>OZ271841.1:0-1600000 GCA_965601755.1 Cyclobacteriaceae bacterium
GAATAAACCTGTGTGCGTCTTTCAATTTCGGTAAAACGATATTTGGGAAGTTCACACTGTTGTTGGTAGATCCGGTATTGATGTAATCAATGATCTTTCCGGGTACAAAATCCGCAATATTCTTTTGCGCCTCCTTGGTACTTCCACCAATGTGGGGTGTCAGTATAGTATTTGGTAAGCCTCTAAGTTCTGAGACAAATTCTTCCTGATTACTCTTTGGCTCTTCAGGGAATACATCAACACTGGCACCAATGATTTTACCTGATAGGATATGCTTTTTAAGCGCGGCAATATCCACTACATGCCCCCGACTCAGGTTCATGAAGATTACACCATCTTTCATCAAGGAGAACTCCTTGTCTCCGATAATTTCTTTGTTTTCAGGTCTCCCGTCTACATGAAGTGATACCACATCAGACATTCCCAATAGCTCAGTCATGCTGCTGCATTGTGTCGCATTTCCCAATGCCAGCTTTTCTTCCCGGTCATAGAAGCAAACTTTCATACCCATGGACTCTGCCAAAACAGAAAGCTGTGCACCGATATTACCGTACCCCACAATACCCAGCGTCTTGTTCCTGATTTCAAAACTGTTTTTGGCAGATTTGTCCCATACACCTTCATGCATGGACTTGATCTTATCTGGCAGGTTTCGGATAAGCATGATCAGTTCGCCAATCACCAACTCTACTACAGACCTTGTATTGGAAAAAGGTGCGTTGAAAACGGCAATTCCTTTTTCCTGGGCTGTTTCCAGGTCAATTTGATTCGTGCCAATGCAGAATGCGCCAATAGCATGCAATCTTTTTGCACTTTCAAGCACTTTTTGAGTGACTTGTGTTTTGGACCGGATACCTAGTATGGACACATCCTTAATGGCCTCGATCAGTTCATCTTCATCCATGCCGGCAGGATGTACCTCCACATTATAACCCTCTTCTTTTAGTTTCTGGATCCCGTGGTCATGAATATTTTCTAAAAGCAGAACATTGATTCGGTTCTTAGGATAGGACAGGGCTCTTTCCATATTGTTTACATATAAAAATTCGTCAAGTGTGGGGGCTTCGTGGTCAGCATTTTCCAGTACTTTTTCCCTGCGGACGTTTTCAGTAAATGCATAAAACTTGTGAGCGATACCAGCTTTCTTGATTTCATAATCAGTATAACCATCACCAAGAACATATATTTCTCCCTCAAGATTCAAAGCTTCGATCTGGCGAGGCTTTCCATTATTTTGTGAGAGTAGGTTGTCGGGGTTAAATCCGATTATATTGCCATCACCATCATATTCAAACTCGTTGGCAAATACCCTGGATTCGTCAATGCCGTAAGGCTCTACAATGGGCACTATGAAATCTTTGAACCCATTTGATACTATATATATATTCCTGGAATACTTTCTGATAAATTCTTTATTCCTAATGAAGGATTTGGAGACCTGTGCGCTTAGCTTATCTACAAGCTCAGGCAGATGTGACTTGTTTGCCTGAAGCGTTTCAATTCTTTGTTCAAGCGACTCCCTGAACGAAAGTTTACCTTCCATTCCCAGATCTGTGATATCTTTAACTTTTTTTAGAGCCCCACTTTTGTTTTTATGATTTTTCAGCGAAATCTCCCCCAGAACGTCCAAAGCCTCTACCCGGGTGAAAGTACTGTCAAAATCAATCACAAAATGTTTCGAATTTTCCATATGTTCGTGAATCAAGGCGCAAAAATAAATACCTAGATGTCTTATAGAACAATTGTCATTCTTTTATTATTCATAATTGTACAAGTTTCTGCTTTTGCTCAGCCAGATACCTTGAAGATTACTGCGGATTCACTCCATACAAATGACTCTATCCACAGGCAGTTGACGAAATCTGAACAGATCAGTTTAAAGATTGATAGTCTCGTATCTCGAGCAATCGCCTCGGAAGCTTTTCCAGGATGTGTCATTCACACCTTATATAAAGGAGAAGAGTTATTCTCTAAGTCTTACGGCTTTCATACTTATGACAGTCTACAGCCTATGAATTTTTACGACATCTTCGACCTGGCATCTGTATCAAAGAATACAGGGGGTGTTCTCGCGATGATGAAACTGTATGAAATGGGGCTGGTCAGGCTGGATGATCCGTTAAAAGATTACGTGGAGGGATTTGGATGGAATAAAAGAGGGCGATCTACTATTCGTGAAGCAATGTCTCACCAGGCGGGTTTGCAAAGCTGGATTAAGTTCTACGAGGAGATTAAAAAGAATAATGGAAAGTATAAGTCTAAAACCCTGGCTGAACAGCAGTCGGAAGATTATCCCTTCAAAGCTGCTGATGGTAAATATGTTCACAAAGATTTTTATCAGAAGATCAAAAAAATGATCCGGCGGTCAACCTATCATAAGGAGAAAAAGTACATTTATTCTGACCTGTTCTTTTACCTGGTTCCGGAGATTGTGACTAACCTTACCGGGATGGGTTATGAAGAATTTCTACGATATCACTATTATGATTCCCTTGAAGCAGCCACCATAGGTTTTAATCCTTTGCTCAATTATGATGCTTCCTCCATTGTTCCTACAGAAATCGATACATTTTTTAGAATGGAAAACATTCACGGTACTGTTCATGACGAGGGCGCAATCCTGATGAAGGGTGTTTCAGGGCATGCCGGCCTCTTTGCCAATGCCGCTGACTTATCCAGGGTCTGGCAAATGCTATTGAATGGAGGTGAATATGAGGGCAAACGCTATTTGAAGCCGGCAACCATTGAATTATTTAGCTCCTATCAATACCCATCAAATGACAGCAGAAGGGGATTGGGTTTTGACAAGCCGCTGCTTGTGTATGATCCGAAATTGAGTAGTGTGGCCAAAGATGCAAGTGTATATAGCTTCGGGCATTCCGGATATACCGGCACTTTCGTCTGGGTAGATCCGATGCATGACCTGTTATACATATTTCTCTCCAACCGTGTATATCCTAGCAGAGACCATCGAGCTATTTATGAACTGAATGTTCGACCTCAGATTCATACCTGGCTATACGACCTGATTTCTCCTGAAAGTGCTGAAAATGTCGAGAATTTCGAAAAAAACTAAACATTGCTATGGTCAGCGTGTTGAATTTTATAGATTGGCGACTAAGTTGAAACAGATCATACCATATTTTGGAAATTCATTGGATAGACCTTACCGTTTTTATCGTTTATATTCTTTTAATGCTCGGGGTAGGGGCATATTTTCTAAGATCCAATAAAAGCACTGATGATTATTATGTAGGGGGAAGAACCATGAGCAGCTGGCACGTGGGATTGTCCGTAGTAGCCACCGACGTGGGTGGCGGCTTTTCCATTGGGTTAGGTGGATTAGGTTTTACGATGGGAATCTCTGGTTCGTGGATGTTGTTTACCGGATTGCTGGGGGCCTGGCTAGCAGCCGTTATTCTAATTCCCAGGATTACAGAGATCCCCGGATTCAAGAAGCTCTACACTTTTCCTGAAATATTCAAAGTGTTTTATGATAAGAAGACTGCACTGCTTGCGGGTATAATCTCAGCCATTGGATATGCTGGGTTCACCAGTTCTCAATTACTGGCCGGAGCTAAACTGGCTTCTTCTACTTTTGTAACACTGAGCCTTCAGAATGCGCTGTTTATTATGGGTACTATCGCAGTAATATATACAGTAATGGGAGGGCTCAAAGCGGTGATCTATACTGACACCATACAGTGGGGATTGCTACTTTCCGGACTTATATTTATAGGTATTCCGCTTTGCTATCATGCTATTGGTGGCTATGCCAGTCTCACTGCATCTGTTCCAGACAACTTTTTGAGTTTTACTAACCTTACCTGGCAAGACCTTGTCAATTGGGGGATTACGATTATTCCCATTTGGTTTGTTGGGATGACTCTTTATCAAAGAATCTATGCTTGTAAAAGCAAACGTGATGCTCAAAAGGCCTGGTATATTGCCGGAATATTCGAATGGCCAATCATGGCACTAATGGGTGTCTTGTTAGGGATGTTTGCACGTGTTGGGGCTGACCAGGGAATGTTTGAGTATGCTGGATTTGCAACTGCCGAGGGAATGGATGCTGAAGTTGGGTTGCCTTTGCTACTGAGGACGGTATTGCCGGTGGGACTTACAGGATTGATGATGTCTGCTTATTTTTCAGCGGTACTTTCTACAGCTGACAGCTGCCTGATGGCATCTTCAGGTAACCTTGTAACTGATATTATTGGTTTCGAAGGAACCGACACCAAAAAGTTTCTGAAACTTTCCCAGCTTTTTACCTTAATAATAGGAGTGCTTGCATTGCTGCTTGCTTCATTTATGCAAAGTGTATTGGAACTGATGTTATATTCCTATGCTTTCATGGTGTCAGGACTCTTTATTCCCGTATTGGGTGGATTGTTTCTTAAGAATCCCAATCCCAATGCTGCATTTTTTAGCATGCTCTTCGGCGGTGTCACAACCATTTGTCTAATCATCTCAGACATCGATTTGCCTTTAGGACTGGACGCCAATATCTATGGTATCCTGATGTCGCTAATAACTTTTTTAACTTTAAACAGAATATTAACCACACATAAAGCATGAAAATTGAAGTACTAAAACCTGCTGACACCATCGGCCTTGTTCAGTTACAGCAAATAAGAGACTTCTTGTTTGAGCACCTTGATCAGTATGGTGACAAAAAAGAGGACATCATGAAGGCAATTAACTATGCCTTAAATAAGGGAATCACTCCAGGAGGATTTATCGTAGTTGGATATGAAGGTATCAAGGTGGTAGGAGCTGTAGTTGTGAACAAAACCGGAATGGAAGGCTATATCCCGGAAAATATTCTCGTGTATATTGCTACACATAGAGACCAGCGTGGAAAAGGATTAGGTAAAAAGTTGATGCAAAGTGCGATCGATGAGGCAGAAGGAGCCATTGCTTTACATGTGGAACCTGACAACCCCGCAAAGATTCTCTACGAGAAACTGGGATTTACCAATAAGTATTTAGAAATGCGACTCATGAAATCCTGATATGACAGATCACTTACCGGAAGTCATTCAATTCAGAAGACACCTGCATCAGAATCCGGAATTATCAAACCATGAAAAAGAGACCTCCGGGTTTATCCTTGAAAAAGTAAAATTGTGTGATCCAGACGAAATCATCCGGTTTGATAATTATGGCCTGGCGATAGTATATAAAGGAGAGAAACCGGGAAAATGTTTACTGATCCGCGGTGATATGGATGCTCTGCCAATTCAGGAAATTAATGATGTAGAGTACAAATCAAACAATGAAGGAGTAAGTCACAAGTGTGGACATGACGGACATTCGGCCATCCTATATGGACTCGCCAGGCAGTATGCATCTCAAAGGCCACATAAGGGGGATGTCATCTTATTGTTTCAGCCAGCTGAAGAAACCGGAGATGGTGCAAAAGGAATTCTGGAAGATGAAAAGTTTAAAAAACTGCAACCCGATTTCACTGTTGCTCTGCATAATTTACCAGGCTTTGCCAAGCACAAGATAGTATATAGAAAAGGAGTCTTCACTGCTGCAGCCAATAGTATCATCATCAAATACCATGGAAAAACCTCTCATGCCGCCGAGCCCGAGTTGGGACTCAATCCTGCCATGGCCATGGCTGAGGTGACCAGAAGATTTGAGGAATTATGCATTCCTGATACTGAGGATTACAATTTTCAGATTATTACACCTATATATTATACCCTCGGCGATAAATCTTATGGTGTTTCTGCGGGATACGGGGAGACGCATTTTACGTTAAGAGCCTGGCACAATGAGATCATGGAGTCTCTGGAGTCCAAATGTGAGGCAGTAGCCCATGAAATTGCTGAGCAATATGGGCTGTCATTAAACATTGAATGGACCCAAAGCTTTTTTGCCAATGAAAACAATGAAACGATAATCGACGCCATTGTGAAGTCAGCAAATACGTTACAGCTGGAGATTGAGGAGAAAAGTAGTCCATTTAAATGGGGTGAAGATTTTGGCCTGTTCACCAAAGAATTTCCCGGCGCCATGTTTGGGTTAGGTGCGGGTACACAGTCTCCAGCGCTGCACAATCCTGATTACGATTTCCCTGACGAAATCTTGATTACAGGCATTAATATGATGTCGAAAATACAGGAACAACTGTCTGATCAGCAATCCTGAACTCCCACTTAGGGATCATTTTTTACCTTTGCACTATCTTCTAGAATCAAATTCCAAATATGCTGGCTTCTTCCACGATAGAATTAGACTATTCAGCTTTACTCAACAATCTTCAGATCATCAGGGGCATCCTGGGGCCAGACATCAAGTTTTCTTCAGTAGTCAAAGGCAATGCATACGGTCATGGCATCAATGAATTTGTTCCGATGGCTGAGATGGCCAATGTAGATCACTTTTCCGTGTTCAGTGCTGGTGAGGCATATGCTGTGAAAAAAGCCGGTAACAACCCACAGGTGCTCATCATGGGTTTTATAGATGACAGTGAAGTGGAATGGGCCGTAGAGAATGATGTGGAGTTCTTTGTCTTTGAAAGTGGCAGACTACTTGCAGCCATCGAAGCAGCCAAAAAGCTGGATAAAAAAGCACGAATTCATATTGAATTTGAGACAGGCCTTAACCGGACTGGTTTCAATATGGAGCAACTGAAAAAAGTTGTCCCTATCATTCAGAAAAACATGGCTTTGCTGGAGGTATGTGGAGATTGCACCCACTATGCCGGAGCAGAAAGCATTGCCAACTATGTCCGTGTGAAAAGCCAGATCAAAAGATTCAATAAAATGGATCTATGGTTAAGGTCCCATGATATCAACCCACTGAAAAGACATACTGCCTGCTCAGCAGCTGCAATGAGTTATCCAAAAAGCCGGATGGACATGGTGAGAATTGGCATACTTCAGTATGGGTTCTGGCCAAGCAGAGAGACTATTATTGACTATTTGAAGAATAAGACAGATCGGGTGGATCCTTTGAAAAGAGTGATCAAGTGGAAAAGCACCGTGATGGATGTGAAGGAGGTAGCTACCGGAGAATTTATAGGATATGGTACCACCTTTATGGCCTCTGAGAACATGAAAGTAGCTACAGTACCCGTTGGATATTCCCATGGATATTCCAGGTCACTTAGTAATCAGGGTAGAGTGCTCATTGGAGGAAAGCGGCTTGCCGTTATTGGAATAGTCAACATGAACATATTGATGGTGGATATTAGTGAAGCTCCCGAAGTAAAAAAAGGGGATGAAGTGATCTTAATTGGAGACCAGGGTGACCAATCTGTCTCTGTCGCATCATTCAGTGAATTGAGTAATCTACTGAACTATGAACTTTTAACTCGTTTACCGCATAATATACCTAGGAAGGTGATCAACACCGAAGCATTTATAACCAAAAACTCAAAAAATGGCTTACATAACGCTGAAGAGAAAGTCACTACAGCATAACTATACATACCTCAAGAATTTTTTTGATAAACATGATATCAGTTGGGGGGTAGTCACAAAACTGCTTTGTGGTAACAAAAAGTTTATCAATGAGGTAATCCAGCTGGGTATTGAGGAAGCGCATGACTCTCGAGTGAGTAATTTGAGGGTTGCAAAAGAGATTGATCCGAATGTTCAGACCGTTTACATCAAACCTCCAGCCAAAAAGGCCATTCCAAAAGTGGTGAAATATGCCGATGTGAGCTTCAACACAGAATTATCAACTATTCGACTGATCTCTGAGGAAGCCAAAAAGCAGGATAAGATCCATAAGATCATAATAATGATTGAGTTGGGGGATTTGCGTGAAGGTGTGATGGGAGAGCAGCTCCTCGACTTCTATGGAAAAGTCTTTGAGCTCCCTAATATTAAAGTAGTAGGTATTGGTACAAATCTCAATTGTTTGCATGGCGTGATGCCATCCCAGGATAAGCTCATTCAGTTAAGTCTTTATGAGCAGCTCATCGAGGCCAAATTTGATAAGAAGATTCCCTGGGTATCCGGAGGCACATCCGTGGTGATTCCCCTTCTGATGAGCAAGCAATTACCTAAAGGAGTGAATCATTTCAGGATAGGAGAGACCTTATTCTTTGGAACAGATCTTGTTGCTGAGGCACCGATCAAGAAGATGAAACAGGATGTCTTTACATTAAATGCTCAGATCATTGAGCTGATCAAGAAGCCAAAGGTTCCTGTAGGTGAGTTGGCGACAAATCCTTCGGGTGAAAAATATGAGATCGATGAGGATGATTATGGCAAGGAATCTTATCGGGCAATTCTAGATTTAGGACTACTGGATATTTCTACTGATTATATGATTCCCGTGGATGAAGAACTTCAAATTAGTGGGGCGAGTTCCGACATGTTGGTCATTGATTTGGGCAATTCTAAAAGGAACTTCAAAGTGGGCGATTGGATCAAATTTAAGCTCAAATATATGGGAGCTTTGAGTTTATTGAATTCCAGTTATATAGACAAGGTGGTAGAGTAGGATTGTGCAAAAATTGTACTATTTAAAATGATTCTAAATAGTAACATAATAACCACTGATAAAACTAACTAAATGTCTGATATTCAGGACGTTTTAGCAATGGCATACCTTGATTTATGGAAAATGAAAAAATGGGTCTTAAAACTGTCTTTGAAATACACACCCCCCGTGTTACATTTGTAACCGTTTGAATTTCGAACCATTTAAACGAATGTTTTCCAAACAAATACTCAATGTCTAAAGCCTCCGGATTTCGCCCTCAGATATTAAGCTTCATAATACTTTTTGTTGTCTCATTTGCTACTTATAGTCAGGAGATTCCGACTGATGAAGCAGTGATTTCATCAGGTGAAGCACTTTTCAAGGCCAATTGTACGCAATGCCACCAAGTCCATAAAAAGGTAATCGGACCTGCACTTAAAGGTGTAACGGATAGATTGGAAACAGGTTACTTGCTAGATTGGGTTAGAAACTCTCAGAAAGTTATTCAAAGTGGAGATGAATACGCAGTTGCGCTCTACGAGGAATACAATCAGGTTGCAATGCCTTCCTATCCTTTCTCGGATGATCAGATTCTTAGCCTGCTTGCCTATGTAAAAGCAGAATCTGAAAATGTACCTCAGGAAACTACACAAGCAGCTCCTGGAGCAGAAGGAGAAGTAGCGGCTGCAGATGGTGACTCCATTCCTTCAGGATACCTCACTGCTATATTGGTTGTGCTGGTAGTGGTTCTTCTACTTATCCTGGTTGTACTGGTGCTGATTGTATCCGTATTGCAGAGATACCTCAAAGAGAAGAAAGATCTTGAAGAAGAAGACAAAGAAATTATAGATCAGAAATTTGATCTCCTCAAGCTGCTAAAATCAGATGCGGTAGCTGGTGTAGTGATATTCTTTTTCACCGCTATCCTCTTAAAGACATTGATTGATGGTGCATTCACCATCGGTGTTCAGCAAGGCTATCAACCTACTCAGCCTATTGCATTCTCTCACGAATTACATGCTGGCCAGTACGAAATTGACTGTAACTACTGTCATACAGGAGTTAGAAAAGCCAAGTCAGCGAATATTCCATCGCCAAACATCTGTATGAACTGTCATTCAGCCATTCAGAATGTAGGTGGAGAAGCTGGTGTATCATCGGAGATTGCAAAGATTTATGCAGCAGTGGATTATGATCCTAACACCGGTCAATATGGACCTGACAAAAAACCGATTGAGTGGGTAAGGATCCACAACCTCCCTGACCTGGCTTATTTCAACCATTCACAACACGTAGAAGTTGGCGGTTTGGAGTGCCAGACATGTCATGGCCCAGTCGAAGAAATGGAAGTTGTCTACCAATATGCACCATTGACCATGGGTTGGTGTATCAACTGTCACAGAGAGACAGAGGTAAATGCCAAGGGCAACGAATACTATTCTAAATTAATTGAATTACACGAGGAGCATAGCAAAGAGCCGATGGTTGTAGAGGATATCGGAGGTCTTGAGTGTGCTAAATGTCACTATTAAAAACTGACTTGAATTTGATTCCAGGAAGAAATATGAAAGGAACAAAGAAATATTGGAAAGGACTTGAGCAACTCGCAGACAATGCAGAGTTTAAAAAGCATGCCGATAAGGAATTTCCAGAATATCTGCCTATAGCAGGAGAAGATGGACCCAACAGGAGAGATTTCCTGAAAATGATGGGTTTTAGTGTTGCTGCGGTATCATTGGCTGCATGTGAGACACCAGTGAAGAAGGCCATACCTTATGTATCAAAGCCTGCTTCAGTAGATCCATCCGTTCCTAACTACTATGCCTCTACTTATGTGAGTGGCAGCGATGCTTTACCTGTTGTTGTTAAAACACGAGAAGGTAGACCTATCTACATAGACGGAAACAAGCTCTCTAAAATCAGTGGAAAAGGGACAAGTTCTCAAGCTCAGGCATCTGTGCTGTCTCTTTACGACAAAGAAAGACTTGAAGGGCCAATGATCAGTGGATCAGCTGCCTCATGGGATGAAATAGATACGGCTGTTTCCAAAGATTTAGCTGCTGCTGGTGGCAAGATTGCAATTGTGAGTAATTCTATTGCCAGCCCATCCACACTTAGTGTGATTGAGAAATTTAAATCAGTTTTCCCTGCAGACCACATCATGTATGACACCATGTCATTAAGTGGTATGACTGATGCTTACGAAAAAGCTTTTGGTAAGAAAGTCCTTCCTGTGCATGAGTTTGGCAAAGCGAAAACGATCGTCAGTTTTGGAGCTGATTTCCTTGGAACATGGCCTAATCACGCATATAATAACAACGAATTTGCTAAAACAAGAAGGCTGTCAGACACCAAAAAGGATATGTCGCGACTTTATGCTTTCGAGTCAAACTTATCGTTGACGGGAGCAAATGCTGACTACAGACAGCCTATCAAAGCATCTGAAACAGGAGCATATGTTGCGAGTCTATACAATGCAGTAGCTTCTAAACTTGGTCAACCAACGATTAGTGGTCCAAAAGCAGATAGTGCTATACTGAGTAAGGCAGCTTCTGACCTTTTAGCTTCTCAAGGTAAGGCCATTGTCATTAGCGGATCCAACGATGCCAATGTTCAGGCGATTGTCATAGCCATCAACAATCTGTTGGGTAGCTATGGATCTACTATTGATGTAAATAAAGCATTAAATACCAGAAAGGGTAGTGATCAGCAATTTGAGGCATTTGTTAAAGCTTTGAATGGTGGTCAGGTTGCCGGGGTAATATTCGTCAACTGCAACCCGGTTTATGATCATCCACTGGGTGGCCAGATAGCTTCCGGATTAAGCAAGGTGAAGTTGTCAGTTTCCACTTCGGACAGACTGGATGAAACGGCTTCTCTTGTGAAATACCAGGCTCCGGATCATCACTACCTGGAATCATGGAATGATTTTGAAATTGTTTCAGGCAACTACAGCTTGTCACAACCTACTATCAAAAATATTTTCAACACCCGTCAGGTTCAAGACTCACTTTTGACCTGGAGTGGTGAAGCAAAATCTTACTACGACTTTATCCAGGAATACTGGACTGAAAATGTCTATCCGATGTCATCTGGTTTCTCAAGCTTTATCAGCTTCTGGGACAAGAGCCTTCATGATGGATTCTTTGAGCCTGAAGCAGCAACAGGAGACTCACCTCAGCCAAATGTTGACTTAAGTGGTGTCTCTGTATCAGGCAAAAGTGATGACCTGGAATTAGTCATATACGAAAAAAATAGCATTGGAAACGGAGCTCAGGCAAACAATCCATGGTTGCAGGAGATGCCAGATCCAATTACAAAAGCTACCTGGGACAACTACCTGACTGTTTCTCCTAAGCAAGCAGAAGAGTGGGGGATCAAATTGGGTGATATGACTACTCAAAAAGTTAACCTGACAGTAGGTGGTAACACCATCGAAGTTCCAGTGATGCCGCAACCCGGACAAGCTTACAATACTGTAGGTCTTGCCCTTGGCTATGGCAGAACCAAAGCAGGTAAAGTAGCAAACAATATTGGAGTGAATGCTTATCCTTTAATTGCAAATAAAGGAGGAAGCTTAAGCTATTCGATCACAAGTGGAGTGTCTGTGGAACCAACCGGTGCCAGCTACAGAATAGCACAAACTCAGACCCATGATACATACATGGGGAGAGAGACAGTGATCCAGGAAAGTATTTTGTCAGAGTACAAGAAAGATCCTCAGGCAGGACGTCATTTCCCAATGATTTCCAAAGCCAATGGTGATAAAGTAAGACCTCATGCTGTTTCCCTCTGGAAAGGTCATGAGTATCCAAACCATCACTGGGGATTGATGATTGACCTGAATGCGTGTACCGGGTGTGGATCATGTACGGTAGCCTGTCAGTCGGAGAATAATATTCCTGTTGTAGGAAAATCGGAAGTGCTGAACCGACGTGAGATGCATTGGATCAGGATAGACCGATACTACAGCTCAGACGCTGCTGAAGGTAATTATGCCGCAATGGAAAAAGCCTCTGAAAATCCTGAGGTGACCTTCCAGCCAATGATGTGTCAGCAGTGTAACAATGCGCCTTGCGAGACAGTATGTCCGGTTGCAGCGACCACTCACAGTAGTGAAGGTCTTAACCAGATGACCTACAACAGATGTATTGGAACAAGATACTGTGCAAACAACTGCCCTTACAAGGTAAGAAGGTTCAACTGGTTTAAGTACCATGACAATGAGCAGTTTGCTGACAACACACCAATGAACAACGATCTTGGTAAGATGGTTCTGAACCCTGATGTGACCGTAAGAGCCAGGGGTGTGATGGAAAAATGTACCTTCTGTGTTCAGCGAATCCAATACGGTAAGCTGGAAGCTAAGAAAGAAGGAAGAAGACCTGTTGATGGTGATGCTACTACAGCATGTGCCAGCGCATGTCCTTCTGAAGCACTCGTATTTGGAGACATGAAAGATCCTTCAAGCGAGATTTCACAGAGATTAAAGATTAAGACAGGAGATAAAATGGTAGAAGCCATGGAAGACAGGGCATACCATGTGTTGGAAGAGCTGAGAGTGATGCCTAATGTTTGGTACCTGACCAAGATTAGGAATAAAGATGAAGTTAAAACTGTAAACGGAGAAGCATAAAGTAATGATAGCAGAATCATCTGTACGTGAACCTTTAGTAACCGGTCATAAAACCCTTCACGATGTCTCTAATGATATCGCTGGCAGGGTAGAAGATAAGCCATCCAAATCATGGTTGTTAGCTACAGCAGTTTCATTAGGTGCCCTGACCTTAGGCGCTTATGCTGTGTGGATGACTGTGTGGCATGGAATCGGAATGTGGGGACTAAATAAGACCATTGGTTGGGCCTGGGATATCACCAACTTTGTATGGTGGGTTGGTATCGGTCACGCCGGAACACTTATTTCTGCAATCCTTTTGCTCTTCAGACAACGATGGAGAATGTCCATCAACAGGGCAGCAGAAGCGATGACAATTTTCGCAGTAATCTGTGCTTTGATGTTCCCAATTTTGCATATGGGTAGGCCATGGCTGGGGATGTACTGGGCGATTCCACTTCCAAACACTTTTGGATCGCTCTGGGTGAACTTTAACTCACCACTTCTTTGGGATTTCTTTGCGATCAGTACATATTTCTCAGTTTCTCTGGTTTTCTGGTACATAGGCCTGATTCCTGACTTTGCCACTATCAGAGACCGGGCAACTAACAAGATTTCCAAAGCCATTTATGGCGCTTTAAGTTTCGGATGGGATGGAGCAGCCAAAACGTGGTCACGATATGAAACTGTAGCACTTGTTTTGGCAGGGTTGGCTACACCTCTTGTACTTTCAGTACACACTATTGTATCCTTTGACTTTGCTACTTCGGTTATTCCGGGTTGGCACACCACTATTTTCCCTCCTTACTTCGTTGCCGGGGCGATTTTCTCAGGATTTGCGATGGTACTCACACTGCTCCTGATCACCAGGAAAGTGTACAAACTCGAAGACTATATCACGATTCAACACATCGAGTTGATGAACATCATTATCATCATCACGGGGTCCATAGTAGGTATCGCATATATCACAGAGCTTTTCATCGCCTGGTATTCAGGTGTTGAGGCTGAGCAGTATGCCTTCTTAAACAGAGTTTCAGGACCTTACTGGTGGGCTTATGCATCCATGATGACATGTAATGTGATCTCTCCGCAGCTCTTCTGGTTTAAAAAGATACGAACGAATCTTGCAGCGACTTTTGTACTTTCAATAGTCGTGAACATTGGAATGTGGTTTGAGCGATTTGTGATTATTGTCACCTCATTACATAGAGACTTTCTGCCTTCTAGTTGGGCAATGTTTTACCCTACAATCTATGATATGGGTATGTACCTGTTCAGTATTGGGTTTTTCTTCACTGCATTCTTATTGTTTGCGAAGTTCTTCCCGGTAATCAATATTGCAGAGGTGAAGAGTATTATTAAAGCAACTGGCGAAAAAGTTAAAAGTAATGGCTGAAACTAGTAATTATTTAACTGGTGTGTACGAGGACGAAGAGGTCCTACTCGATGCTATCAAAAAAGTAAGGAATAGCGGAGTGAAAATCCATGAAGTGTATTCTCCATTCCCCGTTCATGGGATAGAGGATGCCCTGGGATACAGAAGATCAAGATTATCAATTGCTGCATTCCTTTTTGGACTGACAGGTACTTCACTGGCCCTGATCATGCAGATTGGTATGATGGGAATTGACTGGCCCATGATCATCGGTGGAAAAGATTATATCCCGGTACCTTCATTTATCCCGGTATCTTTCGAATTGACTGTATTACTCGCGGCATTCGGGATGGTAGGTACATTCTTCGTAGTGGCTAACCTGAAACCTTGGGGTAAACCAAAAATATTTGACCTTAGGATCACCGACGACAAGCACGTTATGGCTGTTGACCTGGGCAAAAACAATCTGGAGGAAGGTAAGATTTCCCAGATATTAAAAGATAGTGGAGCATCTGAAGTAAATAAGAAAACGCTGTAAGGCATGCAAAAAGGAGTACAGATAATATTATTGGTTGTAGTAGCAGTGGTAGTGGCCAGTTGCACGGCTGGGGTTGATAATCCTGGGCTTGAATATGCACCACAAATGTATCATTCCACACCTTACGAGCCACTTTCTCAGGTGCAGGATGAATCTATTGGTTCATGGTTAGATTCTAATCCGGAGGATGGACATGGAGAGTTTTACAACTCAAACCCTTACAATCCATATGGCATGACCATGCTTGAACCTGTAGAAAATACCATTAGAAGAGGTTCTTTACCTAATCATATTGCACCAACTGATTATGAAACTGCTGCAGTAGAACTGGTGAATCCATTGGATAGTACCAAAGAAGTACTGGCAGAAGGTAAAGCTTTATATGAAAGATTTTGTATTCACTGCCATGGAGCCAAAGGAGCCGGAGATGGGTTGGTTGGTCAGGTCTTTCTTGGTGTGACAGCTTACAATTCAGCCACCGTAGTAGACAAGCCAGGTGGACACATTTATCATGTAATTACACATGGTAAAGGAAGGATGGGATCCCACGCTTCTCAGCTTAGTGAGGAAGAGCGTTGGAAAATTGTAAGATATGTTCAGGTATTACAAAAACAATAATTGATCACAATCGATTAACAGTTAGCATGACAGAGGAAAGATTCGAATTTAAAGCAACTACCAAGAGGAACCTACTCATTTTCATTGCAGTCGGAGTAGTCTTGGCTATCATTGGTATTGTGGCACTCAATATGGGTGGAGGTCATCATGACGCTGGCGGACATGGAGATGAAGTCGCAGCAGCACATCATGGTTTTCACTGGAGTAAAAGAGTGTTTGCAGATATCTGGATCAATATTGTTTTCTTCACAGGATTATCCCTGGTAGGCGTTTTATTCTTTGCCATACAATATGCTGCACAAGCAGGATGGTCTGCGGGTATCAAGCGTATTCCACTTTCATTTGGTGCATGGATTCCTATCGGGTTTGTTTTGATGATCGCTACCTACTTTATCGCCGGTCATGATCTTTTCCACTGGACACACCACGATCTCTATGGTCCTGATGGTGATGAAATTATCAAAGGAAAAGGTGGCTATTTTTTCTGGCCATTGGAAAATGGGTCATTCCCATTGTTTTTTATCGTGCGGATGGTGGCATTTTTCGCCATCTGGTATCTGCTCTTCAACAAACTTAAGACTTTAGCTTATCAGGAAGACCTTGATGGGGGTACTGAGAAATGGTACCAAATGAGAAAATTCTCAGCTTTTTTCATTGTCTTTTTTGCTGTTTCATCGTCTATCTCAGCCTGGGACTGGGTGATGTCTATCGATGCTCACTGGTTTAGCACAATGATGGGATGGTATGTATTTGCAAGCTGGTGGGTAGCAGGCCTTGCATTGACAACTCTTATTGTGGTATTACTAAAGGATCAGGGTTATCTAAGCGTTGTTAATGCCAATCACTTACATGATCTTGGTAAGTTCGTATTCGCTTTCAGTATTTTCTGGACATATATCTGGTTTTCTCAGTTCTTCCTAATTTACTATGCGAACATTCCTGAAGAAACGATCTACTTTGTTGAGAGATGGAAGAACAGTCACTATGCACCATTATTCTTCCTCAATCTGGGCATAAATTTCTTCTTCCCATTCCTGGTATTGATGACAAGGGATTCTAAAAGACACTCAAGGATTTTGAAAGTTGTTACTCCGGCTGTGATAATAGGTCACTGGTTGGATATTACGCTCATGGTTTCACCAGGTACACTTGGTGAGAATTCCGGTTTCGGCGTATTGGAGTTAGGGTTGTTGTTTGTTTTTGCAGGGGCATTCATTTTCGTTGTGCTAAATCAGCTATCGAAAGCTCCTTTGTTTGCGAAGAACCATCCAATGTTGGAAGAGAGTTTACATCATCACGTATAAAAGCTTATTGAATAGAGATGTTGAATTTAATTATAGTTATCGCAGTAGTATTGATCCTGGCTATCCTGGTCACGGTATTCAGGGTAATTACTTTGGTCAATGTTGCGAAAGGAGAGGGTAGTAAAAGTGTGCCTCCAACAAACAGGATCAATGCCATATTGCTGATGTTGTTTTTGATAGCAGGTCTTTTTGGGTTTTTCTATTATTCTTTCGGTGGACTTCAGGATGATTTTGTCTTACCCCTGGCTTCAGAGCATGGTGCGGTTACCGACCGCTTGTTCTGGATTACAATGGGTATTACCTGTTTTGTATTTATCGTTACACAAATATTTTTGTTTGGATTCGCCTATAAGTATCAACATAAAGAAGGAAACAAAGCGGATTTCTATCCTCATAACAATAAACTGGAGGTTATTTGGACAGCCATACCAGCAATCGTTTTGGCACTTTTGATTGTGTCTGGATGGAAAGCCTGGTCTGATATCACAGGAAAAGCTCCTGACAATGCTGAAGTGATAGAGGTAATGGGATACCAGTTTTCATGGTCAGTAAGATATCCTGGAGCTGATAAAAATCTTGGTGCATCAGACTTTCAAAAGATGGATGTCACCAATTCAATGGGGATTGACTTTACGGATCAGGCATCTTTTGATGACTTTATCCCCACACAGTTGGTTTTGCCTAAAGGCCGTCCTGTATTGTTGAAAATAAGAGCTAAGGATGTGATCCACAGTGTATTTCAGCCTCATTTCAGGATGCAAATGAATGCTGTGCCGGGAATGCCTACCAGGTTTTGGTTTGTACCTACAAAAACCACCGAAGAGATGCGTGAAGAAACAGGAAATCCTGATTTCAACTACGAGTTGGTTTGTAATAAAATCTGTGGCTATGGTCACTTTGGGATGAAATACTCCATCCTGGTACTTGAAGCAGATGAGTACGACGAATGGTATGCTGATCAGCAGGCATGGCTTAAGCTAAACGATGATTATCTGTCAGAAGTGCCTGATAATCTCAAAGAAGCTGCAAGAATTGCTGCAGGAATTGATAATGTAATAAGTGTAGATAAGGCTGATAAAGCCCTGGTAAGGAATTAAGATTTAAAAGATTTTATTATGTCAGTAGCCGACATCCAAATTGAGAAAGACTTACATCATGATGGTCATGACGATCACCATGAGCAAAGCTTTATATCAAAATATATATTCTCGACAGACCACAAGACCATTGCAAAGCAATTCCTGATTACCGGTATTTTCTGGGCATTGGTTGGAGGAGGTCTTTCAGTAATTTTCCGACTTCAGCTGGGGTTCCCCGACATGGAGCTTTACTGGTTGAAGCCTCTTTTAGGTAAATGGATCACTGCAGAAGGAAAGATGGATTCCGAGTTCTATTTAGCTATGGTTACGATGCATGGTACCATAATGGTATTCTTCGTATTGACTGCTGGATTGAGTGGAACGTTTGCCAACTTCCTGATTCCACTCCAAATAGGAGCGAGGGATATGGCTTCCGGTTTTATGAACATGTTGTCTTACTGGTTCTTTTTTCTATCTGGACTTGTCATGTTTGTTTCATTTTTCCTCGAAACAGGTCCAGCATCTGCTGGTTGGACGGTATATCCACCATTGAGTGCGTTACCTCAGGCCATGCAAGGTTCAGGAGCCGGTATGACTTTATGGCTCGTATCGATGGTGTTCTTCATTGCTTCTACCTTACTTGGAGGTATCAACTACATCACTACCATTATCAACTTGAGGACGGAGGGTATGTCTTTTACGAGACTGCCACTTACAATATGGGCTTTATTCCTGACAGCAATCCTGGGACTATTATCTTTCCCTGTGCTGGTAGCTGCAGCCTTACTACTTGTTTTTGATAGATCATTTGGCACTAGCTTCTACCTTTCTGATATATACATTGGTGGGGAAGCGCTTCCACATATGGGTGGTAGCCCGATCCTTTACCAGCATTTGTTCTGGTTTCTGGGGCACCCGGAGGTATATATCATAATTCTACCTGCATTGGGAATTACATCCGAAATTATTTCTACCAATTCAAGGAAACCAATCTTTGGTTACCGGGCGATGATCGGTTCCATGTTGGCGATTGGTTTCCTTTCATTCATTGTTTGGGCACACCATATGTTTGTTACGGGACTGAATCCATTCCTTGGATCAATATTTATGTTCCTCACATTGATCATTGCGGTACCATCAGCAGTAAAAGCATTCAACTACATCACAACATTGTGGAGAGGTAACATCAAGTTTACCACTGCGATGTTATTTTCGATAGGACTGGTGTCGTTCTTTATATCAGGTGGTCTCACGGGAATATTCCTGGGAAACTCAGCTTTGGACATCAACTTGCATGATACCTATTTTGTGGTAGCTCACTTCCACCTTGTGATGGGTAGTGCAGCATTCTTCGGTATGCTTGCAGGAGTGTATCATTGGTTTCCTAAGATGTTTGGTAGGATGATGGATGAACGATTAGGTAGCATACATTTCTGGCTTACATTTGTTGGTGTATACCTTGTATTTTTTCCATTACATTATATAGGAATTGCAGGATTTCCACGACGATACTATTCATTTACAAGCTTTGATGCATTTCAGACATTCACAGACCTGAATTCCTTTGTAAGCATTGCAGCTACAATCACCTTTGCTGCACAGTTTATCTTTCTGTTCAACTTCTTCTATTCTATTTTCGCAGGAAGAAAAGCACCAGCCAATCCATGGAAATCCAACACAATGGAATGGACCACTCCAAGGAATCCTGGTCATGGTAACTGGCCTGGTGAGATACCTAAAGTTTACCGTTGGGCTTATGATTACAGTAAGCCAGGAGCAAAGGATGATTTTATTCCTCAGACGGTGCCATACAGTCAGACACCTGAGTCTAATCTTCCTGGTGAAGCAGACGAAGTAAAAGCTGAAACCTCTAAGTCGTAGTAGGGTAGTATAAATGGATAACGTATCGGTATTCCGATCAATTAATCTCATTACCATAATAGCAGTATACGTCCTGATCCTTGTAGGAGGAATAGTACGTAGTTTAGGGGCTGGTATGGGTTGTCCGGATTGGCCAAAGTGTTTTGGGCAATATACTCCACCATCTTCGAGCAATGAATTGCCTGATAACTATCAGGAGTTGTTTACACAAAAAAGACTGGAAAAAAGCGAGCGATTAGCTAGTGTACTCTCTGCTATTGGATTAAAGCATGCGGCTGATAAGATCCGAAACAATCCGGAAGTGGCCGAAGAGACTGAATACAGCTTTAGCAAAGCATGGATTGAGTACATCAATCGTCTGGTGGGTGTATTGATCGGTTTTCTGATCATTTTAAATGGATGGTGGTCACTTAAATTAAGAAAGCAAAGTATAACAATGGCAGTGATGGGGATTTTTGCTTTTATACTGGTGGTTTTTCAGGGATGGGTAGGTAGTCTTGTCGTGGCAACAAACTTACTCCCGGGATTCATCACTTTTCACATGGTACTGGCTCTATTGTTGGTTGCAATGCTGCTGTTTCAACAGGTCCAGGTAAGGACATTGAAGGGACTTATTGCAGGAAGGTGGCTGATCGGTTTCCTCCTGATTACATTCTTTGTACAGATTATACTAGGAACAGGTGTCAGGGAACAAATTGATGTTTTTGTACATCAAGGCATTATTCGGACAGAATGGATCAGCCAGTTAGGGCTTGGTTTTTATATCCACAGATCATTTTCTATACTCATAGTACTTCTGACTGGATGGTTGGTTTGGTTAAACTGGGCAAATTGGCTTAAGAATCCAATGCTTCTTGCTTTAGTAGGAGTGATTGGTCTGGAAATTATACTGGGGATTATTCTGGCCTATTTAAACGTACCTGCAGCAGCTCAGCCGGTTCATTTGCTACTCGGAAGTATCGGATTCGGAATGATTTTTTACTTATTTTTGAACACCTATTCAAGACATAGAATTATCTGATGCAAGATACTGTTTCACTTAGCGCTATACATGTTCTGAATCGACTTAAGATTTACGTCGAACTAGTGAAATTGAGGCTTTCTTTTCTCGTGGCCTTCTCGGCAGCTTTCGGGTATCTCCTGGGCCACTCAGGTGCCATTAACTGGATATCTTTCCTTTCTCTGGCCATGGGTGGATTTCTTATCTCTGGCTCTTCTATTACCCTAAATCAGATAATAGAGCAGGTGCATGACGCCAAGATGAAGCGAACCAGGGGCAGACCGCTACCAACTGGTAGAATTAGCAATCAGGAAGCCTTATTTTATGCCTTGCTAAATTCTTTTGTAGGATTGAGTCTATTGGCCTGGCAGACTAACATGCTCACCTTATCATTGGCTATCCTGTCTATGATTCTTTACTCGTTTGTTTATACCCCTTTAAAACGTGTTGGACCTATTGCTGTATTTGTAGGAGCTATACCGGGTGCTCTACCTCCATTGTTGGGATGGGTGGCAGCTACTGGAGCTATCTCCCATGAGGCATTGATCATCTTTGGAATTCAGTTTATTTGGCAGTTTCCTCATTTTTGGGCGATCGCCTGGATAGCAGATGAGGACTATAAAAAGGCAGGATTTAAACTTCTGCCAGGTAATGGAAAGAAGGACCTGAATACTGCGATCAATATCATGATCTACACGTTGTTTCTCCTTCCTCTTGGCCTGCTTCCAACCTATTTTCAGCTAACTGGAATTACAAGTGGTATCATAGCCACCATTTGCGGAACTTTATTTCTCGCTCAGACATTTTCATTGATGAAGGATAATTCAAGGCAATCTGCCCTCAAGATTATGTTTGGATCCTTTATTTATTTGCCTATCGTTCAATTGGCCTATTTAATTGATAAGATATAATGGAAAGAAACGCGGAAATACCACTAGGAACAATAAGGGTACGTTCGATAAACCCTAAGAAATTTGCGATGTGGCTGTTTATCATCACAGTTACTATGTTATTTGCTGCACTGACAAGTGCTTATCTTGTAAAGCAATCTGAAGGTAACTGGCCGGAGATTGTTTTCCCGTCATTGTTTAATACCACTTCAATCATTATTGTACTCAGCAGTGTATCGCTTCATTATGCGTTTATATCTGCAAAACGAAACAATCTGCTTCATATCCGGATGGGGCTGGCTGTTACCTCAGTACTTGCAATTGCCTTCTTAATTGGGCAATATATGAGTTGGGGGCAGTTGATAAGTCAGGACGTGTTTTTTGTAGGACACCCTGCCGGATCATTTATTTACGTTTTCACGGGAATACATGCTGCCCACCTGATAGGGGGTATCATTTTCCTTGGAATCGTTTTATACAATGCATTTAATTACAAGGTACATTCAAAAAGTATGAACCAATTGGAAATGTGTGTAACATACTGGCATTTTCTTGGTGGACTTTGGTTGTATTTATACTTATTTTTGGTTCTAAATAATTAGGTCACGTAAACTATGGCACACTCTACGGCAATTGAAAGTAATAACATCTGGGGTGGAGGAGTAGCTCCCATGAAGGCGAGCTATGGAAAACTCATGATGTGGTTCTTTCTTCTTTCTGATGCATTCACATTTTCTGCATTATTGATTACCTATGGATTGATTAGATATAGTCATCCTGCTTTTGAAGGTACAATCGATGAATTTGCATTTTCACAGGAATATTGGCCAATACCAGAAATGGTATTTGAAGGATTCCCATTTTTACATGGAATGCACCTGCCGTTGGTTTTCGTTGGATTGATGACCTTTATCCTGATCTTGAGTAGTGTGACCATGGTATTGGCTGTGGAAGCTGGTCAGCGGATGGATAGAAAAGGAGTGGAGAAATGGATGCTTTGGACAATTCTTGGAGGTCTTACTTTCCTGGGATGTCAGGCCTGGGAGTGGACGCACTTTATTGTGGGAACTGACATGGCTAAGAATGCAGCCGGTAACAGCTTTATGGGAGCTAACCTTGCGATGAATCAATATGGCCCTCAGAATTTTGCAGCATTGTTCTTCTTTATCACAGGCTTCCACGGGTTTCACGTATTCACTGGGGTTGTGATCAACTTCATTATCTTCTACCAGGCTGTTGTTGGAAAACTTGAAAGAACCGGTCACTACGAAATGGTAGAGAAAGTAGGTCTTTACTGGCACTTTGTAGATCTGGTATGGGTATTTGTATTTACATTTTTCTATTTGATTTAATAGCTAACAATTTATCATGAGCGAAGAAGTTTCACACGTAGAAGTACAACCTGTTGACAAATCTAAGATTAAGCAAATATGGAAGATTGCTTTTTATCTGGGTGCTATTACTTCAGTAGAATTTATTATTGCATTTACCATTGATGCCGGCGCAGCCAAAACATTTATTTTCATTGCTCTTACCATTTGGAAAGCATTTTTCATTGTTTCCGAATTTATGCACCTGGGCCATGAGAAGAAATCACTTGTTTGGTCAATTCTCTTGCCGACATTGTTCATCATATTCCTGATCTTTATTTTGATGTATCAGGGTGCAGCGATTTACGATATCCTGCATTAAGGCTAAGACACTTCCATTGGAGGTCTGATGTTGCGACGAGTAGGAGTAATTCTGTTCTTTGTTGTTGTATTTGGATTGCCTGTAGGTTGGTATCTCTTTCTTCAGATTTTTGGAGAAAACAAGTTCGATCTACCAGTCATTGTAAAATATGAGCAACCAAATTGTGAAGTTAGTGGTCCGGTAGTTCTATCGAAATCTGATTTTGTTCAGCAAAACCCCAATCAGTTTGAAAGATTGCTGAAATCACTAAACAATAATCCTGAGATTGGATTTTATAGTATTGATTCAAGTTGTACTCTCGGCCATCCATTGATCTTTATTGATGAGCAGAAGATGGTTCGAGGAACCTATGAGGCTACGAGAGAAGATGTGGATCGATTATTAGCAGAAGTAGACATCTATTTATTGAACCGGCAAAATGCAAAAAGTAATAAAGGCCAATAAGGGCTATTTACGATTCATATACGTTATATCCATCGCAGTCCCTTCGCTGGTAGCGTTACTATTATTCAGTCCTTTTAAATTTGAAATGGCTGGCTGGGTCAAGTCTCTTCCTACACTAAATGCCATACTCAACTCTACTACTTCTGTGTTGCTGATTGCCGCCTTGTTTGCTATCAGGGCTAAGAAAATAGCACTCCACAGAAACCTCATGCTGACCTCCCTGATATTGGGTGCATTATTTTTGGTTTCATACATACTTTATCATAGCACCAGTGAATCTACTGTGTTTGGTGACCTGGATCATAATGGTGTATTAGATGATGCTGAAGCTGCCTCAGTAGGGACTTCCAGGATGATCTATCTGGGAGTTTTACTTTCACATATAGGCTTTTCCATTGTAGTCGTTCCATTTGTCTTGATAGCATTTTATTATGCCTTATCAAACCAGATAACGAAGCATAGAAAAATTGTAAAATTTACGTACCCCATTTGGTTGTATGTGTCGCTGACTGGTGTATTGGTTTACCTTATGATAAGTCCTTATTATTTTTGAACTACTATAAAACGAATCCTGTTATCTGACTATGATAATCAGATCTTTGATCCTTTTTTGTCTTTCTACACTTCCAATCCTAACCCAGGCACAGTGTGCTATGTGCAGGACTCAGGTAGTAAATAATGTGAGTCATGGAGAAACATCGCTCGCGGCTGGATTAAATTTTGGGATCATGTATCTCTTTTTTGCACCGTACATTTTAGTAGGTCTGATTGCATTCCTTTGGTTTAGAAATTCTAGAATTAATGAAAGAAAAAAATCAGCTGCAAGCCATTTTAACCGCTAAATGTCCCCAATGTCGAGAAGGGGATATGTATGAATACGCTACATATGATCTAAAGCACCTCGGAAAGATGAATGAGGAATGTCCAAACTGTAAGCTTAGGTATGAGTTGGAACCAGGATTTTTCTACGGAGCAATGTATGTGAGTTATGCTTTGTCGGTGGGTATTTTTATGACAACGGTATTTTTGCTGTACTGGTTGATGGGTGATCCTTCACTCACAACGTACATTGTATCTGTTACAGTGGTATCACTACTACTTTACCCGCTTAACCTGCGTTACTCAAGAGTTCTTTTTCTACACGTATTTGGTGGAGTAAAATATAAATCTTCTAAATACAATGACTTATCTTCATAGCAGGTAAAAAACTGCAATGAAAATACTGACAAGGTTACTTGTTCTCTCCTCGCTTATTAGCCTCACACTTTTAGTGTTTAAATTTCGGCCCGGTGCCGAAGATGCAGCATACAAGGAGATACAGAAGAACTTCGACAGCCAACTGGTACTTTTAGAACGGGATTTAACTGATTTTCTGGAGCAGTTCGAAATCCTTACTAATCCTTTTAAAATCCAATCATCATCTGACTTTCTAAAACGGGTTTACGTCAATGGTTCTATAATTTATTGGAGTGATAATAAATCCGTACCTGCATACAGTACTTTAAAGGACAGCGATACACTCTATTCCATTAAAAGTGAATCAGGTGTATATGTGGTAAGAAGGAAAGTAATCCCTTCCAATACCGCTCTGGTTGAGATTTTTTCTATCATACCCCTACAAATATCCCCACCAATTTCCAATGAATATTTGAGTCAAAAGGTAAACAAATCCATATTTTATGAAAACAGTATTTTGTTTTCTGAAGGTGATAACGGGATAACATATAACGGCGAGACCATAATCAATTACAGGATTACTTCACCTACCACAAACCTTGGAGATAAGTGGTTTCCACCATCCCTGCTGCTTACAACAATTCTAATGCTTATGGCCATCTATTTCTATTTTGGAAAGGGGCAGGCCAGCCACAGAAAGTTGATTCTAGCTATTATCCTGATATTGATCTTTAGGTTTGTTATTTATGCGATGATGGATCTTTTCCGCCCACACTGGGAAATATTCAACCCGATTTATTTTTCTGAAAGCCGAATTAACTATTCTCTGGGTGATCTATTGTTTAATGTGCTTTGTGCTTTCCTCATCATAGGATGCTTTTTTAGGCTATGTAAATGGATGAGGTTAGGCGTTTTATTTGGAAGCCGTAATAAGCATAGTGATGGATTGATTTTGACAGTATTGCCTTTGTTGGTGTTGTTTTCCGGGTTTGTAGTTTACCGGATACCATGGATTATTCTGGAACACTCGCAAATCGAACTGGATATCAGTCAGTCTATATCCTTTGACTATATGAGGGTAGTAGCATCACTCATTCTCGTGATTGTTGCACTTTCATTTATTGTGATATTCACCCTTAGTCAAAAAGTATTTCAATACATCAAGAAGCCACTGTATTTCAAGATCCTCTGTTATATAGTTGCATCTGGGGTTTTTTACTGGCAAATAGGAAATATAGGCCTGTCGATCATACTGATTGTCACTATTGTCTGGATAATAGTTAATGGTACTTATTTGTCATATCAGCTCTTCAAACCCAGATACGAGACGTTCCTGTTGCTTGTGATGTTACTTTCTACATCTGCTGCCTTGTTTTCATTAGGCATTTATAAGCACTATGAGCGGGACAGACAAATCTCAAAGGAAAAGTATGCCAACAAACTCCTCATTCCTAATGACATTTTGGGTGAGTATTATCTCAATCAGATCATGGCAGATATTGAAGATGATACGTATATCCAATCACGATTGCTTAATAGATTAGTAGCAAAACAGAATATTAGGGAAAAGATTACACGGCAGTTCCTTTCTACCTATTTCAAGAAATATGATGTGGAAGTGTACCTGTTTGGTTCAGATGGCGAATCCTATGACTCACCCAACAGTATGTCTTATTACGAGTGGAGAAGGACCTATCAAAAAACTGAAAACTTAACAGATTACTCACAGCTTTATCTTATTGAGGATGAGGTGGATAATGTAAGAAATCAATACCTGTGCTTTTTAAGTATAGAAGGGTTCGACCAGCAGATTGGATACATCATTCTCCAGCTGACATTGAAAAAGAATATTCCTACGAGCGTATTTCCTGAGCTTTTAGTTGAAAGTAAGTACTACTTAAGCACGGATCAGGAGGAATTTGATTACGCGATCTATCGTAAAAACAGCGTATTACCAATCTATAAACAAGGTAGGTCTGGCTTTGAGTCAAATCTAAGCTATAGCAATCTGCAGGACCCAGCATTATACGAGGAAGGGATAGAAATTGGAGACATACATTTCTATGGATTCACCACCAACGATGAACGCCTCATTGTTATCGCAAGCAAATCCTATGATTATATCTATGTCTTTTCCAATTTCTCGTTCCAGTTGTTTATTCTGCTGGTACTCTGTGGGTTTATATTTGTTGGGTTCAGGGTTTACAAAAACAAAGCCCGGCTAAACTTATCGACCAAGATTCAATTGTATTTGGGGATGGCTTTTATCTTTCCCATGTTGATTGTCTCCGTTGGGTTGCTCAATACACTCAATGCCACATACAGGGAGGAAGTAGATCAAAATTTCCTTACCAAATCCTTTAATCTGGCGGGAAACCTTGCTGAAATTACCCAGGCCTTTGAGAACAATACCATCAACAGAGATGACTACTCCAATGCCATTGCCGAAGCGGCTTCCCTGGTACAAAGTGATATCAATATTTATGAAACATCAGGACCTTTGTTGTCTTCCAGTCAGATGGAAATCTTTAATTCAGGTATACTGGGTAAGTACATTAAGCCAGAGGCCCTCAACGCTATCGTTTACAACAATGAGCAAAGTATTATCCTGAATGAGGAGATTGGAAAGCTGGATTTTAAATCATCTTATACGGCACTGAGAAGTGATAGAACCGGAAACCTGATTGGGATTTTGTCGATGCCTTATTTTGAGTCAGAGAGTCAGCTTCAGAATCAACAGATCCAGATATTCACCAACCTCATTTCAGTCTTTACATTAATCTTCCTGATTTCATTATTCTCCGGCAATCTCATCGTCAATCAGTTGGTGAGTCCTCTGAAGCAGATCGCTGACCGGATCCGAAGGACTTCATTACAGGAAAAGAACCAGCCGATCCACTATGCAGTGAATGATGAGATTGGAAGCCTGGTAAATGAATATAACCAGATGCTGATAAAGCTGGAGGAAAGCAAAGTAGCCCTTGCTGAGGTGCAAAAAGAATCTGCCTGGAAGGAAATTGCCAGACAGGTAGCTCATGAGATCAAGAACCCACTCACGCCCATGCGTTTAAAGATCCAGCAGATGATGCGGTCGTTAGATAAGGAGGATAGAAATTACAATGCCTGTGCCTCGTTGATAGAGCAGATCGATTCATTAAGTGACATTGCAGACTCCTTTTCTGCATTTGCAAAGATGCCCGTACCTAAAAATGAAAAATTTGCATTTGATGAGCTTACAAAGCATACGGTTGAGCTGTACCGTTCGGAAAAGACAAAGCTCACTCTTAGCATTCAGGATCAACCTTTAGAAGTATTTGCAGACCCTAAAATTTTCAGTGGGATTCTCAACAATATCATCCTTAATGGTATCCAGTCGGTGAACAAAAAGAAACCAAAAATAGATATCTCACTCATAAGAAAAGGCAATAAAGCACTTCTTAGCATTAAAGACAATGGCAGTGGAATACCACCTGAAGTTCAGGAAAAAGTATTTACTCCTTATTTTAGTACTAAGAGAACGGGAAGTGGAATCGGTTTAGCAGTTGCTAAAAAAGGAATTGAAAATGCAGGAGGTAATATATGGTTTGAGACTTCAGAGGGGATGGGAACCACTTTCAATATTTCCCTGCCGCTGGTGGATTAGTGCATTCTTCATTTTAGGTCTGGGATTTCAACTAACTGGCCAGAATTATCAGTGCAGGACAATACCTGTTGATACTCCGGTCAGATTAGATACTATTCCTATCGACCAGACTTCAATTCAAATTTCGGGGGATACCGAGTTTAGATTTAATCACGAGAAGAATGAAATCCTGGTTTTCGGGGGAGGATCAGATTCTATAGAGGTATGTTATAGGCGAATCTCAGTGGAGTTTATGGATTCGTTATATAACAGAAGTATTGATACGTATGCCGAGGTTTATAGTGACCAACCACCGCCAAAAAAACAATATATTGAAGAACAGGAAATCTTTAAGTTCAGTGATGTAGAAAGTTTTGGAGCCATTACAAGAGGCGTGTCATTCGGAAACCGTCAGAATCTTTTCGTAAACTCTGCCCTTAATCTTCAGATGGAGGGAAAATTAAGTGATGACCTGAATATCAGTGCGGTAATCACAGATCAAAACATTCCTTATCAACCGGAAGGTAATACTCAGCAGCTCAGAGATTTTGACAATGTGTTTATCAAACTGTACAATGATGACTTTGATATCACGGCTGGTGATATCGTATTGCAAAACCCTGTTCGGGAGGGATACTTTTTGAAGTACTATAAGAATGTGCAGGGACTTGCTGCCAACTACAGGTATAAAATAGGATCAGGCTGGACTGCCAAATCAAGTATCTCAGGGTCAGCCGCGAAAGGCCAGTTTGCTTCAACACAAATTAATCCTATAGAAAATGTTCAGGGGCCCTATAAATTGAGGGGCCCCAATGGTGAGCGGTTTATTATTATTCTGGCCAATTCAGAAAAAGTATACATAGATGGAAAGCTACTTGAACGGGGCTTTGACAGAGACTACGTGATTGATTATAATCTTGCTGAGATCACCTTCAGTAGCAATATTGTGATCACAAGGTTTACACGCATCAGGATAGATTATGAATATGCGGAACAATTCTATAGTAGATCTAATGTCACAGTGAATCAGGAACTTAAAAACGATAATATAAAGCTCTTCTTAAATTACTATCGGGAAAGTGACAATCCTAACAGTACATTGGGATATACGCTCAGTGATGAGGATTTTAACCAGCTAAAAACTGCTGTAAATGGCCAGGGACTCATATCAGGAGTAGACTCTGTCGGTTACCTTGAAGGTCAGCTTTTGTATGCCAGGCAAGATACCCTTGATGCAGATGGGAATTTGCAATCGATATATACTTTCTCCACCGATCCGGAAGAGGCTATTTGGAATGTGAGCTTTACTGAAGTAGGACAGGGCATGGGAGATTATATCCTCGCCACACGCAACGCTAACGGAAGGATTTATCAATGGGTTTCTCCTCAATCCGGAGTAAAGCAAGGAAGCTTCGCACCAGTTGTCAATGTGCCCACACCAAATAAAAAGGAAATGGTTGTTACGGGTGCAGTAGTTGATATTGGCGACCATGAACAGATTTTTCAGGAGTTAGCATTTTCCAATCGGGATCGGAATCTGTATTCAAATCAAAATGGAAATAATATAGGAATTGCCTGGAAAGGGGGGCTTTCAAGCAAGCGGCCGGTTGAATTTCTGGAGGGTTACACATTTACAGGCAAGGTGACCTTTGAATACGATCAGAAACACTTCAATGCCATTGACCGCTTCAGGTCTATTGAGTATGACAGGAACTGGAGCTACGATATATTCTCAGATACGGTGAATAGATCAGATCAGATCTTTGAAGCGGGGGCAGATATCACCAAAGATCCAAAAAATAAAGTTTCGTATCAGCTTACTCAAAGAGAACGAACTGGCATCATTGATGGCTTGCAGCAGCAGCTATTGATCTCTAAGTCGTTAGGCTTTTTCCAATTGGAGTCGGAAAGTTTTTTAATGAACAATGAGGTAAATGGACGACGAGCTCTTTGGAAGCGATCAAGTAATGATTTAAGCCTTAGCCTATGGCGGTTAAACCCCGGGTATAACTTTACAATTGATCATCATGCTTTTTCTGTTGGAGACAGTGCCATCAGCACATTGATGCATTATCATGCCCACAATTTCTATATACAATCAGGTGATTCAAGCAAGGCAAGGCTTAGGATGGACTATGTTCGTCGGTTTGACCAACTCCCTCAGCAGGGTGAATTTTCTTCCTATACTGCCTCCGAAGAAGTTAAGGTGGGGTTGGTTAGTCAGTTCTCATCCAAACAGCGTATCAGCGGCCAACTCAATTACAGGTCCGTACTTGACCACACCATCCATGAAAAGGATAAAAACATCATGGGCCGACTGGAATGGGTGTCAGGGTATTTTCAGAACAATGTGAAGCAACAGGTAACTTTTTCCACAGCTAATACCAGGGAGCTAAAAAGGGATTTCATATTTGTTATGGTGCCAACTGGTGAAGGTACCCACACCTGGAGAGATGAAAACCAGGATGGGATCAAAGACCTCAATGAATTTTATGAGGCGCTGAACGCCGATGAGAAGAATTACATTAAGTTGTTCACACCTACAGATGAATATATTCAGGCTTTCCAAACCACCTATCTACATACCCTCGATGCTACTTTTCCTTCTGAGTGGAAAGACAATGGGGCGCTTCTATCAGAGATCTCTAAATTATCCTTCAATGGAAGTGTCCGGATGAACTTCAAATCCACCTCAGAGCATGCTACTGATCGTATCAATCCATTTGGGTTTGACCTGGATAATGAGCAATACATTTACGCTCGAAATCACAACCGGTTTACCATGTTCTACAATAGAAATGCTCCTGGATTGGGTTTTGATATTACCCGACAGACACATGATAATAAGTCGTTGTTAAGCGGTGGGTATGAGTTGAGAGAGAAAGACGAATGGAATGCTAATGTTCGTTTGACACTTTCCACCATGTATATTTTAAGGTTATCCGGGGGGCTTGGCACGCTGACCAACAAGGCTGACTATGTAGATGGAAGAGATTATGATCTAATATTCAGAACTTATGCACCTGAGGTTGTTTTTCAACCCGGAAAACAATTTAGGATAACCGGCAAGTGGGAGAGAAGGTCTAAAACTGACCTACTCGAAGAGTCTGATATATTTTCGGATATCAATGACTTTGGTGTGATGGTGACCTGGCTAAGACAGGGTAAGGGTAGCCTGAATGCCAACATACAATGGGTGGATATTGATTTTCGGGGAGATCAGAACTCTTACCTGGGTTATGAATTGCTCGAAGCGCTGCAGCCTGGCTCCAATCAAAAATGGACAATCAATTGGCAACAATCACTGGGTAGGGGGCTCCAGCTAAATCTCCAGTATTTTGGAAGGAAGTCTACTGAAAATCGAGCTGTCCACACAGGGACAGCTCAATTGACAGCGTATTTTTAGATTTTACTTGATGATTGGTTTCAGCACCATATTTCTGTAAGAGACCATGCCATGATCTCCTTGTAGATAAATTGGGCCTTTAGCAAAAACATCATGCGAAATGGCACCTCCAGTAGGTCCGTAAGCCGGCTGATTATCAATGATGGTCGTACCATTCAATACGACTGTGATATGTCGGTCAACCAAAGTGATATCCAGTGTTTGCCAGGTTCCGGCTGGTTTTTCTGCAGCTGTACTTGGAGAGATCCGGCTATATAGGGCACCCATGTGGTGAGAGTCTAACGGCTCACCATAAGAATCCAGGACCTGGATCTCATAGATTCCTCTTAAATAAACTCCACTGTTATTCCCTTTCGGAATATTCACTTCCAGTGTCAGGTTGAAGTCTTCAAATTCCTGGTTTGTCCTGATGTTACCATAGCTGATATGTTCCCCATTTTCAGGTTGTACAGGATTGTTTACCAGAACACCATTCTCAACAGCGAATCCATTTTTCTGCTTTTCATTAAGCAGTCTCCATCCGGATAAGTCTTTTCCATTAAACAGTGTGACAGGTTCGCTGAACTTAAGTGAAGACAGGTCTGGCTTTTGTGTGATTTCTGGCAACTTAATTCCTACAAAAGTTGTGGTATCAACACCTGTACCATCGTTTTTTGGGACCAGGTAATAACCATAAACTTCCTCGTCACTTTTCTTGTATACCTCCAGGGTGTTGGTTACCTGGTGACTTCTGGTAGCATCTCCATTTTCGTCCTTTGCACGTACTCTATTGCTTACTCGGGTAGCAATCAAACGATCTCCCTGGATATATACATTAGCAACAGGAACGACACTACCGCCACGCCATAAAAGCGCAGCATCCGGGAACCCATCATTGGTAACTCCAAGCCAACCTACGGCCATGTCACCTTCAATGTCTAGCGACCAGTGTCCGATAAAGTCATTTATTTCAACAGGGTCAGGATCGACTACTGTTGTAGTTTCAGGCTGCTGGCATCGCATGAATGCCACTAAAGCGATGATTAGTAAGTATTTGCTAGCAAAATTCATCTTATAAATGTTAAGTTTTGCTGCAATTTAAAGCTTCTATTTTAGTTCCCAACCGTTTTGGTAGGGTTCGCTGAGGTATTTACTTCCTCTTCTTCCACAAATGCTCGTAATCACTGTAATCTTCTTCTTCCTCTGGTTCTACTGAAGGAGTGATCTGTATTTCTTCATTTTTCGATTCAACCTGAGCAGGTGGTGCAGGGGTCACCTGAGGAGTTACCTTTTTCTTGTTCTTCTTCTCAGCACGACCAAACAGAAAGTTGATACCAAAGTTTATATTGGCGGCACTGGCATTAGGCACGTCAATGGTATTGAAGATGTTGTCCGCTGCCACATAGAGCTGGAAAGATGACAATCTGAACATCATGCCCAGACCCAGATCCACTCCTTGCTGAGGCACATATGATCCGGTCGCAGAAGCGGTGAACCAACGGCCTACCTGCTGGGTGTATCCCAGGCCTATGGAAGTCTTAACCCTGCCTTGTGTCATATAATTGGCGATGGTAGCCTGTGCCTGGCCCTTAGGAGTTAACTGATAGTCTGCAGAAAAATAGGTCCTGGCATTTAGCTTAGTAGTAAATGATCCCACCACTGTGTCAGGCTCAAGGTTTTTTAAAGAGTCTTCGATGGCTTGCCCAAAAGAATCAGGATCGTCAAGGTCAATACCGGAGTAGGTAAAAGAAGTGCCCGCAAAGTTGATCAGCTCCGCGTGTTCCTTCCAATTGATAAAGCCGAGGTCATTAACAGCAGCCCCTAATCCAAGCTTTTCTGAAAATTGCATTCTGGCACCCAAATCCAGTCCAAATCCGGCATTTTCATTGAAGATGAAATAACTTTCGTCAAAATCCTCTTCCTCATCATCAGTAAGCTGTGAAAAAGCCACCGATCTAATCTGAGCTTCATTGAATGAAGCTGTGAGTGAATAATCAGCTTCATCTGTTAGAATTGAAACTGAAAAGTTCTGGGTACTATTATGGAGCATGCCATTTAGGTATTTAAAACGCGCTCCGATTGTCGTTGGGCGATCCAGAATGTTAAATGTTTGCCCATAACCAACACCATATTCCCTGTAGTGTGTGGTCGTATAGCCCATCTGGTCTGCTACAAAGTTTTGTCCTACATATGCTGCATTTCCTTTCCACACAAAATTCATCAGATCGATAGGGTAGAAGAACGTGAAATCAAACTTGTCGTTAACAAAAAGAGAGAAATGCATGTTTTCACCGACCCTGAAGCCAATCATCAGGTCTGTTATATCGAGGTCTACATTCATAAAGGACTTCTTTTTTTGCTGGGTCCCAAGAAACCGACCAATATCAATCAAAGTAGAATCGCCTGTTTGGGTGAAGATATCTGAAATGCTGAACGAATTGTTCACAGACAGGTCAATACCTGAAATACCCGGCAAGCTGACAAAGACCCGCGCATCCGGAAAATAGGCCGGGTTGTAATTGCCACCCTGAGGAATTCCCTTACTCATGTGGTAAAAACTCAGGTTGTTTTGTGCCACCAATTCTCCTGAGGCTACGATCAATATTATTAGAATAATTCTTTTCACTGTGATCTTAGTTTTCATTTAGATTGATGGATACTTTACCTTCTATGGCAATTGTGGTGATAAGTGAGTAATCTGAAAAGATCTTGACAAATTCATTTTGCTGTGAACCAAATGAGCTGAAACGAACGGTCACTCTCAATTTATCAGCTGTCGTCAGTGAATTGATCTTGGCTTCATCTAGCGTAACTCTTGTCTCTAATGTTGAAGGCACCACGGTCTTTTTATCCGTATCAAACTGAGTAGGAGACTCTAATATTGAGATATCCATCATGTCATCAAATACTTCGCCACCAGTGTCAAGAAATTCTATGTCGATCTCACCGCCAATAGGTAATTCATTGGATGTTTTCAGGATCAGCGTGAGAGACTGGCTATTGTCGAGTCTGCTTAGGTCATCCAACTCAAACTCAGTGTCGTATTCAAAGTCCTGTAACTGCAAGCTTAGCGGGAGCTCTATCCTGGATTTAATTTTTATGTTTGAATTATTGAGCACAAAGTTTCCATCCTCGTTGTCCGGGTTGGAAATTCCCACCAACGACAGGTTTAGCTGATCCGGAGATGAACTCAGAATATCGTTGATATTGGAATTGTCTTTTGTCATAGCGATCGTTGAGGTGGCAATGCTTCCGGCATTTTCCAGGGTAGGTGCCTCAATAATTTGTAGCGTTTCAGCGAACTGACCTGTCAAAGGCATGTCGGGTTTATCTTCATACGAAGCATAAATGTTAGAAAAGTCAAGTCCAGCTGATAAACCAAAGGAGTTTTCGAAGGTGAAATATACCCTGGGTGCTTCAAATGATAATCCCGTATCAGAAAATTCTGAAAAGACATCCAGTGAGATCTGTTGTGATTCAATATCAAATGTATCTCTGCCGAAACTTCCATAGATGGCCTCAAACTCAGGATCTATTACCTCTACTTCGATGGTTATACTTTCATTACCCGAAAGCGATCTTCCGGCTGGTATGGAAATAGCAGCTTGTAGGTTAACAACGAATACACTGGAGTCGTTCTGGAAGTTAAGCAACGTCTTGTACCCCTGGAGATCAGTATCTTGTGTTCCTGAGATAGGCGTGAACCCAGAATAAATCAAAGCTGAATTGATGATAATTCCATTACCTGAATTTACATCAAGGAAAGAATTAGTTTCAATATTATATGCTACATCACCAGGGAAATCCGAAGTAATAGAAAGTCTCAAAGCCCCTGATTCGTAAAAAAGTGAATCGATTCGCTCGCCTTCATTAGATATGTAATCAAAATTGATCTCTCGGTTGATGATCAAAGTAGTATCAGTAGGAGGGATAAAAGGAATGGCAACCGGACTTTCAATGGTTTTCTCATTGGAGAAGGTGTTTACATCTACAAAATCGGAACTAATAGAGAAATCAGTACTGTCTTCATAGACAATGAAAATCTCTTTATTTTCTGTCTCCTGTACCACGGTAGTATCATCGGATAATTCTTTGATGAACTCACCTACGGTAAGCGTGTCCTTACCAATAATGAGTGCAATTTCACCTTCATAGTCAGGTAAGTAGGTATTATCAAGGTCAGGGAGGTTGTCAAGATTACATCCTGAAAGAAAAAAAGCTGTTAGCCAGGCTACGACCAACAGTCTGAAATATTTTGGCGTCATAAATTTAATGCTTCGATGCGATGAACAAAGAAGTACAAATAACGCTCCAAAAAATCAGATGTTCGATAACTTGATAAAATTAATCGACGATTTGCTGGTGTTTCTTATGCTAATTCTCTCAGATCTACAGGAACTACCCTGGAAACCCCCTGCTCAATCATAGTAATTCCGTAGATAACGTCAGTGCTTGACATTGTGCGTTTATTGTGTGTAACGATTATAAACTGAGAGTCCTTGCTGAATTCCCTGATGATTTCATTGAACTTGTCAATATTTGCATCGTCCAATGGGGCATCTACCTCATCAAAAATACAGAATGGAGCTGGTTTCAGGAGATAGATGGCAAAGAGTAGGGAAGTAGCAGTCAGCGTTTTTTCTCCTCCGGATAACTGATTGATGGTGAGTGGTTTCTTTCCTTTAGGCTTGGCCATGATTTCGATGGCAGAGTCCAACGGATTTTCCGGATCAGTAAGTTTCAGCTCACAATCATCTTCTTCGGTGAAAAGTGTCCTGAAGACTTTGGCGAAATTTTCCCTGATCTTTTCAAAGGCATCCAAAAATGTAGTCTTGGCCACATTGTCTATCTCACCAATGGTGGTCATCAAAGACTCTTTTGCAGTCAGGAGATCTTCCTTTTGGTTCGTGATGAACTCATGGCGTTGTTTGATCTCCTCATAAGCCTCCATGGCCATAGGGTTGATCGGCCCCATATTTTCCAGACGGTTTTTATGCCGCTCTGCTTTATCTCTTAGCTCATCTTCACTTTTGCTGAGGATCTCCTCGTTTTCAAAGCTATCCACCTGAGAAAGATCAATATTAAACTCTACTGACAACCGGTCTTTTACAGAATTGAGTTGCATTTTGGTGTCGTTGAGCTTTTCCTGCCACTCCATTAATATATGGTCGATCGATTCTCTTTGACGTTGTATTTCCCGCAAGGTCTTTTCGTCTTCATCGATCTTGCCTCTTACCTGGTAATATTCCTTCTCGGCCTCATTTACAGCAGATTCGATGGACTCTTTTTCATCATACATGGCGACAAGCTCGTCGTCTCCCTGTTCTGATGTTTTGATCAGCTCATTTAAGTTTTGGGTAGTCACCTGTAGCTCTTCCGAGTTCTTTTTGATTCGCTCCGCACTACCATCAAAAGCCTCTTGCTTGTAGCTTATTTCCTGACGAATGCTATTGAGCTTATTTTGCTGCCTGTGGTAGAGTACATTTTCCTCATTAAAAGCAGTCGACTTTTGAGACAAAAGCTCATTTAGTGATTCCAGCTGTTCCTTGGCACTGGTCACCCTGATCTCCGTTTCTTCCAGGAGGTTTTTGGCGTCAATATGACTTGGTTTCAGGGATTTGAGCTCTGAGTTTAATTTCTCTATCCGTGCAATGAGGTCCTCATGTTTAGTTTCATTGGAACTCAACATCGAAGAAAATTGCTCCTTTTTAGTCTGAAGCGTTACGTAAACCTCATTCACCTGGCTGATTTCTTCAGAAAGCCTGCTCAATTCTTCCTGCTTGGATTCTGCTTTCAACCTGGATAGCTCACTTTGTGTTTCTCTGAAGGCAGATTCGGTTTGTTCCTGCTTTTTGGTAAGGGACTTAATTTCTTCGGAAAGTTTCTCCAGGTTTTTGGCTCTACCAATTCTTTTACCCTCAAACAAACCAACTGAGCCTCCAGCCAAACTGTAATTTCTTTGTGCGATCTGACCATTTTTAGAAACAAACACGGCTCCATCCGTAGGGATGCCAGGGGCTGTACCATCATAGATGTATACATTATCTAATAAATGGGCGATTAGCTTTTGGTACTTGTTGTCATACTCCACGACTTCAGTGGCATTGATTGTGCCTTCAAAAAGATGCGAGCCGGAAGAATGATAATTTTCCAGCCGTTCAAGTACAAAAAAACTAACTCTTCCTTGTGAAGCATTACTCAGGAGGTTTACCGCCTTGAGTGCATCCTCGTATTTGTTCACTACATAAAAATTCATGTAGGGTTCCAGAAAATTTTCAATAGCGATACGATACTCCTCGGGACAGGTAATGATGTCTGAAAGAAGAGGGGCGTCCTTCCAGTCTTTACTCTTCTTTAGGAATTTAATAGCCTCTGGAAAACCCTCCAGATTGTCAACAAGAGATTTGGTTAGGTTGTATTCGTTCTGTTGCCTGTCCAATTGACGGTTGATATGTGTGAGTTCATCTCGTAACAAATCAATTCGCTGCTGGCAGCCTTCAATCTTCTCAAGAAGATGATCTTCCTTTTCTTTTAGTTCTTTATAGGCTGCTGATTTACTCGTCTTCTCTTTGGTGATATCGTCCAACTTGGAAGAGAATGCCCTAAGGTCCTGTGAATGCTGTGTTTGATCCTCCTGTGATTTATTCAGCTCGGAGGTAAGAGTCTCTAATTGAATTTCCCTGATCTCAATATCCTTATTCAATTGGAATACTTCATCTCTTCGGTTTCCAAATTGCTGATTAATCTCATTGAGAACAGCCTGTGCCTCCTGAGTCTCAGCTTTTTGTTTGTCATAATCAGACTGTAGGTTGTCCAGTCTTTTGGAGATCTGATCCAGGATACCTTCGGCAGTTTCCCGCTCCTTGGTGAGGCTCTTGAGTGAAAAAGAGGCCCGCTCGTTACTTTGTTTGTCCTGATCAATGAGCTCTCTCAGGTTTTCTATCCGGTCATTCAGAAATCGTTGGCGCTCATTTTTGATCTTTTTGTCACTCTCATATTGACGAATCTTGCTGACATGCTCATTCAAGGTCTTTTGCCTGGTAGACAAGAGCTTTTCCCTATTGAGTAAATCTGTCTTGGTCTTTTCGATAAGCGCTTCCGTACCAGAAAGTCTGGTATTTAGCTCTCCCTTCAGATCACTTTGCTTTTTGATCTCCTCCTGGATGTTATTCTGAATGTTTTTCTGGTTATCCAGGGTTTTCTTGGCCAGCCCTATGCTGACCTGTTTGTATTCCTCCTTTATCTCATAGAACCGAGTTGCCTGTTTGGCTTGCTTTTCCAGAGATTTGAGGTTTTTGTCAATCTCAAAAAGTAGATCTTCTACACGATCGAGGTCAGCATCAGTATCTTCCAACTTTCGAAGGGTCTCTTTCTTTCTGATCTTAAATTTTGAGATCCCGGCCGCTTCTTCAAACAGACTTCTTCTGGAGTTGTCCTTGTCATTCAACAGGTCGTCAACCATCTTCAGCTCAATGATGGCATAGGTATTTGAAGCAATCCCAGTATCAAGGAAGAGGTTGGTAATATCTTTAAGTCGGCAGGGGACTTCGTTGAGCAGGTACTCGCTTTCACCTGACCTGAAATATCTTCTGGTAATAGTTACCTGGCTATATTCCGTTGGGATGAGGTTTTTGGTGTTGTTGAAGGTGAGCGATACTTCAGCCAATTGGGTCTGTTTCCTTGCTTTTGTGCCATTAAAGATCACATTCTCCATTTTGTCTGACCGGAGAATTCGGGTTTTCTGCTCTCCCAATACCCAACGGATAGAGTCCACCACATTGGATTTACCACACCCATTTGGACCAACAATGCCGGTAATGCCCTCATCAAAATTGATGGTGACTTTATCAGCAAAACTTTTAAATCCTTTTATTTCAAGACGAGTTAATTGCATGTGATTTGTTGGCTTAGAAGCTAAGACGAAACATCAAATTTAGAATTTAATTTCCTATTTTTAAGCCATAATGGATGACATTCAAACCTGGATTTATATAATAATTGGTTTAATCTATTTCATCGTTAGATCGCTGAAAAAGAAAGCGCCAGAAACATCAGATCAACCCCTTCCCAAAAGTGGTGGATCACAACCTGTTGATACCGAGCGTCGTAGACCAATGACCTTTGAGGAGTTGCTGAAGGAGTTTACTGATCCTCAGGGTAGCCGTGAAGAGGCTAGGGATATTGAAGTGATAGAAGAGGAGGATGAGCCGGCACGTGAATCACGCAAAGAAGAATTTATCGAAGAAGGAAAGACCCGGAGGTTTTCTGATGAAGAAAGCAGACGCGTCTATGAGGAATCCATAAAAAAAGCGGAAGGGTATGAGCTGGAATACAATACTGATGATAAGTATCATACTGAAAAGTTAATTGCTATTCCACATGATCATGAAGAAGAAAATGATGAGGTTGTTGATGAAATTAAGGAAATGTTAAAGGATCCGCGTGACGCAAGAAAAGCCATTATCCTGAGTGAAATCCTAAACAGGAGATATTAATTAAAACTGAATTGTTTCACATTTTCATGGATGTGTTCTTGTCCTTGAATTTTGGTCGCAGAGACATTCTTTAACTTGACGTTTTCTACTGGTAGTTCTTCCTGTCCTAGAATTCTCGAAATGAATTGTACATCCTGGGATTCTATGTTCTCCAGGTAAATATTGTTAATTGGGGTTAGCCTCCTTTCATATGTTGGTACAAGATTTCTCCATTGATACAAAACATCAGTTTCGATTCCGAGAATGCCAAGATCGATCTTTCCTGACTTTATATTATTTAGATATATATTTTTTACAAATCCACCTCTTCTTTCGTTTGTTTTAATAAAGAGCAGGTGATTTAGTTTTGCCCCATTCTCAACTGTGCAATTTTCAATATATACGTTTTCAACACCCCCTGAAAGTTCGCTACCAATTGCTACTAGTTGGTGTCCATTTTTCACCAAGCAATTTCTCATAACGATATTCTTTGATGGAGTATTTAATCTCCAGGCATCTTGATTCCGTCCCGATTTAATAGCAATTGCGTCATCTCCCTGATCAAAGACACAGTTCTCAATGAGGATATTTTGACTCATCTCAGGGTCTACACCGTCATTATTATGTCCATGGGCAAATACCTTGAGATCCCTAATGACTACATTTTTTGATAAATAGGGATGAATAGTCCAAAAGGGACTATTAGTGATCTTTATGCCTTCCAAAAGCACATTCTCACAACGATTAAACTGAATAAAATGAGGACGAAGATTGGAAGAGTCATTAACCATTTGTCTTTGTTCAACAGGAATGTCAGTTGAGCTTAACTCATAAAGTCTCTTTAGGCTATTCATATGGGCAGGAGGTCTTGAGAACCAGGTATTCCATGTATCCATGACCGCTTTCAATTCACCCTCACCAGTTATAGCTACATTGGTGCATTTATATGCATATATCAAAGGTGAATAATTATAACACTCCATACCTTCCCAGGTAGTGTGAACGGCTGGCAGATAGTCTTGAGGGTCGCCTGAAAATAGCAAGGTTGAACCTTTCTCAAGATGTAGGTTAACGTTGCTTTTGAGATGTACTTTTTTGGTTGGCCAGACACCTTCAGGGATGATTACTTTACCTCCACCATTCATATTGGCCTTTTCAATTGCAGTGGCAATTGCCATCGATGTTTTTTCGTTATCACCCTGGTCAGCTCCATATTCGACAATTGAGAATGATTTTGATTTTGAGAAATCTGGAATTTTTATCCCAGGCATCTCAAATGGGGCTTCAACTGAAATTTCAATCGATGAAGGTGGTGTGTTCTCCTTCTTGCAGGCCACAAGAAAAACTGCCAATATTATATATAAAGCTACATGTCTCATTTTTCTAAATTGGATTATTTCCACAAATATGGTTATCAAAATTAACCTATTGATAAATTACTACACTGGTTATATTACACCATATAAACTCAATTCTTCATATAATGAAATACGCTGTTTACATATTACTGTTTGCCATGCTTAACCATTTTACTTTTTCTCAAAAGATATCAGTTGACTTCCAGGATGATGGCGTGCTGATTTCTGAGAAAGGAGAATTGGTATTATTTTATCGAACCAAGAGCAATCCTTTACAAGGTGATTATCAGCGCCCTCACTATGTGCATCCTCTCTTTTCTCTTGATGGGGAAGTCATAACGGAGGATTATCCTGAAGATCACCTTCACCATCATGGTGTTTTCTGGGCCTGGCATCAGCTCTATATAGGAGACAAGCGGATAGGAGATGGATGGGAGAATAAAGATTTTGACTGGAAAGTACTTTCTGTAAAAGAGGAAGCAATTGCAGGTCCAGCAAAAAGAATTGTTACCAGGGTGCATTGGACTTCACCATTATGGGTAGATAAATTAGGAACAAGGATTCCTTTTGTTGCGGAGACAACAAAAATAACCGTACATCCTTCCGAGAAGGCATATCGATTGATCGATTTCGAGATTGCCATGCAGGCACTGGAGCCAGAGCTCACCATTGGCGGGTCTGAAGACCCAAAGGGTTACGGTGGTTTTTCTCCCAGGATCAAGCTACCGGAAGATATTAGCTTTTCAGATCTTAATGGTAAAATAACACCTCAGACTAATCCGGTTACTGGTATGGGCTGGCTTGATGTGTCAGGATCGCTGGGAAAGGATGGAAAATTGGCCGGTCTGAGTATTCTAAGTCATTCAGAGAATCCGGGTTATCCCAATCCCTGGATATTGCGAAGTAGGAGAAGTATGCAAAATGCTGTGTACCCATTTCCAGGGGCTAATCCTGTGACACTATCAGAGAAGGAGCCTACAATACTCAGATATAGGCTGGTTGTTCACAATGGGTTAAAGTCCTTCGAAATAGATAGATTACATAAGCAATACTGTCAATAACCCCTTTGGTCAGTCATAGGACTGATTAGATAAGCGTAAATATTACCCATTAATATGATGAGAATAATCGTTTTATTAACCCTGTCTATTATGTTGTCGTCTGCAATAGCTCAGCTCAAGCCGGTCCAATCCGGAGTATATAAATGGTCAGGCATTCCTGTTAAGAAAAGTGAGGGCAGAGAATCCCGTAAAATTCTTGAGGGTACCTCTGCACATCTTGATTATCTGGAAATTCATGCTACCACCCAATACCCGGGTGCCAAGCCAAGCCAGATGCACGCCAATGAAGATATTGAGGAACTGATCCTTGTGAAAGAAGGAACTCTGAAGGTGACTTACGGAGACAATGAGTCGATATTAGGTCCTGAGAGTGTGTTTCTACTGATGCCTCAACAGATGCACAGTCTGTCCAATGCTGGAGACAACAACCTTACCTATTATGTAGTGAGGTTCAGGGCAAAGAAACCCATGAAACTGGAGCGTGGTATAGCCAGTGGGGGAACCACCGCTTATAATTCAGATTTACTGGATTTTGAAACCAAAGAAGATGGGAGTGGGGGTGCCCGGACTTATTTTGACCGTCCCTCTGCCATGTTTGACCGGGTTGAAATGCATGTGACCCATTTGGGAAGCGGCAGTACAAGTCACAAGGGGCACTCACATATTGAGACTGAAATTGTACTGATGATTTCCGGTGAAACAGAGATGAAGATTGATGGTAAGAAATATTATGGTCGGACCGGGGACCTTTATTTTATGGAATCTGAGCTGGTACATGGAATCCTCAATATCTCGGATCTTCCAGCTACTTATTATGCTTTTAAGTGGAAATAAAAAAGGCCAGTGAAAAACTGGCCTTTAAAACTTTTATCTTTTGTTGATAGGAACATAATCCCTTGCGGTTTCTCCGACATATACTTGTCTCGGTCTACCGATAGGTTCTTTGTTCTCACGCATCTCTTTCCATTGAGCGATCCATCCTGGTAGCCTACCCAATGCAAACATCACGGTAAACATTTCAGTTGGGATTCCTAGCGCCCGGTAGATGATACCGCTGTAGAAATCCACGTTTGGATAAAGCTTTCTCTCCACAAAATATGGATCGCTGAGTGCTTCTTCCTCCAACCCTTTAGCAATATCTAATACAGGATCCTGGATACCCAGTTTACCTAACACATCGTCTGCAGCCTTTTTGATGATCTTAGCTCGTGGATCGAAATTTTTATAAACCCTGTGGCCAAAGCCCATTAGTCTAAACGGATCATCTTTGTCTTTGGCTTTTGCCATCCATTTTTTGGTGTCACCACCATCCTGTTTGATACCTTCCAGCATTTCAATTACAGCCTGGTTAGCACCTCCGTGGAGTGGTCCCCAAAGTGCATTGATACCAGCAGACAGGGAAGCATATAGACTCGCTTGAGAACTACCTACAATTCTTACTGTCGATGTTGAGCAGTTTTGCTCATGATCAGCGTGTAGAATGAGCAGCTTATTCAAGGCATCAACAACAATTGGCTCTGGATGGTAGTCTTCAGTGGGTAATCCAAACATCATTTTAAGGAAGTTACCGCAGTAGTCCAGCTTGTTGTCAGGGTATAGGATCGGTTGACCCAACTGATTTTTGTAAGCCCAGGCAGCGAATGTTGGCATTTTAGCCAGTATCCTGATGATGCTTAGGTTCACTTCATCGTACGATCTGTTGGGATCAAGACTTTTAGGGTAGAAAGCAGTCAATGAAGTAACCAAAGATGAAAGTACACCCATCGGGTGCGATGTGTAAGGAAAACCATCTAATAATTTTTTGATATCCTCATGGACCAGCGTGTGATTCGTGATATCCTTTTCAAAGCTCTGTAGTTTTTCAGCTGAGGGTAGGTTTCCGTAGATCAACAGGTAAGCTACCTCAAGGAAAGTAGAGTGTTCTGCTAATTGATCAATCGGATAGCCACGGTATCTCAGAACTCCATTCTCACCATCAAGAAAGGTAATGGCGCTTCTCGTTGAACCGGTGTTTTTAAATCCCGGGTCAATGGTTATTACTCCTGATTGGGCACGAAAACTACTTATATCGATGGCTCTCTCGTTTTCTGATCCAACCAATGTGGGCAATTCGTATGATTTACCGTCTATTTTTATCTCAGCTTTTTCTGACATTTTGTTTGAAATGGTTTAAAATATTGGATTCCCTAAATATACACTTAAAATTATTTTGATATGGAGGTATTATCAAATCTTCAATTAGTTGCCCCCAAGGATCAAAGGTAAGCCGTCATCACCGCTTCCAATAACAACAACTTTAGCATTTTGTGAATTGGCAAGTTCTCTGGTCGCTTCAATTCCACGCATTCTTAACAACTCCTTCGTTAAACTATTGTTAATAATTTCATTGGCTCGTGACTCACCCTCTGCCGCAATCCGTTTTCTCTCAGCTTCACTTTCTTCTTTTTCAAGCCTGAACTGGTAAGCCAAGGCTTCCTGTTCTTGTTTCAATTTGTTTTCAATAGCCAATCGGATTTGCTCTGGCAGCTTAATAGATCTTATAAGCAATGCCCGCATTTGAATGTTGTTTCCCGGTGCACCAAGGATGGCTTCTGTCTCACTCTTTATTGCTCCTTCTACTTCCGGACGTTTTGTTGAGTAAATTTCCTCAGCGGTATATCGTCCCATCACCTGACGTACCGTAGAGCGGGTTTCAGGGATCACCAGCCTACGAACATAATCCTGTCTGAAGTTTTCATAGATATCACCGATCTTATCATATTGAGGGTGGAATCTCAGCGTCACATCTACATTGATATTCAATCCGTTTTTATCCAGAACATCCATGGTTTCTTCCACCTGGTTCTCCGTCACATCATAGATATATGCGTCACTCCATGGGGCTTTTACATGAAAACCTGGTTGAATTACATTTTCCTTGTCCAACTCTCCGGTAATTGTATTAAATATTACAGCGCGTTCGCCAGCCTGTACCTTGAAAAGGATGCTGTTTGAAAAGTAAACCAGAATAATTAAAGCTACTGCACCGATAATTATAAAGGGCAGAAATCTTCTATTGTCCATAAGATATTTTATTTAAATTTTGGCTCAAAGGTAACAAGCCTGATGAAATCTTGTTATGTTTATTAAATTGGTCGCAATAGATAATAATTTTAAAATTTTTGCAACTAAAATTGTGATCGCAACCAAATATCTGTTAAAAAATTTCAAAAAAGTCAATGAGTAACACGCTTGAACAATTAAAGGAAATATTAGGGAAACCCTATTATGACTTGGAATATCTTTTGGAAGCTTTGAAGGAAGTATTGATGGAAAATGGAGAGGAGGAAGTTTCCAAACAAATTCCATGGATCAACGAACAGCCGCCGGATCTTTTTGATGAGTTAACGGAAAAACACATTCAGCTATATTCATTGGTTTTCCAGCTTGTTAATATGGCCGAAATTAATGGTGCTGTGCAGCATCGAAGACAGCTTGAAAATAAGGATCTTTCATCTGTCAATGGCTTGTGGGCTCACAACATTAAAGTGCTGAAACAAGCAGGGATTTCGGAAGATAAAATCCTGGAAAGAATTAATAAGATCCATGTAGAACCTGTACTGACAGCTCACCCGACAGAGGCCAAGCGAGCCACCGTACTTGAGCATCATCGGGAACTTTATCTATTGATGGTGCAGAGGGAAAACCAGATGTACACCGAGATGGAGAAAGCCAACATCCGCAACAACGTAAAACTTTGCCTTTACAGACTCTGGAAAACAGGAGAAGTGTTCGTTGAGAAGCCTGATGTGCCCTCTGAGTTGAGAAATATTATGCATTATCTGGTAAATGTATTTCCTGAAGTCATCCCAGTTCACGACAGAAGGATGCGTCAGGCGTGGGAAGACCAGGGCTTTAGTGTAGACAAATTGTATGAGCACAATGCGTGGCCAAGAATCACCTTTGGCAACTGGGTTGGTGGTGACAGGGATGGACACCCACTGGTAACAGCAGGTGTGACAGCACAAACACTTAAACACCTAAGGTTAAATGCCATGGTGGTATTGAGACGAAGGCTTACCAACCTGGTCAGACATATCAGCTTTACCATGGATATCAATGATCTCCCACCTTACCTAAAAGACAGAATCCTTCAGATGGAACATGAGTTGGAAGGTCGTGGAGAAGAAGCCTTTGAAAGAAATAAAGGTGAGGCCTTTAGGCAGTTTACCAATCTTGTGATCTCCAAGCTTCCTGTTTCAACCAAAAGGGGGCATGCTACGGAGATCATGGAATATCCCGGATCTTACGTCACCTCTGATGAGCTGATTGCGGACCTTAGGTTGTTACAAAAAGCAATATTAGAGTATGGGGGAAAGCTTGTAGCCAGAGACGATATACACAATACCATTAGAATTGTTGAAACTTTTGGGTTCCACCTTGCGAAGTTGGATGTACGACAAAACAGTGCATTTCATGACAAGGCGGTGGAGCAGTTACTTGAAGCTGCAGGTTTTGAAAAAACCAATTATAGCGAGTGGTCAGAAGAAGAGCGTGTGGCATTCCTTAATCACGAGTTGAAATCCAACAGACCATTCACTCATCAGAAGACCAAGCTGGGACCCAATGCGGAGGCAGTTATAGAATGCTACCGTGAAGTAGATAAGCACATCACAAAATACGGTACTAAAGGGATTGGGTCACTTATTGTGAGTATGACGAGGTCTGTATCTGATCTGCTTACCGTGTATCTGTTAGCCAGGGAAGGTGGACTTACAAAACAGGTAAAGAATGGTATGGTGTCACTGGTACCTGTTGTACCATTGTTAGAAACCATTGATGACCTGGAAAACGGGCCGGAAATTATGGGTGGATTTTTATCTCATCCTTTTACGCAGCGAAGCTTGAAATATTTCCAGGAGCAGGATAAAGAAGAGCAGATGATCCAGCAGATCATGGTCGGATACAGCGATAGCAATAAAGATGGTGGAATCATTGCCAGTCAGTGGCATCTGTTCAAGGCACAATCAAGGCTTTTTGAAACTGGTCAGCAATCAAACGTGAAGATGCGATTCTTCCATGGTAAAGGAGGGTCAATCAGTAGGGGTGCCGGACCGACGCACTACTTTGTTAATTCATTACCACATTCTACAATTAATGGGGATATGCGTCTCACAGAACAAGGGGAGACCATTGCTCAGAAATACGCCAATAAGGTAAATGCTGAGTACAATATTGAGTTATTGACCTCAAGTATCGCAGCAAAGTCGATACTAAGTAGGCACTCAGAGCGTAAGCCACATCCTCTTGAAGATATTTTAGAGAAGCTGGCTCAGATGAGTAAGGCCAAGTATGGAGAGTTGATCCACATGGATGGATTTGTTCAGTACTTCAGAGAATCTACACCTATTGACGCGATCGAATCCAGTAAGATCGGATCCCGACCAGCCAAGCGGACAGGGGCTAATACCCTCGAAGATCTTCGGGCTATCCCATGGGTTTTTAGCTGGAGCCAGTCCAGGTATAACATGACTAGTTGGTTTGGTATAGGGACAGCGGTGAGCACATTGAAGAATGAAGATGAAAAGTCTTACCAGAAATTCAAGGAGGCCTTAAAAACTGATCCTTTTATCAGATATGTGTTCACCAACGTGGATACGAGTCTTGCGGCTACCGATGAAGAAATCATGAGGGAATACGCTTCTTTGGTGCAGGACAAAGCACTCAGAGAGAAGTTCTTGAAGGTCTTTATGGATGAGCTCAAGCTCACCCGTGACATGCTCATGGAGCTTCTCGAAGAGGGAATTGACAGGAGAAGGAAGAATCACTATTACTCCAATCAGTTGCGAGCATCAATGATGGTTCACATCCACAAGTTTCAGGTGAAGCTTTTGAGGAAATGGCGAACTGAAAAAGAAGAAAACGCATCAGAAGCCGATGTAACACTCAAGAAGCTGTTACTTACCATCAATGGTATCGCAGGCGCGATGAGAAATACTGGTTAACAGAAATGAATGGCTAAAAAAAGGAGTGACCTTGGTCACTCCCTACAGCCATTTTGAAATTCATAATCAATCCCGAAAGACTGAATAGCTGTATATTGTTAATATCGGGTTTATCTCTTCGGATTGGCAACTTTCACCACGATGGTGCTACCCTCAAATTCCGATTCATTGAGAGCGTCAATGGCAGTTTTTGCCTCACTGTCATCTCCCATTTCAACGAATCCATAACGTTTCGAATTTCCGGTTTCCCGGTCCATGATTACTTTAGCTGAATCAACTGATCCATATTGTTCGAATAAAGAACGTAAGCTATCTCCTGTGGTCCTGGCAGCTAGCTTAGCAATAAAAATGTTCATAATAAATACAGGTAAACGGTAATAAAAAGTTAGGGTAGCATAATATTTGGCTCCTTAGTAAGTGTAATATAATAATAATTTGTGGTTACCGATACATTATTCCCTTGCACTATTTTGAGAAACCCTGGGAATTGAATACGTAGGTTGGGAGAACCTGATAACTCAAAAGTGGCTTTTAATTCCATAAACTGGAAATTAAAAGGAGTTGTCAGCAATGATTGAGATTTACAATCTGTTTTGAATATTTTAGCATTTTACTAAACAACTGACCCATGCGATTTCTACTTTTTTTACTCATTGTGTCTTTGCTCATGTCCTGTACAAGACCTAATCAGGAGGCTAAAACAGACACCAACAGGCCAAACATTATCTATATCCTCGCAGATGATCTTGGCTACGGTGATTTAGGTATTTACGGTCAGCAAAAGATGAGTACGCCAAATATCGATCGGTTGGCTGAGCAGGGGATGTTGTTTACCCAGCATTATTCTGGCAGTACTGTGTGTGCGCCATCACGTTCCTCGCTGATGAGTGGACTGCACACTGGTCATACACCTATTCGAGGCAACAGAGAAGTGCGACCTGAGGGCCAGGAGCCATTTCCTGATTCCATTCCGGTTTTACCAAAAATGATGAAGAAGGCAGGTTATGTGACTGGTGCCTATGGTAAATGGGGGCTTGGATTCCCCGGATCAGAAGGTGAACCTAATGCCTTCGGTTTTGATCAATTCTATGGCTACAATTGTCAGCGTCTGGCTCACATCTATCATCCTGAATACCTATGGAACAATCAAGAAAAAGTTGCACTCCCAGATAACCTCGAAGGTAAGGACCAGCAATATGCTCCTGAGCTGATTCACCAACAGACACTTTCATTCATTCGAGATAATAGGGACAACCCTTTCTTCCTTTTTGTTCCTACTCCAATTCCACATGCTGAACTAATTGCCCCGGATTCAGTGATGAAAAGATATACAGGTAAATTCCTTCCTGAGAAGTCTTACAACGGAAAAGACTACGGAGATCCTGATTATGACTTTTTCAGAGGACCCTATGGCGATCAGGAAAATGCCCACGCAGCATTCGTAGCTATGGTAAGTATTTTAGACCGACATGTTGGCGAGATCATGGATCTGGTGGATTCTTTAGGTATAGCAGAAAACACCATCATCATGTTTACTTCAGACAACGGACCCCACCTGGAAGGAGGAGCTGATCCGGATTACTTTGATAGCAATGGGCCTTTGCAAGGCTATAAGCGGGACTTATATGAAGGAGGGATCAGGGTGCCATTCATTGTCCGATGGCCCGGAACAGTAAAAGCGGGGTCTCAATCTGATCATATTTCAGCTTTTTGGGACATTGTTCCTACATTAATGGATCTCACGCAGGTCAATTATGATATTAATTCTGATGGTATTTCATTCCTTCCTACTTTGAAAGGGGAATCCACTCAAAAAGCACACGACTTTCTTTATTGGGAATTTCATGAAAAGGGTGGACGACAAGCTGTCCGCATGGGCAAATGGAAAGCCGTGAAATATGAAGTGTTCAGTGGAAAATCCGATATCGAGTTGTATGATCTTTCAGTGGATATTTCTGAAGAAAATAATCTGGCTGATCAGCATCCACAGATCATTGATCAGGTTAAAACCATTTTGGATACTGCGCGGACACACAACCCCATCTTTCAGTTTGCCTCTGAAACATATGTGGCAAACTAAGGAATATAGGGATTGACCACTTGCGATCATTGGAGAGAAGTGCTAACTTGAAAATGAGGGCCCTCTACAATGAGAAAGTTACTGGTAATTGCTTTTCTGTTGACAACGGGGTTTGCGCAGGCACAGGAGCAGGGGCAAATCATCAGAAGCATCTATTTTGGAGGTGGAAGCTGGTATATCGATGAGTATCAAATCAAAGAACTATACCATTTTATAGACTCTCTACCTGGTTCAATGAGCTATTCTATCAGTATACATAGCCATACCGATAACATTGGCGGAGTGGAATTCAACCAAATGCTATCTGAATATAGAAGTAGAGCGGCATTGCGGGTATTACTACAAAAAGGATACTCCGTTGATGCAATTGAAATCAAGGATTTTGGCCTCCATAATCCGGTTTTTGACAATAGCACTTACGAAGGTCGCCTTAAAAACCGTCGGGTAGACATTATTTTCTGGCCCCAGGTGCTTTAACTGCTTTGTTAAAAGTCGATGGACAATCCAAAGTATGGCGACATATATCTTGTTGCCTTATATGAGCCATCCTCGGCCGGGGCAAATGCCCAATAATAGTCAACACCTAAAGCCAGGAATTTATTCATATGATAGATGAATCTGATTTTTGCCAATGAGTTTTCATCAAAGGTAAAAGCGTCTTTCAGGGTGGACAGGTTACCCTTTATATAATTGGCATGCAATGACACTTTGTCACCAAGTCTTTCGAGGTCAGCGTTTAACCGCACCACTGCCGGAGCCTCATCAGATATTTCATCCGGGATCATCAAGCTGCCTCCAAGCTGAACCTTATGTGCAATGTGTCCCTGTAAGCTACCATAGATTCCGCTCATTTTCGGGGCGCCATTTAATGAAAGAATTTTAGCATCTTTATTGATTTCATAACTCGCATCAAAGAATTGGGGAAGATAATTCTCTGTGTAATTCAGTCTTTCTATTCTGATATCGGTATTAAACAGGTCGGCGATAAAGTTTAATCTGAAATTTAATCCGGAACTAAATCCTGAACCACTGCTGAAACCATCACCCAGCGTATCTTTTACTGCGTGGTTGGCCACATTGAGTTTGCTATAGGTTGTAAAGAGATCAATTTGGATAAATGGTATGCTGAGTAATGTGATACCCGCATCAAAACCATAAGCACTCACACCGCCCTGGGTGTACTGATAGGTGGTAGATGTACTGTCACTGGTAGGAATGGCTGTTTGGTCTTTGTCCAAAATATATTGCCCACCGATCTCAAAGGTTCTGACAATCGGTATACCTGACTGAGCCAATGGTCGGGTGTAAGGCCGGATGGCAAACAGATTTAATGAAGCGGGGTTGAAATCGCTATAAAGGCCTTCTATTCCTACAAGCCCCCTGAAATTGAAGTCATAATGAATACCTAGTTTTCGCTTTTCATAGCTTGTAGTGTTGGTATAGTTGTTCACAAGTCCTCCAAAACCGATCATTGCACTACTCAATTCACCCACTCTGAAGTAAATCGGGTCACGTTTTTGATTTCCCAATCTCAGGTATCTTATCAATCGAGCAACACCTACACCGTCTTCGAATATCTCTGTCCTGAAAGAATTATTCTGAATGCCATAAAGCACTGGAATGTTTAATCCCAGACCGACTTTCCCCAAACTAAACTCAGGAGAGAGTACCAGACCAACATAATATTGACCATCAATTTCTGTGAAAGTGAATCCGCCTGTAAAGGATCCTTTATTTTCTCCCGAAGGTAGACCAGCTCTGAAATCCTGAACAGGAGGGAGGTCTCTGTTGTCTCTGGCTTTCTTTTCTTTTTTAGGCTTTTCTTCCTCCTCATCTGAGAGGTCCTCAGCAAGCTCTTCCTCAGGCTCAGGTTCATCTATAATCGGTTGTTCAGGTTCCTGAGAAGGTTCTGAAACCGTATTTTCTGGAGGAATAGTATCTGCTGCATATGTGTTGACAGCTGGCTCAGCGGGAGGTACCGAATCTGCAACAAAAGACTGTGCCGCTGGAGCAGCCTGGTCGGACACTGCATCTTCCGTGGATACTTGCTCTTCTTTCTTATTCTTTTTTTTCTTCTTCTTCTTTTTCTTATCGTCTTCCCACAAATAAGAATATTCAGCAAATGGATCTTCTTCCTGTGCCATTACAGGCTGGACAAGACCAAAGAGGTACACAATAAAGCAGAGTGATAACAACGATTTTAGCATAGCCGGACTAATAAAAGTTCAATTTTATTTAAAAATAATCTAAATTCTATAAAATTCAGACCCTCAAACCTTCGATTTAGTTGACTTGTATCAAAAAGTAGTTCTTTTTTCCCTTTTGGGCAAGTAGGTATTTTCCTTGCAAAAGCTCTTTATCCACAGGCTCATCATCCGAAACTATTTTCTTTTTATTGATGCTTACTCCGCCTCCCTTGATCATCCTTCTCGCTTCTCCCTTGGATGGAAATACGATCCCATTGGTTACTTCACTTAGAAAGTCTGCGACATTTTGAACCTCATTCAAAGAGTCTTTGCTGATTGTTGTTTGAGGCACTCCCTCAAATACCTGCAGGAGTGTCCGCTCATCAAGGGATGCAAGATCTTCGGTAGTTGATTTTCCAAATAGGATAGAGGATGCTTTGATTGCTATGTCAAGGTCTTTTTCCGAGTGTACTCTGGTGGTTAACTCGTCTGCAAGCTCTTTCTGGAGCAAACGCTGATGTGGAGCCTCCTGGTGTTGAGCAATAAGGGTTTCAATGGTGGCCTCATCTTTTGTGGTAAAAATTTTCATGCATTTCGCTGCATCCTCATCGCTCAGGTTTATCCAGTATTGATAAAACTGGTAGGGTGATGTTTTCTCAGGGTCCAGCCAAACATTCCCGGACTCCGATTTACCAAATTTGGATCCATCTGCCTTAGTAATGAGAGGAGAGGTGATAGCAAAGGCTTCTCCCTGACCTTTCCTCCGGATCAGCTCAGTACCCGTCACAATATTTCCCCATTGATCGGAACCACCCAGCTGTAGTCTCACATTCTTGTTTTTCCACAAATGATAGAAGTCGTATCCCTGGATCAATTGATAAGAGAACTCAGTAAAAGAAAGACCAGTTTCCAGTCTGTTCTTCACCGAATCTTTGCTCATCATGTAGTTTACTGAAATATGCTTGCCCACATCTCTGATAAATTCCAGAAAATTAAAATCTTTGAACCAATCGTAGTTATTGACGATTTCAGCTGCATTTTCACCTTCAAAACTCAGGAACTTTTCCAGCTGTGCTTTTACTCGTGACAGGTTATGATTTAGTGTTTTTTCATCAAGTAGGTTTCTTTCCGCCGACTTCCCTGACGGATCACCTACCATCCCTGTAGCACCACCCACCAGGGCTATAGGTTTGTGGCCACATGATTGAAGGTGAACCAGAATCATGATTTGAACCAGATTACCAATATGTAATGAATCCGCCGTAGGGTCGAAACCGATATACGCGGTGGTCATCTCCTTATTCAACTGCTCTTCTGCACCTGGCATGATGTCATGGATCATGCCTCTCCATTTCAATTCGGAGACAAAATTTTTCATATAGTGGTATATTGTTTTGTAATTTTGAGAGCAAAAATAGGGTCCTTTTCTGTTTTGAGTCTCATATCATCTCCTTTCTTTCGACCAGCAAGTGCTTACAGGCTGGTATTTATTTTATTGCTTTCTGGTTTTCTCTTTTCGGTAGCCTGTGCCCAGGAAAGTCTAAATACACTTCCCCGATACAATAAGGAGAGTAAAGGTTTGATCCGACAGATCAAAGAGAACACAAAAGTGGAACTAAATAAACTTACCATAGCCACCAGTCCTATATATTCCTCTCATCTGATGGAAACTAGAAATTATCAGATTGAACGGATAAAAGAAGAAGCATATTTCAAGTCTGATTCACTTACGCAGTTGGTTGTTGATGTGGCATATCAGATTATTGATGCAAATCAACTAAAGATAAAAAACCCCATCTTTCTCATAAACCACGAACCTTATGCTCAGGCCATTACATACATGAATGGGGTATTTGAGGTTTCTATTGGCTTGTTATCTGTGATAGAGAACAAAGATCAATTGGCGTTTGTCCTGGCTCATGAATTGGTTCATAATGTAGAATATCATGTGGCCAATGCTGTGTTCGAGGTATATGAATCTGACATTGAAAAAACTATCACCAGTGAGTTTTCGAGGATAATTAATGGAAATGGAACATTGGAAGGGCTCCAGGAGATTCAAGCCAAGTCATATAACATCTTTAAGTTCTCCAGGGCCAATGAGATTATCTCAGATACCCTGGGGTTGGCTTATATGTCAAAAGCCGGATTTGATGTGAAGGAGGCTCAGCCTATACTGAGTGCCATGGGATACAGGTACATGGAGAGCGATCATTCGGTGGAGTATCTTCTTGATCAGCTATTTCGTAAACAATATCCATTGAAGGCTTTTTGGCTCGACAAAGGTTTAAATATCTATACCAGGAAGCCGGATGTTTTGTTTGTTTTTGATTCGGATTCCATAAGCACCCATTCTGAACTTGATATAAGAATCCAAACACTAATTGAATTAACAGGGGATGCTCACACAAAATCTTTAAACCTTGATTCAATTGAGGAAATCGCACGATTGAAATGCGTAATTGATGGAGCGTATTCTGCCAGGCAGTATGATGTATGTCTTTATCTGACCCTGTTTTTATTATTCCGGGATACTTTACAGGTCAAAAATGACAGCTTCCTTGTCTCTGCTATTTGCAAAGTGTTTCTTGGTCTTTACAAGGCAAAATATGATAATTTAATAAGTAATCATTTTGCAATGTATGTCGACAGGTATACCATTGATTATACGGATGACTTAAGGCAGATCAACTGGTTTTTGCATAATCTTACACTTGAAGAATTAGCAGAAGTTGGCTATCAGTTTCTCAACAAACCACAGAACTTTGATATGGAGATTGAGGAGAATTATTTTCTCCTTTACCAGTTTTCTGAGCTTACCGAAAGAACGGGTGTTGCCGAAAACATTAAGGATTCATATCTGGGAAAATTTCCAGACGGTAGCTACCTGAAAGAATTCAAGTAGAGTTCTTCTCCCGTAAAGTGATTTAATCTTATTATTGCCGAATGGCTGATTATAACGAAATCATCAAAGCTCAGCAGCAAGGAAAGTTTGCGATGGTATACTTTCTCCATGGTGATGAACCCTTCTTTATAGATAATATCATAGAAAATATTGAGCTAAATGCCCTGGATGATACGCAGAAAAGTTTCAATCAGTACGTGTTGTATGGCAAGGAAACAACCATTACTGATATTCTGAATATTGCACGTAAATATCCCATGATGGGTGAGCGACAGGTGGTGATCGTGAAAGAAGCCCAGGAGATGAGAAGCTGGAGGAGCGAAGAGCAGACTAACCTACTCATTCATTATCTGGCAAATCCCACACCTACCACTGTGCTGGCTTTTAGCTATAAGTACAAGACGCTTGATAAACGAACCAAAATAGCCAAAGCGATAGATAAAGGCGGCGAAGTCATGCTTTCCAAGAGGCTGTATGACAATCAGATTCCTGATTGGCTGAGGTCTTACACCAAGGTGATGGGTGTAAATTTGAGTGCTAAAGCAGCTATGATCATGGCTGAAAATATTGGCAACAATTTGCAGCGTCTGGCCAATGAAGTTGATAAATTAAAACTCAATACCAAACCAGGTGAGGAGGTTAACGAGCAGACGATTCAAAAATTCGTTGGCATCAGCAAGGATTACAACACGTTTGAGCTACAAACGGCAATTGCTTTGAAAAACACTACTAAAGCCTTCAAAATCGTCAAATATCTTGCTGCAAATTCATCAGCAAACCCGCTTGTGATGACATTAGGTAGTTTGTATTCATTTTTTACCAAAATCCTAATTTTACATCACAATGGTGCCAATGATAAGAATGAAGTTTCAAGATTGATTGGGGTTCATCCATATTTTGCAGCAGAATATCTACAGGCCAAATCTAACTATCCTGAGCCCCTGGTAACCAGGAACATACAATGTATTCACGATGCAGACTTGCAGTCTAAAGGGATTGGGTTTGCTACGATGAGTGAGGGAGATATTTTACAAGAATTGGTATATAAACTGATACATTGATACCAACTATTACCTTTGCATCGTTTATGGCTAAACAGGTAACCCAAGGTATGCGAAATTTGTTGACAATTGTTCTGTGTTTTTGCTCTTTGTTGGTCTTAAGTCAGCAAACCATTTACCAGGAGACTGGTGAAGCTCTCTATACGGAAGCACTGTCACTTTATGAGTCCAATAATTATCTGATTGCCCTGGAAAAGCTGGATGATTACCTGGATCAGGGGGGCGCATTGAATAATGAGGCGACTTATTACCGGGCAATGTGTTTGCTGAAAACCGGAGATAACAGGGGAGAGCGGGAGCTGGACAAGTTTGTAACAACCAATAGCAATCACCCACTTGCATCCAGCGCCTATTACTATTTGGGGAGTTTCTATTTTTCAAAAAGTGAGTTTAAGAAAGCTCGTAAATCATATGAAACGGCAGACATCACCTCCCTCAGTAATTTGGAGAAAAGTGAGATGTTTTTCAAGCTTGGCTACTGTCAGTTTATCAGCAAAGAAACCGATAAAGCAGCAATCAGTTTTAGGAATTCAATTACTTCTGGAAAGCAATATGAGGTTCCGGCATCTTATTACCTGGGCTTTATCCATTTCCAGGCAAACGAATTTCCGGAAGCGCTCAATTATCTGCTTAAAGTAGATAAAAATAGTGAGTATAAGCAGCCTGCCTCTCAGCTGATCGCCAACATTTACTTTAGAAGGAAGGATGAACAAAAACTGGTCAGCTTTACCAATGAAAATTATGGCTCTGCGGATAAGGAAACCCAGAAACTATACAATAGGCTGTTGGGTGAGCTTTTCTTTGAGCTAAAAAAATATCAGCAGTCTGTCAGATACCTACAGCAGCATTTGGATCAGGCTGATAATAAGATGAATGAGGAAGGGTATTACAAACTTGCCTTTTCTTATTACATGATCAAAGACGATCAGCAGGCGATCACTTATTTTCAGAAAGCAGGATTAGGGTCAGGTCCAATGAGCCAAACGAGTTCTTACTACCTTGGGCAGCTTTATCTAAGAAATAATAATCCTGAATTTGCGATTAGGTCCTTTGAGAAAGCTCTGAGCGGGTCCAATGAAGAAATCAAGCTGGAAAGTGCTTTTCTCGTAGGAAAGATCAATTTTCAGCAAGGCCAATTTTCAGAGTCTATCCGATCTTTGCAGCAGTTTCTAAAGCAATATCCAAACAATAAATTTAAAGGTGAAGCCAATCAGCTTTTGGCGAATGCCTTTCTCAAAACTTCTAACTATGATCAGGCGATTGCTTATCTCGAATCCATCCCTAACAGGAGTTTTGACCTGAATAAAGCCTACCAGAATGCGACCTTCCATAAAGGTCAGCTAGTTTTTAATGATTCCAGGTTTAGTGAGGCCATTTCTTTCTTCAAAAAGACTGTTTCTGCACCCATTGATAAAGAAATCAATGGAAAGGCACACTATCTGTTAGGAGAGTCTTATTCTCTCGTAGAGAATTACCCTCAAGCCATCAATGCTTTTGAGCAGTGCAAACGAGTATCAGGTAGATCGGACATATGGAATATCAATTCAGACTATGGGTTGGCCTATATTTATTACAACCTGAAGGAATATGAACGGGCAAGAGAATATTTCATCAGTTTTACAAACAGATCAGGAAAATATCACGATTTTTACCTGGATGGTATGATGAGGCTTGCTGATTGCCATTATGTGCTTAAAAACTATTCTCAGGCCATTCAGCAGTATGAATATCTCACTCGAGAGCCAACTGTGCCTAAAGACTATATTTACTATCAACTGGGTTTAACTTATCAGCTAAACAACCAGCCTCAAAAAGCAATCAATAGCTTCGAGGTAGTGGTAAACTCAGAATTCCCATCCACTTACAAGGACAATGCATTATTTCAAATGGGGATCTCCTATTTGGAGGCTAGTCAGTATAAGAATGCAATCACTTATTTTGATCGTTTTGAGCGAGATATGTCCACAAGTGCATTAATGCCTTATGTAAGAAGCAAGCGAGCGCTCTGCTACTTCAACCTGAATCAATTGGATTATGCAGCCAATGACTACAAAGCCATTTTGGAGAATAATATCACCCATGCAGCTGCTAATGATGCGTTACTTGGACTTCAGGAACTTAGAAAAAAAGGATTGAATATTCCATCCTTTGATCGGTACATGAGTGCTTACCAGCAGGCAAATCCGGACGACGGCTCATTGGAGGTTATTTCCTTTGAATCTGCGAAGACCTATTATTATAATCAGGAGTATACCAAAGCCATTGATGCTTTAAGGACATTTCAGGATAAATACCCAAATAGCAGTTTTGGAGAAGATGTCTCATATTTTCTTGGAGACGCTTATTACAGGATGGAAGATTGGGTAAAAGCTGTGGAAGTCTTCACAAGGATGATCAAAAATACCACATCTAATTACATGAGCAGGGTTCTGGACAAAAGAGGCAGAGCATTGATCCGAATGAATGAGTATCAGCAAGCGATATACAACTATAGCCAGTTGGCAGCTTTTGGGCTAAACAGAAAAGATCAGTATTTGGCAGATGAAGGCAAGATGATCAGTCATTTTAATCTCAATAATAATGACAGCGCAATCCATTATTCAAAGAAAATCATTGAAAGTGAGTGGAAACCTGTCGGAGCTGAAGCTCAGGCTCAGTTGATTCAGGGTAAGGTTTTTCTCAATAAAAAGCAATTTGATCAGGCCGGTGCCAGTTTTCAGCAGGTGTTAAGTGATAATAAAAGTGAAACGGCAGCGGAAGCAAAATACCACCAGGCCTATATTCAACATTTGAGCGGAAATTACAAAACATCTGTAGAGACACTGTTTGATTTGAATGAGGAGTTTGCTTCCTATGACTACTGGATTGGAAAATCATTTATTCTGATAGCGGACAACTATATGAAGATGGATGAATTGTTTCAGGCACAGGCTACATTGAATTCCATTATTGAAAGATCACCCAATAAGGTTATCGTGGAGGAAGCGAAGAAAAAGCTTGAAAAGCTTGATGTGGAAAGAAGCAAAGTAATTGAAAGTGATACGGTAAACAATGGTTAAAATACACCTACAGTCATTCATTATACTGTTCTTTTTTGTCCTGTCAGTATCAGCGCAGGATCAGGGAGAAATTGAAGATACTCAGGTTGTCATTGAGAAAGATAAACCTCTGACATTACCGCGGGCCAACAGACTATATAAGCCTACCGAGATCAGCGTCAATCAGTTCCAACCCGCTCCTGTTGAGTATTCTTTTTCAACCATCGATGTTCAGTCGGGTGAATACGACCCTGGATTGGGTTCGAAACAATATCAGCCAAAAGGAGAAACTGACCTATCGGATAATTATATCAAATTGGGATATGGTAATTATCAGTCACCTTTGGCAGAAGGTAGCTACACCCAAAGACTTGAAGAGCACTATTTCAATGCCTTTCTTTACCATGAAAGTTTCGGAAAAGGCCCTGTCCGTGACAAGCAAAGTGCGTTCTCAGACACACAGATCAAATTAAAAGGACATTTACATGGTGATTTTCATGTTGATCCATACCTGAACTATACCAGGTCAGCTTATTATTTCTACGGCAGGGATACCACATTTGATTTTGCAAACCCGCTCATCATCGATGAAAAGGTGTTTATGCAGAATATCTCAATGGGCGTAGTTTTCAGACAGGGCATGGATAGCAAATTAGATTACTCCCTAACTCCTCACTATAGAAATACGCTTAACAAGGTGGTGGGAGAAAATAAACTTGGTATTGAATCAGAATTGTCTGTAAAAGGGACGGCCTCCTATCAGTTTGTAGACAACATGACCGTAGGAGCGACGTTGGTCATGGCCACAACGAAATATGAAAGTTCTTTTCTTCAGCGAAGAAACTTTATCAGTCTTAATCCAAAGCTCACCTATACTTTTGATAAGGGGAGTTTTGGTGCAGGATTCGAGGTTGCAACGGCCAATGATACCACTTCAGAAAGCAGTTCTTTGTTTTTCTTTCCTGACATAGACTTTCAATTAAATCTTTCACCTGATTTATCCTTATATGGAGTGGCAGGTGGAGGCCTGAAAATGGTAGGTTTAAATTCCCTTTCGAATGAAAACAGATACCTGGATAATGACCTGCTGCTACTCAATCAAAGCAATAAAGTGGATTTAGAGGGAGGTTTTAAGTCCAGAATACTCAACCAGCTGGTTTTACAGGGGTCATTAGGCTATAGTCTGATAGAACATCTGCCGTTATTCATGCATAACCCATCTGATTCGTCCCGATTTATTGTGGCGTATGATTCCGGAGGCATCGTCAGGACCACCTTAGGCATTGATGCTGCTTATTTTATCAGTAATAAATTTTCACTCAATTACGCCATGGAATACTACGGGTATTCGATGAATAAATTGGCTGAAGCCTGGTATAAGCCATCGTCGAAAATGGATATTCTGGTTAGCTACAGACCTAATGAAGACCTGAGAATCAATCTAAATACCGTGTTCCTTAGTGGAATTAAGGCTCCATCACCTGCCGATGAATCAGTGGTGGACATGGCTACCATTTTTGACCTTGGGCTGAGTGCTGATTACACAATAAACGATCAGTTTTCAATTTTTGGACAAACCAGAAACATGGTTGGTGGCAACTATGAGAGATATTTGAACTACCCGGTAAGAGGGTTTTCATTTAAGCTGGGTGGGGTTTACATGTTCTAGAAGCGGATTCTAAAGTTTAGATGTTTTGGAATAATCAAGTTTTTGTTATCTTGAACCCGAATTCGTATAGCCACCTTTGTAATTTACTAACTAACCGACTTTTGCATGGCTGATAAAGATAAGGACGAAGAAAAATTTGAGGATGATGAAGATTTTGGTTTACCTGAACTTCATTATGAAGAACTAGACGACGATAGTGATTCCTCCTCAGAAGAAGAGGAAGAAAAACCAGCAGAAACACCTGAACCCGAAGAAACAACCCCCGACCCATTTGGTGAGCAAAGTACGTCTTCAGAGAGTGAAGAGACTTTCTATGAAGAAGAGTCATTTGATGAATTTAAAGATGACAGTGCTTCAGGTTCTGTTTTTGATAGTGATGAGTCCTCATCTCAGGAAAATTTTGGTGATATCACCACTGAGTCTCAGTTTAGTGTAGGCGATACTTATAAGGAATCGCAATCTGCCCAGTCTTATGCATCTTATTATGATGATGATTCCTCCAAGCAGGCCAAATCAAATTTCACTAAAATTGTTATCATTGGCACCCTATTATTTGCTTCAATAGCAATTGTCTTTGTGTTTTTTATGGGTGGTGACAACTACTTTGGTTTTGAAGGCGAGAAAGAAGAAACTCAGGCTCCCGTAGAACCTATAGTAGAGACGACCGATGTAGATACCATGGCTTTCCAACCAGTAGAACCCGAGCCTGTGGAAGCTCAACCTGCGCAATTAGCACCTGGTGAGATCACAACGTTGGAGCAAAGGACTGGTAAGTCATATGTGGTCATTGGCAGTTTCTTTGATGGTGATCTGGCCATGGACTACGCAAAAGTGCTGGCGCAGAATGGTCATAGCCCTCAAATAATTCCTCCGTTCAGGGATTACCGGTTTTATCGTGTTGCTATTGCTGAATTCAATACTTTCGTAGATGCTGAGGCACAGGCGCCTTCTTATGCGGAGCAATTTGGCAGGGAAGCCTGGCCACTTCGATATTAAGCAAACAATCTTAGCAATCTGCCGTATATTTCTGCGTTGAATGCAGAGATTGTTTTGTATTGTATAACATTTTCACTTAATCTTTTTATAAATGGAACCTTCTGAAGGTCTGGAAACCATTTCGTTCATAGAACTATTGTTGCAGGGAGGGTATATGATGATACCTATCCTGCTACTGTCTATTGGGGCAGTATACATATTTGTCGAACGAATATTGCTTATTAAAAACTCATCAAAAACACCTGATAATTTCCAGGAAAGTATTCGAGACAGAGTGCTTGCTGGTGATGTACAGGGTGCCAGAGCTGTATGCCTGCAAACGGATACCCCCATTGGAAGGATGATTGAAAAAGGGATTAGCCGAATCGGTCAGCCACTGAAAAATATCGAGGTTAGTATTGAGAATATCGGAAAAGTTGAGGTTTACAGGTTAGAAAAGAACCTGAGCATGCTTGCCACGATCTCCGGTGCAGCACCAATGATGGGATTTCTGGGGACTGTTACGGGTATGATCCAGGCCTTTATATCTATTGCTCAGGAAGAGGGTGCGGTGAGTCCAAAACTGCTCTCTAGTGGTATCTATGAGGCTATGGTTACCACTGCTGCCGGACTTTTTGTGGGTATTCTTGCTTATTTGGGGTATAACTATCTGGTGAGTAGGGTTCAAAAATTAGTCCACAGAATGGAAACAACTGCGATAGATTTCGTTGATTTATTACAGGAACCTCAAAGAAAATGAATTTAAGATCAAAGCATAAGATCGAAGCAGCCTTCAGCATGTCCTCCATGACGGATGTGATTTTCCTGTTGCTCATATTTTTTATGCTGACAGCTTCGTTTATTACACCCTCCGGGTTGCCAGTCAATCTTCCTTCTAGTAAAAGTTCTGAGATTGTCATTCAAAAAGTTAGTGTAACAATCACAGATGACCTTCAGTACTATGTTGATCAGAAAAAGGTTACTCTGGGGCAGCTGGAAGGAGTGTTGAGAAATGCATTTTCCGGTAAGGAAGGTGTTGTTGTATTACATTGTGATAAAAACGTACCAGTTGACAACCTGGTACAGGTGGCCAGTATTGCAACTGCCTTGGAAGCACGCGTTTCCATTGCTACCAAACCCAATTGATTTTGAAAAAGGATAAAAAATATCAGCGGATAGGATGGTGGACTGCCATTGCAACCCATGTGGTTGTGCTGATATTGTTTTATTTTCTCATTGCATGGAAAGAACCATTTCCTCCAATTCCTTCCTATGGGATTGAATTAAGTTTTGGGGTGGACCAGACTGGTCAGGGAGAGGTTGCTCCATCCACTCCACAACCACAGGAAGAAGTAGAAGAATCAGAACCTCAGGAAGAGACTGCAGAAGCAGAGGAGACATCGGAGCCAACTACAGAAGAAGTGATAGAAGAGACTGAAATTCCTGAGGAACCAATCACTGAGACTCCCAGCCCTGATGTTGTAGAAAAAAAGGTTGAAGAGCCAAAACCCAAGCCTGAACCCGTAAAAACTGAGGAGCCTGCTAAAGAGGTGAAGAAAGAGGAACAAAAACCAGCCAATAATCCTACAGTAAGCGAAACTCCGTCACCATCACAGGGAAAAACAGGCGAAACAGGGGATGAGGGAAAGAAAGAAGGCACATTGGATGATAGAGCACTCTATGGCAACCAGGGTGGAGGATCGAATGGCGCCAGCCTCCAGATGACAGGGTGGGTTTGGGATTTTAAGCCAAATCCAAATGATAAATCTGATGAGACAGGAAAGATCGTCTATAAAATCACCATTGATGATGAAGGCTATATTACTAAAATTGATCTCGTATCCAGTACTGTAAGCCCTGAAATACAAAGATTATATCGGCAGGCCGTAGAACGACTTTCATTCAGTAAAACCAGTGAATACAAGCCTGCACCTACTTCTACTGGTACCATCACATTCCTTATCCAAACCAAATAAATGAACTACCAGGAGTCTTTGAACTACCTGCTGGAACGATTGCCTATGTTTCAGCGGGTTGGAAAGGCGGCAATCAAAAAAGACCTTGGTAATACTTTGATCCTTCTGGAAGCGTTAGGGAACCCACATGCTGAATTTCAGTCAATACATATTGCCGGAACCAATGGAAAGGGTACCTCTGCTCATGCTCTCACTTCGGTGTTGATGGCGGCTGGATATACACCAGGTCTCTATACATCCCCACACCTAAAATCCTTCACAGAGAGAATCAGGATTAATGGAAATGAGGTCTCTGAACAGTTTGTAGCGGATTTTGTGACGCAACATAAGGACCTCATAGATCGGGTAAAGCCTTCCTTTTTCGAAGTGACAGTGGTAATGGCGTTTGAATATTTCAGGCTATCAGGAGTTGATGTAGCTGTGATAGAAACCGGGCTGGGAGGTAGGCTGGATAGCACCAATGTCATTCACCCCATTGTCTCTCTTATCACGATGATTGGGTATGATCATATGGATCTTTTAGGAGACTCTCTGGTGAAAATTGCTGGTGAAAAAGCAGGCATTATTAAGGAAAACACGCCAGTGGTCATTGGAAACAATCAGCAGGATATCAGGCATGTCTTTGAAGAGGCGGCACAGTCTAAAAACGCAGAAATTTTCTTTTGTAATGATTATCAGGTAGTACCAGTAGATCGGAACCTTCAATTTAATACTTATAATGTCTTTGAAAAAGGTGAATTATTATTTGAAGGCCTCAATACAGACATCACCTCTACCTATTTTGGATACAATATCCCCGGAGTACTAAAAACTTTGGAAGTGTTGAACCACGGATCATTTAGTATAGATAAGAATGCGATTAAAAGTGGTTTTCTTCAAATCAAAAAGTCTACTGGTCTGAAAGGTAGGTTGCAGGTTTTGAGGGAAACGCCACTGGTGGTTGCTGATATCAGCCACAATCAACCCGGCTTAACAGCTTTGTTTGAACAAATAAAACAAGAAGTAAAAGGTAATCTTTATGTGATTTTTGGAGTAGTCAGGGACAAGGATCTTGCCGGAATTTTTCCCATCCTTCCACGTGAAGCTAGTTACTACTGGACTACATCAAGTGTGCCTCGCTCTCTTCCAGCAGATGAACTAAAAATGGTTGCCGAAAACTATGGAATAGGAGGTCGTGCATTTCAAAATGTAAATCATGCAATTGAAGAAGCACTTAAATTGGCTTCAAAAGAGGATACCATTGTGATTTGTGGCAGTACCTTTGTGGTCGCGGAAATTGATGATTTGTGAGACAAAAGCTGATACGATTCGAGGCGAACAAGCTTAGAAAGAACATTATTGAGCCAGGCAAGCCTTTATTTGACCAGATAAAGGGTAATTGGAACCAAGTTTATTTTAACAATGACAACCCCATTGTCATCGAATTGGGATGTGGCAATGGTGAGTACACTGTAGGTTTGGCTGAAAAGGATCCTGATCGAAATTACATCGGGATTGATGTGAAAGGAGACAGGATATATGTTGGAAGTACCTATGCTATTGAAAATAAGCTGGACAATGTGGGGTTTCTTCGAACCTCGGTACATCAGCTTGAAGATTTTTTTGAGGAGAATGAAGTCGCTGAGATCTGGATCACATTTCCAGACCCAAGACCCAAAGACCGGGAAGAAAAGCGAAGATTGACTTACCCCAGGTTTATGAAAATCTATAAAAAGATCCTCACTGAAGAAGGTACCTTAAACCTGAAAACTGACAATACAGGATTTTTTGAATATACACTTGATTTGCTACAACAAGGAACTGTTAAAAACAAGTCATTATCCTATACAAAGGATTTGGACAATTCCCTCATGATAGATGACCATTTTGGTATAGAGACCAAGTATGAAAAGATCTGGAAAGCCAGGGGGTCAAAGATTAAATACCTGAAGTTTCAATTTGAAAATTACAACTAAATTTGAATGTTGGTTGTCAAACTAAAAACAAATAGGATAGATGAATAAGAAAAGCATTTTATTGAATGTGAATTTTTGGGTATTAGCTATTGGGACTTCCTTACTGGCTTCTTGTGGATTGAATACACCTGATAACGTATTTGACCCCCTTGAACAATTTGAAAAAGAAACTGCAGCAATAGATGCGTATCTTGAGGCTAATAATATAGATGCTGAAATAGATACAGTAACCTTAATTAGGTATGTAATGGTGGAAGAAGGTTCTGGGGAAAAACCTGAAGATGCAGACTCTATCAATATAAATTATGAAGGTAAGTTTCTGGCCAATGAACAGGTTTTTGATAGCAATGAAAATATTACCTTCAAGCTTAGCAATTTGATCCCTGCATGGCGATTGATGATGCCTCAGGTAAAAGAAGGCGGTACAATTATTTTTTATGCACAATCTTTCTATTGCTACGGAAATAACAATCTGGGTAGCATTCCTGCCAATTCCACACTAATCTTTGAAATAACCTTAAACTCAATTAAGGCTGGTAATTAGTCTTCTGTCTCAAGGGCTTCCAATACATCCATGATTTCGCCATAATCCTGAAGACCTGTTTGTTCTTCTTGTGTGGCCGTCAATGATATACCATGATTCGTAAGTAAATGCAGGTTGGTCAGCGCATCGTTCGTACTGAGGATCAATGGCTTATTTATTTTGGAAATATCAGAGCTTAGCGCTTTCAAAGTGTCAGCTTCCAATTCCAAATGCAGGAAATGGAGTAAATCGCCACCATAAGTAACTACGTCCTGTAGTTTATTAAAGTCACCCGGGGACTCAATTCTGGATTTCAGGATGATTGGAATATTTAGTTCAGCGATGGCTTCCAAATGGTCAGGCATAGATGTTTCTATGAAATCCAGAGAATAATCTACACTGGCTAGTTTAATCTGGTCAATACCTGCTTTATTGAATTCACCGGCAAATTTTGGCCCGGATACCCACTGCGTTATTTCTTTAAATTGTTGCGGGTCAACAAAAGAAGGGGAGCCCTCTACGAGTGAAAACCCCAGCACATCCACACCCATCCCCGCGCAATATCTGGCGTCACTTAAACTTGAAACCTGGTTGATCTTCACAAATGTTTTTAAAGCCATCTCGATTGTTTGCTGCAAAGAAATAAAAAAATATGAATCCGGTAATTTGCACGTGAGTATAAGGCATATGCCGGTCTCTATGGATACAGGATTATTTCTCCATTTCCACTTACCATTTTCTTGAAATACTGAATTAATATTTAAGGATTTTTATTCAGGCTGCCGCTTTTTCAAAATCTTCTAAATCTTCGACGAACATACGGTCATGACTAGGTTAAAAGGCCTTTGAAACCTACTTTTGCGCAAATTCTAAAAACCAAAATTTAATGGCATTTACAGGTAAACAATTTCCAGATATTTCTGTGCCCGCAATGGACGAAATGGGCGATGTAAAACAGATCAACATTCTAAAACTGGCGAAAGAAAGCAAAAAGAAGGTATTGCTTTTCTGGTATCCCAAGGACTTTACCTTTGTTTGTCCTACGGAGCTTCATGCTTTCCAGGCAGCATTACCTGAATTTGAAAAGAGAAATACCATTGTAATTGGTGCTTCTTGCGATACTCCTGAAGTACATTTTGCATGGTTGAATACCTCAAAAGACAATGGTGGTATCGAAGGAGTAACTTATGATATCCTGGCGGACAGCAATAGAAATCTTGCCAATATTCTTGATATCCTTGATGTGAAATCAGTAAAATACGATGAATTGACTGGTGCTGAACTGATCGAAGGAGATTATGTGACTTACAGAGCCACATTCCTTATCGATGAAAACGGTGAAGTGTTCCACGAAGGGATCAACCACATGCCACTTGGCAGAAATGTGAATGATTTTCTGAGACTCATTGATGCATACACACACGTTCAGGAAAAAGGCGAGGTTTGTCCTGCAAACTGGGAAGATGGCAAAGAAGCAATGTCAGCCAACAGAGATGGCGTGATGTCATACCTAAGCAATAACTAAGATTTATTCATCACGATATATAAGGGTTCATCCGGTTGGGTGAACCTTTCTATTTATAAAAAAATAAGATTAAAATGTTTGAAGAATTAGCAGAGGATAATCTGGCAGAAAAAGTCGCCGGATCAGAAAAAGTAGTTGTGCAATACTCCGCGGGTTGGTGTGGCAACTGCAGGATCATGAAGCCAAAATTTAAAAAAATGTCTGGTGAACATGACAACATCACTTTCCTGGTAGTTGACGCTGAAAAATTCCCTGAATCCAGGAAACTAGCTAAAGTGGATAATCTGCCAACTTTCGCGAGTTTTAGCAGAGGACAGCTGCTTAGCCAGGTACAGACAAATAAAGCAGATCAACTGAAAGCACTAGTCGATGAGATTGCCGCTAATTAAGCACATCAATAGCTTCATTTCGGAAAATGACGAAGACTTTGTGGTGGAGGCCATTGAATTGTTGGAACATCTTACCGAGAGTGAAAACTTAAAAGATGAAGAACTGGACGTAATTGGTGAGCTAATTTCCAATTTTTATGGAGCCCTGGAAGTTCAGAAAATGATCAAATCAGGTACTCCCGAAAAAGAAGCTACCAACCAGTTCATGAAAAGGGTTGTGGGGTCTATTGATCAATAAACCAGGCTTTATGTGATGGCTCTACGCCATTCACCCGCTTGAATTCAATCATTTTGCATTATTTTTGCATCTTAAAACGGAATCTATTTCCGTTTTTTGTTTTTAAAAGGATATTTATCACGTAAACCAGGCTTTTAACCTGGCGAAACGCATGAGCAAACACGGAAGAATACTTGTCGCTATGAGCGGCGGAATAGACAGTTCGGTTGCAGCAGTGATGCTGCATGAACAAGGATATGAGGTCATAGGTATGACCATGAAAACCTGGGATTACGCCACCTCTGGCGGATCAAGCAAAGAAACAGGGTGCTGCAGTCTGGATAGCATCAACGACGCACGAAACATCGCGGTAGATCTTGGATTTCCACATTATATCGTAGATATCAGGGAAGAGTTTGGCGACTATGTGATCGATCATTTCACCAATGAATATCTGGATGGTCGCACACCAAATCCATGTGTGTTGTGCAATACACACATCAAATGGGACTCTTTGTTAAGAAGAGCGGATAAGCTGGGTTGTGAGTATATAGCTACAGGTCATTATGCTAATCTTAGAGAAGAGGCCGGTCGGTATGTTATCAGCAAAGGAAAAGACGAAAACAAAGATCAGTCATATGCCTTATGGGGAATCTCGCAGGAAAGTCTGAGTAGGACGAAGTATCCGCTCGGGCATTTGAGAAAATCTGAGATCAGGGAAATGGCAACTGAAAGAGGCTTCCATGAGCTGGTGAAAAAGTCAGAATCTTATGAGATCTGCTTTGTGCCTGATAATGACTATCGTGGATTTCTGAAAAGAAGAGTTGATGGACTTGAAGATGAAGTGAGAGGTGGAGAATTTGTACTGGAAGATGGCACAGTTGTTGGGACACATGAGGGGTATCCATTCTACACAGTCGGACAACGGAAAGGTTTAGGTATAGCTTTAGGTTATCCTGTTTATGTAACTGAGATACAGAAAGATAAAAACAGGGTGGTATTGGGAACATTTGACGAATTAAGTAGGGATGGCATGTATGTAAAGCAGCTCAATATCAGCAAATATGGCTCTGTGGAAGGAGAACGAAGAGATACCATCACCAAAGTAAGATACAATGATGAAGGAACCCCTGCTGTGATAGAGCAGGTAGGGGATACTATGAAAGTATTTTTTGGAAAGGGAGTAAAAGCCATTGCGCCCGGACAAGCTGCAGTATTTTACGAAGGAGACGATGTGATTGGTGGTGGCTGGATCCATTCAAGCTTCAAACAAAAGAATGAACAACTGGTTTAAATTGTTGGTCCTTGTCGTGTTGTTGGTTTCCTGCGACGATCAGTTTCTGGAGAACAATACTGATTTTGGATATGACTATTTCCCATTGGAAGTAGGCGCATACAAAACTTATGACGTCATCGAAGTAACCTACAATGCTTCGGGACCTGATACCTCCAGGTATGAATTGAAAACGACGATTTCAGAGGTGGTGGAAGAGGATGATATTACCTATTTTATTCTCAGACGGGAACGACGACAGGATGAGTTATCTGATTGGGAAATTTCTGATGTTTGGACATTGAGAAGAGATGAGTTTACAGGTGTGGCTATTGAAGAAAACATTCCCTTGATAAAAATGACCTTTCCTGTAGAACTTGATAAAATATGGGATGGCAATGCCTTCAACAGCAGGAATTCAGCTGAATATCAGTATGTTGCGCCAGATGCAGCGTCCTATGATGACTTACTAGATGAGGCTGAAAAGATTCAGGTACAGATCGCTGATATACCACAGAATCTCGTCAACCGAGACCAACGATACGAAGTTTATGCAAGGGGAATTGGTTTGGTAGAAAAGAATTATATTGTTTTGAATTATTGTACCGCAAATTGCGGCTCAGAAGAAGTGGATTCAGGAATAATCATTGAACAGAAAATAACAGCGTATGGGCAGGAGTAAGTGTATTGGGTTGGTGCTGCTTTTTCTTCAAATTTCAGCTTTTGCTGGGGAGCATAGATTTATGGTTTTTCTTTCGGACAAAGAATCCACTGGTTATTCGATAGAAAATCCCGAAGCCTTTCTGAGTTCAAAAGCAATCGAAAGACGGCAAAAGCAAAATATCCCAATTACAGTTGATGATCTGCCGGTAGATGAATCCTATGTGAATGAAATTTCCACTATCGGAGCCTCAGTTTTCTTTAGGTCCCGATGGATGAACGCAGTTCTTGTGCAAATGGACTCAGCATTATCTGATGATATTTCGGCCTTGCCATTTGTAGATAGCGTCAAATACATTGCTAAAGGTACTCGCTTATCCTATGAGCAGATACCTATTGAAATAGCCGAAACATTTAAGACCCCTCAAGCTGTTTCGGCAACGACAGAACTTCAGCTCTCAATGTTAATGGCAGATTCAATGCACCATGATGGTTATCAGGGAGAGGGGATGTACATTGCTATTTTAGATGCTGGTTTTCCCGGGGCGAATGAATACAAACCATTTGAGCATATCCATGCAGAGAACAGGTTGATAGCTTACAAGGATTTCGTTACCAATTCCGGAAACCCCTTTCTATATTCTTCCTCAGCGAATGCACATGGAACAAGTGTATTATCGACCATAGCGATGGATTATGGTGAAGAAGTGAAAGGTATCGCTCCCAAGGCAAGCTTTATCCTTTGTATCACTGAGGATGTAGCAAGTGAGTATCGAATTGAAGAGTACAATTGGCTGCTGGGGGCTGAATTTGCAGATAGTTTGGGTGCTGATATTATCAATGCATCCTTGGGATACTCGACCTTTAATGACACCACTATGAATTACACCCAAGAGCAGCTTGACGGCGAAACAGCAGTTGTGACCTGGGCCGCAACAAAGGCGGCGGCAAAAGGAATGATCGTGGTGGTTAGTGGAGGTAATTCCGGTAATAAATCATGGAAATATGTCACCCCACCAGGGGATGCAGAAGGTATATTGGTGGTAGGTAGTGTCAATGCACAGGGGGAGCGCGCCTCTTTTAGTTCATTGGGTCCAACAAGCGATGGACGCATCAAACCTGATGTAATGGCACTGGGGTCACCTGCTACAGTGTTCGACGGCGCTGGTTATCCGGACAGGGTAACGTTTGGAAGCGGCACAAGCTTTTCATCTCCTCTGATTGCTGGTTTTGCAGCAGCGATATGGCAGGCCAATCCGGAATGGACAAGTCAGGAAGTGATTAACGCAATAAAATACTCAGGTAATATGGCCCTAAGCCCCAATGTTGAGATGGGGTATGGGATCCCGGATTACCGGCTAGCGGTAACCAATAGCACATTATCTGTATCTGATATCTTTGAAAATAAACTTAAAGTATATCCAAACCCTTTCCATGACGGAAAACTCAATATTGACCTAAAAGGAGTAAGAAATGAGCGTTTTATAGACCTGGTGGTTACTGATCTTAAAGGCGCCTCTCTGGTCAACCAACGAATAGAAATATCCAGTGCCAGCGACAAGCATGAGATTGACTTTCCTGCCGTCTGTAATGGTGTCTATTTGCTTAAAGTCTCCTCTGCCACTTACAATAAAACCATAAAACTTATCAAATACTAGATTATGAACGACTGCCTGATAGCTCCATCCGTGTTAGCTGCTGATTTCGGAAGGATAAATGAGGAAATAGAAATGTTGAACCAAAGTCAGGCTGACTATATTCATATCGACATCATGGATGGTGTGTTCGTACCCAATATCTCATTTGGGTTTCCGGTGACAAATGCGATTGCTAAAAAAGCCAGGAAGCCGATGGATTTTCACCTGATGATTACAAACCCGGATGCTTACCTGTCTCACTGTAAAGACAGTGGAGCAGAAATCATTACAGTACATTATGAGGCATGTAATCATCTTCATAGAACCATCGAAGCTATCAAAGGCATGGGCATCAAAGCTGGTGTGGCGCTTAATCCTCACACCTCTGTAGAACTACTTTCTGATATTTATGACTTACTGGACCTTGTTTTGGTAATGTCGGTAAATCCCGGGTTCGGTGGCCAAAAATTTATTCCAAATACTTATACCAAAGTCGCTAAAGCCAGGGAGATGGCTGATGATTTAAATCCTGATATTCTTATTGAGATTGATGGAGGAGTAACTAAAGCCAATTATAAGGAACTGCAAAGAAAAGGCGCCAATATGCTTGTTGCAGGGAGTTTTGTTTTCAATTCTGATGATCCGATACATACCATAGCTTCATTAAAAGGCGTTTGACACATAGTATGTCGGTCCGGTCGCTATTATTTGTCTTGTGTTGTATCTGCTACACAGTTTCATTCGCTCAGCGACTCACGGTTTCCGGGAAAATAACAGATAGTGAAAAGGACCCCATCACTGGTGTCAATATTGGTACTATAGCAGGTGAAACAGGAACCGTATCTGGTGAAGACGGCTCATTCCAAATTCTGGTAGAAATTGGAGATACGCTGAAGTTTACTCATGTCCAGTTTAATGATTTCAAGCTAGCTGTTTTGAGTGATGACTTCCTGGAAGTAATGCTGGAATATAGAACGGTGGCACTGGAAGACATAGAGATTCGTGATGAAAGAGTCAATGATGAAATCACGTTAAAAACCATTGTTGATGCAGATGCGGTAAGAACTCTTCCATCAGCATTTGGTGAGTTCAATAAAATACTGATCACCTTGCCAGGTGTTGCCAGCAACAATGAACTTTCCTCTGCCTACTCCGTTAGGGGTGGCAACTTCGATGAAAACCTGGTCTATGTCAATGATATTCCCATCTATAGACCTTTTCTTGCCAATGCCGGACGTCAGGAGGGTCTGAGTTTTGTCAATCCGGATATGGTGGATGACATAGATTTCTATGCTGGTGGCTGGGAGCCAAAGTATGGTGATAAGCTCTCAAGTAGCCTTAATATCCAGTACAAAGAGCCAACAGAGCTGGAAGGGTCTGTTTCTGCCGGTTTATTGGGAGGTACGGCCTACACAGGAGGTAGTGTGGGTAATGGATCATTTCTTTTGGGTGCTCGACATCGGGATTCCAGGTATTTGTTAAATACACTGGAGACGAAAGGACAGTATTTCCCCACCTACACTGATGTACAGAGCTTATTTAATTTTGATCTTACTTCAAAGAATTCTTCTTACATCAATAAAACAAAACTTAGCTGGCTGGTTGCCTATGGTAGGAATCGCTATAGCACTGAACCCACCTCACAACGCACCGAGTTTGGGACATGGCAGCAGAATTACCAGCTTGAAACTGCCTTCATCGGTCGTGAACTGCTAAATTATGATACCTTTCAATCCGGGTTGAGGCTCTCCCATAATTTCAATGATCGCCTGAGGAGTCATTTGATTGTGTCAGGACTCATCACACGGGAGCAAGAACTGTTTGAAGTGGAGGGAGCTTACCGACTGAGTGATGTAGCCAGGCAACCTGGTGGCGGTAGGGAGCAGCAAGTGGTGGTTCGGGGAATTGGATCCAATTTTGATTATGGCAGAAACCAGCTTTCGGCACGACTTTTTTCAGCAGAGAACCGATGGGAAGTACTAGTGAATCCTCGTCTAGTCCTTGAAGGCGGGGTAGGCGCTTCATTGCAGCAGATTGATGATGAACTCAACGAGTATAGCTTTATTGACTCCGCAGATTATGTATCGCTGACCTATTCAGCTTTCAACGAAGTGAACCTTGATGCCTGGCAGTTTACCAGTTACTTACAGGGAACATGGTATGGAAGAGACTCTATCAGTGCTTTGATTGCAGGATCAAGGTTAAACTATTGGACCTTAAATGAGGAACTGCTTATAAGTCCCAGAATTACTTATCGATTTACTCCACGATGGAAAACTCCCACATCATTTTCGTTATCAGCCGGTTTCTATCAGCAACCTCCTTTCTATCGTGAGTTGAGAAATTACCAGGGAGAGATCAATGAAACCCGGCTGGCCCAGAAATCCATTCACTTAATTGCGGGAATGCGACAGGGGTTGACTTTGTGGGGGAGACCCTTTGTTTTCTCCTCGGATATCTACTATAAATATCTCTACGATGTGATTCCGTATGATATTGACAACGTCAGGATCCGGTTTCTCTCAGAGACTGCCAATGCATATGCTACCGGAATTGATCTTCGCCTGAATGGGGAATTTATCAAAGGCACACAATCCTGGTTTAGCCTTAGCTACCTGCAGACCAAGGAGGACCTGGAAAACGATGGAATCGGATATGTGAGAAGACCTACTGATCAAAGGCTCAATCTGGCGATTTATTTTGAGGATCACATGCCTATTGATCCAACCATAGAAGTTTATCTCAATCTGGTTTTTGGGTCTGGTTTTCCTTTTGGTCCACCACAGGTTTCTGCATTGAGAAATATATTTCAGGGGGATGAATACTACCGTGCAGACCTCGGATTATCCAAACGTTTTGATTTGAAGGTCAACGGCTTTTTCAATACATTTTGGATTCGGGCGGAAGTCTTAAATGCATTGGGGGCAGATAATACCCTATCTTATACATGGATTCAGGATGTAAATGGTGACAATTTTGCGATTCCAAATTCATTGTCGGCAAGATTTTTGAACGTCAAAATTATACTGGAACTTTAGCCGAAATTTTACGTCTAAAGGATAGTCAAAACTTAATTCCTAAATCAGAACTCAAGATAAAATGAAAAGATTACTATTTTCCATCCCCGCCTTAGCTGCCTTATTGATTTTAGGCGCTTGTGCTAAAAGAACAGTTACCAGGGTCAGTCCCGATCAGCAAATTGACCTAAGTGGTCGATGGAACGACACGGATTCAAAACTGGTAGCAGAAGAAATGATCAACGATGTGTTGAATCGCCCATGGCACCAGGATTTCGTCCGTGGCAATAACCGTAAACCGGTTACCATTGTCGGCATGATCCAGAATAAAACTGCTGAACACATCGAATCGGAAACGTTTATCAAAGACATAGAGCGAGAGTTTATCAATTCTGGAATGGTCAGGGTGGTTCAAAACTCGGTTTTCAGAGAAAAGCTTAGAGAGGAACGAGCAGAGCAAGGTGAATTTGCTTCTCCTGAGACGCAGGCCAAATGGGGCAGAGAGCTTGGCGCTGACTTCATGATGTTTGGTGTCATTACCGCGATTACTGACTCATACAACAATCAGCGTGTTGTCAATTACAAAGTCAACCTTGAGCTAGCCAATATCGAAACCAACGAAAAGGTTTGGATTGGCGACAAAGAGATCAAAAAATACATTCGAAACTAAGCTAACACCACCGATTCGTGATTCGTCATTGGGCAAGCCGGATATGGTTGATCCTGTTTTTGGGCTTCACCATGTCCTGTGCTACATATTATCAGCTCAACTTTGAGTTTAACCACCACTATGCAAATGGTGACCTGGAAGCAGCCAGCAAGTTGTTGGACAACAACAAAAAGCAGGCAAAAGACAAGAACCGATTTCTGTATTTTGTCAACCAGGGGCTGGTCAATGCTCAGTTGGGAAATTATGAAGAGAGCAATGAGTGGTTTGAGAAGGCATATTTATTTGGGGAGGATTATCAGAAGAACTATGTTGATATCGCAGCCTCTTTTCTGGTCAATCCTAATACTGTGGCCTATCCGGGAGAGGATCACGAGCATCTGCTTTTGCTCTATTACAAAGCAATAAACTATCTTAAACTCAGGGATTACGAAGCTGCCCTGGTGGAATGCAGACGGCTAAACAACCGTCTGCAGGTGCTGTCTGACAAATATAAGTCGGACAAAAAGTATAGGAGAGATGCCTTTGTTCATAATCTGATGGGAATCATTTACGAAGCCAATGGGGATGTGAACAATGCTTTTATTGCATATCGCAACAGCCTGGAAATCTACAAGGAAGATTACAGCGAACAATTCGGTGTGATGGTTCCGGATCAATTGAAGCAGGATCTTTTGAGGACTGCTTACCTGAATGGTTTTCTTACGGAACTAGACTTTTATGAGCGGGAATTTGGTGTCGAGTATGATCAAGGCACGCACACATCCGAAGAATTAGTCTTTTTTTGGCACAGTGGTCTTAGTCCTTTCAAAGCGGAGTGGTCAATCAATTTTACCGTTATAGAAGGGCAGGGTGGTATGGTCACTTTTGTCAATGAAGAACACGGTTTTAACTTCCCTTTTCCGGTCCCGGATAATGACCAAAGGAGTGAGCTAACCGATATGCGTTTTTTCAGAGTAGCTTTTCCGAAGTACGTGGAGCGTGAAGTAGTTTTCAATCAGGCATCCCTGGTTCACGATAACAAAAAATATAGCCTGGAGATTGCTGAGGACGTTAATGCTATTGCTTTTAAGGTCCTGGAAGAGAGAATGCTGAAAGAATTTGCCCAAGGTCTTCTGAGGGTTGCCACTAAGAAATCTATCGAGCGGGCCATACGTGGAGACCAGGGATCTGATGAAGAAAAATCTGAAGAAGAAAGACGTAAAGAAGACTTTCGGGAGGGCCTGTCTTTTTTGGTTGGCATCGTCAATACAGTGACCGAAAAAGCAGATACTCGGAACTGGCAAACACTGCCACATGACATTTTTTATACGCGTGTTCCTTTGGATACAGGGCTTAATGAGGTAATATTGCAGGTTTCGAGCAATAAATTTGGAGCCAAAGACAATCGAAACTTCACTTTTGATGTTCGAAAAGGTGAAACTGTTTTCCATACATTTCACTCTTTGGAAGCAATGAGGTAAGCGATTTTGCTTATCAGAAATTAAGTTAATGTTTAATTAAAAAGGATTAGGATGAAAAAAACATGGTTAATATGTTTAATGTCACTAGTGGTTTGGTCATTACAGGCTCAGGAAGAGGACAAAACAGAATTTACAGACGATGAATTGATTAGCTACGCGACTGTAATGGTTTGGGTGGAAGGAGAAAAGGGTAGGATGCAGGATGCCTACAACAGTTGGATTCAGGAAAATGATTCAATTGAAGCCGCCAAATTCAGTGAAATGTTGAAAGCCAGCAGATCGGGTTCAGTGGAAGAAGTTGAAGCTACAGAGGATGAACTAACTGCTTTTAACAATATCCAGGCAAAAAACGAGCAACAGCAAGCTGACTTCAAAGACGTGTTTGTGGGAAAAATCAAAGAAGAGATCACCGTTTCCTTGTACAATGATTTGAGTAAAGCACTCAAAAAAGATGAGGAGTTGAAAGCACGTTATCAAACGGTATTTGATGAGTTGCTGGCAGCAGCTACAGCACCTGTTGAGGGAGAAGAAGAAGTGGAGGAAGGTTCATAAAACCGTATACTACCGACATATTTTAAAGAGGGTTGATTACATCAATCCTTTTTTATTTTCATCAGGTTGCTTATTTTACTGATCCTAAATATTCGCCATGTTTACTGAACACGAGATCCATACCATTGTAGAGATTCCTGAAGTGCATGAGGCCACAAAGGTGCTAAAGAAGGAATTTTGCAAAAAAGAAGCCCCATATCTGGAGATTTCTGATCATGATTTCTTCTCCCTGGTGATGATGGCCCCAACAGTAGGAATTGCATTAGCTGACGGGAAACTCACACTTTTTGAAGAGTTGGCACTAAACAAAAAAGCCCGTAAGCTCTCCATGGGAGGCTATTTCATGAAGAAAGATCCTGTCGTGTATGCCATGAAGTTTCTCATGAAGAAGTATGATGAGTGGTCTGACCGGTTTTATGAGGTATTGAAACTGGCCATGCATAAATCTTTCGATATGAGTTCGATGGAGGTTCAGGAGTTTGACGAATCCAAAGAAGTCTCCTATGAGGATTATAAATTTGCTATCCTTGATTCACCCTATATCCTGATTCGGTTTATCTCAAGTTTCTTTCTTGAGTCCGATGAAGACATAATCAGAAAACGACGCAACATTGGCAAAAATGAGTATGTGAGGTTGGTGCAGATAGGTGAAAAACTAGGTCTTCAAAAACTGATTGTTTATCAGATGTTTGTAAAAACTTTTGAGAAGACTCACTGATCTGACAAAATTACTGGCACAATTTTTCGTTTCTACACCAACGGGTAATTTGTTTAAGGTGGATGAATAACTATTATTTTGCCTATTTTAGCAAAAAACTATGAAAACCGCTTGAAGAGGTATGCATGTACAATACTGTTATGCCTAACTGCAGCCTTCTCTGTCTTAGCGCAATCAAAAGATATCTACGAAAAGTATGATATCCATCGCAACCCCCTTCGCTTATTTTTAAATAAGTTCTCTATATCCCTAAGCCTTGGCTATGGACATACTGAGTTTCGAAACAACCTCAGCGACTACGCATTCTACCAGGATTCAAGCAAGCAAATGATAATCGGAGTGGGTTCTGAGTTCGGAACAGATTCTGTTGGTTATTCTAATTGGCTTGTGAATCCAACACCCGACACAGTGATTGCTGGTAATACAATGTTTGGAGATTCTGTTGGCCTGATTTTTCAAAGTCAGTCAGCTTCTATTCCCATATCACTGTCAGTGCATTACAATTTCAAAAAGATTAAAGTGGGTGGGGGATTCACCTTTGAGCAGCAATATGTAAAACCTCTACAACCCAATGTCTTTAAGGACTCCATAAGAGCCTATGATTTTGGGTTCAAGTCGGTGCCTGTGACACGCTTCTGGGGTATGGCAGGATACCAATTCTATGAGTGGTGGGATTACACTTTCGTTGGTGAATTGAGGTTAGGGATTACCAACTATGGAAAGAATTTTGAATCTCCAATGATCACTAATGGATTATTCGCCAATGTAGGAGTAAACATCGAGCGAAACCTGTCAGAGTATTTCAGGATTACTTTCAGGCCTTCTTATGACATTAAAAACTTTAAGATTGAACTGCCTGGCAACAGCCCGATCAGGCTCTCAAATAATGCGTTTTTCTTTCAGGTAGGGGTGAGTATCAATATCCCTGAAATACCGCGTTCACCCATGAAAAGTGACCATATTCAGCTCAAGCATGTGCTAAGTGATGATGAAGGACGACTGAAAGAATTCCGCGGTCAACCTATCTGGAAAGTACAAAATCCCAAGGTCGGCCAGAACCACAGAAGATTGTGGCGGTATAAGCTAAAAAACAGGCGTAAATTAGACCCTTATTAAGCATAAAATCCATATATTTTTTGCTTAAATTGCGGGCTGTTTTAAAGGTATATTTTTAACCCATTTCAATGTCAGACGGAGACGATAAAAACTTACCTGACGAGGAGTCAGGAATGCAATCCGCCGGTCAAACAATCATCCCGATTAACATAGAGGAGGAGATGAGGGGAGCTTACATCGATTATTCGATGTCAGTAATCATTTCCAGGGCATTGCCGGATGTCCGCGATGGACTCAAACCAGTTCATCGACGCATACTTTTTGGTATGCTGGAGCTTGGAGTAAACTACAACAAGCCATATAAGAAATCAGCAAGGATTGTCGGAGAAGTACTCGGTAAGTATCACCCACATGGTGACTCTGCGGTGTATGATACCATGGTAAGGATGGCCCAGCCGTGGTCATTGAGGTATGAGTTGGTCGATGGCCAGGGTAACTTTGGTTCGGTAGATGGTGACTCACCTGCCGCCATGCGATATACCGAGGCCAGGTTGAGAAGGATTGCCGAAGAAATGCTGGCTGATATCAACAAAAATACTGTTGACTATCAGCCAAACTTTGATGACTCCCTTTCAGAACCTGCAGTATTACCTGGGAAGCTCCCGAACCTACTGTTGAATGGAGCATCGGGTATTGCAGTAGGTATGGCCACCAACATGGCTCCTCACAACCTTTCAGAGGTTGTTGACGGTATTTCTGCATATATCGACAACAATGATATCACTGTAGATGAGCTGATTACACACATCACTGCTCCAGACTTTCCTACCGGAGGTATCATCTATGGCTACCAGGGTGTAAGATCCGCTTTTGAAACCGGACGTGGTAGGATCGTGATGCGTGCCAAGGCCGAGATTGAAACCCTCAAGACAGGAAGAGAGCAAATCATCGTCACCGAGATCCCCTACATGGTCAACAAGGCCAACATGATCGAAAAGACCGCTCAGTTGATCAACGAAAAGAAGATCGAAGGGATTTCTGATTTGAGGGATGAATCGGATAGGGCTGGAATGAGGATTGTCTACGAACTCAAGAAGGATACCATCCCTAATGTGGTGCTCAATAACCTTTTCAAGTACACACAGCTACAATCATCATTTAGTGTAAACAATGTAGCGCTTGTTAAGGGTAGACCTCACACACTAAACCTAAAGGACCTTATCAAGCATTATGTAGATCACCGACACGAGGTGGTGATCCGCAGGACTCAATTTGAGCTGGATGAGGCTGAGAAAAGAGCCCATATCCTTGAGGGTTACTTAATAGCTCTGGACAATCTTGATGAGGTAATTGCCCTTATCAGAAGTTCAAGAGACCCTGAAATAGCCAAGAATGGCTTGATGGAGAAATTTAACCTTTCAGAGATTCAGGCCAAAGCCATTTTGGACATGCGTCTACAAAGGCTCACAGGTCTGGAGCGTGAGAAAATTGTTAAGGAATATGAGGAGATCAAGAAATTGATCGAACACCTTCAGAACATTCTTAACAATGAAGACATGCGTATGCAGATCATCAAAGACGAGCTCACTGAGCTGAAAGATCGATATGGGGACGAAAGAAGGTCTACCATAGAGCATGCCGCAGACGAATTTACTGCTGAGGATATGATCCCGGATGAAGAGATGGTGATCACCATTTCACACCAGGGCTACATCAAAAGAACTCAGCTGGCAGAATATCGGGCGCAAGGTAGAGGAGGTGTAGGTAGCCGTGCTGTAGCCACCAAGGATGATGACTTTCCTGAGCATTTATTTATTGCTACTAACCACAACTATCTGTTGCTGTTTACCGAGCACGGTAAAGTATTCTGGAAAAAGGTTTGGGAAATTCCTGAAGGAAGCAAGACTTCCAAGGGGAGAGCCATACAAAACCTGATCAATATTGATGCGGAAGACAAAGTAAGAGCTGTCATCAACGTGCAGACACTTACTGATCCGGATTACATCAATAACAACTTCCTTGTCATGTGTACTCAGAATGGTACCATAAAGAAGACTTCCCTGGAAGCATATAGCCGACCAAGGGTAAATGGTATCAATGCAATAACCATCCATGAGGGAAATAAATTGTTATCTGTTCGTTTAACTAACGGAGACAATCACATAGTAATTGCAAGTAATTCCGGAAGAGCAATTCATTTCCATGAGTCTGATGTGAGACCTATGGGTAGATTGGCAGCCGGAGTAAAAGGAATTACACTCAAGGATAAGGAGTTTGTAGTTGGTATGGTTTGTGTTTCTAATCAGGAACCATCCAATCTTTTGGTGGTATCTGAAAAGGGATACGGCAAGAGATCCAACCTTGAAGATTATCGCATCACCAAGAGGGGTGGAAAGGGTGTGAAAACCCTGAATGTTACCGATAAGACTGGAAAGCTGGTAGCTATCAAAGATGTTGTCGATAGTGACGACCTGATGATTATCAACAAATCAGGTATAGCCATCCGGTTGAATGTGGTGGACCTCAGGGTGATGGGAAGAGCTACTCAGGGAGTTAGGCTTATAAAACTCAACGATAAAGATGAAATATCAGCCGTTGAAAAAATAAGTCAAATTGATGAGGAAGAAGAAAATGTTAATTAACTTAAAATTTTAAAACGCGCGAATCTAGGTTTACAATGAAAAAGATACTAGGACTTACTCTGGCATTGATGGTATGCTTTGCCGGTTACTCACAGAAAAAGCCAAAAGTTAATAAGGCAAAAAGTCTTATGGATAAAGGCGAATTGGCTGAGGCAAAGCAGATTTTTGACGATGCTACAACACATGAAAAAACCAAAGATGATGGTAAAATGTGGTATTATCGGGGCTTGTTGTACATGCAGTTAGATACTTCATCTAATGATGCCTTTAAAATGTTGTCTAACAACCCGATGGAAGTGGCTATGAAATCCTTCGAAAAGGCTGATGAGCTTGGAGATGAAGGAAAAGAGTATTTCTATACATCTGCAAATTCAATGTTACCGGTGACTAAGTCGGAGCAAATAAATAACTACTATAGCTATTACTATAATTTGGGTGTAAATGAATATCAGGAAAGCAATTTTGAAAGTGCAGTAGGTTACTTCGATAAGGCTGCTTTCATCCAGCCGGCAGACACCAATGCAGTGATCAATGCAGCCTTTGCAGCTCACTCAGGTGAGATGTATGAAGAGGCGAAGACATTGTATAAGAAAGTCATTGAAAGAGGTGCTGTCAATAAAGACTATTTCTACAACTACATAGCTATTGTTGGCATGGAAAATGACCTTGAAAAGTCACTGAATGCCGTTAATGAAGCTTTAGAATATTTTCCGAGTGATGTGGATCTTACCAGAAACAGGATTGATATTTTGATCAAGCTGGATAGAATAGATGAAGCAAGAGCTGAGCTGGAAAAAGCAGTGCAGGATGAACCAAACAATCCTGATCTTCAATTTGCCCTTGGAGTAATCCATGACCAGCTAGGTAACAGCGATAAAGCTTTGGCTGCTTACGATAAGGCTATTGAAGCCAAAGGAGATCACTACAACTCTCATTTCAACAAAGGAGTACTTCTTCTGGATGCTGCCAACGACGTGATCAAGCAACAGAATAACCTTGGAATGACAAAGGCTGACAAAAAGAAATATGCTGAGCTGGAGCCAGTGATTCAGCAAAAACTTAAGGATGCTATGCCACAATGGGAAAAGATCGTAGATATCAGCCCTGAAGGGGATAAGGTTCAAAACATGGAGTATCTGGTATACATCTATTCGAACCTTGGCATGAAGGAAAAAGCTTCTGCTACTCAGAAGAAGATCAGCGCTCTGGAGCAATAATCTTTCTAAAATATTGTCAAAAAAAAGCAGTCTTAGACTGCTTTTTTTGTTTCTGCCAGGCGGTGATATGGTTAATAATTATTTAATCCTGATTCATTTTTGAATTTTGTTGAGATGAATGCATTTTACTCAATGTTTTTCAGAGATTTGTATTGATATACGACAACAATCAAAGCGTAAATAATGGCTGACCCAATCATTTCAGTTTCAGGAGTTAAGAAATACTTTGGTAGTACTAAAGCAGTTGACGGGATAGACCTGACCATTGAAAAGGGAGAGTTTGTGGCTTTACTCGGACCAAATGGTGCTGGGAAAACCACCCTGGTGGAAATGATTGAGGGTATTCAAAAACCTGATCAAGGTAAAATATTGATCAATGGCCTGTCCTGGAAAGGCAATGAAACCAAACTGCGTAAAATCATTGGGTTGTCTTTTCAGGAAACTCACTTCATAGAGAAACTTACCGTCTGGGAAACCCTTGAACTTTTCTCCGGTTTTTATGACCTCCCTAGAGAAAGGTCAGAAGCCATCATTGAACTTGTGGGATTGGGTGAAAAAAGGAAAACCTATACCAAGAACCTCTCAGGAGGCCAGCGACAGAAACTGGCATTGGGAATCGCTTTTTTAAACCAGCCGGAAGTACTCCTGCTGGATGAGCCCACTACAGGTCTGGATCCAACAGCACGACGAGAAATCTGGGAAATCCTTAAAAAGCTCAGGAAGGCATACAATACTGCAATGATCCTAACCACACATTATATGGAAGAGGCTTCCTATTTGTGCGAACGGATTGTGATCATCGATCGGGGTAAAGTGCTGGCAAGGGGCACACTCGATGACCTGCTTTCAGAGTATATTAACGGCGAAAAAATTTCTTTTGCTGTAAACAAGACACTTAGCAACAATGGGATCCCTAAGCCAGACAACATTATCAATACGAGCTTTTCAGAGGACGGATTGAAAGGAGAAATCATTGTTAAGGATCTCGTGGAATATCTTCCGTCTTTTCTACAATACATAGAGGGGGAAGATCTGAAACTGACTTCACTTGAATGTCGGAAGATGACATTGGATGACCTATTTATTGCCATGACCGGCAGACACTTAATTGATGAGAAATGAGGCAATTAGTTTTATTGACAGGGGTGGAATTAAAGGAGTACCTGCGGGAGCCAGGCATTCTGTTTTGGGCTATCTTTTTCCCAATCCTACTAGCACTGGGTCTTGGTTTGGCGTTCTCAGGTGGGGGAGAACAAGAAAAGACTGTAGCTATAGTGTGTGCAGAAGCAGATTGCGCCTTCCCATTTGTCACAGAAGGTGGTGAAGGTAAGCTGCTGGGGAATGAGAAAATTGGCTTTACAAGATACCAGTTCGAAAAGACGAGCTGGGATGATGCCATTCTTATGCTGAAGAAAGGGATGATCAGTATGATCCTCAAAGTGGAGAGGGACGACATTCAGTATCATTTTGATCCAAACAATGCAGAAGCTAATTATGCCTACCTGCAATTGTCCGCTGCAGTCAAAGGTGAAGCTCCTGATCCCGGGAATATTACCATCCTGGAGCAGGGAGGGACGCGGTATATTGATTTTCTTGTTCCGGGACTTTTGGCTATGGGAGTGATGATGAGCTGCATGTGGGGCATCAGCTATAGCAATGTGGACAGAAGAAACAAGAAGTTACTTAGACGGATGGTAGCCACTCCCATGAAGAAATATAACTATGTAGCTTCTCAGTTGATTTCCAGACTGATGCTCAGTACGATAGAAGTTTTGTTACTGGTGGGAATTACAAAATGGATCTTTGATATTTCCATCACAGGGTCTATACTGGCTGTGGTGTTATTGGTAATAGCCGGAAATGTCGCATTTACAGGGTTGGCCATCTTGATTGCATCCAGAACCTCCAACACCCAAATAGCAAATGGCCTGATCAACCTTGTAGTGATGCCCATGATGATCATGTCCGGGATCTATTTCAGCTATCACAATTTTCCTGATTTCATGATTGCTATTATCCAGTTTTTCCCACTGACTATATTGGCTGACAGTATCCGATCAGTATTTCTGGAAGGGGCTACCTTGTTGAATGTGCTGCCTGAGTTGATCGGATTATTTGCATTTGGCCTAATCCTTTACGCTGCGGGCATTCGGGTCTATAAATGGTATTAAGGGATTACCTGGATGTAAGGTCTAGATTATAAACAAGCCGTAGGTCCACAATTGGACCCGGATCAAAGGCAATATTTTTCTGTGTTCTGTCATCTCCAAAGCTTAAAATAGCTACCCTGAAATCCATTTCATCGCCTTCTGCAAACTGTAGATAGCTTCGCCCAACGGCAAAACCAGCCCGTGCTTCCAGGCAAAGGTCTCCCCAGAACTTATATCGTCCAAAAAGGGTCAGGTCAATGCTTTTGCGTTCAATATAGTCTTTGTTGTACATTGGATCTCCAATCTGGAAGCTGGTGATAAGACCAAAGTGGCTAAAGCCAAGGGTGAGCTTATCAGATGCATGATAGTTGACTTTTGCAAAGATGGGCAGCAGCCCTGAGATCGACCACCTGGGGGCGACAATCCAGTCGAGATACACAAGCGGGACGAACATGTTGCCAAATTTTTCCCGATTATACATTATTCCATAGCGCATGGTAAGATCCTCATGATACTTTACCTCATAGAGGCCTATAGCACCTAATTGAATGTGTTGCGTGTTAATTTGGTTCAGGTCACTCATAAACCTGGGAACTATCAACATTTGAAGCGCATTCTTTTCGTTTAACTTCCTTACCCAACCGGTTTGTAGAATGACACCGTGAAGCTGTAGGGGCATTATACTTCCAGGGTCATTGGTAGAGTAGTCAATATTGAAGTGCTGGTAGGTGAGATCAGTATACCAGATAGAAGATTCATTGATCACAACAGGAATCTTGAAATTCGCCATCAAACCTGTTTCAGTTGCGTCTCCCAGGTTATTTTCATAAGACTGAGCGGGCCCAAAACGGTAGGAAAGTGTGGCTAAATCGATGGATTGCTGCGCCAGTAGGGGGGATGTAGAAAGAAGAAGGAGGATTATCGTTGCTTTCATGAACTGAAATTAACAAAAACTATGGATTGTATGATGATACATTGGTGACTTTAAATCTGCTTAATTTCCATTTTTTGTAGCCTTTTAGATAAGACTTTATGACTTCAAATTAAGTATATAGGCACATTTTGGCATTTTTATATTATCTTATTTAGAAATGTGATTACCTATGTTAGAAAACATAAATGAGGTATTTAGCAGGCTGTTGAATAGCCTGGTAGAGATTCTTCCTGACCTGATTTTGGTGGTGGTTTTACTAATTGGCGGGTGGTTGATCGCTATCATAGTAGAAAAGCTGGTAAGACGATCGATTCTCTATCTCAACAATGTAGCGAATGAAAACCTGAAGCAAAAGTTTCTGAATGTCGATCTAAAAGGGTCGGCAAGGTTCGTTTCCAAGACACTTTTTTGGATCATTATACTGATCACGCTCCTGGCATGTATACATCTGTTACAGTTCGACTTCTTAAGTGATTTATTAAGCAGGATTATCGCCTTTTTGCCCAGTATCTTTGTAGCTGTGGTCATCATCTTTGCTGGAGTGATTTCTGCTCGCCTTGCAGATGATCTTATCAAATCGGCTGCAGCCCGTACTGGTCTCAACCTGGGCAAATATCTCGGCCGGATCATCCGTTACCTTATCCTTTTTGTAGCCATAATAGTAGCTGTTGATCATCTGGGTATCAATATCCGATTCCTCACAAACCTGATCATAATTTTGGTGTCAGCCCTGCTATTTGGAGCTGCATTGGCCTTTGGGCTGGGAGCGCAGACTTCGGTGAGCAATATTTTAGCTTCTTACTATGTGAGGAAATCTTATCATCTGGGTGATAAAGTCCAGATTGGGGAGGTAACAGGAGTCATCGTTAAAATTACCGATCATGCAGTATTGCTTGAAACATCAACAGGAAATGTGTTGATACCGGCAAAGGTGTTTAATGAATCTAAGGCGGCCATTCTAAAAGACTAAATATGACAAATACAGACAATAAAATCATAGATCAGTATATCAGGAATCATCCGGACCAGGCCATCGGACTTGTTGAAGACTTTGATGACAAGGACATTGCCGCGCTCCTGGAGTCTATGCCCATTCCAATCTCAGCGGCTATCATGAGCAAAATTGTTTCCTTTAAAGCTATCAAGGTGATGTCTTTTCTGGACCTTAAGGTAGCTTCAGACATCATTACCACCATACCTGCAAAAAAGGCAGGGAACCTACTCATCAGGTGCGAAAAAGCCAGACGAAACGAAATTCTGAGTCGGTTGAACCCTGAGCTTAGAGACAGCATTGAGTTTCGTTTAAATTTTTCCAAGGATGCTGTTGGAGCTCACATGGAGACCGATGTATTAACTTTTAAGTCAGAATATAAGGTTTCGGATTGTGTTGACCTTGTAAAAAGCAATCGGCAGGGGGCTGGTTCGCAAATCTACGTGCTCAATGAACAGGATGAGTTGGTGGGATATGTTCATTTGAAAGATCTGTTTTCAGACCAACAAGATCGAAATATCCATTCTATCATTAAAGAGAAACCTATGACTCTGCTCCCTGCAATGAGTGTGGAAGATCTATTGCCTCAGTGGGAATCGGAATTCAGCCAACTTCCAGTTGTAGATTCAGAGGGGATCTTTCTTGGTGCTATCTCGAGGCAGGCCATTAAGGAATATGTGGGTAATGATGATGTTCAGCGAAGGCCGGTGTTCAAGGCGGGCAGCGCTTTGAGCGAGTTATATCGTATTGGATTTATCAGTTTGTTGGGTACTTCCCCTGATAGTAACGTCAAAGACAGAGCATCATGAGCAGGTCCACCTTACAAATAGCCTTAGTCAGTAGTTTTATGCTGCGGTATCCAAGAGAAGCTGCCCAGATACTCAATGACTGTTCACCAAAAGAAGTGGTGGATTATTTTGCAGAGCAAGCTCCCGAGGTTGCTGCAGAAATCCTGTCCTTTATGACTCCCGGTATTGTGCCGGATGTGTTAGAAGTAATGGATGATGAGCTTTTTGTCTCTGTTTTCAACGAGCTGGATACATTTAAGACCACCCAGCTGTTGTCACGGCTCGATAAAGGTGATCAGCAGCAAAAGTTAAAACTTATGCCTGATAAGCGTGTAAAGCAAATCAGGGAATTGTTGACATACCCACCCGATTCTGCGGGTTTTCTCATGGATACACGGATTCATACCTTCAAACCAGGTCAGACGGCTGGAGACGTGTTGGACAAATTGAGGGTTGTAAAAGATAGACGGATCCTTAACATATATGTTACAAATGAGCACAACCAATTGTTGGGAAGGGTGCCGCTTCAAACGATTGCCATTTCGAGCCCTGATACTTTACTGGATGATTTAATGGAGCCAGGTATTTCGGTGGAGCCAATGACTCCTGAGGAAGAGATTGTCAACCTCTTTCAGGAGGGAAAGATCTTTGGTTTACCTGTTGTAGACCAAAACAAAGAGATACTGGGGATCATTCGCAATGACGCGCTAATAGCCGCTGCACAAAAAGATGCTACGGAAGACGTTCTGGCCATCTTTGGTGCTGGCCGTGAAGAGCGAGCGCTATCGAAAGTGTCATTTGCCATTAAGAAAAGGTTACCATGGCTGGAAATCAATCTGGCTACAGCATTTCTCGCAGCTTCCATTGTTGGGATTTTTGAAGACACGATCGCCAGGATTACGGTGTTGGCTGTATTTCTTCCCGTAGTGGCTGGTCAGTCGGGCAATACAGGCTCCCAGGCGCTGGCTGTAACTATCAGAGGGCTGGCACTCCGGGAAATTAATACAAGCCATTGGTGGCGGGTGGCCAGAAAAGAGGTAGCCGTTGGGTTTTTGAATGGGGTTGCTGTAGCGCTGACCACATCGGCCATCGTTTATTTTTGGGCTGATTCATTCGGTCTCGCTATTGTCATTGGTACCTCTATGGTATTGTCGATGGTGATTGCTGGTTTCTCCGGAGCGGTAATTCCAATCATGCTGAAGTCACTCGGTCAGGATCCGGCACAATCGAGCTCAATAGTACTGACTACAGTAACAGATATTGTGGGTTTTCTGAGCTTCCTCGGACTCGCAACTGTGCTAGGGACAGCACTGGGTATTGTATGATATAAGCATAACTATCAGCCATTTTTTCAAAGATTTTAAAACAATGTGTTGCTGGATTCTGTTGATTTTATAGCGTAACTTAAATAAAGAATCAAACCCTTAAATGATTATGGCAAACATTGTATCATCAGTTGTGAGTGGTATCAAAGGAGGGCTTAAAGGAGCTCTTTCAGGTACAGCAGACCTCGGTGGAACTGTAATTGAATCCGTCAAAGATCTTACAGAGACTACCATTAAAGGTGCGTCAGATATCGTTGTGAAAGGTATTCAATTACCAGCCTCAATTGTGCAAGGTGCTTTCGAAGGCATCAAAAATATTGGGAAGAGTAGTATCAATCTTGTGAAAGGAATTGTAGATGGTGCGGTGCAGGGTTCTATGAAGGCCGGGGTAGAGCAGAAGGATGCAGTGAAAGGATCAGTGAAACAAGCGATTCTGGCAGCCAAAGAAATAGGAGTTGATGTGGGAGAGGTTGCTGTTGAGGCTATACGTGGGTCTGTAGATGGCGTCCGTAAAGTAGGGGGAGACACCTTAGCTGCGACCAAAAATAGTATTGTCGCTGCTTTGGAAGCAGCCGCTGAAATCAGTGAAGAAAGTGCGAATGCCGTTAAGAAATCTATTAGAGATGGAGTAAACGGCGCAAAAGAAGTACTCGATGAAATTAAGAAATAAAGGAATCAATGGTTAAGGATTTATCATAAATCCGAATTTGTCCGATTTCTTTCAAAGCCTGGTCTAGAATCTAGACCAGGCTTTACTGTTTTATAAACTCTTTGCAATAATCTCTTTTCGGGTCTCATAATCGACCTTACTCATCTCAGGAGAGATATAATCGATCTGAACCACATACTGATCATTGAACTTGGATAACGTGAGCAAGACATCGGTTCTGCCACTTTTCCAAATCGTTTCAAGTCTCAGATTACCTGTGAGCAAATTAGGGGCCCACTCATTTTCAGCAATGGTAGTCTTGTTGATCGTGACCACATTTTTTTGAGCAGGAGCACCATATTTGTTGGTCAACAGCTCCTGAAACAACTTGTAATCTTTGATGTAAAAGTTGATGTTGGTGTATTCCGGAGTGAAGAAGTACTTCGCCCTCATCAACAGGTCTGTAGTTGTGAAAGTGTATACAATCTGGCCTTTGATGTCGGCAATGGTGCAATCATAATAAACTCTTGAGGGTAGTTCGGTGACCAACCGGCAGGTTTCCAGCGATTTTACGGTGGAAAGCTCCATACCCCAGTTCAGGTTTCTAAAATCATTTGTTTGTGCGGTAACTACATCATAAATGAATACCAATCCAATGATGATGAGAATTTTTCTAATGTTCATTTTATTGTTTAAGAATCGTGCTATTTTATTGAGTAACACATTGTTCAAATTGGAGTGAATAAACGTAAAAGTTATTAGATGGTTTAAAAAATTTATCGATTCAGAAAATATTTTGTAATCGATTGATATACAGGTCCTTGTGGGGTGGGTTCTGATAGAAATATTCGGGTGATTGTGTAATAAAGTATCACAAGATTCAATTAATTTCGATAGTTAATTTTTACTCAAGTGTTGACCCTTATACAATACAATGAAGCGGAATGTCGAACCAAGGAAGGTTTGAGTCCTGCTAAGGCATCAGAGCTGGTAGATGACAATTATATCAACTGGTTTGATGTAGAAATTACAAATAAGTCTTTGGTTGATGATACGGCCAGATTGTTTGAAATACACCCCCTTATGGTGGAGGATATCATGCATACGGATCAGCTTCCAAAGTTTGAGGTCTTTGATAAGTATTTGTTCTTCACCACCAAGATGTTGAATTATGTAAAGGCTGAAGACAGGATTGTAGAAGAGCACCTCAGTATCGTATTTGACAAAAACCTTATCATCACATTTCAGGAGGGACTGCCCGGAGATGCTTTTGATGAACTGCGTTCGCGTATACAGCTGTCAAAAGGGATTATCAGGAAATCCAAAGGTGATTATCTGTTCCATCATATCATCGATGCGGTGGTGGACCATTATATGAAGATTATGGAGCATCTGAGAGCTAAGATTGAACAACTGGAAGCCAAATCTTTTGCTGATCCTTCTTTCAATGTGATGGAACTTGTGATTGATATCAAGAAAGATGTGAACGTCCTGAGGAAATATACCTTGCCAATGCGAGATGCCATTAATAAAGTAAGGGTAGAGGGTAAGGGGTTTATCGACAAGGCGTCAATCAACTATTTTCAGGACGTGATTGATCACCTGAATTACCTTATCTCATCCTTCGATACTTCGCGGGAAATGCTCCGAGACCTGATGGATTTGCAGCAATCCAATCAAAACAATGAGCGAAACAATGTCATGAAAACCCTTACTGTCGTATCTGCTATTTTTATCCCGTTAACTTTTCTGGCAGGGCTTTATGGGATGAATTTTCACTATATGCCCGAGCTGGATTACAAATGGGGGTATCCGCTTTTGATAGGAGTAATGGTGTCAGTTGCTGTGGGGATGTCGCTTTACATGCGCCTGAAGAAGTGGTTTTGATTTTCAAGATCGACTGAGATAACCATACTGCTCCAGTTCATCCTGATGATAGATTTCTCTCAAGATGCCATCATAAAGGATGTAATATTTATTGGCAACACCCCATACAGATTGATATTGATGATCAGTCAGGACAATGCCCTTCGTCCTGGATTGAATTTTAATGTGAGCGGACACTTCTTCAACGAGTACTGGCGAAAGAAAAGAGAAGGGCTCATCAAGTAAAACAAATTTTGAGGGTGTGTAGAGCATAGTAAGGATCTCCACCAACTTTTTTAGTCCTCCGGAGAGCTTGCCGATCCTGGTGTTTATGTGTGGTTTAAGAATCTCAAGATTGATAATATGCGCCGCATCAAATACTTTGCTCACCTGACTGACGGTCAGATAACTCATCAGGAAACTGTCCTGGGGCAGGTAGTTGATCATCCCGGGTTGTTTGAATAGTTGATCAACATACTGACTGTTGACTCTTATGGATTGATTTTCTCCCCTTAGTGTACCAAAGATGAGCTTCATCAAACTCGATTTGCCAGAGCCATTCCTGCCAATGATGCCTACTACATCTCCTCTTCGGCATTGCAGGTAGACATTAGATAAGATCTTACGATTTCCAAACGAAAGGTTGATGCTATCTGCCTCCAGAATGCTCAATGGTGAATGATTAGGTGTGTAATGATGAATATCGGGAGAGCGATTAGTATATCCAGCACGATAGAAGCACTGAACAGACGATAGGAGCTAATTCCCATATTATGGAAAAAGTAAAGATGCTTTCTCTTTCCCATCAAATAAAGTGCCCCTAAAACAAAGTACCCTAGCGTCTTAATCCAGAAAATGTAGATGAAACTGATCTTGCCAAGAGTTATAATGAAGAAAACCCCTACAAGTGTCAGGATCAGATTGAATACGGTATATTCCCTGTAGAAAAGTCTGACTCCAAGAAGGAGCTTTTTATTGGGGGACGGCATGAAAATCATTAACGGTATTTTGAAACCGAAATTGTGCGCTGATTATGGGTAGGTGTAATGCCTAATTTTCAAATAAACCGGTTACCTCTGCGTTAGATAGAGTACTAATAAGTACAATTTATTCTTAAATAGTTTATATTTAATTTAACCAGCAACTCATGTATCATTTATCAAGATTCACATTATTTGTGATAATCATATCGAGCGTATTTCTTATGTCCTGTGAGACAAGCCATTATAGTGCAAACAGTTGGCAGGATTTAAATCACTCCAGGGATTTGGACAAAATGAAAGGAAAACGATTGAAGCCGCTACAAAAGAATGTAGCTAAGCATCATAACTATTAACCTGTTGTCTTAGACAAATAATCAGCAATATTTTCGGCCACCATATTTATTAACCGGATTCTCGACTCCCTGGCAGCCCAGGCATGGTGGGGTGTGATAAGGCAATTGTTCAGTCCTAGCAGTGGATGGTCCTCGGCAGGAGGTTCAACGGAAAGTACATCGACGCCAGCACCTGCTATTCTTTTTTCCAGTAGGGCAGTACGGAGGTCTGCTTCATTGATGAGTCCACCACGGCCTGTATTGATAAGCAAGGCAGATTTTTTCATTTTATGAAGAAGTTTTGCATCGACTATCCGTTCATTTGAAGGCGTGAGGGGGGCGTGTAAAGAGATTACATCAGATATGGTGAAAAGCCGGTCAAGGTCCACTAACTGCCAGTTTGGGTAATCAGTCTGTTTAGCGTGATTGCTTGTGACTGCTATTTGCATCCCAAAGGCTTCCCCGATTTTAGCCACTGCTTTGCCAATGGTACCTAGTCCATAGATGCCCAGAGTTTTGCCATGTAGCTCGGTGATTCCTTCTTTCCAGTAACACCAGTCGTCATTGTTGGTCCATTCCAGGTCCTGGACTGAGGCATTGTGTAGCGCCACATTGTTCGTTAGCTCTAGCAGCAAAGCAAAGGCATGCTGAGCGACAGCAGTAGAACCGTATCCCACGGCATTTTTCACTTCAATTCCTCTGGATCTGGCATATTCGTAGTCCACATTGTCCATCCCAGTAGCTAACACACAGATCAGCTTTAGATTGGGCAATGCTTTGATGTGCTGTTCTCTGACTTTTGCTTTGTTGACGATAATGATATCTGCCTCTTTCGATCTTTCAACAACCTGATCGATAGAGGTACGATCATAAAGGGTGACGTCACCTAATTTACTTATTGGCTCCCATGAGGTATCTCCCGGATTGGCCACATAAGCATCCAGCATGACTATTTTGAGTTTTCCTGTCACTTGCTACTCTTGAGTAGTTTTTTACTAATGCTTTGTTGTGCTGATAGTGCGGCTCCAATTATGCCTGCATGATTTCGTGATTCAGCAGGGACCACTTTGGTATCCAGTGCTATATATGGACTAAAACTATCAAACTGCTTACTGATGCCCCCTCCAATGATGAAGAGATCAGGCCAGAATAGTTCCTCCAGTCTTTTCAGGTATTTGTTGAGGCGGCCTCCCCAAACGTCCCAGTCCAGGTTTTCCTTTTCCCTTGCAGTGTTGGAGCAGTAGTACTCAGCTTTGGTGTTGTCTACATGGATAAAACCAAATTCGGTATTGGGTACCAGCTTTTTATTTGTAAATAGTCCACTACCAACTCCTGTACCACAGGTTATCATCATGACAACTCCGTTTTCGTCTTTTCCAGCACCAAATTTTACCTCTGATAAACCTGCAGCATCCGCGTCATTTACCAGGTGTGTGGGACAACCCGTAGCCTGTTGAATTCTTTCAGCAGCATTTAGCCCTTTCCAGGAGGGATCGATATTGGAAGCGGTTTTGATGATCTCATGCCTAATCGCTGCAGGAAAACCACATCCGATAGGGCCTTTCCAATCAAATTCTTTTACAATTTGTGTTACGGTATCTAAAACGGCATCCGGCGTTGCAGGCTGTGGGGTAGGGATTCTATACCGGTCAGACTTTAGTGTACCTTTTTTTGTATTGACGATGGCCCCCTTGATTCCTGTGCCACCAATGTCGATTCCAAGTATCTTCATAAATTTTGTCAAACTTAAACATTATCGATGAGTTTGGTCTTTAAAAGAGCGATTATAGCTAAGTTCGCGTCAGCATTAAATTATTATTACTATGCTTAAAAAAGTCTTAATAGGTATCGGCATTTTGGCGGTTATTTTAGTTGGCCTGCTGGCCTATCTCAACAACAGAAACAGAACCTTAAGCCCTCCTGGCTCTACAGAAGCATCCGCTCAGGACTTAACCGTTTCAGTAACCTATAGCAGACCATCTGTGAGAGACCGCTTGATTTTTGGGCCCTCTGAAGATGATGCCTTACAACCTTATGGGATTTACTGGCGACTTGGAGCAAATGAAGCAACTGAAATCACCTTTAGTGCAGACGTGCTATTCGGAGGGACTGCCCTGGAAAAAGGTACTTATACGCTTTATGCTATTCCGGGTAGCAAGTCTTTCGTAATTGGGGTAAACTCGTCCCTGGATAGATGGGGTTATTCTGAGCCGGATTATGAGCAGGATGTGGCCAAGCTGACAATTCCTGTTGAGAAGTCCTCTCATACCGAACAGTTCACGATTGATTTGGAAAGCAGTGGAGCAGGTATCAATATGCTGATACTGTGGAGTGATGTAAAGCTTACCATACCAATTGTTGCACAATAAAGATCATAAAAAAAACCGGATCGAGAGATCCGGTTTTTTGTTTTAAAGCTTTTACAATTATACAGTAGCACCAACTCTTTCGAGCAAAGCCTTAGTGGCTTTAATACCTTCAATTTCACCTAGCTTACTACCTTCATATTCTATGCCTACATGGCCTTTGTAGCCAGCTGCTTTCACAATTCCCAGCATTTTGGCATAATCGGTATGAATTTCATTTCCATCTGCATCAAAATCGTGTGATTTAGCACTAACCCCTTTAGCGTAAGGCATCAATTCTGTAACTCCTTTGTATCTGTCATACTCATCTACACATTTACCGTCCGCTCGCTCAATACAGAAATTGCCGAAATCTGGCAGAGTGCCACAGTTATCCATGTTTACCTTGGCCATGACCCCTGCTAACCATTCTCCATTAGAAGATGGGCCGCCATGATTCTCTACAATTACACCAATGCCATAATCTTTAGCGAATTCGGATAGTCTGGAAAGCCCGTCAACTGCATTTTTGGCTACTTCTTCGAAAGCGCCATTACCCCGGGCATTGACACGAATAGAATGACACCCAAGCTCTTTGGCAGCCTCTACCCATTTGTAATGATTTTCGATGGCTGTAGTGCGCTCTGCATTGTCTGAAGCACCCAGGCTACCTTCACCATCAATCATGATTAATACGTTTTTGACATCGTTGTCAGCAGCGATTTTGTTCATCTCTGCGAGATAAGCCTTGTCATTTGCTTTGTCTTTGAAAAACTGGTTAACATATTCGACAGCTCCTATCCCAAATTCTGTTCTTGCCATCCGGATGAAATCAAGATTGGTCATTTCATTGGCTCTTAATGCCTTGTGAAGGGACCACTCCGCCAGCGAAATACTAAAGAATAGTTCACCTGCCGTAGCAGCCATTTGTTTTTCACCTTCAGCAGATTTAGTAGAAGGACTACAGCTAGCTATGATGTTAGAAGAAAGTCCTGCTATGGCGATACCCGCTGAACCACCTGCTAGGTTTTTAAGAAATTTACGCTTATTCATTTGTCGAATTTTTAAATAGGTTGAAACTGCAAAATAATAAAGAACATCCAGCGAACCGAAAATAGTTGACTACAAGTGGATGTTAGGGTCAACTATCTCAAATTCGTCTTTCACCATCATATGTTTAGGGATATTTGATTTGATGTATTCTTCCAGCTTCATGATAAACCTTCGTTTGTCATAATTTTTGGTGACAATGAGGCTGATTTCCCGTACTTTTTTTGTTCCGCTGATGGTTTTAAGATTGGCTTCCTGTTCTCCGGTTAAACTGAGCGTTGATAGCTCTGGGAGTAGAGTTACACCACCCATGGTATCTACCATCCTAATGAGCGAGTCAATAGAATTGCTGTGATAGATAAATGTTTTCTCCTTGCGCACCTTGTTGAGATCACACAGGTCATTGACCTGATCCCTAAAACAGTTTCCTTCGTCTAATAGCCACAGGTTGTTGTAGGGAATGTCTTCGAGCTTCATTTCATTGCTGTCACCGATAGACTTATCGGATAGATACAGGTAAAACGCTTCATAAAATAATGGTATGGAGTGTATTCCACTGGCAGTGATAGGTGTGGAGATGATTCCTACATCAAATTCACCATGCTTCACAGCTTTCACCACATTTTCAGTAGTGGCTTCGTGAAAGTCCAGTCTAAATGTGGGGTATTTTTCCTGAATCCTGTTTGAAAACAAAGGTACCAGGAATGGGGCCAGGGTAGGGATAATTCCAATCTTAAGTTGTCCGGTAAACGATTCGTTAATTTCTTGAGAAAATCTAGATAGCTGGCTAGCACTATTGAGTAACTCCTGGGCTTTCGAGAGAAAAAGTTCACCATCGGCAGTTACTTCAAGTGGCTTCGTGGACCTGTTGAATAGAGATATGCCGATTTCCTCTTCCAGTTTTTGAATCTGTAAACTCAGGGCCGGCTGGCTGATACCGAGCTGTTCAGATGCTTTTTTAAAGTTCTTATATGTCTTCAGTTTGGTGGCGTAGATGAGTTGATTCAGGGTCATAAGAAAATCTTATTTTATCTTAATTTTCATAACGCAAACTTATATCACTTTTTCCTTTGCAAGTCCATTCATCAATAAATCAGTTTAGATCCTCAAGTCATGACATTATTTTAGATGTACAGCCAACCTTTTTCATTAACTTTTATGTAACACATAAAAAGATTGCCAGAATTGAGTCTTGATGATCATATAAACAGAAAACTGATCAAGGCGTGTATCAGGAATGAGAGAGCAGCACAAAAGCAGCTCTATCAGTCTTACTATGCATATGCGATGAGCATTTGCTTAAGGTATTCAAACTCAAAAGATGATGCAGTGGAGATTTTAAATGATGGTTTCATGAAAGTCTTTAAATACTTGAAAGGATTTGATGTGAAGAAACCCTTTCGACCATGGTTTGGAAGGATTATGGTCAATGCAGCAATCGACCATTTTAACAAGAACAAAAGCCGAATTGAGACGAACCAGCTTGAGAAAGCCCTGAATTTGCCCGATAAAGCGGGTATAATTCAGGGTATTTCTTATGGCGAGATTATAGATATGATGCAACAATTGCCTCCTTCCTACCGGACAGTTTTTAACCTGTATGTGGTCGAGGGCTTTACCCACGAAGAAATTGCCAACCAATTAGGTGTGACAGTTGGAACAACAAAATCCAACCTGTTTAAAGCCAGAAAACATATGCGTGAAATTTTGGAAAAGGTCTTAGAAAAACCGTATGTCGAATAAAGAGGAAAATATTGACCGATTTGTAAAGAAAGTCATTGCGCACTATGATGTGCAATATGACAAGACTCATTGGGAGGCTCTGGAGGAGCGTCTCGATGCAGAGATGCCGGTTGTTCCTCCTGCCAATCCACCATTAAACATTCCTGTTATTGGCGTTTCAGTTGTTGGTGGGATGGTATTGATGCTGGGTATCCTATGGATGGGGGGTACTTTCGACAGGGATAAAATCAATGTTGACCCTGCCGTCAGCAAAGAAATAGCCGAAATACCAGTGGTTGGAGACACTAACCCAGATGAAAAGGAGATTGATCAATTTGATAGGCAGGCCCAGACAACCCCAAATAGCAATCAGGAAGAAAAAGAATCCTTACAGAATGAGAAGAGACCGAACAACTCTAATGACGTTGAGGCAAGACAGCTAAATGGACCTACTGTTCCGAATGAAAACTTTAATGCTCCAAATGGAGGGTTGGTCATACTTACCGATGATTCTGATGAGGATGCACCAACTGCAACTAGTGAGCAACGGCAAAGTGATTTCCTGGTTTTGCCACCGAATAGATCATTTGATCATGAGATTCCGGTTTTACCCTATGAGCTCTTAATTGCTGTTGATCAGACTCAATACATTGAAAACAACCAACCAGTTGCCGAGCCAGGTGAAATGGTAATTCCTGATAAAAAGAAGCTTTTTACTTATGGCATTGCATTGGGGCTTTCACCGGATTTCAATAGTGTGGGAATGAATGAAAATATGGAGCTCTCCGGACAGGCCGGGATTCAGTTCATCACGACGTACAGGAATAGGTTGAGTTTGTCCACAGGAGCATTTTATGTCAAGAAAAAGTATATCACAGCAGGAGAAAACTATTATCCCCCCAATAATTACTGGGAAAGATTTACAAATGGTGTGGTACCTAGCGTTGTAGATGGGCACATCGTGGTTATTGATATACCAATCAATCTGACATATAATTGGAATCCTAAAAGTCGATTCCAGTTTATTTCAAGCTTTGGAGTGAGCAACTATTTCATCTTAAGTGAAGACTGCACTTATAAGTTTAGCAGCTATAATCCTGGTACTGAGTATGGTTGGGATTCTAATGAGATGACCAAAGAGTTGTTAGGTGTCGGTAATTTATCACTTGGGGTCATGTGGTACATAAAACCGAAGGTAAACCTTAGAGTGGAGCCATATATCAAAGTTCCCTTCAAGGACGTTGGATGGGGCAGTGTGGATCTGTACAGTGCAGGTTCGTTAATCTCCATACAATATACATTTAATTAAAAATTAATCTCATATATCTTGCTGATTTGAAATGAGTTATACATCTTTATTTAAATTTTTAATTTGCTATGAGAAAGATCAGGATTTTAATCCATGTAACTCAGATCCTATTGATGGCTCTGATGTACACCAGCATTGCCTTAATGGCATAGTTTGTCAAACAGATGTGTATGAAGGTACAGGCCTATGGCCTGTGCCTTTTTTTATTTTCAAGCAATTGAATGCATTTCCTTTCTCTGTTCCTGGCAAAGCGTTTATCTTTCTTTCGTTGATGATCCTGAGTCTCCTTTCATTTGGGCAGGGAGCACTTATCGATAAAAAAGGGACGGCCAGGTTTTATTCTGAAGCCCCGGTTGAAAATATAGAAGCTATCAATGATAAGGCGGTAGGAGCATTGGACTTAAGTAATGGTAGTGTTGCTGTCAGTATGTTGATGCAGGATTTTGAATTTGAGAAATCGCTCATGAAGGAACACTTCAATGAGAACTATGTAGAGTCCGATAAATATCCCAAGTCTACCTTTAAGGGAAAAATTCTAGATTTTGATGCTGAGAAATTTAAAAGTCCCGGAAGTTTTACCTTAAAGGTTACCGGAGATCTCACCATTCACGGTGTGACAAATCCCCTGGAGACAGAAATTCAATGTAAAGTATCCAATGAATCCACGGCCGTATCAACCAAATTCATCGTTGCAGTAGCCAAATTTAAAATTGACATTCCTAAAATAGTTTTTTACAACATAGCAGAAGAAGTTGAAGTTACTGCTAGCTTTAATTTCAAAAATCAGTCGAATTAATGAGATTTCTTATTCTTAACCTCCTGTTGATTTTTAACATTTACTTAGTATGTGCCCAGGATGACCTATTGAGTCAGATTGACCAGGAGCTGGATCAGGGCAATATTGAAGTTTCAAGTACATTTAAAGGTACAAGACTGATCAATGGTCATTCTATTGAAACACGATCAAAAAAGAATCTAACTTTCATCATTTCCCACCGTTTTGGCAATATCCGTGGAGGTGCCTATGAGTTTTTTGGAATGGATGGAGCCAATATCAGGTTGGGACTGGATTATGCCATTACTGATAAATTCACCATTGGTATCGGAAGAAACTCCTTGGGTAAGCACCTCGATGGGTTTGCTAAATACAGGATTTTAAGTCAGTCAAAGGGTGAAAAACAAATTCCTGTTTCACTCACTTATTTTGGATCTGTAGCATACCGAACAGTAAGGACTACACCGGAACGTACCTTTAAGCAGAACCTGGCCTTTACCAATCAGTTATTGATTGCCAGGAAGATCTCATCAGCCATTTCATTGCAATTGATGCCTGTTTGGGTTCATTATAATGCCGTGGCGATTGAGGAAAACAATGATGTTTTTGCAATTGGAGTCGGAGGGAGGTATAAAATCGGAAAGCGTTTTTCGCTCAATGTAGAATATTACCACCAGCTAAGGGAATTAAATCCGGATTACTACAATGCTTTGGCGCTGGGGTTTGATATCGATACAGGCGGGCATATTTTCCAGTTTCACATCACTAATTCAACAGCCATGATTGCCAAGGGTTTTGTGGGAGAAACCACAGATGATTTTTTTGGTGGAAATATTCACCTGGGATTCAATATCACCAGGAACTTTCAGCTCTAATTGGGATTAACTCCTTTTCTTCTGCTGTACTGATCTGTAGCTTTCCAATCCTGCTGTTAAGAGAATAATGGTTCCTGCCAGTACGGTTTGGCCTTTTGGAATTTCATCTAATATAAATACTGCTAGCAGCGTACCTAATAAGGGTGTGAGGCAGCTTAGGATACTTACGGTAGTGACGGTGAAGTTCTTTAGACTCCTCACAAAGAGTGTATGCCCGAATGCTGTTGTCACTAACCCAAGAATTAGCAAGGCTTCCCAATCGCCATGGATGATCTGTGCATTGAAATCCAGTTTATAGATAAATGTAGCTGGCCACAGCAATAACGTAATAATGGCCATCTGATAGTACATCAGGGTTAATCCTCCATGATCAGTGAGGTTTTTCTTCATCAGGATATTTCTGATGGCATAGAAAAAGCCGGCTAAAAGACCAAGAAGTACCCCTCGGGTAACTGTATTGTCAAAATTCAGATCAGGTACGAGGAAAAAGACGCCGACGAGACCAATGAACGAAAGCACCAATGACCCCTTATCAAATTTGGTCTTCAATAATACAGGTTCGAGCATGGCAGTCATGATGGGGTAGGTAAACATTGACAGCATGGCAATGGCTACATTTGATGCCTGCAGGGCACTGAAGTAGGCGATCCAGTGAGCACCTAGAAAAATTGAACTGATGAGGACAATTCTAAAATGACGACCCCATCCAATGAAAGTCGATTTCTTTAGAGCCTTAAGTATCAGAAACAGTGTAATGACAGCAATCACCGACCTGATCCATATGGTGACAGGCGTGGGGAGTGCAATATATCTTCCAAGAACCCCGGAGGAGCTCATAAGGAAAATAGCAAAGGTGAGCTGAAGAAACTGGAAAAGATGTGTGTTCATACCCCGAATTGAGGTGCAAACATAGCCTTTTTAGGTGGAAGAGATTTTTAGGTTCAGTCACTATAGTTATCGCTTGGATAAAATTTGATCGTTTATTTTTGGCCCATGAAGATCCAATTTAAGCCAAGAACCAGTCATAAAAACGTCTGGATGTTTTATGCAGTACTCACATTTTTCCTTGTCATTTTTGTTTTCCTGCTTCCAGTGGATGAAGAGCCTATGCTGTGGGCTGTTTTTGGATTCCTGTTCTTGCTATTTGCTATTGTTTTTATCCAGGCAGCAGCCATACCCTTTGGTTATGCAGTTTCAAATGAAGGGCTGATCTTACGACATTATTCCAGCAGGATCATACCATTCAAAGAGATAAAAGTGATCAAAGGAATTGATTCGGAAAAGACCTCCCGGTTGTTGGAGACTGTTCGCAGGAAAGAAGCTACAGCCACAAATGATCTTGATTTTCTTGGAGCCATGAAAAGTATGGTGACTTATGGAAAGATGATCCAGTATTGTTCTTTTCAGATTGTGAATCAGGACTCAAAAGTTGGAAGAAAAATCACCAATGTAAAAGCAATTACTTCAGGGGGATTTGTAGTAGTGATCACTACAAAAGACGAGCTGTTTTTGATTTCGCCTGAGGATCCCGACGGGCTTATTAAAGAAGTGGAAGGAAAACTTGCATAAAAAAGTAGAGGCAGTACTCTTTCGACCACTGCCCCCATCTATAATCCGTGACTGATAATTAACAATCTACATCCTGAAGCTGGTTGTCCCAGCAGTGGAATGCATCATCCTGAAAATGAGCAAAACTTTTCACCCTTCCGTTTTTATCTTCGCTATGCCAGTCTACAGTGATCGTATTATCTGCTTTAGTATCTACAATCACAACGCTTCTGTTGAAGTCTCCGCTTGTAGTGGCCGTATAGCTAATTGAACTGTTCATACTGTCACCTTCTTTTTCCACGGTGAAGGTTGCGTTCGCTTTACCTTCAACCTCTGACTTCTCCCATTCAGTAGAAAGCCATGGAGTAGGAGATTCATAGCTTTCATAGAGTGTCCATGAACCAGATTCACCATTGATAGCTGATGTACCTTCAAACCATATAAAATCTTCGAAGACACCCGCTTTAGAAATATATCCTGTCCAAATCACATCAGGACCTTGAATTTCAGCTGTTAGCTTCACTGCAAATTCACCGTGAGTACCGACATTCACATCATATGCCCAGATCCAAAGACCTAAGTCTGCATCAAAAGAAACATTTTGAGTCAATGCTACTTTGTAAGCAGTTACAGGCACTATGAGCGCTGATCCAAGAATTGCTGAATATACTGTTACATTAGTAGCTGCGTATGCCCAACTACTGATTACATCTACTCTACCACTACCATCTCCACCTTCTTCAAAGTAATCGAAGTCAGGAGACATACTGGATTCAGGTGGCATAGCAGGTGGATCCCCGCCGTCCATATCATTGTCATCGTTACATGCATTAAACAAGACAAGTCCTGCAAGTAACAGTGATAAAATGCTAATTCTTTTGAAGTCAATATTCATAATTAAGTGAGTTTTGAATTTCCAGTATAGCCACAGAAGCCGTGCCAAACTCACATATTGCCCTCAAAAAGCTAAAAAAAGTTCAATTCAATATTGATTTTTCCCAATTTGAGAAAAGTATTATCAATTTTAAAAGAGATTAGTGTTGACAGCTACATTTAGGCTGCATTAAACCATGCATATGCTCATGCCATGGAAAATTGTCATTGTAGCCTTCCTGCTCCCAATAGAACTTGTTCCTCGCTTTTTCCTCATTGCCAATTTCATTCATAGTTTCAGTGTCGTATAGTCTGCCGTTCACCATGGTGTATTTTACATATTGAGTATTCTCAATGTCCTCAAGTGGATCTGCATCTAACACGATGAGATCTGCCAACTTACCGGATTCAAGAGATCCCAATTGATCACCCATGCCTATGTATTCCGCTCCATGAAGTGTAGCAGCCCTCAGCACTTCGAAATTTGTCATACCTCCCAGGGCAAGACTCCACATCTCCCAATGCATACCCAGTCCCTGAAGCTGGCCATGACCGCCCACGCAAACCCGTACTCCGGCATCAACCAGTGCATTGCATGATTCGGCTACCTTGATGAAACCATTCTCATACTCTTCAATAGGGGCCATTGTTCTATGCCTTGACCGGCTGTCGATGATGGCTCTTGGTGTATATTTTAGCAATTTCTCGTTTTCCCATACATTGAACTTCTGATACCAGTAGTATTCACCATTCAATCCACCATAGTTAACGAGCAGGGTAGGTGTGTTACTTGTTTCACTGGCTTTCCAAAGATTGATAACATCATCATATAAAGGAGCAATAGGAATATTATGTTCGATGCTTGTATGGCCATCCAGGATCATACTCATATTATGGAAGTAAGTCGATCCACCTTCCGGATATACCATGATTTCTTGCTCCCGAGCCGCCTTGATGATCATCTGTCGCTGTTCTCGCCTTGGCTGGTTGTAGCTTTTCACACTGAATGTTCCATAGGCCTTGGTTCTGCTGATGGCATGCTCAGCATCTTCAAAACCATTGATCACTGCTTTGAAATCACCATCTGCTCCATAAAGAATAGTACCAGTGGAGAAGATCCTGGGTCCCACCATTCGACCAGCTCGGACCATCTCAGATTGAGACATCGCAGTCTCCGAGTTGGATGAAGGATCGTGAGTGGCTGTCACACCAAATGCAAGGTTGGCATAGTATGAGTACTCTTTTTGGGGACTAATCCCATACCTGAAGGCACCCAGGTGTGCATGGGTATCAATGATTCCTGGCATAATTGTTTTTCCTGATACATCAATCACTTCCGCTCGCGAAGGGATTTCAACTGCATCACTCGCACCGATTGCTACAATTTTGTTTTTCTCAACAACCAGTGTTCCATTATCAATGACCTCTTCACCATTCATAGTGATGATTTTTGCTCCGGTGAAAGCAATTACACCTTCCGGAACATCAGTTTCCAATGTCAATCCTACTTCGATGGTTTGCTTGGGGATCTCCCCAATACTATCTGGGGATCCTTCCAAAAAGGTGAAGCAATCCTTGAGATTGACCGTATGATAATCATTGCCTAATGTCCAGTGCAGTTGTTCACTGTTTGAGCTCCATTCAAGGTTGATGCCTGCATCATTGGCCACCTTTGTTACGGGTAATGCATTTGATCCACCACTCAACTCAAAGGTCTGACCATGATCTGAGAAGGGCATGATGTATACATCGTAGAGCTCTCCAAAAGCCAGCCACTTTCCATCCGGACTGATACTGTATTGATTCGCATATTGTGAGTGAAAGTGAACTCTCTCATCTTCGCCATTCAGGTCAACACTTTTATAATTTTTATCAAGGGCACCAAACAGGAAACCACCAGTTTGATAATAGATGCGTGATCCATCCCTGTTAAACTTAGGGTATTCACCTTCCTTGGTAACAAATTTTGGTTTGCCACCCGCGAGGGACATCGTATACAGGCCAGTGTTGAGCGTATAGTCATGCCCCAGGGCAAAGTCACCTCCATTTTTCCGATACACAATCTGTCGGCCATCGGGAGACAGGGAGGGTGTACGGTAAATGCCTTTTTCAGAAGTCAGCTTTTCAGGTGATCCTCCATTGACCGACACCATCATGATGCTCCCTTTACTTTCATCATTCCAGGTTACATACACGATGGATTTTGAGTCCGGCGTAAATGCCGGTTCAAATTCATAATCTGTGCCCTTAGTTAGTCTTTTTGGTTTTCCATCAGGAAGCTTTTTGGTATAAAGGAATCCTGCTGCATTGAACGCCAGAAGCTTACCATCAGGAGATGCAGTAGCATTGCGGATCACATTTGCTTCAAACGATTCCGGGGATGGATTTTGCTTAAACCTCACAGCATCCGTGATCTTGTGAGATGAGTTGACACTAAAGGAGATGATTGAAGATTCCCCTGTCTCGGTATCCAGCTTGCGTATTTTTCCTTTGGCATAAAGAATGATCGTTTTATTATCAGGAAGCCAATTGTAGTTTGGGTATACTCCGAATATTGCCCAAACCTCTTGCTGGTCTTTTGTTAGTTCATCGTAAACTGGTTTTTGAACTCCCGTTTCCAGATCATGGATATATAAAACTGATTTAGTTCTAACTCTACGGACAAAGGCCAGTTTCTTTCCGTCAGGCGATAACTGTGGTCTCACAGCTCCTCCGGACCCGGTAATGTAGTTTACCAATTCGCCAGTACTCAGGTCATATCGTCTAATTACATAGATCTGGCTGTTGGGGTCTTTGTTGTATTGAAAAGAGCCTCCCGGATACATGTCTTCACTGAAGTACAGGTGGTTGCCTGAAACCCATGGTTCGCCAACGTCCTGTTGATCATTTTTTCTTTTTGTAAGCTGTACTCCGGAGCCACCAGCAATGTGATACATCCACATTTCCCCGGCACCAAGTGAACGTTGTGAAGTGAAGTGCTTCCTGGCAATGAGATACTCACTGTCAGGGGTCCATACAGCATTGTTGAGCAGCCTGAAATCTTCTTTGGTAATTTGTTTCGGGTTTGAACCATCTGCATTCATGATCCAGATGTTATCCCCACCTCCAGCATCACTGGTAAAGGAGATGTATTTACCATTTGGACTAAATCGTGGCTGCACCTCAAAAGCGTGTCCTGTGCGGAGCGGCGTTGCAGTTCCTCCACCAACCGGTATGATATAGATATCGCCAAGTAGGTCAAAGACGATTTGTTTTCCGTCGGGACTAACGTCCAGATTCATCCAGGTACCTTCATCCACCGTAAAGGAGGTTTCCTTGAATGGCTCTACAGGAGCTGTGACATCCCAGTCCTGAGCATTGAGCGTGACAGATAAGAAATAAAGGAAAAAGAAGATATAACTGATTCGCATTTTTGAAGCATTGATAAGGCCTCAAAAGTAAGTAATGGGATTACACTATTCAGTCAATAATTATGTAAAAGGAAGATGACTGCTGTGAATGGGAATCAAAGAATCAGGATGATTCGTTTATGGAAGGAAAAAATAAAGGGCGCCTTTAAAATGGGCGCCCTGAGTGGTTTTATTATTCAGCAGCTCTTGTTGCATCCTCCCAGTCATCAGTCCTGAAGGATGACGCAGGTAAAAGGTTGGTATCGTATAGTGTGCCTTCTACCCAGTTTTCCCAGGCATATCTGATAGCCACAGGGTTAGCCACTTTATCACTTTTTACAGTAACGTTCTTTCGATTGGTGATTTCAGCGGTTGCAGGGTAAAATACTTTGTCTTCCCCTGCGACTTCAAAGCCACTGAGGCCATTATAGGCGTACACTCCTGATTCAGCATTGTTGAATGTAATGACCGCCGCTCCATCTATTACTTCATGTGATTCATAAGTTGGCCCGGCGTAATCAATGGCCTTATAACCATAAGTCTGATTCAACGCATTGAAAAGTAAACGGTCGGCAACTTCTTTTTTCTTAGGGGGATGGATACAATATTCATCTCCAATATCCAGGGTAACAGCAATACCAGAATTCGGAATGATATCCACGCATTTTAGCTGAGTTTCTCTGATAAAAGCTGAATTATCCGGAGTCTCGTACGCATCATGATTGTTGTACCAGTACGGTGCTATTTGAGCATAATAAAATGGAAAGTCTCCAATACCCCATCTGGTTCTCCAGTCTTTGACCATTGCAGGGAAGAGCTCTTCATATTTATCAGGTTCCATTCTGTTGGATTCTCCCTGGTACCACAGTGCACCTTTGATAGTATATGGGATAAGCGGATGAATCATGGAATTGTAAAGTGCTGTTGGGATGTGGTTTGTTCCTTTAGTGATGTCTACTTCTGCCAGATCTACCTCCTGATAGTTGCTGATTACTTCATTGCTGATCCATGCTTGTACACTACTACCTCCCCAGGAAGTATGGATCATGCCTACAGGAACATCGAGAATTTCTTGTAGTTGCTGACCAAAGAAATAAGCTACAGCACTAAAGTCAAGCACATTATCGGGAGAAGCTTCTTCCCATCCGGTATACTCTTTCACATCATCCAGAGGAGTCTTTGAGCCAACACGGTTAACTGTGAATAAACGTAGGTCAGGATTTTTGGCATTGGCAGTAGCCATCATACCTCCATAAGTAGGCTGACCGGTATACCCACTTAATGGTTGCTGCATGTTGGATTGGCCGGAACATAGCCAAACCTCGCCAAACACCACATTTTCCAGGGTAATATTGAAATATTTCCCATTAAGACGAATGGTTTGGGGCTCTTTGCTGGCAGTTGTTTTTACTTCCACTTTCCAATTGCCGTCTTTGTCTGCTTCTACTTTTAAGGGTTCGCTCAGCCAGGAGGCTTCAATGGTAAATTTTTCTTTAGCATCTGCCCAGCCCCATAATGGCACTGTAGTATTTCGCTGAAGCACCATATTTGACGACACTATTGCCGGAAGCTTTACTTCTGCATATGCGGTACTTATTATGAGTGAAAGCAGAAAATAGAAGGAGAATTTTTTCATTTTTTGGATTGAGTTTTCATGAATTATTTTCGATTTGGCCAGCCAATTTAGCCATTTAAAAAATTTGATCCAATAATAGGGTAGATTGGGTCAGGAGGGAGGTGCAAAGTTATTGCTTAGAGGGGTTTTCATACCAGATGATGCCCAGACCCTCACTCTCCGGTCCAAAGTTTTCCTCGCAGGTAAGCACGTCTAAATCGCCGTCACCATCCAGGTCCAAAAGCTCCAACCGGTCATATTTTATTCCATCCGGCCCGCTGATATTGTGCCAGTTCCAGTTGGATAAAGTAGGGGACCGATCATAGTTCAACCAGAAAATCCCAGATTTATCCCCCTCATTCGTTTCAGTGCTGTGGACGATGTCTTGCTTCCCATCTCCATCAATATCTCCTACAATTACTGATTTGGCTCTTCCGGTATTGGCTGTGATTGCAACAGGATGGGTGGCCCATTTTTCTCCGGATTGATCAAGTCTTTTAAAGAACACAATTTGTTGGTTGGTGTATTCTGTACCTATGGCATCCTCAAGCCCATCCTGATCAAGGTCGGAAAGGTCCATAAACATAACTTCAACGCCTTGAGCCCCGATGAAGTGATTTTTCCAGGGTTGCTTCTGTTTTTTGTACTTACCAGGGTTTTCCATCCATCGGATACCATTCGTTTCTCCGGCTTTGCGGTCTGAGGTGACAATATCCATATCTCCATCACTATCCATATCCCGGGCAAACAGAGACATGATCCAGGTGGCATCACTGATAGGGTGGTAAACCCAATCTTCTAGCTCTTCGGGGTTTTCGGGTGACTCAAACCAGCCGATCTGTGCATTTTCACCTTTTCCACCAGCCACCAGGTCAACTCCATGCTTTCCATCCACCTGTGCTGCCAGGGCAAACATCCACCGTTTCTGGATATCTGAAGCCGGGAGCACTTTGCTTTCCCATTTTGTTGAATCCAAATAATCATTCCGGTTTGCTGGAGCTATGTTGAAATAGATTTTTTGATCCTTGCCCTCAGTGCAACTGATCACATCAAAGGAACCATTTCCATCAAAGTCAAAGAAAAAGGCATCTTCAACATCTGGGGTTCGACCCACAGTAACAGATTTCCAATTTTCACCACTTTTAATTAGCTGATGACCAGGATGTAAATAGACTTTTGTATATCCGGATTCTTCCCAGCCTGTGGTGATGTCCATGTAGCCATCGCCATTCACATCTGCCAATCTGACGCCATCAGCACCGCTAAGGGAGGCATCAATAGTGTGCCTGGTCCAATGGGTTGGTTGGCTCACGAGCTTGTGAGCATGTGCTGAAAGTATCAATAATAGGAGAACAGGAAGTCGAAGAATCTTAAACAACAAAGTAGCCACTTACGATGATGTACAATAGTCCGGCAGCAATTGCACCAGCTAAAGGACCAATAACAGGAATCCAGGAATAACCCCAATTACTATCACGCTTGTTTTTCATTGGTGCCAAAGCATGGAAAATCCTGGGGCCAAGATCACGAGCAGGATTGATGGCATAGCCAGTAGTACCTCCTAATGACAGGCCAATTCCGACTACCAATAATCCAACAGGCAGTGCACTCAATGATCCCAGGCCTTCGCCACTAACCAAAAAAAAGACAGCGAAGACTAGTGTAAATGTCCCGATAAATTCGGACATGAAATTATTAAATGTGCCTTTGATGGCTGGTCCTGTGCTGAAGACACCCAATTTTGTGTCTACATCTTCAGTAGCTGCAAAATGTGGTCTGTAGGCAACATAGGTAGTAAAGGCACCCATAAAAGCTCCAGCCATTTGAGCGAGGATGTACGCAGGTACCTTAGCCCAGGAGAATTTTCCAACCACAGCCAGACCAACCGTAACCGCAGGGTTGATATGGGCACCACTTACTGATCCGGCGATGAAAACAGCGACAAATACAGCGATACCCCAACCGAAGGCGATGACTATCCAGCCACTGCTATTAGCGAAGGTTTTCTTTAAAGAGACGTTGGCATTTACGCCGTTTCCCAGTAGGATTAATATGAACGTCCCGATGATCTCAGCAATAATTTCATTCATTTTTTGGGGTGCAGGTTAATTGTTAGTGACTATAGGTGCTGCCAGGCAGCTTTCAGGTATTTTGAAGGCATTGACTAGTGGAATAGCGTCCTGACGAACTTCTCTGACCAGTTTATTGACCATCCTTCGGATAGCTTTGGTCTTGGTACCTTCCATATAGTCATGTTCTAAATACCAGCCCTTATTCTTTTCAATAGTAGACAAGGCAAATAAATCACACAATTTTTTCAGAGCATTTTTACTTTCTCCTTCCTCAAGGGATCTGACTTTGAGTACAAATTGCTCCATGATTACCGATTCAATATAGGCCACACCCACATTGAAAAGGTGATACTGACATTGATTAAAGGCTTCGAATGAATCCATTCCCTGGTCGATGTAGTGCTTGAGCCTTTTTGCAGCAGAGGACAGTATATCTCGTTCGCGGTACCTGAAGGCATTCAGGTGAAACTCAGGGTCCAGTAGGTGATCCTCATCTGTATTCCGAATAATGATGGGATTCATTTCCGTCAGAGAGATTTTGGCCTGATCTGTAAGGTAGTTGATGATGCCAAAAAAGTTGATGTCGCTGAATTCCTGCTTAAACTCGGAAAGTCTACTCTTGGCCACGAGTTGCATCAGCACAGTATTGTCTCCTTCAAAAGTGGTGAAGATGTCTGTGTCGGCTTTGAGGGTATCAATCCTGTTTTCCGATAAATATCCTTTACCACCACAAGCCTCCCTGCATTCCTGGAGGGTATGTGTGGTATTCCAGGTTGAGTAAGCTTTGATGCCAGCCGCTAGTGCTTCAATCTCCTGGATATCTTCATCGGACCTTTTCAGGAATCTCTGGGTTACATATTCTAAAGAAAAATGTAAAGCATACGCATTGGCCAGAAGTGGCATTAGCCTGCGCTGGTGCGTGCGATAGTTCAAAATCACCATTTCTTCACCACCTTCCGGCCCAAATTGTCGACGCTGGTTGCTATAACGTATGGCAATATTTAGTCCTGATTTTGCAGCACTTAACCCTGCCTTGGGTACTCCAATTCTGCCACCTACCAGGGTGCCAAGCATGGTAAAGAATCTCCTGTTGTCACTGGCGATGGGGCTTGCAAATTCTCCTTCAGCGGTGATGCTTCCAAATCGATCAAGCATGTTTTCGAGAGGGATCTCAACCTGGTTGAAGAAGATTTTCCCGTTGTCTACACCATTCAGGCCCATCTTTTTTCCACAGTCCTCTATGGTAATTCCTTTCAATGTTTTTCCACTTGTATCTCTTAAAGGGACAACAAAAGCATTTACACCATAATCGGTTTCATCAATGATCAATTTAGCAAATACGGTGGCCATCTGACCATGAAGAGCTGCATTACCAATATATTCCTTTCCATCTCCTTTTGTAGGTGTATTGATAATGATGATTTTCTTTTTGTGATCATAAGTCGCGGTGGTCTGAATACCTCTGACATTTGACCCATGACCTGTTTCCGTCATGGCAAAACACCCTGGGAGCTTAAGACTGCCAATGTCTTTCAGGTATTTTTTGTGGTGCTTTTCAGTGCCTAAAAACATCACACTCATACCCCAAAGACCGAACTGTACCCCGAATTTGATAACCATGCTAATGTCATGATAAGCCAGGGTTTCCATGACAATGAAATATTTTCTCATGTCACCTTGGCCACCATGTTCTTTTGGGAAAGCAATGGCACCAAGACCTTGTTGTGCCAGCAGCTTACACCAATCAAGTACCTGCTCTCGATAGTCATGGATGCTTTCACCTTTGTAGTACTCAAAAACAGGGTCCTGAAGTAAGGTTTTCACTCTTCGGATAATCTCAGCATCTTCACCATCCAGGATTTTACTGATCTCATTGTGATCTACCGCGGATGTCTCTATCTCATCAGTTGGGGTTCTTTTTACCAATGAATTGAAGTGGTAGGCTGATTCTCTGGAAACAACTCCCAACGCTTTTTCTATATCTTCAAGTGGCTTTCTGGCGTTGTTAATGGTTTCTTCAGTCCCACTTCTGGAATTGACCTTGGCTAATTTGATGCCAATCTCCACCAGGCTACTTTTCATTTCTGGTGAGAGATAGTCTGATGTCTTTTTTATTTCTTTTAGCCAACTTTTCAACAGGTTTGGTGAAGGGGGGGAAGTTGGGTTTAGAAAAGATAAAAGGAATCGCTTTTCTTCAGGGGTCAACCACTGTTGCTTTTCAAGTAATTTTTTGATTCGGGTAATTTCCGATGGGGTGAGGACAGCATCTGCCCAGACCATATAAAACAAAGGAAGAAAGGCGTAAAGTGTGGGATTTTCTTCGAAAAGTTTGTCACCTACCATAGCAGCTAGTTTAATGTTGTAGGGATAAATATAGATGGAATTTTAACTATGAAAACGATTTTAGTCACAAGTCTTCGTATAAGGAATTGTTGGCCCAACATATTCATCCCATTCTTCCTTTGTGAGGTTCCTGTTTATCTTCTCACAAATCCTTAAGGCAAGCACAGCAGGATCTATCGGCCAAACCCTGATAAAGTTGTCTGCAGAGCCTGAAATGACTTTGTTTCCTGAGGGATCAAATGATGCAGTCAACACCCATGACAGGTGGTCGTCCAATACCTGGGGAAGTTTTTTAGGATCATAAATATCCCAGATTTTTACAGTTCCATCTCGGCTGGCAGTCAATACAGTATTCTGATCAGGGTGAAAATCCACATCGGTAACGGCAGATTGGTGTCCGGAGATCGTTCGGATTACTTTTTTCTTTTCAATATCCCAAATCAGGGCATCTCCAAGCTCTCTCCCAATAATAAGTAGTTTCTGATCGGCACTGATGTCCAGGGCGTTGATGGCATAGTGATCTTTTCCTTCAATTTGCTCAATTCCTTCTTTACCAAAGACGACAACATCCCCTTGTTGAAGTCCTGCATAGATGTCGTTGTTGTCAGGTTTGATGGCCAGGGCATTGGCTCGTGACTGTACCTTGCCTGCACTTGGGAGATCAACTGCATAACCTTTGATTTTTAGTTCACCCTGATCATTTACTGTTAGGTATTTTAATTCGTTAGGAAAAAAGACTGCAGACTGCACCGGCTCAGGATCAAAAGCGACACCGCCAGACTCGGAGAGAAGATCTTCCAATGCAACCAATGCAACACCTTTGTCTCGGGTCACGACAAGAATCCATTGGCCATCATGACTCAAATCAATGGACCTGATAAGATGAGGACCCTGATAAACTACGGTGGGTAGTTCATCCAATCGGTCAAGATTCCATCTCAAGACTTTTCCATCCGAACCCGCTGAGTAAAAGATGTTAGGTTCTTTACCGAACTGAATAGAAACCACTGATTCGCTGTGGCCAATCACCTGGTTGAAAGGTGTTTCATCTTCAAGATATTTATTGGCATAATAAAGGGCCAGGTACATATTCAGATGTGAGACATACGTCTCATCGCTGTCCTTCCAGAAGTCGTAGGCTTGTTTGGCAACCAGGGCTTTTAGCTCTGATTGATAGGAGGGCATGAGCATTGAGCGCTGACTCATCGATTGCACCAATTCTGTGTATCTCAATGATTCAATAAGTGCTTCCTGGTTAGCCAACCTTTTTTCTAATGAATCCAATGAACCCACAGTCTGAGCATTCAGTGGTAAAATCATTGTGATAATGAGGGTGACGGAGGGGCAATATAATCTAGCGGTCTTCAAAAATTATGGCGGAGGGTGAAGTATAAAGATAATAAAAATTTGTTATCCCGTTATTTTATATAAACCAAAAAAGCCTGGGTAGTGCATGTTATTTTTTGGTTAATTCGGCTGGGGTCAATCCGATAAGAGGTACTTTTGCGCGCTTATGCGTAAGCTGGTCAATCCCAACTATCCTTTCAATCCTGCAAAATGGCCCTTCTTTTATGGTTGGATGATCCTGGTGTGGGGCACCATTGGTATGTTAATGAGTATCCCTGGGCAGACCATGGGTGTATCCGTTTTTACAGAGAGTTTACTTGATGAACTTGTTGTGAACAGGGACCAGCTGAGTATCGCTTATATGCTGGGTACAATGGGAAGTGCATTTATGCTTCCCTGGATTGGCAGGCTATACGACAGAGTTGGTGCTAGACCCATAGCCATTGCTGCTGGAATTGGTTTAGGGGTTGTCCTGCTTTACTTAAGCCAGGTAGACAGAATAACGGAATTTTTCCAATCGGAACCGTCAGTTGTATTGACCTTTATTTTGATATTCTTTGGGTTTATGTTTTTGCGGTTTACCGGTCAGGGGGTAATCACAATGGTCTCGCGCAACATGATGATGAAATGGTTTGAAAAACGGAGAGGATTAGCCACCGGTTTCAGCAATGTATTTGTGTCATTAGGGTTCTCAATCTCTCCACTCTTGCTAGATTCTATCATTGTTGCTTTTGACTGGAGGATGGCCTGGATTCTGGTGGCCCTGGTTGTAGGGATCATTTTTCCGGTTCTTGTATATTTTTTCTTTCGCGACAATCCAGAGTCTAGTGGATTGAAACCAGATGGAGGTTATGAGATGTCGGAGAGAAAAAAGAAGTACTACTTTCCTGTAAAAAAACAGTTCACTCTAAAAGAGGTGTTAAGGAGCTACCCCTTTTGGGTCTTTGCACTTATCCTCGCAATGCAGGGCTTATATATTACAGGTTTTACCTTCCATGTAGTGTCTATCTTTGATGAAGTAGGCTTGTCTAAAGATGCTGCCATCAGTATTTTTCCTCCAATAGCTTATTTGGCGGTTTTATTACGCTTGTTACCAGCTACTTATCTGATATGATCCCATTGAGGTATTTGCTGCTTTTGAAAGGCTTTGGAGCAATTATCAGTACAGTAGGTTTGATCTTACTGGGTGACTTTGAATACGCCTACTATATGCTTATTGTTGGTACAGGAATTATGACAGGTCTTTTTGCTGTATTAACATCGGTGACCTGGCCCAGATTTTACGGCACACTCCACCTGGGAGCTATCACCAGTCAGGCAGTAATGATGTCTGTTTTTGCTTCTGCCATTGGGCCTATACTCTTTAGCTCATCACTCACCTGGACAGGCGGTTATGGTGCTTCCAGTTTGGTATGTTTTGGAATTTTTGCGGTACTTACACTGGCTGGTTTTTGGGCCAATAATCCACAGATAAAAATTCCTGATCCCGGGAAGCCATTAAATTCTGAAAATTCCTAAACAGCAACCTCTATTGACCGTTTAGTAAGTATGCAAAAAGTTAACGATAAGGTTGTCCTCATTACAGGAGGAAGTAAAGGAATTGGTTTTGGTATTGCAGAGGCATTGAAAAAAGAGGGTGCTAAAGTGGCTATTACAAGCAGAAGTCAGAGCAGTGCTGACAAAGCTGTGGAATCATTAAATAAGATTTCTGGTGGTGAAGCACTGGGACTGGAGGCTGATGTACGAGATTTAGATTCCCAGGAGCAGGCTGTCCAAAAGACGCTGGACAAGTGGGGCAAGTTGGATGTGCTAGTGGCCAATGCTGGTTTAGGGCACTTTGCTTCTATTGAAGAACTTACCAAAGATCAGTGGAATGAAACCATAGATACTAACCTGACAGGGGTATTTTATAGTATCAAAGCTTCTCTGGAAGCCCTCAAGAAGTCTGAAGGATATTTTATTACCATAAGTAGCCTGGCTGGTACCAACTTCTTCGCGGGAGGGTCAGCTTATAACGCCAGTAAATTTGGTTTGACCGGTTTTACCCAGGCGGTAATGCTTGATCTAAGACAATATGGAATCAAAACCACTACCATCATGCCCGGATCTGTAGCCACTGAATTTAGCAGTGGGAGTGATGCTGAGTGGAAAATCCAGATTGAAGACATTGGTCAAATGACAGTAGATCTCCTAAAATTACCTCCAAGGACGCTGCCTTCAAAAATTGAAGTGAGGCCAACTATGCCTCCAAAACGGTAAGTCTGAAAAAAATCCGACGAGAGTTTCCGATTTGTTCGTCGTGACAAATCTGGTATTTTCCTTAAATTACCGGATGCTGGGAATATTAAATTAACACATCAGCAATCCAAATGCCCTATGTTTAAGAAATCCGGAATTTTTTGGATAAAAACACTTCTCTATCAATGCGGTTTTTCGACACTAGTAATGTTCCTGGTCAGTTGCAAGCCGGACCTTCCGGACGCGGTTGATCAGGCTTACCAGGAGCTACCGGATGTCATTGACTATAATTTCCATGTAAAACCGATCATCTCGGATCGCTGTTATGCTTGCCACGGACCGGATAAAGAAGCTCGAAAAGCAGGTCTGAGACTTGATATTGAAGAAAATGCCTTTGTGGCATTAGAGAGCGGAAGTCGTGCGTTTGTGCATGGAAATCTCAAGAAAAGTGAGGTAATTAACAGGATCCTTTCTGATGATCAAGACCAGCAAATGCCGCCTCCTGATTCAAAATTATCTCTGGATGCCAAAGAGATAGCAACTATCGTAAAGTGGGTGGAGCAGGGTGCCGAATGGAAACCTCACTGGTCCTTTATTGTCCCTGAGAAAACTGAGATACCGAATAGTTTTCCGGAAGAATGGGAGCCTCTAAATGAGATTGATCATTTTATCTATCAGAGGCTCGACCAGGAAAAGCTTACTCCATCTCCGAAAGCCGATAAAGAACGCCTGATCCGAAGAGTGACAATGGATCTTACCGGCTTGCCTCCATCATTAGATGAGCTAGATGCTTACCTCAATGATCAATCCGAAGAAGCTTATGAGAAAGTAGTTGATCGCTTACTTGCCTCTGATGCTCACGCTGAAAGATTGGCCATGGAGTGGATGGATCTGTCAAGGTATGCAGATTCTCATGGACTGCATGCGGATGGCTATCGATACATGTGGCCGTGGCGGGACTGGGTAATTAAAGCGTTTAAAGATAACATGCATTATGACCAGTTTGTAACCTGGCAGCTGGCAGGAGACCTGCTTCCTGAAGCAACACAGGACCAGATCCTGGCTACTGCATTTAACAGAAATAATCCGATGACCGCTGAAGGTGGAGTGATTGATGAGGAATGGAGGGTGGAATATGTCGCGGATCGAACCAATACCATTGCCACTGCCTTTATGGGGCTCACTATGGAATGCGCCCGGTGTCATGATCATAAGTTTGACCCCGTTTCTCAAAAAGAATACTATCAGTTATCAGCATTTTTTAATCAAATGACTGAATTGGGTATGACCGGAGACGATGGAAACTTTGGCCCGCAATTGTTGATGACCGAGGAAGAGGATGACGAAAAAATTGCAGAGATCAAGTCTATGCTTGCCCGGCATAAGTCTGAACTAGAACAATCCAGGGGCAATATTAGTGTCGAAAAAAGTGCAGTACCGTCCCCTAAATCAATTTCAGGAATTGCTGTATACCATCCGTTTGAAAAGTCCAATAAGGACAAAGAAGGCCGCTCAGTAATTGATGGTATTTCAGAGAGTAAAAGTCGTAAGAAGGAGGTGGTTTTTGAGCCGGGAAAATTTGGTAAAGCTGTGCGACTCACCGGAGAGTATGATGAGATCAGTTTAGGTGGTATTGGAACCTATGAGGCGCATGAGGCTTTTAGTGCCGGAGCATGGATCAATACCTCAAAAAGGAAGAAAGATCATCTTCAGACGATTCTCGGAAACACCGGGCAAAAGAATAATTTTTGGAGAGGTTGGGATTTTGAATTGAAGTCAACCAACCAGGTCTCACTGAGGCTTATTCATTCACTACCAGACAATTATATCCAGGTTACCACGCGTGATTCTGTAAAGCTCAATGAGTGGACACATATCATGTTTACCTACGATGGATCCATGACAGCCATGGGAGTTAAACTTTATATCAATGGAAGAGAGGCCGAATCAGAAATTGAATTTGATGATCTTTTTAAATCCATCTATCCTGTAAAAGTGGGTGATCATACTCCCGATGATAGGCCATTAAGAGTAGGAAGAAGTTATAGGGCACACACGGGCGAATTTGGACTTTACAAGGGCTTATTGGACGAATTAAGAATTTACAATCGGGAATTGACTGCTCTGGAAGTGTTCCTCGTGAGCCAGGTAAGTGAGCAGCCCAACGAGAAACTCATCCAGGAACATTATTTGGCCAGGCACCCGGACATTCAACAAAAGAAAGAGACCATACGCCAGCTAAATAAAGACTTATTGGGAGTAGTTGACCAGATACCGGAAGTGATGGTGATGCGTGACGATGAAGACCCCGGGGAAACATATTTGCTGAATAGGGGACAATACAATGCCAGGGGAGAAGTCGTGACAGCTGCCACCCCTGAAAGCGTGCTTTCTTATCCTGATGAATATCCCCAGAACAGGCTGGGACTAGCTAAGTGGCTGTTTATGGATAAAAACCCATTAACTGCCCGTGTGGCTGTCAACCGTTACTGGCAGATGATTTTCGGGTCGGGTATTGTCACCACAGCCAATGACTTTGGTAGTCAGGGTGCATTGCCCACCCATCCTGAATTGCTGGATTGGTTGGCCGTTGATTTCAAAGATTCTGGCTGGGATGTGAGGAAGCTTCTCAAGCAAATGGTGATGTCGTCAACCTATCAACAATCATCCAGGTTTAGAGAAGAGCTGGAACAGATAGATCCACAGAATACGCTATTGGCAAAATCACCAAGTTATCGTTGGCCTGCAGAGATGATCCGAGACAATGCCCTGGCATCCAGTGGGCTTTTGGTGAAAAAGATCGGTGGAAAAAGCGTAAAACCTTACCAGCCGGATAGCTTATGGATTGAACTGGGAAATTTCTCCCATATTTTGCTGTATTTCCACCAGGATCACGGGGACGACTTATATAGACGAAGCATGTATACATTTATTAGACGTACTTCGCCTCCTCCATACATGACTACATTTGATGTGGCTCCACGAAGTGTTTGTGTGGTGAAACGTGAAATTACTAATACCCCCTTACAGGCGTTAAACCTGATGAACGACCCACAGTTTGTCGAGGCAGCAAAAGTACTGGCTGAACGTGTATTGAAAGATAAAGCAACAGACCCTGAGCAACAAATCAGGAAAGCCTTTCGACTGGTGACGAGCAGGTTGCCAAATGAAAAGGAGTTGGATGTGCTGATGGATGTCTATAAAAGAGAAGAAAATCGTTATTCCCAGCAATCTGCAAGTGCTGATCAATTACTTACTGTAGGGGAGTATCAAGTGGACAAAGGATTGCCACAAAGTAAGTTGGCTGCTATGACTATTGTTGCCAATACCTTGTTAAATTTAGACGAAGCTTATACCAAGAGATAATGTGTCATTGTGATCATCAGAAGTCGGATTATACAAGAAGAGATTTTCTCACGAAAACGTCCCTGGGATTGGGTGCGCTTTCGTTGTCTTCATTGTTGGGACCTTCAAGTGTTTTTGGTGGTACGCCTTCGATTAACCCAAATAGCGGAATATTGGGACAGCCCCATTTCCCTTCCAAGGCAAAACGGGTGATCTATCTTTTTCAAAGTGGCGCTCCCTCTCATCTCGACCTGTTTGATTACAAGCCACTCCTCAAAAAAATGAATGGTCAGGAAATTCCTGACAGTGTAAGGAAAGGGCAGCGGTTGACAGGCATGACCGCCGGACAAGCCAGTTTTCCACTTGCAGGCACCATTTTCGATTTTAAACAGCATGGAGACAGTGGAGCACTGATGAGTAACCTGATGCCACACACAGCAAAGATTGCGGATGAATTGTGCTTTGTGAAATCCATGTATACTGAGGCCATCAATCATGATCCTGCCATTACTTTCTTTCAGACAGGCTCTCAGCTTCCGGGAAGACCGTCGATTGGTTCGTGGGTGAGCTACGGGCTCGGTACGGACAACGAAAATTTGCCATCCTTTGTGGTGCTTGTAACCAAGAATAAAACCGGACAGCCATTATACGCACGGCTTTGGGGCAATGGTTTCTTGCCATCAGAACACCAGGGTGTACAGTTTAGAGCAGGGAAAAACCCCGTTTTATATCTCAGTGATCCTCCAGGTGTAGATTCGATGGCTCGTCAACAGCAGCTCCAGGACCTGGAAAAGCTGCAGATGCAATCTTTTGATGAGTTTGAAGACCCGGAAATCAAGGCCAGGATGGCACAGTATGAGATGGCTTTTAGGATGCAAACGTCGGTGCCTGAGGTCATGGATACTGATTCGGAACCTGATTATATATATGACTTGTATGGCGAAGACTCCAAAAAGCCCGGAACATTTGCTGCTAATTGCCTTTTAGCCAGAAGGCTTGCCGAGAAAGGGGTCAAGTTCATCCAACTTTATCACCAGGGTTGGGATCAGCATAATAATCTGGCCAACAGGCTCCCCAGGCAATGTAAAGAAACTGACCAGGCCAGTGCGGCCTTAATCACAGACCTGAAACAACGCGGAATGCTGGAAGATACCCTGGTGATTTGGGGAGGTGAATTTGGCAGGACGAGCTATTCTCAGGGGCAGCTTGATGAAACTTTCGGCAGGGACCATCATCCGAATTGCTTCACGATATTTATGGCGGGAGCAGGTGTGAAAAAAGGTTTTACCTATGGAGCTACTGATGACTTTGGGTATAACGTGGCTGACAACCCTGTACATGTTCATGATTTTCAAGCAACACTCATGCATTTACTGGGTGTTGATCATGAAAGACTAACCTACAGATTTCAGGGCAGGCGCTTCAGACTCACAGATGTCCATGGTCATGTAGTAAACGACATTCTCTCTTAATTTTTAATTTAAATATGGATTTAGGATTATTTTTTGGCCGGTTTCACCCTTTGGTAGTTCATCTACCTATCGGCTTTTTATTATTGGCAGCCCTATTTGAGGGAGCTTCAAGATTTAAGCAATTCAGTCAGCTAAAAGCTGCTGTCTCCTGGACATTGTTGTTGGGTGCAGTAAGTGCTATCATCTCTGTAATTTTTGGTTTTTTGATCGCTGGTGACAGAGGCTACGATGATGATGTGTTGTCCCTGCACAAATGGTTTGGGATTTCAGTTGTAGTGCTTTCTGCTGGTCTGTGGCTCATAGAAATCGGGATCCTAAAAGTCTCTGCCAAAATCATGGGAGGAATATTTATTGTTTTAATCCTCTTTCTTTCACTTACCGGACATTTGGGTGGTACGCTTACTCACGGCGAGGGTTACCTCGTGGAACATGCTCCCGGATTCATCAAGAAAATTGCCGGATCATCGGGAAAAGAGTTGGCTCCATTGGATAAAGTACCCGGGAATCCGGATTCTGTGGTCGTATTTGAAGACATGATCTTACCCATCCTTGAAACAAAATGCTTGCCCTGTCACAGTGAAACACAGGCAAAAGGAGGACTTGTGCTAACTAATTATGAAAAACTCATGGAAGGTGGTGATGGTAATGCTTCTGTCAGCCCAGGGAAACCCCTGAGCAGTGAGCTTTTCAGGAGAATTACGCTTCCTGTCAGTCATCAGAAATTTATGCCTTTGAAAGAAGAGCCATTGGCGTTCACAGAAGTCAATTTGATAGCATGGTGGATCGAAGAAGGGGCCAAAGTCGATGCCCGTTTGAGCCAGTCTGAAATTCCTGATCATCTATCTGAGTTGTTGATGCGGGATCATAAAATTGATGTGACCCCAAAACCCTATTATGAGCAGGCTTCGGCTCCAGAACTGAATGAAGAAAAAAATCAATTGATTCAAAGTCTAAGTGCCTTTAATATTCGTAAACTCTCTGCTAAAAATAACTTTCTGGATGTCAGCGTGTCACAAGATGTGAAAAAGTTGACCAGCGAGGAAGTGGGACAGTTGCTGCAGCTAAAAGATAATATCACCTGGCTTGATTTAAAGGATAAACTGGGTGATCCTGGAGACCTTGACAAAATCAGTCAGCTGAGCCATCTGACAAGGTTGAACCTGGCAGGAAATCCGATTTCTGATGATCATATTGAAACGCTCAATGACCTTAAATATCTGGAATCTTTGAACCTTGTTGCGACAAGTATTACGGATAAAGGTTTAGAAACATTAGGTCAGATTGCTTCATTGAAGAGACTCTATGTATGGCAAACTGATGTTAGCAGGGACGCAGCCAACGAGCTGATGAAAAATAAAGGCATAGAAGTGGTAGTTGGCTATCAGCTTGCAGTAGAAAATAATTAATTTCACCTCATGAGTAAAAAATTAAGGAGCCGTAACTGGTTTGGTAAGGAAGGAAAAGATGGTTTTATCTATCGTGCATGGATGAAGAATCAGGGCTATCCACCTGATGAATTTGAGGGCAAACCAGTTATTGGTATTTGTAATACCTGGTCTGAGTTGACCCCTTGCAATGGCCATTTCCGAGATCTGGCTGAATCTGTGAAGCGTGGAGTGTGGGAAGCAGGAGGGTTTCCATTGGAATTCCCTGTCATGTCATTAGGGGAAACCATTATCAAGCCCACGGCCATGTTATTTAGGAACCTGGCCAGTATGGATGCCGAAGAAAGTATTCGAGCCAATCCGATTGATGGGGTTGTATTGCTGGGTGGATGCGATAAAACCACTCCATCGATACTCATGGGAGCAGCTAGCGTTGATATACCTACCATTTTTGTTTCAGGAGGCCCTATGCTCAATGGTAACTTCCGTGGAAGAAAGATTGCAACTTCAGATATATGGCGCTTTAGTGAAGCCTACAGAAAAGGGGACATGAATAAGGCCGACATGCTGGAAGGTGAGGCAGCTATGTGCCGAAGCAGTGGACATTGTGCAGTGATGGGTACGGCTTCCACGATGGCATGTATGGTTGAGTCATTGGGTGTTTCATTGCCAACAAATGCAGCGATACCAGCGTCTGATGCCAGAAGAAAGGTCTTGGCTCACCTGACAGGACGCCGAATTGTAGACATGGTCAAAGAAGACCTTCGATTGTCAAAAGTACTGACCCGCAAGGCGTTTGAGAATGCAATCATGGTTAATGCCGCTATTGGTGGATCAACAAACTTCGTAGTTCACTTATTGGCGATTGCCGGAAGGATAGGAGTGGACCTCGACCTGGAAGATTTTGATCATCTATCAAAGAATATTCCCTTGCTGACCAATATCCAGCCATCAGGAAAGTATATGATGGAAGAGTTCTATTATGCAGGTGGTCTTCCGGTGGTGATGAAGGAATTGCTCTCTAAGATCCACAAAGACATTGTCACAGTGACTGGAAAAAGTGTTGAAGAGAACGTTAAAGATGCTGTTTGCTATGACGATGAGATTATTGCAAACCTTGAGAAGCCTTTTAAAACGGAATCCGGTCTGGCAGTGGTAAAAGGGAACCTGGCTAAAGATGGTGCGATCATAAAACCCTCTGCAGCTACGCCGGAACTCATGGTCCACAAAGGAAAAGCTGTGGTTTTTGAAACCATAGAAGATTTTCATGCCAAAATAAATGACCCTGATCTTCCTGCCGACAAAGACAGTGTGCTGGTGCTCAAGAATGTGGGACCAAAAGGTTATCCGGGTATGGCTGAAGTAGGAAATATGGGTATGCCTAAGAAATTGCTCGATGCTGGAGTGACCGATATGGTACGTATTTCTGACGGAAGGATGAGTGGTACCGCTTTTGGTACAGTATTTCTCCATACTTCACCGGAAGCTGCAGCTGGGGGAGTATTGGCACTGGTAAAAGATGGAGACCTCATTGAAGTAGATGTACCGAAACGGAAGATCCATCTACATGTCTCTGATGAGGAGCTTGAAGAGCGTAGGAAAAACTGGAAGCCTTATGATTTGGGATATGGCCGCGGCTATGTGCAGCTCTATATAGATCATGTTCAACAAGCCAACCTTGGTGCTGATCTTGACTTCCTTAGAGGTGGGTCAAGTGATGAGGTGAAAAGGGATTCTCACTAGGTTAAAAAGCCTTGCGAGAATCCATGTGAACCCACATTTAGCTTGGTTCTTTACCCAGTTGACCAAGGTAAGTCACCAGGTCTACGATCTGTTCTTTGGTCATTGCCCGGTGTATCCCGGAGGTCATCAGTGAGTTTTCCATCTCTTTAAGTGATGCAATTTCTGATCGCTTATAGTTCGATTTGATGCCTCCCATCATTGTGAATTCAATCTCATCTTCGGTTTTGCTGGAAATATATCCGATAGCTATCTCGCCAGATTTTGTTTCCAGCACAAAGCCCTCATATCCAAAGTTAATCCCGGCATCCGGGTATAAGATGGCTGCGTAGAGTCCTTCTTTGCTTAGCTTGTTGCCAATTTCGGAGAGGTTTGGGCCAAACTGAGTGCCAGAACCGTTCACCTGGTGGCACGTCTGACAATAGGTGCCAAAGACAACCTTACCGTTTTCAATAGATCCTGACTGCGCAACCAACTCTTCCACAGGTGGTAGACTTTCTCCTTCAGGCAGTGATAAATATTTAGCGGCTTCTTCCCGAACACTACCTTTGATAGCACTCATAAGGGATGTTGCGGCTATTTCTACAAATTGTTCCGGAATCTCATTTTTCACCAGCAGATCAAGGAGCTTGCTCTCAGCTGACCATCCTTTTCCCATAGCAGCCATTGCTTTTTTTCTAAGTGCCAGATCCTCATTTTCATCAAAAGCAACATCCTTTAACAGGTTCCAGGTTTGATTACCACCAGTATTAGACAGCACGGCGATGGTGTTGTTCACTACCATCTGATCGCTGGATTTCAGTTTTTGTTCGAAATAATCCAACCCTTTGATGTCAAGTAGAAGATCAGCAGCAGCGATACCTATACTGCTGTTTGGATCAGCAAGAAAGAGTCGTTCCAGTTCTGGAGTTTGGTCTGTGAGTTCAAATTTCCTTACCCAATCAATATATTGTTCAGTGCCTTTTACTTCGTTGAGTGCAGAGGTCAAAACTACTTTTAATTTTGGTGAACCTGATAATGATGACGGAGAGATATGATTTAATACAAGTAGATTAATCTTATCTCTTCTGGGATGCTCACCATCAAGTAATGCGATGAGGGTTTTCTCTTTTTGAGGGGAATCGATGAAGTCGAATGCCCTGAAATACCTGTTTAAGTCCTTCTCAGAGACGCTAGCATCCCTGATAAATTGACTGAGCAACGGTAGTGAAGAGACGGCTCTGGATCTCCATACTATATCTCGGCCTGCTTCGGAATTCCAAGATTCACCAGCTGATTTTCTCCAGGCAGCCAGGTATTTTTCCGGAGCCTGGTCGCTCACAATCCCAAGTGTTTCAAGGTACCAGCGATCACCGACCGGATATTTTTGAGCCATTGATACCCATGTCTCCAGGGCTTCCTCGGAAGAAAGCTTTTTTAGCGCTGTTAAAACTTCCCTTTGAACTTGCAATGAAGGATCATTCTGAAGTTGATTCAGGTATGAGTTGAGGTTAGAAACATCAAAGGACTGAGCGATTTTTAATGCAGTTATTCTTAAGTCTTCAGTAGATGCTTGCAATCCCAGCTGTACATATTCTGAGGTTTTGCCATCGATTTGAGCCAACAACCAGAGGGCTCTTGCTTTGAAATGATTTTCACCGCTTTCATAAAGCGCCTTAAGTGCTGGTTCTGAAGCCTTACCCCAATCCTTAAGTCGGGTCCAGCCAAGATAACGAGTAGCCATGTTGGGGCTTTTTAGCGCTTCTATAGCATCTTCCGGCTTTTCAAGGATTGGTGGAGCTACCTTGTATGGTGTGTCCTTAGGAGCAATTCTGTATACACGACCTTGCTGTTGGTCTCCTACCTGGTGTCCGCCTACACCTGGATCATACCAGTCGGCAACAAAAAGCGATCCATCAGGAGCCACACAAACATCCGCAGGTCTAAACCACTGATCCGACTTGGCCTTCATGATATTTTTGATTTCAGCAGTATATCCGGCACCAGATTTCTGGGTAGGGTAGGCCCTTACCACGTTGGGTCCGGCGTCGGTATGAATGATGGTATGTTGGAAAGGTTTGGGCAATAAATCTCCTTCATAGAAGACAATTCCTGTGGGCGATCCTGCGCCTGTTTGTAACAGGTTGGGGATCACACCAGGGTCATTTTGATGCCAGTGACGCAGCGGAATCTCTTCATGCATACCAGACCGGGGAACTCTCCAGTTAGCACCTGTCATTTCATCCCTGTAGCCGTAATTGCCATAAGGAACTACAAAATTGATCCTGACGCCTTTGTTACCATCATCATCATTGTCGGACTGCCACATGTTACCGTATGAGTCAACGGTCACCTCGTAAGGATTCCTGAAATTGTGCCCCAACACCTCTACTTTTGATCCCTGAAAATCTGTTCGGAATATCATTCCTTCACGGTAAGGTTTTCCATTATCAACGATTTCCTTGCCTGTAACATCCCTGATGATGTTACCCTGGTTATCAGCAAGTTGGCTTCCTGCATTGCCCATGTTGAAGTAGAGCTTTCCATCCGGACCAAATACAAATGCATGAACGGCATGGTCATGTTGCTCACCGCCAATGTTACTGAAAAGTATTTCTTTCTTTTCAGGAATGTCATCTCCATCTTCATCTGTAAAAATTAGCACGTTGGGGCTTACCGAGACAATAATTTTACTCCCGAGGACAGTAATGCCCAATGCGGCATTTACGTCATTACCCTGATAAAAGACCTTCCTGCTGTCAGCTTTACCATCTTTATCAGTATCCTCCAGAATCACAATCCTGTCTCCTTCAGGTTTCGTAGGGTTACCCGGGTTGAGCTGTGGCCTGTAATTATATCCTTCACATATCCATATGCGACCTTTTGCATCGATATCCATGTTGGTTGGATTAACAATCATCGGCTCATAGGCAAATAAGGTTGCTTCAAGACCATCGGCTATTTCGAAACCTACCAGCGCATTTTCAGGAAGACGCTTCTCTTCTTCGGTGAGCTCAACGACTTCCTGGACCTTTTTTTGACAGGAAATGAAAAGTAGAGTAATTGTCGAAATGACTATTAGTCTGTTGGTGAAAGAGTTGGACATTTTTGATTAAGGTTAACTTGTTTGGGTAATTGGCTGACCAATATACTCAAGAAACCTTAGTTGTCATTACTTTTCAGCCCATTTTGGATTTAGGGAAAGCACATGATGGTAGACAGGGCATTCGGGTACATGAGCACCTTTCAGATAGCCAGTGCTCATTAAAAATTCATTGGTAATCTCTCCACCGGTAAATTTAAAAGTCTTTTTGAAGAGTTTTACCCACTCCATTTTAGTCTTTGGGTGATGATGATCCAGCCAGGCCTTGAAAGAACCAAAGTCCGATTGCAGGTTCATGATTTGTTGTGCATTGTAAATAGCAGCATTGATCTTGAGCCTGTTACGGATGATACCGGCATCACTGAGCAATCTCAGTATGTCTTTATCCTTATAATCAGCAACTTTTTTGATAGAGAATCCAGCATAGGCCTTTCTGAAATTTTCCGCTTTATTAAGAATTGTGGTCCATGACAAGCCCGCCTGGTTAATTTCCAGGATTAGTCTTCCGAATAATTCATCATCGTCCTGAATGGGAAACCCATATTGTTTATCATGATAATGTCTGTGGACATTGTCAGATTCCATCATTTGGACAGCATCACAATAGGAGGTGGGCTTTTCCATACAAACGTAAAACTACCTTATTCTCGCATCAACAGTGATTTGTAGTGTAGGATGTTTTTCATACCGATCCGGGCTATTCTTTACATACTGATGCAAATAGGCTGTTTGGACTGAGATTTTGTCGGTGATCTGGTAACCTAAGGCCAGGTATAGCCAGTTTCGATCGTAAGCTACATTGCGGAGCTTTTGATCCATGCCGATCCATAATTCATCAAAGATGTTGATGAAAAACTTGTCGCTGATAGGTCGTCTAACAGTCAACCGGTATCTAAATCGATTGCTGTAAGAGAATCCATCTACCTCATAGGGTCCACTCACACCATTCTGAATTAAATCACCTTGCCATCTATGCTCCCAACGATACCTGTGCTGAATATTTGTTTTATTCACATCCTGAATGAGTGTAACCTGCTCCCAGATATTGTTTTCCGGCTTGTTGGCAGGTAAGGGGTATTTACCATAAGGATACGTATTGATAAAAGTATATCCGGCAGTGAGGACCACGTTTGGATTGGCATGAAAGTTTATAAAAGGTCTTATCAATAACTGCTCTTCCTCATTAAGATAGTCACTATATCGCATGTGGAATTCATTTCCAAGGCTCCAATCGTCGTTGATTTTATAGTGGTTAAGTAAGAGAAACCAGACGTCAGGTTCACCATGCACCTCCTGAGCTTTGGTTGGGAAAAATGAAATGAATAGTACTAGAAATGGAATTGTGTGCTTAAGGGTCATGAATATTTCTTTGAATTAATCGGGTGTGAAATTAATTCACGAAAATATACTGGCACAGGTATTTTGTAATATCTATGAAATTTCTGTGGAAAACCCTTAATAAACAGCCTTAAATTCCCAGTGATTGCCTGGTCTCCCAGACTTCGTACAAAGGATCACCTTTACTGCTAAATCCACTATGATGCCATGAGCCAACATGTATATCATAATCGAACTCCAATTTAGCACCTACACGAGAGTTATCTCTCGAGAAGAATTGTATGTTTTCGGTGTATTTCTTGCCCTTAGTCGTATAGGTGCCACCACCAGTTCCTGAAAACTCGCCCGTCTCGCTGTTGAATGCTATCCATTGAAACCTGGTTCCTGACAAGATTTTCATTGTTTTTCTTGCTCCGGGGCTTCGCATACTTATTTCACCATCACGTTTTCTGCCTGTAATAAGCCAGGCGCCCTCCAATTTCCCAGGTTTGCCCTTATCAACTCTCTTCCAGGTCAGGCCATTCGCAGTCATTTTATCATCAATCAGGGTGATTTCAAATAGATCGCCTGTCCCGACGAGACTTTTGTCTTGCGTATGAAATTCATAGGTGACTTTTGTGTGTTGATTTTGCTGCTCCCATGAGCCACCTAGCGTAAAAAGGAATTCGGCAGGATTTGTCTTGTATCCTGCAACAGAAAAATACTTTTCTGTGATAATCATTGAGAGGGTATTGCCTTCATCATCCTTTGCTTCCCAGGCCCCAACCATTGAGCTTTGCTTAGGCTGGATCAATGCAAATAGCAAATAAGTGAGGTTTAGAATTTGAGCTATCATTGTGGAGTTGTTTCTATTAAATTTAACCTGAAACGCGCTGAAGAGCAAATATTGTGTAGTATTCGTTTTTTGAAAATAAATTTATTCCGTTAGGTATTTATTCAGCATGAACTCTATTATCCACAAAATCTCATTCATTATTTTATTTCTTCTAGTGGTTACATCAGGTAGCCAGGCGCAGGATGGAGAAGAACTGTACAAGACTTATTGTGCGGGTTGCCATGGAGCTGACCTGGGCGGGAATTCGGCTAGCCCATTGATTAAGACACATTGGAAGTATGGAAGAACCAGTGGATTGATGACTAGAAATATCACATATGGAATACCAGGTACAGAGATGATTGCCTGGAACCAGGTGCTTACCGGGGATCAAATCAAGTCGCTGGTGAGCTATATCTCACGAGCTCAGACAGTTCACCCCAATAGAGAAAGACCCATTCCTGAAACCATTGAAACAAGCGATTACATGCTGAAAATTGAAGAATGGGTGGCAACACGTGCGATCAGAACTCCCTGGGCCATTGAGTTTGCTTCAGCGGATAGTGCGTTGATCTCTGAAAGGAGAGGCCTACTGCGATGGATTGTGAATGGTGAGCCTTTGGAAACTCCGGTGGAGAGTGTTCCTCAGACACAGGAATTCAGGACCGGTGGATATATGGATATTGCTTTTGATCCGAACTATAAGAAAAATGGGTGGGTATATCTATCCTATAGCTACGCACCAGAGAATATCACTGACAATATGTCCCCAGCCATGACAAAGGTAGTGAGAGGCCAAATAGCCAATAATAAATGGATCAACGAACAGGTGCTGTTTGAGGTACCTGATGAGCTGCTGGTAACGGAAGGTAACAGGTGGGGGTGTCGTTTTCTCTTTGATAAGGAAGGTTACCTGTATTTCAGTATAGGGGATATGAATTATGAAGAAGATGCGCTTGATCCTACAAAACCTGTCGCCAAGATATACAGGATTCATCCTGATGGTGCAGTACCCAAAGACAACCCTTTTGTTGAGACCCCAGGAGCATTGACTCAGGTATACACCCTTGGGAATAGAAACGTACAGGGAATCTCTCAGCACCCAAAAACGGGTGATATTTGGTTTACAGAGCATGGTCCGATGGGAGGGGATGAACTCAATATTCTCAAGAAAGGAGGGAACTACGGATGGCCTGAGGTAACTTATGGATTGGATTACGACGGGAGTGTGGTTTCAAGTAAGACAGAGCAAAAAGGTATGCTTCAACCGGTAGTCCACTGGACACCATCAATTGCAGTAGGTGCAGCGGAATTTTGCTCAGGTCAGGGCTTCCCTAAGTGGAAAAATGAGTTGTTTGTTGGTGCCCTTGCCTTTGAAGAAGTGAGAAAGATTTCAATAAACAAGAAGAATGAGGTTATAGCCCAGGAAATGATCCTGAAAGGATACGGTCGAGTACGAGATCTTAAATTTGGACCTGATGGAGCGCTCTATGTGGTGCTAAATCAACCTGATAAGATATTGAGGGTTACAGCGGATTAATTTTTAAGACTATATACTACCAAACCACTCCTTAATTTTGGTTCAAACCAGGTGGTTTTGGGCGGCATAATAGCTCCACTATTTGCTATATCTATCAATTGTTGCATCGAAACTGGGTATAAGGCAAAAGCTGCTTTCATTTCACCGGAATCAACGCGCTTTTTCAGCTCTTCCAATCCCCTTATTCCTCCGACAAAATCAATTCGTTCGTCTGTTCGAAGGTCAACAATATTTAAAACAGGTTTTAAGATGGATTCTGAGAGCACTGTTACATCAAGTGCCTTAATCGGGTCAGAGTCATCATACGTGTGAGGCCTGGCTATGAGTTGATACCAGCTTCCTTCAAGGTACATGCTCATTTCATGTAACCTGGTTGGTTTATAGACTTCAGACCCTTTTTCAACTATTTCAAATGAAGCATCAAGCCTTTTAAGAAAATCTTTCGCAGATAATTCATTCAGATCACTTATCACCCTGTTGTAGTCAATGATCTGAAGTTGATTGTCAGGGAAATGAACGGCCAAAAAGTAATTGTAAGGCTCATTTCCAGTATGCCGTGAATTTTCATTCTGTAAATCTTTACCCACCAAGGCTGCTGCAGCGGTTCTGTGATGCCCATCTGCTACATAAGTGGCTGGCATTTTTTCAAATTCTCTTTCAATTTGTTTTACTATAGCCTGATCATCAACCTTCCAAAACCGGTGGGTAATAGCATCATCCGCCTGGAAATCATAAACCGGAGATAGTTCTTTGATTTGATTTACGATGTCATCAAGGGATTTTACTGCTTTGTAGGCAAAGAAGACTGGCTCTGCATTCATCATCGCAACCCTCACATGGTTTTTGCGATCGTTTTCTTTAACCGGCCGGGTGAGTTCGTGTTTTTTAATTTTGTTGTCAAAGTAATCCTGAACTGCTGCGCATCCCACAATTCCATTTTGTGAGCGGCCATCCATTACAAGTTCATAGATGTAGTATGAGTCCTGATCATCCTGAAGGAATATGCCAGCATCCACAAGCTTTGCGAAGTTGTCTTTGGCTGCCTGATAAACCTTAGGATCATAATGATCTGTTTCATCGGGTAGTGTGATCTCTGGTTTTACTACCTGCAGAAAAGATTCGGGATTCTTTTCAAACTCCTCTGCTGCTTCTTCAGAGCTCAAAACATCATAAGGCCTGGAAGCTATGTTTTTTACTTTTTCCGGAACGGGTCTTACCCCTTTAAATGGTTTGATATGCATGTGTTAGTTGGTTGGTGGGATGAGTCGAACAAGGAAAATGCCTTCCATTTTAGCTATATCGTCAACATCCTTTTCGCTTATTGGGCTGTCCAGATCAATGATGTTGAAGGCTATGTCCTCGTGATGCTGATTGAGCATATCAGCAATATTGATGTTTTGATCGGCCAATTTTGAAGTGATCTTGCTCACAAATCCAGGAATGTTTTTATTCCCGATAATTATTCTGCTACCACCATTTCTCGGCATAGTGGCAGTGGGAAAATTCACTGAATTCCTTATGTTTCCATTTTCGAGATAATCAATCAGCTGGTCGGCGGCCATGGTGGCGCAATTGTCTTCTGATTCCGGTGTAGATGCACCCAGGTGTGGGATAGTAATGATCTGATCATGCCCCAGCAGGTTTTCTTCAGGGAAATCCGTGACAAAGAACCTAATATGGCCGGTCTCTATATTTTTTAATAGGCTTTCTCTTTCTACCAAACCCCCACGGGCAAAATTGAGTATGCAGACACCTGGTTTCATGAGTGAGATTTTGTCAGCATCCAGGAAGCCACTCGTCTTATCATTTAGGGGCATATGGAGGCTGATATAATCAGAGTTTGTAAGCACCTCTTCCAATTTTTCTGCTCGCTGTACATACCTGGAGAGCTGCCAAGCAGAATTGATGGAGATGTATGGATCAAAACCAATTACCTTCATCCCCAGGCTTTCAGCTGCATTGGCTACCAGCATTCCTATAGCGCCAAGACCAATTACACCAAGGGTTTTACCGTATAACTCTGGCCCTGCAAAAGAGGATTTATTCTTTTCAACGACTTTACTGACATCTTCTCCGGAATCTTTAAGGTTTTGAACCCAGTGAATGCCTTCATAGATCTTTCTCGAAGAGAGAAGTAACCCCGAAAGAACCAACTCCTTAACGGCATTAGCATTTGCTCCGGGTGTGTTGAAAACCACAACACCTTTTGCTGTACAGGCTTGTATTGGGATGTTATTCACCCCAGCACCAGCTCTTGCAATAGCCTTGAGATTCCCGTTTATGGCATAATCATGCAGTGAAGCACTCCTAACCAGGATAGCGTCAGGATTGTTAATTTCTTCCCCTACAGCATATTTTGATTGATCAAAACGATCAAGTCCTGTAGTGGAAATCTTGTTGAAAGTCTTGATAGAAAAATCCATGTTTATCCATTTTTCGATTCAAATTCTTTCATAAATTCAACAAGTGCTTCAACTCCGTCTTTCGGCATGGCATTGTAGATGCTTGCCCGCATTCCACCTACTGACCTGTGGCCCTTCAATGTTTTCAGGTTGCGGGCACTGGCTTCTTTGATAAACCTCGCATCCAGGTCATCACTACCTGTAACAAAAGGAATGTTCATGATTGAGCGGGATTCTTTGGAAACAGTCCCCTTAAAGAGGCTGGAATTGTCCAGAAAGTCATATAACAAACCTGCTTTCTCCCGATTTCTCCTTTCCATAGCATCTATCCCTCCATTCTCTGCCAACCATTTGAAGACCAGCCCAGCGATGTAAATAGAATAGCACGGTGGTGTATTGAACATGGAATCAGCCTCTGTATGTGTCTGATAATTGAGCATGGTAGGTGTTACTTCCATCGCTTTGCCGAGAAGATCCTCTCTGATAATTACTATAGTGACCCCTGCAGGACCTATATTTTTTTGTGCACCTGCGTAGATCAACCCGAATTTTGAAATATCGTAATGCTGGGACAATATGTTGGAAGACATATCTGCTACAAGTGGAACATCACCAGTATCAGGCATTGTAGGAAACAACGTGCCATAAATGGTGTTGTTGGTGGTGATATGTACGTAATCAGCATTTGGAGTAAAAAGATCTGAGCTCAGTGCTGGAATATAGGAGAAGTTTTTGTCCTCTGATGATGCTATTACGTTGATAGCCCCATATCTTTTTGCTTCGGCAATGGCTTTTTTAGACCAGCTGCCGGTATTTACATAATCTGCTCGGTGAGATCCTGATAATAGGTTTAATGGGACCATGGCAAATTGCGTTGATGCACCGCCCTGCAAAAACAATACTTTGTAATTGTTAGGAATTCGCATCAGCGACCTGAGGTCAGCCTCAGCAGATTGAATGATCTCCATAAATTCCGCCGACCGATGACTCATTTCCATGACCGACATTCCAGTTCCCTGATAGTCAGTTAGTTCATTTTGTGCTCTTTCCAATACAGGCAGGGGCAGGGTGGCAGGGCCAGCAGAAAAATTGTATGCTCTAGACATAAATTGAATGGGTATTGTTGAATGAAATTGTTCCAGCTAATATTCAACTATTTACACAAAGAGACAAGAATTTGAAACTGCTATATTCGATTAAACAATTTATTTGTTCCTTTACTACAAATATTTATTCAAATGCAAAAGATCATAATCCCAATAATCTGCCTGCTGGCATGGAGTGCTTGCAAAAAAACAGAAGGCACAGACACTGAAAAAAAAACAATGAATGAAGTTGATACCATCCTGGTCGGTACTTATACAAAAGAAGGAAGTGAAGGCATTTATACATTGGCTTTCAATAACAATACCGGCAAGGTTGAAGGTATTTCTTTAGCAACCAATGCCACTAACCCAACTTTCCTGGCATGGAATGATGACAAAACATCTTTTTATGCTGTAAATGCGATAGACGGCAAGGGCGGCATATCGTCTTATGACTGGAATAATGGCCAGCCATCACTTACCAATCACCTTTCTCCTGAGGAGTCATCTCCATGTCACGTTGTGTTGAGCAATGATGGTAGATTGGCTGCTTCGGCAAATTATGGCACTGGGGGAGTTGCGGTCTATTCTATAAAAGAAAACGGATCTATTGGATCCATCACCGGCACTGCTTTCAATACTGGTGAGTTTGGACCATCACCTCGACAAAAGAGTCCTCATGCCCATTGTGGGATGTTTAGCAAGGATGATAAGTTCCTTTATATTGTCGACCTGGGGCTAGACGAGATACTGACTTATCCGGTAGCCGAAGATGGCTCCATAGGCGATGCAATGTCTGCCGTCAAAATGGAACCGGGTGACGGGCCCAGACATATGATCTTCAATGAAGCTGGGGATATGGCTTACGTGGTCAATGAATTATCCAGTTCGGTAGCGTCATTTAGCGTAGATAGAAGTACTGGTAAGCTGTCAGTAATTGATCGAAAATCCACACTTCCTGATGGATTTAAGGAAGATAGTTATTGTGCTGATATACATCTGTCTCCGGATGAAAAATTCTTGTATGCTTCGAATAGGGGACATGATAGTATGGCTGTTTATGCTGTCTCTGAGGATGGAAAGCTGACTCTGGTGGAAATTGAGCCGGAAGAAATAGTATGGCCAAGAAACTTTATGATTCACCCTAGTGGTAAATATATGCTGGTTGCTAACCAGAATGCTAACAATGTGACCGTATATACGATCAACCAGGAGACAGGAGAATTGGCTTACACCGGAGAATCGGTGGAGGTGTTCAGCCCGGTTTGCCTGGTGATCAAATAAGAATGGAAATGACCATTAACTAACCTGTAAAATGTCAATAGTATTCTTTACAGGTTAGTTTTGGTTAAAGCATTAAATAGCTTCTGAGCCTCTTTCTCCAGTCCGAATCCTGATGCATTCCTCAATTGGTAGGATGAAGATTTTTCCGCCCCCAATCAGGTCTCCATCGTTGGGTTGAGCTGCACTGGAGATGGCTTCTATCGCAGTATCTACATATTTATCATTGACTGCAATTTCTAACCGGATGTTTGAGACAAGATTAGGAATGACCTTTTGTCCCCGGTAGATCTCTTCAGAAACCTTTCTTCCATGACCTGACACATGATTTACTGTAATCCTGGTAATTCCAGCCTGGATAAGGGACTCACGTACCTGGTCTAACTGATTATCTCTGATGATGGCAATTATCATTTTCATTGTTCTACTTAATTAGGGTTGATCATTCCGTATCCTTTTTCACCATGGTAGTAATTGTCCAGGCCTTTATTTTCTGCTTCTTCGTTTACCCGAATCTTCATAAGCTTATTCAGGACAAAGAGAATTATCCAGGTGCCTCCAGCTGCATATGCAATGGCAATGAGTATGGCAATAACCTGTACGCCAAGCTGTTGTCCAATTGTCCAGGTTCCGCCAGCGAGCTCAGCAGCTTCCGCCATCCAGCTTTCCCTGATGAAGAAAACAAGGAATATTGCACCAATGATTCCTCCCACACCGTGGATACCAAAAGCGTCTAACGTATCATCGTAACCAAGCTTATTTTTCAGTATGATCGCCAGGTAGCAGGCTATTGTGGCAAGCACACCCAAAGCAATTGCTCCTAAAGGCTGAACTACCCCAGCTGCTGGTGTAATGGCTACCAATCCGGCCAGAATACCAGAAACTAAACCGAGGGCAGTAGACTTGCCTTGATGCCAACCTTCAATAATCACCCAGGTAATGGCTCCTGCAGCAGCAGCAATCTGTGTGACGGTTAGGGCCTGGGCAGTACTTAAACCACTGGTAATACTACTACCAGCATTAAATCCAAACCAGCCTACCCAAAGTAATCCAGCTCCGATTAAGGTCATCACGAGGTTATTTGGTGACATGGGTAGGTGAGGATGCATTTTCCTTCCTCCCAAATAGATTGCAGCTACGAGTCCACTTACACCAGCAGAGATATGAACAACAGTCCCTCCAGCAAAGTCAATGGCGCCATTTGCCCCAAGGTTGAAGAGGAATCCATCACCTGCCCAAACCCAGTGACATAACGGGTTATAGATTAGAATACCCCAGAGTGCAATAAACAAGCAATAAGCCTTAAATGAGATCCTTTCTGCAAAGGCTCCCGCAATGATAGCAGGAGTGATAATGGCAAATTTTCCCTGGAACATGGTAAATACATACTCAGGGATGCCATCCATAATACTTTCATCTATTCCCTTGAGGAAAACATAGTCCGGATTCCATCCAAACCATCCACCAAGTACATTGTCGCCGAATGCCATGCTGTATCCACAAATGATCCAGAGAAGTGTCATGATTCCCATAGCCACAAAACTGTGCATCATGGTGCCGAGCACATTTTTTGTTCTAACAAGACCACCATAAAACATGGCAAGCCCGGGGACCATTAATAATACCAGCATGGTGGAAGTAAGCATCCATGCGGTTGCTCCACTGTCTATTTCGGCTTCCTGCGCAAATATTGGAAGTGTGAATATTAAAATAAATGATAGGATGAGTCCAATCCTTTTGGATAAACCATTCATGAAGTTAAGGTTAGGTTAATGATGCACTATTATGCGAAAGTATAGCACAAATCTAAAAACCAATAAATTGAAAGCTGGATTTTTATGATTGGGTGGGAGGACCTTTACCTTCCAGGATAAAGGATAACCGGTCCTGCATTTCGTAGAAATCCTTTAGTTTTTTGTGGTAGGCCAGAAAAAGGATCTTTAAGTCTTTGAATAGCTTCTGACGGTCTATTTCATTCAGATCATCTTGCTCTATCATGATCAACTTATCGGTGAAATAGGTAGCCATCCTGTCCACATCACCACGCTTTACCTCAATGTCGCTTGTGAATTCACTCTTGAGTCCCTCAAGTTTGATTTCCGTGTCTCGTTCAACCTTGAAGTCATCGTAGTTCTTTTTAGTGAGCTCTCTGGTTAAAAAAAGGTGAAGGTTTATGTTAAAAGTAGTAGCAATGGTTCTTAGGACATCAGGTTTTGGGATCACGTTGTTCTCATACTTATTGATGTTGTGACTGGGAACTCCTATCATATCACCAAATTCACTCTGACTTTTGATGTTCTCAAGCTTCCGGAGAGTCCGAATGTTTTTGTTGATAATATCCAATTTCTGATAATTGCTTTAATATTAGTAATTAAGAAAAATATTCTCAATAAAAAGTAAGAAAAATATTCTATCTTTCTGTAAGCCAGTGAATTATGCGAGTAGAATATCAGATAACTTCTAAAATATTTGTGATTTGGTTAGGTGAAACATTCGGTGAAGCACAACGAAAGAGACGTGAAAATTATTACAGGATATAAGAAAAATATTCTTAAAAGTGAAAACCTTATGATGTCTTAATATGCTGATAATCAGGGTGTTAAATATTTTTAGCTGTATTAAAAAAATAGTTTTGGTGAAAATGAAGCATAATTCTAATTTCAAATCATCAATCAGCTATAAAAGCATTACTGAACCAGCTAAATTCAGTTCTCAACCAGCTAGCGAAAATGCACCTTCCAACCAAGGTGCATTTTTTATTACACAATATTTATGCCAGTCTACCCTTGATTTTTACCTGTTACAAGGTTTCTCTCACAATGGTACGTTTCCATTTGTCTGTTTATTTCACTATTTTAATTGTACGAATCATTTGAATTACCAACGATGAAACATTTTATAACCAGCTTAATTCTTTTAATTGGAGTAACATCCTACACCTATTCTCAAAGTATCAATAACTACAGGGAGGGGCGTAAGGCCTATGAACAAGGTGACCTCACCACAGCAATTGACCTTTTTGAGAAAGCAGTAATAGCCAATACAGAATATGCCGATGCCTGGAACTATTTAGGTCTGGCTTATGTGAAGATGGGGATGTATTCCCAGGCAGTGAATGCCTTTGAAAAACTGGAGAGTATTGACCCCAGCTATTTTCCATGGTATCACTTTGAGGCTGCCAACTCTTATATTCAGCTAAACAGGTTTGATGAAGCCAGGGTCTCAATCAACAAGTTTAAGAGTAAATTTTCCAATGCTCCCAAGTATGCGATTTATCATCATATGGCCAGGAGTCGCGAAGAATATGTGAACCAAAGCCCTATCATAAGAGCACAGGTTTCTGAAATGTCCACCCCCGTACCCATTGCTCAGGTAAACAGCGAGTTTGGGGATTATACACCGCAAGTGAACCCAACCGGGACAAGGCTATACTTCACCAGTGTACGAAAAGGTGGATTTGATAATCAGAAGGATACGGTAAATGGCATGAACTGGGGCGAGGATATTTATTTTTCTACCCTAATAGATAGTTCATGGAGTGCGCCACAGCTTTTGCCAGAGCCCTTAAATTCCATGGGGGATGATTTTGGTTCATCATTTACGGGCGACGGACAGCTAATGGTTTATGTAAAGTGTGATGACGATGAAGGGATAGGGAATTGTGACCTGTACATTACCCAACTCAATGGAACAAAATGGACGGTGCCACAAAATATGGGTAACGTGGTGAATAGTAATATGTGGGACTCACAACCAACAATTAGCTCCGATGGAACACGTATCATATTCGCATCTACCAGGCAGGGTGGCTATGGAGGAATGGATCTTTACATGACTCAAAAGAATCATCTGGGAGATTGGGGGGTACCACAAAACCTTGGAAGTACGGTCAATACGCCTTTCAATGAAAACGGACCTTATTTGGCTCCAGATGGCAAAACACTGTATTATGCAAGCACCGGACATCCGGGTTATGGAGGTACGGATATCTTCAGCTCCACTTTTGAGGATAACAGGTGGTCAAGGCCGCTTAACCTGGGTGCGCCATTGAATTCTGAAGGTGATGATACCCAGTTTACCATTTCCGCAGCAGGTAAAGCTTACTTTGCTTCCTCAAGACTTGATCCAACCAATTACGATCTATTTGAGGTTGAGCTGCCTGATTATCTCAAGCCCAAGCCCACCATTATTATTCAGGGTGTGGTGACAAACGCCAAGACAACCAGTCCGGTTGGTGCTGTGGTCTTGATTGAGGATATCAATAGTGGGGAGCTTTTGGCTGTCAATAAGAGTAATTCTGTTAGTGGAGAATATCTTGTTGTGCTGCCAGCAGGTAGAAATTATAGCGTTTCTACTACCAGCGAGGGCTTTTTCTTTTATTCTGAGAATTTTGAAATTCCCAAGGATACCAGCTATGCAGAAATCACCATGGATATCGCTCTTGAACCTATAGAAAAAGGAACGAAAGTGGTATTGAATAATATCTTTTTTGAAAGCGGTAGGGCTGAGCTCAAACCTATTAGTTATGTGGAGCTAAACAAAGCGGTGGATCTTTTGCAGAAAAATCCAACGATGGTCATTGAGATAGGAGGGCATACGGATAATCTTGGGTCCGATGAACTAAATCTTAAGCTTTCTCAGAGTAGGGCAGATGCGGTGCGGGATTACATGATCCTGGCTGGCATCGAGGAAGCCCGCATTCAGTCTAAGGGATATGGTGAATCTACGCCTATAGAGGATAATTCCACCGAAGAGGGCAGAGCGGCCAACAGAAGGACAGAATTTGAGATCGTTGAATTTTAGATAAAAAGGTATTGTTTTTAATATGAATGCCAATATATGCAGTAACTTTGCAGCTTAATACAATTGCATTTGAGTCATTTTAAAAGTCTGGGGCTGTCAGAGTCATTGCTTGAAGTCCTGGATCAAATTGGGTTTTCCACACCCACACCAGTACAGGAACAAGCCATTCCTCAACTTCTGTCAAACAATCCAACTGATTTTATTGGTCTCGCTCAGACGGGTACTGGTAAAACTGCAGCATTTGGATTGCCATTGCTTGACCTGATAGATAGCAGCATTAAGGAAGTTCAGGCAATCGTGATGGCACCAACAAGAGAGTTGGGGATGCAGACCGGGTCACAACTGATCGATTTCTCCCGTAACAACTCTGATATCAGAGTTGAGGTGGTATATGGAGGTGCAGCTATCTCCAATCAAATCAAAGCCTTGAAGAAGCGCCCACAGATTGTGGTTGCAACGCCCGGTAGACTCATCGATCTGCTTGGAAGGAAAGCCCTTAGTCTGGAAAACGTAAGATATGTAGTCCTGGATGAGGCCGATGAGATGCTGAACATGGGCTTCAAAGAAGATATTGATGAGATCCTGAGCCATACTCCCGATGAAAGGGTGACCTGGTTATTCTCTGCTACGATGCCGCCAGAGATCAGAAAGATCATTACCCGCTACATGAAGGATCCCATCGAAGTAGCGGTCAACGCTGAAGAAAAATCCAATAAGAATATCTCTCACCAGTATGTTGTAACTAAAAGTGGCAACAGGCTGGCAGCGATACGTCGATTTATGGAGATCCAACCCGAGATGCGCGGGATCATGTTTTGCCGAACCAAGCGAGAGACACAGCAGATTGCTGACGAACTTTCCGGATTGGGTTACGGAGTAGAAGCACTACACGGAGATTTGAGTCAGGCCCAGCGAGAAGCCGTGATGAAACGATTCAAAACCCGGTCTATGCAGCTGCTTATAGCCACAGATGTGGCAGCGAGAGGTATTGATGTCAATGACCTGACCCATGTTTTTCATCACTCGTTGCCTGACCAGCTTGAAAGCTACACACACCGAAGTGGAAGAACCGCACGGGCAGGGAAGAAAGGGATCTCTTTAGTTTTCATCAACCCGAGGGAAGGACGAAAAATCTCAGAACTGGAGAATAAGATCAAGGTTAAGTTTGAGCAGGTGATGATTCCTTCGATGAATGAGTTGAAGTTTAGCCGGATCCATCACTGGGCCAATATCATCACCAATACTAAAGTAGATGATCATGCACCGGATATTCTCAACCAACTGGAAGGTCATTTTGATACGTTAAGCAAGGAAGACATACTGAAACGATTGATCACGATTCAGCTGGATCATTTGATGGATGAATCGGATGAGCTAAATGAAACTGCCCAGTATAAGAACTCGGGTGACGACAGGCGATCATCTAAAAGAGGTTCATCAGACAGTCAGAATCGCTATTTCGTCAATATTGGAAGTATTGACGGAATGACAAAGGCTGATCTGGTTCATTTTATCTCAGATATCTCAAGGGTGGATAGAAATTTCATCACTGAGGTCACCATGCAAAAGAATCATGCCTATTTTAATGTAGAAGGAGGTCATGACAAAGGACTAGGTAATCGGTTTAAAGGAATTGAGATTGACGGAAGAAGTATCCGTGTGAATAGAGATGATGAAAACCAACCGAAGAAATCAGAGCGCAAGTCAAAGAACAAACCGAAACGTAATCGGGGGGAATCATTCTCAGGAGGCAGGAGAGGTAGAAGAAGGCGATAGTTTCAGGCTTTTATCCAGGGTGATTACCGTATAGAGTCTGATGGTACCTGAAGACACTGTATTAGCATCGCAAGCATGTTTTTTTGTAAAGAACCTTGGCAAGGTTAGTTTGTCCATGAGCAATTCTGATATGAGGTGATTATGGCCTGCTATCCGGCAGGTCTTTTCAATAATGCCTCCTTCATAGAGGACTGATCCGCTATATACGATCTGACTTTTCACGTCACCTACCTGACCAATTACCACCGACCCAATATGGAATCCGGCACAAAATTGAGGTAGAACACCATATTTTGTCAGGTACTTTTCTCTTTTGCTATTAATCACATCGATTGAATTGAAATACGCCCGAAGACAGGCTATGTTTTTTATCGCCATATCCACTTTCCACGTCACCACTACCTCATCACCCACATATCGATAAATGAGCCCGTTTGAATTGACAATGGGATCAGTAATATCCTGGAAAAACTCATTCACCAGCTGGTTATACTTTACCTCACCTAGTTTTTCAGCCAGTCCAGTTGAATCGTTGAGATCCAGAAACATGAATACCCGCTCTTCCCTGGTGGGATGGTAATATTTACCGAAGATTAAATTGAGCAAGACTCCCTGGCCCATTTTCAAAGACATTTGGTGTGTGAAAATGATAGCAGCACTGATCAGTAAAGTATAGCCAATGATAATATTGAAATCTCCATGGATGATAAAAGATGAAAATTCACTGCTCCTCAGATACTCGACATAACCTTTCTGACTAAATATGCTTCTGTTAACCGAATAAACAAACAAAATGAGCAGCACAAAGAATGCTGTATAATAACCGGTTTTTAAGAGAACCTGAGGGATAAACTTCATTTTTCTCTTGAGTGGATTGTTGATGTACAATTCTGAAACCGAAAGAAACAGACTACCGAAAATTCCGATTGTCAGTCCATTTAAAACTGCCACCGGATCAAAAAACTCTCTACCCAGAATGGGGTACATGAGGCCAAAAGCAACTCCTGCCAGCATAAACATTAGGGTGATCCTGAGCTTCCTGTTTGCTATTCCGGCCATCATATCTCCGTTAGCTTTTTGTCCTCAATTGTGGAAATACCTATTTCTTCTGCTTTTCCTTTCAGCTTAAAATTGCCCATGGACTTTACCTCATAGAGAACAGGAATCGAAAGCTTTTTCAATAAAGGATCTGAGATAACCAGTTGCTGGTCCATTTCCTGACATTTACCCAGCATTCGGGCAGCTGTATTCATGGCGTCACCTTGAAAGACGATCTGTGTTTTTATCTTTCCTATTTCAGCACGGACAAGCTTGCCATAGTGTAGACTGCCAATGGTTTGTGGTATGATGTTGTACTTGTCAAAATAGAATTCCTTTCTTGATTCTAACTTGTCTATCAATGCAAAGAAAGCCCTGATACAATTGGCTTGATACATACCTTTTTCAGGTCTCCAGGTGATAACTACCTGGTCTTCCACATATTCATAGATAATCCCCTGATGTTGAACGATAGGAGTGGTGATATCGAAAAGATAGTCATTGAGAAAATTAAAAAAAGCGTACTCATCTAGGTTCCTGGAGAAATCGCTAACGTTCTTTATTCCGATAAACAGGATAATACGTTCCTGTACCACAGGTTGATGAAAAGTGCCCGTAATGAAGCTTACGAGCATTCCCTGACCCATTTTCCGGCTTATCATCCTGGTGAAATTGATAGAAAATGCAAATAGGAGCGAGTAGAATATGGCAACTCCAAAGTTGCCGTGAACGATATATGTTTTGAAGTCATCAGAGCGGATTATCTGTGTGAAGGACACGTCAATGCGAATAGATCGTGACACTATTGTTACAATCAGGATCACTGAGGTAATCAAAATGACATAGATGGCAGTTCTTAGTGCCAATTGTGAAATGAATCGCATTTTCCTTGACCCGGTAGTAAATACCCATTGCTCTAAGAATGAAATCATTAAGCCAAGCAAAAGACCAATGACGGCTCCATTGATAAATGGATAGATGCTGGAAAAGCCATTAGCGAAAGAAATATAGACCAGTCCCAGCAAAACGCCGACGCTCATGATTTGCAAAGAGACACGAAGCTTGATCTTCTGATTTACGGATAGGCTCATCTGGTGACCTGGCTTCATCAGCCATTCTCTGAATAAATTTAACTGAATTGTTTCAATCTAATAGCTTTTAGAAGCCGCTCCGCGCCTGTTTAAATCAAGATAACTCATCAATTCTATTCCAGGAATATCAAAATATTTTGAATGAGCAGGATTATTCTAATATTATTATTTCACAGACCGGAATGACACCCCATATCACTATAAATCATTTCAAAAAATATTATCTTGAATAGAGTTTACCTAAATCACCTAATTACTGAACTATGAAATCCCCCAAAGAACTACTGGTCCTTCTGGTAGGAGTGCTCATTGCATTTACCGGATGTGACAAAAACAATGAACCTGCTCCCGACCCGGGACCAGAGACAGGTATTTTAAAGCTTAATCTTGGAATCACTGTAGAAGCTTCTCCAGCTGGAAGGGTTGAAGAAGTAAGTACCGATGATTTTATTGTGTGGATCATTACTGAAGATGCTGCTGATACAGTGGCAAAGTTCGATCCGTGGTCTTCCGCTCCTGACGAAATTGAGCTGGAGCCAGGCGAGTATTACGTAGTAGCTCAGAACCTTTATCCACCACCGGCAGCAGCATTTGAAACTCCATGGTATTACGGAGAGTCAGACGTTTTTAGTATTGATAAAGAAGAAATTCACACAATCACTGTCAATTGTACATTAGCCAATTATAAGGTGGCATTTAATTATTCGTCCAATGTTCAGGCTGATTTTACCACCTGGAGTGCTAAGGCTACACGTGCAGTATCTGCTGAATATCTCCTTTGGCCGAAAGATGACGACCGGGAAGGTTATTTCCTTACAGGAGAAGATCTAAGCATAGAAGTACACCTGGAATATCAAAAGGAATTTGGCGACGGTGGAGTTATCACAAGAGATTTTTATACTACGATTAATGCTCCGTCGGCAGCTACTTTATACAACATCAATGTTGATGCTGCTTTAGAAAACGGTGAAATTGTATTACTCATCAATGTTGATGATGGCTTTGAGACTGTTGAGATTGACCTTACTGCATCTTTGACCTTTTATGGTCCCGGAACGTATGAGGAGATTCCTGGAGGTGCCACTGTGACCAATGGTCCGGACAATCCTGAGCAGGGCTTTGGTAAAGCCGTTACTACCTGGGAGCTTTCTGATGTACTATTGGCCAACAATAAACACGTGTACTGGGGTCCGACACCAAATGGAATCAAAGGTTCGATGGACAATGGTGATTTTAATGATGGAAGCCCCAATGAGATCCTGGATTTTGACCCAGTAGCTTCGGACCTGGCCAATGGCTATATGGTGTTTACCGGATCTACCATAATTACTTTAGCAATTGCCCCGGGATCAGCTGACGTGGATCTGATGTTTGAAATCTGGGTGAAAAATGAAGCCGATGCACCTGTTCCATTGACAAGTCCGATTGACCTGGGTTTACCACCCTCTATTGGTGGGTTAGCCCAATTCAATTCGTCAAGTGATGTTGTAGTTGTCGATTTTGTGTTGAAAGCAAAAGATGCCGGTGCAGATCCTTCTACCTATCAAACCTTCCTGGATTACTATGATGATGCATCTACTGTACAGGGTAACCTGGCATATAGTTCTTACTCGGGTGGGTTCTACTGGTCCAACCTGGATAAATAAAAAGTTAAATAAAATCTAAAAATCCCTTTGGTGACCTTACCAAAGGGATTTTTTTATTGAAAGAAAGGAGCCTTGATAAGCTCCTCAGACTTTTTCCATAGTCTTTCCTGAGCATTGTTATCCTTTGAGGTTTTGGTTGAATCCACAATTGTTGGGGCACCACGATACTCTCTAAAACCTTTTGGACCCAAATATTCGCCTCCATTTAAATGGGGGTCTAGCGCAGCCATAAGTATGGGCAGTGCAGCTTTTTGCGTTGGACTAAAGAGGAATGGAGCCATTAGTTTACCCATCCATTTGATCACAGGGTTGAAGTGGTCGATCAATTCTGTAATGGTCACTCCAGGATGAGCTGCAATAGATTTAGTTTGATAGCCACTGGCTTTTAGCTTTTTATCCAGCTGGTAAGCAAACATAAGACAAGCTAACTTACTCTGGCCATAGGCTTCAGATGCATGATAGCCCTGTTTAAAATGTAGATCATCAAACCTAATTTCTCCTCTTTTATGGGCCAGGCTACTTACCATCACAACTCTTGACCCAGTGGTTTTTTCCAGGGTCTCCAGCAGCAATGATGTCAATGTAAAATGTCCCAGATAGTTGGTTGCCAGCTGCTCTTCAAATCCATCCTCAGTGATCTTATGCGGTGTCATCATGATTCCTGCATTGTTTACCAGCAGATCAAGCTGCTTATAATGGATAAAAAATTGCTTAACAAAGGCTCTTACCGAGCTTTGCTTGCTCAAATCGATTTCAAGGCATTTCAGTTTAGCATCCGGGTAGTCGGCTTTAATTGACGTTTTGGCTGTTTCTGCCTTTGCCAGATTTCGACAAGCCAACACTACTTCAAAATCCTTTTTAGCTAATTCCAGTGCTGTGAAATATCCGATTCCTGTGTTGGCGCCGGTAACTATTGCCAGTTTTCCTTTCTGAGAGGGGAGTGAGGTAAGATTAAAAGCTTCCATACTCTATAGACTCAATACTACTCATTATGTTTTTAATTCCCCCATTTGATTCAAATCATCTTTTAAGTTGATTGTTCTCATTTGCTTTCATGGATTCATGGGATAATTTGATCTCATAAAAAAGAGAGATATGGAAACGTTGCAAGCTGACAAAATCAAAACCAAATATATAGCGGATATATTGCGAAGCAATAGGGTCTCTTCTGACCAAATGGAAGAGATCCGGGAAATCACGCTTAAAGTAGAGCATCCGAATTTTAAATGTAAATTCAATCAATGTATTGGTGTGTTGGTTCAACGTCCCGGAACTGCAATACATCACCGTTTCTACAGCATTGCAAAAGTCCCCGCTAAAGAAAGTGAACGCAATAGGTTCACCATTTTAGTAAAAAGATGCAATTACATTGATGCATTTTCTGGTGAAGAAGTCCAGGGAATTGCTTCTAATTATTTATGCGACAGGAAGATGGGTGATGAAATTTCCATTACCGGTCCGTATCCACTTCCATTCAGGATACCGAATGATCACTATGCTAATTTAATCATGATTGGTCTGGGGACCGGGATTGTACCCTTTAGAAGTTTGATTAAGCATATTCATGAAACCAGAAAAACCTGGAAAGGCAAGATCAGGCTGTTTCATGGTGCTAAGAGTGGGTTGGATCTATTGTATACCAATGATAAGGACAAAGACATGAGTCAGTATTATGATGATCAGACATACTATGCTCTGAATGACCTCAGTCCCAGACCATATTGGGTAGATTCCCATGATAAAAGCCCCGAAGTTGTGCAAAGAGCAGAAGAGATCCTTGATACACTATGGCAGTCAGATACATATATCTATGTAGCAGGTGATAAGCGAATTTTAGACAATCTGGAAACCGCTTTTTCAAACATTGTAGGCTCCAAAGTAAAATGGGCCATCAGAAAAGCAGACCTTGTTCGAAATAAAAAATGGATTGAGGTTATCTATTAGTCTATTATGCAAGACCCACGAGCTTAAAGGGAACCATCAGAACAGCAAAAATAAACCCAAGGAATGCTGTAAGAATCAACCCGAAAGCCTTAAAGAATAAAGAAAGTAGCAGGATAAAGGGAACAAAGATAAGCATCAATAACCCCAGAGGCCAGCATACGGATAAGAGGATAAAGAACAACAGAATTGCAATAATTAGTTTCATTTGAAATCGTTTGCCTATCTGGATCAAATTGCAGGCCAAAACTCTATATGTCAGATAATCAGCTGTATATGATTGCTGTATAAAATCTGTTGTCTAAAAGTGAACACCTTTCCAGCTAAAATCGGACACTTTAGTAATCTTATTATCAAAAAAGTCTGGGTTGAGGCAATTGTTATTCAATAAGCCTTCTTCGAGTCAATAATCCTGAGCAATAATCAAACATAGATCACCAGTATGTTCAGACTCCGGCCTGTTACCAAAATACCCTAAAGACCATATTAGGAGTAATACCAAGCGCATAGATGTTGGTTTCGATGAGTCTGTTTTCCAGTGAAGGTGTAGTACGATATTCCCTGTTGAGCTGATTCTTGCGATTGTAAATGTTAAGGACAGAAAGCCCAATCCGGTATTTTATTCTGTCGTTTGACTTAGGTTGGAAATCATACACTACAGAGGCATCCAAACGGTGATAAACTGGCAAGTTATGAGTGTTTATCCCATCAAAAGCAACGACAACAGGTCCTTGTTGACCGGTTTCTTCAATGACTTCAGTATATGCTTTGCCTGAGTGCCAGAGCCAACCCAACGAAAACTGTAGCCTGTCTAATGAATAGAAATGCGACCATTTCACTGTGTGTTCGATGTTCCAGTTGCCAGGAAAAGGCTTGTTTTCATTGAGTCCTGTAAACTCATTTAAAGAATAAATATAAGAATATGATAGCCAGGTCTTATATCCGGTAAATTGCTTCTTGACAAAGAGATCAAATCCTTTAATGCTGCTATTGCCAATGCTGAACTCGTTTCCTACTGGATTTAAAAAACCAAATGTCAGGGTAGTAATACCCGATATATCTTTGTAATAGGCTTCAGCTTCTGCATAAAAGTTGTTCTTATCGAAAATACTGCCGGCACTCACCTGGTAGCTTGTTGTCAGCGGGAACCCATCGGTAGAAGCCAAAGTCCAGACTTTATTTTCAAGTGAAAGATCACTAATCACAGATTCCCTAATTTGACTTACCGCCTGAGTCCTGTATTCACCTGATGCGGTCAGAAAAAATCCGTTTGTGACTTGTTGCTCTAAGTATAGTCTTGGTTCAGCATAGTACTTTTCAAGTTCCTGGTAATAATTGAATCTGGACCCGAACTGTAGAAATGAATTTCGGCCATAATCCAGTTGATATTCAGTGTATAATGAATGCGTACTTAATCGATTATCTGCAGCATCAAGAACCAGTGAATAAGTCGGGGATTCCTGTTCAAAAGCATATCTGATTTGTTTTAGGGAATATTCATACCCCAGCTGAATGCTATGCTTCTCTTCAAATGCATACCTGGCGTTGAAATGCATTCCGTAATCATGAATGAAGTTCTTTTTAGTAGCTACATCCAAGGTATCATCCACCAGGCTGTTGAAAGCATACGAAAGCAGGTACTTTGAGTATTGGCCACTCAGCATGAAGGAGAGAGGCCTTTTGTCTTGTCTCCTGATGCTAAATATATATCCCTCATTTTTAGTATTAAGCTGATCTGTAAATTCTTCGCCGGTTGAATCGCTTTTTGTCTCAAACTGAAGTGAGTTATTGTCAAACAAACTGCTGAATCTTATGGAATAACCTTTGCCTATGAGGTAGTTTACATTGGTAGAGAAATCATGGAAGAAAAACCGGTTATTGGCCTGACGATTAGTGGTATTCTCAGCAATTTTGGTGTTTTGAAAAACACGTTCGGCATATCTATGATAGGTAGGGGTTTCTACCAGATCATTGTAAGATCTCCTCCCTGAAAGCTGTACGGACAATTTATCCTTTATCAGTGGCAAGTGGAGATTGCCATCGGCATGTAATAAATTAAATCCCATGCCTCCTGTGGCGGCTTGCGGGATCTTATCAGTGGTCTGAATATCAATGACACTGGAAACTCTTTCTCCATATTTGGCACCGGTGCCACTTTTAATAAATGTCACTTCATCTGTTGTATACGGGTTGAATGCAGATAGCATACCAAAGAAATGGCCCTGGTTATAAGTTCTGATCCCGTTCCACAACACAAGGTTTTGGTCAGGTGATCCTCCGCGTACATGTATTCCTGATGCAGTTTCGAATGGGCTGTTTACTCCTGGTGACAATTGGATACTTTGCATCAGGTCTGGTTCCGTATGCCCGGGCAAAATCTTAATCTCAGCAGGATAGATTTTGACTTGATTGTTTTCTTTCATGATCCCTACTGCCAGGTAATCTTTCACAGTAAGTGTTTCCAAAAAACCGACTGATTCTAGTAATGTCAATTTATTGCATGACGGATTCAAAAGTTCTTTGGCACTGCTTCTCCGTAAATTATAGCCAATATGTCTGAGGCTGAATGAAAGAGAAACCGGAACATTTTTGATGGAGAAATATCCATCCTGATCGGAAACAGCAGAATATTCTGACACATCACCACTGATTAGAACACCGGGTACAGATTTTCCTTCCTGGTCAATGACCGTCCCACATATATCCACCCGATCGCTATCATTGAAGGGTCTGATAATGTAATAAACCTGATTTACCTGCTCGAAACGCAAACCGAGCATTGCTTGAAGATGGGGAATAAATGTTGAGACATCTTCCAATTGGGCGGTGGCAACCTGAACCGTATAGTCCCCAATAAGATTTTCTTCAAATGAAAATCTGATTTCAGAAGATCTCTCAAGTTTTTTTAAGAGGTCTTTGATATGCCATTCCTCATGTTGACAAAAGGATGAGTAATGGTATAAAAAAATGAGTATGATCAGGCAGTACCTCATTTATTGTAGCTCAACAATATTACCGTTTACCTGATATTCGATCTGAAGGGCATCCAGAACGATTTTCAGGGCTACCTCCTGATCATCATGAGGGAAGCTACCGGTAAACATTTTGCCTGAAGGTACCTGACCTTGGATCTGCAAATTGTATTGTTTTTCGAGCTCTTCAATGACAAACTCAGCAGGTACATTGTCAAAGTTACTCTCATTATTTAACCAGGATGGTTCAGATAGCTTTACAGCTAAAGGTTTTGTTTGATTTTGCATTCTTCTGACACCTTCAAATGCCTCAAGGATGGTGCTGTCTGAGCTGGTGGTGACGCGTACACTTCCTTCGTAGCAAGCCACCTCAAAAAAATCGCCAGTGACTTTTACATTGAATTCTGTACCCAATACTGTAACAACGCCCATGGATGTCTTTACCTCAAAGGTTTTTCCTTTGACCACATCAAAATAGGCCTCACCCGATAACCTTAATGTCCTGTCTTCAGCCCAGTTCCACCGGTCATGGGTAATCTCCGACCCGGCATTGAGTACTACTGTACTACCATCAGGTAATTCGATGGTGCTTTTTTCTCCATTTTGAGCAGTATAGCTCACACTACTCAATAGATCAATAGTAAAATACCCTATGATGAGTAAAGCAACTGTAGCAGCAAGTCCATAGATCCAGTTTCTCCTGGCATAATTGCTGTGATTGAGACTTTCAGGATCCTCCTTTGAGGACTTTATGGCCTCGAGCATCTCATCCGTGTTGTAGTTTTCCGGAGATTCAAACAAGCTAATACCAGCAATGATCTTTTTGTAGGTTTTAAAGTCTTCACTAGCCTCAAAATCTGCCTTCTCTTTAGGAGTAAGGTCATTGTTTAGCCACCGGGCAAGAAACGTATCGTCGTTAAATTTTTTCATGTCTTCATACCCTAAACGTTTTCATCCAATAATACCCTACCACCAATCATAAGTTCTTGAATTGTGTTCCAAGCTTTAACAATGCTTTATGCATGAGCTTTTCAATGGCTTTTTGTGAAACACCTTTTATTTCCGCAATCTCCCTATAGGTCAGTTTTTCAATGCGATTCATCAGAAAAACTTCCCGTTGCTTATCTGGAAGGGAAGAAATAGCAGTATTCAGCCGATCCATAAACTCACTTTCGAGCATCAGATATTCAGGTGATTCTGAGGTTTGATTGATCTTCACCGCCTGACTAGTGTACTTTAGCTTCACCTGGTCATGTCTTTTGAGGCTCATACTCAGGTTATTGGCAATCTTATAGACATAGGCCCTAGCAGTCTCAAGGGTGACCTTTGAGCAATTGTTCCATAATGCAATGAAAGCATCCTGTGCTACGTCATTGGCGGACTGATCATCACCAAACTTATAATAGATGTAATTCCGCAACGCCTTGATATGGGCCTCAAAAAAGCCGTTAAATGTTTCTTCTTGACAAAGCGGATCCAGAGACTTCATAAAAAGTTAAATCTATTCTTTTTTTCAGGTTTTCTCAAACAGGGGGGTAGGGTAAAATGTGAGGCTGCTCGTTTCCCAATCAAACAGTCAAACTAGTGACTTGAATAAAATCATGTTAAATCGTCAAAACACAACTAATGATGAAAACCTTTAATTACTTAATCTTGATGGGAATAGGCTTTGGCCTTTTATTCCTTTCGTCTTGCCTTGAAGAGGAAAATCCCTGTCCGGATGCTGTGATCAACGTAACTGTTGATAGCACTGATTTTAAATATACCATCACCGCAGAAGGTCTTGAAGAGATCATTTATGAGTGGCGGGTCAATGGTAATATAGTAGAGACGGAGGAATTGGATGATCTCAGAGATAATCTACTGAACTTCACTTTTGAGCCTGGCACTTACACGATCTGTATTACCGGTGAGTCTGAGTTATGTGGTGGTAAAATAGAGATTTGCAAAGAGATCACTATTGAGAAGAACCCATGTCCGGAGATGAAGTTTGAATACGAGCAGATTTCACACAACAAATTTGTTTTTGAAGCGAGTTTTGAACGAAGACATGACATTCTGTACACGTGGTATGTAAATGGAGACTCGATCGAAACAGCTCCATTCGGTGAAAACAGATGGCACGTATTTGACTACGCATTCGAAGTTGGTACGCACGAGGTTTGTATCAAACCTGCAAACAAAGATTGTGACTCCGGCTATTGTAAAGAAATTGTAGTGGAGGAAAAAGTTTGTCCTGATCCGTTCTTTGTAAGTGATCAGCAGGAGGGAGATACCTGGTTGTTTCAGGCGGATTTTGAAGGAAGAAATGAAACCATGTATAAATGGTACATCAATGATGATTTTGTGGATAAGGAAAATTTTGATGGTCACGAAACAGATCACAAGCTTTTGAGAGAGTTTGCTCCCGGAGTATATGAAATATGTGTGATCGTGTATTCCGACTGGTGTGAGGAAGCTAAATATTGTAAAGAAATTGTGATAGAAGAAACTCCTAATACATGTGTGGATCTGAATTATACCGCAGAGCGAATGGGAGAGGATCTGGCCTATAAATTCACAGCGGATTTTGAACTCAAAAACGATGTCAATTATATCTGGAAAGTTTACATCAATGATGACTACCAGGGAGGTGAAGAACGATTAGCAGGGTCTGAAGATGATCATCAGTTTATCTGGCAGTTTGAGACAGGTGTGTCCTATGAAGTATGTCTTATCCAGGATGGTGGCTGTGTGGATAAACAAATTTGCCAAACATTTAAAATTGAGTAGTTGGTTGGTTACTTGCCTTAAGAAGTTGCCCTGATTTTCGGGGTGACTTCTTCCTTTTTATGTTGAGGATAATACAGGCCATCTAATTTGTAAATTGTCATTGTAATGAAAAAGTTGGTTATTTTCACTTGCAGACCCTGCACGGCAGAAAAACAAAGGTATGTGATCATGACCACCATTAATAAGTCAAAGATCAATCAGTCATTGAGTTATAAATTATTGATATCCAAGATATTATACTATCTTATATAATCCTGTGAAACTATTTAGACTGTCTTTTCTCCTATTATTTGTCTGGGCATTAAGTGGCCTAACTGGGTGTATTGATGTCGATGAATTGGATTTTCCGGAAGACAGAACAGATGAAATTGTTAAGACCCTTGACATTTTTACCTTATTAAATTTTTATTCGAATACAGATCGTCCCAGCAACTGCTTTTCTGTTGTTTTTCCTTTTGAGCTGGCTTATAATTCAGGAATAATTATCAATATTGATGACCTTTCGGGGTTAAATGAAGCCATTGAAAATCAATCCAATACTTTCTATATCGAAGGGGTGATCCTCCCTGTATTGGTCAATAAAAACGGTGTTCTTTCCAGTATAGACACAGAAGCTGAGTTGACTGAATTGTTGAAGACCTGCGAAGTGCCACAATTAGCTGACTACCTCAGCGATTTCAAAAGTCAATGCTTTGAACTTGTGTTTCCAATCACACTGGTTAATAACCTGGATACCATGGTTGTAGATAACAATGATATATATCATAACTTAAAAGGATCGTTAGGTAACGAATTTGAGCCAGAATTCCTGTTTCCACTGGAAGTGGAAGTTTTTGGAACGGATGAGCTGGTGACTATCACGAATTATTATCAATTGCTTCAATTATTCAATCAATGTGTACCCTGTCCTGAAGGAAGCATCCTTATTAGTCCTGAGTATGACGGACGGTATACTTTCAAAGCTATCTATGATAAGGTTGATGCGCCAATCAGCTACAAGTGGTATATCAATGAAGATTTTATCAGGGAAGGGACTGTCAGCAGTGATGATTCACTTGTTCTTGAATTGCCCGAGGGAGAATTTGAAATATGTTTGCAATCTTTTAATCCGGATTGTATAGCCGGGGATTTTTCATGTCGATTCCTAAAAGTTGAGCGTCCTTGTCCCGTATTGTTTTACAATAAGGAGGTGAGAGATGGAAATCCTTCTTTATACCATTTCTTTGCTGATTTTGCTCTTCAAAATGAGATCTCATACTCCTGGGTTGTCTATAAGGATATTAACACGTTTATCACTTTCGAGAACGAAATTCCGGGGGAAGGTGACGGAAAATTCTCCTATGAATTTACACCCGGATCCTACAGGGTTTGTTTGGAAAAAGAAGGTGTCAATCAGAATTGTCAGCTTGCTCAATACTGCACCGAAATTGTGATTGAATAGATGTATGATTAATTATATTTCACCCAGTTCGAGGACTTTTCTGACGACATAAGGGTTTTTAGCAGTGGTTCTGCATCTACAAATAACGTTGACAACTTCACCTTTCATTGATTGTGGGAATCCGTAGATAGCCTCACCATCTCTTTTGGGTAGAACCTCAACAAAGGGGAGCTCTTCAATTAGGAACTGATTATTGAGTAAAGATCCAATGAAGAAATTCGCCTCCGTGCAGTCATCAATGCTGAAATAGTATACTGATTGGCCCTTAAATGTCTGTAATCGCACATTTATTTCAGGCAGGGGCGATTTTGGTTCCCCACTTGTATAGTATTCCTTCAATCCCAACCCTTCTTTGCTTTGAAAATAGGGTATTTCGGCTTTTAGGTTACCGTTTCTATAATACAGCTTTACGATACCAGTGACTTCATCATCTTCATAGGGCGTCTCGGCATAGATTCTTCCACTCTCATAATATTTTGTGGCAATTCCACTTCGTTTGCCATCGTCATAGGTCATTTCAAGCATCACCTGATCACTACCCTGATGATATAATAGTGATTTACCATGCTTTATACCCGCTCTGTAATTGATCTCTGATTGAAGATTTCCAGAGTCATCATAAGTTTTTACTAATCCATCTTTACCCTTGCTTTCAGAGGTCTCTTTTTCAGAATTATCCGATTGTTCACAGGACATTAAAACAGCCAGGATGAAATACAATATGGAGCGGAAATGTCTCATTAAAATTACGGGTAAAAAGTAAACCTAAGTTAACAAATTCATTCGAAATGAGTGGGGTAAGGACAAGCGTTCAGGACAACAGGGACTACCTAAAATGAATTGGTCAAAGCAGTTAAACCACTATTAAGAAAATTTCGTATATATGCTGCTGCCTGGACCATGAACTACACTGAAGAGATCCTTTCCGACAAAAAGATAATCATCGTTCGTTTATCCGGTGATTATAACAGTGATCTGGTTTATAACCTTGCAATAAAATACCGCACAATGGCCCTTGAAATGGGGTATTGCCTGATTTGTGACACAAGGGAGGGGAATAATAAGATGACGCTTTATGATGGCCTTAAAGCACTAAAGATATATGAGAAGAAAGAAAATAGGAAGTTAAAGAAAGTCCCATCTTCAATTATTGCCACTGGGTCCCAGTATATCTTCTTTAAAGTAATCGAACAATTCCTTGTTAATGCTGGAGGCGACTTCAAAGTATTTAAGGAAACGGACAAGGCAATCGAATGGTTTAGTAGTAGGTCTAAAAAGTAAAAAAGCTCGGATCAAATGGTCCGAGCCTCGCTTAATCCAAGAGGTAATAATACCCTTAGATAAATCTTCGACTAAAACTCCAATAGACTTATTGGAGTAAACAATTCCACGAATACAAGATTAGGGGATAGTTTTAGGAATTAAAATCAGTTAGTTCGCTGAAATTTTCTAAGTTTAATCACGTAGAAACGAGCCAAATAGATTGAATTTTGAATAGATGAGCATTTTTTTGAAATTTTTCTATCCAGAGGGTGTATGGCGTCAATTTTTGACTGAACCCCTGATTGCGTAGCTAAATTGGATTTCACTGATCAGTACCAGATTGATCAAAAATTGCACCAGGGAAAAATATACCTCAGGAGGGTGATATTATTTAAATCTTTTCTTAAGTTTGTTTATGTATATATGTTAATACATATATCGTCTCCCGCTATGGAATTATGAAACTTGATTGTATTCATATTCCACTATGACCAAAAAGAAATTGTTTATCCTTGAGGATGATGTAATTACTGCAGAAATGTATGCACATTTTTTCAGTGTTCATTTCGAGGTATCCATCGCTTCTACTGCAAAGAGTTTTTGGCACTATTTCAAAAACAACACACCTGATGTTGCTATCATAGATATCAATATTAAGGATAGCAAGCAAGATGGTGCTTTTCTGGTCCAAGAGTTGAAAAGCCTTAGGAATAACCATACAAAATTTATTGCTGTCACGGGGTATCAGGACCTTAAGTCTTCAGAATTGTTTGATGGGCACTTTAAGAAACCAATTGACCTCGATGAACTTAATAGCTACATTCAAAACAAAATCAACTCGGAATCAATAAGTTCCATATAGTCTTATCAATACATGCTTTTACAGAAGCATCAGTTCCACATACCGGAGATATTCTGTAATTCATGGACCTCTACAATATCCATGATGGAAACTTCCTTTCTGTCGTAGCCATCCACTTCCAAAAGCACCTCATAGTTCTCCGGCAATACACCTTCAGGAAATTCCCGTGTGATTACTTCAAACAGGTCATTTTGGTTTATTTCCGATGAGATCATTTCTACGCTTGTATCTGTAAATCCTGCCATCAAATAGATAACATTGTCTTCAAACCCTCTCATCCTGGTGAGAATCCCAAAGTCTTTATGCATCTCTGCAGGATTGCCTACAATCGAAATGGTGTCATTTCTAGTTTTATTGATCAGATAGGACTTACCGGGACCCGGTCTATAATTTGATATTTTGTAGTAGGAATCTAACAAATAGAGACCTTTGAACAGCCCGATATAGACAATATTGTTTTCCTTCAGATCCTCAATAGAGAGCTCTGAAGCCATTCGAAAGTTGACTTCCTTTTTCAGGTCATTGAGCATGCCTGAGATGTTGTATATGCTGATCGCATGGAGTCTGGTTAGGATCTTACTTCTTGATTGGTTGAGACCCAGGAGTTCCGGTTTTTGAGCTTCCAGTTCTTCAAGCTTATTGATATTGAAATTCCTGATCAGCGTGCCGTCTTTTTCGGCATACATAAAGAGGTCCCCCAGCACGATGAGTACGGGTTTATCATTGGCGGATAAGTCGTGGAAGAGTAGCGTGTCTGTCTTTGAATCCGGCTGATAGCCAAGATACATTTTTAAAAGAAGTCCCAGGCAGACTATCAATAGGATGATGGCTGAAGCGATCCATAAGCGTATTCTTCCGGAACGACGAAGTTTGGGTGATACCCTTTGATATGATACTTCATAGCTACCTTTCTCCAGTGACAATTGCAGACGGTCTTCTTTACCCTCTGTCAGGTAGTATTCCTTCAATTTGTTTCTAAGGTGATACACAGCTACCCGGACATAAGAGGTGTCTTTCACGTTTATATCATGCTCAAAGAACTCCAGTGCAATGGTAGTTTCTTTTGGGGGTTCATTCTCCAGTGTTTTATTCACCAGGTACGTCAGCAATTGTTGATTCTTCTCACTTTTAAATAGTTCACTGGATGTGATCTTATCTAGTTGTTGAAGAATTTCCTCTCTACTCATTGATGCTGATCCGTCACTCATATTTACGCTCTCGTTTATTACAAGAAGTACGGTTTTTAACCGTTTTTAACCCCAAAAATTTCTTAAATTTCAACTAAAATGCATGGAAATTTTATTTCTTATTATAAATGCGCAATTGCAAGTTCACCATATTCATTCTAGTTGTACTCATCGGTTGTCAATCAAAAATAGAACTTCCTGAGGATGTTACATTAGCATATGATAAACTTCCGGAAGTAATTGACTACAATTATCACATTAAGCCCATTTTATCGGAGAACTGCTTCCAGTGTCATGGACCAGACAAGGCCACTCAGAAGGCTGATCTAAGACTGGATATTGCTGACTCAGCATACAAAGAATTGCCTCAGTCTCCTGGTAAATTTGCTATTGTTAAGAAGAAACCCGCAGCCAGTGAAATGGTCAGGCGTATTCTTTCCGATGATTCGGAAATAATTATGCCGGTGCCTGAATCTCACCTGAAGCTCAGTGCTCATGAAAAAGCCGCCATAGTCAAATGGGTTCGCCAGGGTGCAAAATACAAGAAGCACTGGGCTTACATTCCACCTCACCAGGTTGATTTGCCGGAAGTAGAAGATGAGTCTATAATTCAAAATGAGATTGACCCTTTCATACTGGAAAAACTCGAGTTACAGGGACTAGATCCTGCTGATAGAGCCGATAAAGAGATTCTTTTTCGAAGATTGTCCTTTGCCCTACGAGGTCTTCCACCCAGCATCGGGGAGATAGATGAATTTGTATCGGATACTGATCCAAACAGCTATGAGAAGTGGGTCGATAAGTTTTTATCATCCTCTGACTACGGTGAAAGGATGGCCATATACTGGTTGGAACTTGCCCGTTTTGCCGATAGTGATGGTTACCTGGATGATAAGATGAGAGACTTCACACCCTGGAGAGATTGGGTGATTGAGGCATTCAACAAAAACATGTCGTACAAGGATTTTGTGACTTGGCAAATTGCCGGTGACCTGATTGAAAATCCCACTAAGGAAAGCGTATTGGCTACTGCTTTTAATCGGTTACACAAGCGAAATTCTGAGGCGGGCATTGTTTATGAGGAATTCCGGATAGAATATGTGGCTGACAGGACAAACACATTTGGAAAGGCATTCCTGGCTTCATCGTTTGAGTGTGCCCGATGCCATGATCACAAGTACGACCCCATTTCACAAAAGAACTATTATCAGCTTTTTGCCTTTTTTAATCAAACAGATGAAATAGGATCTGCTGTCTATGGTCCTGATATCACTCCCGGGCCCTCCATGCTACTCACCACAGAGCAGCAGGATGATATCATCGCTTATCTCAATGAGAAGCTTGCCAAAAAATCAAACAAGCTGGCAGAAGTAAAAAGCCAAAGTGAAATCTCAGTAGACATTTCGCAAAATCAACTTGAGCAGAAACTAAAACAGTCACTTAATTCATCTGAAGTCGTCTATTTTAATTTTGATAAGCCATATCAAAAAGGGGATAAAATCCTGTCAGCCAGGAAAAATGATCCACATGCATTAAAAACAAGATTTGTCTCCCTTACCGAAGGTGTTAAGAATGAAGCCCTGTTGATTGATGGTGACTATGGTAAAGCGAATCTGGATAGCCGGGAGTTTCTGTACGAGCGGACTCATCCGTTTAGTTTTGACTTGTGGATCCATCCCGCCAGGCATTATGATGAAGCCCTGATCTTTGCCAATGCACAGTCCATCCGGTATGGATTCAAAGGCTATAACTGTATGCTAGACAGCAACAGGGTGAGGTTCATTATTTCGCATGCCTGGCCATATAATTCGCTGGAAGTGGTTAGCAAGGATCCGATTCCGGTATCAGAATGGAGCCACGTGGCTATTACCTATGATGGTACCAGCAAAGCAGCGGGCATAAAGCTTTATCTGAATGGAAAGGAACTCTCGAAGGAGGTCAGAAGGGATAACCTGTATAAGGGACTTATTTACGAGGAAAACATTCACACGCTTAGTGCCCACGAGCTCATGTTTGGTAATGAGCAGTTTCAGAAGATGTTTAAAAATGGGCGTATCGACGAATTCAGGATGTTTAATAAGTCCATAACTCCCCTGGAAGTCAAATATCTTCATGGTGAAAAGCCGGGAGAGCAACCTGAAGATCTGCTCGCTGACTTTTTAGTCTCCCAAACGACTGAATATCAGAGGGAGAGTAAGGCATACAAAGAAATTGCTGATAGTCTCTGTGACATCCTGAATGAAGTACCTGAAATCATGGTGATGGGTGAGAGAAAAGAACCACGTAAGACCTTTGTGCTCAATCGGGGGGTGTATGATGCACATGGGGAAGAGGTGTCGATTGGAATGCCTGAAGATGTATTAAAGTTTACTGAAGAGTATACTCAGAACCGATTAGGTCTTGCAGAATGGTTATTTGATGAGAAGAATCCTCTGACTGCCAGGGTTATGGTAAACCGGGTTTGGCAAATGCATTTCGGTCAGGGACTGGTCAAGACATCCGAAGAATTTGGAAGTCAGGGAAACTTGCCTTCTCATCCGGAATTGCTGGACTGGTTGGCTGTCTGGTTCATGGAAAATGACTGGGACATGAAGGCTTTGCACAAGAAGATTGTGATGTCCTACACCTTTCAACAATCATCAGAAATCACCCCAGAGATTAGGGAAATAGATCCGGAGAATATTTATCTGGCCCGGGGACCAAGGTTTAGAATGCCAGCCGAGATGATCCGTGACAATGCTTTGAAGTCAAGTGGATTATTGGTCAACAAAATCGGAGGAGAAAGCGAATACCCCTACCAGCCGGAAGGACTTTGGGACGAAGTGTCAAATAAGATTTGGAGATACCCTTATAAACAGGGTAAAGGTGAAGGTTTGTATAGAAAAAGTATTTACACGGTTTGGAAGCGCACCACTACACCTCCAAGCCTGATGATCTTTGATGCAGCTGACCGGGGAGCATGCGAGGTAAGGCGTAAAACCACAAGTACTCCCTTGCAATCGCTGGTATTGCTCAATGATCCACAATATGTAGAAGCCTCCAGGGTCATGTCAGAGAAGGCGATGACCGTATTTCCGGATGATACCATTCGCCAAATTAAGTATGTATATCGCGCCAATACAGGCCAAACACCTGACGATAAACAACTGGCTAAGACGGTCGGGCTTTATGAGAAAATGCTATCCAAATATCAGGGAGATCAAACTTCAGCCAGGGATCTGGTAAATGTGGGGGAGAAGCCTACCGTTGATGATCTTCGGGTAGATCAGCTAGCAGCTTTAACAGTAGTAGCTAATTCATTGATGAACACTTATGAAGCTTATACCATTCAATAAAAAACAACTATGAGTTCAAGAAGAGACTTTTTCAAACAATCAGTAATGGGAATCGGAGGAATGGCATTGGGTTCTCTGCTGAATCCTGTTAATGCTTTTGGTCAGGGAGCACCTGACCCCTTGAATGGTATTTTAGGCCAACCTCATTTTCCAGGCAAAGCCAAACGGGTGATATACCTCTTTATGAGTGGTGGTCCTTCTCAGATTGAATCCTTTGATTACAAGCCTGAGCTCATCAAAAGGGTGGGACAGGAGATCCCGGAATCGCTTCAAAAGACTCAGCGAAACTCAGGCATGGTCTCTGCGCAGGCTTCTTTCCCATTGGTTGGTTCCCCGTATCAGTTTAAACAGCACGGTAAATCCGGGATATGGATGAGCGATCAATGGCCGTATCTATCAGAAGTAGCGGATGACCTCTGCATGATCAAATCCATGTATACCGAGGCGATCAATCATGAGCCAGCAGTCATGTTTGTTCAGACAGGGTCACAAATCAGTGGCCGTCCATCGATAGGTTCATGGATCAATTATGGGTTAGGTACAGACAATGAGAATTTACCGGCTTTTGTGGTGATGATCTCTAAAGGAGGTGGAGCCCAGCCACTATCAGCCAATGCCTGGGGTGCAGGATTTTTGCCATCTCAACATCAGGGAGTTCAGTTCAGGTCCGGAAATGATCCGGTATTGTACCTTTCTAATCCACACGGTGTGGATAGCCATACCCGTCGCGAAGCGCTGGATTTCATCAAAGACATGAATCATGGGTCTTTGGATGTTTGGGGAGACCCTGAAATAGAATCCAAGATCGCAGCTTATGAGATGGCCTTCAAGATGCAAACATCAGTGCCAGAAGTGACTGATATGAGCAACGAACCCGATTATATATTTGATATGTACGGTGAGGATTCACGCAAACCAGGGTCATTTGCGGCAAATTGTATCCAGGCAAGAAAACTGGCTGAGAAAGATGTGAAATTTATTCAGCTCTATCATATGGGTTGGGATCACCATGGTAATCTACCAGGTGCATTTCCTAAAATGGCCAAATCCGTAGATCAGGCATCTGCTGCACTCATCAAAGACCTGAAGCAAAGAGGACTCCTGGAGGATACACTCGTGATTTGGGGTGGTGAGTTTGGTCGAACATCTTTCTCTCAGGGAAGGCTGACCGCCACAAGTTTTGGTAGGGATCATCACCCGGGATGTTTCACCATGTGGATGGCAGGAGGGGGTGTAAAACCCGGGTTAAGCTACGGAAGAACCGATGATTTCAGCTACAATGTAGCTGAGAATGGCGTGCATGTACATGACTTCCAGGCTACACTAATGCACCTGCTGGGAATTGACCATGAGCGACTTACTTTCAGGTACCAGGGACGAAAATTCAGGTTGACAGATGTGCACGGCCATGTAGTGCATGATATTTTAGCATAGGGGCTCTTTACTGAATCTTCTTCTTATGTCAGCAATTGATTGGGAATATTAAGAGAATTTGTGGCTGATAATTGAGCGTTAATTGGGGATTGCCTTCTTCAAGAAAATTAATCCTCTTCTTCTTTCTTTCCGGAAAAAACCCAAATAAGTAGCCCAATAATCGTCACGGAAACTCCGAGAAACAAGGCAATATTTACATTGCGTTGTGTTTTTTCTGCTTTTGCCAGGTATTTGGACCCTACACCTTTTTTCGCGATAAAGTCTTCAAGATCCTTTATCCGGTCAGCCAATTCTTCTTTCGTTCTTTTTTTGAAATCCATGGTTGGGATGTAATTGCTTCTATCATCTACAACACTCAAATTTGTTGATTTGTTTGGTTTTTAGCTCAAACGAATTGTTTTGAGGACTTTTATTATTGAAATTAATGCTATCTTCAGAGCATAGATTTAATTAACCCTAACCCAAAAATGATGAAAACCCCTTTCTTTATGCTTCTGGCTGTTGTATTTCTATCCGGATTTCAAAGCCAGGCCCAAAATGTTGTTTGGCCAGCTGAAAACATCAAACAACTTACTTCAGATTGGACTGGCGAACGCCTCCCTGACGGCCGACCAAAAGTATCCGATCAACTGCTTGAACGTCTTAAATCCCTTTCGATGGAAGAAGTGTGGGGCACGCTGAGAAGAAGTGGATACAACAACCAGTTTGAAAATTTTGCCAGTATGTACGAAAATGGATGGGAAATCCTTCACCCTGAAAATGTGATGACTGGTCGCGTACTTACTGCCCAGTTTATGCCATTTCGAAAAGACCTGGATAATTACATTCAACAACAGGCAGGGAAAGAAGGAACGAAGACACCTGTAACCAATTATGCCCCAATCATTAAACTCCTGGATGGAGATGTATATGTTGCAGACAGCTATGGAAAAATGGTAGAAGGTACATTGATTGGTGACAATCTTGGCAACGCTATTTATAAGGCAGGTAAGAGAGGAGTGATTTTTAATGGTTCTGTCCGAGACGTTGAGGGGCTTTCAGAAATCGAAGGATTCAACGCCTGGATAAGAGGCTCCGACCCATCGGCTATTAAAGATATGCTGGTAGAAAGCATCAATGGTCCGATCCGCATTGGCAGAGTCACTGTACTACCGGGAGATGTTGTACTCGCAAAAACCACTGGTGTAGCGTTTATTCCGTCCCATCTGGTTCAGGAAGTAGTGATCTCTGGCGAGTATACAGCACTTCGTGATGAATACAACCGCTTTGCCATGGCAACCAATAAATACGAGTATGTCAACGAGGCTTTTGTAGTGGAAAAAGATGTATTTGAAAAGGATTTTGAGAAATGGCTGGATAAGAAAACTGACTTACCAATGCCTAAAAAAGAACTCGATGACTATTTAAAAGCTCGTGAAGAACGAAGAAAAGCCAATCAATCGGAATAATCATTTTTCTGCAAAACGCTTACAATACAAGGTCTGCCTCAAAGCAGACCTTTTTTCATGACTTGTATTTTAGATCAAAAATTTTGATCCCATTTAGGGGTAATCTACCTCTCATTGTAGAAATAAAATCAAAAATATTTTAAGATCAGTGAAACATTTTTTAATGTTGTAGTGTATTAGTATGATAGTACACTATAGTATGTCAACCTCATGATAGAAATTAGCCAATTATCCTATGGGTATAAACGGAATCAGGAAGCTCTGAAATCCATGGACTTATCGGTAGGACCTGGTAGTATATGTGGATTACTGGGACTCAATGGTGCTGGTAAATCAACGCTTCTAAAAGCCATAGCAGGGTTAGTTTCTCCACACTCAGGGGAAATCAAAACGCTAGGTTACCTGCCAGATAAAAGAGATCCTGCCTTTCTTAGGGAAGTGGTGATCATTACTGAAGAATTTACACTGCCTGGTTTTTCCATCGGTAAATATCTTGAGCTGTATAGTCCTTTTTACCCTCGCTTCAATCACGCTGCTTTTCAACGATATCTGGAAGAGTTCCAACTCACAAACGATCAAAAGCTAACAGGCCTAAGTTATGGACAGAAAAAGAAATTTCTACTGTCATTTGGACTGGCCACTGATAGTAAACTGGTGTTGTTGGATGAACCCACCAATGGCCTGGATATACCCTCAAAGAGTCAGTTCAGGAAAGTGGTTGCCAACGCGGTGCATGAAGAACGAACACTGATCATTTCTACGCATCAAATCAGAGATATGGAAAATCTGATTGATCCAATTATTATCCTGGATCAGGGAAAAATTATTTTCTATGAAAACCTCGAGTCGATCACCCAAAAATTGGCGATCAGGCGAATGAATGACCTACCTAAGGAGGGTGTTATTTACCACGAAAGCTATTTAGGTGGATATACCATACTCACAGAAAACCAGTCAGGAGAACATACGCATATGAATCTTGAAATTCTTTTTAATGCGGTGGTGGGTCAAACAGAAAAGATTCAGACAGTTTTTAACCAAAAAGTAAATGCATAGCTATTTCGACATATCGCGGTTTTGGCTGTTGATGAAGCTGGAGCTTTTTAAGAGCAGGAGAGGAGTTGCCATGGCCCTGGTAATCATATTTGGTCTGTCTTTTTTTCTGGGTATGATTGTGGATCTGGCCATCGAGCCTCTCACGACAAGTTTTGATCACTATGAAAACTATGTCTTTTCATTACTTATCGGTGGCTTTATCCTGAGCAGCCTTGCTTTTCATGGTTTGCGAAATACCCTCACCAGGTACCAGTACCTCATGGAGCCAGTATCTGCTTTCGAGCGGGTACTATGTATGTGGCTGCTTAGTTCCTTAGGGTGGATTTTTGTTTTCACACTGACATTTACTTTTTACACGCTGTTTGCCAATACCATTGGCCAGCTGTTGTTCAGCCAGGTAAAATTCAATGCATTTAATCCATTTAGTGAGGAAGCATTTACACCCATAAAGTACTATTTCGTCTGTCAGAGTGTATTTCTGGTTGGAGCTGCTTACTTCAGAGGGTATGTATTTCCAAAGCTGCTCATACTTTTAATTGCTATCGCTTTTATCGCTCTGATAATTGCGTATTCAATCATGCATGATGTCATGCTGGCTGAATATGATACAGGTGAAGAATGTAATCTGGAAAATATGCCCGGTGTGAATACAGTTTGGACAGGCGCCAAATTTTTCTTCTGGTGGCTACTTGCTCCTGTTTGTTGGGTGTTGACCTATTTGGGACTTAAAGATCAGGAGGTGTAGCGTGGAATTCAATGACAATCAGGCAATCTACTTGCAAATAGCAGATCTCTTTTGTGAGAATATTTTGAGGAAGAAATGGAATTCGGGTGATCGCATCCCATCTGTCAGGGAGATGGCAGTAGACATTGAGGTAAATCCAAATACAGTCATGAGAACTTTCAATTATTTACAGGAAAAAGGCATCATTTACAACAAACGCGGTATCGGGTATTTCGTGAGTGATGACGGATTTGATAAGACCCGGTCACTTAAGAAAGAAGATTTTGTCAACCAGGAATTACCCCGGTTTTTCAAGATGATGGAGCTTCTCAACTTGAGTATTTCAGATCTTGAATCGTTGCATAGCTCCTATATCGAAAAGCAATAAAAGCATATAAACCATCTAAATAACAAACAAATGAAATCAAGCAGGAAAGCACTCGTCTTAGTCGCAGGTATATTGACCGCTTTTTTCATTACCGGTCTTTATGTGATCAGGCAAGACCTCCATATAGCAATGGAACAAGCCAATGCAGAAAAAAACTATGTCCAGGTTGACGTCAGACAATTTTCCAATATCCGTTTAATGGGTCCGTGGAAAGCCTACATTCGACAGGGAGCCGCATTTGAAGTGGAGGTTTCCGGTTCTGTGGCATCTAATCATAGGGTTGTGCTGGATACGCTTATCCTTGAAACTACCAGTAGTAGTTTTGGCCGGATCACCCTTCCCAAGCTAAACGAACTTACTATAGCGTCAGGAGGAGAGGTAACCGTGGCTGGCTTCGAGGATGATTCACTACATGTAAAGCTGCGAGAAAACAGCACATTCTTTGGTCGGGAAAACGTGCTGGAATACACATCCTTTGATGTATCAGGAAACAGTCAGATCAAAATTATTGACGATCCATTCATGTAAAACACTACAAACCAATAAAACCATATTAACCACCAAATCGATGAAAATTCAAAACAATTATCTGTTTAGAACAGGACTCATATATCCTAAATATTCTGGGTTACAGCTCAATTACATCAGTTTTAAAAATACTAAGTCAAATTCTCAATAAATAAACAAACAATCAAATCATGAAAAATCTAATAGTTATTCTTTTCATTCTTGTGTCAATGGTAGGCATCAGCAGTTGTGGTGTAGGTCATGCCTATGTGCTGAATCAAAACCAAAACACCACGCAGGTAGAATTGTCCGAACCAAATTTCAAAGTAGTCGGGCAAGTAAGCGGAAGTTCTGAGGTAGAGTATGTTCTTTTCTTTGGAGGAATAAAGAAAAGAAACCTTTACCAGGATGCCTATTCAAGTATGATGGATGAGGCCGAACTGGTAGGTAAATCCAGGGCGATCACTAACATCACCACAGAAGAGCATCTGGGAGGCGTTCCTCCATTTTATTCAAAACGTACCATTACAGTCAGTGCACATGTAATTGAATTCAATTAATCACTTAAAATCTAAATGTCATGGAGACCACCATTAAAAATTCAAATCGATCTTATCCCGGTAGTTGCCTGTATGCAATGGGCTTTGTCGGAGCTGCGGTGTATTTTATTAGTCAGGCATCCGGTTTTTGGATGGGTGTCGTTGGATTTCTCAAAGCCATCGTTTGGCCCGCTTTCCTTGTTTATGAAGGATTTAGCCACTTGAGTTAAGTCATAGTTTAGGATTATGAAACTCCTGATCTATAAAACCAATATCAAGACAAAAAAGGCGGCCAAAAGTCTTGAGCCGCTTTTTAATGAGTTACCCGTAGATGACTGGTGTGTAGATATGCACGATATCGACAGGGTGCTGCGTGTAGAGGCCAATGAAAGGCTTTCTGAGGATGAGATGATCAGCAGACTTTTACAACATGGTATTAGATGTGAAGAACTTACTGATTGAGAAATTATGAAAGCGATCAGATACCATGATTACGGAGCACCGGATGTGCTGCGATATCAAGAAATAGAATCACCGATACCAGGTGAAAAAGAGGTACTTATAAAAGTCAAATCCGCATCAATTAATCCGCTGGATTGGCACATGATGCGTGGCAGGCCACTTTTTATGCGAGCTATGACAGGAATCCGTAAGCCAAAACAGCACGGATTGGGAGCAGATATTGCCGGAGTGGTTGAAGCTACAGGTAAAGGAGTGACCCGTTTCAAGCCAGGTGACCATGTCTTTGGTGATGTATATAAGCTAAGGCTTGGCTCTCTGGCGGAATATGCCTGTGCTCTGGAGAATTGTCTTGTACTGAAACCTGAAAATATAAGTTTTGAACAGGTGGCTGCAGTTCCTGTGGCTGCAATAACTGCGTTACAGGGTTTACGAGATACTGGCAGGATCCGGGAGGGGCAGTCCGTCCTTATTAATGGAGCATCGGGAGGAGTAGGTTCTTACGCAGTTCAGATCGCCTTATCTTACGGAGCACGAGTGACAGGTGTATGCAGCACTCGAAACCTTGAGCTGGTAAAGTCCATCGGCGCAGACCAGGTCATTGACTATACCAAAGAAGATTTTGCTAATCAGGATAAAAAATATGACCTTATTTTTGATGCAGTGGGCAATAGATCGGTCCCCGATATGGCTAAGGCACTTAAACCTAATGGGAAATGTGTAATTGCCGGATTCACCAATATGCCCAGGTTGATGCACCATATTTTTCGGGGTGCCTGGGTATCTAAAACCACTAATAAGTGGGTGGGGTTGATGCCTACTGCGCACATGGAGCAGGAAGATCTTGAATTTCTAGCTGAACTTTTAGCCACGGGCAAGGTCCGCTCCGTAATAGACAGGGTATACCCATTGGAAAAAGTTGCCGAGGCCGTTGAATATCTGGAAACCGGTCATGCAAGGGGAAAAGTAATCATTCAAATTAGTGGATAAATGAGATATTGTTTTCTGGTCTTCGCATTGCTAAGCGTCTGTTTTCATTCAAATGCAGAAGACTTCCAAGCGGTGATTCTTGATGATAAGACGGGTGAACCCTTGCCTTTCTCAACGATTACAATTGAAGGAACTTATTCGGGCACTGTGGCGAATGCTGAAGGGTATTTTAACCTGGACCTCAATATGCTAGATGATAACAAAATCATTATCATCACTCATCTTGGCTACGAGCCCATTAAAATAAAGACCTATCAGCTACGCTCATTAAAAGAGATCCGATTGAAACTATCTTCCTTTCAGTTGAGTGAGGTTGCTGTTTATGCAGACAAGCTGACAGCCAGAGAAATACTGGAGCGAACCCGTGATCGATTTTCTGAAAATCATCTTGACACTCCAATGAATAGGGAGCTATTTCTTCATCGTTTTGAGCGGGCAAAGTTTCCCAAAGAAAACCAACTCAATATCAAATCGTCTGATTTTGTAGGGCTGGATAAAAAGACGGTACAGGACTTTCTCCAAAAGCTACCCGAGGACTTTATTGAATATCAGGATGCAATACTGAATTTTTATACGAGTGGATCTGAGAAAAAGGTCATCCCGATAGAAGGGATCTCCATGGAGGAAGGTGCCGCAGCTGATATGATGAAGGAATTTGAAACACATCTTCTGGATTTGTTTGAGGATATAGATATCACCAATCAACAGGAGGATCTTTATTACAAATTCAGGACCGGCATATTTAGTTTCAAAGCTGACGACCCGGCTGAGATTACCATGGCGGAAATTTTGAATGATTCACTTCACTATCTTGTACCGAGCAGAGACATCAATGCTATATTATCCTTCCTGCTTAAAGATTATTCAGACATAAAGGGCAAAAACTGGGAGTTTGTCACCAGTCCCGGAAAGTATATTTATTCTTTGGAAGGTCTTACTCTCAACAGGGATCAGTGGGTTTATCATATCTCTTTTATCCCAAAAAATCGTGGTCTCTTTAAAGGTGAGATTTTTGTTGACAGTGAGGATTTCGGTGTGCACCAGGTATCGTTCGAATATGTGGAGGGAAAATACAGTGAACGTTTCCAGGTTCTTGGCATGGGACATTCAATGGATTATAAGAAAGGACATGTGATCTTTCAGAAGAACCCTGAGGGTTATTTCGTGAAGTATATCAGGGCTGAGCACAAGGAGCGTGCCTCCATAGACAGAGATTTCACCATTATGAAAAAGGAGAAGCGATTCATGTGGGACAAAACGCTAAATGAAATTAAAATGCATGCGGAAATGAATTTTGACATGCACAACCAGTGGGAATTGCTGATTATGGACCATAAGCCAATAGATCAGGAACTGATCTCAGCAATTGAGCAGCCCAAATTTGTCAGATTTAAAAAGAAGCTGGTTTATGATCCCAAAATGTGGCAAAGTAGGACCGTATTGGTGCCAACAGCGGAACTCAAGGAGTTTAGCAGATAGATTGTAGTTTCATCTTCAGTTTGCTTCCCGAGCCTTAATTCTTTCCTTTTTCTTTTTAGCCCTTGCTTTCTTACGGATCTTTTTCTTTCGCTGATTATCTTTGATGAGTACTTTTCTCACAGAAATCCCCACCTGGTCTTTGAACCAGTTGTCTCTTCCTGAAATGTTGATATTCGGTTTATAATCGAGAGAAACGTTGGCACCCAGTAGTGTGATCTCAGCCCCAATCATCAGGTCAGCCCCAAAAGTTTCGTTACCATAGGTAGTGATCACTTCCCTGCTTACAGGATCTTTGGTAAAGGACTCCTCAATCCCGAACGATACACCGGCTCCTGTATAGAGATTCAACCGTTTGGTGATGAGAGGTATGTGGTTTTTTACCAGTCCATGTACAGTTGTGTTTCGATCAAAATCTGATAGTACAATTCCTTCAAGTGTCACATTGTTAAAAATCCTTTGCTGCATGCTCACCCCCAGCATTCGGCGATCATCATTTGCAAGCCGTAGACCAAGTGTGGTTCCGTATTTCTGTGCCAGGATAGGAGTCGTTCCAATCAGACAAAGCAGGAGCATAAGGGCGATTCTATTCATAACCTGTTTATTTAACCCGAGGTACGTTTAACGAAGCTCGTTGTTTTATGTTATCAGTAAGCCCCGGAATGAATTCAAATTAAATGTTCATCGCCTGATGAATAACTGAAAAATGTACTCCACAAGACCTTTCATGACAATTCTCGCATTTGGTCAACCATTCAGATACCGGGAACGTTGATCAATTAAAATATTAACTGCAGGTATACGTCTGTAGCTTAAACCCATTTGACAACTACTGAACTATTCCGATGATATATGAGGGTAAAGAAATACCATTTCCTGCCATAGTACAGACCAGTTTTTTCAAGATCATAGAAGACATGGAGCGGAAGACAAATGATCCGGATGAGAATTTGTCTAATTATGCGAAGACGCTCCTTGAAGAGGTCAATCAGTACCCTGAATTGCGTGAGGGAATTACAGATGCAAGCGAGCTGTCAAAGTATCAATCAACAATAGATAAGCTGACAAGACATCTTTTTCCTGATACCCTCACCGGCAACGAAATAAAGCTTTTAATCCCACCATTTCTATTTCAGCCACTCCGAACCTCAAAAAGATTTGATAATATCATTAAGGCTTCAGGAGAACCTTTTGAGTTTGGGATGAAGGATGTTTCTGAGGACCAGTTTTACCTTTATTGCTGCAATTTTCTTTTAGGGAGTTATTACGGGTATCCCATTCATTCAAGCAATCCTCAAAAGATCGAGATCTACAACAAAGATCAAAAGCTTCTGAGGACTTATAAACTGTTGATCAATGCAGATCTTTGCGAATTCTTACCTACAGAAAGATCACTTGAGATAACAAGGGAAGATTATGAGGAGCTCCTTGAAGATTTTTGCAATATCGATCTCTGGAAGGAGAAATTTCCACCCAATAGCTGGATCATGCGAGGGATTATGATATTTAGCCTCGTGGATGTCACCAATGACCAATCGATCAGCAACATATCATCAAGCTTATTGGTAAAAAGCCATGATTCATTTGAAAAGGTGACTGGTAGCATCAAAAGCCTACTCAATAATACAGACCTGGAGATAGGAGTGCTCATGCAGGGAGATAATAAGCTGATACCCATCGACCATGAGGAAATAACGAGCATCGTGCTCAAGAATGGGGAATTTATTGATTACATCGGAGGGATGTGTGAGTATTCCTATGAATTACTCATTGAGAAAAAAGAACCCCTTGTCATAACTAATGTTGAAGCGTTTCATGATAGAGCGCCAAGCGATTTTTCACAGAAACTATACGATACAGGATTTAAAAGCTATGCAGTTCTTCCATTGGTTTATGATGATGAGCCTCTTGGGTTTGTAGAACTGGCTTCAAAAAATGCATATGAGATCCATGAGGGTTCTATCAGCTCTTTGAGAGATGTGCTACCCGTTATTGCCATGGCCAACAAGCGATTTATCGCAGAGGAACAAAACCTGGTTGAAGCCATCATTCAGCGTGAATACACGACCATACATCCTTCTGTAAAATGGCGTTTCGAAGATGAGGCCCGGAAGTTCATTAAAAAGCAATTTCACGGAGAGCAACTTTCATTCAAAGACATTGTGTTTAAAGACCTTTACCCACTTTATGGTCAGATGGACATTAAAGGATCTTCAGAACGGCGAAATGAGGCTGTGAGTAAAGATCTTATCAAGCAAATCAAAGCAGTGGTGAGGGTATTGAGGGAAGCCTTTAAAAGAAATCCCATGCCGGCCTATGAGGAATTGGTTCACCGGTTAGAGACTTTTCAGGATGAAGTTGGTGATGAACTGGCTGCTGGAAGTGAGCATAAAGTACTCAATTTTCTGGAAGCAGAAGTCTATCCGGTACTTGATCATCTCATGCAAATCGAAAGGACCCTGAAAACACAGGTTGAGCAATATTATTCAATGCTCGACCCGGAGGTGAAAACGATCTATGAGGCAAGGAAAGAATACGATCAGACAGTCAACCGCATTAACAATAAGCTTGCGAATTTCATCGACGAAAAGCAGAAGGAAGCTCAAAAAATGTTTCCCCACTATTTTGAACGCTATAAGACTGATGGAATAGAGTTTAACATGTACATCGGTCAGTCGATCACCAAGGCTGAAAAGTTTGATCCTGTGTATCTGAAAAACCTCCGTTTGTGGCAGATAAAAGTGATGAGCGAGATGGAGCAGCATTTCAGAAAGCTGCAAACAGAAATGCACACTCCAATTGAGGTGGCTTCCCTTATCCTGGTCTATAGTACGCCTTTATCAGTTCATTTCAGGATGGATGAAAAGCAATTTGATGTGGAAGGAGCCTATAATGCCCGGTATGAAATCATCAAGAAGCGAGTAGATAAAGCGCATATCAAGGGCACCAAAGAGCGGATCACAAAACCCGGACATATCGTAATTGTTTATACACAGGATCAGGATGCCAGAGAATACAGAACCTATCTGAGCTATTTGTCTGCAAAAGGATATCTCGAGGATCAGATCGAGGATTTTGAACTGGAAAATCTCCAGGGAGTGCACGGGTTGAGGGCGTTAAGGGTACCTGTGGCTTACATGGCGGAAAGAAAGGATGAAGAGTGGGTAAATGAGATTGAAGAAAGGATAATTCGTTAAAATCCTTTAATTTGATCAGCTTTTAAACATTAACCCTCCCCATGATTTCAAATAGATACTTTGTTATCCTGCTGTTTTCTATTATTTCAATCAGTAGCCACAGTCAAACTAAAACCATTTCGTCAAGGGTCTTTGACTGGGATGAAATAAAGAACCAGGATAAGGTCTTCACCGGGAATTCAGATGGGTTTACACACCTGGATATTTCTGTCAAAACGGTTGAGCCGAAAGGATCCCTGACAATACCTGGAGCAGGAATTGAGTCCTTAGTTATCATGAAATCCGGAAAACTGGATCAACGGGTGGGTAAACAGAAAGCATCACTAGGTAAAGGAAGTATTACCCTGGTTCATTCCAACAAAGCCCTGAAGCTTAAGAACAAAGCGGGAGAGGAGAGTGTCTTTTACCTGATTCAGTGGAAAGGAATCAACGAGCACCTTTACGATAAAGCCCCGTATCCTGATGCAGTGATGGTAGATTGGGATACTGTTACATTTCAGAAAACTTCCAAAGGAGGAAGACGTACTATCATGCGACAGCCAACTCCGATGCTGAATGAATTTGAAATGCATACGACAACACTCAATGAAGGGCTGGCGAGTCATCCGCCACATACACATCTGGACGAAGAGATTATTTTGGTCAGGTTTGGTCTAGTAGAGGAATCCATAGATGGTGACACCTATCCGGCTGACGAAGGATCATTCATATTCCTTCGTTCCATGGTGCCTCATGGTATCCGAAATATTGGTAAGGGCCAATGTGAGTATTATGCCTTTCGGTGGATTCCCAGAGAATAATCACTGACTGACCTTTAGCAAATATTGGTTTAAACCACTTTCCAGTTCTACGTCGATTCCATTTGTGAGTTGAGCACCACTATACACAGCCGATTCACCTGATGCGACATTAAGTAACTCGTACTGTGTATCAGGATCTGGGATAAACCATTCAGGAAACTGGTTGATCCTGGGCCAGTCAAATGGTAAATTCAATATAGTTTGATGTCTTTTTGAATCGAATTTCAGTTTTCCGGTCCATGTATCATTTGTAGTGAGACTGATTGCATATGTATCACCAATTTTAGATACACCCGGTTCAAGATCTGCTCTCCAGGGTTGCACAGTCATCCCCTGTGTCTTCCAAAAGCAGTACATAATAGTCGTTCTGGCAAAATTTCCATCTCCATGCCATCCTTCAATGACCCCCGAGTTCATCCATTTCTCGGTGTTTGGTCTATGGCTGGAGTCCTGCATCGACCACATCACCTGGATCTCGCTGTCTACCCATTCGGCTGCAGCCTCAACAGGTTCTCGGTTATAGAGGTTAAGCGCGCCTTCAATGGCATCTGCGTATCCATCGGCTGATCCCCGTTCCCAATCAAAGTTTCGGTAAGAAGAATTGAGTGTGTTGAGCGCTTTGATCGTGGCATCTTTATAAGCTTGTCTTGAATCCAGCTGGTAGACAGTATAAATACCATTGAGATTATATCCGAAATTGTCCGCGATGCCATCATTGATGATTTCACCCGTTTGAGGTGAAACCACATTATAGAATAATCCATCTTCATTCCTTCCCACCTCCAGTATGCGGTCGAGCATCTGGTGAATCGGTGTGAGATATTCTCCTTTCTTTTCCGGTCTGGCATAGCTGACGGTGGCGTAGAGTTCACAAAGTCCTGATACCACTTCACAACCGTGATCACGGAGTCTGAGCTCTTTAAAGTTTTCTGTCGGATGCTGATCTTCTAGTAAATAATAATCTCCAAGACGAATGGCCCACTCCAGGTATTTATCATCTCCGGTCATCCAGTAGATTCTTGACAAAGCCTGGAGCATCTCGCCATTCAATTCTACATTGGTGGAAACAATGTTTCCATACTTTGTTTCAACTGGTGCATGTTTCCACATGTCATCAAGGATGCCAATCATGCGATCCGACCATGGACTTTCACCCAGCCACTCTGTCAGAGGGAGGAGACCATCTTTAATATATTCCGACGACCCAAACAGGATATCATCCATATCGATCTCAGGGTTTTCAAAGTCATTTTTACTGAAAGAATAGGTATCTGGCATCCGATCCACACGAGACGTGAGTTCAGTTTCCTTTCTGAGCATGTCTTTCATTTTTCCATCAAATAACTTCTGGTCTGCAAGTGCAGCTGTGAGCACCATAAATGGATAATTGTCCGCGGCAGCATCTTTTGCATTCCAGAAATCCCTGCTATCAGTTAAGTTTCTGGGGATCAACCCTGATTCGGGGTCAGCTTCTTTCAACCAGTCATTGACAAACCTTCTACATCTTTCCAACCCTACATTTACTAGCTGACCATTGATCTTTGCTTCTTCAAATGCAACTTTCTCTCCCTGAGTAAGCTCGGGGCTATTGGTAGATGTACAAGAAATAATAAGACTTGAAACTAAGATGGTGAGGATGGGAATCTTCAGTAGTGACATAGGTTTTGGGTTAATCCCGGAAGTTATTCATTCGATTTTTAATAGACAAAATGAGGATATCCTGATTCTTTAAAAGTTTTGTTTTCGGTGGTCAACATTATTTCATTTAATTTCCCGCCTATTATGACAAAAGGCATCTATTCTCTCATTTTCATTTTAATCTTCTCAGCTTTTTTCAGCTGTCAGGAACCTCAGCAATCTGGTGAATTTGTTTTACTTCCATCACCTCAACAATTAGATATTCAAGGAGTTAGTGATATTGATCCAGCAGAATACTACAGTTGCTACGTCACAACTGGCACTGATTTCCCCATCATCCAGGAGCTGAAATATCTTGTTCCTGTAAAGAGTCAGTCAGAAGCTCAGATCATCCTTTCTGTTAACAATTCAATCGATATTCCTAAAGAGGGGTATGAGATCAATATTAGTTCCGATCAGGTAGAAGTTCGAGGTAAAGATCAGGCTGGATTGCTATACGGTGTCATGACCCTGGAGCAGCTGATTAAGGATGCTCAGGACCAGGAAGTGAACCTGCCTCTGGCTTATATCAAAGATTTCCCTTTATTGGCTTATCGGGCTATACATCTGGATATCAAACACCACCTGGAAAAGAAGCAGTATTACTTTCAACTGATGGACAGGTTGGCCAAGCATAAGATCAATGCAGTGATTCTTGAATTTGAAGACAAAGTAAAATACAAGAGTCAGCCTGTAATTGGATCTGAGGATGCCTGGACGGTAGAGGACTGGCGGGGACTTAGCGAGTATGCCAAAGAACGTAATATCGAAATCAGTCCACTGGTTCAGGGACTTGGACACGCCTCTTTCATCCTAAAACATGATGAATACAAACATCTGAGAGACGATCCGGTGAGTGATTGGGCTTTCAATCCATTAGATCCGGAAACATACGAAGTACAATTTGATCTGTATGAAGAGGCTTTGGAAGCCACTCCATACGGAAAATATCTCCACATCGGTGGTGATGAGGTACATACCACTGGTCGGGGTAGTGGAAAGTCCGCACTTGAGTTGCAATTGATCTGGCTCAATAAGGTTTGTAAGTACGCGGAAGAGCAGGGCAGGACCCCCATCTTTTGGGATGATATGCCATTGAAATTTGCTGAGGTTTACCGTCCGATGTTCGACACTAAAATATCAAATGAGGAAGTAGATCAGATCTGGGCGAAGAACGAATCCAAATTGCTGGAATTCATCGATCAGTTTCCTAAAAATTGTATTTATATGCGTTGGAATTACTCGTCACCAGACACCTACCGAAATCTGAAAGCCATGGAATGGTTTACTTCAAAAGGTTTTCAGGTAATGGGAGCTACGGCAGGCCAGACGCGTTGGGTCCTGATGCCTCAGAATCAAAGCAACATGGGTAATATCCGTTCTTTTGCCCTTTCATCCATTGAGAAGGGATTGAACGGGTTGTTGCTTACCTTGTGGGATGATGACTCACCACATTTCGAGTTATACTCCCGGGGTATCCTGGCTTTTGCTGAATACAGCTGGGCAGGAGATCAGAGAACGCTGGCTGAAACCAATGAGGCCTTTATGCATCGGTTCTTTGGGCATAAGGTAGAGGAATTGACTTTTATTGACATGCTTGAGGGTCCGGTAGGCAAGTGGAAGAACATGCTCGTCCAAAAAGGTAGCAGAAATGACGTGGTTAAGAATAGCGATCAAGTGATTGGACTTCCGGATTTGGGTAATCCGGGTGACTGGACAAAACAAAATGCCGAACGTTTGGCTACAGCTCGGGAGTTACTACAAACATGTGATTCAGTCGATAAACTGATCTATCAGGCTAAGGTCAAGGCTACCAGGAACCGATACACGCTCGAGGTCTACCAGCAGGTGAGTGAGCTGATAAAATATTCTTCTCAGATGTTGCTGACGCTTGAAGAGTTTGATAGGCCTTCGGAATTGACCGATCAGGCAGAGAAGTTAAAAACCCTGGAGGGTTTACAAACCAGGTTTGAAGAGGTTCGAACGAAGTTTGAAAGTGTTTACGGACAAACCAGGATTCTTACCAAGCCCGACAATTACATTCTTGATCAGGATCACCACAGGCACAGCGCCAACCAGACGAATTCGTTTGATTGGCAATTTATAGCTGAGTTGGCGATATTAGATCAGATAAACGAATTGATAGTTCAGAACAAATAAGCTATGATGAAATCAATTTTTCAATTGGCCTTCTTTGTATTGGTCATACTTGCCGGATGCTCATCACCCAGATCATCTGATAAGCCTAACATTATTTTTATCCTTGCTGATGATCTGGGCTATGCTGAGCTTGGTAGCTATGGGCAGGAGCTGATCGAAACACCCCATCTGGATACGCTGGCTGCGCATGGAATGCGGTTTACACAATTCTATGCCGGAGCACCGGTTTGTGCACCCTCAAGATGTACATTGCTGACTGGACAGCACCTTGGACACGCATATATCCGTGGCAATGATGAAATGGCAGAAAAAGGGGACGTTTGGAATTATGCCAAAGCAGTTGAAGATCCTAATTTGGAAGGTCAGCGACCTCTGCCAGACAGCATTAAGACAATTGGTGATATGTTGCAGAAGGTAGGATACAAAACTGCAATTGTAGGAAAATGGGGACTTGGTGGCCCTACTTCTGAGAGTATTCCCAACACTCGTGGGTTTGATTTTTTCTATGGCTACAACTGTCAACGTCAGGCCCATAATTTGTATCCGATGCATCTGTGGAAAAACGAGGAAAAGGATTTACTGGATAATGAACTTGTTGTTCCGAGCACCAAATTGGATAGTGGAGCAGATCCCTTTGATACTCAAAGTTATCAGTCCTTTTTTCAGCAGGAGTATGCCCCGGCTCTGATGCAGCAGGAGGCCCTAAATTTCATAGACCAAAACAAGAATGATCCATTTTTCCTCTACTATGCCACACCACTGACTCATGTGCCGCTTCAGGTACCCCAGGAATACATTGATTATTATGTGGAGAAATTCGGGGATGAAAAACCTTATGTTGGTACTGCAGGCTATTTTCCGGCGCGGTATCCTCATGCTACCTATGCTGGCATGGTCACCTACCTGGATGATCAGGTAGGGGAGCTGATCAAAAAACTCAAAGATCTGGGTATCTACGAAAACACCCTGATCATCTTTACCAGTGACAATGGGCCTTCTTATGCTGGTGGAGCAGATTCGCCCTACTTTGATAGCGCCAAACCGTTTAAAAGTGACCGTGGGTGGGCCAAGGGCTATGTACATGAGGGAGGAATTAGAGTCCCAATGATTGCCACATGGGAAGACAAGATCAAGCCAGGGACAACGAGTGATCTGATTGCTGCATTCTGGGATGTGATGCCCACATTTGCAGAGATTACCGGGGCTACAGTACCTCAAAGCACGGATGGGATCAGCTTCCTGCCGGAGCTCTTAAAAGATCCTAAACAAACAGCGCATGAGTTTCTTTATTGGGAATTTCCGGCTGCAGGTGGTCAGCAAGCGGTAAGGATGGGTAAATGGAAGGGCATAAAGAAGAATTTGAAAAAAAGGGAAACTAACCTCATGCTCTTTGACCTCGAAAATGATCCTCAGGAGCAATCCGATGTAGCAGCCCAAAACCCTGAAGTGGTTACAAGGATTCTGGAGATTATGCAAAATGAGCACGAGACACCAGCGGTGAGTAAGTTTTTGATTCCGGTGCTGGAGGAGTAGCTTTATTTATGAATATCTGAAGTAGAGGTTACACTACCTGGCTAACATCAACGCTCACATCCATAGTTTGACCTCCTCCACTATAAACTACTCCTTTCATGGGGATTAAATCACCGAAATCCCTTCCCGTAGCCACCCTGATGTGCTGGTCATTCACCAATAGATTATTTGTCGAGTCAAATTCTACCCATCCCACATCTGGGATATAAATGGCTATCCAGGCATGTGAAGCATCTGCACCGACTAGCTTAGGCTGACCCGGTGGGGGGATGGTTTCTATATATCCGCTGACATACCTGGCTGCCAAACCCATCGACCGGGCGCATGCCAACCCAAAGTGAGCAAAGTCCTGACATACACCTTTCTTCTCTTTGAAAACTTCCCGGAGTGGAGTACTAATTTCTGTAAAACCTGGCGTAAAGCTGAAGTCTGTGTTGATTCTCTGGTTGAGATCCAACATGGCATCCATAATGGGTCGATCGGGAAAAAACGACTCATTCGCATAGGCTTTTATATCACTCAGGAAGGGCACGAAGGGCGATTCCAGATAAAACTGTCGTATATCATTGAGGACTTCTGTGGTATGGAGAAGCTCAGCCACAGATTCCCATGAAGGTGTGTCAGGTGGCTTCAGGTCCATCCATGCGGGACGCGATAGCTCAACCGAGCTTTGAGAAGTTACAGTCAGTTCCTGGTGGGTCTTTTGAAGAGAAAAATAGATAAATTCATTCTCAAAGAAGTCCTTCCGCCTTGTGAGAGACGTCGGTTCCGGTTCTATCTCACAATCAAAATCCACGAGACGCTGATAAGGATGTGCACTTGGTATTTGATATACGATATTGTGGCACAGAGAGGCCGGAAAATCATATATGTACTTCGTGATATGTTTCACATTGTATTTCATACCTCAGGCAATTTGGTGGTTACGAATCCATATCTGTTCTGGGTGTGACTGAAATACTGTTCATTGATCAGGTTATAGACATCACCAAGTAGACCAGTGATCGACTCAAGGTATGACACGAGCTCCTTTCGGTGCTTACCGGTCTTGTCTGCCACCACAAGTTGTTCCGGAGTGCACAAGCGAACTTTTGTATTGATTTCCAGGAGTTTCTTTCTGATAGGATTTAAATACCTGCTATTGCCATCCGGCATTTTGCTGATATGTTGATCTATTCGCTCGACCTGGTAAGCAATGGATTTTGGGTTTAGCTCGTCAATTAAGAGTAGATTGAGCACTGCCTTCACCTCCAGCGTAGACCGGTACATGTATCGGTATGTCACCAGGCTTTCGTTGGTCATCAGCAAATATTCGAGGATCATTCTTTCTACATCTTCGGATCTTTTCTCTGCCAGCATGGCCTTAATGATGATGCAGGTATTACGTGCCGATTCATTGAATCTGCCAATATTTAAAATATTCCAGGTGTTTTCTCGGGTCATGTTGTCGATATTGAGCCCATGAAAGGCCATCAGTTTGATGATGAGGTTATCCAGGTTTCTGTTGATCTGATGAAGACTGGCCTGGTTTTTCATCCGACTGAGCTCATCGGAGATACTGTCCAGAATCCTCCACGTATCCAGACTTAAGCGGTCCCTTACCGAGTAGGCATTGTTGAGAAACGATTGCACAGATTGACTAAGTGATCCTACCCGGTGAGGATCAGTAATCAGTGAGATCAATTCCTTTTTCGATTGGTTCAATACACTCTTTTTATTGAACCCCGGCTGTGTGCCTGTGATGGCTGTTAGTGTCCTTAATAATGTGGTGATAACCAGATCACCCTCCAGGTGTTTTTCGTCAGCTGTCTCGTAGTATTTCTTGAGGATAATACGGAGCAGCCTTACAGTATAGATAGATCTTTCAATATATCTGCCTAGCCAGAACAAATGCTCACCAGTCCTGCTGGGGATGATGTTTTGTATTTGCTTGATGATAGGAGTGGATTTCAGGTGGTGAGTTTCCTTACCTTCACTCTCCAGGATCCACGTGTCTTTACTGATTCCCCCGCTTTGGTTGGAGACAATAAATACTCCTTTGTCAGGTGAACTTCGTGACAGTCCACCCTGCATGACTTCATAATCATCATTGTCAGCATCTGCCACTACATAGCTTCTGAAAACAGCGTTTCTGGCTTCCATCTTTCCATTGATATAGGAGGGAGTAGTGGAAAAATTGACCAGCTCCTGTGCTACGTACAGATGCGGCCTGGAATTGATCTCATTTTTCAGCTGGATGATTTGCTCCTCAGACAGGTCACCTCCATAGACAGATCGATTCAGCCGGCTCCTGTAGATCTTCCTGACCATCAGAAACCTGATGTTATCCAGTACATACTGCTTTTCCTTCTCCTGACCACACCACCAGGTGGCTACGGATGGGAGTATCAGGTCTTCATCGAGCACATGCTGACAGATCTTAGGTAAAAAAGCCATCAGACCCGGGTTTTCCAGGATCCTGACTCCAATAGGATTGATGACCAGTACCTTTTTCTGTCGTACAGCCTCCATCAGGCCTACAACCCCCAATTGCGAGTCCATTCGGAATTCAAGGGGGTCGCAAAATACATCATCCACACGTCTGATGATGATATCTACTTTTTCCAGTCCACCGATGGTTTTCAACCAAACATAACCATCACTTACCGTGAGGTCCTGCCCAATGGCCAGGGTAAATCCCATGTAGGAAGACAGGTATGCATGCTCAAAATACGTTTCATTGGTCGGTCCGGGAGATAAAAAGACAATCCTGGGGTCGTCAGTGCCCTGCCAGGATAGCCTTGATAAAGTGTTTTTTAGCGTTTGGTAGTAGCTCCCAACTCTCCTTACATGGTTTTCTCTGAGCATTTCCGGGAACACCCTGGTCATTGCTACCCGGTTTTCGAATGCATATCCCGCACCTGAGGGAGCATCTGTTCTGTCATGCAACACCCACATTTTACCATCGGGTCCTCTCGCCAGGTCAGCTGAATATTGTACCAACTGATGTTTGCCCGGGATCCTTATTTTGTCCATCTGACGCAAGAACCCCATGTGGTTATAGATCATCTCAAAGGGTATGATCCCTGACCTGATTAACTTTCGTTCACCATAGATGTCCTGCAGAATATGATTCAGAAGGTTAGCCCTCTGTTTTAACCCTTTTTCGATGAGCGTCCAGTCCTTTTGGTTGAAAATCATTGGGATTGGATCGAGCATCCAGGGACGGTTGAGCCCTTCGGGATCCCCGTAGATGTTATAGGTGACCCCATTTTCTTTGAGTAGCTGGATCACCTCATTGGCCCGGTTGGTCAAGCCCTCGTTTCCCAGTTTGTCGTAAGCATTGACAAGCTTCTGCCAATGGGGATAGATGTTGCCATCAGGCGTAGCTAATTCATCAAAAAATTGCGTATTACTCGATGTACGCTCAGACAAATAAGAAGAAATCATGTGCTCAAATGTCTGCTTTTTTTAGAAATTCAGAAATTTCTTTTGCCCTTATATTTTCTGAGATCCATGGTAAATGGGTAATCAGGATTCACCAATTCCGTGGTCACCTCATACTTAGGCAGGATGTCCAGCTTAGTGAAGAACCTGCCACTGGATTGCTGATTCACCACAGTTGGCTCCACCATGTTGATAGAGTGGCCAAAGTCAAAGAACCTGGAAATGCGCCGCGATTCAGCCTCATAGCTGTTCACAGGGAAGGTCTCATAATTTCTTCCTCCCGGATGTGCGACATGATACTGACAGGCTGCGATGGATTTTTGGGTCCATGTATCATAAACATCAATCACCAGAGGCGTGTCCACTCCGATGGTTGGATGCAGTGCAGAAGGTGGTTGCCAGGCCCTATATCGGATGCCTGAGACATATTCACCCTGAACTCCAGTGTTTTTCAATGGTATTCTGCATCCATTGCAAAGCAAATGGTATCTGGAGTCCGTAAGACCTGAGATTTTCACCTGGATACGCTCCATGGAGGAATCCACAAACCGTGCAGTACCCATGCTGGACATTTCTTCTCCCAACACATGCCAGGGTTCAATGGCCATCTTCAATTCAATGTGAATATCATCCACCTGAAGCTCCCCCAGGAATGGGAACCGGAAGCTAAAGAACGGATCGAACCAGCTCATATCAAATTCATAACCGAAGCTTTTCAGCTCATTGATGACTTCGTTGAGGTCTTTGTAGCAATAGTGGGGAAGGAGAAAGCGGTCGTGTAAGGCGGTGCCCCACCTTACCAGTGGCTTGCTATAGGGTTTTTGCCAGAACATGGCCAGTAAAGCTCTGATCAACAGGAACTGGACCATACACATTTTGTAGTGAGGTGGCATGTCAAATCCCCTAAACTCCAGAATCCCCAGTCTGCCACTGTCTGAATCCGGAGAGTACAACTTATCGATACAAAACTCAGCCCGGTGCGTATTGCCCGTAATATCTATCAATAGATTCCTGAAGACACGATCTACAATCCAAAAAGGAACTTCTTCCTCTTTGAGATCAGGAATTTGCTGAAAGGCAATCTCTAACTCGTAGAGTATCTCATCACGCCCCTCATCTACCCTTGGAGCCTGGCTGGTTGGGCCGATAAATTGGGTTGAAAACAGGTACGATAGAGAGGGATGATGCTGCCAAAAAGTGATGAAGCTCTTCAGTACATCTGGTCTGCGAAGGATCGGACTCTCCGAGGGTTTTTCACCACCTAAAGTCACATGATTTCCACCCCCAGTACCCGTATGTCGTCCATCCAGGTTAAACTTTTCACTGGTCAGCCTACTGAGAGTCGCCTTCTCGTATAAGATCTCATAGTTTTTCGTCAGCTCCTGCCAGCTCCCAGCCGGATGGATATTCACTTCAATAACGCCCGGATCAGGAGTGATCATTAACTTTTGAACCCTCACATCCCTTGGTGGATCATAGCCTTCTACCAGTACAGGCATATTGAGATCAGAAGCAATTTTTTCAACGGCAGTGATCAGGTTGAGGTACTGTTCGAGTAAAGCAACTGGAGGGAGGAATACAAATAATTTTCCTTCCCTGATCTCCACGATCAGGGCGGTTTTGAAGATATCCTTAGAATTGTTGAAGGATTGATCAGTATCGATCATTTTACTGATCTCTTTTGCTGTTGGGAGGGCATCGACCTCGGCAAACTGACTTCTTTCCGGCTGGAAAATTTCTTTCTCAGGGTCCAGCTGCTGAATGGACTTTAATGGTAACCGCAAACCCACGGGTGAATTTCCCGGAACGAGGAAAAGATCATTTCGTCTGAACTTCCACTTGCAGCTTTGCCAGTTGGACGCCTCATCATCCCACCGTATTGGGATCACATATGCCACTGGCTCATCCATCCCTTCATTGAGGATTTTTGAAAGCTTTTGGCGCTCCAGATCACTTTTTAGATCTAGTTTGAGAGGATCCACATTGACAGGAACCTTGCTTTCTTCCCAAATAAAGTAAAAAGGGTCCTCGAAAGCTGGTTTTAGATTCTTTGGATCAATGTTTAGTACACTAGTTAAACCATCGATGAACTTTTTGGCATCTCTGATGCCCAGGCCATAGTCCTTTGAAAGGTCCGCCAGCAACTTGTCATCATTCCAGATAGGTTTGCCATCTTTTCTCCAGAAACAAGCTAGCTTCCATCGGGGTAGCGGCTCTCCCGGGTACCATTTGCCCTGACCATATTGCATCAAGGCACCTGTTGCAAATTCATCCTTTAGCTGGTGGAACAACTGATTAGCAAGCTTTCGTTTGTGGGCGCCGTCTGCGGCAGAGTTCCATTCCGGAGCATCAGTGTTGTCGATAGCCACAAAAGTGGGCTCTCCACCCATGGTCAGCTTTACATTGTTTTGTAAGAGGTCATTTTCAACCTGTTCACCCACACTCATGATTTGATTCCATTGCTCTTCTGAGTAAGGTTTGGTTACCCTGGGTTTCTCCACGATCCTCTTGACAGTGTTTTCAAAATGGAAGGTAGTGTTGGTTCTTTCAGTGGATCCTGTAATGGGTGCGGCATTTTCCGGGTTTGGTGTGCAGGCTAGGGGGATGTGTCCTTCACCAGCAAACAACCCTGATGTGGCATCTAGCCCAACCCATCCCGCACCTGGAAGGTACACCTCAGCCCAGGCATGGAGATCAGTAAAATCTTCCTCAGGACCACTCGGGCCATCCAGGGATTTTTGATCTGCCTTTAGCTGTACCAAATATCCTGATGTAAATCTCGCTGCCAGCCCAAGGTGTCTCAACAGTTGAACAAGCAGCCAGGTGAAGTCGCGGCATGATCCGGATCCTATTTTCAATGTTTCTTCACAAGACTGAACACCCGGCTCCATCCTCACATTGTACTTGAGCATACCATTGACGAGCTGGTTTATAGCTACCAGGTAATCAACCGTATTCATCTTTTTCTTTCGGAGCTTCCTGGCTTTTTCCACAAGACCCAACAAGAGTTCGTCTTTCTCTTTTATTTCCAGGTATGGAGAAAGCTGCCTTTTTAGCAATGTATCATACTTAAAAGGAAATTTTTCAGCATACTCCTCTATGAAGAAATCAAAAGGATTGATCACCACCATGTCGGCTATTACCTCCACATCTATCTCAAAGTATTTGATTTTCTCTGGAAAGACGACCCTGGCCATGTAGTTACCAAATGGATCCTGTTGCCAGTTGATGAAGTGATTTGATGGATTGATTTTTAGTGAATAACCCTTGACTTGAGTCCTGGAATGTGGCGCTGGACGAAGGCGAATGACCTGTGGGGAAACTTCGATAGACCGGTCATAATCATATTTGGTATAATGGCGTATAGCGACACGAATAGACATAAATTAAAGTTTGGCCTGATTAGATGAAAATATTACTAAAAATAGCCAATTGGACAGATTGATTTTCAATTATGAGGCAGATTGTTTTAATGAAAGAGAAAAATATGGATATTTATTTCGATTAAACATATGTTTAAAACAATTGTTTATATTTGTATTAAATTTTGATGATTTGGAAAAGGACGAAACGACAGAAGAAAAAATCAGGCAGGTAGCCAAAGCCATGTTTATTCAGAAAGGGTTTGCCGGAACTAAAACAAGAGACATTGCGACAGAAGCGGGTACAAACCTGGCATTGGTTAACTATTATTTCCGGAGCAAGGAGCAATTGTTTAAGCAAATCATGATGGAGAGCCTCCATGAATTCTTTGCTTCCGTTGTGGAAGTTTTAAATGATAAGGAATCATCCCTTGAGGTAAAGCTGGAACAATTGGTTGAACGCTATGTAGATCAGCTGATTCTACATCCTGATATCCCCATGTTTATTCTGAGTGAACTTCGAGTCAATCCGGAAATGTTTATTAATGATTTTTTAAAAGGCACCAGGTTGAGGCAAACAGTATTGTTCCAACAGATTGGCAAGCAAATACGAGGTAAAGGAAAGGAAATAAACCCGCTGCATATCGTGATGAATTTACTCAGTATGACACTATTCCCATTCATCGTAAAACCTATGATCTGTCATGTTACAGAGATGAAAGACAATGATTATAAGGCTTTAATGGAAGAACGAAAGAAGCTCATCCCCATGTGGGTAAAGCAAATGGTCAATTAATAATTATCAGGCTATGACGCTCAATCAATTAATGATTCAAATGGATAAAGACTTAAGGGGTAGCCTAGAGCGATACCTGTTATTTGTTTTGGTAATTGTGTCGAGTACTGCATTAGTGGGGCAAACCCTGACATTAGATACCTGTATCTCATTGGCAGAAAGGAACTATCCACTCATCAAAAAATATGACCTACTGGAGCAATCAATTGAGTATTCTGTTGAAAATGTTGGAAAAGGTAAGCTCCCTCGATTCAATGTAGTTGGTCAGGCCACCTATCAATCCGAGGTGACAAGTTTGCCCGGTGGTGCAGGACCAGTGCTTAGCAAAGACCAATACAGATTGTATGGAGAGATTGTTCAGCCGTTGACTGACCTGGCTGCTATTGAAAAGCAAAAGCAGCTGGCAGAAAATAAGGGTGAACTGGAGAAACAGGAGCTGGAAGTGGATCTTTATTCCATCAAAGATCGCGTAAGTGAGATTTACCTGGCTATCCTGTTGCTACAAAACCAACATAAGGTACTACTTCTTACAAAAGAATCGCTGAGCTCAGGCTTGAATACGATGGAAGCGGGAGTGAAATTTGGTTCAGTTTTAGGTAGTCAGGCAAGCCTTCTGAAAGCGGAGATGCTGAGCCTTGACCAAAAGTCTATAGAGCTACAGGCTGCACGAGATGGATACATCCAAATGCTTCAACGATTTATTGGAAGGGAAATAGATGCCGATATCTTATTGGTAGACCCGGAAATCAATCAGGCTGGCAGCGAAATCAATCGACCTGAATTGGCAATTTTTACTACTCAGACTCAGCATTTTCAATTACAACAAGAGCTTATCAATGTAGGGAATCTTCCAAAATTCAGCCTGTTTCTGCAAAGTGGGGTTGGGCGTCCGGCACTCAACTTTCTGAGCAATGATCTGGAGTTTTATTACATAGGTGGACTCAGGCTGCATTGGAATGTAGCTGGATTTTACACCAGTAAGAAAGAGAAAGAAAACCTCCTGCTAAGACAGGATATTGTAGCAGCACAAAGAGAGACTTTTCTTTTCAATACCAAGCTTCAGCTGGATAATTGGGAAGTTCAGATTCACAAATCAGAACAACTCATTGAAAAAGACCAGGAAATCATTGGCCTGAGGATGCAAGTCAGGCAAACAGCCCAGGAACAGCTGGAGCATGGAGTGATCAACGCAACTGAATTTAAAGATGCGGTGATCAATGAGGACAAGGCCAGACAGAATCTGGCTATTCATCAAATAGAACTACTACAAGTCAAACAAAGATTTAATCTCAGTACAGGTAACTTTTAAGGATATGATCAATCTGAAAATCACCCTACATTCACTTGCTTATCAATTTTTGATAATGTGCGTTATTCTTTGTCTCCCGGGATGTGGCCCTGAGGATCCAGGATATGATGCTACCGGTACTTTTGAAGCTGAAGAGACCCTTATTTCGGCTGAGGTGGCTGGTGTCTTGAAGTCTTTTGATATTGAGGAAGGTCAGCAGCTAAAGGTTGGTGCAATGCTCGGATATATAGATACGACTAGTTTGCATCTTCAGCGAAAACAACTGCTGGCCCAAATCCAGGCAGTATTGAGCAAGCGCCCGGACATCAATAGCCAGTTATCAGCATTACGAGAACAGCTTAAGGCTGCCGAACTTGAGCAAAGTAGGGTCAGTCAATTATTTGAAGCTGAGGCTGCTACAGCCAAGCAATTAGATGATGTCAATGCCCAGGTAGCCATCATCAAAGGCAATTTGGATGCGATGTATACTCATCTCAATTCTACTTCCAGAAGCCTGGTAAGGGAAACAGCACCCCTGGAGGCTCAGTTAGAACTCATCGATGAAAGGATACGCAACAGCCTGATTTTAAGTCCAATGAATGGTACGGTCCTCATGACTTATGTGAGGCAACATGAAATGGTTTCCCCAGGTAAGCCGCTATACAAAGTGGCAGACATTTCAGACATTACGCTAAAGGTCTATATCACTGGTAATCAGCTGCCTTTGGTGAAACTCAATCAAGAGGTGACTGTCTTGACTGATGATGGCAGTGGTGGATATATTGAGAATAAAGGGAAGATTTACTGGATCAGCGATGAAGCGGAGTTTACACCCAAGAGCATTCAGACGCAGGATGAGCGTGCAGATAAGGTCTTTGCCATGAAAGTAAGAGTGCCAAATGATGGCGCTTACAAAATAGGGATGTACGGACAGATCAAACTCTAAATCAAGATGTGGGATATCCAGCTTCAATCGATCAATAAAAGCTATCCTGATGATGGAACAAAAGCGGTCAATGATGTTTCTCTGCATGTTGAGCCAGGTAAGCTTTTCGGATTGATTGGTCCCGATGGGGCGGGGAAGACCTCACTTTTCCGGATCTTAACCACTTTGATCCTGGCCGATAGTGGAACCGCCAGTGTGGGAGGTTTTGACGTGGTGAAGGATTACAAAAAGATCAGGCATTCTATTGGCTACATGCCTGGTAGATTCTCCCTTTATCAGGATTTGACTGTTCATGAGAATCTTCACTTTTTCGCTACGCTTTTCAATACCTCCATCCGGGAAAACTATGGATTGATCGAAGACATCTACAAACAGATAGAACCCTTCAATGACCGAAAAGCGGGTAAACTATCCGGTGGGATGAAGCAAAAACTGGCACTTTGTTGTGCCTTGATCCATAGCCCGAAGGTGTTGTTTCTTGATGAACCTACGACTGGTGTCGATGCTGTTTCCAGAAAAGAGTTTTGGGGAATGCTCAAAAACCTGAAGGCTAAAGGTATCACCATCATGGTTTCAACTCCCTATATGGATGAGGCCAGCTTATGCGAAGAGATCGCACTTATTCAGGAGGGAAATATCATGTCTGTGAATACTCCGGATGAGATCATTGCACAGTATCCGGAGATGTTGTATGCAATAAAATCTAAAGGCATGAATCAACTGCTGCAGGAATTGAGGGAGAGCGAAATGGTTGCTACAGCCAATTCCTTCGGTGAATACCATCACATTACCTTTTCGAAAGATGGGAGTAAAGAACTACTTCTCCAGGCCCTGGAGCACCGTTCTGATGTGGAACTGAGATCTGTTCGGCCTTCCATTGAAGATTGTTTTATCAACCTGATGAGCAATGGGTGAAACAAAGATGATATCGACCCACAACCTCACTAAATCTTTTGGGGATTTTATAGCTGTTAACAATATCACCTTCGATGTGCAGGAGGGGGAGATCTTTGGCTTTTTAGGTGCCAATGGAGCTGGTAAAACTACAGCTATGCGTATGCTTTGCGGATTATCCATTCCTACATCAGGTGAAGCAACAATTGCAGGCTATGATGTGTACAAAGAGACTGAGAAGATCAAGCGGAATATCGGATATATGAGCCAGAAGTTTTCCCTCTACGAAGATCTGACAGTTGCTGAAAACATTCGATTTTTCGGAGGGATCTATGGCCTGCGCAACGGTGAGATCAAAGCCAGAAGCCGTGAGCTGATTGCTTCATTGGATTTGGATGAGCAAAAAGATCTGCTAGTGGGTTCATTACCTCTGGGATGGAAGCAGAAGCTAGCCTTTTCGGTTGCCATATTTCATCATCCCAAGCTGGTCTTCCTGGACGAACCTACAGGGGGTGTGGACCCCGTGACCAGACGTCAGTTTTGGGATTTGATCTATAAAGCATCAGGTGAAGGAATAACCATTTTCGTGACCACTCACTATATGGACGAGGCAGAATACTGTGATCGAATCTCCATGATGGTGGATGGCTATATCCGGGCATTGGATTCACCCTCTCAGCTCAAAAAGCAGTATAGTGCAGATTCTATGGACGAAGTGTTTTATGAGCTTGCCAGAGGAGCTAAAAGGACTGAATAGAAAAAGAAGATGAAGCAGCTTTTTGCCTTTATACATAAAGAGTTTTTGCATGTTTTCAGAGATCCGAAAACGATGTTATTGCTATTTGGTTTGCCTATTGCACAGATTTTGCTTTTCGGTTTTGCTTTGTCCAATGAGATCAATCATTCAAAGGTAGCCATAGTGGATTATGCCCATGATGCATCTTCACAGCAGATCCTGGAAAAGGTGCGTGCAAGTGAAAATTTCGATTTGGAACGGGTTCTTACCAATCACAATGAGATTGAAGAAACATTCAAACGTGGTGAGATTAAAATGGCCATTGTGTTACCAGCTAATTTCAACCGTGACCTGGTACATTCCGGCTATGCTGAAGTACAGCTGATAGCGGATGCAAGTGATCCCAATACTGCCACAACACTGGTAAATTATTTCAACATGCTGCTGCTTGATTACCAACGGGAACTGGGGGCAGCTCAAGAAGTGCCGATTAATATTCAGCTTAGCCTAAGAAACATTTATAATCCGGAGCTGGAAGGGATTACGAATTTTGTGCCGGGAGTCATGGCCCTGGTATTGTTGCTTGTTTGTGTTCTAATGACTTCTGTAGCGATTGTAAAGGAAAAAGAACTGGGCACCATGGAAATCTTACTGGTTTCACCCTTTCATCCATTCATGGTGATTATTTCCAAGGTAATACCGTATCTGTTCCTCTCTATCGTAAACCTTATCGTCATTCTTGCATTGAGTGTGTTTGTATTGAAACTGGAAATAGCAGGAAGCCTGTTTCTCCTCTTTGGTGTGAGCATACTGCTGATATTAGCTGCTCTTTCTCTTGGGATATTGATTTCAAACGTCACCAGTAACCAGCAAACAGCCATGCTGATCTCTTTGATGGGTATGCTTTTGCCCACTTTGATGTTCACAGGGTTTATGTTCCCCATCGAGAACATGCCCAATTTCCTTCAATGGATCTCAAATATCGTCCCTTCGAGGTGGTACTACATCATTGTGAAAAACGTGATGATAAAAGGTCTTGGTTTTGAATCGATTTGGAAGGAATCACTGATTCTGGCTGGGATGACCTCCTTTTTGTTGTTGGTAAGTATCAAAAAATTCAAAATCCGATTGGCATGAGCACGTTGAAGTTTTTGTTGCAGAAAGAATTCCGGCAGATCTTTAGGAATCCAACAATCCTGAGGATGATCCTGTTGGTGCCTGTTGTTCAGCTGATCATCTTACCTCTTGCAGCCGATTTTGAGATTAAAAACATCAACATCAGCATTGTTGACAATGACAGGTCTGTCCTCGCTCATGATTTGATTGATGACATCAAGTCATCAGGTTACTTTAAACTGATCAATTATACTCATGATTACAACGAAGGCTTTGAAGCTATTGAGTCTGATAAAGCGGATATTGTACTGGAAATACCAAATGGTCTGGAAAGGGATCTGGTGAGGGAAAACGTGGGATCCCTTTTCATTGCTGTAAATGCCATCAACGGAACGAAAGCGTATGTTGGAGGAGCTTACCTGAGCAGGATCATTGCTGCTTTTAATCAGGATATTCGAACTGAGGTCAATCCGGGAAACAGGGGAGCGGCGATTGGAGTTGCGGTGATCAATTGGTTTAATCCACTACTGAATTATCAGTTCTTCATGGTTCCGGGGATTCTTGTTGTGCTGGTCACGATGGTTGGTGGATATATGACATCCTTAAATATCGTGAAGGAAAAGGAGGTCGGTACCATCGAACAAATCAATGTGACTCCAATCAGGAAGACTTATTTTATTTTAGGCAAGCTCATTCCTTTCTGGGTGTTAGGTAATGTCGTTTTTACATTGGGAATGTTTGTGGTTGCCAGGCTGATCTATGGTATTGTGCCACTAGGAAGCATATTTCTTTTGTATGGATACCTGGCGCTCTATCTTGTGGCCATTCTGGGCGTTGGGCTGTTGATCAGTACCTACAGCAATACCCAGCAGCAGGCGATGTCGCTTTCCTTTTTCATGATGATGATCTTTATCCTTATGAGCGGACTCTTTACACCCATAGAAAGTATGCCTCAATGGGCACAGTGGATAGCTGACTTAAATCCCGTGACCTATTTTGTGCAGGTCATGAGGATGATCGTGATGAAAGGAAGTGAGTTTGAACACATCGTGAATCACTTTCTGATTATGGCAGGATTTGCTGTGGTCTTTAATTTTTGGGCTGTATTGAATTACAAGAAAACGAGCTAAACTGTCAGTTTTGCAGCACCTCACTGGTTCGCATTGATTGTTTGATTAGTTTTCCACGACTTTTCAATGCTGGTCTCAAATGAATCGTATTTCACAGCTTTTACTTTTACTCTCCCTGCTGTTCTGGCAATGCCAAAACAAAGGAGAAACTAATGAAACTCAGTTGAGATCCAGGGTTCTGGAGGGTGAAACGCTGGCAAAGCTATATTGTGCTTCTTGCCATCTTTTCCCCACACCAGATCAGTTGGACAAAGCCACATGGACTAATCAGACACTGCCCAATATGGCCGCACGACTGGGACTGAGGATTGGGAACTATGACCCATTTGAAGGTGTAGAAGCTGATGAATTGCCTCAATTAAAAGCACTGAATGTGTACCCAGAAACATCACTTATCAAAGAGGAAGAATGGCTGAAAATAGTGGCTTATTACCAGCAATTGGCACCGGAAAAGCTCCCTGCGCAAAGAAGAAATACTCCGATAGCTAATGAACCGTCACCTTTTTTGCCGGAACAGATCAAATTTGGAAAAAAGGAAGTCCCCCAGGTGACCCTATTGGAATTTGACACGGTGAAAAAAACGCTTTTCATTGGAGATGATACCCAGTTGTATGCATTTGATCAGAACTTGAAAACAGTTGGCAGCTGGCAACTACAGTCCCCATCATCTGACATTGCCATAACCAAAGATGGGATCATGGTGCTGAGTATTGGTGAGTTTAACCCTTCTGATAAGAAGGAAGGTGTGTTTTTTCCTTTAACTCTTACTAATGGACAACCGGCTGAGAACTATGTGGTCACTGAGTTGCAACGACCTGTTCACTTTTCAATCGGTGATTTGGACGAAGATAATCAGGCTGATCTGGTCATTTCGAGCTTTGGCAACCACCAGGGCCAGCTGGCATGGTATGATCGCTATGATCAAAATAAGGTATCCGTTTTATCATCACTTCCGGGTGCCAGAAAGGCTGAAATTGTGGATCTGAATCGTGATGGGAAGAATGACATAGTAGCCCTTTTCACTCAGGCCTGGGAAAAGCTGGTCGTGTATTACAATATGGGAGATGGTCAGTTTGAGGAAACTACGGTGATTTCGCTCCCGTCCGTTTATGGGTCAAGCTATTTTGAACTCAACGATTTTAATCAGGATGGTCATCCGGATATCTTGATGACCAATGGTGACAATTGGGACTATTCGAATGTACCCAAGCCCTATCATGGGGTGCGTATTTACCTCAATGATGGTAAGAACCAATTCTCGGAATCCTATTTTTTTCCACTCTATGGCTGTAATGAAGCCCGGGCCATAGACTTTGATAAAGATGGCGATTTGGATATTGCGGCCATAGCATTTTATAGCGATGAGTTAACGCAAGGATTTGTCTACCTGGAGAACGATGGTGAAATGAACTTTACTGCCCATTTCATCAATGAGACAGCCTGCGGCAAGTGGCTGACCATGGATGTGGGAGACTTCAATAATGATGGCTACCAGGACATCTTCCTGGGATCTTATTTCCACACCGCCAACGAGCTGGTGTTGCTGATGTCTGCAGGAATAGAAGATTTCCCAGAAATGCTTCTACTTACATATAAGAGATGATTGGATATTCGGATATTCCCATGATCAGACGTTCAGACGTTCAGACGTTCAGACACTCTGACAGTAAAAAGTCTGAATCATCGGAACGTCCGAACATCAGAATGTCCTAATCAAATAGGCTCTAACCAAATATTTCTGAATTGGATCCTGGATCCCTCCGCTTGCAAACCAATACTTCCTTTGGTGGCTGAACAATTGGTAGCTACATTTTGTAACAAACCATTCACTCTCAATTCAATGGTGTCGCCTTTACAGGTAATGTCATAGCTGTTCCACTCGCTACCCGCTGGCTTTTCATTGCTCGGATGAAGCTTGGCAATCAGAGGTCTCACATCCGGAGTAGAAGTGGCTGTACTATCCTGAACGGTTGCAGTCATACCAACACCGCTGATGATAAAATCACCGGCATTTTCATATTTGAGCTGTCCCTGAAAGTGATTTGGAATGGCCGCATCCTCACCTGAAGTATGCAGATATACGCCGCTATTTGTGGGTTCGTCGGGATATCGCCATTCTACATGAAGTCTGTAGTTTGAGTATTCTTTGATGGTCCTGAGGTGTCCCATCGGTTTCCCCACTGTTTCAATCATCCCATCATTCACATAAAAGAACTGCTCCGGAGTGATGCTGTCATTTTCAATATATATTTTCCATCCATCGAGGTTTTCGCCATTGAAGAGGATCTCTCTCCTGGAGGTTTCATCAGATTCTGTTGATGATTTTTTTTCAGTTGAGCAGGAAGAAAATGCCAGGATCATGACCAGGCCTAATAAAGTCGGGTTTTCTAGTTTCATTTTAGGGTTAGGGTTTAGTCGTTTAAACGAGAAATTTAGTAAATATAAACGGGATTCATATCTTTGGCAGCAACTCCAAAAATCAAACAACATCAACCCATGACCCAAACAAACCTATTTAAAGGCATTGCCTTGTTAATACTGCTGGCAGTAGTAGGGTGCAGCCAGTCATCAAAATCCACAGAAAACGATGAATCGAATTCCGCCGAATGGACTGTTCTGTTTGATGGTAAGACGCTGGATGGCTGGGAGCAAAAAAATGGTACGGCAACTTATGAAGTTGTTGATGGCACCATCGTGGGAACCACCTCCGATGGGAGCCCTAATTCATTTTTATGCACAGCAAAATCATACGGAGACTTTGAACTGACCTTTGAGGTAAAGGTAGATTCGGAGCTGAATTCTGGTGTGCAGATCCGTTCTATCACCAGGAAAGAATCGATAGGAGAAGGACATAATCAAGAAGCAGGAAGAGTCATAGGACCACAGGTGGAGATTGCTTATGGTGATGACCAGGGCGGACTTTCAGGATATATCTGGAGAGAAGCAACAGGGGATGGTTGGATGTCATCCCTTGAGGAACCTGTTGCACACAAATATCTCAAAAATGGTCAGTGGAATGAATACCGTATTCTGGCACAAGGCCCCACCATTACCACATGGGTAAATGGCAACCAGGTGGAAAACGTTACCGATGCTTCGACCTATGAGACTTTTCCAAAGGGATTTATTGGTTTGCAGGTACATGGAATCAGAAAAGGGACGGGACCATTCCAGGTTGCCTGGAGAAACATTAAAATCAGAGAATTTTGAATCACACATTAATGACAAGAATACTTTTTAGCTTCATTTTCATTTCAATTCAATTGTGGGCACAAGCCCAGATCAAATGGCAGGACATTCAAACCCTGGAAGATCTCAACCAGTTTGATCCCCAACTGATTAAAAAGACACTTGACCAATATGACCTGAATTATCCAGGGCTAGGAGAGGTAAAGACAGCTTATGAAAGTGGTGATTATCTTACATCTGCCAGGAGTCTGCTTGACTATTATCTAAACAATGGCAAAGCTGAAAACTACCGCAAAGACATCCCAACTCCCTCAAATAGAACAATAGCAGAAGCAGACACAACACTGAAGAATGTATTCATTGTCCAGAACGTAAAAGGAAAAGTTCCTATTTTGGAGAATGGCCACCGAGACTGGTACTATAAAGGCCCTAATAATGACCGGGAATGGGCCTGGTTATCCAACAGACATAGTCAGCTTTCGCATGTGTTATCTGTCTATTATGAAACAGGCAACCCAAAGTACATAGAGTACATTGATCTGTTCTTAAGGGACTTTATTTTGGCCAGTATGCCATATCCTGCGGTGAAGGGATCACCTTCAATATGGAGGGGACTGGAAGTAGCCGCCAGGGTAAAAGTATGGACCAGACTTTTCTATGGACTCATCAATAACCCTGGTTTGTCTGAAGCTTCCAAATTCCTGATCCTGAGCAGCTTGCCGGACCATGCCCATTACAACCGAAATTTCCACAGCCAAAATAACTGGTTGACCATGGAGATATCCGCACTGGCCACTGCTGCGGCTTATTTTCCGGAATACAAAAGATCTTCGGATGACATGGATTACGCAGTTGAAACAATGGTCGAGAGTATGAAAGGGCAGGTCTATCCGGATGGTGTTCAGACCGAGTTGACCTCACACTACCACAATGTGGCGTTGCTTAACTTCGAGTTGTTTCAGCAGTTGTGTGAAGTAGCCGGAAAGGAGTTACCTGATTTTTACATTCAGACCATGGAAGACATGTATAGCTACATCGCCCATGTTGTTCGCCCGGATGGGTATCGGATCCTGAATAATGATGGAGATAGAGGTTCTGATGTGGGCCATATTACCCGGGGAGCCGAGAAGTACAATAAACCGGAATGGACTTATATTATCAAAAATGGTGCGGAAGGAGTAAAACCCAAGGATGGTCCCAGCTATTTCTATCCATGGGCAGGTCACCTGGTATCCCGTAGTGGATTCGATAAAGATGCCCATTGGTCCTTCTTTGATATTGGACCCTATGGTAGCAGTCATCAGCACCGGGATAAACTACATATGTCTATATCAGCGTATGGGAGAGACCTTTTAGTAGATGCCGGCCGGTTTGCTTATACAGGGGCTGTGGCAGAAAAATACCTACCATATGCCCGATACAGCTTTGGCCATAACCTCATTCTGATTGATGGGCAGAGCCAGGATGCCGGACCAAAAATAGCGGATGAACCTGTAAAGGAAAATCACTTTAAGATCACGCCGGATTTCGACTATGGTTCTCATCATTTCGATCAATTCATAGAAGTTTCCGGGCAAGTAAGTCATACCCGATCAATGGTCTATGTACGGGGTAAATTCTGGGTAGTGGTTGATCGTGTGGATACCGATCGGAAGAGAGAAGTGACCACAATGTGGCATTGGCACCCTGACTGTGAGGTAGTTCAGGATGGACGCATGACTAAAACCGCAAATGATCGCGGAAACCTGGCCATGATACCCATTGGTAAGCAGAAATTCGATATCAGTCAGGTGAAAGGGCAGGAAGATCCGTTACAAGGGTGGTACAGCCCTGAATATAATATCTACGGTCCCAATGTGGCTAGCCTGTATAAGTTGAATATTAAGAAAGACACCAACATGGCCTGGCTGCTGTTGCCTTCAGAAGGGGAAACTCCGGCTGCAAGTGCAAAGGTTGTTTCTGAGGACGATTCAAAAGTGGTATTGTCTGTCGAGATTGCTGGTGAAAAGTATACAATCACGGTCCCATTTGAGAATAGCGCTGAAGCCAGTGTTTCCCGGCTTTAAAGCAAAAGATTTTCGGCATGTTAAAAGATTATGCCTGCTTGATCGACTACAAAGTAACAATGTATAAACTATGAAAGTCGTAATAACAGGCGGATCAGGAATGGTGGGCAGGGGCGTACTCCTCGAATGTCTTGATCATGAAAAAATCAGTGAAGTTGTCAGTATTGGACGGTCCAAGATAGACCTATCGCATCCTAAACTCACACAGATCGTCCACAAGGATTTTTTGGACTTCAGTTCCATCAAGGATCAGCTGAAAGGTGTGGATGCAGCATACCTGAATATGGGCATCAGCGCGGTAGGGTTAAGTGAGGCACAATACAGGGAAATCACCTATGACTATACACTTGCACTTGCGAAACAATTGCTGGAGCTGAATCCTAACATGACCTGTACGTATGTTTCAGGCGTAGGAACCGATTCATCGGAAAAAGGCCGAACCATGTGGGCGAGGGTAAAGGGTAAGACAGAAAATGACCTGTTAAAACTAGGATTCAAACAGGCTTTTATGTTCCGCCCGGGTACAATCATTCCTTTGAGAGGGATTAAATCCAAAACGAACCTATACCAGTTCTTCTACGATTATTTCATGTGGCTGATCAAGTTCTTAAAGTTGCTATTCCCCAAATCCATTGTGAATACCACCCAGATTGGGCTGGCCATGATCAATGTTACGCTAAGAGGCTTTAACAAAAAGATCCTGGGACCCTCAGATATTCAGAAGGCTGCTGAATAAATAACGGTTAAGTCTAAAAAAGCTCTTTATTACTTCCGATTGGCAGAAAGAATTTGAGCTTAATAAAGTTATCCTGGTGACATTGCAGTATATCTGACAAAAAAGATGCCGACTGTCCCGTTAGCAACCCGTATATTGTTCATGAATCTGATGAAATTGCCATGAACAAAACTTATGACCACATCATCGTTGGAACTGGTCAGGCCACTGGTACACTTTTAGGTAAATTGATCCCGACAGGTGATAGCATTACTGTTATCGAAGGTCATAAAATAGGAGGTAGCTGTGTCAACTATGGCTGCACACCTACCAAGGCAATGGTTGCCTCTGCCAAGGCGGTCCATCAGGCCAGACGAGGAGAAGAATTCGGATTTGATGCAGATGTCGTGGTCGACTTTCCAAGAATTAAAGCCAGGATGAATGAAATTCGGGGGGAATCCAATAAGGGCTTAACGGAGTGGATTGAATCGGCAGAAAATGTTCGATTGATCCGGGGATGGGCAAGTTTTGAAGGGAATAAAACAATTCGGATAGGTGAGGAACGCATCACTGGAAACCACATCTATATCAATACTGGTACCAGAGCGGTAAGTCCCCCAATAGAAGGTCTGGAAAATGTACCCTGGCTGGATAATGCCAGGCTTCTCGACCTTGATGTGTTACCGGACCACCTGATCATTGTGGGTGGTGGTTATATAGGCGTGGAGTTTGCACAGGTTTTCAGGAGGTTTGGATCCGAGGTTTCGATCATTCAGCATGGGTCCGTCCTGATGCCTAGAGAGGATGAAGAGGTTTCTTTAGCTATTCAGGAGTTTTTGCAAGCAGAAGGTATTCAAATCCATTGTGATGCGGCAGCCAAATCAGTTTCTAATCAAAATGGAAACGTAGAACTGGTTGTAGAACAAAATGGAATCGAAAAGTCCTTGAAAGGCAGTCATCTACTCATCGCAACGGGTCGAAAGCCCAACAGCGACAAGCTGAATCTTGAATCGACAGACGTGCAAGTCAATAAGAGGGGATATATCCAGGTAGATGATCATGGCCAAACGGCTGTTGAAGGTGTATTCGCCCTCGGTGATGTGAATGGGCACGGAGCTTTTACCCATACCTCTGTCAATGATGCTGAAATTGTGTTGGATTACCTCTTTGGAGGCCAAAGGAAGATATCCTCCAGAGTGCCCATTTATGCTTTGTTTACCGATCCGCCACTTGGCAGGGTAGGTATGACAGAAAAAGAGGCTACCGATAAAGGATATAAGATACTCACGGCCAATAAGCCAATGGCTGAGATAAGCCGAGCAAAAGAGATGGGTGAGACGACTGGGTTTGTCAAAGTGGTAGTGGATGCTAAAACGGATCAGCTGTTGGGAGCGTCAATACTCGGTGTTGGAGGGGATGAAGTGATTGGCATGTTTGCCACCATGATCCACGGAAAAATCCCATGTAAAAGGTTTAGAGAAATTGTGCTCATCCATCCGACCATCTCGGAATTGATGCCCTGGGTTTTTGATGCGTTGGAGCCAACAGACTAAATTTAGGCTTTATAATAATCGGATACATTTCTTGCTATGCAACGTACAATTATGCTCGTTACCCTCCTGGTAATTTCTAACTCAATCCCATTATCAGCTCAAACATCACTGCCTTACCGGACCATTCCTGATGTACCTGTTCTGTACACACCAGCAACTACTATAGCACGATTAATCGATGGTTTGGGATTTAGGTATTACTGGGCCACTGAGGGGTTGAGAAGTGATGATCTGGTTTTCAGACCCAGCAAAGAGGCCAGAACAACGGATGAAACGTTGACGCATATTTTCAGCCTTTGTATCAATGCCTCGAAAGTGATAGGCATCGAAGCAACTGACGTCGATTTTAATGAGCTAGACTTTGAAGCGAAACGGAAACTCACGCTTGAAACCCTGATGGCTGCCAGTACCTTACTCAAAGAAAATCCAAACATGGACCTTGAAGCTCTAAACTTAGGAGCTGGTAGCAGAACATTTCCATTTTGGTACATTATCAATGGTCACCTCTCTGATGCCTTAACGCATGTTGGGCAGGTAGTTTCTTTCCGCAGAACCAGTGGCAATCCTATACGAAAAGGTGTAAGCGTCTTTGAAGGAATTACCCGTGAATAATATTTCATATAATAGAGATTAAATACCCAAAAAAAGATAAGTATTTAGGTGAAGGGGTGATTTTTATTATCTGAAATCTTGATTAATTTGGATAAAAATCAGAAATTAATTTTTGATAAGGATTTACAGCTTTATTTAAGTAGGGGATGAATCAGAAGATATTGATTGTTGAGGATGATAGCTCTGTAAGAGAAACTCTAGCTGACCTTATAGAAACTCTGGGGTATCAACATTCAACGGCAAAGGATGGTGCAGAAGGCTTAATCATGGTGAGAAACCACAGACCATCATTAGTTATTTCAGATATCATGATGCCCAGAATGGATGGTTTTGAGTTACTCAAGGCACTAAAATCTGACCCAGGATTATGTACCATTCCAGTTATCTTATTGACTGCACGCGTAGAACCAGAAAGCAGGCTGCATGGATTTGAAAATGGGGCAGATGCTTATGTTACAAAGCCTTTTAACCTTCAGGAACTGGCATATCAGATCTCCAACCTTCTTACGCTTAAAGAAAACCTTATCAAAGAATTTATTGATGTAGATAAAGAGGAAGATCCTCAGTGGGGCTTTATGTTGAAGCTTCATGAATCCCTTGAGGAAAACATTGAACAAACAACTCTTGATCACATTGCTGACGATATGGATATGTCGAAATCCAGTCTGCAGAAAAAGCTGAAGCGATATGCAAGGCTTCCCTTTCAGGACTATGTAAAAGGATATAAACTCTCAAAAGCCAAATCCCTTCTTAAATCAGGAAAAGCAAACGTGAGTCAGGCAGCTTATACTTCTGGGTTCAGGTCTGTCTCTCACTTTACCAGGAGTTTTAAAGAAGAGTTTGGGTATCCTCCATCCACACTAATTGCCTAGAGAGGTAAATTCTTATCTGTAGAAGTAACCTTTTTTGAGTTTTGAGCTTAATCTGTTTCCTTGTCTTAAATAAAATATCTCGCAATGGATCAGTTTGGCTTACACAATACTGCATATGCAATCATTAACATAAAGAAGCAGGAATACCTTTGGTCAAAGGAGCTTTTTGAACATCTGGGGTACCAACCCGGTGAAGTTGAGCCAGGACGTGAAACGTTTTATTCGCAAATACATCCAGATGATGTTTCCGGTATACTTTTAAATCACCGTAATTTCATGGAGGGTAAGCCGTACTCAAATCCGTTTACTTGCCGGATTATAAATATTGATAAAAAATATAGGAAGTGTCTTGTATATGCTGAAATACAAAAGTCTAAAGAGGGAGATGATATATTTTTTGTTAAAGTTTTCGATGAGAATAGTTTAAGTAAAAATATCTCGGTTTACCAGGATGCGCTGGAGCAGATCAGGCAAGATACTCCGGAATCCATGACTTTTAACATAGAACGTGACATTCGAGTAATAGACAAGGTAACTCAGTTTGCTAACATTGGGTGGTGGGAACATAATAAAACTGATGACCAGTTGCTTGCTTCATCAAACATGTACAAATTGTTTGATTTGGATCCGGACAAGGATATTAATATAAGCGATATCTATGAAAAAATTCCTAATGAATACAATTCAAAGATACGAGAGGCAATTTCCAGGCAAGACAATGTTTTCAGCGATGAAATCAAGGTGGTGTTTGGGTCTGGAAAAACAAAATGGGTCCACGTCAAAATTGAATTTACCTGGGTTGGCGGTATTTTGGTAAAGTCATTCGGTGTAGCTCAGGATGTGACCCAGCAAAAACAGACAGAGCAACACCTGATTCGTGTACAGGAGCTTGCACAAGTGGGCTGGTATGAAGTGGATTACCAGAATATGGAAGATTCACGCGCCTCAGATGAGTTTATGAAAATCCATAATTACGGGCCAAATGAACCAAACAATAAGCCTGATATTGAGACATTCCTCAGTAAAATACATCCGGAAGACTGGGATAACATTATTTATCTTAAGCACATAGATGATCCAGACTATACCCAATGGGCTGAAGTAGAATACAGGGTGCGAGACAAAGATGGTCATATTAAGTATGTACAGGCGTATGGGGAGATCTTACGTGACAAGGATGGGAATCCTGTGAAAGCGATAGGAGTAACTGTTGATGTAACAAAACTAAAATTATCAGAGCTACACCTGCAACGTGTTCAGAGTCTTTCCAATGTGGGGTGGTACGAAGTCGACTTTGTAAAACCTGAAAATTCAAGGATTTCTGATGAATACAAAAAGATTCATAGCTTTATTGAGGGGGATCCATTTGATCCTGAGAATTATCAAAAACATGTTCATCCCGATGACTTTTACCTGATTGATCGTTTCAATCACCCGGAGACTTTGGAGGATTGGTCTTTTTTAAGGTATCGAATGGTAGATAAGTCAGGAGGATATCATTATTTTGAAAGTCATGGAGAAGTAATGCGTTCCCCAGATGGGACACCAATAGGGTATTTGGGAACCATTCAGAACCAAACAGAAAGTGTGAGACTTGAAATGCGTCTTGCCGAGGCACAAAGACAAGCCAAGGTAGCGTGGTTTGAAATTGATATTGTAAACCCTTTGAACAATGCATATTCCGATGAATTCAGGAGAATGCATGGCAACCCGGGATTTGAAATAATTTCCGACGGTGAAAAATATATGTCCCTGGTTCATCCTGATGATCAGGAAGAGTTTGCTCAATTTTTACAGTCAGATTTTGAAAAAATAGATGATTTTCAGATTGAATATCGGGTGAAGAATGATGAAGGAGAGTATATAAACCTTCGTTCTATTGCTCGTCTTGTGGAAGCAAACAAAGGATTGTCCCGAAGGATAATAGGAACAATACAGGACATCACAGAGCTTAAAGAAACTGAAAAGCGTCTTAAGTTGGCCCAAAAAATATCCAGAACCGGGTGGTATGAATATGATCTAAAGAACTTTGAGAACAGTCGTTTTTCTAAAGAATGGCTTGAGATGCATGATTATTCAGAACTACCCATAAACGAGCAGGAATATATTGCCAAAGTATTTCCCAAGGAAAGAAAACAAATTCCTGATTCTCGGACATTCATTAAGAGCATGCCCAACGGCTGGGAAAATCTGGAATTCAGGATCCAGGTGGGTACAGGCGAGACCCGGTACATCAGCAATACTTCACAGGTAGTATATGACGGAGATGAACCTATTAAGGTTTTTGGGGTAACACGTGATGTAACAGATGTACGGGAAGCACAAAAGGATCTTTACCTTAGTGAACGTCGGTACAGACTCTTGTCTGAGACCAGCCGGGATATCATTCTTTTACTGGATGGAAAACCAGGGGAAACTATCATTTCCTACATCTCTGATTCTGTAAAGTCAGTGCTGGGGTATGAAAAAGAGGAATTAATTGGAGTCAGGGGGATTGACTTGTTTCACCCGGACGATTTGAAATTATACTTGCGCGACTTCAAACCGCTACTGGAAAAGGGAGAGATTGTAAAACCTGAATTTCGTGTAATGATGAAGTCTGGGGAATATTTGTGGACTGAAGCTCTTGTGAGTCCATTTGTTGAAGGTTCTGAATCGAAATTAAGACTTTCGGTGCGGGATATCTCCGATAGAAAAGCTGTAGAAGAAGAGTTAGTAAGATCAAACAATGACCTCACGGCTTTAATAAAGGCGACAGAAAATCTTGTTTTTATTATAAATGACCAACGAGTATTTGAAGGCATCATTGCGCAAAAAGAAAAGTTGGATATGCCTGCAAGTAAGATTGCTGGTAATCATATTCATGATTTTTGGAAAGGTTCGATTGGAGATGGTATTGATGCCATCATAGGATCAGCCTTTGAGGAGATGAAGTCTGCGAAATACGAATACAACGAAAAGGGGGAGTGGTTCAGGGCTCGGGCACACCACTATAATGGCTACGATGGTAAATCCCGTGTCTGTGTAGTTGTAGAAAACATTACCCTACAGAAAAAAGCTGAAAATGAACTGAAGAAGTCAGTTGATATGGCTAAGGAGGTATCTAAAATGCGAACCAATTTTGTGTCAATGGCTTCTCACCAGTTCCGAACTCCGCTCACGGTGATCAAATCGAATATGCAACTCATGGAAGCTGCCAAAGTTGATCACCCTATTGTCAAAAAAGTATCCGTGAGGTTAGTCAATGAAGTAGATCGGCTGGTTTCCCTGGTTGAGGATATGCTTCTCATTGGAAAGGTACAATCCGGTCATATGGTGCCTAAAATGGAGCAGGTTGATCTTGTGGACCTTATTGATGATATTGCTAAAGATGTCAATGAAACCCAGGAGGATGGTAGAAAACTTGAGCGGGACATCAGTGGGAAGCCAAGACTGATTCATGGAGATCCCTTTCTTTTAAGACACGCCATTCTCAACCTGGTGACCAATGCTTTTAAATACTCCCGGGGAAAACAATCCCCTCAGGTTAAATTATGTTTTAATGGCACCGTCAAGGTTGTGGTGCAAGACTTTGGTATGGGCATTAAAGAGGAAGAACAATCGAGAATTTTCAAGGATTTCTATCGGGCAGAGAATGCCCTCAATGTAAAAGGCTCCGGCCTCGGCTTATCAGTGACGAGGGAGTTCTTAAAACTGAATAACTGTAACTTAGACTTGTCAAGTGAGGTTGATCAGGGGTCTACATTTACTGTGTCATTTCCAAAATCATGACCATGGAAAAAAACGAAAGTAAAACAATCCTCATAGTTGACGATGAGTTGAATATCAGAGAGACGATAGAAGATCTGATGCAGATTCAGGGATACAAGACGCTTGTTGCCTCAGATGGAGAAGAGGGCCTTTTTATGGCTATTCGGGAATTACCCGATTTGATTATCAGCGATGTGATGATGCCCAAAATGGATGGCTATGAACTCCTGGAGACCATCCGATCATATAAAAAGACCCGATACATCCCATTTCTAATGCTCACGGCAAAATCAGAAAGTGAATTCATGAGAAAGGGAATGTTATCTGGGGCAGACGACTACATTATTAAGCCATTCGAACAATCGGATTTAATTGCCAGTGTACAATACCGGCTGGAACATCACAACACCCTCGTAGAACAGACAAGATTAACAGAACAAAAGCGGATAAAAATGGACCTGCATGATAACCTCCAGCAGACTTTACTTGGTGCCAAACTAATGGCCAAAAAAATTGATAGTCAAATAACTGGCAGTGAAAGTTTACAAAAGGATATTAATACACTGATCCTTAGCCTGGATCTATCGTTTACGCATCTCAGAGATTTGCTGGATGGGAATCCGACCGAAAGGCTTGAATTGCTGGGTTTTCGGGAAACATTGTCTCAGTTAGTAGATAGTTTCAAAAATTACTCCAATTTGGATGTTGAATTTAATGATAGGTGGGAGACAGAGATTCCTTTACCTGTTGCAGAACAAATTATCCCATCAATTTCTGAGATGTTATCCAATGTCATTAAACATTCACAAGCTTCTAAAATCGATGTGAAGCTTGACTTTCAAAAGGATAAACCTTTCATTGAAGTATCAGACAATGGCAGAGGCATGGATCTCAAGGTTCATGAGCAATCGCATGGTTTGAAAAACATAAAGCAACGGTTGAAACATATCGGTGAATGCATCATTAATTCTACACCTAATCAAGGCACTACGTTTACCATTTTACTCAACTCATAAGATCTAACAATGGGTCAAAATGAATACCCCGGAGCAACCAAGTTATTCCACTCGGGATGTTTTTTGATGTAATGAGCCACATATGGGCACAAAGGCACCAGTTGCCTGCCTGATTTTTCTACCTCCGCGAGTGTTGCCTTGACCATAGCAGAAGCAATACCCTGACCCTCCAGCTCTTTTGGCACCTCAGTATGAGTAAGGTAGATCTTGTTGTCTTTGGTGAGAATATATTCCACACGCGGCTTCAAGCCATTGATGTGAAACTCATACCTTTTCTGTTCCTCGTTGTTGATCAGTTGGTGATTTTCCAATAAGATTTAATTATGATTCCTGATGGTAACGGAAGATACCCACAATGACTAACTATCCTTTCAGCTTCTCATCAAAAAATTCAATGGTCCGCTTCCAGGCCAGCGCTGCTGCCTCTTTGTCAAACCTGCCTGTGGTATCATTGTGAAATCCATGATTGGTATTAGGATATATGTAGGCCTTGTACTCCTTATTATTGGCCTTTAAGGCCTTTTCATACTCCGGCCATCCTTCGTTGACGCGTGTATCAAGCTCAGCATATTGCAACAGGAGTGGGGCCTGGATTTTGGGTACATCGGCTGAACCTGGTTGCCCACCGTAAAATGGTACGGCGGCTGTCAGATCCGGAACATTCACAGCCATCATATTTGAGATCCATCCGCCAAAGCAAAAACCTACAACACCCACTTTTCCCGTACAGTCAGGATGATCTCGCAGATATTCAAAGGCTGCGATAAAGTCCTGCAACATCTCATTGCGATCTCTTTTGCTTTGCATTTCACGTCCTTCATCATCAGTGCCTGGATATCCTCCAAGTGGGGACAATGCATCCGGAGCTATGGATAAATAGCCAGCCAGGGCTGCTCTTCTGCCCACATCAGCTATATGAGGATTCAGTCCCCGGTTTTCATGCACGATTACCACACCGGGTAGTTTGCCTTTTGATTCTTTCAATCTCGAAACCTGTGCATCTATACTTCCGCCTCCTTTGGGTGATGAATAGCTAATGCTGCCAGTCATCAATCGTGGGTCATCCTCCTTCACCTGGATGTTGTCCTGGTAGTTGGGCATCACAAAGCTCATCAGTGCCGGCATGGTAACCCCTCCAACAGCATAAGTGGATAACCTGTCCATAAAAAGGCGTCTGTCAATCCTGTTGTGGGCATAGTCATCATACAGGTCAAAAACTTCCTGGCTGATGTCTTCTTTTTTCAGATTCTTCATGAGATTATTGGGGTTGTTACGGGTGCTTAAGTAATTTAAGCATATCTCATGATAAATCGAAAGAGGCTCCCTCAAATCAGGTTAGTGACATCTTTTTTCTGCCTCTTCTGTAGTCCATTATTCTTATGCAAAGAATACCGATCAACGTAGGTAAAATCCAGGGGAGCAATTGCAACTCATTGGTAAGGATATTTTCAAAGAAACGTCTTCCACCAAAAGCAAAAAATGCTGTGTACGCAGCAATTCCAGTAGTGATCATTCCAGAGTAATGAACCTTGTACCAGTCAGGCCGGGTGGTCCTCATGCTTTTCACTCGGACCAATTCTCTGATATCCAGGACGCCTAAAACCCCAAAAAATATCATCAGGTACCGCACACTTGTTTCCACAAAAAAGAGTCCGTATGCCAACATGAAACTACCCAGCAAAATGATAGAGACATGGATGATCAAGTACTTTGTCAGGAATGTAGAAGTGTAGGCCTTTTTGGATTTCATAACCCCTATGGCATACCATAGCGGATTGGTGGTGATCAGGGTTAGAAAACCAAGGAAGAGCGCCACATTGTATCGTCCAATCGCCAGGTTTTTAACACTTAGCAGACCCGCCGTAATGACCACAATCCACATGAAGTAGACATACCATTTGCCCACAATAGTATGAAGTCCCTTTCGTTTACGGGCAAATGCTGGAATCCAAAAGAGCACAAGGCTTGCAGAACCGGCAATCACATGAATATAAAATAAGGTGTCAATCAATTTTTCCATTTGATTTGTTTTTTCATCAAGATTAGTGACTCGGCTTTCACAAATCAATTTTTAGGGGTAGACAGCAAGAAATAGGGATGGTTGACAAAGCTTACGTCAACGTGTCCGTTATATTGAGCCGATTTGAGCCTTTAAGTTGTTGATATAACTTCTGGAAACAGGAATGGAAAGATTGCTGTTCTTTAGTGTCAAAACCAGACCCTGTGCATTGCCACTGACCTTATCGATCTTATGCAGATTGGTGATATATGACCTGTGACATCTGATGAAAGTACCTGCTGGCAGAAAGGCTTCAATAGCCGAAAGTGAGTTACGGATCAGGGATGTTTTTAGGGTATTGTCTGCCAGGTATCGGATGGCCACATAATTATCCTGTGCCTCAAATGCATAGATGTTTTCAGTTTCGCAGACAAAATCATCCGCGTACTGAGATGGTAAATGGAGCACTTCTTTGGTTTTTCCATGAATATTTTGTGACCCGGAAAGGTCTAGATTTCTGGCTTGCTGATCATAGAACTTATTGTTTCTAAAAAAGATAATGAGACCACTAATAGAAACAGGGAAAAAACCAATGGCTGCAGTTTTAATGAACAGGTTGATAAACAGGGTCCAGTTTAAATTGACTTGCCGGTCATTTAGCAACCAAAACACCAAAAAATTGCATAGGGTAATCACCACCATGAGCACCAGGATAAAGAACAACCACTTCCCAAAAGTGAAAGAGGGGGCATCCTGCCTGATTTTTAGGACATATGTTACAAATAGGAAATATGAAAAACTACCAACAAAAGTGGCCAGCCCAAACCACGTGACAAGCAGGAGCATATTGCCCTGGTACTGACTCATGCCATAAGGCTGAAACATGTACAGGAACAGAGCTACAAATAATCCAATCAGCAGGTTAATGCGCAGTTCACTACCCAGGTCGCAATTTCCGGGAAACGGACTAGACAGGATATCTATAATTCTTTTTTGTGCTACATACAGGTCCAAGACAATACTTTATGATTGTATAGCTAATTTAAGGGCTCAAAGGATCAATCTTATCTGAATGATTCAAAAAACCTATGATTCAACCCTAATAACTCATCCATATGAAAAGCGCTATTCTAATTATCCTGGTCAGTCTTATGCTTGCAAATGACCTGTTGAGTCAGGATTCAACTTCTTTCAGGACCAGGTACTATCAGCTTGTTGAGGGATCTGAAAACTCAGGACGATACCAGGTCATGTTCGGATCCGACATAGACACTACCTGGTACCGTTGGAATCACCGAGGATATTCCTTCGGATTTGATAAGAAGAAAACACCTATGTATACGCATGTGGAAGGTATTATTAGTACACCTTATATGGTACAGGTACGGGGAAATGCGGAAGAAAGAAATAAGAAGCGTTGGGGTTATCATGTATTTGAAGGATATGCCAAAGACGATAAATCAAGGATCACCTTACTGGTGAATAAGCATGAAGAAGAAGGCAAGGCTGTTGCGGAAATGTATTACTATGGTACGGTTTATAACCATTCACCTCAGGCCTACAACTGGCTGCGAATTGGCTCTGATGTAAGGCAACACTCTTATATGTTTAGCAGGGATAAAGCCATTTTTTATGGATCTCTAACGCTAACCAATGCGTTGACTCTGGGAAGGATAGGAAAGGAGGACTTACTGGATACAGAACCAGCCAAAGATCACGAAAGTGCTGCAGAAGAGAGTGCTAAATATGTGAACTACGAATCACTGAAGAACAGTGAAGACGGCACCATCTTTTATGACAAGGACAATGACATTGTAGTGATAAAAATAAAAGGGGAGTGGCGCCAACTGGAAACCAAACCCCTTCCGAAAAATGTCAAATACGATTTCTGATGCTTAAGGCCAGTATTGAGCCAGTTTTCTTCTCAGGAAAGAAACACTTCGCTCGAGCTGATCCATTCCATCTACACCATCTTCGATGCTGATCCAGCTATCAAAACCTACTCTTTTGAGCTCAGTAAAGATGGCATCGTAATCATTCAGACCTTTACCGATCTCTCCATGAGCCAGTCGTTTTGCGTAACCTTGTGAACCACCTTCTTCTTTGCGAAGATCTTCAATGGTGCCTTCTTTCAGGTATCGGTCACTGGCATGCATGGTCACGACCCTGTCAGAAACTTTGTAAAGCAGCTCCAATGGATCTTCACCAGCGATATAGGTATTACTTGGATCATAGTTCACACCAAAGTATGGGTGGTGGATCTTGTCTACCAGCTTGCTGAAGATGTCCATTTTCTGCGCAAACTCCGGGTATTCCCAGAAATCATCTTTATAATGATTTTCTATGATCAAAGTGATGCCATGCTTTTCAGCATAGGGCAAACACTCCTCAATGCTGGAAGCTGCCAGGTCAATACCCTGATCAATGGTCAGTTCAGGTCTTCTCTGACCCGAAAGTACCCGACAGTATGAGCCACCCAGTGCATAGGTCATGTCGATCCAAAACTTCTGTTTTTCGATCTCTTTCTTTCTGAAAGCTGCATCAGGATGCGTGAAGTCTGGTGAACAGCACATCATAGGAATTTCTTTTCCTTCATCCTCTACCTGCTTCCTGAAACCAGGCCAGTTCTTCTCATCTTTCATCTCAATGAATCCGGCATACCACTCCAGACCTTCTACGTCCAGGGCAGTGGCCAACTTGATCCATTCAGAAAGTTTCATGGATCCATCTTTACATAGGGCTTGCATAAAAGCTTTTGGAAAAGCTGCGAGCTTCGGCATATCAAATAGGTTTTAGTACACTTTTTACAACATGTTTATCGTGCATCTGGGTAAATGCAGTGTGCCACTCGGAAATCGGCCATACACCCCCGATGATCGGTTGTACGTCCAGCTGTCCGGAGGCCAGTAATGCGATCACTCGCTCCCAAATTGGCCAGTTGTGGCTAAATGAACCCTGTAGGGTCACATTCTTCTGAACTAACGGATCCAATGAGAAGTCCAAAGGTTTTGGTCCCCAACCCACTTTAGTGATATGACCATTTGGCCTTACCAGTTGAAGGGCTGACTTAAGGGTAGCACTAATACCTGCTGTGTCAATGATCACATCAGCACCCATGCCATCACGCCATTTGGCCCATTCGGTGGCATCTCCAACGATTGGTTCGCACCCGTAGGCATCTCTTGCGATGTCCAGCCTCTTTTGATCTGACTCTAAGCCTGTCACTGCTACTTCTGCTCCGCAAAGTCGAGCCATGGCGGCACAAAGCAATCCAATGGTACCAGGACCAATTACAATCACACGGTCACCAGGCTTAATATTGCTGTTGTTGACCACTCCATTGTAGGCTACACACGAAGGCTCCGTCAGACAAGCCTGCTCAAAAGCAAGATTTTCGGGCACCTTGTGCAGACATCTGGCTGGTACGCGCACATACTTGGTCATGGCACCATTTACACCATACCCAAATCCCTTACGGGTAGGGTCGAGATTGTAAAGGCCAACTTTAGACATCGGGTTGTTTTGGTCAATCACCGCTGCAGTTTCACTCACCACACGATCGCCCACATTCCAACCCACTACTCGGTCGCCTTTTTCGGCAATTGTTCCGCCAAATTCATGGCCCAACACGACCGGATAGTTTACCGGCCAGCTGTGCGAGGAAGTCCACTGATGAAGGTCACTTCCGCAAACGCCCACATTGGCTACTTCCAACAATACATCTTCGTCACCGATGCTGGGTTTTTCTATTTCTCTTAGGTCAACAGATCCTTTCTCAGGAGCGTAGTTGACAACTGCTGAAATACTCATTTCTTTTATGTTTAAATTAATTCTTACTTACCTACCGGCACGTCGTCGTAGGAATGGATCTTCTCGCAGATCATTCGTAGAGACTCCTCCAGGTTGCCATCTGCTGTTTTAAAGGCATCTGCATCTACTGTCAATGGAGCACCTAATACTACCAGAGGAGCACCATATTCCGGACACTGGATAGCCTGCTCCAGGCTTAGCCCACCAACAGCCTGTACGGGTACATCTACAGCAGCAACAATTTCTCTTAACTCATCTAAAGGACTCGGCATTCTCTTGCCTGCAGCGGCGATACCGCGTCTTTCATCATAACCTATGTGATGAATGATATAGCCACAGCCCAGGTCTTCAAGTCTTTTGGCGCCATCAATCATGTTTGGATAAGCCAGGTTGTCACCCATTACACTACCACCAAAATCTTTACCGGCTTGTACAACGCACTTTATGGTCTCCTCATGTGCCTGAGCCATCACCACAACATGTGTAGCACCTGCCTTGAACATCATTTCAGCTTCAAGGTAACCACCGTCCATGGTTTTTAGGTCAGCCACGATGGGAACATCTGGAAATGCTTCTCTCAATCTGCGAACACCGTGCAGTCCTTCGGCAAGGATCATGGGAGTACCGGCTTCCAGCCAGTCTACACCAGCACGCATAGCCATTTGAGCTGTCTCAAGGGCTTCATCCATATCAATAATATCCAGCGATATCTGTACAATAGGTTTCATTTGGTAAGGGTATGTGTTATGAAAATAAAGTCGTGAAAGTAAGTAAAATTACAGGAGTTTGAGTACCTGAAAAGTGGAAAATTGAGATCTACTCAATTATTGATTTTTTTAGTAGTCCAAAGGAGTGTTACCAGCGTAATATGTTGTTACAGGGTTACTATTCATTTCATGAATGGAACTTACTTGCGTCCACTCATGTAAGTACTGAAATCTCCAAGACGATCAGTGTTGATCAGATCCACACCAATCTTTATCAGGAATTCCCATGCTTCAGGAGTGTCTGGTGCTGCCCATAAACGCACAAGTTTTCCTTGTTCATGTGCCTGCCTGATCATTTTTTTGGTATTCCTAAGCTCTTTTTTATTCACTTTTCCAGCCCCTGACCATGACAAAAAATTACGGTAGTTATCACTTATTACAGGCATCACCGAAGAGGAGAACCCTTTACTGAGGTCTGCCGGTCTTCCATCCAATCCTGCGAGCTTTTTCCGGTCATTTGATAGCTGCTCAATCGGCCGGTTACCACTAATGAAAATTTTCACCGGTTTGTCCGGTTGATCTTCTTCATCTTCACCTACAATTGAGATAATTGCTTCATATTGACTGAGTACCTCTTTTAGTTTTACATAGGTCTGGTCTGCATCAGTCTTGAAATCTATCATGAGGTAGAAGAATTCATTGTAACCCTGATATACCCTTCCGTTGTTTTGCTGTATCCGTTGCTGCAAAGGGATCAGGTAAAGCTCCTCAAGGGTTGGGGTCCCGCTCCAATTTGCCGGAGCATCATGCACCACATACAATTCATTGCTCATAAGATGCACATCCGCCTCAACGGAAGTAAACCCATGAGCCAATGCTTCATACAAGGGTTTATCATGTTCATAGTCATTGTGCGCGTGTGCATTGGGTAGAGGTGTCTGAGCAGCCAATCCTACGGGGAAGAGGGTACAAATGAGGTACTTTAGTAGGGTTCGAAGCATGTGAATTGGGTTAAATATTCAGAACTTAAACAAACATAATCAAGATTATCAAAAATCTGGTTTTAAGAATAATTAACAGTAAAATCCAATTTTTTAACACTAGCGTGATAATCTTTTCACAACACTGGCCCAATTTTGCCGTTGTAAAAATAAAGTTTGCCTTCCTGATAGATAAAAGGACACAATCAATCGAATTGGAATGGTATTTTGAAGTACGGTGACCGTATATATAATAGCAGCCGATATGGACCGGCAGGCTTTTTATTGATTAAAAAAAGGATTACATAGAACGGACAAAAATGAGAAGACAAGTCAAAAACGAAACAGACATTTTAAAAAAAGCTACTGACCTTGTATCAGAAGAATTTGGTATCGAAAAAAATGCCTTAAAACTGTCGTATAAGCAGAAGAATGGTATTTTCTATACATTCCAATTTACTTCCAAGGAGAAAGCTTACATGGAATATCACAGACCTAGTTATCATGTTACAATGAATGTAGCAGGGATTCCAATGGATATCTATAAAAATTAATTAATTAGCAACTTTTGATAAAGAGGCTCTCGGATACCGGGAGTCTTTTTTTATATCTATTCAATCTCAAATTTTGTATTAGCAGCACCAGGAATGAGACCATGAATGATCCGGCTGGAAAAGGATGCTCTTAACTCGTAAGGTATTCGAATTATTCGTTAACTTGATACCTTCAGACTGTTCCCCAATCATAACAACTTTAAAAGTCAAACACTGACCTTATGACATCCTTTAAAACGAAAATTGGAAGACGGGCATTTATTAAAAACTCAGCAGTTGCTGGAGGTGGCCTCCTGATCAGTTTTAGCTGGTTGGCCTCCTGTAAGCCCGGAACCAATGAAATGCTTGATATGCCTAAAGAATGGTATAAGATCAACGGCTATCTACGCATTGTTGAAAACGGACTTGTCACCATCATGTCACCTAACCCGGAGGGTGGGCAAAACATCAAAACGGCAATGCCCATGATCATTGCTGAGGAATTGGATGTGGATTGGAAAAATGTGCTGGTAGAGCAGGCGCCGCTGGATACTGAAAATTTCACCAGACAATTTATCGGTGGGAGCCAGGCCATCCGGTTAGGGTGGCAAAGTCTGCGTATGGCGGGAGCTACTGCTCGCTACGTGTTAAGAAAAGCTGCTGCAAAATCCTGGAATGTTGATATAACTGAGATCACGACCAAAGCAGGTAATCTTTACCATCAACCAAGTGGTCGATCAGCAAGCTATGGAGAGTTGGCTTCTGCTGCTACAGCCATTCCTATTCCGGAAAAAGTGGATCTAAAGAATCCCACCGATTGGAGCATTATCGGCACATCAAAAAAAAATGTTGACGGAGAAAAAATAGTGACGGGTCAGCCATTATTTGGTATTGATCATAGCAAGCCAGGGATGCTGATTGCCATGATCACTCATCCTCCAGCTTTCGGATTAAAGATCAAATCTGTTGACGATTCTGAAGCAAGAAAAATGCCTGGTATAAAGGATGTCTTTACCATCAAGGTATTCAATGATGATTATGAAAAGCAATTCTTTGATACCTGTAATTTTGAAGAAGTTGCGGTAGTGGTAGGGGAGTCTACCTGGCAGGTAATGAAGGCGAAGCAGGTGCTGAAGATAGCCTACGAACCCATTGAAGCCTCTACCAAAACCCGGGATCGCTTTGGTAGAAAATATGAAGAATTTACCCCTGCCGGCCTTGAAAATTCAGAGACTCATTTGGTAAAAATGAAAGAATTATCCGCACAACCTGCGGAGGTCAGACGAAAGGATGGAGATCCGGAAGGAGCTTTTAAACGGGCAGCAAAAGTGATTGAAAGAAGCTACTCGGCACCCTTTCTGGCTCATAATTGCATGGAACCCATGAATTTCTTCGCCGATGTAACAGACGAGAAAGCTGAGCTCAGGGGACCACTACAGAAACCTGAACTGACCGAAAAGACCTTATCATCAAGACTGGGGGTGCCGATTGAAAACATTGAGATCCAGATGTCGAGATTGGGTGGGGGATATGGCAGGCGATCTTATGCACACTGGCTTATTGAAGCTGCGCTTACCTCCCAAAGGATGAAAGCACCTGTCAAACTGATCTACTCACGTGAAGATGACATGACTTCTGGTATTTATCGGCCGGCATGCCATGCCACCTATCGTGCAGCATTGGATGAGCATAATAACCTGATCGGGTTTCATGTGAATGCCGGTGGAGTCCCCGAAAGTCCGCTTTATGCAGATCGTTTCCCAGCGGGAGCAGTGGACAACTACCTGGCTGAAGATTGGGCGATTCCATCCAACATTACCACAGGATCTTTTCGGGCACCAAGATCTAATTTTATGGCAAGTGCAGAACAATCTTTCCTGGATGAAGTTGCCGAAATAGCCGGAAAAGACCCGATTTCATTCAGGCTGGAATTATTAGAAAGGGCCGAGAAAAATCCTGTTGGAGAAAACAATGACTATGATCCTAAACGATATGCCGAAGTGCTTAAGCTTGTGCAGGAAAAGTCGGAGTGGAAAGGATCTGATGATAAAAGGGGAGTGTCGGCTTATTTCTGTCATAATTCCTATGCCGCGCAAGTGCTCGATCTTGAAATGAAAGGAGGTATACCTGTGATCAACAAAGTCTGGAGCGCAGTGGATTGTGGGATTGTGGTGAACCCGGATGCAGCCACAAATCTTGTAGAAGGCGCTATCGTCGATGGGATCGGTAATGCTTTGTATGGTAATCAACCCATTAAAGACGGAGTACCAGCCAGGAAAAACTTTGATGCTTACAGGATGATCCGAATGAGTGAAGCACCCAAGGAGATCGAGGTTCATTTTGTTCAAAATGGTGTCGATCCTACAGGTCTTGGAGAACCGGCTTTCCCTCCGGTATTTGCTGCTTTGGCCAATGCCCTTTACCGAAAGACCAAAAAACGGTACTACGATCAGCCATTTTTGGGATAAGGATCAAGTTTGCTAGAGATAAAGGTTACCTCCAATTCAATGACAACAAATGGATTGGCCCCTTGTGGTCCACTAATTGAGATTTCAAATACTTCCCATTTTTCAACCTCCTTCGTTTTTGGTTGATTCTGACAGGAAGAAAGGAGTAAGCATGTAATGAACGAACACAGTAAAAGACTTTTCATCGATTCGGGGATTTGCGCCGTTAAGTTAAATCAAAAGTGAATATTTTCATTCTTGCAACCTTAATCATGAGCATGTAGTTATTTTAGCATAACATGAAAATAATGCCCGTTTATCATGACAGAAAATATTGATGCTATACTTACGGCAGCAGGGTTAGAACCAAATTTATTAGAAGAAATTACGACCATAGGTAGATTGAAGAAGGTAAAGGCCGGGCTTACTATGATTAGTCCCGAAGATAACACCAATGAAATACCGATCGTATTGTCAGGTTTGCTCAAAGTGATGCGACAAGATGACAATGGTGATGAAATATTCCTGTACTATCTTGAAGGAGGGGAGACTTGCGCTATGTCTATTACTTGTTGCTTAGAAGGCAAAAGAGCGGCCTACAAGGTGATTGCAGAGGAAGATGCCACGCTTTGGATGATCCCGATGACCTACATGGATTCATGGATTGTGAAATACCAATCATTCCGGAAATTCGTATTCAATGCTTACCAGCTACGGTTTGAAGAAATGCTTTCAGCCATAGATAGCATGGCCTTTCACAAGATGGATGAACGTTTGCTGAAGTATCTGCTGGACACCAAGCAGGCTAGGGGTTCTTTTGAGATCAACAAGACCCATGAGCAAATAGCCAGGGAACTCAATACCTCAAGAGTGGTCATTTCCAGATTGCTCAAACAACTTGAAAAAGACGGGGTGATCGAGCAACATCGAAATAAGATAGAGATTCTTTGACCACATGTTTAACCCTCTGTCACAATTGTTACATCGCTGAGATTGTGTAAATTCTACCTTTGGATTTCAAATATCCGGGTATGAGACTTCTAAGGAAATATTTTCCTATTCTTCAATGGTTACCTTACTACAAGAAAGCCCAGTTAAATGGCGATTTGACAGCAGGATTCACCATTGGGGTTTTACTCATTCCGCAGGGCATGGCCTACGCCTTAATTGCAGGGCTTCCTCCGGTTTATGGATTGTATGCGGCCATTATGCCACAGGTAGTCTATGCCTTCTTGGGTACCTCCAGACAGCTTTCCGTAGCGCCAGTAGCCATGGATTCACTTCTAGTGGCTGCAGGAGTCTCAGTAATCGCGACAGAAGGAACGGATGCTTACATTGGTTTTGCCATCTTGCTCGCCTTCTTTATGGGGCTGTTTCAACTATTGTTGGGTTTATTCAGAATGGGCTTCGTCACCAATCTGCTATCCAGACCGGTAATCAGTGGATTTACATCTGCAGCGGCTGTGATCATCGGATTGAATCAACTTAAGTATCTGCTTGGGATAAATGTGGAAAAGAGCAATAAGATCTATGAGATCATATGGAATACCATTCAGCGTCTGGGTGAAGTTCATTGGCTTACACTAGTCATGGGTGTAGGCGGAATCCTACTGATCCTATGGTTGAAGCATATAAGTCAAAGAATTCCCGGAGCACTCATTTCGGTAATCATCGGAACAGGTCTCGTATTTTCTTTAAATCTCCATGAGGGAGGAGTCGAGATTGTAAGGACCATCCCTCAGGGTTTGCCGGCATTCAGGCTGCCAGAATTCACTTTAGGTCAATGGGGAGAATTAATTCCTCTGGCTCTTACGATCTCCGTTGTAGCTTTTATGGAAGCATACTCTGTAGCTAAGGCATTGGAAGCAAAAAAGAAAGATCATCAGGTGGATGCTAACCAGGAGCTGATTGGGTTGGGAGCCGCAAACCTTGTGGGCTCGCTATTTCAGGCCTATCCGGTCACCGGGGGATTCTCTCGGTCAGCTGCCAACCTCGAGTCAGGAGCCAATACACCACTGGCTTCAGTGTTCAGTGCTTTACTGATCTTGCTAACCTTATTGTTTTTGACCCCTTTGTTTTATTATCTGCCCACGGCTATCCTGGCCTCAGTAATTATGGTGGCCATATCGAAGTTGGTAGATGTAAGATTTGCACTGAGGTTGTTTAAGGAGGACAAACTAGAATTCGTACTCCTGCTGGTCACCTTTATTGTCACCATTGGCTTTAGCATGGTACCAGGAATCATTACCGGAGTCGTCGTCTCGATCTTGATACACCTGTACCATACGGCTTATCCGCATATTGCTACCCTGGGCCGCATCAAGGGACAAACGGTATTCCGAAATATCCGCCGATTTTCCGACCTGGAAGTATGGGAGGATAAACTGGTTTTGCGAGTGGATGCACCAGTCACATTCATCAACATTCAATATATCAGGGACTACATCATTCGGGAGATTGATCGCGACTTCAGGATACGGGAAGTGGTCATTGATGCGTCAGCTATCAGCTACGTTGATGCGTCGGCTATTCAGGGGATTATTGATCTGATAGAAGTGCTAAGAACGAGGGGAGTCAGATTTTTGATTGCCGAGGTGGTGGGTCCTGTAAGAGATGCCATGTTCAAAACCCGGTTAATGGACGAAATAGGTATTGAAAACATCTATCTTACATTGAATGATGCCCTGGAGTCTGAAGGATTGATAGCCAAAAGGAGAAGGGCAAGGGCTGTTCAGCATAATTGAAAGATGAAAGCTAGTAGATGGCAATAAACCGAGTTTTAAACAAACCAAACTGACTGTAACTATTGTTACATCCGGAGAAGTGCCTCATCCGTAATATTGAAGTAGAACAGAACCGATTACAAATATGAAAATAGAGCAGATATATACAGGGTGCCTTGCACAGGGTGCATACTACATTGAGAGTGATGGGGAAGCTGCTATCATTGACCCTTTGCGAGAGTCAAAGCCATACATCGAAAAAACTAAACGTGAAGGTGCTCAAATCAAATACATTTTTGAGACACACTTCCATGCAGATTTTGTTTCTGGTCATGTGGATCTTGCTGATAAAACGGGAGCAACCATTGTGTATGGGCCTAAAGCACAGGCATCATTTCAATTCCATGAATCCAAAGATGGAGAAATCTTTCAATTAGGAAAGATCAAAATCAAGGTGCTTCATACGCCTGGCCATACCATGGAAAGTGCAACCTATTTGCTGTTGGATGAAAAAGGAAAAGAGCATGCTATTTTCAGCGGTGACACCCTGTTTATTGGTGATGTAGGACGTCCGGATCTGGCGCAAAAGGGAGATATGACACAGGATGATCTGGCTGGCTTCTTATATGATAGCTTGCGACAAAAGATCATGCCTTTACCTGATTCGGTGATCGTCTATCCGGCCCATGGTGCTGGTTCGGCATGTGGAAAGAACATGAGCAAAGAAACTACCGATACGCTGGGCAACCAGAAAAAGACCAACTATGCCTTAAGAGCCAACATGACCAAAGAAGAGTTTATCAGGGAAGTGACGGAAGGTCTCTTACCACCGCCGCAATACTTTGCTCAAAATGTGGCCATGAATAAGTCGGAGGCCCAGGGCCTGGATGAAGTGCTGAAAAAAGGTAAAGTAGCACTGGATGTGGAAACCTTTGAAGCCATGGCCAATCACGAGGGAGCTTTGGTGCTGGATACCCGAAAGCAGGATGAGTTCTCCAGGGATCACATTCCCAATGCTATTTTTATCGGCATCGATGGGGATTTTGCTCCCTGGGTAGGCGCTTTGATTCCTGATCTGCAACAGCCGATCATCTTTATTGCTTCAGAAGGCAGGGAAGAAGAAGTGGTTACCAGGCTTTCCAGGGTAGGCTATGATAATACTCTTGGATACCTCAAAGGAGGCCTTGAAGCCTGGAAAGCAGCCGGTAAAGAGACTGATCAGGTTAAATCTATTTTAGCACAGGACTTTGCGTCGGCTTATCAGTCCGGAGGGGTCAATGTGCTTGACGTACGAAAGCCTACCGAATATGACGCTGAACATGTTGATAAGGCACAAAGCTTCCCCCTGGATTATATCAGTAAAAACATGAGTGAAATTAACCCTGACAAAGCCTATCATGTGCATTGTGCTGGTGGATACCGCTCCATGATTGCGGCATCTATCCTGAAATCACGAGGCTTCCATGATGTAATAGATGTAAAGGGAGGGATGAAGGAAATTAGTAAAACTACCATCCCTAAATCAGACTTTGTTTGTTCTTCAAGCTAGTTAGCGTTAATTGATTGAAGAAGGTCGTCTCTGAGGTAAAAGAGGCAGCCTTTTTTTGTGCCTTTCCTTTCTTCAATGGGGCTTTTTCGACTGATTAAAGAGTTGACAGCATGATCCAACATATACTGGATCACAGATTTTTTGGGGATCAAAAAAAAGAGGGTGCCCTTATGGAGGCACCCCACTTTCATTATACATTTCAAAAGCTTGGGGACTAGAAGATCACTTTTCTGATTTTGTCCTGTGCTATCGTCTTGCTGCCTTGCAGGATGGCATATCTATCGGTCACTGCTATTACCACTGCATCCTTTGTCGTGAATCTCTCATAATGATTCTTGTAGACTAATTGAACAGATTTTCCGAACACCTTTCCAATGGTGACTGCTGTCAGCAGCTTTCGCTTGATTCTTTCAATTTTAGTACTCTTTTTCCTCACTGTTTTTGGAGAGGATATGACTTTCATATCGCCTGACTCCTGTATTGCAATATTTGACATTTGCTGTTTTGAATTAACTGAAAATTAAAATTTGGTGTGAATGAATTAATTCATCACCAGTTAATCCAAGAGCTTAAAAGCGTGATAAAGTATGTAGAGTTTAGAGTTTGTAAAAGGTGGTTCAGTGGCAGAAGGGCTGATTGATGTGACTTTCTCAAAGGGTATGTGCTCTGTTTGAGTGTCTTGCTTTTTCCTTAGATTCTGAACTACAACCTTATGCTCACCCTGGAAGATTGTTGACTCTTTTACATCCACTGATTCAGTTTTTTCTGCTGCTGAAGCAGGGGAAACAAAGAAAATGACAGCCAGGATGATCAGGCAAGCTGACCGGGCCCCATTTACGAGTTTACTTGATGAACCAGTGATTGGATACATTAATAAAGCGTGTATGCCTAGAGTAATACGCTAATTATTAAAACCTGTTACATAAAAAATGCTAATGACATCAATAAGTGTCATATCCAACAATTAGGATAATATGGTAGTTCAATTGATATGGATATATATGCAGCATTAGGTGAAAGGCCGTACTACAACAATTACTCAAGAAAATTCGCCCATTACTACGACGTTTACTACACCAATGTTGATAAGATCGATCGTATCATCATCGATAGTCTTCAAAAAGGTTATAAGCCCCAGGATGTATTAGTTATTCTGGATCGCATTTGGCAAAATAGTATCCAAAGAGAAGACGATTATAGGAAACCCAATGGCAATCCATTAAATACACACGAAGCTGTATTTGAGCTATACCTGAGAAATGTGCTGCGAAAGATCCTGGTCTTTGATGAATTTGAGAAGGTCTTCTCAGAGATATAATAGATCACAATCTAATTTTAGGTTAATCTCGTGTGTGTACGAACACATGGATATAAAAATTGAATGTGCTCGTACACACTTGGTTTTTAGTTACTTATAAAAATTCCCAATTGATTTTTAAGTAACTTATAATCATAAAAAGAAATATTTTCTTTCAGGCAACCTCTGCTGAAAAGTCCGGGTTCTATCATTAAACAGGTTTAATAAAAGCAATTGGAAGAGTCAGAGCTCATCAAACAACGCTATTCCAGGAAGGGCCAGAGGTTGCTTTTTGATACCTACTATGATAATATGTACCAGGTTTCACTACAATATCTCAAAATAAAAGAAGACGCACAAGATGCCTTGTGTGAAGCATTTGTCAGGGTATTTAACAGGCTTGACAATTTTGAATATCGAGGAGAAGGAAGCTTGAGAAGCTGGATAAAAACGATTGTGATCAATGAATCTCTACGGCTTATTGAAAGAAACAGGAAGTTTATGTACAATGATGACATTGATGAAGCTGAAGACCTGGACACCATAGAGCTGAATGAAAACCTTGATATGCAGCTTTTCTCTGAGATTGTACAGCAACTGCCTGATGGCTACCGGGTCATATTTTTGATGTTTGCCATGGATGGGTTTTCTCATCAGGAAATATCTGAGAAATTAAATATCAGCGTTTCGACATCTAAAAGTCAATTGTTTAAAGCCAGAAAAATGATAATAAAAGAATTACAAAAAATAGAAGCATATGAAGCTTTGGGAGATCGAAAAAAAGTTTAAGGAATACCTGGGACAGCAGGAACCCCTCACTCAAAGTAAGGACAAAGAGCAGGTCTGGAGTCAGGTGCAGAACAAAATGCAGCGACCAAAAAGGCTATATCCGGTTTGGTACCTGGCTGCAGCTTCTGTTACCCTTGTCTTGCTTTCCTCTTTTGCCCTCTATCAACTGCATTTGAAAAATCAGACCATAGCCAGGTTACAGGCTGCACTTGAAGAAGTAAATGGACAGCAGGAGGTAATGGCCAATAATAATAAGCAGCTCAAAGGAGAATTGGAGGAAGTAATGAACAGGCCGCTACAAGTTGATACTGTTTTCATAACAAAGGTCGTATACCGGGCCCCAGAAAAACGAAGTCAGGTAGATGCTGCAATAACTGAGACGGTGAGTCCCTTAGAAAGTGTACCTGTTGAACAGGACCAGGAAATGCCAGTCTTGGCCAATCTTCAAAGTGAAGTGGAGAGTTTAGAAATAGAGTATGGAGAAAAAACAGGAGAGGGTATAACACCATGGAGATTTACAGTAAAGTATCATTAGGAAAGAAATTGGAAAATTTAAAAATGGACCGAATTACACGCATGAGAGAACAAATCAAAATAGGCCTCGTCCTGCTGATTATTCTTTTTGCCTATTGGGCAAAAGGGCAGGTGTTTAATGAGCCGCGCGTCAATGCCTGCACAGATAAAAACGTCTTTATCAAAAAGATAGAAATTACGGACCAGGAAACGATCTTCACCCTTTGGTTAAGACCCTATCATCACAATACCATTTTTGTTTCTTCCAAGACCTATATCACATCTAGCAATGGAGGAGACAAACTATTTATCAATGAAGTAAAAGATTATGCGTTGGATCGAACCCTGCAATTGGACGAAGAGAAAAAGTACCAGGAGCTGGTATTGTATTTCCCTAAGATTGACCCTTCTGTGCAGGCTTTAAATTTCCGTGCTGGAGAGGATGGTAGCTACTGGCATTTCTTTGACATTGATGTGAGTACCAATATCGGTATCGATAAATCAGTTAAGTCAGGAAGAAAAGGTGAGGAAGACAATTGTAAATTCATTGAGAGTCCAGGCTATACGGCAAAATCAGGAGGCTTTGCCATTACTCGGATTGATTTGTGTGAGGATGAAACGGTGCTCTACTTCGAGGTGAATCTAAGGCAGTTTTCTGCTATATGGATACCACCAAAATCTGCCATTCGTGATAGCAATGGAGGAAAAGACCTGTTTGTGATCAAAGCGGAAGGAACGAATATCGGGGAACGGATCACTGCAGGTGACAATGATGGTGAGATCCTGAATTATAAGTTATTCTTTCCGCCCATAAAGGAATCAGTGAAAAAAATAGATTTCAGGGAGGTGAACAAAGGAGGTACCTGGTTTATCTATGAAATGGATGCTGATGTATCCAATGTAGAATAGATAGCCACTTAAAAAAGTAATAATTCTCTTCATATACATATACACTCAGAATAGGGTCTGCTCCATGAGCGGACTTTATTTTTATACCTGGCTCAATTGGGTTTTACTAAACACTTTTATCATCTTTCGGTAACCCTCCATTCCCTATTTTTGCCGCTTCCCATAAAAATTAAGTATGAGAATATTCATTGGCGCTATCATTTTCCTATTCTCTTTTCAGACAATCGCCCAACGAGATTCTTCCTACTACAAAGTAAATATTCCGGTAGAGGGAGCGATTACTGCTGCAGGTTTTGTGACAACCACCATCCTGTTCAAAAGGCTTTTCAGGGTGGCTTCAATGAGCGAGAGCGATGTAATGGCCCTGAATATTGATGATATCAACAGGTTTGATCAGCCTGTTGCCAGATTCAGTCCAGAGGGATATGAAACCAGTCAGAGGTTGTCTGACCTGTCTTTAAATCTCTCTACTGCACTGCCTTTTTTCCTGTTGATCGATAGGAAGGTAAGAAAGGATTGGGGTGAATACCTGGTGCTTTACCTGGAGTCTCAGATGATCAATACATCGATCTATCAGGTTGCTGCATTCAGTTTTCGCAGACCAAGACCTCTGACTTACAACAATGAGGCTGATATGCAAATGCGCACCGGGGATCAGCGCAGCAATTCCTTCTACAGCGGACATGTTTCTACAGCCGCCACTGCCACCTTTTTTATGGCCAAGGTATATACAGATTATCATGACATCACAGGCTGGAAACGACTAGCCTTATACGGTGCAGCATCTGTACCGCCTCTGTTTGTTGGTTATCACCGCATGCATGCCGGTAAGCATTTTCGGACTGATGTGCTTCTGGGATTCGCCATTGGAGCCGCAAACGGTATCCTTATTCCACACCTGCATAACTGGTTGGGGGGGAAGCGGAAGCAAAAACCTCCAGTGGAGTTTTAGCAGCTTCATAGGATGATACTTAATCTTTCATTTAATCATAAAATCTTTGTAGGTTTAGTTTAAGTAAAAACTAAACCCAGAATGCTATGCAATTAGATTTCAGTGCAATAAATTGGTTGTCCATTGTCGTATGCTTTGTTATAGGACAGATTTTCCTGACCCTATGGTTCAGTGTGTTTTTTGGTGAGCCCTGGGCAAAAGCCTATGACCCTGCTAAAAACAAAAAGGAGCACACAAAAGAAATTCCCGGTTACACATATGCTTTCGTAGCAGTCTGTACTTTCCTTTTGACACTGGGTCTGGAGCTTTTTCAAATAGCTTTTGGTGTAGATGATTTAGGTTCGGGACTGCAGCTTGGAGTGATTATTAGTGTTTTCTTCATTATTGCCACTATGTTGCCTGGATATGCTTTTCTGAGGCGGTGGAATGCACTGAGACTTTCACTTGGGAGCCAGGTTTTTGTCACTTTGATTATTTCGGCAATATTAGGAGCCTGGTAGGTGTTTGTGGCGGTGAAATAGGTTATGTCAATACTTGAAGATATTTTGCAGAGACCTTCTACTAAAAAGCCGCTATTAGATCAGCTAAAGAATGACCAGGAAGGGGTTCGTAAGGCTATTGACATCGCTTTGTCAGACAAACAGCCACAGGGATGGAGGGCGGCCTGGGTGCTCAAGGATATTATCAAAGATGAAGACCCTAGACTTGCCCCACATCTTACCAGAACGATCAAAGTCCTTGCAGATCGTCCTGACGGCCATCAACGTGAACTCATACATTTGGTGGATAAATTCACGCTGTCTGATGATCAGGAAGGAATGTTATTTGACGTCTGCCTGGATATCTGGTCTTCCATCAGGAAATCCCCTTCGGTCAGGATATTGGCATTTAAGCAAATTGCTGGTATTATCAGGAAATATCCTGAATTGGTCCATGAGCTAGAACATGTGTTGGATGACGAATATGCGGAAACACTCTCACCGGCGATAAAACGCATCTTTATACGGTTGCGTGAAGAGTTGTTGGTACTAAGACAGTCATAGGATGACTGCTCTTAAGAATTAGCTTTACTACGAAACCAGAAATTACTTTTATATGTCGGTTTTGAATAAGAAGTGACTAATCAGAGTCATCCTATGACTCTCAGGAAACGCATCTTTATACGGTTGCGTGAAGAGTTGTTGGTGCTTAAGCAGTCATAGGATGACTGCTCTTAAGAATTAGCTTTACTACGAAACCAGAAATTACTTTTATATGTCGATTTTGAATAAGAATATGTCGATTTTGAATAAGAAGTGACTAATTAGAGTCATCCTATGACTCTCATGAATACGGTTGCGTAAAGAGTTGTTGGTACTAAGACAGTCATAGGATGACTGCTCTTAAGAAATAGCTTTACTACGAAACTAGAAATTAATATTATATGTCGGTTTTGAATAAGAAATGACTAATTAGAGCCATCCTATGACTCTCAGGAATACGGTTGCGTGAAGAGTTGTTGGTGCTTAAGCAGTCATAGGATGACTGTTCTTAAGAATTGGCTTTTCTACGAAACCAGAAATTAATATTATATGTCGATTTTGAATAAGAAATGACTAATTAGAGTCATCCTATGACTCTCTAACTTGACTTCTTCTTAAACACCCCCGGATCTACAGACCAGGGGTCATCAGGCCAGCGGTGCTTTGGATACCTTCTTTTTAGCTCCTTTCGGACCTCAAAATAGGTGTCATTCCAAAAGCTATTCAGATCATTTGTTCGCTGCACGGGCTTGAAACCAGGAGATAAGAGGTCCAACAACACACCTTGCTTACCATTATTGATTTTGGGAGTCTCAGCCAAACCAAAGAGTTCCTGCAGCCGAACGCTTAATATCGGAGGCTCTCCATTTTCCCGGTATTTCAGCTTGAGCTGGCTACCACTGGGTACTGTAATTCTGAAAGGTGCCTGACTATCCAGCGCTTGTTGTTTGTCATACTCCAGTGTGTGCTGGAGTATATCTCTCAAATTGAGTTTCTTCAGGTCTTCCGCGGTACGTACATGATCGAGGTAAGGTTCAAGCCAAGAATTGACGGATTCAAGGAGATTTGATGTGCTCACGTCAGGCCAAGATTCGTCCGGGTTCCATATCCGCAGAGAGAGTACCCGCAATTGCCATTGAAGGACTTCCTCGCTAAAATCCAGTAACTGCTTACCTTCTTTTTTGACAGCCTCCAGAATGGCGCTTTTTATATGTGCGGGGTCCGGATTGCTCAATGGCTTACTTTGTAAAACTATACTTCCTATGGAAAGATCTTTAGTTGCTATCAATCCTCCCTTTCGTGTATCCCACGCAATGACTTCGCGTTCCTTCACCCTTACTGCAAGGTCTTTTGGGTTTAGTGGAGCAGCCAGATGGATCTTTCCCAGGCCATCCCGGGCATTGAGGTGGGCTACTGCCAACCAGGGCTCATGAGCCAGGTCATCCCGATGACCTGCTACGGCATATCTTCCATTGGCCAACTGGAACTGAGCATTGTTCCCCGGACGTGCACTGGCAATACGCTCAGGATAGGCCATGCTCAGCACAAAACCTACTTCGTAAGGGTCAATTATGTCCTCATTCGCCTCGGCTTTAAGCATTTCACGATAGCTATTTGCTACTTGTTCGATGCGGCTCAATCTTCCTCCTTTCCTGTTCTCTGAACGAAAACGATGCAATGCTTCTACACGAACAGATAAATCAATTCCTGCATCTGGCAGGGGATCCCGTTCTTCGATCAATGCGGCCACATCCGCTGCCAGGGGAGTTAATCCCATCTCATCTGCCTCCAGCAACATATGTGCAATCCGGGGGTGGCAGGGGAGTTGTTGTATTCTTTTACCATGCTCCGTGATCCTGTTGTCTTCCAGGGCCTCCAATTCGTGAAGCAGCGCACGAGCGGAAGCCACGTGGCCGGCAGGAGGGGGATTGAGCCATTTCAGGTCATTCACATTGGTGATACCCCAATTGGCCAGCTCCAGCACAAGACTGCTCAGGTCAGCATCCAGCAATTCAGGAGTACTAAAATCCTGTAAATGAGCATGAGTAGACTGAGTCCACATGCGATAGCATATACCAGGAGATAATCGACCTGCTCGTCCTGCCCGTTGGTCGGCGGTGTCTTTTGTAACTGGTAATGTGACAAGCCGAGATAGCCCTGAACCAGGATCAAAAGTTGCCTTGCGGATAAAACCTGCATCTACCACTACCTTGATGCCTTCTATAGTTAGACTGGTTTCCGCAATTGAGGTAGCTAATACGACTTTCCGTCTACCATTTTTGTCAGGAAAGATGGCCGCAAGCTGCTTGTTTTGGGGTAGCTGACCAAATAAAGGATGGATGGCTGCCTGAGGGAGCTCCTTTTTCAAGAGCTCTTCACACTTCCGGATCTCGCCTTCACCAGGAAAGAAGGCCAGGATGTCTCCAGGCTGTTCCCCGAAAGCTTGCTTGATCACCCGAGCCGCCATTTCCGGGATCATAAACTGGTCTGTTTCACCTGTATATCGGACTTCAATAGGATATTGTTTCCCCTGGCTCACTGCTACAGGAGCTCTGAGTAGCGTCTCTAGCTCAGGCATATTGAGCGTGGCCGACATCACAACGAGTCGGAGGTCAGGCCGAAGGACCTGTTGTGACTCCAATGACAGAGCCAACGCCAGGTCAGCGTGCAAGCTACGCTCGTGAAACTCATCAAACATGACTAAACCGACACCCTCCAAAGCATTATCTGATTGGAGCATGCGGGTAAGGATACCCTCAGTGACCACCTCGATCTTTGTTTGCTCCGAAACACGGGTTTCGAACCGGATCCGATAGCCAATTGTCTGGCCAACTGGTTCTTCGAGAAGCTGAGCCATTCGGTAAGCGATAGATCGTGCCGCCAATCTACGAGGTTCTAGCAAGATGATCTTTTGGCCTTCCAGCCATTTTTCTCCAAGTAAAGCCAGGGGCAGAATAGTGCTTTTTCCTGCTCCGGGAGGAGCATTGACAATGAGCCGGTTACAAGAAACCAGTTTAGATTTTACCTCATCTATGATTTCGGTTATCGGCAGGTCGACCTGATGGGGATTGAATGGCAATGGAAGTGCGGATTAGTATATCCGCGAAGTTAAAGGATGTGGGTAAAATTGAATCTTAATAAGGTCTTAAATAATGAGCCGGCCTTTATGGTTGTTCTCTCATCTATTAGCATAAAGGGATAGTTCCTTCAATTGATTTTAAATGGGTTGAATAAAAAGACAGGCCGCTCCTACGGAGCTAACTATGATTACATCGATTAATGTTATGGACAGGTCGACCCTGCGGGACTTTTCTCTTGCCTTGATTGGTATTCAATGATTTAACTGCCAATGTTGCATGGTTTAAAAATTATTTTAGCCAGTGGGTAACAGTAAGTAGAAACAAGAAGCCGGAATATATCTTAAAAGAATGAGCCAAACACAATATTTTGAGCCAGCTGCTGAGAATCATCCTCAAGCGTCAGGTCAATTTTTGACGTATTTTTTTCGACCTTTTTCTCAACGGTTTTCAATCCAATAGAGGAGTAAATTAATGTGGCATCCTTTGGTACCTCCAGTTTGTATTCTCCTTTTGAATTGGTAATAGCCGCTAAATCGGTTCCCTTGATTTGGATAGTAACACCTTCCAGGGTTTTACCATTCTGATCTTTAACGATGCCGCTTACAGGAATTTCTGCAAGTGCTTGTGTGGAAAATTGTAACAGTAAAATAACAATAACCACTTTGGTAGCCTTTTTTATAAACCTCATATGTCAGCTTTCGATTGCGATGCAAAGTAAGGTTAAAATTGAATAAAATTCAATATTGCATCGGTTTATATATGGTATTTGCAAAAATATGAATGTTTTTTTACACCAATAAATAAGTTGGGTTGAATGAGCCCACATGCATATAAAATTTTGCAAAAGGCATTTCTTTCAATAGGTATATAAACTTGATGCATTTGAAGATTATCTGTTTATTTTGAAGACCTACATTGCTAAAATCAACATCCCTCATCATGAAAGCCCCATCCAGAGACAAAATAGAAAATCGAAGAGACTTTTTAGTCAAAGCCGGATTATTGTTTGGAGGGTTGCATCTCGGACAAGCAGCCTCCGCTTTTAATATCATAAACAGAAAGAAACTTCCTAATGAAATCATTGGGCATGGAGATTTTAAGTTTAGGGTCGAACGAGACTGGTGTCAGGCCAATGCCGTACAAACTCCGATAACCAATTGCCATGAGATGGTCGAGGATCAGCAGGGTAGACTGATCTTACTTACTGATCACCCCAAAAACAATATCATCATTTTTGAAAGATCCGGTAAGGTGTTGGACTCCTGGACGCTGAATCTAAAAATGGGGCATGGGTTAACAATCCATGATGAAAATGGAGAGGAGTTCCTTTATATCACGGATGGCAGTGCGGGAGAGGTATACAAAACCACTTTGGATGGAAAGGTGATCATGCAGTTACCCAGACCTGACCAGCTTGGGATCTACGCGGAATGTGACAGGTACAGACCTACGGAAACAGCCATAGGACCAAATGGAGATATTTATGTTGCGGATGGATATGGTTCCCAGTTTATTCTCATATTTGATCATAAGGGCAACTACCTGGATAGGTTTGGAGGAAGTAGTTTCCAGGATAAGAAGCGATTCAAAGAGGCACATGGGATAGCCCTGGATAACCGGGATAAGCAAAACCCAACCTTACTTGTGACGGCAAGGATCAAGAACACCTTCAAGCGATTTACATTGGATGGAGAGCACCTCGAAGATATCTACCTACCCGGTGCTTATATCAGCCGGCCGGTGATTCATGGTGAAGAGTTATATTCCGGGGTATGCTTTGGAATGACAAAGCATGATTTCAACTTGCAAAATGATCTGGGTTTTGTTACGATCCTTAACAGGGAGGGAAGGGTAGTTTCCAATCCCGGTGGTACAAAACCAAAATACAAAGACGGTCACCTCTTACCACTTTTTCAGGACCAACCCATCTTCAAGCATTGTCATGACGTGTGTGTGGATCGGGATAAAAATCTGTATGTATGTCAATGGAAAGCAGATGGTGTCTATCCCTACAAGTTGCACCGTGTTTGATTGATATTGATTGATTTATACCTAAAAACTGGGTTTTGTTTAATTAAAGTAATGCTTCTTTAACTAACGGTATATGTGGTTATATATCAATGAGTTATGAAGATATATTAAAGTAGGTAGCGCTGATTTACAGAATTAGCTGTCCTAAAGGAAACCTACCCTTCAAACCATCAGATAAGAAAGTTTACATAGTCATAGGATGACTATGTAAATCAGAAAGGAGGTCTGAAATTTAATGCACAGCGATATAATACTTAGGAACTACGTTGGTTTAAGGTAGTCACCTCATCATGACTTACTTACCTTGCCTTGCTCAGCTCTCGGGTGATCTTATTTCTTACCCAGAGTCCGAAGACGAAGAGCCAGAGGATAGCTGCTTCCAGGATAAATACAAGCGGTGGCCATACCCATTTAAGGGCCAGGAAATAGATGATCAATATACCTTCGGCTATCCAGATATACAATCCAATCTTGGTGAGCAAGGGATAGGCAAGAGGCAAGTTGAAGGTTACCCTGAGATGCCACCCAAGCAATGCAAAAAAAGCAACTGCATGGATGATGTGGAAATACCCGGTCCATTCGGTTGCGCCAGGTGCATGGGTAGGTACCAGTGCAATTAACAAAGTGATGACTCCAGTACCCACCAACATCACCAGGTTTCGGCTCGATGTAAAACCATATAAAATAAAGGTAGCTCCAAAAAGTACCAGAAAGCCTATAAATAAAAACTTCATTTCAGAATAATAATAGGTGCTGATAGATGGCAACAATATCTGTTCGGCACTCAGCAGGAACATACCTAGAGGCAATACAATCGGAAGCATTAAAGCCAGGGAGCCTAGAATGATTCGGAGTACTTGTTTTGGGATGGGGGTTTTCATAATAGCTAAAGATAAGTGTTTTGAATCATTCCTCGAATGTACCAGGTCGATGTATTGCTATTACATTAAATATAACTTGCAGCCATCATTTACCCAACTTATTACCTCCGATCAAACCAAGAATAGAAGCCCCAAACCCCAAAAACATGGCAGGAACAGCCTCGTAAGGAAACAGCTCAAAAAGTACATAAACGCCCAACCCAAAGCTCATGGACAACCATGCGCCAAGGGGTTTTTGACTACGCTGATGAAATAGGGCTGCATACAATGGCACTAGGATAGAAACCATCCCCAGTATTGAGGATTGACTCACCAGGTGATAAATGCTGTCACTCATTATAGAAAGTATGGTTGCGAGGGCTGTAATGATCACCACGGAAACCCTGCTCAGAAGAAGCAACTGTTGATCGGTGCTCCCCGGAAAAAATATAGGCTTAAGTAAATTCTCTGCCAGAATAGAAGAAGGAGCCAGTAACGCCCCACTACAGGTGCTGAAAATAGCAGAAGTCAAAGCTCCATAAAATAAGACCTGCAACCACATTGGCGTATATTGAGCAATCATGGTCATCAGGGCATGCTGTGTATTATCAGCAACAAGTTCAGGATTTAGCTGATAGACCATGAGCCCAAGCAAAAGAGGCAGCATAGCAAATATCAAATACAAGGATGCCCCTAAAAATGTAGACCGAACAGCGATGGATTCTGACCTGGCTGCATTGGCACGTTGAAATATATCTTGTGAGGCCAGAGACCCAAGCCCTAAAGCGCACCAGGCAGCCAGGTAATCCATCCAGGAAACTTCCGGGTTATTTACGGGAGTAAAATCAAAGAAATGGGGATCTTTGGATTGGAACAGTATTGATGGATCGACCAGGTTAAAAAGAAAGAAGGTGATAAATACCAGTCCTATGATGATGATGACACTTTGCACAAAATCTGTGATGGAAACAGACCACATGCCCCCAGCTGCAGTATATACCATTACCAGCAAAGCACTGATCAGTCTGCCAGCATATTCATCCAATCCAAAAATGGTGTGAAAGAGTATCCCAAGGGCGATAATCTGTGCAGCTGCATATCCAAAGAATGATAAAATCATTAAACCGCTGGACAACCGCTCTACTTTGGGCCCGTAGACGCTTCGAAAAAGATCCCCCAGGGTCAGGATATTTTTTCGGTAGAGTGGCCGAACAAATATCAGGGCAAAAAGTATCAGGCAGAGAAAACCTCCAAAGGGGTCTTCAATAACTCCAAGCAAGCCATGCTGGATAAATTCTGAGGAAGCTCCCAACACGGTTTCGGATCCATACCAAAAGGCGAAGAGTGCTGAAGCATTGAGTACTAATGGCAATCTTCGGCTTGTGAATAAAAAATCTGATGAGGAATGAATAAACCTGGAAGCCAGTACTCCTATTACTACCGTAATAAGCAAGTAGAGGATGATCCAGAGTCCAAGATTCATAGAAGCAAACTACAAACTTATTTTGATTTCAGAACATGATTACAGAACCACAGACTCAAAACCAAAAAAGTATCCTTATGTACAATAACGAGCATGCTTAATGGATCATTTTGTTGGTCTAAAACCTGTATATTGTCATGAAGCAAGAATTTGACGATGAAAAAGTTAAGTTACTCAAAGGAATATGCCAAACTGTCTCGTGAGCTTGTATATATGCAGGAATGGATCAAAAGCCATGGTCTCAAGCTGGTGGTAATTTTCGAAGGGAGAGATGCTTCCGGAAAGGGAGGCGCTATCAAAAGAATTCTGGAGCCACTGAACCCCCGTGTTTGCAGGGTGGTAGCCCTGGGAGTACCTACGGAGCGGGAAAAAACTCAGTGGTATTTTCAAAGATACATAAAGCACCTTCCTGCTGCAGGCGAGATGGTGCTTTTTGACAGAAGCTGGTACAACCGAGCCGGTGTTGAAAAGGTCATGGGGTTTTGCACCCAGGAAGAGTATGAAGAATTTCTGAGGTCCTGCCCGGAGTTTGAGCGGATGATCATTCGTTCTGGGATCATCCTGGTGAAATACTGGTTTTCTGTCAGCGATGAAGTGCAGGAGCTCAGATTCAGGGAGCGAATTGATAATCCAGTGAAGCGCTGGAAGTTTAGTCCAATGGATTTAAAGTCAAGGGAGAAGTGGCAGGAATACTCGAGGGCAAAAGATGAAATGTTTGATGTGACCGACACCAAACAGTCACCTTGGTTTGTAGTGAATGGAGACAATAAGCGTAAGGCAAGGCTTAACTGTATTGCCCATTTGCTCACCATGGTGCCCTATGAGAAAACCAAATACAAGAAAATCCAGTTACCACCTTTGCCGAGCAAAAACGAATACTTACGTCCTCCTGTAGACAAGCAGACCTTTGTACCAGAGAAATACTAAGGACCTCTATAGACTCATTCTCTGCACAATCGTTTGCTTTCCCGGGCCCTCTTATTTTACCTATTCTTGTGAGTCAAAGAAATAACCAATCGTGGAGATCGCCCTAAAAGGAAAACTGGAGAAGGAATTACTGGTGAAAGTTTCGAAGATGAAACCTGTGATCAAGCCCACAGTTCCACATAAGCATGATGGGTATCATGAATTGATTTTCCTAACCGGTGGATCCGGATCGCATACCGTAAATGACCAGGTATATGATGTAAAGCCTTTTGATGCATTTTACCTCCAACCAGGTAGTGTGCATTGTTGGGATTTTAGCCAGATACCGGATGGGTATGTAATCCTTTTCCGCGAAAAGTTTCTGCGGCATCACCTTTCCACACTCAATAGTCTATATCGGTTACCGCAGCAATTTCAGATTCCGACAGATCATCAGCTACTCCAACTTGTTGATATCTTCTATGAGTCGTACAAACAAGGCCAGGACGAGGATGTTTTAGGTGCTCATATAAACCTGATTCTACTGTATACACTGGGAATTGTAAAAGCACAGGCCTCCGCCGCTTCTCCGTCAGCCGCTGACTTTAACCAGTTTAAGAACCTGGTAAATCATCATTTTCTCGAATTAAGAACAGTTCAGGAGTATGCCAACCTGATGAATGTGAGTGTTCCCAGGCTAAATAATATCTGCCAGCAGGCAGCCTTTACTACCGCTTTTAGTGTGATCAAAGAAAGGATCATTGTAGAGTCAAAAAATTTGATCACCCATACCAGCCTGTCTATTTCTGAGATTGCCTACAGACTAAATTTTTCAGATGCCTCTAACTTTGTCAAGTTCTTTAAAGCACAGACTCGCATGACCCCATCAGCTTATCGGGAGGCACTTCATTGAAAATTGACCATAATTCAAGAAAAATTACCATCGCTAGATGGACATAATTGCCGTCTTTTGCGTTGACATTATTATTTAATACGAATGCGATTTACTTTTCTATCGATACTTTTTCTTTCTTTCCTCTGTTCCTATGGTCAGACAGGCATACAAGGTAAGCTTCTAGACATGACGGCCAATGAGCCATTACCATTTGCCAGTGTAGCTGTTTACCAGGCTAGTGATAGCACCCTGGCCGGAGGTGTGGTATCTTCTTTTGATGGTACGTTTGAGATCACCAACATCAAGCAAGGTACCTATTACCTAAAGGCTCATTTCATGGGTTTTGATGAGCAAACCATAGAAAACATTGCTGTAACTAAAAATCAATTAACGAATGTGGGTGCGGTAGCTATGAAGGCTAACCAGAAGATGCTTGATGAAATAGAGGTGACTGGTGAGACAGTGACCATGCTTTCCAAAGCCGATCGTCAGGTCTTCGAAGCAGAAAAGTTTCAATCCAGCAGAGGCGGAACTGCCACAGATGTACTACGTAACCTGCCATCTGTATCCGTAAATGCCAATGGTGAAATCTCCGCAAGAGGTTCATCCGGCTTTGTAGTGCTGATCAATGGAAAGCCTGTGCAGTCTGATCCGCAAATGATTTTAAACCAACTACCTGCGAATGCGATAGAAAACATCGAATTGATCACAGCACCTTCAGCGAAATATGATCCGGAAGGTAAGGGTGGGATCATCAATGTGGTTACGAGGCGTGGTGCAGTCGATGATACGTATATGCAGTTCAACGCCAGGATTGGGGCTCCCAGCATCGAAAACTATGACAATGCAGAGTATGCACAACGCTATGGTGGAGATTTCACCTTAAATCATCGTTCAGGGGACTGGGACGTTTCTGCCGGATTGAGTTTTCAGCGCAACGATATCACCGGAAGACGGGTAGGGGACGTATACACGATTCGAAATGATACCACGATCCAGTTTCCCTCTGATGGGGAAAGAAGTTTCGATGAAGTAAATTACTCTGGCCGGTTTACCCTGGGCTACACACCTAATTCAAGCAACAACTTTAACCTGGGATTCTATGCTGGTAAACGCAGTAAAGACCGGACAGCAGATATTGTGTATTACGATAATCATGCAAGGTTCAACGACCAACGGCTTTATACCATCCAGTATTACAATGAAAACCTGCGTATCAGAAAAGGGGATTTCGTCTTAGGAAGTGTTGACTACGGTCATATCTTCGATAATGGATCGAGCCTTTCAACTTCGTTTCTATACGAATATACGCTACTTGGAGGTCCCACAACCAACAGAAACCTGGGTTATCCCGAAACCTCCGTAATCTATCAGGATGAGTACAATACAAATGACAATCCACTCTTTGGTACAAGATTCCAGTTGGATTATGCCTTTAAACCATTGCCCATTGGGAAAATTGAAACAGGGTATCAGTTCCGAAATCTGGATCATACAGGGGATTTTGTATATGAAAGAAGAAACAACAATACAGGGGAATTTGAGCTGGTCCCGGAGTTTTCCAGTAATGTCAACCTACTGAGATCGATCCATTCTGGGTATGCCCAATTTTCAGGAAAGTCAGGTGCTTTGAGCTATGGTGCCGGTCTGAGAATGGAATACATGGATCGGGAGCTGGAGCTGAAGGACAAAGCCGGTACCATCGATACGATGTATTACTATGATTTTATCAAACCATTTCCTTCAGCCAATATTCAGTATGCTGCAGGAGAGGGGCTTACCTTGAAAGCTGCCTACAGCCGAAGGATCGAGCGGACCACTACCTTCAAGATGAACCCTTTCCCGGAAAGAGAACATTCAGAGACCCTCGAGCAGGGAGACCCTGAGTTGCTGCCAGAGTTTATCGATCTGGTGGAACTTGGGTTTATCAAGGACTTTTCAGATCACAGCATCTATGCAACAGCTTATTTCCGGGATGTAAAAAATGTGGTAAACAGGGTAAACAATATTTATAATGATTCCATTCTAAACAGGATTTATTCCAATGTGGGTGATGCCGTGTCTTTAGGTGTGGAAGTAGGTTCAGACCTGCAGCTGACAGAAAAATGGAATGCCTTTATCGGGGGTAACCTGTATCATTATGCCATTGATGGCATGTTTGATAGCTATCCTATCAATACCTCCAGCTGGATCTATAACATCAATATGAATACCTCAATGAAGTTTACGAAGGACTTCAGCATGCAATGGACACTCAACTACATCTCCGACCGTGTTACTGCCCAGGGGAAAGACTCCAGGTTTCTGTCGCCCAACCTGACGCTACAGAAGAAGTTCCTCGATGATCGCCTCACCGCTACACTTCAATGGCTCAACATGGATATGGGGTTTTTAGATACCAATGAGCAACGGATCACTACCTGGCGGGACGGAGAGTTTTACACCACCACCAACTATGTTTATGAGGTAGATCAGGTGATTCTCAACCTGAGCTATGCCATCAACAGTGGCAAGAACAGGGCGAAGTTTATCAAGAGCGAGTTTGGCGCACAGGAGTTTTGATCACTCCGTGAAGCCTGCCAGCAGGGTAGTCAGAGATCTTGGTATCAGAAGCATCTTAAACTCAATAATTGATCTTTTCCAGGTGGATGTCCAGACTTTTGTTTGTCTTTGAGTAATCATAAACCAGGATATGGCCAGGTTTGCCAGGTAAAACCCGCCTGATTACATTTTGGCCAGGAGGTCTGAATTCAACATAGTCCTTCTTTATTTGACCTTCCTCAAAAATTGAAACACTAAAATTCCAGTTCTTTTGAAGCGAGGCCTCGCTACGTTGCCAGTCAACATAGGCCACCATTGGAATTTTTTCGAAACCCAGTTGTGATAAATAGAGATACCCAAAACCACCCACATCATTGATGTATTCAGATACTAAATGGATGTTGGAAAAATCATATCCTGCCGGTAGTAAAAAATCTCTTTTACCCTTTTCAATGAAGTCTACGGATTGAACGTTAAATTCTGGATCAAATCTGAAGACAATTAGGTCACCAATCACCATTTTGGTCACCCCAGCGCTTGAATAAGATCCTGTGGCGGCTGCCAGTACATTTAGAGCGATTCCAGCACCACTTACAGCTTTACGATATTGTTCAGCGATGGCCATGATCGTACCATCAGGCTGTTTGAAGATTTCGTGGAAGTACATAAATCCTCGTTTGTCTTCACTGCTCACCTTTCCCTCATTGTCGATATCCATAAACTCCCGGAATTCATGAGTCCAGCTGAGGTATTTATTCTCAATGATCTCACCTGATTTGCTCAATTGAATATTTGCCAAACCAACCCCATTGTCTTTATAGACCTTTTCATCAGGGGCATAATAAAGTCCAAGAACATTGATAATTCCCGTTTCAAAATCATAATAAGCATTCAGTGGCTGCGTATGATAGTTTCCTTTTAATCCCGTGAAAAACACTTCATGACCAGTTTCATGGTCTAATCCCTGGAGGTAAAAATTAAGCTTATTAGTGTTCCAGTTTTTCTTCACTGTCACGAGGTTTACCAGCAGGTCCTCAGTGCTACAGAGGTAAGTGGCTGACGCTACGGAATCGGTATTTGCAGGGAAGAAATAAGTCCAGGGGGATGCTTCGTCACCTTCTACAGGATTCGGGAAATACTCAACATGGTAGTTTTTGTTCTGATAATCAGTCTGATAATTTGCAAACCCATAGTTTGGAACTGAATATAAAGATCCCGGACTATTGAAGAAAACGATTCTCCTGGCCTCTGAAATTTGGTTAGCTTTGGTATCAAAAAATTTATAGGTAGCCACATCATTTCGAATATCATTAAACCGCATCAGTATTGTGCTGCCATTGAATAAAGCTCCTTGTAGGTTTTGTGTCTTCGTATCCTGAAACGTGATTGTGTTGACATCTTCAAGGTTTTCGTCAAGAATCCTCAAAGCGAAATTCCGCTGACCTTTTTTAAGCTTACCAATGGAATAAAACATGTAATAGCCAATCACATCTCTTTCTTTAGTAATAACTCCGGAATTTCTGACATCAAGTTTAGTAATATCTAAAAAGTTTCTACTCTGAGAAAAGCTGGCAAAAGTGATTAAGGTAGCCAATGTGTAACAAAATAGTTGCTTCATTATTCCTGGTGTTTTTGCTTTAAAAAGTGATTTGCGTAGATCCCATGAGGGAATTTTTCTAAATAAGTATTTGTGATGTTTTCCTTTACAGCTTGCTCGTTGCCATATAGAGCTGCCTTCCACAGTAGATGGTATTGCTCTTCGTTTTGATAATCAAATTCTATGTTCTTCTGAAAATAATGATAGGCTAATTGCCCCAGCTCAGATAAAGTGATGTTGTTGAGGAAGTTAACATAGTTTTTCAACCATGGCACTTCAGCTGAGTGATCTACGTATAACCCGAATTTGTGGCTTTTTCGAACTTCATAAAGATCCATGAGGATTTTGAGGGTTTCATATTTGAATGTTTCATCAGAGGGGTAGAGGTCACGAAATTTTAATGCATAATAGAATGCATAATCATATCGCTTGTCCAATTTGAGCAAGTCGATCAATTGAAAATCCAAATGATTTTTTATCTCCTGAAATCCGGAATCTAAAACCCTATGTTCCCTCATATCTTTATCCTTAGAAAATTGATGAAAGGCAAACAATCGCTCTTCTGCCAGAGGATGTGTATGGATTGAGTCTTTTTCAAAAATGAAATTAGAGCCATTATTATTTGATAAGATGGACTGACTTCCACGGATCCATTCATCTTTGAAAGGGCTCTTATTGAAATCCAAATGGGATCTGATGTCCGGGTGGTCCTGGTACTCTGAAATTTCAGCAGAATCAAGTTTATTTAGCACATTTTTGCAGGCCTGCAAATCGTAAGTTGAATTGTGGACCATGATAAATGCCAGCGAATCAGCAGCTAATTCATTGGTCCTGGTGTGGGAGAGGTGGTCATAAAACAATGTTCTTATGGCATTGATATCGCCATATTTCACCTGGTTGTACAGTTCAGTATCAGCGTTTTTTATTCTTACATTTCGTCTAACCATCTCATTGGTATGGTCCAGATGATAATGCGCCAGCTCGTGGGCCAACAGGTAAGCCAGCTCACTGATAGATGATAGTTTGCGGAACGTGCCAACATGAATTCCGATTGTGCCTTCACCCAGGCTGTAAGCATTAAAAGTAATATCCGAATCCAGCAAGACTAATTTTGGGGGCTTAACCCCAGGATTTGCAATCAATAGTTGATGAATAACCTGCTCAACAACTGTATTGATACTGCGACATTCAACAAAATCACCATTTTCGATCTTGTCAATGATTAGATCCTTCCGGAGATTATAAAACTTATTGATCTGAGATCGTTTTTTCCCTTTCTCCATCTCTATCTGTACCCGTGTTTGAGATTCTATTCTGTCAACCAATTCATCTGTCTTGAGGACTTTCAGGCAGGGTAATGTTCCATTGATTTGACAGATTGCCTGCAAAGAAGTGAAAAGGAAAAGAAGTAACAGAAATTGAGGGGTCAACTTGTACAAGTAGTTATCTAGAATAAAACTATAAAAAGACAGGTATTTAATTCCGTTTTTTGTAAGAAATATTTTGAAGGTTATTGTCTCCATCTTTTGGTGTTATCCCATTTAGAGTACTTTACCCTAAGATCCTTCACAACCGGAGAACAATGGGAACTAATTTCCCTGAAGGATCTTTCCATCTTCAACCAATTAACCATTTACAGGGTCTGATAAAGGTTAATTTTTAATAATTCTCAAAAACTTAAAATAACAGTGACATAGGGTTGTCACTCAAGACGGTTTTTTTGCGTAGAGAAAGTTATCCTTTGTCGGAAATGACCCTTACTTATGTCGTTTTCGCATCGGATGATTTTAGATATTAAGTAACAATTTTGTTTTATGGATTCAAACAATCAAATGCCAGTAATGGAGGCACCCAAACATTCGATCTGGCGCCAACTCAAAGATGCTATCCAGGGTACGGATGCAGATTATACCACCATTGACCTGAAGAAAGCCATCTTTCTGCTGGCTGTACCTATGATCCTGGAACTGGTGATGGAATCTACTTTCGCTGTGGTGGATATCTACTTTGTTGGACAGCTGGGGTCATCCGCTGTAGCGACCGTGGGGTTGACAGAAACCTACCTTTTCCTGCTGTATTCTGTTGCGATGGGCCTGGCCATGGCTGTCACGGCCATCATTGCACGAAGAGTTGGGGAAAAAGATAAAACTGGAGCCGGCAAGTCGGCTGTACAATCCATATTTCTCTCACTGTTGATATCACTACCTTTTACCATTGCAGGGATCTTCTTTGCTAAGGACATGCTCGCACTCATGGGTGGAGACCCATGGAGCCTGGAGCATGGGTACCGATACACACAGTGGATGCTGGGTGGTAATGCGGTGATTGTATTGTTATTTGTTATCAACGCCATCTTTCGTGGTGCCGGTGATGCAGCCATTGCGATGCGGGTGCTATGGATTGCCAATGGCCTTAATATCATTCTAGACCCGCTCCTGATCTTTGGGTGGGGACCGATTCCTGCCATGGGGATCGAAGGTGCGGCGATTGCAACAACGATTGGGAGAGGCATCGCGGTAGGTATTCAGCTTTGGACGCTTTTTAAGGGAGGCAGGCACATCCAGGTATATCTGACAGATTTAGTGTGGGATGCCAAAAGGATCATCAATATCATAAAGACTTCATTAGGCGGTGTGGGTCAAATGATCGTGGCCATGTCTTCCTGGATCTTCCTCATGCGGATCCTGGCAGATGTGGGCAGTGAGGCTGTTGCCGGGGCCACAATTGCGATGCGGGTGATGTTGTTTACCCTGATGCCAGCCTGGGGGCTGTCTAATGCTGCAGCGACCCTGGTGGGGCAAAACCTTGGTGCCGGAAATCCCGATAGAGCAGAATCATCGGTTTGGAAGATTGGGTTTTATAACATGATCTTTCTGATAGGGGTTTCCATCGTTTATTTCTTCTTCAACCGTTCACTGGTGAGCATATTTACTGATGACATAAGAGTTATTGCTATTGGGGGAGAGTGGCTGAGGATATTGTCATATGCCTACTTCATTTATGGCTGGTGGATGGTGTCTGTACAGGCCTTCAATGGTTCCGGTGATACCAGCACACCGACCAAGATCAACCTGGTATTTTTCTGGTTGATTCAGATCCCTCTGGCTTACCTGCTAGCCATACATTGGCACTGGGATCATTCAGGAGTGTTCTGGGCAGTATTCTTTTCAGAAACAGCCGTTGGGTTGTTTACCCTGTGGTTGTTTAAAAGAGGCAAGTGGAAACTGGCGACGGTGTAAAAAGGTAGTTCCAAGCTCATAAAGGCATTTTTATTCAGGAATTGACTAACTTAGATATAAACAACCGCCTGAAAAAATGAAAAAGTTTGAACTCTTTGCCATTCTTACTGTAATTTTTTTTGCATGTAATAGAAACGATCAGGAGACGCCAGAACCTACAGACTTTGGTTATCTGACCATGAATATTGCTGTTACAATTACTGCTGAACCAGTCAATGGAAGGGTAGAGGCAGTATCCACTGATGAATGGAAGGTTACTATCTTCAAAGTAGACGGTACAGTAGCCGAGGTATTTGATCCGTATATGGATGCTCCTTCAGAGATACAGTTGCCAACGGGAGAATATTATGTAGAAGCCCATAGTAACAACTTTATGGAAGCTGCCTTTGAGAATCCTTATTACTTTGGAAGGTCAGATAATTTCACAATTGATAAGGAAGAGCTCAAGACGATTGAAATCGATGCGGAACTTGCTAATTCAAAGGTTGCCATCCACTACTCTTCAAACGTTACGTCAACCTTCAACGATTATACGGGAGCCGTAACTGTAAAAGGAACCGGGACTACACTCGTATATGGACAAGGAGAAACCCGTGAAGGGTATTTTGTATCTGTACCTTTGAGTGTTGTGATAAACCTTAGCTATACCAAGCTAGATGGTTCTTTTATTACCCGTGAATTCAATGCTGAAATCGATGCACAGCCCAAAACCCTCTATAACATCAATGTGGATGCAACGCTTGCAGACGGCGAGATTGTACTCAACATCAATGTAGATGAAGGTTTTGAAACGGTTGAGATTGAGCTTGGTGACAGTGCACCGCCCGGAGGGTTAGAAGGCTGTCTGCTTACAGATTACCTCGTGTATGAAGGGAATGACGTGGAGAGATGGGAGATGACCTACAACATGGACAATCAGATCGAGGTCATTGATAAATCTGACAATTACGGAGGTACACCACGGCAATGGAGCCTTGGGTATGATAACCAGGGTAGGCTGGTCTCCGCCGAGTCAAGCGGTGGATCTGTTTCCAGGGAAGAATTTATCTATGATGATGACCAGGGAGGTATATTGGTTCGTCGAAACAGGCTAAGGCAGTTTAATGGTGTGTGGGACCTAACAGATTATGATGTTTATGCATATACAGGAAATCAGATAACCTCGATCAGTAAGTATGAACCGGATTTGCAAGGTGTTTTTGGTGTTACACGTTCTCAGACTTTCACTTATATGGATGAAACAAACAATCCAGTATTAAGTGAAGAGTTTGAATCAGGTGTGTTGACGCGAAGGATAAATTATACGTATGACGACAAGATAAACCCAATACGTTCCAGTGGCCTGTGGATTTGTCAGGACTGTATCGATTTTGAGTATGTGCCCTTTACAGACAATAATTTAACATATCGTTTTGTAGACAACACCAATGATCAGGATGATATCACCCTAACCGCCACCTATACTATCAATCAGTATGGGTATCCTACCCAGGTAATCTATGATAATGGAGGTCCTGAATTTTTTCAACAATTATATATGTATGAGTGCGAGGGGCCGCAAGATCTTGACAGTGATGGTGATGGTATTCCTGACATAAGTGAATTTCCAGGGTGTCAGGATAACCCAAGGTGTTGAGGTGTTTCTTTGGTTTCAATATGGAGTCCTTTTTCCTAAGATTCCTGCCTACCAGGCAGGCGGGCTTCGCAGACTCGAGATGACGGTGTAAAATGGTGTGAAGGTATATTGACCGAATGCCGTATCAACAATCACGATTACACAGTCTCCAACACCTCATCTGGGACTTTCTTTCCTGATTGTTGCTTCAAGGCAGGTTAGTCCTCCAGGAACTCGCGGATTTGTTTGCCATGGGTGAAGTCTCGTGAACCGCGGCTGTATTTGTCTGTCCATTCGATGGTGACCTTGACTTCTTTGATGTTTAGATTCTTATTTGTTATTCTGAATACGTCTAAAGTAGCCCGAGAACTTCAGGAGCCTTAATGAGGATTACGAGGTTCCCAGCCGATATCGATGTATTCCCAATCGATTTCTTCTCCTTTGATATGGAACTGCATAAATCCTTCCTGGTTATAATATACTCCATCACCCCGATCACCAATTCTCCGCCAGCTAGGTCTGCCAGCCACCGAGCCACCTGTAATAAATCGGGTCTTTCCCTGAACATTGATGTCTTCGATCCAATGCATGTGCCCCTGAAGAACCAGCTTTAGGTTCAGGTCTTTGAACAGGTCCAGCACTTCATTTCTGTTGTAAACCCATTTTTCATTAGGCACTTCAGTGATGGGTTTTCTGGGATAAATTTGGGTCTGAACAGAGATCAGGGGTATGTGCAGGGCTATGGCAATGGGTGTGTCTTTGTCCAAACCGGCAATGTCCTGCCTGAGCCATTCCATTTCTTCCTCATTGATTATCCCAATGTATCGTTGATTTCGCTCATCTATTGAGTTGAGCACAATGAAATGCCATCCCTTGTGGTCAAACGAATAGTAGGACTTGCCGAAGTAACGTTCATACATGCCGTATTTATAATCCGGGTGGGTAGCGTCTTCCGGACTCTCTTCATAGATAGCAAACAGTTCGTGGTTGCCAATGCAAGGGTAGAAGGGCTTATTGAATTTTTCACTGGCCTGCTTAAACATGGTAAACAAGGAATCGGACCTGCTAAAATTCCCCCTCATCACATCAAAGATCTGGTCCCCTCCGGAAATAATAAAGTCAGCTTCTAATTGATTGGCTGTGTCAATAACCGTTTTAAAAGCTTCTGCAGCATCTCTTTCTAATTGATGGTGCATATCTGTCATGAACAGGAAGGAAAATACTTCTTCACTGGTTTCTTCATTATTTTTAGCTGGCTCACAGCTAAAAAATATCAGGCTGGCGAGTACAAAATAGATCCGTTTCATCATTATCAGGAAGGTAGGTTCTTTATGAGGTTTGAAATTAGTACAACTAAAGGACTTATACTCCATCAAGGGGACCTTTGCATGATTCTCATAGACTTCGCTTCATTCAGGATAGCGCTAGAAAAATTCAAAGGAAGTTGATAAAATGGGACCATAACCAGGAAACACTCCCTACACCGTCTGCATCACCTCATCCTGGACTTTCTTTCCTAATTGTTGCTTCAAGGCAGGAAAGTCCTCCAGAAACTCGCGAATTTGTTTGGCGTGGGTGAAGTCTCGTGAGCCGTGGCCATACTGGTCTGTCCATTCGATGGTGACCTTGGCTTCTTTGATGTTTAAATTCTTATTTGTCATTCTGAAAACGTCTACTGGTGAATAATGCTTACTAAAATAGTACCTGCTGATGGTGTTGTAATCCGGGATCGGAACACCGACATTGCTGCAGAGCACCTCAACACACCTTTTGAAGTATGAAAGGGTTGAATTGGCTCCGGTGTATGTTTCGTACTGATTCATAATGCTAATATAATTAGTAATATACTAATATTGTTATATTTATTAATAAATCTTTTGCTAAAATATTTGGTTGGCTAACAGGACGCTCCTACGGAGCTAAGCCCACTATTGATTTAAATTTTCTACAACCAGTGCGTCCCTCTGGGACTCCTGTTGTTTTGCAATTCTTTGCTCCTCTGTTCATCGTCTCTCGAAGAGGACGATGAAAGGGGACCATCAACCCTGGGGTAACTTCGAATCATATAAACCCTGTCACTTAAACCACTCCAGACTTTCAGGATTGGCGAGGGCTTCCTTATTGGGGATGGGGTCGCCGTGGATAGCCTTGGTGACAGCCAATTCTACTTTCTTTCCGCTGACTGTTCGGGGGATGTCAGGCACCTGGTGGATCTCGGCAGGGACGTGTCGGGGGCTCTTCTTGGTTCTCAGGGTGGATTTGATCTTGTTGCACAGCGCTTCATCCAGGGAATGGCCCTCATTGAGGACTACGAACAGCACGATGGCGGTATCATCACCTGTCTTTCTGCCTACGACGATGGAGTCTTTGATCTCGGGCAGGGATTCTACAGGTTCATAGATCTCTGCTGTGCCGATCCGGACGCCACCGGGATTGAGGGTAGCATCTGAGCGACCATACACAATACAGGCGCCATCCGGCCGCATTAGCACGTAATCGCCGTGTCGCCACACCCCGGGGAAATGACTGAAATAGGCTTCATGATATTTTTTACCATCGGGGTCATTCCAAAAGCCAACAGGTCGGGAGGGGAAAGGCGCAGTACATACCAGCTCGCCTACTTCGTCCTGCAACGCATTGCCCTGATCGTTAAACACGGTGACTTTCATGCCAAGGCCGGCACCCTGCAGTTCACCCTTGTAGATCGGGCGATGGGGGTGACCGAGCATAAAACAGGAGATGATGTCCGTACCCCCAGAGATGGAACTTAGCTGAACATCTTTCTTGATGTGGTGATAAACATATTCATAGTGATGCTCCATCAGCGGAGCTCCTGTAGACAGGATAGTACGCAAGGTGGACAGGTCATGGGGTTCTGAAGGCTTCAATCCTGCTGAAGCACAGGTGGAAAGGAATTTCGGGGAAGTACCGAAAATTGTGATGCCGACCTCATCAATCGCATCAAACAACACGCTTAAACCAGGCCAGGAGGGGCTTCCATCGTAAAGGAAGACGGTAGATCCAATGGCCAGGGAGGAAACGAGCCAGTTCCACATCATCCAGCCGCAGGTGGTGTAATATATGATGGTGTCTTCGCGTTTCAAATCGGTGTGTAGGCCAAGCTCCTTGAGATGCTGAAGCAAGGTACCGCCAATCCCATGGACGATACACTTCGGTTTGCCGGTGGTGCCGGAGGAATACATGATATACAGGGGCTGATCAAACCCGTACTGACCAAACACCAGGGGCTCGTCAGTAGACAATAGAAAGTGATCCCAAAGTACACTGTTTTCCGGTACATCCGTAACTGCCTCCAGGGGCTGGATGCTCACCATTTGCCGGATGGAAGTAATGGCTTTTCCGATCCGGTTTAGTGTGTCGGTCAGGTGGAGCGTCTTGCCATTGTACTGGCAGGCATTCACTGCAATCAACAACTTAGGCTCGATCTGGCCGAACCGGTCTACGACCCCTTCGAAGCCAAAATCCGGGGAACAGGACGACCATACGGCTCCGATTGAAGCTGCAGCCAGCATCCCAATTACGGCTTCGGGGCGATTCGTGATATAGGCTGCGACCCGGTCACCCGGAGTGATCCCGGCTTTACGCATGGCTGCTGCGGTCTTTGTGATCTCCTGGTATAGTTCATAGTAAGTGAGTGAAAGCCGGGTGCCATCTTCGCACTGGTAGCGGATGGCAACACGTTCATCACGGTACCTAAGCAGGTTCTCTGCAAAGTTGAGCCGGGCACCGGTAAACCACTTCGCTGTGCGGATATCGTTTCCTTCTAGGACATTGGTATAATCCCGTTCATGGATCACGTCGAACCAGGTCCAGATGCTTTCCCAAAAGTCAGCAATATGGGTAACCGACCATTGATAAAGTGCCTGGTCATCTTTGAAGTGAAGCCCATGTTTTTCCTCCAAAAACCGCAGGTACGCCGTCAGGTTAGACTGGCCGATCCTTTCCCGGCTGGGCTGCCACATCAAGGTGCGTTGCGGCTTCATACGGTGCGGAGCAATGGGATGGTTATTAAGGCTTTAAGGGCAAAATGCAGGTCGCCAGCCTCGATCGCTGCCTGCGCTGCCCGTGTGATGGCTTCTTCTTTGTTGTCAGTCTGGGCAATGGCCTGCTTGAATTTCTTGGTATATGGATTGTCGGCGTTTAGCTTGTGTATAGGGGACATAAACGCTTCCATTTCCTGCTCCGAAGGTAGATTGGGCAATCCTGCCAGCCTGGCCAACTGATTGGCGGTAAGGATCCTTGAATGTCGGATATGTTCAGGCAACTGATCCATACCCATCCCCAGGTCGGTGGGTTTCTTTACCTCGAAGATAGCTTCATGTGATGCCCTGGTATAGAAATTCGCTGAGTTCCTGCCCACCAGGTCAATGTCGTGCGGGTTGATGATGTTGTCGTGATAGATGTCTTCCCTGACATGAAACATGACCACCTTGCAAAGCACCAGGTTACCGGAGCCTTTTCCGCCACCGAGTGGAATGATCTTTTCGACCTGGCACTCCATCTGAAAGGGCGACTCTTTGACACGCCTGGGCTTCACCATGACGGAATCGATGGGAGTGAAGCCACTCTTGATGAATTCATCGACTTCTTTAGGATAGGTGGTAGAGGCGAGGTTGGCCTGCTCCACCATGTCGTAGGTGACTGCCTGGACCACACATTCGGGGACTCTTTTTACGTTCTCAAGCGTGTCTTTGGCGGAGCCGTCTTTGCCACTAAACGCAGGTGAAAATGCTACATAAGGTGGATTGGCCCCAAAAGCATTGAAATAAGAGAAAGGCGCGAGGTTATTGATGCCATCCTCCGAGATGGAAGAAACAAATGCAATGGGGCGCGGGGCCACACCGCTCAGCAAGAGGTTGTGGACGATCCTGAGTTCCGCTCCTTCCGGGTCGATGGTGATATAATCGGAGGCTTTACTCATGCTCTAGCAGTTTTCTTTTTACTCAGGATAGAAAGGGGTGTTCTGGACTTCACAATCTTGTTGGTCAAGGTGCCCAAACGATCAATTTTAAGCTCCATGGTATCGCCATCCTGCAACCATACCGGGGTAAAATCTTCGCCTTTCTCCTTAGCTTCCAGTGCCCAGGTACCATTAAGCTCCAGGTAGCATCCGGTGCCTACCGTGCCCGAACCGATCACATCCCCGGGGAAGATCTCAGCTCCATATGATACTCGCTCGATGATCTCAGCGAATGTCCAGTTCATGTCCTTCATGTTGCCACTGGAGATCTTTTTACCATTGTGGAATCCCTCCATCTTCAGGTCGTAAGAAACCCCTGTTTTAGAATCGATTCGAGCCGTTTCCAGCTCGTCAAGTGTGACCAGCCAGGGACCAATGGTAGTGGCGAAATCCTTTCCCTTGGCAGGACCGAGGTTGAGCTTCATTTCCTCCATCTGCAGCAGTCGGGCGGAGAAGTCATTCATGATGGTGAACCCGGCGATGTACTGGTCTGCCTGTGCAGATGAAATGTTTTTGCCTCGCTTACCCATGACGGCCGCCACCTCCAGCTCAAAATCGAGCTTGTGCAGGTGGTCGTCTTCCACTGTGATCTCGCCGGGACCGAAGATGGCGTTGTGGTTGGTGAAGTAGAATACCGGAAATTGATCGAACTCCGGGATCATGGGAACGCCCCGGTTACGTCGGGCGGTGGCTACATGCTGACGAAAGGCATACGCATCGCGGCAGGAAGGTGGATTGGGAATAGGAGCGACCAACGTGGGGTTTTGTATTTCCTGATCAGCCTTTTCTTCTATAATGGCCTGCTCTGCCTTCCGGGCGATTTCCATCCCTGGTGCTTCCATCTTCAGCAGGTCCAGCATGGTAGGTTGCACGTCCATTCCTAATTGTTTGGCCGCTTGTTGCAGATCATAGACTTTCCCATCGATCCATAATCCGCTCCGGTATTGTGACTGATGTTTGTAGCTAACTAGTTTCAATTGACTATGGTTTTAGATGTACGTTTCATGGAGTGAACTACCCTGGAGATCACATCCATGGCAAAAAGGGTTTCATCCAGGGTGCCCGAATTGATCCTGATACCATTGGGCACACCAAAAGTGTCTACATGCCTGACGATGAGTCCGTTATCGAGGCATAGTGAAGCAAACTTGAGGGCTTCTGCTTCCGAATCCATTACGACCAGGATGAAGTTGGTGCTCGATCGGATGTAGGAGAGGTGGTTGTCTTCAAAACACTGGTACAGCATCGCCAGGGACTTCCTGTTGAGGTCGATGGTCTGTTGTAGGAACTCCTCATCATCCAGGGCTGCAATTGCTGCCGCCTGGGCCAGGTTGTTGGGTTCGAAGGGCAGCTTTACCTTATACAAAGCCTCGATCACATGGTCAGGTCCCACCGCAAAACCGATCCTCAAGCCTGCCAGCCCATACGCTTTAGAAAAGGTTCGGGTAACCACCATGTTGTCATAGTCATAGGTCACCCCATTGGGATAGTCAGGATTTCCGGTGGCATATGCGGTGTATGCTTCATCGAGGATCACCATGATGTAGTCGGGTACCTGCTCCATAAAGGCCTCAAAGTCCTGTTTTTTGATCAGTGTGCCGGTAGGATTATTGGGATTGGCCACGTATATCATGGCTGTTTTGTCAGTGATCGCGTCGAGTATGCCATCCAGGTCGAATTCATAATTTTTCATGGGCACACGCACAAGGTTTCGTCCCATCTTACGGGTGGCGACATAGATACCAATGAACGTGCCTTCCGAGGTGATGATATCATTTTGCTCCGAAGTGAAGGCACTAACGATGTACGAAAGCAGGGTGTCTGCACCATGACCGCAGATGATGTGGTTGGGCTGGACCCCATACTTATTGGCGATGGCATGCACGAGGTCATAGGAGGACGGGTCCGGGTACCGATGCAGTCCCGAGATCGCGTTGGAGATGGCTATCTGTGCTTTTGGGCTTGGTCCCAAAGGGTTTTCGGCGGATGCCAGCTTCACGATCCTTTCCAGGTTCTTTTCCCGGGTCAGCTGCCCGATGGAGAGCCCGGCCTTATAGGGCTTGAGGGATTGCACAAAAGGAGGTATCTTGATCATAGCCAGGACTTTGCGTAATCTTTGTCAATGGTTTCTTTAACGGCGAGTGTGGGCCTGAGTGCCTCGTAGGTGTCTATCATGACGGCATATTCCTCCGTTGCCCGGGCACCGATAGATGCCTCAGTCTTGCCTGGCTGTGGGCCATGGGGCATGCCTCCCGGATGCAGGGTGATGGAACCTTCTTTCACGCCTTTGCGTGACATGAAATCCCCTTCCACATAATACAGCACCTCATCACTGTCGATGTTGGAGTGAAAGTAAGGGGCCGGGATGGCGTTTTCATGAAAGTCAAACAGCCGGGGTACGAAGTTGCAGACCACGAAAGTGGATGTCTTGTACAGCAGGTGGACCGGAGGGGGCAGGTGTATCCTGCCGACCTTGGGGTGATAGTCTTTGATGTTGAAGGTGAAAGGGTACAGGTAGCCATCCCAGCCTATGACCCCGAATGGATGATGCGGAACGATGTGCTCAAAGAACCTGCCTTTCATTTTTACGATGATCCTGAAGTCATCCTGGGTGGTGTTGGGCTCCAGGTAGGTGGGAGCGCGAAAGACACGTTCGGAATAGGGGGCATGCTCCAGCAGCTGACCGTACTCGTTTTTGTAATGACCGGGGATCTCAAAAGCCGTATCAGACTCGATGATCATCAACTTGTTATGGGTGAGCTCATCGAATTTCATCTGGTATGTGGTGGCCCTGGGCACGACGATCTGGTCTCCGGGACCAAACTTGTTCTGTCCAAAAGGACTGTACAAGGTACCTGTGCCGTGGTGGATGAAGATGTATTCTGAGGCCCCGCCATTGCGGTAAAACGTGTTGGTGTTTTCTGTCACCAGGGCACAGGAGATCTTGCAGGTGCTGTTGACGAGGAAATCTTCCCGTGCTGAGATGAAGTCCCCGGTTTTTTTGCTCAGGTCTGTGTAGCAGTGATAATACAAAGCCGGAGCTTCGGGCCAGGCATGGTTGTCTTTTACCCGGATCTCTTTCACGGACTTCACCGCCGTAGGCAGGAAATGGTGATAGAGGATGGAATAGGTTCCCGAGAAGCCTTTGCTGGTGACCAGCTCTTCGCGATAGAGTGTCTTGCCATCGGGCTGATAGAACGTGGTGTGTTTGACGTATGGAATTTCACCTAATCGATGATAAAATGGCATATTCTGTTGTTTATGGTTCTAACATGGGGGCATCACTTCTACGGGTTCTTTGTCCAGGTTGCCTCTCAGCTTTTGGTCCAGCTCGATGGACTCAAACAACGCCTGGAAATTTCCTTTGCCAAACCCTTCGGCACCTTCCCGCTGGATAAACTCAAAAAAGAAGGTAGGGCGGTCCCCGATGGGCTTTGTGAACAGCTGTAGCAGGTACCCGGTGGATTCCTTGTCGCACAGGATCCGCAGCCTCTGCAGGTCATCGATATTTTCCCTGATCCGGATGTCTTTCCGGTTGCGCAGCATGTCATAATAGGTGTCTGGCACGTCCAAAAACTCCATGCCATTCTTTCTCAGTGCTTCCACGGTTTTGATGATGTCCGGAGTCTGCAATGCGATGTGCTGCACGCCCGAGCCATGATATTGCTCGATGTACTCTTCGATCTGGGACTTCTTCTCTGCCGGGTAAGGCTCGTTGATGGGGTTTCTGATCACCGAGTCGGAGGATCGCACCACCTTGGACAGCAGGGCAGAATACTTCGTGCCGATGTCGCCGGCTTTGAAATCCACAAACGTCTCAAAGCTCATGGTCTTGTTGAAGTAATCGGCCCATAGGTTCATCTCGTTTTCCCGCACATTGCCCACGATGTGGTCGATGCCCACAATGCCGGTATCCTCGTATTCGATGTGGATCTTTTGCAGGGGCACACAATATCCGGGCTTAAAGATGTGGTCGAAGTGGTCCCTGTTGATGTACACCAGCTCGGTATCGTCATAAAGCCGGATGGCTGCTTCGGTGACAAAGCCGTGCTTGTTTTTGATCATTTCAGGCTTTTTGACCATTACGGCACCATGCTGAGTAGCGTACTGAAACGCCTTTTCCACATCATCCACTTCCACGGCCCATCGTTTCACGCCATCCCCATGTTTGTTGACAAAGCTGAGCACCTCATAGCAGGAGGGCTGTACCGCCGAGGTAAGGACGATCTTCAGGTTGTTTTTGCTGAGGTAGTAGGAGACCCGGTCTTTCGTGCCCGTCTCAGGACCGATGTAGCCTGTGATTTTCATCCCTAAAGTGCTGGCATACCAGAATGCCGACATCTTGGCCGATCCGACATAGAACTCTACGTAGTCATAATTTCTAATACCGAGATTGTTTGACATAATGTAAAGATTTAGGTGTTTAACTTTTGGACTTTCGACTTCACATCCCGTGTGGGTTTCCCACTTCCGGCTTCCTGATCGGTGGGGGACCCTTTATTGGTGGTTTTATGCGTGGGGAAGACCGATCGTTTTTCGGAACCTCCTGCTTTGGCACCATTTACCGGGGTAATCACCAGGTTCAGCCCACTTTCAATCAAATGTTTTTTACCCGGTAACGCCTTTTTCTTTTCCTCCAGGTACCTGAGGATATTCTGCTGCAATGTCTCATCCTTTGTGATTTCCAACATTTCCACCGGCAGCAGCCAGTCGTCCGGGTGGTCTTTTTGGAGGGAAGCCAAAATGCCTTCCAGGTCGATGATATTGGTTTGTTCTTCCCGATAATCTCTTACCTGCTGATAGTGTCGCTCCAGCTCACGCTCTTTGGCGGTCCGCTGTGGCCTGATGGTCTCCTCGGAGGGCACGTGGCTCTCCATGTCGAAGCTGTGGTAGTCGGCAGGGCCATTGAATGCTGAGGTAACCTTTTTACCTACGGCCATGTGGTAGATGCCCTGGTCCGGCGTGAAGAGCAGCTGGTCGCGGTATTTTACTGTACAGTTTTTGAAGGCAATCAGCATGATCTTTCCCTGCAGGTTGCGCTTGCCCGTGATGACCTCGCCGGTGAGGGTGACGCCCCCCTCGAAGACCAGGGTAGTGGTGTGCCCTTCATAGATGTCGTAGACTTTGAGGTCTGTCGGGCTCATGTCTTCGATGGCCAGGTTGATGCCCTTGAGCTTGCCGATAGGGGAACCAAACCCATTGGGATGTTGCGCTTTGCTGTGGCCAATCAGCTCTTTCTCTCGATAGGCCAGGGCAGTGGGGCCTTCTGTTTCCACATAGAGTAGCTTGCCATCCTGCTCCAGTACTTTTTTAAAGGTGCCGGAGATCTGCAAGCCGGTGCTGAGCTCTATGGAGCCCAGGGCTTCTGACTCGATCAGCTTTCGGATGCCTGACAGGCCGCCTGTCCTTATGGCTAGGGTATTGGTAAATTCCTCGAGTACCAGGCTGAGGTGTGCAAAGTCCGGGGTAACAAAGAGCTGGGGCTGTGGCCTGGTGATGTCATAATCCTGGTAAGCAGCCTCTATGGTAAGAGGCAGCTTCTTTACCTTGTCGGTCATACACCAGGTGCTTTCCCCTATAGACGACAGCAGACCGGCTCCATAGATCCTGGGCTTTTCCAGCGTGCCGATCAGGCCATATTCCACCGTCCACCAGTGCAACGCCCTGAGCAGGGCCATCTCGCTGGGTGCACCCATGTTGCGTTGTAGCGTGTCGATGCGTTGCTCTGCCTGGCTGATCTCTTCCGGGGAGATGCCGTGGGCCTCCTTGATGATGGACAGGTGACGGATGGCCTCGTAAAGCTCATAATCCTTGCGGTTGGAGATGGCACGGCTGCCAATATCACCGAAGTGACGCAAAAACTCGCTGTAGTCCGGGTTGGCGATGATTGGGGCATGACCGGCCGACTCATGGATGATGTCTGGCGCAGGCGTATATTCGATGTGGTCCATCTGGCGGATGTCCGACGCGATGACCAGGACATTGTAGGCCTGAAAATCCATGAACGCCGCAGGAGGGATGAAGCCATCCACGGCGACAGCGGCCCAACCGATCTTTTTGAGGATTCGGTTCATCCCGTACATGTTGGGGATGTGCTCCGTGGAGATGCCTGTTTCCTGCAGGCCACGAAGGTAGGACTCATGGGCGACGTGCCGGAGGTAGTCGACGTTCTTTCGCATGACGTAGCGCCACACGGCCTGGTCGATGGCTGTGTAGTGGTCATAGTTCTGGGGCTTGATAAACTGCCTGAGGTGTGCGGGCAGCCGTTCTATGACCGGGTTACTCTGATAAGCTTGCTTTACCATATGCTTATTTGAATCATCCGTTAAACCCGGAATACGCAATAGAAATCCATTCCGGATTTAGTTCAGCTCAGTATCACATCAAGTATCGTTCACCACGTATTGGATCTCCTATACTAAAATAAGCTTTTTGGTGATTAAGTTCCATGGTTTCAATACGGTGTTATGAACCAACGAGAGATCTTTATGAGGAAATGAAGCGGTGGGTAGCCTTAACTTTTCTAGCCCTAAGATCCTTCGCGTTGCTCAGGATGACGGTTAGTTTTTTGTTACGTCATCCTGAACGAAGTGAAGGATCTTGGAATTATCAAGGCTACCACTCCATTACATCTTCATAAAGATCTCGCCATTCTGGATTCATGAACTCAATAAGCTTGATCTTTTTGGCACGTGTCCAGCCTTTGATTTCTTTCTCCCTTGAAATGGCCTCTTCTATTGTTGAATGTTCTTCGTAGAACACAAGTTTATCAACATTATATCTTGCCGTAAAGGATTTTGGGAATGCCTTAGTCTTATGGTCATAGACTCTACCTGGCAGGCTGAGGAGACGCCCGTATAGAGTACTGTGTTTTTTCTTGTAGTTGTTATATATACCAGGCCACCTCGTACCATACTCCAATTTAATGATAAATAATGGTAGCTACGAACCTGGTGTCAAGATCCTTCGTCCTTAATTGTTCAAGAGGAGTTTCTGAATACTAAGATCCTTCGCAGGCTCAGGATGACGGTGCGATAATTTATACCGTCATACTGAACGCGTGAAGGATCTTGGCAATTAAGGAATAAAAGTGTAATATTTAAATGCATAAGGATCTTAGCAATCAAAAACCAAAGCCTCGCTTTGGAAAACTTGCCGAGGCCATCAGCTCCTGGATCTGCATGTCTGAGCGGCTAGGTTCCTTTCTTAATTTTTTATAAATCTGGATGTTTTATTTCCATGTTTCAAAAAATAAAATCCGGCTTGAAGTGCTTGAACATTAATCCGATGACCAGACCCATTCATCAGCAACTTGCCATGCAAATCTATGATTTGCCAACCTGAAAGGCCCGAACCATCTAAGTATAGATAATGAGTAGTAGGGTTTGGATAAATAGAGACAGATGAGCGTGTTTCAGTGGTCAATAATGGTATCGATCCAATGTTGAAGGGATTCTCAATGGTACCCAGTACAGAATCGGCTTGAAAATTAATCGACAAATCCATGTCAATGATGCTGCTGCTACTATGATCGAATACAGTAATAGTCAAGGGTTCATCATCAGGCTGATTGCTGTAAATGGTAATAAATGCTAAAAGTTGACCTTCACCAATGTCAGTAAGTTGCGCTTGCCCACGACAAACATCTCCATAGAAAAAAGCGATTCTATCATTTGGGTCCTTACTTATGGCTCCATCAATAAAAAGTGCAGCAGTCATATTCATAGAATATTCGAATGACTCCGGGTTATTTACTGACCAGTTCGGTTCTTGCGCCTGGGTAGTAATGAACAATGATATAGTTAGTAATAGAGCAATGGTTAACAAAATTCTCATGATTACTTAGTTTGTGATTTTAATCATTCTAAATGAATGGGTGTCACCAAGCTTGTCTTTGAATAACAGTAAATAGGTTCCTTCCTTAAACTCACTGGAAATAGTCCACTGCTGAGTTTCGTTAGCTTTCAACATGCGACGAAAAATCTGCCTGCCATCCATGGTAAAAAGTGTCACTTCTACTGGATTGTTGGAGTTAATGATGGTCATCTTATCTGTAAAAGGGTTAGGAAATACACGAATGGCCGGGTCATCAATCAAAATGGTCTCACCTAGTGTAAATTTGAATGGGGAAACGAGCTGACCTACTAAACCATCAACAATTGATTCAGGGGCTTCATTCAGTTGAGTCAACTCACCTGTTTTGGACGAAAGTAATTGATAGCTTATTGCTCGATCGGTAGTTGATGAATTCACAGAGACGAAAAATAAACGCTCATTCCCAATTAGCTTACTCGACCCTTTACCAATGAGCTCATCATTTTGAAACACTAGTATCCAGTCGTCCTGATGGATGTCAGCTTCAACAATGGCTATCAAATTCATTGTTTCTTCTTCTGGAGGAAGGTCAAAACCAGATGGGCTACTATCGACTTGCAGGTCACTCTTTCTTAGGGCGGTAGAAGGTGTCGGGTAGACCAACATTCCCGAAACGGATGACCTGAGCATATACCCTGTACCTGGATGCATAGCTTCTAAACTACCCACCCAGCCGAGTACTGGATCAAAAATGGCAAATTGCTGTTGAGATTTAATTAGGTCGCCCTCATTAAATGTGACAGAAGACAAGGCTTCTCCAACCATTGCATTAACTGGTAAAGGGTAGCTCACCCAATTCCACCCGTCCAGGATCGGGATTTCCAGTGTCTGATAATTTACCGGCTCACCACTGATTGTGGCGGTTTGATTGGTATTTACACGAACTTTATACATTGATTGAACGGAGAGTTCTGAGAGATCACCAAGCCATTTACCGGTCTCGCTATATTGTGCAAATGCTGTCTGTGATTTAATGATGTCTCCGGGTGCAGCAGAGATTCCCCTCAATTCATGATTCAAATCACCAAAATTGGAATGTGTCAGGTTAAATGAAATCCAGTTCCATCCGGAGTATAGTTCTAAAGGTTGCTCAATGCTTTCCAGCGCCTCAATGATTGTAGGAGCAGACACCAACCCAAATACCGCTCCGGATAAAAATTGCAATTTAGGGAGTACATCTGAGTAGATATTTCCTGTGCTTGCATCAAAGACTTTAAACGTCATTTCACCTCCGGAAGCTTCCTGATGATAAACATCAAGAAACACTAAATAAGCATCGCCCTCTGGTATGTATTTCACCGGTGCTACACCTCGTGGTTCGTTATTGATAAAGCAAGCGACTAAATCATCTTCATCTGTAGAGATGGTTCCTGAGATGCGAAGTTGTCCAATCACACTGGCAGAATGCTGATATTTTTTGGCATCCACAGCCCAATCGGGAATAGGAGCAGCTACCTTCACTACCACCCTGATTCGCTCATTGAAGCCCTGGGAGCCTACAGCATCCACCAGATGTTCATAGGTTCCAATGTTAAGTGAGGGATTGATTTTGAAGGTGATCTCGGCAAGTTCCTTAGCGTCTAGCGAGCCATTGACCTGACTCGTGGTAAGCCACTGAGGTATGTTTTTGATCTCGTATTGCTCCTCTGTGCCACCTATATTTTTTAATTGGACAGTAAATGATGCCGCTACCCCAACAGTCTTTTCAATAAACACCGAAGGTTGCTCCCACGCCAACCGATTCTGGTTGACAAAAGCAGTCCAGGAGATGGTTGAATTCATCTGGTTGTTATGGAGGTCTTTCACACGCTTCACAGAAATGTTTAGTGTGGTATTCTCAATCTTGGCGGCTTCAATTCTTGGTATTACAATCAATTCGTCCCTATTGGTGAGGTAGTCAAAGGGGATATCTACTTCAGGTCTCCCCAGTTTAATACCCGGGCTCTGATTAACGACTGTAGCTCCTCCAAACAACTCACCATTTCCGGCAGATACCAATACCTCGTCATTGGCCAGGTTATCAAGGGTTTCATTCGAGATCGAAGGATCAGCAATCCTCACATCCTCAAAAGGGAAATATGCTCTTAATCCATATTCATTGCCATTGAGTGCATGATTTCGCAATTGTTGAATATGCTGTTTTGTACGTGCACTGTTCCAAACACGGATTTCATCCACCTCTCCATTAAAATGCTGGTCCAGCGAATCAACACTGTTTACAAGTTTCCAGCCGGAACCTATCACCATATGACTTGCTGCCCATCCATTAAATAGACTACTGGACTCTGTCGAGAGGAGTTCCCCATCCAAATACACTGAAAGGTTACTTCTACGGTTCACGCTCAGGGCAAAGTGATGCCAGTTTGTGCTTATAATATCGGGGGCAGTTACCCGGGTAATGCGATCATTGTGCAAGATCTGAAGGGAGCGATCAGGTGTGAGCAAAATCCTCCATGAGTTGCTATTCTGTAGGCCTGCGGCTCCTCCGTTTGACAATAAGCATTGTGACTCTCCATTAGCCTGAGCTTTTAACCAAAACTCAATGGTAAAATCTGTCTGATCGCTAAATACCATTGATCCTGTTGGGACTTTGAAGTATCCTGACCCATCAAAACTTAGCGCTTTTCCGTTTCTACTGACCTGCCAGGTGGCACTAATGGTTGCAGTGCGGCCAAAAGCTATGTCCTTTACTGTATTCCCTGTGGCTTCATTGATTGGCCACAGGCTGTACAATCCACGCTCATATCCGGTCAGTTTTGTATATCGTTGGGAATTGATCTGAACAATATTTCTACTCAAGTTCCAGACCCTTAGCTCATGAATATTTCCTTGAAAGGAAGTATTCTGTCGAGGCGAGGCTGCTATCAGCAGTGGACCACGAACTCCCTGTTTAGTATCCACCTTCTGCAGCATTTCTTCCACAAAAGCATCCCTGGCTATAACCAGCCGAATGGCTTCTTCAGCTGTTGTTGATTGTGCCACATGACTCATCGCTAAATGAAGCCATTCTCCTGTCTGATTGTAGATTTGTTCACTGGTCACAACCTGGCCGTCAATGATGACCTGTAGATAATTATCAGCAGTAAAACCTAAGGTCAAACTACCTGCCTCACCATCTCCAATTGAAAGGAGTGTCTCCTCACCGGTACGGTCTCGTTTTACCCACATCTCCACGGTGTATGCGTCTCTTCCCAGGTTGATCGGGGAGGAAACACTCATGTTCTGGCTTTTCCCGTCAAAATGTAGCGAAACATCATGAAGCAAGGAAGGATTGTCTATCAGGTCAGTACCATTCAGCACACCTTTCAGTGAAATATAATCTTTTCGTGCAGCCAGATCTCCTTCATCAACAGGCTCATTGAATCTCATGAGAATATTTTCTCCGATATCCAACACCCCATCGATGGGAAGGGGTGTACCAAAGGGTTGAGGTGCAATCCGATCTATCGTACCAGTTAGTCGTTCTGCTACATATTCTGACCCATCTGTGCAGACTGTTTTTAAGATCAAGGTATATTCACCGTCATTCAGAGTATTGAGGGCCCAGTCAAACGTCATTTCAGCCCTTCCGTCGATTAGCTCCTTTCGAGTACCAGGATCGGCATCGTAAGCCTCCAAATCATTGTAAAAACTACGGATAGTGGTAGGTGTACTTCCAGGCCGGAGATACTGAAGGACAATGCGTTCAAATGTGGGTACGTTTATGTTATAGTTGGTGACCTCAATCCGCATGGTATCCATATTGGCGAGATTTGCCACCCAATCTTGCTGTAGGTTGCCAAAGGCCACTTTACTGCAGGCGGGAATAAAGCGTGCTGTGAAGGCTACGGTATCAGAAATATCCACCAGGTCATCGTCCGGATCAAATTGGCATAGCGATCGCATAACTAATTGAAGGTTCTCAAAATCGAGATTTGTGGTAGCGCCCTTTTCAACAGTGAGTGTCTTGGTGACGGTCTGCCCCTGCGGTATAAAAATGATCCGGTCGATACCAAAACCATCAATATTCATCACAGCTCCATCCGGATTACTGTTCTGATCCTGCTGCAGCTGAAAGCTAACGCCTTGTTCGGTAGTACTGTTGTTAGACAATTTAAGCGTGAAGACTGCTGCTTCATTTGCTGGTATATTTACAACCTCAGCGGGTTCAACCTCAATTTTTGGAATTTCGTGAGCTTGCGTTCCTACATGTAGCTGATAGGGTTTTAGGGTACCCGGATTGACATAGAAAGAGGTCCATTCGGGTCCCTCATACGGGCAGCGTGATTGGCCTCCTCGAATTCGGAATATGGGAGAGGAGTTGGCATCTGAAAACTGAAACTTTCCATCTTCATCGTCAACGGCTCTCTTATAATGATCAAACATGACAAAATAGGCACTTGCTGTGGCTATGGTCTGGCTGATCGAAAGAGCCTGGCCTACTAGCTGACCAACTCCTTTATCGAATCCCTTCCTTAATATGTGGACAATACCAAGGTTTCCGAGTGATGCTCCAGCATCACCATACCCAAGTGCTTCTACATTTCTTCCAACATCATCGAAGTTGCCGGAATTCAGGAAATCTTCCTCATCTGTGATGATCAGGTTACGGGACTTGAAGACATCTACACTATAGAAATCCCCCTGTTCGTTGTCGTCCAGGACATAGCCCCACTTCATTCGGTTTGTGGAAGCTCCTTCAGTCGATAAAGATGTGGAAATGTCAAGCTGGGTTTCTGCCATCGAAATAAATCCGGCCCCATTAAATATTGCCCCGAGGTCATTGGAAAAATACAGGTTGTAGTTTCTGTTGAATGATTGTTCGCTTCTGTTGGTCTGCGAGAGTTCCACGAAGTTTTCATAGGCTCCACCTGTACCATCAAAAGAAATGTTTTCCACGTTATTACCTGCATTCAACTTGGCCGCCTCATTGGCAGCAAGCGCCGACATCCATTGACTGATATTTTCATTGATCCAGGCTACGGAATCCATACCTTCACCATGGTATTCATAGCTGGGATGTAAAGGATCCAGCGAATAACTGGATTCACCCCTCCATACCCTCGCATTATTTGGGGAACCATAAAAAGGGTGGTCTATAGCTACCTTGCTTTCGTACTCCGGCTTGGCTAATAGCTCAAATATTTTTTCCCGATAGGAGGGGATCAAATCACTAAGGATAAAATTTTGACTGTAACTAAACATGGTAGGCTCTCCGTCTTCGGTAAAGGCAAGACCTTTTTTGATGGCCAGCACAAATTCACTATTCGGGTCATTCAGTTCACCCGGATCGAGTTGGATCAGCCCTGCAGAATCTGCATAAGATCGAGGAACAAGCGCCAGGTCATCCGTTTCTCTAAAGAAGTAGTTAATAGATTCACCAATAAAGACATCAGCCATACTACCCACATTATTGGGTTCTGCGCTGGTTGAAAAGCGACGGCTAAAAGTGAAGGTTTCCTCATACTTTCCATTTCTGGTGGTTTCGCTTTTCTTCCCGATGCCATAGGTCTCATCAAAGATGAATTCAGAGCTTATGTTGGTACCAACAACCGGCAGGGTTACACTAAAATCATATCCTCTCAGAAATTCAAATCCATTAAAATTCTCTGAGCTGTTATCGATAGAATAGCTTCTGGAAACCGTATACTCACTTCCTTCCTCCAGGTAGGCGTAGCTGCGAGAACCGGGGGGGTCCCGAAGCACAAATCTCGGAAACTCAACACCTGCCGTAACGAAATTGGCGCCACCGGCATCTACAGAGCCTAGTACATAGCCACGAAATGCTTCCCCATCATTCCATGCCACATCAAAATCACCAGCTTGTGCGGTGATGGTCATGGTTTTGGTAAACGAATTGCCACTCGCGACATCCTGGCTCATATTGGGTATACCCGCCCTGAATTCAGCGTAGTCGGCCACCAGGCCCTCTTGATTGGTTGTGAAGACCTGCTGTGGTTCCTCTGCTTCCAGATTGTTTGTGATGGTGACCGTAGCATTGGGAACAGGAACCAGGCTAACGATAGTATCCACAGGATCATCATGGTTGAAATATTTAGCTTCAACTTTGATCTTAATAGGATAGGGGCTGTTCATTTTAAATACTGGAAACCTGAATGGGTTATTAACCAAAAGATCAATGGTGTCATTCTCATGCGTAATAGGATCTTTGAAAGCTAATTGGGTTTCTCCGGTAAATGGTCCGTCGTTCTTTCCAAAAACCGTTATTTCAGGGCGTTCGTGGTATATGAAATTTCTTCCAAAGTCATATTCAAAGGTGTTTACTACTGCACTTATGATCGTATCTCCGTCTATGATGTCTTCTGTTATGATCGTGTCTTGTTCAACCAGGGGATTTTCCGGAATACGTGTTAGGTCTAGCAATCCCAGGTCATTCTCATCGATCTCATAATGATCGTTTCCTGCGGATACGATTTTATACACTTCTGGTAGTAATTCCATCATGTATTCTCCGGATTCAGGATCTGTGCTTACATTAACAGTAGAAGAGATAGACTCCAAAGAGCTGAAATCCACATCAAATCCTCTCTCATTTTCCAATACTATGGTACCTATACCGATATTGTTGATGGATTTATTAAAACCCAGTGGCTTGCTGGCTTCAACAGACCCACCGACGAACCGTCCGGCAACGGTTACTGTGGTGACATCAGTGAATGATCGTCCGAGCACATCATCCTGGAAATTATGGGTCAGCAGCGGTTGCGCTTCCGAAGGTATTGGCCATTGCCCACCGCTGGAAAATACATGGCCTTTTTTCACTACTTTGATATAGTGGTTGCCAATAGGTACATCAATATCAAATTCTCCAAACTGATCTGTTTTTGTAGCTTGCCCCAACCCATCTACTACTTTCTGATTGTCTACAAATATTTCAGCACCTTCTACAGGAAAATCAGTATTTTGATAGGTGATCTTACCGGTGAAGCGAAAGGAGGAAATGTCAGTAAAATCTACTGCATTGTGAACCGGATTGCTATCACCAATAAAAAGATTGATATCTGATGGATTGAACTGGTGTACCCCTAAGATGGGTGTAAGTGAAAAAATATTTCCACTTCCGGCATATTTGATCCCGGTGATGATATAGTTGCCTTGGGCATTGGTAATCCCTGAAGGGTGCAACTGTTCGTAGTTAGGTACGTTTTCAGACCAACCGGGGAAATGGCCAGTAGGAGAGGAAAAGTTATTTTTATTGAAGACACTACCCGTTTTAGAAAGGTCATAGACCCCTTCGCCAAAGCCTTCATCCAGGTTGAAGTACCCCATGAGGCGCGCTTCTTTTCCGGATAGTGTCCTTACAAAATCGCGCTTGATCACCTCGGCATCCCGATAAGTACTCCATACCCTGATTTCATCCAGATGGCCACTGAAGAATCCCTGATCCCCAAACCCTGAATGACCCATGTAATGGGTGCTATCTGTAGTAGCAACGCTGAGTGCACTCCAATCCGTTATAGATGCTACCGTAGTGGATTTAACAAGCATCCCATTTAGAAAAAGTTCAAGTGTTCCAGTTATCGGATCAAAATTGAAAGCCAGATGATACCAGGTGTCTGCCTTAAGCGTGCTGTCATATTCCAATGAGGCAATGGTCATTTCATCTACACTGCCAATAGCTTTTCCATTGAGTTGTAGATTGGGTTTCATCTTCCGAAGGCTCAGGGAAAGAAGACCAGTTCCAAAGGATACAATCACATTTTTTTCTCCACTCAACATCAACTCTGGCCTGATCCATGCATCAAATGATATTGGCTTGAAGTAAAGGCTGTCTTTTAGAAATCCGCTACTTTGTAAGTGCTGATCTATGCCATTGAACTGTATACTATTTGTGAAAGAGGTCTCTTCTGAGGCCACCCTAACTTCTACACCTTTCACCACATTTCCGCCCGAAAAAGAGACTTTTCCACTAACGATACCGGTATTGTTTCGAAATCCTTCGGTATGTAATGAATCCGAAACAACAGGAGTGGATACACAATTGCCAACAGCCCGTATCAGATAGCTATACAGGACATTTGCCTCAGCGTTTACATCTTCATAGCTCTTCGCGTTGGCATTGTTGAGTGTAGCAAGCAATGCAAAGGCCTGGTCTTGCTTCCTACGGTAGATTTCAAAGGAATTTACATCTGCTTTTTTTTCTGAGTTGATACCCCATTCCAGGAGTACTTTATTGTTGAAGTAGCCCTTTGATGCATCAAAATAGGCTCCATTGGTAAAGACATTGTCGAAATTCAGGGGGAGGTTACTGGAATTGGAAATACCGGAGAGCCCACTATCCGAACCACATTGGTTAAAGGCCTCCACCTGGTATTCGTAGGCAATGCACATCACCGCCTCCAGGTCGTCATACGATCTTTCTTCTATAGCGATATTCGTGGCAATCAGATCAAATGTACCTGCACCAACCTCTCTGCGAAAAATTCTGAATACATCTGCTGGGGCGCCAGCTTGAGTGAAATCCCAGTTGATACGGATCAGGTCACCGTCAATTGCAGATGTTACGCCAGTAGGAGCAGTGGTAACCGGACTGTTTGCCGTTCCATTGATCACCTCACTGTAGTTTTCACAATCATCTCCCAGCAGTTGGATCCTGTACATCACCTCCTGACCGATTCGTTCAATAGGAACATCATAGATGTACTCCGTTTGATTGATGTTTACCGTGGCCAGTGTATCCCAGCTATCTTCAAAAAAGGATTGGAGCTGATAGGAGGATCCGGGATGGGCCAATGACATGTCATCCCATTGTAACCTTACGTTGCCTTCACAATCAGGTGTAAGCCTGAAATTTTGCACCTGAGCGTATTTTTGTAGCTTAATCTGTATCACCTCGGCATCCAGCGATGTCAATACCCCGGCTCCTGTTTTCCAGGCGGATCTTACGATGTATTCATAGGTTTGATTTCCGACGAGTGTGGTATCTGTATCTACAAAAGTGGTGTCATTCGTATAACCCAGAAAAGTAGTGTCATTGCCCAGTAAAGGCTTCCTAAAGATAGCAGAAGTAACTACCTTGTATCCCTGGCTCCATCGCAAGGTAACCTGATCGCAGGTACTGTCAGCCTCAAGGCTATGAGGTTTGATCGGGTGCCCCGGATGCAGTGTCCCCGAATTAAATGTGAGATCACCTTCACCCACTACTGGGACACGACCAGAGATGAAATCCGGATGAGAGAACGACTCCTGGTACAGAGGGACCCCTGAAGCAGAGTCAGATGAGGGATAAAAATTGAGTGCAAGTAAATTATAAAGACTCTGATGGTCTGCTGAAAACGAAAGCGGCCCGTCAAAAGTACGTGGATGAATGTAAGTTACTTCAGTATTGTCCAGGGCCTTACCTCGCCACATGCGAAAATTGGACATCTGGCCCTGGAAATTCCCATGAACAGAGGGCCAGTTGCTATCATTTCCAATATAAAAGAAGTTATGCTGCACCTGCCAAAAAGTGAAGTTTTGCTGACCAGCCTGCTGCCCATCAATATACAGGCGCAACATCGTATCATCGTAGGTAACAGTGATGTGTTTCCACTTGTCCTTAAAAGTGCTTTGATAATTCAGCTCGTCACTTGTCAGGTCCCAATTGCCACCCCCTTGATATCCATCAGCGATTCTAATGACATATTTACCACCAGACTGCTCAAAAAACACTCGTAGCGTCCTGTAATTGGTGTTCCAGGCCCCAATAGAAAATACAGTGTAGGTTTTGGTGGAGGTTGAGTCCCAGGTACATCGCAACCAGAAGTCCAGCGTAAACTCCCCTTCAAACCACGGCACCATTGAGTTTCCACCATCATCCACGTATATTCTGCCTACTATACCATCAAAGGAGGGAATGTCTCCCCAGCTATTGGCTACCTGAGACTCATCAATGAACTGAGCACGGGCAAGTGATTGAAAGAGGATAAATAGTACAAGCGTAAGGTAGAAGCGGATCATTATTCACTAGTTTTTCTGAAACTATAGATGATAAAATTCGCAACAGAACCATTTAAAGGCAATGAGGGGTAACCCTCTATTTTGCATCATACCAGGGTCTTTAGCTGGTTTACGGCCAGCCATACGGCAACTTTTAGCTGGCTACTGCTCACTGGTTTAATCAATACATTATGCCATTGGGATTGGAAATATTTCCAGGTTCTTTCGTCGAACCTTGACCTCACCAGAAATGTGGTACATGCGTTTGTAAATACACATGATTTTTTTAATGCTTTATGCTGAAAAAGATGATATTCCGTATCAATAAATACGATCAGGGGTTCTTCAAAAGGCTCTCGGGGGATGGACTGGAGAAACCGAACATCAGGTAACATTGCTGACACATGATGGATGATTTCTTTTTCAAAGACCTCGGAGGTGAGTATTAAGCAACTGACCTTTGGATTGGGAGCCATATAATCAAATCTCAAACGAATGCCGCTTCCAATCAATAAGGGTTAGCCCTCTATTTGATGTGTGTATGATAAATTTTTTGGCAGTTACATACCTCACCCTGCAGGGAGGCAAAGGAATTCCCCATGAGCGGTTAGTGTTTTCCTAAATCATGCTCATTTCAGGGTTCCAGTTTGTTCTTATTGGCAAAAACCCATTTGATCAGGCTGTTTTTCTCAGCGGGAAGGGCTAATTTTTTACAAATATTATAGCGGTTATTTTCTACTGTTTTAGGAGACAGGAACAATGTTTCAGCTATTTCTGCTGTGGTTTGATTTTTAGCAATAAGGTTTACGATCTTCTTTTCTGTATCTGAAAGTAGGGCCATATAATCGGTTTTCAATGTGCCCAGCTCATCATCATTTGGACTATTGACCAACATTTGTATGGCTATTTCTACCTGCCGTTGTTCAAATGGCTTCACGATGTAGTTGGCAGGGTTTGTTCCAAAGGCTTTTTCCAATATGGAGGTATTGCTAAATGCCGTAATGTAAATGACCTGCGTGTGCAGAAATTCCTGTATCTCAGCAACACGGGCTATACCATCCAGCTCCTCATTGAGATTAATATCAAATAAGATGGTCATGGGTTTGAATTTACGAGCTACCCGGACTGCTTCTGCCCCGGAATTTGCAAACCGAACGTTTACAAAGCCCATTTTCCTAACAATCTGTTCAATGTCCCGAACAATGATCATTTCGTCATCCACAATTAAAATTCGATGATTTTCATTCATGTGTATAATAATTGATTTTCAATTGTCACATGCCTGCATACCATAGTGCATTTCAGCACGCAGGCATGGAATTCACATGAGCTATTTTCTTCCCTGGTTGGTGTTTTCTCAATCATGCTCATTTCATGTTATTACGGGTATAGTAAGTACAAAAACGGCCCCGTCTTTGTAAGAATAGCTGATGGTGCCATTAAGCTGTAGGGTCAGATCACTAACAAGCTGTAGCCCTAATGATCCATACACTGGCGACTCAATATTAAAATTTGTCAACCCGGGTCCCTTATCCTTGACTGTCAGCGTGATAGCATCTTCAACTACAGACATTTGGATGCTTAGATATGGCTGAACGGGCACAGCATATTTACATGCATTTGTCACCAGCTCGTTTACAATTAACCCCAGAGGAATAGCGATCTCAATGGTTACCAGCACACGTTCGAAGGAAATCTCCGTGACGAAATTCTTCAGCGTTGCTCTGGACGGTTCACAGAGGAGTTGTGTCAGATCCGATAAATAGTTCTCCAGATTCACTTCCTTGAGTTCATTTGAAGAATACAACACCTGGTGCACCAGTCCCATGCTTCTCACCCTTGACTGGCAATCATCCAGCGCGACTAAGGCATTGCGATCAGTGATGTAAGACTTCTGAAGGTTTAGTAGGCTGGAGATCAACTGCAGGTTGTTTTTTACCCTATGGTGGATCTCCCTGAGCAAAAGCTCTTTTTCTTCAAGGTTACTGCTGATGATTCGGTTCTCAGCCGTCTGAACAAGTAGTTTTTGCTTACGTTCTTCCGCTTGCTTTTTAAATACACTGATCCGGTCCGCTAATCCTCGTGAAAACAATAAAGCCTCCATCAATACCCCGAGAAGCACTGCTTGCTGAAGATATAGATTGAATGGGAGGAATCGGGATATTACTGAAATAAGCACGGAGGCAAGAAAAACACCAAATGCCAGACGATAGAATTTCACATGTTCGAATCCTTCTTTTTTACTGGCTTTAATTGATAGAATGGCTAGCGGCAGAAAAAGAATTGGAGCCAGCAGGTTATAGAAAATAAAATAAGTCAGAGATACAAAGGAAAGCATACCAAAAAGCGCATAACCGGCAATGATGAGCTTGGAGTATTGAAATAGCTTGGGAGCTATCCTTGGAATCTCCAAATAACTATTGGAAAAGGAAATGGTAATTGTCCCATAAATGCTAATGACCACCCAGGTGGCGTATTTGTTCCAAAGTGGAAATTGTGGCCAAAACCATTTGAAGCAGAAATTATACAGGCATGCCCATAGTAGAAGGAATAACAGTACCCTGATAGCATAGTAGATGTAAACTCTGTCTTTTGCTGAGAAATAAATCAACAGGTTGTATGCAGCCAGGGTGAGCAAAACACCGGCCAAAAATGATATTAGCACCATCCCTTGCTGATTTTCATTTGTGACGTAGTCTTTTGACAGCAGATGAGGCGAGGCGAGGTTACTGAGGTTTTTTTCGCTTTGGCTAATGCGGTGTATCACCAAAATCGAGGTGTCTGCTCTAAATTTGATGGATAACAAAGGCGAACTCTGGAGAATTTTGAAGAAGAAAAGTCCGTCTGTTATTGGATATCCCCAGCCTTTAGCATACGAATTATATTGTTTCCAGCTTTGGTTAAATAAATCCACTCTGAGCGTATCATAAGCCCCTGTGGCCAGGTACCAATCCTGCTGTGTCTGATTGATGATGATCATGGTATCAGCCAAAAGCTCATATGAGCCCGTATCAGAAGCATCCAATATCAGAATATTTTCTGCTTTAGGCAAAGATTCAAGTCTCAATGTGTCAGATGTTTTTTGCAGTAGCACCGGATTAAATTCCGCATACTCCTGAGATTCTAGTATAAAGAGTTGGGCATTAAGTGCTGATAAAAGTGCAAGTAAGAGGCTTAGGAAAATATGCACGACAGTATAAAACTAGATTCAGTAGGTTGCGCCAAATAAATGCATATACTACTAAAATGAGACGCATTTTTTCGTAACCTGATGATTTTACCAGATAAAAATACACCAAATAAACTCCATTGGATTGTATGCCGATCAATTTTGGTTCTAATGATGGAATAAAAATTAGCTCCTCATGCTGAGCCTGCAAGCATTTAGTGTTCAGTGCTCCCATCTGAATGGCGAGATCTTTATGAGGATTTTATGGAGAGGTAGGTTTGCTGCCTTACTAACTCTAATATACTTCGCAGGCTGAGGATGACGAAACAATAATTCAATACGTCATCCTGAACGCGAGAAGGATCTTGGCAATCGAGGACTAAAAATGTAATATTTACGTAAGGGATCTATGCAATCAAAAGCCAAGCCTCACTTTGGAAAACCTGCCGAGGCCATCAGCTCCTGGATCTGCATGTGGTGCCGCTTGCCATGTCCATTGATAAAGACGACAACCTGGTAAGCATCCAGGTTTCCAAAAGGGAAAGTGGTCACACTACCACGCAGGTCGTCATTGGTAGTCTTTAAGAAATCAATGGTGCTGGTCCGGGCTTCGTTATAGGCAACCAGCGTGGCATCATAAGAACCAAATCGGTTGGTAGGGACTAATTCCGGACGAGTTTTGATTTTCCGATCGCGATTGGTGATGATGGCATCTACTTGCGCATCATCAACTTCTGACATCATATCATTTTCGTCTGCTATGGTAGCTTTTACCAGACCCAACAGGTTCTGCTCAGAAACAGTGATGTGTTCGAGGCATTCAGCGACTGACCATATAGAATCTGCGGGTTTGTAACTAATTTGTTCTTCGGAAAGCCCTTTGACGGTCTTCAGTAAGGCTTTTTGTGATTGCTTAAGCTGATCTACTGCGGACTTACGATCAGTATCCGTCAGCGTTTGTGCCACGGCAAATTGGAGGGTAGCAATCAGCAATCCAAGGATAAGTACAAGTGATTTTTTCATGATTCTATGCTTTTGGTGTTGTTATATGACGATTGACAGGATTTCAAATGGACAAATCGAATCAATATTTTTATTTGAGGCATCGTCATGTTTACATTAAGTAATTAGCTAATTCAGCATAGATTTACTGGTGAAAATAAAGGCCTCCTTTAGGTATGACTGACCCATTCAGAAAATCTTCAAGGAAATACATTCCACTAGATGTCTATCAGAAAATATTTGAAAAGATAAGCCATAATTCCCTGTTAGATAAGGACTTAAATATTGTTGCTGAAAGTGAAATAAAGTCCAGGCTCAATGAGCTGGATCAGTGCGAACAACAGGAAGGATTTGTCTTTGTGGGTGAGAAATCATGGCTGGAGACGCTGCTTGCTGTTCAAACAAGATACCCATACGAAAAATGGGTTGAACATGTGTTCAGACAATATCTTGGGTTGAGCTTCACATTTGGCAACTATGGTCCTTTTCCCGATATGCCTGGAAAATCATGGAAGGTGAGACTGGAAAAGCCTGGGCAATACCTTCCTGGTCATGATGAGTTGATCAACCCGGCTATTGAGTCAGTATCGGAAATTACGCATGTGGATATACATGTCTTTGGCACGGAAAAAGAGATTAGCTTAAAACACCTTGCTAAGGCCTATGAGTTCTTATTTGACCTGGAGTATATGATCGCTTCGTTGCCGCAAAAGACTGGTGAAGGAGGACCCGTGGCCGTTGAAGGACTCAATGTGATGCACCCAGAGGATCCTAATAAGTGGGAACTGGATGTCCTTTCCGGTTATGGTGCTGAATTCGACTACTGGTTTGAAAACAGGTGGCCATTATGAGTGGTGGACTAAATCATTCAACTTTTCTACATAGCTGATCTGCCATTTTAAGCAGGGTAGGGATCCTGAATTCACCGTGCATCTTACGAATATGTTCGCTTGCAATCCTGTGATCTATTCCAGCAGCAGTCACGTAGAGAGGATGTTTACTCTTTCCCCTCCAAAGGGCATATTCCCCTGAAATGTCCCTGAAAGGATTTTTTGCCACTCCAATGACTGGAATTTCTCCCTTCAATTCATCAAAAAGGTGTTTTCCTAATCCCGGCTGGCTGTGTCCATCCAGGAATACATACCCGTCGATGATCACGTAATCCGGTTTAACCTGGTGATCACGGAGTAATTGCAGGAGACAGGGAAGCTCGCGCAGGTAGAACGATCCGGGCACATAGCTTCTAATGTCATTCGCGGTAGAATAGATTACCTGATCCGGTGTAGCATCTTCCCAGTCATTGAACAACACGCCTGCTGTTTGGGCAAGATCCTGATCATAAAAAACATCAACAGCCAAAATCATGACCTGCTTGTGTGGGTTTCTGCCTATTCAGCGATCACTTATAAAACTTCTTCAATATCCTGGCTTCGTAGTCATACCCATCGCGGGAAAGGTAGTCGTACATAATCTTTTTGAGTTCTTTAATATCGGCCTTGTCCATCCTATCGAAAAGGTAAGTGTCACCGGATTGATAGGTAAGGTTCGTCGTCGCGTCCCGGTAAAACTTCAGTCGCTCCGCCTGCGTTGCCTGCGAAAGATATTCTTTTACGCTTTCAGGGGTGATCTCACCTTCATAGTTGAAAGGGTTGACGGACTGATCAGCTCCCTGGTACACGATACCCAATTCATCGACGGTTTCAATGATGATATCGGCCATCCGTTGTGCTTTCAGGTTGTCGAGATATTGGGAAATACTGTCTAACTGAACATCTCCAATCTGCAGGCTGATATATTGAATTGCATTTTGCCTGTTTGTCCTCAGGTTTTGCATCCATTCTTCTTTGCTGACCGAGGATTGACCACCCAATGATCCATGCTCCATGTCATACAACATTTCATCGTAGTCTGCCCCGGTCATGTATTCACGATTTTCCAGGTAATCAATGAGATGAACCGTTTCAGCTTTACATACCAGAGCCAAAAACGTTTCAAGATTTTCGGCAACTAGCGCCACGGAGTATACTTTTTCAAATGGCGCACTACTGATCAGCACAATGGGAGCCTGGGAGAGGTCCGTAATGCGACCAAAGTCCGTGAGGAATCCAATATGAAAATACGCTGCGGAAGCAAAGGGAACCACATCAAGCGGAATATCGGAGACAAAGCCCTTATCGTTCAATTCATCGAATCCCAATGACTTGAATGTCCCCCCTTGTTTCTCATATGCCTCCAGTTTAAGCAGTAGCTCCGGTTTGTCGTAATCACTCAAGCCCAGCTTTTGGGCCGGAATAAGGTGAGACAAAATCAGCAGAGAGGATATTAGCAGGTACTTCATAACGATTTGTTTTGTTGTATGATAGTGATGCAATTACTTAGGTATAGGATAAGTCCCATATTGAGATGCAGGAATAATTGATTTCCACAAAAGGGATATGATAAAGTTACTGTTTTTGAAAATAAACTGGATACAGGCGTTTATTCACAGGGCGTGAGATACTCGTATCGAAGTGTGTCCCGGATTTCTGCGTACTCAAATGAAGTATGCCCGTGCAGCCATAGACCATAGTTGCTTTTGGTCACCAGTTCCTTTTCTCGGGGTCCATCTGTTTGGATGGGTATTTGATCACTAATCTCTGCAAAGTCCTTTCCAAAGCTAAACTCCTGGCCACCGTGACTAAATGTGATGCTATCAGGATGCGCTTTGAAATAGGCGAAATCAATGAGCTTAAAACGCAGGGAATCACCGTCGAAAAGGATGTTGGATTCAGGTACGATTTCAATCGCGAAATAGGGATCGGAGTAATCGATACTGGCATTTGGAGTGATTTCGATTGCACTCAAAGACCTAAATAAACGATTCATTAACAGTTCCATCTTCACACAATATTTCGTCGTTGCCAGGTCTACAATAGCTACCGGATGATCACTTTCGAGATAACCAAAAAGTCTATTTTGTTCAATAACCATAGCCTCATAGATCTCCTGTGAAAGGGGTTTGACCAGGTAATTGAACTCACCAATTACCTGTTCCATTTGCCTGATGTCTGCATCCTCAATGCTCTGCTTATCAGCAAAATATACATATCCTGTTTTGTGCCGAGACACTTCCATTATTTGATTGAATACTTCATTCCAGCTATCATCAAGTAATTTGAGTTGGTCATATGCTTTCTTTACCTGAGTGGAGATGCCAGGGGTCTCTCTCATATGGTAGGACAGCCCATTTATTTCTGACTCATTGAGCTCACCCAGCATTTCGAGGTATGCTTCCATATTGGTGAGCAACAGATCGGTTTGATCTTCATTTAGCGATACTTGGTAATAGCCGAGGCTTCCAGGTATATCCTCATGGAATCACCTGCATGCCTGACAACAGGAAGCGCAAAACTGTATCGGGGGTTTTCCGGAGCATAATCCAGAGACATTTCATTGATGGTGATGGATTTGATGAAAAGCCCCAGGTTAAAATCATAGCGATTGATGGCATAGATGCGTCCGGAATAATCAATTAGGGTAGCCTGTGTGTCCACAATAAACCGCTCTGCATCCGGAATGAATAGAAAGGGTGACAATTCCTGGAAATAATCCACAATAGGACTACTATAATTTCTTCTTTGTACAGCCTGTATTTGCTCAATCAGCATTAGCTTGACGGCTTCCAAATATCCCAGATAAACAAGGCTGGGGGCCTGAATACCTAGTTTTTCGAGGTAAACGTGAATGTTCGCTTCCTTTGTTTGCAGATTGTTGGGAATTTCAAGGTAACCTTTAAAGAATTCACCAACTTCTGCAAAGAGCAAATGATCCGCTTCATTCGGAATATATGTGTTTTCAGTATTTCTGGTTGTGATCAAATCTACCAATTGCTGGAGCTCATTTACCAGTTTTGTCCCAGTAAGGGAAACGTATTTGAAATCAGGATAGGAATTTCTTCCAAACTCACTGGTATCCGGTAAGTAAATATTTCCAATGGAATAGGTAACATGTTCTTTGGTTCTGAGATATTGCTGAACAAAATCCATTTTAACCTCCTGATTCTTTGAGCTGAAAACCTGCTGTACATCATTGAGCAGCTCAAAATGCTCGCTCAGCATCTCCTGACTCACCACAATCTCGTGTTTCTGTGTGCAGGAATAGATCGCCAGGACAAAAAACACCAGGCAACCACTGATTAAGAACTTTGATAGGAGGGCAGTCATAAATAATAAAGATAACCTTAACTTTTATAAGACAGTACCGGTGCTAACCTTTCTAACTCTGTGATCCCTGCATCCAGAATGGTGAGATCTTTATGAGTGACGTTATGGAGCGGTAGGTTTGCTGCCTTTCTAACTCTAAGATCCTTCGCGTTGCTCAGGATGACGAAACAATAATTCAGTACGTCATCCTGAACGAAGTGAAGGATCTTGGCAATCGAGGACTAAATATGTAATATTTTAAATTGAAGGACCTTAGCAAACCTGCCATGGCCCGGAGGTTTTTTGACAAGCCCTGTATCGAACTCAGGTTATCTTAATTACTTTTATAGCTTGACGTTCCTCATTATGGCTGGTAAACTTCCTCGTATTTTTTGTGTTCTGATGCTCTTGATGCCAATGTTAGGCTATGGCCAACAACAGGTTGAATTGGTGCAACTTATCAAGCTTTTATTAACGGATGGAGAAGGTGATCTGACGCTCTCTCAAATGCAAATATCCATCGCTGACAGCAAGCTGAAACGCAATAAAGGGGTTTTGAACTATATCTCAGATAACTACCCACAATCTATTGATAGTCAGGGGAATATAGCTATTGAAAGACCCGTGATCTTAGACGGCCTGAGCTTCACAGATCACCTGTACCTGAACCAGTTTGATTTCCGGGGAGGCCTGGAAATTCGTAACTGTCAGTTCAATGGATTAACGATCAGCCAGGCTACAGCTAATGATTTCATTTTTACTCAAAACAGCTCCATCAATCATGTAGAGATTCTGGAATCAACTTTTGAAAGGGTAGAGGTCAGCCAAAATACAGTAGACTATGGTGTGATACTGGAAGGGCTCGCGGCTTCACAGCTTAAAATAGAAAATAACCAGGTGAACAGTGGAGAAATTGATCTGCTGGAAAGCAAAATCATTGATGGCAACCTCTTGATCGGTGACAATAATACTCAAGCAGTTATCGTCCAGGGTTGTGATATCAAACTTGGTGAGTATGGAGAATTTAACCATTATAAACTACCGGGAGCACCCTCAGGTGATTTGTATCTCACCGGGAATACTTTTTCGGGTGACAGTACTTCTCGATTCATTCTCAATAAAAGTAGTTACCTAAACCTGGACATTCGTGAAAACAGCTTTTCTATAAAGGTATATTTTGCCGAGGTCAGCGTTTCGGAACGCTTTTTCCTGGTGAGCAATGATTTTCAACAGCCTGTTTCATTCGAAAAATTCCTCTTTTCAGAGATCTGGAATGAACTCTACTGGGATCAGCTGGAGGGTTATAAGCTTCGCTATAAGGAGTATGGCACCCAGGAAAGCGGTGACTTTGACAACGACATCGATTTCAAAAACCTCATTAACATTTATAAGCAAATGCATTCGATATTTATCTCGAGGGGTGACCTGGAGTCGGCCAATGCCTGCTATAGCGAAATGAAGGAGTTGCAGGGTCAGATGTTAAAACATCGATTTCAACAGGAGGGGAGCTTCAATAGTTTTCTACGCTGGCAATTGAATGTACTGCTTCGGATCTACACCAACCATGGTACAGATCCTGGTTTGGCCGTTTTGATGTCACTCTACGTGATTCTGATATTCTCCGTCTTGTATGTGTTTTTCCCATCCGAATGGGATGCAGATAGCAAAAACAGGCTACTGGTGAGCTATGAAAACGCCTTGAAATCGAAGAGTAAGTCGTTCTTTGGACCTATCATCGTGGTAGGGGGTTCGTTGCTGTTGACCGTGGTTAATGCGATCACGTTGAGCATCAATAGTTTTGTTACGCTGGGCTTTGGCTCGGTACCCACCAAAGGTTTTGCACGCTATTTATGTATTGTAGAGGGGTTTATTGGCTGGTTTTTGCTGAGTATTTTCACCGTGGCGCTGATTAATCAGGTATTGGCTTAGGAGCTGAAAAGCGCATATGAAAATTTTATAAGTGCAAGGTTTTTAAATCAGGATTACATTATTTCAAACATCCGGAAATATCGTTTACGATATTTTTATGCTAGCCTCAGTCACATCATCTACTTCCTGGCTTCAGATCGAAGTATATTTATACATCTTCTCTTCAGCCAGTCGTATCTAATGTAACTGAGACTTTTTCAGCAGGTTCTTGCTTGTATTAAAGATTGGCTGGATAACGCAAATTAGTACGGGTCTGTTAAATGGATTTAAATAAACCAAATAAACTAGTTAATCTGAGTTCGTTTTGGGGTAAAAAAAAATCGACATTCAGAACCTTGAGTCAGAGGCCATCGCAATCGCACGCCCCCGAGACCCCTACAGGGATCCACCGCACAGGTTAGAAACACGTAATGGGTAGATTTTGTCTTTGTTAAGCATCAATTAAGTTGTATTGATTTAGGGCTGGTCCCTTTAGGGAAAAAGGGGCACCCGGCCAGGGTGTGATTGGGCCAATTGCGAAATTATACCTTTATTTGTTAAATCTAATTTTATCGATATCTCCGCACGCCCCCGAGACCCCTACAGGGGATCCACCGCACAGGGTTCTAAACAGGTTATAGGAAGATTTGGATTAATCGAGCTTGTACACGATGATCTCAGCATCGTTAGATTCGTCCATTACGGTGATAGACGTGTCCGGGATGAATTGAATCACGAAGGTGTTGCGCCTTTTAGTGGTTTTGAATGTATTGACTGACTTACCATCATATTCACGGGTTACGATTTCATACACGTCGTTGCCGATGGTGATATTACGGCCGTCGAATACAATGTCCGTACTTTCTGTGGCACTCACCAACACTTCGTTGGAGGCTGCGTCTATTGTGGCTACTTCAGAAGCCGTGATCTTACCTTTAAAGCCTCTGCGATCGTTGTTCTGTGCCTGCACGGTAAGACCCAATAAAATGATAAGTGCTGTGAATAGAAAACTCTTCATGACTGTCCGTTTAGCAGTGAAGGTACAATACACGTGCCAATTTGTAAACATTACTTGCTCTCAGGAGCGTACACAGATCAGTTAAATCATTTTCACAGCATCGAAGAGAAGGGTATAAATAATCCATCAGCCATACGTTCACATTTCATTACTTAACATAATATAAATTATGTAACGATTGTAGTAAATTCCGTAATACGAGCGTACTTGCATATATATTTAGTAATTGATTGTATCGCGAGTATTTAGCATAAAATCAGTTATTGATACTGTCATGGCTAAGTCATGGCTGTTCAATAACGGCAAAGATCTTATGTTAAGGAATTTATGGGGCAGTTTGATAACGATAAGGATTTTACCCCTGCTCGACCGATGCACAGCGAAGGCGGGCTAAGACAAATCTCGGCATGCTAAATGCCAAAAAGTTTCTGAAAATTGGGTAGATACAGACGGATTGAATTATTGAATAAATCGCTTTTGAAAAGTAGTCTCTGGTTTTCAATAACAATCAGTCTTTCAAAGTTCACTGATGAATTGTAGACGAAAATTTTGTCGTAGTATTCTATTGCTTGTGTATCTAAAAATTCCAGGCCGAGCCCAAATCGCTCTCTGATAGTTGCTTCGCTTACATCATGACCTCCTGAACGAACTCTCTCTGCAACTCGTCGAATACCAATCTCAGGATTGACCAAAGCCAGGAAATACAAGTTTGTTTCATAACCCTTCTTACGGGCATCATTTGCTAGTTCCAGATTATAAGCAGAATGGAAATTGGTTTCGTAAGCGACGGACTTCTTATTGCTGAGTGCAGATCGGAGATGGTCTTGAAATTCAGCATTGACTGAGTCACGAATACCTTCGACTACTTTTGGATCAAAATCAAATGACTTCCATTTGGATTGAAACTGTTTATCCCAATCAAATGCCTCTATTTTGAATGGAGCTAGAATTTTTTGACTGGTCGTTGACTTTCCAGCCCCATTGGGTCCCGCGATTACAATAAATTTTGGGGACAATTTACAGACTAGATATTTTGAGCAACAATCTTCGCCTTAGCAGCAGAAGCCTTTACGGCTATCTTTGTTTTTTTTAATTTATCCTCTTCTAATGCCTTATTCATGGCTTTTTCAGCTCTAACTGATTCTTTTAGTGTCTCTTCGTTCATACTTCAAATATACGAAATTCCAGGGCAAGTATTAAGACGCATACAAGTCATCTGCTCTTCCCTCCCACAAACCAACATGCCTGCAGCAGGGGTAAAAAGAGAAAGTGCTTTATCTCTCACCCACTGAAATCGAACGATTGTAGTAAATTCCGTAATACGAGCATAAGTGCATATAGATTTAGTATTGAATTGTATTGCAAGTATTTAGCATAAAATTAGTAATCGTCACCTTGGTTCGATAACGTCTAAGATTTTACGCCTGTATGTCGGTCATACAGGTTAAGGAACTCCCAACAAATTCACTCAGCATGGTATATCAGTATTATAATTGATTGTTGGCTATATTTTCTAGAGGTTATACTGAGAAACCCTAATCCAATTGATAATATTACCTTTAAATGGTCTGTATCTTTTTGAGATTCTTCTCCCATCTCCGATACCCAGTTGATTAATTTTCTCATCTAGCTCTTTAATGCTCGGTACATTGTGTATAATCATTTCCACTAACATTCTAGATGCAATTATCTGAGCGTAATCTAAATAGCGATCAAAGGACTTATAGTCTTCCTTCGTCATCCCAAAATGAACAAGTTTTGACCTATAGTTATATAGTTTTTTTACTTTTTCTTGAATTAATTTTCCTCTTTCCAAATCTTCACCACACAAAACTGCAAGGTTTCTTCTAAATCTAAATGTAAGTTGCTCAGCCGTTGGTACTATACTCTCTAAACAGATACATAGACTAACAAAAGACATTTCTAGATCATTGACTCTGAATGAACCAGAATAATACATCATTGAGTTGTTTACGTACTCAAGATTAGGGAGTCTTTCCTTGATTATTTTTAAGAATTTGCTAGTAGGTTCTAGCTGATCATCCGGGTATTTGAAATGATATTTATACCAATCTTCATCTGGAGCCCATCTAAATCTACTGCTGAATGTGCTTAGTCCACCAAAATGAAACGAATTTCGATCGATAACTTGCACATTCAAAATGTGTTTGATTGATATAATTGATGGGTGCATTAAACGTATTGCCTCAATCAGATCAAAATATTCCTTTTCATCAACTGGTCGTTTAATATTCTTTGGAACAAGAATATTAAAATCATCATACCCTCCTACATATCCTGCTTCATTACCACCTCTAAGTACCCACTTCTCAAAATATTTCCAGTTATAATCAAACCACTCCCCTTTTGAAAATGTCCGTATATAATCTTTAAATTCATCATCTTTCACATGCAGACTTCTTACACCCCATGGCGATAACTCCAACTTAGAGAGATTCACTAATGATCCATCGACAATAGCAAATGAAATGAAATGATATTCCTCTTGCTGTTTAGGCAAACTTTTAATTAGATAAAATTTTTAAATCAAACACTATGTTGTAGTTCTATTTCGGGCATCTCGTCATATGTCTTGCCATTAAGAATTCGGCCATTTTTCTTCTTGTTTTTTCCACCCCACTGTTTGAAAAAAAATGCAACATCATTTTTCTCGCATTGTTCTTGGATATCAATTACCCACTCCGGATTCATTGGTCTTGGTTTATGACCACTTTCCCCTCCCACTATTACCCAATCAATGTTTTTAAGATTCAAATTAGGAAGTGGTCCTATTAGTGGTTCCAGAGATAGGAATTTAACTCTAGCTTTAGTTTTTCTTAAAAAATCTATTCTTGATCTCACCCCTTCATCCTCTACGGATACGCCAATCCAGATATTATGACTCCATTTAAGATTTGAGCTCAATTCATACAAACGTTCTGCACGCTTAGTCAAAACTTGAAATACATGTTGGGGATTATCACGCATTACCTTGAAAACCTTTTGAATAAATTCTAGTGGAACGTCTTTATGAAAAAGATCACTCATTGAGTTAACAAAGACTACTTTCGATCTTTTCCATTTATAGGGCGTTTCCAATTCTCCCATGTGAACCTTTACTTCGAAGCTATCCTTATATTTCTCGATCCCCATTGCTTGAAGTCTTTTTGACATTATTTCTGCATAGCAGAATTTACAACCCTGTGAGATCTTATCACAACCGGTTGTAGGATTCCATGTCATCTCTGTCCATTCAATTGAAGATTGAGCCATTGGTTACTTTAGTTTAATATCAGGGTCTATCCTATGAATATTCGAAGTTGCTAATTTGAGGCTTTTATCAATTAAATCTGATTTTTTCAACTCTCTTATTATTTCATTAGCCTGTTTAGGGAGGCAACCGAAATTGTAAGTGTATTTATATACACTTGATAAAGTCTTTAGACTCCCATCTCTAATACCATTTCTTATGCTTTTTTCTAATAATTGAAGCTTTTTTGGTCTAGTATCCTGGTTAAAGAGATCTAAAGACATTCCATCAACAATATCATCATCAATATTGAAATTTGCTTCACCAGTCACCCCGTCCATTTTCCAACATATATTCATAAACTTCTCAATTCCTAAAGCATGGTTTGAACCGAATATCAACCCATAGACGTTATTGCTAGTTTCTTTCTTTAGCGAGAACGGGGCAAGGTAAAATTCTTTGGTTGGTAAGAGGCTTTGATAATACTCGAAAATCACTCTGTGACAATGGTATGGTTTACGGTTGTCAAACTCTTCCTTATTGATTGCTAGGTATCTCTTGAATTCTTCTTGTTCAGCAAATCGTGGAAAAAATGAAGAAGAAATAAAGAATATAAAGTCAGTCCTTTTAAGTGATGCTAATTTGGCGAAAACTTCAGGTGTAATATATTTTATTCCATATTGATCTAGAAACATAAAACGTGGTAGAATCGTATTTTGTGGTTTAGATATTTCTGGATAAATCTCATTAAATAAGTCCTTGAAGTCTTTATTCTTATATTCTATAGAATAAGGTAATTGATTACCGATTCTACTTTCTAGCTTCTCAATCTTTTCTTTAGCAATGTCATTAAAAATAACATTTAGGTTGATTTTCTCTTGCTCAATTATATCAGAGTACTCCTTAAGCTCGTCAATTATAATTGTTGGACTGCCAGGGTTCTCATTATCATCGTAACCTTCACCTGCGAAAAAATCATAGATGAAAATATCTGTCCAATACTTTTCTTTCTTCTTGAGAAATACTGGCAGCCACTCCTTGATGTATTCTTGAAGGATGTGGAGTTTAATTTTGGTAGCGGTATCAAAACCCTCTCTATATAAATCAGGCATAGTTAAATTAATTCCTATGAAAAGCTTATACCTTTCATTAGTTGTTGGGCTTGAGTTATTTCTTCCTTGGTACTAGAAAGAAGTTCGAAAGATGGACTGATTGAATTCTTCTTGATGTCAATAGATTGCTCAGTAAGTACTTCTTTATTCTTGTTTACATTATTCAATGTTCGCGCAATAACATTCCGCAACTGCGTTAAGCTATTACTATATTCAGTGATACAATTTTTTACTTCAAATTCTGAATCAACAACCATTTTATGAAATTGATATAAGGTGTTATTTTTTGCCTTTGACAATAAAGTGTCAAGATCACTCTTGTTTAATTGTTGTAGGTAATTAAAAATAGAGTCCGACAATTCTTGTGATATCCTTTCTCGAAAATTATAAAACCCCTCATCAATTAAATGTATCGCACTTTTTCTTTGTTTTTCTTTAAACTCATTCTCTGTCTCATCATATCTCATTGGATACCTGTCTCTCTTTCTAACAAGGAAAGCGTTGAGTGAGGCAAATCCAATATTTGACAAAATTCCAACCAACCATTGATTTCCAACTGATATTTCCTCACCAATTAATTCATATTTAGGAATTAGATAAAAGACAGTGATGAATGTCAACACCAACAGTCCTAATGCTGGGGTTAACCAAGCTAAATAGTACTTAAAGCGGTCTTTTCTGAGCTTATTAAGCATATTTTGCTTTTCTTCTTCTTCCTTAAAGTTGTAGGTATTGATTTCATCAACCTTCTCTAAGAGGTATTCTTTGATCTCCATTTTTTTATTGTCAATGAATTCCACTATGTGTTGCGAAGCTTGTTCTTGACTATTTTCTTCTAGAGTCTTAATGAAGTCATTATTGTTATGATCGCTGAAAATTGGCGGGTTAACCTTGAGCTCTGATAAGCGAGAATATAATTTATCACATGAGTCCTTAAATAAAACTAGTTCATCAGATATTTCACCATAAAGCTGTGATTTGACTTTCTGTAAATATTCGGAAGTATCTATTGGTTCAGAATCTAGTGAATCCAACTTATCACTAAGTCCTAGATTTTTGATATACTTCTTTGCTTCTGCTGAAAATGCGGCAATTTTATAAACTTTAACTGCTTCATGAAAAATAGAGAAAATCTCATTAAGAATTTTTTCAGAATCTGCAATATGAACATCTATTTTATCAATAGGTCTTGTCTTTCTCAGTCTGGTTTGTAAGGAACTATGGATTGTTTTTAAAACCTCATATCTCTCAGACGAAAGAAATCTATTAGCAATATCATAAAATCTTTCATACTCATTTAAATACTCTATTTTCAGGCTTACCGAAACATGAAATTGCTCTTCTAGCCATTCATTAAGCGTGTTTTGAATTCCTTCTTTCTTAATTCGATTTCCATCTTCTATTTTGGATCTTACTTCTTCTTTAAACTGTTCTTTGAGATCATATATTTTACTATTGAAACTAGACTTGGTTTCTTCAGCTCTTCGCCTGTTTGCTATCTTCAACTCTGAAAAATATTCATCTTTCCAAATAGAAATGGAATGTCCGTCTACCAGTTCGACCGGTGTATCTAAAGAGGAATGAATCCGGTTATTTTCATTAATCGATCCTTCAAGAATCGACTTAATTGAATCATCCACAGATCGCCATTCATTTATAAGTTTATCGCTACTAATCAGAGTCTTTTTATCATAATCTGCAATGTTCCTTTCTGCCTGACTAAAAAATGATTCGACTGTTGCTAATTTATTTTCAATTACATCAACAAAATATCCTTTGATCTTCCTTGTTGTTCTCTGAAAAAAATCAACTTTATGAGAGTGGAGTTGTATCAAGTTTTGCTGATTGTCCTTGTTGGTAAGAGACTTTATTTTTTTGGAAAGCTTATCAATATTATATTTTTGCTTGTTGTCAATAATTGTAAAATCATCATAATCTAAATCAACCGATTCAAAAATATTTTTCATCCTTGACGCTATCTGAATAACATCCTTCTTTGCTTTCTTTTCATCAAAGTTTTCATCCGTCAATGGCTTGAACTCATCTACTCTAAATTCATTACCTCTTGTAATTACATAGATAGTAGGTAGATCTCTAAGGTTTTTCTCTTTTTCTTGAATTAATGGGATGTCTGAATTGTCTAGTGGATTTGTTGCTGAAATACAGTAGACTATTAAATCACACATTGGCAGAGAATCTCTTACAATTTCCTCAAAAAGGCTTGGATCTCCTGAACCAGGTGTATCAAGAATGATTTTATCTCTTAGAAACTCAATATTTTCGACAGTATTTATTACTACTGGAACCTGTCCAACTCTAGAAAGGCCAATTACCTGATCATCATTATTGACATCAGTAATGAGAGTAATTTGATCGTCAGTTGGATTTATATTTACAGGTCTCTCATCCTTTGTGCCTTCAAGATTCAAAAGAGAATTAATTGTGCTACTTTTTCCTGAGGAATAATGACCCAAGAAACCAATATAAATGAGCTTTCTATCTCGTTTTATATATTGGTCTAAGCTTCTCTCAAGCCTCTTAAGTAAATTCCAATATTGCTTACTTTCAACATTAGAAGATAATTCTAGAATGTTTTCAATCAATTCGTTTCTAAGTAAATCTAGTGTACTTTTTATTCCACTAAGAATTTTTTGAGATTGGACATCTACCTTTACTTCAGTTTCCATTACAATTGATGATTCCTCCTTATAGTATTCATTTATACCATCAGCAATATACCAGAATCCCCCTATATTTTACAAGGCCGGCACACAACTCAGTGTGGAAAGATGCCAGTTAACTTAAAGTTTAGCTTGCTGATATTGGTTTTTATCATGAAAGACTTCAAAATGCACACTTCCCTCACCCCACTCCATCCTTACATAACCCGAACGCATAGTTCATTTTCCCGAAAGGACACTCAGATTGCCCCAGGGCGTACTCAGGCTTCCCCAGAACATATTTACCCGTCCGAAGGCGGGCTTTCAAATTCGAGCAATCTAATAAGGATATTATTAAACAATCATGTGACTCTTTCCTAGCTTTCGCTGCATGTATTTCCTACTTTTGCGCCTCGAAATATAAAGCCTATGATCACAGCAACCAATGTATCGCTTAGATATGGAAAGCGTGTTTTATTTGATGACGTCAACATTAAGTTCACCCAAGGAAATTGTTATGGGGTGATTGGTGCGAATGGCGCAGGCAAGTCCACGTTTCTGAAGATTCTTTCTGGGGATATCGACCCTAATACCGGGTCAATTGCATTGGATTCTGGTAAGCGCATGGCCGTTTTGAAGCAAAACCACCATGAATACGATGAAGTATCGGTGATACATACGGTGATGATGGGGCATACGGAACTCTGGAACATCATGCAGGAAAAAGATGCCATTTATGCAAAGGAAGACTTTTCAGAGGCAGATGGCGTGCGGGCTTCTGAGCTGGAGGCTAAGTTTGCTGAAATGGATGGGTGGAATGCAGAATCTGACGCAGCATCCCTTTTGAGTGGACTTGGCATCTCGGAAAATGATCACTACAAGCTGGTAAAGGAACTGGATGGTGCTGAAAAAGTACGTGTGCTCCTGGCGCAGGCACTTTTTGGTAATCCGGACTTGCTCATTCTGGATGAGCCAACAAACGATCTCGACATCCAAACGATATCATGGTTAGAAGATTTTCTGCTGGATTTCAAAAACACAGTGATCGTTGTTTCTCACGACAGGCATTTTCTGGATACCGTTTGTACCCACATTGCGGATATCGATTTTAGTCAAATCAAACTGTTTACCGGAAACTATTCGTTTTGGTATGAGTCCAGTCAGCTGGCATTGCAGCAGCGTTCATCGGCCAACAAAAAAGCGGAAGAGAAGAAAAAAGAATTGCAGGAGTTCATTGCTCGCTTTAGCGCAAATGCGTCTAAATCTAAGCAGGCAACAAGTAGAAGGAAATTGCTTGATAAGATCAATGTGGAGGATATCCAGCCTTCAAGCAGGAAGTATCCGGCCATCATTTTCACACAGAATAGAACGGCAGGAGATCAGATACTTGAAATAAATGGATTAGCTAAATCTCAATCGGGGGAAACACTTTTCTCCAACATTGACCTTTTTGTAAACAGAGGAGATAAAATAGCGGTCCTTGCGGAGGATGCCAATGCCATCACAGCGTTCTTTAAGATACTGAACGATGATGCAGACGCTGATGAAGGATCGTTCAAGTTTGGGCAGACCATAAGTTCAGCCTTCCTGCCTAATGAAAACTCCACCTATTTCAATACTAACCTCAATTTGATCGACTGGCTAAGGCAATATGCGGAGGGCGAGGCAGATGACGTATACATCCGCGGATTTCTCGGTAAAATGCTCTTTTCAGGCGAGGAGACCTTTAAGAAAGCCAATGTGCTCTCCGGAGGTGAAAAAGTACGATGTATGATTTCGCGCATGATGCTAAAGGGAGCCAACCTGCTGATGTTGGATGAACCAACAAACCACCTTGATTTGGAATCCATTACGGCCTTTAACAATGCATTGAAAGACTTCCCGGGTACAGTACTCTTCTCCAGTCATGATCATGAATTCACTCAAACTGTGGCGAATCGGATCATTGAGCTTACCCCTACTGGCATCATCGATAAGCTTATGACCTTTGATGAGTACCTGGAGTGGAAAGGAACGACAGCAACAGTATAAAATTCGAATGGTCAGCCTGGTTATAATATAACACAGACCATTATCGGTCTGCGCGACCCGGTCCTACACGATCCGGTCCGACATTTCGGTAACATCTATAGGTTGCCCTGTGCAATCAAGGGGAGAATTTTACAGCGAGTAACGCATTCCTTACCCTTCGTCCGCACCGAACAAATTGTACTTTTACAAGTTAATCGCTTAGTCTAACACTCCATGAAAAGCAAGTCCTGATAGTCCAGCTACTTTGAGCTATCAAACTCAAGGTGAACAATTTAAAAGTGTGCGTTTTTGGCCCAAAAAGGCTTGTTTTCTTTAGCGAAATCATGAACGTGTTGATGAGCGCCGACGATGCTGTTGATAAACGGTCACGAACACGTTCGTGAATGACCACGAACATGCTTTGTCTTTGTCATGAATGTGTTGACCGGAAATGGAAGCCACATTTATGGCTTTTTTACGTCAATAATCACTCACTATTAGCGGGATATATACAAAAGGAATTTTGGTATTATTCTAAGAAATTAGCCGTGAGTAGTGCTTGTTGTAAATAATCCACCTGGGATTGAAGTGCCATGTGATTTTTCTACACATATAATTGGCGTATATGGGTTTTTGGTTGATAGTTAATGACTGGGGAGTTGAAGTGTTCTTGAGAGTTTTGGGGGAGATTCAGGGGGTGAGGTTGGTGTGAAAAAGATGGTAATAGCTTATTATTCTGCAGCTACCCTAAATTCGAGGTGTACTTCTATTCAAACTTCGTTGCTCCTAAATACGATGAGTTCCACTCCTGCCGGAGGGGCTTTCATTTCTTTTCCTTGATGAAAAGAAACGAAACAAAGAAAAATCAAGCCAAAACAATCACTTCAGCCGCACAAGGCCCGACGCTGGCTCGGTGTTTTGGCAAGCCCCCCGCCTTTCTGATTGGCGACTAAGCAAAATATTACATTTGCCTTTTCTCTAGATATTCTATTCAGGTTTCCTGGATTTCGACTTTGGAGAATATAGAAATTACTTTCATAAATGCTTTTCGTCTATTGTAAAGCAATAGCCCTTGCAACTAGTGTCGTAATAGTAATTTATCCCGAACATGATTCGGGAAGGACCTTTCGGCAGCGGTTAATTGGTGACCTAAAAATAGTACCTACCAGCTACTAAAACCAGCCGAAATGGAAGCGGCGAGTCCCACTCTCACTATGAAGGTAGATTCTCTGAAGTAAATATTGTAGTAATCGTGGCCGAGCCAACCTACAGAACCTGTAAACCAAAGGCTGGGGGTACTTTTCATTTTCCAGTAGATGAATGCCTCAGCATTAATTGCTTCGGTTAGGTTAGAAAAACTTACCCCGTTTGTTTGCAACACAAGTGTTGAGTTAACGCCCCAACGAACAATGTTCAAATCTGAATTGGATGATGTTTCCAGGGATTTGGCTGATCTGATTCGATGACTTGCAAACTTTAAATGAATCCTGTCCTGCCCATATTCACCTTCCAATTCTTTCAGTCCAGTCTCTACATCAACCTCTCCAATGATAAAGTCATGTTGATAACTAAGCCTGAAGTAGTTATTGATCTTTTTTGAATTAAAAACCCTGTATGTTCCTTGTTGCAGACCCAAATCGATGTGGTTCACACCAAAATTTCCCGTGTAGAGATTGATATTACCGTCGTTATCATATGATCCCGGATCCTGCCCGTTCGAATGATGATAAAACGAGAATAACAGGATACGATAACCATTAAGATCTTCGACTACCCCACCTAAATGTCTGAAAAGAGTTGCTCCAATCATGTTGCTTGGAGTTCTAATGGGTGCTGAGGGCTGATTCAAAAACATCCGAAGTTTGAACATTGGATTCAATACCAAACCTACAGGCCAGGAAGTAGGCGAAACAAAGAAATTACTGGATACATTCGCATCGAAAGATGGAGTAATGCTGTCTCCCACATTTAGGAGTGCAAAGGTGAAGTGCGAGAGATCATGGCTCTGAGAATAGATCTCATGAATTAGTGCATTCCTTTGCCTCGTACGGGCTTTAATAAATGATTTCAAGTTAAACTGACGCAATACTGTCAAAGAAGTATCTATCTCATATTCCGTATATTTATTACTAACACGAACCGTATCGAAACTGTATACCTGCGCTGAATCTATCACTGGGTTATTGGTCTTTTCTATCAGCGCATTGGATAGTTTTCTCAGATCAGTCAGATGGTAAGTAGGCTCCGTTATCGATTGGTTGTACTTGCTGATGAGCGTGTCCTTTAGTTGCTGCTCGGAGTACTTCCGGAGCGCTTTCTTTGAGATATCTTGTGATGAAGCAATAGAAGTGTTCAGTAAGACACCGAGAGTTATAAGCACCTTCAGCTGGAAAATGAACAAATTGGTATTTGGGGGTCTAAATCGCATTATTGATGTTGATTAGAATCATAAAAATTCAAATTGATAAAAACTTGCAGCTACTATGACTATATTCTGTGAAGAAAAACCAGATCCAATAAGTAAGTCCATAGCTATGATCGGATATGTAAGTAAAAACAGTCATCTATGAAAAACCAGTGATTTATTAATATTATCAAATGACGGCTGTATTTAAATCATGAAGTTAACTTTTAAAACCTATGATATTTGATGGAATCCAAAGCAGGTAATTTGACACCATACCAGGTTGTTACGGGTTATCCCGAATTGCGATTTAGCTTCACCATGAACAGGCTATTTTTCGATCATGGGGAAGCATCCATATTAGCGGCGGTACAGCAGGCCTTGACAAAAGATGATCCGGCCATTGTCAGCTCACTGGAGTTTCTTGGTGACAGCCTCCTTCAATACCAGAAGAAAAGCTGGAGTGCGCTTCTGAACAATGACCTCAAGCCAGTGCTCACAGACATCTCTGGGAAGGGTAATTATTTTGCCCGCGTGAAAGCCATTGAGATCCTGCATCAGTTGGCCAGCGAAGATGTGGAAGCACTCGAAGCCTGTTACTCATGGCTTCAGAAGCAATTTGATCTCCACTTTCGCAGAGGAAATGATCCTTTGTTGCTCCAAACCATTTTCCTCAAGCTGAATACCCGCTATGGAGGTACCTGGGTATTTGACTATGAGATCGAAATGATCCATAAACTGCTACAGCACTCCTCTCCTGCCATGCAGGTCGTTGGGTTGGCATGTTTTAAATCCATGAATGCCGATCAGGAGGAAGTACCAGAAAACCTGGTGATACTAACAGCTGATATGAGTCAAAAATATCCCTTTGACTTTTTTGAGTTCAGACTGGCATTTGAGGAAAATTTGAGAAGGGAAGCTCAATATACCTACTCACTCGAAGCGTTGGAGGCCTTTATAGCAGCACAGTAGAAACACAGTGGTTAAATCGCCTGGTTACAGGGTCACTAATTAAATGCTTATCTTGAATAGGCAAACTCCACTTCATGAAGACAATTCTTTACGTGTTGGCTTTTATCGTTGCCCTGAACTTTTCATGCGAAAACAAGAATCAAACTTCAGGAAAGTCCACTGATCAAAAGGAAGTTGTATTTCCATACAAACTGGATTCAGTTCCTTCATCCTGGGTTTTCCACCAGACTGATTGGTTTGAGTTTTTCCTCCCTCCTGGCTGGCAGCCTATCAAAAGGCCTACCATTGATTCTTACAGGCTGGACATCATCACCCCTGACACTACCTTTGTGTTGGCCTCTGATGATTACGGTTTTGGTCGTCAGAAAGCAGTCCTGTCCAATACCGGGTGGCCAAACCATGTGATCGATGTAGATACGTTGACTGGTGAAGGAAACCTCTATTATAACCTTGAAGAGCACATCGCATCCCTGATCCTGTATGAGTCGTTTTGGATCACGACTGGCGATTCGTTGACCACCGCTCAATTTGAGACCGCCTGTAAGGTCTTTCAAACGGTCAGGCTACGGCCTCGTGTTTTTTCGAGTGAATACTTCAAGTCCTATCAAGGTGGTCAGCTTTTTCGGGAACCAGACCCTTTTAGAGATAAAATTGATGAGGTGACCTCGAGATTCTCCTCCTGGGGATTCACGTTGGCGGAGGAGCGCACCCTTGATGAGCGAAGGGACTTTCAGGAGCATTGGTGGCTCAGCATATTTAAGCGGAATGGGCCCGATAAAACAACTCTTCACTACCCCAAACCCGGGGATTGGGAAATGATTCAGTCTATCAGACAATTCAAGTTCAGGAAGAGCTGGCAATTTGTGATTGAAGAATGGCAGCTTGAAAGTGATCAGGCAGCCCGGAGATGGTTAGATATAGCAGTGAACACCCGAAGGCTGGATGACTACAAGCCACCACGGGAATACTGGATAGATGGTGACAAGATGTACTTCGTGATGGCTACGGCCGCCCAGGACTGGTCCATGCATGGCGATGAGCTGGTCCAGTTCTTCTCCGGGAGATCCCGCTTTTTCCTACACCTCTTCAATCAGCCTCTTGACCTGAAGGCCTACAAAAAAGGCAATGGTGCCAACAGTGGAGCAAGAACGGCAAAGCCATTTTACTTCAAGCCAGACACCATCGGTACCTACTACGAGTATTTTTGGTTTCACCAGCTCAGGCACCCGTATCCAAGCCAATCCTTTGAGGGACTTAAAATTAAAAGCTACATATATGGACCTGAAATAGGCACCTATGAAGAAGTGGAAGAAGCCCTGATAGGTGTTAAAGCTAAATTGAAAGATCATCGGCTGAAGCACCTAAACCTGGTTGGAAAAGATAGAATATATCTCACTGATAACCTGGGAGATAACTACCTGCAGCTCGATGATTTAATGATTTACCAACACAATGGAGATTTACTGATATGTCATTTGTCAGCTGACAGCATCGACTGGTTTCATTTCATCAGAACCAACCTGACGTTGGAATCCGGGAGTGATCTGCCAGCAGAACTAAGGTATTATGAGGAGCGGTTGCCCTAATGGTATTTTGTGTGCTTCAGCAGGCTAATGGCTTGTAAGGACAAAAGCTCCCCAATAATAAGGGTGTTTATACTTTTCCCTGATCGTGAGCTGTGCCTTCCGAAAGGCCTCATGTTTGTCCTTCATTTGCACCATCTGATGGTAGAATGCGATCATAAAATCCCTCGTCCCAATATCGTCTACCGTCCACAGGGTGGTGATCAGGCTTTTTGTTCCGGCGGTTCCAAAGGCTCGCTGCAAACCATATACACCTTCTCCAGCATCAAAATCCCCCAGCCCGGTCTCACAGGCGGATAGCACCACTAGATCGGTACCCTCCAGCTCCAGGTTCTGAGCTTCGTAGGCAGTCAGAATACCATCAGAGGTGGCTTTTAATATGCTTGAGCTGTAATAGTCTATAACCCCAGCCATCAACAGACCGGAATTCATCATGGCATTAAACATCCTGTATCCGGGGGTCGCATTTTCGGTGCCGGACCAAAATCCATGCGTGGCAATGTGCAGAATGTCCGGAGACTTGAGCGCATACATTTCATCCTCTGTTGCCCTGGGTCCCAACAACTGCTTAACCTTCACTCCTGCTGTTTCCAGGTTTGAGGTAATGGCAATGACCTCATCTTCCGTGCCAGGGAGGTCTGCAATGTTGGCATTTCTGAAATTCTTCGCAAAGGAACGGGCCTGCAAGGTGTCCAGGGCAGGACGTGTGGATGTGCTGGAATACTGTGGCCGCCCAACGAGGACAGCGCTTGAAATGCTGGTCTTTTCTTCGTCGGCATGGATATTTTCGGTGCTGGTCACATTGATGAGCTCTAGTTCTTCCAGGAGAAATTTACCATTCACCGGGTTTTTCAGGGTGGACATATTAATGAGATGATAAATGCCATCCGGTGAAAAGTAGACCTTCCTGACCCCGTCTAATTTTGATTTTATTGGCTTCCAATACTGATCATAAGAGATGTTGTCCTCTATTTTCAAGTCAATGCTATTTCTATAGCCTTTGTAGAATTTAGTTTCCAGCTCCTCAGCAAAAGCATCGAGATATACCACTTCCGGGTATTCACTATCATGTCGTAAGATATAGGCGGCATAGTATGCGGTATCCGTGTAATAGATCTGATCTCTCCAGTCAAAACGGATCAGCTCAATAGCTGCTTCGCCGGGCTTAAGCGACCGTCTGACGGACTGCCAATTGGGTTGAGCAATTTCCAGGGTTTCTTTAAAATCGACTGCTGAGGTGGCAAGCCTGTTTTCGAGTTGATCAATAGCACGCTTGAGTGAATCCAACTGATCTTTTGAAATGGTAAAGGATATGGAGGCGGTATCCTGGGTGATGTTTAGCGTGTTAGCCAGGTCCTTTTTATCCTGCTGGGCCATTTGATAGAGCCGGATGAGCTGTTGCTTGGCTGCAAGCCATTCATCATATAATTCAATGATTTCTGGATCATTGGCCTTGTTGAATGCCTGTTTTCTTTTCCTTATTCCCTTAAAGGCAATTGACTTGGTGAGTAATAAGTTGTCGTAGGCATTACCGGCTAACCACTGGTGCAGTGATGGATCATCCATTGTCAGCTTAACAAACGAATGATAGTTTTGGTAGCCTTCTCTCAGCTTGGTGGTATAGTAGGCAACGAAAGCTTTTTCGCCAAAGGTGAAAATAAGGTCGTTGATCCATTCCAGGTTTTGTTTAAAAAGCTGATCATACAGCTTTTCAGCTTTTGACAGATCTCTGTCCCGCATCCGGAAATAGGCATACTGTGCAAGGGGTCCGGTTGCTTCATTGAAATCTCTGGTGCTGGAAATTTGGCTGATCACCTCTTCAAACAGGTCGGTATACCCCTCTTTATGATAAAAGGCATATTGCATAGCTTGCTGATAATTTTGAGAGAGCGTGAGCGGCATGTTATTCCCAATAGATTCATAATACTTTTCCAGCTGAGAGATTTTTGATTCCCTGTCACTCAGATCTCCTCTCTTCGCCAGGTAAACATCCAGTATGGGAAAAATTTCCTGGTGATAGTTGGGATAGGTTTCTTTCATGGTTTTTAGCCACTGCTCATTCGCTAGCTGGGAGGCCCGATAGTGGTTTTCAGCCTGTTCAAATTTCCTTAGATACTCGTACCCGATCGCCTTATTCAGCTCAGTCACTGAAGCGTAAGGGTTACCAATCAGGTTGGCCTTGTTCTGCTGATACTGCTGCTCATAATATGTTGCTGCAGACTGAATGTAGTGATGATAGTCTCCGATGAAGAGGTAGTAAAACATTTGGATCATGTTTCCCGAGGATTCATAACCTGGTCTCTGGTACTGATCCGCCTCCCCCAACAGCTCCTGGTTGAGTTTCAGGCAATCTTCCACTCGCTCATATTGACCAATGCGCATATAAAAGAAAGCGGGTTGAATGAGGGAGACGAACTCTTTTTGCTCGTAATCAATGTGATCAAAGGCCAGTGCATAAAGCGCTTCAGCCTTTTTAAAATCCATGTTCCGCTCAAAAAAATAGGCTACAGCCGAATAATTGGTAAAATTGACCAGTTCCGGATGTTCATCTAAAAACTTCAAAGCCCTTTTGCCAAGGGTGATGTCATTGGATTTATAAAACTCCATTTGATATTCGTAAGCCCATTCCATTGACGGATTCTGATAGGTTGCGGGCTTTTCTATCACGGGTGAAAAATCCATTTTGGCTTTGGCCCTCGCCTCGCATACCTCCGACATTTCCGTGTCTTCTATTGTATCAAATGCCGCTTTGAGCATATAATAGTTAGCTACGGTCTGAAGGTCTTCGGTATTTTCTACCATTTCATAAGCTTGCATGGCAAACGCTTTGGCCCTGGCAGTATCCTGCTGGTTCATAAATACGGCCATATACTTGTCTTGAAAGTCTTCCTGCGTCTGAGACAGCGTTGAGAAGGAAATCAACAATAAGCAGCTCATGAGATATACTATTCCTAACCTGCTCATTTATCTTCCTCCGGCATTTTATTAGTGGTAGCAATAAACCAGTAATCTGACTCCGGGTTCTGGCGATGTGCGATCTTTGCATGACCGTCTTCATCGTAAAATATCCGTCCCTCTTTTTCTTTTTTGAGCAATTCATCGCTCATTTTTCTTGAATGCGTATACCCGTCTTCAGGTGTTGCCAGCACCCATTTGGTAGATCCGGGGTACGTTTCAAGGTACACCAGGTTTGTTTCCTTTTGAGAAAAAAATAACCTGCCAAAGCGCTCCTCCTTCATCAGATTGATTGGAGATCGCATCATCATAGGGAGTTCCGGATTTTCAGTTTCATTGATAAAGGGAACCAAAAGAGCTTCCAGTTTTTCCAGGCTGCCTTTTCTTTCCCTTGTGGCAGCCCATATAAGATGGTACTCAGGTTCGGGCATCATTTCCTCTTGAAAATAGGTGTATTTCAATACAAAGTGCTCTTTCCCGGCTAGAATTGTTGCCGAATCAGACTTTTGTCCAAAGATCTTATCCATCAAATATTTGTCATTTAAGACGGAAAATCGGATCACCGAATCTCTGAGTGAACCCGAATAGACCTCATCCACTTTCAGGGTGACATCTCCCGATTCAATGTGATGACCAGTAGGTTGGTAACCGATCACATGTACCAGGGCTGTCACCTCCAAAGCAGGGTCATAAGCCTGCTGTCCAATCAGTGGGTAATGAATGGAACACACAAACAACAACATATTGATAAGACATCTGGATCTCATGGGTTCAGATGAGTTTTTATACAATACGCTTTGTTGGTATTCCGGCTTAGTGTGACTCCAGCAGCCACAAAACCGTCTGATGTTGACAGCACTTTCTTAAATCCTGCCTTTTCGATACCGGAAAAATGTTGTACCCATTCCTGATTTCCCAGGTCATCAGTTTTTATCATAAAGGCTTTGGCATCATTTGTTCGTCCTGCCAGCACATAACCTTTGTCACTTGCTATGGAAACGGCATAGGCCCTATAATTCCCTGACTCACCATCATAAATCTGTTGCCAGATCAGTTCGCCTTTTGGATCGAGCTTGACCAGTACAGGCCTGGATTCACTTTCGGCCTCCCCTGCTATAAGCATGTTACCAGCCTTGTCAATCTCGAGTGCAAAGGCCTCACCAATTTCACAGTGATCAAGTGTTAGGTTATTTAATACTTTGCCTTTTTTATGGATTCGCGTTAGGAATAGCTCATTACCCTGATCTGTTCTCCGTTTAGCGATTACGATAAGTTCTCCTGAGGGATTTAGCTTCAAGGCATAAGGTTTAATGCGATCACCCTCACCCATTAATGTTGTCCAAAGTGGCTCCCCGTCGGAATTCAATTTCACTACACATATGGTGTTCTCCCCGTCATTGAAGTTTTCCGATTCGCAGGATCCGCAAGCAATCAATTCTCCTTTAGACGTGCTGGTGAGGGCAACGGGATGTTCGATTGTTTCACTTGTATAAGACCAGATAACAGATCCTTCAGCATCCATTTTTGAAACCACGAGTGACTTGTCAATTTGACTTAGAACACCGAGGTTCTTTTCTCTGGTGGCCACCATGTCCACTACCTGATCCCTCTCATTTCCACTGCTTTCTATGATGTGGGTCCACACCGTATCACCAGCAGTACCAAGCCTTATTACATAAGGTGCTGAAGATAACCAGCTCTTGGGCTCAATAAAGCCCCCCAGGTAATAGTGGTTGGCCATAGCAGTCATCGTAAGAATTTCTGTAGACTGAAGGTGATTGTCTATATATTCAAACCCCTGCGCATCAATCCTGTATGAAAAGAAAATTAAGCCAACCCATAGGATGTAGACATTGCATGTTATGGTATGAATCCGTTGATTGATCATATCTGTCTGATTTCCTTAAATCACGCAGGGTGATGTTGGTTCTTTTGCTTTTTTGTCTGGGAGCTACACAAAAAGGTTCAAGGATAAGTTAACCATTACAAAATAGGATATCAAATTTTCACAGGTTAAATGGTATGTCATGGCTGTGGGGAATGACATTGAACAAAAAAAACCCTTGGTAAACTAAACAAGTGCGGCTTAGCACACCAGACGCCACTCTCATGGTCAACCATGTAATTATATGGAGCCTAATAATTCTGGCTCCCCCTTACTCCATCAACTCCACTTCGAAAATCAGCGTAGCGTTTGGGGGGATCACGCGTCGTTATTTCAACCGGGCCGACGTTCGGTAGCCGCTGATGCTGGCGCAAAGCTCGTGCTATCCCGTGCCCAATATATTTGCCAACACACCAGACATCCACAATTATATTATCTTGGGAAAGTTTTCTTAATACGATCTACTTATGAGGCGAAAAATCCCGGAATCTACACTTCCCAAAATAATCCGCTCGCAAATGATTACTCCCGAAGGCATGCAGAAATTAAGGGATGAACATGATCACCTTTGCCGGGTTGAACGTCCGGACATTACCGCTAAGGTTTCATGGGCTGCAAGTTTGGGAGATCGTTCAGAAAATGCTGATTACCATTACAACAAAAAACGTCTTCGAGAAATTGATAGTCGAATTCGATATCTGTGTAAGTGTGTTGATAACTTAAAAGTGATTAATTACCACCCTAACCAGGAAGGCAAAGTTAAGTTTGGTGCATGGGTAGAAATTAAAAACGAAGAGAAAGGTCTTCAAAATCGATTTCGAATTGTAGGTTATGAAGAGCTCATCGGAAATAAAAATTATATATCTATGGACTCCCCAATGGCTAAAGCGCTTCTCGATAAAACTGTTGGAGATGAAGCTATCGTTAAAACAAAAATGGGTGATTTTGTATGGAAAATCCTTAAAATAGAGTACCAGAAGTAGTCCTACCTAAATAGATCTGGCTATTGCACGATCATTTTTTAACTACTTTCTAGATCTCGAACTATCATATGAGGGGTTTGAGGGTGGTTTGAAAGGGATGGTGTTGTCAATAGGCCACAAAAGTAAATTGTAGCGGCGGTAGCACAAGCCTTCTGCAACAAGGTTCGTCATTGTGAGGAACCTTTCAGCCAGAGGCTGATTGGTGACGACACAATCCCCTTGCAGAACTGGAGAAGTGGTACTGGATTTCATTGACTTTTAAAAGTATTTAAATTATCACCGCTCAAGCCGCGGGGCTCTTACTTTCTGTCTTGATACAGAAAGTAAGCAAAGAGATCAAGAAAAATTTAAGCGCACAGGCCGACCATCGCGCACCACACGCCAATTTTTCACCCACCGCCGTGATAGTCCATTCAGGTTTCCAGAATTTTAATTTTTGTGAATATGGCGATTGAGTTAATCCATACTTCTCGCCTATTGATGTGACACAGTGCTAGCCACTAACAAGCATCTTCATTGTGATACTGCCTTTGGCCACAGGCTGATTGGTGACGACACAATCCCCTTGCAGAACTGGAGAAGTGGTTCTGGATTTCATTGACTTTTAAAAGTATTTAAATTATCTCCGCTCAAGCCGGATCCTAAGCTAAAGCTTTCACCGACGGCAGAAGCCATTGGCGAAGGCCTCAGCGACAGTGCGCGGAGGCTCTTCCTTTTTTCATTGCGGTCCGGCCAGGCTTTCTAGCAAATTCCCGAACCATATTTTTTATCATCTACCTGATTACTTATTCTTACGAGATTGACCCCTGCAACTAGCTTCGTCATTGTGATGGTGCCTAGTAATCTGAATGTCTTACTCCATCAACTCTACCTCAAAAATCAGCGTAGCGTTTGGGGGGATTACTCCACCTCCTGCACCTCTGGCTCCATAACCCAGCTCAGAGGGTATCAAGATTCGGGCTTTTGTGCCTCGTTTCAATTGGGCAAGGGCCTGATCCCATCCTTTGATCACCCTGCCTGTTCCTAATATGAATTCGATGGGTCTACCGCGATCTACCGAACTGTCAAATTTGGTTCCATCCAAAAGGAAACCCGAGTAATGCACTTTGATGTTCTCACCCTTCTGCGGAACCGTACCTGTTCCCTCTTCAAGTATTTTGATCCCTAATCCCTGATCATCCAGTGTAAAGCCCAGGGTCATCTTCTCTATGGCCCATTGAGCGGTGGCTGCCTGGATGAAAAGCAGGTCCTTCGGCTTGATCTTCAGCTTTTTATTGGTTGCGAGGTCCAGAAAATACTGCGTATCTGTTTCCTCAGCGATGGGGATATTTTTGGCCTTTTTTCCCGAAACCAACTGAAAAGTAGTTTCATCCTCACTGAAGGCTGCACAGTATCCGACAAACAAGGAATCGGTATAACAATAATCAGCTGATTCGGTCAGATTACAGGTATCACATTGCGCGATGGATGCTAGTGATAGGATCAGGCAGATGACTAAAAAGAGGTATTTCATTGCGTGTATTTATTTTTTATCTGAATGCGAGCAAAACCTTCTAACTCACATTTTAATCTTATCCAATTCCCCTTTAGGCGCTTGAATCAGTAACGGGTACTTATTGACATCAAGCCATTGCATAATTTTAAGTAGATCAGCTTCTTTCATAGAAGTACATCCTAAAGTGGGTGAACCAGGAGCTCGTTCAACATGCAGGAAAATGGCACTGCCTTTCCCTTTAACGATGGGACTTTCATTGTGCTTCACCACGATCCCCAAGGAATATAAATGGTCCTTTCGCTTCATATGCTCAAAAGAGTTCCATTTTGATTTGGGGTCATTGACTTCATTCGCAGGAATTGTTTGCCACGTATTATAATCTATGGAATTGGAGTCGTCAACAAAATAATCTCTGTCCGTTAACTGTTGATATGGCCAACTCAATCCGGATGGTTGCTCATCGTAGCCAAAAGCTAAACCCAATTCAAATACTCCTGCAGGCGCACAACCATCACCCTCATGTTTTTCCAGAGACGCATTATTCCGGTGAAGTCCCCTTCCCCATCTCATGCTGTTTTTGCCAAAATTCACCTTGATGGCCACGCTGACGGTATCCCACTGATCCTCCTTTTTCTCCAATAGCAAAAGTGTACCAGTCGTGCCAGCCCACTCCTCTGTGTACGCCAAAATGACTTGCTCACATGCATCCGGTAGATTTATGAGCGGCTGTGACTTAAGTACGAATGGTAAGATGAGTACAAGCACAAGGCCAAACATCACACCAATGATTATTTGCTTGCTCCCTGCCAAATGAATTATAATACTCTTCATAATAATCTTCCTAATTGTACATCATATCAATGTTATGTACTTCTATGTCCGTTAAATTCTGTCTGATATCTGTTGACATCGGGATACAACAATCTAACCCAGTAACTTTACAACCTCAACCTATGGACCTGTACCGCTGGGTAGCGTGGTTAGATTGGGTTCCGAATTTACTACTGATTGAGCTTTATATCCGAACCAAAATAATAGAAGATTGCTAAAAGAAACGATGGAGGCCGCAGGTTTTACCGCTATAGACACCGAATGGTGGCACTACAACTATGGAGCCTCAGGCAACTACCCTGTTTCTGATTTCGAAACCAAGTATGATTAGTGCATATTTGGCTCCTCAAACCTTTCCTGTATGTCCCTCTACAGTTAAAATCCCTTCTCGCCCACCACTTTTAATACCAAAATCCGTTAACTTTAGTCAATGGGAATTTTGCGATTAGTAGTCCTTCTTTTCCTTGTTTCCTGTAGTTCCAAAATTGGCAGTATCAAGCATGTCTACCATGCGTCCGATCTGCCAGACAAGTCCAACTTAGAATCTAATCTTTATTTAAAACTTCACCTCAATGATGGTCGGTTGGTGACGTTTAGATCCTGGGAATTAAATCCTGAAAGGGGATCAGTTTCCGGAGATGGATATATCCACGAAGCGAATCGAAAATCACGTAGAAGTGTGACTAATTTTGTATTGGCCTTCGATGATTGTCTCCTGGCGGAAACAAACGATCCCGTGGGAGTGAATGTGGTCTCTCCCCTCATCATGACCTTTCCCACTATTTTGGGCGTTATTTCGGTACCCTGCCTGTTCGATCCTAAAGCGTGTTTCGGTTCGTGTCCCACTTTTTATTCCATCACAGGTGATTCTCTCAAAATACAGGCTGAGGGCTTTTCTTCCAGCATCTCCAGCAGTCTCGAAGCTACTGACATCGATCACCTAAATATCGGGTCAACTGATTCGGTCCTTTCCCTGATCATTAAAAATGAGGCGTATGAAACCCACTATGTCCGTCAGGTAGAGGTCCTGGCTTTTCCTGTTAAAGACGAAGAGCAGGTACTCCAGACAAACACGGGGTTTCATCTGGTTTCGGCTTATGACCGACTTCCTAATCCTGATAGTAATCCTGTGGTCCGACAACTAGCTAATCGGGACGGGATCGAGTATTTCTCCGAAAGTGATTCTGTCAACTTGAAAGAACATGAAAAACTTGTCCTGGACGTCACCCCCCAGCCCGCCAGTGACCTGGGTGTGGTGATCACTAACCGTCAATCCCTGCTGACGACATTTCTGTTCTATCAATCCATCGCCTATATGGGTGCTGGCGCGGGCAGTTTGCTGGCTACCTACGAGCGGGAAGTGCAAAAAGGTCATGCTGTGCCGGTGCCGATCATGGACATGCTTGGAGGTATTGAGGTTCGTGCCAGGATCGACGGGAAATGGCACCTGGTTGGCGAGGTGAATGAATCCGGGCCTATCGCCTCCGATACTCATCTGTTGCCCGTCCAACTGAATGGCACTGTCGACCAGCTCAGCCTTACCATGGTCAAGGGTTTGTGGCGCATTGATGAGGTAGCCCTCGTGAAAATGGGTGCTGCGGTGGAGCCTATCCGCTTGCAGCCTTATGCGCTGATCAATGGCGCTGAAAACAACGAAAAATTGCTGACTCAGTTGAATGATCCGGATCAATACCTGGTGAACCTTCCGGGTACAGCCTATACGTTGAAGTTCAGGTTACCCGATGCTGGGAATAACGAGCTATTCCTGAGCTCAAAAGGATACTACATCGAATGGATGCGTGAAGACTGGCTCAGAGAGCAGGACCAGGAAATGGTGAGGATGATGTTTTTGAGGCCTGGCAAGTGGCTCAAAGATATGGCTCCAAGGTATAAGGCGGTAGAGCCGATGATGGAAGAATATTTCTGGGCGAGCAAATTTGTTGACCCATGAAAAGCATCTACATCATGATCCTGATTGTGTTGGCCTCCGGGTGCCAGGAGAAGATGTATCGAACGGTTGTTCCGGCTACTCGTAATCAAATCAAGATGAACCCCTATGGCGCTTATGTGGAGCTGACACCTGTATCAGGAGAAATGAAGATCGGGGAAGCCCTGGCGCTGGTCAATGATACACTGTACCTGCTTGGAGCTTACGACGTAATGAAAATCCCTGCTGATCAGATCAAGGCATTTCAACTGATCCTCACCAGACATGCTGCCAGTAACTACCTGAAGATGGGTGCTTTCATGACCATACCGACTATCATGGGTATTTTTATCCATACGGATTATGCAGAAAACTTCGCAGTTCTTGGCCTTTCTATTTTTGGTATAAGCGGTATTGCTGCAGCGGTAGAATCCTCAAGAGAAAGTGAGATCCTCACCTACCCGGGTGATATTTCCTCTATCACAGAAATTGAAAATTACTGTCGGTATCCACGTGGTATTCCTGACCGTGTGGATGTTGGGAGTTTTAAAGGGTATTTGGAGGAGTAGGGATCTGGTTTTATCTGATTGAGCATAAGCCTTTACAGCAAACATCATCCCGCAGATTAGTCACTCCTTGTGTATATAAGGAGCAGTGGTTCTGGATTTTTCCTCCGTTCATCGTCTCTCGAAGAGGACGATGTAGGTTTGATTCGTGCAGCAAAACCCAACTCACCCCCATCACTGTCATTCCCGAGATTCCCTCAGGATGCCTGTTTGCCGTACATAAGTACTATAGAAGGTGGAGGTCGGGAATCTATCTCGTTAGAAGGTTACGATCATGAAAGATCCCCTACTTCCACCTTCGCTCGCTGCGGCGGACAGGCTGACTTAAGGCTCTAGGGGATGACGTAAAGGTGGCGGAGTTGTTTCGCTTGGTTGAGACCCTCACATATCACAAAAGCCCTCGCATGCCCCTTGATCCCCTGAAGGGGGCTGCCGCACCACTCCTAAACAAAGCAAGCCCCCAGCTGGTGTCTCATCAACCATGGTCTGTGGCTCACAGTGGCTCACAGACCATCGTGATCCGCCAGGGGGTAGACCACACTCGCAAATTGTTGCAGTATAGCACAAAAACCCTTACAAAAAGATTAGTCATTACGAGGAGCTAACCAGGAGTCATCAGATTTCAGGATTGTTGACGAAACAATCCCCTTGCATTCCTAAGAGTATTGGTTCTAAATTCATTAACTTTCAAAATATTAAGATCATCACCGCTTGAGCCGCGGGGGCTCTTCATTTTTGTCTTGAAGGCTGCGGCGTACCGCCAAAAACGGAGCAAAAAAGTCAAGCCTACGCGGCCCGGATAAAATTTAAGCGCACAGGCTCCCGATTGCTATCGGGACGCACCACCCGCCAACCTGCCTGCACGGAGCCATTTCGGCAAAGGCAGGTTTTTCACCTGCCGCCGTAATAGCCAACTCAGGTTTCTTGAATTTCGATTTTGGAGAGAATGAAGATTGCGTTAATATATGCTTCGCCTCTGGAGTGAATTGGTACAGGCCATAGCAACAACCTTAGCTACTCAAGAAGCACAAAGCCACTCCAGTAGTATGGGTGAGGATATAGATTTCTGAGTTCATTTTTTGCTGATTTGAATGCGCCATGGTAGTCATGACTCCGGGTCCAATTTCTATAAAACCTGCTCATCAGCTCCTGGGTGGCCTCATCATCTACTTTCCAAAGGCTTACAATCACATGGTCTGCACCGGCGATCTTAAAGGCTCTGGCTAACCCCTGAATGGATTCTCCAGCTATCAGGCTTCCCTTCCCTGTCTCACAAGCACTGAGCACCAGCAGTTCAATCCCCTGAAGGTCGAGATTCAACGCTTCATAAGCTGAAAAAAAGCCATCATAAACCTCCTGATAATCCGGCTTCTCACTTACCGCTTCAGCGAAAATCAAACCGGAACGAAAATCAGGTCTTCCAGTCAGCGTTTTGATAGGGCCGTCTGCATCTTCCAGGAAATACCCATGAGTTGCCACGTGTAAAATACCCTCCTGGCCATTTACCCCACGGAAATTTTTCTCAGAGGCCTGGCTGTCGGAATAGATTGACAAAGAATATCCGCCATCTTTAAGCACTCGGCTCAGTGAATCTATCTCTTTTCTGGCTCCTGGTAATGCAGGTATCTTTTCAGTGCTAAAAAGTGGGGGTCCGACAAGAATGGCCTTACTGGATCTGAATTCCCTGGCGGATCGCTTCCAGTTAAGACTGGACAGATAAACAACATCCAATTTATCAGCCACATAGCCTCCTTCAGGGGTTTTCAATCCCTCCACATTAATGAGGTTGTACACACCATCGTTCACGATGTACACATTTTGTTTTCCCTGAAGCCTGGCTGCAATTTGCACCCAAAACTCATCGAAGGAACCTTGATCTTCCTCCCTAAAGTCAATACTGTTTTTATACAGGCTATAGGCCCTTCTCTCCAAAGACTCACCTGCAGGCAGCTTAACAACCTGAGGATAGTTTTGGTCTCGAGTGATAATGAAAGCATAATACCTCGCGGTATCCTGGAAAAAAGGGTTCGGATCCACCTTTACAAATTCCACGATGGATTCATGATCCTCAAGCTGCTGCTTAAGTGATTCGTAGTTGCTTTCAATAGTATTTTGGTCAATTAAACCAGCAAGCTTTTTTTCTACTTCAGCCAACTGGTCTTTTAGCTCCTCTTCACGAGAAGTGCTTTTCTCTCTATCATCGTTGTTTAGGTTATATTGGATCAGCAGCTCCTCTCTCAGGGTGACCCACTCCTGGAATAATTCCTGGTGTTCAGGATCATTTGCGTTGGCAATCTCACTCCTAAGCCTGGATGATAAAGAGTATAGCAAGCCTTTGGTTTGTATTCTAAAATTGATGGCATCACCAAGCCACTCAGGATGGGTACCCGAATGCTCAGCTACGAAATGAGAGAAGAAATCAATCTGAGGTTTAATCTGTCTCCAGAAGGCTTCGCGTTGAGGCTCACTCATGGTAGAAAACAACTCTGTCTTCAGGCTGAGATAGCTTTGGGCAATAAACCTAAACCTTTGTGCTGCCAGGTCGGACTTTCCCGTCTTCCACAGACACAATGCTACCATTCTACTGCTTGTCAGGTAATCATAGCTTTTCGGGCCTTTGTTTTTTTCATAGAGCTCATTGGCCGACACAAAACGCTGCAGCGCTTCCTCATACTGCTGACTCACCAGGTGATACCTCCCCTCAAGCATCAATACTGCGGCATAGGTGTCATGTTTTTGGGAATACTCCGCTTCCACTGTTTTCTTCACAGCATTTAAGAAAGCCTGAATGTTACTCGCATTTTCTGGTTTTGCTTTCAAAATATCCAGGTAGAGATCCCCCAGTAGTAGCAGCGTTTGACTGTAATCAGGCAAAGAGACTTTCTCTTCTCTTTTCAGGGATTCAAGCACCCCGATGTAAACATTCATTACCTGATCCGTGAGCCCCACCTGGTGGTCCAGCATGGCCTGGTTGATCTGCAACCTGGTATCGTCGATGGAGTAATCCGGAACAACATTGTCTGCTAAAGACTGAAGAATTTCACGAGCTTTTTCAAAAGAACCCATTCGGGCAAGAAACATGGCCTGGTTGTTTTTGGCGATGAACGATGAATAGTGATGCTCTCCCTTGAAATATGCCAATTTTTTGTTTACTAGAGACATCAGGCTATCGGCCTCCCGAAAATGTCCCGTTTCAAATCGCAAAAGGGCATAGTTATGCTTCAGGGCAAAAGCAATCTCGGCATCTTCGGGAAGGTTTTGACTACAAACGGAAAGTCCATAATCATACAAAGCACCAGCGATTCTATGCTTTCCCTTTACATGAAGAAAAAGTGCGTAGGTATTGAGGTAGTCTGCCAGTACCCATTGATCTGCCTGTTCATAATCGGAGGTGTCAAGTGATTGAAACATCCTGAGTAAAAATGGTCCATAAGCCGAGCGCCCCATCATCATTTCAGCGGGTATTTCAACTTCTTCATTACTAGAAGGGGCCACGTTTTCAAAGGTTCCTTTACCAAGCATAAACCCTGCATACCCAAAATTTCCCTTGTAAATAGCTCTTGAAGCTTCATAAAGGTGATGTTCAGCAAGCTCATAACTTTTTTGAAGGGCGCGAATCTTCAACCCTTCCCTGTGGACTCCGTCAAACCCAAACTGTACACTGTTTCCCACCAGCATACCGTATTTGATATTTCTGTTAGCCTCTAGATCATAAAGTTTGCGGATCATTTCAAGGTCATTAGCCCGGGCAACATCCTCTACTTCACTTTCAAAGATCAATTCCACCTCGCTATCCAGCGATTCAGCAAACAGTAATATCCTGCCACCCCCGACTAACTTTTTCTGTTTCATAAAACCTTTCATCTGCGTGCCGTCTCTAGATAAAATGACCGGAACAAAGTTTTCTGTTGTGTCATAAGCAAGCTCCCGACCCTCCAACATGAGTTGTCTCGGCGAAGCCATGCTTCCAAGACCAGTGACCTCCTGGGGGTCGTATACATGCCACTTTCCTTCCTTGAGTTTTACTTCACTGATAAAACCATTGGTGAGTTTTATTTGAAGATTACCAAAATGAAAGCTGTTATCAGTCAAGACCACATAGCCTGACATGGGTCTGGAGGTTATAGAAACATCATTATTCGATATTGAAACCATCCGAGACCAGGTGAGCTCATGCTTAGACAGGTATTCCTCCAGCTGTGCTTTCACCGGGACTGAACTACAGGAGATGATTCCCCAAATGGCGATAGGTATGAGACGTTTCATCAGAAGGTTTCGGTTGATGAAAATGTGAAGAGGTTGTAAAAATCCATCATTAGGGTTGGCGGTTAAAATGAATTTTATTTCTCCAATATACCCCTGGACCAATCTTGTGGGATCCCACGGCTTCTTAGTTCTTTGAGAAGTATATATTAAGAATAAATGTACGGAGTATTTAAAACTTAATCAATGGGTTTTAAGGCTGGGAGGAAGTAAATGCCGATCTGAAAGATTCATTTATTAAATGGTCTATAAATAGTTGATTTTCTGTTGTTTATCTAGTGGGTAACTGCAACTCTGAATAAGCTGGACATTTTATTGTCCTTGATAATCTTGATGAAGTAGAGACCAGGATGCCAGGTCTTTGTATCGATAGAAAGCACAGATTCTTTCTCTCCGCGGGTGGCTTTACTTGCTATCAGTTTTCCATCTATGTCAATGACTTCAACCACATGAATGCTCCCAACATGTGATCGAATATGTATTAAATCTGAAGTTGGATTAGGATAGACACTCAGGTTATTTTCATTTTCTTCATCAGTGCCCAAAACTTCTGAAATGGTAAGGGTGCCATGGGTATAGTTAAAAGCATACGCATCATCTTCTCCACCGGACACGGTAATCGGGTAACTTCCCATAACCACATTTTCTACATCCACAGATGCAACAGGTAGCACATTGAGTACTGATTCATCGTCTTCCAATTTAAAGCCTGTAATTTCATAAATAAACGTTTCAGGCAATCCTTCATCCTCATATATGGTGACATCATCTGCAGTCACTTCAAGCGTTGCTTTCTCAATGGTTAACAAGCCATTATTAAGAATGAATTCATAATTATTGTCACTACCACCCTCCAGGGTAATAGTAAATTCACCAGGCATTGAAGCTGGAATGGCCTCTGTACTGATCGCTGGTAATTCGTCTATGTCACTTTGATCATCAGTACCTGCAAAACCTTCAAACGATAACTCAAATTCACCATTTTCATCTCCATATTCCCTGGTTTTATCCTGCGCGCCAATTGTCAATGATGCTTTCGATATCACTAACTCATCAGTAGCAGAACCTACGTATTCATCATCTACCACCGTAACTTCAATGATGTATGTTCCGACACCAGATGGTCTGATTGTTTGTCCATCAAAAGTGATTTCGTGATTTACCTCAGGTGTAGTCACAACTAAATCGTCTACAGGACTCCCATTGTATGTCCGGTTAAGATTGATAAAAGATATCTCAGCCTCCTTCTTTTCGGTCTGAATTACAATATATCCCGAGTGTACCGTCACCAAATCATTTTTCAAACCATCCCCGCTGTAATCGATCAGCATAAAATCCAGCGGGTTATAATAACCAGAATTTCCAACTACTTCTTCCCCAAATGAACCATCTTCGTTGATCGGAAAATAGGATAAATCTTCCCAATTCAAGACCATCTCAGGTTTACCATCCAATGTGATATCCTCAATTTCAACGAAATATGAAAATCCGGTGTACTCAATAGATGTTGACTCAGTTGCAAATGGAGTTGTTTCATCACTCAAGAGTATGGCAATCACATCATTAACCAAAAAATCTGCTATAATCAGGTCATCCAGGTTATCGCCATTTACATCATAGCCATCTACTGTATATATTTTCCTGTTGATTGTAATGGGTGTCCCAAATGTACCATCACCTACTCCCGGATAGATTTCAATAGTCTCTTTATCATAAGGAAATGTCAATACCAGGTCACTGTTTTGATCATTGTTATAATCAAATGTCGTTACATCATTTACATTCCATCCGAAATCTCTGGATAAGGTAAATCCGCCTGTCTGGTCATTTAAAAACATGATACCCGAGCAAACAAGATCAGGATAATCATCATTATTAAAGTCGGCAAATGTGAAACTATATGCTTGACTAGCTGGTCTTGGTTTTTCGGTAAAATTTCCGGCACCATCATTGATCCAAACTGATGGTTCAAACCCTCCCATAAAAATATCCAGGTGATCATCCAGGTTTAAGTCGATTAGTTTTACATCATCTATTCCATCACCACACGAGAAATGATTATAAAACTCAAACTGATCATTTCCAATCCCTTTATAAATGGTGAAAAAGTCAAAATGACGGTTAGCTATTACGAGGTCTAATAGTCCGTCCCCATCAATATCTCCTATGTCCACATTATTCACATCAGACCAGGAAATAAACTCCCAATAGCTATAAAACTCATAATTTTCATTCAGATGAGTTTCAGCAATACGAATACTTCTGGGATTTGCAGAAAGAAAGCCTTTTGTCCCTGACTGCATAATATCAGTAAATTCAAGACCAAGAGATTGGTTAATACCTTCAGAACCCATCTCCGAAGAATAAAAGTCAAACGTTTTATTCCCATTCCCGATAAACATACTGGCGACTCTATTTAATGACGTAAACGCCACATCATAGATCCCATCTGAGTCAATGTCTGCTATGACAAAGTCATGTTTTGCCGCGGACGAAGCTCCGTCCAAAATAATGGGCGCATCATAGGAACCATCCGGATTCCCATAATATAGATGTAGTTTATTGCTTTCATGAAAAAGGGCAGCAATATCCGGTTCTCCATCTACATCCATATCTCCAATTTCAATATTTACCGGACTTAATCCGTCTATAAGTAGAATACCTGTTGAGAAGCCTTCAGCACCTCCATAATGGAACCCGATACTTTCTCCGGTCTGATTAGCTATGATTAGGTCTAAAAATCCATCACCATCCAAATCATGGGTTTCAACATCCATAGGTAATTGCCCTGTTTCCAGCAATACTGCGGGAGACAGTACTGTAGAAACCTCTGAGTAGAATAATGACAAATTATTGGACCCGCTATTTGCGACTACTATATCATTGAGGCCATCATTGTTCAGGTCACCAGCTATTACTTTCACAGGATCAGTTCCTGTATCGAAAAACACTGCTTCATCAAAGACTAGGTCTCCCAGGTTAATAAGTATTCCGATTTGGTCGTGAATAGGATCCAGGAAAACAATGTCATTCAAATTGTCATCATTTATATCAACTATCACCAGTTGTTTTGGGGTTGTATTTGTACTTATTTCCTGATATAGGGGACTACCCATCTTTGTTCCCAGATTCGGAACAATTGAGATAAAATCAGAGGTCTCATATGCGACAATGACTTCTTCGAGATTATCGCCATCCAGGTCCCCATAAGTAAAAGCAGCTGTTCTAACCTCAAGATCGATTACAATGTCTCGTTCAAAGTGTTGACCAGAAACCGATAGCAATGAAATCAATATGATAGATAGAGATAAGCAGTATGATACAACTTTCATAGGTCAAGATCATTTAGGATAGGACAGTTATGCATAAATACATTCTAACAAATATATCTATGGGCAGCATATAAAAAGCGAGATGTATGATATATATTTTTTGGTCTTATAATGTGGTATTTAGCTTCAAATATTTTATCCTCCTTCCATGTAAAAAAGTACGCTTACTTTCCTTAGATGAGTTATTTAGGGAGTCATTGTTGCTTGTATCTAATCAGAATCGATTAGAAGTATTATGGCAAGGCAGATAAATGATGAAACAATCCTCTTGCATTCCTGGGGGAGCAGTTCTGTATTTCATTCTCTCACAAAATATTGAGATCATCACCGCTCAAGCCGCGGAGGCTCTTCCTTTTTCCAGCGGTCCGCCGCCGCGGTGATGAAAAAGGAAGCAAAAAATCTAGGCCTGTAAATCTTTAGCTAAAAATTGAGGTCAAACACGTAATCAAAATAAACTCGTCCGCCAGCTGGCGGACTCAGACAGTATTTTGAATACCATTTTGTATAACCTCAATTTTCTTTACGCGAAAGATTTAATGGCCATACTTTCTAACATATTCCCGATACTATGTTTTAATCATCCTCCCGCTTACTTGTTCTTCCTAGCGCAATGGCTATTATTTTTGACAGTAGATTTAGTTATACTGAGTCTATTCAGGTTTCCTGGGTTTTGATTTCTGATTGAGTACCTGAAGCAGTATTGGATTTCATTATCTTACAAAATATTGAGATCATCATCATTCAAGCCCTGCCTCGCCGGCAGGCGGGCAGGGAATCTATAAACAGCACACTTTGGGTGCTATAGGATTTAACTTTTTAAGCTATAGCCTGCTCTCCGAGGACGGCTTAAAAAATGGTTGCCCCATTCGCTGTTGATGAATTTCTCAGCCTGTACATCCCACTTCATTTTCACACCAACTTCTCCGGTCTTCTCGCTTACCCACCTCGCGATGTTACCTAGATGACCTACAGTAGCAGACCGGTGACCTATTTCCACATCCGCAATCGGTTTTGTGCGGTCCCTGACACAATCAATGAAGTTTTGGGAATGGTTGTCAGGCCGGGGTACCTGGACTTTCATGTCTTCTAAAGGAATCTTGAGCCATGATTTATCACTCACATCGAGTATACCCCTACCTACCTTTATCTGGCCTTTATCCCCAATAAAAGTGGCTCCACCAGTAGGTTCACCATCATCAGAAAGCTCGACATGGATTTTCCCCGGATAGGTATAGTGAATGACCGGATCTTTTGAACCAAAGAACCGTCCGTAGGGAGAGTCTGCTTTCGCGATCCATGGCTCATAGGGTTTGCCTTCTACCCATACTTCTTCCGGGCCACTCTCATCCAGGCCTAGCGCCCATTGGATCTGATCCAGGCCATGTGCTCCCCAACCACTGATTTCACCGCCACAAAAATCTCTGATAGACAACCAACCGGGGTTGGAACGGCTTATTTGAATATTCTTGTTATAAGGATGTGGTGGTACAGGTCCCATCCACATGTCCCAGTCCACTCCTTCCGGAACCGGTTGTGCCGGGAGGGCATTTTCCCATGCGCCAGGATAATTCACACCAATGATCCTGTTCACTTTACCAATGTAGCCATTACGTATAAGCATGATAGCCCTTTGAAAGTTGCCCCAGGTTCTTTGCTGAGAGCCAGTCTGCAGTACTCGCCGATACTTTCTGACCGCATTCACCATGGCTCTGCCTTCTTCTACAGTCACGGTCAAAGCCTTTTCACAGTAAATATCTTTACCGGCTTTGGCCGCATCAATGCTATGCTGGGCATGCCAGTGATCAGGACTGGCCACAATGACCGCATCAATATCTGACCGGTCAAGGATATACCGGTAGTCCTGGTAGGCTGTTACGCTGCTGCCAAGATTCTTTGCCGAACTTTGGGAACGTCCCAGATCAGCATCAGCCGTCGCAGCAAACTCTACTCCTTCAAGTTTGGCAAAAGTTTCTCCCAATCCGCCAACGTCACCCGGGCTTAAACCACCAAACCTACTTCCAGTGCCTATCGCGCCCAGAATGACTTTATCATTGGCACCTACTCTTTTGCTAGGGCTGGCCAATACCTCAGAGGGAATAAGATAGGGTACACCGATACCGGCAACACCAGCCGTAATACTCTTCTTTAAAAAATTTCTTCTGTCTGATTTTGGACGCATGTTGTTAGATTAAAGGTGAAATTTGTTTAGCTAAATAAGCAGCCAGGGTGATAGCTTATTTGAATACCCCAATATAATCAAATACTGGAATTCAACCTTGCTTTTGATGTCACAGTCTCAAATTTAAAAAGCTTCTCCGATAAAGAAGTAATACCCTGGGCCATCTTCAGAAAAAGCAACATCAAGCCGGGTATAAATATCCTTATTTGGGAACAACAAGAAACGCACTCCGGCCCCTCCTGCTGCTTTCAGGTGTTGAAAGTCAAGGTTTTTAAACCGGTCCCCAACAGTTCCAACACCCATAAATACTGCTGCACCCCAACGTCTGCTGAATGGAAAGGGTAAAAACCTGTATTCGGCCTGTGCAGCTAGTAAAGTTTTGTCACGGTAGCGCCCCGTATAATAACCACGCATCAAACTTTCGCCACCCATCAACGCCAGCTGATTGAAGGGAGCATCACCCTCCACATCAGTGAAATATAGTTGAGAAGCCAGGACCTGGTTTTTATCCATTGGATAGTAATACCTGGCATCCAAGAAATAGGAAGTAAATTCATAATCACTGCCCCACTGGTTGTCATATCTTAAGAAACCTGCTTCGCCAAAGAATCCCTTGCGGACATTAAGCACATTGTGCCGGTTGTCATAAACCAGCCCGATACCCAACCCAAAGTTGGTGTAGGGATGAGCTCCGGCAGGTGGATCAAATATATCACTGGTAAGCCTGGTCACACCTACACTGGCCAATCGCGTAAAATCTGTCTCCAGACCCAGGTACAGGTTACCGGTAATTCGCCGCAGTATACGTTCCCGGATAGCCAGGCTACCTGCATCTATCTGTGCAAGTTGTTCACCGGTGATCTCCGGCCCGATCCCATAGTAAAATAAGGGAAACTGTTGTAGGCGTATTTTTCCCAGGAAGAACCATTTGCTGTTATCACCATAAAGCGCATGGTCCAGCCATAGTCCATATTGCTGCTCCAGCGTTAGAAATGTAAACAGGTTTAATTCGCTCAGTCGGTTACTGGTATCCTGATTCATGTAGTACACATATAATGCGCTGATCCCGAACTCCCACCTTGTTTCCGGTGCATAGGCAATGGTCGGATAGGCCATGAATTTTGGTTTCTCTACATGGGTGGTATCATTAAACATGTAGTTCCAGACTTTGCTAATAACCCCTTGTTCCTGAGCTAACAATGGAGGCTGTATTACCCCGATCATGACAGCAATAAAAAGAAGTTTGAGCAAAGTCGATCTCGACATGAACATGTAATTGACGTTGTTCATAAACGTTTTGGTTACGGAAATGTTATGGGTAGAAATACACCGTTGTCTCGTCAAACGGGTGCTGCACTGGAAATTCCAATTGTTGTCACCCTCTGGATCAACTGAAAAAGCGATTGCGGATCGTGGGATATGAAGAATTGGTCGGATATAAAGATTATATTTCGATGGACTCACCAATGGCACAGGCACTGCTTCACAAAAAAGTGGGCGATGAGGCGATTGTCGAAACCAAAGTAGCCAATTTCAGGTGGCGAATCAACTCCATTCAATACGAGAAGAAGTAGACATAGTGTGGAACTTATAGCTGCTGTTTTTCACTCAATACCCTACCTATTGGTTTGACCCCGTGGCCCTATTCAAAACGACCTCTACGTCAACAGCCTCAACATTGGTAAAGTGAAGTGTCAGCTTTTGAATACCCGGATTCTTTTCCTGGAATGGGAGTACTGGTGATTCAGGCAGTGGTTTGGCTGGTCTAACTTCAAATTGGGCTTCTAAGGGCTTGACCAGGTCGACCACCATGGACTTTCCCTCCTTCTTAAGTACAGCCTGTCGACCATTATTAGATAGGGTTATTTCTGCATCTGTGTGATAAAAAAGGTATAGCTCTGAAGGTTCTTCACATTTGATCTCATCCGAAATTCGGAATTCTTCTCCTCTGTTTAGTATAAAAGTACGTTTGAAAAAGGCATCGTTTTCATAGGCTTTTGAAACATCCAGTTCTGCTTCTGCAGATTTTTCACCCGATTCAAACCTGATAAATTCAGCCACCCCATCCTCTGTCCTTTTCTGGCTGCCTTTAAATGCCGGGTTGACGACCAGTGTATTGTGCCCCTCAGCACGCGTTCTGTAAAAATCCCATCGGCCAGCTTTGTTGATATGTCGCTGATAAGTTTCACTATCCTTACCTAAGTCAATAAACCAGCGAACGCCTTCGCATTCAAGAATAAATGATCCTAAATCCATGTGACTATGGACCCGGGTACTTGATCCTCCTTTCAAAGCGACGGCAAAACCCATTCCGTTTTCCCACGAATCCCGCATCGTGATGATCTCAGCCCCACGAAAATGCTTATCCAAAGCCATGGTATTCAAATCAAAGTCTTTGTAACGATTGTCGAACCACAGCAGATCCAAAAGATCAGCTTCGACACCCCGTTTGAGGGCCATGTACCTGAATCCGGAATAGTGCGGAATGTCGTATTTCTTTCCCATCCAGAAATGCTGGGCAGTAGACATGGCCTTGATATCGCTGTCGCTAAAATTGAAACATTTGAGGTCTGTGGCGGATAAATGGATCTGAAAATCCCCACTGCGTCGAAAGCCCTCCATGGTACTCAATCCAAAATCAGTCCCTAAGCTGTTATCCAAAGCATCAATGAAGAATACATTGTACCGGCTGCCATAATCCCAATAGGTGGGCCCTTCATATCCACCCCCATCGGGTTCATAAACCCGCATCGGCAATTGAATACTTTCAATGGCAGTACTCAGGATCTCAGCAGCGATATCGGGGACCGTCTCCGCGATGGCGAGTGCACCTATGGAAATGCCGCCATTACATACCTGGTTCCAGTTGATGTTTCCTGTGTGCCAGCCGCTTTCACTGCCATACACTGCTAATGCAGGATTCAGACCTTTTCTCACAATAGCATCTTCCAGGATCTTTTTTTGTTCTTCATTCCAGTATGCGTATAGCCAGTCGTACCCGATGGCTACTGCATGGGTCATTTCTGCTGCATCCAGAAAATGAGATGGATTCCAGTCACTGAACGAAGCAACCGCTTGCAGTTCTTCCCAGGCCCGCTCTGCGTATCTTTTCTCATCCAATACCAGATAGCTTATGCTCAAAGCACGTATTCGCTCCAGTGCCGCACGACTTACACGAAGCAGTCTTCGTCCATCCGGCTTTTCGTATACCACTGGTTTTGTGTCCAGTAATTCTTCTGCAAATTCCAGGTTGGAAAGCCAGATTTGTTTGGCCATATCATCTTCCCGGATCAACTGCCTGATCGTTTCTACCCTTTCCAGCGAAATCAGCCGGGGATGTTGTTGCTTTAAAGTATTTAGTACTTCGTCCTTTGTGGGAACCTGTACTTTCCCCTGTGCGATGATGTGTTGACCACAAATAGCCAGCTGTATCAGGAAAATCAACATCCATTTTGAGTTTATACTGCTATTTTTCATTTGATGAAATTAAGGTCTACTCACCATAGTGCTTTAGCTAATATCGCATTAAGCAGCTACAATAGAAAATCCCGATATTTTACGTGGGTCAGGGTGACAGGCTATTGATGGAAGTCAATTACTTCTTCAACCCCTGGATAAAGCTTGCTAACTCCTCATCTGTGGCATATAAGATCCCTGTTTCATTCATGAAGGTAGTGTTTGGTCTATTGAGGTGTAGGGTATCACCGTTGGCAGTGGAAACGCATAGTCCCAGCTCCTCCATAAACAGGCGTGTGGCGGCATAGTCCCAGATGCTACCACAACCTTTACTTTTTTTGGGAAATTTGAAGTAGCACCCACTGCCGGATGTCATCACGCCGATGGCATTGCGTACACCCCCAAAGGTGGAATGGTACTCTATATGATCGAATTGTGATTCAAATGCCTGCTTAATATCGGACACATACGGCTCGTCCAGAAAGCTTCGGTCCATATAGAAATGAATGGTGGGGTCCTCGGATTTTTCCCGGACATAAGGCTGGTCATTGAGATATACACCAGATCTCTTTACGGCAGAATAGCATTCCTCCAGGTCGGGGATATAAGCTACTCCCACCACCGGATCTCCTGCTTGCGAGATCAGCGCAATTGATACCGCATACCCTGACCGGCGTTCTGTAAAGGGTAAGGTGCCATCCATGGGATCGATACACCAGAAATAAGCTTTCTCCGCCCTGGAATGGTCATCAGCCGACTCTTCTGTAAGAAGACCTAAATCAAAGTCAGCGATGGTTGGCTTCAAATGTTCTAGAACAATTTCCTGGGCCCGGATATCCACTGCAGTCACCACCTGACTGGCCAGGGTGTCGCCTCCTGCTTTGTGTTTCTTCTGATATTCCTGATCAAACTGGGATTGGATATATTTCCCTGCTGCTATAGCTGCTTCTTTAGCCTCATTACAGAGATATTGTTGTTCGGTAGGTGTAAGTACTTTCATAGATTCAAATCATCAAGGGCCTCCATTGTCATGCTTTCGCTATAGCCATGAAGCTTCCAATGGCCGGGGCTCCAGCCATCCAGAAATCGGTAAAGGTCTGCCCAGGCATAAGAATACAAGCTCATCCATTCTACTTTAAGTGCCTGGAATACAGATAGTTTACCTAGGCTTATTTCAAGTTGATCAAAGTAGTTATCCAATAACTCTTTTTCATACTTTTTACAGTCTTCGTCGTCAAAACAGCTACTGATAAAATAGGCCACGTCTTTCATCCCGCAGCCCCTACCGACATACTGAAAATCTACTGCAGCCACTTTTCCATTTTGGTGAAAACAGAAGTTGGCCAGCTTGGCATCGCCATGAACCAGGGTTTTGTATTTGACATTATTCAGTCGCGCATCGATAGCTTCAGCAGCCATTTTAAGGGTCTGGTTTCCCATGCGTTCCCATTCATCGGGCCGTGTATCCAGGTGCCAGTAGGTGCCGATGGGCCAAAGCCCTTCCCCGTCAGACCCCAAAAACGTGGCATGGAAATTAGCTAGCCATTTCAGGCAACTTAATGCATCCTCCAGAGTGACTTGTTCAGGCTGTAGTCGACCGGTATATCCACTGACATCCAGGTCTTCCATTATAAAAAGTAGCTCTCCATCCTGTTCTGTCGCCTCCAGGAGCTTTGGCACCCTGCATGATGCATTCGTTATTTGCGAAAAGTATTGATACCAGGTTGTCTCCACCTGGTAGGATTTGAGTTTACGTTGATGCGAAATCTCAGTGTTCCAGCCTCTGGGGTGGTGACTGATTTCAGGTAATTGGATGTGCTTAACAATGACGCTTGGGTGCTTCCCCCCTTCCAAAAAGCATCGTTTGATTTCACCATAGCCACTCCACAATGTCTGTACCGATTGTGTCCGGGTGATTGACTGTCCGTTGGTCACCTTAAGAATATGCTCTTCTATCCTGTTCATTCAGGCTTCAAAGCTGAGACATTTTTGTGGTTTTAGTCGGAATTGCTCCCTTTAATTTCAGCTAAAATGTTAGGAACCCGGATACAATTAAGCAACCGGGTTATCAGGGGATCAAATCATTAATCAATCGGTTTTTAGTAGATAGTCACCAACAAATATATATTGGTCCAATTTGGATAAAGGATGGTAGCGTGACCCCTGCACATCTCGGAATAGTCTTTCCAGCTCACCTGACCTGTAAAATGCCCTGCCGCCCATGGCGTTCATGCACAGATTAAGCACTTCATTACATGCGTCGGCTACTATGGTTTTCCTTGTAAGAATCTCCATGGACAAATCATCCGTCGGTTTGATATCAAGGTCATTGGCCAACCGTATCATGTCCCTGTGAACTACCTGGGCACGGGTGAGTGAATTGTAAAGCTCACCCAGCTGGAGGTTAGCATGAGGATCAAGTTGACTGTTTTGCCGAAGGGAATCTTTCGTTAGTGTATATGCGCGTCTTGCAATGCCTACATATGCAGCCATAATCAATGGCATCGCCACGCCTAATACTATATTCCAGAATGGATGAAACTCTCCGGCATTTCGTGTTAAAGTAATGGCGCTATCTGGAACAAAAACATTATCAAAAACTATTGTTTGAGAACCTGTTCCACGCATACCAAGGGTATCCCAATCATCCAGGAGCGAAACGCCTGCCGATTTCATTGGTACACCAAAATGCAATACCTGGGTTTTATTTTGATCCCCATCGAATCGGGCGCTTGTCACTGCAATATCGCCATATACAGATTGACTGGCAAAGGGTTTTTTTCCGCTGACCAGGTAACCTCCCTGGGTGCGTTTCATGGTTCCACTTGACGACAACCAATCTTTTGCTCCTGTGCTGATCAGAATGAGGTTGTTGTTGGCTACCCGCATCAATATTTCCGCTCCTTCATTTTTCTGATTGTACTTCCAAATCAAAGCAGATAGCAAATGCTGATGCATGGAAAAAGCCAATCCTGTGGAGGAGCAATAGAAAGCGATCTGTTCTATGATATCACACATTTCACTGTGCCTGATACCATAACCACCCAATGGCTCCGGTATCAAAGCGGATACAAAGCCGTGCTCCTTAAGTAATTCGTAGTTTGCATCCACAAATTGCCTGTTCCTGTCATGATGGCCTGCAGATTCCTGGAATTGCGGGCCGATCTCATGAACTTTCTGGATAAAATCGATTGTAGTTTCTGTCATCTCAATTTCCAATTTATTTGAACAAAGGACGACAGGAATTGGCAGATGGATTTGACTCAAATGTTCAAAAAATAGACTGGGATGTTCAGCTGTGCGTTAACCCAACTCCATCAGCTGGTTTCTAAAGGCGAGTGGGGTAACACCGAATTTCTCTTTGAATGTGCGGCTAAAATGAGAGGTATGCTCAAAGCCACACATATATGCGATCTGAGCAATGTTAGTGCTGTCGCGGTGCAGAAGGTAGGCTGCACGTTCAAGTCGCTTGGATAACAGCCATTTACCGGGCGTGGTTTGAAATTGGGTTTGAAAGTCTCGCTGAAATGATGATAGTGAGCGATGACATAGTTTGGCAAACTGTTCGAGGGATAAATTATAGCAATAGTTTTGCTCCATTATTTCTCTCAGGGAGGGTAAAGCCTGTTTGCCCAAATCAAAAAAATACCTGGCCAAAGACTGGTTGCTGTTACCAACAAGAATGTCTATGATCAACTCCTTAAATTTCAATTCAAGAACAGAGTTGACAGGCTTTTGGGGAGTGCCAAAGTAATGAAGCATGCTTTGAAAATAGGCTTTGAGAACGGGTGTTTCATTAATTCGCGTGATGTTAAATGACTGTTCTTCAGAAGTCAGGCGTAGAGGTAATTTCCCCTCTAACTCGAGAAGGGTTTTTCGGATGAAGGAATCCGAAACAAAAAATACCAGTACGCAGAAATCGTCGTCGAAGAATTGTCGAATAAACGCTACACCTTTTTTGATGTAGATGGTGTCGCCAGGATAAACGACCAATTCTTCATCAAGTGTTCGCCAGGTCTTTTTACCACTTAAGACATGAATAATGTAGTCAGTTTGTGCCCAAAGAACAGACTCTTCATCAGGTAATGGGCATGTGTATTCTACGCACAACAGTTCATCAAGGGTGAACTTGTTGTAATGAAGGCCATCACGAATCAATTCATAAAAATTGTCCATCCTTCAATGTTTTACATACCTTAATGCAAAGGAGATAAATTAAGATGAATTCTCCTAATCCAGGATACCTGCCCAATAGGCCATCATGATGATAGATCCTGCCGTACCATCCATGGTTGGCTCATTGGTAGAGTAGTCACCGATGTCGTCATGATAGACCACATAGGGGTTTTGTAGATGGGCAAACTCATCCTCATTGTAAAGCGTCAGGCCTTTGAGCAATCTGTAGATGCTGCCATATATGGGCCCATCAATCAACCCACCGGGAACCATTTTTTTGGTGAGTGCCCATATACTGGTATGAACATCCTCAGGGTATTCACCATCATCAGGAATACCCGTAAACATGGAAGTGCCCCATGGGTTGCGGCCAAAGAGCCAATCTCGCTGGTTAATTAAAAATTCGTGATAGGATTTGTCTCCAGTCATCTTTTCATACAGAATGATCTGGGTATTCAGACTGGTCATCAGATTGTTTGAGCACCAGATAAAAGGGACACCAACCCCAAAGGGATTCTTTTGACTCCTCTTGAAGGTATATTCAATTCCGTCTTTGTAATAGGCTGCAAGGGTGTCCCGGAAATCTTTATCCACCAGGTCATATAGCACAAAATGTCCCAGGTTGATAAAAGGATAATACTGATAGTGTGCGGCTGAATCCCGGTTCATCCATGAGGTAGTATGGGCCCGTCGTGCATACGCTATGGCGTCAGTCTTATACAAATCATCTCCTGTTAGCCGGAACAATTCGGCAGCTCCCCACTCCATGTCGTCGTACCAGGTCTCCTCAGTATACCTGTATGGTGCCCCATAGGAATTACCCTGTTGAAACCCCTCGTTTTCCTTACCGAGTTTATAGAGGCTTTGTGCAGCAGTTTTACACCGTGCAGCAAATACCGGGTCTATTTCGCTCCAGATGATTGCTCCCTGGGCCAGTACAGCTGCAGACCTGCCTGCCAGGTTGGCAAATCCTGTAGCCACACTTTTATGCTCACGCAGTCCCTGGGACCGTCCATTAGCAAAATAGGCTGCCCGATAGCTGTTTTTGCCCCATCCGTAGTCAGAAGGATCATTATCCGGCATCTTCCACCCCACATGGTCCCGGTCGTCTGCCACCTGGTGAACCAACTGATCCGGACTTGTATGCAACTTCAGGATCCAGTCCAACCCCCATTTGGCTTCATCCAGCACATCGGGAATGTTGTTAGGTATAGGCTGACCCATTGCATTGGTAAGATCCTCAAACTTTTCAGGGTAAAGCTCGAAAGCTTTCAGCAAGTGACCTGTGGCGTAGCTGGAGGTGATCAGGTATTTAAGCTGGTCTCCGGCGTCGTGCCACCCTCCACTGACATCCACATAGGTGGAGTCCGGGACCCCACCATAGAATGATCTACCATCCTGCTGGTGGCAAACCATGTCCAGGTATGGATTGTACCCACAACGCTGCTGACGCATAAACTCCAGAAGCAACTCAGATTTACGGGTGTAGGCATTTTTGGATATAGAGAAATTTTGGGACATGACACCGGATTGCTGACCCTTTAAATAATATATACCTTCTTCCCGAACTGTGGAAAAATCCAGTTCGTAGTAGTAGCTAAAAGCCCCCCAGCCTTTAGCAACCGATTCAATTAGTTTAAACCGGGCTTGTCGTTTGCCAGTCTCCTTGTGTATCAGATCGATCTTTTCCTTTACCTGTTGTTTTGCAAATACAATGGCCACCTTTGGGTCCTCAGGTAAATAGCCCACCTGGTTGATCCTGATAAAGAATGGTTGAGGTTGTGCCACTGCTGCCAAATGGCAACAAAAGATAAGTAAGGGAAGTATTTGCTTCATTTGTCTATTTTTCCAACAGTTCATCGATGCGACTGAACGAATAACCTTTGTTTTTCAGCTCCACAATTAATGTGCTCAGATAATTATAGAATTTATCTTTTCTTTCCGGAGCTGTTCCGATGTGAATGAGTAAAATGAAACCATTCAGTCCATCATCGTGTGATTCTTCAAAAGCTACAATACTATCAAATATTTCTTTACTGCTTCTGTAATTTGACATCTTGGGAACTGTATAATCAGCATGGGATAGGGTGCCACGTGTGTGGTTGATCAATTGTAACTCGAGATCCGCTGTCCAGGCCGCAATAGTATCGTTGTACCACTCATAAGGGGGTAAAAAATATCGGGCATCCTGTTTTTGAATTCCAAAGCGAGCCATTTCCAGGTAATTGTTCTCTAGATCGGTTGTGAAGGTCTGCTTAGAGATCAATAGACTGTCCCTGTTGTTCCAGTCACAATACAGTAAATGTTCATCGGAATGTGCACCCAGGTAATGACCCTCTCCCACTAATTTGCTGATCATCAATTTAAAGGCCGGGTTTCTATAAAATCTACCGGTAAAGAAAAAAGAGGCCTTAACAGCCTGCTCATTCAACGTAGAGCTAATCATTTCTGCACCATCTGCAAATTCATCGCCTGAAAATACAAGTGCTAACACTTTTTCATCAATGTCGGCTCTTGTGATTGCTCCATGGGTGATTTCAAATCCTGCCTGGTTGGAGATAAAAAGGCAGAAAAACACCAGTATCATCATCCATGGACTAAGTGTGTCTCCCATATAGTTAATTTCACCACTTCAGTACCCACACTCCTTCACCATAACTGTTGAACTCCAGGGTGGCACTTACGGCCTGATCCCAGGAATCGTAGTCACCAAGAGAGACTCCAAAATAGGTAAGTTTATCCATAATATGTTCAACTACCTTCACGTTGTTTCCGGCCTGAGATAGCTTCGTTGCATAATCCATGGCTAAATCATCATCGATGCTACTGGAAATGATCACGTAGAAACGTCCGGTACGTTCTGATATAGTTGCTACCATCCCTGCGGTCACCTCCAGTTTAGCATTGATAAATGCAATTTGATCCTGGGGATAAGTTTGATTGGGGAATAGTGCAAGTGCTTCAATATAAAGCGAGCGGGCACTTTCCCAGAGCTGCAAAGCAAATACGGAATCTGCATCGGCAATCAATGAATCATACCTGAGTTGGTTTTGGGCTTGTTCCTGGGCCAGTCTTTCCTGCTCGGCCTTTTCACGAGCTATCTGCTCCAGGCGTGCCTTTTCTTTGGCTTCCTGGTCAGGCTTATAAACTAAAAAGTACCACCCAGCCGCCGATCCGGCCAGTATAAATACGATAATCAGGATGATTACTACGACCTTTCCGGTGTTGTTAGATTGCTCGTCCATGTAGCTTTTATTCAGTTGTTTAGATTAAAAATAACTAAATGGGAGAAATCTATCACATTTTTGCCTTTCAATTAAAAATGCCGGGATCATGTCTGTGGGAATGTCAAATCAGATAATGGTGGTATTTCCAGGAGTTTTACACTAATTAAATCCGCATTGCATAGTCAATAAAACACCTCTTAATGAAAGTTAGGGTAAGCTACAAATAAAACAATCACACTAATTTGTGCTTTGACACAGAAAAATGCTTATTTCTTTACCCTACTTGACTCTTTTTCCAGTTTCTTGTAGTACCCTCTGAAAAGGAAGTGATGCTTCATAGCCTCCATGTTATCATTAAATGACTCTGTGCCTTTTCGGATGTTTTCCAGGCTTTCTTCTAGTTTATGTACCATTAAAGAATCATTCATGATGCTCCCAGTAAGACCCGGACCTTCTTTCATCTGGTGAAACATTGACCCCACGGAAACAGAGATCTCTGCCACATTCTGTGTGCTGGCCTGTAAATCATCAAGGATCTGATTGATCCTACTGGTTAATGTAGAGTCATTAAGTAACATACCCACAGTTCCCTCACCCGCATTGACACTTTTGATATTTGCATCCAGAGCATTCAGAATGCCAATGGCCCGGTGACTGGAGGCATTGAAATTATGAATAGTCTCATTGATCTGATTGGTCAGTATGGAATCGGAAAAAAGACGACCCATGGTACCTTTACCATGTTGAACATCTTTCACTATATCTACCAGGCTGTTTGTGATCACCGCAACGTTGTAATTTGTTTTCTCCAGCAGGCTAAACATCTCATCTTCATCGATTCCATGGTAGACCTGTATGGTATCGCCATCCCTGATCAGACGTGCATGGCCATTTTCGGGGATAATGTTGATAATCCTGTTGCCCAGGAGGCCATCTGTACCAAGTGAAGCTACCGCATTGTTTCTAATAAACTGATTCATGTCCTCTCTGATGTTAAAACTCACAACTACTGAGGTATCATTGACCATTTTGATGCTTTTTACCGTGCCGATATTGATACCTGAAAAGCGAATATTATTTCCTTTTTGAAGGCCGCTCACATTCTTAAAGACCGCATGAATACTAAACCTGGAACCAAACAGGTTTTGGTTATTGCCAATGAAATACAAGGATGCCACCAGCAATAATGTCCCTATAATGACAAACAAACCAAGCCGGATATTTTTAAATTTTTTTTCCATGACTATAAAAAGAATGAGCGTACTATGTTATTCGTTGAGTCCTTCAATTTCTCAAAACTTCCTTCGAGATAGTCAATACCCTCATTGAGCACGACAATGCGGTGAGCTGTTCGTTTGATACAGCTCATATCATGAGAGATGATGATAGAAGACGTATTGTATTTCTGATGTACGTCGTTCATCAGGTTTGCGATCTCTTTGCTGGTGATGGGATCCAAACCTGTAGTAGGTTCATCGTACAGGATGATACGTGGCTCCATGATGAGGGTGCGTGCCAGTCCGATCCGCTTTTTCATACCCCCTGAAAGTGATGATGGCATAAGGTCCTGTACATTGGGCAGTCCCACACTCAAAAGCGCTTCGTGAACCATCTGGTCTACCTGTTCCTTGGTCTTTTTGAGTCTTAGGCGCCTCATGGGGAATTCCAGGTTTTCCCGCACGGTCAACGAATCGTACAACGCATTGCTCTGGAAGAGGAAGCCAATCCTGCTTCTTACGATATCCAGCTGCTGCCGCTCCAGGTGGACCACGTCCTGGCCAAACACACGGATCTGACCGGCATCTGGATTGATCAGCCCCACAATGCATTTGATCAGTACCGACTTACCACTGCCTGACTTGCCAAGTACGGCCACATTCTCCTGAGGCTGGAGGGTCAGGTTGAACCCTTTCAAGACATGATTGTCACCAAATGACTTCTTCAGATCAATAATCTCTACAGCAGGAACTTGTGGTTCCTGGATCAGTTCCTGTATCGAACGGGCCATATCGGTACTTTTATAATTCATAAAACAGGTCTGCTATTTGCACTGCAATTAAATCCAGGATAAACACAAGTAAAGAAGAGATCACCACTGATGAATTGGCAGACCGCCCCACGCCCTGAGTCCCCTTATCAGAGTGATACCCCTTGTAACATCCTATGAGTCCAATGGCAAAACCAAAAAAGAATGTTTTGGCTACTGATGGGATAATATCCCCAAATGACAGTGAATTAAACACCTGACTGTAGAACAGAGGAAAACTTACGGTGTCTTTAATGTTTACGGCCAGGTAGGATCCGTAGATTCCGATGGCATCTGACATGATGGCAAGAACAGGTAGCATCAAAGTGGTGGCGATGATACGGGTGGCCACGAGATACTTAAACGGGTTTGTTCCAGAGACTTCCATGGCATCAATTTGTTCTGTCACTTTCATAGAGCCCAGCTCTGCTCCAATGCTGGATCCTACTTTTCCAGCACAAATCAAAGCGGTGATTACGGGACCTATTTCCCGAATTATTGATATACCCACCATACTAGGCAGCCAGGATTCCGCACCAAACTCTACAAGTGTGGGCCTGGACTGTATGGTGAGTACCAGTCCCATGATAAAGGAAGTAATCCCTACCAGGGGCAGGGACTTATAGCCGATCACATAGGATTGCCTGATGATCTCCTCCATTTCATACGGAGGCTTGAGACCATCCGTGAAAAAGCGAATGGCAAATCGGCTCACATCTGTCGTTTCGTGTAGAAATTGATACAATCTATCCATGCCCGAAAGTCAATCCAGGTCAAGTTACGGCATGAGCCTACGCCGTTTCGTGATAGATGTCAGTAACAAAAATGACTATCGTCAAAAAGATTCCCTTTATCTATTGCATGCTAAACCGGTTTGGTCTGCTCCCTTAGCCTGGCCGCCTGTTCCCAATCCATATGGACAATGGGTACTGAGTAGATTGTCGGCAGCTTTTCTCCGTACTTTTCCTTCAATAGGTTGTCGATCGTATCAAAAAGTAAGGCTTTGGTCTTCCCTCTGATCAAAATCTGTGGTACCGTCACCGCTTTCCCACGAGCGTCTCGCATTGTTTTGTTTCCCTTTGTAATGAGCGCATCCACCACCAGGTGATCTTCTACCAGGTAATCAGCAATTTCACTGGCCATTTGCTCATTGTCAGTCAGAATATGAAGAAGGATCATGTTTGATTTTTACAATGAGTAACTTGTGATTTGTCTAAACTGTTTCAATCTCAGGCTTTTTCACATAGAGCTTAAACCACAAAATACCAAGGGTAGCAGCCAGGAAGGACGCGATTAAGATACCAATCTTTGCATGGGCAATCAATACAGGATCAGTGAAGGCCAATTCCGCAATGAATAAAGACATGGTAAAACCAATACCTGCCATCATGGCTATTCCGCCAACAGAAAGCCAGCTACCGCCTGATGGTAGATTGCCTGCTCCTGTGATGGTCAAAAGCTTTGAAAAGGCCAGCACACCAACTGTTTTCCCTATGGTTAGACCAGCAATAATGCCGAGACTTACCGGATGCATAATCATTTCTACAATGTTTCCCTCAATTGTAACTCCGGAGTTAGCCAACGCAAAAAGTGGTATCACAAGGTAAGAAACCAGGGGCATTAGCTGGTGTTCAAATCGCTGTAGGGGCGTTTGTGCCTGCTCACTGCCCGATTCAATCTTTGAGATGATTTCCATTTTACTTCTTGAAACAAACGGACCATCCAAATCATCTGATTTCTGATACTCAGCCGCCCACTGTTTGAGCTGTTCCGAATATTCCAGTTTATCTGTTCTGACCCTGGCAGGGATCGCAAAAGCAGCAATCACTCCTGCCACCGTGGCGTGTACACCGGAATACAATATGGATGTCCAAAGACCCAGCACACCAATGATAAAGTATACCCAGAAGCTTCTCACACCTAGTAAATTGCAGCCATACATCAGTCCAAGAAAAACAACGGCGTACACCAACTGCATGACCTGGATGTCCGGAGTGTAAAATACCGCTATCACCAATACAGCACCAATATCATCTACTGTGGCCAGGGCTGTTAAGAATATTTTCAGTGAGATTGGCACTTTGGATTTTATAAAAGCAACCAGTCCCAGTGTGAACGCGATATCCGTTGCCATTGGGATGCCCCATCCGTCTATTCCTGCGGTGCCAGCGTTGAAAAAAGCATAAATAGCGGCGGGAACAACCATGCCCCCAACTGCAGCTGCGATAGGAAGAGAGGCCTTTTTCACGGTGGAAAGCTCTCCATTGATGATCTCCTTTTTTATCTCCAATCCGATAAGAAAGAAAAATATGGCCATAAGCCCATCATTGATCCAATGATGAATAGACTTATCTAAATTGATTTCACTCGTTCCAATGATAAAATGGGTTTTCCAGAGGTCGTGATAGGTGTCTGACCAGGGTGAATTGGCCCAGACCATGGCGATCACCACCATCGCAAGCAGGAGAATGCCTGTGGCCATCTCATTTTCAAAGAAGCGATACACAGGATTTAACAGATAGTCAACCGGTCTTTTCTTTCGCATGTTTTTCAGCATTAATGTTATGATTCAACAGGTGATATAATCGTTTCACTTTATTCCGAAATGAGGTCGCTCATACTCATTCCACCCCCTTACATTACCCATTTTGAGATCGATAAAGAGGAACTTATATACGGTGGGCAGTAAAGCGTCACTCGCAGTGGCTTTCCAGTCCTCCCAGGTAATCTTCAATCCTCCTATTGGTAGGACACTTACCCACAATTTCCATGCTCGTGGGAGCCCTGTTTCATCCAATAGCCAGAGATATGAGTCACCAGGTGTGCTCCCTCCTGATGTATAGGTAACCAAAAGTGCAGATTCGCCATTGTCTAATTCGACTATTCGCCTTTCCGTTCCCGGGTCAAAGACCTTGTGAGGAGCTACCAGCCAAAAGGAATCGTTGTTGAAATACTGAATGGCCTTATCGATTATTTCTGATCGCTGAGGGCCCTGAATCGGCTGGCCATGCATCATGACTGTGCTTATTTCCGGAGTCTTGGTATGCAGATGGACTAAATATTCATTCCATCGAATTTCAACCTCATGCTGTTGCTTGTCCCACCGGTAGTGATGACCCGCAAATGACCATTCCAAAAAACGCGTGTTTTGATAGGCTTCATGATTGATAGCTGATAGCATTTTATTTGCGAGTTTATCTGCCTGAGCTGACTTTTTGCCTTGTGGCAGGTCTTCATCAAAAATGAAGAATAGTCCAAGCGAAATGACAATCATCGTGATTAACATCACCCCAATGATCTTCCCTATTTTCTTTATCATCTCTTATCCTGAGTTTATAGTTCTTACCTGAACTATGAACCAATGATCTGTGAAATAGTTAAAAAATCTACATAATAGTATGGATTTTAGGTATAATTCGGGAAGGCAGATACCAAAAAAGCCGGAACATTGCTGAACCGGCTTTAATCAACTAAGGAATACTCAGATAAAGAGTATTTGTGTCCCCTCTTCCTGTCCTCTCTCATAAAAATCACCTACTGTCAGGACACCATCGATTTCCTCCCAGAGATCTTCTTCTTTTAGGTGAAACATATCCATGGCCAGCTTACAGGCGAATACTTTTCCACCGGAAGCTTTATAGATTTCCAGGAATTCACTTACCGGAGGAATATCCAGCTTGTCCATCTCTTTTTTCATCATGGTGCTGGCCAGTGTTTCCATACCCGGGAGCCCCCCTATCATTGTTGGGATGTGTAAACCAGGATTACCCACTGTAGCTACATGCAGGTGATCCATTTTCTTAGGCTGGAGCATTTCCAGACCGAAAAATGTACAGAATATCTCTGACTCCAGGCCTTCCATCCGTGCACCATTGGCTAATATAAGCGCTGCATACACGGAATCTACGGTTGCTTTTGAGTTGATAATCATGAGCTTCTTGAGTGCTCTTTTTTTAGCTTTTTTATCTTTTACGGGAGCTTCAAACGTTTCCATTTTCATGAGTTTAAAAGTTTAAATACAACTTGCCGGCTTTGGAATACCCGCGATTCGTGATGCCTTTTTTAGTGGTCCATTTGGGAATAACTGATAAAACTCATGAATGTCCACTACGCCAGACTTACCTACTCTTCTGATAGAAAGAGCAGTACCTTTCTCCTGCTCAGAGCGGAGATAGTCCAATATTTCAAAATGCCGATCGGTGAGCTCGATGTCTTCCTCAGTAGCAATACTTCGGGCGATCTCTTTGTCCCACTGATCCATATTTAGAAGGTAGCCTTGTTCGTTCAATTCTACCGGTCTGTTTGCAATAATCGTTTCCATTTTTATGATGTTTAGTTGAGTACTTCTTCTTTAGTTGATTGCTCTTCTTTATTGATTTTCTTTCCTGAATAGGACATTTTGGGACTGATGAATGGGATTTTTTTACCCTTCATCAACATATTCCAATACACCCATCGAAAGGCCAGCTTGCCCCAGTGGTTCATTTTGTTTTCTTCCAGGAGCTTCATCGGTCCTATCCCATTGAATGGGAAGACCCCGGGAACAGGTTCCTGGTCATAGTTGAAATCAATGAGCATGGCCTTGTTGTATCCTGTTTCCACAAAACAGTTGGCATGCCCGTCAAAGTCTTCTTTTAGTGCTTCACCCTTGATGTAGCGTAAGATGTTATCGGTTAGTACCTCAGCTTCAAAGTGCGCGACAGATCCTGCTTTGGAAGTGGGCAGATTGGTAGCGTCACCAAGGACGAATACATCTTCATAGCTTTCGGACTGCAGGGTATGCTTTTTCGTGGGGACAAAATTCAAATCATCCCCCATCCCACTTCTGAGAATCACATCATCCCCCATATTGGTAGGAATGGTGACCAGCAGGTCGAAGGGAACTTCTATCTCATCCCAGGAGACAATCTTCTTTTCATCATTGTTGACAGATGCAATCGCAAAGTCCGGAACAATCTTTATTCCCTTATCCTCCAATAGATGGCCAAGGGTATTTGCTGCTGTTGGCTTGGTAAAAGCACCATCCAATGGGGTGACATAGGTAATGTCTACCTGATCACGAATCCCACGCTCCCTGAAATACCAGTCAGCAAGGAACGCAAACTCAAGAGGTGCTACCGGACACTTGATGGGCATCTCAGTGATATGCACGACCAGTTTCCCACCGTCAAAAGATTCCAGCTTTTTGCGTAGTGCCTTTGATCCTTCATAAGTATAGAAATCAAAGACTGATTTTCTCCATTCTGTACCCTTCATACCTTCTACTTCTTCGGGAGCAATCCGGGAACCAGTTGCAATAATGAGCAGATCATATTTCAGCATCTCGTTTCCCTCAAGGCAGACCTGATGCTTTTCAGGAATGATGAGCTCAATACCTTTTTGTATATACTTAACCGTTTCGGGGATGTACTTATTTGGCTCCTTATAACAGTCTTTCTCTTCATAGATGCCAAATGGCAAAAAGAGAAATCCCGGTTGATAGTAGTGTTTCTCAGATTGATCAACAATCGTGATCTTCCAGTCATTGGGAAGTTTGTCTTTTAGATGGTTTGCCATCATGGTTCCCGCAGACCCAGCACCCAGAATTAGTAGATTCTTCATCGTTTTATCCTTTAGTTGATGGTGTAAAGGAACACGATGATAGCATACAAAATACTGACACATGTCAGGCCAAAAACTGATCTATATGCCTGATAATGAGTTATGTAACAAATGTTACATAAGGAGATAGCTTTAATGGATGGAGGTAAATTTCTAATTTATTACCAACATTGATAACGCGGCCAACTTAGATAATCTCGAAGGGATGTAATAATTACAGACTCAATAGATTTAATCTTTAACCCTGAAGGGGTGTCATTTTCACCATAGATTATTTGCGCTATTCAATTCGCTACCTTAGAATAAGCCACCCGATCTTTATTACCTTGTGAATCGACCACGGTCAGGTATTGTTTCCCTCTTTTGAATGCTGACTAGATAGATCAGCAAATCAGCCTCACAAATTTGATATTTATCCTCTTGATATTTAATCCTCACTCCAACACCGGATAGCTTGTATCCTCAGGCCTGGCTGTTAGTTGCCTGTCGTTGATGATTCTCACACAGGTATTTCTTCTGAGGATGGCATCATTGTTATCGACATCACTCAGTTTATCGGCGGCCTCGAATTCAATGATGGCCTCACGCAGCCATTCATAGGCATCGTATTCAGACCGGGGATAGCCTTTAACCAGTGTGGCTTTACCTTGCCTTTCTAATACAAGTGCTTTGTAATATTGTCTATGGTATTTGGATTCTATCTTCTCTATAAGCTCATTGGCCTCGTTTACCGATTTTCCGGCTGCAAAGCCATCAGAAAGCGTCAACACGAGTTTGATGATTGCCTGCTGGTTCTTTGGATCAATAGCCAAAATATCCCTGCAGATGCTTTCCGCCTCCATAGGTTCATTGAGCAACCTGTATTGTTCCACTTTCTCTAACGCGCGAGGGATACCCTCTTTTCTGATGGGTTTTAAGGTGAATGTCTCCTGGCCTGATGTTGTTTGTACTGTACTCATGGGGCTTAATGTTTTGTATTAAATAAACGTAAAAACCATTTGAATGGGTCGTAATATCTATCTGCGACCCTTTCCTTAAGTGGAATAATGGCATTGTCAGTGATGGTAATATTTTCTGGGCATACGGTAGTGCAGCATTTGGTGATGTTGCACAAGCCTATATTGTCTTTTGCCTTAAGGTCTTCCCTTCGATCTTCGACATCCAGTGGGTGCATTTCCAGGGCTGCATTGTAGACCATGTGCCGTGGTCCGCTGAACTGATTGTGCATCTGATGTTCACGCAGAACATGACAGACATCCTGGCAGAGAAAACACTCTATACACTTACGAAACTCCTGGACCCGGTCAGCATCCCGCTGGTCGATGTGCCAGGTACCGTCCTCATGATCCGGTTTTCGTGGTCTGAACTTCTTCACGCTTTTCTTCATCCGGTAATTCCAGGATACGTCCGTTACCAGGTCTTTGATCAGAGGAAAAGCCTTCATGGGCTCGATGGTCACAGGTTTGTCTGTATTTAAATCGCTCATGCGGGTCATACACATGAGTTTTGGCCGGCCATTGATCTCTGCTGAGCACGAACCACATTTGCCTGCTTTACAGTTCCACCGAACAGCCAGGTCCTGTGCATCCGAAGCCTGGATCTGATGAACGGCATCGAGCACTACCATGCCTTCGGAGATCTCAGTCTTATACTCTTTAAACTCCCCTTTGGTGGTTGAATCTCCACGCCAGATATGGAATGTTACCTGTCCCATTATATGTTTTGTTCATTGATGATCTCCTGTAAATCCTTTCTGATTGGTTTTTTCTGCTGTTGGTCCATTTTCATCTGTCCGTCGGCATCTTTCCAAACCACACTGTTTACTTCTCCGTACTTTTCACTCTTCTCCGGATAATCCGACCGGTAGTGGCCTCCCCTGCTTTCCTTCCTGACTACGGCTGCCCTGGTAATGGCCTCTGCAATGGTGAGCATATGTTTTAGCTCGATGGCGGTATGCCAGCCCGGGTTATACTCCCTGTTGCCATTGCATCCGGCATTTTCACTGCGCTCCTTTAGTTGATCGATGTCACCTAAAGCGTCATTCAGCCCTTTTTCACTCCGAACAATGCCTACCAGGTCCTGCATCTTCTCCTGCAGGTCACTCTGTATCTGAAAGGGATTTTCTGCTTTTCCTTTGTCATATCGTTCAAAGGGTTTTTCCGCCCATTTTGCCAACGACGCTACGTCTTTGTCCGAAATCTTTGTTTCACCATTCTCTTTTACATACTCAGCCGCCGATAGCCCGGCACGCTGCCCAAAAACCAGCAAGTCTGAAAGAGAATTACCCCCCAGCCTGTTGGCTCCATGTAAACCGGATGCGCATTCTCCGGCCGCATATAAGCCTGGGACATCGGTCATCTGGGTGTCGGCATCCACCTGAACACCTCCCATGATATAGTGAGTGGTAGGCCCAACTTCCATAGGCTCTTTGGTGATGTCTATCCCCGCCAGTTCTTTAAACTGATGATACATGCTGGGTAACTTCTTTTTGATGTGTGCTTCCGCATTGGGTAGCTTCTCTTTGATCCAGGCAATATCAAGATATACGCCGCCATGAGGTGTTCCACGTCCCTCTTTTACTTCGCGATAGATACACCTGGCTACATGATCCCGGGTGAGCAATTCCGGTGGCCTTCGGGCTTTCTGGTCCCCCTGAGTATACCGCCAACCTTCCTCGGGATCATCAGTTGTTTGGTGCCGATAGAGCTTAGGGATGTCATCAAACATAAACCTTTTGCCTTCACTATTTTTCAAAATACCACCTTCACCCCTCACCCCTTCAGTGATCAGCAGGCCTTTCACACTCGGAGGCCAAACCATTCCAGTGGGATGAAACTGAATAAATTCCATGTCAATCAACTTAGCTCCTGCATGGTATGCCAGGGATATTCCGCCGCCCGTACAATCCCAGCTGTTGCTGGTGATCTTGTAGATCTTACCCATGCCACCTGTGGCGATGATCACCGCTTTGGTGCGGTAGATCCGGAACCTTCCCTTTTCTCTATCATAGGCCATGGCACCAGCAATGCGATCTCCGTCTTTGAGGAGTGATATCACGGTGATCTCCTGGTGAAAGTCTATCCCCTGGTGGATCCCGTGGTCCTGCAATGTTCTGATCATCTCCAGCCCAGTCCTGTCACCCACATGCGCCAGCCGGGGGTATTTATGTCCCCCAAAATTTCGTTGCAGGATCCGGCCATCTTCGGTTCGATCAAAAATGGCTCCCCAGGCTTCCAGCTCACGGACTCTTTCCGGTGCCTCTTTGGCATGGAGCTCAGCCATGCGCCAGTTGTTGAGGTACTGACCACCCCGCATGGTATCTGCAAAATGCGTTTTCCAGCCGTCACGTTTGTCCACGTTGGCCAGGGAGGCAGCCACACCACCTTCTGCCATGACCGTATGTGCTTTTCCCAACAGAGATCTGCTTATGGCACACACCTTTACACCTTTGCTGCTAGCCTCAACGGCAGCCCGTAATCCGGCACCTCCTGTGCCAATTACCAATACATCATAATCGAAAGTCTGATAGTTTGGCATCTTAGATAATTCTCAGGTCAGTGATGATACCCATGGAGCATAGGCGGACATATACATCGGAAAAGGCTACCCAGAACAGGCTGAACCATGCCCAGCGCATGTGCTGACGGTTCAGGCAGCTCGAGCAGTTATATAAGGTCCTTTGAACAGGATGTTTTGATAATCGGTTTTTGATGCCTCCTACAAGATGACGGAAAGAATGACAGCCAAATGTATATCCACCAAGAAGTGTTGCGTTGATGGCTAAAACAAGGGAGCCCACTCCGATGCCAAATTCAGTCTCTCCTGCGGCATTGGTAAACCACAACGCTTTCCAGGCATCATAGGTAAGAAAAAATACAAAAAGGACGGCCAGATACATAAAATACCGGTGCACATTTTGGAGTATCAACGGTAGTTTATTTTCTCCCCAGTAGGACTTTCTAGGTTCTGCAACGGTACAGGCCGGCGGATCCTGCCAGAAAGCTTTATAATAGGCCCCGCGGTAATAGTAGCAGGTGAAACGCATGCCTCCCGGTGCCCACAGGATCAGTAACGCCGGTGAGAATGGCAGAATCAATGGCCACCAGGTGGGCTTGGGTCCAAAGAAGCTATGTTCAGAGCCCCCAAAAAGCTCCGGTGAATAAAAGGGTGACAGGTATGGACCGTAAGCATAGTGTACTCCCTGAAAGGCTGCCCATGTTGCATAAACAATGAAAGAAGAAAGGGCTAAGAAGGTAAATAGTTGAGGGACCCACCAGAGGTCTTTTCGTAGGGTGTGGCCATAAGGTCTTTTCTCAAGAATGGCATTGAGCTGCTCCATAGATCATATTACTCATTTGAATAAACCATATGAATCTCGACCTTTATTGTTGATAATGATAGTTAAAAAAATGGTGAATACCAAAGAATGAAGGACATCAAGCAACTTGTGTAATTCATATTCAAAAACTAAGCATTGCTTGATTGCAAATAACCGATCATTACATAACTATAACGGGCTTTATGATATAATCAAGTGCTGGAAAAAAAGAAACAACTATGGACTCCATAGGTTAATCAGACATGTTGTTTTATTGGGCTCTGATATCTATCAATACCCTGGCCTTTATTTTCTATGGACTGGAATGTCTGTTGTCAAAAAAAATGGCAGATAAATTCAAACGTTTTGGGTTAACTGACTTTCATAGAATTCAGACAGGAATATTAGAATTGTTGGGGGCAGTCGGTTCGATAGTGGGCTTGCTTTTACCATCAGTTGGAATGGTATCCACAGCTGGATTAGGTACCCTGATGCTATTGGCATTTATGCAAAGAGTGAAAAATAAAGAGAGTCTGGGAGCTTCTTCTCCTTCTTTACTATTTTTTCTGTTATATACTTTTCTCTTCTTTTATTTCTATTCAAATATTAGATAAGGTACACTACCAGAGATAAGACCAGGAAAACAAATGCCGGTAACGATTTCTTTAAAGGATCCCCAATTTTGATGTGCATGGTAACAGCTCCTAGCATTAAGACTGCTATTCCAAGGGATGAAATCAATTCAACTTCTGGAAACCAAATAGAGCCAATCAGCATGATTGACAATAGTACTTTGAGTGTACCTATAACTACAATAAACCAGTTTGGTAAGCCATAAGCTTGAAATTCTTCTTTAATATTTGCTGCTGTTCCACCTCGATATTGAGTGGCTTTATTCGCTCTGACTAGCCAAACATTCATGATGCTTAACCCAATGATAAGTTTGATAGCAATTTCTACATAGTGCATATGCTTAAATTTTACTGAATAATTTATCTAACTCTACTTATTCTACTTTGTTTATTTAATGAAACAGGGAGGACAAGTTCCTGAAGCCTACCTGATTCTATTTTGGAATTTCATCAATGATGATTTGATGACCGATTAATGAAGGTCTATTCGATAAGATCATGCTAAGTTTGTTCAATAGTTCATTCAATATTTACTTTATCAAATGCCTCACACACCCAACCATGTTCTGTTAAAAAACTTCAGAATTGTAGCGCTTGCAGAGGGTATCAGCTACCTCCTGTTGTTACTCATTGCTATGCCACTAAAATATATGCTTGATTACCCTTTGGCGGTAAAGTACGTCGGCTGGGCACACGGATTGCTCTTTATCGGCTATATGGGGTTACTACTCTCCTGCTGGCTCACCTATGGCTGGCGCTTTTCCAGGATAGCTTTCTTTTCTTTTGCTTCCCTGGTGCCATTTCTGCCATTTGTTGTGGAAAAGCAGTTGAAACAGGAATCAATCTAATGTGATCCTGGACTCGGAATAAAGATCATAGCTAGCTACTAGCTTTTCCTGGAGACTTAAGTGATTATGGTATTCATCCAGCTCTTCACGGGTTTCTACAAAAGCAGATTGATAGTCTTCGTCCAGGGTGTTCCAGATGATCACCAGGTAGTGATATCCAATGTTGCTACTTCTCCCCTTTTCCATCCACTCATCAAAGGTTTCTTCGTCCAGGGCTTTCCCAAATTGTGTTTTAAACATCTGTGTTGTTATTCAATGGCGATTATAACTGACACCATCTACATTTCAAAAAATGAGCGAAGCCTGTCTTCATATTTGGTATCAAAAAACAACATTGGAGCATGTAATTTCCTGATGGCAGCATCCAGATTGGTAAAGTTGGATTGAGGTATGTGGAGCGGGATCTTATACAACCTGGGATCTTTCTTTTCAAAGGGGCAGGGTACTTTTGATTGAAATAAAAAAGGGATCAACGTTGCTGAGCAGCTCAGTCCAATCCTGTCTACATCATAGATATCCAGGACCTCGGTCAAGGTCTCATTGATGTTTTCAAAGAAAGTAACTGTTTTGGCCAGACGTACTCGCGAACCAGCCTTTGATTTCCCTTTCTTTTTCAAATACTTGATCTGACTAAACCCCTGCTTCTTACGGGTCATGTAAGCAGAAAAGGTGGTGTGATAGATATTCTCCTTTCCTTCCATCACACAAATGGCCGCATTACCAGACTCTATTGTTATATGTAAGGCTACTGCTTCCTGACCCACTAGGGATAAGTCGTCTTTCACTATCCAATGAAGTGGCATTCGGAGGAATCCCATTGTTTCGTGCTGTTCATCCAATAGCAGCACGACATGCTTTTTAGAATCATATTCATAACTGGGAGCTTTTTCCCTGATTGTCTCGAAGATCGATTCTGGTTTATGATGAAACAAATTGATTTGATCCTGGCTCATGGGTAAGAGGATATTCTGATTATTTTCTTCGGGTGCGCCTTCTTAGCTTTTGGATACGATCCTGGTAAAATGCTTTCATTTCATCCAGGAAAGTCATTGGGTCTTTATAGGTGAACAGGACATGATAGGTATACTTGCTTTTCAAAGCATCAATTGCCCTTTCAAGTTGTTCTTTCTCACGAAGTAAATATGCATCAGGTGAGGCCTCCAGTTTTATGTTTTTATCCTCTAAGGATTCTTTTAATGGCAGTGTGTTTTGGCTAAACAAGTGTGCATGAAACGCTTTCAAAGCATCCAGGTCTTCATGGTTATAGATGGCTACCAGGCGAGTGGTCAGCTCTGTCGCGAGATCAATTTTATCATCCTGCAGCGCGAATTTGTCAGGATGAATATGCAGCATCGCTTCCCGGTACAGTCGCTTTTTCTCCTTAAGGTCTTCTTCCTTTTCCACCCGAACTGTAGCAGAACGTTTTTGTGGCTTTAAATCAAACGGTTCCCTATAGTTCTTACCTCTTTTCTTTTGCTCCAGCCGCTTCTGCTTTTTTGCTTTTTTTTGTTCCTTGTACAGCACAGACAGCTCTTGTACTTCAATAATCTCACTAGCCAGATGGGATCTTAACGACACCTCAAAAGCGTCTACCTTTGTCGTCAGTTGCTCCAATTCTTCCCTAAGCCTGGCAATCTCTGATTCCAAAGAAGTATTTGATTGTTGCTGGCTGACCACCTGGCTTTGCTTCATGTCGCAAAGGTGATCATTTTTGGATCAATCAACCTTTGGTTTTGTAGATGGCAGCTATTTCATGATACCTGCGTAACTTGCCCACATGGATCGGGAAATGTTTGACAAACTGGAAGAGATGCGTGGGTTACTTACAGAGCCTGAAGCTTTTAATCGGCTTGTTGCCAAATATGAAGCAGATCCTACTGAAGAAAACCTGCGTGAGATCATCGACCTTGTAACGATGGAGGTAGCAAAAGGCAATGTGAAAGGATGGGAATCAAAGTGATTAGCAAGCACAATTAAATATTTGTCGTCAGTACTGCAACCAAAATGGTACAGAATGGTACTATTGGTGAAATGCTGACCCGATGCGAAAGACGCTCCTCATCTTTATTTTAATGATCAATGTGCCTCTGATCTTTACCCTCCTTCAAGGGTGTGGTCCTGATTGCGGTCCAACAAATTTGAAGGTTGAGCATATCGAAGTGCTCCCGGCAAAAAAAGTTTTCTCAAATTCAGGCGTAGTGATATGGGACTTACTGGAAGGTCAAAGTGTTATTCCTCGTTTTGATAGCTTGATTTTGGTCAGTTATATCAATGTTAGCGAAGTCCTGGCTCTGAAGCGAATGCCATATGCGGCCTTTGCCTGTGATCCTGTAGTCAATTATTTAGATGTGCTGGAAGATATTAACCTGTATAGCAACCAGGACTATAATGATCAATACCCCAAGGGAACAAACCTTAATTCATTGTGTGTCTTTGGCATCAATAATCGCCTTCCTGAAATGAATAAGCAAGACTTTATAGACCAGGTAAATCAATACGGCCTCGGAAGTGATAATTTTCTCATTGCTTTATCTGCTACACCAACAAGCTCTGAGGATCATCGAATTACGATCGCGTTAGAATTGGCCAGTGGTGAAACGCTGGATTATGTGATTGATTCGGTCCCTATTTCTTTATAGTCCCAACGTTGTTTCATTCAGCAATAGATTCCTTATGGTTTAGCCTGTAGCTAATATCAATCAAAGGCTTACGGAATTTTATTTAAAAATAATGGACTGAACAGGGAGAAATATTGTTAACCATTAGGACTCAAAACTCAGGATCTGGGTGACCATCAAATAATTCATTAGAACATACCCGGAACCAGTGCCGAATCTATTGTACTTTCGTTCTTTCTTGTTTATTTCCATCTATGGTATCACCACCTTCTGCTAATCTTAAAAAACGAATCGCCATTTGGACCTCAGTCTTTATGGTCCTTGCGGCAGCGTTTTTTGGACTGGCAAGATTGGGTACTTTCTTTTCTTCCGAAATTCTGTTTCAGCTGGTAAAAAAGGAAACCAATGGATATTATCAGCTCTCTTTTGAAGAAATTGATATCGATCTGTGGAAGAGAACCATCAAGCTAAATAAAGTTGTCCTTAAGCCGGATCCAGAAAAAGACTATCAGGAAAAAGGACTTAACAATCTCTATGAATTGGAAATGGCCGGCTTAAATATTGACTTAAAGTCCATCTTAAGCATATATACAATCCGACAGCTTCACATCAAAAACATCAGGATCATAGACCCACAGATCCACATCATGCGGAAAAAAGATACTCCGGATGAGAGCTTTAGCATACAAACTGGTAACCTGTATAAGGAAATTTCAGATTACCTCAGGGTACTGCAGATTGATGTTTTTACCATTGACAATGCCTCGGTAAAGCATTTCCCAAGTGAGCTGGGACTCCATAACATAGACTTCTTCATCAGCAACCTGCTAATTGATTCTGCCTCCCGACCTGATAAACGGTTTTATTCCGAAAACATTGAATTAGAAATTCATGATCAAAGTTTTAAGCTGAAAGACAGCATTCATCAAATAAGTTTTGATCACTTTCTGCTGTCTACTGCAGATTCTGTACTGACTTTTCAAAATCTCGTTTTAAGACCAGTGTCTAATACTCCTCGGGCATTAGATAGTCTGAGTGATGAAACAATCTACCACATATCCATCCCGACCTTAAGATTAAAAGGTGTCGATTATTTCTCGGCTTATCGATACAACCACCTTGAGATGGAAGAACTTTCACTGACTGACTCTTATATCTTTCTGAATGAGCAATCCGAAAAGATCTCCGACAATCCGGCTAAACCAGGCAACTCAATTTTCGAACAGTTAATCGATGTATTTGATGAAGTCAGGGTAGGAAAAATGAGGTTTATCAATGCCAACCTGGACTTGAAGACCAATGATGACTATAATCACAACTATCAGCATGTGCAGTCACAGCGAGCGGATATTGTGCTGTATGATTTCATTCTTGATAGCAGCAATTATCAATTTGGCTTCGACAAAAAGTATTTTGATAACCTGGATATAAACATTAAAGATTATCGGTCATATCTACCAGATAGTGTTCATACTATCCAGTTTGATCTCCTTAAACTGAGCTCAATTGATTCGTCTCTATCTTTTAAAAATTTTAATATTTCAAATAGTGGCCAAGGAACTTCAGACCTGTTTCTATCCATTGATGTTCCTCAGGCCCGACTCACCGGATTAAATTTTTCAGATATGTTGCTCCGCAAGCAATTGCGTATCAGGGATATGTTTATTCAAAAACCAAATATCATCTTTGAGCATAGGCAACAAATTGATCAGTTTGATTTCACTCCGGATAGCCTTTACAGATTGATAATGGAACATTTTAATGTAGTTGGAATCGAAAACCTGAACATCCGCCAGGGAGAATTTTCAATAAACAATCTGATTAGAAGTGAAGAAACAAATTTATCAGTCACCAATTTCAATATCCCCTCTGAATCAAACACCTGGTACGATGTGCTTGGCAATATTAAACTGGAAATGCAGTCCGTGGTATTGGATGACCATGCCATTAAATTAAATGCCAATTTGCTGGTGCTGGACCCCTTATCCAGAAGTCTTGTGCTTGATGAGTTTAACCTTGATTACCGAGATAAGCAAGTGGTTGTATCCGGTGATTTATCCAAACTTAAGATTTCAGGTATCGACCTGGATCATATTTCTGCGGGTAATTATCGTGCTTTTGACTCCATCTGCATGACCAATCCCCGTGTGAATGTGGAAGTCCTACAGCCTGGTAACAAACAGTTTACGGATGATTTTCTGTCAAATATATTTATAGAAGTCATTGATGGAGAGCTAAACGCAAAGACCTACGATAGCATCACCATCAGTCTGGATAACATCTATACGAACCTCACTTTAGGAGCTATCAGTCATATTCAATCCGGAGTAGCAGAGCGCTTTAGTATTACTTTGCCAAACACATCTAACAAATTGAATATCAATGAAATTAACGTATCCAACCCACGCAATTTATTTTTGAAAGACATCAGTCTACAGCCAATTAATGGTACCACCACGCAGAAGATGAATCTAAGTGGTCGAATACTTGAATTAAACATATTCGGACTCGACCAGAACCTGTTTTGGGAGCATGGCAAACTCGCTGGAGATAGCGTAATGATCCTTTCTTCTGATATTTCAGTAGATCTAAAAAAAGCAGGAAACACATTTTCACCCGTTGACTCCATTGAACTACAGTTTGAAAAAATCATATTGGAAAAAGCAAGGCTATCTTATTCTGATGAAAACCAGACTGAGCTCAAAACGCTGAGAATACCGGAGTTTTCGGGAGTAATTGAAGGCTTTCATTATCCACAGAACGCCATGCTGAGCACGGATCATTTGTTCTATTCAGATGACGTGACCTTGCATTTGACTCAGGTTCAACCAGTTCTGAAAAGTGGGAATACGCTTACGATTCAGGAGCTTGACTTCTCAAAAAATGCACGCCGAATAGGCATCAAATCCTTAAATTATGAAGCGTCAGGAGGATCAGTCTCTGCTCGCTTTCCTGATATTGAAATGACGGGATTTGATTTGGATACTTATTTGAATGAGCAACGGCTGGAACTCGTGAGCCTCAAGCTGATATCCCCTCGTATCCTATATGATCAAAGTTTAAAGAATATAAGCACAAATCGGGATGGTGAATCGATGCCTAAATCAATAGACATTGGATCATTCTCCTCTATCTCTGCAGAAATAGAAATCAAGGATCAAAAGTCGATCAGCTATTTCATTCACGATGGAAACCTTTTGATTCGAAAGTTCTTTGCTGAAGGAGATTTAAACTGGAAGCAGTTCTTTGAATATTCAGAGTATGCGTCCATCAGTGGCCAGAACTTTGCTGCACCATTGGATGACGGCTATCAGATACAGGTAGGAAAATATCATTTACAACATCCACAAAACAGGTTGACCTTAGAAGACATCAGCCTTACTTCCGAATTTTCTCCCGCTGAATTTACCCGGCGGCTGAACTATCAAAAAGACTGGTTTGACGTGAATGCTGATGATATTGCTTTTAGTGGGCTGGATTTTAAAAGAGCATTAAGTAAGCAGGAATATAAAGCCGGGAAAGTGTCCGTCGAAGGGTTGGATGCCCTGATTTATAGAGATAAGTCTGTGCCACTCAATTCATCCGCAGTAAAAGACCTTCCGCAAGACATGCTCAGGAATATCAAACATTGGATCTATATCGATACACTTCATGTAAAAGGTGATATTACACACCAGATTAACCCGGTGAATACAGAAGAAATAGCAAAGCTTGACTTCAATGCCCTGGACGCTTCCTTGTTTCACATCACTTCAGTGCAAAGTCTTACAGATAAGCCAATGCGACTTGTTTCCAACGGAAAACTGGCCGGAATAGCCAATTTCAAGGCTCAGGCAACTTTTAGCGCACAGGATCCGGAGAATCAATTTACATTTTCCGGCCAGATAGATGAGATGCCATTAAGTGCTTTAAACCAACTTCTCAGACCCTTAGCCAATATCAATATAAAAGACGGACATGCTGAGGAAATCCGGTTTAGTATGAATGGGAACAACGAAATTGCCACCGGAGAAATGACTTTCCGATACAATGATTTAAAGATCCAGATTTTAAATCCTGAAACAAATGACATGCAAGGGCTCAACCAGGAAATCAAGACCTTCTTTGCTAACACTTTTGTGATCAGACAAAATAACCCCACTTTCATCGTCTTAAAGCAAGGCACCATTTTCCAGCGAAGGGATCCTTCCCGGGTGATCTTTCACTATTGGGGAGAAGCGCTCTTGAGTGGTGCAGTCAGTAGCATCGGCATCAATAAAAGCAAGAAAGATGAGCGGAAGTATGACAAAGAGATGGAAGAGGAAAACAGATAAATTGAATAAAATAACATTGACTTAATCACCCTTTACGCTTCCAATGGGGCCCAATAAGTACAGGATCCATCTACTTCTACCGGACCTTTAAACAGACTACATCCGCCACAGGATTCATCAGGTCTGGGAGGAAGGAAAAGTTTGCAATCCCGGCATTTTTTTAATGGATCACTTGCTTGAATTTCATAAGCAAACTGCTTGCGTTTTGCCAGTTCAGCCTCACTCACCTGGGAAAGATCCTGGCAGGATTTAAGTTGGTACGTCTTTTTCTTTTCTGATGGAGAACAAGCTGTGATCATCCAGGTAGCACCCATTAGGGAAAATGATGAATAAAAACTTTGGCGAAAAAATGCTCTGCGGTTGAAGTTTGATTTCATGAAATATAATTGGGAAAAATCTTTGTGATCATTCGTAGATGGCGACCAAGGACTGAATCTTATCCATAGGATTCATCTGTTCATTCTCAGCAATTGCTATAATCTTTTTGGCATCCTCCGATTCTGAATCCTGCCGCTGAAATCCCTTAAACAGGTTCTTGATTATTGAATCCGCTATATCAGCCTTGTCAGCAAATGGTCCTTGTTGCAAGAAGTTCAAAAAGCTTTTGATTTCATCTAGATCATTTTTCGCTCCAACGATAAAACCATAATGCTCAACAAAATCCTTTGAACCATTTTCAGGATTGTCAAAATAGCCTTTACTTACCAGCAGATCAAAATAGCTTTTTGAAGAACCAGTTTCCGAACTTAGAACTGCCCACACAAACCACGGGTTAGCTCCGAAACGAACGAGTATATCACTCAAGGCTTCTTCCACTACCCTACCCTGGTAGTTACCCAGACTAAGTACAACTTGAAATGCTACACCAGCATCAGGATCTTCGGTCAATTGAAGTATCAGCTCCTTTCCATTGGTTTCTTTTTCTGCAAGGATCACTCCGGCTTTCCTGATCCCAGGCGCTGAATCTTTCAATGCCAGTTGTATATCATCAGTTTTCAAAGCGTTCAATCCCTCCAAAGCATAGAAAGCTCGAATTCTGGCTTTTGGGTTTTCACTATCATGAAATAAAGCACGAAGCTCCGGAACAATGCTTTTATCCTGTCTCTCCAGGATTAGCCGCTGAGCTGTCTCACGGTGCCATCCGTTGGGGTGTGATAGTGTTTTCACCAGGTCTGTGCTTCTGGCCTTCGAAAGTGATACTTTGGAGTCTGACACTAGTGCTCCTTTGGGTAGTATACGATAAATGCGACCGTGCTCACTTCCATACATAAAATCCATCTCTTCCTTAAGATCTTCAGGAATGGATAGTGGCGTCTCAATATGCTGTCGATAATAGTCCAGCACATAGAGCATGCCATCAGGACCCTGGGCAAAGTTTGTGGGCCTGAACCAGGGATCAGTTGAAGCCAGAAATTCACGATCCTGCTCCCCTTCAGCTCTTTGTGCGATCAATGCAGGACTCGAAGGGCTCGGGGAAAGTACATCCCGATGAACCAGATTTCCTGCGACATCACCAGTGAAAACATTGCCGATGTATTCGTCTCCAAATCCATTACCTGAATAGATCGTTCCTCCGGATGCACCAGTAAACTTATCCTCGGCATATTCCACACGATCCAGGTTGCGTGACTGAAAGTCCTCATTTCTTCTCTTGGTACGCTCTGCTCTCCAGTATGGAGGTGGGGTGAGTTGAAACATCTCTAGTTCATGGTCGGAGATATTCTCAGAAGTTCGGAATGATGGTAAGAAGTCATGACGGTGCCAGTACTTCCAGGGCATGATATTTTGCTGTATATGTAAGGTATTTTGGGTATAAAAACGGTTTCCATATTCATCAAGATCCTGCCCGAACTGTCCTGAACCGGTGATTTGTTCGAACACATTGGTATCCATGCGGAACCTGAAATCTGCCCCACTCATTTCAATGGCCGACGCATCAGGGTCCAGCGATGAAGTCACTTCACCGGACCTGCCATTGTTCGAGGCATAGATCCAGTTGTCTACCCCAAGTCGTAAGCTTGTGATTTGGGCCTCAGAGTTTTGGGCAAAGAAACCACTGAATAACTTTCTCTTCATGTCTGCTTTACCATCCCCATCAGTATCCTTCAGATACAGGATGTGCGGAGCTGCAGTGACAATTAACCCGCCATCCCAGAGCAATATGCTGGTTGCTTCCATGAGTTTATCAGCGAAGACCCTGGAAGCATCTATGCGGCCATCTCCATCCTCATCGATGAGCTGTACGATCCGGCCCCTTTCCTGTCCTTCCTCCGGCCGATAGGGATAATCATACATTTCAACCACGTAGACATTACCATCCGCATCAAACTCCATGCAGACCGGATCTTTGACGAACGGCTCGGCAGCGAACACCTCAATTTCAAAATCAGGATGAAGTTGAAAACTTTCCAATGCATCTTCTGGACTAAGTGGTCCAGGGTACTTTGAAGTACAGCCTAAAATCGTAAAAAACAGAACCGGGGAAAATCGTTTGAAGAAGGTGTTCATGAAGAAAATAAGAGTAAAGGATGGGCAAAATAGTGAATTCGAGGTTTTCATGCAAAGCCACGATCAATCCGTGACAATAAGATGATTATCCCGGCTTTTGAAAACCAATATTCCTGTTAAAATTCTCTATACTTATATTTGAAATGATCAACCTTTCCGCAGCATGAAATCAACCCATGAGATAAACTCAATCACTAAACAGGCTCATAATGAAATATCCAGAAGGTCGTTCATCAACCTGGGAGGTGTCCTGTTGACCGGTTTGGCTCTTCCAACGTCAGCGAAGACTATCCTATTTGCTCAAGATGAACCCATCATAGATATCCACCAGCACACCAATTATGTTGGTCGGACTACAGAGCAATTACTTACCCACCAACGTGCCATGGGAATTACGCACACCATTCTCCTGCCCTCCGGAAGGGCTTTGCAGGATCGGGCATCAACCAATTTTGGAGAATCCAATGGGTTGGAAGCTGAGGTGGAACCCAATGAGGCTGCTTACCAAATAGCCAAAAAATACCCGGAAGAGTACTCGTTTGGCGCCAATGAGGTCCCTGATCTTCCTGATACCCTAAAGACCATCGAGAAATACCTGAAGAAAGGCGGTGTGGTCATAGGTGAACAAAAGTTCAATGTGGAGAGTGACTCAGCAGCAATGCAAAAGATCTACGAACTGGCACAGGAATACAATGTACCTGTATTGATGCACTGGCAGCATGGCCGTTTCAACCATGGCCTGGATCGATTCCACAAAATGCTGGAGAAGTATCCAAAAGTCAATTTCATAGGACATGCCCAGACCTGGTGGGCCAATATTGATAAAAACCACGCTGACCAGACTGTGATGTATCCAAAAGGCAAAGTAACACCCGGGGGTATCACAGATAGACTCCTCAGTGACTATCCAAATATGTTTGCTGACTTGTCAGCTGGTTCAGGCCTCAACTCCATGACACGTGATGAGGAACAGGCTAAAGGCTTTCTGCAACGACACCAGGATAAGATTATTTATGGGAGCGACTGTGCGGATAAAGACGGCCTGGATCATTCAAAATGTCAGGGCTATAAAACCATCCAGGCTGTGAGAAGACTCAGCGCCAGTAAATCGATTGAAAGGAAAATCTTGTATGAGAATGCGAAGCGGCTGTTTAAAATTTAATTGACTAATTAAATTTAATTCCCAATGTGTAATATGATGATTAAAAACCTATTGCGGACAATATATTTTTCATTTGTATTCCTAATTCTATATTCATGCAGAAACAATCAGGATATAGAAACGATCTTTCCTGATGAACGCTGGGTTAATGCGGATGCTTCAGAAGTAGGTGTGGACAATAACAAATTGCTCAGGGCACTGGATTACCTCAAAGACAAATCCTTTGAGGATGGCATCGAAGAAGTATTGGTAATTCGACATGGCAGAATCATATATGAGGGCGATAGCACAATGAAAAGTCACAACATATATTCCTGCTCCAAGGGTTTTACAAGCACTGTTCTGGGACTTCTGGTGGACCAGGGAAAGTTAGGTCTGGATGAAAAGGCATCAAAGTATGACCCTACACTTGAGGAATTATATCCTGAGGTCACTTTTCGAAACTTTGCTACCATGACTTCAGGATATAGTGCCGAGGGACGAAGCAGGTGGAACGATGAGAATGCAGATTGGTCTTATACTCCTTACAAACCGGAAAACCCCCATTTTAGTCCCGGCACACACTTTGAATACTGGGATGAAGCTCAGATGACATTTGGAAAAGTGCTAACACAGGTAATTAATGAACCGATGATAGATTTTCTTAAAAGAGAGCTTACTGAGAAAATCAAAATGGGGGAATGGAATTGGCGTGCCGAAGGTGAGACAAATGGCATTCCAGTCAACAATGGCTGTACAAATGTAATTGTCAACGCTCATCAGCTTGCACGTTTTGGACACTTATTCCTGAATAGAGGAAATTGGGATGGTAAACAACTACTTTCTTCTGAGTGGTGTACTATGGCAACTACAGCACAAGTCTCAACTGACCTGCCCATCTATGAAGGTGATCGCTCACACGTGAAAGGCAGTGGGTCTTACGGATTCAACTGGTGGGTAAATAGTCCTGACGGGCTGAGTAATATGCCTGATGCACCTATGGGTGCAGCTTACCTTAGCGGTCTTAACCACAATATCTGCTTTATCATTCCAGAGTGGGACATGGTGATAATCAGAATGGGTGATGATAAAAATCCTCCGGAAGGAAAGCATGTAATTTGGAATGAATTTGTCAGACTGATTGGTTTGTCAATTAATCAGTCTTAAGTGATATTGTTTTAAAACAATAAATGCCATTCTATTTTTTCCTGGCATTTTTTCATTGAAATTGGAAAGAATACCTCCAATCAAAATGGGTATTTTTATCTGATATGAAATACAATGCTGGCATATAATAAACTAAAAACCCTGACTAGTTTTTCCTAAACATCTCCTTCAAATGCTTGTGCAGAATCGAAGCTGTCTCCGGACCCAGGGAGTTTTCCTCTCCATAAGGAGCTTTGTCTCTGCCGTAGCCATAAGGAGCTTCCACATCCCATTGCGTTTTGGGGATGATGTAACCGATCTCGTCGTTGGCCAGACCGAATATAAACTTATACTTACCAGGCATCATTTCCCTGATGGGTAGTGTCTCGACAATTGGGCCAGGATAATCTCCTTCCGGTGGTGCTTCTACCCCACCATTTACCAGTTCTGGATAGATCTCCCCGGGGATCGCTACAAATGACAATGGCCCAATGCTCCCAATGGCCAGCTCAGAGCGGGTTTTCATCCATCCGGTTGTTCCGCGATCAATCACACCTAGCATACCTGCAATCCTAAAAATGATGTTATCAATCGGTAAATCAATAGTTTTTACTAAAAGCGAGATACTGGTCGAATCAATGGTCTCTATGGGATCGTCCATGGCCTTTAAAATAAGGTTTGAAAGATGCCTTCCCTGGGCAGCAGCCTTTTCAAAAGATGGTTCTGCAAATTCCTCGCCTGTGAATGGATCTACAATGGTCAGGGATGGATGTGTACACATCAGTCCACCAATTGCTGCACTCACATAAACAGTCACACCACCAACTCCTTCATGGATCAGGCTATCACCGGAATACACACCATTCTCAACACCTTCTCGTACAAAGTGCGGAAAGTCAGATGAGATCAGCAGGTTTCTGCTCCACAAGGTCTCAGGATGGTTCCCCCACGAGACCAGTGTTCCAAGTGTTTCATCCGTTTCTTTATCAATAGCCCGGATCATTCTGAGCCCATTGTCAAAAACCTGTGGGTCCCTGGTATCTTTAACGAGACCATCAGCTCCTGTCAGATCCTGAGAGATCTCCAGTTTTGCGGATCTTAAGTTTTTGGCTGCCGCCACTATCGACTGTACCACCTGATCCTTTACGAATTGCATATATGTCTGATTGACACCACTCTTAAATGGACTTTCTCCCCATATTCCCATCAAATCAGCTCCTTCATGCGTATGCGTGGAAGAAAGAATCATGTAGGTAATACCGGCTTCCTCCGGCAACATTTTGCGAATATCTACCACATCATTGTGCATGTAACCAATGGCATCTAATGACACGATCGCCAGACGGGTATTCCCATCGTCAATGACCATCGTGCGGGTCCAAACGTCATCGTGTATGCCGTTGGCAGGCTTGCTATTGCTAAACCCCGCGATCCATACCGGGTCAAACTTGCCATTTCCATTCAGGTCTGTGTATGTATCCCCATCTTCGGGGTTGTATTTGGCATCCCCGTTTTTGTCTTCCCACTGGTCAGGAACTTTGGGGGTCACTATCTTAGCAGCAAACCCCACCATCAGGAGCGCTGGAGTCCCAGCTTCAATATGCATATCAGTGTTATATTCAGGATGCTTATCCCGCATATTGACCAAATAGAGGCTTGAAACCAGCATCAACAATACAACAACAAGTGAGAGAAACACCCAGCCAAATATTTTAATAGCTTTTTTCATAAGGAGTAGTTACATGTCACCTGTAAATTACCTTGTTGCTTTGTGATGGTTGAAGTTAACCCAAAAAATTAATTGTAATTGAATGGTGAGCCAATCAACTAAAGGTAGTACTACTTGTTGTAGCTATTGGAATTGCTGTCAAACTCGTTTTTTAGAACCCAATGCTCTTCTCCTTTTGACTTTATCTTGAGCATGACAGCCAGATCTGAATCAAGGTATTTGTCTTTTTTGATTACATCCAAGGGCACCGTAATCTCATTGTGTGTAAGCTGAGCATTGTACCACACCGTGTCTTTCTGATGAATGGTAACTACCAGCTTTAGCTTGAGTAAGCCATCCAAAATTGGTGGGAGCAGCATGTTTCTGCCATATATGTAGTAACCCGAGATAATTATCCCCTCCAGTATCAACGTATTTTCTGCTTTGAGGTGAATATCAAAACTATGGGTAGCAACGACTCCATGCGGACCTATGGCACCTGAAGTAGTCTTGTATCGAGCATTTACAAACTCAATTTCAGGTTGAGCAAACAGAAATCCCGAAGAAACCAAATACATGAATAGACCTAATCCAATTCGATACATATTTAGCAAAATGACAAATAAGGTGCCAGACTAATTCAATGAATGAACATTATGTATCTGCTTCTAGCTAATTTCCCATACCCTGGACCCGGTTAATAACTGATCAAGTTTTCCCGATCCTTTATCAGCAACCGCCTGATTGTGTAAATTCTCCAGCTGATCTTCATAGGTTGGCCGGTCCTCCAGGTAAATAACACCAAAAGGCCTTGGGAAAGGCGTTGTATCATTTTTTAGATCATCAAACTGACAGAGTACAGATGCTTTGAAACGATCTTTGGCATCATGTATCCATAAGTCATCCCTGGAATGGTCTTCCAGTGATACAACTTCCGGTCTTAGGTTGTTGAGTCGGATACCCCACTCATCATTTTCTCCAAATACCAATGGTTCACCTTGCGTTAGAAATACAGCATTTTGCTTCTTGGTGGCCTTTTCAGTAAATGTGAAAAAAGCACCATCGTTGAATACATTACAATTCTGATAGATTTCTACAAACGAGGTGCCTTTGTGTTCATTGGCCTGATGCAATACTTCCCTGAGGTGTTTAGGATCACGGTCCATACTACGTGCGATGAAGGTCCCTTTGGCACCTATAGCAAGTTCCAAAGGTTTAAAGGGAGTATCTATTACGCCCATGGGTGAAGATCCTGTACGCCTACCGAGTGGAGATGTTGGAGAATACTGGCCTTTGGTCAACCCATAAATTTCATTGTTAAACAGGAGCAGGTTCAGGTCAAAGTTTCTTCTGAGCAAATGGATAAAATGATTACCTCCAATAGACAGACAATCCCCATCACCAGTCACCACCCAGACTGACAGCTCTTTGTTGACAGCTTTGAGCCCACTTGCCAATGCCGGTGCCCTGCCGTGGATCCCATGCATACCATAAGTCTCCATGTAATAAGGAAACCGGGCTGCGCAGCCAATGCCTGAGATAAACACAATGTCCTGTGGATCTCTTCCTGCTTCCGCCATTACTTGCTGGACCTGCTTAAGAATAGAGTAATCTCCACACCCGGGGCACCAGCGAACATCCTGGTCTGTGGCAAAATCTTTGGATTTAAGTGCTTCAGTTGCCATATCAATCAACTTAAGATGGAATCAATTTTTTCTTCTATTTCTTTGGAAGTAAAAGGCACTCCCTGAATCTTGTTCATCCCTTCGATAGGAATCAGGTATTTACCCTGAAGCAGTTGCTTCAATTGGCCACTATTCATTTCCGGGATCAGGATTTTGTCAAAACCACTCATCAATTCAAAGAGGTTTTTTGGAAATGGATTTAAATACCTTAGCTGTGCATGAGCCACAGAATGTCCTTTTTGCAAAGCATGCTTTACGGCCGCTTTTATCACTCCATATGTGGACCCCCACCCAATCACAAGTAGCTCACCACCTTCAGACCCATTGTCCAGCTCCTGAGCTGGCAGGCTTTCAGCAATGATCTCCACACGTTTTGCTCTTACCTTTACCATGTTTTCATGGTTTACCGGATCATAGGAAACATTCCCTGTCTTCTCCTCTTTCTCAAGACCTCCAATGCGATGAATGAGCCCCTCCATTCCAGGTATCGCCCATTCTCTCACCAGTTTCTTGTCTCTCTTATAGGGCAGATACTTCTCATCACGCTCCCCTGGTTTTGCCAAGGGTGGTGTAATGCCAGGAAGTTCTTTAGAGGCAGGAAATTTCCATGGTTCGGAGCCATTAGCAATATACCCATCCGACAAAAGCATAACCGGTGTCATATGTTCAATAGCTATTCTGGCTGCTTCCAGAGCTACCCAAAAGCAATCAGCAGGTGAGCGTGCAGCAATCACCGGCACTGGAGCTTCTCCATTTCGGCCATAATAGGCCTGGAAAAGGTCAGACTGCTCAGTCTTGGTTGGTAAGCCAGTAGAAGGTCCCCCTCGTTGGACATTGCAAATTAGCAGTGGCAATTCCAGGATCAGGGCAAGCCCGATAGCCTCTCCTTTTAATGCGACGCCCGGACCTGAAGAACCTGTTACGCCAAGAGCACCACCAAAGGAAGCTCCGATGGCAGCACAAACGGCAGCAATTTCATCTTCCGCCTGGAAGGTCTTCACATGAAAGTTTTTGTAGCTGGATAGATAATGCAGCAATGTAGATGCCGGTGTGATTGGATAGCTCCCATAGAATAGTTGCAAGCCAGACTTCTCTGATGCTGCAACCAGTCCAAGGCTCAGCGCCTGATTACCATTTACACTGCGATATTTTCCCGGAGCCAACTTTGCTGGTTTTACAGCAAATCGGGACCTAAAGGTATTAGTTGTCTCTCCAAAGTTGTATCCTGCAGTAAGCACATTGAGGTTTGCTGTCCTTACCAGCTCATCTTTTTTAAACTTTTGATTGATGAATTCGGTAGCCCCTTTTGGAGATCTGTCAAACATCCATAGGAGAAAACCAAGCACAAACATATTTTTAGTGCGGTCGATGTCTTTCTGACCAAGTCCGCTTTCACTCAATGCGGTCCTGGTGAGCTTGGTCACATCAATGATATATAATTGATAGCCACTTAACTCACCGGTCTCAAGTGGGTTCTTTTCATAGTTGGCCAACCTGAGATTTTTGGAATCAAAACCACTGGAATTGGCAATGATTACACCACTGTTTTTGAGCGAGCTGAGGTTTGTTTTTAGTGCAGCGGCATTCATTGCCACCAACACATCACATGCATCACCAGGTGTGTAGATCTCAATACTTCCAAACCTAATCTGAAATCCTGACACACCTGCCAGGCTGCCCTGGGGTGCCCGTATTTCAGCAGGGAAGTTGGGGAAGGTACTCAGGTCATTTCCAAAATGCGCATGAGTATCGGTGAACATATTGCCGGTAAGTTGCATTCCATCCCCAGAATCTCCTGCAAACAATACCGTAACATCCTCTTTGATTGTTAATGCCATTGTACTTGGGGTTTGATTACGTACAATATAACAAATTCAATCGGCCTTTCGGCTCAAATGAGGGTATTAAAATGTCATCTACTTCCCTTTTAGGTCTATAAATTAAAAGGGAAGTAGAATTTTGGTATGTTCTGAATCTTATTTCATTCCCACCAGCTCAAACTGAATGTTCCTCGTAGGCGCATTTTTACCAAAGTCCTCTATGATCTCCAACACATCCGGATGAATGACTTTCGTTTTGGTAGCGTCAATGATCACATGCGAATTCTCGGGCATGTCATTTAGGGTATGCAAGATTCTGGCCTTGTTGAGGAATGAAACTTCTTCTGCAAGTTGAATCTTTACAGGATTACCTTCTTTGTAATCTGCGGGATTGTAGTGATAAGGTGTCTTAAAATTGTTCCACAAAATATAGATGATTCCCACGATCATTCCCAGTCCAATACCAATGAGTAAGTCGGTAAAGACAATGCCGACAATGGTTACAATGAAGGGAACAAACTGTTCGGAACCCATGCGATACATTTGGCGGAAGAGCGATGGTTTAGCAAGCTTGTACCCTACCACAAACAATATCGCTGCCAGACTGGCTAGCGGGATCAGGTTCAGAATATTTGGAATTGCCATTACACATGCCAGTAGCAGCACACCATGAAACACCGCGGATGCTTTAGTTTTATTACCCGATTGGATGTTGGCGCTACTACGTACGATCACCTGGGTGATAGGGAGTCCACCAATCAGGCCTGAGATGATATTACCAATACCTTGTGCCTTGAGTTCACGGTTTGTCGGGGTGACTCTTTTCTGAGGATCAAGCTTATCAGTAGCCTCCACACAAAGCAAGGTTTCCAAGCTGGCCACCACAGCAATGGTAAGGGCTGTAATGTAAAGCTCTGAATTTCCCAGACCGCTGAAATCAGGGGTCGAGAACTGGTTAAAAAAGCCCATGAAAGAACCAGCTTCCGGAATATTAACAATCTGAGAACCAAGTAATGCCAGGTCAGCCACATCATTGAAGGCAAGATTTAAAAGTATACCCACAATTACAGTCACCAGGGGTCCCTGAATTACTTTGAAGATATTAATCTTTTTCATGAAGGGCTGTTCCCACAAGATCAATATGGCCATGGAAACCAGCGTGATAATGATCACTCCTGGTGTTACATAATCAAACATATACCAGAGGTCACTGAAAGTGGTGTGGCCATCAGATTGAGAAAAAGCAAAGTCTCCCTGAGGATCTTCATCATAACCCACAGCATGAGGAATTTGCTTCAGAATAATGATGATACCAATACCTGATAACATCCCTTTGATGACTGAAGATGGGAAATAATAGGCTATTACCCCGCCTTTTAAAAACCCAAATATCAATTGAATAACCCCACCAATGACAACCGCCAGTAGAAAAGCTTCATAGCCTAAACTTTCAATTGCAGCAAGCACAATTACCGCCAACCCGGCCGCCGGGCCACTAACACCAACTGCTGAGCCACTTATCAGACCCACGATAATTCCTCCAACAATTCCTGCAATAATTCCTGAGAAAAGTGGCGCTCCTGAGGCCAGGGCTATACCCAGACATAATGGAACAGCAACCAGGAAAACTACAATACTTGAGGGCAGGTCACTTTTTAAATGTGAGAAGAAAGAGGGTTTTGTCATGGTATGAGTTTTTTAGGTTAATACTTTTTGAAACAACAAATTCAATGTGCAAAGGAAATTATAAACTGAAAAAAGTCAAATACCGAGGGAAAAATCTGACATTTCGTGGGTTATAATCAAATGCTAATAACTCCGGATGACGGTAATTGTTTAAGGGCTTTAATTCATGTAAAACCAGTTTAGTTCCTGGATCATACCTTCTTTAAGTAGTTTTTTGCGCCATATTCTATTAACTCTATTCGATGACCTTCCTAAAATGTGCTTTTTTCAATGCCTTCCAAGGCAAGAGTCGAATTTACTCCAACGCTCATGATTCAGCCTGAATATCTAGCAAACCACCTAAAACAACAGCCTTTTTCACCCACTACAAATCAAAAGTGGAAAAATATAGTTAGGTATTAGATCAGCAAATTACGAATCAGGTCCTCTCAAAGAGGAGAAAAACAAAATTTAATGAAAAAAGCGTCCGACCTATTCATAGAAGCCCTTGAAAACGAGGGCGTGGAATACATCTTTGGTGTTCCAGGAGAAGAAAATCTTGACCTCTTGGAATCCATCAGAAAATCAAAAATTCAACTGGTTGTCACACGTCATGAGCAGGGCGCAGGGTTTATGGCGGCCACTTACGGACGTCTCACCGGAAAACTGGGTGTGTGTCTAAGCACACTGGGTCCCGGAGCAACCAACCTGGTTACACCTGCTGCTTATGCACAACTAGGCGCCATGCCTATATTGATGATTACAGGACAAAAGCCAATCAAAAAAAGTAAGCAAGGTCGTTTTCAGATCATCGATGTAGTTGATATGTTTCAGCCACTCACCAAGTTTACTACGCAGATCGTTCATGGAAACAGTATTCCTTCATTGGTAAGAGAGGCATTCAGGGTTGCGGTAGAAGAACGTCCGGGGGCGGTTCATCTTGAATTACCAGAGGATATCGCCCGGGAAGAGACCAATGAGCCCCTCTACAAAGTTGTCAATAACAGGCATCCTTCTCCCGATGAAAAAACCTTAGAAGAGGCTGTATCGATGATCTGTGCAGCCAGGATGCCCCTCATCCTTATTGGAGCCGGAGCAAACAGAAAAAGAACAAGTGAAGCACTCAAAACATTTATTAATCAAACTCAAATACCTTTTTTCACCACCCAAATGGGTAAAGGTGTAGTAGATGACCACCATGAACTTTGTCTGGGAACAGCGGCACTGTCTAGTGATGATTACATACATTATGCCATTGAGAAGGCGGACCTGATCATCAATGTCGGACATGATGTGATTGAAAAGCCACCTTTCTTTATGCAGCATGGAGAAAAAAAGGTGATTCATATCAATTTTTTCCCCGCCAATATCGACCAGGTCTATTTCCCTGATCTCGACGTGGAAGGAGACATTGCAACTTCAATTCGGGCTATCAATCAAAAATTTTCCGATACACCTCGATGGGATTTCAGTTTCTATCGCCGGGTGAAACAAGAAGTAGAAACACACATAAGCAGGTATTCAGAGGACACCAGGTTTCCTTTACTTCCACAACGAATAGTAAAAGAGGTCCAAAAAGCAATGCCCACAGATGGTATTGTGGCTTTGGATAATGGTATTTACAAAATCTGGTTTGCCAGAAATTACAAAGCCAGCCAAATCAATACTTTATTACTGGATAATGCACTGGCCTCTATGGGTGCAGGACTGCCTTCTGGTATAGCAGCAAAATTGATCAACCCAAATAAGCAGGTGGTTGTGGTCTGTGGAGATGGAGGATTCATGATGAACTCACAGGAAGTAGAAACAGCTGTGCGGCTCAAAATGAACATCGTTGTGATCATCCTAAATGACAACGCTTATGGAATGATCAAATGGAAACAAGAAGATATGAACTTTGACAGTTTTGGACTGGACTACAACAATCCTGACTTTGTAAAATACGCTGAGAGCTATGGCGCCTTTGGCCATAAAGTCGGAAGTGCCCAGGATTTCACCAATATTTTAAACCATTGCTTACAAACTACAATAGGCGTACATATCATCAATTGTCCGGTTGACTACTCTTTGAATCATGAGATTCTAAATGTGAGGATTAAGGAGAAAGCAAAAGAACTCGAATAATCACTCATTAAATTACGCGAATCGGTTATTTCGCCGGTTGCACGATGCAGCAGAAATATGCTGTTCCAAGACGCTGTTCATACCATCAGGTGTTTCAAAATGCCTGATTGACTATTCATCGTGCTCTTAGGCTTTCACTTTATCTTTAGGAAGATTCTTTTTAGCAATGCTCTGTTCAATATATTCGATGATCTTACCAGCGATGTCTACCCCAGTTGCTTTTTCAATTCCTTCCAGCCCCGGAGATGAATTTACTTCCAGTACCATTGGACCTCTTGAAGATTGAAGCATATCTACTCCTGCAACTGCTAATCCCATGCTTTTGGCGGCATTCAACGCGGTGGAGCGCTCAGCCGGACTGAGTTTGATGATATTGGCTTCTCCTCCCCTATGCAGGTTTGAACGGAACTCACCTTCCTTACCCTGGCGCTTCATGGCACCAACTACTTTCCCATTCACTACAAAAGCCCGGATGTCTGCCCCACCTGCTTCTTTGATAAACTCCTGGAGGATTACCCTGGTCTTGAGACTTTCAAAAGCTTCTATGACCGATTTAGCAGCTTTCTCTGTTTCAGCAAGCATCACACCCAGTCCTTGTGTACCTTCCAGCAACTTGATCACTACAGGAGCTTCACCAATGTGTTTCATCAGTTTGTTGTCCTCCTTGCTGAAGTTGGTAAAAGCCGTCTTAGGCATCCGTATGCCGGACCGGGAAAGAATCTGAAGCGACCTGAGTTTATCCCGAGAGCGGGTAATTGCAAGAGAATCAACAGCAGAGAAAACCTTCATCATTTCAAATTGCCTTACCACGGCAGTTCCATAAAAAGTGACCGATGCACCTATCCTTGGAATCACCGCATCAATGTCTGTGAGCTTTTCACCTCTGTAATAAATTGTTGGACCCTTGTCATCCATCACAATGTCACAATTCAGGTGGTCGATTACCCTACCTTCATGGCCATGCTGTTTGATGGCTTCGATTAACCTTTTGGTAGAATAAAGTTTTGGATTCCGGGACAGAACGGCAATTTTCATGATGATTTCGTTTCTACTAAAGATAATCAATTCTCACCGGATTATGAACTGATTTGTAAAGAGATCAAAGATGGAACCTTGCTATCTCAAAAGCCCAATCAGAAGCATAAAGAATAATTATTTCTGTCATAAAAAAATGTATCTTTAAATACACTTAACCTAAAAAATTATGAAAGCTAAAAACAGTATTATTGCTACACTTGTTGGTACCGTTTCCCTCTTTCTATTGGGATGGATCTTTTATGGCATGCTTTTGATGGATTTCAATATGCAAAATGCCGGTTCTGCTACTGGTGTAATGCGGGAGGAGTCAGAGATGGTATGGTGGGCCCTTATCCTTGGTAATGTCTTCCAAGCGTACTTCCTCGTTTTTATATTTGAAAGATGGGGTACCATTACCTCATTTATCGAAGGCCTGAAAGGCGGGGCTGTTATCGGATTTCTTTTGGGACTTGGATTTAACCTGGTGATGTATGCTACCAGTAATATGATGAACCTTACTGCAGCATTGGTAGACCCTTTTGTGAGCATGGCAATGATGGGAATTACAGGTGGTTTGATTGGGATTTTCCTGGGTAAGAAATAGGTTTTAATCTGTTAAAATCCTTAGATAATAATAAAAAAAGGTGGATATACACTTTGGTAAATCCACCTTTTTGATATCGTTAAGCCGCTTTTTAGCCTATCACCTTAACATTCACTGCGTTTAAGCCTTTTTTTCCTTGCTCAGTTTCATACTGTACTTTGTCATTTTCTTTGATTTCATCAATCAGCCCTTTGACATGTACAAAAACATCTTTGCCAGAATTGTTTGGAGTGATAAACCCAAACCCTTTTTCAGTATTAAAAAACTTTACTATTCCTTCTTCCATTGTGTATTCTATTATTTGTGACGTGGAGGACTAGTCGATCCTTTCCACATTCACAGCATTCAAGCCTTTTTTACCATCCTGAACTTCGAATGACACCTTGTCATTTTCCATAATCTCATGGATCAAACCACTTACGTGGACAAAAATATCCTTGTCGGAATTATCTGGGGTAATAAATCCAAACCCCTTTTCGGTGTTGAAAAACTTTACAGTTCCTTCTTGCATTGTGTTTTAATTAATTGTTATTCTAAATTTTAAATGTTGTGTGAATACCTCTTGCTATCAAGAGATTTGCAGATGTATTCAGTCACTTCGATAATGAAGGAAAAACGCTTGAGTTTGACCAGAGTCAAATCAACTGAGTGGAAACGCTAAAAAGGAAATTCTTATGGGAAATTACTACTTGAACGGATACTACCTACTGTTGGCACAGCGTATTAACTTTATTATTGATCTCAAATCTTCATTGAGATATGCAAAAGTGTACATTTTATTTGATAAAAAACAATATACATTGAGTAAAATATAACCGGGAACAAAGTCCCCGGCCATCCTTCCTTTATAATCACCTGTTAAAATTCAAGGCGATAGTTCAAGATCGGAATAAAACCAGCCATAGGATAATCCATGATTTTATCTGCTTCAGAATCATAGAATTGGGCCCATGTGTTGAATCGGTTGGTTACATTCTGGATGTCGAGAGACAGCACATGCTCCTTGTCCTTTTTGAAGAAATGCATTTTCACGCCCAGGTCTACACGAAAATAATCTTTTGTTTTGAATGACCAGGGATTGTTCCTAAAGTAGACGGTCTCCCCTTTTAGCCTTGATTGCTCAAGGTCAATTGGTAATTGCCGCTTTCCTCCTGACCACATCACCTTTGCATTCAAATTGAGCAGTTTGTTCTCACCCAGATTCCACTCTTTGCCTCCCACCAGATTATTCACGTACTGGATATTGTATCGGGTGTTATACCATTTACCATCCTTTGGTTTGTACTTTGAGTCGAATAAAGAGCTGGTAACCAGAAAGTAATACTGATCACTGAAATATTTCTGAAAGGTCAACTCTAGACCGTAATTTCGTCCTTTTCCGTCATTGACAAGCGTGTCTTGCGAGTTAAAACCTCCAAATATGGGTGAATAATATTCGGTTGGATTATTGGGCACAGGAAGCTTATCAATATGCTGATAATATACCTCGGATTTAAATTGTAGTTTCCTTGTAAATGCCTTGGAATACCCCAGTACCACATGGTGTGCTCTAGTGAGCTTCAGGTCTTTGTTAAGCAAGTGGGTGCTACCATCCGGATTTTGTGTTTGCACAAAATAAACTGGCAGGTTTTCGTGTCTGCTATGCATCCCATATCCAAAGGTCAGCTTCTGCCCCTGAGCGAAATCGTAGGCCAATCCCAGCCGAGGTTCTACAGACATGTCGTCATTCAAAGCAAAATACGTGTAGTGTCCTCCGATTGTAGAAACCAGCTTTTCGGAGAACTTGTATTTGGCCATGATGTTAGCCTGAGTCATACTTGTATACCCATCATTGTCAACTTCTGTTCTCCAGTCATTGGAATCTTCATCAACCACCCTAGAGGTATAGTCATAGTTTAACCTGCTGAGTATCAACCCGTATCGCATACTCAACCTGTTGCTAAACTTACGGTTGTAATAAGAACTCAACCTGAGATTTTGTTTATTCAATTGGTCAAAGAAAAATGGTCTTAAAGCACCGGTAGAATCAATCTCTTTATAATCCTCAGAGCTATAGCTTTCAGAGCTGGAAAGTACGGTTTCAAAGTAAGACTGTCCGTCAACAAAATAGGTATGGGTAATACCAGTGGCATACATTCCTGTCTTGGTGAAATCATCATATCCATTGTAGTGGTCCGAATGGGTGGAATCAGGCAGATAAGTCTCTGTTACATCGGATAACCCACCAATACCCCAGATGGAGAATGTTCCGGCCTTCTTAGTTGGCAGATTTACCTTGAATGAAAGGTCCTGGTAGTTTGGCAACGCATTCTCAGAAACTTCAATGTTCAGGTTATTTAGCAATGAAAGTGTTGAATACCGATAGTTGAAAAGATAGGAACCCCGGTAGTTTTTACTAAAGGGACCCTCTGATGAAATATCAAAACCCAATACTCCGGCCTGGAATGTATGCTCATACTGTTGATTGTTGCCATTTCTGAGTTTTAGATCAAATACACCGGACAAGGCATTGCCGTAGTCTGCTGAAAATGCTCCGGTATAGAAATCAGAGCTACCCAGCATATTGGAACTCAGGATGCTGATATTACCTGACGAATAGCCTTCTTCAGCAAAATGGTTTGGGCTCGGTATCTCTACACCTTCAAGTTTCCAAAGTAACCAATTAGGAGAGTTACCTCGGATCACGATTTCATTCGCCACATCATCTGTTGCCGCTACTCCCGCAAACACCTGGGCCATTCGGGCAGGGTCACTGATGCTGGCAGCATAGCGTTTGGTTTCCTCTGCGTCAAAGGATTTACCACTTACTACTGCCATTTCATTCAGCATATCACCATTTGTAGTCACCACAATTTCTTGCAGGGAAGTCAGGCTTTCTACAAGTGGTATATTTAGAATGGTCTCTTTTCCTGAGCCCACCATTACCTCCGAAAGAAAAGCATCCTGGTAGCCTACAAAAGATGCTTTGATGGTGTAGCGTCCCAAGGGCAGGTTGTCGATGATGAAGTTACCATCGAGATCCGATGTAGTGCCCCGTACAGGGTCTGTTCCTATCACCTGGATGGTGGCAAAGGGTAATGGGGATTTTGCATCCTGATCTATGACCTGGCCCCGCAACGTTTGTTTCAAACCAGGGATCTCAGGACTAGATTCCGGCACCAGCTTCTTATCTGGTGTAATAACAATGGCGTCATTGATTTTATTATAAGTAAATCCACTGTTTTCCAACACTTTGTTGAGTGCTTCTTCCAGTGTAGCTGCTTTAAGGCTGACATGCTTTATTGGTGCGGTTGCAATTACCTCATGATTGAAGATGAAATCAATGTTAGACTGCTCTTTGATCGCTTCAAGAGCTTTTTCCAACGAGGCATCTTTGAGTTCCAGGTTGATCAGTTTTTGCTGTGCTTTTACAGGATGTATGCTTAAAACAATCGCCAGAACCATCCCCAGAATGACGAGAGCGGCTCGAGTAAATCCCCGAAGGGCGGAAGAATGCATACAATTCAATTCTTTTTTCATAACTTTAATAATTGAAAGATTTTAACAGGTCTTTTAAATGATTAATCAATGGGAAATGTGTCCGCATTTCCCGTTTTTATTTTACTACAATGGTTTTTCCATTTGTTTCAAAATGGATGTCGGATGTAGCTTCCAACATTTGGAGGATGGATGAAATAGGCTGATCATTATTCAACCTACCCGTAAAATGGAAATTCATCGCATCTTTATTTTCAAATTCATAGTTGAAGTCATACCACCTCGATAGTCTCTTGAAGACGATATCCATATTGTCATGGTTGAATTCAAATTTTCCGTTGATCCATGAGGTATACCTGGAAGTATTGACAATCTCTAATGTCAATTGATTGCCCACCAATTTTGACTGCTCTCCAGGAGCCAGGATCACCTGACCACTTGTTGTTTCTATCTGTACTTTTCCTTCAACAAGCGTCGTTAAAATAGCTGGTTCGTTAGCATAAGCTGATACATTGAATGCGGTTCCCAATACCCGTATATTTTGTTGATTGTTAGCAACTGTAAAGGGTTTGCCTGTATGAGTAACTTCAAAATAGGCCTCTCCATCAAGGTGCACTGTCCGGGTGCTATCTGTAAAACTTACGGGATATTTCAGACTTGATCCTGCATTTAATGTAACACGTGTCCCATCAGAAAGCCTGACTGAATAACGCCCACCATGAGGGGTGGTAAGGGTGTTGTAGATGATAGGCTGAAATTCCGAAGGATCATCAGCTGAGGCATAAACAAGGCTTGAGTTTTCACTTTTCACTGTGAATATACCTTGTTTTACATCCTGAAATGTCTCATTATCTTGTAACTCAATTGTAGCTCCATCTGCTAAAATCAAAGTTGCTTTGTTCATTCCGGGGTGTATTTGTTCGTCTAATGCTGATAAGGATTTTTCATTGCTAAGCGTGAAGTAATAGATGATAGCTGCGGAGGCTAAAAGAGGCAGCAGCAATGATGCTGCATATTTCAATATTCTGGGTGAGCTAAAACGAACTACCCTGCTCCCATCAAGTTGGGTATTGATCTTACCCAGGCTTTCGCCAGCATCAAATTTTTGATATAGATCAATGTGGTTTACCAAAATATGGTTATCTGTTAGCTTCTCAAACAAATCCCTGTTTGACTTACTCTTTTCAACCCAGTTATTCAAAGTCTGCAGTTCCAGGGTGGAAAGCTCACCTTTGAATGACTTAATGATCAAATCAGCAATATTGAAAGAAGGCTCCATAATTCATGATTATGATCCTTAAACAACCTCCCTATAAAACCGGGTGAAGCGTGGAGAGAAAAAATTTGATGATTTTTTACAGAGTAAGTAGAAACCCGTAAAGAACAGGGTCAAGTTTAGCCTTTAACCTTGCATAAGCAATCTTTTTCTGGGTTTTGACGGTATTTTCAGAAACACCCAAAAAATCCGCAATTTCTCTGTTTTTCAATCCCTTGAGCACCAGACCCATGATCTTTTGAGCACCATTAGGCAAAGCTTTGATCTCATCATACAGTTGCCCTAATACTTCTTCTTCTATGACCTTTCTGTTGAAGTCTTCATCGTCATGCAGCTCGTGAACAATAGAAGATTCATGTTTCTGGACGACCAATTGATGCTTGATATGGTTTAGGCATTTGTTCCTGACGGTGGTATAAAGAAAAGACTTCAAGGCCAGAGGGTGGTCGAAATCAGCTCTTTTGTCCCATAAGCTAATAAATGTGTCCTGTACGAGATCTTCAGCGATGGCAACATCACTTATGTATTGATAACAAAACGCACTGAGCCGGTGAAAATACTGGTGAAACAGTTGGTCAAAACTGTCTCTATCCCCGGTTTTGAGTTTTTCAATGAGGTCCATGGAGCCATCTCACCAAAAAAGATTGGCGAGACTTGAAGTAATTTATGAAGCTTCGTGGAATTTAAGCAAAAAGTTAGGTGGAATAGATGAAAATAATGAGCATGATATTAAAAATTCAGTTTACTTATTGGGATTAAGTTCCAAATAAGTTTTTGAAATAAACAGGTAGCCTACCCAGCGATTTACTGGGCATTGGAACCAGAGGTGAAAGGAATTGTTTTCTGCGTACCAATAAAAAAACCGGACACTTTCGCATCCGGCTTTTCAATAATAAAATAATCCTCTTAATATCCCTGGTTCTGCACAAGGAATCCCGGAACATTAGATGCTCCATCGATAGCCCTTTGTGGAATCGGGAAAAGTCGTTTGTTTACATCCGTATTGGTTTTTTCAACCCAGGTGTCTTCATATGTTCCGAAGCGGATTTGGTCAGTTCTCCTGAAGCCCTCCCAGTACAATTCAAAACCTCGCTCACGATACAGGATATCCAGATCCATCTCTGTCAAGGCAGCTGGTGTTTGAGCTGGTCTGGCATTTCGGGATGTTCTCACAGTGTTCACATCTGTCAAAGCTCCACCTGCATCACCATTACGCAATTTGGCTTCTGCTCGCATCAGGTAGATCTCAGCCAGTCTCATCATCACAAGATCCACACTGCTGAAGTTGTTACCATTAGGTGAAGTTCGGCTAAATTGATACTTACTACACCGGTATCCGGTATTATGCAAGCGGCCATCATTGGTAAAATCCACAACTTCTGTATGGTTAACATACCCGGTAGGGTTATTTCCCTTAGTCTGAGCAACCGGATATATCCTTACCGTACCGTCACCACAATCTAGAAACTGCCCATCATCTCCCTTTCTGGGACCCCACTGTACTCCTCTAAGAATACCTCTGTCCATCTCAAACTGAGTTGGAACCACACAGTAGTAGTGATCCTCGTCATTATCAGGTGTTAAGCCAGTCAGATCCTGAAGTGCTGGAGGAACAATGGTGTTCTGCTGATAGAATCTTGCATCCACATCAGCCGGATCATCGCTACCATAGGCATCTACCCAGGTCTGATAGAAGTCCGATGTGATGGCCGGACCGTCAGTTCCGTCTGCACTGGGGTGTTCTGGTCTTGGAAACATAGAGCCCGCAATAGACCAGTAAGCCCAACGACTATGCTCCCTTCTTAGTACCCCTCGTTGATCCAGCGCAAAAATAAGCTCAGGATTGCTGTTGTTTTCGTCATTGAACAACTCAAAGTACTCCGGTGATAAAGAATAATCACCTGAATTGATGATGTTGTTAGTATACTCAATGACTTTATCCATATCAGCTTGAGTAAATGAAGGTGTCCCGTAAGGATCACGATAAACAGCAGCATTCAGGTGTAGCCTGGCCAAAAATCCCCATACAGCTCCCTGAGTTAGTCTGCCAGGACCTTTATCCGTGTTGATGACATCAACTACAGATAATAAATCATTTTGGATATAATCAATGGCATCCTGGCCCCTCAATATGACAGAAATGTCATTGGAACTTTCACGCTGGAATGCAATACCCCAACCATCCAATGACAGCATATTAAGATAGGCCCTTAGTGCAATCATTTCATACAATGCACCCGATGCCTCGGAATTACCCGATTCAGACAAAGGTCTCAAAGCCTCAATAGCAGCCACTGCCCTGGAGATATTCTTAGTCAATTCATTCCAGGAATCAGTTACCAGGTCATTACCTGAAGTAATCTCATGCTGGTGGACTGCCATGAATTTACCTCCGTCAAACCAGTCTGTACCTCCCCGATAAGGCAGTATTGCTTCATCAGCTGCTAAAAGCTGAAGTCCATAGTAATTTGTATGTCTCCATGTCCAGGAAATTTGCCCATAGGCCGGAGCAATCGCTCCACTGATCGCATCGGCATTCCCAAGACCAGTCAAAGATTCGTCAAGCACATTTTCTTCAAGGTCTGTACAACCTATTACAGACAGGAAAAAGATGCTTATAAGTATTTTATTAAAAATTTGATTTTTCATTTTCTTAAGTTTTCTCATTGTATAATGAAGTTGGTTTGGCAGAATATTTTTGATATAAAATGCCATTCAATCTTCAGGTATTTAAAATGATACATTTAGTCCCAGCAATACTGTTCTTGCTCTTGGGTAGGTAAACCTGTCAATACCAAAAGTCTGAACACCACTTATTGCGCTACCTGTATTCACTTCAGGATCGTACCCTGAATAATTTGTGATCATAAACAGATTCTGGCCTGTAAGGGAAACCCTGATCCGATTAACACCTTTGAGTCCCAAATCCGAAGGAGTCAATGAGTAGGACAAAGTAGCATTGTTTAACCTAAGAAAATCACCGTCTTCGAGATATCGGGTAGAAACCTCATTTGAGTTGGATATGATCTCTTCAGGATACTGCACCGCAAAATCCGTGGTATTGAATGAAGAAGCCAGATTTCCTTTATTGAAAATAGACATTGCAGTATGATTGTAGATCTTATTACCTGCAACACCATTGAAATTCAAGCTTAAATCAAACCCTTTGTACCCCGTATTCAGGTAAAATCCATATAAAACATTGGGTAGTGCAGTTCCTACAACCGTGCGATCATTTTCAAGATTCTGCCCATCTGGGACGACATCCTCGAAGATATTCAAACCATCCGTTCCGATACCTTCAAACACTTTCATATAAAAGGCACCGATAGGCTCACCATTAATATATCCATTGATGGTAGCACCAGTCTGACCTGCACCCTGAGCTGCACCACTGGTCAATACCTGGAATGGTGAATTGATCACTTCATTGTTAATGAATGAAATGTTACCACCAATATTGAATTTTAATTCGTTCCGTGGATTGCTCTTATAATCAAGATTCAATTCAATACCTGAATTCTTGATCTGCATATCAGGAATGTTTGTCCAGTAGGTAGAAGTAGGCTGAATAGGATCTGCAGGCACTACTTCCAATAGGATGTTTTCCGATACCTTATTGAAATAATCAACTGTACCACTCAACCGGAAATCAAACAAAGTAAAGTCAAGCCCGATGTCTGTTTGTGTGGAAACCTCCCATTGCAGGTCAGGATTAGCCAGTCGAGTGAAAATAATTCCGTAAGGATAATCATCAAGCGTTGTTGCATTTGGATCCAGTGGGTAAGTATCATTCTCTGTTCTGCTCTCAGTATAACTTTCCTTGGTAATCTTCGAAGGTATTTCCTGGTTACCTGTCTGACCCCAGCTGGCTCTAAGCTTCAGATTGTCTATCAAACCACCTGTAAAGAATGATTCCTGGGTAATATTCCACCCTGCGGCAAAAGAAGGGAAATATCCATATCTATTGTTTCGTCCAAACTTTGATGAACCATCAGCACGCATGGTTGCGGTAAGTAAATACTTACTCTCGAAGCTGTAGTCCAACCTTCCAAAGAAAGATTGAAGCTCATTTTCAATTGCAAATGAATTCAAGGTGGTAGGCTGGTCTTGCGTGCTGATCTGATCCTGATAGATAGGTTCTACATCATTGTCAGCAAATCCAGTCAATGCGAATGATTTTTGATGCTCAAAAGTCCTTTGGTAGGAATGACCTCCTAAAATAGTAGCCGAATGAGATCCTGATTCCAGCACATAGGTCAGCGTGTTTTCCACCAGGCTATTTTCATTTCGCTTGGCAATGGAGGTCAATGATCCCAGTTCTGACCCTTCAAGTAAGGCGTAGGGTTCAGTCTGAATGTCTCTCGTTGTTGTAGAATAATCTACTCCAAGATTCAGCTTGTACGTAAGACCCTTGATAATTTCTAATGAAGGAGTCACATTAGCCAAGATTCGATTATTGACAGCTTCATCCTTATAAATATCATAACGTACCAGTGGATTGAGCATATCTTCCAATGGAGTTGGAACACCATTGGTTTGTACAGGAATGGTAGGATTTAGCTGTAACATGTCCACCACTGTTGAAGTCATATCGGGCCTCAGGTTTTTTGTTTGAGCTCCTGTAAAATTATATGCCACTTTAAGTCTTCCATTGAGTGCCTCCTGGTTCAGATTCAACCTTGCAGAGTAGCGTTGTAAATTGCTATTCTTTAAAATTCCTTCCTGATCCTGCACCCCTATAGATGCAAAATAAGAGAAGCTTTCACTTGCTGCTCCACTGAGAGACAAGTTGATGTTGTTTGAACGGCCTGTTTGTGACAATTCCTCCTGCCAGTCAGTATTTCCGCCAAAATCTCCAATGGTACCGCCAGCAGCAGGTACCTGCGTACGGAACTCAGCTGGAGAAAAAACATCGATCGTATTAGCCATAGAAGACCAGGCAGTGGATAAATCCAGGTTAACTTCCGTTTTACCTGTTTGACCCTTCTTGGTGGTAATCACAATGACCCCATTAGCTGCCCTTGATCCGTACAGCGCACTGGCAGATGCATCTTTCAACACTTCAATACTGGCAATATCCGCAGGATTGATAAAGTTTAAGGGGTTACTTGCCACTCCCGTAGAAGAATTATCCAGCACAAAACCATCTACTACATATAGAGGAGTAGTACCTGACCTTAAACTACCAACACCCCTAATGATGATATTCTGAGCAGCTCCCGGTTCTCCACTGGATGATGTTACATTGACGCCGGCTACCTTTCCCTGTAGCAGTTCACCGGGATTCATCACAACACCCTTGTTAAAATCTTCCTCTTTTACAGAAGAAATCGAGCCTGTCACGTCAGACTTCTTTTGGAGTCCGTATGCCACAACAACGACCTCATTTAACTCTGAAAGGTCCTCCGTAAGTGAAACAGTAAAACTGGTTTGGTTACCTATAGGAATTTCCTGAGTTTGAAACCCAACAAAGGATACAACAAGTGTATTAGCATCATCAGGAACAGTCAATTTCCAGTTTCCATCAATATCCGTAATGGTTCCCTGACTGGTACCTTTTACAGTGACAGAAGCGCCGATCAGCCCTTCGCCTGATTCCTCACTAATGACCTTACCCTGGAGATCTTTTTCCAGGATATTTGTTTGAGTTGTCGATTCATCTAAATCTTCTTTCCCTTCGATATTGGAGGCCCAAGTTGAATGAATCAGCATGAAAATAAGAAAAAGATTGCCCAGGCCGTATTTTATTAGTCCTGGGTTTAGCATTGTAATTTTTGGTTTCATGTGTTTTTGTTTTATTCCAAAGGCTCATTACTAGCAGTAGAGTACTTTAGAATGTGAATAATAGAAATTTAAAATCCCTGGCTGAACAGTTACGGCCATGTAACCTGACTCAGGGTATTATACCAGTTTTAGGGTACTTTCATAGGTAATTATGTTTATTAAATACTTCCGTCTTTGTACTACTCAAGGCCAAAACATCCCGGATGAGTGAAATTCTGTACATTCCGTTTTTTAAAGTTTCACCTTGATCTTATCCAGAGCGATTACTTACATTCTGGCAAGCTAAATCGATTAATTAAATATATTAATTAAAAAGCTAAATAAGGTTATTTTGAAGCTGAATGTATGCTAATCCTATTTAAGGAAGTGTTAAGTTATTTCCAGCAAATGTTAATGCGACTTTAGATAAACCATTAATTGTCTAAAATTCCTACCAGTTTACTATTCAAGTATTTTAATTAACCCCTCATATGCTATATTTGATTGCCAAGTAAGCTATTGTGATTCATTTCTTTAGCACATATCTCAATCGACCACTAAGCATCCTGCTAGGAATCTACATGATAAACCTATCTATTGATGCTGCGGACATGGAAGGTCACTTTGATCCAATGGTCAATGAAATTGAGTCTGTCCTGGAGCTGGTCGTTGAAGTAGTCATGGATAAAGGGGATGTACTCCCCGAGCATGATGAACCAGATCCGGAATCGAAAAGCTGCTTTCTAAGCCTCGATCACATCATCCCAATGGGAACTTTTGAATTTTCCGCTTTAATAGATTTCACACTACAAAAAACTATCGTCGGGTTGCAGACAAGATATAATAGCCCATTCATGACGCTAACATCTCCGCCGCCAAAGGCATAATTTCTACTTTTATAAATAACCCCTTTTCTAAGGGTTTTTTAAGTCCTTTTTTTTAACATCTCCTTATACGAATTTAAGTCTGTAGAACAGTTCTTCGTTCATTTAAGGAATAATTATATTCAATAAATGTCAGTTCTTTTGGTAGAAATTGATGATGACGGAAATACAAGATCATCCAGGCAACATATTTTTGAAGTGTTGCCACGAATACAAGAAAAAATAGTACTCAGGGAGCCAAATGGAGAATATTTGGTTTATGAAGTAGTAGATATCCATTACTGTCCGGATATCAGTGATAGTCAAATCACAATCTTTATCGTTTATACCGGAACTCCTAAAAATGTAATCAACAGAATCAAGCGATTGCTGATGTAAAGGATTTTGAGTATTGAAATAAAAAAAATCAGCTTTTTGTCCGACAATTTGTGCCCTGGTCGTCATAGCCTTAAATATCTTTATAAACATCAAATAAAATTATTATGGAAAAGTTTATGCTAATCTTTCATGGAGGTCAATATAATGGCTTAAGTCCAGAGAAAATGCAGGAAAAAATGGGCCAATGGTATGCCTGGATAGAAAAACTAAACAAAACAAAACAGTACCTGTCCGGAGAGCCACTACACGCAGGCGGTAAAGATGTGAAAGGCCCTAATGGAAAAACCGTAACAGATGGTCCTTACACGGAAGGGAATGAAGTAGTAGGTGGTTATTTCCTGATCACAGCAAAGGATTATAATGAGGCTATATCCATATCAAAGGATTATCCGGATTACGAAATGGGTGGTTATGTCCAGGTTCGCCAGGTCATGAAGATGGATGCATAACATATAACGATGAACGAAAACAGCCGCCACATCGAATCGCTTGTTGATCACCTGTTTCGTCATGAGTCAGGAAAGATGGTGGCTGTTTTATCAAGAATACTTGGGCTCCATAACCTTGAATCTGCCCAGGATATTGTACAGGACACCTTAATAACAGCGCTGCATACCTGGAAAAAAGGAAACGTACCGGAAAACCCGGCTGGTTGGTTACACAAGGCAGCCAAAAACAAAGCCATTGATCTTCTGAGGAGGGAACGCACATTCCGTAAAATAGCTCCAGACTATGCCTATATCATGGATTCTGACTTTGCCCTCTCCTCTGCCTTTCACAAGGTTTTCCTGGAAGATGAGATTAGTGATAGTCAGCTACGGATGATGTTTGCATGCTGTCACCCTGAAATCCCGCTAGAGTCCCAGGTAGCCCTCACGCTAAGAACGCTTGGAGGACTTAGTATTAGTGAGATTGCCCATGCCTTTTTAGCAAGTGAAGACACCATCACAAAAAGAATCTATCGAGCAAAGGAGAAATTCAGGACAAAAGATATCCGAATGGACGTTCCACATGGGGATGCACTTCCCGAGCGACTAGATGCCATTCTAAAATCAATTTACCTGCTATTCCGAGAAGGCTATCATTCTTCCCATCCTGATCAGCTTATCCGCGAAGACCTTTGTCAGGAAGCTATGCGTTTGTGTTTTTTACTCACCGAGCATGTACTTACTTCAACGCCGCGATCTCATGCCTTGATGGCCCTGATGTGTTTTCAGGCATCCCGACTACAAGCCAGGCTTGATGATATGGGTCATATTGTCCTGATCCGTTATCAGGATCGCACTAAATGGTTTAGACCACTGATAGAAAAAGGGTTTAACTATCTGGAAAAGTCATCTGAACCCTTTGAAGTATCTACTTATCACCTTGAGGCACTCATTGCATCACTCCATGCTTCAGCTGTCTCTTTTAATGCCACAGATTGGCAAAAGATCTACGAATTTTACAAGATGCTTTACAACCTTGATCCAAATCCCATCGTGGCAATGAACAAAGCTATCGCCTGTGCTTATGCAGTTGGGTTTGACCAGGCATTGCATGAATTGCAACTAATCTCCGGATTGGAAAAACACCCGGTTTATCTGGCCTCCTTAGGAGAGATAAATATGGAATTGGGCGATCTTTCTACAGCAAGATCATACTATAAACAGGCACTTCAATATACCGACTCTGAGCCAGTGAAGAAACTTCTTAATGATAAGATCAGCAATTGCCTTCACTCAATGCCTAATGGCAAAAGCGCTGACACATCCTAACCTTTGTTAGGGATGAAAGGCCACAAACAACTCAAAGATTATCCGATATTTCTAAAAAATAGCTAGTTCTAGTGATGGGAATGATAGCGATTTCACCACCTATAGTGATTGTATGCCACATATAACCACCCAATCTTTGCTGTCTGGAATCATTCTAAATAATGAAGTTGACAAACTATCTGATTATTTTATTACATACAGCTCTTCAAACAGCAACATTTGGTGATCTGCTTGCTACATCAATAGAGGGTAAAATATCTGACACCCACGCTCAACCTATTCCAGGTGTTACCATACTCATTGAAGGAACAACCATCGGCACAATCACCAATCCTGATGGAAGGTATTTACTCACTGACGTTCCTGCTGGTCAGCACACATTAATTATATCTTCTCTTGGTTATCAAAGAGTTGTCGAGAAAATCAGTTTAAAATCAGGTCAAACTTTGAAATTCGATCTTTCATTGAAAGACGCCACTTCAGAGTTGGATGAAGTGGTGATCCAAGGACAATCCATCAAGAAAGAACTTGAAACCAAAGGCTTCGCAGTGAATGTGGTAGAGACAAAAAAGGCTTCTCTACAATCTGTCCAAACCAATGATCTTTTAAACAGGACAGCTGGTGTGCGTGTTCGCCAGAATGGGGGTATCGGTTCATCCGTAGACTATAACCTCAATGGTATGTCTGGCAACTCTGTTCGGATTTTCATCGATGGACTACCTTCATCTACCTATGGTGCATCGTTTAGCCTCAACAGCATCCCTCCTTCGCTTATTGACCGCATCGAAGTATACAAAGGAGTGATACCTGCTCATCTTGCTGATGATGCTTTGGGTGGAGCCATCAATGTTGTGCTGAAGAAAAGCATTGTTAACAACATCTCAGCTTCTGTTTCATATGGATCTTTCAATACGCTACAAACCAACTTTAATGGTCTTTTCAGGAGCAAAAAATCAGGATTCACCATCCGCTCTTCAGCTTTCTACAACTACTCAGACAATGACTACGAAGTTTGGGGCAAGTTTGTAAGAAACATACTCCCAAATGGCAGGTACGATTACGTGCGTGCAAAGCGATTTAATGATGCCTACAGGTCTGTCGGCGGAAAACTGGCTGCAGGTTTTACCTCAGTAAAATGGGCAGACCAGTTTTTTATCAGTTACACCGGATCTGATGACTACAACGAGATCCAACATGGAACATACATGTCCATCCCGTATTTTGGACGATTTACCACCTCACAATCTCACGCAGCTGGCTTAAGCTATTCAAAGGAAAACCTGTTCATTCATGGATTAGAGGCCACCTTCAATGGAACTATGAGTGTAAGAAATCAGGTGGTGAATGACACTGTAAGGTGGAACTACAACTGGTTTGGTGAAAGGAGCCTGGGATTGGATGGCAATCCTATTCTTCGACCTCAAGGGGCACAGCAGGGAGCACCCACACTCAACCATATCGACAGGAATGTAAAGACCTATCGCTCTGGACTAAACTACCAGGTCAATGACCATCACAAGTTTATTTTGAGTCACACCTATTTTGACATTGATCGAAGACAGCAGGATGACATGCTGAGTGCGGTAGAACGAGAATTCATTGGAACCAGGGATCTGCAGAAGAACATATCTTCACTGGGATACGAGTTTAGTGCTTTTCGGTCACGCCTGAAGGGTAGTCTATTTGGCAAATATTATCAGCAGTACATCGAAAGAATGGACCCGATACTCGTAGAGGAAAATCGGGAATTATACCGATCTGAAGATCGAGTAAACAGTAACCGAAATACCACCGGTTATGGAGCTGCTTTCTCATTTGCTGCCCTAAAGAAGTTACTAATCCTTGTTTCTGCTGAAAAAGCTGTTAGAATGCCCTCAGAGGGTGAAATATTTGGTAGCCCCGGAGAAAACATAGTGGAGAATATTGGGATTGCCCCAGAGATTAGCAACAACCTAAACCTTGGGTTTCAGGCTGGAGATTTCAATGTTTCAGATCACCAGGTTTCATTTTCGGGAACCGGATTTATCAGGGACACCAAAGACAAGATTATCCAAAGGATCAATCCAAGGATCAATGATGCAGTTCAAACAAATCCTTTTGAAAACCTGGGGAAAACCAAAGCCATCGGATTCGAAGCCCAGCTCAACTATAGTTATAATAAATACTTTCAGGCGATGGTCAATTTATCCAGATTCAATGCGGTATTTAACACCAAATACGACAGCAATGGCAACATCTATGATAACTATCAGCAACAGTTGCCCAACGAGCCTTTCTTCACGATTAATAGTACGTTGGAATACACTTTCCGAGATGTATTCATGAAAGAAGCAGCCCTCAACCTCACGTATTATTTCGGTTTTGTAGACAGGTTTTATACCACATGGTTGGAGATTGAAGACTTCAGGACTCCACGGCAGTTTGTTCAGGACATTGGCGTGAATTATTCATTCCCTAATAAAAAACTGGTAATAAGCGGTGATATCAGAAACATTTTTGACCAGCAGGTATACGACAATTTCGCTGTACAAAAGCCTGGAAGAGCATTTTTCTTAAAAGTAAACTACACAATCAATAATTTCTAAAGTTCAATAACTCAACATGAAAAAGCAACTTATAAATATTTTACAATTAAGCCTGATTTTCAGTGTGTTATCCTTTTTTGGATGCAACGAAGGTGAAAGTCCTACGCCGGATGAAGGTCTGGATGCTGAAAGATGGGTAACTGTGGCTGGAGCCTTAATGGGAGATAATCCTGGAGACGGAAATGGTGGAACACAGATCTTTGCCGTAAGCTATGAAGATGCCATTAATCCCGAGACTGTCATTGACGTTTTTGAAAACGGGACTCCGGTTAAGTCCAATCGTACAGCACGATTGCAGGTATCAGAAGATGGAAATACCATGTTTAACATAGCTTACGCAGGTGAAAATGGAGGGGAATATGCAAAATTCGCTGTTGGAGGTGCTGGCAACTATACTCAGGAAGATGTTACTGTAAATATCTCTCAGTACGCCGGAACGGCCCCACGATGGAGCAAGCTATACAATGAAGACAAGACAGGTATCGCAGTAAACGTGGCTAATATTGCCGCCAACAACGCTGACAATCAGGATGAATTTGAATACTACAGAGGCACAGCCACCGTATTGGCTCTTGATCTTCAGGAGACCTTAATTGCCAATTATAAGCAATACGAACTTCCTTTGACCGCCGAGGAAGAGGCTGCTGGCCACTGTATCTTCAGGTTGGATGCTCCAGTATTGAATCAGGCAGGGGATAAAGTGATTATCGGAACATGGATGCGTAAATATGACCCACTTACTGGGGAGCGCGAAAGCGAATGGGACAGACTTGGGACTAAATCCATTGTTGTTGATTTCCCTTCACTGGAAAACCCAACAGTGATTTCATCAACTCAGGCATTTGGAGACTGCTCAGGTTACAGAAGTAATGTAAACCACCTCGCTGAAGATGGAAGCATCTACCAGGCTACACAGAGGGATCCTAATGGTTCTCACATTTTGAGAATCACTTCAGACAATGAGTATGACAATACGTTTAAGCTGAGTCTGGACGAAGCACTTGGTCTGGAAGATGTATATGTGGAAGCATGGAAATATGTGAATAATGGTATTGGCTATGCATTGATCCGTCATGGGAATGCAGATCAAAGCTATGTAGCAAGATTGGATTTGACGAACAAAACTGCTTCCCTGGTGAATGAAATACCGGATGATGCGGACCTAAGCTTTCACCAATACCAGGGATTTTTGGTTAGTGACAATGACCTGTTAATTGCGGTTGCGCCTATTGGCAAAGATGGCAACATCTATGTTTTGCATAGCCAAACGGGCGAAGTGACTGTAGGAGCTACATTGACAAACAAACCAGGCAATCACTACATTGGTGTATTTTAAAGAACTTGAAGGGCATTATTGCTCAAAATAATAAGACTAGTAACCATACCCTATGTCGAATAAAGACCGACATAGGGTTCTTATCATTATAAACTATGGCATCAAATTCAAACTGGAAAAGGATTCGAAAATTTCTAAATGACATTCACCTTTGGCTTGGCCTGGGATCGGGTCTCATATTGTTCATTGTCTGTCTTACAGGCACCATCTATACCTTCCATTCTGAAATTGATGAATGGTTAAACAGTGATAGATACCACGTGGATGTCCCTGCTACCCCCCCACTTACAGTGGAAGAACTGGTAGCCACACTCGGACAGCAGGTTGATGGAAAGGTAGCATCCGTGACAATTCCTCCATCACCAGAAAAAACCTATCAATTTTCAGTTAGAAAAGAAGGGGAACGCCGTGGCACCACCTTTCTGGTCAATCAATATACAGGAGAAGTTTTGGGTGACACTAAAAGCGGAGCTTCAGATTTTTTCATGGTCATGTTTCGGCTGCATCGATGGTTGTTGATGGATACCAGCATAGGCCGACCAATTGTAGGCTGGAGTACGGTCATTTTTGTTTTTCTGATCCTCACAGGGTTGGTGATCTGGGTGCCACAAAAAGTAAGGTCATGGAAACAAGGGCTTAAGATCAAGTGGAGTGCCAATTGGAAAAGGATCAATCATGATCTTCATAATGCACTTGGACTCTACACCGCTATTTTCCTGCTGATCATGGCTTTAACTGGTCTCCAATGGTCATTTGAATGGTATCGCACCGGCCTTCAGAGCATGTTAGGTGTTGAGCAACCAGCACGAAGAGGTGGTCCTGGCCCTGGTGGTGAAACTCAAAAAGACAAAGTCAATAAGGAAGATCTAAATGCAGACCCGACGTTACTGGGTACTCCCCTATCTTTTGAGCGGCTAATTCAAGGTGCTGATCAGGAACTTCCTTACAAAGGAACCTATAGAATTGACATTCCTGAGCCCAATAGCAAGAGTGTAAAAATTAGCAAGTATCATTCAGGATTCTTTGCCTCTCCTGCATCTGACAACCTCTCCATGGATGTTTTTACTGCAGACGTTCAGTCAAAAGAAATTTTCTCCGAAAAACCCTTCAATCTCCAGGTGGCCCGATCCATTAAAGCCCTGCACATTGGTGATGTTTTTGGTACGTTTTCAAAGATTATTTACTTCATTTCCTGTTTGATAGCTACAAGCCTTCCTGTAACAGGGACACTGATATGGATCAATAAACTGAAAAAGAAGTCTAAGAAAAAGGATAAGACTGCAAGTGAAGTAAAAGTAGACCAGGACCTTGTTGCTTCCGCCTGAAACCCAAATACGGAAATGAGGTTGTTGATAAAACGACCTCATTTATTTTGCTATTTGTGGGTATTTGTCGTCTTTTACGACCGGGAATTTTTTCCCAATAGTTCTTTTATATAAAAACTCAAGCCGTTTAAGGTTTCTGACCCCTCAAAGAGGATCAGGATTAATAAGGAACCATGTGAAAATCATGGGCTGACGCGCAACTGTAAATCTGAAGATCTACAATCCAATGAAGCCACTGTACGCCAACAGGCGATGGGAAGGCGGATTGTAGTCAGATAAGCCAGGATACTTGCCTTATTCGAATTGACAATGCTTTCGCGATTTGAAGTAGTTGTCAGGTGATGACATTGCATTGATTAAAGCCATGCAGTGTCCTATTCCTACCTATTCACAATTCCGAAAGCATACTGTGTCGCTATCTGTGGTCGAGTTGCAGTATATCAGAGAAAAATATGAGAACTGTCTTTGTGCAAAAAGTATGATTCAGGAAAAAGAAACTTATCACCAAATTGAATTTGAAAAGAAACTCAAAAAGCTTGGGGACCGCTTTTGACTATTTGTCTCCAGCTACCATAAAAAAAGCAAGGGTTAAAGCCCCGCTCCTCTGCTGGGATGTCTATTTGATGGGTCAAAATCAAGAGACAAATCACCATCCAAATCTCACTGACAGGAAAAGGCTGATGGTATTCAAAAAACAGTTTGACTGGGACTTTCAACTCCAGGAAATACTCAGTATGCCTTGTGATGCCTATGTGCTAACTGATCGTGAGATCACCATTCAATGGGTTAGCTCCGGTTTTAGGGAAATGACCGGATATTCTCCGGAAGAGGTAGTCTTACAGAGCCCGAAAATTCTTCAGGGTCCTTTGACTGCCTCCCTGGATATGGTCAGACTGAGAAAAAAGATCAATCTGGGAGCGCCATTTTCAGATCAAATCATTAACCATAGGAAAGATGGATCACCCTATCTGTGTAAAATTCAGGTTTTTCCATTGCATAATTTCTCCGGAGACCTATCACACTTTCTTGCTCTAGAAACCGAATTAACAATGGCTGATTAGCTCCCTTTCCAACCGTCTTTCTGGTATTACCTAAAATCGAAGAAATGATTCCATTGAACTAAAACCAGCCTGCATTGATCGTTCCTTGTAGTTATTTTATCATTCTATAACAATCAGCTAATAAATGAAATATATAAAGTTAATTGGGATACCTATGGTTTCCCTCTTCCTATTATCAGGGTGTCAGGATGAAGAAATCGTACCTGAACCGCAGCTACCCGTTTCAAGTTTTTCTTTCAGTGGGGATAAGGACACCAATGGGAAAACGGAATTGGTTCCGGTAACAGTTTCATTCCAAAACACGTCTGAATTTACTGACTCAGTGGAATGGGATTTTGGAGATGGTGAAAAGTCTACAGAAGATAACCCTCAGCACACATATACAGAAAATGGTGTCTATCAGGTCACATTGGTAGCCATGAATCTAGATGGATCTGATACAAGCAATGTAGAGATTAGCATTGGAGTAAAGGAGAATGACATGACGTTGGCTACTGCTAGCCAGGGAGTAACAGTATTCACTTTCGAATATAGCTTTGGTTCTACTGCCGAAGGCACGGCTAGCTATTTTGTAGAGCTATCAACTTATTCAGACTTTAGTCAGATGGTTGAGTTTACTGATGCAGAACATCAAAACTCAATTACAGAGAAAGAGCTCACCGGAGCTGGATCTTATCAGTTTAGGGAGCTTAGACCAGGTTCCTGGTATTACTATCGCATTCGGCAGGAGCTAACACTTGACACCCATACTTATACATTCTATTCAGATGTAAAAACTGCAAAATTAGGAGCTCTGCTTGCGCCGGGACTAACTGCCACAACGTATGCAGATAATGCCTGTGTACTAAAAGTGACTGCCTCAATCAATGAACCTCCGGGAGAAACCCTTTATCTCACAGGAAGTGATGTTGTGATAGAAGCCTCTTATGCCCAAAATTTTACTTCTAAAGTCACGATGGATAGTTTCACTTCAGGAAATGTGACACAAGGTGAAAGTTTCTACTATCGAAAACCAGGCACCACCCTGTTTTTGCGAGGATGGTACGAATACAAAGGCAGAATGGCTTACTCCAGTGTGATTTCCTATACTACTGAAAACTACATAGCCAATCTCAGTTCCAAGACTTACAGTGGAGCCACTGCAACACTGAATGAAAGCACTGATATGGTGATGATAGGAAGTCAGTCAGGGGAGCATATTCGTTTTCTTGTACAGGATTACGTTCCCAATACCTTGGACACTTACTCAATTGTACATTCTAGCTTTGAGTATGAAGATGAAAATGAAGTTGACCACATTGTAATAAATGCCAATGAGTTTCACGAAAAGGTGGTTCTAAAAATGCTCGAAGAAACGGATACTTATATCATTGCTCAATTGGTAAATCAGGATGATATGAGCACGGAGATTTATTATTCCCTGAGTACTGGGGGATCGACACAAAGTATTTTTATGTCGGGTCTCATCTTTAAGGCTGACAAAACACAATAGGACTGAGTGGTAAATATTTTTGTTTGAAATAAAGTCGGTGAAAAGGATCCCATATTGTGAGGATCCTTTTTTATTTCAAACAATAAACTACGAGGAAAGTTAAAAAGGACATTACGTATTTATTGCCCCGGAATTACCGGTTTTTTGGGATTTATTATCCATATTGTTAGTATGAAATTTGCTGCTAAAACATAGTTATGGGATGGAAACTTACTGTCGAGCAAAAGATAAGAGCTGGGGTAGCTCTCGCTATTGTTTTTCTTTTGATCGTTGCAACAAACCAGATTGATAGTCATCATTTCTCAATTGTAAAGAATACTTTGACCACTGTTTATGAAGACCGAATACTGGTCAAAAATTACATCTATAACATCTCGCGTCTGCTGGACAAAAAGCAAAATGCCCTGAGGAGTAATAGTTATACTCAGCTTGACAGCCTCAACAACGCTTCAAACGACTCCATCCGGGTGATGGTAAATAAATTTGCAAAAACATACCTTACTGAGCAGGAAGGAGTACATTTTCGGTCCCTGCAAAATAGTCTCAACTCACTGTACAATCATGAGGACCAATTGAGCTCCGGCACTACTGATGATGAGCTGCCCACCATTGATGTGATTGATAATTATTACGCAAGGATCTTTGATGATTTGGATGCTCTATCGAAAATTCAGATAGAGGAAAGCAGACGTGAAATCATGAATTCCAATCGGTCTATTGATACCAGTAACTTAATTTCTCGTATCGAAATAGGCGTGTTGATCTTTATTGGTGTGCTACTCCAATTGCTGATTTTCCTAAAGCCGCTAAAGTGACATACAGCGATCAGCACATTTACAGCATCATAACACAAAGGTTTGCCAACCCGTAAAAAATAGGCAAAGTCAAAATCTATCGATCAGAGCTCTTCGTATTTGGAGAGTTTTCTAACAAACGCATCACTATAGCCTGTTTTTCTAAGGGTACGCATGGCGATGAGTGCATCCTCAAAAGACTCATAAACTCCTGTGAAAAATCGTTTCAGACCGTCTTTACCATCCCTATCCCTCACTTCGGCTGATCCCAGTAGATCAAAGAAGTTGCTTTCCGGTTCTCTTTTGATCGGCATGGCTAAAACCTGAACTGTGTAACCATCAGGTAGTGGTTGCAAGGAAACAGCATTAGAACTTGTGTTAGATGTATTTGAGCCAGAGTTTGACGCAACTTCAGGTTCTTCTTTTGGCTTTAACTGCACCGTAGCTTCTCTGAGTTTGAGGTGTGTCGATAGTATGTCTATATCTCCATCTTTGTTGTCAATAAAAGAGATCTCCCGGCTTTCAAGCTCTTCTATTTTCCTGGCTTTTGCTACATAATTTACGCTATCGGACCAGGAGTTTTCCTCTCCTTTTGGCACCGATGCAATGATTGGGTTCTCTTCGTAATCATTTTTAATATCTACGTTGATGTGCTTTACTGTCTTATTGTCTTCCCTACTCTTGATAATTTCAGGATCTGAACTCATGTAATCAATGAAAAAGTTAAACTCATTTTCATTTTCATCCTTAAAGAAAATATTAGCAATATAATCCCCTTCAAACAAGTTAAGAGAGTCTTTGATGAAAGTTATGTGCATCTTCTTGTTAATGGGCACAAAGATTTCATAATTACCTTCCGCATCCGTATAACTTTTCAATGTGGTTGAATCATATTTCACATCAATTAAGGCATCGGAAATAGGTTGTTTATTGTCATCAACAAGCCGGCCTTCCACTTTCACTTTGTTGAAGTGATAGACTCTATACAGATCAAGGGATCCATAACCTTCAAGTCGCGTGGAGCTCAAATAGGCTAATTTCCCCTCTGTGGTGTAATAGATGTCTTCCGCTACCGTGTTAATCGGATAGCCCATATTTTCTGGTGGTCCCCAAGTTTTTAACTCATAATCATAGGTGGACTTAAAAACATCAAACCCTCCTATTGAATTGTGCCCCCTGGAACTAAAATAAAATGTGCTGTCGGAAGCCAGGAATGGTGAGTCTTCATCAAACTCTGTATTGAACATTGAGAGTGGTTCAGGCTCTGACCATCCACCATCTTCTTTCTTTTGAGAAACAAACAGATCCAAATGTCGTCCCTCCGATTGATAATCAGATGCAAAGAATATGGTCTTTTCATCGGGAGTAATAAAGCAATGGGTATCACTTCCTTTTCCATCATGAATAACAAAATCTTCATCTTTCGACCACACTCCATCCTTTAACGTGGAGCTATACAGCTGACCATCTTTATAGGAGATCATCTTATTTCCTGCCTGGTAAACCTGTACTGTAGCATCATGGGATCTCTTTTTTTCTGCTTCAATATTTAGCGGAATTGCTTTCTTCCAATTGTCGGCACTGTCTATTTCTGTGCTATAAATGGTCTCAAAAGCCAGTCCATCTACATCCGTAACGTTGCTCTCCTCTTTACGTGACGTGAAGAGCAGCTTATTGAAGTCATTGTACATTACAGCACTGTACTCTAGGTTTTCACTATTGATATTTTCACCGAAGTTTTGAACCAGAATACCGTCGCCGGAGCTATAACTTTCCTTAGCTCTCGCTACCCGCTCCCTAATGTCATCAATTTCTAATCCCGTGGAATCCGGAAAATCCACGATCAAGCGTTCTGCCTCTTCAAAAAACTCAAGATAATAGCACGATAAAATGCGGAGATAGGTATTTAAGGCATCAGGCTCAGATACCTGCGTCAGCACTTCGTAGGACTTCAATGGTTCATCCAACTCCAAATAACAGGATGCAAGGTAGCTGGATGTGCTGTTAAAGTTCCATTCTGCTTTTAAAAGGGTTTTAAATTTATCGCGTGCCTCAATAAAATTGCCATTTTCAAAATCACCAATCGCAGACTTTTCTACACGTTTGAGATTTTGAGACAGCACCTGAGTTCCAGACAGTGTTATTAATGCTGTGGTTAGAAGAGCTAAAAGAAGGTTTTTTTGACCCCAATTCATACCATCAATCACTTAATAATTTTGTTATAATCGCATCTATTGAACCCCTGGTAAAGGATAATAAATTTCTATAAAATGAGCAATAAATTATAATTGGAGATAATAAGAACGGTTCTCTATATCGCCAAGGCTGGCTATATTTTTCATTGCTATAATCGATAAATTTTTTCACTTTTCAAACAAAATATTGTGTTTATTGGGATTTTAGGACCTTCCCTAGCCCTCTGGCACCATCAAATAAACATTTTTGCACTAAACTGACTATTTCTATTCCGTTTTCTGCCCTGACCTGACAAAAATCATTGACTTATATTTTCATATGAACGAAATTGATTGACCATTCATAAACCATCAGTTAAGCGTATGAAAAAGCTCATGTTACTTGCCCCATTTTATTTATTTATTTCCCTGGCATCAGCACAATTCAAAGCAGGAGAACAAGTGACAATTGATGATCCTTATCATGGTGACCTGTACGTCGCTGGAGGCACTATAGATGTTAATTCTCCGGTGTATGGTGATTTGGTAGCTGCAGGTGGTGAAGTAAGTATTGGTGATAGCATTCTTCAGGATCTCCTGGTCACCGGTGGAAAAATCAACCTGTTGGCTCCAGTAATGGATGATGTGAGGGCTGCTGGTGGTGATATCAGTATTCATAGTTATGTTGGAGATGACCTGCTGGTAATGGGAGGAAATGTGCTCATCAGGCAGGATGCTAAGATCCTTGGCAACCTGGTAGTTTTTGGAGGAAACATTAAATCTAATGGTGAAATATCAGGGAACTTTTATGGTTATGGTGGAGAAGTGAATATTGCTGGTACCGTAGGTCAAAACATTGTAGTAAAGGGAGGCAACATACAGTTGAATGGCAAGGTAGGCGGATCAGTTGAAGCTGCAGCAGATGATATTCAATTAGGAAACGCTACTCGCATCAATGGAGACTTTAGCTATTGGACCGAGGATGGGCGACAAGATTTTGATAAGGGCCTTGTAGGCGGCGCTATATACTTTGATACTGATCTTGAAATAGATGCAGGGCCATCACCATGGTGGCTTGGAGGCATGGCAGTAGGACTATTTTTCTGGTATGTATTTGCTGCATTTCTCTTGATACTGGTCATACAACTTTTGTTCGGCCGAAAGTTAGCTGAAGCTGCCTCTTCTCTCATGGGAAAGATAGGAGAAAATATTGGTTATGGTGTGCTCTATATCTTCGGAGTGCCTATTGTTGTTGTGATCTTATTCGGTTTATTCATAGGGATCCCAATTGGACTATTTATTCTGTTTCTATATCTATTCAGTCTGCTATTCGGTTACGCCATAGCCAGTTTGCTTTTTATCCACCATCTCAATAATAAAAGAAGTAATACCTGGCCACCGATCATCATTATTTTACTGGCGTTGTTAGTAGTTTTTGGGCTCAGGGTTGTCACATTTATCCCCTTATTAGGGTGGCTCATTGGTTTACTTGTATTGGGGTGGACCTATGGTGCTTTGATCAATCATTATCTGAAAAGTCGTAAGCTTTCTAACACAGAAAAATAAGTTCATTACTACCCGTAAATTGATTGCATTTTGAATGTCTATTTTAGCTTCTGAGATGTACCTTTGACTACCGGAAAAACGCCTGGTTTTCATGACCTGGCTCCCTTCTTTTTATCTTGAAAGCATCATAAGATGGACGTAGAAATCTTATCCAGGATTCAGTTTGCCATGACTGTTTCCTTCCATTACATCTACCCTCCCCTGAGTATTGGCCTGGGGCTCATAATGGTCATTATGGAGGGCTTGTATCTGCGAAGCGGTAATGTCCAATACCATGTACTTGCCAGATTCTGGACCAAGATCTTCGCCATTACTTTTGGTATTGGGGTCGCTACTGGTATTGTTATGGAATTCGAGTTTGGTACAAACTGGGCTACTTATTCACGTTACGTTGGCGACATCTTTGGAAGTGCTTTAGCTGCAGAGGGAATATTTGCGTTTGCGCTGGAAAGCGGCTTCCTGGGAGTTTTGCTTTTCGGGTGGAATCGTGTGAGTAAGGGTGTTCATTTCATATCTACTTTGGGTGTTTGGCTTGGATCGATGTTTTCCGCTATCTGGATTGTAGTGGCCAACTCATGGCAGCAAACACCTGCTGGCTATCATATCGTTGGTGAGGGCATCGAAGCCCGTGCTGAGGTCACAGATTTTTGGGCCATGGTATTCAATCCGTCCAGCATGGACAGGTTGTCCCATGTATGGATTGGCGCGTTTCTGGCCGGAGCATTTCTTGTAATGAGCGTGCATGCTTATTACTTGCTCAAAAACCGGCATATTGAAGTTTCTAAAAAAGCTTTTAAGATCGCTTTAACAATTGCTACGCTCGCTTCTCTTTCACAGTTGATAACCGGTCATCATTCGGCAGATGGTGTAGCCATAAATCAGCCGGCCAAACTTGCTGCATTAGAAGGGCATTTTGATAGCCTGGCAGCTGCCGATATGTATTTATTTGGCTGGGTAGACAAAGAAAAGCAGGTTGTTACGGGTATAAAGATCCCTGGAGGCCTTTCCTTTCTCCTACACCAGGATTTTAATAAACCTGTCACCGGGCTAAATGCCTTCCCTGAAGACGAAAGACCAACAGCTGTCAATGCCATTTTTCAATTCTACCATATTATGGTAGCTATTGGGGTCTTTCTCATTGCGTTGACGCTGTACAGCTCTTTTCTGTGGTGGCGTGGAAAGCTTTTTGACCAACGCTGGCTGTTGGTGATTTTTGTTTTCAGTGTACTGCTGCCGCAGATAGCGAACCAGGTTGGTTGGTTTGCGGCAGAGATGGGACGACAACCCTGGGTAGTTTATGGTTTACTGCGCACTTCAGATGCCCTGTCAAAAGTAGTCACCGCCAACCAGGTGATGTTTTCCATCATTTTATTTGCCATAGTTTATGTATTTCTATTTGCACTGTTTGTCTACCTAATGAATAAGAAAATCCAACATGGACCAGATGATGGTGAGTTGCACGAGCAACGCCCAAGGCAGCGAGAAATGGCCATGGCATTTAACCAAACAAAAGACTAGCATCATGGCAACATTTTTAGGCATCGATTATGCTACATGGTGGTTTCTGGTAGTAGGCGGAGTATTCACCGGGTATGCTATACTGGATGGCTTTGACCTGGGGGCCGGAGCCTGGCATCTGTTCTTCAGGGATGACAAAAGCCGAAGGATTGCATTAAATGCCGTTGGTCCCGTATGGGATGGAAATGAAGTATGGCTGGTAATTGGCGGTGGAGCGCTTTTCGCTGGATTCCCGGATGTGTATGCCACGGTATTTTCAGCTATGTACATACCATTTATGTTGTTTCTCACTTTCCTGATCTTTCGAGCTGTATCTATCGAGTTTCGGAGCAAAGAAAATATGAAATGGTGGCGCACCAGCTGGGACATTACCTATAGTGTTTCCAGTGTAATGCTGGCATTACTGCTGGGGATAGTACTTGGTAATGTACTTCAGGGGATGAACATTGGTGCTGACAAAGAATTTCAAGGCAATTGGATAGAGTTTCTAAATCCTTATGCACTGATGGTGGGTGTGACAACCCTGGCACTTTTTATGATGCATGGAGCCATTTACCTGATCATGAAAACGGAAGGCAGACAGTTTATTTATATGACCTTGTACGTAAAAAGAGCCATCATCTTCTTCCTGGTAAGCTTCAGTATCACAACTGTTTATACCTTGATCTACTTTCCACACCTGTCTGATAGATTCAAATCACAACCAGCTTCATTTCTGATTGCACTAATAGCTTTTCTCAGTATTGCCAACATTCCCAGGTTGATCAATAAAAAGAAATATAATTACTCTTTCCTTTTTTCATCAGTGGCAGTTGCCATGCTATTGATAATTGTAGCCTTTGAATTGTACCCTGCAATTATTCTTTCTACAGAGGATCCAGCCTATACACTAACAGTTCATAATGCAAGCGCTTCCGAAAAATCACTGCAGACCATGCTGATCATCGCAGCAATAGGTGCCCCGCTTGTTGCCTTATATACGGGATTTGTTTTTTGGACTTTCAAAGGCAAGGTGAAGATGGACGAAACAAGTTATTGAGGGAGCATGGTTACTCCCTCTTTAGCTTTCAATTTCGGGCTAATCCAGGTCCACATACCTGATCATACATCCAAATATGTTGCCCAAGGTCTCTCCATTTAGGTTTTGACTCCTGCTTCATCACCACACATTCATCAAACAGTTTTCTGTAGGCTTTTTTGTATCCTCCTTTTTTCACTTTGAGTAATGCCTGATCATTTTTAGAAACAAAAAATGTCTTGTGCTTATCTCCTGTCATCACGATATGTTCACCTTCCATGGTAGCTGATTTGGCAACATAGGGATCATAGAAAACCTGAAATGTCTCATCAAAATCAGGGTTCAATAGTTGAAGTAATGTTTCACGACCTGATTTCAGAGTGGTATTTCGGTAGACTATGTAATCCCTGGGAACCGCTTTAGGCTGATTCCTGGAGAGTATTTTCACAATGGATGATCCTCTTTCATTTAGAAACTGGAGTTTTACAGCCTTATTCATGCTTATGAGAAATTCCTCCATCTCATCCGCTTTAAACTTTCTTTTCTCCTCACCTGCTGTCATTAGCGTGACCTGCGTAATCCCACGCATACTTGTTGTGTTGAGAATTTTTCCGGTAATTAGTTCTCCACTTTTGAGGAGCACAGCACCTTCGTTGGACATGGGAACCGCCTCGAGCGGTTGCTGCAGTGACTGTGCACTGGTGATAAAACTTAAAATCACCAGCATAATTGACCATGTAAAAAACAAACCTTTCATGTTTTTATAATTGATTTAATTGGGTCATATACTTATATACCTGTGCTTTTTAGCAAGCAGGCATGGTTTAAGACGACCTTAAAAACCAATTGGTTGGTAAATCCGACGGGAATATTTTTAGCGGTTGTTTTCGGTTATCTGTGGATAATATTTTATGATTTTTAACTTACCGCTGAATTAAATTCGATCTCCAGATGTTCAGAATTATCTCTTTGAGCTAATTGAACTCAATATACCAAATACATCTTCGACAATATGAAAGCTATAGGATTTACCCGTTCCCTTCCTATCAGGGAGCCAGAAAGTTTTATTGAATTTGAAACCGAAAAACCTTCACCAGAAGGTCACGACATTCTTGTAAAGATTTCGGCTATATCTGTTAATCCTGTAGATTATAAAATCAGACAGAATTCAGCAAAAGAGAAACCACTGGACACCCCTAAAATTATAGGATGGGACGCTGCGGGCACTGTAGAGGCTGCTGGCAATAAGGTATCCCGCTTCAAGGTTGGTGATGAAGTATATTATGCCGGTGACCTGACCAGAGGTGGTAGCAATGCCGAATATCAACTCGTAGACGAACGAATCGTTGGATTTAAACCCAAGACTCTCACGATGGCTGAGTCAGCGGCTATTCCGCTTACTGCGTTGACTGCGTGGGAATCTATTTTTGATCGAATCCGTGTAGATAGCACCAAAGTCAAGAATAAGAGCATTTTGATGTTGGCAGGTGCTGGTGGTGTAGGTTCTATTGGTATCCAGATTGCTAAGCAGGTCGCAGGGCTGCTGGTTATTGCAACGGCCTCCCGCAAGGAGACCCAAAAATGGTGTAAAGATCTTGGGGCTGACTATGTGGTCAACCACAAAGACCTGAAAGATGAACTATCAAAGATAGGACATACCCAAGTGGATTATGTTTTAGACATGGTAGACCTTGGAGGTTACTGGGAAACGATTGCAGAGATCATCAAGCCTCAGGGGCATATTGTTTCTATCACGGGTAGTAGTACTCCATTGAATCTCAATGTATTGAAAACCAAGAGTGTAACGTTTTCATGGGAATTGATGTACACACGCTCAATGTTTCAAACCGAGGACATAGCGGTACAACATGATATCCTAAACAACATAGCCAGATTGTTGGACGATGGAAAAATAAAAACCACACTCACAACCACTTTGAAGGGGTTTACGGTTGATAACTTGAAGAAAGCACACGAAATGCAGGAATCAGGAAAAACCATTGGTAAAACAGTGATACAATTCTGATAAGACATTCGCAATGAATACAGAACAAAACAAGCAAAATGCTATTAATTTCTACAAGACGGCTTACTTTGGTGAACCCGAGAAGGCAGTAGCGTTATTTGTTGGTGATACCTATATTCAGCACAATCCAGATGTAGCTGACGGTCCACAAGGTTTTATTGATTATTTCAAGCGGATGCAGAAAGAGTTCCCGGACAAATCCATCGAGTTTGTCCGTGTAATAGCTGAACATGATTTGGTTGCTCTTCACACCCACCAGACATGGCCAGGCAATGAAGAATACGTCACTATGGATTTTTTCAGGTTTGATGAGCAAGGTAAAATTGTGGAGCATTGTGATGCCATTCAGAAAATACCAGACAAGGCTGCCAATCACAATAATATGTATTGAGGTGAAGCGTCACTGTTTTCTAAACTTATCAAGCTACTGATAAGCTTTAATTGATGAGCATCTTCCCTCCTTTTCGTAAATCCCCTTTCCCAAAGGATCTGTTAATTCATCGACACCATTAATTGCAATTTGACCGTCAATATTTTATCTTTAATAATGGTATGAAGGGATTTGAGGATAAGGGTATAGTGCTCACTTTTTTGTAGAAATTTGGCAAAAAGAGCACATTATTCACTTCTAATCGAAACCCTTATATAACCATTTTAGGTGATTTACTTATAAAAATCGGGTGATTCACCGATTTCATATATGAATAGTATTGTTCAATTTTGGACTTATGAAAAAGATAATTCCAGCTATACTTTTAATCGCCTTAAGTCTAAACGTATTTTCTGAAACACCAGAAAAGAAATCAAAGGCAGAAATGGAGGCCAGAATCATGGCCGAACAGATTTATCAGACCTATTCTGCATTCAAGACAGACAATATTGAAATTTCGAAAGAAATTTCTCACAGCCTTGGATTGGAGTTAACCAAAGAAGTTTCTTATAAAATCCCTAAAAATTGCATGATTGACAGTCTCGTTATGTCAAATGACGCTGAGCAAAGATGGGTAACATACAAATCTACGGACATTCAATATGTAAAAAACATTGAAGTCTTATTTGTAATGAAGAGTGATGAGGCTTTTATGGTTGCTACACATCTCAGACAAATATTATCCTCAAAAGGTAAGCACCTTATCAAGGATGACCACCAGGAAACAGTTTTCAAAGATAATACCGGATGTGTATTGATTGATGACAGGTTTCAGGAAGTGAGTAAAACTGAGATTTACTCACTTTATAACTATGAGATCAAAGTACTTGATGAGTATCTTATGATTGACTTCAAAGAGACTTTACCAAGAAAGTTTGAGCCTTCAAGACGTCAACTGGTATTTGTTGACTAATAGCTTTTAGGAGCAACAGCTGGAAGAGACACCAAGAAACATGTTCCTTTACCCTCACCTTCTGATTGTACTGTGATGGAACCTTTGTGCTGGGCTATAATATCAAATGTAATAGATAAGCCCAGCCCTGTACCTTCTCCAGGAGGTTTTGTGGTATAAAATGGATCAAAAATATGCGATTTGTTCTCCTGAGCTATTCCTACTCCAGTATCTGAAATCGTGATTCTTGTGCCTTCCTCTATCATTTCAGCATTCACAGTGATCGTTCCGACATCTTCTATAGCCTGATCCGCATTTAGCAATAGATTTAAAAATGCCTGGTGAAGCTTACCTTTATTGCCTTCACATAGTAGTGGCACATCAGCATAGTTTTTTTTCAATTCCACGCCCAGCTTCATTCCACTTTGCAGCATGATGAGGCAGTTGTCCAGTACCTCCCTCACATCAAATTGTTCATCAAAACGATCGTTGATACGCGAAAACTGGGTTAAACTGGATACAATTGTAGAGGCCCTGGTGATACCACTCTCAATGATCTCCAGTGATACAGGTAGTTTCTTTTGCAAAGCTTCAAGATCTGTCTGTGATTGGTGAATGATATCAAGTCCATTTTGGATAAACTGTAGTGGATTGTTAATCTCATGAGCTACACCAGCTGCCAATACACCCAATGAAGCCATTTTTTCGGATTGAATTAATCGCTTTTGTGCTTCTTTCAGATTATTCAGTGCTTTTTCAAGTTCACCTTTTTGTGATTCCAACGTGGTATTTTTAATGTTAAGCTCCTCTGTCCTTGACCTGATAATGTCAGCGAGCTCCAATCGTTTTCTCACCAGGTACCTTTCCCGGTACCCAAAAACCAGCCAGACTGCTAATAGTAGCAGAGCTACCATCAGCACCCTAAACCACATCATTTCATAAAACTTGTGCTTCACATCGATGCGAATTGAAGCATAGTTATTTCCCCACGCACCATTAAGATTCGATGCCTGCACTTTTAGTAGATATGTACCGGGATCAAGGTTGGTATAATTGATTGTGCGTCTGTTACCATTTGGTCGCCAATCTTCATCATAACCCTCCAACATATACCTGTACTTGATTTTATCCGGGCTTGAAAATTTAAGCCCCGTATAAGTGACTTCTATATCACGTTGAATCACAGAAAGCCCAATATCTTCGTGATAGGTGTTAAATGGCTGATTTCCCAGTTTGATCTCCTGAAGAACTACACTTGGTGGATTAGGGTCAACATAATCCAAATCAATATTGATGCCTGCTATCCCCTTGATAGTAGCCCACCAGGTCAACCCATCGGATGTTTTTATCACATCACCCGCACCATTTCCTTCCTCCATTCCTTCCTCTGCTCCAAAGGGAAGACAAACCAATTCTGAGATCAATCCCTGATCAAAATCAGAGAACTGTTGTTTTCTGATCATGGAAAGCCCCAGGTTACCCAGCATCCATAGATTACCATTGCTATCTTCAGTAATGCGGGATATGACGTTTTCAGACAAACCATCCTCCGAAGTATAGTTTACTATCGTACCATTTTTAATTTTAGACAATCCACCTCCATAGCTACCGACCCAGGTCACTCCATCTTCATCCCGGTAAATACTCCTGATTGCACCCTCAACAAGCCCATCATCGGAAGTAATATTTTTGGGAGATCCCTCACCAGTAAAAATGGAAATCCCACCATCAGTACCTACCCAAATTTCGTCCGGAGTGAAGCTTACCATTGTATGAATCCAGTCCGCTGGCAATTGTTCCTTCGAAGAATAATGATGAAGAACGCTATCTTTATAGACAATCACCCCACTACCCTTTGTTCCTAACCAGAACTTACCATCATCACCTTTGAAAATCGTACTTATATGCCAGTAATACAGGTCACTATCAGAGGCGAGATTTGCGATATCTGCAATTTCTGAGTACTTATAATCAACGATCTTTCCAAGTTTCGTACCACTACCAACATACACGACCTTCTCATCCAAAGGATCATTTTCAAGGGCATCCACACAAATCGGCACATCAGTAAAACGGCTAAACTTACCATCTCTATAATGACTCATGCCATCACATAAGGAGCCGAACCATAAGCCTCCCTCACCATCAGAGGCCAACTCATCAAAACTCTGATTGCCTTGATTTAAGGGTGGATAATAGCGTTGTACTTGCCGTTTTCTTAGCATGGTCAGACCACCTCCATCACTCCCTACCCAGAGATTACCTTCTTTATCCTGATAAATTCTTCTGATATTTTTTTCCAGTTGTGGAATATTGAAAGTCCTTACTTTCACTTTTTCATTGCCGCTTTTACTGAGTTCACTGGCAGGAATCATGATCAGACCTTTGTTCGTACCCAGCCAAAAATTTTTATCCCGATCGATGCTTAAGCACACAACTTTATTTCCTGTTTTATAGGAGAATTGAATGACCCTTTGGAGTACCCCTGACTTATAGAGCAGAAGCTTATCCTTATAGGCTAACCACAGTTCACCCCGACTATTGAGATCCAGAATGTTGAAATATGATGAACTTGGGTATTTACTGACTACTTCAATTTGACCATTCCGGACATAGCTAAGTGCAGGACTACTGTAGCCATGACCTCCTGTAGTAACATATACGCCACCCGCTGGATTTTGGAAAAGCTTGACAACATCATTATTTGGCAAACCAGAGGTATTGTCATACCTCGTCAACCTATTCCCATCAAAGCTATAAAGACCTTTCCCTGTGCCCACCCAAACCTTACCATCCAGATCATCGCAAAGATCTTCCACAAATTCATTCTTAAGACTGTCTAATACTGGGGGAGTATCAAACGCTCCGTTCCTAAATACTGATACACCTCCGTTTTCATGACCGATCCAAAGGCCTCCGGAATTTGACTCGAGTAGTGTTTTAAGCCTGTTGGACACCAGGCCCCTGGTATTCCCAATATGATAAGTTTCAAATGTGAGTCCATCAAATCGCACCAACCCCCCATACGTGGCCAACCAAATATATCCGTCATCAGTCTGGATAATATCGTTCACACTATTTTGAGGAAGGCCATTCTCGGTTGACCAACTCACAATCTGGTAATCGTTGATGCTTTCCATGGTAGTTGGGACCAGATTGTTTACTTGTCCCTTACTGAAAAATGAGCAAAGACCAAGAAGCAATATCAAGCAGATATTATTCACGTAAGTAGCTGGTTTCTTGAAAATTATGGTAAGGCCTTTAGATTTTACATTATTTGAAGGTCTGGGCATGTTTCATCCGAAACATCAACAAATCAAGCTAAATTACTCAACGAGGTCAAAATTACTTTCAATTGGATAAAGGGTTGGTTATTCTTTCCAAATCTTTATAATTCCATCCTGGCTTCCAAGCATTGGATCAGCCTCTGGCACAGGTAATGCGGCAATGTTTTTATCAGCTTTGGGTCGTTCTCCAGGTAATCCACGAAGTAAATCCCAACTTCTACCATCAGGATAGGCTCCCACCACCCCCAATTGATCACTCCCTAAGTTTTTGTGTCCCACACCCGCAGGAATAATAATCACATCACCAGCTTTTACATTTACTTTTTCACCCGACTCACCTCCCAGGTGTATCAAAGCCTTCCCTGAATATATCCCCAACACTTCGTGTGATGTGCTGTGGTAATGGTGAAAGCCGTAGATGCCATTCCTCCAGGAATTAGTCCAATTGTTAGAAGAAAACCTATTTTCAAGCCAGGTGGCTCCACGGGTACCCTTTTCGGTAAAGACATTTTTATATAAGACAAGTGGTAACCTGCTGTTTGGAATCTTTCCATCGTCTTTAAAAAGAAGCTTAGATGTATCCATAGAATGAGCATAGTTTGGTACGAATAATACCAATCCCGCAAGACCTACAGCAGAAATAAACCGATGTCTGTCCATTTTATGTAAAATTAATTTTATATCCCTAATCTAAGATAACACAATAATGGGGATAACTGAATACTCATTTATTAACATAATTCAGGTTACATTTACGTAACCGGCTAAAATGCAAATCTGATTTTCAGGGATTCATATGTGATCCCAAAACCTGGTTTAATGAAACATAAATTAACCGTTATTCTTGTCTGTGCTGTAGTTCTGACATCTTCAGTACAGGTTTTTTCGCAAAAACTACAAATTCTGGATGCAGTGCTCGATGAGCCAAATAATACCATTGAAATTACTTATGATCTTAGCTCAGGAAACGATAAGAAGTTCAATGTCAGCCTTTACTTTTCCAATGATGGAGGTAAAACATTCAAGGGGCCCGTTGAAAGAGTAAGCGGGGACGTTGGGGCTCAGGTTTCTTCAGGATCAGCAAAAAAGATCTACTGGAACTATTTCTATGAAGATGAAGAATTCACTGGGGAAAACCTTGTATTTAACGTCAAAGCAAAGGTAGTGGAGTATTTGGGAGCTACTCAATTGATGGGTTCTAAAGCGGCTTTATATTCAGTAATAGTCCCAGGACTTGGAGATTATAAAGTCAGGAATGGTAAAAACTACTGGTTACTTACTGTGGGTACCTGGGGGCTAATGGGGTCAGGTCTTATTGCTCGTTCTGGTGCACGAAAAGATTACGACAACTATCTGAATGCATCAGATGTGAATTCGGCGAATCAGTCGTATCAGAGTGCCGAAAATAAATTTAAGACATTTAAAGCACTTAACACCATAGCTATTGTTGTTTGGGCAGCTGATGTTGTAGGTGTATTTATTAAAGGGAAGCAAAACGAAAGAAACGGGCTAACTAACAGGTATTCACTGGATTTAAATCTGGCTGCATTGCCAGGTAAAAATGTGCCCGTTGCTGGCTTTAAAATTGATTTTTAGATGATTAGGTTAGGCTGGATACTTTCAATTGTCATCGCACTCGCAAGCTGTGCAGAACTGGATATCAAACGTGTTGATGCAGAGATAACCTCCATCAGCCCAGTTGAAGCTGTTCCGGGTTCTGTGGTGACCATAACAGGCTCCAATTTCACAGATGATGTTGTGGTCAGTTTAGGAAATACTCCGGCTGAAATTATCAGTATTGAGGCCAACCGAATAGAAGTTAAAATCCCCACTACATTAACTCCTTCCTCTGTCGTGTTGAAAGTAGATGCGCAAGGGGCACCAGCAACTACAGATTTTGAAATACTTCCTTTTTTTGTGGAGAAAACAAATCACCCTGATGGAGCTTTCGGGGGCACAGGATTTGTATTGAATAACGTCCTTTATTTTGGTATGGGAGGTGAACCCTGGTACCAATACAATGTAAACAGCGATACCTGGACACCTATGGAATCGAACAATGCGGCACCTGATAAATCAGGGGCTATAGGCATGTCAATTAATGGAAAAGGTTATATCCTGGGTACGGGATTTGACAATGAATTGTGGGAATTTAATCCACTGACTAAAAACTGGACGATGAAGAGTTCTTATCCTAACAGTCAGTTGATCTTCCCTGCCGTGATCGTTGTTGGCACCAATTTGTACCTTGTTACAGGCTACCATGATGGCATCAGCAATGAAGTCTGGAAATATGCTACGCTGGATGATGAGTGGACCCAGGAAAATAATTTTGCCGGGGTTAAACGGGGCGATGCAGTAGGTTTTGTTGTGGGTGGTACAGGCTATGTAGGTCAGGGTTTTGATTTTGACACCAACAGCTTTTTGAATGACTTTTATGCTTACAATGCTACCTCTGACTCCTGGGCTGAAATCAGTGCGCCCTTAAATCCCAGTGCAAATCTTGAAGGCGGCATTGGATTTAGTGTTGGTGACAAAGGGTATATAGGGCTGGGAAGAAACGGCACCAATGCACCGGTAAATGACTTTTGGAAGTACGATCCAACGGAAGACTCATGGACTCAATTTGCAACTTATGACGGAAATGGTGTGATCAATGTGCAAGCATTTGTCGTTGGTAAAAAAGTGTATCTGATCAACGGATCCAATGAAAATAACTCCGAGCACTATGTAGAAATGTGGGAATTCACACCTGAATCATTTTAAATATGAAAAAGTACTTTATACTCGGAATGATTTTGTGCTTTTCATGTGTGGTATTCGGTCAAAGTACTGAAGCTACCAGTGAATCGTTCAACTTCTATATTAAGTCCAGGGACAAAGCCCCACCTGTCCTTTATTGGCTTAATCCTACATCTGAGATCAGTCTGTCGAAAGAGCCGCAATTCAAACTAAAGGTGGGCATCAAATGTCCTTCCCAGATTAAAAATGTCATTATTCAGTTGAATGGTGAGGATCTCAGCAACTCCCGAGGCATGGGTGTGGTCAGTGGAAACACTCAATCCGGAGAGTATGACCTCTTTATAGACAATGATCTACTCCTGGCAGAGGGTGACAATGTGATCGAACTTACCGCCATAAATACGTTTGGGAAATCTGTTACGGAGGAACGTGTAATCCGTTATATGGGTAGCTCAAATGACAGAACTGACAGGGCCCTCCTATTCGCTACAGACAACTATGACAACTGGAAGAACCTTAATAATCCCATCAACGATGCACGTACCATAGCCAAAGAGCTGGAAGAAACCTACGGATATCAGGTGGAACTACTTGAAGACAATAATATTCAGGATATCCTAATCAAATTAAGGGAGTATGCTGGAAAAGTTTACCTAGAAGATGATCAGTTATTTATCTTTTTTGCTGGTCACGGACATTACGATCAACTTCTTGGTGATGGATACATCGTTGGGAAAGATTCCAAAAGCAATGACCCGGCAAACACTTCCTATCTCTCCTATTCCGTTCTGAGCAGGGCATTAAATAATCTACCTGCCAAGCATGTATTCCTAACGATGGATGTTTGCTTTGGGGGTACTTTTGATGCTAAACTCGCCAGTGCAGATAGAGGTACCGTAGAGATCTATGCCGAAATTTCCAGACAGGAATTTGCTACTCGAAGACTAAAATACAAAACACGAAAGTTTCTTACTTCCGGAGGTAAAGAGTACGTACCAGATGGCAGACCCGGCATGCACTCTCCTTTTGCCAAGAAATTCATAGAGGCCTTAAGAACTAACGGAGGAAAAGACCGGATACTTACCCTGAGTGAAATCCTCAATGTAGTCAGCACGATCAATCCGGCACCGCATTTCGGTGATTTTGGCGATAATGAAGCTGGCAGTGACTTTATTTTTATGGTCAAATAATGCGAGTGCTAATTGGATTAACCATGCTTTTCTACACATATGAACAATTGGCACAATGTGCGGTTGGGCTAAAGGTAGATGAGAAGGATTATTACAGTATACCTGTACTCACAGAAATCAAAGCTGAAAATCTACCCGCTAGCGCTTCTTTGAAAAACTATTGCCCTAAAGTTGGAAACCAGCTGGACAATCTCACCTCGGCAGGATGGGCTACTGCCTACTACGCAGCTACAATGCTCCATGCGAAACAATCTGGAAAGATGGATGAGGAAGTCATTTCATCTGGATCTTTTGCTCCAACATTTACTCATCTGGCTGTTCAAAAAGATGCTGTAAACTGTAACGATCCAATATCCATCAAGGAATCTCTGGAAGTTTTGGCTGACCTGGGAGCACCTCGCTTAAAAGACTTTCCCTATTTCTGTCCCGAAGATGCGGAACCACCTGCTCAACAACCTGCTATCTCCGGATATAGAAGACTCTTCAATACTTTTGATTCGGATGAACTAAAGATTCAAAAAGTAAAAACGGCTATCCATCAAGGTTTACCTGTGATCATTGCCTTACAGACCAACTCTTCTTTTTGCAATCCCGGCGAGGTATGGACACCCTCAAGAGCGGATGAACAAGCCTCTAAACATCATGCGATTTGCATCATAGGGTTCGACGACATTCAATACGGAGGTAGCTTTGAATTGATAAATAGCTGGGGAAAAGACTGGGGGATTAATGGCTATACACACGTTCCGTTTCAGCATTTAATTCAAAGAATATCAGAAGCTTATGTTCCATGTATTCAATCAAATAGACAGGATTTTTTATTGAATATTGAAGTTGCTACTATTCACGGGAGTCTTATGCCTGTCCAGGCCGTAAACCCAGGATATAAGTTTATTAGAAATTATAGTAGTGGTCATCAGTTTCAATTTAATATCACCACCAATTTTCAAGGATACATGTATTTGATCTACTATAATGATCGAGGTGAGAAAGGTCTGTTATTTCCAGGTGAATGGGCAGACAACTTACTGCCGTTTGAATATACATCGATCGGCTTACCAGGAAATAACCGATACATACAGCTGGATAATCAGCCTGGGACGGAGACCATGGTAATCGTGCTCAGTATTGACCAACTGACAGAAGATGAGGTTTTTGAGGTGATGGCTAAAAAAAACAACAGCGCATTATTATTTGACCCCAACCAATTGAGAATTGAGGGTAAAATAGATAGCATAAACAGATCAGTATTCATTCCAATTAAGCTAAACCATATCTAATGAAAACAACAATTTTTTCCGTATTTCTACTGAATCCCCATATACCAATTTATTTCCATTGAAGAATTAGTAATCTCTAACTATTTTCGTCAAAAATTTTTAGTATTGAGCATCTTTGATATCATCGCCCTACTGGTATTTCTTGCCGGTGTATTTTTATTTGTCAACACCTACTTTATCAAACTCCCCTCTTCTATTGGTTTGATGCTGCTTGCATTGATCATGTCGGTGGTAGTACTGATTATAGGAACTATTCACCCTGAGTATCACCTGGCTGAGCACGTAAAGGAGTACGATTATACAGAAATAATGTATCGGTTTGTACTGAGTGTAATGCTCTTTGCAACTGCCCTTAACGTTAATTTCTTCAGGTTGGGCAAGCAACTGATCCCTGTATTGGTTCTTTCCTTCTTTGGAGTGGTGATTTCAACCGTAACCATTGGGTTGATCGTCTACTTTATGGTACAGTTGCTTGCTATTGATCTGACGCTTGTTGGGTGTTTTGTTTTTGGCGCCTTGATTTCATGTACTGACCCAATTGCTATTACCAAAAATATTCGTCGATTTCATCTTCCAGATGCTCTTGAAGCCAAGGTAGAAGGTGAAGCATTGCTGAACGGCTGCATATCCATAGTGCTTGCTTTTACATTAACAAACATTCACGAGGCCCAGTTTATGTCGGGCACCCTGGAAATGGTAGATGTCTCCATTATCCTCATCAAAGACTTGCTGGGAGGTGTAGTTGTTGGAGTCCTATTCGGATGGCTGGGCTATGAACTATTGAAATATGTAGACAATGATGTGATCGAGGCTGAAATGCTTATCACATTGGCACTTGTAATGACCGGCTCTTACCTGGCTGATGCCCTAGGCGTTTCTTCTATGCTAGTAGCTGTATTAAGCGGTATCATCATAGGTAATTTTGGACGTGATGAACGTACAGGAGAAAGTGCTGTAGGTCCTTATGTTTATAAGTTTTGGCAGTTGCTCGAGGAAACCGTTTCGGCTATTCTATTCGTCCTGATCGGTTTCGAAATGCTTGTAATACCATTAAGGGCTGATTATTTTGCCGGAGGCTTTTTTGCAGTTTTAATTGTTTTGTTTGCCAGATGGCTAGCGATGTTTATTCCTATTCGATTGATGTCATTCCTTCGTTCCTTCGATAAGGGGGCTGTAAGCGTACTCACCTGGGGTGGATTAAGGGGTGGGCTTCCTGTAGCCTATACACTTTCTCTTACCAATTTCCCGGGAAAAGAGGTTTTGCTTACTTTCACTTATATAGTGGTGGTCTGTTCTGTGCTTTACCAGGGACTTACCCTGGGAATGGTCATGAAGATGTACAGGATTTCTGTAAGATAAACATCCAGGTTCCCACCCATGCTTCAAAGGGCGGTTTAGGCTTGGCCAGAGCATATATTTTTTATTAACTTAGGTTAACATCATCACCTAAGTCCTATGAAAGCGCTTTTTTCAGTACTTTTTTTGATTTGCTACTTTGTGATCCCGGCACAGGTGGTAGACAAAACACGGCTGGAATATGATGAAGAACAGCTGGATGCGTTTCAGGTAGGCATGGCCGTCTCAAACGACCAGACTCAAGCTGCTTTTTTACTCAACAATGGAGAGCTAAGAATCTTCAATTTCTTTAATTCAGTCTTTACGCATTCTCACAAGCTGGAGGTCAAGGATGTACTGGAAATCGCATTTTCTCAGGATGACAATGCCTTGTTTATAGTAGAAACCAACAAGATATTAGTAATTGATTGGAAGTCAGGTAATGTCTTACTTTCCAAAGCTTTTGAGGAAGAGATCCAGGCATTCGGTGTGGCACATATCAGTAACCATTTTGGAGTAGCATTTGATAATGATGTACAGATCTGGAGCTTGGAATCTTTGTCTCAGATCCAAAAACTAAGTGTCAAAAAAAATATAGCTACCATTAGCTTTAGCTATACAGAGCCACATGTTATTGTTAGCCCCAAATGGATACTTATTGGAAATCATATGTATTCATTTGATTACCTGAAAGGTGAGCAAATTGAATTCTACAAAGGGAAATTTATTGGCTCTTATGATCCCAATGGAAAGGTTTACTACTACCAATACAATCCAATCTCCGGCTATACAATCGGTACACCCTTATTGGGTCATAGAACTTTGCCTTCAGGAAAAGATTATCAAGCCATCATGGCATGGGATGCAAAAACGGAAAAATCCAGTGACGTGGGCTTCTACATGACTACATTAAGAATACAGGACAAAGTTATTTGCTCAGTGGGTTACCGTGGGTTCTCAGTATTTGATTATCACAAGGGAGGTCGTGTATTTACCACCAAGAAGACCAAGAGAGAAAGAAGCTCCAACGCCTTTAGCTCTTTGACCGACTATCAGGCTAACCCTCATTACCTTATTGATGATGACATTGCACTGATCAATGCCTATGGTGACAACATCAACCAGATCTACAGTGCATCACAAAATGAGATCATCGGTTATATTTTCGTGGATGCTGGTGGAGAGTTTGCTGTTGTATCCCGCGATGGAAGATTTGACGGGACAGCCGAATCATCAGAAAAGCTTTACTGGACAGCCCGGAAATCACTGAAAAAAACCAGTCTGGCAAGTACCTTTGAACGAGGATTTACTCCTAAACTTTTGCGCTCCCTCTTATATGAGGACCAGGTTGTGGAAGTAATTGATATTGAAGAGGAGATTGATGACATTCCTGTTGTTCAGATCATTTCTTTCGACGGAAAACAAACAAAGGCGACTGATGGGTTGGTAAAAGCATCCACTGCTAAAAAGCAGGTTCACGTACAGGTAGCTGCAACCGAAAACAAGGAAAACCTTGAGCAAATAAAGCTTTTTCATAACAACAAATTGGTGGCTGTGAATGAAGACCCTACCAGCCTTGTTACATTTGACATTACACTGTCTAATGCGCTCGGAGAGGAAAATTATCTCTACGTGGTAGGAACGTCGAGGAATGGGATTGATACAGAAAAACAGAAGTTGATCGTAACCTATACCGGTAATACCGATGCGCCTCCCAGGTTGTTTTTAATCACGGTAGGCATCAATGAGTATAAAAATCCAAGATATAACCTCAATTATGCCATTGCAGATGCCGATGCGTTTTCCGATGCCATGACGGAGAGTTCAGCATTATTTGGTGAGGTCAGACACCTGGCTATTCGAAATGCTGACTTCACCAAAGCTAAAATGAAATCCGTCCTGGATAATGTGATGACAGAAGCTAGAGAACAGGACCTGTTAATTTTCTACTATGCAGGCCATGGTGTGATGTCCAAAGGCACTGATGCACCCCCGGAATTTTTCCTGGTACCTCACGACGTCACTCAGATCTACGGACGGGATGAGTTGCTCTTTGAAAAAGCCGTCTCTGCCTCCGATTTAAAGGAAATCTCCCGAAATATCAACGCTCAAAAACAGCTGTTTATCCTGGATGCCTGCCAATCAGCAGCGGCTTTAGAATCCATAGCTTCCAGAGGCATTCTCGAAGAAAAAGCCATTGCCCAGCTAGCAAGAAGTACCGGCACATTTTGGATTACTGCAACTGGTTCAGAGCAATTCGCCACTGAGTTTGAAACCATAGGTCATGGTGTATTTACCTACGCTTTACTGGAGGGGTTGGAAGGTAAAGCAGATGGAGCAAATGGAGATAAGAAGATAACCGTCCGTGAGCTCAGTGCATACCTGGAAGAGCATGTACCCGAACTGGCAGAGAAATACCAGGGAACTCCACAGTACCCATCTAGCTATAGCTTCGGCAATGATTTCCCGGTGATGATTGTTGGGGACTAAGCGATTTGGTATCAAATTAAAGTACCATGCAAAGCCTAATTGGTTGCTATTTCGCGTGTTTGAACTTGACCCAAGCCTTCTTTTTTTACTAACTTAGGATGACACCGTCTCCTGAGCTTTATGAAATCGCTGTTTTTACTATTAATGTTGTCGCTTTATACCACTATCCTGGCCCAGGTGGTTGATAAAACCCGACTGGAATACGAAGAAGATCAACTCGACGCACTACAGGTGGGCATGGCAGTTACATCGGACCAAAAACAGGCAGCATTCCTGCTGGAAAACGGAGAGCTAAGGATATTTGATTTTTACAATTCAGTATTTACGTACTCTTATAAAATTGACCTGCTAGATGTTTTTGAGATTGCTTTTACACAGGATGACCAGGCCTTATTGATAGTAGAAAGCAACAGAATAAGGCTTCTCGATTGGAAAACAGGTGAAACATTACTCACCAAAAACTATCTGGAAAGAGTGCAAAATGCCCGTATTGCCAGGTTTGACAATTACTTCGGGGTAGCATTTCAAAATCATGTTGAGATCTGGGACAAAGACCAAATGAAGATATCTAAGACGCTGCAGATCAAACAAAACATCATGATCATTGATTTCAGCTTCACAGGACCGCAAATCATTGTAAGCCCGAAATGGTCCCTGATCAGAAATCAGATGTATACTTTCGACTATCATACAGGGAGAGAAATCGAAAACTATAAAAAGAAGTACTTTGGATTGTATGACAAGAGCGGGAAGATCTTTTATTACCAAAACAATGCGGTCCCGGGATTAAGCCCGGCAGTCCCAGTATATGGTCATAGAACGTTACCATCAGGCAATGATTACCAACCTATCATGATCATGGCCGGTGAGCAGGCAAAAGCTAGCGAAATGGGAGGACTTATGACTAAAATCCGAATTGAAGATAAAGTCATTGGCTCAGTTGGATACAGGGGGTTTTCTGTCTTTGACTATAACAAGGGTGGTACCATTTTTACGACACAAAAAACCAAGAGAGAACGTAGTTCTAGTTCGCTTTCATATTATGGAGACTATCAGGCTCATCCCCACTACCTGATTGATGACGACAAGGTACTGATCAATGCCTATGGTGACAATATCAATCAGATTTACAGTGCTACCCAAAATGAGATCATCGGTTACATCTTTGTAGATGCAGATGGAGAATATGCGGTTGTTTCTAGGGATGGACGCTTTGATGGCACTTCTGAATCTTCTGAGAAACTCTATTGGGGTGCCAGGAAATCCAATAAGAAAACAAGCCTTGCCAGCACTTTTGAGCGAGGTTTTACACCAAAGCTATTGCGATCGCTACTTCATGAGGATCAATTGATTGAAGAGATAGATATTGAAGAAGAAATTGAAAAAATCCCGGTTATCCAGGTCATTTCCCTCGATGGGCAACAGGTAAAAATGGAGGAAGGTTTAATTCGTTCATCAACTACCAAAAAACAAGTCCAGCTTCAGGTGGCAGCAACAGAAAATAAGGAAAACCTTGAGCAAATAAAGCTTTTTCATAACAACAAATTGGTTGCTATGAATGAAGACCCTACCAGCCTGGTCACCTTTGATGTCACGCTTTCCAATGCCATGGGAAATGAAAATTACTTGTATGTGGTGGGTACATCCAAAAGTGGTATTGACACTGAGAAACAAAAGCTCATCGTCAACTATTCCGGTAATACGGATGCGCCCCCCAGGCTTTTCCTCATTACTGTGGGGATCAATGAATACAAAAACCCAAGATACAATCTCAATTATGCCATTGCTGATGCAGAAGCATTTTCTTCGGCTCTATCAAGCAATCAATCGACCTTGTTCAATGAAGTAAAGCACTTAAGCGTCAGAAATGCAGATTTCACAAAGTCTAAGATAGAATCGGCATTTGCTGAAGTGATGTCGGAAGCCCGGGAGCAGGACCTGTTGATCTTTTACTATGCCGGGCATGGAGTGATGTCTAAAGGTATTGATGCTCCGGCAGAGTTTTTCCTGGTGCCACATGATGTCACCCAGATCTACGGTCGTGATGAAATGTTGTTTGAAAAAGCCCTGGCGGCTTCTGAATTGAAAGAAATTTCTAGGAACATCAATGCTCAGAAACAGCTATTCATACTTGATGCCTGCCAATCAGCTGCAGCACTGGATGCCATTGCCTCACGTGGAATCCTGGAAGAAAAGGCCATTGCCCAGCTTGCCAGAAGTACCGGCACATTTTGGATTACTGCAACTGGTTCAGAGCAATTCGCCACTGAGTTTGAAACCATAGGTCATGGTGTTTTCACATATTCTTTACTCGAGGGACTCAAAGGTGCTGCGGATGGCTCCAATGGAGACAAGAAAATCACCGTCAGAGAACTAAGCACTTACCTTGAGGAGCGGGTCCCTGAATTAGCCGAAAAATATCAGGGCACACCTCAATATCCTTCCAGCTATAGCTTTGGAAATGACTTCCCCATTATGATCATAGACACGAACTAGGACTTTACTTACCGGAAGAAAAACTAAAGTACATGGCCAAATTCAACCGGTTGCCCCCTTCTATTCTTGCGAACTCGTCAGTATTAAATTGTTGCTTAACAGGAATTTGGTATTGAGCATTGAATGTAAGCGCTCCGGTAAATATTTGTACGCCCAAAGTTCCTAGCCATGAATAACCTCCTGTATTAGCCTCCTTGATATCATAGAAATAGTGATAGGCTGCAGTTTCAAAATACCCACCCAGGAAAGGGACGATCGACAGCATATCCAGCTCAAAGTATCGGAACACATTGACACTGGCATTCAATTGGTTTCCAAATCGATATTCATACCTATTTGGTGTATTCAACTTATAAGAGACCTCTGCATTCATCCCCATTTTTTGATGCCGGACCGTATAGTTTGTGGTCAGGAGGTAATCGATAGACCCAGATCCCAATTGAAAGTTGCGATTGATAATTTCTTCCTGATCAGTCTTATTGTGCTCACCCACTGGTAATTTTACTCCTGCGCCAAGGTTCAATGAATGGTTCACGTCCGACATTGTATTAGCATCTGAATTGAGAACACTGTAATAGGCCAGCATAACAGGATCTCCCATCCCATAAGATCTGACATTTTGATGTGATCCATCCATGATGTTATATAGATAAGGTACCATAAACCTCAACTGCAACCTCTTTCCAAGGCTAAATCTACCAACGATATCAAATCGCTGATAAGTATCCTCTGAATATTCGTCTTCAAAGTAATAATCATCATTGTCAATAAAAGCATCAAAATGTGCGGCTGAATACTTTACCCCAACAAAATGAGTGTTTTGCACCGGGATAAAACCAAAGTACAATCCCGAAAGACTGCAACCACATACGTCACAAGAGATGGCCTGAAAAGCGACAATGGAGATGGTAATGGATAGCAATAGCTTTCTAATCATTATTCATAAATTTTGGATCCATAAGAAACTCATCATCTGTTAGAGTTTTAATAAATGCTATGATTTGCGACTTTTCACTGGATGTAAGCGGTATGCCTATTACTTTACCATCCTTCATAAATACAGGATCAATGGTAGGAGAATTTATCATTCCCTCAGCATAATGATCCAGCACCTCTTCAAGTGTTTGAAAACGAGCATTGTGCATATAAGGGGCTGTCACTTCAACATTCCTGAGGCTAGGAACCCTGAATTTTCCATTATCTGATTCACTCTCGGTAATCAATCCCCTTCCAATATCTCCGAAGGAGGCACTAAGGCCATTGTTGCGGTAAGAAAAATCTGAAAAGAGCTCACCTGAATGGCATGTCCCACACTTCTGTTTGAACAGCGCTAATCCCAGAAGCTCATCATCCGACAAAATGCCTTCACCAATAACATACTTATCATACCTTGAAGACGCTGAAACCATCATCACTGTAAATTGTGAAAGCGCATGAAGCATATAGGGTGAAGTGATTTTATCTATACCAAAAGCAGCCTTAAATAGCTCCGGGTATGTTTCGTGTTCATTTAGCTTACTCACTACATTCTCCAGGGTCTCTCCCATTTCTATGTCTGATTCGATGGCATTGATGGGTACAAAATCCAAATGAGTGACCCCACCATCCCAAAAGAACTCATTGACGAACGCCAGATTGTTCAATGCTGGCGCATTTCGTACCCCAAACCTATTTTCAATACCAATGCTCGTTGGATGTAAAGGTGTATCAGCAAAAGCCCTGCTCTGTTGATGACAGTTGTTGCAGGAGACACTGTTGTCCCTGGACAAAAGCGGGTCAAAAAAGAGCTTCTTTCCAAGGTCAAAACCCTCCTGTGTGATTGGGTTATTCTCAAAAGTATAAGTAGGCTCAGGAAAGTGCGGAGGCCTAACAAACTCCAAATTGGAATCACCAGGCTCCACGCTTTCATGACAGGACCCAAGCGAAAAGGTCCATGTAATTATTATCAGAGATATAAACCTCTTAATGGCCACTCGTACTTTGATGTATGTGATGGACACTAAATACCTGATCTAATTGATCAGCAAAGGCCTTACCCCCTTTGGGAGAATGAATGGAATATGAGGCACTGAAATCAATTGAAGCTCCCTCAAGCATTTTCAGTACATCCACAACTACATGCGCCAAAGGAGAAAGTTCTTCTGCCACTGAGACTGTGGTACCGAAGTCAACTGTAATAGTCTTCACATTATTTACGAAATTCTCATTTCCTTCCACGTCTTTCCATCCACCAATGTGAATGGCATAAGTCTTAGCCAATGTTTCTGAACCATTTCCCCAGTCAACATATTGTTGGCCGGAATTTTCTGCATTTCCTTCGAGGGCCAACCCGATAAAGCCTGCGTTCCAGTTCCAGAACCAACCACCTTTGGCGGGATCTAGCACGCCTCCAATGGCACCTTCCTGCATTCCATCTTCTGCAACTCCAATTGTAAACGTCAGCTTATCGTAGGTTCCTGCTGGCACATTTTCTAGCCTGATATTTTGCGTGGTAGATGTACCCTCCAAAATGTGATAGTAACCTCGTGCATCATCGGCATTTACAAGCACTTCATCTTCGTAAAGTTCTCCGTTGGGACCTGTAAGTCTTATTTTACTCACATAATATCCCAGCATTGAGATATTGAATGCCTCTCCGGAGGTTGTTTCAAAGTCATATTCTGTTGATCCGGCAGCTTTCAAGTTAATATCACTGGATCCGACTTTATTATCAAAATATATTTGGAATGTCCCTACTTCTTCTGGTGCTGTCTCACCATCGTCATTACATGACCATATGGTCATGAGTATTGGCAACGTGATTGCCAACAACTTCAATATTTGCATTGTTGTTTTTTAAAAAATGATAGATTTTAATAAGGTGACAAATGTTGCCACTCATCGGCTACTCGCCTGAAAACCTATCCTAACTGAGGGGGGCGAAAAATATCTGTGAGATAATTGGTGTGAGGAAGAGCTTCGTTAGAACTGAGAAAGCCAACAGTCAAAACCGCTTCCGATTGATTCACAAGGTCATCAAATAACTTTTGTTCATTGAGAAAAAATACAATTTCCCGGGGAGTCAGCTTCTCCGCATTGTCCTGCTGTTCCTGAGCTTCATTAAGCTTATCAGTAAGATAGCAGCTACCCCCACAAACCGTGATTGGTTTATTACGCTCAATACAAAGCACCTTAGAGATGTAGTCATTGCGCACCTCAAAATCAAGATAGATCAGTGGAACCATCAGCGTACTAGCCAGATTTGCCACGATCAGAGAGGTAATCACAAGTGACCTTAGAAAATTCATCGCTGTAAAAATCTCACCGAATAAGATCAATTCAAAGCAGTCCGTAGATTTTTTGAGATTTCAATCCAAATAGCGGATTTTAATGGTGATCTGTCGGTTTTCAGGCAGGCTAAAATCAAAATCATCAAATGTGGGTAAAAACCAGGTCTTATGCTCGTAATTGGAAAAGCCAAACCCCTCTTTCGGGAAAATGAATCCCATGTCTACCACCTGGTTGTCATTGGTATCATCTAAAACAGCTATGCCATATACCCCGGACCCGAACCCGGGGATCTCGGCTGTCATCTTCCCATCTTTCCAGGAGGTTTTGGGCAGTACCACTTCGAATACTGGTTTTCGGAGTTTCCATTGCGCCTGGTTGGTATAGACTCCTACTAAAAGCGTTCCCTGATTGGTTCGGATATTTTCAAACTGGACAGATACCTGATGGTTTTCCACCAGACACACCAGATATGCCAAAAGATGAACAAACACTAACATCCTATCCTCTTAAAACCAAATACGTTAAATAACCAACATATACAGCTACGAAAACCAACCCTTCGAACCGGCTTACAACCGGCTTTTTTCCATTGATCACGGCGAAGATCAAAAGTGTACTGGCGAAGATCAGCATGAGAATATCCATATTGTTGATAACATCAAATGGAAGCGCTTTAATCACCGCACTCAATCCAAGTATCCAGAAAATGTTAAAAATATTTGAACCAATCACATTGCCAATAGCCATATCTGCCCTACCCTTTCTAGCGGCCACCATCGAGGTTACCAATTCAGGGAGAGATGTTCCCACTGCAATGATGGTCAGTCCAATAAATGATTCACTGAGACCTATTTCTCTTGCCATAAGTACAGCTCCATCTACTATCCATTTTCCCCCAAAAAACAGGGCAATGATCCCAATGACCATATAGATCACTGATTTCTTGACCGACATCACCAAAATCTCATCATTGACACCCTCAAGTGCATTTTCGTTGGACTTGTCACGCGCCACAATAAATATATAGGTCATAAACAGCCCAAAGAACATGAGCAACAAGAGCCCATCATACCTGCTGATCCATAATCCACTTGTATGAACAAACAGGTTGGCATTGGCCAAAAAACCAACCATAAATGTGGCAACCAGTGATATTGGAATTTCCGTGAAGTAAATACTTCGCTGAATGGGCAACGGACGAACAAGAGCAGAACAACCCAGGATCAATAAAATATTTGCAATGTTGCTCCCGAAAATATTTCCTATGGCGAGGTCTGCGCTGCCACTAAAGCTGGCAAAAATGTTGACAATCAATTCCGGAGTACTCGTGCCGAATGAAACGATGGTTAAACCAATAACCAGCTCTGATAATGAATATCTTTTAGCTAGTGAAGAAGCTCCGTCTACAAGCAGGTCAGCCCCCTTAATCAAGAGGACAAAACCTAATACAAAAAGTATGTATACCATTTAGGCAAACCAGCCTTAAAATAAAGGTTGATTTAACCCGCAAAAATAGTGCATCAGTTAGATTCTATGCCTAAACATTGCCTAATATTTAAAGGTACTTTTATGAGAAAAATCAGAAGAGATATTGCTCCAGATACTGGTTTGAAAACTTGCTCTCAGGGTCATATGTTTTAGCCAGCTCGATGAACTCATTAGACTTCGGATATCGTTCCAAAAAGGTCTGTTTGCTGATGGTAAAAAGCTTGCCCCAGTGAGGTCTCACGTCGAATGAGGACAATACCCGCTCTATCTTCGGTAACAAAGCCATTACTTCTTTTGGATGTTGTTTCCATGTAAAATGTATGGCTACACTATCACGGCGATAGCATGGGCTCATCCAGAAGTTGTCACTGGCTATGGTTCTGACCTCAGTGATCATCAAATGTGGGTTTATTTCCTCCCTCATCCTCTCCAATGACATGATAGCGTCTACTGCTTTATCCATTGGCACAAAATACTCTGACTGAAGTTCCGCGCCAGCACTTGGAGTAAAACCCATTTTAAAATGAGGAAGCCGATTGTACCATGGACCGGGGATGCCCAGTTGCTCTGTGCAGGCTTCGGCAGAGAGTTCGGCTATTGGATGCAGATTCTTATTTGCTGCTTTTGCCCCAAAATAATCACTACCCAGATCTTCGTATACCTGGTCCGATCTACGCTTCACCCAAACCTCACTGATTTTCTTATCCATCCAATTGGTAAAAAGGCTAACGCTGTATCCTCCGGACATCAAATCTGTAAAGGATTTTTCTATGGAGGATAAGGGCATATCCTGAAACACATACTGCTCTACTTCAAAAGCTTCCTGAATATCAAGAGTGACCTCAGTAATAATTCCAAAAGCTCCCAAACCCACCACTATTGCAGGAAAATCTGTATGATCCTTACCTAAAGTCACGATTTCTCCAGATGGTGTTATCAGTTCTATCTGTTGTACTGCGGTTGCCAGGTTACCATTATTCACTCCTGATCCGTGTGTTGCAGTGGCACAGGCTCCAGCTACTGTAATGTGCGGCAGGGAGGCCAGGTTATGCAGAGCAAAGCCCTGCTGATGAAGTGACTCACAAAAATCGCCATAACGAGTTCCGGCCTGTACAGTAATTGTTTTGTTTTCTTTATTCAGGTTAGTTTCCTTTAGGTTTTTCAAGGAAACCTGGTGTAAGGGACTATCGGCAATGTTGTTGAAGCAGTGTCTGGAACCGAGAGCCTTTTGCTTTGGAAGCGTTTTAACTAGACGTTGGACCTCCTGTATATCCCTGGGTTCATGTAAATGTGGTGCTTTATAGGAATAATTTCCAGCCCAATTCGTTCTGGCTTCGGATGGTGTCTCATGATTTGGTTTTCGTGGAGTGCACGACCAGTAGGAGCTAAGAAGGCCACCAGCTAAAATCACTGAAGAATGCCGGATGAATGTTTTTCTTTTCATAAGGAAAAAACGGTACTCTGTTAAGATAATAAAATTTAGATTAATGACCTTTTATTGACATCTGGTTGTTTCTTTTGGAACTTGAGACTTATAAAGAATTTATTTCATTATATTCATCCGATTTTTTAACCCAAACCTACCGATATGCAAAAATTTTGGACATTAGGACTGATTGCCTTAATGGTTTTCGGTTGTGCTACCACAAAAAATCTGGAAAGTGCCGTAGGCACCTGGGACTTCATCCTGAAAGGCACACCTAATGGTGACATCACAGGATATTTTACTATCGTAAAAGATATCGATAAATATACCGGAGTCATCTACTCAGCCGAAGGAAGCAATCAACTCAACAATATCACTATTGATAATGAAAGGTTAGAATGCAATTTCAACTATCAGGGATATAAAGTTGTGATGGAGGGGGATTTTGACGGAAGATCCCTTGACGGTAAAATGACAGTTGATTACAATGATTTTCCTTTGACAGCCACAAAACGCGACTAATCAAATAGATAGTTAAGATTCACCATCAATTACCTCCAGACAAGCATTTTCCCATTCGAAGGGCACTTTGGTGGTTTTGGATACATGGCTGAGGTCGTCGATGACAGCCTGAATAACCGGTATACCATTTTCTGACCGTTCGAGCTCAGCCTCTCTTTCCGGGTCACCGGGAATCAATACCGCTCCCTGACCCTCAACAGGTGGAGTACTTCTAAACTCATCGATCCACTGATCAATCCTTTTTTTAAAGGCTTCCACTTCATCAAAACCATCAATTTCCATGGCTCCAAAAAAGTGACCTATCCCTTTGCCTACGCTTTTTTCTGGTGGCGTTTCATACATGGCAAACTGAGGCACATAAGGTCCCCAATTAGCACTACTGAGTACCCCACACAAGATATCTACCATAGAAGCCAGGCAATAGCCTTTATGCCCGCCCATCTCACGGGTCGATCCCAGTGGTAGCAGACTACCCTTAAACATATCGGAGGCATTTGTGGTATCTCTTCCCTGCTCATCAACCAGCCAACCAGTGGGTATTGATTTCCCCTGCCTCCTGGCAATTTCCACTTTTCCCAATGCCACCACACTGGTTGCCAGGTCAATAACTACAGGAGGATTTTTATATCCTGGGAATGCAATAGCAATGGGGTTGGTCCCCAGCATACTTTTAGCCCCCCAAAGAGGAGACACAATGCTGGAAGTATTGGTCATTGACCACCCAATCATATCTCTTTCAAGGGCTTTCAGGCTATAATATGAGGCGATCCCATAGTGATTGGTATTACACACACTTACCCAACCTGAGCCGTGATTGGAAGCCTTATCCATGGCTATTTCATTGGCCTTTGGCCCCACGATCAATCCTAGCCCACCATCACCATCTACAGTCGCCACACTTTTCTTGTCTCTTACGATGGAGATGTTTGGATTTGGATTTAACCTTCCAATAGAAAACATCTCAACATAAGACTTTAGCCGGGCAATCCCATGTGAGTCAATGCCACGGATATCTGATTTTGCCAGTACATCAGAAGCCAGTAAGGCATCAGTTTCTGATACCCCAAAAGACTGGAATACATCAGTGGTAAACGCGGTTAAGAATTCAGGTTTGAACAGGTAATAGTTGGGCATTTTTGGTCAGATTAATGTAACAAAGAAAATTCAGGACAATTTATCAGACTGCTTTTGCCAGGTGGCTGTTGTACCTGAATCGATATTCGGTGGGTGAGCATCCCGTAAATTTTTTGAATACACCTCTGAAGGCTTTATTGTCCAGGTAACCCACTTCCATCATCACCTCATTCACGTTTTGGCTGGTTCGCTCAAAGGATTTCTTCGCAGCTTCCACCTTCACGCGTTGGATATATTCTAGTGGTGTATTTTGAGTGGCACTTTTAAATCGCCTGATGAAATTGCGCTTGCTGAGAGAAACATGCCCGGAAAGCTCATCAATGGTTAGGGTCCTGGAAAAGTTCTCCTCTATGTATTGCTGGGCTTTTTGAATAAGTTGATCGCCATGACCTTTCTGAGTATCGAAAATCATAAACTCAGACTGATTGTATCGATCGATATCAATTTCAAACATTTTACTCGTTGAAATGGCAATGTCTCTGCCATTGTACTTTTCAATCATGTAAACCAACAGGTTTAGAAAGGAATAAGCTCCCCCACTGGTATATAAACCCTTCTCATCTGTGATGATCCTTTCAGGCTGAAAATCCACATTAGGAAACATTTCCTTGAATAATTCTTTGCCAATCCAATGAGTTGTAGCCTTTTTCCCGTCTAAAAGTCCTGTCGCAGCGAGCAAAAAGGCACCCATACAAAGACTGGCTACCTCAGCACCCTGATTATGCATGGATTGTATCCAGGGAATAAAGGACTTATTCATCTCAATGGAGCCTGGCATGTCACCCATGATGGTAGTTACTATGACAAGATCTGTCTTATCCACCTGATCAATTGTTGTATTTGGTCGGATGGCAAAAAGTCCGTCATAGAGCTCTGTCTCAGGTTTGAGTCCAACAAGTTGAATGTTGTAATATGGAGGCAACCCCTGCGCTGTCAGGAAATTATTTACCTGACCAAAAAGCTTAAAAGCGCCTACAACGCTGCTTAATACTACAGGCCCCTCGGGGACAATGATAGAGATATGCTTCATGAATGAGATTAATCGATTATTCCTTATGCCACATAGCACGGTGACACAAAATATTAAAAATAGGCTTAATAGATGTCACTTTCAACCCCTCAAGTTGTCAATATTACCCATTTACTGTTAAAATCATCAGTGATAGCTTTGTTTACATCAATCAAATTAATCTTGAAATGCCAGAAATTAATGTAAACATGGTGGCTGTTCTAATTGCAGTCGTAGTCAATTTTTTCTTTGGATTCTTATGGTATACTCCAATTTTTGGGAAAGTATGGGCCAGAGAAATGGGTTTTGATCCTGATAAAAAACCATCATCAGGATCCATGGCAGGTGGAATGATTGCCATGGTGGTCGGCCAGTTTCTGTTTGCGTGGGTATTGGCCAATAATATGGCCGCATATAACCCTGAAACGTGGGGCTTACCACCAAATGAAAATCCTCTATTTGCGGTAGCTGGAATGGCCGCATTCTTTACCTGGTTAGGGTTTTACCTGCCAGTTGATATTGGGACTGTCACCTGGGAGCAAAAGTCGTGGAAGCTCTTCGGGATCAATACAGGCTACCACTTCCTGACATTACTCATTGCGGCCTCAATCATTGCTTTCATGCCATGATAAATCTATCCTGGCTTTCACAGCATATTTACCGTATGAATACGTTAAAATGCGAGAGCCAGGATAGTTTCAAAAGCTCAACTATATTTTGCTTTGAAGCCTGGACCAACTCCCTCCATTATGTACCTCTTTGTAACCCTTTGAAAGCAGCAGATTTTTGGCAGTCCCGCTTCTCATACCGGAAGCACAACAGGTAATGATCGGCTTATCCTTGTCCTTTAATTTATTCAGGTTGCCTGATAACATATCGACAGAAATATTTAAAGATCCTTCGATGTGGCCCTGTTCATACTCTCCCTTAGACCTGACATCCAGGATAATAGCTCCCTGAGCTACGAGTTCTTTATAATTTACTGATGGACCAAGTCCAAACAATTCTCTTAGCATGATATTGTGATTAGTTGATAACTCATTTTAGTGGCAAAACTGCATAACGTGGACAAAGGGTTTTGCAACATTTGTTACAATAGCAAGCGCACAAAAAAAGCAGGAAGATTTCTCCCTGCTTTTCCTATTAACTCAAAACAAAATTAACTCATCGGCACTTCCATTAGAAGAATACGACTACCAGGCTGAGTTTTGATCTTAAACTGACTGGTATCCCAAACACCAAACCCGTCTCTCCTATTCAGTTTTTGACCATCTATCTCTGCCTCACCCTCCAGAATAAATGCATATACCCCATTACCTTCCTTATGGATGTCGTATTGTACTTCTTTTTCCTTATCAAAAGTTCCTAGATGAAACCAGGCATCCTGATGAACCCAAACACCCGGACCTTCTTTCTCAGGAGACAATACCTGGTAAAATTCGTTGGGTTTTTCCAAATCTTTTATACTTACCTGGTCATACCTGGGGGTCACATTTTTCTCTCGGGGAAACACCCAGATCTGTAAAAATTTTACTACTCTATCTGCGTTCTTATTAAATTCACTGTGAAATATTCCGGTTCCAGCACTCAGTACCTGCACATCGCCCTCTTTGATAACTGCCGTATTTCCCATGCTGTCTTTATGCTGTAAATCACCTTCCAAAGGGATCGAAATAATCTCCATATTGTCATGAGGATGAGTACCAAACCCCTTGCCTCCTTCTACAGTATCATCATTCAGCACCCGGAGTTTTCCGAAATGAATTCTATCAGGGTTATAATAATTGGCGAAACTGAATGAATGATAAGAGTTTAGCCACCCATGGTTAGCATGTCCTCTTGTACCTGATTTATGCAAAATAGTATTCATGATGTTCCCTTCTAAAATTAATTTATATGTATGTACATGTATACGCAACATACCAACATTATGTTGTTCAATTCAGAATCAAAATATACATGAATATACTGTTGTATAGAATGATTATGAATAGTGTTCATTTCAAACCAGTAAAAGAGTTAATAGTTAAATATTTTGTATTTTGTATATCAGTTCAACCAACTCCTCATGCCAACTGTATTACTAGTTGAGGATCAGATTTTATTTGCTAAAGTGCAACAAATGGAGCTGGAGTCATACGACTACCAGGTGTTTCTGGCGCATTCCGGAGAGGACGCTATACGTTATATCGAGCACGGCAAAGACATCGATGTGATCTTAATGGATATCGATCTGGGATCTACATTGGATGGAACAGAAACAGCCAAAGAAATCCTTGCTATCAAGGAGATACCCATAGTTTTTTATTCTAATCACACCAGTAAGGAGATTGTTGAGAAGACAGAATCTATTTCCTCCTATGGGTATGTGGTTAAAAATTCGGGCATCACTGTGTTGGATGCTTCTATAAAAATGGCCTTAAAGCTGTATCACCAAAAGAAAGCACTGGAGGAAAAAGATGTGTTATTATCCTCTATCACGGATAATTACCCCAACGCTTTTATTAGCGTGACCAATGCAGAATATAAGGTTGATTTCACAGCTGGTGGTGGATATAAAACCCGTACCTACAAACCTGAGGACTACGTTGGAAAACACATCAATGACATCTTTGGCCCATTCGCAAAAGAGATTAAAAAACATTACGATGTCGCTTTTCAGGGCGAACAAGAAGAATTCGAAGTGAATTTTGAGGGCACGGACCTACTTTTTAAATGTAGTCCCCTTCCCTCCAGTTCTCAAAAGATAGAACGTATTCTTGTAGCTGTGATGGATGTTTCAGCATACCGTAATGCCATCCGTGATATTGAGCTAAAAACGGAAATGCTTAATTCGATCACACAATCGGTGGTCACAATAGATATGCAGGGAAATGTGACCTACTGGAACAAGGGTGCTGAAAAATTATATGGATGGAAAGCAGAAGAAGCAATTGGGAGGCCAATTGTTGAGCTAACACCTATTCTTTCCAGGGAGCAAGCTGAGGAGATGTTGCGTCAATTGTTTAATGGAAATAGTTGGGAAGGTGAATTTCATGCCAGAGACAAGAAAGGTGACGAGTTTGTTGTGCATAGTATCAATTCTCCAATTTTTCATGAAGGAGTCCAAACCGGAGTAATTGGCATCTCATCTAGTTTGGAACACCGGTTGAAAATTGAAAAGGAGCTGGAAAAAGCAAATAATGAAATCACTACTTTGCTCCATGAACTTCAACACCGGGCAAAGAATAGCTTTACGCTTATATCAAGCATGATTATGTTGGAGGAGAGTGGTGCTGATGAAAAGAGCTGTAAAGGCTCTTTGTCTCGACTTAACCGCAGAATCATGGCCATCTCCGATATGTATGAGTTGCTGCATAAGAAAGAATCGATCAACCAAATCAGACTGGATGAATACCTGGTCGAACTTGTAAAACTTATTGAAAACTCAGATCCATCTCAAAAAATTGACATAGAGACAATACCTGTTATCGCAAATTTGGATGTTGCACTGCCTATTGGGATTTGTGTAGTGGAGCTGGTCACCAATGCCATCAAATATGCGTACCAGGACAGGGATAGTGGCATTATCTTATTTAAGATTGATAACAAAAAGGGCAGCCTTGTAATCTGCGTGTATGACGAAGGAGTCGGATACGAATTATCATCTACAAATCAATCAGGAACCTCTGGATTATCGCTCATTCAAGCATTTGTACATCAATTGGATGGAGATTTTCAGGTGAGCAATAAAAAAGGCACCAGGTGCGAAATCCTGGTGCCAAATGATCAACACAACTTAACATTCAAATCACAATAAGTGATTGTAACAAACATCAAAAATCAACCCTCCTGTTTGGTTCATTAAACTGTTAATCTATAATATTAAATTCTCCAGTCATGGAAGCATGAAACTCACAGTTGTAGAAAAGTTTTGCCGGCGCATCGCCAGGAACAACAAATGTAATGGTACCACTTGAAGCACCATTACCAGTCACACCACTGCTGTAAGCATTTCCACTTCCCGTACCTTGAGAAGAATTTATCCAAAATGGATGACCCGGAGCGTCTATTGTGAAGGTATATGTTTTGCCCCTCTGAAGGGTAATATTAGGATTTGAGGAGTTTGTCAACCCATTACCAGTAAATAAATACGCGGTAGCACCTGAATTAGTCACATCATAATTGGTCACATCTCCTGCACCAACACTAGCTCCAATATTACCCTGAGCCACCAGGGTAGCCAGGTCGCCTTCTGCATTATGCACATTTACATATCCTTCATAGGCAATCAATTCATCGTACGTCACAGCTGTTCCATCATTAAACTCTGTGATATTGGTTTTGCTGGAGCCATTTTTTACATTGGTCAGGTGAATTGCTATTCCACCCGGGTTGACAGTAGACCCCGTATGGATGTGTGTTGGACGGTTACTATCTGAAGCGTCCCCTGTGAGGCTGATCACCACCAGTGTATGGCCATTTATTCTTTCATTAAATGTTACAGTACCAGATATTCCAGATCCAGTTACTTCTGAAATTTCGTACGCTTCGGACTCTCCGGTCAACTTATTGGAGCCGATATCACCCTGAGCTACCAGGGTACCAAGATCCCCTTCAGCATTGTGGACGTTGATATAACCGGCATAAGCTATCAATTCATCATAGGTCACAGCTGTTCCGTCACTAAATTCAGAAACATTGGTCCTGCTAAATCCATCCATAACATTTGACAGATGAACAACAATGCCTCCCGGGCTGGCAGCAGTACCAGTATGAATGTGTGTTGGATGATCACTGTCTTCCGGATCACCTGTCAGCTCGATGACCACCAGGGTTTCTCCGCTCAATCTCTCACTAAAAGTAACGGATCCTGAAACTCCTGAATTACCTACTGCTGACATAGCATATTCTTCAGATTCACCGGTTAAAACATTGGATCCTATATCGCCTTGAGCGAGCAAATTCCCTAAGTTATCCTGTGAATCATGAACATTGATATAACCATCAAATGCAATCAGCGACTCATAGGAAATAGGTGTACCATCTTCCAATTCTGTCACGATTGTTTCACTGATACCAGTGGATCCGTCTACATTGGTCAGATTTACTACGATTCCCCCACCCTCGGCTGCTGAATTTGCATGTATATGTGTTGGATGATCTCCATCGGAGGATGTTCCTGTGAGTGTCAGTGTTATCCTTACACTTTCATCATCCATTTCCTCAAAAAGCGCAGTACCTGAAACACTTGATGTACCTACTGCACTAAGCTCATATGTTTTTTCTTCTCCTGTAGGTTGAGGACTTTTATCTTCATCATCTTTGTTACACCCAATAAAGATTGCAGTAACTAAGATCGATAATGCAAAAGCGATTAAAGTTGTTTTCTGTGATTTCATCGTTTCATAGGTTGAATTATTGATAAATACTCGATTATCAGATAGTACCTATGAAGTCATCAGATTAGTTGCTTAACAGGAAAATATTTTATCCGAATGGATAATATAGGATCAATTCATCGAAGTCTTCAACTTCCTCAAAATCATTTCCTTATAAGAATGGTTTGTCCTCAGACCTATGGCTTTGGTTGAATTCACGCCATAAAAGATCTATTGTTCCGGGATCAGCAGTTTCAGAAAATGAAACGACCCGGTATCTAGCTACATGAACATCACCCGGTTTAAAATCAAACCCATACTCAACCACGGGTGTAAAACAAAAATAGGGCATAGTTGGGTGAATCCGTACATATGAAGGCGCTCGATAGTTTTTTGGATGACCCATTATGGCCATGAATACAGGTTGATTGTTTACATTACCAAACATGCTTACCCAATTCGGTCTGGTATGATTGCCTGCACGTCCAAGCCCCTCGCTTGTCAAAAAGCCTCCCTTGCCTATGCCGGTCAACTCCTGATCGCTGGTTGCGGTAGTGTCATTCCAGTCTGCACTTCCCCGAAATGCCATTCCTCCGTAATGATATGGTTCAATGTGCAGAACTTCCTCCGCAATATTTTTTTGACTAACCTCAATGTCCCACAGATAATACTGGGACAGGTTATAGACCCTAACCTTCCATCGCTCGGCCAGAACCCTTGTAGTATCTTCTCCGTTGAGAACTACCGCAGTCTGTGCACCTTCAAACTCACTGAATACAGGACCGTCAGAAAAACTCACCAACGAATCAAAAACAACCGTCCCATTTTCTTTGTGTTGATTCCAGAAGTCTATTTCCTGATTCTTAAACGTTGTTTTCACCCAGGCAAAAAAGATCCCGTGTTGATGTGTATGACCAACTGGAAACCCATCAGTAACAATTTCTCCATTGGGAGCGTAGGCAGGATGAATAAATCCGCCCCGCTGATAATAGGCAGCACTTCCATCCGGTGGCAACATAGTTTTCATTTGGTAGGTTAAAACGGGCTTACCCTCTACGGCTACATTGAGCTTACCATCAATTATTGTAGATTTTACCAACTCCTCCGAAGGTTCTTTCACAACAATCAGTGTGTATGTTTTGGTCTGATTGGCCTCTATGGTGTCCCGGATAAAAACCCAATCACCATTTACCTGTTGGAGAGGGAGCATCATACCCTCTTCATCATTTAAATATGGATTTCCCTCCATAATAAGTGAATCTGGAATAGAAATTATCTGAGGTGAAGGGAGCCGAAGATACTCCTCAGGATCTATTGTTACTAGAAAGCCCGGGGCCTTCTCCCCACATGAAACAAGTAATAAAGTTCCTACCAAAATAAAGAATCCACTTTTTGCCCTGTCCAGGTAATTCATAGCTATTTAAGCAAATGGGATTGGTTGATCAATGTGATAACAATTTTAAATTCCGAATTTAGCTCATAATCCAGCTTTCCCTTCAGCAGTCCAACAAAAACCTCAAGGTTTTCAATGTATACGGACTTCTTAAAATTAGTAAGAAAATTTTCCGGATCATCCGGTAATTTGTCTGTAAAATTGAGAAACACATTGCTACGGTCTGTACTCAATGAAACATTGATATTACTCTGAGGAATGCTATTGTTTTTAATCAGACAAAGAATGGTTTCATTAAAGATGATACCGATATTAAATGCCAGGTCCGGATCCATCTCAGCATCCTCACATGACAATGTGAGTTCAAATTTCTTTTCAGTCTTACTGTATGAAGCGATCAACTGTCTGGAAAGCAATGTAAGGTATTCGCTTACATTCATTGAATCCGTTACTTTCCTTTGCAACAGAAATTCATGAATGGTATAAATGGCCTGTATTCTTCCATTAATTTCCATAAGGAAATGTTTGAATGAATTGTCTTTTGTGGTGGTAGCCTGAATATACATCAAACTACTTATGAGCTGGAGGTTGTTCTTGATCCGATGGTGCAGCTCTTTGAGTAATGTTTCCTTTTCTTCTAAAGTTTGCTTCAATTCTTCCGTCAATTGTTTCCTTTCAGACTCCAGCTTCCGGATGAGTGTTTCCAAATAGGCGGTAGCAAACAATGCCATTACAATGCTGATCGAAATCAGGATAACAAATCTAAACTCAATAGAAAGTACCTGACGTTGGTAAAAATAATAGACCAGTGAGCCCAAGATCAGTGTCGCAATCAGAATAATCACGACAATACGCTTAGCTACTGTTCCATTTAACTCCTTCGAGAGGAAAACCCGAACAAATCCTACATCAGGACGTAGTGCACTAAACCCAATGCTGGAAGCCAGGAAAAGAAAAGATGTCAATAAAGACATTGTGGACCAGAAAGAGGGTCTACTGACCTCCAAAGGCACAAGGATATGGCTCAGGAGAGCAATCAATACAATGATATGAACAAGATTGTTCAACACCGCAAAAGCATTGTCAGCTATTGAATTTTTCTTGTCCACTAAAAAACTTACTGAACCAAGAAGAATGAATGATACTGCAGTACCGGAAGACATCAGGCTAAAGATCTTTTGATTACTACCTGTGAGTAACCGATCGATTAAAAAATCAGCCTCAAAAAGATTTTCAATAAATGAAAGGCTCGCAATACTCAGTGTCAGGAGCGACGGAATTAGATGATACCAGTTAAGTTGATTTTCTTTTCTTGCGTTGATGATAATTTGTATTGCGAGGAGCGCAAAACAAAGCCCGGTATTGGCCTTAGTGCTGGCTCTACCCTCCGGGATAAAGCCAAGCACCCAATACAAAATGACTAAGATTGAACATAAGAGTAAGGCATATCCAATATACCCAGCTATCGTAAATTGTTTATTCCTCACCAGCTATTGAGCAAAATCCACCGGAGTCTACCAGTTTTATGCCAATTTAATAAATATCCACTATAAAATGGATTTTATAAATGAGAAATAGAATTGATATTAAAGGTCAGGATATGGTACTCGAGTCCTTATTATATCCTAGCTTTTGTGAAATTTTGATTCTATTATCCTCCAGTGTATTGATTGCCGTCTGAAGCTCTCTCTTCAGGGAGATTTGCTTCTTAGTGGCTTTCTCTTTGTATTCGGTAAACTCCGTTGCCAGTTGTGAGAACTCCTTCTTGGTAGACCTGGTTACTTTGTTTGAATTTGAATACATCACATACAGAATTCCAATAGTAGCACACAATCCCGCAATTATGGCCCAAATCACAATATTGTACATGATTTTGTTAACCTGTATCCCAATAAAACCAATGCTTGAATTGACTTCCTCACTTGCCTCCAGCTCCGCTTTGGTTTCTTGCAAGGCTACAGCAATACTATCTAACCTTGCAGTGAGGTCATCTATCCTGGTATTTGCCTGCTTGAGATCCCGTTGGTTCCTGGAGAGGGTATCACTTACTATATTCCAGAATTGGTCCAGCTCATGATGTTTAAACATTGTATACCCCTCCCATTTGCTGGCATCACTTTTAAATTCCTTGAATTGCTCTTGCATATCCTGCGAATAGGACGGGAAGAATGTTGCTCCCAGGATAAGGATAAAGGCAATAATTAAGGTGTTCCGACTACTTTTCATAACTAATTGGGTATCTGATCTAATAATAAATAATCTTGCAATCAGGGTTTACACCCTGAAAGCCATTGATATCTCTTTGGTTGAGCCTGGTGTTGTAACACGACAGCTCATTAAGATTATCAAGTCCAAAAATTTGATCCAGGCGATTTACTCGAGTATTCGAACAGTCAAGCTTACTTAAAGAAACCAGGTTTTCTAATCCTCGTAAATTAGAGACGTTTGTTCCAGAGCAATTTAATACCTCTAATTTACTCAAAGTAGCTAAAGGTCTCAAGTCATCAGTAGCTGTATTTGAGATATTAAGCTTTCTTAATGAAGATAACGAACCTATTGGTGCAATATTTTCGAGTGGTAACTGCTTGCATTCCAATACTTCCAGGTGAACCAGCGCAGGCAAAGAAGTTAGGTCTGATAGTGACGAGTTTGAAATATAGAGCGCTTTCAATGACAGGAAATCCCACAAAGGTTTTAAGTCGTTGATGACAACCTGATCAATCGTCACTTGATCCTGAGCAATGATCCTATGAAGCATTAACGCGTCAGGTGCACCCTGAAAATCATTGTTTTTGCGAAAAACCTCTTTCCAATCTTCACTCAATTTTTGCCACCAATTGGAAAGGTAGTTTGAATCGAAGATAATACTACATGAGGGCTGTTCCGTGTGAAATTCCTTGATGGCCTCCCAGGAAACATTTGCATTGTCTACATTCAGGTATTGAAGATTGCCCAGGTATGATAACAGATAGATGTCACTCACCCTCGTCCCAGACATATCCAGATAGCTGAGATTTTTGAGGTTCTTCAATGGGAGCACGTTTTCTACGGAGGTGTTTGATACCTTCAATGTTTCCAGTTTGTCAAGGTTAACCAAAGGATCAAGGATCCTGATATTGTTTTCACTGATATCCAGATACCTTAATTTGTAAAACCTGGTTAATGGTTCCGAACTGTTAAGGCCGGATTTCTTCAATGACAATGAATCAATATTGAGTAACATAACCAGGTCTTCCTTACTCGGCTGTTGTTTATTGCCCGATATAAAAGCACCTAATGCCTTTTGCCAGCCAAAGTCCAGTTTGCCCCACCACTGTAAGACCTGCTGACTATTGTTAATCACCAGTACATTTTTGTTTCTGCTCATAAAAGAAGTGGCCTCCGACTCTGTCACCTCGGTATTGTCGCAGTAAATTCGCTTTAGTTTTTTCAGGTGTGCTAATGGCTCAATGGTCTTGACCCGCGTCTGATTAATATTTAAGATTTCCAGCTCCGGAGAACCTGACAAAACCCCTAATCCGGCAACATCAGTTTTAGACACATCAAGCTCTTTTAGCATCGGCATTCCCGACAAGCCATCAATATTGCTTATCAGGGTGTTGGAGAGGTTGAGGTAGGTCAGTCCTGAGATTTCACTCAATGAATGCGTAGACGATAAGGCACTGCTGGAAATATCCAGTGATCTCAGCCCTTTTAATCCTTTCAGAGGCTGAAAATCTGTGATGTAATTACCGGAAAGGTTGAGATCCGTTAGCGAATTAAACTGATCGATTACCTCAATGTCTCTAATCCGTGTATTCGATACATCTAGTGTGCTCAGATTCCTAAGGTATTTTAAATACTCCAAGTCGTATATTTCAGACTGATTGGCAATTAATGTTTCCAGGGTACTGGTAGATCTCAAAGGACCTAAATCTGCTATTCTGGTTTGTGAAATATCTAAAAACCTCAGATTTGACAGCACATACAATGGTTCTATATTATATATATACTGATTTCCGGACAGGTTTAGACTATCAATGGCAGCAATCTCATGTAGCATGGCAGCATTGATTTCGTCATTGGTGTTAAGAAGTATTTTAAATATTTTGTTCCATTCATAGGAAAGCTCTGACCACCAGGCCATCAGTTCCTCATCCTTACTAACCTTAGTGGTGTAGATACTGGCGATTCTCAAGTCATCCTTGGCCTCGTCGAGATTCACCTCTATGAATCTCTTTTGTGTATTCTTAACTGATTTACCTTCAATAGAGATTGCATCGAGTGAACGGTTCATTTCAACTCTGAAAAATGGCTTTCCATTGTCTCGGGTAAGCTGTTCTACCTTGAGGATATCGAACTTGAACCCAGCTTCAGTAAAAAAGAAGTCCACATCTTTGAGGTAGGCTACCACATCTTTGTTGATCACCGATTGGCGATCTTCGAGCAAGTCATCCTCTATCTGGACCTGCGCATCCCGAAAGATCTTTGTATAGGATTCATTGATGATTACATCCTTGTCTCTGTTGCTCGTTTCTTTATCCCCTACAGTATTGAGAAAGTACTCCAGAAAAGCTACCATATCCCTTACCCTTTGCTCGTGTCCATTTTGAGCAAAGAGTGCATTGGACGTGAGTAGCAACAGCCCAAAAAATATCGATCTACATTTTGCCATAGATATATCTTTTCAGCGCTTGTTTTTGCTTTTCGTTAATAGGAACCAGGTTGGAAATTAGCCAACCAGTATTATAGCCGGGTCTGTTAAAGTCTGACAGTTCGAAATACCAACCATCAACCTGAAAGAAATGAAACCTGAGGTCATACACCGTATCAAATTTCAAGTTCCCTAGCTTCAACTCATATAGAAAAAGGGTCAGGTAATTTGGTTCAAATTCATGAATGGTATAGGACTCAGGTGCTTTCCCGGGTTCGAAGGCTTTCCTTAGGTTCATAAAGTCCAACTCATGGCTCATGGGATGGATAAATGCTTTGGTAGCGGTGGTATCCTTGTTGAAGATGTTCTTGAACCGATTATAGGAAATATCATGAATTACCCATTCATACCCTTTGCCCTGGGGTTGGATGTTCATATACAGGGTTACATTTTCCTTTTTACCCTTGTAGAGAAATCCTGCGTTCACCTCTGCAAACCACTCTCCCTTATGGAAATCAATGAATTTGGGCTCTTTCTTATCATTTACGAACCGAGAAAACTCCTCTTTGGTGTCAGATGAAAGACTGGAATTTTGGTTATCAAAAAGTACCGAAAGATAGTCCCGACGAAGTTTGAAATCTCTGAAATTCTTATCTCCCTGATAATACCTGTTTCCATCCTCATCTTCTTCCCCATTAAACCTCCTGAAAAACTGATTGATCTGCTTTGTCTGAGTTCTAAAGCGCTCCTCAGCTTCAGGGTCGTTGGTAAGGTCTTGAGCAAAAGAGAAACTGATAACCCAGAATAAAGAAAGGGTTATTAGTATTTTGATCATGCGGTGGTTTCAGTCACTCTGATGTCGCCAAGCAATACATCCCAAAACTCAATGACTCTACCAGCGATTTGGGTCTTTTTCTTCTCAACGTAAATGGTGATGTCTTTCTTAGTGGTGTCTTTGTAGCTCAGGCCATCGTCTGAAGTACCGACAAAGCTCTGATAAATGGTCACCACACCCACATATTTTCCATCAGGCTGAAGCTCCAGGTCACTGATATAATGGATGTCATACCATTTGATCTCTACTTTGTCATAGTTGAGTGCCATCAACCGCTCGAAGTACTTTCTTACCTTGTAGTAGGCTATGTCACTCTTACTCAGTGAAGATACACCCATTTCACTATCAGGAGCAAATAGCTCCTCTGCTCTGTCCATTACCCTGGTGGCTTCCGAAAATGGAGTCTTCTTGTCACCTATCAGGCTGATGTACTTGCTTAAGTCTTTTACTTTTTCCAACGCCAGTGAATCAATTGCTCGCTTCCTGTTCGGATCAATTTCCTGGGCATTGGTTTGTGAAATGGCGATGAGTCCACAAACTATTAGTATGATGAAATGTTGAATTTTCATTGTATATCCTATTTCTTATTTTCTAAATAATACTAATTCTTTGATCTTACCATTGCTATCAAGGGTATAGTCTTCTACCCTGTTGATGCTCTTTTTGACATCCTTCAGATAGTTTAGGTATTTGTTGATAGTGGTGGGTTCATCATATTCAGCTTTACCTCCTGCCGCATAAAAAATAATCAACACAGGTGCGTCAGAGGAATTAAACATACTTTCCGCCTCCCGTATGCTGTTATTGGCAGAAGTCAATGTTGGAGCATTCGCAATGGAGTTGAAATAGCTTTCCAGCTTCACCGCAGTAGAAGCTTCTGGTTTATAGTAAGTTTCTTCCTCTTTATTGTCCTCTACCTCTTCTTCAATTTGCTGAGACACCTGAGCTGTGTCAGAAACAGAAGTTAATTTCTTTTTACTCTTACATGAAGAAAAAATCACAGATAATCCAAACAAGAGGATCAAAAACTGATATAAGAGACGAATTTTCATATTTATTTCATTTTGAGTTTAATTTTAGCACAAAAATAAGTGTAGACGCTTACAACGCCTACACTTTTGTTAACAGACTATAGCTGGTTGTCTGATCTTTTTCCTTCTTAAGGTGCAGGTGAGTGTTGGATCCGGATTTGGTTCCAGTGTCTATAACGATTCAGCGATCCCGGTGTTGTGCTGTGTTTAGGGATTGTAACAATCTGTTTATGACCATTACTGATGAATCTTTAAACTCATAAACAACCTGTATGGTGTGTTTCCCTTTCACCTTTGATCGTATTCTCTCCAGATCCTTTATTGTTCCGGATTGATACTGCTTATTATTTGAATCATACCAGATAAAAATACTCCTGTCAGGCACCTTAATATCTTAGTTCGGTCGATGAATGAAAAAACTAAACCAATAAGATGCCATAATTATAAATAACTGGTAACCAGCACATTACAATTATAGTATTTCTGATGATTGGTTAAAATGAGAAAGACTGTATCATTTTGAGAAAATAAGCAAACCCATGACACCCTTAATCATCGATGGTATACAGCAGCTTATCCTGTGAAAAATCGTAGAGTGTCAGTCTCCTCAGCAAATAATAACTATCCCAGAAATCTCGGAGCGCATTTACATATTCCCTTTTAGCATTGTCTTTTTGTTCGAGGGCAAGTGTGAGATCCGTGATTGAAGTTTTACCACTCATATACCTGCCCTGAGCTACGTCATACCGCCTCAATGCCACTTCATCTCCTTTTTTCTTAATCTCAATTTGTTTTCTCAATACTTCGATCCTTCCGACGAGCGTAATGATCTCCTGTTCGAAGTTCTGAAGTTGCTGTTGAATGGTGTATTCGGTCAGTTGCTGAATAGCTTGTGCCTGCTTTACCCGGGATTTTCCCCTGCCCCAGTCCAGGATAGGAAGACCTAATTGCACATCAAATACCTGCTGATTATTAGGATCTTGGTAAGACTCATTAAATGTAGCAGCCGCATCATTTAACCCAAAGGAAGCTGTAAGCTCAGCATAAAACCTGGAAGCCTTAGCCTGGGCGACATCCCTTGCCGCTTCTATTCTTCTACGTTCAAAGGCTATAAAGTCTGCCCTGTTCTTCTTGGCATAGTCGAGGGCATCAGCCACATTAATTACAAATTCCGGCAACTCTTCGGGCAACTTGAGCGTAATTCTTGAAGTATCATTAGCCATACCAATATATCTTCTCAACTCCAGACTTGCCTGACGCAGGTCCAGTTCTGCCTGAGTGATCTGTCCCTGGGAGGTTAATAATTGCAGTTGAACATTCAGAAGATCATCCTCCGTAGCTGTTCCAATATTATAACGGCCTTCTTCGATTCTATAGATGGTGTCGTTTTTACCAAGGTTGTACTCGGCAATCTGCAAGCCAATTTGCTGATCTATGTAATCGAAAAACAATTGTACTGCCTGCTGTGAAACAGCCTCAGTCTCCTCAACATATGATCTTTTGGATTCCTCATACACTTTTGGTTCAGTAAGCTTGTTCCATTTGAGCTCGTTGAAATCGAACAGTGGTTGATCTATTCGGACATTCACCAAAGTGGAATTCCATTGAGTTGCATCATTACTCAGATCCTGAAATTGTCTTACCTGGCTGTTAATACTTATCTGGCCACCTGTAAATGCTACTGGCTGATATAACCCCAGCCGAACATCACTCCTCAACTGCTCTCTGGTCTGGTATTCAATTTCACCATTGTCCAGCCTGTTTTCATTGAAATCTCTGTTGTATCCGGGCAAGCTTCCTGAGAGAAACAACCTGGGATTATATTCAGACCTGAATGTCCGATAGCTCCAATAGGCGTTTTCCTTTTGTGTTTCAGCCAGTTTAGCGTCGATAGAGTTTCCCTGAGCCAGGTTAATGACTTCATTAAGTTGTAACAGATATTGCGCATTTGCGGAAAAAGAAATACTACAAACGACTAGGGTTATTAAAAAGTATTTATTCATAACGGAGAGATTGGATTGGGTCTTGTGAAGCTGCTTTTCGGGCGGGTGCTATACCAAAGATCAGGCCTACTGATGCGGCTACACCAAATGAAAGTGCGATAGAACTAATAGTAACCACGGTTGGGATATCCGCGAACATACTGACTGTCACAGCAATAGCTATTCCTAATAGCACTCCTATGAGTCCTCCACTCACACTTATCATCATAGCCTCAAACAGAAACTGATTAATGATATCCTGTTTTTTTGCTCCCAGTGAAAGCCTAAGGCCTATCTCTTTGATTCGCTCAAGTACAGAAGCCAACATGATGTTCATAATTCCTATCCCTCCTACCAGAAGAGATATCCCAGCAATGGCACCTAAAACATAATTGAAAATGTCGTTTGTCCGCTGTTGCTGCTTGAGCAGCAATTCGGGTATCTCAACTTCAAAATCCACAACATCATAATGTCTCCGACCTAGCATTCGTGAGATAATATCAGCAGTTGGAGTCATCATTGGTGTTTCATCCACCTGAACTACGAGTCGATCCAACTGATGATAATTTTTGTCTTCATCGGTCACCTCACCGTTCTCGACTTCATCGCTTCGCACCCATGTTCCACCCTGATTTGCAGCCTCTATCATTTCTTTGCTTATAAACTGTCTGTTGCGGTATCTGAGTAGCATGGTCTGAAATGGGATGTACACATCCATGTTATAATCTCTAATCCCAAGATTACTAAGGCTGGCTGTTGAGATTAACCGCTCTCTAAGAATTCCAATTACTTTCACCCAATTGTTTCCACACTTCAAATATTTTCCTATTGGATCTTCTGTGGGGAAAAACTTGGCTTTGATTGACTTTCCTATGATACAAACCGCTTCTCCCTTTCTCATGTGGTTTTCGGAGAACATCTCCCCTCTTTCCAATTCGAAATTGAATATTTGAAAATAAGTGGGATTGACACCTACTAATTTTGCAGATCGTCTAATTCCATTATTAATAATATAAGTATCGAGTATGATTTCAGGGCTTAATTTATTGATCCCAGGAATTACCTCGTTGATAGCTTCAGCATCCAATACTGATAAACCAGGAGAAAATTTACTTTTTTCTGCAGCCTCAGAGCTTCCTTCGGAAAGGTTCTCTTCTGTCTGCTCCACAACTGGCCGGATGACTATATTATTGACACCTACAAGCTTCATTTGCTCGATGATCTCCTGCTGAGCACCATTACCAATGGCCAACATCGCTATGACCGCAGCGACCCCAAAAATAATACCCAGCGCAGTTAGAACAGACCTCAATCGGTTGGCTATCACGGCTTCTACCGCGATAAACAAATTCATTAATACCTTTTGCAACATAATTGATTAGGGAATTTTGAATTAGCTGTTTTCTTCTTTCTTCAAATTCCGCTTACCCTCTAGTTCTTCCAATAAAGAAATACTGCTTAGCTTAGTTTCGTTTGATGGCATGGAGAGATATACCCTATCACTATCATCCAACCCAAGTTCTATGATAGCAGCATCAGCATTTGTTTGACCTACTTTTACTTCCTGTCTTCTATAATTAATCCCGTCAGATACAAAAACAAATGAAACTGAATCACCAAAGTTATGAAGGGCTTCAAGGGGTACAAAAACAACATCTTCAAATTGATTAGTTATGATAGTGTTACTGGTAGTCATTCCTGGCCGCATGGTACCGTCTACTTCATTTACTTTAATCATGACCTCGAACACCTTTGCATCAGAGTTAGGTCTCTGCATCCCAACATTAGCAACTTTTGTCACTTCACCAGTCAATTTTTTATCAGGAAATGCATCTAACCCTATTCTTACTTGCTGACCAACTTTTATCTTCCTAATGTCAACTTCATTTACATAAGTTACAGAATTCATCTCAGAAAGATCAGGTAACTCAGCCACAACCCCTCCTCTCCAAATACTTACCTGAGAACCTTCTTTTATGGGTCTACCGTCCCAATTCTTCGTATAAATTACCATTCCAGATTCTGGAGCTACGATACGCATTTCCTTTGAAACTCCCTGCATAGCTTCCAATTCTCGACGATCCTTATACACATCAGTGGCTGCAGCTCGCATTTTTGCTACATTTTGTCTCTGTCTGATTTTCAAAGCTTCCTCGGCCTGTTCTAAAGTCCGTTGGGCTTTTTCTAGAGCTATTTCGTTTTGCCTGATAGTTGCCGGTGGTTCGTATTGAGATTGATCTAAAGTAAGCTGAGCTTCCTGCACTTCATATCGTAGGTTGACCAATTTATCACGCTCTTCTCGCATTTGAAGCGTAGTATCCAATTGCGTTTGTTCATATTGAGCCTCTTCCTCCTGTAATTCTAGTTGTCTATCCTGGATTCTATTATTCAGATCTGATTGGTCTAACATCGCAACGAAATCACCTTTATTGACCACAGTGCCTTCCGGTATAATTCTTTGAACTGTAACATCATAAACTCTATGATTACGCAAGTTCAAAGGGGCTGTTATTTTAACAGAATTCATTGCTTCCAATTCACCTGTAACAGCAACTTCTACAACAAACTCTCCTTTCTCAACATTTACAATGATTGATGTCTCATCAGACGATTTGGATCCCATCAGCAAAAAATAGAGCAAGAAGCATCCTACCAGTACTGATGAAACAATGATTATTCTTTTATTTTTCATGGGAACTAAGGGTTTAGTTGTGAAGTTAAGCAAAGAAACTAAAGTATCAAATAATGGAATGTTAATTTATATTAATCTTATAACTTCAATTCCTCCAAAATATTTGAACTTACCTAAGACTTTAACAAATTAAACATCAAAATCTATCAGAAATTTGAAGATTTATTTATTTAGGGGTGCAACAAAGACTACTTAAAAACCACAATGAATAATTCTAAAAACATCCTACTATTCCTCAGGCAATTAATCCCTCCTGATAACCTCCCTCAATCAGTTTTAACACTCAATCCATACAATGACCCAATGGCCTGGCCGCTCGTTGAAAGATTTTACAACACATACTATAATGACAATGATCGCCGCACAATAATGTTTGGAATAAATCCAGGAAGATTGGGAGGAGGTATTACCGGTATACCATTTACAGATCCCATCCGACTGGAAGAGGATTGCAACATCCCCAATCATTTTGAGAAGCGATCCGAACTTTCTTCAAGATTTATATACGATATGATCCATGCGTTTGGGGGGCCATCTAAATTTTACGATCAGTTCTACATATCAGCACTATCACCATTAGGTTTTATGATGGACGGAAAGAACCTGAACTATTATGACATTCCTGAGTGGAAAAATCTATTTACTGATTATGCGGTGGATATGATCAGGAAACAGTCAGGGTTTATCAATAATGATATTGCCATCTGTATTGGTCAGGGTAAAAACCTGAAATTTCTGGAAGAGCTTAATGCAACACATCAATTCTTTAAAGAAATCATCACCGTGCCTCACCCCAGATGGATCATGCAATATCGATTGAAAAAGAAGGATTTTTTCATCCAGGAATACCTGGACAAGTTGAGTGGCTAAAGGGTGAATTCCATTCCGTCTGCCAGCCTTACCAGCTCAAACTCATGCGCATTTAAAACTTCTGTACTCATGTGGGTAAGATAAATGCGGTCTGCCTTTAGCTTATCAACATGCTCCAGAATGGTTTCATAGCTGAGATGGGCTGGTTTTTCACCCTGATAATTGTTGCACTCACAGATAAACAAATCAGCCCCATCTGCGAGATCTATCAATGCATCCGTCCATTCGGTATCTCCGCTAAAGCTGATCACGTAGCCATCAATCTTTATTTTGACACCATGAGGATTGGAAGGTTTACTGTGGATGACCTCCCTACTGTACACAGCAAGCTCCTGATGATCTATCCATCCTTTATTTTTCAGTTCAATAAACTGAACATCCATCTCCTCCAGCATGTGGCTCGTGCCAGGGTAGAGTGCCTCCTGAAGCTGAAAAGCCTTTTCTTTGATCCCTTTCGGCCCGATAATGGTGTATGGCTCTCTGCTGCCTGACTCCACATACCTGGCAATGGCAAAGAATGGTAACCCTCCATAGTGATCTCCGTGGAAATGTGTGACAATGATGGTAGAAATATTCATCACATCTACCCTTTCCTGCTTCAACCTGATCAATGTGGATGCCCCACAATCAATCAGAAGCTTTTGACCGACTGATTCGATCAGGAAGGAGGTGTTAAATCTGCCCTCTGAACCAAATGCATCTCCACAACCCAGTACTTTGAATTCAATTGCCACTTTGTATATAATTTGTGATGTTAAAAGGAATTCAAATTTAATGAATAAAGGATGAATTCTTAATTTTGGATATGGCACATGAAATTGAAATCAGCGAAAAAGCGGGAAGCATCCAACTGGAGATAGATGATAGCAATAAAGCCAGGCATTGCCTGGTGCTAGCTCATGGAGCGGGTGCAGGTATGGAGCATCCATTTATGAAATCTTTAGCCAAAGGCATTTGTGCTCATGGTATTCATGTGGTCAGATTCAATTTCCCTTATAAGCAGAGAGGGAAGAAAATGCCAGGCAGCCCTAAAGAATCTATACTTGCACTTGAAAAGGTCTCACAATTTGTAAAAGCTAAATTCCCGGATTGTTCAATCGTACTTTCAGGCAAATCCTATGGCGGTAGAATGTCTAGTCACCTTGTAGCCGAGCAACCTGAATTGGGTATAAAAGGACTGGTGTATTTTGGATTTCCACTGCATGCTCCCGGCAAAGCATCGACAGACCGGGCCAATCATTTATCGTCCATAGAAGTCCCCCAGTTATTTCTTCAGGGAACGAATGATGCACTGGCTAATTTTGAAATGATCAGTGAGGTAGTGGCAGGACAGAAAAAGGCTGATCTTATGGCATTCGAACAGGCAGATCATTCATTTAAAACACCGAAGACCGCATCCATGAAGACGTCGGAGGTCTTTAAACAGCTGGTGGATAAATCGGCTAGCTGGATACTTAAGCTTTCTTAGATGGCCTCCCTACCCTGATCTGAGTCCTGATCCTGCGATCCTTTTTTACCGGCTTTCTTCATCGGCTTTTTGGATTGCATCAGGATTTGAGCAGCTGCTGAGCTAAGCAGGTCATCATTGCCCTCGTAATCATATTGCATAAGTTCCAGCTCATACACGATTTTGCCATACTCGGCAATCGAGGATTTTCCAAAAGTCTCCTGGTTCTGAAGATATACAGCCTCTATCACACTTAGAGATTTTTTTAGCAGACCATAGAGTCGCTCCCTTTCTGAATAATGATCATTCTTTTTAGAGTAGACTTCCGGGACCAGCTCTTTTAGTCTCTCAAAATGTGCTTTTAATGCAGGATTTTTCATGCGAGTGATTTTAATGTTTTGACCAGTTCATTTGCAATACCGTGCTCTGTTGCCGGAGACAGATCAATGTATTTGTTGATGACCTCTATTGCTTTTGAATAATTCTTTAAAGAAATAAGCACCAACCCCAGGTTATAATAGCTGTTTGGGTATTCCGGCTCTATTTCTATTGCCACCTCATAATGTGACTGCGCTAATTTCAAATTTCCCAGGTCAGAATACACATTGGCCAGGTTGTAGTGTGCTTCAAAGTGTCGTGGATTGACCTGTAAAGCCTGGGTCAGATAATCGATGGCCTTCCCTTTCTCGTCTTTTTCAGACTTTAGGATACCCAGGTTGCATAGCGCATCCTCGTTGGCATCTCCGTTTTCGATAGCCAGCTGATAAAGGCGCTCAGCTTCCTGATCGTTTTGATCGTCTTTTAGTAAGGCTTCTTCGAAAAGGCTGTTATTGCCTGGCAGTTGAAATACCCTGGCTTCTTTTGCTTGAGCTGAGAATAAGTTGAGCTGTCCATAATCTTCCGGATTTGGCTTTTTCCGCTTTCGCTTGACCTTTTGATGACCAAGCTTCTCCGGTGGGTTTACTGGAAACCTGACTACCCTGGACATTTAGCTCGCTTTTTTGGCTTTCTCTTGTTTTTCTGACTTGTCTCCTGCTTTCTCCATAGGCTTTTTATCCGCCTTGGCTTGTTCTATGCTCTGCTTCAATGCAGTCATGATGTCTACTACTTCTGGCTCCTCTTCAGAGATGGAAACCACTTCTTTGCCTTCTATCTTGGCTGTGATCATCTCCTTGAGTGCAGAGTTATATTTATCCTCCAAAGTTAAATCATCAAACTTTGTCGTCATACTGTCTATCAGGGTATTGGCCATCTTGAGCTGGGCATCATCAATGGGTTTCTCCTCGAGGTTCGGAACATCCTTCATGTCCCGCAGCTCATTCGGGTACCGGAGTTTATACAACAGGATACCCTGCTTATGGGGCGTTAGTAAAACCACACTCTCTCTGTCCCTAAGTACTACCTTACCCACTCCGACCTTACCACTTTTTCTCAATGCTTCTGCCAGAAGGCTATAGGTCTGAGCTGCCACATCACCATCAGGTCCGGCAAAATACGGAGAGTCAAACAAGGTATGGTGCACCTCAGAAGTGTCTACGAAGCCCTCTATCTCAATGACCTTGGTGCTTTTAAGTTTGACCTTTTCAAAATCTTCATCGTCAATGATCACAAACTGACCAGGCTCGTACTGGTAACCTTTGATAATGTCTTCCTGCCTGAGTACCTCACCCGTTACTTTGTCTTTTTTCTCATATTTCACAGGATTGTGATTTTCTTTAGAAAGCAGGTTGAAGCTCACCTTTTCCTCTGTGCTGATGGCATTATAAATCCTGATGGGTATGGTAACCAGTGAAAATCGAATGTGACCTTTCCAGATTGCTCTCATAAGCTTATTAGTCTTTATTTAACAAATAAAAAGTAATTAAATAATTAAAGCAACTAAAGGTATTTAAAATATTGTGTATCAAATATTTATAATAAATCTTCCCTTAATCTCTTAAATACCGGATCTCGATAATGTCCGTCTTTGGTTATCTGGCTAAACTCTATTTCGCAGGGAACAGGCTCAAACCACCTGGAATCGGGATCTACCTTATTATCTACAGGCTGGGAAACCTCTGCCCTTTGATCAAAAAACGTTTTCAGCTCTTTAAAGGTTTTGTCACTAAAGCCAGTCCCTACCCTACCCCTGTAAACCAACCCCTTGCCATTTTGCTCTGCCACATGAACAGCCCCGAAGTATTTTTCCCTTTCTCCCTGACCTTTGGTGTATCCAATGATAAGCGCGTCAGCAGTATTCTTCACTTTGACTTTGATCCAGGCCGTACTCCTTTTACCGGGATAATATTTACCATTCACCTCCTTGGCCATGATACCTTCTACTCCCAGTTTTTCTGCGGCTGCAAAAAGCGCTTTGCCATCTTCAATGTCTTCACTGATCCTATATTTCGTATCTCGTCTCACCGAATCCTTCAACCACATTCTTCTCCTTGCCCAGGGGTCGTTCAGTAAGGATCGACCGTCTAAATAAAGGACATCAAACAAATAGCAGTAGGCAGGATTTCTTTTTACCTGGTGCTCCACTTCCATTTGCTTTTTGGTCATCAACCTTTTAATCACTTTCCTGAAATCTGCTTTACCCTCAGGATTTAAGCATACGATTTCACCATCAAAAACAGCATTGTTGATGCGGAAAGCATCCTCAGGCACATTCAGCTCAGGAAACGAATCCGTAATGATGTTCATGTTACGACTTCTGATAGTCAGCTCTCCCTCATTGAGGGTGATCATTACACGAATCCCGTCCCATTTCACTTCATAGCGATAATCACCTTTTGGGGGCTTTTTAGCACTTTCTGCTACCATGGGTTGTACCTCCTGCTTCAGCATGTCCACCTGGGGTTGATCGACCCGCTCAAGCAGCCATTCCTTATCTTTCATGTGGTGCATCCTGTACTCGGCATTGATTACCGGACTGGAGAGTCTGAAATAGAACCCATTCTTTTTCTCCTTCGTGATCTCATATTTTCCTCCAGCAAATACCCACATCATTCCCCCACCGTATTGGCCTTTAGGGATCTCGCCTTCGAAGGACAGGTACTCCAATGGGTGATCTTCTGTTTGAACCGCAAGCCTTTTTACTCCGGGTACTGGCGGCATCCCGCGGGGAACAGCCCAGGATTTGAGAACCCCATCCTGCTCAAGCCTCAGATCATAGTGAAGGTGAGAAGCATGATGTCTTTGGATACAGAATCTATTGCCTGAACCATCATCGGCTGGGGTATAGGGCTCCGGAGTCTTATTAAAATCACGCTTTTTGGTATAATCTTCTAGCTGTTCCGGTGATTTGTGTCGAGGATTCTCAGGTAGATCCTTGTAAGAAGATTTTCGCTTATCAGTGTGTATTGGTACGGACCATCCTCTGATAGCTTCCCAGGGATCGCCCTCATTCAATATCTTTTCCAATACCGTATGCAGGTTCAGGTCCCTGGGGTGATCCAGTTTTTCGAGATCATCCCAATTGATCGGACAGGAAACGGGTGCGCCTTTCCTGCCTCTCAGACTGTAGGGACTTACTATGGTTTGAGATCCTTTATTACGGAAGATGTCTATAAGAATCCTGCCTTTTCTCGCCTCTTTGTTTAGATGGAGTGTGGTATTGGAGTACTTTTTCACAAACCCATCCGCAAGGGCTTTAGCCGTGTTAAATGAATCATCGAAAGAATAGTAAAGCTCAATCGGCGTGACCAGGTGAAGTCCTTTTCCTCCGGTGGTCTTGACGAAAACATGATAACCCACATTTTCCAGGTCCTCCTTTAGCTTGAATGCCAATTCTTTTACCTCAGCAAAGTTGTCCTGATCTTCCGGAGGGTCCAGGTCATACACAATGTAGTCAGGTTTATCCGCGTATTCTGTAAAGCTGTGTATCTGATGGAGCTCCAGACAGGCCAGGTTTGCCAGCCATACCATGGTAGCTTCTTCACGGGCGACGATGTATTCCTTTTTTCGTTCCTTCCCAAGTCGGATATAATCGATCCAGTCAGGGGTCCAGTCAGGTCGATTTTTTTGAAAGAATTGTTCTCCATAAATGCCATCCGGGTATCGCACGAGGGAAAGTGGGCGACCTTTGATGTGCTGAAGGATAGTTGGAGCTAGTTTGAGATAATATTCTATTACCTGAGCCTTGACGATGTCATCCTCAGGGTACAGAACTTTGTCGAGATTCGATAACTCCAGTGTCTGACGACCCACCTCCACATGAACTTTCTTCTTGGCCATCTCCCTGCTTCTTGATTATGTATACGGTGACTGAATGCTCAATCCGGCAAGCGAATTCAATTTTTTAATAAAATAATCCGCCTGACGGGGTGCATAAGTCTCATCTTCCTGCTTACTAAAGAAATAGACTTCTGAAATCCCCTGCTCTATCCATTGTGTGATCCTTTGGGCCCATTCGTCAAGTCTTCTATAATTGGAATCGTGAAGTTCGTAAGCCGCAAACCGCACAAAGACTTTGTCATTGGTGAAGCGTTGATGAATGATATCCCGTTTGAGTGCAGTATCCGTGATCACAGCTGTACATCCGAGCGAACTCAGCATTTCGAAGGTCTCATTAAATGCTTCTCCTTCAAACCAGCTGGGGTGTCGCAACTCTACCGCTACCGGAAAATCTCTTGGGATTAGTTTCAGATATCCTTCTACCCTGTCCAGGTATTTGGCGCTGAAGTTTTCCGGCATCTGTAAGAAGGACATTCCCAGATTATCACCAAACTGCTGACACATAGAAACAAAGTATTCCGTGACGTCCTCTACCTCCTTCAGCCGTTTCAGGTGACTGATCCTGCGATTGAATTTGGGACAATACTTGAAATCATGGCCCTTGGCCTTCTCTGCCCAGCTGAGCATATTGTCCTTTTTGATGTTGTAAAAGGTGCTATTGAGCTCTATACAGTTGAAATGTTTGATATACTCCTCGAGGTAGTCTTTCTTCTTAGTTCCTTCCGGATAGACATCCCCGACCCAGGGATCCTGACCCCATACACTACAACCTACAAATACGCTGGCATCCTTTTTCCTACCGGACACAGTAGATGCATTGTCAATATGATCTTTAGGCAATGAGAGATCCAGGTTATCCAGATCATCAAGACTATCAGGGGCTCCAAACTTCATTTTTTTACTTCAATGACGTATAATGATTCAACAAATGGACTCAATCCATTAATAAATTTAGCGAATCATTTCTATTCCATTGAGATGACTTGTTTCATTTGCTTGCTCAATTGAAAACGTACTGCCATCATATTCCAAAATATAGACCCCACAATTTGAATGACCAAATTGCTCCATTTTTGTCAGAGATTTTTCCATCAGCCAGCATAATAGAATCCGCATGGCCCTACCGTGTGTGCATATAAGGATTGTCTCTTCATCTTCTTTTGATAAAATATACTCCATAGCAGGTTTTTGTCTGCTCATCACCTCCTTAGGAGATTCGCCTGTGGCAATCTTCAGGTCCAGCTCTCCGCCACTCCATCTTTTCACCGTTTCCTTATAAACACGGCCACTTTCTTCGGTAAAGGGCACGCCTTCCTGATCTCCCCAGCTTATCTCCTTAAGTCCTTCGATAACCTCTACGGGAATTGACTGCTCTAGAAAACCGCTAACGGTCTGCCGCGTCCTGATCAGGGGTGTGATGTACACCTTATCAAATATTACTTCTTTATAAGCCTCGTAAAATGCAGAAGCCTGTTTCTTTCCAGTTTCATTCAAGGGTGCATCAATGCCACTCCCCTGAACCATTCCTAACCTGTTATATTCTGTTTCGCCGTGTCTAAGCAGATAAATTTTCTTGTTTTTCAATCTAAATGTGATTTGGTTTGTCCCCGAAATCGCAAAATAAACTGATGTTCCCGAAAGACCTCTCAATTGACTCGTTAAATGACCTCGGTAAAGGTAATTTAACATCACACCTGGGGATTGAATTTACAGAAGCTGGTAAAGACTACCTGGTGGCAAAAATGCCTGTAGACCACAGAACAATACAACCTTTTGGTTTGTTACATGGAGGTGCCTCAGTAGCATTGGCAGAGACGCTTGGTAGTGTGGCGGCGACTTTAACGCTGGATATTTCGAAGCAACATGCCGTAGGGCTGGAGATCAATGCAAATCATATTCGATCCGCACGTGATGGCTTTGTATATGGTAAGACCACTCCTATTCATGTAGGAAAAAGGACTCAGGTCTGGGAGATAAGGATTGAAAATGAAGAAAAACAACTGATCAGCATTTGTCGGATCACCATGGCGATCATTGATAAAAAAGGATGAAGGAAAAACTCTTAGAAGAAGTAGGGATATTAACGGGTGATCTTGATCACCTTTTCAAACAATTAATCAATCATCAATACTCATTTGCCACCTGGCGGCTTCCAAACACTGAGACAAACTATCTGCTTATTGATCTGAATTCTGACAGGCCGAAACAGTTCAACCAGATTGAAGAGCTTCAGGAATCATTTATTATCAATCCTTATGAAGCCAACCATCCACCGCTACCCTACATTCTGACAGGAGACATTATTATAAGCAATATTGATGGAGAGCGAGAGATTAATATTTCTCCAAAGGTATCTGCTAAAGAAATTGAAAAACTGAGCCAAGACCTTTCCGACGAAAGAACACCCGTCAATCAAGAAGAAGCAAGCCCGGTTTCACTAAATAAGGATTTCTCAGCTAATGTTATCAAAGCAATAGATGAGATAAAGAAAGGGTTGGTACACAAGATAGTAATATCCAGGTTTGAAGAATTTCCCCTTGATTCAGGATTTAGCCTGAAAAAATGCATGAAAAACCTGCAGTCCAGCTATCCCAATGCCTTTTGTTATCTCACTTTCACGCAGGAATTTGGCCTTTGGATGGGGGCCAGTCCGGAAAGGCTCATCTCTATCGAAAATCAAAGGATATTCAAAACTGAATCTTTAGCAGGCACCCAGTATTTACCAGAGGTCGACAGTCTGAGCAATGTGGCCTGGACACAAAAAGAGATTGAGGAACAAGCCATGGTGAGCCGTTACATCATTGGTTGTCTGAAAAAGATCAGACTCAGAGAATTTGAAGAATCAGGGCCTAAAACAGTGCGAGCTGGAAAGCTGGTACATCTAAAAACCGAATATAAGGTAGACATGGTGGAGACCAACATGCCTGATTTGGGAAGCATTATGCTGGAACTGCTCCACCCTACCTCTGCAGTGTGCGGCACACCCTTCGAAAATGCGAAGCAATTTATTGAGCAAAATGAGGGCTATGACCGTTCATTGTATTCTGGTTTTCTTGGTCCTGTTAATTTCAATCAAACCACCAATTTGTTTGTTAATCTTCGATGCATGAAGCTCTACAGCAATAAGGCCAGGCTTTACGCCGGAGCCGGAATCACAGAAGATTCGATCCCAGAAAAGGAGTACCAGGAAACAGTAAACAAAATGAGTACATTGAAGGACTTGCTCTAAACAATTTTCCCATCATTCTTTGATCCATATCGAAAAAGGTCATTTTTGCAGGACCATTTAATCCACAATGATCCACCAGGTAGTCTTTGATACAGCAGAATTATTATACCGCAAGGGCGTACGACATGTGGTTTTGAGTCCGGGATCAAGAAATGCACCCCTCACATTAAGCTTTTCGAGGCATCCTAAACTAAAGATCTTTTCCATTGTTGATGAGCGTTCGGCAGGGTTCATCGCATTGGGTATTGCTCAAAACACAAATACTCCTGTAGTTCTTTGTTGCACCAGTGGGACAGCACTTCTTAATTATTTGCCAGCCATTGCGGAAGCATACTATCAAAACATCCCCTTAATTGTGCTCACTGCTGATCGTCCACCGGAATGGATTGATCAACGTGACGGGCAGACGATCAATCAGGTGAATGCCGCTGCTAATTTTGTGAAAGGATTTTACCAGATGCCTGTAAGTCTGGATCATACCGATGCTGCCTGGGAATATAATCGCAAGCTGAACGAAGCCTACAACCTAGCCAGTAATTCAAAAGGTCCTGTTCATATCAATGTACCTTTCCGGGAACCTTTCTACCCGGGGAATGATCAAAAGCTTAAATACAGCGATGATATCAGAATTATTAAGACTCATCCAGCACAGCAAGAGCTTCATTTCACACCTGACTTGAATACCATCTGGCAACAATCTAAGAGGAAACTTATTGTTGTTGGTCAACATGCACCGGATCCGGATTTGGAAAAAACGCTCAACTCTCTAACCAAGAGATACAGTATTCCAGTGGTTACTGATGTGATCAGTAATATGCATGACCCTTTGTTTATCCGGTACCAGGATCATTTTTTATCCAAATTAGATGAGAAGCAAGCCGAAGCTTTGAAACCTGAGCTTCTCATCACCTGTGGAAAATCAACCATTAGCAAAAACCTCAAGCTCTTTTTAAGGAAATATAAACCAAAACATCACTGGCATTTCGAGGAAAGTGATCAGATTGCTGACACCTACAAGACTCTCACCAGGCATTTCAGATCGCCACTACTTCTATTCCTCAAAAATTTACCTGGACCAGAAAAAGCAGGCTCAACATTTGATGATCAGCTCAGAGCAAATCATTCTCAGGCATGGCGAATGCTCGATGAAAAAGTCATTGAGAAACTCAACTTGATTGAAAAATCTGAGTTTTCTGAGTATCAGGCATCATACGCCGTTTCAAAAGCTATTCCAAAAGGATTTGCGCTACATCTGGCGAATAGCATGCCTGTAAGGTATGCCAATCTCCTGAGGCAGACTCACCCCGGAATTTCAGTCTACTGCAACCGTGGAACGAGCGGAATTGATGGAACCAATGGAACTGCTGTGGGACATGCACTATCATCTAACAATGGTGTGGTACTCTGGACGGGAGATTTATCCTTCTTTTACGACAGGAATGCCTTTTTTCACCATCATGACCTGCAAAACCTTAGAGTCATTGTGATGAACAACCAGGGTGGCGGCATATTTAGACTAATCAGTGGTCCTAAATCATTGCCAGAGCTGGAAAGCTATTTTGAAACCCGACACAAACATTCAGCTCGATTCATGGCTGATGAATTTGGTTTCGATTATTTTGCTGCCCATGACGAGAAAAGTCTGGATGAGGGACTCAAACAGCTTTTTGGAGGAAGTGCAAAGAAAAAGATCTTAGAAATTTTTTCAGAACCATCTACGAACGAAGAAGTTTACAATAAAATAAAAAACATAAGTTATGAGTAAATCCAAACGTGATTGGAAATCCATTAAATCATACAGCGACATCAGGTTTGAATCTTTTGATGGTATCGCTAAAATCACGATCAACCGACCCAGAGTTTATAATGCATTCCGCCCTGAAACAGTGAAGCAAATGATTGATGCCATTGACCTGGCGAGGGAAATGACTGAGATCGGGGTTGTTGTCCTTACAGGTAAAGGTGACAAGGCTTTTTGTTCTGGAGGTGATCAGAACGTAAAAGGCACTGGTGGTTATGTAGATGAATCAGGAGTCCCAAGACTCAACGTATTGGATTTTCACAAAAGAATTAGAGAGCTACCTAAGCCAGTAATTGCCATGGTGAACGGATATGCCATTGGTGGAGGCCATGTGCTACACGTAGTATGTGATCTTACTATCGCTTCAGACAATGCCATTTTTGGCCAATCTGGCCCTAAGGTAGGCAGCTTTGATGCAGGTTTTGGGTCTTCTTACCTTGCCAGACATGTTGGGCAGAAAAAAGCAAGAGAGATCTGGTTCCTATGCAAACAATATTCAGCCAAAGAAGCAGAGGAAATGGGAATGGTCAATACTGTGGTATCGCTTGATCAGCTGGAAGATACAACGGTAGAATGGTGTCAGACCATCATGAAACGTAGCCCGATGGCCATCCGAATGATCAAACGTGGACTGAATGCGGAGCTTGATGGACAACGTGGATTGATGGAGATGGCAGGAGATGCTACCCTCATGTTCTATTTGATGGAAGAGGCCCAGGAAGGAAAACGGGCTTTCCTCGAAAAACGTGATCCTGAATTCAAGAAGTTTCCAAAATTTCCTTGATCTTACCTACACCCCTGACCGGAGAACACCACTTTGTTATCCTGTTTGACATAGGTGAAATCAAAAGTTTCTGCAATGAAATCAAGGACCTCTTCGGAGGTCTTTTCTTTATAATTGGCAGTTAGTCTGCACAACCTTATCGACGCATTTTCAAATTCTACCTCTAATCCATATGTGTCTTCTATGGTGGTAGCCACATCCGTCATAATGGTGTTTCTGAACGACAGGAAACCGGTTTTCCATGCCAGGTAATTCTGGTCTTTTACCTTTTTCTTTCTGATGCCACGCGTTCCCACCGACAATTCACCGCTTTCGCCTGATGCCAGGCTTACCATCATATTGGATCCATTGAAGGCTTCCGGCTTCTGATAAAGATTGACCTGGCCAGACTCCACAAAGACCTCTGTATTTTCCGGATTCCTACTATTCACGACAAATTTTGTCCCTACTACCTGAACTTTTGCACTTGATGTTTCGATGGTAAATGGTCGTGACTGGTCCTCTTCAATATCAAAATAAGCCCTACCTGTAAGTAATACTGAACGTCCGGTTTCAAAATCATTGATTTTAAGTGTTGATCCCTTCTGTAAGGTAACCCTTGAACCATCAGGTAGCTTTGTCGACACCATCTTCTCAGCTACGATTTCATCCCCGGAACCGTAGGGATAGATCAGGTAATTATAAATCAAGAATGAAATTCCAGCAGCTATCACAATGGCTGCTGCGTACCTAAAAATTTTTGGAAAAAGAGAAATCGAAGGCTTTTCATTTCCAACAATCTGCTCGAAAATCCTTGGTTTAGGTTTCTCTTTGACAGAGCTGGCTAACCAAATTTTCTTCGTCTCGAAGTAGGATTCGGCATGCTTTTTAGAGGCATTTCGCCAATCCTTAATCTCTTTTATTTCGGAAGCAGACGCTTCCCCTGCAAAATATTTTGCTAATAATTCCTCCATAATCATATACACTCAACATATTAACAAATTTTAGACAAAATTCCCTTACCTGCTAATAAGTTTATCTGCTTTTGGGTCATACCCGGCAGGCATCATATCCCCTACCCGTTCCCATGCCCAGTAGCCCATCATCTGCATTCCACGAGTCTCCTTTACCTGTCCAAACCTGTCCAACAACACACTATCAGCCCTCAATTCGATAACCGATCTTTGGATTTTAGGAGTAACATCCAGGAGTGTCGATGAGATGATGTTACTCATCGAGTTGTCGCTATTCATTTCTAATACGTATTGTGGGCTTTCAATTTCCTTGGTGTACTCTATCATGAGCATGTTGTCAAATTTTAATACCCACTCATACGGATTTTCTGTTTCCTCAATCAGATTCTTCGCATTGATCAACGTTTTATTCTGTTTAGTGATCTCTGAAGGGTGATTGATTTCATAGACCCGATAACCTTTTCTATAATAATTCCCCTCAATCAGGCAGATGAAAAAATGATTGGCTGAACCATAAAATCCTTTCTTCCGGTTGTATCGCCACTTTCTAATCTCTTTTCTGCTATCAGGCTCTAGGTTTACGAAGAATGCCTTTCCATTTTCGTAGGTGCTTTCCGGAGATTTATTGAAAGAAAGGAGCTCATAGATAATCTTATAACCCAAAGCATGATTTTGAATGATGAGGGCCTCAGAAGCCTCGGCACTCAAAATATCCGTATCCTTATCGTAAGCGAAATTCAGGACCTGAGGATTTATAATTGCACATCGATTGGCATTTTGGGTCTTACCTAAAAACTCAACAGTGAACTCCTTGTAATACTTATCCCATTTATTTTTGTCTACAAATCGAGTCGAAACCAATTCCACACCATCCAGCTCCTGCACTTTCACCTGCATCAATGCATTTACTTTTTGATGAACGACATCCTTGACTAGCAAGGGATGAGATACCACATCATATCCCACATAAGAAAAAACCAACTCATAGCTTCCAGGAGGGATTTTTCTAATCTCATAATTACCGTATTTATCAGTCGAGGCTCCTATGAGCGTCCCGTTCAGGTGGACGTTCACACCAACCAGTGGCTCCTGAGTTTTGGCATCTCTTACCCAGCCAGACACCCCAAATTGATTGACTCTGGAGCCGCTTTCTGGTGCTTCCTTTATTTTTTTGATTATGATCAGGTCGTCCTTACCCTCATACACCAACTGGGTACCCACTAAAAGTATGGAAAGTAGTGAGTCTACGTGGATATTCTTTCTACTGAGTGAAAACAAACTTCCACTGGGCATAATGTCTGAGTTGTAAGAGAACTGATAGCCAGTTTTAAAAGAAATGCTATCTAAAACCAACTCAAGAGGAAGATCCTGGAAATCTACAGAAACCTGATCCTTCAGGTCCTGACACCATGATACAGAATAGGTGCATAACAAAATCACCACACCAAATACCCACCGGCGCATACCTAAACTTTATGATCCTTAAATTTTTCGCGAAGTACCCTGAGCGCCTTACCCATTTGCACTTCAACGGTTTTTACAGAGATGTTTAAATGACTGGCTATTTCGTAGTATTTCAACCCCTCGAATCTACTTAGCTTAAAGATCTCCTGGCATTTTGGTGGTAAATGATCTATTTCTGTCAGCACCTTTTCAAGCGTTGTTTTTTCCTCTTCTTCCAGATATTGCTCTTCGACACCTTCTTCCATAAACTCAATGACATACTGCTTATAAGCATCTTTTACTTTTTGATGCTTGATATAATTTAAGCAGGAATTATGAATTGACCGATATAAGTAGTTCTTGATAGATGAGAGCGGGTCTAGTGTCTCGCACTTCTCCCAAAACTTAATAAATGTCTCCTGAACGACTTCTTCGGCGTCTGCTTCTTCATCCAAAAATCTCCGGGCATAGGACTTCAACAACCCATAATATTCATTGAAGACAAGTTCAAAGGCAAGTATATCTTTGCGTCTCAGTCTCTGAACAAGTATTTGATCTGGCTCCTGCAAAAGTTGTTTCTTTATGAATATCGTTTTTAAAAACGAAAAACTAACAATCGATGAAATAAGAACTGGAAAATCCTTCAAAAATATTTACGAGGATCACGAGTCGCTAGTAATCAATATCGTGAAAAAATGGCATTCTGAGGAGGATTACATGGAGTTTTTGACAAGTGGTTCCACAGGTGTTTCAAAGGTTATCAAGCTTGCTAAAAGCAAAATGCGTTACAGTGCAGAGGTAACTATGGGGCATCTGGACCCGAATAAGCAAATAAAACAAGCAGTGCTTTGTATAAATCCAGCTTTTATTGGGGGTGCTATGTTGGTGATAAGGGCCATCATACACAACATGGATCTTATCGTACAAAAGCCAAATGCAATCCCTGATATCGCTGGCGACAAAGCATTAATATCAATGGTCCCTTTGCAGGTAATGAAATCCCTGGAGGCCAATGAAGCCTTTTTTGATAATCAACATACCATACTTATTGGTGGGGCTCCTCTGCAGGAAAAGTTTATTCGTCAGCTGAAGCAAAAAAATACCAGAGCATTTATTACTTATGGCATGACAGAAACAGCTTCTCATGTTGCCCTTCGCGATATTGCATCCAGTGAAGAATTCCAGCCCCTTGGAGATACACAGATCGAAGTTGATGAGCGAGGCTGTCTAAGGTTACTTGGAACATTGACTGACGGGGAGTGGCTTCAAACAAACGATATGGTAGAGCTCACTGAAAAGAAAACTTTTAAGTGGATAGGTAGGTCCGATTTTGTGATCAATACAGGAGGATACAAAGTAAATCCCGAGGTTGTTGAGAATGCTTTACAGGATCAGATAAAAAAACCAATATTAATTACCTCAGAAATGGATGAAATTCTGGGTCAGAAAGTAATTTTGCTTGTAGAAAGTGAGAAACCTATCGACATCGATCATAGCATTTTCAATCTGTTGCATACTTATTCCAAACCTAAAAAAATTGTGTTCGTAGCGTCATTTGTCTATACATCAACCGGAAAGATTGATCGGATAAAGACTGCTGAAAAATATCTATAATGAAAGTAATTGTTTCTTATCAGACTTTGCAATTGCCCCCTCCTTATTCTTTTGCATATACCCTGGACCTCAATATTGACAATGACCAGGTGGTGGTCAACTTTGAGCAGGAATATCTGAATAGGGATACGCTCACGGAAGAGGAAATTCTCAATGAGGGTTTCACCATGGATGATAATTTTACCTGGCAGGGTAATCTTGGCAAAGTATGGGCAGACTATCTCAGCAAGCTATTCGAAGATGTCACACTGCAGGATGTAAGCAGTGATGATGGCTTGTACATCCATATGGCTGTTGGCAATGGGAAACCAGGAATGGTGCTAGATACCGATTTCTGGGATTATGAGTTACAGGAGATTGTGCAGGCTATCTATGAAGCTTCAAAAAGAGAAGCCCGGATGCACCTCGACTTTATTTTTGTAGAGGATGGAGATAATAAAGACATCACTTTGGATGCCAGCTTTGAAGATAGAAAAGCTCGCATAGATGGGGACCAACCAATCATTTGGGACGATCTGAGAAAGATCATGAGCCTTGCTTACAATGAGGAGTATGATGAAAACAGCACCAAAAACCCACAGGCTGATGGCCTATGGGTAGATTTTGATGGAGAGGGCCATTATTATCAGATCACCAGCAAATCTGCTACTGAGGAACTGATTGATCTGCTGCTTTGATTTAGAAAAGTTGGTAGTTTCCGCCCCTTCGAAAGATATTGGTGTTTAGGTCAGGCATCTCCCTATCGTTGAAATACTTCTTTTTTGCGGTCTTGAATAGCTGTGCAATCATTTCTGCATAATTGCCATCACCCGTCAGCCTCCTGCCCCATTCGGAATCATTGAGCTGACCATTGTGCATGGCTTCAATTTGGTGAAGTACCTTGTGTGCCCTATCCGGAAAGGTTTTGATGATCCAGTCTTTGAAGAGAGATGCCACCTGACCATTCAATCGCACTACTGTGTAACCTGCATTTAGTGCTCCGGCTTCACTGGCTCTTTTGAGTATTTCGGATATCTCATGGTGGTTTAGTCCCGGAATTACCGGAGCGTTCATGATGCCCACCGGAATACCTTCCTTGCTCAAATCACTGATTGCTTTAAGTTTTTTCTGGTGACTGGCAGTTCTTGGCTCCAGAAATCTCCTCAATGACTCGTCCAGGGTGTTCAAGGAAAAATAAACATGCACCAACTTATAGCTGGCCAGTTCTCTCAATATATCCAGGTCTCTGGTGACTAAAGTATTCTTCGTGATAATACTGATAGGATTTCTGAATTTTAGGGCTATCTCCAGTATCTTCCTGGTAAGTTTAAGCTTACGTTCAACAGGCTGATAGCAGTCAGTATTTCCACTCAGCATAATGGCCTGACTTTTCCATCCCTGTGCGAGAAAACGCTTTTCAAGCTGTTCGACAATATCCTTTTTCACTACAATTTTACTTTCAAAATCCAGGCCTGCACTGAAGCCCCAGTAAGTATGCGAATTCCTTGCATAGCAATAAATGCACCCATGCTCACATCCCTGATAGGGATTGATCGAGTAACCCAGTTTTAGATCGGGACTATCATTCTTACTCAAAGGATTTTTGACAGTCTCATAAAACAGTTGAACCTCAGGGTTTTCAGTTGTTGTATCTTCATCAATACCCTCAAAATGGGTTTGACTGACTTCCTGCTTCAAAAATGGGTTGGCAGGATTGTATTGTGCTCCTCTACCTTTTAACATAACACTAAAATACTAATTAATTTAGTGTTTTGCTAATTATATTAGTTTTTATTTACTGGAGACAATCTTAATTTTACTCATTCCGTAGGCAACTCCCATACCAGTCATTGCTCCAAATAGATGAGATTCCCAGCTGATTTGGTCATTGGAAGGAAATATACCATAAACCAATCCACCGTAGATGACCAGGATGATAATGGAAATGATGATAGACTTAATGTTTCTTCTGAAAATTCCAAAGAAGATAAGAAATGTGGCTAATGCATAAACAAGGCCACTGGCTCCAATATGATAGAAGGGTCTTCCAAAAATCCAGACAAGTACATTGGTTAAAAAATAGGATTGAAGAAAAACCTGTGAGGCAATCCTGTCATAGAAGATGTAGATGGTGGATCCCAGAAAAATCACTGGAAAGGTGTTGGATATCAGGTGAGTAACTCCACCATGAATCAATGGTGCAGTGAAAATACCTATTAGTCCATTAAGCGATCTTGGGAGGATCCCCAAAAAGCCAAGATCGATAAACATGTATAATTGGATGGAGTATACAAGCCACATGAAAAAGACCAATCGCAGTGGAGGTATGATACTGGACCTCCCCATTCAATATTGGTCTTGTGCAATAAAAGCGACTAGCATGTCATTTTTTTGGCTCGTGGATCATTTTCAGCTCCACAAGCTGTGCTTCTTCATAGCTGACGGAAAGATATCCTAATACGCCACCTGATGCCTCAGCAATTCGCTTGGCAAACTCCTTTAGGCTGGCGTAAAGCTTAATACTGAAAGTTTTATCGATTTTTGGAAGAATTACATTCAATTTCCTCAGTTCCGCAGAAATTTCCTTTGTTCTCTCCCCTACATCATCGGGTAATTCATCAATCAGCTGATCAAAGTCCTGTTTAAATGTCTTACCTACTTCATGAAAATAATCAAGTAGCTGTTCTCGTGCTTTACTTTGCTTAATCTGCAGAATCTCTACGGCTTCAGCGTATTCCTTTTTATCTATTGTGCCATCAGCTCCACCAATGAGAATAGCTACATAGGCTGGGGCTTTTAGTAATACTTTGATTTCATCTTCGCGAAGTCCTTCGAATTCCTTAATCATAATAGTGAGCTACTTAAAATTTTGATCGAAAATAGTAAAATTAGACTTTTGATCGTGTGATTGAACAAACATTTTTGGGCAAAAAAGGCACCCATCCAAATTATTGATTTTCAATTGCATATTGAGGTGTCTCTTTACTTATATACAGATCGAAAACCGCTTTAATACGAGCTAAAACCTCCCGGGTAGCCAGGGTTGAAGACAATTTACTTTTCTTATCCGCGGAATACGCTTCTGCATCAATCCCAAAATGATCTGCTATAAACAGTGCCCTGTAACAATGAAAATCCTGGGTAATTATAAGAATCTTTTCTGATCCATAAACCCAACGGGAGCGAACCACAGAATCTAATGTGCTAATGCCTCCCGGGTCCAGTACAATCGTTTCTTCCGGAATGCCTTTTTCCAGCAATGCATTGAGCATGTCTCTGGGCTCATTGTAAAACTGCGTGCGATTATCACCACTTACGATGATTTTTCTGATGTGTCCTGAACGAAAAAGCTTCACTGCAGCATCAATGCGCTGATCGAAATACATATTTGAATGACCTTCGATGGTGCGTTTACTGGTACCTAATATCAGTGCCACTCTATCTCGTGGCACCAACTCGGAGCTATGGTGGATCTTATGGACGGTGGAATTTACAATCCAAAAATTAATCGCCATCAAAATAGCCAAAACGACCGTGCACGTCAATGCACCTATCTTAAGTACCCTTGAAAAATTCATCTAAGCTTTGCTATTCTTCGTCTCCCTTTCCTTTTTTGAATAGTCCAAGCTGGTTGTCTTCTTTTTCTACTTCTTCTTTAATTGATGACTTTAAATGCTCCAGTGAACCATCACCCGCTTCACTTTCTGGATCATTTTCTGGTTCATTTTCCACACTGTTGACTTCTAAAACATTCTGAACTGGAAATTTATTCCCAATGGCTTTCCAGCCTTTTACGTCTATCAGGTCCTCAAGGTTGAAGGTCTTGTTTTGATGACTTCGCCCCTCTTTGTATTTCACATCTACAGTCGTCTCATCTTCATTGCTGGCAAAATACAGCTTTGATCCTTTGGATTCACTGATAAAATTGAATCGTTTGCCAATGGTACTGGTCTCAATCATAAATCGCTTCACATAGACGATTTTTGATTCCCCATCAATATGGACAGCATTGACTGCTTTCTCCGGATCAAATTTGCTGATACCAATGACTTTATTGGTCTCATACCTGTTGGTCAACTCAAAAGAAGTCAACTCGTATGAACCATCTGTGTAAAATACGATCACCTGATCATCCGGACCAAAGTTCCCTAGTTTTTTACCACGCTTGTCGGTATTGAGTCGGCCCACGATTTCATCATACCATATATCCAGACCGCCAAGTGTAGATACACCTGCTGCTTTAAATTGCACCTTTCTTACCGGATATTTGGTCAGGATATTTCCTCCTGCCCCACGACCCTTTATTTCAAGCTCAGCAAAGTCAAAGTCAAATACTTTTTTCCTGGCTTTTGATGCTGCAGTAAGGAAAACCGTAACGACCTCGGCCTCTCCGTTTGGATTGGCAGTGAAATAGTGGACTTTGGAGCCTTTTGCTCCCCTGGTAAGGTCGTATTCACGATCTCGCGTCACTGAGAGGACCTGAAACCTTTTCACCATACTCCGACCCGATTTGCCATCTACGTATGCCAGGTTGTAAACCATCCTTTCATCACCCTTCTTGAAAACCCCGGCATATAGAATGTCTTTACCAACAAAGACCTTATCCTGGATCTTGGTTACTACACATTTTCCATCTTTTCGGAAAACAATGATGTCGTCAATGTCTGAACATTCTCCGATCAGCTCATCCTTTTTCATTCCATAACCAATAAATCCATCTTCTCTGTTGACGTAGAGCTTGGCATTGTTGGCTGCAACTACTGTAGCTGCAATGGTGTCAAAGTTGGTGATCTCCGTTTTTCTCTCTCTACCCTTACCAAATTTATCTATAAGGTTCTGGTAATATTGAATTGAAAACTCCGTGATGTGATCCAGGTGATACTCGGTTTCTTTAAGCTCTTCTTCAAACTTTTTCAGCAGCTCATCGGCCTTGAATGTATCGTATTTTGATATCCGCTTGATCTTGATCTCAGTAAGCCTGACAATATCATCCTGTGTGATCTCACGGTAAAATTGAGGTTTGTATGGATTCAACCCTTTGTCAATGGTACTGATCACATCTTCCCATGTTTCGCATTCTTCGATATCGCGGTAGATCCTGTTTTCGATGAAGATCTTTTCCAGGGATGAGAATAGGATTTTTTCCAACAACTCCCCTTTTTTGATCTCCAGCTCTTGCCGCAACAAAGACACTGTCTGATCTACAGAATGCTTCAGGATCTCTGAAACACCAACAAAATGCGGCTTGTCCTGGATGATCACGCAGGCATTGGGCGATACGGAGACTTCACAATCTGTAAAAGCATACAAAGCATCAATGGTAATGTCCGGGGAAACACCCGCTGCCAGCTTGATGAGGATTTCAATGTCTTTGGCCGTATTATCAATCACCTGCTTGATCTTGATCTTCCCTTTGTCATTGGCCTTGACAATAGAGTCAATCAAGGATGTGGTAGTAGTTCCGAAAGGAATATCCCGGATCGCAATGGTTTTTGGATCTACTTCCTCGATAGCAGCTCGAACCCGCACCTTGCCACCACGTCGGCCATCATTATAGTCAGAAACATCAATCTTCCCTCCGGTGAGGAAATCCGGATACAATTTTGGATTTTTGCCTTTAAGGATACCAATGGAAGATTCCAGCAACTCAATGAAGTTGTGTGGCAGAATCTTGGTAGATAAACCGACAGCGATACCTTCCACACCCTGTGCAAGCAAGAGTGGGAATTTCACTGGAAAGGTTACAGGCTCTTTTTTTCTTCCATCATAGGAAAGCTGCCATTCAGTGGTTTGAGGATTATAAACGACTTCTAAAGCGAATTTGGAAAGTCGTGTCTCAATGTATCGGGCAGCAGCAGCACCATCACCGGTACGAACATCACCCCAGTTGCCCTGGGTATCCAGTAGCAGGTCTTTCTGACCAATATTCACGATAGCATCCGAAATGGAAGCGTCACCATGAGGATGATACTGCATGGTACTACCTATCACATTGGCCACTTTGTTGAAGCGACCGTCGTCCATTTCCTTTACTGCATGTAAAATCCTTCTCTGAACCGGTTTTAAGCCATCTTCAATTGCAGGAACGGCTCGCTCCAGGATGACATAGGAGGCATAGTCCAAAAACCAGTTTTCGTACATCCCCGAAACAGGGATCACGTCATGTAATTCTTCTTCTCCGTTTTTACCGTTTTCTTCGCTCATTACACGTTAAAAAATTTCAAACCATAATATGTTATAAATCAAAAAATAGCCAATGGCGGCCGAAACTGAGATCAGGTTTCCAATGAGGAAATAGTCATTTGAAACCCGGTCATCATCTTTGATATGGGTAGCAATCTTCAGCGCTCCAAACAATGTAAGTGCATGAAAAATGTCATTCACCATGGCAAAAAACAAAAACAGTCGTTCAAAGGTACCACGGATTGCCCCTGAAAATGACATGCGGCCTCTGTTCATTATCTTGATGAGAATAAAGAAGCAAAGGTTGGTGACCAACTCCCCAGCAACAAGTACAGATACAAATAAACCAACTTCCTTAATGCCTGGCATTTGTTGTCTCTTTAATTAATTCTTTACAGACCAAATATTCTGAAATGGCTAAACTACGCTCTCTTCTCCACATGGTTGAAGTGTCTTTTTTGAGCTTTTTTGCCACCACTTTATAGTCTTGATATCTTAAAAATGCCTCTACCACTTCCCGGTCCTTATCGTGCCAGCTATCAACAAAGTGCTGAAACAATACAAACAATTTGTTGAGCTGATCTGCAATGGCCAACCCCGCAAATTCGAATCGATTAAAGGTCCTTTTCAGCTCAGACAATCTGTTCCGAGCTTCGGTCAGCCCTTTTCCCAGCATACCGTGAGCATGCTTCTCTTCAATAGGTGTTTCCACTTCTCCATATTGTAGCACGTATCTCAACTTAAAACCTGCCTCTCTTCCTACAATCAGTTCTTCTAACCTAAATATTACCTCTAAAGCTGAATCCAGATCATTTACAATCCCCTGGAATTCATCACCGAGCGTAATGGTCAATGGTGATTTTATCTTTTCATCAAACTCCTTGTTGACCTTTTTCACTAACCGCTTAAACTCCCCCATCAAAGGACCGGAGGCATAATCCGAGCTATCAACAATATCTGCCATCAAGATATAATACATCATTGCATATTTATTACAATAATATAATAATTGCATTAAAATTACAAATATTTATTTATTGTATAATTATTACAATTAATTAATGTAATCATTTAACCGGTTTGACAAATCTTCCAAATAAGGAATGAAACTGGTAGAATGAGTACCATCAGTAATTGTAATAAAGCTCACCTTGTTAGTGTTGAAATGATTGAATACCTCAACAGAATTTTCATACGGCACAGTGATATCAGCACTACCATGGTACATAATCATATCAATACCAGGTGTCCAGTCTGTTAGGCTATTATTTTCGAAAGCCTCGTTGATTTCATCATACTTGGCATCGTTGGTATTTTCCAGATAGTCCTCTGCTACCAACTCGTCAATGACAGTTGTTAATTGCATATTGATCTCACTCCCGCTCAGGTCACCTCCAAACAGGTTGGGGATCCTGCTTGCATACGGCTCTTTAAAATATGTAGTTAATGGACTTGACCAGTCATAAGTGACCCGATACGATTCTGCGACGTAAGCAATAAAAAATGGCTCACCGTAGGTTTCCTGCTCAAAAAAGTAATCCCTAACACCTTTAACATCATATCCACCCGCTGCCGGAAAGGAAACTTTGAGATCGAACCCATCTATGTCCTGTTCTTCATAGTATTTGTGAGTGGCCATGGTAGCATACCCTCCCTGAGAATACCCGGCAAGGTATAAATCATCTGACATACTTAGCCCGGCAGCAGTTGCCAATTCCCTGGCAGCATACAATTGATCTACAACTGCGCTGGCTGTGAGGTCCTCATCATAATATGGATGCATAATATCCACAGATGCTCCAAATCCAATATAGTCCGGAATGGACACTACCAACCCCGCTGAAGCCACCGTAGCATAAACAAGCAGGTCATTGGTAGTAAGGCTATTTGATGGAGCCTGCTCATCTGCGGCAATAGTTCCATGCTGAAAACTCAGGGTTCCTTTAGCTTCCTCCATAACCGGTAGTGCCACCACTCCGGAAGCAACGATCTCCTCCCCTTTATACTCTGTAGAGTAGCTGATTTTATAGATGTCCACATCATATTGCAAACTGGCTACAGGAATATCAAGTTGAGAAAACAGGATAGCATTTCTCACGGTTGTTGAAGTAATGGTAGAAACCTCTTCAAACTCAACGATATGATTAAAAGAAGGACCGTCGTCATCCTTGTTACATGCTGTGAAAGCAAGTAACAGGGCAAGACAGAGAGTTAATTTGTAATTAAACCGGATCACTTTCACGACTCGACCAGTACAGGCGCTTCTTTTACGATATCCTTCTCTACTTTCAATTTGTTAATGATAAACTCCTGACGTTCCGGGGTGTTTTTACCCATATAGAATGCCAGTATGTCTTTAGTCTTAGTATCCTTTTTCAGGATCACCGGCTCCAATCGGATATCTTCTCCTATGAAACCCGCAAACTCACTTGGTGAAATCTCGCCCAGTCCTTTGAACCGCGTAATCTCAGGCTTACCGCCTAATTTTTCAATCGCATCCCGCCGCTCAGTATCAGAATAGCAATAGATGGTTTCCTTCTTATTTCTTACCCTGAAAAGTGGAGTCTCCAAAATATACACATGACCATTCCGAACCAGTTCAGGAAAGAATTGCAGGAAGTAGGTCAAAAGCAACAGTCGGATATGCATTCCATCTACATCGGCATCGGTTGCAATCACGATCTTCCTATACCTCAGACCTTCCAGACCATCTTCAATGTTTAATGCATGCTGTAGCAGGTTAAACTCCTCATTTTCGTAAACTACCTTCTTGGTCTGTCCAAAACAGTTAAATGGTTTTCCCCGCAAGCTAAAAACTGCTTGAGTCTGAACGTCTCTGGACTTGGTGATTGAACCGCTCGCAGAGTCACCCTCGGTAATGAAGATCATGGTATTCTCCAGCTTTTCATCATCGCCCCGTTTGTCATTGAAATGCAACCGACAATCTCGAAGCTTTTTATTGTGGAGGTTGGCCTTTTTGGCTCGTTCGTTCGCAAGTTTCTTGATCCCTGCTATTTCCTTGCGCTCCCTTTCAGATTGCAGGATCCTTTTCAATAAGGCATCTGCAGCATCCGCATGCTGGTGTAAATAGTTGTCAAGCTCCTTTTTAAGGAAGTCATTGACAAATGTTCTCATGGTCGGTCCTTCCGGTGCTACGTTTTGAGATCCCAGCTTGGTCTTGGTCTGGCTTTCAAAAACAGGTTCCTGTACCCTCACAGCGATGGAGGCTACTATGGAGGCCCTGATATCCGCTGCATCAAATTCTTTTTTATAGAAGTCACGGGCAGTTTTCACGATGGCCTCCCTGAATGCCGCCAAATGTGTCCCTCCTTGTGTTGTGTGTTGACCATTGACAAATGAATAGTATTCCTCACCGTACTGGTTGGCATGGGTCAGTGCTACTTCAATATCGGATCCTTTGAGATGAATGATCGGATATCTTAATGTCTCCTCGTCCACTTTTCGCTTCAACAGGTCAAGCAGCCCATTCTCAGAATGATATTTCTTGCCATTGAAATTGATAGTAAGCCCTGCATTCAGGTAGGCATAGTTCCATATGAGGTTTTCCAGGAACTCAGGGATAAAATGATAATGCTTGAACACCTGATCATCTGGCTCAAACTCTATCATTGTGCCATCACGTTCCTCGGTTTTGAAGACCTTAGCATCGTTTGTGATTTCCCCTCGTTCAAACTCAGCAAGCTTGGACTGACCTTCTCTGAATGATTGCACCTTGAAATAGGTACTAAGCGCATTCACTGCTTTTGTACCGACCCCATTCAAACCCACTGACTTCTGAAAAGCGCCACTATCATATTTACCTCCGGTGTTGATCTTTGATACGCAATCAACCACTTTCCCCAGAGGTATTCCGCGACCAAAATCCCGTACCTCTACTTTATGGTCAGTCACTTTGATATTGATAGTCTTTCCATAGCCCATCATGTGCTCATCAATACTGTTGTCTAGTACTTCTTTCACCAGTACATAGATCCCATCGTCATGCGCTGATCCGTCACCCAACTTTCCAATGTACATCCCAGGCCTCAGCCTAATATGCTCCTTCCAGTCAAGGGATTTTATACTATCTTCTGTATACTGAACTTCCGCCATCTTTCTTCGAAAAAATATTATTCACACTAATTCAACCAAGGCTTGAATTTAGATAAAATTCTGATGCTTTAAATGGAAAAAAATAATCCTAATTTAGGATTTTAATTGAAGTAATCAGCAATAATTCGCTGATTTTGAGGGATTTCTATTTTCTTTTCAAAACCAGAAAAATAAGTCCGATCAACCATCCTAAAATCAGGATTGGCCCCAGCCAATTCAAATAATAGTAATTTGAAGCAGGGATATGCGTCGGATTATTTAGCACCCCCAAAAAACCTATGATAAGGGAGAGATAAAGGTTAAAGATAAAAGTAAACCCTCCTATCCAGGCTTTTAAAAATTCATCAATCGCTTTCTTATTGATCATGTTCTGGATAACCAGGATCAGCACATTGATTACTATGAAAACTCCGACGCTGCTGTAAAAGAAATTCTCTTTGTGCATCTCGGCCATGCCCTCTTCATCAAGTTTTACCATGATAGGCATGTATGCGTATACCAATGAGAGTGTCCCAAGAAAAATCAGAACAGAAAAGACTTTGACGAGTTTTACAACCTTAAGCATGAAATGGTGTGGTGTTGAATATTACAAAGTCGCAAAACTAGGAATATTCAGTCCGTAATTGTGAGCCATTATTAAATTAACTTTGAAGTTTCTTAAGATTATCTGTTTGGTCTTTTCATTTATGAGGTTCATTTTTCTTTGCTCTCTGATTTTTTGTTTCTCCTGCTATAAAACTCCCAAAATCGAGGGTTTTGATAGTAATAACTGGAACAGTTCAATTTCCTGTGATAAAGATCGGCTCGAAGAAGGCAACGTGCTTATTAAGAATGAAGCACTGTTACTGACTTCAAACCAAAATGAGATCCAGGCACTGTTGGGAAACCCCAATGAGCATGAACTTTACAGCCGAAATCAGAAGTTTTTCTACTATGACTTAAAGCCAAAATGTGATTCTGTTCCTGGTCAGCGATTATCTATCAGATTTGATGCACTGGGCAGGGTCAATGAGGTTCAGATCATAAAGGTCTTTGATTGAATCAGAAAGTGATGAGTGTCTGGATTTCAACATCCTCATTCTCCAACTTTTTCCTGCCATTCAGGAAAGCAAGTTCTATCAGAAAAGAATAGCCTACCACTTTTCCTTTCATTTTCTCTACCAGTTGAGCTGCAGCCCTGGCGGTACCTCCGGTTGCCAACAAATCATCATGGATGAGCACCTGATCTCCTGGTTTGATTGCATCTTCATGCATTTCTATCTCTGCACTCCCATATTCCAGGTCATATGAGTGCCTTACAGTTTTATAGGGGAGTTTACCTGCTTTCCTCACAGGTATAAAAGGCACTTTGAGTTGCTGAGCCAGCTGAAGCCCATAAATAAACCCTCTTGACTCGATACCTATCAGGGCAGCAATGCCTTTTCCCTTCCAGTGATTAAAGAATGCTTCACTCACCGCCAAGCTTAGTTGTGGATCAGCAAGGATTGGTGTGATGTCTTTAAACAGAATACCAGGTTTAGGAAAGTCGGGCACATCACGGATCGTAGCCTTGAGTCTTTGAGAAAGATCGTTCATGGCCCGAAGATACTTATTCGAACCTTAATGACTCGATAGGATCAAGTTTGGAGGCTTTGTAGGCAGGTAAAAAGCCTGATATCAATCCGACCATAGTCCCTATCAGCACACCAAAGAGTATCCATAGCCAGGGTATCACAAAAGAACCGGAGCTAATGATGCTCGAGACAAGATTTCCTATGCCAATTCCAAGCAAAATACCTCCAGCACCACCCATCTGGCATATGACAATAGCTTCGATCAAAAACTGTTGGCGAATTTTTAGTGGTGTTGCTCCCAGGGCTTTGCGGATCCCAATTTCACGTGTCCGTTCGGTCACCGAAACCAGCATGATGTTCATCAGCCCAATAGAAGCACCCAGCAGGGTAATAAACCCAATTGAAAAACCGCCAATTCTCAGGTACCCTGTGATCTCTCCTAACCTTTCCGCCAGGGACCTGTTGACCTGAATTTCGAAAGAATCTTCAGCTTTAACAGGATCTCGCCTGATCGCCCTCATCACACCCCTAGCCACTCCTGTTGCTGCATCCATTTGCTCAGAACTGGGTATCGATACGGTAGCTTCGTAATTTAATCTTCTTCCTGCTGCCAGCCTGCGCGCTGAGAGTGTTGGAATCAACACCATCCGATCCACTGAATTGTTGCCAGCCACGCCTCCCTGCGTTCCCAAAAGGCCGATCACCTGAAACCTCTGTCCTAAAACACTGATGTGCTCATTGACAGGGTCCTCGTAATCTTCAAAAAGGGCTTTCTTGATGTCAGCCCCTATAATAGCCACCAGGCCTCCATTTTCAACTTCATTGGAAGAAAATGCACGCCCCTCCTCAATGTCATAGCCATCAACCACCAGGTAATCGTAATCACCACCCTGAACCCGACTGTTGGGATTGGTCACTTTGGACCCGCGCTTTACTTCTGCATTCCACGTGACGAGTGCATTAACACTGACTAGCCCGGGACCATTGTAGCGTTCTTTAAACATCATGAGGTCCTGGTAAGTAAGTGGCGGATAGATCTTGCTGGTTTTTCCCTCACGGGCTCCTCTGTCTGTCCGCTTGCTTTCCATATCAAATGTATTGGAACCGAGGTTGCTAAAACTTTCCTCTATGGATAATTGTATCCCATCGATAGCAGTAAGTATGCCTACCAGAGAAGTAATACCAATGGCAATGATGGCCGCTGTCAAAATTGTCCTCAGCTTGTTGGCATTGATCGACTTAATCCCTTCCTTTATGTTTTCTCTCAGGTCCATCGGATAAAATTACAGAACTTGGCTTCAAACTATCCATGAATTAGAAACGTTGTAACTTTAAATTCAGATGCAAATGAAAAAGCTTTTATTATCAGCGGCAATATTTATCCTTGGATTGCAAATACAAGCGGCTTATTTGTACATCCCTATGGATGACACTCAAAAGAATCATCTGAAATCTTACGGAATTGCATACTGGATTTTAACTCAGGACGTAGAGGTAGACTGGCTACTCAACTATAATGGTGGTAGCTTTTTAGTAAAGCACCACCAGCTAATTGAAAATGAATGCATCATCAGAGGTGTTTCTTACCAGGTAATCTCAGATGCTCAGGCCAACAGCATCCTGGCTAAAATTTCAAGCCCCTCATCCAACATGGACGTGATGAAGCTTGAAAAGCATCCTAAGATTGCTGTGTACAGCCCTAAAAGTAAACAACCCTGGGATGACGCAGTAACTCTGGTTCTCACGTATGCTGAAATACCCTATGAGGTCATTTTTGATGATGATGTGATGTATAATGAGCTGCCAAAATATGACTGGCTCCACCTGCACCACGAAGATTTCACCGGTCAGTATGGTAAATTTTATAAGACCTATCATCATTTTCCATGGTATCAGCAGCAGCAAAAAGAGTATGAAGAGTCTGCCCGCAAGCATGGTTTCTCCAAGGTTTCCCACCTGAAACTTGCGATAGTGAAACGCATTAAAAGCTACGTTGCCAGTGGTGGTTTCCTGTTTGCCATGTGTTCGGCTACAGACACTTATGATATTGCCCTGGCAGCAGAAGGCATTGATATCTGTGAATCTATTTATGATGGTGATCCGGCAGATCCTCAGGCCCAACAAAAGCTGGACTACAGCAAAACCATGGCTTTTGAAAACTTTGAGATTGAGAGAAACCCACTGGAATATGAGTATTCAAACATTGACAACCAGCAAACAATAAGGGGGCTGAATCAGTCCAATGATTTTTTTAGTCTCTTCCAGTTTTCTGCCAAATGGGACCCTATTCCTACCATGCTTACTCAAAACCATGAAAAAATCATCAAAGGTTTTATGGGACAAACTACTTCGTTCAAGAAAGGGCTGATCAAATCCGATGTGGTGATTATGGGAGAAACACGATCTATTGATGAAGCAAGGTATATACATGGAGTACTGGGCAAAGGCTTTTGGACCTTTTACGGTGGTCACGACCCAGAAGATTATCAGCATTATGTCAACGAAGAGCCTACAGACCTTAACCTCCATCCGAACTCTGCAGGATACCGGCTGATCCTGAATAATATATTGTTTCCGGCAGCCAAGCAGAAAAAGCAGAAAACATAGACCACACCCAGAACTTGTTTCGTTATCTGTTTGTTCATAAGCAGGTCTTACGTAAACTTGCACAAAGGTTAATCTATGAACATTTCCAAAGAAAACATCCTCAAAGCGTTAGGTGAAGTACAGGATCCGGATCTCAAAAAGGATTTGGTGACCCTGGGGATGATACAACAGATAAATATCGACGGAAATAAGATCTCATTCCAGGTTGTTTTGACCACACCTGCCTGTCCTCTCAAAGAAATCATCCGAAAGGATTGCGAAAATGCCCTGATCAGGAATTTAGGTGAAGACATTGAGCTGGATATCGATATGACATCCTCTGTGACCACCACCAGGAACACTACTCCAATTCTTAAGGGTGTAAAAAATATTATCGCTATTGCTTCTGGCAAAGGTGGTGTAGGTAAGTCCACAGTTTCCTCCAACCTGGCTGTTTCCCTGGCAAAAACCGGGGCTAAAGTGGGGCTCATTGACGCAGATATCTTTGGACCATCAATCCCTACAATGTTCAATTGTGAGCACGAGCAACCAGGTGTGGAAAAAATTGATGGAAAAAATATGATTATTCCTATTGAGCAATATCAGGTGAAGCTGATGTCAATAGGTTTTCTTAGCCCTCCCGGTAACGCAGTTGTATGGCGAGGCCCTATGGCTAGTTCAGCACTAAAACAATTCCTGGGCGATACCAAATGGGGTGAGCTGGATTATTTATTGATCGACCTTCCTCCTGGCACGAGTGACATCCACCTTACCCTGGTGCAATCCGTACCCGTAACAGGAGCTGTAATTGTGACCACCCCACAAAAAGTCGCGCTAGCTGATGCCACGAAAGGGCTAATGATGTTTAAGCAACCTCAAATCAATGTGCCGCTATTGGGGCTTGTAGAGAATATGGCATTTTTTACTCCGGAAGAGCTTCCTGACAATAAATATTTTATCTTTGGAGAAGAAGGTGGAAGGCGTCTGGCTGAAAGTCAAGAAGTCCCCTTCCTTGGTCAGATACCTATTGTACAATCTATCAGGGAAAGCGGAGATTCCGGATACCCAGCTGTTTTGAAGGATGATATCACAGCCGAGGCATTCAGTAACCTGGCTTCTTCTTTGGCGCAGCAGGTCGCCATACGCAACGCCACCATTGCTAAAACCCAAAAAGTAGAGATCAATGCCTGAAATTAAGGAACGCATAGAAACCGCATTGGATAGCATCAGGCCCTACCTTGAAGCTGATGGTGGTAACGTGAAAATTTTAAAGGTAGATGAAGACAACAAGGTCTTTTTGGAGCTCCTGGGGAATTGCGGGAACTGTCCCATGTCTACCATGACACTTAAGGCCGGTGTGGAAGAAGCTATTAAGCGAGCTGTACCTGAAGTAACAGCCGTTGAAGCTGTCAATATCACCAGTCCTGATGATCCAAATGCTGTGTTACCCCAAAGAATGATGTAAAATGAGAGCCGCACTGGTCATCCTGATAATTTGCCAGGTGACAACCTTGTTTTCACAAGAGCGGTGTGCAACAAATTTTACTCCCACCAACCAAATCATCATCAACCAATCCGACCAGTTTGAATCCTGGATCTCGGAGATGCGTGCCAGAAAAAGAGATTTTAGGCAGCAAAGTGCCGCGAGATCCAATGTAGTTTATACGATACCTGTTGTATTTCACATCATTCACAATGGGGAAAACATTGGCTCGGGGGGGAACATTTCTGATTTGCGTATCCAGGAGCAGATTGATGTTTTGAATAAGGACTTCAGAAGGGAAAACGATGACGCTTCCTCTACCCCACCAATATTTCAGACGATAGCTGCTGACACTGAAATTAACTTCGTGTTGGCAAAGCAGGACCCGGAGGGTTTACCTTCAACGGGCATTGTGCGGGTCCAGGGCTCCAAGGCACAATACAATGCTTCACAAGATGATGCACTCCTGAAAAGTGAAAGTTATTGGCCTGCCGAAGAGTATTTGAATATTTGGGTAACTAATCTGGCTGGAAATTTCATAGGAAATGCTCAATACCCATTTGCCAATCTTCCAGGGCTTGAGGGACAATTTTTAAATTATCGACTTACTGATGGGTTGGTGATTGATTATCTATGGGTGGGGATTAATACCAATACCACCTCATTCGACTCGTACGGGCGCACGGCCACCCATGAGCTGGGGCATTACCTCGGGCTCAGACACATATGGGGTGATGGAGGGTGTAGCTTCGATGATTTCATTGCTGATACTCCTGCAGCGTCAGGCAGTTATTCCGGGAAAAGTTCACCTTGTTTGTTCCCTGACGACCAAAGAATCTGCGATGAAGGCTCCCCTATGTTTCAAAACTTTATGGACTACACCGACGATGAGTGTATGAATCTTTTCACTCTGGATCAAAAAGAAAGAATGCGGTTGGTCCTTGAGTTTAGTCCCCGGCGGAAATCCTTACTTACGTCACCTGGTCTGGTAGAGCCTGTGCAATTCACCAATGACCTGGGAGTTCGTAGGATTCTATCTCCGGAAATCGCTGACTGTGACGGATTCCTTGATCCTTCCATTGAAATCAGGAACTATGGAACAAATGATATCACCTCATTTTCAGTTGGTTTTTATATCAATAACCAGCTCGTGGAAGCTGTAAATCAGTTGTCAAACCTATCTCCACTGGATGTTGAAATTGTAAATTTTGGATCCGTATCGATCAACCAGGCTAGTTTCAATGAAGTGGAGTTCAGAGTTATTTCGGTGAATGGTGTAGCAGACAACAACCAGGTCAACAACAATAAAAACCTGAATATTTTACCCAATGAGACCGCGATCATTCCTTTTTTCGAAGAATTTGAAGGACAACTAAAGGTCAATACCATTGGTGAATTTGGTGAACCCTCAAACTGGGAAGTAGCAACTGCTCCCAATAATACAGCTTTAAACAAAGCTGCTAGATTAGATTTTTATAACTCACAGGAGAATATTGGAGCACTGGATCTGATGCTCACCAAAGTTCTTGACTTGTCAAACCTCAGCACAGCATTGCTTTCATTCAAATATGCCTATGCTCCGAGATCCGACAGTATTTATAATGATGGCTTGATCGTAGCTATCTCCACAGATTGTGGGATGAGCTTCCCTGTTGACGAATATTTCTTTGAAAAATACGGCACTAACCTGGGCACAGTGTTGCCGAGGAGCCAGGAATTCACCCCCATGTCACCTTTCGATTGGGAAGAAGAACTAATTAACCTAACCCCCTTTATTGGGAGCGACTATGTGCAAATAGCTTTTATTGGAGTAAATGGAGGTGGAAACAACCTTTATGTAGACAGCATTGCCATCACATCGGATAATTTATTAGCGTATGATGTGGGGATTCGGCAGATCAGCAATGTATCCCAGGTTTCCTGCTTCAATGAATTTGTTCCGGTTTTGGAGGTGAAAAACTACGGTTACGAAACTGTAGATAACCTGCTCATTTCTTATGATTCGGAGAATGGTTCAGAAGGATTCCAATTCTCAAACCTTAACCTGCTATCTGGTGCATCGGCAAATCTCATCTTACAGGGAAGCTTACAGGATGGATTAAATCGGCATGAATTTGAGGTGATTTCTGTCAACCAGCGAGTAGATGAATACGCACCTAACAACAAATTGAGATATTATGCGGTATTGAATGAAGATGAAGAGTCAATACCTGTTCGTCAAAATTTTGAGTTTGATCCATGGACAATCAATGAGGCATCCAATGATTCTGATTTTGAGGAGCTATTGATTGATGAAAACAATGTCCTAAAAGCTACGGCATTCAATTCTACCAACATTGGAACGGAGTCGTGGCTTGTGAGTCCCACACTTCGTACAAAAGACTACCAGGAGGCAGGTTTGAGATTCAGAGTCTCTTATGCATCCAATGCTCAGCTGATCGATAATTTAAAAATTCTTTTAAGTACCAATTGTGGACTTAGCTATGACGAGGTCATCTACAATAAAAACAGTGATAGTCTGGCTGTAGCAGTGTCTTCTTCGGAATGGGTTCCTGAAAGTGATGAAGACTGGAGAACGGAGTATTTAAGTCTCACCAATATTCTGCAGCTTACAGATGAGGAAGACAGGGTTGAAAATTTTAGACTTGCCTTTGTTTTTACCAATGGAACAGGGAATAATCTTTACCTGGATGATATTGAAGTACTTACCATCGACGACCCTGACCTGAAACCTTTCAACGATCAGATCACCCTATATCCTAACCCATCTACCGACAAACACTTTAAGGTCGCTTTCAACCTTGAGAAAAAGGAAGAAGTATTAATTCAACTGGTGGATCTTTCAGGCAGAGTTATCTATAGTGAAAGGTTTTCGGAGACACTCAACCAAATCTATGAGTTTGTAGCACCTAACCAGTCAGGTTTTTATTTTGTTCGTACGATCGGGCAAAGTTTCGTTGAAACCAAAAGATTGTTTATTCGCCAATAAAGAGCTGCTGGTGTCTTAATTTTGGCGCCATGAGAATTGGAATTTTTTTTGGCGGCCAATCCAGGGAAAGAGAGATTTCTTTTGCTGGTGGACGAACGGTATACGACAACCTTGATAAGACACTATTTACCCCGGTTCCTATCTTTGTAGATAGTCTGGGTAATTTTATTCTTCTAGACTGGCAATATTTATATAAGGGAACGATACGTGATTTTTACCCACCAGCCAGTCAACTACCTCCAAGCCCGCACTTTTTCCAGGTCTATATTGAATCGTTAGCTTCTGATCCGGACAAAATTGAAGCAAGCATAAAAAGCATAGGTACCCCCGTTGCAGCAAATGAGCTAGCCAATCATATGGATTTTGCTTTTCTTGCTCTGCATGGCCCTTACGGCGAAGATGGAAACATCCAGGGACTGTTGGAATGGTATAACATCCCTTATTCAGGATCAGGTATTCTGCCAAGTAGCATTGGAATTGATAAACTCATACAAAAGCAGATCCTAAAAACAGCCGGATTCGATTTACCCAACCATGAGTCTATCATCAGGTCAGACTGGTTAAAAGATTCAGCTAAGATCTGTAATCACATATCAAATCATTTCCAATTCCCAATAGTCATCAAGTCTCCTCACCAGGGGTCATCCATTGGGATAACTATCGTAAGGACTCCAGACGACCTCCGTGGTGCAATTGACAAGTCATTTTTTATTCAGAAGATTGATACTGAAGATTGGTCCAGGCTCGATGATGTGGAAAAAAGGAACTTCCTGATACAATTTACAGATATTCGCGAAGGCCTTGGATTCCCTGTTCTTATCAATAATGAATCATGCTACCATCCGGAAGAACTTTGGTCAATCCTGGACAATTCGGATGTAAAAGAATTGACCCTGATAGCACCAAATGGTGAAGAAGAAGTATTGATAGAGTCATTCATCGAGGGTACCGAATTTTCATGTATCGTCATTACTTCTCCTGAAGGAAAACCGCTGGCCTTACCCCCTACTGAGATAAGGAAAAAGTCCAACCTGTTCGATTATCGGGCAAAATATCTGCCGGGGATCAGCAGAAAAGTGACACCAATAGACCTACCCGTAGATGTCGTTGAGGATATTCGAAAAAAATGTGAATTGCTCTATCAAAGTATTCATTCCCAGGTTTATGCCAGGATTGATGGCTTTTATACCAAAGACAACCGGATCATCCTCAATGACCCCAACACCACTTCCGGGATGCTCCCATCATCATTTTTCTTTCACCAGGCGGCTGAAATAGGCCTCAACCCTTCTCAGTTTTTGACTTACATTATCGAGGAGTCGATAAAGGCCAGATGTAGCTCTGGCAAGCAAACCCAAAAGCTTCGCGGAATAATTGAAAAGCTTAATGAATCTCTTGTACTGAAAGCCAAATCCGAATCCAGGAAAATCAATGTGGGTGTCGTGATGGGCGGCTTCTCCACAGAGCGACATATCAGTATCGAAAGTGGCCGCAATATCTACGAAAAACTTGCTTCCTCTTCAAAATATCACCCTATTCCTATCTTCCTGACTGGAGATGAAGAAAATCATCAGCTCTTTCAGCTACCGATTAATATCATGCTCAAAGACAACGCTGATGACATTAGGGAAAAAGTACTTGAAAAGAAGCCTAAGCATGAAATACTCCTCAGGATAGCAGATGAAGCGCACGGGATAACCTCAAAGTTTGCCTTTAGTGAAGCCATGGATGTAGAACAGCTGTCTTATGCTGACCTTAAAGGCAAAATTGACTTTGCTTTTGTTGCATTGCATGGCAGGCCAGGTGAAGATGGAGCCATTCAAAAACATCTCGAAGCTCAGGGCATCCCTTACAATGGATCAGGAATAGAAAGCTCTGCTACAACCATCGATAAATTTAAAACCAACAAAATTCTGCGTGAAAAAGGCTTCCTGGTAGCAGAGCATTGTATGGTCTTTAAATCTGAATATGGCACTGACCCCATCAGGGAAATTGAGAAGCTGGAGGACGAATTTGGTTATCCTTTTATTGCAAAGCCCAGCGATGATGGTTGTTCGTCAGCAGTAAAAATGATCCGAAACAGGGCCGAAATACAAGCTTTTTCTGATATGATGTTTAGGGATCACCCTGCATTTCCGGAGAAACCAAAAGAAACTTTAAGGCTGAAGGACAACGAAGAGTTTCCTATGAAGGATTACTTTCTGGTAGAAGAACTGATAAAAAAATCAGGAAAAGAGCATTTTCTAGAAATTACCGGAGGAGTAGTCACTAAGAAAGTATCCGGCAAGATTGTCTATGAGGCATTTGAGCCATCAGAAACGTTGGCAAGTGGTGAGGTACTTTCACTCGAAGAAAAATTTCTTGCTGGTGAGGGCCAAAATATTACACCAGCAAGGTTTGACCAGGATACAAGTCGATCGCAGGAAGTTTCCAATGAAGTAAAAAAGGTTTTAGAAAAAGTTGCAGAGGCTCTTGGTGTAGAAGGATATTGCCGTATAGATGCATTTGTGAGGGTATATCCGGACAAAGTAGAGACCTACATCATAGAGATTAATTCGTTGCCTGGGATGACCCCGGCAACGGCCATATTCCATCAGGCTGCGCTCGCAGGACTCAAGCCCTATGAATTTATTGATCAGATCATTACCTATGGATCCAATAAGTAGTCAAAAAGTGAGTTTATATTTGGGGACATTTCGATTTTGTAATTTTATTTTTCATCAATGAATCTATTAAAGGCAGACAAGTGGTATGATATTGTAAAGCACATTGCGTTGATGACGCTTGCAGGCCTCCTATTGGTCTTATTTTTCTTTTATATCTACATGCCTTTCAGCACCAACCACGGTGAAACGCTTACTGTGCCGGATGTGAGAGGAGTTGCATTTGAAGACCTTGATAAGTTTTTGGGTGAGAGAAAATTAAGGTATGAAGTCACCGAAGATTCTGGATTCTCAGCTGATCTACCTCCATTATCCGTGCTGCGTCAGCTACCAATGCCCAATGCCAAGGTAAAGGAAAACAGGAAGATCTATGTCACGCTTAATGCCGAAAAACCACCCTTGGTGCGGATGCCAAAACTCATTGGTGGATCTGTGAAAAATGCCCAGCTGATCCTGAAAACATACGATCTCAGACTGGGAAACATTGATTATCAACCGGATATCGCGCTCAATTATGTGTTGGATCAAAAAATAGATGGCCGGCGTGTATTGGAAGGTGAAAGAATCCCTAAAGGCTCCAGCATTGACCTGGTAGCTGGTGATGGACTGGGAAGAGTTTCCCTTGAATCTCCAAACCTGATCTTTCTGGATCAGGAAAGTGCTGAATTTGCTATCATTGGTTCAGGCTTAAAGATTGGAGATGTAACACACGAGAAAACTGGTTTAGCCGTTATAGAAATCGAAAAAGAGGATGGCACTTTTGAATACGAGCAACAGGAAGTATCTCCTGGAGCAGTCTTCAAGCAACGTCCAAACCCTGGAATCAACATGCGTATTGGCCAGGAAGTGGATATTTGGATCTATAGTCCGGATTCACTCAATGTAAATCCTACATTACTCGATCAATGATCTTCTATGAGGTATTTTTTTACCTTATTTATATCTCTTCCGCTTTTGCTCCATGGGCAACTGGTCACTCAGTCGCTACAAAATAATGATGGTATCAGCTACCGGGTTGCTGAGACAGAAGTAGATACCATTCTCACGCTTCCATTTTGGGATGACTTTTCCACATCTGCTGAATTACCAGACATCTACAAATGGCTTTATGGGTCGGATGTATTTGTGAATGCCACATATGGCAGCAATACACCTACCTATAAGGTAGCCACACTGGATGGTTTAAATGGTCTCGGTGGTGCACATCGTCCAAACAACGCCTTTCCCGGACCTGCTGACAGCCTCGTAACGCATTCCATTGATCTATCCCAGCTTTCATCTTTTGATAAAAACACGGTCTTTCTAAGCTTCTTCTGGCAAGCCTTTGGAAATGGTGAAATCCCCGATGCTGTAGACTCATTGAAAGTATCTTTCTATGCGGATGACTCAACCTGGGTAGAGGTATGGGGCATCAATGGCGGGCTGGATAATAGCAGTTCTGACTTTGAACAGGAAATTATCCAGGTTACCGGAGATCATTTCTTTCATCAGAATTTTCGGATAAAATTTGAATCAATCATCAATCGGGGTGGCCCATTTGACACCTGGCACATAGACTATGTCTACCTCAATAAATCCAGGTCTGCCAATGACATCCATCATTTTGATCGGAGCTTATCGAGTCCCCCTACCTTGCTGTTTTCTCCATATGCTGAAGTGCCAGCACATCAGTTCTTCAACAATCCTGCTTTGTTTTTGAGCACACAAAACATCCTGGCAAGTAACCTCGACGACACCCCTCACCCACTCGATTATTACTATCAATTAAAGAATCTGACCACTAATGAAACTTATGTGGATGCTTCTCTGGGAAACGGTGGTGGCGGTGCGATGCTTCCCCTTGAGCAAAGGGTCCTTACTGGGCCGGCAACACCTACAATTCCTACCAATGCATTGGACTCCCAGGTGTTTGAAGCAACCTATTTCTATAATACCGGAGACAAGTTTTTGTTTGAGGAAGTAGACAATGGAGATACACTTTTTCTACCTGTCGATCTGAAGGTGAATGATACGATCAGGCAAACATATACCCTCCAAAACTACTATGCCTATGACGACGGTATAGCTGAATATTCCTCAGGCATTAATGTTGAGAACGGAAGGCTTGTTGTCATGTATGCGGTTGATGAACTGGATACACTTACGCACCTGGATATTCATTTTCCGGATATCAATCCCAATAACCCTGCTGGGAAGGTCATCAATATCATTGCCCTAAACAGGCTGAGTGAAGAGGTAGTGCGGTCGCAGCCATATACTATCCAGCTATCTAAAGAACGAAATGGTTTTACCAGAGTAAAATTATCAACCCCACTCATAGTGAGTGATACTTTTTATATCGGTTATGAAAATACATCAAACAGTTTGATTGGGGTTGGGCTGGATAGAAACAATATCATTGCGAGTGATTTTATTTTCTACAATGTGCTGGACAGCTGGATTCGGAATGACGAGCTACAAGGTGCTTTGATGATCCGGCCAGTGTTTCAGGATGGGTCAGAATTTGTGTTATCGGCACCGAAGCCAAAATTAGACCTGCATCCATACCCCAATCCAACAAAAGGGATCGTCAATCTCCCAAAACATGATAATCTTTCGATTTATGATCTTTCAGGCCGTTTTATTGATCAATTCGAGTATTCACCTCAATTGGATCTTTCCAACTACCCTAACGGAGTTTACCTCCTTAAAATGCTTATTCAGGGGGAATCTGTAATGAGAAAGATCATTATTTCCCATTAAAATACACCCTCAGGGATTTCCAATATAAGCGGTCTGGGACTAAAAGATATCACAAAGATGATGAGTGCCAGCCAGCCAATCAATTGACGACGGGGATCGAGCTTTTCACTCTCAGCTGTACGGGGGTGATCCACACCCAAAAATCTGCCTACAAAAAAGGCAAATACCAGCCAGCCACTGTATCCTTCCAGGAAGAAAAAAGATGATAACACAAACTGAGTGGCCATGATGGCTGCAGCAAACACCCATCTATCCTGAGTTCTCTTAAACATTGAAAATGAGCTCGCGAAGAGAAAGTAGACATATAACCCAAGATAGAGTGCGAACTCACCCAAGGAAGCCATTGAGGTATCCTCCAGGCTTCGCACATTGATCAAACCAAGTCCCGCATAAAAGATAAATGCAGTGAAAAGCACCCGGGCTATAATTCCATGATATTTCTTTCCAAATAGTCCATAAGTGATATGACCACCATCCAGCTGTCCGATTGGCAACAAGTTTAGGGCTGTAAACAGCAAAGCAATATATCCAGCCAGTAATACAGGATAATGGTAAATCTCACTCATGGGTGGAAGTTTGTCCTGATCAGCCACATAAGTCCTGAAAAACCAGAAGATCAGGTTGTCCCCCAGCTTCATGGTCATGCCCTCGTTACTTTCAATTGCCTCTTCTATATTTCCTATTCCGAACTCCTCATATTCGGGATGGATATCGTAGATATAAGTCGGTTCTGGCAAATGTGTAAATCCATACCAGATAAAAAATATAGCGACAACAAAGCCAGCTATTGGGCCTGATACCCCAACATCAAAATATTTCTTTCTGTTGTTGATGTGCTCCTTGATACGAATAAATGCCCCCATGGTACCAAGAGATATTGAACCGATGAAACCCAACCACAGCGGCAGATAGTAAGGTAAGGTTACTTTTATCTTATGATATTTTGCGGTGAAGTAGTGACCAAATTCGTGAAAAGTAAGAATCAACAAGAGTGGTCCAGAAAAATAAAATCCCGCCTGAAAGTCATCCCAGGTCATTGTTTCATCTCCCAAAAACAAAAACCTGCCATAGATCCACTCGGCACCGGCGAGTGTGGTAGTAAGAATGGTCAAGAAGAAAAGTCCAACCTGGATAAGAAGCGTTTTTCTTTGTTTATCCATGGTTTATGATTTCAAATATTTGGTCTGGGTACTTTACCTGAACAGCTTTAATGCCCAGTGATTGGGCACTGGTGATATTGGCTAAGTTATCATCAAGAAATAATGTGCGTTCCGGATTTAGTTCACTGTGATCAATGACGTAATGGTAACAAGATGCCTCTGGTTTCCTTAGACCAATTTTATGGGAATAGTGAGCCAGGTGAACAAAGCTATGCATACCTTCCTCTCCTGTTACTGCATTGACCATTTCATCAAATTTGCGCTCATGAATCCCATTGGTGTTGCTGAGAATCATGGTTTGGAAGTTTTCCCCAAGGGCACGCATGAAGTTCAACCTTCTTTCTGGGATATCACCCAACATCAGATTCCATGCGTCTTCAAATTGCTGCTTAGACATATTAGCTTTAAGCAGCTCATTCATTTCAGCTAAAAATTGTTCTTCCGAAGACTTACCGGTCTCGTATTGGATAAGTATGGGAGAGTTCACAATGAATTCCTTCATCTCTTCCATAGGACCTAATTTGACACCTGAATGTTTAGATAGATTTTCTATGACACTAACTGGATTTAGATCCACAATCACACCCCCTAAATCGAAAATAATTGTGTCAATTTTTGATAGCTCAACCATAAGGCAGCAATATTAAACCGAAGGCATCAGAAATCATGAGATGCTTACACATTTCGCAATTATTTAGCTATTTTCAATCAATAATGAGATCAAAACTTTTTCTTGCCTTAATTGTTCTGACCGGCTGCGCCGGCTCTACAACAGACCGCCTTTCTGTAGATCAGCAACTTGATCTGGTCGAAATTGATATACTTACACTGCAACAAGGATATCAGGATCAAGTTTATTCCATCCACGATGTGGTAAGCTATTACCTGTACCGAATCGAGGCTTTGGACAAGAATGGTCCTGAGCTTCATTCAGTGTTGGAAGTAAACCCTGATGCATTAGAGATCGCCAGAAAGCTGGACCTGGAGCTGGCCAATGGAAAAATCAGGGGGCCGATGCATGGAATTCCTGTGCTGCTCAAAGACAACATCGATACCCATGATGAAATGGAGACCACTGCCGGATCCAGAGCACTAAAAGGTTCTCATCCACTTCAGGATAGCTTTGTAGCTAAAAAGCTTAGAGAAGCCGGGGCAGTCATCATTGGGAAGACAAACCTCAGTGAATGGGCCAATTTCAGAGGAGAGTTGTCTTCAAGTGGATGGAGCGGACTCGGTGGACAAACCAAAAACCCCTATGTATTAGATAGGAATCCCTGCGGCTCAAGTTCTGGTTCCGGGGTTGCTGTGAGTGCAAACCTTACTGTATTGGCAATCGGTACTGAGACAGATGGATCTATTGTGTGTCCCTCACATGCCAATGGAATTGTAGGCATCAAACCAACTGTGGGTCTGGTAAGTAGATCGGGAGTAGTTCCGATATCATTTACCCAGGATACACCAGGGCCCATGGCTCGGTCAGTAGCAGATGCCGCCACCTGTCTAAGCGTTCTGACTGGGATGGATTCCTCAGATATAAAGACTCTGGCCAGTGAGGGTAAATTCCACAGTGATTATACACAGTTTCTTGATGTTGCAGCGCTCCAAGGCAAGAGAATTGGATTCTATAAAGGCCCGATGGGCAAACACTTCAAGGTCGATGAACTGATGCTAGACGCGATTGAAATTTTAAAGGAAAATGGAGCTGAAATCATCAGCTTAGATAAGATTTCTACGATTTCTCCTGGGGATTCGGAATTTCAAATCCTGTTATATGAATATAAGGACGGTCTTAATAAGTATTTTAAAGTACTGGGTCCTGATTCTCCCATCAAAAACATTGATGAGCTCATTGCTTTCAACAAGAATGACTCCATTGAGCTATTATATCATAATCAAAAGTACCTGGAGCTTGCCGCATCTAAAGGCGATTTAACTTCCACCGAATATCTTGATGCCCTTGAAAGAGCAAAAAAATACAGCCAGGACGAAGGCATAGACCGAGTGATGGATTTACATAACCTCGATGCTATTGTGGCTCCCACCGGGAGTCCGGCATGGAAAACAGATTGGGTCAATGGAGATCATTTTCAATTGGGTAGCTCTAGTCTGGCCGCTGTGGCAGGATATCCCAACATCACCGTACCAATGGGTTTTGTAGACGAATTACCAGTTGGCATTTCATTTTTTGGAAGAGCCTGGAGTGAACCAATACTGATTTCAATTGCCTATGCCTTTGAGCAAAAGACTATGCATCGAAAATCGCCAGGATATCTTCTTTCCTACTGATAACCAGTTATTTACGGATGACCTGAAAGCATGGAAATATTCAATCATTATATGTAATTAATTCTTCATCCTGATAGCTGATCTTTTTTTACTTAAGAACAACTGTTCTGATATTTATCCGTTATCATTGCATAATACAAAGAATACTTTGTACTTATCAGCACCAGCTATTGAGAAAGAATACCGAGCTTCTTATTGACTTTATGGTCAATTTGATCCTGGTAGTGTATTTGTAGTTTATTTTTTGAATCACAAAAACTATCAATAAATGGTTGCTCTCACTAAGAAGTATTTCACACTTCTACTCCTCACAATATTTGTTAAATGGTCTTATGCTCAGGAATTCTCTGCTGGCATAAACACTGAAGACCCAAATCGTTTTGCTGTCTTACACCTCGTTGCTCCTAATGGTGATCAGGGTTTGCTTTTACCAAAGCTTGATACGAGTCAGCGAACTGCGCTGATTTCTTCCCTGGGAAGCACTGAAAACGGGTTAATGGTCTATGATCAGCAGGAAAACCAAATCTATTACTGGCAAGGCAGTCGCTGGATTTCTTTAATTCAGAAGATGGCTAAAAACCCAGCCAATGGGAACCTGATTACACTTGAAAACGGTGGATCCGTCAATATTGGAGAGGGCACACCAATCACCGGCCATATACTTGAGTGGGATGGTATTAATTGGGTTCCATCCCCCCCACCCGGTGTACAAACCCTGACTTTAGCTGGTAATATTCTGGACATTTCCAATGGCAATAATGTGGACCTCAGTCTGTATCTTGACAATACTGACAACCAGGATCTAACTCTGGCTGGAAATACGTTGAGTCTAACCAATGACGGTACTACCGTTGACTTAAGTGGATACCTGGACAACACAGATGATCAAACCGTAGATCAGTTTGATCTGACCGGAGCAACACTTAACCTTTCATTGGAAAACGATGGTGTTGCCCCTTTTTCAGTCGATTTAAGTTCATTCTCACTCCCACCACAAGCAGGAAACGGAGGCAATTATCTTACCACGGATGGTGTGGTAACTTCATGGGACCCTTTAGGTTCACTGGCACAACTCGATTTGGTCGCCTCCGCTGAAATAGCTGATGGGAGTGTAGGCGAACTGGAGCTTGCCAACTCTGTGGCAGGAGATGGTATTGCTGGAGGTGGGGGTATTCCCCTATCAGTTGATCTGGCACCGGGATCCGGAATGGATTTTAACACCAACCAATTGCAAATGGAAGAGTTGTATCCTGGAGGTATTACTTATGATGGCGGTGCAGCAACTGCAATTCGTACAATTACCTTTGATTCCAAAGGTCGATTTGTAAACGCAACCTCAGTTGCAGTTGTATTAAGTGATAGACGACTTAAAAAAGAAATCACACACCTGGAAAATTCACTAGACAAAGTACAAAAGCTTCATGGATACAATTATTATCTAAAATCCGATACACTCAGCAAAGAGTTAAAAACAGGGGTAATGGCCCAGGAAATCAAGGAAGTGTTTCCAAATCTACTGCTAACTCGACCTGATGGTTACTACGGCGTGGATTACCAGGGACTTATCCCAATCCTTTTGGAGGCCATTAAGGAACAGCAAGTGATCATAAATGATGTGAAGAAAGAATTAACAACTCAAAAACAGCTCAATACAACTTATGAAGCCAAATTCAATGCTATGGAAGCCAGGCTGGACCAGGTATTACAACTTTTGCAAGTAGTAGAATCTCCTGAAAAGTTTAATTAATCAAGCACATGACCTTTGGCTGCCCAGCTTCGGACCTTTTTTCTGAAAAGTTCATCTGCCTGCTCGGTCCAATGATAGTGTGTCCTTAGGCGTCGTAAGGTATCTTTTTCTACCTGCGTGTAAGCTTTACCATCAGATATTGTATCAAATATTTTCTCTGCGTCCTCCATGCTGATCCTGCCGTCGCCCCTTCCTGAAATGGCATCGTCAGCCATTTTGATGGTGATCCCTTTATATCTTCTCCCATCGATCACTTTATAGTAAGAAATTTTCTTTGCTTCTAGCTCCCGACTCAGCACCTCAATCTCACGCTCTTTTTCGGCCATTTCTTCTTTCAATAAGACAATTTCCTTTCTCAACTCTTTGGATTTATCAACACCTGCTTTCGATTTACTTTCCTTTAGCACCACACTTTTAGATTCATCTTCAAGTACATTTTCTGTGGCCATTTTCAGGGCTGTCTCAAGTTCATTGATTTTACCTTTGTAAACCCCAGCTTGGGATGTCAGACTGTTTAGCTGCTTCCTAAGCTCAATGATCTCATCGGATGAAAGATGCGACTTTTCTTTCCAATATCTGTAGGTAAAATATATTCCAATCAGGCACGACACGGTCAGCAGTCCTAGAATTTCAAATATTGCTGAGATCATTGTGATGTGAATTGTAGATTAACTCTTCTGTTTTTCATTCTATTGAATTCGGTTGTATTGGGGACAAGAGGGTCTGCCTCACCTTTGTATGACAATGCTGAAATTTCCATTTTACCGGTACTCAATATTTGCGCAATAGCTTCAGCTCTTTTCTTACTTAGTTGCAGATTGTAATCTTCGGTACCGAGGTCGCATGCATAGCCAGTAATATTCACATGTATCCTCGTATCTGCCCATTGCTCAGCCAGACTATCGGAGAATTCATCAAACGCTACCGGTGCAATAAGCTCAATGGAATTCTTTTTAAACTGAATGTTTTTTGAGTGATTTAAGGCGCTTTCTTCTTTTATAACCTCCTTAGTGGTAACAGGATCTGTAAGCTCCCGCGACTTTTCGATCACTACATTTCGACTCTCACTCACCGCCTTTTTGCCAAACTCAAATTGCCTGATATGTGTCACATAGTACCATGTACTAAATGCAGACCAGATCATAAATGACAAGATTCCCAGGCTTAGGTTGGCGTTCATACCATTAATCTACAAAAATCATCCGTCAGTTGTAATTAATCATTCGAGAAATTATTGTTAAATGTGGATCCAACCGATCATCACATTATTAATCCCACAACTGAAATAGTTTTGCATCTTTGTCCAACTATGAGATCCTTCTACGAGCAAAGAGTTTCAGAATTTACCACAGAACTGAAAGTGACTAGCAAAGCAGCCAATCAATTTTCGTTGATCCGGGGTGCAAGTTTTCTCCTGGGATTTCTGGCTCTGATAGCCTTCTTCTCAACCCTATCATCACTAAACTGGGTATGGCTATTTTTGGCAGGATTATTAGGATTAGTATTCTATTGGGTAGTCATCAAACACACTCAAAAGCTTGGTCAGATTGCTCGATTTAATTCATTAATTGAATTAAATAAGCAGGAGATTGCTAGAATGAAACTAAATCTTTCAGAGTTGGAGGATGGTAAAGAGTATCTTGACCCTGAACACGCTTACCAACTTGACCTGGATATTTTCGGGAAGCACAGTCTGTTTCAACTCGTAAACAGGTGTCAGATCCCTGAGTCAAAAGCAATGCTTGCTCATTGGCTTTCGCAAAAGGCATCAGTAGATGAAATAAAGCTTAGGCAGGAAGCATCTCAGGAATTGGCAAAGGATATTGCCTGGTACCAGAATTTTATGACCCTGGCCAATTTATCGCTCAAAAAACGAGGAAAGAGAGCGCCCGAAGTGTCACAAAAGATGCTCCTTGAGTGGGCTCATAAGAACTATGATTTTAGCATTCGCAAAGGATTAAAGGTCCTTGCAATTGGTGCCACATTTATTTCTGTAACCCTGGTTTGTTGTGTCATTTTTCTTCCGCTCACCTACCATTGGCTCTACCTGCTCATAATACCGAATGGGTTGTTACTCACCTATTCCATGAAGCATCTAAGCCAGCTTTCCAGGGGCATCGATAAAGCCCATTACCTTATTAAAACTTACCTGGAGACTATCCCACTGATTACTCAGGGTGACTTTTCAGCTACAAAACTCAAGCAGCTTCAGGGGAAACTCACAAATAGTACACCGGCAATTCAGGGTATCGAGCAATTATCCAGATTAACTCACAGACTTGGAGTAAGGGCCAACCAATTGTACCCGATCCTGAATGGACTTTTCTTATTGGATGCCTACTTGCTTATTGACCTGTACAATTGGAAGAAGAAATATCAGTCGCATATAGCAGAATGGTTGGAGGTGGTGAATGAAACCGAGTGCCTGATCAGTCTGGCTGGATTTTCTAATATCCATCCAGACTATACATACCCGGAGGTGAACGAAAAAGCCTTTCATTTCAATGCCAGTAACCTGGGTCACCCGCTTATTCATACCCATGAACTGGTGAAGAATAACTACCAAATCAGTGGACGGGGAAGTATCGATATCCTAACCGGCTCCAATATGTCTGGTAAATCAACCTTTGAGCGTACTATCGGGATCAATATGGTACTGGCACAGGCAGGTGCTGTGGTAAATGCTTCTTCCCTCTCGATGGGAGAAACGGCGATCTATACCAGTATGCGTACTGTCGACGATATCAGTAAGCATACCAGCTCATTTTATGCTGAGCTCAAAAGAATCAACCAACTCCTGGAATCAACCAAAAGTGGGTCTGCCACTTTTGTGGTTGTCGATGAAGTGCTGAAGGGCACCAATTCAGAAGACAGACATATAGGTGCCGTAGCCCTTGTCAAAAAGCTTAGTACCCTTAACGCTTTTGGGATCATTTCTACGCACGATCTTTCCCTTGGAAAAGAGACCCAAGACACATCAGGTATTCGAAATTTCAGTTTCAACAGTGAAATAAAGGATAATCAGATTCTTTTCGACTACAAACTCACTCCGGGCCTGTGCAAGAGCTTCAACGCCAGTAAGCTGATGGAAAAAATGGGGATCATAGATTAAATTAATCCTGCCCTGTCCATTCTTCGTTTGTTAATACGTCAGTACTGCAAACAATAAATCATCATATTATGAAAAAATTTATCGTATTGTACCACGCCTCGCCTGATGCGATGGCAGAAATGAGCAACGAACCCCCAACTGAAGAGACCATGAAACCCTGGATGGACTGGGCACAGAAATGTGGCTCCAAGTTGGTGGACATGGGAAATCCTCTCTTTGGAGGAGTGAAACTGAGTCCAGATGGTAAAAGTACAGAAAGCAAAAAAGGAGTGGTTGGATACTCTGTACTCCAGGCTAAAGATATGGATGATGCTAAGTCACTTCTGAAAGGGCACCCACACCTGGCATGGCATGGGGGGTGTGACATTGAACTACACGAAGCTATGGTGATGTAAAATATATTCTGTCCGGATCAGCTATTGACCCGGGCAGATTCTATCTGATAGGTTGAATCAGGTAACTAAATTCGTAATCCTTTGGTTGGATCATGTACTCCTTGTGAGGACGAAGCCCCCAGCTATTGTCGCCCCCTACTCCCATCTGAAGATGATCGATATTCACATTCACCAGGTTTCTCACGGGAATGTGATAGGCATGCTGCTGGATCTTTTCCTCGCCCTCATCAAAATCCCCATTTAGCTGATGATGAGCGCTAAAGCCAAGCAATTCATTCACTGCCATAATTTTAATTCCCTTACCATCTTCATTGGTGAATGAGACTTCTCTAATGTCTGTCCTATATCCATTCTCCTGTGGTCTTTCATAAGGGTAGTACAGCTCCTTCACCTTCATCTTATAGCTACCGACAAAGGCCGAGGTATATCTGTCCTGGTAATTTTCATGTGGTCCTCTCCCATGCCAGGTCACATTTTGATAGGTGTTGTCAAGAATGAAATTATTACCTACCCGAGGCATCTCGGGCAAGGAATCATTTACACCAGTCAATTGGGTCGAAACAAGCACCTGACCTTCAGCATTAAAGGTGTAGTCTAAAGTCACCAGGGCATTGACAGAAGGAAGCTGAAATACCGTGATCACATTGGGATTGCCAGACTTCTCTACATTAAACTCCACTAATTCAGGACCCATGGTGGCTTGCTTCCAGACCTCAAACCTTCGAGGCATATTAAAACCAAAATCATTGTCCGTTGGGGCTCTCCAGAAATTGGGAACAACCGGAGCCTTGAGCACATTGCCGTTGCCATAGTCAAGACTCAACAAATGGCCGGACTTGTTGTCAAATGCTGCCGAATAGCCGGACCCAGATATGGTAGTGACATCATTCTTAGCTACGATCTTTACCTTTCCCGAGGATGCATTGAATCCAGCCAAATCATGCTTCAAAAGCTCAAACTCTTCTTCAGCCACGACATGCCCCTTAGGCAGCAAGCCACTTGCTTCTGCTGTTTTCGCCCGTACCCTGAGGTAATACTCACTTATGTCACGCGTCATCGGAAATACGACTTCAGCCATCCCTTCTTGCCTTGCATCGAGGTTTTCCACTACAAAAGTTCCAGACCTAACAGATTTTCCATTCCTGAATAACTCCCACTCAAAATCAAACCCGGATAAATCAATGAAATCATATCCATTGTAGATTGTCAGATCTCCTGTTTTCATATCATAATTTCTGAACTTGATATACTGGTAGACCTTCTTCACTTCATACAATGAGGGATTTGGGGTTCGGTTGGAAGATACCAGGCCATTCAGGCAGAAATTCCCATCATTCTGTAGACGACTCCCGCCGAGATCACCGCCATATGCGTAAAAGATCTTACCATCAGGTGTTGTGGCCTCCAGTCCCTGGTCCACCCAGTCCCATATAAAGCCACCTTGCAGCACATCATACTTTTCAATCACATCCCAATAGTCCTGAAGGTTCCCTACACTGTTGCCCATAGCATGGGCGTACTCACACATGATAAAAGGTCTTTTCGGATCATTCTCGGCGTATTCAATGAGTGTTGGAATTTGAGAATACATGGGGGCCTGGATATCTGTGTTTGAATATTTTGTCGCTCCCTCATATTGAACAGGTCGGGAGGTATCATTCTCTTTTAGCCAGTCATAGGTGGCAAAGAAGTTGTCTCCATTACCTGCTTCATTCCCAAGTGACCAAATGATGATAGATGAGTAATTTTTATGCCACTCGTACATCCTGATTGTTCTGTCCAGATGCATTTTTTTCCATTCAGGCAGATAGGCTGGGTGAACAGCCATTCGTTCAGGATTGTTCTCTAGCCCCTGGTTGGTAGCTCCCATCCCATGAATTTCAATATTTGCTTCATCAATTACATAGAAGCCGTATTCATCGCATAGCTTATAGAAATAGTCACTTTTGGGGTAGTGACTACACCGGATAGCATTGAGATTGTGCTTTTTCATCAGCTCCAGGTCAAGTCGGGTCAGTTCTTCTTCCACCACATGACCAGTTTTGGGGTCGTGATCATGGAGATTAACACCTTTGAGGTAAATAGGTCGCCCATTCACCATCAATTGATTGTTTTTGATCTCTATGGTTCGGAAGCCAATCTTTTGTGAAACATATTCCTGAGGATTCCCTTTTTGATCTTTTAGTGTGATGAGTAGGCTGTATAGTTTGGGTTTTTCTGCGGTCCATGGCCTTACTCCACGCAAAACTCCATTCACACTGATCTTGCCTTCCGAGTTATCAGAGACAGTAATGCTGTTCTCTTGAACGTATACTTCATGGTCTCCATCCAGTACTTTAATTTCCACCAACTGACTCTTAACAGTTTTTTTCCCGGTGTTTCTATAGGTTAAAGTGAGGTTCAGGTTTCCATTCTGGTATCCTTCATCGAGGCCTGGAATTACCGAATAGTCAGCCAACGTAAATTTTGGAGTAGTGTACAGATAAATGTCTTTTTCGATCCCACTTAAGCGCCAGAAGTCCTGGTCTTCCAGATAGGATGCATCCGACCATCGATATACCTCAATGGCAATGGTATTTTCACCAGATCTTACATGTTTGGATACATTGTATTCTGCTGGTGTTTTACTTCCTTCATTGTATCCCACAAACTGCCCGTTGATCCATATATACGCTGCACTTCTGATCCCGCCAAAATATAAAAAGACGTCTTTTTCATTCAACCAATTATCGCTTACCTGAAAAGAACGCTTATAGCTCCCAACAGGATTGTCATCATGTGGAATAAATGGCGGGTTTGCAGGAAATGGATACGTCACATTGGTGTAGATCGGGATGCCAAAGCCATTCAGTTCCCAGTTGGAAGGCACAGAGATATCAGCCCATCCACTTACATCATAATCTTCCCTATAAAAATACTGCGGTCGATCACTGGGCTTCTTCACATAATTAAATTTCCAGATCCCGTTAAGCATCTGGTAGTCAGGTAATTCCTGATATGATTTGTCCTCTAAAGCCTGATCTTTATCCAAAAATCTGTGAAACGTAGCATGGGGTTTTTCTCTGTTAATTTCAACGATTTGTGGGTCCTCCCATTCTTTTCGTTCCTGGGATGATACTTCTAACGCTACAAAACATAAAAAAGAGATTAAAAAAAACTTCGATCTGTTCATCATTTCAAGGGCTGTTTACAAGGGCACAATTTAGATAATCCTTGTAATACATATCAACACGGTTATCTTTGGAATCAGACCATTAAACCAATTATGAAAGTATCACTTTCTCTTCTCGCTCTCGTTTCCATCTTCCTATTTTCCAGTTGTAACAAAGAAGAACAAAAACCCAACATTGTATTTATCTTCATTGATGATATGGGCTGGAAAGATGTGGGCTTTATGGGTGCCACTTATTATGAGACCCCGAATATTGATAGACTGGCCAATGGAGGGATGATTTTCACCAACGCATATGCCAATGCAGCCAATTGTGCCCCTACCCGTGCTTGTCTGCTCAGTGGTCAGTATTCTCCACGGCATGGACTATATACCGTAGCAGGATCTGACCGGGGGAAATCTGAAGACCGACGGATCGTCCCTATTAAAAACACCACTGAGATCGGCCTGGGTAAAATTACCATTGCCGAGGCATTGAGGCCTGCCGGGTATGTGAGTGCTGCGATCGGCAAATGGCATGTAGGACATAAGCCACAGGATCAGGGATTTGATGTCGGGATAGACCGTGGAGACCTGGGTTATCCTTATGGCCACTACAATGATGACAGTGTTTACCTGACTGATCATCTGACGGATGTCGCTGTGGATTTTATCAGGGAGAATAATCCTGAAAATACCGGTAAGCCCTTCTTTTTATACCTGGCACATCATGCCGTGCACACTCCTATCCAGGCAAAAGATGAGATTACTGAAAAATACAAAAACAAAGAAGGTGTAGACTGTCATAACAATGCCACCTATGCCTGAATGGTGGAAAGCGTAGATGAAAGTGTGCGGGATGTAAATACGGTGCTGGAAGAACTGGGATTAAGTGAAAACACACTGGTGATCTTCTTTTCTGACAATGGCGGCCATGGTACATTCACCTGCCAGAAGCCTCTGCGCGGTGGCAAGGGCATGTATTATGAAGGGGGCATCAGAGAACCCATGTTTGCTTATTGGCCTGGGAAGATCCAACCGGGTAGTGCAAGTAAGGTCCCAGTGATCAGTACTGATTTCTATCCAACTTTTCTGGATTTGGCAGGTCAAGCAGCACCCGAAAATTATACGCTGGATGGAAAGAGTATTGTTCCTCTTTTAAGCGGTGGAGGATCTATCGATCGGGAATCTATTTATTGGCATTTCCCGGCATACCTGGAGGCCTACGCTGGCTTGAAGGAAGAATCCAGGGACCCGATATTCAGAACCCGTCCAGTCAGTGTAATTCGCAAAGGCGACTGGAAGTTACTCTTGTTCTATGAAGAGTGGATGCTGGAAGGCGGAAGAGATCAAATAGCTACCAACAATTCGGTGGAGTTGTACAATCTTAGCAATGACATCGGTGAAACCAATAACCTTAGCAATAAGGAAACGGAGAAAAGAGATGAGCTGCTTGATGAGTTACTGGCCTGGATTGATGAGACCGGGGCTCCTGTGCCCACGGAGGGGAATAAGGAGTTTGTCGACGGCGGACTTTAGAGGTTCACGCAAAGGGAATTGTTGAAATATGCTGAATTCATTAACTTGAAGGACATTCACTTGAAATATATTTCGTTTGTTCCGCTTCAGGTTAATTATCATCTTGACAATACTCTCATTACCATTAGCTACTGCTCAGAAGAAGGTCAAGGTAGATGAAAAGGTCAGGGCAATTGAGTACCATGTGTTGAGTGAGCAGGAGAATAGTGGGTTTTTCAGGAAAAACCAGGGACTGCCGAAAATTATCCTGGAAGCTGCACTAGATGATGAAATTAATGCTTATCAATTTGATTACGTTAAGGGGTCACAGATCGTAATTTCAACAACTACCCTAAAATCAAGACTACAAAAAATCAATGAGCCGGGATTAGATGAGATTTATCAACCAGATGAGGTTTCGCTAATTGGTCTGGATGTGACAGAAGGCCATCAAGGTGACCAGGTCTTTCGCCAGTACAACTTCCTTAACCTGTATGTGCCCTACTACTACTCTTCTACTACCCATAACCTCTATATAGCCTCTTTCTTATTTGAGGATGTAGTTGCTTTGCTGGACAATAGAAACGCTTTGTGGTATGATGAATCCTTTGTTTTGTCTCGTGGTATATTCTCAAACCATGCTGGACGTGAACTAAACAAAACCAGTTGGGCTAAACATCTTCTCGAAGATATCAAGTTGGGTCATCTAAACGCCAGATTCAATGCTGGTGTCAACATCAGTGGGTACCAAGCAATTGATGGGTATGATCTGGAATTACGACTTCAAGAGACTTTTGAGGGAAAGAAATTTATCATTGAAGCCATCGAATTACATAAGTACCGCGAAGATTCAATTGCATTCGAAGATCTTTTTATCTGTTCCATTTCATTTGAGGACTTAAAAACATACTTGTCAGATGAAAATCAGGACGGAATCTCACTGATGTCGGAAGCTATATTGAAACGGAGGCTCTCAAGTCCATCTGAAATCTTCAGAAATGAATTTGAGAACTTTTATGATTCCAACTTTACTGATGGTGAAGTAATTTCCCAAAACGGAAAGTTTATGGATTGTGAAAAGGCAGACCATCACACATCGGGAAATACGCTTATCATTGAAAAGGTTGGCAGAAAAAAGATATCCAATGGGAGATTTTCTGTTCAACAAACAGATAAGGTGGATTTAAATCGAGCTGAAAATGAAATACTCCTTGCAATGATTAAAAGTATTATAAAAGCAGTCATGGCTGGTTCAGTAGAAGCTCATTGGAATGAATCCATTTCGTGCCCTGTATCTAATGCCGAGCTCAAGACTACTTTTACAGATCCAACTATGCAAACACCCTCTTATGCCGAACTTGTCTATGAACTCACCATTGATTTTGATGGCGACAACCGATTTTATCGGCCGGTAGCTCTAGGTATTTTGAGTAACAATGACGCATTAAGTTATGTTGCTTTCAAAGACCTGCAGCGATTATTAAGCCCAAAAGAGGTAGAGGTTTTAATACACAGGGATTTCAACAGCTTCGTAAAAAAAACCTCTCACCTTTCGATAGAATAAATCTTTCCAGAAGAATCTCTTTGTAAAAAGACTACTTCCCTATGGGGCTATCATCACACTTCAGATCTCCTGCTACATACTGGATACCATCATGGAAGAACTGAAGCAATTCCTTGTTCATGCTTTGAGCATTGTGTGATGGTGAGCTATAAAAAACTCTGCCATTGCCATGTTTCTTGATCCAGGCGACGTACATGGTATTTTCAATGACTTCTTTTCTAAGTCCTTCAATCTTATCTGCTTCAATGTATAAAAGTGGCCGGAAATTGTAGTCTGCATAAGCATTTTTAAAGACGTATGGCTCATCTGTGTGAACAAACCCTTTGCCCTTGAAGGCCTGGACCATGGGATGTTTAGGATCCACTTCTTTCAGGTGCATTTCCTGTTGTTTAGGATGATAGTCAAAGCTACCGCCAACCATCTTACTAAATGGCATAGAGTTGTTTTGGACAGTAATGGCTCCATGCATGATCATCAACCCTCCACCTTCAGCCACATAGTCCATGAGGTTGTTTTCAAACTGAGCGGCAAGTTTACTAATCGTATTTTCATCCAGGCTGGAGTTTTGCTTTAGGAGATCAGCAAACAGGTTTCTATCCGGACCACTAGGATTAGAATTATTGAGAATGATGGCATCGTATTGCTTCAGATTATTCTTTTCGAAAGTATCCACGTCCTTGGCGATCGTTACATTAAAAGCTCCCGACTTTTTAGCCATGATCTTCAACATCTCATTGTTGTGCGGAATGGTCCAGTGGTTGAACCCGGTATGTTGAGAAAAAACCAGAATGTTTCGTACATCTGATTTGATCGTAGGCTTCGATGGGGCGATAGACTCGATCTTTGCCAGCCATTCGTCATCAATATCAAATGGTTGTTGCCCCTGGGCATAAATGCTTCCAGCAAAAAGCAGAATAATTAAAGTAGAAAGTATTTTGTTCATCTGTATTTTGGATTGTTGATTTGAGCGTAATTGATTGAAGGTTAAAATTAATGGATAGGGTTCTTTTGCCATTTACTTTGATAATAAAAAAAGCCGTTAATCCAGCTTTTAAATGGTGGAGCCGTCCAATTGACTTCCAATATTCTTTAACCACTTTGGAATTAATTGATGGCTTAAATGAAATTTCCAGTCTCCTTGTAAGATGGTGGCTAGGTGTTGGATATATTTTGGCTCTCTTGAGGTATCATAGAAATCTATCACATCAAATTTTGTCAGATTTAAGCTCAGCAATTGATGGGAAATCTTATATCTCTTTAAGATTTCCTCTTTGGGTACATTATGAAGACCAAGCCTGGCTCTATTTTGAACCCTTTTTACCAATGTATCAACATGATCAGTACTAAAATAAATTAGATGTTTCTCAAAGTTGAACTTATCAGCGACATCTAATATTTCGTATGCTTGTGGATTATGAAGATTACTTTCAAATAAGAATGAGGAATGTCTTTCGAATTGCTCCTCTACTTTGAGTTTTAAATAATATGGAAAGTAGCTTTCGTCAGGATTAGTAAATTCCGTCCTGTGAAGTTCATCCGGATTGATAAATGGGACTTTAGTAATTGCCGAAAAATGATTCCCAAAAGTAGATTTACCAGACCCATTTGGTCCTCCGATAATGATGAGCCTGGGCAAAAAAGTAAATTAATGTTTAAGTATTAAGGACAGGTTTCCTTCCACTTTTCTTCTGATCAAGAATTCTCTTGTTGGCATTGACTTCTTTTTGCATTCCCTCCTTAATCTGGTTAAATTCTTCCTCAGTTAAACCTGAAGCTGGATGTGATTTCTTACTTTTTCCTTTATACACTTTCTTGGCCATTACACTAATTTAACCAATATTTTATTAAGTGAGTTCTTTATAATGAGCTGTACCATCAATTTATGATACTTGGGCACAAGTTCAGATGATCCTACGTAAAACTTTCCAAGGCTATCACTATATAGAATATATACATAGGACATAATAAAAAAGCCGCTCAACGCGGCTTTTAAGTCGTGGGCCCACCTGTCCCGATAGCCATCGGGACGAACCAGGGACTTACTGATTATGAATACTTCTTCAGTAGCTTTCTTGATATTTCAGGGTATTTCAAAAGGTTATTGATGTAGAATTTACTCTTCATCCTTTTGATATGTAGCTCAATCTTCCTTGCTTGTTCAATTGAATCACATTGGATAGTGAAAAAAGCTTCCAGTCTTCTGCTCGTGCGGTAAACTGCTTTTCACCGTAGACCCTTTTCAAATGAAGTTCCAATCGATCTTCAGGAATAAGTTCAGATGATCCTACGTAAAACTTTCCAAGTCTATCACTATATAGAATATATACATAGGACATAATTAAAAAGCCGCTCAGCGCGGCTTTTAAGTTGTGGGCCCACCTGGGCTCGAACCAGGGACTTACTGATTATGAGTCAGTTACTCTAACCAACTGAGTTATAGGCCCTAAAATTTCTTTGAGGATTTTGGTCTCCCTCTATTTTTCGGACTGCAATTTTAAAGATTAACTGCTTATTAAGCAATCTAATTTCAGTTAATAGATCAAATTGCTTAGATAACCTCAATCTTTTTGTGCTTTCGGATAAAATCCGGATCAACCTCTACCCCTAAGCCAGGTCCTGTAGGTACATCGATCTTGCCATCTTTCATTTTCAAATCTGTGGTATTGGAACTGATGGGAATATCATCGCTGAACCCTTTGAATTCGTGGTATGGTCCTGCATTTGGCAGAATAGAGACAAACTGCATCATATACAGATATCCAAGTCCCGATCCGGATATATGGGGTACGCATGGTTTACCCAGAGCTTCGGCCATCCTCGCCACTTTGAGACCTCTCACCATTCCACCAAAATAGAAAATGTCGGGCTGCACAATGTCTAAAGCATCATTACCTATCAACCAGCGGAAATTATGCATACTGGGTTCCTGCTCCCCTCCAGCAATGGGGACATTCAGCCCATCTTTCACCTCTTTGGTTTCCTCATACCAGTCGAAAGGCACAGGTTCTTCATAGAAGTCAAACTTATGCTCCTCGATCAGTTTTCCAATCCGGATGGCCTCTTTCGCATCATACGAGCCATTGCTATCCGTATAGATCACCATTTCATCGCCGAAAGTCTTTCTCACCAGAGGAATTAGTTTTTCTGAACGGCCCGGAGGATAATCTGCATTATTGCTCATCCTGCCTCCAATCTTAAATTTAAGGGCTTTGGCATTCGTTTGGTCCATATGTGCTTTGATAAGTTTAATAGACTCTTCCGCACTCTTTCCCCTGAAATTATTTGCTTCATAAATGGCTATGGAAGGATGATGCCGCTCTCCAATCAACGCTGCCATAGATTTATCTACCATCTTACCCAGCATATCCAGTAACGCGAATTCCACAGTCGCAACAGGAATCCACAAGGCATACCCCTGGTATTTATAATTGGAAGCATGAATCCGAACTCCCTCTATCAGGTCATCCAGGTCGCGAGCATCTTTACCAACGAAAAATGGGGCCACCTGCTTGATGAAAATTGGGTACAGGAAATGCATCCTGGCATTGTTGCTGATAGAGATCCCCTGGTTGCCAGATTTATCATATACCTGGCAGATGAAATTGCCATCATAATGTGTAAGCTCCACCCGATCAATGATTACCGGGTCTTGGAACAAGTTCCGCTTTAAAACAGGTGATGCTGCTGCCTGATCTATTTTTTCATAACGGGCTTCAGTCTTTTCATCGAAAGTCAGGCTTGCAGGAGCCGATAAAATCAATCCGCCTGAAACGGATTTCCTAATAAAGTTGCGTCGGTCGAGTGTCATTGGGGTTAATGTTATTGGATCTCAATATAACGAAATCCAATCTGAAACCCTGTAAAAGATTTGAAGCAGGCAAAGCCTGCTTCAAATAACTAAACTAAAACGATATTCAACGTAATGTAAACAACTGTAATCTTAGCCCTTGGAAAACTTCCTAAGTGTGTAAGTAAATGACAACATGAAGTATTGCTGGAGCACCAGAGATCTAACTTCCTCAAAATAAGCTGAAGTGATGTTCTGGGTAATGCTTTGGTTTTGATTTAAAAGGTCAAATACGGTCAGAGACACCTCACCCAAATCGTTTTTCAGGAATTTCTGTGCAATGCTGATATTCCATAGTATGTAGCTAGTATCGAAGTCAGCGGATACGCCATCATAAATTTGATAGTTGACGTCACTCCTGAAAACAGTTCCTCCTTTAGAAATCAAGTTGATCTTTCCATTGATCAGGTGTGTCGTGTACCGGGTATTGCTTCTCTCCTGCACGGAGTTGGTAACCCGGTTCAGACCTGCATTGTATGAAATATTGAAATCTACATTCTTGCTAATATTGGAGGAAAGGTTGATTCCTGTATTTCCGTTAAAGGTCTGTGAAATGTTACTGATTCTGTTGGCTTCTCCGGGAGTTCTGGTATACCCAGCACCTAACGTCAAATTAACGTTTGTTTTCAACGGGCTAACCAAAAATCCATAAGTAATGTTGTCCCGAACATTCCAATACCCATTCAGGTTGATGGGTTGAGACAATTGACCTCCTCTGGGAAGGATAATGTCACCGACTAAAACGCTATCTGCACTGGCACTGTATGTGGCATTGGTGATGTAATCCTGGGTAGCCCTAATCATCACAAAATTTGAAAAATTGGTATTCTTTTCAGTATTGGTTTTCGAAAACCTGGCAAAGAATTGATGTGAATAAGATTGATCCAAATATGGGTTACCAACTGACATAAATAAAGGGTTACTGTTATCCACTACCTGCTGTAACTGCTGTGCAGACGGGATGTCAGTGCTAGTGCTATACCTAAAGAACAAGCTTCTCTCCTTTCCTAAATCCATTCTTGACATGATGGATGGTAAGAAGTTGTTAAAGGTATTGGTCGGTACAATAATTTCTGACGGATACCCCTGTCTGCTATCCAGTGCAACATACTGATACTCCAAATCCACTCCAAAAAACCCTGTCATACTTCGATTTCGGAATCCAATCCCTGGTTTATGTGTTGTATAGTCAGTATCAAAGTGACTTGATAAACCTTCTTCAAATGTTTGATTGTTTACAGTAAATGAATTGTAACTAAATCCATCTCTGATATTTCTTCTTACATAGTTAGATAACTCATAATTGGCATTTAACTGACCATTTAGCCCAACAGGTTCTGTGTAGTTAAATTCATATTTCATTGACACATTCTCATCAGTGTTATCATATCTGAATAGGGAATCAAGTTGATTGTCACTGTAAATATTTTCGCGATTTGTGTTGTTGATATTTGTTCCCAGTTCTAATGAAAAGGTCCTGCCTGTCTTATTGAATTTATGATTCCAGGTCAACTCACCGTCGATTCTGTAACCAAGATTATCTCCTGAATAGGTGTTATCTGTGCTATTGATCAATTGTTGGTCTTCATCAAATGTTTGACCAAAGGTTACATCTAATGACTCGTTATCCTGAAAACTGATATTTGGTCTAAAAACAATTGAGTTCTTATCGTTCAGGTCGTACTGAAGTCTCATATTCATCCTGTGATTCATATTTTCAGTACTGGATGTCGCATCTTCATCATAAAACAAGCTTTCTCCACCGAAAAAAGATTCTCTGGCACTGATCTGATGATTATCAAACAAAGACCGGTCAAAAAAGTAGCTTGACTCAATTCGCCCCTTCTTAGCCCAGGAGTCAGAAAAGTTAACCCCAAATGATTGGGTCTGTGTGATCCCTTTTGGTGTTAGGTCCTGTCCACCACCAAACGATCTTCCAAATCCTCTTCGACCCCCACTTGACCCGATAATACTCCCATCACTGAAGTTGGTTTTGTTAATATCATTGCTCATTCCCAAAATGGTTAGATTTCGGCCATCCTTCATGAAGTTGATATTGCCCTCCACGTTGTGCCTGTCATCAGTACCGTAACCTGCAGTGATTTTCCCAAACGTACCATTTCGTTTGTTTTCACGGGTGACCACATTTAGGGTTTTAGTGGTATTACCATCATCAAATCCGGTAAACTGAGACCTTTCACTCATCTGATCAAACACCTCAACCTTCTGCACTACTTCAGCTGGAATTGTATTTAGGGCCAAAACCGGGTCCTGACCGAAGAAGCGTTTACCATCCAACAAGACCTGACTTACTGTTTCTCCATTAGATTGTACCCCCGCATCAGTAATGGTCATCCCTGGTAACTTCCTTACCAGATCTGCCGCACTTGCATCCGGATTTACCTGATATGCATCAGCGTTGTATAAGGTGGTGTCGCCTTTCTTTTCTACCGGCACTACATCACCTTTTATCTCTATTGCCTGAAGCTCAGTAACATCAACTGCCAGGGGAACTGTACCCATATTGATGTCAGTATTTACTCTCAATACTCTCACCATCGGTTTGTATCCAAGGCTGGTAACGCGCATTTTATAGAAAGCCTGATCCAGGTTAGATATAGTAAATGAACCATCAGGCAGGGCATTGGTAAACTTACTTCTTGCTGAGTCCTTCACATTAATCATCAACACAGTTGCGCCAGGAAGGCCAGATCCATCATCGGAACCTATGATTTTACCGGAAATTTTTACAGGTTGAGGTTTTGTTTCCGGATTGTTTTCTTCTTGTTTGTCAGCACCAACAACTTTTTCATAGGCAGCATATTGGCTGGCAGCTAAGACGTCTTTGATCAGCAAACTTTTCTCTTGCTGAAGCGCGGGCATTTTCGTCCTGAACTGACTGAAGTCACCCGACTTGCGGATTTCCTCAATTGTTTCGTCCAGGGTGACACCATATTCTTCATAGATACCTTCCAACAACATTTTTTGATCTGCAGAAAGACCTTCAACTTTAGCGAATACATTTTCCTTTTCTCTCTTTACCATTTCGGATCTGTCAAATCCCCTTTGGGCAAAGACTGCCGCGGTAGTTAGTACCAGAACCAAAACAAGTAGTGATTTTTTCATTATTTAATGTGTTATTTGCTCATTTATACCTCAAAAGTATTTCAAAGGTTTAGGTCCTATTTTACAATTCAACCAACGGGATCATTATTTCAATCAAACTTCTAAAAACCTTCACTTTAGGCTTAATAATCCAGATATTAGTCATTCATTGAATGACCTGATACTTTTATTGAAATGATCCATCTCTTCGTTGAAAGTCTGCTGAAAAATGAATCAAACAAACCATTTTTGACTTCTACATAATGATGAAAAGGGAACAACTCATACATGTATTGTCCTGGTTTGCTTATGGCATGCTGATCTTCTATTTCCAAAGTAGACTCTTTGATATTGGAGAAGCATTGATACATACCCTCAGGTTGCTAGCTATTCACATGATGGTGTTTTATGTCAACCTGATGATCTTTCTCCCAAAGATTTTTGAGCGAGGAAAATACCTTTACTATGCCATTGCTGTCATTGTGATCATCGTAAGTGTGCACTATCTGATTGTATACACCAATGATCTTTTGCCTAAACCGGATTTTTCAGAACTGCGTGGCAGAGGTAAATCATCCTCAGGATTAAGACCTTTTCTATGGTTGATATTCGGGTCGGTGGTCAACTCTATATTGATGCTCTTTTTCTCTACCATTGTTTGGATCACCACAGAAAATAGAAAACGTAAGCAAAGAGAAGCAGCCCTGATCCATGAAAAATTGCAGTCTGAAATGCAATTTCTTAAGACTCAAATCAATCCGCATTTTCTATTCAATGCACTCAACAATGTGTATTCATTGTCTTACAACAAATCTCCTCAGGCCCCCAAGATGATCATGAAGCTTTCGGAGATGCTTCGCTATGTGGTATATGATACATCGGAGAAAAAGGTTTCTCTTGGTAAGGAACTCAGCTATATCCAACATTATGTAGATTTTCAAAAACTGAAGATTGGGAAGGACATACGGGTAGACCTGACCATGGACCAGGTGCAGCAGGAAGCGATGATCGAACCCATGCTCCTGATTCCTTTTATTGAAAATGCCTTCAAGCATAGCAACATTGAATCCAACCCAGGCAGTGAAATCAGTATTCATATTTCAACCAATAACAATAGTCTTGAAATGAAAGTATTGAATAACTTAGGTACTGAAGTTTCAAACGGAAGTGAAAAAGGCGTGGGTATTGAAAATGTAAAAAGAAGGTTAGAATTGGCTTATCCTGGGAAATACGAGTTGACTCAGGATATAAAAGATGAAATGTATCATGTGAGGCTCAAGATAGATCTGTCATGAGTATCCGGTGCATCATCATCGATGACGAAAAACCAGCCAGGGACCTAATCAAAGCTTATTTAAAAAAAGTGAATCACCTGGAGCTATTGGGAGATTTTCCGAACCCCATGGATGCCATGTCGATCCTCTCTAAACAAAAGGTTGACCTGATCTTTCTAGATATCCAAATGCCCGGGCTGACCGGTCTCGACTTCATTAAAACACTCACTACCAAACCTGCCATCATTCTGACCACGGCTTATCCCCAATATGCACTTGAAGGATACGAACTGGATGTGCTGGATTACCTGATGAAGCCCATTCCATTTGAGCGTTTCCTTAAAGCCATCAATAAACTTCAGCCATTGAACCAACCCGTAACAACCCAAATAGCTGATAATGCGCCAGAATACTTGTATTTCAAGGCTGATGGCCAAAAACACCGTGTTGAGGCAAATGAAATACTCTATATTGAGGGTCTCAAAGAGTATGTAAAAGTAGTTACAGAATCTGGCCACCTGATCACCCTGGCATCGCTAAAAAAAATGGAAGATGAATTGCAGAGCCCCTTTTTGAGGGTCCACAAATCATTTATCATCAATAAAGACAAAGTGAGCAGCTACTCAAACCATCAAATTGTCATCAAGGGGAATACCATTCCAATCGGTAAAATGTACCAGGAAGATGTACTTAAAGAAATGTATTGATTTAGGTTAGGAAAGGAGTCTTTTCCAAAAAGGTTGTTTGATTTCCTCTCTCGTCATAATCACTAGCTCCCAGGCCGCATCTGCTTTTCGTTCAGCCGCGTCTGCTTTTCGTTGTGCGGCATCAGCGATCTTTCTAAGCTCAGCCGTTTCTTTTTCCACGGCTAGTGTCAGGTTACGGGTTTTCCGGATCTCTTGGCTTATTAATTGGATAAATTTATCGTCCGTTACTTTAGGTTCAGATAATTAAATATACGAACTATTAAAGCATGACGATTGAATGAAAGAATTTTGCTTTACACCTAAATACCAGAGACTTTCTTTTGCCACCTCCAGGCATCAGCCATCATTTGGTCGATCCCTAAAGACGCTTTCCATCCAAGCTCATTGTTAGCTAAATCGGTATTGGCATAGATCTTAACCACATCGCCGGGTCTGCGATCCACTATTTTATAGTTTAGTTTCTGGTTGGTCACCCGCTCAAAAGTTTTGATCACTTCTAATACCGAGGTACCATTGCCAGTTCCCACATTGAAGTACTCGTAGTTACGCTTTTGTTTTTTTCCGGTCATTCGATCCATGGCTTTCACATGGGCCTCTGCAAGATCCACCACATGGATATAATCTCTCACAGCCGTGCCATCAGGCGTATCATAATCGTCACCAAATACGGATAATTCCTTTCTTATTCCAGCAGCGGTCTGGGTGATAAAAGGCACCAGGTTGGCAGGTACTCCCAGCGGCAACTCCCCTATCTCTGCTGATTCATGTGCTCCAACAGGGTTGAAATATCGCAATGCAATGAAGTTCAGGTCATCATTGACTTTCGCTACATCCTGCATGACCTCTTCACAAATCTGTTTTGTATTACCATATGGTGACTCTGCCGTTTTGAATGGAGTGTCTTCGGTAACAGGAAGCTTATCCGGCTGGCCATAAACCGTGCATGAAGAAGAAAAGACAAGATCAGGAATGCCATTAACTTTCATCTGATCAATGAGGTTGATCAGGGAATTGAGATTATTTCTATAGTAAAGGAGTGGTTTTTGGACAGACTCACCTACTGCTTTACTCGCTGCAAAGTGAATGATCCCTGTGATACTCTTTTCTGTTTTGAAGAAATCCGCCAGTTTCCCGGCATCACACAAATCAAAATTGTGAAATGAAGGCCTGGTCCCGGCTATCTTTTGGATCCTTTCAATAACTTCTGCTCTTGAGTTAGACAGATTATCAACGATCACTACTTCATAACCTGACTTGATCAGCTCTACGGCTGTATGGGAACCAATGTAACCAGCTCCACCTGTAACCAGGATCTTTCCTTTCATATTTTGAATGCTTAAGAATATTTTTTCACAATGCTAATTAAATCAGCCTTTCTAGCCAGCATCTTTCGGGTTAATTCTAACTGACATTTTGCTCTTACCAGGTTATGTTTTGGGTATGCCGTCTTATAATATTTATTTCCTTCGAAATAATCGGTCAAAAACCTGACGCCCATGATAAAAGGCATCATCAGTGCTCCTTCAACCATGGTTTGGGTTTCGAGGGTTGTCAGAATTGGTCTGGTATCTTCTAAAAACCCACTTGTATAAGCTTCGAAGTATTCCATGTCTAAGTCTACTTTTTGCAGATCCGGCTCATCTTCTGCACTTGTGCAAGTTGAAGTCCTGACACCATCACCAAAATCATAATGAACCAGACCAGGCATTACCGTATCCAGATCAATCACACATCTGGCTTTGTTACTATAATCAAACAAGATGTTGTTGAATTTGGTGTCATTGTGAGTAACACGAAGTGGCAAGCTTCCCTGATCCAACAATCTCTGAAGCTCACACAATTCATCCCCAACCTTACGAACGAATTCAACAGCTCGCTTTTCTTCGTCTTTTTCTACCTTAACTTCAGAAACAACCTCCTCAAATCTTTTGAGTCGGCGCGGCATGTGATGAAAGAATGGAATGGTATCCGTCAGACTCGTAGCATCAAAGTGATGCAGGTCAGCCACAAATCCTCCAAAACCCTTTGCTCCTTCAAAAACGATATCGGCAGAGGAGGGAACGTCAATAGACTTCAATCCTTCAATTAAATAATAAAGCCTCCAATAGCCGTCACCAACTTTAGTATAAAGCTCACCATCTAGTGTCTTTACAATTTTAAGTGCCATCATCTCCTCTCCTCCAGTAGCATCTTTGCGATATTTATCAGATAAGTATTCTGTTACCGAGCGGATGTTACTCATCATGCCCTTCACATCTTTGAATACATGATGGTTGATGCGCTGCAGAAAGTAATTTGGAAATTGATTGCTTGTATTAAGTGCTCGAAAAGAATCATTGATATGTCCACCACCAAACGGCTCAATGGATTCAATCGATCCTTCTATATCGAACTTTAAAATTATTTGACGAAGGTCATTACTCATTTCCCCAAAGACTTATTGGGTAGATCTTTTCGTCTATCATAGCTTTTAACTTATTCTGGGCTATGACTTTGTCCTCTTTATAAGTGACGCCGAACCATGATTCGTCGGTAAACAGCACAGGCACATTTTTCCCGGACTTTCGCACATTATCAAGCACAGTGGGGATATAGTATTCCGCTTTTAGGTTCTCTTTGGACTTCTGATGAAATTTCACAAAATCCGCTTCTATATCCTTAAACACCTGACTAGTGAAACCCATCAAATTCATCGAAACCGGCTCATTCCCTGTCAATAGATGCTCCTTTCCATCTTCCACATAATATGGATGCTCTGTCCCTTTATGGATTTCGGTCTTTTCGTTTATCGACTTTAAGTCACCCGCTTCAGTCACTTCACAAATTCCCCGGGAAACACTTCCATGATCTGAGAGCGTGTTCTTCAATTGGTAAGCAACCAGACAAGCATCTAATTTACTGTTGTCAACAGTTGATAAATGGTCATAGATCACCTTCAAAGCAGACCTGCCATAGTAGTCATCGGCATTCACCACCACAAAAGGTTCGTTCACTGCCTGGTTGGCAGTCCAGACGGCATGTCCGGTACCCCAGGGCTTTTCTCTTCCAGCAGGTACGGTAAGACCAGCAGGTAAAACATCCAGCTCCTGAAAAACGAATTCAACTTCAGCATTGCTAATAATTCCTGAGAACTTTTCCTTTACATCAGCAAGGAGATGCTTCCTGACGATAAAGACCACTTTTTTGAATCCTACCTGTAACGCGTCGTATACGGTATAATCAATGATAGCCTCCCCTGAGGGTCCGAAGGTGTCAATTTGCTTAATGCCACCATATCGGCTACCCATACCGGCAGCCATTACAACAAGTGTAGGATTCATATTTTGCGCTTTGTGTTCGGCAGGCAAAAATATTAAAACTTATATCTTACGAAAGCTTCAATCGCTTCATATTCAGTAAGTCCTAATAAGTCATATTGCTTTGCCGTGTCACGGTTCCTGTCTTCGGCTCTTTGCCAGAACTCACGAGAATCACTCCCTGGGAATACCGGACGATCTTTTTGCGACTGATGCTTGAAGATGGCGTTTCGTTTCTTCGTCATATCTGAAGGACTCAAAGGAACAGCCATTTCAATTTCATACAATGGCCACTCATGCCATGCGCCTCTATACAACCAGAAGTAGCAATCTTTTAACCAGCTGGTTTTTTCGTGCTTCAATTGAGCAAGTGAGTCAATGATCAAATCAAGACATACCCTATGGGTACCATGAGGATCGCGAAGGTCACCAGCAGCATAAATTTGATGAGGCTTGATTTCATTCAACAGATTTTTGGTGATCGCAAAGTCTTTCTCACCCGGATCACTTTTCTCTACAGCACCTGTTTCATAGAATGGAAGATTCAGGAAGTGGATATGATCATCTTCCAGTCCACAATATCTTGCTCCGGCAGCGGCCTCGCCTTTTCTGATCAGCCCCTTCACTTTCCGAACATACTCATGATCGATATCACCACTGATCTTTGTTTTAATGGCTTCGTAGATTTGTTTTCTAACGGCCTCATGTTTAGATAAATCGGCATCCAGAAGTTCTTCCATAAAGTCATAGGCAAAATCTGTAAACCTCCTGGCATCAGAATCAAACACGGCAATGTTACCTGAAGTCTGGTAAGCCACATGTACATCATGTCCCTGCTCCACTAAACGAAGGAAGGTACCTCCCATGGAAATCACGTCATCATCCGGGTGAGGGCTAAAAATGATGACACGTTTTTTGGCAGGTGTTGACCGCTCGGGTCTGTTAGTATCGTCGGTATTAGGCTTTCCTCCTGGCCATCCTGTGATGGTATGCTGGAAGTGGGTAAACATCTTCACGTTGAGATCCTGGGCATTGCCATAATGAACAAGCAGATCACCCAGCTCATTCAGTTTGTAGTCTTCTTCAGTCAGCTTCAAAATTGGCTTGCTGATCTTTTGACTAAGCCAGATAACTGCCCGTCTGGCCAGGTTATCATCCCACTGGCACAAAGAAACGATCCATGGAGTCTTGAACCTGGTGAGCTCTAAAGTGGCGTGTTCATCAATAATCACTTCCACGTTAGGATGGTTCTGAAGGAACGAAGCTGGGATATCCTCTGATATGTTTCCTTCGACAGCCTCTTTAAGGATAGCTGCTTTCTTCTCTCCCCAGGCCATCAGGTAGATCTTCCTTGCCTTGAAGATGCTTTTGATACCCATGGTGATTGCCCGACGAGGCACCAGCTCTTCCCGAATAAACTCACGGGTTGCATCAGATATGGTAATGGGGTCAAGTTTTACCAGGCGTGTTGGCGAATCTTTGAATGATGGTGGTTCATTGAAACCCACGTGGCCAGTTCGACCAATACCCAAAAGCTGGATATCCATCCCTCCGTATTCATCGATCTTTGCTTCATAATCCTCACAAAACCGTTTAACATCTTCGATCGGGATAGACCCATCAGGGATATTGACATTCTCCTTTGGAATGTCTACATGATCAAACAGATGATGATGCATGAAGTAGTAATAGCTCAGAATTGAGCTCTTTTCCATTGGATAGTACTCATCCAAATTGAACGTCACAACATTTTTAAAACTCAGATTTTCTTCTTTGTGCTTTCGAACCAGCTCTTTGTAGACTTTGATAGGTGTGGCTCCTGTGGCAAGTCCAAGCACAGCATTTTCACCGGCTTTTTGCTTGGCGATAATTAAATCAGCAATATCGTCAGCAACCTTTTTACTCCCCTGGTGATCATCATCAAAGATGGTGACAGGAAGTCTTTCAAGGGTTTTAGCGGAATGATCGAGTGTTTGTGGTGTCATGCTATTGAATTTACTACAAATAATTTAAAAATCATATTGATCCGAAAATGGAGTATATGGATGTGTGTTCGAACACAAATATAATTTGTTCGTCCACATTTACGAAATATTTCAAAAAAATATGATAAATTCGTAACATCTATTTCATTCAAATGAATCAGAAAAAGAATCTTACCATAAAAGATATTGCCAAACTGGCCAATGTTTCTCCCGGCACGGTAGACCGGGTCATACACAACAGAGGCAAGGTTTCGGACAAAGCATTGGCAAAGGTGAGTGTGGTGTTGGAGGAGATCCAGTATAAGCCGAATGTCTTTGCTCAATCTCTCAAAAAACAGAAGTCCCTCTCCTTCTCCGTCCTCATCCCCAGACAAGAGGATGACGGATATTGGAGAACTGCTCACGAAGGTATCTTTAAAGCAATTGAGGATTTTGAATATTTTGGTATCAATGTAAAAGTCACTCCTTTCAATAGTAAAGTGCCCGCTGACTTTGTCTCCAAGGCAAATGAAATACTATCACAGGCCCCGAACGGACTATTGATCACACCCATTTTTCTGCAGGAGTCTCTGGACATACTGAAGAAATTTGAAAATGCCGGAATACCCTATGTGACGTTCAACACCAGGATTCCAGATCTGAATCCAAGCTGCTCAATTGGGCAAAACCTTAAGCAAAGTGGCAGGCTGGCGGCAAACCTCATAGACCATTGTTGTAAGCAGGTAGGTAACCTACTGATCATTCACCTGGATGAAAATCCTGGCAATGCCCCACACATGATCCAGAAGGAGAATGGGTTTAGGGAGTACTTTAAATCCAGAAACCACAATATGGAGATTAAAAGCATTGTCATTCCACATCGTGATCCAAACCGTATCAATGAGATATTAAACAAGCAAGCAGGAGATCTTCGAAATGTTACCGGTGCATTTGTGACCACTGCCAAGGTTCACCTCGTAGCTTATCCCATCAAAAGTCGGTTCAACGATTGTGTGGTGATCGGGTACGACCCTACTGCCAACAACATTGATGGAATCAAATCAGGAACGATCGATTTTCTGATCAATCAAAATCCTTACATGGCCGCTTATGAGGGTATCTCCAAGCTCACTGACCTGCTGGTTTTCGGGAAAAATATCGATCAGGAAAAGCTCCTTCCCCTGGACATTATTACCATCGAGAATTTAGACTCTTACCTGTTGAATTGAAATTAAGACTCCTTAAAAGCCAAATAGCTCTGGCACAAACATCGTGATAGATGGGATGTAGGTAATGATCATCAAAATGATCACCATCCCAATAAACATCGGTATTAATGGCTTGATCACTTTCTGAATCGGCAGACCTGCTACACTACATCCAATAAAGAGCACTGAGCCTACCGGAGGCGTACAAAGACCAATACACAAGTTCATCACCATGATAATACCAAAATGGATCGGATCGATACCCAGGCTTGTCACGATGGGTAAAAAGATCGGTGTGAAAATCAGTACTGCAGGTGTCATATCCATGAAGATCCCCACAAATAGTAAGATCAGGTTGATCAATAAGAGGATCACAATTCCATTGTCACTAATTGATAGCAATCCATTACTCACAGACTGAGGAATGTCCTCATACGACATCACCCATGACATCCCCATTGAAGTTGCGATCAGCAACATCACAATGGAGTTTGTATTGGTTGAGCTTAACAAGATCTTTGGAATATCCTTGATCTTGATTTCCTTATAAATAAATACAGTCAGAATAAAAGTATAAAGCACAGCTACGGCAGAGGCCTCTGTCGCGGTAAAGATTCCTGCCACAATACCTCCAATAATCAAAACAAGCAGAAACAGACTTGGTACTGCGTCAATAAATGTTTTGATCACATACTTGAAAGACACTCTATCACCAACCGGATATTTCTTTCGGTAGGCAAAATATCCGGAGATCACCATAAGAGTCAATCCAATCAGGATACCAGGCAGGTAACCTGCAAGGAACAACGCGGCAATTGACACTCCCCCACTCGCCAATGAATAAACGATGAGCACATTACTTGGTGGAATCAGTAGCCCCGTGGTAGATGAGGTAATGTTGACAGCTGCACTAAACGATGGCTCATAGCCCTCTTCTTTCATTCTGGGACCCATAAAACTTCCCATGGCAGATGCTGCCGCAGCGGCTGATCCTGAAACCGCTCCAAAAAGCATACAAGCCAGAATGTTTACGTAAGCAAGTCCTCCGGGAAGCATCCCCAGGCAAGCCTTTGCAAAGTTCACCAGCTTATTCGCGATCCCTCCATGATTCATAAACTGTCCTGCAACTATAAAAAATGGGATGGCTAGCAAGGCAAAACTATCGAGCCCTGTTGCCATTCTTTGTGCCATTGTGGTTAATGCAATGGTTGGATCCATACTTACCAACAATGTCAATATGGAAGACAAACCGATGCTGTAGGCCACTGGGAGACCTATCAATAGCAAAATAACAAATGAAACAACAAGGATAAGAATTTCGAAAGAGCCCATGGGTGTTTAGTATCTAGGTTTTTGGTTAATGATCAGTCGTTGGTTTTTTGAGCCTTTTTTATCAGGATATTGTCAACTGAATAGAAAATGAAAAATATCCCACTTACAGGTATGATAAGATATACGATTCCAAGTGGCATTTCCAGGGCAGCAGAAATCTGCCCGAGATAAAAGGTTAGGTAAACCAACCGGATACCACCAATTATAAGAAAAAAGAAAGCAAATATTATGATGAGTACTTCCAGAATTATTTCCAGGCGTAACTTGGACTTATCTCTTAATTTGTCGTGGAACAGGTTCATAGCGAGATGCAGCCCTTTTCCTGAGGCATAAGCAGCTCCCAATAACCCTATCCAAATCAATAAGTAGCGGGCCAGTTCTTCGGTAAAACTGCTGGGCTCTCCCAAGACATACCTGGAAAATACCTGCCACAAAACATTTAAGATCATAAATCCCATAAGAAAAGCCAGAATGGCTTCTAACCCACGGTCTATTTTTGCTCTAAGTTCCTTCATTTCTGATTTCCTGAATCAATTGTTTAATAACTGGATCACTTTCAAAAGAATCGTATAGCGGAGCTACCTGCTCCTGAAAAGGGGTCTTGTCCGGGTAAATAACCTCTACACCAGCCTCTTTCACTTTTTCAATACAAAATTCAACGGATTCTTTCCAAAGCTTTCTTTGCTCTAACACGGATGCATCAACCGCATCCTGCAACCATTTCTTTTCCTGCTCGGAAAGGTCCTTCCACAAACTGCTATTGATCAAAAGGACATCTGGTTGTGCAGAGTGCTCATCAATGGAGTAATACTTGCATACCTCATAGTGATAAGACGTATAGAAACTAGGGGCATTGTTTTCGGCGCCATCCACGATACCCTGTTGCAAAGCCGTGTACAGCTCACCCCATGAAATAGGTGTAGGAGATGCCCCCATCGCCCTCATCATATCAAAGGCCGTGACACTGTTCATTACCCTGATCTTCATACCATTGAGGTCAGAGGGCTTTTCCACGGGCTTGTCCTTGGTATAAAAGCTTCTGGATCCAGCGTCGTAAAAACACAGACCTCTCATGAGGTAATTATCTCCTTCTGCCAGTAGTTTTTCACCAATAGGACCATCCCAAACAGCAAATCTGTGCTTTTCATCCCTGTAGATATAAGGAAGTCCCAATACCTTGTAGGAAGGAACGAAGTTTTCCATCACTGCAGCCGAAACTTTGGTGATTTCAATACTTCCGATTTGCATGAGTTCCAGGAGCTCACGCTCCTGTCCCAGCTGACCAGATGGGTAAATGGTAATTTGCAGTTTCCCGCCAGAGTTTTCCTTTACCTTCTCGGCCATATACTCCATCCCTTTGTGCACAGGATGCTCAATGTCCAGACCGTGGGCAAGTTTTATTACCCTGGTGTCCTTTTTGATGGCATCACAACCAATCAGTATAAGTCCCAAAAAAAGTACAGGTATGTATTTCATGCTATTTGTATTTTTTAACAATGGCCAATGCGCTCTTCACTTTATCAGTCAGGGCTGCCCAGTCATTATTTGCTAAAATATCTTTTGTCACCAATTGTGATCCCATTCCAACACAGTGAACTCCGGCTTTAAACCAGGCTGAAAGGTTATCTTCAGTAGGTTCCACCCCACCCGTTGGCATGATTGATGTCCATGGGAAAGGTCCTTTTACGGCTTTCACAAATGATGGACCACCTACCTCGGTACCAGGGAAGATCTTCACTACCTCAGCACCCAGCTCTTCGGCATATCCAATTTCTGTCAGGCTTCCGCATCCTGGTGACCAGGCAATCTTTCTTCTGTTACAAACCTTAGCCATCTCAGCATTCAGGATTGGCGATACGATGAAGCTTGCTCCCAATTGAATATAAAGTGAAGTAGTGCCTGCATCGACCACAGAACCTACTCCCAGCATCATATCGGGTGTTTCTTTAGCAGCCCATTTATTGAGTTCACCAAACACTTCGTGCGCATAATCTCCCCGATTGGTAAACTCAAATACCTTCACTCCACCATCATAACAAGCCTTCAGAACTTTCTTACAAAGCTCAAGATCCTTGTGGTAGAAAACGGGTACTATACCCGTTTCCTTCATAGCCAATGCTACTTCTATTCTTGTAAATCTTGACATTTCTCTTCTTTTATCTCGCTACCCTTCCTGACGCGTCACCGCTCATCAATTTCTCTACTTCTCCTACAGTCACCTGGTTAGCATCTCCGAAGATAGTATGTTTCAGGCAAGATGCAGCAACCGCAAAATTCAAAGCGTTTTGATCATCTTCAGGGTATTTAAGCAATCCGTAGATCAAACCACCCATAAACGAGTCACCGCCACCCACTCGATCCACAATGTGTGTGATCTGGTATGTCGGTGAAGTAAACATTTTTTTACCATTGTAAAGCACACCTGCCCATGAGTTGTGAGATGCACTGATCGAACCACGTAGCGTAGTGATCACCTTTTTAGCTCTTGGGAATTGCTTCATTACCTGCTTACATACTGACTCGAAAGCAGCAGCTTCCATAGAATCACCTTTCGTTACGTCTACACCTTCAGGGTGGATACCAAAGTGCTCAGCAGCATCTTCTTCGTTACCCAGGATGATGTCACAGTACTCAACCAATGGTCCCATCACTTCATCACTCTTCTTGCCGTAGTTCCAAAGTTTCTTTCTGTAGTTTAGGTCAGTAGAAATGGTCACACCATGCTTATCTGCCGCCTGAAGTGCTTCCATACAGGCATCAGCTGCGCCTTGAGAGATCGCAGGTGTAATACCCGTCCAGTGGAACCAACCAGCTCCATCAAAAACACGATCCCAATCGATCATACCTGGCTTGATGTCTGCGATGGCTGAATGAGCCCTGTCATAAACAACTTTACTACCTCGTGATACAGCGCCAGTCTCCAGGAAGTAAATCCCTAGTCGCTCACCACCCCAAATGATATTTTCAACATTGACACCACGCTTTCTTAATTCCATCATGGCACATTCCCCGATATCATTTTGTGGAAGTCGGGAAACGAAATCTACAGGTACGCCATAGTTAGCCAGAGACACGGCCACATTTGACTCACCGCCTCCGTAGATAACATCGAAACTGTTGGTTTGGGAAAATCTAAGTGTTCCGGGAGGAGAAAGTCTCAACATGATTTCTCCGAAAGTGACTACTTTTTTCATTCTTTTATGCGCAATTATCAGTTAAAATTTAAAATAATTTTTGGCGTTGTGATAGCTGATATTAGCTACCATACTGCCTAATAAATCGTAATCTTCTGGCAATCTTCCCTGCTCTACATCCCTTCCAAGCATGTCGCAAAGCAACCTGCGGAAGTACTCATGCCGAGGAAATGACAGAAAGCTTCTTGAGTCTGTAAGCATACCCACAAAGCAACTCAACAAGCCCATGTTGGACAAAGCATTCATTTGTTTCTCCATACCATCAATTTGATCGAGAAACCACCAGCCTGAACCAAACTGCATCTTACCACGAACGGATCCATCATTGAAATTTCCCGTCATGGTAGCAAAAATCTCATTATCCGATGGATTCAGATTGTAGATGACCGTCTTGGCCAGCTGGTCCGTTGAATCCAGCGTATTGAAAAATACCGACATGCCTTCCGCTTGTGAAAAGTCACCGATCGAATCAAATCCTGTATCCGGACCAAGCTTGGTCAGCAATCGTTTGTTGTTGTTTCTCAAGGCTCCCAGGTGAAATTGCTGGGTCCACCCTTTAGCATGGTCCATTCTGGCAAACTCAAGCAGCATATCAAACTTGAGCAATCGCTGCTCTCTGGCTGAAATCTCTTTTCCACCAAGTACTTTCTGAAAAACTGCCTCAGGCTCTCCGGCTTTGTAGGTCTCATGCTCAATACAATTCAGACCATGATCAGAAAGTCTGCCTCCCATTTCATGGAAGAAGTCATGCCTTTTCAGGACGGCTGCTTTGAAAGTGTCATAATCAGTGATTTCCACTCCGGACACAGCTGATAATTTCTTCAGGTAATCCAGATAAGTCGGAGCCTCAATGGTCATGGCTTTATCAGGTCTGAAAGTCGGCAACACCTTTATCTCAAAACCTGATTCTTTGATTTTCTTATGGTAAGCGAGATCATCGATGGGATCATCTGTTGTACAGGATATCTCCACCTTCATCTGCTTCATCAAACCACGAGCAGTATGTGATTTTGATTTTAGCTGGTCTCCTGCTTTTTCATAAACCTCAGTAGCATTCTTTGGACTTAGAAGATCTTTGATCCCAAAATAACGCTTTAGCTCGAGGTGTGTCCAGTCATACAATGGGTTTCTCAATGTGTTTGGAACGGTCTCCGCCCATTTCAAAAACTTATCTTTATCGGGTTTAGCTCCTGTGATATAAGACTCGTCAATCCCAAAGGTCCGCATGGCTCTCCATTTATAGTGGTCGCCACGAAGCCACACATGCGTGAGGTTATCGTATTGCAGGTCCTCAGCAATCTCGTTGGGTGGTAGATGTGAATGATAATCGATGATCGGCAAAGATTCTGCATAGTCAAAGTAAAGCCTTTCAGAGGCTTTGTTGCTTAGCAGAAAATTCTCGTCCATGTATTTCTTCATGATTCTATTAGTCTGTTTGGCTTCTTCTAATACCCAGCTCGAGTCCTCTCAATTCTGCCAATCCTCTTAACCTTCCGATTGCTGAGTATCCCGGATTGGTCTTTTTATTCAGGTCGTCCAGCATCTGGTGACCATGGTCAGGACGCATCGGCATCCTTAGGTCTTTTCTACCATCACGAGCTCTTTTATTTTGCTCATTCACCAATGACTTCATTACACCGTACATGTCTACATCACCTGTCAAATGATCGGCTTCGTAGAAGTTGCCTTCATCATCCCGCTTCGTTGCTCTTAGGTGAATGAAATTGATGCGATGTCCTAAACGCTCAGCCATACCCGGCAGATCATTGTCGGCTCTTACTCCATAAGAACCTGTACAAAAGCAAAGTCCGTTGTTTGGTGAATCCACAACATTCAGAAGCTGTTTGGCGTCTGCTTCAGTGCTTACCACTCTAGGTAGACCCAACAAAGGGAATGGAGGATCATCCGGATGAATTGCCATGAGTACTCCTGATTCCTGGGCCACCGGAATAATAGCTTCCAGAAACTTGTAAAGGTTATTTCGAAGCTCCGCATCACCTACTTCAGCATAGGTATCGAGCACTTTCTGAAACTCACCCAAAGTATATCCGGCATCGGATCCTGGAAGGCCAGCAATGATGTTGCGAACCAAAACCTCCTGCTCATCTTTAGACATCTTGTCTAATGCATCTTTAGCTTTATGTTTTTGCGCCTCGGAGTAGACAGCCTCAGCACCAGGTCTTTTCAACAGGAACAGTTCGAATGCAGCAAATTGGCTGGCATCATATCTCAGTGCCTTTGAGCCATCAGGCATTTCATAAAAAAGATCAGTCCGCGTCCAGTCAAGTACCGGCATGAAATTGTAGCAAACTATGTCAATACCAGCTTTGCTCAGGTTGCGAATGCTTTGTTGATAGTTTTCTATGTATTGAGCATAATTACCTGATCGGGTTTTAATGTTTTCGTGAACAGGAATACTTTCCACTACCGACCAGGTCAAACCTTCGGATTCAATCTCATTCTTCCGTTTGTTGATTTCGTCAATCGTCCAAACATCTCCAATGGGCACATGATGCAGTGCAGTCACGATTCCAGTAGCACCAGCCATTTTTACATGACTCAATGGAATGGGATCTTTAGGTCCGTACCATCTCCAGGTTTGTTCTAAGGTCATTTTTAGGTTTATGATTCAAGGTAATGATTAAAATTTATTTAAACCCCACTGTAGGCGCTAAAACCACCATCGATAGGGATCACTACACCCGTAACAAATGAGGAAGCAGGGTCACAGAGATACAAAAGGGTGCTATTGAGATCTTCAGGATCACCAAATCGCCCCATTGGAGTCTGTGAGATAATCTTATTTCCACGGGCTGTCAAAGACCCATCCTTATTGGTCAACAAGGCCCGGTTCTGATCAGTGAGGAAAAATCCCGGAGCCAATGCATTGACACGAATACCCGCTTTAGAAAAGTGGACGGCCAGCCATTGGGTGAAATTACTCACAGCTGCTTTTGCTCCACTGTAAGCAGGGATTTTAGTTAGTGGTGTAAAAGCATTCATGGACGAGATGTTGACAATGCAGGCATCCTTCTTTCCAATCATTCCTTTACTAAAAACCTGAGTAGGGATCAAGGTGCCCAGGAAGTTGAGATTAAAAACAAACTCAATGCCCTTTGGATCCAGATCAAAAAATGAGGTAACCTCACTATCGAGTAATTGATCTTCCTCAAAAAATTCTTTTGAGGTAGTGCCCTTAGGATGATTTCCACCCGCTCCGTTTAAAAGGATGTCACAGGTCCCAAAGTGATCCTCCACTTCTTTCCTGGCTGCCTCCAAAGCTTCTTTTTCCAAAACATTGGCAGCTACTCCGATGGCTTCGCCTCCTGCTTTAATGATTTCGTCAGCTACCTGGTCAGCGGCTTCTTTTTTGAGGTCAAGGATGGCAACTTTGGCACCATTTGAAGCTAGTAATTTGGCAAGATCACCGCAGAGCACTCCACCTCCACCGGTTACTACGGCAACTTTTCCTTTTAAGTCGGGCATACGTTGTAATTTATGAAAATTCGTCCGTGTACGTTAACGAATGTGCGAAAATATCATTTTTCTCAAGCAAATATATGATATTAGTGGAAGGTTAATAAAAGCTGAACCAAAATTTGGAAAAATATTGGAAAGCAAAAAAGTAAGTATTAAAGACATCGCGTCCAAATCGGGCGTCTCGATTGGCACAGTGGACAGGGTCATTCATCAGCGTGGTGAAGTGTCCGAAAAAACCAGACAGAAGGTGCTCAGGGTAATTGAAAGACTGAATTACCAGCCCAACCTGATTGCCCGGTCTTTGGCCTCCAAAAAGAAGTTGAGGCTTGCCATCCTCCTGCCCAAAGCAAACTCTGACAACGAGTACTGGCACTTTCCTCAGGTAGGGATCAAAAAGGCGCTGAACGAAATCCATGACCATAGTCCAGTGGTTCATCAACTGTCCTTTGATCAGGGCAACAGGAAGCAATTTCTGAAGCAACTTGAAAAACTAAAATCTCTCGAATATGATGGCTTTCTATCAGCTGCAATCTTCCCTGATGAACTTAGCGAGTTTATTGACTGCCATAGAAAAAGCAAATCAATTATCCTGGTAGACACCAATATCCCCGGGTCAGGGATTGACTTTGTAGGTCAGGATGCCATCAAGAGTGGGCATGTAGCGGGAAGGTTGATTGAGCTACTCACAGCCACGCATGACAAGCGTAGGATACTTGTACCGAAATTGGTATCTAATCCTCAAAGCATGCCAGTGCTTCTAAAACGGATAGAAGGATTTAAGCAATATTTCAGATCAGCTGCAAATCCTCCTGAAATAGATGAGGTCACCATTACAGTAAAACCACATCAAAAATCTATTCCGGAGCTTCAGGAGATACTGAGACAGAGTTACCAGGCCGTATTTGTTCCAAATTCCAGAAGTTACCTGGTGAGTGAGAATACCCCACGGAAAATCAGCATGATTGGATATGACCTGATAGATCAAAACGTAAAATTTCTCGCGGAGGGAGGAATTGACTTTGTGATTAGTCAGCAGCCTGAAAGACAGGGCTATATGGCGGTAATGCGGTTGTTCAATAAGTTGATCGGCAAAACCAATTCAACCATGCAATATCACCTGCCTATAGATATCCTGATGAAAGAGAATGTAGAAAACTACATCAACAAACAGATGGAGTTCAAATCAGATATTGGCTATTGATTTAATTGTTGGTAAAATTCCCTGGTTTCAAAATCAGACTTATTGACCCAGCCTGTCTTGTCACTATCACCCTCCATAAATTTTTCGAAGAAGTCCTGACCTCCGGTAAGCGGATAATTATCAAAGACAGCACCATTTCCTGACATGCGTGGATCACGCTGCTCTGCCAGCTCATTCATCAGCTGGTTTCTCATCGTAGTGATCAGCTCAGTCATTCTTTGATCATTGATCAGGTTGTTGACACATGAAGGATCTTCTGTGATGTCGTAAAACTCCTCATCAACACGCTTGCCAAAACTGAGTTGCCAATACTTATCAATCGGGTTGTTTCTGTTCTGATCAATGATCCATGTTTTCGTTGGGCTGCCATCCGTATTTAGGTATCCTGTCAAAGGATGTCCTGCCGGCCAACGATCAGTTTCAAAATTCTTCAGATAAATAAACCCATCCTTCACAATACCCCTGATGGGATATCCCCAGTTATTTGGTCGGCCGGTATCATGTCTTTCTTTACCAATCAGAATATGAGACCTACCCAATCCTGTAACCTGATCCAGGTCACTGTTGAATATGGGAAGCAATGACATCCCTGAAACGGGTTGCATCCTTGAGGCCGTGACTTCTACGCCAGCTGCTTCAAGGATAGTAGGTGCATAATCAATAAAGCTTACGTAGTCTTCAATGACACGACCTGGGTTTTTAATTCCCTTCCCCCACATGATCGCCAGTGGCAGGTGATTGGCGTATTCATAGGCATTTCCTTTGATCCTGGGGAAAGGCATGCCATTGTCTGATGTCACAATGATGATGGTATTGTCAAGCTGACCTCTTTCTTCCAGAACGTCAATCATCTTACCCAGATGACTGTCAAAATATTCTATTTCATAACCATAGTCGAGGAAATCGTGACGTATGGTATCATTGTCCGGATAGAAGGCCGGAATGTTGTCTACTTCCTCCAGCTTTCTATTGCCAAGCGTGGAACCAGATTTGAATTCATAAGCCCGGTGTGGTTCCACGCTGCCATACCAAAACATAAAAGGCTTATCCCCCGCTGAATCGAGGAACACTTCAAAGTTTGCAGCATAATCAACTGACCCAATCTGTTTTGTAGGCGGCTCAAGCTTGATCTGACTAAAAGATTCTCCTGTTAGCTGTCTCTTTTTTCCATTGATCGTTCCAGGATCACCAGGTGCCCAGCCTTTTGCGGTATAGCCTGTCCGGTAACCATTTTCTTTGAGCACCTCCATAAAGGAAACGTACTTCTCAGGCCAGTAAGCCAGGTGATTTCCTAGTTCCTCAAGCTGCCATGAATTCCTGCCTGTTAGAATGGCAGCACGAGACGGTGCACACTTGGCATTAGGAGTGTAAGCATTTTGAAAGAGCAATCCCTGCTTAGCTATGCGGTCAAACGCTGGGGTATTTACCCAGTCACAACCATAGGCGCTGAAGTGCATATAGGTAGCATCATCAGCAATAGCAAATAATATATTCGGGCGCTTTTCTTCTTCTTTACAGGAGAAGAAAAGGCCCAATATTATAATTAAGAATAAAAATCTATTCATTTACTAATCAGGAAACCTTAGGGTCCCAGCCGGGTGCGTATTCACGCTTCCACAGTTTCATAGCATCTCTGTCATAGATATGACCATTGTTCACATCTACATCCAATGGCTTATCATTCAACCTACTGGAAATATTCGCCAGGTGACACAGGTGAACACTAATGGCTCCCTCATCGATAGGTGCATTTAGCTTGTCCTGCCCACGAATGGTCTGGAAGAAATTGTTCAGGTGGTTGGTAGACATATCACCACCTCCACCAAGAGCCATTCCGCCTTCATCACCGCCGGATTCTGCTTCTTTTACAAGCTTACCACCTCGATCATACAATTCATATTTACCTCGGTCTACACGTACAGACCCCTCAGAGCCATAGATCACCGTTCCACGGCCACCAACATATGTACCATAGCCATTTCGGCTTTTACCATCCCAATTGATCACTTTGTCACCATCAAATTTGAATGTGGCGTACATGGTGTCATACATTTCCCAGCCATCATCCACAAAATGCCCTTTGATAGAATCAACCATTACTTTGTTAGGGAAATCAACCTGTAGAGCCCATCGTGCCACATCCAACTCATGTGTTCCGTTGTTTCCGCTTTCGGCAGTTCCGTAATCCCAACCGTACCAGTGCCAGTTGTAATCCCAGGTGTCATGCGTATAATCTCTTCTAGGCGCCGGACCCTGGAATAAATCCCAGTTTAAATCTGATGGAGCAGCTTGTTTTATCTGTCGGGGCACTTCTCCCCGACCACTGCTGTAGTATGCTACAGCTTTATATGGCTTACCGATGATTCCATTATGGATCTCCTTGATGATCTCCTGTGTATGACCGGAAGATCTTTGCTGATTTCCCATTTGGACAACACGATTGAATTTATCTCTGAAGTAAACAAGCAATTCACCTTCCCATGGGTTGTGGCTACATGGTTTTTCTACATACACATGCTTGCCAGCCTCCATCGCTTTCCAGGCACCCGGAGCATGCCAATGATCCGGTGTGGCATTGATGACTGCATCCACATCTTTAGCATCCAAAGACTCCTGGAGGTTTTCAACAAACTTTGGCTTGTAAGAAATACTTTTCTTTAACCTTTCTGCGGCTTTTTCAAGCTGACTCTTCTTTACGTCGACAACGTATGTTAGTTGTACATTGTATTTTTTATCGAGGATGTCCTGGTAGGCACCGAACCTTCTTCCAGTACCCCAAATCGCAAGATTTACACGATCGTTAGCGCCCATGATCCTCTTGTAGCTGGACGCTGAGGCAGCAGTGGCAAAAGAGAATCCTGCAGTGGCTAGTGCAGATTTCTTAATGAAGTCTCTTCTTGAATCTTTTTTCATAGTTCTCTAATTTTTATGCTTCTATAACTTACTGTATCTCCATGATCCTGTAGCAAGATCGGACCTTCAGGCCATTGACCAAAGTTATCCCATTTTTGGTATTTACTGTAAGCTACCAGCGCTCTAAACATCTGAGAAAACCTATCGTACTCTACTACTTTTTCATTATTGAGCCAATGCTCTACTTTACCGTCTTTGGACACAATTCTTGCAACATTCCAGTTACCTACCCCTTTAAACTGCTTTCCTCTTCCTTCTACTGAAAGGTTATCTGCTCTGATAAGGTCATATAATGATCCAACTGTACGGTTGCCTTCAACACCTTTTTTAGCATCCGGATGTTTGTCATCATCCAATACCTGGAACTCACAACCGATGGCCGAGCCGGTACCTTTATTAAGTGCAGGGTCTACAAAATATTTAATTCCACTGTTTGCTCCTTCTGTGATCTTAAATTCCAGCACAAGCTCGAAATTTGAAAAAGAATTAACAGTCACTATGTCACCAGGTCCTGTAGACTCTCCGCCATCAGTGGCAAGAATAGTCAATTCACCGTCTTTCATCTCCCATCCTTTTTCAGGGAAATTTGGAATTTTAGCGCCTTTCCAGCCTGCTGAGGATTTTCCATCCCATAACATTCTCCATCCCTGACGAGACTCATATTCGGTAAGTTCATTTTTAAGGTAGCTGATTTCTGGTACCTCAGGGTCAGCATCCCATCTGTTGGCCTCCAGATTATCAGTCATGATTCTGATATCTTTCCATTTCACCTGAGATCCCTCCAGATGGTCTCTATCGCCAATACCATGCACCTGTAAAGCGATAAAGCCTTCAGCTGTGAGGTCGTCCACGAGCCTGCTGCACTGTACTCCATTTACCCAGGTATTGATGGAGTTGCCTATGGCTTCTACTCTCACCTTGTTCCACTTGGACATCTTAAATGCTGTTCGAGCTTTCGGGTTTCTGGCTAATGGATATAGCCACCCACGTCGGGCCTCATCATAGATCCCGCCGGTATAGCCTCTTTCTGATGGGTCGATCTCTACCTGGTAGCCATGTACCCGACCATCTCTGTATTCCTTGGTGCTGTTGCTTCTGATCTGTACTCCTGAGTTCATATCTGTATCCAGATAAAACTCATATTCTAATATGAAATCAGAATAAGTCTTTTCAGTAGCCATAAAGGAGTTGGGGGTTTTTAATACAGTGGTCCCCACTACCATACCATCTTCCACTGCATACTTGGCTTTGCCGTTGAGCTGCTTCCAGCCATCAAAATTTTTCCCATTAAACAAGGGCTTCCAATTTTCCTGTGCCAACAGGGCATTGGTAGCTAATGCTAACAGGACTAAGATTAGCGTTCTTTTCATCATTATGAATTAATTATTGTTCGTGTACGTTAACGAAATTAAATAAAAGTCTTATACGATCAACTCAGACCGTCAAATAATCAACATTTATTTGATGAACTTATCCAGATCCGTGCGCCAGGAGTTGTAATGCTCCCGGTAATTGGCAGCGTTTCCAACCGGTTGATATATGTGTACTGAATGAGAGGCTCCAATAGCTTCTTTAATGGTCTTGGAGTGTCCCAGTGTAAACCCAACTGCCTGGGCAGCACCGGTCGCTCCGGTAGTTTCCACCATCTCGATTTCACAATTAAGCAGGGTGGCTATGGTTTCTGAAAAAATCCTGGATTGAAACAAATTGTCGTTCCCAACCCTAATCTTGTTTACTTCACTACCCAGCTGCTTCAGGATTTCAACACCATATACAAAGGAGTAGGCAATGCCCTCAAGTCCTGCACGGAACAAGTGGGTTTTGTTATGCCTGTTGAAATCAACATTTAAAATATGGGATCCAATCTCCTTATTTTCAAAAATCCGCTCTGCACCGTTTCCGAAAGGTAAAATATGGATACCATCCGAGCCCACCGGAGCCTTCTCAGCTATCTTTTCTATTTGGTCATACCCCAAATCATTGGCTAACTGCTGTTTCAGCCATCTGTATTGAATCCCAGTACCATTGATACATAGTAACGATCCGATCCTTGTATGGTCCTGACTGTGGTTGACATGCGCAAATCCATTGATCCTACTTTTCTGGTCATAGATCAATTGATCAGAAACACTATACACCACCCCAGACGTGCCTCCGGTAGCAGCAATATCTCCGGGCTCAAATACACCTAAAGATAGGGCATTATTGGGTTGATCTCCAGCCCTGTAGGCCACTGGAATTCCTTCTTTCAATCCAAGTAATGCGGCACCTTCTTTGGATAGATGTCCGGAATCATGAAATGTGCCATGAACGTTCGGAATGAGACGTTCATCAATACCTAAATCATCCAATAGAAATCCTGCAATTTCGTTTTTACTAAAATCCCAAAATATACCTTCTGAAAGTCCGGAAATAGAGGTGGATATCTCCCCCGTCATCTTCATCGCGATAAAATCGCCCGGCAACATCATTTTGTGAATGTTGCCAAAGACTTCAGGCTCATGCTCCTTTACCCATTTCAGTTTTGCAGCTGTGAAGTTTCCGGGGCTATTGAGTAGAGTACTTAGACTTTTCTCCTTTCCAATTCTTTTAAAAGACTCATTTCCATATGCTACTGCGCGACCATCACACCATATAATAGAAGGTCTCAAAACTTTTTGTTGCTTATCGACAAGCACCAAACCATGCATCTGATAGCTCAGGCCAATTCCTGCTACCTTTTTGCTGTCAACCCCCGCTTTTTGAATGACCCTTTTAGATGCCTCGCACACATATTTCCACCAATCTTCAGGTTCCTGTTCTGCCCAGCCAGGCTTTTCGGATTGCATGGACATCTCAGTATCCGGATAACTCACTAGGGCGATGGACTGTTTGCTTTCAGCATCCACGATGGAAGCTTTGATGGAGGAACTTCCAATGTCAAAACCTATATAGTACATAAATTATTTTGGGTATTCTGTTGAGGGCCGAAAGATAAGAAAATGTGAGAATGTTTATCGCACACTTACCCCTAATCCCAAAGAAAGCACCGGATATTCCTGCAAAGTATAGGCTGTGCTAAAGGTTAATGCCACGATGCGTACCCTTAATCCGGCTGTCAGGTTCATGCTACTATTACCATATTTAAGATCAATGGGATCGACAGGCAACTGCTCAAAATCAGGATCTATGGGATATGTTCCTAAGATCTGGGTTCTTGATCCGGCCCGAGAATAACCTACTGCTCCGTAGATTGTAAAAACTTTTATGTATTCTTTAGAGACAATCCCCTGAAGGACAAAGCCATTGATTTTAAACACCCCTTCATTGTTGCTTGTCACCGGATCGTCTTCTTCAGACAGATCTGCAGTCACCTTCAGATTGCTAAAGCCTGCCAGGAAAGAAACATCAATACCTGAATAATCTAACATTTTTATCCACTGGCCGATGTTATGTTTCACTCCATAACCAAACATGCTGAGTTTTCCGGCATCGGCTCCAAAGGAGATTGGAGGTATTAATCGAATGATTACATCTGTTTCTTTGATGACCCCAACACCTGCCTGTATCATTGGAACAGGAACAGCATTAAATCCTATTTCCTCTTTTAAGTTGATTGCACCGGGTGGTGCAGTTGTGCGTACGATCTCTTCACCGTCATTATAAAACGTAACTTCCGGTCGTTCACTTTTGAGGTATGGGCCCAATACTGTAGGTAGTTGGGCTGAATTGCCGTTGGTGAGTTTAATGTTGGAATAATCTGAGTTATTGAAAGTGTAGGTCAGGTTAGACTGTGGAATAAACGCAACATTCCCTGATATGGAGATATCGAAACCAAAAGTCTCATGTGCTTTGGCTGTATGATACCAGCCATTTGTATATCCATATCCAACACCCTCAAAGACCGGCTTTAAATAATTTTGAATGACCAGCCCTGCATCCTTTACACCAGCTTGCAAAAACATATCAAGCTCATCCTGAGTCATGGCTTTCCAGGAATGGGCCAGCACTACTAAGAATATGATCACTCTATAAATCATAATCGATAGCAATTGTGGTGTCGAAATAAAGACTCAGCGTAAAGTCAATTGACTGTGTATCCCCTGAAGTTTCTACAATCATCAGAAACGTTGACTGATTATTGACCAGACTTGTGATGGCACTTAAATCCGTGGCAGGTACGGGCACTACGACCCTTTCGCCAGCTAAAAGCATCAAATTACTCTGTTGAAACAATGAAATGGTATCTAAATCAGCATTTCTATAGAATACCTCAACATCCACTGTCTGAGCTGTATTTGTAAACCCAACGCTATTTACTTTGTAGCTTATTTCATTGACAGTGAAAGGATTGGGGTATACCGCATGATCGACATAATCATCTATCTCATCATGACCGGGTATATTGATTATGCTATCAGCAGATGCAATAAATGAATCTGTTGTGGTTAATGTAATTGGAAATTGGAGTTTTTTGGATATATCTGTTTCTAACCCATAACAACCCTGCATTAACAGAAAGACCAAAAAGAGCCCTGTTAAAAGTTCAAGCTGGCGCAACATGGAGATAAATTTAGGTAATTGCTATGGATTATACATCACATATCATTACACCTGCCTTTAGGGAAGCCAGTTTATCATCCTTTTTTGGAATAAATTCCTGAGCCACATAGCCGGTATACCCCGTCTCTACGATGGCTTCCATGATCGCAGGATAGTATAGCTCCTGTGACTCATCAATTTCATTTCTACCCGGAACTCCCCCTGTATGATAATGTGCAATGTATTCGTGGTTCTCTCTTATGGTCCTGATCACGTCTCCTTCCATGATCTGCATGTGGTAGATATCATAAAGCAATTTAAAATTTGGGGAGCCTATTTTTTTAGCCAGTTTCACTCCCCATTCCGTATGATCACACTGATAATCCGGGTGATTTACCTTACTATTCAAGAGCTCCATCACCAGCAGAATATTTTTCTTTTCTGCCACCTTCAAAGCTTTTTCAATCCCTCTAGCACAATTTTCAAGTCCTTGATCATCCGATATATTATTTCTGTTGCCAGAAAACACAATGATCTTTTCCACACCAGCATCCGCAGCTTTGTCAATTGCCTCAATATAATTTCTGGTCAATCTTTCATGATTCCCCGGGTCATTTAAACCCTTTTCGATCCCGGCATCTTTAGGTGTACCCATGGAGCAGGCCAACCCTTCATCCATTACAGTCTTCCAGTCATCTGCTCCAAGAAGATCTATTCCGGAGATGCCCATCTCCTTGCATTTGACCGCAAATTCTTTGAGCGGAATATCTCTGTAGCACCATTTACAAACTGCGTGATTAATGTTTCCTTTTAACTGCAAACTTTCCGATGTTTTAGATTTAGCGTCACCGAAGGGAATAATCCCCAAACCAAGAGAACCGCTGGTAAGTATTTTGAGGGCTTCTTTTCTTTTCATTATTGAGTTAAATTTGAATATAGGTAAAAGGTATTAATTATTTGATAAATAGGATGTAATACCATGTAGTGTATAGGCATTCACATTGTGCGTATTTTCAGTAGTAATTTATTAATTAATAGTATTTCTATTCCGCCTATGTGAATAATTTTGGCAATATTTAGGGTATAATTGTAGTTTCCACCAATACCGTCAATTATTAGTATGAATAGTTTGCAATTACTTTGTAGAGGTTGCACTCTTCTTTTATTTTTCTTAGGATCACATATACTTTTTTCTCAGGGTCTTGATGCCCGACTGCAAAAGGTTGATAATCTGATGGATAGGAATGATATCCTAACAGCCATCAATGAAATCAATAGTATCTTTAGCAATTCCTCACTCTCAGGTCAGCTGTCTACCGTACAGAAAGCAAACCTTCACAACAACCTAGGTTTTGCTTATATCAAGATCAAGAAATATGATCTGGCCAAAAAAAATCTCGAGGATGCATTAAGGGTTTATTTATCTGATCCTATCATCGACAAAAAAGATCTCACATTCACTTATCAGAACCTTGGCTCAGTGATGATAGAGGAAGGCGAATATGATAAGGCCAGGGATTTCCTAATCAAATCTATCGACGAAGCAGCCCGTGCTTATGGTCAGCAATCCTATGAATACGCTTCAGCACAAAGTAAGCTGGGGATCCTTTTTGAAGAAGTTGGCTACTATGACCTGGCCCTCGATTACTTCAATAAATCCCACGACCTGATCGAAAAAATCCATGATGAAAATACTCCGGAATATGCAGAGGTCTGCAATCACCTGGGTAGGATAATGATAAAAAATGGAGACATTGCCAGGGCAAAAGATTATTTGCAAACATCAACCAGGATATATGAAAATCTTGGGACTAACTATAAGATAGATTATGCTGAGTCTCTGGAAAGCCTGGGGATGTTTTATGAGGCTGAAGGAAACTATGCAGAAGCAGAGCGGATTCTTCTGAAAACAATGGATCTGAAGAAAGGTATTCCAAACCTTCCTGAGCACCTTTTGGTGGAAACGATGAATGACCTGGGAATCTTATACCAGGACCTCGGCAACATAGACAGAGCGGAAGAGTATTTTAGTGAAGTTCACAGGATCTGCATTGATCACCTCGGAACTGACAATCAATATTATGCTACCTCTATCAATAACCTGGCAGTCATCTACAAACGAAAAGGCCAGTTTGAAGCAGCAAAAGCGCTTTTCGTTGAAGCGCTGCCTGTCTATGAAAAAAGGTATGGAAAGAGACACCCTAGCTATGCAGATGCTCTGAACAACCTGGCCAGCACAGAAAGGATACTGGGAAATTTCACAACTGCAGAAAAGTATTATCTGGAGGTTCTCCAGATTGATGAGCATGTATACGGAAAAAATCATCCTGATTATGCTACAACACTCAACAACCTTGGGATACTCTATTCAGCGATGGGATACCCTGACAAAGCTATTAATTACTACCTGGAGTCAGTAGTAATCAAAAAAGACCGCCTAGGCGTTAATCACCCCTCCTATTCCCGGTCACTGGAAAACATTGGCCTTCATTATTTCGCACAGGGAAACCTTGAACTGGCCGAGCAGTATTTCAGGGATGCCATATCCATTCAAATAGACCAGATCACTAGTGTTTTCCCTGTTTTGACAGAACGTGAAAAAGAGCTTTTTTATCAGGATGTAAGGGAAGACATAGAACGGTACAACTTTGTGGTAATCAGGTTGCTGGAGAAAAAGCCCGAGCTCATAACTGAGGTACTAAATAACCAGATTCAAACTAAAGCGATCTTGTTTTCATCTGGCGAGAAGCTGCAAAAAAGTATCAGCAAAAGTGGGAACCATGAGCTAATGGCAACCTATATCCAGTGGAAAGACCTGAAAACAAAGCTGGCAAGCTACTACCAGGTAGGTAAAGCCCGGCTGGAAGAATATAAAATTAATATAGACGTCCTGGAAGACAGCGTTGAAAACATGGAGAAGCAAATCATGTTGAGTTCGCAGCAGTTTTCTTCTTACATCAGAAACGACAAAATAACCTGGAAGAAAGTACAGAGAGGCCTCAAGTCCGACGAAAGCGTAGTCGAAATCATCCGTATCCGGGATTTTGTATCCGGTACTCGTGGTGACGCCCATGTATTTGGTTTTAGTGATGCCCTTTCCTATCTGGTAATCATACTCAGACCAAACAGTACAATGCCAGAGTTTGAACTCATAGAAAATGGTGTTCAGCTTGAAGAAAAACTTTATGCAGCTTATAAAAATGCACTTCAATTTCAATTTGAAGAGTCAGCATCCTACAAACTGGTTTGGGAAAGAATTGACAAGCATCTGGACGGAACCAAAAAACTCTATGTATCTCCTGATGGTATCTTCTTTAAGATCAACCCAAATACCTTTAAGCTTCCCGACGATACCTACCTGATTGATAAGTATTATGTGAGCTTTATCACCAACTGTGAAGACATCGTCAAGGAAAGGTCGAAAAAAACTGTCAATGATGCTGTATTCTTTGGAAATCCAAATTTCGGGACCGCGAGTCAAAAGTCTTTTGCTCTGGATCAGCTGCCCGGATCGGAGACGGAAATCAACATTGCTGCCAAAGACTTAAGTTCCAAGAAGTGGGAAACTACCCTCTTCAAAGGTGATAATGCAACGGAAGCCAGAATTAAAGAAATCAACAGTCCTAAAATATTACATATTGCCACACATGGATATTTTTCTGATAAGAACAGTGCGCTTCAGCGAGTAATTAACAGCAACAATCCCCTTTTCAAATCCGGGTTGTTTCTACTGGGAGCAGCCAGCTCACTATCAGCTTATGCTAATGGTAGCAACCAGGTAAATTTTAGTGATGGCATTTTGAGTTCGTATGAAGCGATGAACCTCAACCTGGATGAAACAGAGCTTGTGGTGCTCTCGGCGTGTGAGACAGGGCTCGGAGATGTGGAAAATGGAGAAGGTGTATATGGACTTCAAAGAGCATTCCTTGTGGCTGGGACAAAATTCTTAATTACCAGTCTGGTGAAGGTAGATGATAAGGCTACGCAGGAGCTCATGAATACGTTTTATGAAAACTATTTAAAAAGCAATAATATTGCAGAATCTCTTTATCAGGCACAGGTGACATTAAGAAAGAATTATCCAAACCCTCTTATTTGGGGATCTTTTATTCTAGTTGGTCATGGATAAAAAAGTAACAAACTATCTATTTGCAGCCTTTTTTGTGCTTGCAATTCCCTTCCTGGGAATCAGTCAACCTGTCACTTTATTGATGGAAATGGGTGATAAATATGCTGAGGCTAACGATTATCAAAGCGCCATAGGTATATATAAGACAATTCTTGAAGATAAAGACCCAAATAATATCGCAGCTCAATACAAATTAGCTGAGTCGTACCGCGCTATCCTGGATTATGAGATGGCAGAGGGTTATTATCAAAAGGTAATGCGTAGGAACGACGGGCGATTTCTACTCTCTGGCTACTATTTCGCCCTCATGAAAAAGCTGAATGGGGGTTACTCAGATGCACTGGTGGCTTTTGAAGAATTTATGATGTTGCTCAAGGAAAGGGATCAACACGAAGATCCAAGATACCGGCACTATTATGAGCAGGCCAGAATCGAACGTGAGGGAACGCTGATCGCATTGAATGAAACCTCAATAACACAACCGGAACATCAGTTTATTATACTGCCCAAGCCGGTAAATAGCGAATACATGGATTCTGCACCATCTACCTACCTCAATGATTCCACCATCGTGATCTCCTCCGGTAGAAAAGGTGGAAGGGGTTCCGGAACAAGTGCATTTGGAGGATCCTGGAATGATCTTTATCGATTTGCAAAGACCGGAGATGGTTGGTCTGAAGTCAAAACCAGAGATGATTTTGATGTGGTGAACGACAAATTTGATGATGCGGCAGGAATGTTTAACCATGACAGAACCAAATTCTATTTCACCAGGTGTGTCGAGGGTAATGGTAACGTGGTCAACTGCTTTGTATATGTTTCGAAACTTCAAAAAGGAGAATGGACTGACCCTATTCAGCTTAATACCAATGTAAATGAGCGTGGCTCAAATTCGAGGCAGGCCTGTATTACCATTACAGGTGACTCACTTTTCTTCTGCTCGGATCGTCCTGGGGGAATCGGAGGATATGACATCTATCTAAGTACCAAATTCGGAGATGAAAACTGGGGACCAGCTCAGCATCTTGGCTCACAAATCAACACTCCATTTACAGAATCGTCTCCCTTTTACGATCAGGAAGATCAGGCGCTGTACTTTAGCTCCGATGGGCACAGGAGTTTTGGGGGATTCGATATTTATCTTGCGGACGGAAATTCATTCGAAAAGGCGGAGATCTACAATATAGGTGCACCATTCAATTCCAATAAAGATGACATGTTTTTCTTCCTGGGGAAACACAAAGGTTACGTGTCTTCCAACAGGAAAGGCGGCGTTGGAAAAATGGATGTCTATGGCTTCACCATCACTACTGAGAAAGACATGATCACTGAGATTGAGTCAGACGAAGCCATTGCTGGTAGGAACTCCCTGTTTTCAGATGACTATGATTTTGATTCGGATAATGATGAGATGCTCAGCGAGATCATCAGTCACCTGATGGCATCAAACGTTACCAACGTGGAGATGGCCCTTACCAACGAGCAGTTATCATTTTATAATTCCCTGAGCAAAGATGACCAGGAAAGGATTGACAGGATTGTGGGGGCTCGGGTAAGGAACCTTTCACAAAATGACATACAGGCCATCAGGGATGAAGATGAGTTCTTCTATTCACACATGACATCGGATGACAAACGTCATGTCGATAACCTGGTATCCGCTTACGTCAAAGAAGATGGTTTAGGATTGAGCATCGGTATTGATCAATCAGAACAGGATTTTTATGAAGAACTTTCTGTCTCTGACAAAGAAAAGGTTGACATGATCATAGCCTCGAGAATGAAGCAGGCACATGACTTTATCTACCCGATGGAGACTTATGACAAGCTTGATCAGCAATCCCAGCAAAGTGTGGATCAACTTTCCTACAAAGTGATCAGTGAGAAGAAGAACCTGGAAAATATGTCACTGGCCTTCAACGAAAATTTATTCCTAAGAAATAACCAGAATAATCCTGAGATAGTCAATAACTCAATTAAAGAAAAGATTTATAACCTGGCAGACGACCCTAAATTTGAGCTACAGGAAGAAGACAGGATCTTCTACCAAAACCTTGACTCCCGACAACTTGAAGCTTTAAACAATATTGCATCAAGCATTATCCTCAATAATGTCAATGATCTGGAGAAGAATATCTCCAAAGAAGATCGAGCCATCTACGCATCATTTAGTGGCAGCCAAAAACAACAGCTGGATAAAATCCTCAGCAAGATCATCAACAACACAGTAAAAGCTGACTTGTATTTGGGTGAAGTCAATTTCGAGAAAAACGAGTTGGCTGTTGCCAAACTCAATAGAGACATTGAAGCTGCCTTTAACTTCCTCAAATCCAATGATCAGGAGTTGTTTAGCTCATTCTCTGAAGAGAAAGAAAGAGCCATAAAACGTTTTATCTCAGTAGCAGACCCCTGGGTAGATAGTCCTGATAATATATACCTTCCTGAAACCACGGTTGCTCAACCCACTGCCTTGGTGAATCGTGGTCCAATGATCTCAGATGTTCGTGCCGGTATGTCAGCAAATCCAAGGGCTGGCAACAGACCTTCTTCCATACCAGGAAACAATATTTCAGCCTCTGGTCCGGCAGGCTCACAGACTACTACTATTTCAAATACCAACGTAAGCACCTATGAGAACCTCTCTCCACAGGAAAAAGCTGCCGTTAACCGGTCAATAGCCGCTAACATGGTGACGGCAGCATACAGTGAAAACCCCTCACTTGCAGTATCCGACAACTCCTTCGTAGCAGGATTAAACAGCTCCCAAAAATCTTACATCAATGTACTTTCGAAACATTTGGCCGGTTCTCCGTTGACTGATACAGAAAAAGCACTACTGATCAGTGCTCAATCTTATTACGATCATCTACCAGTTGATGAAAAAGCTATCTGGAGTAGAAGCATTGCCAAGGAAACGCTCAAAGCAAACCGCAATGGCAATGAGTATAGTATCAGTGCATCAGATCGAAACACCATTGCAAGTCTTTCAACCATCGAAAGATCAGCCATCGAGGCCATTGAAACAGCATTGATCAATGATCAGGCGCTCACATTCGGTCAACTGAATAACAGGACTGCAATAGCTTCAGAACACAAGTCTGTTGGAGAAATTACAGGTGAGCTAGCCAATAATTTTAGTCAGGTCAATGTCTCCGGAAAACTATTATATGTCAACAATCAAACTCCGGTTTCCAGCAAAGTCGTTAATCTTGTTTCAAGCAATGGTGTAGTAATTCAGCAGGTCACCACCAAGGCAGATGGAAGCTTCCTATTTGCTGGCGTGCCCAATGCAGACTATCGGGTAGAGTTTGCGGACCCTAGCAGCATTCAAAACGATGCTTTTATGAGCGACCTTACTGTCCGTGGCACAGGCCCAGCCGCTATCAATACGGATAATCCAGGCAACCCCGTCACGCTCGAAGATAAAAACTACTATAACTCGCTCACCGCTGATAAGAAGCAGGCCATAGATCTTGGTGTTTCAGCAGCTCTGATAAGTGACATATATAGCAAAAACCCACAGATGGCACTTACAGATCAGGCATATTACAATACATTGAGTCAGAAGGAAAAAGACTTCATTAAAATACTTGCAAAAGAGTTGAAGGGGGAACCTATCCAGGAGAGTGAATATTTGCTTAAGGCTACAGCAGATTCGTATTATACTCATCTGATACCGTCTGAGCAACCCGTTTGGAACAGACTTATTGCAGCTGAAGCACTTCAAGCATATAAAAACGGAAATCAGTTTTCTATTAGCCCGAAAGACCAGGCCATACTTGATGGCATGTCCTATGCTGAAAAAAATACCTTCGAACGTATAAAAACAGCCAGGTCACTGGATGAACCAATGTTTGGACAACAGCTCAGTGCAGGCCCCGAACTGCTTTCCTCTATTCCTGAAAACACCACTCGTAATGTTAGTGTGATCAATGGCAGACTGGCTTCTGTGAAATCAGACATCCCTGTATCCAACCAGCCAGTCGTATTGCTTGATGCTAACAATAACATCATTTCCCTTTCCAGAACGGATAGTAACGGGCAGTTTGAGTTTGACAATGTTACGAAAGGTGAATATACCGTAGCCATGGGAGAAGGATTTGACGAAGGCGCGCAACACACCTATGTCAACCAATTGGTCTTCAAAGACAGCCAGGGCAACGTGATACTTTCTACACCTGGTCCCGGTCAGCCTGTTTCATCTTCGAGTTTAATGTCCGCAGACATTACATTTTATGAGACCTTAAATCCTCAAAGCAGAAAAGCGATTGATCGCAGTATCGCAGCAGAATTGCTAACCGAGGAATATCAGCAAAATTCCAACCTCATCGCTCAGGATGAAAAGTTCTACCGGTCTTTAAATAAGAAGGAGCAGGACTATATAGAAGTTTTGGTCAAAGACCTGATGGGCAAGCCATTATCAAGTCAAGAAGTGAATACCCTAGCTATTGCTCACTCATACCTGAGACAACTACCCGTCAATGATAAAAAGACCTGGAGCAGGCTGGTTTCAAAAGAGGCATTTAATGATACAAGATCAGGATATACCTATCAGCCTACTGCTGCTGATAGGCAGGTGATCTCCAACCTGAGTGCCTATGAACAAGGTATTTATAATAGAATTAAAGGGGCCAGAAAAATCTCAGGTCCATTGGTAGAGGGTGCAATTACCTCAGATGAGCCTGTAGGAACATTGCTCAATATCCCTGCTGCAACAGCCAGTGCAGGTGAAATGGTAGAAGTGTCAGGTGCCATCAGTAGTTCTCAAAAGGGTTCTGTTTCAAATATTTCACTGGCACTTCAAGATCCTGACGGCAATGTCATTGCCCGAACTACCACCGGATCAAAAGGACAGTTTAGCTTCGACAGGGCTGCACCGGATGACTACAAAATCGTAGCCATCAAGCCGGAGTCAGCCAAAAGTATTTATGTGAGTGATCTGGCAATGAAAAACGTAAGGATGGACAACATACTGGCCACCAACGAGCAGGTTGCAGACATCAGCCCAGAGCTCCTTACTCCCGAAACGATCAGCACATACGGGAATTTATCCAGAGAAGATAAAAAGCAGATCGATCGCTTAATTGCTTTTGAATACCTGGTGGATGCCTATAGAAAAGACCCTTCCCTGAAATCAGCGGATGCTCGTGCAGTTAAGCAGCTGAGTAGCCAGGAAGAAAGATATTTGAAAATTCTGACCATGGACCTTCAAGGACAGGAATTATCTCAGGGTGAGCAGCAACTACTTTCTACAGCCTACTCCTACTATTACAATTTGGCCCCGAGTAGAAAAGCGACACTCAACCGGATCATCGCTGATGCCATTTTTGGAGATGGAAAACAAAGTGGAAACTATCGTCTGGCAAGCAATGATGCAGCATTTAAAAACACCATGGATCCAGCCACCCACAAGATGTATGAAAACATCAAAGCTTTCAGGTATAACAATGATCGGGTGTTGAGTGAAAACCTGGAAGTAGAGTCCAGGGACATTGGCGATCGTCAGGTAATTTTGAATATGCCAAGCTATACTAACCAGGAATATAGCAGGCTTACTGTCACTGGTAGATTGATCAATTCAGAAACTGGCGAACCTGAAACCACCAAATCTCTTAGAGTCGTGGACCAATCAGGAGTGATGATTGCCAGAACATTCTCAGGATCCGACGGAACCTTTAAGTTTAACCAGATCAGAGCAGGAAATTATCATATTGAACTGGAACACCCTGGACATGCAGGTGCGCGGACCGACACTTACTTTGTAAAAGATCTGGAGATCACCGGAACACATGGAATGACCCATGCACATCAGCGTAGTTTCAACGTTTACTATGACTTTAGTGATTTTCAGCTGAGACCCGAAGCAAAAAGATCTTTGCTGGATCTGGTAGAACTGGCAAAAAAACAGGAAATCTATGTTGAGTTGAAAGCACATACGGATGCCATTGGTGACCATCAATACAACGATGAGCTAAGTGGTAAGCGTGGCGTTGCTGCCATGGACTTCTTAAGGCAGTATGGTCTACCTGCAGATAATATCACCTTATCTTCTTATGGAAAAAGTGACCCAATTGCATCAAATAATGACGAATATGGTAGACAATTCAACCGAAGGGTTGAGGTGATCATGAAATCGCATGACCCGATCAACTACCACCCTCCTACCATCTACCTGATCCGTCCAAAGGCTACACTGTATAGCATCTCCAAAAATTTTAACATGAGCATAGAAGAGGTGATGCGTCTCAATGGACTGACAGAAGCAAGTTTGCATGCATATAAACCGCTTCGCATTGACAACCCTATGGGTTACCGACCTAACCTGGATATGCTGGTAGAACTCAATGAATCTGTGAGCACTGGCAATAGCTTCAAATACACTGTGAAGGCTGGGGAAAACGTTAGTACCATTGCGGAGAAATTTAACTTACCCGAGGAGCTGGTGTTGGAGATGAATGACCTCACATCCCTAAATGTAAACAAAGGTCAGATACTAAATATCTACGTGAGGTTCTAGAAAAGGGCATTGTTCATTTTTCTCAGGGTCTGGTCCCCGGAGAGAAAATAGGTCAAAGAAAGCTCATAAGCAGGAGTAACCTGTAGTGCTTGTTGATCAACAAATAAATTCGAGTTCATGTCTATGCTGCCCCGGACTGCAAGTGAATTCCATTGTAAACCGCCCAAAAAACTGAAGGATTCCCGTAGCCGATACCAGGAACCTAAAAGCAATTGAAATCCTTTTGTATTAGAGGCAAACCTTGCAGTACTGACAAAACTATAGGCAAAATGTGAACCAACAATGGTGGTAACTGTACCCCTGGTTAATTGAAAAAGAACATTAGGTAAAACATATAGGTTTCCTGTTCTTGCTTCTATTCCGCCATGGTATTTTACTATCATTGATCTTCCTGATTTATCTGAACCAAAAGCATCGTTGGGCTTATTTATATTATAAACTGCCACGCCGGAGAAAGCACTGTAATTATGTAACAGATAATTACGCTTGCGATTGTAATAGTACATAGCTCCAACACTAAAAGTCATCCTGTTTGCACTATTATCAAACTCTGTTGGTGCCGGAATGAACTCATTGAATCCATCAAATACGTATTGACTGAACTGAGAGCCCCAGGTGAAATTTGAAGGCGTAAACGAAGTTCTTGAATATCCACCCTGTATGCCTACAGCTATGAGATCTGAACCCAGCAGACCCAGAGTAAAATTTTGAGAATAAGTCAGATATGCACCGTTTTCATTATAGAGACCATCGTCCATTGTTTCATTAAATGCCATGATCCCTATTCCTGCAACATTGTCGGAAACCTGGTCTGCTTTCAACGGAAAAACCAGTGAAAACTGTGATGTTTGAATAGATGTGCCCTGAATGTCCTGGTTCCTGTAATTCACATTTAAGGCCAGATCAGTATAGGAAGAGGCATATGCGGGATTCATGTAAAGCGATGATAACATGAACTGTGAAAAATCATTTTCCTGTGCTTTCAGTTTTGTTATGCACAATAAAGAGATCAACAGTATGGTTCCTTTTCTGATCATCGAATTAAGAAGACTTTATCTGTTTCTGTTTTGGGACTTACTGTTTCCGGATCCACTCCAACAGGTTCAAGTTTATAAGTGATTTGATAAAAGTAAATACCACTGGGCTCATCATTGCCAGTATTCCTGTTTGTTCCGTCCCACCCGATCTGTGTAGCCTCTGCCAGGTCTGAAGTTTCATACACCATAATTCTTTTTCTGTTATAAACCTTCATAGAAAAATCCTCACTTGAAACCCGAGCCCCGAAAAAACGAAAGGTCTGATTCAATGGATCTGATGCACTTGGCGAAAATGCTTCCGGAATATACACAACACCATCTTCGGGAACCTGAGGTGCCAGGGCGATTGCAAAATATCGGATATTTGATGTATCCGAAAATAGCAGGAGGCTATCACTAAGAATTCTACCATAGGTTACAGAATCAGTATTCTCCAAAGTGGCCACACCCAAAGTACCAAACTCCCCTCCTGCACTATCGGCATAAGCAATCACAGGAGAATAATTAGTCGCGTTCACTTCATTAGATATAACGAAATTTTCCAGGTCTTCATCCATGAAGTCAAGGAACAAGCGCGAACCATCAAAAGAACCACTTAGCAATTCCACAGACCATAACCCATTTGAAGAGACCCCAATAAGATCACTGTTAGGAACAGGATCCGTAGGATTGGTCCAGATATGGTTTACAGCTATCTCCGTATTTATACCTTCAATATTATCGAACTCTACAGGTCCAAAGTGACCATTATTTCCAACTGGAAAGTACAGGAACCCTGTACCTCTGCTGATTAATGTACCATCATAATAGGAAGTCTCTGATCCACCCGTAGCGTCGGCATCGTCAAGGATCAAAGATCGATCAATAGTAGATGTCAAAATCCCCGATTGAAAGTCCAGAGATTCACTCACCGTGATCTCAGGTACATTTAGTGTTACCGGACCAATACCTGCAACAGTGATACCGCGGACCAGCATTGTGTTATCGTTGAACTGCTGAGCCCCACTCCCATTGAAGAAAAGGGTAGCATCCACAAAGTTGGAAATGTTGTTGTTGGTCCAATCACCACCTAAAAATACGGTTCCTGCACTTGTCAGGCTATTGCTATTGACACCATTTCCTGAAATGCTAAGTTCTGAATCTTCGGCGAGGCCAATGATCCCGGAATTGTTAAGGTCCTGACCTGTGGTTAGTTTGCTGTCATCCGAGCCAGCAATAATCCCATTATTTTCAATATCCCCCTCAGCATGAACTCCCGCATCATTGGTCAGGGAGATACTTGCATTGGCCGGGACATAGAGGTTTTGGGTGTATCCTTCAGCCACAATCAGGATAGACAGTATCAATGATAATATGTGAACACTCTTACTCAATGCACTATCTAATCAAATGGCCTGAGAAAAATGAACTGTATCTAAAACCTCCTATTATGTCTCTTCCAGTATTATCACTATATTCAACAAATACAGAATCTCCAGCACCTAATTTAACTGTTTTGCTTATTGCTACAATAGAAGGTTCAGTGTTAACTCCAACTCCCGTTGCACGAGCGACTTCGATATTGCCTCCATTATTAATATATAAGGAATAAGTAATAACCTCAGGTGTTGCACCGAAAGCGATTTCAAGCTGTACTGAAAAGTGATATAGTCCTTCAACAGGTGCCACAAATTCATAATTTGTTGTGGCATCAAAATTATTTCCATCATCAAATACCTCTGTATCAAATACGATTCTCGCCCCGTTTGCAGGAGTGTTTTGATTAGCACTGAGATACGCTTCAAACCCAACCGCAGTAGTTAATTGTGGGTTACCAGAAGCATCAGTCGTATAAGTTTTATTGGCATCACCAGCTCCTGCTGTACCTAGTTTGGCCGTGGTTACTGCATCATCAGCAATCTCATCAGTGTTTACAGACCCTGTACCCAGATCATCTGAAGTGAGGGAATTATTGGTTACTTCACTGGAACCAATTGAGTTAAGTGTTGCCAATGACCCCAGACCTAATGTTGCTCTTTGTGCGGCAGCAGTTGCATCATCTAATATTGCTCTACCAGCTGCTGTTAAGTTCGTTACCGCATAGGTATCAGAACCGGTGGTATATACCATCTGATCAGCAGCAGTCGTCAGCCCAGCAATTGAATTCAATCCCGCATCATAAGCTTGTACATCACTTCCTATTGCCAATCCAAGATTTGTCCTGGCAGTTGAATAATCCGCTGAGCCAAGTAACGATTGGATATCTGCACTTGGAGTGATTCCAGCATAAGTGGTTAAGTCGGCATCATAGGCCTGAACATCTGTGCCAATGGTCAATCCAAGACTTGTCCTCGCAGTGGCTCCAGTTTCTACAATCCAATTTGTGCCATCTGCTACAATGATGTTACCATCAGTCACAGCTAACCCGGAAATGTCATCAAGTGCCTGATCCCAGGCCTGAATGTCTGATCCGATATCTATGCCCAATGTTGTTCTTTGTGCGGCAGCAGTTGCATCATCTAATATGGCTCTACCAGCTGCTGTTAAGTTCGTTACCGAATAGGTATCAGAACCGGTGGTATATACCATCTGATCAGCAGCTGTCGTCAGTCCGGCAATTGAATTCAATCCCGCATCGTAGGCCTGAACATCTGTGCCAATTGTCAATCCGAGACTTGTCCTCGCAGTGGCTCCAGTTTCTGCAATCCAATTTGTACCATCTGCTACAATAATGTTACCATCAGTCACAGCTAACCCGGAAATGTCATCAAGTGCCTGATCCCAGGCCTGAATGTCTGATCCGATATCTATGCCCAATGTTGTTCTCTGTGCGGCAGCAGTTGCATCATCTAATATTGCTCTACCAGCTGCTGTTAAGTTCGTTACTGCATAGGTGTCAGAACCGGTGGTATATACCATCTGATCAGCAGCTGTTGCTGTGGCTGCATCACTCGCTCCTGTACCCCCATCAGCCACAGCTAAATCAGTGATTCCAGTAATTGACCCTCCATTGATATCAATCGCACTTGTTTGCACAACCCCTGTTCCATTTGGAACCAATAGAATATTTCCATTTGCATCTGTAGATGAAATCGTATTTCCATCAATGCGTAAATTATCAATATCTAATTCTCCTGCATTCGTGGCAGTAATAAAAGGAGTTCCAGCATCCTGAATCACAAAATCACTGGTTTGACTTAAGTTCACTGTGAGATCACCATCTGCTGCAGTTGCAGTAATGGTGTTCCCTCCCTGATAGGCGGCATTTAAGTTATATCGCCGTCCAACACAACCGTACCATCAGCATCAGGGAATGTGATCGTTCTATTTGAGCCAGAGTTGGCATTGATTGCGAAGGTAGTGTTGTCATTACCCGCGTTGAAAGTCAAAGGAGTCGCACCCTGAATGGTTCCACCTATGGTCACAGCATCAGCTGCCTCATTTCCAATTCCAATTGTACTGCTATTTATGCTTGTGGTAGTACCATTTGCAACAGTTACATTATCATTGAATGTTACATCGGCTCCTGCAGCGACGGTCAGGGAACCTCCATTAATGTTCGTCGCTCCAGTCAGGTCAATTCCTCCTGAACCAGCATCAAGGACCAGCCCCGTAGTGCCACCGGTAGTTCCTAAAGTAATGGTTCTGTCACCGGCCGTACCCAGGTTTATTGCCTGATCATCTGCATCAGTTCCAATACCAATGGCTCCCCCACTGGCATCAAGGGTCACACCGTCAATACCATCTATATCTACTGTTCCAGCGGTATTGGCATCTATTGCAACACCAACACTGGTTGTGGAAGTGATTGTCACTCCATCAGCTCCCGCTAATGTTAACCCTCCTGTGCTTGTTGTTACATTGCTCGCTCCGGCAGCATCCAAACTAAAGGTACTTCCATCAACTGTCAGGTCCCCATTAAGATCCGTATCCCCTTCTGCCGTCACATTTCCGGTATTATCTACAATGAAGTTCGTACTACCAACAGTCAGGTTTGAAGTCGTTACATCTAAACCATTAGCAGCATCCAAATTACCGGTATTGTCAACAGTAACATTTCCACCGGATCCAGTTACCTGGAAATTACCTCCCGCGTTATTATTGACAATAAAGCTTCCACCTCCAGTGGCATCGATCGTCAAATTGCTCGCATTTACATCAATTATCCTTGATCCTGTGAAAGCATTTCCCCCGCCAATATTTAGCGAAGTACCATCTCCACCTACGGAGGTGCCTTCACCGGCTGTGAGATCTTCTGCGTCAATGGCAGTTCTTACTGCCAACTCTGTTACCAGTGTATTATCATCGGCTGTACCTGATCCACGAACTCCTGATCCACCACCGCCTGCAGATGCCTGAATATTGGTTACAGTGGTACCACTATTCAATTCAAATGATCCACTCTCTATCTGAGTATTATTTCCATTCAGCGTAACCTCCCCAGTGGTGGTAAGATCGATGTCTCCAGTTCCTGCAGCCAATTCTATTCCTCCCGCAGCATCACTTGCAGTGATCGAAACGGCATTGGATATCGCCTCAGCTCCATCAATGCTAACCGAACCTGCACCTGAATTGATCGTAACATCTCCTGAAGTACTTGCATCTATGCTTACTCCACTATTGCCATCCAACACTAGCGTACCGGCAATCGCATCCAGGGTTAAATTGTTATTGGTTGCATCAATGTTTATCCCCTGGTTTCCAGTAACGTTTACTACTCCTGTAGCTGCCGTCACATCTATATCGTTACTCGCCGCATCTACAGATACGCCCTGATTTCCATCTAGTGTCAATGTGTTGCCCTGGGCATCAATAGTAATTGGAGCTGTGGAGGAAACTACTCCCAAACTCGTGGCTCCTGTGTGAGTAAGGCTTTGAGCTGCTCCGGATAAGGTAATATCTCCTAAAATATCTGCATCTGTATCTACATCAAGGATACCCGTTCCACTTACCTGTAGGTTCTCTCCAGTACCACCAGTTACAATATTTGCAACAGTCCCTAGTGTGCCACCTAAATCAATTTTATCATCACCAACCAGGTCAAACGTTAAACCACTACCCGCTTGCCCACTTGTCACTGAGGCTAACGCCGACTCTGTAACCAGTTTTGTATCTGATGGTGCAGTAACTACATCTACCGTAGCATCGTCTACGATCTCATCTACAACCACAGTACCATTTGCCAATTGGAATGTTCCGCTTACCACCTGGGTATTGGTCCCATTAAATTGTATCTGATCAGGTGCTGTGACGACAATATCATTGCCAGCGCCTGCGGCATCAATTGTTACATTACCTCCTGCTGCGTTGATGTCTACTGTAGTTCCTGCTGTTAGGTCAACTTCCCCAGCCGTAGCGGTCAAGGTTGCTGTACCGGCAGTTGCCGTTGTTGTCACATTGGTGCCTCCAGTGACCGTCACATCATCTGCTCCATCAAGGATTACATCTCCTGTAGTTGATGTGGTCAGACTCACATCGCCATCTGTTGCAACCGCAGCAATGCCACCCGTGCCTGCTGTAAGATCAATGCCCCCCGAAACATCACTCGCAGTAATTGCTACTGCATCTCCTGCTGCCTCAGCTCCATCAATGCTAACCGAACCTGCACCTGAATTGATCGTAACATCTCCTGAAGTACTTGCATCAATGCTTACTCCGCTATTGCCATCCAACACAAGTGTACCGGCAATCGCGTCCAGGGTTAAGTTGTTATTTGTTGCATCGATATTTACGCCCTGATTTCCAATAACATTTACTACTCCTGTAGCTGCCGTCACATCTATATCGTTACTCGCCGCATCCACAGATACGCCCTGATTTCCATCTAATGTCAAGGTGTTGCCCTGGGCATCAATAGTAATTGGAGCTGTAGTGGAAACTACCCCCAAACTCGTGGCTCCTGTGTGAGTGAGGTTCTGAGCTGCTCCCGATAAGGTGACATCTCCCAATATATCTGCATCCGTATCTACATCCAGGATACCCAGACCGCTAACTTGTAGATTTACTCCTGCCGCTGTAACCAGATCAGCAGTCTGATCCAATGTACCACCCAGGTCTATTTCCTGACTTGCACCATCATAAGTTAATCCACTTCCCGCCTGATTACCAATGGCTGTGGCAAGTGCTGTTTCTGTTATAAGTTTATTGTCTGAAGGTGTAGCAAGGTCAACAGTCAAATCATCCACGATCTCATCTACCTGGATGCCACCATTGGCCAGTTCGAAGGTTCCACTTACTACCTGGGTATTCGTTCCATTGAATTGAACCTGATCTGGTGCAGTGACGACAATATCATTGCCGGCACCTACTGCATCTATGGTTACATTACCTCCTGCTGCATTGATATCTACTGTAGTTCCTGCTGTAAGGTCAACTTCCCCAGCCGTAGCGGTCAATGTTGCTGTACCGGCAGTTGCTGTTGTTGTCACATTGGTGCCTCCGGTGACCGTTACATCATCTGCTCCATCCAGGATTACATCTCCTGTAGTTGATGTGGTCAGACTCACATCGCCATCTGTTGCAATTGCAGCAATACCTCCCGTGCCTGCTGTAAGATCAATACCCCCCGAAACATCACTCGCAGTAATTGCTACTGCATCTCCTGCTGCCTCAGCTCCATCAATGCTTACTGAACCTGCACCTGAATTGATCGTAACGTCTCCTGAAGTACTTGCATCTATGCTTACTCCGCTATTGCCATCCAACACAAGCGTTCCGGCAATCGCGTCCAGGGTTAAATTGTTATTGGTTGCATCGATATTTACACCCTGATTTCCAGCAACGTTTACTACTCCTGTAGCCGCCGTCACATCTATATCGTTACTCGCCGCATCCACAGATACGCCCTGATTTCCATCTAATGTCAAGGTGTTGCCCTGGGCATCAATAGTAATTGGAGCTGTAGTGGAAACTACCCCCAAACTCGTGGCTCCTGTGTGAGTGAGGTTCTGAGCTGCTCCCGATAAGGTGACATCTCCCAATATATCTGCATCCGTATCTACATCCAGGATACCCAGACCGCTAACTTGTAGATTTACTCCTGCCGCTGTAACCAGATCAGCAGTCTGATCCAATGTACCACCCAGGTCTATTTCCTGACTTGCACCATCATAAGTTAATCCACTTCCCGCCTGATTACCAATGGCTGTGGCAAGTGCTGTTTCTGTTATAAGTTTATTGTCTGAAGGTGTAGCAAGGTCAACAGTCAAATCATCCACGATCTCATCTACCTGGATGCCACCATTGGCCAGTTCGAAGGTTCCACTTACTACCTGGGTATTCGTTCCGTTGAATTGAACCTGGTCTGGTGCAGTAACGACTATATCATTCCCAGCGCCTGCGGCATCAATTGTTACATTACCTCCTGCTGCGTTGATATCTACTGTAGTTCCTGCAGTAAGGTCAACTTCGCCAGCCGTAGCGGTCAATGTTGCTGTACCGGCAGTTGCTGTTGTTGTCACATTGGTGCCTCCGGTGATCGTCACATCATCTGCTCCATCAAGGATTACATCTCCTGTAGTTGATGTGGTCAGACTCACATCTCCGTCTGTTGCAACTGCAGCAATGCCTCCTGTGCCTGCTGTAAGATCAATGCCCCCCGAAACATCACTCGCAGTAATTGCCACTGCATCTCCTGCTGCCTCAGCTCCATCAAGGCTTACTGAACCTGCACCTGAATTGATCGTGACATCTCCTGAAGTACTTGCATCTATGCTTACTCCGCTATTGCCATCCAACACAAGCGTTCCGGCAATCGCGTCCAGGGTTAAATTGTTATTTGTTGCATCGATATTTACGCCCTGATTCCCAGTGACGTTTACTACTCCTGTAGCTGCCGTCACATCTATATCGTTACTCGCTGCATCCACAGATACGCCCTGATCTCCATCTAATGCTAAAACACCTGCATTTGCATCAAGGGATAAATTGTTATTGGTTGCACTCACATTGACTCCCTGGTTTCCAGTCATATTAATAACTCCCGTGGTAGCTACCACACCAATGTTGTTACTCGCTGCAGCTACAGATACACCCTGATCTCCGTCTAGTGTTAATGTGTTGCCCTGGGCATCAATGGTAATTGGAGCTGTGGTGGAAACTACCCCCAAACTCGTGGCTCCTGTGTGAGTGAGGTTCTGAGCTGCTCCCGATAAGGTGACATCTCCCAATATATCTGCATCCGTATCTACATCCAGGATACCCAGACCGCTAACTTGTAGGTTTACCCCTGCCGCTGTAACCAGATCAGCAGTCTGATCCAATGTGCCACCCAGGTCAATCTCCTGATTTACCGCATCATAAGTCAAACCACTCCCCGCCTGATTACCAATGGCTGTGGCAAGTGCTGTTTCTGTTATAAGTTTATTGTCTGAAGGTGTAGCAAGGTCAACAGTCAAATCATCCACGATCTCATCTACCTGGATGCCACCATTGGCCAGTTCGAAGGTTCCACTTACTACCTGGGTATTCGTTCCATTGAATTGAACCTGATCTGGTGCAGTGACGACTATATCATTCCCAGCGCCTGCGGCATCTATGGTTACATTACCTCCTGCTGCGTTGATATCTACTGTAGTTCCTGCAGTAAGGTCAACTTCCCCAGCCGTAGCGGTCAATGTTGCTGTACCGGCAGTTGCTGTTGTTGTCACATTGGTGCCTCCGGTGATCGTCACATCATCTGCTCCATCAAGGATTACATCTCCTGTAGTTGATGTGGTCAGACTCACATCGCCATCTGTTGCAACTGCAGCAATACCACCCGTGCCTGCTGTAAGATCAATGCCCCCCGAAACATCACTTGCAGTAATTGCTACTGCATCTCCAGCCGCCTCAGCCCCATCAAGGCTTACTGAACCTGCACCTGAATTGATCGTGACATCTCCTGAAGTACTTGCATCAATGCTTACTCCGCTATTGCCATCCAACACAAGCGTTCCGGCAATCGCGTCCAGGGTTAAATTGTTATTGGTTGCATCAATATTTACGCCCTGATTTCCAGTGACGTTTACTATTCCTGTAGCCGCCGTCACATCTATATCGTTACTCGCCGCATCCACAGATACGCCCTGATTTCCATCTAGTGTTAATGTGTTGCCCTGGGCATCAATGGTAATTGGAGCTGTGGTGGAAACTACCCCCAAACTCGTGGCTCCTGTGTGAGTGAGGCTCTGAGCTGCTCCCGATAAGGTGACATCTCCTAAAATATCTGCATCCGTATCTACATCCAGGATACCCAGACCGCTAACTTGTAGGTTTACGCCTGCTGCTGTAACGAGATCCGCTGTTTGATCTAATACTCCTCCCAAATCAATTTCCTGATTTACTGCATCATAAGTCAAACCACTTCCAGCCTGATCCGCAATTGCCTGCGCTAATGCCGTTTCTGCTACCAACTTATTGTCAGAAGGTGCAGATAAATCAACAGTCACCTCATCTACAATCTCATCTACCTGGATGCCACCATTGGCCAGTTCAAAAGTTCCGTTTACAACCTGTGTATTTGTAGCATCAAATTCAATCTGATCTGGTGCTGTGACTAACACATCACTACCTCCCCCGGCTGCATCAATGGTTACATTTCCTGCATTGGCATTGATGTCTACTGAAGTTCCTGCTGTAACACCAACTGCCGCATTGGTCCCCGTAATGTTCACGTTGTCATCTGCGGTTACATCCACATTGTTGGCTGCACTGGCAATAGACACTCCTCCCGCACCATTAATAGCCACAGTTGTTCCACCATCCAGATCAAGCTGACCAGCGGAATTGATGTCGATATCTCCTGCCGATGTAGTGAAGCTGGACCCTGTAGATCCTGTCATAGATATTCCATCCCCGGAAGAAAGCGTGATATCACCAGTTGTGGTCGTGATATTGGCGTTGGAAGCCGGATTTAAAGCAACGTTATTGGATGTAAGCGTAATGTTTTGATTCGCATCAACATTGACCGATCCCGCAATCGCATCTATGTCGATATCATTGTTATCCGCATCGATTAGCACACCCTGGTTACCGCCGATGTCGATTGCTCCCCCTGAAGCATCTAGCTGTATAGCCTGGCCATCCGCTGAAGTTGTAGTTAAACTGATTGGGAAAATACCTGCTATATCTAAAGACCCTGATGTGGCATCAATATCATTACCCTGAACTGCATTGTCCTGGATTTCTACTGTACCATCTGTAGCAGTAATGGTTACATCTCCTATTAATGGTACGGATGTTAAACCACCAACTCCATTCCCTAGAAGTATCTGATTGGCATTTGCAGCGAATAATGGTTGAGCATTTCCTGCACCATCCCCTACAAATATCGATCCTGTTGGCAAACTGTTAGTTGCAAAGTCACTTAGAGGTTTGTCAACGAAGTCTCCAGCTGGAGTTGTTGCTAATACGGATGATGGTCCAATAGATCTCCAATCTACCTCACTTGCACCATTTATTGTCAAAATTCTATTTTCATAAGGAAGCGTCGTATTAAAATTAATATTAGAGATCTTTGCTTCAGCGTTTATTGTTCCATTGGCAATCTTCTCATTCGTAATCCCCAAATTCTTTACCTGAACCACATCAGAGGCTACTTCCAAAGTAGCATCATCCACATTCACATCCAGTTCCTTATCGGTCAGATCGGCCACTATTCCATCACCATCTATATCCTGAAGATCTATCTCAACGGAATCAGCCGCCACCAGTAACCCATTTCCTGCATTGACATCAAGTGCTCCTGTTGTAGCGTTTGGAATCAGGGCCTCTCCTGCTACATCCGGGTTGATCTTGGCTGCAGTCACTGCATCAGCACCAATCTTTTGCTCAGTAACAGCCGCGGCGGCAATATCTGCTTCAGCAATGGTCAGATCCATAATGTCTGAACTCTGAATAGACTCATCATCAATTTCAGTCGAGGTTACCACACCTAAACCGAGCTGCATGTCGGCGGTTGCTCCGGAGTTGGTGACAATTATATCTCCACTCACCGGCAAACCTTGAGCAACCCCTGCAGCATCTCCTATATATATGTTACCATTAGCCAGGGCTGATGAAGTAAAGGCTGACTGATCTTCCCAATAAACAGCTCCGAAATCGTCGATGGCTAATACCTTATCTGTATTCCCATCAGGATCCAGTTTTGTGATCATGATGGTTGTATTGGCAATATCTTCATTCAAAATAGAGGAATTCACAATGTTGCCGGAACGAACCTGCACATTACGTTCTTCAATATTATTGACCCTTCCATCAGCATCGACTGTAACAACTAATATAGTCGAATCATCACCATAAGTTCCTGGAGTACCGACATCAGTTAGTTCATTGCCCCCTACAGCATCATCATTGATATATACTTCCGGAAATGTGCCATTCAAATCCCCAGAAGCGGTGGTCTCATCCAATACACCCAAACCGGCTTTCCATCCGGTTCCATTCCAATACCAGAATTGGCTGAGATTGATGTCATAAACCATCATCCCCCGGTCTGTGAGTCCCAGGATCATGGATTGTCTTTGGGTTGTACTCAATCGGGGGACAAGAAAACCCTGGTTGCCGGTGGGCGAAACAAGGTCAAGGACAGATTTTGTGTTGGGGGTTGGTGTGTTGATACCCACTGAGCTTTGTCCCATGGCTACATAGGATGTAATCAAAACCAGAATGAGTGCCGAATATAACTGTTTCATAATCAGATCGGTGGATGCATTTCAAAAACTGCAAACTTCAGAACATTACAAAAATTATAATTATTATAAAAATATTACAATCAAATCGATAAGTCGTCACTTTTACTCGAAGAAATGAAACTTATTCGTGATAGTCTGGGTGGTTATATAATTCAGCTCTAGGTTTTTTTTGGCGGTTATTGACTGAATAGCGTCAAAAATAAACATTCCTTGTATTTCTTTTATCATATTTTCTGTCGAATTTGTAATAAAATATAGAACTATTTTATAATATATCATAATTATCTTCAATTGGTTAGGTAGTTATCAATGAAGAATTAATTTCAATACCACGTTTCATTAGTGATTTCACAATAATCATCTAAAATATTGAGTAATATCAAATCTGAGATACTAAAATGAATCCCATTTGATTATTTAATAATTCTATTCGTCAAAACGGGTCGCAAATGAAATTTTATTTTAAATAGCAGTCAAATTGAAGTAATTTTGCAGCGCTTAACCATTGATTAAACTGAAAGGATCACAATATGCAGGAGAAGGGTCTATACCGAGAGGAATTTGAGCACGATTCGTGTGGTGTTGGTTGCATTGCCAACATCAACAATAAGGAGTCACATAAGATCGTAAATGACGCACTTACCATGCTTGAGCACATGGAACACAGGGGTGCTACAGGAAGTGATGAAAACACGGGTGACGGAGCGGGTATTCTCATCCAAATCCCACACCAACTCTTCAAAGAAGAGCTTTTGAAACACGCCATTGAGCTCCCGAAAAAAGGCTCATATGGTGTTGGAATGATCTTTTTCCCTAAAAACTACAAGATCAGGGAAGCGTGTAGAAAAATCCTTAACAAATGCATTTCTAACCTGGGACTTACCCTCAATGCTTACCGACATGTACCTATCGACGAGAAGGTACCCGGACACGAATCCAAAGCGGTAGAGCCAACTGTGGAGCAGGTGTTTGTAACACCCAATGAGAAGATGACCCAGGATGAATTGGATCGCAAGCTTTTCGTCCTGAACCACTATGCCACAAACGAAATTAAAAAGGAAGTTTCAGGTGAAAACGACGACTTCTATATCTGTAGCTTTTCTACCCGCACAATAGTTTACAAAGGTCAGCTTAAGACTGACCAGGTAAAGAAGTACTTCTACGACCTGCAAAACAAAAGCACCAAGTCAGCGATCGCCATCGTTCACTCAAGATTTTCTACTAATACCTTCCCCAACTGGCGACTGGCGCAACCTTTCAGGTACATAGCCCATAATGGGGAAATAAATACCATCCGTGGTAACGTCACAAAAATGAAATCCAAAGAGGCAGCGATGTCCTCGCCCCTCTTTACAGATCAGGAACTGCAGTGGCTATTGCCGGTGACAAACCCTAAGAACTCAGATTCGGCAAACCTGGACGCACTTGTAGAGCTCCTGCGAATGGGTGGTCGACCACTGCCGCACGTTATGATGATGTTGGTACCAGAAGCCTGGCAGGACAACTCCAAGATGGATACCATGAAAAAGGCGTTTTACAAGTATCACGCCTCGTTGATGGAGCCATGGGACGGACCTGCAGCATTGTTCTTCACCAATGGTATTCAGGTTGGGGCCACATTGGACAGAAATGGTTTGAGACCTGCCAGATATTGCATTACCAAAGATGGTTACCTGATCATGGCGTCCGAAGCGGGTGTACTAAATATCCAGCCTGAGAATGTATTGGAAAAAGGTCGACTTCAGCCGGGAAAAATGATCTGGGCAGACCTTCCGAACAAACGCGTCCTCAAAGATGAGGAGATCAAAAGATACATTGTAGAGAACAAGCCATACTACGACTGGATCAAAGAAAAAAGGATTAAGCTTCATATGCTGCCTGAAGCACAGATGGAACTTGTGGAGCTGGATCCGGATACTCAGCTCAAGCAGCTTAAGGCTTACGGATATACTCAGGAAGACATCAAATTGATTGTCAAAGTGTTGTCCGAGCAAGGCAAAGAGCCGGTTGGTTCTATGGGTGCTGATGCGCCTTTGGCGGTGTTGTCACAACAGAGCCAGCATGTCTCCAATTACTTCAAACAGTACTTTGCCCAGGTAAGTAACCCTCCTATCGACCCAATCAGGGAACGATTGGTTATGTCCTTGTTTACAAGAGTGGGTGAATCACTCAACGTGCTGGATGAGACAGCGGATCACACCAAGCAGATCCACATATCTCACCCGGTGCTATCAAAAGAGGATTTCTTCAAACTGACGCATCTTAAAGATTACGGGTTTGACTACGAAATCATTGATGCGACCTTCGATCCGCAGAAAGCTTCATTATCTGAAGCCATCGACAAAGTATGCGCTGCAGCGAAAAAGGCGGTTGAAAACAAAAAGAAGATTTTGATCATCAGCAACAGAAATGTTGATGAGGTAAGAGTCCCAATTCCGGCTTTGCTGGCAACAGGGGGTATTCATCACCACCTGGTGAAGAACAATATCCGTACAAAAGCCGGGTTGATTGTAGAGGCAGGAGATGCGTGGGAAACGCATCACTTCGCCACCATCATTGGTTATGGTGCAAGTGCGATCTATCCATTCAAGGCTTACCAGACCATTAGGGATCTGCACAAAAACAATAAACTGGATAACAGCGAACCTGTAGAATACTACTTCCAGAACTTCGCCGAGGGTGTTGGCTCGGGATTATTGAAGATTTTATCTAAAATGGGTATTTCAACACTTCAGTCCTACCAGAGTGCCCAGATTTTCGAGTGTTTGGGATTAGGACCAGAAGTAGTAGAAAAGTGTTTTAAAGGTACAATCAGTCGCCTTGATGGACTAACGTTCGACGACCTGGAAAAGGAAGCATTGATCAAGCACAATGCGGCTTACAAGACGTATGACAGATTGCTTGAAGTTGGAGGATTCTTCCAATGGAAGCGAAATGGTGAGGCTCACCTTTTGAACCCTGAAACCATTCACCTGCTCCAGAAGTCTACCAGTCTCAACGATTACAGCCTGTTTAAGAAGTTTTCTGATCAGATTGATCAGCACCAGGAACGAAATATCACAATTCGCAGCTTGTTTGAGTTCAAAAAGCGGCAATCAGTGCCTCTCGATGAGGTTGAACCAGTGGAAAACATCCTGAAACGATTTGCTACAGGAGCGATGTCGTTTGGTTCCATCTCACACGAAGCTCACTCTACCCTGGCCATTGCCATGAATCGTATTGGCGGTAAGAGCAACAGCGGTGAAGGTGGTGAAGATGAAATCAGGTTTGAAAAGAAACCCAATGGCGACTGGGAAAGATCGGCCATCAAGCAGGTAGCATCCGGAAGATTTGGTGTAACAAGTAACTATCTGAAAGAAGCTGCTGAATTACAGATCAAGATCGCTCAGGGAGCAAAGCCTGGTGAAGGAGGACAGCTTCCTGGTCATAAGGTAGATGCCTGGATTGCCAAAGTAAGACATTCTACACCGGGAGTAGGTTTAATTTCACCTCCCCCACACCACGATATTTATTCCATCGAAGATCTGAAACAATTGATCTACGACCTGAAAAATGCCAACAGACATGCCAGGATCAATGTGAAGCTTGTTGCTGAGGCAGGTGTTGGGACCATTGCATCAGGAGTATCTAAGGCGAAGGCCGATGTAATCCTGGTTTCAGGTGCTGACGGAGGTACCGGTGCATCACCAATATCCTCAATCCGTCATGCAGGTCTTCCATGGGAGATCGGGCTATCGGAAGCACATCAGACCCTGTTGAAAAACAACCTAAGAAGCCGAGTAGTGCTTCAGACAGACGGAAAACTGATGACTGGTAGAGATGTTGCTATCGCAACGTTACTGGGAGCTGAAGAATACGGATTTAGTACTTCAGCACTGATTGTGGAAGGATGCATCATGATGCGTAAGTGCCATCTAAACACCTGTCCTGTGGGTATTGCTACCCAAAGACCTGAGCTTAGAAAAATGTTTACAGGTAATCCTGATCACGTGGTGAACTTCTTTACGTTCATTGCACAGGAGCTGAGAGAGATCATGGCGGAACTTGGCTTCAGAACAGTCAACGAAATGGTAGGTCAGTCCCAGGTGCTGAAAGTGAAACCAGACATTGAGCACTGGAAACTAAAAAGGGTTGACTTCTCTCCTATCCTCAACAAAGTGAGTGTTCCAAGTTCATATGGACAATACAATCAGTTTGAGCAGGATCATGGTCTTGAGAAGGTGCTGGATCGCAAACTGATCCGGGATTACCTCAAAAAAGGAGAAAACAACAAGGTTTACAACATCAAAAATACAGACCGGTCTGTTGGAGCGATGCTTTCGCATGAGATCTCCAAGCTGCACGGCAGCAAAGGTCTTGGACTTTCTAAGATCACAGTTGGTTTCAAAGGGTCAGCTGGACAAAGCTTTGGAGCTTTCCTAGCACCAGGTGTGAACTTTGAGCTGGAAGGTGAGGCAAATGACTACTGTGGTAAAGGATTGTCGGGAGGTAACCTGGTGATCAAACTACCTAAGGGTTCTACGCTGAAGGCTCACGAAAACATCATCATTGGCAACGTGGCCTTTTATGGTGCTACTTCAGGAAAAGCTTATATCAGCGGTATGGCTGGGGAACGATTCTGTGTGAGAAACTCAGGTGCTGAAACTGTGATTGAAGGCATCGGTGATCATGGCTGTGAGTACATGACAGGTGGAAAGGTGATCGTGCTTGGAGAGACCGGCAATAACTTTGCTGCTGGTATGTCTGGTGGAATGGCCTTCGTCTTCGATCAGAAGAACGAGTTTCCTGAAAAAGTGAATATGGAGATGGTAGGGCTCGAATCTTTAGGTGATGACGATCTGAAATACATCCATGAGGAAATCACAAACCACGTAAAATACACCGGTAGCAAGCTGGGAAAACTGATACTCGACGATTGGGAAAGCATGGCAAAATACTTTGTCAAAGTAATGCCAAACGACCTGAAGCGCGTATTGGAAGAAAGAAAAATGGAGGAACAAGAAAAAGTAGCTTAAATGGCAGACGTAGAAGGATTTTTAAAATACAAAAGAGAGTTACCCCAGTCACGGGATCCACATAAAAGAATTGACGATTACAAAGAGGTTTACGAACCTTTTACAGAGGATAAGACCAACAAACAGGCGGCTCGCTGCATGGATTGTGGTATCCCCTTTTGTCATCAGGGTTGTCCTTTAGGCAACCAGATCCCTGACTTCAACGATGCGGTTTACAACAAAGACTGGGAAGCTGCTTATAAGATCTTAAAATCGACAAATAACTTCCCTGAGTTTACCGGCCGTATCTGCCCCGCTCCTTGTGAAGGATCATGTGTGTTGGGGATCAACAAAGACCCTGTAGCCATTGAGTTGATTGAAAAGGAGATCATCGAAAAGGCATTTGAGTTAGGGCTTGTAAAACCAAGAGTCCCGGAAACAAGGACTGGCAAAAAGGTGGCAGTGATTGGTTCAGGTCCTGCAGGTATTGCAGCTGCAGACCAGCTCAACCAGGCCGGACACGAGGTCACCGTTTATGAAAGAGCAAGTAAAATTGGAGGTCTTCTTCGATTTGGGATCCCTGACTTCAAACTTGAAAAGTGGGTTGTGGAGCGCAGGATTAAGCTCATGGAAGAGGAAGGTATAAAATTCAAAACCAATGCAGATGTTGGAAACAACGTAAGCGTGGAGGAGATCCAGTCTTCACATGATGCCATCATCCTCTGCGGAGGATCAACCGTCCCGAGAGACATTCCTATTCCTGGTAGAGACCTGAAAGGCATTCATTTCGCCATGGACTTCCTGAGCCAACAAAACAAGCGGGTGTCCCAGGAGGCTGAAGTACTGAAAAACCATGAGGGACTTCCTGTCACTGAAATCCTGGCTACAGATAAAAATGTTGTAGTAATTGGAGGTGGTGATACAGGATCTGACTGTATTGGTACATCTAATAGACACAAAGCCAAGTCAATCACCCAGATTGAGATTTTGGATAAACCTCCTAAAGGAAGGTCCATCACCAATCCATGGCCCGAATGGCCAATGATCCTGCGAACTTCTTCCAGTCATGAAGAAGGCAGCGACAGGAAATGGTCAATTCTTACCAAAGAATTTCTGGGTAATGACAAAGGAGAACTGACTGGAATCAAGCTTGTTGACATCGAATGGGGTGATAAAGGATTCACCGAGATCGAAGGCACGGAGCGTGTGGTACCGTGTGAGCTTGCGCTGATTGCCGCTGGTTTCTTGCATCCACAAAAAGCTGGTATGATTGAACAGCTGGGTCTTGAGCTTGACGAAAGAGGCAATGTGAAAGCTTCAAATTATCAGACAAGTCAACGCAACGTGTTTGTAGCTGGCGATATGCGAAGAGGTCAGTCGCTTGTGGTGTGGGCTATTTCTGAAGGCCGAGAAGCAGCGAGAGCCTTGGATACCCAGCTGATGGGTGTGTCAAGTCTCCCATCGAAGCAGCACAGCTATTTCGAGCTAAATTAAATCCCTAATTTCAAAGTCCTGACCCTTACCATAACGGGTCAGGTCTGACAACCTGGAAGTTTCGAGGGTGGTAAGGTCTTTGATCACGAAGTCCAATGGGTAAAGTACTTCCAAAATTTCAAACTCAATTTTCTCTCCGAAGTTGACTGCCCAATATTTGTGTCCTGCGCGTAGACTTGTATAGCTGATTCCACTCATCTCTTCTATTGTGCCTTTTTCTATCAACAAAGTTTGAAAATCTTCTTTGTAAATTTCAATGCCACTTAAAAAAAGATTAAAATTGGGTATAAATAAAACCTAACTTGTAAATGAAATGCGTCTCGCTTCAGGCGTGACAAATTCCATGCCTGCATGCTGGAGTGCATTCCGTCACGCAGTATGTGTCCATAAAAAATCAATTATCACATGAAACTTACATCATTCTATTCTTCCTGCGTAATTCTATCCATTTTCTTCCTGATGGGATGTGGTGGTTCTGGTAAAGGATCAAAAGCTGATGCTGTAGAATTTTCCGCTTCCAAGGAAAAACTGGTCGCAGATATCGATAAAGTATTGGCTGACTTACCAAATCCATCGGAAGTACCTTATACCTTGCAAGCCGCCGCTGCAGACTACAACGAAGATCTTATCAATGGACTTTCGAAAAGTGCATCTTATCAAAACGATGAAGACAAAGCTGCGCTTAACCTGGGTGTGTACGCGACTGACATGGGCTACCTGATCTCTTATGAGCAGGTGCAAAAGTCATTGGATTACCTTGAAACCTGTCAAAAACTGTCTGAGACACTTGGTGTTTCATCTATCTTCAACAACCAGATGATCAACAAATTCCAGGAAAGTGAAGGCAATAAGGATACCCTATCTTCTATGATCGACAAAGCCATTGAGCAAGCCGGAAGGAACCTCAATGAAGCTGAGAGACTTAACATCGGTGCTTTGATCCTCACGGGTTCATTTGTAGAAGGTCTTTACCTGGCCGTGAAGGTGATTGAAACCTACCCTACTGATATCCTTGATGAAGACAACAGGAACCTGATTCTTGAGCCACTGGTAAAGATTGTTCTTGACCAGGAGAAGCCTTTAATAGACGTAATCGCTTTGTTGGAAGACATTCCTCATGATGAGACCATCCTTGAGATGATGGAAGAGCTTAAAATATTAAAATTACTCTACGATGGAGATTTGGCTGAGGTCGAAAAGAAAATTGCTGAGAATACCGGTGATTTTGTATTGACTCAGGATATGCTTCTTGACATCACCATTGAAGTGAAGCGGATCCGCTCCGAAATCGTGGGATAAAACTTTAATAACCAACCTATTCTAAATCATAAAAAAGCATTGAATATTTCTTCAATGCTTTTTGTTTTTTCCGCCTAACCCTATCAACTGAAATGAGTGAAGAAGTTCTCAATGCCATCCTAAGACTCCTTGCAATCGTTGCTTCCGAAGACACTGTATCAGAAGAAGAACACACATTCATTCAAAACTTTTTAAGGGAGTCCCTGGATCAGGATTCAGCAAAGAAATACATGCAGGTTTTCGATCGGCTGGTTGCAGAGGACCATGCTGTAGATCTGTCAAAACACATCAAAAAGATCTGTGATCAGATCAATTTTGAGCAGACAGCTCAACAAAAGGTGGTGGTCATTCTTAATCTGGTCATCCTCATAGCTTCCGATGGCGTAGTGACGGAAAGGGAAAACCAGTTACTTTATATGATTGGTGACTTCCTGAATGTGCCCAAGGATATAATTGACCTGATCAAGGCATTTGTGATCCACCAGGAAAGAAGCAAGATCACCTCATCCAGTGTGTTGATTATCGATAATGGCCAGCAACCTGTAAATCCAGATTGTAAGCACCTCGTAAACGAGGAAATAGATGGGTTTATTTTTGTTTTAAATATCCCTGAAGTCGATCTGTTCTTTCTAACATATATGGGAGAGAAAAACATCCTCATGAATGGTGAGATCATGAGGAAGGACAAGATCTACAACTTCAGTACAGGAAGTGCCATCAAGCTACAGAATTCGGCTATCTACCATTCCGAGGTCGTTGGGCTTTTTAGAGACCTTTCCGAAGAACACCACCTCACTTTTTTGGCCAGGGACGTCACCTTTAAATTCAGAAATGGCAAAACAGGACTTTTTAATATCAATATTCAGGAAGAATCCGGCAGGCTCATTGCATTGATGGGTGGTAGTGGCGCTGGTAAATCTACCCTTTTAAATGTATTGAACGGCAATGAAACGCCCACTACCGGCGAAGTCAGAATAAACGGTATTGATATCCACAAAAAGAGCATTGAGGGGATCATTGGGTATGTACCCCAGGATGACTTGTTGATCGAAGAACTCACAGTTTTTGATAACCTTTATTTTGCTGCCAAGCTGTGTTTCAAAGACTGGAGTGAGCAAAAGCTGAAAGAGCTGGTCAATCATACCCTGGAGGCGCTTGGATTGTTCGAGACCCGAAATCTCAAGGTGGGCTCTCCCCTGGACAAAACGATTTCCGGTGGGCAAAGAAAAAGGTTGAACATCGGCCTGGAGCTCTTGAGAGAGCCGTCGGTACTCTTCGTGGATGAACCTACGAGTGGCTTATCCTCCAGGGATTCTGAAAACATTATGGACCTGTTGAAGGAGCTGGCCCTCAAGGGAAAGCTTGTATTTGTGGTAATCCATCAGCCCTCTGCTGAGATCTTCAGGATGTTTGACAATTTGCTGATCCTTGATGTAGGTGGATATCAGATCTACTATGGCAACCCGGCCGAGGCAGTACCCTATTTCAAGCGGGCAGTTAAGATTGTAGACCAGGGACGCAACAATGGTCCCGAGCAGATCTTCAACATCATCGAATCCAAGGTTGTCAATGAATTTGGGAACTTTACCAAAAAACGGAAAATTACGCCAGAGGAATGGTGGCAAATGTACCAGGACAACCTGGAAACAACTGAATTTGACGAAGCCGACGCCACTCCACAAAAGGCTTCGGAAATTCCCGGGAAGCTAAGCCAGTGGAAAACTTTCACCATCAGGGACTTTAAGTCAAAGGTCACCAATCGGCAATACCTCACCATAAACCTGCTTGAAGGTCCATTACTGGCCATCTTGCTTTCTTTTATCATCAGGTATATGCCTGAAGATACGACCATCTATCACTTCAAGGAAAATCTTAATATTCCTGTCTTCTTCTTTATGAGTGTGATTGTGGCCTTGTTTATGGGCCTCACAGTAAGTGCAGAAGAGATTATTCGTGACAGAAAAGTATTGAAACGAGAGGAGTTTTTACACCTGAGTAGACTTAGTTACCTCTTCTCCAAAGTTTTTATTCTATTCACGCTTTCAGCCATTCAAACCTTATCATTCGTCATTCTAGGGGAATTGATCATGGGAGTGAAAGGCATGACCCTGGTCTTTTGGCTTACGTTGTTTTCTGTTTCATGTTTTGCAAACACCCTGGGACTCATTATTTCAGCAGCATTTAAATCGGCCGTGACGGTCTACATCCTTATCCCATTACTGATTATTCCGCAGATCATCCTCAGTGGCGTGGTGGTAAGCTTTGACAAGCTCAACCCTGTCATTACCACGGAAGACAAGGTACCTATGATTGGAGAAATCATGACTTCACGCTGGGCCTTCGAAGGTCTTGCAGTGCACCAGTTTGTCAACAATGATTTTGAGAGCCAGTTTTATCCACAGGATAAGATCATGGCAGAGTCGGAATTTAAGACAACCTACCTCCTGCCACGGTTGACTGCTGATCTGGAATATGCCAACCATCATCTGCATCATGGGACAGACCTGGAAAAGAAGGATGCCATTTACAGGCTGAAAACGGTGAAAAATGAGCTTACTAAAGAACTATCAAAGATCGGTTTTGACAACTTCCCACAACTTGAGTCATTGACTGAGGCCGGATTTACCAAAAACGTGCATGAAGAAGCCATCAAGTTCATTTCAGATCTTAAACGGTATTATTATCAGCGATTCAATGCGGCCAATGATGAGAAAAACGAATTGCTCAAGAGCCTAACAACAACCCCTGAAAAAGAAGAAGTACTTAATGAGTTGCGCAGGGACTATGAAAATGAGGCTATCAGTTTTATGGTGAAAAATACAGCTACTGAGCACAGGATACTCGAGCACAACAACCACCTGATCCAAAAGATCTACCCAATCTATATGGATCCGGAATTTACAGACCATGCACTGGATTTCCGGGCACAGTTTTTCCAACCTAATAAACACCTTGCCGGTAAACTGATCCCAACACCTTTTTTCAATATTGCTGTGATCTGGGTAATGACCATCATTATGTTTATTGCCCTGTACTTCAATTGGTTAAAAATTTTGCTATCAGGACTGAAAAGGCGTTAATTGTATGTTCTTCTATCTTTCTAAGATCCTCAATTTCATCATTCATCCGATATTGTGGATATTCATATTGTTGCTGTGCAGTTTCTTTTTCAAGAAAAGATCAAAGACTTACCTGGGACTGGGTTTACTGGTTTTTGTGATCTTCTCCAATCCCCTGCTAAGCAACTATGCAATGAAAAACTGGGAGCTCTCTGCTCCCCCAAAAGAAAATCTGCCTTTGATGGAAGTAGGTATTGTATTGACGGGCGCATTAAGTCACAATCCGGATATGGAAGATCAAATGCATGTGGGTGAAGCAGGTGACCGATTCACAGAAGCAATGGTTCTCTATAAGCAGGGATTTATTAGAAAAATCCTGATAACCGGAGGATCAGGCTCAATACTAAACCCGGATTTTAAAGAAAGCGAAGCACTGAAAGCTTTTCTGGTCACTGCTGGCTTTCCGGAAGAGGATGTTATCATTGAAGCAAACTCAAGAAACACTCATGAAAATGCTGCGAATACTGCCGAAGTTCTAAGGGAAAATGCGTTGGAGGATAGAAGGCATCTGTTGATTACTTCAGCCTTTCACATGAGAAGGTCCCTGGCTTGCTTTTCAAAGGAGAAGATTGATGTAGTCCCCTATGCGGTAGATTTCAGGAGCTCTAAGGTAGAATGGGATATTGCCTGGCTATTGCCTAGCCCGCATGCACTGGCAAACTGGAGCATGCTGATAAAAGAATGGGTTGGAATGGTAGCCTACAAAATCGCAGGCTACATTTGATCCAATCTTACTTATCTTCTTTTTTAGCAGGCTTCTCAGCTTTTGCCTTGGGAGCCGCTTTTTTGGTTGCCTTTGCTTTAGGAGCAGCTTTCTCAGCTTTCTCAGAAGCTTCTTTCTTTGCAGGAGCTGCTTTTGGTTCAGCTACTTCAGCTTCAGCTTTAGGTGCCTCTTTCTTAGCCTCAGCTTTTGGAGCTTCAGCTTTAGGTTCTTCTGCTTTTTTGGCAGGAGCTGACTTCTTCTTCTCGAATTCAGCTTTGATCGCCTCTATATCAATATTTTTCACAGGAGGCATTTCATTCAATCTTTTGATTGTCGCAATCCTACGCTTAGACTTTGCTCTGTCTCTCTTTAATTTTCTTTCTAATCTGGTAACAGCCATTTCTCGATGATTTCCTTGTAAACGAGCGCAAATCTACGCTTTTAGTTAGTTTTGTCCAAAATTTGTTCATGTCAAACAAAAAACCCAGCACACCAAAAGGCACCAGAGATTTCGGACCAGTTGAATCTGCGAAGAGAAATCATATCACAGACACTATAAAGGCCCATTTTATCAACTATGGGTTCTCCCAGATTGAAACCCCCGCGATGGAAAATTTATCCGTATTGATGGGGAAATATGGTGAAGAAGGTGACAAATTATTGTTTAAAATCCTGAATTCGGGAGATTTTCTTCAAAAAGTATCTTCGGATGACTTCAATCAGGGCAGTCAGCATGTACTGCCATCCATTGCCGAAAAGGGACTACGTTATGACCTCACGGTTCCGTTTGCAAGGTTTGTAGTACAAAACAGAAATGACCTGGCCTTTCCTTTCCGCAGGTTTCAGATCCAGCCTGTCTGGCGAGCCGACAAGCCCCAAAAAGGCAGATATAGAGAATTTTACCAGTGCGATGCTGACATCATCGGCACAAAATCGGTATTCAGCGAGGTGGAGCTCACCAACCTGATCCAGGACGTTTTCAGCAGTTTGGGATATCCCAATTACCTGATTAAGATCAACCACAGGGAACTGCTCTTCGGACTGGCTCAATGGTGTGGGCTGAAATCCAGGGAAATTCCATTTTGCATCGCCCTGGATAAACTGGACAAGATTGGAAAAGAAAAAGTGACCGAAGAGCTGACAAGCCTTGGGGCCGATAGCGGAAAACTCCATCAATTATTTGAGCTTCTCGGGAAAGACTGGAACAACGATCAAAAGCTTGAAGGTATTGAAGCTTTATTGGCCGGAAATCCTGGCATTGAGACCTTGCAGACCTATTTCAAGTATCTGAAGACTTCAAATCATAACGTTTCGCTGGACCTGAGTCTGGCAAGAGGACTCAATTATTATACGGGGATCATTTTTGAGGTCGTAGCCCAGGATGTGAAGATTGGCAGTATTTGTGGTGGTGGCCGGTATGATGACCTGACCGGAGTGTTTGGTCTGGCAGATGTTTCAGGGATTGGAATTTCATTTGGGCTGGATAGAATCTATGATGTACTGGAGGAGAAGCAGCTCTTCCCTGAAAACCTGAATGTGAATGCCCAGGTGCTGATCACCCATTTTGATGAGAAATCATTCGAGCACGGCATGGAGTTGCTGGGTGAGCTCAGGAAGAATCAGGTTTCTGCGATCCTTTTTCCGGATTTGACTAAAATCAACAAGCAGTTCAATTACGCTAATAAAATTGACATACCTTACGTTATAGTCATCGGAGAAGAGGAGGTAAAAAGCAAGGTATACACGGTGAAACAGATGAAAACAGGTCAACAGCACTCATTGGCTTTTTCAGAAATGATAAAGCTATTAAAGGCCGAATAATCATCGTATCATTACGTTTCCTTAGTAATTCATGCAATTGATCCTGAGAAAATATGGCATTCTGATGCTGGTGCTCGCGCATTGGGCTTCTCAGGCACAACATTCGAGTCAACTTGGGAGATTCTCCATTGATTTTCAACGGGGTTGCGAAGGCGTGACTGTTCACATTTCAACTTCAGCAAGTTTTTCCGGATTTACTAATTCCTACTACTATGAAACAGGAATGCTGGATGTAAATGACACATTCTATACATACACTGATCCCGGAATTTACCAGATTGTACAGCTGACACAGGAAACAATCTCTCCCAAAACAGATACGCTGACTTTTGAAGTCTTGCCAAATACGTCACCACAATTTGAGATTTATGAATGTGGATCTCAGACCGTACAAGTAGATATCACTGAAAGCATTTACGACTTCTACCGTGTTCACTTTACCAATAATGACTCAGTAGATTATACCCCTGGTGACCCCTTCCCTACTTTTACCTATCCTACAAACAATGTGCAGGTACTTGTCGAGGGGCATTACAACAATTCATTTCCAGGGTGTGGAGACTCTTTCAAGTCAATCGTCCTCAACAACTCCATTGTCCCGGCTAGCATTACAAGTGCATCCTTAGCGCAGACCTGTGGGACCCTGTTTGATGTAACACTTAATGGATCGGTACTATCCAATGTCAAGTACCAGGTAGAGATAGCATTCAATAGTGGAGCTTATTCCAGCATCTATGAAGGTCCCATTTCAAATCCACTTACCATTCGCGATGTCAACAACCCAGGCTTTCTGGATTACTGCCTAAGGATCAATACCATTGAAGCCTGCTCAAACACCATCATCAACGGACCTGATTTTTGCGGAACTATTCCAGCATCACAATTTGAATACCTCTCTAATGCCTATGCAAGCTATTCCGGAAATCGGGTGGCAATCGTTTTCAGCAATCAATCATTTCAGGATGTGCTCACACAAAACACAAGTGTAAGTTCAGCTATAGATACCATCAGCGCCTCTACCACCTACGCATCTGCGGGCAACGACACGTACAGGCTTGTCATGATAGATAGTTGTGAGACGATTTTGGATTCCACTACTGTAAGCCCCCCACATTTATCTATCACAAATCGCAATTATGACCTAAATGAAATCACGCTGGAGTTAAACGACCCAACAAATGAGCTGACAGAGACTTCCCGGGAATTGGTGTTTTATAGTGAAGATAGTACAGTAGTAGAAGTAGTTACCTATGACCAACTGATTAGACTTTCTCCTAATGTGGGAGGTATCCAGCGGATCAGAGCCAGATACTGGTATTCCGAGGTGAATGATCCGATATATTCCAACGAAGTAACCACACGCTACATCTATCGTATTTATGTACCTACGGCTTTCACTCCTAATAATGACGGCCTGAATGACAGGTTGGAGTTTTTTGGGTTGAATAACAACAGTGCAGAGGTCAGTATTTTTAATCGGTGGGGACAGCAGATACACTTCACTGATAATTTAAGTCTTGGATGGAATGGATTTATCAATGATGAGCCTGCTCCCGAGGGATCTTACACTTATGAGATTAAATTTACCAGCCCGGATGGTGAAGAGCTCGTCCAGGTTGGTACGTTTGCATTAATAAAAAAATAGAGTCCGATATGTTTGATATGATGAAAATGATGGGCAAGGTCAAAGAGGTCCAGGAAAAGATGAAGAAGGCACAGGAAGAGCTTGGATCAGTAACTGCCGATGCAGAATCCGGTGGCGGCCTGGTAAAGGTAGTCGTCAATGGCCGAAAAGAGGTGGTGTCCCTCAACATTGACCCATCGCTGATCAACAAAGACGATGCTGAAATGATGCAGGACCTGGTGATAGCTGCCGTGAACTTAGCCATTCAATCTGTAGAGGTGAAAGCTAAAGAACACCTTAAGAAAGCCACTGAAGGAATGATGCCAAATATCCCTGGTCTGGACCTGAATAACCTGATGTGAAAGTGAGTAGAGTCGCTGTAGCTATCCTCAACTACAACGGAGCTGATCATTTAAAAAACTTCCTGCCCGCACTTGTCAGGCATAGTGGAAGTGCATCTATATTCGTCATTGACAATGCGTCAACAGATGAATCTCTGACCGTCCTGGCTCAACATAAGTCAGTAAAGATCATACAGCTTGAGAAAAACCATGGCTTCGCCGAAGGGTACAACCAGGGGCTTAAACAAATCGACTCCGAATACTTTATTCTCCTCAATTCCGATGTTGAGGTTACTGAAAACTGGATTGATCCCATGCTTCATTTTCTGGACGAACACCCTGAATATGTAGCCTGCCAGCCCAAGGTGCTCTCATGGAGGGAAAAAGAACAGTTTGAATATGCTGGTGCAGCAGGAGGATTCATTGATTTTTTAGGTTATCCCTTTTGTCGAGGCAGGATTTTGCATCACACAGAAGATGACCATGGTCAATATGATAATCCCATTGATGTATTGTGGACTTCCGGTGCATGTATGATGATCCGGTCATTTACCTGGAAAAAACATCATGGTTTTGATCCGGATTTTTTTGCACACATGGAAGAAATAGACCTGTGCTGGAGGATTTATCAGGAAGGAGGAAAAGCGATTTGTCTTCCGCAATCCAAAGTGTATCATGTCGGCGGAGGCACGCTGAATTACGGCTCACCTAACAAGACTTACCTCAATTTTAGAAACAGTCTCATAGTATTGTGTAAGAATATGCCTCTCACTCAATTGATTTTTGTTCTTATCATGAGGCTGGGATTGGATGTGATAGCAAGCATCAGTATCGGGTCCTGGGGGCATTTTAAAGCCATTTTAAGAGCCAACAGGGACTTCTACCTGTCCATAAGACGTCATTTCAGGAAAAGAATAAAGCCAAAACAAGTTCCCAGTCTGCTGGGAGGTAATAAATGGATACTAATTCTTTACTATATTGGCGGAAAAAATAGGTACGCTAAACTCTAATAGTACCAAATGGTGTTGTTCCTTCTGCGCAGCATTTTGCGGAAATTCATGATGAAGGCCAATGCCAGGTACAGGATAATAGGTGACCCAAACGTTAGAAAAGATGCATATATGAAGGATAAACGGATGCTTGAGGTAGGAATACGAAATTTCTCACCAAGTCTGGTGCAAACTCCGAATGCATATTTTTCAATTAGTTCCTGCATCACTAAAACCATTGTTTTGTTGCAAAGATAACACTAAGGGCTTTGAATTTGTTATATATGGGTTTAGAAGAATCTATTTTTTAAGTAATATTGTAAAAATCTAATGTTAAAATTCACCAATTTTGTATCTCAAAAATTCAAAAAGATGATCCACATGAAAAAACTTAACTTCGCTATAGCCATGCTTGCAGTAGCTATAATCTTCTCGGGTTGTAAGCTAGGCAAGATGATCAAATTAGCATCTGATCAGGATCTAACGATTGATCCTAATCCACTAGAATTAAAAGGAGATGAAGTGCCTTTCGCAATGTCTGCAGTACTTCCTCCTAAAATGCTTCCCTCAGGAACCATGTATACTATCAATACGATCTATCAATATGGTGATCAGGAAGTAGCAGTGGGATCTGTGGATTTCAAAGCAGAAGATTTTCCTAACAGTAGCAGCTCTACTTCAAGAAAGTCTGAAAATTTCTCTTTCCCTTACCAGGATGGTATGAATCCAGGTACGCTTTATGTTGAAGGAGTAGCTACCATTACAGCCAGCGGAAAATCAAAAACTTCTCCACGAATGGAAGTAGCTAAAGGACTTATCACTACTTCTTCATTCGCTAAGCCAGTTGTTTTGACTGCTCTTGCAGATCACGGATATAACGACAAAGAAGAGTTGGAGCCTACAAACATCAACTTCTACTTTGAGCAAGGAAGATCTAGAATCAACCCAAGGTTATCTACAGACGGTACTTCAAACAGCGACAAGACTAAAAACATGTCTGCTTTTATCGCTGAGAAGAACGTAACAAGAACTGTAACCATCACTGGTACTCACTCTCCAGAAGGTCCTGAGACTGTAAACTCTGACCTTTCAAGCGACAGGGCTAAAGCCATCGAAGATTACTACAGAAAGCAAATGAGTCGATACGACTACAAAGACATTGCTGATGAAATCGACTTTATCCTTAAGCCTGTTGTTCAGGACTGGGGTGAATTCAAAGCTGCTTTGTCTGCATATGATGGAATCTCTTCAAGCGAGAAAAGCGAGTGGACAAACATCATTAACGGCTCTGGTTCTTTCGTAGACAAGGAAAAGCAATTGCAAAAACTTTCTACTTACAAGAAAGTATTTGAGGATGTTTATCCAGGATTGCGATCTGCAAAAACTGAGATCCTTACAGTTGTTGTGAAAAAACCTAATGCTAAAATCGCTGTATTGTCCAAAGGAATCGTAAGTGGTAACACTTCAATGGATTCATTGACAATGAATGAGTTCTTATTCTCAGCTACGCTTACTCCATCATTGGATGAGAAAGAAGCTATCTACAAAACAGCTACCAAATCAGGTGACTGGAGAGCTCACAACAACCTGGGTGCTACCCTACTTGAAAAAGCTAAAATGTCTGGTGATGCTCAACTAGTTGAAGACGCTATCACTCAACTTGAAATTGCTGCTAACAAGCAAAACTCTGCTGTAGTACAAACTAACATGGCTGCTGCTGCAATGCTTCAAGGTGACAAAGAGAGTGCTTCTGAGGCTATCGACGGTGCTATGGGTGCTTCACCTTCAAACATGGTAACTGCCAAGTTGAAAGGTATGAAAGGATCTCTTCAATTGATGAGCGGTGACTACGAAGAGGCAAAAGCTTCTTTCGCATCTGCTGAAGCAAGTGAAGAAGTAACTTTCGACAAAGGTCTTACTAGCTTATTGACTGGTGACTACGGAGATGCTCAAACTACTTTGAGTGGTGTAACTGACAGCGAGAAACTTGCTGCTGATGCTTATTACCTTAAAGCCATTGCTAGTGCTAAACAAAACAACGCTCAGGGTCTTGGATCAAACCTGACACAAGCAGTTAGCAAAGATGCTTCATTGAAAGAAAAAGCATTGAACGATTTGTCATTTGCAAACTTTGCAGATGCAGTAGCTGAAGCTGTGAGATAATTTATTATTTCTCAAAAACATTCAAAAAAGCTCTCCTTTCAGGAGGGCTTTTTTATTTTATATGGATTAATTTAGCGCCCTGAAACAATCATTTACTATGAGAGAAATTCAATTTAGAGAAGCCCTTGGAGAAGCAATGAGTGAAGAAATGCGACGAGACCCGGCCATCTTTCTGATGGGCGAGGAAGTTGCAGAATACAACGGAGCTTATAAAGTGAGCCAGGGTATGCTTGATGAATTTGGTCCTGATCGTGTTATTGATACCCCTATTTCTGAATTAGGTTTTACCGGATTGGGAATTGGTGCTGCCATGAACGACCTGAGACCAATCATCGAATTTATGACCTTCAATTTCTCTCTGGTAGCCATTGACCAAATTATCAATGGAGCCGCCAAAATGATGTCCATGTCTGGTGGTCAGTTTAAAGTTCCTATTGTATTCAGAGGACCAACTGGTAATGCTGGTCAGCTGAGCTCTCAGCACTCACAAAACTTTGAAAACTGGTATGCCAATACACCCGGCCTCAAAGTGGTTGTACCATCAAACCCATACGATGCCAAAGGATTACTTAAATCTTCTATCAGGGATGATGATCCGGTCATCTTCATGGAATCTGAGCTGATGTACGGCGATAAAGGTGAGGTACCTGAAGAAGAGTACCTGATCCCAATTGGAGAAGCTAAAGTGGTAAAAGAAGGTTCTGATGTGACGCTTGTCTCTTTCGGTAAATTCATGAAAGTAGCCAACGAATCAGCTGCTGAAATGGAGAAAGAAGGTGTTAGTGTAGAAGTAATCGATCTGAGAACAGTTAGACCTATCGACTATGGTACCATAATCGAGTCAGTTAAGAAAACAAACAGGTTGGTGATTGTAGAAGAGGCATGGCCATTGTCATCCATCGCCACTGAAGTAAGTCATTATGTGCAGAGACATGCGTTTGACTACCTGGATGCACCCGTCCACAGAATCAACAACCGTGACCTGCCGCTTCCTTACGCACCAACATTGATTGAAGAGATCCTGCCGAATGTGAAGCGAACAGTTGAAGCCATCAACGCAGTTTGTTACAGATAAGATTTCTTAAAATAATATAACGTGAATCCCCTGAAGCAATTCAGGGGTTTTCTTTTTTATAAGCAGTTGGAAAAAAGAAACTACTGACGAAGCATGCCAGACAGGGCCTTGGCACCACCCATTTTATTCATGGTCTTCATCATTTTCTTCATCTGGCCAAACTGCTTAAGCAGCTGATTGACCTGGTTTACGTCGGTTCCACTCCCTTTTGCGATGCGCTGCTTTCTACTTCCATTGATGATATCAGGCATTTCTCTTTCCTTAGGCGTCATCGATTTGATGATGGCTTCAATAGGTTTGAGTGAGTCATCATCGATATCTACATCTTTGATGGCCTTGCCCACACCGGGGATCATTCCCAGTAAATCTTTCATGCTCCCCATCTTTTTGATCTGCTCCATCTGAGAAAGGAAGTCATCGAGACCAAACTGATTCTTTTTGATCTTCTTGTTGATCCTTCTGGCTTCGTCTTCATCAAATGTCTGCTGAGCTTTCTCTACGAGGGAAAGGACATCACCCATTCCCAGGATCCTTTTGGCCATCCTGTCAGGATAGAAAATATCAATGGCATCCATTTTCTCTCCCGTACTGATGTACTTGATGGGCTTGGTCACCTCCTTACGGATAGATAACGCAGCACCACCCCGGGTATCACCATCCAGTTTGGTAAGTACGACACCATCGAAACTGAGTCGCTCATTGAAGGTTTTTGCCGTATTGACTGCATCCTGACCGGTCATGGAGTCCACCACAAACAGGGTCTCGGAAGGGTTGATGTTTTGCTTGATGGCAGATATCTCATTCATCATGGCCTCATCTACTGCCAGTCGACCCGCCGTATCTATGATCACAGTTCGCTTACCATTCTTCTTGGCATACTTTACAGCATTTTCTGCGATCTTGATCGGGTCTTTCTCTTCTGGTTCGGTGTAAACCTCTACATCGATCTGCTCTCCAAGTACTTTGAGCTGATCAATCGCCGCCGGACGATAGACGTCGCAGGCGACCAACATTACCGTCCTGCCTTGCTTTTTTAGCTGGCTTGCAAGCTTCCCACTGAAAGTGGTCTTACCGGAACCCTGCAAACCGGAGATCAGGATGGTATTTGGATTTCCATCCATATTGATGGGAACATTGCTTTCACCCATCAGAAGGGTTAATTCCTCTGCAACAATTTTAGTGAGTAGCTGACCTGGGGAAACTGCAATGAGTACGTCCCGTCCAAGGGCTTTCTCTTTGATGGTATCTGTCACCTCTTTGGCAACCTTGTAGTTTACGTCAGCATCGATCAGGGCTCTGCGTATCTCTTTTACCGTAGATGCCACATTGATCTCAGTGATGGTCCCCTGCCCTTTTAAGGTCTTAAATGCCCTATCTAACTTAACACTTAAATTATCAAACATAGAAATTCAAATTAGAAGGCAAAATTAATAAACATAGGATGGAAATACTTTAAGAATACCTATTCTCATTACCGTTCATCAAGTTTTACTAGATTATTCGTTGATATGTTGCAACCTTTACTGAAAGTATGCAGTTTGTTTACTACAGTACCTTGTATTACATAATATTGAAGCCATGAAAAAGTTTACATTTCTCTTTTCGCTGCTTATACTCTTTGCCTTTACCGGCACTGCCCAAAAGAAAATCAAGGAAAAAGACCTGATCGGTCAATGGAAAATGGTCATCAACCTCGACGAAGGATTTGATCAGGCTAAGGAAGAACTCAAGGATGACGACAATGGGTTTCTTGCCAGGTTCCTGCTTGGATCCATTGAAGGATTGGCCTCATCTATCCTGGACGAAATAGATATTTATATGGATTTTGAAAGCGGTGGTAAACTCAGGATAGTCGTTGAGGCTTTTAATGAGAAGGAAGTTGAATACAGCGAATGGTCCATCAACAGCAAGGGACATTTGCTAATAAAAGATGGGAAAAATGATGTAGATATTGATCATTGGGAACTGGAGGATGATATTTTAGTTGGCTACGACGATGATGGGGACAAGAATATGACATACCTTGTTAAGATTATTTGAAAAATAGCGGCATATTTCCATTGTTATGTCAAATATCCTATGTTAATTTGCGTTTGAGATAAAATTACTCTCAATTCATTAATAATCAGCTAAAGTATCATAGGATTTCTTATGAAAAACAAAAAGGTTACCCGCTTACTTCTATCTTGCTTTACTTACGTCTGTCTAATGTCTTTTTTTGGTTGCGAAGATGACAATACCATTCAGAAACTGGTAGAATTAAGAAATAATACAGCAACTACACTTACTCTACTTATACCTTAATTAGTTGTTCAGGATCTTTTTAAGATCTGCAGGTGAATAATTAATTGACTTTAGTGTTTTGTTGTCTCCTTTTCGGAATACAAGATACTTTCCGTCGGCCTTTCGATAATAACACTCCGTATCTCGCTCATTTTGATAGTAATCAACAGTAGCCTGAGCTTCTTCTTCTGTCTCGCAGGCTTTACTCATGTTGGATCGTTGTACTTCATTGAATAATTCAACAAACTTCTCCCCCAATCCAAATTCAAGCACAGCACCGGATAATACATACTGGATATCACAAAGCGCATCTGCTATCTCCACTAAATCCTTATCATCGATGGCCTCTTTCAATTCTTTGAGTTCTTCTGCAATGAGAGAAACCCTCAGTTCACACCTTTTCTCATCAGGTATGGTAGGCTTTTCGAGTACCGGATGGTGAAAAGTCTTGTGAAAAGCTGCTACCTGATTGAGTGAGTCGATTTTATCCATTATATCTTATTCAATTTCTATTTATTTTTCTTAATCGCCAGGATGATAAAATAAAGGAAGCCCCCAAAGGTGAGCCCCAAAATAATGATCATCGATATGAGTGCAGACGTTGTCATTTTCCTGCAACCATTTTTTGGTATATGTATTTATTCAAAACCATCCCTACCAGAAGTACGCTCCCCCATTGAGTGATGATGGTTGCATTGCTAAATACATCAAATACATTCCAGCTGCCGGATGCTGAAAACCATGGACTATCACTGTATCCCTGAGACATCCACCAGTAAATCAACCCCAGTGCAATGGGTAAATTCAAATAAATACAAATGGCAAAATACCATTTGTTGATGCTTAGATCCGAATCCAGATCTATCAATTCTGATTTGAATTTTAGTGGGTTGTATTTTGCAACGGCAAACAAAATAAAGAACCCGCTTAAAATCAAACCCAGACCCCAAACCCAGTCCTGGTTTGTGAAAAAATTCAGGTTATAAGCTGAAGGAAATCCGAAAGCGATAAAAGCTACGATGACAATATAGGTTGTTCTCTTTCTTGGGATACCAAAGTCAACCACGTTGCTGATAAACAATTCTATCATAGGAAGAAACGAGCTGAACGCCGCAAATAGCAGTGTGAGGAAAAACAGAACTGCCATATACTCCCCACCTGGTATTCTGGCAAATAAGTCTGGTATCACATTGAATGTGAGTGCCTGGTTGCCTTGCTGTAGATAGCTGATCGCTTCAGCCTCATTGGGTGCCAGGGCAAAGACTGCAGGTAAAATCGCCATCCCTGCAATCAGTGAGGCTGTATTGTTCCCAAACGCACCGATAAACGTATTGAGTGTGACATCTTCCTGTTTTCGGGAATAGGCCGAGATTGTCATTAGGAGCCCCCACCCCGCCCCGGTGCTCCAGGCGGACTGCGACAATGCTTCAATCCAAACCTTGGGCTCTTTCAGGTACTCCACTTTGAAGGTGAACATGTACTCCAGCCCCAGCACACCATTTTCAATGGATAATGCAGTAAAAATGATGACGATCAAAAGCACAAACAAAGTTGGGATCAATACTTTATTGACTCTTTCCAACCCTTCTCTGATGCCTTTTACCAACATAAAAACACCGGCGAGGATCACAACCACAAACATGGCTATGGTGATCCAGTTGGCATTAGCTATGGACGTCCATTGTTGCTGCAGAAAATCTGGCTGTTGCTGTAAGGTATCAGCAAATGAGATCCCTTGAAAAGTATCAATCACATTGCTAACAGCCAATGTCAGGTATTGCATGGACCAGGCAGTGACTACCGAATAGTAAAAGGCAATACCCAGGGTGCACATAGTGATAAAAAAGCCCATCCAGGTCATCCCGGGATTGGTCACTTTACTCATCGAATAGATTACCCCATGCTTATACCGCTTTCCGATGGCAAACTCTGACAGGAGTAGAGGTATAGACCAGATCAGCAGAAAAAACAGCCATAGCAGAATGAAGGATCCTCCATACTGCCCCGCTAGCCGAGGGAATCGCCATAAGTTTCCAGCTCCAATGGCCATACCCAATGAAGCCAGGATGATCCCCCAACGATTGGTAAACTGATCCTGCTGATCCATCAATCTTTCTTAACTGGCTAATTCTTTTTACTGAGTGATTTTACTGTACGGTAGAGATAAATGAGTATCAGGAATAGCAATACAAGCCCTGGAAGGCTACCTCCCCATGGTTCATCAGTAAGTGAAATACTCCACCCAAAGGTCGCCAACAGAGCGATTAGTATACCCATCAACGCTTCCCCGGTGATAAGCCCTGAGGCAATGAGCAGCCCACTATTCGAGGCCGATTCTTTGAGCTCTGCAGAGACCTGATTTTTCCTGAAGCTTCGATCTAATGCCCAGGCAATAACACCTCCAACAAAGATGGAACTATCAAGCTCAAATGGCAGGTAAAGTCCAACAGCTACCGCCAAAACAGGCATCCTAAACGTTGACCCTCTCTTTTTCAAATATAGGTCAGTGATAATGATCAATACTCCAATACATCCACCGATGGTGATAATGGTCCAGGGAAGCTCACCTCCGAAGATCCCGGTGGCCACACTCATCATCAGCGTCGCCTGTGGTGCCGTCAATGGATTGGGATGTTCTGCTGTAGGGCTTCCGATACCTTTAGAGGCCAGCAAAAGATTCAATACCGGTGCTATCAGCAATGCCCCCGCTATCACCCCAATCATCTGCATGACTTGCTGGTTTCTGGGAGTCGCGCCCAGAATATATCCTGCTTTAAGATCCTGCATGTTGTCTCCGGCAATGGCTGCTGCGCAACAAACAACAGCACCTACCAGTATGGCACCTGCAGCACCACTCACTGCTCCTCCGGAGCCCATCAATAGCAACAACAGCAATGAGGTGGATAATATAGTCGCGATGGTCACACCTGAGATCGGGTTGTTGGACGATCCAACCAATCCAGCCATATACCCGGCCACCGCAGAAAAGAGAAAGCCTGCAAAAACCATGATGAGCGCCATGAAAAGTGTAATTGGCACATCCTCGATGATCGAAACATAAATGAAAAAGATGGGTATGATCAAAATGCCGATTCCAATGATCACCCACGACATCGGGGTGTCTAATTCCGTCCTGGCTGTATCGGCCAGCTTTTGTGCTCCTTTTCGGAATGCTTCTACTCCCGCCTTGAAAGAGGTAACCAGGGCTCCTCTAAGGTTAAGCACGGCCCATATACCTCCTACGATCATAGAGCCGACCCCAAGAAACCTCATCTTTACGCTCCACAGGCTGATCCCAAGGGCATCAGCACTCACCTGGTCAATGCTTGTGAATTTCCCGGCGGCAATCAGTTCATTGGCTACACTTTCAAAACCATTGATCCAAACATAGACGGGGATCCCAATCCACCAGGTAATTACTCCACCAAGAAAAACCAGTGTTGCAATGTTGAGTCCTACGATATAGCCAACGGCTACCAGGGCCGGAGATAGGTTTAAACTAAAATAGAGATACAATTTTTGGTTGAGGATGGTGGCTCGCTCAAATATTCCTTTCCATAGGTTGAGGGCTTCATATCCAAACTTAAAGATTCCTCCCATCAGGGCTCCATAAACCAGGTACCTGACAGATTTCCCACCTGATTCTCCTGATTTCAATACTTCAGCAGTAGCCACACCCTCCGGAAACATCAGATTTTCTTCTACAATCAATGCTCTTCTCAATGGAATGGTAAATAGCACTCCCAACACTCCCCCACAGATAGATATGAGGGTGGTCTCTATGTAGTTAAACTCTTGCCAATAACCCATGATTACCAAAGCCGGAATGGTGAAAATGACACCGGCTGCCAGTGACTCCCCTGCCGATGCAGCCGTCTGCACCATGTTATTTTCCAGGATATTGGAGTTCTTAAAGGCTTTGAGAATGGCCATGGATATAACTGCTGCCGGGATTGACGCAGAAACAGTCAAGCCGGAAAATAATCCAAAGTAGGCATTGGCCGCTCCAAGTATTACAGATAATAGTGCACCTAGTAGGATGGCGCGAAAGGTGAGCTCGTTGAGGCGGATCTCAGGACTAATATAAGGTCGCATATGATTGAAAAAAGGTGATACAAAAAATTCAATGCAATGCTAACAAAAATGCTCATTTGAAGTCTGAAAACAAAGGGTAGTACAACTAAAAGTGCAGATCCAGGTTGCCACTACCGGTGGTGCCGTCGATGACTATAGGTCCGTCTCCCTCCAAATACTTGTTCTCAAAAGAATTGCCGTTTACGCTTATCCTGCCCGTACCGGTAACGAGTTGAAATTTGAGATCATCATAAGGGTTGCTTAAGTCCATTTTTAGATTTCCTGAGATCAGGGCAAACCTGGAGTGATTGGTCACGAGAATTTTTTGGGCATAAATGTTTCCCGAAGTGGAGGATACATCCACACTCCCTTTGATCATCTTGAGGGTTGTATTTCCGGAAGTAGAAGAAAGGGCTACATTGCCAATGACATTATATACATAAGTTGCCCCTGAAGTACCGGATGCATGAACCTTGCCCTGAATGTTACTGATCTTCTTATCCCCGCTGGTTGTTGTAATCTTCCCATCTCCCTGGAGATTGTCAATGGAGACATCCCCGGAAGTGGTTTCCACAACTAGATTCCCAATCACCTCATCTAATCCTATGTCACCACTAGTCGTTCTGAAGTCATAGATACCAGAGATCAAATTATCACCTTTGATATCACCAGCTGTGTTTTCAATTTTGAGTGTGACATCTCGTGGTATTTGCAGTTTAATATGTGCTTTGCTGATCTGGTTGGACTTTCTACCCCTATGCTTCACATGGATCATCAGGGTGCCTGATGCCGTAAGGTCTGAATAAATATTGAAATCTTCAGGGCGGCCATAGCCCACTATTTCACCTAAGAACCTGATTTTTTGATCATGTGAGATACTTACATCACAAAATGATCCATACATGTGAATCTTAGAAATATTTTCCGCCTCGAATTCATGGTGTGCAAGCCTGGACTGAGCCTGGGTATGATAAAACAAGAACACACATATGACAAAACCCGAAAACCGTACCATGAGAAGCTTTTATGATCAAAGACCAAAAAAGATCTTAAAGGTTTCCTTAAGAAGAATGAAAGATTACCCGATTTTGGACTTGGTCAGTGTGGCCAGAAGCCTCAGACTTTCCTTGAGGTAAGGGTCTTCAGATAATTTTTTGGCTACACCTTCCATTTCACTCTTATTTTCATTGACTTCTGAGCTTTGAATTGTGGTAGAAAGATCAGTCGAATTCTCAACCTGCTGCTCCTTCATCCTTTCCTCATAATTCAATGAAATAGATTTGATGTACTTATCTTCTTTTATTTTCTCCACATCTTCTGCCAGTGATTTCAGGTCTTCATCTGTCTTCAAGTGCTTCTCGTAAAGCTTTTTCAGACTGGCCATCATCTCCTCAGAAATGGTATTCTCAGATTTAAATCGGGTGGATTTAATTTCATCCCAGGGTAAAGCATTCGACATATTACTTTCTCCGAAAGCCTCGTCATCATATGGTGACGGAAATGCGATGTCTGGAGCGACTCCAATATGCTGGGTACTGCTTCCTGTTACACGGTAAAACTTAGCCAGGGTCATTTTCAGCTGCCCTAGCTCCACACCAGAATTTCTTAAATACAGATCAAGATCGATGAGGTTTTGAACCGTCCCTTTTCCGAAGGTGTTTTCTCCCAGGACAATACCTCTTTTATAATCCTGAATTGCGCCAGAAAAGATCTCGGACGCTGATGCACTATACCTGTTGGTAAGCACTGCCAAAGGGCCTTCATAAAAATATCCGGCATTTTCGTCAATATATATATCAACGGAATCATAGGTATCTCTTACCTGAACCACTGGTCCCTCATCAATAAACAAACCGGTCAGCTCTACAGCTTCCTGCAACGATCCGCCACCATTAAAGCGGAGATCAATCAACAGTCCATCCATTCCATCCTCTTGCAGGTCAGCAATCAATCGCTTCACATCACGAGTAGTGCTGGTATAATCCTCCTTACCCTGGTGCATCTCCTCAAAATCGATGTAGAACTGAGGTATGGTGATCACCCCGAGCTTAAAGGTTTCTCCATTTTCAATGATTGGGATCATCTCAGCCTGAGCTGTAGACTCCTCGAGCTTAATTTTGTCTCTTACGATCCGTATGGTATCAGGAAGTGCATTGATGTCTTTGTCGTGTTTAAGTACCTGAAGCCTTACAACCGAGCCTTTTGGTCCCCTGATCTTTTGAACAACATCATCAATCCTCCATCCTATTACATCTTCAAACATGCCAGAGTCACCCTGCGCCACACCAATTATCCGATCATTTTTTTGTAACTGCTTGCTTTTGAAAGCAGGTCCACCCGGAATCACGTCCTCCACTTTGGTATAATCCATCTGCTGGGTAAGTCTCGCTCCAATACCTTCCAGTGAAGCGCTCATGTCTATCTGGAAATTCTCTTTGGCAATGGGTGAAAAATAATCCGTGTGAGGATCATAAGTGCTGGTAAAGGCATTCATGTAGGTCTGATAAACATCCTCGCTGTTGTATTGATAAACTGATTTTCGAACCCGCGCATATCTCTTGAGAAGTGACTCAACGATAGTGTCCCAGTCCTGCCCGGTCAGCTTATAACTAAGTGCCTGGTTTTTAATGATTTTTCTCCATAATTCATTTAGATCTTCCCGAGTCTGAGCGTGGGACCAATCTTCTCTTTCTATAGCCAGCTCCTCATTTGCTTCCCAGTCAAATTCTTTTGAAAACAATACATCCAGGTAATCCAGTCTCTCAAGCGACCGCTCCCTGTAAATAGAAAAGACCTGGTAAGCAAATTCAAGCTTACCCTCAAGCAGCTCATCATCAAGCTCATATTTGTATTTTGAAAGGTAATCAATATCTGCCTGGAGGAAATTTGCCTTATTAGGATCTAATGCTTCCAGGTAGTTATCGAATACCTCAGCTGAAATGCTATCATTCAACCACTTCTTCTTATAATGGTATCTTGTCAATAAATCAACTATCGCCTTGGTTTCTGCAGGGTGTTCTTGCTTTGGCCGGAGCAATTCCAGGGTATCCTGACGCGCTACTTCCTGACCTGTTTCTTCGGTGCCAATTACTGTTGGCTCCAGATAACCCCACCCCACAATCAGGGAGAATAATACAAACAATAACTTATTCATTACCTAAATGTAATTAATTAGCGAATATTTTCATGTAGATATCAAACATACCTTTGGTAGAATAGGTTTACTCAAAAATCGTTCCCAATAAAGAATATGTTTAACGCTTAAGATGATCCCAAACAAGTGCTGAAGCCCCAAGGATAGCAGCATTTTTGTCCATCATGCCTGAAGGCAACAATTTGACCTTATCCTTGTAGAATGGCAAAAGATATTCATCCATATATTTTTTAGTAGGCTCAAAGATCCATTTTCCGGCTTTGGCCAACCCTCCAAGTAGAAAGAACGCTTCCGGATGTGAGAATGTTGTGAAGTTTGCCAGGGCACGCCCCAAATATTTTCCTGTTAATTCATAAGCTTCTCTGGCTATAGGATCCCCTTCTTCTGCTGCTTTGGTAATGATCTCACCGTGCAAATCATTGAAAGAATAGTCTCTAAGCACACTATCCTTTAATGAGTCACATAACAGAAAGAACACATTTCTTTTTAGCCCTGTGGAGGAAACATAAGCCTCGAGACCACCTCTGCGATCCAGACCGGTCCATCTACCATTGTAATCAATGACAATATGGCCTAGCTCGGCAGCCTGGGAGTCATGACCATATACCAGTTTTCCATTACTTACTACCCCCGAACCTAATCCTGTACCCAGGGTAATGACTATAAAGTCCTGCATCCCTTTGGCTTCGCCATAGACCATTTCGCCGATAGCAGCCGCATTGGCATCATTGGTGATGTGTACGGGTTTGTCGAATCGCTTTTGTAGCTCCTCTGTCACCCGAAGGATCCCCTTCCATTTTAGATTGGCCGGATGCTCGATAGTGCCCCGGTAATAATTGGCATTGGGCGCTCCTACTCCCATTCCCACTACTTCCAGATCTGCCGATGACTTTTCAACCAGTTGGTTGAAAGTATGCACCAGCTCATCCAAAAACTGCTTAAAATCCTTTCCTTTTTGTGTGGAAAACTCTGTATGGCCATACATATTTCCATCCAAATCAACAATCCCAACCTTGGTGAGCGTACCACCAATATCTACACCAATCGCTACCTTTAAAGACATATTATTTTATTACGAAAATCGAAGAATTTCAAAGATATAAAGGTTCACCAATTGATTTTAGTAAATCATTATTTTAGTACGCGTATTATTACTTTTTCATCCATATGGCCAGAAGAATTGCAAATTATTTGTTCGTATACGGTTATCTCATGCAAAAAAACCGACAAATCAAGGAGTTGGGAGTGCCAGATATGCCTGTTGAATACCTAAGTGATGGATATATGTATGCGCACCTCTATAAGGTCGCAGGTTTCCCGGGGTTAGTATATGACCGTACCAGGAAGGTGCGCACCTACGGGGAGATCTACCTGATCAAAGAGCAAAGAAACTTTTTTGAGCAGATGGATGCCTACGAGTTGTCGCGTCCAAACTATACCAATCCGGATGCTGCCTACCACAGGCGTATACGTCCAGCTCACGTGGGTGCGAGTATGGTCCTGCCTTGCTGGGTTTACGAATATATCCAACCGACGGATCATTTAACCAGGATCAAATCCGGCCGGTTTGAACTTTTGAGCTAATTTTAACCAAAACAGTTATCAAAATGCCCAAGATACAGCTTAACCACCTGCAATGCATCCTCAATGATGAGATAGATAAAGATGAGGTCTTCCTCAAGTACAAGGGCAAGAAAATATGGCCTGATGGGATCTATAAGTCCGTCGACAATGAAGAAAAGAAGGAAATAGGTATCACGTTCGAACACAAAGACATCAAAGAACCAATGGTCATAGAATTATGGGACTTTGATTATCTATCGCTCAATGACCATCTGGGTACATTTACTATGAAAGTGGATGAAAAAGCAGGAGGACCCTATCAAACAAGTATGGTGCTCAATGAGAAAAGAAGCACTGCCTCCTATATATTGAATTGGGAGATCCTTTGAACGTTTGCTGTTATTAGCGTTTCACTTGCTGAAAACAACTCCAAAAAGAGCTTCACATCCATAAATCGCTGATTTTTCGCCAATCATAAACTGAAGCTTTCCATTTAAAGATGATTCGATTCCATTCATCGATTGTATAGGGAAATTACCTATGCCTGGTACGTGAATTGCATATTTCATGCCTGTAAGTAATATAACAAGTTCAGGTAATGAAATCTCTTAAAATAACAGTCTTAATCTTAATCGCCCTAATCTCTGGTATTGACGCTTTGGCAAGAACCTATACTGCCCCCGGATCACGAGAAGAGTTGGAAATTGAAGGCAGGACTGTAACCATCGTTGGTAATGGAGTTTTTAGAGTGGAAGAACTGGAGTTGGAAGAAGGTGCTACACTTATCATCTCTGAAGGTGTTACACTGATTGTTTCCGATGAATTTGAAAACAAAGAAAAAAGTACCGTAATCGTGAATGGTACACTGATACTGGAAGGAAACGACAATGAAAACGACGAAAAATCAGTAATCGAAGGTAGTGGGGTCGTTTATTTCAGTAAAAGAGGCCTTGAGAACAAAGGTAGATCCACTGTATTTGGAAGCACTGAGAGATACCCTGACTGTACTTCAGGATGTGCTTTCACCACTTTACCAGTAGAGCTGCTTTCATTCGAAGCCACTTTCGAAAACAATGTTAAGATCACCTGGTCTACTGCTTCTGAGATCAACAACGAGTATTTCTCTTTAGAAAGATCAGAAGATGGTGTAGAATTTTATGAGATCGCCAGAATAGAAGGAAACGGTAACTCTACTGAAGTGATCGAATATGCATACGAAGACAACGCTTACAAAAGTGAAGTTGAGTACTACAGGTTGACTCAGGTTGACTTCGACGGACAGTATGAGGTTTTCAAAGCCATCAGGGTAGAGACTAACATGGGTGAAACTGAAAACTCATTCAATGTTTACCCTACTGTAGTAACTCAGGGTAAAGTGACCATCGAAGGTGACAAGCCTTTCCAGGTAAAAGATATTCAGGTAATCAGTTTGACTGGTTCTTCCAATGTTTATCAGCCTGCTACTTCTGAAGTTGGTTTCAGAAATGTAGAAGTTGATGTGAACGGAATGGAAAACGGATTGTACTTATTGAAAATGGTTTCTGAAGACGGAAATGAAATGACTTCAAGAATCATTATCAAATAATCATAACTATTGAGTTAATCCATTAAACAAGTACTGCATGAGTAAAAAAGAAGGATAAATAAACATATTGAAACCACCGAGATGCTATCGCATCATACCAATCGAAGACGTTTCTCGACTGTTCATCCCGGAATTAGGTCCATTTATGGGGATTTTAGGCATGTAATCAGTGCTTAAACACCATTAAACGCACTTTTATAGCTAATCGTAAATGGAATCCTTCTATTCACAGTTGTTTTATTACTACTCATCGATTGTGTAGGGAAATTACCTATGCCTGGTATGTGAATTGCATATTTCTTACCTGTAAGTAATATAACAAGTTCAGGTAATGAAATCTCTTAAAATAACAGTCTTAATCTTAATCGCCCTAATCTCTGGTGTTGACGCTTTGGCAAGAACCTATACTGCCCCCGGATCACGAGAAGAGTTGGAAATTGAAGGCAGGACTGTAACCATCGTTGGTAATGGAGTTTTTAGTGTGGAAGAACTGGAGTTGGAAGAAGGTGCTACACTTATCATCTCTGAAGGTGTTACACTGATTGTTTCCGATGAATTTGAAAACAAAGAAAAAAGTACCGTAATCGTGAATGGTACGCTGATCCTGGAAGGAAACGACAATGAAAACGACGAAAAATCAGTAATCGAAGGTAGTGGGGTCGTTTATTTCAGTAAAAGAGGCCTTGAGAACAAAGGTAGATCCACTGTATTTGGAAGCACTGAGAGATACCCTGACTGTACTTCAGGATGTGCTTTCACCACTTTACCAGTAGAGCTGCTTTCATTCGATGCCACTTTCGAAAACAATGTTAAGATCACCTGGTCTACTGCTTCTGAAATCAACAATGAGTATTTCTCTTTGGAAAGATCTGAGGATGGCGTAGAATTTTATGAGATCGCCAGAATAGAAGGAAATGGTAACTCTACTGAAGTAATCGAATACGCTTACGAAGACAATGCTTACAAAAGTGAAGTTGAGTACTACAGGTTGACTCAGGTTGACTTCGACGGTCAGTATGAGGTTTTCAAAGCCATCAGGGTAGAGACTAACATGGGTGAAACTGAAAACTCATTCAATGTTTACCCTACTGTAGTAACTCAGGGTAAAGTGACCATCGAAGGTGACAAGCCTTTCCAGGTAAAAGATATTCAGGTAATCAGTTTGACTGGTTCTTCCAATGTTTATCAGCCTGCTACTTCTGAAGTTGGTTTCAGAAATGTAGAGGTTGACGTGAACGGAATGGAAAACGGATTGTACTTATTGAAAATGGTTTCTGAAGACGGAAATGAAATGACTTCAAGAATCATTGTAAAGTAATTTAGGTCACAAAATCACACTATGGTTTATAGCAAGCACGTGGTAGAACAAAAACTACTTCGTGCTTTTGTGTCTTCCTCACCATTTCATTTAAATTACTGATCCCTAACTGCCATCCAGCCCAAAAACGAAATCATAGCATAAACAACCAGGGCAGTTGGGCCAAACCTATTTAACTTAAGTCTATGAAAATCAAAAAACTTGCAATCAACAGTCGGTCAATACTATTGGCATTAGTCCTATTTTCCTGCACTGATGTAAAACAAGAGGCCCAGGAATATATTGATGGTTACACAGACAAGCTCCTTAGTCTATACTATGCCTCAGCGGAAACTTCGTGGAAGACCAACACCCAGATAATAGAAGGTGATACCATGAATGCCTACGAATCCAAAATAGCGGATGAGGCGCTGGCATCATTTATGGGAAGTATTGAAAATATTGAAAAGACCAGGGAATACCTGGAAAGTAAAGACCAGCTCACAGACTTGCAGGTTCGCCAGCTTGAAGCCATTTTATACAGTGCGGGGAGTAACCCTCAGACGGTAGAGGCACTGGTGAAAGAAAAGATCAAGGCAGACATTGCACAAACTGAGACTCTCTATGGTTTTTCCTACACACTGGATGGAAAAGAGGTCAGCACCAACGAAATCGACAATATCCTGTACCATGACAAAGACCTGGCCCAAAGATTGGCAGCCTGGGAGTCGAGTAAAGAAGTTGGACCTAAGCTAAAGGATGGGCTTGAAAACCTGAGAGATTTGCGCAACCAAACAGTACAGGCACTCGGGTACAATGACTATTTCACCTACCAGGTATCGGAATATGGTCTCACTTCGGAAGAAATGATGGATATGATGGACAAGCTGTATGAAGAGCTGCTTCCATTGTATCGTGAGCTACATACCTATGCCAGATATGAGCTGGCCAAACAATACGGTGTTTCGGAAGTCCCCGATTACCTACCAGCGCATTGGGCACCAAACAGATGGGGCCAGGACTGGGGACCCATGATCAAAGTAGAAGGCATAAACATAGATAGCGCACTGGCTAATAAGAGCCCTGAGTGGATTGTGAAAGAGGGGGAAAAGCTCTACGTGAGTCTTGGATTCCCCGACTTACCCAAAACTTTCTGGGAAAAATCAAGCCTCTACCCCTACCCTGCAGACTCGGCTGTGAAAAAGAACAACCATGCCTCTGCCTGGCACATGGATCTGAAAGACGATGTCAGGAGCCTTATGAGTGTACTGCCTAATGAAAAGTGGTTTCAGACTTCCAATCACGAACTGGGGCACATTTATTATTACATTTCATATACCAACCCGGATGTTCCTCCGCTACTCCGCGGTGGTGCCAACAGAGCATTTCATGAGGCGATAGGTTCCATGATGGGTGCTGCAGCACTGCAAAAACCCTATCTGATTGGTCGGGGTCTGATTGATGAAAACTCACAGTCTGACAATATCCAGAAACTACTTGCTGAAGCCATGGACTATGCCGTTTTTATTCCGTTTGCAGCAGGCACGATGAGTAATTTTGAAAAGTCGCTCTATGTAGATGGACTCACCAAAGATCAGTTTAATGCCAAATGGTGGGAATATGTGAAGAAATACCAGGGCATCGTTCCCCCGACAGATCGCGGGGAGGAATTCTGTGATGCCTGTACCAAAACGCACATCAACAATGATCCCGCTCAATATTATGACTATGCACTCTCCTACATCATTTTATTTCAATTGCATCAGCACATTGCAGAAAACATCCTGAAACAAGACCCCCGTGAAACCAATTATTATGGCGCCACTGCCGTTGGAGATTTCCTAAAAGAAATCATGCGCCCCGGTGCCACCAAAGACTGGCAGGATGTACTGAAAGGCGCCACGGGAGAGACACTTAATGCCACAGCCATGGTGGAATACTTTGATCCGCTAGTAGATTGGCTCAAAGAGCAAAACAAAGGAAGGAAATACACCCTGTAACTTACTAAACCCAACACATGAAAACACCAACCCTACCCTTTCTTGGCTTTTTTGTATTCCTGTTTGCCTGCTTGCCTCCCGAGGCACAGCTTGAGCAAAAGGGAATACATCCGGGCAAGTATCACAAACAATTCTGGACCTACAATGGTGAGGAAGTATTGTTGCTTGGAGCGAGCGATGATGACAACCTGTTCCAAATGAAGGATGTAGCCACTCACCTTGAGCTGCTTAAGGAGAACGGTGGCAACTACGTGCGCAACACCATGTCTTCCAGGGACACAGGCAATGTTTGGCCCTTTCAAATGATGGAAGATGGCTTATACAACCTGAATGAGTTTAATGAGGAGTACTGGAACCGGTTCGAAACTTTCCTGGCTGAAACCGCGGCTCGTGACATCGTGGTGCAGATTGAAGTATGGGCTACTTTTGATTTCTACAGGGAAAACTGGTCAGTAAATCCTTACAATCCCAAAAACACTAAAAACCTGAGCAGCCATCGGGACAAACTGGACACACTCGTAGCCACCCATCCCATTTTCACAGAAAACAATTTCTTCAGGTCTGTGCCCACACAGATGTCGCTTCCTCGCCCACTCTATTATCAGCAGAAGTTTGTAGATAAACTACTCTCCCACACCTTGAAGTATGACCATGTCCTCTACTGCATGGACAATGAAACCTCGGTAAGTGCTGACTGGGGCCGGTTCTGGGCAGATTACATCAAAAAAGCATCGAAACTAAAGGGAAAGACGGTTTACTGCACAGAAATGTGGGACCCCCACAACCTGGATCACGCCCTACATTATGAAACGTTTGACCATCCCGAGACCTACGACTTCGTAGATATCTCACAGAACAATCACAATACAGGTCAGAAACATTGGGACAACTGCCTGGCACAGATTGACCGCCTCAGGACCCTGGGTAATTTGAGACCTGTGAACAATGTTAAGATCTATGGAAGTGCAAGCCGAAGATTCACAAGCGATAAAGAAGGCATAGAAAACTTCATTCAGAATGTATTTGCTGGATGTGCCAGCGTGCGCTTTCATCGGCCACCGTCTGGGATTGGGCTCAACACACAGGCACAGGCAGTGGTCAAATCAGTGAGAGAGGCTACCAACAAAATAAATTGGTTTGAAGCCTCCCCTTCCAATGAGCTACTTCATGGACGGGATGACAATGAAGCTTATTGCAGATCAAATGGAAAAGAATTTGCTCTCTATTTTGCTGACGGAGGTGAGATAGAACTGAATACCGGAAACATTGCTGCGCTTGACATTGAATGGGTGGATGTGATGAACAATGCCTGGGCTAAACCTAAAACCTTATCAATTACCGACAACAAGGCTACAGTCACTTCACCTGGAAAGGGAGACTGGATCGCCATCATCAAATAACTTTCAATGAAATTAAACCCAATTGTTTTCCTTGTGGGGATATCAACCCTGCTATTTTCCTGTGCAGATAAAAAAGAAACACGTCCTCCTAACATCATCCTGATCATGGCCGATGACCTCGGCTATGGCGACCTGGGCTGCTATGGGAATACGAGGATCGAGACTCCATACCTCGACCGGTTAGCTAAGAATGGTTTAAAGTTCACTGATTTTCATTCCAATGGAGCGGTTTGCTCCCCTACACGGGCAGCATTGATGACTGGGTTGTACCAACAAAAATCAGGCCTGGAAGGTGTGATCTATGTGAAAGGAGAAACCAGGAAAGTAGGATTGGATACCGCATACACGACCATGGCTGAGCTGTTTAAATCTGCCGGGTATACCACTGGCATGATGGGAAAATGGCATTTGGGATATGAAAAACAATATAATCCGGTGCATCACGGATTTGATGAATTCATCGGATATCTCAGTGGCAACATTGACTACAAAAGCCATTATGACAATGCAGGTATCTATGACTGGTACAATGGATTGGATAGCCTGGCGGAGAATGGCTACGTTACCGACCTTATTGGTAAGCATGCGGTAGACTTTAGCCGACGAAACAAGGACAAACCCTTTTTCCTTTATCTGCCACACGAAGCGCCGCACGTACCCTTTCAGGGCAGAAACGATCCTGCATTTCGTTACCCGGACAGAGAGTTCTCTTACCTGGGACCGGTAGAGGATCGCGAACGAGCTTATAAGGACATGGTGGAAGCCATGGATGAAAGTATCGGGTTATTGTTACTATCCCTTGAGTCCATGCAACTGCTGGAAAATACCCTGATCTTCTTCCTTTCGGATAATGGAGGATATCAGCAGTATGGAGACAATGGCCCGCTGAATGGTACCAAGGGCACATTGTATGAAGGCGGGCATCGCGTACCAGCCATCGCCTATTGGAGGGGAAAGATTCAGCCTGCAGTATCAGATGAGCTTTTGATGAGTTTCGACCTGCTGCCTACTTTTATGTCATTGGCTAATATCGGGATCGATCAGCAGAAGTTTGATGGAATTGACTTTTCCAGTCTGCTTTTAGGTGAAGAGATCAATACCGACCGCAACCTTTACTGGCGCTACCGTGGTCAGGGAGCTGTGAGAGATGGAGGAATGAAATTGCTCCTGACGAAGAAAGACACCCTGCTATTTGACCTGGCCAACGACCTTGGCGAAACGGAAGACCTGAGCACTTCTCGTCCGGAATTGTTTAAAGAACTACTACAAGACTATGGTGATTGGGATCAGGAAATGGATGAATATGAGCTGGTGACGGATTGATGGAGTTCACGCACCTCCTATGCCTGAATGACTTCAGAGGTTGAGAAATGACGCAAAGAGCTACAGCAATTAATCTTTGTGTCTTCGTGTCTTTGTGACAAATGTTATCTTCCCCTACCACCCACATTAAATTCAAGATTTCGACAACCTCTATCCATAAAGCACTATTTTTATAATCAACAATCCATGCTCGCCGAAAACCATAACCAGATGCAATCCATTTCTACCAAAACAATCGAAACACCCATAGGAGAAATGATCGCTGGAGCAGTAGATGAGGGGATCTGCCTGCTTGAATTTCATGATAGACGGATGTTGCCAATACAATGGGACAGGATTCGGCAGCAGCTAAATGCTGAAACGGTTGAGGACAATCATCCATTATTTGCTCAGCTGGAAACAGAATTAGCGGAGTATTTCCATGAAGGACGACAGTCCTTTGACGTTCCGATCATCTATCCGGGCTCACCTTTCCAGGTAAAAGTCTGGGAATCGTTGATGAAGATCCCCTACGGTAAAGTAAGATCCTACCAGTATCAATCGGAGCTATTGGGCAACCCTAAAGCCATTCGTGCCATGGCCAAGGCCAATGGTGACAACAGACTGGCGATCATCATTCCCTGCCACCGCATCATCGGAAGCAATGGTGAAATGGTCGGGTATGGAGGAAAGGTCTGGCGTAAGAAATACCTGCTCGAGTTGGAAGGTGCCCTGGTAAAGCAGGGATCCTTATTCTGATAGCACCGGCTGTGTCCAGGCTACCTCCATGTCACCTTCCTGGTAAGGATTTTCCTTTGGCTTGGAGCTGATCACTTTGGCCCTCACATACAGGTCTCCATCCTTCAGTGAATATTTTGCAGCAACGCCATCAGCTTCCTCGAAAAAAGCCCCGGTTTCTATGCCGTCACTGGTTTCCCTGGAACCAAAAAACTGGATTTTATAGGTAACGCCTTCTTCTGGTGCAACCTCTACACTGAGTGTCTTCCCATCAAATGAAATATCTTTCATCGTCACCCCGGTAGTGGCATAGAAATCGCCTGCTTCCATGGCCTCGACAATACTTTCAGGGGTTAAGACGTCGGTATAAACCATTACCCATCCCCGACCAGGGTTACTGTCTTTAGGTCCGAAATTGTGATAGGAATGCGCATCGTCAACAGCCAGGCCGTAAATACTTGGTTTTCCATCTCTCAGATACGCAGTTTGCACCAGGTCCCATAAAGCCTCCATCCCCGGGCGCAACGAGTCCCCATAATTGTGAACCTGAGGATGTCCGTTGTAAACCTCGAAAAATCTTTCTCCCGAAAGCTGAATCATGTCATCCGGTGTGATGGACCAGATAAAATTCGGATGGTTGATATGCGGAAACATCGGCACATCCAGCTTTTCCCTTTGCTCCAGCACCTTGTCGATGTTGTTTTGCATTACATCCGAAACAGAATTACCTCCCTGAGGCTCAATCAGCTCCTGAATATTGGTCACATTGATGTGGATGTGTTTGTCTTCAAACCTGTCCGTAATCTCCTCGGACTGAATGATCAGGAACTCTCCTTCTTCCTCAAACAGCGGTCGATACTCCGCCAACGTCTTGAGCTTAACTTCCAGGGTTCCTGCACTATCTACCCTCGTCTCCATCCAGTCTTCACCATATTTGGCGACGTACTTGTCAAAGATGAATTTTTGTTTTTCCGAAAAGCTCTTCCACTTCTCCCCGTCTGCCAGCGTGTTGTGATCGGACAAAACAATGAAATCATAATCGTGGGACTTGTACCAGTCCATGATCATCTCCGGAAAGTCGTTGCCATCACTCCAGAAAGAATGGGTATGTAAGTTTCCTCTGTACCACTGCTTCGACTCTTCTGGTTTTTCCGGAGCACAGGCTACAAATAATAATGCGGATAAAATGAATAAATGACAGATTCTGAACATAGGATAGGTTGGTAAGTGTTAGCAGGTCCAATTTAAAGATTTAATTGAACTTGTCAATACCCTTGATTTGATATGGTTCCCTAAACAGTAAAGCCCAAAAAATGTTAAAAACCTGATATCGAGTCGACAAATGCATAATTTCGTAACTCTGATGAAGTACACAGCTGTAATCTTTTTTTGTATCGGGTTGTTTTTCCAACTCCAGGCCCAGCAATATGTGGAGGGGATTGTGGTAGACCAGGAAGAAAACCCTTTGGGATTTGCGCATGCCAGCAACCTCGACCTGAGCCTGGGTCAGGTGAGTAACATGAATGGCAAGTTCAAACTACTGGCACGAAAGGGCGACACCATCACATTTTCTTTTGTTGGCTTCATGAAAGAAACGCTGGTGGTCGAGTCTGTCCACCTGGTGAATTACCTGAAAGTCACCCTGACGGAGGATTCCCTGCTGCTGCCCTCCATCACCATCTATTCCGACCCCTATTTCAAGGTCCCATTCAACTACCAGGCGGAGTCCATGGATATTGGCCTGGCAAAATCGGATAAGGACCCTATCAAACCCGGCTCGATTGGGCCTGGCGAGAGCGGCGGCGTGGGGCTTACTCTTTACGGACCCATCACAGCTTTCAGCAAAGACGCCAAAGAGCAACGGAAATATGGCGATGCACTCGAGTCCAGCGCCGAGACCCACTACTTCGACCGGTACATCGAGAATGACACCGTCAAGACCCGGCTATGCAAGATTTACGACATCGACTCCACCACCTACGACCGCATCATCGTCTCCCTCAACCACCAGTACCCACAGATCCAAACCCTCAACAAACCCGAAGAGATCTGGAACTGGCTACTCCAGCATTTCCACAATGTCCTGAATTGAGGTTGGCCTTGTCGATATTTCAGGACAAATCCATTAGATTTAACCATGTTATAAGAAGTTATCCGCAATAAAGCTACGGATAACTTGATATTATACCCAATTACTGCACTGCTTAGATGACTGAAGACCCAAGAACTTCATGAAAGGAAAACACTGGATTATTGCTATAATCATAGTCATTGCGGGCTACCAAGTCTTTACTGGACTAAGAGATCTAACTAACAAGGAAAGCAAAGACTGGACTGAAGAAGACCGAACAATGCTAATCGAAAAGTGCATCAAAGAGACTGGAAACAATGGAATCCTATATCCAGAAATTGCTAGGGAATACTGTGAATGTTCCCATCAACTGCTTCTTACTAAATTTACTAAACCCGAATATGTCGAACTCATAAAAAAGCCGATCGACGAACAAGTTGAAATCTCCAAGCCAATAGTCCAGAATTGCTTAACTACCTATGAAAACAAATTGAAGTCTCAAGAATCTGACGATTGGACCGAAGGAGAATACAAATTAATGGTTGAAAAGTGTATTCAGAGCTCTGGAGAGCATGTTGAGAAACATCCAAAAAAAACTAGAGAATTCTGTGAATGTTCCACAACTAAATTGATTGAAAATATTACCAAAATAGAAATGATTGGTCTTATTAAGAAGCCAGTTGATGAACTAAATGAAAGAAAAACACGGCTTGTCGCAGAGTGTCAAGAAGAATTTGAAAAGGCTTTAGAACTTGCAAATAATTAAAGGGCATAACATTCGCAATCTGTTATATGCCGCAGTGCTTTCTGCCAATGACCTACGACTTCACCGCTTCACTGCCCACCTGCCTGCCGGCAGGCAGGTTCTGTATGATCCTGTGCCTTTATAACCTTAATCGCTTTTGGATTTTAGACTTTCGGTTTGCAGTTTCTTCGTAGATACTGTTGTAGTGGTTGGGCAGTTCGCTATCTTTATCTGAATCTGCCAAGTTCTGGGCATACAACCAATAGCTTTGTGTTACATGCAAATACTGTGGACCGTAAACAGTCACATATTCATCATTTTCTTATAATAATTATCGTGAGTTTAACTGCATGTAAGAGTCAAACTGATAAAGATTATAAATCATACCACTTTAATGGTGCAATTGAGTGGGAAGGAACGATGTCGAACGGAAAGCGAACGGGCGACTGGAAGCTATATGACTCTTCAGGTAATATATTAAGATTAAATAAATACAAGTTAGACACATTGTATTACAGTGAATACTATAAGAAAAACAAGATTATCATCACCGAACATCTTAAGAATGAAGGAATAAAACATGGTGAAACAGTTTTATATTTCTTAAATGGGAAAACTAGAGGTATTTATAATTTCCAAAACAACAAACAATTAGGAATTCAAAAAACATATTTTGAAAGCGGGTCATTAAAACTTCAATACTTTCAAGATTCAATTGAAAAGAAAGATTTTAAGCAATTTTATCCTAACGGGACACTTTTTGCCGAATCTATACGTCCTGACAATGGAATTGTGCATTTTTATGATAGCCTGGGTAACCCAACTGCTGACATTGAATATTCAAACTTCAGGATGGTAGACACAGTAAAAGTTTGGTAAAAAATGCATGTAACATTCGCTATCGGTTATATGCCTTAGTGCTTTCTGCCACTGACCTGCGACTTGACCGCTTCTCCTCTCTGTCGCTCGGCTGTGCCAAGTGACTCTTCATTCCGGAAAGCATCCAACAACCAGTATCCCCAAATCCAGACGCTCAAAAAACCCGAAAAGATCTGGAACTGGCTGCTCCAGCATTTCCACAATATGCTGAACTGAGGTTGGCCCTGTCGATATTTCAGACAAATCCATTAGATTTAACCATGTTATAAGAAGTTATCCGCAATAAAGCTACGGATAGCTTGATGTTGGCAAATATTCCCTGAATGAAGAACTGAACGAATGATTAAGTATCTCTTTCTTCAAACAATACTAACGGCAATCTTCTTCATAGTTTGGATTGAATCGACTACCTTATCCGGTGGAGATGTTGGAATGATGCCAATGCTAATGGGAATGTTTCTGCTTATCCATCTTGGAATTGGATTAACATTTAGCATAATATTTAGGAGACATCATAAATCCGTTAACTCTAGACTTGTTGGAATGCTGATATATTTAGCGGTATATCAATTTGGTCCTTTAGCTATCGGTGATAAACCCATGTTCTGGGAAATTTTTGAAAACGGATATAGTGGCGAAACTAGTAGAGCATTTGCCCTAACGTCTTTGGTCGCTGGAGTGTTAATGCTTATCGTAATCGAACTTCGAGAACGAAAAAGAACGGTGTAAAACTCATCTGTCGCTGGGTACGGTCTGTTTTCTTTCCCCTGTGGCGCTCGGCTGTGCCTCATTCCCGGAAGGCATCCATCAACAGCCACCCCAAATCCAAACCCTCAACAAGCCCGATTTGATCTGGAACTGGCTGCTCCAGCATTTCCACAATGTGCTGAATTGAAGGGGTAAATTCAGTCTTGTCCACTAGAGCTCTAACAGAAATAGTTTACCCTCAACGAAACTTTTACTAACTTAGCTAAGTTAACTTAAATGTAAACTTGATGATTCAACGATTTGAGGTTGAACTCCTCGAACAGGCGCATGAGTTCTTGAAAAAGCTGGATCTCAAACATCGGAAGAAGATTATTCAGAATATGGATCGAGCAAAGTTTCATACAGATCCAAAACTGTTTAAGAAGCTTGATGGGGAAATTTGGGAATTCCGAACATTGTTTTCAGGTACGCAATATCGATTTCTTGCTTTCTGGGACAAAACCGAACAAACTGAGACCCTTGTATTCGCGACGCATGGATTCATCAAAAAAACGAGTAAGGTTGACAAAAAAGAAATAGAAAAAGCTGAACAAATTCGAAAACAGTATTTTAAAGTTAAGGAGTCATGAAACGATATACACTTGAACAAACAAAAGACGAATTAATTGGAAAAATTGGAACTCCTGAGAGAGATCAATATGAGTTTGAGCTCAAGCTGGAACTGATTGGCGATATGATCCAACAGGCTAGAAAACAGCGAAACATGACTCAGCAACAGCTTGGTGAACTCATTGGCGTAAAGAAGGCGCAGATCTCCAGACTTGAGAACAATACAGGGAACGTAACAATTGAAACGATCCTCAAAGTCTTTAATGCACTTGAAGCCAAGGTAAACTTCAATGTCAAGATGCTGAACAACAAAATAAATGTGGCTTAGACGGCATGTAACATAGACTGACTTTTTACCCCCCCAGTCGCTCGATTGCACCATGTGACACTTCATTCCGGAAGGCATGCATCAACGATTACCCCCAAATCCAAACCCTCGACAAGCCCGAAGAGATCTGGAACTGGCTGCTCCAGCATTTCCACAACGTGCTGAATTGAGATTAGCCCTGTCGATATTTCAGACAAATCCATTAGATTTAACCATGTTATAAGAAGTTATCCGCAATAAAGCTACGGATAGCTTTGATGTTAGCTGGCAATTGCAAATCTCCTTTAGTGAACATTGGGATGATGTTTACAGTCTATATCTCTCTAATGTATGGTCTTTCTTAATTCAAGCTTTATTTGTATGTTTGTATTATATGTATATGACAATATTATACTAACACAATGATTGATTTTAGATTAGATCCAAAAACTGGCACTCCATTTTATCGACAAATCATTGATCAAATTAAGTTCGGTATTGCTGTAGGAAATCTAAAAACAGGAGAACAGCTGCCTACTGTTCGATCATTAGCTGTGGAGCTAAAAGTCAACCTGAATACGGTCGCTAAAGCGTATAGAGAGTTGGAAATTCAGAACGTTTTAGAAACCCAGCAAGGAACGGGTACTTTCATAAGAGAAATAAAAATTCAAATACCTGAGAAAGAGAAAAACAACAAATTAAAGGAAATATGCGATGAGTTTTCTTCCATCGCATTTAGCTATGGATTTTCAATAGATGATCTCATTGATCAGCTTCAAAAACATTAATAAGATGAATACAAAATCAATTACAAAGGGATTCAATCCTATCTCTACTGCAGTGTTTTTTATAATGTTAGGATCATCAATTGCTTTATTCGCTTTCGATATCGTAAATGTGTGGCTATTAGCAGTATTAATATTAATTTCAATTTTTACGGCCCATTCCATACGGATAGCGGATCAATGGGAACAAGCAGTTGTGCTTAGGATGGGTAAATATAAGGGGCTTAAAGGGCCTGGGATATTTTTTATTATTCCCATTATAGATCAGATAATTAATTACATTGACCAACGAGTCAGAGTGACTGATTTCAAAGCCGAACAGACCCTGACAAAAGATACTGTTCCTGTTAATGTAGATGCGGTAGTATACTGGACTGTTTGGGATGTTGAAAAAGCAGCTCTGGAAGTACAGGAATTTGAAACGGCCGTTTTTTATATCGCACAAACAGGATTGAGGGATTTGATCGGAAAACATGAATTGACCGATTTGCTTCAGGAAAGAGACAAACTGGCTGAGGAACTTCAAAAAATACTGGACGAAAATACCAATCCGTGGGGAATTACTTGTCAAACTGTAGGTATCAAGGATATTATTATTCCACAAACGTTAGCAGATGCAATGAGCAAAGAAGCTCAGGCTGAACGAGAACGCAGGGCAAGGGTAATTCTGGGTACAGCTGAAACAGAAATTTCTGAAAAATTTGCGAAAGCAAGCGAGCAGTATAAGGAGAACCCGGTGGCGTTACATCTTAGGGGTATGAACATGCTGTTTGAGGGATTAAAAGAAAAAGGTTCCATGGTAATTGTACCTAGTTCTGCGCTGGATTCGATGAATCTGGGAACCATGGGAGGTTTGGTTTCACTAGCAAAAACAAATGAACCGGAGCAGATTCATGAACCTAGGGAGACCACTGAGCCTGAAAAAATGAGTAAACCAGATCAGACCAAATAATCTGATCCGTTAATAATAAGGAAATCGTATCTGTCGCTCAGCTGTGCCAAGTGACTCTTCATTCCGGAAGGCGTAAATCAACCAGTATCCCCAAATCCAAACCCTCAAAAAACCCGAGGAGATCTGGAACTGGCTGCTCCAGCATTTCCACTATGTGCTGAATTGAGGTTGGCCCTGTCGATATTTCAGACAAATCCATTAGATTTAACCATGTCATAAGAAGTTATCTGCAATAAAGCTACGGATAACTTGATGCTAGATTTCATTCTCTTCTAACAGAAACTTCAAAACTTTTAGGGATTATTAATGGCAAAAGACGGAACGGAGAACTTTTGTCGATTTTCAATTGTTTTCAGCCAACTGGTGAACTACCGCACCTGCTTAAGTAATGGCAGATGTCGGAAACTGGTTTAGGTAGTTGGCGAAGGGTTGGAAGCAGATGCGTAGTGAAACGGGCAGGCTGAAAACCCGGGAACATTAACTGGTAGTCATTGCCGGAATTTATACTTTAAGAATCAATAAACTTTTTGGAAACCTGAACGAACCCTTACGGCGGCTGGCGGAAAATGGCGGCGGATTGTGGGCAGGCCGTGTTGTTGGAGGTTGGGTATAGGGAGGCGTGTGGTGCGAGGGCCGTGCACTTATTCATTTTCCGAAGGACTTTTTGGCGGTCCGCCGCCGCGGTTCGTTTTTGGTCCTTCAAAAATGAAAGCCCCCCTGGCAAGGGTGGTAATTGAACAGCATAGGATGTGCGAAGAATACTGAACGAAAATCTAACAAGCGGTATAGTGAATGGCTCTTAGTGCAACTGGCAAATTGTATCATAACTTGACCACAAATCCAAACCGTCAACAAGCCCGAGTTGATCTGCAACTGGCTGCTCCAGCATTTCCACTATGTGCTGAATTGAAGGTAAAACACTGGCCTTGTCAAAATTTCAATTAATTGCTTTAGCTTTATAAGTCATACAAGGCGGTTATATGGCAGATCGTACAAACCAAATGTTAGTAGCAATTACCTAGCGGAATGAAATTTTCTCAACGAATAGGAAAAAGGCCAATTATAACGGAACTAGAGCGTGAAGGTCTCAGTGATGAACTAAGAAATTCACTCTGGACCTTGATTGTGGAACTGATTCTAAGAGGTAAAAGCAATGAAGCTGGATATGACAACTACGGCAGATCAACTTTATCAGATTTAGGAAGTTTCTTCAAACTACTTTGGATGAACTTTTTCAAATTCCCGATAGACAACCTTTACATCCGATATAATACTGTTCAAAATAAACCTATTGAGTACGTTAGAAAATGGTACTTTGAATCAGAGTGGTTTGACGCATTTGATTTTTTGGAATTCTGTTCAGACCATCACACAAGTTTTCAAGAACTTGCAAACAGAATGTTCAAACGTGAAATGTCTGCCTACAGGTTTATCGATGGAGTATTGACGGAGGTAAATTCGGCTGAAGAAGTAATTGAACTTGAACAAGCTTTGAAAAATACAAGCAAATTCAAGAGCGTAAAGGAGCATCTTAAAACAGCAATTGGACTATTCTCTGATAAAAGAAATCCTGATTACCGCAATTCAATCAAAGAGTCAATTTCGGCCGTAGAATCCCTTTGTAAGATCATTACTGGTGACAGTAAATCGACGTTGGGACAGGCATTAAAAGAGATAGAACGAAAACATGGAATTCCCGGTAGCCTAAAAAGTGCATTCAGTTCTTTGTATGGATACACTTCAGACGAAGGAGGAATTCGTCACTCATTACTCGAAACCGGAGTTTCAGTTGGAATTGAAGAAGCTAGATTCATGCTGGTGACTTGCTCTGCCTTTGTGAACTACTTAATTAGCAAAAAATAAAAGCTCCCACCTGTCGCTCGGTTGCACCGAGTGAGTCTCTACTAAACAAAGTCCCTGTAGACATAATTTTTTTTCTGATTTCCGTATTTACTAAATACAAATACTGGTTATCCTTACTTTATAACAACAGTTTTTCCTTAACCCCTATATGGCAAATAAAATCTCTTGGTATATATCTGTAGATTGGAAAACTGTGACTGGGATCATTGGAGTTGCAACCATTGTTTCAATTGTCGTATTTATCATAATTCTTCCGAACATAGTTCAAAACAATAAACTAGAAAGATATCTGGGAGAAACAACTGGTACGATTACTGAGATAACTGAAAATACTGAAATGGATCAGGGTCACCAAGGAACAAGGATATATATTGGATCATATACGGTCAATTACCACTATATTGTGAATGGGGAAACTTACAGGGGTACTGAACGAATCAAAGCCACTCCAAATGCAACAAAAGTATTTAGTGACTTATTAAAAGATAACCCAAGTCGACTAATTGTTAGATATGATGAGGCAGATCCTTCAATGTCAACAATTCGCGTAAAATAACAGACACCAAGACGTCACTCGGCTGAGCCGAGCGATAAATACTAAAGCAGACACCCTCACAGTTTTTTTCACATCCTGTTGCTTGAGGTTCCCCCTGTCACTCGGCGAAGCAAAGCCACTTAATAAAGAACACCAAAACTGTATCTTTAAACTAATTTAAATTCAGGTGTGTCATTAATTAAAAACCGAATGATGAATATCAACAGGAACCTGGTTTTCCTCACAATCTCCGCAACTATCTTATTTTCTTGTCAAGATGAGGTTGACCAACTAGAATTCTCAACTGAAAGCTTCACGATGGAACTTCCATCAAATTGGACATTCAATGAAGTGCAAGGTTATGATTCTCATGTTAGGCAAATTAAAACCAGCGATCATCAGATAATAGATATGGATTTAGGGTGGTATTCTTCTGATTTGCCAGTAGACGACCAAACCCATGATATTTCCTTTAAGGTAATTGACAACAAAGAAGCCAAAATCGTACAGCCCAGGGACTTCCGGAATGGAACGACAGGTGTTTATTTTGACAATTTAGATGACCAGGGAACGAAGTTACAAATGAGCGGAATTGACTTATCAGAATCAAATCAACTTTTATTTCTAAACGCCATAGAAACAATAAAATTTAAATAAAAGCTGGTAACCGTTACTAGCCCTCCCCTGTCGCTCGGCTCCTGCCGAGTGACTCTTATTGCGAAAGGCCTCTGGCCGGTATTCGTCTGATTTGATTCTCTGCTGTAATTTGTGAACATTTTTAAGGCTCAAACCATGCATTTTTGGAATAATTTGTGTATCTTTTAATAATTGAGGCATCATAGCCTCTCAAACAAGACATTTTGTCGGAAAACAAAATAAACCCTATCTTTCTCTTGTTTGATACCTATCTAAGTTTACTTAGATGCTTATCACGATTCACTTATATACGTATCTAAATTTCTGATCAACACGTTCGTCGAAGGGCAACACCACGTTGATGGGGAACGAAAACCATACGGGGCATTTGATAGTGTAATGGACGCACCTAAAAGAATAAATTTATTTGCAATCTTGTATTACCTAAACAATAATAACACATGGCAGTATGGTATAAAGTAGTCAGCAAAAGACCAGGAGGCATGGCTGGAAATAGTCCAGTGAATAGAACAGCTGAACGCATAATAGACAGCAGATTACAACCAGTCCTTGAATAATTTTGATTAGCGAACGGGATTTGGAAATCCCTCTATATCTCATGCCCTTCGAAACATGGCGGACAGCTTAGTGACTTAATACCAGTTCGTGCGCACCCTGTTGAAGCCCGGACATATCCAGTAGCCGATCATGCGTATCAAGTTATCATTCGTGCACACTTAGTTGGCATTCGTGCGTATTCAGCTAACACTTGTGCGCACCTGGTTGCCTCTCGGATCACTCCAGTTGAGATTCGTGCGTTTTAAGTAGCAGTTCGTGCGCACCCTGCTGAAGCCCGGACATATCCAGTAGCCAATCATGCGTATCAAGTTATTATTCGTGCGCACTTTGTTGACATTCGTGCGTATTCAGCTAACACTCGTGCGCACCTGGTTGCCTCTCGGATCACACCAGTTGAGATTCGTGCGCTTTAAGTAGCAGTTCGTGCAAACCCTGTAACTTTTTAAGCACATTGCCCCTCTCTGCGCCTTTGCGTGAACTAAACTTGTCTCTACGTCTTCCCTCAACCCCCGAAGCCCTCAGGCATAGGAGGTGCGTGAAACTAACTCACCTCCCACTCTCCCAAATCAACCTCCTCACCTTCTCGTTAAAGCGCTTAGTTTTTTTCAACTCATCAATATTCATGTGAAAGCGATACTGCCACACATTCTTAGGGTTTTCCGGCACGTTGATACGCTCCTCATCCATATTGGGTCGTAGCGCATTTGGGTCAAGTGTTGTAAGGTCCTGTAGCGGGATCACCACCCACATCGAGTTGGACTCAAACTGCTTTTGCATCAGCAGCGCGGCCACCTCAGGTGTGAGGGTCTTAGGCGTCGGGGTCGATTGATGGAGAATAGCTCTCCAAAACCGATTGGCCTCCTCCGGACTCTCTTGCCACCATTGTCGTAGCGTCGGCATATCATGATTTCCGGATCCTTTTACACTCAGGTAGTGAAGGTCTTTAAACTGGCTTTCATATTCCGGGAAGCGCTGGACATTCAATTGAAGGAGCTGCAATGCATTCATCAGCGGAGCCACGCTATCCGGTACCATCCCCAGGTCTTCCCCACAGACAAGCATCTCTGAGGCATCTCTCAGAACGGGTAGCTTTTTCGCAGCATTATCTCGCCAGAAGTCATTGTGCCGATGATAATAGTAATGATCATGCAATGCCCGAAGCTTATGCCTGACTACTTCATCCAATTGGGCAAACCCAAAGGTATTGTGCAGGTCTATGCGTGGATGGAAATAGCCTGGCTGGCTATCCCGGACAAACAGCACTTCACTCTGAAGCTTAAAGACCTCCTTCTGGATGGGCACAAATTCGGAAGAGGAGATCACTTGACTATCCTCAAGCGCTTTGAGCTTGTTGGTCACGGCATGCTGAGACCGCATTTCTTCCTTGATTTTCCAACCATTTTCTATTCCTTCCAGGAAGTGTTCCTTAATAAAATCTTTGTGGTCTAAAGACTTCAGCTGTCTCGGGTAAATCAACGGATCACAATAGCGCTCGACATCGAGATCCAGCCCCCAGCCATTGATTTCATCTTCTGTCATTGGCAATGAAGGATAAAAAGTGCCCAGCAATCCCTGTACCTGGTCTGCTGGCATCTGCCAGATCCTGAAGAAACCCAGGATATGATCCAGCCTGATGATATCAAAATATTCACTCATCTTTTGCAGACGCTGTTTCCACCAGGTATAGCCATCCTTTTCCATCTCGGTCCAGTTATAGGTTGGGAATCCCCAGTTCTGACCGGTGGTGGAGAACATATCAGGAGGTGCACCAGCCTGCTGGTCGAGGTGAAAAAGATGCGGGTTCCTCCAGGCGTCTACCGAGTGTCTGAAGATCCCAATCGGGATATCTCCTTTCAGTACGACCCCTTTAGCCCGGCCATATTCAGAGGCAGCCTTCAATTGCCTGTCGAGATGATATTGGATGTAAAAATGGACTGCCACATCATCGTAATGGTCCTGCTTGGGACTGGCGAAGTCCAGCACCTCATCGTCAGTCATGCTGCTATACTGTCCCCACTGCGTAAAGTCAGCGGTTTTAAACCGGTCCCTCAAACAGGAAAAGACGGCATAATCGTATATCCAGCTTTTATTGTCTGCCAAAAACGTGCGAAGCTCTTTGCTTTGAACAAAGTCGTCCCTGTTTTCATCGTAGCTGAGCTTAAAAAAAGCACTTTTCAGCTTCATGACCGACTCGTAATCGAAAACGCTGTTGCTGTTGAGCTGCTCCGCCTCTGCACAGATCTTTTTCCATCTTTTCTTATCCTGAAGCGGACCCATAGCCTCCATATTGGCATAGACAGGATGAAGTGCATCCACAGAGATGGCGGCATACGGATAGGAATCCCACCAGGTGTGACTGGCGACCGTATCGTTGACAGGCAAAACCTGGAATACCTTAAATCCCACATCGGCCATCCAGTCAATCATTTCAGGTATATCAGCAAACTCTCCTACGCCGGCACTCCTGGAAGTCCGCAGCGAGAAGACAGGCAAGGCAATGCCCGCACCTCTCCACAAATCCGAACTGAATCGGGCGGATTCATCATTGACAACAGTTCTGGCGGACTCAACCTGTAAATCAAGTTTCCGATTGTCCCCCTGCTCCCATTCAACCAGGTGACCATTTTTGTCACACAAGACATACTTGTATTCAAAGGACCCGGTGTAGTGTAGGCAAAGTTCGATGGACCATTCGGGAAATGAACTGCCATTAAGTAAGATCACCCGGTTTATGTCCCAGGCACCCAGCACATCCGGGTTTCCCAGGATACCAATTTTATATCCGTGGGGGATATCAACCGCCCTTAGGTTAAACCGGAAATTGTGGGTAGCCGAATGCTTTTGAGGCTTTTCGGCTTTCCTTGCAAAGATCGATTTGAGAAATGGCGCGGTATACAGCACATTATCCAGCGATTGAGGGGACCTCCAGCGATCAAACAAATTAATTGCCTTATCCTCAGCATTAAGCCTGATCGCCCTGGTTCCAAACTCAGCCTCTACCGTTTCCCTCTCACGGATCTCATAATGATAGGCAAGTCCACTGGCTTCTGAATGTATGCTGCCGGACCATGTATGATCCCCTACCGGCTTGAGGTGATGGGCTTCTCCTTCAACCACAACATACACCTCTTGTCCCCACCTGGTGTGGCAAACCACACTAAAACTTATTGTCATCTATACTATGCTATTTTTCAATCACGCTTTGATCATCATCCGGGTTGAGCCAGTTGTCAGCAGAGACTACCTCTCCTGTCGAACCGACTTGTTTGATCATTTGATCATCCACTTTCTGGAGGGGTGTATATCCGGGGTGGTGAGACGACCTGTAGGGGTTATTGTGTTTGGTGTTGTAGCAACAGATCATGGACCATCTGGGGTTGTCCGATTTGTTTTGATCCGATCGATGCAGCAAATTGGCATGGAAAAAAAGGCAGTCACCCGGCTCCATCTCTACATATATGAGTGGTAATGTCTTTAAAGCAGCATCTACGCGTTCCATGTCTGCACCTGCCTGTTCGCTGTTTTTCGCATGATTGATCCTTCCAAGCTTATGACTTCCTTTAATCACCTGCAGACAGCCGTTTTCTTTGGTGCCTTTGTCAACAGCAATGAAAGCACTGGCCATGTCGGGGTACAGGCACCCATTTTCATACCAGTAGCCGTAGTCCTGGTGCCAGTCCCATGCACCACCGACCTTTGGGTCTTTCAGGATCATCTTGGAATGGTAATGATATACTTCATCTCCGAGCAGCTGCTCCATTGTGTCCACCACCCGATGACACCGGGCAAACATCCCATACAAGTTGTCTCCGGCATGATTCCACAAGGAAAGTCGCACCTTTCCTCCCTCCCGGTCTGCTCGCGAAAACGAATGGTCATCCAGCGCCTTATCTTTTTTCGACTGGTCTTTCAGATAGCCAATCTCCTCAGGATCAAACAATGATCTGAGCAGCAAATAGCCATCTTCCTCAAATGTATGGATCTGTTTATCCGTTAATTTTTTCATCCTTCTTTATCCAATTCGTCTTTATTTGTCAATTCTAAGATTTGATCATTGATGGTACATGAATTCATCATACCTCCCGCTGCACAATCTCTCCGGTCTTCTTATCCTTCAGGATCAATTTACTCCTTTTATCACTGAGCTTTTCGGTCTTGATCAAATAATAATTTTCATCATAAGACTTTGGAGCGATCTTTTTCACATCTCCGCTGTCACCCCGCCATACCTTTAGCTTCACCGGCTCCCACTGCCTGGACTTAGCTGACCGATAGCAGGCATCAATAATTTCATTTACCACATACCCGTCATAGAAACTCTCAATAGGTGCTTTTCCCTGGCTGATGCTGTCAAACATATCTTCAAACATGTGATCATACCCCAGGCTGTTGACTTCATCACCTACCGGAAACAACCACCCTGTATCGCTCTCAGCCTTTTCGGCCACATAATCTTTCTCCCCCACACTGGTAAACATTTCGAATCCCGTCCTCAGGAAATGATCTACCCGTAACGACCCCTCGGTACCAGCCACCTCATCTCGCAAATCCATACCACCTCTGAACGACCAGCTCACTTCAAACTGGCTGATCGCTCCTGTTGCATATTTGATCATCCCGATGGCATTGTCTTCTGCGTCGATGGGTTTCACCAGGGTATCCGCCCAGCACATCACCTCAACGGGCAGGACATCCTTCCCGATATAGCTTCGCCCAATTTCAATGCAATGACAACCAATATCTACGATGGCTCCACCACCGGACAGCTCTTTGTTCCAAAACCAATCACTGTGTGGACCGGGATGCGCCTCTCTTGACCGCGTCCAGGTGATATCACCGAGTGCACCATTTCTCACACTCTCAAGTGATTTCAAGGTCTTTGGTGTATAAACGAGGTCCTCTAAATATCCACCGAATACTCCCGCTTTCTCTACGATCTCAAGCATTTCGAAGGCCTCTTCAGCATTGCGGCCCAGGGGCTTTGTACATAGAATATGCTTCCCAGCCGCAGCAGCCAGCTTCACTGCCTCCAGGTGCAGATGGTTGGGCAATGCAATAAGCACCACATCAATATTTGGATCTGAAACTGCCGTCTTGAGGTCAGTTGCGGTTTTTGGTATTCCCCAGGTTTTGGCAAACGTACTGGCTCGCTCCTGCGAACGGGAGTAAACAAGCTGAACGCGATCCGGTTTTCTTTGCCTGTGTAAAGCCATGGTATAAAATGTACCGATCAGCCCGGTACCCAGCATGGCAATTTTATAGGGTGGAGTTGTCATTGTGTATGGGTTTGCTTTTTCAATTTCATGATAATTTTCACAATTACTATCAAATCAAGTGATTTGAATCCAAAAAAAGAAGATTGATTGTAAGTATTATAATCCGTGCCAGGTATTGGATGATCCCTTTATATTTGCAATGAATAAATCACATGAAAGGAGTTCCAATGTTTTTGGGACAATGCTGTGTGACCATTTAATAAAATAAACCAAATACACATGAAATTCAGACCCGGTGTACTGACCGGTCAGGAAGTCACTGACCTGCTAAACTATGCCAACGACAATAATTTTGCTTTGCCAGCAGTAAACGCCATTGGCACTAACACAATCAATGGTGTACTGGAAACGGCCAAAGAATTAAAGTCGCCGGTAATCATTCAATTTTCAAATGGTGGAGGGGCATTCATTGCTGGGAAAGGTGTCTCCAATGAAGATCAGAGTGCTGCAGTTTTAGGTGCAGTTTCAGGGGCTCAGCACGTCCACAAAATGGCAGAGAAGTACGGCGTTACCGTTCTTTTGCACACTGACCATGCTGCAAAGAAACTCTTACCATGGGTAGATGGTATGCTGGACGAAAACGAGAAGTTTTTTGAGCAAACTGGTAAACCGCTCTTTAGCTCGCACATGATCGATCTATCAGAAGAATCGCTGGAAGAGAACATGGAGATCTGTTCCAAATACTTTGAGAGAATGGCAGCGATGGGCATGACGCTTGAAATAGAGCTTGGTGTGACAGGTGGTGAAGAAGACGGTGTAGACAATACAGACATCGACAACTCTAAGCTTTATACACAGCCGGAAGAGGTATCATTTGCCTATGAGTCACTGAAGAAAATCAGTCCGAACTTTACCATTGCAGCTGCTTTTGGTAATGTGCATGGAGTATACAAGCCCGGTAACGTAAAATTGACTCCGAAGATCCTGAAAAACTCTCAGGACTATGTTCAGGAGAAATTTGGTACAGGCCATAACCCTATCAACTTTGTGTTCCATGGTGGTTCCGGATCTACTAGAGAAGAAATTCGTGAGGCCATCGAGTACGGTGCTATCAAGATGAACATCGATACAGACATGCAGTGGGCATTCTGGGATGGAGTGAGAATGTACTACAAAGAAAAAGAAGGATACCTTCAGGCTCAGATTGGTAATCCTGAAAGTGATGATTCACCAAACAAAAAATACTATGACCCAAGGGTTTGGTTGCGAGAAGGTGAAAAGAACTTCGTGAAGCGATTGAAATTGGCTTTTGAAGACCTGAACAACGTGAATCAAAACGCATAAACAAGCTAAATAAGCTTAAGCATAATTTTAAAGAGGAGACTTGACAGTTTCCTCTTTTTTGTTTTACATCTTTATTGAAAAAAGTGGAACGACCAGTCATCTATCAAATCCTTGTCAGACTCTTTGGAAACACCAGGAAGCCCAAAAAGCAATGGGGTTCTATGAGTGAAAATGGTTCGGGTAAGATGAATGACATCACGGGTAAGGCGCTTTCGGAAATCAAAAAGATGGGCTTCAATTATGTATGGTTTACAGGCCTTATCGAACACGCCACCTGCACTGATTTTACCCGGCATGGAATAAAACCGGATCATCCATCAGTGGTCAAGGGCGTTGCCGGTTCACCATACGCCATCAAAGATTACTATGACATTGCCCCCGACCTTGCGGAGGATGTGCCCCAAAGGATGAGTGAGTTTCAATCCCTGGTAGACAGGACGCATGAACACGGACTCAAAGTTATCATTGATTTTGTGCCCAATCACCTGGCCAGGCAGTATCACGCTGATGCCAAACCAGATGGGGTAAAAGATTTTGGCGAGGACGATGACCAGGGCCAGCCTTTCCTTCCATCAAATAACTTTTACTACATCCCCAACCACGAGCTGATTGTACCTGATTCTACCAACAACCAGCTGGATCCAGGCGAGCCCTACAAAGAATCGCCGGCAAAAGCCACAGGCAATGATGTCTTTTCCCATCACCCATCCATCAACGACTGGTACGAAACCATCAAGCTTAACTACGGGGTGGATTACCTTCATGACAGACAAGAACATTTTGACCCCATCCCTGATACCTGGTTGAAAATGAAGGATATCCTTACTTTTTGGGCAAGAAAAGGTGTGGATGGCTTTCGATGCGACATGGCAGAGATGGTGCCCGTCGCGTTTTGGAAATGGGTCATCAATGAAATCAAACAGGTGAATCCAGCTATTCTTTTTGTCGCTGAGGTATATCAGCCCAACCAATACTGGAGGTATATCCATGAAGGTGGCTTTGACTATTTGTATGACAAGGTGGAATTGTACGACACCCTAAAAGGTATTGTTCAGGGACATCAGACTACAGACCAGCTGCCTGGTGTGTGGCAGGCCCAGGAAGGGATCATAGATAACATGCTCAGGTTTCTCGAAAACCACGATGAGCAAAGAATCAACAGTCCTTTTTTTGCCGGCAGTGCCCAGCCTGGTATTCCCATGATGGCAGCAACAGCTTTTATGCATCGTGGGCCCGTGATGGTGTATTTCGGTCAGGAAGTAGGCGAACCTGCCAAAGGTGAATCAGGATTCAGCGGTGATGATGGCCGCACTACGCTGTTTGATTACTGGAATGTGCCCGAGCATCAAAAATGGATGAACGGAGGAGCTTTTGATGGTAATAAGCTAAGCAATGAGCAAAAGCAGTTGAGGAATAACTACCTCGAAATCCTCCAAGCCTGTAATGACAACCCTCTTTTGCAAACCGGTCAGTTTTATGACCTGCAGTATTTCAACAGGTCAGAGTCACATGCTGGCTACTCCGAAAAAACCTACGCCTTCATTCGCCATGATGATAACAATGGTTTACTTGTTGTCATCAATTTCAATGACCAGTCATCTAAAGTGAAAATCAAAATTCCGATTGATTTCTTCCGTAAACTTTCGCTTGATCAAGGTGATAAAGTGACTATAGATCAAAATGAATTTGAAGTGAAGGCTATCTCTAATGCACAATCAGATGTGTATGTAGTCGATTCTCTTCCCGCCTACTCTTACAAGCTTTGCAAAATCGCATCGTCTCAATAAATACGTGTAAATTAGAGACGTGTGTAATCCCAAACGAAAATGATGAGAAACATTTCTGTAATTGGTTCTGGTACGATGGGTAATGGAATAGCCCACGTTTTTGCTCAAAATGGTTTTGATGTTGCCCTGATTGATATATCAGAAGCTGCGCTAACGAAAGGATTGGCTACCATAGAAAAAAACATCGATCGTCAGGTAAAGAAAGGCATCCTAAAGGAGCTGGATAAACCATTTATTTTAAAGAGGATTACGACCTATACCCGGGTAAATGATGGCGTGAAAAATGCTGACCTCGTAATTGAAGCAGCCACTGAAAACAAGGAGGTAAAAAAGCAAATATTCCAACGACTTGATGAATTTGCTCCTGAAGACACTATCCTGGCTACCAATACGTCAAGTATCTCCATTACCGAAATTGCCTCACAATCCAGTAGACCCAATAATGTGATTGGCATGCACTTTATGAATCCAGTACCTATCATGCAGCTGGTGGAAGTCATCCGGGGCTACAACACTTCAGATGAAACCACTGAGACCATCATGACCCTGTGTGAAAAGATCGAAAAAGTGCCTGTAGAAGTAAATGACTATCCGGGCTTCATTTCCAACAGGATATTGATGCCGATGATCAACGAGGCTATTTACTCCCTGCATGAAGGAGTAGCGGGTGTTGAAGAGATCGACACGGTGATGAAGCTCGGCATGGCGCATCCTATGGGACCTTTACAGCTAGCCGATTTCATAGGTTTGGATGTTTGTCTTTCCATCCTTCGGGTTTTGTACGAAGGTTTTAATTTACCAAAATATGCACCATGCCCCCTACTGGTAAACATGGTAAATGCCGGACACCTGGGGGTGAAAAGTGGATCCGGTTTCTACGTTCACAATAAAGAAAGCAAAGAGCTGACAGTAAGCCCTTCTTTCTTATGAAACCCGAAGCTCCCTTTAATCTTTGAGTCTCATTTTCAAACTCTGTCCTCTCAAGGGTGTGTTTATAAATGCATTCTATCCAAAGAGGGTAAATTTTGTTGATTGAGTCAACCCAATACTGGCGTTTTATATTATTTTGGATTAGACTTATATGCCCTTAGCTCTAAATAGGTGCACAATGAGCATGATTATGGAAACACCAACCTGGGATAAATCTCAATTTAACTACAAATGAAAAAAGTTTCCCTGCGTGATATTGCGGAAGAATTGGGTGTATCAAAAACACTGGTTTCCCTGGTAATGAACGGAAAAGCTGAGGAAAACAGGATCAGCCAGGAAGTCATAGAGAAAGTAAAAAGAGTAGCCCAGGAGAAAGGGTATGAACCTAATCAATTTGCGAAAGCACTTAGAACAGGGAAATCAAATACCATTGGATTGATTGTGGCAGATATTTCTAATGCCTTTTATTCTAAAATGGCAAGAAGCATCGAAGACGAGGCCTATGGCTCTAATTTCACCGTATTGTTTGGCAGCTCTGACGAAGATTCAGGAAAGGCCGAAAAGCTCATCAAAGTAATGCTTGACCGCCAAATCGATGGTCTGATCATTTGCCCGACCATGGGCGGACACCAAAGTATTGAGCTCATCGCAAAACACAAAGTACCGTATGTGCTGGTTGACCGGCCTGTTTCGGGGGTCAACAGCGGATTTGTAGGTGTAGACAACCTGGAAGCATCGTGTGAGGCTGTTTCAGATCTTATCAGACAGGGCGCAAGAAAAATAGCTCATATCAATTTCTACCGGGAATTGAAAAACATGAATGATCGGTATAAGGGCTATCTCAAAGCACATCAGGACCTGGATGTACCAGTCGATGATTCACTCATCACATTTGTATCTCATGATCGTGCGCTAAACGAGATCCATGAATTCATTGACAAAGTAAGTGGTGAGGCCGATGCATATTTCTTTGCCAACAATGAGCTAGGTCTCGTAGCTATCAAGCATCTGATGAGACTAGATATTGATCCTCATACAGACATAAAAATCGCCTGTTTTGATGATCATGAAGCCTTTCACCTTATCAATGCAAACATTGGAGTGATCACTCAACCCGTAGTTGAAATGGGTAAAAAAGCCCTTGAACTTCTACTTGAAAAAATTGAAGGGAATGGCACATCAAGCCAAAATGTTACACTGCGGACTCAATACAAAGTACTGAACCAGGAGGTAATCAGAAAATAGCTTTCACTTCATTCAAGTCTGCCCCCAGAAGTGTCTTCGATAAATTATTGAGTTCTTCAAAATCGCCTTCAAAATGGAACGTTCGGTGATAATGAGTCAGCGACTGACCAGCGGATAGATTCGCTGCCGGAGAAGAACTTTCAATCTCATAGAAAGGCCCTAACATGCTACCATCGTCTTGTGGACCGTCATTGTATGCATTCACTACATCACCGGAAAAAGGATCTTTCTGTATTTCCCACAGTGAATTTACATACCGGGACTCACCAGCCGGAACAGAAAACATGGCAATTGTCAGTACCTGATTTCGTGCATCATAACTTCCGGCGATAGGCTTTGCCCTCGAGGGAGAAACACCAATTTTACCACGCTTTTGGCCATCTGCTTTAAAGTAGATCATGCCTTCATCTGACTTCAATCTGTCAGCGCTGATTTTCCCAAAGTAGACGTCGTTAACTATTGGACCCAGCTCTTCTTCAGCTCCTGTGTTATAGGGCAACATAATCACTGTTTCCGGAGATGGGTTCATCATACTGAGTATCCAGATGGAAGGCATCCCAAAGCTCTCATCCCAGGTATCTTCTCCCTGGTTTGTAATCACATTTTTAGATTCAATAGCAACTGACTGGATGGTGGCAGGTAATTCAAGCCCTAAGTATTCTCTTTGCTCATCTCTTGTCAACAACTTAATTGTCCGGTCCATCAGGATCTTAAACTGGTTACCAGAGTAGTTTGCCAGCGACATCGATTTTCTAAACTCAGCCTCTCTTTGAGATTTTGATACAACATCAAAAGGTTCAGTATCTATTTCTTTTGGCACCTGCCAGTTATCAAGATCAAAAGGATCTCCGGGATCGAAGTAATAAGCAAACTGACCGCCTTCAGGGCCCAACCAAATCCGTTCTTCTCCCCCTACTGCATGCATCTTAGGTTGAAATTTCCCTGACTTGATTAGGTCATAATTGATCCACCCGTAGCTGTTTCCTTTCATCCCATTGGCAGAGCTGGTCATCACCCTACCCTGCACTTCAGGAGAAACCAATACCATGGAAGAATCTTCTCCTTTCAACACGATTAAATCCTTATAATGCGTTTTGAGAAAGTCGTGATCATAACCGAAAGTGCCTTTCTCAAATCCTTCGGAACTGTTGGTTTCACTCATTTTAGTACACCCAATAAATAAAATTAATAGTAAGATCCCGGTTGTTTTGTGAGACTTCAGCAAACGATAAATAACTGCCATAGCTTATAATTTGGCACTAATATACTTCAGTTACTAAATAGCAATTAGTTAAGGTCCGATTGAATAAAGCTGGTAAACCCGTCTAATGAAGAAAACATTTCGTTTTCAAACTCCCAGCAGGCATAAAACCTGAATGTGACCGGTGTGGCGTTTTTGATTTTCATGCTTACAGCATAGGTCTGCGTGATCCCCTCTCCTGTATCAGGTGTGGCAAATGAGGCAATCAGATCTTGTTTGCCTAAAGCAATGGCCATCCCCAGCTTTTCTCCACCATAGGCCTGGTTATCAAATGTACCAAAAGCCACTTCGTCCTGACCGGTAATGGTATAAAGTGAGTCACTATCCATGTTCACGATTCCTGTCACAAGGTTTTCATCTCCAATCAAACCATCCACTGAGACAGTGGAAGAATAATATCTTGTGCCACTTTGGATGGTAATGTCATGCGTGACCTGATAGACTCTGTCTCTTACTTTCCAGTCAGCAAATTGTAGCCTAACCTGTGATTGCAGGGGGCCTTCGTAGAGGACTTCAGCCGTACCTACTGAACCCGGAGCAATCCTGTAAAGAGAATCTCCAATCTGAAGCGCAATAGCTCCTGCACCCAAAGAATTACCGACCTTTAAGATATCCTGGCCCCACTCCTGCAGGTCATGATACGAAGGTGCCCCGGGTGCTCCAACCTCATCGAGCACCATTCGTTGAACCCGCTTACCAAAGATGTCCATGCCATTTCGCTGGTCGAAGTAGTTCCTGAATGCTACTCGCTCATTCTCCCAGGTTGGTCCTTCCATCTGCAGCTCGGGCGAAGTCAACTTTGTGTCTACCCCTGGCAGTCGTTCCAGAGACGAGACTTCGTGCAACGATGGCTTTTTCCTCGCAAAACGGATGTTCGTCAATGTATCCATTTCCGGATAGTGAGACAAGTGAAGCACCTCCACGGTAACCTGTTTCAAGGTGTCTGATTTTACCAAAAAACCTGCAAGCGCACCTCCCTCATAAAGTGGCTGTGCGATAAGTGGTTTGTTTGGGTTGTCCACAAAGAAGATCGGCCTCTCCACTTGTTCGTCAAAGCTTATGTGCTTTGATTTAAGGTCGCTCACAGGTATGTAAGCAACTCCATGATCAGCATTTGATACGTCAATAGATACAAACTCTTCATTACAGGCAGAAAAGAGTATCAGCGTAAAGAGGAAAAACAGGTTTCTCATTTTAGGTTTAATTCTCGTTTGAAGGTTTTCCAATAGTTGCTAAAATACCACCATCTACGTACAATACCTGCCCATTCATAAAGTCTGATGCTTTAGACCCTAAGAATACCGCCACACCCATCAGCTCATCCGGGTCTCCCCACTTTCCAGCTGGTGTTCTACCAACAATAAAGTCATTGAAAGGATGTCCTTCCACACGGATGGGTGCTGTCTGGCTTGTCGCAAAGTACCCGGGACCGATAGCATTGACCTGGATATTACTCTTGGCCCACTCTGTGGCCATGTTGCGGGTGAGCATCTTCAGACCCCCTTTGGCAGCGGCATAGGCACCCACTGTATTTCGTCCCAGCTCAGACATCATACTACACAGGTTGATCACTTTTCCGCCTCCGCGTTTGATCATACCCGGTACAATGTGCTTGGCCATAATAAATGAACCAACCACATTCACATCCAGCACTTCCTTGAAGGCATCTACCTCCATCTCAAGCATAGGTACACGTTTGATGATCCCGGCATTGTTTACCAGGATATCAATAGGCCCCACCTCAGATTCTATCTTCTTCACACGCTGCTTTACCTCCTCTTCGTTGGTCACGTCGAACAGGTAACCATGAGCAGTGACACCAAGTGATTTATATGTTTTGAGCGCCTCCTCCATCTTGGAGGGCGTATGCCCATTAATGACCAATGTAGCTCCGGCAAGTCCAAGGCCTTTGGCGATTGACATCCCCAGACCATGCGTACCACCGGTAACAATGGCCACTTTTCCTTTTAGATCAAATAATTCCATCAAATCTTTTATTTTAATCCTGTTGGTTGAACCACATCCATATCGCCATAGTCAAGGTTTTCTCCAGCCATACCCCAAATAAAGGAATAGTTTGTCGTCCCTGCACCCATATGCATGCTCCATGGAGGTGATAAGATAGCTTGCCTGTTTTTCACCCATAAGACACGCGATTCCTCAGGTGTACCCATAAAATGCGCCACAGACTGATCTTCCGGAAGGTCAAAATAAAAATAGGCTTCCATTCTACGCGTGTGGGTGTGAGGTGGCATGGTATTCCAAACGCTACCTGTATTGAGAGCGGTTAGCCCCATCTGCATTTGGCAGATATCCACAACAGAATTCACGATCAGCTTATTGATGGTTCGCTCATTGCTGGTTTCCAGACTTCCCAGGTCTACAGTTTCCGCTTTATCAGAAGTTATGTGTTTCACTGGAAAGGCATGATGAGCTGGTGCTGAATTGAGGTAGAAATACGCCGGATCGTTTTTGTCAATACTCTTGAAAGAAACGTCTTTGGATCCCATACCAATATACAAGGCCTCTTTGCGTGAAAGTTTAAAAGATTTTCCATCTACAGTTACTTCTCCTGCACCTCCTACATTCACTACACCCATTTCTCTTCTGGCAAGGAAAGTATCAGCTTTCAGAAGATCAAATGTCTCCAGTTTTAAAGCTGACCCAATTGGTAAAGCTCCTCCAACGATATACCTGTCATAGTGTGAGTATACCAGGTGAATATGATCCTTCTGAAAGAGGTTATCAATCAAAAAGTCCTGTCTGATACGAGCCGTATCATAACTCTTGAAATCCGTTGGGTTGGTGGCAAATCTTTCTTCGAATGTTTGTGACATGATTGTTTATTTGTCTTATTTAAAAGCGTTATTCATTTTCAGGTATCTAACCAGTGCCTCGATGAAGTAATAGTCACCGTATGACAATGGTGCATCAATTTCACTTCCGCCTGGCAAATGGCCTACCCCATGCATCAGGATGAAATTTCCGTTTTCATTAAGCTTTGCAAGGTACGCCGGGCTGCTCAATGATTGTAACATCTGGTGAGCATTATCCAGGTAAAAAGATGCCAGCGACTCATCTACATATCCGCTTAGCTCGAGAAGAGCCGATGCTGCTATAGATCCGGATGATGCATCTCTGTAAGCATTTGGAATGTCCGGAGCGTTGAAGTCCCAGTAAGGAATCTTGTCTTCAGGAAGATTAGGATGATTCAGCACGAAATCCGCTATCTTCTTAGCCTGCTCCAGGTACTTCTTATCTTTTGTCTGACGGTACATCACCGTATAACCATAGAGTCCCCATACCTGACCACGAGCCCAGGCTGAATCATCTGAGTATCCCTGGTGGGTCATCTTACCTTTGGCTCCACCATTTACTGTATCGTAATCAATTACGTGCCAGGTGCTGTAGTCGTCACGGTAGTGATGTTTGATGGTAGTGTCTGCATGAGAAAGTGAAACTGATTTAAATGCCTCATTTCCAGACTTCTCATGGGCCCAAAGCAGCATCTCAAGATTCATCATGTTGTCGATGATCACGGGGAAAGTCCAGTCATCACCCCTGGTCCAATCCCAGGATTTGATTACCCCTGCAGTCTCGTTGAAACGTGTGATCAATGATTCAGATCCTTTGATGATAACAGGCACGTATTTTTCATCGCCTGTGATTCTATAGGCATTGCCAAAAGGGCAATGGATCATAAACCCAAGGTCATGGGTTCCTGTATAGTCTTTTAATGGTTCTAAAAGCCATGTACGTTTTTCAGCTTCTGCTTTTAGTTCTTCATCTCCACTGTATTCATATAAGTACCATAAGCTCGCAGGGTAAAATCCGCTCACCCAGTCACGAATGCCCCGGGCTACTAATTGGCCGTCTTTCACAGATTTAGGGATAAGGCTATCCGGAACGATCTCCTTCATCCCCTTGTACTGCTTGATGGAAAAATCAAGGGCAGCCTTAGCCTGCTCCACATCGAATGTGGTTTGCTTTTCTTCTTTTGGTTGATTGCAACCTGCCACTATGAGAATGGCCAGCGTCACGAGTATGGAAATTGACTTGTTCATTGTTGGGTTGTTTTACCGTGTAATTTATACGCAGAAAACGAGAATTAAAAATCTGCTGCTTCTTATTTCATCTGAAACAGCTCAGGACCGCCTTTTACTCCTATTTTTTTCTCACCCGTTGGAGAGATCAGGTCCAGTTGAAGCATTTTCTTTCTAAAATTTCTTCTGTCTAATGTCTCGCCCAGAATACTTTCGTAGAGGTCCTGCAATTCTTTCAGGGTAAACTTTTTGGGGAGCAACTCGCCAAGGATCAGATGATCCCTCAGGTTGTCTCTCAACTTGATCAGCGCATCTTCTATGATGAGATTGTGATCGAATCCCAACTGTGGAACCTCATCTATGGTGTACCATTTCACATCAGATATATAGTTTTTTGCGATCACCGGGTGATTTTCCGGTTTGATGAGTGCATAGAAGGTGACCGTAACCACTCGCTTAACCGGGTGACGATCTATTTTGCTATACACCTTCACTTGCTCCGCATGAATATGGTCCAGCCCAGTCAATTGAAACAGCACATCATTTTTGGCTTCTTCTACCGACTGATCACCTCTCATGATCCCGCCGGGGAGCATCCAGTAGTCCTTGAACGGCTCAATTGCCCGCTTAACGAGCAGGACCTTTAAATTACCTTCCTGAAAACCAAAGACAGCGACATCTACGGTGATCGTACATTCAAAAGAATCGGAGTGAACAACCGTACTGATCTGATTAATTTCTTTCTTTGGCATCAAGCATTATTTTTATCCGAAAAATTGCTAATCTAAATAATTCTCATATTCTAAAGCCAAATGACCCAACCCAACATGAACAACAAATTCAAAGATGATATTATTGATGCGCTTTCCATCGACTGTGTGATCTTTGGTTTTAATGGTGACCTTAAAATCTTGTTGGTCCAGCATGGTGAAGGAATCAGCAAAGGTAAATGGGCGATCCCTGGAGGCTGGATCAAATACAACGAGGGTCTGGACAACGCTGCCGAAAGAATACTCTCCGCACTCACAGGTGTAAAAGATATCTTCCTGGAGCAGTTGAAAACCTTTGGAGAGGTAGAAAGGTACCCAAATAAACGGGTGCTGACAGTGGCATACTTCTCTATGGTAAAACCGGAAGATTATGAGATCATCCCGGGTTTTACCGCTTCCGATGCCAGGTGGTTTAAGCTTGATGAGGTTCCCGAGCTACCTTATGATCACCACGAAATCCTGCAATATGGGCTCACCCACCTCAAGCATCAGGTACGGCACTTCCCTATCGGCTTTAACCTGCTACCGGAAAAATTTACACTGCATCAGCTGCATCAACTTTATGAAGCCATACTGGATGTGAAGCTTGATAAGCCAAACTTCCGCCGGAAATTCCTCAAAATGGGACTACTGGTGGATTGTGAAGAAAAACAGCAAGACGTCGCCCATCGGGCCGCCAGTCTATACCGATTTGATGAAGAGGTATACAACGAGCTGAAGGATAAGGGGTTTAATTTCGAGTTTTGAGTGTTAGAAATTTTCACGAAAAAAGGGACCCAAAGAATTAACAACAATCTCTGAATCCCATTTTTCTCTTAGCGTATTTCTTTACGCTATTTAAACTTGGCGTCTTTACGTGAGCCCTACATTAGCTCAACCGCACAAACCCCTCAAATACAATTATTAATGATATTCTCGTAGTACTCCTGACGACCGCTGATTTGCTTAGGCTCACCATTTTTAAGCGCCAGCTCTCTCAGCTCAGCCAGGCCAACTTTCCCGTTTTCAAAGTCCTTTCCTTTACCACTGTCGAAAGAAGCATATCGCTCTTTTCTCAAGCTTTTGTACTCGCTCTTTGTAAGGATCTTGTCTGCTATCAATAACGATCGGGCAAAGACATCCATCGCCCCGATATGTGCATGGAAAAGATCTTCCAGGTCAGTTGAATTTCTACGTGTCTTGGCGTCGAAGTTGATACCACCGCCACCGAATCCACCGGCTTCAAGGATTACCAATAATGCTTCTGCTACTTCATTCAGGTTATTTGGAAACTGATCGGTGTCCCAGCCATTCTGATAGTCACCCCTGTTCGCATCGATGCTACCCAGCAATCCTGCATCCGCAGCGACCTGCAGCTCGTGCTGGAAGGTATGATTGGCCAGCGTAGCGTGGTTTACCTCAATATTTAGTTTAAAATCCTTATCCAGTCCGTTTGCTCTCAGGAACCCAACTACGGTTGCTGCATCAAAATCATACTGATGCTTGGTAGGCTCCATTGGCTTAGGCTCGATGAAGAACGTACCTTTAAAGCCCTGGCTTCTTGCATAGTCTTTGGCCTGGTGTAGGAACTGAGCCAGGTGATCCAGCTCACGCTTCATGTTGGTATTCAGCAAAGACATGTAGCCTTCTCTTCCTCCCCAGAACACATAATTTTCTCCACCCAACTTGATGGTAGCATCAAGGGCATTCTTCACTTGTGCTCCGGCATAGGCCACCACGTTAAAATCAGGATTTGTAGCAGCACCATTCATGTAGCGGGCGTGTGAAAACAGGTTAGCCGTTCCCCAAAGTAATTTTACTCCTGAAGCTGACATCTTCTCTTTCGCGTAGTCGGTGATCTTAGCCAGTCTGTCTTCAGACTCCTGGATCGTATTCCCCTCCTCTACCAGGTCAAAATCATGAAAGCAGTAGTAAGGAAGCCCTAACTTAGTGATGAACTCAAACGCTGCATCCATCTTGTCTTTTGCTCGCTGAACTGGTTCTTTAGCAGCATCCCATGGAAATACTTTCACTCCGGGACCGAACGGGTCAGCACCGGTGTTACACAGTGTGTGCCAGTAAGCGCAGGCAAACCGGAAGTGGTCTTTCATCGATTTGCCAGCAACTACTTTCTTTTCGTCGTAATACTTAAATGCAAAAGGATTATCTGATTCCGGACCTTCATATTTAATGGTCCCTACTCCTTTGAAATACTCTTTTTCTCCTAGTATGGGCATGGGATTAATGTTTTATTTAAATGCTTTTCTACAAACTTAAAGACTTATAGTCATTTTTACTATATCTCTTTGAGTCATTCGATGTTTTCCCTTAAATTACTCATTCGATCCCAATTATTTTTATTTACAACATGAAAAACCCAACAGCTAACCCTCATAGAAGATCATTCATGAAGAAGTCCTTGCTTTCCGGTGTAGGACTAACTGGTTTAATGACCTCATATGCCGAACCTCTTGTAAAAGACATCAAACTCCCAGATTCATTATCGGTAGTTTTTCAGGGCGACTCCATCACCGACGCTGGTCGAAACAAAGAGAGTGACAAAGCCAACGATTTCCATAATATGGGTCGGGGGTATGCCATGCTGGCCTGTGCCAATTTGGTGGGCGGATTCCCTCAAACGAGTTGGCAACTCTACAATCGGGGCATCAGCGGAAACAAAGTCCCGCAATTGGATGCCCGATGGGAAAAGGATTGTCTGGACATGCAGCCTGATGTGGTGAGTATCCTGATTGGCGTAAATGACTACTGGCATACTTTCACTCATGATTATAAAGGCACCCCATCCTCCTACGAAAAAGATTTCGATGCACTACTCGAGAAAACAAAAAGCAACCGTCCTGGTGTAAAGTTGATCATTGGTGAGCCATTCGCATTGAAAGAGGGTTCGGCTATTCAGAAATTAGAAAAGTGGTATCCTGAGTTTTATGAATATCAAAAAGCTGCTAAAAGAGTATCTGACAAGCATAAAGCAGCCTGGATCCCCTACCAAAAGATCTTTGATGATGCTTGCAAAAAAGCCAGCTACGATTACTGGGGCCCAGATGGAGTACACCCTTCTTTTGCAGGAGCACAACTAATGGCCAAAAGCTGGATCGAAGCTTTCAGCATCCTCTATAAATAAACCTATGCTAAAATGATTTCAAGAAATTCTTTGATCCTCTCAATAGTAGTGTTCTTTTTGTGGTCCTGTAATCAAGCAGATCAAACAACTCAAAAATCCACTGACCTAATGATTGAGTCCACCAACAACGGATATCACCAGGCATCTTTTGATATTCCTGTAAAGAGATACTGTATGCACCTGGAGCTGAAAAACGACCCTCAGCTTATTCGGGAATACAAAGAATGGCATGCGAAAGTATGGCCTGAAGTATTGGACGGCATCAAAAAGGTCGGTATACTGGATCATGAGATCTACCTCGATGGGACCCATTTATTTATGATCCTCGTGACTCCTGCTGATTTTGACTTTGAAACGCAAATGGGCAAACTGGCAGGATTACCACGCCAGGCTGAGTGGGAAGAGTTTATGACCAAATATCAAAAGTCTTCTCCTGATGCATCCTCCGCTGAAAAGTGGGTGAAGATGGAACGGGTATTTAAGTATAACCCCGGGCATGACTGAGTTAAAACCGGATTATGCATTAGAACTTCGTTATGAGGGTTTAAAAGCCAATAAATCAGGGGGTTTTATTGTTTTTAGCATAGCACCACTATGGTGAAAACAATAAACTTAGCAAAGCGACTGATTTGCAGGCATTTAAATACGTAATAGATTTTCTGATGCATTTCCGGGTTAAAATACAAAAACTAGCACGGAAGTAACTTCCGCGCTAGTTTCTTGCTAGTGTCTATTTTTCTGAAGCCGATTATTATTGAATAACTCTTACCTCGGCACGTTCTCTAATGGTGCTCTCAAGGTATTTATCCAGATATTTTTCATCATTGGCGTCGCTGTCACCATAATACTCTCGTAGTTCAGACAGCTTTTTGTGCATACCTTCTCTTACTGACGCATATTCCGGGTCGTTGTAAAGATTGCTCATCTCAGCCGGGTCCTTTTCAAGATCATACAACTCCCACTGATCAATGTCATAATAGTAGTGGATGAGCTTATACCTTTTGTCAGCGACTCCGTAGTGCCTTTTCACCATGTGTACAGAAGGATACTCATAATAGGTATAGTAAACAGCATCTCGCCATTCATCTGTTTCTCCACTTACAAGCTTTCTGAATGACTCACCCTGCATTTCACCAGGGATTTCAATACCAGCGTAATCCAGAAATGTCGGGGCCAGATCCAGGTTCTGAACCAGCTCATCAACCTTTGTTCCTGCTTTGATCTCTTTTGGGTAACGAACCAGCATGGGTGTCCTAAAAGATTCTTCATACATAAATCGTTTGTCGAACCATCCGTGCTCACCCAGGTAAAATCCCTGATCAGAAGTATACACTACAATGGTATTGTCCAGCATGCCATTTTCCTCCAGGTAGTCCATCACCTCTCCTACACCATCATCTACTGATTGAATGGTTCGCAGGTAGTCTTTGATGTACCGGTTAAACTTCCACACCCCAATTTCTTTCTCAGACATCTCAGCAAATCGGGCTTTGAGTTCATTGTTTTTTGGCTCATAAGCCGCATTCCAGTCTGCTAGTTGCTTTTCATCGAATCGGGCCAGCTCTCTATGAAACCCTGTGCTGTCGCCATTGGGATCTACCACCATCTTGAAGTCATGACCCCACTGCGCATGACCATCTACTTCCATCTCCTGCTCTTTGGCAGCAACTCCCCGACCTTCATAATCATCAAAGTAGTTGGCTGGAGGCGTAAACTCCTTATCGTCAAACAAGGTCAGATATTTTGGTGAAGGCTTCCAGTTACGATGAGGTGCCTTGTGATGATACATCAACAAAAACGGCTTTTCAGGATCTCGGCCTTCTTTCAGCCAATCCATCGCAAATTCAGTGATGAGTTCGGTACAGTAGCCGATGAAATTCTTTCGTTCTCCATTCACAATAAAGTCAGGATTGTAGTAGTGCCCCTGTCCGGGCAGTACCATGCTGTGATCAAAACCCTGAGGTAATCCATCCAGGTGGATCTTTCCGATCAAGGCGGTCTGATAGCCATTGGCCTTCAGAAGCTTAGGAAAACTAGCCTGATCCCAATTGAACGGCTGTACGTTGTCTACCTTTCCATTGACAAAACTGTGCTTACCCGTAAGGAGGACGGCCCTACTCGGAGCGCAGATCGAGTTGGTCACACACGCTCTAGTAAACAGCGCACCTTCATTGGCAATCCGGTCAATATTGGGTGTATTGTTCAATCCGTAACCATAGGCACTGATGGCCTGGTACGCATGGTCATCGCTGAATATCACAAGAATATTCGGTTTTTTGGCGGGTTCCTCTCCACAACTGGATATCAATAAGCCAACGACAATGGCTATTACTAGGCTGGTTAAATTTTTCATCATAGGTTTTTGCATAGGTTGATCATTTCGAAGGCTTGAAGTTAGAAAAACTAAACTATTTGTACCAAAACGATCATTAATATGTGGGTCACTTTCTGATGTGTCCCGTGGAATTCTTATTTTGCGATACATTAACAGACTACGATTCAAATAATTACAAACAGATTACCCCTCCATGAAATCAAAACTGCTCAACGAAGTCACTGAAACATTGTTAATGGGGCCAGGTCCTTCCTGTGTTCCCAATGAAGTTTATGATGCCCTGTCGACCCCATCACTTGGTCACCTTGATCCTCATTTCATCAAGATCATGGATGACATCAAGACTTCACTTCAGACGCTTTTCCAAACGAAAAACAAGCTCACCATCCCCGTTTCCGGAACAGGCTCTGCTGGTATGGAAACCTGTTTTGTGAACCTTGTTGAGCCGGGAGAAAAAGTCCTGATTTTGTCTAATGGTGTATTTGGAAAAAGGATGCAAGACTTGGCAGGGAGGCTGGGAGCCAAAGTTGATGCACTTGAGTTTGAATGGGGTACCCCTGTTGTACCTGCAGATGTTGAGAAAAAGCTGGAGGGTTCAAAATATGACCTGGTCGCAGTGGTCCATGCCGAAACATCTACCGGAGTTAGGAACCCCGTTGAAGAAATCTCGAAAATAGTAACCAAAACAGGTGCTTTATTCCTTGTAGATACAGTAACCAGTTTGGGTGGGATCCCTGTGAAAGTGGATGAATGGAAAATAGATGCCATCTATAGTGGTACACAGAAGTGCCTTTCGTGTCCTCCGGGATTATCCCCCGTTTCGATGTCAGACCGGGCCGTGAAAAAGATCATGGACAGGAAAAGCAAAGTGCCCAACTGGTACCTTGACCTCACCATGATCATCAACTACTGGGCAGGAGAAAAGCGAGCCTATCACCACACAGCCCCCATCAATATGCTATATGCCCTCAATGAGGCCGTTCACCTGATCCTGGATGAGAGACTTGAGAATGTCTTTAAGCGTCATGCAGAGATCCATGAATACCTGGGTAAGGAACTTGAAAAAATAGGATTGAATTTTTATGTGGAGAAACCATACCGACTCCCCATGTTGAATGCCGTTACGATCCCCAATGGAGTTGATGATGCATCAATCAGGACACATTTATTGAAGAGTCACCAAATAGAAATTGGGGGTGGATTAGGCCCACTCGCAGGTAAGATCTGGCGAATTGGGATCATGGGGCATACCGCACGTAAAGAAAATGTGGATCGGCTGATCAAGGGATTGAAAGAAGTCCTTTAGACCAGAGTTTCAAAACAACCCAACCCAAGCATGTACTTCCTAAGAAGAATCTTCCCTGTTCTTTCCATTTCCCTATTGGTACTGGGCAGTTGCCAAAATACAGATCAAAATGAATCTGCACCCAGTCGTCCGAACATTGTTTGGCTAGTCACGGAGGATATGGGACATTATATCCCGGCTTTTGGTGATTCCACCATCAAAACACCAAACATCAGTCGACTGGCAGCAGAAGGAATCAGATACCCCAACTTCTTTTCCCCTTCCGGCGTTTGTGCTCCCAGTCGGGCCGCCATTGCGACAGGCCTCTACCCTTCAAGCTTTGGTGCCAATCATATGCGCACCGGCTCCCATACTGATCATACAGGACTCCCGAAATACGAGGCTATACCACCGCCGGAAACACGGATGATGAGTGAATGGTTGAGAATGGATGGTTACTATTGCTCGAATAATGTAAAGGAAGACTACCAGTTTAGGGCTCCGATCACGGCATGGGATGAAAGCAGCTATTATGCTCATTATAGAAACAGAAAAGAGGGGCAGCCTTTCTTTGCTATATTCAATTTCACTACTACGCATGAGTCCGGATTGTTTGAGCCTTATGGGATCAGAAAAAATGAGTTGAGGCATTATCATTCGGGAGACACCTCCATTTCACAAAAGACCTGGAATGGCAAAACAGGACCAGAGGAAACACCTGTTCTTGTAGATAGCACTATCCATTTCCATGTACCTCCTTATCTTCCCGACAATGAGGTGACCCAGCGTGATATGTGGAAGCTCTATAGCAACATTGCGGAGATGGACCGACAACTCGGTGCCATCCTGGATCAACTGGAAGAAGATGGTTTGCTGGACAATACCATCATTTTCTTTTATGCCGACCATGGCGGTCCGCTTCCTCGCCAGAAACGACTGATCTATGACAGCGGATTGAAATCTCCCATGATCGTGCGGTTCCCTGACAAACGAGATGCCGGAACCATTGATGAGCAGCTGGTCAGCTTCATTGACCTGGCCCCTACGGTATTGTCTCTGGCTGATATTGCTCCTAAAGACTATATGCACGGACAGGCATTTCTAGGACTACATAAAGCCGCTGATGAAAGATCATTTATCCATGGAGCGGCAGACCGGTTCGATGAATTCACTGATGCTATCAGAGCCGTTCGAGGCCCACAATTCAAATACATCCGCAACTACCGACCCGAGCAGCCTTATTATCTGCCTGTCAGCTACCGGGAGCAAATCCCGACAATGAAGGAATTGCTTCGGCTACGAGATGCGGGTCAGCTGAATGAGTACCAGATGCAGTGGTTCAGGGAAACCAAAGACCCTGAGGAACTCTTTGACTGTATCAATGATCCTCACGAACTAAATAATCTGGCAGGAGATCCGGCATATGCAGACCGGCTGAACGCCATGAGAACCGAGATGGACAGGTGGCTTACGCAAATCGGTGACCAACCCAATCTACCCGAGCGGCAGCTGATCGACCAGCTTTGGGATGGAAAAGATCAGCAACCGGTAACGATGGATCCCACTTTCGAAGTAAATGGGGATCAATTAGTGATTACCTGTAACACAAAAGGAGCTTCAATCGGGTATCAGGTGGTATCAGAATCAGGGCAGCAACATGAATCATGGCAGGTGTACTCTGAACCAATCAAGATCACAGAGTCAGGAAAAGTAATGATACAGGCACACAGAATCGGATACCAACCAAGTAAAACAATCACCTATACAGTTAATTAAGATTAAATGATTACCTTAGACTGAAATAAGGGTTTGTATCATGAAATATTTAGGTTGTACGCTCGCTTTGATAGTTCTTGGTTTACTTCCTCTAAAGGCTCAGTATCGACAAAATGACAAATGGAATCTTTCAGAAAAAGGACTTTCATTTTATTCAAACCCCGAGCATAATTTTTCCGAAAGACCTTTTACACAAAGGGGTCCCCAAAAACTGGAATCGCCTGCAGCTCATGTTAAAAAGCTTGCTCCTGATCAAATGCCAAATTTACTACCAGAGGGGATTTTCCCATCCAGGAATTTGATTCCGGATAATACCACACAATATAGTTTTATCATTACGGACCCTTCCAAAATCAGGATTTCAAAGGAGCCACAAGAAAAGATGAAGGACTGATCAGCTCCCTGATCCGGATAACCATCGATATTCTCCACTCATAATATTTTTCATTTCCTTACCAACCAATTTTCTGGTCGATCTGTCTATATGGGCGTAGTGAGATCTACAAACTCAAAATAATTGTAAGGCAATAAATTTTGTCAAACTATGCAACCAAAAATGAAAGATAGAAACTATAGACTGGGGTCAATAGTTTTAGGACTGGCAGTGATGGTCATATTATTCCTGACCAGTTGCGATGAGATGGATGAGCCCACACCCATCGAAGTGGCTCACGTGAGTATTTATCATGGTTCACCCGATACTGATGGGCTGGATATTCGGGTGAGTACAGGTCAGATCAACAACGATCCATTCGAGTTCAGGGACTTTAGCAATTACCTGAATTTCTACCCTGGAAACCGAAACATGAAGTTTATCGAGGCCAATGCTGGCGTTATAGCATTGGTGGATACCACCTTCACTTTCGAAGTAGGTGAATCCTATTCCGTACTGATAGCCAACACAGCTAACAACCTGGAGGCCGTGATGATCGAAGACAGTTTTCCTGAGGCTATTTCAGGAAAAGCCATGGTGAGGTTTATTCATCTTTCACCGGACGTACCGGCTGTCAAGTTATTGGCTGATGAAGATGAGCTGTTTGATGCAGAAAGTTTTAAAAATAGCAGCAAGTTCGTGCCAGTGGACGCTGGTCGAGTTACTTTCGAATTTGTCGCTGAAGATGGACAAAACACCGTGCTTCAGGCCCCCAATGTAGAATTAATGAGCAGGAGATACTACAACATTATTCTCACTGGATTTGATGTACCCCCTACCGGAAATACACATGAACTTAGTGCGGATATTGTTAGATTATAATATCCTGCTAAATCCGATCAATAGAATAGAAGGTCCTTAAAAGGGGCCTTCTTTTGTTTTATAGGGATTTGGGTTTTGGGGAAGATATGGTGATAAACATGTAATTATTAAAAGACGACCCATTGCAGAAATGTAGAACTCACGATATAGCGCAAGCGTCCCGCTCGTGCTATATCGTATCTGCAATACCCACGTCGTAATTATATATAACTTAATTCAATCAATCCTTTCTTGCCATGAAAGTCTCTGGCACTGCTGTACAAATAATCTTCTTCGAATTCCACAAAACCAGCTACCACCGGATTATCATGGATGTATTGTAACTTTTGATGAAACATAGCTTCTGAAAATATTTGTAGTGGGTGATTGTGTTGTTGCCACAATTGCCAATCCTTGTTATTTCCATTCTGAATTCCTGCATTTTTCATTATTTCAATAATCCATTTTTTCCTGCTTTCACGAGGATTATTTTGAAGTACTTTTCTCAACATACGGGAGGTATAACTTTTCATTTCACCAATGATCTTATCGAGTGGTCTTCCCTGTGTACCCACAATCATGTGAATATGATTAGTCATAATAACCCAACCATATATATCCAGATCCTTTTCCTTTTGGCAATGCTTCCAGCTGTCAAGTACAATATCCTTGTATATTATTCTGGTGAATAGGTCAATCCATTCAATAACAGTGAAAGTGATGAAGTAAAGTTTGTCCTGATCGGAAAATTTATATTTCCTGCTCACACATGAAATATAATATATTAATAGATAATGTTAGATATAAGGTTGTCAATAAAACATGTCATTGATAAAACATGTCAGATAATGAGTTGATAATAAAACATGTCACAAGCGGGACGCTTGCGCCAGTTTTAAGTTTTGACGCTTGCGCCAGTTTTAGCTTAGCTAAGTAGCTTTCCATGATTACAAAGTCGGTAACTGATCCTTTACCTGGTCCCAAAAGGTATCTTCAAACAATCGGGTGCTGCCCAGCAAAGCTGAGTCTTCCATCAGGTCCGAAATCTTTACCTGGGTCTTGATTCCTTGTTTATCGAAACATTCAAGCATGGACGGGCCAAATAGGTTGAACGCTCCAGTGATGTTACCACCCATCACGATGACTTCGGCGGGAAACTTTTTCAGCCATGGGGTAAACATCTCACCCAGGTTGTTCCCAAATTCTATGAACAGTGCCATGATTTCTGGCGAATTCTTGGCCATATCTGCAAGCTCTTTGGCACCTGCCACTTTCTTTCCAAACCTCTTTTCATAGGTGATGGTAAACCAGCGGGTGGAAAAGTAGTCATCCACCAGGCGGTCTTTAAATGGAAGGTGCCATAAACAGCCTTCTTTGGGGACATCTCCACGCTTGACAACGGGCACCCCCTCATCAACGAAAGCAGAACCCAACCCAGTACCCAATGTTACGGCAATGGATTTACTCGCTCCTTTGGCCTTCCCTACCCATGCCTCGCCGACAGCAAAAGCCGTGGCATCATTCAAATACCTGAAGGGTAGCTGTACATCTGTTTCAAGATACGGGGTAAGGGCTTCCCTGATATTCACCTTGTACAAGGCGAGGTACTTCTTGTTGCCTTCCTCGAACATGCCGATCCCTTCCTTATAATTAAAAGCTCCCGGCATGGCAAAGCCGATTCCTTCCAGTTCGTTTGGGTCTATGTGTTTGACGGACTGATTCAAAGCGGAGGACCACGAGGTCATGATCTCTTCGAAAGAGCCCTTATTGTTGACTTTTACATAGGACTTGGTGGCATCGAGCAGCCTTCTTTCCATGTTGTCAACAATTGCACTTAAGATATGTCCACCTCCAATGTCTACGCCTACCGTATATTTCTTCATCACATTTATTCTCGGCCCAAAACTAGTGTGCTTTGAATATATATTTTTAACAGGTCTTACAGTTCGTGAGAAAGCGGGATCATTCGTGCAGAAAGATCCGGATCTTCCATATCAGGATCCAATGGGAACATCGGCCTTTTAATCCTTTCATGTCCCAATCTGTCAAGATCCTGATCCACACCTCCGGGAGTCAGCGCCATCACCCAGTCGCCACGCATGTTGTAGAGTTCAGGAACAAGGTAACCAATCTTCACAACCACAATATCGGCTTCCCGTGGGTTAAGACCCAGGTCTGTGAAATCGCTTTCGTGGTGGTACGGTTTTCGTTTTTTGGTGACAATGACTGAAACGCTTCCTGACTTCACCACCACTTCTGTTTCAGCGTGCATGTCTCCATGCTTGATCTTCTCTATCGTCCCGGAGATCGTCACAGGAGGGGCATACCGGTCATCCACCATGGCTCCTGCAGCGGCACTGATCTTTCCTCCCTCACCAATGGCAACGGCTTCCTTGACAAATTCAGGACCCGGGATAGATGCATAAATAAGCGCCGGACCGTCTGCTGTTTTGAATTCAGGTCGTTTGAGAATTTCCGTGATGGTCCAGGTGACATCTCCGGCACCCCCGGCAGTGGGATTGTCACCCATATCGCTGATCATAAATGGCTTTTTATCTGAACTGAGGGCCATCTTCATGCTTTCTTCAAATGTCGTGGTTGGTGCTACAAAATCGAATTGATGTCTGACATCCCAGAATGCTTGCGCCAACTCTTCAGCCCCTTTGGCAACTGCCTCTTTATCATCTCCTGTTACCATGACGACTCCGTGGTTTCTCGGCTCGTCTGCCCAGGCATAGCCAATCCAGATAGCGGCATCGATCACGCCCTCTCGGGCCTCAACAGGTGGAACTTTTGCATACAGACTTTTACCCGGCTCGATCCGTGTACTGGTTTTCTCTCCGGGTAGTAAGATTGGAACTGGCACCCAGGCTTTGTAGGCTGGCTTCCCTTTTCCTGACTCCAGGCGATCCAGTAGATTGTCCACTGCCCGCTTCTTGGATTCCAGGGCATCTTCGTGTGGTGCCATGCGGTAGCAGGTGATCAGGTCCGAATGACCCGCCAATGCTTCCGACACATTTCCATGCAGGTCCATACTGGTGGAAATCAGTGTTTCGGTCCCTACCACCTTCCGGATCTTTTGTATCATGTCTCCTTCCGGATCATCGAGTCCCTGGACGCTCATGGCTCCATGGATGTCGAAGAACAGTCCATCGTAAGGCAGGTTTTCTTCCAGCATCTCGAGTATCACGCCCAATAAGGAATCATAGGCATGCTTAGAAACGATACCTCCCGGTATGGCATGACCACGCAATGCAGGAAACCATTCAGCGCGCTTGCGGTCAGCGGAATCCGCATGCATAAAATGGTAATACCCAAAGATCTCATCTCCTACCCGGGCATGAAAGGCATCTGTTTCCGACACAGCTGGCGAGAACGTGCTCGATTCAATGGCCAGCCCGGCTATGGCTACTCTAGGTAGATCGACCGGTTTATCGCTGGTAGAACAGCTAATTGCAAATAATGATATTGACAGTAAAAGAAGGGATTGATTAAATTTCATACCGCCAAAGTACGATTATGATGTAGATATTGACAACAATATGCAAGGAAATTTAAAGACTCCACTCTCATCCCTCAAGGACTTACCCCCTGCATCATCAGTCCGCAGATGTAAGCGCCATAGGTGCCTAGCACATATCCAAGCACAGCCATCAACACCCCTACCGGAGCGAGTGACGGATGGAAATACGAAGCCACTACGGGTGCTGAAGCTGCGCCCCCTACATTGGCCTGGCTCCCCACGGCAATGAAAAACATGGGTGCTTTGATAATCTTGGCTACTATGATCAGCAGTGCAGCGTGGAACATAATCCACACAAACCCCACCAGGAAGAGTCCCAGGTCATCAAAAATGGCAGTGACATCCATATAGGTCCCAATCGTGGCGACCAGGATGAAGATGAACACAGTTCCGATCTTAGAGGCTCCGGCTCCTTCCAGCTCTCGCGCCCGGGTAAATGATAGCACTACACCCAGTGTAGTTGTGATCACCACAATCCAGAAGAACCCGGAGTCCAGGCTATAGTCTTTCAGGCTTGGGAAATTTACTCCAATATAGGGTGCGATGATATCGGCCAACCAGTGGCCGAAAGCTGTGCATATAAAGGCAACACCAAGTACCTTAAACAGGTCCGGGGCCGTAGGGATCCGCCAGACGCTTTGCTGATAATCAGCTATTTTCTTTTTCAGGGATTCAATGGAGCTGTCGTCGGCTTTCAGCTTTCTGTTGACCCACTCATTACGTCCGATCCCAATCATCATGATGGCCAGCCAGATATTGGCCACGATGATGTCTACAGCAACCACCTTGGAAAACACCTCATCGCTCACTTCAAATACCTCTTTCATCGCGGCCTGGTTGGCTCCCCCTCCTATCCAGCTGCCTGCTACGGTGGTGAGTCCCCGCCATACCTCGTTGGGTGGTGGTGCGTTGATGATGTCCGGGGCGATATAGCTAAACAACAGGATGGATAATGGTCCGCCCAGCACAATTCCGATGGTCCCGGTAAAAAACATGATCAGGGCTTTTGGGCCCAGCTTGGCCAGCTCCTTCAGGTCGACACTAATCGTGAGCAGTACAAGACTTGCAGGCAGCAGATACCTGCTGGCCACAAAATAGAGGTTGGACTCATGGGGATCAATGATCCCAAACGTAGAAAGCATGGAAGGCAGAAAGTAGCAGACCAGGATGGTGGGCACCATCGTGTAGAACTTCTGCCAGAATTTGCTGCCACTGCTCGCGGTAGAAAACACAAACATCAGGATCAGCATCAGTAGGCCGAAAATGACGGCGTCATTGGTGATTAAGGGCTCATGATCAGTCATAAAAGCGTTCGGTTATAGGTTGGACTTCAATTTGGGGCCAGTTTTTGAGATATGGGTATGGAAGGGAGGAAAATTTTAGGGGATTGGTGAATAATAAATTGGGACTTTCCGACATTCGGATGTTCCGACATTCGGATATTCAGACAATGAGACACCTACATCGTCCTCTTCGAGAGACGATGAATGGAGGCCAAGCAAACAATTTATAGAGAGAATGAAATCCAGAACCACTTCTCCAGGTATTCATGGGGATTGTGTCGTCACCAATCAGCCGATGGCTGAAAGGTTTCCTCACAATGACATGACCTGTTGTAGGGGCTTTTTATATATCAGATCTCCCCAAAGATCAAATAGACTCCCTACTCTCTTCCTGTGCGGATCCAGGGAATAATGTCAGCTGTATGTCCCTGATATAGGTTGACCATTTAAGTCAACTTATCATGAAAGCATATCTTAAAAATCATAAAAACACTGAAAGTTCTATGATGATAACTAATCTCACTTTAGATTTTTAGAACCCTTGCTCTCAAGAAAATCTAATTTAATTGAATCAATTTGATTCTTCATTTTTAACATTGTCGCTTCTGAAAGATACCTGGTCAATGGAAAAATTTCTTCTTCCTTGACTTCCACCCCTTCTCCTAGCTTGCCATAATCCAAATTAATAATTCTCAGATCAGATGTATCTTTCAAGTGAGAACGTGTAATATCGATCATTTGGGCTGTTTCACTGCTCCAGGTTGTAAACAGGGTCCAGACAGGAATGGTTAGCAGTTTAAAGAACTTAACCTCGGTATCCTGCTTAAAATAATCACCATTGCCATTTCTTAGAAACACTATTTTAACATCAAACTTGTATTTATCATGATCGCTGGCTTGTAATTTTATTAGTTCATCATATACTTTTAGAGTCGTCTCCAACCCTGAATTTTCATAGTAACCTCCGTCTACGAAATTTAAGTTTTTACGATTTTCAATGGGTATCCTTCCAGGCGCAGTGAAGAATGGGAACCTTCCGCTTAGCGACATGGCGGTCTTTAGAGGAATATCTTTAAAATACGCGTCAACCATTAAGGTTTCGTTCTCCACATTTGAATTGCTTGTTCGGGGGAATGGGGACAGAAGTCCATGCATTCCTCGTTCCACAACTGTGATGTTATAAAAATTTATTGGGTAGGTATAATTTTGATCATACATATTCAAGTAGTGATCATTAAGATAATCGTTGCCGGTCACATCACTGAATTTCCTTGCCCAGGCATCTTCCAAGAATTTGGACCTGTCTGTACCCTTAATTGAAAATGGGGATATACATTGAACCAATTCTGTAAAAAACATAGGCATAGTACACGGACTCAAATAATCTTCACCTACGATTTGGCGAAGGTTATCCGACATGTTACTGAATTCTTCAATGTAATCCTCACCAGATAAATTGTTTAGGTACTTTTTATAGGCTAGATAGAAACCGGCTCCTTCAGAGCTTCCTGAAACGGTGGACATTGCAAATACTGAGGAAAAGAAGTCCTCTCTATATTTCATATCTAAATGTGCTAATACCATTGAGGTCCAGAATGATGCCCGGCTGCCACCCCCTTCGCCAGCTACAAGCATTACAGTTAAGCTATCCAGGCTGTCTTTATCCTTCATCCTGTCATCATACCAATTCGAAAAATAATTATGTAAATTATCTTCAGAAATAGCCAAATTAGCCGGTTCACTTGATCTTATGTTATCGTTATTATTAAAACTACCAACAAGAAGAAGGTATAGAATTATAAAGAATGTAATTGGCCACTTTATCCTGATGTCAACAACACGGATCCAGGAACCTATATAAGTAAACACAGATAAGCCCAGGCCGATAACAGCAAGTGGTCCTAAACTCTGGCTGATTAGAAAAGTATGGGCATCAAAAAATGAAAGTATGGTAATAGCAACATAGATGACAAAAACTCCTGCTAATAGGTAAAGTGTTGCTTTTGGAAATTTTCGTAGTGTTTCCATCCGAAAAAATGCCTTTTCAATTTTCCAATTAAACCCCACCAATAGGGATGACTTCAAAATTGCCCTTCGATAAATTGAAACCAGGATATAAATGCTCAAACATATCAGGGGCCAAATAATGGCTAATGGATTTAGACCTGATACAAATACTTTGTATTTGATAATTGCCCATGCAAAGATTAACCATACAAGACCACCCAGGACCCTAGGAGTTATTATAACGAGCAATTCAAATCTTTTTGACTCTTCCAACAAATCATAGTCTGCATCAGACAAATGACCTAACCACACTTGACCAAGAAGTCTTGAACCATACCAGATTGAAAGAGACCACAAAAGCATGGTGATTGAAGTATAGAATATGAAAATTCCTGCTATCCCTTCACCAATATCGAGAAATACTTCTCTTGCCTGATCCATATGAACAAAGATCACATAGCCTAATGCGATCATAAGAAGTATTGTCCATAGATTAAAAAAGTACTTGATATAATATTTACTCATGTTCAGGATCGATTGATTAACTCTAAAATACCTCAAAACGGTATAATTAACCGGATCTGCTGATAAAATTTTATTACTTTACTAATTGAATAAACTTAAATATGTAAGTAAGACATTCATGGCTTCCTGGGTTATGATTCTCTAAATATGAGTGATGATAACCCAACCCTTACTTTGATGGGCTTGAGTTTATCAATTAATCGTTATTCTTTAAATATTTACGAAAGACCCACTCCTATCCTTGTATTTTTTGAAGGAGTATGATCTAAGGTAAGGCTCAATAACGATCACACATTCCGTACCCACCATCTAAACTTGTTCTGGAAAGTTTGTTCAGGATTATTGTGATGATCCCGTGCGCAACCGAATTCCGAGTGGCAAAATCCTAATCTATAATTAGGTTCTTGTTTTTGCCCTCCTCAGAACAAATTCTGGTAGGTCTAAAAACAAGAAAACCCATCACTTTCGTGATGGGTCTTTCCTCTCTTCGTGATCCGCCCGGGATTCGAACACGGAACCTACTGCTTAGAAGGCAGTTGCTCTATCCAGTTGAGCTAGCGGACCATTGGATAATAATTGCTTCGCCAAACGAAGCCTTGGCGTAGTTTGGCAGAGAGAGGGGGATTACTCATACGCACAATCATGCCGCACAGCCCCTCGTGAACCTTCGGTTTCGAACCAATGGTTCTCATCCCCCAATTCATTCCTTCAAGTAAATCAACGAGCGGAGAGAGGGGGATTCGAACCCCCGGTACAATTGCTTGTACGGCAGTTTAGCAAACTGCTGGTTTCAGCCACTCACCCACCTCTCCAGGGTCATTACTGAAAAAGCCATTCTATCATGGCTTCGTAAAGGACTGCAAATATAGTATTTAGGTTTAAAAAACTATCTACTCACTCACGTAATGTGTAGGATGTGGATAAAAAAGTTAATAGTAGTGTAGTTACAAGCCCTGCAATATGCTCATCATTGCAATGAGTCTTTCAGCCATGGGTTGACTAGTGATCGGATCGCAAGTGTTTAAACATATCATAAACGATAAGCTCCCACCAGTTCTGGGGTGTGTGAATTCTACTTGGGGTACATCATTAATATTCATGATGGGACCGAGATAAACTTTAAACTTCCCTTCACCAACATTTTTACGTTACTTTTTGCCAAAATGGTGTCTAATTAAAAGGGTTGTTGTTAAAATAGATTTAGTGCAAGCCCTGAAGACTGAACAATCGATGAATTCCGATATGCATTCTTATCAATGACATCACAAACTCAATCCTGGGGCTCGCGTCTCGGACTTATCCTGGCTATGGCTGGCAACTCGGTTGGTCTGGGGAATTTCCTTAGGTTTCCCGTGCAGGCCGTACAAAATGGTGGCGGAGCATTCCTGATCCCCTACCTCGTCTGCTTTGTCCTCATGGGAATCCCCCTGCTGTGGGTTGAATGGTCGATGGGCCGACTGGGTGGAAAGCACGGTTTTCACGCTTCTCCATTTATCATGCAGACCATGGGCAAACGAAAAATCTGGGCATACCTGGGTGTGTTTGGGATTTTTACCAATATAGGAGTAGCCGCCTATTACTGCTATATCGAGACCTGGACGCTTTCGTATATGTTCAACTCCTTGAAAGGCACTTTTCTCTCCCTTGACCAGGTGGAGATCGTCCGGTATTTTGAACGGTACATCAATTTTGAGACGTATTTTTTGGGAGTGCCGGAAGCATTGCTCTTCTTTTCTCTTTGTGTCCTGCTCAACAGCTTCATTCTCAGTAAAGGATTGGCAGGGGTAGAAAGAGTCGCCAAGATCGGGATGCCGCTGCTCATCCTTTTTGGTATCATCCTGGCATTAAGGTCCATTACTCTTGGGACGTCCGCTGCTTCAGCCACCTTCCCCGAGGCAAATGCATGGGATGGACTCAATTTTCTTTGGACACCGCAATATGATTCACTTTGGCGACCACGAGTCTGGCTGGCTGCGGCCGGACAGATCTTTTTTACCCTTTCTGTGGGTATGGGGACCATCCATTGCTATGCCAGCTACATGAAGTCACGTCAGGACATTGCTCTAAACTCAGTGTCGGCAGGGTTTACCAATGAATTTGTGGAAGTGGTGCTCGGCTCACTGATCGTGGTACCCCTGGCTGCCGGATACCTGGGACTGGACTGGGTAAAAGAAAACATCGGGTTTGGTGTTGCCTTTCAAACGATCCCCTACCTCTTTAATCAGTGGGGACCCCTTCTTTCTGTGGTTGCCTGTACCATGTGGTTCGGCCTGTTGTTTTTTGCAGGCATCACCTCGTCACTCGCCATGGGCACCCCGTGGATCGGTTTCATGCGTGATGAGTTTAAATGGAGTCAGACCAAGGGTGCCTACTCATTTGGTCTGCTGACCTTCGTGCTGGGCTTACCCTGTGTTCTCTACTACCAGCAAGGAGTTTTTGGGGAGTATGACTATTGGGCGGGTACTGTCTCCCTGGTGATTTTCGCACTGGCGGAGGTGATTTTATTTGCCTGGATATTTGGCATGGATAAAGGCTGGCAAGAGATCAATGATGGGGCTGACATCCGGATTCCAATTGTTTTCAAATTTGTGATAAAATATATCACCCCCGCTTTATTGATAATGGTTTTCCTGGGTGCATTGTTCACCCCGGTCGACAACAACTGGTTACTGGCCTTCGACAGACTATTAAATAATGAAGGATGGACGCTGGATGGGTCCTCTATCATCAGTCAGTTGACTTTGGCTGACCTTAGGTCACAGATTGCCAATACATCCGATCCTGATCTGTTGAATCAGCTACATACTCAGCTGAATTACAGCATTTTTGCCCGGATAATGCTTTCGGCTTCGTTTGCCGGAATAGCCTTGCTGGTTGGGATCGCTTTATCTAAACATCAATCTAAATGACAATTGAAGCTTTATTGTGGATGGTCTCCGTTCAGCTACTGATTTCTGCAACTACTATCTATTTCTTTTACAGGGTGCTGAGGAAAGAAAAGTAGTTTTTGATCATTTATACAAAGTAACTGATTCGGTAGTAACAGACAGGTCAAATTGATATGCCTCCGCTTTAAAACCACTACATCCCAACTTTAAAAATCTTTCTTCTTAATGATTTATTGCGCATATTTATATCCGCCAAATCACCTCATGGAAATAAATTAGCTTCCATAAACTTTTTGATCTACCTAATCCTTCTTTGATGTTTGATGTAAAGTCCATCATGTTTCTCTTCGGATTGTTCAGCGCTTTCACTGGACTCCTTTTTGTCTATTATCTGGTGGCAAACAAGAAATATGACTGGCACCTGATATCATTTACGATCAGTAAGTTCCTGCAGACTTTCGCAGTTGTGGGATTGGCCCTGGTGACTTATTATCTTGATGTTATTTTACTTCACGTAAGTATGGCCTTTTTGGTCCTTGGTTATTCCATGGAGGCTTTTAACCTTGCTAGCTTCGATAAAGTATATAGCAAATATTTCCTTTGGGGAATAATTATCCCCCCTGCCATAGTGGTAATGCTCCTCCTTACTTTTCACAAGATTCCCTACTACCTTTTTGCACAATTGACCCATACAACAGCTGCATATTGTTTTGGTCTGGCTTCCATCAACCTGTTTAAAAAAAGAAAGAAATCAAGGTTTGCACTGTTGGTATCCATTACTTACATGTTTTTTTCCCTGACATGGACTTTCTCCGCCTCAATGGCTATCCTGGGTGGTGAGAATTTCAGGTATCTCTCAGGAGATACAATTCGTGAAATGCTGATCTACACCTTTGCTACACTCAATCTGATTGTTGGGAGCGTCGGATATCTACTCATGCTCAAAGATCTTGATGAGCTTCAAATCAGAAACAAGAATGAAAAGATAGAGTCCGACAATGTTATGCTGAAGGAGCTGAATGTAAAGAAAGACAAGTTCTTTTCAATTATAGCACATGATCTGAAAGGACCAATTGGTGGGCTATTAAACCTGGGTGAAATCCTGCATAAAAAGCACGATGAGCTGCCAGCGGATAAAAGAGAAGAGCTCTTCCGGCTCCTTGTGGCCTCCACCAAGGAAACATCCAACTTACTGGAAAACCTGTTGCAGTGGTCACGATCTGAGACCAAGCAGATTGAGATGGCACCAAGGCAGCTCAATATCGATGCACTTGTCAATAAGAGTATCAATCTCCTGCGACAGCATATAGAAGAAAAAAGCATTGTCATCAGGAAGAATATTGATGAATCTATCTTTGTTTGGGCCGATCAAAACATGATTGACACGGTGTTACGAAACCTTTTATCTAATGCCATTAAATATGTCAGGCCAAACGGAAAAATCAACATTAATTGCCAGCTGGACAATCACAATCAGCTAGTGAGTATCAGCATCAACGATAATGGAATCGGCATCAATCAGGAAGTATTGACAAAACTTTTTAGTATTGATCACAACCACTCCACCAAGGGTACCCTAAATGAGCCTGGCACGGGCTTAGGCTTGAAAATTTGTAAGGAATTTATTCATGCCAATGAAGGAAAGATCCAGGTGGAAAGCGTGGTCAATAAAGGAAGTACATTCACCATTTCCCTTCCTGCATATAACCTGGCAGCCAGACTAAACTAGGGTATTACTTACTCCAGATTATTTAATAGTTAGCGAAAGCTGTTTCATTCACACTAATTATTGAAATATTTTCAATTTTCCTAAGTAATTCCACCTAGAAACAGCCCCGATAATACTCGTAATTTTCGGATTTAATTATGTGGAGCAATTTTTCTACCCTATGTTAGCACTCACATACATGAAGAAAAACGAAAATATACTTTAACAGGCGATGATCGAGATTTGAATCTCACTCTTTAAATAACTAGTAGTTTTTTTTTCATATTGGGTTAATTTGGGTTAACGGTCATGAGGGGTCATGGCCGTTTTTTTTTGTATTTTTCAAATCAAATATCAGGTCTATGAGCCACAGACCTGGGATCATCGGTGTTGGGGAGGTAGCACAAGCCCAGCAATAAGTCCGTCAATATCAACTATCACTCGCCCTCAACCCCAAAAGGGGAGCCATCCACTACAATTGAGTATAGTTCACTTTGAAAATAATCGCTTGATTTCCTGGACCTTTGGGATAAAGTGCCTGTCAACCTTTCATCTATGACTGCTTAAACGGTTCAATCGCTAATCTCAGACAAAAGACAGCCAACACCAGTGTAACAGGTGCAAAGAACTTTTCAAAAGTCGTCTCGGCCAGGATATTGCCCAGGGTATTGAGGAAGAATAAAACTACAAGTACCCAAAGAATCACACGGGTGGTCCTGAGCAGTCCCGGTAGATGGATCCAGCCAAATCGGATCAGGACGGTGTGAAGGCAAAGGAGAATCACACCCAGGGAGACCCATTCAAAACGTAGGAGCTCATCACTGGTCTGCATTTTGCCGCCCCATAGGTATTCCACAGGAGCGTAGTCAAAGAAAAGGATTCCTGAAATGATGGATAAATGAAACAGGGTAAGTACCCCGAAAAGAACTGCGGATGCCACAGCTGCCTGCCTGAAACCAATTAGTTTTTTCATCTGGGAAGTGAAAATAGAGGATTTAGACAAAATATGTCGGGTTGCTGATAGAAACATGTCCCAGGGATGCTTGCGACAGTTTCAATGACGCTTCAACACTAAAATCAAGTCGTTGCCTTCACTGCTTTCCTAACCTCAGGCGCAACTACAGTACCTAAAAGCTCGATGGCTTTGAGTAGCTTATCATGCGGCATAGTACCTACACTCAAATGCATCAGGAACCGTGTGAGGCCAAACATCTCCTGCTCCATCAGTATCTTATCGATGATCTCCTGTGGGCTTCCAACTAGTAATGATCCTCTCCTGGTTCGCATGGCCTCGTACTGCTGACGGGTCATTGGCGACCAGCCCCGCTCCTGCCCGATCCTGCTCATCACCAACTCGTAGGGTCCATAGAAATCGTCCGCTGCCTGTTGTGAGTCTTCGGCTATGAAGCCATGGGAATGAACGGAGATCTGCATCTTCTCCGGTGCGTGACCTGCAGACAAATAGGTTCTTTTATACAGATCAGCCAGCTGAATAAACTGCTCCGGCATACCTCCAATAATCGCGATAGCAAGTGGTAGCCCTTTGGTAGCAGCCCTGATCACGGACTCTGGTGTGCCACCTACCGCAATCCAGATAGGCAGTTCCTTTTGAAACGGTCTTGGATAAACGCCTCTATTTTTAATAGATGGACGGTGCCGACCCTGCCAGGTCACCCGTTCTGATTTATTAAGCTGAATGAGTAGTTCCAGTTTTTCTGAAAACAGGGCATCATAGTCTTTTAGGTCATTACCAAACAGCGGAAACGACTCAATGAAAGACCCTCTACCTGCCATGATCTCAGCCCGGCCTCCAGATAACAGGTCCACATGGGCAAACTGCTGAAAGACTCTCACTGGATCGTCAGAGCTGAGTACGGAAACGGCACTGGATAGCTTGATATTCTTTGTCCTGACGGCAGCTGCCGCCAATACGACGGCTGGTGAAGACACCACAAAATCAGGTCGGTGATGCTCTCCTACCGCATACACATCCAGGCCTACCTGGTCTGCAAGCTCTATCTCTTCCATCAGGTTTTGCATCCGCTGATAAGGACTCAAAAGCTTGCCTGTTTCAGGATCCGGAGTGTTTTCTACGAAGGTGCTGATACCAATTTCCATGTGTGCTTTAGTTTAAACGTTCGATGTATATCATGATAATGACTGGCCTACTTAGATTTTTATCGAACTGTGTTTATTTCAATATTAACTAATGTACGTACATAAAAATTCAAAGTTGGGGAGAAAAAGTGTGGAGGGTTAAAAAGGTGGGACAAAACATGTCACAAGCGAGGCGCTTGCGCCAGTTTTGGGTTTGCTCTTCCTTTTACTGCAAAGACAGCTTGAATGTAAATTTGTGAGAATGATCCAGCCATAATGTCACTCCTTCGGAGTTATTTTTTGTCTCAATGTCATTTTCTATAATCCTGCCATCCCTTCAGGATTAGAAATATACACCGTTTTAAGAAATAAACCTTAGGCTGACGGTTATGGTGAGACACAGACCAGGGTTTTTGGAGAAATGAATCCAGTAACAGGTATTATTGAATAAAAAAAAGCACGCAGAGTACTCCACGTGCTTTTTTAAACAATCTTTTAATCAAGATCACCAGTCTACACCAGTATCTTTCCAGCTTCTGGTATTGGCTGACTCGATCACCTTTTCACAAACCCTTTGGGTTTGTAAAGCATCCTTAAAGGTCGGATTGCAAGGCTTGTTGGTTTCGAGAGATTTGAAGAAGTCTGCTGCCTGGTGGATGAATGAATGCTCATACCCAATGATCAGGCCGGGCACCCACCACTTATCCATGTATGGCTGATCTCCGTCTGTAACGTGGATTGACCTCCAGCCGCGCACTACCGATTCATCCCTGTGATCGAAATACTCGAGCCTGTTCATGTCATGCAGATCCCAGCGGATTGAGGCATGCTCCCCGTTGATCTCCAGGGTATAGAGTGCCTTATGTCCCCTGGCATATCGTGTAGACTCAAACAGACCGAGAGATCCATTGTCGAAGTGGCAATGGAATAAACAGGCATCATCGATACCTACCTTTTGCTTCTTGCGGCTGTCATGATGAACTCTTTCTTTGATGAAAGTCTCTGTCACAGCCGAAACGTCCTTGATGCCACCATTGAGCCACATAGCTGTGTCGATACAGTGTGCAAGCAAATCACCTGTCACACCCGACCCGGCTGCTCCCACATCCAGCCTCCAGGTACCTGCACCACCTTGTGGCACGTCCGGACTAATTGTCCAGTCCTGCAGGAAGTTTGCCCGGTAATGGAAAATCTTTCCAAGTTTCCCTGAATCAATGATCTTTTTAGCCAATGTTACAGCTGGTACCCTGCGGTAGTTGTACCACACGGTGTTTTTAACGCCTGCCTTTTCGATGACCTTCACCATTTCCTCGCCTTCAGCGAGGGTTCGGGACAAGGGCTTTTCACAGAGGATCATCTTGCCAGCTTTGGCCGCAGCAATAGCAATCTCCGCGTGGGTATCGTTAGGTGTGCAGATATCCACGGCGTCGATATCATCTCTAGCGATAAGCTTTTTCCAGTCGGTCTCAGTGGATTCATAGCCCCATTGTTTGGCAAAAGCCTCCACGCGATCCTTATTCCTGGCACAGGCCGCCTTCAACACCGCTTTGGTTTTTAGATCCGGAAAGAAATTCTGAAGTCTGTTGTAGGCATTGGAGTGGGTTCTTCCCATAAAACCACATCCAATCAACCCTATTCTAAGTTCTTTACTCATGGTTGTTTATTCGTTCTTTGAAAAATCAGTTTTTAGCTCCAGCCATGTGCTTCACGCACTTTGATGAGCATGGCCAGGATGTCATTCCATGTTTTTTGTTGTGTCATCACAGAATTGTCAAACATGCAGCCATCCCAGCAGATGTGCTGAAAAGCTTTGGTCAATTTTCCTTGCTCGTCTCTCAGCCAGTATCCGGCATCATTGACTACATCTAGTTTGCCATTTGGATCTGTGGCCTGGCAGTGACGACCGGTCTTGTCATGGGAGCCTGTCCCATGTACAGTACCATCATTCTGTGCCACATGGAAATCGATGGTGTATGGCCTAAGCGCCTTGGTGATTTTCTTCAGACCTGCAGTAAGCGTATCGCGGTCTTTCCAGTCAAAATTCTCTGGCAGTATTCGATCATCAGGCTTGTTGTAACCCAATAGGTACAACATAGTGTGTGCCATGTCAGCCTGGAATCCCATATTAGGTCTGTCAACAGCTTCCAGGGTTTCCACCATGGTTTTCCAGCTGTGCATGCCGCCCCAGCAGATCTCGCCCTCTGCTGCCAGACGCTCATCATAGTCGGCAGCCACGTCACAGGCTTCCCGGAAGGTCTGCGCAATCAGCTTGGAGTTGTTCACCGGATCTTTTGCCCAGTCGGTGGGGCTCGATGCTGAATCAATTCTAATGATACCATAGTTTCTCACACCCTGTTCTCGCATCACTTTGGCAAATTCACAGGACTTACGGACCATGTCCACAAACGTCTTGCGATCTTCTTTGCTTCCCATGGCAGGACCTCCCCAGATTGGGGCTACGAGGCTACCTACTTTCAGTCCGTAACCGGCAATTTTATCAGCAATTCGCTTGAAATCATCTTTGGAACCTTCGATGTCGATGTGAGGAGGTAACAAACCAAGGTCTACTCCATCAAACTTGACACCATTCACCTCCGCTGCTGCCGTCATCTTCAGCATGTCGTCAAAAGAAATTGGTGGTTCAGAATCTGGCCCCTTTCCTACGACTCCGGGCCAGGTTGCATTATGTAATTTGGGATAGTTGTTCACAATAAGGGGTTTATGTGGTTAAAAAATAAATTTTACTAAATATAATCATAAATCAAGGTTCAGATCGGGGTTGTCGGGACCGAAATGCTTCAGCATGACAATAGGATCGCAATCGGAATAGTTTGTAATGGTCACACCTTCTTTGGCGGCCTGCTCCGTCACAAAAAACTCGTCGTTGGTATGCTGTCCGTAACGAATCATGGTCGGTGTTTCCACTTCCCATACACCCATCTTGCCATGACCCTGCATCATGATCATGCCATAGGCAGCATTGTCTTTGATGGTGACCGTCTGACCAGGTAAAACCGTAAGTTCCTTGGCACTGAAAGCATCAGATCGATAGCATACCCATACTTCACGATAACCCACCATTTCTTTTTCAGGTCTTACCGGAACAGGATTCATAAACCGGGTCTCCAACATATTAGGATCAGTGTTTAGCTCCCAATCCAGCACCTCGATCAACTGTTCGTAATCACCAATCCGGTCCTTAGGTGTTCCGTTCCAGAGCAGCTCCTCCGGAATAATGGCATCGTTGACCAGTGACTGGTACATGGCAAAAACATCAGAAGCTTTTTGTGGCTCATAGGTACACATACTACCTGGTGCATGAAGCATCCCCGGAGGCACGTCCCACCCAGTGCCAGGCTCCAGCCTGAACGCGGATGAAAAATTGGTGATCTTGTTATCTCCCTTGGTGAAATTCTTCAGGCATTCCAGAATCTGCTCTTTGGTAGTACCCGGGGTGATACCAAAAAAGGTGTAGGGGAAATCCCCCCCGTGGTTATTCACCTGGGGTGGGAAATAATATGCTTCCGGCTTTCCCTTTTGGCCAATCTTGGCTGCATCCTCGTCATTGTGGTGTACGTGGTGTGGAAGCGGTCCCATGTTGTCAAAGAATTTGGAGTACATCGGCCAGCTCTCATGTTCTTTCCAAAGTCTGTCGCCGATGATGGCGCCTTTCAACTCATCAATTGCATCCCTGAGCAAAACCTCAGAAGTCTTTGAACCGTCCCTGACAACTATGGCGCTGAGCCCCTCGTTTTTTCCGGTCAGTGGTCCGTTTTGTGCAGGTGTTGTGGACGAAAACCATCGTTCATCAATTCCTCCGCGTTCTCCTCCCAGCACATAATAATCATCGGGATGAAGCTTGATCCTTCTACCAGGTACACAAAAAGATCTGGGAACCCAGGTAGGGGCCAATCTCACAATGCCTTTGCCCTGATCTAATGCAATTTCTGCCAGTTTTTTACTCATATCTATTTAAGGGTTTATTGCTGTTTGTTTTATGCTATTGTTGAAATTAATTCTTTGATGGATTTCGGGTCGTCCAACACCTCAAATTCCAGGTCATACTTTTTAGACTCTCCAGGCTCCAGGAAGATCAATGATTTTTCCTTTCGTGCTGCACTTTGCCCTATGGGTGGATGGGTACCGGGCTCAAGGGCCGTCACGTATTCTTTTCTACCCCAGTGCTGCCAGTTGGTGAGCCAGGGCATATGGCCCTTTTTGAACCTGATGGCCAATGCAAGGCCTATCTTTTCATTGTGCACGCCACAATGGACGATGCCATCCTTATCAGCTTTTACATCCACAAACCCACAGGCTTCACCGGTTCCGTTATGCTCTTTCAATGGAGGCTTACAGGTTTTAAAGTCTTTGCCCTTACCAAAAAGATGATTATCCATTTCTCCCCCACGCGATTTGCAGGTACCATTCCAAAGTAATTTGGTCCCCTCATCAATCAGAGGCCAGCCAAAGTTGAGGTGGTAAAGCAGCATGTGTGGTGCGGGCTCATTCCCAGCATTGATGATCTCGTCCTCAACCTTGATGACGGCAGAGCCCAGACTGCCGGAGATCTTCCTCCTCAGGTCCAGCCTGTTCCCAAAAACCTGGGTTTGTCTGATCACCCCGGAAATACTAAATTCCATTCGACCCTGGGCAGGGTCTGGCTGAATAATCGATTCGATTGCTGCGGGAATGTTGCTCACCTGGTCATGTAGTCCCCGCTTTCCAAACTCATCCTCCTCAGGACCTCCTACATGGGTCAATCCACAGGTAGTCATGAGGCCCCCACTGAATGTCTTTAGCCAATCGAGACCTGTCTGGGCATAGGCTTCTGGCGATATGACACCACCATGGCTCAGCCAGGCCAGACTATGCTGGTTGTAGAATGCATCCACAATGTCCATCCCACGGTCTATCACCACCTTATAGCGCAATCCTGTACCGGTATTGATCCAGGCGATCCGGGAACCTCTTCCGGCTCCATTATCCACAACAGATGTTTCAATCCCTCCTACCTGGTCAGTGTTGCCGACCTTATCAATCCACGAAACATGCTTCATCTCATTCATTCAATTCTTACTATGCTTGTCCAACATTTCCTTAATAAACTGATAGCCCTTTTCAGCCATCTCCCAGGGCTCCGCAAACTCACGCCATACATTGATGGCATTGGCAAAGTCGGGGTCATTACGGGTAAATCCTTCGATGGTAAGCCATCCTTCATACCCTATTTCAGCAAGTGTGCTGAAGGTTTCGTCCCATCTTACATGCCCTGCTCCCGGCGTTCCGCGATCATTTTCGCTAATGTGAAAGTGAGCTAAATGAGGCGCAATCTCTCGGATGGACTCGGGTATATCTTTCTCCTCAATGTTGGCATGATGCGTATCATACATCGCCCGGACATAGGAGTGATTGGTTAGCTCTACCAAATGAGCGAGTTGCCCGGCTGTGTTACACAAGTAGCATTCAAACCGGTTCAAAGCTTCGGGAGTCAAAGTGATCCCAAACTGCGAGGCATAGTCGCCTGCCTGATGCAATACCTCGGCACTCCATTGGTATTCCTTCTCGTCTGGCGCTTTCTGATAAAAGGTAGCAAAAGCAGAATGAAACGGACCACACAAGATCCTGGCATTCAGCTCATTGGCCCGATCGATAGTCCATTGAATTCGGTTCAATGCCTTTACCCGCACTTTCGGGTTAGGATCAATCGGGTTTTCCTCTTTTGACATTACAAATACGGCGGTAGTCTCCAACCCAATGCTGCTCGTGTAGTCACCAAGCTTACGAAAAGCTTTTTCATCCTGGTCACCGATAAAAAATTCCACACCATCGTAGCCGATGGACTTCAGCCTGTCCAGGATGGGGAGCAATTCATCGGTAACACCGGCAGACCAGGCAAGCACATTGAAGCCGATCTTATTCATCTTTAAAGTGCTTTGTACCGGATATTTTTGTATTCAACCTTCATGGGTGGCCCCCGGTGAATCTGGAATCCCAGCAAGCCATCAGACTTTCTGTTTACTGCGTCATTGTCAGTGACCTCACTCATCAGGACTCCATTGATATAATGCTGGAGCAGGTTGCCCTTGATGACCAGTTTGCATTCATTCCAATCTTCTGATTTGATCTTCGTTTTCAACTCATCAATATCCCCAAGTGAGCTGACGATTTCCGTGCTTTGCCAGGCATTTTTCTTTACATTGTCTCTGACCTCAGCGTTGGGATCTTCCTGGCTATTGACCACTACCTGCTGTCCCCTATACGCCAGTGTCGCTCTTTTCCGCTCCTCGTAGTTCTGCCCAGTGTAGTTGTTCTTACCGTCTATATCAGCCTGGTAGCCCTTCAAGCCAAAAGGTACTCCTTCCACCATCTCGCTACGGTACTGGATCCCACTGTTTCCGGACTCCGTGATCCTGAAGTCCACGATCAGTTCAAAGTCAGCCGGCTGTCCGCCATCCCATATTAAAAAGGTATTGGCTTCAAGGGGCTTTTCCTCAGTGGTATACCCAACGATGGTTCCATCTTCTACTTTCCAATAGTCCGGATCTCCCTTCCAGTTGGTAAGTGTTTTACCATCAAATAACATTTGGTACTCATCATTTGAAGCTGCTTTGGCCTCGCCACCCTCCTTTTTGCCGGTAGAACAGCTCGCAAAAGTGATGAGGAGAATCAATGATGAAATCCTTAAAATGGCTTTGTTAATCATTTGAGTTAGTTGGTTGTTTCTGTTATTGAAAAATTCTTTGATTTTTTATTGAAAGAGCTCGTTCTCAGGATTTCCACCTGCCACCAGGTAAGCAATCAGGTCTTTCAGCTCTTCCTCATTCAATGGGTTGATGGTACCCGGAGGCATGGCTGAAACTTCAGACAGTTCTATCCGCTCCACCTCAGCTTTTGGTACTTCCCGAAGATGATCCGGCGCAAAAGGATTTTGTGATACCTTATAGCTGCTTCCCTCTTCACTCACGATACGTCCTACCACCGACTGACCATTTTTCAGGATCAGGATTGACGAAGCATATTGATCGGAAATCACATCACTTGGCTCAATGATGGCCTTCAGGATATCTTCTTTTGAAAACCTTGTGCCCAATTGGGTAAGATCGGGACCGCTGGCTCCTCCTTCCCCTGCTACAGAGTGGCAGGTCCTGCAATTCGCCGCGATGAACATGTTTTTACCGTTTTCGAAGTTTCTACCATTTAGCTCGCCATTCACGACACTTTCAATATCTTCTGTTTTCCATCTTCTGCCCGGACCTTCAGGTCGAATGGCCTCGGCTATGTCATTGCCCGATTCTGTCAGCAATGCATCCCCGGAAAGCTCGTTGTAGTAGTCAAACTTATCTTTAGGCACGTATGCCAAAGCTCGCTTCCGGGCATTGTTGATAAAACCGATATAGCTGTGTCCTGCCTGGTAGCCCAGTGCTTTCTTAAACCAGCTGAAATAACGCTCCCTGAGCTCGGGGGTCCAGCCCGTTTCCATGTCACTCAGTACCATACCATAGTAGGTGTGTTGTGCGGGAGGTACACTGCTCAATGTCTTGGCGATGCTCATCCCATACTGCAGGTTTCTCAGGATCAGATCCGAGCCATCAGTTGCCGTACCGGTCATGCTGGACGCATCAGATGATACCTCAGCTTCTAGGAGTGTAAGCGTCTTGTCGATTGTTCCTGGCTCCTCCAGGTAAGCTAAAACCTTGCTCTGGGTAAAATTCAGGGCATCATTATCAGAAGGATATTGAGCAATCAGGTAATCACCCAACTGTCCTTTCAAAGCGCCCGATGGAGCTCCAAATCTTGCCAGGGTCACCTCTATGGTCCTTACAAGATTGACTTTGTCATCAGCGGACAGCTGATCAAAATCAATACCGACCAGACCTTTAAGTAAAGCATCCCGATGAGACTGGGTTCCTTGTCTGGCTAAGGCTAAGCTTCCCTGGATCTTTTTAATTGGATCGGACTCACTCAGGACCTTATCTGCATACTGACCAACCGGTTGGTGTTCTACCGCAATACGGGCAGCATACTGAACAAACCGATCTTCATGACCCAGGTATTCCCAGGCAAAATCCAGTGCCTCAGAATTAGGGCCCTGGTGATATTCTTCAAGTTTCAGGCGTAGCTTATGCTCCTCTGTTAGTGATGGGGTCTCACTTTGTGTCGATTCTTCACCATTATAATAGACCCGGTAAAGGTCAGAATCAAGCCTTCTACCTCCTGTCATAAAATACAGGGCTCCATCAGGACCAAACACACCATCGGTGAGTGGTAATGGAATTCCGGACAAAAACTCCTCTCTTTCACCTATATAAGAAGCACCCTCTGGCTTCATATGAATCCCATAAATAATTCCGAAGCTCCAGTCAAAGGCAAAAACAACATCCTGGTATTTACCCGGAAAATCAGAATCTTTCCCATGCAAAACACCTGTAGGCGATCCCTGTCCAATGTTGAGTACAGGAGGTAAGTTATCAGGGTAAACGGGTGACCATTTAGCGTTTCCTGTTCTCCAGCCAAACTCACTACCGCTTGTCACATGACAGATCCTTGTAGGACGGTACCACGGCATCCCCAGGTCCCACTCCATATCTGAATCGTATGTGAAAAGATCTCCCTGTCTGTTGAAAGTAATATCATATGGGTTTCGGTATCCAGCACTGATCAGCTCCCAGTTTTTTCCCTCAGGATCTGTTTTAGCGATCCATCCCCCGGGTTCTTTCCTGGAGGCTGCATGACCTCGGGGATCAGTTAGGTGGGGAAAGAGGTTATCATGCTGCCAGTTAGATGGCAACCGGTAGGCATCCATCTCTGGGGCATCGGTATGGTTACCGGATATCACATACAAAGATTTTCCGTCAGGACTGAGAATGATACTATGCGGACCGTGCTCCCCATTCCCCTTCAATTGCTTGAGCAGCGTGATCTGATCATATTGATCATCATCATTGGTATCCTGTAAACGATACAACCCACTTTCTACCGGAAATTCTTCATCCACCCTGTTGTTGACCATGACATACAGACTATTGAAAGCATAAAGCAAGCCCTGTGCATGTCCCATCAAGAGCACCGAATCACTTTCAGAAGACCGAATATTCAGTCGCTCTATTTTTGGTGTCAACGAATCTGACCCTATTGCCGGAATCTCTAACCTGTACAATGCCCCATACTGATCGGATGTGATCAGCCTTCCTTTGTGATCGAAAGCCATGGATACCCATGAACCCATATCATTATCTGACGGAGTGAAAAGATGTTCCGCCTCGAATCCCGGAAGTAGTTTTAGCTTACTTACTTTTGGATTATCCGGCTGACTTTCTGAGCAGGAAGCGAGGATAATGATCAGTGTAAAAAATAAGAAGTTATTGAGGAAAGGGGTGTTTTTCATTTTTTGTATTTATATAATGGATATGGCTAAATCGATCTTATCGTATTGTAATTGTTAAATATGGATAAAACTTCAATCAAACAGAAAATGAAATTGATGTTACCTTAAGAAATCGTCTCAAAACTCAATTTTCTTTCCTGGCTAAATTTTTCCGATCACAATTTCGGACAAACACCTGAGTCAGGTATCCCGCTGTGACCGGTTCTTTCGATTGGAAACATAATAGCGGTTCAGACATTGATATGATTCCCTTAGAATTCGCTATTTATATCGCTTACCGGTAGTGTTTTAGCACTGATTATTTATAAATTCTATCCACTGAAAGCAATTCCAAAATTTTATATTATTGTGGTAAACCTAACCTTGAAGTTCCTTACTGCATGAGATCCTCCATAGTTTGTCAGCTACTGCTATTATTACTGTTTTTTACTCATAAAGGTCTATCATGCAATTGTCAATCTCCATTGTTGGAACAGGAGATTGCTGCAACACAGACCATTATGCTTGCGAAGGTGATTTCGACTGAGCAAATAACCATTAGGCCAGACAGGGAGAGCGTCCATTACCTCTACAGCACGAGATTTGAGGTCATCAAACGCTACAAGGGCACAAAATCTGAAACAGTTGAGGTGCTTTCCAGGATTACAGGCTGCGCTTTATCATTTGAGGTGGACTCTGTCTATATCTTGTTTGCCAGCCGACACCCTAAATATTACAAACAGTTTACCACTCCTTGCCAAAGGACGGCAAAGGCTTCACAGTCATCTTCGCTGATTAGCAAACTGGATAAAATTGAAGATAAAATATACCAGATAGGTCAGATGACATCCGAGGAACTATACGGCAAGATCTGGTGCAATGAAATTTTCGACCGGGTAGAAACCACGCCCTCACATAAGATGGACTTCGAAGAAACGCAAGCGTTTGTAAAAAAGAACCTCAAGCCCTGCGAAATCATTTATGAGCCTAAGAATAAACGGGATAGCCTGATCATTCAAAGCCCATCATTCGAAGCGGTCATCAACAGGTTTACCGTCATCTATGAGGTGGACACCGCTGGTCAAATAATGAATCCCAAAATAGAAGACACCTGGAATGCTATCCCTTTAAAAGACGATGCGATGACCTGTAAGAAGCACGCAGTGGATCTGGTGAGTAAGCTACCCCGGCTCAACCCTGCAGAAATCCGCCATGTCAAGGTATGTACTACCGACAAGTTCCTGGTTGATTTTAGTCTGATTTCTAATTAAAAAGCCGGATCATGTCCGGCCTTTCGATTGTTATAGTTTAGTTAACCTGGGCTCATAGGTGTATACCTTATCACCATGCCAGGGTTCAAGGTATTCTGATAACTTCTTATAAAATTCATTCCGGCTCTTTTCATCAGGCCAGGCAGTTTTGATGATCTCATTATTGTTTTGCTGCAGATTATTTAGATCATCAAAAGATTTGAATACAAATACCTGTAAAAAATCCCGACCATCCCCTCCATAGAAATGAATCATGGGATAATAAGCCAGCACAGTTTCATTTTTAAGGGTGACTTTTTCAGCATGTTCCCTTAAGAGTCGTGTCCTCTCAGCGATTGACCCATTCTCAGGGAGCGGCTTTGCTCGTAACATTCTGAAATAATAATACAGTACACTATCCGATTTTGATTGCAGCGGCTTGGCAAATGGAAGTAAAGAATAGATCTCATCCAAGTGCTCCAGTGAGAGATATTGGAATCGTTTTCTCAACATTGACCTCCTCTCCAGAGAATCCGGCCAGGTTGCTTTCACCAGTTCAATGCTTTTTTCATGTGATTTCTCGAGCTCCGATAAATTCTCATAAGTCTGCATAATAATCAGTTCAGAAGCATCATCCGTGTAAAAATGATATAAGACAGTTCCACCCAAAATAAAATCATTCTTCATGACCACCTCATCATGGAATTGTCCTTCTAACGCTAACCACGCCTTGTTTGAGTTGGTCGTATCAGGAATCCAATGAGTCTTGGAAATAACAGCAATCTGACTCAATAAGCAAAAAGGGATGCATAGCACAGCCATGCATAGCCCAGATTTCATAAATCTTTTCATATTAAGTGGATTTAGGTTATGGATTATATAAAAGTTGACGCTTTTATATGAGAAGTAAAAACAATCGCAAGTAATAACTTACGTTGTCTGATAAAAATCCACTATTATCTTGCTAAAATCAATAAAAACAGAGTTAAGCTCCTCCCTTCATCTGTCGGGCAAGGATCTTGATAAACTTGTCAATATAAGGAGCTGTGGTTTCTTTCTTCAGCATGGCAAAATACCAGGTTCGGTGCAATCCGTTTTTGGTAACAGGGACAGTGACGATGGGTTGGGTCTTCAGATAAGGTTCCACGGCCCATTTGGCCAGCACCTTTACATATGCGCCTGTCTTGACCATCTCCACCTGGGCTTCGGTGAGTAAAATTTCGGTGACTTTTTTGGGAGTGACATTCGCCGGAAGCAAAACCTGGCGAAAAAGTGATACTGACTCCAGTGGCCTGGAATATATAAGCACATTCTGATCTGCAAAGTCTTCAGCTTCAACATACGGCTTATCTTCCCAGGGATGCCCCTGTGCTACCACTGCCACTAACTCATCCCGGAAAAGCTCCCGGTACTTTATCGCATTATTTTTTACTACCTCACTGGTGAGTACCCCATCTACTTTGCCATCTAATAGATATGGAATTGGGTCGGCTGTATAATCGGGGTGAATATTCACATTGATCCCGGGAAACTCCCTGGAAAAAGTTTTCATCACACCCGGAAGCCAGTGATAGCAGGTGTAACACTCTGTGGTGATATCCAGCTCACCTACCTGTCCATCTCTCAGGTTGATCAGTTCGTGTTCGGCCACTTCCAGCTCAGATAAAATCTTCTGTGCCGACTTGAGCATGACCCTACCCGCATCGGTGATGATGAGTTTTTTATTCACCCGGTCAAAAAGCTGTACCCCTAGCTCCTGCTCAATTTCTTTCAACTGATGACTCAGCGCAGAAGGCGACACATTCAATTTTTTGACAGCTTTGGTCAGGTTTCCTTCCTCTGCTACGGACTCAATCAAACGGAGATGTCTTATTTCCATAACGATGAATATCTTTCATACATAAAGTTAAATCATTTCATTTTATTCATCATCTTTTTCCACCTTAATTCTCGTCTTTTGTTTAGGTGATAATACAATAAGAGATGAAAAAGTCTTCACTATATCGGACTATTCTGCTCCTAACAATCATTGGGACAGGAACTTACACGAATGTTTTGATTACAAATCATTTTTGGAGAACCCAGGACAATAATCCAAATATTGAACACCAAATCCAGCCTAATAAAACTGACGAGATCAGTCCTTTTATCGAGTTTGAAAGCTTCTGCTTAGGGCTGAAAGAAATTGGCATTCACTATCCTTTAAAAGAAATTCAAGGATTTATTTCCGAAGACAATAGGATGATTGTGACCGCGGTCGGTACTATATACAAGGTTGTTGGTCCAAGGCCAATCTTCTACGAGGGTAAATATTATCTGGCTTGGAATAAATTGATCAGCCCTTCTTATAAGTATACTGGAATCATTGAGTATGAAGGATCCGAATATCTGTTTATTCCTGTCAAAGCCATGTTTCATTCACATGTGATTGACGGCGACCTGAGTGAGTTAGATTTAAAGACGGCAAGGAGGTTGCCTAAACTTAAGCACCTGCTGATCAAAAAAGATCAGATTGTTGACTTCAATGAGTTTGGACCAAAATCTTTTCAGAAATATTCTGAAGATGAGTGTCAATTCATTGCATTCAGATAATCCCATAGTAATAATTCTCCTCTTCATATACGGGGTACGGGCAAATGTCCGTGCCCTTTTTTTATTATTTATGAAGCAATCTCCTTTGGATGTAAAAATCTTTTTGGCAGAACAATATTTGATAAATGACGTATTACTAGATTGCGCTGCAATTCTTGTTTTTCGCAAAACCCCATTATCAACCTGAACAATTTATTAATTCATGCAAATGAATCACCGCATTATCTGCCCATTGGCAAAATTCAATAATACCCTTTTACTGGTTTCAAAAATCAATTCCGATTCGATGAGTGTCTGATATACTTTGGCCTCAACACTCGAAACCATGCAAAGATTACCCAGCTTCATTATCATATCGGTCATCGTTTTACTTTTTGTCACAGGATGTCAAAAGGAAGTTTATCCGGAAACAAAGCAAGACCGAAAGATCCACAGGTCCTCTACCGGAGCTTACACGAAAGTGATAAGGAAATCCTCAGATAAGCCTGTTACCGGCGAGCTCATTTTTATTGATGACTCATTGATCCTTTTGACAGCACGCCATGACTATGTCAGGATGTCTGTGGAAGATATTCAATCTATGACTTCCCAGGTATCAGGTGCTAAACCCAAAACCTATTTGCTTATCACCGGATTGACATTGATCCCAATGACAGTGGGGTTACTTGCGCATTCCAATCACGCTGACTCACCAAAGGCCATCGGCTTGATGGCTACCAGCCCGGGACTGATTGTGGCGCTGGTAGAATCCCTGAAAAAACCACAGGTCATCAGTTACCCGGACGATACGTCACTTGAAGAATTCAAACAATATGCAAAGTTCCCTGAGGTTTTCCCTTACCACCCTGAATTTGAAGATCTGATCAGTTCTGCCAGCATTGGCGCGCCACAGATAAGCCATGAAAATGCTGCTCCATTCTCTCAAACACAAACGTACGGGGAGTTTTCCATTAAAAAACGTTAATTGTTGTTTATACATGGGCACTTTTCACTTGCTTCATTAATTTTGAAGCCGAATGAAGTGGGCTCACGATATAGGTGTATTTGAAATTGTTGCCATCCTGGCATTTATATTATTCTATTCGTTTTACCTGATCCGACTACTCAGGATCAGAAGCGTGCTAAATACCTCCATCAGGCGATCCGTACTTAAGCTCTTGCTGAGGAGCATTTATGTACTGCTCATGATAGTAGCCTTACTTGGCCCCTCCTTTGGTGACACCACCAGAGAAGTAAAATCAATCGGGAAAGATCTTTTTATCTGTGTCGACCTGTCTGAGTCCATGAACGCTGTCGACATTCAGCCCTCGAGACTAGAAAAGGTAAAATTTGAATTGAAAAACATTGCAGAAGCTTTTAGCTCAGACCGTATCGGGCTGATAATGTTTTCCAATGAAGCATTCATGCAATGTCCTCTTACTTATGACAACAATGCTTTAACCCTATTCATCCAGTCTCTCAACACAGACCTGGTGCCAAGCACAGGTACTGACTTTGGTCCCCCACTCAAAATGGCTCTGGACAAGTTGACTGACGAAAAACAGACACAGGCAAAGCAGACCTCTAAAATCATTATCCTTATTAGTGACGGAGAAGACTTTGGAGAAGAAACCGAAGATGTGAGCAATGAGGTGGAAACTTCGGGCATCAAACTATTTACTTTGGGTGTGGGCACAGAACGGGGAAGTAAAATCCCTACAAGCAGAGGTTTCAAAAAGGACAGATCCGGTGGAGATGTAATCAGCCAGTTGAATGACACTTCATTGAAAAAGCTGGCAGCTGATACCGGAGGTAAATATTTTGAAATCAATGAATCCCAAAATGATGTCTCGCGTTTGATAAGTGCGATAAATGACATCGAAGGTGAACTAAGGGACGCAAAAACGATGGATGCAAAAGCCAATAAATATTTTTACTTCCTTGGAGCGGCCTTTTTTCTCATGCTCCTGGATTTGGTCATCAATGTGAAGGTTATCAGGATATGAAATTACTATTCTTCATCACGGTATTGGTGTTATCTCCCGATCCTATAGAGATCAATAGGATCAATAAAACAAAAAGAGCTGCTGAGACGGCATACAATTCAGGTAATTACGAGCTAGCCGCGTCCAAGTATAAAATGCTTGCCGACAGCATGCATATTGCTGAAGATGAAGTCTACCTCAATATGGCGCATAGCTACTACCATCTTAATGATTCTGCCAATGCTACCAATGCTTACCAGCAATTGACAAGCTCATCAGATAAAGAGATTCGCTCGATTGCTTATCAGCAGCTTGGTGTGATGGCTAAAAACTACCGACAGTTGAATGAAGCGGAGAGTATGCTGAAGTCGGCGCTTAGGGCCAATCCAGCCAATAGCGAAGCCCGGTATAATTATGAGATCGTAAAGAAATTATTGGAAAAGCAAAACGAGCAGAATCAGCAGAATCAGGACAACCAAAACCAGGATCAGCAAGATCAGAACGAGGAACAACAAGATCAACAGGATCAGCAAAAGCAAAATCAGGATCAGCAAGACCAGGAGTCTGAGCAGGACAGCCAGGAGCAAGAACAACAGGAGCAGGAGCAAAACGACCAGGAAGGCAAGGAAGGTGAGCAGGAGCAGCAACAACAGCAAGAAGGAGAAGAACAAAACAGTGAAGAGCAGGAAAACCAGCAGCCTGGTACTAAAGAAAAGCTGGAGGAGATGAATATTTCCGAAGAAAAGGCCAGAATGATCCTGGAAGCGATGAAAAACAATGAATTTCAGTATATTCAACAGCGGAAAAGAAAACCGACAAAACAACAGGATCCCAACAGGCCAGACTGGTAAACATCATTGATCATGGAAGAAGTATTCATTGTATCCATCGTCCGCACCCCTATCGGAAGCTTTGGTGGAGCCCTCTCCTCTTTTTCTGCCACTCAACTAGGCAGCATAGGCATTAAAGGAGCGCTTTCCAGACAAAACATTGACCCTAAGGAGGTTCAGGAAGTTTTTATGGGCAACGTGGTATCAGCCAACCTGGGACAAGCTCCCGCGAGGCAGGCGGCTATCGGAGCAGGTATCGGTACCAATGTACCCTGTACCACTATCAACAAAGTGTGTGCTTCCGGAATGAAGGCCGCCATGCTGGGAGCTCAATCCATTATGCTGGGCATCAATGATGTGGTGGTTGCCGGCGGAATGGAAAGCATGAGCAACATCCCCTACTATATTCCTAAGGCCAGGTATGGATATAAATATGGCCATGGGCAGCTGGTAGACGGGCTGATGCATGATGGGTTGTGGGAAGTATACAATGGATTCCCGATGGGCAGTTGTGCCGACAATACGGCCAAAGAGATGAATATCTCCCGTGAGGAGCAGGACGAATATGCTATTCGATCTTACAAACGAGCTGCTAAAGCCACTGATGATGGTGATTTTAGATCTGAAATTATTCCAGTTGAGATCCCTCAACGAAAAGGTGACCCCATCCTGATGGACACAGACGAAGAATACAAAAATGTTTTCTTTGATAAGATACCCGCTCTCAAACCGGTTTTCAATCCCGAAGGCACTGTAACGGCTGCCAACGCATCTACCATTAACGATGGCGCATCAGCGATGGTCTTGATGAGTAAGCGAAAAATGGAATCACTGGGCCTTAAGCCAGTCGCTAAAATCATTGGGTTTGCAGATGCTGCCCAGGATCCTATTTGGTTTACTACAGCCCCTTCATTGGCCATCCCCAAAGCCATCCAGCGTGCCGGACTGAAGCCTGAAGACATAGACTTCTATGAGATCAACGAAGCGTTTTCCGTAGTAGCCATTGCTAACAACAAAACCCTGGGATTGGACGCTGATAAGGTAAATGTATTGGGAGGCGCAGTTGCACTCGGGCACCCTCTTGGAGCATCCGGTGCCAGGATCATGGCTACCCTAACAACTGTGCTCACGAAACACAAAGGTGAATACGGTGTGGCAGGCATCTGCAATGGCGGTGGCGGTGCTTCGGCCATTGTCATCCAAAAAGCATAATTTCTTTGTAGAAATCACGTTTATTTGTGTGGTGTTATGAAGACAGGTTTCCTGCTAAATCTATTATTATTATGCTCGTTGGGTTTGATGGCTCAGACTCCGATCATCACTTATTATGATGATGGTAGCATCAAAGAGAAATATCATATCCTGGACAATGACAGCTCCAGGGTAGATGGCTTGTACGAAATGTATAGCCCAGCAGGCAATGTCATCATCACAGGCCAGTACGAAAAGGGAAAAAGACAGGGAGAATTTGTGAACCTTTACGAAGATGGGACCATCCAAAGAACTACAAGCTACCAAAATGGCCAAAAACAGGGACTGACGCAGGTCTTCGATCCAGAAGGTCATTTGATCCAGGAGGCCATATTTGCTGATGATACCCTAACCGGGGAGCTAAAGTCCTATCATCCTGATGGGACCATCAAAGCACAGACAACCTTCATCAAAGGCAAACCAGAGGGCTGGGTCATTTCCTACTATCCAAATGACATCAAGAAAGAAGAGACCTATTACAAAGACGGAAAGCCCAACGGGCCGGTTCGTGAATTTTATGATAACGGAAATATCAAACTGGAGGCAGAGCTCGTCAATGGACTGCTGGATGGACAATACAAAACATACTTTCTCAACGGGCAGCTGGAGATGGAAGCCGTAAACCGTAGGGGATCGCGGGCAGGATCAGTAAAATATTACTATGAAAACGGACAATTGCGGTCAAGGGGTGTTTATGTGGACGGAGGGCTTGAAGGGATCTATGAGGTTTTCTATGAAGACGGTTCACCCAAAGCAACGATTCCCTACAAAGAAGGAGCCCGTGCAGGTAAAAGCACTGATTTTTATCCTGATGGAAAAATCAAGTCGGTGGGTGTCTACAGCAATTACGGCATGGATGCGGATATCAAAGACTATAATGAGAAGGGCAACCTCATCCTGGAAAAAAGCATTCGCAATGAACTCCCTCATGGGAAATGGAAAACGTATGACGACAAAGAAAACCTTATTCTGGTAGAGCCATATGAATCCGGAAAGCTCCATGGGGTCAGACTTCAGTATGAAAATAAAAAGCTGATTAAGGAAGAAACCTTTGCTTTCGGGATCAAGGCTGGTAAATCCATGGAGTATTTCCCCAATGGCCAACCGGAAGTCATTTCAAACTGGAAGCTTAACTGGCTGCAGGGCGAATATGTCCGCTATCACAAAAACGGCAACAAGGAATACGAAGGCAGCTATCACCGCAACAAGCGACATGGCGTGTGGACCTATTACGACAAAAAAGGTGAACCGGAGACCCGGGAGGTTTACGAGCATGGAGAGCTCAAGGAGAAAATTGATATTAGTAACAATTAAAGGTATTTCTTTTGGATAAATCAAATTGTCCAATAAGTGATTGCATGCTCTGGAGCTTATAGATTTTGGTTTAGTACCCTATCACTGAAACAAATCCCTATATTTATAAATGGATTGATGGTACTCTTGAAATCCAAATTAAATAGCTAACACTTTTTAAATTTGCCTATTATGAAAGTTTTGCTTGACATAAAAGACAATAAGGCATTACATTTATTAGAGGTACTCAAAAGCTTGCCATATGTGAAAGCTAAGCAGATTACTGGCGAGAAAGCGCTACTTCTAGAAGAGATTCGGGAGGCTGCTGAAGAGATGAAGCTTATACAAGAAGGGACAAAGAAAGCCCGCAACGTCGAAGATTTTCTCAATGAGCTTTGAGGTTAAGTCTATCACTGTATTCGAACGCCAGGTTAAACGCTTACTCAAAAAATACCCTTCTCTCTCAAAAGCGACCTTTATTTTCTTGTTCAAGAACTCAAAGAAAAGCCGATCCAGGGAACACCTTTAGGAAGTGATTGCTTTAAAATTCGAATAGCAATCAAATCAAAAGACAAAGGCAAATCAGGAGGTGGCAGGATCATTACCTGTGTTAAAGTCTAAGAAGAAAATGTCTTCCTACTCACTATCTTCGACAAATCCGAACGTGCTACACTTTCCAACAATGAACTCAAAGAGCTTTTGAAGTTGATTCCGGACGATTAATATGAGAAAAATAGAATTAGGAAGATATCTGTCACTTTTTAAGAGGCATTCATGTGAACATCTCATATTCAATTCCCATTTATCTATCCTTTCAATGGTAAACTTTTACTATCGGGGAGTACTAATTACATCAGTCGAAATAAAATTGCCCGATCAGCCGGATTATTCAAAAGAATTCCCAAAAAGATTGAAACGATCATGTTAAACTTGCCTTTTTGATCTATAATTGACGCAATGAAAACAAGCACCAGAATCCAACTATCGACCATGATGTTTCTCCAGTATTGCGCATGGGGAGCATGGTATGGTCAAATGAGTAAATACATGACCAACCAGCTCGGCGCCACAGGAGATCAGGTGGGCCAGGCATATGCTGCTTTTTCCATTGCCATGATAGCAGCCCCCTTCTTTGTGGGTATCCTGGCAGACCGATTCTTTTCGGCCCAGAAAGTAATGGCGTGGTTGAACCTTGCAGGTGCGGGTATCTTATTCTGGGTTTTACAGATCGACGACCCGGACATGTTCTTCTGGGCCATCCTGTTGTATTGTCTTACATTCACGCCCACCATTTCACTGGCCATTTCCATCTCTATGCAGCAGATGGAGAATTCAGAAAAAGAATTTCCTTCCATCAGGGTATTGGGTACCATCGCATGGATCGTGATTGTAAACATTGTAGGTTTTATGGGTGTTGGCGGAGAAGTCGTCATTTTCGAATTCACCATGTGGTTCTCCATTATTCTGGGAGTATTTTCATTCTTCCTTCCTAAGACGCCTCCTACATCCGAGGGACCTGTTTCTATTGGACAAATTCTTGGTAAAGACGCATTGGTGCTCCTGAAAGAAAAGTCTTATCTCATTTTCTTTATCTCATCCATCATCATTTGTATTCCATTGGCTTTCTATTACACCTGGGGAAATCCGGCCATCACAGATGCTTACATATTCTCTTTCCCGGACGCTGATCCTACTGGCTTTAAAGTGGAAAATAAAATGTCGTTAGGCCAGGCTTCGGAAGTCATTTTCATGCTGATCCTCCCGATACTTTATGTACGGCTGGGCATTAAAAAGATTATTATCGTAGGACTTGTAGCCTGGATCATCCGGTTTATTTTCTTCGGATTTGGAAATGCAGACAGTCTGGAGTGGATGTTTTATGTAGCTATCCTTCTACATGGTATTTGTTATGACTTCTTCTTTGTCTCAGGACAGATCTATACCGACAGAAAAGCCGGACCGAAGATCAAATCACAGGCCATTGGGCTCATTACACTAGCCACCTACGGTGTTGGGATGTTTATCGGGTCACTAGTGTCAGGATGGGTAAAAGACGCCTACACTTATGAAGAAGTCACCAACTGGACTGGTGTTTGGTTGTTCCCAGCCTACATCGTTGCAGCAGTTTTGATATTTGTGATGATATTTTTCCATGAAAAAGGAAAAGTAGCTACAATAGAAGAGTAATCAACTCCTGATTTTCAAATAAAACCATAAAACCATGCATGACTTAGGCTTTGTGAGTGCCATTCTTGCGGACAATTCATTTGAAGAAGTGATCGACTTTGCTGCTGTTCAGCGGTTTAAGTGTGTGGAGATCATGTGCTGGCCAAAAGGCAAAGCTGAAAGAAGATACGCTGGTGTCACACATATTGATGTGGATACACTGGACAAGGACAAGGCTGCCTATTACAATGACTACTGTCAGTCGAAAGGAGTCTATGTCTCTGCCATGAGCTACTACCCTAACCCATTGGACCCTGACCCGGAGCTTTCAAAGACCTATGTGGAGCACCTGAAAAAAGTCATCAAAGGTGCGGCCCTTATGGGTCTGAAAAATGTCAACACCTTCGTCGGCCGGGACCCGAGCAAGAATATAGCTGAGAACTTCAAAAGATTCGAGAAGATATTCCCCGAGCTGATAAAACTAGCTGGAGACCTTGGTATCAACATCGGGATCGAAAACTGTCCGATGTACTTCACAAACGACGAATGGCCCAGCGGAAAAAACCTGGCGATAAGCCCCGTGATCTGGGAACGGATGTTCAACATCATTCCTGACAAAAACTTTGGGCTAAACTACGATCCATCACACATGATCTGGCAACACATGGATGCCTATCAACCCATCTACGACTTCAAAGACCGATTGCATCATATTCACCTGAAGGATGTAAAGCTCTACCCGGAAAAGCTGGATAAGGTGGGTATTCTCGCCACCCCGCTGGAGTATCATTCCCCTAAACTTCCCGGGTTGGGAGACGTGAACTGGAGCAAATTCTTTACAGCCCTTACGGACGTAAAATATAGAGGCCCTGTGTGTATCGAGGTTGAAGATAAGTCCTTTGAAGGAAGCAAAGAAGACATCGAGACCTCTCTGCTGATTAGCAGAAATTATCTGAGCCAGTTTTTGGTACTGTAGGTTTACACGAGGTATCTAATACCTAAAACTCATTACCTTTGTCGACCATGGCCGAAGGCATAAAATTTACAGATTTCCATTTCAACGGACAGACCCATAAGTATCAGGGAAAGGTCCGTGATGTATACACCGTAAACGACAAACTGGTAATGATTGCAACAGACAGGATCTCCGCATTTGATGTGGTCCTTCCACGTGCGATCCCTTACAAAGGACAGGTACTTAACCAGATAGCCGCTTTATTTTTGGATAAGACTAAAGATATCGTGAAAAACTGGGTGCTGGATGTGCCTGATCCCAATGTGACTGTTGGCAAAAAGTGTGAACCCTTTCAGGTGGAAATGGTTATCCGGGGGTATCTATCCGGTCACGCAGCAAGAGAATACAGGGCAGGTAAAAGAACTTTGTGTGGAAACCCTTTACCGGAAGGCCTCAAAGAAAACGACAAGCTCCCTACGCCCCTGATCACTCCTACTACCAAAGCCCATGAGGGCCATGATGAAGATATTTCCAGGGAGGAAATCCTGAAGCAGGGTATCGTGAGCGAGCAGGACTATAAAAAGCTTGAGGAGTATACCTTCAAACTATTTGAAAGAGGTACTAAGCTTGCCAAAGAGCAAGGCCTGATCCTTGTGGATACCAAGTATGAATTTGGTAAGATCGGCGATGAAATCACCTTGATTGACGAGATCCACACACCTGACAGTTCCAGGTATTTTTATGCCGAAGGGTATGCTGAAAGGCAGAAAAATGGCGAAGAACAAAAACAACTATCCAAAGAATTCGTTCGTAGATGGTTAATTGCCAATGGTTTTCAGGGTAAGGAAGGACAAAATGTACCTGAAATGGATGATGCATTTGTGCAATCCGTTTCAGATCGATATATTGAACTCTTTGAAAAGATAACTGGCAAAGAATTTATCAATACCTCTGATGATGAGGATGTAATAACCCGAATAAAGAAAAATATCGAAAAATCATTGGGTCAGAAAAAGTGAGGACCGTTTTCGATACAGGTAAACCTTAAACTATACTAAAAATGAAATTTTCGATCGATAGACAAGAGCATTATACCATACTTACCATAGATGAGGAGAAGTTAGATTCTTCTGTATCCCCGGAAGTAAAATCTGAATTTGTAACGTTACAGGCTGAAGGTGTGATCAGGGTCATCCTGAGCCTCGAAAATGTAAAATACTCTGATTCTTCAGGCTTGAGTGCCTTATTAGTGGGTAACAGGATCTTCACTGAGAATGGAGATTTCATTATCTACGGAGTGAATGAACATGTAATGAAATTAATCAGCATCAGCCAGCTGGACAAAGTCATCAATATTCTCCCAACCAAAGAAGAGGCTATTGATGCGATTTTCCTGCATGAAATAGAAAAAGGATTAAGAGAAGAGGACCAATCCGAATAAGCTGCAAATTTGGCGCTTGAGCTTCAAATACTAGGGTCCAATTCGGCAGCCTTTGCTCACAACAGACACCATACTGCTCAGTTACTGAGAATTCAGGACAAGTATTTTCTGATTGATTGTGGGGAAGGCACTCAGCTCCTTCTGAAAAGGTTTAAGATCAAATTGGCCAGGATTCAGAATATCCTGATTTCACACCTCCATGGGGATCATTATTATGGCCTCATGGGCCTTCTGAGTACCTTGCACCTTTATGGTAAGAAAGCTGATGTGCACATTTATGGGCCTCCGGGATTAGCTGAGATCATCAGCCTGCAGCTTAAGTATTCCTCCACTTTCCTCAGCTATGACATCAAGTTTCATGAATGGACTCCCAATGTGCAGGAAACCATTTTTGAAGATCATCAGCTAACCATTCAGACGATTCCTCTGGATCACAGAATACCATGCTCAGGCTTTCTTTTCAGAGAAAAACCAAAAAAAAGAGGTCTTCTCAGGGACAAAATCCCTGAACTTCTCACACCAATTGAGGTGAATGATCTGAAAATGGGAAAAGATTTACTGGATAGAGAGGGTAATATCCGGTATCGGGCAAGGGAAGTGACCATTCCTCCCAAAAAACCATACAGCTATGCCTACTGCAGCGATACCCGCCTGATTCCAGGAATGGAAGAAAAAATCAAAGAAGTAGACCTGGTTTATCATGAGTCTACCTTCATGGAAGACATGAAGGAAAGGGCCAACTACACCTTCCATACTACAGCTGCTCAGGCTGCTTCGCTGGCTAAAAAAGCCAATGTAGGTAAGCTTTTACTTGGTCATTTTTCTACCAGGTATAAAGATTTGGGTCCAATGCTAAATGAAGCTAAAAATATCTTTGAAAATACCGAACTTGCTGAAGAAGGTAAAAGATTCTTAATCAATCACTAGGAAGACATTGGAAACCGCCAAGAAACAAAACTTGTTCCTGATTCTGACCGGAATCTTTCTGACCAATGCCATCCTGGCGGAAATGATTGGTGTTAAGATCTTCAGCGGAGAATCTACTCTAGGTCTTGCCCCTGCAAACATCAAACTCCTGGGGGGCTACGTGTTGGACTTTAACCTGACTGCAGGTGTAGTCATCTGGCCTGTTGTCTTTATCACTACCGACATTATCAACGAATACTTTGGCAAACGTGGAGTAAGGAAGATCAGTTACTTAGCTGCAGTCTGTATCGCTTTCGCTTTTCTGGTCATATACATCATCACACTCCTGCCTCCTGCCACGTTTTGGCTAGATGTGAACAATCAGGATCCTGAGGGGAACCCCTTTAATATTAACTATGCCTTTAAGACCATCTTTACTCAAGGGCTAGGAATCATTGTGGGATCTTTGGTGGCTTTCCTTATTGGGCAGCTGCTGGACGTGTTTGTGTTTCAAAGGCTTAGAAGAATTACCGGAGAAAAAATGGTATGGCTCAGAGCCACGGGTAGCACACTGGTATCCCAGTTTATTGATAGCTTCGTTGTTTTATTTATCGCTTTTTATTTCCTGGCGCCATCAGAATCTCAATGGAGCATTGCTCAGGTGCTTTCCGTTGGAATCATCAATTACATCTACAAGTTTTTTGTAGCCATTGTGCTCACACCCCTTATCTATCTGGGTCATTACCTCATCGACAACTACCTCGGTAAAGAGCTATCAACAAAAATGAAGGAAGAAGCTACTGCCACAAGTGAAGGTTTCTTTTAGTAGTTAATGGCCAAGTTCAAGGATGATGTGTTTAAGCTCTGACAGCATGCCCGCTGTGGCTCCCCAAACAATTTTATTCCCCAGATCAAAATAAGGTGAGTCCAGTCTTACATTATTTCCCACTACAATCTCCGTACGTTTCAAATTTCCCTCATCAATAAGCTCATCGAGGGCAACATCAACCACTTCGTCAACTTCTATTTCATCAGGGATATACTTTGGAATTTCGGGATAATACCCAATCACAGGCAGGACCTGATGGTTACTGGCTGCTACAGAATAAGAGCTAAGTGTCCCCAAAACACTCGTTCTGTTCGCATGTATCCCAATTTCCTCTTCAGCTTCCCTAAGGGCTGTGCGAAACAGATCCTCATCCCCTTCTTCCCATTTGCCACCAGGCAATGAGATCTGACCTCCATGAGGGCCGTTGTATTGGGGCCGTTGTATCAAAGGAAATCGGAGCTGACCGTCTTTTTCATAGAACAAAATCAGGACAGCACCATCTCGGGGTTTCTTTGAATTATTGAACTTAATGCGCTCACCATTGATTAAAGATGGCATCATAATACGATGAGACTTGTCTCCTGGCAAACTTTGTTCAAGGCGATTTTTTAATTTTTCTGTGAAGGTTAATGCCATAGAAATCAAAAATATTTATTTTATTTTTTTCAAGAATAACTAAATTACTCTCTGATCCAATATGGAAGAAATTCCTCCCTATATCAATCTGATTTTTGTTGCTACCACTTTTGCAACATTTGGCTTTGCAGTCTATTCAGTCAAGACATCCTTCGGGAAAGAGAAATCAAAATTTCCAATTGCTTATGGAGTTTTTCTCATTGCCTGGTTATGCCTTACGGGGGTCCTGGCTAATAATTTGTTTTTTTATGACCTGGAATTTATTCCGCCGAAGCTCTTCCTCTTTGTGGCTTTTTTCCTTTTTACTGGCTTGATCCCGTTTTTGTTCAAAAGCCAAAGAGAGGTACTGAAAAATATGCCAATCACCAGTCTAACATATCTGCATATCATCAGGGTTCCCGTAGAGATTGTTTTATGGTGGCTTTTTCTTGAGGGTAAAGTACCAGAGGATATGACCTTTGAAGGGATGAATTATGATATCCTATCAGGTATCACAGCTCCGTTTGCTGCCTTGTTTCTGGTAGGTGGGAAAACAAAATTCAAGTTTGGAGCCATCGCATGGAATATTGTTGCCATTATTTTACTTTTCAACGTGGTGATACGAGCCATTATGGCTACACCATTTTTTTATGACCCATCGCTTTTTGAGACACCCAATATTGCTGTGTTGTTTGCTCCTTTTGTTTGGCTGCCAACTTTTATCGTGCCTATAGTTCTGCTGGCACATATCACTTCCCTTTATCAGTTATTTACGGAAGAGGGGACTGATCAATGACAATATTGGTTGGCCAGAGACACTGATCTTACCTCATTTTGTTGAACTCCCTTTTTCCAGTACTCACAAGCTTTGTCGTGCTTGCCCTGGTGGTGATAAGCCTCTCCCAGGTAAGAATAGATTTCATCCAGGAATGTATTGCGGCCCAGGGCATCCTCAAACAACCGAATGGCTTCAGTGTAATCACCTTTCTTAAGATAATAGATCCCTTTGTTTCGATAAGCCCAGGCATTCATTGGGTTGGCCAAAATACTTTTATTGATGTCTTCTAATGCTGTCTCCAACGAATCCATGTACAAATACACATAACCTCTGTTGTTTAAGAAATATGGCTCTCTGGGCACAATCTTCAAGGCCTGATTCAAGGCTCCCAGAGCTAAAGTATATTCACCTTCAGCTAAAAACACCTGACTCAATGTATTGTAAGCATTGGCTTCATTCGGATCTCTCTTCAAGACATATGTCAACCAGTATTGCGCAGAATCAAGGCTGTTTTGAAAGTAATGAAGTGTGGCAAGGTTCACATAGGATTCGGTATTTGTAGTGTCGAGTGCGATCGCTCTATGAAAACTAACTTTACCTGCATCATAATCTTTGAGCTTGGTTTGAAGCAGCCCCTTATAGAAATGTATAAAAGCCGAATCCGAATAGACGGTCTCTAGTTTTAGCAGGTCGTCAAATGCATCATCTACCCTACCCGCTTCTTCCAGGGCATATACCCTATTGAACCTGGCATCTTTGTATGCCGTGTCAATTTCAATAGCTCTGTTATAGTCAAGAATTGCTTCGTGTGGTCGTCCATCCTCAACCTTAGCCACTCCCCGGTTGTTATAGGCTGAAGCATAATTTGGATCAACCTTAATGGCCTGAGAGTAAAGCTCAATAGCTTTATCAAATTCACGGTTGTCCAGCGCTTCATTGCCCAACATAAAAAACCGGTCACTTTCAGTTTTTTCAGAGCTACATCCTGAAACAATCAGAATGGCTGATATTGCTAAAAGAACAAAATACTTAAGGAGTTCTTTGGAGAGAGAATATTTACTGAGCACTAACTAAAGGGGGTATTTTATAGTTTTTCTGAAACTCTTCCCATGTTGTATCAGTGTATGCATTCTCACCGAAATAAGCTAAAATTGGTTGTAAATCTTTAGCTTTCATATAGCCGGCTACTGGTTGGATGATCCTGAATTCCTCATCCATAAAGACCGTAGTAGGGTAGCTTAATTTATTGTTGGTAAGGGCAACAGCAAGCTCATGGACTCCACGCCTTCCACTGGCTACATACTTAAAAGTGTGATCCTTAAATTCAACATCCTCTTTTTGTTCAGCGTTGAATTTGACTGCGTAATAATTTTTATTGATATAATCAATTAGATACTCGTTACTGTAAGCTTCAGCATCCATTTTTTTACACCAGCCACACCAATCAGTGTATATATCGATCAATAGTTTTTTTGGTTCTTTCTTAGAAAGTGCTACTGCTTCTTCAAAAGTGTACCACTTAAGCTCCTGAGCATCAGCAAGATACCCCAAAGAAAGCAAGACTACTATTATGGCAAATCCTTTCTTCATAAATTCAAAATTACTGAAAGATAAACGTTTCCAAAAACAGGATAGTTTCAATCTCGCAAAAAGGATGCCCGAACGACTATTTGAGAAAATAATCTCTTGTTTTAAAGATCTTTGCTGTGGAGGTGCTATCCAAAAATACCTCATGCTCATTGTAGCTCGAACTTAACACGCCACTTCCATCCAAAGATACATTGATGTCATCCTGGTTAGAAAACCCAAAATTTACTATCTGCTCCGAATTACCTGCCGACTTTGCAAAAGACCGGCTGGTCACAAGGCTAAGTCCATTGAGGTAGCTTGCAGTATTGGCAGAATCTGCTGGTTGGTTGTCTACAAACCATTTCCCATCAGACTTATTCAGAGAAAAAGTCTCGTTAGGGTAATCAAATGAGATATTAGTTAGGGAATCCTTTTTCACCCTTAGCACTTCATTTTCACGATAGCTATTGGGGTCTTTGCTCACACTCATGCTCATAAAATTGTTAGCCACATAAGTGTCATTTTCATCTGCAAGTCTCACATACGTATAGAATGATCGTTGCCCTTCTACGCCAAAACGGCCAAGAATAATATCCAAAGCTAAATCGCTCCCTTCAAATACCTTGACCCGTGTGCCTGCAGAATCCACCTGGAAATCGGACCATTGATCCACTGACCGCGAAGCGATCCTGGAAGGCTCTATTGAAGATAAACTGGAAAGCAAAGAGTTGATACTTCCTGGCTTGGCAGGTTTTGACGAACCATCTTCAAGTTCAATTGTCCAGTTGTCGGGTCCGCCACTCAGAGATGTCGTGGTTCCTCCCCCACTGATCTCTACTCGCGAGACAACCTCCCTATCTATATCCACCAGCACATCTCTAAACGATTTACTTCTGCTATCACTCCCAAGATAGCTCACACCCAGGTATACCAGAACCAGAATTGCCAGTATACCGACTAATAAAATGGTATTCTTGCTTTTCATATCTTAGATCATTTAAAGTTTCCCTGCATCCATCGCTGACGCTTCCTATTGTTCTGCGACTTTCGGACAAATGCATAAATCAAAATGAGTAAAACCGGAGCCAGTACGTTCCCATATTTCAACAGGTTTTTAGTACTGTCTTCTATTTGATCCAATGGCCTGTTCGTTATCCCCTTTGTACGCAAATTGATCAACCCGGTATCATCAGAAAGCCAATCCACCGCATTGGCGGCAAGGCTCACGTTGTCCTGGTTTACCTGCTGGGGTCGCTGACCAGTACCATTCACACAAAAATTTCCATTAGAAATCAAGACCAGGCGACCATTACCACCTCCCAACCCATCAAGGGCAGCTCCCAGGATCTGTGGCTGAGCCGTGAAATCATTCTGTGTCCATTTTTTCTGAATGTCAACATATGCTGGAGGGTTGACCACCCCGGTATTTTCTGAAGAAAAGATCAAAGGTATTTGTGAAGCTGACGTATCTGAGCTATTGAAAGAAATGCTACTTGCAAACTGAAATACCACAGACTCCAGACCACCGGTAATCGGGTGATCTTCAAACTGGGATACAATAGGGAAATATGGAAATTCCACCTGGCTGTTGATAGTAAAGAAACCTTGCCTTTGTTGAACAGTTACAGAGGCGCAGTTTGCGTCTATCACAAAATTTGATTGCAGATCCAACCCTTTGCTGGCTAACCATCTTCTCATACCAGTTGTGGGCCCCACGGAGAGCATTCCCTGCTGCATATCACCCTGCACAGGTGAGTATCCAACCAATAGACCTCCTCCTTGTGCCAGATATTGATCCAGTTTCTGAAATTCCACCTGGTTGATGGTATCGGTTGCTCCCATCCAAATCAATGCCCGGTAATAAGAAGGGATCTGGCTTGTATCAGCAATATTCAATGGCTCCACGTCATAGAGCACAGAAAACTGCTCCATCAGCTGCGGGTATGCCTGAAGAGGTGGTGCCCCATACCCCTGGATCAATCCAATCTTAGGTTTGTCTTTGATCGAGATCTTTTTGATCGCTGTTGTCAGGTTATACTCCATTGCAGCACCTGGTTGAATCACAGGAATCACTTCTGTGCGATCTTCCATTTTCAATACTGCTCCAAGATAAGCTCGCATCTGTTGTACCTTATCACTTTCGGTCACATTGATCATTACCGGTTGCACACCTGCTTGCTGAGCCTCCTGCTCCAGCTCATCGCTTTCATTGGGGCTGATAAACTCATAGACCACATTGCCTCCTGATTGATTTTCATACTCAACCAGCTGATCTTCAAAATCCTGCTTGGTCTTTAAAAGCTGAGAAGGAAGGTCTTCAGAGAAATAGGCTTTTACTGTCACCACACCCTCCAGCTCATTAAGAACATCTTTGGTTGCCTCACTAAAAGTATACCTGTTGTCCTCAGTAAAATCCAATCTAAAATAAAGCTGATTTGAGATCAGGTTCACAACGATGACAATGGCTACAATCACCAACAACTGTAAAATGATATTTCCTTTTTTCATCACTAGATATCTTTTTTATGATTGCCAGTTTCGCTTAGAGAGCATCACCTGCGAGGAGATGATACCTAAGATTATTATACTGAAAAAGAACAGAAGATCACGGCTATCCACCACACCCCTGCTGATAGATTCGAAATGTGCACTCATGCTCAGGAAGTTGAAAAGATTGCCCATGGACCCTGTAAAAGAACTTCCAATAACATCAAACAGCAACTGAAAGAAAATCCCAATAAATAAAGCAACAAGAAATGCTACAATCTGATTCTGAGTTAGGCTGCTGGAAAATAAGCCGATACTGATATAGCTGGCGGACAGAAGCAACAACCCAAAGTACCCACCAATTACAGCACCATCATCAATATTACCCAGCTGCGAGATGGTAATGTAGTAGGGAAGCGTACACAACAAAGCAATAAGTACCAGCAGGAAACAGGCCATGAACTTGCCCCATACAATCTGGCTATCTGTTACCGCCTTGGTGATAAGCAATTCTATGGTGCCAGCTTTATTTTCCTCAGCAATCATCCGCATGGTGATGGCCGGAATGAAAAAGAACAAAGACCAAAATGCAATCCCGAAAAAGATCTGCATGCTGGCCTGGCCAGATATAAATACATTGGTTCCCACCAGCCAGGTGAATGTTCCACTCAGTCCAAGGAATAAAATTATCATCACATAAGCAATGAGTGAGTCAAAAAAAGAGGACAACTCACGTTTAGTAATAATCCATACTTTTTCCATGTCTTCTTTATTTTGTCAGTTGATGGAATACATCTTCCAGCCTGGTTTCAATACCAGTCATTTCCATCAAATACCATTTATTTTTTACGCACAAATCAAAGAGTTCCTTTCGTGAAGATGCATCCGGCTTGCTCTGCACCTGAAACCAACCCGTTTTGCCTTCCTGGGGAATTACCTTCTCCACTGAAGCCAACTTCAGAATAGCTTTCTCCACTTTTTCCGGATCCCCTTCTATCTGAACAGTAAGCAGCTCCTGACCCTGTGCCTGATTCCTAAGCGTCTCTGAAGTACCATCAGCTACTATCCTTCCCTTATTAATGATTAATATCCTATCGCAGGTAGCTTCTACCTCGGAAAGGATGTGTGAACTGAGGATCACTGTTTTTTCTTTACCCAGCTCTTTGATCAGTTTTCTGATCTCCACGATCTGGTTAGGGTCAAGGCCCGTAGTTGGCTCATCCAGAATGAGGATCTCCGGATCATGAATCATGGCCTGTGCCAGCCCCACTCTCTGCCGATACCCCTTCGAAAGTTCATTGATGTTTTTGTGCTTTTCTCTATCCAGACCGCACTTTTCAATCATTTTTCCAACACGCTCTGGAATATCTTTTTTGGGAACTCCCTGGATTTCGGCAGAAAACTTCAGGTACTCCACAATTGGCATGTCAAGGTAGAGGGGATTGTTTTCCGGCAGATACCCGATCTTACGTTTGATGATGTCCTGAGCTTTATGAATGGAGTGCTCGTCCAAACGGACGTCACCATCCGTGGGTGCCATGAAACAGGTGATGATTTTCATTGCAGTGCTCTTTCCGGCTCCGTTAGGACCCAAAAAACCGACTACTTCACCTGTTTTTATTTCAAAAGATACATCATTTACCGCTTTCTGATCACCATATTTCTTAGTGAGATTCTCAACAACGATAGACATATTGTGATAAGGGTTAATTCAAAATGCTCTGATTTTAAAGGTTGCAATATTAATGAGAGCACTATAGATATTCAAGAAAACTGTTTGGTTAAAAAAAGTTAAAATCTGAATGTTAAATTAATCACAACATGGACCTGTATACTCTTGGCAAAATGTTATCTATTACTGAGATGGGAATCAAAATTTGCGTTTCATATTGCTTCATCCAGAGAAAATCATAAGATAAAATTCATTACAGCCATGCTATTGATTACATCAAGAAGTCTTTAGATGAAACGAATATCCAGGAATTACCCGTCAAGTATCGGGTGAATAACTGATGAATCGGGCTATAGATTATCTTCTAATTTGCTCCCGTAGGAATTTCTTGTATTTTTGAACCATATCCTGAATTCATGCAGTTGGATTTTATTCGAATTAAAAACAAACAGAGAATTTTTATCGGTGGTAACAGTGGAACGGATGAGATTCTCAATATTATTTCTCATAGTCTCAAGCATCTGAATAAACCCTTTGATTTGCTATCAAACGGCAATGGGGAGGTGACTGATGCACCTATCATTATCTTTAATGGTATGAGCGGCTTAAATCCTGAAACCGGAAAAGCCTATTTCCATGAGATGAAGCCACACATCGCACTGTTCCATAAGATCATTGAACCAGTTCCGGAAGGATATGCTTCATTTGAGGAATTCATCAATCAATATGAAATGTTGGCCAATGCCCTTCCAAAAGCAGGTACTTTCCTTTACTATCAAAGTGATAACGTTTCGTTGATGATTGGTAAAAATGAGCGACAAGATGTTAGAAACATCGAGTACACAAAGCTTAAGAACAAGAAGTCAGGTGAAACAACCACTCTTGAGTTTAAGTCGGGTGAAAAAGTATCACTTAAGACTGGAAAAAAAGGATTTTCAGGAGAAATGGCCGCTGCTTTCAATCTATTAAACAGGCTTTCTGTTAAGGAAAAGCATTTTATCAAGTCAATACAAAACTATCAGCCGGGTGTTTAAGCTAAACCTAAAAACGCCTTTGGTGGTTTTTGACCTGGAAGCCACAGGTACAAAGATTTCAGAGGATCGTATTGTGGAAATTGCACTGATCAAGTTAATGCCTGATGGCAGTGTAGAAGAGAAATCGAGAAGAATCAACCCTACCATACCCATACCCATCGAATCCAGTCTGATTCATGGGATTTATGATGAAGATGTCAAGGAAGAGCCGTCGTTTAAACAAATCGGTAAATCGCTGGCGGATTTTCTCAATGGCTGTGACCTGGCCGGTTTCAATATCATAAAATTCGATGTGCCCCTTCTTGTAGAGGAGTTCTTACGCGCTAACATCGATTTTGACATTGACAACAGAAAGCTCATTGATGCCCAAAAGATCTTCCACCTGATGGAGAAAAGAAACCTTTCCGCTGCCTACAGGTTTTATTGCAACAAGGAGCTTGTAGATGCCCATAGTGCAGCGGCAGACACTCAGGCCACCTACGAGGTACTGGTTTCTCAGATAGAGAGATACGAAGGAGAAGAAGTTGTAGATTTATTGGGGAAAAAAATGGGTGTGATTGGGAATGACATGAATCAGCTACATGAACTTACGAATAGTAAAATGGTTGATCTGGCTGGGAGAATGGTCTACAATGATGAGGGAAAGGAAATTTTTAATTTCGGGAAGCATAAGGGCAAGCCTGTAAGTCAGGTGCTCGCTGATGAGCCAAGTTTTTACGACTGGATGATGAAGGGTGACTTTCCTTTGGACACAAAAAGGAAGCTTACTCAAATCAGGTTAAGAAATTTTGGTTAACTTATAGTAAGTTGAATTTTTATTTACCACCAACACAACACATTCCATATTTATGGCTAAGACCATTATTGTTTCCAATCGTTTACCTGTCAAGATTAGAGAAGAGAACGGGGACTATGAATTTAAACCTAGCGAAGGTGGACTAGCAACAGGCCTGGGTTCCATCTATAAAGAAGGCGCAAATATCTGGATAGGCTGGCCAGGTATGGCCGTAGCTAACACCGACAAACGAAATACGATCACCAAACAGCTGGCTACTGAAAACATGCGGCCGGTCTTTCTCACACCTACTGAGATAGAAGAATATTATGAAGGCTTCAGTAACGAGACACTCTGGCCTAATTTTCACTACTTCAATCAATATACTGAATATAACGATCACCTTTGGAAGGCCTATCAGAAGGTGAACAGGAAATTTGCTAAAGAAATTGAAAGTGTACTAGAGCCGGACGATACCATTTGGGTTCACGACTATCAGCTACTCCTGCTTCCTCAGATGATCAGAGAGTCTGCACCCAAGTCAAGTATTGGGTTTTTCCTGCATATCCCCTTCCCCTCTTATGAGTCCTTCAGGTTGCTGCCCTGGAGACGGGAATTACTCCAGGGTATGCTGGGCAGTGATCTACTTGGTTTCCATACCTATGATGACATGCGGCACTTCCTTTCATCCGTAAACCGCCTGGCAGGTATCGGAAATTCAAATGGTAAGATCAACGTCAACAACCGCCTGGTGATGGCTGATGCACTCCCCATGGGTATTGACTATGAAAAATATGCTGATGCTGCTGCTTCTCCGGAAACTTTAGCCAGGGAAGTTCGCTATCGAACATCTGTTGGGAGCTCAAGGCTGATCTTATCAATTGACAGGCTTGACTACTCCAAAGGGATTCCCCAACGGTTAAAGGCATTCGAACTTTTCTTACAGAAACATCCTGAATACAAAGAGAAAGTTTCCCTGCTGATGGTCGTGGTACCTTCGCGTGACAAGGTAGGCAAATACAAAGAACTCAAAGAAGAAATAGACTTATTGGTGGGAAGAATAAACGGTCAGTATGCCCGGCTCAACTGGACACCGGTGCATTATTTCTACCGATCATTCCCTTTGCCGGCATTATCAGCTTTTTACAGGATGGCAGAAGTAGCATTGGTCACCCCGATGCGTGATGGTATGAACCTGGTATGTAAAGAGTTTATAGCTTCCAAACTCGATAAAAAAGGCGTGTTGATCCTTAGCGAAATGGCAGGCTCATCTAAAGAGTTGTCTGATGCGATCCTGATCAATCCAAACGATATCAACCAGCTAGTTTCGGCACTGAAAAAAGCCCTATCAATGCCTGAAAAGCACCAGGTACAGCATATGGCTGTCATGCAAAAGTCACTGAAGCGTTACAATATCCATCATTGGGTCAATCTTTTCATGGAGCGATTGGACCATATCAAGACGGAACAAAAATCTCTCGAGACCAAGTTGGTAGATCAGGATATCCTCAAAGACCTGAAACATGCTTATAACAAAGCCAAAAAACGGCTGATCTTTTTGGACTACGATGGTACCCTTGTTGGGTTCAACAGCGACCCCGAACTGACAAAACCTGACAGACAGCTGACCAATATTCTAACCAAGCTGACCGCAGATAAGAAAAATAAAGTGGTTGTAATAAGTGGTCGGGGACGTACCACGTTGGAAAACTGGCTCAAGCCATTTGACCTCGACATCATTGCTGAGCATGGTATATGGTTAAAGGATGGAAAAAAAGACTGGAAAACAATTACCCAGCTGACTGATACCTGGAAAGAGGAATTTATGAATGTGCTGGAAGGATATGTAGACAGGACACCAGGTAGTTTCGTAGAAAAGAAAGATTATTCGCTCGTATGGCACTACAGAAAGGTGGAGACTGGTCTTGGTGAAGCAAGAACCAGAGAGCTGACCAGTCACCTAAAATACATAGCCAACGATAAAAACCTCAAGGTACTTGAAGGCAACAAGGTTGTCGAGATCAAAAATTCGGAAGTCGATAAAGGCAAAGCAGCCAAAGACTGGCTCAGAAAATACAAATCTGACTTCATCATGGCCTGTGGTGACGACTGGACAGACGAAGACACTTTCAAAGTGATGCCACAGGAATCTTACACCATCAAAGTGGGTAGCACCTCTTCAGCTGCAAAATACCGTGTGACGGATTTTGAAGAGATTCGCTCGATTCTTGAGACATTGACCTGATTTTCAATAAAGAAAATCAGGTTTGTCGATTTTGATAGCTATTCTGTGTGCGGAGTTTAACAGTCCTACATGACTATATGCCTGTGGAAAATTACCCCACATGCTTCCGTCGTTTTCATTTACATCCTCTGAGAGCAACCCGAGGTGATTGGCATTTGACACCACATCTTCGAAGTACTTAATGGCTTCGTCCAGCCTACCGACACATGCCAGAGCTTCGATGTACCAGAAGGCACATATCAGGAAGGTAGTTTCAGGCTCACCAAAATCATCCTGATGCTTGTAGCGATAAAACAGGCCGTTCTTGGCATGTAATTCCTTCTCCATGGCTTTCAAATGATCTTTGGCAGCCTCTGTATTGCCATCCAGGTAGTTCATCATGATAAGCTGTAATGTACTGGCATCCATCCTGTCTACTCCCACGGCCTGGGCATACCCTTTTTTAGAAGGCACATAGCACTTCTCTATCATCTCCGCAGCCCGCTTCCTTAGGTGGCTGGCCTTCTCTCCCATCTTTTGATCCTTGATCACGCTGGCAATTTTTACAGCCGCACTACTTCCCGCCCAATGAAACAGGTAAGTGTAGCAGTGATGTTGCTTCAGGTTTCTGAACTCCCATAGACCAGCATCAGCTTCATCAAAAGTCTTTTCGATCATATCCAGGGTCTTTACCACCAGCTCAGTAGAATCAAACCGTTCAGTGAATATGATCCGCTTATCAGAATAAAGTGGCAACAATGAAACCAGAACCTGACCATATACGTCATTTTGGATGTGTGTGTATGCCTGGTTCCCTACCCTTACAGGTGTATTGCCCTGGTAACCACTTAATGGAATTTCAACCTCATCAAGGTACTTCTTTCCCGTAATACCATAGAGCGGCTGGTACCGTTCTGCTTCCTCAATTGTAGTATTCAGGATATAATGAAAATATTTTTCCGATTCCTCAAAATGACCAATGCTATTGAACGCGTTGAGGGTATAGTAGGTATCTCTCATCCAGCAATACCTGTAATCCCAGTTTCGGGTACTCCCAGGGGATTCCGGTAAACTGGTGGTGGCAGCGGCGATGATCGCTCCTGTATCTTCATACTGATGGATCTTTAATGTCAATGCGGACCTGATCGCTTCTCGTTGATAGAAGTTTACCACATGAGCTGTTTTAATCCAGTTTCGCCAGTAGTTTTTTGTCTTGTTCAGGAAGAGCTCAACCGTCTCCTCCAGGGCAGCTTCCAATGGAGGTCCATAAGTGAGCACCATATACTTGTTCTCGTTGAGCACAAACCCCTGCTCATCCGCAATATAGTTTAAGGGGATATTTGTTGTTAACCGCACATGCGCGTCCAAGCCCAGAAACCTGATGTGATTACTTCCCATACTCACCTCCGGATCGATCTTTCCATAATCTCCCTTCGGTTTGCATTTCACCAGGATCCGTGGGTTACCTTTCAATCGCTCAATTTTTCTGATCAGCATCAATGGCTTGTAGTACCTGTCTGTTTGGAAAAACCTGGGAGCAAAATCAGTCACCCTGTACATCCCTCCTTCAGTGACCACCTCAGTGCAAAGGATATTTGTGTTCTCTATATAGTATTGTTTACTGTCTTCATACTTATTGATCGGGTTGATCGAAAATTCTCCACCTTTATCATTGTCCAACATTCCACCAAAAATGAAGCTGCTGTCAAATCGCGGCCAGCACATCCATGAAACGTTGGTGTTTTTATTGATATGTGCAATAAAGGCGCAATTCCCGATGACGCCATAATCATAGGTATGTCTCATAGTATTGAATTGATAAGAAAGCCAAATAAAAGCTATTATTTTAAAAAGTACACGATTTTTATGTCAAAAAACCTTAAATGTGAATAAATAAATTTAAAATTCTTAAAAAAATCAAAATTCAGACATGACCAAAACCTTTTGAATATATTTAGGCTTTCATAAGAAGATCAACACTTTAAGTATATTTGATCTCTTGGTAACACAACAATATGGCTATCAAGTTTTCTAAGAATTCTCGTCTAAAAATAATACTTGGAATTGTAGGAGTATTAGTCATCTATTTTGTACTGATCTCTTTACTTATCTTCTACGAAAAAGACAGCAAACAAGCCTCTATTGTTGACTATCCCAACGCTATCTGGTATTCTCTCATCACGCTCACTACGGTGGGTTACGGAGACCTGGTACCTGCCACTATTTACGGACGGATTATCGGGTATATTTTTATCATTGCCAGCATCGGTGTTTACGGGATCTTTATCGGACAAATCACTACCCTCATGGCAACAATAAAAGAAGAAAGGAATCTAGGTCATAATGGTACCTCAATGACGGATCACGCAGTCATCATTGGATGGAATGAGTTTGGGAAAATGGTACTTGACCAGCTTATCAGTGTTGGTAAAAATATTGCTATCATAACAGATGACCGAGATGACATCGATTTCATCAGGGAAAAGTACAATTCCAAAAAGGTTTTCATTCTATTCTCGGAGCTAGATAACCATGAGTTTTTAAAAAAAGCTAACATCGAGGAGTCTTCTATTGTGTTTGTCAACCTGAAAGATGATACTGAAAAGCTTGTGTACATCCTAAACATGAAAAAGATCTACCCACAGCTGGAATATGTGGTCACTCTAGACAATGGTGACCTGAAAAATACCTTCCTGGCAGCAGGTGTCACCAATACCATATCCAAATTCGAGATTTCTTCTAAACTGCTAGCTTCATATATGTTTGAGCCGGATGTAGCTAGCTATAGCGAGGACATCATGTCAGTGGCCAAGGACGATGCAGATTACGACATCAAGCAATTTAAAGTCATTGAAACCAACCCATATATAGGCAAAGCCTATCAAGACGTATTTTTTGATCTCAAGACCAAATACAATGGTGTCCTCATTGGCATCACCAAGAGAGATAAATACGGCAATAAGCGCTTGCTAAAGAATCCTCTGGGGGATCTAAAGATCAGTGTGGGAGATTACTTATTGATTATCCTGAATGGAAAAGCCTTTAAACTCATCAAGAAAGTATTTGGCGTGGATGAAGGCTATACCAGCGTAAATGAGAAGTAAACCATGAAAAAGACAAACCTGCCATATTTCATCCTTTTACTTTTTGTGATCGTTGCTTGTGAAAACAGAGATGTCAACGAAGGGGAGCAATTCAAACCACGCGAGATCCATGAGGATATTGTTTTTCATTTCGACACCATCACTGTAGACGGTATTGAATACCTTATCCTTGAAAAAGATAACAACAACCCTCATGAAGGTTTTGGATTCATGGCATTCAGAGCCAATAAACTGATGGAAAAGCAAGACACAGTGCTGGCTTATCTCAGGACGATCACTGACCTGCAGGTGGAAATCCTTTCCCACCTGAAAGACCAGCCTGTGGATAAAATGTCACAATATGCCACCGACAAGTTCAATGCCTATATTGAGGCACAAAGGTCAGAACTCATGATCCTGGAGTCTAAAGAATTCAGGAACAGAGTGGATTCTGTTGAGTAATTACTTACCGAAATGGCTTTTTAACTGCTTTAACGAAGCAGATACCTGGGGATCAATTTCAGGTGAATTGATGATGTCTTTGGCCTTTTTCACCGCGTCAACATACTCATCTTTATCTTTAAACACCTCGTCCAGGATGTTGCAGTCGTAGATCAGTGACATAAGTACTACAAATGCAGGGGTAGGCTTTGCATCTTTGAATACGATCACCTTTAGACCATTTCTTATCTCCTGCTCAAAACCGTAGTTGGCATTGTCAAGTCTCTCCGAAAGTGGTATCCACATCAGTTTGGTTGCTTCTTTTTTCAGGATTCCTCTCTGAACAAGCAACTCGTTGAGGTCGTGCTGAATGTCTTTAAAGTGATGGGCTAGGTTGTCAACGGTTTCCAAAAAATCGCCTCCGGATTTGATCTTTTTCAATACATTGTCAAGGATTCCATTTCCTGTTCCAATAGTATCCAATACGCTAATTTTTCCATTGATCAGCTGCACCTTCTTCAATAGATGCAATTCGAGTATGCAGGCACTAATTACTCCCGGGACAATTGTTTTCTCAGCAGCAGCCAACAATCTACCTTCTTCATCATCCATTGCGATCAAATACAATCCCTCAGCGATACTTAATTTCATAATAATGATTTACTTCCTTTTATTCATAAACTATTTCAGGAGGGCTTTAATGGTCAACCCTTGAACCAGAATCGAAAATACCACAACACAGTAAGTTACAAAGAGAATAGTGTCTTTGGCAACTGTATCTATACTTTCGATTTTCGTCAAAGATAATGCTAATGCAACAGAAATTCCTCCACGTAATCCGCCCCAGGTCAAAATCTGTATGGTTTTTGGCTCAAATTTTCTAAAAGTCTTCATTATTGTAATCGGTATCGAGACACCGATGAATCTGGCAGTCAACACAATGACAATACCAACCCCTCCGACGATCAGATTTGTCCACTCAAAGGAATGAACAATCACAATCATTTCCAGCCCAATTAATATGAATAGTATGGCATTGAGGGCTTCATCCAACAAATGCCAGAATTTAAAGACATACTCACCTGTCGCGTTTGCCAGGTGCTCGTCACGTCCCTGATTACCAATAAATAAGCCCATGACCACCATCGCCAATGGAGCAGACACATGCAGAATCTCTGCTATGCGACCCCCTATCATTACCAGGGTAAGGGTAACAAGGACCTCCAACTCTGTATGCTCATTATCAATGAAGTTGAGTAAACGGAAGCCTAAATAACCAAACAATGCGCCCATCAATACACCACCGATTACTTCCTGGCCAAATAACAAACCAACTTCTCCGATATCAAAATTTTCCATTCCGGTTTTGGCAATACCCAGAATAGTAAGAAAAACTACCACGCCCACACCGTCATTGAATAATGATTCTCCGGCAATTTTGATTTCAAGGTTTTTAGCAATACCAAATTGTTTTACCAGCGCCAATACCGCGATAGGGTCTGTTGGTGAGATCAGGGCACCAAAAAGGAAACAATAGATGATGTCAATAGGATAACCCAGCAAAGGGAAAATGTAGTAAACTAACATCCCAACAATGAAAGTGGACAGTAAAGTACTACCTATGGCTAGGATAAGAACAGGCAAGCGTTCCTCCATCAGCTTGCCAAGGTCAATTGACAATGCCCCGGCAAATAGCAGGAAGTTAAGCATTACATTCAGCAGCACCTCCTGAAAGTCAAATTCTTCAATAATGTGCTCCGCGCCCGAGGTGACGGCAGGAAAAATAAAACCCAGCGCCAGGATCGCCACAGACATCATCAAGGCTATTGCCATCAAACCAATGGTTGATGGTAATTTTAAAACTGTGATATTGATTAGGGTAAATGCTGCCGCCAGAAATATGAGTAAGGTAATAAGGTCAAGAATGCTCATTTGTAGGAAGTATAGCGATGTTTTTAGATACGTTCTAAAATATTTTCGAAATTAAGTGGAAAAATATAAAAAATACGTCGATTGATCTTTATTGTTACAAAATTTGTGGGCATGCCAATTTACCGGACAATTTACTGCAAAAAGGATGACTTATTAAGCCAATATTTTATCTCAAAATGGTCAATATTAGCTGTTTTAGTCATTTTACACATGATTGGGTGCCAGCCCATAAAAAAGATCCAGGTTAACCAGATGATCAAAAAATCAGATGTTCTCTCGGCTCATTTTACGGGTTTTTGCTTATACGATCCATCGGAAAATACTTACCTGATAAGGCAGAATGAGAATCTAAATTTCACTCCGGCCTCTAACATGAAAATTCTGACAGCTTTTACATGCCTTGAGTCATTTGGAGATTCTATTCCTGCATTCCGCTATACTGACTATATAGATTCACTGGTTATCCAACCCCTTGGAGATCCCTCTTTCCTTCATCCTGTATTCCAATCACAGCCAGTCTATGAGCTTTTTAAAATGAGGGAAAAGATATTAATACTACGAAATAATGATCCATTGTCTGCATATGGACCCGGATGGGCATGGGATGATTTTCAATACAATTTTCAAGCTGAACGCAGCTGGTTTCCTATATATGGCAACACGGTGAGGATCCTGAACCTTAATGACAGCCTGAAGGTAATCCCCGACTTTTTTGAGGACTATGTACAAATCCAATATGGGATCAGGCCTGGTAATTATGTAAGCAGGGACATCAAGTATAACCTGTTCAACATATGGATTGAGAACCAAAATGACGATTTTGAAAGAGAAATACCTTTTGACTATGATGATGAACTTCTACTGCAATTGCTTGAAGACACGCTTCAATCGGAAGTAAATATGATTGATAGCCTGGAAGTACTACCAGCACAAATAATCTTTAATCAGTCTACATTGGACCTGGTATCCTATATGATGCAGACCAGTGATAACTTTATTGCAGAACAATTGCTGATTCAGGCGGCACTTCAAGATGGCTATTCAGACCTGGACCAATACAGGGCATTTAAGCTAAACCAATGGACTTCCTTCAATGCAAACCCAATCCAATGGCATGATGGCTCCGGATTGTCCAGATATAATCTGATCACTCCTTTGAGCCTGGTCAGCCTGCTAAACCAAATCTACAGGAAAGAAGACTGGCATACGATAAGAACAATTTTTCCTGCAGGAGGATATTCCGGTACTCTTACAAATTGGTATTACAATGACCCTCCATTTGTATTTGCCAAAACAGGGACGCTCTCCAATAATCACAACCTGAGCGGATACCTGATTACGGATTCTGGCAAGACATTGATTTTCAGCCTGATGAACAACAACTATGTGACAAGCTCAGCTGAGGTGAAGAAGGAGATGTCCAGGGTCCTCTTTAAGATCAAGAAAATCTACTAGCTACCGCTGACTGCATCATCAGATAATATCCCTCCTGTCAGACGCATAAGGCTAACCTTAGAATCTACAAGGAGATATAGTGCATTCAACTCCTGAATGGCCGCTGTAAGATAATTATTTTGAATGGTCCTGTAATCGAATGAATTGATAGTTCCGTTCTTGAATTTTTCCTCGGAGATCCTCAAGTTGGTCTCTGCACCCATTTTTTTCCTGTGCTCAATGAAGTAGATATTTCTGCGGGTATTGTATTCATCATAGGTTTGGGACAACACCTGGGTAAGATCAGTCTTCATCTGATCAATTTGAATACTGCCGATATCCTGCTGAATAATCGCATTTTTGATAGCTCTGTTTACCCGTCCACCATCATAGAGATTGATAGCCAATGTAAAATTCGCAAAATAGGTTCCGGTCTTGGAGATCAAAGGTTCCGGTGGGTTCTGGTAAGAATCATTTGGCCCGGAATAATCAGCATTGGTAAGATCTGAAATATTTCTGTTCCAGGTATAACCGGCATTCATAGAGAGTGTTGGATACAAGGAAGACCTTTGAAGCTTCACCTGATCCTCAAGGATTGTTTGAGATATGTAGATCCGTTTCAGATCGATGTTCTCATCCATCATAGCCATTTCAAGATCAGCGTAATTATACACTGTCTCATCATAAACCAAAGAATCAGTAAGCACGTAATCTGTGTTTATGTTTTCAATGGCCAACAGTGTATTGAGCGCTCGGATTGAGTTTCTGTATACTAGCACCTGGTTGATGTAATTCACCGAATCTGTGAGATAGTTGTTTTCTTCCAATAGGACATCACCCGTCACCACACTCCCTAAATCATATTTAGCTTTAATGTAATCGTACTTCTGACTACTCAGATCAAGCTGTTTCTGAAATTCCTCTAGCCTTTCCTTTTCTAAAACAGCCAGGTAGTAACCCAAAACGATTGCCTGAATGGTATTGGATATCACCACTTCGGCATTTTGTTCGGACTCAGCCTGAATTGACGCTAAAATCCTCTTATTGATAATGGCTCTATTGCCTTGAAAAAGTGTCCATGAGGCCTGCGCCGTAGGTGAAACCGAATAAGCTCGCTGATCATTCAGCTGAAAACCGGGAAAGAGCTGACCTCCAAAAAACTGATTGTCTGATTCCTGGTTTCTTCTGCTGTTGTTGCTGGTTGCTGCAAGAGTGATGGTTGGTAAAATACCCGCTTCACCCAAAGCATTGTTGTTTTGTGCAATGAGGTTTTCTTTACTCACAATCCTGATATCATAATTTTTCTCCATGCCAATAGCAATGGCGTCCGAGATAGAAAGCTGCTCCTGACTAAAAACAGAAAAAGATATCAGGATGAGCCATACTGAAACAATTTGTTTCGACATAGAAAACAAGATTTTAAGAATTTGACAGAAGGTTTTTAAGGTGGAGAAGGGTCTTTCTTACTTTCAGACCACCCGTGGTCCGGATCACTGTTACAGCAATTCCATCCTCATTATGATACACTAGCGAAAGATCCTTATCAGTCTCAATCAGATCGAGGCTGCTCTCCTTCACCAGGACACTCTCTACCAGGATATCATTTCGTTTCTTTATTAGAAGGCCGGAACTATTTCGGACAATTTCGAACCCGGAATATTCCATATATCGGGAGAGACATTTGGCAACCAATGTGAGTCCTATGATAGCTATGATGGCAGTGACAAGACTAATCACCAGTGGTCCGATTGAAATCCCTACAGTGAATAATATTTTCCACTCCGGCAAACCAAAATAGGCTATACCTGCCAACAGGGCTCCAATGAGCACTCCCATTAGATCAACCATATAAAATCTTGATAGCCGTGTCACTTTGATGGTATCACCAATCTGTGAGATTCGGAAACCTAGATATTTCAGGTAGTCGAAAGAAGCTATTGAGGATTCCTCATGTTCTATCTCAGACATCAACTCATCAATCTCCTCAGAATATTTGTCTGTGAAGAATTCGTCTGTTTTCACAATGTCTAACAGCGCACTCTTTGCACTGTAATTCATTGTACTCCTGTTTGACAGCAGGTCGATCAGTTCTCCCCGCTCTTTTTGCTTAAAAATCTTGTCGTAGATCATCTCTCCTATTATTTTACGCTGCCCTGGACCCACGATCCATCTTATTCAATCGCTCTTCATCGAGTAGTGCCCTTTCCACATCTTCTCTCACGGTCCTCTCACCAGTCCACAGCCACCTTAAACCCCTTTTGGCATCATTGTATAATAAGATGATAACCGGGAAAAATGTTAGAATGATCACTGTACCAAATAATACTCCATAGGCAACAGATATTGCCATAGGAACTAAAAACTGTGAGTAAAAGTTTGTTTCATTGATCAATGGATATAATCCTAACACTGTTGTGACCGAGGTAAGCAATATTGGCCTGAACCTCGCAAGTCCCGCTTCATAAGCTGCATCATACACTGTACGGCCCTCATCTTTTACTAACGAATTAAACTTGGAAAGAAATACAACAGCATCGTTAATAATTACCCCTGAAAGGGCTACCATCCCCCAAACGCTCAAGAGGGATACCGGCAAATCTCTCCCACTAATATTGGCCTCTATCCAGTGCCCCAGCACAGCACATGTCCAGCCAAGTGGGATAATAGAAATGATAAGAAATGCCTGACCGAAGGACCTGAAAGTGATCATTAGCAGAAAAATGATAATTACAAAAGCTCCACCAAAAAACAGGAAGATCTCTTCTCCTGCCCTTGATCTTTCTTTTGCCTGACCACCATATCCTACATCCACCGATGGGAACTTTGCTTTTAAAGCAGGAATGATATCGTCTTCAATTTTCTGAAGGATGGGTGGTACCTCTGCGTAGGGATCAGAAAGATCCGCCTCTATGGTGACGGCTCTGGACGTATTGTAATGCTTGATCCCTGAAACACCACGCTCAATTTTATATTCAGCCAGCTGTGGCAATGGGTACTCCTGCCCTACAGAAGTTTTAATCTTAACATCTTCAATTTGGCCAATGGTTTTACGATCCTCCTTTGGATACCTAACCCATACCCTAAGCTCGTCATTGCCCTTCATAAATCGCTGTACCTCCTCACCAAAAAATCCCTGCCTCATCTGAGAAGTGATGTCATTGGTGTTTAAACCAAGAAAATAGGCTTCCGGTCTGAGGTCAAACAGCATTTCCTTCCTGCCTACAGGTACGTTATCAGAGATTTCTTTTAGTTCTGCGAGATTCGACAGTTCCGTCTTAAGGTATTCCTTCGCTCCGTTGAGTTCCTGGTGGTTTTTACCCATCAGAAATACACTGACAGGTCTGCCCCACCGGCCTCTACCTCCTCCGACCATAAATTTTTCTGCTTCAGGGACCGGTCCAATTTCTTTCGTGATCCTGCTCACAAGATCGAACTGGTTGATTCCGAATTTATCCAGGTCGTCATAGTCCACCTCTATGGTTCCGGTATGAGAACCATTTTCATCTTCGCTGGTCTGCCCTACATCTGTCATGGTATAAGCGATGATATTTTCATCCACGCCAAGCTCCTTCTTCAGCTGATCGTTGACACGCCAGACGGCATCATCAAAGCGTTTTAAATAGGCTTCCACCTTACCCTCCGTTTCCCCGGGCTTAAATGCAATGTCTATACTTAATCGTGTGAAGGCCAGCTGAGGGAAATATGTGTACTTGATAAAACCTCCCATGACCAACCCTACAACTATCAATACAAAGGCAGCAACACCTGCTGCAGAAATCGCCCGGTACTTCATGGTAAACCTCAGCACGGAGCCATAAACATCCCGTCGTAAGAAGTCGATTACCCCATTAAGCTTCTTTCTGATGTGATAGCTGCGTGTGTCTTCTTTCTTTACGCTCAGCACCTTCTTGCTGGCAAGGTGAGCAGGTAATACGAAGAATGCCTCTAGCAGTGAAAAACCAAGACTGAAGATTACCACAATACCCATGTCCCTGTAAAACTCGAAACTTCCAGTGAGCATCAACAGTGGTGTGAAGGCTACCATGGTAGTGGTAACAGAAGTGAATACCGCCGGTAATACCTCCATTGTTCCTTTGATAGCTGCCTGAACTGGATTTTTAGATTTCTCGAAGTGGGAAAATATGTTCTCAGCGATTACGATCCCGTCATCCACCAGAATCCCAATCACCAGGATCATTCCAAAAAGCGATATTGAGTTGATGGTAAGTCCGAAAAAAGTACCGAGGATGAACATTCCAAGAAAGGAAGATGGTATCCCCCAGGCCACCCAAAAGGAAAGTCTCAAGCTCAGGAAGAAACCCAGCGCAACCACAACAAGAAGTAACCCAATCACTCCGTTTGTAGTGAGGAGTTCAAGTCGCTCGTTTAACCGCGATAGATAGTCTCTGGTAACGATGAGCTGGACAGCATCATGCGAAGCATTAAACTCATCTACATAATCAAGAACGATTGGGGCGATGGCTTCCAGGTCTTCTGTCTCCAGGTAGCTCGCATTTAGCAAGACGGCTTTCTGGCCATTGAGCAATCCTTTAAAGGGCTCATCTGCAAATTGTTCTTTGATTACTGCTATATCCCGAAGTAATATCTTACTCCCGTCAGCGTTGCTCCGAACTACTATCTCCCCGATCTGCTCAGCCTCAGTTTGTTTTGCTTTGGACCTGATCAGAATCTCTTCTGTAGTAGATTTTATTGACCCTGCCGAAAGATCCCGGTTATTGACGCGAACCGCTTCGGCTACCTCTGCAAGGGTGAAATTATATCGGCGTAGCGTTTCTTCTGTTACTTCTATGGATATCTCCAATGCGGGATATCCTGAAATACTTACCTGGCTCACCATTCCGGTGGCCATAAGGTCTCGTTCTATTGTTTCGGCATAGTCCTTAAGTACTTTGAGGTCTACATCTCCCTTGAGGGCCATCCTGGCTGCTGTATTCCGCCTCCTTACCTTATATATCACCGGCTTTTCAGCACCAGCAGGAAAGGAAGAAATACCATCAATGGCATTTTTTACCTCGGTGTATATTTCATCAATATCATGGTTTTCAAGTGTTAGAATTGAGACTACGGCACTGTTTTCACTTGAATTGGATGTAAGCTCATCAATACCAGGAATCGCATAGATGGCTTCCTCAATTTTGGCCGTGACACCCTCTTCCATTTCCTCTGGTGAAGCTCCCGGATATGAAACAGCGATCTGAATATTTCGGTCACTTCTAATTGGGAAGTAGGATTTTTTGGTATTCATCAGGGAAACAATCCCACCGATCAACGTGATCGCGATTATGATATTCGCCAGTATTGGGAACTTGACAAAATACTCGACGAGACCTTTGATGCCGTTCATTTTCAGTTATCGTTTGTTTTGCTGAGAATCAGATTGACGTTCAGTGAGTTTAGCATCCATGGGGGCTTTCCTTTCCAGATCAATTTCCCTGTCAGACAGTTTGAATGCCTTCATGTTGTTGTGTGCATTGATCAATGGCTCCACGACCAAATCCTCTCCTTCATATAGCCCTGAGAATACCGCTGTCTCATCCATCAGTCGATGAATGGTGACAGGCTTTACTTTTAGCAATGAATCTTCCAGAACGAATACCTCATTGCCATTATAAATTAAGTTACGCGGGATCTCCATGCCATCCTTAATAATCCTTGCAGGTATGGCTGCTTCGATAAATTGCCCATCATAGATCTTTCCACCTCTAGGGTCTATAGATATATATACATCAATGGACTGGGTATTCTGATTGATGTAGTCGCTGATCCGGGCAACTGTGCCACTCCATGTTTGTTGAGTCTCGTTGGAAAAGATTGATGTTTCTGCGCCTAATTGTATCCACGGAATATCTTTAGTTTCTACGGCCACCTTCAATTCATGATATCCTTTTCTCATAATCTTTCCAATTCGTGTACCTGAGTTGACAAAAGCACCAGTCTCTAAAACAATTTCTGAGATACTACCGTCAAATGGTGCATAATACCAGTGCTTCCGAAGCCGCTCCTCAACGCTCTTGATGGTGTAAAAAGTGGAGTAAATCCCTTTCGTAGCCAGGAAGGTCTTTTCCTTTTCACTCTGGGTGTCTGGTAATTTTGGAAGATCCTTATCAATTTCCAGCTTTGAGAAATAAGCTTGCCAAACCTCAAAAGATTCGGGATAGTCAATCTTCAGATCAGGTAAAATAGCGGCCAGGTCACGAAGAAAATTACTCTTTTGAGATTTGAGAGTGAGGCTGGCCTCGGTTGCTTCGATTTGAAAAAGCAGGTCTCCTTTTTTAAAGTTTTGACCCTGTTTCAGCCGGATGTTTCCTTCATGCATTCTTCCACTGACCTCGGAAAGTAAATCAAGAGACTGGGCGGTCTCTACGCGTCCATAAGCAATAACATGTGTCAGGATGTCTTCATATTTTACCTCCTCAGTTCTCACATACTTTTTGACCTCAGGTTGTTTCCTCACCTTTGGTGGTTCTTTGAGACTACTCAAAAAAGCCATTAACGCCAATGCACCACCCAAAATAATCACTACAAGGCCGGAAATTAATAGGGGTTTTTTATTCATAATGGAGATAAAATGTATAAGTAAAACTAAACCTTCAATGTCTTCTCTTTGTTCTTGATTGCAATTGGAGTTGAATCAAGCAGGGACAATAAATTTTTAGAAATGGTCACCAATATTAGATTTAAATTCTGATTGCATTTTGAAGCATTGATTTTTTATTGTTAGTTCTTTATTAAAATTTTAAAGAGTAATAGCTGGAGTGCCATCCGGAAAAAGGCTTTAATATCCTTAACTTTAACCAATACAGAAATCCTATGGAAAAAATCAAAAAAAGCGAGGAAGAATGGAAAGCAGAACTGACTGCCGAACAATATGAGGTGTTAAGAAAGAAAGGGACAGAAAGACCCTGGACTGGAGCATTACTCGAGAACAAAAAAAGTGGAATTTATGAATGTGGAGCCTGTGGAAACCCGCTATTCGACTCATCTACTAAATTTGATTCAGGAAGTGGCTGGCCAAGCTTTTTCCAACCCATCACCAAGGGAGCTGTGGAATATAAGCTAGATACCTCACATGGTATGCACCGAACCGAAGCGCTATGTGGTAAATGCGGTAGCCATCTTGGTCATATTTTTAATGACGGTCCTCAGCCTACCGGGGAGCGCTATTGCATCAACTCCATTTCATTGAAATTTGAGGAGAAGGATAAGTAATCTTAATCATCTCGAAATTCAAAGGGGTCAAAGAAGAATTTCGAAAAGATGATTTTTTTACTTTCTAATGATTTAAGGATTGACAATATTTACAGCTTTGTTTTAAAATACTAGCCGGCTAAATGTATAATGTTGTTATTATTGGCGGAGGGATTGTAGGTCTAGCTTCCGCACTAAAAATCAAAGAGGCCAACCCTAAGCTTCGTGTTGCAGTTTTAGAAAAAGAACCCAAGCTCGCCCAGCATCAAACAGGACATAACAGTGGGGTAATCCATTCCGGATTATACTACAAGCCCGGCAGCCTCAAAGCCAAAAACTGTATCGATGGGTACAATCAACTGATCCGCTTTTGTGAGGAAGAAGAAATCAGATTTGAATTGTGTGGTAAAATAGTGGTTGCTACACGGCTAGACCAGCTCGATACCCTGAAAATGCTCTCCGAAAGAGGGCGACAAAACGGGCTTAAAGGCTTAAAGGATCTTAACAAAGAACAGCTGAAAGAATACGAACCACATGTGAATGGCTTGAAAGGCATCTTTGTTCCCCAAACTGGGATCATCGATTATACAGAAGTGGCCATGAAGTATGTGGAAAAAATCAAACACTTCAATGGAGAGGTTTTTACCGGCAGCAAAGTAACCAAGATCACTGAGGATAAAGGCTTTATTCAGGTGCATACTCCTTCACAGACCTTTATTACCCGTTTAGTAATCAATTGCTCGGGATTGTACTCCGACAAGGTGGCCACACTAACCGGCATGAAGGTGAATTATAAAATCATCCCCTTTAGAGGAGAATATTATAAGCTTAAGAAGGAGAAAGAACATCTTGTCAAAAATCTGATTTATCCGGTGCCTGATCCGAATTTCCCTTTCTTGGGTGTACACTTTACCCGCATGATTAACGGAGGGATAGAAGCGGGGCCTAATGCAGTCCTTGCTTACAGTCGCGAAGGATACAACAAAATGAAGATCAACCCGGGAGAGTTTTTCGAGAGCCTCAGCTTTCCTGGTTTTCAAAAAGTGATCCGAAAATACTGGAGAACAGGCATGGGTGAACTCTACAGATCTTATTCCAAGGCGGCATTCACCAAAGCGCTTCAGGAGCTATTGCCTGACATCACAAGCAATGATTTGATTTCAGGAGGAGCCGGTGTGCGAGCCCAGGCTTGTGACCGGGATGGTGGACTGATAGACGACTTCCTGATTATGGAAACTGAAAAAGTGATCAATGTCGGAAATGCACCGTCTCCGGCAGCCACGTCATCGTTATCCATAGGCAAACATGTCGCTGATCTAGCTGTTGAGCGTTTTAAGTAACTTAATTCAACTTTTCATTAAGCTCCAGACTCAGCTGGCTCACAAGTTCAGGATTGTCCGAGGCAATATTCAAGGTCTCTTTTTCTGGTGACTGATGATTATATAGCTCGGCAAAGCCATCGTCGTGTAAAATCATCCGATGTGTATCAGTGCGAAGGGTTTTCGCATTCCGAAAATAGCCGAAGGCATTATGCCCCCTGGTATCAGGTCGTTTGAGAATGGGTACAAGTGACTCTCCCTGGGTGAATCCTGGTATTTCAATGCCGGTCAGGTCACATAGCGTTGGAAATATATCAATGGTTGCTACCATGGAATTTGTTTGCACCCCTTTATTTTCTATTCCCGGATAGTGAATGACCAGTGGAGAGTTAAGTGATTCTTCAAAGAGGCTGTGTTTTCCCCAGATGGCATGCTCACCAAGGTGCCAACCATGGTCTCCCCATAGGACCACGATGGTATTTTTATCGGCTCCTGTCTTTTTAAGTTCATCCAATATCTTGCCTACCTGGGCATCTGCATAGCTTACGCAGGCTGCGTAGTGCCTTCGAACAGTAATGGCGAATAAACTGTCTTCATTAGGGTCTTTTCCCCATCTATTGTAATTCATAAACTCACCTGACCGGTGCCATGTCGTTTTACCCTCGGGCTTTGTAGGATGTGGTGTAGCAGGTAGCTCAATGTCAGCATAAGGCTCATAATAAGCTTTTGGGGCTCCAAATGGCAAATGAGGCCTTATGATGCCCACTGCAAGAAAAAATGGTTTTTCACCATCTTTTGCAAGTGTATTGAGCTGTGTCAAAGCCTCTTCCATCATCAACCCATCCGGGTAGATCCTGTCATTACCTTCTACCGCCTGAAAAACATCCATGTCTGACGGCTTTACACGGATCTCGCCATGTGCCAGACCATGCATCATTCCCCGCGGATGTTGCCACTCCCCTACAGGCATCAGGTGCTTGTCCCATGCGTTGGGCATCTCAACGATGTTTTCGTCATTCCAGTCGTCACCTCCAAGCCCCCCGGGATGGTGAGACACCTTCCCAACAGAAACAGTGGTGTATCCATTGTTTCTAAACCACTCTGGCATACTCGGAGCGACCTGGTCAGTGCCTCTGGCAATTTTCTCAGAACGAATGAATAGTGCATTGTTTGATGGTGGACCATAAAGCCCTGTCAAAAGCGTATACCTGGAAGGTCCACAACTGGGTGCATTTACATAATGTCGCTTAAATGATACGGACTCATTAACTAAAGCGTCAATGTTTGGTGATTGGATATAGCTCGCTCCGAAACTATTCAACTCAGGGCGTAGATCATCTACACAGATAAGTAAAACATTGGGCTTTTGCGGTTTCGCTGAGTCCTCACAATTTGTAAAAAGTAAGCACAGCAAAAAGAGAAAGAATAAGTTTCCTGGAAAAGAATGTCTGATCATGTGGGGTATTTTGAATTAGTCTATTCAAACTTACCCTTTCTTTATATCATAAGATAACATTATCTAACTCTTTCTGGACTTAAAAACCCCAACTCATGATTTGATGCCAGGCTTGTTGATTCGAGATGGTAAATCAAATCTGCAACCTGATCTGCATTTTCAAAAGCAACATCATTTTCCTTAACAAAACTTTTATACAGGTTCTGCTTTTCTTTATAAAGTTTCTTCACCTGCTTCAAGGACGTAAGCTCAAGAATTTCTCCCTGCTGTTTAAAATAATATACCAAATAAGGACTAGGAATATATTCATATACAACCCTTGATTCAGATACCAGGCCAGTAGAATAGCTGAGTGACTGATTCTCCCTTGCAGAACTTTTTGAGGCTTCACTATAGCTAATTGGTTTTTCCCCATAGTCTAGCTTACACTTATGCTGAGCGTATAAATCGTATGCCTGGGTTTGTTCAAGAACCTCCACAAACTTACCATCCAGTCTGATGAATTTTCTGTCAGCCATGAACACTGTATCTATTAATTCACTTTCAGTATTACCGATTGCCATTCGATGCTGGCCTTTTACAAAGATCATCTCTTCACTTACCGCATTATAATTGATAGAGAGTTTATTCTTATTTCCGCTCTTCATTAAAACAGTGCCGTCTACAAACTCCGGTAAAATGAAATAGGTAGTATTTTGACCATCTGTTTGAGAAAATGAAGAATGAAAAAGCATAAAAAGAGTAGAGAAAATAACAATGTGGGGTTTCATCGTTTTTAATTCAGTTGTTTATAAATATTTCGGTGATCCTATCACCTAAAAACCTAGGAAGTCTCCAAATGGTTTATCAGGCTTACTACCTGATCAACATTTTCAAACTTCACGTTATTGTCTTTAACAAAAGCCTTGAAATGATCCTGCTTATTCTTGAAGCGTTTCATAAATTGCCGAAGGTTGGTCACCTCATTGACTTCTCCCTCCTGCTTCAGGTAATAAACAAGATATGGCTTGGTTTCATAATCATCTGGTAGCTCCAGCTCATAGACCAGGCCATTGCTGTAATTGACTGAATAGTTATCGACAGCAGCTGTTTGGGATGTGCCTCCGTAACCAACATCCTTGCCGGGGTAATCCAGCTTGCATTTATACTGGACAAACAAATCACAGGCATCCGATTGGTGTAATATCTCAACAAACCTGCCTCCAAGCCGGACAAACTTTTTATTCTCCATAAACACAGTATCAATCAATTCGCTCTCGGTACTACCAATCGCTAGCTTATGGGTTCCCTTTACAAAGATCATTTCTTCGCTTATCGCATTATAGTTGATTGATACTTCGTTTTTCCTGCCATTCTTCATTAGCACAACACCTTCTACAAAATCAGGGAAGATGTAGTGAGTAATGGCCTTGGTGCGGTTTTGAGAAAACGAAAAATGAAAGCTCACTACGAGTGCAAGCAATAGACAATAATGGGGTGTCATTGGTCTGTTGTTTATTCGAATCGATCGTATTCTTATAAGTTAGTTATTCTATATCATCCTAACTAACTCTTACGGATATTTTTGAGTATTAGCTGAAAAAATGGTGTTTTTTAAAAGAACCGATCCTCAAATACCTGATCAGCGAATGGGGTGATGGTATAGCTGAAAGTAATTTCGTGAGTTCCAAAGTTGGTAGTAATTAAGTTGTTTGTTGGTAACTCAAAGGTATAACCAATCCTGTAATTTTCATTGAATTGCAGCATCCCAAAGAAGCTAAAACTAGAAAAATCTCTTACCATGGCACCCGCCCAAATATCCGAAGTTAGGAAGTAGGTACCCGAGATATCAACCGAAACCTTATCTTCCAGCACCCTGATCAAAGTCTGAACTTTGGTGTCATATGACCTTACTGCTGTAAACCTATACCCTGCTGACAAATAATAATGGCGTTGGTATCTTCCATTGTCTTCGAAAACAGGATCTGGAGCATCCTCACTCAATATCCTGGGAATTGAAAGCCCGATGAAATAGTCGAATCGTTGGAGCATGATACCAAATCCAAAGTTTGGAAACGAGTATTGAGGGATAAAGCCATCTAGAACCGGATCATCGAGTACTTCTGGCTCCAGCTTGCTCAGGTTATTACTCACCTGGGTGATCCCACCCTGCAACCCAAAACCTAATGTGGTCAGGTGAGAGCGGATATAATATGAACCTGAGGCGATAAATTCATTGCTATTCCTTATCCCAATCCGGTCATTCATCACCCTGATACCAAATCCACCTGAGTTTCCGATACTGCTCATTGCGGTAAGTGTATTGGTCACGGGGGAACCTTCCAGGCCGAACCATTGTGCCCTGGAGTTAACAGCAATGGTAGCTGACTTGTAAACTCCCGCATACGCTGGATTGATCATGTACTGGTTGAAATGATACTGAGCGTATAATGGGTCCAGCTGAGCCTGTAACGACTGGATCGAAAAAACAAAGGTCAATATGGTGATGAGATATTTCATCGCATTAATTCAAAAAACCCACTACCAAGCTTTTCACCCTCCGACCGTATTACATAATAGAATGTACCCTCGGTAAGCTCTGACTTTCTCAGCACATTATTATTACCACTAAAGACCTTTTCTCTATTGTCATAACCTTTTAGCTCAAAGACTTTTGTACCCCATCTGTCATAGATAACCACCAGGCATTCAGGATATGCATCAATGTTTTCAATAAAGAGAAATTCGTTTTTACCATCTCCATTTGGGCTGACCAGGTTAAGGACCTTGATGGGAGGCTTATCGTTTGGCAGGTATTTTCTTCCAAGTGAAAAATAAGATAAGGTTAATGGGTGATTTTGATCGTTGGTGATAAGTCCAAGGCTTGTATTACCGCTGGTTGAATCCTGGTAGAGGCTATAAACTGTTGAGTTAGCTGATTCTGCCTGAACTACCATGGCATATTCAATTTCCTGAAGGAATTCCGCATTTTCAAATCCCACCTCAACATTAAATTCTTCATCGGATTCGTCCATTATCCAATAGAAAGGCGCTATTTCTGCTATTGTGTTATCAAGTGGGCCAGGTAAGGCAGATTCTACAGCCTGAACACCGATAGGTGAAGGATCACCTGTAATTTGATTGAGGCTAACCGGCAAAAAATAGTTTTCGGTCCCAATGGGATAGGTCTCACTACCTGTCATGATCAAACGGCCAATGATATAGTCCTCAGGTTGTCTTGTGATTGTTCCTCCGGGATTGATCTCCAGGCCATAACCTTCACCAACAGTTAAAAGGCTGCCGTTGAGTTCCAGGTGGTCTACTAAAAGGTCTGCATTTAGGGTTTTATCGGCACCTGACAACCTGAGTCGTTCAATAAATGACTGATCATTGATAGACTGCGTAAGAGATCCGTTCATATCCACCACGCCTGCTCCTGAAGTCTGATACACCCCTGTATTGACCCAGTGGCCACCAACAATGATTTGACCTTCATTCTGCAGGCTTCCCGCATTGACAAAGTTCTCGTTGACCTTGAGAATAGCGCCTTCGGTAAGGCTTATAGGCATACCGGTATTCTGAAGGCTTTGGGAAAACGTTAGCTTAATGCAAAAGAAAAATAATATGTATATAAACCATTTCATATCTATCCTCCCATTCCTGGTGCATCATTGTATGAAATTGATAACGTAATCCAGCCTTTAACTCCCTTCCCATCATCCACATACATCATATGAATAGATCCACCTGGATTTATTGAAGCAAAGCTTGTGGGAAGATAAAGGTTGCTTGATGTGGCATATGCTTCAAGTGCAAGGAATGCAGTCCCTACATTTACCAGAATAAGTTCCTGACCTGAAATTCCATTATTTACCTGTATAAACCTAATGGTAGACCCTTTTCCATCCGGGGTAAACAGGAGCGTTCTGGCAAATTTAAATGGTGAGATATCCAAAACATCACCAGTAATATTTGTAAAATCAGCAGTCATGGGCTCAGAAAGGAAATTCAAGGCTTTGAGGTAATTCCCCGTCTGAAAGTCCCCGTAGGTATTTCCATCCGCATCACTTGACAATGGAAGCTCAATTTCATTATTGGGATTATTGTCTGCATCATCCACGTTGTCAATATTATCTGCAAAAGCAGCTGGTACATTTTGAAGGTCTCCCCAGTCACCAGAAAAATCATCTGAAACATCGGAGTCATAAGCGCTCAGGTCTATTATTGTGTTATCAGGATCACCAGAAAGCGTGATCTGTCCTGCAATAAACTGAAGGTCCTGTTCATCAGTATTTGTACCTGAAAACGGAGAAAGATCCACTGCTGTTGGTGAGCTTAGACCAGTAATTGTTAGCGTATTACCTGATAGGTTCAGATCCTGAAGCTCATTGCTGGGGTCGTTGTCAGCATCATTCACATCATCAATGCCATCCGCAAACCCAGTGGGTATGCCAGTCAGGTCACCCCATACACCAGAAAAGTCATCTGAAGGATCTGTATCCCCTGTATTGGTGATCACCCCATCGACAATTTCGAATCCCGCTCCAGCCTGCAAAGAAGATCCAACAGCCTCCCAATGGTCAGCCAACCAAAAGAAAAAATGATTCAGGTCGGAATCATAGACCATCATACCGTTTTCGTTTGAGGTAAGCTGATTTGAAAAGGTACTTCTTTGTGTGGTGGTGAGTTTTGGAGGTAGGAAGCCCTGATCATTGTTTGGTGCTACCAGGTGTAAGACAGCTTTTTCATTGGGAGTAAGTGTCCCAACACCCACGGAACCCTCTTGCGCCTTCAGAGCACTGGATATTATAACAACTAAAAGAAATAGTGTTCTTTTCATCTGTGACAATCAACAAGTGATTCATATCTAAAGCACCAATCAGAAATTGATACATCCAAAAGCAAGATGATAAACAATGTTCTCATTAGTTACTTAAAACTAGTCTTCCACTAAAATTAGTTTGCGCTGGATTCCCAACTACAGTACCCCCTCTCATAGAGCTGATATGAACAGAGATAATGTCACCTTTTACCAATTGCATATCTGCCATAAATGAAATAACATCCTGCGCAGCAACAATTCTATCCACTGCATGCATAACATCTTTTCCATTCTTTAACAGATATAAATAGACATCACCACCATCTGTAATTTGTGTGGTTATAGTCCCTGTAAAGCTGTAAATACCATCTATAGGGGTAGTAAAAGTTGAAAGAGGATAGGTTTCACCAACATCATAACTTATAGCTTCAAAAATAATCTCAACCGGAACCCCCTCTCCAGGGAAAATAAGTCCCTTGCTATTACCTGCCTTAAACGCAAACTGTCCATTACCGCCACTTGAAGGCACATCAATATTAAAGTTCGGATAAGACCCAGTCACTGATGCACTGCCACTACCTGTAATGCTTACTACTTGATCACGTGCAGTGTTCGTTACAGTAAAATTTTCTCCTGATTTTACTACACTTATTCCAGTTCCAGCAGTAACTGTCTGGTTTTCATTCGTGGGATCAGAATCACTATCATTCACCTCATCCGTACCGGCTATCCAGGTTACGCCATTGTGTTTAACCACCTGACCATTACTACCCGAAAGTCCAGCAAGCAGATCCGTATTATCAAAATAAGCGCTTAAGTCGACTGGTGTAGCATCGTTTGTTAACTCCAAACTCCCATCGATTAATTCCAGATCCTGATTGTCTGTATTATCTCTTAGACCTGACAAATCAATAATTGACGCATCGAGGTTATTTGTGATATTTAAAGTGTATCCCCTGGAATCATAAAACAAATCCTGTCGTTCATTATTTGGGTCATTATCTGCATCATCAACATTATCATTATCAACAACCCAGGCACCTTCGATATACTTTGCAATTTGTCCTTCTGAAGGTAAAAGATCAGCCAGTACATCGGTATTGTAGATGGAAAGATCTATGTCATTACCTTCAGGATCCCTATCCAACCACATTAGTGATCCTTCAAACTGGAGAGATTGCAATTCATTCAGGGGATCAGGATCATCATCATTCACTTCATCTGTCCCTGCCTGCCAGCCAAGCAACGCGTCATACTTTAAAACATCCCCGGGAGTTCCTACGATAGTGGAAATACCACCGGCCAGGCCAGAAAGATTGATGGGCGTTGCATCCGGATTATTAGTTATTGTCAGAATATTTAATAACGGATCGAAGGTAAGGTCCTGGATCTCATTGGTCTGATCAGCATCAGCATCGTCTACATTGTCGTCCATCACTGACCAGACTCCTTCTGAGAATTTTGGGATTTGGCCTTCTAGCGGATCAAGTGAAGAAAGCACATCTGTATTGTCTAACAAATAACTTAGGTCTACTGGAGATCCCGCACTATTAGTCAATGTCAGCTGACTGATTTCTGAATCATATACGAGGTCCTGAATTTCATTAGACGGATCAGCATCTTCATCCTCAAACTCATCGATACCAGCTTGCCACGTGCCTCCTGAGAATTTTGGTATCTGGCCTTCAGAGACAAGAAGGTCGGCCAGCACATCTGTATTGTCTAGCAAGCCAGCAAGGCTGATCGGCTCCAGGGAACTACTAGTGATCGACAATTCATAGGTTTCACCATCGTATACAAGATCCTGCAATTCATTACCCGCATCTGAGTCCGCATCATCCACGTTGTCAAGGCCATCCTGGAAGTCTGTTGGAATACCCATCAAATCAGCCCACTGTCCGGAGAAATCGTCGGTCGCGTCCAAATCAAGATTTGCCGGAACCTCCAGCAGATCAGCAAAATATCCCGAGAAATCATCCGTTGCATCAGTATCCAGATAAAATGGAACATCATCCAGATCCAGAAAGGATCCGGAAAAATCGTCCGTGAAATCTGTATCAAACAGACTTAAATCAATGACTGTTCCATCAGGATCTCCTGTCAGTGAAATCTGTCCATCAAGAAATTGAAGATCCTGTTCATCTGTATTGTTTCCCAAATAGGCGGCCAAATTGATCTGGGTTGGGCTCGCAACGCCAGTAATTGTTAAGATATTACTTGTCAGATTCAGATCCTGAAGCTCATTGTTTGGGTCTGCATCTGCATCATCAACCTGATCTGTCGCCGGTGCCCACTGTAAAGCATCATTAAATTTCAAAACCTCCCCCAGACCCGCTGTCGACGGAAGTTCAATTTCATTGGTTGGATCGTTGTCAGCATCATCATCCGATCCATCTAAAAATGCAGTGGGGACATTTTGCAAATCTGCCCAGTCACCTGAGAAGTCATTTGAGGCATCACTATCGTAGTTACTCAGGTCAATAATAGTATTGTCGGGGTCTCCACTTAAAGAAATCTGTCCTGCAGAAAACAATAGGTCCTGCTCATCAGTATTAGTACCCGTATAGGCCGACAAATCAATTTGCGTTGGAGTGGTGAGTCCGGTGATTGTTAGAATATCTCCGGACAGGTTGAGGTCTTGCAGCTCATTGATGGGATTAGCATCCGCATCATCTACATTGTCAGTACCATCAGCAAACCCAGCAGGGACATTGGAAAGATCAACCCAATCTCCCGAAAAGTCATCAGAAGCATCAGTATCCCCGGTATTGGTAATGACTCCATTAACAATTTCAATTCCACTGCCCGCCTGAAGTGATGAACCTACTGCTTCCCAATGGTCTGTCATCCAAAAGAAGAACTGATTGAGGTCTGAATCAAAGACCATCATCCCATTTTCAGCAGAGGTCAGCTGGATCGAAAAATTATTTCGCTGTGTGGTAGTGAGCTTGGGAACGAGGAATCCCTGATCGTTGTTTGGTGCAACAAGGTGAAGGACAGCTTTCTCATTTGGTGTTTGCGTACCAATCCCTACAGAACCTTCCTGGGCCATTAGGGTGCTGCCTACCAATAAACTGAAGAGAAATAAAACTCTTTTCATGGCGGTGATCTATTATTTCATCTCTTGTAAAGAAAATACTATCTTTTCTTTACATAGTTATAATCTAGGCGTCGGAGCGTAAAGCTAACTAAAATGGACGAATTATTCGAGTGATTTAGCTAGAATATTCTTTCAAGTGGGTTCTGGTGCTTAAACGGAGTGAATACATAACTAAGGGTAACCTCGTGGGTTCCGTAATTGGTAAAGATCAGGTTATTGGTAGGTAATTCAAATGAATAGCCAACCGAGAAGTTTTTGTCAAAGTCGATTTTACCAAAAAAACTCACACCATAGTAATCCCTCACCATGGTACCCAATCGTACGAAGTCTGTCACAAAATACGTGGCAGCAACATCGAAAGAAAATCTTGATCCCAGCACTCTCACCAGGGTTTGAAGTTTGGTATCATTGGACCGAAAAAGACTAAACCTGTAACCGGTAGAGATATAGACATTTCGGTCATATCTTGGGTCATTGAGAGATCTGGATGTATTTCGGGTTTCCAGAATCCTGGGAATGCTAACTGCCAGAAAGTAATCAAAGCGATGGATTATGAAACCCAAACCAAAATTGGGTTGCGTGCTGTTTGGAACAAAACTTTCCAGCTCAGGGTCATTCAGTACTTTGGAATCCAGCAGACTAAGATCATTAGACATATGAGTAATCCCCCCCATCAGACCCATTCCTATCTTCACAAAGTGTGAATTGATAAAATATGAGGCTGAAGCCATAATCTCTGTGTTGTTATGTACACCAATGCGGTCATTCATGGCTTTAAACCCAATACCAGAATGATCCGACATACTACTTTCAAATGTCAAGGTGTTAGTGAAAGGGGCACCCTCCATACCATACCATTGTGCCCTGGAGTTGAAGGAAATAGCTGTGCTTTCATACAACCCACCAAAGGCAGGATTGATTAAATACTGATTGAAATGGTACTGTGTGTAAAGCGGATCGAGTTGTGCCATCGCAAGGTTGCTCATAAGCAAAGACAGGAGGATCAATATGTTTTTGATATACCTCATCTCACCAATTCAAAAAACCCTGTAGAGAGCGTCTCCTTACCCAGAGATATTACATAATAATAGGATCCCTGTGCAAGGTCACTTTTTATCTTTTCATTGCCCAGGCCTTCAAATTTCACCTTGTTGTTATCGTAAGCGTAGGCTTCATAAAGCTTCACACCCCACCTGTCAAAGATGGAGACAGTATTTTCCGGGTAAGCTTCTATATTTTCTATTAGCAGGAAGTCGTTGAATCCATCATTGTTTGGACTCACCAGGTTCAACACATTGATTGGAGGTTTTTCCCCCTTGATATATTTCCTGGCTACGGTAAGATAAGGTCCTCTTGCCCGTTCGCTGGTGACCATGCCCATATCCGGTGAGCCTGAAAACATCATACACCCAGCGTCTTTTATTACACTATTGAAGGACTCCGCCTCTCCCACCCTGGCATTTTCAATACTTTGCAGAAACCGTGCTCCCTGAAAGTTTAAGGTAACTTCAGCTCCCTGATAATTTTCAGGTGTCATGAGTTCCCAGTAATAATCTGCAACTGAAGATATCGTAGTTTCTTTTGATTTACTCAGCAACCCGGGTTTTGCTGCTACACCGATCTGCAACACCTGACCTTCTGGCAACACCATCCGGATCGGGAGGCTCTTTTCAGGTGTGCCTATAGGAAATGTGATATCATTTCCAGTCATGTATAAAGCACCAATGATTCGGTCATCCCTCTCGTACTCTAATTGTGTCTGCTCACCAAGGTATAGGCCTGAACCGGCAGGTACAAATACCATCGTACTGGACATCACCATCTTTCCAGCTACATGAAAACTCTCAGAGATATGTTTTCTCCCGTTTTGAAAAATCACCTTACCAATAGGCAAACTGCCATGACTGATATATTGAAGATCAATTCCATTGAATATGATCTGACCAGTCTGATCTGTATAGGCACCTGCGTTAACCCAGTTTCCTTTTACAGTGAGCGCACCATCATTAGAGATCTGGCCCCTATTTACCACACTATTTTGTACACTCATTGTCACTCCCTCGGTGATTTTCAAGGATGTGTTTTTTATGTATAGGTCCTGGGTGTTACCAAAGAAAGGAAATAGGATCGATATGAATATCAGGTACTTCATCCCTATCTGCCAGCTGCTATTGAAACACCCACTTCCATCCAGCCATCAAAATTTGTTCCACTGGATTGATCTTTAAAATACATGAGGTGCAGCGTACTACCTGTCGGGAGACTATGATTGGCACTTGAAAGGAAAATATTTCCGTTGGCGCCATCCACGTTTAAAGTTCCGGGACCTATAACGATCAAGATCAGTTCCTGGCCTGAAATTCCAGGGTCAATATTTCTTAGATTGGTCGAAGCTTCGGGTACGATTACCACAGTCTTATGAGAGTTGATCATGTCCGACTTCAATGCACCAATAGTAGCGGTCAGATCAGCGCCACGCACATGACTTGGATTGGATCTCGACATCATATTATTTGAGATAGCATACTTGCCGGTGTAATTGATATTGGTACCGCTATTTTCTTCAATCCATGGTGTGGCATCGTCAAGTTCGCTGAGGTCCCACATATCATGCATCCCACTGGGCTTGGTTAGCGTCAGGACATTGGAGACGGAATTGTAGGTCAGGCTTTGAACCTCATTGTTGGGGTCGGCATCTGCATCTTCTGCTAATGCTGAAAGATCCACATCATGATTAATTCCTGACTCTACGATACGCAGGGTATTGCCTAGTAGAAGTGTTGCAACTTCGATCAATTCATTGGACGGATCAGCATCTGCATCATCTACCTGATCGCCATCTACCAGGTCTGCAGGTATTCCTGACAGGCTGCTAAACTGCCCATCAAAATCGTCGGAAGCATCCTTGTCCCATCCAGCAAAATTCAGGGAGGTGCCTGAAAAATCTCCAGACAATGTAAGCACATCATCGACCAGTTCTAGTGATTGGATTTCATTGGACGGATCAGCATCAGCATCATCCACCTGATCGCCATCTGCAAGGTCTGCAGGTATCCCTGACAGGCTACTAAACTGTCCATCGAAATCGTCAGAAGAATCCTTGTCCCATCCAGCAAAATTCAGGGAGGTGCCTGAAAGATCTCCAGACAATGTAAGCACATCATCGACCAGTTCTAGTGATTGGATTTCATTGGACGGATCAGCATCTGCATCATCTACCTGATCGCCATCTACCAGGTCTGCAGGTATTCCTGACAGGCTGCTAAACTGTCCATCAAAATCGTCGGAGCTGTCGCTATCATACCCGGAAAGATCAACAAGTGTTCCATCCGGATCATCGGATAGTGAAAGCACTCCATTTACAAAAGACAGGTCCTGATTGCCAGCGCTGATTACTGTGCTCAGATCAATAGCTGTAGCATTATCATTGTTGGTGATCTGCAGCAAACTTCCGCTAATTGAAAGGTCCTGGATTTCATTGGTGGGATCAGCATCGGCATCATCCACTTCATCCGAGCCATCAAGGAATCCGGTCGGCATATTTTGCAAATCATCCCAATCCGGGGAGGCAAGATTGCTCAGATCTATGACGCTACCTCCTGAAAGTGTAAGTTGGTTTGTAACTGGATCATATTCCAAAGACTGGTTACCTGCTGAGAGGGCCTGCCATCCGGTGTCCTGCCAATAATAGAATACCTTTTCGGTTAGATCGAAAATCAGCAATCCATTCTCAACAGAAGATAACTTACCAGTAAATAATGATGAATTACGCTTTGTGGTTGTCATTGTGGGAATGAGTAACCCCTGATTGCTGCCTGGAGAAACCAGGTGCAATATTGCGTTAGGATTTGGGTTTTCCACACCTATACCTACAGAGCCGTTTTCTTGCGCTCTTAGCGTTGTAGATAATAAAAGACCCAATAAGAAAATACATGATATCCCTGTGGATTTCATTTCGGTTGTGCTGGTTGGTTATACAATCCTAGTCAGGTGGCGGATCATACTTTTCATCGTTAAATGTATAGCCAAACAAACCATATATGGAAATTTTTTGAGAGAATTTTTCATTTAAGTATAAATTAACTTTAATTATTTAACTCTCTGATAATATGGATCTTATCCGTTTTACATAAAGTGGTTTTGAGCCTCAATTTGAACCAAAAGTGCGGTAAATTCTGTTTTTAGGATGATTATTGGGAAATCATTAAATTACAAGAATGAGACACGTTCACATTGCCATATTCATAATTTCACTTTTTTCAGTTCTTTCATCTTGCGCACAGCAAAAAGCCACCAAAAAGAAATTATCGTTCCCAGATGAGGAAAAAATTGAATTGACCGAATCGGAATGGAAATCCAGGTTAACAACAGAAGAATTTGAGATTCTCCGAAAGAAGGGAACTGAATATGCTTTTACCGGTAAATACTGGAATAATAAGAAAGATGGAGTGTACACCTGTGCCGGATGTAAGCTTCCTTTGTTTGATTCTTCTACGAAGTTCAGGTCGGGCACAGGATGGCCAAGCTTCTACGAGCCGATCAATGAGGTGAACGTGGCCGAAGAGGAAGATAATTCATATGGAATGGTGAGAACTGAGGTTCTCTGTGCCAGATGTGGCGGACACCTGGGACATGTTTTCCCTGACGGCCCTAAGCCAACTAACCTACGCTATTGCATCAATTCTGCTTCCCTTAATTTTGAAGAAAATACACCCAAACCCTAATCTCTAATTATTAAGCGCTCCGTCATCAACCCAGCACGCTATCAGATTGATATGGTTTTGGGATAGCTTGTCTTTCGGGGGCATGGCACCACTTTGCGTTACAGACCTTATACTGGATGCACTGTTTTTGATCTCATTGTATGTGTTAAATTTTGGAAGCGAAGGATCATTTCCATGACATGATGTTACACTGCAATTGGTATCAATAATTGGTTTGATGTCAGATGAGAAACTCACGCCACTTAGCACCTGTATATTCTTTGAGGTTATACACCCGTCCTCATCCTTTACCGCTATGTTGTAAGAACCACCCGATATGCCCTCAAAGGTGTTAGACATATCAAAAATACCTGTACCTAGTCGATAAGTATAGCCTCCTACACCACCGGTTGCGTTCACTACTATTGATCCTGTGTCCGTACCGCATCCTCCGGTAGTAGTCTCGGCAGTAAAATTCAAATCAGATCCACTGTTTCCTACAGTGACATCTGCAGTCCCCGAGCATCCCTCGGCATCGACTACGGTAATGGTATAAGTACCACTGGCTAAATTGGAAAATGTTGCTTCACCCTGAAAGTTTACCCCGTCTATGGAATACATCAATTGTCCATCACCTCCAACAGTGGTCACTGTGATCACACCTGTAGGCTGACAGTCCGCATCCGTAACTTCACTATCCTCTATGGAAGGTCCGGAGACGTCACAGTCAACAACCTCTATCTGATCGCTTGAACAGGAGTTTAAGAAGATGAGAAACGATAATATGGAAAGCAGTAAAATGGATCTTACCAGAATCATGTTTTTGACTTTTAGTTTAGAAGACATACTGCCTAAAATGAAGATTTGGTTGGCTCTTCTAATAATTAAATGAATCATCCTCTGTCTTCACGATCTCCCATGTATGATCCGAAAGCAAGCGGACATGTGCAATAAATCTCTTGAAGGGATTAGATCTGCCCCATTCATCAGGGCTCACCATGGTAAGGACGTCCTCACCATTCTTACGTTGAAACAAATAATAGTCCTTGTTATAGACGGGGTCAAATCCCATATCAGCCAGATAGATCCGTTCCGAGATAGACACCCGCTTCTTAAGATATTTAGCTTGCTCTGCCAGGGTCTGCATCTGCTCGTATAACTGGCGAAATTGCCTGTCGGTCTGTTCATGCATGGCAGCCACAGCTGTACCTTTGATTTTTCCTTTATCCTCAGGCTTTACTATTGCACTCCCAACACTGTGAGCATATTCAATCAGTCCAGGCATATCCGTGACCTTATCTCTCATCTGCTCGAGGTCAATGTTTTCTATATCGACTTTCTTTTTATTCACCAGTTTCAATCCTTTCTTTTAAGTTCTTTTTTGCACCTGGCCACGTGGTCCGTTGACTTATATCAATGCTGATAATGATCATGATCAACAAGAAAATGGCTGCTATTACAAAAAAAATCCGCTTTGATCTTTTCATATCCGTTTAGAGAACGACAAATTTGGGGAATAGTTTATTAAAAAAACCAATATGACCATCGAAGGAAGAATAATTGAAATATTTGACACACAAGATGTAACAAACTCATTTAGGAAAAGAGAGTTTGTGGTAGAGTACGCAGAAAACCCTCAATACCCCGAGTTTATAAAATTTGAGCTGATTCAAGCTAATTGTGAACAGCTGAATGATTTTAAAGTAGATGACATGGTCAATATTTCCTTTAATCTCAAGGGCAGAAAATGGACCGATCCTCAGGGAGTTGTTAAATATTTCAATAGTCTGCAGGCCTGGAGGTTAGAAAAAGCGGGAGGTCATGCAGGTCAGCCAGACCAGGCCCCACCACCAACAGCAGATCAGGAATGGATGAAAAGTGATTTTTCTGAAGACGATGATTTACCCTTCTAAGGTTAAAGCGGGAAAATCTGATAGTTAAACCATTCTAAAATATTATCGTACATATGCACATCAAATCCGACATTTAATAATTTGTAGGATTAAGGTAAAAATGTTGAAGCTAAATAGAATATTTTCGGATTTTCCCATCGTGGGTCTTGTACTCTTCTTATGTACTGCATGCGGTGGCAACGAAAAAGAAAGACCTTCCCCTCTCCGAATGGATAGCGCGCAAATTTCCGGGGTTGACATGAAGATCACCTATAGCAGCCCAGCAGTAAGGGATAGAAAAATTTGGGGCGGGTTGGAACCGTATAATAAGGTCTGGCGAATTGGTGCAAACAAAGCTACTGTTTTTGAGACTTCAGAACAGGTTTTCATTTCTGGCAATTCCGTCCCTAAGGGGAAGTATTCAGTTTTTGCTATTACTGATACTACCCAATGGACAATAATTTTCAATAAGCAATGGGATCAATGGGGAGCGTATGACTATCACCAGGATGATGACCTGTTTCGCATTGAAGTAACCCCATCCAAGCTCGACTCTCTACACGAAAGACTCTCTTTTCGATTTGATAACCAGGAGCTTCAGTTTCGGTGGGAATACCTGGGATTTGATCTACCAATCACATTGCCCGCATCACATCAGTGACCAGGCGGATCATGAGCCTACTTAAGGCTTCAATGGTATCGTGACAGTCATTGAGCATAAACCGCTTCTCCATATCACTGGGATTGATGAATCCGATATACACATCTTCATTTTCCTCCCAGATCAGGATCTTGAGCGGAAGGTCAAGCGCAGTGGTTTGCTGACAGGTGATGAGCTTACTTGTCAATTCTGAGTCCTCGAAGAGAATCACTTTCGTAGGGGGAATAACAATGCCCCGTTCTTTGGCAATCTCTTCGTGTGAAACCGTCTCAAAAAACACCAGGCCCCTATCTTTGATAAGTTGTACCAGTGCTTGTGTAGTTTCCTCTACCCCTTTTTTGCTCTTGTAAATGGATAAATTCTGACTGTAGGAAACTGATATAACAAGCAGCATTCCCAGGCAAAGAATGTATTTAAAGTTCATGTGGCGATCGATCTAAACGCTAAGGAAAAAAAATTAATGTTTTTTGAAAAGCGTTTTTATTATTTTCATCACAAATAAAGTACCAAAACCATCCTGGATTTTTAATTTCCGCATCGACTTCATTGCTTTTTTATTGGGTATCAGGTAAATAGTCCTTACTTTCACTGGTTATAGATTATTTGAACTGGCATGGATTATCTCAAGAGTTATAGAAATGTATTTGATCAAAATATTATACTGCTCTTTAAAGGACAGTTGAATTTTGACCTTGTTACGTCCATGATCTCTACCCTGGGAACCCGGCTGGAACTTTCGGAAGACAGCAACCCCACAACAAGAAAGTTCTACAACATTGCAACCGAATGCATTCAAAACATTTACTACCAACTCAATGAAATAGACCTGAAGGGGAAAATTGGCACCTATGATGCAAAATCTGCACTCATCATGGTTTCTGCCCGTAAAAAATTCTTCAGCATACAAACAGGCAACTACATCCCTGCAGAAAAGTCGAAAGAGCTAAAGAAACGGCTGGACGAAATCAGGGATATGCCCATGCAGGAACTCACAAAACTCTACAAAAAGCTTATCGCTGAAGAAGACTTTAATAGCAAAGGCACGCTTGGGCTGGGGTTTATTGATATTGCTAGAAAAGCCGGGGATGAAAAGCTTAGATACAGATTTCAGGAAGTAACGGACAAAGTAGACTTCTTTACTTTTCAAATAAGAATTCCGCGAGACTAGCCTCTTGTATCAATAAATAACTTCACCTCCTAGTCTCCATAATTGTATTTAAGGATTGGATTAGTTAAAATGCAGGCGCTTTCAAAATAGACAACATGGATTTTTCTACCCTAGACATCATTGTATTCGTTGCTTATTGCCTGACCATCGTTGGGATTGGACTTTACGTCTCCAGAGATAAAAAAGGTCATCAAAAGAATGCAGAAGACTACTTTTTGGCTGGTAAATCGCTCCCCTGGTGGGCCATTGGAGCCTCATTGATTGCTGCCAATATTTCAGCAGAGCAATTTATTGGGATGTCTGGTTCAGGGTTTGCCATCGGGCTGGCTATTGCCTCATACGAATGGATGGCAGCTGCTACCCTCTTGATTGTAGGAAAATTCTTTTTGCCGGTTTTTATTGAAAAGAAACTCTATACCATTCCGGAATTTATTGAGCAGCGTTACAGCACAAACTTAAAGACGATCCTGGCTGTGTTCTGGATTGCGCTCTTTGTTTTTGTCAACCTCACTTCCGTACTCTACCTTGGATCTAAAGCACTGGATACGATCATTGGGGTTGGTGACGGATCATTAATGATGACCAGCATCATTGGATTGGCGCTATTTGCTGCTGCCTATTCCCTATGGGGAGGACTTTCCGCTGTAGCATGGACGGATGTTGTCCAGGTAATCCTGTTGGTTTTTGGTGGTTTGATCACCACATTCATCGCGCTTGACCATGTAGCCCCTGAGGGGGGTATCATAAACGGCTTCAAGCATATCTATGAGGTCGTGCCCGAAAAATTCTCCATGATTCTCTCCAAGGGTGAGATCATCACTCCGAATGGCACTGATGCCTGGTGGGACCTCCCTGGTCTGGCAGTTTTGATCGGTGGTATGTGGGTGGCCAACCTTTATTACTGGGGATTCAACCAGTATATCATTCAAAGAACTTTAGCTGCCAAAAGCCTGGCGGAATCACAAAAAGGTATTGCATTTGCTGCGGGACTCAAATTGATCATTCCTCTGATCGTAGTGATCCCAGGTATCGTTGCTTATGTACTCAATAGCAATGAAGCAGGTGAACTCACCAAGGCAGCTATGGATCCGGCCTTTTATACTGAGGATGGTGGTATTACCAATGACAATGCAGCACCCTGGTTGATCAAAAGCTTTGTTCCTGTGGGACTAAAAGGTTTGGTACTTGCTGCACTGGCTGCAGCCATTGTGTCATCACTGGCATCCATGCTGAATTCGACAGCTACCATATTTACCATGGATATTTACCGTCCTTATATCAACAGGAATGCGACAGATAAGCAGACAGTAAATACCGGAAGGATCACAGCCTTTGTGGCCCTGGTCGTTGCCGTATTGATTGCTCCTCAACTTGGTAACCTTGGACAAGCCTTCCAATTTATCCAGGAATATACCGGAGTAGTGAGTCCGGGAATCCTGGCCGTATTCCTAACTGGTCTCTTCTGGAAGAAATCCACCAATAATGCTGCTATCTGGGGAGTAGTTTTGTCTATCCCTATCGCGATGTACTTCAAAGTGGCTCCAAATGAATGGTCTGATGCTGGAATATTCGTCACACTCCCATTCCTTCATCAGATGATGATCACTTGTATAGCTTCAATCATCATCATCATGTTGATCAGCCACCTGGAGTCGGGAGGAAAAGACAATGCAAGAGGTATTATCCTTTCAAAGAAACTTTTTGAGACTTCACCGACATTTAATATTAGTGCAACGGTAATCCTTGTGATCCTTGTGGTACTGTACGCCTTATTTTGGTAGCATATGGAGCTTTCAGAAGTTCAGCAAAAAGTAAAGAAACAGATACTATCCCCGACCAAATTCTGGATGTATCTGATCAGCTCTTTGCCGATGGGCCTGATTGCCGGACTTCGGGTAAGAGCTCTTGATGAAACAGGGTGCACGACTTCTGTTCCTTTTAAATGGTTGACGAAAAACCCATTTAAATCCATGTATTTTGCGGTGCAAAGTATGGCGGCTGAGCTCTCAACAGCAGCTCCGTGTCTGCTTGCGGTACAAGGACACAAGCCTTCTGTGGCATTTATCATCGTGGATATGAAAGCCAGTTTTTACAAGAAAGCAACTGGTAGGGTCTATTTTACCTGTAAAGATGCTGGAAACGCCTTTAAAGCCGTGGAGCAATGCATTAGCCAGGAAACTTCACAGACAACCACCTTCAAGACCACTGGAAAAATGAATGATGGTACCGTAGTCGCTGAGTTTGAATTTACCTGGTCGTTTAAGCAGCGGGGATAGGCTGGACTACAAAAGTTGCTGCCTAGACTACAAAAGTTTTAAGTAAACCTTACAGATTCTAGATCACAAAAAGAGCGGACCTTAGACAACAAAAGTTTTAGTCACCTTAAATGATTTTAAGGAAGCAAATGTTTTAAAATCTGGTATCTTAAAATAAGTTTAAACTTTTGTTGTCTGCGGATCAAAGCTCCTTCAGGAGCTTGTTTGCCGGGGCATTGCGAATGACCTCTGAAAGCGAAGAGATGGTTCGATCAATCACACCAAACTCTTTATTTTGATGTTGCTGAGGTAGGTTATCTAACCCCATTTCCTCCAGTTTGGAGATCACAGTGGCTATGTCAATTTTATTGATGTCCATACCCGGAACATACTGCTCCTCCTCATCATTCTTCACACGCACAATCAAACCAGCTTTTTCCAGGTCGTTGTATACCTCTCTCACAAATCGATGAGGGATCACTAAATCTGATGTGACTTTGTTGAAAGAAACAGGGGCCTCAGTTTTGACAAAATCAGTAATGATGTGTTTCATAATCAAAAGCGTAAGCTTCCTCCTGGTTCGCAGGTTGATCTGAAGGTGCTCATTGTCGTAAGACCAGGAGGTAACATTCTGAATGGCAAAAGCGAGCTCAGCGCCAAAAAGCAAGATCATCCATGATAGCTGTAACCAAATGAGAAAAAGAGGCAACGCAGCAAACGTTCCGTAAATGGCGTTGTATTTTGAAAGAAAGACCTGCCCTTCAATCCAGCCTAGCTGAAGAAGCTGGTAAGATGACCCGGCTATGATACCTGCAATCAGTGCGGCCCTGATTTTTACTGGTGCATTGGGAAAGACGATATATACCAAAAATAACAGAAACCATACCAGGGTATAAGGGATCAGTCGAATCAGAAACAAAATCCCTGGTTTTACAAAACCCAGAATATCCATGCTTTGGGTAAAACTTTCAATCTGGCTTGTAATGAAAACAGTTACTGTCCCGGATAAGATAAGAATGATTGGACCTAGAAAAATTACTGACATATAATCAGTAAGCTTTCTCTTCAAAGACCTCCCCTTTTCTGTTGCCCAGATATCATTGAAGGCTACTTCGATGTTGTTTAATAACCGAACAACTGCATAGATCAGAAACACAAGACTTATTCCTGATATCAGTCCACCGCTGGCCGTACTAAGCATCTTTTTTGAGTACTCAATAACTTTTTCAAGAACTTCACCCTGACCGGAAAAATAAAGCGAAAGCTCATCCATCAAGTAGTCCTCCATACCAAATGCGGTAGAGATACCATAGGCCATAGCTACAACCGGCACTATGGATAATAAAGAGAAATAGGTTAATGCAGATGCTTTCTCAGCACACTTATCCTTTTCAAACTCAGAGAAAGTAATCATCAGGATCCTAAGCTGCCGGTAAAGAAAAGCCTTTCCTTTTGGAAGTGATTTAATCTTGACCTTCCACAAGTCGACGTGTAAAAACCGCTGAAATTCTTTGAACTTTCTAATCACGGAGACCAAATTAACGAAAGACTTAGGAAAACAATAACAGCACCCGCCTAATAACTAAATTTTAACCTCAGGTAAAAAAGCTTGCTCTGCGCTTTGTATTCACCTGCAAAGCTATCGGAAAAGAATAGCTGACTAATCAGATCCAGGTCCAGGTTTGAGGTGATTGAATAGGTAACAAAAGGATTGATAAAAATGGACCCGTCCGAAGGAAATACAATTGCTGAAAGTCCGGTATTCACCAAAGGATGTGCTGGATATGAACCTTGGACAAAGGTGGACCACCTGTAAGGAGAGACCGACCTGATATCAAGGTTTGAAGATGTATTGATCAGAAAAAAATTGGGCTCTTGGGCTCCATAGCTGTTGTATAATGCTGATCCATTGAGGTATAATGAATTGGAAAACAAGTAATCGATTGAGACTGATGCCAGGAAACCATCATCTTCATTTTCATCCAGACTGTTTAAATAGGTCATTTCCCCTTTAAACCCGGCATTCCAAAGATTCCCTGCCCATCCTGTGCCTAGTGTGACATTGTTTTTCATCAGACCTCCAATAAACTGGATGTCATAATTCCATTTATTGATCTGATATTTTAAGGCCGTCGTCAGGTCTTCAAAGTTCTCTGCAGCTTTGATGGCAAAATCTATCTCAGAAGCATATCCCGTATATTTTCTGATCCGTAAGGCGTCACTTCCAGGTCGCTCTTCGTAGTCGAAATCAAAAAACGAATACGCATTGAAGAGGTCATTCGGATTCCAGGCCAGGTTCATTCCCCAATTTATTCTTTGTCGACCAAGAGAAACTTCCCAGTCATTCTTATTCCACTCGAAATAAAACCGATCGATCATGGTATGGATGACCAGGTCATTATTATTTACCGGCATCCAGGACAGGTCGAAGTAATCATTGTTTACATCTATGAGTTCCCCATAGAAAGGGAAAAAACTCACCAGATCGCCAAAAAATATCCGATTTCTAAATTCCAGTTTTCCTGTGAGGTTTTGGGAAGGATACCAGGCAAGGTTGACCCTGTTGTGAATAAGATTATCAATGAGTGTCGAGTCTTTACCGGCGAAATTGAACGTAGCCATGTCTTTTACGTATCCTCCAACAGTAAACTTGGGATCTTCCTCTTCCTGCTGTGCCATCAATGCGAGCGGACATAATATCCACATCACCAGCCAAAACCTCATCTTGTTTCGTCACTTATGATTTGACCATCTTCCAGCGTAATGATCCGGCGAGCCTTGTCAATCACTCGTTGGTCATGCGTAGAGAATACGAAGGTGGCCCCCTCCTCTTTGTTCATCTTAGCCATGATATCCAGCAAGGCGGATGTTGAATGGGAATCCAGATTGGCGGTTGGTTCATCAGCCAGGATAAATTGCGGTTTTGATGCCAGGGCTCTGGCTACTGCCACCCTTTGCTGCTGCCCGCCTGATAATTGCGACGGTCGTTGACTCGCTTTGTCTGCAATACCCATTTGAGTTAATAGTTCCAATGCACGCTCATCCCTTTCCTTTTTGGATCTCTTCTGAAGCAGCATAATAAACTCTACATTCTCCTGGGTGGTTAAAACGGGGATCAGGTTATATGCCTGGAAAACAAAACCGATGTTATTGAGCCTAAAATCAATGAGTTTACCATCATTCATTGTGGTGATGTTGGTGTCAGCCAGTGTGACCTCTCCGGTGGTAGGGTGATCCAGTCCACCCAGAATGTTTAGTAGCGTTGTTTTCCCACAACCGGAAGGACCGACTATAGCAGTAAATTCCCCTTTTTCTATTTCGAGGTTTATGCCATTGAGCGCATGTACCGGCACAGCAGTAGAATTATATGTTTTGGTAATGTTTGTTGCTTTAATGATCGACATAATCTTAGATTTTATGAAGTGCTTCAACCGGTTTCAATCGGACAGCTTTCAAAGCCGGATATATGGCTCCAACAAAAGCTGTTATAAACACGCCTATGGTTACTATGAGGTAAACTTCGTCAGCGACATAAGGGTAAAGAATTGAATCATACCCAAATGCCTCCAGCCCTTCAGAATATGCGGTAAGATCTACACCATCTTCGTTTAAATAACTGACTGTTAACCAGCCGAGGAGAAGCCCAATTGGTGCACCCACTACACCCAGGTAGATGGTCTCGATCATGATCATCAGAAAGACCCTGATCCTGGTCATACCTACAGCCATTAGCATACCCAACTCTTTCATTCTTTCCAGCACCGCCATCAACATGGTATTGATGATACCAAAGACAAGTGCTGTGAGAATAATGCCCATGAGGACATAGAGCATGCTACCATACAGGTCTTGCATGTATGCCAGTTGTGGAGCGATTTCCTCCCAGGTTTCTACAAGGTCTCCATTGAATTCCTGTTTATACCTACTCACGATGGTTGCTGGATCCACCTGAGATTCAAGCAAAATAGCAATCTCATGGATATTCCCTTCTATGCCTAGCTGCCTGGCCAGGTCTTCCTGCCTCATGAAGACATATCCCTCACCCAAATTCAGGCTTGCACTCTTAATTATCCCAGCTACCCGTCCTGAAACTTGTGTCAATGTTCCGTTCGCATCATTAAAGGTCAATACAACCTTGGATTTCACGGATACCTGAAGGTTTTCAGCCAGCTTGGCTCCTATGACTATCGGGTTTCTGTTGATTTCCTCAAAGTATGTACCCTCCCCGATCAGGGAATCCAGGCGAGTTACTTCGGCCTCATTTTCGATATCAATACCCCTGATCTGAACTCCGGAGGCCTTTCTGGGAGATGATATCATACCTGTTACAAGTGTTCTAGTGGTTGCTCCTTTCACGCCCTCCCACGACCTGATTTTCTGGGTCTTGGTGGTCCCCTCGGGAATGCTATATTTCACTTCCTGATCTCTTTTGAAATCGGGATGATGAACCTGAATGTGTGAAATATCGTGATTGATAGCATTGGCCATATAGCTAACAATGAAGCCATTCATAAATCCATTGCCAAAGATCATCGCCCATATACCCATGATGATAGAACCAATCACTACAAGGCTCCTCAACCTGCTACGCCAAATATTTTTCCAGGATAGTTTTAGTAACATTTCACTTCTTATTTTCAATTTTCACGCATGGCTTTCACTGGTTTCAGCCGATGAATGACAATAAGTGGATATAATGACAGGATACCTGCCATCAAAAAGATGGCCCAGGCCTGGTTATAAAACAAGGATGGTTGCATGGAGAAAAAATAGGCAGCCTCTACCCCAAAGTCCTCAATAGCAGCCTGCATCTCACCTCCAAAATAGATGGGATGAAAATGATAATAAATGATAAATGGCAGACTGATTGCCACTCCTGCAATGACTCCAATAGTGGCCATCAAAGCCATCTCCAGGAAAATGACAAACTGCATCTTGACCCGTTTCATTCCGATACTAAGTAATACTCCAAATTCATACATGCGCTCAGCAGTCATCATGAGAAAAGTCCCAAACATGCCGAACCCAATCACGATATACAGGATCCAGATCATCACCTTAGAACTTAGATTATCAATCTCGATTCCCTGAACCAGCTCAGGCATCAGTTCTTTCCATCCCATCACCTCATAGGCTTCCAAATCCACGTCCTTACTGATACCAGCCACAATCCTGTCTACATGGTTTGCCTTGTCGATCACCAGAGAAAGACTGCTCAGCTGGTCTCCTGTGGCATAAAGCCATTGGGCTTCTTTCAATGGCAGGTAAATCGTAGAATTGTTTTGCTCTGGTACGGGAAATTTCATAATTCCGGAGACGGGATAGATGCCTACGGCATTCGTTCCATGATAACCCTGGCCAATCAGCACCACAGAATCACCAATCCCAACTCTCAGGTAGTCTGCCAGCCCTGCGGCTATCATAATGGATTGGTCATCAGCTTTTAAGTACTCCCCCTCTACCAGTTTATCCTTTACCTCGGTGAGCTTATGCTCCTTCTCCGGATCAATCCCCAGCACCATTGTTCCCCTGGTTTTCTGATCAAAAGAGGCCAGTGCGAATGATTCAATCCTGGGCACTACCTCCAATACACCTTCAACAGAGGCTACTTTTTCCATTAGATCCTGAGTGTAAGGAAAACTGTTGTCTATGGTCTTGTCTTCCCAATAGCCGTTTTTATGGATCTGTATATATCCGGTAAAAAACCTGGCTGCTGTTTCAATCATCCGCTCATAAGATCCCAATTGCACAGATCGCATGGCGCAGGCCAGCATTACAGCAAAGGTGATCGAAGCAATGGTGATGTAGCTTCTCCTCTTGTTTCTCCAGATGTTGCGCCAGGCTAATGTTAGATACATGACTCTAGTTATTAGGTTATTAGGTTATTAGGTTATTAGGTTATCGGGTTATTGGGTTATTGGGTTGTTCCTTCGCTACTACCTACGCTATCCACTGCGCCAAGGCTTCGTGGATCAAGAAAGCTTCGGCAGAGTCTCATCTCACACGTTTCATGTTTTGGATGGAGAAAAAGGCATCATCAATGGAGATTTCAAACTGCATATTCTTGTAGATGATCATCGTCTTTTGATCAGGATTTTCTGCAGGGATCATCTCCATCTTAGTAGGAATCACACGTCCTCCAATATTTTTGATGTCTGATAAAACCATGGTGTTGACCAGGTATCCATCTTCGTCGTAATACTTAAAGAGTAACTGCAGATAATCGGTCTTTTCTATATATGCCTCTATTTTACCCCACACAACAGGGGCATTCTCTTTGGGTATCAAGGCTATTTTCCAAGCGTTCCTACCCTGTATCACCGTATCCTTTAACAGCTCATGCTCATAATCTTCTACAATAGACGATTCTCTGACCAGATCATCATTGGTAAAGTCAGAACCCATCCACGATTGCATCATCATGGAGGGCGGCATTTTGATCACTCTATTGATCGTCGGCTGCCAGTTCCATAATTCTTTATCCCGCTTTAAGAAGGCTGTGCCATCATCCCTGGCAGGTGCAGTAATCAGCACAAGACTTTTTTCCGTTCCTTTAGCCCAGCTTTTGATCTCAATCTCCCGTGTCCAGTCAGGACGAATGATTTTCATGACCATCTCCGAGGAATTGCTTTCCCCGGTCATCTTATCATTGGCTTTTTTGATGATCTCTTCTGCCGTCTGACCAAATGTTGGCACGCTAAGTACCATAAGCAGTATTCCGATCAGCCTGGCACTTATATATGTTAAACACATTTCTTTCCTATTTTAGGTGTACAATATCTTTCTATCAACATCTCCTCAACCTCATCCAATGGATAATCCTGTTTCAATACCAGGTATTGAATTCCTATCCCGTCAAATAAGGTCGCAAGGATGCGGGCTTCGGTTCGATGATTAGGAAATTTTATTTTTCGAAGCAAATCAGCAATCAGCTCCATATACTCTTTCATTTTGGTATTAGCCATGTCGTGAACAAAATCAAACTGATCTATCTGTGTTACAAGGCCCATTATCAACCTGTTTTGCTTTTCATGGTTTCTTAACCATTCAAAGGTTCCCCGGATCATTAATTCCAACATTTCTCTCGGATCATCAACAGTCACTTTTTGTACAATCTTCTCCCCTTCTTTGGCCAGCTCATCAATCATGGCTTTCAGTAATGATTCCTTGCTGTCGAAGTAATTGTAGATCAATCCTTTGGATACTCCAGCTTTGTCTGCAATCTGCGCAATGGTGGTAGACTGGTAGCCAACCGTACCAAAAAGCTCCAGGGCAGCATCCAGTATTCTGGTAGTAGAAGAAGCTCTGATGGCTTCAAATTGTTGCTTAGATCTGGGACTCATATTATGACTGAACGTTTAGTCAATTAAAAAGGTTTAATAATTGATAGATAAGTTTTATAAGCCCTTCGTCTAAACAGATTAGAAGCAATAAAAAAAGTCACTCCCTTTTGAGAAGTGACTTTAAATGAATCTTTTTTTATTTTCTAAGCAGCTACTTCAGCTTTCTTGCGACTTTTCACCCAGAAAAACAGGATAAGGAATAAGACGACAAGAATGGCAGGGAATGTGATCATATTTTGTAGTGTCGCCTGCCCTGCAGCCAACTCAAGTGCATCTCCTTCCAGACCGGCAGCTTGTGCTTCTACCCTTGAACTATCAATCCAGCTACCAATGATTGGTTGCCAGATGGAGGTAGAAAACATTCCTACTGCTCCAACAATTGACATACCGATCGCACCACTTCGGGTGATTTTTTCGGCTGTGAATCCGATCATATTAGGCCAGAAGAATGTAACACCCAGTGCGAAGAATACTGCTGCTACGTAAGCCATGGGCCCTGTTTGTGTACTGAAAAGGAAAATTCCTATTGTACTGAACACAGCAGAACCAAGTAAAACACCAGTCTGGTCAAACTTATGTACAAAGTCACCACCCCAGTATCTACCTACAGCCATCAGACCTGTAACCAGGGCTAAAATCAACATTGGTTCAGCACCACTCTTGGCCATGATAATACCTGTCCACTGCTGAGGTCCAAATTCTGTGATTGCAGTCAATGACATACAAATACAGATAAAGATGAAGAGCGGTGCGTAACTTTTTGAGAAGAACATCGCCTTGAAGTTTTCTGCTAGTGATGCTGCTTTTTCCGAAGGTTTCGGGAAGACCTGTCCATAGAACAAATAAGCATAGATCAAAGTTGGAATCATGATGATCCAGATTTGAGCTTCCCAGCCCAGGTTCATCTTGGTCATAAAGAATGAAACCAGGGCACCCACTACGATACCTCCGGGGAACCACATATGGAATCTATTGAGTAGGGTGTTCATGGTTTTGCCTGTATATGCATCGGCAATCATTGGATTACAGGCAGCTTCTGTACAGCCGTTACCAATTCCAATTAATAAGGTAGAGATCAGTAGGCCTGAATATCCACCTGAATATATGGTCATGATAATTCCAATAGTGTGCGCGAAAAAGGCAAACTGCATGATCCTTTTAGGTCCAAGCGTATTATAAAAAATTCCACCCAGTACCATTGAGATCGGGAACCCGAAGAACCACATCTGGTTGATAAAACCTAATTGTGTAGCTGTGAGGTCAAATGTTTCTCCTAGTTGAGGTAGTATCCCTGCACGGATACTGAATGAGAAAGCAGTCGTTATGAGGGCAAAACAACTACCGTAAAAAAGTCTTTTACCGTTAGCGTCATTCATTTTTATAAAGGTTAATTTTGGTTTAGATGGTGTTAAAATAGTCATTTTAACCATATATACCATATGGTGCTGTCATGATTTGCATATTGCAGCGAATTTCAAATTCCATGCATACTTTGTTATTGTGCGAAGACAACGCTTAAACAGATATTTCAGGATGAAACAACACATTTTCTATTTATTAATCAGTCTACAAATTTTTAGCTGTTCGTTTAAAAATCAGAAAAAACTCATCCTGGATAAGTTGGTTGTCTTAACGTTTGATGATGCTCCTGCCAGCCAATATGCTGTAGTGGCTCCCCTGCTCCAGGAATTTGGTTTTGGAGCTACATTTTTCGTCTGTGAATTTCCTCCAAACTATCAGGATAGTACCTTATATATGAACTGGAGGCAGATCCAGGCATTGGATAAAATGGGGTTTGAGATAGCCAATCATACCAGGTCACATGCAAAAATCACCGAGCTTCCACAAACTGAATTTAATGCCGAACTGGAATACATAGATTTTAAATGTGACTCACTCGGAATACCAATTTCCAAAAACTTTGCTTATCCGGGATATCGGCTAAATGCAGAGATTCTGGAATACCTGAAAGAGAAAAACTATCGAATGGCACGAGCTGGCGGAAGTAGGCCCTATGACCCACTAAACGATCACCCGTATCTGATCCCCAGCTGGGCTACGGACGAAAACAACAAGTCTGAGATCATGGAAGCTTTGCAAGAAGCAAAAGATGGAAAGATTGTGGTATTGACATTGCACGGCGTACCTGACATAGAGCACCCCTGGGTCAACACACCACCTGAATTGTTCAGGGAATACCTTCAGTATCTGGCTGACAATGGATATACAGTCATTTCGATGCGGGATCTGGAAAGGTACGTCGATTTCGAGGAAGCCATGAAAATTGAAATTGATCTGAGTAAACCGCTTAAAAACTGAGCTATATTGAATTTATTGCCTAAACCAATGTTCAATGTTCGTTGGTGAAAACACCAACGAAGGCAAATGTGGAAGTTATTTAGCCCAGGCTTTTCTGAGGAAATTAATCCAGTTGTTGCTGCAGATATTCTCGATATCCTGTGTACTATATCCCCTGGACTTGAGTATTTGTGGGATCTTTTGAAGGTCAGCTATGGTGTCCAGATCCTTAGGACTTTGCTCTCTGCCATAGGCACCATCAAGGTCAGAACCTATCCCGGCATGCAAAGAATTACCTGCGAGCTGACAAACATGGTCAATGTGATCAACCACATTCTCCATAGACACATTCATAGATTCAGGGGTGGATTTTCCCCTGATCCATCCAGGGGCTAGCATCCAGGCATCCAGGGCAGCTCCGATCACTGCTCCACGAGTAATGAGTTCCTTTAACTGCTCGTCACTAAACTGCCGATGATGGTTGACCAGTGTCCTGCAATTATTGTGACTGGCCCAAACGGGTCCGTTGAAATGTTCCATTGCCTCCCAAAAGCTCTCATCACATAGATGTGTGGCGTCGAGGATAATATTAAGCCGCTCCATCTCTGTAAGCAGGTCCCTTCCCTTTTGGCCAATCCCTCCGGATGCATCTGTCCCCTGTGCATAAGTACCAGGCCCATAATGAGCTGGACCAATGGCCCGAAGTCCATTTTCATAAGCCTTTTCCAGGTGTTTGAAAGAAATGATGGAATCGGCTCCTTCCAGACTTTTGATTAATCCTAAAGGTGTGTTTGCAGGATCTTTTGACCAGTTTGCCAAATGAGCTTCCAGCGAATCCAGGTCATTGATGGAGGTGATCTCTCCCTGCCACTCCATGGCCTCATACCAGGCCAGCTGACCCTGGGTCTGAGCCCAGGCCTGTTCCGGAGAGTTCCAGCTGGCACCAGGTAGCTTATTTGTCTTTTTAGTAAACCTGGCAATCATCGTCCCAACGACGATACCAATATTCCCTTCTCTGAGTTGTGGAAATGATACCGTGCCTTTGCTCCTGTCCGGCTTGTCTTTCATTTCCGCTTCCGAAGCCCTTATTTCCTTCACAGACCAGCGTAGGTCCCTGTTCCATTCCAACGCATTCATGGAAAGATCCAGGTGGGCATCAAATATCAAAGGTTTCTCAGTTTTCATTTACCAGATGATAGCGGGTTCTTGCTACTATTGACCAATAATCACTGACTTTTCCACTTCTAACAACTCCAGCTTGATCATACATGGCCACTGTAGGACAGATGTGCCAGGGAATCCCGTAAACTACATCCCCAATCTTCCATTTCTCAGAATCTTTCGTTTTGATGACCAGGTGCTCCTCGCTATGCGTCTGGATTTCAGCATCAGGTATCTGCGGTATGTAGACCGGCGCTTCTTTCATTTCTGACGCTACTGCTTTATAGCCCAGGTCAATGCAAAGCAAATCCTTCCCCGGTTTGGTTACAACCCTTGCCATCAAGATTGCCGCCACATCAAACTGAAGATCCGGAAATTTGGTCGAATATCCATGGTCCCAAAGTAGGGTCGTTCCTGGGGAAAGTGTGCGCTCAGGATAGTTAGCATGGATTGGAAATGAGATACTACTTCCACAGATAAATTCTTTACCCTCCAATCCATACTTGGTGACCAACTCCAAAAGTGGCTTGTACTGTCGTTCCACTGCCGCTTGCCTTTCGGAATAATCTGTCTGGTGAATGTGACCATCGTAGCAGTGCCAACCACGGAATACAAATGAAGGGTTATTCAGCAACCCAATAAGTGAATCAGCCTTATCTGGTGTTGCACCAGTCCGATGCATGCCTGCGTCCAGGTCAATGAAAACATGAATGGAACTATGTGTATGTGTCAGTGATTTCCATCCTGCTACTTGATCTTCATGATCAACAAGCACGGAAAACTGTGTGTCCGGATATTGACCCATCAACTGAAGGAACCTTTTTTGATTTGGTCCAACAAGTGGATAAGCCAGCAAGACATCTTTTGCCCCACACTGCGCTACCATTTCAGCTTCCACAAGTGTGGCACATTTAAACTTATTGATACCTGCATCCATCTGTAGCTGCACGACCTCCTTACACTTGTAAGTCTTTACGTGTGGCCTGAGACGGTCAGCAGATCCGGCAATGGATAACATCCGGCCAATATTTGTTTTTATCCGCTCCGGATAAAACAGCAAGGCCGGACTCAACACCTCATCGGAATTGGTTATTTCAAACCAGTGTGGCATTAGTTTATTTCGAACATGGCTTCGATCTCCACGGCAATATTGCCTGGCAAGATCATCCCTACTGCACTCCGGGCTCCTTTTCCAAAATCATCGCCCATCAGTTCCACCATCAGATCACTGAATCCATTGATCACCTGTGGCTGCTGCTCAAAGTTGGGTTCACTGTTGACCATTCCCAGGGTCTTTACCAGCCTTTTAATCTTGTTAAGGTCTCCAATTTGGGCTTTCATGGTAGAAAGCATGGTCAACCCTACCTGACGAGCTGCCTGGTAAGCTTCTTCAGTTGTGAGGTCTGAGCCCACCTTACCTTTGATCAGGGAGGTGTCGTTTCTTACTGGTCCCTGTCCGGACACATACAACATCTTATGGACAATAATCACTGGCTTATATACCCCACCAAGTGGTGGTGCAGGAGGTAATACAAGCCCTAATTCCTTGATTCTTTCTTCGAGATTCATACTCATTATATAAATAGGTTTAATAACAAAACGCCCAACAGTCCAACGACAGAAACAGTGGTTTCCATCAAAGTCCAGGACAACAGGGTTTCTTTAATACTTACATTAAAATACTCTTTAAATAGCCAAAATCCACCATCATTGATATGTGAAAAGGTGATACTTCCTGCCCCGGTGGCTAAGACCAGCAGTTCCGGGGAAACCCCGGATACTCCAATCAAGGGCTGCATGATCCCGGCAGTGGTCATCGCGGCTACAGTAGCAGAACCTACGCAGATCCTGATAAACGAGGCAATGATATAAGCCATGATAAGTGGTGACATACCCAGTCCGCCTAACACTTCGCCGATGCGGTCGCTCACTTCCGTGGCGATCATAATCTCCTTGAAGGATCCTGCCCCCGCAATAATCAGCAAAATAGATGCTACAGAAGCAATCGCTGTTCCATATATTCTCATTACATGCTCGACTTTTCGTCCGGTTTTCACACCAAGAAAATAAGCGGCAGCAAGCACGGCGATCAACATCGCGATGGACGGATTACCAATTACATCTACGATGGCATTATCTCCTACGATCATGGTAATGATTGATGATCCCCCAATGAGCAATACAGGTAGTAAGGCGATTATCAGACAGGTAGCCAGAGAAGGTACTTGATAATTTTCTGTCTTTTCAACAATGAATTCTTTCAACAAAGGCGGATTATACTTTTTCATTGCTCCCGACAAGAGGAACTTGGCAGCAGCAATGGCCGGAATACCCACAATGATCCCATAAATCAAGGTCAATCCAAGATCTGCCTGGTATACTGAGGCAATGGCTGTAGGGCCCGGATGTGGTGGCAAAAAGCCATGGGTCACCGATAATGAAGCGCACATCGGCAAAGCGATATATAAAATGGGTAACCCTGTTCGAGCGGCAATGGCTATGACCAGCGGGACCAGTATGACAAACCCAACTTCATAAAACAAGGGAATTCCAATGATAAAACCTGTTACAATCAGTGAGAATTGAATGTTTTTAACCCCAAAACGTTTAACCAGACTATCGGTGATCTTATGGGCTCCCCCACTTTCCGCAACCAGCTTACCTACCATTGATCCAAAGCCCAGGATGATGACCAGCTCACCAAGTGTTTTGCCTATTCCTACTTCAATAGCGTGAACCGTATCAAGCACCGGCAAGCCGCTGGCAATGCCAACGAAAAGGCAAACAAGCATGAATGAAATGAAGGCATCGAGCTTGACAACGGCGATGAGTAGAATAAGAATAATGATCCCTGAGATAATAGGAATGAACTCCATAGGTTAGGTTTAAGTTGATCGCAAGATATGACAAATGATGAACTTCTAGTAGGCGTAAGCGTCACACCTTGTTCATGAATACACTTAACTAATGTAATACGGTTTATCCATGATTTGGGCTACTATTCAATCTGGGCAATTTTTTATGTAAATTCGGAAACTGAGACCCCACTCAATGTTTTAAAAAATCCAAAGATGAATTGGTTCAATCCTCGTATTTCGGTTATTACATTGGTCCTTACATTGGTATTCTACTCATGCAAACAACCTGCAAATCCAACTATTGAAATCCGGGGTATTTATGGAAATCCCAAACCCTTCTGGGATAAGGATATCAAACTAAATGAGCTGGGGGTAAATTCAATTTTTGTTCATAGTGGATCCATCGATAGCAGCATGATGGAAAGGGCACAGAAAGAAGGGATAGCTGTTTATGCTGAATTTGCCACTTTGAATGGCAAGAACTATGTAGACCAGCATCCGGAAGCATGGCCCATCAATGAACTGGGCGAAAGAGAACCTGCAGCATCCTGGTTTATGGGAGTCTGCCCTACGGAGCCTGGCTTCCGCCAATATCGGTATGATTTGCTTAGGACTTTGCTCTCCAAATATGATGTGAAGGGAATCTGGATGGATTATGTGCACTGGCATGCACAGTTTGAGGAACCCGAACCCATCTTGCCTGAGACCTGTTTCTGTGATCATTGTTTAAAGACTTTTTCTGAAACCGCAGATCTTGTCATACCGGATGGGGACACGAAGGAAAAGGCAAAATGGATCCTGGATAACCATGATCCCACCTGGAGAAAATGGCGAAGTGAGGTGATTTATGATTGGACGATTGAAATCAGGAAAATCATTGACGGGTTTGATCCTGATATTCTGCTGGGCGTATATCATTGCCCCTGGAATGATACTGAATTCGACAGTGCCAGGTATAGGATTTTGGGTCTTGATTACGATTTACTAAAAAAATCGGTGGATGTCTTTTCTCCAATGGTCTACCATGAGAGAATGGGCAGAAGCCCTGAATGGGTGGCTGAAAACATCCAATGGTTTAACAATAAACTGGATATCAAAGGCAATGAATACCCTAAAGTCTGGCCCATCGTTCAGGCATATAACAACCCTGGTGTAGTGTCAGCCAAAGATTTTGAAACGGTCATGCTTGGAGGACTATCCGCAGGATCGACCGGAATTATGATGTTCACAACATCTGCCGTAGCAGAGGATGAGGAAAAAACCAAGATGATGAAAAAGATATATGGAGTATCAGAAATTAGTCAATAATCTGAATATTTTAGATCATCAATCAACCTGATGAGCAATTCTCAATTCAACTCTTACCAGCAGAAGAATGATCAATATTTCTCCCAAAAAATACAACCAGCCAAACAACGTGATACGATCAGATAAGTAGATTAACATGGAACCGGTAACCACACAATAAATCAAATTGGCTATAGCGATGGCCTTTAAATTCCTCTTCCATAGTCGAGATCTGTGAATGAAAAAGTGATTCGCGATCGAATAGACTGCGAAAACTGGTGCTATGGACGCCAACAGGGATAAATACGTTTTACCCACACCAAAAAAATCAGTAAATCTTCCTAATATCTGGCTTAATAGAATTGCGGTCACAACGGCTCCCAGACCATCTAATAAAAAAATATTATTCCTGAGCAAGGATGATTTCACTCACCTAATTTAACTACCGCACTAAAACTCAATCCACATCTTTCACCAGTCGCATCCCAATGGGATAGGCACGTGTGTCTACCGGATGCACGTAATACCGATGGAATGTAGTATAGCAGGCAAAATTATTGAAGGTAGAACCTCCACGGATCACCTTGTACTTCTCGCCATATTGTTCCATGTCATGTGTATTGCCCGGATATTGCTGATACCAGTCGGATGTCCATTCCCAGACACTTCCTGCCATGTCAAAGCATCCATACGGGCTGGCTGGTTTGGCGATGGACTGACCTCTTGTATTGTTACGTGAATAGATCACAAAACTATCGTCATAGAAATCGCCCCAGGGCAACATCCGACCATCAGTACCGCGAGCAGCTTTCTCCCACTCCTTTTCTGTTGGAAGCCTTTTTCCGATCGATTTGGCATACGCATCCGCCTGATGCCAGTTGACTTTAGCCGCACGTTCCTCAGCCCCTTCCGGATAAGTGTATTCAGGATCGAAGCTGGCATACTCAGCATTACTTACTTCATACTGGTCAATAAAAAACGCTCCTGTTTCAGCAATGTGCTGCGGACTGCTATCCGGATCATCGATATCACTTCCCATAATAAAGGGACCTGCCGGAACGTAAACCATTCCCTCAGGAGGTGTCACCCCATCGGCTATTGATGGATCATTCGCTGAAATAAATACCATTGCAACGAAGGAGGCACTCACCAACAATCCAAAATCTTTTTTCCAGTTTTTCATTTCTTGAATTTTAAAATATCAAACTATTCACCAGCTGGGATCAACAAACCCAAAATATCTTCCAAACCAGTAGTTCCTGATAAATGCTGTCGATGCCCTGTCATATTCAGTGGTGATTTTCATTCTGGATCCATCCTCCATTGGAAGGTTAAATGTTCTGGTTCCTCTTTTATGACCATTCATGGATTTAAGTACATCAATCCTGGCGGGATCTTTCATCGCATTCTCACCAGTCATCAGGTCATAAAGCATAATATAAAAAATGGTACTTTCCTCTTCGAAAGTGATATCCTTCCACACATACCACTGCCTATTCAGCGTCATTCGGTATTTATTAAGCAGGTCAGGATCAGTTTCATATTGCATCACTGTATACAGACTGCGTACCGCATGGTAGTCGTCCCAGATATGCCGCATGTGCTCTGGAAACAAGTGATTGGTAAGTAATTGACGGTCGTCATAATGATACTTTTCAATGAGCATCTTATAGGCAGACGCAAACCTGGCTTCTCCGGTAAACTGCTGGGCCGCTTTTACGGCTGCAAGTGCTACCAGTGAGTTTAACTTGTTGTGCGGCAGGTCAGGGCACATGTTCCCCCACAAAGTGAGCTTACCATCCAAATCCATGATCCTGAAATTATCATTTACAATCTTCCCAATAAACCGGCTGAGTAAACCCTCGACTTTCTTTTTGTATTCATTATCAGCGGCCAGTTCGTAATACATCCCCAATGCATGAAAGACAGACACCAGCTTATCAATACTTTGATCACCTAACCACCGATAACCGGGCATGGATGAGGACCAGTGCCATTCATCATACCAGGCTTTCTCAAACCACTGAGGTTCATTAGCCTTGTAAAAACCTCTGGCAAGCAACCCCGGCACTCCAGTCACCGTCTCAGCCTTCAATATCCCATCGAACACCTGATCAGCAATTTTTTTGTCCTTCTTATCTTTTGTAATAGCATACTTACACGAGTAGGCCACCAGCATCTCCCCTGTTGCATCAATGAGGTCACTATGTAGCCCAAATCCATCAATGTTTTTTCCATCCGGATGATGAAGGGCATGAAATAAGATTGTTCCCTCATTCCAATGATTGTCCAGCATGAGCTGTTCATACATCTTCACCTTTATATGTAAGGGATCATCATCTTTGGGATAGGAATTGTTTTTCTGGGCAAGACATTGGGTATGGCTAAAGAGAAGGAGCACAAATATTTGAATCCCAGTGTTTTTCATCATTTTGTTGAATATGATTTAAAAGGTATGATACCAGAACCAAATGGCTCAAGCTATTTATAGTACTTCGAATGGTAGTCAGGGGGCTATCAGTAGGAGCGTGTTAATCAAGTTGGTTCTTACTTAAAAAATCTAAAGTGCTTTCTAGTATCTCTTCTGTAACCAGCTTTCCATACTGATCGCTCCCTAGGTAGTGTTCTTTACGTGGTATGGTCCTCAAATCAAAGGTATTGCCCAATTGAGTGGCCTTATCGCGGAAAAGCACAACAGTCCAGTAATCTGCAACTAAATCATTTTCGCCATGGAAGGCAATCATTGGGCTTAGGCTTTTTTTTAGGTTATGGTACGGGCTGATTCTCCATAAATCTTCATACCGATTAGGCATTAATAATTCACACCAGGGAATGATAGTATTCACACAGGCTGAGTATAGTACAACCGCATTTGGATGTGGGCTTCTATCTAGATTGTCACTTTCTTCGTTGATATCGTCCACCAAGAGAGTTGACAAGGCCAGCTGCCCTCCAGCGGATTGTCCCGCCACAGTGATTTTATCTTGATCTATCCTTAGTGAATCACTATTTTCTCTTAGCCATCTGATCGCAGACCTCGCATCTTTCACACTTTCCACGGGTGTAATATCTGATTCTGAATTGGTTGAGAAAGACCCATTGGCTAACCTGTACTGGAATGAAAATGTTTTCCATCCCCTCTGAGAAAACCAAATGCAAATATCTTTAAAGTCCGTAGGTGCCCCTGCAGTCCATCCCCCACCATGGAAAAATGCTATAGCTGGTCTTATTTTATTCACATCGGAAACCGAGACATAAGTTTCTACTATCAAATATTCCTGTTCAATTTTTTTATAAGTTAACTGTTTGTTGATAATTCCCTGGGAAAAAGAATTAAACAATGACAAGTAAAAAAGAAATCCAAAGGTCCATTGTGCCATGTTTTAAATATCAAAAGATAATTACAATTAACTATCCCTTACTTTCATATTCATATATGAATATGAAGAGTCAAAAACTACAGTTATACTCTAAAAGTCTATCAATTAATGTTTAAGTAACTGTCCCCAGAAAATTTTAAAGTCATTGCTCCAGTAGGACGAAAATATCAGATCATAAAATCCATCATTATCCAGATCTGCTGTCCTGAGTAATCTGTAGGTCTCAAGTTGAGCTATATACGAGCTTCGAACCCATATATTAACTGTAATTTTAATACCCACATGATAGACTTTAATGGATATTCAATGGGCTAAAATCACTAACGGTTATAGTCTCTGAAAATAAAAAAGGTCCGAAGAATGACTTCTCCGGACCTTTTTAAAATTTATTCTAAGTTACCTTAGTTCACATCCCAAAATATTGGGTTATTCAAATCATCATCAGCAGCAATTCTGCCATAATTGGCTTCATTGAAAGTCTGCTCAGATCCAGGAATATTAAAACGTACCGGGGGCAGTGTTTGATTATTGCCATTGTCAGGCTGAAAAGTCAAATCAATTTTACCCAATCGTCTGAATTCTGCCCAGTTTTCGTAAGGCTGAATGATGTTGTAGTGAACCCACTTCTGCTTTGCAATCAACCCTAACTTTTCATCATCCGTAGCAGCGTTATCCCAGCTTACCTCTGCTCCAGAAAGATATGTGGAAATATCGCCTGCAGTTGGTGTTGTTGGTGCAGGAACTACCTGATCATTACTAACACTTCTGATTCTAACATAGTGATCTACAGAATTAGCCACAGACATTTCATATGAAGCTTTGGCCATGGCATCATCGCCATCTTTCAAATAATACTCAGCTTTATACAAATCAATTTCAGCCGCATTGATAATAAGTCCGGGAAAGAATCTATTCCTTGAATACGTACTTCTATTAAACTGCGCTACCAAGCCATCATTCAACATATCAGTTGCGGTAGTTGGATCACCAAGTTGATCAATTCCCATGTAAACTCCCCCAGCATTTTCTCCTGGTTCCCAAATAAATGGTAACCTGGGGTCATCTGTATCGACCAACTGATTGATGAAGGCCAATCCTGCTGACCCTCCAAACCAGGTAGCATCATTCTCAAGTGTCTGGAAATTTGAATTGATAGGTGTTCCAAAATCCACAACATCAATCTGAATGTTCTGATCGTTGTTTTCCACTATAGGATAATCCGCAGGGTTATTCAGAATCTGTCCAATTTCAGTGCTTGCCCGGCTGCTGAACTCATTAGCATCCTGAACACGAGTGAGCATTCTCAGCCTCAAAGAGTTGCAATATCTCCTCCAGCTATCAACGTCTCCATCATTCACATAATCCTGAATTGAAAAAGATGTCTGAAAGGTTTCGGTCAACTCCACATCATTCAAGTCATCTGCTATGGTCGCCAATTCATCTAAAATGAAGGTATAAATCGTACTGGGATCATCAAATTCAGCTATCGAACCTTCATAATCACCACTATTCTGGCTAAGTCTTCCAGCTTCCAAAAATGGAATGGCTCCATAAAGATCCGTGATTCGCTGAGTATAATCATACATATAAACCTTGGCAGCCAACATAAATACTTTTTTATTGGCCTGTTCAGATTCAGATGCATCATTATAGATTTTCTCAAGCTCTCTAAACTGAAACAAAGTTCCGTAATAGTTATTCCAAACCGCATCAGAACCAGATGAAGGTGGTACATATTGATTGGGTTCATTTGGCCAACCAATAACCTGCATGTATCGGTTTAGGCTGGTTCTCAATACCACAAAATAATTCCAATATGCTTTTAAAACATAATCTTTATTTTGGTATAAAAACCCAGTAAACTGACGATCAATCGAAGTGGTTGAAAGCGTACCGGGATCTGAATAAGCATCCTCAAAATCCTTCTCAGTACAAGAAAAAGGACTGAGATGATTAATACTGTTACTAATAATATTTTTTTCATGTGTGTATTATTACTTTTCATTGGTCACATGGAATTCGCATGATTGATATCCAACTTGGTGTTGGTGTTTGCCGAATCATGCTCATTTCATGTTAATCAAACTGTTCGTAATTAGAAGCTAGCACGTAAAGTGAATCCCATTGACCGGAATGACGGATTACCACCAGCATTATCTATGTTCTGAAACCATTTGGTGCCCTGTGTAGTTTGTTCTGGATCAATATCCTTGATCGTCCTGTAGATAAAGAACAGGTTTCGACCAAAAACTGAAACTGTGAGATTCCTGGCTCCAATTTTCTCTGAAATAAATCGAGGAATTGTGTAACCTAGCGACAACTCTCGCATCTTAATATAGTTGTTTTTATTCACGTACAACTCATATCTAGATGATCCATACTGGGGACCTCCCCAATTGTAGGTATCTGCATAATATCGGGACTGAGGAATCACATTGGTATTCGTTTCCCCACCTGCCAGGACACCTTCCAGTAAGATCCCGTCATCAAATACAGTTTCGCCATTCGGACCCGTGGCTGCAGTGGTCTGAACTCCCTTTCCATTTGAATCGATGTAATAAGTTAGCCCGCCACGCTCAGCATTCATACCATTCAAACTCTCTTCAAGTAATCCACGACTGATCATCCAATAAATACCTTTTGGCATGATACTAGACCCAAAACTAAAGTCAGTCACCACATTAAGGCTAAATCCTCTATATGAAAGGTTGTTTAACAAACCACCAATCACATCAGGCATAGCATTACCGGAAACAATCCACTCATCTCCATCTAGCTGATATAATCCGTTGTCCTGTACTATCATGTTACCATTATCATCTGTAGCAACCGGGTGTGTATAAATATCACCCATTGGACGTCCTACAACTGAACGGATTTCAGCGGCATTTCCATCAAAATTTGCATGAATTAACTCTGTAGAATTGTTAGCCAATTTTTCAACTTTGTTGGTATTTCTGGCCAAATTCAACATAACATCCCATGTAAATTCACCTTGATTGAACACCTGAGCATCAAGCGCTAGCTCAAGTCCCTGGTTCCTCAATGTTCCAATGTTGGTCAGAATAGCTCCAGCCCCTGTGCTTTGAGCAATGTCAAGTGGAAGGATCTGATCTCTGATTTGTGCATTATAGTAAGCAAAATCAAACCCTACGCGATTTCTAAAAAATCTTGCTTCCACTCCTATTTCAAATTCATGTTTTTGCTCAGGTCTGATCAAATCATTACCAAATGTGCCTGATGGAAGAAATGTATAAAGCGGAGCTACTCCAGCTCCCTGCACACCAAGATTATTTTGGTTGTAAGCAACATTGGCCTGGTATACTCCAGGGTAATTACCCACCACACCATAACTTGCTCTTAGCTTACCAAATGAAATACTTGGAGGTAAAGCTATCAGATCAGAGAAAATGAACCCTGAATTGACTGAAGGATAAACAAATGAATTATTGTCCGGATTCATTGTAGAGAATCGATCTCTTCTTGCTGTAGCTTCAACGTGCAAATAGTCTCTGAAATTGAATGAAACTGTTCCTATAAAGGCGTCATTCACTCTATTAACCCTGTTTAAGTTTGTAATTGCCTGATTGACCGAAGAACTTAGATCAAAATAATTCTCAGTGGCTAAACCACCATTGGTTCTGGAAGACTGATAGACTTCTTCTTCCACTCTTGCCGAATAACCTGCCATTGCAGAAATTGATAAATCTTCAGTGATCTCTCCATCGTAGGTAAGAAGTATATCACCATAGAGGTTAGACAGTGAATTTTGATTCACACTGAAGCCTCCTGAGTTGTTAATAACCAAAGGTACCTCCGTCGCCGTTTCATTCCTGATTTTTTCAGAAGTGAAATCATTGGCTAGTCTTCCTCTCAAACTCAAATTATCAGTAAACTGAATGGTTTGAGTAATACTGGCAAGAATCCTGTTACTGTTTTCAAATGACTTATGCTTATTGACACGCCATAGATAATCCGCGATAGCACTTCTGAATGGAGAATATGTTATATTCTCATCAGGAGTGGCGCTGGCCTGAGTTCCAGTTCTGAATTTGTATCCTAAACTGGTTTGATATCGATCAAAATACCAGTCCGCCTTTTCAAAACGGTCCATCATACCACCAAAATTATTGATCATGCGATCGATTTTGTAAGGCCTGTTTTTGGTATACTGGTTAGTATATTGAATTGTAATATCCGTCTTAGACCACTCTGCCAGATTAAATGATGTATTAAGATTAAAGACATTTCTTTCGTTCTTTGAACCAAAACTGATCATCTGATTATCCTGACGCGTGTAAGACAACCTCATGTTAGCTTTATCATTGGCAGCCGATAAAGCAATGTTAGTCTGCTGAGAATTTGCATTTTGAAACAGATCGGCATAAGAACTGTTTGATGCTTCATATGGTACTATTTCACCAGTCCATGCACGAACAGGCTGACCATCAAAAACGGGCCCATAATTTCTTGATTCATTCATTAACATACGGTTACCATCACCATCATCAATAAAACCATCAAGGCCCTGACCAGCATCAACCCATGAAAGTGGTCTTCCCGGACCCCTTACATTCTGATATCTTGGCAAGTATGCTATTCTGTCATTTGTATATGAGGTGAAAAAATCAACTCCAAGTCCTTTTGTTCCTCTACCAGATTTGGTTGTGATCATCACAACACCGTTATTTGCTTCAGAACCATACAATGCGGCAGCCGAAGCTCCTTTCAAGATGGTGATATCCTCAATATCTGCCGGGTTTATATCATTCAGGCCATTACCTCTAATACGTTGATCACCCCAGTAGTTTGAATTATTGAACTCACCGCTTCTGATAGGCACACCATTCAATACGATTAATGGTTGAGTATTTCCAGTGATTGAAGCAAAACCTCTGATGTTTAAACTAACACCTGAAGTAGCTCCACCGGGAGTAGACTGGATCTGTAACCCAGGAGCCTTTCCATATAAAGAGGCACCCAATGTAGGCGCTGCAGTTCTGGTGATATCGGCAGATTCAATAGTACTAACTGCATATCCAGTTTTCCTTTTGTCTTTTTCAATACCGTAAGCAGATACAACGACCTCACCCAATTGAGTAACATCAGTAGTTAATTCTACATTAATAGTGGAGCGGTCACCCACTGCAATCTCCTGATCTTCGTGACCAATAAAAGAGAATCTCAGGGTAGCTCCAGGTTCTACATTGACTGTATAATTTCCGTCAACATCTGTAACGGACCCCTGTTGTGTACCAACAACAATAACATTTACCCCGGGTAAGGATGTACCATCCTCACCGCTGGTAACTTTCCCACTCACTACCCGTTGAGCGTAAAGCACGCTCACTGATAGAGTGAGTAATAACAAAGTAAGTAGCTTTTTTTTCATTCGATTATTTTTTGATGATAACAAAATCCAGCGCTAAAACTAGATCAAGTTTTTCACAATACATGCATGTTTAAACTGTTTTTTGCATTTTATTGCTGTTATTAGCTCAATCAGGAGATTAATCAGTATTTTTTCCTAAGAAAAATGTGAGTAATTGATTTTTGTGTGCCCACACAATCTACCCATTCATGCCATGCAGGATTATGCCATGTCCGAATTTTTACGGACAATTATTGAGTATAAATTGGTAATTTAAAGTTCTTTTATGCCCTTTTTTGCCTGAATACGAATGATCCATAATGTAAACGAAAATTATGTGCCATTTTAAGTCAAAAAGTACCTGGATCAGAGTAAATCCTGTATGTTCCAGGTGTTACTTGAGTTGATGTCTAAACCGAGGAGTCAGTTTATCAAGAATGAAGATTTAACCAGTCAGATGTAATGGCCTTTGTATAGTACGACTATCCGAGCATTTGATGTTCCGGGCAATCAACTCTTATTTCACTTTCAGCTAGTTCAGCTTTCAACAATTTGCAATAATGGATGCCTTTTTCAGATTGATAGTTCGCACAATTGAAACACATACGCTGAAGGGTGATTACTCCAGATTTATTTAGGTCATGTATTAGTTTCAATAATCCATTGAGCATGGCCTGTTTTTGCCCAATACTCAATTTTTCAATGGGTTCTTCAATTTGGGAAGAAAAAACAGATGCCTTTTCAGCAATTTGTCTGCCTTTGGGTGACAGCGAAAGCGTAAAACTTCTGGTGTCATTTAAATCAGGGAGTTTGTTTACTAGCTTTTTTGTAAGTAAAACTTTTACACTGTCGCTAATGGTAGCTTTAGTCATATTAAATTCACTAGCCAGGTAGCTCACCTTGCATTTGTCCTGATCGTGAAACATCAGGAATATCAGGAGTTGAATCTGAATTGGACTCAGAGCATTTTCTTTGCTTTCTTTCCAAAGCAAAACCCTGAATGCCTCTGAAATCCGCTCAAGAGCCACTACGATACGACTATTAACGCTCTGATTTTGTTGAGGTAGATAAAACGGAGATTGTTTCATATACTTTGAATTTTATGTAACATCAATCTGGCAATGTTTTCTGCCCGCTGTTTAGCTTCCTCGGTCTTTTCTCCTTCAAACAATCTATCAGCAGTCTTTTTAAATATAGTTAACCATATGTTGAACTCAAATTCAGTTAGATCCGTCAAACGACTCAGTTCAATATGCTTTTGCATCGGATTGCCATTGTAGCTGCGATCACCTAGCAGCAATGATGCCCAAAAAGCATACATCTTAGGCAAATGAGACTCCCAGTTCACCCGGGCTATGTCATTGAAGATATACCCAATAGAAGGATCCGCCTTCACTTGTTCATAGAAAGTATTGATCAGTAACTCAATATCTCGCCGGTCTTCAATGTCCTTCTTCATACCCCAAACAAATGCCCCGTAAAGATAGGATTCCTAACTTTACGGGGCAAAAAAAGTATTAACCCTTTACATCTGCCATGGACGCACCAAAGTTGATGTGAAGTACATGGGCATTAGGTGTGAGTAAAGCTGGCACCGACTTCACTCCTGCTTTTTCAGCCTCGGCAATTCGATTCCTGTTTTCTCCGATATGAACGATTTCAACATTATCGGCACCTATTAGATTCACGATATCATGCTCTGCACTTACGCAAACAGGACAACCGGCGTGATAGAAAACTGATTTAGTCATAGTTTTAAAGATTTAGAGGTTTGATTCGACAAAATTGTCTGATCAAATATAGAAAATAATTTATATATAGTAAGGATTCCTAACCATATTATGCTAAATTATTTATCTCATTGATTTCAACCAATCATCTGCATTGCGCATATGAGATTTTCTTTTGCTTTGATCCATTTTATCAAGTGTTCCCAATAACATTCGCATCCTGGGATTCTTTTCAAAAATTGATCGGTGTCTGTCCATAAACCTCCAAAAGAGACCATCCCATACATCTTGCCATTCTCCCTTACTGAAATCACTCATCTTCATCAGGTAGTTGCTTCCGCTTATATAAGGTTTTGTGGACATTAGTCCTCCGTCGGCAAACTGACTCATACCATACACATTCGGAACCATCACCCAGTCATACGCATCGATATACATTTCCATAAACCAACGATATACTTCGTCAGGATCAAACTCACAGAGCATCATAAAATTTCCAAGCACCATGAGGCGCTCAATGTGATGACTATAGCCTGTTTGTAACAACTTCCGAATGGTAAGATCAACCGGCTCAATGCCTGTGCTTGCTGTATAAAATGAATCAGGGATTTTTCTGTCAAATTTCAGATAGTTAGTAGTTCGCTCTGTAGCTCCTGCGACTTCGTACACTCCCCGGATAAATTCTCTCCAGCCAATGATCTGTCGTATAATCCCTTCGGTATTGTTAATAGGAATATTATGATTGTCGGCGTATTGCAGGATCTGATCTACCACATAATCCGGCGTGAGCAAACCTGCATTCATCAGGGGTGATAGCAGGCTATGATGCAAAATGGACTCCTTAGCCACAATCGCATCTTCATAGTCTCCAAATCCAAGAAATCTTTGCTCCAGGAATTGATTCAGCCAACTTTTTGCCTCTGAAAAGTTTGTAGGATAGAGTGGGTTGGCGCCAGTTTCACCCCAATTGTCCGGGAAATACTCATTAGCATATTCTATTGCTTTTTTATATTCCGAGGTGGCGGATGGATACGATATTGATGGGGGTGTAGATTTCTTTGGGTACTTCTTCCGGTTTTCCTGATCAAAAGACCACTTCCCTCCTATGGGTTTGTCTGTATCTTCGAGAAGGATACCCAAATCCTTTCGTTGTTGAATATAGAATTCTGTCTGAAAATACCTTTTCTTTCCAGGTTTAAAAAAGGACTTCAAATCAGCACTTCTATTGATAAATGCTGGAGAATTATAAATCTTTAATTCAATACCCTCCTCCTGGCATCCTTTCTCAATTCTTCTCTTTAAATAATCATCAACAGGATCAATACAATGAACCTGATCAGCCTTCAATTGGGGGATCAACTTTCTTACGTCGGACTCCTCTTTGCGACTTTCAATGTAAGTAACCTCATAACCTTTATCTATTAAGAATTGAGCATATTGTTTCATGGAAGCCCGATGAAACGCAAGTTTTTGCTTATGAAAAGAATATTGGCGAAAGAAAAGATACTCCTCAACCAAATAGACTTTCCTACCTGATTTGATCAGTGGGTTTTCTTCAAATAGTTGATGTGGAAAAGTGAGTGCAACTTCCATTGTTTTATCCAGTTTCGTCTTTTTCGAGCTACAGGATTAGCAACCAGTAACGTAAACTGTTTGTTTACTCAGGCAGGTGCTTCAACAAAATAAGATACTTGGTCTTTGTTGCTATTAAGTATGGGTAGTATTCGCTACTCAGTTGTAATTGAATCAATTAAGTAGCAATTATATATTTGGTCAGAGCAATTGTTAAATTGCTGATAGCAACCCATTTAAATCAATCCATTAACAAGTACGACCATGAAAAAGGCACTTCTATATATTGGTATGGTGACAATGTTTTTTGCTGTCATTGCCCAACAAACTCGATACGAAAAAACGAACCACACTACAGCTGAAGATGACGCAAAAGAAAATAGTGATAAGGTACCTGAGTCCTATGGCATTGAAAGCAACATTGAAAAAGTCATCGTAGCCAGAATGAAGTACCAAACAGATTTACTCGCGGGGTTGGAAGAGGTGGTAAAAGAACATGGAATTAAAAATGGCGTGATTCTATCGGGAATTGGCTCTGTCCGCGGTTATCATATCCACCAGGTCATCAATCGGACATTCCCTTCAAAGAATGCTTATATAAAAAACCCTACAGCACCAGCCGACCTCATTGCTACAAATGGCTATATCATAGATGGTCGCATCCATGCCCATATCACACTGGCGGATCCTGATAAATCATTTGGTGGACATTTGGAGCCGGGGACCGAAGTCTTCACCTTTGCTATTATTACGATAGGGATCTTGAGTGACGATGCAGACATCAGCAAAGTAGATCAAAAGCATTACCGGTGATCCTCAAACTTAGGGAAATCTCGAAGCATCTGACTAACGGAAAGTCTCAATATAGTAACATCCTTTTGTCCTTATACTACTACCTTCGCTGCAAAAATATCTTTATCATCCGTGTTCCGATGACCTTTTAAAATCATTTCACCAGAGTGATCCTCTCCTTTTTGGCATAAAATAGTTATTTCATCCCCTATTAAAGCTTCTGCTAAAAAGTTGACTTCATATTCTCTAGGTGTCAGGTCTTTTGCATTTGAAATAGCCTCCAGTATCCATCGGATGTAATTGGTATTGTTCACATGGTTATTCCTATCCAAATCGCTTTGTTCGACTACATGGGATTTAAGCATACCCATGTTATTGACAAGATTGACCTTGCTTGCTGAAAAGCCAACAGAATAGTCCTTTCTCGGTTTGAAAAGCTCTTCAGAATCTTCAATCGTCTTGGGTCTTCTGGTCTGACTATCCAGGATTACCCAGGCTGTAGAACAAGCACCGATTGTATTCGAACCCTCGTATAATTCAAATTCCCGGGTCGCCTGCATTCGCTGGACTGGTAACGACCACGTTTTTACCGTTACATTCTCTCCTGCTGGCCAGGAATCCATGATCAACCTTTGTCGAATCAAGGCCCAGAAGAAACCTTTCTCGGACAGACTTTCATACCCAAAACCCAGTTTTGATGCATGATCACCAGCGGCCTCCTGAAGGATCAGCAACAGGCTATGAAGCCTCGGAACCTGCTGATTCAGTATATAGCTTTTTTCAAAGATGGAGTCCGGGTATTGCATGCACTTGCTAAAATATACATTTAAGGATATTCGGATTTTCCGATGTTCAGATATTCGGACGGTCGGATAGTCTAATAGTCTCCTGAGCTGGCGCGCGTCTGCGACGCGTGCCAGCGATTTAGAATCATCAGACTATCAAAATATTCTGCGACGCGTGCCAGCATTTTTTAAGTAATTTGCAGCTCATGAAGTACCTTCTAATCCTGCTGCTACTCTTTTCCGGAAAACTATGCTCCCAATCCACCCTGGAAAGCGACCTGGAAGCTATCATGGATAAGTATGAGGCGGTGGGATTATCTGTTGCTGTAGTCAAAAAAGGTGAGCTGATTTACCAAAAGGCATTTGGAAAGAAGGATCTGGCAACCAAAGAGCCCCTACGATCCGACCACATTTTCCGTATTGCCTCCATCTCCAAGTCTTTTTCATCAACCTCGGTGATGCAGCTGGTAGAAGCGGGTAAGCTCCATCTGGATGATGATGTGAGTGAATTAATCGGCTTCAGGGTCCGCCATCCTAAATTTCCTGACAAGGTCATCACCCTGAAGATGCTGCTATCCCATACTTCCTCTATCAACGACTCACAGGGTTATTTTACCCTGGATTCGTTAAACCCGAAGCAAAACCCTGATTGGGTCAAATGCTACAATGATTATGCTCCCGGTGAAGGTTATCAGTATTGCAACCTGAACTTTAACCTTGTGGGGGCGATCATTGAAAAGTATTCTGGTGAGCGATTTGACCAGTATGTCAGGAATCATGTATTGGCTCCCCTGGGGCTCTATGGAGGCTATTGTGTAGATTCATTGGATAGCGAGCGATTCGCTGGCATCTATGAGTATAATACAGAAGAAAACAAATATGTGCTATCCGAAGGTGCTTATCATCCGCGTAGGGAAATCATTCGAAACTATACGATGGGTTATACTGCTCCGGTATTTTCTCCTACCGGGGGCATGAAGATCTCAGCTCCGGACCTGGCCAGGTACATGACCATGCATATGAAAGGTGGTAAGCTGGACGGCACCCGGATCATCTCAAAGAATCATGCCCGGTTGATACAAACCCCAGTCAGTGACAATGGATATGGACTGGCCCTTAGAAAAACCAACATGCTGATCCCTGGTGAGGACCTGATCGGTCATACAGGTGCCGCATATGGACTCCATAGCTCTATGTTTTTTCATCCCAAAAAGAAGTTTGGTATCGTGGCCATTACCAATGGTTGTAACGGCTGCGTGGATGAAAGCTGGCGCAACCTGATGCTGCCGGAGGTGACCAGGCTGTTGTATGAGGAGCTGGTGAAGTGAGAATATCTTATTTACCTGACATGTACTTAATATCTTGTAGCAAGGTATTATACTAAAGAATTAAAGTATTTTCACTTTGTCTGCCAATTGAGCAATTCTTTCATGCTGATGTGTCCAGGCTTCCCATGTGGATCGAGCCCATTTTTCAGCAATTTCAAAGTGCATTTCGCCGCTATGGTTCCCCAGCTAATCGACCATCCAACATTCAAAACATTTTTTCCCTGTTTAAAATATTCTCTCCCCTCTCCCGTCATTATCCCAACAGCAATCATGAAAAGTTGCCGATTGTAAAAAATTCTGATCATATTGAACATGAATGCAGTAACCTTAAGCATGAGCCAGGCCAAAGCCAACCATATTGAAAGAACGGTACGAGACGAGCGGGAGCGGTTGTTAAACTTCATCCGGCAGTCGGTGAGTAGCCAGGACGAGGCAGAAGACATCGTACAGGATGTGTTCTACCAGTTCGTGATTGGCTATGACGACATCCGGTCAATTGACCAGGTGTCCGGGTGGCTCTTTCGGGTGGCACACAACAAGATCATCGACGCGTTCCGTAAGAAAAAGCCCCAGGCTTTCTCCTCTCTAATCATGCCCACACTGGATGGTGACGACGAGCCACTTATGCTGGAGGACATACTGCCTGACACCAACAACCTGCCTGAGGAAGACCTGCTCCGCGAGATGGTATGGTCCAAGATAGAAGAGACACTGGATAAGTTGCCAAAAACCCAGCGGGAGGTATTTGTGTGGCACGAATTTGAACAAAAAAGTTTTAAGGACATGGAAAAGCTGACCGGGGAAACGATCAACACCCTGATCTCCCGCAAGCGCTATGCGGTGCTTGCTTTAAGAGAATCGTTGGCTGATCTGTATAAAGAAATGTTTAACAATGAATAAGATGCGAGGATATTGGTTTGTTAAAGTAGCCTTGATGGTGATCCTGTTTTTTACAGTGGTCTCAGGTGTGGTGATGTACCTATGGAACTGGCTGATGCCGGATATCTTTAGCCTGCGTCCCATCACCTTTTTGGAGGCTGCGGGTATTCTGCTGCTCAGCAAGATCCTTTTTGGCTTTGGTAAAAAAGGTGGCCATCATCCGGGTGGACCGTCATGGAAACACAAGTGGGGAGGCATGACCGAAGAGCAGAAAAACCAGTGGAAAGAAAAGTTTAAGGAGAAATGGTGTAGCCCGCCACAGCCTAAGGAGGAAGAAAAAGTATGATCTACCCCCTAATCCTCAACAGTACTATCAGACCGATCACGGCGATCATCAAACCAAAAAACTCACGGGACTCCTCGATATAAGGTTTTTCCTTGTACATGGCTCCAAAAATCTCTTCCTTATTGGGTTGAGTAAGCCATTCAAGAATCCCGGGAATAAATACAGTTGAGTAAATCAGAATCAGTAACATCAACAGAAAAACGATGCGCTTACTATAGTACACATTGATCAGCCTGAAAAATGCTACAAGACATACCGCACCATAGATGGTCACCCAAAGGACCGGGTCCGGGTCATTGATCTGGTAATAGGCGAAAAGGCCAAAAATAAATGTTAGAAGTCCGATTATGATCTTACCTGTAGTACTCATCTTTTAAAATTCCATTCTGTAGGTGAGGATCGGGATTAAGCCAAGCTGTGTTGCTGGTTCTCTCTGACCAGTAAAAGTATCATAGTACACATATGCATCATTTTCATTATTGGATAAGTTTTGCAAATCCAATGAAACAGAAGATGTCCTGTTGTCATGGTATCTTGTCCACTGAATTCTCAGGTCTATACGATAGTAATCAGCATTGGTTGTACTTGGAGGTCCCGTCAGTGTATTTTCATCTACTGGATCTACCAAACCTCCCTGATATATGACCTTTCCATTCACACCCAATGAGCGCTTGATTGATTTTCCATCAAAAAACCATTCCTTACCTACAGACGCATTTAGATTCTGTTTAAGGTTATACCGGTTTGGTCGGTTGTCATCCCACGTAGATTCAAACAGACTCGCTCCGAAGTTCATGTACCAGTTTTGAGTAAATGAACGTGTTCCCATCAACGAGAGACCATAGGACCTGGCCGCAGCGGTCTCTCCAAAGCCAGTCACATCGATGTTCACTTCCGGGTAATCGTAATAGAACAGCTCCGCATTGTAGCTCCAGTTTCTTAGACCCAACTTATATCCAGCCACAAACCTGGCAGACTGCATAAAATCATAATCCTTCATGGTGGCATAGTAATCGCCACCTGCCTGATTATATACAAAGAAGTAGTTGTTTGGATTCAGTAGCTGTGAATACAATCCAGCAGATAGATAAAGCTCACTTCTTGGCCCCGGATATACGGTAATAGTGGCTCTCGGATCCAGCTTCTGATAATCACTCGGGCTCCAGTTGTAGTTCAACCCAACATCAAAGTGTACCAGGTTGAAAAAAGGATAACTAAAATTGATGTAGGGATTGATTAACGAATACTGGATATCCTCGCTTGCATCAATGAAGCTGATAATAAAAGGCGAAGACCCGGTAAAAGTACCAGTGTTTTCATTGAAATACTGGTATCGATATATGCTTACCAGAGAACCGATAGTTGTTTGTGCTTTGCCTGCCTTAAACCGGTAGTTGGTATTGAATGAATAGATTGTATTTTCGGTGGATGACTGATTCTCCCCAACCATAGTTTGGTTCTGATCATAATAATTTTGCTCCCTGTCATTGTCTGAAGATGAAACAGCCCCTGACAGCATCCAGGTACCTGATCCGAGCTGGTATTCAAGCCTTGCTCCTACTGCCCCCATCTTGCCATCATAATAGATATCCGATCTATCCTTCTGATTCTCCGATTCATCATATGGCCTGGCATCGAAATTGTTAAAATTTAATCCGCCTACGCCGAAGAATGACAGGCTGCCTTTATCTCCTAATGGTTTTTTAATATTGAATGAAAGATCCTGAAATCCGATAGACTCACCCCCAAAATCCACACCCATGCTCGTAAGCAGTCCTGTGAATGAATAGCGGTAATTCACCACATAGCTGGCATCCCCGTTGGCACTAAAAGGTCCTTCTGCAGAGAAATCAAAACCGATAAGTGATGCCTGGGCGGTATATTGGCGCTCATCTTTGTTGCCTGTCTTCAGGTGCATATCAAAGAGCCCTCCTACAGTATTACCATATTCTGCCGAAAAGCCACTATATAAAAATGAAGACCGGTCCAGCATTTGGGCGCTCAAGATATTAACACCTCCACCAGTAGATGTAGGCTGATCACTGAAGGTACCCGCATTCGACAGGTGATTTGGATTCACTATCTCCACATCTTCCAGTCGCCAGGTGTTGTAGTTAGGTGAAATACCGCGTACGGAAATCCTGTTGTTCTGATCATTGGAAACCGCCACATCAGGTGAGATTGTCACAAGCCTGGCAGGATCATAATATGTAGCCGCAAACCGGTTGATCTGTTCTTCTGATATGGTCATCTTGCCAATCTCATTGAGTCTCTTAGGCTCAGTAACCACAACTTCTGACAAGCTCGTCGGATCCGGTGTCAGGTTGATGTCTTCGGTGATTGTTTTCCCATTTCTGATCCATACATCATGAACCACTCCGCGCTTGTATCCAATAAATGAAACAGTGAGTGTATGCCTGCCTGGAGACACTGTATTAAAGAAATATTCACCGGAAGGATTGGTAACCGCAAAGGCTACACTATCGTCTAAAATCACGTTGGCCCCCGCTAATGGCTCAGCACTGATTGCATCTTTTATCGTACCCGTCAGTTTCTGCGCCTGCAAAAAAGAAGCCGCTGCCATCACGGCAGCTACCATTATGTATCGAATCATATTAAAGGATTTTCTTCACTCCTTTATAGGAGATCTTGATGCTGTTCATTGGGTCATCAGACCGGTCTTGCTCCACGAAGAAGTATTCCAAACCAGCCACACTTGCATTTTCAAACAGGGTATTGTAATCGATGGTTCCCTTACCCACCTCAGCAAAGCCTTTTTCCGGAGTGTCCGCCATGTCTTTCACATGCCATAGCGGGAACCTCCCCGGATACTTCTTCAGGAAAGCCAAAGGATCAAGACCGGCTTTTGAAACCCAATACAGGTCTGACTCAAAATTCACCAGGTCACGGTTGGCAATATTTAGGAGAATATCCATCCCTGTAGTACCACCCAGATCTTCAAATTCAAATGCATGGTTATGATAAACCAGCTTGATTCCACCTTTTTTGCAGACAGCCCCTTTCTCATTTAGCTGATCGGCAAGCTTCTTGTAGCCATCCGCACTTCGGTACTCATCGCCTATGTAAGGAACCACAACATATTTTTGTCCTGATGCCTGCAACGCTTCCACTACCTGGTCAATATTTTTGAGGATCTCTCCCACTCCGATGTGAGAGGAAACCACTTCCATCCCCAGATCTTTAGTAATCTTTGCAAACTCTGAGGCAGCAAACCCATAGAATTTACCATCACTATAGGATGCCGTCTCCAACATCTTATAACCAATATCTGCTACTTGCTTCAAAGTACCTTTTGGATCCTCACCCATGGCATTTCTGACAGTATAAAGCTGAAGTCCGGGGCTAAACTTGGCAGGTTTTCCTACAAGATTTGGCACTACTACAAGACTGCCTGCAGCAAGTGAGGCATATCGCAAAAATTCTCTTCTATTGTAATTCATCATGGGTTAATTCTGGTGCGAAGGTAAAATTATGAATGGTAAAGAGAAGATCATCAGACTCCTCGTTTAAAAACACAAAATAAATATCGCGCTTTTCATTGACCGGGTCAATTTTGATAAACAGTTTGTTTTGCGGATAATTTCTTCCCGAAACAACTTCTCCTGATCCAATTTCTTTTCCTGACGGGCTCCCCGTGCGTACAGATACCTTTCCGGTTCTAATGCCTCTGAAACCAACTTCGATACCTGAGATACCGGTCAGATCTATCTCGCTATAACCCACATGGCTTTCGTGGAAGATATCACTGATGTAGCCTTTTCCGTTTCCATCCACTCCTGTCTTCACGTTTTTAGAGAAGTCAAAATCAGGTCCATCCAATTGTGGAGACCTCAGCCAAACATCTGCATTTCTGGTAATAGACTGGATATTGCCTTTGCCACGATCTTCATAGGAGGCCACAAAGTGGTAGGTACCTTCAGGCTCTGTAAACTTATAGGATCCTTCCAGTGGTATGTAAGCACCTTCGCGCAGAGAAAGCACAAATTCCACAATCTTACCCGCATCTTCCCTCGACAACTCAGGGTGTGCCGCCATCACATGCTCGCCCCACACGCCACCTCCACCATTGATGATCTTATTGATAAGATATTCCTGGTTCTTCTTTGTCTTTTCATACCTGGCAGCCACTCTTACATAGCTTGGCCCTACAGATGTGGCATCAATCTGATGACAGCTTTTACAATCCAGCGACTCCATTAGGTGCTTACCGGAAATCACCGGTGATTGATGGCCCAGCGCCTCAGCCTGATCAAAAGACTGGTAATGATTGATACTGAAATCCACATCATCCGGAAATATTCCCCGACCAATGCTACCATCTTCTGCATCCTGCACTTTCACGGCATATGAAGCTGTCCGATTGCGCCAGAAAAAGGTCTTATTTCCCGAAATCTCAATATCTATTTCGGGTGGGTTATTGCCTACAGCCACCTTGAACTGCTTTCTTACTTTATTTCCTTTCGGATCCCTAATGATCAACTCAGGGTAATAGATACCCTGCTTTTCAAAAGTATAGGTAACAATGCTGTCCCTAAGTGCATTTCCGTCAATATCCCAGTCAAAATAGATCTTGTCATTATCATAGTCAAAGGATGCACTGGCATCGAAGATCACCGTTAATGGCTCTTTTCCCTGAAGTTCCGTGGTGGTGACTTCCAGTACAGGTGGTCTGTTACCACGGATGTAATTAATTCGAGACAGGGTAGCATTTTCGTTTTGCGCATTCCATCGCGTACCGTATTCCAGGAGATATAATCTTCCATCCGGGCCATATTCAAAATCTACAGGATTGCTGAATTCTGTCTCTGGCATTAGCCTGTACCAGTCAGATATCTCACCCTGATCCGTCAGGGCAATGAAGAACAAATGAGCGCGCATCCAGTCGTAATACATGGCCCGACCGTCAAAGAAGGATGGAAATCTCTTGTCTCCCTTATAATCACTGCTGTAATACACTGGTCCTGCCATCGCTGTTCTTGAGCCATTGCCTACCATAGGAAACTCCTCGATATTGGCATAAGGATAATAAATCAATGGCTTTTTCACTGGTGGCAATTCCTGTTTCCCGGTGTTATTAGGTGAGTCATTGATAGGCTTATCAGGGTTGTGTAGAGGTCCTGAAGTCTTAGTCAGGAAATTGTAATCGTTGTAAGCAGAATTTGGTCCTACAAAAAATGGCCATCCAAAGTATCCGGGCGTCATGGCCAGGTTGAACTCATCATAACCCCGCGTACCCCTCAGATCAGCATCAAATTGGGCATCGGGGCCCACATCTCCCCAGTAGAGCCAGCCACGCTTGCCATCTACTCCTATCCTATAAGGGTTTCGGCAACCCATGACATAGATCTCAGGACGCGTTAGTGGATCGTCATCTTCGAAGAGGTTTCCTTCCGGGATGGCATAACTACCATCTGGTAACGGTTTTATTCTTAGAATTTTTCCCCTCAGGTCATTGGTGTTCCCCGATGATCTTTGTGCATCCCATGACGATCTTCCTGGCCGCTCATCCATGGGTCCATAACCATCAGAAGCAAAAGGATTTGTATCATCGCCTGTAGAAAGATATAGTAGTCCATCTCCACCAAACTGTATAGAGCCACCGGTGTGGCAGCATTCCTCTCGCTGAGTGGGCACTTCCAGCATCACGATCTCATCCCTTAGTCCATTCTCCGTAAAACTAAATCTGGAAAGATGTTGTATGGGCTCATCTCCTACCGGAGAATAGTACAGATATACCCATCGGGTATTTTCGAAGTTGGGATCCAGCGCCATTCCCATTAACCCATCTTCCTGCTGGTGATAAACAGGGATTAAGTCCAGCAGCTTTTGCTCATCGGTTTCAGGATCATAAAGTATGACTTCACCCCTTCGCTGAACAAACAAGATCCTGCCATCAGGCAAGACATCCAGTTCGGTCGGCTCAGTAAGGTTAGTCAGAAAGACTTCCTTTGAGAAGCGATTATCTTCAGGGACCTCATTTTCATGGTCCATTTCAGGCTCATGCGATGGACTGCATGCCACAATCCATCCCAACAACAATATCAATAAGGTCTTCTGCACAATCGCTTCCCTCCAAAAGTTTATAAATAATTATTTCAGTCCAAGGATCTTCCTATTTGTAGCATCATCAGGTTTTGCTCCAGCAAAATCGTCAAAAGCTTTCTCTGTCACCTTGATAATATGGTCAGCAATGAAGCCGGAACCTTCCTCAGCACCCTGCTGAGGCGACTTGATGCAGCATTCCCACTCAAGAACTGCCCATCCGTCATAACCATACTGACTCAGCTTACTGAAGATGCCACCAAAATCTACCTGTCCGTCACCCAATGATCGGAATCTTCCTGGTCTATCTACCCAGCCCTGGAATCCTCCATAAACACCGGCTTTACCTGTTGGGTTAAACTCCGCATCTTTCACATGGAACATCCTGATCTTTTCGTGGTAAAAATCAATGAACTGCAGGTAATCTAATTGCTGCAACACAAAGTGACTAGGATCATAAAGAATATTCACTGCCTGATGGTTGCCAGTAGCTTCAAGGAACATCTCAAAGGTGATGCCGTCATGCAGGTCTTCGCCAGGATGCAGCTCATAGCATACCTCCACACCTTTGTCTTTACAGTGGTCGAGGATAGGCATCCATTTTTTCGCAAGTTCCTTAAAACCTGCTTCTACAAGTCCCGCAGGGCGCTGTGGCCATGGATACATCGTATGCCAAAGCAGGGCTCCGGAGAAGCTGGCCATCACATTGATGCCTAGATGAGCACTTGCAGTAGCTGCTGCTTTTACCTGGTTGGCTGCCCATTCCGCACGTGCCGCAGGGTTATTTCTCTTGTTATCAGGTGCGAAAACATCAAACATGATGTCATAAGCAGGATGCGAAGCCACCAACTGACCTTGCAGGTGAGTCGCAAACTCTGTCAGTTCCAAACCGGCCTCATTCACAATCCCTTTGATCTCCTGAGCGTAGTCCTTGCTGGCTGCTGCTTTCTCGATATCTACAAGTCTACCATCCCAGGCAGGAATCTGAACTCCCGCATATCCTATTTCTTTGGCCCACTTACAAATGTCCTTCAGGTTATTGAATGGGGCAGTGTCGTCAGCGAACTGTGCCAAAAAAATGGCAGGTCCTTTGATCGTTTTCATTGTCATAGTGAATTAATGTTTTGGTTTACAAAATGTTTACCCAGACCTGTCCTTTCTTGTGTGACTCAAGCACACCTTCGATGAACTTCATGCCTCGTACACCGTCCCGAACAGTTGGGAAAGCGCCATCACGAAATGGCTTGTTGCGAATAGCCAACCCTGCACCTTTATAGATGTTACCCATGGCATCGAAGAGGCCTTCCGGGTGACCCGGAGCAATCTTGGTGCTCTCGGCAGCAAATTCTGAGTTATATGGATGACCAGGCTTCAAGATTTGAACTGGTTTACCCTCCTGAAAATATGTCAGATAGGTTGGGTCTTCCTGTACCCATTTCAATCCACCCTTATCACCATAAACAGCAATTTGGATGTTGTTTTCTTCTCCTGTTGCGATCTGACTCGCTCTCACAAGGCCTTTCACACCATTTTTTAGCCTTACGAGTGCAGTGCCATCCACATCGAGCGGATTATCATCATACATAGTATCAAGGTCAGCCAGTACACTTTCCACTTCTATACCTGTGGTGTATTCAATCATGTTGAATGCATGCACACCGATGTCTCCGAAGCATGAGCTTTGTCCTGACTTTTTAGGATCAAGCCTCCAAACAGTACTTCGCTGTGCTTTATCATGAATGATTGGGTTGATCCAGCCCTGGTAATATTGTGCATCTACCTTTTGGATTTTACCAATGGCACCATCGGCAATCATTTGCTTCATTTGTCGGGCCATAGGGTAGCCTGTGTAGGTGTGAGTCAAGGCAAACACTACTTTGTGCTTTTCTACCAGTTGCTCGAGCTCCACGGCCTCAGCAGCTGTGATTGTCATAGGTTTTTCACAGATCACATGAAATCCAGCCTCAATCAGTTTTTTGGCCATTGGATAATGTAAGAAATTGGGCGTTAGGACAGATACCGCCTCTATTCGTTGATCTGCAGGTAAAGCTTTTTCAGCTGCAATAAGAGCGTCAATGTCGGGGTAAGCACGGTTGACGTCTAATTCCAGGTGCTTGGCAAATCTTTTACCTTCATCAAAATTGGCATCAAATGCACCTCCTACAATTTCGTAATCTTCAAACATGTAGGCAGCTATTCTGTGGACTACACCGATGAATGAGTTGAAACCTCCACCGATTAACCCAAGTCTAATTCTTCTTTGGCTCATGATAATTTAATTGTGTTTATTGTGAATCGAAAAACCGGATTTACGGATCGAACTTAAGAAAAATTCTTCAAACCGAAGGCTGTAAAATTACCGGATGTGACTAATAGTCCAAAAGACTATTAGGTAAAATTTCATATTACTTTGGTTGTCTTTAAATAGTAATTACCAAAGGATTAAATTAAATAACAGGTTCTATTGTGATATTTGCTTTTGAGAGTGCTAAAAATTGATTAATATTTAAAGACCAAAGCAAAGCAATAAGAATACGGAAACACCCCATAAAAGTATGAATAAGCTTCCATTCCTTTTCCTCATATTATTTTCATCGTTTAATTTACTTGCACAGGAAACCCCCATTTTCACAGACAGGCCAAATGTGACAGATGCAGTGCCCCTGATTTCACCTGGCACCTTTCAGGTAGAATTGGGTTATGCTTACACGGATACAGAAAATGACGTAGTCTCTGGAATCAGAAGTCAAACAATCCCCAATCTCTCGTTGAAATATGGTCTGCTTGATTGGTTAGAGCTAAGAGTGCTTTCGAACTATTTAGTCAATAAAATTCCAGACATTGAAACTAACCGGGGAGTTACCCCTATTACTTTTAGTCCAAAATTTGGATTATTGGAACAAGAAGGTGCCATACCAAGAACTTCCCTTGTTACCAATTTTACTTTCCCAAATGTGGGAGCAGAGGCATATCAGCTTGAGGAATTAAATTATGGGTTCCGTCTATTGTTGGAATACGGATTTGGAAAATTTACCTGGACAAATAGCGCCGGGACAGATTGGCCTAAAGGTGAGGAACAGTCATGGGCATTTACCACCGTAGGTGGCTATGGTATCACCAAAAAGCTCGGCACCTGGCTTGAACTATTTGGAACCTTCAATGATGATTTTAGTGGTGTGGGCTTTGATTTCGGAATTACCTACCTGGTTTCTCCAAACTTCCAGCTAGACATTATATATGGCAATCAGATTGGAGGATCGGACTATCAGCTCATTGGATTTGGCGGTGCCTGGAAGACCAGCTTCAAGGAGTAACTGGGTAACTAAAATCATTACAAACAAATCAACAAACCCCTTGTCCCTTATTTCTCTGCATCTATGTGTGAACCTTTTGTATGAACTTACTCCATACAGAATCGCTCAATTAGTTGCCCATGCTCAGGATACTTCTCCAGCATTTCAGCTTTCTTCAGCATCTTAAAATCCTCGAAATCAAATCCGGGTGTCACCACGCACCCCATCAGCACATACCCATCCTGACCGATAACTTCCGCCGCAAACTCACTGTGTGCAGGAAGCAGCACCTGTAGCTGACCTTTCGAAGCTTTACTCAGCTCATATGATAGGTATTGTCCTTTGTCAAATACATGAATATTGGCTCCATTACCATCATGATAATACCACAGCTCATCAGAAGACAACTCATGAAAGTGAGAGATATTTTCACCTTCCAAAAGGAAGTAGATACTTGTAGCAAGGTTCCGTTCTTTGGAATGCTCAGGGTGGCTTGTCATATCAACGGAACGGTACACCTCCTTGTAAAATCCACCTTCCGGATGTGGCTGCAGATCTAATCTATTGATCCAGTATGTTGCGTCTCTCAAAACAACTTAGCAGCTAATACGGTCTCTCTTTTCACTTTATAAAACTCCGTATGGATGTTAAATGCCGGTTCACCATTGGGTTTCAGCTCAGCAAATGTGCCATCTTCTTTCATCTCATAGGAGTTAACATTGTCCTTGAGGTTGAAGCATAAAATATTGATAGCTTGCTGCTTGAGTAAAATATCCTTGATAAGGAAAAGTGACTCAAGTCTTCGGTCAAAACTTCGGACCATGACATCTGCACTACCAGAATAAACCTGGCTATCACCATTGTTGTGGAAATAGAATATCCGGGAGTGTTCCAGATACTCACCAACAATGGATTTTACTGTAATGTTCTCACTCAACCCTACTCTTCCCGGTCTCAGGCAACAGATCCCTCTCACGATAAGCTTAATTTCTACTCCGGCTTTGGATGCTGCGTACAAGGCATGTATAGTTTCAGTATCCTGAAGGGAATTCATTTTCATAACAATCCCTGCTTTCAACCCTTTTTTTGCGTTTGATTCCTCCCGCTTGATCAGCTCTATCAACTTATTTCGCATGTCGCGCGGTGCTGTGATCAGATATTCGTACTCATCAGGATTGGAATGACCTGTAATAACATTGAAGAACTCCTGCACGTCATTTGCGTAGCCTTCATCCGTGCTCATCAGGCCAATATCAGTATACAGTCGCGCAGTATCCTCATTGTAGTTTCCGGAAGACATGTGAACAAATCGTTTCACTTTATCCTTCTCCCTCCTAACGATCAATAGTAGCTTCGTATGTGTCTTGAGAGTACCCACCCCATAAATCACAAAGCATCCGGCTTTCTGTAGCCTTTGAGACTGCTTCATGTTATTTTCTTCATCGAAGCGGGCTTTTACCTCAAACAACACAGAAACATGTTTACCATTCTCTGCTGCATTTAAAAGTGCATTGACTACCCTGGAATCTTTGGCCAGACGATAGATGGTCAGTTTTATCGACAGGACGTGTGGATCTTCCGAAGCCTGCTCGAGAAGGTCAATCAAAGGCTCAAAGCTGTTGTAAGGATGATGTAGTAAAATATCCCGGTCCTTCAGGATTTTGAACATGTCCTGATCTTCATAGTCAGCCATGCTGATAGGCGGTACCTGCTTGGGAGATGGGTCTTTAAATTGATTGAAGTCTTTATGTTTGACAATTTGCCACAACCCGGAATAATCCATTAGGGCCCTTCTATCAATCACTATCAGGTTATCCTCCCCAATCTCATACTTTGACTTCAGCTGTTTGATCAGCCATTTGTCATACCCTTCCATCACCTCCAGCCGTACAACCCTCCCTGTCTTGCGGGTTTTCAGTTTCTTTTTCATCTCCTCCAGGAGATTTGCTTCGATATCTTCCGTGTCTTCCAGCGCGAAGTCACCATTTCGAGTCACCCTGAAAAGTGTGGATGAGATAATCTCAACATTTTTAAAGATCTCATGAATGTGCTGCCTGACCACCTCCTCAATCGGTACGAAGATCTTTTTCTCCTTTCGCTCCATCTCGAAGAACCTGGGCAGGTTCTGTGGGATCTGGATGAAAGACATCTTTTTCTTCTCTTTTTTGATCCCTGTCTTGGTGACTACCCCAAAAATCAGGATGTTGTTCATCAGGATCGGAAAAGAATGATAAGTATCATAAACCATTGGCGTAAGCGTAGGGAATACTATCTTATCAAAGTAGTTGGTCACCCGCTCTTTCTCCTTCTTGTGTAGCTTATCAAAGCCAAGGATATCAAAATTGTATTTCTTAAACTCCGGAATGAGGTTATGTATGAAATGCTCATTTTGGGCTTCGGCAAAAGCCTTGTAGCTGGCAAAGAGCTTTTCTTTGAATGGGATCAACCGTAGCCCTGAGTTGTCAATCCGTTCCTTATTGTAGTCGATATAGTTGTAAAGGCTACCGACACGGATCATAAAAAATTCGTCAGCATTGGAGTCTGTAATGGCCAGAAACTTAAATTTATCCAGCAGGGTCCGCTCCTCCTTTTTGGATTGATCCAAAACCCGGTAATTGAATTGCAACCAGCTTAGGTCACGACTGATCAACTCACTATCGTAAATAAAATGATTAGTTCTCTCGATCATTTCAATAAATATTCAGGAAATCAAAAAGCCCCGATTTTAACGGGGCTTAAAAATATACATATTTTAGTTTGGAGCCCTACACCAGCTTCATCTCTCCTAGCACATTGTTCATGTTTCGGACAGCTTCGGCACTCTTATTGAATTTCTCCTTCTCTTCCGCACTTAGTTTGTAGTCCACAATCTTTTCGATTCCGTTTTTACCTACCACTACGGGTACACCGATACAGATATCCTTTTGTCCGTATTCACCATCAAGGTAAACACAACATGGAAATAATTTTTTCTGATCTCTTACGATACTTTCAACAAGGAATGCACCTGCAGCTCCCGGAGCATACCAGGCAGAGGTTCCAATGAGTTTTGTCAACGTAGCTCCACCCACCATGGTTTCCTGAACTACACTTTCCTGCTGTTCTTTGGTAAGGAAGTTGGTCACGGGAGTACTGTTATATGTTGCATGGTTGATCAATGGGATCATAGTAGTATCACCGTGTCCACCAATTACAACGCCCTGAAGATCGTTTGGGGAGCATCCGATAGCCTCGCTTAATCGATACTTGAATCGGCTGCTATCAAGAATACCTCCCATACCGATTACTCTTTCTTTTGGAAGCCCACTGGCCTTTGCAGAAAGGTAGGTCATGGTATCCATTGGATTGCTGATCACGATCAGGATAGTATTCGGGCTATATTTTAAGATGTTGTCAGTAACAGACTTTACGATACCTGCATTGGTACCGATCAGCTCTTCCCTGGTCATGCCTGGCTTCCGGGGTAAACCTGAAGTAATCACCACCACACTGGAATCCGCAGTAGGTGCATAGTCATTTGTAGATCCGATGATTTTGGTATCGAAACCATTCAAAGTGGCTGTCTGCATCATGTCCATGGCCTTACCTTCTGCAAGTCCTTCTTTGATATCGACAATCACTAATTCTTCAGCAAGTTCTTTACGAGCAATATTTTCAGCACATGTGGCACCCACTGCCCCGGCGCCTACAACAGTTACTTTCATAATTTTGTAAGGTTTATTGATAGAAAATTTCAGGCATTTCGATCGCTACAGGATGGAAAAATCGCATAACTCTCGTTGCCTTTCAAAGCTACATCGTGTAGCGGGAATAGAAAAGCATTCCTGTATTTAAACCTGAATTAAGCATTAGAAATTTATAATGAGGAGATAAAGCACCTCCCAATTCAGGCTAAAAGTCAGAATCGGAGTATACCGTGTTAAGATCAAAGAAACCTACCGTTGTTCGGTAGACCTTAAATAGTTTAGTGACGTAGTCATTATATATTTCGGCAAAATTGGTCATGACCTTCGCCTTGATCACTGGATGATCATTCATCACTTCTTCTAAATTCACTTTGGGGATCACATAAATATCTGCCGATTCTGTCTCTACAATGGAAGTATAGGTCCTGTTTGTTTCTGGCAGGATGGCATTGTCACCAAATAAGCCACCACTCCTCAGGGTCATTAGCTTTTCAAAGTCATCAGCCACATCAAGTTTTAACCCTACAATACCTGACTTTACAATATAAATGGCATGGCTGGGATCACCGGTAAAAAATACCACTTCATCACGGTGGTATTTGCGTTCATATACATAGGGCAAGAGATGAAAAAGCTCGTCATCTTCCAGGTTTTCAAAAAGCTTTGCCTTCCTCAAAAAGCTAAATTGAAATTTCTCTTTTTCCGTGTATGACTTTTTGAAGATTTTAAACATCACTGTGTAATTGTAGACGAAGCATTTTCTGTGTTTCTCTGGTTACTTTAAACCTATCGTCTATTCGATATCCGACAATCCATGCTATTTCTCCCTCCGATTTCAGGATCAACACATCTTTTTTCAATGTTAGCGGAATTTTAGAATCAATCATAAAGTCACTAACCTTTTTTTTGCCTTTCATCCCCAATGGATAGAAGGTGTCTCCCTCCTCCCAATGAGTAATGGTAAGTTTTGAGAGCTTTTTCAGGTCCAGATAAGCCACACATTGATCGGAAGGATCTTCAATCTCATTCCCAACGACCACATCAGCATCAATCCACTTGTTGCCAATTATTGTTATCCCAGGAATTCTCAGCTTCGCATCTTCATAAAAAAAGGATTCCTTTTCCCGAATGATAAATTGGTCCCTGTCCAGGTTGAGTTCATAAAGATCAGAGTAGAAAAGCTTTCCTGAAACTCCGGCTACAATGGAAGATTGGATCTGGCTTACCTGAAGAAATGAAAATCCATATTTCCAAAGAATTTCATTCAGAATAGCGCTGGGATTGCGATACTGATTTATCCATTTTAAGTCAATCCTTACAATACCAGCATCACTGCATTTATGCGCTTTCAGAATATTCTCTGCTATTTCTTCTATAAGGCTCTGAGCATCATTTACCCGATCTGTTACACCACTGAATGACCTCATTAAGCCAGGGTTAATTGTTTTTAACACCGGAACCACATGGTGACGAATTTTATTTCGTTGGTAGGTATCCGAGTCATTTGAGGCGTCTTCTCTCCACTGAATTTTGGCTTTCTCTGCATACTTAAGAATTTCTTCTTTGTCAGAAAAAAGCATGGGTCGGATAATATCCCTGCTGATTGGATTGATGCCTCTCAATCCCCTAAGTCCAGTGCCTTTAGAAAAGTTAAACAACACAGTTTCCAGGCTATCATCCAGATGATGAGCCGTTGCCAGCTTGTGAAAACCTTCTTTTTGCATTAACTCATCAAAATAGCGATACCGGAAATCCCTGGCAGCCATTTGTGTTGACTCCTTACCCTCAAAGATCTCTTTAGGCGCATGCTGCACAAAACATCTGATCTCATGTTTTGCACACCATTCCTTTACCATCAATTCATCCCGGTTACTCTCCGCACCGCGTAAGCCAAAATTGATGTGGCTGACAGCAAAGGCATACGGCGATTCAAGAAAAAGGTGCGCCATCACCATGGAGTCGATTCCACCACTTACAGCCAGCAAAATTTGCTCATCCTTTCGGATAAGTTTTTGCTGATCAACGAATGATAAAAAATACTCTAGCATACTACCCGCCTTATTTTGCGTTTGTCCTATAGCTTTACAATCCCAAAATGAAGATACTGCAATATTCGATATTATTTATAATTCTTCTAGGAGTCACGGGTCAGGTGATTGCTCAGCAAAAGCGAAAAATCCAGTACCGCGCAGATTCTTTATTCTTTGAAAAGAAGGATGGGGAGAGCTTCAGAAAGCTAAAAAACAATGTTGTTTTTGAACAGAAAAACACCACAGTATATTGTGATAGCTCATTTTTTTACCCGTCCAGAAACGTCATGGAAGCCTACGGACACGTAAGGATCGTAGATGATTCGGTGACAATTACCTCCAGAAGGCTTGTTTATGATGGAAACGCCAGGTCTGCTAAACTTCGGGACAATGTAGTGTATACAAGAGGTGAGAGACAGCTATTCACTGATTATCTGGATTATGACCTTGAAACAGAGGTGGCCAACTATTTTAATAATGGCAAGCTTGTAGATACTACAAACACACTAATCAGTGAAATAGGATATTTTTACGCACAACAGAACTATGCACTTTTCTGGAACGAGGTAGTACTTACAGCTCCTGATTATGTGTTGGAAGCAGATACGCTTCGCTACAACACAATCACCAAGGTAGCTACAACTTATGGCCCAACAGAGGTGACCTCTGATGATGGGACAGTCCTTTACTCCCAAGCCAGTGAATTCCGCACTGTGACAGATCAAAGTCAGTTTGTAGAAGGTAACATTGAGACCCAGGATTATACGCTGATTGGGGATGAACTGTTTTTCGATGACCTGAGAAAATATTATAAAGCCATAGGCAATGTGAAGATGATCGCCAAGGAGCGAGACATCATCATTACTGGGGATGAGGGCTTTTATGACAAAAAAAACGGTCTTAGCAAAGTTTTTGGCAACCCATTGATGAAACGGATACTCAGCCAGGATACTTTATTTATTGCACCGGACACCTTCCAGGTCGTTGCGGACACTTTCTATGTTTCTGCCGATACCCTGGTCTCAATAGAAAGTGAATTTGACTCGCTGAAGAGAATTCTGGCTTACCATGATGTGAAGATGTTTAAAGAAGGCCTTCAGGGGATAGCTGATTCTGTCTCGTATTTCCTGGCAGACTCGATCATTTTTTTCTATCGGGATCCTGTGATGTGGAATGAGAAAAATCAGATTGAAGCGGACACAATCTTTCTGGAGGTTTCCTCCGACGAAATCAAAACAATGCACATGATCGCAAACTCTTTCATGACCCAGGAGGATACGATAAGCAACTACAACCAAATCAAAGGACGGGACATGATTGCAGATTTTGAGCTGAACCAAATCAAAACAATTGATGTGGATGGGAACGGTGAACTGCTATATTACGCATTGGAAGAAGGGGATTCTTCTGTCATGGGATTAAACAAACTTTTCACAAGCAAAATGCGGATGCGATTCCGGGATAAAACGCTCATAAATTTTTCCGCATATAACAATCCGGATGCCCAGTTTATTCCACCTCATGAGTTTACACCAGAGATCCAGAAACTCGAAGGTTTCAATTGGCGAATAGCTGAAAGACCCACACTTTTTCAATTGGCTCCATACCTCGATTCTTTGAATGTACATGCTTTGGAAGATGTCAAACCGGCCTTACCCCTTGAAAAGGAGGAATCTGTGCCCATTGAGCGAGAACCCACCAAACCTAAGAAGCCGAAGAGCGAGCCGGCAGCTTCACAAATTTTGTTAAAAAAAGAGCCAGCCCACGAGCAATAGTTTAGATACTTTTTAGTTGTTAGCTCAATAAACTAAGTTTGCGTCCAGTTTTTAAAAAATGAGTCAAAAATTCATCCTAAATTTCATAATAGTAATCCTCCTGTTTGCTGGCGGATGCAAATTCAGAAAAATCCAAAAGAGTACCGATTGGAAACTGAAATATGAGGCAGCCCTCGACTACTACAACGAGCAGGACTACTATCACGCCAATGTCCTTTTCGAGGAAATCATCCCGCTTATCCGTGGAACAGAAGAAGCAGAGCTGGCAAATTACTATTATGCATACACCTATTATTACCAAAAACAATACCTGCTAAGTGCTCATTATTTCAAATCATTTTATGAAATCTACGGGCGGAGTGAGTTCGCGATGGAAGCTCAATACATGCGAGCGTATTCGCTGTATCTGCAGTCACCTGAAGCTACTTTGGATCAAACCAGTACCTATGAGGCGATGACAGCCCTTCAAAATTTTATTAATAAATATCCTTACGAAGAGTTGGCAGATAAGGCAGATACACTTATCAATGAGTTGCGGGTGAAGCTGGAGACCAAAGAATATGAAAAGGTCAAATTGTTTTTCAATCTCAGAAAGTCAAAGTACGGAGGCTATCAGGCCGCATTGACTACTGCTGAGAATTTTCACGACTCCTACCCTGACTCAAAGTACAGAGCAGAAATTCACTTTTTGGAGGTGATGGCAGCATATGAATATGCCGCTAACAGCTTCCAGTCCAAACAGGAAGAAAGGTTTCAGGACGTGATCACCAGGTATGAAAGACTGGTCGATAATTACCCGGAAAGTAAATTTATCGCCGAGGCAGAAAAATATTATGAGGATAGCATCGAACAATTAGCTATCTTTGCAGATCAAAATTAAATTCTGAAGAAAAGAAGGAGATTGCACATGGCAACAAATGCGTCATTAATTACCAGAAATAACGAAGAAATCGCACAACCAACTGGAAACATTTATGAATCCCTGGTAGTGATTTCTAAAAGAGCCCGACAAATCAGCGCTCAACAAAAAGAAGAGCTTAACTCAAAACTCGCTGAGTTTGCATCATCTGTAGACAATCTGGAAGAGATTTTCGAGAACAGAGAGCAGATTGAAATTTCCAAGTTCTACGAAAGAATGCCAAAACCTTCTACTGTTTCAGTAGAAGAGTTCCTGGAAGGAAAAATCACATTCAGAACACCAGAGCTGGAAGAAGCAGCATCTTAATTGCCCGCCCATGTTGGCAGGAAAAAAAATCTTACTAGCGGTTTGTGGCTCAATAGCAGCTTACAAAACCGCTTTTTTTATTCGTTTACTTATCAAAGAAGGAGCCGAGGTCAAAGTGATTATGACCTCAAGTGCCAGGGATTTCATCACTCCGCTGACACTTTCTACCTTATCAAAGAATCCGGTTTATTCTGAATTTATCAAAAACGATCAGGGTGAGTGGGTAAACCATGTAGAGCTTGGCTTATGGGCTGACCTGATGATTGTGGCCCCACTCAGTGCCAACACACTGGCTAAGATGGCCAATGGTCTATGTGACAACCTCCTTACTGCTGTATACTTATCTGCCCGATGCCCCGTGATGGTCTCCCCGGCTATGGACCTGGATATGTACCAGCATCCTACCACCAAAGAAAACCTAAAAAAGCTCAATGTATATGGCAACATAGTGATTGAGGCTGAAGATGGTGAATTAGCCAGTGGCCTATATGGTGTTGGAAGAATGGCTGAGCCGGAACACTTGCTTGAAGCAGTACAAAATCACTTTAAAAAAAAAGAAACGCTCAAGGGTAAACGTATTCTGATCACTTCGGGACCGACCCATGAAGCTTTTGACCCGGTTCGCTTTATAGGAAATCACAGTACCGGAAAAATGGGCAAATCCATTGCTCTGGCCTGTGTCCGAAGGGGAGCTACTGTTGATTTCATCTCCGGTCCTGTGCAACACCTCCCGGATCATCCAGCTGTCAAAATCCAAAACATCACATCAGCTGAAGAGCTGTATGAGGCAGCAAAAAGATCTTTCACTAGTGCTGATATCGCCATTTTCACGGCCGCAGTGGTAGATTACAGACCAAAAGAGAAAGCTCAATCCAAGATAAAAAAGCAAAAGGAAAACCTGGAGCTTACACTGGTACCTAATCCCGATATAGCCATGGAATTAGGAAAATTGAAGAAAAATGGACAGGTTACGGTGGGCTTTGCCTTGGAAACGGATAACGAGAATGAAAACGCGCAGGCAAAACTGAAAAAGAAAAACCTGGATATGATTGTGCTCAACTCACTAAACCATGAAGGTGCCGGCTTTTCACATGATACCAATAAGGTCACTATCTTCAGGAAGGATAATAATCAAATCAGTTTTGAGTTAAAGAGTAAAGACCAGGTCGCAGAAGACCTGCTGGATGTACTGGAAAAATTAGGTCAATGAATAGATTACTCTTTTTAGTTGGTATTCTACTAAGCTTAACTGCTTACAGCCAGGAATTGAACTGCAGGGTGATCATCAATGCAGACCAGGTGCAGACTACTGAACGTAGCATCTTTGCTGATATGGAGACTGCTTTTGCACAGTTTCTCAATGACCGTAAGTGGACCAACGACGAATACCTTCCCGAAGAACGCATCAATTGCAATTTGATCCTGACACTCGACCCCAATGAGACGCAACCAGGCTTAGGTAAATTTGGTGCCTCGGTACAAATCCTCTCATCCAGGCCCGTTTATGGCACGGATTACGAAACGGTCGTTTTCAACTTTGCTGATAGAGACTGGGTCTTTGAGTATTTTCAATCTCAACCTTTACAGTTCAACGAAAGTGCATTTCTCAATAATATCACCTCCCTCCTGGCCTACTATGCTTATGTTATTATCGGAGTGGATTATGACACATTTAGCGAAATGGGCGGCACAAGGTATTTTCAGCTGGCCAACCAGGTGGTGATCAATGCCCAGCAATCCGGATATCAGGGTTGGCAACAATTCAACAGCATCAGAAACAGGTACTGGCTTACTGAAAACTTGTTGAGCACAACTTTTGAACCTGTACGTAAAGGCTACTATAGCTATCATATCAAAGGGCTGGATGTTTTTATGGATAAGCCCGAAGAAGCCAGAGAAAGTGTACTTACCAGCCTTAAAGGTTTACGCACAGCCAATCAGTCCAGACCAAGATCTATCCTTATCATCAGTTTCCTGGATGCTAAGGCAGAGGAAATCACCCAAATATTCAATGAAGGCAACCCTTCGCAACAACGGGAAGCATACGAGATACTCACGGCGCTTGATCCCAGCAGGAGCGACACTTTCAGATCAATAATCGAGTAATCAATGAGCAAAAAACTTCTAAAGGTCAATTTCGACCAGTTAGATACGTGCATTAAGAATCAGGTCTGGCTGAACATCATCCTGGAGGATGGATCTGTTTACTTTGTGAAGCCTGTGAAGCATATTGCCAATATTTTGAAAGTACAAAACAAGATGGGACGAAAGATGAATGTACTTTTAACTCAAATTGATGAAATTTGGGCCGACGTAAAAGTCTCCTGACTTCATGATCAAAAATCTTTCAATAGCCAATTACGCCCTTATACAAAAACTTGAAATGCATCCAGCATCCGGTCTTAACATCATTACCGGTGAAACAGGAGCTGGAAAGTCTATCATGCTGGGAGCTGTGGGTTTGCTTTTGGGTAACCGGGCAGATACCAGGGCTTTGTATACTGAAAGCGAAAAATGCATCGTTGAAGGTACATTTCTCGTCAAAGATTATCAGCTGAAAGGCCTTTTCGAAGATGAAGATCTCGACTACGAAGATGAAACCATTATCAGAAGAGAGATCAGCCCATCTGGAAAATCCAGGGCTTTTGTCAATGACATGCCTGTAACATTGGACATCCTCAAAAAGATCGGTGAGCGGTTGATGGACATTCACTCGCAACATGAAGGATTGCAGTTAGGGCAAAATCTATATCAGCTGGAAACACTGGATCTCTATGCTGATAATGAACAACTGAAAGAAAGCTACCAGGGGAAATTCAGCATCTATTCTCAGGCACTCAAAAAATATGAAGAATTGGTTTCTTTCTCTCTGAACAATGAAAAAGAGAGTGATTACAACCAGTTTCTGTTCAATGAATTGGAAGAAGCAAAGCTTGAAGCTGAAGAAAAAGAATCCCTGGAGAAAGAATTGGAGATTCTCGAGCATGCCGAAGAAATAAAAACCAATCTAAGTGGTGTTTCACAGCTGATTGATGGCGAAGAATTCAGTATAAACCAGCAGCTTCAGCAATGTCTTTCCCTATTGTCGTCTGTGAAGGGTTACTCAAAAGACCTGGAAGAGCTTTATGAGAGATTGCACAGCAACATGATTGATGCCAGGGATATTGGCAATGAGATCGGCAGAGAGCAGGATGCCATCGAATTTGATCCTGAGCGAACCCAAATCGTCAAAGATCGGCTCGATCTGATTTTTAGGCTGGAGTCAAAGCACAAAGTGAGTTCTGTGGCGGAGCTGATTGAAATCCAGGAGAAGCTGGGCAGACAACTGGAATCCTTCCAAAACCTGGATGACAAGATTTCTAATGCCAAGGCTACATTGGAAGCAGCAGAAAAAGCGATGCTTAAAGCTGGTAAGGAATTATCTGACAGCAGGAAAAGCCACAGCGATAAGATGGCCAAAGCTATTGAATCCATTATTCACAGGCTCGGCATCTCAAATGGTGTGATACATTTTGAGATAAAAGAAACCAAGCCATCCTTTACGGGGCTGGACCAGGTGGAGATGATGTTTTCGGCCAATAAAGGGATCGCTCCAAAGGAAATTAAGCATGTAGCCTCAGGAGGTGAATTTTCGCGATTGATCTTTGCCATCAAATACCTGATTGCCGATAAGACAGCCCTTCCTACAGTCATTTTTGATGAAATAGACACCGGGGTGTCAGGAGAAATTGCCCTCCAGATGATCTCCATGATGAAGACCATGTCTAAAAACCATCAGGTAATAGCTATCAGCCACCTTCCACAATTTGCCGCCGGTGGTGAGGCGCATTACTATGTCTACAAAGACCATTCATCAGACAAGTCAGTAAGTAGAATAAAGAAACTGGAATCCGATGAGCGGGTCATGGAAATTGCCAAGATGATTGGTGGAGACAACCCATCGGAGGTGGCCATTAATAGTTCTAAGGAGCTGCTGGGTATATAAACCAAAAGATGTCTAAGGTCACCACTTCATTATCGAATTAGTGGCTATAAAATCACTGGTATGAATTAGAGTTTGAACGTATCGATAGTTTAAAAAACCGGAATCCACTCTAAGACATTCATATTAAACTATTTTAAAGGCTGGTTTTCAACTCCATCCTATATTTTTACAAAAAATAAATAACACGATTTATGTCTCACCAATTACTGAAAGGAAAAAGAGGAATTATATCAGGTGCGTTGGATGAAAATTCTATCGCATGGCATGTAGCACAAAGAGCTTTTGAAGAAGGTGCAAAATTTACCCTGACCAATGCCCCTATCGCCCTGAGAATGGGTAAGATTAATGAGTTGGCAGCTGCTTGTGAAACAGAAGTGATACCTGCTGATGCTACCTCGACAGAGGATCTCGAAAACCTATATACCAAGTCTACAGAACTATTAGGAGGTAAAGTAGATTTTGTGTTGCATTCGATCGGCATGTCCCCAAACATACGAAAAGGTAAAGCTTACGGTGAGCTAAATTACGACTGGTACCAGAAGTCACTTGACATCTCGGGTCTGTCATTTCATAAGATGATGGCAGCAGCAGAAAAGCTGGATGCTATTAATGAGTGGGGTTCTGTAGTAGGATTGTCATACATTGCTGCGCAGAGAACCTTCCCATTTTATACTGACATGGCGGATGCCAAGGCATTGCTGGAGTCAATTGCTAGAGGCTACGGATACCGATTCGGGAAAGCCAAGAAAGTAAGAGTAAATACCATTTCTCAGTCCCCTACTCCAACTACAGCAGGTGCAGGAATTGGTGGTTTCGACTCCTTTTTTGATTTCGCACAAAAGATGTCGCCACTTGGCAATGCTTCCGCCGCCGATTGTGCCAACTACTGCATCTTCCTTTTCTCGGATCTCAGCAGAATGATCACCATGCAGAACCTTTTCCATGATGGTGGGTACTCCAGCACGGGAATCTCCGAAGAGGTAATAGAATTGATGAAAAAAGGATAGGAAAAATCAGGAATGATTTCCTTCCCAAATGCCAAGATCAATCTTGGGCTAAACATACTTAGAAAAAGACAGGACGGGTATCATGACATCGAAAGTTGTCTTTTTCCCGTCCCTCTAACGGATGCCCTGGAGATCATTCCATCAGATAGCTTCTCATTTACCAATTCGGGATTGACAGTAGACCATAACAATGGTGACAATCTGTGCATCAAAGCTTATAACCTCATCAGATCAAGATATGATATCCCTGAGGTAAGCATGCACTTGCATAAGGCCATACCGATGGGCGCGGGACTAGGAGGTGGATCAGCCGACGCAGCCTTTACCCTCAAGATGCTCAATGACCTTTTTGAGTTGAGAATCAATACTGATCAATTAAAAGCGTTTGCTGCAGAACTCGGAAGCGATTGCCCTTTTTTTATTGACAACAAACCATCATTAGCCACTGGAACAGGTACTGACCTCGCTCCATTATCACTAGATCTGAAGGGAAAATACCTGGCACTGATCTTCCCGAATCTATCGATCAGTACCGCAGAAGCTTATGCGAATGTAACGCCATCGAAACCTTCTACAGAGTTAAGAGAAGCATTGGCTCTCCCTGCTACTGATTGGAAAAATCATGTAAAAAACGACTTTGAAGCAAGTATCTTTCCCAACTATCCTATTCTCGGTAAGATTAAAGAACTACTTTATGAGCAAGGAGCTGATTATGCGGCCATGAGCGGATCAGGATCTACTTTGTTTGGCATTTTTGACCAAAAGCCCGGTCTTTCAATTCAGGAAGAAGGGGTTGTTGTCAAAGAATTTGAGCTGTAGAATTATCAGGAACCTTAGCTTTTTGAACCATTAAGAAATTAAGGGCATTTAGCTGGGTTGTACTGATCTTCTCAATTAGTAAGACTCTAAAGGAACACAATAAAGAGATTAGTGTAACCATTGATTTTTTGGCCCATTAAGACATTAAGGGCATTGAGTACCTTCCAAAAATGTAAATCGGAACCCTTCTGATTTCTGATTTCTGACTCCTGATTTCTGATTTCTATATTCTCAAGCAACCTTCACCGCAGTCCCACTGGCAGTCACCATCAGCATTCCACCATCTCGTCCCATGTTTTCATAGTCCAGGTCTACACCGAGTATGGCGTTGGCCCCAAGTTGCCTGGCATTTTCCTGCATCTCTTTGATCGCGATATCTTTGGCTTGTCGCAGAGACTTTTCATAAACTCCTGATCTGCCTCCGATTACATCAGTAATACTGGCAAAAATATCTTTAAACAGGTTGGCTCCGATTATGGCTTCACCAGTAACGATGCCCATGTATTCAGTAACTTGTTTTCCTTCAATGTTGTGAGTTGTTGTGGTAATCATATGGTTAACAGAGATTATTAATATGCATACGCACCATAGGCAAAATAGATTGCGTAATTTAAAAATTCTATGAAGAAGGCTATATCCTGACTCAAAACTGATACCCCATTGTGACCAGGGGCAAAGTCTCCTCCTCTGAAAAAGCCAGGTGGAATGTTGCAAGAACCCTATTCAACGGTGCCAGCCAAACCCCGAAGCCCTTGCTGCTATGCCATTGGTCACTGTTTTCGCCATTGTACCACACACGGCCAATGTCGTGAAACCCGACAACACCAATTCCCATCGGGAGGAAATAGGTCTTCACATTGATCAGGTGAATTCTGAGATCCGTAGCATTGTAAAAAGATGTGTTTCCAATAAACCTGTTTCGCCTGTAACCCCTCACCTGTCTTTGACCTATCGAAGCAGTGTTGTAAAAAGTGGCATCTCCTATCAGATGCTCCACACCCACCATGCTGGCTACTACGATTTTTTTAGGTGGATAAAGCGGCACATAAATACCAAATGATCCATTCATCCTGGTGAAGTTTTTGGAATCATCATTCATGCCATAATACCGAGTGAAGGACAGATCAGACTTCACTCCTTTTGATGGAATAAAAGTATTGTCACGTGTATCCAGTTTTAGCTCAGTCTTAAATCCCAGGAAATGATAACTGTCACCAAGTGATGTCGGGTCCACGCCACTGGCCGGATCCCCGATAAACTTATTGCTCGCTGATTCATCCAGCCCGAATGAGAGGTGTTGCACCCCAAACTCAAAGTTTCCTGAGACACCCAGCGATGTTCCCAAACCTAAAAAAGTATTGGACCTGTTGTACCTCACCCGATAAAAATCGATCGGGTCCTCAAATGAAGCCGCGATGCCCTCCCCTTCAAAATCAAAATCAGTTTCATTACCGAAACCAAAGAAATTGGAAACACTGTAAGGCTGCTGTAAAGAAAGATCAGCTACGAAATCCCATGTACCTACCACATCTGTGAAGATACCAGAGTAATTCAGGTTGATAGCTCCGGTTGCCAGCGCAGCATTACCAGTCAGCTGATGCTTTTGCTCAAATGGATCTTTACGCCAGCCTTCTTTAGTATAGATAAATCCCGCACCCAAAAACATTCCATCATCTCTGTTGAATTGCACATTCAATAGCGGAATAAACTTATCATATTCATAGGCTGTCCGGTTATAGAAATTTACTCCTGGCTTGTTGCTGAGTTTGGATTTAACTGACCCTGTCCCTTTCAATTTGGTATCCTTAGTATCGTACACCAGAATGCTCTTACCTCCTCTCGCTGAAGCATCAATTTCGTCATCATCATCGCCACCAATTATCCTTATCTTGATCTGGCTTGTTGTCTCTCCTTTGATCTCAAACACATCCTCACCATCCAACCCATATAGTCGGACCTCCTTTGTCTCATCAGCCTGAAAGGTTCTTTGATAGATAACTTGTTCAAGCTCACCATCTTTTTTTCGTTTCCGAACAGTCACCCTAACCTCAAGCGGGTTGAGTCGCTCAATGAGGAAATACTCGTGTTTGTCAGTGCCAACTACCTCCACCTCTTTGGAAATAAACTGGTAATGAACCCTGGCAAAGCGTTCCATATCTACCAATCTTGCTTTGAGGATATTCATTGTTTTTTCTGCAGAGAGTTCACGGATACTATCTGGCCAGGAATCAAATGCACTTTGGAAAACTTGCTCCGTTAGGTTGACTTGTAAAAAATCTATTTCCTGCTGCCACGCATCCCAATCAAGACCATTTAAGAACGTCCTGTCGAAGAACCGGGCACTGGTGTTGAACCCTGGAGGATAATCCATTCGCTCATCAAAGCCTTCGGTATTGGGAAGTATAAACCTTCGGGAAACAAACCATCCTACCAAACCCTCATTCACAAAGAAAGCCTGGTCCCTATCCCTGGGTATCGGTCTCCAGAGATGACCCTGGGGCTCCTTGTCTCTCCTCACCCACCTCCACTGGTCTTCGTGTCTGTCCCAGTCACCAATGAGCATATCAAAAAGCCTGCTCCTAAGTGCAAAGGGCTGATCCACAGCTTCGTCATTGTCTTTTTGTAGCTCTTGTATCAGGTCAGGAGTGCCTTTCACATCCTCCCCTTCTCCATCAAAATAAGTTTCTGCTATTTCATCTGTCGGTCGCTCTTCATACAATACTGGCAAACCCGCGAAGATCTCCCTGTATTTACCAAACCTTGGATCATCCGGCACAAACATCAATTTGGGATTTGTATGATAGATGCCTGCCGCATCAGCCAGTTTCGGAATAGCAAATGCTGCATAAGGATTGGCAGCTGATATCTGATCCTGGAGGATATCGCCGGCTATGGTTGACTGAAGAATATCCGGCAGCAGCTTCTCTGTGTACTTTTCCAAAGATCTCAGGACAAACTGTCGTTCATCGCCAGCTTCCAATCTCAATGATTTTGTTTGGTTGCCACCTCCGAGTTTGACTATTTTAAGTCCTCCATATTCTTCTCCAATATCAAAAACAGGCATCTCCACTGGTGTAGCCCAGGTGTCCCGGTAGTTTTTCCCCAGCCAAAAATGATGTGCCTTTCCAAACCCATGATATTGATTACTTATCGATGAAATAACAGATTGCTCCTCAAGCTTAAAGTCTATTAGATCTTCATCTGTAATCACTTTTTTAGTGTAGATGGGCTTTTTAAAAACTTCATCTTTAACATCGCTATCATAAAAACTGAGATTTACCTCACCACCACTTGAATAGTGAAGCCTTGCAAATCCAGTTGCACTCGAGGCAAACTGAGAGCCTCTGCCCATGGTTACATACGAGCTTTTTGATCCAGACCCACTGGTAATGTAATGGATCGAATCATCCATGACATACTGTAATGAATGCTCGTGCCCATTTACAAACACCAGATTTTTGGTAGTCTCCAGTGCTTCCCTGATTTCATCACGCATTACCTGGTATTTTGGATGAGAGATATCCTGCCTGATGCCAAATGTCATCCTGTAAACCGGGTTGATACTACCTATAACAGGAAGCGGTAACCAGATCTTAGGCTTGGAGATGTCTGTCAGAGGAAAAATGTGTGATCTCAGAGGAAACCTTCCTCCATGAGCACCATAGCTATAAATCGGATGATGCGCGGCAACGATTATGTGTTTTTCACTGTGATCGCTAATGAGATCTCTCAATTGGGTCACCACATCAACAAGTGAGGCAGTAGCGCATTCATTGGTGCCATCAGGAACGCTGTATGGATGTAACAGATACTGAGTGTCTAATATCAAAATGACCAACTTATCTGATACAACCAGCTCCACTGGTCCCGGACACCCGTTTCTGGGATAGAATATTGTTTCATCATCGAAATAAGCATCAACATAATCCTGCATCTCCTTCAGATACTCCTTTCCTTTTTTACCGGCACTTTGCCAGTCATGGTTACCAGGCACCATGATCAACTTTCCCTTGAACGACTTCATCAATTCAAGGCTTGCATTGAGTTTTTTTTCCATCTCTGCCCGGAGGGGATCTTCTTTTGGGGGCAACCCTTTTGGGTAAACATTGTCACCCAGAAATATCAATACATCTTCCGGACCGGCACTGGCGCTTACTTCTTTCAAATAATCGAGTGTGGCGTCATTTGGGAAATGTGGTTCGCCCGCATCACCGATGAGAAACACTTCTGTTTCCTGCCCCATCAGGGCAAATGGAATACACATGATTAAAAGAAATAACCTCATTTGGACTGGGGGTTAAATGACAATATCCGTCCCGGTCCACCCACTCCTTCGGAGCTGATCCAGAGGTCTCCGTCCGGGCCAAAGGCAATACCTTCAGGCTGCTCAAGTAGATTTTCCGGAACCGAATAGGTGGCTTTTATTTGCTTCCCACTATCAATGACCACAATCATCTTCCCAACTGATGCAAGAATATAAAAATTCTTATCCAGAGGATTGAAGGCAATTCCTGAGGGTTTGACAACAATACGTTCCTCTTCGTAGGTAAAATCTCTGTTGGCTTCAAAAAAAGATTTTAGCCTACTACTGGTGAGCGAATAAAACGGAATGGGTAACATAGATTTTGTAGCCAAATTAAATGAATAGACATTCCAGCCATCAGTATCTTTTCCATTGTGATCCTTCTTTTCCTTGCATGCCACCAACAGGTTTTTGCCAACCGGGTCTAATCCCAGGCCTTCAGTGTCTTGATGGTAACTCAATTGGTTTTCATATTTCGAAGAATTCTTTGCACCCGACTTTGAAAAATGGAACTGGTAGATATCCCCATCACTTTTCAGCACATAGACGGAATCCTCAAAGTATAAAACATCTTCATAATCTCCATCCCCGGAAAACTTCCATTCATCAATCACCTCTTCCGATTCCAGGCTATAGTGGTAGACAATGCCATTCTCGTCTTCAACACATATTAAATGATCCCTGCTCACATAGCTTATTCCTGAGATCTCCACTAACCTATCAGGCATTATATATTTCTCTACAGGACTGTTGAGATCATAAAAATATTTTACGCCACCTAAAATGGTAAATAAACTATCCACTCTTTCGTTAGGCGAATAGAAATTACATCCGGAAGGAACATAGATAAGCAATGTCCCCAATAGGAAGAAGCATGAATTGGCAGCTAAATTTCTAATCATCGGAGTGATTATGACAGATTCGTGTGCTAAGAAAGATAAAATTGGTATTTTACAAACTTCATCCCAAGATTAATGTCGAGAGAAAGATCAGCAATTCTTATTGAAGCTCAAAGCTATGCTCAACAGATTCTGAAAAATCAGCTTCCTGAAAACATTGTTTATCATTCCTTTGAGCATACCAGGCACGTGGTGGAAGCAGTGCTGGAAATTGCCAATCACTCTGAGGTGACCGATGACGAAACAGAAATCCTGGAGCTGGCAGCCTGGTTTCACGACCTGGGATATGTAAGTACCATCGCCAATCACGAGGAAAAGAGTGTGGAGATTACTCGTGAGTTTTTACGGCAAAAAAACTACCCTCCTGAAAAAACAGAAAGGGTGGTTGGCTGTATCATGGCAACTAAAATGCCACAATCCCCGACCAATAAGCTGGAAGAAATCATTTGTGATGCAGACCTGTTGCACCTGGCGAATGAAAAGTATTGTGAGATCTCAGAACTGTTACAGATAGAGTTGGAGCAGGTTCACGGAAAAGAGATTCGTGATGAAGACTGGTATGTGAACAACAAAAACTTCATCGAAAGTCATGCGTTTTTCACGAAATATGCCAGGGAGAATTATACCGATAAAGTCAGGAAAAATCTCGAAATTGTTAATCAAAAAATCAAAAGAATGAGCGGTGAAAAAGACGATGAAGTCATTGCCCTCGAAAAGAAGGTCAAGAAGCTCAAAAAAAAGGTAAAAGATGTAAAGGAGATCAAGCCAACCCGTGGTATCGAAACCATGTTTAGGCTTACTTCATCTAACCATCTTGAACTAAGTGCCATGGCAGATACCAAGGCCAATATCATGATATCTGTCAATTCTATTATCCTGTCGGTATTAGTATCTGTACTATTCAGAAAACTGGAAGAGTACCCACACCTCATTCTTCCAGCTATCATTATGACGGTCGTGTGCCTATCTACCATCGTTTTCGCTATCCTCGCAACAAGACCCAATGTTTCCAAAGGAACGTTCACAGAAGAGGACATCCACAACAAACGAACTAACCTGCTATTTTTTGGTAACTTCCATAAAATGAAGATGGATCAGTACGAGTGGGCGATGAAAGAAATGATGCAGGATGCTGAATACCTTTATTCCAGCCTGATCAGGGACATCTACTTACTTGGTGTGGTTTTGGGCAAAAAGTATCGTCTTCTACGAATCTCGTATACCATCTTTATGTTTGGATTTGTGGTGGCCGTACTCTCTTTTATGTTTGCTGAGGCCGTATTAAAGGCACCCGCTCCTTACTGAATCAGTTGAGCTTCCTGATATATTCATAAGCATCCACCTGGGCTCTTCCCTGTTTCTTCCCGGGTTTTATTTTCAGGTTATTCATTTTACTATCCAGTACGACCGCCTTTGTGTTGTCTTTTAGCTGTATCTGTAAAAGATCCTTTACCTGCTTTTTAATATGTTCCTGATAAACCGGGAATGTAACTTCTACCCTTCGATGCAAATTCCGGGTCATCCAGTCAGAAGATCCCATATACAGCTCCTCCTCCCCTCCATTCAGGAATGAAAAAATGCGGGCATGTTCGAGATAACGATCTACCACCCTCACCACACGTATTCCATGTGTATAAGGGATCAGACAACAGATGCTTCGCACGATTAGGGTTACTTTTACTCCTGCCTGAGCCGCCTCATAGAGTTTTTCAATCAGCGTTGACTCCTCCAGGTTATTCAACTTGATAATGATCTCAGCAGGTAATCCTTTGGTTTGATTGTCTATTTCATTTTGAATAAGGTCTGCAAACCGCTTTGGAGCTCCAAACTGGGAAACAATCAGATGTTTAAATGCAGTGGGTTTCTCGCCCGAATTCAAGAATTCAAACACCTGCTTCAGCTCGGTATTCATTTGGGGATTGCTGGTCAGTAAGCTGTGATCACAGTAAATCTTTGCCGTGCCTTCATTAAGGTTTCCAGTCCCATAAAACCCAAAGTAAGTTGGATTTCCCTTTTCATCTTTCATGGTGATCAAGGCTGCTTTGGCATGAACTTTTAACCCTGGAATGCTGTAATGAATGGAGATTCCTGCTGCTTCCATTTTTCGCGCCCAAAGCAGATTATTCTCTTCGTCAAACCTGGCCTTTACCTCCATAAATACATTGACCTTCTTTCCATTATTTGCCGCACTGATCAATGCCTCCCCAATCATGCTGTTTTCTGCCATTCGGTAAAACGTTACATCAATCTTTTTCACACCCGGGTGAATAGCGGCCTCATTGAAAAACCGTAAAATATAATTATAGGATTGATACGGAAAATGAAGTATCTGATCCTGCTCTTGGATGGTCTCAAGTAGAGAATTTTTGGCATCCAAGCGTCTATTTGGAACTGGGATCTGTTTTTCGTACTCTAATCCGGCTATAGGGCTTGATATCTGGAAAAAGTCATTGAGGTTATGATACCTACCTCCGGCATAAAGATCTTCCTCATTGAGGTTCAGCACGTCAACAAGCTGTTGCAATACACTTGATGATATGGATGAATCATAAAGGAAACGTGACGGTACGCCCAGGTTGAGTTTTTGGATCTGTTTTTCTATTTTCTGAACCAGATCACCTTCATACTCATCATCAATCTGCAAATCAGCATCTTTGTTGAGCTTAATGCTATAGCAACCCAGGATCTCGTGATCCGGGAATACCAGGTTCAGGTTATTTCTGATGACATCATCAATGAAATAAACCCGTGTACCCTGCCTATTGCTAAGCGTATAAAACCTGGATATTTTATCTGAGGGAATATTCAGAATATAAACTATTTCCTTTCCTGATTTTTTGGTGGAGACCGCAAAGTATAAAGCCCTGTTATCAAGAAATACCATCTTTGTCTTCAGCTTCTGGATTCTCAGATATCCCATCAGCTTCACTTTAAAAAATGCATTCAATGCATCCCGATCCATGGCCCGGATTTTACCAGTATAGTTGATACTCAACCCCTGAGCCCTGAGTCCTTTTAATACTTTGTTTAATACCCTCCCGTAGACTTTGGACTGGGCACTGACTTCCTGCTGAATTTGTTTCAGCAGAATTTCCGGTTCGAGGTCAATTTTCTTATTGATTTTCTTTTTGTCGATCTCTGCCAACCTGCGGAGATGTGCCACTCTTACCCTGAAGAATTCGTCCAGGTTAGAAGAAAATATAGCTGCAAACCTTAACCGTTCAACAAGGGGCACCGATTGGTCATCAGCTTCCTGTAAGACACGATAATTAAATGACAACCAGCTTAAATCCCGGTCAAACAGATTTATACTCATATGATCTGAACAATTGTGACCTCCTCATCTATTCCTTTGAGTTTATAAGATGATTTGGACTTATAATCCCCGATTTCACTTGCTAATAAATGATAAAGCTCGCCGGACATCAGCAAGGTACTATTTAATTCTTTGTTAAATTGTTCAATCCTTGAGGCTATGATCACTGCTTTCCCTGATATGGAAAGTTGCTTTCTTGTGTCTGTTCCAATATTTCCTACCAGCACTTCCCCAACGTGCATCCCAATCCCCACATCCAGTAGCTGATGCTCATGATTCGCCTTTCTAAATTGCTTAACAAATTTGAGAATGGATTGCACAGCCTTCCAGGCATATTGATGATGCTGATTGTCTATTTCGGGTACACCAAAAGTTGCCATCAGACCATCACCCATGATCTGATTTACTATCCCCTTGTTATCATTGATTTCCTGAATAATTGGAGAAAAAAATTCGTTTTGAAATTCATTTACTTTCTCCGGCGAAAGGTGCTGCACCTTTTCCGTAAAATCCCGAATATCCAGAAATACCAATACGGCTTCCAGTCGGGCAGTATAATCCTTCTTCTCCTTCAGCACCTTTACCAGCTGTGGTGAGATCTGTTGACTGAATAATCCCTCGATTTCTTCTTTTTCCTGCATGTGTCGGTGTGTTGCTCCGAGACGTTTCCTCAGCTCTTCAGCTACCAGTCCGGCACAGACACCAGCAATGATATATACTGCTGCTCTTACATAAAATATGAATATTGGGAGGTTGTAGGTCATTGAATATTCATTGGTTACCCAAAAAGTATAGGCCGCATAGAACAGTCCAACGAGTAGTCCCATCGAAGCACTGACCAAAAAACTCAGGTGCATGGAAGAGACGATTATCAATACAAAGTACAGGAAGATAGCCGGTGAATCTAAGAAGTAGGCTGACTGCTCTACCAGAGCAATTACAACGAGCCATACGGAGGGGACCAATACCTCCATACCCATTGTAAAATAAAAATAGCGTTTGGTTAGTCTCCTGCCCAGCTTTGCGGCCCTGATTACCCAGGATCTGGATAAGGCTATAAATCCAACCATGATTACGATGGCAGCAGTTATGGTTAAATATGATCTTTCATTTTCAAATGTTAGCTTCAATTCTTCCAGTTGAAACAGTCTCACTATTATGGTGATTACGAAACCGGTCAGTAATACGCCAATAAAAATCTCAAGCCTTTTTTTCTCTGACTTTATGATTTCAGAAGTGAGGAAAGGATCGACCATGAAACGAAAATAATGAAACGAACTGATCCAATGGGTGTTGAGGCGCATACAATGGATCAAATCATGTAGCTCAAGAGCCAATTAGTGATATCATCTCAAATATCACTACAATTTTTTGTTTAATTTTTTTATACAAAAAATGAGCTTGAAAGGACAAAAAAGAGGATTTATTAACAATATATACTTTTTTTGTTTAACTTTTTATACTATTTATTAAACATTACTCAACGCTCTCATGTTTGAGTCTTTAAGTATCAATTCAAAAACAGATTCACAACTAAACTGAGTGACCATGAAAAAAACAGTATTAAAAAAAATCAATGTGCAATTGCTGGTCTTGCTGGCAATGGCAGCGTCTCTCTTGACATTTTCAGCATGTAATGATGATGACGATATGGACGATATGGGTCCAGATGAAAACATCGTTGAACTTGCAGAGGGTACTCCTTCTCTGAGTACATTAGTAACAGCCATCGTAGCTGCTGACTTAAAGGCTACACTGGAAGGTGATGGACCTTTTACGGTTTTCGCACCAACCAATGATGCCTTTAATGGCTTACCTGCAGGCGTGTTAGATTATTTGTTAGATAATCCATCAGAACTTGCTGCAATCTTACAATACCATGTGGTGAGTGGTAAAGTATTATCAACAGACCTTTCTTCTGGAACTGTAGCGACACTCAATGGAAATATAGATATAGATGTTAGTGCGGGTGTAATAATCAATGGGACAGCGAATGTGACAACAGCTGATGTAGAGGCAACTAATGGGGTTGTTCATATCATCGATGAAGTCCTAATCCCGGAAGGATTTGAACTTCCACCGACCGAAGATATTGTTGAGTTAGCACAGGGCACATCCAATTTAAGTACATTGGTTACTGCATTAACTACTGCAGAACTTGTTGCCACATTACAAGGAGACGGTCCATTTACTGTTTTTGCACCAACAAATGAGGCTTTTGAAAATCTCCCAGATGGTGTTTTGGATTATCTACTAGAAAACCCGACAGAGCTTGCTGGTGTATTACAATACCACGTAGTGGCCGGGTCCGTATTGTCTACTGATCTTGCTACTGGCGCAGTAACTACTTTGAATGGCGATATTGATGTAGATATCAGCACCGGAGTAGTAATCAATGGATCAGCATCTGTGGTGACTGCAGACATCAAAGCTACAAATGGAGTCGTCCATATCATTGATGAAGTACTGATCCCAGAAGGTTTTGAAGTTCCAAAAAATATTGTAGAACTAGCTTCTGAAACAGCTGATCTAAGTACACTAGTAACAGCTCTTTCATTATTCCCAGACCTGGTTTCTACCTTAGAAGGTGATGGAACATTCACCGTCTTTGCACCAAATAATGAAGCTTTTGCAGGTTTGTTAGCTGCTATTGGTCAGACAGATCTTAATGACGTACCTGAATCAGTTGTAAGATCGATACTGGAGTACCATGTAATTGCTAGTGCTGCGTTATATGCAGGTGATCTTTCTGATGGAGCCACTGCAACTACAGTGCTCGGTGAAGATGTGACTGTTGGAATTGATGGTTCCAACGTATTTATCAGTGATTCTAAGGTATTGACAGCTGATGTGGAAGCCAGCAATGGTGTTGTACATATTGTAGAAAATGTACTGGTACCACCTTCTATTACTCCAATAGTTGGTACAATCGTGGCACCAGCATACTTCAATAAAGATTTTTCTACACTTATTGCTGCCGTAGAAGCTGCTGATGAAGATATTCTGTCTGTATTGCTAGGTACAGGAGCAGGTGATGGACTGACTTTGTTTGCTCCAACTAATGCGGCATTCGAAGCTGCTGGCATAACTACGCTGCCTGACGGAGCAACGTTGAGCGCCGTACTGAAATACCATGTAGTAGATGGTACTGTATTCGCTGCTGATCTGCCTGTTACAGACGTAGGAGCTACTGCAATTACATCTCTTAATGGAGCTTTCTACTTAACCAATAAAGGAACAGGAGCTGGTGTATTCATCAATGGAAACACTCAGGTGACTGCTACTGACATTCAGGGTAGCAATGGTGTTGTTCATGTAATTGACAGAACGATAATGCCTCCGGCAAATAACATCGTAGAAATAGCTCAGAGTTTTGATCCGGAAGAATTCACACAACTGGTAGCAGCTTTGGCGAGAACAAGTGGTGAAGCAACAGACTTGCTGGCTGCACTTTCTGCTGACGGAGACTATACCGTATTTGCACCTACAGATGCCGCATTCCAGGCTCTATTGGATACCGATGTTACCTGGAATTCTGTAGATGACATTCCGTTAGCAACGCTAACTGCAGTACTGCAACACCATGTGATTGGATCTGCAAGAGTATTCTCTTCAGACCTGGCCACAGGAGCTGCAACTACTCTGAACGGTGACATCAACATTGATGCCGCTGCCGGTACGATCACAGACGGAGCCGGTGGAACAGCTAACCTTAGCAGTGATGCTACGCTGCTGAATGTGCTGGCCACAAACGGAGTGATCCACGTGATAGATAAAGTGTTATTACCTTAAGTGTTTTGAGAATAGATTTGAAAGCCTGGCTCTCTGAGTCAGGCTTTTTTTATCTGGGGACTGTGTTGTACAACAGCAACCCCACACCAGTAAATACAATATTTGGGATCCAAACAGCCAGGAGGGGATCCATTGAGCCTGCTTCTGCGATAGCCTTGGCCAGTACGAATGCAATGACAAAGGCAAATGCGATGATAAAACCCAATGCAATCTGATAACCTGTTCCCTGCCGGCTTTTCTTTGCCGAAACAATCAAGCCAATAAAACATAGAATGATCACTGTGAAGGGCTGCATAAACCGTATATACTTTTCTATCTGATAGATCTGCACATCATCAGCACCCCGGGACTGTTGCAGTGCTATATAATCATTCAATTCAGGTAGTGTGAGGGTTTCCCACAGCCGCTCTTTATTTTTAAAATCAGCCGGAGATAAATTGAGTAGCGTATCCAACTCTCTGCCCTCTGTCAAAACCTCTCCTTCAGGCATCAATACCCTATGTTCCCAATCCATCAATGTCCACTTACCTGAGGTAGAATCCCATTTGATTCTGGTGGCACTCAGCTTTTCCTGTAATTCCTCCTCCACAATCTTTTCAAGAGTTACTGAGTAGCCAACGTCACTTCTATTGTTGTACCTGTTGATATAGACATAACTTTCCTCTCCAACTTTGAAATGAATGTCTCTATCGCTGAAATAGAAGGGACGATTGAGATACTCAAGCTCAAATGGAATTCTGAACTTATTCCCTTCAGGAATTACATAATTGATTAGGAAAAAACTGCTAATCGCAATCAGTGAGGCACCAATAAAATAGGGAAACATCATCCTGCGGAAGCTAACCCCTGAAGCCAGAATAGCAATCACCTCCGTTTTAGCCGCCATCTTGGCGGTGATGAATACTGTAGCAATAAAAGAAGTAATAGGCGTGAGCAGGATAGCAAAATACGGGATAAAGGTCAGGTAGTAATGAAGGATCATTTTTGGTGCCACCTCATGTTTGATAAACTTATCGTTCTTCTCTGTGAAATCGATAATGCATATGATCAATACCAGAATGACCATCACAAATACGAATGTGGTGAGCATCTTCTTTAGTATGTATCGATCAATCTTCTTCATCATAGCTTTGTAGACACAACTTTTACCATCCTATTTTTCCAGGACGCGAAATCACCCTCTTTGATTTTATTTCTTGCCTGATCAACCAGCCACAGATAAAACGAAAGATTTTGCAAAGTAGCTATTTGGGCTCCCAAAATTTCATTGCTAAGTATCAGATGCCGAAGATAAGCTTTACTGTAAAATGTACTACTATATCCACCTATATGAGGATCGATCGATGAATAATCAGATTTCCACTTTTCATTTCGGATATTAATGATTCCCTGGCTGGTAAACATCATCCCATTTCTTGCATTTCGTGTAGGCATTACACAATCAAACATATCCACACCCAATGCAATGCATTCCAGGATATTTTCCGGTGTCCCCACACCCATTAGATAACGTGGTTTGTCTTTGGGAAGTATGTCACAGACCAATGATGTCATCGCATACATATCCTCATGGGGCTCGCCAACAGACAATCCTCCTATAGCATTTCCTTCACAACCTTTCTCAGCAATCGTAGTTGCACTTTGCTCCCTAAGGTCCGGGTAAGTACTTCCCTGGACTATCGGAAACAATGTCTGATCGTAACCATAATGGTCTGTGGTACTTTTAAAGTGATTTACACAACGGTCAAGCCACCTATGTGTCATATGCATTGATCTTTCAGCATATTCTTTATCGCACGGATATGGGGTGCATTCATCAAAGGCCATAATGATGTCTGCCCCAATCGTCCGCTGGATGTCCATCACATTTTCAGGCGTAAAAGTATGCCGTGATCCATCAATGTGGGACTGAAATATTACTCCCTCCTCGGTAATCTTCCGGTTATCACCTAATGAGTATACCTGGTATCCCCCACTATCTGTCAAAATTGGTCCATCCCACCCATTAAACTTATGTAAGCCCCCTGCTTGACGAATAATCTCCAGGCCTGGTCGCAAATACAAGTGATATGTATTACCAAGGATGATCTGTGCATGTATATCCTCTTTCAACTCCCGCTGATGAACTGCCTTAACTGTACCGGCTGTGCCAACTGGCATAAAAATGGGAGTTTGGATCTTACCGTGTGCGGTTTCTATTGTACCAGTTCTTGCTCCGGATTTTGCATCCGTATTTTCCAGCGTAAATTTCATCGGGGGCAAAAATAGGCACCCCAAACAAGAGAGTAACAGCATGCCAGAAATATTCTCACTTTTTGCTAAAGATCGGTTTTCTGAATTTCTGCTATATTCCCAACCTATATGTTGATTGCGGCTTTTTACATCCTGGCAGTACTTCACTTTATTCATCTGATAAGGTTATTCGTGCCACTGACCAGATATAAAAAAACACACAACCCCTCCAGACCTCCATTTTCTGTCATTGTTGCAGCCAGAAATGAACTGTCGAACCTTCAGGAGTTGCTTCCCTTAATACTAAACCAGAAATACCCTGAATTTGAGGTAATCGTAGTTCTTGACAGAAGCACTGACCCTAGCAAAGAATACCTGGAAAGCCTTGCAAAAAGTGAACCCGGACTTCGCTTGTTAAGTATCTCACATCCACCCGACACCTTCAACGGCAAAAAATATGCAATTACGCAGGCTGTCAATCTTGCTAAGTATGAATGGCTTTTATTTACCGATGCCGATTGTTGCCCAGCATCAATTTTTTGGATTGAAAACTTTGCAAAGGCAATAACTAATCAATCAGGCATCATCTTCGGAGTCAGCCCTTACAGAAAGAAACCAACATTATTGAACCAGTTCATTCAATATGAGACAATTTACACAGCCATGAAATACATCTCTGCCGCTCTCCTCAAAAAGCCTTATATGGCAGTGGGTAGAAACCTGGCTTATAAAAAATCGTTGTTTTTATCAGGAAATGGATTTTTCCCCTATGAAGGAACGACGGGCGGAGATGATGACCTATTCGTTCAAAAATATGGGACAAGCTCAAACACTGCTGTGGTTATTGAAAAAAACGGTATTACTTATTCCGAACCCAAAACAGATATACGCGAATATCTACGACAAAAGACCAGGCATTTGCATGTTGGGAAACTTTACAAGCAGAAAAATGTTCATATCTATTGGACAGTGACACACGGTATGTTATGGCTATGTTTTATATATTTGGTCCTCGCTCAACCCATAAACATTGGAGTGATTTCGACGTTCATTTTGTTGATACTTATAAAAGGGCTTATTTTCAATCTGTCGTCACGTAGGATGGGGTACAATTATAATCCCCTTTTTTTACCAATATCAGATCTAATTTATGGAGTTTTGTATCCGTTTGTTGGAATCAGGGCGTTGTTACTTAGAAAGGTCAAATGGAAGTAAACCGGCAATTTTCAGATAAGGCACTCAAAGACTTTAGTCTCATCGACAAAGCCACGCTGGAGGATGATGAGTCCGCCTTTGCGGAGTTGATGGACAGGTATAAAAAACCGGTATACCACATGATTCTGAAAATGGTAAGAAATGTGGATGATGCCGAGGACCTGACCATAGAAGCATTCGCTAAAGCATTTAAAAACCTTAAGCGCTTCAAAAAAGACTACACTTTCAGTACATGGCTTTTCAGAATTGCAACCAACAATGCCATCGATTTTATCCGAAAGAAAAAGCTGGAAACATACAGTCTCAATACTTCTTTTTCAGATGATAATGGTGAGTCTGTCAATATCGATGTGGAGGACCGGAACCTCACCCCTGACGAAGAAACAATCAACACACAAAAGATTGAACTTGTCAGAATGTTTGTAACCAAGCTCCCTCCCAAATATCAGCGGTTAGTCAAGCTTCGGTACTTCGATGAACTATCCTATGAGGAAATAGCCATAGAGCTTGATGCTCCTCTTGGCACCGTCAAGGCACAGCTACACAGAGCACGTGAACTAATGTATGATCTGCTAAAAGACAAGAAAAAACACATCTGATCACTTGAGCATTTCTCAGATCACTCACTATTTTCCGAACCTCTCGGAAACTCAGAAGTCACAGTTTCAGCGACTTCAGTCCCTCTATGAGGATTGGAACGAGCAGATCAATGTGATATCGAGGAAAGACATTGAGCATTTGTACGAAAGACATGTGCTCCATAGTTTAGCCATTGCCAAATACCAGGATTTCATTGCTGATACCAGGATCTTGGATGTCGGTACCGGTGGGGGTTTCCCGGGTATTCCACTTGCTATATATTTCCCTCAATGTCAGTTTCATCTTGTAGATTCTATCGGCAAGAAAATAAAAGTTGTGGAGGGTGTTGCCACTGAACTTGGTCTTCAAAACGTCACCTACGCTCATGAAAGAGCAGAGAAGATCAGAGATAAATTTGATTTTGTAGTTTCACGTGCCGTTGCTCCATCAAAAAAATTGTACCAGTGGACCAATCAGGTAATAAAACGTAATAGTAGTCTCTCCCAATCTAACGGTTTTCTTTTGCTCAAAGGAGGTGACCTGAAAGAGGAGCTCAAAGAGCTAAAAAAACCACACAGTCTCACCAACCTGTCGGAGTATTTTGAAGAGACCTTCTTCGAAACCAAGAAACTTGTATTCATACCAGTCTAGAAGAAGCTCAGATCAAATTTCTGCTACCTGATTTCATTTTACTGTATTTAGATTTATTTTTAATGCCTCTAACTTACAATTCAGAAAAATGAAAAAACAACCAATCATTACTATACTTCTGCTCTTTTTAGCCACCTGCTTTGCTCAGGCTAATCCGTCCACTCCAATAATTGACAGGGAGATTAACACACGAGCAGAAATTATTGTAAACCGGGTGGAAGAGATCAGAGTGATGGATAAATCACTACTGACAAGGGTTGAGAAAAAAGCTTTAAAAGAAGAGTTGAAGGAACTTAAAAAAGAGGCTAAAGAGATGGGCCTTGACTCCAGGGTTTCTATTTCTGTAGGAGCTTTGATCATCATTCTTTTATTGTTGATCATCATCCTTTAAGTAAAACATTTCCAACTACACGAACCATCTCTCAAAAGGAGGTGGTTTTTCTTTATCTGATGAGACAAAAGATCGTTGTTTTAACGGGTGCCGGAATTAGCGCTGAAAGTGGTCTTAAAACCTTTCGAGATGCCGGAGGCTTGTGGGAAGGTCACGATGTAATGGAAGTAGCTTCTATTGAGGGATGGCGAAGAAATCCTGCTCTTGTACTCGATTTTTATAATCAGCGAAGAAAACAAGCCAGGTCGGCCAAACCGAATGCCGGACATTTGGCTTTGGCCCAACTTGAGGATGAGTTCGATGTCACTGTGGTCACTCAGAATGTAGATACGCTTCATGAGCTTGCGGGAAGTAGCCATGTGATTCACCTCCATGGTAACCTTTTTCAATCCAAAAGCTCTGTAGACGATTCACTGGTCTACGACATTGCAGATAAAGAAATAAATCTGGGTGACAAATGTGAAAAAGGCTCTCAACTGCGGCCAAACATTGTGTGGTTCGGAGAAATGGTTCCCATGATGGAAGTAGCTGCGAATGTTACCTCCAAATCGGATATCTTTATGGTGGTTGGCACTTCATTGGCTGTTTATCCTGCAGCTAGTCTCATTGATTTTGTAGATCCCGAGGCACCAAAATATATTATTGACCCAAAAATTCCAGAGTTCTACGGAACAAACATCTTTTCATTTGAAGAGGTTGCCAGTACCGGAGTGATGAAAGCAATCCAACACCTGAAAGAAAACCTAGCTTGATTTAACTTTAATGTACGTACTCCTTCTGACAATGCTCCAAACACACGAAATATGCAGGACCTTGAACACTTAAAATATCCAATTGGTAAATTCAGTTGGCCGAATGTGATAAGCAAGCCTGAGCTAAAAGAATGGATCTCAGAAATTGAAGCCTTTCCTTCTCTCATTAGCAAAGAAGTTGACGGCCTGTCTCCTACTGCGCTTGATTGGAAATACAGACCGGATGGCTGGACTATCAGGCAGGTGATCCATCATTGTGCAGATAGTCATTTCAATAGCTTTGTAAGATTCAAACTCGCACTTACAGAAGATAATCCAACCATCAAACCTTATGAGGAAGCCCTCTGGGCCGGGCTTCCGGACAGTCTTGGACCTATTGAATCTTCCCTGGTCATCTTAAATGGGTTGCATAAAAGATGGACCGTTTTGTTACGGAGTTTGGATGACCAATCACTAGCAGCCACTTATTTTCATCCAGAGCAGAAGGCTTCACGAAGGCTGGATGGAACGATTGGATTATATGCCTGGCATTGTAATCACCATTTGGCGCATGTGAGGCAAGCTAAGGAGGCACGCGGAAAATACAATTAAGCTCTAGCTATGATTTTTTTGAGTTCATCGTCCTGTGTTTTCCCAATGCCCAGCCAGTCCATGGCTGACTTATACATCAGATTTTCGTAGTCGTCTCGGTTTAGATCCAGGTCATCTATGAATCTACCAATCTCCAGATCACCCAGAGGAAAAGGATAATCTGATCCAACACAAACCTTTTCTGACCCCAATTTTTTCAGGATATATTCAAACATTTCCGGATCGTGGGTCACACTGTCCACCCAGAATTTACCCAGATACTCTTTCGGGTTCACATTGTTGTGCACTGCTACCAGGTCGGGTCTGCATTTGAAACCATGTTCAATCCTTCCCAGGGTGGCCAGAAATGAACCACCCCCATGAGCAAAACACACCCTCAGCTTCGGATACCTTTCAAATACACCTCCAAAAATCATCGATGTGATGGCTCGTGTGGTCTCTGCTGGCATACCGACCAGCCACGGAAGCCAGTACTTTTCCATGTGCTCCTTCCCCATCATTTCCCATGGATGAACGAGAATGGCCATATCCAGCTTTTCACAAGCCTCAAAAAACTCAAAGAACCTCGGTTTGCTCAGATTTTGATTGTTGATGTTTGAACCTATCTGTACCCCGGGAAATCCAAGTTTATCTAATCTCTCAAGCTCCTGAATAGCCAAATCGACATCCTGCATAGGTACTGTGCCCAGTCCGATATAATGCTCCGGATACTTTTCAACAATACCTGCCATGTGATCGTTTAGAAACATAGATAGGTCCAGGCAGTCCTTTGCATCAGCCCAATAGCTAAACATTACAGGGATGGTTGACACAACCTGGATGTTTGTATTGAATTCCTCATATTCCTGAATTCTCAGTTCGGGGTCCCAACAATTGGTGCTGATCTCCCGAAAGAACTTACCTCCTTTCATCATCAGGGCGCTGTCCTTCTTATGATGTAGCAGGCTAATGAAGTCCCCGTAACCAAACTTCTCAGTGAAATTTGGCATTTTGTCTGGTATGATATGGGTATGCATATCAATCTTTAGAGGGGTATTTTCATAGCCAGGCATATTCAAATTTAAATAATCTTATTCGCAATGTTTTTGGATCATGGCACTGGCCTGAACCATTCCATAATGATCAGCTCTTTCCAGGTAATGGCAAGCATCCAAATCCGCTTCTAGCTCGAAATGGCACATGGCAGCATTATACCAGATCATGCCGTTTGCACTGTCAATGGACAAATACTGATCATAATAAGCCAGTGCATGTTTGAAGTTCTTTTCGAAGAAATAAGCATTTCCAATCAGGTACAAGGATTCATAACGTTGAGGGTTGACCCTCAGCGCCTGGTTGAAATCGTTTCTCGCTGATGCGTATTGCTTCATTTTCAATTTCGCCCTTCCCCTGTTCACCAGGGACAAATCATCTTCAGGATTGATCTTTAATGCCTTATCTAAATAATTTCGTGCAGTCGGATAGTTCCCTTTTTCCATTTCTCTTGAAGCCAGCAAACCCAGCGTGGGAGCAAATTCTGCACCCAGCAATAGAGACGGAGGCAGCACAATTTCATCATCTAAAGTGGCTAGATTATACCAGGCCAGGTGGTTGGTGGAATCATGTGCAATAGCATTGGTAAAGTCGCGACGGGCCAACGTGTGTTGCTTTGTGCTGGCGTGTAAAAGGCCTCGACCTATGTAGAAGTCTGGAGTTTGTTCCAATTCGATTGCCCTGTTATAGTCATTCAAGGCCTGATCATCAGCACCTATTTTTTGATAAGCCTGTGCCCGATAGAAATGCAACTGAGACTCCATCATATTGGTCGTCATGAGCTTGTTCTGACTACCCCCTGACTCATCGATCTGAAACATGATGGTGGTGGTCTCATGAAAGTTGCTGAAAGTATTCAGTAATGAGGTGAGATCTTTAGCGGCCTGCTCAGGATTACCATATTCAAGATAGATCAGTGCTTTTTTGAATACAGCCTCTCGATATTCGGGATTGAGGTTGACAGTGGCTTCATATTCAGATACTGCTCTAAGGGGTTTATGAGCTTTCTCAAATATCAGCCCACTCAGGTATCTGGACTCCGGAGTTTCCTGAACCTGGATAGACTCATCTACAAGTGAACGCGCCAAACCCAACTCACTTTTCTTGTAGTGATTGAATGCCTCCTGATATAACTGATCAGCCTGCTGAAAGCGACTTTGGGGATATGCCAGATAGATTGGGCATAATAGACAAAGTAGAACCAGTTTTTTCATACTGGTTAGAACGGGAATTTATGAAGAACAGTTCTATAAACTAGAATACCTTCTTAATGCTCATCGCACTTTCCTTTGGAAGGTGAATGAACTTTCCATTCTCATAAGAATAGAAACTAATTGCCATAATCAAAAAGAATGCAGCATTCTGACAGTTGCCATCATGATCTATGCATATCTGTGTGGTCATCGGGCTGGTAGGGATCTTCAGTAGCGGCAACATTGGCGTCTCATAAGTACTGAATTGCCCATGGATGTCTTTGTTTAAAGGAAGATATGATTCTTCAAAATCGTCGTATTTGTAATCAGAAATACCTACGAGCCTTGCCTTTACTTTGAAGTTTGTGGCATTCTTAGGCTTTTTGAAAGATTCATCTGGAATAAATGCAGGGAAGTGCAAAATTACCTGTCCCCACCTGGAGCCAGTTTTAATGTAGTATTGCTCTTTAAAAATCTCGTCGTAGGTATAAGTTGTGTTAAATTCAAAACCATGAAGAGCATGTCCATGCTTGCTAATGAATAGCGGACGCTTCCCGGTCGGCCCCTCTTCTTTCTTGGCAAGATTTCTAAATTGGGCAGTAAGTCTTCCGGAAACATAAGTCTCACAAATCTCATTCATGTTTCCCGTGAGCGATTCCCTGATCGTCTTGGACATCATGGATGCAACAGCAAACTCTTTTTGGTTGTTCCTTAGTTTCTGATAGGTTGGTCGAGTTCGTATTTGATCTGCCGTGGGTCCTCCTTTCCTTGCTATGATTGTATGTTTGACACCTTTTAAATTATATGCTCTATATCCTTTCGGTATTTCAATGCTGCTGATTGCATCAATATTATCTTTCATGCTGGTTGATTGCGATTTTAATAAAATTGTACAAAATCTATTTCGAATTGAAATATAGAGAAACATTCAATTCCAACAAAAAAAACTTATAAAAATGATTGAAATATGGGTGTTTTTATTATTGGGTATGAGGAAGTTATAAGTCAAATACCTACAAGATTCCCCAACACGGCACAATAAAACAAGGTTCATAACGCCTTTTAGTGAATAGTTTTATTTCAATTAAAGGAAATAAACCTTTCGTATTGTTACTTCGTAGCCATTTAGTATTTAGTATTGTAATCCCAAATTAACCATTCACTTTAAGTACTTATGAAAGAATATATGAGATCGTTAGGATCTGACCTTCCTGCTGGAGTTGTTGTATTTCTGGTAGCGTTACCACTATGTCTGGGGATAGCCCTGGCTTCCGGCGCTCCTCTCTTTAGTGGGTTGATAGCTGGTATTGTCGGTGGGTTGGTTGTGGGAGCACTAAGCGGGTCACAACTTAGTGTAAGCGGACCTGCTGCAGGTCTCACTGTCATAGTACTTAATGCGATCACGACCCTTGGTACATTCGAAGCATTTACACTGGCTGTAGTAATAGCCGGTTTGATGCAATTGACGCTTGGTTTCCTAAGAGCTGGTACTATTGGTCACTTTTTCCCTTCATCAGTAATCAAAGGAATGCTGACAGCCATCGGTTTTATTTTGATTCTTAAGCAAATCCCACATGCGCTGGGAGATGACAGGGATTACGAAGGGGATGAAGCTTTCTTTCAGCCTGACGGTGAAAATACCTTTACAGAGATTGCACTGGCATTTCAAAATATCGACATGGGCGCATTGATCATTGCAGCCATCTGCCTCGCCATCCTGATATTCTGGGAAAGACCATTTATGAACAAACAAAAATGGACCAGCATCGTACCAGGTCCGCTTGTTGCTGTGGTTGTGGGCACTGTCATCAACTTCTTTATCTATGGCGATTCAATGATTTTAGGCGGCAAGCATCTCGTAAACCTGCCTGTAAGTGAAAACCTGGATGAGTTTATTTCAATATTTTCGTTGCCTGATTTCGGCCAGATTTCCAATCCGGATATCTGGGTGGTGGCCATTACCATTGCGATTGTAGCCAGTCTGGAAACGTTGCTGAGTCTTGATGCTGTGGATAAACTTGATCCCTATAAGCGCATTGCCCCTGCGAATCAGGAACTTAAAGCTCAGGGGGTTGGAAATGCTATTTCAGGTCTGCTCGGGGGTCTTCCAGTTACCGCGGTTATCGTAAGAAGTACTGCCAACGTAAGCTCCGGTGCCAAAACAAAAGTCTCTGCAATATTCCATGGATTGTTGTTGATTCTGAGTGTTGCGTTTTTCCCACGTTTACTCAATATGATACCTCTTTCAGCACTTGCTGCTGTATTACTAATGGTAGGTTATAAGCTGGCAAAACCTAAGCTTTTTAAAGAAATTTATGCCCAGGGGAGATCGCAATTCATTCCATTTATTGTCACCATCCTTGCCATCCTGTTCACTGATTTGCTCATTGGTATCACAATAGGTATCGTAACAGGTCTGTACTTTGTCGTGACAACTAACCTTCACATGGCAATTAGAGTGGTGAATACTGATGACAACATTGTAAAAATCAATTTTGAGAAGGATGTAAGTTTCCTCAATAAGGCTTTTCTGCGAAGGACACTTCGAGATATCCCTAATGGCACGCATGTGATCATAGACGAGTCTGATTCAATCTTTATTGATCATGACATCATAGAAACGATCGATGACTTTAAGTATACCGCTGAGCAGGAAAACATCAAGCTTGAGATCCGTCAGTCACACGACTCAAAGAATGAATTAAATAGAGTGCTTAATGCGTAGAGGGAAAGCGCTTTTAATGGTCTTTCTAATCTCTTTTATTCCATTTGGGTTTTCAGCTTGTAAGGGATCCAGCCATACGGTCTCAGTGGTGAAAAATAAGAAGAGGTTCTTTCCTTTTGATGCGAAAAAAGACAGAAAAAAGAAAAGAACAAGGACGGTGAAGTACAAGTCATTGAAATGAAAAAGCTTTTTTTTCTAATTGTTTTGGTATGCCTGATAGCATGCCAGACTAAGGAGCCTGCCGAAAATCGACCAGGAGCTATTGGCAAAGAAGCCATGGTTGTTACAGCTCATCCCATTGCAACCAAGGCTGGTGTAGAAATACTTCGCCAGGGAGGCAACGTGTTTGATGCTGCAGTGACCATTCACTTTATGCTTGCAGTCGTTTACCCCCGCGCTGGGAATATAGGTGGAGGTGGGTTTGCTGTCCTCAGAACAGATGATGGCAACATTGCCTGCCTGGACTTCAGGGAAAAGGCTCCCCTCCGAGCGAGTGAGCAAATGTATCAGGATGAAGATGGCAATGTGATCCCTTTAAAATCTCAACGGGGTCATTATGCTGTGGGAGTACCTGGCAGTGTTGCAGGAATTTGGGAGTTACACAATAAATATGGCACAAAAGACTGGGGATTGCTGGTGCAGCCTGCTATCGATGTGGCCTTTGATGGTTTTGCCATCACTGAGGATGAAGCTGTCACACTCAATGAAAAGCAGGAAGATTTTATCGCAGCAAACCACTATCAGCCATGGCCAATCAACAGTCTTGGTTGGAAGGTGGGCGATTTGGTGATCCAAAAACAATTGGCTGCTACGTTATCCTTCATTCGGGACAGCGGAAAAGAGGGGTTCTATTCTGGCATCGTTGCTGATCAATTGGAAAAAGAAATGCAACGAGGTGGTGGTTTGATAACAAGGGAAGATCTGGCTGCTTATGAAGCCAAATGGAGAACCCCTGTCGTTGGATACTATAAGGATCACAAGGTAATTAGCATGTCACCTCCTTCAAGTGGAGGTGTAGCTTTGCTTCAGATGCTTCAGGGGGCTGAAATGCATGAACTGGGCAAGCATCCGCACAACTCTACTCCAGCAGTACACCTCATGGCAGAAATTGAGCGGTTGGCGTTTGCTGACCGGGCCAAACACCTGGGAGATCCGGACTTTGTAAATGTACCCGTACCTACCCTTACATCCTCAGATTATAACATGACCAGGTTTTCGGCGATTGACATGACTGCGGCTACCTCATCCGGCGATGTGTTTGCTGGAGATGTTGAGCTGGTAGAGTCAAATGAAACTACCCATTATTCTATCGTCGATCCCTTTGGCAATGGTCTCGCCATTACTACAACCTTGAATGGAAATTACGGATCAAAAGTACTGGTAGAAGGTGCCGGATTTTTTCTGAATAATGAAATGGATGATTTTAGCTCCAAACCAGGAGCCCCTGATATGTTTGGATCAATCACTGGTAGAAGCAATGCCATCGCCCCGGAAAAACGCATGGTGAGCTCTATGACCCCGACAATCCTTGAAAAGGATGGAAAACTGAAAATGGTAGTGGGCACCCCAGGTGGTCCGACCATCATTACCAGTGTATTTCAAACGATCATCAATGTGATAGACCATGAAATGACCATGCAGGAAGCCGTATCTGCCAAAAAGATTCACCATCAATGGCAACCGGATAGGATTCTTGTAGAAGAAGGTGCATTGTCACCACAACAGTTGGATGACCTCCAGGAGATGGGGCACAGCATCGAGATGAGAGATAAAATAGGCAGAACCGATTGTATCCTAATCACCAATGACCAGCTTGAAGGTGGAGCTGATTATACCCGAGGCGACGACTATGCCGAGGGATTCTAACAGGTAGTATTCTTAGCTAGTCTTCCACTACCTCAAATTCCACTCTCCTATTCAACCTGCGCGTTTCCTCATACAGATTGCTGGCAACAGGTTCGCTTCCACCAAAACCTTTGCTATCGATCCGATTGGATGCAATTTCCTTACTGGTTAAGTAGTTGGCTACAGCCCTTGCTCTTTCTTCAGACAATTGTAGGTTTAGGGATTCATCTCCCCTATTATCAGTATGGCCTTTCAATAAAATCTTGACTTCCGGATTTTCATCCAACATCTCAACGATTAAATCAAGTTCCCTTTCTGATCCTTCTACAAAATTGGCTGTACCCCTGTAAAACAAAACATTCTTCAGTACGATCGTATTTCCCGTTTGCAAAGGCTCAAGTGCTATGGATATCACGGTGTCTCCAACAGGGTGATAAAATGATGGTTCTATCACAAAGAAATCTTTAAGGAAACCCTGCGACCTGAACTCTACACGGTAAGGCAGCCTATCTTCAGACTCCAATAGAAACAGAGAATCTGTCTTGATATAATTCAATGTATCCCCTTCCTCATTGATAAGACTAATTCTTGTATCAATATGGTTACCTGTCCTGGCATTTACAACTTTAAAATTGACGGCAGGAACCGGTTTCTTTTCGACGACCATCTCTATAATCGTATCTTCGACGACTTCTTCGATTTCTTCAGTGATACGGATCCGTTTGATATCCCCATAACCATCACTGTTCTGTGTAGAAATGAAATAGGCATAATCCTGGTCAGCTCTGAACACGAATGATGTTTCTGAACCTGGAGTATTGATTTCCTGCAGGTTTACAGGTGTAGACCAGTTTCTCCAGGTGTCATCCTGACGGGTGGTTACATATAAATCGAAACTTCCTTTGCCTTCTCTACCATTTGTGGCGAATATGAGTGTCTTATTATCTCCAGCCAAAAAGGGTGTGACCTCTTGAAAAGCTGTGTTGATCGAATATCCAAGGTTCCTGGGCCTTGACCATGATCCATCATCCTGGAGGGTGCACACATAAAGGTCATCAACACCGTACCCGATATTTGTTTCGATACTCACCAATAGGTACTTTCCATCCTGGCTTATACTTCCTGATTGTACAGGTGAGTAATTTCTGAAGGCTGAGATATCTAACTTTTGGGTTGATTCAAAAGATGGATTAGCGGCCCAAATTTCACCTATATAAATTCCTTTTTCAAATCTCACCCGGTTGTAAAGAAAGTATTGTCCACTCGCTGTAAAGCCAATTGGCGAGGTGAAGTTGTTATCATTAATGTCTTGAATGTTAATTGGATTAGACCAGATTGTATCTTCCAAGGTACTGGTCCAAATATCTCCCTCATCTTTCACACCTCCAGTATTCATGCGATGATTTTCTCTTGAGTAGAAAAGTGTATTTCCATCTCTTGAGATACTTAGGAATTGCTCGGAAATACTGGAATTCAAAGAATCAAAGGATTCCGGTTCACCATAAAATGTGATCTGCCCTACTGTTTTGAATCCTGATACCACTGCCAGGACCAGCAACCAACTTCGATAACTCATATTAAATAATTAATATTTTTTATTGTTTAGATTCTATTTAATTTTATTATTTCACTTAAATAATATATTTTTGTATATATCCAAGACTTTTTTGGAGCCTGTCTGTAAAGAAATACACAGGTGATGAATAATGTAAGCAACCTCGGTCTAAATCACCGGGGTTCTTTGTTTACTCACCCACTTATTGTTTTCGATATAAAATCTCCAGGGAAGCAATGCATCCTCACCAGCGTAATCTACTCCGATTCTTGTATCAGTTGCAATCTTAGGTCTTTTTTGACTTTTATGCGTTGCAATAAAAACCTTATCTCCCATAAGATCGGTCCCATTAAGTTTGGTAGTAATACCCAGAGCCTTGGACAGTTTACCAGGACCATTGGTAACACAGGCTTTTGAATTACCATACCTCTCTCGCATATGATCATAGCCAAAAACAGGCTCAATTGCTCTGATCAATACAGCGTCCGCCTGACCAGACCTATTTGTTACTACATTAAAAAGATGATGAATACCATAGCACAGGTAAACATAGGCCACTCCACCGGATTGATACATGATCTCTGTTCTACTTGTTCTTCTGTGATATGCATGACAGGCTTTATCCAATTTCCCATTATACGCCTCCGTCTCCACTATCATTCCTCCTGTTATTATGCCCTCAGAATTGGTGAAAATATATTTACCCAAAAGTTCCCTGGCTATTTTCACCACATCCTCCTTTTCATAAAAAGACTTTGGTATTTTTACGTAATCAGATGTATTCATTAAACAATAAAAAAATTATGAAATCACTATCACTTTTAGCAACTGCACTGCTGCTCTCATTCGGCTCTTTTGGTCAGGACAAGCCACAACCAAGCCCGAGTTCAAAGCTAGTTCAGACAGTTGGACTTACTCAAGTTACGGTAGAATATTCAAGACCTGGCGTAAAGGATCGTACCATCTTTGGTGATCTTCTGGAATACGGTAAGGTATGGAGAACCGGTGCCAATGCGGCGACTAAATTCACTTTTGACAAGCCAGTGACTATTGGTGGAAAAAGCCTGGATGCTGGATCATATGCAATTCTTTCAGTACCTGGTGAAAAAGAATGGAAAGTAAGCTTCTATAAATATGATAAGCCAGGATGGAACACATATACTGAGCTAGATCCAGTGGCCTCTACAACAGTTACGCCAACGAAGCTATCTGAACCTGTAGAAACGTTTATCATTGACATCAACAACTTAAGGGATACTTCTGCTACCATCGACCTGGTTTGGCAAAATACTAAAGTATCTATTCCTGTTACTGTAGGAAAAAAATAAACTAATCTTTTATGAAGCGCCTGAAGCCCAGGTGCTTCATTATTTTCCCTTAGGCAAAATAGATTGTATGATCATTGAAAAAATGATCGTTGCCGAAAATCCAATCACGTTATACCAAAGATATCCCAGGCTAAAGTACCCGGCCACGATCAGGAAATGCACCACAAAAACAATGCTCTGTGCAATGAGTGCTCCATAAAACACCGCGTTCCCTTTCACATATTTGATCAGGAAGGCAATGATGAATATCCCCAGAATGGTTCCATAAAAGATAGAACCAATAATATTGATGGCTTCTATCAGGTTCTCTGTATTGGTAGCCATGATGGCAAAAGATAAGGCCACTGCACCCCAGAATAAAGTAAGCACCCTTGAAACAAATAGATATTGACGGTCATTGGCATCTTTCTTGACCAGTCGCCGATAGAAGTCAATAGCTGACGTGGAAGCCAGTGCATTCAACTCTGACGAAGTAGATGACATGGCAGCAGACAGAATCACTGCAATGAGTAATCCTATAAGCCCGTTCGGCAAATAATTCATTACAAAAGTGAGGAAGACATAGTCTGAATCCTTTGTTTCTGTTCCCGGACTCACCTCGGTGATCAGGCTTTTCACTTTGTTACGCACCTCTATCGACTTAGCGTCTACGGTTTTGAAGTCATTTAGTAGAGCTGTCCTTTCTTCTCCATTTTCTGTAGCCGAAATTTCCAGAGCTATTTCTTTTCGTTGTGAAACCAGATCTTCATATTCATTCTCATAGGCCACAAACTGCTCACTGGCATTAGACTCGCGTAGCATCTCCATAGAGACTTCCTTGAAGTGGACAGGAGGTTGATAAAAGACATAAAAGATATATACCAGCACACCTGTGAGCAGGATGAAGAACTGCATTGGAACTTTAAAAACAGCATTAAACATAAGCCCCATTCGACTCGCTGTTACATTTTTACCTGCCAAATATCGCTGGACCTGGGATTGATCGGTCCCAAAATATGACAGTGCCAGAAAGAGACCGCCTGCCAGTCCTGACCAAATGGTATATCTCTTTTCAAAATTCAGGTCCAGGTCTACTGCATTTAGCTTACCAAGGGATGATGCAAGATCCATAGCATCACCCAAAGGAATATTGTGTGTAATGTATCTTATGGCTATAAAAAAGGCCGCAAACATCCCGATCATTATGATAGCCATCTGATATTTCTGTGTAGTGCTTACAGCTGTAGTACCTCCGGTCACTGTGTAGATAATAACAGTAATTCCAGTGAGAAATATTGTGGCGTTGAGGTTCCATCCAAGGATGGATGATAATATGATAGCAGGAGCGTAAATGGTGATACCTGCAGCTAATCCACGTTGAACCAGGAACAGAAAAGCACCTAGCATCCGGGTTTTTATATCAAACCGTGACTCCAGGTACTCATATGCGGTATAGACTTTAAGCTTATAATAGATAGGGATAAATACCGCTGACACAATGATAAGGGCAAATGGTAACCCAAAATAGTTTTGAACAAAGCTGAGTCCACTCTCATACGCCTGACCCGGTGTGCTGATAAAGGTAATTGCACTAGCCTGAGTTGCCATCACTGACAAGCCAATGGTGCCCCATCTCATAGATTTATCTCCAAGTAAGAAGCTTTGAATGTTGTGTTGCTTTTTTACCTGCCAAACTCCAACCAGGACAATCAATACCAGTGTTGTTCCAAGAACAATAAAATCGAGATAGTTCATTTATTAGAGAAGAAAAGTTGGAGAAGGATAATAATTATAAAGATGTTGGCGATTACAATCCAGTAAATGGGTCGCCAGCTGCTAAAATATGGTGGGGTTGCATCCTGGGTTTTTTCGTGTTGGTTGTTCTCCATTATTGTTCTTTTTTGTCTCCTAAAGAGATGAGGTTAGCAAACAGTCGGTAAGCACCGGGGACTCCCGCAGGCAATTCCCTAAAAAATGAAATCCCTGTATACACATAAAATCCTGACCCGTATTTACCTACAAGCAAACTCCCATCAAGTGGTGATTCCCCTGGGTCATTCATGCCAAGCACGGGTTGTAACTCCCTACCCCATGAATCGGGAAAATATAATCCACGCTCCTGAACCCAGCCTTCAAAGTCAGCTTCAGTAATCTTGTTTGGATAATTGAGTATCGGACTTTTGCGGTCGAGAAAACGAACTTCTGACTCTTCTACTGTTACCCGGTCTCTTGACAGCTTCAGATCAAAGGGTGCAATATTATCAGTAACCAATCTGTGACTGGTATTGTATTGTACAATGAGGTTTCCACCCTCCTTTATATAGTCAAACAGCACACCATTTTTTGACGCTAGCCAATCCAGGGTGTTAAATGCCCTCACTCCAAGTATGATAGCATCATATTTTACAAGACTTTCAATAGATACCCCAGCTTCATCAATAACTTCAACTTTATATCCGATCTGCTCCAGGCTTTGGGGCACCAAATCTCCTGCACCCATGATGTAGCCAACCTTACGATTGCTAATTTTTAAATCAATCCTGGAGGCTTTAATCACTGCTTTGGGAAATAGCGTTTGAGGTGGAATATGATCATAGTCAATTCTTTTGATGCCACGCTCATATTGCTTACCGTCAACCTCGGCAACTACGCCTATATCAAACTGGCCCTGATCCTTTGCCGGGTGCACCATAAAAGAAAAATGCTGTTCGTCTCCCTTTGACTTCAAATCAAAAGAAAAGTTCTCCGGGACGCTCTTCCAGCCGTTTGGTAGCTTCAGATATACCTGGCCATTAGCATTCCTTGAGCCAGCCTGGACGGCTACCTGCACCACCTTTTCTGCATTATCTCCGAAAATGACCACTTCCTGATCTGCGGATACCATCACAGGAGGAGTAATATGAAGAGGCTTATAGATCTCCCCCTCAACCGGATCTGTAGCATTAAACAAGACCGGGAGTTCATAATCAATAAACTGATTATTGATTTTCAATGTAATCCTTGCCGAAATCGCCGGATCATTTTGTGGCTTTCCGATATATGCTGTATTGTTTACTGTAAACATTCCATCTGTGCCATCGTCCATCAACCAATAAGGTTGTGATATTGGGAAATCGCGGGGAATGGTTAGGTTGAAGCTCATTTCACTGGTTTGATTTTCACCCAGACTAAGGTTGAACAAGAAGGTATCCCCACCCAGGTTAAAATTAATAGATGAAAGCGTGACTTTTGCCGGGCTTCTATTGATCAGCTCTCCACTTACAGAAATAGAATCGCCGACGGCAAACGATTCCTGGTTAGTAGTAAATTTGAAGAATGTGCCGGTAACAGCGAGTATTAATTCATCTATCTCTTTCAGTTTCACCTGCTTCCAATGTTGGTCAGGAAGGTTGATCAATTCCTTTCTTGCTGAGATTAATTCTTCAAGGATGAAGTGAGGATTCGCAGGGTCAAAGTTTTCACTTGCCTCCTGGATAAAATAAGCTACCTCTTCGCCTCCTTCTATTCTACCCCAGCTGACATCAATATCCTCAAAAACACTGGATGCATTTGCCTCCCTATCTTGATTTACAAAATATTCAAATTCATCACCTCGGGAAGCAGAGACTCCAAACCCCTGGCTTTTATGCATGCTTCGACTTTGAGCAGAGATCTCGGTAAAGGACTTACCCAAAACAGGCGAAAATGCTCCTACATTGACCATGTTTAATCCAGTAGTGTCAAATTGCTGACCTGTGCGTTGATAAAACCACCAACTGGTATTCCAGAAAATTCGTTTAGGTTGCCATGTAGTAAGTTCTTCCAGCTGTTCGGGAAATGCTTTCGGGTCTCCACTAAGCTCAAATGCTTCCTTGGCTAATATCGCCGAAGCTGTGTGATGACCATGGGTTACACCAGGTTGAGTATTGAACCTGGTAATGACCACATCAGGTTTAAATTCGCGAAAAACACGCACAAAATCGCTCAGAACTTTATCCCTATCCCACTTGTCGAATGTCTCATCAGGATGCTTTGAATAGCCAAAATCTACTGCTCTGCTGAAAAACTGCTCTCCCCGGTCTATCCGTCGAGCTGCTAGCAGCTCCTGGGTCCTTATTATTCCCAGTGATTCCCTGATTTCGGGCCCGATAAGATTTTGGCCACCATCACCACGTGTAGCTGACAGATAGCCAGTTCTCATGAGTCTTCCATTGGCAAAATAAGAGATCATACTGGTGTTCTCATCATCGGGATGAGCGGCGACATACAAAACACTTCCCAACACTTTTAGCTTCTCTAATCGTAACAGTATGTCGGATGTATTGTAATATTGTGGTAATTGAGCGTAAAGATTAGTGCCGAAAAAGAAAACAAAAACGTAAAGTAGGAGTCTTTTAATCTTAATGGGTAAAGTTTGGGTCATGAATTTCTGAACGGAGAAGTACAATAAAAGTTATTCTTAAAAGGTCACACATCTGTAACATTATCCATGAAAACTAAGTAAAATATTAAAATTTTGATAGGTTCATCGAAAAATTAGGTTTCGAATCATTAAAAAATGAAACTTTAACGATCAATTCATCTGTATTTGTAAACAACATCTGTAATTAAAGCAATCATCCAATGGCCAATCCAAAAACAATTATACTGGTAGACGACCATAAGATCATCCGAGATGGTCTCAAAATGTACTTTACCGGTAATGATGACTATGTTATTGAAGCTGAAGCTGAAAATGGAGTAGAGGCGTTGGAAATATTAAGCAAGCGGTCATTTGATTTAGTCATCACAGATATCAGTATGCCCGAGATGGATGGCATCACGCTTGCTCAGGAAATCAAAGAAAAATATCCAGATCAAAAAGTAATGGCCCTTACCATGATGGGTGAAAACCAGCACATCAAACATATGCTGGCAGCCGGTGTGAATGGATACATACTCAAAAACTCCGACAAGAGTGAGATCATGAATGCTATCAAGACCATTCTTAATGGAGAAAACTATTATTCTGGTTCAGTAACTAAAATCATCATATACGGAATCGCCGGAAAGAAAAAGCCGACTCAGCGTTTGACTCTGGAAACTCCATTGACAACTCGTGAGAAAGAAGTGCTAAAACTGATCGTGAAAGAATACAGCAACAAGGAAATTGCCGATCAGTTGTTTATCAGTGTGCGTACAGTGGATGCGCATAAGCGTAATCTACTTGAGAAAACCGGATGCAAAAACATTGCAGGATTGGTGGTATACGCATTGGAGCACAATATAGAGTAAACACTCTACGTAATTCACCTAGAGCTTTTTCAATACTTCAGACACTTTTCACCTAATTTTCACAATAGGTTAATTACTCTTATATAAGGAAGCCCCTTGTTCCAAATTTGCAAAAGAATTTAAAACAATGGGCACAATGAAACAAGTAGTATTAATCTTAATCGCATCTTTCTTTTTAGCTTATCAGGCTTCATCTCAAAGCTTCATAGCAGAGTCTTACATGGAGCATACACGCGTGAATCCTAAAATAGGTACATCTATTGGATTCAATTTTAAAAACAAGATTCAGGTAGGTGGATTTATTCAGAATACCACATCCGTACAGGACTTTGGTGAAAGAACACCACAGAATCTGGAAAACAGACTTTATGGTGCATTCTTTTCATATCCTATCGTAATGAATAGTGAAAAGTTTGAGCTACAGTTTAAAACGAGAGCAGGTTTGTCTAATGATGAAAACTTCGTAATTACCCCTAGTCTTCAGGGAGGATTTACTCCTTTTAAGCTTGTCACTATAGGAGCAGGTGTAGGTGTAAGATCTTTTCGACCAACATATTTAATTTCCTTGAGAATCAACCTGCTTGGCAAGAAAACAGGGGGTGTATTAGCTGCCTTAGACAGAGATAACAACCGAAGAAACTAAAACGTACTCTAGGCTACAGATTAATTGATCAGGATTAATTAATTTCTTAAAAAGGTAAATCCTGTGCCCATACCCTGATTTGCCAACCCAACTTATAATATGATGAATTTAAACTCACTTGATCCCTCCAGTATCATTCCAAAGGTTTTATCAACTCACTCATAAAAAAAGAGATAAAAGGCTCCTTGATTAATTCATTATCAGGTTGTTATGAAGTGGGCTGAATTTCAAATTAACTGGTTGTAGGAGCCCCAGAGAATGATATTTAGTAATACCTCTAAGCAATTCGCCTAAACCTTTTTACCTTCTTTGGACGCCTCTCACCTAATTTTCACAATAGGTTAATTACTCTTATATAAGGAAGCCCCTTGTCCCAAATTTGTAAAAGAATTTAAAACATTGGGCACAATGAAACAAATAGTATTAATCTTAATCGCATCTTTCTTTTTAGCTTATCAGGCTTCATCTCAAAGCTTCATTGCAGAGTCTTACATGGAGCATACACGCGTAAATCCTAAAATAGGAACATCTATTGGATTCAATTTTAAAAACAAGATTCAGGTAGGTGGATTTATTCAGAATACCACATCCGTACAGGACTTTGGTGAAAGAACACCTCAGAATTTAGAAAACAGACTTTATGGTGCATTCTTTTCATATCCTATTGTAATGAATAGTGAAAAGTTTGAACTTCAGTTTAAAACGAGAGCTGGTTTGTCTAACGATGAAAACTTTGTAATTACCCCTAGCCTTCAGGGAGGATTTACTCCTTTTAAGCTAGTCACTGTAGGAGCAGGTGTGGGTGTAAGATCTTTTCGACCAACATATTTAATTACTTTAAGAATCAACCTGCTTGGTAAGAAAACAGGTGGTGTAGTTGCTGCCTTAGACAGAGATAACAGCAACCGAAACTAAAATATTGTCTCCCACCTGGTATTGGGATCGTAAAAAATCGATCCATTCATGATACTCAGCGGGGAAGTGATGTTGTTCTCATACAGGGTCCCGGTGCCCAGACCCTGATGTCCTTCAGCGTTTACATAATCTGCAAATTGAGCAATGGCATTCAGACCGACATTGCTCTCCAAAGCTGAAGTAATCCAGTATCCAATTTCCATTTGTTTTGCGATAGTAATCCAATCCATGCAAGATGCTATCCCTCCATGCAAAGTGGGTTTCAAAATAATATAGGCTGGCCTGGTGAACCTCAACAACTCCACACGACTAGATTTCTCTGTAATACCCACTAACTCTTCATCAAGAGCAATAGGCACCTTGGATTTATTGCAGATAAGCTGCATAGCTTCCAATTGTCGCGGTATTATTGGCTGCTCTATGGAATGAATATTGAAGGGCTCCAGATCGTTGAGCTTTTTTAATGCCTCGTTATTTTTAAAGGCTCCATTCGCGTCTAATCGCAGGATCCCCTGAAATATATTCCTGGTATAGGAAATCACTTCCAGCTCCTCTTCAAACTTAATCGCCCCAACTTTCATCTTGATGCAATCAAAGCCCTGCTCCACCTTCTCCTTCACCTGCTTCTTCATTGATTCTTTACCTGCCATCCAGATTAAGCCATTGATGGGAATAACTTTTTTGCCTTCCAGAAAAGGAACCTTAAAAAGTTGTTTTTTCCCGCCATTCCACAAATCAAGGAGAGCTGTCTCCAAACCAAAAATGATACTCGAATAGCCTTCCGGACACAACTTAAATGCAAGATCAAGGCACTCACCCATACTGGATGGAATCTTATAAGCGTCGATGTCTCCCTGTACTTTCCTGATCATATCTACCACATCATCATACTTTTCTTCACTCAATCCCGGCAAAGGAGCTATCTCTCCAAAACCTACTACAGTCGGGCTGTCTGTATCATATATTTTTATAAACAAAACCTGATGTTTTGTCATGACGCCACGTGAAGTTCCTGCCTCAAATTTAAAATCCAGGGTATAGGGCTTATATTCGAGTTTCAACATGTGTTTATGAATTGGAATGAGCTCAATTTAAAGGATTATCAATACAACCTTCCTCAAGATAAAGTTGCAAAGTATCCATTAAAAGAAAGATCAGCATCAAAATTACTATTTTATAACTCAGGGGAGATTTCTCATCATATCTTCAAAGATATCATAGACCTCATCCCGGGTGATGCATTACTCGTATCGAATGACACCCGCGTGATACCAGCCAGACTCGTCTTTCAAAAAGAAACAGGCGCCCATATCGAGATCTTTCTTTTGGATCCTGTGGAACCTTCGCCCCTTCATGAAGAGACCCTCAATGCTAAGGGTACCTGTACATGGAAATGCATGATAGGTAATGCAAAACGCTGGAAAGGGAGCACCTCACTCACTTATTTCATCAAAGACGGAGTAGTATTGGAAGCCATCAAAAAGGACGAGCAACAGGTAACTTTCCGTTGGCCTCCTCACCACACCTTTTCAGAGATCCTGCAAATGGTGGGTAAAGTACCACTCCCCCCTTATCTGAAGCGGGAGATGAATGAAGAAGACAAACCCAGGTATCAGACAGTTTACTCCAAACATGAGGGAGCTGTGGCAGCTCCAACAGCTGGTTTACATTTTTCTGATGATGTATTGGAAAAGCTAAAAGCTAAAGGCATTACCCAGGAATACCTAACCTTGCATGTGTCTTCAGGTACATTTATGCCCATGAAATCTAGTGTTGAGGAGCATCCCATGCACAATGAGCAGGTCGTGATCACAGATTCACTTATAAAGAAGTTGCTGAATAAGTCGGAAGTGTTTCCTGTGGGAACCACAAGCATGCGGACACTGGAAAGCATCTATTGGTATGGTGTGAAAATTGCCCTTGGTGACGATGAGTTCAATATTGCTAAAATGATGCCTTACTATGCTAATAAGGAAAACATCTCACTGGAAGAAAGCCTAAACAATGTGCTTTCAGTAATGGAGAAAAAGGGAGTTTCCAGGTTACTGGGGAATACTGAAATATTCATATTTCCCGGATACGAATTTAAGATTTGTAAAGGGCTTATCACCAATTTCCATCTACCCTCATCGACTTTAATCCTCCTGGTGGCTGCTTTTGTAGGAAGCGACTGGAGGAAAATTTATGATGAGGCATTGGCAAACGACTATCGTTTTTTGAGTTATGGTGATTCCTCTTTGCTAATTCCTGATTTCAATTCATTAAATTGAATTATCTTGGTTTTTAATGGATAAGGCCTTCGACACATTTTTAGGAAAATTCCAGGAGTCATTCGATGCATTCAGAGAATTTCTAAAAAACCCACTGTTTGAGTTAGGGGGGAATGAAATCAATCTTGGGACGATTTTCTATTTTTTTATTGCATTCATCCTGCTTGGCTATTTCTCTAAAATCGTTCGGCGCATTTTAGTAAAAACTATTTTACCAAAAGCCAACCTGGAAAAAGGTGTAATTGCATCAATAGCCTCAATCACCAGGATAATCATCATTTTCGTTGGGAGCATCATCATTATCCAGACGGCTGGGATCGACTTAAGTGCACTCACCTTATTGGCAGGTGCGCTGGGTGTTGGTATTGGTTTTGGGTTACAAAACATTACAGACAATTTCATATCCGGGATCATCATTCTCTTTGAAAAGCCAATCAAGGTTGGAGACAGAATAGAAGTTGGGGATGTGCAGGGCGATGTGATCAACATATCTTTTAGGGCAACCATGATCCAAACCAATGATAATATCTCGATCATAGTACCTAATTCGGAATTCATCTCGAGTAGAGTGATCAACTGGAGCCACAATGACCGAAACATCCGCTTTCGCTTGCCAGTAGGTGTTAGCTACAAAGAAGATCCGGAAACGGTTAGGAAGATTTTGCTGGAAGTGGCAAAAAACAATCCACATGTCAATGACAATCCACCTCCTACGGTACTATTCACTGAATTTGGCGATAGTTCTCTTAACTTTCATCTTGCCGTTTGGACCACCTCACATACAGATAAACCAAGTATCTTAAAGTCAGAGCTTTACTTTGAGATTTTCAAGAGGTTTAAAGCTGAAGGAATTGAAATACCATTCCCTCAGCGAGATCTGCATATAAAGCCACCCCTACCAGCCTTTGATGCCAGGTAATTGGTGGAATTAATCTTTCTTCTTGCGATCATCACCAAATGTAAAGGTAGCTCCTACCCCAAGCACGCTCTTAAACTGAACCCTTGGACCTACTTCATCTATGGTGCCATCATTGTTATTGTCAACTTCAATAGCAATATCGTCATCATAGATAAGTTGTGTAAAGAAATTGGTTGTCAGCCAGCCATTTACTTTAAAAACAAAACCATTTTGCCAGTTCACATCTATGTTTCCAAAGTTCTCCACATAATTGGTAAAGAGCTCAAGCCTGGAGTCAAGCTTTACATTTTTGATGATCTCATCTTTGTATTTTACACGTAAAAAAGAACCTAGCTCAGCCCGTGACCTGGAACCGGGATCTACCCCGTACGCTCCAAGTTCAGATAACCTATCATCCATCACGAAGGTAAACTTCCCTGTGACCGGAATATAGTTGATGGATAAAACCTTACTTGGTTTATAGTCAATACCCAAACCGAGAACCAAATATCCTGGCGCCATAAATCTGGATATTACACTATCCCTCTCGGCTGTTGCAAAACCGTTTGTGAACTGCGTTTTAAAATCCAACAGTCCACTGAAAAACCACTTCTGGTTTTCGTTATTGATCTGGTACCCGTACTTTGTGACGAAGTTTAGCTTATCATCAGACTTGGTGAAATCAACTTCTCCCTGTTTGATCAACCCGTAAGCAAGGTCAATGGAATTTTCCCAGGTCTGCCTATCTTTTCTCAGATCTGCAAAAAGTCCCAGGTAGCCATTGATCGAAACTGAATTCTGACCCCCAGCTGCCCAGTTTTTGAGTGAAACCTGCGAGAAAGTGATGGAATTGATCCCTCCTGCCGTCCAGTAGGATGTATCTTTTTCAACAGCTACGCTGTCTGTTTTAGCAAAGGAACTTGTATAGATTAATACTAAGGCAGTAAATAGAAATAAGCTTACTAATTTCTTCATTTTATAGAGATGTAAATATTAATTAGTCAAATTCGCAGTGAATTAATGATTCATTAAATGCCTCTGAGACTTACTTTAACTACTATTATTCTCTGCTATTACTTGTCAGGCTGCGATACTTCCGCAAAAAAAGAAGAAAATATCAATGACCAAGGCATTAATAACGAAAATGTTCACCAAAATTACGAACAGGCGGAACGTCAAAAGTTTCAACCTGAAACCAAAGTTTATTCAAACAAGGAGGATCAGTGTCAAAACAATTGCGCTGAGGTGATTATTCAATACCCATACTTTAACAAGTCAGAAGAAGAGAAGTTCAATCAAATCGTAGAAAATCAGATTGTGTCCGTACTTGAAGACTTTACGATGTCTAATCAATCGATTAATGGATTTGAAGCAATGGCAGAGGAGTTTATCCAAAGTTATGCAAGCTTCAAAAAAGAATTCCCGGATGTGAGCACGCCCTGGACCCTCGGAATAGACATATCAGTGAAGCATCAGCACCCAGCTTTTATTACTCTTTCTACAGCAACCAATGCCTATACTGGAGGAGCGCATCCGCTCAGCACGATACAATATATAAATGTATCATCCGATGGAGAGCCAATTGCAGACCTGGACTATTTCATATCCGATAAAGAAATCCTAAAGGAAATAGCTGAAAAGCAATTTCGATCTATAAGAAACATTCCAGATAGTCAATCCTTTTCAGATGCTGGGTTCACTTTTGACAATGATCAATTTTACCTTCCTGTGAATTTTGGTTTTTCAGAAATCGGTTTAGTGATCTACTATAATAGCTATGAGGTAGGCCCCTATGCATTAGGACCTACCGAAGTTATAATTCAGTATGCTGAGCTAAAAGATATTTACAAGTTTCAACCTCAATTGTAGGTATTCACCTTTGCATCTTCTTCTTTGAGGATTCTTCTGAGAATCTTACCTATGTTTGATTTAGGAAGCTCGTCTACAAACTCAATATATTTTGGTTGCTTGTAACCGGTGAGGCACTCATCACAATGTTTGTTGAGCTCTTCAATAGTAAGCGAGGCGTCTTTTTTGACTACAAAGACTTTTACTGCTTCTGTTTGGCTTTTATCGGGTACACCAATTGCCCCTACTTCCAGCACCTTAGGATGCATGGCAATGGCATCTTCCACCTCATTTGGGTACACATTGAAACCAGACACAAGGATCATCTCTTTCTTACGGTCGACGATCTTAAAGAATCCTCCATCGAGCATTACGGCGATATCTCCCGACTTGAAAAAGTCATCATCCGTCATTACCAACTTGGTCTCATCTGGTTTTTTCCAGTATCCTGCCATCACCTGAGGACCCTTGATACAAAGCTCGCCTTTCTCCCCTTTCTTTACCTCTTTTCCATCCTCATCGATCAGCTTGATATCGGTGCTAGGAATAGGCAATCCAATTGAGCCAATCTGAATGTTACCATCTAAAGGATTGATACAAACACCCGGAGAAGTTTCGGTCAAACCATAAGCCTCTGCAATTCTAAATCCCGTCAGTTTCTCCCATTCTTCCAATACATACCGCTGCAAGGCCATTCCACCAGCGAGGACCACTTTACAGTTGGAATGATCTATTTCTTTGAACTTAGGATGATTAAGCATCTTGATAAACAGGGTATTTACACCCGTAATCAAAGAATACTTGTGTTTTTTCATCTCACCTAAAAATGCCGCCATATCTCTTGGGTTGGTGATCAGCACATTTTTAGCTCCAAGCTTAATCGCCAGACAAAGGTTGGCAGTGAGCGCAAAAATGTGATATAGAGGCAAGGCTGTAATAAAAATTTCTGTTTGAGGCTTCAAGTCACCAGGCACTACCCATGCATTGGCCTGCTCCAGGTTGGCAACCATATTTCGATGGGTAAGCATGGCGCCTTTTGATACCCCGGTTGTTCCTCCTGTATACTGTAGAAAAGCAATATCTGCAGGCTTGATCTTCGGTCTGTTCAGTGTTTTCCCTTTCCCTTTAGTCAATGCGTCCTGAAATTTCACGTCAGACGGAAGTGAATAAGCGGGCACCATCTTTTTGACCTTGCGAACGACAAAATTGACAATTGCTCCTTTAAGCCCTCCGATCATCCCCCCTATACTGGCGACAACCACATGTTTTATGGATGTTTGATCTAAGATTTTTTGCAGGTTTGAAGCAAAATTCTCCAGGATCACAATCGCCTTGGACTCCGAATCAGTAAACTGATGGAGCATCTCCCCTGGTGTGTAAAGTGGATTGGTATTTACTACCACCAGACCGGCTCGTAAAGCTCCCAACAAAGCAATTGGGTATTGTAACACATTGGGCATCATAAGTGCAATCTTGTCATCCTTCTTCAGGCCACAATCATGCTGAAGATAAGCAGCAAAAGCCGCTGACAAGTTATCCACGTCCCTGTAAGTAAGGACTTTGCCCATGTTTTCAAACGCTGGCTGATCGGGATATTCTCTGAAAGTGACTTCAAAAAGATCTACCAGTGATTCGTATTGTTCCGGATTAATTTCGTGAGGTACTCCTTTAGGATAGCTTTTAAACCAGGGTTTGTCCATGTGTCTGTTGTTTATTTTTTAATAAATATAGCTTGAATCAATCAAAAATGATGGATTGGTATATTAAGGATCTTAGCATAAGTTGATCACTTACTACAGAACCAGGTCTCAGCTGGGTGAAATAAACCACCACCAGTTCCTCCTCAGGATCCACCCAATATTTGGAACCATAGGCTCCTCCCCATCCAAAAGTGCCGACCGACCCATAAGTTCCAGTGGCCCCCGTATCCTTTACAATATCGAAACCAAGACCAAAGCCCAGACCCGGTCGGAAATCAATGCCATCAAGGTGATCGGTGATCATCAGATCTACAGTACTGGGCGCAAGTAACCTTGTACCATTCAGTTCACCACCATTTGCAAGCATTTGAAGGAACAGGTAATAATCTTTGGCTGTGGAGAGCAAGCCGGCTCCTCCTGAAAAACACTTTCCTGGACCATTAACATAAGCACCTTGTGCATTCATCGTTCCTTTTTCCGGGGCTGGCTTCAATGCACCATCTCGTGGATTATATACCGTCGCCAGCCGATCCTTCTTCTCCTTTGGTAAGAAAAAATGTGTGTCTTTCATGTCCAGAGGGTCAAGTATCTCCTGCTGAATAAACTGATCAAGCGGTTTCCCAGAAGCTTTCTCAATAACAAGGCCAAGGATATCTGTGTTATAGCCATACACCCATTGAGTTCCTGGGTGACTTACGTTAGGTAGCTTCGCCATTCTTGGTATGACTTCTCCGATGGTTTCATTGCGATCAGCAAAGTACCATCCCTGGATACCTGCTTCAGCCCATGCGTCGGACACATGTCCCCCGCCATAATTGATACCCGCCGTATGTGTGAGTAGATCTCTGATGGTGATGGCCCTGTTGGCTTTGACAATTTCATAACTACCATCTTCTTTAGGTTCTGCCACAGTGGTCTCCGCAAATTCCGGAATGTAATCTCCCACCTTGTCGCTTATGAGCAATTTGCCTTGCTCCTGCAAAATCATAACACCCACACTGATGATGGCTTTGGTTTGGGATGCGATCCTGAATATGGCATCTTCTTTCATCACACGTTTTGAATCAATATCTGACATCCCAATGGCATTGTAATAGGCTACTTGCCCTTTTCTGGCCACCAGAATTACACTTCCTGCCATTTTATTATCCGATACGTATTGCTCAAACCTGTCCGTGAGTCGCTCAAGTCTCTCTGATGATATGCCTACTGTTTCAGGCATTACAACCTGAAGAGATTGAGAAAAGAGGGTGAAAAAGATCAGGTTTAAAAGAAGGAACAGTGCTGAATGCTTACACTTCATTATTGGGTAAATTAGGTTAGAATGAGACTTTTCGGCTGAAGATAAAATAATTTATCCCAAATTTTCAATATAAACTTTCATATTCTTCCCTGTATTGCCGTGGAGTGCGACCATTTACTTCTTTAAACTGTTTATTGAAATTGGAAAGCGTATTAAAGCCGGACTGATAACACACCTCAACAATGGAGGCATTAGTCTCCCTGAGGAGCTTGCAGGAGTAGCTAATTCGGATTTCGCTTAAAAAATCAGAAAATGTCTTATTCGCACGACTCTTAAAATATCTGCTAAAAGAGCTTGGCTTCATGTTGGACATCGCTGCTACATTATCAAGAGATATTTTCTCCCTGAAATGCTCCATCACATAGTTTTGCACAAGGTTCATCCGCTCAGTATCCGAAGAAGAATACTTGTTTCTGTACCACAAGCTCCCAATTGGCTTGACTTCATGAGACCCAGATAGCAAGTGAAGGATATTGAGTAAAATAATAATGCCCTCAAAACCATCAGCTTCATAGAGCTGTCTCATCAGTTGCGTCACCTCCACATTTGTTCTTCCTTTGACTTCTATGCCTCTGGATGCTTCCTGGAAAAGATGTCTCACTTTGAGTGCTTCTTCTTTGTCAAGCAGACCTTTTCCCAGAAGGTTTTCATGGAAATAAATCACCATTCCCAGGCTTTGTAAATTACCTGATCCATCAAAGTAAGTGTTATCACTTCGCCACATGTGCGGAACATGAGGTCCAGTGAATACCATATCCCCTTCCTTGAAATGGGTGACAGTGTCCGCTACAAATCTTGTTCCATGACCTTTCAATACCACAAACAGCTGAAATTCAGGATGGGAATGAAAGTTTGGATCGAAATAAGGTGAATCCAGCAAATGAACAGCAAATACTTTGTTCTCTTCAATGGGCTTTTTCCGAATGACACGTTTAGGATTTGCTAACAGACTCATACTTTATTTTCACATATAATTTGAATTATTTCCCAATATAGGTCAAAATACAGTCATTATCTGGTGATAAAAGAGAAGCTTTTCATTTAAATATCTCACACATTTGTTATGAATTAACTCAATATTGATATGTCATCCCAAAAAATCAGAGTCGCCATCATCGGTTTAGGTTTTGGCGCAGAATTTATCCCAATTTATCAAAGATATCCTCATGCTGAGATGTATGCCATCTGTGCACGAACCAAAGCCAAGCTTGACGAGGTTGGTGATAACTTTGGTATTGAAAAACGATACCAGGACTATGATGAGCTGCTAAAAGACCCGAATATTGACGCGGTACATATCAATACCCCCATTCCGGACCATGCCCGACAAAGCATTAAAGCGCTGAAAGCTGGCAAACATGTAGCATGCACAGTACCCATGGCCACTACTGTGGAAGAATGTAAAGAAATAGTGGAATTGGTGGCCAAAACCGGCCTCACCTACATGATGATGGAGACTGTGATCTATAGTCGCGAGTTCTTATTTGTCAAAGAAATGTATGAAAAAGGAGATCTTGGTAAGATCCAGTTTCTGAGGGCTTCGCATCAGCAGGAGATGGCAGGCTGGCCGGGCTATTGGGAAGGTCTTCCTCCTATGTACTATGCAACCCACTGTGTGGGACCTGTATTGGCTTTACCCAGGGCAAAAGCAGAATATGTGTCTTGTTTTGGTTCCGGCAGGATTGATGAAAAACTCATTAGCAAATACAATTCCCCATTTGCCATTGAGACCTGTCACATCAAGCTAAAAGATTCAGACCTGTCTGCAGAGATCACCAGGTCTCTCTTCAATACAGCCCGGCAATATCGGGAGAGCTTTGATGTTTATGGATCGAAAAAGTCATTTGAGTGGACGTTGATCGAACATGAGGACAGTGTGATCCATACCGGTGAACAACCGGAAAGAGTGAAGATCCCCGATTACGCTCATCTGTTGCCAGATGAAATTGCGCCATTTACGACAGGTGGTGTTTATGATGCAGACGAGCATCAGCATCTCTCGTTTATACAGGGAGCTGGTCATGGGGGATCACACCCTCACCTGGTCCATGAGTTTGTTTCAGCTCTTTTCGAGAAAAGAGAACCGTACCCCAATGCTGTGGAGTCAGCCAATATCACTTGTGTGGGGATACTTGCACATGATTCGGCAATGAACAATGGAGCCATCAAAAAGCTTCCGGACTTCACCCAATAAAACCCAAAGCCCATGTGGAGAATAAACTGTGTGCTGCTTGCAGCCCTGGTACTCGGATGTAGTCCGTCTACCCAAAAGGAAAGCCAGGAAAACCCTGACCTGGTTGTAAAAATGGATTCCGACTCAACCATCTCGATATTTCGGGAGGGAGAAACAGTTTCCATCCTCGTTCAAAATGCAAGGTCTGACTTTAGACCATTTATTCACCCGATTGTGACTCCGGATGGAAAAGGTGTACTCACTGAGTTCAGCCCTTCTCACCACAAACATCAAACCGGACTTTACTGGGGCTTTACAAGGGTGAATGGAAGAGATTACTTTCACCATCCTGGGGACAACTACTGGCAAAAAGTATCAGCCAATATTCTGGTTGAAACCGGAAAAGCTGTGAAATGGGAAACTGTCTACCACTTGCTGGATTCCGCAGGCTCACCAATCCTGAAAGAGACTCAGTTCTGGACGATGCAGGAAGTGGATGGTGAGTATATCCTTGATTTGGAATGGACGGGTGAAGCCATGGTCGATATCACTATTGGGGAATACGACTATGGTGGCTTGTTTCTCCGAATGCCCTGGAAGGAAGGCATAAAAGGTGAAGTTGTAAACGCTGCCCGACAAAAAAACAATGCTGCTGAAGGCCAGCGTGCTATGTGGGTGGATGTTGGGATGCAGGTAGAAGGCCGGGATGACCTGGCTCACATCACCATTTTTGATCATACTCAAAACAGTGGATTTCCGCAGCCGTGGCGGGTAGATAGTCAACTGGGTATAGGCCCTGTGAGAGCCAGACTTGGCGACTGGGAAATCAAAAAAGGCGAAAGCGAGATCATCAAACACCAGATACGGGTATTCACCGGAGAACTTGACAACGTAGAGCTAACTGAAAAATGGACCGACTATGTAGAAGGTCATTTCTACTCAGTGGCTGCCCTTTGGGACCTGGCACGTCAGGAGGGTCGGGACGCAAAATTCCTCAACCCCGAAGAAGCTGTAGAAGCTATGACCATTAAAGACGGCTACAAGGTAAATGCCTGGGCAGGTGAACCCATGATCACACAACCCATTGCCTTTTGCTGGGATCATAAAGGAAGACTTTGGGTAGCCGAAAACCGGGACTATGAAACAAGACAAACCGGATTCTCCAACTCAGGGGATAGTAGAATCCTTATTATTGAAGATACAGATGGCGACGGTAAAGCAGATAGCCGGAAGGTCTTCCTGGAAGGCATTCCCTTCCCTTCAGCCATTGCGGTAGGGTTTGATGGTATTTTCCTGGCCGCACCCCCTAACTTGCTTTTTGTTCCAGACAAGAACAAAGATGACAAGGCAGATATGGAAGACATCGAAGTGAGGCTTACCGGATGGGGCATTCGTGACCGACATGAGACGATTAACAGCCTCCACTGGGGTCCTGACGGCTGGCTGTATGGCCTGGAGGGATTTGCTACTCCTTCCAAGATCCGGAAACCTGTTGGGGAAGGCCATATCTACAAACACCGCGATGAATTCCCTGCAGATCTATTGGAAGCCGATGGTATAGACATTAATGGTGGGGTTTGGCGATACCATCCTACCAAAGACATTTTTGAGGTGGTGGCACATGGTTTCAGCAACCCCTGGGGCATTGATTACGATGCCAAAGGTCAGCTTTTCATCTCTGCCTGTGTGATCCCACATCTCTGGCATGTCATCCCGGGCGGGATCTATCAACGGCAGGGCGGCTCACACTTTAATCCATATTTGTATTCTGACATCCAAACCATTGCTGATCACCGGCACAGGTCTGCTCATGGGGGAGCGAGAGTCTATCTTTCAGATGCTTTCCCGGAAGATCAACAGGGAAGGATATTTATGGCCAATATCCATGAACATGCGGTTTTATCAGATGTCCTTGAAAAGAAAGGCTCAGGGTTTTCAGCTTCACATGGTGAGGATTTTATGCTCGCCAATAATGCCCAATGGATCGGTTTTAGTATGGAACTCGGACCTGATGGAAATCTGTACGTACTGGACTGGCACGATGCAGATATCTGTGGCATGGAAGTGCTTCATAAGGAAACAGGGCGTATCTTCCGGATATCGCCCGAAGAATCTCTGGCGAAAAACTGGAATGGTCGATATGGAGACCTCACTCAATTAACCGACCTGGAGCTGGCAAAGCTTCAGGCCAACAAAAGCTCGTGGCATGCAAGACGAGCCAGAGTGATACTTCAGGAAAGAGCTACTAAAAGTTCAATTTCTCAGGAAGCCGTAAATGCACTAAACAATACCCTCAAATCTGACAAAAATGCAGATTGGCGTCTGAGAGCACTTTGGGCACTTCATGTTTCAAACGCTATTGACAATACTCAATTGAAAACGCTATTGAACGATAAAGATGAGTACATCAGGGCATGGAGCATTCAATTGCTGTGCGAAGACAAAAAGGTACAGGGTGATATTTTAACACAGTTCCAATCGATGGCAAAAAATGATCCTTCTCCGGTAGTTCGACTTTACTTATCAGCGGCCTTGCAAAGGATCACTCCAGACAAAAGGTGGGAACTCGCTATGGCACTATCCAAACGAAAAGAGGACACTGGCGACCACAATATTCCTCATATGCTATGGTTTGGTATTGAGCCCCTGATTGATGATGATCCAAGCAGGTATCTGGCCATCGCTTCAGAGACAGAAATCCCCATGATTGCTCAATATATGGCCAGAAGAATGGTGGATGCTGATGAAATGACGGTGCTGGTAGCCGCATTGGATAAAAAAGGTAAAAACCAGGTGAATCTACTTAAAGGTTTCAGAGACGGATTGGAAAGTCGACCGGGCACATCAGCACCCGCTAATTGGGAAGAAGTTTATGAATTGATAAGCAAACAGGGTGGTGAAGCTGCACAAATAGCACTCAATATTGCACAACAGTTGGGAGATTCTCGTGCCGCCTTACAGTATATGGCTACCTTGAAAGATAGAAAAGATCCTGTAGAAAAACGGATTGAAGCACTCAACGGATTGTCTGCACAGCAGTGGTCTGAGCTACCTACTCTCCTTCCTGATTTACTGGACGAAGAACCTTTGAGGAATGCTGCCATAAAGAGTATTGCATCATATAGCCACAACAATCTGGGCCGTGTACTGCTTGAAAAATACCCTGGATTCAATAAAACAGATAAGCTGGAGGCCATTCAAACACTGTCATCCAGGTCCGGTTATGGAAGGATGCTGACCGATGCCATTAAGAATAAAACCATTCCGAAATCTGATATCCCGGCGTATGCTGCCAGACAGCTTAGACGTGTAGTAGGAAATGGATTCGTTGAGGTATGGGGACCAATTGACCAGCTTACCGGCAACCAAAAAGCCATGTATGAAAAATACCGTGACCTTCTCACCTCGGAAGCCCTGGCGAAAGCCAATGTGAAAAATGGAAAGCAGGTATTTATGCAAACCTGTGGACCCTGTCACAAAATGTATGGCGAAGGCGGAACACTTGGTCCTGACATCACAGGGTCTAACCGGCAAAACCTGGAATATCTGCTTAGCAATGTCCTTGATCCCAGCGGAGAGATTCAGGATGACTATCGGATGGTCGTGGTGACTACCCGTGATGGGCGCACCTTCAGTGGCAATGTGGCTATGGAAAATGACAGAACCCTGGCATTGAGTCTGGTTGGGCAAGATACTGTGAGCATCGCCAAATCAAATATCCAGTCGAAAGATGTCACCAATGTGTCTATGATGCCGGCAGGACTGTGGGAAACGCTTGAGGACCAGCAAATTATTGATCTGGTAGGTTATCTTAGGACTTCGAGTCAGGTAGCGTTGAAATAGGGGCTCTATTGGTTTATTGGAAGCATAATTTCGAAAGAAATCGATTTATCTGATTCTACAATTTGTGTTGAATCTTTTTTTAGATCCCGATCAAATAATCGATTCAGGTTGTTGGCTGCTAGATCTTCAACGGATCCTTCAACCTGAATTGTGTATTTTCCGGCATTCCATGCTTGCTCCGGAATAAACTCAATGCCTATTTCTCCCGGCAAAATATGATAATTGCCTATGATCTCCTGTTCATCATGATTAAGAATTTTAAATGAACTCAAAAGAGAGGTTAAGTCCAGCGCTTCAGGAAATAATATTCTCAACGACTCTTTGGTTGATGGGCCTGGTGTCTCAAGTATCCAATGTTCAGCTTCGGGCATGCTCTCATCACGAGATGACACATATAGCTGTTTATGAACGGCCTTCTGCAGTGATACACCTTTTGCGGACTTCCACTTTTTTGAAACTGACAACGTGTAATGCTTTCCCTCTTCGATTGGTATTCCATCCAGGATATTGGGTAGCAGGCTTTTTTTGATCCTTCCTGGCTCTAACCAAAGTGTGAGTAAGGTATGATCGTAATTCCAAAGTTCCGGGTCCAGTTTAAGAAAGATATGCCTGAGTGTGTCACCATTTTCAGCTAGCAGACTTATATATTTAGAAGAATGCAATTCACTCATCGGTTCACTAAACTCCAGGTGGATCTTGAGCAGGTTTTCTGGAACGGTATCAGAAGTTGGGTAAATATTGATGAGATAGGGTGCATCCATGTTGGATCCTCCGGGTATCGAAAACTCGCTGATGGTTGTCTTGTTATAATACACAACATATGATACATTCCTTCTAAATGGCACTATAGGAATGAATTTCACACCACTATTTACTTGTTTAAAATCGCCTAAAATTGAAGTTTCAGCATCTATCAATGCGACGCTTAGCTTTTGAATATCCACATCAGAATCAGGAAAAAATGAAACAGGAATAGAAACAGCTATTGGCTTTTCATTCGCAAATTGCACAGTTATCTCAGTAGGCGTTTCTTTGTTTCCTGGCCAGACACATGCTGAAAGGTGAATGACAAGAAAAATGGCAAGAACCGAAGTTCTGGCCATTTTGTACTTATTAATTTGTTGAGATCCTTTCATCAGGATCTAATTAAAATGTTACTGCCACTTACTTGCTGCTTCCGTCTTCAAAGCCAGGGTTCCATCCTCGCTTTTTTGAACCAACACCACTTTATCAGCGCCAAATGCATCTAATTGTTGAACATCTTTCTCGTCAAAAACCTTAAAATCGACTCCTGCTGTTCCTTCGACCTTTTCAGTCAACGAACCATCATACCGATTGAGGTCATCAATGTTTACCCGCATCATCGGACGGGAGGAATTGGCAAACAATAATGAGGTTTTATTATTCATTTTCATTGAAATGATATCTAATGGTGTATTTCTATTACCCAATTCGGCTACAGTTCTTCCTTTTACATGCTGCCCTGATTTCAACTCATCCATAGGAAATAAAACCAGCGGTGTACATGTATAGCTAGCCACCAGATAAGACCTACCGCCTATTGTCGCTGTTGTAAAAGACTTAATCGGGGCGTAAGTTTCATACCTTCCATGATTAGCATGGAAAATTTCCAGTGAAGTACTGGCAACTTCGTCATTGAAAGGAAAGGTAATACTTCTGAAGGTTGAGCTGAACTCTTTGTTTGACAACCCTGATACCATCACTTTTCCATTTACATACTCCATATCTGAAATAGCCTGTACCCTAATAGGCCTGCCTCTGCGGTCAGTTGCATCTTCTGCAGGCGCATCCGATATTCCTGTTTTTGAATATTCTATATTCTCAAGCTCTACTTTTGATACTTCACCATTCACCAGCTTCAATAATAGCGGAGTCCCATCTGCTAAATGAACAGCAAAGTACAAGGCCATGGATTTAGGATTAACGACCATATCCTGGATCACAATGTCGTCGGAGGTGGTGCCAAGTGATTCTGCAAATAGCCTGGTGATGTCCTTGACAAAGACATCAGATTGAGTAGTTAATTTGGTATCCCTGGTGTTAAGTGCAAAAATCGAGGCTCCCTTAGTATCACCAATGAACAACATTCCATCGGGTCCAAATGACAACTTACTCATCGATTCAATGGCCGGACTCCCCTTTTCCAGGTTATACTTAAGAGAAGTAGAAGAAGTCATAACGCTGAATGCCATGACAACTACTGCCAGGCAAAGAACAAACAGGTAATATAGTTTCTTCATAAGATTTGGGTTTAAAAATTCTTAATACAGGGCTAAATGGCCTGTATTTCTGATTAAATGTACTGGTCCATTCTGAAGGAAAATTGAAATACATCCAAAACAAAAATCATTTGACCTAAACCGGTTCTTTTAAAGAAAAATCCTGGAGGTATTTGTTATATTTAAGACAGAACCTGTTACCCAATGAGATTCTCGATTTTTATAGCCTTCTATTTGATCATAAAAGCAATATCGGTTGGTCAGGATGTGCTTGATATCTCCTTATATAACCAGCAATTAAGCCTCATTGACCAGGGCTGGGATCTTATCCACCAAAAGGAATATCACAAAGCAAGTCAGGTATTTGAGCAAGCCATCAAAGTAAATGATGGCAATGCTGATGCTTTTGTAGGAGCTGCGACCGCATATATGCACCTAGAAAATTATGACCGTGCGACTGACCGAGTAGATATAGCACTCGGAATGACAAGCAATCAATCAGACATTTATCTTTTGGCAGGAAATATTGCCTTTAACTCAGAAAGCTATGAGAAAGCCCTGGTTGCCTATACAGTAGCAATTAATAATTCAGAAAGCAGCGAGGTAAAAATCGATTTGGCAAAATGTCACTTTAACCGGGGAAATGCATACCTGGCACTCAAAAATTATAAAAATGCCATTGCCGACTATGATGTTACTATTAAAGGCAGCCCCAGTTTTGCTGAAGCCTACCACAACCGGGCAGTTGCCAAAAAAAATCTCGATAACATAGGTGCTTCATGTAGTGACTTCCATGCGGCAAAGTATTTTGGCAGTCAAATGTCCGATAAATATCTGGAGGATTGTGAAGGAACTTCATTTGAAACAATCAACTATTCCGAGCTTTCAGTTCCCGCACGGTCAGCTTATGATATTGATTATTCTGATACCACCCTTGTTGACACCTTATACTACGGGCAAGACTGGAAGCTAACCAACCGTGAATTAGCCTCTTACTTTAGGGTTGGATCTATCAAGACCAGACAGATGGTTTTTACCGGTCCATTTACAGACTATTATAAAAATGGTCAGGTCATGCTGAAAGGAAAATACGACCAAAATGGAAAGAAAAGTGGCGTCTTTGAGCGCTTTTACGAGTCTGGTACTCTATATTCAAAGGGCATATTCAGGGAGAATGAGATTATTGGCTTGTGGGAGTTTTATAACGAGAATGGAGAATTGTCTGAAACAATTCAATTTGAAGACGACGACTATTATGTTGTCAATTCATGGGATGAAAATGGTAAAGCCGGTGTAGTTGATGGAACAGGTAAGTGGAAGAAAGTACTTTCAATCCACTATGGTATGAAAAACTACCTGATTGCCCATTTTAAAGGAGGGCAGAAAGTAAAGAAATGGATGATCAGGTCTGAAACAGGCTATGTATTGCACACAGAAATCTACAAAAATGGTGAGTTCATCAAAGCGGAGCAGGCCACCGGATTTATGGGTATGACAGTACCCGCCCCTTCATTATTTACTAAGAAAAGCTATTACTCTGAGGCCTTTCCAGTCCAGGAAGGATTTGAAACCACTTTTGACGTTACAAAAAATGATTACCCATATATCAAAGACCTTCCTGAGTTTAATTTTAGTTTGTCATCTGGAAATCCTAGTGTGGAGAATTCCAAAAACGAGCCTACCTATACTGGCGGAATAGAGATGTTTTACATGTTCGTTTCCAGAAACCTTCAGTACCCCCGAAAAGCCAGGACCAAAAAGACCTCTGGTAAAGTAATTGTCAAATTCACCGTGGAAAAGGATGGATCGGTTAGCAATATCCATTGCCTCAGCAATCTCGGTAACGGCCTGGAAGAAGAAGCCATTCGTATCATTTCATTGACTAATCAATGGAATCCTGCAATTGTAGATGGTGAGCCGGTAGTGAAGTCATTGACCCTACCCATTCATTTCAAGGCTAACTAAGATCGATTCAAAATAACCTAGTGGATTATCATTTGTAGGTAAAAAAGAAAATCAGAATAGCGTACTAATCTTGAGAACTCGAGTTTTTTTGAGCTCCTGACTCACATCATCTGCAGGCAAGCTGATTTCTAAAATGGTTATAGCATCATACAGCGGATCCACCCTCCTGTGACTAGGTTCAAATAAAATTTAGAAGTTCCTGAGAGATTGGATTGAGGATATAGAATGAAGTCTCTTGACGTAATCTTTTATAGAAAACCTACTGAATACTGAATTCTGTCTCCTGTAAAATAGAAAAAGGTCGTAGCACCCCTACTACGACCAGATTCAAATAAACAACATTAACCCAAAAATGATGGCTGTAGGAGAAGGATTCGAACCTCCACGAAGCGGTTAGTCTTTCTTATTCACGAAGTATACCTGAGTAGCATTTCGTGAAAGAGATAAGCTTTGTCCCTTATCTTCACCCTCGAGATAGGAGGGCATGTCTGCCTGTTTCATCACCCTACAGTATGTATAAGAACTAATTATGATTCAAAAGTAACAGATCAAATTATACGTTGCAAATATTTTAACAAAAAAATTATTTTAATTTATTCCATTCAACAATATAGCGATCACGATGCATAATTCATAATTAGATGAAATTGGATTTTTGAATGAAAATAGACATAATCCAATGCAGAAAGCAGTTCAGATCCTCCTCATAATTAGCCATAAAAAATATTTACATGAAATCATTGAGGCTGACTGCTTACTGTTCTATGATTCAAATAAGTCTGATGTTTTGAGCTTGTTATGAGTTCGTGAGAGATTGGATTAAGGATATAGAATGAAGTCTCTTGACGTAATCTTTTATAGAAAACCTACTGAATACTGAATTCTGTCTCCTGTCTCCTGTAAAATAGAAAAAGGTCGTAGCACCCCTACCACGACCAGATTCAAATAAACAACATTAACCCAAAAATGATGGCTGTAGGAGAAGGATTCGAACCTCCACGAAGCGGTTAGTCTTTCTTATTCACGAAGTATACCTGAGTAGCATTTCGTGAAAGAGACAAGCTTTATCCCTTATCTTCACCCCCGAGATAGGAGGGCATGTCTGCCTGTTTCATCACCCTACAGTATGTATAAGAACTAATTATGATTCAAAAGTAACAGATCAAATCATATGTTGCAAATATTTTAACAAAAAAATTATTTTAATTTATTTCATTCAACAATAAAGCGAAATAAGTACGTAATTCATAATTAGGTAAAACTGGCTTTTTAGATGAAAACAGACATATTCTGATGACAGAAAGGGGTCAGATCCTCCTCGTAATTAGCCATGAAAAATATTTACATGAAATCATTGAGGCGGACTGCTTACTGTTCTATGATTCAAATAAGTCTGATGTTTTGAGCTTGTCATGAGTTCCTGAGAGCTGATTTAAAAGCACAGAATGAAGCCCTTCATGTAAACATTAATAGAAGACCTCCTGTCAATGCCTGAAATAGGTTGACCATTTTTTAAGTTTAGAAAACAGAAGAAATGGCAACATTAAATGAATTTGAGAAGTTAAGTCGCTTAGAAAGACAACGTCGTTATTTTAGTAAAGAGTTTAAGCAGAAAAAAGTAAGTGAGATAGACCGTCATTTAACTACGGTTAGTGAGGTCAGTAGGGAATATCAAGTAACCCGAAGTTCGGTTTATAAATGGATCCATCTCTTCTCCACACAATTAAAGCGAGGCACAAGACAAGTTATTGAAGTGAAAAGCGATACACGGAAAATCGAGGCTCTTAAAGAGAAAGTCAAAGAATTAGAGCAGCTTTTGGGTCAGAAGCAGATAGAGATTGAGTTTCATAAGAAGATGGTGGAAATAGCTTCTGAAGAGGTGGGGATTGATATTAAAAAAAAGTTTGGTTCAAAACCATCGAGTGGTTCTGGTACAACAGAGAAAAACACAAAATCAAGTTGAATCGACTTTATGCAGTAGTAGGCATTAGCAAACAAGCATTGCATAAGCGATTAAACCGCCAAATAAGTAAGATGGAAGAGTTGAATTACTTAATACCAATTGTAGATCAGGTAAGATCAGATCATCCAAAGATGGCGTTGAGATACATATATAAGCTGATTGAGCCAAAAACACTAGGTAGAGATGCTTTCGAGCAGCAGTTTGCTCAATTGGGTTATAAAGTACGTATTGATCGTAATTTTAGGAGGACGACTGATTCAACAGGGGTAATTAGGTTTGATAATCTGATTGTTGATAGGGAGTTGACACATGTCAACCAGGCTTGGGTAAGTGACATTACATACTATGAGATGAATGGAAAGTTTTTTTACTTGACCTTCATCACAGATCTGTATTCAAGGAAGATTATAGGCTGGAGCTGTAGCTCAACATTACGAGCGGAACAAACAACAATTCCAGCGCTGACAAAAGCATTTTTGACTAGGAAAAACACTGAACTCTCCGGTACTATTTTCCATTCTGATGGAGGTGGTCAATATTATTGCAAGGAATTCCTTAGTTTAACCAAAAAGCAAGGGTTAGATAATAGCATGGGTAAAACAGCATATGAAAATCCTCATGCTGAACGTTTAAACGGGATAATAAAGAATAACTACCTAAAACCTTATAATCCTACTACTCCAATTGAACTTAGAGCGGCATTAGCCAAGGCAGTAAGAATGTATAATTCTCAGAAGCCACATAGTTCAATTGGAGGTATTAGTCCAGATCAATTTGAAGAATTGATTATGGATAGATCTTATTCTAATAACAGAATGAAAGTAAGTTATTTAGATAAATACAGAGTGTTAAATCCGGTCAACCTTATTTAGGCATCATCATCCTGAATACTGAATTCTGTCTCCTGTCTCCTGTAAAATAGAAAAAGGTCGCGGCACCCCTACCACGACCAGATTCAAATAAACAACATTAACCCAAAAATGATGGCTGTAGGAGAAGGATTCGAACCTCCACGAAGCGGTTAGTCTTTCTTATTCACGAAGTATACCTGAGTAGCATTTCGTGAACGAGACAAGCTTTATCCCTTATCTTCACCCCCGAGATAGGAGGGCATGTCTGCCTGTTTCATCATCCTACAGTATGTATAAGAACTAATTATGATTCAAAAGTAACAGATCAAATCATACGTTGCAAATATTTTAATAAAATAAATAAATTTTTACATTTAATTTAAAGTATATAACTTTTTATTGATATATACATAATTAACCCTCTCCCATTCTCCTGATTTTGAATTCTTGTTAAGATCCCTCCTCCTGGACATAAAACAGACTGGAATTCAGCCTATTCATTATAAAATATCTACTCCGATATTTCTTTGCCTTATTACCTGTACCCTCAGGATTGCAATTTCAGTCTAAACACCTATAATTGTTGAAAAGCTTCCCAAACAATGAAGGTTATCCATATCATCCTAATATCAATTATTCTTGTCGGATGTTCCGACTCAGGCATCGCACCTGTTGACCTTACCTGCGAATACCTTACGGATCCCACTGTCGTAGATATCGCTCACCCCAGGTTATCATGGATCAATATTTCATCAGATAATGAAAGAGCCCAAAGGCAAACAGCTTACCAGGTACGTGTAGCCTCATCCAAGACCGGTCTCAACAATCCGGATCTATGGGACAGTGAAAAAGTATTATCGAACCAATCTTTCAGGGTTCTTTATGATGGTGAGCCGCTTATTTCCGGTCAGGATTGCTGGTGGCAGGTCCGCACATGGGACAAAAATGATAAACCTTCCGAATGGAGCAAGCCTGCTTATTGGGGTATGGGTTTGTTGAAGGAAACTGACTGGGAAGCTACCTGGATTGGGGCACCCTGGCAAGGAGAGGAAGCCTTACCAATTCCTCCGGGAGGCCCAAATGCAATTCTCGACACCTTCCCTCCTCCTGCCCCAATGTTGAGGAAGTCATTTAGTATTTCTAAGAAAATTAAGCGTGCTAAGGCATATGTAACCGGGCTGGGGTATTTTGAATTTTATGTGAATGGGGAAAAGATGGGTGATGAGGTTTTGATTCCTAATCAAACAAATTATGGCAAGCGCCCCGGATTAGAAGATCAGTATATACCTGTTGCTGATAATTTTAAAGAGTACAAAGTCATGTACCTGGCTTATGACATTACAGATCAATTAAAACAAGGAGAAAATGTAATCGGGAGTATCCTTGGAAATGGCTTTTACAATCCTGCCAAATTCTGGACCAGTCCTTATGGCACCCCCCGATTCTTTTGTCAGATGGAAATCGAATATGCAGATGGCTCCACAGAGATCGTTGCCAGTGACCTATCCTGGAAAGCTGACAAAAGCCCTATCCTCATGGATATGGTGTATTATGGAGAAAAATATGATGCCAGATTAGAGCAAATGGGTTGGTCGGCCCCTGGCTTTGATGATACCAAGTGGACCAATGTTGTTAAAAGAGATGCTCCTTATGGTAAATTAGTTGCCCACACTGCTCATCCCGATAAAATCACAGAGACGTTTAAGCCGCTTTCAATCAAGATGAAAAATGACAGTGTACATGTTGTTGATTTTGGCACCGAAATCTCTGGCTGGGTCCGGCTTAATAATGTTAGTGGGCCCGCAGGCCATCAAATCGACATAGACTTTCTGAGCAATCAATATTCAGGTGAAAATACTTACATCTTTAATGGTAAGGGAAAAGAGAATTATGCTCCACGATTTAACTGGTTTGTATTTAGTGCGATAGAAATCACCAACTGGCCTGGTGAGCTTAAGAAAGAACACCTGACCGCCGAGGCAGTGAATACTTATGTGGAAGAAACTGGCATTTTTGAAACATCCAATCAGCTTTTCAATGATATCAATAAGATCTGGAAGAGGAGCCAAACTGACAATATGCATGGTGGGATCGCCAGCGACTGTCCACATCGTGAGCGATCGGGTTATACAGGCGATGGTCAGGTGGCTTGTCTTACGGTAATGCATAATTATGATGCCCGAAACTTTTACCAAAAGTGGATCCAGGATATACTAGGAGCACAAAATGTAGACAATGGATATGTTCCCAATGGTGCTCCGTGGCAAAGAGGCTGTGGGGGCGGTGTACCCTGGGGTGCAGCCATGAGTATTATGCCCTGGCACTTTTATGTCCAATACGGAGCATTAGATATGCTTGAAGATAATTATGAAGGCATGAAAGCCCACGTGGAATGGATGAAAAAGTGGGTGGATGAAGAGGGAATTATGTTTTCTCAGGAGCCTACAGAAGACAATCCCGTGGTTTGGATGAACCTTGGAGAATGGGCTGCGCCTACAGGTCGAAACAGTATACCCCAATCCATGGTACACACATTCTACTTTTGGAGATGTGCAGATTTCACCTCTAAAGCAGCCACGGCACTCGGAGCCGAGGATGAGGCCAACCAGTATGCGTCGTTGGCTGAAAGAACGAGACAAGCTTTCCATCGGACATTTTATGATGCGGAAAAAGGATCCTACGGCAATTATGGGGGCAATATACTGGCTTTGACTATGGGGGTACCCAAAGATCAAAGGCCAGGTGTGGTCGCTGCCCTGGAGCAAAATGTTGAAAACAATAACCGACACCTGGATACGGGTATTTTTGGGACCAGGTTTTTCTTTGAGGTGTTGGCAGAAAATGGGTTGAACCATTTGGCATATGCTGCCATGAATCAAAAAACAGAACCAAGTTTTGGTCGCTGGCTAGAGCTGGGAAGCACCACAACGCGGGAGCATTGGAATGAGGATGGCTCTCATAACCATCCTATGTTTGGAGGTGGTATTGTCTGGTTTTACCGCAACCTGGCAGGAATGAAAGCTGATCCAAAACTACCAGGATATAAGCACATCATATTCAAGCCTCAACCTATCTCAACGATGGATTTTGTGAAATACAGCTATAAAACCTCATACGGAGATGCTGCGATACATTGGCAAAATAAACCAGATGCTTTTCAAATGAATATCGAGGTACCGGTTGGTTCCCGGGCTTCCGTTTATTTGCCGGCCTCACCAAATAGCCAAATAACTGAAAGTGGGGTCGACATTGAGTCGCTTAAAGAGGTCACTTACCTTGAATCAAAAGATGGTTATCAAGTCTTTGAAGTTGGCAGTGGGGTGTATGAGTTTAGAGTAGGGAAATAGGTTGATAGGTTGATAGGTTAATAGGTTATTAGGTTATTAGGTTAATAGGTTAATAGGTTGATAGGTTGATAGGTTGATAGGTTGATAGGTTATTAGGTTATTAGGTTATGGGTTATTGGGTTATTCCACCCTCGCTAATGCTTCGGCAGTTAAAAAAGCTTCGACGGACAAGTGGGTTGATGGGTAAATAGAAAATTAGGTCTGTCCAATAAGCTACACATTAAAAAAGAGGATGCTCCAGTGGAACATCCTCTTTATATTTTTACCGAATATTCTTTATACCGACTTAGGTGAAGGTATATCGTAATTCGCGTTTCGAGGATCGGCAAGTAAGCGATTGGCTTCAGTAGCACGATCACCCACAAAATGCTCGGCCTCTCCATCAAACTCAAGCCATGGCCCTACCACATACTCTGCTTTGTCCTCAGGCACACCCATTCCGTCACGAGCTATGGCATGGATCTTCATAAATTCCTCGTAAGCCAGTTTGTTGTCTCCAAATTGGCCAGCCTTAGCATTGAAAGGCACCTTCTCTCCTAACCTGTACGAGGTATTCATCAGGTGCCCAAGGGTACAGCTGTAGTGAGCCTCCTTCATGTTACCATTAGCCATGGATGGATCATTGGCGCGTACTGCAGTAATAAAACTACCCCAGTTTCCACCTTCAGTCATTGGAACATCCTTCACGGTAACATTTCTTGGTTGGCTTCCATTGTTGGAAACGTACTCTCCATTTTCACCGATGAGCCTTCCACCATCTTCAAAGTAGAAACGGTTGGTTACTTCTCGCACATATCCTTCATGATTTACATTCCTTACATTGAAGAACACATACTGTCCATTGGCAAATTCGGCGAGGGCAAACATGGTGTTAGGTGTTTCACCCTGATCATCCCATTTAAATCGACCACCAAGAGCCATCACTCGTTTCGGATGTGTATTTTCTACCTCTGGATCAAGCGCCCAATAGGCTACATCAAGCTGATGAGTTCCCTGATTGTTCAATTCTCCATTTCCAACAGCCCAGTTCCAATGCCAGTTGTAATGGACCAGGTTTTCATTGTACTTGTCAATAATCGCGGGACCTTTCCACAGATCCCAATCGAGGTGTGCGGGGGGAGCTGTATTCGGCTTAAAGCCTATTCCTTCCCGGGGCTTACAGGCAAATCCATGGGAAACAACCATTTTACCATACTTTCCTGATCGGATTTCGGAAACCTGTTTTCTCCAATGGTCACTACTTCTTCTTTGAGCTCCATGCTGCACAACGATACCATATTTTTCAGCCGCAGCAAGCGCTACCCTGCCTTCGTAGATATCGTGACTGGCTGGTTTCTCAACATAAATATGCTTTTTGGCCTGTGCTGCCCAGATGACCATGAGTGAATGCCAGCTGTTTGGGGTGGCAACAGTGATCGCATCCACATTCTTGTCGTCCAGTACTTTTCTTACATCAGCCACACCTTTTACGGTTGAGTGTAGTCCGCCTTCTTCTTTTAAAGTCTTTACTCTGCTTTCCAGCACCTGGCTATCCGGATCAACTAAATAAGCAATCTCAACATTATCTAGCTTTCCAAATCCGCTAATATGGCTTTTGCCTCGTCCATTCACACCACAGACTGCAATACGGACACGGTCATTAGCTCCTATAATCTTCGAATAGGATTTTGCGCTGAACGACATCGCACCGAGTGTAATACCTGTGGTACCCAGGACACTTTTTTTAAGAAAATCTCTTCTTTGGGTCATGTTTCTTTGGGTTATTAAACTTCTAAAAAAAAATAAATGATGCTAAGACTATTGAGCCTTAGCAATCATTGAATTGAATATTTCTAATTGTTCTTTCATGGCAGCTACTCTGTCTGAAGGAGATGTCCGTGCCTCTAGCAGAATATATCCTTTATAATTCATGCCTACGAACAAGTCCATCAGCTCCTGGTATGGATAATCACCGACATTCAGTTCTCTGATGTGAACAGTATCTCCAAACCATTTTTTCACTGAATTAAAATTTGCCTCAAGTCCGGGAGCTAACAGATCCTCATTATTACAGTTCCAGCAAATCTTTACGCTCTTCTCTGTAACCTGATCGAAAATGGCTTTCATGTTAGGCAATTGCTGAGTAAGCTTACCGTGAACTTCTACTCTGACTAACTGGCCCATATCACTGGCATACTTACCCACTTCATTGAATGAGGCTGCTATTTGAGCAATAGTTTTCTCTTTCGACACTTCAGATGGCAGTCCATTAGGCTTCACTTTGATACCTGTAGCCCCAATGTCTTTACACAGCTTGATATACTCCTTTGTGCCTTCAATGTTCTTTTTCACCTTTGCCTGATCCACGTGGTGATAGTCAAAGTTAGAACCATAGCCAACACATGTGACATCACTATCGGCAAACCTTTGCTTCACATCGGCTCGTTGACTGGCAGATAGACTTGTTTCCACACCATGGGCGTGTTCGGTTCTGAGCTCCACAGCTTTAAACCCGGCTTTTTCACAATTGGCTATAAGTGTTGGCAGGTCCCAGTCTTTGCCCCATTGGTAGGTTACAAGGCCTAGCTTCATTTTTGACTTCTTAGCCACTTCAGCGAAAGCTGATGTATTTAGCAATGATAGGCCAGCACCAGCCATTAAACTTTTTTGAATAAAAACTCTTCTCGATTGATCTTTAGACATCTTTAAACTAGAATTTTAGTGTTATTAGGATTTTTTCCTGGCGTACTCATCTGCCAGTTTATTTATTTCTGCATCTGACAGATCCTGGGATGCAACTACCAGGCGATACCTGAATGTCGTTGACTCCCCTTTGCTCAGGCTAAAATTCAACTCCTTTTCGCCATCTGAGAAAATTTTCTGCCCCAGGGTATTCGCTGCAAACAGACCGTAGTCTCGTGCATGCCAATATGTTGGATACCCAACGTTGTCGGGGTGATCAATGATTACAAGCGATACTTTTTCACCGTTAATCTCACTTCCCAGCTTCATCCACCGGCATCTTGTGCCCCATACTTCCTTACCTTCCACACCCTCGGCACTTCGGTAATTTCCTTTCACATAAGTGTTGTCCATCTTGTCTACTTTCGTGGCTACACCATGAGAGTCTACCAGAGTGGTTGGTTTGTTGGAGGGTAGTTCCAGCTCCCGACTCACACGGATAGCAAACATTCCTTCCTTATTATCAGTGAATTTCACTTCGTCAATCAGTGCAGTAAGGCTTGTGGTTCTGTCAATAATCCTCATGTCTCCTTCTGCGACAAACTCAAAACTTGTTTCATCTTCGAGCATTGAAGTATTGTCCGGAGCCTTCCAAAGCGAACTGGTCGTCAGAATAGCACTTCCTTTTCCACTCTTGACTTTTTCAATTGATTGATGATAGATAGAGCCGTATTTGCTTTTTCGCTCAGCAGATATCGCCTCTGAATTATTCCAAAAATCCAGCCCGTTAACGTCCCCGTAGTTTAGCCAAACACCCACATGGTGTGGATGGTCTGTTCTGTCTCCGGCTTTATTGATTAAAGGATAACTTCTTGTAAGCATATTACCTCCGGCAGAGTTTACCGGCCACAACACAGGCTTCATGATATTGTCAGGAAAGATGTATGACGTAAAAAGTTCTCCACCGATCAGTACATCTACTTTCTTCTCAGCCTCTTTTACATTGAGGTCTATGGCCTCTTTCTTCTGAGCAAAAAGCAATGGGGTACTCAGCAGTAGTGCCATAGAGATTAAGGTTTTTATTTTCATTTAGGGTCTTTATTAATATTATGATAGAAAATACAAATTAAAACCTGCCAGGGAATGCCTGACAGGTTTCATAATTATTCTTTGGATTGGTCATTATACCAATTCTGGTACTTCGTAACCTTTTCTGTAATTACGAGTCAGCATCTCATCCGCTTCCGGATCATTGATAAAGGTCTCTGAACCTGGGTTGAAGTTCAACACTCTCTCAAGTCTGTAAGCAATGTTACCAAGGTGAGCCAGACCTGAAGACAGGTGAGCTGTTTCAACCGGTCCATTGAGGATGGTTTTGTCATGCTTACGGACTGCTTCGATGAAATTGGCAAAGTGGCCATCTGTTCCACCTGCTCCTCTGTCCATTCCTGAAGCCGATGGTCCTCCATCTTCTCCGGATTTACCAGGGGTTCTGTCTTTACCTAAGTAAGACTTATACTTATCGTATCCATCTACAACAATGATTCCTTTGTCACCATAGAAGATATTTCCTACCGTAGCACCATCTTCAGTATTTGTGCACCAGTGACGCACTTCAAACTGAATGATTTTGCCTTCTTCTGGATACTTATACACAGAGGTCAGTACCTCAGGCACTTCCTTAGCATCATCCCACAAGAATTTACCTCCCATTGAAGTGATCTGGCTAGGTAGCCCAACATCCAGACCCCACATACACAGGTCAGTCTCATGGATACCCTGGTTTCCAACATCACCGTTACCATAATCCCAGTGCCAGTGCCAGTTGTAATGAACAAGGTTTTCAGTGAATGGTCGCTTAGGAGCTGGTCCTGTCCACAGGTCGTAATCCACGCCATTTGGTACAGGAGAAAATCCTGCATCACCGATAGATGGTCTCCATCGGAAAACTAGCCCTCGGGCCATGTATACCTTGCCGATATAGCCATCACGCATCAGTTGGATAGCTTCCTGGATGGCTGGTGAGCTTCTCAGCTGAACACCATGCTGTACAATTCTGTCGTACTTATGTGCAGCTTCTACCATTTTACGTCCTTCCCAGATGTTGTGCGAACCGGGTTTTTCAACGTATACATCCTTTCCTGCCTGGCAAGCCCAGATAGTGGCCAGTGCATGCCAGTGGTTTGGTGCCGCAATACTTACTACATCAATGTCTTTGTTGTCGTAAACTCTTCGCAAATCCTGCTCCAGAGCCACGTCCTTTTTATACTTATCTTTAAAATCTTTTTGACGATCCTTCAGGATATTCATATCCGGATCACAAAGTATCGCCACGTTCACATTGTCCTGATTCATCAGGCTTGAAATGTGATTCTTTCCTCGTCCGTTCACGCCCAATACCGCGGCATTGATACGATCATTAGCACCAAATACTTTTGATGAAACGATGGTAGGTGCCACAAAAGCGGCAGATCCTGCAACGGTAGACTTTTTAATAAAGGATCTTCTAGATTTTTCCATGTTTAGAATTTGAGTTTTACTTGATTAAGGTTAACTATTAGGTAATACTATCTATTGGCCATCATATACCAATTTTCTCAATGATTTTTTTTGGACCGATACCGGACTAATCATGAGATGCTTTCAGATGAGTTAAATTAATAAAAAATAGCATACCGTACAATTAAAAACATATCTGACAGCAATGCTGCCAGATATGTTAAAGGGGTTGTTGTTTATTTAAATCTGATCTTATTCACCAATAGCCGCCATTGGATCCTCATTTGGCACACCTGCCGGTTGTACCACGTGAGTCAATGGTTCAATGTTGTTTTCAGATCCAAGATAACCAGTGGTCTGGTTAAGGGTGGCTCCAACATTACCTACAATATACTCCTGGAACACTGGCCAATAAATATGGAAAGGATCCATTGTATATTTTGTAGTTGGGAACGTAGCCCAAGGCACTTCATCTCTGAAGAAGGTATTCTTATCCATCACCCTGTTGTAATAGAAACTGCTACTTGACAGTGAAGTTTCTATATTGTTACCAGGATCAGGATAAGTATTTCCGAGGTAATCAGCTTTACCAGTTTTAGCAAAGATTACTGACATACGAACAAGCTCGTCATGACGATATTCTTCACCAAACAATTCTCTGTTTCGCTCATCCAACACAGCACCAACACCTAAAGTAGTAACATCTCCAGTAGTATATAGTCGCTGTGCATTTGATCTAGTACGGATAGTATTCAAATCATCTGCTGCTTCAGCAAATTTATCCTGCCAAACTCTGGCCTCTGCTCTTACAAGATAGACTTCAGCCATTCTCATCAGATAAAGATCCTGATCTCCACCATCCTGTCTGTCAGGTCGGTGCTCGATATTGACAGCATACATCTTATATCGAGGATATCCATGCCAGCACCTGATCGTGTCCAAACAGGTCAAATCACCTGTATCCGGATCGTATAAGGTAAGTGGCTTCAGATACCACTTGGCCAGCTCAGGGTCAAGATCCTCATTACCAGGAGCGTCAGGATTAAAGCTAGGGTTGTCATATAGCACGTCTTCCATCTCGAAATAGTTGATGTCTTTATGACGATAGTCCAGCGTGTCCACATAGCCATCAGTCCATCTCCAAACATCATATTGAGAGTAGTTTGTAGGACGAGCAAAGCCCTGGCCTCTACCCCACTTCTTCATCATTCGTCCGGCTTCATCCTTGGTGGATTGCTGCACGTCCGTACCAATTGTTGTAGTTCCAGGGAGCCATACACCCAGGTTTGTACTCACAAAGTTTGGACCCCAGGCACGTATTCTTGCTGATCTTCCCTGGCTACCAAGAACAAGCGGCTCATTCACTGCCAACCAGATTCCTTCAGGATTGGTTGTCTTTTGAGCACCAGCATTCATATGCAGGTAGTTCTGTGCATCCGCAGGAGCATCAGAATTTCTACCGGGCAGAGGATTACCAGTGTTGGGGTTCACATTGTTTCCCACACTAACAGTGGTTACGCCAGAAGGTATCATGGCATCAGTGAATAACACAGACTCGCCGTCAGCGATCACATCATCCATCAAGGCCTCAGCTTCTGCAAAACGCTCATTGAGCATGTAGTATTTTGCCAAAAGAATTCTTGCAGCATCCTTAGGAGCTACACCTACTGGTAATTCACTTTTGGGCTTCATCCACTCTTCGGCAAACTCCAGGTCAGTGACCATCTGATCCCAGATACCTTGTACATGGAACACTTTGAAATCACGCTTGGCCTCTGACACAACTGTCAACGGGAAAGCGACATTTCCAAATTGCATGGTAAGCTGCATGTAAAAGAAAGCTCTCAGGAAGTACGCACTACCTAAAAGGTGATTTCTTTCAGGATCTGTTGCGCCACCATCCCATTCGGGGATATCAATGTTATCAATAACCGTATTACAGTTTTTGATGTGCTCGTAGTTCTCGTAGAAAAATGATCTTGCCCTACCCGCATCATTGTTTCGCGTATTCTGAGGGTTCGCATAAGTTCTAAGATCCACAAAAGCATTTTGCTTATCCGTAGCACTTACAACAGAAGCATCACTCATGTTGTGGTTAAACATCATTTCACGGGTATCACCATTCCATTGTCTGAATACACCGCGGTAAGCTGACTGAAGTGCAGTTTCTAAGCCTGCAGCATCCACAAAAGTGTTTTCCGGACTCAGGAATGATTTTGGCTGCTCTATCAAAAAGTCATCGCTACATGAAAATGAAAACATCATTGCCAGGGCGACGATCAATCCTTTATATAAATTTTTATTTTTCATCTCTAATTTTTTAAAATCTAAAATTTTGATTCTGATCAACATTAGAAGGAGAAGTCCAGGCTAAATGAATAAGTCCTAGGCATTTCTCTTTCAGATTCAGGATCACCGAGATACTCTGGCCACTTGGTAAACACAGCCACGTTTTCAATATTAACAGCGAGTCTTACCCGACTGAAGCCAATATTCTCAAGCATGCTTGGAGGTAAACTGTAACCAAAAGATAGATTCTGAAGACGAACATAATCTCTTGGTAAGATAATGTCAGCTCCCAATGGTCGCACTGAATTGATCCTTGCACCCTCATCGATTTGGTTCGTTGGTGTCCAGTAAGGGATCACATACCAGTTTCTGTTTTTGATGTAAGACTGTGATTCGTTGAATGGCTCTCCGGATGTTCCGTTCCATCCAAGTTTTCCAAGGAATACTACTCCCAGATCAAAACCCATGTACTCTATGTCATTTCTTAATGTTACATACCATGGATTCTGAGAAAGTCCCTGAAAAACACGATCATTCACATCAATTTCACCGTCTCCATTCTGATCAATCATTTTGAAATCACCAACGAATGCATCGTATGAAGTGGCTTCGGCTTCTTCACCAATCTTATAAGTACCATTGGACTCAAGATCCCAGATCACATCTTTGCTCTGACCAATGAACCATCCGTTTTGAATGTCATCATTTTCTCTGAATGACCCGTCCGGTTGTTCTGAAGGTTCATTACCCAATGAAGTAATCTCATTGATAGCATAAGTCACGTTGAAACTTGTAGTCCATGCAAGATTTGATGTAGTAATATTACGTGAGTTAAGCCCAAGGTCAAACCCTGAGTTCTTCAAATTACCTACATTATTTTTAGCAGAACCAAATCCTGTAACCTCAGGTAGTTTTTGGTCTAAGATCAAGTCAGTTGTTTCTGACTGATAGATATCCAAAGTACCACTCAATCTATCACTAAATAAACCGAAGTCAATACCTACGTTGAAAGAGGCTGTTCTCTCCCATGATAGTCCGGGAAGAGCAAACCTGCTAAGCTCGGTATAAGGTGTAGCCTGATACCCACCATCGTAGTTCAACCAAAGTCCACTACTCAATCTTGCGTAAGCATTGTAGGCTTCAAGACCACGGCTGTTTCCATTGACTCCCCAGCTTACTCTCAGCTTCAGGTAGTTCAACAAGTTACTGGTCGGCATAAAGCTTTCGTTGCTTATTGTCCAACCTGCAGCCAATGCAGGGAAGTTTGCCCATAGGTTATCAGCTCCAAACCTGGAATAGCCATCTCTTCTTATTGAGGCAGTGAAATTGTAACGATCACTATAGTTATAATTCACACGTCCCATGATACCAATTCTGGTATTGACTTCATCTAATGCTGGATCTCCATTAGGTCTGGCGCCAGCAAATTGTGATAAACCTAAAGCTAAGGCACTATATCCCAGTGCTGGTGTTGGAGAGAAATTATTTGCCCATGCTATGGTTTCCCAGCTAGAGTTTTTCTCGGTATTATACAATCCAGTTACTGCAAAACGGTGATCACCAAATGCTTTATCCCAATTCAGAATCGTATTGGACTGCCATTCAAATGCATCATTGTGCCTTCTTTCGGCTTGATCAACGGCCCTTTGTGGGTTACCAGCACCGTCAAAGTCAAATCGCTTTCTTGTATCAAATCGTGGAGTAAAGTCCTGACGGATGCTAAAACCCAATGGCAAAGTGAATTTGGCGAACATGGTAGGGTTCACCATAAACCTGGTATACAATCGATTGTTCCACCATGGATCCTGGTAAGGGTTACTTTGGTTGGACCCCGCTGCCTGATCAGTTAGATTTTCAGCTGTCCTTGGCATTCCGTTAATCCACGGCTGATCATAAGGTGATTTTGTTCTATAACCACCATTGCTAATCGGCTGCTGCCCTTCATCCTGGAATGTAAACTGGGCGTTTACTCCAATATTCATAAATTCAGCCAAATTAACGTCCAGATTCAATCTGGAGGTAATGGTTTCGAAAGTTTCACCTATCTGAACAGATTCCCTGTTGCTGTAGCCAGCAGAAAAATAATATGATACCCGCTCAGTCCTACCGGACACACTCACATCATAATCCTGACGCACTCCCGTATGAAATAAGAAATCCTGCCAGTCATAAGTTACACCATTCTGAAAGTTTTCAAGTTCTTGCTCCCAGAAACCAAAATTGTTAACTCTGGCCAGATTGATCACATCCGGATCTGTAGTTCCAGCTGGCAAATTATTCAAAGCCAACCAGTCATCCTGAAGTGACGGATCCAATGCAAAAAAATCATCAAACCTGGATACCGGATCCTGGGCTGTGCTTGTAATTGCTTCGTTCATATCCGTCAACCAGTTGAGCACTTCTTCGCCTCCTTTATAGGTTTGTTGACGCCGAGCTCCGGTTACCAGACCAAGGCGTGTGCTGAAATTGATCTGTGGCTGACCAAGCTTACCCTTTTTGGTAGTAAAGATGATTACACCATTGGTAGCCTGAGATCCATAGATTGCTGCAGAGCTCGCATCTTTCAACACATCCACACTTTCTATGGTGTTAGGGTTGATTTCAGCAAGGTCTCCCCGGAAAATCACCCCGTCCAATACAATTAAAGGTCTGTTTGCATCAGCTTCATCATTGTTGTTAGCTTTTATAGAAGCATCAGCCCTTACTTCAAAATCAGGAACGTTCCTGGCATTGGTAGCATAACCTACCTGAAGTCCGGGTACCGCACTTCTTAAAATTTCAGAAACACTCGTAGGCTTGTATTTTTCCATCTGCTCAGCCTGCACATTGACAATAGCTCCTGTAAGGTCTTTCTTTTGAGAAGTACCATATCCAATTACAACAACTTCTTCAAGTGCTGTAACATCTTGTGCCAAAGCGATATCAATGGTAGATCTATTGCCTATGTTTTCCTCTACTGTTGTATAACCAACAGAACTAAACACAAGCGTAGATTCCCCCGCGGGCACATTTAGAGTGTAGTCACCATTAAAGTCTGTGATCACACCGGTTGTTGTGCCTTTTACCACAACGTTTACACCGGGAATACCTTCACCATCATCACCAGTCACCTTTCCGGTAACTGTCTGTTGAACTGGTTCATCAGTACTACCCTTCGAATCAGGTGGATTCGATGTTGCTAGAGCCAAATCCATGGCACCCACAGTAAAAATTACTGCCAATGCCAATGCCCTAAATGATTTCCAAAGTAGTTTTTGGTTCATAAAAAAAAACATTACGTTAAACATTGAATTTAGTAGTGGGTAAATTGATTGCTGAACACTACACTTGAACACGCCGAATTACGTCACTTGAAGCTCGCTGAAACCGCATGAACTTACCTTGAATTTCTTTCCAACTCCATTTCAAAAAATGAATCGGAAATCAGTTTTACCAAATCCACATATATGAGAGGAATTAGAACCTACTTCAATTGAGGATTTTGTAAACAATAAAACTAATGAGACAAGGGCGTGAAACACCCACAATCTCAATCAACCCATTGGTAAGTTAATTTTTACGTTCCAAAATATTCAAAAATAGATCTCTGAATTTTGAATAATTGCAATCCGCACATCGATTTTGATTGTATTTTAAATATTTCGCATCATAGTGTGCGATTTGATGAATAATTAGCATCGTTGTTTTATTGGATTATCTGAGTTTTTACCAAAAAAATCTTTATTCAGGGCTTTCGTTAACGTACACGAAGTTCCTAAAAACAACAGGGAGTTGAGATTTTCCTTAAACAACGGAATGCGACTTTAGCTAAACCGTTTTAGAATGTCTTAATAAAGCCGTATTTGATAGGTGGAAGGGTGAGCTCAACCTCGTCAAATGAAGTATGGGGTGCTAGCTAAAAAAAGAAGCTTACAATTAAATATTGCTTGTCAATATTGGGAATCTATCCGAAAAGTATTTCCTCCTATTTTCGAGTCTCAATAGGGATTCTTTTGGTCCTCCCCCAGTAGACGAAAAAAGCGATTGCGGCCAGGAATAAATTGGTACCGATCATAGCATATTCACCTCTGGATAAGTGGAAGAGTGCTGCGAGTGTCATTACTGCAATAAGGCCAAGCGCAGCAATTGGTGTCAACTTTGGTTGGATCCTTAAAAGGGCTGGTAAAAAAATACCTACAGCACCTGTCATTTCCGAGACGCCAATGAAGCGAAACAACAATTCAGGAATTTCATCGGCCCAGGGCATCTGCTGAGTAGCTACTTCCACTGTGGTAGAAACTTTTGCATACCCAGCCATAAAAAACATAGCTGAAAGAATAATTTGGGCTACCCAAAGAAAAATATTCAATAGCTTATTATTCATAACTCATGCTGTTGGCTGTTAGTGAGGTAACACTAAAACAGTTCTAATGGTTCTGCTGAAGACAGAGCTTACCCGCATTATAAGGAGTGTGGAGCAGGTGTGGAGGAAGTGTGGAGCTACACTGGACGGACTGTGGAGGATGTTCGGACTTTTAGACTATCAGATGTTCAGACATTCCGACTTTCCGACTTTCTGAAAATCAGATGCTAGGACTTCCGATATTCGGATATGTTTTATCAAACCATTTTGTAGCATACAGCGTATAAACTAAATCTTATTCCTTATGATTTAATAGACAGCATACAGGATACAGTATACAGTGTGTCCGCCTCTAGTCGCCAGCTAAGAAAATATAGGATATTAGGTTGATGTGGTAGAAATTAATAAGTGAGTGAAAAATGTGTTCCTAGAAAGAGTTTACGATCAGAAAGGGCTTCTGTCAATGCCTGAAATAGGTTGACCATTTTTTAAGTTTAGAAAACAGAAGAAATGGCAACATTAAATGAATTTGAGAAGTTAAGTCGCTTAGAAAGACAACGTCGTTATTTTAGTAAAGAGTTTAAGCAGAAAAAAGTAAGTGAGATAGACCGTCATTTAACTACGGTTAGTGAGGTCAGTAGGGAATATCAAGTAACCCGAAGTTCGGTTTATAAATGGATCCATCTCTTCTCCACACAATTAAAGCGAGGCACAAGACAAGTTATTGAAGTGAAAAGCGATACACGGAAAATCGAGGCTCTTAAAGAGAAAGTCAAAGAATTAGAGCAGCTTTTGGGTCAGAAGCAGATAGAGATTGAGTTTCATAAGAAGATGGTGGAAATAGCTTCTGAAGAGGTGGGGATTGATATTAAAAAAAAGTTTGGTTCAAAACCATCGAGTGGTTCTGGTACAACAGAGAAAAACACAAAATCAAGTTGAATCGACTTTATGCAGTAGTAGGCATTAGCAAACAAGCATTGCATAAGCGATTAAACCGCCAAATAAGTAAGATGGAAGAGTTGAATTACTTAATACCAATTGTAGATCAGGTAAGATCAGATCATCCAAAGATGGCGTTGAGATACATATATAAGCTGATTGAGCCAAAAACACTAGGTAGAGATGCTTTCGAGCAGCAGTTTGCTCAATTGGGTTATAAAGTACGTATTGATCGTAATTTTAGGAGGACGACTGATTCAACAGGGGTAATTAGGTTTGATAATCTGATTGTTGATAGGGAGTTGACACATGTCAACCAGGCTTGGGTAAGTGACATTACATACTATGAGATGAATGGAAAGTTTTTTTACTTGACCTTCATCACAGATCTGTATTCAAGGAAGATTATAGGCTGGAGCTGTAGCTCAACATTACGAGCGGAACAAACAACAATTCCAGCGCTGACAAAAGCATTTTTGACTAGGAAAAACACTGAACTCTCCGGTACTATTTTCCATTCTGATGGAGGTGGTCAATATTATTGCAAGGAATTCCTTAGTTTAACCAAAAAGCAAGGGTTAGATAATAGCATGGGTAAAACAGCATATGAAAATCCTCATGCTGAACGTTTAAACGGGATAATAAAGAATAACTACCTAAAACCTTATAATCCTACTACTCCAATTGAACTTAGAGCGGCATTAGCCAAGGCAGTAAGAATGTATAATTCTCAGAAGCCACATAGTTCAATTGGAGGTATTAGTCCAGATCAATTTGAAGAATTGATTATGGATAGATCTTATTCTAATAACAGAATGAAAGTAAGTTATTTAGATAAATACAGAGTGTTAAATCCGGTCAACCTTATTTAGGCATCATCATTCTGACTACTGTATACTATCTCCTGTCTCCTATAAAAAGAAAAAGGCCGCAGCACCCCTACCACGACCAGATTCAAATAAACAACATTAACCCAAAAATGATGGCTGTAGGGGAAGGATTCGAACCTCCACGAAGCGGTTAGTCCCGATGATTCACAATAATATACTAAGGTAAATTATTGTGAATAAAACCGGGATTTCTCCCTTATCTTCACCCCCGAGATAGGAGGGCATGTCTGCCAGTTTCATCACCCTACAGTGTGTATAAAGAACTAATTATGACTCAAAAGTAACATAACAAGTTATTTTTTAAAAATATTTTAATATTTTTGGTAAATATTTATACCTGAGTTAAGATTGTAGAGTCATTGTTGCGTATTTAAAAATATCACCTGTTTAAAATGAGTAAAAATTACGAAATTGATAATGTAGACTTAAAAATCCTCAATTTATTAATGGAGGATGCCAAAATCCCATATACCGAAGTTGCAAAAAAAGTATTTGTTTCCGGAGGTACAGTACATGTCCGAATGAAAAAGCTCGAAGAGATGGGTGTTGTAAATGGCACAACACTGAAGATGGACTACTCTAAACTGGGATTCGATGTAACTTGTTTTATGGGAATTTTCCTTCAAAAGAGCTCGCTTTACGATCAGGTTGTAGAAAAACTCAGGGACATTCCAGAAATCGTAAAAGTTCACTACACCACTGGTAATTACAACATCTTTATTAAGATACATTGCCGGGATACCCGACACCTGAAAGATGTACTTCACGATAAGATCCAGAAAGTGGAAGGTATAGAGCGAACCGAAACGTTCATCTCCCTTGAAGAAAGTCTGAACAGACATCTTCAGTTCTAAGCAATTCAGCGATTCGAAGTTTATCTAATTTAGCCCACTTCTCTTTGTGGGTTTTACTTCTCTATACTAAATTACTGCACCTTATATAATATAGGTGTAAATATGGAGGCTAGCCTCCCACCCTACTAACTTAACATCCCCAAAAATGAAGATTGATAAACTGATAATCGTCAGCGTATTATTTATTGCTGCGTGCGGAACGTCTGCACCCGAATACTCCACCGTAAAAACCTGGGATGAGCTCGTAGCCGGGTCTGACTTTAAATATGTCACTCCGGTTAGGATATCAGATCCTGGAACTGAAGAGAATCCCGCCTATACAGGCTTCTGGTTTTACGACGAGCAGCAATTCGATCCATCGGGAAGGTATATGCTTGCCATGAAAGTCTATTTCAAGGAAAGAGAAGTGACTTCTTCTGATGTTGGTGACATTGGGTACTTCGATCTGGAAGACAATAATAAATGGACCAAGATCGGAGAAACTACCGCATGGAACTGGCAGCAGGGTTGCAGACTGCAATGGCGTCCTAATTCTGATGAAATACTTTGGAACGACCACAATGATGATAAAACCGCGTTCGTCTGCAGAGCTTACAATTTCAAAACCGGGGAGACCAGAACTTTACCCAGAGCCATCTACGACATCACTGATGATGGCAAAATGGCGCTTACACATGATTTTGCCAGGATGAGGCATGCCGGCACATCCTATGACGGAGTGCCGGATCAGTATGTAGACAATGAGGCACCTGCTGAGTCAGGGATTGAGCGCATGGATATGGAAACAGGGGAAACCACTTTCCTGATCAGCCTTGAAAGAATGCGCGAAATTGCTTTTCCAGAGGGATATGAGGGAGAAACCAATCTGTACTTCTTTAGAGAAGGATGGAATCCATCTGGCACTCGTTTTATTGCTTTTCTTCGCAACATGGACAGCCCAAACAGGCATGTCTCTGGGTGGTCAATATCGGCTGATGGCCAGGATGTAAGGTATTTCTTCAATGATCCGAGTCATCATGTTTGGCTGGATGACAACACAATATTTGAAGGAAGATATTTTGGATACTTCAAAGATGATGGGTCTGGTGAAATGGTGGAACGGTATGCAGAGGTGAAGGCCAACATTGACCCTACCATCCTACCCGCACCTTACGATGACTGGATCCTGGGTGACACGTATGTGCTTGAGGGTGTACAACATCTATTCCTCTTCCATATACCAACAAAATTGTTTGTGCCCCTGGCAAAGCTTAAAGCCACAGGGCCTGATGGAGGAATTTTTAGGGTAGATCTTCATGCCCGGTGTAGCAGAGATGGCAGAACGCTTTCGATTGATGCAACCCATGAAGGAAAAGGCAGACAGCTTTATACGTTGGATATTGGGCATATACTGGACAATCCACCTATCAATTAACTACATGTCATTCGTTCAGTGCTCATTAGCTCCGTGCGGTTGATAAACCTACCGCACCACTAATTAACTATGATGTTGAAATGAAACCGAACTAATCCCCCCTGCCTGAGGCAGGCAGGCTTATGTCTCACTTTTCCCACTTTATGAAAGGCTTTTTCCAAAGCTCCGGTATCTATGGGAAAGGGGGATTACCTAAGAAAACGATTGTCAGAGAAATTTCTTACAGATCGTTCACTGTTGCAATATTGGCTTTGTTTAATCATAAGTAAAAACAAGCGGCCAGATACCTAAACCATTCTATTGTCACTATCTAGACGCTTTTTTTAGTAGACACGGCAATCAAATGCTTGTTTATTGAATTCTTATTTAGATTAAGTTTAAATAATAGTAACTTTGCGTGAACTTATTAGCCACAGCTGGGTTACAGAAGAAGAAGCACAATCTGAATGAGTAAAGACGATCAAATATTAGAGGAATTTACCTCCAAAGAATATGAGCATGGGTGGTCGGTAGACTTTGAAGCTGATGAAGCACCCCTCGGGATCAACGAGGACATTATCAGGTTTATCTCGGCCAAAAAGGAAGAGCCGGAATGGTTGCTGGAATGGAGGCTCAAAGCCTATAAAAGATGGACCGAGATGACTGAGCCTACATGGCCAAATGTAAAATATCCGACCATCGACTACCAGGGCATCAGATACTATAGTGCGCCCAAGCAAAAGAAAAAACCAAAAAGCCTGGACGAAGTAGATCCGGAATTGCTCAAGACCTTTGAGCGACTAGGGATTTCACTTCAGGAGCAAAAAAGACTAACAGGTGTAGCCGTAGATGCGGTAATCGATTCCGTATCAGTAGCAACCACCTTCAAAGAAACCCTTTCCGAGCTAGGGATTATCTTCTGTAGCTTCAGCGAAGCAGTACAGGAGCACCCTGAGCTGGTAAAGAAATATTTAGGGTCTGTCGTTCCTTACAACGACAACTACTTTGCTGCACTTAACTCTGCAGTGTTCTCTGACGGTTCTTTCTGCTACATCCCAAAAGGTGTGAGATGCCCAATGGAGCTTTCCACCTATTTCAGGATCAATGCAGCCAACACAGGACAGTTTGAACGAACGCTCATTGTAGCTGAAGATTCTTCCTATGTGAGCTACCTTGAAGGCTGTACAGCACCTCAAAGAGACGAAAACCAGTTGCATGCTGCGGTGGTAGAGATCTTTGCGGCTAAAGATGCTGAGGTAAAATATTCAACAGTCCAGAACTGGTACCCTGGTGATAAAAATGGTAAAGGTGGTATTTACAACTTTGTGACCAAGCGAGGGATCTGTGATGGCGAAAACTCCAAGATCAGCTGGACACAGGTAGAAACAGGCTCTGCTGTCACCTGGAAATACCCAAGCTGTATCCTCAAAGGAGACAACAGCTCAGGCGAGTTTTACTCTGTAGCTGTGACCAACAACTATCAGCAGGCCGATACCGGAACCAAGATGATCCACATTGGTAAAAACACCAAATCAAGGATCGTTTCGAAAGGTATTTCTGCCGGTAAATCCCAAAACAGCTACCGTGGTCAGGTACACATCCTGAAGCGTGCCGAAAATGCAAGAAACTTCTCTCAGTGTGACTCCCTGCTGATGGGAGACAAATGTGGGGCACATACATTCCCTTACATTGATGTTGAGAATAATTCTGCACAGGTAGAGCACGAAGCCACTACTTCCAAAATTGGTGAAGATCAGATTTTTTACTGCCAGCAAAGAGGAATTGATGAAGAAAGTGCTGTAGCACTCATAGTCAATGGATTTGCCAAGGAAGTAATGAACAAACTACCGATGGAGTTTGCCGTGGAAGCCCAAAAACTGTTGGCTCTGACGCTGGAAGGTAGTGTCGGATAAAAAAAGATTATTTTAATAGTACGAATAGAGCATTTCTAAATCATGTTAGAGATAAAAAACTTACATGCCTCTGTAGAAGGCAAAGAGATATTGAGGGGAATAAACCTGACCATCAATCCGGGTGAAGTTCATGCCATCATGGGCCCTAATGGATCAGGAAAAAGCACTTTGGCTTCCGTATTGGCGGGTAGAGAAGAGTTTGAAGTAACTGAAGGATCTGTCACTTACAAAGGAGTCGATTTACTGGATCTTGATCCTGAAGAAAGAGCCAGAAAGGGTGTTTTCCTTGCCTTCCAGTATCCGGTTGAAATCCCGGGTGTGACCACCACCAATTTCCTCAAAACCGCAGTAAACCAGGTAAGAGAATCAAGGGGTGAAAAGCCAATGGATGCTGTTTCGTTCCTTAAGTTGATGAAGGAAAAGATGAAGCTTGTGGACATTGACCAGTCTTTGCTTTCCAGGTCACTCAACGAAGGCTTCTCCGGAGGTGAAAAGAAAAGAAATGAGATTTTCCAGATGGCTATGCTGGAGCCAACACTGTCTATCCTGGATGAGACAGACTCAGGCCTTGACATCGATGCTTTGAAGATCGTGGCAGATGGTGTGAATGCACTTAAGTCGAAAGAAACTGCCACCATCGTGGTCACTCACTATCAAAGGCTATTGAATTACATTGTTCCGGACTTTGTACACGTATTGCTGAATGGTAAAATCGTGAAGTCTGGTACCAAAGCCCTGGCTCTGGAGCTCGAAGACAAAGGGTATGACTGGATCAAAGAAGAAACTGCAGCAGTCTAAATATGGAAGTAGTAGACAGAAATACTGAAGAGCTTTTAATCAATCATTATTCCCAGTTGCTGGAAACTGATCCACTCAATGGATTGAGGACAGCTGCGAAAGAATCGTTCCTTAAGCTAGGTTTTCCAGCCAAAAAACAGGAAGCATACAAATACACACCTGTTAAAAGGGTCATTGAAAAGAATTTTGACTTTACTGAGCTAACTGAACCGGTGACAAGCTGGTCAAAAGAAGCCTGTCACGACAAGTTCTATGCAAATAGTGAAGCCAATCACCTGGTATTCACCAATGGACTATACAACCAGGAATTCTCTGTCATAAAAAGTCCTTCATCTGACCTGGTCATTGAAACTATTGACAACAGGACTTACGAGAATATTGCTGATCTGAAGAAGTACCTGGGTGCGTTGACAAAAGACAAGCAAGATGCTTTTGCATTATTGAACCTGGCCACCTTCAGTCAGGGATTGTATTTGCACTCATTGAAAAATAAAGACAATCTCCCTACATACATCTATCATTTCAATGATGCCTCCTCTGCGACAGTTTCAATGCCTCGTATTTTGGCATTGGTTGAAACAGGTAGCAGGTTAAGGGTTTACGAGAAGACTTTCAAAAGCGGAGAAGCCAATCATCTGACTAATAGCATTGTAGAAGCAGATGTTAAATCCAATGGCGAGCTTAGGTGGACCAAGTTGCAAAACCAAACTGTGTCTGATTATGCCATTGAAGGGTTTTATGGTATCCAGGAACGAGACAGCAGGATCTACACCAATACATTCTCTTTTAAGACTGCACTGACCCGTAACAATCTCTACCTTTCTTTGGATGGAGAAAACTGTGAAACACACATGCACGGTTTGTATCATTTGAATCAGACTTCGCATGTAGATAACTACACCAGTGTGGATCATACAGAGCCTAATTCTTTCAGTAATGAGCTGTATAAGGGAATTGTGGATGAAAAAGCCCATGCAGTCTTTAACGGAAAGATCTATGTGCGGCCGCAAGCTCAAAAAACCAACGCCTTCCAATCCAACAATAACATCATCCTGTCTGATGATGCCAAGGTAAACACCAAGCCACAGCTCGAGATCTGGGCTGACGATGTAAAATGTTCACATGGCTGTACTACAGGCCAGTTGGATGAAGAAGCTATTTTCTACCTGAGATCAAGGGGCATTTCCAAGACAAATGCAAAAGCTTTGATGTTGAACGCTTTTGCCGCTGAGACTGTTCAGGAAGTCAAGGATGACCTTATCCGCGAAGAAGTAGAAAATTTGATCTTAAATAAATTAGGCGTTTGAGCACCGCAGTGTCGATATCAGTTGAACAGATAAGGAAGGAATTTCCGGTATTGCATCAGGAGGTAAATGGGAAACCATTGATCTATTTTGACAATGCCGCCACTTCCCAAAAGCCAAAGTCTGTACTTAATGCCCTCTCCCACTATTACGAGCAGGACAATGCCAATATCCATCGTGGGATCCATACGTTGGCTGAGCGTGCAACGAATGCCTACGAAGATACCCGAAAGTCAGTAGGTAAGTTTGTCAACGCCAACGAGACAGAGGAGATCATATTCACAAAAGGAACTACCGAAGGCATCAACCTCGTAGCTCAGGCTTATGGTCGCAAATTCCTCAAACAAGGCGATGAAATCATTATTTCTCAGCTGGAGCATCACTCTAACATTGTTCCATGGCAGATTCTGGCTGATCAGACTGGTGCTGTCATCAAGGTCATTCCTATAAATAAAAAGGGGGAATTGCTTGTTGAGGAATACCAAAAAGCCCTTACTGAAAAAACAAAAATTGTAGCGGTTAACTATATCTCCAACTCCATGGGCACTATAAATCCTGTGAAAGAAATCATCAGGGAGGCACATGAAGTTGGAGCGATTACATTGATTGATGCGGCGCAGGCAGCACCCCATCAGCCAATTGATGTACAGGATATCGACTGTGACTTCCTCGCTTTTTCTGCTCACAAGATGTACGGTCCCACCGGAGTCGGTGCGCTATATGGAAAAAGAAGACTGCTGGAATCAATGGATCCTTACCAGGGTGGTGGTGAAATGATCAAAGAAGTGACTTTTGAGAAAACTACTTATAATGACATTCCATATAAGTTTGAAGCCGGCACACCCAACATCGCTGATGTAGTGGCTTTCAAAGCAGCTATAGACTTCATTGAATCAATTGGGTATACTTTCATCCATAATCACGAGGAACTGCTCCTGAACCACGCCAATAAAGTACTTCTGGATATTCCGGGGATGACCCCTTATGGTCAGGCCAGTGAGAAGACCAGCGTTTTTTCCTTCAACATTGAGGGTATTCACCCATTTGACATAGGTATGTGGCTTGATGCCAAGGGCATCGCTGTAAGGACTGGCCATCATTGTACACAACCCTTGATGGACTGGTTCAAAATCGAAGGAACGGTAAGAGCATCCATGGCCATCTACAATACCATTGAAGAACTTAATATCTTTGCGGAAGCTTTAAAAGACATTGTTAAAAAGTTCAAAAAGTAATTGATGTCAATCGAAGAAAAGCAAGAAGAAATTATTGATGAGTTTTCAGTCCTCGATGGGGATATGGAAATGACCATCAACTATATCATGGAGCTTGGTGAATCCTTGCCTGAACTGGATAATCAGTACAGAAACGAGGACTACATAGTGAAAGGATGTCAGTCGAAGGTGTGGATGCATGCCTACCTGAAAAATGATAAGGTGAAGTTTGATGCTGATAGCAATACTGCCATCACGAAAGGGCTTGTCAGTCTATTGATCAGAGTACTGGATGGTGAATCAACGGAAACTATCATGGAACACGACATCTATTTTCCGGAAAAAATCGGGATGAACAGGTTTATCGGAACCCAGCGATCCAATGGATTTGCTGCTATGATCAAGCAAATGAAACTTTATGCGCTTGCTTTGAGTTCAAAAACAAAAACGGGAGCTTAAATGGAAGACGAAAAAAAGGCCAAAGACGAACTGCAATTGAAGGAAGAGATCATCAGGGCTTTAAAGGAATGTTATGATCCTGAAATTCCTGTGGATATCTATGAGCTGGGATTGATCTATGAAATCAATATTTACCCGGTAAATAATGTTCATGTACTTATGACATTGACTTCCCCCTCCTGCCCTGCTGCAGAATCTATTCCATCAGATGCAGAGATGAGAATCCGACAGATTGAAGGGATCAATGACGTGGTGATTGAACTCACTTTTGATCCTCCCTATACTACTGAAATGATGTCCGAAACAGCCAAGCTGGAGTTAGGATTTATGTAAGATATTTTTGAAATAACCGTAATAGAAATAAAATGTATCCTGAAGAATTAGTTGTACCGATGAAAAGCGAACTCACTGAGCATGGGTTCGAAGAATTCATAACACCTGACGACGTCGACAATCACCTGAAAGATCACAAAGGAACTAGCCTGATTGTGATCAACTCAGTTTGTGGTTGTGCTGCCGGAGCAGCAAGACCTGGTGTGATCATGGCTTTACAAAACAGTGATAAGAAACCAGATCATCTGGCTACTGTATTTGCTGGTTTTGACAAGGAAGCTACCGAAAAGGTAAGAGAATACACGCTTCCTTACCCGCCATCATCTCCTGCAATCGCACTTTTCAAAGATGGTGAACTGGCACACTTTGTAGAAAGACATCACATCGAAGGAAGACCAGCTCAGCTGATCGCCAATCACCTGATTGATGTCTTCAACGAATACTGCTAAGAAGAACTTTTACGCTTATGGATACCGGTTAAAATCAGTTTTTGACCGGTATTTTTTTTGCTCAATCAATTCATCTCCACTTACGATACCTCCACAAAAAACAGCTCTCTGAAATTTCAATATTCATAAAAACAGCTGATCGTTAATTGCTATTTATGAATTTCGGTCGCATATTTATATTCTATTTTATGAATATATAAAATTTGGGTTTAATATCTGACCAGGACAATTCCAACGACAAGGCTTATGCTATTGAGCAGATTGGCCCTGGTTATGATTTGTCTACCCTGGATGATAAAACTCTATGGGAACTGTTTAAAAAAGGCCATGAAGGGTCTTTTAAGTTCATTTACGATACCTACTATGACGACCTTTACAACTATGGGTTTCTTTTCTGCAAAGACAAAGAGCTGATAAAAGATGGTATCCAGGACCTGTTTATTGACCTCCGGAAAAGTGGTCAAAACCTGTCCGGTACTGATCACATAAAATTCTACCTGTTCAAAAGTCTCAAGTGGAAGCTGGGATATCTCATCAAGAAGGCACAACGCTTTTCTTTCAAATCTTTTACGCAATCATTTCAGTTAGATTTCGTGGCTTCGCACGAAACGATCCTTATCAACAATCAGCTGGATTATGAAATCAGGACCTTACTTGCGCAGGAGATCAACCAGCTCCCCAGACGACAAAAAGAAGCCATTTATTATTTCTATTTCGAAGGATTCAGCTATCAGGAGCTCACTTCTATCATGAAACTTGGCTCACCAAAAGCATCCAGAAATCTTATCTATAAGGCCATCATTTCACTCAAATCTTCAGAAAAACTCCGCTCCGAAAGATCTCTTAGGAAATTATTTTGATTTTTTTTTAACTAAAACGATGTCATTTCAGGTGTGACTTACATTCTATATGTAGAACCCTGAAATGATGAAGTATAAAGATTATACGGTAGAGGACTTTTTAGCTGACGAGGATTTCAAAGATTGGGTACTCTTCCCCACTGAAGCTTCAAACTCTTACTGGAAGTCATTAATCGAATTTCATCCTTCGCTTAGGGAGCCTGTCATGGCTTCTCGCGAAATATTACTATCCACTTCTCCAAAAATGCATAGACTCAAACCTTCAGAAGAAGATAGAGACCTTGTGTTTAAAAAAATTTTGGAGGGAAGAAGAAGCTCCCGATCGGAAGTAAAGACAAGCAAGAATGTCTCATGGGTTTATAAGGTTGCTGCAATTCTGACCATTGCCATTGGTCTCGCCATATATCTGTTCAGCCTACCCGAGCAAAATCAAAATATTGAAAACACTTGCATTCAAATCCTGGAAAAGGAGAATCCTAAAGGTAGATCATCAACCATTAAGTTGCCCGATGGATCTATTGTAAAACTTGCAGCTAATAGTAAAATCAAGTATCCCTCACAGTTTTGTGGCAACAAAAGGGAGATTTGGATCGAAGGAACAGCGTTCCTGGAGGTGGAGGAAGACCCGTCAAAACCCTTTTATGTCCAAACAGGAACAGGGCTTTACACCAAAGTCCTGGGTACTTCATTCAACATTGAAAGTCATGAAGAAGATCATGTGCTAAATATAGTGCTGGTAACAGGAAAAGTACTGGTAGAAGATTCCACTCACACCGTTTCTGAAATACTCACCCCAAATCAAAAACTTACCGTTGACAGAACGACTTCCGTCATCACCAAAAGTCCTTTGGACTACGATAATGATCTGGCATGGAAAGACGGGATTCTGGTGCTGAACAAAGAGTCTGTTCATTCACTCAAGACGAAGCTGGAAAACTGGTATGGAGTCGAAGTTTCACACACAGGAGTCACTGCCAAACACCAGTTTACCGGCAAATTTAAAAATAAGAGCCTGGAATATGTGATGGATGCCATCTCCTACACTTCCGGAATAGAATATTCATTAGAGAACAAAATCCTTAAACTAAAACCAAAAGATATATGATCTAAACCCCAGAGAATAAACCATAAAAAAAGGCCTTGAATCTGCATTCTTCCTGGACAGTCGATGCGGATCAAGACCCTGCTTGATAATTAATTACCAAACATAGAAATAGTATGAAATCAAATTTACGAAGGCAATTGTTAAAAATGTCTAGGTTAGCGCTTTTTATGTTCATCACAAACTTCATCCTGTTGTCATTGACATCAGCTGAAGTGGCCAATGGACAGATCACAGCCAGCATCGAGGACATTTATCTGTCAGTTGAAGTCGAAGGCAATTCGATTGAGAAAGTATTTAAGGAGATCCGCAGGCAAACCGGTTTCGAGTTTGTTTATGACAAAAAAGATCTCAACAAAGAAAAGTTAAGCATCGACCAGCAAAACAAATCGCTGGCCTATATACTCAAAGATGTTTCCCAAAAAACCCGACTGGAGTTTCTTAGAAAGAATGACAATATCATAGTCAGAAAGTCCGGCTTTTTTGAAAGGAAAGTGTCCGAACAATTCGAAGGCACCCAGGTGAGCATCACAGGGATCATAAATGATGAAAACAACAGTCCGCTTCCTGGAGCAACCATTCTTGAAAAGGGTACTTCAAATGGAACGATCTCCGATGTTGACGGCGCTTATTCACTGACTGTATCCAGTGAGAATGCAATTCTTGTCATAGACTTCGTTGGCTATCTTACACAGGAGATCCCTCTAAATGGTAGATCAGTGATTGATGTAGGACTGCAATTGGATGTAAAAGCACTCTCTGAGGTGGTAGTAATAGGGTATGGTACCCAGGAACGCGCCAAGGTAACAGGTGCTGTTGCATCCGTATCTTCAGCCGATATCGATCGGCAGATTGTTGGTAATACTGCTCAGGCTATCCAGGGACAGGCTGCCGGGGTTAACATTACAAATATCGGGGAGCCAGGTGAAGAGCCTCTCATAAGGATCAGAGGCATTGGTACCATCAACAACAACAATCCACTTATCGTGATCGATGGAGTACCCGGTGGTGACCTCAATTCTATCAACCCCAATGATATTCAGTCTATCGAAGTCCTGAAAGATGCCTCTACCGCAGCCATTTATGGATCCAGGGGTGGCAATGGGGTGATCCTGATCACCACCAAGAAAGGACAAATCGGAAAACCACAAGTCACGATAGATTCTTATATGGGTGTGCAGTCAGCATGGAAACAACTGGACCTATTGAATACCCAGCAATACCTTGATTATGCAGCGGACCTGTTTGGAAATGCCAATCAAAGTATCCCTCCACGACATAGCAACCTGGGAGAATTTGCGGGTGTTGACACAGATTGGCAGGATGCCATGTTTAAGTCCGGTCAGATCAGTGATAACAACTTCACTGTAAGTGGAGGTACTGAAAATGCAACCTATCTATTAGGTGGTGGCTACTTCTGGCAGGATGGTATCATGCTTGGATCAAACTTTGAAAGAATTTCTTTCAGGGCCAATTCCGAGTATAAAATCAATGATAGAATTAAAATCGGTGAGGTGTTGACAATTGCTAATGTAGCAAGAAGAGATGACCGTTTATCCGGAGGACGATCACAGATCGAGCACATGATCAAAATGACGCCCTATATCCCTGTGTTTGACCCCACTAGAAGAGGTGGTTTCAGGGCACCTGATACGCAAGATGGCACGGACCCGGAAAACCCAGTATTGAATGCCACCTTAAAGCAACTTTATCTCAAGAATCTCAGGACTTTTGGTAATATCTATGCTGAGATTAATATTCTGGACGGGCTCAATTTCAGAACCATGTTCGGAATTGACATGAATTACAACAGAAATTCAGACTTTACTCCGATATACGACGCAGGAAGTTTTCAGCGAAATGATAGAGCTATCATCTCCGAAAATCGAAATGCCTTTATTGGAAATATTGCAAACTATCAGCTAAACTATGACAAAACCTTTGGTGATCATACACTCGGTGTTGTGGCAGTATTCGAACGTCAGGTTAACAGGTCTGACAATGTAGGGGCTGATGGTACAAATGATGTAACAGACAAAGTTCGTGCACTTGATCAGGCGTTGGAGCCTCAGGTAAGTGGAAACCGATCGTATTTTGAAATCCAATCAATGATTGGGCGCTTGTCTTATGACTTTAAAGAAAAGTACCTTATCAGTGCTTCCATTAGAAGAGATTTATCGACCAGATTCTCCTCTGATGTGAGAGTCGGAATTTTCCCTTCATTCTCTGCAGGCTGGCGAATAAGTGAAGAATCTTTCCTCGATGGGGTTTCCTTCATTGATGATTTAAAGATCCGCGGTAGCTACGGTGAGACAGGAAACCTAAACATCGGAGATTACAGATACATACCAACCATTTATGGTAATGTGTTCATCGACTTCAATGACCAGGGTTTACAGCCAGGCAATACTTTGAGGGCTCTTACCAATGCTGAGTTGGGATGGGAAACCACCGTAATGACCAATATTGGTTTTGATGCTGCATTCTTTGATGGACGATTGACTTTTGCTGCTGACTATTTCATCAATACCACTGAGGATATGATCATCAGTGTGCCAATTCCTCCATCACAAGGTTTTGATGAAGATCCGGTGGATAATGTTGGGTCTGTAGAAAACAAAGGTTTTGAATTGATTCTAGGATACAACCAAAATATTGGTGATTTACGCTTAGGTTTCAATGGTAACTTTTCAACTGTAAAAAATAAAGTCACCCTTTTGAACAATCCTGATGAGACCATTTTCGGACCTGCTTTTGAAGGACTCCCTTTGACCATCACGCAACAAGGATTTCCAATTGCTTCGTTTTACGGATATGAAACTGACGGCTTGTTCCAAAATCAGTCGGAAATAAACAATCACGCTACTCAACCCCAAGCCATCCCCGGCGATATCCGGTTTAAGGACAATAACGGCGATGGAGAGATCAATGAGGAAGATCGTGTCAGGATTGGCAGCTACATTCCGGATCTAACCTATGGATTTACACTTTCAGCTGACTATAAAGGATTTGACTTGAATGCTTTCTTCCAGGGAGTAGCTGGTAATGAAATATTCAATACCAACATCTATGACCTTGAGGGTATGACCCGACTTTTCAATGCTGGTGCGGCCGTTCTGGACAGGTGGCAGCAAGAAGGCGACAACACAGATGTACCCATTGCCAGAAATGGAGACCCGGCACTGAATGCAAGGGTGTCTGATCGGTACATTGAAAAAGGTGATTATCTCAGATTGAAAAACCTGACCATTGGGTATACATTACCAAATACCATTTTCGGAAATACGGATTACATCCAAAATATCAGAATCTATTTTGGATCGCAAAACCTATTTACTATTACTGATTATACAGGATATGATCCGGAAATCGGGGTAAGACAGGGTCTGGATGCTTCACTGACTACCGGTGTTGATTTTGGGCAATATCCACAGCCCAGAACATTTATTGGAGGTATTCAGATTAAACTTTAATTCATTAAAATATCATAAGCATGAAAAAATATATCTTTTTAACGCTTATAATGGTTGGATTGATCTTCGCGTGCGAGGAATCGTTGAATGTGCAAAATCCAAATTCATTAACACCAGATAATTTCTTCCAAACCGAACAGCAGGCTGTATCGGCGGTCAATGCGATATATGCCGGTTTGCAGGCAAACAATCTGTATAACAGGGAATACTTCTTCCTACATGACCTCTTGTCTGATGACAATCAATCCGGTGGTGGTCAGCTCGAAACTGCCCGAGCACAGATCCTGCTTCATACTTTTGACGCAACGAACAAGTTGACCAATGATGTGTGGAGGGGCTGGTATAGAATTGTTCTAAGGGCAAACTTCGCCATCCAATCTCTTCCTGGAGCCGAAGGTATTACTGAGGCTCTAAAGTCAAGATTGATTGCTGAAGCTCATTTCATGAGAGCCTGGGCTTATTTCGAGCTGGTGAGTTTATGGGGTGGTGTACCCATTTACACTGAACCTTCCACTACACCAGGTGGTGAACCAAGAGCAACCGAGGATGCTGTGTATACAATGATTTTTGCTGATCTGGATATTGCGGAGCAGGATCTACCACTTAAGTCGGAGTATAGTGCCTCTGATATGGGAAGAGCAACCAAAGGTGCAGCTCAGGCTCTGAAAGGCAAAATACATATGTTCCGTGGCGATTACGCTGATGCCAGGACCGAGCTAAACAAGGTAGTGGCTTCCAATGAATACAGCCTGGTAGATCGATGGCTTGACAACTTTGAGGCTGAAAACGAAAACAACTCAGAGTCTATCCTGGAGGTACAGTTTACACTAAATCATGGTACTGGAGGTGCATGGAGTGGTGATGGAAACGGAACAGCCGAAATCACTTTTAGAAGCCAGGAGTACAGTGCCACTGCATGGCGGAATGTTATTCCATCTTTTGCTTTTATCAATGCTTTTGAGGCTGGTGATCCAAGATATGGCTACAGCTTCTGGGAGATTGGGGAATTTTATAACAATGGAACGACTGAATTGGTAGCAGAAGATATCCAGGGCAATAACCCAGGCATTAGCTGGCAAAAGTATTCGTGGTTGTACAAAGAACCAAGTGACAACAGTCGGTCTGACATCAACTTCAGGGTAATAAGATATGCTGATGTATTGCTGATGTTGGCTGAGGCAGAGAACGAACTGGATAACCCTGGTCCTGCGGTGACCTACCTCAACATGACTCGGAACAGAGCAGACGTAGCGATGGCCAATTATCCAACAGGTGCCTATCCCACAGGTAATAAGGAGGAGATCTTTGCTGCAATTGTTCATGAAAGACAGGTAGAGTTCGGTTCGGAACAAATCAGAAACAGGGACCTGAGAAGATGGAGAAGGCAAGGATTTATGTCTAACGCCACTCGTTTTCCGGGTGGAGACCCAATGGCAGATAGATATCAGGCAAAACATGACCTGATGCCGCTGCCAGTGGTAGAGCTAGACAATAACAGATCATTGGAAAGCTCAGATCAAAATCCGAATTGGTAACAGGTAATAATCGCCAAATAATTGGATATAGTGCTAAACTCTCGCCTCATAAGGGCGGGAGTTTTTTTATATTAAACACTGAATAGTAGCTCTTCGGATGATAAAAAGACCATTCCAGCTGATTTTCATTTTTATTGCTTCATGCAGTCCCAATTACAAGGACACAGCTGAAATTATGGACATCATAGCAATGGAATCATTCTTTGTACCAGAAAACAGCTATGCAGGGGAGCAAAGGGTTTTACACTACGACAGCCTGTTAAACGGAGCCAACCTACTCCAAAAGAATGTCTATGAATATGCAAAAGCCAAAGAACTACTCTACACTGGAAAGACCGAAGCAGCTATTGATTTATTTGAGGAATTGCTGACAAGAAGAGAGAGTGTAATGGGTGTGAATGGACTTACAAGCTATGAAGAAGCATCCCTGGATGATTTTCTGGCTATCTCCTACTTTCGGCATGGTGAGCTTCAGAATTGTGTGCATGACCACAGCTCAGCCTCTTGTATTATCCCGATCGAGCCCGCAGCCATCCATCATCAGACCGATGGCTCAAAGGGTGCCGTGAAACTGTACACCCAAATTCTTGAGAAGGAACCACATAACACCGAAGCGAGATGGATGTTGAATTTAAGCTATATGACCTTAGGTCAGTACCCCAAAGGAGTTCCTGATCAATGGTTGATACCCGATAGCGTATTTCAATCTAAATATCCGCTAAAGCGATTTACTGACATTGCTTCAAATTCAGGAGTTGCTGTGAACGATTTGGCTGGGGGGAGCATTCTTGAGGACTTCAATAAGGATGGCTTGCTCGATATTGTCTGCAGCAGTTGGTTTCCTGATCACTCTATCAGATATTTCATCAATAATGGTGACGGAAGTTTTACAGACCAAACAGAAAAGGCTGGTTTGATCAGACATCGGGGAGGTCTCAATCTCCTCCAAACAGACTATAACAACGATGGATACCCGGACATCTTTATATTGAGAGGTGCATGGCTTGAAGGAAGAGGTGAACATCCAAACACTTTACTGCGAAACAATACAGATGGCACGTTTACGGATGTGACCATTCAAGCTGGGCTCCTCTCCTTTCACCCTACTCAAACAGCCAGCTGGAATGACTTTAACAATGACGGATGGCTGGATCTGTTTATTGGAAATGAAAGTACCGAAAGCAATCTCCACCCGTGTGAATTATACATCAATAACCGTGACGGCACTTTTACGGACGTCGCTAAAAAATCCGGTCTGGAAGTTAGTACGAAAGAAAGCCCTTATTTCATCAAAGGCGTAGCTTCAGGGGATTACAACAACGACCAGCTAACAGATATTTATATTTCCATTTTACGCCCAACCAACGTCAATAATAAACTTTATAAAAACCAGGGAGTAGATAAAGATGGTATTCCGAAGTTCGAAGAGGTATCCACTCAATCCGGGTTATGTGAAATAATCCCCTCGTTTCCGACCTGGTTTTGGGACTATGACAACGATGGCTGGCTCGACATATTTGCTGCTGGATATAGTCACGATCCTCACCAGCATATCACACATGACATTACTTTGGAATACCTGGGAGAAAAACATACTGCTCAGACCGGGGCCTTGTTTAGAAATATTGGAGACGGAACCTTTAAAAATGTCAGTGATAGCACGCATTTGAACAAAATCATGTTTTCGATGGGTGCCAACTTTGGAGATCTGGATAATGATGGCTGGCTTGATTTCTATCTTGGCACCGGTGATATGGGGTACGAATCTGTAATCCCCAACAGGATGTTCAGAAATGAAAAAGGACTATTATTTCAGGATGTTACGCAAGCTGGTGGATTTGGTCACCTTCAAAAAGGTCATGCCATTTCTTTTGGTGATCTTGACAATGATGGTGATCAGGATATTTATGCTGTTATGGGGGGAGGATACAAAGGAGACTTCTTTTATAATGCGCTTTTTGAAAACCCTTACCAGGAAGAAAACTCATGGATCACCATAAACCTGGTTGGTGTTCAGTCTAACAGATTTGGTATTGGAAGCAGGCTGGAAATCACTGTTGATGAGGAAGGAACCGATCGGAAAATATATAGGGATATCAATTCCGGTGGAAGCTTTGGGGCCTCACCCCTTAGAGCTGAGATTGGTCTTGGGAAAGTGGACTCAATCAAAGAAATCAAGATCATTTGGGCTGGATCCGGGACCATTCAGGTTTTAAATAATGTAGCATGCTGCCAGTTTATTACAATCACAGAAAACTCCTCACTGTGATGTATAAAAAAGCCACCAGATTTACTGATGGCTTTTTTTATATTTATATTATTGGGCTTATTACTTGCCCACTTTAAATAGTCTAAATCCAACTGAAACCTGGAATACCCGGTTTTTTGATTCTTCAGAATCACTTTCACTAATATCATTTAAACCTATTAAATACCGGGCAGCAATGTTCAATCCAAAAGGAAGGTCCCATCCCGCACCTAAAACTGCACTGATATCCGAATCTTTGAATTGGTTGGCAATATCCTGACCCGACTGGACTGTAAACTGTTGGTTTCCATCATCAGTTACAATATCGCCTTCAGCATTAACCAGGAAACCAAACTGAGGCCCTAAATGAAGGTTCAGTCCTGCTGGAAGATAGAATTTAAGCATCACCGGAACAGTAAGATACTTAAGCTCTGACCTCAAATCCTGATTGATCTGAGAGAATGAATATGTTGTTCCTTGCGCCGAGAACAACAACTCAGGTTGAATACCAATATTTGCTGCTTTAATCATTGTATATGCTCCAATATGATAGCCGGTTCTTGACTCATAAGTCGCATCCACATCCGTAGAAAGGTTGGCCAGATTCAGTCCCCCTTTCAATCCTAATTCAAACTTGGCCTGCGCATTCACTGATATCATGGCAATGGCCAATATTCCTGTTATAAGTAACTTTTGCATATTCTTAGATTATTGTTTTTAATAAAGTAAGATATTTTGGGTCATACCACCAAAATCGTCTTGAAAATAAAAAAACGTCCCGACTGCTGCCGGGACGTTCTCACCCTCTTTGTAACCAACCTAACCTAACGTCGAGGGATCTCAAAAACCCATACTATGAAAAAAACTCTCAGTTGTTTTTGCTACAGTTCAAAGCTTCTCTTTGAATCTGTTGCTGACTGTAAGCTTTCAGGATGATAGTTACAAAAGGTGTGCCAAGAATAAATTGCAGTTAATTATTTAGAAAAGTGCCTATAGTTAATATCCATTCTGTCAAGCACCTGACCTTCATTCACAAGAACCATGGAATTGACCGGGATCTTCTCCCATCCCGGATCTTTGCTCAAAGGTTCAGAGCTTATGATCACAGACTTTTTGGACTCACCCGGTTCGGTCATATAGCAAACACCATCTTCGCAGCGATAGCTTTTGCCAATATTGATGTATAGAGAGTCTGCATGCTCTTTCACATCAGTGGTGAATCTTACGGCCAAGGCCAATCGACCATCTGTTATCACAAAATTTAAATACGAATGAGCTCCGGGGGCATACTCGTTAATCAATTTACATACGCGCTTAATGGACCGTATCATACCAGTTGCCATCCGATCATGGGGTTCGAGGCCGGATAGCTGGCTCAGCTCATCGATCAATATGGCGAAAAAATGCTCGGTGTCCGTGGTACCCTTGATGTGGTTAAAAGCTTCATCTGTGAGCGATGCTAACAACGCCCGCTTTATTTGATTAAACCCCCCAACGTCGCCATTGTGCATAAACGTAAATTGATTCCACTTAAAGGGGTGACAATTAGACTCCGAGACGATCAGGCTTTGTGTGGCTGCGCGAACATGCGCCAGGATACAGGTAGATTGAACTATTCTACAAATCTCTTTCAGGTTGTTATTGCTCCAGGCAGGTGAAACAGATTTAAAGAGTGCAGGCTCCATTGACAATTCATGGTTATACCAGGCAAGCCCAAATCCGTCACCGTTGAGTGGCTCCTCTCTTTCCCTGGCTGCGAAACTTTGATGAATCAATGAATGTTTTGGTTCTGTAATCAAAGAACTCAATCCAATGGGTTTGCCCATGTAAAAGGTGAATCGACACATCTTTTGGGTGATTTATTAGGGATGAAGCTAGTTAAAAAAAGCATTATTTAGTCATTTTCTCATATGGAGATTTTTCCCACATGCTGTAATATTTTCAACTAAAGAAGATTGTATTCATTAATATTGCATCGAATTCAGATATTATGATTGTCGGAATATTAAAATCTACAAAAAGCCCCATTTCTCCCCTGGTTCCTGACTTAGCTAAAAAATATATCAAGCTTGATTATCAGATAATGATGGAAGCTGACTGTGGAGCCCAGGCTCATTACGCAGATGAGTCTTTTATTGAAACTGGGGTAAGCATCCATTCTGAAGGTGAAATACTCAAAGTTGCTGATATCATTCTTGTAGACTCAGGTATTGATGCAGATCAGATTGAGCAAACTAAAGAAGGCGCTATTATTATTGGACGATTCAATCCGCTTTCAAATAAGGAGTTTGTTGAATCACTGAGTGTATCAAACAAACTGATATTCAGCCTTGATATGGTTCCCAGGACCTCCATCGCTCAATCAATGGACATCCTGTCCTCATTGGCTTCATTAGCAGGTTATAAAGCTGTGATCCATGCAGCAGACAATTATTCAGGATATTTTCCAATGATGTCCACCGCTGCGGGTACAGTTCCTCCTGCAAAAGTGCTGGTTTTAGGAGCTGGTGTCGCAGGGTTACAAGCCATTGCGACTGCAAGAAGGCTTGGAGCCGTAGTAGAGGCCTTTGATGTGAGATCAGCTGTAAAAGAAGAGGTAAAAAGCTTAGGCGCCAAGTTTATTGAGGTAGAGGGAAGTAAAGAAGATAATGAGGCAGGAGGATATGCTGTTCAGCAATCTGAAGATTACATCAAGCTGCAGAAGCAATTGATCCATGAAAGATCACTGAATGCTGACATTGTGATTACTACGGCCAATATCCCTGGTAAAACAGCACCCAGGCTAATTGAAAAGGCAACCGTAGAAGCTATGAAACCCGGTTCTATCATAATAGACATGGCCAGTGCTTCCGGAGGGAATTGTGAAGTCTCTGAAGATGGAAAAACCATTCACCTGAATGATGTGATCATCATTGGTGATTCAAAGCTTTATGAATCAGCACCGCGAGAATCAAGTAGACTTTACTGCACCAACCTATATAACTTCATCACATTTCTGCTGAAAGAGGGTCCTGACAAACTACCTATGGACCATGAAATTGTGAGAAAAACCTTGTTGAATCAAACTGAACTTGTTTCAGTAAACAATTAATTAATCCAATGGAAGCAATACTTTCATTCATCGAACAAAACCCTATTACCCTTTACATGCTATTAATGGCTACGTATTTGGGTTTTGAGCTGATCTCCAAAGTACCTACAGTGTTACACACCCCACTGATGTCTGGTGCTAATGCCATTAGTGGGATTGTGACCATTGGAGCTATCCTGTTGGTAAGACAGTCTGCTCCGGATGATTACCTTTCTTTAGGATTGGGATTTGTCGGTATCGTTTTAGGAATGATCAATGTGGTTGGTGGACATGCTGTCACCAACAGGATGCTTGACATGTTCCGCAAAAAATAACATTACTTCTTTTAATTTAACTACCTAAATGGAGGCAATCGTCAACCTATCCTACCTTATTGCTGTCACCTTATTGATCGTTGGTTTAAGAAGACTAAGTAGTCCTGCAACTGCTCGTTCGGGAAATCTCCTGGCGGCTGTTGGGATGGGACTCGCCATTGTATCGACCATTCTCAGTCCCATAGAAAGTGGAGCCAATAATTATACGGTCATCACAATTGCTATGGTGGTGGGGACAATCATTGGCTTGATCATGGCGAGTAGAATACAAATGACTGCAATGCCTGAGCTGGTTTCACTATTCAACGGATTGGGTGGTGCGTGTGCCGTAGCCATTTCGCTAATCGAATTATATAACTACCAAAATTTATTAGCTTCTGCCTCCCCGGTTTCATCAATCTCTGCAGGGACTCATCTCACCACTCTCCTCGCAATGTTTGTGGGTGCTGTGGCTTTTACAGGAAGTCTCATCGCCTACGGAAAGCTGGCAGGCAAAATCAGAGACATTTACATTCCGTTTACAGGGGTACTTAATATAGTGTTGCTTCTGCTAATTGTGTTTCTAACGGTATACCGGGTGGTCAGCCCTGATGCCTCGTTTACACTTCCACTTGCTATTTTGGGTGTCTCATTGATTTATGGAATCACTTTTGTTCAGCCTATTGGCGGCGCAGATATGCCGGTTGTTATCTCTCTGTTAAATGCTTTTACTGGTGTGGCTGCTGCCCTTGCAGGAATCGTCTATGCCAACCAGCCTATGATAATTGGCGGTATCCTTGTGGGGTCATCTGGAACCATCCTCACTATTTTGATGTGTCAGGCAATGAACCGATCATTGTTGAATGTAGTGATCGGAGGGTTCGGTGGTGCATCAGCAGCCAAAAACGTAGAAGGTGAAAAGAGCATCGTTGAAGCAACTGCTAATGATGTGGCTATCCTGATGAGATATGCCAACCAGGTAATGATTGTACCTGGTTATGGAATGGCTGTTGCGCAGGCTCAAAAAGCCTGTAAGGAGCTTGACAATATCCTTTCTGAACACGGAGTTAGCGTCAATTATGCAATCCACCCCGTAGCTGGTCGTATGCCTGGTCACATGAACGTATTACTGGCAGAGGCAGATGTTCCATACCCGAAGCTACTGGACCTGGAGGAAGCCAATGACCTGCTCAAAGAAACAGACATCACATTGGTTGTAGGCGCTAATGACGTCGTAAACCCCGCTGCTTTGGATGACCCTGGTAGCCCGATCTATGGCATGCCCATCCTGGAGATTTTGCAATCAAAAGCCGTAGTGGTTTTGAAAAGAGGTATGAGCGCTGGTTATTCAGGGATTGAAAACCCGTTGTTCTATCATGAGAAGACGAAGATGCTGTTTGGGGATGCCAAGAAATCTATCCAGGGACTAATTGAAGAAGTAAAGTCATTGGGGTAATTTATCCGAGCCGTTTTGAGGCGATGACCTCATTCGGTATTTGCGAGGGCAGTTAAAATAGCATATTCATCAAAAGGTTGTTTTTACCTTAGCTTTCCTACCTGTCTCCAACGACTCATGAATGGCATCGATAATTACCATATCACGCCACCCGTCCATGCCCTCCACGATAGACGCTTCATCTTCAAGCACACACCTTGCAAAATCTTCAATCTGAAGCCTCTGCTGAAAAACCTGGGGATAATCAAAAACGCCATTGGTTGACTCCCCTGCCTGACCGGAATAATTGGTTGCTGGCTCCAGCCTGATAAAACCATTCCAGCATCCTGCAAACAACCGGTCGATCCGCGCAGATGCCCCGCAATAGCTATTGCATAAAGTACCGTCAGCAAATTCCAGCTGCCAGGTAAAGTCCTCATAAACTTCTTCGAAAAGATCCTTGCGCTTGGTGGTAGCCTGGGCGGTCACATAAACAGGTTCAGCGCCTTTGGTGTGTCGGGCACTTTGGATGGGGTAAACTCCGAGGTTATATAGTGGTCCTCCACCCATGGCCTTTTTCAGCTTCCAGGTACCCCTACCCGGTGTTGAGGTATAAGCCAGAGAAGTTTCCATATAATTGACCGGACCAAAAACTTCCTCTTGACCTAATCTCTTTACTTCAACAAAATAGGGATCATAATGCATCCGGTAGCCAATGGCCAACTTACGCTTCATACTTCTGGCGGTAGCGATCATGTCTTCGGCCTCTTTAGCATTCAATGCCATCGGTTTTTCACAAATCACATGTTTACCAGCTTTCAAAGCTCTGATGGTATACTCTGCATGCATGCTATTGGGCAATACAACGTATATCACATCAATGTCTTTATTATTGACAATGTTATCGTAGTTGTCATAGTTATAGATATTCTTCTCAGGAATGTTGTATTCTTTGGACCACTTAACAGCTTTTTCCGGGGTTCCAGTCACGATGCCAGATAGGTAACAATTGCTTGCCTCTTTCAAAGCCGGGCCTAGTTGAGAGGTGCTGTAATTTCCGAGACCAACCAATGCAAAACCAACTTTTTTACCCTGGCTGCCAAAACTTTGGAAAGGAACTGAAGGCATCAGCAAACCCGTTCCCGAAGCAATACCAACATTGCGAATAAATGCTCTTCTGGAAGTATTCATCATCAGATCTTTAATTAAAGAGAATTTAGTCAATAAGTCAGGTAATTACCAGACGATGCTGGTTTGCTTTAGGATTTATCCCAAAATCCTGCCCACTCCAGAAGGCATATACAGCAACCAACCTGTAAGGCTGTATCTGCTGACCTGAGTTTTCAGGACTTCATGAGGTACGGTGTCGCTTTTGAAAAGGACGCAACGTCGTGCAAGAGGCTCTACGATTAAGTCACCTTTATCCTGAAAGATCTTCAATTCTCCCCCATTACCGTGTTTCCATCCCTCGTTGAGGTATATGATCATGGAGATCATCCGGTTGCTTCGGGATTTGAACTGGTCTAAATGTCTTTTGTAAAAGCTCCCAGCAGGATAATGGGCCAAATGAAATTCAAAACCTGAAAGACTGAGATAGCAGTACCTGTTTAATACCTGGATAGTCTCATCGATCAGGCCAAAAAATGGTAGTAATGTGGTGTCCCTGGTGCGGTCCAACCAATAGATATAGTCTCCCCTGATCTCCGAGATGACCTGTTCTTCAGAACCCGGTCCGATTTTGGCTTTGGCAAACGTCTCGCCCTCAAGCTTCTCCATCAAAAAGGAACGGGCAGTCTGATACACCCCTTCCTCGATGAAGTTATCTATCACTACATGATCATCTTCGGAAAGCTGATCAATCCAGCTGAGCCATTGATCTTCACTATAGAAGGTCATGGCTATCCAACGATGTTAACCACTGATTTTACTGGCGATCCAGTCTCCTACTTCTGATGTGCTTTTAGCGCTTTCTTTAGAGATATCCTCTGTCACGAAGTTTTCTTCCAAAGAAGCGTTCACTGCATCACGAACTGCTGCCGCTTCTTCAAGCAGGTTCAACGATTCTAACAGCATCGCTGCAGACAGGATCGTTGCAATAGGGTTGGCAATGTTCTTGCCAGCCGCTTGAGGGTATGAACCGTGAATCGGCTCAAAAACAGATGTTTCCAGTCCGATAGATGCTGATGGCAACAACCCAAGCGATCCGGTGATCACACTGGCTTCATCGGAAAGGATGTCACCAAACATGTTTTCTGTCACCAACACATCAAATTTCTTTGGCCATTGGATAAGCTGCATAGCGGCATTGTCTACAAACATGTAGTCTACCTCGATGTGCTTGTAGTCTTTTTCCATTCCCTGGGCTACTTCTCTCCAAAGTCTTGAGGTACCCAGTACATTCGCCTTGTCGACGATTGTTAATTTCTTATTGCGCTTCTCTGCATATTCGAAGGCCAACTTCAGTATCCTTTCGATTTCGTCTACCGTGTAAACACTTGTATCAAAGGCTGTTTTAAGATCTTCAGAACGTCCTCTTGGCTGACCGAAGTAAATACCACCGGTAAGCTCTCTCACTACTACGAAGTCTGCTCCTTCTACCCTGTCATTTTTCAACGGACTCTTGTCGATCAACGAAGGGAAAGTAGCTACGGGCCTGATATTGGCATAAAGACCAAGCTTTTTCCTCATCCCCAACAATCCCTGCTCAGGTCGAACCTTGGCTTTAGGGTCATTGTCATATTTTGGATCTCCGATCGCACCAAACAATACGGCATCAGCGTCCAGGCATATCTTATGTGTTGCCTCAGGATATGGGTCACCGGTGGCGTCAATAGCAGCTGCACCAACCAGTGCATGCGTGAATTCAAAGCTATGGTTGAATTTTTTGCCAATAGCTTCCATGGCTTTAACTGCTTGTTCTACGATTTCCGGACCAATTCCGTCGCCGGGTAATGTTGCGATCTTGAAGTTCATTTATTCTATTTTTCGATAATATTTAACATTTTGATGGTTGCCTTGATAGCGGCAACCGTTTGATCAGGGTCAAGTCCCCTTGTTTTGAAGCGTTCGCCATTCTCCCATGTGATCGTGGTGATTACAAGTGCGTCTGTCTCTCCACCCGGAGGGATGGTTACTTCGTAATCTGCGAGCCGTGGGAGTTTCTTTCCTAAATCCTTGTAGATTGATTTCAGGGAATTCATGAAGGCATCATATTGTCCGTCACCTGATGCAGTCTTCTCATAAGACTTACCTGAAACTTCCAGGTTGAGCGTTGCCATGGATCTTAGTCCCTGTGCAACAGACAATGCGTAGTTTTTGATGATGACTTTTTGATCGATCTTTTCGCTTCGCAATACATCATTGATGATGAATGGAAGGTCCTCCTTGGTAATAGATTCCTTCTTATCACCTAGTTCGATGATCTTTTTTGTAACCTGCTGGGTTTCTTCCTTACTCAGTTCAATACCCAGTGCCTCGAGGTTCTTTTTGATGTTGGCTTTACCTGACATCTTACCCAGGGCATAGCTATAGTTCCTTCCGAAGCGCTCAGGAGCCAGGCTATTGTGGTAAAGATTGTCCTTGCTGTCTCCATCAGCGTGGATTCCGCTGGTCTGGGTAAAGACAAACTCACCGATCAATGGCTTGTTCTGAGGAATCCTGATCCCTGAAAAAGATTCGATGATCTTGCTAACCTTATACAGTTTCTTTTCATCCAGGCTCAGATCTCCTTTCAGATGATCTTTCACGATCCCAATCACACTACTCAAGGGCACATTGCCTGCACGCTCACCCAATCCATTCATGGTAGTGTGAATTCCAGATACCCCTGCTTTTAATGCTTCATAGACATTAGAAACAGAAAGATCGTAATCGTTGTGAGCATGGAAATCGAAACGGGTATCCGGAAACCTATCAATAACGTCTTTACAATACTTATGGCTCTCCTCGTGATTTAGGATGCCGAGTGTATCAGGTAGCATTATACGCTCCACTCCAAGCTTATTCAGACCTTCAATGATCTCATACACATAATCAGGAGAATTACGCATTCCATTAGACCAGTCTTCCAGGTATACATTCACAGTCAATCCCTTTTCATGGGCATACCCAATGGTCTCACTAATATCCTGAAGATGTTCCTGAAGGGTTTTTCTTAGCTGTTTTTCGCAATGCTTCCTGGAGCCCTTGCTGAGAAGGTTCAATACTTTACCTCCAGCATCGCTGATCCAGTCAACAGAAATGTTTTTATCAATAAATCCCAGTATCTCTACTCGCTCCTGAAAGCCATTTTGCGCCGCCCAGTCCAGGATCTTTCGAGCACCCTTAAACTCTCCTTCGGAAACCCGAGCAGAAGCCACCTCTATCCGGTCGACTTTCAGCTCTTCCAGTAACAATTGAGCAATAGTCAGCTTTTCTCCCTCGGTAAATGATACACCGGAGGTCTGCTCACCATCTCTGAGTGTGGTATCTAGGATTTCAACAAACATTGTAAGTGTTTAGGCTCTTGAAGCCTCAAAAGCTGTGATCTTGTCTTTGATGTTCAACAGATAGTCGATATCATCAAATCCATTCAACAGACATTCCTTTTTGTATGAATTGATTTCAAAAGATGTAGTGCTTCCTGTAGAAACTATCTTGAAAGTCTGACTCTCAAGGTCCACTTCAAATTGGGCCTTTGGATCTTTCTCAATTTCAGCAAATATCTCATCAAGGAAGTCTTCAGTGACCAATACAGGGAGTAATCCATTATTTAAGGAATTACCTCTGAAAATATCTGCAAAGAAACTGGACACTACTACTTTGAAACCGTAGTCGTGAACAGCCCAGGCAGCGTGCTCCCGGCTGGAACCACTACCAAAGTTTTTACCTGCAACAAGGATCTTACCGCTGTACTTTGGATCATTCAATACGAAGTCCTCTACGGGTTTATTGTTGCTATCATATCTCCAGTCTCTGAACAGGTTTTCGCCAAATCCCTCGCGGGTAGTGGCCTTCAGAAACCTTGCAGGGATGATCTGGTCAGTATCTACATTCTCGATGGGCAGAGGCACTGCCGAAGAGTTGATTTTTGTGAACTTTTCTATCGCCATTTCTTTATTCTCCTTTTATACTAGTTCGAGTTCGCTAATTTCTCTTGGGTCAACAATAGAGCCTGTTACCGCAACAGCAGCAGCTGTTACAGGGCTTGCCAGTAATGTTCTGGATCCAGGACCCTGTCTTCCTTCAAAGTTTCTGTTAGAGGTAGAAACCGCATATTTTCCTGAAGGAATCTTGTCATCATTCATGGCCAGACACGCTGAGCATCCAGGCTGACGGAGTTTGAATCCAGCCTCCTCAAGAATATCCACGATACCTTCTTCAATGGCTTGCTGCTCTACCTGCTTCGAACCTGGAACGATCCATGCAGTAATATTATCTGCCTTTTTACGACCTTTTACAAATTTGGCGACCTCTCTCAGGTCTTCAATTCGTCCATTTGTACAGCTACCCACGAAAACGTAATCCACAGGCTTCCCTATCAGCTCATCACCAGGATTAAAGCCCATATACTTCATAGACTTTGTGAAAGAGTTTCGCTCTTTCTCAGGAACTTCTTCCAAAGTCGGGATTCTTCCTTTCACTTTGGTTCCCATTCCCGGATTCGTTCCGTAGGTGATCATCGGCTCGATGTCGGCTGCATCGTAAACAATTTCCTTGTCGAAAACTGCGTCCTCGTCAGAGTACAGTTCTTTCCATTTGGCCAATTCCTTCTCCCACTCTTCTCCTTTCGGTGCATACTCTCTGCCTTTCACATAGTCGAAAGTCGTTTGGTCAGGAGCAATCAATCCTCCTCGTGCTCCCATTTCGATGCTCATGTTACAGACAGTCATTCGACCTTCCATGGACAATGACCTGATGGCTGACCCGGCAAACTCAACAAAATATCCAGTACCCCCACTGGCAGTCACCTTGGAAATGATATAAAGTACCACATCCTTGGCTGAAATTCCTTTGGGCAGCTCTCCTTCTACGGAGATTCGCATTTTCTTAGGCTTAGGCTGCATGATACACTGCGTTGCCAGTACCATTTCTACCTCACTTGTTCCAATTCCGAAGGCTACACTACCAAATGCACCGTGAGTAGAAGTGTGGCTGTCGCCACAAACAATGGTCATGCCCGGACGGGTAAGTCCCAGCTGTGGTCCAATCACGTGAACGATACCCTGGTACGGGTGGTTAAGTCCAAAAAGGGTCACACCATGACGTTCACAGTTTTCGGTCAGCTTATTGACCTGGAACCTGGAAAGCTCATCTTTGATGCTCAGGTGCTGATCAATGGTAGGCACGTTGTGATCAGGAGTAGCGACTGTATTTTGAGGTCTGAATACTTCAATACCTCGCTTTTCAATTCCTGCAAATGCCTGAGGACTAGTCACTTCATGAATGAGGTGACGGTCAATGTACAATACGCTTGGACCTTCATCAATCTTAGCCACGACATGGCTGTCCCAAATCTTATCAAATAGTGTTTTTCCCATCTTTCGACAACGTCAGTTAAAATAATATTCTCCTCTTCGGAAATTGGACTGCAAAAGTAAAGCATAGAATCCTAAAAACTCAGTTGATCCTATGGTTTTAACCCATCTTTGTTTAAGCAAACTTTATTTTCTTTGTTTTTCATGGGTCTGACAGAAAAAGAAAATGCCATCAGGATCATCAGCGAAGCTTTTGTAGAAAACCCCAGTGTTCTGCATATTGTAAAGCCCGACAAGCACAAGCCCGAACGGATCAAACACCTGGCTGACTATGTGTACGAGACCAGCAAAATGCGCGACGGCGTCTATTTTTCAAGGGATAAGGAAGCCATTGCACTGTGCTACCGGTATAACTTTAGAAAAGAAGGACTAAGAGATTACTTCAACCAGGCAAAGCTGGTCTTCCGCACCATCGGTATTGAGCGGGTATTCAAAATCCTCAAACGAGATGCGTATGTGAAGAAACAACGCCCAGCTGATGGAAATTTTCTTTACTTCTGGTTTTTCGGAGCCTCCGACCAAAGCCGTGGTGGTCGTGGTGCCTGGGAGCTGAAAGAAAAAGTCTTTGAGCAATCCAGGAAGCTCGGGTTACCTGTCTACCTTGAAACTTCCATCCCGCAGAACAAACTCATCTACGAAAGATTTGGCTTTGAGACCTATCATGTCTGGGATGGGAATTACGGCAATGATCCGCTCTATTTTATGAGGCGGGGAGTTCATATTTAATCCACCCTGTTCAGCACCGAATCCGGGAAGTATTTATTTGTCAGGGCTACCATCTCATCACCCTTCACAAACATATTGATATTGATCTCATCTGTATGCTTACAACCACAGGATGCCAAAAGTTCAAGCACCGCATGGATGGTATTCTTATGAAAGTTAAATACCCGCTCTGCCTTATCAGAAACGACAAGACCCTTCACCAGCATAGTCTTTTGCGTGGCTACACCTGTGGGACATTCGTTGGTGTTGCAACGCAATGCCTGGATACAACCAATACTGAACATAAAAGCCCTGGCCGAGTTGCAGATGTCGGCACCTAAAGCTTTTACACGCAGAATAGAAAAAGCGGATAGCACTTTTCCACTGGCTATTACTTTAATTTCTTGTCGCAATCCGTACTTGAGTAGGGTTCGATGAACAAATATCAAAGCTGGTTCTAATGGGATACCAACAGAATCAGAAAATTCAAGTGGGGCTGCTCCGGTACCTCCTTCAGCACCATCTACTGTGATGAAATCAGGCCAAATCCCCTCCTCCTTCATTTCACGACAGATCTCAATGAACTCCTCAGTCCTGCCTATGCATAATTTGAAACCGACCGGCTTCCCTCCAGATAGATCACGGAGTTCTTTGATGAAGTAAAGCAGCCCAGTTGCATTCTTAAACTTTTTATGACCTGGAGGCGACAACACCATGGTATGGGGTTTACACCCCCGGATCTTTGCAATTTCCTCTGTGTTTTTCACTGCTGGTAACACTCCACCATGTCCGGGTTTAGCTCCCTGAGAGATCTTTATTTCAATAAGCTTTACTTCTGGTCTCAAGGCGTTCTTCTTAAACATCTCCGGATCAAAATCCCCTTCCGGTGTTCTGCATCCAAAGTACCCGGTCCCTATTTGCCACATGAGGTCAGCTCCTCCTTCCAGGTGATAGGGTGATATTCCCCCTTCTCCCGTATTGTGATAAAAATCGCCCTTTTTAGCTCCTTTGCTGAGTGCCAGGATCGCATTTTTACTCAGGGCACCAAAACTCATAGCTGAAATATTTAGAACTGAGGCACTATAAGGTTGTTTGCACAAGCTGCTGCCGATGGTGACCCTAGGAAACTCCTTTTCAGGTTCAGTAGCGTATATTGAGTGTCTCAACGCCTCATAATGATCATCATTGATGTTGAGCTGGGTCCCAAACGGATGTGTATCATTCACGTTCTTTGCGCGACGATAGACCAAAGCGCGGTGATTTCTACTAAAAGGAGCACCGTCAGTCTGTCTCTCAATGAAGTACTGCTGGATCTCCGGGGCAATCATTTCAAAGAAATACCTGAAGTATCCAAGTAAAGGGAAATTTCTTAAAATGGCGTGATTCTTCTGGAACCTGTTGTAAACTCCTATGATTGTAACAGGGACCAGAATGAGGTAAAGCCACAAAAATCCGGGCTCAAAATAAGAGGCAATTCCAACGATCGACAGTACGATGAATGAGGTGTAATAAAAGGTATGTCTCATTTCAGTGGGGTTTAGGCGGACTTAAAGTTAGAAGTAATTTGATTCCAAATAATGAGGCTAGAACCAAATTATTTCTGCAGACATGTTTAGGTTTAATAATCAAAAAATTAACCTAATGAAAAAATTACCCCTGTTCCTATTTGTTCTGGTGACCACTTACGCCTATGCCCAGCCAAAATTCCCACAACCTTCAGCAGATGAAACCGGGTTTATCTCGATATTTGATGGGACCCTAAAAGATTGGGAGGGTGATCCTGTTTACTGGTCTGTCGATAATGGGGAACTAGTAGGAACAATTACACCTGAAACTATAGTTGAACGCAATACCTTCATTATCTGGCGTGGAGGAACACCCTCTGACTTTGAGTTGAAAGTAGATGTAAAGGTTTCCGAAAGGGGGAACAGTGGTATCAACTATCGCAGTGTTGAATTTGAGAAATACAGACTGCGTGGTTATCAGATGGACATTGATGGACCCAATCAGTGGTCAGGACAAAATTATGAAGAGCAAGGTCGCCGGTTTCTGGCACTTAGGGGCCAGGTCAGTCGAAAGGAAGACGGCAAAGAAGTGGAGGCAATAGGTACGGTTGGAGATAAAGAGGAGCTCACTCAATTTATCAAACCCAATGACTGGAATGAATATCACATCATTGCTAAGGGTGACGTGATGGTACACATGATCAATAGGCAGGTGATGAGTATTGTGATTGACAATGACGAGGAAAACAAAACCAGGTCGGGGTTGATTGGTGTCCAGGTGCATGTCGGTCCCCCGATGGAAATCCGGTATAAGAATTTTAGGTTGAAAGAACTTACCCCAGATAAATAGAAATCAAATATGGAAAACCTGAAAGTGGCTGTGGCTCAGTTTGAGCCAAAAGATGGCAACAAGGAGTATAATTTATCAGTAATAGAAAAGCTAACTGCACAGGCCAAAGAAAAAGGTGCGGAAGTGATCAGCTTTCATGAGATGTCGGTCACGGCCTATACTTTTTTCAAAAACCTCAGCAAAGAAGACGCTTTTGACCTGGCTGAGGAAGTTCCAAATGGTTCAAGCACCCGGAAATTAATTGAAATTTCGAAAAAATATGATATCACCATACTGGCCGGGTTGGTAGAAAAAGCAGATGAAAAGATTTACAATACTTACATCTGTGTGGATGGTTCTGGCCTAAAAGCTAAATACCGAAAGCTGCACCCATTTATCAGTCAGTATATGACACCTGGTGATAAGTATGTTGTATTTGATATCAATGGATGGAAGTGTGGTATTCTGATCTGCTACGACAACAACATCATCGAGAATGTAAGGGCCACCACCCTGCTTGGAGCCGATGTTATTTTTGCTCCGCATGTGACTTGCTGTACCCCTTCTGCCATGCCAGGAAGAGGATATGTAGAAGACAAATTTTGGCAAAACCGGACCGAAGATCCTGTATCACTCCGTATGGAGTTTGACGGCCCCAAAGGCAGAGGCTGGCTGATGCGATGGTTACCTGCCCGGGCTTACGACAATGGAGTCTATTATGTGTACACCAACCCGATTGGTTATGATGGAGAGCATCTCAAAAATGGAAACTCTATGATCCTGGATCCTTATGGCGATGTGCTGTCTGAGATCCGAAGTTTTGAAGACAAAATCACGATGGCTACGCTCACTCCGGACAAGCTGAAACTGGCAGGAGGATTTCGTTACCGGAACGCCCGAAGGCCTGAGCTATATCGGGATATTATTAGCAACGATAATCAGGCAGAGACGAAGCCGGTTTGGATGAAATAGCTGAGTAGTACGCTCTCGTCGGTGACAACACGACATTACGCTTAATCAAGACACTTTTGTCGGTGACAACACCGACTTAAAGCATAGTAGTAAGAATCTCTTAAATCATTAATCATTACTTCTTTTCAAAGGACTCAGGGTCTTTATAAGTATTCCAAAACCGAACGAGATATATAGTTGAACCTTTCACTTGATAAAATAGCGTAATCTGCTTCCGGATCACTACCCTTCGGACTGATTTATAATCACTTTCCGGATACAATTTTGGATTTATTTTTATCAGATCAAGAACTGCATCCACTTCTTCAATAAAATTAGAAGCTGACTCTTCTGACCATTTCTTTAATAAGTAATTGATGTTCTCATGATAATCTAACTCTGCGTTATCAGACCACACAATCTCCATTCAAATTCTACTTAAAGAGATTTGGGTACTTTTTCTTTGTAGATTCAGTTACAGATGAATGAGATTTTACTTTCCCTTCTTCAATTGACTGCAAGCCCTTGTCAATAGCCAACTTCTCCTGACTGGTTAGGTTTCGATTAATATAGTCCTGATTTGATTTCTGCAGCGCAATAAACTGCTTAATAACTCGACTATCTTCAACCCCGGCAAGCCATTCAATTAAACTAAGTTTCTCTGCTTTAATATCCATCATCTAAACTTTTGTACAAAGTAAGAATTTATCAATCATTATCCAATAGGTTGCCCATGCTTAAGCTCCAGCACCGTGATCTCTGGTAGGATGCCTACTCTGCCCGGATAGCCAATGTAGCCGAAGCCTCTGTTGACATAGATGTACTGATCACCTTCCTGGTAAAGGTCTGCCCATTGTTTGTAGAGATATTGTGATGGACTCCAGCGGAAATCCCCTATTTCAATGCCGAATTGCATGCCATGCGTATGGCCGGCTAGCTGAAGGGCTACATCAGGATATTCAGGCCGCACCTGGGCATCCCAATGGCTCGGATCATGGGAGAGTAACAATTTAAAAGGTATTTCTTCAGTCCCTTTAACAGTCATTGTCATATCCCCATACTTGGAGAATCTGCCTGCACCCCAGTTTTCTATTCCAAGCACAGCTATTTCTTCATTATCCACTTTCAAGATACGGTTTTCATTGAGCAACAAATCCCAGCCCATATAATGGTGCATCTCATGAAGATTTTTGATATCCTGTTGCTTAGCCTGAGGACTCGACCAACTGGAGTAATCTCCGTAGTCATGATTTCCCATAGTTGACATCACGCCCATATCACCTTTTACCTTCTTGAAGATGTCCAGGTAGGGTTTGGCCTCCTCGCTTTTATTATTCACTAAATCACCAGTAAAGAATACTAAATCCGGCTTTTGCTGATTGATCAAATCTACTCCTCCGGCTACAGACTTCCTATTAAAAAAACTACCGGTGTGAATATCTGATATCTGCACAACTCTGATCCCATCAAAGGACTGAGGGAGATTCTTTAGATAAATAGTTCTTTTCCTCACTCGATAATCATGTGCTCCGGATAGGATTCCAAAACTGAAAACAGCAATAGGTACCGCTCCGGCTATCATGGCTGACTTAGCCATAAATTCCGACCTGGATCCGGAATGAGGAGTTTCTGACCTGGAAGGAAGAAGATCGATCAGGTAAGCTGAGATCCTTCTAAAGTCATCAACCAAAAGCAATATGGCTGCCAGAAGCTTTCCAATAAGTGTGATAAAGAAACCGGTCATCAGGACGACCCTTAATCCACCAAATACTTTAGGATCAAGCTTGCTATACAGCAAAACTCCAATAAAAAGTCCCACAGAAACTACGAAATACCCGGTCCGGAGGGCCCTCCTGACCGGAGGACTGAAATCCTCAATCAATAATTTGATCGCCTGATAAAGGTACAGATCCAGACCGACGTATAGGACTGCAATGAAAATAAAAACCATGTATCTGGACATAATACTGTAGTTATTCCGACTTTCAGACTTTCCGACTTTCCGACTTTCCGACACTCAGACATTCGGACCTGTCTTAAAGTCAGAATATCTAAGTGTCCAAAAAATCTTTTTATTAACTAATTCCTATTCTCCTATTGATTCTGGCGAAGAACAGATACATCACCGGGACAATTACGAGAGTAAGGAATGTCGCAAATGTCAATCCGAAAATGATGGTCCAGGACATTGGTCCCCAGAAAATCACATTGTCACCTCCCATATAGAAGTCCGGATTGTAGATAGTAAATAACTTGATGAAATCAATGTTGATCCCAACGGCCAACGGAATCAATCCGACAATCGTTGTGATGGCTGTCAACAGCACGGGTCTCAACCTTGTTTTTCCAGCCTCGACAATGGAAGCAATAACCTGCTCGAATGGAAGTTTGTCCACTCCCATTTCTTCTGCTTTTCGTTTTCTGCTCAACTCAATGAAGTCAATCAGTACAATCGCATTGTTTACAACAATACCTGCCAAGGAAATGATTCCAATCATGGTCATGATCACTACGAAATCCATCTGAAAGATCACCAGCCCAAGAAATACACCAATGGTACTCAACACAACGGATGACATGATGATAATAGGAGTAGTTACCTTGTTGAACTGTGAAACAATGATCAAGAAGATGAGGAATACAGCAAGCAACAACGCCTGGCTCAGGAAGGCCATTTCTTTTGCCTGCTCTTCCTGCTCCCCACCAAACTTATAGGTATAACCATTTGGCATATCCAACTCATTCTCGAGGAGGGTCTTAATCTGGTTGTTGATCTCTGTTGGGTTATATCCACCCAGAACATTTGACGAAAGTGTAATCATCCGGTCCAGATCCTTTCGTTTCACAGATCCATAGGTTGAACTTAGTTCAGCTTCTGCGACGGCTGAAATCGGCACCTGATGAATAGAACCGTCGGTCTGATCCCGGAAGGTGATGCTTTTATTCATCAATGCATCCATATCATAACGATACTTATCCTGAAGTCGAAGTTCTATATCATAGTCGTCCTCACCCAGCTTAAACTTGGAGATTTCTTTTCCAAACAACGACGTTCTTACTTCATTCGCTACATTGTAAGTTGACAAACCAAATCGCCTTGCTTTTTCTCTGTCTATGTCTACAATCAGCTCAGGTTTACCAGTTTCCAAATCGGATTTCAACTCCTCAATACCCTGGATCGGGGATTCGTTGATCATCAAACGCACATTTTCTGTGATTTCAATGAGTTTTTCCAGGTCTGGCCCTACAATCTCAATATTGATTGGTTTACCAGTAGGTGGTCCTGCCGCATCCTTGTCAATAGTGATGGTAACACCCGGATAATGGGTGATGCTATTCCTGATCTCTTCCATCACATCACTGGTCATCACAAAATCTCCATTGGCCGGGTCCTTTCTAAACTGGAATTCAACGAAGTTCACTGTAATCCTGGCTTTGTTAGGGGTTGACCCCTGGCCAAATGCACTTGGATCATTAGGATCAGAAGCGTCCTCACCTACTTTTGTGATCACAGACTCAACCATATAGTTATAAGGCTTCACCAAATCAAGTACCTGGCTTTCCACCTTGTGAGCGTATTCATTTGTTCTTTCTATATCGGTTCCGATCGGCATTTCAATAAAGACATTGACATACTTCGGCTCATTGATTGGGAAGAAGATTACTTTTGGCGGGAATGTTGCCATCAGTATAAAGGAGAATATCAGAAGGAAGACTGTCCCAAAAAAGAATACATAAGGTCTCCATCCGCCCAATGCAAAAGTGAGTACACGACTATAAACCCGCTCCAGGAAAGGCAAAAAGATAGCCTGAAATCGCTGTGAAAGTGGATCCAGCACATAAACATCCATGGCTATTATTGCTCCAAGTACGATCAATAAATTACCAAGCACGGTCCAACCAATCAACAGGAATAAAGTTCCAACACCGACTAAAATCCCTACATTACGCCACAACTTACCATAATCTACTTCCCTGTTTCCATTTTGCACCTTCATAAATGAAGCTATCAAAACTGGATTTACTACAAGGGCCACAAACAACGAAGATGTCAAAGTGATCATAACTCCCAAGGGCAGGTATGACATAAATTGCCCCATCAAGCCCGGCCACAAGGCTAACGGAAGGAAAGCTGCCAAGGTAGTGGCAGTGGAAGATATGATAGGCATTGCGACTTCACCAACCCCTTTCTTAGTTGCTGCCAATGGACTGTAGCCCTCTTCCATCAAACGATACACATTTTCCACAACAACAATTCCATTATCCACCAACATACCGAGTGCGAGTATCAATGAAAATAGGATCATCATGTTTACCGTGATATCCATGGCTCCAAGTATGTTGAAAGCGATGAACATTGACAGTGGAATAGCAATCCCTACAAACAATGCGTTTCTGGTTCCAAGGAAAAACAGTAAAACCAGTACGACCAGAATCACACCAGAGATGATGTTGTTTTCCAGACTGGATACCATCATCTTCACAAAAGTGGATTGATCATTTGTCCTTACAATATCCAGGTCAGCAGGTAGTGTAGGACGCACACGGTCCATTACCTCATCAATAGCCGCGGTAATCTCCAGCATGTTTTCACCACTGCGCTTGATCACGTCAACAGATACAACAGGATTGGTACTTAACCTTGCGTAAGATTCTTTCTCAGTATAACCAAACTCAATTTCTGCCACATCCTTGAGATAGACAATATTTCCTTTCTCATGCTTGATCACAATGTCTTCCATCTGGTCAGGTGTGGTAAATTCACCAACCACCCGGATAGACCTCCTGAGGCCATCCTGAAGTATATTTCCTCCGGAAAGAGTTACGTTTTCAGCGGTGACCGCATTTTCGATGTCACTAAAGTTGATGTCACGGGCTTCCATTTCATATGGGTTCACCATGATCTTTACTTCTTTATCCTCTACACCAGTAATATCAACTCTGGAAATTCCTGAAATTTTCTCGATTTCATCCTGAATGATCTCTGCAAATTCCTCCAACTTCTGCACTGAATAGTTTCCTGAAAGGTTAATATTCATGATTGGAAACTCTGAGAAATTCATCTCAAAAACATTCGGGTCCTGTGGAAGGTCAGTTGGAAGTTCTGGTTTGGCTTTGTCTACTGCATCTTTCACTTTTTGCAGAGCGTCCTCTACATCCACATCAGCCTGAAACTCTACGATAATGGTTGAATAATCCTGTACAGAAGTAGAAGAAATCTCATCTACTTCAGAAATGGAATTAATTTCCTTCTCCAACTCACGAGTTACCAGGTTTTCTATGTCCACTGGTGAATTACCCGGGTAAGGAGTCCCAACGTAAACAATCGGCTGTTCGATCTCCGGATAACTGTCCTTAGGCAGGGATTGATAAGAGATAATCCCCATGACAATGATCAGAAACGTCAAAAAGAAAACAGTATTCTTATTCTTCAGGGCAAATGTGGTAAGCCAGAATTGCTTATCCACATTTTCCTCAATATTTGAATCGTTAGATTGATTGATATCTTTTGCCATTATTATGTGCGTTTGATATGATTATAGCGAAGCCTGGGAAACTGATATTTCAGCTCCGTTGGTCACATTTCTAAATCCCTGGTTGATCACATTTGTACCATTAGATAGACCCGTCACTATTTCAGTCATGTTTTGGAAACTCTTTCCAGTTTGTACCGTAACCTTCTGAGCAACTCTTTTACCATCTTTCATTCCAACAGTATAGACAAATTTGCCACCAGCATCAGATTGAATGACGTTCGTTGGGACACTGAGTGCATCTTTCTTCTCATAATCCACAAGTAAAAGCATGGCAACCTGATTTGGTCTGAATTCAAAATTCTCTTTTGATGGTAAAGCAACCTCAATCTTGAAAGTCCTGTTTTGGTCATTGATTACATTACCAACCGAGATGATTCTGCTTTTTATTGTCACATCCTGAACCGGAAAAATGACATCAACATCCTGTCCTGCTTCAAATTTCCCAAGGAAAGCTTCTGAAACATCAGCTGATACGTACATTTCATCAGGATTCACAATTCTGATCAAAGGCAATCCCGGCTGAGCCATTTCCCCAATTTTTACTGGTATCTCGTCCACGACACCATTGAAAGGGGCTCTTACAAAATATTGACTGAGCTGAGACTTCAGCGTGGCTAACCTTCGCTCGAGTGACTCGTAATTATTCTTGGCTTGTAAATACTGAATCTCAGTTCCAATATTTTGCTTCCATAGATTCTCCTGACGCTCATAAACTGTTTTTGCCAGCTCGATCTGAGTTTCTACTTCAGAAACATTATTGGCAATGATATCACTATCTATTTGAAGCAAGAGATCACCTTTTCTAACCGCCTGCCCTTCTGAGGCATTGATTCTCTCAACCCGACCCATTGTTTCAGCACTCATCAACACATTTTTTCTTGATGCAACAGATCCTCTCACTTCCACCTTATGGATAAAGGGCTTTTCTACCACATTATAAGATGATACCAGAATAGTTCCTGAAGACCCTTCTGATGCTGTGTCTAACTCAGCAACCTCTTTTTCAAGTTCCGAAACCTGAGATTGGAGGGCCATTAGTTCTTTTCTCTTTGCATCCAGCTCGGCTTGCTTTTCAGCCAGCTCAGATGATCCTCCCCCGCAGCTATATATAATAACTGCAAGAAGGCTAAGTGCTATCGATTGTGTAATAAAGTTGACCTTTTTCATGATCTATTGTTGGTTAAGTAATCCTAATGCTTTCTTTAATTCCAATTGGGCTATCACAGCCTCGTATAATGTGTTATAATAATTGATATCTGCTTCCTTCAAACTATTTTCAGCTTCTATCACTTCCAGGTTGGAGCCGACACCATTGCTGTATTTTTTAGTTGCTACATCAAAAATCTCCTGTGCAAGTGCTTTGTTTTCTTTTTGCACTTCTAATCGATTCCTGGCATCGTCATAATTGATTCTGGTTTGTTGAATGTCCACATCTATAGAAGACTCCATCTGATCAAATGAATTTTCTACTTGTAGCAAGGTCAACTTTTCCTGTTGAATCTGATTGGCTCGTTGCAGTCCTGTAAATAAGCTCCAACTCATACGTAATCCGAACAAGTTGTATCCATACCACTTGTCAGGCCCTACAGTTGGTTGCTCCTCAAAACCACTATTTGTTGTAAAAATCCCTCCGAATGTAGGTGATTGCGTTGTATACCCCAGGTTTGCAAATGCAGAGATCACAGGTAAAGACTCTGCATACTTATTCCTGATATTCAACTGCTGTAGCTTCTGATTTGCCAGTAATACCTGGTAATCGGGTCTGCTTGAATAGTCCCATCCTTCCCCTACTTCTATCTCTGATTCCAGAATTGCCGTAGACATGGTTTCAGCCACTTCCATCTCCTCATCCAAAGGATAATTCATCTGAAATTTCAATAGTCTCTCAGACAGATCAACCAACCGAATAAAATTATCACGTTCGGTAATCAAATTATTTAGATTGACTTTAATCCTGTCTACATCAATTTTCTCCGCAAAGCCATTTTCATACATGGCCCGTGTATCAGAAAAGAGTGAGTCCACGCGTTTGATATTTGATTCAAACAATGCCAATCGCTCCTTATTGATCAACAGGTTATAATAAGCCTTGGATACATTCAGGATTACATCCTCCTCGGTCTGGTTATAGTTTTTCACCGCCAGATCTTTGTAGGCCTGCGAAGCCTGCAACCCAACAATATATGAGCCATTAAAGATTAGCTGGTTAATATTCAAACTCGCATCACCGGCTCCTTTTAGCTGGAAGAAGTTTTGAGCTGCAGCTACATCTCCTGGCTGGATACCAGGAATATTGCCCAGTCCAAAAAAGTCACTATTGGGATTATATTGACCAAAGAATCTCGGTTGTGTCTCGGCATATGACACACTTGCATTACCATCAATCTGGGGTAAGCCAATACCGATAGTTTCCCTGACCTTGGCATCAGCGATCTCCTGATCTAGCCTGGCATTCTTCACACCCACGGCATTGTTAATCGCATATTCAATGCAATCCTCCAGGGTAAACCCTTTGGAAGTAGTCAAGGTCGCCGTCTCTGTCTGGGCATTGACCAGCAAAGGCAGCAGTAGCGCAATTGTTAGTAGTCGTCCTATTCCTTTCATTTGAGTTGGTTTTCTAGATGTTTCTGTTGATACTCTTTGTAGTAGTTTCTTCCATTGTCAGACAGTAGCCCATGAATAAAGTGATCAAATATCTGGACCTGTACATCCACAAAGTCAAAGTCGCTCTTAGGGAAAGCTCGTTCATCAAAAATTAGCTGAACCTGCTCTACGCGCATGATTGACAGTATTGTTTCATTTATTTCGGTTCGATATAAATTTTCTTTTTTACCCCTGATAAGGTTGCTCATCACTTTACCCCGGATGAAATTATCCTTGTAATCTTTAAACACTTCCCACGCCTCCGGGTGATACTTCTGAAGATCATATAAGAGTGACGGATTCACCCTTGATATATTTTGACGAATGCATTTAGAAAGCAAAAAAAGCTCTTCCAAAGCATCCGCAGCTTGCTCAGTAATGTCAGAGACTTCCTTCATCTCACCAGTCAAATAGTTTTTGGCGGCCTCAGTGACTAATTCATCCTTATGGTTGAAGTGCTGATAAATGGTTTTTTTAGATACTGATACTTCACGCGCCACGTCATCCATTGAAACACTTCGCACTCCATATCTCATAAACAATGTCTCGGCTCCCTCTAATATTTTCTGCTTCACTATATATTTATCTTCCTAACAATTACTTAACACTCTGGAAACTTTCGATATACTGAAAGTTTCCTCCGTTTACGTGATTAACAACTGGGAGTTACATATTGTTGATAAATTTTTAAGAAAAGTGATCAGTGGTTGATTTTTATTATAAGAAGCATGGAAACGGGATAAAAAAGTTGATCTTTTTCCATGGGTTTGGAGAGGATAGATCATCTTTTGACAAGATGATATCAGGGATATGCAATGAAAAACTAAACATCACCTGTTACAACATTGATCTCTATTATCATGGAAAAACCACTAGGGAAAACCTACCTCTACTTCCAGAACAGTGGAAGAGGTCATTTAAATCTTTCCTGGAAGCAGAAAAGATTAAATCCTATTCAGTGATTGGATTCAGCCTTGGAGGCCGGTTTGCACTTTCAACTGCTTCTTTGTTTCCGGAGTCAACAGATAGTGTCTTCCTGATCGCTCCGGATGGAATATTTCAATCACCATGGTACAGGCTAGCTAATACTTTATTGGGAAATATGGCCTTCAAGTTATTGATGGAACACCCTTTAGTATTTGATTGGCTAATAAATGTCCTTAGGAAAACAAGTGTCGTCTCGAATCCACTTCATAGGTTTGTAGAAACCACCCTGAGGACTACGGAGCAGAGAAATCGGGTATACCAGACCTGGACCTACTTTCACCCTTTGCAAATCAGCCCTAAAGCAATTACCACTCACTTTAATAGGTATGACATTCCAATTTATGTGATCCTTGGTGATCGAGATAAAATTATACCTCCCCAAAAAATACTCTCAAAAATTAAGAACATCCGAAAGCTGAAATCCACGATTATCAAGGCTAAACACCACCATATGATTACTGAATCAACACCCTACATCATATCTGTTCTCAAAAACCCAAATCTTTGAGCAATTATTCTATTTTTGCGCTTGAATTACACACCTTTTTGAATGATCCACTTCTTTGAAAAATCCAGTTCTGAAGTTTATGCAGTTCTCACTTCAGCAGACCTATCCCAGGAAGATCAAAACAAACTCACCTGGCTTTTTTCAGGAGCTAAACTGTTAGCAACAGATAAAATTTCCGAAGCATTTATTGGCCCTCGGAAAGAAATGATTACACCATGGAGTACCAATGCAGTGGAAATCACCCAAAATGCAGGCATCACCGGGATCATTCGTATAGAATCCTTTGTCAAAAACAATGGACAGTCATTCGATGAGATGCTACAGCAGAAGTATCCGGTCCTTGATCAGGAGCTTTTCACGCTTAACATTGAGCCGGCACCCATCCAATTCATTGAGGACCTCGAAGCTTATAATGATCAGGAGGGACTTGCACTTACAAAGGAAGAAATTGAGTTTCTCAAGAGTGTTTCCAAAGAAATCAACCGAAATCTGACCGATTCTGAGGTTTTTGGGTTTTCACAGGTGAACTCGGAACATTGCCGTCACAAAATCTTTAACGGAAAATTCGTCATAGACGGTGAAGAACAGGAGCTCTCATTGTTCCAGTGGATTAAAAAGACTTCAAAGGAACACCACAACCTCATTGTATCAGCTTATAAAGACAATGTGGCATTCATCAAGGGGCCTGTGATGGAGCAGTTTGCTCCCAGAACACAGGATAAACCAGACTTTTTCACTGTTTCTGATTTTGAATCTGTGATTAGCCTTAAGGCGGAGACACATAACTTTCCAACCACTGTAGAACCTTTTAATGGTGCAGCAACTGGTTCGGGTGGAGAGATCCGGGATCGTATGGCAGGTGGAACAGGGAGCTTCCCTTTGGCTGGGACTGCTGTATACATGACCAGCTATGCTCGACTCAGTGAAGGCAAAAAATACGAGGAGAAAGTACCTGAAAGGAAATGGCTTTACCAAAGCCCGAAAGACATCCTGATCAAAGCTTCTAATGGTGCCAGTGATTTTGGGAACAAATTTGGTCAGCCCTTGATCTGTGGTAGCCTCTTTACGTTTGAGCATTCGGAAAATGGTGAAACGCTCGGTTTTGACAAAGTGATCATGCTGGCTGGTGGTGTCGGATATGGGAAGTTGAAAGACAGCCTCAAGAAAGAGGTGAAGCCCGGACAGAAGATTGTGATGATGGGTGGCGACAATTACCGGATTGGTATGGGTGGTGGCGCTGTTTCTTCTGTGGATACCGGTGACTTCAAAAAGTCCCTGGAGCTAAATGCGGTGCAAAGGTCAAATCCTGAAATGCAGAAAAGAGTAGCCAACGCAGTTCGTGCTCTGGCTGAGGCCCATGTAAACCCTGTGGTTTCTATTCATGACCATGGCGCCGGCGGCCACCTGAATTGTTTTTCAGAATTGGTGGAAGAAACCGGTGGTAAGATCTATCTGAATGAGCTCCCTGTAGGAGATCCTACATTGTCAGATAAAGAGATTCTCGGCAATGAGTCGCAGGAAAGAATGGGTCTGGTAATGAAAGATCAGGACCTTGATTATCTCAAAAGAGTTTCACAAAGGGAAAGAACACCTTTTTATATTGTTGGTGAGGCAACAGATGACCAACAGCTTCAATTTCTGAAAAAGAATCTGGATGCCAAGGCATTTGATCTTAAGATGGACCACCTCTTTGGGTCATCCCCTACCACGATCCTCGAGGACCACGCCAAAGAAAGATCTTTTGTGAGTTTCGAATACAAAGCTGATGAAATAGAAAAGTATCTGGAAGATATCCTTCAGCTTGAAGGAGTAGCCTGTAAAGACTGGCTCACCAACAAGGTAGACCGATCAGTAACCGGTAAAGTGGCACTACAGCAAACTGTAGGTGAAATTCAGGTTCCATTGAACAATGCTGCTGTCATGGCACTGGATTTCAAAAATGATAAAGGGGTTGCTACCTCGATAGGACATTCTGCAGTACCGGCATTGATTGACTCTGGAGCGGGTTCCAGGTTAAGTGTAGCGGAAGCTCTTACCAATTTGGCTTTTGCTCCCCTCTCTCATGGATTAAAAGGAGTTTCTCTGAGTGCTAACTGGATGTGGCCTGCTAAGAATGATGGTGAGAATTATCGGCTTTACAAGGCAGTAAAAGAACTAAGTGATTTTGTGATTGACCTGGGAATCAATATCCCAACAGGAAAGGATTCACTGTCTATGACGCAAAAATATCCTGATGGCAAAAAAGTACAATCCCCGGGTACTGTTATCATCAGTTCGGTCGGTGAGGTGTCTGGCCTTCAAAAGATCGTAACCCCGGATATAGACTTTGAAAAGCCTGGTAGTCATTTGCTTTATGTTGACTTTTCAGGTAGGTCGTTTGCACTTGGAGGAAGCAGTTTTGCACAGGTAAATGCTGCGATCGGTGAAAAAGCTCCGGATGTAAAGGCAGATGTGTTAAAAAATGCATTTAATGCCATCCAGGAACTCATCAAATATGATCTGATTCTAGCCGGACATGACGTTTCTGATGGTGGGTTGATCACTACGCTTTTAGAGATGAACTTCCCTAACCAAAAAGGAGGTGTTAAGATGGACCTCTCAGGATTTAAAGAAAAAGATGCCATAAAAGTCTTATTCTCAGAACGTCCGGCTGTCGTTCTTCAGGTAGAATCCTTGGATCAGGTAAGAGAGACTTTTAGAAGATTTGATGTGGAAAGTACACTCCTGGGTGAAGTTGTTGAGAACCGGGAACTGATCATAGAAGGTGATGACCTGACATTGAGACTCTCAATAGATGATTACAGGGACCTGTGGTTCAAAACTTCTCATCTATTGGATCGGGAGCAGGGAGATCCGGATCATGCTGACCGTAGAGCAAGTAATTATAAGCTACAGCCACTTTCTTATACATTTAGCAAAGAGTTTACAGGCACATTGCAAGATTATGGCATAGATGCAGGACGGAAGACCGAATCCGGAATCAAAGCAGCTATTATTCGTGAGCAGGGAGTGAATGGCGACAGAGAGATGGCATATACTCTGTATCTTGCAGGCTTTGATGTGAAAGATGTTCACATGACAGATCTTATTTCAGGAAGGGAGGATCTCAGTGATCTGGATATGATCGTATTTGTTGGTGGGTTTTCCAATTCTGATGTGTTGGGATCAGCCAAAGGATGGGCAGGTTCATTCTTATTTAACGAGAAAGCCAAGTCTTCGCTGGATGCCTTTTATCAAAGGGAAGATACTTTGAGTCTTGGAGTATGCAATGGATGTCAGGCTATGATGGAGCTCGGATTGGTTTATCCAGAACTCAAAGATCATCCAACCATGCATCATAATGGTTCCGGGAAGTTTGAATCGATCTTTGTGAACGTAGATATTCTGCCTAATAATAGTGTGATGTTTGGATCGTTGTCCGATACCTCTTTGGGAATATGGGTAGCACATGGAGAAGGAAAGTTTGTATTACCGGGTTCTGAAGATCAGTATTCTATCCCAATGAAATACAAATACAATGAGTTTCCGGGAAACCCTAATGACAGTGACTTTGCAACCGCAGCTGTGGTATCCAAAGATGGACGACACGTAGCTATGATGCCTCATTTGGAGCGTTCTCTTTTCCCCTGGAACTGGCCGCATAACCGCTCAATAAGGGGTGTTGAGATCACTCCATGGATAGAACCTTTTGTCAATGCCAGGAAGTGGATTGAAAAAAGAAGGTCTTCATAGAAAATTATGTTTTTATTTTAACCAATTCCTGCTACTTTTGCAGTCCAATTTCACCCACACAGGTAATAAACGCAAGCGTTAGTAATTGGAAAAAGCTTTAGAATTAGCTAAAAAAGAAATTCATCTTATTGGCCTATGGTGTTCCCGATAGCTATCGGGAGGCAACACGAAAAGAGTCGGAGTAAAAACCAGACGCAACAGGCCAAAGCTTTAGAATTAGCTTGAAAAGAAATTCATCTTATTGGCCTATGGTGTAACTGGCAACACGTCTGGTTTTGGTCCAGAAGAGTCTAGGTTCGAGCCCTAGTAGGCCAACTTTCAATCCGCTAATATTGTCGCATTGACAATCCTGGCGGATTATTTTATTTTGAAGCACTCTAGCATGTCACTGGTTAAAATATTTAGCGGAAAAGGTACTTTAGAACTTTCCGAGAAAATAGCTCAATTTTATGGTAAACCACTGGGAAAATGTACTTCTCAGAAATTCAGTGACGGTGAATTAAATTTCAGCTTCAATGAATCAGTACGCGGTGAGCATGTTTACCTGATCCAGTCTACCAACCCTCCTACCGAAAACATCATGGAGCTTTTGCTCATGATAGATGCTGCAAAAAGAGCAAGCGCCAAACACATCACTGTGGTGGTTCCTTACTTTGGGTATGCCAGACAGGATAGAAAGGACAGGCCGAGGGTTTCAATTGCTGCCAAACTGATGGCAAACATTCTTTCAGCTGCGGGAGCAAGTCGATTATTGACGTGTGACCTTCATGCCGGTCAGATCCAGGGATTCTTTGATATCCCGGTTGACAACCTGGATGGTACTGCTTTCTTCGTGCCTTATATCAGAAGCCTGAAACTTGAAAATCTGATCTTTGCTTCTCCTGATGTGGGGGGAACTGCTAGAACCAGGAGCTTTGCCAAGTTTTTTGAAGCAGATATGGTAGTCTGCGACAAGCACCGAAAGCGTGCCAATGAAATTGCTACCATGCAGGTGATTGGAGATGTGGAAGGAAAGGATGTGATCCTCGTGGATGACCTGGTAGACACTGCCGGAACCATTTCTAAAGCAGCAAATATCATCATGGAGAAAGGAGCTTCTTCAGTGCGGGCTGTGTGTACACACCCTGTATTGTCAGGAAAAGCTTACGAAAATATTGAAGGGTCTGCGCTAACAGAACTCGTAGTGACAGATACTATCCCTCTAAAAGAAAAAAGTAACAAAATTAAAGTATTGACGGTAGCCGATCTTTTCGCGAAGGCGATCAGGAAGATACACGACAATGAATCTATTAGTTCATTATTTATCAATTACAATTAATCATTTTTTATGAAAACTGTTGAGATTATAGGGTATAAAAGAGCAAATCTCGGCAAAGCCGAATCCAAACGATTGAGAGCGGAAGGCTATGTCCCCTGCGTACTTTATGGTGGAAAAGAGCAAGTGCACTTTTATGCGCCAAATATTCTTTTCCGAGAAGTTCTTTACACTGCCGAAGCTCATTTTGTAGAGTTGAACATCGAAGGTGAAAAGACAAGAGCAATCATCCAGGATTCGCAATTCCATCCTGTAAGTGAAACTATTCTTCATGCTGATTTCCTTCAGCTATTCCCTGGTAAAATCATCAAAATGGATGTTCCAATCCACCTGGTAGGTAGAGGACTCGCTCCAGGGGTTCAGCAAGGGGGTAAGTTTGTGCATAAGCTTAGAAAGCTTACGATCAAAGCATTGCCGGACAATATGCCTGAACATATTGATGTTGACGTTTCAAAACTTGGTCTTGGTAAGTCAGTAAAAGTGTCTGCCATCACTCCTGATAATTTTGAAATCCTGAATAGTCCAATCATTACTGTTGCAACTGTAGAAGTACCTAGAGCACTTAAAGGTGCGGAAGGCACTGAAGAAGGTGAAGAAGAAGGCACAGAAGAAACAGCTGAAGGAGCAGAAGCATCTGCTGAAGCTGAATCTTAATAGCTGGACATCATATAATATCAAAATCCTGCCCATCTTTGGCAGGATTTTTTTTTGTTTATAACAACCGAGTGATGGTTCAATTAATTAGTAAAACTCTCACATTGGCATGCGGTAAAACCATAGCAAACTGACATGCCAGAAAACTATAAGTCATGAAATACCTGATAGCAGGACTGGGAAATATTGGACCGGAATACGAGGTAACCAGGCATAACATTGGATTCCTCGTACTTGACAGACTTGCTGACTTGCAAAAGACAAGCTTTTCACAGGACAGGCATGCGTTTGTAAGTGAAGTAAAACACAAAGGCAGAAGCCTTACCCTGATCAAACCAACTACCTACATGAATCTAAGTGGTAAAGCCGTGAACTACTGGATGAATGAGTTGAAAATCACCAAGCAAAACCTGTTGGTGATCACAGATGATATAGCACTCCCTTTTGGCAAGCTAAGGTTAAAACCCAGGGGGTCGAGTGCAGGTCATAATGGCTTGAAAAACATTGAGGAAACAATTGGGGGTCAGGACTATCCTCGTCTTAAGTTTGGCATTGGAGATGATTATCCCAAGGGAAGACAAGTGGATTACGTGTTGAGTCCATTCTCAAAAAAGGAATTTGATTTACTCACACTAGAGATTGATCGCTGCATCGACATGATTTTTGCTTTTTGCACGATTGGTATTGAGCGAACCATGAACCAGTTTAACTAAAGAATATGCTTGGAAATCAATCAATATGTCTGGCACTACAGATCGTGCCAAGGAAAGAAGGTGCTAACACATATCACCTGGTGGATAAAGCCATTGAAATCATTCAATCATCGGGAGTGAAACACATGATCACGCCCATGGAAACTGTGATGGAAGGCCCCTTTGATCAGTTGAATGACATTGCTTTAAAAGCCCAGCAGGCAGTGATGGAGGCAGGCGCTGAAGAAGTGCTTGTCTATATCAAGATGCACTACCGAAAATCAGGTGACGTCACTTTTGAGGAAAAGCGGTTAGACCGGTAATTCTAGTCCAGCTCTCCGGCAGTCCAGAGTTGTTGTCTTTCCTGAGTCGACATTCTGATCTCTTTCACCTCATCCGGAGTTATTTCGGAAGCATTGTTTTCCCAGGATGTTCTTACATAGTTGAGAATGGTTGCAACCTGATCATCAGTCAGGAATTCCTTCCATGGCGGCATCTCTCCATCGAACTTTTTGCCATTTACCTCAATCTCACCACCTAAACCCCCTAGGATAATTTTGATCAGCCTGGACTTATCGCCAGTCACCCAGTCGGTATTATTCAGCGGTGGAAAAATATCACCGGTTCCCTGCCCGTTAAATTGATGGCAAGGGGCACATCTGGTCATATAAAGCTGCGCCGCTTCTGATAGTTCTTCCCTGGAAACTTCATTTTGACTTACTCCCTCAGTTGTCTCATCAGGCAGCGTATATGCCAGAAAAGAATTGCCGGGTTTTGTGCCTGGTTTTCCTCCTCCTCCGGCGGCAATAACCACATACTGCTTGCCATCAACCGTGTAAGTTGAGGGTGTTGCGTATCCACCAGCAGGCAATTTGGTTTCCCAAAGAAGTTTCCCTGTTTCTTTATCATATGCCCTGAACATTTCATCCATCGCGGCTCCAATAAATACCAATCCACCTGCCGTCACAATCGGACCACCCATATTAAATGAGCCGGTTGGAGGCTGATTTTCCATTCCAGGATGATGGCCAAGCGGAACCTGCCACAAAATCTTGCCTTCATTTAAGTCAATGGCATTGAGCGTACCCCAGGGTGGTGTACTAATAGGATACCCTTCATTGTCTTTCACCGGCTGATGTCCTGTCACCTTGAATGGATATCCTTCCGGATCATCATTATTCAACACCTGGATCAGCTCTGGTTCGTCACTGGAGTTTACAAAAAGCACTCCGGATTCTACATCTACAGCTGCACCGCCCCAGTCAGTGCCTCCATTAAACTGAGGAAATACAACACCCCCTTCAAAAGAGGGTGGGTCATATACGTCAGAAGCACCATACTTCTCCCACACGTGCTTTCTTACAAAATCATGAGCCTCCTCAGTTCTGTCAGTAATGTCCGACTCTTTAAATCCATGCCTGGAATATGGAGCGGGCACTGTAGGAAAGGGTTGTGTTGGTGATGAAACTTCGCTCGGCACATTAGACTGTTTTACAGGCCTCTCTTCGATGGGAAAGATGGGCTTTCCTGTCACCCGATCAAAAACGAAGACCATCCCAACCTTTGTCACCTGAGCCACGGCATCAATCATTTTCCCATCTTGTTCTACAGTAACTAAACTTGGAGGTGTAGGCACATCATAGTCCCATAGGTCATGATGCACAATTTGATAGTGCCAGATCCTTTCCCCGGTCTCGGCATTCAACGCCATAACACAATTGCTGAATAAGTTATCTCCGGAACGTTCGATACCAAAATGATCATTGGATGCGGATCCTGTACCAAAGTATAGGATACCTCGTTCCTCATCCATTGAGAATCCTCCCCACGGATTGGAGCCTCCGAAAGTTTTCCAGGCATCCTCAGGCCAGGTTTCATACCCAAATTCTCCGGGGTGAGGAATGGTATGAAAGATCCATCTTCGCTCCCCTGTATGTACATCAAAAGCCCTTACATGACCTGGAGCTATCTCACCTGATCCTTCGCCTAGCTGGGCTCCCACTATGAGTAAGTCTTTGTAAATGATTGGTGGGGATGAGGCATTAACAAAAGCTCGCTCTATCTCCCGGTCCAGGTTTTGCAATAAATCAATCCTACCCCTCTCACCAAAATCCTGTCTTGGCTGACCTGTTTCGGCATCCAGTGCATACATAAATGGTCCTCTCCCAAAGAATATTGTTTGCTTACTTTCATCCGAAAACCATGTAACACCCCTATTTGCCCCGGTCGATCTGGAAAGCCTATTATTTCCCTCCTCGTATTTATTTGGATCAAACCACCAGATCTCCTCCCCAGTCCTTGCATCGATAGCAAAAGCCTGCACCTTAGGAGATGTGCCATACAACACGGTATCGATCACAATTGGATTGCACTGGATTGAATAACCTTCCTCTCCCGCCTTATATTCCCAGGCCAGAGTCAACTGATGTACATTCTCCCTATTAATCTGGGTAGCCGGAGAATATTTTGTGTTGGCTTTGGTTGCGCTGGCTACCTCCCAGCTCGCCTTTTCTTCTTGAACTGACTCCTGACAGCTCATTATTGCTACCAGAAAGGCGATGTTTAGGGTTAGCCGGGCATTTACCGTAAGATTATTTGGGACTAAGTGCATCTAAATGGGGTTAGGTTGGGTCTAATATTTTTAAATATAATTGTAATCAGCCATTTATCAAGTGATCACTAAATCCATAAAGTATTTAGTCGATACTGATAAGAATGAAAGGTTTTAGTACATTTGGAATACTCAACTGTTTTTGGAAACATTTTTGCTTAGTGTAAGTTGGATTAGATACAAGTGATGAAGACAGCATATTTTTCTCTATTATTTATCGGTGTTATTGGTTTTCTACTCACCAGCTGTGACGGTGAAAGAATTAATCCTGCAGAAGAGTCTTTTGAATTCTATGAAAATGCAAATCTTGTAGAGGAATTCCCTTATGCAGAACTAGGAGAAAAACTTGTTTTCAGACACTATTACCTGGCTGCGCATAAAGAAGATGTTTCTAATGATGAGTATGCAGAGGAAGTTTACTTTGCCGTAAATGCAGCTGAGGACTTTTACCTGGAAGGTCAGGAATTACAAGACATTGAATTTGTATTCAAGCAATATTGTGACTGTTCTACATTCGACAAAATTCAAATCGTAGATGGTTACCTGAAAGGTGACAAAAAAGGTAGTGACCGCTACTTACTGGAGGCCAATGTTGAGTTGAGAGGGTACTTCATGCATGAAGGCGAAATCATCGAATCTCAGATTCTCCATTCCGCATTCACTGGTCTCTTTAAGAAAAATTCAATTACAGCGCTTAACCAACGTTAAGCAATCGTTGCTCCATTTTCGGCTTCTGATGCCGGATTCACAGCTTTCAAAGAACCATCAGCATTCTCAGCAAATAACAGCATCCCCTGTGATTCTATACCCATAATTTTTCTTGGTGCAAGGTTGGCCAATACTGTCACTTTCTTGCCCACCATCTCTTCTGGGCTAAAATGCTTTGCAATACCACTAACAATGGTTCGAGTATCAACACCAGTGTCTACAGTCATCTTGATGAGTTTGTCAGACTTCTCCACCTTTTCCGCAGTCTTCACTTCCCCTACCCTCAGGTCCATTTTCATGAAATCATCGAATTTCATTTCCGCTTTGATAGGTGTCACTTTTTGATTTTCAGTCTCCATATTCTTTGCTCGTGTGTCGGTTAGCTTTTTCACCTGTGCCTCTATCTGCTCATCTTCTATCCTCTCGAAAAGGTACTGTTGTCCACCCAAAGAGACGCCACCATCAACCATTTCAATAGACCCGGTATCCTCCCATTTCATACCCTTTACCGGGATGGTTTTGAAAAGCTTTTGGGCGGTATGAGGTAAGAAAGGTTCAGACAACACCGCAAGGTTACCCGAGATCTGAATGGCTATATTCATAATGGTCTTAACCCTTTCAGGATCCGTCTTGATGAGCTTCCAGGGTTCTGTATCCGCAAGGTACTTATTACCCAGCCTTGCCAGATCCATCAGGTGATTGACAGCTTCCCTAAATTTATACTGATCCAGTGAGCCTCCAATTTTATCCGGAAATGCTCTGAGTGCTTCAACTGTAGACTCGTCTTCAGAAGTGAGAGCACCTAAAGCAGGCACCTTTCCATCAAAGTATTTGTGAGTCAATACCACGGCTCTGTTGATAAAATTGCCAAATATCGCCAGGAGTTCACTGTTGTTTCTTGCCTGAAAGTCCTTCCAGGTAAAATCATTGTCCTTTGTTTCAGGAGCATTGGCTGTTAATACGTAACGCAGGGTATCCTGCTTTTCTGGAAACTCTTCCAGGTATTCGTGCAGCCATACTGCCCAGTTGCGGGAGGTAGATATTTTGTTTGACTCAAGATTAAGAAACTCATTGGCAGGTACATTATCCGGAAGGATATAGCTGCCCTCAGCTTTAAGTAACGCAGGAAAGATGATACAGTGGAAGACAATGTTGTCTTTCCCGATAAAGTGAACCAGTCGGGTATCATCCTTTTTCCAGTAGTCCTCCCAGTTTTTACCTTTCTCCTTTGCCCAGTCTTTAGTTGCTGAGATATACCCAATAGGTGCATCAAACCAAACATATAAGACTTTTCCTTTGGCATCTTTGAGAGGTACGGAGATTCCCCAATCGAGGTCTCTGGTCATAGGACGTGGCTTCAGTCCATTGTCAATCCAACTTTTGCATTGCCCGTATACATTGGGTTTCCATTCTTTATGTTCTTCAAGGATCCATTCTTTAAGCCAATCCTCATATTGGTCTAGCGGAAAATACCAGTGCTTTGTCTCTTCCATGGTAGGCTCAGCCCCACTCAGCATAGACTTGGGATTGATCAGCTCGCCAGGGCTCAAAGTAGAACCACAGTTCTCACATTGATCGCCATAAGCTTCAGGAAATGAGCAGGTTGGACAGGTTCCTTTGATATATCGGTCAGCCAGAAACTGCTTTTCTATGGGGTCAAAAAACTGTTTTGAGCTCTGTTCGACAAACTTACCTTCGTCGTATAGTTTCTTAAAAAAGTCGGCAGCTGTTTCGTGGTGGGTTTTTGAGCTGGTCCGATGATAGATATCAAAGCTGATACCAAAATCTTTGAATGACTTTTTGATCTGTTCGTGGTATTTGTCTACCACCTGCTGTGGAGTAATTCCTTCCTTTCGGGCTTTTAGGGTGATAGCCACACCGTGTTCATCTGAACCACATATGAAAGCCACGTCTTTCCCTTTAGCACGTAAATACCGAACATAGATATCAGCCGGCACATATACCCCGGCAAGGTGTCCTATATGGACGGGCCCGTTTGCATAAGGTAAAGCAGAAGTTACAGTGTACCGGTTGAATGATTTTTTAGCCATTTTTAACATTTGAAGCGCAAATATAGGAAGGTTTGGGCAAGGCTTTTGTTTAGATTACGTTCAATAAAAATAACCTGGGGTAAGAGGAACTTAAATCATCAATCATCCTTTTAATATTTCTATTCACCATTAATAGAAATCATGGGAGTTAAATGCATTTTTCTTCCTTACTTGCGTTAAAATATACTTCATGAAAAGAGTCCTAGCTGCATTATTTATACTGACCTCAATGATGTCACACGCCCATGAACGATCCGGGTATAGCATCAATATTGATTTAGGTTCGGTGAAAGATGACCAGCTGAATATTTCAGTCCTTCCTCCGGTATCTGATGATGATTTTGTGGAGTATCACATGGCCAAAGTAGTTCCTGGCACTTATGACGAATCGAATTTTGGTACTTTCGTCAACCGGCTGAAAGCGTACGACATCAATGGAGCGGAGCTAAGCGTGGAAAGACTGGACACCAACAGATGGAAGATCCAAAATGGAGGAAAACTCAGTACGATCAACTACTGGGTACACGATACGTTTGACCGGTTTGGAGAATACGGCGACGAAATGGAAGACTTTATTTTTGAGCCAAACGGAACCAATTTCGACAAATACAGAAGCGCTTATATTATCAACCCATTTGGCGTGGTAGGTTATGTGGATGGGATGAAAGACAAACCATACGAACTGAAGATTAAACACTCCCCTAAAATCTATGGAGCTTCGGCACTGGATAGAAATTCAGTGAGTGATTCGGTGGATATTTTCTTGGCTGAAGATTTTAATTTTCTGGCAGATGGCCCGATCATGTATACAGTTCCCGATACAGTAACGCGTGAAATAGCAAATGCCAAAGTCATGGTATCTTCCTATTCTCCCAACAAACTGGTTTCCTCGGAGCAAATTATGGATAAGATCTATGACCTGATGGAAGCTCAGGCATCCTATCTCGGTGGGAAATTACCTGTGGACAAATATTCTTACCTAATCTACATGGTGGAAGATAAAGAAACGCCCTATTTCGGGGCACTTGAGCATTCATATTCTACACTATTTTACCTGTTTGAAAATGACATTGATTACATCGGTAAGTATGTGCGAGACATTGCTGCGCATGAGTTTTTTCATATTGTTACTCCTCTCAATATACACTCAAAAGAAATCGGTGACTTTGACTTTATAAACCCCAAAATGTCAAAGCACCTGTGGCTCTATGAGGGCGTAACAGAATATAGCTCCATGCATGTTCAGGTGAAATATGGACTGTACAACGTAGGCACCTTTATAGAAGAGATCCGGCAGAAGCTCTATGAATCCAGCATGTACCCCGAAGTTTCGTTCACTCATATGAGCGAACATATTCTTGAGCCAAAATATGAGGCTATGTACCAGAACGTGTACGCTAAAGGAGCATTGATAGGGTTGTGCATGGACTTATACCTTCTTAAATATTCCGGGGGCACCTATGACCTACAGCACCTGATGCGTGATCTCTCCAAGATGTTTGGAAAAGATCAATCCTTTGATGATGACGAGCTATTTGACATCATCGAAAAGCTTACCTACCCCGAAGTCAGAGAATTTCTGGACAACCATGTAGCCGGAGACGAACCACTCCCTATGAAAGAAGTGCTTTCATGGGTCGGCATCAATTATATTGAAGATGGACAGGAATCTGAGATCACCTTTGGCAATGTCGGATTACAACAAAATGACGATGATCAACTAGTTGTCACTGATATCTCCGATATGGATAATTTTGGTAAAAAAATTGGTTTTAGAACGGGTGATATTATTGTTGCGGTAAATGGAAAAAGTACCAATTCCGAGAGCCTCTATGAAACATTGGATTATTATTTCTCCACCACACTACCTGGTGAAAAAGTTACCATAGATGTATTGAGAGTTAACAAGCGAGGAAAGTTTAAAGAAAAGTCCCTGAAGGCTAAAGCATTTAAAACTACCCGTAGAATCAGCTATGAACTGGAGATCATAGATGAGATCGCTGACAACGAACGCAACTTGCTCCTAACCTGGCTCACTCCGAATAGATCTAATTTCAGTGCTCCTTCGGATTAAATATGACACCTCATCTCTAAACCCTACAACAAAAACTCATCAATGACAAGATTTCCCTTTAAGGGATATTGATTATTGATTTTAGTTTAATGAATAAAAATAAAAACCTGGCCATTGTCCTGGGACTGATTGCAGCATTGTTTTTTGCTGTCACATTTGTATTAAACAGGTTAATGAGCACCGAAGGTGGAAGCTGGATCTGGAGTTCATCCTTTCGCTTTTTCTTCATGGTCCCTTTACTCTTCATCATCGTTTTGATGAGAAAAGGTATTGCCCCGCTGATCCAGGTCATGAAACAAGATATTGGGAGCTGGGTCCTATGGAGTACTATTGGATTTGGAATCTTCTACGCGCCCATCACCTTTTCCGCTTTGTACGCTCCAGCGTGGATCGTAGCCAGTACCTGGCAGGTCACCATCATAGCAGGTGTTTTGATAGCTCCTTTGCTGTCTAGAAATAAAAAAGTTATCTCTGGCAGGGCAATGGCTTTCTCCCTGATCATATTGATTGGCATAGCCATTATGCAAATCAAGCAAGCTACTACAGTCGGTGCCAAAGAAATAATTCTTGGTGTGGTACCCGTTTTGATCGCAGCGTTTGCTTACCCAATTGGAAACAGAAAAATGATGGCTATTACGAATGGCCAACTAGACGCTTTTCAACGGACATTGGGAATGACCATCGCCAGCCTACCCTTTTGGGTAGTACTGAGTACCATCGGGGTCTTCACCGTTGACCTCCCGGAACCGACTCAGCTTACTCATACCTTGATTGTGGCATTGAGCTCCGGGGTGATTGCCACCTCCATCTTTTTTAAAGCCACTGATCTTGCGCATCATGATCATCGACAACTGGCTTCTGTTGAAGCCACACAATCCGGTGAGGTTTTCTTCGCCCTGATTGGTGAGATAATTATCCTAGGTGCTCACCTCCCGGACATTTATTCTATGATTGGTATCGGTTTTGTAGTGCTCGGGATGATCCTGCATAGTCTGAAGCATTGAGATTTTGCAACATTGCTTTTCCTTTGCCGTTACATAAGTCAATACCACAAAACACTGCTGAAATGTTGATATAATTTCTTTCTATCATAGAAGTCAGCCCATTCCGGGTTATGGTTCAACTACCGAAAGAAGTTATATGCTCACCTTACAAAACATTTCTTATATCCATCCAAATAAGGATTTGCTGTTAGAAAACATTCATCTCGCAGCAAATAATCATGATAAAATTGCCCTGATTGGCAAAAACGGGAGTGGTAAATCTACACTGCTTAGAATCATAACAAATGATTTGACACCGGCCAGTGGGCTCATAGAATTTGATGAGGCACCCTACTACATTCCACAAATATTCGGTCAGTATAATCAGGTGTCGGTTGCAGGTGCATTGAATATTGAGAATAAAATGCATGCACTATCCGAAATACTGAGTGGTCGGATATCAGAAGAAAACTACACCATACTTCAGGATGACTGGTCCCTCGAGTCAAAGTGCCGGGAAGCGCTGGATCAGTGGAAACTTAATATCTCTGATCTGTCTCAAAAGATGGGAGCATTAAGTGGCGGACAAAAAACCAAGGTACTGCTAGCAGGAATTTCGATCCATCAACCCCGACTGATATTGATGGATGAACCCAGCAATCACCTGGATCTGGAAAGCAGAAAACTGCTATACCAGCTTATCGAAAAGAGCTCTGCTACCATGATCATTGTAAGTCATGATCGGAAGCTGCTCAACCTGCTGGATTCAACCTATGAGCTTCACCATGACGGCTTGAAATATTATGGAGGGAATTATGATTTCTACCAGCAACAAAAGATGATGGAGCAGTCCGCCCTGGAGCAAGACATACAGGGTAAAGAGAAACTGCTCAGAAATGCTCGGGACAAGCAGCGAGAAACCCTTGAAAGACAACAAAAACAACAGGCCAGGGGAAAGAAAAAGCAGTCAAAATCCGGGATGCCAAAGGTGATGATGGATAAAATGAAAAATGATTCGGAAAACAGCTTTTCAAAACTTAAACATGCACACACTGGAAAGGTGGACGGGATCAGACAAGACCTGATGACACTTCGATCTGCCTTGCCTGATCCTGACAAGATGAAATTTGATTTTGACCCTTCTGATCTTCACCGGGGAAAAATGCTTTTCGAAGCCCATCACATCAACTATCGGTACACGACAGAATGGGTTTGGAAAGCCCCTCTTACCTTACAAATTCACAGTGGGGAACGAATAGCACTTCGGGGAGGTAACGGTTCCGGTAAGACCACGCTAATCAACGTTATTTTAGGAAATCTTATCCCACAACAAGGCACCGTCAAATCCAACACTAGTAAACCGCTTTATATAGACCAGGACTATTCACTTATAGACAATCAACTAACAGTTGGGGAACAGGCAGATCGATTCAATGGCTCAGGTTTGCCAGATCATGAGGTAAAGATCAGACTCAACCGTTTTCTCTTCGGAAAAGAATCCTGGGATAAACCCTGCAGAGCTTTGAGTGGTGGAGAACGTATGCGGCTAATGCTATGCTGTCTCAACATCGGTCAGCAAGCTCCCGACCTGATCATCCTGGATGAGCCCACTAACAATCTGGATATTCAAAACATTGAAATCCTGACCAATGCAATCAGTGCATATGAAGGTACATTGATTGTGGTGTCTCATGACGAGCATTTTATAGAAGAAGTCAGGATTGAGAGAACAATTGGATTGACTTATTGATCGAGCCAGTTTCTGAAATCTGAAGCCTTTTCAGCACTTACTACCACCTGCTCTCCAGGAGCGGGATTCAACTCAATCAATAACTTGCCCTTGGCAAACTTGTGGACAGCTGCCACATGTTTAAACTGTACCAGAAATTGTCTGTTAAGTCGGTAGAAAAGCCGCGGATCCAGGTCATTGCTGATCTCCTCAAGGGTTTGATCCATCAGGTATTTATTACGGGTTGTCACCAGGTAAACCACTCCGTTTTTTGTATAAAAATAGGCAATATCCTCCGTGACCACTGAGATCAGCTTCTCTCCCACCCTTACAAGAAAACGGCTTTTAAACTGCTTCTCTGTAAGTTGGATCTGCTTCACCAGCATCTCCAAATCAGGCAGCTGACCTGAAAACTGTGATTTTAAGCCATTATACTTTTGGAGGCTCTGCTTGAGGTCTTCTTTCACAATAGGTTTCAGCAGGTAATCGATACTGTTTACCTTAAAAGCCCGAAGCATATACTCATCGAAAGCGGTGGTAAAAATTACGGGTTTGGAGACTTTTGTTTTTTCGAAAATATCAAAACTTATCCCATCACTCAGCTGGATGTCCATAAAGATCAGGTCCGGATGCTGATGATTCTCAAACCACTTTACACTTTCCTCCACACTGTCAATCACATCAATGATCTCGATGCCAGGATCCACTTCTTCCAGAACCTTTTCCAGTCTCCTGAATGCTGGAGCTTCATCTTCAATGATCAGGACTTTCATCCTACAGCCAGTTTTCGCTCATTAATCACATCGATCAGCGGCACTGCTACCATGAAGTTTTTGGCAGTCGTGATGATATCAATCTTGCGGTTACCCAATAGCTCGTAGCGCTTTCTAATATTAGCAAGCCCCGTCTTAGTGGATTTCTCCAGGGAGCTCTTAGGCTGAAGGTTATTCTTCACGATAATTGATTTACCCTGTTCCACGTACACTTCGATATTCAAAGGCCTGGTCTTGCTCACCATGTTGTGCTTAATGGCATTTTCAATCAACATTTGAAGGGTTAATGGAGCGATATGAGCATTCAGGTATTCCCTATCCACCTTAAAGGAAACTGAAAGGTTATCTGGAAACCTCATTTTCAGTAGAAACACATAAGTTCTGGCAAACTCCATCTCGTCGTGAAGCCTCACCAACTCGCGCTCCTTATTTTGAAGAATATATCGGTATGTTTCAGATAGTTTCTCAGTAAAGCGGATGGCAAGTTCCTGGTTCTCCGCAATCAATGTCGTCAGCGTGTTCAGGCTATTGAAGAGAAAATGCGGACTCATCTGATTTTGCAGGACCTCAAACTGTGTCCGTATTTGTTGATTCCTTAGCTCCTCATTTAGCTTAAACGACTCTTTCCATCGATTGAAAAAATAGACACTTTCATAGATCACACCAATCAACGTACTGGTAAAGAGACTAACACCGGAATACTCAAACCAGGCAGCTGGTCGTGTGAAATCAGCCAACGATTTTTCATTGATAACCACACAGATAAGCGGATCCGCAATCAACACAAAGGCGTAAAGAGAAATCAGGGTTAGGATCAACCTTTTAGGGGTTTGATTGATCTGAGGAAACTTTCTTCTGTAAAAGAAAAAAATATTGGCTGCGCCATGCCAGATAATACCGGTGAAGACACAGGAGTATAGAAAAGAAATCCAAATGGTCTTGTCCGACTCCTTCACGATGGGGGCTAATATGATAGCCACTACAGGGATTCCAATCCACCGGATATATATCTCTTTTATGTTATTGAGATCAAAATTCTTCACACCCTAAAATTAGCGCTAATTGAGCAAAATCCTGCCCAACAACCTGCGAGGCCAGGAAAACCACCTGTCAGACCGGAATAATTATGGTTGAAGCTGAAATGTTGCTTCCCGGGCCTGGATTAAGGTTCAAGTGATCATATCCATGGATGAAACTACTTATATCCGGTGTCAAACATTTCTCTCATAGATAGTGAGGTTTCTCCTCCTACTTTCGATATACAAACCAAATCCGGAATTTTAAGATGAAAGCTACTTTTTACAAATTCAAAACAATACTCAGCATCAATCTGATCGTGCTGTCACATTTGGTGATAGCTCAGACACAGGTGGTGAAAGGAGTACTTGTAGATGCGCAGAGTGAAGCACCTTTGATTGGCGCTTCTGTTGTACTGATCGACTCCGACCCGATTGTGGGTGGGGTCACTGATCTGGATGGGCAGTTCCGAATAGAAGGTGTTCCCTATGGTCGACACAACTTCGCTGCTTCATTTGTGGGATACAAAAACATTCAACTTCCAAATGTGCTGGTTACGGCTGGAAAAGAAGTTATTCTTAATGTCAAGCTGGAAGAATCTGTCGAAAACCTGGAGGCTGTAGTCGTGACGGCAGGGGCCGACAAGGACCTTCCCATCAATGAGATGGCTAAGGTAAGTGCGCGCACCTTTAGCCTGGAAGAAACCATGCGCTTCAGTGGTGGACGTAATGATGTGGCACGTCTTGCTACGTCATTTGCCGGAGTAAGTGCTCCCAATGATTCCCGAAATGACATTGTGGTGCGGGGCAACGCACCCACGGGACTCCTGTGGCGAGTGGAAGGGTTACCAGTGGCTACAACCAATCACTTTTCTACATTGGGAGTTACTGGTGGGCCTGTCAACGCCCTGAACACTAACCTACTGAGGACGTCAGACTTCCTGACGGGGGCTTTTCCAGCTGAATACGGAAATGCCAATGCTGCTGTTTTTGATGTGAATTTCAGAAATGGAAATCCGGACAAATATGAGTTTACCGGTCAGATGTCTGCCTATTCCGGATTGGAACTAATGGCCGAAGGTCCACTCAACAGAGGAAGAGGTTCTTCCTTTGTGGCCTCTTATCGTTATGGCATCGCCAGTCTGGCTGCTACAGGAACGAGTGCCATTCCCTATTACCAGGACTTCTCTTTCAAGATAAACCTTGGAAAAACGAAAATTGGGAAGTTTGAAATCTTCGGACTGGGAGGCCTCAGCAGCATTGACTTTTTTGGTGAAGACATTGATGAAAATGACCTTTTTGCAAATCCGGACCAGGATGCCTCGGTAAGCAATGTACTGGGTGTTGGAGGGATCAACCACCTTCTGAGAATTGACAACAATACCTATGTAAAGACCACGCTTGGCCTGGCGACAACTCAGAATTTTTATGACCAGGACAATCTCATGAAAGATGGCGCTGGTGACATCACTGGCAAATACAGGGCCATAGAAGTGGCTAACGAGGAGTACAGATATACCTTATCAAGTGTGCTCAATAAGAAGTTTAATGCCAGGTGGAACTTCAGGGCAGGTCTCATCCATGAAGTTTACGACCCAAGCTTCGAGACGCTGGACAGGGATAACAGGGTTGAAATTCCTGACCACAACAATGACCAGGTACCTGACTATTTTCTCACCGTAGTGAATGTGGATGAAATCTATCATCTATCTCAGATCTTTGGACAGGCAGAATACAAGTTCAATGATGATCTGAGCACTACATTTGGTGTCCACAGTCAGTATCTGACCCTTAATGACGCTTATAGTTTAGAACCAAGGGCAGCCCTCAGCTATCAGCTCAACCCTGCTCATCGTATTAGCCTGGCTTACGGACTCCATGCCCAGGCAATTCCTGCCCCGATCCTGTTTTTTGAGGAAGAGATTTCTCCAGGTGCTTATGCCAGAACAAATATTGATCTGGACTTCAGCAAGAGTCATCATTTTGTTGCTGCATATGACAGAAACTTTGGTCCAAACTGGAGACTGAAGACGGAGGTTTATTATCAGCATCTATATGATATACCTGTTGAGTCAGCGCCGAGCAGCTACTCGATAATCAATGAGGGAGCCGACTTCATCTTTGACCAGCGAGGTTCACTGGTGAATGAAGGCACCGGCACCAACTATGGAGTGGAGCTGACATTGGAGAAGTTTTTCAGCAACAACTATTATCTATTGATGACCACCTCTCTTTACGAATCAACTTATAAAGGCAGCGACGGCATAGAACGTAGCACTGCTTTCAACAACAATTTAGTTTACAACCTACTAGCTGGAAAAGAATGGAAATTCGGAGCAGGACAACGCAATGCCTTTACACTGGACACCAAGCTAACAACTTCAGGAGGTAAACCTTTTACCCCTGTGGACCTGGAAGCAACCAGAAATAATGGTGGACGTGAGGTCAGGCTGGAAAATCAGGCATTTAGCGAAAGATATGGAGCGTATTTCCGTTGGGATGTGAAATTCGGAGTGCGAATGAACAGCCGGAAAAGAAATGTCTCACACCAGTTTTTTGTGGATCTGCAAAACGTAACCAACCGGGAGAACGAATTTGTCTACCGTTACAATGAAGTGACCGATGAAGTAAACCTTGTTTCTCAGATCGGTTTCTTCCCTGATGTGATGTATCGGGTCCAGTTTTGAGATTCAATCCTTAAACGATTCAATTAAATACGGACACCAGGGGATTCTCCTGGTGTTTTTTGTTAGAACCTCATTGAACCATACACAGCAAGATACCACCGATTCATTTTATGGTGAGATCAAAAATATTTACTTTCAGTTATGCTGTATAAATGAACGGAATTTCTGATATTCATACAGGAATTTCAGTGCTTAAATTATGGAGAAATATAGATCTTACCTTTTATATTGCAGCCTTGTCATCGCAATTGCATGCTCTTCACCTGAGAGAGACCAAACTAAAATTCCAGTAGCTATCAAATCAGATACTATACTATTTGAACACGGAAAAACCAGAATCGATCCCTACTTCTGGATGCGGTTAACGGACGAACAGAAGACGGCTCAAAACCCTGACCTGCAAACGCAAAAAGTACTATCATATCTGGAAGAGGAAAACAACTATACCTCCAAAGTTTTATCTCACACCAGCAATCTACAGCAAATACTCTTTGATGAGATAGTTGGTAGGATCATGCAAAATGATGAGTCAGTTCCTTATCTGTCCAATGGATATTGGTATTATAGAAAGTTCGAAGAGGGTAAGGAATATCCGATTTATTGCCGGAAGAAGGGATCACTTGATGCCAAAGAAGAAATTTTAATCAATGTCAATAAGCTATCAGAGCAACATGATTTTTATGATGTTACCGGTCTGAGTGTTAGTCCTGACAACAAATTACTTGCATTTGCTGAAGATACTCTGAGTAGAAGGATATACACCATTCGTTTTATTAATCTAGAAACAGGAAAGTTTCTTGAAGACAAAATAGAAAACACCAACGGAGATGGAGCCTGGGCAAATGATAATAAAACCTATTTCTACACAACAAAAAACTCAGTCACGCTGCTCTCAGAAAAGATCTTTCGACACGAATTAGGTAGCCTATCTTCAAGTGACCAGATGGTTTACCATGAAAAAGATCCTGCCTTTTACATTGGAGTGTACAAATCAAAATCAGAAGATTATGTGATCATCTGGAACGTAAGCACCCTGGTGCATGACTATCACATCCTGGATGCCAACAATCCTCAAGGCGACTTCAGGCAATTTACGCCGAGAGATAACAAGGCTCACGAGTATTCTATTGATCACTTCAATGATAAGTTTTACATCGTCACAAACAGGGATGCGATCAATTTTAAATTGATGGAAACACCAACAGGTAAAACCGGAGAGCAAAACTGGAAGGAAGTGATACCAAACCGGGAAGACGTGTTGTTGGAAGGCATCGAACTATTCAATGATTATTTGGTAGTAAGTGAGCGGCAGGATGGTCTTACTAATTTGAGAGTAATTAATCAAAAGACAGGAAATGAGCACTACATTGATTTTGGGGAGCCCGCCTATAAGGGTTACATAAGTACCAATGCGGAATTCAATACCGAAGAGTTGAGGTTTGGGTATACATCATTGACCACTCCCCACTCCACCTATGACTACAACATGAATACACGTGAGAAAGTACTCAAAAAGCGTGAGGTTGTTGTTGGTGGGCATGAGCCTGAGGATTACGTGACTGAGAGGATCTGGGCTCCTGCCAGAGATGGTGAGAAAATTCCTATTTCACTGGTTTACAAAAAAGGATTCCAAAAAGATGGCACAAAGCCACTTTTACAGTATGCCTATGGATCCTATGGTTATACCGTAGACCCTGAATTCAATTCAGTCCGGCTTAGTCTTTTGGATCGTGGTTTTGCTTTCGCCATTGCCCATGTTCGCGGTGGACAGATGCTGGGACGGCGATGGTACGAAGACGGCAAAATGTTTAACAAAAAGAATACATTCAACGATTTCATCGATTGCTCCAAATTTTTAATCGCAGAGAAATATACATCTTCAGAGCATTTATATGCGATGGGTGGAAGTGCCGGTGGTTTGCTGATGGGAGCGGTAATCAATATGGCCCCTGAACTTTATAACGGCGTGCTAGCGATTGTTCCTTTTGTGGATATCATTTCTACCATGTGGGATGAATCCATACCACTAACCACCAATGAATTTGATGAATGGGGCAATCCAAAAAACCAGGATTCTTATAACTACATGTTGTCGTATTCTCCTTATGACAATGTTGCTGCCAAAGAATATCCCAATCTCTTCGTGGAGACGGGACTCTTTGATTCACAGGTACAATATTGGGAGCCAGCCAAATGGGTAGCCAGACTCAGAGAACTTAAGACCGATGACAATTTACTGCTTCTACATACCGACATGGAAGCCGGACATGGAGGGGCTTCCGGGAGGTTTAAAAAGCATAAAACAACTGCACTGCAATATGCATTCTTACTTGATTTAGAGGGAATAGAAAGGTGAAGATCAAAAATCCTTTACACTGTCAGTAAGGACTAAATTCAGAGTAGTCTTTCATATTGTCTTTACTTCACCCTTACTCATTCTAGTTGTTTGTCAAGATTAATTTAGCTAGTTTAGTTCCCAAGGCTGTGGAAGATACTCGCTTAATCCGTACATTATTTTCAATTTTTTTGAAAGTATCGTTCGAGGACTCCCCCACTTATAAGAACCAAACCTAACCATCATTAGTGGGTCAAACCCGCTATTGATTGTAACCTAGCTTAACCATGAAAAGAGTCCTGCTTGCATGCATCAAACTCACTATAACTAATCTATTAGTTCACTCACAACCAACCTATGAATCATTTCAGACAAACATGGGCAATACGGCAAGTGCGGCCATCAATAAACCTGCAGGCACAGCCGCCAATGATTTATTAGTCGTGGGCATCTCCTACCAGAAGGGAAGTTCTGAGGTCATCACTCCTCCCCTAGGTTGGTTACTGGCCATCAAAAACGATAACTCAACAGATGCAGGTTTAGCTGTCTATTATAAGCTAGCCGGTGGGGCTGAACCTGCAAGTTATGCATTTACTCTATTGAGTGGCTCAAAATGGTCAATCGGGATTTCACGCATATCCGGAGTTAACACAGCACTACCAATTGGATCTTCCGCTGGCACCACTGGCAATGGTGTAACAGTCACAGCTCCCTCGATAACCACTTCTGCAAATAATGCATTGGTCTTATGCTATCACACCAATAAAAAAGCTTCTACCTATACACCCGATGGAACAACGACGGAAAGATATGACGCTCCGAACAGTGCGGATGGAAGTGCTTCAAATATGTTGGCCACATTTCTTAAACCCACCTTTGGAATAACCGGCAATAAGAGTGCTACCTCCTCAGACTCCGAGTCCTGGTCATCCGTACAACTTGCAATCAATTCCGCCATCATTTTACCCGTCGAGTTTCTTTATTTTGAGGCAGCTGCAGAACATGATGCTGTATTACTCAATTGGGCTACAGCCACTGAAATCAACAACGAGTATTTCACAGTAGAAAAATCCAGAGATGGAATTGATTTTCATGAAGTCACCAGAATTGAAGGGGCTGGAAACAGTGAAGAGGTCAAGAAATATTTAGTAGTAGATGGCTCCCCTTACCACGGGATCTCATATTATCGGATCAAACAAACTGACTATGATGGTAAATTTGAGTACTCAGACATGGAAATAGTTGATTTTAAAAGCGGATCTGGGATTAAGCTGTTCCCAAACCCCTTTTCAGAGCAAATCACGATTAAATGCCCCAACCTCCTGAGTGATGGAACAATAATCATCAAAAACACCAAAGGCCAAACGGTAAAGATTTTAGACCATATTAATACTAAGAATATTGAAATCAACCGGGATTATCTTCCAGCCGGACTATATTTTCTTCAGTTGAAAGCAGGCAGCACAATGCTTTTGAATAAAAAAATCATGATCAGAGATTGATATAAGCGATCCTCTGATTCTTTTATCTCACTTCTACATCGGTGTACTCTGACCGAACTCTATCAATATCCCCCTTTCTAAAATCGACAAAAAGTTGTATGTTAGTTATACTGATACACATAACGTGTCTTACAAAAATGAATAATGCCCACCCACTAGCCCATTATCAGAAATGAAACTTGAAAAAATCCTGGATAATCTCAACTCGTTTGAGAAGAACTCCTTTCTAAAAATCATTGACAATATTCTTTCAGAAAAACCTGCTAACTCCAAAGAGATTGACAAAATACTAAATGATGCAAGTGGTGATCTGAAAGCCATGGATAGTCTTAATATCTCAAGGGTTTTTAATCTATTGAAAAGTGAATTCTCAGAATATCTTAGTCAGGAGTTTCTAAGCTCAACTTCACAAATTGGTGTCCTAACTGATATCATAATTCGGGATGGTAACTGCATCATGAAGCAAGACTGGCTTTCAAGGTTGTATGAAAGCGAGCTAAAACAACTAACCAAGAAAATAAAAGTATTTGAAAATGAAATTAACGCCGAAAAAAATGATCTTGACCCATTAAGGCAAAGGGATTACAAGATATACAAATCTTGTGTCCAAACTGCTTACACTAACGATGATCTCAACAATCAAGAAAGAAAAATCACATTTGATGAGCAAACCATCATAAATACTCTGTCATCTGAACTTGAACTGTCAAACGAGGAAATAAAGATGATTAACTACATGGTTTTACCATTGGTCAGATTGGACATTGATTCTGTGATAAATGAGCTCAAGAATTTAGGGGTAATATTCTACTCAAAGAAAACAAACTTAATATATGTAGCAGATGAGATGGTCACCTTGCTTAGAAAACTTAAAGGAAAACAAGTTGCCGACAAATTTTTCAGAAGGGTGCTGAGGCAAATACGGGAGCCTCAAATTAATATGATTTGTAAAAAGCACAATATCGACTGGAAACAATCAATCGATATTAAAATAAAAGGCATAATTAATGAGGGAATATCTTTCACAGGAATACTCTCAACTGATATTCACAAGGAAGATGTATCCATAACAGATAGAAAACTGTTTATCAATGACCTGTGTGATAATAGGCTACGAATATCACCTTCTTTAAAAGGCGCTACTATTGAAGATAAGTTAGCTAACATTATTTCCTATTTTGAAGAAATTGAGTCCGATGATAAGGTAGGTATTTCCATTGACGGGTATGAAAAGTTACTTCTAGATCTAAAAGAAAATCTACCAAAAGCTCAAGAAATCCTAAGAAAGGAATTTGAATTGCAAGAAGAAAATATCATGAATAGCTCATACCTCCTAGATTACAATATTAAGCCAATTGATGTCTTAGAAATAATACCTGAAAAAGAGTTAGAGAAATTCTGTGGGAAACAATCGATAAAGACGAGGGGGGATCTTGTTTCTAATATTCTTGAGGCTTATAAAGATGCTGAAAACCTTTACCTTGAGAACTTTGTAAGTGTAGCCCAAAGAGACTTGGCAGCACTAAAGGAAAATGGAATAGTGGTTAAAGAAAGTGAGCTTGGGATTTTGTTTGAAGATTTAACAAAGAAAATTTTCAACAAATTAGGATTCTCAGTAAATGAAGGTCTTCGAAAGAAAATAAATACCGCAAAGGATAAAATTGACATTGTTTTATCGGTTTCCGAAACTGAAATTATACTTGTAGAATGCAAGTCAGTTAAAGAAAGTGGTTTTAATAAATTTAGTTCAGTCTCTAGACAACTCAAATCCTATATGACTTTAGCTGAAAAAAATGAGTATAAAGTAATTAAATCATTACTGATTGCTCCAGAATTTTCGGATGACTTTGTTAAAGATTGTGGACTTGATTATGAACTCAACCTATCATTGATCACTGCCGCATCTTTATCAAATATTTTGGAAGGATTTAAAAATTCAAAACATAAGTCTCTCCCACATAACCTTCTCATGAGAGATGTTTTAATTCAAGAAGACCGAATTATTAAAGCCATTGGGAAATAGTCTAAACAACTTAATCTTCATTACTTTGAAGATTCAATAACCATCGTATTTACTTTGCAGCATGACGGCATTGGAAGAAGCATTCAATCTAGATCCCTTTGTATTCAAATTTATTGTTCTCCCGATTCTGATTTTTATAGCCAGGATCATGGATGTTTCAATCAATACCATGCGGATTATTTTCATGCTACACAGCAAGAAACTGTTGTCGACAGTATTGGGATTTTTCGAGGCGCTTATCTGGTTGCTGGCGATCAGTCAAATCTTTCAGAACCTCAGCAGTTGGCCAACCTATTTTGCCTATGCAGGCGGTTTTGCATCCGGCATACTGGTAGGCATGCTGATTGAAGAAAAGTTGGCCATTGGTCGTGTGGTGGTACGGGTGATTACCAGACAGCCTGCCGAGGAGCTCATTAAGTACTTTGAGAAAAACAGCTACCGCTACAGCAGCGTGGATGCGATCTCCGATGAGGGCGAGGTAAATATCCTTTTCACCGTTATCAAACGGGAAGACCTCAAAACTACCGTCCAGGAGATCAAACGATTTAACCCAAAGGCTTTCTATACCGTAGAAGGTGTCAAAAAAGTTAGCGATGATGAAATCTCCGATGAAAAAGGATTTGGATTTCGCAAAAACCTGATGAAAAGGGTATCATAATTATTCAACATTCCTCAACCCAATATCGATTATTAAATCTTTTCAAAAAGTTGTATGTTAGAATAATCAAATCCTCCTCGCATGAAAGAAATTTTGATTAAACGCGTTTACCAGAACTTTGGCATGATGAACCATAAAGTTGTCTTAGGGAATGGTACGCAACATCTGCTTGGAAATGGTGAAACAATACGGGTTAAACCAGATCAGCTTCCGATAAAAGCTTATGTAAAACAGGGTTGGTTGAGATCAAGAGATTTCATCATTGATGACTCAACTACTAAACTGATTGTAAAGAATGACGTTAGTAAGAACCTGATTGCACCCGGCTTACCAATACTTGCATTTCTATCAACTTTTCTACCCACGACAATTATAGGTTCCCACGAGTTTGTCCAAGGAATAAGGTTGGTATGCATATCATTGGTATTACTCTGGGCAATCTACGTATTCATCATCAAACGTAAAGACTGGGTATTAATTGAGGATAAGTCATCTGAAATAGTAAGCAATGGATCTTAAAAAGCTAAAAATTGATCAATTCAACCATTTTTTAGTCAGGAATTTCCCTGATGAATTGGACCCGGGAATGGAGTCCTCATCTGAGAAAGTTGAAGTGATCCTATTCTTCATTCAGCAGTTAAATGACGTCAAGTCTTTTGTTGATCTATGCAATGCTACTGACCTGGTCAAAGACAACAGGGTGATCATGGTTTTTGAAAAGGGCCGAAAAGACGGAGTAAACAGAGATTCTATTTTCACTCCTTTCAGAACCGGTGAGTTTTCCGGATTTAAAATGAAAGCCCCAATGCTTTGTTCACTGTCTGACAAGCTCAGTGGTTTTGTTCAGCAAAAAGTGATCTAGCCGTCATCTTTTATGATTACCTTTATGTAAGCTTCACGGGGTAATCAATGGCATATTCTTTCACAGCCGAAATTTATAAGAATGGCATCAATGCCTGTGTTGATGTGCCATTTGACATCACTCAGCGAATGGCTAAAAAAGGCTACATCCCAGTCAAAGGAAGGATCAATAGCTTTTCGTTTACTCAAACCCTCTGTCCGGTCAGGAATAAACCATATCTCTTATATGTCAATATTCCTATGCTTCAGGGCAGTCATACCCGGGTGGGAGACCAGGCAAAGTTCACCCTTGAAATTGATACCGCACCCCGAGTGTTGAGCATGCCATTGGTGTTAAAGAAAAAGCTGAATGAGCATGAGTTGATGGATGCTTTTGAGTCATTGACACGTTCCCGACAGAAAGAAATCAAGTCCTATCTCAACAGTCTTAAAAGCGATGAAGCCCTGGACAGGAATATCAAAAAAGTCATTAAACAGTTAAACAAAATTAAACCACCCAACAAAACCTAAATATGGACACCCTGATGATTACCGCTCAACTTGCCGAAAACAAGAAAGTGTTCCAGGCAATGTTAGAAGAATTGCCCTCCCATATGTACCTGTGGCGATCAAAACCTGATAAATGGTGCCTCCTTGAGATCATTTGTCATCTGGTGGATGAAGAAATTGATGATTTCAGGACGCGTGTGATGCATGTGTTGGAGACGCCGGATGAACCCTTCGCTCCTATTGATCCTGAAGGTTGGGTGCAGGAGCGAGAATACCTCAAGCAAGAATACCCGGAAAAGCTTGTTGAGTTTATAGAGGAAAGGGAAAGCTCCCTTGCCTGGCTGAAATCACTCGAATCCCCACAATGGAAAAACGCAGCAAAACACCCCAAGCTAGGGCCCATGACAGCAAAGCAGCTCCTTGCCAACTGGCTGGCCCATGATTACCACCACATCCGACAGATCAATGCAGTGAAGTATGAATATATGAAGGCTCATAGTCTTGAAGATCTGGGGTATGCAGGGAAATGGTAGCCCATGACAACTTGGTAAATCCATTTGATTTAATGACTCAAGATGAGATTCACTTCCCATCTCTGCTTATCTTTGAGATAAGGCCCTGGTAAAACCTTCTAGCTGATGGAGTGACAGTTGAAGTTCACTTTCCAACAAAATTGATTAGCAATGGATAGAATCGATGTTTTGCAAGATGAGTACGAGGGGTACAAAAGACTTACCAAGGATTTACTAGCAGAAACTAATGATGAGGAACTTCAATCGATAGTCCTGAATGCTGCGACTGAGCTGAAAAGTCCTATGGCCCTTGTAAGCCTGATCCTGGACCACATTCAGTTTTTTAAAGCACACGTGGGATTGCCCGATTTGCTTGCAACAGCAAGGGGAACGCATCGGGATGCTTCGTTTTGTCAATTCGTAGTTAGAGATGGCAAAACTTTTGAAGTCAATGATGGGCCTAACGATACAAGGATACCACAACATGTCGTAAAAGAGTGGAATATTCATTCCTATTTAGGAATACCAATTAAAGTTGATGGCGTTGTGGTAGGGTCTCTTTGTGTACTTGATACCAAACAAAGGACTTTCACTAAAAAAGAAAGGCAGAGGCTTGAAGAACTTGCATTACTTGTCAATAAGAGACTGAAAGAAATCACCAAAAACAGAAGACAGGTTTGGTTAGACCTTACCTATAGTAGTTTCCATCCTGCAGTTATTGAAATATTGGATAATATTACTCCGATTCAAGAATACTTAAAGGCAGGGTACTCACATTCAGCTGCAATCAGAACTTTTCTTGACCTTTTCGAACTCATGTATTATCGGGAAACTACTGAAACAGCTAAAATGTCCTTTGAAGCTGCATCGAAGGCAAATCAAGAGATTCAAGAACATTTTAGAGAAATAGAGATTAGAGTATTGGATACCGTAGATTGCCTTGATGCCATGAATAGTTTGATATCAAACTCGGCTCAGACCAAGCTTTCAGAAATAATGATCTCAGCTCAAGATCTTGCCAGAAACGCTACCAAATCTGTTGGAGGGTTCCCCCTGCCTGATTTCTTGTCTGATCCCGAAATCCATACCAATAGCAATCTTGCAATTGCCATTGTTTCAAATTTATTGCTGATGCTTTCTACAGAATTACGAAATATAAGCTCCACCTCAGGCATTCTCCTCAACATACAAGAAGAAAAGACATTTGTACGACTCATATTTTCAGCAAAAAGTTTGGTGGAAGAAACTTTTGAATCTATTTCGAATCAGCTTATCCAGATTATTGGCGAAGAGCATCCAACCATCTCGGTGGATTGTAAAGATTCCAGCATTCAGTTAATGTTCAAAACAAAAATTAAGTAGAATAGTGGTCACAATTTATCACTACCAAAAAGCATTTGACAAAGCACTTTGATGAGGATGCTAACCGACAACTCACCTATAACGCTAAGTTTACTTACCTAACATGGACATCGAGCAATACCACTCCCAACAATCTCCTTCCGATAAAGCCATCTGCGAGCTTCTTCAGCACCAAATAAATTCCTATCTCCCGGAAGCAGAAAGTAGGGTCTGGCATGGACAGCCCGTTTGGTTTATCGAAGGAAATCCAATTACAGGCTACAGCAAAGAAAAGGCTGGGATCCGGTTAATGTTTTGGAGTGGCGCTGATTTTGGTGAAGCTGAGTTGAAGTCGGGTACCGGTAAGTTTAAGGATGCTTCTATATGGTACAATTCAACAGATGAAATTGACGTCATTGCTCTGAAACGATGGCTGGATAAATCCAGGGACATACAATGGGATTACAAAAACATTGTGAAGCGAAAGGGGCAACTGATCCGGCTTAAGTAGCTACTATCCATTCATCGTCTCTACCGTAGGGGACGATGTATCTTATCTCCGTTATCCATCCAAATTGCCCTTTGTTAAACATCCAACTTTTCCTGCATGGTTCTTTACTGAGACAATACAGGAAAAAGATGAGTGGAAGCAGTCGTTGAATCAAAAAGCCCTATATTTCCCGCCATGAGCAGCACCCACTTCAACCCCTCTAAAAGAAAGTTCATCAAATCATCACTCATCGGAGGAATATCTCTTATTTCAATCCCATCCCTGGTTGGTTGCAAAGCGGACCCATTAAGCTATGACCTTGACCTACATGTCCCCACCAAATATTTCGATGGAACGCGGTGTTGGTGTCACCCCAGGGCGGGCATCGTGCCAGAAGTAGGAACAAATGGCCTTCCACGTGTGGTGATGACCATGAATAACCTGGATCTGGCGGGGAGTGATGTTTTCTATGGTGTTTTTGGCCTCCAGACAGATGATCTTGGCAGCTCATGGACTAAGGCACAGGAACAAAAAACACTTGCTCCCAGATATGAAACGATTGACGGTGTTGAAAGACCCGTTGCGGTCAGTGATTTCTGGCCTCGATGGCACGCTAAAACAAAGACATTGTTGGGCACTGGCCATACGGTAGCCTATACCACCGATTGGAAAGTCAGAAATCCCAGACCGAGACATACCTCTTACGCTACCTATAATCCTGACAGCAGCAATTGGTCCGACTGGAAGAAGCTCGAGATGCCGGGAGATACCTTCAAAGATGCCGGAGCAGGATGTGTCCAGCGTTACGATCAGGAGGATGATACCATCCTTTTGCCCATCTATTTCAGACCACCAGGAAAAAATTCCAGGGTTACGGTCAGTAAATGTGCTTTTGATGGAAGTGAGCTGAAATTTCTCGATCATGGCTCTGTCCTTGAACTCAACAACGATACCAGGGGACTTGGTGAGCCCTCCATTACGAAATTTGGCGATCGCTATTTCATGACCATCCGAAACGATGAAAAGGGGTTTGTTGCGCAGAGTGTAGATGGACAGACTTTTGACGGATACAAGCCCTGGACCTTCGACGATGGCACAGAGCTGGGCAGTTACAACACTCAACAGCATTGGGTCACCCATTCTGATGCGCTTTTTCTGGTGTACACGCGGCGAGGAGCCCATAATGATCATGTTTTTCGCCATCGTGCCCCTCTATTTATGGCCCAGGTGGACCCTGAAAAACTATGCGTGATCCGGGAAACAGAACAAGTCCTGGTTCCCGAACGCGGTGCACGACTAGGAAACTTTGGTGTGACTGATGTAAGTCCAAAAGAAACCTGGGTTACCGTAGCAGAATGGATGCAACCTCACGGAGTGGAAAAATACGGCAGTGATGGCAGCGTATTCGTTTCCAGGATCCAGTGGAACAAACCAAACAGAATTTTTAGTTGACAAAACAGATGACGCATCATCAACAATCCAACTAAATACATGTATTAAGCATTCCCCTCTCCATTCATCGTCTCTCGAAAGCGGACGCCGCTCCGTGTCTATCCATATTTCACCCACTTTTCCTGTATCGTCCCTTGCAGGAGACGATGCAGGAAAATTTGGATAGCAACAACAATATTGAGTTACTCATCTTACTCTTGGTTAAGGGGGATGGCCAATGGACGCATGGGTGACCCGGACGCCCCCCTTAACTTCAATGATGCAGCGATGAATGCAAACTCATAGACCTTTGCTGAGGAGAGCTCCTCCAGGTACATCTGCTCGATAAACATTATGCCTTTCTCCGCCAACAGGTAGGTATGTACAGGTACCCAGTTGTCTTCACGCTCAGGAGGAAAAGCTTCGAAGCTCAGGTTATCAGCTCCTAAAAGCATAATCTCCTGCTCCTCAACCATCCATTTTACGGCATCCAGACTGATACCCGGATAGTTGTCAAGATAATGACTTGCATCTTCGTAGAATTTTGCCTGGCCGGTTCTGATCAATACCACATCTCCTTTTTGCAGCAATACATTTTGTTGCTTCAGGGTCTTCTGAATATCCTCAGCGGAAATGCGATAATTGGCAGGCAGCATGCCCAACGCGGCTTGCACATCAATGAGTACTCCTCTGGTAACAATGGGTGGGATGGTTTCTGCACCCGTCTTTTTCCAACCTTTATCACCCAGATGCTCTTCCGGAGTGTATCCATTCCAGATTTCCCCATTCAACCCAAAATGGTTGAGCGCATCGATGTGAGTGCCCATGTGGGTATACATGGAGATAGCATCTCCTGTATAGCTTACTTTCTCGTTCATCTCCCTCCCCATACCATTCGGATTATCTACGATGGTACCATGAGGAGTATGAGTGAGCCAATACTGATACCCTGGATCTCCTAGAGCATGAAAACTGGGCATCCCTACGAAATAGTCTACACTGAGGTCAAATACTTTACCGGAGGAGATTTGGGACAATACCTGAAGCTGTGTCGCCTCTGTCATCATGTTTAGGGTACCGATCTCATCGTCGGCCCCCCAGGGACTTTTACCTGCTGCTTCCTTTTGCTGTGCATTGACAGCAGAGATGGTGAGCAACACACTTAAAATGAATAATGTTCGATTCATGACTGTAACTTTTTTCTTGCAAAGCTTCCAGTCACAGGGTTTGATTTCCTTAAGGTATCTTAAGAACGATGTTTTTCACTCATCTTTTTCCGGAGTGCACTTAGGTGCTCAGGCGTCACTCCCAGGTAAGAAGCTATCATATATTGTGGAATCTGTTGTTCCATTTCACGGTACCTGTTGATAAACTGGATGTATCGATTCTCAGCAGATTCACTCATATTTCTAACAGTCCGGTCCTGCAAAGCGACATACCCATTTTGAGTTTTAATGCGAAAAAACCTATCCATCATGGGCACTTCATCATAAAGCTTATTGAGCTTATCCCGATGAATTTGTAAAACGGTACTGCGAGTGATTGCCTGAATATAAAAAGTACTTGGTTTCTGCGTGAGATAAGCATACAAATCATTCACCCACCACCCAGCAATCCCAAACTGAAGAATGTGTTCATCACCTTGCTGGTCTACGGAAAATGTCTTGAGACACCCATCTACGACAAAGCGCATATGGTTTGAGAGATCACCCTTTTTCAATAAATATTCTTTCTTTTCAAGCTGGACAACCTTAAAGGATTGTTCAATCAAATCCTCCTCCCGCGTGTTGATAGGGACGAGTTCCCGGATATGGTTTAACAGAACAGAATGACTCATTTGACAGCGAATGGAGAATTTGATATCAAATATACTTTTTTAGTAAGTAGTTTAGGTTGGCTGAGTTTTTTGAAATATCCACGCCTATGAAATGCGCTTGAATCTGAGTCTTATTCTCCTTTTATTTGTCATACTAGCCAAATCATCTCACTATGAAAATAACACGATGTCTTCTTGCCCTGGCTTGTGTAATGATCGGATGTGCTGATAAAAGAGAAATGAGCTCAGTTGATCCGGTCAATTGGGATGCAAAAACTTTGAGGAATTTTAGGACAGACTCATTGATCTCAGGATCCAGCTATTTATCTGTTTATTCTCAGATTTACAGTGAGACGGAGCACAAGACACACCCACTTACGGGCACTGTAAGTATCCGTAATGCCAACAGGGCAGACAGCATTTTCATCACCAAAGCTGAGTATTTTGATACCACTGGTAAATCTATCAGAACTTATTTTGACCAACTAATCTTCCTCAAGCCGATGGAAACAGTTGAGATAGTGATTGACCAGGAAGACCTAAGTGGAGGTTCAGGCGCTAACTTTATATTTGACTGGTTTGTGAAGCCTGGCACAAACAAACCCATATTTGAGTGTGTGATGATTTCTACCTATGGACAGCAAGGATTATCCTTCATGACCCATGGTTATGAGCTTATTCCCAAATGAAGAGCTTCACTATTCATCCAGTTAAAGGTGAAACAAGAGAATACCATATACTTCAAAGACCGCATAGAATGGAGGAAATGGCTGCAGAATAATTTCTCAACCTGTAAAGAGGTCTGGCTTATCTACCCTAAAAAAACAACAGGAAAACCGAGAATCCCATACAATGATGCAGTCGAAGAGGCTTTATGTTTTGGTTGGATAGATAGTATCGTCAAGACCTATGACGAAGGCCATACAATGCAGCGTTTTTCGCTACGGAAAGCCAAAGCTAACTACTCCCAGGCTAATAAAGAGCGGTTGAGGTGGCTTGTAGATAATGATATGATACATCCAAGCCTTGTCGACCAGGCAAATATGATCTTATCCGAAGAATACCAGTTTCCTGCAGATATTCTTCATGAAGTAAAGAAGGATAAGATAGCATGGTCAAACTTTCAGTCGATGTCAGACTCCTATAAAAGGATAAGGATCGCCTTTATAGACAGCGCCAGAAAACGACCTGAGGAATTTGATAAAAGGCTACGGAATTTCATTGACAAAACCCATAACAATAAACTAATCTTAGGATTTGGTGGGATAGACAAATACTACTGAATCCCTGACGGTGGATCAACTTTAATCACTGATTACTCTTCAGCTTCAAGCTCTTCTTCCTCCGGCTGCTTCTTTTTTAATACATTCAATAAAAACACAGCTACAGCAACGCCTGTCAATACGAAAAACAAGAATTTGAAAAAGCTTTTCATCGCATTAATATCATTTATCAAATTTCATTCTTTCTATGATCATTATATCATTGAATTGATAATTTTTTTTAGAACCTGATGCAACTTACAGATACACTTCTGCATCTACCCAATGAATATCGACAGATACATGTTGCGGATCAACAAATCAAATACCGAACAGGCCTTACTGGAAGGTTGCCGAAAAGGGCGATCAGATGCGCAACGCGAGCTGTATGAGCGATTTGCCCCACGAATGATGGGGGTATGTATGCGATACATTCATGACCGGGAAGAAGCTGAACATGTCATGATTGGTGGAATGGTGAAAGTCTACGAAAAACTTACTCAATTCAATGAAGAAGGAAGCTTTGAAGGTTGGATAAGGAGAATCATGGTAAACGAAAGCCTGATGTATATCCGAAAGAACAAAAACATGTCTCTGGAAGTGGAAATTGAAGCTGTAGATCATGAACCTAATTTTCATGTACTGGAACAAACTCTAGAAGCCAATGACCTGATGCAGCTGGTGGGCGAGCTTCCGGTAGGATATCGAACAGTATTCAACTTGTATGCGATCGAAGGATATAACCATAAAGAGATTGCGGAAATGCTTGAAATCAACGAGAACACTTCCAAATCACAATTGAGCAGAGCAAGAAAATATTTACAGAACAGACTACAGGTTTTACATAAAACTGCAACAGAGAAAGGAGAAAGTAATGGATCATAAAAACAAAACAGATCAATTTTTCAGAGAGAAACTTGATCAGGTGGAGTTTCAACCCTCAGACCAGGCCTGGAAAATGTTACAGAGCAGCATCGGATCAAAGAAAACGACATCATGGGCCACTTACATGAAGGTTGCTGCAAGCCTCGTACTTTTACTCACACTAGGATTACTCTTTTATCCTAAACAAAACCAGCAGGCACCAACGATTGCTGAGGTGACCTCCCCTGCTTTGCAGGAGGTCGCCATGATTGAGGTTCCCTCGCAGTTTTCGAGTGAAACAGAGCCTCAAGAAACTTCTTCTCAGCAAACAACCACTGCAGTAGTGGGATCTAAAGAATCAGCAGTTGAGTCGGTGCCCAAACAAAAGGCAATCATCGAGTTAGCCAGCATCGAGGAAATTAATATTTCCAATGAGAGTATTGCGCTGGAGACGCCAGCAATAGATCATACCGAGGAAAAACCTGCTGTCACTATCACTTATTACACTGCCAGAAGTACAGAGACCATACAGTCAGAAGACTCCAGCAAGGTTAACGTATTCGATAAAATGAAATTCTTTGCCCGGAATGTATCTGCTGTTGAGCTGCTTTCAGATATCAGAACTGCAAAAGAAGAATTGATTGAAAATGGCTTTAAAAGAAACTAATAACTCAAAATAAAAGGACAAACTAATAGGACAATGAAAAATTTAACAATACTCATCGTGCAACTACTCCTTATACCAGGAGTGGCGATGACCTCGGGCACTCCGTCTGACACTGTGGTAATAGAGCTGACCAGCAAAAGTAAAATCATCATTCAGACAGAGGGCAGGGACGAGCTCACTGAGCTGGAAAACTATGACATCAACAGGATGATAAAGGATCTGAACTCAGCTCTTGGATCAAAAAAAGTAGAGATCTACGAAATGAAAGACTCCACAGGCCACAAATACTTAAAAGATACAACTATTGTAATCGGGGACAAGGAAGTCAAAACAAGTATCAAAATTGGAAATATGGAGCTACTCATCGATGCAGACGATTGGGATGAGCTGGAAGAAGAGTTTGATAATGAGGATATCGAAACAAGGAAGTTTTCCTTTGAAGAAGAAAGCATCGAACGCACCAAAAACTCCTTCAACATAGATGTGGGACTGACCAATTGGATGGAGAATGGTTCTTTTCCAGATGCTACCGGACAAAACTACACCGTAAAACCGTGGGCTAGCTGGTTTATCGGCCTTAACAGCGTAAACAAGACCTGGCTGGGCGGCCCAATGTTTATTGAATGGGGAGGAGGAATCAACTGGCTTAACTGGAAGATGCAGGACACCGATATTCTCGTTTCTAAAGACAGTGCCAACGTCACTTTTGATCCGGTAGACCCGACCTTAAATACCATCAAAAGCAAATTGTCAGCCACCTATATCAATGTGAACCTGGTACCATTAATTGATTTCTCTCAGGGAAGAAGAAAAGTCAGGAACATTGAAAGAGGTAGCGTCACCTTCAGGAAATATGATAAGCAAGGCATCCGGTTTGGTCTGGGTGGTTATGCAGGCTATCGAATAGGCAACCATTCCAAATTTGTATACAAAGATGAAGGCGACAAAGAAAAGGAAAAGGAATATGGTAATTTTTACCTCAATAACTTTCGGTATGGAATTAGAGCACAGGTGGGTTACAAAGGGCTGGACATCTTTGCTACCTACGACCTAAACAACGTGTTTGCATCCGGCCGAGGGCCTGAACTCAATGCATTTGCCTTTGGCATCACGCTTTAACTACTTCTTATCTAGCAGATTTTATCAACGAGGGGAGGCTTCAGATTCTTCCCCTTTTTCATGCTCCTTAATCCAGTCATTGACCTCATCATCCTTAATATCCAGCGAAGAAGTAATTTTCATGTAAGTAGGACGCTTGGTGGAAAATAACAGCAGAACGGCCACATAGAGAAGTGTGAACAGGTGATCTTTGGTAAGATATAGTCCTAAAAAGGCTATCAAAGCCCCTACTTCCAGCAGCAAGAAGTCCTTTTTCTTTTCCTTAACAAAAAGTCTAAGCTTACTGTCAACATCTTTCTGAGCCTTTGCACTTGTGAGAATATTTTGCCCATACTGATAGCTGAGGAGCATTACCACCACACACAAAAAAGATCCGACAACCTTAGTTGTAAGCAGAGCCATTCCTGCAACCAGCGGAGGATCCGGAAATTGGCGCTGAGTCTCTAAAAAAGCCCAGGCAAAAGGGATCATTGATATCGCGATGATCCCATGAAATATCATGTTCAGCTGGTTATAAAACTTTTCCCACCTGTTGTATTTTTTTGACAATATTACTCTGTGGTTACCTCTGACACCCCCGCTTTAACGTAACCAACGTAACTCAAGTTTTCTAAATCCGAAGGTTCTTTTACTGTATTTACAAAATAAAATTCTGCTTTAGCCTGATTTGACCTTAGTGTTAGGAGTATATAACCGTGTTCAGCCAAATTATTATACTTTAGGTGTGGGTTCCCTTCTAAATAGAGTTGCTCGGCCATTCTCACTGTATCAATACTTGCTCGCTCATCGTAATTTGCAGAATTTACACTTGTTGCACCAAACTCCACGGCTATGGGCTCTTCACTCACTCCTTCTACTATGGTATTGAATACCCAGGAAGCGTGTGTATCCCCTGTAATCCAAACCACATTTTCTATACTGTTTCCTACGATTTCTCTGGCTATTGCTCGTTTTTCAGCAGGATACCCATCCCATGAATCCATATTTTTTGGTTGATTAGGAAATAGGAGACTTCTGTTGAGATCAGAAAAAATCACCTGGTTCCCAATTACTTTCCACGTGGCACCTGAAGACTTTAGATTGTCTGTCAACCATTCAAACTGCTCCTCACCCAGCATAGAACGATCTGCACTTTCATATTCAGGATCGTTCATGTTGTCCAGTTGTTTCGATCTCCCCTCCAGCCGCTCATCAAGCATTAATACATCGGCGAGATCTCCGAAAGAAAATCTTCGATACAATTTCTCTCCTTCCCTGATTGGCATCCATTCATAATATGCTTTTCTGGCTGCTGCCTTTCTCGCATCATAAGACCCTTCGTCATCCTGATGATTTTGCGCACCGGTTTTGTAAGAGTTATTAGCAATTTCATGATCATCCCAGATGACGATAAAGGGATGTGTCGCATGAACCCGCTTCAAGTCATTGTCTTTTCTGTAGAGGGAATATCGCGTACGGTAATCATCCAAAGTTATAGTTTCTGTAGGTGGGTCATTGAACCTACCGAGTGTGGTGTCACCGTATACGCCAATCCCATATTCGTAGATATAATCCCCAAGATGAAGTACAGCATCAATGTTTGATCGGTCGGCAATTCTACCGTAAGCATTAAAGTATCCCCATTCATAGTTGCTGCAACTTACTACAGCAAAAACCAACTCATTAGCATTCTCAGCTGCAGTCTTTGTTTGGCCAAACATTGAAGTTTCACCCAGGGCCTTAAACCGATAGTAATACTTCATCCCGGGACGCAATCCCTTTACGTCAATTTTTACGGTGTAGTCACGGTCTTTGACAGTCGTATATTTTCCATATTTCAGGATGCCATTGAAAGTGCTGTCTGTGGCTATTTCCCAATTCACCTCAACCGACGCAGGTGAGTCAGGAGGTGTGACCCTGGTCCAAATAATCACACGATCATTGAGGGGATCGCCTGATGCCACCCCATGTAAGAATATAACAGGACCCTCTCCCCCATCAACAGATTTTGAACTACACGCACTGAGGATAGCAATGGTCAATAAGGGGATCAATCGGGTCAACTTCATTGGGCTAAATTAGGAAATTAGTTATAACCCACTTTTAAGAAAGCAATAAGTTTCTATCAACCTACTTCCACTTTCACTTTATCGGACTGGGGTTTCCCAATACACAGCAACCTATACCCTTCATCGATCTCTTCCTGAGAAAGTCCTTCTGCATCATCAATGCTTATCTCACCCTCAAGGCATTTGCCCCTGCAGGCGGTGCATAGACCACTTTGGCAGGAATAAGGCATGTCCAGGTCATTGTCCAGACCGGCATCAAGGATACTCTGGTCTGACGGAACCGAAATCACATGTTCTTCACCATCCATCAAAATTGTAACCTCACTTGATGATACGTTCGCTTTACCGTCATTTGCATGAATGTCTGGAGAAGTCTTACCAGCTTCAAAACTTTCCATTCGGATGCTTTCTTCCCGGATTCCTGCTCCAAGCAAACCGGCTTCCACAATATCCATCATGGGTTGGGGACCGCAGATGAAACATTCGGGGTATTCAAAATTAGATTTTTCTACAATTTCCTTAATGGCATCAGTTGTGGGCCTTCCGGTATACTCAGCAATTCCATCAGGATCATTTTCCAGTAAATGGACCAGGGTAAAGCGTCCGTTTGAACTTTCTACCAATTCGTTGAGCTTATCATAAAATGCAATGTACTCCCTGGATCTGTTTCCATAGGCCAAAACCAATCTACTCCCAGGCTCTTTATTTAAAATTGACCGGGCAATCGAAATCAGCGGAGTGATTCCGCTACCACCACCAAAGAACATGACCTCCCGCTCATTGGCTTCTTTGTATTCGGTCGTAAACATTCCCATTGGCTCCATGACCTCAATCTGGTCTCCGGCTTTCACATGATCATTGATATAGTTGGACATGGCCCCATCAGGTACCCGTTTTACCGTAACGGCAGGAAACTCATCTTCAAAAGGAGTGGTACATAGTGAATAGGCTCTTCTAATCTTTTTCCCATCTATAGTCAGGATCAGTGTAATGAACTGACCTGGTTGATAAGTGAAATCTCCTTCTGGTTTTTCAAAAATCAGGTTGACAGCATCCTGCGCAATTTCGATCACTTCCCTTACAGTAAGTGTTAAATATCTTGAGTCTTTAGCTTGTTCTTTGTTCTTTCTTTTAAATAATCCGAATACCATGATCAAAATTTAAGAGCGCAAAGGTAAAACAAGACATTTGCCTGACAAGTTTATGCGAATGACCTATTTTTGCACCTCGAATTTAACTGCATGAAATTAAACCCGCTAAACGCTATTTCGCCGATCGACGGCCGTTACCGAAGCAAGGTCAGTGAATTGTCGAAATACTTCTCTGAATTTGCCCTGATCCAATACCGCGTGAAGGTTGAGGTCCTGTATTTTATCGCCTTATGTGAAATACCTCTACCTCAGCTGAAATCTGTAAGTAAAACTTCATTTCCGGCTTTAAAAGCCATCTTTGAGAACTTTACTGAAGATGACGCCAGGCAAATCAAGGAGACCGAAAAGATTACCAACCATGATGTGAAAGCCGTAGAATACTTCATCAAAGAAAAATTTGATGCGTTGGGGCTGTCAGAGTACAAAGAATTCATCCATTTCGGGTTAACATCTCAGGATATCAACAACACTGCCAACCCATTAATGATCAAAGAGGCTCTCATTGATGTTTTGATTCCTGGCTTCAAACAAGTGACTGACCAACTAGAGGATCTGGCAAGTCAATGGGAGGCGATCCCAATGTTGGCAAGAACTCACGGCCAGCCTGCATCCCCTACCCGACTGGGTAAGGAGATCAGGGTATTCACAAACCGATTGAATGAGCAATTTGATATCCTGAATGCTGTGCAACATGCTGCCAAATTTGGTGGAGCCACAGGAGGGTTCAATGCACATTATGTAGCCTATCCTCAACAAGATTGGCAAAAGTTCGGTGATGAGTTTGTCAGTAAACATCTGGGGCTGAAGCGAAGCTACCCCACTACTCAGATCGAACACTATGATCATGCTGCAGCGCAGTTTGATGCACTGAAAAGAATCAATACTATCCTAATTGATTTCAGCCGTGATATCTGGCAATATATTTCCATCAATTATTTCACGCAGAAAGTGGTAAAGAATGAGGTAGGTTCTTCCGCCATGCCTCACAAGGTAAATCCAATCGATTTTGAAAATGCAGAAGGGAATCTCGGGATAGCCAACGCCATTTTTGAACACCTAAGTGCTAAACTTCCAATTTCCAGATTGCAGCGAGACCTGACAGATTCTACGGTTTTAAGAAATGTTGGTGTACCCTTCGGGCATACCCTCATAGCGCTTAAATCCCTGAAAAAAGGAATTGGTAAGTTGCAAGTGAATGAAAAGGCCATTGCTGCTGACCTGGAAGATAATTGGGCTGTGGTAGCCGAAGCTATTCAGACAATTCTCCGAAGGGAAGCATTCCCAAAACCTTATGAGGCACTGAAGTCACTAACCAGAACAGGTGATAAAATCACCAAAGAAACCATTCATGCTTTTATTGATGAACTGGAAATCAATGATTCTGTGAAAGGTGAGCTTCGGGCAATTACGCCTTTCAGCTACACTGGGAAGTAAGCATTAATTAACATCTTTCACACACCTAAAACCAGTGTGATTGAAGCCGGAATCTTTGCTGGAACGCATCCTGCGTGCTACCCTGTATCCCGAACAATAGCTATCATTACAGAGGAAGGATCCTCCACGGATGACATGTTTGGGGGTATAAGGTTCCATTGGATCAAACGATTCCCTCGGACCGGTTGGGTTGTTTACTATTCCCTGCTCTTTCGCTTGTTCATACGCGTTGACATGGTATTTATCCTGGCACCATTCCCAAACGTTTCCGGCCATATCATACAATCCATAGCCATTAGCCGGATATGACTTCACCGGTGCAGTGCTATAAAATCCATCTTCCTCTGTATTCTTATAAGGAAAAAAGCCCTGCCAGAAATTGGCCTTGTCGAATGACTGGTCTGCTTCAAGGTTTCCCCAAGGGTACTTGGGGTCATCCAATCCACCCATAGATGCCCATTCCCATTCTGCTTCTGTTGGCAATCGCTTGCCAGCCCATTTAGCATATTCCAGGGCATCATCCCATGAAACATGTACAACAGGGTGATCATCCATTCCTTCAATAGAGCTTTTAGGACCATTTGGATGTTGCCAGTCTGCTCCGATAGTCCATGCCCACCATTGAGAGTAGTCTCTCAGATTTACAGGGCCATTGGTTGCCTTGAACACAAGACTACCAGGCTGCAACACAGAATCAGGTGGCTTGGGTGTATCCGGTGGTAGTTGCTGGGCCATTGCTTCCCAGTCAATAGCTCTTTCTGCAATGGTCTGGTAACCAGTTTCTTTGACAAACTCTGCAAACTCCTTATTGGTCACCTCAGTCCTGTCAATATAAAAAGCTGAAACACTTACTTCATGACGTGGAAGCTCATCTTCATCGGCCTGATCAGATTTACCACCCATAGCATACGTGCCTGCAGGGATGTAAACCATCCCTTCCGGAGCAGCTGGCTGCTCTGATCGTTTCTGGGTGGTGCCGGGAGCACCATTTGAACTCGAGTTTTTTGAAATTTCATTAGACGACTCCTGTTGCTTTTTAGCACAGGCAGCCATGATTAAAATAACAGCTAGAAAAAATAATCTATTCAACATTCTTGGATCCTTCAAAAACACGAAACTAATGATTCTGCAGATAATGTCTTCCTTATACAGGGTCCATTGTTGGTGAGCCTACAATTTTTGGATGTACTCACAGTCAATAGCCCATTACACCAATCACTGCTAAGGATCCTTTATATTTTAAGATTTCTCAATGCTTTCATGGTTTCACTGTGATTTTTAGTGTTAGAAAGATAGATTTGCGCGTTATTCATAACAGTAAGATTATATTTTTTACCTTATTGATTCCCTTTGGGAGTAGGCTGATTTGAATGAATCCCCGTATTATGGGAGAGAATTTATCTTACCTTTAAAAGATTTTACTTTAAACAATCATCAATGATCCTCACCACACTTGACTGGTCTATCATCGTTCTCTTCTTTGTTGTTTCATTAGGTATTGGAGTCTGGACCGCGAAAACTGCCAATAAGAACTCCCAAGATTATTTTACGGCGAGTGGAAAGATGCCCTGGTGGCTTCTGGGTGTTTCTATGGTCGCTACCACATTTTCAGCGGATACACCCAACCTGGTAACAGATATTGTTCGCCAAAACGGCGTTTCAGGTAACTGGGCCTGGTGGGCATTTTTGCTTACTGGTATGCTCACAGTATTCGTCTATGCCGGATTGTGGAAACGACTTGGTGTGGTCACTGATGTTGAGTTCTATGAAATGCGCTATAGCGGAAAAATCGCCCGGTTTCTCAGAGGATTCAGAGCAGTATACCTCGGCCTGATGTTCAATGTGATGATCATGGCTTCCGTATCGCTGGCTGCAATCAAAATTGGAGGAATTTTATTGGGGCTAACACCCGGTGAAACGGTGATCATTGCAGGAGTGGTAACTGTTATCTACAGCTCACTGGGAGGGTTGCGAGGTATTCTTATCACAGATTTTATCCAGTTCTTCCTGGCAATTGTAGGTTCATTTATTGCAGCGTTTGTTGCTCTTGATCATCCAAAGGTTGGCGGTTTATCTAATCTATTGGCTCATGAGAATGTGGTGGATAAACTGTCATTGATCCCTTCATTTTCCAATCCTGAAATTTTTATGACCTTGTTTCTGGTGCCATTACTTATCCAATGGTGGAGCGTGTGGTATCCGGGTGCAGAACCTGGGGGAGGTGGTTATATTGCTCAGCGGATGTTTGCGGCCAAAGACGAAGCCAACTCTGTAAAGGCGGTACTGCTTTTTCAAATCACACATTACGCACTCAGACCCTGGCCATGGATCATCGTCGCATTAGCTTCATTGATCGTATTCCCTGATCTGGAAAGTTTCAGAACAGCTTTTCCGGGTTCGGAAAGCATCATCAATCATGACCTGGGTTACCCAGCGATGTTGACCTACATACCAGCTGGTTTACTGGGATTGGTACTAGCCTCATTGATTGCCGCTTTCATGTCCACCATCTCTACGCACCTTAACTGGGGGGCTTCTTACCTCGTGAGTGATGTGTATAAGAGATTTATCAACCCGGAGGCTTCAGAGAAAACCCTCGTTAACCTGGGCAGGATACTCACAGTGGTATTGATGATCCTGGCTTCATTGTTTGCCCTCGTGCTGGACAATTCCCTTGGTGCTTTTCAGATCTTGTTACAAATTGGTGCTGGAACGGGCTTACTTTTTATCCTGCGGTGGTTCTGGTGGCGAATCAATGCAGCCAGTGAGCTGGCAGCTATGATCGTTTCATTCCTTGTAGCTATCTATTTCAAATTTATACACACCGCCATCGGGTTTGATCCTCTGCTTTCATGGCAGGAGCTTGTGATTGGTATCAGTATTACCACCATTGGTTGGGTTACCGTTACTTTATTTTCACAACCAACAGAGCTGAAAGTACTCGTTTCTTTCATCCAAAAGGTAAATCCGGGAGGTCCTGGATGGAGAAGAATAATAAAAAGAGCAAAGCAAGAAGGCTTGACAGTTGATGAGCCTTCCGGGCCATGGAAAGTCCCTTATGGAATCCTGTGTATGATTTTTGGAAGTATCAGTGTCTACGGTTTGCTCATGGGTACCGGGCAATTCATTTATGGAAACCTGCTGAACGGAGCTATCCTTGTGATTATAGCTGTGGTGACAGGATACGGCATCACGAAGTTCTGGAAAAAGATTTTTTAGGGATCATCTTTAATTACATTAAAGTTAAGGGACTGAGCAATGTTCACTTTGATTCATCACTGTCTCTTGTAATGAGTCTTTGTGGCCTCTAATCCGACGAGTAGTCGTGTTGAATTTGGGCATGATTAAAAATAGCGCTGCTGAATCTATCTCAATCTATTGTATATTTAGCCGTACTAATTCAAATACCCAAAACTAACCTCACCCCATTCCATGTCATCATTTGTCTTGTTTTTACTGGCGCTTACTCCAATTCTTGTTGCTGGCATCATGCTCGTTGGCTTTAAGATTCCTGCAAAAGTCACCATGCCTTTTGCCCTACTCCTTACAGTGGTCATCTCTGCCACTACATGGGGTCTATCGATAACTGATATTCTTGCATCTTGCATTCAGGGGCTGGTGATTACTGCGGATATTCTTTACATCATCTTTGGTGCTATTTTGCTTCTAAGCCTTTTGAAGTACTCAGGAGGTGTCACAGCTATACGGCAGGGATTTACCACCATCAGTTCGGATCGCCGGGTACAGGTGGTGCTGATTGTCTGGCTCTTCGGGTCTTTTATCGAAGGTGCTGCTGGTTTTGGTACTCCAGCCGCAATCGTAGCTCCTTTACTGGTAGCCCTGGGGTTTCCGGCTATGGCAGCTGTGATGCTCGGTATGATGGTACAAAGTACAGCAGTTACTTTCGGAGCCGTGGGAACACCCATCCTCGTAGGGGTTCGTGGTGGATTACAAAACCCTGAGCTGGATGCTCAGCTGGCTGGCCTGGATCTGTCGTTCATGGACTATCTACAGGCAGTCACATCGAATGTAGTCATTCTTCATGCCATCACCGGGACACTCATTCCTACGCTTATGGTCATGATGATGACCAGATACTTTGGCACTGGCAAGTCATGGAAAGAAGGACTGGAAATACTACCCTTCACACTTTTTGGTGGAGTCGCATTCACAATTCCATATCTGCTTACTGGCATTTTTTTGGGACCCGAGTTTCCATCCCTGCTGGGATCATTGATAGGTATAGGTATTGTGATCCTGGCAATAAAAAACAAATTTCTTCTACCTAAAAAAGAATGGGACTTCGCTGCTAAGGAAACCTGGCCAAAGAGCTGGCTGGGCACGATTGAAATAAATACTGATGACCTCAGTGGTAAACGCATTTCACTATTCTGGGCCTGGTTTCCCTATCTGCTGGTAGCATTTCTGCTTGTCATGAGTAGGCTGCCACAACTCCCTATCAAGGCATGGCTCACTGGCATTACGATCAATATTGATCAGATACTAGGTACTGCATTAAATGCATCAAGTGCTCCGTTGTATTTGCCTGGCACTATCCTGATCCTCGCTGGTATCGTTGTGATTTTTCTTCATAAAATGAATGGTGTAGAGGTAAAGAAAGCTTTTTCTGAGAGTGCCCGAATGATCATAGCTGCCGGGTTTGTCCTGATTTTTACGGTGCCGATGGTAAGGATTTACATTAATTCAGGAATGAATCCGCTGGACCTGGATGGCATGCCAATCGTGATGGCAGATTGGGTGGCATCGAATGTGGGCGATATCTATCCATTCTTCGCACCATCAGTGGGGGCACTGGGTGCTTTTATAGCTGGGAGCAACACAGTCAGTAACCTGATGTTTAGCCTGTTCCAGTTTGGTGTGGCTAATCAGCTGATGGTGCCAACAACACTGGTTGTTGCCCTGCAGGCAGTAGGAGCAGCAGCAGGAAATATGATTGCCATTCACAATGTGGTAGCGGCTTCTGCTACCGTGGGCATGCTGGGTAAGGAAGGACTTGTGCTCAGAAAAACCATTTTTCCTACTTTCTATTATGTCACTGTTGTCGGGATTTTAGGCATGCTGGCCATATATGTATTAGGAGCCTCCGACATGCTTACTCCCTGATTGGCTCTTCTTTCCATTTTAGCCGGGCCAGTTTCACACCCTGGAAGTCATCTATATCACTGATATACCATTGACCATCATCGAGAATAATCTCTGGTGCCCAGACAGGCAACTCTGCGATGAGCTTATCGTCGTTATTTACCCCAAAGTTGTAAGGGTCTTTAGACCGGTAGACAAAACAAGACCCTGTGGAAGAAGATGATCTGAATAGGAAATAATAGCCCTTGTATTTCTGGACAAAAGGACTTTCAGCACTCACAGCACCATTGCCGGCTTTGCCTCCTTCAGAAACAATCGTATAGTCACTCCATTTTATAAGATCCTTTGAAGTCCGTAAACTTACAAACCCTCTCAACCAACCATCTCGAGCTACAGTGGATATGGTGGAATAAGCATAATAAGTATCTCCTTCATCGAAAACCATCACGTCTCTACCGCCCTTTTCATAAAGCAGATTGCTGTTATTTTTGAGAGGCACACGTTGAAAATCCATACCATCTTTAGATGTCATCAATCGAATTCCAGCGGAGTTGTAAAAGCAGAAATACTGGTCGCCTACCTTTCTAAAATAGGGCGCCTGGATCTGTTCCACACCATCCCGCACCTGTTCACCCCATGAAGCATCGGCGCGTGCTACCACACCCTTCTGTTGCCACAGTTTCCTGTCTGACAACGATTGACCTTCCCACTCGTAAAGCAACCTTCCTACACTGGTACCGCGCATGCAGGCCCATAAATGCCATGTATTGTTGCTATCTTTTACAAAACCATGATCAACCACATGTTGATTGCCAGGATCCGGACCATTGAGGCTATCAAGGTCTGGCGCTGTACCGATTCTCCAGAATTCACCGTCAATTACCGGAACAGGAGCAGTAGCCTGACGGGAAGGTCCGCTGCAAAAGCATAAGACTGGCCATATAAAAAAATAAATGTACTTCATCAATGGGATTCCTTGTTAGGACCATGAAGCTAAATGACACCATCAAGATTGGCATCTTGCAGAATCCTGACTGTTTATGTTTGTAATACTTTTAAATGCTGTGTTCACCATTTAAATTGTAAGCTCATCTAAAACCAACAAAACAGAAACTTATGCTATTGAAAGATAAAGTGGCCGTAGTTACCGGCGGAGCAAGGGACATCGGACGTGCTGTTTCAGTGCGCTTTGCTCGTGAGGGAGCCAAGGTCATCATTAATTACAACAGCTCCGAAGATAAGGCAAAAGAGACGCTCAAGATCATCAACGATGCGGGTGGAGAAGCCACGCTGGTTCAGGGAGACCTCACCAATGCTGATGATGTCAAAAAGCTTTATGACAAAACTTTGGAGGCCTATGGCACTCCGGACATTATCATGAACAACACAGGAGGCATACTGGCTCGCAAAAACCTGGAGGAGATTGATATTGATTTTTACCGGCAGGTATTTGACCTCAATTTTCTCAGTACACTTCTTGTTTTGAAAGCCTTTATGCCGGAAATGAAACCCGGAACCTCCGTAGTGAATATGTCATCTCAGGCAGCAAGAGATGGTGGTGGTGGAGGCTCATCACTTTATGCTGCCAGCAAAGCAGCCATTACTTCGCTTACTAAATCATTGGCAAAGGAGTTTGGTCCCAAAGGCATTCGGGTCAATGCGGTATGCCCGGGCATGATCAACACATTGTTTCATGACATGTTTACAAAAGATGATGTCCGAAAGAAAGTTGCCGAGACCACACCCTTACGCAAGGAAGGTAAATCCGAAGACGTCGCAGACCTCGTATGCTTTCTGGCTTCAAACCAGGCAAGTCACCTCACAGGAGTAAACTATGACATTAATGGTGGATTCTTAATGTCTTAGTGACATGTTTCCTCGAATCCAGTAGTATGTGCTACATGGATTGATTAAATCTGTAGCGCTGAAACCTTGGTGATACGACTTATATTAAGTCGTATACATGGAGTTGAACATGACATAGTCGGTAGTAAGGTCTGTACCCCAGCCTACTGCCGATGCTCTCCCTTCATACAGCTTAATATCAATTAACAGGTTAGAATCTTTGAGCACCCTTTTGATCAACTGAACATCCATTTCTACGGGTTTGCCCTTTTCCAGCATTAGCACACTGTCCTTTTCGTTTCCTATCCATAGATCGACCTTGTCCGGATTGAATTGTATTCCGGACCTACCCATAGCGGCTAGTATTCTACCCCAGTTGGGGTCGCGACCAAACATGGCTGTTTTCACCAGTGACGACCCGGATACCGTTCGCACAATCTGACGGGCATCCTCGATCGTACGAGCACCATTTAACCTGTATTCAATAAACTTGGATGCTCCTTCTCCATCAGAGATGATCAGCTTGGCAAGGTGCACAAGGATCTCAGACAGTTTTTCCTTGAAAACCTTGTAATGTGGATCTGTTGCTTTGGTGATTTCCTCATTATCGGCCATCCCATTTGCCATGATACAGGCCATGTCATTTGTAGAGGTATCCCCATCCACAGTGATCATGTTAAAGGAATTGTTTACGGCCTCCTTGAAGGCCCTATCCAGCAATTTTTGATCAATATTGATATCAGTAAAGATGAAGGCCAGCATGGTACCCATGTTGGGGTGGATCATCCCGGATCCTTTTGCTATTCCTCCGATATTGATTGTGTTTCCATCAATGTCAAAGTCTACGAAACCTTCTTTGGCAAAGGTATCAGTCGTGAGAATGGCATTAGCCGCAAAAGATCCAGCGCGTGAATTCTCCGTAATGTTTTTGGCATTGTCACGGATTCCCTGCACCACCTCTTCGGTAGGAAAAGGCTTTCCTATGATACCGGTAGAAGCTACGAGTACCGATTTTGAATCTACTCCAAATTCCTCAGCAGTTGCTTTGGCCATGGCTTCAGCAGCCTCTCTCCCCTGATCGCCCGTGCAGGCGTTGGCATTTCCTGAATTTACCACGATGACTTGCGCCATGTTGTTGTTTTCCTCCAAATGCCTCTTGGAAAGCTTGATGGGTTCAGCGATCACAAGATTTTGCGTAAAAGTTGCTGCAATCTTTGCAGGGACTTCCGAATACATCAAAGCCAAATCCCGACGCATTGACTTCACACCCGTATGAGCCCCCCACACTTTTATTCCTCTTACGTTAGTTATGTTCTGAATCATCTTTTCTTATGGTTGGATTGGTACACTTTGAAGCCCGGATTTCTCCTCCAGACCTAAAAGTAGGTTCATGTTTTGAATGGCCTGACCAGCAGCACCTTTCACCAGGTTGTCGATCACCCCAATAGTGATGATGGTATTGGTTCGATCATCATACGAAACATACACATCGCAATAGTTCGTCCCTCTTACTTTTTTTAGGTGAGGAATGTCTTCAGATACCCGGACAAAAAACTCATCCTTGTAAAAATCCCGGTAAAGCTTTTTCAATTGATCATCATCCACCGCCTCTTTGGGCTTGGAATAACAAGTGGATAATATTCCACGGTCTACAGGCAGCAGGTGTGGTGTAAATAATATAGTACAAGGATTACTCGCGAAGGCACTGAGTGTCTCCTGGATCTCGATGGTATGCCTATGCGTCTTTAGTCCATAGGCGATAAAGTTATCGTTTACCACTGGGAAATGAGTGTTTTCCCGCGGCTTGATACCTGCGCCGGTCACTCCCGTTTTTGAATCAACAATAATATGATCAGGATCAATCAATCCATTTTTCAACAAAGGAGCCAAAGCCAATGTGGCTGATGTAGGGAAGCATCCCGGATTAGCGATAAGCCTTGCTCCTTTTACTTTCTCCCTGAAAAGCTCAGGGAGGCCAAAGACAGCATGGTCAAACCCACCCTCAAATTTGTGTTCCTTTTTGTACCATTTCTCGTAAACATCTTTTCCGGATAGCCTGAAGTCTCCCGACAAGTCAACAATCTTATACTTTGCATCTTTATGCTCTGCTATGAAATCCATGGATACACCATGAGGTAAAGCTAAAAATACAAGGTCGAGGTCTTCAGGTAACTCTTTGACGCTAATCAGCTTAGGGTCAAAGATGTTCTGAAACTGAGGATGAACCTCAGAGAAAAGTCTTCCCTGGTAGCTCTCCGAAGTAATTGCTGTTATTTCAACTGATGGGTGGTAAAGTAAGATCCTCACCAACTCGGAACCTGTATATCCTGTGGCACCTACAATACCTATCCTATATTTTGACATGTTTATCTTGTTTCTATTAGTGACTGTAAAAAGACGTCAACTGCTGTTTTCAAGTCTTTATCTGATATATTCAACGGAGGAACCCATCTCACCACTTTTTCTGCCGTGGCATTTCCAAGTACTTTATGCTCCAACATTTTAAGCATTACCGGCTTGGATTCTCGATTGAGCTCTACACCTACCATTAGACCTTTACCTCTTACATCTACTATCTCAGGATATTGAAGTTTTGAAGCTTCAATGGTTTCTCTGAGCCAAACGCCTTTTCTTTGAGCTTCATTTAGGAGGTCTTCCTCCTCTATCACCTGTATGGTAGCTAAAGCAGCAGCACATGCAATCGGGTTTCCACCGAACGTCGTACCATGATCACCAGGCTCCATGGCCGTAGCAACCTTTTCAACGGCCATCACTGCACCCATGGGCATGCCATTACCAAGTGCCTTAGCCAAAGACATAATATCAGGCTTTACTCCATACCATTGATGAGCAAACCACTTTCCTGTTCTGCCTATCCCCGTCTGGATTTCATCGAAGATCAACGCGATGTTCTCCTTATCACAAAGCGCACGTAATTCTTCCATGTATTCCTGGTCGGCAATGTTGATACCGCCTTCACCCTGCACTGGCTCCAGCATGATCCCGGCAATCTCCGGTCCTATTACTGATTTGATTGCTTCGATATCATTCAATGGCACATGAATAAATCCCTGAGGGATTGGATCAAACCCTTTGAGCATCCCTGGCTTACCAGTTGCCGCGAGCGTTGCCATGGTACGCCCGTGAAAGGCATTTTTTACGGTGATGATCGTGCCTCCACGTCCATTCTTAGAAGCATACTTTCTGGCAATCTTGATTGCTCCCTCCGCGGCTTCAGCTCCACTATTACCGAAAAAAACTCTTTCCATTCCAGCAAGCTCTACCAGCTTTTCAGAAAGTAAAGCCTGTGGTTCGCTTAGATAAAAATTGCTGATGTGCCCCAGCTCACCGGCTTGCTTGCAAATGGCTTCAACCACCTTGGGATGACAATGACCAACACTGTTTACAGCGATACCGGCCAATACATCGATGTATTCGTTGCCTTCCATATCCCACACCCTGGATCCCCTGGCCTTTTTAAACGCCAATGGCAGTCGACGAAATGTTGGCAGATAATACTTTTTGTCCAGTTTGTGTAACTCTTCTGTGGTCATTGTTTTAAATGGAGATATTGTACCCTAATCCCCGAAAAGGTCAAAATTTAAGTTAATAAAATATCGGAATTCTAATCAAATTGATTGACAAAGTTAATGAAATAGGCTTGCTCTCCAAGAATTTCATTACCTACTTAGGTAACCCTGCAACTCATAAAATGTTTGAAATTTCTTGAATTTGCTTGATTATCTTATGATCAGGTCTTCATAGGAAATGGTATCAGAGACCAGCGACAGCTCCTTCAGGATCTCTATCGCTGCATTTAATTTCGCACGTTCAAGATCTGGCTTTGTTGTCCACCTGGTCCTCTCGAGCCATGCCTCAATATCCTGCTCAGACATCCTGTAGTGCTGCGAAATCAATCTTACACTTTCTCCGCTTTCTAGCAGGGACTCACTAGACCTTAATACGCTGGCGAGTAGCTGCTCAATGTGGTCACGCCTACTTTCCCACGCTTTGTTGGAAACGCAAATCACAAAGCTGCTAAACTGAGGTATGCATTCTCCCAGAATTCTAAATTCTCCCTGATCAACAAGGGGCTTTGTTGTGAATTTTTCCCACAAAAAGACATCGGCTTGCTCCCCCTTAAAAGCCTTTCTGGCTCCTTCCATCCCTCCGACTTCTACAAACTCCAGCTCTTCCGTAGGCCAGTTTCTGTTGCGGGTATCCAAATACGAGATGAGGTGTGATCCCGATCCATAGCGGCTGATGGCATATTTCTTTCCTCTGAGCTGGTCTAGACCATGTAGGTTGCTGGCTGCTGGCACATGGATGCCCCAGATCAATGGAGAATCCACAAAGAAGTTGAGTATTTTGTATTCGCCACCTGAATCAATCCCCTTGATAGCTCCTTCCGTGAGCAATGTGGCCAGATCAAGTTCACCTGAATTCAATGATTTCACGAGGTCACCAGTACCTCCGGGGTAGTCGGTCCACTGAATGTCAATATCAGCAGGTTTCAGGTCCTTCTGACTCGCCATATAATGCCAGGGCATGTTGAAATGCTCAGGTACTCCGCCAACTTTAAATAACTCCATCTTCGATTCGCTACTTGTAAATTACTTCAAATGAGAAAGGATGCTTTCATCCATAGGATTGACACTCGCTGAGAAGAAAAGGACGGAACCATCTGCTTTTATTAGATATTTACTAAAATTCCAGTTTGGCTCCTTACCGGTTTTTTCTTCCAGCCAGCTATATAGTGGGTGCCTGTCTTTTCCTTTCACGGATATCTTTTCAAACATCTGGAAAGTGACTCCATAGTTTTTCTCACAAAACGCAGCAATCTGTTGATTGGTCCCAGGCTCCTGACCGCCAAAATTATTGGCAGGAAAACCAAGAATGGTGACCCGGTCTCCAAACTTCTCGTGAAGCTCCTGCAGATCTGCATATTGAGGTGTATTGCCACACTCAGATGCTGTATTTACCAAAAGCAGGGTCTTTCCTTTATATCTTTTGAAATCTACGCTGGTACCATCAAGCGCCTTGAGCTCGAAGTCGTAGATTGATGACACATTTGTTAAAATTGCAGCCATTAGCAACGTAAAAATTTTCATACTTGGTGGAATGCTGTGAGAAGGTAAAATTACATCAAAGTGAAACAAATAGGATGATGAAACGCTATTAAAGGATTCAATGAAAGACTTCTTTCAATCTATTTTCGTTAAACCCTAAAATGAGGTTACTCTTTTTCTTCTTTTTTCTGATCACAATTCTTCCTGGTTTTAGCCAGAATAAACTTGTCAACTCGATATATGACAATGCCACCAGTTTATCCTTAAGCAGGTATCAGCCGGAAAACACCGAAGACCTCATCTTGCTGGAATCTGCTTTTTCTGAAGGCTCAGTAGAAAAAGTACCGATCAAAGAACAGCGGATCACGCGTATCGATCTTGTTTATACAGCTTACAGGGAATCCAGTGAATTCAGTCAGGAGGCATTGAACAAACTCAGACTATCAAAGCTGATAGAGACCAATCCTCAATTGGTGCAAAACAAGTTCTTCGAGTGGCGACTCATCGAGCAAACCGGATGCAACGATCCCAATACCTGCAAGGACTACTATCATGGATTCGTAGTCTATTATGACAAATATTATACTAAAGAGGATATGCTGCAGGAAATGGATACCATCCAGCAAAACATGCGGGAGCTGGAATACAACATTTCCAGGTATGACTCGCTCAAGAGATATGAGGTACATGACCTGGCCTGTGCTTTTCCCCCGCTGAATGTATCCCAGCAAACACTCAGTGATGAATTCAAGAAATACTACGAGTGTGATGAAAAATTCAATGGAAAGATCTTCTTTGACGTAGCTGTAGATGATAAAGGTCGCCCTCTGGAAGTGGACATCAAAGGCACCCAGTTTCCGTGCATCAAAATCACAGAAAATATCCTCAAATACATCCTGAGATGGAAGCGTGGGATCACCATTGATGGACGGTCCTTTCCTTTCACTGCCAAAGGGACAATCACCTTTCCTTTGTCCCGGGACTGTATCACGATTACAGATTATGTGCCATCACCCGAAATAGCAAAGCGATTCAACATGGAGATCCGGGGCTTCAACTGTTACACGTATGTAGTAGATTCCTTCTACACAGATATCATCCCAAAAATCCACAAGAAAGCTGTTTCTTCGGTTTTATTCAGGAACCAGTGGGAGGATGACCTGATCATTGTGGATGCGACAGGGAGTATGTACCCTTATACCAGCGACCTGCTTAAGTGGATTCGTCTCAACCCAACCGAAACTAATACCTACATATTCTTCAATGATGGTGATGACAAGCCGACCCAGCATAAAGTCATCGGCAAAACGGGTGGCATCTACCACATCCAATCTTCCAGCTACCTGGATGTGAAGGAAATGCTCTTTCAGTCGATGCGTAAAGGTGGGGGCGGCGACCTGTATGAAAACAATTTTGAAGCGTTGCTCTACGGGGTAAACCTGACCGGGAATACAACCGGGGCCATCATGATCGCTGACAACCATTCCTTCCCCAGAGATCATGAATTGCTGAAAGGCTACTCCGGAAACCTCAAGATCATTCTCTGTGGCACAGAAAGGGGTATCAATACCCATTATCTGAACCTGGCCTATCACTATGGGTTTTCGATTCACACGCTCACCTCTGACCTGTCAAACCTGCAAAACCTCAAGCCTGGTCAATCTGTCAAAATTGACCAGACCAGTTATGTGTTGGGGTCGAATGGGTTTGAGCCACTTTTACAATAACAAGGACGAGGTTTTGAAGCCAAGATTTATAGTAAAATAAATCCTTTTTACGGTATTTGCATTCCATTCCATTTATCTAATTTTGGTTAATTTCTTCCAGGTAAAATGAATATGATTCTGGTTCTTGCTACCACTTTTATATTTCCACTTAACTAAAGCAATTTGGAGGTTATAAAATGAAAAAATTAGGGTGTCTGACAATTCTTATTTTATTACCTGTACTGGTCATTTCACAGGTGAATTTCGGTATCAAATGTGGTACAACATTGTCTAAGTACAGATCTTCTACTGAGCAGGGTCTGATTCCTGAATATCGCACTAAAGTTGGATTTCAGGGTGGGGCTTTTGCAGAGAAGGTTATAACAAGTTATTTTTCAGTGCAATCAGAATTATTATTTAATAGTCGAGGCGCTAAAAACAGATACGTCGACACTTATATTTTACCCACATCTTCAGGTTTTACTCAAGTTGATATTGAATTTAATAGTAACATCACCACCCTCTACATTGATGTACCGATTTATCTAAAAGCCGCTTTTCCTTCTGCAGAAGCAGATAATTTTACAATAGGGGTTGGTCCCATATTCAGCTATGGAACAAGTGGAAAGGAAAAATTTAAAGGATCTATAAAAGAAATGAATGTCAATGATGAAGTAAGTATTGCTGGAGAAGTAAAACTTTTTGAAAAGGATAAACTAATCATAAAAGACGAGAATGGCAATGAATATGACCATGACGATGAGGAAACAACATATCTCAAACGCATTGATTTTGGATTTTCCTGTTTTGCCGCATACGAATTTGGTGAGAGGCTCATACTAGGATTGAATTACCACTATGGACTCAAGAATATCAGTAAAACCTCAGAAGAGGATGTTTGGGCCCGGTCTTTGGCCATCTACATGGGCTATAAGCTTCAGCCTCTGATTGCAAGTCAACCTCGTGCCCTTAGAAAGAAAACCTCTTTAAGCAGGGGCTAATGGAAACTCTCTCCCTTACTCACCAAAAAACTCAGGCCTCAAACCTTTTCCACCAGCCTCTCCCACTCCTCATTCACACGCTCCAGCTCAGACTTTTTGCTTTGGTAGCAGTTGTTGATCTTTTCTGCTTTGGCGGTATCTGAAAAAGTCTCCGGTGCGGCCAGCTCTTTTTCCAGCTTATCCACTTCCTGCTCCAGCTTCAGGATCTTTTCTTCCAGCTGATCAATCTCCTTTTGAAGCTCCTTCTCCGGCTCGTTATGTCGAGGCTTCTCGGTCTTGTCCTTTGAAGGTTTATCCTTGGCACTGCCATTCGATGTAGCTACTGGCTTTTTCTCCTTCTTGTTGTCCCACCACCATTCAAATTCATCGTAGGTGCCCGGGTATTCTTTGATCTCATGGTCTTCGATCCACCAGATCTTAGTAGCAACCTGGCTAATAAAATCCCGGTCGTGAGATACCAATAGCAAAGTGCCTTCATATTGCTGCAGCGCTTGTATCAGGATATTCACCGAGAGAATGTCCAGGTGGTTAGTCGGCTCATCCAGGAGCAGGAAATTGGCTTCAGAGATCAGCGTCTTGGCCAGGGCTACTCTGGACTTCTCCCCTCCTGACAACACTTTGATCTTCTTGAACACATCATCGTCCGTAAACAGGAAGCACCCCAACACGCCCCGCAGCTCCATTTCTGTCTTCTTACTCCCAGCCTGCTTCAACTCTTCGATGATCTCATTTTCAATGCGTAGCGCCTCCAGCTGATGCTGGGCAAAGAAAGTTGGGATCACGTTATGACCTTCCTCTACTTTCCCTTCATGTTTTTCCGTACCCGCAATGATCCGCAGTAAGGTAGATTTTCCTTTTCCATTCGCTCCAATCAGGGCCACCTTATCACCACGCTCAATGTGTGCATTGGCCTGTTCCAGTATTTTCAAATCACCGTAAGACTTACCAATGTCAGTGAGCTTCTTAACGTGTCTTCCTGATTTGGTGGTAAAATTGAACTTGAAGTTTATCTGACTGGTATCATCCACTACAGCTTCTATCCTATCCATCTTCTCCAGCATTTTCATTCTCGACTGGGCCTGTTTGGCTTTGGTAGCCTTGGCTTTGAATCGCTCTATAAAACGCTCGGTCTGCCGGATCTTTTGCTGCTGGTTTTCGTAGGCATTCTGCTGGATCTCATTCCGCAGCTCCTTTTCTTCAATATATTTATCGTAGTTGCCCGCATATACATTCAGCTGATAGCCGGAAACCTCCACAACCTTATTCACACAACTATTGAGGAACCTCCTATCGTGAGAAACGATGATATAAGCCCCCTCATAATTCTGAAGGTAGTTCTCAATCCACTTAATTGAAGGAAGGTCCAGGTGGTTAGTAGGCTCATCGAGCATCAACAAAGAAGGTTTCTCCAAAAGTAGCTTGGCCAGCATCACCCGCATTCTCCAACCTCCGGAGAACTCTCTAAGTGGTCTTTCCAGGTCCTCCGTCGTGAAACCGATACCTTCCAGGATCTCCTCTGCCTTGGCTTTGATGGAGTAGCCATCCAGGGTCTGAAAACGATCCTGAAGCTTGGCCAGCTTGTCCACCAGATCATCTGTGTAGTCCGTCTCCATCTTTTTGAGGATGTGATCGATCTCATGACCGATTTTGATGGTTTCCTGGAAAGCCTGCATGGCCACATCCACGATAGGTTCGTCAGACTGATAGGAAAGCAGGTCCTGGTTCAAAAAACCGATGGTTGACTCTTTACTTTTGCTGATTTCTCCTTTTGTTGGAGTAACTTCGCCGACCAGCATCTTCAATAAGGTCGACTTACCGGTTCCATTGAGACCAATCAGTCCGATTCTGTCTTTGGGTGTAATAAAAAGGGACGCATCTTCGTATAATATACGGTCGCCAAGGAAATAAGAGAGATTGTTGATGCTAATCATAACTGCAAATGTAGAAAGTAGTTAAATTCCATTGTATTGATTGATCTAAAGATTGTATAATTATATTCGTGCAAAAAGTAATGTGGATTAAGGTAGTGTTCTCAGCATGTATGCTGATTGGCCTGTCATCGCAGGTAGTTGGCCAGGAAGATAAGCTGATTGAGATTTTAGATAAGGAACTTAAAAGGGAGTTTGAACTCCTCGCAAAACAAAACCCTCCGGTATATTTCATTAGTTACAATGTTTCTGATATGACCGTGCTTTCATTGGAAGCATCTTTCGGAAGCTTGATGAATTCTGATAAAAACCGAAGCAGAATATTGAATACCAATGTCCGGGTAGGCGACTACGCCTTCGACAACTCTCACAACTTTCAGGGAAGTGAGCGATTCAGCAGGTATTCAGGGGCCATGCCCTTGCCCCTGGAAAATATGGAGGACGCCATCCGGCAAACCACCTGGATGGCAACAGACATGGGCTATAAAATAGCTTCGTCTGCTTATACCATAGCCCAAAGAAGTGAAAAGAACGAAATCGGTGAGGTCCCCGATTTTTCCAAAGAGAATGTGGTCAACTTTATTGAGCCTCCATTGAGCAGTGAGGACACAGAGGTTGATGTAAAAAAACTGATCGACCAGATTACCTCTTGGTCTGAGGCTTTCCTGGTTGACAAAGATATCATCGAAGGATCGGTCAATTTCAGCTTCGTTTCCGGTCAGAAATATTATCTATCTACCGAAGGTTCCAAAATCCGGCAAAACGAGCTAAGAGCTGAGATCCAGATCAGCGCTGCAGTACGCTCTGCAGGTGGGAATGTGATTCCGCTACACCAAAACTATTTTGCGCGTCACCCCCGCGAGTTACCCGCAGCAAGTCAAATTACGGCCGATATCGATCAGATGATCAATAAACTACAGGAATTGAAAGTGGCTCCGGTGGCTGATCCTTTTGCCGGGCCAGCAATATTCTCCGGGCGTTCAGCGGGTGTTTTCTTTCACGAGATCTTTGGGCACCGTGTAGAGGCGGACCGGCTAAAGAGTAGCGATGATGCCCAGACATTCAAAGAAAAGATCGGCAAGAAGGTGCTGCCAAAGTTCATTGATGTGACCTTTGATCCTACATTGCCTGAATTCCAAAACAATCATTTGACAGGTAGCTATGCCTACGACGATCAGGGTGTGAAGTCACAGGAAGTGGAGGCAGTGAAAGAGGGCATCCTCAAAGACTTTCTCAGATCGAGAAAACCGCTACTGGAAGGTCAGCATTCAAACGGTCACTCAAGGGCACAAACAGGGTTAAACCCTGTATCCCGCCAATCAAACCTTATCGTTTCTTCCAGCAACCAAAAGGAGGACGACGCACTCCGGAAGATGCTGGTCAAAGAATGCAAAAAACAGGATAAGCAGTTTGGTTACTATATCAAAAATGTACAGGGTGGCTATACCATGACAGACCGATATACCCCCAATGCATTCAGCATTACTCCAACGGAAGTCTACAAAGTATTTGCCGACGGACGCCCCGACCAGCTAGTGAGGGGTGTGGACCTGATCGGAACTCCACTGACGATGTTTAGTGAGATCCAGGCTACAGGTACTACAAGTGATATCTTTTATGGCTATTGTGGAGCTGAGTCGGGGTATGTTCCGGTGACGGCCATTGCTCCGGCCATCTTTGTAAGAAAAATAGAAACGCAGAAAAAACCGGAAGCGAATATGGACAAGCCGATTCTTTCGAACCCGGCAAACATGGATAAATGATGATGAGAGTTAGCTTAATAGCGTGTAGCATTTTATTTGTCTTTTCAGGATATGCTCAATCAGGAGACGAGTCTGTCATCCTGAGAGCTATGAGAGATGAATTGGGCAGGAACATGGATGAACTGAAAAGCGATGGGTATAAAGACCCATTCTTTATCGGTTATGGGGTCACGGAGTTAAAAACCATCAACATCAATGCGATGAATGGCGGTATCTTCCAGTCTTCACTGGATAGCGCTCGCAGCTGGTATACCCGTGTGATGGTTGGGGACTACGCCGTAAACGATGAAAATTACAATGACCCTAACATGGTTTTCACTCAGGACCCAGGTTATACCAACCTGCCGCTTGATGACAACTACAATGGCATCAGGAGATCGTTATGGATATCTACAAACAACATCTACAAAGCTGCGGCACGTCTTCAAAAAAGCAAGACGGACCTGTACAAGGAAATGGGCATAGAGTCTTTACCACTCAAAGATTTTGCTGAAGCTCCCAAAGTACAGATCTACCAAAGCAAACCAATCAACATCCCGGACATCGAGAGCTGGGAAAAGAAAGTCTCAGACATTGGAAAGAACTTTCAGGATATGCCTGAGATTTTCAGATCGTCAATCGGATTCTTTTACATCGGCGCAAACCACTACTTTGTAAACTCCGAAGGCATCGAAATTGTCACTCCACATGAGCTGGGTTATCTGAATGTTTCTGTTCAGATGATTGACGAAGACTACAAGGTATTTGCAGAAGAGCTGGCTTATCTCGTTTCATCGGTAGATGACCTGCCTACCAGGGATGTCATAGAGGAAGACGTGAAAAAGCTGAAGGAGTACCTCAAAAATAAAGTAAAACAGGAAAGCTTTGAGGATATCTATTATGGCCCCTTGTTGGTAGAGGGAGACCTGGTGGCTGATGTTTTTATGAATGCCCTGATGGTAGGAGATGTAAACATTACTGCCGCACGCGACAACCTCAACAATACGGATAAGGGACTGCTGGAAACTTATATCAGCAACATGAAGAAGGAAATTGCTCGCGGACCACAAAGAATTGGAAATCCGGATCTTTCCGTGACCGCATTGTCGCACATGGACACATTCAACGGGGTAAAGCTGATCGGCAATTTCACTGTAGATTCTGAAGGTGTGATCCCCCCTGATTCACTCAAGATTGTAGAAGGTGGTCGTCTTGTAACGCAATTAAACGGGAGAACCCCTGTACCTCTGGCTCCTGAATCTAACGGCCACAACCGGTTGAACTTCAATTTCGGGGGAACATTCAAATCTATTGCACCAGGGATCCTGTCCGTAGAATCCGGTAAACCTACGAAGGCAGGTGAGATGAAACAGGCTTTGATCAAAAAAGCGGAGGAGATTGGCCTTGATTATGCTTTGATTTTCAAACCTATTCAAACTACTGGCATCTCCAGCATGTTCCAGGCATATAAAATAGATGTGAAATCAGGAGAAGAAACCCCTGTTAGAATAGACTTTGTGGATCTGTCCAGTACCATTTCACTTTTCAGGGTGAATGCTATCTCTGACAAAAAAATTGTCTCTAACCAATTCTTTGGAACAACCGGTGGAAACGGAATCAACGGGGTGCCAATATCTCTGATCGTTCCTGACGCCATCCTTGTAGATGGATTTGAGATCAGCGGCCTGAATGAGAATTTCCAGAGCAATAGCAGGTATGTGCCTACTACCCCTTCGCCGTTAGCGAAATGATTTTTAACTTAGGCTTATGAAAAAGTTAGCCTACCTAATCATCATTATCCCATTGTTCTACAGCTGCAATGTGGATCAAAGCGCTGAAACTTCCGTACCCGTGGACACTACCATCGTTTTTTACGATGACCTGAGGTTGGATTCACTGGTACTTCCGGAAGGATTTAAGATCGATGTGTTCGCCCGGGTGGAAGACGCGAGGAGTCTCGCACTATCACCTGATGGAACTGTTTTCGTGGGTAGTCGCGGGGGTGGTCATGTCCATGCATTCAAAGATGAAAACGGAGACTACAAGGCTGACAAGAAATACGTGATTGCCACCGGCAAGAACAATCCCAATGGCATCGCCTTCAAAGACGGGGATCTCTATGTATCTGAGGTAAGTAAACTATGGAAGTATCCGAATATCCTCGAATTTGATACTACGAAAAAAGAGCTCATCGTGGATGATTATCCTACTGAGCTGCACCATGGCAAACGATATCTGGGATTTGGGCCTGATGGTAAACTGTATATGCCTGTAGGTGCGCCCTGCAACATTTGCAAAAAGGAAGATGAGATCTATGCCTCCATCACCCGGATGAACCCCGATGGATCCGAAAGAGAGATTGTCGCCCATGGAGTACGAAATACCGTAGGCTACGACTGGCATCCTGAAACCGGGGAATTCTATTTTACCGATAATGGACGTGACATGATGGGTGATACCACACCCGAATGTGAGCTGAATAAACTGACTGAGGCCGGACAACATTTTGGCTACCCCTATTGCCATCAGGGCAATGTGTCTGACCCGGAGTTTGGAGATCAATTTTCGTGTGAAGACTTTGTAGCACCCATTGAATTGATGGGACCACATGTGGCACCCCTTGGCATGCGATTTTATACAGGCAGCCAGTTTCCTACCCAATACCAGGGAGAAATATTTGTTGCCCTGCACGGGTCCTGGAACAGATCTCCTGAGGCTGGACACATCGGCGCGCAGGTTGTGCTTGTCAAAGAAGAAGGAGGCCAAAGTCAGGGCAAACAGGTATTTATTGATGGATTCCTGATGAAGTCGAGCAACCAGTATTGGGGACGTCCGGTAGACATGGTCTTTCTGGCGGATGGATCCATGTTGTTGTCAGATGACATGTCCGGCACTGTCTATCGTGTATGGTACGAAGGGTAGTTTTAAAATAGGCATACAGAGCGCATCCATTTTCAAAGAGTTTCAACTTTTTCTCCCAGTTTGACAAATGGAATTGGTAATTTCGGGTTTCAATGGATAGACCGGCATTTGACGACATATTTATGGAACTGGCTGTGAACCTGGCCAGGCGCTCACACTGCATCAAAAGGCACGTGGGTGCGGTGCTCACCAAAGACACACGCATCATATCGATTGGCTATAATGGTCCACCTGCAGGCACTCACAATTGTGACGATGAGTTTCCTGATGTGGGGTGTCCCAGGGATTCCAAGGGAGGCTGCTCGCTGGCGATCCATGCCGAGCAAAACGCTATTCTGTATGCCGTTAAAAATAAGGCCAGTGTAGAAGGGTCCACCTTATACGTTACCCTATCTCCTTGCCTCGCATGCGCCCGCATCATTTATTCTGCCGGCATCGAAAAGGTGATCTACCTCAACTCCTACGCCGAGCACAAAGGCATCGCCAGTGATGAGGGCGTAGAGTTTCTCAAAAAGTTCGGCACCCAGGTGGAGAGATACCATGGGCAGCTGGCCAATGTGACGGAACTGATATAAATACGAGGATGTGACGTGGCGATGCGTACGTCGTCATCAACTTAAGGAGATTCTTAATTTAGTATGAATATTAACTAAATTCCGAAGGGATACCTGCAGAAGGCAGGTGCATTATAATGTCACTCCTTCGGAGTTTAATTTGCTGTTAATGATATTTTCTACAATCCTGTCATCCCTTCGGGATTCAAGATATACATTGTTTTTACTGGGTACACTCTTAAGTAGACGGCGATGGTGATGCGTACATCACAAGCACTTATGTACCAGCAAATCCAATCTTTTAATCTCTATCCTGATTTGAAAAGGTTAAAAAACCGGTAGATTTAAAGGTGATAAAAGGCGGTTATATGACGGAGTGACATATAACCAATGTTGGCCACCATTACCTACTTGCATAATTGGAGAACCTCTTAGATAAAACTACTCAACACTGGGTTCGATTGACTGGAAGAAAAATTGACCCAACTAAATTTTCATGGCTTCTGGGACCTAATGGAGATCCAGATCAAATTGGTGAACAATTCATTGATCGACTTGCTAAGGAAGAAAACCTTATAAGAACGACGAACGAACCAAATACTGGGTTGATGGATAACATCAATGTTCTTGAATTTAGCGAACAAGAACTAAAAAGACTTAAACCTGAGATAATAGACTTTTATGAAAGAACAGTCAACTATGAAATCGAATTCTGGTCGTCTTGGAGTGGTATTTTTCGTCCCTTTGGGTGGCTTTTATCTGTTCTATTTAGCAAACGACTACAACAATTGAATTTACCGTTGAACCCAATGGATGCATCAAAGGGTTTAACAAGTCAAATCGTCAAACTGAGAAGTGGAAATATATCAAAATGGACCGTTTGGTATCGAACTCTAAACTCAAACAATAGAGTCATCTACTCCGGTGTTTATACTCATTGTTCACCTCCAAATTATCAAACACCTCTTCTAAAAGTTGTTTTTCCATTACCGAACGGAAATGCAACGGTAATAATGACAAAGAAAGTTGAAGAGGATGGTTCCCTGTTACTTTCATCAGACGGCCGATCATTTGGAGAGCATGGCTTCTATTTTACATTGACAAATCACAAAGGGGATTATTGGGCAAGATATGTCTCAGCAATGCATGAATGGATCCGAGTATATCTAGATTCGGATAACACCTTGAGAGCTGATCACAACCTTAACTTCTACGGAATGAGGTTTTTGAATCTTCACTACAAAATGAAAAGAAAAAGTTGAATGTAGCTCTGTCCTAAAAAAGAGAAGATTACATAATCTATTGCCTCGGGCTTTAGCCCGGGGACAATAGATTTGCACTCAATGGCTTTAGCCACTAATTATATTGCAGCCCATCATTAAGATCTGGATTCATGCCTAAGTCCATCTGACCAGGTCCATCGCAGTTTGGCTTGAGCCCGGATATTAATCACTCCTATCGGCCGGGTGTCTAGGCTTATTTAGTTCTAACAAGCTCACAAACTCTTTTTGCATTTTTTAGGTGCTAAACCGTTGCATTTCTGGAATGATTTGTGTATCTTATATCATTGAGTCATCAAAGCTCTCTCAAACAAGTCATTTGGTCTCCGAATAATGTAATACCTATCTTTTTCTTGTTTGATACCTATCTAAATTTATTTACATACCTATCTTATTTCATTTATATACGTATCTTAATTACTCAACAACACGTTCTTCGAAGCGAATCAACACATGGTTTGAAGGGAAACTACGCGTGATTCCGAGGAAAACTACACGTGGTTGGGAACAGAACCACACGTGGATCGGAACTAAACCACACGTGATTGGGAATGAAACCACACCTCGTTTTTGATAAAGTAATAAACACACATCACCCCAGTCGCTCGGTTGTACCGAGTGACCTGGTCTTCTAATAGGCCTCTGGTTGGTATAAGATTAACCTCCCCTTCATGCCACCATCTTCAAAATACAATTGAAAATTCACGAAAAGGCTTATCTTAGGTTGGCAATACAGATAACGTATCCGTTTTTAATCGCTTATAAACGTTTATTGTCATTTAAAAACGGGTAAGGTGTTGGTATTGAAAGGATTAATTGAAAAAAGATAATAGTGGTTATAGTGCATGCATTATAACTTGATGTTGGAGAGCATTAATGGCAAAGCGAGAAAACAATCGAACTATTAGGGGGATACCAGAAGATGATTACTGGAGACTAGTTACTCTTTTGGGTAGTCGAACAAAAGCTGATAGCTTAATTGAAGAATCGGAAAGAAATTACAAAGGCATAGTAATGGAAATTTATTACTTAGAACTAAAAAGACTATTCCGGAGTAATCCAACAGGAAGAATAATAATTATTATATGTGTACTCCTGCTTATAGCTTTCATAATTCAATATTTCGTGCTTGTTGATCCAATAACATTTTGATTTAAACCTTATTGTTTGCTTTGTGAGACTAGCCACCTATTGTACGAACTGTGATAAACAAATCAGATTTTCAGCAAGGGCAAGTGACCGAGTAAAACTAGCTGATAAGCTGGGAGCGAACATCGAATTAGTATGCCACTCTTGCGGAAGCAGAGCTAACTATCATGTCAACAGAATTCATGCAGTCCACAATCGACTGATTACCATAACCGCTTTGATTGTTTTGATTCCAGGAACCATTGCTATGCTTTATTTCTGGACTCCATATGTGGCAGAATCATACAAGAGTTATATAATCATCTTAATTCCAGGAATTATTTTCTTTACCATTTCAAAATCTCAGGAAGATAAGATTCGCATTTTCAACTCATATAGGTTACCTAATTAAAAAATAGCGAACGCTTTTAAAGCTGAAAACAGAGCAACAAAAGCTGAACCTATACTGATCCCCAAAGCAATCCTTGCCATTCTATCCTTTAAGTACAATTCTTCAAACGAACGGCCAGTTTGATAATGATTTACTCCTTTGACTGTTAACCCATACTCTTCATGAATTGGCGCTCCTTCAACCAAATATCCTTTAACAATCAGATCAACAAGGCAGGTGTTCATAGATTTTGCGTTAACCTTTAATTTTCGATGACTCAACCTACTACTAAAATTTGGTTCCAATTCGTCTCCTTTCTCGTCTTTAAATAATTGAACAAACTTCTTTTCTACTGGACCATACCACATTCGAGTTCCATCTTGGTTCATCTCAACTCTTTTAAACATTTTCTCATATCCCGTAACAAAAACATGATCAACAACGCAATCTTTTAATCTTTCCTTGAGCTTCTTTTTCATAATTACAAAATAACGGAATAAACGCTCTCCAACAAGCGGTATGATGAATGGCCTTGAGCATTTCATAGCCACTTTGTGAGGAACCTCACCGCTAAAACCTCTCTGGGAAAGAATAATTTTTAGGTTGATTTTTCAGCAGTCAGGAGCCTTTATCTTCAGAACGCAGCAGGTTTTTACCCGTTGCATCTCACCGAGGGTTTAGCTAGCTTAGTTTTTTATAGCATAGGGATGGCCACTCATCATACCTGTGCGTTATCGACAATATGGAGGAACTTCAAATAGATTGGAATCAAGAAAGACCGACTGACAAAGAAGTCATTCAACTTTGGAAGGAACTCCAAATCCGCCAACTGAACAACTTCTCAGATGGATACGAACAACTGAGAAAATCGATAGCCGAAACTCATATTAACGGTGGAATTCAATTCCATAAATTTCGACTTACTGGTAATAACCATTTTAACTGGTTCGCATCTAGGAACAGACTTGATGAAATCAGTTTCATCACTAAGATTTTAACACATCCCGAACTCGAAACCTATAGGAAAAACCTTCAGATTAACTCAAAACCAAAGTTTAAGAGGACTGGTTGGTCAACGGATATTTTCGACCTCCCTGGTACATTGGCAAGAACTCTTAATCAAGGTGGGGCATACAAGAACCTTGATTCTGCAACTTCTTGGAAAGTAGCAACTGAATTTGTTGAACAGGAATTTGGGAATCGATTTGACGAATTTGAAATATTCAACATAGCAGTCGAAAATGCTGAGTGGTTTTATGATATTGCCTGGGATTGGTCTGTAATCATCTATGACAAAAGAAAGTCTGAACTGAGCATTATCGATATAACTGATACGGATTAAGTCGATAACATTCGCTATAGGTTATATGCCAAAGTGCTTTACTGCCAAAGCTTATGCAACTTGATCGCTCACTGCCCATTCTGATAAGCCTGAGCCTAAGCGGAAACGGAGAATATGTAACAGTTTTTACTGGTATGGGGGATGGTGATTGTGGTTTTAACTTTCAAATTGGTAAATCCTACCTTGTATATGCCAACAACGAAACACAAGACGGAGAAGAACTTCTTCGAACGAACATTTGTACCCGAACGGCAGAAGTGACTTCTGATGTCGACGAACTAACAACACTAAAAAAACTGGCAAAACTGAAGTAAAAGCTGGTAACATTCGCTATCGGTTATATGCCTGCTGCTTTCTGCCACTGACCTGCGACTATACCGCTTCACTTCCCATTCTGCTAAACACTGTGCCTTTATAACCTTAACAGCTTCTGGATTTTAGACTTTCGGTTTGCAGTTTCTTCGTAGATACTGTTGTGGGGATTGGGCAGTTCGCTATCTTTATCTGAATCTGCCAAGGTCGGGGCATACAAATCGATAGCTTGGCTTTAGCAGCTATATTACTTAATTTGATGTTTACTGCAATCCTATTCTTAATTCTTTCTGTTTTTCAGCAAGAACCAACTCAGGCAACAGGCACAAGACTATTCTTTGATCTGCCTCCTGATTTTGTTGTGGATAAGACGCTTCCAGGCTTTAGGAGTGTCATAGATTCATCTAAGATTAGAGTCTATGAATTTGATAACCCAATGACTTTCGATGAATGGAAAACCAAGCAAATAAATACTTTATTGGAAACGGGATTTGACACATCAAATGTCGCAACTGGCAATTTTAATGGATATCAATCTGTCAACTTGACTTTTATTGATAAAGAAATTGATAAAGAAAATTTCACAATATTTTTTGGGTCTGATGAATTCATTGCCAGCATAGTGTTGGAATATGACACTGACCGAATAAATGAGCTTAAAGAAGTTGTATTTTCCGCTAAATACGATGAACAAACCACAATCAATTCATTTGAAAATCTTGGGTTTAATATCGATTTTGGAGAAAGTGAACTAAAAATAACTAACCATAGTGCTATGACCCTGCGTGCTGAAGAAAGAAACGAATTAGACGAAATTATCTCATATCTCAACCTGACAAGATTTGGCAAAAGCACTTTTCAAGGGTTAACTCAAAAAGAAGCAGTTGAAGTAATCTCTTCACAGTACTTTTCTAAAAGTGAGGATCTGACCAGTGAAGGAAAAACAATTGATAATCAAAGAGCTCATTTAAAAACCCTTTCAACAAGCCATGGATGGTTTGATGAGTATAATGTTATAATTCTCATCACCTCTAAAGAATTTGATGTTCTTGCCGTTGGTGGAGTTAATCGAAAAGATAAATTAAGTGAAATAGTAGAAGTTGTTGAATCAATAAAGTTCAATTGACCAGCTGCTAACATTGGATAGAGACGAATGGCCAACGCATTCCATAGCCACTTCTATGCGAACCTCACCGCTAAATCTCCCCTATGAACTGATAGTCTTCTTCTGCCTTTGAATCAGTCAGGAGCTTTCATCTGCTAGATTCAGTAGGATTTTGCCCGTTGCATCTCACAGTAGATTTAGCTAGTTTAGGTTTTCATTGCCTGGGGAGGGCCACTCGCTCTATCCGGGCGTTAGATGCTATACCCGCCTATGAGAAAGATTTTTCCACTTTTTTTCGTTCTACTATTTTCTTGCACTAGTGAGGAGAACAGGCTAATGATTGGGGACAGAACTCTTTACTATGAAAATGGGGTAACCAAAGAAACGGCAAAAATTGCAATACAATACATTGATTCAATAATAACAACACCTAACTATAAGGTGATCAAACACACTAAAACGTTCAAGCTTAAAAGATCAGATGAAGATAATTTGAGTTTAGCTATTGTTCATGATCTCGGGGGTAAAGCAATAAGGGAATGTGATATTTACTTCCGGAATATTTGTTTTGGACTCTCTCGCCAAATTGCAACCAAAATCAATTGCTCAACTGTAAATCAAGATTTCGAATTGATAAAGAATCTAGATTCATCGAACTCATTTCATATTGTAGGTGGTTTTGAGTTGGAATCCGGTGGAATTGTTCTTGTTCACTGGCCTATGAAATTGGAAAAGGGGATGGAAATATATCGAACAATTGAACAATTAGATTCATATATCTACGAGTCAAGTAATGACTTACCAATTGAAATATATTTAAATCATGAATCATTAATAATTGATATCCCTTTCAATGGAGAAAAACGAATTTCGAAAGACGTCATGGATAACTTGATCAAAACATTAAATGCCTCGCAAAAATCCAACACTGTTATTCGCCTGATAAAAAGTAACAATGAAATTGCAGAGGAGTACAGCATCTAACATTGTGTATGGCTGCATGTGCTAAGTGCTTCTAGCTACTTTCTTCAGGACTCCGCCTTTCATCTGCCGCTGGGAACAGCAGGCTTTCTATTGATTGGAGAAACGCAGGAATTTTTTAATCTGCAGAGTATAGTGCCTCTTGGATACTTTGGAAGCACCGGCAGATTCACTATTTTAGAGTTAATTGCCAGTGTGGGCACATGCGCCATACACGGGCGTTATCAGCAATAATCTGCAATGCGAAGAATCCTTCTTGGACTTACTATCATACTGGCTAACACTTTTGTGAACGGTCAGGACTTAACTATTGAAAGTCTGATTTCTCTTGCACAGAATCGAACAAACTTAAATACTGATACTATAAGTTTATGTGAACTCTATGTGATTGATGGAATTCCATACACAACCGAACAGATTGAGGAAAAACTTGGAACACTTCAACTATCTGATATAAAACTTGCAACAATTGCGGATTTATCTAGCTCTCAGATATACTGCAGAATCTGTGACTATATGTTACTTGCTGGAACAGGTGCAAACCAATCAAGAAAATATAAACTGAAACAACTAGAGATTATCAGAAGCAACTTGAATGAACACATACCTGAACCAACAATAAAATATAATAATTGTGAAGATTGTCGACAATTGGTTGTGAACGGAAATTCAATTGAGCCACCCAAGGCACGGGAACTTGTTAACGAACTTAAACCAAAGGACATTCAATTCATTGTTAACTATCAGGCAGCAAACCCTGAAACCTATGGAAGAAATGCTGTTAACGGGCTAACTGAAATCTTCTTGAAGTAGAAAAGCTGATAACATTGGATAGAGACGAATGGCCTAAAGCATTTCATAGCAACTTGAGTGCGAACCTCACCGCCAAATCTACTCTTTGAACTCATGGTTTCCTTCTGCCATTGGAGCAGTCAGGAGCCTTCATCTGCTAGACTCAGTAGGATTTTACCCGTTGCATCTCACCGTAGATTTAGCTAGTTTAGATTTTCATTGCCTGGGGAGGGCCACTCGCTCTATCCAGGCGTTACATGGCATACCTGCGCAACGCAAATGGAATACGTATTTGAAGGTCTAATCATAATCGGGATTGTTGCGCTAATTGTAACAATCATCAAATATCCCAAGGACGTTGGACGAGGAATACTTGGAATGCTATTGATGCCATTTGAACGAATGTGGAGCATCATTCGATTCTTTCTACTCCCTCTTGAATTTCTAATTCTCTTTCTGGAGAAGAAGTTTGAGGTTAACTACTTAACAAAGTACATCGATCGTGAGTCCAAGTCAACTAAACAGCAAACGAAGGAACGAAAACCGATCAACTTCCAGAAATTCAGAAAGTACATCATAGTCAACTCAACATCTGAACAGATAGAAAACGAACTAAAAGAAGCAGACGAGTGCTGCCCAGAGGTGAACCTTGAGGACCACTCCATTTCACGAACCGACTCATATTCTGTCATTGAAATTCCACGAACTGGATTCTACGGATATAACTTCATGATTCAGTGGCTGACTAACAACTTCAACAAAAACCAGATTGTCGGACTAGCCTCTAACGGGCGAACGAAATTTTTGACCATCTCTAACACTGAGGGAGATAACGACATGATCGGACGAACTAACACAGGAAAGAAATTCTGGGTTAGCCTCTATGACGACCTTGACAACAAACAGTTTCTACGGATTAACTCTGAACTCGAACTGAACAGCGAGCTAACAACTGAATCGCTGGAGAAGATGGTGAAAAACGCCATGTAACAAGCGGTAAAAATGCATGTGGCTGCTGCCTATCTGCCATTTTCAGTGCAACTGAACCGCGATTTCTGGCTTTTGGAGAGAGTAGTGCTTTCTACTTTTCTTACTGCCAGTCAGAAAAATGCTTGTGGAACGTGCTGCATCTGAACCGTTGTGAGTTGGAGCCAGAATCGCTACTTTAGTGCTATTAACAAAGCTCGGGCCACACAGCATTTTACCTGAGCGTTACAGGTAATTGATGAAGCATTTCATTTTCATATTTTTCTTCCTCTTAGCCTCTCATTTAGCCTTTGGACAGGATCCATTAACTGAAATAAGAAGACTTTATAAGAAGACTCAAGACAATAAAACTTCTTACACTAAGAAATCCCTCGACGATTTTGAGAACTCTTCTGAAGGTGGCGAACTAACAGGATATTTCGAGAAGGAAAACTTAAAACTTATAGAAATAAATTATTACGGACATATGGGGAAGTCTGTAAATGAAATCTACGTAAATGACAGTTTGATTTACTTCATTTTCGTTCAAGATTACTCCTACAACGCTCCATCCACTTCAAACCAATACGATAATTCAAAAACCAAAGTAAAAGAAAACAGATACTATCTGTGGAATCAAGATATGATTAGCTGGGTAGATCCAAGTGGTAACATCATCGATCCAAATTCAGAAGAATTTAAAAAGGAGAAAGAGGAAATCTTAAAGTGGGTTGAGGAGACAATAGATAACTTTAAACAATGAAAGGAATTCTATCCTCACTTATACTCTTCATTTCAATTGTTACTTATTCTCAACCAATAGAACCGCTTATTGATGCATTGAACTACCAGGATCATGAGGACCCAATCATAAATGTAAAGTTCACAATCACAGGTAAAGATGGAATCCCAAGAACAACTCTAACAGCCTTGGGTACTCTTCGGTATGCTATGAGGTATGAATATGGGATTGATTTGCAGAATGATACTTTGATCAATCATAGAATAAGACAATTGTATCTCGATGGAATTGACTTCAAGAAGAGAAAAGCAATCAAATATTTATCTCCGGTAGAGTATTCATTTGCTCAATATCAAGAATTCATAAAATCAGAAAAACTAGATAAGGTTCTTAACAAATACTATAAAAGAGTTTCTGATTTTGAAGAAGCAATGAATGACAGAAATTCACCTTTGTGGTATGAAGAACTTTCCGAACAGATTGATTTTCTAGACTTAAATGACAATGAGGTAGATATGTTATTTGAGTATTTATGGAACAACAACATTCTTGTAATTCAAAAACATGGTCCATGGTGCCGGGTAGCAGACTTTTCTAAATTCATTGATTTTATGGAGAACCGTTAACTACCTGTAACATTGGATAGAGACGAATGGCCTAAAACATTTCATAGCCACTTGTCTACGAACCTCACCGCCAAATCTACTCTGGGAGCTGATAGTTTCTTTCTGCATCTACACCAGTCAGGAGCTTTCATCTGTGGAACTCAGTAGGATTTTACCCGTTGCATCTCACCGTAGATTTAGCTAGATTAGTTTTTTATTGCCTGGGAGGGCTACTCCCTCTAACCAGTCGTCTGACACAATACCCCTTGGTAAACGAACTCTACATATATCATAGAATCCTCAATCATGCCATTGAACATTATGGAAAACCAGTGAAGCCATATGAAGATATAGTAAAAAACGATCCAAAAATTGAACTTAGTCCTAGGGACATTGGTCCCATTATTGACAAATTAGAACTTGATGGATTAATAAATACCATTAAAGGGTATGGATTGGAGTATAAGAGAATCTTAGCTAATCAACGAACTAAGCAATTCATGAGTTCAGGTGGTTACATAACTTCAGAAAGACAAATAATGCATGAGATTTTGCGCTTTTTAGCTGAAGAAATCAATCGATTCCCTAACAAGCAAAGCTTCAACTCTGAAGAAATTAAAACTGAACTTTTTCAAAAACAACTTGGGCTAATACCGGAATTGGGGGAAGTCAATTACTACTTAAGAGAGTTGATCAATGAAGATGATGTTCGAGATAGTACGACAAATGATGATTTAAAGGCAGGGAGGTTATCAATTATTGTAATTTCAAAGACACAATCTGCATTCTATGGAAAGAAGTTTCTAAAACCTCAAGAGAGTGCTCCAATTACTCAAAATATACAGAACTACCAATCGAACCAGGGTGTTATCTATGGGAACCAACAGATCGGGGATAATATTCAATCTGAAGGAGAAAAGGGTCTCTCTTTGAGCAGATGGCAGATAATATTGGGGATCATTTCCATAATAGTAACCATTCTAATTGCGATATTCGCTAACTAGTTTAAATGTATAGTGTCTAACACATTCGCTATAGGTTATATGCCAGAGTGCTTTACTGGCCAGGTCAATAGGACTTGATAGCTTCACTGCCTGGGTAATCTGGAAAGTGTCTCACTTAGTAGAGACAGTTGTGGGGATTGGGCTATTTCACTACATTACTGCTTTTTAGACAGGATATGGTCACTCGCCATATCTGATCGGTATCTTGCACAACTTCAAATCCCTACATGAGTTTCTTAAATGCAGAGTGGAGAAAATTAGCAATTGCCAACTACGAGGTTGAACCAACAATACTTAAATCCTATTTGCCGCCAAAAACTGAATTGGATCTCTGGAATAACACCTGCTATGTAAGCCTTGTTGGGTTCATGTTTTTAAATACTAAACTGTTGGGATTTCCTATTCCTTTTCATAGGAACTTCGAAGAGGTAAACCTTCGATTTTATGTAAAACATCGAGACGGGGAAACCTGGAAAAGAGGGGTTGTTTTTATTAAAGAAATTGTCCCAAAGCGAGCTCTAACATTTGTAGCTAACACCGTCTATAAGGAACATTATCAAACAATGAAAATGGACCACATGTGGATGGAGAACCAAAACAAAAGAACGGTCAAATACCTTTGGAAATCAAATGGGGTTTCAAACTCATTTGAAGTGATTGCTGAACTTGACAGCATAGAAATAAAACCAGATTCCGAAACAGAATTTATAACCGAACACTATTGGGGTTATACAAAAGCAAATGAAACAGAATCCTTTGAATATGAGGTGACTCATCCGAAATGGAAAGCTTACACCGTTTTAGCGCATGAAATTGAGGTCGATTTTGCTTCTGTATATGGATCTAACTTTGACTTCCTGAACCATATGGAACCAACTTCAGTCATGCTAGCGGAAGGATCAGAAATAACAGTTGAAAACAAACGAAGAATTTAAGTTATACTACCTAAACCGTACGATGTTTAAGAAAGCTCTTTCAATCCCTTTCAACACCTCCTTACATATCAAAATCGTCGCCACCATCACGATCTCCGCCTCTTTCGCGCTGCTTATTCTGATTGAGTCTGTAGACAAATGCGAGGTTGAAAGTAGGGCCTTTTCTCCACTGCCATACATTGTCCTCCACAAGGGTCTCCAGTTCTGTGGTATATCGATATTTCCTTGTATTGAACAAATCGCGAACATTCAGACTTACGGTTCCATTGTTATTTAAGACGTCGTAGGAAAGCCCAAGGTCCAGGCTGGACATCGACAATCTCCTGCCCTGCGCCCTTTGTTCGGGAGCTCTATACCAATAGTTTACCTGAGCAGTCAGCCTGTCAGACAAGGTAAAATTGTTGTTGATCCTGCTGGATAAGGTCACAGCCTTGGCATCCAATCGCAGCGTATCTCCCAGTACTCCATTAGATTCCTGACGGTAAAAGTTAACGTTTCCACTCAAGCGATACCATTCGGTGAAATCCTGAGAAACATTTACTTCCACACCAAATGCACGGCTGATTCCTGCGTTGTAAGGTATGGTGACAGTTTGTAACAATTCATTGGGCGGCAGCGTTACTCGCTGGATCAACTGATCCGTATATCTGTAGTATACTCCGTAATAAATAGATGAGCTGCTCATGTTTTGCAGGAATCCCAATTCATAGGAATCGGTGAACTCGGGCTGCAGGTTCGGGTTACCCACCCTGAAGCGTCTGTTATTAGAAAAAGAGGTCATCGGACTCAACTCTCTAAATCTCGGGCGCTCGATTCTCCTGCTATAGCTCAACTGCACCTGGTTGCCTGAAAGCAGTTTATAAGTAAAGAATGCACTTGGGAACAAGTTGGTGTAGTTCCACGTCAGGTTACGGTTTTGCTCCTCAAGCACCGATGAAATGCTTGTGGTTTCACTTCGAAGTCCAACCTGCCAGGAGATTTTCTCCAGCTCATCACTCACTATACCATAAAAGGCATGTACCCGCTCATTGTAGTCAAATGCAATAGTAAAAGTATCTACCGGCATAAACACACCAGACTCGTCGGCCTCATCTACCGTGTAGTTGTTTTTCACATTTCGGATGGTGCTACGATAGCCGAGCTCAAACTTTCCTTTGTCACCAAAAGGGTGAATGTAGTCAGATTGTAACATCAGCCTGTTCTCACCCTCATCGTTTCTCACCTTTTGTTGTAATTCCTCCGTCATGGCAGCCCGTGTAGCACCGTTTGATTGAAGAATGTCTGATTGCTCTATCTCATTGTTACTTTGGAACTGGACATCTGCAGTGAGCTTGTGATCTTCGCTGCTAAAGGTCCTGCTGAAGTTTAAAGAATATTCCAGGTTTTCATCCCCTTCCATTTCATCATCTTCTCTCAGTGTATAATCCAAAAGATTATCTTCAAAATCAAAATCTTCGAAGGAGATCTTTGATTCATTGAGCTCGTCAGAATACCTGTATAGAAAAGCTGTGGTGATTGAGGTTTTATCGTTGATGAAAAAATCTGATCCCAACCTTACACTGTTTGACAGACCACCTCGCAAACGATCCGTAAACTGATCGGTCCTGGCTACCTCATCAGTCTCAGCTTGTGGAAAGCGCTGCAAAGTCTCCCCTATTCCGGGTGCTTTTCTGTAGTCTATACCATAATTAACAAAGAAGTTGACCCAATTGCGCCTCAGGTTCATGTTTACAGACGCTCCATGATTGTGCGGCCATCCGGTGTTCACCTGGAAGCTACCATTCACTCCCTTTTTCTGATCTTTCTTCAGGATAATGTTGATGATCCCTGCCATACCTTCTGCATCGTATCTTGCGGAAGGATTGGTGATGATCTCTACAGTCTCGATCATATTTCCCTGCATTTGTCTCAATGCGTCTGTACTCGACAATCCAACCAACCCACTGGGCTTACCATCTATCAGCACCTTTACACTCGTACTCCCCCTCAGCTCAACGTTTCCCTCTACATCAACACTCACAGACGGCAAATTGGCTAAAAGGTCTGAAGCACTACCTCCCAGGTTGCTTAGGTCCTTACCTACATTGTAAACTTTTTTGTCTAGTTGCAGCTGCATTTGTGTTCGCTCCGCCTGCACCACCACCTCTTCGAGCTCGGTGTCCTGAGGTGCCAATATGATTTGCCCAAAGTCCTGAACAGGGTTATTATTATTGATTTCAATGCCGCTTAATATTCTGGATCCGTAGGTAACGAACTGAATTCTCACGTAGTAATTTCCGGGTTGTATCTTGATATTGAACGCTCCCTCAGCATCGGTAATTCCGCCGGTGACCAAACTGGAATCCTGCTCCTGAAATATAGCTACATTGGCAAACTCCAATGGATTGCCTGAAGCTTTGTCAGTCACCTTCCCTGTGATAGCATAGTTTTGGGCGAAGGCCGCTGTGATGATAAAAAAAGAAAATAGGGTAAGAAAAAATCTCATTAATAAATGGGTATTGTTTTAAAATTTCAAAGGTATTGATCACATCTGATCAGAATTTGATCGAAATCTATAGCAAACCTGAAGTTTAATTCCAGCTAAGCTTTATGATGTGTTTTGATTCTATATTCTCATAGGTGATACGCATGCCCATGTCGTCGCAGATCATCTTGATAATGGACAGGCCAAGTCCGGAGCTTCCCGGATCATTGGTGCCTTTTCTAAACCGCTCAAAATATTCCTCTGGTTTATTCTTCAACGGATACCCGGAATTTTCAATGGTTATTTTCTTGTTCTCAAGCTTAATATCTATATATCCTTTCTCCTGGTTGTGTCTGATTGCATTATTGAGAAGATTAGTCAACAATAACTCAATCAATACCAGGTTACCCAGAAGCAACTGATTGTTTTCAATTTTTGTTTTGACAGAGAGTGATTTTAGATCCATCAGCTCTTTGAAATCATAGATAAACCGGTTCAGTTCTTTAGAAAAGTCGATTTCCTGGGTATCACTAAACTCTTTATTGTCAATCTTTGTGATCAGAGACAGGGAATTACCGAGCCTGCTTACCCTTTTGATGGCATTTTGAGCAGAGGTTATTAGCTCCAGTTGCTGTTCTGTCAGCTTTTCGTCCCCCATCAGAATCTCCAGCTTACCCTGGGCAATAGCCAGTGGTGTTTGCATCTCATGAGAAGCATTTTCAGAAAACTCCTTGAGCGATAGATAATCCCTCGTAGCCTTATCGGTCATGTCTTTGATGAATTTGTTGAGCCTGATAAATTCTGTTGTGGATGAATCAGGCAACCGGATGGGCTTCAGCTGCTGAATGGAGAAATTTTTGATGGCTGAAAGGGTTTTGCCAAAAGGACGAAACACAAAATAGGATCCTAACAGGCCAAAACCCACAATCAGGAAAAGCAATAAAGAAAAGATCATTGTTAGAGACTCCTCCACAATGTCTCTCACGTCGTCCGGTTCAATTACCAGGTCATAAATGATGATCCTGTAGCTGCGGTTATTCACATTTCTTATGGCCTCCAGCTTAATGTGCGGTTCTATCCGCTGCAGGGTGGTGTGCATCACCAGTGTATCGGAATAGATAGGGCCCATTTCCGGAATTGTATCTTTGAGCGGAACGATAATGAGTTTGTCCCTGATCACGCTATCGGTAGGCTGGCGTCGTTCCAGGTAACTGACCAGGGATGGCATACGTTCCCCCAGGTAAATTCTTTGTTCAAACTGGATCTCCCTGTTCATCACCTTAAAAGCGATGACCCCGCCAATGATGAACACAATGGTGGTAATAAACAGGTAGAAAATTGTTATTTTAATGACTAACCTCACTCCTCCTCCTTGAATTTATAGCCTACTCCATATACCGTATGGATGTAGTCTTTTCCTCCGGCCTGGCTGATTTTCTTGCGGATATTTTTAATGTGCTGGTAGACAAAATCAAAGGAATCTGCAGCATCCATATAGTCACCCCACAAATGCTCGGCAATTGATTGCTTGGTCAGCAATCTGTTTTTGTTGATCACCAGGTAATGAATCAATTCAAATTCCTTTCTTGTCAGATCGAGTAATGTTTCACCAACTTTGATTTCGAAAGTATTGACATTTACACTGATCTCATTGAAGTTTACCAGGTCATTGCCTTCCTGGTTTCTCCGCCTAAATATTGCTCGCAGCCGGGCATGCAGCTCCGACAGGTGAAATGGCTTGGCCAGGTAATCATCTGCACCCAGGTTGAGCCCGGTGAGCTTATCATCCAGTGCATTCTTGGCTGAAATGATGAGAACCCCCATTTGCGGGAACTTGTCCTTGATCACACGAAGCAAATCCAGGCCGGTGCCATCCGGGAGCATCAGATCAAGGGCCACCAGGTCATAGCTAAACGCATAGAGCTTATCTATTGCCTGATGGTAGGTATCACTCACTTCACAGACATAACCCTCTTCCGAAAGGTACGATTTGATGTTGGTGCTTAGCTGCAAATTGTCCTCTACTACCAGCAGTTTCATACGCAAAGATTAATGTTGATTTCTGAAGGAATTTTGAGAAGATCAAATAATATTCACTTCAGTCTCCAACTCAATACCAAACTTATCGGATACTGTTTTTTGTATTTCTTCAGACAGCCTTTTGATCTCCTTTCCCTCACCTCCACCAAAATTAACAAGTACAAGGGGTTGTTTACTGTGCACACCAATCTCTCCTCTCCTGTGACCCTTCCAGTTGGCTTTTTCAATCAACCATGCAGCAGGTATTTTAATCTCTGCATCATTTACCTCATAGCCTGGCACCTCATCGAAAGCAGCCACCAGTGATTGATAGTGGTCCTTCATGATCACAGGGTTTTTAAAAAAGCTTCCGGCATTTCCTATCTCCACCGGATCAGGTAGTTTGCTCTGTCGGATATCTATTATCGCCTGACTGATCGCTCTTAAGTTAAGCGCTGCAACACCCATCTTTTCAAGCGTAGCCTTCAGGTTGCCGTATGAAATATTGTATTCCGGATGTTTTATCAACCTGTAGTAGACATGGGTGATGATATACTTTTCTTTTAGTGGGCCCTTAAAAGCACTGTACCTGTAGCCAAAGGTGCAATCTTCCCTATAAAACCGCACTGACTTTCCGGATGATATCTCATAGGCCTCCAATGAATGAAAAACAGACTCCTGTTCTACTCCGTAGGCACCTATATTTTGCATGGGGGCAGCACCTACCGTGCCTGGGATCAATGACAGGTTTTCTATGCCGCCAAACCCTTTCTCCACTGCCCACATCACCAACTGATGCCAGTTTTCTCCTGCCCCAATCTTTACCAGGACGGTTTCATCTTGCTCTTCGATGATCTCTATTCCTTCTATCTCCATTTTAATAACCAGCCCTCCAAAATGTCTGGTCAAAAGGATATTTGAGCCTCCACCCAGGACGAGCTTTTTCATGGTCTGAAACTTTTTGGTGGAGTATACCTCTATCAGATCATCCGGCTGATTGACATGTGTGAGGTAATCTGCTGTCACATCGAGGCCAAACGTGTTGAATGGTTTTAGAGAGATATTCCGGTCGATCAGCATTTTTATAATGTCCTGTTTTGGCTTGACTTTGAAAGCTGCAAAGCTAACCATCCGCCATTAATTTGGTGTCAGGTAAGTATTTCAATAATAAAGCAAGAAATAATCCGCTTTTCAGGTAATTTCTCTAAATTTGCGCCTCCATTCGGGTGAATGGGCATGTAGGTTCTCCTAAATGCATTATTAAATAAAATCTGCAGAGATGATGACTCTGGCTCTGCAGCGTATTTAGAGTCAAAATTATTATGGCAAAAAAGGAAACTGAAGAATTAGAAGATCAGAAAACAACTAATTCTCAACCAGCAGCTGCTGAAGAAGCAAAGGCTGCAGAAGTCTCTAAAGAAGAAGCAAAGGCTGAGGTGAAAGAAGAGAAAGAGGCTAAAAAAGAAGAATCAGCAGAAGCTCCTAAAGCTGCTGAAGAGAAAGCATCTACTGAAACCAAGGCGGAAGAAAAAGCAGAAGCAGCTAAACCTGCGGAATCTAAGAAAGAAGCTAAAAAAGCTCCTGCAAAAGAAGAAGTTAACATCTGGGATACTGACTCCGACGGATTTGGCGATGAATACAGCGAAGCCGACCGTAAGAAAATGGAGCAGATGTACGAGGATACCATGAACACCATCAATGAGAAAGAGGTGATGAATGGTACAGTAGTAGGGATTACGGACAGAGATGTTATTGTAAATATTGGATTTAAATCAGACGGACTTGTTGCCCTTTCTGAATTCAGAGATCTACCTGATCTGAAGCCTGGTGACACCGTTGAAGTATACGTTGAAGAGCAGGAGAATGCTGCAGGACAACTTGTACTATCCAGAAGAAAAGCCAAGATCGTTAACGCGTGGGAGAAAATTCAGGAAGCCCTGGACAAGGACCTGGTTATCGATGGTATGGTAAAAAGACGAACCAAAGGTGGTCTGATCGTAGATATCTACGGCGTAGAGGCTTTCCTTCCTGGTTCACAAATCGATGTGAAGCCTATCCGGGACTTCGACGTGTTTGTCAATAAGAAGATGGAGGTAAAAGTTGTGAAAATCAACTACTCTAATGACAACGTGGTCGTTTCACACAAAGTATTGATAGAGAAAGACATCGAACAGCAAAAAACTGAGATCCTCAACAACCTTGAGAAAGGTCAGGTACTCGAAGGTGTGATCAAAAACATGACCAATTTCGGTGTGTTCATCGACCTGGGTGGTGTTGATGGTCTACTTCACATCACTGATATCTCCTGGGGACGAATCAATCACCCTGAAGAGGTATTGAACCTGGATGAGAAGATCAACGTCGTGGTTCTTGACTTCGATGATGACAAGAAGCGTATCTCTCTTGGTATGAAGCAACTCACTCCACATCCTTGGGATTCTCTGGATGCTGGTATTGAGATCGGATCTAAAGTGAAGGGTAAGATTGTGAATGTAGCTGATTACGGTGCATTCCTTGAAATCATCCCTGGTGTAGAAGGACTGATCCACGTTTCTGAAATGTCATGGTCTCAGCACCTGAGAAATCCACAGGATTTCATGAATGTAGGTGACGAGCTTGAGGCTGTTGTATTGACTATCGACAGAGATGAGAGAAAAATGTCTCTGGGTATCAAGCAACTGACTGAAGATCCATGGACCAAGCAGGATCTTCTTACAAAATATGCAGTGGGAACGCAGCATAAAGGTATCGTGAGAAACCTGACCAACTTCGGTCTTTTCATCGAGTTGGAAGAAGGTATCGACGGACTGGTACACGTATCAGACCTTAGCTGGACCAAGAAGATCAAGCACCCTTCAGAATTTGTGAAGGTTGGTGAAGAGCTGGAAGTAGTGGTCATGGAGCTTGATGTAGAAAACAGAAGGCTGGCACTTAGCCACAAGCACCTGGAAGAGAATCCATGGGATACTTTCGAAACAGTATTCTCAAGAGGATCTATCCACAAGTGTACTGTGATCTCCAAGTCTGAAAGAGGCGCGCTTATTGAGCTTCCTTACGGCCTTGAGGGTCAGGTAGCAACTAAAAACCTTTCTAAAGAAGACGGTACGGTTGCCAACGAAGGAGAAACACTTGACTTCAAAGTGCTTGACTTCTCTAAGGATGAGAAACGAATCACACTTTCGCATACATCCATCTGGAAAGAAGGAGCAGATCAGCCTGTAGAAGCACCTAAGAAAAGAACTGGTGGTGGCGGAAAAGGCAAGACGCTCAACAAGATCAACCAGGAAGGTGAAAAATCTACACTTGGTGACCTTGAAGCACTTTCTGCATTGAAAGACAAAATGGAATCAGCTTCTAAACCTGCAAAAAAAGCAGCTCCTAAAAAGGAGGAAAAAGCAGCTGAAGCCAAAGCTGACGATGCAAAAGCTGACGATGCAAAAGAATCAAAAGAAGAAGATTCTAAAGAATAATTGATTATAAAAGCCACATTGATGAACTCAATGTGGCTTTATTCCGTTCTTATGACTTGTTGAGTTTTTTTGGCAGCTATTCTGGCGTTAGCTTTTGTACTTTTCCAAAGAATTTTAAATTTGTTTTCCAAATGGTGCTGTGGCCGAGTGGCTAGGCAGAGGTCTGCAAAACCTCCTACAGCAGTTCGAATCTGCTCAGCACCTCTATCAAAAGGTTGATGTTTACATCAGCCTTTTTTTGTTTTAAATCAATCAGGAAGTTATTCCAACTTGACTCCCTTGCTGATTACATTCCTGTGTCTAAAAACTTCAAGGATCTCTGAATCAGTGCCAGATAAAATATCTTCCTCAGTAAAGCTTGTCATAAGAATTTTTTGTTCTTCTGATCGCTTGTAATCATAGGTAATATAAATTCTGCCATCACTTGCCTGTTGTCCATCGGGGTATGACACTCCCGGTCTTTCGTCGAGCAGCAATCCATTAGACCATGTATGACCATCGTCTTTGGAAGTAAAGGCCATTAGATGAGATCGACCAATTTTCATGTCTATAGGACCATGTTTTACCAATAGCAGACTCCCGGAGCTTAACCTGGTAATGAAAATACGGGAAGTAGGATGCTGAATCTTAGAAGGTAGAAGCGGTGTCCAGGTTTGGCCCTGATCCTTAGAAAAGCTCTCTCCTATCCCATATTTCGTGCGGACCAGCATCCACAAGGCTCCATCCATTCGCTCTATAATCACATGTTCATCGGAGTCGCGTATATCCGCAGGAACGTCTACAGCCCCTCTTTCCTCCCAATTCAGCCCCTTGTCAGTAGATATCATCATCCTGGCACTATTCCGTGTTACATGCCAAAAAGAAACAGGCAGCACCCACTCACCTGTGGTTAATACTATGGGCTTGCACATCATCACACCATCGGCAAGTCTCATGGGATCAGACCATTCGGGGTCACCTGTATTAGCCTCTGTAGTTTTGATTGCCCAAACGCCTGAGATGGTTGACGTAGCAGGCTTGATCTGCTGGCCCCAGAAAACCCACAAGTGCCCATCCGGGTCTACCCAAACTTCCGGATCGAATGCTCTTACCGGCCCTGGCCCATCCGGATCAATATAAAGCACTTCTGTCCAGTTTTTCCCATCATTACTGGTAGCCACAATAATGTAATTGCTCGGGCATCTTTCAACCTTGCCTGGTGTGATCCCTGCATACCAGACGGCCCAAAAGCGACCACCACGGCTGACAGCTAAGCTGGAGATCCCAGAAGATGCTCTATTCTTTGGGTGATATTGATCACTCTTCTCATTATGCTTCACCAACATTGGAGGAAGGAGAAATGATTTATCCACCTGCGCCAGCGTGAGATTTAGGCACAACAAAACCAGGAGCAGAAATCCCAAAAACTGCATATAGTTCTTCATTTACTGATGTTTACTTATCTATGGTCCTGTATGTATTACAATCTAAGAATAGTATTGGACTATTCAGCGAAAGAATCCTACCAGTCCTGCTCAGGGCTACCTCTCAATAGAAAAAAGTAAAGGCTGGATATGCTCCAACCTTTTTGCTTAATCCAAAAGGGCACCCCAATTGGTGATTAGCTATTGGTGATTTCTTTAATTTCCGTAAAAGACTTCCTCGTGCACCATGTTTCCGTCCACATCGTGATGCTGGAATGAAATGGCCGACTTTCCATTTTCCTGAAACACTTTAGCATAGAGATATCCACCCTTTACCCGGAGAAACCTGTGCTCAGGACGTACATCTTCCTGCTTCCAGCCCCCAGCATGCTGATCGGCTCCTGAGCCGGAACCAAACTCCCAAAGGTTGGAATCCTCATAATGTGTCACATATTGCCAGTGCCGGTCTCCACAGGTGATAAAAGTGTTTTCGAACTGATTTAGAAAATCGCGGATCTCATCACCTTCATATTGGAAATTTGAATTGGCGTAATTGTCACTTTTGTTCTCCCTGTCAGGTCCCAGAATAGGATCATTGGTGATGAGTACCTTAAAAGTAGCATCAGACTCCTTCATGGTGTTGAAGAGCCATTGTTTCTGGGTCTCTCCCCAAATAGTCTTTCCCCTTTGATCAGGATCTGTGTTCTTGCTTCGGTAGTTTCGGCCCTCTGTGATCCATATCTGAAGATCCTTGCCCCATCGAATGGTTTTATAGGGTTTAGCATTGGAAGGAAACTGCTCCTGATCAAAGATCTCCAGGCCTCTCTCCCATGATACTGTTCCATAACTCATGCCCGGGTAAGCATCATTGCGTAACGCATCGTGATCGTCTTTCATGAAATAAGAGGTGGTTTGATTCCAGAACTCCCGTTGTAGTGGCAAGGCAAACAAGCGATCCCATTTGAAACGCATCAGTTCCTCTGTCATCGCCCAGGGGTCCTGCTTGTCGTAATATTCAATATCCCCGGTGTGGACATAGAAATCAGGGTTTTGCTTCAGCATAGACCGATAGATCTGGTGACCGTCAGGCTGGTCCTTTCTAAGGTAATCATGACAACTCACGATAGTGAAAGAAATGTCTTTCTCCTGATCTGCTTTGGGTGGCAGGTAGAATTTACCCTCTACCCTGTCAGAAACATCAGACCCGGAGTCTCCTCGGGCTTCCAGGGTTACCTTGTATTCTGTGTCGGCCGAAAGTGCCTCCAGCTGCCACTGATAGGTGTAGTTTTCGTCATTGTTGACTGCTACCCAGGGTAGCTCCATTTTTTTATCCGGCTGATCAACTGGATAATAGGTGAGCTTTACTTCCCCCGGAGAACCAGGGCAGGCACCTTCCATATCATCAAGGCTCAATCCTTCCGGGATCTGTGCCCCGTGGATCTTTTCCTTTGTCGGGTTCTCATCCAGACGATCCGATTCGTCTTTAGTAAGAGATATAAACTTTTTCCCATCTACATTACCCTCTTTCCATTGGGTCAGCCTGGTCCAGATCACGATAGACTCCTGGTCAGCCCATCCATTGTGGAAGCCATTGCCGAAGTAAGGACCTTCCTGGTCTGATGAGGATTCCTTTTGACTACATGCAAGCATCAGGAAAGTTAAAAGACAAATAAAAACAGCTTTTAGTCGCATAGAAAATCGGGTTTATTGGTTGTGTTTGAGATTGAAAAATGAGGCCGTCTCTTTTGAAACGGCCTCGTTAAAGTTAAAATTTAAAACTGATCAATCAATAATCAGGGTTTTGCTGCAGGTTACCTTCCAGGTTTTTTTCTATTTCACTGAAAGGAATGGGCCACAGGTTATTGTGATCCTCATAGGTATTACCATCGTGTGGGTTGAGCTCGCGGGTTCTTTCCACCAACATCCCAAGTCTTGTTAAAGTAAGTACACGAAACTCTTCCAAATATAATTCTCTTGCACGTTCATCCAGGATATAGTCAATATCAACATCTCCTGAGGCAATCAGTGGGGCTTGAGCCCTGTCACGCACTACATTGATATCATCTGCTGCATTTTGAAGTTGGGTAAGTCCCAGATATGCCTCTGCCCTGATCAGATAAGTTTCAGCGAGTCTGATAGCGTACACATCCCTGAAGGCAGCATGGCTAAAAGAAAGCCCACCTTCAACAATTGGATTTTCTAAAAAGGCCTCAGGAGGCTGATCTCCCGGTGTTGAAGTTTTGGCAATCCATGGATACATGTTTCTTGTCGTATCATTCAGACTGGACATGGCAATTGGGGTATTGTCAGCAAAGATCCACTGACCATTATAATCACTACCCGGATTACGAATGATAAAATCCCGTGTGATATTAGCGGGTGAATTTCTGATATCCTGGTTGTAGCCACTTCTTTCCCAGAGTGTTTCAAAAAAGAAATAGCTAGGTCTCGTAAACCCTGAACTCCTCCCCCCAGTGTAAGCATTGGGCTCAGGTACCACAGTACTAGTAGTACCATCCAGGTTTTGAACTTTTGCCTGCCAGATCCGTGGGGCAAATAATCGCTCCAACTCTGGACCTCCACGTGAGGTACTTCCCGGTACATTATACTCGTCCTGCAACACCCAGATGGCCTCAGTATTTCCGGAAGACCTGTTTTGGTTACCGGCTCGGAATAAATCCCAATACACATCTGTGTCCCATTGTTCTGCAATAAGGTACTTTTCATTAGCTCTGGCACCAAACCGATCAGTCATCAGTGCTGTTGACGAGTGATTTATCACTATAGAAGCAGCATCCACAGCATCCTGCCATCTTTCCAAAGAAAGGTAAACCTCAGCCAGTATATGATAGGCGGCCAAAGTATTAATTCTATGATCAGGGGCTTCATCTATGATCATCAAACCCTGAGTGGCAGCTTCCAGGTCATTGGCAGCTTGCTGATAAACCTCAGTCCTGGGACTGGTGCTGTAGTTGCGATTGGGCTCCTGGGTTTCTTTAAGAACAATAGGAACACCACCATAAAGGTTGGCTAGCATCTTGTACATATATCCTCTAAAAAATTTGGCTTCTGCGATAAAAAGAGTCTTCTCTGCATCTGTCAGGTCATTGTCATCGGATGCTGCCCTATCGATGATTACATTGGCATCGTAAATGATCCGATAGGCAGGTTGCCACAATGCTCCAAAAACAAAGCCATCATTTGTTGGCAATAAGATTGATGCCATAGATGTATTGAAGCCATGGTTCTTATGTATATGACAGATGTCAGTTCCGGCTATTCCAGCATTAGGAAAATCATTTTGATTATCACTGGAAAAGAAATCTGTTCTTACCCGATCATAAAGATTCATCACTGCAGCCTCATAATTTCCAGCTGTCACATAGGAATTTTCCGGTGAGTAAAAATCTATTGGTTGGGTTTTAAGAAACTCTTCTTCATCACAGGAGGTAAATAGAAAAGACAAAATTATTCCGAGTCCCAGGATGCTGTATTTAAACATCCGATATATCATATTCAATGAAATTGATTTATTGTTATTCATGATTTCTTCCGTTTAAAATGTAACATCAATACCCGCAGTATAGGCTTCCATGATAGGCCTTCCACCCGTGTTAATACCCTGCCCAGTTTCCGGGTCCCATCCATTCCATTTAGTAAATGTGAGAAGATTCCTACCACTCAATGTAATCCGGATGTTTTCGATGAACTTGATCACATCAGCTCCCAGGCTATAAGACAATGAAACATTTCTCAAACGGACAAAAGACCTGGGGGTATATCTTGTACCAGCTATCCCATCGGCCCCTTTTATACCTGGTCTTTGGTATCTGGCATTAGGGTTTTCAGGACTCCAGTAATCCACACCTCTTGGGTAGGTGATGTTGAAATGGTTCTCCTGATTAAATATTTGAAGGCCATAGATGGTATCATCACCCAAATACCTGTCTTTGCCGCCCTGAATGGAGTTGACAAAGAGGCTCAGGTTCCACTTTTTATAGTTGAGTGAGTTGTTTATTCCAAACCGATATGCTGGTCGTGAGTTACCAATAAAGGTTCTGTCAGAGGGATCAATGGTCTCATCTCCGTTCAGGTCCACTACGCGGTAAGCTCCAAATTCATATCCTGTCGGTATCTCCTCACCAAGCTGCCAAATACCGTCAATTTCGTAATCAAATATCATTCCGGTGGATTGGCCAATAAATAAACCTTCTGAAATCAGATCATCTTCTTTTCCATCTTCATCTACATCAAAACCCAGAAGTGTCACTATTTCATTTCTGTTTCGTGAGAATGTGAAATCCGTAGACCAGGTAAAATCATTTTTTCTAATATTGGTCGTACTGATGAGTATCTCTAATCCCTTATTATGGATTTTACCCAGGTTATCTGGGAAAATTGTATACCGGCTTATAGCAGGAATATTTACATCATAAAGCAGGTCTGTGGTATTGTTGTTATAGTAATCAATGGAACCGCTAATCCTACTTTTAAACAACCTGAAATCTAATCCAACATTGATTCCAGTCGTTTTTTCCCATTTCAATCCAGAGCTGGCCAGGCCACTGATCCACTGAGTATAAATCGAAGATCCATCGCCCGAGATGTATCCAAATCCACCGGTCACTTCTGCAAGTGTTTGATACCTGCCAATGGTTCGGTTACCCGTAGCTCCGTATGAAACCCGTAGTTTGGACCAGTCTAACCACTCAGTAGTTGGCATGAAGGATTCCTCTGAGAAGATCCAACCAGCCGCTACAGATGGAAAGTATCCGAACTTATTGGCTGCACTAAAACCGGAAAACCCATCCCTTCTGATAGTGGCATTCAATAGGTACCTTCCCATCAGTTTGTAAGAGACACGGGCCATGTTGTAGAGACTTGATTCCACCCAGCCTCCGGAGTATATTTTTTGCAGATCAGCTGCGGCTGCCTGTAGTAAATTATAACCGAGAACGTCATTGATGAAGTTAGATCCCTCGGCACGAGTAAACTCAGACTGTCGCTTTTCAACACCATATAATAATGTAACACCGACTTCATGGATGTTATTAAAAACTTTATTGTAGGATAATATATTGTCCAGACTCCAGGTATATTGAACTTCGTTCCGTTTAAATCCATTCCCCGTAAAGTCAGCACCAAAACTTCTGAATTCAAATTGCCGGTTAGACAGGTAATTATTTCCAAATCTAAGCTTGTAATCCAAACCTTCTATTGGTAAAAAAATGGTAGCTGTAAGACTTGCATTTAGATTTAATCGTTTATCCTCTGTGTCTGCGGTCTCTTCATAAAACGGGTTGATCTGATTTCCAGTAGGTCGATCAACAAGGACACCATTTTCATCATATGGAGTAGCATAGGGTTCAATAAATCGGTCTCCCAACCCAAATATTTGCGGTCCGTATTCACTAAGAGACATTAAACTTTGGACATCAAAATCAAACCACTCGGTAACTGAGGTAGACAGGTTTATACGGCCGTTAACCCTGGAGTAATATTCATCTCTCATGTGACCTGTCTGGTCGGTATACCCTAATGAAACATAATAGTTATTGCTCTCGGTAGAATTCGAGATGGAAAGATTATGTTGAGTGGTATAGGGATTATTCGTAGTCATATAGTCGTACCAGTCAAAAGTTCGACCGGCATTGAACTGATTGATCTCGTGATTGGTCTTAAAGTTTGTAGATTCATCCCAGTTTGGGTCCCTGTCCAGATAGCCTGAGGATTGCGTCCGGCTATTAAGAATATCAGAATGTTCGATTTTTAACATAAATGCATCACCATCTGACTCCGCTCTCAATTCATGATGGGGCTTTTGAAAGGAATACATACCTGAATAAGTAATAGTAGGCATCCCATCAGATGATCCGCCCGACTTTGTGGTAATCATAACAACACCATTTGCTGCCTGTGATCCAAAAATCGCGGCCGCACTGGCGTCTCGTAGGATATCAATGGATTTGATGTCACTTGGATTGATGTCAATCAGCTCTCCACGAAAAATGACATTATCAACCACAATAAGGGGATTCTGTTCTCCTGATAAAGAGCTTTGTCCCCTTATATTGAGGTTTGGATTCTGACCGGCCTGATTGACCTGTCCAATGTTTAAGCCCGGTACTGCTCCTTGAAGCCCTTCCATCACAGAAACGTTGGGTTGTTTGTTCATATCGTCTAGATTGGCACTAACAATGGCCCCGGTCACATCTTCTTTCTTTTGAGTACCATAGCCTACAACCACTACTTCTTGTAGAGCTGCAACATCCGCTTCTAATGTGATGTCAATTTTTGTTCGGCCGTTCACTGGAATTTCCTGGTTTTGATAGCCTACAAAAGACACGATCAGCATTGCGTCGCTGGCTACCGAAATGGTAAAGTTTCCATCCACATCGGTGATGGTTCCGTTAGAAGTGCCCTTTTCAAGAACGGTTGCACCGGGCAAACCTTCCCCTTCTTCATCGGTAATTGTTCCGGTGATGGCGTCCTGATCACTATCCAAAGTAAAGGACTCCTCCACACCAATTTCCTTTGCTGTCTTTTGGTACACATGGATGTTGTCATTGATTCTCTTGAAATTTAAGTCGGAAACCCTGGATATCTCTTCCAGGAATGTGCCCAGGACAGCTTTTCTTGTTGACAGATTTACTTTCTTGTTTGTAACAAGTTGGTCCTTGTAAGTGAAATAGAAATCCGTTGCATTTTCAATCTCTCTGAAAACCTCAATTACTTCTCTCTCACCGGCACCCAATCTAAGCTCAATCTCATACAAGCTTTTGACTTGCGCAGCACTTTTCTCCGCATGCAAAAACGAAGCAAAAAGTGCTTGTATAAATATTACATAGAAAAGGGGTCGTGACATAATGATTATTTCCCTTAGTAGATGATTTTTCATATTTTTAGGATGTTTTAGTATTTAATTGCTATAACTCTACCCCTACACCAGGAGTCCGTCAAAACATCAGGTGTGGGGGTTCTTTTTTGGGTAATGTCTATGTGCTATTCATATATCCGAATGGTTTTGTTGTTGATACTGTAATTAATATGTGATGTGGTGCTGATCCCTTCTAGGATCAATTCAAGTGATTTATTTTGATAGCGCCCGCTATAAGTACCCTCTAGGTTAACTCCTTCATCAATCTCAAATTCCACTCCATACCAGCGTTCCAATTGACTAAAGACCTCTGGCCATGGTTTGTTTTCAATGATCAGAATGCCACTGTACCAGGCAAGTATATCTTCGTTATAGGTAGTCTTGAGAAGTGACTGTGTTTGTCTGCTGTAAATACCCATGTCAGCAGTTGACAATACCTGTTGTAAGCCGGACTCATTGCTGATTTTTACCCTCCCAGTCACTACAGACACGGTAATGCTATCCAAATCAGGATATGCACAAAGGTTAAAAGATGTCCCCAGCACTTCGGTGAACAGCCCTCCAGACTGAATAATGAAGGGTTTTGATTTGTTTTCTGCGACATCGAAATAACCCTCACCTGTAAGCTTCACAGTCCTGGTATCTCCTTCAAACCGCTCCGGAAACTCCAGGGAACTTCCAATATTTAATTTGACTATACTACCATCAGGTAATTTGATGGTTTTTCGTTGGCCTGCCTCAGTGAAGATCTCCACTTGCTGAACAACCAACTCTTCAATGGGCTGGCTGGTTTCATGATAGCCTATCAATGCTACGATCAGCAGCACAACAGCTGCAGCAATTCCATATACCAGTCGTCTAGATCCTTTTCCCGAATGCGAAGATGCTGCTTCATCAGCGCGAAGCAGGCGTTCAAACATGAGAGAGTATTCAGTGTCAGAAAGCTTATCAGTATGCTTATAATGTACTGATTTGATAAGTTCTTTAGCCCGTTCTACTTCCAAACGCTTTTCGGGATTTGCAGCCAACCACTTTTCCCAAAAGTGGGTAGCAGCAGGATCTCCCTCTATCACCCAGGCAACAAAAAACTCATCCCCTAAAAAATCTTGTATCTTATAGTGCTTATAGTCCATTTCAACAGTTTAGAACTACTTATATAAATAGCTCCATGTCTTAAATGACCATAGGCACTGAAAATATTTATGATTTATTCAATGAAAATCCAGCATGGCTGAATATTAACACAGTCAAACCAATAATTACTTTCGAAGTTTTTAAAGCCCAATGAGGCAAGTAAGTAGAAAGATCACACCCTTGTAGGGTGAGAGCAGGTCTTTTAGTGATTCCAGAGACCGGTATATCAAAGCCCGTGCAGACTTGACCTTTACCCCCAACAAATCGGCAATCTGACCGTATTTCATTCCCTCATAGAAATAAAGCAGTATGGCCTCTCTTTGCAACGGAGGCAATTCATTAAGCTTACCCTCTATCAATTGCTGCTTTTCGGCATCCAGCTGACCATTGATCATCTTCACCTCTGATGAGATTGAAACCATGAATAATTTATTTTCAGCTGTTTTCTCCTGCTCCACTCTTTCCCTGTTCTGATTCTTTTGAATGTTTGCCACAAGCTTGTTTCTGAAAGATCTCATCAAATAGAATTTGATCGATGTGGTAGAGTTAAGGTTCTTCTTCTGCCTGATCAGGTCCAAAAAAAGATCTTGCAAACAATCCTTGACGAGGTTTCGATCCCGGGAAAACTGAGCCCCATAATTGAACAGGAAATTAGAATACTTCTGGAAGATATAAGTAAGGGCCTTTTGGTCGCCTGCCTTGAAGCGCTCCCATACCAAATCCTCTGATACACTGCTTTCATTATCAGAAGCCTCATAGATGCTTCCAATGGACAGTGGATCTATATTTTTCTTCGGTTGGGACAAAAATGAAGTTTAAACTGAAACGTATTAATAAATCAATAATAACGACTATATATTCATAACCTAAAGTTAGCTTTTTATAATTAAAGCAAGGCTTGATTAGTAAAAGTGCAATCTATAAGCTTGACTTTACATCAAGTCATGGTTGTAAATATCCACACGTGATTATTTCCAGTCTTTTTAAAATATCCTTTGCCTGCTATTCGTTATTTTTATCCCCGATGAAAAGGTTAATGCCTCTTCTTTTACTGCTTGGCTATTTTACCGCAACTAGTCAGAATTTCAAATCCTGGAAGTACCTGGACAGGTATTATTCTCTCCAGATTGGAACGGGAAAAAATATTTACTTCGGGGAGCTCAAACAAGACTATAAGCTACAGGAAGGTCTTTCACATGTCAATGTGGGAGTGGAAGCCAGGCTTACCTCCCGACTCGCAGCCAGAACTGAGCTCTATGGTTTTATCCTAAACGGAAATGACAACAAGGCTGCTGACAGCACTTATGCCAGGCAAAGAAACCTGTCTTTTAACTCTGTAAATGCCGAACTGAACCTTCAGGCTGTGTTTTTCTTTAAGAGCTACAACGGGGACTTCTTTCGGCGTGACCCATTTGACCCCTACATAACCGGAGGTATAGCGATGACTTATTTCAGCCCGAGAGCCAAGCTGAATGGAGAGACATACAACCTCAGAGAGTTTAGGACGGAAGGCGTCAGATACGCACCCATCACAATGGCTTTCCCCATTGCCCTGGGGGTGAAGCTGAGACTCAATGACTTTATTAATTTCAACATCGAAGCAAGCTATCGTATTACCTTGTCGGACTACCTTGATGATGTTTCTTCTACATTTCCCACAAACGTCAGCGATACCTTGCGAGCAGCTTTAAGCAATCGGAAGGATGAGGTTGGTGTAGTGAATCAACAGGCATACGACCAGCTTTCTGCAGGAGGTCCACGAGGGAATCCCCGCAACAATGATCATTATTTCTTTCTCAGTTTCAAGGCTGAGTTTTTTCTCCCGCCTGGCTTTTTCAGAGGAGGCAGCAAAGGAGCACTCATCAAGAAAAGTGATGTAAATTAATCAGGTACGCTCTTTTTGTTCAGAAAACTTCTGTAAGCTATTGGAATGAAAATCCGCGGATTTACCATCAAACAACTGCACAAAAGTCTTGAGCAATATTTGACAATCCAGCATGAAGGATTGTTTTTGTACGTAGATCACATCGAGCTCAAATCGTTCGTCCCAGCTGAGGCTGTTCCTTCCATTCACCTGTGATAGACCTGTGATACCCGGTTTAGTATCCAGTCGTCTTTTTTGTTCACTGGAATAGTGTTGATCATACTCAACAAGCAAAGGGCGGGGACCTACCAGGCTCATATCTCCTATGATCACATTCCATAGCTGTGGTAGCTCATCGATGGACCATCTACGGAGAAATTTACCAAATGGAGTGATCTCTCCGGTTTTCATTGTCCTTAACTTATATAGATTAAAAGGTCTGCCTTGAAAACCACTTCTTGCCTGGATAAAGATTGTTGGAGAGCCATCCAGAAGTTTCCCCATAAGGCCAACGATAAGTAAGGGGATCAAACACACCGATAGCAGAACTCCGGCAACTAACCGGTCTAAGACACTTTTTATAACAGAATACATCCCTTCATGATCGATTCTTGTAATAAAAGTAGACATTTTGTGATTTTATTGATACTTTTCAACATCAAAATGATCTCCCCTGAATCGGAATCAATATTAATTCATTTTCAAAGTATTTAACGGTTGAAAACTATACGTTTTGTCATTGCGCTGATAATTTCTCTAGCGATATTAATAGCTCTGGACAACTCCTTTTCAGGCTTGCCGGCGTTAGGGAAGTTCCTTAGCCCACACCATGGATTTTGGCAAAATGGAGAGCCTGTTGGAACCCGTCCATCCCTCCAACTCTCTCTTGACGGACTTCAGGAGCCAGTCACTGTACACTACGATACACTGAAGATCCCTCATATCTACGCTAACAACAGCCATGACCTTTACCTCACCCTGGGATATATCACAGCCAGAGATAGGTTATGGCAAATGGATTTCTATTCCCGGGTAGTCTTTGGCAGGCTCTCTGAAGTGCTGGGTGACCGGGCCCTGAACTATGACCGGCTCCAAAGAAGAACTGGTATTAAAGCCATGACCGAGTCGATGTATGAAGCAATCAATGAGAAGCCAGATATCAAGGAGATGCTAGAGGCTTATACTGCCGGTGTTAACCTGTTCATTGATGACCTTGACTTTGCATCATATCCCATTGAATTTAAATTGCTGGATTATAAGCCAGAAGCATGGAGCCCACTGAAAACCTGCATGGCTTATGGATTGCTAAGCAACACTTTATCCCGAAGTGAAGGGGATCTGGAAAATACAAATGCCTTCAACATTTTCGGTGAGGAGCTATACAACACACTCTTTCCGGAAAAACCGGTAGGAATAGATCCTGTAATCCCACGTGGTACTCCCTGGAATTTTGAACCTGTTGTTAAAATACCAGAACTTCAGGCCTTCCATGCGCCGCTCATCAGAAAAACCATTGAGAAACCCAACCCCTTGAATGGAAGCAACAACTTCGCTGTCTCTGCTACAAAATCTGCTACGGGAAATGTGTTGTTGGCCAACGAAATGGACTTACAGCTTACGCTACCATCCATTTGGTATGTGAGCCATCTACACACTCCTGATCTCAATGTAATGGGTGTTACCGTGCCAGGTACACCAGTTATTTTGGTTGGATTCAACGACTCCATCTCCTGGGGAGTCACAAACTCTCCCCGTGACCAGGTAGACTGGTACCAGGTGGAGTTTAAAAATGGCACCAGGGAAGAATACCTCTACAATACGCAGTGGTTTAAGACTTCAAAAGTTGTGGAGAAATTCGAAGTTAAGGGGGATGCTGACTTTTATGATACCATTGTCCATGTGCACCATGGACCAGTCGTTTACGACCGCAATTATCTTCCGGAGAATGGAAAGTTCAATGCAGCCATGCGATGGGTGGCTCATGATAAGAGCACGACGTTTCTTACTATGTATGATATAAACAAGGCTCAGGATCATGATGCTTTTGTGGATGCATTAAAGAATTTCACAGGTCCACCACAGAATTTCGTTTTCGGCTCTAAAGACGGTACCATAGCTATGCACCTTCCTGGAAGATTTCCGATAAAGCCTCCCGGACTGGGTAAGTTTCTTCTGGATGGATCAGACCCCACTGCTGAAGCCAAAAATTTTATCCCGTTCGAACATCGACTGAAGATCATTAACCCAAAGCGGCAGTTTTTGAGCTCGGCCAACCAACACCCGGTGGATTCGCTATATCCATATTATATATATGATCATCATTATGAATATGATAGAAACAGGAGGATCAACGACCGACTCAACATCCTGGGTAAAGTCACACCTGATGACATGAAAAAGCTCCAAAATGACAACTTCAACTATCGTGCCTACGAAATATTGCCTGTCATGCTGGATACCCTTGATACAGTCTCATTCCAGGAGGATGAATGGAAGTATTATAACATGCTGAAATCCTGGGACTTTTTCAATGAACCGGAACTCATTGCCCCGACGGTTTTTCAAATGTGGTGGGATAACGTGTATAAATACACGTGGGATGAATTTGATACAATTACAGTGTCCATTGATAAGCCAGGCCACTACAATACCGTGCAGCTGTTGAAGACCAGACCACAGTTTGAGTTGTTTGATAGATTAGAAACGGATACAAGAGAAAATGCGGTTGCACTGTATAATCAAACGTTCCAAATGACTGTAGATTCAATCGTCAAGATCCAGGAGCAAGGTCAAGACCTGAGATGGTATATTTTCAAAAACACTTCAATCAATCACCTATTGCGGTTGTCTCCATTTTCCTCGGAATCCGTCAGGGTTGGTGGATATGGCAATACTGTAAATGCCGCTTCCGGAGGACATGGACCCAGTTGGAGAATGGTGGTGGAACTAACAAAAGACGGACCCAATGCGTGGGGCGTTTATCCTGGAAGCCAAACCGGAAATCCCGGAAGCCCTGAATATGGGCACATGATCAATGACTGGGCTTCGGGCAATTATCATAAGCTGGTCTTTGGTGATGACCTCACCAGCCATCCCCAAATTATTTTCAGCCAACAAATTGATCCGGAATGAAATTGATTATTAAAATAGTACTCATCGCAACCCTCACCTATTTTGGGGGATTTATCCTGCCGTGGTGGACTGTAATGGCTGCCTCCTTCCTGATATGCTTTTTAGTGGAAGGGTCTGGTATCGGTTCTTTTGTTAGCGGATTTCTGGGTGGTGGACTGGTCTGGCTGACCTATTCCTGGGTGATCGATGTAAAAACAAAATCAATCATGTCATCTAAAATCATCGAATTATTTCCCTTTGAAGATAACATTATGCTCGTCTTGCTGGCTGGATTGATTGGTGCCTTTGCCGGAGGAATGGCAGGGGTCGCTGGAAACAGCTTTAAGCTGATCTTCAAGAAGAAAAAGGTCAAAAGCTTCTACTCTTAAAAACCAAAACCCTATAAAAAGCGAAAGAGGGCAACAATTGTAACCCTCCTTCATTAAGAACCAGCTATGGAAAATAGATATACTTACTATCTATTACAACAAAGATAAACCCATTAATGATAAAATCAAGATTCGCTTGCGGAATTTGTTAACAATATTTTAATATAACTGAAAATGATACTTATTGTAATCAAGATGATACTCATAGTATCCTAAAAACAGAAAAGACCACACATAAAATATGAGCAGTCTTTCTATTTTCCACCACCGATCTTAGTATGATCTATTTCAAATGTAGTAACTGAACTCTAATAATGCAAATTATTATTGAAATTTTACAATTATCTTTCCGGTTGACTTTCTGGACTCCATAAATGCGTGTGCTTCTGCCATCTGATCAAAACCAAAGGTCTTACCTACCAGGGGCTTGATTTTATGTTTAGCCACGAATGCATACATTTCACCAACCACCTCCTTAGCGACTGGCTCGTTGCCAGTAAGATATCCTATATGTGTGGCAAAGACACCAATGGATTTTTTGGCCATCTCCATGATCTGCGCTTTGGGTGCATCTCTCCAGGTTGGCCACCAGGTAAGAGGATTCCACTTTTCATAGGGAATACTGGCATACCCAGCCACAACCAACCTCCCAAAAGGATGTAAGAGATCAATGCTTTTTCTGAATACCTCTCCCCCTACTACTTCCAGCACAAAGTCAACAGACTCCACACCTTGCTTATTCAGCACATTCACAAAATCCTGAGTCCTGTAGTTGATGGGTATGTCAGCACCTAGCTCCTCCATCAGCTTCACCTTTTCATCAGACCCTGCCGTAGCATAAATCTTACAGCCCATGGCTTTACCAAGCTTTATGGCTGCTGAACCTACTCCTCCGGCTCCTGCATGGATGAGAACCTGCTCGTCTTTTGTCAATCGACCCAGCTTTACCAGGGCAACCCATGCAGTCATGAAATTCACCAGCAGGGCAGCATGCTCCTCAGCACTGAAACCCTTGATCGCTGGAAAAGCCAGCCATTCTTTGGTACAAAAATATTCTGCGTATGAACCGTACTGGCTGCCGCAAATTACTTTATCACCTATTTTAAGGGATTTCACTTTACTTCCTAGTGCGACAACTTCGCCATAGGCTTCCATTCCTGGTATGTAAGGCTTTTCGGGAGCCCATTGATACTGACCTTTTCTGGAAAGAATTTCCGCGTAATTGATCCCTATGGTCTCCGTCTTGATAAGCACCTCATCCTCTCGTGGAGCGGGTTTATCAACATTTGAGATCTTGAGTATTTCGGGCTTCCCGGTCTTTGTCAGAAGGTACGCTTTCATATGATTAATTGAATAGGTTCATGGTAATGTTTTGGCTTGCCAGGCTCTCCTGCATGCTCAAAAGACTCTTTTGCTTCCGTTTATGTAGGTCGCGAATATAAATCTCATTGATTCGATCTGGCGCCTCCAGCGCAATTTTCTCATAAATCTCGGCATCCCTCTGACCACTATCTCCTATCAGGATAAGCTTAGAAGAGGGAAATGTTTCCCTGATCATCCTGATCTTATCGTACTTGTGCTGATGAGAGCCACCACCGGACCTGATCACCTGTGCTAACCCGATTTTTATCTTATTCAACAAAAACTTGCCCTCTGGGAAATTATGGTGGCGACAAAAATTAACTATAAAGTCATAAAGGTTCCATTCGCTGCTGCTAACGTAAAAAAAGAGCTGATTTGGAGATCTTGACGACAGCTGATGATAAAATGCCTGCACACCCTCAAAAGGCTTCCTTCTTTCAAAATTTCTACTCAGGAGCGTATAAACTTTTTTGATGAGGCTGGTTGAATGGGATACCAAAATAGTGTCGTCGATGTCAGAAATGATGATTTCTTTCGGCTCGATGAGTGCTATTTCATCAGTTACTGATGAGTCCGGATTTTCGTTAAGAGAAACTGAATAGTTAAGGACTCCTGAATGCTTTGGTGGAATAAATGAAAACAAAAAAAAGCCCTTTTCATCCGTCTCTACCTGATAGACCTGGTCTAAAATCACAATACTTACCAGTTCAGCTGAAGCGACTTTAACTCTGTATCGCTTCAGCATTTCCCATGCATTCTTGAGAATATTGCGGGAAACACGTTCTCTTTTTAGTTTTTGTTTCCGGAATACATGGCCAAGAATATGGGCTTTTTTTGATGAGCCAAAAGGCCTGTAAAGTTTAATTTCACCTTCTGTCGATTTATCGGTTGAAGTCATTGGAACATTACATTGCTGCTTATTTTACCACAATTATGGTAAACAAAAGCTTCATTTAATCCTTTAATATATTTGATCGAAGATAACCATTTATAAACATGACTAAGACCCTCTTTGTTATCAACCCTGTATCCGGTGGAGAGAATAAAAGTGAGCTGATCGACCATGTCAGATCATCTTATCCTGACGTGAAGGTATTCAAGACCACGGGTGAAAACGATGACAAAAAGATTGCTGAAGAGCTAAGATTAGGAAATTATCAAAGGATCGTTGTTGCAGGTGGAGATGGTACAATAGCACTTGTGGCGAACAGCATACATTACCGTGAAATTCTGCTAGGGATTGTCCCTGCAGGGTCCGCCAATGGCCTGGCCAATGAGCTCTGCATCCCAACAGTACCGAAAGATGCTTTAGAAAAGGCGATGAACGAAGATGGCAAACCCTTTGACATCATAGAGATCAACAAACAATGGCATGTGTTGCATATGGCTGATTTTGGTATGAATGCAACACTTGTACGCCGGTACCATGATGATGACCATCGAGGGTTTCTCGGTTACGCACTCAGTGGATTAAAGGAACTACCCAATCTTGTCAATGCAAATAATTTTGAGATGAAAATCTCAAACAAAACTCACCATCTTGAATCAAACTTCGTCATCCTTGCCAACGCCAGACGCTATGGTACTGGTATTGAAGTAAATCCTGGCGGCCGGGTAGATGATGGTAGATTTGAGATCTGCTGCCTACAGGATATTAGCTTTGAAAATTACCTCAGGCAGATTGTAGACAAGCAGAAGTTTGAGTTTTCTCCTTTTCAAATCCATTCTGTTGACGAGGCAACCATTAATTTGGATGAACCTACGGACTTCCAGGTAGATGGGGAATACATCGGAACAATACATAAACTACATGCCAGGGTCCTTCCGGGAGCTGTTCGGATGGTTTATTAGTCTTATTCCACTGTCACGTTGAATGTAACATCAAAATCAGTCACGCCTACATCTACACCATTCATCGTGCTTTTCATATCAGACTGATCCTTCAATACGATCCGCAGTGTACCATTGGCCCCTCCGCTGGTTTGCCATCCAGTGATTAGACCGATTGGAAGGCCATTTTCATCTTCATCAATATAATTCACCTGATCTGAGGTAACGTCAATATTACCATTTCCCTCTGGTTGATAAAACAACTCATCAGTAAATCCAAAGAACAACATATGAGCTGAACCCTCTGCTTTGATTGTCTCTGTAAGATCCACATTGTCTATGTCATTTCTTACTCTGATAAACAATTGATAGCTGTTGTCTGCTCCCAGAATGATCGGATCAACCTCCACATCCTCCGGACCATTCCCATCTGGATCAGTGGCGCTAAAGGATAAGGGTGCGCCCCCATTTACGGGATTAAAAACAAGGTCTATGTCCGTAACCTCCTTACCCGGATCAGCAGGAGGCATATCATCGTCTTTACAGGCTATAAAAACTACGAGAAGAAGAACAGTAAAATAAAAAGCACCCCTTAGAAAGACCATCCACTATTTTAACTAAAATAAATGTATCTAATGGTGGATTTGATGACTATTTCAACTGCGCAATCTCAGAATCTGTCAGTTTGATGTAGTTGTGATCACCCCAAAATTCTTCACTAAATTCACCATGACTTGTGATCGGGAAGGTAAAATCATTCCCATACCGAAAGCCTTCCAGATCAGTATTATCATGATCCGGGATCACTTCGGTGTTTACGACCAGGGAACGAAAGGTATACTTTGCACCATCTTCCTGCCACACTCCTTCAAAAGAAGCACGCAGTAAATAGTAGATAAGGTCATGGTGCTGAAATTCTTCAATCCAAACTTCCGTATCAAATTCGAGGTTATCAAAAATGGTATACTCCAACCTGATGATGGCGTGAGTAAAGTCATCCACATAAAGACGTCCGGCAAGGTATCCCTTCTTGTTTTTTGGGAAAAAGTCGATGATGTAGATGTTTTCATTGCGATGAACTTCAGTGCCAACCAACGTATACTCATAATTCCATCGGTTTTTTTCACGCAAAAAAGACCTTTCATGCCAAATCGAAGATTCGACCATTTCGGAGGCATGACCACTTTTGATGTCTACACCTTCATGCTCTACGATATTGATAGTTTTTACCCTGGTTTTTACGGGTCTTACCAGTGAAGGAGATTCCTCCACATTTGATGAAAGCATGAGCTCCAAAATTCCTTCGGCAATATACTGAATCTCTTCATTGTCTTTCTCCAGTACCTCCCGGTAATAACTCAGCATAAACTGGTCGTGAATCTCATAATTGAGATGAAACTTATTAAACACCCTTGACATTATTTCTTCACCAGTTAATCCTTCGGTGGAATGCGTAGGCTGTACAGGTTGAAGCGGGATATAATATGGTTTTTCAGTTTGAATACTCGCAAAATGCACATCATACCCCATATGAAATATCTCCAACAACTTTGATCCAGTTTCAGGGAGTCGAATGATAAACTGACCCCTCTTATTGGTGTAGGTTACAATATCTCCGACACGTACATGAGCCAGGTTTATGGGTACATTCGTTTCCTTATCGAAAACAGTTCCCTCCAAATAAATATTTTGAGCGGTGGTGGGGTAGACTAGCATAAGGGAGAAAAATAAAATAACTAGCCCGGTGACTTTCCCTTTTTTCATGGTTCGGTAAAAGCTAAAATAACAAGTCATTTAGTAACCCATCATTACAATACTAAGTTACAGATTTATAATAAGTTATAAGTTTATAAAAAAAACATTAATTAGATCCACATAAGCCCACTTACCTTTTTTGCCCATGGTTTAAATTGACACATAAAAAAGGCATGCTGGAAAGCCTGCCTTTTTTGATCAAAACAATAAATAAAACCTAACTTATTATTGTATCTGAGCTCGCTCCTTCGCGGTCAGTTTGATGTAGTTGTATCCATCCCAATAGTCATCGGTAAAGGAGCCATGGGATTGGTCTAAAAAAGTAAATTCTGACCCTTTGATGAACTGATCCCTGGAGATTTTATCCTCCTGGTTGGCTTCAATCCTGGTATTCACTACCATAGAATTAAACACATAGGGCTTACCGTTTTCCCTCCAATGACCTTCAAAAGAAGCTCTCATGAGGTAATAGGTATGGTTGTGGTGCTGAAACTCCTCTACCCATGTTTCGGAATCCCATTCTGTTTCTTCAACAAGGTTGTATTCAATCCGGATAATGGCATAAGTGAATTCATCAACCCACAATCGCCCCTGCACATAGCCATTCTCGTTCATGGGTGAGAAATCAATGATAAATACATTTTCGTTTCTGTGAACTTCTTTACCAACAAGTCTGTAGTTGTAGCTCCATCGGTTCTTCTTGGTAAGAAAGTCAGCAAAAGCCCAGGATTGAATCATTTCTGATGCATGTCCACTTTTAGCATATAATCCACCATGGTTAAAGTCAGGAGTAGACCTTACCCTTGTTTTCAATGGTCTTAACCTTGCAGGACCTTTTTCCACATTGCTTGGGATGTGAATTTCTACTACGCCTTCTGCAAAATGATAGATCTTGTCATTCGCAGTGAGGTTTTCTTTATAGTAAGCCAACATCAACTGATCTTCTACCTCATAGTTGACGTGAAATCTATTGAAAACTTCTTTCATCACATCAGCGCCAGTATTGAAACCTGTTGGCTTGGGCTCTACCTTATTGAGGTTGATCACAAAGGGAAAAAGCTTTCCGGTGCTGGCTATTTCTGTGGAATACCCATCATAGCCCATGTGATATATCTCCAATTTTTTCGCGATGTCTTTGGGTACCGTAAGGATAAACTCCCCTTCGGCATTGCTGTAGGTAAAATAGTCTCCTACTCTAACGAGCGAATTGCTCAGCACTTCACGGGTCTGTTCACATTTTATGGACCCTGTCAATTCAATATTTTGAGAAAAGCCGGTCATGGACACCATCCAAACCAGGGCTAATGTTAAGATCATTTTCATTGCGGTTCTCATTTTCATTTGTGTAAGTATTTACTAATACAACTGAAATAATGGTGCCAAATTAGGGATGTAAATACCTATTTAAATAACGTTCAAGCCACATTTTTGAAAAATACGCATTATGCCTACGTGATCTCACCAAAACAATGTTATGGTGTCTAAGTGGATTACAGTAGAAGAGGAAAATTGGATGATTTTTTACCTAAAAGGACTTAAAAAATTCGTTCCTGATTATTTCGTTTGCCGCTAGTGCAATGACCACTGAAATGACGAGACCTAGCAAGGCAAAAAGCACATCTTTTCCAATCAATTTCCAGGTCTTCACCAGTTTTTCACGTCTTCGAATCTTCAAACCCAGCTCTCTTCCTCCTAAGAGACCAATAAAGACCCAGGTCGTACTCATAGGTACGGTACTTACCCAGGTAAACAGCACTAAAATCAAAACATAAACGAGGTCAATGATCGTTGCTGGTCGTACATCTTTTACTTCGGATTTCTCATTGACCACTTCCTGTATTTTATCGCCTCTGAGATAAAAAATAACTCCTAGTCCAATAAAGATCGTGAGACTAAATAATGCAAACTGCCAGATATTAAGGCTCCGGGGAAGAAAAACGGCTAGATTGGCAGCATCCTGGATGATCCATAGCGACCATAAGAGACCACTGGTCATCCATTGAAAAAGTACCCATCCAGGACCTGCACTCCCCTTAAACCACCTGCGCATTAGCTTATCCAGGATTATCCATATTGAAAAAGCCACTGCAAATGCGATGAAGTACCCCATGATACTTTTATGCATTACATTTAACAAGGCACCGGAGGCAGTACTAAACGAACTCAACAACAAAAAGGTCGTGGAAACAGGCATCCTCAATTTCGTGATTATCAATAAAAAAATAGGAGCTGCTACCTGCAAGAAGTGAAAGGACTGCGGCTGTTGCGCAAAACCTGTAGACGAAAGTCTCTGATAAGACACATCTCCATCGTAAACCAACCAACTGACGGATACTGTGGCCAGAAATATTCCACCTATGTAAAGCCATAGGACCCACCACTTCTTATCTGCACTGGAAGCTATAAAAGTCCCAATCGTCTGGATGCTATCATTGGCAATGGCAGAGTAGGCTGCAAGCATAAAGCCCAACCACATGGCCAGGGATGGGAAAGGGTAAATCATACCGGTGAGCAGAAAGCTGACCCCAATAAAAATCAGAAATGTTTTCTCCTTCCTGATCAAAATGTTCAGGAGCTTAAACCTTCTATTGGCTAGTGTTTTGGTTTTGATTCTTAACACAGGGTTAAAGTTTTAGTGAAGTTTTTGGGGATTGTGCTAACTGGGAGTAAAATAGATTTTTTTGGAGGGCAGTTGATGCTGCAGCTCGACAGGATGTATTTGTGAGATCATCTGCTATACCGCTACTTTCACTTCCATCCTTTCTTTACCGAATGTACAGAATATTTAAGGAATCCATTTCAAAACGGGTGAAGGATTTTTGTGATTGCGGAGGAAGATTACGTTCAAGGACCACTTATACACTCTAGTATGCCCACAGCTCCTTGTTATGCTTCGGTTACAGCCCAAGGATTACTCATACACTACACCATGCGCACAGCCCCCTCGGGAACCTTTGGTTTCCGAGAGAAAAGCCAGATCATTTCATGATCTGATTTTTTGTTTTACTGAGTGGGCCGTTATCAAAAGAGTTTGTCCTCGCCTTCAATAGGATTTAGAGGTTGAGTATGGCTCATGGATTACCTCTTCACCTACCGGCGGATCGGTGATCCTTGCTCCCGAAATTCCGAGAATCAATCCTGGCTGTTCCTGCCATTTTCTATTTTCTAGCCTTCATTGAAACAAGACCTGGTATTCCGTCAACTTTACCTGATATGTTCAAGGATTACCTCTCCGCCTACCGGCAGATCGGTGATCTTTGAGCCCGAAAATTCCGAGAATCAATCCGGGCTGTTCCAGCCATTTTTCTATTTTCTTGTCTTCATTGAAACAAAACCTGATATTCCGTCAACTTTACCGATATGTTCAAGGATTACCTCTCCGCCTACCGGCGGGTAGGTGATCCTTGTGCCCGAAAATTATTCGTACGCACAACCATGCCCGCAGCCCCTCATGAACCTTCGGTTTCCGAGAGGTAAACCCTCGGCTTTTGACAAAGCCTGTTTTTTCATTTTAGTATCTCTTCCAAGCAAGCTTGGATCGATATAAAATGAAAAAACCCGAAGGTTTTCACCTTCGGGTTTTCTCTCTTGTCGGGGTGGCAGGATTCGAACCTGCGGCCCCCTGGTCCCAAACCAGGTACACTAACCGGACTGTGCTACACCCCGAGCACTAATAAAAAATTCACCTTCTTTTAGAGCAGTTTTGTGCTGCCCTGTGGTAAACGAGGACGCAAATCTAGAATTTTTCATTTTAAATGCCAGCCTATCCCAAGAAAAAATAAAAAGGTTGACCTGATTTCTCTGACACAACACATAAAAAGCCTCCATACACCCTCCAAATGAATGAAGAATCCAGTAAATTTAATAGAGTAATCCCTGTCTTTCACTTAATGTTACAACCATGAAAATCCTCAAATACCTACTATTCGGCATCCTTGGTCTTGCAGTTTTAATTGTCATTGTCGGTCTTGTAGCATCCAATGAATTCAATGTGGAGAAATCCATCACTATCAATGCACCTGCATCACAGATTCATCCATACGTTTCCAATCTTAGACTTCAAAATGAGTGGTCTGTATGGTCTGCGATGGACCCCGAACAAAAGGAAACTTTTGAAGGAGCGGATGGTGCCCCCGGATCAAAGCATAGTTGGGAAGGTGAAATCACAGGAAAAGGGTACCAGGAAATTGTCAGTGTTACTCCCACCAGGATTGAGACCAACCTGGTTTTTACTGATCCCTATGAGTCTCAGGCCGATGTCTATTTTAACCTCAAGGAATCAGGATCATCCACCGAGGTAACATGGGGTTTTCAGAGTGAAATGCCCTTTCCAATGAACATCTTCCTGCTGTTTGGAGATATGGGAGTAGGTAATGACTTTCAAAAAGGTCTGGAGAACCTCAAAGCAAAAGTAGAGGGATAATGAAATCTAATAATCCATTCCACTAGCTGCTTTCCGTTTTGATAATATATAAAAAAGATAACTAATCATATGAATAGGAAAAGGTTCATTAAAAACAGTCTCACAGGATTAGGAAGCATTGTTGCGATTCCATCGCTTATGACCAGCTATAAAGATGAGGAAACTGATCCCGCAGGTGACGAAAGTTGCGAACTATCTCCCAGCGAAACAGCAGGACCTTTTCCTAACAAAACTCCGGCTCAATTGGTAAGAGAAAATGTTGTTGCAGATCGCACAGGTATTGCACTATTGATGACCCTAACCGTGCAGAATCGTGGCAATGGATGCGAACCTCTCCCCGGTGTGTATGTAGATATCTGGCACTGTGATAAAGACGGGAACTACTCACAATACCGCGGCAATTCCAACGATAACTTTCTAAGAGGGCGTCAGGTGACGGATGCGAATGGTCAGGTATCATTCATCAGCATATTTCCCGGCTGGTATCCTGGCAGGGCTCCACATATCCATGTAGAGGTGCTTGACTCAAACTTGAAATCACTTAGGATATCCCAAATTGCCTTTCCGGAGAATACCTATACCGAGGTCTACAACTCCGCAGGCTACATTGGAGCTCCGGATACTCCAAATACCCGGGATGGCGTTTTTTCAAACAGTCTATCCAGTAACATGGCCGATACCGTCACTGGAAATATTGAGGATGGCTACACCCTGAAGAAAATACTTGTCGTATAAACCATTGTTCCATATTGCTTTTGCCGAAACTCATTTATTTCCGAACTTCGTGGCAAAACAATCCACATGTCCGGAAGAAAATCTGTTAACGTAGGAATCGTCCAAATGAGTTGTTCTGCTGATAAAGCTGACAACCTGCACAAGGCCATTAAAGGTGTAGAGAAGGCTGCCAAAGACGGTGCACAAATTGTCTGTTTGCAGGAGCTGTTTACTTCATTGTACTTCTGCGATGTAGAAGATTATGATAACTTCAACCTCGCTGAGCCAATTCCCGGACCCTCAGTAGAAGCTCTTTCACCAATAGCAAAGAAAAACAATGTGGTGATCATCGCTTCTCTCTTCGAGAAACGAACAGAGGGGCTTTACCACAATACTGTTGCCGTGATCGATGCGGATGGCACTTACCTGGGCAAATACCGTAAGATGCACATTCCTGATGATCCTGGATACTTCGAAAAATTCTATTTCACTCCGGGAGATCTCGGGTTTAAAACCTTTGATACCAAATATGCGAAGATTGGTGTATTGATCTGCTGGGATCAGTGGTACCCCGAGGCTGCACGTATCACAAGCCTGATGGGTGCGGAGATGCTCTTTTATCCCACCGCAATCGGTTGGCACAAAAGCCAGGACGAGCAGACTAACAAGGAGCAACACAATGCCTGGCAAACCATCCAGACCTCTCATGCCGTAGCGAATGGGATCCCAGTGATTTCAGTGAATCGAACAGGCTGGGAAGGTGAAATGCAATACTGGGGCGGATCTTTTGTAACGAACGCTTTCGGTTGGATAGACTACAAAGCTCCACACAATGAGGAAGTAACAAAGGTAGTCTCAATTGACCTGAAAAAATCTGATTCCTACAGGGTGCACTGGCCTTTCCTGCGTGACCGTCGTATTGATGCTTACTCGCCAATTGAAAAACGATTTATCGATGAGTAACATCCCAAAGGATGCAGGATATTCTTTTCCTGCTGAATGGCATCCACACGAAGCCACCTGGCTCAGCTGGCCTCATAACAAGGAGTCCTGGCCTGGTAAGATCAATACGATCTATAACCCTTATTGTGAGTTCATCAAAGAAGTAGCTGAAGGTGAAAAGGTCTGTATCAATGTGAAGGACCAGTTGATGCAGGATGATGCTTCAGAAAAACTTATCAAGGTTGGTGCCAATATGGACAAGATCCAATTTTACCACCACCCCACCAACGATGCCTGGTGCAGGGACCATGGTCCTGCTTTTGTAATCAATCCAAAAACAGGAAAAAAAGCCATCGTAGACTGGGGGTATAATGCCTGGGGAGGAAAATATCCTCCATTTGACCTGGACAATAAAATACCTTCCCTTGTCGCTGGAAAGTTAAACTTTGAAACATTCAGCCCCGGTATTGTAATGGAGGGAGGTTCCGTCGATTTCAATGGCAGTGGGATTGTCCTCACTACAACTGCCTGCCTGCTGAATAAAAACAGAAACCCGCACCTTACCAAAGACCAGATTTCCGAATATCTCACCAATTACTACGGTGCGGACACCATCTGGTGGCTGGGTGATGGCATAGAAGGTGATGACACGGATGGGCATATTGATGACATTACGCGGTTTACCTCCCACGACACTGTGGTGACCGTGGTTGAACCGAATAAAAAAGACCCTAATCACTTTCCACTGGCGGAGAACCTGGCGGCATTGAGAAAGCTGAGGGTGGATGATAAGCCACTAAATGTAGTGGAGCTACCGATGCCAAAGCCTGTTGTCTATCGGGATCAGAGGCTTCCTGCCTCCTATGCTAATTTTTACATTGCTAATGCTGCGGTCATAGTGCCTACCTACCGGGACGATGCCAAAGACATAGAAGCTCTGGATACACTTACCCAGCTTTTCCCTGACAGAAAAGTGGTGGGGATAGACTCAACAGATATCGTCTGGGGACTTGGCAGCTTTCATTGTCTGAGCCAGCAGGAGCCTAAAGTTTAATAAGCAAAACATTCCTCATCTGTTCGGGTTTTGCTAATTAGTTAAATTCACTCGATGGATCAGGTCACGACGATCACTTTTTGTAAATACAAGTCACCCTTCCATAAGATCTGGGCTTTTTTCATGATGCAGTTTGCTCATGGCTACCTGAAAGAAGTTGAGGGTATGACTTTTTATAAGCTAATGGGAAGTGGCAAAAGCCTGGGCTTCAACCCCCTCCCCGACTGGTCAGTGTATGGCCTTGTCCAGGTCTGGAGAAATCATGAGTCTGCCCAGCAATTTATTGATAGATCGGAGCTGCTAGGTAAGTACAGAGATCGAAGTGCAGAATGTATGACCATCTTCATGAGATGTATTACCTCACATGGGGAATGGTCTGGACAGTCCCCATTTCACAAGACAAATGATATAGACAAAACAAACCCTATGGTGGCCGTCATCACCAGGGCGACCATCAAAGTTTCAAAATTGTTAAGGTTTTGGAGATATGTACCCACCGCACAAAAACCCATCAAAAATGCTGATGGACTCATCTACACAAAAGGAATTGGAGAGGTCCCCATCAAGCAAATGGCTACTTTTAGCCTTTGGGAAAGCGAAGACAAAATGAAAAAATATGCTTATGAATCCGGCGAGCACCAACAGGCTATTAGATTGACCCGAGAGCTCAATTGGTATAAAGAAGAGCTTTTTGCACGCTTTCAGCCATATGAATTCGTTGGTACATGGAGCAATATTTCGTTGAAAAAAGATCTCATGAACAACATTCAGATATGATCCCGGTTAATTTATTTTTAAATGATTGAATGAGTAAAGCAATCGTCATCGGATCCGGAATTGGAGGACTGGCCAGCGCATTAAGGCTTAGAAAGAAGGGCTATGATGTGAAAGTCTTTGAGGCTAATGCCTATACAGGAGGTAAGATCCACGCATTCTCCAACAAAGGTTATCGCTTTGATTTTGGACCATCTCTTTTTACCATGCCACATTTGGTGGATGAGCTGTTCGAACTTTTTGATCTGGACCCTAAAGCGTATTTTGAATATATCCGTAAGGATACAATTTGCAACTATTTCTGGGAGGATGGCCATGCATTCTCAGCCCCTGCCGACGAGCAACAATTCATTGAACAAGCCGCAAGAAGCTTCTGGGTAGAAGAAAAGACTTTAGAAAATTACCTGATCAGGAACAAGGAAAAATACGACCTGACTTCGCGCCTTTTCTTAGATAAATCACTTCATAAAATAGACACTTACCTATCGCAAGACACACTGAAATCTGTCTTACAAATTGGGAAGCTCCACCTGGGAAGTACACTCAACGGGGTGAATCAAACCTATTTTGCGGATAGCAAGTTGGTCCAACTCTTCAATAGATATGCGACCTATAATGGGTCTTCGCCATATCAAACTCCGGGAATCATGTCTTTGATACCACACCTGGAAATGTACCATGGGACCTATTTTCCAAAAAATGGTATGCATGATATCTCCCAAAGCTTACATCGTTTGGCCAAAAAAGTTGGGATTGAGTTTCACCTGGAAGAGGCCGTAGACAAGATTCTTACCAACAATGCTACTGTTTCCGGAGTGAAAACAGCTCATGGAACATATGAAGCCAAAGTTGTTGTTACTAATATGGATATCTTTTCCACCTACAAAACTTTGCTGCCTGAGTCAAAGCACCCAAAAAGAACGCTAAGCCAGGAAAGGTCCAGCTCCGCCCTCATCTTCTATTGGGGAATCAACAGGCAATTTCAGGAGCTTGACCTGCACAACATCTTCTTTTCCAATAACTACCGGCACGAGTTTGAACACATTTTCCAAAAGTTTGACCTCTTTAAGGATCCCACGGTTTATATCAATATTACAAGTAAAGACAAACCGGATGATGCACCTGAAGGTTGTGAAAATTGGTTTGTGATGATCAATGCACCGGGAAATATTGGCCAAAACTGGGATAAGTTGATAACTGAGTCCAGGAAAAACATCATTCAAAAACTAAACAGGGTCTTAAAAGCAAGAATTGAAGAGCACATTGTGACAGAGGATGTTGTTGACCCTCGAAGTATTGAATCGATGACACGATCCCACCAGGGTTCTTTATATGGGACATCCAGCAACTCCAAGTTTGCTGCATTTCTCAGACACCCCAACTTTTCCTCTCAGTACAAAAACCTTTACTTCTGTGGTGGCTCCGTCCATCCCGGTGGAGGAATTCCGCTATGCCTGCTCTCAGCCAAAATAGCAACCGATCAAATATCAACAGTTGAATAATTATTCCACCATATTTACAAAAAGAAATGGAGCCATATTTCTGGTTTGGCTTTTTCATGTTTCAGCTATCATCGGCATTGCTCTTGGGCATTTTGAATGGTTTATATCCAAAACACCTTTGAATCTTGTCCTTATTGGTACATTGGTGGTTTTAGCCTATCCTATCGCAACCGAGAGAGCTATTGCGATTGCCCTATTCTTTTACTTCACGGGAATGGCGGTAGAATGGATTGGTGTTCATTACGACTACGTATTTGGTCCATACTCATATGGTAAGAACCTGGGCCCAAAAATAGATGGTGTGCCATGGCTGATTGGTGTAAACTGGATGGTTTTAACATTGGTAACAGCGTCCATTGCAAACAAATTGTTCAACTATTGGTCACTGAAAATTCTCACCGGGGCCTTGCTGATGGTTTTCCTGGATGTGTTCATTGAACAGGCTGCTCCGGCACTGGGTTTCTGGAGTTTTTCATCTGAAGGCGTACCTTTTCGAAACTATCTGGCCTGGTTCCTGATCTCCGCTTTTTTGCATTATATCTATCAAAGGTCAAGACTTCAGGGTGATTTTACTGTGTCGTTACATATCTACATTGCCCAGCTCATCTTCTTTCTTTACCTCTATGGAATCTATGGTATTTGATTATGCAATCATCGGCGCTGGAGCAGGTGGGCTACATCTGGCAATAGCTTTGGCCGAAGACCCTCATTTCAAATCGAAGCGATTGCTTATCATTGAAAAGGATCCTGATAGAGATAGCTATCCTACCTGGTGTTTTTGGGAAAAGGGATATGGAAAGTGGGACCACATTATTAGTAAGAAATGGGAAAAGACCACATTTTTCTCGCGAGATAAAAGGCTGGAAATTAACCTTGGAGCATATACATATAAAATGGTCAGAGGGAAGGATTTCCATCAGGAGGCCAAAAACAGAATGAATGGCTCAAAGCAGGTTACCTGGGTTCAGGGAGAGGTTGAATCCATCATTCAGGGCAAGCCAAATAAAATTTTGACATTTGGTAAGGAAACCTACCATGCGAACCATGTCTTTGACAGTAGAGTGGCACCAGAGTTCTTTGCAGAGCCACCTGGCTATTCCTATTTAAAGCAACATTTCGAGGGTTGGGTGATTGAAACCAAAGAAAAAGTATTTGATCAGGATACCTTCACCATGATGGATTACCGAATGGTATATCCGGGAACCACCAGTTTTACCTACATTCTTCCTTTTACACCCAATAAAGCCCTAATCGAGTACACCTTCTTCTCCTCCGAATTGGTAGACCGTGAGGTTTACAAAAGCTATTTGCAAAAGTATATTTCTGAATATCTGGGGGTTGATAACTTTAAGCTTGTTGACAAAGAAAGTGGAGTCATTCCAATGTCAGATTACCCGTTTGGGCAGCTCAACAATGCATTTCTCACTAAAATTGGCACAGCTGGAGGCTGGGTAAAGAGTTCTACCGGATACTCATTCAAAAATGCCGAAAAAAGGAGTCAACAGATTCTTGACAACCTCAAAGCCAATAAAATGCCGGGCGGCAAACTAACAAAAAAGCGGTTTAGAGTCTATGATGCATTATTTCTTGACGTATTGAGTCAGCACAATAAGATTGGACCTGAGCTCTTTAGTAGTATGTATCACAAGAATGATATTGAGCGAATCTTTTCTTTTCTGGACGAAGAAACTAATATCCTTGAGGAACTACAGGTGATGAACACCTTCAATAAGTGGTTGTTTCTCAAAGTGATACTAAAAAGGCTACTTAAGTATTGAAATTTCAAGCCTATTCTGAAACCCTTTCAGACCGCTGTAGCAGAAATTGTTTCGACATTTTTTTTCCATATCTTGGCAGTTATTTTAGCAAATAAGTCAAATGAATCACCGCGTTATACTTGCTATACTGTTTCTGCTGTTTGCTTTTTTCAGTCATTGCGGATTTGCAGCAGAGTTTTTACGGAGACAAGCCGGAACTACCACCTTTACGGGTACCAGCACCACTGTGACCCTACCTACCACCCTGGCAGACATGTCCAAGTCAATCCTGGTCTTTTCTGCTACGATAAATGATGCTAATCCCAGAAATATTTTGATTGGTGGTACCATCACTAATACCACTACCCTAACATTCTCAAGAGCATCGAATACCGGCACAGTATCCATCAGTTGGGAAGTAATTGAGTTTGAGAGTGGCGTATATGTTCAGAGAGGATCCGGTGTAGTAGCAGAAAACACCAATGTGGATGTAACCATATCATGTGTAGACCTCAATCAAAGCTTTGTGATCCTTTCGGGTCGAAATGATGGCTCTAACTTAGGTACAGATGATGGCATTACTGGAAATTTAACATCCGAAACCAACCTTAGGCTGCTAAGTGGGACCTTGGCAGGAGACCATGACATGGCCTACTGGCAGGTCATAGAGTACCAGGGCGCAGCCGTTCAAAAGCTGACAGGCTCGCTTACCGGCGCTTCACTGGTATCAACGATCCCCACTGCTGTAGATATGAGTAAAACCATGGTCATCTCAAATCATCGGTTTGGAGGAGATGCCAGCAGTTCAGATTTGCCGAGAACAGTGCTCACATCCACCAACCAGGTGACCTATACCCGAAACACCAGTGGAATAACCTGCAATTTCGTGACATACGTAGTGGAGTTCACTGATCAGACAACCGTAGCCAGGGGTTCGGCGAGTTTCGCATCAGGCTCCACCAGTCAGACTGTGACCGGTTTAACCACAACCTCTTCATCTGCTGTATTCGCACCCGGAAATTTTGGTAGACAGGGCAGCACAAGTCATTCTGGCTCAGACAATACAGGTCATGTTTGGTTTACTTATCGGATAGCTAGCTCGACCACGTTACAAATAGATCGCGCGGTAGGGACCAGTTCGACTGCAGTAGCTCCCTGGCAGATCGTGACATTCGAAAATGCGGATGATGGGCTTCAGAAAAGCACATTCTATTCTATTGGTTCAGGAGCATGGGAAACGAGTTCGATTTGGTCATATACACCAGATGGCTCCAGCGGGGCCGTTCCTGATGGGGTATATCCCGGTCGGGCAAACAACGTAGTGATTCAGAATGGTCACTCCATCACCATCGATGACGTCACCGACAATGACCCTTGTTCAATTTCTGCCGATGGATTGGGACTTGGCAATGTAGGGCCCTTTACAGGATCGGGAGATCAGATGTTTTATCATACTGGTGACATCCTGGTGGCCGATGGAGGAAGTCTGAGCTCCAGCGAAGAGATCATGCTAGCGGGATATACACTGATAGAAAACGGGGGGTCGTTTACGGCCACAGAAGATATCATCAACCTGGGTTATCTTGAAGTATCGACCACAGCCACTTTTGGAAGTACTTTAGACGACCTGATACTCTCCGGGAATAGCTATACCATCATCGACAATACCTCTACCACGGCTGATGATATTTACATTGACCACACCGATGCTCAATTGTGTGGCGCTGGAACCGTAGAAATAGGAAATGGCGGACCCAACCCAATTATTAACTGGTTCAATCCGGGCACATCGCGATTTAACCAGATCTGCGACGGCTTTCAGATTACCTGTAACTCCAACTGTACCGGCGGATCGACTGGTACAGGGACAGGTGGATTCTCCAATGGTAACACGGGACCCGGAGGAGTTGGAACCACTGATGGCTCCTCCTCCCTCATATACTGGATTGATGCTAATAGTGGCGTAACGGGATCCAGTCCGATCACTTCGTGGACTGACCTATCTGGAAATGGGGTTACCAATACAATAAATGGTGACCCGTCATTAACTACCGCATCTCTCAATGGACAATCAGTGGTCTCATTTGATGGAACAGGTGATTATATTCAAACCAACCTCAACATTAATGACGGCACTTACCCTGAACTAAGCATCATTTCTGTTTATGTTCCAGCTTCCACTACAGATGCAGGCTCCATCTGGGGCGAAAGTAACGGAGATTATGATAGAGCATTGACCTCAGGTAATGGTGTGGGGGGTTGTAATTATGCAGTAACTACTGGATCTGCTTGCTTAGATGACATGTCTTTGTTTCCAAATTCAACTTCAGTTATTACATCTGTAATCTTTGATGAAGATGCCGGATCGGGCAGTGAAGTATTCACTAACGGAAATTCAGTGCTCACATTTACCGCTAACCATTCTGCTGCTGGAACTTCTAATAATATGCAGGTTGGTGATGTAGGAGGAGGCTTGACTCTTCCCTATACTGGAGATATTGCTGAAATGATGGTATTTGGTGCTTTGGTTAATGATGCAAAACGCATCATCATCGAAAACTACCTCGATGCCAAATATCACAATGATGCTGCCCCGGCATTTTCAAACGATGAGTATACCATGGACATTAGCGCCAATGGAGATTACGACTTTGAAGTAGCGGGGATTGGCCAGGCTGCTGATGGCTCCAACCACAAAGACGGTCAGGGTCCAGGGGTACTCAGAATGTGGAACCCCAATGACCTGGACAATGGAGAATTCCTCATGTGGGGTCATGACAATACCGTGATTAATTCAACCACAACCGGTGATGTGGATGGCACAATCATACAGGAAAGACTTTCACGGGTATGGGGAGTCAGTGAAACCAGCGGAGATGTGGGGACTGTATCGCTTTCATTTGATTTTTCCGGGGTTGGTGGCAGCCCGCTAGGCTCCAACCTGCGACTACTCGTAGACCGTGATGGCGATGGATTTGCTGACAATGATGTTACCCCCATTGAAGGGTCAGTATCTAATGGCATTGCTGTATTTTCAAATGTAAACCTACAAGATGGAGATCTTATCACCCTGGGAAATACAGACGTTGCAATATCTCTGCCAATCGAGCTCCTCGAGTTTGAGGTATTCCAGGAAGGAGCAAATGTTGTGGCAGAATGGAAGACCGCTTCGGAGTTAAACAATGATTTCTTTACACTCGAAAGGTCAGAAGATGCAAATAATTGGAAAACCATCATTGAAATGAAAGGTGCGGGCACAACCAACGAAACGACTTCGTATCAGACATTTGATGAAAATCCTATTAGGGGCATTGCTTACTACCGGCTGAAGCAGACAGATTTCGACGGGCAATTTAGCTACTCACCTATTAAGCTGGTCGACACTAAATTCGACAGCGACATTAAAGTTTATCCAAATCCATCTTCCGGAATCTTTAATATTTCAGGAGTTGAATCGGATGATGTCATCATCTCAGTTCTTAATATCCTCGGTCAGCAGGTGCCTTTTTCCATCAACGAAGAAGATGGTATCCAGGTTGATCTCTGCGATGGTCCAGCAGGTGTATACATCGTGAAAGTTAAAGACGGTCAACATATGAAGTCGTTCCAGGTGATCAAAAAGTAGAGTGTACCCGATTAAACATCCTGCTGTGTTCCGATCGCCCATACATTCCCGGCAAAATCACGAAAACTACCTCTACGGTCGGGGTCTCCGTCTTTTACTGCGGGTACTTCAATGGGTTCACAACCCAGCTCAATTGCCTTTTTGAACGTCTTATCAACGTCCGGCACATAAACATGAACCAGTAGTTGATTGGGTGGAAATCTGTCGGAAGCATCCCCAAACATCAGCACAGAATCATCTATCCTAAGCTCTGCATGCATGATGGTGCCACCGGGCATATCATATTTGCGTAATTCTTCTGCTTCGAAAATTTTCACAAGCAATTGCATGAGCTTACCTGCTCCAGCTACCACGAAATATGGTGAAACTGAATTAGATCCCTCGGGTTTGTAGTTCTGAGCCATTTCTTAATTGTTTAGTTTAACTGTATGAATGGGTTTATTGGCAGAATATCGTTTCAATACTCTTAAAGCCCTTAAAGTATTCCATCTGCTGGGTTTACCCGCCTGCTCTATCGTAAAATGAACTTCCCCGGGATGCGCAACATTCCTGGCACTTATTAAGTTAGCAATCCTGCAGCTGGAATGCAATTGAAAGACTGTAGTATAACCTTTAGGCAACCTATTTCACCAATCAAATTCAATTTTCCCCTGAGGTGTCATACCTGTTTTTACTCTAATTACTGAACCTCGACCTCTTAAGAAATTCTAATTAGGATCTTTAAGCATGACCTTGACGGGTATTTTATCAATCCTGGTAGGCCCCTGATGAGTATGTTAGTTCATAGCTATGGGTATAGATTTCAAAAACAACCCCAAAGGGATCCTCCACATATACCATTTTAAAAGGCTTTTCATTGGGATAGTATTCTCTGATAGGCATCCTTTGCTTTCCTCCATAGCTAACAATTTTCTTGGTTAATGTCTCTATATCCGGATCCTGTACACAGAAATGAAACAATCCGGTATTAAAAGGATTGAATGCTGGTGCCTCTTTTTTACCATGAGGGAAACAAAAGAGCTCTACCCCTATCCCATCAGATGTCGACAAGTGAGCAATCTCAAATTCTTCCCAGTCTTCCCCAAATACGTCTATACACATTTGTCCGATGGCTGTATCTCTTTCTTTTTTAATGAGGGTCGGCTTCATAATAAGATACCAGCCCATCACTTCTGAATAAAAATCTACGGCTTTGTGTATGTCTGGCACTGTAATCCCAATATGGGAAAACGATCGTGGGTATTGTTTTTCTATCATGGCTACTGCTTTTAAACTTTCATAACTTAGACTTATCTCCTGTAGTAGAGCTGCACATACAAAAATGAAATGGCACTTCTCGAAAAGAAAATAGAACACATATTTAGCTGGATAGTTTCCAATGATCAGCAAATATTTTACTCATTATTCATAAGCATTCGTTTCTAGCAATTCCTATTTTTGATTTAGCCAATTACAAGCAACCACCTTAGATGAAACCAGAGAAAAGGAAAAGCTAAGGTATGTCAGCACAGCTTGGACCTGAAAGAAATGAAATGTGGAGTGTCTACCCCACATTTCAAAAAACAATTAATTATCGCGATGTCCGGGCTCCCAAATCAATCTGGCAAAGGAGCTAATTCTTTGATTTTCACGATGCACAGGTATACCCGCAACTATACCAACTAACAGGTTATCAGCAATACCCAACCGCATCTGCGGACGTATAGTAAGGTCAAAATCATCTTCATGAAATGATTTATTGAACTCTACCCCCATGAAATTACGCGTTCCGCTGATCATGTAGTGAAAACTTGTGTTCATTTCATATGAAAAATGTACCTCGCGCCCATCATAAATCTGTTCGACCCTGGGTCCTGTATAGATGAGGGAATGAAAGTTACTACCCCACCTTTTTGCCATCACAAGGAAGGGATTGTACACATTTCCTGTGATCATCGGTCTGCCAAAAGAATGGAAATCCGATAATTCAAACTCATTGATATATCCGAGAGCCATGGAAGTGGCCATTGACTCATTGACAAAAAATGACCATTGAAAAGCAGTCTTCAGGCTATTGAGTTTATTGGATGGAATGGAGTCCCGCTCAGTACCATTGAGCGCTGAATAAAAGGTGAAAGGCAGCTCAACTTCCAGTCCCAGCCTATTGATAGGAGCCCACTCATATTCAATAAGGGCTTCATATGAATCAAACTTCAGGTTATCTGTAAGCCCCAGTCCGATGTTCCATTCCTTCTCTCCTTTCCGGGCCCCCAGGTCACGGATCAGGTCGATATAGAGAGGTTCGGCATGGAGCACCTTGTCCGGCTCTTTATGATCTTCTACCTGATGAATGTATAAACTGTCTTTTTCTGTATTCGTAATTTGAGCGTATGATATTATCGACGCCAGTAGCAAAACCAGCATCAGTGTACATTGAATGTTCATTGAGATTTGATTTAAATAATAAAGAAATAGTCTCGGGTGGGATCTTGTCAGAAGTGAAGTGAAATCAAATCCTGGGTGGTGGAGTATTGAGCTGTGAATGGTCTGTGGCAAGCGCTTTTGTAAACGCTGGATAAAGTGTCTTTTCAAGCCAAAAAGATGGGATCGGGCAATCTGAAATCACCCTTAGTTGTCCAAACAAGTCTAATTTTGTCAGACTCTTCTTTTGATTGTTTTCGGTATCAGGATCATCATGTTCACCTATAGCATTTTCGAATCCAAGGAACTGCTCTACCACGAGTTCCACCATACTTTCCTGATCATTGATGGTAAGGTCTTCTACAACATGGACAGGATCAGGATCAGCTGTATCCACACTGATATTGAATAGATATAGCGCCATGGCTCCCCAAAGGATGCGTATAAACGTGCTATTTCGGAAATACCGGATCACGAAGTAAAATTATGCAATGGAGCTTACATGCGCTTAGATACTTTATGACTAATCATGCAGCTTTTTGGTAAAGACTGCAGACTTTCCTCCTGTCTCCAACCGCAAGAATCGGGCTGCGTTGTTATAAAAAATATCTCTTTTTTGCTCCTCTGATAGAAAAGGTGCCTGATCTATGGCTTCTATTGCTGCACCGATCTTCTCCGGCCATACCATTTGATCAGAACCAAACATAATCCTTTTACCCAACCCTGCTCTCACCAATGCCTCCAGGTAATCATAAAAAGCAGTTCTTGGAATCACCCAGGTAATGGTGGAAACATCGACGTACAGCTGTGGGTACTGATACATGACTGCAATCATCTCATCCCTAAAAGGATATCCGGCATTTTCTACAAACAGCCTGAGTTTGGGATGTTTGACCAGCACTTCCTCGAGCAACAACGGACTCCCAGCCGCTGAGCTAAAATGCGGCAGGTACGGACCTATACCTAGTGTGTGTATGAGCACCGGAAGGTCTAATTCTTCTGACAATTGGAAATAAGGCTCCAGGGAAGGGTCATTTGGTGGTGTGCCATGTAGTTGTGTACCTATTTCACCCATTCCAAGGAATTGGCCGGACTCATAAAGTGGTTTCAGTTTGGCAAGCTCCTCGGTTCCTGCTTTCAGGATAAACGGAGCAGGGATAAACCTGTCAGGATCCATTTTTGTCCATTGTTGGACTGCCTCGAAGTCCACACCACTAAGAAATGCTTTTTGAATATTGTATCGATCCATTGCGGCGATGGTCTTTTGCATGAGTTCGGCTGAGTTGACAGTGGCTGCCCCATCACCTTCACAAGGAGCAGGGCGACACAAAGAAGGAATACCTTCCGGAACCTCATGGGGTAGGCCTGTGTGCATGTGCATGTCTATGATGGGTAGTTGTCTGGTTTTCTGACTTTGACTGTGAACACTCAGGATCACACCTAAGACAAAGCCTATTGATATTAAAGTTTTCATCGGTTCATCATTTTTTATTCCAGCGCGCTTAACCACTGTCAAGCAATTAGCATTGGAGTAAAATTATGACTTGTAAAAACGCTTTGCATCGGGGTGATTACCCAAAATACCTGGGATAGAAAAATGGGTAATTCTACCCATCACTACTAAATGATACCGAAAACTTATAATTCAATCCAGAAGGTCGTGTTGGAGTGCAAATGCAGCAGCTTCTACCCGGGTGGGAACACGGAGCTTTTGGTATATGTTGCTGACATGACGATCAACTGTACGTTCACTTATAAACAGCTCATCTCCAATTAACCGGTTAGACTTACCTGAAGCTAGCAACTTCAGCACCTGCAACTCACGGAGTGAAAGACCATGGGTCTCCGGCTTTTTCTTTTTGTCCATCAAAAGGCTGACGCGTTGCAAATCTGGTGCTGCCTTTAGCTGTTCAAAATTCCATCGGGCCGCCATAAACTCAGCATCTGCATTGTCCTGATCGTTCAGTTCACGATATACCAGCCCTTTCAGCTCCCTGGATAAGGCAGTTTGATAGGGCAGATTCATCCAATTCCATATTTTCAAGGCTTTCTGCAATTGGTCAAGTGCAAATTGAAAATTTCCTTTAGCAAAAAATACGACACCCATGCAATGCATGCTTGTGGCCTGTAAGTAAAGTGAATCGAAACGCGTGGCAATATCATTCAATTTCTCCGCAGCTTGTGTGGCTTCTTCGGTGTAGTTGCCTGCAGTCAGTATTTCAATGGCTCCGGGAAGCAGCTCGGCCAATCTTTTAGGGTCTTGTGATTCTTTCAATGTATTTCTTATAGAGGTAACAGACGCACCCAGTTGCCCCTGTGTCAGGCGTAGTAGCGACAGACCCGGCTGAGGACTCCTCCCCAACCTGGTAGCTTCCTGGTAACAGGTTTCCGCAGAAGTAAAATCACCCTGGATACGACATAATTCAGCTTTACGGTAAAATGCTTCACCTGCGGCTGGTTCTCCCGGAGGTCTGGAGAGTAAATCACAAGCTTCATCGGATTGTTCTAACGCACTTTCCAAATCGCCATGTAATTGAAGGATCTCAGCTCTGCGAACCAGGCATTGCCCCCTGAATGGAACAATCTCCGGTTGAGTATCGCACCACCTTTTGAGTGCGGTGGTCCATTCTCTGGCTCTTCGCAAATCCCAGATCTTTCGGCATGTTTCAATAGCCGCACAGTAGACGATCCCAACCACTATTGGGTATACTTCTTCCGCATCAAGACTCACCATGACTTCATCCAGTAGCTTCACCCCTTTGGATACATCTCCTTTTTGGATTAAAACCTGTCCCTGCCCAAGACGTGCCAGTGCTACCAGGTCGACATCCTTATACTCCTCCCCGATTGATATGGCTATTTCGAATGTCTCGAGTGATTTGTCGACATCCCCACCATGTAAAGCGGACAATGCTGTGGGAATCAGGAACAAACTCTTTTCTGTAACTTCCTGCTTCTCTAAATCCGTAAGCAACCTTTCACCTCTTGCCATCCAACCACTGCTATGGGCCATCTCGCCGATGTTCATATACATAAGCCCCAGCCAGAATGCGCATCGGGCAGCCTGTTTTATATTTTTCTTTACCAGGTGATTGGCATGTGCCTGCTCCATTTGCTGATGAGCTTCCTCATCACGACCTATCATATACGCTGCCAGGGCAAGTTTTTCCTGGTCTTTTGGCTCAGGGTGCTGCTCCTCACAGGTTTTCTCTAATCGTTGATATATGTCCTTCCAATTTTCACTGTTTTTCATTCCTGCTGGATGTTTTTAGAAAAACTCTGGTTCGACTTAAAGATAGGAAACGGAATTTAATTAAGTGAATTGAAAACAGGATCAGATCCTGTACCTGAGACTATGAAAGGAAATAATTGATAATTCCCGATCCCAGATGATCAGGTGTATTTCACATACCTTGATGAGAATGGCCCGATCGATGTAGATTTAGTTTGTAACTACATTTTTTCATTCGATTCTATTTGTGCTTGCAAAGTGAGTGATTAAAAATAAACAAAATAATATTTGGTTATGAAAAATATTTATCCGATACTTGCAAAGCAAAAAATTAAAGCAATGAGACGACACATGTTAAGTATTAAAAATGATCAGGAGACAGGTATACTGTCATTTGATTACATCAATATGGGTTGGCCTGGAATAGATTGAGTACTTTAATGATAAAGACATTCGAAACCCAGGTCAAAAGCCTGGGTTTTTTGTTTGTATCAGAATTTTAATAAATTTTGTAATATGACTTATATCCAGAATATTATTTTGTTTTCAGATTTCTGTCAATGGGAGAAGTGTGTCCTCGCGAACCTTATTCACACACTACCAACAGGCAGTATAACAAACAAACAACAGCTGTTGAATCAATACGATATGGTATAGGATTTCCAAAGAATTAGTCGGAACCCTGGCCCTATCGGCCAGGGTTTTTTTGTGCCCTTTTTTTTGGAAAACAACTTACAATAAACCGATTGGTCCAATGGCAGGATATTGGGATTTGGCCCCAAAGGTATTGGTTCGATTCCAGTATCGGTTGCATACGGCACCATAGTTCAGAGGTAGAATATTGCACTGTCTATGCAAAGGTCAGGAGTTCGAATCTCCTTGGTGCCGCACCTGAAGAAGGCGCAAAACGGGTGCCTGAGGCTCGGAGAGTGGTTGAAGGCCATAAGTCAGATTCTGTTTGTCTGGCAATGTTTTGAAAAAGCTCCGGGTAGAGGGTAGTCGTCCTGCCTGATCAGAAAAGAATCAGACAAGACGACATTAGGAAGAATAGCTCCAAGGGTAGAGCATTGGGTTGAAATCCCATGCGTGCTGGTTCGACTCCGGCTTCTTCCTCAGATCTTGTGTTAGTTGCTCAGATGGTTGGGCACTGATCTAGTTCAGAAGAGAGGAAAGTTTTGCAATGGCGGGCTTCCTTTCATGAGTTCTTTGATTGAAAATATTGCTTTCGGGCAAAAGATCTTCTCGAGATGAGAAGCAAGGGAATGAAGAAGGTATTGAGACCTGATGAGTGTTTCTGTATGGCACCATAGTGTCCGCCGAATGGTGGATATGCTGCTCCTCACCGGATGAAAGTTTCCCTACCAATGCTGTAGCGAGGGTTCGATTCCCTCTCTTGATTTAGGTTCAAGGTAGCTTAGTTGGCAAAGCAAGCATGAACGCGCGGGTTCGATTCCCGTCATCATCTGATGATGTAGCTCAGTGGTAGAGCATCACACTCGTAATGTGAGATATGGACTGAAAATCCATCATGAAGTAGCCAGGCTTCTAAAAACTGGCGCATTTTGAAAGCAGAAGGTATCCAGCCAGCGAGTGGGGTCTACGGACTCCCGGTGCGGTTTGGCAGGAGACTGAAATGGACCGATTGAAGTTCAGGATGGGTTCTGGTCTTTTATCGCAGCAACAAATGGGAACCAATGGTCTTAGTGATCATTGGGGATCAGGAGTCCCTGTGGCAAAACACTATAACCAGGAATTTACTCATGGCCCATTCCTCGAATATCAAACGGTTGGATGCTGATTGCTTTCTTTTAGAAGTGTATTTTTTAACTAAATATAAAACGATGCAAAGGATCAGAATCAATGCGGGTAAAATCGGTTTGGTTTTCAGAGCTTCTGGTGATTACAAAAGGGTAATCACTGAAGGAGTGCACTGGACCTTTCCGAATGAGAAGGTTGTACAGTACGACCTTGCACAGCCATTCTATCCTTCAATCGACTTAAATGTGCTTTTGAGGGATGAAAATTTGGCCAAACACCTTTTAGTAGTTGAGGTACGCGACAATGAGTTGATGCTTCAATATGAAGCGGGGAACTTCAAGACCGTCCTTACTCCAGGGAAATATGCTTTCTGGAAAGGCCTGATTGAGTACTCATTCGTTAAAGTGGATTTGAGTAAAATCGAAATCACCGAAGCAGTGGACTTGTTGGCCATTAAAAGGCGGGAATTAGTTCCTTATGTCAGGTTGCTCTCTGTAGAATCTTTCGAAAAGGGTGTACTTTTCGTGGATGGTAAAGTCGACAGGATCGTGGGTCCCGGAGACTATTACTTCTGGAAAAACGCACAGGAGCTTTTGGTAAGAAAAGCCGATATGAGGCAGCTGCAATTGGAGATCTCCGGTCAGGAAATTCTGACCAGGGATAAAGCCACCTTGAGGATCAACTTCTACACACAATACAAAGTGGTAGATATTGAGAAAGCTTTGGTAGACAACAAAGATTACGAAAAGCAATTGTACATCTTCATGCAGTTTGCATTGAGGGAATACATCGGCCGATTGACTTTAGATGAATTGTTGGAAAACAAAGAATCTATCTCTGCCTATGTAAAAGAAGCCCTTGAGGACAAAGCAGCTGACCTGGGTGTGGTGATCAAAGGTTGTGGGGTAAGGGATATCATTTTGCCTGGTGACATGAAAGAGATCATGAACCAGGTATTGATTGCCCAAAAACAAGCACAGGCAAACGTGATCACCCGAAGGGAAGAAACCGCCTCCACAAGGAGCTTGTTGAACACGGCTAAATTGATGGAGGAAAATGACATGCTCTTCAAATTGAAAGAGATGGAATATGTCGAAAAGATTGCTGATAAGATCGGAGAGATCACGGTCTCTGGCAATGGACAGATCATCGATCAATTGAGAAGCATCTTCGCTCCGGGTAAATAAAGAATGCGCACCAATGTGCGCATTCTCTTTTTGCAAAACACCTAAATGATAAAACCCAGTGAAACAGTTACTTAACCGGAAGCCTATCCCCTAGAAAAAATATCCGTATCCCACTTTCGGAATTCATAGTATTTCTTTTTTGGCTCCCCAGTCCACCCATTAATGCCTTTCTTTCCGGGTAAGAAATAACCATGTATATACACAGCAGGGACAATAAGAACGGAAAGACCAATCAAAGCCACGGTCCGACCAAACAGGACTGAAACAGTACAAACAATCACCAGAGTCAAAAGGTACTTCCCTACTCTTCTGACCTTGGGGGTTCGTTCCTCGAAGTGCCCCATCAGGATATTACCCAAAGCATAAATGATGCTAACCACAGCAATCTCAAACCAAAGCGATTCAGTTGTCCACATGCGTTTTTGAGGTTTAGAATTCCAATATTTACCAGGAAACCGATTAAAGATATAAAGAATCCAGTCGATCGTATTTCATAAGATTATTAAGCTTTAAGTCAGTGTTGTCACCGGCTTAAAGTTTTTAGCTATCTCTCCTACCGGTAAATTGACCCCAATATTTTATTAAGTATCTTTATTGGATGCAACGACGGAAATCCCTGGGCTACCTGGCAGCGATGGGAGCCAGTCCATGGCTAACCTCACTCCAGAGCCTGGACGCAGCCCAAGCATCAGTAATGAAAAGAAAGATCCCTTCCACCGGAGAAATGCTACCCATCGTGGGAGTGGGTACTTGGCAAACGTTCGATGTGGGGACCTCCCCTTCGGAACGATTACCACTAAAAGAAGTACTGAAGACACTGCTCGAAAAAGGCGGAACAGTCATTGACAGCTCGCCCATGTATGGCCGTTCGGAAGGTGTGGTCGGGGAATTATCCACTGAGCTGGGTATCAACGAGAAGCTGTTCGTCGCTACTAAGGTCTGGACGAATGGCCGGCAGTCTGGCATTGACCAGATGAACCGCTCATTCAGTCTGCTCAGGCGCGAGACCATTGACCTCATGCAGATCCACAACCTGGTTGACTGGCGAACACATCTGGCCACCCTTATGTCCTGGAAGACAGACGGCAAGATCCGTTACCTGGGTATTACGCATTACACTGAGAGTAGCTATGATAACATTGAACAAATCCTCAAAACCGAAAAGCTGGACTTCCTCCAGATCAACTATTCTATTGTCAGTCGCAAGGTGGAAGAGCGAATCCTACCCCTGGCGCAAGATAAGGGAGTGGCTGTGATCATCAATCAGCCATACGAGGGTGGGTCGCTATTTAGGTCGGTACGGGGTAAGGAGCTCCCTGAATATGCCAAAGAATTTGACTGCAACAGCTGGGGTCAGTTCTTCCTAAAATTTATCCTTAGTCACCCGGCGGTCACTTGTGTGATACCTGGCACAGACAACCCAAGTCATATGATCGATAACATGGGAGCAGGGTTCGGAAAACTCCCGGATCAGGAGATGAGGAAAAAAATGATTGGAGAAGTTTAAAATACCTTGCGTTCTATATGCTAACCAACTTGTAGAATATTGCTTGTCCTCCTGGTGAAGACACGAGCTATGGAATTTTGGTGTTCTAGTAAAGCTATGTGAGCGTGAATCGCAAACAAACTAAAAAGCGCTGAACGTTTTGGTCTGGTAATCGTTTTTTGGCTTGGCGAGATTGGGAACCTTCTTTGTGGAATTCCTGTAGGTAGCACAGAGGGGCGTGGCACATGATGAGAAAATACATGTGCCAAGGAAGATTATACATAAGAGAAGTATGTTCTTCATTGTTTCCTGCTGCTACACGGCAAAGTAACGAAATAAATCTCCGCTTGTTGCCTTGATAAATACTTACGTACGGTTGAAAAGATCAAAGTTCTAAATAGCTGTTACCTTTGAAAAGCAAAAAGGATGCCATAGTTTCAAACTACAGGCAACATTATTCATTGATAACCATCATTTTTAATTCATGAATCCATATCTACAAGCATTAGAAGCAGACAAAAACGGAAATTGGGATAAAGCGCATAATCTTGTTCAGGATCTCTCCACGGCCGATGCTGCCTGGATCCATGCTTATCTACACCGTAAAGAAGGTGACCAGTCCAACGCTGGCTACTGGTACAGTCGTGCCGGGAAAGACTTCTTCAATGGCACCCTAGAGGAAGAATGGGACATGCTATGGGAGCACTTTAATGGGTAGATTTGATATGGCAGTGCGAATCTACCAGAGGCCTTATTGTTGTAAACTTAAGGTAACCTGATATTTTCTACCTTAAGACTTCCCCCCATGGCTCTTAGTAATTTCAGAATTGTTTCAAATTGGGGCTTGGAATCCTCTTGTAACGCTTTATAAAGGCTAGGTCTACTCATGCCTGTTTTTTCAGCAAGTTTGGTCATTCCTATTGCCCTGGCAACGTGACCAAATGCAACAATGATGTCATTTGGTTCTCCATCTTCTAACACAGTGTTTAAATACTCCTGGATCATTTCATCATCGTCCAGGTATTCCGCAATATCAAACTTTGTGGCTTTCATTTTCGGTCCCTTTTGTATTTTGCTAAAATAAGTTTGGCTTTTTTTATATCATTTTGCTGTCCCGATTTATCTCCACCAATGAGCAATAAGATCAGATTGCCATTTACTTCATTGAAATAGATTCTATATCCCTTACAATAGTGAATTCGAAGTTCGCTTACCCCAGAACCTACAGATTCACAATCTCCAAAATTTCCTGACTCCTGAATTCTTTGAATCCGAACCAAGATCAATGCTTTTGCTTTTCTATCTCTTAATTTACGAAGCCATTTATCAAATTCTGAAGTCTTTTCAATATTAAACATACGAAAATGTACTCACTTGGATACAGTCTTTTTGTGTCATATAATGAAAAATATAATGTTTCATAAACCTGTTTTGTGGTATTAGCCTCACACTTTAGATAACACAGGGCGACCACCTTAAAGCTTAAGAGACAGCGTAGTTAAGCCCTGTTGGTTTATATACAACAATTAAAGCCTAAAGGGATGGAATCATTGACAATCTCGGTGTTGGTGAGATTTCCAATGATTAGTAACCTAATTTATAATGAAGCCCCAGCGAGGCGACCTTATTATATAAATTCCTAACAAGCCCTATAGGTGCGACCTGCCTTGTATATGATGGTTTAATTTAAATTATGGTTAAGTTTCCGGAAATATTGAAAGATGGCAACTACCTATTCTCAGATCTATATTCAAATTGTCTTTGCTGTAAAAGGACGTCAAAGCCTTATTCCCAGAGCCCATAGGGAGGAGCTTCACAAATATATTACTGGCATTGTTAGTCGTCGTGACCAGAAACTATTAACAGTGTTTTGCATGCCAGATCACACACATCTACTCGTTGGCATGAAACCTTCTATTTCCATATCTGACCTAACCAGAGACATTAAAGCAGCCTCATCCGGATTTATTTCTGATAATAATTGGGTTCCAGGCAAATTTCAATGGCAGGAAGGTTTTGGAGCTTTCCTATTCCAGAAGTCAGATTGATACGGTCGCTGCTTATATTTTGAGTCAGGAAGAACATCATCGTAAGAAGACCTTCAAAGAGGAATACATTGACTTCTTAAATGAATTCAATGTTGATTATGATAATAGATATTTGTTTGATTGGATTGATTAATTAACAGGTCGCTCCTACGGAGCTAACAGCATTTATTACGAAAAAATGTTACAAACAGGTCGTCCCTACAGGACTCCCTTCTTCATCTCAAGAATGAGCCATCCATAACACAGGGTGTAGACGCTAAAGCTGCAACCGCAACGTGGCGAAACCCTTTGTAATTTAATGCACCAATCAAAGTTTAAAGGGGCGTAATCTTTAACAAAATCGATGTTAATAAGATTGCAAATTATTTGATAACCATATTATCAATGGGAGCCCCAGCGGGGCGACCTGATTATAGAAACATCAAAACAAAGCCTACTAGCCCCGTAGGGGCGGCCTGTTTTCATTACGTATTATTCGATTGGGAATTCTCTTTTAGCGGATTCCTGTCCAACCTACGGCAAAAACTTTGTGAATCTGATCTCTTCCCGGAGACTCTTGGTGATAAAGAACTGAATGCCACCATTGACGAGATAGACCTTGATACCATTCTCGAAACAGATCTTGACAGCGCTGATCTTGGAGGTCATCCCTCCCGTACCCAGGCCATTCTCACGCTCTTGCACATAGTTCTTTACCATGTCCAGGTCTGTGACCTCAGCAATAAACTCCGCTCCCTTGTCGAGGTTGGGGTTGCTGGTAAATAAGCCATCGATGTCCGAAGCAATGATGAGTCTGTCTGCATCGATCAGCGTAGCCACCAATGCGGATAGCTTGTCGTTGTCTCCAAGCACAACCTCTTCGACGGCTACGGTATCATTTTCATTGATAATTGGGATATAATTGTGTGCCAGCAGCTCACGGATGGTGTTACGGGTGTTGACTTTTGATTCCTCGTTTTCAAAATCACGATAGGTCATCAGACACTGTGCCACCCGCAAACCGAAATCGCTAAATACTTCACTGTAGATCTGCATGAGCTTAGGCTGCCCTATAGCCGACATTGCCTGCTTGGAATGGACCACATTAGACCATCCATTGATGTCCACAAACTGTTTGGCTGTGGCGATTGCTCCGGATGACACCAGGATAATGTCATACTCTGCCTGCAGCTCCACGAACTGACGGGCGATGTCTTCTATTTTCCCGCGGGATATTCGGTTTGTACCCGCAGTGAGTGTCGATGTCCCTACTTTTACTACTAACCTTGGTTTCGTCATCTTACCTGCCCTTGTCCATGCACAAACCATTTATTTGTCACCAGCTGACTCAACCCTACCGGCCCACGGAAGTGAAGCTTTTGTGTGCTGATGGCAATCTCTGCACCGAAGCCAAACTGACCACCATCGGTGAAGCGTGAAGAGGCGTTGTGATAGACTGCCGCACAATCTACATCATTCAAAAATTGCTCCGCAGAGTCTGCATCTGATGAGACGATCACACCCGAGTGCCCCCCGGAATATCGATTGATGGTTTGAACCGCTTCATCCAGACTTTTTACCGTTGAGAAGAGGATCTTTGGTGACAAAAACTCTTCGTAGTAAATCTCTTCGCCCTTTATAGGGCTAGTGCTGTCGAGACCATTGAATGTATCTCCATCAGTGAGCACCTCAAGGTTCATTTCTTTGGCGGCACCCATCAATTCAGGTAACCAGCCTTGAAGCCCGGGAATGTTTTCATGGAACAACACCTTGTCTATGGCATTGCATACGCTTAGCCGACTCTTTCCATTCATGATCAGATTGAGGGCCATCTCCAAGTCTGCATTTTCGTGGACATAAATGAAATTGTTTCCACGACCGCTGACAATAAGTGGTACAGCCGTATTGCTACGGATATAGTTGATGAGGCCCTCTCCCCCCCGTGGGATGATCAGGTCCACATCCAATGTATTTTCTTGTAATAGCTTTTGAGTCTCAGCCCTGTCAATATTTAGGTAGGTAACAAAGTCGTCAGGGATACCCTGTGACCTGAGCGCATGGTGCCACAGCTCGGTCAGGTAAAGGTTTGAGTTGCGTGCTTCCTTCCCACCCTTTAGTAAAATCTTGTTGCCAGCTTTGAAAGCGCTGATGGCTGCTTCGATAGTCACGTCTGGTCGGGACTCATAGATGATCAGGATCTTACCAAAAGGCACCACCTTATTCTCTACTTTCATCCCATTGGGGTGCTGGTAACTATCCAAAACTTTTCCCTGGGGGTCTTCAATGGCTATTACTTCTTTTACTGCAGCAATCATTCCATTGACTTTTTTATCGTCTACCAGCAGGCGGTCTATAAGGGTAGGATCCAAATCCTTTGCCTCATCCATATCCTTTTTGTTGGCTGCGATGATATCAGCTCTATGCGCATCGATCAATCGTGCCAGCTCCTGTAGCACGGCCTCCTTCTTTTCACTCCCAAGGATCATGTTCTTATGTGATTCGTTAAAAGACGGCAAATTTAATTAAAAGATGACTAGCGCAATACACATCACAAAATGTGCTGCATCTACTTTGTTATAGCCATCAAACTTTCCTCATTTGTCTGGACAATAGTAGCTATGTCATCATCCGAAAGCACTGCTGAAACGAACAGCGTCTCAAACTGTGAGGGGGCCAGGTAGACACCCTTATCTAACATGGCTTTGAAGTATCTGCCAAACAATGCCGTGTCGCAGGCTTGAGCATCTTCCATGCTTTTCACATGCTTATCTGTAAAAAACAGGCTGTACATGCTCCCTACCTGGTTCATGGTATAATCCAGTCCCAGCTTTTTCAGGGTTTGAGCATATCCATCCACAATTTTTTTTGTTGAAGCTTCCAGCTGTTGATAGATCTCCGGCTGATTATTCAGTTGACTGAGGGTAGCATACCCAGCTGCCATAGCAACGGGATTTCCCGATAAGGTCCCTGCCTGATACACCGGACCATCAGGCGAAACGAAATCCATAATCTCTTTTCGTCCGCCGTAGGCACCTACTGGCATGCCTCCACCGATGATCTTACCCATAGTTGTCAGATCTGGCATCACACCGTACAGTTCCTGTGCTCCTCCTTTTGCCAGCCGAAACCCTGTCATCACCTCGTCGAAGATGAGTACAATACCTTTTTTATTACACAACTCCCTCAATCCCTGAAGAAATCCTTCATCAGGCAATACACAGCCCATATTTCCCGCTACAGGCTCAATGATAAGGCAGGCAATGTCTCCGTTGTGGTTACTGACTATTTCCTTGACGGCATCCAGGTTGTTGAATGGGGCCAACAAAGTATCTTTTGCTGTTCCGGTGGTTACACCCGGGCTATTGGGTGTCCCCATGGTCATGGCACCGCTACCCGCTGCAATCAAAAATGAGTCACCATGCCCATGATAGCAACCTGTAAACTTGATGATCTTTTTTCTGCCAGTAAAGCCCCTCGCAAGCCGAACAGCCGACATGGTAGCCTCCGTACCGGAGTTTACCATCCTTACTTTCTCTATGGATGGCACCATCTCACAGATCAGCTCAGCGAGCGTCACCTCTCCTTCGGTAGGTGCTCCAAAAGAAGTCGATCCCTTAACCGCTTTGATGATTGCTTCTTCTACAACAGGATTGGCATGCCCCAGGATCATCGGACCCCACGAGTTGATCATGTCAATATATTTGTTACCATCGGCATCCCACATGTGGGGCCCTTTGGCTCTGCTAAAGAAGATTGGATCTCCTCCGACTGCTTTAAAAGCCCTTACTGGGGAGTTAACCCCGCCGGGAATAAATTTCTTGGCCTCCTTAAATAAATGCTTGCTGTTTTTAATCTCCATAGGTACTGCGATTCACCACTTCCAACTCTGTATCTTTGAACCTCAAAATCGGGACAACCTGGTTGTCATTGGCCAACCCATAGCTCATCCCTTCAAATATTTTTCCTTTGGTAAACTTCCCTCCTCTTAGTCCTGTCTGGAAGTACTTTCCGAATGCATTCATATGTTGACCTACAAACCAGATAAGCTCATAACCCATGTAGTGGTACTCTGATGGTAGTGTTTTATACCGGTCAGACAGTCTGTTGGAAACATCAACAAATGAATACCTGGACTTGTCAATATAGTCAGGATCTACCATGGTGATCCCCAGTCGCTCAAACTGATTGTAATCTGCCATGGTATAGTCCAACCAATCCGCATAAGTATAAATTCTTGTGCTGTCTTTCCTGGCCTGTACCACACTGATCAGGTTATTGGAAAACACACTTTTATGTGTAGCCACCAGGAAGTGACCAATCGAGTCTTTGGCCATGTTGAGTACCTCCTCATAAAACACAATCTCTTTTCTATTGTCATCATAGGAGATGGGTAGAGAAAAACCCTCAGGATCACCGGCATCTTTCCAGATCTGCTTTAGCTCGTCATCCCTTATCCTTCTGTTTTCGACGATCCTGCCGGGAAGCAGCATGATAGAATCTGCTTCATCCTCTGTGAGGTATACTACATGCTCCGCTGTGAGACTATCCTGGATCGTTTTGGTATTTTCAAGGTTGATAGGTGTCATCCACACGATATTATATCCGGCATTCTCCAGCTTATGTCTATAAATAGATGCCAACAGAGAATCCTTTTCGTTTTGTTCATAAAAGATCATCACATGCTTGTTGGAGTCCATCTCATGGATGGCCTGATCAGCAAGGGCTAATGCCATCGTTTCTGTTGTGGGTTTCAATAGGAAGGAATAAGGATTCCTCCCGATGATCTCGCTTGTGGTAGAAATGGGGTTGATCATGTTCACCATATGCTCCAGGCTATAATCCTGCACAGCTTTGACAGGTCCGGAATACAGGGGTCCCACAATCAAGTCCGACTGTTCAAAATTTCTTGTGTTGAGTATTTTCTGGGTAACCTCGGTACTTCTTCTGGTATCGTAAGGAACCAGCTGAATGTTTTTTCCTTCCCGTTTCAAGTCTTCCGTAGCCATCATCATTCCCTGATAGAGGTCAGTCACCAGATTGTTTTGAAGTATCCTGCCGGGGTTGTCCAACGACTCATACATAAATGGCAATAAGGCTGCTACCTGGTATTGATCCTTTTTGACGATTGGAAGGTTTATGTCAGATATTTTAGCGATGTCGAGGTTGTGCAATGACCTTAGACTGTCTATCAGCCCAAAATCCCGCTCTGAATAGGGCATGTCCATAGACCTGGTCACATAAATCTCCGCTAACAACTTATCTTCAGGATGCTTAAGAATCACCTGGGTAAGTGAGTCCATAGAAACTGACTCGATAAAAGAAGAAATCAACAACTTTCCTTCTTCAGTTTTTTGGGTTGCAGTAGAATACTGTCTTGCATAGCTGATCCCTTCAGATGTCTTTCCTGAAGAAAAGTTGGCATATGCCAGCCAATACAATACCTCCGGCTTTTGATCGAATGTGGGAAATTGATTCAACAGCTGCTTCCACTGGTCAATCGCTACCTTTTCATCTCCGGACTCAAAAGCACTCAACCCATAATAAAAGGAAGCGTAGGGCGCAAAAGAGGTGTTAGACCTGGCCAGGTTGGCAAAAGCGGCCTTGGCACTCAGGTATTGCTTTGCAGTAAAAAGTCTTTTGGCTTCCAGGTACTCCTCCTGCACGGATTGTCCCATCAATACCAATGGAAAAATCAAAACAAGTATGAAACTGGATAATCTATTCAATACGAAGCTGGTTACGCGTAGGTTCATTGCTTTTAAGTTATTCCCATTCGATGGTAGCTGGTGGTTTGGAGGAAATATCATAAACAACCCGGTTTACACCTTTCACACGATTGATGATTTTATTACTTATTCTTCCTAAAAATTCATAGGGCAAGTGGCACCAGTCCGCTGTCATGCCGTCTAAACTTGTCACCGCTCTCAGGGCTACCACGTTTTCGTAGGTTCGTTCATCTCCCATCACCCCTACGGATTGTATCGGTAGCAACATTGCTCCTGCCTGCCACACCTCGTCATACAGCCCATCTTCTTTCAAGCCGTTAACAAATATATCATCTACCTCCTGGAGTATATGCACTTTCTCTGCTGTAATGTCTCCAAGAATTCTGATTCCCAGGCCTGGACCAGGGAAAGGATGTCTGCCCAATATGTTTTGGGGGATCTCCAGGGCTCTTCCCACATTCCGCACTTCATCTTTAAAGAGGGAATTTAAAGGCTCCACCACCTTAAGGTGCATTTTCTCCGGTAGCCCACCCACATTGTGGTGTGACTTAATGGTTACTGAAGGGCCTTTCACCGAAACAGATTCAATCACATCTGGATAGATGGTGCCCTGTCCCAGCCAGGTCACATCTTTAATCTTCTTCGCTTCACGGTCAAAAACCTCGATAAAGACCCTTCCAATGGCTTTTCGTTTGTCTTCAGGATCAGTTTTGCCTTTCAGAGCATCGTAAAACTCCTTTTTGGCATCCACACCCTTTACGTTCAGACCAAGGCCTTCGTAGGATTTCAATACACTATCAAACTCATTCTTTCGAAGCAAGCCATTGTCTACAAAAATGCAGTAAAGGTTTTTGCCTATGGCATGGTGGATCAGTGTGGCAGCTACAGACGAGTCTACACCTCCCGAAAGCCCCATCACTACCTTGTCGTTGCCAAGTTTGGCTTTTAGCTCACTCACCGATTCCTCCACAAATATGTCGGCAGTCCAGTCCTGTGCCGCACGACAGATATGTACGACAAAGTTTCTGAGAAGAATTTTCCCTTCTACTGTATGGGTGACTTCAGGGTGGAACTGGATCCCATAGATAGGCTTTTCCTTTATCTTGAAAGCTGCTACCGGAATACTTTCCGTGTGTGCTATCGATTCAAACTGATCCGGCAACTTAGTAATGGTGTCGCCGTGTGACATCCATACCTGGCTACCCAGCGTAAGTTCTTTTAGTAGATCATAGTGTGTGTCTATATGTGTGAGATTGGCTCGTCCATATTCCCGGTGTGAGGATTTGCTAAGCTTACCTCCCTGCTTATGTGCCAGCAGCTGCGCTCCATAACAGACTCCCAGAATAGGCACTCCCGGTAATGCATCAATGTCGATGTCCGGGGCATCATCATCAAGCACTGAGCATGGGCTTCCCGATAGAATGATTCCTTTTACTGTTTCATCAGGCCTAGGGAAGTGGTTGAATGGATGGATTTCACAATAGACATTCAGTTCTCTGATCCTTCTGGCGATTAATTGGGTGTACTGGCTACCGAAGTCTAGGATCAGGATTTTATCTGTCATGCGGCAAAATTAGCAGAATCGATGAATTATCCGATCCGCTTATAGCATGAGTTTTATTTTCTGGCATGTACTCTGCTGATTAGCTATCTTGGGGCGTATTTCACAAACAGCATCCAAACTAAACTCAAGCATGATTTTTAGCTTTTTGGGCATTCTACTACAAATGCTTTTTCATCCTGGTGAGAGCAATGACCTGATTTCAAAACTTGAGAGCATTACTCCTTCATCACAGCACATCAACATCAGCAATGACCTGAAAATAGCGCACAAAGGAGGCCACCTACAAGGTATCCAGGTCTATCCCTTTGGGGAAGAGGACTATATATATGTGTCAGGCAGTTCCCGACGATATGGATACCTGGTGGCTGCATCCTCACAAAAGGTTGAAAAACTCCATATCCTGAGAGAAAAGCCCCTTAAGCATGCTGGAGGATTCCAGATTCATGACAACTGGTTGGCCGTAGGCATTGAAGACAATGAGCTCAGAAACGTATCTGAAGTTCATGTGTATCAATTGGACAATCCTAAAGCTGATCAGCTCCGGCTAAAAGGCATAGTAAATAGAAAAGGTAATTGGGAGCGAGCTACAGCAGGGGCTGTAGCGATCATAGAGCTGGACGGCGAGCTTCTTATGCTAGTTGGTGACTGGTCCAACAGGCACATTGATTTTTACCAGGCTTCACTGTCCGGAGAATCAAAAATGCTGGACTTCCAACAAACCAGCGAAATAGAAATGGCCACATTTGATAAGACAGGATGGATCGATCCGAAGCCCTGGCCCTATCAGAACATCAACCTGATCAGGTATGATGATCAGCTATTGCTCTTTGGATTCTCCAGTGGTGATGGAGATACAAACCTAATGGATGTCTATCAGCTCGAAAACCCTTTCTCTGATTCCCCTATCCTCACCAAGATCTTTAGCAAAAGCTTTCCTCAATCCAGTCTGACCAGGTTTGGCTGGGGAGCCGGTGTTTATTACGAAAATGAAAAGTTCATCATCTATTCCTGCGGCGAAAATATTCTGGATCAATTCATTATTTCCAGGTACTCATCTCACTAATTCTTTGCTGCGAATAGTTTATATTCGGGTTCCCAATTATGAAATTTCAAACTATTGGATCATTTATTGAATAAGTATCAAATTATTTATCGGTTTGTAAATAGATTGAGATCATACATTTGATATATCTCGGATTTTTTATTGATTAGCCGGTTCAAAAAAATCACATTGGATGACCAGGGAAGAGCAAAGGTTAGCAGAAAGCAGGGAGGGTACGGACTGGAAACAATGGGGACCCTATCTGTCGGAACGACAATGGGCAACTGTGAGGGAGGATTATTCCGATCACGGCAATGCCTGGGAAGGGGTTACACACGATCATTCAAGAAGCAAATCCTACAGGTGGGGTGAAGATGGACTTGGTGGATTTAGTAATGCAGACCAGCGTATCTGTTTTTCATGGGCTTTTTGGAATGGAAGGGACACCATACTCAAAGAGCGACTGTTCGGACTTTCAGGAAATGAAGGCAATCATGGCGAGGATGTAAAGGAACTGTACTATTACCTCGATAGTACTCCTACACATTCCTACATGAAAATGCTGTATAAATACCCTCAGAGTAAGTTTCCATATGCTGAGCTGGTAGAAAAAACCCGAACGCTTACCAAGAAAGACCCTGAGTATGAAATCATTGATACGGGGATTTTCGACAAGGACGAGTATTTCGATATTTTCATGGAGTATGCCAAAGGGTCTCCGGATGATTTTCTTCTAACTGCCGAAATACACAACAGGGGTCCTAAGGAAGCAGAAATCTCCGTTTTGCCTACTATTTGGTTTAGGAATACCTGGTCTTCCGGCCGGGACAAGACCAAGCCTCAGATATCAAAGACCGATGAAAACAAGATGACCATCAAACACCACCTGCTTGGAAACTTCCATGTGTATGTTGATGGATCACAAAAAGAGCTTTTGTTTTGTGAGAATGCTACAAACAGGAAGCGGCTCTATAATATTGATACCAAAGAGAAGTATTTCAAAGATGGCATCAATGACTATATCGTAGATGGTAAACCCGCTGTCAACCCACAGCAAAAAGGGACAAAGGCCAGTGCACACTTTAAATTGATTATTCCACCCGGAGAAAAGCGTGTGGTAAGAGTCAGGATGACCAAAGAAGTCCTCGATAATCCATTTGAACATTTCGAAGCGATATTCAACGAGCGAAAACTTGAGTGTGATGAATTCTATCAGAAGAAGCAGAGCCGTATACCCACCGATGAGCTAAAAAACCTGCAGCGCCAGGCTTTTGCCGGCATGATGTGGGGCAAGCAATTCTATTATTACAACGTCAACAACTGGATCCATGGGGATCCGGGAAGGTATAAGCCCTCCGATGCTAGGAAACATGGTCGAAACAGCGACTGGAAACACATGTTTAATTACGACATCATCTCCATGCCAGATAAATGGGAATATCCCTGGTTTGCCGCATGGGACCTGGCATTTCATTGTATCCCTATCGCTCGTATAGACCCCGACTTTGCCAAAGACCAGCTAATGGTCCTGCTGAAAGAACGATACATTCATCCAAATGGTCAGATACCAGCATACGAATGGAATTTTAGTGATGTAAACCCTCCGGTTCATGCCTGGGCGGTACTAAGGGTGTTTAAAATTGACCGCAAGATGCGTGGTGGACAGGGCGATATTGACTTCCTGCAACGTGCCTTCCATAAACTACTGGTAAACTTTACCTGGTGGATCAATCGAAAAGACAAAGACGGGTCAAACATCTTTGAAGGAGGGTTTCTTGGTCTGGATAACATTGGGGTGTTTGACCGCAATCACCCCATCATTGAAAATGCCAGACTGGAGCAAGCAGACAGTACAAGCTGGATGGCGATGTTCTCTCTCAATATGCTAAGGATCTCTTTGGATCTCTCCAACGTCTATCCTACTTATCAGGACATGGCCATCAAGTTCTTTGAACATTTCCTGTATATCGCCGGAGCGATGAATGGTGTGGACGAGGACAAAGTAGACCTGTGGGACGATGAGGACAACTTTTACTATGATGTGATGCACATCCCAGGAAAGGAAGTGAAGCAGATGCGGGTACGATCCATGGTAGGCCTGATCCCTCTTTTTGCTGTGGAGATCCTGAATTCAGATGTGTACAACAAGCTACCGGAGTTTAGGGAAAAGCTTGAGTTCTTCCTCAAAGAACAGCCGAAATTGGCCTCGCTTGTTTCCCGATGGGAAGAACAGGGAAAAGGTGAACGAAGGCTTTTGAGTATCCTGAGAGGATTCCGGATGAAGAAAATATTGGAGCGAATGCTCGACCCTGAAGAGTTTCTCTCTCCTCATGGCATCCGTGCCCTGTCAAAATATCATGATAAAAACCCTTATCAGCTCAAGATCAATGGCGATGAGTTTAAGGTAGCTTACCTTCCCGGAGAATCAGATTCTTCTTTCTTCGGTGGTAACTCCAACTGGCGGGGTCCTGTCTGGTTTCCAGTGAATTACCTCATCTTGGAAAGTATGCTAAAATTTTACTTCTATTACGGTGACGACTACAAAGTAGAATTTCCTAAGGGTAGTGGAAAAATGATTACCCTCCTGGAGGCGGTCCGAAAGCTTACAGAAGACATGACGGCCCTATTCCTCCCTGACGAACATGGCAATCGTCCCATCTATGGGAATCAGAAGAAGTTTCAGGAAGATCCCCACTTCAAGGATTACATCCTGTTCTACGAATACTTCAACGGCGACAATGGACTGGGACTGGGAGCTTCCCATCAGACTGGCTGGACGGGCCTGATTGCGGAAATGATTCACCGTTATTACAATACGGAAACAGTAATAAAAGTTTAATACTCGTTTTCGTAAAGTAACATAACTTGCAGCCTGAAAATTTTATTGACCCATGAGACTTCTATTCACTTTAATTGTACTTTCTGCAATTCATTTCACCTCCCATAGCCAGGCTGCAAAACCCAAGCTGGTTGTAGGCATTGTTGTTGACCAAATGCGTCAGGATTACCTGATACGTTTTGCAGATAAGTATGGAAATGACGGCTTCAAACGACTGATGAACGACGGAACAGTAGCCTATAATGCGCATTACAACTACATACCCACCAATACCGGCCCTGGACATGCTTCAGTGTATACTGGTACCACCCCGTCAATGCATGGCATCATTTCCAACAGCTGGTATAACAAGCAAACAGGTCAGGGAATATATTGTGTGGAAGACAATAACCAGAAAGTGGTCGGAGGCGATGAAAGTTCAGGGAATGTATCACCTGTCAACCTCGTGACCACCACCATTACCGATGAACTTAAATTGAGCACCAGCTTTAGAAGCAAAGTGATCGGAGTGGCTATCAAAGACCGCGGATCTGTGCTGCCAGCAGGCCACAACCCCGACTGTGCTTACTGGTTTGACAGTGAAACAGGGAATTTTGTAACCAGCACCTATTACCTGGAGACATTGCCAGACTGGGTAAAAAAATTCAACAAAGACAAAAAGGCTGAGAAGTATATGAAAAACAATTGGGAGCTTTCATACCCTGTTGAATCGTATGTGGAAAGCCGGTCAGATGACAACACCTATGAAAGGCTTTATGGTGGACTGGAAAAGCCTACTTTCCCTTATGACCTCCCTGCATTAGCCAAAGCTAATTCTGCCGGAGACGTGATCAGGTCTACCCCGTACGGTAACACAATCACTTTGGACTTTGCACTTTCAGCCATCGAAAGTGAAGGCATGGGAAAAGACGAAGTAACAGATTTTCTCGCGGTAAGTTTTTCTTCTACCGATTATATCGGCCACCAGTTCGGACCATACTCTGTAGAAATAGAGGATACCTATATCAAGCTGGACAAGGAGATCGCCAGGCTGCTGAACTACCTGGATACTAATGTGGGAAAAGACCAGTACGTAGTCTTTATCTCGGCTGATCATGCAGTAGTTGCTAATCCTCAATATCTCGTGGACAACAAGATGCCTGGAGGTTATGCTAATACCGGGAATATTAAAACCACTATTGAAAATACGGTGAAAGAACTGTGCGGTGAAGGGGAGTTCATCTCCAGCATCTCTAACAACCAGGTTTACCTCAATCACTCATTACTTGATGAGAAGCAGTTATCAGCCAGAGAGGTACTGGAAGCCATCAGGAAAGACCTGATGAACCTCGATGACATAGCCAATGTATATTTCCCTGCAGAGCTTGGTGTTTCCGGAGAGCTACAAAGCACGTTGCTCAGCAATGGCCACAATGCCAAAAGATCAGGCGACCTGTTGTACAGGCTACATGCTGGTTATCTTGGAGGAAAACCTGGCGACCGTGGCACATCTCATGGTTCTGGTTATAACTATGATACTCACATTCCAATGGTTTTCTATGGAACCGGAGTACCTGCAAAATCTGTTTACAGGAGAGTGAACATTACTGACATTGCCCCCACCCTGGCTATGCTGTTACAAACTACTTTACCGGCTTCAGCTACCGGACATCCTTTAACTGAAATTTTTGAATGAAAAACATAGGACTAATCTTTGACATGGACGGTGTCATCGTAGACAACAACACTTATCATTTCCTGGCCTGGCAAAAGCTTGGAGAAAAGTATGGGATAGAGATCACTCCTGAATATTATAAGGAGAAAATGAATGGTCGAACAATTCGAGAGCTCATTCGAACGGTATTTAAGGACATCCCTGCTGATAAGGTTGACCATTTAGGTGAAGAAAAAGAGGCTACTTATCGGGAGCTATACAAAGACCTGATCACACCTAACAAAGGACTTTTGCAATTCCTGGATATGGCAAAGGCTGAAGGCATTCCGATGGTAGTGGGCACCTCTGCTCCTCTAGCCAACGTGGAGTTTACGATAGACCGGTTAAATTTAAGAGACTATTTTGTGGACATCCTGGATGAGCGTGCCGTAACCTTGGGTAAGCCACATCCGGAAATCTATTTAAAATGTGCAAAGGCGATAGGTCGTGATCCGGAACAGTGCATTGTCTTTGAAGATGCAGTATCCGGTATTACTGCTGGTAAGTCAGCCGGTGCAAAAGTGGTTGGTCTTGCAACCTCTCACACACGCGAAGAGCTGGATGCAGACCTGGTCATCGACAATTTTGAAGGGTTTGGATTGAAACAGATTACCTATGTTTTGAGTTAAAGGAATCATGCGACAACTTCTGATCATACTTGCTTGCAGCTTTTTCAGTGTGGGATTAAATGCTCAACCCTTGAAGATTGCCAAGCTCAAGTATGACGGAGGCGGTGACTGGTATGCCAACAAAACGGCACTACCTAATCTCATCGCATTCTGTAATCAAAGCCTGGGCACCGACATAGCGAAGGATGAAGAGATCGTAGAGGTTGGGAGTCCTGACCTCTTCACTTTCCCCTATATATATATGACCGGGCACGGAAATGTGGTTTTCTCAAACCAGCAAGCAGAGAACCTCAGGAAATACCTTACCTCGGGGGGCTTCCTCCACATCGATGACAACTACGGGCTGGATCAATTTGTGCGGGTGGAATTCAAAAAAGTGTTTCCTAACCTGGAGTTTGTCGAGATTCCTTTCGACCATCCTATCTACCATCAGAAGTTTGACTTCAACAATGGACTGCCAAAGATCCACGAACATGATGGTCAGCCTCCGCAAGGATTCGGGATCTTTTATGAAGGTCGGTTGGTCTGTTTTTACTCCTACGAAAGCGACCTGGGCAATGGATGGGAAGACAAAAGCATCTACAACGACCCCGAAGAAGTACGCCAGCAAGCCCTGAAGATGGGTGCCAACATTATTTCGTATGTGTTTACTGGCACCCCTGAGGTAGAGCAATAATCAAGGTGTTACATTGGCGATACCTCTAAGCCTCTGATACACCGATGAGTTTCTTAATCGGGTGGCACTAAACAAGGTGTCTTGATATCCATCACAATATCCATCCAACATAGAAGAAGAATAAATCAAGGGTCACCAATTATCCTGACATCTCAGAATCAGATGTAACAGAAGTATTTGTGTGATTCTTTGTTTCCATTCCTACATTCCATTGTATCTATTCGTGAATTCGTGGCTAAAACCTAATTTAAAGCCACGGATGCACCAATGAGTTTCTACTAGAATGGTGCTAAACCATTTGACTTAACAGCCATCACGATATTCATTCAACATAGAAGAAGAATAAATCAATGGACACTAATTATCCTAACATCTTAGAATCAGATGTAACAAAGTATTTGTGTAATCCTTTGTTTCCATTCCTACATTCCATTGTATCTATTCGTGAATTCGTGGCTAAAAAAAACCTCTTGAAAAATATAATAACACTGAATCAGTTAGACTCAAAAGATCCAATGATTTATTTTTATGAATTCTAATCCACCATGAATTGTGGTCTTATTGATCAAAATTTTTAATTATGACAGGCTTAATACATAGAAATGAAAGCTATCAAATTATTGGAATTTGCATGGAAGTCCACAATCAACTGGGGCCTGGATTCCTTGAAATAGTCTATAAGGATGCACTCGAATATGAATTCACCCAGGCGGGAATACCTTTTGAAAGAGAGAAGGAATACTCCGTAAACTATAAAGGGATCATCTTAGACCATAATTTTTATGCTGATTTTGTTGTCTTCGATAAAATAATACTCGAAGTAAAAGCTGCCTCAGAAATCACAAATGAATTTACAGCAAGGGGTATCAACTATTTGAAAGTGTCCTCCCTGAGACTGGCTCTGATTGTAAACTTTGGAGAGCCAGCATTAAATTATAAAAGGTTGATCCTTTGAAGAAGATTAGAAAGCCAGGGGTTCCTAATATGTTGCCTATCAAATTAATTAGATGACCTGACATGGAAGAAAAATTGAACTCGATTCCAGTTTACAAACCCACAGAATGTGTAGCCACGGATGCACCAATGAGTTTCTTAACCGGATAGCGTAAACAAGGTGTCTTGATATCCATCACGATATCCATCCAACATAGAAGAAGAATAAATCAATGGTCACTAATTATTCTAACATGTTAGAATCAGATGTAACAGAAGTATTTGTGTGATTCTTTGTTTCCATTCCTACATTCCATTGTATCTATTCGTGAATTCGTGGCTAAAACCTAATTTAAAGCCACGGATGCACCGATGAGTTTCTTACTAGAATGGTACTAAACCAGGTGACTTAACAGCCATCACGATATCCATCCAACATAGAAGAAGAATAAATCAATGGACACTAATTATCCTAACATCTTAGAATCAGATGTAACAGATTTTGTGTAATCCTTTGTTTCAATTCCTACATTCCACCGCCTCTATTCGTGAATTCGTGGCTAAAACCTAATTTAAAGCCACGGATGCACCAATGAGTTTCTTACTAGAATCGTGCTAAACCATTTGACTTAACAGCCATCACGATATTCATTCAACATAGAAGAAGAATAAATCAATGGACACTAATTATCCTAACATCTTAGAATCAGATGTAACAGAAGTATTTGTGTAATCCTTGGTTTCAATTCCTACATTCCACCGCCTCTATTCGTGAATTCGTGGCTAAAACCCAATTTAAAGCCACGGATGCACCGATGAGTTTCTTAATCGGATGGCGTAAACAAAGTGACTTAACATCCATGACGATATCCATCCAACATAGAAGAAGAATAAATCAAGGGTCACTAATTTATCCTAACATCTCAGAATCAGATTTAACAGAAGTATTTGTGTAATCCTTTGTTTCAATTCCTACATTCCACCGCCTCTATTCGTGAATTCGTGGCTAAAACCCAATTTAAAGCCACGGATGCACCAAATGAGTTTTTGCCTGGACAGTGCCCTACGTCCTTTGCGAAGTTCTTTGCATCCATTGGCCCAATAAGAGCAATATCTAAAAATAAAAAAGGCCGCACCCGGAGGCACGACCCTTCACCTGATAGATTACCTATCTTATCTTCTTCCTCGCGGTCTGATAAATCTGGTAACCACATCACCCTCATCTGTTGTGATCTGAGTCCTGCGATCACATTCTCCATCTCCATAATCAATAATCGCACTTCTGTCTCCTACAATGATTTGTTTCACACCTGCCACAGGAATGATAATCCTCCCGTCTCTACAACCTCTCTTGAAAATAAGCGTCTCCAGGATATTTACTTCATAGTTATCACCGTTGAGATTCACTCCATTAGCCGAACCATCCAGCGTAGCGTAGTTATCTCTTCTATCCTCATGCCAGTACAACGTACGCAGATGATTTGCTTCTCTTGTAGCAAATTTTCCGTCAGGGAATGTGATTTTTCCTCCTTCCAGCTCAGTCTCAAAGCTGATAGAATTTTGAGCATTCTCCTCTGTGGTCACATTTGTCACAGTCCGGGTACCTTCCACATGGATGCTGTCTACATAGAAATCCTCAAAAGTGACGATCCTGTAAGACCCGCTCTTTTTCATCCTTCCATCATACTCGATAATGATCTTACCGCTTTTCACCACACCATGAGGACCTTCACACCCGTCTCCAAAATCTATGGTGATGATCTGGTTCACAGTATCTTTAGTGACCTCCGCACAATCTAATAGCTCATCCCTGGTTACCCGGGCACCTGTTTCTTCATCCAGTGTTTCCATCCCTGCGTCAGACAGCAGGTCCACTTCTTCTATCGTTGCTTCAAATGCCGCCTCAGCTTCTATGTCAAAAGAAGAAATATCCGCACTACCCTCTTCATCATTCTGGCAAGCCGATAAAAACAGGGAAAACAACACTCCAACTGTCAATGCTTTTACTAATACCTTTTTCATCGTTTTTAAATTTAGTTTTAATTGATTCGCCCTTTGGACAAGGAAATAATCGAAAGGTTTAATTCACCTGGAAAAATATTTTAGATACGGATTAATTTTTTTAACTTGATTAGTCCAAAACCGGCTAATTTGCTTGTTTTTTGCCGCCAACAGAAAATGATGAAACATCTAATAATATTACTCTGTCTGGCCCTGAATCACCAAATTTTGGCTCAGGGCTGTAGCGATGCCGGCTTTTGCACGATGGGTGCTATGAAGCCAGATCAGAACTATAGTAAGCGTATAGACCTGAAGCTGAGGTCTGTAGAGCTCAGTTACTACCGGGGAACCACCACGCTATCTCCCATTATTTATGTTTATACAGCTGATGTGACCATCGGTGTGAATGACTATAACTTCTTTCAGGTGAAGGTTCCTTGCCAGATGACCACCGGGAATTTTGGAAAAACCTCAGGACTCAGTGATATCTCACTAGCCTGGACCCGCCAGTTGGTCACCAATGAAAATTATTCTATCAGCGCTACCCTTGGGGCGAAGATCCCTTCCAATGATTCAGACATTGACAGGCCTGATGGAGCTTTCGGCTCGGACGGAGACTTCCCGATGTATCAGCAGGTGAGTCTGGGGAGCTATGACCTTGTAGTAGGAGGCGCCTTTATCACGGATGAATGGCTCATCGCGACAGGCGTGCAGGTAGCCCTCACCGAAAACAAAAACGACTTCCGATGGGGGCAATGGCCGGAATATCCCAGCATTGAATATGTCCGGGAATATGATCTGGCCAACAATCTAAAGCGGGGGACTGACATCATGTTGAGAGTTGAGCGCAACTTCCGTTTTACCAATTTCAACTTCAATGTGGGACTGCTTCCCATCTATAGAATTACCAAAGATGAGCGGCTCGACTTCAATACAAACGAACGCATCAAGATGGACGGTACTACCGGCCTGGCAGCCTCTGTATTGATTGGAGGTGGATATCGCTTCAACGTCAACAATGGGGTCAGAGTGCTATTCGGGCAAAAGCTTACACAGCGTAAAGTGAATCCTGACGGATTGACCAGACATGCTGTACAAACCATCAGTTATATCTATCGCTTCTGACATGAAATATCTTTTCCTACTGATGACGCTCCTCGGGGTCCTTTTCACAGGATACTCTCAGGAATCCACCTTACAAAAAGCAAACAAAGAACTTGAAGAGGGCAAGTTTGAGCTTGCCCTACAAAGTTTTAAGACAGCAGGTGAAACTTATTCCAAAGACGGCAACTCCAGAATGTATACACTTTGCAAGCTGGGTGAAGCTGAGGCATACCTTGGCCTGGGCCAGATCGATGTAGCCAGGTCCATTGCTACGGGCACTGAAAAATTTGTCTCGACGCTTTACAAAAACGATAAACCTCTGGTCATGCGGGCTAAAATGGTTTGTGGAAATACTTACCTGAGAACCGGGAGAATTGATAAGGCACTGGAGAATCTCAAAGGCGCTGAAATGTTGATAGAAGATGACAACATTGAGGCAGCCGAATGCTACGATGACCTGGGTGTGATCTACACTACCAATGGCAACCAGGAGTTGGCACTTCAGTATTTGCAAAAAGCGCTTGCCATCCGACAGGTCCAGAGTGAAAACCAGATCCTTGCCGCTGACTCTTACAACAATATTGGACGGGTTTACCTGAATGATGAGCCTCTGCAAGCAATCATTTTCTTCAACCGCGCCCTCGCTATTTATACGGAAAAGCTGGGCAAGACACACCCGAAGGTGGCTGTTGTCTACAGCAACATGGCTTTTGCCAATGCCAATCAAAGCAATTACAATGATGCCCTGACCTATCTCGACCAGGTGGCTCAGATCTATGAGGCTATTTACCCGGATGACCATCCCAACAAAGCTTTTACTATGAACAACCAGGGAAGGATCATGGAGATGAAGGGGGATTATGAGGGTGCGCTGAGCCAACAGAACAGCGCATTGAATATGTATCTCGATCTTTATGGTACAAAACATCCTGAGGTAGCAAACACCCATTTTCTGATAGGAAGCGTGTATCAGAAAACAGGTGATTACCCGGAGGCCATAGAGGCTTTCCAAAAATCCATCTATGCCAACCTGTTTGACCAGGAGTACACAGACATCTATTCGTTACCAGAGGTCAGAGATTATTTCAACGCGGACATCCTCCTCACCTCGCTTCAGTCAAAAGCACAATCACTTGAAGCCTATCATTACAGCAAAACGCTTAAGCTTAAAGACATCAACAGTGCATTGAGCACACTCGTCAAGTGTGATGAACTGATATCACAGATCAGACAGATCCGGTTTAATGAAGCAGATAAACTTAAGCTTGGAGAGATTGCTTCCCAGATCTATGAAAATGGGATCGGCATAGCTACTTACCTGAGTGAACGAACTTTCAAAAAGGATTACTACCTCAACCAGGCATTTAATTTTTGTGAAAGGAGCAAGTCCTCCATCCTGCTATCGGCCATCAATGATACCAATGCCAAGCAGTTCGCCGGAATCCCAAACAGCGAACTGGCTGTGGAAGATAGCTTGAAGAGTGAGATCGGTTTTCTGGAGCAGCGCCTGGCACAGCTAAGCAAGGAAGAAGACATCCAGGCTACAAAAATAGAGCTACTTAAGTATCAAAATGCTTTACGAGATTTCATTAGCAGATTGGAAACCAGGTATCCTGAATACTACGACCTAAAATACAACACTGAGTTAGCAGGGATTCCACAGATCCAATCGACACTCGACGAAAAATCCGTACTGCTCTCCTACTTCATCGGAACAGAGCGCATTTACATTTTTCAAATCTCAAAAGATAAAGCGAGGCTTCATAACTTACCTAAAGATGATCGATTTATTCAGCTGGTAAGTGGTTTTAGAAACGCCATCAAATTCTACGTGGATGAAACATTTTCCACGGCATCCTATGCATTACAACGTCAACTGATCCCAAAGCTTGATGACGAAATAGAACAATTGATCATTATACCTGATGCCGTAATAGGTTCCATACCCTTTGAGGCCCTGGTATATGAGAAGAGTCTCAGCAACAGCATAAAAGAAAATAAGTATCTAATCAATAAATATGCGGTTGGCTATGATTACGCAGCTACCTTGTTTGTGAACAAAGCCAAAAACACCACCGTTTCTGATCAGAATGGCATCCTCCTTGCAGCCCCTGTCACCTTCGAATCCAATGGACAGTTTCTGCAACAGCTGCCTGATTCCAAAAAAGAGATCGACGAAATCGAAAAACTTTTTTCCAGTGCGCAGATGAAAACCGTGTCTTCTACCGGGCCGGATGCCTCCGAGGAAATGATCAAGTCAATATCGCTGGCCGACTTTCAGTTTATCCACCTGGCAACACATGGGATTGTGAATCAATCGAAGCCTGAACTTTCGCGGGTATTTCTTTGCCCTGGTGACATGGAGGATGGAAGCCTCTACTCCGGAGAGATCTACAACCTGAAATTCAATGCTAACCTGGTGACTTTGTCGGCCTGTGAAACAGGACTGGGGCAGGTGGCCAAAGGTGAAGGTATTGTTGGGCTAAGCAGGGCTCTCCAATATGCGGGTGCTCAAAACCTGATTGTTTCGTTGTGGCAGGTGGCTGATCAATCTACAGCAGACCTGATGATCGAGTTTTACAACCATTCTTTAAATAACTCACAGAAGGGATATGCCGATGATCTTCGAGCAGCCAAACTCAGTTTGTTGCGGTCAGATGACTACTACAACCCTTATTTCTGGGCTCCATTTATTTTGATAGGACATTAAAAGGGCTCGGGTTTACTGGTGTGTCTCAGCAATCAGTATTCCCTCCTGCCCGATGAATCATAACAGCCCGGGAGATAAACTCTGACAATCCTGTGTTTGAGATGTCTAATGTTTTCCTGATGCGGATACATCCCTTGCCAAGATCAAAGCCTTCAAGGAGTTGATGCGAATCCCCTACCTTGTCGATATATCCGACATAAAATGCTACATATCCTTTTTGGGCATTCAGATGAAAAATGTTTTTGGATCCATCTCCGTAGCATAGCATGCTGTACTCGATATTTTCTTTTGCCTCAGGCCAAACATGCATGATCATATCTCGCACTTTTTCCACCTGGTCTTTTCGCCAGTCGTCTTCCAGCTTTTCCAGGTATTCTTTGGGTGAGTTTGCCTTGTACTGCATTTTCTAGTTAATCAACATGCTGATCAATCAGGATCACATTTCCATCAGGATCAGCCACCATCATGCTGGCAGGACCTTTAGAGGACTCATCAGCTTCAGAGAGCAATTTCACCCGCTTCTCCTTCAGGTGTTTTTGGATGTCTCTTACGTCATCAAAGTCTTTCAGTGTATTGGCATCTGTGTCCCAACCGGGATTGAAAGTCAATATGTTTTGCTCGAGCATGCCCTGGAATAAACCTATCAGAGAAGACTCATTCTTCATGATGAGATAACCCGTTTCCAGGTTTCCGGCAAAAACCTGAAAGCCCAGGGTCTCATAAAATGCTTTTGACTTTTCTATGTCCTTTACCTTCAAACTGATTGAAAATGCTCCTAGCTTCATGATTCATGTGGTTTGTTCCTTCTATTGTAAATATAACTAAGATGGGTTTTGGAGCGTTACATCTTGCTCATCAATAGGCCACATGAATTAACTTATTATCTTTGCGGCTTCATGAAAAAAGTCGCTTTTTACACATTAGGCTGCAAACTGAACTTTTCGGAGACCTCCACCATCTCGCGGATGTTTCAGGACAGAGATTATGAAAAGGTCGATTTCTATGATCGTCCGGACATTTTCATTATCAACACCTGCTCCGTAACCGAAAATGCAGACAAGAAGTGTAAGAAGCTGGTCAAGGAAGCCAAAAAGATCTCACCTGAGAGCTACATCGCTATCATGGGTTGCTATGCCCAGTTGAAGCCCAAAGAAATTGCTGAGATCAAAGGTGTGGACGCGGTATTGGGCGCAGCTGAAAAATTCAGGCTCTTTGAATATCTGGACGAGTTTGTCCCACAAAAAGAAACACAGGTCTTTGCCTCCGAGATCAAAGAAGCCAAACGGTTCAATGCCTCCTATTCCTATGGTGAGCGAACCCGTACCTTCCTTAAGGTTCAGGACGGCTGCAACTATGGATGTGCATTTTGTACCATTCCACTGGCCCGGGGCAAAAGTCGTAGTGACACCATCGAAAGCATCATTGCCCAGGCAGAAGAGATCGCGGCTTCAGATGTAAAAGAAATTGTGCTCACTGGTGTCAACATCGGGGATTATGGAGTCATCGATGGCAAGCGCAGTGAGAAGTTTATCAACCTCCTCAAAGCCCTGGACCAGGTAGCTGGCATCGACAGGATCAGGATCTCTTCTATCGAGCCCAACCTGCTCACCAACGAAATCATTCAATTTGTTGCTGGTTCGGAAAAATTCGTCCCGCACTTCCACATCCCGCTACAATCAGGAAGCGACAAGATCCTGAAGAAGATGAATCGACGGTACCTGAGTGGACTGTATCGGGACCGTGTGGAGACCATTAAGAAGCTGATGCCGGACTGCTGCATCGGTGTGGACGTGATCACCGGATTCCCTGGAGAGAGTGAAGCGTTGTTTCTGGAGACGTACAACTTTCTGAATGAGCTGGACATCTCCTACCTGCATGTATTCACGTATTCTGAGCGGGCCAATACCCCGGCAGCTGAAATGGATGACGTGGTGCCTTTGAATGTGAGGCGAGACCGCACCACCATGCTCCGAAACCTCTCAGAGAAAAAAAGGCGACATTTTTACGAATCCCAACTGGGCAACCAGGCCACCGTGCTTTTCGAAGAAGATATTGAAGCCGGCATGATCCATGGCTTCACAGAGAATTATGTACGTGTGAGAGCCAAATACGATCCCATTCTGATCAACGAGCTGAAAGAAGTTGTGCTTGAAGAGATCAGTGAGGCTGGTACGGTAGAGGTGTCGGAACCGGAAGAAATTTTAACGCATTAGTATGAAGATCATTTGTATTGGCAGAAACTATGTAGACCACATTGAAGAATTGGGCAATGAAAGACCCGAAAGTCCGGTCATATTCATGAAACCTGATACGGCACTTTTGAAAGACAATGAGCCCTTCTATCATCCGGATCATTCGCTGGAGGTGCATCATGAAGTGGAGGTGCTGGTACGAATCAAGAAAGAAGGCAAATCAATTGACCCTGCCTTTGCTTCCAACTACTACGATGAGATCGGTCTTGGTATTGACTTCACGGCTCGTGACACGCAATCGCGTCTTAAAACCAAGGACTTGCCGTGGGAGCTTGCCAAAGCATTTAATGGTTCTGCACCCATTTCAAAATTCATTGATAAAACTGGTTTTGATCTAAAGAACCTTAACTTTAAGTTGGAGAAAAATGGCGAGATGGTACAACAGGGAAACACCAGCCTGATGTTGTGGCCCATCGATGAGATCATTGCCTTTGTTTCCAAATATTTTACCCTTAAAACCGGAGACATTATCTTTTCTGGTACACCAAAAGGTGTGAGCCAGGTGAAGATTGGAGATCGGCTGACAGGGCATATTGAGGATCAGCTAATGTTTGATTTTGAAGTAAAATAATTGATGATAGGAGTAGTATTCTCTGCTTTTGATCGTTGTTAATTCTGGTGTGTTGGAGAAGGAATCTATGCGTTTCATAATTGCTGCGCTATTCGCAGTTTTCGTAATAAATCTATCATTCGCTCAGTCATTCACAGACGATGACTACTACCTGTTCCCTATCAATCCGGGTGAGCAAAACCTGCTGGCGGGTACCATGGGCGAGCTCAGGTCTTCCCATTTCCATGCAGGGCTGGACATCAAGACTGGGGGCAGGACTGGTCTGCCGGTATATGCGGCAGCCAGTGGCTATGTCTATCGGATTAAGATTTCCCCCGGTGGATATGGCAATGCCCTATACCTCAACCACCCCAATGGCACCACGACGGTATATGGCCACCTGGAAAGCTACAGCCCGGTATTGGAGGAGTACATACTGAATGAGCAGTATGAAAAAGAGTCGTTCAGTGTAGACTTGTTCCCTGAAGATGGAGCATTCAGGTTTGAAAAAGGTGAGATCATCGCATATTCAGGGAACTCAGGCTCATCCAGCGGCCCACACCTCCACTTCGAGATCCGCGACAGACACCAAAGAATCCTTGACCCATTAAAATTCAACTTTCCCGAGATCAAAGACAACATGCCTCCATTCCTGAAGGGAGTGGCTTTTGTCACGCTTGATGAAAATGCCAGGGTAAATGAGGCATTTGGCAGATACAATTTCGATGTGATCAAGGTGGATGGCTCTTTTAAAACAAGAGCCCCTATCTCCCTACAAGGTAACATCGGTGTGGAGATTTATGCCTACGACCTGATGGATGGTGTATGGAGCCGTAATGGAGTTTCTGAAACGGTGATGCTGCTGGATGATGACACGGTATTTCGCGAGTTGAAGTCGAGCCTCTCTTTTAGCAACCAGAAGAATATCCTGGTTCATATGAATTATCCGCACTATGTGCAGTCAGGCCAGAAATACAACAGGCTGTATGTAGAAGATGGCAACACCAATGATATCTATGTCACCCCATCGAAAGGTATACAGGTAGATGCAGAGCCACATGTCCTCACCATCCTGATGCGCGACAGCAAGGGCAACCTGGTGAAATTTGAAAACAAGATCAATGAACGGAACATTGTCTATAGACCAAGACCTGACATTTCAGAGTTTGAGATCTTTGGAAACTACCTGCATTTCGAGGCTCCTTATGTCTCCACACCCAGCCAGATCAACGTGTTTTTTGGACAGCTTGCCAAGGATTTGATACCCTATAGAATAGAAAAAAGCAAAGCCTATTACCTCTGGGATCTACGAAATGGACTTCCGGACTCTATAGACTATTGTGGCGATATCAGAAAGACTTCCATCAAAGCCATGATCCCTTCCGGGTCAGAGCACAGCTTTTATCACGAAGATGTGGAACTGCTCTTCAGAAGAAACAGTCTCTTTGATACGTTGTACCTTCAGTTTGAGAAATCGTATGATTCAACCCATGGCTTCGAGGAGTTTAAGTTTAATCATCGAAAGGACCCATTCAAAGGCTCTGTTCGGGTACGACTTAAGTCCGATGGTGACTACCCTTTTGGCAGCCAGGCTTACACCCTGAATAATGGCAGGCTTGGATATTTGGGTGGCTCCTGGGACGGTGAGCAGATTGAATTCTACACACAGGATTTGGTCACCTTCACCATAGCCAATGATAGCATCACACCCAATATCAGGCCAGTGATAGTAAACAGGGACCAGCTCTATTTCAAAATCAGCGATGATCTTTCGGGTATCAAAGCGTTTAATGCTACCTTAGACAGGCAGTTTGTATTGATGAAATACGAGCCTAAGAAATCTTTGATCTGGTCGGAGAAAAAAGATAAAAACATTCCCTTCAAAGGAGAGTTTGTATTGGAGGTAGAAGACAATGCCGGAAATAAAGAAACCTATAATTACACCTTTAAATAGTAAACGATAAACACATGAAACTTAAAGCCGGAGACAAAGCCCCAGACTTTACAAGCAAAGACCAGGACGGAAAAGAGATCAAACTATCTGATTTCAAAGGAAAGAAAGTAGTGTTGTATTTCTATCCAAAGGATGACACACCTGGCTGCACAGCAGAGGCTTGCAACCTGCGTGACAACTACGACCTGATGCTTTCCAAAGGCTATGTGGTGCTGGGTGTAAGTGGCGATGATGAAGCCAAACACAAGAAGTTTATCGAAAAGTATGATCTTCCCTTCCCTTTGATCGCTGACACGGATAAATCAGTCCACGACAAATACGGTACCTGGGGAGAAAAATCCATGTATGGCCGAAAATACATGGGCACCTTCCGTACTACCTTCATCATTGATGAAGCAGGCAAAATCGAAGAGGTGATAGAAAAGGTGAAGACCAAAGACCATGTGAGTCAGATCCTGAGGTGACCTGAGTCCACTTTTATTATTTCAGGCTCTTATCAAGATGCATTGAGCTCCACGAGGTGATGATGACTAAGCTTGATGTTTGGTGATTTTGTAGTTATTGGAAAGAAATCCTGCTGACAGCGTACGGTAATTTGCCAGTAAAGCTGCTCCCAGTGCAGAACCAAGCGCGAATGAGGTAGAATAGATCTCAAAATCCGGGAGTTTTTTAGTCAGGAAGGTCACGAATACTTCACTCGAGCTTATACCACCATCCAGATACACTTTTCTGATTTCCGATTTGCCAATAGCCAATTCAAATGAAGCAATCTGCAGGTCCGTCAATTCATCGAAAAGGTTGAGCAGGGCGTCCTGGTAAGAATCGAAAATGGATAAATCGGGATGATCTGAATTCTGATATCCAAACCTCTCAGGTCTGATTAAGCTATGATCAAAAAGCAGTTGTCTCTTAGCTATGCGTTTAGTGGTGTATGCGCTATTCCACTTAAGTTTTTTATACGACTGATAATCTACCTGGTAATAATCACTCAATATTTTCGCCTGTTCACTCAAATGCTTTCCTAACAAAAGCCGGGATGCCTTCACAGAAGTACCCCTAATGCTGAGAAAGTTCAGACAATCTGCTTTTAGCTCCTCACTGGTCATGGAAGCTTCGTTGAAAAAATTCATACAAATACTCCAGGTTCCTGTAGATACCAGCATAAAGGGTTCATTGGTTGAATTGATGTAAGGGATCAACGTAGAGCTGCTATCATGAACGCCTGCACCTACTTTCACCTTGTGCCCTTTTATTTCAATAGGGGTAGAAAAAGTGCTGGGCACCACCGGGGCTAAGAGCTCTATGAGCCCTTCATCCCTGACCCAATCAGCGTATTGTCCCTGCTGAAAATCCCACAATCCAGTGTGACAGCCCACACTGGTATAGTCTGTCACATACTTTTTAGTGAAAAGACTACTCAGGTACTGAGGAAAGTGCAATGAATGCTTAATCTTTGAAAAGAATTCCGGTTTGGCATATTTCAAATAATATAATTGAAGACCAGAATTAAGAAAGCCCAAGAAAGGACTTGCGGTCTTTATTTCAAACGCTTCCTTCGACATGGTAGCAAAAAACTGCTGTTCTAATTCCTTTGGAAAAGGTTTAAGGTAATTGTAAAAAGGTGCTACCCGATTCCCTTCTTCATCCAGGTGTACAAGAGAAGCGCCATAGGTGGAGAAATTGATACTTTCAACCTCATACTTATCGTTGGCAAGTAATTTGTCGAACGTCGCAAAGATCCATTCAGTCAGCTTATCTAAATCCTCACTTGGAAATCCATCATCATCAGGAATCTCTTCAAACCGTATGTATTCATGTTCCAGCTGATTAAAATCTTTATCAAAAATGAAGAATTTCTTATTCGTTTTACCAATGTCGAAAATGGCTATTACTTTCATTTGATTACCTATTGTTTGAAAAGATGCGCTCTAACCTGGAGTTTACAATAAATGTCAATCAGGTCCATTGATCCACACAAAGCTGGGCTTAGATATCCTGATCCGGGATTCAACATGAAAATATAAGCATAATAGCCCGATATTGTTGGGTACATGAGTCTCTACCTGATGCATAAGTAGCCTGGTTAAGTGATTACCTGTAAAACCCAATGCTTGTTTAATACCCCTCAACTTTGTATTATCGTTGTTCATACATTTCCTGATGATTGTGAATTACTATTCAGGATTGAAAAGTCATGGCTGGACAGATAAAATTAAGAACTGAGGCATCGCACAACACGTTGAGGGTCTTGACTATGGAACAATGGGCATTTTGGAGATCCCGGGGCTATGTAGTCATAAAAGCGGCCATTCCCCCGAAACAGGCGCAACAAACAGCTAATTTTCTGTGGGAGTTTGAAGATAAAGACCCCAACAACCAGGAAACCTGGTATACCGCTCCACGTGCTGAAATAGAAATGAAAGAATTGGCCGGAACGGGCATGGTAGAAGTTTACAACCACCAATACCTGTGGGATAACCGTCAAACACAAAGAGTGTATGATGCCTTTGTTGATATATGGGGTATCGAAAAGTTATGGGTGACCATTGATCGGGGGAATCTTAATTTCCCCATCCGGCCAGGATATGGGTACAAGGGTTTTATTCATTGGGATTATGACCCGGAGACGAAACCCCAAAATGTACAGGGAGTATTGGCATTATCCGACCAAACAGATGAGAATATGGGAGGTTTTCAATGCATCCCCTGGTTGTACAGAAATTATGATACCTGGAAATTGACCCAGCCAGAAGACAGTCACTACTTTAAACCTGACATTACCGGATTGGAGGATAAAATCGTGAAAGTACCCCTGGAAGCGGGTGACCTGTTGATATTCAATAGTGCTCAGCCACACGGCATACGACCCAACCGCTCCAGAGACAAGGTCAGAATTGCCCAATACATTGCGATGACTCCCGCGGAAGAGGATAATGAAGCGCTGAGGACCTGGCGAATCAATTCATGGAAACATCGGATTGCTCCCAAAGGATACGCTTTTCCGGGTGACCCCCGCAACTGGGAGCAGACAAAATATGAAAGGGCCAGATTGTCTGAGCTGGGTGAGAAATTACTGGGATTGAAAAGGTGGTAATTTCGCTCTCTCGGTTTATACTCGTGGTCTTTGGCTTTATTGGATGCTTTGAAGCACACTCAATATTGCATCCGGAGACATTCGCTCGGTATAATTGGCCTCCACATGCGCTGCTATAACCTTGAAATCTTGGTCAATCACAAAAGTTGCCGGGACGGGAAGCGTCTTTGAGCCATCCCCATTGAGTAAGGTAAGATCACGCCTTTGGTGGTAATCTTCTCCCGGGTCAAACTGCAGATTGTAAGCTTTGATTACCTCCTGATCACTATCACTGAGCACTTCAAACCCAAGTGCATTCTTTTGTGTGATGGTCAGCGCATCATCGGGCTTCTGCGGACTGATGGCTAATATTTTTGCACCGAATGCATGGTACTGATCCACATACTGTTGGATGTCTCTCAGGTCAAGGTTGCAAATGGGACACCACTCTCCCCTGTAAAATTTTAAGATAACCGGCCCTGACTTCAGGCTTTCGGAAAGTGAAATGGGTTTCCCAAACGCATTAGGCAGGATAAAATCGGGTGCTCTCTCTCCCACCTTCAGCCCTCTTACATCAACCGCATTGGCAATTACCAGTTTCTGGAAGTCTTGTAGTTTACTCATCGATAGTATTTAGAGTTTAAATACCATTTCTGTTATAAAAAGTTCTTTAGATATCAAGTATATACCCTGCTCAATAAAATACTTGTCAAAAAATTAATAAAGTGTTTTTGGATTCTATTTAATAAGCACTTCAAGTACTTGTGGCAATAGCAATTCAACCCACATTTCATATTGTGTTCCACTGGGATGCAAGCCATCAGTTGAGAGTGCTTCCGGTGAATCACCCAGCATCCGGGAAAGCTGGGTGACATCAATAAATGAAATGTCGAGGTCGATACACACAGTTCTCATGTGTGCATTGTACTCGTTGATGGCAAGACTTATCGCTCTCGGGTTATGTACCGTGTTTTGACCAAAAAGTGTAACCCCATAATCCGGAATAGAAATGACAAACACTTTTCGATGAGTCCCTGCGATCTGCAGAGAACGGTTGACAAGTTGATCAAACTCATGCTGAAACAGCTCGAAAGGCAGATTCTGGTACTGGTTATTGACGCCTATCATCAAGAAGACCAATGTCTTGTCATGGAGATGTGTCAGATCTGCTTTTTCTAGAGCATTCAGCAGACTGCTCGTTGTCCAGCCTGTTTGAGCGATGATTTGTAAGTTTTCTACTATCAGGCCATTGCTGGTCAGCTCCCGGCTTAGCTGATACGGCCAGCTCTCCATTGCCGTTACCCCCTGCCCGATGGTGTAGGAATCCCCAAGGGCCAAAAGGTCCAGTGTATCCCGATAAGCCACGTCGTGCAGCTCGATGTATCCCGGAATGTCATCATCAGGAATGGAACAACCTGGGGATACCAGAAGGATAATCCCGACCGTAAGTGTCCACCCATAAGTCATCAAAACCTTCATTGATCATGCTAAGTATTTCCAGATATTAAAGCGTGAAAGGGAGGGTTTTGTTTGGGGCAGTGATGGCCCTAATGGGGAATTCGTTAGTCAAATTGTTTTGTCTCACTTTTTTGACCTCCTTCGTTACATCCGCTCGGAATGAAGTGAGCAGTTCCCTCCATTCATCGTCTCTCGAAGAGGACGATGTAGGTGTCTGTATAGTCCCTTCTAGGAGACGATGCCTGACACGAGACTCAGCCACGAATGCACAGATGAATTTTATTTGATTTCATCATGCTTACTGATGACTTACAATTCCTCAAAGTGACATTGAGCAGTCACGAATGGTCTTTACGATGAGAAATGAGCACGAATGGGTACAACAAGTTGACCCTGACATCGGTCTCTTTATTCGCTGGAACTTCCACTGAAGGTGGAAACATTAGTGAAATACTTCTACCCACATTAATTAGTTATCATTAGTGGATTAGTGGCGGTAAAAGAGTTACCTCCTCCATGACCTGTCCCCCGACGCCCCCCGACAGGCCAAAAACACAACTTACTCCTAAGAGTCTCAGTGTAATGTAGCTTAGGTAGAGGTCTACTAACTATTTTCGCTTCAGTTTGTATAAGTCTGTGATGTCGCCCATTTTGCGCTCAAGAATCAGCTCAGTTGACGTTGATGTTATTTGGAACTCACCTGAGAGAATTAATGTCCAATCAAACTCGGCTGTCCAAACACATTCGTTGTTAAACTCCACATTATTTCCTTTCACCTCATTATGTACCGCTACATATCGCGGGGTGCTTGGTTTTATCACTTTCTCCATGGAATTTACCATTGGAAAATGTGAGTGATACCCCTGAAGGTTCATATTCGCTGTCTGGGGAGTTTCGGGAAAAAGTCCCCTGGTAAGTTCCTTCGAAATCAGCCTCAATACTTTCATTTTCACATCCACTTATTAAGAAACTTGAAATGACAAGAAAAAATAAGCAATATGTTTTCATCTTCGACTATTGGGTTGTATCTAACTATGATCCAAGATTTGCTCTTATGGTTGGAATGGGCGACTTATTTTAAATTCAGACTTTCTATCACACCGCCTTTACGAGAACTTAAATCAGTTTTTGTTCTTCTTAGCTTCGATCCCAATTTTGATCATGAGGATACCGAGACCAGCAAACAGCAGGAACATCCCGATGACAAAGATGCACATCCCGACCCCCATCTTGTTATTCCCTGAGATCATCATCGGAGCCAGCTTCCAGGCACCAAAGAAGACAGCACAAAGCATACTTATGCCACCGTAAATGGGATACCCGACATTGAGAAGGGTCCTGAGTTCGTTTTGTTTATTAGCATCTAACATAACGTGAAAGGTAGCTACTAATAGGGTGATAATCAAGAGCGTAGATTAATCCAGATAAAAAAATCTTACCATAATGTTGTTACAAATTGGGACTGGATTTATTAGGGCAACTTACCTTTAATTTCCTGATTGATTGGGAAATTGATGGTCAAACCTTTTCTCCATTTCATGGGCAACGACCCGGGCATCTTCACCCTGCTCTTTCAATTTATTGATGATGTTTTGATAACTTTCAGCATCCCTGTCCTGGCTCAACTTAAAAACATTGTTGATTTCCAATACATCGATTTCAAAAGCTACAATGGCATTCAAAACTCTTGTTTTAAAGGACTCTGGAAGGTTGTCATATACTGTGGTGGATTTAGGATTGTTCTTTTCAAAGTGAAGGGAAGTTTTTCGAAGCATTTCTTCCAGAGCAGCACCTTCTAAAAAACGGATCTTACCTTTTACATGGACGCTCATATAATTCCAGGTAGAAGCCGTGTATGGATCACTGTACCAGGTACCACTTACATAGGTATGACTCCCGGTAAACACTGCTAAAACGTTCCTATTGTCTAAGAAAGCCTTATGGTGATCGGTGTTTTTCATGATATGACCACTCAGGACTTTTTGCCCTTCGCGCTCTTCCATGAAAATGGGTACTTGTGTGGCAGCAGGCCAGTTTTCCGAATCGCACCCGGTCAAAAAAGCAAATGGATGTTGCTTAATAAATTCAGCAATGACCTCATCATTAGATTCTTTGTGGTAAGGTAGATCGTACATCAGGTGCAGTGTTTAATGATTTAAATTCGATGAAATTAAATCGCTTGTGATCGGGCGATTACACAAGATATTGAAATAAAAGATTGATCACAATCTTATGCATCTTGCTTACCTCTAACTCGCCATGGGGCTCCAAGCCGAGTGTAAATTATAACTTAGCCGCGAATTCACAGATGAATTTTATTTGATTTCATCATGCTTACTGATGACTTACAATTTCCTGATAATGACATTGAGCACTCACAAATGGTCTTTACGAAGAGAAATGAGCACGAAAGGGCACAACAAGTTGACCCTGACATCGGGTCTCCTCATTCACTGGCACTTCCACTGAAGGTGGAGACATTGGTGAAATATTTTCTACCCACATTAATTAGTTATCATTAGTGGATTAGTGGCGGTAAAAGAACGCTTTCCGTGGCCTGTCCCCAGACAAGTCAACTGTCCTGCTAATAACATAAAAAAAGGTCTGCCCGGAGACAGACCTTTTAAGACTATTACACAATGTTATTTGGCAATCTCGATCTTGAAAGGCACTTTCAGCTTTTCCCAGTGCAAGTAAGCAACTGTGCTGTTGTCCGTGATATCTCCGAAACCATAAGTAAGCCATTCCATGTGAGCGGCTTTCTCAGAGGCTACGGTGATCCTTAATGCATCTTTGCTCTCGTCATATGTATAGCTTCCCCAGGCATCATTGACCTTATTGAAGATCACTACCCATTCTTTCTCACCCGGAATGGTATGAATGCTGTATTTTCCCTGAGGTAACGCTTTTCCTTCAACCAGTACATCACTGCTTACTTCAATGGTAGTGTTGGCGTTAGCGCCTGCTCTCCACGGGAATGGCTTATTGTTAGAGTACTTGTTGCCAGGCTCCATTCCAAAGGGAACGATCGCACCATATATTTTTCGACCTTTCACACCTGGTCGGCTATAAGTAAAAGTGATTTGTGTGTCATTGCCAATAAACTGGCTCACGCTTGCTTTTTGACTTGGTTGGATTTTGTCTTGTGCCTGCAGATTTGTCGAAAGTGCAAACACCCCAATGAGGGCAAGAATAAAAAGATTTGTTTTCATGTTGAATTAATAAGTTAAGTGTTAATCAAAAATATAGAATAGGTTAAAGGGTATTAAACCTCAAGTCGGGCTATAAAGTTCTTGTTTTCGGCCATGGTTTTTCACTTTTTATCAAACTTCTCTTTCATGGCCTCTCCCAAGTTATCCGGTCGGTGAGGACACCGACCGGGGTTTGGCTTAAACATATTGAGAGTTTTTTAAAGCCACGAATGCACAGATGAATTTTACATAAGTTTATTTATGATTACTTCTGATCTACAATTCTCTAAAAAGATATTGATCCGTCTCGAATAACTTGATCGAAGAGAAATAAGCACGAAGGGTTCAACAAGTTGACCCTTTAATGGGATCACTTCGTTTACGTGATTTGTTGCAGATTCGTCGCCCATGCCCCCTCCCCAAGGTCTGTCCTCAGACAGACCTTTAAGAACTTAAGAATCAATAGAGTGTCATGGCTTGTCAGGGGACAAGCCATGGTGAGTAGTTAACACAGGCAAACCTTTAAAGAGGAATATTTAGCTTTTCTAAATAAATATGAGATTCCATATGAAGATCGTTTCTTGTTTGAATGGGTATAATGACACCCTTTCAGGGTTTTGGACCTTCTGTTTGACCAAGCATCTATAATAATTTCATCCCTTCGGGATTTAATTACGATGAAAAATGAATGAAGATTTTGTGGCTTAGGTTGACGACTATGGTGAGGACACCGACCTGGGTTAGGCCTAAACATATTGAGAGTTTTTTAAAGCCACGAATGCACAGATGAATTTTACATAAGTTTATTTATGATTACTTCTGATCTACAATTCTCTTAAAAGATATTGATCCGTCTCAAATAACTTGATCGAAGAGAAATAAGCACGAAGGGTTCAACAAGTTGACCCTTTAATGGGATCACTTCGTTTACGTGATTTGTTGCAGATTCGTCGCCCATGCCCCTCCTTCCCCAGGTCTGTCCTCAGGCAGACCTTTAAGAGCTTAAGAATCAATAGAGATGCCATGGCTTGCCAGGGGACAAGCCATGGTGAGGAATAAAGGGCAAGTTTTCCGGTCGGTGAGGACACCGATCGGGGTTAGAGTTAAAACCGATTGTGAGTTTTGAGTGTGGGGCATTGGTTAATATACCAATTCCAATTCTGCGACTAAGGGACGGTGGTCTGATACTACAGGTTCGTCCAACAGTTTTATACTTTTTACCTTAATCTCAACACTATTCGAACTTCTGGTAATAACATGATCAATTTCTACCTTGCTGCCCCCCTGAAAGCTTAAATTATCCGCTCCCTTTTTTGCAAACACAAAACCTTGTTCTTCAAAATAACGCATTGTAGGTGAATCAGGAGTACAATTAAAATCGCCGGTAATAATGACGGCTTTGTCTATTGTGTCAACATATTGCATCAATGCTTTTGCCTGATTTAAGCGGCTGACCACACCCTGGTCATCATTAATCCAATCAAAATGAACATTTACAAATACAATGGCGCAGCCTTTTGCTATTTGTACTTCATGAATGATAGAAGAACGCGGCTCATTTATTCCATCTGGTAACTGTAATACTTTGGTCGAAATAAGTGGTTTGGAAGACAAGGTGGCCAAACCGTACTCACCTCCCTGATAGTCCATAAACCGACCAAACGTTCCGGTCATATTAAGTTTTTGAGCCAAATAATCGGTCTGACCAATGCTGTCAGAACGTAAGCAATAATGATCTATTTCTTGTAATCCACATAAGTCTGGTGCTTGTGCTTTTATGACTTCAGCTGCACGTGATAGATCCAGGATATTATCCATTCCTTCTCCATGCCTGATATTATAGGACATTATTTTGAGATTACTAATTTGCTTTTGAGCGAATGAATAGGAAATGCATGTGCTCAGAAACAGTATTATGAGGATTGATTTTTTCATGGTCTATTTTAATGTGAGGTAAAGTTCCTGTTCGCAAAGCGGTGCATTCTCATATCTATCTTTCTCGACTCCAACTAACTGAACAGGTATTCAATACTATTGAGTTTGATTTCAAAAATAGGCCTCAATCCTCACTCTTTAAGTGGTTTATGTAATTGGTCAACAACCCTTTTATTTGTTCTGATGCTACGGGATTAGCAGAGTGCACCTTAAACTTCAAATTTCTTAGATCGAGTTTTGACTCGTAAACCAGCCACTTTGCGGCGGCATATCCATCAGGAGCCACCTTGCCATTTTCATCCAGCCCAAGGTCATTATCGAAGCTTATGAATTCGGGGAGTCCGTTTTTGTTGATGTATTCAATGAAGTCCTGGTAAGTTCTTACAATATCAAATTCACTCTCCCTGGATTTATCATACACCATGTCAACTGTTCTTAAGTCATCGAGAAAGAGTTTCATATTGGAGTTTCGTTTGTTGCATCAACATCCTGTTTTCATTTGGGTAGTCTGTTTTTTACCAGCGCTATTTGCCCCATGTGGTTTGCTGAGTGCTCCAAAACATGAAACCATACCCAATGGTTGTTCACACCCTCATCTATGTTTGCAGCAAACCATTCGTCATCTTTGGTTTTGAGTCCTTCAAGTGTTTTTTCACGAACCTGATCCCATAGATCTAAATAATACTTGATCGGTTTACCTCTATACTTCTCTCTGCTTTTTTCCCCTAATCCACCGGCAGGTCCCCAAAATTCCGCTTCGTCTTCCGTCCAGGCGCGTTCTTCTAATGATTCAACCTGGTAATATGATTCATTAGCCACTAAATGCATAATAATGGCCCCAATACTGTTAGCCTTAGCGTCAAACAGGAAATCTGTTTCCTCCTGGTCTAAATCGTATGTGATTTCTATAATCCTATCCTTTAAATCTTCCAGCATACTTACCATGATACCAATTTGAGGGGTATACCCTTTTTCCGGTTTGATTTCATATTGTGCATTCGCTATCGAAAACGAAAAACATAATACTATTAATGCAAAATTTTTCTTGTTGTACTTCATCTTATGGGGGTTAAAATTATTGATGTTGACTTCTATCATTTTTGGTTCTTACAAATAATCCACTCCGTAGGCTTACTCAGTCAAATATCTATAATAGTATCTTTTAGCACTGCTTTTCGTCAGCCAAGCAAAAAAATGGAAAACAGTAGTTGAGGATATTTCATGGTGAAAAGTAACGACTCAGGCTAGTGACTTCCAACGATTTAACAAAGGTTAACAGGGCCAAATAGAGTGGGTATGGAAGGCATTGCTGGTAACGTCTAACTAGGCTCTGTCGGCTTAGCCTTTCAAATATCTCAAAAGTATCTGTTAGGCCAGAAGCCTATTAAATTATCCGGTCACTCGGCAAAGCCGAGCGACTGAATAGAGTATGTTAGCGTCTTTTCACCTTCCAAGCATTCATTTGAAGTTGGAATTCACCGTTTTCATTAACCACAGCAGCTTTCCACTCTGTTGATATTGTATCATCTAAAAAAAAGCTAAGAGTTTTATCTTTTGGATTTAGTTTTTCCAGTACTACAGATTCAGAGTGCTCAAGCAGTTGGAGTTCCTTTTCAAGAAGTTCCAATTGTTCTTCCAGTTCACCATCAGAAGAAATTAAGATTCTATCTCTTTTTAAGGATTCAATTCTTGGCAAATCCCCGAAAAGTCTCTGAGGAGTATCGTACCTATAGAGAAGCGAAGCTTCTGTTCCGGTTAGACTTTTGACGGCTCTGATTTCCTTGAATGGAGAGATCAATTTTTGAAGTTGTTCAAAATGCTCACCTGTGAAAACAACAGCTCCATTTGTTGAAACATAATTCGGAGGTAAGTATTCTGATTTTAAAAATTCTTCCTCTTCGATGATCCATTCAAAGGCAGGTAGGAATAGGTAGCACTTTCCTGCTTTTCTTAATGCTATCCAGTTACCTGGTTCACAGTGGGAATACCCACAATGCTCGCATATGATTGCTTGAAATACTTGTTCGTCTTCACCATGATTCTCAATTGATTCAATTTGATTGAAGAGTAGATGGTCGTTCGAATAAACAGCAGTTCCGACGAAAGTTCCTTGTCCAGATGATGAGAAATCAAGATGTCTTTTCTTAGTTGATATGTTTTCGATCTCCCACATGAATTGAGGCTATCGACCAGCTAAAATCCGTAGGCTGACCATTTGTTAATTTCATTAAAAGTATCGGATTCAAATGCACTTTGCAAGTAGCTCATTAGCCTATGGATTTTTAGCGTCTGTTAGCGACTTTGATCCTCATTCCAGTCAATTTTTATTAGCTGGTTTCCGTTTAATATCAGCACTGATACTTCTTTATCCAATGCTGTGCCGTAGAAGTCCAAGTTCATTAGGATGTAGTCTCCATAAGTTCTAGTTATAGGATCGTGAGTGTAAATTTCTGAATCGAAAAGTGGATGTACGATTTGAATATCTGTTCCATCTATCTCTGCCAAAAAAGTTAGTTCGTCAACGTGTGCTATGTAAAATTGCCTTTCTTCATAATTGAATGTAGAAAACAACTGGACTTCGAACATATCTAAGTGATTTAAGTGTGCTCCCGAGTTGTCAGAGTAACCCAAAGCTTCTCCTCTTTTCTTGTTTATTTCAGTTTTTCTGAGTTTGGTTAGTAACCGAGGGTCTTTAATTATTTTGACCTCTGATGAACCCATCATGTGCCCTAAATGAGCTAATACGAAAAACTTCCCATCCTTTTTCAAGACTGAATTGGCACATGTTGATTCCGTGAAATAAGTGCTCCGAGAGATTCGGTCATAAAAGTAAATTGTTCCTCCGAACTCTCCATTGCAATCTAGGTACACAATGAATTCTCTGTCTTCGTATATTATAGGCTGGTTTCGTACAGGTAATTCGATATCAGCACGTGACCAGTCGTTATCTAGCCAAACATAGATTCTCTGACCGACCTGAGCATATAGATTATTGTCTACAATCCAGTGGTATTTAAAATTCTTCGTATTAAGTCTTTGTTCATAGGATAAATCTCGTTCCATGTTATCCAGACTGTAACACACGAATTTTCCGGTTCTGAATAATGATATTAAGGTGTTTTCGAAAATGACTGAAAACGAAACTGGATAGTTAATGTAGTTGTCGTCATAATCATCAAAATCGTCAGTGTAATATGGGTTCTCTAGTACTAAATGCTCTGTTGAAAGGAATATTGGATTTTCACTAATTGACAAATTAAATGATCTGGTACTAAACAACGAATCACGGGTCGGTTCGCCAATTTCGTTAGGAGTTGCTCCTCTTTTTGCTCTTATTTCTTGGAACATTTTCCACCTGTTGACAAAGTGTCTTTCAATCTTGTTGAATTTTTCAAAATTCAGACTATCATTCGTCTGTCCAAGAGTTACGAAAGCAATTGAAAGGAAAAGTGATATGATAGTTACTCTACGCATTGTCGCTAACATATAGTTATAATGCATGCACTATAACCACTATTATCTGTTTTTAATTAATCCTTTCAATACCAACACCTTACCCACTTTTAAACGAAAATAAGCGTTTAAAAACAGATACGTTGTGTGTATTGCATACCAAATTAAACAATTCCGTGATCATTCACCCGCTTAATAAATCGAAACGCTCCTGACTCCTGATTTCCTGCCTGCCGGCAGGCAAGGCTGAATTCTGTATTCTAAAGAACCCTCTATTGAAGCTTTTCAAACTTTGTCCGGGCAAGCTTTTCTTTGATGAATTTACTCGGTAGAAAAGCCATTTTCACTTTAGTGATGTCTTTTTTCGTTACTTGTTCAGGCTGGTCCTTGCCCTCTCCAGATACATGCAGACTAAAAGTACCAAAATGATCCAGCCGGATACTATTTCCTTGTTGTAGCAAAGCAGGAACCACATGGGTTAAGGTTTCGACAATACCCAGGACATGAGCCGTGGTGAAATTGGTTCTCATACTGATCTCTTCAGCCAAACCTCGTGTATCGATCATCCTCCGCTTGGTCACAGCCGGGTAATATTTCACTGGACTATTACCAGCCATGCCCCCTGGTCTTTTGCTGACCACTTTATATTTTACTGCCATGAGTTGTTATTATTTAGGTGATGCAAGATTGCAAATGAATTTAGTCTTTTAGGTGCGTGAATTGCACTATCAAATGCCCCGTATGGTTTTCGTTCCCCATCACGTTTAGGTTGCCCTTCCAATCGCATGTGATTGCGCCCCCATCAACGTGTTGTTACCCTTCGACGAACCTGTTGATCAGCAATTTAGATACGTATATAAGTGAATCGTGATAAGCATCTAAGTGAATTTAGATAGGTATCAAACAAGAGAAAGATAGGGTTTATTTTGTTTGGAAACAAAACGTCTTGTCTGAGAGGCTAAAATTCCTCAATATTTATAATGTACGCAAATTTTTCCAGAAATGCAAGGGTTAGAACCTTAAAATTTCCAAAAAACGGTGAGCTTGTTTTGCTTCAGCATCTATGCTAAATTGTTTGTCTAGGTAAATCTGTTTTGAGATGTAACGGGTAAATTCTTGCTGCGTTCTGAAGATAAAAACTCCTGACTGCCCCAAAGGCAATGGAAAACAAGATTTCCCAGAAAGGTTTAACCGGCGAGGTTCCTTATCAAGTGGCTATGAAATGCTTAAGGCCATTCATCATACCGAATGTTGGCATCCGTTAAAGCTTTTCAAAAGTTCTTTGGCGAGAGTTGAATTTCCTCGCCTCTTTTTCCAGTTTTTTAAGTTTCCCGTTTGAGAAGTCCGATGTTAGTAATGTTAGATTAATTTCACTATTATTCCAGGTGTTGATCTTAAATACAACCGTTTGCTTTTCAATTGTTTCTCCTTCAACCAAAGTCACTAGATAGCATGATTTAGGAAAGTAATCTATCTCTAAAGTTTGATAACCCGGAAATGAAATTATCATTTTATTGGTTTCAATGTTAGGATTAAGTTTAGCGGTTCCATCCTCAATAACCAATCCGTCCATTAGTTTGGATTCATTAGCCTCAAATGATACTGTTACTCCCGTTAGTTTTTGTTGATTTTCATTCTCAACAGTAATTGTTGGCCGAATGCAGCTAGTGTTACTAGAAGTAGATTTCTTAATTTCACTTGTTTCTGTTTCTACAATTAAGAAACGATTTTCTTTGATAGTAAACGTCCCTGTTCCTCGAAGTTCGTTGACAAGCCCCCCATTTGAAGAGACCTTAAATGTTAGTCGATTTCCTTTAAAAATTAGTTTGTCAGTTCCATCCACAAACTCTCCATCGATATTTTGAGATTTTATCTGAGTGGGAAGTAGAGTTATGGTTATTAGTATAATTATTCTCATAACGGAGAATGGTTACCAATATGTTTGGTGGTCTTTTTTGTTTCTAAACATTCATTACTTTCTTGATCGAAAGCTGAAATTTATACTTGTTTCCATCTCCCCAAGCTAGAAGTTGAGAATACGGAAATTCCGCATATCCAAAGCTATTCTTATATACAATTGAACCATTCTTCTTTATTCTTAAAAAGTTCTTTTGACCATCATTATAGATTATTAGAGTAATTGGGTCATTGTCAAAATTCTCAAGAATAGTCTGTCCTCGTATGACACTGTGTGTACTCTGATTGTATTCGTCAATTCTTAACAGTTTTTCACCAATGTTCTTAGTTAAGTGAATTAAGGGATAGTCTGTGGCATGCCGTTGTTCTGTAAAATTCAAATTCCTTGAAAGTTTAAAGCCAATTCTCCAATATGAACCTTCAATGGATGATAATTGAATCTCATATTTATCATCCTTAAGATTCATTGGATGTTCGTAGTAGCAATCATCTTCTTTACCACTTTCTAAAATTATCAGGTGATGCTGATTACTTGGTACATCCTTGCTTGACTTGTTCAGATTTTGCTCATTTAGAATTTCAAGAACAATTGGTCTTATAATAGGCTTCAAAATCCATATAACAATTTGGAATAATAGACCCAATAACCAAACTAAAGCCTTGTAAAGCCATTTTGATAGTTTGACAAATCCCTTAATAAAATTTCCCTTTGTGATGAGACTCCATAATCCAAGAATAATTGAAAGAATCAATCCCCCAATTACAGTTCCAACAATGGTTACCAATAATTGATTAGATATTATCGTTTTATAGAGTTCAGAATTTTCCATAGCGTAGTTCCAATGGATGCCAACATATAGTTACAATGCATCCACTATAACTACTATCATCTTTTTTTAATTAATCCTTTCAATACCCACACATTACCCACTTTTAAATGACAATGAGCGTTTAAAAACAGATACGTTGTGTGTATTGCCCACCAAATTAAACAATTCCGTGATCATTCACCTACCTAATAAATCGAAGCCCTCCTGACTCCTGATTTCTGAATTCTGTATTCTAAGAACCTATTTCCCAGCCGATCACTACTTTCTTTAATATGGTTTATTAAATTTGCGGCCGCAACATTCGAAACCATGTCAAATTCACCAGATTTTAACCATCTCAAAAAAGTCACCTCACAGGTTCGCAGAGACATCGTGAGGATGGTACACGCCTGCCAGTCAGGACACCCGGGAGGCTCTTTGGGATGTACCGAGTATTTTGTTCTACTGTATTTTCATATCATGAAATATGACCTTCCATTTAAGATGGATGGCAAAGGTGAGGACATGTTTTTTCTCAGCAACGGACACATCTCTCCGGTATGGTACAGCGTACTTTCGCATGCCGGATTTTTTGATAAAAAGGAATTAGGCACCTTCAGACAGATCAACTCCAGGCTTCAGGGTCACCCGGCCACGGAAGAGGATCTGCCAGGTATCCGGGTAGCTTCCGGGTCTTTGGGACAAGGACTCTCAGTAGGTATCGGTGCCGCACTCTCCAAAAAGCTGGACAAAGACGATAAGCTCGTCTACGTGCTGATGGGAGACGGTGAGCAGCAGGAAGGCCAGGTATGGGAAGCCGTGATGTTTGCCGGAAGCAAAAAAGTAGACAACCTGATCGCTACCATAGATTTTAACGGACAACAAATTGATGGTCCTACGGAAGAAGTAAATCCGCTGGGAGACCTCAAAGCCAAATACGAAGCCTTCGGATGGGAGGTCATCACATCAGATGGCAACAACATCGAAGAACTGGCAGCAGCTTTTGATAAGGCTAAATCGCTGACAGGTAAGGGAAAGCCCGTGCTGAACCTCATGACAACTGTGATGGGCAAGGGCGTGGACTTTATGGAAGGCACACACAAATGGCATGGTATTGCTCCAAACGATGAGCAGTTGGCTGTGGCACTAAATCAATTGGAAGAAACCCTGGGAGATTACTAAGATGGCAACGAAATATACATTCACAGAGAAGAAAGATACACGGTCAGGTTTCGGCGACGGACTCACCGAGCTAGGAAGAACCAACCCCAACGTTGTCGCCCTGTGTGCAGACCTTGTGGGCTCACTCAAGATGGCTGACTTCATCAAGGAAAACCCGGATCGATTTGTGCAGACAGGTATCGCAGAGGCCAATATGATGGGTATCGCCGCAGGTTTAGCTACAGCGGGCAAGATCCCTTTCACAGGTACTTTTGCCAACTTCTCTACTGGTCGTGTTTACGACCAGATCCGTCAGTCAATCGCTTACTCAGAAAAAAACGTTAAGGTATGCGCTTCCCACGCAGGTGTTACCCTGGGTGAAGACGGCGCTACGCACCAGATCCTGGAAGACATGGGTATGATGAAAATGCTGCCCAACTTCACCGTGATCAACCCTTGCGACTACAACCAGACGAAGGCAGCTACCATCGCGATCGCTGATTACGAAGGTCCTGTTTACCTGAGGTTCGGAAGGCCGAAATGGCCCATCTTCACAGACCCTAACCAAAAGTTTGAGATCGGTAAAGCCTTGAAGCTGATTGAAGGTACCGATGTTACCATTTTTGCTACCGGTCACCTGGTATGGAAAGCCATCGAGGCAGAAGCTATCCTTGCAGAGCAGGGCATCTCAGCTGAGGTGATCAACATCCACACCATCAAGCCATTGGATGAAAAAGCGATCCTGGCATCTGTTGCCAAGACAGGATGCGCAGTTTCTGCGGAAGAGCATCAGATGGCCGGAGGATTGGGTGAGAGCATTGCCAGCACACTGGCCAGAAATGACATGAAACCACTGGAAATTGTGGCTGTAAATGATCAGTTTGGCGAGAGTGGCAAGCCGGAAGAGCTGTTGGACAAATACGGTCTGAGCACGGAAAACATCGTGGAGAAGGCTAAAAAAGCGATCCAAAGAAAGAATTCCTAAAGCTTCCTTGTAGCTTTGCCGCATGCTATCCAATCGGCAGCTCTTTCTGCAAAACCTGGCCCAGACAACCAATTTCCCACTACAACTGGAGATTGAAAAAGCTGAGGGCATCTATATGTATGCCCCTGATGGCAAATCCTATATAGACCTGATATCCGGTATTGGAGTCAGCAATGTGGGTCATCGTCACCCAAGGGTGGTCGAAGCCGTCAAGCAGCAGGTAGACCAGTACATGCACCTGATGGTGTATGGCGAGCTGGTGCAGTCGCCACAGGTGCAGCTGGCCAAAGCCATTACCGCTACCCTACCCAATCCCCTTGATCAGGTGTATTTAGTCAACTCCGGTAGCGAAGCCATCGAAGGCGCCATAAAGTTGGCCAAGCGATATACGGGTAGACCGGAGATCATTTCCTGCTACAATGCCTACCATGGATCTACATCCGGGGCTTTGTCTGCGGGTGGCAGCGAGACTTTTAAGCAAAACTATCGGCCCCTCATCCCGGGTCACCGGAATATCACCTTCAACAAAGCTGAGGACCTAGAGCAGATCACCACACAAACTGCGGCCTTCCTCATTGAGACCATCCAGGGAGAAGCCGGGGTCAGAGTACCTGATGCTGCCTACATGAAAGCTGTTCGCCAACGATGTACGGAGACCGGCACACTACTCATCATGGACGAGATCCAATCCGGGTTTGGGCGGACCGGCAAGTTCTGGGGATTTGAACATTTCGGGATTGTCCCTGACATCATCACCAGTGCCAAAGGAATGGGTGGTGGCATGCCGATAGGCTGCTTTATCAGCTCCAAAGATATCATGAGCGCTTTCACCGAGAATCCTATCCTGGGCCATATCACGACCTTTGGAGGACATCCCGTGAGTGCGGCAGCATCGCTGGCCACTATCCGGGTGATCCGGGAAGAAAAGCTGATGGACGGTATTCCCGAAAAAGAAGCCCTCTTCAGAAAACTACTCGTACATCCCAAGATAAAATCTTTCCGAAGCAAAGGCCTGATGATGGCGGCAGAATTCGATTCGTTTGATACACTGAAAGCGATCATTGACCGGGCCATTGAGGGAGGCGTACTCACAGACTGGTTCCTGTTTTGCGACAACTCGATGCGCATCGCTCCTCCCCTCACCATCACAGAAGAAGAAATTAGAAAAGCCTGCAAGCTAATTCTTCAGGCTATTGATTGATCGCAAAGGGTCTGACTATCGTCCGACCCTGAGAGCGGTGTCAGACGGTAGTCGGACCGAGTGAGTGCAGAACCATCAGGGTCTGACTATCATCCGAAAGGGTCTGACTGTCATCCAAAAGGGTCTGACTATCGTCCGACCCTGAGAGCGGTGTCTGGAGCGGTGTCAGACGGTAGTCGGACACGCTCGGGTGGTGATAGAACCTGGTCTGACTGACGTCCGACCCTGCTTGGGTCTTCCGACACCCAACTATCAATCTCTACCTTGTTAGCTTTGCGTTCTTATGAGTCATCCTGTTTCCATATCACGCATCAAACAAGAAATTCAATTGACAACTTCACGAAGTGGCGGGCCAGGTGGTCAGCATGTCAACAAAGTGGAAACAAAGGTCGTCCTGCGCTTCAATGTCGAGAACTCTTCTGTTTTGACTGATGAGGAAAAAACACGCATAAAAGATAAGCTCTCAAGCCAATTGACGAAAGAAGGGGATTTGCTAGTTATCTCGGAGGGCTCCCGATCGCAACTGAAAAACAAAGAAACCGCCTTCAGGAAACTGGACCGGTTATTGACTCGTGCATTCTTTGCTCCCAAGCCCAGGAAGAAAACCAAACCTTCCAGGGCTGCGGTGAATAAACGAATCAAAGCCAAAAAACAGCAAAGCGAAAAAAAACAATGGCGTAAGAAGCTTTAGCCTGAATTAACCTGAGTTCGACTTTAAATCAAAACAAAAAACCTCCGACGTCAATCAGAGAAGTAATTTTTTTCAAAACACACAAATCTGGATAACGACCTGAAAATGCCATAAAGTTAAGACCACTTTGTCCCCCGCCTGAGCGGTCCGACGTATCGGGGGTAAAGGGGAGGATGAGAAAGACACTTAACTTTATGGCATTGGAAGCAAAAGCAGGGCTTCCTGCATACAAAACTTAGCTAAAGCCTACTTATGACGTCTTCTAAACCTGTGCGGTGGGTCCCCTGTAGGGGTTTCGGGGCGTGCGACGGCCTTCCCTCGCCCCTGCCCCGGCAGGCAGGCTGCCTAAAGGTATCCCTATAGGGACCAGCCCCATGTCATCCAGTTTTGTGTTTTTTTGTTTTGATTATATCGAACTGACGCTAATTTAAAGCAAGCTCTTCAACTCCAGCTTATATTCTTTAGCGGGTCCTTTACGCTTCACCTGGATGGTGACAGATTCACCAGCTTTTTTTAGCATCTGCTCAATCTCCACCAGGGACAGGTCCATGGCCTTCTTGCCATTGATACTCACCAACTCATCATTCACTGCGATCCCCAGCTCGCTGGCCGGACTATCAGCTATGATCTGATGAATCAATATCGCAGACATATCTTCATTCATCTGGATATCCATCCCACTACAGTTTACCGATACTTTGTCATCAAACTGGTCATTCTTTTCGAAGTATAGTCTATGGCTTGGATAGTCAAAAAGAATATTAAATTTCCGAAGCAGCTTATTCCCAATGATCCCCGAAACATGACTGTTGGACTGAATTCCCTGTTCCACCTGACTTATGCCAATAGGTAATTCATCAAAATCAAATCCATCGAAACTCAACGTCTTTACCCTCCCCTCATAATGGAGCGTCTCATTATCTGAAATATCTTTAACCAGGTAACTATAATGTTCTCCAGTCTTATGGATGATATCGTGCTTGTTTGAAAACGGGGCGTTGAAGTCAAGCGTTGTCCCGGCGCCAGTATTCACAAAAAATGTTCCTTTAATCACCTCGTCGTTATTCAACCTGATAGATCCTTTGATGGTAGGAATTCCCATATGGGATTTAAATTTTATCATATTACCACTTTTCGGATACTCATCTTCATAGATCTCCAGCATCTGGTTTTCATTATCAAGCCTGACGATGTGGTGGTGAGCCAGGTCGTACCCGATAATGCCGTCGATGTCTCTTCCAATACTTATTTCCAAATGCTTGAGCGGTGCGGCATTCAGGCTGATATCGGCCTCCAGGATGTAATCATTCAACTCAATCTTGTTGTGTTTTATTGCAAGTGATTTGATCTCACCCTGAGCAGCCTTGGCCATCTCATCGTGGTCAAAGACTAACCTAAGGTCTTTGGCTACATCCAGGTCAAGCACAGTAAGTCCAGCCCCGGTATCAAAAATAAAATCCAGTGGCTCTGAGTCATCCACACTTAACTGAATAATGATATGGTCACCATACTGCTCAAAAGAAGTACTGGTCACAGGCTGCTGTGCAAAGGATTTAAAAACAACTAAAAAAGTAAGAATAAGCGATGTTCTCATTGTAAGCGTTTTAATTCTGCACCAATTTAAAAACAGATCACTTTTCTTTCAGCTTTAAGTGTTTAATTTTCTGAATTCTTTTCAATAATTAATCTTACCAATGCTCGACAAAGTCAACGAATCTGTCAATTTCTTAAAGTCTAAAGGTTTTACGGCACCTGAGACGGGTATCATTTTAGGTACTGGTCTGGGTGAGCTGGTTCACCACATAGACATCATCGAAACGATATCTTATGAAGAGATTCCCCACTTTCCTATTTCAACGGTAGAGTTTCATCAGGGTCAGCTTGTTTACGGAAGGCTGGAAGGAAAACTGGTTGTGGCTATGAAAGGCAGGTTTCACTTTTATGAAGGCTATAGCATGGCAGAGGTGGTGTTCCCGGTAAGGGTAATGAATAAACTGGGTATTAAGAAATTATTAATTTCCAACGCTGGAGGATCAATGAACCTTAACTGGGAAAAGGGCCAGCTGATGCTGCTGGATGACCACATCAACCTGCAGCCCGACAACCCCTTGCGAGGTAACGGGGCACCTGAATTCGGGTCCATCTTTACCGACCTGAGCCGACCGTATGACCCTGGGATGAATGCTATTTTTAAGAAAATCGCTAAGGAAAAAAAGATCATTCTCAACGAAGGTGTTTATGTAGCTGTAGCAGGACCAAACCTCGAAACAAGGGCAGAATATCGATTTCTCAGGAATATCGGGGCGGATGTTGTGGGAATGTCAACGGTGCCTGAAGTGATTGCAGCAAACCAGCTGGGCCTTCCGGTGAGCGCGATTTCGGTGATCACTGATGACTGCGATCCGGATAATCTGCAACCTGTCAATATAGAAGAAATCATAGCCATCGCAAAGGAGGCAGAGCAGGACCTGGTGGAGCTATTCAAAGGAGTGATCAGGGAGCTTTGATCAGCTTGCTTTTGCTTTATCAAGCTCTTTTAACTGCATTACTTTAAACATCATTAAAATCTCACAATTTTTTATTAACTTTATTTGAAACAATTCAATAATATCCAAAATTGGTGACTGATAATTATTCTTAAAAGAGGCCTCGAAACGGCCTCTTTTTTTTGTTTTAGGTCCTCAATTCTTCCTCAATAAATCCCTAGTCTCATGAAAAAAATCATTGATGGATATGAACATATCCTCTATGAGCCGCTCAAATTAAATGAGCACGAGGTTGCAGCGCGGGCTGCTGAATTTTATCGCCTTCTTCACAAACGCAGAAGCATCCGTACCTTCTCCAGCAGACCTGTAGAGAAGTCCGTGATAGAAGACATCATTAAGACTGCAGCCACGGCTCCGAGTGGGGCCAACAAACAACCCTGGAGCTTCTGTGCCATCTCAAGTCCTGATATTAAAAAGACTATCAGGGAAGCAGCGGAACAAGAGGAGAAAATGAACTACACGGAACGCATGAGTGAAAGCTGGCTAAGGGATCTTCAGCCTTTCGCCACCAACTGGCAGAAGCCGTTCCTGGAGATTGCTCCATGGCTGATTGTCGTATTCAAGAAGTCTTACGAGATCGGCACGAACCAGCAGCAAATCAAGAATTACTACGTGAATGAATCCGTAGGTATTGCCAGTGGAATATTGATAACTGCCATTCATCATGCTGGTCTCGTTACGCTTACTCATACGCCCAGCCCAATGAACTTCTTATCAAAAATCCTGGATCGACCAGCCAACGAAAAACCGTTTTTACTGCTCCCTGTTGGCTTTCCTGAGGATAATACCTATGTCCCTAATATCCGCAGAAAACCGCAAAAAGAAATATTACATTATTATGAATGACATTTATCAAATTCATAAAATAATTAGTTATTTTTAAGATAGTCATAAACAGTGATTTTTATCTACGTTATTAGTGACTCTAACAAGTCTGGAAAGATTTCAGACATGCCTATAGCTGGTTGGGACCCCGTTGATCCGTCATCGGGGTTTTTCCTTTTGTAGGTTTGAGACAATCATTTGGTACTCTTTAGGGGAGTTCCATGATAAATGCTTAATTTATGAGCCGATTGTCCATACATTAAACCCAACCCCTAATGGAGTCTATTCTTATTGTCCTGGCAGGTATTGCTGTAGTACTGATCTGTATCATTGTATTGAGATTGCATGCCTTCCTTTCTTTGTTGATCGCAGCCCTTATCACAGGATTTCTCACCTCACAAGAACAGCTATACAGTTTTGCTTTACAATCCGGATTATCTGATAGTGCAGCAGATGCTTTATCCGGCCAGTCCCTGGGTTCCCGACTTGCTTCTGCCTTTGGGTCCACCGCAGGTAAAATCGGTATTCTGATCGCCCTGGCATCGATCATTGGAGCAGCATTAATGAAAAGTGGTGCCGCAGATAAAATTGTTCGGAGCCTCTTAAAAATGGTTGGGATCAAAAATGGGTCCTGGGCCTTTCTGGCGAGTAGTTTTACTTTGGGTATCCCAGTGTTTTTTGATACGGTATTTTATCTGATTATCCCATTGGCAAAATCGCTAGGTGTGCGGGATCCTAAAAAGTACAGTCTTTATATTATGTGTACAATCGCCGGGGGTGTCATGGCTCACTCACTGATACCTCCTACTCCGGGGCCGCTTTTTGTGGCCAAGGAGCTGGGTGTAGACCTGGGTATCATGATCTTCGTAGGATTGATCGTTGGTATCTTCGTTGTGCTATGTGGTTATGTGTATGCCCGGTGGGCCAACAACCACTGGGACCTGCCGATGAGAGATACACCGGACATTTCCATTGAAGAGCTCAAACAAAACACTCAGGTAAAAGACGAGGACCTACCATCCATCTGGATTTCCATCTTACCTGTCATCTTACCAGTAATTCTCATTGCGGGAAACACTTTTACCGGGATGTACTTCACCTCTGCAGAAGTTTCGGGATCTTTTCCTGGTAGCCTGATTGGGATTCTTGAATTCGTTGGGGATCCAAATATTGCCTTGCTGCTCTCAGCTGGTATAGCGATGTTTCTGTTACATGGCAGGCTCAAGGATCGCAAACAATTTGAAAAGGTATTAACAGATGCTTTGCTGAGTGCGGGAATGATCATACTGATCACCTCAGCCGGGGGCACCTTCGGAAAGATGCTCCAGCAAACCAATATTGGTGAAGGGATATCACAAATTGCCGGCAACTATCAAACGGCTATTCTTCCCCTGGCTTTTCTCATCACGGCAGTAATACGGACTGCCCAGGGGTCAGCGACAGTGGCAATGGTCACCACTATTGGGATCATGAGTGGCTTTGGAGATACTACACAGCTGGGATTCCACCCCGTATATCTGGCCATGGTAATCGGTTGTGGATCTAAAATTATTCCATGGATGAATGATAGTGCCTTCTGGATCATTACCAAGATGAGTGGAATGGAGGAAAAAGAGACCATCAGGTTCTTTTCATACTTGCTCACTATCATGGGCATTGCCGGACTCATTATCTCTATGATCTTATCAAGATTATTACCATTAACTTAGTGAAATGGTAATCTCAAAGGCGGTAGTTCGGATTTCGGAAGAGGATAATGTGGCCGTAGTTGCTTCTCCTACAGGACTTGAAAAGGGCGATGAGGTAAGCTCAGGCATTCCTGCAGGACAATTTATTGGGATGGGCCATAAAGTGGCCCTGCAAGACATTGACAAGGGAAAACCTGTAATGCGGTATGGGCATGTAATTAGCTACGCATCCGAATTGATACCAGCAGGCTTTTGGGTAAATGAAAGAAATACTTCTCTCCCCGAACCTCCTCTGCTAGATCAAGTCAAATATGTCCCTGTGCCGTCAGCCTCCATGGAACCACTGGAAGGTTATACCTTCATGGGATATAAAAACGCGGACGGCTCGGTAGGCACAAAAAATGTACTCGGCATTTCCACAAGTGTGCAATGTGTTGCAGGTACGACAAACTATATCGTTGAAAAGATCAGGCGCGAACTACTCCCAAAATTCCCCAATGTAGATGATGTCGTGGCCATTAACCACAGCTATGGATGTGGCATAGCCATTAATGCTCCGGCAGCTATTGTCCCCATTCGTACCTTAAAGCACCTCGCCCAAAACCCTAACTTCGGGGGTGAGGTCATGATTGTTGGTCTGGGGTGCGAGAAGTTAAGACCAGAGAGTTTACTCTCCGGTGATCGAAATGGAGCACAGGACTCCATCTTCTTTCTCCAGGATGAGCGCTTCCAGGGATTCGGCGGTATGGTGGAAGGTATCATGGAAATGGCGGAGAAGCACCTGGAGAAACTTAATAACAGAAAAAGAGAACCCTGCCCGGTATCTGACCTTGTGGTTGGGCTTCAGTGTGGAGGGAGCGATGCCTTTTCAGGCATTACCGGCAACCCGGCAGCGGGATATGCTTCGGACCTGATTGTTCGGGCTGGCGGCACAGTGATGTTTTCTGAAGTAACAGAAGTGCGGGATGCCATCCAGCAGCTCATTTCAAGAGCAGCCAATGAAGAAGTAGCTGATGCCTTAAAACGAGAGATGAAATGGTATGATGATTACCTCTCTGCAGGCCTGGTGGACCGAAGCTCGAATACCTCCCCGGGAAATAAGGCGGGTGGTCTGAGTAATATTGTGGAAAAGGCACTGGGTTCGGTGGCTAAGTCCGGGAAAAGCCCAATAGTGGATGTTGTGTCTCCTGGCGACAGGATCCGCAAGAAGGGGCTCAACTTCGTAGCAACGCCTGCCAGTGATTTTGTATGTGGCACCTTGCAGCTGGCTGCTGGCATGAATATGCATGTTTTCATCACAGGGCGTGGCACACCCTATGGACTTAAGGAGGTGCCGGTGATCAAAGTGAGCTCAAACTCTAAGCTTGCTGCTCGCTGGGATGATCTCATTGATCTGGATGCAGGGCCCATCGCTTTTGGTGAAAAGACCATAGAAGAAGTGGGCTGGGAGCTTTTTCACCTCATACTTGAGGTAGCGAGTGGTTCAAAAAAAGCCGCAAGTGATAAACTAGGACTTTATAACGACCTGGTATTGTTTAATCCGGGACCATTAACATAATTTTAAGTAACCAAATTTAACCTATACAACATGTCACTAACCTTAGCCCAGATAAAAGCATCTCTTGAAGACGGACTGCTTTCCTTCCCGATTACAGATTTTAATAACAAAGGAGAATTTAACCCCGACACTTTCGCTGACAGGATTGAATGGTTTGTTCAGCATAAAGTTTCATCCGTATTTGTTGCGGGAGGAACCGGTGAGTTTTTCTCTTTGAGTAAGCAGGAATACGAGCAGGTTGTCAATATTGCGACTAAGGTGGTAAATGACAGAGTTCCAGTGATCTCCGGAGTAGGGAAAAGTATTCCTGATGCCATCGAATACGCAAAGATTGCCGAGAAGGCCGGTGTGCATGCATTGCTATTGTTCCCTCCCTATCTCACCGAATGTCCAAAAGATGGAGCCTACGAATATGCTAAAGCCATCATTCAATCTACCAGCTTGCCAGTGATCTACTACAACCGGGCAAATGGGGTTCTGAACACTGAATACGTTGCAAAGCTGGCTGAGTCCTGTAAAAACTTCATCGGTCTGAAAGATGGTACAGGCAATATCCAGGAGCTCAATGATATCATCAAAACTGTTGGTAAACGTCTCTCATATATTGGTGGAGTGCCAACCGCAGAAATCATTGCTGAGGCTTACCTGGCCATAGGCGTAAACACCTACTCATCTGCGGCTTTCAATATCACACCAGACCTTGCCAACCTTTTTTACAAATCGCTGAGGAGTGGTGATACGGAGATGGTGACTAAAATCACGAAATCTTTCTATATCCCTTTGGTGAGACTACGTGAGAGAAAAAATGGCTATGCAGTGAGTCTGATCAAAGCAGGTGCGAAAATCATTGGAAAGAACGGCGGAGATGTAAGAGCCCCATTGACCATGCCCACAAAAGAGGATACCGCAGATCTCGAAAAGATCATCAAATCAGCAAATGCTGAGTTTGGTTTTAAATAAAAAGACAGATAAAGGTTCCTATTAAGTTTAAAGCCACGGATTCACTAATAAGGCCTTTCTTTATTCTTCATTTCTCTTAAAATAGGAATGATTGAATTTCTAGATCATCAATTCCCAATCTCTTGAAGAATAAAATCAATGGTCACGAATTTCTATAAAGGATGAACGGAGTTATTTACTACGATTATCGGAGAATTCGTGAACATCTTTGCCGTTCCGCAAACAATCATTAGTGAATTAGCGGCTAAAGAAACACGGATGCCCCAATGAATTCCTAGCTTCATTTGACATTATGTAAATAGACGATTTAAATACTACTGATCATTCAACCGCAGGTTGAAATTCGTGTAATCATAGCTAAAATTCATTATTAGCTATCAATTAGTGAATTTGTGGCTAAATAAAAGCCCTGAGTATTAAGCCTCTGATGCACTAATTAATACAACCCAAAATCAGCGTCAAAAAATCACGTCTCAATAGGTATCGCCTTATACTCCCCATTGGTATAAGTCCTGAATGTCATGGCATGCTTCAAGACCTCAGGCTTAAACATGGATTTGCCAAGTAGCATCCTGCCACACTCCTGTATCCCTTCAATGATGGATGGGTGCGGATGGATCAGCTCAGCCAGCTCTTTGATGCCCTTACCCATGGATATCAACAAGGCGACTGCCTGGATGGCACTTGATGCATGCTCCCCAACAACGCGCATTCCATAAATCTTGGTCTGATCATCATTGGAAACAATTATCTTGATAAAGCCCTGGGTATTCCGCATAGCTGTAGCACGTGGTATACATGAATAGTCGACACTCACTACCTTGTAATCCAGCCCTGCTTTCTGAGCCTGGATCTCATTCATTCCTACCCCGGCCACTTCAGGCCCCAGAAACATAATTGTAGAGATGTTCTCATAGATCAGGTCACGTTCCGGGTGACCAAAGATCCGTTCGACAGCAAACCTGCCTTCCAGCTCGCCTACATTCACCAGGGCAATATCTGCTGTGATATCCCCTACAGCGTAAATGTTCTTCACATTGGTCTGTGTCAGGTTATCAATGATTCCTCGCTTGTCCATTTTCACATTTACAGACTCATCAAAAAGGTCTTCGTGATTGGGTACCCGACCTACAGATACCAATGCCTTTTCTACTCTGAATACCTCTTTACTTCCATCTGTATACTCCAGGGTATAGTGCACCATCCCATCCTTGATCTCCATATGGATCAGCTGGGAGTTTCTGTGTATCAGCACATCTTTGGCCTCAAGGTTGCGCTCAATCACCTTTACAATATCTTCGTCTTCGAAGGGCAGAATACGGTCCCCCTTATCAATGAGATGAACTTTAGTCTTGCCGAAGTTTGAAAAGATGGTGGCGAATTCACATCCGATCACCCCAGCACCAACGATCACAATGCTTTTTGGAAAATGGTCCAGCTTGTCCAGCCCATCGCTGGTAAATACATGTTCTTCATCTATGGGTAGTTCTGGCAACAGTCTTGGGCGGCTTCCTGTGGCAACGATGATATTGTCAGCTTCTAAAATTTCGTCAGAATCGAAATTATGCACCCGCACCTGGTTCCTGGAGATGACTTTGGCATTACCCAGAATAAAATCAAAGAGCCCTTCACCTATAGTCACATTGATGTTGTGCATGTGATGCTCCAGCAGCTCCATGCGCTCCTGCACAGCCGCCTTTACCTCACTTTTCAGGGTTTCGTAGTTGAACTGATACTGATGGATATTGAGGGCATCGCTATGCTTCCTGATGTTTGCGGCTTCTCGTGAGAGTTCCCACCAGGTCTTGCTCCACAAGGCTCCGTGATGGATGCCTGCTCCACCAACTTGTTTCTTCTCAATCAGGGCTACTTTCTTCTTAAAATCTACCGCTCTCATGGCGGCTGCATATCCGGCGGGTCCTGCACCGATGACGATGACATCGTACTTTTTCATTGACAAATGGGGTATTTCGTCTTGAATCTAAAAAAAATAATGATAAATCAAGAGGTTTGATGGCGCTTTTCCAAAACGTCCAGGACATCGTAAATAGACAAATCCTGGTCTGCAAGCAACACCATCAGGTGAAAAAGAAGGTCAGCTGACTCATTTTTAAGTAACTCTTTGTCACCAGCCATGGCCTCTATCACCGTCTCCACAGCTTCCTCTCCTACCTTCTGTGCTACCTTGTTGGTTCCCTTTTGAAAGAGGCTGCTGGTATATGACTTATCCGATGGGTTGGCCTTCCTGGATTCAATGATCTCCATCAACCGTTCCAGGAATACCGTGCTCTCCTTATTGGTCTCCTTGAAACAGGTGTCAGCTCCAGTGTGACAGGCCGGGCCAGCAGGGTCTGCTTTGATCAAAAGCGTATCCTGATCACAATCAGGGATGATTTCTTTTACAAACAAGTAGTTTTCTGATGTCTCTCCTTTGGTCCAAAGCCTCTGCTTAGACCGGCTGTAAAAGGTCACCTTCCCGGATTTTTTTGTTTCTTCGAGTGAGGCTTCGTTCATATATCCCAGCATCAAAACCTTACGGGTTTTAGCGTCCTGAACGATTGCCGGAACCAGTCCATCTCCTTTTTTAAAGTCTATTTCCATCAAATCCTAATGGGTATATTGTTTTGTAATAATGATGATTTTAAATCTGCAATCTCCACCTCCTTATAGTGGAAGATGCTCGCAGCCAGGGCTGCATCGGCGATACCATTTTGCAAAATCTCTGTAAAGTGCACATCGATACCTCCTCCACCCGACGCAATTACCGGGATCGAGATTGCTTTTGACACTCTGGTAGTAATATCCACAGCAAAGCCATTCTTGGTACCATCGTGATCCATAGAAGTGAGCAGGATCTCTCCAGCACCTCTTTCACAGACTTCTTTTGACCATGCTACTGTCTCCAGCGTTGTTGGCTTTGTGCCTCCATGAGTATGCACAATGTCTATACCATCCACATGTTTGGTATCTATGGCTACCACCAGGCACTGAGAGCCGAATTCTGCCGAGATCTCATTGACAAGCCCCGGATCCCTCACGGCAGCTGAATTTATGGCCACCTTGTCAGCACCGGCATCTAGCATGACCCTTACATCCGAAACTGCGCTGATACCTCCTCCGACGGTAAATGGGATGTGCACCGCTGCTGCTACCGCTTTTACCATCTCAACAAGGGTCTTCCTACCTTCCAGCGTAGCCGATATGTCCAAAAACACCAGTTCATCAGCTCCTTCGGCAGCGTATCGCTCAGCTAGCTCCACTGGATCACCCGCATCACGTAGCTCCAGGAAATTCACCCCCTTCACCGTACGGCCATCCTTCACATCCAAACAAGGTATAATTCGTTTTGTAAGCATCAGAAACTGCTAAGTTGTTGTAAAGATAGTTTGCCCTCGTAATATGCCTTGCCAATGATGGCTCCATACAGGTTGTCTTCCCTAAGCCGCTCCAGGTCAGACATCGTAGTGACACCCCCACTCGCGATGAGATTAATGTCCGGAAATTGAGCTACTATCTCATTATAGAGCTCAAACGATGGTCCCTCCATCACGCCATCTTTGGATATATCTGTGCAGATCACCCATCGGGCACCTGCTTCATGGTAGTCTGCCAGAAATTCAAAAAGCGACAACCCCGATGACTTTTGCCATCCGGACACCATCACTTTCCCTCCCAACACATCTGCACCAAGTATAATTCGGTCACTGCCGTGATCCGTAATCCATTGCTTGACCATATGTGGATCTTTGGCGGCAATGCTTCCTGCAGTCACTTGTTGTGCACCGGCATCAAATACTTTCTTGAGATCTTCCTCTGACTTCACTCCACCACCAAAATCAACCTGGAGACTGGTGTTTTGGCAAATATTTCGCAGCACATCAATGTTCACGACATGACTGGCTTTGGCTCCATCCAGGTCTACCAGATGCAATCTTTTGATCCCCGCATCCTCAAACTGCCTGGCAACCTCAACAGGATCAGAGCTATATTCCTTTACGGCGTTGTAATCACCCTTTGTCAACCGCACACACTTGCCGGCAATCAGATCTATGGCTGGTATTATTTGCATTGTCTATAGCTTAATGAAGTTTTCCAGGATGGTCATACCTGGCTCGGCACTCTTTTCAGGGTGTGCCTGGATTGCGTAAAAATTATCCTTTTGCAGTAAGGCTGTGAACGGCACATCATAGGTGCACTCTGCCGTGGTATATTCACATACAGGCAGATAATAGCTGTGAACAAAATAGATATAGCTACCTTCATTTACTCCCTTCAGCAAGGGAGAATTTAGCTTAGTAATATCGTTCCAACCCATGTGCGGTACTTTAATCCCATTCGGTATAAACTTCTTTACCTGCACAGGTATGATACCCAGGCATTCGGTATGATTTTCCTCTGTCCGTTCGCACATTAGTTGCATGCCCAGGCATACACCCAAAAAAGGTTGCTTTAGCCCTGATAACACATGATCTAACCCATTTCTTTTTAAGGATCTCATGGCAGAGCTGGCCTCCCCCTGTCCGGGAAAGATCACTTTGTCTGCTGAGAACAACTCATCGGGATCATCCGTAAGCATGGGCTCAATCCCTAACCTATTCAATGCAAAGGTCAGGGACTGAACATTTCCCGCATTGTATTTAACAATCGCTAATTTCATCTACACTGATTCAGTATGAGCCATTTAGCTCCAGTACTTTCCTGATTTTTGAAATAAGTCTGGTGGAAGCATCAAAACTTAATGTCTGCTGTCCATCAGAAAATGCTTTGTCGGGCACCTCATGAACTTCGAAGATCACACCGTCAGCCCCGGCAATAGTAGCTGCCAATGTAATAGGCTCTACATAATCCCGGATACCGATACCATGTGATGGATCAGCAATCACTGGTAAATGCGTCTTGTCTTTGAGGATCGGAATAGCATTGATATCAAAGGTATTTCTTGATGCCCGCTCATAGGTTCGGATACCACGCTCGCAAAGCATGAGCCGCTCATTACCAGCAGAGAAGACATACTCTGCGCTGTATAAGAGCTCATCGATGGTGCCGGAGATACCCCGTTTGATCATGACAGGCTTATCCACCTTGCCTAGCTCATCCAGCAGGTTGAAGTTTTGAGTATTCCTGGCCCCTACCTGGTAGATATCCACGTAATCGTACATCTCCTCAATCTGCGAAACCTGCATAACTTCGGTCACGATCTTGATGCCGTGCTCTCTGGCTAGCTTGTACCAAAGCTTGAGCCCTTCCAGACCCATCCCTCTGAATGAATAAGGAGAGCTCCTTGGTTTAAAAACCCCACCTCGCATGATGCTCAGGTTGTTGGCTTTTAGGTGCTCGATAGTCTTCAAGATGTTCTCCTCACCTTCGATGCTGCACGGACCTGCCATGATAGCAAATTCCCCATCACCAATCTTGATACCATCACCCAGATCGATCTGCGTTTGATTAACTTTCCATTTGGAGGAAACAAGCTTATAGTCGTCGGAAACAACATGAATGTCCTTGATGCCGTCAAGATGACCGATCTTGCGGATGTCAAAACGCTCTTTTCCAATTCCCACCAGATAATCGCCTTTCTGCGTTTTCACCTCGGTGGTTTTGTACTTATGCGCTTTCATCTCTTCAGCCACCAGTTGCCGTGATTCCTGCGAGATATTGGGTTCAAATTGAATGATCATGACACTCCTTTTATTTCCTGGATAAATTTCTTGATGTTATCATCGGAAGCATCCTCGCTCAGCAATTTGATGAATGCACTTCCTATGATAGCGCCGTCTGCATAGTCGCAGGCCTCGCCAAATGTTTTTCTGTTAGAGATTCCGAATCCGATGAGCCTTTTGTTCTTCAACCCCATCGAATTGATACGGTTGAAATAGTTGATCTGCTCTTCAGAGATATCGCCCTTCGCTCCAGTGATACTGCTGGAAGACACCATATAAACAAAGCCACTTGAAAGTTCATCAATCTTACGGATCCTTGCTTCTAGTGTCTGCGGAGAGATCAGGAAGATATTGTACAGACCATGCTTTTCCAGCACTTCCTGATACAGTTCTTCATATTCATAAAGAGGTAGATCAGGTAGTATCAGGCCGTCTACTCCTACGCGTTCACAGTCTTTGCAAAAAGCCTCAAAACCATATTGCAATATTGGGTTGACATATCCCATCAAGAGCACCGGAATACTTACCTGCTCTCTCAACCCTTCCAACTGCTTCATTAGCAATTTAAGGTTCATCCCATTTTTTAGCGCCTGTGAACTACTTGCCTGGATAGTAGGACCGTCTGCTACCGGATCGGAAAAAGGAATTCCAATTTCGATCATGTCTGCCCCTGCAGATTCCAGTGCCCTCGCAATCCTTACAGTATCATCCAACTGAGGGTATCCCGCTGTGAAATACACATTCAGAATATCCTTATTTCCAGATTCGAATGCCTGATCGATTCTGTTCATCGCTGTTAGTATTTTCCCCATTTGATATATGTTTCAAGGTCTTTGTCTCCCCTTCCGGAAAGATTGACCACTACAATCTTATCTTTTCCTAAATCCACTTTTTCCAGCGCTGCAAAAGCATGCGCAGATTCTACAGCAGGAATAATTCCTTCCAGTCTACTTAGTGTAAGCCCTGCATTCATGGCTTCTTCGTCTGTGACACCTACAAATTTTGCCCTCCCGGAATCAAACAAATGAGCATGGAAAGGTCCAATGCCGGGGTAGTCAAGACCTGCAGAAATAGAATAAGGCTCAATTACCTGACCATCAGGTGTTTGCATCAATAATGTACGACTACCATGGAGCACTCCTTCTTTCCCTAGTGCTGTGGTAGCTGCTGATTTACCAGATTCATTACCGAGTCCTGACGCTTCTACAGCAATAAGTTTTACATTCTCTTTGTCCAGATAGTGGTAATAGGCTCCTGCAGCATTACTACCTCCTCCAACACATGCAAAGATGAAATCAGGGTCGGTCTTTTGCTCGCACTCCAACAATTGAGTTTTTATCTCTTCGCTAATCACGGACTGAAACCGCGTGACCATGTCAGGATACGGATGTGGGCCTACCACCGAACCTATGATATAATGTGTATCCGCTGGGTTGTTGATCCAGTGACGCATAGCTTCATTGGTAGCGTCTTTCAGTGTTTTAGATCCGGAGGTTGCCGGCACCACCTGAGCACCTAGTATCTTCATGCGCTCTACGTTGGGCTTCTGCCTCGCCATATCAATCTCACCCATGTAAACCACACAGTCCATCCCCATCAAAGCACATACTGTAGCTGTCGCAACTCCGTGTTGGCCAGCTCCGGTTTCCGCGATGATCTTTTTCTTACCCAAAGCCCTGGCTAACAAGATCTGTCCGATGGTATTGTTTACTTTATGGGCTCCAGTATGACAAAGATCCTCACGCTTGAGATAGATTTTGGCACCATACTTTTCTGAAAGCCTGGACGCAAAATATAAAGGCGTTGGCCTACCCACATAGTCCTTTAACAAGGACCTGAACTGAGTCTGAAAAGAAGGCTCATTAATAATTTGAAGATAGTTTTCCCGTAGCTCCTCCACATTGGGGTAGAGCATCTCTGGAATGTAGGCCCCGCCAAATTTTCCATAGTAGCCTTTTTGGCTTACCTGATATTTTGATTCTTGCACACTCATAGCAACTCCTTCACTTTTTTTATTTTGTCAATGTCTTTTCGGCCAGGAACTATTTCAAACCGGCTATTGATATCGATCGCATAAAGGCCTGGCAATTCCATATTTACAATATTTTCGATATCGTCCAACTCAATCCCCCCACTTAGAAAATAAGGGGTGTCAAAAGGATAACTCTTTAATATGTCCCAGTTGAACTTTACTCCACTACCACCAAACAACTTGGTTTTGGTATCAAAGAGAAAAAAATCTACTGCTCCATTAAATACCTTCATTTCTTCTAAAGGCAGTGCTTCATCCACTCGGAACACTTTGATTACCCCCAACCCTGCTGCTTTCAACTCGCTGACCAGGCTCACCGGTTCATCTCCATGAAGCTGAATATAATCCAGATGATAGATCCTTGCTTTTTCCAAAACCGCATCAAGGGTAGGGTTCACAAAAACCCCAACACGGGCAACCCCTTTCGCCAGATCATCATCTAACTCAAAGCCTGATGCATCCCTCGGAGATTTATCAAAGAATATCAATCCCATAAAATCGGGCGCCACTCCTTCAAGGTCCCTGATATTCTCTACTTCCCGCATGCCACAAACCTTTAGTTTCAGGTTCATTTCATTAGCTCTTTCACTCCCTTTACAAAATTCCTGCAGGCTCTTTCCGGACTGGTAGTTTTCATGAAATTCTCACCAATCAGGAATCCTTCAAATCCATGCTTCATCAACTCAACAACAGTTTGAGGTTCACTGATCCCACTTTCAGAAATTTTTAGAAAATTGTCAGGGATCAGCTTTGCAAGTTCTTTGCTGGTCTTTATATCGGTGACGAATGTATTCAGGTCACGATTGTTCACTCCTACGATATTTACCTCATCAGTCAAAGACCGATCTAGCTCCTCTTTATTATGTACCTCAAGCAACACCTCCATCCCTAAATCACGCGCCATCGAAGCCAGGTTTTTGATCTCACCTGGAGTAAGACAAGCTGCAATCAAAAGGATGATGTCAGCTCCTATCGATTTAGCTTCGATCAGCTGATACTCATCCACAATAAAGTCTTTGCGCAGGATCGGGCAAAAGTTAAAACTACGAGCCGTGGTAAGGTCCTCGCTCTTACCACCAAAATATTTCTTATCTGTCAGGATAGATAAACCGGAAACACCAGCCTGCATATACCCGATAGATACTTTTTCAACACTTACCTTATTGTTGATAATTCCTTTGGACGGTGACTGTCTTTTAAACTCAGCAATGATACCGACTTTATCAGGTCGGCGAAGGTACTGGCTCATCGAAACTACCTTGCCCTCAAAATAAGGGCTTTGCTCAAGCAGCTTCACCGGGAATAACGCCTTTCGCTCTTCTACCTCTTTTCTCTTATCCGCTACTATCTGATCCAGAATGCTCATCCTCTTACTGGTTTATGGAAACAAATTGTTTGAAAGAATCAAGCGCCTTTCCTGAAGCCAATGACTCTCTTGCCTGATTGACACCCTCCTCAATTGGTATCTGCTTACCAACAGCTATTGCCAGTCCCGCATTAGCAATTACCACATCTTTCTGGGCATCAGTCGCTTTATTATTGAGTATTGACTCAAATATCCTGGCAGAATCTGCCACCGTTTCTCCACCATGAATCTCCTCCTGCTTCACCGTTTTCAATCCCAAATCCGATGGGCTAAACACCTCTTCTCGTTCATTCATCACCATTTTGAAATTTCCAGTCAGCGAAACTTCATCATATCCATCCAGCGCGTGCAAAATCACGTATTTCTTGTCAGTATTCTGATACAGGTATCCATAAAGCCTGGCCAGTTCCAGACTAAATACTCCCACCAGTTGATTTTTCGGCATGGCAGGATTTACCATCGGACCCAGCATATTGAAGAAAGTCTTCACTCCCAGCTCCTTTCGTACCGGACCTACATTCTTCATCGCAGGGTGAAAAAGTGGTGCATGCATAAAGCAAATACCCGCTTTATCCAGACTCTTTTTAAGGGTATCAATATCATTGGAAAATTTCGCTCCAAAGTGCTCAAGTACATTGGATGACCCTGACACGCTCGACACTCCATAGTTACCATGCTTGGCTACCATCTGTCCGGCTCCAGCCACTACAAATGATGAAATGGTGGAAATATTGAAAGTGTTTTTACCATCTCCACCAGTACCACACAAATCGATGGCATTGTAATCATCCACTGGTACTTTTACACAAAGCTCAAGCATAGCATCTCTAAACCCGGCCAGCTCTTCTACCGTGATGGTCCGCATCAGATATACGGTAAGAAAGGCAGCCATCTGACTCTGATTGTACTGTCCTGTCGCCAGGTTAGAAAGGATATTAAAGGCCTCTTGCCTGGAAAGCGATTGATACTTAAATAATTTATTGAGAACGTCCTTCATTTTGGTTATTGTTGAATCCAGTTATCGATCATTTTTATACCGTGTTCGGTCATTACCGACTCAGGATGGAACTGTACTCCCCGCACATTATAGGTTGCATGTTTGATAGCCATGATATTGCCTTCATCATCCAAAGCCGTCACTTGCAGGTCATCATTGAGAGATTGGGGTTCCACTGCCCAGGAATGGTATCTACACACCCTAAAAGACTCAGGCAAACTTTCAAAAAGGGGATCCTTCACTTGAGTGAGGTTCACTTTGGTGGCCACGCCATGGAATACAATAGGCAGGTTAAAAATCCTGGCACCAAATACTTCTGCGATTGCCTGATGCCCAAGACAAACACCTAAAATCTTTTTGGATGATCCGTACTTATCAATCATCTCAGGCATAATACCTGCCTCACTGGGCAGCCCGGGGCCTGGTGAGAACAGAAGGCTCTCGAAGTCATCTGCGTACCCCACCGGTATCTTATCATTCCGATGTACCTCAATATCATTATTCAATCCCAACTCCCGGAGTATATGTACCAGGTTATAGGTAAAAGAATCATAATTATCAATAACCAAAATCTTCTTCATCTTTTCAACCCTCTATTGTTTCAGCCATCTTCATCGCAGACTCTAAGGCTGCTAATTTGTTATAAACTTCCTGTACTTCACTTTTTGGATCAGACTTGGACACGATGCCGGCACCCGCCTGAAAATAAAGCTTATTTGAGCGGCTCATGAAGGTCCTGATCATGATAGCATGGTTGTAGTTACCCGCAAAATCCATAAACCCGATCGCACCACCATAGAATCCCCGGTTCATATTTTCATGCTCATTGATCAGCTGCATAGCCCGGTATTTTGGGGCACCGGAAAGTGTGCCAGCAGGGAAAGTACTTGCTACGATATCAAGTGGATCAGAATCTCTCCTAAGCTGACCGGTGACTTTCGACACCAGGTGAATCACATGTGAGTAATACTGCACCTCTTTATACGTCTCAACCTTTACCTCATCGCTGCTTTTGCTCAGGTCATTTCTGGCCAGATCCACCAGCATGATATGCTCTGAATTTTCTTTTGGATCCTCCAGTAGTTTCTTGGCCAACTCTGCATCTGCCATATCGTCTCCTGTCCGCCTGAATGTACCTGCTATGGGATAGATGGTTGCTTCCCTGTTTTTTACTACAATCTGGGCCTCCGGAGAAGAGCCAAAAATCTTATACCCACCGTAGTCAAAATAAAACAAATACGGGGATGGATTGATTGACCTCAGAGCTCTATAAACCTGGAATTCATCACCTTTGAATGATGTGCTGAATTGACGGGAAAATACCACTTGAAACACATCTCCCAGGTCGCAATGCTTGATACCTGATTTAACATTTTCCAGAAAGGTATTGTCGTCAAAATTGGATGCTGTATCCCCCACCTTTCTGAAGTTAAAAGAAGGGATATTTCTTTGAGAGATCAGGTTAGTAAGCTCCTCAAACTTTGCATCATCCTGCTCATCTATATAAGTTTCAATAAGGAAACACTCATTCTTGAAATGATCAAGTGCAATGATGAACCTGAAAAGGTGATATTGGATTTCGGGAATATCAGATGAAGGTGTTTTGGTATTTTTCAGTTCGATATCCTCGAAATATTGCACTGCATCATAAGCCATATAACCAAACAGCCCCGTCTTGATGGATTTTTCATCCTTGCCAGGCAACTCCGGCATCTCGAAGGTCTTCAGGAATTCCTTAAACTTCGGCAGCAGCTGACTTCGCTGGTCAAGTGAGTAAGACTGCGAAGACTGATCAGGGTATGCAATGTCTACCTGCCCATTGAAAAGTTTGAATGCGGCAATCGGGTCACAGCATACGTATGAAAAGCTATTTTCGGCTCCATGATAGTCTGAGCTTTCCAGCAAAAATGAATTGGCAAACCGATCTCGAACCTTCAAATACAGGCCCACAGGGGTGATTGTATCTGAAAGAAATCGCTTTTGTCTGATCTTGAGTTTAAATTTTGTCATGGCTTTAAATCATAAAAAAACCCGCTGCGAACAGCGGGTTTTCTATATTATATTTTTAACATACCTCGGCTATTCACATTTTGAAAGAATGTGTAAAATGCCAATACCAGTATGTGCTTATTCTCAACATGACCGCTAAACTAAATTGTACATGACATTAAATCCAAGAAAAGATTTAAAAAAATATAATTGACAGGTCATTACCGTGTAATTCTGATCCGAAATGATATCTTTATAATGTTCAATTTATTTGGATTATATTAAGGAATGAATTCTATTAGCCAAACATGCTATCAACTAAAGAACAAATAAATATTCTCGTTCACCTCTCAATGGCGGACAACCATTTGGCAGAGGAAGAATCTAAAATGATCCACAAAGTGGGTGAAAGAAATGGGCTGAATAAAAAACAGATAGATGAGATCATTGACAATCCTAAACCCATTCCAAACCTTGCGGACCTATCCCCCGATAAGAAGTTTGACTATCTATATAGTGTGATCTTTCTGATGAAAGTAGATGGCAAGATCTTCCAAAGCGAAATCAAGTTCTGTGAAAAAGTCGCTTCGGCCATGGGTTACAAGCCCAGTGTAGTAGCTGATCTCTCAGGGCACATTTATTCAGACGATACGATCGAAATAGACAGACAGGCTTTGCTCGACGTGGCAAACCAACATCTGGCTTAGCTACTTGCCATTGTTTTTGATGGCTTTGGTTAGGTCATCCAACAGCTTTTTCGAAACCTTCTTGTCGTTCTTCTTCTTAAATTTTGTAAGTGCCTTTAACGCTTGCTCAGCCTTCTCAAATAGTCCTTGAGGATTTTGATCATGAGCATAGCTACCCAGGCACCATTCTATTTCAGATACGAGCTCCTCCTCAATCTGAAGCTGACTGAGTTTATCTTTTGCTTCAATAAGTCTCTTTTCGATAGTTTGTTGTGATGCGGCCATAGTCGTAGAAGATTTTAGACAATAATACCTTTTATTTTGATACTGTATAAGTTAAATCATTTTTTTAATAACTACAGCTAAGAATAACAACTATTTGGTAACTGATAGGATAAATAAACCTAACAGGGAGCTTAAAAATCAAGATTTCCGAAGGAAATGAGGTAGGCCGCTGAAAAACCTAATACATAGCTATTAGATAGATCGGGGATCCCGGTATCGAAAGAACCATACTCCAGCATGTCTCTGAAGCTAAAAGAAGCAAAGCCATCCAGCTGAATAGTGCCAAAACCAAAATCCCTTTGAATACCTAAACCAATCCTTACACCATACCCAAAGGTTCTATCACGGGACTCCACATAAGGATAGAAGTCAGATTGTCCAATGTTATCCAGATTTGGATCATCATCTTTTTCGATTGCAATAAGGTGCTCCAGATAAAAACCAAGGGTGAAAAATGGCTTCATCTTCCGATGGCCAAAATAAACGAATGCCTCCGCCGGAAACTCAAGGTAGGTAAGCCGAGTAGCGTAAGAAGGTTCCTCGGTAGGAAATATTTGCTTCCATCCTTTATTCACCATGTTTACACCGGATTGCAATCCGGCATTCAAAAAGGAGCTTTTCTTCTGCCTGCTAAAATGACGGAATATAACTCCCCCATGGTAACTCGTGATGTAATCCGTTGAGATTAGTGCGTTACCTATTGTTCGTTCAAAGTAAGCCGAAGAAAAGTTTCCCCCACCTTTTACTCCTACATATGTTTTTGTTTGTGCAACTACAACCTGCCCTGAAACAAATAGTAGCAAGCAAAAGAGCAGTCTCCTCATTAAACTATTTCTTATCTGCTTTCTTTGGTTTGTCAGCAACTTTTTCTGAACCAGAATTTTTTGGTCTTGAGACACCGTAGGTTCCCATTTTTATCTTGCCTTTCCTGGTTTTTTTGTCTCCTTTTCCCATCTTATTAACGAGTTAATGTGAAAACAATGCAACAAATATGGAGGAAAATTTAATCATCAGAAAGACTAGCCTGCTTTCACCTCCTCGCATTCAAAAAAGAAGATGCCTTTTTTATTGCCGACAAGAATATCCTTTAATCCATCACCATTGATGTCTTCAACGATGACCTGTAAACCTACTCCAGAGCTGTCATCTATGAGGTGCCGAACCCAGGATGGCTTATTGTTTTCATCCCGTTTCAATTCAAACCAGTAAATCACCTGAGGGTCCATTCCCCCCGGATCTTTTCCATTATGGGCAAAAAAACGTTTTCCGGTAATCAGATCCGGTAAGCCATCTCCATTCACATCCGCAAGAGCGGCTCCATGGGTCTGAGAGAAGGTACTATCAATCAAATGACGAATGAAAGAAATTTCACCCTTTCCATTTTTGACCTGCTCATGCCACCAGATACCGTAGTTGTGGGCGGAGCTGGTGATCACATCATTGTCGCCATCAGCATCCAGGTCAAATGCGTGCATCTGCGAGCATGGCTCTCCAAGGGATGTCTTGTGAAACTTCCAGGGCATTTGCATGCGATCTTCGGGGGCTTCCCACCAGCCTTCTATGACCATTACATCCTGCCTACCATCGCCATTGATATCACCATGTCCCAAGCCATGCGAAAACCTGTTTGTGCCCGGGGCACCCGTGGCACTAAGTCCATTGGTCTCCCAATAAGGGGCACGATCAGTAAGTCTGAACCATTTCATCTCTTTGTCTCCACTGCCAAATACCAGTTCGGGAGTACCATCAGCATCCAGATCAGCCATCATAGGAGATTCATTGCAGGCAGTGCTATCGAAAAGGTACTCTTTCCAATGTCCCTCCTCATTTTTAGGATTCTCATACCAATAAGCACCCGTACCCGGAAAGTCAATTCTCACAAAATCAATCCATCCGTCCTTATTTACATCCAAAGAAAAGTTCAGAAACGAGTCACTCCATCCTTTGTCAATCTCAAAAGTCTTGACAGGTCTAATTTCATGACGCTTCCAGTTAGGTGCTTCAAACCAAAAGGGACCTGACAATATATCAAGCAGTCCATCGTGATTTACATCTCCTGTGGCAATACCTTCAGTCACAAACTGATCATAAAGTATATTTTTCTTATATGATATCTGCTTGGCTTGTTTTTCACTTCCCCCACAGGCTACCAGGAGAAGCAGGCTCATCAATAGTGTAATAGACCTCATATCTTTAGTTTTGGCTTAAAAGGTAACCCATCAGGTGATAGTAACCACCCTCGGAAATAACACTGGAAAAATTGTCGGGCATCAGGGTAAAGGGCAGTGCATTCATCGATTTGATCTCATCAGAGGAATAGGAAAACTCGTTGCCCGATATGTCGGCAAATACTTTGACTTTCCCCTCCTCCCTTCTAAACAATCCCTGAGCTATTCTACCGTCTTTCAGCTCGATCTTATAGTTAACAAATGCCTTGGAGATATTCCTGTTGGGATCCAGGATCTTTTCAGACAAAGACTGCAACCCCCAATTCCCAATCCCATCCAGCTGAGGACCAATATTGCCTCCCTCTCCTCCAACCTGATGACAGATTGCACAATTCTGCTGAAACACATTTTTACCCACCGAAACCGAGACATCTTCAGTAGAAAAGTTTTTAATACGATCATCGATTAATTTTTGCACTTCCTCAGAAAACGGAGTCAGGTTCTCAGTAAGTGTTGCCAATGTCTCCCGTTGACCATTGTTCATATTTACACTCAACCTTTCATTGATCTGAGGGTCCAGAAGTATCTTGGGTGAGATATCCATCTTACCCGCTGCTTCTAAAATCACGTCGATACCTTCGCTACTATTGGACATCAGGAGCACCGCTTCCTTCTGAATATCGAAGGAAAGGCTGTCAAGAACAGAAGCAATAATTTCCTGGCTTCTCTTCGATTGCACGGATCCGAGGGAGGTAATCAGCCAACGTTGCAAAAGCTGAGGCTCGTTGAAATTACCCGCGACGCTACCAACTACATCTACATTGTTAGGTGAATTTAACAACAATGCTTCTGCAGCTGCGGATCGAGCCACGATATCTGCATTTTGGTCCTCCAGCAAAGCAGTGAGACCTGTAGTCATCGAGCTTACTTTAAAATTTTCTGCAACTTCACATGCAAATACCTGCCGTTCAGCTACCAGGCGTGGACTCTTTGCCGGTAGAGCTGGCACAGAGGAACTCAACTGACTGATACCAATATATTCTCCCCATTCCAGAGATGCATCCGTCAAAACAATATATCCCGTTTTGCCCTTCAGGTTACTCAAGTCCCATGACACCTCTTCGATCTGTTTCGGAGAAGTAATTTCCACAACAAGCTCTGGGGTGTTATTTCCATCAACAAACAATTCGATCCTATTGGTGGGTGGTGAAGCTGTTTCACCTTGTCCGGGAGTATTTTTATTGCCTACCAGTGTAAATTTCAGTGATTCGGGTAAGTTAAATGAAGGAGATCGTAATTGGGATATATGGATGTTTCTTTGCGAACGCGAGCTTCCAATCAAGGCTTCTTTTCCGCCCAACTCCTCAAACGCTTCATACCTCCAGGTATTGGCCTTATATGCTTTGCTGAGCGGAATCACACTCCATCCCCCGTTTGCTGAATCTGCCAGAAAAGCTTCTGCCAGGCTGATCGCCCAATCCTTACCTTTTCCGGAAACACTTTTTCCACTCTGCTCAGCGCCTTTTTGTAAAGCCAGGTATATTTGATATTGCATATCCAGGTCACTACTGAATCGCTCTCGCAAGCTAGCTACCAATAGATCCATCGCTCCAACCCCACTATACCTGGCAATATGCGTTGTGTACTTCAACAGGTTGTCATTAGGTTCATCATGCTGTTGAATATGTGTCAACATAAAAGATGCGGCCAGGGCATTATCTACACCCATCATCACATCAGCCAGATACCTGGAATCCTGTTCATTCCACTTTTTCTGATTGACCGTATTTAAAATGGATTGTGCTCGCATGTGGTCACGCAAGGCCTGGCGGATGGCGTAATACAAATGTGAATCTTCCTGTGATGTTTTAGAAAGGAGATCCAACAAAGTTCTTACCTGGTCCTCCATAGGATGCTTTGCCAATAACATGGTGGTGGCCCTGACAATGTGTGGGTTTTGATCGTTGATCATTGACTTCGCCACTGTAAGCACTGAGGCATCGGGGCGCTCCAATTCAAACAGGATCCTAAGCATATGTACTTTCACCTCAGTTGCTGAATGATTTAATCCCTTTTTTAGCATCTTATTATCCAGCGCATCTAATCTGAACAACAACCACATGCCATGAATAAATGCTTCAGCACTTACACCACTACCTGTCACCAGAGATTCAATATCATTAATCGCATCCTTTCCAAAACGATCAAAAATTTGGTCGGCCACCATCATTCTCACTGTCAGACTGGGGTCATCCAGTCCCCTTATCAATCCCGCGAGATCCTGCTTAGTCCAGTCAGTTGCCTTATGCTTGTCTTCATTACCTTCATATGTGATCCTCCAAATTCGACCTCGTTGCTTATCCCGGGCGGGATGATCCAAAGGCACTTCATAATGTCCGATAATGCTGTTATAGAAGTCAGCAATATACAGCGCTCCATCAGGCCCAAGCTTCACATCCACTGGACGAAACCAGGGGTCCTCACTTACAATAAAGTCGGGCTCCCATGTAGGGTTTGGAGTCGTTCCGTTCATCTTGATCGAGCTACGGTAAACTCTGCATTTCACAACATCACCGAGGTAAAAATTTTGTCTGAATGCTTCGGGAAACTGCTCACCCGTATAGTATTCCAATCCAGCCAGGGCTGTTGACCCATATTCATGACGCATCATATAAGGACCAAAGCCGATTCCCGTTGGCTGTTTGCCAAAATGAGGATAATCGGCTCCACGGATTAGCTGATAAATAGGGCTTGAATGGCAATCCACTGAATACATGTAGCCATATTCATCCATGGCATACCCAAAAGGGTTAACCCGTCCGGTGGTGGTGAATTCTACTCCGGTTCCGTCCGGATGAAACCTGAAGGTATTACCTGATTGCATCACCAGTGGGTCATTATTGTCTGTACCCACCACTTTAGATACGTTGGAAAAGCCATGATCTGCATGGATCCAGCCATCAAGACCCCTAAAAAAGTTGTTGATCATGCCATGGGTATCTTTATACTCAAACCCACGAAGTAAGATTTTTCTTTCATCCACCTTGTCATCACCATCCCTATCGATCAAATGATATACATATGGAATGCTATAGGCAATGGCACCATCAAGTACAGGAGTGATTCCGATGGGTATATTTAGCGAGTCTGCAAAGACCTGAATCTTATCGGCTTTCCCATCTCCATCAGTATCCTCCAGGATTGAAATACGATCTGGACCAACACCTGCTGAGTCATAGAAAGGGTATTCATTGGATTGTGTAACCCACATTCTCCCTTTCGGATCGAAGCTGATGTTCATGGGCTTACCGATGTCTGGCTCAGATGCAAAAAGCTGGGCTTTAAATCCTTCGGGTAGTTTGAATGCCAGCCGTTCATCTTCCGGAGACAATGGATCCGAGGTACGAATGTGTAAGGAAAACTGATCATCTTTTTCTTCCGTTTCCGGTGAGGAGCAAAACCAAAGAGGAATAATCAATAAAAAGGAAAATTTTTTAAGCACGTAAAGCAACCTGGCTTTCATGCGTTTATCGGTAGTGCAGGTCATATTAGGTTAAGTGAATCAAACAAGTATAATGAGGTTTAATAACATAACCATCACGTACTGTCATTATCAGACTTTTACAGGCTTAAAACAGCGTTTTATGTGAGGGAAAACCCAGATTTAACAATTTATACATCTGCATAACACTATCATAAATTTACAGAAAGCGAGATATTAATATGGTAATGATTATATCATTTTAATAAAGAATTTATATTTTAGACAATTCGTTATTTTACCAGCGTAACATAAACCAGCACAACAGATGGAGAAAATTGAGATGAAAAGAGAATTTAATGATTTCGAAATCCGCGACTTCGATGATGTATTAGACAATGCATATTTCTCATCAGACAACATGGATGACCTCGAAGAAGATGAGTCAAATTATGATTACAGAGACTCCGAATACAGATCAATCTCTGAACTTTAATCAATAATCATATTTTTTATTCGAAACCTACTTACCTTTGCACTCGGCAAACGAGTACGACCAGCTCCTGCTGAATCCCCCAGGACCGGAAGGTAGCAAGGGTAGGTGGTTGTAGCGGTGCGATACTCTGTTTGCCTTTTTTCTTTCTTCCTGCATTAACCTCAATTAGATATAATGAAATTTTTCATCGACACGGCAAACCTTAGTGAAATCAAAGAAGCTTATGACCTGGGCGTTTTAGATGGTGTAACCACTAACCCATCGCTAATGGCCAAAGAAGGGATTACCGGACAAGCAAATATTCTTAAACACTACAAAGACATTTGTGATCTGGTAGATGATAATGTGAGTGCTGAAGTAATTTCCACGGATTTCCAGACCATGGTCAAGGAAGGAAAAGAACTTGCCAAGATCGATGATAAAATCGTAGTGAAAATTCCGATGATTAAAGACGGTGTGAAAGCTATCAAGGCTTTGACCGATGAAGGCATCAGGACAAACTGCACACTTATCTTTAATGCAGGTCAAGCCATTCTTGCTGCAAAAGCCGGAGCCAGCTTTGTTTCTCCATTCATAGGAAGACTGGATGACATTAGCTCTGATGGAATGGCACTGATCGAACAAATCGTATTGATCTACGACAACTACGGCTTCGAGACTGAAGTTCTAGCGGCTTCACTGCGTCATACAATGCACCTGATCCAGTGTGCAGAAGCAGGTGCAGATGTTGTTACTTGTCCGCTCAGTGTAATCACAGGACTGCTGAAGCACCCTTTGACAGATATTGGTCTTGAAAAATTCCTGGCTGATTACAAAAAAGGAAACAGCTAAGCTCCAGAACAGTTTGTTTTGGTATGTATGTATATCATCAAAGTAAAAGGAAAAGCAAAAATTCCGGATTACATCCAGCTACGGGATGATAAATTTGTGCTGATCGCTTATTTTCGAGCTGACAGACCACTTCAGAAGCTAGAGAAATATGGTCTGGAAGGAAAAGAAAAGGAGCTGACCGAAGTGATTGAGAGTCTACCTTTTGGGAAATTACAAAAACTGGAATTCTAATGACTTTTTCAGAGGATGCCGTAGTCAAAGTTAGTAATGCCAACATCTTTCAGGACAATTCCACCGTGCTGAGTGGCATTGACTTTGAGATAGAAAAAGGTGAGTTTGTTTACCTGGTTGGCCGTACTGGAAGTGGTAAGTCCTCCCTGCTCAAAACCTTATATGCAGATCTACCGCTAAGGCTTGGGAATATCCGCGTAGCAGGATATAATATTCGTGGTATCAAGCACAATGAAGTCCCATTCCTTCGAAGAAAAATTGGGATCATCTTCCAGGACTTTGAGCTTTTTTATGACCGAAGTGTAGCAGACAACATGTTTTTCGTGATGAAAGCCACGGGATGGAGAGATAAGGCAAAGATGAAAAACAGGCTGGCCGAAGTACTCATGCGGGTGGGTCTGGGCGCTGTAAGCAGTAAAATGCCACACCAGCTTTCTGGTGGAGAACAGCAACGTGTGGTGATCGCCAGAGCACTTATCAATGAGCCTCAAATCCTTTTTGCCGACGAGCCTACAGGTAACCTGGACCCTGATGTGTCAGAAGGAATCATGAACCTGTTTTTTGAGATCAACAACAGCGGCACCGCCGTTTTGATGGCTACACATAACCACAACTTCATAAAAAAATTTCCTCACAGGGTTCTCAAATGCGAAAATGGAAAGATCCTTGATTCCAGAAAGCAGAAATTTGAGCTGAGCGAAATATCTTAATCCAGCATTCCGGGCTAGCTAAACTGAGCTGGATTAGATAAGTTTACCTGGTGAATCCTTTCTTGAAATCATATTTTCTGTTGATTGCCTGTGTATGGGGTGTTGGGACGCTTTCTGCGCAACAAATAACTCAGGATTCAACCAGTCTAAGTGCTGACAGCATCAAAATCAAGGAAGAGAAGGAAGATCCTATACAGAAAGATCCTATCCCCTGGTCAATATTTGTTGAATTGAGTACAGAGTATGCTCCACAGCCAGATGATCACGGCTTTCACCAGCAATTGGGTATGGGTGCCAGCTACCGGAGGATAAATGCCGGAGGATTTGTGAACCTACAGAAGACTCAGATCACCAGGACTTTGATTTTCCCCAACGATTTTGATTTGATCTATTTACATGGTGGAGGATATCTTGGCATTACGCTAATCAATGGTTTTCAGGCAGACCTTGTGCTCCGCTATAGTTATAGCCAGGGAGGTATGGTTTGGGAAAACGCTGAAACGAAAGCCGATTTGGTGAGAGATAACTTCAGCATGTCAAAACCTGAATTGGTTTTCCAGTATCGTCTGATAAAATTCCTCTCTTTTTTCGTAAGTGGTGGATATAAAATCGGTCATGGTATTGAACTACCAGGTATAGAAAAAAATGACTTTAACGGGCCCACAGTAAACTTTGGTGGCAGATTAGGGTTCTTTCATTTGAGGCCATGAAGAAATTAATTATCATATTGATCATTGGCATCACATACGGTTGCTCGCTTGGCCCTGAGAAACGAGATGATCAGGATGTGTGGGTGTATGCCAACCCTTCTGAAACCTTACTCTCTGATAGTATTTTATTAGCCATTAATAATAACCTGGATTCAAAACTTTATGGCAACATCAATTCACTTGTAGTCATCAAAGACAATCAGCTCATTTTTGAAAATTATTATGATCAGTCATTCCGAAACAGAACCAAAAACCTCGGGCAGGCTTCCATGGCAGTATTGATCACAGCACTTGACCTACTCATCAGGGACGGATACATTGAAAACATTCAACAAAACATTGTCACTTTCCTACCAGAATATCAATCCATTTTTGACGTTGAACCTGACAAAGAACAAATTACGATCGAACATTTACTCATCAATAAGTCAGGCTTGTCGTGGGTGCAATCCAATGCTTTCCCGGATAATCTCAACGATCTGAGTATCATGAAATTACAGTCTGACTGGACTGAATATGTGCTATCTCGCCCACTGGAAGCCGACCCGGGACTGAGGTATGTTCCCAATACGGGTGCAGGCATGGTGCTTGCAAAGGTCATGGAAAATGCGCTTGGCACAGACTTGCTGAGTTATCTCAAGCAAGAGTTGTTCGATAAAATTGACATTGAAGAAGTAACATGGGATACTGACCCAGCGGGAACACTGGATGGTGGTGCAGGACTCAGTCTGAAAGCCCTTGACTTCACGAAATTCGGATACCTATTATTGAATGGAGGAAGGTGGAAAAAAGCAAGAGTCATATCCAATGAATGGATCTTCGAGATAACCAAAACGACACTTCAGCTTGACAACACCATCAATGCAGGCTACGGATGGTGGAGTTTTGCAGATAATATCATTGACCTGGAAGTCAACGACCTTTATTTTGCTGACGGTGGAATCGGTCAGCAATTGTATATTATTCCTCACCTGCAAATGGTTGTGGCCATCCATGCAGAAAATTACTCTCAGGGATTTTTCAACAGCTCTACCTTTATTTTCCTGTCCGTCCTGGCATCTTTAGAACCAAATGAAAATTGATGCCCGAAACATCGGATATTCTTTTATTTAACCAGGTAAAAAAAGGCGATTCAGTAGCCTTTGAAGAAATCTTCCGGCGATTTTACAACGACCTGGCCAGATTCTGCTTTTCTATGGTAAGAGATGAAACTATTGCCGAAGAGATCGCCCAGGAAGTTTTTATTTATTTATGGGAAAAGAAAGATTCGATAGAGATTTCATCCTCACTGAAATCATATCTGTTTTCAGCTGTGAGAAACAAATCGATCAATTACATCAAGTATGAGTTACCAAAGCAAAGGGTATTGATCGACCTCTCAGATGCAGTGCTTGTAGAAGGCACTGTGTTTCATGAAAGAAATGATGTAAACAGGCTTAAAAAGAAAATTCAGGTGGCAATTAATCAACTCCCCGAAAAATGCAAACAGATATTTCTACTGAGCAGGTATGGTGGTATGACCTACAAGGAAATCGCTGAAGAACTTGTTATTTCGGTTAAAACAGTAGAAAACCAGATGAGCATTGCACTAAAAAAACTGAGAGATTCCCTGGAGGCAGACTTGAAAAATTATCTAAATGAATGAAAAAGTGTAAATTAGTTTGGGGGTAAGTCACCCGCAGCTTGACTTATAATAACATGAACAGATCATGGCTTGAAAAATACGACCAACCACAGACTCCTGGGAGTAGTCCCAAAAGTGAGTTTGACGCATTTATGGAATTAAGCAATGACCCACCAATTGCTTTTGATGAAAATAAAGCGTGGGAACGGGTAAGTTCCCGCCTGTCGATTGCTACACCTAAAAAACGATTTGATTACACTTTTATTTTAAAAGTAGCTGCAGCTTTTATGCTTGTTGCACTTTCCTTCCTACTATATCAGGTATCGGAAACAGTAAGTCCGCAGCTGGTTGAAATCACAGCTGGTGAAAAACCCATGGATTACATTCTTCCTGATGGTTCTAAAGTTTACCTTGATGCAAACAGTTCTATCTCATTCCTTGAAGATTTCGATGAGCGAAATGTAACATTTGAGGGACGAGGGTTTTATGACGTTGTCAAAGGTGGTTCTACATTTACGATTCAAATGAATGATCTGAGTGTCACCGTGTTGGGGACCTCATTTAGCGTAGAGACTTCAGACAATCAGTTCAGGTCCTTCGTTATGGAAGGTTTGGTAAAAGTTTCTGATAATCAAACCAGTAAAATGGTTAATCCCGGAGAGCTACTCACCTATAAGAAATCCACAAAGGAATTTGGTGTTACCACTAATGACAACCCCAATATTCTGGCCTGGAAAACAGGTAAGTTCATATTCAAAAATACTCCTTTTGATGAGGTCACTGATAACTTGTCAAAATACTACAAGGTAGATTTCAGTAATGCCAGCCAGTACAAAAACTGCATGGTCACAGCTGAATTCAATCAGCAAGAACTCGCTGAAGTATTAGCCGTTTTAGGTGAAATACTAAACCTTGACTTCAAAATCTCTAAGTCAGAAGTAAAAACACTAGGAAAAGGCTGCAGGTAAATATTAATTTTAAGCCTGATACATCGTTATCCTGTTGGATAGTGAAGTCATTTCAATGCTTAAAACTTTTACCCGGTTATCAATTGTATTAATTTTTCTGCTAGCAGGGCACTTTGGTCTGACACAGGACAAATCCCTGCATGAGGGAACATATACCCTGGAAGAGCTTCTCATTCTCCTTGATGAAGACTACAATCTTGCTTACAGTTTAAATACCATCCCTGGTGATTCCAGAATTATCATTTCGGAAAACACTCCGTACGATGAATTATTCCAGCTGATTTCCAATCAGACCAATGTATTGATCAAGAAGCAAGGGGCATCTTATATTATTACCTCAGGGAGTCTTAAACAGGATAAATTCTCAATCAAAGGATTTGTTCGAGACCGGGAGACTGGTGAACCACTCATTGGATCAGCAATTATTTTAAAGGATTCATACCAGGGAGTAGTCACAAACAGCTATGGATATTATTCGCTGACGCTACCACCAGGTAGCTATGAGGTTGTTTGCTCATTTATTGGCTATATGCCTGACACGCTCTCATTAGATCTCCAAAGTCATGTCAGTCACAACTTTACCTTGTCGTTGCGTGCTTCGGAGCTGGCAGAAATCACTGTTTCTTCCAGAGAACCGGAGTATAACATCAAGAGTATCATTCCTGGGGTAAACACATTGAACCTTCAGACGGAGGGTCAGATACCTTATTTCTTAGGAGAGGTGGATGTGATCCAGGGGGCACTCCTGATGCCAGGTATCCGGACCATAGGGGAAGATGCCAGTGGTATTAACGTAAGAGGCGGCGAAGTAGATCAGAACCTTTTATTGCTGGATGAGTCTATCATCTATAACCCCAACCACTTTTATGGATTGATCAGCGTCTTCAATCCCGAAGCAGTTAATAATATAGAAATCATGAAAGGTTTCATGCCTCCCTCCTATGGAGGTCGTGTTTCATCTGTCATCACCATCAACCAAAAGGAAGGTAATGACGAAGATTTTAGTGTAACCGGTGGAGTGGGTCTCGTCTCAGCACGTTTGATCGCTGAGGGTCCAATCAAGAGAAAAGTGAGCTCGTTTATTGTTTCGGCGCGCCAATCCATTGCCGATCTGTCGGTATTAGGTAATACCAGCTCAGGGCTTAGCCGTAATACTGCCAATTTCCAGGATTTTAACACCAAACTCAACTGGAAGGTAAATCCTACCAATACCATCCACCTGGCAGGGTATTTTGGAAATGATAGAAACAGGACTGGATTTAATGCGGTGAGAAATTGGGGCAATCGAAACCTTTCCGTCCGCTGGAACCACCTCTTTGGACCACGGTTATTCAGCAATTTCACCAATACAGTCAGCGAATATTTTTACCGGGTTACCGACCCTCAGGAAGCTGGTTCCTTCGTTGGGCGTTCCAGTATCATCAATTATTCCTCCAAAGTGGATCTTGCATTTTCTATCACTCCACAGCATGAACTCACATTTGGGGCAGGCACCATTTACCACAGACTTTTACCCGGAGAGCGTATTCCTTTTGATGAAAATGCCTCATCCAGGCCTTTTTCATTGGATACGGAGAATGCCTTCGAATCTTCGGCATATGTAGGTCATGAATGGGAAATTGGTAAAAGATTTACTATGCTGTATGGCTTTAGGTTCAGTTCCCTGATAAACCTCGGTCCGGCAAGTGTTTACACCTATGATCCTGACGTTGAGAGAAACACCAGCAATATCATTGATACCACGCTATTTGAAGAAGGTGAAGTTATCAAGCACTATTATGGTCTTGAACCACGTATCTCTACAAATTATATCTTTAACGATGCCCAGTCTGTCAAGGCATCCTATACCCGAACGTATCAATACCTTCACCTCATCTCCAACACGGTGATCCCCTCTCCTACTGACATTTGGAAGATCAGCGATCAATACGTACCCCCAACCCGATCAGATCATTATTCGCTGGGGTTCTATCAAAACCTGGGAAATAACATGTTTGAGACATCCATTGAGCTATACTACAAGGCACTGGACAACATCATAGAGTATAAGAATGGAGCAAACCTGCTTTTCAATCCTAACATGGAAACAGAAATACTGACCGGTGTTGGTAGATCCTACGGCATGGAGATCTTTGCTAAAAAGAACCATGGGCGCTTCACCGGCTGGTTAAGTTATACACTCTCCAGGGCAGAGTTAAAGGTGGAAACTCCCTTTCCCAACCAGACCATCAATGGCGGTAGGTACTTCCCAGCCAATCATGACAAACTCCATGACATATCTCTTGCTTCCATTTTTAAAATAGGTGAAAGATGGGCTGCATCGGGTACTTTTAACTTCAGCTCTGGTAGACCCATTACTTTGCCAGCAGGGAAATATGAATTTGAGGGTAATCTGGTTCCACACTTTCAGGACAGAAATCAAAACAACCTACCAAGCTATCACCGCTTAGACCTTTCATTGAAATGGAATGGAAGACAGTTTAAGAAGGATGGGTCACCCAAACGATATAGCGACTACTGGACCTTTGTTCTCTACAATGTATATGGTAGGGCTAATGCTTATTCTTTGATCTTCAGGAAATCTGAAACGGATCCAAACCTGACAGAAGCCATTCCATTTACTATTTTTGATTCACCCATTCCTGCCATCACTTACAACTTTAAATTCTGATGAGGAAATACCTAAATATCGTGATTTTGATAGCGGTTATCAGCTGTAGCGACGATATTGACCTCCCCGTAGCACAGGAAATTCTTGTTGTGGAGGGATGGCTCACCGATCAGGATACCATCCAACAAGTCAGACTTTCAAGAACTGTAAGTTTTGAATCTGAGAATTCGAGCACCCTGGTGAATAATGCAACAGTACACATCAGGAGTAATCAGGAAAGCTATGAACTTTCACATAGCAACAATGGCATTTACCTCTCAGAAATCGAATTTGCTGGTATTGCAGGTAGATCATATTGGCTGGAAGTGTCGCTGGAAGGAAAAACGATAGTCTCGAACAAGGAAAGAATGAGGACCGTACCAAACCTGGACAGTGTATATTTTGACTTTTTTGAACGGCAGTCAGAATTAAATCCTCAGATAGAAGAATTGGTTTATTACCCAATCGGTTATTTTTCCGATAATGGAGAAGAGCAGAATTTTTATAGATGGAAATTTCAGCGTAATGATGAGGCTTTTGCTGAGCCAGAAGACATATTCATCCAGGAGGACAGGTTTCTGAATGGATTGGATTCCATTAAAAACGAATTTACTGGTTTTGAATACGAACTCAATGACACCATCTCGATAGAACTACAAGAGATCTCATTTGAGGCTTATAACTATTTAAGGCTGCTGAGACTACAGACAACCTCTTTAGGCACCAGAAGTGGTACTACACCATCAGTAGTTCGTGGCAATCTGACGGATGCAGAAAATGCATCAAGCCTTATCCTTGGTTATTTTGGAGTGATCTCTACCACATCCGGCGGCAGGATAATAAATCCATAATTTTTTTAAAGTTTCCTTAGGGGTATACCAACGTTTTCTTGACTTAAGTACAAATGGTCAAAAAACTCATCATATTGATGTTAGCAGTAGTCATTGTTCTGTTCGGGATTACACTGTCAGGCAGTAAAAAAAGATCCGGAAACAGAGACAATGAGTATATCTATAACTAATGAATATCATGGTACTAAAAAGAAGTAAAATATCACGAGGAATTGGACGCCTCATCAAAAGGAAAGAAGTAAATCATTTCGAAAGTGTTGTCAACATCTTTCAGGAAGATCCGACCAACAGGTATAAATACCTGGAATCTTTCACTCAGGCACAATTGAATGAAATAGCCAATACTCACATTAAATAACTGGCTTAATTTCTTCTCTCTATATTTATTCTCCTCGCATTCGAGGAGTTTAGATTATCAGTAAGCTTAATAAGCTGACTGGGTTTAATTGCGTCAAAGGTAAAAACAAGTTTAGCCTCTTTATGCAAGTGTATGAAGGCCTGAAAATCCTCTTGTGTTCCGGCATGGTAGCCATCTGCATACCAAATCAAACCTTTGACTTTCTCCACTTCATTAACATTTAGGAAATACAATTTAACATCTTAGCTCTACACTTCATTGCTTGATGGATTTTGTTTTCAACATTAGATCAATTTTCCTTAATAAGTCCTATCAGATTACACGTAAACTTCCATTCTGGACTGAAAAATAAACTTTCAATAATCCCCTCTCGAAGCCGAAACTGACCCAATCAGCGAATATTATTTCATTATTCGGACTTAAATACTTTTCTTAGAAGACGGTATGGCATTAAATTTGTACAATATTTAGGTGGTGCATACGATATGCCCACACACTATGATGTTTAGAATACTAGTTTTTTTCTTCTTTTTATTGATTTTACATGCAGGGTATTCCCAGTCTACCTATACTTCACGAGCTAACGGTACATGGGAAAGCGGAGCTAGGTGGAATTGTTCAGGACCCTGTGGGGATGCATGGCCGGGACAGAGCGGGTCAAATGACAATGTCGTTCTTGCCAGTCCATATACCATATCTGCCAACAATGGCACAAAGGCCATCAATAACCTGACAATAAACAATGGCGGGACCTTAAATCAGGCCCCTACAAGCAACTTCAATACTGCCACTATCAATGTGGGAGGCAATTATTCAAACAGTGGCACACACTCTCTGACAGTTGGAGGTTTTATAAGAAGTAGCGTAATAAATGTAACAGGTTCATACACAATAAACGCTACCGGGAATCATACAATTACAGGAGGAGGAACAATTACAGCAGCGACTGTCAATACTACGGGAACCGTAACAAATAGTGGGGTAATCAATCAAAACGCATCAGGTGTAGCAGCATCAAATCTTAATGCCGGTGGAAATTTCATCAATAATGGCACAATTAATCATTCCTCTACTGCTACAGCACAAATTACCTGTGATGGCAACTTCACAAACAATAGTACCATAAATCAAGGTGGTACCAATGGAACAAGTTCAATAACAGTACTCGGTAATTACAGTAACACAAGCTCTCATACGCTGACTTCAAATTCTGCAAGTCAGGAGGCAACATTAACTATCTCGGGCGCTACGATCTCCGGGGCAGCCACCTTCTCCGGCTCCGGCCAGGCATCTTCTCTAACTTTGAATGGTGCTGTGCAGCAAACTCTCGGGAGCGTTTGGTCTGTGTCTAATATGGAAATTAATAATAGTTTTGGAACAATCCCGCAGGTTATTTTCAATAATAATGTGACCATCAATAACAGCCTGACATTAACCGATGGTGTGGTTCAGACGTCAGGCACTGTCATATTCACTAGCGCTGCTACCATTACGGGAGGCTCAGCCGGTAGTTATATCGATGGACTTGTTCAAAAAACTGGTAATACCAATTTTATCTTTCCACTTGGAGACGGGAATATTTGGGCAAGGACTGAAGTATCCTCAATTTCTAATGCAGATGCCGTGTTTCGTGCACAGTATTTTGATGGTGCCTATGTAGATGTCTTTACCATGGATCCACTGTCCAATCCTTCCATCCAATCTGTGAGCGATATTGAATATTGGACTATTACTGAGAACAGTGGCAACAACAGGACTGCAAGAGTGAGATTGTACTGGGAGGACAGCATCAGAAGCCATATTATTGACCCGGCCGATCTGTCAGTAGCCAAGTTTGATGTCTCCCTTGATCCGGATGCCTGGACAAATGATGGTACCAGTTATACCACCACCCTCAATGGAGATAATTCAGGAAACATCATTACGACTGGCAACGTGAGTTTCTCATCGGGTCCGATCACTTTTGGTTCCATTGCAGGAACAGCCCTCCCCATCACACTGATTGAGTTCAATGCGGAAATAAAGCATCACCATACCCTGCTGTCGTGGTCGACATCAAGCGAAATAAACAATGAATTTTTCACCATTGAAAGAAGGACTGACTTTGATACTGACTTCAGAATAATCGGCAAAGTAAACGGTGCTGGGAACAGTACCACACTACAAAAGTATTCATATGCCGATACTAAACCTCAGACAGGTAAAAACTATTATCGATTAAAACAGACTGATTTTAATGGAGATTTTGAATACTTCGAAATCATTATGGTCTCATTTGAAGAAAGTATTGAATTTTCCATCTTTCCAAATCCATCAAATGGAGATTTTCATATCAACACTTACTTTGGAGACCTACCCGCCGATCTCACAATATTTGATCATATGGGCAAATGGATAAATTCATACAACTTAAACGAGCTCGATAGAGATCAGATGCTAAAGACAGACCTTAATCCAGGGCTTTATATTTTTCAGGCCAAAATTGGTGACCAAACCATTACAAAAAATATTGTAATCAAATGATTCGGATCTCTTTTAATGCAAAAGGCGTTTGATTACAATTCCGCAAACAGAATGTTTTTGAAATCGATAGTCATGTCCCTGTTCGGGTGGAGCTGTAATCCAACAGGACCTTCCTCAATCGCTGTTTCTGAGTCAAATACCAATACTTCTTCGCTATTGAGCCAAATCGTGTAAACACTGCCCTCAGCTTTTACCTTGATGGTATTCCAATCATCCATCTTCAACAGTTTCTTGATGTTGCTGGCTTCTACCGGGTATCCTTTGCCGGGGATGTAAGGTGAACAGGTCATATCTCTCTTGAGTGAACCAGACTCCCCAATCTGAATTTGTTCATTTTCTGTCCGGATGAATATCCCGGAATCTATGGTACCATCACCAAATCTAAAATCGGCCTGGATGATGAAATCCCGATAGGCATTTTCGGTCCATAAAATAGACCCTTTTTGGTCAGGACTGCTTTTGGCTGTCAGTATGCCATTACTGGCCGACCACCAGATATTGCCCTCAGGTGCTACCCACCCAGACAGATCCTTACCATTAAAGATCTTTTTCAGTTTAGGGTCCTTGATCTTACCAGAAAAGGTGAAAGAGGTAATAATAATTGTAACAATCAGTGCAGTGATTGGAAATCTCATGGGGCTAATCATTTGGGTTATTTTAGCTTAAAGCTAAGTAATTTTAATGACTAGGATGAGGTATTTTTAAATCACAAATCGCTAAACTACATCTCAATTATCAAAGAGAATATGGACCCAATTGATGAATACATTTCGAAATACCCAATCCCTACACAAGAAATTCTGAATAAGATCAGATCAATCATAAAAAACGTTGCCCCTGAGGCCGAAGAGAGTATCAGCTATGGAATGCCTGCTTATAAACTCCTAAAGAAGCCGCTTGTCTATTTTGCAGGCTACGAAAAACACGTTGGATTCTATGCGACTCCTTCCGGGCATTCCGAATTTGAAGAGGAGTTGAAAAAATATCCTCAAGGCAAGGGATCTGTTCAATTCCTGTTGAACCAGCCTATTCCCTATGCCCTCATAGAGAAAATCGTCGTGTTCAGGGTACAGGAAAATCTCGCAAAAGCAAAGTCTAAAAAACAGAAAGGCTAGAAAATCAGGGCAAACTGTAGAACCCAATATGATTTTTACCATTTAGCTTATCCAACGCATCTAAATAAATAGCTCTTCGCTCAGGATAGTGATGAATTGCTTCTTCAATGAGTGGCACTATTCTTTCCGGATTAAAATCCAGCACTTGCTCATACTCCCATGTTTGGGGTGCCAGCGCATATGGTATCAAAAAATCAAGGGCACGTCTAATCGCAGGATCGTCTTCATCAGGAATAGTCCATAAGTCTATCCCAACTTTTTGACCAAGAATGGCCAGAAGTATCAGGCTATTCAGGTTCATGGTGCTATAGTCCCAAGTCCTGGTTCTTGCCAGCTCTTCAGGCTGCTTTCCCTCAGCATCTACATGTTCCAATATTCTATCAGCAGAACCAGTAAGGATTCTTTTGGCTGTGGCTGTATCACCAACAGCTATTGCGATAGAAGATACCTGTACATCATACCAGGTTCCGTGGTTGTTCAACCTTGTGAATTCTTCCTTACCAAGATCACTGGTCAGGAGCCAGTTCATATATTCAGCCATCCAGTTTTTCAACTGCTGCTGATCTTCTACACTCCACACCCTGGAATTTCTGATAAGCATTGCTGCATCCATTACCTGAGAGATATCCCGTGTCTCGATAATCCCATAACAACGCCCATCTGCTCTGCCAGGTACACCCTGACCAAAATTAAGATTAGGATTCATCTGAGTACTGTCATTGATATACCAATGCCTCAAAACCTCAGCAGCTTTGTCTGCATATTTTTCCTCTTTGGTAATCTGATAGGCCAACCCACAAACAAAAGCGATGTCCTGGGTCTCACTCATATATCTTTTATCTGTAATTCCATGAACTTCCGGGTTTACCAGACCATCTTTTCTGATGTATGGCAATCCATCCTCTGTATCTGGGTTGGGCCACCAATAGACACCCATACTCATGTAATCATGCTTATTACCACTGGGTGGAGTAAACGTTTTCTGAAGCACAGAATACGGACCCTCATCCATCATTTCATTGGCAGAGTTGATAATTGACTCGTTCAGGTCTTCCTGAATTATCAAAGGCTGAGATGACCAGAGAAGCTGCAAGTTTTGGGTATGCTTTTCTTTTCTATCGCAAGCAAAAAGGAGTAGAATCAATACTGGAAAAAGTAGCTTGAACAAGGGTAATTTCATTTTTCAAGTTATTTGGAAACAATGGTAATAAATTTTGCGTGGTTCTCTAAATCGTGTGTTACATCATGACTTTTTTCAGTTGATTATTTACTAATTTCAATTTTGCAATCAACAACACTTAATTAACCCAAAACCAATGCGTTACATTACTTTATTAATGATCTCTCTGATCATCCAATCTGGTCTTTATAGCCAGGATCTGATGAGCGGAAAATACTCTGCTGATGAATTGAAAGGCTTATTCATCTCACAGGACGACTGGAAGCCCTTTCCTGAAATATCTGATAGAGATGCCTGGAATAAGATAGATCCTGAGATCATGAAGGGCTACCTTGAGCAAGCCAATGAATGGATAGCATACGAATGGCCATATATTCCCGCCACTCATTCGCTGCTTATCGACAGAACTGGTGATCGTGACACCTACCAACAAGTCAGCTTCCAAAAACGCACGGTGTTGGGCACCATGATACTAGCCGAAATATATGAAAACAAAGGGCGGTTTATTGACCCCATCATCAATGGCATCTGGTCCATTTGTGAAGAGTCCTGGTGGGGGGTTCCGGCACATTTGCCTAAAACTGACGAGTACTCAGGATTGATGGATGTCACTGATCCATTTGTTGATCTCTTCGCCGCAGAAACCCTCACTTTTCTGGCATGGGCAGATTATTTTCTAGGAGACAAGTTTGATGAGGTGTCACCTCAGATCAGAAAAAGAATCTATTATGAGGGAAATAAAAGAATTTTTGAGCCCTTGATGGCTAAACACCACTGGTGGATGGGGGAAGAAGGTCGCAGACCGAACAACTGGAATCCCTGGATCTGCAGCAACTGGCTCAATTCCGTACTTCTATTGGAGAGAGACGAGGATACCCGCATGGCACACGTGAATAAAATCCTGGTTATACTTGATGAATTTCTCAACCCATACCCTGAAGATGGAGGATGCGATGAGGGACCATCCTATTGGGGGGCTGCGGCTGCTTCGCTATACGACAACATTGAAATTTTGAATACCGCATCGAATGGTGCGTTTAGTTATGTCTCGGCTGATCAAAAAGTAAAGAACATGGCTGCCTACATTTACAAAGCACAGGTGAGCAAAGACTACTTCATTTCCTTCGCTGATGCTGATCCACAAACAAGTGTAGATGGAGGTTTAATCTATCGATTTGGCAAAGCGGTGAATGATCCTGCCATGATGAAATTCGGGGCATACTACTATGATGCCACCGACCGAAAAATTGGTCGATTTCACTATTTCAGAAACTTCTATGAGCTATTTGCTCACGAAGGTGTAATAAATACTGAAAAAGTGCTTCCACTTCCTCGAGACTCCTGGTTCCCGGACCTTCAGGTGATGGTATCCAGAGACAAAGAAGGAACAGATGCTGGCTTTTTTGTAGCCGCCAAAGGCGGACATAATGCAGAGAGCCATAACCACAATGACATCGGCAATTTCATGGTTTTTTATGATGGAAATCCGGTATTGATTGACGTTGGACGGGGGACATACACGCGAAAAGTATTCAGTGATGAGCGTTACGACATCTGGTTTCATAGATCTGACCACCACAACACTCCATCAATTAATGGTGAGCAACAGCCTCCTGGCAAGGAATTTCAGGCATCCGGGGTATCCTACCGCATGCGAAATAGCAATGCGTCTCTGACAGAAAACATTGGCACAGCATACCCCGATGATGCTGGCATCAATGCTTACAACAGATCCATACGCTTAAACAGAGGGAAGAATGTGACGGTAACCGATACTTATGACTTAAAGAAAGGCGAACAGATCACACAACACCTGATGACGGCTTTTCCTGTAGAACAGGTGAAACCAGGAACACTGCTAATTGATGCCAATGGAAAAAAAATGCAAATCACTTATCCCACCGATAATACCTCTGTGGAAATTGAAAAAGTAAAACTGGTAACCATGGAGGATCAGGGTGTAATTCAGAAATGGGGTGATAACATCTACAGAATCAATATTATCAGCACTTCCCCAGGGCTAAAAGGGACATTCGAGATGAAAGTGAGTAAGATGTGATATTTGGAATTTAAAATATGATTATGTGAACAAGTTTTAGGCGATCAAGAGGTCGTATCAACTGTCTGGTAAGTACTATTATTGAATTAATTTTCTAGACAGACTACCCAATGATGAAAACTATCCAAATTCTATTTCTAACCGTCTTAATCTCACCGATTGCCAATGCTCAAAAACACATTGAGCTTGAGGATCGAAGGGAGATTTTTGTTGATCATTTTTTAATCGATCATCTGGATGGTGTAGAAATTGTGATGCATTCCCCAATAGATGAAGGGATTGTTTTCCCTTTTGATAAACCATGGGAAGGGCATTTCAGTGCATATGTTACTATCATAAAAGATCAGGATCTTTTTAGGGCCTACTATCGAGGAGTGAGGGAGGCTGACAAAGATGGGAATGATGCAGAGGTAACCTGCTATGCTGAGTCAAAGGATGGGATTAACTGGAACAAGCCTGATTTAGGATTATTTACCGTGCATGGCACGGACCAAAACAACGTGATACTTGCACAGGCCGCACCAGTCACCCACAATTTCAGTCCCTTTATTGATAAGAATCCTGATGTGAGCCCAGACCAAAAATATAAAGCGCTAGGTGGCACGAGTCGAAGCGGGTTGATTGCATACGTTTCCTCAGATGGAATCCATTGGAATAAGTTATTGAATGAACCCGTTTTCACAGAAGGTAAATTCGATTCTCAGAATGTGGCTTTCTGGTCAGAATCTGAGAATCAATATATTTGTTATTTCCGCACATGGAGTGAGGGCGGATATAATGGTTTCAGAAGCGTAAGCAGGACTACTTCCAAAGATTTTATTCACTGGTCTGAACCCGTTGAGATGACTTTTGGAGACGCCCCAATGGAACACCTGTATACCCAACAGACCAGCCCTTATTTTCGTGCTCCTCATATTTATGTTGCCATTGGAGGAAGATTTATGCCAGGAAGACAGGTACTCACTGAAGAACAAGCCCAGGCACTGGATGTTAATCCCAAGTATTTCAAAGATTGTTCGGATGCCTTTTTTATGACTACCAGAGGTGGATACAACTATGATCGTTCGTTTATGGAAGCCTTTATCCGACCAGGCATCGGACTCGACAACTGGGTATCCCGTTCCAACTATCCTGCTCTCAATGTGGTGCAGACAGGACCATCTGAAATGTCAGTATACGTCAATCAGGATTATGCTCAGCCTACTGCACATCTGCGGAGGTATTCGATGAGGTTGGATGGTTTTACATCAATCCACGGAGGGTATCAGGGAGGAGAAGTCACTACTAAATCTTTCAGATTCGACGGGAACAAACTAGAGCTCAACTACTCAACATCCGCCGTTGGAGAAATTAAAGTAGAGTTGCGGGATGAAAAAGGAAATGTCATTCCCGGCTTTTCAATGGATGACTCTCAGACCATCATTGGAAATGAAATCTCGAGAATTGTGGAATGGAACGGAAATAGTGATATTTCAGATCTCTCCGGGAAAACCATCAAAATGAAGGTCTATCTAAAAGACGCGGATCTATTTGCAATTCAATTCAAGGATTAGAGATAACAGAAAGGAACATAAAAAAAAACAGCGTTCGAAAAAAAACGTATTACTTCTCGAACGCTGCGCCTGACTCACTTAATGAATCAATCTTCCAGTTTCAATACGGCATATTTTCCTTTGTTCCATCCATGGATCAGGACATACAGCTGCTCAGATCCATCTGCTGACTTTACAATATGTGGCCATACCTGGTGAATATTGGTCAACACTGGAATCTCCAGGTCTCCCGGAACCAGAGTGGACACCAACTCTTCGCTGGTATGCACATAAATAGGTGCAGATTTTTGACTCCCAATAGGGCTCAATGCATTGAGAAAGTAGTGGTCTGATTTATAAGAAACATTACAAATGAGCGCGCCTTCAGGGATATCATCAAAAATCTCTACATACTTTCCTTTGCTTGTAAACTTCACTACCTGCCCTGCTGCCCTATTGGCCACCAGGATATGATTTTTGTAGGCGTAGATACCATGAGCAGTCTTAAACTGTCCGGGCTTATCGCCTTTACCTCCCCAGGCCAGGTCACCCCAGCTCCAGTTGCCATCTTTTTCTTCGATGGTCATCACAAAATCTCCTTTTGAATATCCATGAGCCACATAAAGTGTACCCTTGAGATAAGTAACATCCGTTACACCAAAATTGCTGTCCGGAGATCCAAAAAATTCATTGGCTGGGGCGAATGAGAATTCATTACCTGTTGGCTTAAGTATCTCACTGACAATTTTACCATCAAGCGTAACTACAAGTACACGCTTTCCTTCCTGTGCTACAGCCAGGTATTTTTCTCCTTTGTGAACAAAAAATACAATCCCATGAATGTTGTCTTTGAGTCTCTCATCGGTGCCTATTGTAGACCATTTAGTCAGGTTAGCACTGATCGCACACAGCCCATAACCAGGGATCCCAGTATATACGATGCCTGTCTCAGGATCTTCATTAAATCCACCATGCATTTTAGGCTCGAATTCAACTGCCGCTTCAGGGAAAGCCGAAGTAAGTTGCTCATCATAAGAAAAGACAAAAGCTCCCTGTCCTGTAACAAGCTTGGCGAGTGTGCCTTCATGGGCAAATTCTTCGTAAGGAATCGTTTCACCTGCATAAGCCAGTTCATGTGAATGGTGAGTGTGGTCATGGTCGTGATCATGGCTGTGCACCTGTGAGAAGCCATTTGTAGCATAAGCCAATACGGTCCCAAAAAGGAAAAGGGTCTTTGTTGTCTTAGATATCATCGTTGGTTAAATTTTTCGGAAGTTAGACATTCCGGCTAAATAAGTCAATTTCAAACCTTTTCACAGGGTAATTTCACCATTTACATTTACTTCCCCGTATCTCGTAGAAACTTAGACCACAAGGTTACAATCTTGTATTTAAAATATTGTTGTAGATAGATCCGAAGGTATAACTAAGTCCAACTCCGACATTCAGCCGATAATTAGTTGCTATGGCACGCTGCTGGAGGATGATATCTTCCAATGAGGCATCACCCAATTGAAGATTAATCTGATCCCTGATCATATCAAAATCAGCATTGATGCTTGCAAAAAGTCCTTTAAAAATTCGGACACTTGCCCGGTTATCAATTGAGATTCGGTTTTTTGAAAAGTCATTCAGAAAATTTCGAACGGCTACACTGGAAAAAATATAGCCCCAGTCTCTTCTGAATCTTACATTTACAGAAAATGATTGACTAGGAAAACGGTCTTCGTCAACATCAAATATGGTGGTCTCCAGATACTTTTGATAATTGTATCCGATTTTATATGCGAAGGTTATCTCCCTTGTCAATACTTCACGGTAATCAAACAAACTATATTCAACAGCAGGTGAAACGTTTAGTCGTAGTAGAAAATTATCGACGTTATTATTTTCAATATTAGAAAACAGTCCAACTGACCAGTGGTCACCCAGACTTTTAACTACGCTGGACCCGAAATATTTATACTCACGAACACTTGTGAATTCACTACCATCGTCCTGATCAATATTTAAGATCCTCCTCCTGAAAAAACCGTCAATTCTGACCCTCCAGTTTTGCGATACCTTATCACCTTCAAATCCCAGCTCATAATTGAGTTCTTCCCTGGTATCCTGATCACGCAATCTAAGCTCACCTTGAATTTCGAAAACCCAGTTGTTCCATGGATCTTTTTGGATATTATTCTCGGTTTCTTCAGATTCTTCAGCGACAACTATTTCAAACTTATCAGTCAAATTGGTTTTCAGGATGTATGGGATTAGGCCTTTGAGCACTTCCTGTAACAGCCCTTTCCGTGTCTCATTAAATGTCAGTGTTCGTGAAAAGTCGGCAGAATAAGTGTAATCCATTCCTTCAAATTCCCCCTTGCCATAATATTCCATTTTATATATCTCGCTTGATGGACTCCATGTACGATTAATCAACAGATACACATCAGCCAGCGACTGATCACGAACATGGGTGAGGAAAAGGCTGTTTTGCTGCATATAGCTTTCATCGCAACCTCGACAGTCAATCATTACTTTCAACTCATCTGGCTGACTATCCTGTGCATTTGAATGTAAAGCAAAAAGAAAGATCACACAACCAATAAGATATGTGCGCGGCTTAAAAATTATCATATTACAAAGTTGAATGACTAGTTATGTATTAACATCAAATATAAATAAGTGTTTGATGTACATTTAAATGCCATAAAGCTGATTTAGTATTTCAGGGTAGCCCTTATTGGTGAAAGGAAAGTGGATAATTATGACAGAATAACCTCTTGTTTGCGATCTGTCATAAATTAATTACAAACTATAGTTTCAGCTTCTCAACAGTGATAGGCAAATCACAGATCCTTTTTCCAGAAGCACGGTAAACTGCATTAGAGATGGCCGCTCCTGTGGGAGGCATTGAAACCTCACCCCCACCTTCAGCTGGCTGATCAGGTCTGTCAATCATAGCCACTTCTACTTCGGGGATCTCTAAAAAACGCATGATCGGGTAATTTGACCAGTCAGTACTGGTAATGTATGTGGTATTAAATGTAACCTGCTCTTTAAGCGTCCAACTGGCCGCCTGGATCATTCCTCCCTCTATCTGATTTCTGATACCATCCAGATTGATAATCTCACCAACATCCACAGCTGCCCAAAGGTTTATTAGTTTTAAATTTCCGGAATCTTTGTCTACACGAACTTTGGCTGCCACAGAAGCATAAGCTGCACTGTTTTTATATCTACAGAAAGCATATCCAATTCCTTCTCCCTCCACCACATCCTCCTGGCTCGTCATTTCTTTAATCTTTTGAATAGTGGCTCTTGCGCGTTCGTCCTTCAGATGGGCCAGACGGAATTCCAGTGGGTCTTTTCCTGCCTTTTCTGCCAATTGATCCAACATGGATTCTGTAGCAAAAATGGTGGCATAAGCTCCCAGGCTTCGCAACGAGGATACGCGTAAAGGCCCCTCAAAATAGTAAGCATTCAACTGCATATTAGGAATGCTATAGTATGGGTCAGCATTTCTGTGCCCACCACCCAGGTAGCCTCTTCCACTCATGGGTTTTGGACGTTCAAGATACCTGGAGGCCAGCAATGTGCCAGCATCGTGGTTGGGTCGGGTGCTGTGAGAGTCTGTCCACACATCGGTTTTCCAGCTATTGATATTTCCATCTGCATCCAATCCTGCTTCAATCTCCATGATGATGGCCGATCCGTAGGGTTCCCACATGTTTTCATCTGCCCTTGACCATTTTACCCGAATATGCTTCTCAGGATAAGCCATCGCCAGGATTGCTGCATCAGCAGAGGCATCATCAGCCGTACTATGTCCATAACAGCCTGCTCCCGGAACGCTGATGATGTGGATTTTATCTTCCGGAAGTTCTAGCATAGCTGCAATAGCTCTCCGCATTGGATAAATTCCCTGACTATGTGACCAGATGTGCAATACCTCTCCGTCAAACATGGCAACACTACAAGCCGGGCCCAACGAACCATGCTTTATATATGGTTTAGTATACCTGCTCCTGATCTTATCTGACCCAGATGCAACGTTGATATCTCCCTCATTTCGAATATTGACGGGGTCTTCAGCAATGGATTTGATAGTTTTATATAGATCTGTGTCGTCGGTGAAAGAGGAAGGCAATGACCACTCTGAATGTTCTCTAAGATATTTTTCAGCTTTAACAGCCTGATATTCCCTTTCTGCAATCACCCCTATAAAGCTACCATTCACTAGCGTCTTCAACACCCCGGAAACATTACTACTCAACCCCGACTCATCTACCTTCAGCAATTTTGCATGGTAGTTTGGTGGTCGAATGATCCGGGCATGCACCATACCGGGAAACCGAAGGTCCTGTACGTAAGTATGCTTCCCTGTTGCCATCAACTCTATATCTTGTCGGGGAATCGCCTTACCTACATATTTCCTTGAACCATATTCTTTTATACTAACAGGTAGAGTGACTTCCGTTTCAATCTGAGCACCGTCCAAAATTTCAGTCAAAGTATAGACTTTGCCACCTTTGCTTGATTTAACCTTCCCATCTGCAAACAGGATGCTTTCAGCGGGCACACCCAACTTCTTACTAGCCATTTCCATCAGTTTTTGTCGAGCAGTGGCAGCTGCATACCTGACGGACATCGCACTATTAGGGACTGAATTACTCCCTGCTGTATATCCTTCGTCCGGTGTGATTCCGGTCTCTGCCAGATGAACCTCCACCAGATCAAGGGTTACATCCAATTCCTCGGCAGCTACTTGTCTGATTGCAGTCCGTATTCCCTGACCTAACTCTACTTTGCCAGAAAGCACCCTTACACTTCCATTATCCAGCAACTGCAACCAGGCATTGACCTGATTGGTCTTCCGCATGCTTCCCGGTAGTTCCCCATCATACGCTATTCTGGAAGCCATTTCCCATTCCTCATTTCCTACACATGCACCAAGTAAAGTAAAACCTACACTTATATACCCTGTGTGTCTGAGAAACCTCCTGCGTGACGCATAGACATCATGTTTTATTGCCATGATCTATCGATTAATTATTGCTCGCTTTACTGCCTTAATGATGCGGGTGTGAGTACCACACCTACATAGGTTTGGCTGTAAGGCTTTTCTGATTTCACCCTCGTCGGGATTTTTTACCTGATTAAGAAGACTTACCGTGGACATGATCATCCCATTGATACAGTACCCACATTGAGCAGCCTGTTCCTGTACAAATGCCCTTTGCACCGGATGCAGTCCTTTTTCATCGGCCAAACCTTCCAGTGTGGTAACTTCTTTATCACCAATGCTCGAGACGGGAATCACACAGCTCGTAGTTGCCTTGCCATCGATCAACACAGAACATGACCCACATTGGGCAAGCCCACATCCATATTTAGGCCCATTAAGCTCAAGATAATCATGTAAAACATACAAAAGGGGTGTATCCGAATCTGCATCAACTTCTCGCTGACTACCGTTGACATGAAGCGTGTACTTTGGCATCTTGGGTTGGTTTAATAAAATCTAATATAGTGAAATGGTTGCTGAAAAGGTTTACATTATTATAAACAGACTTGTGAGTTGAAGCAAAAGGTGGTTAGAAACCAGCATCCCATCACACCATACCATTATAAATAATTATAACTAACAGATTTTCAAAGTGTTAACCAATACTTATTGAATTAAATAATTTATCTGGATAAATCTGGTGATTTACATTTTTTTCAATAAATTGAAGCAAAAGAGATAGCTTGAACAATGAATTATTCAGAAATTTTTGTTGAGGAATGACCACCAAACAACGTCTACTGGGATGTTTTTTCATTCTCCAATCAATCATTTTGGTTCTAAGGATTTCAGTTGTTTCACGACCCCTCATCCCAACCACCACCAACGAACCCAGGTTTTGATTTTGTTTTCAATAAGCAATGTATTTTCCTGAGATAGATTTTTTTATGCACTAAGATATCCGTTTTATAAATGACTGAAAATCAACATATAAAAAGTGAAATCAAGATCTAATTCAACAAGTTTGATCATGAAATGGGGTACAAATTCCTTATAAAAGAGTAGTAAATAAAATAATACAAAATCGTGAATAGTCAGCCAACACACGTATTAATAGTGGATGATGATGTAGTCAATAATTTGATTACCTCACAGCGCTTAAAAGAAATTAAGATTGACAAGATTGGTATTACAAAAAATGGAAAAGAAGCTGTTGACTATTTAGACAACTGCAAGGGGTGTTATCCAGACCTGGTCCTTTTAGATCTGAATATGCCTGTGATGAATGGCTTTGAGGTATTGGAATACTACAGCAAATCAAATCACAAAGGAAAAACTTACTTCGCCATTGTTTCATCATCCACCGCTGAAGAGGATAAACTTAAGACTGCACAATACACTGATGTAATCGACTATATATTAAAGCCACTAAACAGAGAAAAAATAAAAAGGTTGATCAGGGTATTACCTGAGCGGGAGCCAGGAAAAAAGAGCGCTTAATTTTTTATTCCTTGTACCACTGCCATAGCCCCTTTGATTAATATTGAAGTATTAATCGTAAATAATTGACCAATACATGAAGTACCTTGTATCCGGACTATCTGTCCTTATATTTATCTTTTCCTTTTCCTGTCAATCACCTTCCACACCAGACATTGCAGTAGAGTGGGAGCACATTACCAATTTTACAGGAGAACCTAATGTATTCGAGTCAAAGTTTATACTTACCCACAAAGATGGGACTTCTCTAAACGACCAAAACTGGACATTGTTTTTCAACATTGCTCCAAGACCGATGGTTCCTACCCCTACGCCACAGCCAGCAACTATTGAGCACATCAATGGCGACTGGTATAAGATGACACCATCAGACGGTTTTAAGCTTGCAAAAGGAGAAACTATTGAAATATTATACCGTGGAACAGAGGGGGTGATCAAGGAAACTGACCGACCACTTGGATTATACTTTGTGTTTTATGATGCCCAGGGCAATGAAGAGCAAATAGTTGAAGTGTCAGATTACACCTTTAAGCCATTTACCAAACCAGAGCAGATTCATAGAAATGATGAGGATTATGACCCCATCCCAACCCCTTCTTACCTGTATAAAACCAATCAGGATTTGATGGAACTGCCCAAAGAGAAACTTGACCTGATTGTACCTACTCCAGTCACCACCCAAAAGATGGAAGGTACACTCATTTTAAACAACACTTACACCATCTTTTATGAACCTTCATTAGAAAAAGAAGCTAAATTCCTGAAGGAAAAGCTACTCACCGAGGTTGGACTTGACCTCCCACTTTCAACTGACGTTAGTGATGGCAAAGCCATTGCACTAAAGCAGAGCAATATCAAGGTGAATGGCTCATCAAAAGAAGCATATCATCTCACCATAGACCCTGAACAAATCACTATTATGGGATCAGATAATGCAGGGGTATTCTATGGCATTCAGAGCCTGAGAGCGCTTATTCCCGTAGATGTCTTCAATACCAAAAGTGGTGATATCACACTTAGATGTAAAAAAATCAGTGATGCCCCCAGGTTCGGATTCCGAAGTCTCCACCTCGATGTAGGACGAAACTTTCAGACTAAAGAAACCATTTTGAAGCTCATCGATGTAGCGGCTTTCTACAAGGTTAATCACTTCCTTTTTTACGTCACTGAAGATGAAGGTTGGCGTCTGGAGATCAAAGATCTACCAGAGCTGACAGATGTGGGTGCGGTACGGAAGCATACCACATCATTCAAAAACAGTGTGATTCATCCTGCTTATGGCTCAGGTCCAAATGCCAACGACCCTGAGAAAAATGGTAGTGGATATTACACCCGGGAAGATTTCATTGAAATCCTGAAATATGCACAGGAGAGGCATATTACAATCATTCCTGAGGTAAACTTTCCTGGGCACGCCCGGGCAGCAATTAAATCGATGGAGGCTCGCTATGAAAGACTGATGAAAGAAGGAAAAACTCAGGAAGCTGAAATGTACAGACTTATTGACCCAGAAGACACTTCAAAATACATCTCAGCACAGGCATACAAAGACAATGTGGTGTGCGTGGTCAGAGAATCGGCTTATACTTTTTATGAAAAAGTAGTAGACGAGATCCTGGCGATGTATGATGAGGCGGGCGTTCCTATCACAAAATTTCATATGGGAGGTGACGAAGTACCCCATGGTGCCTGGACAGGCTCACCCATGGTAGCGGAGTTTTTAAAAGACCACCCTGCGATTGAAAACCATCACCAGTTGCATGCTTATTTCATCAAAAGGATGACTGAAAGACTGAAAGATAGAAACCTTGAATGGCATGGTTGGGAAGAAGTTGCCCTGAAGAAGACTCCAGATGGAAACTATATACCCAACCAGGAGCTGATTGGGAAAAATATTGTGCCCTATATCTGGAATAACCTATTTGATTATCCGGATATCGGGTATAAGCTGGCCAATGCCGGATATCCTATTGTCTTGTGCAATGTGTCTAACTTCTATTTTGACCTGGCCTACAGCAAGGATCCAGCAGAGCCGGGATTGTACTGGGCTGGATTAATCAACACAAGGGATAACTGGCATTTCGCGCCATTCAATATGTTTACAACAACGGCTACCACTTCCATGGGCAGTGAGCTACATGTGCTAAGAACCGAAAATAGAGACGGCAGAACAGTGGACATTATTCAAATTGAACCAGATGGACAGGTTCTTGAGCTAGAGAGGCTTAACCCGGGCGCAGATAAAAATATTATTGGAATAGAAGCACAGATCTGGAGTGAAACGATCAAAGGTGAAGATATGCTTGAGTACTATTACCTCCCTAAGTTGATAGGCTTCGCTGAGAGTGCCTGGACTAAGGCGCGTCCATGGGAAAATATTGCTGATGAAGCCCAACGAAATGACCTGAAAGATAAAGATTGGAATGTATTTGCCAATCTCCTGGCTACCAAGGAACTGCCACGTCTGAGCTATATCAATGAAGGGTACAATTACAGGGTGCCTCCTCCAGGTGGCGTCATTGAAGATGGAACCTTCAAAGCGAATGTAGAATTTCCAGGTCTTAAGGTCTATTATACAGTTGATGGCACAGAGCCATCCACAGATAGTGAATTGTATGAAGGTCCGGTAGAAATTGCCAAAGATGCTGAAGTACGAATTATTGCCATTGATGCATCAGGCAAAAAAAGCCGAAGCTTCATTGTGACAGAAGCAAGCGATCCAGCAACATCACTTTAGAAAATAGAATTAGCTGTTGTAGAATTTAAGCAGAGGCAACCTTCAGTTGAGTCCTGATGATCTGCTTCGTTTTTACCAGCTGATTCTTCACAGTGTTCTTTGAAATATTGAGCAATGAAGCAATCTCTTCATATGATTTTCCTTCCTCGTAATTCAACTGAAGGATTCTTCTTCTTTTCTCAGTCAGGTCGTTTATTGCTAACTTAATGTTAGTAATGCGTTCCTCTTTGAGGTCAGGCTCGGACTGCTGATGCTCAACAATGTTGTGCCAGTATCTTTCTTTTACAAACTCATTTCGCTTCACTTCTTTGAGGTAATCATACACCCTGTTTCGGATGATCGTGAAGAGGTAGGAGTTAAAATTTAAATCAGGATTGATCCCAACACGCTTGTCCCATATCTTAATAAACACTTCCTGAATTAGGTTCTCAGATTCTTCGATGTCTTTAATAATCGAATTACAAAATCGGATCGCTGGCTCCTTATAAAGGTCATGAAGTTCTTTGAAAGCACTTTCATCGCCATTTCTAATTGCTAAAAGTAATTCCTTTTTCATGTGGTTTATTATTGGGTATAAACTTACTTTTAATTCTTCCGGCTGCTGTTATCTTAACATCAATCCTCTATTATTTCAGCTTAATTGATGAATTGATTCAATAAATTTATCCCATTAAAAAGAAGAACATGTGCGCAAAATGCGCTTTTTGTACCTGAAATTGCGCAATCTCCCCCTGAGACCGTTAATTTCCTCCGAGAATTACGAATCTATGTCTGACATATTAAGGATTCATGAAATATTATTCCGAAATATGGCTATATGTTAAAACAAAAGGTTAGTCCCTGATCAGCCAGGCTTCAGAAACAATGGTTCCCCACCCGCCGGAGTTACGCCATTGCTCTACAGAAACACGATCTCCCGCAGCCACATCAGGGGTTTTTTCAAACCTTATAATGAGCTCACCATTTCTGGTCACACTTGCTGGAATCTTATAAGTAAAGAAGTCACTCATCTGAAGCGGTAGCTCAACTTCTTTGGCCAACAGGTAATCATCCGCATAAATGGATTGAGACTTCTGATTCATTCGCATGGCATATCGCTCCTGAAACCATGGCCTTACCAATGATAGTCTCAATGAATATCTTGCTTTTGGATCCAGGCCTTTATAATGGAGTGTGACCCCCTGCTCTTCATCCTGGGTGAAATGCATCGATCGCTGACTGGTAAGATTCTCCTCTGAAAGCATTTCTGACACATAAGGCTGACCATGATCATAAGGATAACCTGCAACCACATTGGGTGCATGATTGGCAGTTCCCAGGTTGTCATAAAACCCTCCTTCCCCGGGATTCTCGTAATCTGTGATCATACTGAGTAATTCCTTCCGTGCATTACCTTTTGTCTCCAGAGCCCGGGTCAATTGTCTTTTGGTCCATCCCAACCCAATGAAGTCATGCTCCAGGTTATAGAGACCATCATTTCTCACGCCAAAGAGTTCATTACTCTCCTGTCCAAGCATGGTTGCTTCTTCCACTAGCGATTGCATTTCTAAAGCCTTAGATGCACCTGCCTCTATCAGGTGAAGCGCCTTTTTGATTGGAGCGTCTTCCCCACCATCAGCCAAGCTCTCACTGACCAGATCTTTTACCTGTCCTTCTAGTTTCAATTGCTCAACTACTGATAGTTGTACATATCTATCCAGTGCCCCCTTCTGCATGTACATCCTCCACAGCCAATTGTCATGCTTCCATAGTTCTGGCATCACCTTACCTGCCTTTTTTGTCAATTCATAATAATTCAGGACACCTTTTTTCTCCGGAAGCGGCATACCTGGTATTTCTTCAAGATTTTCCTCCAACTGGAAAATAGCTTCTGCCATAAAAGGAGCTGCATCCGGTCCGAACCAGGTTTTACAGTATTCATCAACCACATCCTCTACGGACGTTCTGGGAGCCCAAAGAAGCCTTTGCCACATCCACTGGTTGAAATGGTCGTGATGGCCCGAGGAATGGGTAATATCCCCCACTCCATATCGCATCAGGTCATTGAACACCCGGTGATAGCTCCGCGGCCAGGCAAAAAAGGTCAGCCGATTATAGACCATAGTCAGATACTGATCGGGCCTTCGCTCATAGATATCATGACTCCAATGTGGTGGCAGGTCTCCGTTCTTATCCGCTCGAGGGTACATCTGGATGTAGGCATGCTGAGCATACTTCCAATGGGTGATCTCATTATAATAGACCAGCTTATGTCTCGCTGGCATTTGCTTTACGATCTCCAGGGGGTATAATCCATACGGCCCGAACCCCGGATACTTAAAAAGATCCATGCGATGGGTTTGCCTGTGACCTGGCTGCCATGACGTAGCATCCGATCCTGGACCATATCCCCAGGCCCAGAGCCAGTCTCTCGGCTTTTCATTCAAATAATTAAAAATGGCATTGTCATCCGCATTGTCAAACTTCTGGTTAGTGAAATACACTTTCGTTTCAGGATGGTACTTATGGAGGATGTCAGCCATTTCTCCAACCAATTCTATGAAAGTCAAACCATAAGGATCGCATCGATCACACTCACAGCCTCCACCATCACCCCCATGAAACTTGAGCAGGTCATGCGAAGGCATCTCTTTGGCGAATGCCTCAAACTTCCCAAGCATATAATCTCTTGCTGCTTCCACAGATAGGCACACATAGCCTGTACGCCCAATTGACTCAGAAGCCTCCCATGACTCATCCTCTATTTCAGGAGCTGTATTGGCTCCAAAGCCGCTCTGGGTCATGAGTCCGTAAGATTTAATGAAATCGTACATAGGGCCGGACTTCACTGAGAAGATATTGGCCCCAGCCAAAGCATAATCCAGAATGACACGCTGCGTTTCTTCTTCTGTCCAATCCCGAACTTTGGCGAGGCGTTTAGCTACTCCACTCTGGCCAAACTGTGTCCCTCTGATCTCAAAAGCCGGTGCTGTTCGAATATTCAGATCGGTCGGGATGCCGATTTGGTCTCCTTCGTATCCTATTTGCCTGAGCAATTCTCCTACGGCGTACAGACAACCTCTATCGTCAATTCCTGCGGCTATTAGTGTTTGAGCATCCAGCTTTCTGAGTAAAAAACCTTCTGGTCCAGGAGCCAGATCAGTCAGCATGGGAATTCTGTGCTGCTCAAACAAGTTATCCAAACGCTCATAATGATCAGGTCGGCCCAGGACAATGTTCAACCCTTCATTGGCAGGCACATTGCCAATAGAAATTCGAATATCAGACTTTTCATTGATCCTGTCTTTGAGAAGATGAGCTACTTTTTGTTCCACATCATCAGCCTGCTCACCTACTACAATATTGATACTATTATATATGGAAGGAACGGCTTTCTGAGCAACAGCAAACAAGTTGACTCCAATGAGTAAAAGCAGGATCATCATATGGCTTTGCAGCTGGAAACTGATTGGGTTATGAGGTTTGACGTTCATGGATTGGGTTATTGTATACTTTAATTACTCGCCCCGAATATAAATGGACTAGAAATAGTAGCCTGTAATGTTTATTGGGAAGTATTTTAACTGAAATTCAAATTGTAAATCCATACCCCATCAAAAGGGCCTAAATCCATTGACCCATGAAAACCCTCAAGACCATTATTGTCATTTTGCTTGCAAGTATATCGTACACCTCATCCGGCATTGACGTTAGTGAAGCCAGTATCCTGGTATCAAAAGACATTAAACCCCTGGTGAGACAATCTGCAGTAGAGATCCTTCAGGAGGAAATCCAAAAAAGGTCTGGTTTGAAATGGGCTGAAGTCAGTTCATGGAAAGATGCTAAAGGCCTGACCATTGCCGTGGCTTTAACCGGGACTAAGAAACTGGATGGTCAGGTACCTCCCAAGCGAACTGGCAGCAACCTGCCTGAGACCCAACCGGAAGGATTCAGGCTATTGAAAGAGAACAATACACTTTGGATAATAGGTGCAGATTCAAGAGCCATCATCTTTGGGATTGGGGAATTCTTAAGGACTGCTTCCATCGGAAATGGAAAAGTGACGATCGGAGAAAACATTGATTTTGCCACAGCACCTGAGTATTCATTACGCGGTCATCAAATCGGGTATAGAAACACAGCCAACTCCTACGATGCCTGGACGGTGGAGCAATACGATCAGTACATCCGGGACCTGGCTTTGTTTGGGACCAATGCCATTGAGAACATCCCGCCCCTCAGAGATGATGCCAGCCCCCACTTTACAATTTCCAGGGAGGAAATGAATGTGGAGATGAGCAAGATCTGTGACAAGTACGATCTCGAATACTGGGTATGGACGCCTGGTACGGTAGATCTTAAAGATCCAAAGCTCCGCAGTGAGCAACTGGATATTCATGAGACCAATTACAAGCTTGTTCCCCGACTTGACAATATCTTTTTTCCTGGTGGTGATCCTGGCCATAACCACCCCAGAGAGGTCATGCCATTCCTGAAGGACCTGTATGCCAGATTGATCAAGTATCATCCAAATGCAGGCATGTGGATCTCACTTCAAGGATTCAGTGTAGAGCAGGTGGATTATTTCTATAGATATTTGGAGGAAAATAAACCTACCTGGCTTCGAGGTGTGGTATCCGGACCGAGTAGTCCTCCCATCTCGGAAACCCGGTATCGATTGCCCAAACAATACCAGCACCGACACTACCCGGACATCACCCATAATGTTCGATGTGACTACCCGGCGCAGAATTTTGACCAGGCCTTTGCGCTCACAGTAGGTAGAGAAGGCATCAACCCTCAACCCGTCTACTATGCAGATGTTCATGCCAAATATGCGCCCTTCACCGATGGGTTTGTGTCCTACTCAGATGGCTGTCATGATGATGTAAACAAGATTGTCTGGAGCCAAAGAGGCTGGGATCCTGATAAGAATATCCTGGATATCCTTACAGAGTATAGCAAATTCTTTTTCGATCCTTCACTGGAATATAAAGCAGCCAATGGCATCCTGGCCCTGGAAAGAAACTGGGTGGGCCCCATCATCGATAATGGGGGTATCGAGCCTACGCTGGCTTACTGGCAGGATCTTGAGGCCAATAACCCCAACCTAAGCAAAAACTGGAGGTGGCAGATGCTTGTATTACGGGCCTATTATGATGCTTATGTCAGAAGAAGAGCAATCAACGAGACAGGACTGGAACAAAAAGCCAATGAGATCATGAACCAGGTGGATGAGCTGGGTTCTAAAACAGCCATGAAGCAGGCACTGGAAATCGTAAACAAAGCAGACACCGAGCCCATCGAACAGGACATGAAGCAGGTGATTGTAGATTACAGTGAGGCGCTCTATCAGTCCATCGGCTGGCAGCCCGACGTGGAAAAATACAAAGCCAGCAACTCTCAGCGAGGTTGTATGCTTCAGTTTGTGGATCATCCACTCAACAACCGATGGTGGCTGGCAGATCAGTTTGAAGCCATTGATACCCTGGCTACTGAGCAGGAAAAAGCCGAACGAATTAAAGTAATTGCCAACTGGGAAAATCCTGGTCCGGGCAGCTACTATGACAATGTCTCCAATATTGCTACCGGACCACGGGTAACTACTACCGTTTATGATGCGGTAGACTTTGTATGGAATAATGGAGGCTTCAGCCGATGGAGGCTGTCTTCACAACTCTCGCAGGTAGACCCTATTCTGGAGTACGAAGACCTCGACCCCAATGCCCGATACATCATTCGGGTGACTGGCTATGGGGACGCCCTGGTTCGTGTGGACGGAAGAAGACTTGAACCAGTGAAATATGATAAGGAACGAGAAGGCTTCAAAGAGTTTATTGTGCCCAAAAGCGTGGTCGGAGATGGCACCATAACCTTGACCTTTGACCGACCAGAGGAGTCTCATATGAACTGGAGAAACTACTCTAGGATCTCCGATGTATGGCTGATTAAACGATGAACATGAAAAACTACCTATACTTACTCCCTCTCCTGATATTACTCTATTCCTGTGGGGAAATAACCAGTGAGTCTGACAAAATAACTCAACCGGTCTACCAGGATATTCCCTATCTTCAGGACTATGCGGTGAAATATTACCTGGATTCAAAAGCTGAGTTCAAAAAAGTGTTCACGGATCGGAACGGGGTCACCCAGGTGCTCACCGGCCAGGGCTTGTTTCGTCCAATCAATGGCCATTTCCAATATCCGGGCACCCTGGAGCAGGACATGACCTATATCCCCATGAAAGACAAGGGCGTGCTCGACCTGGCGATTTACCACGATCAGTTTATCTACCTGGACGACACTGCAGTTTTTAGCAATGCATGGGCGGGAAAGCTTTTCTCCAGGCATGAATTCCCAAATCCGGAATTGGTTGTAGCGGGTACGGATTTCACTTTTTTAGTCACCAGCAGAGAAAAATATTGGCTACTCAAAGACTCAGAAATGAAAACAGCTGGTAATGCCGGGGAAGCTATCCTGGATATCAGCTATGACGATAGATCGTACTACCTCCTGACCAAAGAGTCTGTTATTACATTGGATGAAAAATCGCTGGAAATGAAATCCATCTATTCCGGGAATAAAATGACGGCTTTTGATATTGCCGGAGACCAAATTGTGATCGGCACCAGCGAGGGATACCTGGCAATTGACAAATCAGGTAAAGTAGTGATGCCTTTGAATGCAAAGCTGCCATGGCCGGAGATCACCACCGTTAAAACGATTGATGACAAACTGTGGTTTGGATCTACTAAAGGGGCATTTATGCTCAAAGAAGATGGGAAGTTCAACTACTACTTTGGGGAGCGATGGCTAACGAGCAATGAGGTGAAGCACATCTCTGCCGGACCGGACAATTCCGTCATGATCCTTACTGACAAAGGTCTTGGACAGATCTGTTTCAAGATGATGACCCTGGAAGAAAAGGCCATGGTTTACGAAAAGCAAGTGCGTGAGCGTCAAGTCCGTTATGGCATCATCACCGACATGAGCAGGCTCGATGATCATCAGCTATCTACTGCAGAAAACAGGGTGGCAGCGAGCGACAACCTTTGGACAGGCATGTACCTGGGCAGTCAGCTTTTCAGGTATCTGGTGACAGGCTCTGAAGAAGCCAAACAAAACTGTTATGAGTCGTTTGAAGCCATGGAGCGGCTACATGAGATCAATGGTATTGATGGTTTATTTGGCCGCTCATTTGAACGAAGGGGATATTATCCATTCCACAAGGAGTATCGGTCTTACGTAGAGAACTACTGGTACGAAGGATACAACAACATGGTGAGCTGGTATCACGCTGATGACCCTGAGTGGGACTGGAAAGCCACTGCAAGCAGCGACCAGGCCGTTGGTCAGATGTTTGCACTCATGCTGGTGGCCGAATACATTGATGACGAAGCATGTAAACAGCGGGCCATCAAACTGATCGATGACCTGATGGGATACATCGTGGAGAACGACTATGCCCTGGTAGACGTGAATGGAAAACCTACTTTGTGGGGTATCTGGGGGCCGGAATATGTGAACCGATTCCAGACCATGATTGGAGATCGAAAGGTCTACTCATCTAATCTGATTGCATTCCTACAGGCTGCTTACAAGTTCACCGGAAAGGAGATCTATAAAGAAAAAGCCACCGAGCTGATCCGGGAGCACGGCTACCTGGAAAACCTGACCCGCCCATTCGATCAGATTGGCAATGCACCAGCAGGCTCTGATCCGTGGAGCACCATGCTTTCGGAAGAGTGGAATCATAGCGATGATGAGATGTATTTTCTGGCTTACTGGGGACTTTACCCCTATGCCTTTGCAGATTCGTTAAAACCGATCTACAAAGAAGCGATCCGGGATCACTGGCAGCATGAGCGCCCGGAGAAAAATTCACTTTGGAACTTCTGCTACGCCATGACCGGCGCAAAAGAATTTGATCTGGAGGAATCCATCTGGCATCTGAAAGAATTTCCGCTTGATATGGTCAAGTTTGAGACAAAAAACAGCCATCGAATGGACATTGTTCTCCGGGAAGATCCCGGCTTCCGAGGGCAGTTTACCGAAGAGGTCCTCCCTCCCGATGAGCGACCCGAGCTGAAGCACAACCGCAACCTTTTCAACCTGGATTCAGGAGACAGAAACGCTGAGCTGAGCGGCGGAGATACCTTCCTGCTCCCCTACTGGATGGGCCGGTTTCTGGGTGTGATCAGCGGACCGAAGGAATAAATGATCTGACACGACTACTGTGAAATTTGGTGGTAGGTGAGGACACCTACCACGGTTTTACTTCTTTAAGCCATCGTTTGGTATTTTCATTGTGTTTTCACCAACGATAGGCGAAGCAAGAATGTACCATGACATGTTAGTTAAAACACCAACATAGGTCCTAACCACGGTTACTTCTCTGTGAATCTCCCTCTGATATCCACAAAACAGCCAACAGACTTCACCAAAATACAAACCGTACCCTGATTAAGAACAATTCAAACCCTCTGATACCAACATTTGGAGTTAGGTTGCATGCTACAAGCTATGATTATGCAAAAGACACTCACCCCAGTCGCGACCATAGTATTTGCAACATTGTGCATACTGTGCAACACCTATTTTCTCAAAGCTCAAACTGCCTTTACTGGCATGCGAGACATTACCGGACTTGAAATAGCGGAAGAGATGGCTCCCGGTGTAAACCTGTACAACACACTGGATGCGGTCTGCTGGTGGTGCGACCAGCACAACGGACTACAGAGCGAAACAGTCTGGGGACAACCCTACACAACTCCCGAAATGATCGAGGCAATAGCCGCCAGGGGATTTAAATCATTGAGGCTACCAGTCACCTGGTATAATCATATGGGACCAGCACCTGATTATATCATTGATACCGAGTGGATGGACCGGGTGGAAGAAGTGGCCAATTATGCTTTTGACAATGACCTTTATGTCATCATCAACATTCATCATGACGATCTGCAAGCTGATCAACAGGGCTCGTGGCTAATCACTACCTATGAAAAGCAGGAAGCAGTGGCTGATCAGATTGGAAAAGTATGGACCCAAATCGCCAATCGATTTATTGACTATGGTGATTATCTCATCTTTGAAACCATGAACGAACCCCGGGAGGTGGGTTCTCCCAATGAATGGAATGGCGGGACCCAGGAGCATCGTGATGTGGTGAATGTACTCAACCTCGCCGCAGTCAATGCCATCCGGGCAACAGGTGGTAACAATGCCTCCCGCTTTATCATGACCCCTCAAGCCACTGCAAGCCCACAGGCTGCCATGAGTGATCTGATCATCCCTAATGATGACTCAAACATTCTTGTTTCGGTTCACTACTATAGTCCGTATAGTTTTTGTCTTGAGGAACCGGGAGTAGCTACCTGGGGCACAGAAAACGAGAAGCGTACAGTTCGAAATGACATCAAAGCCATTTCCGATCATTTTGTGAAAAATGGCACGGCCGTAATCCTGGGAGAGTGGGGTGCTGTGGACAAGGACAACCGGTCTACCCGACGAGAGTATTATAAAGCATTGGCAGCGGCCTGTAAGGCAGAAGGAATAACCCCGATTGCATGGTTTTACTCCTTTGACCGCAAAAACCTAACATGGAAATATCCTGAGCTCGAAGATGCCATCTTGGCTGCCTTTGATCCGGATTGGATCCCCCTGGGCCTGGATCAGGGGCGGGATTTAATTATTTATCCCAACCCGGTAAACAATCTGATTAATATAGACTTGTCTACTCCTCCCACACGGATACTCCTTTACACTTCTTCTGGACAGGAACTGATGCGATGGGGAAGCCCCTGAGTCTGCACTTCAGCTTGATATGTCAGGGTATGACAAAGGCACCTATCTACTTCAAATAGAATTGGTCCATGAGGTGATCACAAGGAAAATAATCGTTGAGCATTAAAAAAAACAGGTTATTGCGCATTATTAGGAGAGAGCTATGGGCAGCCACTCATTTCTGATTTGGTAAAAAGATATTAAAAGTGCTCCCTTCATCTACCTGTGATTCTACCCATATTTTCCCATCATGAAGGTCAACGATTTTTCGGCAATGAGCCAGGCCAATACCTGTTCCTTTATATTGGGTCCTGCTATGCAAGCGTTGAAATATGTCAAAGATTCGGTCCTGGTTTTCCGGGGCAATGCCTATGCCATTATCAGTGCAGGATAACACCCAACCGCCTACTTCTTCCCTGGCATGTATTGAAATTTTTGGGACATTATTCTCAGGTTGGAATTTTAGCGCATTAGTAATGAGGTTTTGGAACAGCATCCTTAATTCGGTTTCATAACCTCGGATCTCAGGCAAATTGCCAACATGGATATCTGCCTGAGATTTTCGGATACTTTCCTGCAGATCCTCTTTGATTGTTTCAATGAGGGCTTTACAGTCAACAGTTTTGAGTTCCCGCTCACAGCCTATCCGACTATAATCAAGCAAGGCTTTGATGAGCTCACTCATCCTTTTACTTGACTCATCTATGTATCTTAAATATCTATCCGCCTTTTCATCAAGCTGGCCTGTGTAAGTTGAAGTCATGAGTTGACTGAGACTCATGATTGTTTGCAAGGGTTCTTGCAGGTCATGAGAAGTGATGTAGGCAAACTGCTCCAGTTCCTTATTCTTTTTGATTAGTTCAGTGATATCAGTTGAAATAATGAAAACCCGACTATCTGATGGTTGTATAGAAATTCTGAACCACCCCTTTTCTCCACTGGGATACGTGAATTCATTGTCAAACTCATTGTGAATTTTTCTCTTCTGTGTATCAAGGATTAACTCAAAAAGCTTTGTCTTCTCTATTCCCGGATAACATTCAGTCATTTTTCGACCAACCAGGCTTCCCGGTGGCATTCTGCTATGATCCTCAGCTGATTTATTGAGAAAAACATAGCGTAAATCCTGATCGACGACCTGAAAGCCCTCTTTCATTGTGTTGAGTATGCTCAAATATTCTTCCTTCTTCATTTTTTAGTCCAGGATCAAGAAACCTCAGGAGATGTGAGTTAAGATTAATGCCTAGTTGGAAACTGCGTTTGGATAATCTTTTGTAATGTCTCACCTGTTAGTGGCTTACTTATGAAGTCATTGACATTGCTAATCTCACTGGCCCTTTTCCTATCATCAGGGTTCTGTGATGTAGTTAACATGATGACTAGTTTTGCACATTTTTGAGCTTCTGGCAGGTTTTCATAGCGATCCAAAAACTCCCACCCGTTCATGGCCGGCATATTAATGTCCAGAAAAATCAAATCAGGCTGCGCATCTGGTTGGGAGGCTACCGAAGCTATGTAGTCTAGAGCTTTCTGCCCACTTTCGGCTTTCACAATTTTATCTGCACAGCCAGTCTCTTCAACTACCAATTGATTCACAAAGTTGGTGGGCTCATCATCGTCAATGAGCAAAACACACTTTAGCTTTTTTTTCATCTTTAAGGTATCGGTAGTCATAAATAATTCTTCGTTTGAACAGACATATGAAGCTTAATCAATCACAAGACGATTTTATGCTCACCACAAATTGTCTTTGTTTACATTAAATTAAGAAATAAAGTAGTTATATGCATTGATTTTCTAAAATCTAATAACGGTTTTTTTGATCTACAGCTTTGAACTCTTGAGAAAGTAGCTGGAAAAGACCTGCCAATCGCTTTCAGACACCTCCATTTAGTATAAAAGAATCTTATCTACTGTAGAATAACTGATGACCCTTTAGCCAGAGGACAGGTTTGGGGTTGCGAGGTGTATAATCCTCCCTGTAAACCTTGCAACGCAGGGTGGGCAACCCTTCAGTAGAAACCCTGAATTATTTGGGTTTAAATAGTCTGTTCACATCAAAAGCAAGTATTACAGGCAAGAATCAAACATTATAAATAGTTACTTTTTATGAAGCAAAACATCATCTTATTCATCCTGGGCATTTGTCTTTTCCAGGTAGGATGTAACACTGATAAAAGTCCAACAACAAGTGTAGGCACACAGCCGGTTCACCAAGACGTACCATTCGTACAGGACTACAGCATCAAGTATTACAAGACAGATGCTACGATATTGAAAAAGTCCTTTATGGACAGAAATGGTGTCATCCAGACACTTTCCTTAGATGGTTTGCTAAGAACACACGATGGTCAGTTTTTGTACCCCGGAGAGCTCATCACAGATCGTACTTACAGACCTCTTACAGATAAAAACATCACCGACATCACCATCATCGACGACCAGTTTGTCTACCTCGATGATGAGGCGGTACTGAGCAATGCCTGGGCAGGTAAGCTTTTCATCCGTCATGAGATGAAAGACGCCACGCTTTTTGCTGGCTCAGCAGATTTTCAATTCCTGATCAGTAACGGCAAAAAGCTCAAATACCTTACCAACAACAATGTGGCCTGGGATGGTACGGCCACCGACAAGGTACAGGACATCGCTTTCGCTTCCGGTGCTTTTTACCTCCTGGGAGAAAGGAGCATCAGCAAGTTTGACATTGAAGCAAAAAAGGTTGAAAAACTGTTTGACGGTAATGAACTGACTGCTTTTGAAGTAACAGATAAAGCAATTATTGTAGGCACCAACGATGGTTATCTTACCCTGGACCTTTCAGGAAAGCAAAAGGGCGAGCTGCAAAACAAGCTCCCATGGACTGAGATCACTTCGATTACTTCCATTGATGAAACTCTGTGGTTTGGATCTACCAAAGGTGCTTTCAAGCTGAAAGAAGATGGAAAATTTGACTACTACTACGGTGAGCGCTGGATACCCGGTAATACTGTGATCAGCATCTCTGAAGGCACAGACGGATCGGTACTGATCCTTACTGACGAAGGGCTCGGACAAATCGTCTTCGAAGAGATGACCCTGTATGATAAAGCCATGTTTTTCGAAAAGCAGGTGCGTGATCGTCACATCAGGCTTGGGTTTAATGCCAGCCTCGATGACATGGAAAAAGGAAATGTAGACTCAGGAAGACTTAGCGACTCAGACAATGACGGACTTTGGACCGCCATGTACCTGGGTGGTGAGATCTTCAGATATGCGGTGACAGGTTCCGAAGAGGCTCTGCAAAACTGCCGGGAGTCGCTGGACGCGATGGAGCGTCTTTACAGCATCAACCCTGTTCCCGGTTTTCCATCACGATCTTTTGAGCGTAGCGGATACATCGAGCGACTACACGACCCTGACAGATGGCAACATTCAGATGACCCTGAATGGGACTGGAAAGCTACCACAAGTAGCGATGAAGCCATTGGGCACATCTTCGCTTTTGGTGCCATGGCTGAGTTGATCGATGATGAAGACATGAAGAGCCGCGCCATCACTTTGATCGATACGCTCATGAGCCACATCGTGAAAAACGATATGTATATGATCGACTACGATGGTAAGCCAACAACATGGGCACGCTGGAATCCTGAATATGTGAATGCCCGACCGAAGATGGTTGGTGACCGAAAGATCAACGCCTCCAACATCGTGGCCATGCTGCAAACGGCTTACTACTTCACTGGTAAGGAAAAATACAAAGACAAGGCTTTCGAGCTGATGACAGAACATGGCTACCTGGACAACCTGATGTGGCCAATGGAAAAGGTAGGCAAGGCTCCTGAGGATGCGGACGACTGGAGTAAAATGCTCTCAGAAGGCTGGAACCACTCTGATGATGAGATGTACTACATGGGCTACTGGGGTCTGTACCGATATGCATTCAACGACAGCCTGAAGCAGATGTTTAAAGAAGCCATCATCGACCATTGGGAGATCGAAAGACCGGAGAAAGAAGGTGCGTGGAACATCATGACAGCTCTGACGGGTACATCAGAATTTGACCTGGAGGAAGGCATCTGGTACTTGCAGCAGCACCCAATGGACCTGATCACCTGGGATATCGCAAACAGCCATAGAAAGGACATTGAGTTTATGGAAGAAAACTTCCGTGGTCAAACCATCACCGAGGTATTACCTCCGGATGAAAGACCCATTCAAAGACATAACGGGAACATGTTCAGACTCGACCGTGTGAGTCGCAGTGGCACATCCGAGTACAGTGCTGGCGACATCTGGTTGCTGCCCTACTGGATCGGCAGGTACCTCGGCGTGATCAGTGAGCCCAAGGATTAATTTTGTTGATTAGGTTTAATTTTCGATTGTTTAGTCCCATTAAAGATTTTAATGGGACTTTTTTCCTTTTAATTAGCATGAAAAACATTGCCCTTTTTGCCCTCATTTGCATAGCCTTTAGCTGCCAACACCCTGACTACATGAAAGAAAAACAACTCACCACGAACCTGTCTTACAATCACGACCTTGACAACAATGACAATTTCTCTCCTGATGATCAATGGATCGTCTATGATACCCGAACCGAGGAAGGCGGGATTGGTGCATGCGGTCGTATCGAAAAGGTGAATGTCTCAACCGGAGAGGTTGTGGTGATGTATGAGCTACCCCAAAACCAGTCTTTTGGCCCTGGCGTAGGGGCGGTGAGCTATAGCCACACAGATCACCAGGTCATCTTTATCCACGGCCTGCTCAACATCACAGAGACAAATCCCTACCAGCAGTGGCGGAGGACTGGTGTCATGGTCAAAGATTCTGATCCTGGTAAGCCCATCTTCATGGATGCTAGGGATGTCACCCTCTCCTACACTCCCGGTGCACTGCGCGGCGGTACTCACCGTCATGAGTTTAGCGGAGATGGTCAGTGGGTAGGATATACTTACAACGATGCCATCCTGAAGCAGCTGGAAGACGCTACCGGTGAGGTTCACAACCTGCGTACTATCGGGGTGTCCAAAAAGATCGGTCCGGTGACGGTAGACAAAGACGGTGATGGTGAAAATGTAAACGGCGAATGGTTCAGTGCCCTGGTAGTAAGTGTAGTGGCTAACCCAGAACCAGGATCTGATGAGATCAGCAGGGCTGCAGGAGATAGCTGGGTAGGTACAAATGGATACATCAACGGAAATGGTCAAAAGCAAATGGCCCGCGCTTTCATCGGGACCACAAAAGACAAAAACGGACAGGATGTAGACGAAGTCTTTATCGTTGACATTCCAGAAGACATTACCATACCCGGTTATCTTGGACCGCTGGAAGGTACGGCTACTACCATGCCCGCTCCGCCCCTGGGAGCCACGCAACGCAGACTGACCAATACTGCTAACTCTGCTCATCCCGGTTGTGTGGGCATCGTGAGAAGTGCTCCGGATGGCGGCCAGCTAACGTACATTTCCAGGGATGAGCAGGGAATAAAGCAAATTTTCAGTGTCACACCATTTGGAGGTGCTCCGATGCAGCTCACATTCCATGATTCGGATGTACAAAGTGCTGCCCGATGGTTTCCGGATAGCCAGCACATCAGCTACATATGGAACAACAGCATCATGAAATTGAAAGTTGGAGACAAGGCAAAAGTGCTTACAAAACCTACTGACCTGCCACCTTCAGACATTGTAATTGCTCACGATGGCAAATCCATAGCCTTCAACAGACTAGTCCCTGACGGCCAGGGCTCCCAAACGAAACAGATATTCATCATCAACCTTGACTAACATACTCATGAGAACACTTATTTCTTTACTGATTGTGACCGGCCTGATAGCTGCGACATCAGCAAGCCCTATCATTAAACAGGAACAACTGGATTTTTCCGGTTTTTCCATCTATGCTCCTAAAAAGGATGCCCGGTCATTACAAAAAGTGATTCAGGTCCTCACTGAAGAGGTGGGAAAGAGAAGCGGACTAAGTATAGAAACCAGCCGAAAGATCACCGATGGCCAACAGATCATTCTGTCTCTGGGTGACCGCACAGACCTTCCGGCCGAGCTCACCGGGAAACTGGAAGAGATGGAGGCCATCGAAGCAGAGGGTTATCAGCTGTTGTATTTGCAAGCATCCAATAAGATCATCATCCACGCAAACACCCAACGGGGTGCCCTGTATGGCGTGGGTAAACTGCTTCGTATGATGGAGATTAGGAAAAATAAAGTACTGATCCCTTCTTCTATCAGCCTTTCCTCCTCCCCCGCCTACGAGATCCGTGGTCATCAGCTCGGCTATCGCCCTAAAACCAACAGCTATGACGCCTGGACAGTGGCCCATTTCGATCAGTACATCCGTGACCTGGCCATCTTTGGAGCAAACAGCATCGAGATCATGCCTCCACGGACTGATGATGACTTCACCAGCAGGCACATGAAGCTCCCGGCCATCGAGATGATCCGAGAGCAATCAAGAATCTGCGATGAATACGACCTGGATGTATGGATGTGGTATCCTAACATGGGCTCGGACTACGAGCATCCCGATTCGCTCCAGGTAGAAATAGATGAGCGCCACGAAGTCTTCTCTACCGTACCCCGACTGGACCACCTGTTTGTCCCGGGTGGTGATCCCGGAGACCTCGAACCAGACATCCTGTTCGAGTGGTTGGAAAAAGAAGCAGTGATACTTCGGAAATACCACCCAAAGGCCAAAATATGGATCTCTCCACAGGTATTCCGTCCTACCAAAGAGTGGCTTGGTAAATTCTTTAACTACATCAACGAAAAGCCCGACTGGCTGGGAGGTGTTGTATTCGGTCCATGGGTCAAGACGCCCATTGACGATATTAGAAAGATTGTTGATGCGGGGATTCCCATTAGAAGATATCCAGATATCACACACAGCCTGAGCTCCCAATATCCTATCCCGAAATGGGACCTTAGCTGGGCCATCACCCTGGGCAGGGAATGCATCAACCCGAGGCCGAATGACCAGAAGATGATCCACAATGCATTGGATCAGTATGCAAATGGCAGCCTTTCCTACTCCGAAGGCACCAATGATGATGTGAACAAATTCGTCTGGAGTGACCAGGACTGGGACCCTGAGACACAAGTTATCGAGACATTGCGTGATTATGCCAGGTACTTTATTTCACCCAACCATGCTGAATCCATCGCCCAGGGTCTCCTCGCACTTGAAAAGAATATTGATGGTCCGATGATTACCAATGAACACGTACAAAACACCCTGATGCAGTGGCAAACTATTGAGCAGAGTGCTACTTTGGAAATGCAAAAGAACTTTAGGTATCAGATGGGACTCATTCGGGCTTATCATGATGCCTATGTACAGAAAAGAATGATCTACGAAACATGGATTGAACAAAAAGCCAAAGAAGCATTGGCTGCGTACCCCACAGTAGGTATCCCGAAAGCTTTAGAGAACAGTCGGTCTGTACTTGCTGAAGCGTGGGAGCAATCAATAGATGCCGAATTAAAAAATCGTTGTTACGAGCTGGCAGACGATCTGTTTGAAAGTATTGGTGCTCAGCTCACCATTGAAAAACATGGTGCCATGGGAGGTCGTGGAAACTTCATCGACAACATTGACAACCCGCTTAACGATGTGGCCTGGATTTATTCTCAACTTAATAAGGTGGAAAAAGCCTCGTCAGAATCAGATAAGATAAAGCTGCTGGAAGAAACATTAGGGCGGACCAACCCTGGCCCGGGAGGCTTTTATGACAACTTTGGGAATCCCTCTGCCTGGAGTCGTGTAGTATTTCGGAATGATCTAAGTAAAGACCCCGGTAATCTGAAGACCCCTCGGGTAAGCTTTGGTGTCGGGTTGCAAGGCAAGGAATGGGTACATGAGATCACCGCTAAAGGTTTTGAAGGTGACGCTGCACCAATGGCGTGGATGAACCAGGTGACTACGCTTTATGATCAGCCTTTGGAGGTCAGGTACAACAACCTTGATCCTGATAGTGAATACAGCATCCGGGTATCTTATACAGGCAGGTTTCGTTCGCGCATGCGTATGGAGGCTGACGGCATAGAAGTACACGACTTCATCAAAACAGGTATCCAGCCAACTTACGAACTTCCAATCCCACAAGAAGCCCTGGAAGATGGCGAGGTAACCTTCTCCTGGACCTGTCGTGAGGCCGAAAGAGGTTCCCAGGTATCCGAAATCTGGATCATTAAGAAGTAAACTGAAACAAAATGAAAAATGTCATTCCATTTGTTGCCCTCCTTTTTAGTACGACACTGTATGCACAGACAGGGTCTATCAATGAACCGGTACGATATATCGGTGGTGTTACCATTGATCCCAGTGTCCATGAAGGGAGATTGCGTTATGCCATAGGAACGGAAAGCAGGCAGACTTTTCGTGCCAATAGGACCCACCCTGAGCTTAGTGATGGTTTTGGCTGGACTTACAGCCATGCTTCAAACCTGGCTTACTGGAATGACACTTTTTTTCAGCAATACCTGAGTAACCCGGTAGATGAGCATATCGCACCGGGCCAAACGCTGATGGTGACTTCAAAGGATGGTAGGACATGGTCCAAGCCACAGGTGATCTTTCCTCCATATGATCCACCCAAGGATGTGAAAATCCCGGAAGGTTACGACGGCTACATGATGCACCAGCGGATGGGTTTTTACATCACCAGTGATCAGCGCCTACTCACCCTCGCCTTTTACGGACATACTGAAGACCCTTTCGAAGCAGGGGGTATTGGTCGGGTAGTTCGAGAGATCTACAAGGATGGAAGTCTGGGGCCCATCTACTTTATCCGGTATACCAGCCATGCCGACTGGAGCGAAACAAACACCAGCTTTCCCTTCTATAAAAAATCCAAAGACAAGGGATTTATCAAGGCCTGTGATGAGCTATTAGCCAACAAGCTGATCACTATGCAATGGTGGGATGAAGACAGGGGGCTGGATGGCTTTTACAGCATAGATGAAGCGAGGGAAGCGCTGTCTTTCTATCATCGAAAAGACGGGAAAGTTGTGGCACTTTGGAAATGGTCCATGTTTGCGCTTTCCGATGATGGTGTCCACTTTTCCAAACCGACAAAATCTCCAACCCTGCTCATGGCTGGTGGAAAACAATGGGGTCAGCAGACCGATGACGACCGATACGCAATCGTCTACAACCCCATCGAAAACCAGGAGTATCGATACCCGCTCATCACCATCACCAGTGATGATGGTATCCTGTTTGACAATATGGTACTGGTGCAGGGTGAGGTACCTCCTCGCCGGTTTTACGGACGCTGGAAAGATTTTGGCCCTTGCTATGTGCGCGGCATCGTGAAAGGCAATGGCAACCCTCCCGGTGACGATATGTGGCTGACTTACAGCATGAACAAAGAAGACATCTGGATCAGCAGGGTTCCCACACCGGTCAGCTATGCCGTGAAGGGTGACATCAATGAAGACTTTGATCAATTTATGGCTGGTGGAGCGATTCCGGACTGGAACGTTTACAGCCCGCTCTGGGCTCCCGTCGACCTTGTGAAGTCGGATGCGGGACTGAGCATGCAGCTCAAAGACATGGATCCCTATGATTATGCCAGGGCGATCCGGGTGTTTGAAGAAAGTAATGAAAGCGTGGTTTCGTTTAAAGTAAAAGTGGTCAAGGCACAGGAAGAGCCTTTTGAAGTAGACCTCACAGATCAGTTTGGCAATCGGCCAGTCCGGGTAAGCTTCGATGGAAAAGGAGACATAACTGCAGTGGATGGTGGTACGGCCAAAAAGATAGGAAGCTTTAGCCCTGACACCTGGGTGAATGTGAAACTCATCGTTCGCGCCACCCCCTATGGCAGCTACGACGTATGGGTGAATGGCCAGGAGGTAGGCAAGGGCTACCAGCTGGCAGAGGCTATCAAATCTGTGGAGCGGATATCATTCCGCACAGGTCCTTACCGGGATCTTCCGAACCGCAAGACACCCAATGAGACACCCGGACCTCCCCTCCCCGGTGCTGATGATGCCATAGCTGAGTCTGTCTACCTGATAGATGATTTTGTGGTAGAGAAGGTGAGGTAGTGAAATAATATACATACGATTTCAACAGGTCACCCTGCATAACATGCCGACTTGTTGAAAAGACCCAATAGAACTTTTTGAATTGGTAAAGGATCCATTTGTCTTAATGGATCCTCCCTATTTATTTTATCATGCAAAAAACAAGATCTAAACACTTTAGCATTGCTTTCTTCCTACCTGTGGGACTCCTCTAATACATCATGGAATCAAATTTTTTGTCGTGTAATGTTATTGTAACTTCCTGAGTAACTCTATTGTAATTACCCAACCGGCCAAAGCGTACAAGTCATCTTATACTTTTGAAATCGTGAGTTTAGGCCCATGATTTAATCAGCTATTTACCCATTAAATAAGAACCCCAAAGATGACTGCTTCAGAACTATTAAAGACAACCGGACTTCTTAGCTTGTTGTCTTTGGCATTTTTCTTCCACAGCTTCCAGGCTAACTCCTCCCCTCTTATAGATTGTATTGATAAAGCGGATGAATTGATGGATCAGGGAAAGTGGGATGAAGCCATTTCCCTCTTAGACAGCATCTGTACTGAACCTTCTGAATCTCTTGGGACGCTTGCTTTAAGCAATGTGATCAGTAACCTGGGTTACGCGTATTGGCAAAATGGAGAAATCGAAAAGTCAAGAAATTATCTTGTAAAAGCCATCAATTTTAAAAGAGAAAAAGGTTTAACTGAAGATTCTTCCTATGTCAAATCCTTACAAAACCTGGCCCAGGTTCTTCGTATATCCGGAAGATATGAAGAAGCTCAAATATTCTTTGTCGAAATCATCAACCTCTTATATGAACAGCAGGGAGTAAATGACTATCGATACGCAAAGGGTCTGACAAGTTTTGCAGATTTTTACTATGAGATCGGACTCTACAATAAGTCTTTTGAGCTGTATGATCAGGCATTTAATATTGTTCATCTCTTGTTTTCTGAAGACTCACCAGAGTTTGCTGAAATATCTGGTTCACTTGGAAAAATACTGATAAAAGTTGGGTCTTTTGAGGAAGCTGAGCATCACCTGAATCATGCTGTTTCGGTTTATAATAATTCCCAGACTAAATATCCTATTCAATACACTGAATCCTTAGAGTATTTGGGAGTGTTAAAAGAAATTCAGGGTAAGTATGGGGAGGCAGAAAAAATCTTACTTAAGGTTCTTGATTACAAAAAATCCAATGATGAACTAAACCCTGAGTCCTTGATAAAAACACTCAATGAACTGGGGATCATTCATCAGAATATCGGTAACCTGGAAAAAGCATCACATTACTTTTCGCAGGTAAGGACAACATGCGAGAAAAACTTAAACTATAATCACAGCTATTATGCCATTGCTCTGAACAACCTGGCAACAATAGCAAAACATCAGCATGCTTATGAGGAGGCTAAAGAACTTTTCGTTGAATCACTTACAATCTATAAGAAGTTATATGGTGAACATCACCCGCTGTATGCAGATGGATTAAACAACCTGGCATCTACTGAAAGCGAACTTGGTCAGTTGGATCTTGCTGAGAAGCATTATAAAAAAGTATTATTACTCGACTCAGCAATCTATGGATTAGAACATCAGCACTTTGCCACTACACTAAATAATTTGGGTATTCTCCTATTCAAAAAAGGAGAAAATGAAAAAGCAGAGGCATTGTATTTACGATCTCTCGAAATCCGTAAGAGAACTTTGGGAGTTAATCACCCAACTTACGCAAGAAGCCTGGAAAATTTAGGGCTGTATCATTATTCCCAGAACAATCTTGAGCAGGCTGAAAAATTCTTTCGTGAAGCTGTTGCTATTCAGAAAAAACAAATCAGGACAATTTTTCCTGTGCTGACAGATAAGGAACGCAAGGTGTTTTATGAGACAATCAGCCAGGATATAGAACGGTATAATCACATCGCCTTATCTCTGTTGGATTCAAAACCTGAACTAATTGAGAACATCATAAACAATCAAATCCAAACAAAAGCTATTTTGTTGTCAGCAACCGAGAAGACACGCCAAAGCATCTTCAATAGTAGAGATCAGCAGCTCATCAAAGACTATGAAACGTGGGTAGAGTTAAAAACGCGGTTGGTAAGGTATTATCATGTTGGTCAGTCCAGGCTTGCTGAAAATGGCATTGACATAGAGATGCTGGAATCCAGGATAGAGGATATTGAAAAGAAAATCATTCATCAAAGAGGAAGTTTTGAAATATTAGCCGACGTTGGCATTACCTGGCAAGACATAAACAACCATTTGGCTGACGATGAGGTGGCCATTGAAATTGTCAGGATCAGAGCATTTGATCAGGACAAGGCGGGTAAGAGTTTGATTTTTGGTTTTAGCAAGGAATGCAACTATCTCGCTATCATAGTCAATCCTAAAAAGTCACAGCCGGAGTATGTGATCATACCCAATGGAACTGCACTGGAAAAAGGACTCTATGCTTATTATAATAATTCTCTGAGTTATAAAATGGAAGATAAACAGAGCTTTTACAGTTTCTGGGATGAGATTGATAAAAAGCTCAATGACGGATATATCAACAGGGTTTTTGTTTCCCCTGATGGTATTTATAACAAAATAAACCCAAACATTCTGATAACCGATGAGGGTAAATATGTTATAGACAATTACTTCGTAAGCTATCTTACTAACTGTAGCGATATCCTGCCAAAAAAGGATCTTTCAAAACCTTCACACAAACAGGCATTTCTGATTGGCAATCCTGAGTTTCATTTAAACGGAAAGAATCAATTGCTAAGCAATTTACCGGGCACCAGCAAGGAAATTAATCATATCAAAGACATTCTTGGAGACCAAAAAGACTGGTCAATAATTACCTATACGCGAGAACGAGCTTCTGAATACCATCTGAAAGAATCTGCTCAACCAAGCCTGCTACACATTGCAACACATGGCTTTATCACTGACGAAGATGAGCTGGCAACGGCACTTGTTCCTGTTGAGATCCATAATATGTTTAAATCAGGCGTGTATCTGGCAGGCGTCGAAAACACTTTTGAATTACATAAAACAGGACGTTCTTATGATTCATTCAATGATGGAGTCTTGACTGCTTATGAAGCAATGAACCTTAACCTGGAAGGAACCGATATTGTTATATTATCCGCATGCTATACAGGGAGTGGAGATGTAGTAAATGGTGAAGGTGTCTATGGCCTACAGAGAGCCTTTATTGTTGCAGGAGCATCAAATCTGATTATCAGCTTGACAGAAATTGATGATAGTGCCACAGAAAAGCTCATGAGCTATTTCTACGAGAATTTTAAAAACGATCAATCCATAAACAATGCACTACAAAATGCACAGCTAAAGTTACGTGCTGAATATTCACATCCCCACTACTGGGGCTCGTTCATGTTGGTAGGAAGAGGCAGTAAAATATGAAAAGTGCTTGCTTATACATACTACTTCTCTTCCATTGTCTGAATTCCCTGGGTCAATCTGTTGATGCATTAAAAAAACAAGGTGACATTTATTTCAACAATTTGCAATACACAAAAGCCTTAGAATACTACAAGGGGGCACTGGAATTGCGTAGAAATTTTGGTAGTGCACAATTCCAGGTAGCAGAGTGTTATAGGTTAACAATGGAATTCGAATTGGCTGAGAGATACTATGGCATCGTAGCCTCATCATTCAGCTCCGAACTTTTCCCGCTGGCCAGGTACTATTTCGGGCTAATGAAAAAAATGCAGGGAAAATACAAATCCGCTGAAAAGGAATTGAGACAGATGACCCGCGAATTGAAACAAAGCGGGTTCAGCGAAAATCCCAGGTATCGACCCTACTACAAGCAGGCACTGGTCGAAATAGCAGGTTGCAAACTAGCTTTGAATGAAAACAAACGTCCCAGCCTGATCAGTGATTTACAGCTGGTAGATTCTCCTGTAAACTCACCTTACAATGATTTTGCTGCCGTATGTATGGAGAATGATTCTTCAATCATCGTTTCATCTGCACGAAAAGAAAGCAAGGGTATCCATGTGGATTTTACTTATGGCGAGTATTATACAGATTTTTTTCAGTTTCAATTCAATGGTAAAGAATGGATAACATCACGTCCCAATGACAGATTTCCATCAATGATCAATACCAGATGGGGTGAAGGTTCAGGGAGTTATTTGGGGGACCACAAAGTATTTTACTTTACCAGCTGTACACTGGAAAATGAGACATGCTTCATCTACAAAACTGAAAAGAAAAATGGATCCTGGAATACTCCTGAATTACTTAATGAAAACATCAACCAACCAGGGTTTAACAGTAAACATCCATTTATTTCTGCTTCAGGGGATACTTTATACTTCTCATCCAACAAAGAAGGGGGTTATGGTGGTTTTGACATTTGGTTTTCAGTAAAAAATGAGAGTGGTGAATTCGGTCCATCAAAAAATTTAGGTGAACATTTAAATACCTTTCTTGATGAAATATCCCCATTTTGTGAAAAGACATCTGGCGTCTTATTCTTTGCGTCGAATGGTCATAAAGGCTTTGGTGGTTATGACATATTTATGGCAAAAGGAAAATCTTTTGATCGAATGGAAGTATTCAATATTGGTCTGCCATTCAACTCCTTTGCTGATGACTGCTTTTTTACCTTAGGTTCAAGGTATGGATACTTATCCTCAAACCGAGATTTAAACAGCAAGTTTAACATCTTCATGTTTCGAAATGTGATGAAAAGCAATGGTGGCTTCACATTACAAATCGAAAGCAAGGTCGCCATTGCAGGCAGGGAATCCCTTTATCAAAAAGACTATAATTATGACTCTCCTGATGTGGAGGGAATAAACCGTATCATATCACAATTTCTGGCAAATAAAATAGCCGGATCAAACCTGAGTTTAACCAGGGAAGACCAAATATTTTACGACAACCTTTCTCTTGATGATAAGGATAGAATTCAGAGAATTGTCAATGCGCGGTATCGTAAAATGACGGAAAGCGACCTAAGGGCACTCAGGGTTCAGGAGTATTTTGCCTATAATGAGCTAGGCGCATCAAATCGTGAGATTGTAGATGAAGTAGTCTATAACAGACTTCAGCAAAGTGAGATTGGTAATAGCCTTAGGCTAGGTAGTGACCTTAAGGACAAATATGATCATCTGGACAGTACAGGTCGTGAAATAGTGGATCAGATCATCACAAATAAAGTAGTTAGATCCTCAAAAAGAGCTATAAAATCAAAGGTTCTTTCAGAGTTTTCTGCTGCAGAACGATCAACAATAAGTGCCATTACTAAAAGCTACTTCAAACATAAAGCCAGTCTCGACAACCTCCCATTAAGACCTAATCTGTTGTTTTTTTTAAAGGATAATAAGCACAACCAATCACTCTGGACAGCCATCAGAGAACAAACCATTTTGCTTGCGGAGACCGATGAATACACGATAAATGATGAAGACAGGCGGTTCTTTCAAGTATTAAGCGAAACTGACCTGGAAGTTATAAAAAAGCTTGCCTCAGCGTTTGTGGTTGAAGATATCCGGAATGTTTCGTTTGACTTACTGGAAAAGGAAATTAAAAGATTTGATCAGCTAAACTTAATATCACATGGAAGTGCAGATAGAATCCTGGCAAGATTTATACACAATTCTATTATAGCTGATTATGATTATGTAGCGACGAAGTTCGGAACTGAATTTGATTATGCTTTATCCAATAATGATAGCAATAAGCTTTTGATCAATGAATTATTAAACAGGCTTTCAAATGAAGAGAGTAATAAAGATTTGATTAGTCATGAACATAGTTTAAGACTCAAACGGCTCATTGCTGTCTCCGCCAGCTATGAGTTTCCAAAAATGGTTCCTACGGCAAATCATAGCAATACGAATCATATTAGTGTAGCAACCGACGACTCTAAAGACAAACCCCGAATAATATTAAAAAATTATGTACTTGGTCAATTGTCAGATAAACATTCCGGTTACCAGTTTATCAATATTTCCGGGTACTTAGTTAAACAATCAACTAAAAGTCAAGGCTCCATTATTCCAGTGGGATTAAGCATCAATGGGACTGATATTTTATACGAAACCTACACGGATGTAAATGGGAATTTTGAATTCGAAGACCTACCAGCTAAGAAATATATTATTCTGGCCTTGAATCAACCTGAAGAAGAAAATATAGCCCTTGAGGATTTGAGTATTTCTGGTTTTGATGAACACCTTTTTACATACCAGTTAAACTCAGTCATTTATTTCAATTCGGGAGAAAGTAATTTGAGACCGGAGGCAAAGGCTGCTCTTGCAGATATCGCTCAATTGATCAAAGAGAACCCAACAATCAAGATAGAATTCCATGGTCATACCGATAATGTCGGTGACAAAGAAATGAATGAAACCTTAAGTAAGGAAAGATCCGAGATGGCATTTCATTACCTGACTTCGCACGGAGCCACCCCACAGAAGATTATGATAAATTTCCATGGATTATCAAATCCGGTTTCAGATAACACATCACCCTATGGCAGGCAATTTAACAGACGTGTAGAAATCAAAATACAGTCTAATTCCTCACTTCAACATCGCCTACCAGGAATCTATCTTGTAAAACCTCACAGCACTCTCCATAGTATTTCTCAATTGACCGGAATGGAAATGGATGAAATCATGAAATTAAATGGCATGGCTTCTGAAGATCTAAAAGCTTATCAACCGATTCGCCTTTTTGATAAAGGTGATGTATCGTCTTTTCAGGAATTAGTAGTTGAATTAAATAACCCTTTGAGCGGGGCTATTTCCTCAATATCACCTTAACGGGTCATTTCATTTTACTTAAACACCAGCATTACTTCTTGCTTTTCTTTCCAACCTCAACGATTTGGTCCTGAATCGGGGGATAAATAACCCAAGCACATACACCCTGAACACAAACCAAAGGGCATACTTTTCATTGAGGTCCGGACGAATCAGGTGCTCAATCTTACGATGAGCTTCAGGTGTCTTACTCCAGTGTAACCCTGGTTTCATGTGATGAATGGTGTGCAAGCCATTGTTAAACAAGAAGAAATTCAATGGCCACCCTATGATGTTTCGCGAATGATTGTACTCCGATTCCTCGTCTGCATGCACATGCTGCAGATAGTTAAAGATCAGCACCGTATTGAGGGAGACCTGCTGCGGAATGACCACATAGATCAAAGCCTTTTGCCAGTCAAGGTTAAAAGCCGTAGCTACCCAGGCCACAAGGCAGACAATCTGAAGGGTATAATAAAAGAATTGTTCTTTGTTCTTGTGGTATTGCTGCTTATAAAACCGGGCAATAGATCTTTGCTGAACAGCACCGCTCAGGGTTGGATAGATCAATAGTGTCCATAGATTGTTTTTCTCCGAGACCATGTAGGTCCTGGTATCATCTTTTTCCCTGTTGTTGTGCCGGTGGTGATTTTTGTTGTGTGTGGGGATCCACCCAAAAACAGGAAATCCATAAAACAAGGTGATCCAGCAGCTATGCAGCTGATTGAGGAATTTGTTTTTCCAGACAGGAAGGTGGTTATGGTTATGAGCAAAAACCGAGAAACAGATGGACAAGTAGAGGTACAAAGCATACAGCCAACCATTGAAGGTTTCCATGTTCCATTGCACGAAGAACAACGCCGTAGCAGAAATCATCCATATCAGGGTCTTTACGTCGGCTCTGTATCTAAGCAAAATAGAAAGTCATAGGTTGGCGGAATGGCTTAATTTCTCGTGAAAATAAGTATTCTTTCTTAAAGACGCTGACGATTGTCCCTTTTACCTTAATTATTGAGTCTTTGATATCCATTAGTGGCTTGTAACAAATTTCTCATTGAACCAATCCAATTGTTTAATTAAGTTTGCTGGATAACAGCATCCCAATGGTTAATCCATTTGCTTAAATACCAACCAAAGATCAGATGAAAAACGTAATCAAATCCTCCTTGTTTTTGGCAACTATAGCCACCTTGTTTGTTTCATGCACAGGCGGAAACCAGGAATCAAAAGACACAACCCAAACCACTGAAAACATGTTTACTGGCGCAAAAGGTGAAGTAAAGCTCATGAATCTTGATCCCGGACATTTCCATGCTGCCCTGGTACAGAAGTCTATGTATGAGCAAATGGATCCACAGGTTCATGTGTTTGCACCGGAAGGAAGCGATGTAGACGATTATATGACGCTCATCAATGGTTATAACACCCGTAGTGAAAATCCAACCAGCTGGGATCAGCAGATCTATAAGGGTCCTGATTACCTGGAAAAAATGTTGAGCGAAAAGCCAGGTAACGTGATGGTGACGGCCGGAAACAATAAAAAGAAAACAGAATACATCCTCAAGACCGTGCAGGCGGGCATCAACGTGTTGGCAGATAAACCCATGGTGATTACTAAAGCGGGTTTCTCCGATCTGGAGAAAGCATTTGCAGAGGCAGAAAAGAATGGTGTATTGCTTTATGACATCATGACCGAGCGTCACGAGATCACGACGATCATCCAGCGGGAGTTGGCTAGAATACCATCAGTATTTGGCGAGCTTACCCAGGGGACACCTGATGCTCCGGCCATCACCAAAGAGAGCGTTCATCACTTCTTTAAATATGTTTCCGGTAATCCTATTAAAAGGCCAGCCTGGTTTTTTGATACCCAGCAGCAGGGCGAAGGCATCGTAGATGTAAACACTCACCTGGTAGACCTTATACAGTGGGAAGCTTTTCCTGACGTGATTCTCAACAAGTCAGATGTAGAGATCATCAGTGCCCGTAGATGGCCAACAGAGCTTACTTTGGAGCAATTCACCAAAGTAACGCAGCTGGATGCTTTCCCTGACTACCTACAGAAAGACATCAAAGATGGTAAGCTCCAGGTGTATGCCAACGGAGAGATCATCTACAAACTGAAAGGCAAGGTAGCCAAGGCTTCCGTGATCTGGAACTACCAGGCACCCGAAGGTACCGGCGACACCCACTACAGCATCATGCGAGGATCGAAGTGCAACATCATCATCAAGCAGGGCAAAGAAGAAGGCTTCAAGCCGACTGTATATGTAGAGTCAAGCGACGTTTCGAGCCCATTCCGTGACAACCTGCAAAAAGCCATTGACGAGACCATCGCTGGCATGTACCCGGGCGTGACATTAGAGCAATTGGAAGACAACCTTTGGACCATCAACATCCCGGAAGAATACAAAGTAGGTCATGAAGCTCACTTCGGACAGGTAACAGAAAAATACCTGAAATACCTGGTAGACGGAAAGCTCCCGGAATGGGAAGTGCCTAACATGATCACCAAATACTATACGACTACTATGGGATTGGAGAAGGCGATGGAATAAGGTAGAATATTCTAGATACTTTCAAGCACGGAACTGATCATCCAATCTGTGATCTTTTCATAGTCATAGGTTGGATCATTGGGTCCCCACTGCTCCAATGAATAGATGCCTTTGTATCCTGATTTTTCAAAAATGCTTACACATTTTCCGAAATCATAAGAAACATGTCTCATTTGCTCATCAAATGCTTTGGTCTTGGCTGAGATCAGTTTGGTGAAGGGTGCAATTTGAGTGAGTGCATTTACCTGATCAACATGACCGGGGTAATTTCCAAAATCGGCAAGTAATCCAAATTTACTGTCATTGATATCTTTTACTGCGCTCAAATGATGGTCAACATTTGAGAAGAGGTCATTGTGATTTTCTAACAAAGGTAACACCCCGCTTTTTTTACAGTAATCGACCAAAACCTTAAGTGAGGAGATGGCCTGAGCATAGCTCTTCTTCATCGGACTGATCCTCACGAACTGTGAATTCAGACGTTTCGCAATGTCAATCCATGCCATGTTTTCACTGATAGCCAATTGCCTATTGGTCTCATCGGGGTCAGATAGATCATGTTTGGTATCAACTTGAATGTCAATAAGATTGGACCTGCTCTTCTTTAAACTCTTAGCTATCTCAGCCAGATACGAATTATCCAGTGATTCAAAATGTTGTGACCATAACTCCACATTTCTTACCTTAAACCGATCTGCAAAATACTCAGGCACCTCAGTCAATTTGAGTTCATTCTCCAGCGGACGATTCTTTGGTGCTGTAGATGAAAATCTATTTCTAAAAACTACTGTAGTTAGCCCAATTCGATCCATTTGATCTCTCCCGGAAGGCGAAATGATCAGAGAAGGGTTTGTGATGGCTAATCCCGAAAGTGAAGCTGCTTTAATAAATTTTCTTCTTCTCATCATTTCATTTTAGAAGATTCTCATAATAATAGGGTTTGGCATTTTTAGAATACATGTTTTCCCCCACGATATCAATGTCACCATCGCCATCCACATCTACCACGGCACCCGAGTAAACCCCATTTTTATCACTGATGATGTATGACGTTTCGAAGGAAGCATCCTGATTTAGATACACAACAATCTTTCTTGGTTCCCAGGCTTGTCCACTCACTATGTCCAGATCTCCATCATTGTCCATGTCTACCAAACGAACTGAATGTCCACGGTTGAATGGTGCGGCTACTACATGCTGTATCCATGGTTGTTCTGAGGGGTTTTTGGGGGCTTGATACCAAGCCAAAACATGATCCTTCCCATTGTAATAGGCCTCTGCTGCAGAGATGACGATATCGTTTAATCCATCCTGATTGATGTCACCAATATCTTCCTTAGTATTGGGATTGATGGTTGTGAAAACCGGATCAATTTCATGAAGGAGATACGATTCTTTTCTTGGATTGCCTGGAGATTCAAACCAATATCCATTCACCGAAATATCTGGTTTTTCGTCACCATTGATAAGTCCTATTGCAAAACCTTCAAGACCGAGCTTTTCCGTATTGATGGAAACTATGCTCCATTCATCTTTCTCATCCTGGAAGATAATTCGTATGGTATTGGGATTTTTGTGTCTGATGATGATATCCAGCAATCCGTCATTATCCATATCTGCCAACCTGATATCATTGGCATGAAAACCATCAATCGTGGCACTGAGATGTGCCTTCCATGGATTCATTTGTTTCCTTCCAGGATTTTCAAGCCAGTACACATTAATGGGTCCGGATGAATGACCATCTGCTGTAAATACCACATCAGGGTAAGAATCTCCATTGATATCTCCACATTTGACCGTGCCAATAAAGGGTTCCAACTCTTCCGTAGATTGAAAGGAGCGGCTCGTCCATTTCTGACCTTCTTCCTGCTCAAACCATCCGAAAGTTGAATGGTCAGCGTGTTTTCCTCCATCCATGACCACTACATCCATCAGACCATCCTTGTTAAAATCTGCTGCATCCAAAGCACTAACCCCCGACACACTTCCTCCGCTAATATCAACGGGCTCTGCAAATGTTAAACCCTGGCCCATAGCAGATAAAGCCATTGAAGCAACAAGTGGAAAAATCAGACAAACTCGTTTTAACATCATACTATTTTAATTTACCTCCCCTAATTCGAGGTCTGGACGGGCTGACTTAAGTTGTTCAATGGCTTCAGAAGAAAAATGGGTATTCCAGACATACAAGCTTTTCAATTGAACCAGCGCTATCAAATTATTTAATGATTCGTCAGAAACACGGGTACTATGTACATTCAAATGCTGAAGGTATTTCAGGTCCCTTAGACTTTCGATTCCATCGCTAGTAATATTGGTTTGATGCAGTGAAAGGTGTACCAGGTTAGGAAATGAGGCTATTTCCCGGAGCTCAGCATCCGTAATCCCTGAACCATGAAAGTCAATCCTGACGATCTGCTGTTTTGCCTTTTTCAACAGGTCGATTTTATCCTTACCTATTGTCTCTACTCCAGCTAACCTTACCTCAAGCAGCGGACTCTTCTGAGATATCCTCAATGCTGTGATCCCATTTGAACGAAACTCGTCTAAAACACTTTCATCGATTGGGTCAGCAGTAATGACTTCAAATGGATCGAAAGGTTGAAACTTACTTTGGAGTATTTGAGCGATTCGCCCCGATGAAGGGAGGTCACCAACTTTTTTGTCGAAAGGCATACCGTTTTCCAGCCACCATTCTATCATGGCTACTTCCGTCGGGATCAACTGCTGCTGACCTTCCGGGGGCATGTGTTCTTCATGATTCAGGGGTAGAAATATCCGATGCAACAACAGGCTTTGCTCAATGTTTTCAGGATCAAAAAGGTCACCGTTTTTGCCACCCTTTACCCAGGTGGATTCATTTCTTAGGTCCAGGCTCCCCTGCTTTTTACTTTCGTTGTGACAGGAAAGACATTTTGCTTTGACAATGGGCTGGATGATATCGGTAAAAACCACTGCACTATCAGGATCAATATTTGTTATGACCTCATCCCCTGAAGAAAAAGCCGTCTTAATAAAACCCGGTGCATCTTTGATTAGAAAATCTTCACCATGCGTTAGTGAACCACCAAAATGACCAGCTACTGTTAGGACTAGTAGGTTTATTCCCCAGGCAATCCAAACTCCCTGAACGCTAAGCCGGGATTTCAACAAGAAAAATAAGGTGGAGAGCAATGCCACGCCTATTCCCGACCACTGATGGATTTGCAGTGTAACGCCCTGATACCCTCCTTTTTGTGACAGAAAGTATCCAAACAATGCCGCGACAATCGCTGTGACAGCTGTAAATCCCAATAGAATTTTAATGGCCTGGTCCAGTGCGTGACTCTTTCGGAAATGATGGATCAACTCAAGCAGAAAAGCTGCAATGAGAGCACCTATTGGTATATGTAACACCAATGGATGAAAAGCACCGAGAAAGTCCATCATGCAATTACCTCCTTAATCACCTGCCCACCGAATTGGGAAAGTTGCTTATGCCTACCCCCATGAAAATAGGTGAGTTTATTATCGTCCAAACCAAACAGATGCAGAAGTGTCACATGTAAGTCCCTTAATGGATGAAGTACATCGATGGCTTCCTGCCCAAGCTCGTCAGTCGCTCCAATGACATGACCAGCTTTGACCCCTCCACCAGCAAACCACATCCCCATGGCATCAGGATTGTGGTCCCGGCCATATGCCACTCCATTTTCACGCACTCCATTATCGGCTGTCCTGCCAAATTCACCGGACCAGACGATCAATGTCTCATCCAGCATTCCCCTTCTTTTAAGGTCTTTGATCAGTCCGGCAATGGGCTTATCGATGCTGGTAATGAGATTACCATGTGCGCGTTCCAGGAAATCATGTGAGTCCCAACCTCCCGAATAAACTTGTACAAACCGGACACCCTGTTCAACTAGCTTTCTTGCCAGCAGGCACTTTCTGCCAAATGCATCTGTTTCAGTCTGTCCTACACCGTAGAGCTCTTTGGTTTTTTCATCCTCCGCTTCTATATCTATTACATCCGGTACCTCCATCTGCATCCGGTAGGCCAGCTCATAATTTTCAATCCGTGCGGATAGTTCATCATGATTGGGATGCATCTGCTGATGCTCCCTGTTGAGCTTTTGAAGAAGTTCCAAACTTTCTTCCTGGTGATAACGGCTTACTCCGGGAGGTGGATTGATATTAAGGATTGGAGATCCTTCCGGCCTGAGCGGAGTGCCCTGATAATGGGAAGGCAAGAAGCCATTTGACCAGTTGCCCGGACCCCCCTGAGGATAGGCTACCTCCGGGAGTACCACAAAAGCAGGAAGATTCTCATTCATGGTCCCTAGGCCATAGCTGATCCAGGAGCCAAGTGCCGGCTCTCCACCAAATTGATTTCCCGTGTTGATGTGATACATCGCTGTGGGATGATTCACCGATTCAGCCTGGCACCCCCTGTAAAAACAGATCTCATCCGCTACATCCGCCAGATGTACAAATGGGGCACTCATATCAACCCCGGACTTACCAACTTTACGGCTTGAGAAAGGACTTCTCACAAAATACCTGTCACCGGATGACATGGCGGAAAACTTTTCCCCCTGACGCTGAAACCTGGTGAGGTGATATTTATCCAATGCCGGCTTTGGATCAAAAGTATCGATGTGACTTGGACCCCCCTCCATGGTCAGGAAGATGCAATACTTCGCCTTGGCTCTCATCATAGGTGATGCCGGACTTAGCGGCCCCCTGGATACAAGCTGGCCGGTTTTGGTGTCACAAGCTAGCAGGCTGCTCAACGCCACAGCTCCGATACTCGATCCTAATCCGTAAAGGAAATCCCTTCTATTCCAGTTTGAGTGATCAGTAGACATAAACAAATTCATTTGAGTTGAAATAAACCGCAATCAGGTCCGCAAGAGCCCGTGTAGAAGCATCGACTTGCCATGGTTGGAGGTCAGGTACATAATCCTGGTAAATGTCAAGCTCTTCCTTATAGGTAAATGGTTCGCCCGTCATCTCTTCGAACATTTCCCTTTCCACTTCTGTAGGATATTCCGTTTTAGGGGGCTTGTTATCGCTATGATATTTGGTCATTTTTTCCAGGTAGTTGAGGCCTTCACTTACTTCATCAGCTTTCGCTTCCCTGTTGTAAATGGCATAAATAGCTTCCCGTACCCGTGCTTCATGACTTTCCAGGTCTTTCATCAGTCTGTCGGCATAAACCAGAGAACGGGTTCTCACATTTTGTCCGTTGAACATGGTGAAAACCTGTGGAGTCACAGTTGATTCGCTTCTCGCCTCGCAGGACATATCCGTACCAGGTTGATTAAACACCTCCAGTGAAGGATCAGCCAATGTCCTGTACCGCTCAGCATAGATGGTTCGTCGGTTCCTTTCATCTGGGGTTCTGGATGGTTGGTATGCCGGGGCAATGGAGCCCATGATATGTCTTGGCTGGAGAGCAGCTTCAATATTCATTTCGGGTCTTACCGGAAATCCACCCATCTCAGGATTCAGCTCTCCTGATATGTACAACATGGCATCTTTAAGTTCCTCAGCATCCATCCGACGTGGATTGAAGTATGAAAGCAGTTCATTGTTTGGGTCCACTTCATTGACCTTGGACCATTCGGGATGGGTGCTTGCCAATTGATAGGCCTGGGAAGTCATGATCAGTCGATGCATTTCTTTTACTGAATAGTCATGCTCAATGAAATAAGCAGTCAACCAGTCCAGCAGCTCAGGATGAGTGGGCTTCCCACCTGTATTACCGAAATTATTCGGTGTTTCACAGATCCCTTTGCCAAAATGATATTGCCAGATGCGGTTAACCATTGATCGGGCCATAATCGGATTGTCAGGATGTGTCAGCCATTTTGCAAAACCCAACCTACGTTTTTCCATGCTATTGGGGATTTCAATATTGATCTGCTTTCTTTCAGGAGCAAGATGCTCAATGATACTCATCACGCCTGCTTCTACAGGCTCGATAGGTGCATACACCGATCCACCACCAAGGATATTACTTTGAGGAGGTTCACCATTCAGCTTATCAGGAATGGTCATCCTGTTTTGACTATTCTTGACATTTACAGGCCCATTATACACTGAATATGCCAGGGGCTCGAACCGTTCTTCCTGCCTCCTCAACAACTGTTTTCTTTTGCTTAATACTTTTCGGTATCCTAGGTCTTCATACGTCAGCCCCAGGTATCGTGGTGGCTGCTGGTCTTCAGGAAGCTTTCTTCGCTCCCGCTTCGGCAGGTAGGTTAGACCATGCTCCTGATACCACTGTTTTGCTGCAGCTTCCTCTTTCTTACTGAGAAGCTCTTGCTCTTCAGTTGTCTTGTTGAGCCAATCAACTATTCGCTCCTTTTCAAACTCGGTCACCTCCGTATTTTCTTCGGGAAGAAATGGTGCCGGTCTTTCTGCAAACTGGGTGGTGGCAAAAACCGCCTGGATACTGTAATAATCCCTGGCAGGAATGGGGTCATACTTATGGTCATGGCATTTGGCACAATTCAGTGGGGTACTCAAAAAAGCCTCCCCAACAATGTTTGTCACATCATCCAGGTAAAATTGCCTGGTCTCAGCAGCTACACTCATGGCGGTATGTTCCCAGGGGCCCATCCTCAGAAACCCTGTTGCAATGAGCATCTCAGGGTCTTCGGGATCGAGCTCATCACCGGCTAGCTGCTCCATCACAAACTGATCGTAAGGTTTGTTTTCGTTAAATGCCCTGATTACGTAGTCCCGGTAGCGCCAGGCGTTCGGTCTTACATAGTCATTTGAAAATCCTCCTGAATCTGCATATCGGGCTACATCCAGCCAATGCCTGGCCCATTGCTCTCCGTAATGCGGACTAGCTAATAGTCGTTCTATGAGGTTTTGATAGGCTTTAGGGTCTTTGTCTTGCAGAAAAGTTTCAATCTCTTCTATAGTCGGAGGCAGTCCGACCAAATCAATGGTTGCTCTGCGAATTAACACCAAATCTGAGGCAGGTGGTGCTATTGACAGACCTTCTAACTCTCGCTTCTCCGCCAAAAAAGCATCAATCGGGTGATCGTTCTGAGGATCCAAATCACCCCAGGGGATCTCTGGTTTTTCCACCGGGTAATAGGCCCACAAATTCTCCTTCTCATAGGGTCGGTTGTCCCAGGTATCACTGAGGCCACCTGAAGTCTTTACCCTGATGCGGTTGCCATATTCCCATGCCGTGTCGAGCTTGATCTCAGCAATCCTTTCTGCTGATGGCCAGGGTGCTCCCCCATCAATCCAATCCCTGATAATTTGAAGGTCTATTTCCGATAGCTTATCACCATCCTTTGGGGGCATGGCCAAATCATCATCTACTCTGAGGATAGAATGATAGAGTAAACTCTCTTTTGACTTGCCTTGAACAATAGCTGGTTTACCGGTATTACCTCCTGCCAATAGATTCTCATAATTGTTGAGATCCAGTCCTCCTTCGATCTTTTTGGGGTCTCCGCCATGGCATCCAATGCATTTGGACTCAAAGATGGGCTTCACCTCATGGGCAAAGAGCGCCTCAGGATCTACGGCTTCTTTTTGTGAAGACTCCTTACATCCGAAAAATATAAGTAGCATGAACAAGGGAAATATTCTTACCATTATGTTCATTGATACATGGGTTAATGAGTAGAAGAAAATGGATTGTTTCTTATTAACAACTCTTTAAGGACGCCCACTCTCTTTGAAAAATAATCAATAGTTCATTTACACAAACAAGTTAATTAACAAATTAATAAATTAATAAAATGAGATATAAGAGGTAATGAGGGGAGCTAGAATTCTACTTCTTCCAATCCTGGCTTTTCACCGTGACGGCGACATCCCATGACTGCAGTCCAAGGGGGTTGTATTTGGGATCATGATCCTGGGTCGGGAATGTCTCCACTACTTTCATAAATTTATTTATTGCTTCCTGATGTTGACTCTCGTCACTTGCTATCAGATTTACCAATTCAAAAGGGTCCTCTTTCAGATAAAACAGCTTTTCGGGCTTCCTTTCTGTGGATACGTAAAACTTATATTCCTCATCCCTTAACACACGATCCCGAAACCTGTATTGATTCTCAACTCCATTTTCAGATAATGCTGCATGGTTGCCACCTCCCATGGACATGATCCAGTCTCTCGATGAATCCATAGATTTTCCGGTAAAGACATCCGCAATTGACACTCCATCAAAGATATGTCCTTCGGGAAGCGTGCCTCCGGCTAACTGAGTAAATGTTGGCAGCAGGTCGGTCAGGTCACTCAAAGCATCAGTAACCTTTCCTTCAGGCACTATCCCAGGGCAATTGACTATAAAAGGCATGGCTGTACCGCTTTCCGTGGTATTAGCCTTGGCTCCAGGAACCTCATGACCATTTATGGATCCCGTAATTCCTTTAGCTGTACCATTATCCGTTGTGAATACTACTATGGTATTGTCTCTCAATCCTTCTGCTTCCAAAGAAGCTACCAGTTTACCCACAATCAAATCCATATACTTCACCATGGCTTTGTGTTTTGGATACATCCCCTTAGCCTCCGGATCCGCCGGTGTAGATACTAACGGTGTATGGGTCAGGCACATGGCGTAGTACATAAACATTGGATCTTCTTTATTCTTTTTCATGAAATCGATCAAAAAATTAGACATGAGATCCTCTCCAAATTCTCCAGGGTATGTTTTACTACCTTCTTTCGTAAATAGGTATGGATCCCAGTAACGCTCAGCACTGGGCGGATTTCCCGTTTCGTACCCGGTCCACATACACCAGTCATCAAACCCATGACTTTTCATGGCATCAGGCTGTACCCTGAAATCATTAACCTGCCACTTACCAGCAGCCGCTGTCTTGTATCCCGCTTCACGCATAACCCTTCCCAAACCAGGGTTTGTTTCCCAGTCATAATGAGCTCCCCCTCCCCAGCGGGGAACGTCCCAGTGATTGACCCAACCATGTCGAAACGGATATTGACCGGTGAAGAGGCTCAACCTGGAAGGCGTACATTGTGGATTTACATAGAAATTTTCAAACTTCAGTCCAGTCTTTGCAAGGAGATCTACATTCGGTGTTTCAATGCTATCAGATCCATACGCACTGATCCATTCCTTTCCCAGGTCGTCTACAAAGATCAGGAGGATGTTGGGTTTAATCACTCCCTTTTCTTCTGAAGGTTTACAGCTTGAAAGCAGAAGGCAAGTAAATAAACTGAGGCTGTAAAGTAATTTCATTTGCACCAAAATCTTGAAATACTCAAAATCAGTATCTCAACCTTTAAGTCAGTAAGATCTGAATTAATTACAATATTTCCCTCATGTAAAACGTATTAATGGCCTTGAGTTTCTTCTGAACCAGAATTCAATTATTCTCTGTGATGATCTTCACCCAGTCCTTAGGCAGCTCCAAAATCTGATTGTACTCATTCAGTATGCCTGCCAGATCTGCATAGTCGATGTCCTGAACAGGGAGTTTTTTGTCGACCGCCAATGCAGCAGCAGCCCCGGAGCTCTGACCAAGTACCATGAAAGTGGGGAGAATTCGAACACTGCCATAGCCCACATAGCTGGACGAAACACAAGTAGGCGTGATGAGGTTTGTGCACTCCTTCGCTTTGGGTATCAGTGCCTGATATGAGATTTTAAATGGTTTCCAGGAACCATCATTTTCCACGTGGGTGAAACCCTCATCATAGGCATAGCCATCCTTGACAATCCTCCTGGCATGGTGCATATCGGGAGGCCACCAGGCAATGGCTACCTGATCAGTTACCGTATCCGGAACATCAAACCTGGCGTTGTGCTCTGTGATCACATAATCTGATACCATTCTCCTGGCACTTCTGATATAAAGCCTTCGTGGCCAGTTGCCATTGTCCTGAAACTCATCTTTGGGTAGTCCCCACCCCTGCCAGTTGGACCGGGTGAGGCTATCTACTGACGGGTCATTCTGTAAAAAATAGATCAAGCCTAAAGAGAAATTGCGGTGATACTCGACAACACTGTCCTGTACCTCATAAGTGCCAATGGGATACATCCAGTTTTCACCGTATAAGTTAGCGGATAGGTCATGCCAGCTACCAAGGTCAGTCTTGCCATTGTGCCTGTTGGCTACTGGTTTAAATAACTGTCCCCCGACACCTAAGTATCTCCGATAGATCTCGTAAGTGTCAGGGTTATAGTTTTTAGGTTTCTCAACGGGTATTACATTTTCAGGGTCTTTTGTCAAAACCATTCTAAAACAGAATCCCATGATGTATTTACTGGGTGCTCCATGCTCACCCAGCTCGCCTTCCTGGATCGTGGGAATTAAACCACTTGTCGGGTCACCCGGAATCACAAACGGGTCTACATTGACCGTAAACTGTTTGAAGTCATTCACACCCTGAATCCCATTTAAGCTTTCACCAAACTTTTCATTCCCCTCCCTGATCGTTTCTGTGGTGACTCCTGCCATGTGTAATAAATGACCTTCTACCGAAGCATCAATGAACACGCTGGATTTGATGTTAATGCCATTATCCAGGTTGACCTCCCGAATCTGATTGCCCTCCATCAGCAACCCACCCGATTCTTTGATCCTGGCTTTTCGAATCATCCGAATATTGGGTTCACTGGCAATTAAGCTATCAATAACACTTTCTGCTACAGACGGCTCATACTTTGAAAACCAGGAAGGATCATTGAACCTGGGCTTTAGACCATAACGGCCCTCAACTGCTGTATAGAATTCCGCTGCAATTCCTCCAATTACATGGGCATTTCCAAAACGGAGATCTTTCCCAATTCCTTCTACCGCCATACCACCCGAATGACCAGTGGGCTCGATCAGCACAACCTGTTTGCCAAGCCGTGCAGCCTGAATGGCAGCGGTAAACCCAGCTTCACTTCCTCCCAGAATACAGATGTCCGTTTTTATAGTATATGGGTCTGTTGTAGTACAACCAAGGACGAAAAAAAGCAAAAGGACTTTACAGAAATTGTATTTCATTACCCAGCTGAAAAGTGAATTACTTATAAGTCAGTGTTGCTGTAGCAGCTACATTATGATCCGAAGTAAATCGTATCCACCGCGCCTGAAAATCAGCTGGAAACTGATGCGTAAACGTTTCACCAGGTGCAACAGAAACCTGATCATACACCATCCATGGGCCATGGCCTACCGGCTCTACTTCAATGCTGAAGTTAACTGACTCAGTCCCATCATGGGTAATAGAAAGACTTCTATCATCATAAAAACCTATGAGGTATGGATCTGACGGAACACCTGCGGATACCTCAGTTTTGTACCAGGGACCACCTTGCCCGGTCGGTTTACCCAGCTTCCACAGATCGTCGATTACTCCAGCCCAAACTGCTGCTTTCCCATCTTCTGAAACGATGATGTGATCATTTTCTGTATTTGCAGACGGACTAATCCCGGTCATGACAAGTAATCCACGATAGCTTGCATAATCATGAATACGATAGCCATGTGAAGATACAGGTCGGATCTTAGCAAATCCATCGGCGTTTTCGGCAGGCAACTCATAGAATGTCCCGTGACAGTTCATAAGGTCGCGCTCAGTGGCTACTTCCCTATCAATACGCAAGGCAGAGGCATTAGTCAAACCGGTAAAATTCGCTTCACTACTCAACGGCAATCTCCATCTTCTACCCCGGTCATCGATTACTAAAACAGAAGATTTTTCGACAGTCACTACCTGATCCGGAATTGCAAATTTCTCCTGTATAAACTTGAGCGTTTCTTCATCCTTTTTTGGACCAAGGTTAAGCTTTTCGTCCAACTCGTAGTAACTGGCTGTACCAGCCTCCGCGCCACTGAATTGAGTGGCTGCAACGCCTAAAGCTCTTCGGTTATCTCCCAGCCCGTATAGTAACCCACCTATAGATTCAGACTCATTGACACTTGCAATGCCAGTAAACATATCATGCTCTGCAGAGGATCTTTCTTCCTTGTCAGAGTAATAGAAGTGAACGGTTGCTGCTGTCTCCCTGTCACTTTTCACCCTGACCCACTCACCTGCTTCCGCATCTGTAAAATTGATCCTCTTGCTTTCTCCTCCAGGAATAGTGATTGAGTGCACGGCTTCATATTTACCGCTACCTTCAGCATCCACTTCAAATGTAAAAGTCGTTGCTACCCCACCTTCATTCTTGACCCAGGCAGTCCTGTAAGGCCACCCCGAAAACAGAAACGGTTCAGAAATTTCATTGGCTTTCACTTCCTCATTTAACCAAACAGCACCCTCAGCGGTATTTGGTCCTAGCTTATCAGGGGTATCCATGCTGGTAAACCAAAGATTTGAATTGGATTGTCCCGGACCTTCAATCGATCCTTTAACTTTCCTTTTGTTGAGGAATTCTCTTTGAGCCGAATCGTCACAGCCAAACACCAGTTGATCATTCCATCGGGTGAAGTCACCAATAACCTTGAGATATGCCGAACGAGGTCTGATACCAGCAGTGCGTCCAGTGGAGAAAGTCTGGGGAAATCGCCAAAACATTCCATGCATGGTCATCAAGTAATCCGGAGCAGCAGCTGTGCCTACGTCCCGGATTCTAGGCCATTCAGTGTTCCATCCGTGCGCTCCATCGTAGCTGTGGCTGGCTTTTGGCAACCTATAAAAGGACCAGCCAGTATCCACATTCCTGACACCAAGTACCAGGGACTTCGGGTCCCATCCAGTTGCCCAAATTGGGTCAGTATCCGGATTTTCATTACCATAAATACCACCGGGACCTGTTATTTCGACAAACTGGCACCTACGAACCAATCTCCATTCTTTTCCATCCCATTCCGAGAGGGATCCCGATTCGATATCAAAATGTTCTGTTACGCCAGGGCCACGTTCACCATTGTTGGAATAAACCAATACACCCTGCCCCGAATAAAGTCCCTTACCATGGTCACCATAAAGGGATGAATAGCCAGGAAGCGGATCCTCAGGGAGTGACTCCATGTGCTTCCCCTGCTCATCATGTCCATCTTTATATAACTCTTTCACCTCCAGCGTATTGACATCTACTTCGTAAAAGCCTTCCTCCATTGATGCATAATAGATTTTCTCAGAAGGATTAGAAAGGTGACGAGCATTTCCAGTATGTCGACCCTGCATATCAGCGTAAGGGATCGTGCGTACATTGCCTTGAGCATCTATGGCATGTGGACCGATAAATAACTGGTTACTTTCCGCATGGATCATGCGATTGGCTGGGGTTCCACCGATACTTTCATCACGAACTATTTGCTGCAGATCAGGTGTGATCTCGTAGAGTTTATCTGAGGACCCCCTGGGGAAATGAGGACCATAGGTAACAACCCACAACCGATCGGCCCAGGGCACCACAGCCCCTGTTCCACATTCACCTTCATTGTTGTAAAAGGCCAGGTGCGGGTAAACACCAGAAATATTAATGGGTTTATCTATTGGTTGCTGTTTGTTGCATGATGCAAAAACAAAACAGAGCAACGCTGCAATTGTAATGTTAAGTTTCATAAAGAAGATGTTTTTGGTAAGCTTTAGCATCAACCTCGTCAAGATAGAAAAGGTCATCCAAAGTAACATGAATGGTACTGGTAAACAAAGTCTACCAGTACCATTAAGACCTAATTAATAATTAGGATTTTGAGATAGATTGTCATTGATCAAGACCTCTTTGGAAGGTATTGGCCAGAGATATTGTCTTTCAGGGTCAAATTCCCGTTGGGCTAATCTTCTGATCAAACCTGACTGATACATGGGGTCGAAATTAGCAATCCCATCTTCATCAATATCTGTCACCTGAGGGAAAAACCAAAGTCCTTCGTCAATGATTCTAGTCCTTAAATCACCCAGATCCAACATTCCGTAAACATCCTTGTTTAGGACTTTTTCAGCCAATCTCCATCTGATGATATCCATGTATCTTCTTCCTTCAAACGCCAGCTCCACTCTTCGTTCCAATCTCACTTCCTTGCGCAATTCTGACTGATCTGTTGTGACAACAGCCGGGTATAAACCGGTATCCATGTAATCCACTTCGTACGCTCTGGCTCGGACCATGTTGATTGCATCAAGGACTGACTGATCAATATCATCCAGCTCAATCTTAGCCTCAGCATACATCAACAACACATCAGCATATCTCATGATGATGATTTCATTTTCAGCACGAAAATCATCTGTCCAGTCACTGTTGATACCCTTCTTCCAGACTAACCCGTTGAAGGAAGCAAAAGCAGCATTTGATCTTGTGTCATTGTTCTTTTGATAGGCTCCTGTATTAAGATTCAATACTTCCAGTGAATCCGGATGGGGCTGGTAAATGAATCCAAGATGAGGCGTGTTAAAAGGTACAATCGTCTCTGCTAACCTTGGATCTCTGTTGCTGAATGGATCACTTGGATCATATAAAGGAGACTCATCAATAGGTAATCCATCTGTACATAAATAAGCAGACAACAGCTCCCAGGATGGATCTTTGGCCGCCCAACCTCCATTGTTTCTGGTGATATAGTTTTTACAATCACCAAAAAATGAGTTTAGCGCAGTGGACCTCGGCATACTAAAGATACTTTCTACAGTATTTTTGTTTTCAGACCAGAACAGTTCTCCATAATCAGGGTACAATTCATAAACTCCCAGATCCATACACGCTTTTGCCGCGTCTCTGGCAATAGCAAAATCCCCATTGTAAAGAGCAGCCCGTGCCTTCATGGCGTATGCGGCTCCTTTGGTAGCAAACTTATTTTCGCTGTTGCCATAGCTTTCAGGCAAAAGAGAAGCAGCCATGTCGAAATCTTCATAGACCGCCTCCATCACCACTTCCTTATCTGTCCTCGATAGAGTAAAAGACTCTTCGAGGTCAAGAATGCCAGTGAAATAGATCACATCTCCAAATTTGGCAACCAGATTTGCATATTGTGCTGCCCGTACAAATAAGGCATTTCCCCTGAATTTATCTACAGTTTCCTGAGGGATCACCCCTTCAACTTTGTCAAGGTTCAACAATATGGTATTTGACCGGGAGATATTTTTATAAGAAAGGGTCCACAAGTCATTGAGGACTCCCCATTCTCCATTGATCGTTCCATTGTTGATTGGGGTCAGAGACTCCCGATACGTCCAGTCATCTGTCCAATCATCTCCATCCTGAGCCCAGAAAACACTTCTAAACAGATCATTGACAGACATCTCAATCTCTGTTTTATTCGAATACCATGATTGACTAGAGCCCTCAGAGAGAGGATTTAGGTCTAGATCATTACATGAAAATGCAATGAACATCAAAGTCATTAAGTATATATGTAAATTCTTCATGTCTTTTCTTTTTCGATTCAAATTAAAACTTCACGGATGCTCCAAAAATGACAGACATTGTGATTGGATAGCCAGAAGCAGACACCTCAGGATCCCAGCCTGTTGGGTAATTGTTGATAGTCAACAAATCAGAAACACTACTGTACAACCTGATATTTTGAATTCCTATCTTATCCAACACATTCTTAGGAATGCTATAGCCTAGTGTGACATTCTTCACACGTAGATAAGCCCCATTAAACATCCAGTAATCAGACATGGTATAGTTGTTACTTCCACCAGTACGAGTAAGCCTAGGATAGTAGGCTGACATGTTTTGCTGCGGAGTGTTATAGTTGCTCCAATAGTCTCCATCAATGATTTTTGGAATATGTCCCCAGTTTTCCATCAATGGGGTGATCATGAGACCTTCAAGTCTATCATTTTGCTTACCTACTCCCTGTACAACGAGTGTAAAATCAAAATTCTTGTAGTCCAACTTGACGTTACCCCCATACATATACCTTGGAAGAGATCCACCGAGTTGGGTTCTGTCATATTCCGGCGATATTACTCCGTCAGGCACACCATCAGGACCACTTATATCAACATATTTAACGTCTCCAGGTCTTACAGAACCACTGGTTACAGGAGAGTTGTCAACTTCTTCCTGAGTCTGGAATAAACCATCTGACTTGTACCCATACCACTCATTGAACTCGCTGCCTTCCATCTTAATTTGATTGCCGAGGAATTGAATTCCACCAAGGTCACCCATTTCAGATTTAAAGTCAGACAAATTGAAACTTACAGAATAGCCAAACTCATTGATGTCATCTGTCCATCCTAAATCCAATTCCCAACCTTTGGTATACATCTTACCAGTATTTTGATCCGGGTTATCAAAACCTATATAATCAGGTATCTCGAGAGGCAACAACATATCCTTGGTTGTTTTCTCAAAATAATCAGCAGTAAAATTCAATCTGTAGTCAAAGAAATTCGCATCAATTCCAATATTGTATGACTCGGTAGTTTCCCAGGAAATGTCCTGGATGGCATATTGCCACTGCGCTGCTGATTGTGCCGACACCACGTTGCTTCCCTGATAGAGAAGTGCATTGGAAAATCCAATGGTAGATTGGTAAGGGTAGTTACCTATACGTTCGTTGCCCAATCTACCCCAGGAACCTCTTAACTTAAGAAATGAAAGCACCGCATTATCCGGGATAAATGTCTCTTCCGATATTACCCAACCAGCAGAAAATGAAGGAAAAGATCCCCATCGATAATCTGGATGAAACCTGGAGGAAGCATCGAACCGGACATTTCCCTGTACAAAATATTTACCTCGGTAATTGTAAGAGATTCTTCCAAACCAGGAGCGATATGCATTTTCGACTGCACTACCGGAATTGTCTCTAAACTCCAATGGTCCAATATTTAGATATGGAAAATTATCTAGTAAATACTGATCTCTGGAAGCTGATAGAGACTCAAAAAAAGAAGTGAAGTTTTCATATCCTGCAAGCGCTCCAATGGTATGCCCTGCAAACTCCTTTTCATAATTGATAAGGAACTGGGTAGTCATCCGGTAAGAGTCATTACGAGATTCACTCAGGTCAGTAGATGATGCCCATTGCAGTGTCCCCTCAAAAACTGTTGGATCATCAGCAGCGTAATAAGGTACTCGTTTCTGGAAATTCTTACCTTTATCAAAACCTAGTTGTGGTGAAATCACTGCAGATACCTTAAGCCCCTCAATAGGTTTGAAATTCAGTGCTGCTCTACCGCCCAATTGATTTCCCCAGTTGTTGATAAATCCGCCGTATTTGAGTTGGCCATAAATGTTTGCTCCTGTTTTTCCGCCGGCTACTCTTCCGTCACTCCATTCAGCAGGGTATATTGGCGCAGAAATCCACATGAAGTAAATTGGATCCCTACTTGTAGTCTCGCGAGTCTCTCTTGTAAAATAAAAATCAACCGATGCATCCAACATTTTGTTGATTGTTGCATCGGTATTGATCCTGGTAGTGATCCTCTCAAATGAGCTGTTGTCATAAAGTGCATTGACTTTGTCATAAACTAAAGACGCTTTTGAACTGATAAATTCATTACCTCCTGAGATACCAATGGCATGATGCTCTCTAGGAGCGGTCTTATTCAAAACCAGATCTACCCAATCTGTATTTGGATACAAATCCGGATCCGAAGCATTCAGGCTCAAATAGTCTCTAACCATATCTTCTGCAAATGCAGGATACTCATTGGCATCGTTACCATTATCATTCCAACGCAGCTCGTTGGTCATCTGCATGTATCTGGTAATGTCAACATATTCTGGAATTTGAGTTGGGGTTTCAAATCCATATTCATAGTTGTAATCGAGACTTAACTGCCCTTTTTTAGCTCTTTTGGTGGTAACAACTATTACCCCAGATGCTGCCCGTGCACCGTAAATTGATGCAGAAGCAGCATCCTTGAGTACAGAAATATTTTCGATGTCATTCGGGTTAATATCATCGATACTATTCATGGGAACGCCATCTACAATGATAAGTGGGTTGCTATCCCCTATGGTTGTAATACCTCTAATTCGGATGCTCGCAGATGAACCCGGAGCATTGTTACTTCTGGTTACCATCACACCTGGGACCGAACCCTGTAGTGCCTGTGAAACCTGGGTGGTTCTTCTTACTGCCAGGTCTTCCCCATCTAAAGAAGTTACCGCGCCAGTCAAATCACTTTTCTTTTGAGAACCATAACCTACCACTACGACTTCTTCCAATGCAGAAACATCAGCTTCTAAACTCAGGTCCAGTACAGATCTGCCATTCAGTGCAATCTCCCTCGTTTGGTACCCTACAAAGGAGACTATCAATGTGGCATTTTCTGGTACGCTCAGTGAGTAGGCACCTTCTACATCCGTAATTGTACCATTGGTTGTACCCTTTTCCTGTATTGTAGCACCAGGGAGTCCTTCACCATTCTCATCTGTAATGGTACCCGAAACAGAAACTTGTACAACATTTACCTCAACTACATCAGGAAGTGCCTGCATTTCAACTTCTGAAAAAGATATGGTTTCGTTTACCCTTCTAATGGAGACTTCAGCCTGTGAGCTGATCTCTTTTAGCAGGTTTTCCATATTCCACCGACCTTCATTGAGGCTAATGGTTTTTCTACTGATTAACTTCCTTGGTGAAGCAAACTCAAAATGACTCTTCTCCTGAATGTCGTTGATCAGGTCTTTGAGGTCGGCATTTTCATAGCTTGACAACTCAATCTCTATCTCATGGAGATATTGTCTCTGCGCATCCACATCACTGGCAAAACTCAGCAGCAGTGACTGGCAAATGACGAAGGCATATAAGGCTAGTTTCGTCATAATTCTTACATAATTATGTACTTTTACATTCATATGGTTTTGGTTTGATTACTAAAACTGTGTTCAAAGGGCTGTACTACTTTCCACGGTGTTGCGGCCCTTTATTTATTGTCTTTACTTGATTACAATTCTTCTACTTTTTTCATCAATACTGTATTTAAACTTATAGGAGTGCGACAGACTCTCCATTACTTCTTTGATGGTTGGATTTGTAAGTGATGCTGAGTATTCATCAAAATCAGCATAATTCAACCTGGTATCAATCTCATAGCCAAACCATTCATTAATGGCACTAAGCACCTCCTTGAAATTCGCACCATCCAATACCAGCTTATTGTCCACCCAGCCAAAGAATAGATCTCCATTTGTAATGGCTGATTTTCGCAAACTTTGTGATCCGGATACGCGTACTACCTCATTCCTCTTCAGTATGATAGACTCATCATTTGATTCTTTTCTTACCTGCACCCTACCTGACCGAACAGCTACAACATTCTCTCTTTCATTCGATGCATCTACGACAAAGGATGTCCCCAAAACCACTACTTTCATACCACCTTCCATGTTTACATGAAAAGGCCTGGCTTCATCCCGAACTACTTCAAAAAATGCCTCACCAATCAGGTTCACCTCTCGCAAAGCACCGTCAAAATGCTCCGGTACAATTAACTTACTTCCGGAGTTCAGTTTCACTTTTGTGCCGTCAGGCAAAACCGTAGTGATCTTCTGTCCTGACAATGCCACTTTTTCAATGAATCTTTCAGTCTGCACTACAGGTGCCTCTTCTGTGATAAGTTGTTGTGACAAAATACCGGCCAATGAAACCAGTATCAGGACGGCTGCAACACGTAAAAACTTTTTAAAACCGTGAGAACTGCTTCTGGTTTTGGAAGGGAATTCAGCTTTGTGCTTTCCTGCCATCAATTCTTCCCAGGTCTCTGTCTTGATCCTTGAGCGCTCATTTTCAAACCTGGTATCCAGCATCAGCCTCATCTGTCCCAGGATCCTGTGACTGTCACTTTCTTTGGCAAACCACTGATCCAGGATTTTCCTCTCTTCGATGGATAATTCTTCGCGGAGTAGATGCCTGTTGATAATCCGTTCTAGTTCTTCTGACACTTTTACATTAGGTGTGTTCTCTTATAAGAGGAAAAAAGTGATGACCGGGCCCAATTGAAATGAAATATTTATAATAAATTCAATATTTCATGACTTTAACTAATCATAAAATCAATTAATAAATACTTTTATTAGATGAAATACAATAAAGATGTCATCAGGATGAAGCAGCTTAGATTGGAAATCATGCGAATGACAGGCGTATCTTTGAAATGCTCGGTCAACCCGGTCCTGATTTTATTCAACGCGAGGAACAAATGGTTCTTTACCGTTTTGGGAGCCAGTCCGAGCTTGTCAGCAGCTTCTTCATAGCTGAGTCCTTCTTCCCTCACCATTCTGAAAACCAGTTGACAGTGGGGTGGTAGGTCACCAATCAAAACCTTGAGAAAGTCTTCCAGCTCTTTGCCCACCATCAGGTCCTGCGGATTGGTGTTTTCAATAAACTCCATCTGCTCAGTATGTGACTCTCCTTCAAAAGACAAAGGATCCATTGAAATGGCTTTGATGGCCTGGTTCTTTACAGACTTGTAGAGATAGGACTGGATGTTGTTGATGCCGTTAAGGTCTCTGTTAGATTGCAACAGTGTGGAAAAGACTTCAGATACAATGTCCTTGGCAACGTCATAAGAACCAGCAACCTGATAAGCATAAGCAAACAACCGATCAAAATGTGTTTCATAGATCTCCTGAAACTTTTGATCGCCAGTATGGAGGGGCTTTACGGTTGATGATTTACTGTTTTTCACATTTCCCAACTACAGGATTTTCAATCCAACTTAGCAAAAGATCTGACTTTTTGCCAATTTGACAATCAACAAATGTAGTGAAATATTATGGACAGTAATTGAAGTTTACCTAAACTACTCATTGGCCATTCTCTCACCGTCAACTTCTATTTAGCGATGTGATTTCATCGCATGATTACAGTCCTATCTTTTCAATCTCACCCGAGAACCGTTCTTCGTCAGAAGTCCGACTGTCGTCTGACTTCTTTGATCAAAGAAAGTCGGACTCAAAAGAGTCAGCAGTCTCACTTCATCCGACCTTTTCCATTCCGCTATTCTTTTAAGCTGACCTTATTCAGTCTTGCGAATCCAGGGTCAGACGGTAGTCGGACCCAATGTGGGCTAGAATCATTCCTCAAGGATTATTTTGATCTTATAGTCCTCTATTACCTGATAAGATTCATTGTAAAAATCGTCCTGACTTACTCCAATTAGGTCAAATGCTAAATCTTTCACCAGGAATGATTCTGTTTCGGATTTGTAATAATTGTTAAATGAACTGAACTCCCAGTCCTCCATTCTTTCACATATGCCTGCTCTCATTGGATTTTGGTGAATATAATGAAAGCAATTAAATGGGTAATTTTCATCCTTACTTTCCAATGCTTTAGCTTTTGTCTTTTGCCTGAAAAGAGAGCCTGACCGATCATTCTTTTTATTGAAATTATTAGCATAGCCGCTGCATAAAAGTCTAAAGCCATTAGCCAATGACGTACTATCCACCCTACCTAACTTTACAGGCAGTATGGATTTACTAGTTGTATTAATTAGAAAATGAAAATGGTTTGGCATTAAACAGTAAGAAACAACCTGACAATATGGGATTACATTCTTTTTGACCCTCTGTAGAAACTCAAGATAATCATCGTTCTCTTTAAAAATTAACTCCCTGTTGTTGCCTTGGTTATAGATATGATATAATTGATCCCTTTGGACTACCATCTCCCAGTCTAATGATTTAAGCTGTAAGATAATACACATTCCAAATAACTGAACAGTATAATAATCCGAGTTTATCATGCTCATGCAAGAACCATTCGATCGCCAGAAGTCCGACTATCGTCTGATTTCTTTGATCAACGAGTAAGCGGTCTGACTATCGTCCGACCTTAGGGAGAAGAAAAGCGCTACCCAATAATATCTAGTGCCTTCGTACTTTCCCACTTGCCGCGGGTGAAATCCGGAAACTCTTGAGGTGCTCCATTCTGGGCTACGGACTTTTCACTTAATGGACCGACAGCACTCCAGAAGCAACCTTCATAGACATTCTGATCGAGAGGCTCTCCTTTACGCAGACATTCGATGATGCGGTAGCGCATGATGAAGTCCATACCACCATGGCCACCCATTTTCTTAGCCAGCTCACCGAGCCGCTTGTACAATGGGTGCTCGTATTTTTCGAAAATGGCCTCAAGCTTATCACCTTCTGCCCATTCATGGTGACTATCGGTAACGCCTTCTACCCCACCTTCAATTGCAACCCGGTTAGGAAATCCGGCTAACGTGCCTTTGGTTCCCTGGATCAGGTTCAGACGGGTGTAAGGTCGTGGGCTTGTCTCATCCCATTGTACCATGATGGTACGCCCCATTGTCGTTTTGATGATGGAGGTATTGATATCACCACCCTTGAAGTCCAGTGCATTCCACTTATGGTCTGCATCAAAGTTCTTTTTGGCATAAAGATTACGCCCCATACCTGGTGAAGAAAATGAATTGACGAATTTGAAGTTGTCTTCGCCCCTTGCCAGATTCATATATTGAGCCACAGGACCCAATCCATGGGTGGGATAAAGATTTCCGTTTCGTTTAGCATAGTGATAGGTCCTCCAAGATCCGGTACCCCGCTCCACATCATTCATCTGACCTCTTAGTTCATGGATATAAGCAGCTTCGCCATGAAGCAATTCTCCAATCACGCCCTGACGGCACATATTGAGATAGATCAGCTCTTCACGGCCGTAATTCACATTTTCCATCATCATACAATGCTTTCCGGTCTTTTCTGAAGTATCCACGATGTCCCACATCTCCTGAATGGTGAGTGCAAGCGGAACTTCTACAAAAGCATGTGCACCCTGATTCATGGCTTCGATGGCCATAGGTGCATGATCTTTCCACGGTGTAGCGATGAATACTGCATCAGGTTTTTCCTCTTTTAGCATCTTCTTCCAGTCATCTTCGCCTCCGGTGTAGGTTTTCAGGTTTTTGTGTCTACCTCCACCATTTTCCTTACACCTATCCGATGATTTTTTAGCCAGGTCTTCATACAGGTCACAAATAGCCACGATATCAGTACCTTCTATCTGGGCAATCTGCGCAGCATGTCCGGAACCCCGTGATCCTACCCCAATAAATGCACATTTTACAGTCTCCAGCTTAGGGGCTGCAAAGTCTCCCATATACACCGCGCCTGGTGCTGAAGGCGGGATGCTATTTGCTGCACGTGTAAAAGCAGGTACCAGGCTCAGTCCAGCGCCTGCCAGTGATGTCTTTCTTAAAAAATCTCGTCTATTTGAATTCATATCTTTGATTGGCTAATTATGGTTTAAATCAAATCCGTGCCCGCATTTTCAGAAGATGATGATTGGGTCCATCATACAAAAAGAGTCGCTTCCTGGCTACCCAACAAATGTAAATAAAAAAGTATAAGGGTGAGGAAAGAATGCAATGACCACTTCAACTAATTACTGTTTTATCAATCAAATTTGAAATACTATTGGTCATTTCGAATCAATTTGTCACTTAAGTAGTTAAATCACTGCAAGCTTTTTAGTTTTACGTTAACCAATAAAAATAAAAGTAATCAACCATGAGAAGCGTTTTTTTAATATCAATTATAGCAATTAGTGTATGGGCATGCTCTGGCCCCAAATCGCAGAGTAATGAAGAAACAAAAGAACCAGCACAGGAAGCAGCAGCACCTGCACCAGCTGAGGAAGCACGTGTATTCTTCAAAGCTCCGGAAGATGGTGCCACAGTGAGCAGCCCGGTGTTTGTCGAGATGGGCGTAGTCGGCATGCAGGTAGAGCCGGCCGGAGAGGTGAAAGAAGGCTTTGGCCACCACCATATTCTAATCAACCAGGAATCATGGCCAACAGGCGAGGTAATTCCGCCGAGTGATACCACTATCCACTTCGGAAAAGGCCAGACCATTACCTCATTGGAACTTGCGCCAGGTGAGTACACCATTTCATTACAATTTGCAGATGGTGTACACTCATCTTACGGACCTGATATGGCTGCCAGCATCAAGGTGACGGTGAAGTAATAGGTCTAATCCCTGTATCCCGGCTGATAATCAGGATTTTCGGTGTGTAATATCGGATCGAAACCCATCAGCCATTGATTGAAAACATTTTGCATTTCTTTGACCTTGTCGGGCAACTCATCCACGAGATTATGTTGCTCCGACAGGTCACTCTTTAAATCAAAGAGCGCTACCTGCTGTGGATCGTAGTGCTCCACCAACTTATAGTCACCCATCCTGATGGCATAACCCAGAGTTTTTGATTGCGGACTGTAATGTGGATAGTACCAGGCCATCATCTCACGAGACAGCTCTTTTTGTTCTTTTAATAAAGGAATCAGTGATACACCATCCACATTTGCTGGAGCCTCAGCTCCAATCATATCGGCAATCGTGGGTAAAAGATTATCTGTAATAATTGGCTCATTGGACAATGATCCACCAGCCACTACACCGGGCCATTTGATAAACAGAGGTATCCTGATTCCCCCTTCATACAAGAAACCTTTACCTTCGCGAAGCGGAGCATTGTTGGTTACGGTACCAAGACCTCCATTGTCGCTACAGAAGATCACTATTGTATTATCATCTAATCCGGTTGATACAAGGGAATTTAACAGTCGTCCAATATTCCAGTCCATGTTTTCAATCATGGCGGCGTAGATTGCATTCTTTTGTTCTGTTTGTCCCACTAGCTTTTGCTCATACTTTTGCACCAACGAATCCGGTGCCTCCAAAGGTGTGTGAACACCATAGTGAGAGAGGTAAACAAAGAAGGGGTTTTCTTTATTGTCACTGATGAACTGAATGGCTTCATCCGTCAACCGATCTGTCAGGTATTCTCCAGGTTTCCGGTTTTCGAGGTTTTTAACCACCGGATTCCAGGTTGATTCAGTCTCATAGGGCCCCCAATAGGTTGGTGGGCTTCCATGTTCATAACCAGCTATATTGATGTCAAAACCCTGGTGGGTGGGAAAGTATTGCTCTTCCTCACCCACATGCCACTTACCAATGCTAATGGTAGAATATCCTAATGGTTTCATGATTTCCGGAATCATCACTTCCTCCAACGCCACATGCATATAGTCCTGTGGTGGGATAATCCTCCCTTTTTCGGGATACCGATGCTTTCCAATGGCTGTGATATGACCCGTAAAACCCAGGTTTGCCGGGTTCTTGCCCGTGAGAATACTGGCCCTGGTCGGCGAGCATACCGGACAAGCCGAATAGGCATCTGTAAACTTCATCCCCTCCCCACACAGCTTGTCAATGTTGGGTGTTTCATAAAAGTTACTGCCGTAGCATCCCAGGTCTTTCCATCCCAGGTCGTCTATCAGGATGAAGACGACGTTGGGGGGTGTCTTGATCTCTTCAACATTTGAGCAAGCGTTCAACATTGAAAAACATAAACATAAGATTACCCTGGAATAGTTAGACAGATTAATCATTTCATAAAAGGGAATGGTGTAGCAAATAAGTAACAAAATAACCCAAACCTACTTAACTAAGACCTTCAAAGTCTCCATTAATCCCTCCTCATACCTCACCTGTAAAAAATACAGTCCGGGGGGTTGAGTGGTTTTCATGGTGTAGGTATTGGCTGGGTTGCTATCAAACGCGAAGGCGCTGACCTCTCTTCCGAAGGCATCCAGCAATAGAGCTTCTACGGGCCCGAGGGCTCCCGGATCGGTTACCAATGTAAACTTCCCTTTTGTGGGGTTGGGGAAGACCCGTACCGCCGGCTTATCATCAGCTACTTTCAGGGGAGTATTGAAATAGTCAAGTGCAAACTCAAACGCGTCGTTGCCGATCTGTTCCCCGATCAGGCGGCCATTGATATCGTCGGCGGGAGGATGAATACCACCCCAGATGCGGGAAAGACTGCATTGATCGGAGGCATCCTGGTAGGTAGCCCATTGCAGGGTGATGCTTTCTGCCGGTCCATCCTCAAAAACGAGGAACTCATCTTTTCCCATCTCAAACACACCCATCCCACCAGGGAAAAAGCGGTCTCCCGTGATCCGGGTAAGCACCTCTGCTGCAGCCCGCGAAAATGTGGAATGACCGGACACATATCCAGCAAACGGGGGTGTGATAAAGGTAGGCCTCTGGTAGGGCCACCAGTGCTCTGCCAGGATCCAGCCTACGCCAGAGACATCGGTATCCGGATCAGTGATATAATCCGGCCCACGCCAGGCCTTGAGCTTAATCTTATGCAAGTTTTCCATCGAACCGCCCACCAACGGGTCTTCTGCTCCAACCAGCTCGATACAACCTGGTACCAGCGGGATGCCTCCTATATGATAGTTGGGTAACTCCGGGTCACCGCTTTGCCCAAGGTCTGCCATATATCGAATAGCAGAAACAGGCCTGACGTAATCATAAAACCCTTTGATGCTCCAGGCTGTCACGGCAGCATCATGCATCGCACCACCTAGAATAAAATATGTCTTTACATCCCATTCAAGGTCATTCAGTGACTCACCCTCCCCACCAAAGCGTTTCTCCAATGCCGGGTGGTCATTCACATAGTTGAGTATGGTAAACCAGTGGCCCGGTGGTGTCTCGGAATCTGGTCCATCAGCCCAGAACTCCGCCAATACCCTGGCATAGTCACCGAGTCTTACGACCTGAGGAGTATAGGGCTCATTGGTCACAGGGTTTAAGGTGTGCCCTGTGGAAGGATCTCCCCCTTCGAGGTAAGCATAGAACTGGTCATAGTCAGCAAAGTCGAGTGGCATGCTACTCAGGGGAAGGTTTCCCAGAGCAGCCGGTGAGATATCTATTTGAGTCTCCAAAGCCGCATCGAGGTGTCCTGACCATATCGCTACCAGGGAAAAATTCCATCTGTACAGGTCACTGGAAACACCTCCATTCACAGGATCTAAATACGGTGGAGGTCCCGGATCGTGATACAAGGTCCAGTCATGTCCATCTCTTTGCCTCACAGAACGGTGCTCAGCTTTTAGTGAAAAGGGCGCGGTCTCTCCCCATTCCGGACCCAGAAAAGAGGGTGTACTCCCAGGGATCTCATTGCCACTCTGATCAATAAAAACATCAAAGGATATAGGTTGCCACCGGTTTGGATCCGACATCTCCGGATTACCGGGCTGCTTCAGGTTAATGGGATCGTTCACGGGAATATAAAATTCATTCTCATAACCATTTTGCTCTCCTGATCCATCGTGTAACCCGTAATCAATGTATTGCGAAGCAATATAGTTTCCCAGCGCCGCAGCTGATCCTGTGGCATAGTCTGTGCTGGTAAAATCTTTGTCATAGCCCAGGCCGTCGACAAACAGTGAATCAGCGACATACATCACGTGGTCTACACCGGGAGAATAGGCAAATCGATGTTGTATTATTCGGTATGCAGCATAGCTGATGGCTTTTGCTCTCTGTTCCTCCAATGTGCCTGTGGTACCACTAAAGCCTTCAAAAAAACTGCTAAAACCATGTAATTCCTGCCCTATCAGGTAAGGTCGGTCAGTTGAAGACAAGATAGCCCATGCGTCGTACATGGCTGCAGAAACGTGAAACAGGTTTCGGGCATGAACCGTTGGTCTCGCATAGTCATTCCTGATGCCTTCCAAGAGCACTTCATTCCACTTTCTGGCCATAGAATATTGGGCTTTTGCCACAAAACTGCCTCCCAGTACCACCATGATAACAATCATCCAAGCCCTCATTTTTACCATACAATACAGAATTTATGAAACTTTACGAAAGCACTATTACACAAATATTATACGTTTCGTAAGTTTAAAATTAATTAAAATAAAGAAATGATTGAAACCAGAGCAAGATCAAAACCTATTCGACCTCTATCGTGTTACTTTCACGTACACTTGAAAAAGACTCCATAAAAATGAAAGTACTCATTATCGGTGCCAACGGACAAATTGGCCGTATGATCACTCAAATCATGCATGACTCCCCTGACTTTACACCCACAGCCTTTGTCCGTAAAGAAGAACATGTCAAACAATTTGCAACCCAAAACATTGATACAAAAGTAGCGAGCCTTGAAGGTCCGGTGAAGGACCTCAACGAGGCGATAAACGGACAGGACGCCGTCATCTTCACGGCAGGATCCGGGGGTCAGACAGGGCCAGATAAGACCTTAACGGTAGACCTTGATGGAGCTGTGAAGGCGATGGAAGCGGCTTTATCGGAAGGGGCAAAACGTTTTGTAATGGTCAGTTCATTGCGTGCGGATAATCGGGAAGCCTGGGAAAAGTCAGGCATCAAGCCCTATTTGGTGGCCAAGCACTATGCTGACCGCATTCTTAAGGACAGTGGTCTGGAATTTACCATTCTCAGGCCCGGCAGACTCTTAAACGATGATGGCACTGGCCGTATCACGCTGAAAAGCCCTGCGGGACAGAAAGGTGTTCCGAGAGCTGACGTCGCCAGTCTGGCTGTGGAAGTATTGCGACACCCCATCACTATCAACAAAGTCATCGAATTCAATATGGGTGACACCCCTATTACCGATGCACTAAAAAGCCTTTGATTCTGAAAAATGAAAAGCCACGATGCGTGGCTTCTGAATACTTAGAATTGAAAAAAGTGGATCACTCCAAAATGTTCCGCATATATTCAATGCACTTTTCTACTTCTTTCACGGCATCTGATCCTTCCGGGATTTTGTATTCCAGCTCCAGAAAGCAATCGATGTTCCACTGCTCCTGCTTGATCAGGCCGAGTACATCCGCTATCGGGGTTTCGCCTTTTCCAAACTCCCTGTTGGAGTTAGGATCTTCGTGGCTGGCACTTGTCTTGTCTTTGATGTGGAGCATCGGGATCTGATCATGGTATTTTTCGATAAGCTCATTGGGATGCTTGCCGGTTGTACCCACATAGTGTCCAATATCCAGGTTGAGCCTATTGGCCGGTGATGCAGCGAGCATGGCATCCAGGTCGAATTCAGGATCTGCAAATTGTGCGTGGTTGTGGAAGATGGCCAGGCTGTTATGCTTTTCGGCAAATTTACCCATCCGGGTCCATGCCGATTCACGGGCTTCATCCGTGATGCCGTAGGCTCCAAGGGTATTTGCAGCTTTGTAAGCATAATCCAGCTCAGGATCCGACCATGAAGAGGGCGCAAACTTGGCAATGTGCATATTAACTCCTGCGTCGTTGTATTTCCTGCGAACCTCCTCATATTTTGACATCGGAAGGGAAAGACGCCATTCTTTTTGGGCTGCTGTTGCAGCCTCAACTGCTTTGGCATGTTCGGCCTTTTCTTCATCTGAGGCATCTCTGCTCAATCGTCCAGGCCCTTCCGGGATCCCCAGTCCTTCTTCGAGCACCCTTCTCATCTCCAATGCATTTACTCCGGCCTTCACCACATAATCCAGCACCTCATCAATGCTGTGTGGAACGGAACGATAAGAGTATGTCGTCAGCCCAAGCTGCACACCATTAACCTTGGAGTTGGGCATCCTGGAAGAACTACTTCCGGCACAGGATATAATGTTGAAAGGCACTACGGATACAGCTGCCGCTGTGGCTGCGTTTCCTAAAAATTTTCTTCTGGTTTGAGTGAGTTTCGTCATGGGTATCGTAAAAGATTGGTTATATCAAATATATGGCATTTTTGGTAAGTGAGGAGTTTGGGTGGTTGTGACCGCGGTAATTCAAGGGAGGACTCCAGATTTACTTATAAATTTCTTACCATTACCTATAGATTCCCATCCATCATAGAATGAAGGAATAAAACCTCCCTGAGATAAAAAGCAATAAATCTTTTTGTATTTTAGGAATAACATTAACCCCTAACCTAAAATATCTTGAAAGCTCAAAGACCCATTACCCCAAAAAATAACTCCCGTCGAAACTTCTTTTCCAAAGCAGCCCTCGGTGTATCGGGTGCCATGCTGGCCACCTCGTATGACGGGCTGGCGGAATCGATAGAAAGGACCCCAAAGGCTTCTGCGCCCTCCGAACTAAAAATCACAAACATCAAATGTGGCTTTATCAGAGGTGAACATAGCTTGTTTGTGAAAATCTACACCAACCAGGACATCGTCGGTCATGGCCAGGCGGTAGATGGTGTGTATGGTACGTATTATGTTGTGAACCACCTTGCGCAAAGGCACCTGATTGGTCAAAACCCCATGAACATACACAAGTTGCAGGAAGAAATGCGCAGAGGCGGACTTTTCAAAGGTGCCCAGGCGGGTATGTACGTCTGTGTGATGACGGCAATTGAGACGGCATTGTGGGATATTCTTGGTAAGGCACTGGGTGTGCCTGTTTACCAGCTGCTGGGAGGAAAGTTCCGGGACAACATCCGAGTGTATTGTGATACGGCAGGTAGTCGGCTGGAACCAGAAGAGATGGGTAGAAGAGCGAAAGAGGATGTAGATAAGTATGGATTCACAGCTGTAAAGTTTGACATCGATGATCGTGGTGATCCCAATAAATTAGACCCCTATAACTGGAGTGTGAGCATCCCTGAGCTGAGGCGTATGGAGGCACAAATAGCCGCTGTGAGGGAGGCTGTCGGTCCCGACATCGACATCTGTGTGGATTGTCATGGCCGCTTCGATGAGGGAGCGGGAATGAAAATCGCTAAGGCGTTGGAACCTTACAACCTGATGTGGCTCGAGGAACCTGTTCCTGCCGAGGTGCCCGAATCATACGCCCGCATTCGGGCCAGCACAACCACCCCAATCTGTGGTGGAGAGAACTGGTACCTGACGTATGGCTTCCGAGCTCCTTTGGAGCTGGGGGCTGTCGACGTGATCATGCCAGACCTGCAAAAGTGTGGCGGTCTGGGCGAAGGCCAACGGATCGCAAATCTGGCCAACACCTATAACGTGCCATTTGCTCCACACATGGTGGCCTCCTACCTGGGGGCAATGTCCTCAGCACATGTGTGTGCTGCAGTGCCGAATTTCCTGATCCTGGAATGGCAGATCTACTTCCATGAGAATGAGATGTTTAATGAGATCGTGACCGTTGATGGGCCTATGCTCACTAAAGACGGACATATTCCGGTGAAGAATGTCCCGGGTATCGGAGTGGAGATCAATGAAGAGGGCATGAGGAAGTATGCATCTCCTGGGATTCCCTTTTTTAAGTAGTTTTTTTTAGTGACGGCAGGTGAAGACCTGCTTTTCGCGGTGGTAGGTGAGGACACCTACCACGGTAAATTAGATAATGGAGTAGCCAATATTAGTCCTCAAAAATAAGGACCCTCTTCCAACAACAACTGAATCCTGGGATTGGCCTTTTTTGTGGCCTGCACCACCTGATCGCTTAGGTCATTACCGAGCAGGTAAACCTTTGCCAGGGATGGAAAAGAAGCAAGCTGTATGATGCTCGGATCATCAATATTTGTGTAGGATAGATTGATCATTTCCAGTTCTGGTAGTTTTGTTAAATAAGCGAGACCTTCAGAGCTGATCTTTGTTTTCTGAAGATAAAGCTCCTTCAAATTCTTCATCTTGCTGACCAGGTAAAGCCCATCATCACTGATCTCACTACCAACGATGGATACTTTCCTGAAATATGCATAATAAGGACTTAGTTGCTTCAGGCTCTCATCGGTAATCTGGGCAGGCGGAAATGTCATGGAAATGGAGAAAAACGGCTCACGACCCTCCTCACCTTCGTACCTTTTAACTTCCAAACCAATTTCAGTTGCTAAGGCATGTAATTTCGTTTCGATCTTTTCCAGCTCTTGCTCCGTTTGATGCTGCTTCACGAGATGGGCAGTCAGCTCAGGAAGATAGGCCTCAATATTGTCTATCAAAATACTGTCCTTGATTTCGCCTACTTTTTGGTTCGGAGAAGCTCCCTGTTTGATCCAGCCAGTCAGAATCTCTATCTCTGACTCTGTCAATGGGGTCTTCCCTTTGGGAGGCATCCGATCCTCATGATCTGCCGGTAACAGCACCCGCTTCACCAACTCACTGACATCCGGTGCTCCCGCTATCACTCCCATTCTTTGACTTTCACCGCCAGCCATCAACAGGTCATAGCTTGTCATATCGTAGCCACCTTTCATCTTATTCTGATTGTGGCAACTCCTGCATTTCACGTCGATAAATGCCATGACCACATCATCAAACAACACCATTTCCTCTTTGGTCTTGATGTTTGCCCCCTTCAGTGCCTGAAACCGCTCTATTGGCTCTGTCAGAAAATCTTCACCATGGGTAAGTGAGCCCCCCAAATGGCTGGTAATTGAGATTGCCAAGACTGTGATTGCCACACAAGTCAAATAGTGTTTCCTGAATTTCTTGTTCTTGTAAAAGTAGAGAAAGGCAATGGCTGTGATCAAAGTCAGGATGCCAGATGCAACACCTCCATAGAAGTGCCAGCTGACTAACTCTCCTGAATACCCGCCGGACTGATACAAAAGAAAACCGGTCAGGATGGCTATAATGGCAGTGAATGCCGCAACCAAAATAAGTATCCCCCGCACACCATCATTCAGCCTGACCAGCTTGATATAATCTCCAAGCTCTAATAAAGCCACAAGCAGGATGGCTACAATGGGGAAATGCAAGACGAGGGGATGAAACCGGGCTACTAATTCCAGCATAACAGGCACTTTGAATACCGATAAAAAGGGAATGATCAGCAAAAAGACCATCAAAAGACACAAAGCGATGACAATAGACCGGGTATTTTCCCTGATCATTACTTTAATTTTACTGTGCATGAATAGAAATCAGATAGAAATTTATGCCTCTATGGTTGACAATGAACCTGTACTGTCAGCAAACCGATCCACATCGATATTCATCCCCTGCAACATCGATACATAGAGATTTGCCAACGGCGTGTCCTTATTGAATTTGAGGTTTTGTCCCGTAGCCAGTTTACCTCCTCCCCTTCCAGCCACCACGACTGGCAAATCATATGGTGAATGTCTGTTGCCATCTCTAAGGCCGGAAGCAAACATGATCATGGACTTATCGAGCAAGTTACTATCCCCTTCTTTGTAAGACTTCAGCTTATTCAAAAAGTAGGCATACTGCTCCACATGCCAATGGCCAATGCGTGCGTAAGCCTCCATCGTCTCCTGATTGTTCTGGTGATGTGACAGGGAATGATGATTACCATCGACTCCTTCCAGGAAACTGAAATTGCGATTGCTCACAGAGTTGCCAAACATGAGCGTGCTTACCCGAGTAGCATCGGACCAAAATGCCAATGCCATGATATCCAGGATTAACCGGGTCTTTTCTGTGACATCGATACCACTGTACATCTCTTCGTATTCATCTATTCTCTGATCCATGCGAGTGAGCTCAGTCTTCAGGTCCTCAGTAAGATTGGATTCAAACTTTTCCCTGTTTTGGTCATTCTGGATCCGTTTTTCCACCGACCGGATAGATTCCATATATTCATTAAGCTTATCATGGTCTGCCCTTCCGAGGTTCCTGGACAGATTCTGAGCATCTTCCATCACGGCATCCAGAATGCTTTTCTTCCAGGGGTCTTCTTTTACTTTCTTTCCCGGAACATACCGCGCAAAGAGTCTTTCAAAAGCCAGTTTGGGTTCAATTTCCTTGCTTTGCGGGGTCGTTTGGGATTTCCATGAGATACTTGACGCATACTGAAGGGTGTAACCTACATTTGCATCCACACCGGTTTTGATCCTGTCTAAACCATACTCCAGGGAAGGAAACAAGGTCTGATCCCCTACTTTTTGGGCCATAAGCTGGTCAACAGAAATCCCTCCTACATCGATGTTATCACCAGTGGTTTTGACGATGGGCATACAGGTGAGCAGGTTGGCGGTCTTGGCATAGTGACCATCAGAATCCGGGATGGCAGAATTCTTATTCATCAATTCCCCAAGTACAAGAATGTCTTTTTTGTGATTTTCCAATGGGGAAAGGATACGTGATAACTGGAAATCTTTGCCAAAGCCTTGTGGAGTCCATTGATCCGGGTGTACCCCATTGGGCATAAATAAAAAGGCTGACCTTACAGCAGGCTTTGGGATGCTCGAAGAAAGTCCAATAGAAGGACTCGCCATTGCTTCAAGATACGGGAGTGCTATGCAAGCACCCACTCCCTTGAGCATTCTACGTCTCGAGATGTGCCATTTCTTTTTCATGTGTGTATAGTTAATTTTTTATCGGACACATGGAATTCGCATGATAAAGACTTTCCTTTTGAGTATGTCCTCTTTGAAAGCCTATTCATCCTTGGTTGGTGTTTCTCAAACATGCTCATTTCATAATAGTTCTTTACCTATTTCTTTATCATTCACCTTTTCTCTGAAGGTGTAGCTTGTGACCAGGGTTATCAAAAACCCGTGGGAGTCAAATTCATTTTCCAACAGGCTATTCTGTAAAGCCCTGACAGTAGATTCATCACTAAACCCTACCGAACGCCCAAGAGCATACGAAAGCATTTTCATTGATAGATTACGGGCATACTTTTCCTTTTCACTGGCAAGAATAGATTTCAATTCTTTTGGTCCTGAAAAGGCTTCACCTGTATCCATCACTCCGGATGGATCAATAGGCGCTTCTCCGTAGCTTGTTCTCCAGCGTCCAATGGCATCAAAGTTTTCCAACCCAAGCCCGATTGGATCCATCTTTTCGTGACAGGACTGGCATTCTGGTTTTGAACGATGTATCTCCAATAGTCTTCTCAAACCAACCTCTTTGTGAGCCGCTTCATCCTCTTCCAGTTCGCCCGCCCCGGGTGGTGGTGGAGGTGGTGGAGTGCCCAGTACCTGTTCAAGTACCCATTTTCCTCTTATCACAGGGCTTGTTCTTTCGGGTAGCGAGCTTACCGTCAGGATACTTCCCATCCCGAGGAGACCACCCCTATTGCTTTCGTCCAACGACACCATCCTCAGGTGATCCCCCTTCACATCGCTGATTCCATAATGGTCAGCCAGCGTCTCATTGAGGAATGAATAATTTCCGCTGATCAATTCGAGGAAATTCCTGGCATCTTTCACCACATATGAAAAATACGCTACCGTCTCATCATACATGGCCTTTCTCAAGACATCAGTTAATTCCGGGAACCGCTCTGGATCTGCTACTGGTTGATCACCTAAAAGCTTTTGAATTCCAAACCATTGACTGGAATACGTCTCCATGAACCGCTCCGACTTTTGGTCCGCAAGCATCCGCAACACCTGGTCAGCCAGTACTGTTGAATCCTGCAGTTGTTCGTTCTTGGCCAACAGGAGCAACTCTTCATCCGGAGCACTGCACCACAGGAAGTAGGACAGCCTGGTAGCCAGCTCGAAATCACTGATCTGATATGGAGTCTGCTGTTCACTATCCTGTTCCAGCCGATAGAGAAAATTCGGAGATACCATGAGGGCTCGTAGGACCTGAGACATGGCTATGTTAAACTTTTCAGTCTCACTCTTCTCGTCGATACTGTGATAGACCGATTCGAAAAGCCCGCTCAGCACATCCATCTCTTCGGGTTTAAGATACCTTCTGTAAAATTTAGAAGCGATGGGTGTGATGACCTTTCTGGCAGCAACTACTTCATGTTTTATAGGTTCGTAATCACTGATTACCATAGATTTGAACCATTCAGAGATCCTTTGCCAAATGGTAATTTCAAATTCGAAAGGAACGATCTTTTCCCATAGCGCCTGATCTGACTTTAGCTCATCAACAATGATTTCACTCGCCTGGTAATAACGCTCTAGCTTTAAAGGAGACATAAATAGGGTTCGCGCCTGATTGTCGAATCCTCCGCCCCCTGATCCATCCGTGGGGAAATAATCCATAGCGGCAAAATCCACCCCCAGCAAGTCTTTGATGGTGTACTGATATTCCAGGTGACTCAGCCTTCGTGCGGCAACTCTCCCAGGATTCTTCAACTTTATCGAACTAGACAATAGCTGATTGATCCCTTCGACCAAAACCTCATATTGCTCGTTGCTGAGTGGCTTTTCTGTTTTTGGTGGCATTTCACCTGATGCAATTATTTCATGCACCCTGAGCCATAGTTGACCATCCTTATAGATCCGGGAAATGTCATCATATTTTTCCAGGTTGATCCCTGCGCGTGATTTGGCATTGCCATGACAGCTGTAGCAGTGCTGTTCCAGGATCGGCTGGACGTTTTGCTGAAACAATTCCTGATCATCCGCATCTCCAAATGCTATGCTTTGAATGAAAAAGAAGAGAATGAATACAGATGCGGGCTTTAGCACTTAAACATCGAGTTTTTGGGGCACTTCCAATACGTTATTGAATATTTTAAAACTAAGTGAATTGTCTCAAATTCACAAGGTCAAAGGAATCCACAAATCCCTTGAGACTTTTTCCGGACGGGAAATGAGACCAAAAAAAAGAGGATGACCTATTTAGGACATCCTCTCATTATCAGAACAAAACGCTTAAAAATTAGCTTCCGGCTTCTTCCAGCCTGATCTCAATAATACCTGAATCTGTCTTTCCGGAAAACACTACTGTAATAGCATCTCCAACATTATTCAATCCAGCTTCTGCTTTTGTATAGGTAACAGATGTAGTCAAATCATTAGCAACTGTTATTTCCTTTTCCGTTCCACTTAAAGGCAAAAGCTGCATGGCACCATCTGGGTCCCAGGAAGGAACCTGATTTTTCAATACCTGGGCAGTCATTACGTCACCTGGCTTAGCATTAGGGAAATAAGCATCCACAGTAAAGTCAGCATCTGCAGTGGTCACTCCACTTGAAGTAACCTCAGAGATATCAGTAAAGATCACATTGCCATTCTCATCTCTGGGAATATCAAAGTAAGGCTGATCCGTACAGCTAGTCATTAGTACAAATGCTATCAATGATATTGTTAATATATTTTTAGTTTTCATTTCTATTCAATTTACAATTTCATCAAATCAATTACTGGCACTTTCCTGTACAGGCAAATAAGAGAAATTCTGCTGAATCACTCCATTGTTAGCCATCTCGTTTCCTGGAATTGGAGACAACAAATGCTGTGCAGTGAAAGCAAAGTTGAAAAGCTCAGGCTGATGGCCAATGAAATTCTGGATCGCTGAAATCTCGTTGGTTCCATATACCACACACTTCCTTGTTCTTCTTTGATCCCACAACATCTTGTTTTCCATCACAAGCTCCCATGCACGTTCGCTAAGGATATCTTTCAGTGTCAGTGTAGCTCCATCAAGTGGTGCCAATCCAGCTCTGTCTCTCACTTCATTGATTCCTTTTTCGATCTCAGCAGCACTTTCACCAAGCGCCCAGTTTACCTCAGTAAGCATCAACAAAATATCAGCGTATCTATAATGTGTCCAGTTTAGTCCAGATCCTTGTGTCGATTTTACTGATGCAGCATCGTAATACTTAAACACATGAGGAATAAATCTTACAGTATCCGTTACATCATCAACTTTAGTATCCCAGGTAAAGAACATACCAGTAGGCCAGGTATTATCTGAAACTGCAGCACGTCGATCATTGGCTGGATAAGAATCATAATAGTGCTCAGCAACTGTAAATGATCCATTTTCATCTCCAATGGCAATCCCACTCAATAGAGGAAGAGAAGGTCTTAAGATACCATTTGAACCATATTGCACAGAATACTGCACCTGGAAGATTGCTTCACCCTTATTGTTCATTTCTGGATCATGCAAATCATCATAAGTTCCCAAACTATAATCACCATATAAAGCATCCAGTTGTGTTTTGGCTTTCTGCAAAAATGCGGTCGCACTAGCACCTCCTACAGGGTAGTTTTGCATCGTCCATGCTCCGGTTCCGCACCAGTCTTTACCAGGATCTGTTTCAACTTCCTGGTAAGGATACCCTGAAGCTGTAAGATATACATCTGCCAAAATAGCTCTGACTACATCTTGGGTTACACGTCCATTGGTAGACCTTCCAGCTGGCACTGCATCAACAGCAAATTCCAGGTCAGGAATAATGATCTCGTCATAGATGGTCTTAAGACTCGTGCGAGGCGAAGAAGCTTCATCCACATTGGCCAAAGGCTCAGTGATCATTACAGCGTCTCCCCAATAACGAACAATACAGAAGTAATAAAAGGCTCTTAAGGCTCTTACTTCACCCACGTACTGATCCATCAAAGACTCAGATATATCTACAGAAGGAAGCAGACTCAATGCAAGGTTTGCATCCTGAACACCTCTGTACCAGTTTGTCCATTGATTGTTGAAATTATCCAACAAGCTACCAGTCACCTGGTTAGTAGCATACTTATCGAACTGGGCATGTGGCTCATCAGTGTATGAACCACCGGTAGGGAACTCTAATGTATTGGGAAGAATGTTTCCCCAGTCCCTTGCACCACCTGTCCAGGTAGAAAGCTGTCTGTATGCTCCAAGCGTAATCGGCTCAGCAAATTCTCTACCTGACAAATCAGCTTCTGCTGTATAAGCATTTGTAGGTACTTCTTCCAAAAAATCCTCGCAACCCGTCAGTGTGATTAAGAACACTCCAACCAACACTACAGATCGTAACATGATATTATTAATTATATATTTCATTGTGTAAAATCTTTATTGATTAGAAATTGACATTAACACCCAAAATGAAGTTGGTAGGGTTCGGATACTGGTACTTGTCAATGTTTTGAGTATTGCTTCGTGCCTTATCCAGTGAACTTCCTTCTGGATCATATCCCTCCATTTCAATAGCTGTCAGTAGGAAGAAATTCTCCATTGCATAATAAATTCTCAATCTGCTGATGCCAAACAGGTCAGTGATTGAATATCCAATGGATGCATTCTGACCTCTAATAAATGCTGCATTATACATCTGGTGGGTATCTGTGAATGAATCATATCGCGCACCAGCGTTACCGGCACGAACCTGTGCAACAATGGCATCCTGGTTGTCAGGTCTCCAGGCATCAAGTACCCTGTTTACCATACCAGACACGAATTGTCTGTCTTCAGCTGACTCATGAACGATCGCTTTGTCAACTCCTCCAACAAACTGGATAGTCATATTAGCATCCCAGTTTTTGTAAGTGATGTTGTTGGTGAATCCTCCAAAGATTTTTGGGTAAGAATTACCGATGATATCACCATCCGTCAACAATTCGATCTTTCCATCCTGGTTTACGTCCTCAAACTTCAGGTCGCCTGGAACACGTCCATATCGAGCAGCTTCAGCCGCCTCCATGGTACCCCATACTCCCATTCTGTTTAGTCCGAAGAATGAGCCAATAGGCTCTCCTACACGATAAACTGATGTAGCATTACCGGCACCAGTATCAACATAAACATCTGCTCCTGTAGGACCTAGCTCAATGATTTTGTTTCTATTAGCAGTCAGATTTAAACTAGACTCCCAGGTCAGGTCATTGGTTTGAATGTTGGTTGTTGATACAGCCAATTCTACTCCCTGATTTTCAACTTTTCCATAGTTAACGAATGCACTACCAGGTGCAGTAGAGTTAGGTAATGGAAGGTTAAACAGCATATCTGAAGTCAGCTTGTGGTAGTAATCAACAATCAGGTTCACCCTGTTGTTGAACAATCCGATATCAAGTCCTAAATCCCACTGTGTAGTAGTTTCCCACTTCAGGTCAGGGTTTCCTGTTGAGCTTGGATAAAAACCTGATCTCAGACCGTCACCAAACCAAATGTTGGCAGTGCTTATGTATCGCTGAGTCACGAAACTACCGATCTCCTGGTTACCAGTCTGACCAAGACTTCCTCGTAACTTAAGGTTAGATACCGTGCTATTTCCTGAAAGGAATCCTTCATCGGAGATTCTCCATCCACCACCTATTGATGGGAAGAACGCATATTTATTGTTAGGTCCGAATTTAGAAGAACCGTCAATCCTACCTGTTGCGGTCAACATATACTTACCAGCAAAGTCATAATTAACCCGGGCAAAGTAGGAGTTCAATGCACTTCTCTGATTTCTGGATAGTGCCCTGGCTGGGTTTGTACCTGCATCTAAATTGTTATAGAGATAAAAATTAGATGGGAATCTTGATGCCTGGGCTTCTACCCAATCATTGGTTGTTTCCTGCCATGAAAGACCTAAGATCGCAGCAACAGAGTGATTACCTACAGTTTTGATATAGTTCAGGTAATTTTCATTTTGCCAGTAAAACCATCTTTCATTACTTCCTCTTGCGTCAGAGTTTCGAGTGCCCTGGAAGTCTCCGTTAAACCATCGGCTGTCTTCACTTCTGTTGTCTACAGAGAGGTTTGATTTGAAACTTAGATCTTCAGTGATCTGAGCGTTGAGGACAATACCTCCAGTAACCTGATTGTTGAGATAGTACCCATCACGTTGATCTGATACATAAACGATATTTCTCCAGTTTTCACCTACAGGGAAGTCACTACCCGTACTCCACTTACCTGCATAAATTCCATAAATAGGATCATCAGGATATTTAGTGGGTAGAATCGGCCATGTTTCTGAAACAGTTCTCAACTGATCGTCACCCCTTGTGTTTTTAGAACGTGAGATCAACACGTTTGCACTTAATCCTAACCAGTTAGTCATCTCAATATCTGTAGAGAACCTGAAGTTTGTTCGCTTGTAGTAAGATTCCATCAACAAACCTTCCTGATCTGTATGTCCCATTCCAAGTGCATACTTAGCATTTTCAGATCCACCGGTGATATCTACATAGTGATCCTGGGAGAAGGAATTATTAAAAGCAATATCTTCCCAGTTTGAGTAGAATCGAGGTCTGTAAAAATTGCCATCATTTCCCTGAAGGTCCATGAAGTAACTTCCCTGAGGGACTTGCTCAAACAGGTGAGGCATCTCAGACCATGAATTTCCTGTTCCTTCACCGCCTCTGTAATCTTTTGCTCTGTTCAGTGTACCGTACTTAGGTGTATTGGTAAATGCCTGCTCATAGAGGTAGAAGAACTGATCAGTAGTTACCGTATGGTTGTGTCTCTGCATAGTTCCCATTGTAACAGAACCATTGTAATTCACCTTCACCTCACCAACTTCACCTTTTTTAGTGGTGATGATCACTACACCGTTTGCTCCTCTGGTACCGTAAATTGCTGTAGCAGAAGCATCCTTTAATATATCAATGCTTTGGATATCCTGAGGGTTGATGTTTTTCAGTGCATTACTTACACCGATGATTCCATCCACCACAAAAAGCGGATCACTATTGGAGTTGATTGAGTTCGTACCCCTGATACGGATAATTGGGTTTGAACCAGGGTATCCTGCTCCTTGTCTGATCACCTGTACACCAGATACTTTGTTTTGTAAGGCCTGCCCCATGTTTACTACGGGTCTGTCTACAAGCTCTTTACTGGATACTGACGATACAGATCCTGTCAGGTCGCTTCTACTTTGTGTACCGTATCCAATTACAACCACTTCTTCCAGTGATTCTACATCTTCGGATAAGGTCACGTCAATAACGGAACGACCATTAACAGCGATTTCCTGAGAAGTGTAACCAACAAAAGAAACAGTCACAACTGCATCTTCTGAAACATTCAGGGTAAATCCTCCACTGACATCAGTAATGGTACCATTTGTGGTTCCTTTCTCTTGAATAGTGGCTCCCGGAAGTCCTTCTCCACTCGGGTCTGTCACTTTTCCTTTAATAGTAATTTGCTCATTTACGAGAATTTCCAATGGCTTTTTAACTTTCCCATTGGCCTTTTCATTAACACTGATGATGTTATTTACCTGCCGGAACTCCAGCTGATACTTTTGAGAGAGGAAAAGCAGTACTTCTTCAACTGATCCATTTTTTGAGCTAAATGAAATACGCTGATCATGATTTACAGATGACTTATCATAGATAAATGAAAGCTCTGTAAGTCGTTCAATCTCATTAAAGGCTTCACCTAAAGAGGTGTTGTTTAGATGAATAGAGATCTTGATCTCCTTTACACTAGTGTTTTGAGCCGCTCCATCCTTTGCAAAAAGTACTGTGGAAAGTACAACCTGCATAATGAATATCCTTACGGTCCAATTCATAAATTTTAAGAATTGAGGTACAAATAATTGCATATATTTACAAGGTTTAATGATGTGGTTATTAAACAATTATGATTGCCTTTCACGCCAATAAAAGGCTATCATTGCAGGCTTTCGGCTTCCGGAAGCCTGTTCTTTTTTCCTATGTTCTTATATCGGTCATTTGGGTTGTTTTTTTATTACTACTTCTTTGTTTTGGATTTCAAAGTCAAATTCTTCTGAGTGTCCAATCCCAATGAGCACCTCCTTCAGTGGTTCATTTTCAAACTGGCCACTAAATGACCACCGGGCCAACTCGTCTTTTACATGGATATCTACTCCATACCACTTCTCCAATTTCTGGAAAACCTGACTGCTAGAGGCATCACGAAAAATCAGAATGTTGTCAATCCAGGCAATGTCTGCATAATCAAAGGCATTTTTATCGTCAAAAAAGCCATTGTTCTCCTCCACCATTTCTCCGGGAGCCAGAATTACTGCTTCGTCAATCTTAGCTGACGTGACTGATACTTTACCCGATGTCAAAAACACCTTGGTTGTACCCGGTTCGCTTTTTATGCTGAAAGAAGTGCCCAAAGCCTGAACCACTACATTGCCTACCACCACCTGAAAAGGCTTTGTTGCATCTTCTGCCACCTCGAAATAGGCTTCACCGGATAGCTTAACCACCCTGCTGGAATCTGAAAAGTATTTAGGGAATTCGATGCTACTTTCTGCGTTGAGCTTCACCTTACTACCATCCCTCAGGTGCACTTGTAATTTTTGTCCAGATAGTGTTTTTCGTGATTCGGTAATAGGCGGAAGGTCAGAAATAACCTTTTCGTTTTTGTTGAATTCAGGGAATAAGTAGATCAGTGCCACTATAATCGAGACAGCGGCAGCAATAGAAAGATATCGGAAAGTGTTGCGCCTCGATTGAAGGAACCTCCTATCTAACATCTCTTTTTTTTGAGAATCATCAATTTTTCGGAAAATGCTTTTATACACTTCCTCACTCTCGTTGGTGTATTTGTTTTTTGGGTCTTTCCAAAACAATTCAATCTTCTTCAAACCCTCAGAACCAACATTTTGCTGCTCCAGCAGATTCTTCAGTCGATGCTGTTCCTCAAGATTAAGGTTGCCTCTAAGGTATTTATAGATTAGCTCGTCTATATCCATTTAAAATAAGCGCTTACAATAAAGAGTGAATTTGGATACGGACAGGTGGAGTCATAATGAAATATTTGTAAAATATTTATAATTAACACCTATTCGTAATTACCCTGATTAATAAGAAGCGTATTTAATTGCGAATTTATCAACTGATTCAGTAGGGATTCTGAATCAGGCATTTACAGCTGCCGGCATTTTAGCATCACTGTATTTTTCAGTGATAAACATCCTGATATTGGCAATTGCCTTGATCATATGGCTCTTTACCGTAGCGGGAGCAATACCCAGTTCATTGGAAATTTCCTGGTAAGTCATATTTTTATCTCTTGCGAGACCAAATACCAGCTGACATTGATCTGGCAGCGCTTTGATCGCAGCTTCCAGAGCATTCAAAAGCTCCTTCTCAATAAGAACATTTTCAGGATCACTCATATCAATCCTTCTTAAAGCATTTTCTATATCCAGGCTTGCAATGCCATGCGGTGATTTTGAAAGCGCCTGAAGTGCCTGATTCTTAACAGCGATAAATAAATAAGCTTCAATATCTCTGACCTTACTAAAGTCAATTCTTGAGTTCCATAGGTTTACAAAAACATCCGAGATTACATCCTTTGCTATTTCCTCACATTTTATCAATGAGGCGGCGAAGGCATATAACCTCCCAAAATGTTCTCGGTAAACCCGATCAAATTCCAACTTATAAGAAATGATATTATGGGGCTTCATGGCTAGGTTGGGTTAATCGCTGATTCAAACTTTGGATTCCTAAAAGAAAGAATTTTTTTTCAATTCTAAAAATCTTAGGGGAATACACGGTCACTTTTTAGATTATTTTTATTTGATCAAAATATGAAGTGACTTTAAGATCTAAAGATAAAAATTATTTAAACACTAACGGTAGAATTTTTGTAAGAATAAAGCTAGTTAAATCGTTTTAGCTCTTCCATCAGTGACCTGGACCCCACAAAAAACTCTGTCCTCTGATGGAATTCTTTAGGATCTATTTCCAGTATGCGATGGGTGCCATCTGTGGCCACTCCGTTGGCTTGTTCGGCGATGAATGCCAGGGCATTGCACTCATAGAGCAACCTTAATTTTCCCTTAGGTTTGTCCCTGGTTTTTGGATATAAATAGATCCCCCCTTTCAACATGTTGCGATGAAAATCTGCTACCAGGGATCCTATGTATCTGGCAGAAATTCCAATCTGTCTGCAGTTCAAAATAAACTTGGCAATGTAGGGATCGGTCTGTTCGAGCAGGCTTTCGTTAATGGAATAATAATTGGCCATTTTTGGAAATGTAATTTCCGGATGAGACAAGATAAATTCTCCTAATGAAAGATCGAGAGTAAAGCCATTTACTCCATAACCAGTAGTGTAGACGAACATGGTAGATGACCCATACAGCACGTATCCCGCGGCCACCTGGGCACTCCCCTTTTGCAGGATATCAGATTTAGTCACTTTGGTTCCGGTAGGTGATTGCCTTCGGTAAATAGAAAAGATAGTGCCTACTGATACATTCACATCAATATTCGACGAACCATCCAGGGGGTCGATCGCCACAATGTAGTTATTGTTTTCGTTGATATGGATGATCTTTTCCTCTTCTTCAGATACTACAGCGGCGGTCATTCTGCCATTGGTGAGCGCCCTGGTAAAACGAATATGAGCAACTACATCCAGCTTTTGTTGATTTTCTCCCTGTACATTCACTTCACCCACCTGACCATTAAGCCCTGAGAGCCCTGCACTGATCACCTCTTTGTTGACGATTTTTCCAGCCAGGGCTATGTCTCTCAATAGCTGGCTTAACTCACCAGTAGCGTACTTGAATTCATCCTGCTTACTTTTGATAAAGCGGTCTAATGTGGTACCTATAGGTGTACCAAGGTCTTTCTTCTCTGCCATCTTAAAATCGGTAGATTAATCATTAAATCTAATCATAGATGGGCTAATGACCGACCTGCTACGGCCTGCCAGGGCAAATAAATAATAAAATTATTCCTGGATGATGAAATTATACGAACCACTGGTCAGCTGAAAAATAGCCTGATCACCATCTATTTGTTTAGATAATGCGCCTCCCTGGTACTTAGCCTTTTTATCCAACACCAGGCTGGCTGTTGAATTGGCTGGGATCACCACTTCATATTCAATTCGCTTTTTCACTCTTTTCCAGGAAGAAGATATCTCACCTCTTATGCTTTGATGATTTACATTGAAGTGGTCAAGCCCTTTCACAAAATGGGGATTTAGTGAAACATGCTTAAACCCAGGCTGCTGCTCGTCAGGATTGATGCCGCCGAGTGCCTCAAAGAACCAGGACCCCACCTCACCAAACATGATATGGTTCCTGGAAATATCTGTTTTCGCGTTGATGTCCCAGTTTTCCAGCAATGTGGTGGCGCCATTTACCATCCACCAACCCCATGATGGATAGGTTTCCTGCGAGGCTACTTTATAAGCAACCTCTGCAAAGCCATTTTCACTGAGTGCTCCTAAAATGGCCTTGGAACCCAGAAGCCCAACATCAAGATGGAAGTTATCCGCTTCTACTTGTTTTGCCAGGTTTGCAGCTACTTTGGATCTCAACTCATCCGGCACCAGATCCCAATACAATGGCACGCTAAGCTCCGTCTGATGGCCTTCCGCATAGATACCCGTCGCTTCGTTGAGAAACTTATCATTGAAGGCTTGCTTAATATCGCTAGCTAGTCTTGCATATTTCTCCTGATCGGCTTTTTTCCCAAGCAAACCAGCGGCTTTGGATAAAACCATGACATCCGTGTAGTAGTAAGCTGTGGATGTGAGCTCTACTGGTGATTTGGACTTTACGGGTACCCAGTCACCCAGGCCCCAGTAGCATATTCCTGTAGGGCTGATGCTGGTAATATAGTCTACATAGTTTCGGATATTGTCATAGCTGCGTTCCAGCAACGTAGCATCACCATAAAAGAGGTAGATCTGCCAGGGTACCAAAGCAATGGTACTGGTCCAGTCAGGGCCATTGGCCCATTGGTAGCCCCAGCCACTGGTAGGGATTATGGCTGGCAATACCCCATTGGGTTGCTGCTCGTCGATGTGATCATCGATCCACTTTTCATAGATGGTGATCGCATCGTAATTATAGAGTCCGGTTTCCATGGCAATATGAGCATCCCCTGTCCAGCCGTTTTTCTCCCGTTGAGGACAATCGGTTGGGTAACCAAACAGGTTGGCCAGGTATGAGCTATTGGTAGCGGCCCAAATCTTGTTGATGGTTGGATTGCTAGAGTTGAGTGATCCGACAGGGGGACATCACTATGAGCGAAATATCCTGCTAAATCGTCCTCTTCCAGAGATATCGGCTTATTGCTGGTTACTTCCACATATTGAAAGCCCTTGTAATTGAATCTTGGCTTGAAGGTTTCGGTGCCCTCCCCTTTCAGGTAATAGACATCAGTTTGAAATGGATCGGAGTCATCGGTGGGTCGGTAGTGTCTTTCTATTTCCCGCATATCCACTCGTCCGTTGTCAAAGGTAGTCTCGGCATGTGTGAGCCGGATGACAGTTCCTTTTGATCCGCTAACTGATATCTCTGCAGTACCCGAGATGTTCCTACCCAGATCGAAGACGTAGGTGGTATCGTTGAACTTCTTCATGCTGACAGGCTCAATGCGCTCCACTTCCCGGACAGGATGCAATACCTGGGCCACGATATTTTGAGTGGGTGCAGACCAGAAGATGGCATTTTGCCATTTGGACTCATCAAAACCAGGCTTATTCCACCCTGGCATCTCCAGGTTGGCATCATAGTGCTCGCCAGTGTAAATGCTGTTTTGAACGATCGGTCCGAGGGCAGTCTTCCAGTCAGCCCCAGTCTTGATGATCTCCGTTTCTCCGTTTTCATATTCAATCCTCAGGTCCATACAAAATGCAGGGCGACCTCTCCAGGGGGCTTCATGAAAAAACCAGACGGCGGTAGACTGGTGGTTATACCATCCATTCCCCAGGATAACCCCTATGGCGTTATCTGACTCCAGCAACTCAGTGACATCATAAGTCACGTACAAAATCCGTCTATCAAATCGGGTATAGATAGGATCCAAAAATCTGTCACCTAATTGTTTACCATTTACATAGAGCTCATACAGACCCGCCGCAGCTATGTATGCCCTGGCAGACTTGATCTTCCTGTTCGTTTGAAACTCCTTCCTGAAATGAGGTGCTGGTTTGATATTGACATCCCGACTGTCACTGATCCAGGCGCCGCTCCAATTGGACACCTCCATCATGCCTGTTTCAAAAGAAGACACGTTTGAAACTTCCGTAACACCTTCCTGATCCCAGACCCGGACACTCCAATAGTATTTGGTGAACGGCTTAAGGTCCTGGCCTGCATATTTGACCAATTGTGCAGAAGAAGCTTTTTTATCGGTATTCCAGATAGCGCCCGCACCACCAGCTACCTCCAATGAATCCACTCCTACAATGATTTGGTATGCCGACTGCATGGCCCCATTCCTGCTGTCATTCATTCTCCAGGTAAACCTTGGGGATTTTGTGTCAATACCCAGGGGGGAATCGAGGTATTCGCAGCGGAGGTCGGTGATGGTGAAGGAGAATCCCATCATGGGTAGGGAAACCAACAGGGAAAGGATGAGCGCGTTTTTCACAATGGGTAATTAAGGGTTATCGAAATAAAGCTCAATTATACCGGATTTTGGGGAGTTGGAGAGCAAGGAGAAAGGAACAAGGAAGGAGGAACAAGGAGAAAGGAAACAAGAAGAAAGGAATAAGGAGGAAGGAACAAGGAGTAAGGTCCATTCTTAGACCATCTTAGATAAATCCAATATTAAGCATTTTTCTCTCCCCATAATATAACTAGAGAAACTGTGGGAGCACTGTGGGTGGAGTGTGGGAGAAGACTATGTGCCGGATATTGAAATAGTGATATTTTTTTTGAGAATACAGGAGACAGTATACAGGAGACAGGAGCGGTTTCTCATTTTGACTTAAATATTCTCATTTTGAAAGTAACGTTTTGTTGTGGGGATGGAGTGAATGAGCACCTGCATGAAAACACCTATTAAACGTGTAAAAATGCCCTGAAGTTGTGAATCATTTCAGGATATGTGATTTAATTAAAGTATTACTTATAAATGGAGATAAAACGCTCTATAAGCCATTTTTTGGAATAAAATTTGCTCCGATAACATCAAGGGCCTCTTCTAATTATTTCTAACTCTTTAAACTTTATAGCAATGGCAAAATTAGTTAAGAACCTGTATTTGCAGGGGGCTAGCGGCATGCTAGGCGGCCAGCTAGTATACAGAAGCGTAAATGGTGAAACCATCGTGTCCTCAAGACCCGAGCGTCGAAGAACAATCTCTGAAACACAGAAGAGGCAGAACACACGGTTTAGATATGCAACCATGTTTGCAAAGCATGCGATACAAGATGATGTGCTTGGGCCCATCTATGCTGAAGCGGCTGCTCGCATGATCAGGTATCAAAATGCGTACACGCTCGCTATTACCGATTACCTAAAAGCTCCGGAGATAGGTGACATCCTGCTGGAAAGTGGGGCTTCCGGAAATACGCTGATCGTAGAGGCTTATGAACAACCCCAGGTGGCGAAAGTGGTGGTGGACATCCTGACGGAAGATGAGCAAGTCCTGACCACTGGGAAAGCAACGCTAACTGACAATGGAATTCAGTGGAAGTTTGTGCTCACACAGGATATACCGGAAGGCGGCTCAGTACTGGTAAAGGCCTATGATCTGCCGGGTAATGTGACGAGTAAATCATTCACAATCGAGTGATGAAATCTGAAGTGGATAGCAATAAAGAAGCGGTCCTGGTATATATGAATGTCTTTCAACTTTGTCATGATTCACTCATGAGGATTCCAGTCGCCCAGTACCTTTTCCAGGCTGTAATTGGCCAATTCCGAAGTAGTGAGCTGGTGTGACCATTCCACTCGATTGGACGGTTTACCTCCCTTGCCTTTACTACCATACTCGGCATAAAAAGCTGTTTCTTTATTTGAGCCTTTTCCCCAGGGATCCCAGCCTTCGGGTTTGATCACCTCGCTCATCTCACAATTGATGAAAACTGTTTGGGCATATGGTCGCCATGGTCGGCCCAGATAAAACGAACCGGCAGGTGCTGATCCTCCGATTTTACATTCATTGAATACAAACCCGTATTTTGAACCTTCTTCTGTGGATGCTGCTGTGATGTAGCCCCTGGTTTTGCAGAAGAGCTCACAATTGTCGAAATAGGCGGTGGACCAGCCAAAAATAAAATCAACAGTGCCCTCTATGTAGCAGTTTTTATAATACTGACGGCTTTGTTTTCCATGTGGATAAAGCGTATCCTGATTGCCCAAAAACCGGCAGTTCTCAAACTTCACCCGGTCTCCATCCACCCGCACGGCCACAGCCTGACCTACTGGCCCAGCGCTGTTTTCAAACGTGATATTGGTCGCCTCAAAACCATCTCCATAAACATAAAACATCGATGATCCTGAAGTGCCCATCTTCTCCCCAAAACGATTCAGCATATTGGCATGAGAATCAAAAGTGATGATGGTCGTGGCAGGGTCCTCACCTACAAAACTCACATTCACCTTGGTAGGTGCGAGCATCAATCGTTCTTTATAAGTGCCCGGTTTGATAAAAATGGTCGTTCTGTTATTTCGCAGGTGGGGCACAGCATCAATTGCCGACTGTACAGTAGTGAAATCCCCGGACCCATCTGCCGCTACCACAAAGTCGTAATCCTGAGACATTGCCTGGTATATCAGCAGCAAAAGGAAAATTCCCAATAATGATTTCATCTTATTGATCGTTAGGATATCCTTTAAAACTACATTCGAATCAGGGTATAAACAGCGTTTTATCGATATAATTCTGGCAACTAAATAGATTTTATTCTACCATTTACAACTCCGCATACAGCTGAGCCATCAGGCCCATGCCCATCTGGGCGATGACCCGATAGTCACTTGCTTGTAGGGCTTCACCTCCCCTATTGTCCTGAGAGACGCTTTTGAGGAAACCATCCGGGGTGAGGTATTCCTGCAAAGCTGTCCAGCATTTTTCGGCATGTGCTCTGTATGATTCAGGCAATAAGCCATTGTTGATACCCGTCATGATCGCGGCGCAAATCCCAGATGAACCGGAAGTATCAGGTGCATTGTCCATGTGCATAAAACCATTCCAGAGACCATTTTCTTGTTGCATGGAAAGAGCAATATCAATGCCTTCTTTGAATTTCGCCAGGACTTCTTCGTCCTGAATATCGTCCTTGAGTTCGACGATCGTTCGGGCGAACCCCAGCAATGTCCAAGCAGCTCCCCGGGCCCAGTTTCGAAAGGTATATTCATCCCTGTCTGTGTAATATCTCAGGTAAAGACTCTCATCCTCGATCAGCACAAACCGATGCTTTAGTTGCTCGATCGCCTTTTGCATCAATGAGGTATCATTCCAGGCCTTGCCGATGACCGCCAGTGGATAGGCTACCGTATAACAACCCTCTGCTGTAAGTGTCAAAGATCCCGTAATCATGCCGTTTTCCCTGGTTTCTCCTTCCAGCCCGGTGATGACATTTTTGAGCATCTTATGGTCAGGGTTGATCCTGGCCAGGGTAGCATACGGGATGGTCGATTCAATGCCGTCGATGCGATTGTCCCTGGGCACATTGTGTGAGTTCTCGTAATGAAGGTCCTGATTGGCATCAAAATACAGATCGAAATGGTCATTGATCGCCCGCAAGGCCCGCTCCTCTCCCTTTTTGGTATACAGTTGCCACAAACCATCCAGTACGGTTCCTTCCCGCCAACCAAATGCCTGGACAGACTTTACCGACATGAAGCAATCCAGAAAGTCTTTGAGGTCACCTTTCTCCTTTGAGGAGACTAAAAAATGTGGAGTGAAGACAGGATGTACTGCCTCAGATGACTGTGTAAAAAAACCAAAAGGCTTTTCCGATTCCAGGGTGATCTTCAAACCATCCTGATTGATTGAATCTATGTGTTGCTGATCAATCTTTAATTCATAGGGCACCAGGACCGAGGAATTCCTGATGTCAATGACCCCCAGAGGCTCATCATTTTCCGCAGTATAAACACTTAGTAATTTAATGTCCCGCATTTCCAGAGCAGGTGTGAATCGCAGGTAAAGATCAGCCTTTGGTAGACCCTCTGCCGGCTTCACTGTAATGGTATCCCCGGACTCCATCTGCTCTGCTGACCAACCAAAAGCAACCCGGAAGTCAGGTGTGATGATTACCTGCTCTGCGCCGGTCACTTCGGCAGGAATCATTTTAGTACCCTCAAAAGGCTTGGGTTGGCTACACTGCCAGGAAATAGCGGGTACTGTGTATAAGGCGATCCCTCCTATATGAAGATCTTTGATAAAGTGTCGTCGGTTCATGGGTTGCAAGATAAAAAATTAAAAATGGTATGGAATGGTGGGTGATCTTTACCTTTTAGCCTTAACCGGGGACATTATCTCTGGAATCCTCCAAATTTCTGACACGGATCAACATCCACCACTTAAGTAATACACCTAGTCCTTTAAGTATTATACCAAAAAATGCAAATACTAATTTTACCATTACATAGGATTGCAGCAATGGCCACTTTTGCTACAGTATTTAATCAATAATCGAATGAATCAATTAAAAATAACATTCATTACCCTGGCAATCCTTTCTTCTATTGAGGGGTTTTCTCAGGATCAGGCAAAATCTACTTCACACAATATTGACAACCCTGTGGTTGGCCAATTGAGTGCAAACAACCAAAGCATAGATAGCACTGACTCCACAAACCTGGCGATTATTGCAAAACTTCCCATGAACGCTATCCATTTTCAAAATAAAGGGACCCGACCGAAGATAGAAAAACACTGGGAGGATAGAATAGTGCAAAATGATCATTTTGACCTGAATGGATCCCTTACTTCTAATTCGGTGGCAACCCAATATGAACCCAACCTAGCGGTAGAAAATCAAAGTGTGTATTAACATACGCACACTGAAAAATAACCACATTAACATCCCCTAAACTCTGGCTTCAGATCAATACGTCTTTGCTCAAGCCAGTTGTGCCTCTATTAGCTGAGACTTTTTCATTAGTCCTACTTACATTTTGAATTCAGATTATTTGCTAATCTCCTGATGTAGGCATTTTCATGTTCGGCATACCTGGATAAGGTTTGTGAGAATTGGGGGTATGAGGGGCAGTCTATCATTTGAAATACTAGCCTTAATTCATTCACACCAATCAATTCCTGGTCAAAAGCCTGAAAGAGGTTCTTGATCAAATTTGAATCTCTGACTGACAAATCCGAAAGTGTCCAGACCACCTCAGCCCGCATTCTTGAGGAAAGATCAGGAAAATGATCAATCAGCTTTAATTGATTTGTGGGGTTTAATAGCCAGTTGAGTTTGGAAACTCGCAATGCTTCTAATGCCAATGCTTCATCATCTGAACTCATTACACCAACCAACTCTCCTGAAAAATGATCTGCAAATCCCTCTTTGGTCGCCAATAAATCAAGTGCTAACTGGTGATATTCCGGACTGTCATGATTGAATAATCCCCTGATATAGTCTTCGGTATTGTTTTCCAGTTTCAGCTGCTGAACATACTCTTTCACCTGGCCGTGGGTACTGTGCCACAAGGTGTAAAAAGTGTAGATCGCTCCTTCTGAGGTATAGGCCAAAAGATCAGGGTTTGTAGCTCCAGAAACCCCATCCAATCCCACCGATCCTTCTTTCTCGATCACCAGGTCATCAATTGTCACGAAACGAAAAATAGAATTTTCATCTTTCAGTACTTCATGAAGTAATTGATAATCTGACTCCACAAAGGGTTCATGGTCAGACTTTGTCAGAGGCTCACCCTCAAAGACCTGAAACCCAAGGTAGTTTCCTAAACAATCCCAAAATATCCACAGATGAACCTCATTACACAAGCCCGTTAGACATACTTCGGTCGTTAGGCCCTGGCCATACCATTTTGTGAAGCCATCCTGAGACCTTAACTCATGAATTGTTGTGGTATCATTGATGGTATGGGTGAGACGTTCACCCTCCATATTGAGGAAAGATTCATCTGGATACTGGAACTCACCAGAAAAGAGGTGAAGTAAAACGAAAAGCCACATTGCGTGCCACATCAATGAGAATTGTTATTTTACTTCACTCAAAGTTATCCTGTGTATTTGATTTTCTGAGCCAGGGTTTTATTTAATGCTGCTCTGGCACTCACCATTCCGGCTGCCTCACCCATAGCTACTGCATTTCCTGTCACCCGATAGCTCGCATGTGCAAAGAAGTCCCCACTGATACATCGTCCTGCCATCATCAAACCATCTACATCTTTGGCAATAAGAGACCTCAAAGGAATTTCGTACGGTTGTGCCTGAACGCCTCCGCGTCCGTACCCACCACCGTCTTTTTTCACCAGTGAATGAATGTCTACCGGGAAATCAACCTTGCATACGGCATCCTCAAATGAGGCTCCCTTGATCAGGTCTTCCTTCGAAACCATGTAATGCCCTTTTATCCGTCTTCCTTCTCTGATCCCAATCTGAGACCCTGTCGCCACCATTCTAACATTCTTCCAGATCCCGCCGAGGCTTCTCAATCCTTCGATCATTTGGTTGATCTCGGCTCTTGCCTCAAGGGTAGCTTTTGTGATCTGATTGGCATCCATGGCAGAAACTTCGTATTGATGATTGGCCATCATCGCCACCAAACCCGGTCTAACGCCAAACAAAGTGGGTTTGGTATAGCTGGCTTCCATCCCCGCCCTTTTGATTTCTTCATAAAACAGCTCTTTTGACCCGGGCTTTACCAATCCTTTTTCCAGCATGAGGGAGTTTGCAATCAATTCCTTCTCATCAAGGCCTGTCAAAAGCCCCATCAGTGACATGGGCTGTGTTTTTCCTGTTCCGGGCTCCCCTACCTCGTATTCACAACCTGCAAGGGCTGAAAGTTCACCATTCCCTGTGGTGTCAATAAACTGTTTGGCTTTCCAGGCTTCCCGGCCGCTGAAGCTTTCCGTCACGATGTGCTCCAGTTTGTTTCTGGAATCCTTGTACGCCCCTACAATCCGGGTATGCAACCTGATATTGACACCGGCTTCCAGGCACATTTGGTCGAGGGTGTATTTCATCAACTCAGCATCATAGATCTTTGCTGTGTGCTGAGCATCACTTTTCTCCAGCCTGGCAGCCAGCTCACGCATGATCCCGGGTTTTTGCTCATAGTCAATGATGAAACTCAGCAGTCCGGTGGTCCAGATACCTCCCAGACATCCGTACATTTCAATAAGGGTAGTTTTAGCTCCTTGTCTCGCGGCACTGATGGCAGCGGCTATTCCAGCCGGACCACCTCCGCAAACAATGACATCAGACTCATTGACCACATTGATCTTACGGGATGGCTCAGTCAGCACCCCATCCTGAGCACCAGACCCATTTGCCACGGCATTAAAGCCTGCAAAAGGAAGGGTACCTGATAAGGCGATCGACTTTAGTATTTTCCTTCTATCCATTTTTCGAATTGTTAATAAGGGTTTTTCCAACTCACTTCCTGAGGCAACGTATTTTTCATGGCCGCTGAGGATGAAACCATCCCAGCAGCTTCGCCCATGGCCACAGCGTTTCCTGTTACTCGATAACTAGAATGTGCTAAAAAGTCACCACTGATACATCGTCCAGCCATCATCAGACCACCAACATCTTTTGCAATTAGTGATCTAACAGGTATGTCATAAGGTTTCGCCCTAACACCCTCATTGGTAATTCCTTTACTTACACTGGGATCGATTGAATGGACATCCACCCCAAAGTCTACTCGGCACACGGCATCTTTAAATGATGACCCCTTGATTAAATCTTCTTTTGTAATGGTGTATTGACCTTTGATCCTTCGGCCTTCACGCATGCCGATATGTTCGGATGTGGCTACAATTCGGATGTCTTTCCAAATCCCACCATTGCTTCTCAGGCCATCAATGATCTCATTCACCTCAATCCTGGACTGCATTGTAGCATCTGTCAACTGCTGTGCATCCAGGGGATGGGTATTATATTCATGGTTGGCCATCATGGCAAACAAATCCTTCCTTATAGGAAATAATGTTGGTAAGCCATAGGAAGGATCTATTCCACCTTTTCTGATCTCATCTCTGAGTTTTATTTTATGCTCTCTCCCAACAATCCCTTCTCGCCTAAATAACCGGTTTTCATACATTACGTCATAATCCAGCCCGGTGAGAATGACCATCATGGAAGAAGGCTGATACTTGCCAGAATCGGGGTGCCCAAAATCAAAGCTACAACCAGCCTGAGCAGCCAGATCACCATTACCTGAGGCATCGATGAAGGCCTTAGCTTTCCAGGCTTCACGTCCCGTCTGGCTTTCCGTAATGATCGTTTCCAGCCTGTTATACCGATCTGTATATGCAGCTACTACCCGGGTATGCAATCTAACATCCACTCCTGCTTCTTTGCACATTTTATCAAGCAATACCTTCATGGCCTCGGCATCATAATTCTTGGCTGTCATCTGCGCATCGGACGCTACGAGTCGATCTATGATCTCCCGCATGATCCCGGGTTTGTTTTCGTGATCAATCAGGTTGCTCAGAAGACCTGCTGTCCAGATACCACCCAGACACCCGTTGAATTCTATCAAACGTGTTTTAGCTCCTGACCTGGCTGAAGAGATAGCAGCAGCGATTCCGGCTGGTCCACCTCCACAGACAATTACATCAGTTTCCTCTGCAATCCTGATTTCTTTGGCTGGCTCAGAAAACACACCTTCATCTTTTGCTTTAGCCTGAAAGGTGTTAAAAGACAACAGAGGTGCTGTGCCTGTTAATGCCAATGATTTTATTAGTTTCCTACGATCCATGTTATTTCTTTTTTCAATGAAAAGGAACCGACTCCACATCGGAGTCGATTCCCTAATTGGTTGGTTAAAATGCCCAGATCAATTTTGTGCTGTTTTCGAAAATCGAAAAGAAATTGACCTGGTCAACAGGTGTATTTGGGTTTCTTGTAATCTCCGTAGTGGGATAAAGCAACCGGTTCGCTCTACCCAATGGATTGGTAATCGGAATGATATCATATCTTCTGACCTCATTGAAAGCCTCCAGCCACTGATATTTAAAGTAGGCAATGTACTTCTGGGTAATGATGGTTTCCATCGTCAGGGAACCTTCACCCGGTGCCACATCAGTGTAGGCCATATAGGCTGAAATATCAGCAGGATCAATGGTTACGTTGTTGAAATCACCAGCCTGTTCCAGCGAAAGCTCAACAGCATCCAGATACAAATCATATGAGTCAGTCGTATTACCTAACCTGAAATTGGCTTCCGCTTCAATGAAAAGAAGTTCATTATAGGTCAAAATAGGAAGTGGTGCAGCATTGTATTTCAAAAACTCCGGTTTTGAATAAACAGCACCATCCATCCTTGGCTCGGTGAAATCAGGATCAGCAACTCCATTAGGAGCTGGGATTCGTGCACCACCAACAGTGGTAAACCAAATGACCGATCGCGGATCCTCCTCAATGATACCATTCGGAGTGAATGAGGTCATCGCGTTGAAAATACCATTTCCAATTGCTGATTGTGGTTGACCCTGCTGCATGGCTACCATCGGGTTGCTATTGGCAATCGAGTTGGCATAGATGGAAATCCGGAAATTTTCATCCTTACTTGCGAAAGAATTGGCCAATGCATCCAAAGCATCATCTGCTGAACCTGTTGCGTCCAGTTTGCTCAGTTTGTTGTATAGTCTTGCTTTCAGACCATAGGCTGTTTTAACCCACATATCAGCATCGCCACCAAACACCAGGTCATCATCAGCTGGTTCGTAAGCGGAATTCGATTTCTGGAGATTCGTAATTGCTTCATCCAGAATCGTGTGAATTTCACCATACAAACCTGAATGTGCATCAAACTCCGGATTTCTGACATCCGCTTGCAATGACTGGGTATATGGGATGTCGCCAAACAGATCAACCATAGTGGTTAGGGTAAACGCTTTGATCACATCAGATATACCTGCATAGGTCCAGGCTTCTTCTTCCATGGCTTTTGCCTTGATGAATTTCAGGTCGTTTAAAACCAGATACCCACTATGCCATGGTGTAGTAGAGGCTGCTTCAAAATTGTCATAGCCATTAAAACCCAACACTGCGGTGGTTTGCTCAGACATAATGCCAGCTTTCAGGGAACCCTGGTTGCCAAACACCTCATTGCTATAAGAAATAATTACTTGAGGAAGTAATGACTTCAGCGGCGCTTCGGTCACTACATTGGGATTCGTATCTATGTCATCCAATACAGCATCGCTACATGATGAAACTATCCCCAGTAAAATAAAAGTGTATATTAAATATTTAATCTTTTTCATGTCTTCTACTATTTAAAATTGAATCCTGATTCCACCCCCAATGCTTCGGGTCTGTGGTATTTGTGATAATTCATAACCAGCTGTGTTAGAGCTTCTGTTATCCGTGAAATTCACCTCCGGATCAGTAAAAGAATCTGTGATTAAGAAGAGGTTTCTGCCAGTAAGATATACTGAGGCGGACTTAATAAATATGCCACTCAGAATACTTTCAGGGATGTCATAATTGACGCTCACCTCCCTTAACCTGACAAATGATGCATCCTGTAATGACTGCTCTGTTGGCAACCATGTACCGATCGCATAGTAATATTCTCTGGCCTTATTTATGGCTATATCATTTACACCCTCTACAACCAAATTGCCATCAACAATATTTCCTTTCATAGCGGGAAGAATCACGTCCTCATCCCGATCCCGGGTGACTCCGTTAACGCCCCTTACCCTTGTTTCCACATAAGATTTGGAGAACAGCTGACCTCCGGATCTCCAATCTACCTGAACAGAAAGTGTCAGGTTCTTATAGCTAAAACTGTTGATGAAGTTCATATTGAAGTCTGGCACTGTCGAACCCACAATCTTGGGTGTAGGATCCATAATCGGCATGCCATGACGCGCAGAAGAAGGATCGTTCAACACGATATCCATTCCGGTGGCCGGATCTTTGAAATAGCCAGTTGCCAGTATTGATGGGTAATCATACCCTGCTTCTGCTACGATCACTCCATCATTGATATCGATTCTTTCGACACCTTCGGCAAGTGACACAACTTTGTTTTCAAATGCAGTGAAATTGGTAATGAAATCCCACTGAAAATCCTCAGTCCTGAATGGGATGATATTCAAAACAATCTCATGACCGCTTGATACCATTTCGCCGGCATTTCTGATTTCGTTGGCTGCTCCGGTCGACAATGCCAATGGCACACTGAAGATCTGTCCTTCAGACCGGCTATCAAAATAGGTATAGTCTAAAGCAATTCGCTCGTCCATGAACCTGAAATCAAAGCCAAATTCCACAGAACGTGTGTTTTCTGGTTTTAGATTTGGGTTGATCCTGGTGGACTGCTGCGTAAAGGAAGTCAGCCCATTGAATGGAAAAGTGAAATAACTTGGATTGTTTCCAACAAACCCGGTACCGTTCACAAACAGGTTTCCTGCCTGACCAACTTCTGCAAATGAAGCTCTCAGCTTAGCAAAAGAAAATATGGACTCTAGCTGTGGCACTACATTGGTCAGGATCACACTACCTCCTACCGAAGGATAGAAAAATGATCTGCTACCGCTTGGCATATTGGACACGTAGTCGTTTCTTCCTGATGCGTTCAAAAAGAATTTCTCCTGCCATCCCAGGTTAACATTGGCGTAGAACCCAACAATTCTTTGGCGTGAGATCCTGTTGCTAGCAGAGATATTGGCGGCATTAGCCAAATTAGCCCACCCTCCGGTGATTAGGTTAGCTCCAGTGGATGACTCCACATTGGTATGCTGATCATAGACTTCATTTCCTATTACCGCATCTACGCTAAGACTATTTTCAAACTGCTTGTTGTAAGTCAAAAAAGCATTTGAGTTGTGTTGACGAGAAGTGATGTTTTCAATGAACACACTTCCGCCACTAGGAGGAGTTGTTCTTCCTGCCTGTGCGGTTCCCAGATCCCTGAAGTCCTCTTCTCTTGATGAAAAGTTATCAAGTCCAAACCGGTAATTCATTTTCAAACCTTCTGCCAACTCATACTCAAGCAGCAGATTACCTATGGTTCGAGGGGTCTTGGTATTTCTATAGTTATGATTAACTACCCAGTAAGGATTGTTTTGAGAACTTCTGAAGTAGATCTGCTCATAAGGATCTCCATCCGACTGATACGGTTTCTCAGCCAGATTATAAGATGGAGGAACATCTCTCAAACTTCTGAAGTAGTCATTGTTTCCTGTCAGATCAGGAAAATCATTCACATTAAGTTCAGAAAAGTTGAAGGAAACGGAAGACGAAAATCGCTGGCTGATGTTATACGTACCATTGAATTTCACGTTGGTCCTGTACATGGAAGTTGTAGGCACAACCCCTTGCTGATTGTTGTGTCCAATACCCAGGTAATAGCTTCCGATCTCTCCGGAATTAGAAATGGACACATTGGTATTGGTCGTGCTTCCGGGTTGATAAAACTCCTTGTCATTGTCATAAGCTCTGGCCTCTTCCTGCTCACCCAACTGGTTGGTATAAGTCCCCAGGTCACTGATTCTAGGTCCCCATGAGAAAGAGTGATTGGGATTAAATACACCGTCATTTCCCTGTGCATATTCCATTTGTAGGTCTGGCAGGTAACTCACCTCATCAATACTGTGAAAGAAGTCTACTGATACGACCGGTTTTCCTTCTTCGGATTTGCCCTTTTTAGTTGTAATTATGATCACACCATTTGATGCTCTCAATCCATATAAGGCTGAGGCTGCGGGTCCTTTCAGGATACTCATCGATTCGATGTTGCTAGGATTAATATCCTGTATTCTACCGGAGATAGGCGCTCCATCCACCACATAAAGTGGCTGGTTATTTCCACTGATGGATCTACTACCCCGGATCTTGACTACAGGCGATCTTCCCGGCATCCCACTGGTCAAGCCAATGTTCACACCCGCAATTTTGCCTTGCAACCCATTGAGCATATTGGGGTTCCCCACTTTGTTTAGTTCGTCTCCATCTACTTCCTGGGTAGCATAGGTTAGTTGTTGCTTGGTTTGTTTGATACCAAAAGACGTGACCACTATTTCTTCAAGTCGCTCCGCATCAATCTCCATCTGCACAGAGATCTGGCTCCTTCCATTCACTGGAATGTCAAGAGAAGAGTATCCTACAAATGACACTGTCAATGTAGCATTCTCCGATACATTGATTGAGAAGGTGCCAAGCGCATCCGTAATCGTTCCGTTTGAAGTCCCCTTCTCCTGGATTGTGGCTCCCGGGAGTGGTTCGCCATTTTCATCGGAGATGGTACCGGAAACGGATTGCTGGGCATTGACCTCCTCGACAACATCGGGGAGTATCACTTCTTTTTTGGCATCAATAATAGCAATGGATTCATTGACTCGCTTGAGGGAAACTTCAGCCTGAATCGAGATCTCCTTCAGGAGTTCATCCATTTGCCAAAGGCCCGGAGTTAAGTCAATTTTCTTTTGCTTCAAAGACCTGTCTAAATAGGCAAAAGTGAAACTGGATTTTGCCTCTATTTCCGACACGAGGTCATGCAAAGACATCTCTTCCTGCTGATCCAACTGTATAGAGATCTCAGAAAGGAACTTACGTTGTGCATCCGTTTCAGTGGCCAAAACCATGGACACTGAGAGGATTGTGGTAAATACATATATCCCAAGTCTGGACATACGCGAAAGAAATTTTAGTAACTTTACTTTCATATAGTTTTAGATTAAATGTGCTGAAACTTGAAGGGAGCCGAAGACCGACCAAAGTATTTCGACTCCCTATTTTTATTTGATTATTACGGTATTATTCACTATCTCATATTCAATTTCATAGGTATAGGTCAATATCTCCATTACTTCCTTTAGAGTGGGATTAGAATGACTGGCGGTATAAAGTTTATCTTCTTCAATCTCCTTCTTCAATTCATAACTCACCCCGTACCAGTTCGAAACCGTTTCCAGTACTTCATTGATACTTGCTTTATTGAAAGACAGCTTGTTGCCTACCCACCCAAAGATCAGATCACTGTCACCAAGCTTATTTACCTGCAAGGCTGACTCATTCAGGTCTGTCATTTCATTCGGATGAAGCTGAACTTTATCATCACCACGTTGTACCATCACTTTACCGGTTTTTACAGCCACAAAACCTGGCCTGTCCTGGTAGGCTTTAATATTGAATGATGTGCCCAAAACGGTTACCTGATTGTCATCAAAGTGTATAATAAAAGGCTTACTGGCATTGGGAACCACATCGAAAAACGCTTCTCCTTTCAGTGTTACTTCACGCGTATTGCCAACAAAGCGGTCCGGAACAATAATTTTGCTACCCGCATTGAGTTTGACTTTGGTTCCGTCAGGTAAAACAGTGGTCACTTTTTGCCCAGCCAGACTGACTTTTTCAACGTATGTCACCACAGGACCGGAGACTGACTGCTGCTCGTTGTAAGAAGAGTAGATAAATACTGAAAGCGCGGATGCAACCAGAATAACCGCTGCATATTTTAACAGACTGCGAACCTTAAACCTGTTTTTCCTATCAAAGGACTTGATTGGTTCTTCTGCATTCTGAATTTCAGTCTTTATTCTTTGATAGACGGCTTGCTTTTTATCAGGAAACTTCAATTCACCCTGGGCCCAATACTTTTCCATTTGGGAAAGCATCACGGGATGTGCTTCATCTTCCTCCAGCCACTTCTTCAGCTTATGTTGTTCCTCAAGGGAGATGTTTCCATACAGATAATTGATAATGATCTTATCCATCAAGTTTTTCCTGGTAGTTGTAATTAAAGAGTGGAATCAGGAAAAAGAATACGATGGAAATGAAAATAAATACACTCAAAGCATAATTAAGAGCGTAATATTGGAATATTTACATCAAATAGACTGTATTGTTGAAAAACCGATACTAAACCCCATAAGCTAGCAGAGCAATCAGATATAAGGCAGGATTGATATTGCCAAAGTGATCCTGTTTATGTTCGTGGCCCTCGTAGTATTTGTCGTAAAGGTGTTTCCTGATGATTGATGAGGCCTTTTGTAGTTGAGTCCTTACAGTTGATATTGAAATTCCCAGCTCGTCAGCGATCTCTTTGTATTTCAATTGGCGATTCTTTGCCATTTCAAAGATCAATCTACACTGATCCGGTAAGGTAGACACAACTTCATCCAATGCCTGGGTCAACTCCTTTTCGAGCAACAATTCCTCCGGATCTATTTTATCAATAAATCGGGCTGTATTCTCTACGAGCGATACATCCAGTTTATGCGGCTCTTCGTAAAGCATTCGGGTAGCCCGATTCTTCACCGCGATAAAGAGATAGGAGTCCATGGCTTTGATTTCGTGAAATCGGTCTCTGCTCTTCCAAAGGTTTAGAAATACTTCGGCGATGATGTCTTCAGCAACCTGTTCAGACTTCACAATTGTCTTGGCAAAGAAATATAGGCGATCAAAATGTTCCTCATAGATCTTTTCGAATTGGTATTCGATTTCACTCGCCCGATTGAGCCTGACTATTTTATTTTCATCTCCCAATTAAAGTGGTTGGTTTTTGAAGAATTGCAAAAATTGCAATGTCTAAATAAGAGAAAAATAAGCAATTTTCAAATTGAGGAATGGATCAGGGAAGGCGTTTTTGCTCATTAATATATCACTTGGAGGAGCCAAGCTCCGAGCGATTTAAGGGATATGCTCTGTAGGAAATTCCAGTCGATATTCGCTTTCCTTCAGGTTGTGTTCTAATACCTATTTTATTGGAGTAGTAAGTTATATGATAAATAAGATCCTTCACTAACAAATCAGGTATGTTTGAAAAAAGCCAAGAGACCTATGTATATTTACCATCCTGAAGAAATTTTTGTGGAGTAAAATCATTTGACTTAAATGAACTTTTCCATGAAAAACCTGTGTTTAAAATGGCATTTCAAGATAAAATCAGATCTTTTTTATAGTCCAAACCTAATTCTGTAACGTACTTAAGCTAAACCAAACATCACTATCTAAAAATCTAAAAAATGGGGAATTTCCCAAACCGTCGTAAATTCATTCAAACTGGAGCCTTAGCGGGAGCAGCTGGTCTTTTGTCTCCCTCTCTGGTGGCACAAAGTCCCGATACTTCGTCGACTGTTGTCGGAAAATCAAAATGGGACCTGGAAAGCCCTGCACTCTGTGTAGATCTCGATAAAATGTCGCAGAATATCAGGGGTGTACATACTGCTTTGCAAGGTACTGGGATAGGTGTTCGTCCTCATATTAAAACGCATAAGTGTCCGGCCATCGCAAAAATGCAGATTGACGCCGGGGCGGTAGGTGTTTGTGCTGCTAAAGTTTCTGAATCTGAGGTCATGCTGGAGAATGGTATCAGGGATGTTCTAATGACAGGTGTGAATGTTACTGCCCCGAAGATTGAGCGAGCGATGGCGCTAAGGAAAAAGTACAATGGGTTTATTCAGTCTGTTGATAATCCTCAGAATGCACAGGATCTGCAGGACGCAGCAAAGGCAGCCGGTATCACTGCCGATGTGGTGGTAGATATCGATGTGATCAAAAGATCAGGTGTTCTACCAGGAGAGCCAGCCCTGGCATTGGCACAAATGGTAGACAAAATGCCAAACCTGAAATTTAGAGGTATACTTGCTTATGATGGGGGTGTCCAACATGTCAAAGGTTTTCAGAACCGGAAGGCTAAAGCCATCAAGAACTTTGAGCCTGTTCTTGAAACCTATGAGATAATGAAAGCTGCCGGATTGAATATGGAGATCTTTAGTGGAGGGGGTACGGGAACCTATAATATGATGTCAAATTTCCCCGGGTTTACAGATGTTCAGGTGGGAAGTTACCTTTTTATGGATCGTCAGTATATGGTTATTGGTGGTGCAAATAATGAAAATGTGTATGATGATTTCGTCCCTTCTCTGACAGTCATGACCACAATTATCAATAACAATCATCCGGGTCGTCTGATCACAGACTCAGGTGCAAAATCATTGACTTTAAACCGTCCGAAAGCGATGGTAATCGGCGAACCAGGCTTTATATATTCTGCAGGATCTGATGAGTATGGCACCATCAAATTTGAGGAGTCTTCGAGATCCTATAAAGTTGGTGATAAGCTCGAAGTGATCATACCTCATTGCGATCCGGTGGTTAATCTGTATGACGTGATGTATGGGATACGTAATGACAAGGTAGAATCTGTTATACCGATCCTGGCTCGGGGGAAATCTCAATAATCATAATGGGGCACTTTTCAATTCCCCGCCCCCAACAGCTGCATACAATACCACTCCTGCCTGGGTAGGTGGAAAGGGCCTTTGAAGATGTTCCCTTTGGCAGGTTGAGAAACTGTGCCATCACGGTGAAGGTAGCCGAACCACTCACCATGTTTTGGGTCTGCGAAGTGGCTGTAGCTGTAATCGTGAACCAAACGGTGCCATTGGGTGTATTTGTCCTCACCGGTGAGCAAGTAGGCCAGTAAGGTAGCAATGATGGTCTCATTGTGAGGCCACCAGAATTTCATGTCGTGCCAGTATTCCTGCACGGGTTTTCCGTACACATCGCAATGGTATAGGATCCCTCCATATTGCTGGTCCCAGCCACGCTCCCACATGTAGTCCAGCATTCTGCAGCCCAAAGAGATCAGCTCAGGGTCATTGTTTCGGACCCGTGCCTCGTGAAGAATGAACCAGGCGCCCTCAATGGCATGACCGGGGTTCAAGGTTCGTCCATCAATGTGATCGATGATACTTCCATCCGGAGCGACCTGCTCCATCACACAGCGAATATCATCTTTCACGAAGAAATCCCTGATCTCTTCGATGCATTGATCGATCACCTCCAGGGCTCGCGGGTCACCGATGGTATCCAATACCTGTCGGGCTGTGTTGAGCAGGATCATCGGAACGCCAATTCCTTTCGTAGGACGGACATTTGTGAACTTGGGAGTAAATTCTTCTGGGTGTCGGGCATAATGAATACACTTTCCAAAGAGCTCACGAGCTTGCTCCGCCACCTCGTCCCTACCCGATGCTTTGGCATACGCTGCATAAGCGATCACCGCAAAAGTCTCCGAAAAGAAGTATCTCCGCTTACGTATGGGTTGGCCGTCCCTGGTCATATGAAAGAACATCCTTCCATCCATATCAAAGCACTTTTGCGAAAGGAATTTATAACCCAACCCGGCACCTTCCAGCCACTCCTCTTTTTGCTCAACAGTATTGTACAGGTTGGCCAAAGTCCATGTGGCACGGCCCTGAAACCAGACGGACTTGTCATCATCTATAAGGCTACCGTCCGCATCGCGCATTAATAAGAATCCACCGTGTTCTTTGTCAAAACTTCTTGGAAACCAAAAAGGAATAGTATTACCCAGTAATCTGCCCTGGTAAAATTGACGAAGGTGATTTAGTTCCTCTTTAGTGTACCCCATGGTCCTCTTATTGGTTCAGCTTACTTGCATATTGTTCAAATCCCAGCTTTTTAGCGTCCTGCTCAAAGGCTGCAAACTGGGTATCAGACATGTTGCCTACGGGAAGACGGAACTTTCCACAATCCAGACCAACCAACTTCATGTAGGCTTTGCCTGTTCCCATGCCACCATATTTACCCAGCAATCCAATCAGATCAATAGATGTCTGCTGCAAACGCCTGGCTTCACCTAAATCATTATTATTAAAAGCCGCCATCAACTGGTGATAAAGTGGTGCAATGTAGTTGTATGTGCTTCCCACAACACCTTTTACACCCAATGACAACGAAGGTAACATGCTTTCATCCCGTCCCCACAGCATATCATACTGACCATCTGCGAAACGTAGACAAGAAGAGAAATCCATAAAATCTTCGTGGGTGTACTTGATTCCCACAAAATTAGGAATGCGACCATGTACCGCTTCTAATAAGCTCTTCATCGTGAAGCCAACCCCAGTGAGCACCGGGATGTGGTAATAGTAAAAGGGTATATCAGGAACAGCGCCCGCTACCTCCTCACACATCTTTGCAAGTAGTGTGACGCTAGAAGGTTTAAAGTAGGAAGGGGAAGTGAATGAAACAGCATTAAAGTGATTAGCTTGAGCATGCATGGCCAATTCCTTGCTCTCGGCAAGACAGTTTCCGCCAAGAAACATGATCAAAGCAAACTCGTCATCATTTGCTGCACATGCTCCCCAGGCTTCAGCTATTGCCTTTTTTTCATCCATGGTAAGGGAAGCTCCTTCTCCCGTGGAACCACAAGCAAAAGCACCCTTAACGCCATTTTGCTTCAATAGCTGGTAATAGGATGAAATGAGTGAGGGATTCACAGACCCATCAGAATTCATAGGTGTGAATGGAGCTGCGATTAATCCGGTTAAGTGGCTATGATTCATGTTCTATTTGGTTTGAGTCCTGGCTAATTCTTCTAGTTGATCGAGTGTAAACCTCACACTTACAATGTATGGCTTCTTCCCTGCTTCCCAATGCCCATAGGTGGTGGTCACGATGGTGCCATCGGGCAAAACTTCTACACCGGGATATGCTGTATCATAATCCCACCCACCCTCAGAAGGGAAGTTTTTCTTCAGCCTGACTACGTATTGTCCTTCAGTACCCTTCACCAGGTCGTCATAAGTGCCAACCCAGCCTCCCCAGCTCGTTTCGAATGGACGATCTGCCTGTTTTTGTTTCGGTGAAATGGTCCTGAAGCTGATAAACAACCTGCCGTCGGTCGTATACTTTCCGGTATGTCGATCCCCAGTTAGTGCAAGCGGTAATTCCCGTGGTGTTGTCCATGTTTTACCCTCGTCATCGGAAAAAATGACGAATGAGTTTTTTACACGTTTGTTTTCTCTCAGCAATACCGCAATCTGCTTTCCATCCGGTGATCGGATGATTCCCGGTTCACAAAGAAAAATGGTGCTGTCCTTATAAATTGCTTCGGGATACGACCAGGTAAGACCACCATCAGTACTTTTTGTAGTGTAAACGGTCATGAATCCGGAGCTTTCACCAGCAGGTGAGCCCCAGAACTCTCCTTCACCTCCCTTGATAAATCGACCATCATCATGAAAGGTGGCCATGTAGTGTCCGACTCCTGTATTCAGTGATGTGGTTGAACCCATCACCGTGATTCCTCCCCAATCCCCTACTGGTTTAAGCTCTGTCCAGGTATATCCGTCATCCTCACTGATAGAAGTTCTGATCGGATACAGCCCCGACCACATCACAATCCTTTTCACGCCTTGCGCATCCACAGTTCGCATGAGCGTCGGTGTTTCTCTACTTGTCGCCCAGCTTTCAGGTACTGGTAAACGATCACTCCACGTTTTTCCTCCATCTTCACTTCTCTTCAGGATGGCTGGCCCTCTGCCATGCCCTTTTGGATAACTAGCCAAAATGGTTTTGCCGTCTTCGAGGAGTATCGTGGAAATATGTCCCAGATACTGACCCTCTTCGCGATCCACCACTACCTGGGAGATCTCGTCTACATCCAGATCGACTGCAGGAATGGTCACCTTGTCCATAATAGATACTTCTTCCTTCCCGGACTGCTGCTTGGAGCCAAATAAGATAATTACCAGGGTTATCAGCCAAAACTTCCTCATCATACAAGATTAATATGTATTACATATTTTGTTTAATTGACTCAAATTAAATCACTTTACTAGATAATATCATCAATTAAAGGAATTAATTCTATAAATTGGCATCAGAATCACTATTATGTTATACATAATATGACCATAACAAGCATACATCAGGAAGAACAACCCACAGAAAATCATTCTTTGGTAGACCGTGTGGAAACGCAAATTGTTGAGCTACTACGGCAGCAAAAGCTCAAAGTGGGTGATGTCATTCCCAAGGAAATGGAACTAACGGAAATGCTCGGAGTGAGCAGGACGGTCATTCGTGAAGCTCTTATGCGGCTGAAGGTGATGGGGCTGATAGAATCCAAAAAGCGTAAAGGGTCTGTCATCACCAGCCCTGACATTTTCAATGTGTTAAGTAAAAGCATGAATCCTCATATCCTGGATCAGGAAACACTCAAAGATATGTTTGAGCTTAGATTGGCCCTGGAAGTAGGCATGGCAGATTTTATCTTTCAACGGATCACCACAAATGACATCAACAATTTGAAAGAGATTGTATCCAAAGAGCCGGAAGCGTCGGAGGAAGATCGGTTCTTTATTGAACATGAAATCGCCTTCCATTCCAAACTCTATGAGATCTCGAATAACCAAAGCCTGAAGAACTTTCAAAAGCTCCTGCTCCCGCTATTTGACTATGTGCATAACAGCGGATTGCTCAAGATCCCGGTGAATAGTCTTCGCTATGTTTCTCACAAAGGGCTGGTTGATGTGCTGGAAAACGGCTCACCGGAACTATTCAGGAATTCCATGAGAAATCATTTAGAAAACCATTTTTTACGCTTGTTCTAAACCTTATGCAAGACTGGAAAGACCTAAAATTATTATTAGCTGGATGTGGCTCTATCGGGAAACGACATGCCAGAATCCTTACGGAGCTTGGAGTAAAAGAACTCTATGTTTTTGATCCGAACCCGGAAAGTGTAAATGCCTTGACCCGGGACTTTCCCCATTTAAAAATGTGCGACAGCTATGAAGCAGGATTGCAGATCGTGGATGCCGCCTACATCATGACCCCTACCCGACTGCATGTTCCCATGGCCATGCAAGCGATTGAGGATGGTTGTCATGTGTTTATCGAAAAGCCCATCTCATTAACCATGGAAGGAGTAGCGGAATTGGCCAACCTCGCTGAATCCAAAGGTAAAAAAGTGATGGTCGGCCTTTGCACGCGGTATCATGAAGGCATCCGGAAAGCCAAAAGCATCCTTGATTCAGGACGAATTGGTAGGTTGGTATCCATCCGGTCATTGGTAGGAGAACATTTTCCCTCGGTCCACCCGCAATACAAGACCATGTATTATGCGAAGTATTCCGGGGCATTCGAGCTGATGCACGACCTGGACCTGGCGCTTTGGTTTGCCGACCAGCAAGTAGAAAAGGTCATGTCCGTCTATGGCAGCTTCAGCGATATTGATATTGAAGCTCCTGACACCGTAGAGTTCCTACTCAAGTTTGAGGATCGGTGCACGGCAACAGTACACCTGGATTTTTTTCAAATGCCCAGACGAAGAAATATGGAACTCCTTGGCACACAAGGAGTATTGATGATCGACTTTACTTCCTGGGATGAATATACCATTTCTATCTACGATGCCCTTTCACAGCAATGGGAACATCAGAAAGGTCTGACGCAGCGAGACGATATGTTTAGAGACGAAAACCTGGACTTCCTGGAGTCTATAGTCAATGACCGTCCCATTTTCTGTGACATCATAGAGGGTTGTAAGTCTCTCAGGGTCATCGAGGCAGCTCAGACTAAAACCGAAGATATTAACCTGATTCAAAACATCTAATATGTCAACAACAAACCTATTTAATCTAAAAGGCAAAGTGGCACTCATCACTGGTGGCTCACGCGGACTTGGCTATGATATGGCTTGTGAGCTCGCGAATGCAGGCTGCGACCTTGTCATTACCTCGCGCTATGAAAATAAACTGGATCAGCCCGTTCAAAAGCTTCGGGATGAATTTGGAGTAGATGTATTGGGACTTCCGCTCGATCAATGTCATCATGAGCAGGTAAAAAGCGTCACGGAAAAAGCGCAACAATGGAAAGAACATATTGACATTTTGATCAACAATGCGGGTGGTGGATCGGGTGCCAGTGAAGGAGACTTATTTAAACGCGACCCGGCAGATATGGTAAACCTCATCAACACCAACCTCATTGGAGCACTTTTTTGTTGCCAGGAAGTAGGAAAGGTAATGGCAGCCCAAAAGTCTGGCAAGATCATCAATATCGGTTCAATCGCTGGTATGGTTGGACGGGACCGAAGCATGTACCGCAACAACAATAAATCCGAACAACCCATAGACTATGCAGCAGCAAAGGCTGGTGTAATCGGTATGACCCGAGACCTGGCAGCCTACATGGCGCCATATGGCGTTTGCGTGAACTGTATCTCTCCAGGTGGTTTTCAGGGAGATAGCTTACCTCAGGAGTTCGTTGATGCCTACAACAAAGCCACTGCGCTTGGTAGAATGGGAAAAATGGGACAAGACCTGAAAGGGACAGCATTGTTCCTCGCCTCTGCAGCCTCTGACTATATTACCGGACAAAATATTGTGGTAGATGGAGGCTTTACCATCTGGAAATAAATAATCAAAACCCTGACTTATCTTGAAAAGCTACATCTTACCCCTGCTTACTTTATTCATATCCCTTTCCGTATCCGCTGAAAAAGATATCAATCTCACCTCCCAACAAATCATTGGGAACCTGACCAATATAGAAGCTATACCAGGAGATGAAGGTCTGGCCGGTGCTTTTGCAGGAAGAGTTGGTGAGTACTTAATTTTTGCCGGAGGTACCGCTTTTCCGAATGGAAAGCCCTGGGAAAACGGCACGAAATACTTTTCCGATGCCATCCTCATTTTTCGGTTGGATGGTTCCCTTAAAGAAGTCGATTTTTCCCAAAAGCTGCCTTATGGTTTGGGTGAGGGAGCTTCGGTTACGGTCAATGATCAACTTTATTGCATTGGTGGACTGACTGTCGATGGGTTGAGTGATGAGGTTTTGAGGATCTCGTATGATGGGAACCTTACCATCGACCAAATGCATAAACTGCCAGAGCCACTTAAAAACGTGGCTGCAACAGTCATTGGAAATACAGTCTATGTTGTGGGTGGTGAAGGAAATTCAGGTATCACAACCCATTTTTTATCGCTGGATCTTGATAATCCGGAAGCAGGCTGGCAACAACTACCAGCTTTTCCCAAACCCGTGACAGCTGCTATGGCTGTGGCACAGATGGATGGGACGGAAACAAGCATTCATGTGATAGGAGGTCGGGGAAAACAATCGGGTGAACTCCTAAATAATTTCTACTCTTCTGTTTTTCGATTTCAGCCCTCAAAGGGAAAATGGGAAGCCAAACGGGATATCAGGATCGATGGAACAGCCATCAAGCTGGCTGCCACCGCGGCGATCCCTATCGGAGCATCGCACATTGTATTGGTAGGAGGTGACAACGGGCAGGTATTCAACCAGGTAGAGCAGGCTATTTATGATTTGAACAATGGAGACTTGACCGCACAAAAAAGAAGGGATTCACTCTGGGTAAACCACACCGGATTTAATGACCGTGTGCTGGTATATAATACCGTTTCAGATACCTGGTTTGATGCCGGAGAATGGAGCGGTATTCCAATTGCCGTTGCACCGGCAGTCGCCTGGGGACAGTCAGTTATCGTTCCGGGTGGTGAGATCAGTCCCGGCGTCAGGAATCCTGAAATTAGCCAGCTTCAGTTTGCTACAGAACCCGATTTTGGGTGGTTCAATTACCTGGTATTGGTCCTTTATTTTGGAGGTATGCTCATGCTTGGCTTTTTCTTTATGAAGAAAGAAAGCACTACCGATGAATTCTTTAAAGCCGGCGGCAGAATCCCCTGGTGGGCGGCTGGTATCAGCATCCTCACAACAACCCTTAGTGCAATTACCTTTATCTCGATCCCAGCAAAGGCCTACGCTTCAGATTGGCGGATGTTTATGTACAATATGTCTATCATCCTGGTAGTACCGGTTGTCATCACGTACTTTCTGCCTTTCTTCCGGCGGTTCAAACTGGACACCGCCTATGAATACCTGGAAATCCGTTTTAACCGACCTGTTAGGTGGATGGCCTCCTCCTTGTTCGTCTTCTTCATGGTCAGTCGGATCGCCATCGTGCTTTTCCTCCCCTCCCTGGCGCTGAATGCCGTCACTGGTTTCAGCGTATACTGGGCGATCATTATTATGGGTGTGGTGACGATCATCTATTGTACCAGCGGTGGTATGGAGGCTGTGGTGTGGGGAGACGTGATTCAGGGCATCATCCTCATGTCCGGAGCTATCATCGCACTGGGATATATGATATCCGGCGTTGATGGAGGGCTGAGCAGTTTCATCGACATTACCAGCGAGCAGCAGAAATTTAACCTGCTGGATTTCAGGCTATCCCTTAGTGAACCTGTCTTATGGGTCGTGCTGATCGGCGGACTGGCTAATTCACTGGTCACGTTTACCAGCGACCAGAGTATCGTGCAACGTTATATGTCCACCAAAGATGAGAAAGCCACTGGTCGTAGCATCTGGCTTAATGGAATCCTAAGCGTACCTGTTACCATCATCTTCTTCCTATTGGGAACAGCCCTGTATGCTTTCTATACCTCAAACCCTGAGCGTCTGGCTATCACCAACCCCAACATTGACTCTGTATTTCCGCAATTCATCGTGAGTGAAATGCCTGTTGGGATATCGGGGTTATTGATTGCCTCGATCTTTGCCGCTGCCATGTCTACCCTTTCGTCCAACATCAACTCAGTAGCTGCGGTGGTCACTTCCGACTTTTATAAGCAGGTGGCAAAAAACAACACCATCAAGCGCCAGATGCAGGTAGCCCGTTGGTCTGGTATTGTAGCTGGGGTTTTCGGTATGGGCATGGCCCTCATACTCGCCACCTGGGACATCGCCTCCTTATGGGACCAGTTCAATACGTTCGTCGGACTGCTGACCGGAGGCCTTGGAGCACTCTTCATCATGGGGATTTTCTTCCCAAGGATTTCCGGGCCTGCAGCTTTCTTTGGAACGCTGGGTAGCCTGGCTGTTCTGACCTTTGTAAAGAACCAAACGGACCTCTCATTCTTACTTTATGGATTGATAGGGCTAGTCTCCAGCGTATTACTCGGTCTATTGATCAGTATCTTGATACCAAACCGAAAGGAAATTGAAGGGTTTACTTGGGGGAGTAGGGAGAGGGAATAATGACTTATAGAACCTGTTTCCAATATTTCATTCGAAAATATCAGTTACCCAACTACTGTACTTCGATTGTAATACTTCATGTTTCTCAGGGTATCTGCCTATCAGGTTGTTACTTTCTGTGGGATCCAAACGAAGATTAAATAAGTAATCTTCTCCATTTTCCATTAAAAGTTTCCAATCATCATCTCTTACGGAATAAGCATAAGCGTTTGTATAAGGGTTTTTGAAGTGCCAAAATAGTGTCCTTGGTTCCACAGGTTTTCCTTCCAATAAGGTTTTGCTGATATCAATTCCATCAAACTCGTATTGTGGATCTCTCAAATCCATACCAGCTAATGAAACAAATGTTGGTGCCAGGTCCATTGTCAAGATTGTTTCATGACAGACAGTGCCTGCCGGGATATGTCCTGGCCAATAGGCAATGGCTGGTAATCGATGCCCTCCTTCGAAAAGGCTTCCTTTTTCACCACGAAACGGATAATTACTACCCACCCATGAATAAGCACCATTGTCAGAGGTAATGAATATCAATGTGTTTTCCCGAAGCCCGGAATCCTCAAGAGCATTTACAATTGCTCCAACACTCTGATCAACAGCTTCTATCATGTCTTTATATGCCCGTTTGTACTCACTTTCCGGAAGTGGACCGTACTTAGATTGATGCCAAACTTTTCCTTCTGTACGATGACCAGGATCATCTGGTCCCTGAAAAGGGAAATGTGCAGCCAGATGAGAAACGAATAGGAAAAAAGATTGGTCAACAGATTCCTTAATAAAATTAACAGAGTGATTTGTCACCAGATCCGTTAAATATCCGGATTCATCTTTCAACTGTTGATCCCTGAACCAGTCAAGCTCACCGGTCCTGGAAATATGAGTATGATAATCGGGGGTGTTGTTGCTTGTATAGCTTACATCAAAGCCCTGATCATTCGGTCCAAATAAACTCACATGTCCAAGGTGCCATTTACCAAAAACAGCACTCTTATAACCTGCCTTAGACAAATGTTCAGCGACCGTTTTTTTATGAAGCGGCATCCCCTCTTCCCTGGTAAATCCAATGGCATGCTCCACATTGGTCCGTTGTTGATATTGACCGGTCATGAGTGCAGCTCTTGTAGGACTGCACACCGGACCATTCGAATGAAAATCTGTGAAGATCATTCCTTCCTTCCCTAGTTGATCAATGTTTGGGGTTTGATGTATCTCATTACCATAGATCCCGAGATCTCCATACCCTATATCATCAATGACTATTAACACAATATTTGGTGTTGTTGCTTCATGCTGACAAAACGCCTTTGAAATAGCACAACAGACAGCTAAAAGAACAAACAGTGATCTATGAATATTGCCACTTATCATCAATTGTTCGATCCGTTTGACAACACCTGGCCCTGACTTTCAAGAATTCTCCTTACTTCCCCAATCTTTACATTCCTTGGTTGTTCGTGTGACAGCAAACAAACATGGGCAGCTACTCCGGCAGCTTGTCCTAAAGACATCCAGGTAGGCTCCATTCGTACCGAACAAAATCCAACATGGGTAGCTGACAATGCCACTGGTACAATCAGTCCATCAACTGAGGTTGGGAGCATTGCCCTGTAAGGAATTTCGTAGGGCCGCGTTAGATGTGCCATCATACCCAAATAGCCTTCCAGAACAACCTTGTCTTTGTCTGATCTTTTCGTCACAGGAAAACTATCAATGGGAAACTCTCCCATGGCGATGGTGTCGTGATGCTTCATAAAACCTGGCACCTCATCAGTAATGGCTACATCATGTTCGGTCAATGTGTATTCACCATTTAATCGTCGGCCTTCCCTCACATACAGTTGAAAAGGAAAATGATTGTTATCAGTGAACTCATCTAAAGGCAAGTGGTACTGGTTGGCCATTGCTCTATGTTGCTCACTTATTTCCTTATCATTCTGCAAAAACCAGATCAGACCCAATGAAATCTGACGGTGATCTTCAGAGACTTGCTTCCTTTTTGCGGCATCACCTTCTACGTACCCTTTATTCACTTCCGGGAAAGGAAATGCCAGCGCTCTTGGATTGGTATTTGCATCCACTTTTCCATTTGGCAAATCCGTGACAGACCAGGCCCTTACCATGGTATTGAAATGCTCAGGATAATAGCCCCACCCCTCATGAAACGCTTTCGGTGGCTTGAAGCGGCCCGAGTTTAAATCTTCAAAATAAGGAGCATACAAAGCTCGATCGTATCCGACAGGTGGCTCCTTGAGCACCATGCTGTTTTCGAGATTTGTGGTGAAGCAATACCGATAGGTATAGGCCTGAACGCGGTCATCAGCAGCCCCTGAACCTCCTAGTATCTTTCCATTTTCATAATCATAGAAGATCTCTCCTGCATGTGGCTCCTTGAAGTCCGTTCGCCCCTCACGGCCCAATCGATAATCTGCACCAGCAAGGGCATACAAATCTCCTTCATACGTTGCGTCAATGAAAACACCTCCTGTAACCTTCAATAGGTCTCCTGAACCTTTGTTGATTACTGATACATATTTGATCGATTTCCCTTCCATACCGGTTTCGCTGACTGTATGATTGGTAAGGACTGTGATATTTTTTGTCTCTTCGATCATCTTGTTCAATACAAGCTCCGCCACGGAAGGCTCAAAATAATAGCCTTCACGACTCAATTTCACTTCATCAGAAGCAGGTCCAAACTTTTCTTTGTAATATTCCAGCACCCTTCCTGTAAACTCTCTGAAGAGTCCACCGATATACGCTTTTTGTTCCACATCACTTTTACCTAAGCCACTAGCCGTCATGCCACCAAGGTGTTTATGAGACTCAATCAAGGCCACTTTGTGCCCCAGCCTGGCAACTGTTATGGCTGATGCCAGACCACCCGGTGTTCCACCTACCACAACTACTTCATACTTCGATTCTTTGATCATTTTCCGTCGTTTATTTAACTTCTTTTTTTACGTGTCCACACCGTAAGCCCTTCAAGGTCCTGATGATTTTTCCTGAACAAACTAAGAACCAGAGCCGCCAGTATGAAGGTACCATTCACAATGGCTCCAACCCAATAGCTATGTACTGACCATATCATGGATTCAGGTAATACCCCAAGGATCCCCAGCCCTAAATAGACATTGAATAAGATGGCGATTATCATAGCCCAGTTGGCTGAAAATCCATCAATTCGGGTAGTAAAAAAGCCCATGATAAACAGCCCCATCAGACAACCACCAAAAATACTGGTTACGATAAGGCTGACATCATTCATGCTCTCTTTATCCAGCTGGCTGAATACAATGGCTCCACTTATCACCAACAACGTGGTGATAAGTGCAATGATGTGCGCAGCCCTCAGGTAATAGCTATCTTCCTTGTCCTTGTCGAGCCAGGCTTTCATCAAATCCACTACTCCAACAGTGGAAATGGCATTGATTCCGGAATCCATCGTACTCATTGCTGCAGCGATCACTGCAGAGATAATGATACCCGACACCACCGGCGGAATTTTGGATAGAATGAAGTACGGAAGTACCTGGTCAGCTTCCATTTCTTGAATGACCGGATCGGGAAATACCTGATAATACACAAACAAAGCTGTTCCGATAAAAAAGAAAAGCGTCCACATGGGAATGGCTATCGCTGAATAGATCGCCGTTGCCTTTCTTGCTTCCCTGGTTGATCTGGCAGAAGCATACCGTTGAACCATATTTTGGTCTCCGGCGTAGATCCCCAGCCAGTTGATCACACCCAGTATAGCTACCGTATAAAAAGTGCGCTCATCCAGATCGAAAGCCATAGAACCCATACTGAACTTTTCATGTTGACTTCCTATTTCAAAGATCTGAGAAATCCCCTCAGGCAGATCAATCGATACCCAGATGAAACACAGCAATCCACCCACCAACAAAATGATAGCCTGAACCACATCAGTCCAGATGACAGCCTCTATTCCCCCAATGATTGTATATATACCAATAAAGGCACCCGTGAATATGATGACATATACAATCGGAGCTCCTGTCAGGAACTGGATGACCAGTGAAACCAGAAAAAGTATCTGAGCCATCCTGATCATTTGCAGGATCACAAAACTCAAAGTGCCGTACATTCTGGGTACCATTCCATACCTGTTCCCCAGGTACTCGAAAGCGGAAGTTAAATTACCTCTCCTAAAAAATGGGATGAAGATTACTATTGCTAATATGGCCACGAAGGGAACTGCTAAATTCACGCTAAGCTGACGCCAGTCCAGGACAAAAGCTGCAGCAGGCAATGCCAAAAAAGTTGCAGAACTCACAATTGTGCCTAGCATTGAAAGTCCAATGACCCATCCGGAGAATGACCTGTTCCCAACAAAGTAATCTTCTGTGGTTTTATTCTTTTTAGAAAAGTAAAATCCTACGGCCATGAGTCCGGCCAGGTAAATGATGACGGTCAGGACATCTGCAATCCTAATAGATATTTCCAATTTAGATTTTAGGTTTTAGACGGTTGATACAAATTCTAGTCAAAGGCAATCAATTATTCTCTACTTTCAGCGTCATCTCATCCTTTGATGGCATCTTTAAGTTGTCCAGATCGCTGATCCTGATCTTCAGGACTTCCACTGTTTGCTTTGCACCATCGAAAGTAACATAGATATAATCACCCACCTGAATGAGGTGTGGATAATCAATTGTGCGTTCGCCAACCAGGTATCCCATCTTATTGAAGACCAACCCATCATCACTGATTGCAATTGTTAGGGGGTCACGCTTCTTTGGATTAGCATTTGAGACAATGACATACCTGCCATCAGTTAGTTGAAGCGCACAAAACTTTGATCTGGCATCAGGAAAATTGGTTTTGACTGGTGTGCTCCAGGTGCGACCATTGTCTGAAGAGAACGCACGAAAGAGATAGCCACTTTTGTTATTATCCCGGAATAAGGCTGCAAGATTACCATCTTTAAGCTGATACCAGTAGGGTTCTTCCCCCGCTAGCTCCTGGCCTCTTGATCCCTGCACCGGATACGATTCCCAGTCATTAAAGGCTTTACTTCCACCCACTATCATGTAGACGTCACCTACGCTATCTCTTCTCGACATCATCCATTCTCCTGTCGGTATCTTTTTGGGAGGGAAATTATTCATGGCATTGTCTAGCACAACACCAAGATGTTTCCATTTCACTTCCTTATCAAAAGTCATCTCAAAAGCATGGAGTTGAAGCCCTTCCCCCCGGTAACCCGGTGCTCTATACCTGGTAGCTAACCCTATCAACTTTCCTTCACGAACCCAAAACCCCCTCGCTATCCATGCAAAACCAATATCAGGATTCCCAGCAAGATCCCTCTTTTCAGTCCAGTTAATGCCATCATTACTTGTTGAGTAGGAGATCAATTGCCCAGCCTTATCATGACCCGGAGTTACGTGATAGTGTTGCTCAGCAGTCAATCCTTCCCTCGGCTCTCCCGGTCCATCACTCCACATTGCCCAAAACATTCCGTTGAAATAAGCCAAATAGTTATGCTGGTTTACTTTACGACCCCAGGCATATCTGACATCATTGACAATAGCATGCTCTGAAGGCACCCTGGGTAGTGCAAAGAAGTCAAGATCATGTGAGTCTTCTGGCATCCAATCTCCTGCCAGCATCAAGGGTGCCTTTGCGTTTTTAACAGGATGGGGGTAATTGGCTGCTTGAGAAAGTGCCGCTGACTTTAGCCCAAAGATCAGCGCAATGGCAATATAAAAGGTATAGTTCCTCATGGTTAATAGCTCATTTTGGGTTAACGATTGTTTTAAGGGATCTCTAATTTTGAATGGCTTTGGTCATCTCAAGGTTATCTAAATCAGAAATTCGTACTCTTTGAATCTCAACAGACTGTTTACGACCTCCGTGTCCACCTGAATGCGTGACGTATAGATAGCCATCATGCTCCATCACATGTGGGTAATCCACGCCATCTCTATCACCTTCCACAAGAAAGAACATCTTATCGAACACCATCCCATCATCACTCACAGAGAGTGTAAGCCACTTCCTGTGTTCAAAGTGAGAATTATTGACCAGTACATACTTTCCATTGCTCATTCGCAGTCCATGCAATTTAGATCTGGCATCCGGGAAATTTGTTCTAACCGGTTGATTCCATGTCCTGCCATTATCTACTGAAAATGACCGGTATAAAAAACCACTCCGGTTATTGTCTCTGAAAAGTGCCATCAGACTTTTACCGTCCGGAAGTGTCCACCACATGGGCTCTTCAGCAGAAAGTTCACTGGCAGTGCCCAATACCGGAAAAGATTCCCATTGATCAATCGCTTCCTTCCCTCCAACCAGGAAGTCAACACCACGGTCTTTGTAGTCAAACGTTCTGCGTGACATCAACCATTCTCCGGTTGGTAATTTCTTGGGAGGAAAATTATTGATGGCATTGTCATGTACCTGCTTATAATCCTCCCAGCTTTGGGATTCCTTGTTCCACCTGAAAGCTCTGAGTTCCAGACTCTCACCAAAAAATCCCGCAGCTTCATCCAGAGAAACCAATGCTAAAAGTTGATCATCGTAAACCCAGAAGCCTCGTGCAATCCACCGAAAACCCTCAACAGTCCTGGTATTGTAGTGTGGAGAATCAGGCTCGGAACCCGGAGGGTATGGAGTCATTAGATTTGGGGTACTCCAGTTTACTCCATCAACACTAACTGCATATTTCACCACCTGACCAACTCTGTCTTCGATAGCCGGACCATCACTCCACATCGCCCAGAAGCGACCATCATAATGAATCAAATAATTATGTTGATTGACCCCGTCCTGTTCGGTCACATCATTGATCACAATATGCTCTCTGGGAACGCGTGGGAGCTTGTCGAAAGCAATCTTATGAGGATCATTAAACCAGTCTCCCTTCAACATGAGGGGCGAATCAGGATTTCCTTTAGGATCAGGATAATTTTCCGGCTTTGTCTCACAACCTATTGTTGTGGCGAGCACCAGAATTATTAATAGTTGATATTCCTTCAATGTTTTATTCATTTCTTTCTTGGGTTATTTAGATCTTTCTATCCTCTTTTTAGAGACTTAATAATTACAATATCAGGCTACTTCTCATGGTGATCATTGACAAAATAGTCCGAAATGGCTCTGCCCAGGGTAATGGCCTCTGAACGATAACCTTCCTGGGTACTCAGAGGAGTATTCATATTCACTTCGATCGTGAATGCCTGGCTATGATCGTTTGCCTTCCCCAATACCCATTCATGAGATGAATCAAGAACAGTATTGTCCCATGGACGTTCACTGTAATGAATCTGAGTCATGGACTGTCTCAGTTTTGCCTCTTCATCCAAAGGCTTCGCTTTTAAACACTCAAAAAACTTAGCCCGGTTGTTTCTTTGTTTTTGATAGGGCAGTTCCCCTTCAAATGGAAGAATGAAATATGGATGGCTTTTACCCCCAGGGCCATGAAAATCAATGAAAAAGTCTGCCATATCCTTTTGAGCAAGCTCCGTAATACCTGCCTTTATTTTTTCAATTTCAGGCCAATAAGAGGGCTCTTCACCCCACTTCATCCAATGGTCGTGTGGCTTTTGGTATTTACCGGTCCTTCCCTCTGCGACTCCATCCACATCTACAATGGGTATGACAGTTATTTGAGCCATATTTCTTAAGGCTATGGCTTCTTCATCCTCGGACAATAACCATTTGGTGAGTTCGTGTAATACCCAGCTGGCACCCGATTCAAAAGCATGTGCCCGGGCCTGTAGCCAAATGCCGTATTTTGCTTTGGACTCTTTTTCTATCGGATTTAATCGGAAGCCCACATTTGTGCGATTTTTCCGACTCATGCATAAGGTAAATACTTCACCGGATCTATCCTGTTGTACCAGAGGAGTAAGTAAGTCATTTACATGATCTGAAGTATAGGGTAGATCGTAAGCAAACCACACCTGGGTGCTCTTGACCACATGCTGGTAGACAAAATACTCCTTCCCATCAATTGTCTCCGATTCACCTTCATCCGTTAAACCCCAGACATTTTGATCATAACTAAAAAATATCTGCGGCGACACTCCACCTCCTTTATCCAACTCCAGTCTTATCTCCTCCCCGGGAACAATCCCTTCAACTTTAAAATGCCACCAGACTTTACTCCACTCCCCATCTCCTTCATCATGAGGACTAAACCGTATTGTAGCGGGTTCTGATGCCTGTACTTTCACGTGACCCCCACCACTTAAAAAGTCAGTTGATACAGAAATATTCCTTTCCATAATCCGCTTTATTTTTGATGATGACCACCCACAAAATAGTCCGCAATGGCCTGGCCAAGCACAGAAGCTTCACTTCGATACCCCTCCATTGTACTAAGCGGCGTATTCATGTTGACCTCAATGGTCAGTCCCACCATACAATCTGTGCTGTTGTTTATCACCCATGAAGTTGAATTGCCTTTATTGATCTCATTTTCACGGGCGCTATAACAAATCTGGTTCATCGATTGGGTTTGTGACAACTCATCTGACATCGGTTTAGCCTCTAATACTTCAAAGAACTTCGCCCGGTTTTGTCTTTGTTTTCTTGTAGGCAGATGTTTAGACACTGGAACGATAAAATAGGGGTGACTTTCTCCTCCCGGCCCATGAAAATCGATAAACATATCTGCTTTATTCTGATTTGAAAATTCTTTTATATGCCCTTTTATTGCTCTGACCTCCGGCCAATGTCCCGGTTCTTCATCCCATCCTCTGTTGTGATCGTAAGGCTGCTGCATCTTGCCTGTCCTACCTTCCACAACACTATCCAAATCCACAATGGGCACTATGTTGATATCGGCTATTTCCCTCAAAGTCAGTGCTTTTGGATCATTTGACAACAACCAATCAGCTAAATGATGAAGGACCCAACTGCTGCCGGACTCAAACGCATGACACCTGGCTTGCAACCAAATCCCATATTTTTCACTTCCATTGTCCGGACTTCTAAAACTCAGGGCTTTAACCGATCTGTTTTTTATGGTTTTGCTCAGTTCATAAACATCAACTCCTACATCCCTTAAAACCTTTGGAAGCAAGTCATTTTCCATGACCTCAGGAGTATATGGAAGGTCATATGCAAACCATACTTTGTCATTCCTGACGACATGTTTATAGACAAAAAACTCCTGTCCATTAATTACTTCCAATTTCCCTGTATTGGTCAACCCCCAGCTAGTCTGGTCGTAAGAAAATGTTGCTTTGGGGCTGATACCACTGATCCGTGGATTTCCAATCTCGAGTTGCAGTGTTACTTCTTCACCAGGTGTGACGCCTTCTAACTTAAAATACCACCAGACCTGGCTCCAACCACCATTATTTTGGTTGTGTGGCTTTAGCGTGAGGGTAATCGGGTCATTTTTTACCAGCGAAATACTCCCACCACCACTTACAAAGTCAGTGGATGCATCTACCGAATCACTGCTTTGGCTGAGGTAATTATTGGTATTATTGAATGACATAAAGGAAGGAGTAAAAAGGCCCAGCGCAGTTACATGGCCGGACCTTTTTACAAATACTCTCCTGCTTAAATGTTTAGCACACATTTATTTATGAGATTTTTGAAACTAAAAATGGCTTTGAACTATATGACTATTGCCATTCCTGGTGTTGTTCAAGATTATTGGATCTGTCAATGGCATCTTGAGGTATAGGCCATACATAATGTTTTGCCGGGTTGAATATCCTTGTTTGTACATCTTTTACTGGCAGCAATGAATTCCCCTCTCCATCTTTTGGTAAGTTAACCCAATCTTCGAGATCCAAACTTTTTATCTGCCGGTTTAGGACATCTTCAGCAATTTCCCATCTTAAGATATCAAAATAACGTAAACCTTCCCCGGCAAGCTCTACTCTCCTTTCATTCCGGATAAATTCTCTCAATGAGGCCTGATCATTGTAGGTAATCCTGTCTACTGGCGGCATATCCACACGATCTCTTATTTCATCCAGGGCATCATAGACTGAATCATCAGGTCCGGTAGCTTCATTGGTTGCTTCCGCATACATAAGGAGGATGTCGGCATATCTAAAAATGATCCAGTTAACCCAGGTGTCCCAAAATCTGTCTTGCAGGTCGGCCACATACTTCACATAGTTTAAGTATGTCCAGGCAAACCGGAATTCTGATCCAGTGTAGTCAACAGGGGTTCCATTATAGTCTCTGCCCTGCCAAATAAAGGTATGGTAAAACCTTGGGTCACGGTTATCAAAAGGATTGGCAGCATGAGTGGGGTCATTCCAATCAAAGACACTTCCATCAGCCATTTGAAAGGACTCCTGAAGGTCATCTGTCGGAAGAATAAGCGCATAACCTCCTAAATAAACTGGTGCGTACTTCCTTACTATTCCTTGCCCGGGATGGGTCCCAACACTTTCGGCATACTGATGTGCCAGGATAACCTCATCAGTTTGGTTATTGAAATCTCTAAGAAAAAGCTCTCCATAATTTGGATGTAGTGAATATATACCGAGATCAATCACGGCTTTTGCAGCCTGTGCGGCATCGGCCCATTGTTCATTGTATAACAATACCCGTGCCTTCAATGCCATCGCGGCTCCTTTGGTGATCCGACCATTTTCACTATCTGCCCATTCAAGGGGCAACACATCAATTGCTTTGTCAAGGTTTTCCAATATATAATCTAATACCTCGGCTTTACTATTTTTCGGCACATCACTACCGGCAATTTCCAATGGAGTTGTGACCAAAGGCACATCCCGATACAATGTGATCAATCGATAGTATTGATAAGCCAACATGAACCAGACCTGGCCCGAAAGTTCGTCTACTCTAGTCTGTGAAATATCTGGAATCTGATCTATGTACTCAAAAAACTCAAGACTTAGTCGTATATACCTGTAGTCCCAGAATTGATTCACATGCCCATCACTGGTAGTAAATGATCCCTGAGCAACCTGGTTGGCCCCGGAGCCTGCCCGGCCCCAGGCATTGTCACTAAATGCCTCAAAAATTGATTGATCCGCACCTTCAAGACCAGTGTAGAGATTGTTTACCCACATCTCAGCATGATCCTCTGTTTCCCAAAAAGTTTCCAACGATGGGGTATCCAGTGGAGCTCTCTCCAGGAATTCATCGTTACATGAAAACACCAATAGCATTAACAGCGTGCCTATATAAATTCTTATTGTTGTTGATTTCATAATCGTAGGTTCTGTGAATTAAAAGTTTAGATTGATTCCAATATTGTACAGTTTTGGAATCGGGTAACGCGATTGAATTTGTCGCCTGTTTAAACCCGTAGATAATTCAGGATCGTAACCTAAATAGTTTGTAATTGTTAACAGGTTTTCACCGCTCACAAATACCCTTGCATTCTGTATTCCCACTTTTTCGATCAACACATTTGGAAGGTTATAACCAACCTCGATATTCTTTAACCGGAAATAAGCAGCATCTTCAATCCAGAAACTTGAGAACTCTTTATTTATCCCCACTAAAGGTCCTGAACCCAATCTTGGCTGAGGGAATCTGGCGTCAGGATTTTCGGATGTCCAATAGTCAAGGTGATATGTTCTGTATGTATCGACAGCACCGCTTGCTTCCCATGGCCTTGAAATGACCTGGTGTTTCATGATACCCTGACCAAAAGCGGAAAGGTAAAAATCTTTATAGTTGAGATTTATCCTAAAACCGAAAGGAAAACGAGGATCAGATCTTCCGAGTCTTACCCTGTCATCGCTATCGATGACATCATCATTGTTTTGATCGATATACCTGATATCCCCTGCTGAGGTTTGCGCATCCTGGAATGCATGGTTCTGAACTTCAGCATCTGACTGAAAAAAGCCATCGGCTTGTAATCCATACCATTCGTTCATCGGTCTTCCTTCTTCAGTAATGACATCTCCTGAAATTCTTGGACTAATACCTCCCATGTCAATCACCTCGTTGGTTGCATCAGATATCTGGAAAGAGATACCATATCCAAAATCACCAATAGTATTACGATGCCTTAATTCAACTTCCCAACCCCTGTTATCTACTCGACCAGCATTCTGTACTGGCTCAGGCTGACCAAAGGTTGTCGGTAGCGGCAATTGCAATAGGATGTCATGTGTTTTCTCGTAAAACAGATCTACGGAGAACTCCAGAATATTCTGATAAATACTTCCTTCAATTCCCAGGTTGTAAGCTTCCTTGGTTTCCCAGGTCAGCAGTGGGTTTGCTGCTCCAGCAGTTGCAACTGTCCTTTGAGGTACCCCATTGAAGTAATAGGCTCCCTGTGAAAGTCGATTGGCAAAAGGATAAAAACCTACATTTTGGTTACCCACCTGACCCCATGAACCTCGTAACTTGAGGAAAGTCAGCACTTCGTTGTTCAACAAAAAGCCCTCCTGTGACACTATCCAACCAGCAGAAACGGAGGGGAAAAATCCCCATCTTAAGTCTTCAGTAAATCGTGAAGAACCATCATATCGAAATGCAGTTTCGAAAAGATATTTTTCTTTAAATGAATAGTGTAGCCTGGAAAAAACCGATTGAAGTGCCCAGTCAGAAGCACCTCCTGAAATATTCCAGAATGCAGGGTTACTACTTCCGGCACTTATGGTGTATATATTATCTGTAAGAAAGTCACGGGTTCCTACAAAGTCATTCTGTGTCTCGAACCATTCCCGGCTACCACCTGCCAGAAAAGTGATGTTATGATCTCCAAATTTATTGGCATAGTTGAGGAGAAGGTTCAGGTTGTGTAATTGCTCGCCTTCATTGTTAATATTCAGGAAATTATCCTGAGATTCAACAGCCACCCTGTCCAGGTCAGTGGGATCATACACTTTTAAAATCTTTTGATAAGACTGGCTTCTTGAATTGGTTAAAACTCCTCCATATACTGCCTGTAAGTTCAGTTTTTCGGTCAGATTAAACTTCGCATTAAAAGTACCTGACAACCTTGAACTCCTGATCAAACGATGACCCCCATCTTCAGATAAATTGGCCATAGCATTTCCTCCCGCGGTATGTGCAGGGGTTTCAAGCCATTTGCCCTCAGAACGATAGGGATATATCTTTGGTGTTCCATGGATCCACCTGAGGTGACTCCAATCATATGCCGGTTCCGTAATGGTTGATGGGGCATAGCTTCCCCGAAAGTCTAACTCCAGCTTATTTCCAATCTTGAAATTCTGATTTAGCTGGAAATTATATCGCTCGTAATCAGTGTTGATCACAACGCCATCCTGCTTTAAGTAGCCGACGGACATATAATAGCTATGTTTTTCTGTCCCCCCTGAAACATTGATGTTTTGATTGGTTTGAAAAGCATTTTTCAAGAGGTAATCTTCCCAGTCATGATCCTGCCAATCAGCAGCTGAAAACATATCTAAGTCGGCTTGACTGAATATGGGAGAGCTACCATCATTAACCAATGCCAGATTATGCATTTGAGCATATTCGAAACCAGTCACTTTTTCTGCCCAACGAGTTGGCTGCTGCAGGCTGAAAGTACTTGAGTAGTTGAACTTTGGTGCTCCCTGGCTTCCACCTTTTGTCGTCACCAATATAACTCCACCGGCAGCCCGTGAACCATAAATCGTTGTAGAAGCGGCATCCCGAAGAACACTGATACTTTTGATGTCATTGGGGTTTAGTTGATTCAACTGATTGTAGGCCGATTGAACTCCATCGATAACTACAAGAACAGGATTATCTGTAAGGGTGCTAACCCCTCTAATATTAATATCGATAGACTGTCTACCCGGTTGGCCGCTTGTTCTGACAATTTTAAGACCCGGGATTTGACCTTGCAAGGCTTCTTCCACTGAGGCTACTGGCCTACTCTCTAGCTGTTTTGATTCAACCACACCAACAGCTCCCGTCATGTTTACTTTTTCCTGAACACCATATCCGACCACTACAACCTCTGCTAGTTGTTCGGCGTCCTCAGAAAGCTGTATAACAATTGTGGATCTGTTATTGACTGGGATTTCCTGTGTTTCATACCCGACAAAAGAAACGATCAAGATGGACTGTTCAGAAACATTTAATGTGAACTGCCCCTCAACATCGGTAATTGTTCCATTGCTTGTCCCTTTTTCCTGTATCGTCGCTCCGGGGAGTAGTTCCCCATTTTCGTCGGTAATGGTGCCGGAGACTGCTTGCTGTGAAACGATTCTCTCGTTCACGTCAGGTAGAAATGCTCCATCTACCGGGTTAAGTGTAATGGTTTCATTTACCCTCCTAATTGAAAACCGGCCCTGAACCGAAATCTCCTTCATCAATGATTCCATTGTCCAGTTTTCCTTGTCTAGCTGGATCAATTTTCCTCTAACATCCCTTTTTGAATAAGCAAAAGTGAATTCTCCCTTTATCTCAATTTCAGACAGAACATCCATTAATGGCCTGGATTCCGCAGATGATCTAAGGTGTATAGGAATCTCCACCAGTAGCTTGCGTTGTGCTTCTGATCCGCTCGCCATAGCCATGATCATAGACTGAATGACGACGATTGCATATATCGCTAATTTCGACATGCAAATCCCAATTTTGTGTAATTTTACATTCATATGGTTTTGGTTTCGTTTACTAAAACTGTACTCGGGAGGGTCGATCACTCTCGCCAAAGAATTGTCCGGCCCTCTCTTTATCTTATCTTACAATAATTCTATTTTCATCCTTTTTATAGTTAAATTGATATAAGTGTGATAGACTTTTAAAAACCTCTTCTAATGTGGGGTTCTTATAACTTGCTGTGTATGGGCGTTTATTTATAATGTCCCTTTCTATGACGATCTCTACACCAAACCATCTATCCATCTGCTCAAATACATCCTCTAAAGAAGTCTCGTCGAAAACAAGTCTTTGATCCGTCCATCCAAAAACCAGATCATTGTTTACTATCTGACTTTTTGAAAAATCACCATTGCCCTTTAAGCTTACCATTTCATTTGGTTCCAGGTAAATCTTTTCAGTTCCTGAAATTTTGTTAACAGCTACTCTACCTGTTTTCACTGCCACTAAAGAGTTTCTACTATTTGAGTATGATCTGAGGTTGAATGAAGTACCCAAGACTTCCACCTTTAGATCGTTTGTTTTGATGATAAAAGGCCTTGATGTATCCCGGTTCACATCAAAGAACGCTTCTCCTATCAGTTCCACTTGACGTACGTCATTAGCAAAATGATCCGGAACAATGATCTTACTGTCGGAATTCAGTTTCACAATGGTACCATCAGAAAGCGTCACAGTGATTTTTTGTCCTGGCAGACTGGTTTTCTCAATTAGTCTGACAGTTTGCTCTATTGGCGGACTCGAATCTTCCTGATACCTATAAATAACCAGAGAGGCAGATATAATTAAGACGATCGTAGCAGCAAGCTTTAAGATCTGTACTGTTCGTGAGTTACGTTTGCTGGTATTAATTGATTGATTGAAATCGGAGTTTATCACTCTTTTGAGTCTGTTCAAGCCCTCAACTTTCATTTCACTTACCCTATCTTCATCAGGGTATTTCAATGTCAGTTTTAGCTGATTAAAGATCATCCTGTTCTTTTGACTTTCCTTTAGCCAATTGTCCAGCATTTCTTTTTCCTGGCGACTGAGCTCCTTATGTGTAATGGCTTTTAAAACAATCTCCTCCATACGGCGATCATTATTTGATCTCTTTTAAGTAAGAGTAAGAATTGTCTAATTCAGACGGGTTATTTTGAAATATTTACATTATTTCTATTAAATGCATTTACATATTAATTGATTATCAATTTCAAATATGTTTGACTGAACATATTTCAATAAGGTAATGATAGAAGTTGGGAATGATCCACCTTCTCTTTGATTATGAAATCAGGATTCTATTGAGTAAGGAGCTGACTCAACATTAGCAAAGCTGCCCCAGCTGACATCCATTTGATCACTTTTGATTCAGGGAATTTAGGTTTCAGCTCACCCATTATCTTTTTTAGCGCGGTTTCCATGTGATATTTCACTGTGTACTTACTTATGCCCAGCTCGGCAGCTATCTCCTTTTGATCCATATTCTTGTCCCTGGAAAGTCTAAACACAAGACCACATTGATCAGGTAGATTCATAATTGCCTGGTCAATAAATTCCTCAAGTTCCTTTCCTATCATCAGTTCTTCAGGATCAACCTGATCGATGGAAAGCAGAACTTCTTCGATATCTTCTGTATGAAAATACCTGTCGTTCGCAATATGACGGACGGCCTGATTTTTTACCGAAGTAAATAAATAAGCTTTAAGGTCTTTGATCTCAGAAAGGTTTTTTTGTTTCTCCCACAAAGTGTAATACACCTGGGAAACAACATCTTGTGCATCCGCCTCGGAGTTTGTAATGACCAGGGCAAAAGCAAATAAACGCTCATAATATGCTGAGTAGATCTCTTCAAATTGGGTAGATAGGGTGGAAGTGCTATTTTTTATTCCCATAGTCAGGCTAACCAATTAGCAATATAGCCAGCAATACATATAAATTTCTTAACGTAAGAAATAAAAACACGGCTTCATTTAAGAATGTCATATTCAGTTGAAAGATCTAAATATAAGCTAGCTTGATAATCCCCTTGCTTTCCCTCCTTTCCGAATAGCAGAAATCCTCGCCATAACCTTTGGTCATGTTGTCATACTCCTAATTAATCTTTTTATTCTAGTATTTTTTATCCGAGCGAGAAAAATACCCATCAAAAACATCCCTAGCGTACTAATAATGACAATCATATTTGTATGAAACGGACTTTTCAGCCATTCGGGTAAGTTGTTAATCATCGGTGAAAAAGTCATCCAAATAATGATAAGGATACCGAAGATCAATGCCACCAGGGCTTCAGCCCTCTGAACCTTCTTTGCGACAAAACCTAGAATGAACAAACCCAGCATACCTCCCGTCAGGATGCCGGTTAACTTCCACCAGACAGCCAGTATACTTTCAACACCAATCATGGCAAGTGCTGTACCTGTACCCAGGACTCCCATAAACAGGGTTGCTCCCCTTAAAAAGTTAATTGCGGTCTTTTCTGTAATTGGCTTAGTCCTATACCTTTTAAAAACATCCACCAAAAGGATCGTTGCACAACTATTCAGGCTGGTATCAATGCTGCTCATGGCTGCAGCTGAAATCGCTGCAATAATCAACCCTGCAACACCAATTGGAAGATGTAAGGACATATAATGTGGCATTGCCTGATCCCCAATTTGCGCTATTGAGAGGGATTGTGCTTTTGCTTCAATAACTGAAGTCTCCGGAAGTACCAGAAAGCTATTTGAAGCCACTTTATATTTTAAGACTTCCAGCAGCTCAGGATGAAGTTGATAATAAGAAAACAACATTGAGCCTATAAAGAAGAAGATAAGCGAAATAGGCAGATAAAGCGATGACCCTAATAAAATGGCTCTTTTTGCCTCTTTGTCACTCTTTGCTGTATGATATCTCTGAACATTGCTCTGATCGAAACCAAATGCCTTAAGGTTCATAAACAAACTGTAAAGGATGACCACCCAAAAAGTGGATTCATGAATGGAAAGGTCGAAAGAACCTAGTGAGAACTTTTCGTGATCTTGGGCAATATTGATGGCATTTGACAAGCCCCCTGGCATATCTAAAATGATCAGCCCCAGAATAAACAAGGCACCTACCAGTAACACGACACTTTGTACTACATCTGTCCAGATAACTGCTTCAATCCCCCCCAATAAAGTGTAGAATGTGATCAAGGTTCCCGAAGCAATGATGATCAAACTAATGTCCCATCCGGTGAGTGCCTCCAGTGCTAAGGAGACACCAAAAGTAATCGTTGCAATTCTTGCTAATTGGATCAATAAATAGCAAAACACAGAATACTTTCTGGCCCATTTACCAAACCGCTCTTCCATGTGGTGGTATGCTGATATCTCCCCTGATTTTCGGTAGAACGGCACAAAATATTTCATTCCAATCCAGCCTGCTATTGGCAAAGCCAAGCTGAAAACAAAAAAATTCCAGTCGGACCCAAATGCCTTTCCCACTACTCCTACAAAAGTGTTACTGCTTAGATAGGAGCCTAGTAGAGAGACACCTACAGCCCATCCAGGCAGAGCCCCGCCAGCTTTCATGAACGCATCAGAAGTCTTACTCTTTCGGGCAAACCAGCTACCAAAGAGTACCACCACCACAATGTACGTCACAAAAACAATGAGGTCTATGTATCCCAGTTTCATAGAAGCTGCTGACTATTTAGGATCCACCCAGGAGAATGCAACTTTAGCATTCCATGGATAATTGAAATCTGGTAGTTCACTCATGTAATCTACCTGGTTCCTCACCCATTTTCCGTCAATGGAGTTAAGATCTGTGTTTGTTTTAGTGGCCTCTGAAGCTGCTATTCCAGCGGCCTCGCCGAGTCCGTGCATCGTCGCCATTACCCGAATCGCTGCGGATGCTTCATGTGTTGCAGATAGAGCCCTGCATGCAGTTGCCAGGTTTGGGCACTGGTTATTGATCAGACACCTGAAAGGAATTTCATAGTAATCACCTGGTGGAGGTCCAAAGTCATTCCTGATTGCTCCCCGTTTTCCAGATTCCTGATGGACATCTTTGGCACCTTTCGGGTTATGGATATCAATAAAATACTGAGATCTTGTAATCCCATCCTCAAATTTCTTGGCACTCACAATATCCTCCTTGGTCATGGTATACAATCCATGAATATGACGAGTTTCCCTTACACCGACCTGGCAAGCGACCTTTTCCACAAAGGCATTTTTAAACCAGGGAACGGTCTTAACCAGCCAACCACCCATCACAAAAGCCTGTCGTCTCCCTTCTATTTCTGCTTTTGAAAGGTCCTCCACCGAAAGTCCAGAAACATTGGTGATTCGAGTCATATTGAAGTGCAAGATCCCGGGTCTGGGATAATCATAGAAGTGAATGAAATTTCGATAGGGGTAATGAAGGTCACCAGAAGCTAAAGCTTCCTGAAAATAGGGTTCGACAAGTGCTCTGGCTGATCTAAGATTTTGAGTTGCAATCATGTCCTCCTTATCTACGTTGGCCATTCGGAAACTCACAGTCATGGCTTGTGTAAGACCGTCTTCTGGTCGGCCCACACTAAATGGTACACCAGCCATGGCGGCGAGGTCTCCATCACCCGAACAATCAATGAAATTTTTTGCTTGTAGAACCTGTCTTCCACTTTTTGAAAAGACCTCGATACTGCTTAAGTGATCACCATCCAATGTAGCAGATTTCAAGAATGTGTGATAACGCACATGGACTCCAGAAGCTATCAACAGCTGATCATATACATGCTTTAGAAGCTCATCATCAAATGCCGCTGGAGACAATGCAGAACTAAAGCCACCACGGCCGGCTAGTTCCAAAGCCACCTCACTGAAAATTCCTTTTATCAATGACCCATTCTCGCCGGTGTTCGGGTCTGTGTATTCATGTCCTGACCAGGGGTTTACCAAACCTGCAGTGGACATACCTCCACAAAAGCCGTATCGTTCTATTAGCAATGTTTTAGCTCCTCTTCGTGAGGAAGCAATCGCAGCTGCTACTCCCGAAGGTCCTCCCCCGCATACAATTACATCATAGGTGTTACTTAAATTTTTATTCATACTTTGATCAATGAACCTATAATAGAATTACTGATCCTTAGGATCAAAAATTGTAGCTGCAATATATCGATAGGGATCTCCTGCATCTGCATTGTTATAATAGTATAGTGCCACCACTTTCTCATTTGCTAGCTCCACAGCCCTTGGATACCCGATATCCCATACCGCACCGTCATTGCCTCTTAACAATTCTGGTTCAGTCCATGACTGACCATTATCTGAACTATAAGTCACATACATTCCGATACCTTCTGGTCTGGTTTCTTTTCTTCGTAATCCATACACGAGACAAAGCCGACCATCTTGAAGCTTTAAAAGGGCAGGGGGATTACCATTGGCATCCACCTTTACTGGATCAGGAAGCTTATTCCATGTTACTCCATTGTCTTTGGACAAGTAACTCGCCATCTCAGGTGGTTTGGTCCTTCTGATCAAACAAAGCAGGGTGTTCTCATCTATCCTCACTGATCCGGGCATGATTGAATTGACTTGTTCAGGTCCAATCCAGGAAAGGTGCTTCCAGGTCAAACCCCCGTCTTCTGTCCGTACACAGGCCACTTCCCGCCAGTTAGTATCTCCTTCCATAAAACCAACAGTCAGAAAGGCTGTCATAGAATGTTTTCCATCTACTATATAATCAGTTCTTGATACAACTCCAGCTGGTTTCCTTGGACTAAAATCCACATTCAATTGGTAAGCTCCTTTCCAGGATTTACCACGGTCATATGAATAATAAAATGAAGAAGGACCTTCCAGCATATGGATCATCCTGAAAGTAAAGGCAAAATCAGGCTCTAAAAAATTAATTGACTCCTCTAGTTCTGTAGCAACTTCGGACTTGTCACCCAACCTATGTTCCACAGTCTCCTCTGCGATACCCTGATCATATCCATCTTCTACGCTCCACGAGTTACCACCATCCAGGCTCCTGGCAAACATAGCTCGCGAAGTCTCTTGATTAAAGGTATGCCCATTCCTCTCCATGTGATCAGCTTTTGTGAAGCCTACCAGGATTTCATTATCCCATGACCATACTCCCCAGTTTGCAGGCCATCCACCATATTTCCCCTCTTCATAAAAGGCTTTAGCATGGATAGGTTCCTGTATTTCTTGTTCACTCTTTTCTTCCTTATTTGGTGACTTACAAGAAATAAATATTAACAGAAAGACTATGCTTAACGCATACCCCTTTTTCATATAAAATAGATGTAGCTTATTCATATTTTTTGTTTAAAATAATGACAGAACTGAAGAAATCCAGTCCCGCCATTTGCTCAATTCTAACTGATGTATTACTTAATAATCCGAGTTTTGTACCAATTGATCATTGGTATCCATATCCTTCTGTGGTATTGGCCATAGGTAATCCCGATTTGGGTTAAAAGATCTTATCTCTACAACCCTAAGCTTATCCGTATAATTTACCAGACTATAGTCAGGATTACCATTTTCATCAATAGCAGGTATGCCTATATCAGCATACCCATAATTCTCATTTGGTCTACCATATAGTGGACCATCCATCACATCTTCAGCAATTCCCCATCTTCGAATATCCTGTAGTCTATGGCCCTCAAGCGCCAGTTCTACTTTCCGCTCTCTCCTGATTATTTCACGCATCTCAGCTTGGTTTTTCCCGGCTGTTATTGGTGGCATAGAAACACTTTCACGATCTCTGACTTCATTAATTGCATCCAAGCAAGATTGATCAATCTCATTTAACTCAATCTTTGCTTCTGCATAGTTTAATAGGACTTCAGCATACCTGATAAGCATAAAGTTTAGAGAGGAATTATTTCGATTATCCGGATAATCAATTGGGTCAGCCATTTTTTTCCAGCAATAACCAGTAAAAGAAGCATATGGATTTAATGCATCCTGATTTGGAATTCTAATGGGCGGGTCCACATTGTAATTCCAGCATTCAACACTGTCTCTATGTGTCTCAAATTGAAAACCTAAAAACACATCTCCCGGAGTAGCAATTGACTGCTTAAGCCTAGGATCTCTGTTTTCAAATGGATTAGCTGGATCATATAGAGGTGATTCATCAATTGGTAATCCATCAATACTTTCATAGGAATCTACCATTGATTGGGTAGGTACTTTTGTACTGGTACAACGTGAATTCCTGGAACCTACGGAGTAGGACATTCTATGATCTTCGATTCCATATTGATATTGAACTTCGAAAATTACTTCATCGCTACTCTCTCCCGCATACTGAAACAGCTCACGGTAATTGGGATAGAGTTCGTATTGATTAAGGTCCATCACAGCTTTTGCTGCTGATGCAGCAACAGAATACCTTCCATCACTCAAAGCCACCCTCGATCTCAGAGCCAATGCCGCTCCGGAAGTAACTCTTCCAGATTCACTCTCTACCCAGCTAAGTGGCAACTCTTCAGCTGCTATTTCAAGCTCTGACAATAGAAAGTCAATTACCTGATCTTTAGGTGTTCTGGAAACTTTACTTGCCTCCAAATCCTGTATTTCAGTCACCAGCGGCACATCTCCCCAAAGCATTACTAACTGACTATACCAATAAGCACGCAAAAACCTCGCCTGCCCAATGGCTTGATCTATTTCCTCTGCGGTTGCTCCTTCTACCCTTTCAATGTGTTGAAGTATAAAATTACTTCTGGCAATTCCTGCATATAGATGTTCCCAGGTCTCTTCAATAGATTCATCTGTTGAGCTAAGACTTCCATTACCTGCTGCCGTAAAAAAACTTCCATTCCTGTCCCATGAGATATCAGTGACACAATCGAGAACATATTCCCACTGTCCGGTGGCACTGATACTGTGAAACCAAAGGTTATTGTAAAGCCCATTGATGGCAATGGTTAATTCATCCTGCGTTCGAAGGAAGGTCACATCAGAAGGACCGTCCAATGGTTCTTTATCAAGAATATCCCTGCAAGAAATAAATGCGATAAGTAATAATATTATTATATAATTTTTTTTCATGGCTGATTAAAATTTTGTGGTTAATCCTAGTGTGAAGGTTTTGACAATCGGATAGAACCCTGCGCTACCGACAGGAGATTCCACATCGAATCCTTCCAGAAAATCACTAATTGTTAAAACATTTTGCCCACTCACATAAACCCTCAGGTTATCCAAAAAGGTTTTTTCCATGATTTCAGTGGGTAATGAATAACCAACCTGTATATTTTTCAACCTCAAATAGGCTGCATTGAGCATCCAATAACTGGATGTCTGTTCATTGTTCGGATAGTTAAAGGTAAGTCGTGGGTAAGAGGCATCAGTATTTTCAGGAGTCCATCTATCAAGATGTCGCTCAACCGCGGTACTCCCAACATAGTAAGCCCAAACTCCTGACCCGTCCAGATAGCCATTTGCTTTTCCAACCCCCTGCCAAAACATGCCAAAATCAAGTCCTTTATATTTTGCTGAAATATTTAAACTATAAGTGTATCGTGGGATTGTTGACCCCAGAACTACCCTGTCTCCATCAGCAGTTATCATCCCATCTCCATTTTGGTCCACGTACTTAATATCACCCGGAGCAACCTGTCCTCCAAACTGGGAAGCCTGATTCAATACTTCCTCCTCAGTCTGAAATAGTCCAGAAGATTCAAATCCATAAAGGGCATCGATGGGTTGTCCTTCTTGTCTGATTGTACGTGATGAAATATATGGGCCTGTTTCTTTCAGGTCTACAATTTCATTTTTAACATCAGATAATGCAAGCGTAATATCATACTCGAAATCTGATGACACAGAGTTAAAATGAGTTAGGGACAGATCAAAACCAGTATTTTTCACAATCCCAGCATTTTGAAATGGTGCTTCTAAGCCAACTGTAAGTGGTACTGGGAGTTGTAGTAAAATATCTTTAGTGTTCTTTGTGTAAAAATCAGCTGCGATTGAGAATCTCTGAAGGAAAGTAATATCAACACCAACATTTACCATTTCTGTGGTTTCCCATGAAACAGATGGATTTGCAAGATCTGTTAATGCTGCTCCCTGAACAGCAGTCTCATTGAATATATAACCCTGGGTAAGATCTACTGAAGCTGCAAATGGATAATTTCCAATATTCTGATTTCCAAGGGTCCCCCAGGAAGCTCTAATTTTCAAATTATCAATGGCATTAACCTCTTGCATAAATAATTCCTCAGAAATTCTCCATCCAGCAGAAAATGATGGAAACCAGCCATATTTATTATCATCTGCAAACCTTGAAGAGCCATCATATCTCAAATTAGCTTCAAACAAATACTTCTCCTGGAAATTATACATCAATCGCCCAAAATATGATCTTAGGCCGAATTCATTTGCACTACCAGCTGTTTGTTGATTCACCTCCGAGCCAAGACTAAGTTGCTGGTAGTTTTCAAATGGGAAATTCTCACGATAGCCCTGAAAGTATCTAAAGGAATTTTCAATTTGTTCATATCCAATTAAACCATCCAAGTGATGATTATCTATTTGGCGTGAATAATTGATCAATGCTCTTACATTATCCGTACGAGTAATGTCAGACCGGTTTATCAAACTGCTTCTATTTGGGTTTATATAAGCTAAAGTTCCATCCCCATAGTACGTATTTATGGTATGTGTAAACTCCTCTCGGTTATCAAAAACCAATCTCGGAGCATACATGAAATTGATGCTTAGATTTTCAATGGGCTCCCACTCTCCCTGCATATTAATAATTGCCGAGTTTACCCTGTTTTTTGCTTTTCCGGATGAATTAGCAAATGAGATTGGATTTGCTCCTAACCAACCCTGACCATAACGACCATCCGACAAAAGTCCTTCCTGGTTTCTGGGTACACGACCATTCATTAGGTTAAAAATATTATTGACACTGGCTGAAGGTTCGTATTGCAACTCATCACTACCTCTCACATCAAACTTGAAATTCAAACGATCTGAAGCCTTGATATCCGTATTGATTCTCAAAGAGTTTCTTATATAGCCTGTATTAGGTATCAATCCGTTTTGAGTAAAATGAATGAGTGATCCTCTTATCTTGATTGCATCCGTACCTCCACTAATGTCGACAGAATGGTTTTGTAATAATCCATTATTTGTAAGTGTTAGATCCTGCCAATCTGTATCTGGATATAGATCACTCGGGGCATTCTGACGGTAAGCATCGATATAGGTTTGCTGGAAGGTAGGTGTTTGCCCCATATTTACATTAGCCTCATTTAAGAGAAGCATATGATCCAATCCGCTTACTAATGTTGGTAAATTGGTAGGTGACTGCTTACCAACATACCCACCATAACTTACTTTTATACCACCTTCTTTTGCCCTCTTGGTAGTAATGATAATTACTCCATTTGCTGCTCTTGATCCATAAATCGCTGCTGAGGCAGCATCTTTTAAGACTGAAATATTCTCAATATCATTTGGATCTACGTTGTTCATTGAAGTTGGTACACCATCAACCAAAATCAATGGATCTTGACCGGCAGTTCCCAAGGTACCAATCCCTCTGATCCTGATGGTTCCACCGTCTTTTCCAGGTTGTCCTGAATCCTGAGTAATAGTAACTCCAGGCGCAACTCCTTGTAAGGCCATTGAAGTCTGACCAACAGGTTTCCAGTTCACCTGGTCGGCAGATACTGATTCAACCGCGCCGGTTAGATTCACTTTTTTAGTTTCACCATATCCTACAACAACTACCTCCTGAAGCGCTGAGACGTCAGATACAAGACCTACATCAATTACTGACCTATTGTTTACTGGTTCCTCAATGGTTTCATACCCTACAAATGAAATAATTAGCATTGCACTACTGCCAACATGTAATTCAAACTTCCCATCCACGTCAGTAATTGTCCCATTAGTTGTCCCCCTTTCCTGAATGGTTGCTCCTGGTAGAGGCTCTCCATTTTCATCAGTAATTGTGCCGGAGACTGATTGCTGAAGATTATTAATTTCCTCTGTCACTGAGGGGGTTACATCTTCTTTTAAGGTAATCAACGCAATGGTCTCATTGACCCTGCGAATGGAGAACCTTGCTTGCAGGGAGACTTCCTTGAGTAGCTCCTGCATGTTGTAGCTGCTCTTGGATAGGGTGATTGATTTCCCCCTGATATCGGATTTGGCATATGCAAACTGAAACACATTGTTGGCTTCAATCTGATTAATCAATTTAGACAGAGGCATCTCACCATTCCCTATTTCTAGCTCAATAGGTATTTCCTCCAGGTGCTTTCTCTGCCCCATGGATCCGCTTGCAAAAGACATCAGCAGCGACTGACAGGCAATCACCACGTATAGTGTCAATTTTGACATACGAATGACATTTTTAGGTAACTTTACATTCATATTGTTTTGGTTTTAACTGAAACATTAGCAAGGGGATCGAAGTCTTCGCCAAAAGTCTGATCGATCCTCTTTTTTTATTTTATCGTTATCTCATCTTCGGTTTCGTTTATCTCAAAATCAAAATCATAGACGTGGGCCACAGATATCATCATCTGCTCAAGCGTCGGATTTTTGTACTTTGCCGTATACTTTCTACTGGCTGATTCTGCCAGCTTTTTGTCATCAACAAATTTGACTCCATACCACTTTGATAGTGTCTTTAATACCTCCGGTAGGTAGTGATTTTCAAAAACAAGTTTCTGGTCGGTCCACCCAAAAACAGCATCCTCAGCTTTGATAGCTTCCTTTTCCAAAATCTGTTGTTCGGAATTCCATATCGACAGGTCGTTGGGTAACAGTGTCACAATATACTCTTCAGATTCACTGATCCCTTTCACTTCAACCTTTCCGGTCTTCACACCCACTTTTTGTAGCTTTTCACCACTATAAGCACTCACGTTAAAAGAGGTCCCCAGCACTTTCACTTCCATATTGCCGGATTTCACAATGAATGGAGCTTCTTTATTCTCCACAACTTCAAAAAATGCCTCCCCTTGCAGCTCAACCACCCTGCTATTAGGATCAAACTGCTGTGGTACAATCAGCTTGCTTTCACTGTTTAGCTTCACCTTAGTACCATCCGGTAAAATAGTGGTGATCTTTTGACCGGAAACGCTGACTTTCTCAATCATCTTTACTTCCACCAACTGTATTTCTTTTGTGCTGTCAGTAGAAAATTGGACCGCCAGGAAAGTACCTATCAACCCCAGAACTACGATCGCAGCTACCCGGTATACCCAGGAGATATTGATAGATCTTCTTTTTTCTGATCCGTTGTTGACTAGTCTGGTTTGTAAGTCATTCCAAACTTTGGACTCTACCGAAACCATTTCAGCATTGTCGGGATATAAAAGGCTTAGCTTTAGCTGGGCATATACCTGCTGATTTTTTGGATCCTCACTCAGCCAAAGATTCAGTTGCTTCTTTTCTGAGGGATTAAGCTCATTGCCCTGGCACTCCTTTGTTATGATATTTTCAATACTCATACAATCCAATATGGGATATATGAGTAAGACAGAAATGGCGCGTTGAGGGGTAGGCGTTGCCATAAAGTTTGTGCTTCAATCAAATTTTAGATTGAAATATTAGGCAATTACTAATTTCAACTTCTAAACGTTAGGAAATTGATAATACTAGAGGGTGAACTTCAATAGATCAAAAATGATCAGTGTGGCTATAATTCTTGCAATCCATTGGATGACCTTCGCTTCAGAGAAATGAACCTCTAAATCCTTCTTAAGCTTTTTCAGCGCTGAGCTGATGTGATATTTTACCGTATCTGTCGTAATTCCAAGCTCTTTGGCCACTTCACCATGTGACTTTTTTTGACCTTTCACCATATTGAAAACCAGCTGACATTGTGGTGGAAGCTTATCTATAGAATGGTTGATAAACTCCTGAAGCTCGTTCTCGATCATTAATTCTTCAGGATCAACCTTCTCTACGGCATTTATCACATCATTGTGATCTTCACGCTGAAAGCTGACCGGATTATCCGACAGCGCACTGATGGAACGGTTTTTAACACTGGTAAACAAATAGGACTTCAGCTGCCTGATCGAGTAGAGTTCTTCCCTTGCATTCCATAAATTATAGAACACATCGGAAACAATGTCCTGGGCCAGGACTTTAGATTTGGTAATGGTGAGAGAGTAGGCAAAAAGACGTCTGAAGTATTCCTTGTAGATATCTCCAAAGTAGGTTTCGATATCTCTATCCTTCAGATTTTTAATACTCAATGAATTGGTAGCCTTTTGACTCATTGCATTCTTGAAAGGTATCGCATATCCCCAACCAACATCAAAATCACAAATTTGATCGAGAATACAATAGCTAATTTTATCATTTTATAATTAAAAAGCATGTTTTTGATTTTCTAATAATAATCACAGACACCTTATTCGTGCATCTTCAGGAGCCTTGATTATCGTAGTTTTCAATCTACTCTAATCCCGGATCAAAAACAGAGGCAGCAATGTACCGGTAGGGATCACCTGCATCAGCATTGTTGTAATAATAGACTGCAACCACTTTTCCATCGGGAAGTTCCACTGCTCTTGGGTAACCGATGTCCCAAACCGCCCCATCCTGACCACGCAGCAGATGAGGCTCAGTCCAGGTTTGCCCATGATCTGAGCTGTAGGTCACATACATGCCAATGCCCTCGGATCTGGTCTCTTTTTCACGCAATCCATACACCAGGCAAAGTCGTCCATCTTGCAATTTTAATAAAGCAGGGGGATTGCCGTTTCTATCTACTGTAACAGGATTGGGAAGTCTGCTCCAAGTCAACCCATTGTCTTTGGATAAATAGCTGGTCATCTCGGGTGGTTTGGTCTGCCTGATCATACACAACAGGTTAGACTCATCTATTTTGACTGAGCCGGGCATAATTGAATTGACCTGCTCGGGACTAATCCACGAGAGTAGCTTCCAGGTGAGCCCTCCATCCTCTGTCCGAACACAGGCTACCTCCCGCCAATTAGTATCTCCTTCCACAAAACCAACAGTTAAAAAAGCAGTCATGGAATGTTGGCCGTTTACGATATAGTCCGTTCGGGAGACAATACCAGCCGGGTTTTTGGGCCCAAAATCCACATTCAATTGATAGGCTCCGTTCCATGATTTACCTCTGTCATAAGAATAATAAAAAGAGGTTGGTCCTTCCAGCAGGTTGGTCATCCTGAATGTGAAGGCAAAATTGGGGTCTGAAAAATCGATCCTATTGCCAAGAGTAGTAGCTGGATCAGAGCGTTCGCCAATGTTATGCTCAAAAATGGCTTCGGTGATCCCATGTTCATAGCCATCTTCGATCGACCATGAAAGTCCGCCATCGAGACTCCGGGCAAACATTGTTTTGGACGTCGATCTGTCGAATGTATGGCTTTCCTTTTCCAGATGTTCCCCTTTCGTAAACCCAACAAGGACCTCATAGTCCCAGGACCAGATTCCCCAGTTAGCCGGCCAGCCACCATACATGCCCTCTTCGTAATAGACTTTAACGTGACTAACATAATCTGCCTTTGACGCTTTTTGGTTACACATGCTAAAGGCAACGATCAAGGAAAGTGTGCACAGGTAGGCCAGGTATTTCATTGTATGAGATTGGTGAAGGTTCTTTAGGTAATACTGCCATTATTAAGAAAGTGACCTCCAGGTAACAACGACCGGATAATTCTCCTACGACCCCTTAATCTCCTCCGGATAATATTCCATTGGGTAATTGGGGCTGAAATTAATCACTTCATCCCAGGTCCCAAGCTGTCCGTCCACTACCCATGGTTCTCCTCTTTCCGATAAATGATTGATCATCTGTTCTCTCCATGTTTTCAATATAGCCTCGTATTCAGACAGACCAGCCAGGTTGTGCTGTTCACCAGGATCTGCTTTGAGATCAAAGAGCTGTTCCTCTCCCGTCGCATTGAAATAGATGTACTTGTATTGAGCATCAGTCAGTCCGGTCCAGCTGTTTTCCCGCCAGTAGCAGCGACCATGCTCCATATCGAGCACTTTCCTCCACTGGTCCTTCTTCCCGCGCACAAGGTCCAGCATGCTCATGCCGTCCATGTAGTCCGGTACCGTAGTTCCTCCGGCATCCAGAAAGGTTGGTAAGATATCCCTCAACTCAACGATCTCTTTTAGTACCTGACCACGATCCGCATTAATTTTCAAGCTCTCCGGCCAACGCATTACCATAGGCACCCCTGCTGAAGCCTCATAAGGAAATGACTTCCGCCACAAGTGATGATCTCCCATCATGTCACCATGATCTGACGACAAGACGATCAGGGTATTTTCAAGTACCCCTTTATCTTCCAGGGTCTTGATGATCAGACCAATTTGCTCATCCAGGAAACTAATAGCTGCCAGGTAGCTTTCACGGGACTCCCTCACAAACTGATCCCCAAAATTTCCCCGTGGGCTGTTTACCTGCTTGCTCATGTCGGGCACTTGCTCCTCTCCATACTTTTCCATTGACCATTCACCTGTCACTGCTCCGGGAATTTCCCTCCCCTTGTAAAAATCAAGCCACCGCTGAGGTGGGTCGAAAGGTGGATGCGGCCTATGGAAAGCGACCTTCACGAAGAAAGGATTTTCCCGATCATAGTCTTTGATAAATTGAATGGCTTCATTGGCGGTCCATGTAGTGGGGTGAAGCTTTTCATCATAGGCATAAACACCTCCCCGGTGATCTGTAGATCCCAGGCCGGTACCATCTTCAGGAAGACCAGGTGCCTGCTCTGCAAACCATTCGTTGTAAGCATTCTGTGGATGCCCCCAGCCTTCACAAAGACTGATCTCATCAAAGCCATGCATGAACTTACTGTTGTCCAGCTCGTCTGTTGGTATTTTAAGCTTGGGTCCACCAATAGGTTTGAAATGCAATTTGCCGGTGGCAAACGTGTAATATCCCTCGTCCTTCAAAAGCTGTGGCATTTCATTTTTATACCTGGTGGGTATGGGAGCATAAGCCAACAAACCGTGATTCCAGGGTGCCATGCCTGTAAGTAAAGTGGCTCGGGCTGGCAAACAGGTGGGAGTGGCTGCATAAGAGCGTGTAAACAACACCCCTTCTCTCGCTAACCTGTCGATGTTGGGAGTATGCACAAATTCACCTCCTTTGGCGCCAATAAAATCCGACCGCCATTGATCCGGAAAAATGAAAAGTATATTGGGCTTTTCGACCTTACTTTTCTGGCTACAGGAATAACCTATGGAAATTAGGAGCGCGAGAACTATAACATAAAGGTGAACGCTTAGGGGCTGGTGAGTTGTAATCATATTGGATGAAAAATTGAGAATAGCTAAATTATCAAATTGTAGCTAAAACCTGCTTAATCATCCAGTCTGTAAACTGCTATAGCCCTTTTTCCCAGGCAGCTAATTTCTCTTTCATCAATACAACCTGCTCCGGAAATTGGTTTACCAGGTCGTTTTGTTCTCCAATGTCATTTTTGAGATTATATAGTTCTGTTGAGTTGTCTTCGTTGATGATGAGTTTCCATTCCCTGTCCCTCACAGCTTTCTCTGAATCCATTCGCCAGTATAGTGTACGTTCAGCCAACTGATTTCCTTCGGTGAGGATTGGGAGCAAGCTCACACCATCCAGTCCATTGGGTCCATTCTCCCTGGGCTGCTTCATTCCCAAAATATCAAACACCGTAGGCATCAGGTCAAAGGTCATGGTGGTTTCATCCGTTACTGCAAGAGGCTGGATCATTCCCGGCCACCAGGCAACGGCAGGTACGCGATGTCCTCCTTCATACACCTGGGTCTTTTGGCCTCTCAAAGGACCATTCGAACCCACAACAGGCCAGACTTCATCAGCATAACTCAGATAGCCTCCATTGTCAGAAGTAAAAAATACAAAGGTATTCTCAGCTAACCCTTGTTTTCTGATGGCTTCTAAAATCCGCCCAACTCCCCGATCCAGCTCTTCCACCATGTTGACCACCACTGATGGGACCTCCTCAGGCTGACAGGGTCCAAGCTTGCTTTTTGGTCCAGGGTAAATGCTTGTGTAATCCTCCCCTTCTCTGACCACTTCCTTATCTCCGTCATCGGCTGCTTGCCAGGGAAAATGAATGGCAGAATAGGCCACATACATAAAGAATGGATTGTCTTTGTTCTCCTCAATATAATCTGTTGCATTATCCGTTATCACATGAGTTGCATAGCCTTCCTGAAACTCCAGCTGATCATTGTGCCACCAGTCTTTGAATCCATTGCGATCCATCTTGGAAAAATAGTCCCCGCTTCCACAGGTCAGTCCACGGAATTCGTCAAACCCATGCAATACCGGGTTGGCATTGGGAGCCTTCCCCAGGTGCCATTTCCCAAAGAGGGCGGTAGAGTATCCCTCTGACTTCAGGTAGCTGGCAATAGTCTTTTCCTTTTTATTTTCCTCACTACCGATCCCTTCATCCTCCCAGTCTGTGGGCAAAGCACTTTCAATGCCCAATCGTTGAGGATATCTACCAGTCATTAACGCAGCACGGGTGGGCGAGCACATCGGGCCATTGCTATGAAAATCAGTGAAAAGCATTCCTTCCCTGGCCATCCGGTCGATGTTGGGGGTATGCGCTTCACCCCCAAAGTACCCACCCAGGTCACCGTAGCCCAGGTCATCTGCCAGGATGAAAATGATGTTGGGTTTTGATTTGAGGGGAGACGCTTTCTCCTCTTTCACTTCAGAAGTGCATGCAACTACGAGTACTAGAATGGGTAGTAAGGAAATTTTTGGGTTCATTTTCAATCTATATTCTTTGTGACTAATACTTGCGGTTATTTAATGTCTTTAACGCCACTGATTCACGATTAAATAATTCCTATCCTTCTGAACCACCGGAGGATGTGATATCTGATAAATAAAAGCATTCATTTCACCAATAGCTCCGACGAAGTCGGAGAAATCCGCGGAATCCATTTCTCCATCAAGTCCAAAAAAATTAGTGAATTCGTGGCTATGATATCGGACTACCATTATGAAAGATCTTCTATTACCTCAAATGATATCGACCAGTCCATGCTCTAATACAGGGACTTGACCTACTCAAACATTGCCATAATATCCTTAATTTTGATAGTAATACCCAGTATTAACATAATGGGCTATGAAAACTACTGAATTAGATAAGAAATTTGACGAAGGAAAAGAGGATATAGTAGATGCTTTTGACCTTGAAAGCGGCCATAGGATTAATCACGTGCAAAAACGCGTCAATGTGGATTTCCCAAAATGGATGGTTCGTTCTTTGGATCAGGAATCAAGTCGTTTAGGAATTACACGTCAATCGCTCATCAAAATGTAGATTGCTGACCGATTGAAAGTTTCCGAATAGGCAAGTCATGTTTATTTCTCTATTTAGAAATTACCCTTAAAATTTCATTTTTTTACTAACTCACACTATTCAATAATTCTTCTCTATTTTAAAGTCCAATCCTCCTTCTCTTATAAAGAAAGGGCTTGGTAGAGTTGACAAAGAAGTCCATTCGCTTATCTCCTTAGGAATTACAGCAGCAAGCCAAAGGTTAAGAGTGCAATTCCCCTCAAAATAGTTTTTTTGTCGCCAACGATGCACGAATGGCTCCGACTACGTCGGAGAGATCTGTGGAAATCTATTTCTCCACCTCCAAAAATCAGTGAATTCGTGGCTTTGATTCTTGTACTCCCAAGATAAGTATTCTCAAGAAGGAGGCGAGTCAATCCAAATTACATGCCGGGTGAAAAATAACGTTTCATGCAAATCAATTAATCAGTTAGCCTCAAAATGTTTAATGATTTATTTTTATTAGTCCTAATCCACCCCTAAGGTTTGTTATTATGAATATTAATTTACTAATATGACTGGATTAATTTATAAAAATGAAAGCTATGAGATAATTGGAATATGTATGGAAGTCCACAATCAATTGGGACCTGGATTTCTGGAAATTGTCTATAAGGATGCTCTCGAATATGAGTTCACTCAGGCGGGAATACCTTTTGAAAGAGAGAAGGAATACTCAGTTCATTATAAAGGGATTGTCTTAGACCATAATTTTTATGCTGATTTTGTTGTTTTTGATAAAATCATTCTTGAAGTCAAAGCTGTTTCAGAGATTACAGATGAATTTATAGCGAGAGGGATTAACTATCTAAAAGTGTCCTCAAATCGATTGGCTCTGATTGTTAACTTCGGAGAACCGACATTAAATTTTAAGAGGTTGGTCCTTTGAGGAAAAATTATAAAGCCACGGATTCACAAATCACTTTCAACAATAGCTGTCCTAAATAAGTAGTACTGACTTTTTTTACGCAATAACTGCCTAATCTGGAAGGTAAATATTTCAAATTATCACAAATTATTCTGACAAGGTCAGAATAGGGTGGGGAATACTATGATTTAGTCGGATATTCGTACAATTCTTTTATCAAAATCTACTTTCTTTATCCATTCGTGAATTCATGGCTTAGCACTTAATTCATCTTCAATTTATCTAGATCTGAAATCCTGATCCTCAACACTTCAATCTTCTGCTTTTTAGATCCGGCAAAGGCTACAAACAGATATCCTTCATGCTCCATGACATGAGGATAGTCGATGTGTCTGCCTCCCACCAGGTAGCCCATCCGATCAAACACCATCCCATCTTCGCTGATGGACAAGGCCAAAGGATCCCGCTTTTCCGGATTGGGATTAGAAACCAGAATATACCTACCATCACTCAACCGCAAACCATGAAACTTGGACCGGGCATCGGGAAAATTGGTTCGGACAGGATAGCTCCAGGTTCGCCCATTGTCAATGGAGAATGAACGATAAAGAAATCCGCTTTTCCGATTGTCTCTAAAGAGGGCCATTAGGTTCTTTCCATCCGGCAATACCCACCAGTAAGGCTCTTCGGCATCCAGCTCGGTACTGGAACCAAAGACCGGATAGGATTTCCATTGATCCTTAGCCTCTACCCCACCAACTAAAAACTCCACACCCTTCATCTTGTAGTCATACGTTCTGCGCGACATGAGCCACTCACCGGTGGGTAATTTCTTGGGAGGAAAGTTGTTGATGGCGTTGTTGTAAATCATACCGGAATCTTCCCACGACTGATCAGCCTTATTCCAGCGAAAGGACTTTAGTGACAAAGACCTACCAAAAAACCCGGCTGCCTCGTCCAGAGACGCTAAGGCCAGTAATTCGTCATTGTACACCCAAAATCCCCTGGCGATCCAGCGAAAGCCCTGATCTGTTCGGGTATTGTAGTGTGGGGAATCAGGACCAGATTTAGGCGGATAAGGTGTGAGCATCTTTGGTTCTGACCAATGGAGTCCGTCATCGCTAGTCGTGTATTTTACTACCTGGCCAACTCTGTCCTCTACTCCCGGACCATCACTCCACATGATCCAGAATTTCCCGTCGTGATGGATGAGATAATTGTGCTGGTTAACTCCATCAATTTCCGTCACATCACTCACGACTGCATGCTGTAAATGAATTTTTGGAAGCTGATCAAAATCAATCTGATGTGGATCTTTAAACCAATCTCCACGCAACATGATGGGTGAATCAGGGTTCGTTCTCGGATCTGGATCATTGGTCAACCTGCTACAGGAAAGGAGACTGATAGATAAAATGATAAGAATAAACTTCATGCTCAATTATTCACTTGTTAGCGGGACCAACTTTACTTCTCCAATTATCCCTGAAGGCATCGGCTCCCAGATGGAAGCATCAAATTGTTTGTAATCAATGTTCACAAAATTGATCTCGTGGAACTTCCGCCATTCGATTTTATTCAAATCCATATACCGGATCCTGTTTGCCATGAGATTGGAAACCTCTATTACTAATTCGTTGGTTCCGGCTTTTAAATGCGATCCGATCTTCAGTTCCTTTGGCACCGACCAGATCGTCCCAACAGAATCACCATTTACTCGAACTGTGGCACTCTCTCCCAGTTGATCAAATTTCAATAAGTAATCGCTCGCTTTTGGGTCCGGTAGCTCCACTTTAATAGAATACCGTGCAGTTCCGGAAAAGTACTCCCATCCTCCAGTATTTTCTGTCCAGGAGACCAAATTGCTTGTGGTGAATGTTAGTGGTAGCTCTGGTCCTCCCGTCAGGGCACTTACTTCCCAATTACCTTCAATTGAAACAGGTTCGCCTTCAGTTATGTGATTCCATTGATCGTTGTTGGATTTACCATCTAAAGTCCTGACCATCAGGGATTCTCCGGGCTTGATCTGAACCCTCAAGCTCATACCGGAATCTGTTTGTTTAACGGGCACATGGCCCATTTTGCCAGAAATAGGATCCATGATCACTGCAGATTGACCCTTTGAATTCAACCTCAACTCCTGATCAATGTTGGTATTGGAGTGATTGACCAGGAAATAGGTTTTACCATTTTCATGCTTCATTCGCATAAACTTCAAACCGGAATCCGCAATTGTTTCCCCACGCACATCTAACCATCTAAGTGCTTTAGAAGCATCTTTTTCAACGATGATCATTCCCCCACCTACTTCAGCAACCTGAATACTATCTATCTCATTAAATGATAGCGAATTGAGCAGGTTGTCAAGTTTAGCTTTTCGTTCCTGATAATTAGCCAAACCCGGAACATCCCACTTACTGTCCTGAAACACTATGGTGGCACCCGCTTCCGCTAAACCGATCATCTTTTCAAGAGTAGCCAATGGAATGGCTTCGAGTTCCGGAACAAACAATACACGGTATTGAGAGCCGGGGAGTATGAGCTGACCTGCCTCCAAATCAGCACTCATCAATTGGTTGTCTGAAATGTAGTCCGTTTGCCATCCTCCATTTTGAAGCTCTTCATTGAGCCGATAAAAAGGTGTAGGGATCAGCCATTCGGAAATGTTATGAACGGTAAGCTGGTACAGGCTTCGCTGCTCAGGATCCTGCCACACATCATAGATCGGCCAGTAGACCAGTAACTCATTGTCCGGCTTTGCCTCCTGAAAAATAGCCTGACACCTGGCAATGTAATCATTCATGGCTTTTAGATCCTTCCAGAATGAATTGGTAGGACCAAAATGAACGGATGCATAAAACAGCCAACCCGGCCATGGATAATCTTCCGGTGAATAGGTCGACCCATGAAAGAATACGTGGTTGATCCCGGACAAAAACAACTGATCCAGCTCTGGCTTAGCTAATGAAAGTGGTGTCCTGAAATGCTCGGCCAGCCAGGTCAGACTTTCCGATGAAACTAAAGGCTTACCGGTAACATGGGCAGCCGACGAGGCAAACTTGAGCATATACGGATCAGGCGGTTCGCGCGTACTTAAGTGTTCCTTTTCATATTTCAGGCCCGGGATATCAAACTGCGTACTACCGAACGTTTCTATCTCAGGGATATCCACTGTACCGTAAAGGTCCAACAGGTTACCCGGGGAACCGTGCGCCTGATTCTTGACCAGCATCTGCCGGTCATTTGCCCAGTCACGCCATTGATTGGTAAAGGTTTCCAGCAACAATTCACTCATGGTCTCCCGAAAATCCGATTTTACCCTTCGGCTGGATTCGGTATCCTCCTCGCTGATCAGGTCCCGGATGTGGAGCTTTAGGTCATACCCTCTTTTTTGACTGAAAGCCTGTAGAAACTCCGGTGTCCAGTCTGCATTGTATACTTCGTAGCTGTCGTTAAACATCGCCCTGACCGGATAGTCTCCAGTATCGAAGGCCGAATCAAACCTCATTAAATATGTATGAACAGCCTCTTTGGACAGGTGATCCACTACATAGCCACTACCACCGGGAGCAGCGCGCTTCACCTGCTGACTGGTATTTCCACTAAACCCGGCGATCAATTCCCATGTCCCTTCAGGAGCTGTCCAGTCCAGCTGACCATTTGAATCCACTTTATCGGACAGGTCCAAAACCTCACCATCTGATCCATAAGCTGTGAGTATCTGTAGCTCTGATTCAACCGGTTGATCTCTGCGGTCCATTGCCACGATGGGCTTACTAAGTTTCTCTCCTGATGACAATTGATATTCCTCGATAAAAAGCCTGCCTGCACCCATTTCTTTGGGGATATGAGGACCCCCGAATGGCCAGCCTGTTCCCTGGGTCATATCAACCTTCATCACCAGCCTGGCTGCTTCATCGAGAGTGTGCTTCAGCATCTCCATCCATTGAGGAGACAGAAAATCGATGAAACGACTTTCCTCTCCCTGTACCCCATAGATCGGAGCAATCTCAATACCTCCAATCCCGGCCCTGGAAAATGCCTCCAGTTGGGCAGTGATACCAGCCTTATCCACTCCATTGCCCATCCACCACCAACGTGTCCAGGGTTTGGATTCGGTTTTGATTTCTGGCCAGTCGACTTTTACGGGTGCTGATTCCTGGTCACAAGTAGTGAAGAATACACAGCCAATCAAACACAATAGCAGGGTTAAGTAATTCGGTCTCATCAGGATACGTCGGGTCAGTTGTTACTAAGATTAATGCTCCTAAAGTTATAACTTAACACAGGAAACTTCAGCCATTTATCGAATCCTTAGCAATGAACCCAAACAAGCTCACCTGGTTTTTAATCACAACCACCTATTTAATTCTTTCCGGATGCAGTACCCAGGAACCAAAATTGATCCAGCAATGGACAGTCCATGAGATTGAATTATCTGCCCATGAAACATTTGATAACCCATTTACGCAGGTAAATCTTTGGGCTGTTTTTAAAAGCAGTGCCGGCGATTCCCTTGTCAGGCCTGGGTTCTGGGATGGTAACCAAAGCTGGAAGATCCGGTTTGCACCTCCAAAGGCAGATGTTACCTGGACATACGAAACCTTTGCCAATCCGGAAGACGATGGATTACATGGAAAGAAAGGCACATTTCATTCTAAAGCATATGAGGGAAGCAATGCACTTGTAGCGAATGGGTTTCTTACCATGAGCAAAGGAAAGCGGACCATCGTGCATCAGTCGGGTAAGGCATTTCCTTTGGTTGGGGATACTCCGTGGGCCTTACCATTTCGGGCGACCACAGACCAGGCAAAAGTCTATGCAAAAGACCGGCAGCAAAAAGGCTTTAATGCAGCCCTCCTGTTCTCACTGCAACCAGACATGGAATCAACAGGGCCGGATGAGCGGGACACTCCTCAGGGATTCAAGCGAGCCTTCAAAGATCTTCATCAGGGACATATTCGGGAGCTGGTACCGGAATACTTTCAGTACATGGACAGTCTGATCAACATCCTTATTGATCATGAAATCGTTCCTGTCTATCAGCCGGTGTTTCACGGTTTTGGGTGGAAAGGCGAGAAGGTACTGGGAAATGTGATCGATCCGGGCGAATATGTCAGGTATTGCAATTATCTACTGGCCAGGTACGGCGCCCAGCCGGCCATGTGGCTGATTGCAGGTGACAATGGCGGTCGGGACCCGGGAGTAAAAGAGGCTGGAGAGATGCTCGAGATCTGGGATTGCTATGCCCAGCCTACAGGTCTCCACTACAACCCCTGCGATGATTATGTAGCCAGCTGGGCTGTGAATAATCCCATCAAACACTGTATGCATTATAATAAGACATTCCAGGCTGAGGAATGGCTGGACTTTCAGTGGGCTCAGACCGGCCACAATGGTGAACATCTATACCACAAGGTGGAAAGAATGTATGATGACCCTATCGTAAAAGCGGTGGCCAATGGCGAACCGACCTATGAAGGCATGGGTGGCGGAAAGAACGGCCTGGGTTGGTGGCAGGGCGAAGAAGCCTGGATGCAAATGATGTCCGGAGGTACAATGGGCGTCGTATATGGGGCGGCATCACTTTGGCAATGGAAGGTCACAGATAAGGAAGAAGGCTGGACCGACTGGGCTTCTCAACCGAAGTCCTGGGAAGGTGCCATGAAGATGGAGGGGTCAAAATATGTAGGATATGTTTCAAAAGCCCTAGAGGGACTGGACTTTGCAGACATTGAAAAGCGATGGGACCTGTCGGATGGAAAGCCGCTGCTGGCAAAAGAAGGACAGCTTTATATTTCTTATTTGAATGAAGGTGGAACTATCACCATCAAAGGTGTTCCGGACGGTTTAAGTGTCCGTTGGTTTGATCCAAAGACAGGATCATTTGCGGATGCTGGTACAACACAAGGTCCTTCGGCAGGAGCCGAGCGACAGGTCAGTTTTGAGACACCATCAGAGGAGCCGTGGGTGTTGATTGTGGGTAATTAGGAGAAGTAGCCACTCGGTCAGAGCCAGGCAACTGACAAGGTGATACCGAACAAGATTTTGTCTTCGACGCAAATTAAATAAGAAGCTCAGTTTCGTTGCTTAAAACCCCGCCGAGGACACAATAATATCATAACACCCCTTCGGGGTTGGTCTATTCTTAATCCAAAATACACTATAGTCATTTCATCCCTTCGGGATTAGACTAGAGCGAAACCTGGTAACATGAGCGTAGATTGAATTTATGGTGGACCACAGACCCTCGGAATACAATCATGAGCATTCAAAATTCCTCTCCATCATCGAGTATTAATAATTCTTAAAAAACTCTGTCATTAAAACACTAAAACGGTGTATATTATAATCCCGAAGGGATGAAATAATTATAGATAACATTGCTTAAGGCAAAAATAAACTTCGAAGGTGCCCGACCAGGGGAGTGACATTATCATGGCTGGAACATTTTCACAAATCTACATTCAGGCGGTTTTCGCAGTAAAAGATCGAGAAAACTTGCTTCGTAAAGCCTGGAGAAATGATGTATTCAAATACATGACAGGTATCATTGAGAATAAAAATCAAAAATCAATTATAGTGAATGGTGTTGCCGATCATGTGCACGTCTTCGTAGGATTGAAACCTTCCATGCCATTCTCGGGTTTGATAAGGGATCTCAAAAACAATTCAACAAATTTCATCAACGAAAGCAAATGGCTACCGGGTAAGTTCAGCTGGCAGGAAGGTTATGGGGCATTTTCTTATTCTCACTCTCAAATCAATCAGGTCTATAAATACATTCTCAACCAGGAAGAGCATCACAAAAAGCAAACCTTCAGAGAGGAATACTTGTCATTTTTGAATGAATATGAGGTATCCCATGAAGAACGATTCTTGTTCGATTGGATATCATGACACCCCTTCGGGGTTGGCCCATTCTTAATCCAAAATACACTATAGTCATTTCCTCCCTGCCTTCCGCAGGCAGGCCTTCGGGATTAGACTAAGGAACAACCTAGTTTAAAACAAGCATAAGTTGAACCTTGGTATATATGAGCAGTTTAGCTCTTAATCTACAGTCCATTTACTACCTTTAAGGTAACCTTAGTTGGAAGACCGTAATTCCGGGAAAAATAGACTCATGGCAGCAACAAAGACAACCGAGACTGAAGTAGACGTAGCCGATTTTATTGAATCATTTGTTGACAATGAACAAAAAAAGGTGGACTCATTTCGTCTGATAGAACTCATGCAGGAGTGGACAGATTCTCCACCCAAAATGTGGGGGCCAAGCATCATCGGATTTGGTCATTACCACTACAAATATGCAAGCGGTCATGAAGGGGATGCACCAGTGATCGGCTTTTCACCCAGAAAAGCTGCTTTCTCGCTTTATGTGTATTCGAATACCGATCAAAGCAATTCACTCCTGCCAGAGCTGGGGAAATACAAAATGGGTAAGGCCTGTATCTATGTTAAGCGATTGTCGGATGTGAGTATTCCGGTTTTAAAGGAGTTGTCCATGGAATCCATAAGATACATCAATGAGCACCATGAATGCTCTTGTAGGGTCAAGTAAACAGATAAATTTTGCTTCTACTGCTATTTAAATAGCAAGAAGTCTAAGTTTCGTTGGTGAAAACACCAACGACGGCATAAGCCACTTTTAGTGATTCAATAATATGCTTCCGCATCAATTTTTATCATTTGAGCTTAATAACCTAACTTTATTCTTAACTATCCATTTGGCTATAGATAAAAGGATGAAAGATTTGGAATCCGTCACAGCAGAGTTAATTCATGCAAATGAAATTGCTGAAAGAAGATTAAATATGGTTGAAAAGGTGGGTTCTTTCTTAATTGTTTACTTAACAATTGCCACCGCTGGAATTCTGGGCCTGTTAATATACGCCATTCTTTAATGTTAATATCAATCGTTTGTACGTGACATCCATCAGGTACAGAAGTCTCAGTAGTAAACAAGATCAAATGATCAAAAAACCGATCCCTCAATCTTAATATCGGCAAACTGCCAGGATTGATTAAAACGATTTAATGTTTCTGAAGCTTTGCTTTTATCTCCTAAGCCTGCATATGCTTTATAAAGCCCCATCAAAGCCCATCCATTGTTTTGCCATTTCTTCAAATCTTCCTGATAAATGGATACAGCCTTCTGAAATTCGGAATGACTCACAAGAAATTTCCCGTAATAATGGCGTGAAGACAAGTGCCATGAAGGTGGTTCGTAGTAAATCATGTCATCTTCAATTGACACTGCCTTTTTGAAATGATCTTCGGCCTGACTGACATTCCCCTGAGCATTCAACAGCTCTGCAGCAACTAAATTGTATGCGATTTCAGCTACTGAGGCAGAGTTATTGATAGTAGCATAAGTTTCCATATAAGAATCTTTATTTAAGATGCTTTGTAGTGAATCAAGTTCCTCTTGCGCTTCATGTAAAATTCCCTTTCTTATGAAAGCTATCCCCCTACCATAATGCCAGAATATGTTATAGTGGTTTAATTCCCCCGGATACGGAATGGTCAACAATTCATCCCACTTACCAAACCTAACATACGTCTGTATTGGAACAGCGGCAAATTCCTGCATAAAGGGTTGGCTAGCTAGCAGTCCGATAGGTACTTTTTCTGCGGTCTTTCTGGCTGCCGCAAGAGCTGTCTTACTATCTCCCATTATCGAAGCAGCGGACCACAGAAAGTGAATATTATGCGGATAATAAGCGAGAGGATATATTCCCTGAGAATAGCATTGAGAGATGTAGGATTCATCGGCATCGATAGCCTTTAGGTTTGATTTGGCAGCATCTTGATATCGGCCTACTCGAATGTATGCATGGGACGGCATATGAACCATATGTCCAGCTCCCGGCATTAGTGGTGCCAGCGCATCTCCACTTTCTGCAGCCTGTTCAGGAAATGGCAATTCCGTCAAATGGATCCTGAAGTGATGAGCCCCAGGGTGTTTAGGGCTGACAGCTATTGCTTTTTCAAGTGCAGCCATGGCCTCCATCGTATTTACCTTAGGAGTTAAGTCTTTTTCCCAATAGCTCCAGGGCATTGAGGTCATGATTGCTTCTGCATATAAAGTCAGTACATCAGGATGTTCTCTATACTTTGCCGCAACCTTTTGCATCTCCTCCACATAACCTTCATTATCGACCTCAAATTGAGTTCCAACCTGAGTAAATCGACTTTTCAGTGCATTGATTAAAGCCCTTTCCAGATCGTTAGCCTGATTGATGTTGTCAACGGCCTTCATCATACTTTCATAGGCAGCCTTTTTCCTTTCATCATCAAGCATGTAATCGTTGATATTCGGACTCAAGGCATACGCTTGTCCCCAATAGGTCATTGGAGCATCCGGAGAAATTCGTGAAGCTTCTTTGAAGGATCGATGTGCTTCCTGGTGATTAAAACCATAGGATAGGTTCAGACCCTGGTTGAAGTAACGCTGTGCCTCTGGGGTTGTAGAAGAAATGGGAAAAGTATGGTCACCCAATCCTTCAAATAATGGAGCTTTTGTTTTTAAATCCTGATAATGAAATGTGGGTTCCCCACAATTCGCCGGTATCTGATCTGCAAGATCAAATGCCGCAATGAGATTGGCTTCTAGAATACGATTTGGAGGGGGGTTGGTATCAACAAAAAAAACTGAAATTATCAAAATGAAAAAAAGTAGCCCCGCGAGAAAACTAAGCTTTTTCATGACCGTAATTTTTTTATTTAAGTTACCTCTTTTTTTTCATTTTACGGAGCGGTTATGGATTTATTTCGCAAACAACAGACCAACTTTCCCCTCGAGTATCTTAACCCCTACTCCCACTTCAGCTTCGCCATCCTGATCCCATCCAGCTCATCTGTGAGTGCGACCAGGTAGTATTGCCCTTCATGGAGCACGATCTCCGGAGCCGCGATGGGTAGCGTACAGATTTTCCTGGAGTATTCATCCACGGCAAAGTACAAGGGATTGGGTGACGCATACACAGTGGTCTGGCTCTTCTTGCCGTAGGTCTGGGTGACGAACAGGTAATACAAATCATGTTCCGGAAGATAGACTACCTGAGGGCACTCATCGGAATATCTTGGGCTATTGAAGTTGTATGGTGGGGTATGGGAAACGATCACCGACTCACTCCAGTCTTTCATATTGACCGATGTTCGGCAAAACGCCGCTCCGTCATTGATCGGATCTGTGATGTGGCTGGTGTAGTAGCAATAGTAGGTATTGCCTCGTTTGATCACCATTGGGTCGCGGGCATATGATTCAAACAAAGGGTCACCTTCCTTTTTGAATTTGCTTACATAGCCATACTCAGCAAAAAGATCCGGTTGACCATTACTCCCCAGAACGCGCTCAAAGTTTTTTCCGTCCATGCCTTTGGCCAGGCATATGCGCTGCCAGTCACCATAAAACAGGTAATAGAAGCCATCTTCCTTGAATACATACGGTGCCTGCATCCCACCAGGAGTCTCCCCGAGCGAAGGATCAGCTACCCATTTGATGCCCTGCTCTGCCCAGTTTTTATCCGTCAGGAATTTACCTTCCCAACCATATAGAAAACGAGTTGTCCGGGGTGATCCGGGGAATTTGGAACCCCGTATGCAGGACCAAACCTGCCAGGTACCATCGGCTGCCTGCCAGATCCCAAAGTCAACAGGTTCTACTTTGTCGGAGTTGTACTTGCCCAGGTCAGGGGTGGTCGCGATACGCCACCAATCACCGTCCACTTTGGGAATGGGTGCTTTAGTCTGGGCAGAAAGGCTTGTAATGCAGAACAGTAACAGGAGCAGGCACGGGTATTTCATGTTGATTGAGGATTAATCCAACATGAAGCTACACTTTTGCACTTAACTATCTTTCATGCGCTGTCCTGATTAGTATACCAAATAACTAAAAAACCAACTCCTTAGAGTTGGCCTTTTGTTAATTTGGGAGTCTAATCGATATTATTGATTTTGGAGGTTGTCTATAATCTCTTTCAAATCTGCAATAAATACACATCGGGTATTGTCTTCAAATGCGTTGAAAATGACATAACGACCAGATCGGTCCCAGGCTGGATGAGGGTCTACTCTAAAGTAACTATCATCAGTAACAGGCACATAAATACTTGCAATTAATTGTTCTTCTTGTGTATCAACGTTGATCAATCTAAGAGGGACAAAGCCATCTTTATTTGTGATGGGTTCATGCCAGTAGGAGTCTGTCACTATTAGGGGTAACCCTTTCGGGTGAAAAGAAGGGTGACCTGATCCAATGGGAAATACTTCTTTCATATCAGAGCCATCATACTTTACAGTGATAATTTCGATTCCTTCTTTCCCATCAACATTCAGGTTTTGAGAAATATGAACGCCATCAGCTGCCCATGCCATATGGTGCCCTCCTTTGGCGTATTGTTGGTGGGTAATCGCGGTTCTTATATCTGAACCATCAGGCAGCATGGTGATGATGGCTACCTTTCTCCTGCTACCATCGTTTGGTTTCATCATCACCAGAGTCATGATGCGAGTCCCTTGTGGGTTCCACATTATCTTAAAAAAGTAGAATTCGTATTCCTCCGGATTTGGAACCTTAATGCTAGGAACAGCTTTTTCATAAACATCCTTTATGGTGGCAATGGACTTGGCTTTGCCCGATTCAGTATCTACAATGAAAATGCTATCTGTACTCACAGGACCAAGATTGTGTTTAGTCTTTTCGTCAGGTAAAACCACACCATACCCATATTGTGCATGCCTCGAATTGATCAGATTATAGCTCGCCAACTGTTTACCATCCTGGGAAGCAAAGAACACTGTTCCATCCATTTTCTTTGATTCACCTGTGAAAGGATTCAACATTACAGCATATGCATCCCATGTAGTTGTATCCACATCATTATAAAAAAGCTGTTCATCATTGGCCCCCCATTGTACATTGGCTCCAACCTGCATTTCCCATCCCCTGGTTTTAGCCACTACCTTTTCATCACCTGATTCCATGTCTACTAAAAGCACTTCCCCTATTTCACCAGGTTTCGGGTATCGATCTTCAAACGGAACCCTGAATAATGCCATATATTTTCCACTTGGGCTGAGTGGGGAAGTATCATGAAACCGGTGTATAACGCCCCCGGTGCTCACTTTCCTTACAGGAACCAATGGTTCACCTGGCTTGATCAATGACGTCCCTATCTTATCTGATGGCGCAATTATCAACTGACCCATTACGGTAGATAAAGTTCCTGCGTGAATTGTCAACAGAAAAAAAAGAGCTACGTGTCTTATTGACTTAAGATGTTTATAATTTATTTGATCGAAGTTCATTATTTAGTTCATTTAGGGTTTAATAGCTGGCTCTATCTGGATTTTAAGAGCTAATTCTCTTATATCACTTATTTCACTTTTCACTAGCCTGTCTTGTAATGCATTAATCTGTTCCTTATGACCAGACCCATTGCTTAATACCTCAAGCAATCGTATCAGAAACCATTCATTATTTAGCTCGCAGTCTTTTATCAGAGAATCAGTCAACTCATCACCTGGTGCAACACCAGTCAATGCATCCAGTATTTTTAATTTCTCCTGGATAGTGCTCTCTTCATATACCCCTGATAAGGTCCTCTGTATCGAATGGTCACTTAAATTGCATTGTTTCAATGCATCCATTGCTTTCTTCCTGAAGACTCTTTTATCAGAGGTAATCCCGGACATCACTAGCAACTGGACTTTCTCAGAAAAAGCAATCTTCTGTTCTATCACCTGGTCCAGGATAAAGTAATCATAGGATTCCTCCTGCGCCCCTATTATGGCATGAAGTAATTCATCGTTTTTATTCAACTGAGATAGTGTAAGATCGATAAGCTTCTCTTTCTCGCCCAGATGTGCTAGATGCCATAAGGTATATGTTGTATAAACTGCGTCATCCACCACCTCGCTGGCCAGTTCATCCCGGGTTGCTCCGGAGACTCCATCTACTTCCTCTTCTGACAAAAGATCTGAGAATTCATATTCTCTCAGCATAGACCAATCATCGTTGAGTATAGATATTAATTTATTGTAGTCTTCCTCTTTGAAAACACTATGATCTGTTTTAGTCAGGTCTTCTCCATAAACTTCCAAACCAAAGAAATCCCCTTTGAAATCCCAGAATATTCCTACATCTATCAATTTACATGTTCCGGTCAGGCAGACTGGTGTTTCAAGACGCCGATACCAATAGATAATCCCTTTTTGATCCTGCTTTTCTTCAATAAAAACAACAGCATCGTCATCATCAATTATTGAATATGCAGCACCTTCCACGGAAATCAACTCTACTGACTTGAGTTTACTGCTTGTGTAAAAAACTTCTGACGACTGGAAGAAAAATGCTAAGAAAACAAAGAGTATAAAGTTGTTCAGCAAAGCTGCCATGTCATACCTCGATTTCCTTATTCAGGTTCTGTACCCTTTGTGGATAGCTTAAACCGGATAGATATGCTTTCCACTTTTTAGCATTATACTTAAAATTCTCACCCGTCAATACAGCTAATTCCCTGGATGCAAAATCCTTGAAATTGTAATGGATATCATCTATGTAAGTTACGAGTAAGTCATAACCAGTTTTGGATCCGCATCTGGCCAGGGCTGCCCCAATCGAAAGCTCAAGGCTACCGCCATAAACTCTCCAGCGGACGTCATGATAAGTTTCAGTTTTATAGTCACCAATATTCTCATCTTCCAGTAGTTTTTCAAACCCTTGAATAAAGGAGTGGTCCGGCAACCTCTCAGCATAGAAACAAAGACTTGATATCCTGTTGTGAAACGGCACAAGTTTTAAGTCAATTCTGCCATTGAAGTACAAGTTTTCTCTATCCATCATTCCTCCGCCTGAAACTGTATTCTCAATGATATCTCTGATTACTTCATTTCCCTGGCGGCTTCCAGACATGGCCAATAAGGCAATATTCTGATTGATACGCCAGTACACGCCTTCAAGGATATTCTTTGGGCGTCCCCTAATATCATCGTAGGTGTCTACATAACCTGTCATATCAATTTTTCCTTCCTCTTGAAACAAGTATTTGAGTTCTTCTATGATCAGCTCATTTCCTTCACTTTCGCCAAACCATGCGAGTGCTTTAGCCAACAAGAGTTTGGCTTCTGTATTAGTAGTGGAGTTAAAATACCGATAGAGTACAGGTATCGCATCTTCTTTTGGCAGCTTGATACTCTCATACAAGAACTCCTTTTTACCTAACGAAAGCTCCTTAACCCTACGCTCAACCTCATCCTGATCCTTGATGGTGTTTCCAATTCTCTTTGTTGAATAGTCAGGCGCCATAAAACCCAACTGGGCCCATTCTTCCTGGATCGCTGAAATATCGTAATCCCTTGGCTGGATATTGTTCCACGCCTGATCAGCTGCAACCTGACCTGTTAGGTAACCCAGTACCGCAAGATCTCCACTCATACGGGTAAACTGTAGTGCATTGTGTGTCTGACTGATTCCCCGACCGGAAAGTAACAATCCATCGATATCCCTGGGAACAATAGATTTATAGGGTATTTCCATAACAAGATCATTTGAATGTGGCAATAAAAATCCACACTTGGAATATTCCGAACTACCTACATTGTGTGGATCAAAATCACTACTGGCATAAGTCATCACATCTTCAAAGTGCGTGTTCTCAACCGCATCTATAAGATCCAGTGTATGCATCCCTTCAATTCTTCTCGATTCTCTTACAGTAAGCATTGGGCTGAAATCATAGCACATCGCTTCATAATGAGAAAGGAATAGCCCACGTTGAAGCTCAGACATTTTAGTATTGTCAATGATATCATAATCTCTATGATAATCGGTGGTCTGGAAACTTCCTTTGCTATTCTTATCCCATTGGCTATAGTTTTGAGTTAAGCCGGTGCGTGAGTCTCCGTGCCAAAAATTAGCTCCTGCAAAAGCTGCTATGTCTCCATCTCCTGTAGCATCAATAGTGATAGAAGCCTGGATTTGTTCTAGTTGGCCATGACGGCAAACCACGATACCATTAACCTTTTTATCGGCAGAAAGACTACCACATAAAATTGCTCCTGAGATGAATTTATTTCCAGAGCTATTTACCTCAGACAGGTGGAACAACTTTCTTCCCACCCTATTATTCATATTGTGATCGTGGGATATTTGCGATGACTTTTCATCTTGTTGTTTAAAGAATTTATGAGATTTAAATCCGTGGTAATATCCCATTACACACCCTACTGTTTTGGTCCCTCCCAGATCATTGAAATAATCAACTACATAGGTTCGTGCTTTCTTCTCAGCTGATCCCATGGCTGCCATTGCTCCGGCTGTTCCTCCCCCGGCAACCACGACCTGACATTGATCTTTTTGCTTGATCCACCTGGAGTAATCAAATGAACAGTTTTTCAAAGGCATATAGAGTCCTGGATCATCCGGGTCAGAAAATGTGACCTGATCAATAGGAATTTCTCCATCGGGAGTAAAGATCGTGGTGGATTTAGCCGGGCTACCTGATTTTATTCCTGAAACTAACTTCTGAGCCTCTGATGCAAGGGTATTGAGATCAGCACATTTACTCTTAAATGATTCAGTGGTGATGGTATAATAACCTTTCAAAGGTGCTTTTGGGGCTTTGGTATCATTGAGTGTAAAAGAGCACTCTAGTGGAAACTGATTGATTGAAGCACCCACAAGTGAGGTATCCAGTGACTCCAGGTCCTTACCCAATTGTGCGCTAATCATCCTGGCTTCCATTTCAATATCCTCCAGCTTACCCGATGTGGAGCTGAACTCAAATTCTAAAAATGATTGATGATCGAGGTGCTTTCCACTATGCATCCTCATGGAATTATTAACCAGACCGTATTTTTCTGCAACCTTAATTTCTTTGTTCTCAGGATTTTTGGTGTTGTGAACTTCCAACACAAATCCTACTCGGTCAACTTTAGTGGATGACCCATTAAGTTTTCGGGTCAACAGCAAATTATCAGAAGCATCGACAAAGTTGCGACATCTGAGGGTATGTATTCCATATTTGCTGGCAACCATCACACCGGTCACGTTCTTTTTATCTGACACCACTCCACATACATCGGTCATCAGCAGTACATGCACCTTTTTGACCAATAGATTTCTGAGCATTCCCTTGCGAATACTACCATTCATCAACAACAATTCATCTCCAATTACACTATTGACAGCATTATCATTGTGTATTTCCATTTTCTCTGCCTCAGGTGTAAGCAGTTGAGTCATGTCCTTACTCAGTGTATCAATCCCATCCGTATTTAACCAAAGTTTATGCTTTGCAGTAATTTCATAACCCGGACTGGAACGTTTATCAACAATAAGTACACTTTTACCCTGATTTGCAGCCTCAATAGCAGCAAAATAGCCAGCAAGACCCGCTCCATTTATAATGACATCATATTCATCTACAGCTGATTCCCCAGTAAATTGAGGCATGATTTCTTTGCGGATCTGGAAATTCATCAATCCTGGTGCAGCCAGTATTGCACCTGTTGCCGGAAGTGTAATCCCTATGAATTGTCTTCTTTTCATAATAAATCATTTCAAAAGATTTGGTCGGAATAGAATCTACTCCGACCAAATCCTTAGTTCCAAAATTTAGTACTTATCGTTTTGTTTCAGATTGGCGTTGATATCCAACTCCTTTTGTGGGATAGGCCACAAATAATCCTTGGTTGGATCAAATGAGCGCTCATCAAATTGGCGCAACTGATCTCCATATGCATCATAATGTGGTGTTCCGTTTTCATCAAAAACCGGAATATATGATGCTTCATAATCTCCCTTCGGTCTTCCGTACAGTGTACCCGGCATCACATCCTCAGCAATTCCCCATCTTCTGATATCGAAAAACCTAAGTCCTTCGAAAGCAAACTCTACCTTTCTTTCCTGTCTCACAGCATCACGGAGCTCTGATTGAGAAAGTCCTGTGGTAAGCCCGGGTATTCCCGCCCTATCTCTCACTTCATCAATAGCTTCATAAACTGTAGCATCTAGTTCTCCTTTTTCAATTTTTGCCTCAGCATACATCAGCAGTACTTCAGCATATCTAATCAGCATGATGTTCAATTCACACTCTCTTCTAAACTGATGCTCTTCATCACTGACATATTTGCGATACTGATAACCACTAAAAGTAGCATAAGGGTGAGTTGACTCAAGATTTGTGACTAACCGTGGTGGATCTGTGTTGTAATCCCATGTGGTAACACTGTCAGGATGTGTTTCAAACAAGTAACCAAGGAATATCGACCCGGGTAATACACAAGTAGCTTGCATCCTGGGGTCCCTATCGGCGAAAGGGTTTGTGGGATCATACAAAGGTGATTCATCAATCCGCAGCCCATCTACACAGGCATAGGAATCTATCAGAGCCTGAGTTGGGATTTTGGTAGCAAATCCACCTCCTAATCTTCCTCGCACATGTACGGGCGTTTCATGAGTAAGTTGATTTGACCTGCTAAAATGTATGGTCAAAATCTCTTCTGAGTTTTGTTCAGCAGCGTACGTAAAGAGTGTAGAATAATCAGGATATAAGGTATACTCTCCTGAGCTCATGATTTCTGACGTCGCAGCGATAGTCAGATCATAATGGCCATTAAATAAGGCTTCACGTGCCAATAATGCCAGGGCTGCTCCAGATGTGATCTTCCCATTTTCTGCCGAAGGGTAGCTTTCCGGAAGTATATCAGCAATCTCCTGAAGTTCGTCAACAATGAATTGATGTATCTCACTTTTGTCTGACTTGGGAAGTTCAGCATCAAAAATATCAATTGGTTGAGTGACTAGAGGCACATCACCATAAAGTTGAGTTAAGTAATGGTACCAGTATGCTCTGAAAAACCTCGCTTCAGCTGCCAGCCTCTCATAGACTTCCGGATCTGTCACCTCCTGGGCTTTTGACATGTTGGCCAGGTGTCTGTTTGCCTGACCAATAGTTTTATAAGCATTGTCCCATGTCTTGCCGATAACATCAGCATCATTGGGAGTGATGAGACCTTGTGAAATCAATCTCCAGGAGCTTAAATTTCTATCCCAGGTAATGTCAGTGGCTAAATCAAGCAGGAATTGATAAGGCACATGTGTGGCATCCCTATCAGTAAAATACAGGCTGGTATACATCGCATTAACTGATAATTCCAGCTCTGTCTGGGTACTCCAAAATGTGGCTTCAGAGGGCTGGTCCAATGGAAATTTTTCCAGGTAATCTTCCTCACAGTTTGTTAGTCCAAAAACTGCGATAACGGCTATTAATATTGAATATATCTTCGTTTTCATTGTCTTCTTGTTTAAAATGTGGTATCGATTCCAAATACAAACACTTTGACCATAGGATAGAAAGTGCCTTGTCCGACGGGTGCTTCCGGATCGTAGCTATCATAGAACTTGTCTAAGGTGAACAAATTCTGCCCCTGGAAGAATACACGCAACTTGTCTAAGCCGACTTTATCAGTAACTGAAGAAGGAAGTGTATATCCAACTTGAAGATTTTTCATCCGTAGGTATGCAGCACTCCTTATCCAATATGAAGATACTTGCTCATTATTAGGGAAATTGAATGTTAAGCGAGGATATGAGGCATTCGGGTTTTCAGCAGTCCAATGATCCTTGTGCCATTCCTGTGCTGTACCACCCAGATAGAACGCCATTGTGGCAAAATTATCCAGGTATCCATCTACTTTTCCTACCCCTTGTAGTAATGTCCCAAAATCGAAACCCTTGTAATCAAAGCTAAGGTTAAGCCCAAAGGTGTATCGTGGAATCGTACTTCCCATCACTACCCTATCATTAGCATTAACTACCCCATCAGGTGCATCTAAAACACCGTCTCCATCAAGATCCACACTTTGATCCACATACCTGATATCTCCAGGACTCATGGTACCAAACTGTGAAGCATGATTGTCTATTTCTGTTTGATTTTGAAATAATCCAGAGGATTGAAGTCCGAAAAGAGCGTCAATGGGCTGCCCCTCCATTTGAACTGTGCGCTCATGGATGTAAGGTCCTGTTCCAACAAGGTCAACAATTTCATTTTTTACATCAGATAAGTTCGCCCCGATATTGAAATTGAAATCCCCAATTTCATTGCCATACTGTACTCGTAGGTCCCACCCATTGTTGCGTACACTACCGGCATTTTGATAAGGAGCGGCTAAACCTGCTACCTGCGGAACAGGCAACCTTAAAAGAATGTCATTGGTATTTTTGATATAATAATCTGCTGTTAAGATAAAATTGCCAATTCCAGCATCAATCCCAACATTAGTCATCTCTGTGGTTTCCCACGATATTTGCGGGTTTGAAGCATTGATTAGGGCTGCTCCAAGGCCAGGATTGTCATTACCAAAGACATAATTCAGACCGGTATTAATCCCTGAGGTAAAAGGATAATTACCAATTGACTGATTTCCCAGCATACCCCATGAGGCTCTCAACTTGAGGTCATAAAGCCATCCTGGAACCCCCGCCATAAATGATTCTTCAGAGATTCTCCATCCGCCGGAAACGGAAGGAAAAAATCCGTACTTGTAGCCTTCGGCAAATCTTGATGAACCATCTATTCTTGAATTAAACTCGAGTAGATACTTCTCATCAAAGTTATAATTGACCCTTGCAAAATAGGACATCAAAGCCCATTCATAGGCCGAACCTGTAGCTGTTTGGTTTGCAGTAGATCCCACATCCAGTACTTCATAGTTTTCTAAAGGATATTGATCCCTGAAGCCTCTTATATATTCATTCTTATAATCAATGGCCTCCCATCCGGCAAGTAATCCAAATGTGCTTTTTCCAATCGACTTATCATAAGTAAGTAAAGCCCGGTAATTGTTGGTTACCGCTTTGCGATATTGCTCCGTGAGTGAGGCTTTGTATGGAGAAGGGTTGATAATAAATCCATCAGGATAGTAGAACGGCACATATTTGTCAAAGTTTTTATAGTGGTTGTAAGACTTATTCGGTGCTACCTGAAGATTTACATTAAACCCTTCGAAAGGCTGCCAATCCATTTTCACATTTAGCAGGAGCTCATCAGTAACTGAGGAAGATGTACCTCCGTCTTCCATATCACCCCAGCCATTTTGACCATCCCAGCCAACACCCCAACTGCCGTCTTCATTTTTACCAGCCAGGTTGTGTGGATATCTGGCAAGCCAATGCCAATGTTGAGGTGGTTCCTCATTCCCTTCATTCTTGCTGAACACATCCACATTAAATCGCAGATTATCCATCAACCTTACATCAGTATTCAGTCTGACATTCAATCGCTTATAGTGAGAGTCCAACAACCCCCATTGGTCCATAAAGGAAACTGAACCTAATAAGCTAATTCTTTCCCCACCACTGTTTATGTTGAGGTAATGACTTTGCTGGAAAGCTTTTTCTCTAACCATCTCATCGTGCCAGTTGGTTTCAGGATACTCATCGGATGGGGCCTGAGCCCGATATTCATCTATATAAGTTTGAGAAAATGGCTCGGGAAGCCCAACGTTACTACTGGCCTCATTGATCATGACCATGTGATCATAGCCACTTACTTTTTGCATTAGTTCAGTGGGCTCCTGCCATCCGGCATTAGCTCGATAGCTCACACTAAATTGTTCTTTTTTCGCCCTTTTGGTGGTAACTAAGATCACACCATTTGCAGCTCTTGATCCATAAATAGAGGCTGAAGAAGCATCCTTGAGCACAGAAATACTGGCAATCTCATTGACATCAACGTCATTTAGATTAAAAGGAACTCCGTCTACGAGGACCAGGGGATTTGAATCTCCAATGGTACCAATGCCTCTGATACGAATTTGGCCAGCATCAGAACCAGGTTTTCCTGAACTTTGAGTTACAGTGACTCCAGGGGCTAAACCCTGCAATGCCATGGATGCCTGCCCTACTGGTCTGGAGACAATATCATCTTCGTCAACCGACTCCACAGCTCCGGTTAGATTTACCTTTTTCTGCGTGCCATAGCCAACTACCACGACTTCCTCAAGTGCTGAGATATTGGCTTCCAGTTGTACATCAATTACGCTACGACTATTTACCTGTACCTCGGAAGTTTCATAGCCAACAAATGAAATCGTCAAAATGGCCGATTCCGATACGTTTAATGAATATTTCCCAAATGCATCGGTTATTGTTCCATTGGTTGTACCTTTCTCTTGAATGGTAGCTCCTGGCAATGACTCCCCATTTTCATCTGAAATAGTTCCGGTGATACCTATTTGAAGTGTTACATTTTCCACCACACTAGGTAAGGCTTCACTTTGTTCTGCGACAACCAATGCTATTGATTCATTGACCCGCTGAATGGATAACTTCGATTGTGATGAAATCTCTTTCAACAAAGCCCGCATGTTCCATGAACCACCGGAAATATCCACCTGCCTATTCTTCATTTCATTTTTAGAATAAGCAAACTTGAAATTGCTCACAGACTCGATTTCCTGTATCAGTGTAAGCAGAGGTCTGGAATGAACGCTCTCACTTATATTCACCTCGATTTCTTCGAGATACTGGCGTTGCGCAGCTGTTTCCGTGGCCATGGCCATCGAAAAGGTCTGACACACAATCATCACATAAATCGCTAGTTTGGACATGCGAATGACTATTTGTTGTAAATTTGCATACATAGAGTTTTGGTTTAGTTGCTAAAACTTTTAATAAGAGAGTTGAATGATTTCCTAGGTCCTCGACTCTCTTTTTTATTTCCTTTTATCGAATCACAATTACATTTTCTTCCTTTTTTACAAACTCAAATTCATAAACAAAGCTTAAACTTCTCAACACTTCTTCAATCGTTGGATTATCATGGTGGGCAGTATATAGTTTATGCTTTGAAAGTGTCTTTTCCACCTTTATTTCTACCCCATACCATCTTTCAATCTCACTGATCACCTCCCCTACATGCCGGTCTTTGAATGCGATGATTTTATCTGTCCACCCAAAGATCAAATCCTCATCTTTGATATCTTCCTTCTTGATAGATCCGTCTCCAATTGAAAGTACAGAAAGCTCCTGAGGCTCTAACTGTATGGCGTTGCCAGTTTGCAGACTTTGAACCTTCACTTTTCCAGTCCTGACGGCCACAACATGATTGCTGTCACCTTCATATGCCCTGATGTTAAATGAAGTACCCAATACTTCCACTTTCATTCCCTGCATTTTGATGAGGAAAGGCCTGGAAGGATCAGATTCCACATCAAAGAAGGCTTCTCCTATCAGCTCAACTTCCCTGGTTCCTTCTTCAAATACTTCAGGCACGATCAACTTGCTACCAGCATTGAGTTTAACACTACTCCCATCCGGTAGTCTTAAAGTAATGTTCTGACCAGGGAGGCTGGTTTTTTCGATATGCCTGATCATTTTCGTCTCCACCACGGGCTCATTTTCAAATGTGGTATAGGCAATGATGGACAAGCTCGAAACCAGAATTATGATCGCAGCATATTTGATGAGTCTGGCAAAAGAAGATCTGATCGCCGGAGATGTCTGTGCCGGATTATTGCCAATGCGATTTTTTATTTGATCTAATATTTCAACTTTATCGGTACTAAAATCATATTGACTGTTTTGCCAATACATCTCAAAAGCTCTCAGCATTTCTGCTCTGTCAGCGTCGTTTTCCAGCCATTTATTCAGCTGGTGCCTTTCTTCCAGGGAGAGCTCTTTCCTTAAGTACTTGAGAATTAGATGATCCACTATTTCTTATTTGGGATTAAAGAGTAAATAGTGGGTGTTTTAGACGGAATTTTATAAAATATTTACATTACACTCAAAATTCTCTGCAATAAATTGAGACTAATGTAAAATTTAAGCTATTCAATTAAGAATATCACAAGTTACCGGACGGCAACAGGGAATTGATTACCAGGAGAATAATACTGCTGATGCCAATTTGATCAACGGAAGACTGACCTCTCTCATTATCGAATTTTTTAAGTATCGCCTCACGTACTATTCCCGTTGCTCGGATGAGTTGACTTTTGACAGTGGAAACAGAAATTCCCAGTTCTGTCGCGATATCCTTGTAGGCCATCTGACGGTCTTTGGCCATTCGAAAAACCAGCTGAGCCTGGGCAGGTAGTGACTGAACCGTCTTTTCAATAACAGCCGACAGCTCTTTGGCTACCAATACCTCCTCCGGATTGACCCGGTCTATGCTTAAGAGTGTACTTTCAATGTTATCGTCCTTGAGCTTATAGGACTTCTTTGAAACCAACCTGATCGCGTGGTTCTTCACAGAAATAAAGAGGTACGACTCTATTTCTTTTATTTTTGAGAGCTGAGCGCTGTTGTCCCAAAGCTCCACAAAAACATCAGACACCACATCTTTAGCCAGCTCCCTGGACTTGGTGATGGTGCATGCAAAGAGAAAAAGTTGATCGAAATTGTCGAGATAGATCTTTTCAAAGGCTTCCTCCAGATTCCCGGATTTTAATCTTCTTATATTGGAGCCTTTTTCCATTTCAAAATTTAATATCCCATAAAAATATGGGATTTAAATCAATATTTAACAATTCCGCTTACCGCATTGGCCTCCAAAGAGTGTCTCTCTTACCCAATCACTCTTCCTCCCTTGCCTTATAAAACAGGTCGTAGTGCTGACTGGCAAGCTCAATCAACTCGGCAGCTTTTTCGGGATATACGCCGAGTACATTGCCTTTTTCAGAGGGGTCGTGAACCAGGTCAAACAAAGAGGTATCGATGACCTGCTGCATGTACTTACCCGGGATCCCGTCTTTCCCTCCTATCCTCACAGTACGGTAAGGATGCTTGAGGTGAAGCTTCCATTTGCCATCTCCTGAAACGACACCCTGAAACTGGCTACCATTCGATAGTGGATAATAGGCACTTTGGTTTTCCGCACCTGGTTGATCCGTGATGATGGACCAGACATCAGTGCCATCTACCGGATTCTTTGGCAGCGCAGCTCCCGTGAGGCTAGCTATCGTAGGAAGGACATCGATCGTGCAGAATGCCTTGTTGGAAAATGCGTCGGCCTTTACCGCAGGTGGGTATTTGACGATAGACGGGTTACGTACCCCACCTTCAAAGGTGGTGCCTTTACCTTCCCTGAAAGGGGTGACCCCCGCATGATCGCTGTAGCTCAACCATGGTCCGTTATCAGAGCCTATCCAGATAAATATCGTGTTTTCATCCAACCCATTGTCTTTCAACGCCTGGTTGATCTGGCCAACCGACCAGTCGATCTCCATCATCACATCCCCATAAATGCCTGTTCCTGATTTTCCTTCGAATTTATCACTGACAAATAAAGGCACATGCGGCATGGAATGCGCCACGTACAGGAAGAATGGCTCCTCCTTATGGTTGTTGATGAAGTTTACAGCACTTTCCGTATACCAGGTAGTCAGCTGGGTTTGATCTTCTTTCTGAACCGTGTCGATCTTGATCTCACCATTTTCCCAATAGCTCAGCGGATGGCGACCCCAGTATTCCGGGTTTTCAGGATGGTGCAACCACATATCGTTGGAGTACATCAGACCGGCTGTCTCATCAAAACCCCTGGCCTGAGGACGGGTATGTGGCAAGTCCCCAATGTGCCATTTCCCAAAACTACCCGTAGCATATCCTGCTGCCTTCATCACCTCTCCTATGGTGGCGTAAGCCGTGTCCAACCCAAGGCCATTAGGACCGTGCGCACCAAAAACTCCGGTACGACCCGGGTAGCAACCCGAAAGCAAGGCCGCTCTTGATGCCGAGCAGATCGCCTGCGGCACATAAAAGTTCAAAAAACTGGTCCCTTCTTTGGCTAGTGTCTCGATGTGTGGTGTGGGGTAACGAGGATCACCAAAAGGATGGTAATCGTCAAATGCACCGTCATCGATAAACATGAGGACGACGTTGGGTCGCTTAGATACTTCTTCCTTTGGTGCTTCACAAGAAGTAAACAGTATCACAACAAATAGCAGGCTGGATGCGCTCAGGATCTGAGAAAAATGGTTTTGCATAAGGTTAGGATTTGTCACGAAATTAAGGGGAGTTGGATTTAATACCAAAGAGAGTGGGGATTAGGGGATTAATGAGTGTTGGGTTGAAATGGTAAATGCGTTATCTCTAAGTGCAAAAACCTGCGACATAAATTTTATGCAGCTATCAGCAAACAAATTTCCTATTTCCGAGTTTATACGTTATATTTAAACATATCAAAAGTTGGTTCTTAAATCTAGCCCCGGTCTCGTTGTTGAGCAGGGGCTTTTTATTTGCATAAGATCCAGCGGAGCATAACATCACCAATCCTGCTCATACAACATCCCACTTGGTCATCTTGTAATATAAAAATCCCCTCATACAGCCTAATTTCAAACATTTTTAGGGGGTGTCAGAAATCACACGTGATTGGACTCCAAATCACGCGTGGTTAGGACTGTAATCACACGTGATTTTGCTCCGAACCCCGCGTGGTTTTACTCCGAACCTCTCGTGGTTTTACCCAAAATCACACGTGGTTTTACTTCGAATCACGCGTGGTTTTACTTCGAATCACACGAGGTTTTGTTCCGAATCACACGTGGTTAAGGCTGCAATCAGGCGGGGTTAGGGTTGCGATCACACGTGGTTTTTTTAAGCAATAATATTTATGGTTTTTGAACACCTTTTTCGGATAATAAAATCTTGTAGTCAATAAAGGTTTCCTCACAATGACGAGATTTGTTGCAGAGGCTTGTGCTGACTCCACTACACTTGGTGAGGGTACTTATTGCCTAAATGTTATACTTTATAATATCGAAATTTTGGAACCCTGAATAGGATATTACGGCGGCTGGATCCCCTATAGGGGACTAAGGGGCGAGCGGAGGTTTGATGGGGTTGTTGAAAGAGTTTTATTCACGACAGATTCCCTGCCTGCCTGATCCGGTAGGCAGGCTCGTCCTATCCTATAAGCAGGGAGACAGCATACAGAAGAATTTAGTCTCCGGGTATATATGTAAAAATCCGTCAATCGCTAGAAGTCCCCCTTCTCTACAAGCCTTTGATCAAGCTTCTAGCCCCTCATAAAGGGGGAATGAAAGGGGGATTATGTAGTTTCCTCCCCCTTCACCCGAAACGTCGGACCGCCCGAATCGTCGGACCGCTCAAGAGGGGGAAAGTTCTGAGATATGATGGGTTCTAATTACCGGTATTGGTTCCAATACCAGCATAGAGTCTTCCTTGATGATGGTTAATTGCTCAAACTATTCCAATGCCTCCAACAACGTATCCATCACAGGATACTGCTCATCACTATCCCCTACCTCGCCTTTCAACCTTAAAAGCTCTTTTTTCAAAGCTTCAATCTGATCCTGGTATGCAGGGTCACCATATACGTTGTTGATCTCTTTGGGGTCTTTCTTCAGGTCGAAGAATTCCCAGGTGGGGTCATTGGCTGTCACCCCTTCTTCCCTGAGTGGCTGACCATAGAAATAGATGAGTTTGGCGTCTTTGGTGCGAACACCCAAATGCGCTGGCCGATGGGTCTCATGAGTCCAGTAGCGGTAATAGAAAGATTGACGCCAGTCGGAAGGGGTCTCTCCCTGAAGGTTGGAGCGGAAGCTGCTACCCTGCATAAACTCCGGGACTTCGATGCCTGCATAATCTAGGAACAACGGGGCAAAATCGATATTCGTGATGATGTCATCATTCACCGATCCGGGTTCGATTTCGGGTGGATAGCTCACAATGAAAGGCATCCTGATCGATTCCTCGTACATCATGCGTTTGTCAAACAGGCCATGCTCACCCAAAAAGTAGCCCTGATCTGCGGTGTAGATCACGATGGTATTTTCCCTAAGTCCCTCCTTGTCCAGGTAATCCAGCACCCTGCCGATGTTATCATCGATAGCTGCCCCTGATCTCAAAAAATTCTTGATGAACTGCTGATACACCTTCCTTCTGGCATCCTCTCTGGTGAGCCCTTCGGTAGAAAATGAATCAAGCAGATATCTTTCCGGATTGTTCGTAAACCGATCATTCATGATCTCCAGGATCTGCCCCTGGAAAGTTCGGGAGGTCTTGTCCGGATAGAAATCCAGCAGGCTTTCCGGTTCCGGCATTTCTACATCCTCATAAAGCGAGGCAAACCTTTCCGGATAGTTAAACGGCTCGTGCGTGGCCTTGAAGTGATGCATCAGGAAGAAGGGCTTTTCCTTATCCCGCTGCCCTAGCCAGGCCAATGACTGATCGGTAATCACATCCGAAGAAAAACCTTCATATACCTCTCCTTTTGGCCAGTTTTCACTGTTTCTGAGCACGGGATCAAAGTATCGACCCTGCCCGGGAAGTACGTTCCAGGCATCAAAACCCTGCGGCTGCGTTTTCAAGTGCCATTTCCCGAATATGGCCGTTTGATAGCCATTTCTTTGCATGAGCTTAGCAACAGTCTCTCTATCTGGGTCGATGCCATCAGACAAAGTATAGACTCCATTGCGGTGGCTGTATTCTCCTGTCAGGATAGCGGCACGACTCGGCACACAGATGGAATTGGTCGCGAAGACATTCATGAGCTGTGCCCCCTCGCTTCTCAGCCTTTTGATATTGGGAGTGTGAGCCACCTCGTCCAACACCGATCCATAGATCCCCCATGCCTGTGAGGTATGATCGTCGGACATGATGAAGAGGATGTTGGGTGGTTGCTTTTTTTGAGAGCAGGACATAACGCCAAGCACCATCCAACATAAAGAACAATAGAGAAGCTTTTGGATCATTGAGAGAATTGCCATTCAGCATTTATTAAATTAATACCTCAACAATAATAAATTGTAGGATCACTACGCAAAAAATCAATCAAATTTCATTGAGCGTGACAGCACTTCACTACATCAAACCAAACAATTTTAAAAGTGAGTAAACCCAGAACCACTTCTCCAGTCTTGTAAGGGGATTGTGTCGTCACCAATCAGCCTCTGGCTGAAAGGTTTCCTTCCCAAATCAAGTTTGGGACAGGCTACAATGACGAGCCTGTTGCAGGGGTTTGTGCTATATCACTACAATCGACGAGAGGTACTTATTACCTAATTGTCATACTTTATAAAGTCGAATTTTTGGAAACCTGAATAGACAATCACGGCGGTGGGGGAAAAATGGTGGGCAGCTTGCGGGTAGGCCGTGTTGCAGGTGGTTGGCCATGAGGGAGGCGTGTGGTGCGTGGGCCGTGCACTTATTAATTTTTCCAAAGGCTTTTTGTTTCGTTTTTGGCCTTCAAAAATGAAAGCCCCCCTGGCAAGGGTGATGATCGAACTGTTTTGTGAGAGAATGAATTCCAGAACCATTAACAGCACGATGGTCTGTGAGCCACAGACCATGGAAGGGGGTGTGCGGGGCTTTTCAAATGCTAAATCGGTGAAAGTCTTGAAAAACTTCTCCAGGTATGCACAGGGATTGTTTCAAAACCTACATCGTCCTCTTCGAGAGACGATGAACGGAGGAAGATTGTTGCAAGGGGAATTGCTTTATCACTATAGTAGCCACTCGACCTTAGAACGTCATTCCCTAGAGCGATAGCGAGTAGGGAATCTATCGATTTAGCTTGAAAAGCTCTTCCAAATCACGACAGATTCCCTGCTCGGTCTGAGGGACCTCCAGGGAATGACGTCATGTTTTTCGGTTGGTCAATTAAAACAATCTTGTAGTGTATAAAATCCAGAACCACTTCTCCAGTCCTGCACGGGATTGTGTCGTCACCAATCAGCCTCTGGCTGAAAGGTTTCCTCACAATGACGAGATTTGTTGCAGAGGTTTGTGCTGACTCCGCTACACTTGGCGAGAGGTATTCATTACCAAAATGCCATACTTTATAAAATCGAGACTCTGGAAACCTGAATAAACAATCACGGCGGTGGGGGAAAAATGGTGGGCAGCTTGCGGGTAGGCCGTGTTGCAGGAGGTTGGCCATGAGGGAGGCGTGTGGTGTGTGGGCGTGCACTTATTAATTTTTCCAAAGGCTTTTTTTGTTTCATTTTTTTGGCCTCAAAAAAATGAAAGCCCCCCTGGCAAGGGTGATGATCAAACTATTTTGGGAGAGAATGAATTCCAGAACCATTAATAGCACGATGGTCGCGATAGCGAGTAGGGAATCTATCGATTTAGCTTGAAAAGCTCTCCAAAATTACGACAGATTCCCTGCTCGTCCTGAGGGATACCAGGGAATGACGTCATGTTTTCCGATTGGTTAATTAAAACAATCTTGTAGTGTAGAAAATCCAGAAATGGCCAGTCAGGCAATATTATATCACTTCGTCAAACCCGTCGACTTTACAACCACAATCCAATCCAGGTCTACGTCTGTGGGTGGAGCCCCCACATTCACCATACTACCCCCACCAATTCCGGTTACTGAACCGCTAACCAACTCGCCTCCTGTCCGGGGGTTGAACCATTTAATATCATAAAGCATCTGGGTGGAGTTCAGGTCCAGTTCAACTTTATTCAATCCCATTGGCTTATACACGGCATAAACCTGATCCGCTTCGGCCAGGCAATAAGATTGATCATCTGAAGTGAGTTCATCCGCAGGTTTCATCCTCCAGAAAGGGATTTCATTCTCAAAGAACCGTCTGGCGTACCGATTCTGGTCCCAGAAAAGATCCCGGCTCCGGAAGTCCTGGCAGGTGAGATCGGAATTAGGGCTGTCGTAGCCGAAGTACCATTCCAAGCCATAACCTCCGGCGAAAAGGGTGCCGTACATGGCATTCCCTCGGGCTTCATTGTGCTCCATGTCCTCATCATCAGGAAGCAACGCATACCGGGCACTTCCCGGCTCATCCACAGCCAGTGCCCAGGGCTTTCCAATGCTGTCTGTTTTATGCTTCCACTTAAGCACCCTCGCATGAACATCTTTAAATTCCTTATCACTCAATTGCAGGGAGGCGCCCGTCAGTGGTGACTGGTCTCCTATTAAACCCGCGTACCGATCGTCCTGGTTGGGAAAAGTGTGCATCACGAGATGATGTTTATACGGATCCAGTTGGTAAACATAATTAGCCGCTTTGATCACCTCATCAATGGGTTGATTGTTCTCTTCTCCCAGGTTCCAGTTGAGCGCCAAATGATGGCCAAACCGGGCGATCAATTCCCGGTAATACAGCTTTCCTTCCACACCAAACACCCCTTTGTCCATCAGGTGATCGGTCTCTGTCTCATGGGTCTTGAAGTGAAGAAATAGCCCTAAAGTCTCAGCATATCCAAAGATGCGCTCCCACTGCTCCAGCTTGGACACATCAAACCTTGTTTTGTGGAACAAGGTCTCCCAGGCTTCCTTGTTTTGCTTTTCATTGGCATAAGCCTCATATTCGGAAAAAGGCACTTTCAACAAATGAGGGAAGATGTTGCGATCATCCCCATCCACATTGAAGGTGAGGAAAGAAAATACATTCAGCTCTTCAGCCACGAGGTAATTCAATGCACCCATCAGATTTTTCCCTTTGCTTCCCTGCCAAAGAAAAGACTGGGCCGCCTTGTCAAAGTCTTTCGCATGAGAACTCCACGACTTTCTAAACTCAAACACATTGGTCGTGCTGTCAATGTCTTCATATGCCAGCAGGTTTTCAGGTGCATCCACACCCAGCTTGATGAAGTAATCCCCCGTTTCGGCATATTTCAGGTAGGGTTCACCAACATATTGTAATCTTCCTTTCGCTCTGTTGTCATGACCGGATTTATCTGAGTCTGCCACTGAAAAACTGCCTGTAAGCCCGTCCATAAATTTGGCACTCGAAAAACCGGAAGGATCGTCCGCTACAGCTACATTATCTCCTTTTTTGAATGAAACCATATAGCTCCATTCGCCTGTTTCATTTGGTGTGAAATTGACCACCCATTTGTTTCCTGAGTCTGCACTTGATTCTGCTGCATCTCCATCGGCTGCATAGTATCCCGGCACAACAAACTGTTCATTTCCATTGGAAAAGGTAACATCCAGCCGGTAGTTAAGGAAGGGATTGTCCTCATCCAGCTCACTGGTCTCTGGCCCCTCAAATACCAATGATATCTTGTGCCATTTCTTCAGCTCACCGGTGATACTTACCTTGTTTGTTTCCTGGCAACCGATGGACAGACAAATGATCGCGATTAACAGAATACTGATTGATGAGCTAAAGGTTTTCATAAGGGTGGTTTAAAATGAATTCACACGTAAGGTAACCAGATGCTCGCCAGGTTCCAGCCGAATGGAACCAAAAGATGAGTTGACCTGGCTTCCATTCACGATCACGGTATCATTTTCAGAAGCATCCAAGACCAATTCTGCTGCCATATTCGCTGGTATGGTGAATCGATATGTTTTCACCCGGTTATTTACTTTTTTGAAGTCGGCTTTCACTGTCCCTTTCAGGAATGGCACTTCTATACTGGTAAATTCCAGGTCAGCCAACTGAGGTTGGATGGTCACGATATCGCCACCCGGGGTTTTAGGTCGTATGCCCCACATCCTGCGAGCAACGATGTTGCCAGGTACCGCACCCCATGCATGGTTCCAGTCGGAATTGGGTTTGTACTTCATGTCCCAGGCCTCCAGCGAGATAGTTGATCCAATGGCGATCATGTTCCACCAGCTGCGATCGTGGGTAGCTGTCATCAATTCCAGGGCATATTCAGCCTCTCCGGCTTCATACAAGGCATCCATCAGGTATTGTGATCCATAGACACTACAGGCCATGCCCCGTGACTTCATGAATTCCACAACGGACTTCACGCGATCTTGAGGCACAACACCGAATGCCAATGCTGCCATGTTGGAATGCAAAGAAGAATGATCCGTTGTATCACCATCTACATAAACTCCGGTCTCGGGGTTAGTTAGTTTCTCATTGATGGCCTTCCTGGCTTTGATGGCTCTGAGTCTAAAGTCATCTGCTTCCTGGTATTTTCCCAGGATCTCTGCGAACTCCGCCATGATCACCATGTTGCGATAATAAAAGGCATTGACCAGCGTATTGGTTGGGCAGAACACAAATCCATCCCGTTCCCCTTCTTTTGTGGCAAGTTTCCAACCCGTATCTTTCTGTGCAGGAGGCCAATCTGTAATGTCTCTGAGCTTTACCTCAGGGTCTTTGAACCCAAGTTGCTTCATGATCTCCGGTGTCACCCGCGTGGTACTGATCAGGCCATCCTCATCGGCCAACTGGTAAAGCGTCTTGTATTTTAAGGGTTCGTAGTACTTTTCGATGAGCTCAGTATTCCCGGTATACATGTAGTCATCATAAAACATCAGGGCCACATGCTGCTGCCACTCGGTCGGCCAGGTCGGGTACTCCATGAAATACTCGATGGTCCTTCTGGCAATCGGGTACTCCCGATCTACAGCGTAATGTGTAAGCTGGTTGAGGTATGCATCCGCCTCGTATGGAATCCGCTCCCGATCACCATCTACGTACAAGCCCGCGAATGAAGTAGCTTTCATGGAATACTTGCAAAGATCCCATACCTGGTTGAGCACAGTATCCGAACTGGTAAAGCTGCTGGCATCTTCCTCCCAGTAAGTGAAATAAACATCCTGGGTAAGGTCTGCAGCTTTCAATCCCGCTTTGGCTCCGTCTATTTCCACATATCGGAACGGAAACAGCACTGGAAATGAATCCGGTAATGCAACAGCCTCAGGTTTCGTATTCCGTTCATTGGGTGGCAGTTCGACCAGGTACGATGTTTTGGCGGGATCAACAGCCAACTCATAAGCCTGATACCGGATATTCCCCTGTGGGTCCCAGTTGATCCTTCCATTTTCAAGCTGCTCGCCCAGGTGGATGGTCAACGTATGTTTTGAATCAGCCAGATAATTGACCCTTAAGGCTGCAAATCCATCTTTGCCAAAATCAGCAAAATAGCTGTCCTGACCTATTGATTTAAAAGCGACAGGCTTTACATGATCCACCTGGAAAATATTGGGGGTGGTGATTTCTTTGGGATCAGCTACACCCATTTTGAAGGCTTGCGGAGAGGAATAGGACGTCACCCTGTTGAGCTGATCCCAGATCCTCACTTTCCAAAAGTAAGATTGACCATTTTGTAAAGGCTTCCCACCAAAAACCACATTGGAATTTTGTTTCGATCTTACCTGTCCACTATCCCAGAGGTCACCAATATTTTGATTGATCTTTTCTTTGGATGAAGATACCAGTACCTGGTACCCTTGCTGATATTTTGCTCCATGAGGCACGATCCATGAAAATTCAGGAGTGTTGTCCTTTATGTCCGTTCCGGGCTGCCTCAACCATTCTATCATCAGTCCGTCGGGACTTCCAACTGTCGGATCATCATACTTCTTAGCAAGCTCATCGTTTTTTGACCGTAGCTCGGCGAGAATGGCCTGGTGTTTCTTAGAAGTAGCGAGATTCTTCGTCTCCCGGGGGTCTTTTGATAAGTCATACAGCTCCTCGATTGACTGATCGTTTACATATCTCAGATACTTCCAGTTGGCTGTTCTGACCCCTTCACTCAGCGGAATATGCTCAAACTCCCAAAGGTGCTCAATGAGGACCGTGTCGCGCTCCAGGTCGTATTGAGGGTTTTTAAGAAAGGGCACCAGGCTTTTGCCCTGCCAGCCTTCGGGTTGTGTAGCGCCTGCCAGGTCCACGATCGTTGAGGGTACATCGATGTTTAATGTCATCTGCTCGATGTCACCATGCTGGCCAGTTCTGGGATCAAAAATGATCAGGGGAACCCTCACAGAGTTATCATACATCAACCACTTCCCTGCCAGCTGACGCTCACCAAGGAAATACCCATTGTCGCCCATCAGGATGATGACGGTATTTTCCTCCATCCCTTTTTCTTCCAGCTTTTTCCGGATCCCTGAGATCTCCCGGTCAATATCCGCAATCATGCGGTGATAACCTTTTACACTGTGCTGATACTTTTCCGGTGTATCATATCTCCAGTACCATCGGGTTCTATTGAATCCTTCCCTGACTATTTGCGGAAGCTTATCGAAATCCCTGTCTTTGGCTAAAGCTGGTCCGGGAACATCACCTTCAGCCAGGTGCTCATTGGAAGGTGCATCCCAGAAATACTGATCTTCTGCCGGATCGTGGGCATGGGGAGCACTGAAGCTCAGGCTCAGGCAAAAAGGTTTTCCTTCCGGAGCATCCTCAATAAAGTCCAGTGCCTGCTGACCGGTGTATCGAGTCAAATGGACCGTTTCCCCATTCAATTGCTTGTAGTAGTAACCGCGTTCGTCTTTAAAGGCTCCATTTCGATCATAGCTATCAAACTGATCAAAGAGCGTGGCTTCCTTTTCATACCTCACCCCGAATTTGCCATAGAATCCGGTATAATAGCCAGCATCCCGCAATACCAATGGGTAAGATGCCTGCATGAATTCTTCCTTGAGATCCCCGGTCTGGAAGGTGTAGCGGTGTGTTCTTTCATAGGTCCCTGTGAGAATCGAGGCACGACTGGCAGCACAGATGGGGGTCGTCACGATGGCTTGCTTAAAAAAGGTACCTTCCGAGGCGAGCCTATCCATTTCCGGTGTTAAGGAAAGTGGATTGCCCGCATAACCCAGGGCATCCCAGCGCTGATCATCTGTGAGGATGAAGATGATATTGGGCTGCCCGGTCTTTTGGGCAAAGAGATGCTCCGAAAAAACAACACTTAACAGGATCAGGCATACAAAAGGTTTGCTCATGACAGAAATTTACAAGGTTAGATTCAATAATTACTTAAGATAAAATAAAAGATAAGGAAATTGCCATTTATCCTGTAGCGTCAGGTAGACAATACAGGGTCAAATGATTTTTAAACCAAACTGAGTTAACCGCCATCCTGGGGAAAATATCATGTTTGAAACCATTTCCGGTAAACTAAAAAAGGGAAAAACCCATCTGGTTAATCCCTTTTCTGTTTGATGCCAGTTTTCTACCAATTAGGGTTTTGACCCAAGTCAGGATTTTGTGAAATGGCACTGATCGGCAATGGCCAGAGATAGTCCCTGCTCTCATCAAATTTTGGTGGCCAGTACGGTCCATTCTTCCTTACATCGATGTATGGAACTCCGTCGATTTCAGTGACTTCAATTTCCTCGCCAACCACAACACCAGGATATCTGGCAATGGCAGCATCATCCCACCGGATCCCATAATCTGATTCCCGTAACAATTTACCCCATTTCCACCTTCTTATATCATGATAGCGATGGCCTTCAAGGAAGAGCTCAACTCTTCTTTCCCTCCTTACTTCTATAATGATGGAGGATAATCCTTCACTAGCATATTTTGGATCCATTGGAGGATTTACTGATAAATGGGGCATATCTACCCTGTCGCGCAAAAGGTTAATGCTGATATCCAGATCTCCCTGTGTAATGGTACCAAGCTCAGCCTTTGCTTCAGCATAAATTAGCAGTACCTCTCCCAGTCTAAGTGTTGGTGGCGAGCAGTTGTGCTGATCTCTGGGAGACCCTTCATCTTCTGCATTCCAGTGCTTTACTACATGGTATCCGGTGTTAGACCTGTTTCTACCACCATTCATCCCATTGATCCTCGGGTATGAGTTTTCAGGGTCTCTGGCATAATCAAACTTGGATTGATCTTCAGGATGTAAAACACACTGTCTTAACCTCAGATCACGATTCATAAAGGTAGTTTCTATAGAATCGTCGCCTACATAATTAGGTGACAGGGTTATTGGCAAACCATCATCGCAAAGTACATCATCAACAAAACTCTTGGTAGCACCCCCATTGTAATTCCAGAATAAGCGGGAGGCAAAATGACCATTGATAAGCGGCTCATATTTTCTCCAATAGATAACTTCGGGATTACCTTCCTGTGTTTGAGCAGACAAAAGGTGTCTGTAGTCTTCTCCCGGATTTCCAGTATTGTATAAACTAAAACCACCATTGTCCATCAAGTCTTTTGCTGCATTTGCTGCTTCTTCCAGCCAGGTGTCCGGGTCAGTACCACCATGATACTTTCTCCAGGTTCCTTCAAAAAGACAAACCCTTGCCTTTACAGCCAATGCACACCACTTATCCAGGCGACCGGGATCATCTCCATCACCCCAGTCTTCGGGAAGGTTAGCTATCGCAAAATCCAGGTCTGCCAGTACTTTATCCATGACAAACTCGCGATCGTCTCTGGCACCATAAAGTTGATCCGAATCGATATTTAATACCTCTTCTACCCACTGAACATCTCCAAATCGGGAAACCTTATCAGCATAAAACCAACCTCTGAAGAGTCTCGCCTCACCTTTATACCTGTCTATTAATGTTTGCTGAATTTCTGCGCGATCATAATTTTCCAATCCAAAGTTTATGGCTCTAATCAAATCCCATCCCCGATATCCCTGCAACCTTGGATTATTTTCTACAACATGATAGCCCATTCGTATCTCGGTAAAGTCATTCGACCGTCCGTGTGTAGGGGCAAGGTTATCACTAAATTGATCATTCCACCAGATACCTCCTCTGAATCTTACCCCTCCTATGTTCAAGCCATCCATTATTGGGTAGACTTCGTCATTCCTTACTGTATGATAAAAGCTATTGTTGTAATTTTTAAGGTCTGTTTCAGTCTTCCAATAGGTTTCGCTGCTCAATTCATCCAATGGATATCTATTGAGGAACTCATCTTCACAGCCTGTGGCGAATATTACCACCAGTAGCAGATAATAGAACTTTATATTACTTTTCATGACTTTCAATTTTTTATAGGTTGATGTTTATACCGACGGTATAGCTCCTGAATAGTGGATAATCAATAGAATTATCAAATACATATTCAGGATCCAGGGGCTCACGTATTTTGGAGAATTCCCATAAGTTTTGGGCTCCTACATATACCCTGGCACTTGTCAACCCAATCTTATCCATCAGGGATACTGGTATGTTGTAGCTGATGGTGATGTTTTTGAGTCTCACGTATGCAGCATTTTGCAAAAACCGGGTTTGTGTAACGAAGTTTTTGCTGTCTGTTTGCATTTCAGGATAATAGGCATCTCTGTTTTCAGGAGTCCACGAATTTTCGACCCATTGCCTATCTCCATAATATGTTCTCCATGGATAAAACCATGTCCAGTTTTGCCTGCCAGGAGCATAATCTCTCTTCCCTACTCCCTGAAAGAAAAGGTTGAGTGAAAAGTCTTTGTATGTAACTCCTGTATTTAATCCGAAAGTATATCTGGCACTTTCATTTCCTATGATTCTTCTGTCTCCAGGCTCTTCCAGTGTGTTGTCCCCAGGGCTAATGATCCCATCATCGTTCAGGTCGGCAAACTCGATATCACCTACAGCCCAGTTGTTACCCAATCGTGACTGATCCGGTATATTGTTGAACTGTTCTTCATTCTGAATGATCCCTACGGTCTCATAACCCCAGATCTCTCCCAGTTGCTGACCGACATAATATTCAGAAAGCGCCCCGGTTGGGTTATCATACTTGGTGATCTCAGCGGTCCAATCAGCCAGGTTAAAGTCTGCATAATACTTAAAATCACTTGAAACGTTGTCTTTCCATTTGATGGAAACTTCCCAGCCTTTTGTCCTCAGGTCTGCACCATTTTCCTGTGGTGCTCCAGTCCCTAGAATATCCGGATACTCCCTTCTCAATAACATTTTTTTGGTATCCCTTGTATATAGATCAAAGGTTGTCTGAAGCTTGCTACCAAAGAGCGCCATGTCCAATCCCAGGTTTTGGGTAATTACCTCTTCCCACGTCAAAGTTGGACTTACCAGTCCCGGATCGTTTACATAAGGGATCCGGTCAGAACCAAGAATGATTGTTGAAAATCCACTTGGCATAGAGGCGATATAAGGGTAAAAGTTATTCCCTAGTAACTGGTTACCCAGTGAACCATAAGATGCTCTGAATTTTAGGTTGTCAATAACAGATCGTGTAGAAGCCATAAATGCTTCTTCGGAGATTCTCCAGCCTGCTGAAAAAGATGGAAAGAACCCGAACCGGTCATCTTCAGGAAATCTTGAAGTGCCATCATATCGCCCGTTTGCTTCAAATAAATAACGATCTTTGAAAATATAATTCAAACGATAAAAAGCCCCCCTGAGTGTTGCTTGAGACTTACCGCCAGTAATCGATTGTAGTCCACTTGTTGCTCCAATGTCAACAATGGTAGGTGAGTTGAATGTTCGTGATCCTCCGTTTATATTGGTATTGTAGTCCCACTCCTGGTTAAATCCAACCATGGCTTTGATGTAGTGATCTTTCCAATCATCGATGAGGTACTCTGCATAGGTATTCCATACATAGTATTGATTGAACTGACTTTGGACATCGATCCTGTCATCCCCGGTTGTGAAAATTGGGTTGGGTTGATCCCAATCAAATTCAATCATTTGGTATGGGAGCCTGGCTTCCTGATATGTTCTGTTAAAAAAATTGTATGAGAAGTTACTTTTGAAAGTGAGTCGTTTGATTGGAGTCAAAGTAATCCCAGACTTTAACCAGGTATCTGAATTGGTGAATGTGGTCCGTCCACCCAACGCTAAATCAGCAAGAATGGTGAAAGGATTATCAAAAAACATGCCTTCATACTCCTCATAACCAGGCACCAGGGGCACCTGAAATGCCCTGATAGGTTCAGTCCGGATCAAATCATTAATGTTTGACTGTGAGGGTTTATCGGACTTTTGAATATTAATTGTCACCGACTGATCAATGGCTAACCAATCATTCACTTTAAAGTCACCCTTTAAAAGAACGTTGTATCTTTTGAAATTGTCATTTCCTTCGTTTTCCAGATACCCATCCGTATTCAGCGCACCAAAAGATGTATAGTAAGAAGCTTTTTCATTAGAGCCAGAAATAGAGAGGTCATACTTCTGGCGTGGTGACCAGGAATCTATAAGCTGAGAATTTACGCCTGTAGTCCCATATTGCTCATACCTGCCATTCACCACAGCAAAAGGTTCATTGTTTGCCGGATCATCCCAATAAGCCTGCAGCCGAGTCATATATTCATCTCCATAGTATGGATTACCGCCGTTTCTTGTCGAAACCTGATTTCTCAGCAAAGCATATTCGTATCCATTGGTTATTGGGTCTACCTTCCAGATTGGTCTGTTCCATGTAAGCTGTGAACCTACGTTTACATTGATGCCCTTCTTGCCCTTTTTTGTCTCTACCAAAATTACCCCGAAGGCTGCCCGGGCACCATAAATTGCCGAAGCAGCACCATCTTTAAGCACGGTAACACTTTCAATATCTTCCGGATTTATCCTGTTCAGGTCCATCGGAACATTATCCACTAAGATAAGAGGAGAGCCACCGTTGATAGACTCATACCCACGCACATTGAAATCGACTCCATCGGTGGGATCACCACTGGTCACCGTCACATTCAGGTTTGGAATTAATCCCTGCAGACCTTCGCCCGTGCTTGTGATGGGCCTGTCAGCCAACCTTTCACTGGTGACTACATCAACAGCTCCCGTTAGGTTAACTTTTTTCTGCGTACCATAGCCTACTACCACCACCTCTTCAAGGGCAGAAATATCCGCTTCTAAAGCAACATCAACTGAGGATCTCCCATTGATGCTCACTTCTTGAGTTTTAAAACCAACAAAAGAAATTGTCAAAACACCATTCTCTGCCGCACTAAGTGAAAACATGCCATCTACATCTGTTATGGTCCCGTTGCTGGTACCTTTCTCCAGCACTGAGGCTCCAGGAAGGGACTCGCCAGATTCATCTGTGATCTTACCCGAAATAGTGATCTGGTCGAGTACGGCAACTATTTTCGTTCGCTTTGACGGCTTAATGTGGTTTACCGAAATGGTTTCATTCACCCTCTTGAAGGCAAGTCCCCACTCCAGGGACAGATACTCCAGGAAATCCTGTAGCACCCAATTACTTGATTCAATCTCAACCATCCGGTTGTCCCATTCACCCTCCGTGAGATAAGCAATTTTAAATTGACCGGATGACTCAATCTTATGAAAAAGCTCACCCAGCGAGTAGGTGCCTTTTTCTACCTGGAAAGAAATCTCTTTCAGGCTTTTTCTTTGTGCATCTGATTCTGTACCGAAGACCATGGTCAACGAGTAAAAGAAGACAGCCAAATAAATAGTCAGCCTGGACATCAGAATACTTAGTTTTCGTAAATTTGTTTTCATACTGTTTTTGATTTAGTTCAGAAACTTTCATTAGAGCTGATATGTCTTTCCCCAAAGTCGCTATCAGCTCTTTTTTTCTAATTCATATTTGAAATGCTTATTTGTTTTCCATCTATTTCATATTTAAATGAGTAAAGGTGAGCTAAGCTTTCCATCACTTCTTCCAAAGTTGGATTTACAAAGCCTCCGTTGAATTTTTCGTTTAGAGAAATTTGATCATCGATGATAAAGGTGACGTCGTACCAATTGTTGAGATCCCTGGTCACCTCTGCAAAAGAGCTATTCTTAAACACCAAAAGATTATCCTTCCAACCCAGCACCTCATCCGTATCAAACCTTGAAACTTCGAGCATCGGTTCCCCTGCTCTGTACAAGGCCTGCTCTCCGGGAACAAGATCTTTGTCTATTTTGAAATCACTGGTATTTGCTGTAACGGAAACCTTCCCAGAAGCAACTGCCACAATGACTTGATTGGATGTATATGCATCTACATTAAACGATGTGCCTAATACCTTAACATTCACATCCCCAACTTTAACAATGAATGGCAGTTCGGATTTAGTGACTTCAAAGAATGCTTCTCCGGTAATTTCAACTACTCGTTCATCAACATATTTTTCCGGGCTCGAAAGTTTACTTCCTGCATTGAGCTTCACCTTTGATCCATCAGGAAGCGTAATGGTAAGCTTTTGCCCCTTGACGCATACTTTTTCAAAATATTTGACCTCATTTGACGTATTGGTTTGTGTATACTTCTTATCTGTCATGAGATAAACAGACACGCCTAAGAAAAGAACAACCAGGATAGATGCTGCCCATTTTAGAAATAAAAATCTCGTGGTTCCTTGATGCTGAACAGGATTGAGGTCTTCCCAGAGCTTATCTTTCATTTTTCCAATCTTATTTGGATTGTTATTCATGAAAGCAATCCTCAATTGAAAAAACACTTTCTTATTTTCCGGACTTGCGTTGATCCAGTCTGTCAGAGTTTCATGCTCCCTCCTGGTGAGTGATTCCCCGGATAACTTCTTATAAATTAGTTTGTCCATTAACCTGTTGCTAGCTGATTTTTGTCTTACGACTACAAGAGGTTTTTCAAGGGGTGATTGGACTAGTGAATTTTAAATATATACATATAAAGTAATATATGTTTTATTTATTTATCATGTTAATAATAAATAAAGCATATTTTTAAAATATTTGCAATCCCTGAATCATTAACAGACCAACAGCCAAAGTGGAAACAAGCTTGATGATCTTTGGGTCAGAATAATAATTAGTCAGTTCAGTTTTCAAGCACTTGGTAGCAGCTACCATATGATTTCTAACAGTATTGGGGGATATTTCGAGCTCCTCAGCTACTTCACTGTATGGTTTGTTTTCCTCACGTACCATTCTAAATACTAGTTGGCATTGAGGAGACAACTTTTCAATTGACTGATGAATAAAGTCCTCCAGCTCCTTGCTTAACATGACTTCTTCCGGGTCAATAAACTCAACCAACTGGTATTCCTGGTCTTCCTGGAGATACTGAAATTTGATTGGATCCCTTGATAATACCTTTATACAACCGTTTTTCACGGATTTAAACAAGTACGCTCTTGCGTCCCTTATGTATCTCAATGCCTTTTGAGATTTCAATAAATCAAAAAACACATCAGAAACTACTTCGTTAGCCAGATCATCGGTCCGCGTTATCGCTTTGGCATAGATGAATAAATCCTCAAAATTCTCATCGTATACCGACTTAAATAATTTTAAATCTTCGCCTTCAAGACCTGGGTGTGTAGGTTTCATCAATAAAGCTCATCATCCCCCAACCAATCAATCTTTAGCAAGGACATTCAAAGCTTACTGAATACTTGCCTGGAGATGTGTTTTGGTTGATTGTATATTATAGAATAATGAGCTAATAAATATAAAAAGCAATAAACCAATATCCTGTAGCGTCTGGTTCATCCATGTAAACTACCGCCGTGAAGTCCTTTCCTTCTGCTCCACAAAATATGGCTGAAACGTATACTCAGAAGGTGCTGCCCAATTCACATTCACTTTGGGTAAAAGGGCACCTAATTCCCCTCTCACAGATTCGGCTTTTGTCTCCTTAGCAATATTGATCCATTCATTGGGATCGTATTCGTGATCGTAAAGCTCCTCGCTGCCATCTTCATAACGTGTATACCGAAACTTTTCAGAGCGGATGGAATGGTTATTCATGCCATAGGTAGTGATCGCATAATACTCTTTCTCATTCTTGCCGGATTGCATAAGCTCGACCAGGCTGATCCCTTCATTTTTACCATTTGCCTCTAACCCGCTCAGCTCCAGCAGCGTCGGATAGATGGAAAGCATTTCCACAGGCTGATCAACAACTTTGCCTTTTGGTAAAGAAGGTGCTGCAAAGATCAACGGGGCATTCGTGGCCTCCTCCCACAAGGCATGCTTGGCAAAGGTCTCCTTCTCTCCCAGCCTGTAACCATGATCGGACCAAAGCACAATGATTGTATTGTCTGCATATTCACTGTTTTCCAGGGCTTCCATCACCCGTCCGACCTGAGCATCCACAAAACTCACACATGCCAGGTAGGCCTGTATGATGTCATCCCAGTTTCCCGACTCGATGGCCCACTGCGTGGTAGGCATCATCGGCAGGTCATTGATTTGTAAAGCGACATCCGGGACATCATTCAGGTCATCTGCTTTGTAGGGAGTCATTTCCAGGCCTTCCAGCGGGATCTTGTCAAACCATTTTTGCGGTGCGTAAAGCGGGACATGCGGACGTATAAACCCCACACCCATGAAGAATGGTTGATCATAATCTTTACTTAAACGTTCGATCACCCAATCTGCTGACTGATAGTCGATCATCAGGGAATCCACTTCCGGAAAGGCACCCCAGTCGGTGCTGGTCCTCCCGTACTTTTCCTGATCTGAAGTACCAATGCCATCCCATACAAAACGTTCTTTAGGCCGGGGACCAAAACCACCTGTCCTTCCTCCTGACTCTTCGAATACTCCATCCGGTGCATGCTGATGAAAGAGCTTGCCAATACCCATGGTATAGTAGCCATTTTGTTTGAAGTATTCAGGCAACAATGTCACATCGGGCAGCACACCTTTGATTTCATTATCTCCAATCATCCCATATATACCCGTTGTGGAGGGACGTAATCCAGTCATGATCGAAGCCCGGGATGGTCCACACAGCGGAGCCTGGCAATGGGCATTGGTGAAAAGTACTCCCTGTGCAGCTAGTTTATCCATGTTGGGAGTACGGGTATTGGAGTGTCCGTTCATACAGCCGAGCCAATCGTTCAGGTCGTCGATGGCGATGAAAAGGACATTGGGTTTTTGAGTGGTTTTCTCTTGTGTGATTTCAGTGCGGCAGGAAACGGTAAGAAGTGCCAGGCAAACTGCCAGTAACAGACTATTTTTCATTGGGTAAATGTTTGGATTGCCCAAGTTAACCCTAACAAAATAAAAATCATATGGCCCCCAGAAAAGTAAATGTGATCAGGATTGCTGAGAGTAGAGCTACTTGACTGCTATCCCGCTAACTTTCCTGGTTTTAAGGTTAGAAACCACATAATCCCCTACGGCTTCACCCTGCGACACCCCTTGCTCAATCGCCATTCTGTAGTGTATGCCACCATACAACCTGCTAATGGCAGCTTCCTCGGAGGCCTGCAGAAATGAATCGAATTCTCTGGTGGGTAGTCCATACTCATTTTCAGTGGTATCTGTAAAGAAAAAGTGATCCCCAAAGTAGTCGGTAAGCGTAACTGCAGCGGCACGAGATATTACGCTATGACCACTGGTGTATTCAGGAAATGGCGGTGTCTGAAGTAATGGCACCCATTTTTCATCCAGGTATTGATGTATCAATGTTTCAGGCCGGACAACGATGCTTCTCCATTTCTCATCCCAGCAGCTGATAAAGCCATCAAACAACGAAATAGAAGTACGCACGTAAGCCTCCACTGTCTCATCAAAATCTGATCCGGCTGTACGGGTAGCTACGGCAACAATGCCAATCCAGTGCCCACCGGGAGTTATCTTTTTAGTGGCAAACATGGCATGACCCCGGTGATGTGAAACATACGGATTGCAATCCCAAAACTTGGCAATGTTCGTACTTTCCTCATCCAGGTTTACTCCAACATCATAGACTTCTTTTAATTCCTTATAGAATCCACTGTTCTCTTCCATGGTCATTTCCAATGGAGGCTTGGGGCTAAACTGTCGTGCCGAATCGAGTATCATAGGCCGTATTTTGTTCCAGTGAGGTTCGATGCCTTCCATGTAGTCCGGAGGGGTGGGCTTCCACTTAAAGGTTTCGTCCTGCACCGTATACTTTGGAAAAGTACGGGTCTGCTTATACATATCACCATCAGCCCATTGCAAAATATGTTTGGCCACTACTTCTCCGTAGGCCAGAGAGTTCTTTTTGATCCCTGAAGGAAGTCCGGTTTCTTCCAGCCTGGCATAGAAGTTTTCCCGGTATTCATCAATCTTGTTTTCGGAAAAGATCAGCGTCTTTCCTACCGTGAGAAAAGCATGTATACTTGCCAGGTTGGGATCAATCTGCTGATCTACTGGAGGTGCCGGAACAGGGGTAAGGTCCGTGACCTGACCAGCCAGTGACTGAAGGGTATCCGGGTTTAATGCAGCCAGGACTTCAAACGCTGCGATATTGGGATAGACATATACCCTGCTGGCAACCGGCGGAGAAAAAATGTCATACACGATCACATCTGTGAGCTGTTTTACCGCTCCATTATATGATTCCGGGTTTGCAAGGATTCCCTTATATCGCTTGTCTTCCTCACATGAGAAAAACAATACAGTTGCAAAAGCAAAAAATAGAATCACTCCTCTGTTCATACCTTCAATTTTATAATCTTATGTCAACGCCTGAACGATGACCCAGCTAATTCATTTTTAACAAGAATAACAGGTTTTCCGCTATTGGGAACCATAACAAATTTACCATTATTTAAGGTAATAACTTTCCTGTACTCTCTGTCGAAATCAAGTGGCAGGAATCCAATAAAAGCATATTGACCTCCTCCTGTTCCCTTCAAAATTCCGCCCGGATTGGCGTCATATCTGCCTATGGAAGTCACGGCTCCAAAGAAATTGCCCACATAGATAAGATCTGTGAGTCCGTCATCATCAAGATCTGTTGCCAGTATATCATTGATGGGGCTGAACTGGGCCTGGAGTGGAAAGTCCTGCTTGATATATTTCCCGTTTTGCCATAATAAAATGCCTGAGCTCAGATCATGCAAATAGTTGACCTGGGCCACTTCTTCTTCATCTTTACCCGTCAAGTCTTTGAGTGTCCTGGTCTGAGAAAACACAGAATAGCTTAGGAAGTCCTTCTTGAGATATGGCAATTGAGCGGCCAGTTCATCCCTGGAAGCAAAAGGAATTTTTGAGCCATTGATATGATAAAAGATAATCGGGTCGGGTTGTCCATTCCTGTCAAAATCATCCAGAAACATGGTCACAGGTTGGTCGGGTGATGCTTTGAATTTGCTGTTTAAACCGAGATTGCCCAGCACAATGTCTTTCTGACCATCCTGGTTGACATCCGTCATCACCATGTTGTTCCACATCCCATGGCTACTTCCCAGTCCGATGTCTTCCGTAATATCTTTAAAGTCGGCATTTCCATCGTTTCGCAGGACTGTCACGGGCATCCAATCTCCTACCACAAACAAATCCAGGTCACCATCCCCGTCGAAGTCGTGCCAGGCTGCATCCGTCACCATTCCCGGTGTCAAAACCCGGGCAATTTTAAGCGTGCCCTCCATGTTTTCTATTAATAGACTCTCAGGGATCAATCCATATCCTCCGGGCACCGATCTGCCACCCACAAAGAGGTCCGGGTCACCATCATTGTCATAATCTCCGGGTGCCACACATGATCCATTGATGGAGGGAAGTGTGAGTTCTGCTTTCTCAAAATTTGCTTTGCCGTCATTGAGATACAGAGCATCCTCGAAGTAAGGTGAGTCATAAGGGTAGTCATTGCCCCCATGCACCACATACAGATCGAGGTCCCCATCAACATCAAAATCAAAAGCTGCCGCATCTACTGCCTCCAGCTGGTCTGAATTTGTAAATGTGGTATTGGCTTGTTGACTAAGACCCTCTTTTGTTTGTAGATATAGCAGATGATGCTGACCTCTCGGGGTTCCTAAAAACAGGTCTTCCATACTGTCGCCGTTAAAGTCTGCCACAACCGCTGCCGGGCCCTCGGTAGAGAGCTTTTCCGGGATCAGGGTTTCTTTGTCGTAGTCTCGATAGTCATTTTCCACAATTCCTGGCTCCAGGTAGCTAAGCCTGATCTTGTCATTATTCGCCGGTGTAAAGGCATCTGAACTTTCCTTCCTGATCGTATAAACGGAATCAGCATTTAATAAACCCAGCTTCCGGACTGTCCCATCAGGCCAATGAATGGTCAAAGAGTCCACCCTGGTCTCATCCCCTAAACCGAAATGCAGCCTTTTGGTAGATGCGGACTGGAAACCACGACTTGAAACGACTTCGCCAACTGCTTCTTTCCCTCCGTACCATACCTTAACTGTCGAGCCCAATGCCTGCCTGTTATATGAGTCTCCCACGAGCTTGATCTGCAGGTAATGTCCATTGAAGTTGTTTTGATAGATGAATGCTTCTGAGTTGACGTTGTTGATAACCAGCTCGAGATCACCATCATTGTCAAGGTCTGCATAGGCCGCACCATTTGAATAGGAAGGTTCACCCAGTCCCCATGCCTCGCTGACTTGCTCAAATCCCAGATCTCCGGCGTTCCTAAACATGTAGTTAGGGATTTTAAGCGTAGGCATACGCTGAATAAGCACCTGATCCAGGCTGTCCTGATTTTTCTCTGAGACCAATGTCAGATCAAGGGTGCTCAAAAAATTGATATAGTCCAGGTCATTGGGTCTTTTGAAGATCCCGTTTGTAATGAAAATGTCTTTTAGCCCATCGTTGTCATAATCCTGGAGCAAAACAGACCAGCTCCAATCTGTGGCGTAAGTATCCGTAAGCAAAGCCACCTCGGAGAAGGTGCCTCTGCCAGTATTTAGCTGAAAAGCATTCCGGGCATACTGATGACCGTAACCAAATCTCAATTTCACTTCAGTTACCTTGTTGTTGTCTTCTCCTCCTGATTTCATCAGGATCTGCTCATCCCTGGGGAGCATGTCCAGGGAGAAAATATCCGGATGGGTATCCCCATTGACATCCGCGATGTCTACTCCCATCGTGAAGCGAGAAGTATGGCTGATCATTTCACTCCTACTTTCTTTGAAGGTCCCGTCTTTTTGATTCAGATACAGGTAATCATCCTCATGAAAATCGTTGCCAACATAGATATCCATCCAACCATCCTGGTTGATATCCGCTGTCACCAAACCCAGGCCGTAGCCCTGAGCACTGCTGAAAATTCCGGCTTCCTGAGTGACATCTTTAAAGAAAAGTGAGTCGGACTCCACCAGCTGGTTTTGGTAAAGCCTGTCACCTGCAAGCGGATCGGGTATTTGCCGGGTAGAAGCGTCCTGGTAGCTTCTGGTAGTGTGCACGGCATGATTCATCAGGTAGATATCCAGGTCCCCATCCCTATCATAATCAAAAAAAGCAGCGTGAGTAGAAAACCCAGAAAAAGCCAGACCAACCTCCTCCGCAACTTCTCTGAATGTGTTGTCCTGATTGTTCAGATACAACAGGTTATGGCCTTGCAGGGAAAGGTAATTCCCAACCTTGCAGATGTAGATATCCTCCCATCCATCGCCATTCACATCCGCAAATACCACCCCGTTAGACCAGGACGTCTGGTAGTTGGTGATGCCGGCAGATTGTGTGATATTCCTGAATTGTAAATTGCCGGTATTTAGGTATAGCTGATCGTCACCCTGATTTGCCGTGAAGAAAAGATCTTCCAGCCCATCGTTGTTGATGTCTCCAACCGCCACACCGCCTCCGTTATAATAATAGAGGTATTTGATGATATTCAGGTCTCCAGTGGGATCTAATGCATTGACAAAGTCTATTCCGGTCGAAGAAGAGGTCAGCCGGGACATCTTGTTTTCAGCTTTCCGGCAACCAAAAAGCACCAGGAGGGCCATCATGTGAGGAACAAATCTCAAGCTGTGTGATTTAATATTGGAAAGTAACAACACTGTCACTGTTTCTGAATACAAAAACAGCTTTGTCATATATAATGAAATCACGAACCTCACCATCTACAACAAAACCTGATCTTATCCCATTTGAAATGAAGTCCATACCGCCTATATTGGATAAAAATGTGCCATAGCTGGCATCATACCGACCAATTTCAGGTTTTGTCCCATACAGGTTTCCTCCCAGGATCAAATCCAAATCACCATCCTTATCAAAATCCTCTGCTGCTATGGCAAAGACCGGAGCCAGGCTACAGTCAACCGGCAGTTTTGTAACTTCAAAATTGAGATTCCCGACATTCTTTAAAATGATTGTCTCCAGAAATGTGGTCTCCAATACACTGGCATTTTTCAATTGCTGCTGATCCAACACATCCTCTATGGTCGCATGCTTATAGCTTTCATAATTCGGGAATTTCTTTTTCAGATTTTTCATCTGGTCTATGAGGTTGTGCCTGAGCGCAAAGGGGTAAGACTTACCATCACTACCTGTTGTGGTGAGAATAGGATCGACAAATCCATTTTGGTCAAAATCATCCACATAAAGTTTAATAGGCTGTGCTTCACTGGCTTTGAACCGGCTATTCAATCCATGATTTCCGAGTATGAGATCCACATTTCCATCACCATCCAGGTCGGCAGACTTAATCACATTCCACCAACCCTTCAATTTCGATATGCTGGCAGGAGTGATGTCTTCAAACTTTTCAACCGAGTACTGAAATATCCTTGGTGCCATAAACTCTCCCACGACAACCAGCTCCACGGTCTCCTGATTCCCGTCCAGGTCGATATACTCTGCATCGGTTATCAAGCCCAGCTTTTCGAAAGACGGGGCTTTGTCTGCAGCTACATTTACAAAATTGCCCTGACCATCATTTTGTAGGAGATACCCATCCCCAGCTACACCATAGCTGAATGGTTTCAGTCGTTCTCCGACAAACAAATCCAAATCCCCGTCATGGTCAAAATCACTTGCTGTCACCGTGCTGGTGCTAACATAATTATCGGATGGAAGAGTCTGGTCAGACCTTGTAAAAAGATTTCTCCCATCATTGAAATAAAGGCGATCAGCCAGGGCGCTACTCGATGATGGGAACTCGTTTCCTCCACTACAAACATAGAGGTCGAGGTCCCCATCACCATCTGCATCGAAAAATAAGCTCTCAGCATCTTCGGAGATCTTGTCATTTTCAAATGATGGTTGAGGCACTTGCTTGAATGTATCACCATCAGAAATAAACAGTGTACCCGAAATGCCTTTAGCTCCGCCCACATAAAAGTCGTCAACGCCATCGGCGTTAAGGTCTGCGGCAGCTATCCGTGGGCCCTCGGTACTTTTCATGTGATAAAGCAACCGGTCCCGGTCAAAGTCAACAAAATCACTTTCTACGTGATGATAAACAAAATCATTGCGCTGCTTGAAAATGGGCTGAGATTCACCCGATCCCGCAGTTGATGATAAGGGATCCTTATTTTCCGATTCCTGGATGACTATCTTTTGGTTGACCGGCACATCTGTCATCCTGGAAATATTTCCTGTTGGCCAGTGTACCACAATATCCACATTTGAGTTACCTCGAAGCCCAATGGTGGGTCTGAAATCCACGCTCGACTGAAAGCCTCTGGTGGGTTGTTGCTCCACATAATAGCTGGTATTCTGATCTGTAACCTTTATCCTGGCTCCTATCCCGAAGACATTTTCACCACTGCCTTTCAGTTCCAGCTGGATAAAATTGCCTTCACTTTTCTCCCTGGTCATATTCTTATAGACAAAGCTGGGCATGTTCACATTGTTCACGATCAGATCCAGGTCACCATCATTGTCGAGATCTCCATACGCTGCCCCATTGCTAAAACTAGGCTCCGCAAGCCCCAGCTCCTGCGTCATCTCTGCAAATTGAAGCCCTCCCTGATTAAGAAAAGCCAGGTTGCTGATCTTATTGGACGGAATGATCTCGATAAGTTTTGCGTAGTCTACCTCATTGTCTGTCACAATGGATTTTACCACCTCCTCATTGGAGATGTACTGCAAATAATCCTGATCCGTCAGGTCCTTGTAGATACCATTGGCGATGAAAAGGTCTTTGTTTCCATCATTGTCCATATCAAAGATCAAGGCTCCCCAGCTCCAGTCAGAGGCTTCCACTCCTGCCAGACGACCAATCTCGCTGAATGAGTTATTGCCATTGTTTAGCTGAAACGTATTCCGTGTGTACTGATGATGATATCCATTACTCACATTGTACTGGTAGCGGGTCCAGTCTTCAAATGTGGTGACTGACTTAAGCCGCTCGTTGCTCCTGGGTAGCATCTCAGTGACAAACAGGTCATTGTATCCGTCGTTGTTGATGTCTGCCATATCTGCACCCATAGAAGCACCACTGATTGACTTCATGCTGGATGTCAATGTTTCCTTGAATGTGGCGTCCTGCTGATTGACGTACAGATAGTCTCTCTCAAAAAAGTCATTGGAAACATAAATATCTTCCCAACCGTCGCCATTTACATCCCCAACTGTGACACCAAGACCAAACCCAATGACACTGCCGTAAATACCTGCCCGCTCACTCACATCTTCGAAGTAGTTGCCTTCATTCAGGAGCAACTTGTCACCTCCCAGGCTGTCTCTTTTCGGACGTTCATTGGATCTCAGGTTGAAGCTTCCAATGGCCTGATACGAATTATTGAGCAAGTACACATCCAGATCTCCATCCTTATCAAAATCAAAGAATGAGGCATGCGTGGAAAATCCCCGATCATCCAGACCATATTCCCGTGCAGCTTCCCTAAACGTGAGGTCCTGGTTATTGATGAAAAGCTCATTTTGCTTGTTATCGCCTTCAATGTCACCGGAGTTGCAGACATAAATGTCCAGCCATCCATCTCCATTTATGTCTGCCATGGTCACACCAGTAGACCAGGCCTTTTGCCCACCAACACCCGCCTTTTCCGTGATGTCTTCAAATTGAAAATTACCCTTGTTGAGATAAAGCCTATTGGCACTTTGATTGGCCGTAAAGTATAGATCCACGAGGCCGTCATTGTTGATGTCACCAATAGAAACCCCGCCTCCATTGTAATAATTACGATACGTGTAGACGTTGAATTTTTTATCAAAAGTCAGGTTATTTTCAAAGTCAATACCTGTGTCCCGGGTATCCATTAGTTGAAACCTTGCCTGACGATCCGTAGATACTTCACAGCAGAATGCCAGCAAAGCGACTATTATAAATTGAACTCTAAACATACTTTTGGGCATAATCATCTAAAAACCGTCTTTGTACTTTTCCTTTAAGTCAGAGATCCGGACAACCACATCCTGAAACCCTGAAACATACATGGCAACCTGCCGATTTCCATCTACCTTAACCCACATGCTAGTGGGTTCCGTATCAAAATCAACCTGGATAAAATCATTTCCCGGATACCATCTCTCAAGAGAATCCTTTAGCTGGATCAGTAACCTGTCCGACTGCAGATCTTCGTTCCACGGAGCCCAGCCAACAAAAGCAAACTTCATATCCATCGCGTGCATTATATGCTCCTCATTGAAGTCACCGTAAAAAAGCATCCGTATGGAAGTAGCCAGGCTATCCGGGCCCAGGAAATACTGAACGTAATTATTTTCGGGTCCCTGTATGATCAGTCCTTGCTTATTCAGACTCCAGCACTTTTCGTAAAACGTCTTCTTCGTGTCCCCTAGCTTCAGATCAAATACAAGTGAGTCATAATAAGTCTCAGATCTCATTTCCGTTTTGACCAACCTGGTATAATCAGACTCGCATCCCCAGGACAAAATGGCCCCTATAACTCCTATGACAATATTCCTAGTTTTCATATAACTCATAAATTCTGGCCGGAGCATCATTACAACCCACAATGATCAAATCTTTTCCTCCATGATTCAAAGACAGTAAAGACCTGATCTGGCCAACAATCTCTAGGCTTTTAACTTCCCATTCAGCATCTATTTTATCTCCCTGTAAAAGAACCCATCCGGGGTTGGCATCGTAGCGTCCAAATTGTGGCTTTACCAGATATTGATTCCCTCCAAGCACAAAGTCCATTCTCCCGTCCCGATTAAAATCCCCTGTCTCAATTGCATAAGTTGGGGAATACTGTGCTTCGGAAGGCATTCGCTTAATATCGAATGAGTTTCCGTTATTGATAAAAAGAGAAGTCTCCATCAAATCAGTATCGTAAACCAGGGCATTTTCCAAAACACTTTGATCAAACATCTCATGAATAGTAGCCCCCGAGAAATCCTTGAAATGCAGAAACTTCTTCTTGAGCGCAGGTAATTGTGCCACGAGTTCGTTTCTATCTGCAACAGGATAGTACTTCCCATCTATCTGATGACACACAACCTGTTCCACCGATCCATTCTGATCAAAGTCATGCACATACATTCGGGTCCCTCTCTTAAAAAAACTGTTGAGTCCATGATTGCCCGCTACCAGGTCTGTGTCCCCGTCCCCATCAAAGTCGCTGGCCACAATGGTATTCCACAACCCCCTGGTATTGTGCAGCCCATAGTCTTTTGTTTTATCGCTAAGCACTCCATTTTCGTTGATGAATAAAGTGATGTTTTGCCACTCTCCCACCACGACCAGATCAGGCCATTCGTCACCGTTCACATCAGTCCACGTGGCATCCGTAACCATATTCAAAGTGCTGAATTCAGACTGCTCGGACTCCACCAGTTTACCCTGCTCGTTGATGAGTAAGTGACCCCTTACCGGCAATCCATAATGAAAAGCATGAAAGCGTTCACCAACAAAGAGGTCTATGTCTCCATCCAGATCGACATCACCAGCAGTGACTGCACCCGTCACAAAGAGACTGGTAAACGGCACCCCATCGGAAGATCTTGTAAAACCTCCCTTGCCATCATTGATATAGAGTCGGTCCATCAAGGCATAAGAAGAGCTGGAAAAGGATCTGCCACCACTTCCCACATACAAATCATAATCACCATCATCATCGATATCAAAGAATACAGCATCTGTGTCTTCCGAGATTTTATCTGCTTCAAATGCAGGCATGTTTAGAGCTTCAAAGCCCTGAGGGGAACCTTTAAACAATCTTCCGGCAGTACCCCTGGATCCCCCAATGTACAGATCCGTGTATCCATCCTGGTCGACATCCGCTTTTGCCAGAACCGGTCCCTCATTGTTAAACATGACTGGAAGGAGTCGCTCACGGTCAAAGTCTACGAAAGTATTTTCAATGTGAGCGTACTCAAGCTTAAGTGGGCTTACTTCCGCAATCTTTTTAGCAGGTTCGGTATATGCTTGCTGAATATCCTTTATGGCCTCAGGAGCAAAAAGCTCATGTACGAAATTCGTTTTAAGGTTGGCATAAACGCTTTGCTGACCGTCAGGCCATTCTACCCAAACCGAATCTACAGTTTGGAGGTTTCCGACCCCAACATGCAATACCGGATCCACGGAACTTTCAAATCCTCTTGATGGGTAATTTTCCACGATGACCTTCTGTCCACCAAATGAAACCACCACTTTTGTTCCTATCGCTGCGGTATTTTTGTCACGGCCGGTCAATCGAAATTGAATGCTGCGATTCGTCAGGGTGTCTGTGGTATTTTCATACAGGAATGCACTCATATTGACATTGTTCACTACCAGGTCCATGTCACCATCATTGTCCAGGTCTGCATAGGCGCTCCCATTGCTAAACCCCGGCTGGGCCAACCCCCAGGATTCAGCCGTTTCTTCAAAGGTGAAATCACCCAAATTTCTGAATGCACAATTGGGCACAGGACCTGATGGCATGATGTCTATCAATTCCTTGACCACCGCATCTTTCTTTTTCAAAATAGACCGAACCTGCTCTTCATTGGCCATGTAGGTCAGATAATCCCTGTCCAGCAAATCCTTATAAATGCCATTGCTTATGAAGATGTCCTTGAGTCCGTCATTGTCCATGTCAAAAATCAGTGCCCCCCATGACCACTCTGTAGCGGAAACACCTGCCATCCGACCAATTTCCACGAACGATTTACCACCTAGATTGCGTTGAAGCACATTTCTCGGAAACTGATGATGATATCCTTTATCCACTGCCAATGTGTATTTATCCCAGGACTCAAAAACCATTTTGGTTCTCTGTCGCTGCATGGTTGCCGGAAGCATTTCCGTGACGATAATATCAGCTAGCATGTCATTGTTGAGATCGGCGGCATCAGCACCCATAGATCCCATGCTTATGCTCCCAAAGGTGTCGGTCAGTTTTTCATCAAATCCTCCTCTCTGATTGTTCAGATACAGATAGTCCCGCTCGAAGAAGTCATTGCTGATAAACAGGTCCGTCCAGCCATCGAGGTTAAAGTCACTCAAAGTGATCCCTAACCCAAAACCGATTTTACTGGTATAGATGCCCGCAGCCTCAGTGAAGTCAATGAATTTACCCTGTTCATTTTTGAAAAACTTATTGCCCCCACCATCCTGATCCGGGATTTCACGCTGACCCGGGATCAGGTCATAACCGCCAACCGACCGTATGGAATTGGTAAGCAGATAACAATCCAGGTCACCATCTTTGTCATAGTCAAAAAAAGCAGCATGCGTTGAGAGACCTGTGACGTCAAGCCCATATTCTACTGACTTCTCAGTGAATGTGAGATCACCATTGTTAATAAAGAGTTCGTTGTGACGATTGGTACTCCCTGGCTTGCCGGACTTGCACACATAAATATCCAGCAACCCATCGCCATTGATATCCGCGAAAGTGGCTCCGGCTGACCAGACATTTTGACAAGCGACACCGGCCTGTTCTGTAATATTTTCAAAGACCCAGTTTCCTTTGTTCAGGAATAGCTTGTTATCTACGATATTCCCTGTGAAGTAAATATCAGTAAGATTATCATTGTTGATATCCCCGAGGGCTACTCCCCCACCATTGTAAAAGTTGCGATAGGTATATGGATTAAATTCCTCGGTGTACTCCAGGTTATTTTGGAATTGGATACCCGTCCCGGTTTTCAAAACGAATCTGGTTTCTGTAAGCCGGTCATTGCTACAGGCAAAGAGAAATAAGAAAATGATAAGAAACGGAACTCGCATAAAATGGTGAAAAAAGGGTTACCACAACATCGCGATAACCCCTTTATTACAAGTTACTCAAAAGTCAAATCAATACCCAGGGTTTTGTGTCAACGGATTATTGGTAGATGCACTTGCCTGAATTTGTCTCAATGGTATTGGGAACAAATTCAAGTCATCGTTGCTATGGGCAGGTTTCTCCCACCATTCATCACCCCATCTACCAAACCTGATCAAATCACGCCTCCTGGACGCCTCCAAAAACATTTCTCTTCCACGCTCCGCAAGAAACTCACTTTCAGTCAGTTCTCCCGTGGTGGTGTACTCATCAACACCAGCTCGGTCTCGAATGTCATTAATCAATGTCAATGATTCGCTTGTAGGGTTCCAGCTTCCGCCAGTTCTGGCCAATGCTTCCGCGCGCACCATCAACATATCTCCGAACCTCACAATCGGGTAATCATTGTTCATATCATTCCTTTGATTTTGTGCAAAGTTGAATTTGAACATTCGAGCTCCTCCCTGTCTTTCCGCATTAGGGAATAACTCATTGATCCTGGGAGTGTAGTTCAGCTGAAAACCATCTTCATCGGTACTTTCTGTAGCAAAGTCGATGACAGGGCCGCCTGTACCATCCGGGTTTTTGAACTGAGGGCCCACAAGGAAGTTATTTTCTTTACGCTCATCATCCTCGCTATATGAATTATAGAACTCTTCCACAGAAGTATACCCATTCCACGGTTGCTCAGCCAGGTTAAAAGTTTCCTGACTACCGTAATGCAGCGTCATCTGAGCTATATTCATTCCTGTACCAGTGGTCTGATCGAAAGGCACCACCCAAACATGCTCAGGGCTGCCTGAGTTTGTGGGAGAGAATACCGAACTGTAATCACCCGGTAGTGAATACAAGCCCGAGTTAATGACCTCAGCTGCATCCGCTGCTGCTTCAGTATAATGAGGGGTTCCTGTATACACTTCTGCATTCAGATAAAGTATCGCCCTTAAGCCATAAGCACCATAAAGATTTACTCGACCAGCACCCAATGAGTTATTGGTTCTCAAAAAACCGGACGCTATAGCATCTGTAAGTTCTGTCTCCACAAACTCAAATACCTGAGTTCGAGTCGATTGGGCAACATCCTGCCCAGGAGCGGTCACTATCTTCACTCGTCCAAATGTGTCCAGAAGTCTGAAATAGTAATATGCTCTCAATACTTTAAGCTCAGTAACTGCAGAATCACTAGATGTGATATTTGGGTTACCCAAAAGGTCATTGATCTCTGCAATGGCATCATACTGTTGTGTCCATGTAGTGTTTAATGGATCACTGGTAGACTTATATTCATGCCTGTGCATATCCACCCAGATACCTCCATCAAACCAGTCTCCACCTTTAGCAGGTATGGCTGCTTCGTCGGAAGATACTTCCTGAATTGAAAAATAACCTCCATGATTGGCTGTACCAGCGCCAAATAATGTAGCGTATCCTGTAGAAAGGCCAGAGGCTCCACCACCTCCGCCACCTCCAGAACCTGAAGATTCTGGTCTTTCATTGTACGCATCCTTCAGATCTTCATCCAGATTACATGAACCCAGAAGAAATACTGCTGTAACGATATATATGATTTTATTAAGTCTTTTCATCTTTCTCCTGTTTAAAATGTCAAGTTTAAGCCTAGTGTAAATGTTCTCGCAGTGAAGTAGTTATTTCTGCGATCAATCCCCGGAGAAAGGACATCCGGTGTCAATGGATCTCCATTGTCATCGACGAACCTGTTACCATTGTCAACAGGTCCAAAATCCTGTAATACTGGTTCCGGATCTATGCCTGTATAACTGGTAAGGACAAAAGCATTTTGGACGTTGAAGTATACCCTAACATTGGAAAAAGTATTGGAGTTGGCTACATCAAAATTGTAACCAAGAGTAATGTTGTCCAGCTTAAAGAAATTCGCTTTCTCCACATAGAGCGAACTGAATCGCGCTGAGGTGATATCATCTCTGGCCAGCTCGGTATTGATCAGGTTATAAGAAGCCTGACCCGGAATCCGTGGCTCATAAAATGCACGGAAAGTATTCACCAGGCTGTGACCAAATGCACCTCGGAAAAAGGCATTCAGTTCCCAGCTTTTGTAACTCAACTGGTTTGTCCATCCTACCTCAAGGTCCGGGATACCATTGCCCAACTCATGAAAATCTCCGTCATCAGATAAAGCTGCATCCTGTGCTGATATTACCTGTCCATCATTATTCAGGTCAACCATGATTGGGATCCCTCTCTCGTCTACTTCACCACTGAATTCTGGTCCCCAGATCTGACCTATCTCTTCACCAACAGCTACTCGAATCAAATTCGTACTGTTTTGACCCGGTGCTCCCAGGTTAGCCCTGGTTTGTTCCTCCACCGGGAATTCTTCCAGGGTAGTTTTATATGAGGAAAGAATTATTCCTGAATTGTATAGGAAGTCATTGTTATTTACAAAGTCGTAGCTAAGTGAAAACTCAATACCATTGGTCTTTAACTCACCTGCATTTTCAAAACGTCGATCCGTTCCAAACAGCGCCACATCCACATCACGCTCAAGAATGAAATCATTGATCGTACGGGTATAAACATCCAGGGCACCAGTAAGACGATCCGTTCCAAAATCTATACCCACATTGATCTCAGATTTTTCCTCCCACTTCAAGTCTTCATTGGCAGCTCTCACATAGGTTACATTTCCATTATCGTCCACTTCATAAAGGTCCTGTGCCAGACCCGCGTCTCTTGGGAGGGCTCCGGTTACTCCATATCCGGCACGTAGCTTCATCTGACTAATAGGTCCCAGGGAAAGATACCTGGTCAGGTCAACTCCCAACCCTACGGCAGGAAATATCCCCCACTTGTTGTCTTCTCCAAGTTTTGTTGATCCTTCTCTTCTGACCGATGCATTAAAAAATACAGCGTTATCGAAAGTCATATTAGCCCTAACAAACTGGGCGATAATACGCTCTTCAGGGGAGGCAGCACTTCGCAACTCAATTAAACCGGCTTCCTGCAGGTTACCTGAATTCTCCAATGCATTGTATCCCAAATCATCATTAGGAAAATCACCAGCCTGAATCACAAAATCCTCTTTTGAAATCTCCTGGAAGGAGTATCCTCCTGAAAGACTTAGGTTAATATCACCAAAACTTCCTGTGTAAGTCGCGTAAGACTCTACAAGTGTTAGCCTGTCGTCTTTGGCCGTACGTCGGGCAATACCTGGTCCACCCTGATCCTGTCCTCTTAAAAGGTCGAAAACAGAGTAGTACTCACCATTCAGATTATTTGTGTATTGCTGAGCGTAGTTGACGCTTGCTGTAAGTCCATCAATGATTTCATACTCAGCACGGGTACTGAAGTTGATCTCTTTTCGCTTACCCTCATTTACGTTTTGATCGATGATCGCAACTGGATTGAAGCTGTCAAATAAGCCGGCAGGTTGAAAATAACCTCCATATTTGGCATAATCTGCAGTCGTACCGACATTGGCATCAGCTCCAAAAACAGGTGCTGTGGGATTGAAGAAGACCGCATATCTCAGCGCTTCGTTAAATGAAAAACTACTTTCCCTATTTGTTAATGAGAAATTTACATCCAGCTTAAGTTTATCATTTAGCGCATAGTGCGACAGGTTTGCCCTGGCATTGATCTGATCAAAACCCGATTCTTTTAAAATCCCTTCTACTTGCCGGAAGTTGGTAGAAACCCGGTATGTAGTAGATGCCGAACCGCCACCAATAGATATATTATGAATGTGGGTGATTCCGGTCCTTGTCACCTCATCTGTCCAGTCATTGGAATTTCCCAGGTCGTTTCCTCCATTGCTCAGAAACTCGGCAGCTGTCATGTTATCCACCTGATTCTGAATGCCACTAATGGCTACCTGTCCATTGTAGTCAATCTTTACCTCCCCTGCTTTTCCTTTTTTGGTGGTTACAAGGATAACTCCACTGGATCCTCTTGAACCATAAATTGCGGCGGCTGAACCATCTTTCAGTACGTTGATACTTTCAATATCATTGGGATCCACGTTGTTGAGTGAGGCCCCGATCACCCCATCAATTACTATGAGTGGCTCGGTGTTGGCTCCCACGGTAGAGATACCTCTTAGCCTGATGGTAGCATCACTGTTTGGATCACCCCCTTTATTATATATTGATAGTCCGGGCACTTTACCCTGCAACAGTTGAGTAGGGTTGTTGATGTTACCCTTGTTGAAAGATTTCTCATCCAGACTCACCACTGCAGAGGTAATTTCCTTCTTATCCTGAGTTCCATACCCTACCACAACAACTTCAGACAGGGACTGCACATCTACACTCAACATGACATCCACAACACTTCGGTTACCAACATTGATCTCCTGACTCTGGAAGCCAACGAAAGAAATTTGGAGAATAGCACCTTCAGCAACAGTGAGCTGGTAAAGACCATCCATATCAGAAACTGTACCATTCGTTGTCCCTTTTTCAACTATGGTTGCTCCGGGGATTTCTTCCCCTTCGTCACTAGTAACCTTACCGGTAATTGTTTGTTGGGCAGTAAGCCGTTCATTTAAGTTGGGCAAATTTCCAGCTCCTTTTACGTGTTTGATGGTAATGGATTCATTCACACGTTTGAAGGAAACCTTTGCCTGAACAGACATCTCTTTGAGCAAATCCTCCATATTCCAAATCCCGCGATCAAGAAAAATGGACTTACCCCTTACATCTCGTTTGGAATAAGCAAAAACGAAGTTGCTCGAAGATTCAATTTCCTGCACAAGACTTAACAGGTCAGATTTACCGGTTTCCAAATTGAGTGAAACCTCTCTCAGAAACTTCTGCTGAGCTTCAGATTCGTTTGCTACTGCAAGGCTGAATGAGTAGCATACAATCATCGCATATATCGAAATCTTCGACATGCGTAACATTAATTTGTATAATTTTACATTCATATAAGTTTGTGTTTAGATGCATGAACTTTTGAGAGCCGAACCCTCTTCCCCAAGACTGTTACGGCTCTCTATTTTTTTAAAACCTATTTTATAATAATCTTGTTTTCATTTATCTCATAGTTAAAGTCAAATCCATAGGCCAAACTCTTAAGAACAGCCTCCATTGACGGACTGATATATTTTCCGGTAAACTTCTTTTTCTCATCAAGATTTTTCTGAACGTCAAACTCAACGTTATACCACTTTTCCAGCCTTCGTAGAATTTGATGAATGGTTTGTTCGTTTATGACCAATATTTGGTCTATCCAGCCAAAAACAAGGTCTGTGTCATCTATTTTGGCTTGTTTCAGGTCGCCTGTGCTAGTGGAATATTCAAGAAGATCATTCGAACCAAGAATGACTGATTTACCCCTGGAAGCAGATACGCTTACTTTCCCTGACTTTACTCCAACTAGTGTGACCTCATCGCCAGGATAAGATTTCACATTAAAGGAAGTCCCCAAAACTGTAACCTGTAGATTACCAGTTTGTATTCTGAAAGGCCTGTCTTCATCCCTTTTAATATCGAAAAAGGCTTCACCTATTAGCTTTACATCCCTATTTCCGTCATGAAAGCTAGTTGGAAAAAATAACTTACTACCTGCGTTTAGCTTAACAATACTACCATCGGGTAGGTCAAAAGTGATTCGTTGGCCAGGTGCTGTCTCCTTTTCAACATATACCTTTTGCTGCGCTCTAACCGGAGATGATTCAGGATTTTTTTGAAATTGATAAATCGCAAAGACTATCCCCAAAGCCACGATGAGCAGGGCAGCATATCGCAGCATAGTCCGAAGGTTGATAGAATGACCTGTGTTGCGTATCTCCTTTATAGAAGGATCATGATTGGAGTTGGTTTTATCCGCCAGTATTTGATGCCTGATCAATTCTTTGGATTTAATGATCTCGGTGGCACTTAGATTCCACTCACCCACAATATTTTCAAATACTTTGCTATTCAGAGGCTTTTCCTCAATCCATTTCTTTAATTCCTCTGCCTCTTGAGGACTCAAGGTATTTTGTAAATACTTTACAATAAGATGCTCCATAATTATCCTTCATCTATAGGAGTCAAAAAAGGAAAAATACACGGACGTATTTATTAATATTTGTATATAAGTAAATATTATTGATTATAAATTGATAATTATCCAACAAACAGTATTGATTTTTACGAATATCACACACCAAGGCAAAAACTCCTAATTGCAGCCAGAAGGAGCAAACTATTGACTCTTTTTGAGTAAAATGAAACACTTTTGTATTCCTCCCTGAAGTGCTCTTCCAACCTGTTTCTAAATAGCTTCACGACCTTATAAAGATGTGACTCAATGGTTCTCTTTGATAGCCCAAGTTCATCTGCAATTTCCTGGTTACTCATTCCCCTGGATTTTGACATTTCATAAACCAGTAAACTATGTGGAGATAGCTCTGCGGAAATTTCTTTGATGAGTTGTTCAAGTTCTTTGCTCATGAGTAAATTTTCCGGATCCACGGCATCAGAAACCTGTAATGATTCGTCATAGGCAGAAAAAGAAAACCGTGCGGGATCGTTTGTTGAAAGTCGGATGGCCAGGTGTTTGACAGAAACCAAGAGGTAGGAGCTTAATTCATTGATCTGATGAACATCCGGTTTTTTCCTCCAGATGTTCATAAAGACTTCTGATACCACATCTTCTGCCAGTTGCTTATTCTTGGTAATGGAAAATGCATATCGAAACAGGCCTTCGAAATATTCATCATAAATACCTTCGAACCACGCTTTGAAGTTCTTATTGGGATCAACAAATTTCACTTCTCGTCTCAAAAGAGATTAATTAACAATTCCAAAAAAGGTTAGATATGGGGAGGAGGAAGGGATTAAAATAGAAATTTAGTCCATTTTTAATGAAATACTAAATTTTAGACAGAGTATCTCAAATTTGGAAACATCATTGATCCGATAATACACAATAAAAAAGGTGCTAATAGGTCTCTTGATTGGATGAACAGCTTCATAATGCAGCATAGGAAGAAAGTCTTAAAAAGGCATCATCCATCTGGAACTTATATCTCACCCAGTGTAATCCCAAATATCACTAAATGCAAAGAGGGTGTATCGCTACACCCTCTTTGTTATTACAAATTTGGGATCAAAAATAATTACTCATCAGATCCATAACCTGGATTTTGAGGTCTGAGGTTCGGGTTGATACTCAGATCATTGGCCGGCAGCGGCATCAGATAATGTATTCCTGGATCGAACTCAGGGTGAGGTTCCAACGATCCGGATCCAGTAAATACTTCTACACCGATATCCCTTCTTTTGATATCGTACCATCTTTTAAACTCAAAAGACAACTCAAGCCTCCTTTCATCGAGTACTGCATCAATGAAATCATCTTTCCCTGTGAAATCGCTCATGACATAGTCTGCTGGAAATGTTGTAATGGTCCCGTTCCAGTTTCTGGCTCGTTCCCTGATTTGATTGATATATCCTAGTGCTTCAGTAGTAGGTCCATTGTTTATTTCGCCAAGTGCTTCAGCTGCTATTAGTAAAACTTCTGCATACCTGAAGCCTAAGTAATTGTGATCAGTATACCTGTTATTCAGATCAGCATCACCGGGAAGCCTGGTGTACTTGGCAATATGTGGTCTTTTCTCATCCGAAAAATCTGTATAAGCAGTTTGCACGCCTCCTATAGCTGTGGAATCATCAAATGCTACTTTTTTCCTGTAGTCATTTGAATCCCAGGTATCATACACTGCCTGTGACGGCACAGCAACTCCCCATCCTTGCATATCAGATCCCCGGATGCCGGTTAATGGTCCCATGAGATCATCAAAGCCTGAAGTCTGGCCAACAAAGTCAACAACAAATATATGTTCCTGCATTCCTGGACTCAGCGTTGCATTGAAAACATCCTGATAGTCATCCATCAGACCATAGCCCAGTGATCCTGCATTATCGATCACCCATTTAGCGTGATCGTAAGCGTTATCATAATCACCAAGTGTCAGATACACTGAAGCCAGCATTGTACGTGCAGAGCCCTGTGAGATTCTGTTTCGGGCATTGTTTGGATGCTGCATGGGCAAATGCTGAATACCAAACTCCAAATCATCTATGATATGTTCATATACTTCTGACTCCGGTGTCTTAGAAATGCTTTCTACTGAACTTGGATCACTGACAAACTCTCCTATATAAGGGATATCTGAAAATAACCTTACCAAGTGGTAGTAAGTGTAAGCACGAATAAACATGGCCTCACCTTTTAGTTCGTTGCGACGTTCATCGGTCATACTGACAATGTCGGCTCCATTGATAGCTGAGTTAGCTGCGCTGATGATCTCGTAAGAACGGGGCCAAAATGCAGATATCATCCCGTTGTTTTCGTCTATGGCAAAATCATTGACCTGGATACGACGTGGTGGAGTACCCCTGTTACCAATATCTACCATATCGCTCAACAGCATAATGGAGAGTGTTAACTTCCTGCCAAAATATGCCTCTGTAGCCATTCGTCCAGTAGCACCCATGATAGCTGCCTCTACATCACCTTCGGTTCTGAAAAAGCCTTCAGGAGATAAAACCCCAATTGGCTCCTCATTCATTTCAAAGTCTGTACAATTAGTCATCGCCACCATCAGGAAAACGAGACTTAATATTTTGAATATTTTCATTTTACTTGATTTTATAGTGTGTAACTAATGATTAAAATCCAAGGTTGATACCCACTGTATATCCCTTAGCATTTGGATAGCTTCCGTAATCCAGTCCAAGGTTTCTATTGGAGTCCGTAGACCCACCCGATCGGTAATTCACCTCCGGATCGTACCCCTCATAATCCGTGATTGTCCAAATATTTTGAGCGCTCACATAGATTCTCAGTGAGTTGATATTCACTTTTTCCAGCAGGGATGGTGGCAAGCTATAACCAAGTGCAATATTCTTCAACCTGACAAAGCTACCGTCCCTGACCCAACGAGTGGAAGGCTTTCTTGCCCTCCCTGAAACCACCTTGGGAACATCAGTATTGGTGTTGGTTGGGGTCCATCTGTTGAGAGCGGCCGTAGTGGCATTGTTAATACCACCCAGAAGATCCAACTCCATCAAAGTAAAGCTAAAGAGATCATTACCCTGTGAGGCCTGGAAGAAAACATTCAGATCAAAGCCTCTCCACTTGAAATCATTGGTCCAACCCCAGATGAAATCAGGATTTGGATTCCCGATGATAGTTTTATCATCATTGTTAAGTTGTCCATCAGGGGCGATAAAGTTTCCTTCTTTATCAAATCGGCCAATATCTCTAAATTTCTCTCCACCTGCTTCCTGCTCAAAGCCTGAACCAGGTAAAAAGGTGTCTCCCTCCTGATATACACCATCATAGATGAACCCATAGAACATACCCACTGGCTGACCTTCTTGTAAGATCTGAGTTTGATCCGTACCAACGATATGACCAGGCGTACTTCTATATAAAATGTAGTTTCCGGGATTATCGTTTTCGGGCAGACTCAATATCTTATTTCTGTTTGCCGAAATATTGAAGCCCATGTCCCACTTAAATTCTCCGAAAGTATTTCTGGTATTTAAAGTCACCTCAAAACCCTTGTTTTCGACACTACCAATATTTGCCAGCTGGCTGCCAAACCCGGAGTATGATGGTAATGGTAAGCTAAAAAGCAAGTCATTAGTGACCATGCGATAGTAATCAGCAGTCAAAGAGACCCTATTGCCCCACACTGCCACATCAACACCAAGATCAAACTGAGAGGTGGTCTCCCAAGTGAGATTGTCATTGGCTACGGAAGTAGGTCTTACAGCATTGACCACTGCATTATTGATGGCTGCTGAGCCAACCGTTGAAAATCTGGCCAATGACTGATAAGGTCCGATTGCCTGATTCCCTGTATGGCCATAGCTTACTCTCAGCTTAAGCTGATCAAGCATACCTATTCCTGACATAAAAGTTTCATCACCAAGGTTCCAGGCAAATGCTCCTGAAGGAAAGAATGCCCATTTGTTGTTTTTGGCAAACCTTGAAGACCCATCATATCGGGCATTAACAGTAAACAAGAATCGGCTGAACAGGGTATAGTTGATCCTACCATAGAATGACTGCAGTTCTGACTCTGTCAGACTTGAGCTTGGAAATTGGGCTACCGCTCCGCCATCAAGGTCCCAGTAAAGTCCCCCGTCAGATATAAATGTCTGGCTTCTGGCCAACCAGTATTCGTTACTGGAAGACTGATATGAATATCCACCCATTGCAGTCAGGCTGTGCACACCAAAATCTTTGGTATAAGTCAGGTAATTTTCATTGATCAGCTGAGTGTTTTTCCAGGTGCTGATACTCCCTGAACCACCTGTATTGGCACCTGCATTCAATGTTGTAGGTGTATATTGACCTTGTCTTCGGTTATTGATACTGGCTCCCAGTGTAACCCTGAGCTTGAGATCATCAAAAAATGAATACTCAGAAAATAATGTTGATTGTATCCTGTCATTCAGATCATCATTTGTCCGCTGTGTGGCAACAGCTACAGGGTTATCATGCGGATCACCGTAATTGGCAATGGTAAAGTTGCCGTCATCATCGTATATACCTAATGTAGGAGCGAATTTAAATGCTGAGGCAATTACACCGGCGCTGGTGGTTCCTCCACTACCTTCCTGTGTGAGTACGCCATCTTTATTCGTTCTCCTCCCAAATAGATTCAACCCCACCTTTAGCTTTTTATTAGCCTGAATTTCTATGTTACTATTGATTGAGTAACGCTTAAATCCGGAATTCGTAATAATACCAACCTGATCATAAATACTTCCTGAAGCGTAGTACTTGACGGAGCTATTGCCTCCCGTTATCGAAAGTTGATAGTTCTGAATTCCACCGGGAGTAAAGATCTCTTCCTGCCAATCTGTATTGGCACCCGGGCCGGGCTCACTACCTGGGTCAATCTCATTCATCATATCAGCAAATTGCTGGCCATCTAAAAGATCAAGCCTGTTTATCTCACGTTGAGAGGTAAATGATGAGTTGAAATTAATTTTTGTCTCCCCGGCCTCACCTTTCTTTGTGGTGATGAGGATGACACCATTGGCACCTCTTGATCCATAAATAGCTGTAGCTGACGCATCTTTAAGTACCTCAAGCGAGGCAATATCCTCTGGTGGTGGAATGGTGGCTCCGGGGAACCCGTCAACCACATAAAGTGGGTCACTTGAAGAGTTGATAGAAGTACCCCCTCTGATCCTTACCTTATACCCGGCTCCCGGCTCGCCATTGTTTGCCTGTACCTGAACTCCTGCTGCTCGTCCTTGCAAGGCCTGTACGGCTCCAACTGCCGGATAGGCAACCAACTCTTCTGCTTTTACTGAAGATACCGACCCTGTTAAATCACTCTTTTTCACTGTACCATACCCAACAACAACTATCTCATCCAGTGCTGTTAAATCCTGGGCCAGGCTTACATCTATCACACTTCGGCCATTCACGGGTATCTCCCTGGCTTCATAGCCCACAAAAGAGATGACCAACGTGGCTTCTTCACTTACGCTCAGGGAATAGTTTCCATCAATGTCTGTAATGGTTCCATTGGTAGTGCCCTTTTCCTGAATGGTTGCACCGGGAAGAGCATCCCCATTTTCATCGCTGATCTTTCCTGATATCGAAATATCGTCGACAACAAGCTGAACTGGTTTGCTAAATCTTTTTTTGTTGTTTTCGCTCACCAGAATACTTTCGTTGATTCTTCTGAACTTCAGGTCTACCTGATCTGCAACCTCAAGCAATACTTCCTCTAAACTCCGCTTGTGCTGACTCAGACTCACCTTTGCCTTAGGGATGTCTGTGGAGTAATAGCTGAACTTAAAGTCAGTAGCATTTTCAATAGACTCAAAGACCTGAAATACCGTAGCATTGGTAAAACCAATATCCAGATAGATATCTTTCATGCTTTGTCTCTGAGCATTTCCGCTGGTCGCGAAGACCATATTCATCTGTAGAATAAATACAAAAAGAAACAGCCGCGTACACATAATTAGTAGCCGTAAAAGTTTAATTTTCATAACTTTAGGGTGTTTTGTGGTTAATCAATTTTTATCACGAGACGCCAGGCTCCAATTCCAGAATGCAACTTTTCCAGGGTATCATTCCGGTTGGGGCCTTTTTTAATTCCTGTCTCAGGGAATGGTCGGTTATTTATTCATAGGGTTTCTTTAGGGGTTAATACATTCAATTACAATCTCTTTATTGTTCTGTGTGAATTTGATTTTTCCTGAATAGCTCATCGCCATCAGGATGTTGTCAAGGCTTTCGTTTTTGAACTCTCCGGAAAACCTGGGTGCATTTGCTGGTACATTTTTCAGGATGATGTTTGCATCAAACCATCTTTCCAGGGTTGCCACAACCTCTTTCAGCTCCGTATCCTCGAAATAGAGTACCCCATCCTTCCAGTTAATCATTTTCCTGAAATCAAAAGGGCCTTTCGAAGTGACTTTTGTCGGCAAATGGTAGATCAATTGCTCGCCTGGAATCAAAATTGATTCCCATCCTTCGGTCACGGTTACTGAATCAAGGTTCGCTACGCTTACTTTTCCAGTCACTAGTGATACATAAACCCGTTCAGCATTCGGGAAAGCCCTGACATCAAAAGAAGTGCCCAACGCAGTCGTGACCACTCCCCCGGCAATTACCTTGAAGGGCTTATCAAGTATTTTTTTCACTTCAAAGAAAGCCTCTCCGGTGAGGTGTACAACCCGCTCTCTTGAATTGAAGTCGGTGGTATATTCTATGCTACTGCCTGAATTGAGGGAGACAGTAGAACCATCCGGAAGGTGGATCTTTGATTTTTGACCATTAGGATTGACTTTCCTGATCGTTTCAATGACAGGTGCTTCCACAACAGATTCCTCATAGTCAAATTCTGAAATGAAAAAATACGATGCTATCAGCAAAGCCACGGAAGCTGCCACTCCATATACCCATCCTGGTACTAACTTTTGCTTTGTGCCATTTGATGAAATCTTATTTTGTAGTTTCCTGTAGAGTTCATCGGCATCAGGATGCTTGATCTCTACACGTGTTTTCTCCCAACTTTCTTTCATCAAAATATACTGCTGGCGGTTAGATTCCGATTCAGAAATCCAGATCTCCAGCAGGTCCTGATCACCTTCTTTCTTTTGGTTGGTTAAAATACGGCCAATGATGTCTTCGATGGGTTCTCGATCCATAAGTGTAAGAAGTTCCTATGATCAAGGACGCACTTTTTTACTAATACCCTACTCGAAAAAGGAAAAAATTAAAAAAATGTAAAACTAAGGATCGTTAGAAGGCTGATAATGACATTTTTATAATCCAGGTCTGAACAGCTCAGATAGCTGGACAGGTCCTTCCGAATGCACTTAAAAGCCAGGCCCATGTGCTTTTCAATAGATTTTACAGACAGATCGAGGACCTTGGCTACTTCCTTATAGCTCAGATTATCTTCTTTGACCATCCGGTAAACCAGGCCACTCTTTTCAGGTAAATTTTTGATGCTTTCTTCCAGGGCACTTACCAGTTCTTTGCTTAAAAAAGAGTGCTCAGCATCCTGTACCTGCAACTTCAAATTCAACTCCACCTGGTTAATTGACATAAGTGCAAGTTCCTTTTTGTTGTCTCGCAGGTAAGTCAACGTCTCATTTTTGGTGGCTATATAGAGGTAGGATTCTAACTGCTTGATGGATGTAAGTTTGCTGCGTTTGTTCCATATCTTGACAAAGACATCATTGGTGACCTCTTCGGCGATCTGATCCGATTTGCTATAGTATCTGGCTAACTCAAATAGTTTTCCATGGTACCGATCGAAGAGCTCACGAAAAGCCTGTTGATCACCTCGGGAAATGTTTTGAATGAGCTTTTGGTTAACCATTATATCCTAAATATACAGAAATATTACTGAGTTGGTAAAATCCTATTTCATTAAGACAGCAATTTTACCATTTTTCAATTTGTCCCAGACTGTTTTGGCCATTCCCACTCTCCAAGATCATCGCTCCAGGCTACTCCGATAGATGCGTTTCGATCAAAGTCACCTTCCTCTTCAGTCAGTGGGCCGGAACCATGGAAAAACATCAGGTATTTCTGAATGCCTTTGTTTTGCCGGAGATCAACAACCGTGGCAGCAGTCAACCTTCCTTTGGCCCAGTCCCAGTTTTTCTGCCCCAGGGTAATCAATCCACCCCAGTCTTCCCAATGCTTCAAGTCTTCGGATTTCTTGATCCCAATACCATTTTTGGGAGAGTGGATCATCCAATAGCTGTCTTCCTGAACCAAAACGGTAACATTTTCTCCAGCTTCGGTCCTCCCGAAGTAGGTCCAGTTTTTCAAATCCCTGGAATAGGACATACTGGCACCATTTTGTTTATAAAAACACCACCATTTTTCAGGATCATCCTTGTCCTGTAATAAATAAGGATCAATCATTCTGCCCATCTCTTCTTCCGGCACCTCATTGCCTTTTACCTTCAACAGTTCCGGAGTTGACCACTGAACCAAATCCTTGCTCCTCATGATAAACACCCTGGCATCCTTATTTCCATACCTTGTGGGTTCAGAGATGTTATGATCTGGTCGTGGGTAGGTTTGAAGACACAGAACCCACTCATCATTATACCTGATTACATTTCCCGGGCTGCAATAGTTAAGGTTTTGATCCCGGGGAGTGATCTTTATGGGTTCGTCCCAGTCTATGAGGTTACTGGTTTTTGAAAATGCAGTATATGAAAACACACTACCATCCGACTCTATCTCTACTAATGTAAAATACATATAGATTGATCCCTCATGATATAACACAGCCGGATCACGATATGCGGTTACTGAGTCTCCATCGAAAATGATCGGAGACGACAATACAGACAAATCATACTCAGTCCTTTGGTCGCAGGATACCAAACCTATGAAAATGATAGAAAAGCATAATTGGTAAATCTTCATCCTAAAGCTTCCTTCCTGCCAGTTTTTCATTCAGTATATCAGGTACAGGAGCCGCTGTTTCGTCAGTCCACTTGTCAATTGCTCGCAGCATGTCCTGGACAAGCTCCGGATTTTCGAAAGCAACATTTTGAGTTTCTCCCAGGTCTTCTTTCAGGTTGAAAAGCTCGTAAGTCTCGTATTCATAGTAATAGATCAACTTCCATTGACTTCGCAACAAAGTAGTTGAAGGCACTGCTCTCCAGAATTTCTGTTCAGTGGGATACACAGGCAAAACCTGCTCTTTTGATCCTGAACCCTCAAGATATAGCGGGAAATGAAAAAAGAGATCTCTGTCACGTTCCGGCTGCTCCCCTTTCATAATGCCCAGAAAGGATGTACCATCTATAGGTTGTGTGGATGGTAGTGACGCACCAGACAGCTGCGCAAAAGTCGGCATCAGGTCAATGCCCATAGCGGTGTAATCTGTCCGGGTTCCGGCTTTCACTACTTCAGGCCAACGCACACAAAAAGGAACTCGAATGCCTCCTTCATAAAAAGTGCCTTTGCCCGCTCTGAGTGGGGTATTATTTGTAAGCCTGGCCAGGCCACCATTATCCGAAGTAAAGATCACCAGTGTATTGTCATCGATACCTAGCTCTTTCAGTTTACCCATCACTCTTCCCACACTGAGATCCACTTGCTCTACTTCTGCTGCGTAAGTGGGTACGTACTCTTCACCCTCAAAATCTTTTAGCTTTTCCCGATAGTATTGAACCCGATCCTTTGTAGCCGACATTGGGGTATGGACTTCCCAATGTGAGAGATAGACAAAGAAGGGGTGCTCCTGGTGCTTCTCTATGAACGAAACAGCCGCATTGGTGAGTCTTTGAGTAACGGCTGTGTCCTTATAGTACCGTCCCTCATCTCCACCTATGTTTGAGATATCACCAAACACGCCGGAAGATGAAAGTGAGTCGAAGCCCTGGTTGTCATCACCAATATGCCATTTACCCAGACGGGCTGTAACATATCCTTTTTGTTTCAAAAGCTCTGCAAGGGACATAAATTCAGGGGCTACGTGGTTGTTGTTTACCTGGAAGGTATTGTAGGTGCTGTCCTCTCCCCTGGTTGGGACCTTGAATCGCATCTTGTCTACATTACCCCTGGCAATACCATTGGGCAGATATACATGATGCCTGGGTGAATACATTCCTGTCAGGATACAGGCTCGTGATGGTGCACAATTAGCGGCAGAAGGATAAAACCTGTCAAAGATCATCCCCTCGGATGCGAGCTGATCAATATTGGGTGTTTCATAGTATGTCTGACCATTGTAGCCTACATCCTTCCAACCCAGATCATCGGCAATGATGAACACAATGTTGGGTGGAACTTCCTCTTGCTTCCCTGGTGAGCAAGACAACAGCATGACGGTACCTATCAGAATTAGAGCAAATCGAAGTTGGGGAAAAATCATTGGTTCAATAAAAACGAGGTATCATTTAGATGAAAGGGAACTTCAGTCTCCTTTTTCTGAAGCAATTCCTCGAAATTCCTCCTCAATGAGCGTTCTTCTTCGCTCAGGCTTTTGAGGGGCTGTTCTTCCAGAGGATCTACCGATGTCCTGAGGAATCTGCCATCCTGATAAAGTTTGTATTCTTCATTCATCACCCAACGATGATGATCTCTGTTTCCCCAGCGAGGAGTATAATGAATGAATACCTGATCCTTCGTCTCATCTGCTGTTCCTGAAAGAATGGAAAGAAAACTTTGACCGTCAGTAAAGTACGAGGAAGGGTCAATCTTTGCGATTTCAGTAAGAGTAGGCAGAAAATCCGCAAAATCAATCATACCTTCAAATACCTTTGACTGTTTGATCTGGTTTGGCCAGGTAGCAATAAATGGGACATGATTTCCGGTGTTGATCGTTTTGCCTTTGGCTCCCCAGACTGTACCTCCCACAATATCACTCTTCACACTCACATGTGTGCCATTGTCGGCCGTGAACATGAGCAGGGTATTTTCCCAGACTCCTTTCTCTTTAAGCTTGGCTTCAATCTGCCCGATCAGCTTATCCGTGTAGGCCATCATATCAGCAAAGTAAGCAGTGTCTTTCTCATATCTTCTGGTAGGGTCCGTCCATTCCGGGGAATCAGGAGTAGGAACAAAAGGATCGTGGACCAGGGCCATCGGATAATAGACGAAGAACGGATTTTCAGCATTCCGATCTATAAAGTCATTGATGTAGTCAGTAAAAATCTGCGGACCGTAAGCATCCGGATCTCGGGGAAGATCTTTACCGTTTTGGGTTATCAAAGGGTTGGCAAAACGCTCACCATGTTTTTTTGGATGATGAAGCTGCCACAGACAATACTCATCAAACCCAAACTGATAAGGACGCTCCAAATCCTGATTGTTTGGATTGTCCCGATTCAATCCATTCAATTGCCATTTACCCGCAATGCAGGTTTTATACCCGGCATCTTGCAGCAGATTTCCAAAGGTGATTTCTTTTGGGTTCAGGTAACCAAAATCTTCGTAATTGCGAAAGTTGTGTTTACCCGTCATGATCTTGACCCGGGATGGTGTACAAAGTGGCTGTGAGTAGCAATTGGTAAAACGGATACCCTGTGAAGCTAATCGGTCCAGGTTGGGTGTAGAATATTCGGTGCTACCATTGACGCCGAGGCATTCATAGCCCATATCATCAGCCATGATCAGGATGATATTTGGAAGGGCATTTGACGTTTCTTGCGAGGATTCCTGCTTGCATTGAGCAAACAAAAGAGCAATGATGAGGTAGGTTGCAATTCGAATCATGTTCCGAATATATGGATCTTTGAGGAAATAATTTAATAAGGGTCAATTCCAGCCGACCTTCAGTCCGGTCTTCGCTATCTTTGATTTAGTCAATTAAATTATTTAGTATGTCAAACACCGATCTCATCATTGAAGAAAGACCCAGGGACATTGGGGATTTTTTAGTCGGGCGGTTCCTTCCTTTCCGTAAGAAGCGGATGGTGGGCCCATTTATCTTCGTAGACCACATGGGTCCTGCTACCATCAAGCCGGGTAGTTATATGGACATTGGTCAGCACCCGCACATCGGGCTGTCCACGCTTACCTATCTTTTTGAAGGCGAGATTATACACCGTGACACACTGGGAACTGAGCAAAGGGTGACGGCCGGTTCAGTAGGCTGGATGACTGCTGGTCGTGGGATTGTTCATACGGAACGAACGCCTCAAGACCTGAGAGATGGCGGGACTTATTCCATGCATGGATTCCAGATTTGGGTCGCCTTGCCTAAACATCTGGAAAAAATGGACCCGCAATTCTCTCACATCAGATCGGAAGATGTTCCTTCCTGGAATGAAAATGGCGTTTCATTCCGGCTGCTAGCAGGAAAGGGTTTTGGCAGAATATCCCCGGTACCTGTTTATTCAGATCTATTTCTGTTGGAAATCGATGTTTCCCGGGATAGTGAATTTGACATCAAAGACAACCTGAAGGGCGAGATCGGAATCTGTGTGGTTGAAGGAGCCATTAATGCCTGTGATCAGGTAGTGGAAAAAGGATCCCTGCTGGTTTCCAAGCAAGAAGATGCCTGTAAACTAAAGGTGAATGAAAATACCAAGCTGCTCATCTTTGGTGGTCAGCCATTCGAGGAAGAACGATTCATTGACTGGAACTTCGTGGCATCCGACAAGGAAACCTTACTGGCAGCCAAAAAAGCCTGGCAGGACCAAAAGTTTGAGATGGTGCCCGGGGAAACCGGCTATATTCCACTACCCGTACCTGTGTGACTAACTTATTTTCCGTTAAAGCTGATCATCACCCAGGCCACAATGGCCACTACGATGATACTCAGGACGATATCTTTCCAGGAGTAGCTGTTTTTATTGGCTGCCTTTTCCTCTGCTGAAATAGTACTGTAGGTCAGCCCTGCAAGTTGCTCATCAGACTGTGGTTTTGTAGCAAAGCTTACGCCCAGAACTAACACAACACAGAATAGGAAAAACCATGCTCCGAAAGTCAGGAAGTTGACGGTACCTATGGTATGAAAAAGACTTCCCGGAGTCAGGTTAGGCGCTGCCAGCTCCAGAATGATCCGCAGGGCACCAATCAATGAACCCACCACGAGTGTGACATAGGCTCCATGCTGGTTGATACGCTTATAGAAGATCCCCAAAAGGAATACTGCGGCGATCGGAGGTGAGATATAAGCCTGAACTTTTTGAAGGTATTCATACAATACTCCTGAAATATTCTGCATGATCGGGATCCAGAAAATCCCAAGAATAACGACAATACCTGTGGCTATTCTTCCAATATTCACCAGTTTCTTCTCAGATGTCTCGGGCTTTAATTTCTTATAAATATCTACTGTAAAGAGTGTGCTACATGAATTGAATACTGAAGCCAATGAGCTCATCAATGCAGCCAGTAGCCCAGCCGCAACTAATCCACGCAGTCCGGAAGGCAACAGATTACTCATCAAAACCGGGAAAGCCTGATCCGGGGTATCCCATTGGAGTTCTCCCTTCATCTTCAGCGTCAGGGCTATCACACCTGGTATCAGGAATAAGAAAACAGGCATCAATTTCAGCATAGACCCCCAAATAGCTCCTCTTCTACCCTCTTTCAGGTTTTTCGCGGTCAGCGTCCTTTGCACAATATACTGATCCGTACACCAATACCAGATCCCAACGATGGTACTGGTAATTACCAGTGATGGCCATGGAAAATCCGGATCAGAAGGTGGTCTCCACATGTTGAAATATTCCGGACCGAGGGTAGCCTTCATTTCAGCCCAGCCACCCACGGCATCCAACCCAATGAAAGTCAGTACTGCTGCTCCCAAAACCAAAACCACTGCCTGGAGTGCCTCGGTATATACCACTGCACGCATACCTCCCAGGACCGTATAGATACCCGTCAACACGACAGTTGCCAGGGCACCTACCCAAAAATTGATCCCCAGTAGGGCCGAAACCACGACTCCACCGGCATAGATGGTCACCGATACTTTGGTAAGTACATAGGCAATCAGGGAAACGAGTGAAAGAAACCATCTGGATTTGGCACTGAATCTTCGCTCCAGGAACTCAGGCATGGTAAAGACTCCGCTCCGGGCATAGAAAGGCAAAAAGACCCACCCAAGGATCAGGACGATCCAAGCGTGGAGTTCATAGATGAGCAACGGCATTTTATCTCCTGCACCAGACCCTGCCAGGCCCACCACATGCTCCGAACCAATATTGGATGCAAAAATGGAGGCACCTACGACAAACCAACCCACATTACGGCCAGCTAAAAAGTAATCCTCCGTATTTTCATTTTTCTTCAGGATCACCCAGAGGGCAATGCCAAAAAGAACCAGGAAATAGATGGATATAAAAATCCAATCCAGTGCATCAAGACTTTTCATATTAGGTTATGTTGAGGGTTGGTTGTTGTCTTTAATTCTTAAAAATGGTGATAATAAATTTCATTCCAGCGTATCTGATCCTTAAAAGTTCGGATTGAGGTGTCTTTGTCAATCACTAGCAATTCAATATCCATCATCTCAGCAAGGTCCTCGAAATACTGGGTATTCAAAGCCTTGCTGAAAACCGTATGGTGTGCACCTCCTGCCAGGATCCAGGCATGAGCTGCCGTCTCCATGTCAGGATAGCAATCCCATAATACCCTGGCTACCGGCAATTTAGGAAGGTCTTTCTCAGGCTTTATGGCTTTCACTTCATTCACGATCATCCTGAATCGGTTACCCATATCCACCAGGGAAACATTGATGGCTTCACCTCCATCCACATTGAATACGAGTCGGGCCGGATCCTCTTTGCCTCCAATTCCCAATGGGTGGACTTCGCACCTTGGTTTTCCTGAGGCGATACTCGGGCAGATCTCCAGCATGTGAGAGCCTAAAACCAACGATCGCTCTTCTCCGAAATGATAGGTATAATCTTCCATAAATGAAGTACCACCAGCCAGCCCCTGCTCCATCGCTTTGGAAGCATGTAGTAAAGCTGCAGTCTTCCAATCTCCTTCGGCTCCAAAGCCATAGCCTGATGCCATCATGCGTTGAGAAGCTATACCTGGCAATTGTTTCATTCCATGCAGGTCTTCGAAAGTATTTGTATAAGCCCCAAAACCCCCATCTTCTAAAAAGGCTTTAAGTCCCAGCTCAATTTTCGCAGCATCTTTTAGAGCATGACTTTTGAGCACAGCATCAGCAACCTGATAGGAATCCCGGTATTCATTGATCAGTTGATCCACCTCATTGTCTTTAACTGCATCGATGAACTGTACCAGATCTCCCACACCATAGGTGTTGACACTAAAGCCAAATTTCATTTGCGCTTCCACCTTATCACCTTCTGTGACGGCTACTTCCCGCATGTTATCCCCGATACGGGCTACTTTGGTTTGCTGGAGTACATGCCATCCGGCTGCCACCCGTGACCAGGTACCAAGGGCTTTCCTCACTTTTTCTTCCTTCCAGAGGCCAACGATCACTTTCCTTTGCTTCCGCAACCGACTGACCATAAATCCAAACTCCCGATCTCCATGGGCAGACTGATTTTCATTCATAAAATCCATGTCGATCTTGTCCCAGGGAATTCCCTGGTTGTACTGGGTATGCAGATGCACCAGGGGCTTTCTAAAAGCATTAAGTCCTCGTATCCACATCTTGGCTGGAGAGAAAGTATGCATCCAGGCAATAACTCCAACACAGGATTTGGAGGTGTTGGCTTCTTCCAGGGTGGAATAAACCTCATCCGGTGACTTCACCACCGTTTTGTATTTTACCCTGACTGGAATGGATGAGCTTTCATCAAGTGCTTGAGCAATCTCTTCCGAATGCCTGGCTACATTTTTAAGGATGTCATCACCGTATAGGTCCTGGCTTCCGGTGATAAACCAGACTTCATAAGTATTTAAAGGCTTTATCATAATCAGCTTTGACCATAGTAAGCATCCTTACCATGTTTTCTTTCATAATGTTTTTTAATGAGTGCCTCCTTAAGACGGGGAGCATTCGGGTTGATTTGAAGGGTGAGAAATGCCATCCTGGCCACTTCTTCAAGCACCTTACTGTTGTACACAGCCTTGGCCGCATCTTTCCCCCAGGTAAAGGGACCGTGATTGCCCAAAAGGACCATCTCTACTTCTTTATAGTTCAGACCTTTATCGCTGAAGCAATCGATGATCTGCTGACCGGTCATGTGTTCATAATCCCCTTGAATATGTTCATCCTTCATGGGCGGAGCACAAGGAATATCCTCAGTCAGGTGATCAGCATGGGTAGTCCCGAAGATCGGAATGTCTTTTTGTGCCTGGGCCCAGGCTACTGAATAAGTAGCGTGTGTATGTGCGATACCCCCAATCCCTTCCCATTGATTATATAAAAAAGCATGTGTCTTCGTATCCGAGGAAGGTCTCATCTTACCTTCCACGACCTTATTCTCAAGATCCAGGATCACGATATCTGCTGGTTTCAGTACCTCATAAGGCACGCCACTGGGCTTGATAGCAAAAACACCCTGGCTTTTGTCAAAAGCACTGACATTACCAAACGTATAGATCACCAGCCCCAGGGCATCCAACTGCATATTGGCTTCGTAGCACTCCTCTTTCAATTCCTTATGTGACATCTCAATTCGTATTTATCTTTTGCTCTACAAAATCTCCCAGTGCGACATATTTTTGATAGATCTGCTGGTATACCTCCACGTTTTCAGCTTTTGGATGGTAAGTCTTCTCAAATCCATTCCCCATGGCTTTCACCGCTGCACCCATATCAGGATGTACCCCAGAAGCCACTGCCGCATACATGGCCGCACCTAAGGCAGGTGCCTGCTCCGAGACCGCAACCTTGATGGGCATATCCAGCACATCGGCCAAAGTCTGCATGATGAAGGACGACTTTTTAGCCACACCACCAATACCAACAACAGTCTTGATCGCCACACCCTCCTCAATGAATCGATCTACTATTTTCTTAGAGCCGAAGCAAATGGCCTCCACTAGTGACCTGAACAATTGAGGGGCGTCGGTGCCCAAGCTCAGGTTGACAATGGCAGCTTTGAGCTGCTGATTGGCATCCGGTGTGCGACGACCATTGATCCAGTCAAGTGCGATCGGTGACCCTTCTGTTATGGGAGTCCTCTCAGCCTGCTGAGAAAGTGAAACGATCATATCCTCTTTGATCTTTTCCAGCTCATCGGCAGACATCGTACCTTTTAGGTAATTGTCGAGTGGCCAGGAGATCAGGTTTTTAAACCACGCCAGGACATCCCCAAAAGCCGATTGGCCAGCCTCCAGGCCAATCATACCTGGTAGCACAGATCCATCTACCTGTCCGCAGATCCCTTTAACCGTTCGGTCACCCACTACATTCTGGGAAGAAACAATGATGTCACAAGTTGAAGTACCCATGACCCGTACCAGGGTATTTTCCTCTACCTCCGCTCCAACAGCTCCTGCATGTGCATCGAATGTTCCTACGGCTACCACAACATCCTGACTTAACCCCAGCTTACCTGCCCATTCAGCTGACAACCTGCCGGCAGGAAGATTTGAGGTGTAGGTATCGAAATACAGATTACGTTTAACGTCTACCAGATAGGGATCAAGTTTAGATAGGAACTCATCTGCTGGTAGTCCGCTCCAGGACTCGTGCCACATGGCCTTATGACCAGCTGCACACCTGGACCTTCTGAAATCTTTCAGGTTTTCACCTCCAGTCAGGATAAATGTCATCAGGTCACAGTGTTCCATCCAGGAGTATGCAGCCTTTTGAATTGCCTTATCCTCCCGGGCAACATGCAAGATCTTGGCCCAGAACCATTCCGTGGAATAGATCCCACCTTCAAACCGGGTGTAGTCTTCCCCACCCCAGTTCCTGGCCAGTTGATTGATTTCTTCTGCTTCTTTGATGGCCGTATGGTCTTTCCAAAGCACCATCATGCCGTTTGGGTTTTCCTGAAAATCAGGTGTGAGACAAAGCGCTGTTCCCTCCTGGTTTACCGGGATCGGTGAAGAACCTGTGGTATCCACACAAATGCCTTTGATCAAATGAGGATCGATACCGGAAGCTTTTACTACCCCTTTAATGGAGGCTTCCATTCCTTCAATGTGATCTGAGACATGCTGTCTGAATTGATTTTTGGAAGGCTCGCAGTACTTTCCCTCTTTCCAACGCCTGTACCAGGACACCTCGCTCGCCCGGGTGGTTCCATCGGTGGCATCTACCAGAACTGCCCTTACGGAGTCCGTTCCAAAATCAAGTCCGAGCACATGGGGGTTGTTACTCATGGTAAGAATGGGTTAATATTACGTGAATATAGTAAATAAAATTTAAGTGTATTATTTACATTTAATTTTTTATTCTCCAAATCTACCTGTATAAATGATGAAGGACCACTATCGGGCACACAAGAAGGTTTTACTGGCTGTTGATTGTATCATTTTTGGTTTTGACCAGGACAACCTAAAAATCTTACTGATCAAAAGGGATTTTGAACCCGAAAAGGGGAAATGGTCTTTGATGGGTGGTTTTTTAAGACCGGATGAAACTCTGGACAATGCCGCTTCACGCATCCTTCAAAAGCTCACAGGCTTACATGATATTTATCTCGATCAGTTGAGGTCCTTCAGCCAGCCTGAGCGTGATCCGGTTGATAGGACGGTTTCAACTGCCTACTACGCTTTGATCAATATTGAGGAGCACAACCAGGAGTTAACAAAAAAGCATTCAGCTGAGTGGTTTAATATTCAGGATATCCCTTCACTGATATTTGATCACAACGAAATGATCCGTCAGGCGATTAAACGACTGAGGTATAAGGCTTCAGTAGAACCTATTGGCTTCGAATTGTTACCAGAAAAATTCACGATGCGACAGCTTCAAAAATTGTATGAAGCCATCCTGGGGCAAAAACTTGACAAAAGGAATTTTATTAAAAAGATCCTAAGCCAGGACGTATTGATCAAGCTCGATGAAAAGGATATGACCTCAAGCAAGAAAGGATCATTCCTCTACAAGTTTGATGCGGAAAAGTATGATCGGTTCAGAATCTAGTTTGCAGGTGAAGTATACTGCTTCATTTTTTGATTGAAAGCCAGTAAATGCTCCTTTAACCCTGACCAGTTTCCTTCATTGATCAGGTCGGGAAGAAATAGCTTACCTCCCATCCCTACACCTTTTGCTCCCGCTTTCATGAATTGCTCCAGATTGTCAATGCTTACTCCACCTGTGGGTGCGAGTGGGATCTGCGGTAATGGGCCTTGAAGCTCCTTAATATATTGATATCCGAGTGAGCCACCCGGAAATACCTTTACCATGGTGGCACCAAGCTTCCAGGCTTTGTAGACCTCTGAGGGCGAAAAAGCGCCAGGAAAAATGGGAATTCCATCTTTTACACTTGTGGTTACAACCCGTTCATCCAGGATTGGTGTCACGATAAACTGCGACCCTGCATCCTTAGCTGCTTGATAGTCTTTGATGTCACATACTGTACCTGCTCCAATGAATAGACCTTCGAATGTCTTGACAGCAGTTGAAATAATGGAAAGTGCATTTTCTGTATTTAATGTAACTTCTGCCATATGAAAACCACATTCCTGATACAATTCCAGGATTCGGAAAACCTGGTCCTGGCTAAATCCTCTCAATATCCCGATTACGGGCATTTCTTTCAATGCATTTTCAACAGTCATGATAGATTCTTTAATATGGTTAGTTGTCCGGTAATATAAGCGTTTGATAGTCGGTCAGGATCAATGAAAGTAGCATCTGAAAGTCTCAACTGCTGTGCAGCAAGTTCATAAAGGGGTTTCATCTTTTCATCACAGGCAAAAAGTTTGTGGGCCGTCGTAGCCTTTAACTCCTGCAATTCATGGCCAATCAAGAGCCCACTCAGGTAAAAATAGGTTTCGTGACGATTCTTACTTGTTCCCAGAACATCCCTGGCTCGGATCCGGAACAGTTCGTTTAGCAGGTTTTCACCAATGGCATCACCGACGCCTTGTTTGAAAACATTTGCGAAATCTGATGACCATTTTGTCTTTTCTACTGACCGATTGAGCACACTTTGCTCACCGATCAACTGGAATAGCTCACCGGTCATAAAAGTTTTAAAGCCGATCAAATTCCCATCGGCAATCTCCATGTGCTTGGAATGCGTCCCCGGTAAGATCAGGATAAATTTATCAGTGTTGGATATTTCTTTTAGTCCAATACATTGGGTCTCCTCTCCTCTCATGATATCCTGATCCGAAGCCGCCCCGCTGATCAGGGTGATTTTGCCAAGATCCTTGTCCTCAAAAGTTTCTGATACCACTCCGGTGCCGTCAACAGGAAAAGGTAAGCGAGCGTAGGGAAGTTCTTTCATCCCGATGCTGGAGCTGGCCATCCCTGAGATGATTATTTGACCATAATCAGCACGATCTACACCTGCTTGCGACAGGGATCGCCTCAAGCTCCGGATGAAATATTCAAGTGGATCTACGCCCTCATCTTTTGATCCCTGGAAAAGCTTTTTACAGCCATCATTACTTTGAAAATGCTTTAGAGCCTTATGTGAGTTGGCTTCTACAAGTGCTCCCCGAAAGGATGAGGTCCCCCAGTCGATGCACAAGATGGTTTTTGGTTCGTTCACGCCTGCAAATTAAACTGAATAATTGTTGGCGGGAAACAGGGAGATGGGCAATCGTTTTCATACGAATGCCACAAAGGCGCTAAGGAACAAAATGCTACTCCAGCCCTTGTTGTTTTTATACCCAGCCCTTGTTGTTGCAAGCTTCACCATCTTATTTAAGTACAATTTTTATCGGACTAAAGGGAGTATGGGAGGAGTATGGGAGCACATTGGGAGCACATTGGGAGCACTCCGGATGGAGAATGGAGCAACTACCGGGTTTGTTTATTAAAATAATACAATTTATTGACATCAAGTAGAGTTTTTTGAGGAGGAGAAGCAATTCCCAGATTGGTGGGGAGAAAGCGTGGTTCACTGTGGCTCACTGACCACCCACTCCTAATATAGATATCCTATCTACATCGTCCTCTTTGAGAGACGATGAATGAAGGGGCATGCTACTCCAGCCTTTTTATACCTAAGCCCTTGTTGGTGTTTTCACCAACAAGTGTGACAGGCTAAAATATGGCAAGCCTTAAAATTGAAATTGGATTGAAAAATGTAAAGACACATTCTCATAAGTGATGAATGTTGGTGAACCATTATTGGCTATTAAAGTCAGTATGTTATATCATTATATGCTATATTTAGTAGCATGGAAATCTTAACTGAACAGGCTCAGTTCCTAACTGCCTCTATTCACAAAAAGAAGCATTTACTATCAAACGAATCCTACAAGACACTAATTATCGACAGCCTGAGGTTCTTAGTGAATGATGGGCGTGTGTTTGTATATGCATTTGTAATCATGGACAATCACATTCATTTAATCTGGCAAGCACGTGAAGGTTTTCAAACTTATGAGTTTCAGAGAGACTTCCTGAAATACATAGCACAAATGATAAAGTTTGACCTACAAAAGAACGATCAAAAATTATTGTCTGAATTCCGTGTTAATCTTAAGGATAGAGAATATCAAATTTGGCAGAGGAGTCTAATGAATATTGAACTTTACACAGAAAAAGTATTCGAACAGAAACTTGACTATATACATTATAATCCAGTAAATGCCGGCCTATGCCAACTACCGGAGGAGTATAAATATTCATCAGCAAGCTTTTACATATTAAACAAATCCGAGTTTGACTTTCTAACACATTACATGGATTAAAATTAACATTTCAATCGTTGGTGAAAACACCAACGATGGCTCTGGTAGTTGTTCTGGGTACAAAAAAAATTTCAATCAATGCTAATACTCTCATTTATGACTAAAACTTGTCTTCTAATAAAGAGCGTCGTCAAAAACCCCAGCCCTTGTTGGTGTTTTCACCTATAAGTCTGAGTTTGGAATATGAAAATTATATTCCGAGGATGGTAGTAAAAATGCCAACAAGAAAAGCTAGAAACGTTAGTTATAGGAATTCTTCATTACTATTCCGGTTCGTTGGTGAAAACACCAACGATGGCTATTAAAATGGATTAAAATAACATTTCAATCGTTGGTGAAAACACCAACGATGGCGCTAAGACTCTAAGGTAAAATAAGAGGCCTTTGATATTCATGGTATCCACAAACATTCATGCTTCCACCAATAGCTCTCTTTGAATGATCAATATTAATTGATAACATTATCCTTCAATAACCCAAACATGTCAAAAACCTTACCTGTAATTCTCCTGGCCTTTTGGGTCATGGGATGTCAAAAAAGCGCTGATTCAAAAGCTACACAATCGACAAAACCCAACATCGTATTTATCCTGGCGGATGATTGTACCAACTGGGACCTAGGTGCCTATGGAAGCCCGGATGCCATTACACCCAACATCGACCGGTTGGCTGCCGAGGGCATGAAGTTTACCCGATGTTACCAGGCTGCGCCGATGTGCTCCCCTACCCGACACAACATTTTCACCGGGCTGTATCCTGTCAAGACGGGGGCGTATCCCAATCACACGTTCGCCAAAGAAGGAACGAAAAGCATTGTACAATACCTGAAACCCCTCGGCTATCGCGTAGCCCTTTCCGGCAAAAGGCACATCAAACCGGAAACCATTTTTGATTTTGAATATTTGGGTAAGGACAATAACCCTCAGTTTGACCTGGTTGAGGAATTTCTACAGGATGCCAAATCAAAGCAAGAACCTTTTGCTTTGATGCTTACCTCCAACGAACCTCATAACCCGTGGAATATGGGGGATCCATCATTATTCAACCCTGATAGTATCACCCTTCCACCATTCTTCCCTGATACCAGGGTGATCAGGGAGGAGTACGTAAAGTACCTGGCTGAAATCAATTACCTGGATGGTCAGGTGGGAACGACTCTTGAACTCCTGGAGAAACACGGTCTCACAGAAAATACCCTGGTAATGTTTGCCAGCGAACAGGGTGCTATCTGGCCTTTTGCCAAGTGGACCGGCTATGAGGCTGGCGTCAAATCAGCATTGATTGCCAAAATGCCGGGTATGATCGAACCAGGATCTGCCTTTGACGGGATTGTGGAGTACACGGACATCCTTCCCACCTTTATCGAGTTGGCTGGTGGCAACGTCCCTTCCATCCTGGATGGAAAAAGTATGGTCCCAATTCTCACCGGAAAACAGCAGTCAGGTAAGGAATATGCATTCAGTCTTCATACTACCCGTGGCATCAATGACGGCAGCGATTACTATGGTATCAGGGCAGTTGTAAATAATCAGTACCGATATATAGTGAACCTAACTCCGGAGGTGGAATTCTTCAATACCATCAACAACGACCCGAAAGACCCTATGCCCTGGTTTACTTCCTGGACCGAAATAGCAAAACAGGATAAGGAAGCTGCTAAGTGGCTCACCAGGTTCCGTCAGCGAGCTACCGAAGAGCTCTACGACATCAACCAAGACCCCTGGTGTTTAAACAACCTCGCTGAGGATCCTGCTAATCAAGAGATCATGACCACGCTTAAAAAAGAACTGGAAAATTGGATGGCAAGCTGTGGGGATGAAGGTCAGCCAACGGAGATGGCTGCACTGGAACACATGTGGAAAAATCAAAAGGGAGATTAATGTCCTTTATTGTTAAAATACCCCCTCAATCAGGTACCTTTTCAGGACTGTATTTTTACCTGATGGTATTTATTATTGAGTTTCAATTTATATGATCCAATAATGTTCAGACAGACGCTAGCCTTCTTCATATTACTCATCCTTTTGGCGCAATGCCAAACCAAAACCACATCCCCCAATATCATTCTCATCATTGCTGATGATATGAATTGGGATGATGCCGGCACTTATGGACATCCTCATATCCGGACCCCGAATATTGATGCTTTGGCAAAAAGTGGAATGCAATTCAACAAGGCTTACCTTACAGCCAGCTCCTGCAGCCCCAGCAGATCAAGTATCATCACTGGAAAGTATCCACACAATACGGGCGCTGAGCAGCTTCACTGGCCTTTGCCAGCTGATAGTAAGACATTTGTTGAACGGCTCGGCGAAGCTGGCTATTATACCGTAGCAGCTGGAAAATGGCATCTGGGCAATGCAATCAAAGACCATTTCGAACTCATAAAAGAAGCTGATGTTTCCGGGTTTCAGCTACCCACCGGAGCAGATCAATCCAAGGGAAAGATGGTCTCTCAACAACCCAGCGGCTGCGAGGACTGGGTGAATGTGTTGCAAAGCCGACCCAAGGACAAACCCTTTTTTATGTGGTTTGCCGCCCTTGACCCACACCGGGAGTATGAAGACGGAAGTCTGGATCCACCGCATAGCCTGCAGGATGTGATCGTGCCTCCTCATTTACCAGATGTGCCAGAGGTAAGAGAGGATCTACGGCTGTATTATGATGAGATCGGGAGACTGGATAAGTATGTTGGGCTGGTAATAGATGAACTGGATCACCAGGGTATTACAGAAAATACACTAATCATATTTATAAGCGATAATGGAAGGCCTTTTCCACGGGATAAGACCACACTCTATGAAGGTGGCATCAAAACCCCTTTTTTGGTGAAATGGCCAGCTAAGGTCAATGCTGGATTAATGACAAACAGTTTAGTCAGTTCGGTGGATCTCGCACCTACTTTATTGGATGTGGCAGGCCTCCAAATTCCGGGTGACTTTGAAGGTGTCAGCTTCTTACCCATTCTGGAAAATCCGGAGCAAAAGGTCAGAGAACATGTCTTCGCTGAGGACCACTGGCATGATTATGAAGACCATGCCCGGTCCGTTCAATCAGAAAGCTTTAAACTGATCAGTAACACTTACAATGATCTTCCAGCCACCCCATCTGCTGATGCCGGACGGGGACTCAGCTGGCAGGCCATGCTCCGACTTCACGAAAAAGACTCTTTAAATGAGCATCAGCTGGCATGTTTTAAAGCACCTCGTCCATGGTATGAGCTGTATGACCTGGAAAATGATCCTGATGAGCTGAACAACCTATTTGACAACAATGACTATCAAGACCAAAGAGACGAGCTTTTGTCGGCATTGCAGCAATGGAAGCAAAAAACAAATGATTTTGTGCCATCAGTCAGGACACCGGATGAGTTTGACCGAATAACTGGTGAACCAGACCACTCGGTTCGTGTTAGACCACGTAGATCCAAGATGGAAATGTTTGGAACTAATGGTAAATACTAGCTTTTATCCGTTGATGTGTTTCAGGTAAAACTTCCACGCTTCCCTGGCAACATTTCTACCCAGTTCAAGTCCTGCAACGTTATCTGCCTGGATGTGATAACCACCTAATACTCTCGAGATCCCTGCCATCTCTGCCGTTTCGGTAAAAGTCGGGAACACCAATGTGACCGTATCCCCAAGGTTGTACGGTTCGGTAAGTGCTCCAGCCACCAGCTGGACTTCCACACCAAACTCGTCACTTCCGGTCCAGATCTTCAGTGCTTCTCCACATGCGCCACTGATGCAGCTATGCCCTGACACATAGCTTGGAAAAGGTGGACATAAAAATGTCTCGGGTGAATACGGTCTCCACTGGGTTCCATCCATCTCCATCATCCCTTTGCCCTCACCTCCCCAGGCTTTGATCACTTCCCCTTCATAATATTTGTGCACCAGCGCATAAGGCCGTGCATAATCATAGAACATTTTTGAATCCCATGCCGCAATGAACGCATCCATGGCTACTACCTGATTATAAAAATAGAGCTTGACATCCTCATCCAGTGTGTGCTGATCTCTTAGTGAGACATCTTGAGCAAAGATCAACCAGTGACCAGCCTGCTGTACGGACTTGGGTCCATCCCTCATAAATTCCACCAATGCTTTCTGTTCATCCGTCAAGTTGGCCTGAAGATCAACGACTTCCTTTACTTCTGCGGCTAGCTGCTCAGATCCGATCATCGGGGGTGGTCCGGGTCTGAATTGATCCCCTGATTTAAGTGCGATGGGTACTACTTTATCCCAAAAAGGAGTCAAACATCCAGGAGCAAATTTACCCCCTTTTCCATCAGAAAAGTATTTTGGCTGCCACCGATTTGGATCTACATTCTTATCTACCGGATTGACCGGTTCATAGTTTGTGTAGTCAAAATAGGACACACCCTTTGATCCTTTTTCTTCGCCATATTGATTCGATCCATCTTGCTTTCGGGCATTTATCACCGAAAAGCCGGCAAGATTCCCAATCCCAACAGGAGATGAGGGGTCGGTACTCATATCCATGGGATCAAGTCCCAAATCAACCATAAACTGCCTGAACAATAACGAGTCTGAATAGTAGTACTCACACATTGTCCTGTACGCAGCATAGCTGATAGCTATTTCTTTGTTGGAAAGGGTTTGTTCCTCAATTGGTCTTCTGGACACCTCCTGGAGATATACTGGTATAGCTGTTGAGTCATATCGACTCCAGGCATCAAATACGGATGTAAATATCAAACCCAGATACCTTGAAGTAATAGTAGGTCTTGGATTAAATCGTTCTGTATCATTGGCTGTTGCTAATAAGGCCATTTTGCCCCATTTGTAAGCAATATTATCCGCTCCTTTGGGCTGGTCTACCTCCTGAGGATTTTGAGAGCAACCGATTATAAATAGAAGCGAAACAATGATTAAAGCAGTACATTTCATTACAACTTCATCTTAGGTTAAACAGTGGGTTTTGGGATGGTAGTCAATAATTTACCAATCTCAATTTATATATTATTATAAACTAACACTGCTTTTTTGATGTAAAAACCATTGTTCGATACCTTTCGATATTTCTGAAGACCTTAAGCTAGGATATCTTTCACCACATGCCCATGCACATCGGTTAGCCTAAATCTTCTGCCCTGGGTCTTGAAAGTTAACCTTTCATGATCTACGCCCATGAGGTGCAACAAGGTAGCGTGGAAGTCATGAACGTGGACAGGATTTTCAGTGATATTGTAGCTAAAATCATCAGTTGCGCCATAGGTAAAGCCTGGTTTCACCCCAGCTCCTGCCATCCATGCGGTAAAACACCTTGGATGGTGATCACGTCCATAGTTGTCCGTAGTAAGTTTTCCTTGTGAATAGACGGTCCTGCCGAACTCTCCTCCCCAGATCACCAGGGTATCATCCAGCAATCCCCTTCGTTTTAGGTCCTTGAGCAATGCTGCGGTAGGCTGATCTGTCTTTTTACAATTGTTGCTGATTCCATTTGGAAGGTAATTATGCTGATCCCAGCCTCTGTGATAAAGCTGAACAAAGCGAACATCTTTCTCCAGGAGCTTCCTGGCCAGCAAGCAGTTGGCCGCATAGGTACCAGGGTCCCGGCTATCAGGTCCGTACATATCAAACACCTCCTCCGGCTCATCGGAAAGGTCTGTTATTTCCGGCACCGAAGACTGCATTCGATAAGCCATCTCATACTGAGATATTCTGGCGTTCACTTCCGGATCACCATATGTGCTATTTTGAATTTCGTTGAGCTGCTTCAGGTAATCGAGCATCTCCCCCCTGTCGTGATGATCGTAATGATCCGGATTAGAAAGATACAACACAGGATCCGCTCCGGAACGGAACTGAACCCCCTGATGCTCAGTGGGTAAAAATCCATTCCCCCATAAACGGGCATACAATGGCTGACCTCCTGAGTTCTTGGAAACCAATACAATGAATGTCGGCAGGTTCTTGTTCAGACTACCCAGACCATAGCTAAGCCACGAACCAATGGAAGGCCTTCCAGCCAGCTGATGGCCGGTTTGAAAAAAGGTAATGGCCGGGTCATGATTGATTTGCTCAGTATAAAGGGACTTAATAAAACAAAGGTCATCTACCACCTCGGCAGTATGTGGCATCAGTTCACTGACCCATGCCCTGCTTTCGCCATACTGATTAAACTTATAGATAGAAGGTGCGATGGGCAGGGAAGTTTGTGAAGCACTCATCCCAGTAAGTCGCTGTCCTCCTCGGACGGATTCCGGCAGCTCCGTACCAAACATTTCGTTCAGTTTGGGCTTGTAATCAAACGTTTCGAATTGAGAAGGCCCACCACTTTGAAACAGGTAGACAATGCGTTTTGCCTTCGGTGAGAAATGGGGCAATCCTTCCAGACCTGACATGGGGCCTGGAGCGACAGGAGATGAAAACGCCTTTTCTGTCCCAAAAAGAGATCCCAGGGCAAGGGCTCCAAGTCCAATTGACGTCTTCGTCAGGAATTGTCTTCTGTCAATATTGTTTTCCGTATCCCTCAGGTCGGGACTATTTGTTCTCAGTACTTTATGATGATGATCACACATACTTGTTATCTTTTAGTGATGCTTGCATCCGAATTTAAAATCACACTGGCTACCACAGCATTGGCAGCAACCATAGGCTGATCCAGTTTAGGATCCACTTCGTATTCTCCTGCTGATGTCCAACCCGCTGTCCTCTTAGGGTCAGCAGAGAATTTATCATATTCCTCGCCCTGTAGTTTCAGAAGCAATTCCAGTTCTTCAGCTTTTGGCTGAATGCCTGTTAGCCTTTGATAAGCCATCTTGATGCCTTGTGTGGAATCTTCATTTCGGGTGATGGTTTCCCCAATCACTTTGGAGGCCTCCACAAATGCCGGATCATTGAGTAATACCAGGGCTTGCAACGGAGTATTGGTCTTTTGTCGACGGACGGTGCATTCTACCCGCTCCGGCTGATCAAAGGTACCAAGGGTCGGATGAGGCACTGTTCTTTTCCAGTACACATACATGCTCCTGCGATACAGGTCTTTTCCTTTCGATTGCTCGTAAGAGCCAGAATTCATTGACCATAAACCTTCCGGCTGATAAGGCTTTATACTTTCACCACCAATCTCCCGGTTGAGCAGACCACTTGCAGCCAGTGCATTGTCTCTGACCATCTCACTGGACAATCTGATCTTGGGCCCACGAGCCAGGTAGATATTTTGGGGGTCTTTCTCTCTCAGCCCGGGAGAGGTGATAGAACTTTGACGATACGTTGCAGACATCACAATCATCTTTTGCAGTGCTTTCACATCCCATCCGCTTTCCATAAACCTAATGGCCAGCCAATCGAGCAGCTCCGGATGACTGGGTGCGTCTCCCTGGTTACCAAAATCCTCAGTAGATCTGACCAGCCCTTTTCCGAAGTAGTTCTGCCAATATCTGTTAACGGCAACTCTTGCCGTCAGCGGATGATCTTCATCAAAAAGCCATTGTGCTAATCCCAGCCTGTTTCGTGGATACTTCTCATCCATCGGAAGAATTTGTTCAGGTGTTTCTGGAAAAACTTCTTCTCCATAGTTGTTGTAAAGCCCCCGCTCCAGCACATAAGCCTGCCTGGGCTTAGGCATTTCCTTCGTCACCATGATCTCTTTGACCAGTTCGGTGCTGTCAACCAAAGCCCTTCTCGACTTTTCGAGATCTTTTAGACTCAATTGATAATCCCTCGATATGGTTTTGAAATAATATTCTGACAGCCATGTTTTCTGTTGTGTAGTCAAGGTGGTGCTTTCCGCTAGCATGTCAAGCTCATCAGGATTACCAATCATCATTACTTCAACAGGAGCCAGTTCCCGGTTATAAACAACCAGCTCATCCACTATTGCACCTCCAATTCCTTTGCCTCGCCAACGCGCCCCAATCTGAAGTCCAGGCTCTTTTGTCTTATCGAATGGTTTTCCTTCAGGTTTCTGAAACACAATGTCCTTATACAGATTATCAAATTCTGTTTCAGTTTTAAACACCTTTCCATTCAGGTAGAGTTTAAGACCGGACGCCCGACTGGATCCATCATAGGTCATCATTAAATGGATCCATTCCTCTTTGGGAATTTCCTCCACTGAAAGATTAACTATCGCATTATCTGGCCATGTATGTGCCAGCATCCCTTCCAGTTTGTTATCTCTGATATTGAGATGATATCCCTTGTAGCTATATAGTCTCGTACCTGTATTTTTATGGAAAATCACCCCTTCTTTAAGGTTTTTGGGAACATTGATCCATAATCCAATGCTAAACGGCTGTTCCCGCTTGAAGACCCCTATGGTGTCTGTATCCAACCAGGCATCCCCATCCATTTTAAGTCCTTTACTTTTATATCCATCCACAAAGACGGGATATTCCTTTTTTGAATATTGTCTGTCCATCCTGGCAATCTCACGAGCTCTGGAACTATTTTTCAAGGTGCCATCCAACTTGAAATGAGCCTCCAATCCTTTGGTGGGAATGCCGGGTTTAAGTGAAGTATGTCCACCTGATGCCATCCAGGCATCAAATTCTGCAATCGCATTTTCTTTAGTATTGATAGTTTGTTTTTCACTCTTTACTACAAGATCAGTCAGATATGAGATTACATCTTCCTGGTCTTCTGTTGGAAAAAGCATCGTGGGGACAGGTAGGTCCCTGGAATCCCAGCTGATCTGACCAGTTTCATTCACATTGTTGAAAAAACTGTACATCTGATAATATTCTTTTTGTGATATCGGATCATATTTATGATCATGGCATTTGGCACAGCCCACGGTAAGTGCCAGCAATCCCGTCCCGACAACATTCGTTCGATCCGCTACATATTCAACCCTAAACTCCTCGTCCACAATACCGCCTTCCATGTTCTGAGGGTGCAATCGATTAAATCCCGTGGCGATCATTTGTTCTTTGGTTGGGTTGGGAAGTAAATCTCCAGCCAACTGCCAGGTCACAAACTGGTCATAGGGCATATTTTCATTGAAAGCATCAATCACCCAATCTCTCCATGGGCTAGCATCCCTGTAGCTATCCACCTGATAGCCATAGGTATCTGCATACCTGGCCACGTCCATCCAATCCATGGTCATTTTTTCACCGAAATGAACCGATGCAATCAAACGGTCTACCTGCTTCTCGTAGGCATCAGATGAGCTATCATTAACAAACTGCTCAATTTCTTCAAATGTGGGAGGCAGCCCTGTTAAGTCAAAAGAAAGCCTTCGCAACAACATTGCTTTATCGGCCTCTGCGGATGGCTTTAGTTCCTTTTGGTTAAGCTTTTCCAGTATGAAACGATCAATGTCATTCTGTACCCATGGGTCTTCTGTTTTGGGTGGTTTTCTCTCCTCAGGCTTAATAAATGCCCAATGAGGCTTGTATTCAGCACCCTCTTCAATCCATTTGATCAGGACTGCTTTTTCGTAATCCGTTAAGGTAAGGTTGGATTTAGGAGTCGGCATTATCACTTCCGGGTCCTGCGATGTAATCCGATGAAATAGTTGGCTTTTATTCAGGTTTCCCGGCTTGATGGCCACTTTACCCGGATTTTCGGGAAGCTCCCCATATGCGGTTTCGGCCAGATCAAGTCTAAGTCCCGCCTGCTGCTTTGCTTTATCAGGTCCATGACAAAGAAAGCATTTATCCGAAAGAATGGGTTTTACATGAATATTAAAATCCAGCTCCTCAGGCAGATTATGGTATGCTTTTTCTACCTCCTCTGGTATATCAGGTCCACATGAAATTATAAGAGGAATAAGAAATACATAGACATATCTGAGGTGCTTCATACGACTGGGTTAAAAGCGTAAATTCAAATGTAACAATACGTAAGATCAATTCAGATATTCAAAAAAGACTATATTATGCACAAATCCGACTTTATTAACTATTTCCATTAAATTAATGCTCTCCAATTGATCCAAGTGAAATTCAATTAACCAGGACAATGTACAAATCCTTGAAAAACCTGACCGTATCACTGCTGAATGCAGGACATGTGCAATTGGACAATCACTGGAATTACAGCAATGTGATCAGTCCGTTCTCCCGGCTCTATTACATTGATGGCGGAACAGCGCAGGTCTATCATCATAAACAGGTTTTTCAACTTAAATCAGGCTATCTATATCTCATCCCAAGTTTCACATTAAGTGCATACAAATGCGAAGAAATGATGTCACAATATTACCTGAGTTTTTTTGAGGAATTGGGAGAAGGATTTTCTGTTTATCAACACAGGGCATTTAAATATGAGGTTAAAGCCAATGAGGTTGACCTAAAAAATTTTCAACGACTCCTTGAACTCAATCCCAACCGAAGCTACAAAAACGATGATCCCAAAGTCTATGACAATCACAAAATGCTCATGTCATTTGAAAAGGAAAATGAAATGCTCACCCCGCAAGCATATGTTGAGACCAAAGGGATCATTCTGACACTACTTTCAAGGTTTATTCTGGAATCAGAACCTACATCAATCCAGGATAGCTCAACCTACAAGAAAATTTCAGACGCTGTAAATTTTATCAATCAAAACCTGAATACTGAACTCACTGTGGACCTATTGGCGGGCATGTCCCATATGAACACTGACTATTTTTCCAGGGCTTTTAAACATCAGACGGGTATCCGTCCAATTAACTACATTCAGTCAAAGAGAATCGAACGAGCCCAGTTACTGCTGGTGACTACACCCAAGAGTATCCCTGAAATTGCCGGTGAATGCGGTTTATCCAATTTATCGTACTTCTCCCGGTTATTCAAGAAGGTGACCGGCAGTAGTCCCGGTGAGTTTAGGAAAAAGAACGTGGAATTGATTGTATAGACAATTATTCTTCAAATGGGATTAGCTTATCCCAGTTGAACGTCACTCCTATTCCATTTTCATCAGGGCAAATGGCCTTATGATCCATTACAACAAGAGGTCTTTCGGTATACTCATCAATTGGAAAACTGTGCACCTCTAACCAACCAGCATTTTGTTGTGCCGAAACAAGGCTTACATGTAATTCCTGCATGCCATGAGAGCATACCGGCAGGCCGTAATTACGAGCCATCCTGGCCACTTTCAACCACCCTGTAATTCCCATACAATTAGATGCATCCGGTTGGATAAAAGAAAGGTTAGATTGTTTGAAGGCATGTCCAAACTCATGTATGGAATGAAGGTTTTCTCCCATTGCTAAGGGTATTCCTGTAGCATTGGCAATCTCAGCATACCCGGTGTAATCATCTGGAATCGTTGGCTCCTCAAACCAAAATATATCGTATTGTTTAAATGCATTTGCCAGCTTGATGGCATCATCCACACTTAGGGAATAATTGGCATCGACCATAAAAGTGATGTCGGGACCGATGAGTTTTCGGACCGCTTCGATTCTTTCTATATCTTGATCAGGATGCTGTCTTCCGACCTTAATCTTAACAGCATTGAAACCACTGTCCAGATAACCCTGTATGTTTTTCAACAATTTTTGCATCGGAAACATGAGATCGATACCACCACAATAAGCCTTACAGCTTTTACTGTTCCCTCCTATAAACTTCCACAAAGGCTTGCCTGCATTTTTACATCGAATATCCCAAAGTGCAATGTCTAAAGATGAAATAGCAAAGGAAGAAATACCTCCCCTACCAACATAATGTATATGCCACTCCATTGCTTCATTCAATTGTTCTACTTTAGACCCATCTTTTCCAATCAAAAACGGAATAAGATCATGATCGATCATAGCCTTGATAGCACGACCACCCTTTCCGCCTGTGTATGTATAACCTGTTCCTTCCGAACCATCCTCCAGGGTAATTGTACAGGTTATTAACTCAAAGTGAGTATGGTTTCCATGTTTGGCATCGGTAAGTACCTCCTTCAGTGGAATTCTAAAATATCTACAAATTATCTTTTTGATCTTAGTTCGCATCCATCTTTGATTGCTCTTTTCTTTGATCCAGCCAGACCTTGTGGCTTCAGAAGATCATACAATAAATGTAATGTTGACGCAGGTGCTCAGGGATGAAAACCTTTGTCCCATAATTTTTAATAATCTAATATTTCATTGATTAACTTCATTGAGCCAATGAAAAATTATGAAGAATCTTAGGAATAAAAATCATTGGATTATCTACTTTCTTGTCCCCTTATTCTTTTGCACTGGCTGTCAGTTTAAAGATGAGGCTGAATACAAGCTTCGTGCCGGATTACTCGTAAATGAAGACCACACCTGGTATCAGGCCTTTCAATACTTCGGCGAATTGCTGCATGAACGGTCAGAAGGTAGGATTACACTGGAGGTATATCCTAGTGAGCAGCTTGCAAAGGAAGCAGAAGCCATCAGGCTTATTCGATTAGGGGCTATAGACATGACTGCAACAGGGTCTCTGCTCAATAACTTTTTTGAGCTTGCATCATTTTGCGAAATGCCATTCCTTTTTGAGGATACAGTGGACATGCAAGCATTCATCCATGGACCCATTGGCCAGGAAATTGAAAAGAAGATGATCGAGATCACCGGATTAAGACCTGTCGCCTATTTTGAACGCGGGCCCAGACACCTGACCTCAAAAAGACCAATCAAACACCCCGACGACTTAAAGGGGTTGATCGTGAGGGTGCCCAACGTTCCCACCTTTATAACAGCCTGGAGTGCCCTTGGAGCCAAACCCACACCTATGGCTTTCTCAGAAGTTTTTACATCTCTCCAGCAGGGTGCAATTGATGCCCAGGAAAATCCCCTACCCTTAGTCAAGAGCGCTGGATTTTCGGAAGTACAGGACTATGTAAACCTCACGGGTCATGTGATGAGCTGGGTATACCCTGTCATCAGCGAAGAGAAATTCCAGAAATTCCCCGAAGACTTACAACAGATCTTTCTCGACGCAGCAAAGGACATGCAAACATTTGAACATAAACTTTTCCTGGAAAATCAGGAAATGCTAAGAAGTCAGTTAGAAGCTCAGGGAATGGAATTTGTCGAGGTAGACAAACAAGCTTTTCGCAAAGCAAGTGAAGAAGCTATCTATCAAAGCTTATCCATGGATATGCAAAAGATTTATAATGAACTACGCAAACAACTATAAGATGATCATTTCACTCATTTTTAATAAATCATTTTTACCAGTACTTACACTTTTATTGGCCTTAAGTTGTAACCAGATACCGTGTGAAGAGTCCAATCAATCTGCAATTCAAATCACAAATGAGAAATTGGACCATCTCGGGATCACCAACCGGGAATACTTAAGTGCAGCCTCAAAACGTGCACTTAGATGGCCAGACAGCCTGACCAATGAATGGTTTGGAGAATTTAAAGTCTATGATCTGAAGGGTGACCTGGCTTACGAAGAGGGTGTAGTAAGACGCGATCCCAGTGCCGTAATAAAAGTTGACGGAAAGTACTTCGTATGGTATAGCAGAAGCACCGGACCTACTGATGGGTTTGGTGGAAATATCGAGGAAGAAAAAGTATTCCCCTGGGACAGATGTGACATTTGGTATGCCACCAGTGAAGATGGCTGGACATGGAAAGAAGAAGGACTCGCCGTAGAGCGAGGGCCAAAAGGAGCTTATGACGACCGGTCTGTATTTACTACAGAGATTATGGTTCACGATGGAAAATACTACTTATGCTATCAAACAGTAAAATCTCCATACAATGTTCGGGTTAAAAACCAGGTAGGTCTGGCCTGGGCTGATTCACCTCATGGTCCCTGGACGAAAAGTGAAAAACCAATTTTGAGCCCTGCTGAAAATGGTGTCTGGAAGGGAACAGAACAAAACCGCCATCTGGTGGAGAAAAAGGGTGATTTCGATAGCCATAAAGTCCATGATCCATGTATTTTGCCCTATAATGGGAAATTTTATCTCTACTATAAAGGTGAACAAATGGGTGAGGAGATCACTTTTGGAGGACGTCAGATCAGACATGGTGTCGCAATCGCTGATAACCCATTAGGTCCTTATGTGAAATCTCCATATAATCCCATTTCAAATAGTGGTCATGAAATTTGTGTTTGGCTACAGGATGGTGGAGTAGCTTCTCTCATCACCACCGACGGACCTGAGAAAAACACCATACAATTTGCTCCAGATGGCATCAACTTCAACATCATGGCAGTGATCAAAGATGCCCCCCATGCCATCGGTTTAAACAGAGAACTTAGTACCGGTGAGCCATTCAAGATCTTCGAATGGGGACTCACCCACCAATATATGAACTCCAACTACCAGTATATCAGACGCTTCGAGGGCCGAAGAAAAACCAATCACGTGGCAAAAGGGGAAGTCTCCAGCAAAAAAGGTAGTGATGAAAAATGAGCCAAGAAAATGATAAATTACTAGTCAAATAAAGAAGGAATACTTTCTTGAGGTATCCATCAGGTTTTCCCTTGCAAATTATCAAGGAGAAAATATCTCAATCATGTAAAAGTGAAGTTGTTTAAGTAAGAATATCATTTACCACGTGGCCGTGTACATCGGTAAGCCGGTATCTACGACCCTGGTGCTTGAATGTAAAATGTTCATGGTCAATCCCCATCAGATGCATGATGGTAGCCTGAAGGTCATGTACATGAACTGGATTTTCTACGGGGTAAAACCCAAACTCATCCGAAGCACCGTAGGTCACGCCAGGCTTTACACCGGCACCGGCCATCCATAGACTAAACACATACGGATGATGGTCGCGACCCCAGTTGTCATAATCCTTAATGTTACCCTGAAGGAATGGTGTTCTTCCAAACTCCCCTCCCCAGATCACGAGCGTATCTTCCAGCAAACCTCGTTGTTTAAGATCTCTGATCAGGGCTGCACTTGGAGCATCCGTATCCTGACATTGAATCTTGAGCTGATGATTCAGGTTTCGGTGTTGGTCCCAGCCAGCATGCATACACTGAACAAAACGAACTCCTCTCTCTACCAACTTCCTGGCCATCAGACAATTATATGCATAACTTCCTTTGTTGTACACATCCGGACCATACATGTCGAGAATGTGTTTTGGCTCCTTTGACAGATCTGTAAGCTCCGGCACACTCATCTGCATCTTGTAGGACATTTCATACTGAGCAATCCTGGTCCTGATCTCTGGGTCACCATACTCAGCATAGTTGAGCTCATTCATCGCTTCAATATCATCCAGCATCTTTCGCCTCAGCTCCCTGCTGATCCCGTCAGGATTTTGAAGGTATAGTACCGGGTCCCCGCCACCTCTGAACTTCACACCCTGGTATTTGCTTGGTAAAAAACCACTTCCCCAGTAGTAATCATAAAAAATCTGTCCACAGCTGTTTTCTTTGTCCCGAGAGGTCATGGCCACAAAAGCTGGGAGGTCTTCTGAGTCGCTGCCGAGCCCATAGGTTAGCCACGCACCCATGCTTGGTCGTCCGGGCTGCTCGGAGCCTGTAAGGAAAAAAGTAATGGCTGGAGCATGGTTTACCGATTCGGTATACATCGATTTGACGAAACATAGCTCATCAGCTATTTTGGCAGTTTCAGGCATAAAATCCGAGACCCAGGCTCCACTCTGACCATGCTGAGCAAAATTGGAGATCTCAGAAATGATCGGACGTTCCGTCTGGCTACCAATCATCGTTGAAAAACGAACACCATTGACCAGCTCATCCGGTATCTGTGTACCATGCCACCTTTTCAACAGTGGTTTGTAGTCAAAAAGATCAACATGTGACGGTGCACCATTTTGGAATAAGTAGATGATCCGCTTGGCTTTGGGGGCAAAATGTGGAAGATTCAACCCGACAGTACCTGGTCCCGTAGACCTGGCAGCACCCATCACCTCAGACCCTAACAAAGAACCCAACGCCAGGGTCCCAATTCCCTGCGCCATCTTACCAAAGAAGTTCCTTCGTGTAAGCTGTACCCTGTATTCATCTATAGGATGTAATATCTTTTTCATGTTATTGACGGGTTATGGTTTCATCGAGATTCATTACAACCGAACATAAAACTGTATAAGCAGCATGATCTACCTGATCTAAAGAGTATTTGTTTTGATACTCTCCTACACTTATCAATTTTTTAGCTTCCTGGGGTTGCGCAGCAAACTGATCCCTTAGATCTTCCAGCCTCTGATGGAGAATTTTCAACTCTCTGGATCCTGGTTTCCGGGATGTCAATACCTCAAACATTGTATTCATCCTTTCATCATCACTTTTCTTCTCTACCAGGATATTAGAAGCAAACACTCTTGCTGCTTCAGCATAGGTGATATCATTCAGCGTGGTGAGAGCATGTAATGGAGTATTGGTCCTGGTGCTTTTCACCTCACAAACCTGCCTGCTGGAATTATCAAAAAGCATAGTAGGTCCCACGATACGTCTCCAAAATGTATATAGGGTCCTTCTGTACAGGTCATCACCATGCCCCTGCTCATATTTTCTTTTTCCAAATGTAGCCTCCTCCCAGATTCCGGAGGGTTGATAGGGTTTTACTGGTTCGCCACCCAGGGAGTCTACAAGTAAGCCACTGGCGAAGAGTGCCTGATCCCTCAGCATCCAGGAGGGTAGCCGCATTCGGGTAGCCCTGGCCAACAACTTATTTTCAGGATCGGTCTCCAGCAATTCCTCAGAGACCCTTGAAGACTGCTGGTAAGTGGAACTCATCACAATCTTCTTGAAAAGTGCTTTGAGATCCCAACCACTTTCCTGGAAATCCACAGCGAGCCAATCCAGCAGCTCCGGATGTGTAGGTAGTGCCCCCTGTACCCCAAAGTCTTCTGATGTTTTCACCAAACCTGCCCCAAAGAATGATTGCCAATACCGATTGATGGTAACCCTTGCGCTTAAAGGGTTTTCACGGGAGACTAACCACTGCGCCAATGCTAACCGGTTATTGGGCATGTCCTCAGGCAAAGGAGGTAGTACGGAGGGCACATCAGGAAAAACTTCTTCTTCCAGTGAGGCATAATTCCCTTTGGTCAGGATGTGATTTGGCCGTGGAGTTTCCAGCTGATCCATCACCATCACCATGAGATTGCTTTCAGCCTGCTTATCATGTGCTGCCAGGGTTTTGTTCAGGTCATCTATCATCCCTGCATATTCCGGATCCTTTGTCTTAAAAAAGTTGTAAATCTGCTTCAGCTGGAAATTGCGCCGGTCGAAGGCCTGATCATCGAAGGCATTGAAGAAATTACCAGCAGCAGCTTGTATTTCAGCAGACTGGGAAGCGGGCTCTCCTTCTTTACGCGGAAATTTAATGAGCTCAACCTGGTCGATCCGAGCTGCTACTTCCTGTAGATATGTTTTGAGGTCTTCCAGCTTCTTTCTGTCTTCCTCAGGACTCATGTCCAACAGCGGTGGAATCATACCTGATGATCCTTTCCCGGATTCTGAAGTCTGGTTGAAATAGCTATAAAGCTGATAATATTCTTTCTGAGAGATGTCATCAAACTTATGATCGTGACATCTGCTGCAGTTCAGGGTAAGACCCAGCCAGGCCGTCCCGACAGTCTCCACCCGATCAAAAACATTGTTAACCCGGGTTTCCTCAACGATCTTGCCTCCTTCTCCATTGAATGGATGGTTTCGGTTGAACGCAGTGGCCAAAATGTCCTTTCTGGTTGGGTCAGGAAGCAGGTCTCCTCCGATTTGTTTGACAGTGAATTCATCAAAAAGCATATTGCTATTGAAGGCTTCTATGACCCAATCCCGCCACGGCCACATGATGCGGGTTGGATCCCCCTGGTAACCATTGGTATCTGCATAGCGTGCTACATCTAGCCATTCCCAGGCCCAACGTTCCCCATAACTTTCCGATGCCATCAAACGATCCACCACTTTTTCATATGCCTGAGGTGAGTCATCAGAAAGGAAATCCTGGATCTCCTCTAGCGTAGGAGGCAATCCAGTCAGGTCAAAACTCAACCTTCTTATCAGGGTTCGTTTATCTGCTCTTTCAGATGGCTTTAACCCCATTCGCTCCAGCTTGTCGAGTACAAAATAATCGAGCTCGTTGATCGGCCAAGACGTTTCTTTCACCTCCGGTAGCATGGCTTTTTCAGGAGGAATAAATGCCCAGTGCTTTTTCCATTCCGCCCCTTGCTCAATCCATTTGATGAGGATGGCTTTTTCTTCGGCACTTAACAGAAGTTTGGATTCTGCCGGAGGCATCACCAGGGCCTCATCCGTAGCCATGACCCGATGGATGACCTCACTGGATCCCGGCTTGTTGGGTACTATGGGGAAACCTGGATTTTCATTCAATTGTGACATAGCAGCCTCCCTCGTATCCAATCGAAGTCCGGCTTTCCGGGCATTCTCATCGGGGCCATGGCAATGAAAGCATCTATCTGATAAAATCGGACGAACATGAAAATTGAAATCAATCACTTCAGGAAGGTCCTCATAAGCTTCGGCTACCTCTTCCGGATAAGGAGATGAACAACCAACTAAAAGAAGAATCCCGGCAAGAAAAAACCACGATCTTATACCAGATCTGTAAAAACCTTTCAATCTGAGCAAGTAAAATGGTCTGTGAAGCGGGGTCATTTCAGTCTATGGGCTAACAGTGTGGTTTTTTGGTTCCAAAATTTACTCCAATAATCTCACGTTTACATAATAACCGCCGTTGAAACCCTTTGATCATTAATTGTTCAAGTGTTCAAAAAGTGATAACACAGGTAATTTGGATGTCAAGTATTGTTGATTATTTCGAATCAATCATCCCCTACTTTCCTGATTTGAAAACTCTGTCCAAATGGGCAGAACCTTTAAGATCTATTCCACCTCGATCTTGACCACATTGGCTATAGTATCCAGTTCGGACTCAGACGGCATATTTAAGCTAAATCCATATCCGTCAAGCTTGTATTCCAGGGCCTTGCCGGAAGCGAGCAAGGAAATGTTTTTGACTTTTCCATCAGGAAAATATCTGTGCTCCGCCATGATGCGATAATGCTCCGTCCACCCCTCCTTAGGAACCCCAAGAAATATCATGTAAACAGTCTTGCCGTCCTTCGACTGTGTGAACCGGACATCGGCACCTGTGTATTCAACAGTGGAAGATTGTCCTCCGAGGTGACCCGCACCGGCAATGGCATCACCAAAACCAAACATGACCCAGGGCCGTGTATTGAATATAGCCTCGCCATTTTTATCAAACCAGGCTCCCATGTCCAATAAGACTTTTCGCTGCTCATCTGGAATACTCCCATCAGCTTTTGGCGAAATATTGAGTAATACAATGCCGTTTTTACTCACCACGTCAATAAAATTCCGTAGCACAAGTGAAGCTGGCTTGTAAGTTTGTCCTTCTATATAGCACCACGATTTGCGACTTATCGTGATATCGGTCATCCAGGTTTTCTCAGATATATCCCTTCTTCCTCCCTGCTCAATGTCGTGAACACCAATATTTTCCGGCAAGTCGGTTTGTTTATTACAGATCACAACCTGCTGGCCATTTTCCAGTTCATTGTTAAAAAAATTGGCCACCATTTTCTTCCTTAGATCTTCCGGAATAAAATTCAGCCAGGAGTCAAACCAGATGATGTCCGGGTCATACTGTTTGACTACCTCATCGATTTGATCGTACCAATACTGGTTGAACCAGTCTTCCTCCACATTGCCATACAACAGTTTTAATTCAGGGTCTGTGGTTGAGGTGTGCCATTTTTCATTGTATACAAAATGGCTGGCGAAGCCCTTTTCTTCAGTATTCTTATAGCGCTGAAGGTTTCTGGCGTGATGAAAAGTAGCGATCAATTTCATGTCATTCTTTCTCAATGCTACAGCCAGTTCACCAGTGATATCCTTTTTTGGACCTTTGTCTACAGAATTCCATGGATTCACCTCACTGTCCCACATGGCAAAACCATCATGATGTTGCGCAACCGGTCCGGCAAAGCGGGCTCCTGCTTTTTTGAATAGCGACACCCATTCATTGGCATCAAAGTGCTCACCTGTAAAATCCCTGACGAATTCATGATATCCAAACTTGGACTGATCTCCATAGGTCTTCTTGTGATAATGGTAAACATCCGACCCCTCCACATACATCTGATAAGGGTACCATTCACTGAAATAGGCGGGCACCGTATAGACGCCCCAATGAAAATATATCCCCAACTTGGCATCCTGAAACCACTCCGGGGTGGGATTGTGTTTGGCAAGGGAATTCCAGTTCGGCAGATATTCAGTTTTAGCTTCCTGCACTTTTTCATTGGCAGCCTGTTTTTCGCATCCAGAAATCAATGTCAGGCACACTCCAAAAGTAATCGCAAGGAAGGTATTGTATATGGGTCTCATCATCGAAGTAATTAAGTTAATTTCAAATCTATCTTGCTCATTCATAAGCACTTGCGCAAACGATTTTACATTTTTTGGCACGAGTTTCTATCACCTGACAGGTGGCTTTACTTTCGGTCTGTCCCGGAGGACTATACGTAATATGGTGTCGTCACAGGTAGCATATAAAATACTCTCATCTTCGTTGAATGCACAATTGGATGTTCTCTTGCCGGTATAGATGGTTCCCAGCAATTTTCCTTCCGGTGATATCAGGTGTATCCCATCAGGACCAGCCAGAAAAATCACCCCCTCCTTATTGACTTTGATACCATCAGGACGCTGCTTACTAATGCTTTGATCTACCATGTTTTCAAAATCATACAACAGAGTCCCCTCCAGCGGTAGCGACTGATTGCTCAGGTCATAACTGTACAGTTTTGCTGGTCGGCTATTGGCTACGTATAAAGTTTTGCCATCCGGTGACAAGGCTACCCCATTGGGAGTTTCCAGGTCCTTCACAAGCAAGTCCAAAGTGCCATCACTATTTAATCGGAAAACGCCTTTGAAGTCTAGTCGGTCTTTATCATCAGAAGGAGGTCCGAAAGCAGGATCTGTGAAGTAGATCGTCCCGTTTTGGTAGGCATGGAGATCATTGGGGCTATTGAATCTCTTGCCATCGTAATCATAAGCCAGGGTCTGAAAGACAGGTAACGGCAAATGGAAACTGCTGATAAGTTTGGCAATCTCCCGATCCCCCTGTCTGCAAAGCAACAGGTTGCCATCTGGATCCAAAGTCAGGCCGTTACTTCCTTTGCCTCCTGTCTTTTCAGCTATGCCGGTATAGCCGGATTTTTCCAAAAACAACTCCACCCCGTTCATGTCTGTCCACTTGTAGATTACATTATTCGGCACGTCCGAAAACAATAAGCATTGCTGCTCGGGGACCCAAACAGGGCCCTCTGTCCACTCAAAACCTTCTTCAATCACCTCAACCCTTGCATGAGCATCAATGAACTGAGAGAACTGCGGATCATAAGGTTTCAGACTCCCAATAGACGGATACCTGGTGAGCGAATCGAGGATACTTCCATACCTCACATAGAGCTCCTTTTGCTTTTTTGATTTAGGGTCCAGTGGGCTTTTCTCCAATCGGTCTTTTTCTATGTCATAAAAGGTCCCATCATCATACCGCTTGAATTTTGGTCCTCGCACAAATCTTCTTTGGATGAAATGGTCCTTTCCATGGCCAGGCCTTGGCTCAAAATCGATATAAACCCAATCTCTATCCGGTTTTTCTGCTTTTGAATTGGGCCAGAAACTGATCCCGTCAGTAAAGATCTCCTTCGGGACCTGCTTGCCCAGCACCTCAAACAATGTGGGTACAAAGTCAACAGGTCCTACCATCTCATCATTCACTGCAGGAGCTAATCTGCCAGGCCAGTTGAGGATTAGTGGCACTCTCGTACCGTCATCAATAGTCAGTCCTTTACCTCCCTTGACAACTTTGCCGTCTCTGATAGATGAGATGGATTGGTGGGTACCGTTGTCACTATAAAATATGATTAAGGTATTCTCCCGCAACCCTAATTGGTCTAGTTGACTGATGATCTTGCCTACTGTCTTGTCGGTATACTCCACCATGTCTTTGAAGAAGCTCTTGTCTGACTTGAGCCTTAAAGTAGGATCTTCCCATTCATCACTATCAGGTGTGGGGACAAATGGATCGTGGGGGAGCGCCATCGGATAATAGACAAAAAACGGCTTTTCCTGATTTGACGTAATAAAATCATTGATAAAATCTGAAAAAAGATCCGGGCCATATTTGTCATGAGTATCAGTCAACCACTTACCATTTTCAATGATAACCGGATCGGCATACCTGCTTCCCTTATCTTCCGTATGGCCAGTATGCCACATGCGATAGGTATCGAATCCTGAATCTTCCATCTTCATCCCCTTGTCCCTTCTCAAATCAGCACCCGGGTATTCAGGAGGATCATAGCTTTGCAACTGCCATTTACCAGCAATACAGGTGGCATACCCCTGATCCTTCATCATATGGCCAATCGTCTTTTCCCGTGGATCAAGGATTCCAAATGCCTTCCAGTTGCGAAAGTTGTATTTCCCTGTGATGAGACTGGCTCGGGTATTGGTGCAGAGTGGGTATGCATAACCCTGGGTATACCGCACACCTTCTCCAGCCAGCTGATCCAATACCGGAGTGGAATAGCTTTCACCTCCATAGCTTCCCAGGGTCTCACTGCCCAGATCATCCGCAAGTATCAGAATGATGTTGGGAGATCGCTGTGCTTCTGAAGATAATACCAACAGGACGAGCATTGAACAAAGTCCTATAAACAATGACTTTCGCATAGTGATATATTTGGGTTGATGATGTTTAAATCAGATTAATTTATCATTTAAGCTCCATCTTGAAAACATTCACAAGATCACTGTAAGCTACTTCTGGTGCCGTGATTGAATATTTTCTCTCTGTTTCTTCCCATTCCACTTCCTGACCACTTCCCAGCTCTATCACGCGTTTCACAGGCGTATCCGGACCATAACCGATGTTGTTGATTTTGAGGTTAAACTCCATTCCGGGCGATGGTTTCCCCAACACAAAAACATACAGTGATTTTCTGTCTTTCGAGACCGTATAACGGATATCATTTACACCATACCTTGTTGTGGCAGATTGACCTCCGTGGGCACCATCGTCCTCTTTTGCGGAACCATGACCATAAAGCTTAAAGGGTTCCGTGCCATAGACCGCTTCTCCGTAGGTATCCAGCCAGCTTCCAATATTCAACAAAATATCCCGCTGTACTTTGCTGATTGTCCCATCAGCCATTGGAGAAATATTGAGCAACACAACGCCATATTTACTCCACACATCTACCATATTCCTAAGCACCATTTCCACCGGTTTATATTCCTGGTCTTTGGTGTGTGACCAACTGCTGAAGCTGATGGTGATATCAGTCATCCAGACGGTTTCCGACACATCCTTTTTACCACCCTGCTCAATGTCCAGCACGCTCATGGTTTTCGGCAGGTCGTCATGTTTGGCGATGATCACTAGCTCCTGACCTGTCTCTTTGCCATGATTGAGGAAGTGGTTGGCCATCTCCATTATTTTGGGCTCAGAAACATGGTTAAGCCAGACATCATACCAAAGGATATCGGGGCTATATTTATCTACCACTTCGTTCACCTGGTCAAGCCAGTATTGTTCAAACTCTCCTTTGGGCATATTGCCATAGAATTTTTTGAGTAGTGGATCTTCCGATGAAGTTGGATAATCAGGGTGATAGGCATAATGGCTATTGTATGTATCCCATTTGCTGCTATTGCCTTCATGTCGTTGTCTCAGGCGAGCATGATGAAAAGTGGTAATGGTTTTCATGTTACGCTTTTTCAAAGCCGACAAAAGCTCTCCTGTGATGTCCCGTTTCGGCCCCATGTCTGCGGCATTCCACGGATTTACCTCACTATCCCACATCGCAAACCCATCGTGATGCTGTGCTACAGGCCCTGCAAACCTGGCACCAGACTTTTGAAACAGATCAGCCCAGTCCTCCGGATCAAAGTTTTCCGCTGTGAATTGGGGAATAAAGTCATGGTACCCGAATTCCGTCAATGGACCAAAATTTTCTTCATGATAAGCTGCAAATTCAGGGCGCTCAGTACGGTACAGGTGATAGGGATACCACTCTGTTTTGAAGGCTGGCACACTGTAAACGCCCCAATGGAAGTAAATACCAAATTTGGCATCCCGAAACCATTCCGGATCTGCAGTGTGTTTTGCCAGAGACTCCCACGATGGACTGTATTGGGATTCCTCACTTGAAGTGGGGTCTACTTTGGGCTGATTGCAGGCACTGAAGGCCAGCAATAAACCCAGGAAAAAAGCGCTATTCAATCTTTTCATTGTTCTTATGTATTATTATTCTGCTCTACTATCTACTGTATATCTGAGTACCCGGGGAGCACCCTCGCCTCTTGCTTTTGTTATTTCGGCTTTCCACACGACTCTCATGTGTTCAAGGACTTCCTCATATTGAGCCTTGCGGCTGAGGTTATTCGTTTCGTCAGGATCTACACTCAGATGATAGAGTTCTTCGTAAACCGGAGCCTCTCCTTCCAATGAAGATTCTACAAAATGCCTGTACAAGGCAATATCCGGATCATGAGTGCTGTAAAGCATATGATTTTGGTCGATCCCCAGTTCTTTGGCCACCCTGATCTTGGTGAGTGCAGGAATGTTAGTATTCTGATAATACCTGATATATTTCCACTCCTGATCCTGAACTGCCTCACACCGAGGATTGCCAAACTGGGTCGACCATAGATTTTCAGTAAAAACATATTCCCTTACCTTTTCGGTTGGGTCGTTTAAATGCTTCACCAGGCTGGTCCCCTGATAAGACGACGGGATTTCAATCCCTGACATTTCCAACATAGTGGGTGCTAGGTCAATGCTTTGAACAAGGGCATCTGACTTTTTCCCACGCATTGACTTCTTCATCCTGGGATCAAAAATGATCATGGGAACATGAGTTGTAATCTCATAACAAAGCGCCTTCCCACCCAGGCCAAATTGCCCCATAAATAGCCCATGGTCGGACGTAAAAATGATGATGGTATTTTTTTCAATCTTTAGTTCCCTGAGCTTTGCCCTCAGGTTACCAACCATGCGGTCAATTCCGGTCATGGACTGGTACTGACGAATGATCCTTTCTTTGTTTTCAGGGGTATCTACAAAATCATAGCTGGACTGCCTGTTTTCCACTTTCAGGAGGTCTGCTGGGAGTTTCGGCTGGGTGATGTCCTTTTTGGCAACGTAGTTATCCGGCATTGAAATGTCCAAATCTCTGTATGCGGTCCTATAAAGCTCATCATCGGAATCCCTGAGCTGCATACTTCCGGTACCGGCACTATGCGGCAGATTAAAACATACGGTTAGCATAAAGGGCTTTTCAGCAGGTCTTGATTCAAGGAATTTGATTGAGCTTTGAAGCTTATGTTCGTTGGAAAGGAAATCGGAAACTCCTTCGCTGATGACCTCCGGCTGAGTATCGTATTTAGCTTGCTCGAAAATCTTATGGCGGTCTTTGGGATAAAAAGTGAGATGGCCATGACCACTATACCAGTAATCAAAGCTCTCTTCCATGACGCCGCTTTTATACCCACCCTCACCGACTGGTGCATGATTCTTACCCACCCAGCCGGTATAATAGCCATTTCTTCTCATGACCATCGGATAAGAGTCGTTCCAGGCTTCCAGGTTCATACTGGTTCCCGAATTGAAGTTGACCCCATGTTTGCGCTCAAACTCGCTGAGTAACATGCTGACCCTGCTGGGGGTACAGATGGCACTGGTAATGTGAGCATTGGTGAAAAGAATTCCATCATAGGCCAGGTTATCCAGGTTCGGGGTTTGCACAATACGATTGCCTGTGCACCCCATCATTCCATAAGACTGATCATCAGTAAGAACGAAAATAATGTTGGGCTTATCTGCACTCCTGGCAAAAGTGCTTTGACAAAAACATAGTGCAAGTAGAAGAAAAAGGAATCGATTGATAACGAGATTCATTTTTGGTTAAATAAGGTTTACAAATCTATCTGGATGCATTTTCATCATCCATTACCATTTTTGGTCTAAAAGGAGGGATTAATTCTCACCACGGGGCTGAATATCCTCAATATAGGGGGGTATTTTTTTAAGAGATCCCAAAACTGTGACGCTGCCACTAGTTTTTATTAGAATTGACCGTGGAATACACCCCTAATTACTAAATTTATAGAATGCCCCTGGTTAATTAAAGATTCCTCAATCCAATCCTATTAATGGATCAGATCGGGGTTTTCACTAAGAGAAGGGAAGACATATTGCATGATGAGGATCTTATTAATTGGCTTACTCCTGTTCTTTTCACTGATTGGCCGTGCCCAACCCCCGCAGCTACACAACGTATTTGAGCATTATTCTACTCAAAATGGTCTGTCCCAAAATGATATCCGATGCATCTTTCAGGATTCGTTTGGATTTATCTGGATTGGGACACATGGAGGTCTAAACAGGTTTGACGGATACAACTTCAAAACGTTCATCAGGGACGAGCTCAATCCCTATTCCGTACCATCTAACCTGATCAGTGCAATCACCGAGGATACACTCGGTAACTTATGGATAGGAACGGATGATCATGGGTTAGTGATGTTGAATAGAAAGAGTGCCCGATTTATCAACTATTTCAATTCCACCGATAATCCGGATGTCCTGACTGATAACCACATAATCTCTCTTTTTGTGGATTCTAGAAATAGGATTTGGGTGGTAACGCAAAATGGCCTGAACCTCATTACCCTGCCCTCACCTGATGCAGATAAGGAGAAATCACAACCTGAAATAAAAAAGCATTTTGCAAGAGATGGCAACATATTCCTCTGTGGCATGGAAGACCCAAGTGGCAATATCTGGATTGGGACAAGAAACGGATTAAAACGCTACCTTGGATTAAATAACAACGACAAAGTCCAATTCATCAGCTATGAAAATGAGGATATCATCAATGTGAGGAACATGGCGCTTAATGATTCTTCTCTGATCATCACAACAGCCAATAAAGTACTCTCACTTCCATTTTCATCAATCAACAACAGCGCCCCGGGCTACCATACCATTTATGAGGGACAATTGGGAGAACACATCTCAGATAGCAATGGTAACTTATGGTTCACCAGCAGAGAAGGTATCCTTCTGGCCTATGTCTATGAAGGTGAAATGAGAACCCACCAGTTTCAAAGTAACTGGTCCGATCCAAAAAGTCTGAGCGGAGATATCACCACGAGTCTTCTGGAGGACAATAACGGAATGATCTGGATTGGAACCAATGGAAATGGACTTAACCTGTATAACCCAAAACGTAGGATTTTTGATCATTTCCAAAGAAATGTTGAAAAAGGAAGCATCTCATATAATAAAATCAGAGCCATCGAAGAAGACCAGTATGGCAACCTTTGGTTTGGTACCGAGGGTGGTGGACTCAACCTAATTCTCAATCCGGAAAGGAATGATTTCAGATCAAAGTTTCAGCAATTTGACGTGAACGTTGGTGGCAACAACTTTGTATTTGCCATTGAGGAAGGTAGGTTTAAAAACAAGTCCCGTGTATTTCTGGGGACCGGTTTTGGCACCGGCCTTGAAGTAATGGATAGGTTGCCTTCAGGTAAGTATGTCAGGCGGGTGGTTTCAGACATTAAGCCAGGTGGTGGTGTTTTTGACATTCATCAGGACACCAGGGGTAATTTGTGGTTGGCAACTTACAGAAATGGTTTATTTCAGCTCACCATGGATGAAAACGGTAACATCGTTGACTTCAGGCACTTCACAACAGAGAATGGCCTCAGCTCAAATGTGGTTAGGAGCATCACGGAAGATCACAAAGGTAACTTTTGGGTGGGGACGGACGGAGGGATCAGCAAGATTTCAAATTATTATGGAGAAGATTTTGACATTACATCTTATCGATCTAATCCCAAAGATCCCGCCGGTTTGAGCTACAACTATATTCTCCCGATCTATGTGGCTAAAAACGAAGAAATATGGGTTGGTACCCTGGGGGGTGGGCTCAACAGGGTGATCTTGAAAGACGGCCGTGGTAACGATCAGTTTGAGCGCATCACCATGAATGATGGTTTGCCCAGCAATGTGATTAAATCCATTGAGGAAGACAGTGATGGAAACTTATGGTTGGGGTCCAATATGGGGCTCTCAAAATTTAATCCCAAAACAGGCCAAATAGTGAATTATGGCCCCAGCGATGGCTTGCAAGACCAGGAATTCAGCGAACTCGCATCCACTACAAGACAAAATGGTCAGATGATCTTCGGTGGAGTCAATGGCTTTAATACTTTTCACCCCGATAACATCACGGTAGACCAATCCGAACTTGAGCTCGTGTTCACTGGGCTCACGGTATTAAATCAGGAAATCCAGACCGGACGAAGTTTCAATGACAGAATCCTTCTGGATGATGATTTAAATTGTATTTCCCGACTAGACCTGAATCATGATGAGAACAGCTTCTCTGTTTCATTTGCTGCACTCAATTTCGTCTCTGCTGAAAACAACCGTTATCTATACAAGCTTGATAACTTCGATGAAGAGTGGTTATCTGCCGGAGCGGAAAGCAGAACAGCCAAATACACCAACCTTCCTGCCGGCAACTATACGCTGATGGTGAAGGCCAGTAACGCTGATGGAGTCTGGAGTGCCGATCCAAAAATGCTCCAGGTATTGATTGCTCCCCCTATTTGGAATACCTGGTGGGCAAGGACGATCTATCTGCTGATTTTTGGATTGAGCCTCTGGTTTTTTAGAAAATATTCGGTAATTACAAATACCCGAAAAAGTCAGCTTTTGATTGAGAAGATTGAAAAAGAAAAACTAGAGGAATTGAGCCAGCTCAAACTCAGATTCTTTACTAATATCTCCCATGAATTCAGGACTCCCCTCACCCTGATCCTTGGTCTCATTGACAGGTTGAAGAATGCCAATGGCTTGATGCGAGAAGAGCGGGAAAAGTATTATGATAAGATTTATCGCAACTCGCAGGTTTTACTCAACCTAATCAATCAGCTGATCGATTTCCGGAAGGTGGAGCAGGGCAAAATGGATATCAGGGTAAGCCAGGGCAACATTGGGGAATACATCCGGCAGCTAGTAGATAATTTCAATGAGGTGGCACGTCGGAAAGAAATTGAGTATACCTTCATCTGCGAACATCCCATTACCGGATTTTACGACAAAGATGTGTTAGAACGGGTTCTGTTTAACCTGCTCTCAAACGCTTTCAAATTCACAAATAGTGAAGATGAGATCACCGTGAGTATTGAGCGGGAGAATGAGGACTTCTTCCGACTGGAGGTGGAAGATTCGGGGAGGGGCATTCCTGAAAAAATACAGGAGCATTTATTTGAACGATTCGCAGGTACCAGGGTAACCAGTGAGTTAGGATCAGGTATCGGTCTGTCCTACACCAAAGGTTTAGTAGATCTGTACAAAGGGCAAATCTCGTTCAAGTCAAAAGTAGATGTCGGCACCAAGTTTACGGTCTTACTGCCTTACTCGAGGAACATGTTTGAGGAGAGCTTGATCACAGAGGAAGGAAGGGATGCCAGTTTTAAAAAAGACGTCAATTGGATCATTGAAGACTCAGGGCAAAAAAGTCTTCGCCATAAAGACACCTATCTCAAGAAAGATCACACCATTTTACTGGTTGAGGACAATGAAGATATCCTTTTTTATCTCAAAGAGCATTTTGAAAAGACCTATGAGGTGCTAATGGCCAAAGAAGGACAGGAAGCCCTGGAATATTGCCTGAATGACCATGTTGACCTGGTGGTTTCCGACATCATGATGCCAGGCATGGACGGTATTACCTTTTGTGAGACTCTAAAACAAGACGATCGGGTCAACCATATTCCGGTGATTTTGCTTACGGCTAAGAAATCTGATGAAAGCAAGCTCAAAGGTTATGAAAAGGGTGCGGATGCTTACATTGGTAAGCCATTTCAAATGAAGGAGCTGGAGACCCGGATGGAGTCACTAATATCTTCACGCAAAAAACTCCTGAGTAAGATCAGGTACAATGTAAACCTTGAGCCCAATGAAATAGAGATCACTTCGCTGGATGAGAGATTCATCAAAAGGGTCATGAACTACATAGAAGAAAACATTGGCTTGACAGAGTTTACGGTGGAAATGCTGGCTCATGAATGTGGCATGTCTCAACTTCACCTCAATAAAAAATTAAAAGTGCTTGTGGGACAAACTGCTAACGCATTTATTAGGTCTATAAGACTGAAACGCGCAGCCCAATTACTTTCCAAAGACAGATATTCAGTGAGTGAGGTTATGTATGAGGTAGGTTTTATTGATGCCAAATACTTCAGAAGCTGCTTCAAGAAAGAGTTTGGTGTCACACCTTCAGATTACCAGCGACAGCACTCCCTGGCTGAATAGGGCACCTTTATCTTGTGAAATCCATTGTGCAAGGTCCTTTAAAGCTATTCCATAATTTTAGAACAAATTATATGCTATGAAATCAGCGTTCATCAACCTATTCCTTGTTTCTGTCATTTGTTGGTCTTGCTCTAAAACCAGCCCCAATATCATCCTGATCGTCACTGATGATCAGGGCTATGGTGATGTAGGCTTTCACGGCAACACCATTGTGAAAACACCACGACTAGATGCCTTTACTGAGGAATCTATAGAACTTACGAACTTTCATACAGGAACAACCTGTACCCCAACGCGTGCAGGTATCATGACCGGTAGAAACTGCAATAGAAATGGTGCATGGCATACCATCGCCGGGGCCAGCATCCTCAATGCTGATGAACAAACAATGGCTGAGGTCTTTCAGTCGGCTGGGTATCAGACAGCCATGTTTGGAAAGTGGCACCTGGGAGATAACTATCCTTACAGGCCTCATGACCGGGGTTTTGATGAAGCCTTTTATCATGGTGGTGGCGGTGTGCAGCAGACACCTGATGCATGGAACAACGACTACTTCGATGATACGTACTTCAGAAACGGGCAACCTGAAAAGACCACCGGTTACTGTACGGATGTATGGTTTGATGAACTGCAAAAATTCATCAGTCGAAACAAGGAAAAGCCCTTCTTTGCCTACCTGGCCACCAACGCGGCACATGGTCCTTTTAACGTTCCGGAGGAATATCGTAAGTTATACGAGAATTCTCCTTTGACAACCTCACAGAAGAACTTCTATGGCATGGTCACTAACCTGGATGAAAATTTTGGGAAACTGGTGGATTTCCTCAAAGGCAATGGTCTTTTTGACAATACCATATTGATCTACACTACTGATAATGGTACTGCAAGAGGTATCCAGTATGTGAAGGATGAGCAAAAGTCATACGGATTCAATCCATTGCGAGGTACGAAGGGCAGCCACTACGACGGGGGGCACCGGGTACCCTTTTTGATGAGCTGGCCCAGCGGAAGCCTGGATAGTGGACTAAAGATCAACGAGCTTGTTGCACATGTAGATTTATTGCCCTCATTATCGGCTCTTGCATCCATTCCCTTTGAGCCGAAGAAACCTCTTGATGGTGCTGACCTCTCTAAGGTGATCAAAGGATCCCCTACGGCCCAAAGCAGGATGCTGGTGGTGGATACCCAACGTAAACAATGGCCTGAAAAATACAAAAGTCCATGTGTGATGGATGGCCCCTGGCGTCTGGTCAACAATAAAGAACTTTACAACACTGAAACAGATCTTGCCCAGACAAAAGATCTTGCCACTGACTATCCGGACAGGGTGAAGAAGATGCAGGATTTCTATGAAGCATGGTGGACAAGCACTGAGGTAGACTGGAAACACTCCCCTATCCATATTGGCTCTGATCAGGAAAATCCGGTATTGATTACCATTCATGATATGCATCCGGAAAACAATGGTCCGATTCCCTGGAATCAAAATCAGATCAGAGGTGGGAAAGTGCACACGAAAGGGTATTTCGATGTGAATATCACACAACCCGGTAAATATGAATTTCAATTGTCCCGGTGGCCTCGGGAAAGTGGATTAGCCTTAAGTGACGCTGTCCCTGAAATCCCTGGTACAGCCTATCGGGAGGAACTGATCAAAGGTCAATCACTTGAATTTACAAGGGCTTATGTTTCTCTTGGTGATGTAACAGACAGTGTGGAAGTCAATAATCAGGCTACTGCAGCTTCAATACAAGTGGAGCTGGTTGGCCAACAGACCACCCTTGAAGCATGGTTCATGACCTCTGAAGGCTCCTATTCTCCGGCATATTATATCCTGGCTGAGCGCCAATAGCTCACCCTTTAAGTCAATTAAATATGTTACGTTTAAAAATCTAGTAAATTATCGTAATACATTTCTGAGCAAAGCTTTCCAGCGATTAATAAAAAGCGGATATATAGCTTTAAAATATGGATTTAATAAAACAAGCTGTATTTGAGCTTACTTTTTATTAAATTAATAAAACAGCAGCTCCCAAGGTGGAATCAAAAGAAAGCATATCGGAAACCGTTCAGCAATTTGCCAGGCACGACAGTCAGGAAGCCTTCAAGAAATTCTTTGATGTGCTTTATCCACGACTGCTGAAATATGCACTTTATATTCTGGAGTCAAAGTCGAATGCAGAGGATGTGGTATCCGGAGCGTTTGTGAAATTCTGGTATCAGCGTAAAAAGTTGATCAACCTTAAAAGGCCTGAAAGCTACTTCTTCACTGCTATCAAGAACTTGTGCTACAATTACCTTCGTGACAACAAGCAGTTTTTCCTGAAAAGCCTGGAAACAGAGTCATTTGACTTCATTACCACTTTTGAAAACCCTGAACGACAATTCCTCACCCTGGAGACCAAAGAAAAGATCCAGGTAGCCATTGATCAACTACCTCCTCGATGCAAGCTTATTTTTTCCCTAGTAAGAGAGGAAGGTCTTAAGTTTCAGGAGGTCGCCGATCTGTTGGACATTTCAGTAAAGACAGTAGAGGGACAAATGACCAGGGCGCTGGCCAAGCTAAGGTCTTCTTTGGAACAACACATGTCAGAGGAGCTTCGTCATCACCTCAGAATTTCGAAATCAGCAAAATAACGACCTTTTTAGAGTCCCAAATAATTTTTTTTTCAATGCCTGTAGGGGTAGATTGAAAAATCCGTGTCCTTCTCTTGTATTCATTTTTAAGTATCTAATGCATTTACATGCACAACCAGGAATTTAATAAGCTATTGGTAAAAAAGCTCTCAGGAGAGGCATCAACTGAAGAACTTAAAAAACTTGAAAGCCAACAGCTGGCCAACAATATTGATGATCTGGACTTAGAGTTGATTGAATCAGCATGGGAGGAGACAAAAACCCAATCCCGGGTAAGCAACCAGGACAGGATTTTCGAACAGATTACACATCGAATAGATAGTTTCGATGGACACGTTAAAGAAGTATCCTGGAGGCAACGTTCGATGAAGCTGATAGGTATCGCTGCTTCAGTCATTTTAATATTAGCTGCCTCCATTCTTATGTGGGATCAAGACATGTTGACTTCACAACAAAATCAGGTTACACAGGCTCAAAAAATCATCACTAAATCAAACCCGAAAGGCCAAAAGCTAAAAATTCATTTACCGGATGCATCTACTGTCATCCTTAACTCAGAAAGTAGTATCTCCTATCCTGACAGATTCGATGCCAACAACCGAACTGTTGAGCTGACCGGAGAAGCTTTCTTCGATGTTACCAAAGACAAAACAAGACCGTTTACAGTTATATCTTCTAATATCAGCACCACGGCACTGGGCACTTCATTCAATGTAAAAGCATTTGAAAATGAAGAAAAGATTGAAGTGGATCTAGTGACCGGAAAGGTGCTTGTAAATCAAAAAACACCGGGCAACAAGCTGGTTACAGAGGATTTCATACTGACCCCCGGACAAGGTATTATCTATCATAAAACAAATAACAAGGTAGAACAAATAGAATTCAATCCCGAGGAAAAAACAGGATGGAAGGATGGACTGATTTATTTCAAAAAATCTTCCAAAGAGCAGGTATTTACTGAGCTTTCCCGGTGGTATGGTGTTGAATTTCAATTCACCAATGAAAGTGACGCCTGGAGTTATACCGGAAGCTTTGACAATGAAAATTTGATCGCAGCACTGAATAGTATTTCATTCACAAAAAATTTCAGTTATTCAATAGATGGAGACATTATACAAATAACATTTAACCAATAAGTGACTATGAAAATATGATTACCAGATAAAAAACCGGCCCCCTTTAGAAGGGAACCGGCTGCTTTCTCATCATCAGTTCTTTTTCAATCGCGACACCGAAAATACCTGATCATGAGCCAAAATGATTTTTTAAAAAAACCAATTCGAAATGAAATATAAACGATTACTAAGACTTATCCATATGTCGTCTAGGGTAGTATTATATGGAATTATCCTTCAATGTTTCTTCGGAACACTGCTGTTGTGTGCAGAATCCAGTGCACAGGCTGTAAAAAGTATCAAAGTAGTGGAATTAGAGGTGAAGAATGTCAAAGGAAATTTAATAGACGTATTCAACGACATTGAATCCCGTACAGACTACTTTTTTGCATACGATGAAAGTGATCTGGACCTTAGCCAAACCATTAAACTTAAAAATGGCAAGCAACAGCTGTCTTCAATTCTTTTGGAGATCTCAAAATCTGCAAACCTTAAATTCAGACAAGTAAATAAACAGATCAACGTCAGCCCAATATCCAGAACAGAAAACAGGTTGGAAATCGTTGTTGATGAGATCACCGTATCTGGGCAAGTTCTTTCTACAGAAGATGGATCAGGGCTACCTGGTGTGAACGTGGTCATTAAAGGCACCACTACAGGAACCACTACAGATTTTGAAGGCAACTATGAAATCAGCGTACCAGATGAAAATACCATTCTGACTTTTAGTTCTATTGGTTTCGTTACCCAGGAAATCCTTGTTGGCAACCAAACGAACATCAACATTTCTTTAGGACCGGATATCCAGGCACTCAGCGAAGTGGTGATCGTGGGATATGGCACTCAAAAGAAAAGTGACCTCACCGGAGCAGTAAGTACGGTCAGTGGTGATGAGATAGCCAAGCTAACCACTCCAAATGCTACCCTGGCGGTGCAGGGACGAATGGCTGGAGTAAGAGTAGAAGCGAATGGTGGAGCTCCCGGATCACCTTCTCTTGTGACCATTAGGGGGTCAGGAACACTTTCAGACAGACAACCACTTTATGTGATCGATGGTATGCTTGCCGGAAGCATGAACAGCCTCAATACAAATGACATTGAATCAGTCACTGTATTGAAAGACGCCTCCGCAACAGCCATCTACGGATCGCGAGCAGCCAATGGAGTCATAGTAGTGACTACCAAAAAAGGTAAGGCAGGACAAACTACCGTGGAGCTAGATATGAATTATGGTACCCAGACACCAGTGAAATTGATTGATTGGGCCAATGCAGAACAGTATGCCCAGGTGATCCGGGATGGATACGACAACGATGCACTAAGAGCGGGCACTACCCCTACTTATACAGAAGATGTGGGGGCTCTGTTTGATCCCTCTATCGACAGCGATATGCAGGATGAAACATTGCGCAATGCTCCCCTATCTCAAATGAATGTACGGGTTGCCGGTGGAGGTCAAAACAGTACCTATAGCTTCTCTGCTGGACGTGTAAAACAAGATGGTATTGTAAAGGAGTCTTCTTTTGAAAGAATCAACGCACGGCTCAATTCTACATTGACCAAAGGAAGATTCACGTTTACTGAAGCCATTGGATATACCAGGACTGTTAATAATCCGAACAACTATTTCAACAGAGAAAGAGACATCGTTCCTACGATTCCTATTTACGACTCTAACGGTGAGTTTACTGCAACAAGAGAAGACGGAGCTACTACGCATGCAAACCCTGGTAACTCACTGGGTGTTGCCACCGTAGAAGATCGCACCAACACAGACAACAACTTCATTGGAAGTTTGACAGGGTCATTTGAAATACTTGAGGGCCTTGTTTATAAAGCCAATTTCGGTTTCACTGCAGGTCAGGGACATGATTATACATTTACTCCTGAGTATTTCTTCAGCACAGGACCTACTAACGGGTTCAATGACCAGGACAGGCTAACTGAAAGAAATAGCACTAATTACTCTCTATTATTGGAACACACTTTGAATTTCAAGAAGCGTTTTGGTTCACATAATGTAGACGTACTTGCAGGATATAGTGCCCAATCAAGTGAGGGTAGAAATCTGGGAGTTAGGGTAAACACCTTCCCTAACAGCAATATCATCAACGCCTCGCAGGCAGAAACTGTAGAAGCAGTATTATCCGGAAGAAGTGAGGAAGGGCTGATCTCGTACTTTGGTAGGTTAAACTATTCATATGATGAGCGGTATTTGTTCACAGCCACTTTAAGACGAGATGGAAGCTCTCTCTTTGCTGAAGATCTTCGCTGGGGTACTTTCCCTTCGTTTGCCGTTGGTTGGAACCTGAGCAATGAAGGATTCATGAGCGGAGTAACCGCGGTAACCGGTATAAAATTACGAGCCAGTTATGGAGAAATGGGATCTAACAATGCTAGTCCGTATGTCGGTGACGCTGTGTTCAATGTCAACAGTTCCTACCCGCTAGGTCCAGGTGGCCAGGTACGAGCTACTGGTTACTCTATTACCAGCCCCGTGAATGGATTGCTGAAGTGGGAAACCACCATAATCACAGATATTGGAGTTGAATTTGGGATCCTTCGTGATGAGTTGCTTATCACATTGGACTACTTCAAAAAAGAGTCTAACGACATCATAGGACCTAAAACAGTTGCTCCCTGGACAGGGACACCCGGAACGGTACCCGCCAATGTTGCCAGTGTGGAAAATACAGGATTTGAGTTTTCTGCTGACTATCGAAAGAAGTTTGGAGATCTCTTTTTGGGGGTGAATGCCAACTTCACCATTTTGGATAATAAAGTAACAGACATTGGAAATGCTGAAGGAATCGTGGGTGGAGGATTTACTTCGAATGGTCGATCAGCTTCATTGTCACAAAATGGATTACCTATTGGGGCATTTTGGGGATTGAAAGTAGAAGGCATCTATCAAAGTGAGCAGGAAGCCATCGATGATGGAAGATATATCCTTTCAGATCCCAATGATCCTAACAGCACAAAAATTGCGACTGCAGGAGCAGGCGACCTCAACTTCCAGGATATAGATGGTGTACCCGGTTTGAGCGATGATGATATGCAATACCTTGGAAGTCCTATCCCTGATTTTGAATACGGACTAAACATCACCGCCGAGTATAAAGGTTTTGACCTGTCGATGCTTTTCAATGGAATCACTGGGAATAAAATCCTAAACGGTAACATCTACCGGGCCTGGTTTGAGGATGACAACAACGTCTTTGCTTCCATGGTAGATGCGTGGACACCTGAAAATCCAAGCACCACTATGCCTCGCATGACTCATCAGGACCTGGGCCAAAATGGAACCAGAATGTCTGACTTCCTGCTGGAAGACGGTTCTTATTTCAGATTAAGAAACCTGGTGATTGGATACACACTTCCAAGTGCAGTGACGGATGCTATTAAGGTGGGTAATGTAAGAGTCTACCTGACTTCACAAAACCTGTTCACATTCACGGATTATACTGGCTACTATCCGGAAGTTGGTCGGGGTACCAGGGACAGGGGTTCCAGTGAAAACATCTTCAATGCAGGTGTAGATGAAAACTCCTACCCTGTTGCTAAGACATTTCAGGCTGGCATCCAGGTTTCTTTCTAAAATGTTGATAAATAATATAACGCTATAAAATATGAATTCCGTAAATATTATTAGATCAATCCTGATTGTAATCCCACTGGTGGCATTGACCATTACCGGGTGCGATCAAGACGAATTGCTTAATAAAACGAATCCAAATGCTCCGGCTACTTCCAGCTTCTGGAAGAGTGCTGAGGATGCCCGACGAGGTATCATCGGAGCTTATGCACCGTTTACAGATATCTGGTATTACACCAGGTTTGAGATCTTTGCATCTGACTACCGTGACGACCTGGTAAACGGCTTTGCCATATCTGAGCGTACAGCTACAGGTAACTTCAATGCTGATCCGGCAAGTAATGCCGCGTTCTGGGTTTGGTCTGCCATGTATAAGGGTGTTTCCCGAGCCAATGAGGTCCTTTACAATGTACCACAGATCGAGGACATCGATGAAGAAGTGAGAAATAATATCCTGGGTGAGGCATACTTCATCAGGGCTTTCAATTACTTCAACCTTCTCAACTACTGGAGGAATGTCCCATTGCTTTTAACACCTGCCAGTTTGGTAGAGGACACCAGAAAAGTACCTCAGGCAGACCCTGCAGATGTCTATGCGCAGATCATCAGTGACCTGGAAGAAGCAGAGAAATTACTCCCAGAAGTGTGGACTGGTGACGATATCGGAAGGATTAAGAAGATCGCCGCGACAGGCATGATTGGCAAGGTGCATCTTTATCATGAGCAATGGCAATTGGCAAAGGATGCTTTCCAGAAGGTTATGAACGATGGCTCGGTTGGGTTGGTAGATGATTACCGGGACAACTTCCGTGAGGCAACTGAAAACAATCAAGAATCATTGTTTGAAATACAATTCAAAAACAACTCAGACGGTAATCAGGGATGGTGCGCCGACTGCTCCAACCATGGGTCAGGAGCTGCCTATCATAATGATTTGACCACGCGACCTGTAGGAAATCAGGATGGTTTAAAGATCAACCGATGGGCATTGGATCTTTTCCTGGATGAAGCTACGGTAAATGGTGAGACAGATCCGCGAGCATGGTCTACCTTGTTTTGGAACACTGCTGATATCCCCGGACCTAGTGCCACAACTACCTACGAGGGAGATGTATTGACAGAATCTTATTATCAGGGTCAAACTTATGACGATACCTGGGGTGGCACCACAAATTACGGGGACATCTTTGTCACAAAGCATCTTGATTTTGAACAAGGTTACACCAGTGCAACAGCCGGAGGATGGCACAGGTCTGGCAACAACCTTAGAATCCTACGATATGCAGACATCTTATTGATGTTTGCCGAGGCAGAATTTCAACTGAATGGTTCTACTCAGGCTGCTTTGGACGCCATCAACGAGGTAAGGGCACGTGTAGACATGCCTTCATTTGCTACAATCACCATGCAGGATATCATGGACGAACGCGTAAAAGAGCTCTCTCTTGAGCGAACAAGATACTATGACCTGCTCAGATGGGGACTGGTGAAAGATAGGATTGTTGACAATCCTGACAATGTGAAGAGTGAAAGTGGTGGTACTGCAGCATACAGACCAGGAAGAGAATATATTGCGATCCCACAGCAGGAAATGGAAAACAGTGATGTTTTTGAACAAAACGCAGGCTGGGAAAGCTTGTAAAGAATAAAGTAGTTTTTTTGGATTTGTTAAACCGCTACTCTTATGGGTAGCGGTTTTTTCACCCCTTTAAATGATGACCAGGTTTCTTATTATTCTAGTTATAGCTGCACTTGCAGGGTGTCAGGATAAGGATTTTGATAATCCACATATCCAATTCAACAAACTTTCAGCCTCTCAAACCGGTATCTCATTTTCGAATGATCTGATCGAAAATGACACCATGAACTACTTTAAGTTCCCCTACCTGTATATGGGTGGTGGTGTAGCAGCCGGAGACATCAACAATGATGGTCTTGTAGATCTTTACTTCACTGGAAACCTCGTAAAAAACAAGCTTTATCTCAATAAAGGGAACAACAAGTTTGAGGACATCTCTGAGAAAAGTGGTACTGAAGGCGATAGTAGATGGTACACCGGAGTCACCATGGCAGATGTAAACGCTGATGGCTGGCTGGATATTTATGTCTCTGTCGGTGGTAAGTTTGGCACCACAGAGAATCAGCTGTTTATCAATAACCAGGACAACACTTTTTCCGAACAAGCAAAGCGTTATGGACTTCACGAACCTTCTCTTTCTATCCAATCCACATTCTTTGACTATGATAATGATGGTTTGTTAGATGTCTTTATTGCCAATTACCCGCTTGTACCAGTTAGCATGGGCAACAAGTTCTACAAGATGAAAATGGATGATAACCAAAAAGCTGAATCAGGTCATCTGTTTAGAAACAATGGGAACAATACATTCACAGATGTGACCACTGCAAGTGGAGTCCAGAATTTCGGGCTCACACTGGGAGTGGTAGCTTCAGACCTCAATCATGATGGATATACAGATCTGTATCTGAGCAATGACTTCAATGTTCCCGACTATCTGTACCTCAATCAGGGAGACGGCACTTTTAAAGATGTTCTTCAACTTTCAACACGGCACACGTCCATGTTTGGAATGGGGATAGACATCGCAGATTTTAACAATGATGCATTACAGGATATTGTACAGGTAGATATGACCCCGGCCGATCACTTTAGATCGAAAACCAACATGGCAAGTATGAGACCAGATGCCTTCTATGAAGGGGTGGACCTGGGCTTCCATTACCAATACATGCACAACTCCCTGCAAATGAACAATGGCCTTGATGAAACGGGACTGCCAAAATTCAGCAACATATCCAGGTTTGCACATATTGCCACTACAGACTGGAGCTGGGCGAGCATATTTGCCGATTTCAATAATGATGGTCATAAAGATCTCTTCATAACAAATGGGATGAAAAGAGATGTAAACAACAACGACTCCAATATGAAACTTGATTCCGAAAGTTTCTTCGGTAAAATCAGCAACTATGATCCTGAAATTTTTCCGAGTGTACCTATATCCAACTACCTCTATGAAAACTCCGGTAATTTGGACTTTCAGGATATCACTATTCAAGCCGGACTGGCTGACAAGGGGTTTTCAAATGGCACTACCTATGCAGATCTTGACAATGATGGGGACCTCGACCTTATCGTAAATAATATTGATGAACCCGCCTTCTTTTACATCAACGAAGGGTCCAGGTCCAACTACCTAAAGGTTATTTTTGAAGGACCAGTCAACAATCCTTTTGGGCTCAATACAAAAGTGTCAATCTTTACAAACGGCACTCAGCAATACCAGGAATTAACCTTAACAAGAGGGTTTCAGTCCAGTGTTGTTCCGGAGTTGTTTTTCGGTGTTGGTAAATCCAATACCATAGACAGCCTGATGATTACCTGGCCAGATGGAAAAACCCAGAGACTTGGTTCAACTCAAGTTAACCAGTCGATAAAACTAAGCTACACGGATAGTAAGCATGGAGTATCGATCCATTATCAGCAAGGCAAGTCCTACCAAAGTGCTTCGATCCCCGGCTTACATTTTGCTCACATCGAAGATGAATTTGACGATTATCAAAGAGAGCCACTTCTACCTCACAAAAACTCACAAATAGGACCTGATCTCGCAATAGGAGATGTGAATAATGATGGGTTAGATGATGTCTTTGTCACTAATGCTGCTGGTTCGCCAAGCCGATTGTTTCTCCAGCAACACGGTCGTACTTTTGTCGAGAAAACAGGCCCGTGGATTGATGAAAAAGACAAAGAGGACACGGGTGTACATCTATTTGATGCAGATGGAGATGGTGACCTCGACATTTACCTGGTAAGGGGTGGCAACGATCCATCAAAACCGGCAGAATTCTATCAGGATGCATTATTTATCAATACAACAGAGGGTTTTATTGAGCGAACAAATTCATTGCCTTTACTGACAACCAGTGGTGAAGTAGTAATCTCTGCTGACTACGACAGCGATGGGGATCCTGACCTCTTTGTCGGTGGAAGGATTGTCCCAGGTCAATACCCTGTTCCTGCAACCAGTTATCTCCTGCGCAATGACACACAAACGAAGGACAACCCAGTTTTTTCTGATGTGACTGAAAGTGTGATGGGGAATTTGCAAAACCTTGGACTGGTCACCTCTGCTTTGTGGGATGACTATGATGCAGATGGGTCGGTCGACCTGATTGTCGTGGGAGAATGGATGGAAATTTCCTTTTTCCGTCAGGAAAATGGGGCATTTACACTATCAAATGAAAAGGTGGGCACTCAAAAAAGCAATGGATGGTGGAATGCTATTGACAAAATTGATGTGGACCAGGATGGTGACATGGATTACCTGTGTGGCAATTTGGGACTAAACTACAAGTATAAAGCATCGCACGAAAAGCCATTTGAAGTATATAGCAATGACTTTGATGAGAACAATTCCCTTGACATTGTGCTCAGCTACAAAAAAGAAGGCAAGAAATTGCCGTTGAGAGGACGTGAATGTAGCACCCAGCAAATCCCAGCACTCAAAGACAGGTTTGAGACGTATGAGAAATTTGCCAGCGCCTCGCTGGATGAGATCTATGGAAGCTCCATGCTGGAAAGTTCACTTAACTACCAGGCCTTTAACTTCTCTCATATCTGGTTAGAAAATAAAGGAAACGGACATTTTATTCCGCATACGTTGCCCCTAAGCTCCCAGCTTTCAAGTATCAATGACTTCATTGAGCTGGAAGGTGGAAGGATCCTGGCAGTTGGCAATCTTTATGTATCTGAAGTAGAAACGCCTAGAAATGACGCGGGATATGGAGTGGTCCTTGAGTTTGACCTGGCCAATAACAGTCTGAAAGCTATTCCTGCTTCCTCCTCAGGAATCCTCCTGGATGGCATGATCAGATCTGTAGTCAGTTTAAACACCACAACCGGGACATTGTATCTGATGGGAGTCAACGACGCACCTCTTCAGATTTGGAAAGAGAATGAAAGTAAGGATAGCGATCAGCTATTAACCGGCAGATTTTAAGACCTTCACCACTGATTTCAGATTCGTCTTTGTGCTGATCTGTTGAGTGGACTCTCTTAAGATAAGGCTTGTTTGCAGTCGCTCACAAAATAGCTGATCGGACTCAGGGTTTCTGATGTGCCAGATCAGTATTTCAGCCGCTCTACGCCCCATCTCTTCTGCCGGTTGCATCACCGTTGAGAGCTGTGGACTCATGTAGGTGGCCACCGGCTCGTCTGCAAAACCAATGACTGAGATATCTTCAGGCACTCTTTTATTAAGCTTTTTCAGTTCCTGGATGGCATCATAGGCCACATAATCATTGAAGCAGTGAATGGCCTCAACCTCATCAGACAGGACAAGCGTTTTAAAACGCTTTCTCCATTCTTTATCTTCAGAATTGAGAATGTACTTTTCATTGATGGGTAACCCATATTTCTTTAGACCCTCCTTATAACCTGTAGTTCTCATAAAGCTGGTAGAGAGGTTATCTGGTCCTGCAATGTGAATGATCTTAGTATTACCGGACTGAACGAAATGATCCATGGATTCAATACAACCCGGAAAATCATCTGTCACCACATATGATGTGTCAAGGTCTTCGCAAGACCTGTCGAGAAATACCACAGGCACATCATCTTCTAACAAATCAAGGTAGTGCTCGAAGTCGGTCGTCCCACGAGCATAGGAAGCAATGATTCCATCTACCCGCATGCTATTAAGCATGGCGGTAGCCCGCTGTTCTTTTTCCATTGAGCCCTCGTGAGTAACAATAAACAGATGATAGCCTTCTCCGTTGACAACCTGGTTTACTCCATTCAAAACCTTGGTAAAATAATGATGTGTGAACTCAGGAAGGATTAGTCCGATGGTTTTAGATTGCTTCTTCAGTAGGCTGATGGCAAATGGATTGGGTTTATACCCCCATTTATTAGCAAGCTCAATGACTTTCTTCTTCGTTTCCTCACTGATTCTACCACCATTGCTCAGGGCGCGTGACACTGTAGAAGCCGACACACCCAATTCCTTTGCAATATCCGTGATTTTTACCCTACCTCGCCCCATAACATTCAAAATTTCATATTAATCAAGCCAGAATTTACTGCTCAATCAAAATTAACTTCTTATTATGTCAAAGTAAAGTTTCTTTTTAGAAAGTATAATTGATCAAATTGTGATTAAGGGCGCATGAAGACAGATTATTTTGGTTTAAAATACCTAAAAAAGTCTAGTTATCCAGCTTGAATATCTTCTCCATCCTGATCCACTTTTCACCATTTTTAGCCCAGGGTAGCGCCTGTTGAAAATCCCACATCAGCTCCTCCCATGCCTGCACATCCTCATTCTCTGCATCCATTCGTGCTTTCTTTTCAAAGCTGAATGATTTATCAACCTCCATGATCATAAACAGACGATTACCTATCAGATAAATCTCCATATCCAGGACCCCTGCATCTTTTATACTCTTTGTAATGGCAGGGCGGGTATTACCCTTTCCATGATACTTTTTATATTCTTTAATGAGGCTTTCCTCATCCTTTAAATCACACGCTAAACAATACCTTTTTATAGACATTTCTACTCATTTCTTCACACATCAAAATCAATGCTATCTATTGGCAAGATAACCCCTTAAATAAACATTTTAACCCGATTTTGTGGGCAAACGTTTTCATGAACAGTGTCCCATTTTAGTGGTTAATTGCGCTTCTAAACTTATTGGTAAAGGCATGAATTATTACGTGTGTGAGGAACCAGGAAAATTCCTGAAAAAGACAAAAGATCACCCTCAAAAAGAGGATGGAGAAGCACTGCTAAAAGTGAAGCGTGTAGGAATTTGCGGGACTGATCTTCATGCATTCAGTGGTAACCAGGCCTTTTTTACTTACCCACGAATTCTGGGACATGAACTGGCTACTGAAGTCATCGAAGTTGGAGAGAATAAGGAAGGCATCAAAGCCGGTGATCGGGTGGTGATCATCCCATACATCAACTGTCAGAAGTGTGTGGCCTGCGATGCAGGTAAAAGTAATTGCTGTCAGAATATCAGAGTCTTTGGTGTGCACACAGATGGTGGCATGCAGGAAGTGATCTCCTTGCCTACCAGGCTCCTGATACGCGCCAATGACCTGTCATATGAGGAAATTGCCATAGTGGAGCCATTGGCCATCGGGGCACATGCCGTAAGACGTGCCGCTGTGAAAGAAGGAGAAACGGTGGTTGTGGTCGGTTGTGGACCGATCGGCATTGGGATCATCCAGATTTGTAAGTATCTAAAAGCCAAGGTGATTGCACTAGATGTGAATGATCACCGACTAAATATCGTCAAAAAACATTTCGGAGCTGATCATGCGATCAACGTAATGTCTGATCCGGTAGAAGCTGTAAAGGCGTACACCGATGGCAGACTTGCCCGGGCGGTATTTGATGCAACAGGTAGTAAACGAGCCATTGAATCCGGAACGGATTACATGAGCCATGGCGGAAGCTATGTACTGGTTGGCCTGTTTAAGGAAGACCTGGTATTTACCCATCCCAAGATCCATGCGAAAGAGACCAGCTTGCTTTGTAGTCGCAATGCCACCCTGGAGGATTTTAGATTTGTGATGAAGATGCTTGAAGAAAAGGCGTTCAACACCGATGCTTATATCACCAGTAATGTGCCAAGTGACTCCATTTTGACAGATTTCAGCAAATGGGCCAGCCCTGAGTCACTTGATATCAAAGTGGTGACTTCATTTGAATAGCCTAATACTCTAAAAAGTCAGCGGCAACCCGATCCTGATACCAGCGATCCCTGGTGCGTTTTAGCTGTTTTATCAGTCTCTGTTTCAGATCATTTTGTAAACCAGAACTCATCTCATCATAAGGTATTCTTGTCAACTGATAGGGATCGTTCCGATTATCATAACAATAGGCGTCATCAAACCTTCCATCCTTTTCTGAGACAACAAAAGTGTAGTCCCCTGTAAATACACCCCTGGCACCTGTGACCATGATGAGGACATCTACCGGCTTATCTGATAAAACCGGATTCAACAAAACATCAGCATGATCCAGCCCTTGTACTTCCCCAGGGATCTTTTCCTCCAACCCTGCAAGTGAAAGAAGCGTAGGCATCACGTCCGGGACACTCATCATCAGGTCATCCACCCGATGATCCAGCTTTTCTCTCCATCGGATGATAAAAGGAATATTAAGTGATTCGGATTCCAAAACATTTTTTCCCTGTCTGCCATGACTGCCCAGCATTTCACCATGATCTGAAGAAATCACTATGATTGTATTATCAGCCTCATCCATCTCTTCCAGCTTCTGCAAAACCTGGCCGATATAGAAGTCAACAGCACTAACATTAGCGAAGTAGTATGGTGCATGATCACCTGTTGAATCCACCGCATTGGATCTTTGCAGGAGCTTCGATAGGTTAACCTCCCCATTTTCTGTATACTGATCAAAATGTTCCATTTTGGTGCTCTTCTCCGTCCAGGGGTTATGCGGAGGATTGAGTGACCAAATCATGAAAAAGGGCTTCTCCGTGTCACGCTGTCCATGGGTATTATCAAGGTAATCGATGATCTTTTCGGCTTCAAAAGCTGAGGAAAATTTACCCGGCATAAAACGCTCACCATCCTTTTTACCCTCTACCACTTTTGGATCACTGGAATATACCATGGGATTGAAATGATCATCTTTGATCATCTGCACCATATAATCGATGCTGTGTCGATCAGGTCCTGGTGGCACATAGGTATCATAGCCATTGATGTATTTGCCGCCCGGTGGTTGCATAGTACCATGATAGGTCCCCTCCTCGTCAAAATAAGGATCATTTTTTAACCAGTGCGCCTTCCCAAAATAGGAGACGTTGTATCCCGCCTCCGCAAAAACATCCGTTATACAGTTAGCATCGGTGTGTAGAGAGACCTCTCTATCCTTCCTGCAATTGGTCGTTACGCCATTGTGGTCCGGATACATCCCGGAAAGCAGCATTGCCCGGTACGGACTGCATACAGGGAAATTGCTTACGGCCCTGTTTAATACTACGGACTCAGAGGCCAGTTTGTCCAGGTTTGGAGTGGAAACTGGATCCGGGTTACCGGGTATATATTGAGCATAACCCGGCTGAGACCAGATGCCCAGACTATAGTTGCGAAACTGATCCGGAAATATGATGATCACATTGGGTGGTGATGCATCAATCTTAGTCTTTTGGTTGCATCCTGAGATCACGCAACTCATTGAGCACAAAGCAATTAATTGGATAAATACGTATCTTACAATCATTGAATATTTCAACATGTTTATCATTCCATTCACCTCAAAAAATCACAACAAGAGTGGCTCGTCAATTTAATAAAATTCTCTCCGTGATACTCATTATTTTCCTCTCCTTTATCTATTCTCGCTGTCAAATCCCCCCAGAACAGCCCAGGTACAATGTTCTTTTCATTGCAATTGATGACCTGGCCAGAACGATATCCTCCTATGGTGATCCGATAGCGGTCACACCGCATTTCGAGCGGTTGGCCCGGATGGGTGTGCAGTTCAACAAGGCGTATTGCCAGATCCCATTGTGCAATCCTTCCAGGGCTTCGTTGATGACAGGCTTGCGCCCCGACGCTATCAATGTGTTTGACCTGGATGAGCACTTCAGGGACCATGTGCCGGATGTGGTCACGCTTCCGCAGCTTTTCAGGCAGCAGGGTTATTGGGTAGGCAGGATTGGCAAGCTGTATCACTACAATGTCCCTGCCGGAATCGGCACCAATGGTTTGGATGATCCTGACTCATGGGACGATGTGTTTAATCCCAGGGGAAGAGATAAGACCGATGAACACCTGATCTTCAATGCTGAACCTCATAGAAAAATCAGTGCTGCGCTGAGCTGGCTTGCTGCAGATGGAACGGATGAAGAACAAACAGATGGGATGATTGTGTCTGAAGCCATCCGCCAAATGACTAATCACAAAGACAAGCCCTTTTTCCTGGGTGTTGGATTATTCAGACCTCATACGCCCTATGTAGCCCCAAGAAAATATTTTGAGCTATATAATAGCCGTGAAATGACTTTGCCATACGCGCCCTCCCATGACAGGGGTGATATACCATATGCAGCGCTGGCCCATAATTGCAAAGTTCCGAACTACGGACTCAGCGACTCCATCTGTCTGGAAGCTAAAAAAGCCTATTACGCCTCCGTCTCGTTTGTGGATGCACAGGTAGGGCGACTCCTGGATGCACTGGAAGAAAATGATTTAACAGAAAATACCATTGTAGTGCTGTGGAGTGATCATGGGTATCATTTGGGTGAACATGAAGGCATCTGGCAGAAAAGAACTCTTTTCGAAGAGTCAGCCGGAGCCCCATTGTATATTTATGTCCCTGAAGCAAAAGGGAATGGCAAGCAAAGCGACCAGATAGTAGAGTTTATCGATCTCTTCCCAACACTGGTTTCTTTGTGCAATCTAAAGGCTGAAAACACTCTTCCTGGCAGGGATATTTCCCCATTAATTGATCAACCCGACAGTGCCTGGAGTGGTAGAGCATTTACCCAAATCCTGAGACCAGGAGATGGAAAACCTGTGATGGGCAGGACCATCAAAACAGATACTTGGAGATGTACGGAATGGAATGAAGGGGTGGAAGGCAGCGAACTGTATAACCACATCAATGACCCCCAGGAGTTCGCTAACCTGGCCAGTGACAGCTCAAAGTATTCTGTTATCCAAAACTTAAGAAAATTACTGGATGAGCATGTCAGTGGGCAAGTCCCTTCCTCACCTTTCAATCCTGCAAGGCTTTAAATCCAAGCCTAAATAAACAGAGGGCCTGCTGAAAATCGCCAAATAAAGTACTTAGTCTATACCTAAGCTTTAGTATCCCGATATTGTTTCCATTTGTTTTTCAGCAGACACCCTAAGTCAATAATCAATTCCAATGCTTGTCAATCACCGCCTGAATATGAGGAAATTTAGTATCATCCTCTTTCACTTCTTTTCTCAGATCTTCAAGCCTCACTTTCAGATCTGCAATCAGCTTTGAGTAGGCCGGATCGTCATATCGGTTATCCATCTCTTCCGGGTCTTTTCTCAGGTCATAAAATTCCCATGCAGCCGGCGTCTGAAAATTGGACATGGAGGCCGGATGGTCTGCCCAGTCCTGTGCTCCGGTATCTCTGTCGATATAGTCCAGTCCGTAATAGAAGATAAGCTTATAGTCTTTGGTCCTGATCCCAAAATGGGCTGGGTTGTTGTGCTTATGTGCCATGTGCATCCAGTACCTGTAGTAGGTGTCTTGCTTCCAGCCTTCAGGTTCTTTTCCGGTCTCCAGGATCTGCTTGAAGCTGGATCCCTGCATAAAATCCGGCACTTTACCTCCAGCCAGGTCGATGATAGTAGGTGCGTAATCAGCATTGTTTACAATGGCATCGGTTCTACTACCAGGTTTGATCATCTTAGGATACCTTACCAGGAATGGCATTCTTTGTGACTCTTCATACATCCATCGTTTGTCGATATAATCGTGCTCTCCCAGCATAAAGCCCTGATCCCCTGTATAAATAATGATGGTGTTGTCCATTTCACCTGTTTCTTCCAGGTAGTCAAAAATTCGTTTCACATTGTCATCCACTCCTTTCACACATCTCAGGTATCGCTTCAGATACTCCTGGTAAGCCAGCTTCTTATATTCCGGATCAGGGATGTTCGGATCAATTTCCATATGCATCCCCATGTTTCGAATGATATTCCGATGGCCAATGGAAGACCCTATAGTGTCTGTCAGAGAATTGTTATAACCCCTGGTGGCTACAGAACCATTATTGGCGTTGTACCACATACTCGATGGCTCAGGGATTTCAGTATCCTCGAGATAATCTTTATAACGTGGGGCAAACTCGAAAAAGTCATGCGGAGCCTTGAAGTGATGCATCAGGAAGAATGGCTTTGACTTATCCCTCTTATCTTTTAGCCATTCCAGAGAGATGTCTGTGATGATATCGGATGAATGGCCTTTGTATTGGGTCACATTTACTTCTCTCACCTCATCAGTTGCAAACCTGATCTCTCTCTTTTCATTGCCCTCTCTACTGTATAGGATCGGATCAAAATAGTCGCCTTGTCCTGGCAACACATTGTAGTAATCAAATGACTCAGGAGCATGCTTCAGATGCCATTTTCCTACCATAGCTGTTTGATAACCCAGCTTTTTCATCTCCTGAGATAAATATTGGTTTTCAGGAGCCAGTTTTCCACCCAGATCCAACACACCATTTACCTGGCCATATTGACCGGTCATGATCGTTGCCCGGGAGGGTGTACAAATGCTATTGGTGCAGAAGGCATTCTCAAACAGCATACCCTCATGAGCTATCCGATCGATGTTTGGGGTTGGATCTAATCTGGCCAGGCGACTCCCATATACACCAAAAGCCTGTGTAGTGTGGTCGTCTGACATGATGAATAAAACATTGGGTTTCTTCTGTGCAAAAGAAGCTCCCGCAAGGAAGCAGGCAATCAGAAGAAATAAGTAACGGTTACATCGATAAAACAAATTCATGATTCGGATTTTTTTAAGCAACAAAACCCAGGCATGAAAAACCCGGGTCTCGTTGATATTTTAGCTAACAATTAATAAATGGTTCAAAGTCTTTTACTCAGTTGCGTACCCATCATTCTGCACCATCAGGGGATTCGAATCCATCTCACTTAATGGAATAGGAAATCTTACATGATGTGCCGCCGCATTGGTTTTGCCACGCGCCTGGGCATTCGAAATATATCTATTTTGCCTGATGAGATCTCTCCTTCTGTGCCCCTCAGTCACAAATTCCCAGTTTCGCTCCTGAAGCACTGCATCAATAAATTCATCGAGGTCAGCGAAATCGCTCAACTGGTAGATAGGAATCTGAGCACGGGTTCTGATCTCATTCAACAAGTCAACTGCTTCCTGCGTTGGATCACTCGCTACCATCGCCAGTGCTTCAGACCTCATCAACAGTACATCCGCATACCGCATAAACACGTTGTCATTGGCATAATACTGGTCATTGGCCGTGGTCTCATCTGGTGTATACCTGAAGGCACGAGGATGGAAACGGTCACCTGATGCAGGATCCATCAAGTTGATGTATTCTCCAGCTTTATTGAAATACTCATAACAGATCCATCCCAGTGTGGCTGGACCAAATTCTCCACGCGGATCCCATGGCAACGCCCTGATATCATCAGGATGATAAGTCTGCACAAACTCTCTCCTGATCTGAAGCTGGGCTCCCCAGTTTCTAAGGTCAGTCTGATAGCCAGGTGGATAGTTGTGAGCCGGAATCGCATTCTGTGACAGCAATTGGTTGTTTTCAAATACAAAAATCAATTCCGCATTACCCTCATTGGTGCTGGAGAACAAAGTGGTTACATCAGACAACAGTGAGTACTTACCCAAATCAATGACATCCTGCAGCACATCGGCCGCTTTAGACCATTGGCGGGTACCCATATAGAATCTTCCAAGCATGGCCATGGCAGCACCTTTGGTTGCCTTTCCTTTCAGGCTTTGATTTACAGGAAGATCCGCAATAGCAGACAAATACTCAGCTTCAATGAACGAGGTGATTTCTTCCTCAGTAGCTTTTGGATACTCAAAAGAGAGATCTGTTGTACTTGTCACCAATGGCACAGGCCCCCACAGGTCGTACAGTTCAGAATAATTCCAAGCTCTCAGGAAAGTAGCTTCAGCTTTCAAAGCTGCCACCTTTTCTGCCGGAATAGAGGTGACATTGTCAATATAATCCAGAAGAGAGTTGGTATTCCTAATGGCTTCATAGATCTCATTCCAGGTATTGGTAAGATCATCATTGGCGGCATCTACGGTAAACTCCTCGAAAGGGACTACCCTACCTTTATATCCTCCACCCTCTTCAATCTCCAGGTCACATGGATAGGCAGCAAACGTATGCCAACGCTCTCTGATCCTCGGGGAGCTTCGCCCATAGGCTGCTACGAGTAAGGCTTCAATACCCTCCTCAGTATTTAAAAGTTCATCGGGACCATATTCTGTATAGACCTGTTCTTCCAGGAAATCACTGCACCCTGAGCCTAAAAAAGCAACAAGGAAAATGGGAATGATATATATTAATTTTTTCATTGTTAATTTCTTTAAGTTTTTGAATTACAGACCAACTTTAAATCCAAGTCGAATGGTTCTGGCTAGTGGATAATCTCCAAAAGATCCTTTGGTAGTCCTGGCAGTATTGCCCTGGTTACCTGATGAGTTGGCATCCGGATCAAAGCCATCAAAGTTTGGCGCAATGGTCAGCATATTCTCAAAGGAGATGAACACATTGGCATCTGCAAAACCTCGTGATTCCAATGGTAAATCGTACCCCAGCGTTAGGTTTTTCATTCTGATAAAAGAGGCATCCTGAACCGTCCATTTGTTGACTTTTCTACCATCCTGATATCGTCCGGGTTCCACCATTGATGGATATTCCGAGTCAGGATTTTCAGGCGTCCATCGGTCGTTATAATACTTGGCCAGCTTGTTTCTGTCTGGATCGATCGGATAGAACGACTCCGTAACAAGGAAGTTAAATGTCTCTATTCCCTGAACACCAGTGAAGTACACATCCAGGGTAAAATTCTTATACGAGAATCTGTTGTTAAACCCAAAGATCAGGTCAGCAAATGGATCGCCTAGTACTACCCGGTCTTCGGGACTGATTGTTCCGTCCTGGTTTACATCCGCTACGATGGGATGCCCCAGGCCTTCCCTTGCTGAACCATCAGGAAATGCTGCTGAAGCCGCATCTACCTCTGCCTGTGTGCTATAAATACCATCGATCTGATAGCCGTAAAAAGCGTTCAGTGGAATTCCCTCCTGTACGATGGCGAAATCCCCTGCAAAAGGAAAACCACCTGAAGAAAGTACTCTTCCTCCAACGAATTCAGGTACTTCTGTCACCTCATTGTCTAGGAAAGAAAGTGTTAGATCTGTTTCCCACTTCAAAGCACCTACAAGGTTTTTGGTGTTGAGCGAGATGTCCACTCCTTTGTTGCGGACATTACCAAAGTTGACCCTATAGCTGCTAAAGCCTGCAGATCTTGGTACAGGACGATTAAACAGCTGATCTGTAGTGTTTCTAACATAATATTCTGCACTACCTGAGACCCTGAAATTGGCCAATGCAAAGTCAACTCCCACATTGATCTCTTTCGTGGTTTCCCACTTCAGATCTTCATTGGCTATACGAGTGGGCACAAGTCCAGTCTGTACGACCTCACCTAATACCGCGTTACTATAATCATCGATTGTTCCCGGAACGTATGTTGTCCTGGTTTCAAAGTTGCTGATCGCCTGGTTTCCAATCTCCCCATAACCAACTCTCAACTTAAGACTACCAATTAGGTCCTGGCTCGAGAGAAATACTTCTTCAGCCATCTGCCATCCTACGGATGCGGATGGAAATACTGCCGTCTTATTGGCGCCTCTGAATTTAGAAGAACCATCCACCCGCATGGAAGCTGTGAGTAGATACTTATTGTTATAGGTATAATTCACCCTTGCAAGCTGTGATCTCAGCTGATTGGTAAAATAGCTGGTCTCAGCGAGGAAGTTTTCCGGATTAGCAGCCTGGAAATAGTAAGCTCCATTCGCATCTGAAATAAAGTCCCGGGCTTCTGCCTGAAGGAGCTTGTTTTCAAACTTCTCATACGTCATACCAGCCTGAATCTTGAAATCATGCGCTCCCTGGGCCAGTTCATAAGAAAGCAGGTATTCTGCAATACCATAAACATTGTCTCTGTTCTGGACCATCGCTGTTCCATTTGCGCCCGCACCCTGAGGGGTATATCTGTTTTGGTACTGCTCATATTTAGAATTAGTCAATCGAGCGCCCAGGTTCACATTAAACTTCAAGCCTTTCAGGATCTCATAGTTGATCCTGGCATTGGCAAAAAGATTGTTCTCAGCACGGTTTCGATCCCATCCCTGAAGCACACCTTCGGGATTGTCCACCTGCATAAAATCGTTTAGCTCGAATGACCCCTGATCATTAAGCTCCGCATTAATGGTTGGGTCAAATTGCAAAGCAGCTGAAACAACCCCATCATATGAAGTACCCAATGGCACCTCTGCAGTCAGTGACCTGTTAGCATTGATATTGAAGTTGATAGACAACTTTTCTACAGGGTTCACTGTCAGGTTCAGCCGAGCATTGTATCGCTCCAGGTTTGAATTTCTGATTACCCCATCATTGTTGAGATAGTTGAGTGATGCATAATATGTGGTTTTGTCCCCTCCTCCGGAAAGTGACAACTGATGATTCTGTACTGTAGATTGTCTGAAAATCTGGTCCTGCCAGTTGAAATTCTGAGCTGCTGCAATTTCCGCGTCAGAAAACCGGGGAACATAATTTGGATCGGTCGCATTTGCTGGATCAGATTCAAAATCAAGATCATTCAACGTTCTCATCCACTCCTGGCCATCCAGCATGTCGATCTGCTTGATCACACTCTGGAAACCCACATAAGAATTGTAGGAAACATGAGTTTCGTTCTTCTTACCTTGCCTGGTTGTGATCAAAACCACACCATTGGCAGCTCGTGAACCGTAAATAGCAGAGGCAGATGCATCTTTCAAGACCTGGATTGACTCGATGTCATCAGGACTTAAGGCGTTTACATCTCCATTGGGCATTCCATCGATTACAACCAACACATTATTGCCCCCGTTTACAGAACTTAACCCTCTTACTTTGATCTCCATGGTACCGCCGGGAGCGTTGCTACCCTGACTGATGTGTACCCCGGAAGCCTTCCCTGTAAGTAGCTGCAAAGCATTGGTATTGGCTCCTTTCACAAAGTCCTTGGAATTGACCTGAACAACAGATCCGGTCAGATCACTTTTTCGTTGTGTTCCGTAACCTACTACTACGACCTCCTCCAACTGCTCAGAATCTTCTGTCAGTTGAATATCTACCACTGTGCGATCCCCTACTGTTATTTCCTGAGTTTGAAAACCAACGAATGAAACAACCAAAATGGCTTCATCAGGAACATTCAGGGTAAACCCCCCATTGATATCTGTCGTTGTACCGTTGGTTGTACCTTTCACGACGACTGATGCACCGGGCAAACCTTCACCATCTGCACCAGTAATATTTCCTCTTACTGTGGATTGTTCCACATTCTCTGTAACTGCAGGTATTCCTATCTCCTTTTGTTTGATGAAGATATGGTTGTTTACTCTTTTAAATGAAAGACCTGATTGCTCAGAAATAGCCCTCAACAGGTCCCCCAGGTAAAAGTCTGATGTGTTAAAAGTCAGTTTATGACCCGACGAACTGACGAGTTCCTGATCAATAAAAGAAAATTGAAACGCTGTTGATTTCTCAATCTTATTCAGAACCTTCTGAAGCCTGACCTGATCATCATAATCAAGGTGGATCTCAATCTCGTTTATACTCTTTAACTGGGCTTCCACATCGGTCGCCACAGCCAGAGAAAACGACATCTGGAGTACAATGCCATAAATACAGATTTTTGACATTCCGATTAGAAATTTTCGTAATTTTGATTCCATAAAATTTGTTTTTGGTACTTGTTTATCAAAAGCTACAGCCCACGTCCTAATTGCATTTTAGCCGATGAATAGGACCGTGGGTTTTTTTATTGTACTAGTGCTTTTTCATAGGTTTATTGTTTGTGCTTTTTGTTTAATGCTACTTGCTTTTTATCGATTGAAAAATCAAACTGATACACAAAAGACAGACCGTTTAGAACTGTCTCTAACGTCTCATCCTCAAATTCTCCACTGAAGGTTCCAATATGAGAAAACCGACCTTTTACCTCAATCTCCACTCCATACCAGCGCTCAAGCTCTGAGATCACTTCATTAAAAGGCTTATTTCTGAAATACAGTATGCGATCTTTCCAGCCAAACGACTCCAGTTTATCCACGTCACTGACAATCATCTCATGACTTAGGTCCGTATAGGTTACCATCTGGTCCGAAGCCAGAACTGCCTCTTTGCCTGTAGCACTGGTAAAGGATACTTTACCGGTGGCCACTGATACATAGATCATGCTGTCTCCCGGATATGACTTCACGTTGAATGAGGTTCCCAGTACCTTGATCACTTCTCCATCCAGCTGTACATAGAATGGCTTTTCCGGATTATGACTCACTTCAAAAAATGCTTCTCCTTCGAGTGACACTATCCTTTCGTTATCACTGAATCTTTCGGGAAAAGCAATTTTTGAATCTGAGTTGAGTGTTACAATAGAATTGTCTGGCAGTCTTGTAGTCTTCTTTGCACCAGCAGGAGATGATTTCTCAATAATGTTTACCAGAGAGAAAGCTTCAGGTTGCTGTCTTGTACTATAAAATAAAAACACGAATCCCAGTGCGACTACCAGAATGGCCGCTGCTTTAAGATAGGTTGACCAGCAATTAATCTTATGTCTCTTATTGTCAACGTTAGGCGCTGGTGCTTCCTCTTGCAGCTCTTTCCAGATCATCGCCTTCATATTCTCTACCTCATCATCATGCACATTGAGATAAGACTGAAGCTTGTTGAGCGAGGTTTTATTCGTACTGTTCTTGTTGAGCCAGACCTTCAGCTCCTCCCACTCTTCTTTCGTGAGTTCGTCATTTAAATATTTTGTTATCAGGTCAACCATTCGGAATCTGGCAAAAAGTTTTTCTGTGATTTATAGTAAGGAGTGAAAAAGAAGGTAAAAGGGAGGTAAAAAGATTAAATATTTACAAATTACACTTATATACAGGGTGTTTTAATGGTATATAATCAATGATTTAGATCAAAATTTGAGAATATCATAAATAAATGCGGTGACCAAAATCAGATAGCTCCCGATGAGTCGGAAATCGTAGACCGGACTTTCTCCGTCTTCTGTATAAAAGCGAAAGATCTCCTCCTTTAGCTTGCTCTGGGCCCGCTTCAACTGACTTTTTACGGTCTTTTCGCTGATACCAAGCGATTTGGAAATTTCTTTATACTTCAACCCTTTTTCCCTGGCCATGCGGAAAACAAGCTGGCATTTATCTGGCAGATCCGCCACGGCTTTGTCCAGCAGACTTTTTAACTCCTTCTCCAAATACAGCTCCTCTGGATTGATATGATCAATGGTGTTGATTTTCACATCGAGGTCCTTCTTTGGACTGACCTTCACCAATGCCTGTGTAGCCTGATGCTTGACGGATACCATCAAATAGACTTCCAGGTTTTTGATCCCGGACAGATCTGTCTTGTTTTTTAACAATCCCAAAAAGACATCTGACACTACATCTTTAGCGAGTGCCTGAGACCTGCAGATCACTTTTGCATAGCGGTACAGCTTGTCAAAATACAGATTATAGACGTTCTCAAGACAAATATGATCACTACTTAGATCGGTTCCGGTTGCTTTCGATATGTCAATGTGCTTACCAGCCATTATTGTGAAAATAGTAGAGATCTAATGGCAGACCTTATTGATTTGCTATTATTACAATTTGCCCCCTCTTTTAATAACATTTTATAATCGTTCATCATTAGGAGCCTTTAATAAGTGGAAAAATTCAGCTTATTTTCAATCAAATTAATCCCAGAAATCTACGTCTATCCTATGAATACTGAAGTCACCAGCAACCCGAAGCAAATGAGTCGATTCATAGGTAGATCAAAATGATCCGAACCTAAAAATTAGAGGAGGTGGCTCGGTCAGCGGAATCAAAGCTTTGCTCAGGAAATATTGAAAAAACTTGCTCAAATATCTTTATGGAGGCTAATCAAAAATAAGGAATGCATTAAATGTATTTTTTACATTTATTCCTTAAATTAGCTTTCACAATCGAAATCTAAACCAACAAACAACATGAGATCCCTATTCACCCTACTCCTCATGACACTGCTATGGACAAGTGTCCCGGCACAGGAAGCTTATCTTTCACTGAACGTCGATGACAGTCAGCCTACCATCAGCAAACACATCTATGGTCACTTCTCTGAACACCTGGGTCGATGTGTGTATGATGGATTTTGGGTAGATGAAAACATGGATGTGCAGAAAAAGGATCGTATCAGGTTAGATGTGGTGGAAGCCCTGAAGAAAATCAACATTCCCAACTTGCGTTGGCCTGGTGGATGCTTTGCCGATGAATATCATTGGAGAGATGGTATCGGCCCGAGAGCGGAGCGTCCCAGCATGGTCAATACACACTGGGGTATGGGCGTGGAAGACAACAGCTTCGGGACGCATGAGTTCCTTGAGCTTTGTGACCTGCTGGGCACAGAGCCTTATATCGCGGCGAATGTCGGTAGTGGAACTGTGAAGGAGATGAATGACTGGATTGAGTATGTGAACTATAGTGAGGAATCCACACTGGCTAAGCTGCGGGCAGAAAATGGTCACCCTGATCCATATAATGTGACCTTCTGGGGTATTGGAAATGAAAGCTGGGGCTGTGGAGGCAACATGACAGTGGAATACTTCGCTGATGTCTACAAGCGCTACGCCACTTATGCCAAAAGCTATCCCGGCGCACCCATCAAAAGGATCGCCTCCGGGGCCAACTCTGCTGACTATCACTGGACTGAGGTGATGATGAAAGAGGCTCGCCGACACATGTGGGGGATTTCTGTTCACTATTACACCATCCCTACCGGCGACTGGGGAGCCAAAGGTTCGGCAACCAGCTTTACGGAGTCAGAATATTTCAACACGATGAAGAACTGCCTGTTTATGGACGAGCTGCTGGATAAGCATATTGCCATCATGGATCGTTATGATCCTGAGAAAAAGGTAGCCCTCGCAGTGGATGAATGGGGTATCTGGACGGATGCTGAACCAGGTACTAATACTAGCTTCCTTTACCAACAAAACAGTCTCCGGGATGCACTGATCGCTGCTACTCAATTGAATTCATTCAACAACCGGGCTGATCGGATCCGCATGGCTAACCTGGCGCAGACAGTGAATGTGTTGCAGGCATTGATCCTTACTGACAAAGAAAAGATGCTCCTCACGCCTACTTATCATGTCTTTGATCTCTATCAGGTCCACCAGGATGCACAGTTGATCCCATTTTCGATTAGCACACCGGATTTTGTAAGTGGAGATAAAAAACTCCCGGCGGTGAATGTATCGGCCTCCCTGGATCAGGATGGGAAAGTACATATTACCCTGGTCAACATTGATCCAAATAAATCGATCACAATCAAAAGTGCAGTTAATGGCGTTGATTGGAAAAGTGTTTCCGGGAAGGTGCTGACCTCAGGAAAGGTGACAGACATCAATAAATTCGATCAGCAAGAAACAGTAAAACCTACCGCTTTCAACGGAGCCAAAAAGACGAAGGATGGGCTAAGTATTGAGCTGCCAGCCAAGTCTGTGGTGATGCTGGAACTGGAGTAGATTATCCGTGTATCTTGGTTATTACCTCCCGTTGACCTTTGTCTCACCAGCCTGTACAATAGTTGGTCGGTGAGACACCGACCACGGTTAGTAAATTAACGGGGCTTTTACCGAAGACTGAATGCACCCTTATTAGGAGGTTTTTTTAAATCTCTTGCTATGGGTTAATATTACGACTCTTTTAAAACCCTAACCTCTAGATTATGAAAAGCTGGAACCTGGAAAACAAAAAAGCATTGGTCACAGGAGGATCCAAAGGGATCGGATACGCTGCTGTATTACAATTTCTAAAACTTGGTGCTGAGGTAATCTTCACAGCCCGAAAGGAAGATGAAATAGAATCGGTAGCATCGGACCTGCAATCACAGGGTTTTAAGGTGACAGGCATCAAAGCGGAAGTGACTGATGAAGCTGATACTGCCAGGGTTCGTAAACTGATTGAAGAAAAGTGGGGTCGGTTGGATATCTTGTTTAATAACGCCGGTGTCAACATCAGAAAGAAAACTGTCGACTATACTACTGAAGAGTACAAACATGTGCTGGAGATCAACCTGATTGCACAGTTTGAACTCTGTAGACAATTGTATCCCATGCTCAAAGCATCGGGTAATGCCTCTATCATCAACAATGGATCAATAGCCGGTCAGTTTGACGTAGCTACCGGATCTCCTTATGGAATGTCTAAAGCTGGGATGATCCAGCTATCTAAGAACCTGGCTGTTGAATGGGCTCCCGACGGTATACGGGTCAATACCGTCTCTCCCGGGTTTACTGCCACTCCGCTCACCAAGCCTTTGTTTGCTCAGCAGGAAAGGATCGATGCCATCATCAAACGAACACCTATGAAACGGGTGGCAGATCCAGATGAAATGGCTTCTGTCGTATCCTTCCTGGCGATGGATCACTCTTCCTTTGTCACCGGACAAAACATTACGGTGGATGGAGGGATCTCGGCGAGTGTGTTTTAGAATACGATTGTAAGGCTAGAATTGATGGTGGTCGGTGAGTCACCGACCACGGGTTAAGTTTGCTTATTCAGATGGTAGTCTTACTCCTCTCCCATCCCCCACTTGGTCATTAGCCACTCAACCATCCGCTGGTCATACTGATTTTCATCACTCTTATGCGCCACAACCGCTTGCTTGACTTTAGCTGAAGAAATATCATTGATGTCGATAGCGTTCATGGCGAAAGTGGAAACAAATTCCGAGCCACTCACTTTTTCAGCTAAAGTTGTTTCAGCGATCTCTTTTTCACCCAAACCATAAAGTGCCTCAGCGGCTACAATGGCCACCGGATCGGAATCGTCTTTCAAGGCGTTCTTTAAATCAGCTATTGCCGGTTTTGATTTGTCTCCTTGAATCAATAAACCGGTGGCTCCCCAGTACCGAATGGCCGGATCTTCTGACCTTAAGTAATAAATCAGTACGTTGATGTCTTCAAATTTCCGGAGAGATGCAGCTTCAGCTACCTCAATCAGACGCGCCAGATCAAACTGATCACTTTCCCACATCAAATCATAAAACGCCCTAGCCCCTCTTCTTACCTCCCAGGATGGCTCCGGAATAAATCCGGTATCCCTGATTCTCAACATCCAGTGCTGATTGGCTTTACGCATCTTTTTCAGCACATCAGCATACAGCGGATCATCAGCCAGGTTGTTTACTTCCCAGGGGTCACTCTCTGTATCATACAATTCTTCACTTGGCTTTGGATTCCAAAAAATGCTTTGGGTTTCATTGCATTCTCCATTCAGATAAGCTTGCTCCCATGACCTGATGGATGGTGCACGCCACAGGTAGTTCAAATGTTGGCCATAGATACGATGTGGCATATAGTTTCTGATATATCTGTACTTCTGTCCTCTTACCGCCCTGGACATATCGTATCGCTCATCCATTCTACCCCGAAACATGAAGGCATATTCCGGATCTGCAGTTTTCTGATCTCCCAGAAAGGCATTACCCTGCATAAAGTCAGGTATTGGGATGCCCACCATACTCAACAGTGTAGGTGCCAGGTCAACAAAACTGATCAATCGATCCACTTTTGATCCGGTCTCTTCTGCAGGAAATAAATACTTGAATTTTTCCGGGATACGAACAATAAAGGGTACGTGCGTTCCTGATTCATATACATATCGCTTACTTCTCGCTAAGACACCACCATGGTCTCCATAGTAGAATACTATTGTGTTTTCTGCCTGTCCTCTTTCTTCCAGTTCCTTTAACAATTCTCCAACGGCTGCATCCATATCCTCTACTTTGTCATAATATTGAGCCCAGTCATGTTTCATGTCTTCAGTTCGTGGATGGTAAGGCGGGATAGGTACTTGCTCTGGATCATGCCTCAGCTCTTCAGTGGGGATAGACTTATGAATTGAACTCTCATGTGAGATCCCAATATTGAAGATGGCAAAGAATGGCTGACCCTCTGCCCTTTTGCTATAATGTGCTTCATTGGAGTTTTCATCCCACAGATCATCTACCTGATCTACCTGAATGTTGTAATCCGTCTTGCTGTTGTTGGTGCAGTAGTAGCCCAGCTCCCGGAGAAAAAGGGGGTAAGGCTTTACGATATCACTCTTCTTATATTTACTCCGCATGTGCTGGTTGCCTCCCGAGATAGCATAGATCCCGCTGATGATCGTATTTCTGGCAGGTGCACAAACCGGAGCATTGGCATAGGCATGCGTGTAGAGAAAACCTTCTGACGCCAGTTTATCCAGGTTAGGTGTTGTAGCAAACTCATCTCCATAGCAGCCAAGGAAAGTACTGTTGTCCTCAGAAGTGATCCATAAGATGTTGGGCAGCTCCCTGGGCTCGGGAGTACAATTGGAGAACAGCGTGGCAATAATGGCCAATAAAAATAAATGTCTCATATCGGGTTAGGTTAGTCAGTAAAGATAGTTGGGATCTTTTAGTTTATCAATCGCCTACGAATTGTGTAGGCAGTCCTGGGGTTCTGAATCAGCAACAGGTCGATGTCATTATCTGTAAACCCTTTTGTTTTCAAAGCTGGAGTCACAAACTGAAAAATTGCAGTAAAGGGCCTACTCATCTCCGTATTTTCTTCTTCCACCGTATACCATCCTCCATCATGGGAAATCAGTGCTTTGTCAAGCATGCCAGCCTGCTTCAAATTGACCAGGTAATCGACATAGCGCTCGAGCTGAAGCGTGTCACCTGAATCCGGATCAACCCTGATGCTTCCCATCCCATCGATGGACACCCAGGCACCATGACTAGCGATATGTTCATGTTCTCCGGGCAGACTGTTTTGAGCATGCGTCCAGACAAAAGCTCCAGGTGCAACACCTTCTGACTCTAGCACTTCAAGGCAAGCCAGGGCCATCACTTCGGTGCCACTATGAGCTACAATGGTCAACCCTGTCTCACGGTGAGTAATTGCTGCAGCCCGAACAATCTTTTCATCAAGTGGGGTCAACTTCAGCTTATCATTGTAGTCAAGCCCTATCTTGATAAAGCCTGGCTTGATCCCGGTCTCCTCGATCCCATCATTAAATTCTGTGATCCAGATTTTTGCCAGGCTATCGGGTGTGGCGGTCCTGGCAAATTCCGGGATGTGTTGATAATTGCGTGCTGCATAGAATCCAGTATTTGTCAGGATATTAAGTTCTGCCGACTCGGCCAGCTTCTTGAGCAGTCTCGGATTTCTTCCAATGTATTTGGGTGTACACTCCAGGAATGACTGTACACCATGTGATTTCATTTCTTCTACATAGGGAAGAATGAATTGAAACGCTTCGGCACTGTTCCATTTCCAGGGATCTTCCACCTCTGCAGGTGACCAATCCAAAAAAACATGTTCGTGGATCAGAGTTTTCCCCAGATTCTCGGGTGGTATGGGACCCAGGACGGTCATGATGTAGCCTTCGGGGGTTTCCAGATCTTTTTCACCTGACTTACAACCCAGGAAGGTTATACCTATCAAAACATAGATTGTAACAACATGATAGTTCTCTTTGAGAAAATCCATATCACTAATTTAGCAAAGTCGCGGTACCTGAGTGCACTTTTAGGAATCCGGGAGATAAACCCATTAGCTTTGCAGCAAAAAAACATTGATCCCTGTAGGAAAATATAGCGAGCTTGAAATTGTGAGGTCAACCGATAATGGGCTGTACCTGAAAGATGCCTTCAACGAGGAAGTCTTGTTGCCCAATAAGTATTGCCCCACCAAATATAAGTACGGAGATAAGCTAAAGGTCTTTATCTATCTGGACCATGAAGCCCGCAAAGTTGCTACCACTCTGGAACCAAAGATCTTATTAAATGGATTTGCTTCGCTTAAGGTGAAATCTGCTTCTGACATCGGAGCCTTTCTGGATTGGGGAATGGAAAAAGACCTGTTTGTGCCTTTTCGTGAACAGGCCGAACCAATGGAAGAGGGTCAACACTATGTGGTACAGCTATCCCTGGATCATAAAACGAGCCGACTGTATGCGAGCAGTAAGATCGAAAACCGGTTTGAGGAAGGACGACCTTCTCTGACCCCCGGACAGGAAGTAGAAGTCCTTGTGTATCGTGAGACGGACCTTGGCTATCCAGTAGTTGTCAATAGTCTCTATGCGGGTATGGTATTCAGGAATGAAGTTTTTAAACCTGTTAAGGTTGGAGACCAGCTCAAAGGATTTGTGAAAAAGGTCAGAGAGGACAACAAAGTGGACATATCGCTTCAGCCAATTGGCTATACAAATTTCAATGACCCAAATGCAGAGATGGTCTATCAGAAGCTGATCGAAAGTGATGGAATGCTGAAGCTTGGGGATAAAAGCGATGCCGAAGACATTTATAAGACATTCGGTATCAGCAAGAAAGCCTATAAAAAAGCTATCGGTGCATTGTACAAACAGAAAAAGATCCTGATCAAACCTGATGGGATAACCCTAAGCCGCAAAAAATGAAAGTTGCGGTAATCGGAGGCGGTGCTGCTGGTTTCTTTGCTGCCATCTCAGCAAAGACCCATCATCCGGAAGCTACTGTCACCATTTTTGAGAAAACGAGTAAAGTGCTGACCAAGGTCAAGGTCTCAGGAGGTGGCAGATGCAACGTCACCAATGGGTGCTCATCCATTGCGGAGCTTTGCAAAGCCTACCCAAGAGGGGGAAATAAGCTCAAGAAGGTCTTTAGAGAATTCAATACCACCAATACCATCGATTGGTTTCAATCCAGGGGAGTTCCGTTAAAAGAGGAAGCAGATGGTCGGGTATTCCCGGTCTCCGATAACTCCCAAAGCATCATTGATTGCCTGACCAAAGAAGCGAGGAAGCTCAATATCAGGGTAGAGTTACAGCAACCTGTGCTTTCCATACGGCCTAATGCAGAGCAAATTTCCTTGGAGTTTTCAACAGGTCGGCAAAAGTTTGACCAGGTGATCATTTCGACGGGAGGATCTCCCAAAATAGATGGTCTTACCTGGCTAAAGGACCTGGGGCATCAGATCGAGCCACCGATTCCTTCCCTGTTTACTTTCAATCTACCAAAAGATCCAGTGACCCAGTTGATGGGAGTTGTAGCACCCAATGCCATCGTTTCACTTCAGGGGAGCAAACTCAAAACCAGTGGACCTTTGCTGATCACCCACTGGGGCATGAGTGGTCCCGCCATCCTGAAACTCTCTGCTTTTGCTGCACGGCAGCTTCACGAACGAAACTATGCTTTCTCCTTTCAGGTCAACTGGGCTGGGGAAAGTAACCAGGAAAAGGTATATCACCTGCTGGAAGAAGTGAGCAAATCACATCCTCAAAAGGCAGTGAGTAATCACAAACTATTTGACCTGCCTGAGCGACTTTGGTTGTACCTGCTTGAAAAAGCAGACCTACCCGCTGCCAAGCCATGGGGTGAATTAGGAAAAAAGGGCATTCATAAATTAACCAGCATCCTTACCAATGATATTTACGCGGCTAAAGGCAAAACCACCTTCAAGGAAGAGTTTGTGACTTGCGGAGGAGTGAGTCTGGATGGTGTAGATCTCAATACGATGGAAAGCAAAGTCATCCCGGGCCTGTACTTTGCCGGCGAGGTATTAGACATTGATGCCATAACAGGGGGATATAATTTTCAGGCTGCGTGGAGTACAGGATTTATTGCAGGGAGATTGGTTGAGCCTTAAGTTAGATATATTGAAATATGTGATCACTAACAAAAGGTGTGTTTTTGTATATCGGGTGTACAGTTGGCCTTGTGTATTCTTTTGAATAAAAACTATTTTTGAGTCAGACGTACTCAAATTCTGATGAAGCCAAACGCCCTTATTCTTTTTACTGTCCTATTCTTTATTATAATTTCCGATGTCTTTGGCCAGTCCGGACCAGAATACACCACTCCGATCAAAAACCATTTTCAAAAGCTGATTTCCTCAGGAACTGATACCTACGGGGAAAAACCTACCCCAGTATGGATGTCAAGCCTGGACCCGATTACGGGGCAATACCCGGAAAACGATCAGCGGCCGGACAGCATCCCTCAGCGCGTATATCTCAACCGATCGGTCAGTGCACCTAAAGGGGCTACCCCATACTGGGATATCCCCAACTTCGCTGCAGCATTGGAGCTTAGCCGTTTGAGTGAAGACTCATCGTACCGGGAAGCCGTCTATCAATACCTGAATTTCTACCTGGAAAACTGCAAAGCGGAAAATGGGATCATCCTTTGGGGCAATCATTATTACTATGATGCTTTTCAGGATCAGTGCTTGAAGTTCAAGAGCTCAGAGACGCCACAACCCGTGGATTTCAGCACAGAAGCTGGAGACCTATACGAAGCTCGCCCATTTTCTCCTGCCTGGGACATCCTTTGGGAGATTGATCCTGAATTGACAGAAAAGCATCTTCGACAGACTATCCAAAGACACATCGTAGATCCTGAAACAGGAGAATTTAATCGTCACGCAGATGGCGAGCGAGGCTATGCCTTCATCGAGTATGGAGGTTTGCTATGCTATACGCTGGCCTGGCTTTATGAGAAAACCTGGGATACCTCCCTGATTGATCTGGCCGACCGGATCATCCATTACACCTATGAGCATCGCAATAAAACCACCGGGTTGCTGGAAAACAGTCCTACTCAGGATCGATGGGATAAATACACAGCTACCACAGAAGTTGGTCTATGGGCTGGGTATGTGTTGAAGGCCAGCCAAAAAGTGCCTGAGAAACTTGGACGAAAATGGCAGACTTTAGCCTCCCGCTCGCTGGCTCGCTGGCTGCTCTACGGCTGGGATGAGAAAGCCGGTCAATATTTTGGGGGTCTCAACATTCATGATGGATCACCCTACAAGCCTCAGCCCGACTACCCCTATCAACCTGATAAATACTCAGACATCTTCAACCCGCTCTTCCCTACACATAACTACCCCATGCAGCTTGCCGAAACTACTCTGGAGATGTTTCTACTCACCAGGAATTCCCTCTATGAGACCCATGCCAAAAACTGGTTCAAACATGTCCGGAAGCAAGTAAATGAAAGAAACCCTGATGACCTGCTTTACGCTGAGAACTATGCCCGTATCATCCATTTTCTAAAATCCTATTATGCGATATTCAAGGACCCTGAAAGCAAACAATTGATGCAACAATTGGCTTCAGAGGCACTAGCTAATCTTTACCTGGAAGAATCCGGCATGTTCAGAAGTCACACCGGAGAAACCCGATGCGATGCCGTAGATGGAGTAGGTTTACTTGCGTTGGTTCTACTGGAGATTGAATATGGATTTGAGTCGAAGTATGGGGAGAGTTTTTATTGAGGGATTTTTAAGTCTCCTTTTTCTTAAAGAAATCCCATATCCAGAAGACCAAACTCACCAATGCAAAAAATATGGTTAGCGCAAAAACCAGGATTTCGAAAAAATAACCTGGACCTGAATCAGTCATCAGGAGTACTCCAATAAAAACAAATACTATCCCAACCAGAATATTTCTCAATCCCGTCTCACCAACTCTATGCACTATGTAATCTATTAATGAATACATATCTATAAAGATAAATAAATGAAGTGGTACTCTAAATAGCATTTAAATGGTATCTCCTAGCCAGACATCTCCCCTTCATTCTCCCCCATCGCTGATGACCTTCCGCTGACGGAATATCTCTACAATCTTCTCGTCATGGGATTCGCTTAATACATCCTCCTCAGAAAACTTGGTCATGAGGATGTGTTGTTCCTTTGTTCTGTTGAAATCATAAGTGAGGATTATTTCTCCATTTTCCATCTGTTGACCATCAGGATACGACACTCCTGGTCGTTCGTCCAGTAGCAGTCCATTCGACCAGGTCTCCCCGTCGTCCTCGGAAATGAAAGCCATCAGATGTGAACGTCCAGTCCTGACGCTGATTGGTCCATGCTTCACTAAAAGCAGGTTGCCTGATTGCAGTCTGCGGATAAAGAAACGGGCACTGGGATGTTCGATGGATGATCGCTGCAAGGGCTCCCAGGTCTTTCCTTTGTCCGAAGAATAGCTTTCACCAATACCGTATTTAGTTCGTACCAGCATCCAAAGCCGGCCATCCTTTTTCTCCACGATCATGTGTTCGTCATAAGCTCTGTCAGCCTCCGGTACATGAGCTGCTCCCTTGAGTTTCCAGGATTTTCCTTTGTTTTTGGATACGATGAGCCGGGCACTGTTATCAGTCTTCCTCCAGGTAGAGGCAGGAAGTACCCACTCCCCTGATGACAGTACAACAGGCTTACACATCATCACACCATCTGTCAACCTTTCAGGATCTGACCATTTGGCATTTTCATTACCAGAGTTTGTAGTTGTAAGGCACCAGACACCGGCTACTGTTCCATCATGACCGATCGTCTGTGCCCAGAAAAGCCAAAGTTTTCCGGTAGGATCCACCCACAATTCCGGGTCATAAACACGTACGGGACCTTCTCTGTCAGGGTCTACCACGAGCACTTCCTTCCAGGTCTCTCCCATGTCTCCACTAGTCGCCAACACCACATAGTTGTTCTGATCTTCCGATGCGGTAATCCCCGTGTACCAGGTCGCCCACAAGCGGCCATTCTCACCTATTGCCAAACTCGAAATACCCGTGAATTTTCGTTCCGCGGCCGGATGAGTCGTTGCAATTTCTTCAGATGGGTAGACGGTAGCAGGTTGCAAGAAACTGTTATCCTGGGCGGATAACGACAGCGTGGTAATAAGCAGACTTAAAGTGATGATTGATAATCTGTAAAAATTCACTATTGGGGTGTTTAGGTTAAAAATCGGTATCCGCAAGAATAAGTTATTTTAATGAGATTGTTCTTTCACCTTTAGTCGAATTGATACTTGATATGTATTTGTTCCAAAATGTCTATATTGATTTTGGTTTTCAAAATAACGGGATGAAGCCCAAAATGTACCTCCTCTTTTGCTTAAGCTTATCAGTATTTCTGGCTTCAGGTCAAAAGAAATCTGACGTGCCCTCATGCTTCCTCTTTGAGGAGTTTGTAGAGGGAATGATCTTGTTGAAAGATGGTCAGCGGAAAAAGATGTATATCAACTATAATAAATCCTCCGAGCAACTGGTCATGGCCTCTGGCCCCATTATCATGGGAATCCATGATACTGAAAATGAACTTTTAGATACCGCATTTGTCGATGATCGTAAATTCATACGTGTGGACAACAAATTCCTGGAACTGAACTATCATTCAAAATCCTCCACGCTGCTGGTTCAGTATAAGTGCAGGATCATTCACGCCTCAACTGTGAAATATCTGCCGGTTGGTTTTCGGCGAGATAGTCCTCAGATGATAACTTTTGAATCCCGAATATCAGATAAATTCATCATAGATGAATACAATATCTACTGGATCAAAAAGGATGGCATTTTACATGAGGTTACTACTCAATATGACTTCAGGAAAATCTTCATCGATCAGAAAAAGGAAATCAGGAAGTATATCAATAAGCAGGAGGTGGATTTCAATGATATCGGAGAGGTAGCAGCACTTGTCAGGTTTCTGGATGAAAACTGAAAACAGACATCAACTCGTAATGTCATACATTTGGCGTATTGCTTATTTTAACAACTAAAAAATGGCTCAAAATATTCAATGCGCTGAGGTGCCTGTAGGGGTTGTAGGCCTCGGGATGATGGGATGTAGCATCGCGACTTGTCTCCTGATGGCTGGCCACCCGGTAGTGGCTATCGCACCCATAGAAGCTGACCTGGACCATGCAGACCCCAGGATAACCAATCACCTGAAGCGTGCCTATCACGAGGGGCTTACGAAGACAGACCCCTCCCATCTCAAGCAAAAGCTCACCATCTCCACGGACTACAATCAGCTCAAACCCTGTAAGGTCGTCATCGAATGTACCATTGAGGATCTGGAGATCAAGCGGAGTGTCTATCAGAAGATTGAAGCGGTCATTAAAAAAGACGCCATCCTGACCAGTAATACGTCGGCCATTCCCATCAGTATCCTGCAGAAGGAAACAACACATCCCGGCCGGTTCTTTGGCCTGCACTGGGCAGAGCCTTCTCATACCACACGTTTTCTGGAGGTGATCTGTGGTGAGAAAAGTGAGCTGGCTAAAGGGGAATACCTCTACAACCTGGCCCATTACTGGAGCAAGGAGCCCACCCTGGTGAAAAAAGATATCAGAGGGTTCATCGGCAACCGGCTGATGTATGCCATGTACAGGGAAGCATGCTGGCTGGTAGAAAATGGCTACGCTTCCATCGAGGATGTGGACCGTGCCTGCAGAAACAACACTGGCTACTGGATGACCCTTGTCGGGGTGTTCGGCTGGATGGACCTGACGGGGGTGCCCGCTTACCACACCGTGATGAAAGACCTGCTCCCCACCTTGAGTAATCAAAAGGAAATACCAAAACTCATTGATGACATCGTGAAGGCAGGAGGAAAAGGTCTAGCCAATGGTCACGGCTTTTATAAATACACCGAGGAAGAAAAGAAGATGTGGGAAGAGACATTTACAGAGTTTACCTATGACATCCGGAAGCTTGCTTTGAAATACCCCGCTGATGTGATCCAGCAAAGGTTGAAAGAGAAGAAAGAAGGGTGATGAGTAGAGAGCCGAGTAGCCATCGTTGGTGTTTTCATCAACGATACTACGGAAGAAGAATCATGTTGGTGAAAACACCAACATGGGCACTAATGGGGTAGCCAATGTTGGCATGTGACCTGCCCATAATCCCCCTGCCCCCTTAATGAAAAGCTTTCGCAAAGAACCAGGGATAATAGTAAAGGGGGATTCCTATGCGATGACATTTCTTGTTGTGCATACTACTCGCCTATCAGAGTCACTGAAAGGACTCTGATCTATATAGATCTCCCGGACACATCTCAGAGTCCTTACCGTGACTCTGAGGGGATTGGGAATGACATCCGGAAGCTTGCCTTGAAATACCCCGCTGATGTGGTGCAGCAAAGATTGAAGGAGAAGAAAGAAGGGTGATGAGTAGAGACCCGAGTAGCCATCGTTGGTGTTTTCACCAATGATACTAAGGAAGAAGAATCATGTTGGTGAAAACACCAACATGGGCACTAATGGGGTAGCCAATGTTGGCATGTGACCTGCCCATAATCCCCCTGCCCCCTTAATGAAAAGCTTTCGCAAAGAACCAGGGATAATAGTAAAGGGGGATTCCCTGGTGATGACGTTTCTTGTTGTGCATACTACTCGCCTATCAGAGTCACTGAAAGGACTCTGATCTATATAGATCTCCCGGACACATCTCAGAGTCCTTACCGTGACTCTGAGGGGATTGGGAATGACATCCGGAAGATTGCCTTGAAATATCCCGCTGATGTGGTGCAGCAAAGGTTGAAAGAGAAGAAAGAAGGGTGATGAGTAGAGAGCCGAGTAGCCATCCTTGGTGTTTTCACCAACGATACTACGGAAGAATCATGTTGGTGAAAACACCAACATGGGCACTAATGGGGTAGCCAATGTTGGCATGTGACCTGCCCATAATCCCCCTGCCCCCTTAATGAAAAGCTTTCGCAAAGAACCAGGGGCAATAAGTAAAGGGGGATATCTTGTGAATGATTGGAGAAACTTCGATACACCTCACGAACACTAAGATTCCTGCCTCCCGTCAGGCAGGCTTCACTCCGCTACGCTTCGTTCAGAATGACTCTAAATATTATGGTCTGGGTTCGCTGGAAAGCACACTTTGGAAGCTCTCGTTGGTGTTGTAGCCAGTAAGTATTGAGGCCACTTTTCTTAATTTGGAAGCGTTTTCTTTGCTGTGGAATGTTTTATGCCTCATATTGGCATAATAAAAGCAAAAGAAGAAAAGTCTATAGAATGAAGAAAAGAGAATTTTTGAAGGCAGCAGGTGCATTGGCTTCTGTTACTTTATTGCCCTCGTCAGTTTGGGCGATAGCTAAAAACGGCAAAATCCGCACTGCACATATTGGAGTTGGGGGAATGGGTGGAGGTGATCTCAAGATGATCGCTTCTCATGACATGGTTGAGGTAACAGCCTTATGTGATGTCGACTCGGAAAGACTTGCTGCTGCACAAAAATTGCATCCTAACGCAAAAACTTACGCCGACTACCGGAGGCTTTTTGATGAAGTGGGCAAGTCTATCGATGCGGTAATTGTTTCTACTCCGGATCATACACACGCACCTGCTTCTATGATGGCCATGGAAATGGGTAAGGCTGTGTATTGTCAAAAACCGCTCACTCATCATGTGTCTGAGGCCCGAGCCATGAAAAAAATGGCACAGGAGAACAATCTCGTCACTCAGATGGGGATTCAAAAACATTCGAGTGACCCGTATCTACGGTCAGTTGTGCTGATACAGCAGGGTCTCATTGGGAAAGTAAGTTGTGTCCGGGCATGGTCTCCAAAAAACTGGGGCTTTGACGGAGCTGCGCCATCAGGCAGTGATCCTGTTCCTAATAACCTGGACTGGAACCTTTGGCTGGGAACCGCTCCTGAGAGACCTTTCAAAGAGAATTACTACCATCCCGGTAACTGGAGAAAAATATTGGACTATGGCTGCGGAACCCTGGGTGATATGGGGGTTCATATTTTTGACACACCCTATACTGCATTAGGCCTGACCGTGCCCAAAACTGTCAATACCAGCTGCAGGGAATTTACCGGGTTTGGACACCCTGAAAATAACGTAGTTACCTACGAGTTTCCGGGAACACCCTACACGACTGACGATTTTAAATGGGTATGGTATGACGGACCAGGAGCACCACCCCAGCATGAGGACCTCACTTTGCCAGGTAATGACAAGTTGCCCAGCCAGGGGGCTGTTTTTGTTGGCGAGAAAGGAACGTTAGTGCTGCCTCATTGTGATTACCCAAAGCTTATTGTGAATGGCAAATACGAAAGGATAAAGATGCCTGACATGGATTTGGTTAACCATTACCACCAGTTTATCGATGCCTGCCTGGACAAGGGTAACTGCAGCACGCCTTTCTCCTATGCAGCCAATCTAACAGAAGCGATATTGCTAGGCGTTGTTGCCAACCGTTTCCCGAACCAGACATTGAACTGGGATGGCGAAAAGGCAAAATTCAAAGAGAAAGAACCCAATAAGTATTTGAAATCGAAATATCGTAAGTTCTAGATAGGAAAGCTTGAGTGGGTGACAACACTTTGATCTTCATGTTGGTGTTGTCACCAGCATGAAGCTTGCTACACATCTTGAGTCGGTGGCGACACCGACTCAAAGCAGTATAGGGATGAAGCCGTTAGCACATGACCTGCTCATATTGCCCCCTTAATGAAAAGCTTCCGCAAAGAACATGGGACAATAGTGAAGGGGGATTTTCTCACGATGACGTTTCTTTCATGATGACACAATCTCAGAGTTGATACCATGACTCTGATAGGTAAAGAGGGGATCTCTGCCTATCAGAGTCACTGAAAGGCCTCTGATCTATAAGAGCTGATCTTCATGTTGGTGTTGTCACCAGCATGAAGCTTGCTACACATCTTGAGTCGGTGACAACACCGACTCAAAGCAGTAAAGTCAATAACAGAATGAGGAGGAGGTATTTCATTGGACTGACTTTAGCCCTATCATCTTTAATCGTCGAGTAGGTCAAGTTTAAAGTTAGCCTTCCTTTTGTTTCTCCAGTCCCAGTATGTTTCAAAAAAGCTATCATGAAGAAATTCGAAATCCCCATCGAAATCCTCTGGCTTATCAATTAACATTACTTCAGACCATTTTCCTGTACCAGGATCAGGATCGCCTGTTCCATCAATGATATTGAAAAGGTCAAAAAGTACCTCGGCAGTATTGCTTGCAATAACCTTTCTCAGCGCATCTCTTAGAATATCATTGTCCTTAAGTTGATCCAAAGATTTCATTTCGTCCTCAGTTAATCCTCCATTTGGAGGATAGCCAATTAGTCGATTTAAACGGCCATTGTTTAAATGGTTTGAAGTAACACTTGCAGCCTCTTCAATTGACTTATGGAGGTTTATCAGGAGGGTTGTTCTGTTTGATTCTGAGAGATTCATTCTTATCTAATTACTCTATTTTTCTCCTAAGATAATAGGAACAATAATACTTTTACTCGCCCATCAGAGTCCTGAAAGGACTCTGATCTATAGAGCTATCGGACACAATCTCAGAGTCCGTACCATGACTCTGAGAGGAGGAATGAATTCCCTGGAGTTCCACCATCAAAAAACATCCTCAAATCACACAAAATCCTTCGAAAATGGCGCAATCACCTTCCCATCTCAAATAAATACAATTACAAGTAACACAATCACCAATTTATTACACACAATGAAGTAAGAGACGTAAAATAATTCAATTTCATCTAATTCAATTTACATTCAATACCGTGCAATTTACATTCCATCTTGGAATATTTACACTTAATGTTAAACAACGGATTTTTTCATACAAAATATTTGTATCATATAATGTTTTTATATTTTCTTACCGTTGTAAAATAAACAACTACCAGTATGATTGAAAGTAGACAAACCAACCGATTCCAAATGTTATTATCTACCCAGAACTACCTGGACAATAACCAAACACAATGGTCAGCAATTCCAATTCTAAACACTTTTAAGGCAGACCTTGATGACCTGATACAGGATATCCGGGAGCAGCTCAAGACTACCGGGGTGGACACCAGCGGGATGACCAGCTCAAAGAAAGAGCTCAAAGAGCAGATCGCAGAAAAGGCAGGCGTGTTGTTTGGTGCGCTATCGGCTTATGCAGCGGTAAGTGGCAAAGACGACTTGCTCAACCAGGGCGATATAAACAAATCCGAGGTGATGAGACTGCGGGATGTAAGTCTGCCGGATGTCGTTCAGTCCTTTATCGAACTGCTCAACAGCGAGGTCAGCAACCTGGCAGACTATGGGGTGACGAAGGCCCAGATCAAAAATCTGGCTGCCAGTGTGGATGACTTTCGTGAGCAGGTAGGCCAGCCGCGGCTAAAGCGATCCGCATCCAATGCTGCCAAGCGGGAAGCCGTTACCCTGATAGAAGACGGCCTCGAAATACTCAAAGAGAAGATGGACAACGTGATGCTGCAATTCAAACACAGCAACTCAAAGTTTTATGAAGGGTATCAAAGTGCCCGGGTGATCGTGGATTAGGGATTAGGGGTGTATTTGCCATTTTGAGCCACACGGGGACGTGTGGCTTTTTTTGATCATTTCGATCACTATTCTTGAGTTGGTGAGCTAACGATAAAGAGAAGAAATATGGTTCTGTTTCATGTTGGTGTTGTCACCAGCATGAAGGCTTGCTACACATATTGAGTCGGTGACAACACCGACTCAAAGCAGAAGAGTCACTAATGTATTGAGACCTCTTTTCTGCAACACAGTGGTAATGATCAGTCAGAGGACGAGTCATGGGGATATTACTTTAACATAGATTTAACGATTTTTCTTAAATGATCAAGAGTTATACGCTCGTGCTCACCACCCACACCAAAATCACCATCCAAGAAAGAACCATATGATATTGCAAATTGTTCATCCAATGTGAATTCTAAAATAGCTGGCATGAAATCAAGTGGAATTTGTTGTATTACTAACTCATCCAACTGGTTCTTAATTTCACTCTCACTTGGCAATTTGAAATAATCAAGAAATATATCATAGTAGAAAATCTGATTCACAAAGGATTGAGAGACCTTCCCTTGTCTAAGACCTGCATAAAGTTCTCTTAGACTAAATGACAAACAAGATGGGATATACCTATGATAACTACTAGGGAAAAAATCTTGCTGTTCGAAAATATGTATCCAACAACTAATCTGTCTAAAAATCTCCTTTACCAGCCAGTGGTAGTTTGATGGATATTCTTCCTCTATATCCAAACCATCAGCAGAAATATTACCAATCATAATTTTGATGATACTTGAAAATATAGTTACCATGTGATTATACCTTGTTGAAAGTGTTTGAAGATCAAGTTTCCTTTCAATTGATGTTGAGTATAATAGTCCGATGAAACTTAGGTTATAGTAGATTGGTAAATGAAAACCACCATCTTGATGAAATCTTGGAAAGACATATTTCTGATTATATATACTTCCTTGCTGATTCTCCCTTCGTATCTGCAGTTCCATAAAATCTGCTAGATTTCTTAGAATGGTATTATCCCAAGACTGTCTAACATGTGTTACAATAAGAGTATTTAAAAGTGGTTTATCTGGAAGCAATATCTGGCTATTCCAATGCTCTCTTATTTCTTCATAATATGCAGAATTTTCATTCTCGATAAACAACCTCAGAACTAATCGAAAGTCATCTTCATCGGAATACTTATCCCAAAATTGAAGTAGGTAATATGGATTATCAATAGAGCAGTTTTTCAAAAAGTTGGGATTGTAAAATAATAATTGGTAATCATCCCAATACTTACTGATATTTTTAACTGAGGTATATTTGGTGAACAATGCAAAAAAATCATTAAAAGGCTTTCTGATAAGTATTTCTTTTAGATATTGAATTGCTCTCTTATTCGATTTGATATCAAATCTTGTCATCATTACTCTAAGAATTAACCATAGCAATGCCAAGTAGAAAATAATAAATGCATAATAATTTGAGGCAACACCATCTGATGAATAGAAAATATGCAGAAAGGTGAAATTAGATGAGATTTCATCAAAAAGAATAAGGTAGGGACTAACAATGATTAGACCTATTCCCACGATCCATAATTCGACTTTTGAAACACTATTAAATGTCAGCACCAATTCCTCTTTCGGTAGTAGTGCAACTAGAGCGATTATAATAGTAATTACAGTTAACCAACCGTTTATATCCAACTTTTGAATTCTTTAGTAGCACAAAATACACAAATCTTTCTTTTTTCTATCTCAATCCCCTCCCTAAGCCAGGTTGCAGCTACGATTCAATATCAAGGCGATCTCAAATAGCAGTTCTTTCTTCTCTAAATCTCAGGAATGTTGGGAGAATCCTCGACTCACCTCTCGAAGACTAAGATTCTTCACTACGCTACGCTTCGTTCAGAATGACGTGAAAGTTGAAGTTTTCTTTTCGCGGGATAAAGCCTTAGACTTTCGGTATACTTCAAGCTTTTCGAAATCAAACATGAGTTTGAGTGTGAGTTAGAGCAAGAGGGAAGAAACAGTTTGAGCAAAAAAAAACAGCTTGAAGGTCAAACTGTCGCTCTCTCCTCAAACTGTTTCTCTGTAGCGGGGACGGACCCGTAGTGGAACGAACGAACCTGTGACCTAAGGGTGTCTAATGAGCTTGATTTGAGCAGAGCTAAAATAAAAAAGGCACTCTTTCAAGTGCCTTTTCTTAGTAGCGGGAACAGGACTCGAACCTGTGACCTTCGGGTTATGAGCCCGACGAGCTACCAACTGCTCCATCCCGCGATATACTTTTCAAACACCTGGCAAACCTCATTAGTTCATGACCCCAACAAGTAAAATTTGTCTGCCCTTGTTTGAATGGGAATGCAAAACTAATACACTCTTTGACATTCCCAAAGCCTCCCCCAACTTTATCTTTAGAAAGATCTCAAAATCGTGCTTCATTATTCTGCTTAAGTGGTTTATTTTGCCTTGTGGCAGAAAACATACCATTCAAGGCAGGCTTCGTTACCATCATGGGGAAACCCAACGTGGGGAAATCCACCCTCATGAACGCCCTCCTGGGGGAATCACTCAGCATCGCAACACCTAAAGCACAGACCACCCGGCACCGGATCTTCGGCATAGACACCACACCCGAATACCAGATCGTGTACTCCGACACCCCGGGCACCATCGACCCGCACTACAAGCTCCAGGCACAGATGATGAAATATGTGCATGCCTCACTCGAAGATGCAGACATCATCCTGTATGTGGTGGAGCTGGGCAACAAAAACGATGAAGATGCCTGGATCAAGCTGGCCATGAAAACAAAAGTGCCCATGCTGTTCCTGATCAACAAGATCGACCAGGCCAAGGGCAGCCAGGTGGTAGACAAGGTACAGTACTGGAAAGAGCAGATCTCGGAGATCGATCCGATTTCTGTTTCAGCCACAAGTGGGGAGAACCTGGCTGACTTAAAAGAAAAGATCATCGGGTTGCTTCCAGAGCACCCGGCCTACTTCCCGGAAGATGCCATCACCGACCGGTCGGAGCGGTTCTTCACAGCGGAGATGATCCGCGAAAAGATCTTTCTCAACTACAAGCAGGAGATCCCCTACAGTTCAGAGGTGGTCATCACGGACTTTAAGGAAGACGAAAGCATCATCCGCATCAGGGCAGAGATCTATGTGGAGCGCAACACCCAAAAGGGAATCATCATAGGAAAGAATGCCGAGGCCATCAAAAAGCTGGGCATAGACGCCCGCAAGAGCCTTGAGGAGTTTTTCCAGAAGCAAATACATCTGGAGACCTTCGTGAAGGTGGAAAAGGACTGGCGCTCCAAAGACATTAAGCTCAAGCGCTTCGGATATATGCACTAAAAGTGTTTACTCCCCTGCCCCGCTGCTGATATCCTTACCGTAATACAGGGCATTCATAAACAGCTTGTTGGTACCCCACCAGTAAGCCCTGAAATTCGGGTTATCGGTGAAGGTGATGATCCGCCCATTTCCCAGGGTAGAAATAGTAACTGCCGGGGAGTCTTTGATCTTTGCAAGGTTTTCTTCCGAGACATAACCGGAAAGCAATGGCTCTGACGTGTAGACCAAAGGGTTGGCATATTCATTGGATGATTTTTGCATCACCAGGTTATGGTTTCTGAACAAAGGGATCCGATCATTTTCCAATCCATAGGCCAGCGGATGACTCAAATCCACTTTGGCCTCAAAGATCGCCCCTCCCGTCACCTGGGCTCCACGATTCTCATCCAGGTCCTCATAAGGCTTGTACTTATCTTTTTCATCAGTGCTTCCGCTATCATATTTCACGTTGGAAATTGTGCTTAGGCTGAGCCACTGTCCGGGATTTTTCCAGGTGATGATCACGCCCCCATCCCGCAACCAGGTTTTAAGGTTTTCCTTACCACTCTCCCGAATGGCAGAGAGGTTTCCATTTGGTATGACGATCCGGTTGTATCGAGCGAGCACCCTTCCGTTTACTTTGCTCACAGGCAGCAAGGTGATCTTCATCTTCAGCCGTTGATCAAAAAGGTGCCATACCTCCCCGGCCTCGTAAGCACTCATTCCATCTTCTACCAACACCGCTGCTTTAGGCAATTCCATTTTCGAATGACTGCGGCTTCCAAGATCTACACCCCCCTGGGCCAATCCAGTGGATAATGCATAGACGTCCACCATATCTTCTTCCAGGATCCGGTCGATAGTACTTTCAATTGCAGCGCGTTTCTCCTCCTGGACTCCAACCGGAATGATCATCGTACCCCTCGGAAAACTTTGGGTTGCACTGGCATGAACCTCGTTGGTATACAGCACCACTATGTCACCCTCCATGAGCTTGTTGATTGCCCGAAATGCATAGTAACCATGAGGCTTGATCGCATAAGCATATGCACCTTTCTCTCCGATAAGCTTACCTGGGGCTATCCGGGGTTCTTTCACCTCTTCTCCAAGCAGGCCGGTACTGAATTCTTTTTCCAGCGAAGTGTGGCTCAGGTTATATGCCAGCGGAAAAGTCCACGTAGACACATCGTAGAACAAGCTATCATTGAAACTCGTCCGGGTCTCAAAGATGCCCTTCACCATTCGATATTGAGGTTGATTGAGCGGCACGATATAGGCACTACCTGGTTGGTATTGCTTCCCATTTTTAGCTAAAGAGGATTTAAGGTCATATACCCGGATCTGATGCTGGGTCAGCACTTTCAGCAATTCATAATTTCTGACCGGATCCTTTTCGCTACCAAAAACATAAGCCTTTACCCGGTCCTGCGAGGCCAACGAGCTTGATTCCGCATAAAAATCCCGTTGGAAATCCAGGAACTCTTTCCGGTGAGCAATCCCTGATGCCAGGGTGGAAAGTGAGGTGGTAAAGTGATTTCGAATGGCCATGGGGAACGTGAGGATACCAAAAGGATTCTCCTGTGCATGTCCGCGTGAGCTGGCCTGCTCAAACAGCACCCCGACCGACCCATTGATATCGGGATAGGTAGATCCTTTGCCTATGTAAAAGTCATCATAGCTCTCCCTGGAATAATAAAGCGATCCGATCTCATCCAGGTATTTAGCATGAAACATCGCCATCTTTTGTGTCAGCTCCACATTCTTTTCGGGAGTCCACGGATATTTTCGGGAAGGGATCCCGGGTTGGAAAAAGAAGGTGCTGTTGGTTCCCATCTCATGGTGATCTGTCAAAATGTTGGGCTTCCAGTCATGAAACCTTTGGATGCGTCCCCTTGACTCAGGATGCGCCAGTGGCAGCCAGTCCCGGTTCAGGTCAAACCAGTAATGATTGGTACGCCCTCCGGGCCATGCCTCATCGTATTCCCGATCGTTAGGATCCGGGTTAATGACATGAGACCGGTGCGAGTTTACCCAGCTGGAAAACCGATTCAGCCCATCGGGATTGAAAGACGGATCAATAATTACCACAGCATTTTCGAGCAGCTCATCTATCTCAGCCCCTTGCCCCGCAGCAAGGTGATAGGCAGTCAACAAAGAGGCATTGGCACCACTGGCTTCATTGCCGTGAACAGAATAACCTAGCCAGATCACGATGGGCATGCTTTCAGTATTCAGGCTACCCGAGCGTGCCGGATCAGACAAAAGTACGTGCTGGGACCTGATCTCCTCCAATCGTGCGTGGTTGGCCTCTGAGGTGATGATCAGCTGGACCAGTGGCCTGTTTTCGTAGGTCCTTGCAAACTCTTCTATGATCACGCGATCTGATGAACCGGCGATGCTCTGCATGTAATACACCAGCTGGTCGTGCCCGACATGCCATTCTCCCGGATGAAAACCGATCACTTCTTTGGGCGTGGGAACCTCCGGGCTGTAGGTCATCCCTTTCGGCAAATAGTAGGCTAAGTCGACCTGCGCTAAAGTGATAAAAGCATGGAATAGCAATAGCTGGAATAGGATAATCCTCATAATCATTGATTTGCAGCCTAAACTAAACATTGTGTATTAAAAAGCCATGAATGATACCCAAACAGTGAACCTTGAGAGAAGGCTTTGAGTTGTTGGGTAGGGCGATGAATTTATTGACTAATTTTGCCCCCTTAAAATCTGAACATCCTTGGCAAACATCGTTGCAATCGTAGGCAGACCCAATGTGGGTAAATCCACCTTCTTCAACAGGCTGGTAGAAAAGAGACAGGCCATCATGGACAACTCCTCCGGAGTGACCCGTGACCGGCACTATGGCTATTCGGAGTGGAATGGTCAGTCTTTCACCGTCATCGATACTGGTGGGTATGTGGAAGGCTCTGACGACTCTTTTGAGACCGCTATCCGCACCCAGGTGAAGGAGGCCCTCAGTGAGGCCAATATCATCCTCTTTATGACGGACTGCCACGACGGGCTCCATCCGCTCGACCAGGATTTTGCCAATGTAATCCGTGAGGTGAACAAACCCACCTTCATCGTCGCCAATAAGGCGGACAACCAGGAGAAATCATTCAACTCAAGTGAGTTTTATGCCCTTGGGATCTCTGACAAGCTCTTTGCCATCTCCTCTGCGAGTGGGTCAGGCACCGGAGACCTGCTGGATGAAGTGGTAAAGCACCTGGAGCCGGACCAGGAGGAAAATAAAGAGGAAGGATTGCCCAGGATCGCCATCGTTGGTCGTCCTAATGTGGGGAAATCCTCATTCCTCAATGCGCTACTCGGCAAAGAAAGATCCATCGTGCACAATGCTGCTGGCACCACCAGGGATGCCGTAGATTCCAGGTACAAATTGTTTGGCAAAGACTTTATCCTCACAGATACTGCAGGGATCCGGAAAAAATCTAACGTTCGGGAAAAGATCGAGTTCTATTCTGTACTCAGGGCTATTCAGGCCATCCAGGATTCTGATGTATGCATTGTGATGCTGGACGCCCAGCTGGGTATAGAAGCCCAGGATCTCAACATCATCAGCCTTTCTCAGCGATACAAGAAGGGACTCATTATCATGGTGAACAAATGGGACCTGATAGAAAAAGACAGCAAGACCGCAGACTCTTATCGCAGGCAGATACAGGAGCGCCTGGGTGAGTATAGCTATGTGCCTATTATCTTCACCAGTGTGATTGAGAAACAAAGGATATTTCAGTCCATCGAACAGGCCATTCAGATCAATGAAAACAGGCACCGAAAAGTCTCCACCTCCAAACTGAATGAAAAACTACTTCCTGAAATAGAGGCCAAGCCACCACCATCGGTTCGTGGTAAATACATCAAGATCAAATACATCACGCAGCTGCCGACACCGAGTCCGACGTTTGCTTTTTTCTGCAACTACCCGAAGGATATCAAACCGGCATACGAGCGCTTTTTAATCCATAAACTTAGGGAGCACTTCGAATTTAGTGGTGTGCCCGTCACCGTTATTTTCAGGAAAAAGTAGCCTTGAGTAAATACCTCGAAATATTCAAACGATTCGTTCCGGAACCCTCCGCAGCTTATTGTCTGAAATTGTATGAGCATTTTGGTTTTGAGTTCAAGATCAAAAAGAGCAGGCAGACCAAGCTGGGTGATTATCGTTTTACCTACCCGGAAAAGAAGCACATCATCACCATCAACAATGATTTGAATCCCTATGCTTTTTTGCTCACCTACCTGCACGAGGTGGCCCATCTGATCACCTTCAACGAGCACAAAAACAGGGTGAACCCTCATGGAGAGGAATGGAAAGACGCTTTCAAAAAGGTGAGCCAGCCTGTGCTGAACGATGAAACCTTTCCCCCTATGGTTTTGGCAGCCATACAGAACTATTTCAAAAACCCTAAAGCCTCCAGCTGCTCTGACCCTACTCTTTATAATGTATTGCGAAAGTTTGATCACCCCTCTGATGACGTTTCGCTGAAGTCAGTCAGGATTGGTGACAAATTCGATTTTAATGGACGGGTATTTCAAAAACTGGAAGTGAAAAGAACCCGGTCTGTGTGCAAGGAGATAGCTTCCGGAAGAAGGTACCTGATCAGCGAGATAGCTTCGGTAAAAATTGTTGAATAAAATTGTTGAATAAAATGAAACCTTTTATTGGCTTTCACATATAAAAGGAAAGCCTGAACCGTTTTATTCATTTTATCAAAAATCTATAACCTAATTATCATTTATGAAGAAGGTATTTCTAACCCTCAGCTTACTTGTATCAGTACTTTATTACTCTGAGGCTCAAAACTACTTGGAAGGTGGTCTACGTTTTGGTGGTGGTTTCAATAACAATGTTGCGTTAGACTTTACCCTACCGCTTGCTGCAAAGCCCAGGCTTCATCCCACGCTATATTTTGACAACAGTGGAGTCACCATTGGTACCTATTTCGACTGGATGTTTAATGTAGAAGATGCTGAAGGGTTGAGGTTGTATCCGGGGATTGGTCCAGAGCTGTATTTGTATGATGATGCTCACCTGGGTATTGCCGGAAACTTTGGAATTGAGTATGTATTTGATATCCCGCTCACCGTTGGTTTTGACTGGAGACCGGCAGTAATTGTGACTGGCCCCGGGGATTTTAACACGGACAACTGGGGAATCATGATTCGGTATCGATTCAACTAGTATTTTATTATTTTTTTGCGAAAATTTTAAATTATTTTATGATTGGCCTTTTTTGGTTAAATTGTAGCCTAACCAGCAGAAAATGGCCAATACGATTGCGATATACAATTTTAAGGGTGGCGTAGGGAAGACTACATCCGCTTTAAATTTGGGCTATGCCTGGTCGCGTTCATTCAAGGTGCTGTTGATCGATTGTGATCCTCAGTGCAACCTATCTGCAGCTTTCGGAATGGACAAGGAACCAAAAACGATTTTTTATTACTTAAAGAAAATGCTTCATGATCAGGCACCGGATACCATTGATACTGTGCCTGTTACACCTTACCTTCATGTGATTCCAGGCGACTTCCAAATGGTCAACATTGAGTCAAATAATCAGTTTATCACCTTTGGTACAAGCATCATTCAGAAGCTCACCTATCTCCTCAAAAAAGAATTTGACATTGTCATCTTCGACCTGCCCACACACTTTGGGATGCTGGTCAAATCCTTCCTCGCCAATGTGGATAGTATCCTGATCCCGGCTATTCCTGATTCCTTCTCCATCGCTGGCGTGAAGACCTTACTCTCCTATCTCTACGAGGTGGAACGCGTCAAGCCGCTAAACATCCTGGGGATATTCTTCAACATGTATCGCAAAAACCTGCTGCATCACCAGGAGAAATACAGAGAATCTACCGAAGAATTCATGGATATGATTCTTAGTACTCAGATCAGAAACAGCATCAAGGTGGCTGAAGCTTCTGACGTAGGGAAATCTATCAACCGGATCAACCCTGACAATACGGTAGCCAGAGATTTCCTTCAGCTCAGCGATGAGCTATTGGCGAAATTCAACATCAAATTTCTGGATGACCAGCTGATGGAATCCGGTTTCTTTAACCAGGGTCAATAACCTGTGGGTGCGGATAACCGCTTATTCATGATTTCGCTGATCAGTGCATAAAGCTTCATCGGTGGGTAAGTTCGCCAGTTTAGGATGTCGAAGGTTCCACCAAAATTAATGTAAGCATCCACATTGTAGTGAGACATCTCGGCGATGACAAAGTCCCTGAAATTGATGGCAACGATCCAGCCATCGTCCAGCTCTTCCATCCACTCCTCATAGTAGCAGTCATCACTGCCATGAAAATTCAGAATATTTTCCCCAATCAGGATAAATTTATCAATCCCCTTCATGTTGAGGTACTCGATCACATTCCGCTTAAAATGCATGATGTCATTGTTCAGTGCATCATTCCACTCTCCGAGCATCTCAATGATCGTAACCCCTTCATCGTAGTTGGTGTAGAGGATCTTGATATACAGGGTTTCTGATCCCATAAAATCCCATCCCGGATCGATGAAGTACCCGTAGATATTTTCTGAGTAGAGATCATAGTTATACTCCTTGCCATAGAATGGTGATTCCGGATCCTCACTGGAGTCGTAATAGTTTAACCAATTGTAATATGGCTCGATCTCGTGCATAGGGCAAAACTAAAAAAAGGGACCGATGAAGTTCCTTTTTTAATGTCGTGATTCTTCTATTATCAGTTGAAAATATCTGAAGCCTAACTACTTTCTCCAGATCTGCTACTTTAAACAACTACTCATGATGAGATGTTTCCGATCACCGAGATAGCACGCTGTTTTCAACTGATATTAATCAGGTTTTCGATCGATCTATGACATTATTTATGGGTTAGATCCTCTCTATTTTGCATAAGTAAATGCAGCGGGCCAGGATCTCTCAAAATCGGATCCCTATCGAGTTCATCAGTAAACACTCTATATAATGTACAGCATAGCCAGAATCGCATTGATCTCAATTACTTTAGTTTACGCCTGTGATCTCTATGCCCAGGAAACTGAAAAGATCCAATTTTCGGGAGCCCTTCAGCTTTGGATGCGCTATACGGATCTGAACCCTGGCTCTTCCATTGGTGCTACCGAGTTTAATGATGCCTTTGACGTCAGCCTGAGACGGTATCGCCTGGGGTTTTCGGGGCTGTTGAATAAACGTATTACTTACAACTTTACACTTGGAAACAACAATCTAAGCAGATATCAGATCGATCAGGCCCCAAAAGTTCTGGATGCTTATGTGAGTTACCAAATTGCGGAATGGCTGATGTTGACCGGAGGTAAGCACGCCTGGACAGGAACTTCTCGCTATGGAGCACCTTCTACCTTACAAGCGCTGGGTACTGATATAAATTTCTCTGCGACTCCAGCTTTGAATGTGCATGATGATCTCCTCAGGAAATTAAGCATCGCAATGAGAGGGCAGTGGAAAAAACTGGATTATCGGGTAGTTTTTGCCAAACCCTTTGTCTTCGTTTCTCAGCCCCTGTCAAAGGAAGCAGTGTTTGTCGACAACCCCACCGCACTAAATGTCAGCGGATATTTCAAGTACCAATTTTTGGACAAAGAATCTATGAAATCGGCTTTTAGTCCATGGACATATCATGGGGAAAAAGAAATCTTCAACATTGGTGTTGGATGGACTTACCAGAGTAGGGCAACTCAATCTCTGGCAACCAATGGAGATACACTCAACCACCCTTTGCGTTCATTTGGTATTGATGTTTTCTATGAAAAACCATATGGTCGTGATGCATTTACTTTTTACCTGGGATATCTCAACCACAGGTTGGGTCCTGGTTTTATTAGGTACATTGGTGCCAATAACCCTGCCAGCAGCACAGTAAATGAGCTCACCTTAAATGGAAAAGGGAACAGCTTTCCTGAGGCCGGTACCGGACAGATTTTGTTTGGTCACATAGGTTTAATCAGAAGTTTTGAGGATTTCGCATTGCAGCCCTATTCCCTGGTAGAAATAGCTGATTTTGAGGCTCTTGATGAGCCTATGTTATTGATTGAGACAGGTATTAATTACCTGTTAAATGGGCATAAATCCAAGCTAACCATAGGCTATCAAAGTCGACCGGTATTTATTGAGCGTTCAGAAGCGCGTATTGTAGGTAGCAGAAAATCCATGGTGGTTCTTCAATACCAGGTCAGGTTTTAGATTCCCCCTTTGAAGCTATCTATCGCCAGTCTTACTGAGCCGTATTTTTCGAGTAGGTCCTGAGCTTCCTTTTCCCCTATCCTTAATTGTTCACTGATGATTCGGGTACCTCTACGCACCAGCTTGTTGTTGGTAAGCTGCATGTCTACCATCTTATTGCCTTTCACCCTGCCCAGCTTCACCATCACAGAAGTAGAAATCATGTTGAGGATCATCTTCTGAGCGGTACCAGACTTCATTCGGGTACTTCCGGTAATGAACTCTGGCCCCACATTCACTTCCATAGGAAATTTGCTCACTTGAGAAAGTGGTGAGCCAGGACTACAAGAGATACATCCAGTGAGCACTCCTTCCTTACCAGCCTGTCTCAGACCCCCAATCACATAGGGTGTGGTGCCTGAGGCAGCAATACCTACCAAAGTATCCAGCTGAGAGATACCAAAGCCTTTCAGATCTTCCCAGGCTTGATTTTCATTGTCCTCGGCTTTTTCTACAGCACTGCGGATGGCTTTGTCTCCCCCGGCGATGATCCCAACCACCAGGTCAGGGGACACCCCATAGGTAGGCGGGCATTCAGAAGCGTCCAAAATCCCCAGACGACCACTGGTGCCTGCCCCTATATAAAAGAGCCTTCCACCCTCTTTCATTCGTTTGGCCGTTTCATCCACAAACTTTGCGATAGTAGGGATGATAGTCTGCACTGCTAGAGCTACTTTCTGATCTTCATTGTTGATGTTGCCAAGGATCTCAGCAGTATCCATCATTTCAATGTGATCGTATAATGAATCTTTTTCTGTAATCGGTCTTTCAGCCATTTTCCTGGTGATAAAGTGTAAGTCCAGCAATAGGTGATTGGACAATCAAATCTAAAATGATCCCTCTTTCCACAGCTACTTTACGAAGAATATTTCCACACAAAAATGCCACCGACCCTGTGAATCCGTACTTCATGTTTTTTTCCACCCCAAAGGCATCAAAATAGTCATTGAAACACCGATGGATGAGCTGGTAAATCTCCCTGTCATTTTGATTCTCTATGAGATACCTGGAAAATGACGCCAGGTAGGTGTTGGAAGGCTTGCTATATACTTCCCTGATCACATCAGCTTCTTTAATGCCATTGAAATATTGATCGATCTCTTTTAACAGGGACTTGCTGAATTGATGTCTTAGAAACCTTGCCAATAGCCTTCGCCCCATATAATTGCCGCTACCTTCGTCTCCAAGGATATACCCAAGTGGAGGAATTCTCTGTATGATCCTGGTCCCGTCATATTTACATAAGTTGGATCCTGTGCCCAGGATACCCACCATGCCGGGATCATTTCCGAAGAGCCCCCTCGCTGCCGCCAAAAGATCTGTTTCAATATCGATAGATGCATTGCCAAATAAAGATTGAAAAGTCTTTATCAGTGGCTTTTTGATTTCGTCATTTACCCCTGCGGCATAGAGATAAACCTTACTAACCTTCTCCGGCTCCGGAACGAGTGGTTTTAACCCAAGTAAAAATTCTGCCGGATCATGCGTAGCCGCATTAAATCCCTTCTGTTGGAATTGTCGGATCTCTCCATGATCACCAATCAGCCTCCAGTCTGCTTTCGTGGCCCCTGATTCTCCTATCAATATCATATCAACTCTCCTATCTTATTAAATCGTTCAAACACTCGCTCGGTATGTGGAGCATCCGGGAGCTCATCGGTAAGGTCCTGTCCTGCCCAATGCTCATAATGCATTCCATTTCTCCAAAGCCTTGAAGCGGTCACATCATAAATATCACCTTTATAGGCTATCCATACTTCCTCTCTATCCTGTCCATTGCGAAGCGCCAATTCAGCTTTTGATATTCTTATCATTTGAAAACCACCAGCGTAACACCACTCCCACCCATTTCGATATGTTCGTCAACAGCACGGTCAACCATCGGGTGCTTTTTCAGGTGATTACGGATCACATCTCTCAGGATACCATGCCCCTTTCCATGCGTAATCCGGACCATATCTGTTCCCAGCATGATGGCTTCATCTATGTAGTGATCCACATTGACAAGAGCCTCCTCAGCCCTTTGACCGATCACGTTTAGCTCACCCTGAAACTGGGCCCTTTTGTCTATCATGCTGTAGCTACCGGATTTCTTGCGTGGTGACTGTGCCTGCTGTTGCTGCTGCCGTCCCTTGATCAGCTTCTTGAGATCTACGAAAGAGATCAGATTACCAAACCGGACCTGTGCCTGTTTCCCTTTGAGGTTGAGTATCTCTCCTGACATGTCCTGGCCTTCCATGCTCACCCAGTCTCCAACATTAAAAGAAGCAGCTTTAGATTTTTTATCCGCTTTCTTGTCCGCCAAGGCCTCCTTATAAGTGGCTACTGATTGACGTAGCTCTCTTGTTTTCTCCTTCTCTGCTTTGTTTTCCTTTATCGCTCTGATCGTCTGCTCAATCTTGCGATTGGCTTCGTCCACAATTTGTCGAGCTTTTTCCTTGGCCTCACGGATAATCTTCTGCTTGTCCTCCGCCAGCATAGACTTCAGCGATTCGTAGTCCTTCCTTAGCTCGGTGATTTCCAGTTGTTCTTTTTCCAGCTCTTTGGTCAGCTTTTCATAGTCTCTTCGCTCCCGCTCCAGCTGATTGAGTAGCTTTTCATAATCTACATGATCCCTGCCCACCAATGATCGGGCATTGGCAATCACCTTTTTAGTCAAGCCAATATTACGCGCAATCTCGAAGGCGAAAGAACTGCCCGGCTTCCCAACCTCCAGCTCAAACAAGGGTGCTAGTGCTGAGACATCATACTTCATCGCTCCATTGATGATGCCTTGTTTCTTTTCTGCAAATTCTTTCAGGTTTGCATAATGCGTCGTGATCACGCCAAATGACTTTCGTCCCATCAACTCGGAAAGGATGGACTCGGCAATGGCTCCACCAAACTGAGGCTCTGTTCCTGTACCAAATTCATCTATCAGAAATAGCGTACTCTCCTCCGCCTCCTTTACAAAGTGCTTCATGGCGGTAAGGTGTGAGCTATAGGTAGAAAGATCGTTTTCAAGGGATTGCGAATCCCCGATATCCAGAAAAATGTGCTTAAAAATTCCCACTTCCGAGGCTTCACTTACCGGGATCAAAAAGCCAGACTGGATCATATACTGTATGATACCGACAGTTTTGAGTGCGACAGACTTACCACCAGCATTGGGTCCCGAAATCACCAGGATCCTGTTTCCCTGCCTGGTGAGCTCCAGGGTAAGTGGTATGGTTGGCTTGCCGGACTGGTCATGGCTAAGTTTCAGCAACGGGTGATAAGCTTTGTAAAGCTTGATGACCGGATACTTCGTCAACCTGGGCTTTACTGCATCGATGTGCAGACAAAACCTGGCTTTGGCATGGATGAAATCAAAGATCCCAATAAAGCGCCCCCCCTTATCCAGGTCATCCATTCGCTCACGAACCGCATCAGATAGTCTGGTGAGGATTTTAGCAATCTCACGCTTTTCTTCATATAGAAGCTCACGCACCTCATTATTGAGCTGTAAAGCTTCTGCAGGCTCCAGGTACACTGTCTGGCCAGAAGATGACTCATCATGAACAAATCCGCTGATCCGTCTTTTATTCTCCGCTTTTAATGGGATTACCAGGCGGCCTTCCCTAATTGTCACCTCGCTGCCCTCATCGGTCAACCCATCAGTCTTCGCCTTTCGTAAAACTGAATTAATCACCTTACGGACTGCCTGACTTTTATTGACCAGATCTGCCCTGATCTCTTTGAGTCTGTCGCTGGCATTGTCTCTCACCTGGCCTCGCTCATCAATGATGGAATCGATGAGCTTCGGCAGCTCCTTATCAGCAATGAAACCGTAGGTCAACCTACACAGCTCAGGGTATTGTTCCTGTCGCTTCTTGAGGTATTGCGTCCAGTCATACAAAAGATCTAATGAGATACGCAACTGCAAAAACTCATCAGCAGGAAGAAAACTACCCGCTGCTTTGATGCTCACCAGCAAGGGATGTATATCCATAAAGTCCCGAGATGGCAACTGATCACCTGAACTCAGGATCCTTGTTAGTTCATAGGTTTGCTCCACCCACTGGGAGACCTTTTCATACTCAAAGGCGGGCTTGCATTTATCAACCAGCTGTTTCCCAAAATCTGTTTTGCACCTGGTTTTAACCATGTCAAACAATTGGGAAAGAGCCAGTTTTTCAGAATAGTCCCGGGGGTAAACACTCATGGCTTCTTCATGGTATTGTGTTTCAGCATCAGGCTATCGACAATTTGGTCGTAAATCGTGCCCAGATCTTCACTGTGATCCACATAATAGATCAGACTTTTGTCGTACGTTTCCTGGCTCACGCCCAGATCTTCAAGGAGTTTTGTCTCATAATGTTTGAATACAACCATGCCACTATCGAGTGGGAGGTAAAGTTTCTGTATTTTCGCCTCCAGCAGATGAATTTCCATCAGCACCTCGGTCATCTTATCCTTGTCGAGGATGCCTTCAGGCAATTTCTCCTTGGAACAGGAGAAGGCGATGAAGAGACATATGATTAAAAATGGTTTTTTCACAAAAATTAACTCTTATATGTCTAACGGGTATTATTAATTTTGGATCTTAAAATTACTTTGGATGAAGGAAATCCTCAAAAGACTGCGAAAATACGAGATTAGGGTGAGGAAAGCCATCAATTCACAGATGCAAGGTGATTTTCATTCCATTTTTAAAGGAAGTGGCCTTGAATTCGACGATGTGAGGACCTACCAGTATGGGGATGATGTGCGCACCATCGACTGGAATGTGACCGCAAAAGGTCATGGCACCTTTGTCAAGACTTTTATTGAGGAAAAGGAACAAACGGTATTTTTTCTGCTGGATGTTTCTGCTTCCCAGGAAATTGGGCCTGCGGGACGACAAAAAATAGACCTGGGTAAAGAGATTACCGCCCTGCTATCGATATCTGCTATCAAAGAAAGTAGCCAGGTGGGATTGTTTTGTTTTAGTGACGAAAAGGAAAGATATATCAAGCCCGGAAAAGGAGTCCGGCATTCCTACGAGATCGTTTCATCCATCTTCAACCTAAAACCGAAATCAAAAAAGACCAGTATCGATTATGGGATCAAGTATGCACTGGAGCTGCTCAAGCGCAGATCGGTTATCTTCCTGATTTCGGACTTTGTAGATGAAAACTATATGCACAGCCTGAAAGGGATGGCAAGGAAACATGACCTTATTGTGATCCAATTGTTTGAGAAAAGAGAATCTAAAATGCCCGGTCTGGGTATCATCCCTTTATATGAAAAAGAGTCTGGCAAAACCCTTTGGGTCAATACTTCGTCCAGTGATTTTAAAAATGTGATGGAGCGAACGCATCACAAAAACAGTTCGGAGCTTGAGCACTTTTGTAGAAGAAATGATGTGAATTATCTCGCCATCGAGGCAGGAGAAGATTATGCGCCCAAGCTGATCAAGCTGTTTAGGCACAGAAATGTAAAATCAGCTCAACGTGCAAGGTAAATTTTTAGCTATCATATGTTTATTGTTCCTCCCCTGGCTGTCAAAGAGCCAGGAGGTGCAGGTCCGGGGTGGATTTGTGCAGGACAGCATCGGCATTGGTGAGCCCGTGCAGTACTGGCTTTCAGCCTCCTACCCTCAGCAGCTTCAGCTTGTATTTCCGGACAGCAACTATAACTTTCGTTTTTTCGAGCTGGTAGACAAGAAATTCACTCCCACCAAAGTAAAGGGTCCCGGGTACTTCGACAGCGCGGTCTATACCTTACGGTCTTTTGAGATTGATTCGGTCCAATACCTCAATCTGCCAGCTATTTTCATTAATCAGCGTGATAGCAACCTGATCTATGCACCTTTGGATTCTATCTACACGGTTCACATGGTGCCCACACTCAGTGATACCTTACACCTGAAGGAAAATACAGCATATCGGGAAGTAGCAGGAAACGTCAATTACCCACTGATCTGGATACTTGGTGCCGTTTTAGGAGTCATTGCCGTGGTAGTGTACCTGGTCTTTGGTAAACGCATCAGGAAATACTTTATCCTGAAACGGCTGAGCAAGGAATACCGTATTTTCTCTGACAGGCTATCAGCAGCTATCCGTAAGATGAAAGATCACAAGGATCAGAAAGAGGTGGAACATGCGTTGAATTCATGGAAGATCTTCATGGAGAAGCTGGAGAAGAAGCCATATACAAGCCTTACCTCAAAAGAGATCCTGAGTTTTTCCGAAACACGGGAATTGAAAGACGTATTAAAAAATATTGACCGGAGCATTTATGGGGGTATAGTGGCTGATGACCTGTATAAGGAATTCCAGTCCATCGAAGATTTCACCCAGCATCGGTACGGAATGGTGACAGAAAGCATAAAAAATAATTAGTATGGGATCATGGTTTTCACTTAGATGGTTTACCTCGTCTACACTGACTTCCTTCGATTGGGAAAACCCTTTCTGGCTGTACCTGATCCCGGTGATACCCATCATCATGTTTGTTCGCTGGCTGATCCTGACTCGGGTGATGCAAAAACTACCCGTGGCACTCACCAAGAAAGACCTGCGCAGTGACCCGATCTCCTTGCTAAGACATATCCCTCCGTTCCTGTTTCTGCTTGCCCTGGCGTTGATCTTGGTGGCATTGGCCAGACCACAATCCACCAACGAGCAGGTGGAGCAGTGGAGTGAGGGTATTGACATAATGCTGGTGATTGACATCTCGGAGTCCATGAATATTGAGGACTTCCGTCCCAACCGCCTCGAAGCTGCCAAAGAGGTGGCCAGAGATTTCGTGGCCGGACGTTTTCAGGATCGTATCGGGCTTGTAGTCTTCTCGGGAGATGCGTTTTCGCGGGCGCCGCTTACTACAGATTATGATCTACTAAACACCTACATCGACGACATTTCTTTTGACCTGATTGAAAGCCGGGGAACTGCTATCGGTAGTTCAATTGCAGTAGCAACCAACAGGCTTAGGGAATCAGAATCCAAATCCAAGGTGATGATCCTGCTCAGTGATGGTGACAATACTGCAGGGAATATCGACCCTGTGACAGCTGCACAGTTGGCGCATGCCTATGGTATTAAGATCTACACCATTGCTATCGGTAAGGAGGGTAAGGTACCTTTTGGGACGGACTTCTTCGGAAGGCCACGGTATGTGGAGAATACATTGGATGAGACTAACCTACGGGAGATCGCCAAGATCGGGAAGGGTAACTTCTATCGGGTTTCTGATAAGGAGGCGCTCCAGCAGGTGTTTGATGAGATCGACAGGCTGGAAAAGGCTGAGATCAAAGAGACAAGGTATAAAGACACTACGGACTTTTACCTGGTTTACCTGAAATGGGCCATGGCTTTTTTCCTTACTTGGGTGTTGCTTAAGTCTACGTTTGTGACGAGTGCGTTGACGGATTGAGAGGAGTAAGCATAAGCATGCGAGTATGTCGGTGACAACACCGACATTAAGCTTGGGGAATAACAAGACACAAGGCATAGGGGCACAGGGACACAAGGCACAAGCGGACGCTTGCGCCAGTGTTGTGCCAGTGTTGTTATGGTGAGACACAGACCATGGATCCTTACCCGTAATTGGAGAACAGGAAGTAAAACATGTGCAGGCCGAAAAGGATCAGGATCACGCCGACGGAGCGGTTCATGATTAGGATGGAATTGGGGGTGACGACCGATCTCAGGCGGTTGGCCAAGAAAGCTTTGAGCAGGTCTGTGGAGAATATGGTGACCAGCACACCGGAAAAGAAAATAGGCTGCTGGGTAGCGTCATACTCAAAATTGACAGATACGATACCGATAATCCCCATCCAGAACACAAGTATGAACGGGTTGAATCCATTGAGCAAATAGCCCTTCAGGACGTATTTGATGTTTTTTGCATCCTGGGTTGCCTCACCCGTGTTGGAATAAAGCTTTGGCTTTTTGAACCAGGAATAGATCCCATATGAAATCAAAACAATAGCACCGACGATGGATACCCATATCTTAAACCGATCACTATCCAACCAGGAAGTGATACCCATCAAAGATAAAATTACAAAAGTGATATCGCTCAGGGAGATCCCCACCGCAAGCAATACAGCTTTGGAGAATCCCTTTTGAACGCTGGTCTGAACAAGTGAGAAGAAAGCTGGTCCGAGTGAAAAAACGAATATCAATCCAAACAGTAATCCATTAAGAAATGGGGTCATTGATCTGTTGTTTTTGTAGAAATTCCCTCCAAAGATGGGCTTTTTCTTTCTTTAACACCCTCGGAAATTTATTTTGTCCGCCCTCTTTCCCCTGTTCTTTCATCCAATCATAAAATAATTGTCCTGGTAAGATGTTGATATTCAATTCCTTAAGTGCATGCGCACGCTCTACAGCATAATCATCATTCAGTTTTTTGAGATGATCATCCAATTTTTGCTTGAAAAGGTCTTTATCTACTTTGTCGTCGGTGCCGATGTACCATGAGTGTGCAAACAAAGACCCATGTGATTCGCCAATGACAGTAAACTCCCTAATGTCGAGATTGAGGTCTTCACTGACAAGTTCTACAGCCTTGTTCATGTTATCCATAGACAGATGTTCGCCACACAGACTCAGGAAGAGTTTTGTTCTACCAGTGATGATGATCTCGGGTTCCTCTAGTGACACAAACCTGATGACATCTCCGATCAGGTATCTCCATGTGCCTGCATTTGTAGTGATGAGCAGGGCATAGTCCTGGTTCGTTTTTACATCCTGGATACTCAAGGTAGTTACATTCTCCCTGATCTCTCCATCTTCAGTAAAATTCTCATCTGTGAACGGGATGAACTCGTAGAAGATACCATTGTTCAGCACCAGCCGCATAGATCTTCGCTCCGGCAAGGCCTGAAAAGCGATGAACCCTTCACTGGCCAGGTAGGTCTCCATGTAGATGAGCGGCCTGGCGACCAGTTTTTCAAAGCCCTTGCGATACGGCTCAAAAGGTACTCCCCCATGAACGAAAATGGAAAGGTTGGGCCAGATATCGTGAATACTCTTCACTTCATATCGCTTGATGATCTTTTCCATCAGGATCTGTAGCCATGCCGGCACTCCCACGATAATTCCGATATCCCACTGCCTGGCTTTCTCTACAATCTCATCCAGCTTCTTGCCCCAATCCACAGTCTTGGCAATCTTCTTACCTGGCTTATAGAAATGCTGAAACCAAAATGGAATCTGAGAGGTGGTGATCCCACTGAGATCACCTTCAAAATAGTCCCCGTGCTTGCGAAGATTGGTGCTCCCTCCTAGCATCAGAATACCCTTCGTGAAGAAGTTGTCTGGCAGCTGGTACCTTGAGAGTGACAAGATCTGTCGGATACTGGTCTTTCGTATCGACTTGATCATTTCTTTGGTGATCGGGATGTGCTTGCTGGAGGCACCTGATGTACCACTGCTCAGGGCATAATATTTTATTTTTCCTGGCCAACAAATATTGGTCTCACCCGCGCGGGTTCGGTGCCACCACTCCCTGTCCATCTTATCATAATCAAAAACAGGGATGGTAGACCTGAACTCCTCATAGTACTGACGCTCAGGCTGTTGCTTAAATGTTCTGAGGATGCGATCAAATTGATAAGCCTTGCCAAATGCTGTCTGACGACAGTGTATCATCAATTTGCTTAGCTCTTGTTTCTGAAGGTTTGCAGGTGAAGTGTATTGTTGTTCCAGGCTCTCTCTTAACGTAATCCCTTTTTTGAGTAATGTGCCAATTATCGCCATGCCTTCTCCTATTTCAATTTGGGGTTCATAGATTTGTAAAACAAAAATGCATAAATCATTTTTAAGATAAATAAATGTCTCGAATTCAAGATAACATAAACCATCTTAAGTCATCAATTGGGGATACGCCTTGCAAATTGGTAGCCATCAGCAAGACCAAGCCATCGTCTGACATCCTTGAAGCATACGAAGCAGGGCAAAGATTGTTTGGCGAAAACAAAGTACAGGAGTTGACAACCAAATATGAGGAGCTACCTAAGGACATAGAATGGCATATGGTAGGGCATTTGCAACGCAACAAGGTGAAATATATCGCGCCTTTTGTAAGCCTGATCCACAGCATTGATTCATTGAAGCTGCTAAAAGAGGTGAACAAACAGGCTGAGAAATCCGATCGCATAGTCAACTGCCTGCTGCAGGTGCACATTGCTGAAGAGTCAACAAAGTTCGGCTTCGATCTTGATGAGATCCCTCAGGTCATTCAATCGGTTGAGCTAAAATCAATGGATCACATCCAGGTAGTGGGACTGATGGGTATGGCGACCTTCACGGAAGATGAATCCCAAATCAAAAGGGAATTCACTTCTTTAAGCACTCTCTTCGATCAATTGAAATCCCAGTCACTTCCTGATAATGTAAAGATGACTGAACTCTCCATGGGCATGAGTGGGGATTATCCACTTGCACTGGAGTGTGGCAGCACCATGATCCGTGTTGGGTCTTCTATTTTTGGAGAACGGAACTACCCCTGATTACTGCTCGTTAGATGCAGGCATCAGCACATTTCCGGTCAGGGTGACCCGTTCCGGATTGTTTACAGCATTGGAATAGATGGTGATTACTTTATTCTGCATGCCTCTTTTACCTACACTGCTGAAGACTACTTTCAGTTTGGCAGAGTCACCGGGAGCCAAAGCCTCTCTCGACCAGTTTGGTGCGGTACATCCGCAGGTAGTTTTTACATCAGAAATGACCAATGGTCCTGACCCGGTATTGACATATAGAAAATCGTATTGTACCTTTTCGCCCTGATTGACCTCGCCAAAATCATGTTTACTTTTAGCAAAGTTGATTTGTGGCCCATTGACCGTTTCAGCGTCAGCATCGGGACCCTGAGCATAAATTGTAGTCAGTGCAAAAAATAGAGTAAGAATGGTTAGTGCGTATTTCATCTTTGATTTAATTCTTTCTACAAAGTAAAGTTAACGTTCAATTATTAATTAAGGTTCTCTTTTTAAAAATGATCTACTGTTGTGAGTGATATAAAGACATTTAGCCAGAAAGTCAGGGTAAGGGCATGTGGTCTATTGGAGGAGAATGATTCTATATTGCTTTTAAAGCATAATCAGATCGGGACAAGAGGATTCTTATGGTCGCCCCCGGGAGGAGGTGTAGAATTTGGTGACAACAGTGAAGAAACGCTTATCAGGGAGTTTAAAGAAGAAACAGGCTTAAAAATTAATATTCAGGAGTTTTTATTCGTCAATGAATATATCGATAACCGGTTTCATGCCATCGAACTCTTCTATTCCGTGAAGCGAGTAAGCGGGGAGGTAAAACTGGGAAATGACCCGGAATTAGCTGAAAATAAGCAAATTCTGGAAGATGCAAGGTTCATCACCTACAACGACTTAAACACCATGGATCGTGCTACATTGCACAATGCTTTTTCATATTTTGATGAGCCCAGGGACATTTTTAACATCAGAGGACACATCAATTTTATCAACATTTAAGAACGTGCGCTTTAGATGTTTAATAAGAATAATTATTATTGCAAAAAACCTAAAGTATGAATAATACAAAAATCCTAACCATCGTTTTCGGAATCATAGCTGCCGGGCTTGCTTATTACCTGTATTATACTATTAATTCAAGTATTGAGGAGACCAAGCGAATCGCGAGGCACGAAGCAAGAATCATTGAGCAATTGAAGATGATTCGGGAGGCAGAATTGGCCTTTCAATCCGTAAATGGACGATATACCAGTGATTGGGATAAGCTTTTGGCTTTCGTTGATACTGGAAGGTTTTTTATCACTGAAAGAACTGAAACTATCGTTACCCTGGATTACGGTGCAGATAGCTTGTATGTAGAAATTGATACACTGGGCACTGTTCCTGTGAAAGATTCTGTATTCAAAGCCTCTGTATATCCTCGATTTGATCTGGCTACCTTACCATATGTACCTGGCATCAAGCCTCCGGTAAAATTTGAGATCTGGGCTGATAAGATCGAAAAATCCGGTGTGAAAGTAGACGTAATTGAGGTTTACAACCCTAAACCTGTTAACCCTGAGAGAGACGAAAAGAGTGAATACAACACTAAAAAGCCGCTTCGTTTCGGTTCCAGAACCAGCGTAACGACTGCGGGTAACTGGGAGTAAATTTTGAGCAATACGGCCACATTAGGGTATGCCATAGCCAAAAAGGCAATCAGCGAGCGTTTCGATGCTGAGAAACGCTCCATCTACACGCTTGCCATTCAGATTGGTATCACCGACATGCAATTGTGTGTGGTCAACAGGCAAACAGGGAGATGCCTTTCTATAGAAGATTTTAGGTTTGAAAATGTAAGGACCATCAACAACCGGCTGGAGGTGGTCAAACAGATTTTTGAGCGACATCCTCATCTCTCCAAACAAGATTGGGGTACGGTGAAGCTGTCGCTTAAAACACATAAATATGCCCTGGTACCGGCTTCCATGTTTCTTTCGGAGCATTCATCAGATTATCTCTCCCTCAACGCTGAAGTAAATTCAAAGATTGAAGAAACGCATTATTACAGGCATATTTCCTGTAATGCCATACATCTGTTTGCTGCCGACAAAAAGCTCATAGAGACGGTAAGGTCTTATTTCCCCAAGAAACACATCGAATTGATCAGTCAGGCATGCGCGCTTATTGAGGGCACGTTACAGTATGATGATCATTCACTGGAAAAGTCCATGTTTTGTCTGGTAGACAAAGGGATTCTTCATGTGTTGGTATCTCAAAATCAGAAGTTGATCTTCTATAACCAGTTTGCGGTGCGTAAGCCAGAGGATTACCTCAAATACATCATGCTGGTGATGCAGGAGACGCAGCTTAACCCCAAAACCAGCAATGTGGTGATGTGGGGTGGCCTGAATGCCGATAGTGTGGTGGTCAACACGCTAAAAAAATATATCCGAAACATTTCTTTAGGTACGAAACCTAAATTCCTTCGCTTTGAGGGTGACCTGGATCGCTTGCCGGATCACAAATACTTTGATGCTTATAGTATCTTTTTGTGTGAGTGATTTTTGAGGAGACAGTTAGCAGTTGCAGTAGGCAGTAGGCAGTGGGCAGTTAGCAGTTGCAGTAGGCAGTAGGCAGGGCTTCGTTGGATGAGAGCAGTAGGCAGGTTGGGGATTTCTGATTACTTTACTGGATTAAATATGATGATCATTGTTCTATGAAAAAGGTTGCGATTTTTCCGGGGTCTTTTGATCCGTTTACCAAAGGGCATGAAGATGTGGTATTGAGGAGCCTACGCTTATTCGACGAGGTGATCATTGGTATTGGTCACAACTCACAAAAGAAGCGCTACTTTGATGTGGACCTGATGATGGAAAAGATCAACGAAGCTTTTAAGAACGAGTCCAGGGTTTCGGTGATCGTGTATGATGAGCTTACTGCCAAGCTAGCATCTAAATATAAAGCCAATTTCATGGTTCGTGGATTGAGAAACACCACAGATTTTGAGTATGAGAACAGTATTGCTCAGATCAATAAATACTTAAATACCGAGTTAGAAACAGTATTTCTGATCACTTCTCCGGAGCTGGCACCGATCAGTTCGAGCATCATACGTGAGGTGCATAAATACGGTGGAGATGTAACTCCTTTCCTACCCTATGAGCTCTGATGGATGGCTTTGAGTAGCCGATGATATTCATGGATGACATTGCGAATGGATCGATAAGACCCATAGAGAAGTGACCTTAGCTCTGTAAGCGTCACCCACCGCACATCATCAATATTTTCTTCCGCCTGAGGTTTCATGTTGGTGTCATCCAGGCATTCCATGGCATACCAGTACGTTTTCTTTAGTACATAGCGCTTGTTCATGATATAGGTATGCCAGGTGGTGCCGATTTTTCGATCAATACTCACTTTAACACCTGTCTCCTCTTCTACTTCACGTACCGCACAATCCCGTTTTTTCTCCTTCTTATCCAGCTTTCCTTTCGGAAGGTCCCAGCGGCCCTGACGGTAGATCAACAACGTCTTACCGTCTTTGTCCACCACACCTCCGGCAGCTTCCACAACCTTGAACTTGCTTTTGATGAACTTAATCATTGACTTTCTATCCTCAGAGGTAAAAGTGATAGAATCTACATCCTTAAACTTATTGTCAGTCATCAGGTGGAGAAGCTCGTCTACCTTTTCCGGAGCTGCATCGTTGATGAGCACGTCATCAATCAACTTCTTTGGTTTGATTTTCTGGGATTTACCATCGATTATGAGATCATATTCCGATGGATCTTTTGCTTCAGCCTTATCAATGATCCTTACAGGTATATCGTTGATGAATATTTTCACAAGTAGCTTTAGCTTTGTGGTGGTGTTATAAAACTTAAATATATCGGGAGAGTTCAACTAATTTAGAAATCCGCCCAATAAATTTTCATTAAATTTTTCTTATGCCCATTCAAATCTATGATAATCAGGTAGCGAAGAACATCGCCACAGAACTACTACGTATCCAGGCCATCAAACTCAAACCCAATGATCCCTTTACCTGGGCATCAGGATGGAAGTCACCCATCTATTGTGACAACCGGTTAAGTCTATCCTTCCCTGAGGTGAGAACATATGTAAAGAAGGCTTTGGCAGACCTGGTTAAGGATAAGTTCTCCGGTGTAGAAGCCATCGCAGGTGTGGCCACTGCGGGAATACCACAGGGAGCACTGGTAGCGGATCTTCTTGGGCTACCTTTTATCTATGTACGATCGAAATCCAAGTCGCATGGGATGGGCAACCAGATTGAAGGGTCGGTGAAAAAAGGACAAAAAGTGGTGCTGCTAGAGGATCTCGTTTCTACCGGAGGGAGCTCACTCATGGCAGCGGATGCTGTAAAAGCTGCTGAAATGGAGGTGCTAGGGATGGTGGCCATCTTCACTTACGGCTTCCCGATAGCTGAGGAGAATTTCGAAAAACATCAAATCGATCTTTGGTGCCTGAGCGACTATCATCATCTTATAGAAGTAGCTAGTGAAAATAATACGATCAATCCGGATTCGCTAGGGACGTTGAAGGAATGGAGAGAGGACCCGGGGGGGTGGAGAGGTTGAAGCACGAGGCAGTAGGCAGTAGGCAGTAGGCAGTTAAGCAGTAGGCAGTAGGCAGTTAGGCAGGTGGGAAGTTGGGCAGTAGGCAGGCCGATATTCCGACTTTCAGACATTCTGATGTTCCGATGCGGATGATGCAGTAGGCAGCGGTCCAACTACGCTAAAGCTTCGTTGGGTGAGAGGAGGAGGCAGTTGGCAGTTAGGCAGTTGGCAGTTGGCAGTTAGGCAGGTGGATGATGTAGTTGGCAGTGGTCCAACTACGCTAAAGCTTCGTTGGGTGAGAGGGGGAAGGAGGAAAGGGGCAAGGAGAAAGGAGAAAGGAGGAAGGATACAAGGAACAAGGAATAAGGAATAAGGAGGTTCAAGGGTAGCGCTCTTCGATGCCGAGTCCAAAAAGGGCGAAATCGTATTTGACTGGGTCTGCAGGGTCCATAAGCTTGAGGTTTGCTGTTAGTTCGAGGGCGGTTTTCCAGTCTGTCTGTTTTCGGGTGATGATACCCATTCTGCGTGCAACGCGGTCGACATGGAGATCGCATGGGCAGATGAGCTCTGAGGGTGAAATCTTTGACCACAAACCAAAATCAACGCCGGCATCGTCTTTTCTCACCATCCATCGCAAAAACATATTTATCCGCTTGCACGCTGAGTTTCTCACCGGTGACGGGATGTGCTTGTAGGTACGTATGGGGTGATCGGGAAGGGAAAAGAAATACTGAGCGAAATGTTTCAGACGTGTTTCCATGTCAGGATCTGACTCTGATGGAAGAAATGCTTCTTCTAACGTGTCAAATTGCTGGTAATGCCATTGGAAAAAGGAGATGAAATACAGCGCATCTGTAGCATTGAAAGTGCGGTGTTTGAATTGCAGGAAGGGTTTCAGGTCGTCCTCGGAATGATTCAAAATGAAATCATGCGGGGAATGATCCATATAGCTGAAGAACTCCATGCACTTGTTGATAATGGTTTTTCGCTGACCCCATGCAAGCATCGCGGCAACAAAACCAGTAATTTCAACATCCTGGGGTTTGCTATACCTTCTGGGTATACTGATTGGGTCATTGGGGATGAAATCCGGCTGATTATATTTCGTTACCAGTTCATCAAGAAACGCCTTCAACTCCCCCACTACTCTTCGTAATAGGAAATTTCGACCCTTGCCTTCGGATCGATGATCCCCAACCGCTTGAAGGCCACCGGTGTCAGGCGAATCAAAACATTCTCATTCAGACCTGTATTAGGAAGCCTGGCCACCACTTTGACAAACACTTTCTGATTATTCATCAGGTTACGTACCTCCACCAACGAGCCTACCGGTTGATCGCGGTGAAGGCATAAGTATTTGTCAGTAGGGATTACATCCTCAATCTTTTGGGCTATCCCCTCCTCGATTATCCTGACAAAACCACTTTGATCCACCATCCTCTTTTTGATTCCGTAAGGCGTTTTAACGATTTTCGGGGCATCAAGCACTACCTCCACCTTTTGCTTAAGCTTTAGTTCCTGGCCGATACTCAACCTATCGGAAGTCAATTTATTCCAGTACTTCAGGCTATCTACCCGCACTCCATGCCTGGTGGCAATGGTAGACAGATCATCACCACTTTGCACCTGATAGGCAATAAAGCCTTCCATTTCATCCACTTCAACGTCAGGGGTTTCAACCTCATCGTGATTTTCAGGGGTTTCCTCTTCCACTACCTCGGTTGCCGAATCCTTTTTGGTTGGATATGAACTCACTATGATGGTTTTTCTTTCCTCCTCTACCGCTTCCGGCGCTAGTTTTTTGATGACCAATTCCTGACCGATAGAAATATCATTGGAATTGAGGTTATTCATCTCCTTAAGCTGATAGACCCGTAGGCCATACTGCTGGGAAATGCTGAACAGTGTTTCCCCCGTAGCTACCACATGGATGGTTTCATTTTTCTTTTCGCTGGCCTGGGATGATACAGGGACCAAGGGAATTTTTAACACCTGGCCCAAAGAGATATTGTTATCGATGATGTCGTTGAAAGCAATCACTTCATTGATTTGGGCACCATATCTCTTGCTCAAAGCATAAAGGGTTTCTCCCTTTTCTACCTCATGCACTACTACCACCTTGTCCTGTACTTTTTCGATCCGTAGGGAATCCAACGAATAAGCCTGAAGAAAGCTCAAGAAAAACAACAGCGATAAACTATAACTCAATGGCATTGATCTGTTTTCTTTCAACGATAAATATTAGATAATTATTGAACACAAAAAAACTTCCCGGGGCTATCCCCTCCATCTTACGGTCAAGGATTGTGCTATAGATTTCATCCTCTCCCCGAAGCACAATCATTTTCCTGATGAAATCCTTTCCGTCAGGAATAGCATAGCTGATAATGATATATTCCTTAACCTCCATATAGTCCACCAGAGAAATGATGTTTTCCCCTGATAGAAACGACTTCACCACCTCAAAATTATCACTTCCCTCCCAATAGACCATGGGTTCTTTCAGTTCAAAATCTCCATTTGACTTTACCACTTCAGGAAGCGTTTCCTTCAATATTCCCGAGGGATCCTCTACTTTCTGGTATACAAGACTTCCCTCTTCAATATCCACCAGCTGATGACCTGGAAAATGCCGGTATATCTCCCCTGTGTTACCTATAGCTACAATCAATGATTTGTCTAATGGATTTTGGGGGTCCTGATATTTTTCCAAAAACAAATACCCCTGATGCAACATCTGTAAAGAGCTCCACCAGTCTGCCCCTTCGATAGAGAAAGGCTTTTCCAAGGTTTTGTTGGTGATATCCAGGAGGCAATAGCTGATGCTTAGTTGCTCCTGATCCCGAATTTCCAGTGCCAGCTGGCCAGTATGCCTATCCAAAGATGTCTTCCAGATAACTCCCTCTACATGAAAAGAAAATGCTAAATTCGATAGCTGCCTCAAGCCTTCTGGTGTAATTTTACTTAATAAACAGCTAAGTTAGCGAGATCATGATGGTCAGAAAAATAATGTTTCCGGTTCTGTTTTTTGCTGTTATGCAAGTGTATAGCCAGCAGGCTGACAGCATTACCGTATTGCATATGAAGGTGCAGGCAAATATTGATCCCCGCACCAACAGATATACAGAACTGGGGCTGGAGCGCGCCAAAGAGATTGAGGCGGACTATGTGATCCTGGAGTTGGATACCTACGGAGGTGCATTGAACGATGCGGATGAGATCCGAACACGACTATTAGAATTTGAAATCCCTGTCTACGCCTTTATCAACAAAGACGCCGCCTCTGCCGGGGCGCTGATCTCCATCGCCTGTGACAGCATCTATATGGCCCGGGGCTCTAGTATCGGTGCTGCCACCGTAGTGACTCAGGATGGAACGGCTGCACCCGACAAATACCAGTCTTACATGCGCTCGATCATGAGGTCTACCGCCGAAGCGCAAGGGAGAAACCCAAAGATTGCCGAAGGGATGGTAGATGAAGACATTGAGGTAGACAGCATTGCTACCGAAGGAAAAGTGATCACATTCTCTGTTTCCGAGGCTATCAAGTGGGGCTTTTGTGAAGCTGAGGTGTCCAATATCGATGATATCATGGAGCGAAGCCAGGTGACGGATTATGAGCTTGTGGAGTTTAACCTCGGCTGGTCCGAAAAAGTAATTGCCCTGTTCTTGAATCCATTTATCAGCGGCATCCTCATCCTGATCATCATTGGAGGCATCTACTTTGAGCTACAGACTCCTGGTGTTGGGTTTCCCATCCTGGCATCTGTCGTTGCGACGATCCTTTATTTTATCCCATACTACCTGAATGGGCTGGCTGAAAACTGGGAGATCGCCGTGTTTGTTGTGGGCATAGTGCTCATCGCCGTGGAAGTCTTTGTCCTTCCGGGTTTTGGTATTGCCGGCATCGCCGGATTGATCGCTACCATTGGAGCACTCATCCTTGTAATGCTCAACAACGACGCTTTTGACTTTTCCTTTGTGGATCCAAAAGAGATCTTTTATGCCATCAGCTCCACAGGTTTGGCTTTGCTGGGGGCCATCATCCTCATGTTCTTCGGGGGGATCCGTCTGACCAATTCCAAGTTCTTCAGCCGAATCGCGCTGGTGGATATCCAGGACAAAGAGCAGGGATATACCAGTAGTTTTTACAAAGAAAAAACGATGGTTGGCAAGCAGGGCTCTGCATACACCAACCTGCGCCCCAGTGGCAAGGTGATAATAGATGGAGAGATCTATGATGCCTATACCCGTGGCAACTACATTGCCGAACAATCGAACATCGAGGTGATCTCTGATGAGGGTACCTCACTCAAAGTGAAAGAAATCCAGGGATGAAGATATTAGGAATAATTCCCGCACGGTATGCGTCGACACGCTTTCCGGGGAAACCATTGGTGGATGTGGCTGGAAAACCCATGATCCGAAGAGTGTATGAGCAGTCGAAGCAAAGTGAGGGACTGGATGAGGTGGTGGTAGCCACTGACGATGAAAGAATCGCAGATGAGGTCACCCGGTTTGGAGGAAAGGTAGAGATGACTTCGGAAAAGCATCGCAACGGTACTGAGCGCTGTGCCGAGGTGCTGGAACGTTACCCTGACTACGACTATGTGGTCAATATCCAGGGAGATGAGCCATTCATCAAGCCCCAGCAAATCAACGGACTGTGTGACTTACTCGATGGCAGCGTGCAGCTAGGCTCTATGGTAAAGAAAATTGAGGACCCTGCCCTCCTGGACAATCCTTCTATTATGAAGGTGATCATGAACAAGTTTCATGAGGCGATCTACTTTAGCAGGACAGCCATCCCTTACGTTCGCGACTACCCGAAAGCCGAATGGTTGCAGCATCATACTTTTTATAAGCATATCTGTATTTACGCCTACAGGGCTGACATCCTTTTTGAGATCACCAACCTCCCTCCTGCCGACCTGGAGACCAGTGAGTCTCTGGAGCAGCTGCGGTGGATAGAAAATGGCTATAAAATCAAGATCGGGGTCACGGAATTTGAAAGCCACAGCGTGGACACCCCACAAGACCTGGAACGAATCCTAAACCATCTGTAATGAAGAAATACCTTGAAATACTCGTCTGGGTGATGCTTATCGGTGCCTGTGTGCTGTTCTGGATCTCCATCCGCAGCACTACCAACCAAATGTATTATACGGGAGCGGCCCTGCTTGTGTGGGGTGGTGCATTTATGCTGAACAGGTGGGTGAAGAAAATGTAGTAGCAGTAAGCAGTAGGCAGTATGTGTACATGCCTAAACAAGGTTGACCGGATTTAACACCAACTCACCCTATAGTTTGATTTATAGGGACATTCAGATATTCGGACATTCCGATGGTCAGATGTTCATCGCAGTCATCGGATGACTGCATATATAATTCAAATGACTACCCACATTAGATGGAGGGTGTAGAATAGTCTAGCAAGTAGTGATAGTCGAAGTCATGCGATGACTGGGTGAAAGTCCTCCCTCCTGCCTGCAGGATTACTCTTTATAAACCATGGGCTGTGGCTCACAGCCCATCGTGGGTTCATCACCAACTCACCCTATAGTTCGATTTAATTAATTTAGATCATAACTACTTCCCCTCTCTTGCGAAGAGAGGGAATATCGAACAGCAATAAATATTTCAAGCAGTGATATCTGAAGATTAAAATTGTCAATCGTAAGAATTCCCCCTTGCACTCCAAGCTTTAGATCTGGCTTTTATCCTTTCATAAAGGGGGATGTAAGGGGGATTCTTTAGGAGATATTCTGACATTCCGACAGTCAGATGTTTAGATATTGAGACGTCACAGTCATGACTGGGTGAAAGTCCTCCCTCCTGCCTGCAGGATTAGTCTTTATAAACCATGGGCTGTGGCTCATAGCCCATCGTGGGTTTATCACCAACTCACCCCTCAGTTCGATTTATTGTATTAGATCGTAAATGCTTCCCCTCTCTTGCGAAGAGAGGGAATAACGGATAGCTGTAAATATTTCAAGCAGTGATATCTGAAGATTAAAATTGTCAATCGAAAGAATTCCCCCTTGCACTCCAAGCTTTAGATCTGGCTTTTATCCTTTCATAAAGGGGGATGTAAGGAGGATTCTTTAGGGACATTCAGATGTTCCGACATTCCGACGGTCAGATATCGAGACGTCACAGTCATCGGATGACTGGATATATAATTCGAATTGACTACCCACATTAGATAGAGTGTTTAGATTAGTCAAGCAAGTAGTAAAAGTCGAAGTCATGCGATGACTGGGTGAAAGTCCTCCACCTGCCAGCAGGATTACTCTTTATTACCCATGGGCTGTGGCTCAAAGCGCATCGAGGGTTTATTACCAACTCACCCCTCAGTTCGATTTGTTTAATTAGATCGTAAATGCTTCCCCTCTCTTGCGAAGAGAGGGATTAATGGATAGCTGTAAATATTTCAAGTAGCCAATACATGGTGAGCTAAATTGTCAATCCTAAGAATTCCCCCTTTCACTCCAAAGCTTTAGATCTGGCTTTAGTCTGATCTTAGAGGTGTATTAGGGGGATTATTTAGGGACATTCAGATGTTCCGACAATCTGACGGTCAGATATTGAGACGTCACAGTCATGACTGGGTGAAAGTCCTCCCTCCTGCCAGCAGGATTACTCTTTATAAACCACGGGCTGTGGCTCACAGCCCATCGTGGGTTTATCACCAACTCACCCCTCAGTTCGATTTGTTTAATTAGATCGTAAATGCTTCCCCTCTCTTGCGAAGAGAGGGAAGTTCAGATAGCTATAAATATTTCAAGTAGCCGATATCAAGAAGGCAAATTGTCAATCGAAAGAATTCCCCCTTTCAATAACAGCTTTTGATCTGGCTTTTATCCTTTCATAAAGGGGGATGTAAGGGGGATTCTTTAGGGACATTCAGATATTCGGACATTCCGATGGTCAGATATTGAGACGTCACAGTCATCGGATGACTGGATATATAATTCAAATGACTACCCACATTAGATGGAGGGTGTAGAATAGTCTAGCAAGTAGTGATAGTCGAAGTCAGTCGATGACTGGGTGAAAGTCCTCCTCCTGCCAGCAGGATTACTCTTTATTACCCACGGGCTGTGGCTCATAGCCCATCGAGGGTTGTTACCAACTCACCCTATAGTTCGATTTGTTGAATTAGATCGTAAATGCTTCCCCCTCTCTTGCGAAGAGAGGGAATAACGGATAGCTGTAAATATTTCAATTAGCCGATAAATGGTAAACTATATCGTTAGGATTGTTCGCAGCCATCACATTTGAGTGAACCTAACGATGACTAAGATCCATTCATTGCGCTTCGCTCCATTCAGGATGACGATCAATAGTTTAATTGATTTTCGCTTTGATGATTCCCACCCCAAATACCTCCATAACCACAGTCAAAAGTCATGCTATGACTTAGGATATTCGATGACTGGTGCAAAAATTATTAGCAATATGCTTGTTAATTCTTCCCGTTATTCTTTAATTTATTAATCATTAAGAACAACTGAACCAGCTTTTTATTGGACCGCCTGAATAAAAGTCTGATTGTGTGCGTGCTTTTTATGAGCAGCTACTATGGGTTTTCGCAGCAATACCCTGTCCAGGTGACGACCACGCTCACTCCTCCCTACTCTCTTTATCTTTCGGATTATACGGCAATAGGTTCTAACAACTTGCAAGTGCTAGTCAACCTGCTGGAACTGGATCGGCCTAACCTGCAAATCAAATTCAGGATCACCATCGAGGGGGCCGGGATCACCTTGCGGACCAGTCCGGCTTTTATGCCGAGGCCGCTGAATATCCAGGGAGGAGTGCCGGAGCTCTTCACAGGTGCGGACCTTACCTCCTACTTCAACCCGGACCACCTGGACTTTACAGGTATTACCCGTGCAGCGTTTAAGCGGTCAGGCCAGCTTCCGGAAGGCTTTTATACATTCACTTTGGAAGTACTCGAATACAATCGGAATGTGCGGATCTCTAACCAGTCCATTAGCTATGCCTGGATCGTACTCAATGACCCACCCCTGCTCAACACACCTTTCAATGGGGATAAACTTATAGCCACGGATCCGCAAAACATCATGTTTAGCTGGACGCCCAGGCATACGGCTTCGCCAAATGCTGCTTTCTCTACGGAATATGAGTTCCGGCTTGTGGAGATGTATCCCGGGCAGACTAATCCTGATATCGCCATCCGCTCGTCGAACAGCATTTATACCACCACCACAAACCTCACTTCACTCAACTACGGCATCATCGAGCCGACATTGATTCCGGGTAAACGGTATGCGTTTCGTGTTCGGGCCTACGACACCAGCGGACGGGACCTGTTTAAGAATGATGGGTATAGTGAAACCTACGTTTTCCAATATGGGGATGCCTGTGGGACATTTGAAGGGATTGCAGCCAAGACGCTGGATCCCCAGCGGGCCCGGATCAGCTGGGAGCCGGAACAACATCATACCGGTTGTGTGATCTACTACCGGAAAAATGGCAAAGACGACTGGTTTACGCAAGAGGTGAATGGCAGCTATGGCATCGTGGCCCAGCTGACCGGACAAACGACCTATGAATACCAGCTCACTCCCCAATGCGGGACCATCCTTGGAGAGAAAAGCCCGGTGATGACGTTCACCACACCAGAAGTCGACGAGAGTGGATTTGTCTGCGGGGCACCGATCCCGGAATTTGATGGTAGTGATATTCCATTGATGAACCCCCTCCTACCCCTTGATGTGATCCAGGTAGGTGACTGGACTGTGAACCTACTGAACGTTTCTGCGAATGGTGATGGCACTTACGGTGGAGCCGGCTATGCGGCCGTCCCCAACTTCAACCTCGCCAATGTGCGTGTGGTGTTCGACCGGATACTGGTCAACGAAGACTACCAGGTGGTCGCGGGAGACATCAAGACCGTCTACTCCGAAGACAGCCGTTTCGTGCTGGACGTCAAGAAGAAGGAAGAAGCACCTGAGGTGGTAGAAATCCCCGAAACTGTGGAGCCTGAACCCGAGCTCACCGAAGACCTGGTCGCCGATATACTAACCGTCAACATTGAGGGCGACATCGGAGACGTCATCTTCTCTGGCGGTCTGCTGGAGATCTATGATGAAGCCGGCAACCTCATCGAAGATGCTGACCTGGACCTTCCACTAGAAGGTGAAGAGCTTACCATCACGGATAGCAATGGGGATACGTGGGTGGTGGATAGTGAGGGGGGTGTGATGGGCGAACCCGTTTCAATGGAAGAAGTCATAGAACCTGAGGTTAGTGGACTCAACACTGACCCAGAAATAGTAGTTATCCACTCGATTACCGAATCTTTCAAACCTGGAACGGATCGGGCTGAATTCACATATACCATAAAAGATGACCTTGGGTTAGAGCATCGAAAGCTAGAAATCTTCTATATTGATGAAGAAGAAAACGAGGAGCTGGTTACCTTTTACGATTTATCAACTGGCGAAGAGGTTGAATTTATTGATACTCAAGATGAAGATGAGAAAGGTTGGTCCGGAAAAGGCACAGATCTTGAATATGTGGCAGCTGGACTGTATAAATTCAAGATTACGGCGACTATAGATGAACATTTTCAGAATGGGTATGTAGAATGGGAAGTGGTTGAGGTTAAAGTTGCCTCATTTCCTATCACAGTCACTCAGGTTCAAAATATCTTTCCAAATACTTCAGAAGCCAGAGTGATGGAGGTAGTAGATGTCTTAAATGACTACAGCGACGATTTTGGATTAACCACTAAATCACGAATGGCACATTTCTTGGGACAGATTGGCCACGAAAGTAATTCTTTAAATAGCCTTGTGGAAAGTCATAACTATTCTGCTGAATCAATTTTCAAAATATTCCTAAAAGTAAGCAGATCAAAATCTAGCAGTGGGTCTACTTTCAAGTACTGTCATTTGATCTCAGGATATAATTGTAGTGATTTAGCTAATTGCGAGACATACCAAGGACCAAAAAGATGTTCAACTGAGCCTGACTTTTATTACCCACTTGACGAAAATGAAGATCCTGATTATCAAAAATGGAAAGACGACGGAAATTCAGTAAAGTCATCATTCATTAATTCATCAAGTCTATTTAATCTTACCTATTGTTGCCGATTGGGAAATGGTTCATATAATTCTGGAGATGGCACAAAATACAGAGGAAGAGGATTTATTCAATTAACAGGAAAAACGAAGTACAATACCTTGAGTAACTTATGGAATCAAAAATTCCCTGATAACCAAAAGGACTTTGCAGAGGCTAATTATGAAGAGGTCGGAACAAATATCGAAGTTGCAATGATAGCAGCATTATTTGAATGGGAGCGACTAATTAATCTTAAAGATATTAATGGCCAATATGCATTTAAAAACGCTGTGGAAGGAGACTTTAATGATGAGAATATTAAAATTATTGGGAGGTGGATAAATGGGAGTGGTTCAAGTCCAAGTAATGGGGAAGAAGATAGAATCTTGAAATCAAACAACGCACATGACAATCTATAAAGGCAAATTATTAATTGGGATAATCTTAGTTTTCATCCAGTGCAAAAGCATTGCACAGACATCACTTGGATGCATAGAAGAAAAACCAGTCCCATCAGGCTCAGATTTATTTTGTGTACAGGGAATATTCCAGACCATTGAAGACTTCAAAACAGATGTTGAAAGTTTCAAAATCACTAAGGGTTATAAGTCGATCCAAGTAAATCTTGAGAAGTCTGGGCTATTCTCTTCAAAAATCTACAATTGGAATATACTATATGAGGGTTTTGGAGAATTCAATCAAAAAGATGATTATGGGAATCGACTTATTCCTGAATCTTATAAAGTTTGCGATTTATTACCCTCTGGCCCTCATCATATTTCAACTACAATAACAAGTGTAAATAATGATGGAAGCCTCAAAGGGTATCAAATTATTGATGAATATACTTGCGATGAACAGTCAATCACATTTTTCAAAATGAGACAACATTATTTGCAAAAGCAAAATTTTCTACCTTACCGAGTATATTCAGCCATTGTCGAAAAAGGTAAAACTGACAATTATGATTATTTGGCAGAGTTCGAATTACAACATAATGTAAAGAGAGCTAGAGTGAAGGTCCCCAAAAGCTCTTTCTATGACGGTTGGTCCGAAACTAAAAAGAGAAAAGCTTTCGTGGTCGAAGGTGATGAAGTTTTTATCGATCGCATTGCAGAAGATTGGATCAGAGTGGCATATGAGGGGAAAACTTCCACAACTAAAGGATGGCTGAAAAGGGAAGATTTGGAGATCATTGAGTAATACAGTTATCTAAGTTTTAAGTTCATTTGACAAAATTGAAAATCTTAGTCTCCTATTTGATAGAAATCAGCATTTGTAGCTTTAAGTTGATCGCTCAGCCATATTCATCTCAATTAGAGCATGAGGTGGTAGACATGCTGAGAGAAACCAAACTCAATCTTCATTTTTCGAGATGACATTTGCATTGTCTGAACTTACTTACATAATTGAAGATGATACTTTGGATCTGCTCCAAAAACAAAATGCTTATTCATCTTCTAACATTTAGAATTCAAAATACATTCTTTCGTTTGATCTTGCTTATAAAGGAAATTCAAAAGACAGGATGCATTTTGAGTATACGAATTCAAAAAGATTTGAAGATGAATAGGATAATATTGACAATAATACATATCCTAATTTATAACCAAATTAATGCACAGATTAAACCCTTGGGCGATAGATTAGAACTAATTTGGAAACAACCTGTCCCAAACAATACCTATGAATCCAGTTCAAGACCACTTGCCACAGATAAAGGGGTATTTTTATCAGATATCCATGAATACTATCTTGATATAAGTACTGGAGAAAGTATTAACATCTTCAGAGAAATAGGTGACTCCACCTTTTTAGTATTTGATTCAAGAGATAAGGTTACTGTTTATAATATTGCAGATGGTTCAATTTTGCTTTCAAAAGAAAGATCGCGAGGACCTTATCTTAGTACCCATACCCCATTTTTCACAAATGATTCCATAATTGCAATCGTATCCAGTCCAAAACGGCAGTATAAGTTGAGCGCATTCAATTTAAACACAAGGAATAATATTTGGGAAAGAGAAATCAAAAATGCAATTGTTTCTAGGCCAATTTTCTATAAAGACTTACTCATTTGCATAACCACTAATGGGATAGAATTTTATAACCGCATTAACGGTGAACTAATCACAAGTTTTAATACAAATAGTATGATTTTAGATGTAAAGGTTGTTGCAGATAAACTAATATTTTGGTCTGAAGGTGTCTATTCTTACAATCTAGAAACTGAAAAAATTGAATGGTATTTTAAAGCTCCTAATCCTGATGTGAGAAGTATTCAGCTGCTTATGAACAATACAGAGGTAATGTTTTCTAATAACTCTATTTATCGAATAGATATATCAACAGGTAAGCAAGTAGGAAACAAAATTGATATTTCACTGAATGAAAACAATTTATTAAGTTTTGACTCACTTATTATTGGATATAAAGATTTCGAGAACGTAGAAATAATAACAGGCGTTAATTTCATAGACACAATAATCTATCAAGGATTTACTTCAGAAAACCATCCACCAGATTATAATCATCCAACTAATATGAATATATTAGATCGACAAAAGTTTTATTTTAGTACTCTTCCTTATAGTAATTTAGTCGTCGGACGATCTTTTAATTCGATTGTCTTATTAGATGCAAAGTAAAGTTTCTCTTCAAGGATGAATTCCTCCCACACCCCCGCTTCAAGGGATCTTTAAGAGTGGAAAGCTCTATTCCTAATTTATCTCCAACTCACCCAATACTTCGATTTGTGAGCCGACCTCCCTCCTTCCTAGCAGATGTCACCTTTGGGAGAGAACGAATTACAACACGATGGGCGGAGTAGGGACTCTGTTAGACGGGGTAGTGCATTTGGATTGCGCAGAGTCCCCGCCAGCTGGCGGGAGACTCTACTGGGAATGCGTGAGGATGTTCGGACATTCAGACATTCCGATGGTCAGATGCTGAGAAAACGTTGCAGTTATCGGATACCTGACTTCAATTCCTTCGCCTACCCTCTCCACTAAGCGGGATAGTTCTTATGCGATCGTGCATTTGATGGAGAAATCATCGATCTTAAGAATTCCCCCTTTCTCTACAGGCATTAGATCTGGCTTCAGCCTGATCTTATAAAGGGGGCGAAGGGGGATTCATGTGGGATATTTAGACACTCATACTGAACATCGCAGTCATCGGATGACTGAATAATAGTTCGTGAGCTCTGACTCAAATTGGTTCTGGTTAATTGATCAAGTCATCAGCGGATTAACGAAGTCATGCGATGACTGGTTGAAACTCGGTTGTGAGTCCACCCCCTGTGTGAGGTAGGCAGGCTACTCCCAAAACTTCGGACCGCTCCATGAGGGGAAGTTCTAAAGACGGTTCATCTCCAACTCACCCAATACTTCGATTTGGAATGATAGCTCAGACTCTCTCGCCCTCTCTTGCGAAGAGAGGGGTAGTTTGATTTGGGGATGTAGGCCGACCTCCCTCCTTCCTAACAGATGTCACCTTTAGGAGAAAACGAATTACAACACGATGGATGGAGTAGGGACTCTGCGTTGACGGGGTAGAGCCTCAGGATTGCGCAGAGTCCCCGCCAGCTGGCGGGAGACTCTACTGGGAATGCGTGAGGATGTTCGGACATTCAGACGTTCCGACGGTCGGATGCTGAGAAAACATTGCAGTTATTGGATACCTGACTTCAATTCCTCCCCCTACCCTCTCCATTAAGCGGGATAGTTCTTATGCGATCGTGCATTTGATGGAGAAATCATCGATCTTAAGAATTCCCCCTTTCACTACAAGATTTAGATCTAGCATCAGCCTGATCTTAAAAGGGGCGAAGGGGGATTATGACGCTGACATCACTTTATTATATACCTCACGATAACTAAGATCCGTTCATTCCACTTCGCTTCATTTAGGATGACGATTAAGTAGCTTAATTCCTGTTCGCTTTGTTCGTCCTTTAACAGTCACTTTCTGCGATTTGAAGAAAACGGATGGTAGATAAAAAAACCACCCCGCTTACCGGCTGGTAAGTCAGGGTGGCATGGCAAGTTAAACTAAAAAACCTATTTACAGATAATTACATATTCCCCAGGAGATATCCCAGGCTCAGACCAAGTATGGCAATCACGGCTTTGTCCCGAAGGTGATGCCAACCTAGTCTGCGATTTTCTTTGCGGAGGTGCCTGACAGTCTGGTCCATCAGGGCCAGCTGGTCGTTGAGTTGGGTATTGGTTAGGGTGAGCTCCGTGTTGGCTTGCTGCAGGATGGCGATGCTCTGGTCCAGCTCGGAGAGGAGTAGCACAAGGTTTTCTTCCATCACGCGGTGTTCGGACTGCAGGCGGCTGAGCAGGCGGGATACCTGCTGCTCGATCTCCCCTACCCGGTCCAGCAGTTCGGCATGGGTAGCATGAAGCTCCTGGTTGGTCAGCTGGGCAGCCTTGAGTTCCAGCAGCTTCTCATTGAGTAGCAAAGCCTGTGCAGCACTCACAATATAGGCGCTGTCGGCCAGGATGGAAACGGTGTCGCCATAGTACACCTTCAGCCGACTGTCGCGAGACTGGAAGGTCCGCTGTTGTGCCTGGGCTGTAATGACCAGCATAAGGAATAAGAAAGATGTGATCACCGACTTCATGGCTGAAAAAATAAAGTGTCCACAGATTGTATTTCGTATAGAGGTAATTCCTTTGCAGGATGTATCAGCTGCTGAAGTTGCTGCCGGATGGACATCACATCAGCCTGCTGCTCATCTGAGATGCGGGAATAATCCTGTCGGATGGCGATCAGCTCCTCTTGTGCGAGCATGAGTTCCGCATAGGCTGTTTCGTATGCAGCGCGCGTGTCATCGTACTGATGTAAGATCGACCAGAGCGAGTCCAGTTGCAGATCCATTTTTCGGGTCGTATGCAGGGTCTCGGTTATCATGCTGCGCTGAAAGATCACCTGGTAGATGATCACCCCTGCCAACACAGCCATTTTGATATAGTGCATGTACTTCTTCATGATTGACAAAGGGTTTATGTGTTGATGTTGATTCGCTTATTCGTTGATTTGTTGATTTGTATAAAAAGAGGCCTAAAGTCTGTCCGGGTGCTGAAGCAATCAGTCAGGCCCAGGCCTCAGTAATCACAGCATATTTGCTATGAAGCCTATGCGGCTGTTGCAGGTGTATCATCCCCTTCTTTTTCGAACTTCACCCTATCCAAACGCTCCTTGAGTAGCTGACTGGGTCTATAGATCACTTTGAAACGTTTGATACTCTCTCTGGTCACCTTCTCGTTGGAATCCTCAGAAGTGCTGTTGATAGAGGGGTAGAAACTACCCAACTGTCCCAGCTCAATGGCTCTTCCGTTGATGAGGTGATAATTGACCTTAGAAAGGAATGCTTCCAACACTGCAAGCACAGCTCCCGGATGGGCCACATTTAACTCAGAGATCTCCTCCAACAGGTTTCTGAGATCTATCTTAGATCCCCGAATGATGGATGCATAAAACTTGATTTCACCGCCGCCGACAACCCCAGGTTGTCCTTTAGGAACGGCACGATATTTAACAGACATAGCTTTAAAATTTAAAAAGTAAAACAATTGATTTAAGTGCTTCACTTGCTATCACGCGGCTGGCGTCAGATTGTACCTTTTGGGGCCGGAAGGAAAGCGTTGGTAATACCTACCTGGAGCTTGTCCGCCATTAAATGGTTTCTCTAAAATTGCTGCTTTGCTTGGTCTTGCTGGGGACAGTGAGACGTTTGCTGGGCTTTAGCTTGTTTAGCGGTCGAATGCGCTTTTCGACAAGTCTACAGACAATAAAAAGAAAGCAATAATTGCTCCATTTTGAATGCCAAAACGCTCTATGAGACAAAAAAAGGAATAAAACTTTCTTTTTGGGAAAAAACCATCCAATTACGTATCCTACCGTGCTGTGAAATCGTTTAATGATAAGGTTGGGCATCACATCCAAAAGGAACCAAACCTCCCTTATCCCCATTCTCATTTTGAGAAAGTAATTCCCAAATCGGGAAGTGTCATCTTTGGTTTGTTGATCTTTATAATTGAAATAGTGGAGAAGGTTTTTAAGACTTCATTCTCCTACGAAATAGTTCGATCATTACCCTTGCCAGGGAGGCTTTCATTTTTGAAGGCCAAAAACGAAACAAAAAGCCTTTGGAAAAATTAATACGTGCACGGCCTACACACCACACGCCTCCCTCAGGGCCAACCTCCTGCAACACGGCCTCCCCTCAAGCTGCCCACCATTTTTCCCCCACCGCCGTGATAGCCTATGCAGGTTTCCGGAATTTCGATTTTGTAAAGTATTACATTCAGGTAATAGACCACCTATCGCAAAATGTAGCGGGTGTAGCACAAGCCACCGCAAATATCTCGTCATTGTAGCCTGTCCCAAACTTGTTTTGGGAAGGAGCCTTTCAGCAAAAGGCTGATTGGTGACGACACAATCCCCGTGCAAGACTGGAGAAAGGGTTCTGGATTTCATTCTCTCACAAAATAATTTGATTATCACCATTCAAGCCATGGAGGCTCTTACTTTCTGTCTTGAACGCTGCGGCGTACCGCCAGAAAGTAAGCAAAGAGGTCAAGAAAAATTTAAGCGCACAGGCTCCCGATAGCTATCGGGACACACCACGCGCAAATTTTTCTCCCACCGCCGTGATAGCCTATGCAGGTTTCCAAAAATTTCAATTTGTTGGAAGTATTACATTTAGGTAATTGGCCACACTCGCAAATTATTATGGCCTAGCACAAACCCCTCCAAAAATCTCATGATTGGTGACGACACAATCCCCCTGCATACCTGGAGAAGTGGTTCAATGGATTTCATTCACTACAAGTTTTCAATTAACCAATCGAAAAAAATGACGTCATTCCCTGGAGGTCCCTCAGACCGAGCCTGCCTACCAGCGAGGCAGGCAGGGAATCTGTCGTAATTTTTCAAGCTAAAACGACAGATTCCCTACTCGCTGTCGCTCTAGGGAATGACGTTCTAAGATTATATGGTCAAGAGGTATTAGTCTTGGCAGACTCTGATCCTATATCCAAAGCCTCAGAGTAAGTCCTGTAAACACTGAAAAAAGGAAACAAAAAAACCACTCTGCTTACTGCTAGGCTTGCAGAGTGGAATCTTTAACCATTCTTAAACTTTAAAAATTAACAATCATGAGCAAAAAATATCTTTTATGTTTCCAAGGGAAGGTATCCAGTCCCGAGGTTACAATAGCAATGACCAGTTTACCCCTACCTTTGGTTCATCCCTACTACACTACGATGGGTAAAGGGGTTATAAGTTTAACCCAACTACGCCAATCAACTATGCCACAGGCTTCGGTGATCGAAAGGCTACGGCGGATGATCCACCTTCGCTAATACCTAAGCTATCCACTGTGCCGAGGCTTCGTGGATCAAGAAAGCTTTGGCAGCTAAAAAAGCTTCGGTGGATGATCCATCTTCGCCAAGGCTACGATGGATAAAAAAAGAGGCCTTCTTGGTTTGGGGGTTCCACTCAAAATGGAGTGATACTTAGCCAGGCCTCTAAAATTTGAAGTAAAACAACTACCATTATGACTCGATAACTTCACTTGGGTCGTTTAGCTTTTTCTCATCTTACGGAAATCCAGCACTTTCAAACGAGAACTTAGTACCTTACCTGGTCGAAAGAGTATCCTTAGCTTACTGATGGAGTCTTTATTTACATCTCCTGGTACATCCTCTGGCTTACTAGACAAGGATGGTGAGAAGGTACCGAAATCGCCTAACTTGATGGGGCGACCAGCTTTCATGTGATACTGCATTCGGTCCAACAGACACTCCAACATAGTATATATTACCGGGGTACTCAATATGCCCCTCGCTGCGATCTCGTCAGCGAACTCCCTCATATTGATAGGTTGCTGCCGAACGATTTTTGCATAATACTTAATATTACCTCCGCCAACCACTCCCGGTTGACCTTTGGGTACGACTTCATATAAAATAGACATAACTTTAAAATTTAAAATGTAAAACAATTGATTAAAGTGCCTGCCGATATAGGCAGGCTTCACTTGCTATCACACGGCTGGCGTCAGATTGTACCCGTTGGATCCGGAACGAAGCGTGGTAATGCTTACCAGGAGCTTATCCGCCATCAAATGGCTTCTCTTAATTTCTGCTTTGCTTGGTCTTGCTGAGGACAGTGAGACGTTTGCTGAGCTTTAGCTTGTTAAGCTGTCGAATGCGCTTTTCGACAAGTCTAAAGACAGTAAATCGAAAGCAATAATTGCTCCATTTTGAATGCCAAAACGGTTTGTGAGATGAAAAAGAGCATATATTACTCAATTTGTGAAATAAACATTTCAAAACGTATCCTACCGTGCTCTATCATCGTTTAAAGATAAGGTCGGGTAGCATATCCAAAATGTCTGTAAACCTCCCTTTCCCCATTCTCATTTTGAGAATAAAATTCCCAAATCGGGACAAGTACTTTTATCCCAAAAAAGGGGGTCAAAAACCGTGAAAAATATTACTCAAAAATCAGCAACGTCAAATTGCGTTCTGACGAACGTGTTCATGAGCGCTGACGAACGTGTTCATGAACCGTCACGAACACGTTCGTCAGCGCCCGAAATAGGGCTGTTGATTCGACCTCAAAAAATGGATGCACCCAACAGCCTATAAAACCTTGCTCTATACGCTGTAAACGCAGATTTTCCCGTAATCGATAGCTTTTTCTGCTGAAGTTTTAGCCCGAGATTGAACCTGAGAATAAATAGCGCAACAAATGCCACTGGTAAGAGCTGTCTACATTATCAAAAGTTGCTTTTTCCAAATAAAGATTCTCAAAATGAGAAAATTTCATCGTTTGACCTTCGGATTCTTAAGGGATGTTCAGATGTTCGGATATTCAGACATTCCGATAATTTGGTACTCAGATGTTCATCTCAGTCATTCCTTTCTCCGCAGTCATATGATGACTGTATAAAACCCGCAAGCTCCTCCCCCTGCACCCTCATGGAAGGGGAAAATTCTAAAAACGGTTCATCTCCAACTCACCCAATACTTTGATTTGTGATGATAGCTCTGACACTTTACCCCTCTCTTACTAAGAGAGGGCAGTAATAATTTAGGGATGTAGTCCGACCTGCTACCTTCCTAGCAGATGTCTCCTTTATGAGAGAACAAATTTCTACACGATAGCTGGAGTAGGGACTCTTCGATGCGCAGAGTCCCCGCCAGCTTGCGGGAGACTCTGGTGGGAAATGCGTGAGGATGTTCGGACACTCCGATATTCCGACTGTCAGATGTTCTTCACAGTCATCGGATGACAGTATAAAATCCGCGGGATCCTTCCCCTGTACTCGAAACGTCGGACTGCCCGAAACGTCGGACCGCACTCGAGGGGGATAGTTCTAATGCGAGTAGGGGATTTGAAGGAGAATCGTTGGTCTTAAGAATTCCCCCTTTCACTACAAGATTTAGATCTGGCTTCAGTCTGATCTTAAAGGGGGATGAGGGGGATTCTTAAGGGACATTCAGATGTTCCGACAGTCCGATGGTCAGATATCGAGACGTCACAGTCATCGGATGACTAATGAAATCGAAAGTATGCTGGAAATAGCGATGAAATCCTCCCCTGCCCTTGAAACGTCGGACCGCTCCAGAGAGGGATAGCTCTAATGCAGTTCGGTTTTAGATAACGAAATCGTCAATCGGTAGAAATCCCCCTTTACAATCAGCCTCTGATCCAGCTTCTATCTCTTCATAAAGGGGGCGAAGGGGGATTCTATCGGGACATTCAGATGTTCATCGCAGTCATCGGATGACTGCATCATAGTTCACGAGACTGGACTCAATTTGATTCTGGTAGATTGATCAAGTTTTCAATGGATAGATGAAGTCATGCGATGACTTGCTGCAACGATGACTAAATCTTGAAGACGTTTTTGATTACTGAACTGATACGTTCGAGGTCGTGGGGGGAGAGATTGGAGCCGGAGGGAAGGCAGAGGCCCTGGGTGAAGAGCTTCTCTGAGATGCCATTGATGTAGGCGGGGCAGTTTTTGAAGACGGGCTGGAGGTGCATGGGCTTCCAGAGGGGTCTTGCTTCAATGTTGTCTGCCTCGAAAGCCAAACGGAGGTCTTCGCGAGTGATTCCGACGGATTGGTTCGGGTCGATGAGGATGGTGGTGAGCCAGCGGTTGCTGAATGTATCCGGCTGCTCTTCCAGGAAGGTAACGCCTAGAATTCCTGACATCAGGTTTTTGTACCATTCAAAATTTGCTCTGCGGGCTTTGACACGTTCGTCCAGAACCTCCAGCTGGCCACGGCCAATACCTGCACAGACATTGCTCATGCGGTAGTTGTATCCGATCTCTGAGTGCTGGTAGTGTGTTGCAGGGTCTCGGGCCTGAGTAGCCAGAAAACGGGCCTTCTGAATTAAGGCTTCATCCTGCCCAACCAACGCTCCGCCCCCACTCGTAGTGATGATCTTATTCCCATTGAAGGAGTACACTCCGAGATCGCCAAACGTACCGCAGTTTTTTCCCTGATAGGTAGCTCCCAGTGCCTCTGCCGCGTCCTCAATCACGGGGATATCATACCTCTGAGCTATATCCATGATTTCATCCATTTTTGCTGGCATGCCATAAAGGTGTACTGGGATGATAGCGCCCGGTTTCTTGCCTTTTTCCAGCTGCTCTCGGATAGCTTGCTCGAGTAAGCCAGGATCCATGTTCCAGGTATCGGGCTCACTATCGATGAATACCGGTTCAGCACCCTGGTATTTGATGGGATTAGCGGATGCTGAGAAAGTAAAACTCTGACATAAGACAACATCTCCCGGTCCTGCTCCCAACAGGATCAGTGCCAGGTGGATGGCAGCAGTCCCGGAGCTCAGGGCCGCGACATGGGGAATATCATTGTATATACCCAGTTCTTTCTCGAAGCCGTTTACGTGGGGTCCCAGAGGGGCGATCCAGTTAGTAGCAAAGGCTTCCTGGACGTAAGGGAGTTCGTTAGGACCCATGTGAGGTGAAGAGAGGTAGATTTTAGAATTCATGAGGGAGCGAAGATAGTTAAAGCTGGTTATTGAGTTAATGGGTTAATGAGCTTATTAGTTGATTAGTTGATTAGTTGATTCGTTTATTTGTTGATCTGTCCCCCGGGTTACAGGTCGGCTGGCAGGCGTTGATGTGTTTATTTGACACATTGGTATTCGATCAGAGAGAAGTTTTAACGATTTGACTTATTGACAGGCCCACCCCACCTTGCTAGCTCAATTCGTTATCCACGCCCAGAGCATGCCGACGTATTCATGGATGATGAGTTCTGATTTGATGAGGGAGTTGGAGCCGGGGAGGTAGTTGATCCAGGAGCGACCGTAGTCTTTGCCGATCTTAAAATCTGTGGGGGCTGGAATAGGTTGTAGGCCGGCTTGTTGGAAAAGATACATGGCACGGGGAAGGTGGCGGGCGGACGTAACGAGAATGAGCTCCTCTCCCACTCCAAACCGTGCAACGAATGCCTCAGCTTCTTCCTGGGTGGTCATGGGGCTGCGTAGCTGAAGGGTATCTGCTGGAAGTACTCCCAGGGTAAGTGCTGCTGCAGCCACGACCTCAGCCTGGGTGATTGGCTGACTCCTCTTGCCCGCTGAAAGCACCAGTTTTGCTCCAGGATGCTGCCTGTGTATTCGGATGCCTTCTGTGAGCCGGACCAGGGCTGTTTCTCCCAGCTGCTGGGTAGCCGGTTTTTCAGGATCATAATTGGTGCCTGAGCCGAGGACGAGGATGTAAGGGTTTTGTGTTGGGTTATTTGTGCCTACGCTCGCCCCTTGGTCCCCTAAAGGGGAAAACCCAACCGCACCGGAATGTAAATTATCGTTTAAGCCTTCAGGTTCGACTGGCAGGCCTTCATCATATACCGGATATTGTCGCTCGATTCGCTGCAATAACGCCTCTGGTACAAAAGGAGTAGTGACCAGTAACAGGTAAACGGCTGCAGCAACAAACAGCCACTTACTAACCCTCTTCCGTCCCTTCCGGTAAAACAAAAAACCCACCAGGATCAGGAGGAGCAGGGTGGGCAGGGGGTTGATCAGATAGGAGATAAATGCCTTCACTTCATGAAAATAATGAAAGGTTTGCTGAATGCAGAGTGTAGTTTCCTTCACTGTCCATCATGATAAATCAAAAACCAAAAGCTGCCACGCCCCTAAATAGATTTATTAAATGGATGAATAGAAAATGGTTTTTTTGCCAGTGGATGATATTCGCCCTTTAAACCAATAGGTTTAGCATTCCTGATCTCATGGACGATCTCAATAGAAGTTTTGGCATCTGCGACACCAAAACCATTTCCCTCTAAAATAGATTGATAGCTCACTGTATGAAGATCTGTAAAACCTTTACTGAATTCGATTTCATTTCCTTCAACAGTTATCGAACGGTACGTTCGCTGGCCTTTATCCTTAATGTCCTCAGGTATGAGATCAAAATTAATCCCTAGAAACCACCTAACCCGGGCATTTTCTAATTCTATAAATCCAGCCGCCCGATCATGGGTATGGACATGTACCTTGTTGCTTTTTACATCACCAAAAACCCAGGCCAGCATATCAAAAAAGTGTACACCAATGTTTGTGGCTATACCTCCGGATTTTTCAACCTCACCTTTCCATGATGAATAGTACCAATTACCCCGTGAGGTGAGGTAAGTCAATTCAATATCATAGATCTTCCCCGACTTATCTTCTTCAATTTGCTTCTTCAGTGCCACGATTTCAGGGTGATGTCTCAACTGTAAGATGGAATAAATCCGCTTTTGCGTCTCTTTCTCTATCTCTAGCAACGAATCAATGTTCCACGGATTCAAAACCAGGGGTTTCTCACAAATCACATTGGCATGATGCCGCAGACCAAACCGGGCATGGGAATCGTGTAGGTAATTGGGTGAACAGACCGAAACATAATCAATGTGCTGGTTGTTTCTCCTGACTTTCTCCAGATGACGATCGAAACGTTCGAACTCTGTGAAGAAATCAGCATCCGGGAAGTAGCTATCGATGATGCCTACACTATCAAATTTATCCAACGCGGCAATAACCTCGCCACCAACAGCTTTTATGGCCTGAAAATGACGCGGAGCGATATACCCCGCAGCTCCAATGATTGCAAAATTTTTACTCATATCTTATTTACAAAACCATCTTTCAATACATATTTTTCCTTGCTTTCCGGGCACGTGGCATGTTCTCCATCTTTAAAATCCAATTTGTGCCCATACTCGCTCATCCATCCTACCTGCTTAGATGGGTTGCCTACCACCAGCGCATAGGGCTTTACTTCTTTGGTCACAACGCATCCCGCCCCAACAAATGCAAACTTACCAATTTCATTTCCGCAAACAATGGTAGCATTTGCCCCAATCGTTGCTCCCTTTCTTACTACTGTTATTGCATATTCCCCTCTCCTGTTCACCCCGCTACGCGGGTTAATCACATTAGTAAATACCATTGATGGTCCCAGAAAGACATCATCCTCACACTCTACCCCGGTATAAACCGAAACATTATTCTGGATCTTTACATTGTTACCGAGAACCACTTCGGGGGAGATCACCACATTCTGTCCGATGTTGCATTTTTTACCAATCACACATCCCTGCATGATATGAGAAAAATGCCAGATTTTTGTCCCCTCACCGATTGTAACAGGTTCATCTACGTAGGAACTTTCATGCACGAAATAATCCGATTTTCTATCGCTGCTCATTACTTAAAAAAATCATGTATTACACTTACAATGTATGCGCTTTGTTCACTGGTCATCTCAGTATGCATAGGCAAGGATAACACTTCCTCCGAAAGAGATTCGGTAACCGGGAAACTTCCTTTAGGAAATTCAGGCCTGAAATAAGCTTTTTGCAAGTGTAATGGGATTGGGTAGTAGATAATGGAAGGAACCTGATGCTCAGCCAGGTATTCCTTTAGTCTATCTCTTTGACTGTCCTTTACCTTAATCGTGTACTGATTAAACACATGAGTTGAATCTTGAAAGCGTGCGGGTAATTGTATTTGATCAATACCAAGTAAGTGTTCATCATAGTACTTAGCCAGTTCCTGTCTGCTTTGAGCATATTCCGTGAGATATTTCAACTTCACATTAAGGATGGCCGCCTGAAGGGTATCCAACCTGCTATTACAGCCTACCAAATCATGCTGGTATTTTATCTGCTGCCCATGGTTGGCAATCAAGTGGGAGGTCTTCATTAATTCCTCATCTGTAGAAATAAGGGCTCCACCATCGCCAAAACAACCCAGGTTTTTGGTTGGGAAAAAAGACAATGCCCCGATGTTCCCTATTGTACTGGTTTTCTTCCACAATTCTCCTGCATATAGATATTCAGCTCCGATCGCCTGAGCAGAATCTTCAACTACTTTAAGGTTATGTGTTTTTGCAATCTCGAGGATCGGATCCATTTCCGCACACTGCCCGTACAGGTGAACAGGAACGATTACTTTGGTCTTTTTGGTAATGGCATTTTCGATGTCCTTTGGCTGGATAGTAAACCGATCTGGACACACATCAACAAAAACAGGTGTAAGTTTCAACAGGGCAATGACTTCGGCTGTTGCCACATAGGTATGTACCGGCAAAATCACTTCATCACCGGGCTCCAGACCTAATGCCATCAAGGCAATCTGAAGTGCATCTGTTCCATTACCACAGGTGGTAGCTTCTACGATTCCATGAAGTTGTCCCAGACTCTTACGGAAAGTCTTCACATTAGGTCCGTTAATAAAGGCTGTTGTATTCAGTACATTTTGTATGGCTTCATCAATTTCGGGTTTAATCCGGTTATACTGTTTACCGAGATCAACCATTTGTATTTTCAACATACTAATATCCTCCGTCCTCTTCATCGGTTATTGGCGTTATTGTAACCTGCACAGCATACTTTTTCCCATTGTCATAAAAATATGCAGCCTCTTTAGGATCGTTGGTGGAAAAGGCTCTAAGTGTTGCAAGTAGATCATCCACTTTGACCGTTTTATCAAGCTGTAAGTTTCTACCGTTATACTTATAAAGATCTTTCTTCACATGCATAGTGCCATCACTACCGTTCTGCTTCAATCGTTTGAGATTAAGATTTATTATGCTATCAAAACTGTCTTTAATAAGCTCAAATTCTACCTGTTTTAATTTTACATAAAGATCATTTGCCGTATGATATGGCATTATTTTAAATTCCTTTCTTGCAACAATATCACCCAAATCCAATTTTTCATTCATAAAATGTAGTGTTGCGCCGATGGGAGTCTTTTCCTCAATAGCCCATGAGGGAGTATGCCAGCCACGATTATACGGTAAGTAAGCTGGATGCAGATTCAGAAAACCAACTTTAGGTATTTCAAGAATGTCAGAGGGAATGATATATGGGAAATGAATGCCAAATATATAATCAGGTTTGATTTTTGAAAGCAACTCTAATGCTTTCGGGGAGCGGAAATCATTACCTTCAAAGATTTTGGAAGGATGTAATTTTGAAGCTTTAATCAATTGCCCGGCATGACTGGCCTTCTCCTTCTTTGTTACAAATAATGCTTCTGGATAAAATCCTTTTGTAATAAAAAAATTCAAAACATTTAGTGATATATCCCTATCACCGGCAAAAACATATTTCATTCCTCTCCCTCCAATAAGTTTTCAATTTTTACTCGTAGGTCAATTGGATAGGGGTAGGATCCTTCAATCCTTTCAAAAATAAAAGAATCACGTAAGTCAGGCTTACTTCTATCCCTGAGGTACTCAAACTGATTTCTCCAGGTATCTAAATGAATAATCCACTCAATAAAGGTCTGATGATCAGTAATATCAAACTTCTCAATATGTTCCTCAATTAGCTCAATAATTAAAGAATTTATTCTATGTAGTGACAAAGCATAATTATAGATGCTATTTTTTTTGTAGCATTTATAGTGTTCTTCTCCTCTTCTAATGTTGAACAACAGTTTTGATAGTATAGCTTTTTTGGTATGCACTTAGTTTCCGGTAAAATTCCTAACAGTTGCTTCTCCCTCCTGATTGACGTCTCTTGCCCCAACAACCTTTAGTATGGTCATTATCAGGATTCTTAAATCAAATTGGAAAGACTGATTATCCACGTAATAGACATCCAGTTCAAATCGTTTTTGCCATTCAAGATTATTTCTTCCATTGACCTGAGCCCAACCAGTAATCCCAGGCTTCACTTCATGTCTCCTTCTTTGATATTGATTATAAAGTGGAAGATACTCTATGAGAAGTGGCCTTGGACCTACAAAACTCATGTTACCTAAAACTACATTGATTAATTGAGGTATTTCATCCAAACTTAATTTTCGAACTAATTTACCAACTCTGGTAAGGCGATCCGCATCGGATAGAAGATTTCCCATTGCATCACGATCTTGATTCATTGTCCGAAACTTAATTACATAGAATAATTTTTCATTTTGGCCAGGTCTGCGTTGTATGAAAAACGGATTGGTCTTTATATCCAGTACCAAGATAAGTGGTACTACAATAAAAAGAGGTAAGAATAAGACTAATGCAGTCAGTGCAAAACTAAAATCAAATAACCTCTTTATAATCTTATACATTGCCTTCTAAAGTCCTGGCTAATCTCTCACCCAAACTCTTATATGATAAATTATTTGCAAGGTAATTGTAACCTTTTCTGCCCATCTCATTCAAGATGCTTGATTCTAGTTTTGAACAGGCTCTTATTTTATCAACTAACCTATCAGAGTTCTCAGCAGAAACAAAAAAAGCGCATCCCGCTTCTTGCAGAATACTTGGCTTACCATTAAAGCACAATATAAATGGACGACTTGAAAGCATATAGTCCATCCATTTATTGGGGCTAATTCCAAACTGGTAAATTGGTAGATCTAACCATGGGTTTAAAAGTATATCACATTGTTGCAAATAATTGTGAACCCTGGACTTTGGCACTGAACCGTAATCAGTGAAGTTTTCACAGCCTCTAACAAGTTTGAGGCCGGATGCCTTCTCCGGACCATCTCCAATCAACAAAAAATGAATATTGGAATCAATTGAAAGTGCCTTAATTGCTTGAAATATGATAAGCGTAGCCTGAGACTTACCAAAAGAACCTGCATATCCGACCATAAACTTATCTTCATCTGGTCTTGGTTGTAAAGATGATTTTGTCTTTAGTGATGTGGGATCTACTCCCATCGGAATAAAGGTGAACTTATGCTCATTTCCAGGAGATACTTTTTGAATATGTTTCTCCAGCCCCTCTAATGTGCTGATAATTGAATCAGCATTTCTATAAGCCTTCCTTTCAATGCTTGCCAGAACCCTAATAAGGAAATGATTTCTTTTGAAGTTACCTACTTCAGTCAATGTGAGTGGATAAATATCTCTTATTTCCACAATTAGGCGGCAATGAAAAATTCTGCTAAGAATTATCCCAGTATATAAAGTCAGAATCGAAAGACTAGACACAATCAAGTAATCAGGTCTCTCGCGTCTTGTTAGCGACCAAATAAAAAAGGCAAACTCAAACCAAATCCAGCTAATAATTCTTCTAAGCCCAAATCCAAGCTTTACTTCAGGACCATTTAATATAACCTGGTCAAATCCATCATGTTGTATAGATTTAAACAATGCCCAGAAACTTGGAGGTTGTTTCATTGGTGATGATTTTGAGAAAACCAATTTTACCTTATACGAATTCCTGGCAAGCCACTTAGAAAGATAATACTGTCTCAGGAATGTGCTTTCGAAATAAGGTGTACCTCCATATTTATTTACATACCAGATCTTTTTTTGACTTGTCTTATTCGCTGCCAACATCACTTATTCTACAGAATTCCAGACCTCTTGAAATAAATTCTTCAAGAATACTTTCGTACCATTTTTTGTAAATTGGATAACAATCAGAATAGTAAGCATCATGAAAGTTTATCACGAAGTATGATACCCCCAAAGCGCCTGCCTCATCCAATTTTGCTAATGAGAATTCAAAAGGTGTGATTCCTTTTTCTTTACTTGATTTCATTACCGTTACATCCATTATTGATATTGGAAAACGACAAAGACTTCCAATTTGGTCAATCTCAAACGTGTCATGTAAGGTTGAATCTATTTTATATTCCAGTTGATCCATTAAACTGTGAGTCGATTCATCGTATCTCAAATAGTGATTTCTAATGTATTTTGGAGAAAAACCGGCGATCTCTTCGAATCGTTGTTTTTCTTCTTTCATTTTATCGAAATCATTAAACGCCATGCCATGAACACCTACTTCAAACCCCTTTTCTATAAGTAGTTCTATGAATGGTCTTGCAGCTTTATAAGAATAAGAAAGATTTAAGCCCTTTCTCATCCCAAAAAAGAAAGTTGCGGGCAATTTCTTTTCAAGCAAGAAATTGCTCAAAGTTTTTATATTATTAAGAGGACGAAAAAAGTTGAACCTTCTCAGGAAACTTGAAAATGAAATTTCATTTCGCAGTAGCTGTTTTGAAGATCGAAGAAGTAATCCCGGATAGAAGGTGTCAAATAGATGATCACTTGGAAACAGATGGTCTACGTCATGAGTCAAAACGATCTTCATGCGTTTTGCTTAAGTACTTTTAAAATTCTTTTACAAGTATCCCCATCCCCATACGGATTTTTTGCTTGAGACATTTTTGTGTAAGTAGAATCAATGTTGTTGTAAAGCTTATCAAATTCTGCTTTAATATTTTGGGGGTTCATTCCAACAAGCCTTGCTGTCCCCTCAGCAACACCTTCCATTCTTTCTGTCACATCCCTAAGTACAAGGATAGGCTTACCTAACGAAGGTGCTTCCTCTTGAATACCACCTGAGTCCGTCATTATTAACCATGACTGATCCAATAGCCAAATGAGCTCCGAATACCCGACAGGATCGGTTAGTGTAATATTATCATGATTTTCTAAGCGCTCAAAAACAATTTTCCTCACGTTTGGGTTAAGATGGACAGGATACAGAAAATGCACATCACTATATACCTCTGAAAGTGCTACGACTGTATCCACAAAATCTTCAAATGGTTTTCCGAAACTCTCCCTTCTATGAGCTGTTATTAAGACAACCTTTTCTTGAAAGTTGACTCCCGGATAATTTTCAAAGAAATCAACTCCCCGGTCCTGTAACCTTTTTAATCCAAAAAATAATGAATCAATCACACTATTACCAACCGTAAAAACTCCTTTCACAATCCCTTCCTTTTTAAGGGATTCAGCAGATGCATTTGTCGGTGCAAAATGATAACTAGCAATTTGTGAGATTAGCTTCCTGTTTGCCTCCTCCGGAAAAGGTGAAAACAAATCTCCGCTTCTCAAACCAGCCTCCAGGTGGGCAACAGTAATACCTCGATTAAAAGAAGTAAAAGCAGATGCAAATGCGGTTGTAGTATCTCCCTGAACGAATACTAAGTCAGGTTGCTCTTTTTGCAATACGGAATCAACAGCTTGAATGCACCTTGATGAAATCTCGTTCAAGCTCTGATTGTCCTTCATCAAAGCTAAATCATAATCCGTCTGAATGTCAAAAAAGCCCAGCACTTGATCTAGCATGCTCTTATGCTGACCCGTTGAGATAGTGACCATTTCAAAAAAGCTATCCTCAGAAAATGCCTTAATTAGTGGTGCCATTTTAATTCCCTCAGGACGAGTACCAAAGATAATAGCCACTTTCATTGACATGTGGAAATCTGTTTATATAACTCTAAATAATTAGCAGAAAAAGAACTTGAATCAAACTTTTCTTCTATGTAGTGTCTACATCTTTTTGATAACTCTTCCAATTCATTTTCGGGTGAATTCAATATCTGAAGTATTTTTTTTCTTAACATTTCTACTGAATTTGATTCAATTAAATCTATATCCAAGCCATTTAACACCTCGGGGATTCCTCCCACATTTGTGGCGATTGGTATGTTGCCACATGCCAGCCCTTCCATCATTGCGTTGGGAAGACCTTCTTCAAGACTGGGAATAATGATTACATTCCCACTATTATGAAAATCAATGATTTTATCAGGAAAGACCTTGCCTATAACTTCTACCAATTGTGGATGTTGAAGTGATCTTCTCCACTTATCAACTTCCTGAATGTCAGAGTCTGGGCCTGCAAAGAGTAACTTAGCTTGTTTCTCATAAGCCTCCTTCTCACAGCCAATCCATGCTTCCATCAAGGTTCTCCCCCCCTTAGTATTTCTACCGTGTTTGAAATTTAAATAATTCGGTAATCCACCAAGGAAATAAAATATCAGCTTTTTATGTGTTTTATTTCCAGGTTTAAACTTTTTGGTATCCACGCCTCTATAAACAACCTGATAGATTTGATAATTGGTGGGTTTGACTTGTTCATAGAAAGTAGTCATTAACTTCTGTGAGTTAAAAGTAAAAGCATCTACCTTACTTAATCGATTTAATAGCCATCTCTTACCTTTGTGTTTTGACAGGTCTTGATTCAAATCCCCACCAATGAATTGAGTTAGTAATCTAAAGTCATATCTCTTAGATAGCGGAGAAATCATCACGCCCAAAGTTCCATCGCTTGCATGTACAAGATCACAGGCTTTCAAACAGTTGGAGCAAAATAGCTTCAAAAAGATTCTGAAAATGAAATGATTAAGTCTAAAGAAATAGTGATCTAAAATAGGCATAAAGGGTATACACAACGTAATCTTTTTATAACGATCGATTGTCTCTTCTTTGTAGAAGCTTCTTCCCGGCTTATAAAGTCGAAAGTGGATTAATGAGAGCTCTGTGAGATTTTGAAGTGATGTCACAGCTCGTTTATTAAAAATACCATGTGAAGGATTATCTTCAGAAGGATAACCACCTGCCAGATAGACTACTTTAATCATTGGAAGTGCGGCTGCTTCTCAGTCTTTTTTTTGACCTTACCAACTCAAATCCGGCTGAAATACGTTTAATAAATGATTGATGGTACTTTTTAAACTTAATTGAATACTCGCGAAAAACTTCAATATGGTGTTGTTTATACAATATTTCTAATTGACAAATATGTAAGTTATGATACATTGCGCTAGCTATATAATCAGGGGAATCCAGCCAGTAACGACTCCACCAGCCCATATCAAATCTCGGTAAAAGAGCAATCACTGATGATAATCCATCTTTTACCAGTTGATTTAAGTCATTTGAACTACTCACACAGTTTAATTCATGCAACCCGATTAATGCATAAATATGTCCATTGAGAATCTTTTTACCACCTTCCAGAAACCAAATATGATCATCTTCAATAAAACTTATTACTCCATATTCACCGTATTGGTTACTGAAGGGCTTGCTAAGCCTTTTGGCATAATTTAAGTATTGATCTTGATTACTAAGTTCATATGCACGGAGCATAACAGAAATTGACTCACCTTGATTCATAGCACAGGCTACCGGATTATTTAGTTCACCATCATCGTAATCATATATCATTGATATACCTTCATGATCTACTATCATTTCAATTAGCCTATCTGCTGATTGGATCACTTTATTTCTGTAATTGTCCTCAGTATTGAGCAAATACTGCTCATAGTTTGCAAAAGCAAACGAACATATGCCCGTGCAGAAATACACAAGGTTACCCGCCTTTGAATGAAACATGGGTATACCACTTGAGTCGAAATGGGTATAGTGACCTTGAGCCAAACGATCTCTAAATGATAAAGGATAGAAACCAACCCTATGCTCTTTACTTTCATAATCTGAAAGCCTCCAATAATCAGGTTGATGTCTTAGATAAACTTTTAACTTTTCCAAAGAATCTTTCATTCCTCTAGCTTTCCTTTAATATTCAGATAATGAAAAAAGTAAGAGGCACTCAAATAAACTGGCATCATATCTGGAAAACAAGTAATTAAATGCTCATTGATAGGGAACTTTAGATTTCTCATGAATTCGACGGAATCTTTAAGAATAGGATAGTTTCTTAAAAATTTTTTAAATAGATCATTGCCATTACTCTTCATGCGTTCTTCAAGCTTCTTTTGATAGTATTTTTTCGGAACTGCTTCTTTGATTAAATATTTCAACTTGTGGTGCATGGGTTCCCCTTTACTAAATGAATATCCATATCCACTTTCCACTGCTGCTAACTCCGGATCTAACCTACGAATCATCTCCTGCTGAAAGTAAAAGGAAATGCCGTGATGTGGTAAAGAATTATAGGAATCCCTGGTCAATTGCCAATCAATATAGGGTGTTATAAAGGTCGTTACTTTGTTTTCCGCATTGGTCCTGGCTCCCATCAAACTCGCGACGTAAACCTCATTCAGGTATTCTTGTACTTCAACTTTTGAAATTTCTATATCAGATTCACTTCTATTTAATCTTTTATTAACCTTAGCACTCATGTAATGAAAAAAGTCTTCTTCAAACCTCTTGTTTGTGAATGACCTTCCTCCAATATGGTAAATCAGAAAATATTTCAGAAAATAGTCAAATGACCAGGATGCACGTTCCATATGCCACTCATTACGATACTGTTCTCCCCCAACTCCATTAAAGCCTAACCTCTTATTATTTAATATTTTAACCCTATGATTCAAGGTATGATATTCTTCGGTTAGGAAACAATGCATGCGAATATGTCCGTCATAAAACATCAAAGTCTCCTCCAGGTTTCTTTCCATCTGGTTAACATCCATATCAAAAGGATGACGAACTGGAACGCTTATTAATTCCTTACCAACTGCCTCAGAAACCTTTTCCGCAATCCGCAATTCTGTATCTTTATTCTTCCTCCAGAAACTATGTACTTGAAATTCAGTAGGCGCAAGTGTCTTTCTTAAAGAACTAAGAATAATCCTACTGTCATGACCGCCTGTAACTCCTGTATCTGCCCCGTTAACCGCTGCAAAATCCTTCACATCATTAAAAAAAGTATGTATGGAATCCAACTGTTGATCTACTGCATCATCAAAGCTCATTTTTGTTGGTAAAGGTGAGTCTAATGCATGATTGTCTGTCTTGAGATTCAGCTTTTTAAATGAACTTTTTGAATGCAACTCCAGTCTATTGATACCTTCCAACATGGTGTCCGGTCCAATTTGTCTACCATTCATCAAAACTTCAGCTGTTGCAAATCGATTTATTTTAAAACGTCTTCTAGAACCAAAAACAATTCCTAAAAATGAACTCGAAAAACAATTCTCGTTAGAATCATAATAGATATTTGCTATTCCTGAAGGATCTGTATAAAGAAATTCTTCCCCGTTTGAAGAAACATAGAAAAAACTATAATTGCCACGAATATTTCCAAAATCAAATTGTCCTATTTCAAGGTCGTTCAAGATGGCATGAGCTGAACCATGGAGTGTCTTTGAACCTCTATAAATTGGGCAACCGGATATAACTATCCATGCATTTTCCCTTTGATAATAATTAGTTTCTGAACTGAAATAAGAGGACCAGGAAAAAACATTCCAATTTTTACTACAGTTATGCTGAGGATCTCTTAATCCCATTTTGGCAAATAGAGATTCGAAAGAGTCAAGTACAAATTCCTGACTTTGCTTATTTACTAATACAAAAGCTGACATTAACGAACTATTCTATGATACTTCATAAATGAAGCAATATGTGGATCTTTAAGTAGGCCACCGTGCAATTGATGTTGTAAGCTTCCCTAAAAATAGGACTGTTTATGAATGGACAAAAATTGTACATTTAAACAGTCAAAATGAAAAAGCGAAGAATATCAGAAGCGCAGATTGTCAAAGCGCTAAAAGAGCATGAGTCAGGCAGAGATCTGGAGAGTATCTGTCGTGAATATGGCATCCATAAGTCCACATTATACAACTGGAAGAAAAAGTATGGTGGTATGGAAGCCAACGAGTTGAAAAAGCTTAAGGAGCTGGAAGAAGAGAACAGACGCCTAAAGCAGATGTTTGCTGACTTAAGCCTGGATCATCAAATACTCAAAGACGTTTTGTCGGGAAAGATCTAAAGCCCTGCATTAAAAGGGAGAAGGCTGACATCATCAGAGAACGATTTGCTGTTGGTGTTGGCAGGGCTTGTAGGATTCTGAGCCTATCCAAATCAATGTATTATTATCAGAGCAGAAAAGATGATCAGGAGGTGATAGATACTCTTAATCAATTGGCTGATAAACACCCCACTGAAGGGTTTTGGCAGCTATTTGACAGACTTAGGAAGCAAGGTTACCCTTGGAACCACAAACGAGTATATCGAGTCTATAAATCCATCGGTATGAATTTGAAGAGAAAGCGTAAAAGAAGGCTGCCAGCTCGAGTTAAACAACCATTGGAGGTTCCTACATCACCTAACCAAACATGGTCAGCTGATTTTGTGTCCGATAGCTTGATTACCGGCAGGAAGTTTAGAGCTTTTAATCTCATTGATGATTTTAACCGTGAAATACTAGCCATTGAAATCGATACTTCTTTGCCTGCTGAGAGGCTCATCAGAGTCCTTGAAAAGACTATTTTCTGGAGGGGTAAACCAGAACGAATCCGAACAGATAATGGCCCTGAGTTTATATCTAATACACTGAAGAGTTGGTGTCTAGAACAGCAAATTGAATTAGTCTATATCCAACCAGGAAAACCAATGCAGAACAGCTACATAGAGAGGTTTAATGGAACTTACAGAAGAGATATACTAGATGCTTACCTATTTGACTCACTGGAATCTGTTAGGGAGAAGACTATTGAATTTGCTGAAGATTATAACCTTATCAGAGGGCATGATTCCCTCAGCAAACTTTCTCCTGTTCAGTACCTGAAGCACCTAACTAAAAATGAAAACTACCAAAATGAATTTTGTAAATATTTAGATAATTAGTCTATTTGATAGCAGTCCTAATAAAGGGGAGATTACAATGTACTTTGTAACATGGTGCATTATTCCCCTCAAGTAGAACAAACCCATCCGGAGTATCATCCAATATTATCAGATCCCATCCAATAACTTTCAAGAAAGATACTGATGAAGCTATCTCAATCATTTTGATTTTTATCTGAGACCAATTAGGAATCTGAACTCCTTCAATCGCTTCTTCTGTTTCGGGGTGGTGAGAATACCACACTTTTTTGCTTTCTGTAGGTATAATATATGAGCCCCTTTGTATTTTTCCAGTATCTAAATCGATTTCACAAGTGAGACCACCAACTGCAAAATTATCTACAGGAAAAGAATGTTTTGTTCCAATTCGTTGAACAGCATGTGCAATGTAGGCTTGTTGGGTAATTGGATCAATTAATGTAAGTACTCTAATCGTATTTGTGGTTGCCGGGTAAATTCTTTTTGCATAGTCTGCTTGTTCAATTAATGGACATACTATATTGTAGTTTAGTTTTGGTAGTTCTTTTAAAAGAGTATCTCGGGTTGCAATACTATTATTCCAAACTAGTTTACGAGCATCGTTTAGCATAAACTTATGAACCTTACCTCCTCGCTGACCGTCTGCTGGTTTAATCACTAGGGGTTGTCCTCGTTCCATCATATCAACAATCGCCTCGAATGTGTTAATATTATCGGATGAGTTTTGGGGGATCACTCTCTCGTTATTTATAATAGCATAGTTATAAACAACCGGCGCAAACTGACCAAAGAAGAGTGGGAAGATAATTTTGTTATCTACAAAAACATTATCCTTTTCAGGATTTACCCTGGAAGCTCTTAAGTTTTCCTCAAAATCTGTAACATAATCTTTTGAATAATTCTTTCCCGTATAGAATTCATACCTAAACCAAGCTGCGCTAAAGAATCCTTTTTGCCACATTCGAAGGCGCGCCCAAAGAGGCATCGGAGTAATAGTAACAGCCTCTCGTCTTATTACTTTGAATAAAGTACCCGCCAAAGAATAGTGTTTTCTAATAAAATCTGCAATCTTCATGAAATAATGATGGAAATAAAATTGTAGAGAAAATAAGTATTAAGGAACTACATTCTTAGCCCGTTAACTTCAAAAAATACATCTTTGGATAACCATGATTTATCAGTGTAATCGATACCTATTGATTTTAAAAAATCAATCACCCTTAAATTGGTAGTATAGTTTCTGTAGTAATTACCTGGTTCAAACTTCCAGGAGTTATTTCCTTTATCCCGGATATATCTACCCTTCCTATTTTCATCTGTAATTCGTGGTCCATGAAAAAGTGAATGCAACTCATTTACGTAGAAGTTACCTTTTTGGTCAATAAGGAAATCAACATTCATATTACGAAAATTTCCTCTCTCCATTATATGTGAGCTATAAAGAAATAATTCTTCTTCATTTTCTCCCCATCTCATATATCCAGACCCACTCATATAGTCATCATTTCCCTTTAATTTTTCTATCGAGAAAAATGATTCCCCCACAACAATAATTCTTTTTTCCTTGCAATCTTCCAGGTACTCTTGAAACATAACAAAATCCCATTGGATATTTCGTCGATCCATTCTATAGGGATAAATACCCGATGTGAAACACCTTTTTATGATAGATCTGGCCCTACTCCTTTTCTTAATTATTTCTACACCTCTTGAAACACTGCCTTGAACAGACTTATGAACAATTGGTAATTCAACATTATCAATAAATTCCAGAGCTTTTTCTCGATCAGTGAAACACCAGGTTTGAGGTATTTTAAAGTTATTTACATAAAGCCAATCTCTTACACGTCTCTTATTGTCCAAAAGGTAGATACCTTCGGCTTCAGGATACATTTTAATCTTTGTGTATTTCTCGAGCAACATCAGTCGTTCATCTAAAATCTCTTTTAATTTGTTGCTGTTTAGATGAGGCCAGATCAATAAGCCAACAAATGTTTCTCTTTCAAAACTGGACAACCAATCGTCACCAAGTAGGTCTACTACTTTGAAGCTGATATTGAGATCTAGGCATGCTGAAATAAAGTATCGATGATAGTGAGCATGGTCGAATGCAATTGCTACTTTAAACTCACTTGACCCAATAAATTCAAACTCATAAGGTCCGCCAACAAAGGGGTTTGCTTTTTTCCAGGACTTCCTGAAATCATTATTGTCTAGTAACCTTGAACGGACAAATTCTTTTAGTCTTTCCTTCATGATTATTTCTTGGTTATTTCACAACTAGTCTCAGGATTTAGTAATTGATGAATCATAAAATTTAATCAACTCCTTCAGCGTGGTTTCAAAATTGTATTTTTTTTCTACCGCTCTTCTTGCATTACTCATACAGTTCCTCAGAAGAGATTCGTCCCGGAGAAGTTTTAATGATTTTTGTGCGATGTCTTCAGGTGACCTGGATTTTACAGACAAACCTGCTTTGGATGTGTCTAAAACATTCTTCACTTCAGGAAAATCCTCTCCAAGTACAGCCATATTGCAATACATATACTCATACAAACGATTCGGAAGAGTCACCCGATTATTTAAGTTATCATTATAAAACACACAACCTATATGCGCCTTTGAAATCCTACTGAAATTTTCTTTCCATGGAAGCATACCTTCAGTCGTAAAGTTCTTACTTACTCCAAGCTCCCTAGCCCGATTATGAAGGTCTTGTTCATATTCTGCGGGTTGAAAACGTCCCACAAATTTCATCTCAACATTTGGAATTGAAGCTGCAATTATTGGCAAAGCTTCAACCGCTTCCATACAATTTCTTTCTTTTGAGTGTGTTCCCGATGTAATGATGACAGGATGCTCCTCTTTCTTCTTGGCTAGCTCAATTTCACGTAATCGTTCAAGAAACGGTACATTGTCGACTACAAGAACGGGTACTAAAGATGACTCCACCTTTCTTTTCATCGAGTTAGTAACAACTGTTATCCCTTTAAACTGATTGCACAATGTATTCTCAACAAATCTGTAACTTTTGATAAGTTGGGGTTTCACAAAAGCAGGTAATGGTAATGCAGCTACCCTGGCTTCATAGTTCTCGTGTATATCAATAAATACCTTTTTACCCTTCTTTGCCCAACGTCTCATTAGCCACATCATGTTGGGATTAAAAAAATGATAAATATCAGCATTGATCATTTTCATTTTCCAGAAGGCTTCAAACGGACTGATGATATGCTTTCCTATCCTTGATCTTATGGGGATAGCTTTAACTTTAACGCCATCAACTTCCAAATCAGATTCTGCAGGAGCGATCAACGTCACATCATGACCTTCCTGACTTAGTCCCCAGGCAGCCCGCTCAAAAATGCGGTCATCATTCCAGGCGTGCATGCTGGTTACATAGCAGATTCTCAACCTATCTTCTTTCATGAAGAAATCGTTCAATTGCACGCATAAAAGAAAATAATATAGATCTGGACTTATGAGCTCTATATACCGCCACTTGACTACCTCCCATTAAAGAATAGAATTTTGCTATACCAGGTATAACACTTCCCTCAAAATCAAATATTTTACCATTGTTCAATGCAAATCTTACCCCGCAGTCAATCGTCAATAGATTTATGGTCTTAATCACAGCATCATCTATTCGCTTTGAAACATTTATCAGATTATAAACATGGGTATCATCATATGCAAAAATGCCTATACTTACTAACCCGTATTTTCTTGAGGTTATAAAAAATCCCTTCAAATAATCTTCTTTGAATTCAAATAATGATTTCAATGCCTCTCGCGAAGCATTGAAATTGCCTCTTTTGGCTGTAATTGTCATCATTTCCATTATTGCGTCAAAGTTCCAATCTTCAGAAACCTGAATCTCATCCTCTTCCAGAAGCTTTTCTAATTTTCTCAGCTCCCTTAACTTGTTTTTATTTATAGACTTTCTGAAAGTTTCATATGTCCCTTCAACAATGTAAGTAAGATATGTCTGGACCGTAAAACCATTTTTAAGAAATGGCAAGATATCCTGATGTCCATGATTAAATTTAAAATCAATATGTTGATAACCTTCTTTTATAACCTGACTTAGAAAGTCACCTTTAAGATCCGATGAAGCCCGAATAGAAAAAACTGGACAAAAAATGTGAGTGTAGGGAGGTATATGAATCCCTTTAACCTGTTTTTTGCGAGTTAGTACCACAGGTACTCCAGCAATAATTTCATTGACCTTTTTTCTTATTAATACCCCCTTAAAGCCATTTAATCTTTGAAGCCATTCTGATCTTTGAAAAATACTTCCACCATTATTGATAACAAACTCATCCCACGATTTAAGGCCTGTGGCATCCCCGTATTTAATAAACATACAGCTTAAAATAAGTATTCCCTGAAAGCTCAGGACTCACTTTGTAAATAAAAGTAATTAGGAGACTTAACATCATCATGTTTAGCTGAAGGAACCAATTAGCATTAACAACTCCAAAGAGTAATTCACTGATCAAAACTATTAGTAAAACTGATGCTATGTCATTTTTAAAAAACTTATAATATTTCCTAAGTCTGTTTAGGATTTTCCCTACTCTTACATAAATTAATAAATAAAAAAAGCCAGCTATTAAACCTAGTTGGCTTGTTACATCAAGAAAATCTGTATGAGAAATGTGACCCCCTGAATAAAGTCTAAATTGATTCAAACCTATTCCAAATACAGGATGCTTAAGTGATAAATAAAATGCATCAATATATAATTTGAGACGCGCTTCTTGTTCCATTGCTTGTTCAAAACTTTCATTCCTTGTTAACCTTTCAAACAAGTAGAAGTCATCCAAAAAATCTACAAAATAGTAGAACAATAAGTTGCCAGCAAAAAGAAAAACAATACTTATAAAAACTGCCTTTTTACCGGAAAAATTCTTTAAAAGAAAGTAGGAAAGTAGAATAAATGAAAGATTTAGAAAATTACCTCGTGATGCCGTCAATACTATTACATAACTAAATAGTGCTATTGAGGATAGGTGGATAACTTTATTAAGCAGCTTTTGATTGAATTCCAATAAAACAAAAGAACAGAGTATTCCCACCCTAGCATAGGTTGCTGTTCCATTTGAATTATCTAATAGACCAGAAAACCTGTAGAATTCACTCCCGAATTCACCAATATTAATAAAAAATCCAAGTGATACAATTAGTAGTATGGAAAACCATATCGCTCTAATCAAAAGCAACCAATCTATTGTGCTATTGACTGCATAAAAGATTACAATCATTAATACCAGATTGCTAAATAAAACCTGTAAATACCGATAGTATCCTGTGAAATCTATTATCTGGAAAAAACCTAGCAGAGAGAAAATCAATAAACTCCCGTAATACCAGTATTCTTTTGGGAGATACTTGACTCTATTAATATTAGGGATAAAGACTATTAAAACGGATAAAATGCCCCCTCCCCAAATTATCAATGGCTGAAAATTCGGGGAGTATATTACTGCTATTCTTGCTAAGAAAAGTAATGACAATATATAAAAAGCAATAAATAATGCAATACGTGAAATTGCAGAACTAATCATAGATTAACGGTAATTCTTTTTACTTACCGTTATAACGGCTAAGACCTTTTCAATACTTCTAATGACTACGGTGTTCTCCATGTATGCTTGATAATCTTAAAGTTAGGCTAATCCATCTATTTGGAAACCGTAAGGACCTTATTCACTTTGACCATGACTGACTCAGCTTTAAATAGCTTCAAAGTCCTTTTGGCATTTTCAATCTTATATTGGAATTTCGTAATATCATTTAAGATTGAAGTGATCCTACATTCAAGTTCCATTGGAGACATTGGAGATAAAACAATACCACAGTCATGCTCCTTGATAAATTTAGCCAAAAAATAATCAGTAGATCCGTAATATAATATCAATGAGTTAGAAGCAAGGTATTCTGGGGTTTTGGTCGAGAAGATGGTGGACAATTCATCCTTATGAACAGCACATTCATCATGTTCGTTGAGAGCCAACAACAATATTTTAGATTGTTCTAAATGCTCAAGGTAATCTCTACGTTTGGGATAGTAAACTTTATTGACATGGCTACCATTTAAACCAAACGATTTCAATGCATCGCGACTTTTTCCATTAGATATGGTCATCTCCATCCCAATTTGACCCAATGCATCATGCAGCTGCTTAACTGCTATATGATTTATCTCGTATACATCCCCGGACCAATGTGCCCGATGCTTTTTTGCTCCTTTTGCATTCACTCTGATACTTTCGGGGTAAATATGCTCCCAGGATATTGTTTTCACTTTGTACTTTTCCCTGTACAAAGTTTGCATCCCTTTACTCATTACAGCAATTGGCCGATTATTACTGAATAGTCTGTCCTGGACTACTTGTGCCTGAATTCTCCTGTTTTTGTCATATACCCCTTCCACAATAGTGTCATGTAGATAAGGAACATATTTAAGCCCAACATCGTCACAGGTTTTTGAAGCAATATCAAGCATATACAAATCCGGATATGCAATAATTGCTAAATCTGGTTCTTCATTCCTTATGATTCTTCTCAATAAGAACCTAATAACAGGTATTTGGAACCAGGCAAAAAACCGATGAAACTTTGTTGAAATAAACTCAAAACTGTGATATATGATATATTTTGCAACTTTTTCTTCGGGAAGATATCGGGCTTTTTTTGCGCCATGCATAACAGAAGTTGCTACTACCACTTGATGGTGCTTACCCATAGCATCTATCAAGTGTTTATGCACAATACTTGCAGCTGCCGGATTGGGGGGATAAGCAATTGTAACAAATAAAACTTTCACTTATTAAGATTAACTATTTAACCTAATTCTATTTGATTAGAAGCACTTGATCTGATATCCACTTGTAGGTTTTGGATATGCCTTCACTTAGGGGTATTGATGGTTCCCAATTAAGCTTTTCCCTGATCAAGCTATTATCAGAATTTCTACCTCTAACTCCTGTGGGCCCAGGAATGTGTTGTATCCTTAGCTCTTTACCTGCTATTTGCATGGTTAATTCAGCCAATTGATTTATTGTTACCATTTCTTCAGAACCAATATTCACTGGTCCTGTAAAATCAGAATCCATTAATCTGAGAACTGCCTCAATGCAATCATCTATGTATAGAAATGATCTTGTCTGTTTACCATCACCCCACATTTCAATAGTCGAACCATCTTCAGCTTCAGCAACTTTACGACAGAATGCTGCCGGAGCTTTTTCCTTTCCATTGTTCCAAGTTCCTTTAGGTCCAAAAATATTGTGGAAACGTGCAATTCGGACCTCTAACCCATAGTTTCTGTGATATGCTAAATACAGTCTCTCACTAAAAAGTTTCTCCCAGCCATATTCACTATCGGGTGCTGCCGGATAAGCAGAGTCTTCTGAGCATTTGGGGTTTTCAGGATCCATTTGATTATACTCAGGGTACATACATGCGGAAGAGCTATAAAATATTTTTTTTACCTTGTGTTTGGCTGACAGTTCTGCTATATTTAGATTGATTGTGGCTGAATTGTGCATTACATTGGCGTCATTCTCTCCAGTGAAGATATAACCAGCTCCTCCCATATCCGCAGCTAACTGATATACCTCATCTATGGGACGGTCAAATAATGATTCACAAACTTTTGGATTCCTCAAGTCTCCCAAAATAAAGTCATCACTATTTGTATTCCCATACTCATTCTCTTTCAAATCAACTCCACGAACCCAATAGCCATCCTTCTTCAATCGATTTACTAGATGGCCTCCGATAAAACCTCCAGCTCCACATACAATTGCTGTTTTATTCATATCTTATTATATTAATTTTACACTCTATTGTTCATTAACTCTATTATTCCTTGACAATTTAAAAGATCACCATATTTTCAATTCTTACAGGAACTCTGTTAGATCCAACAAGTATATTTCTGCAGATAATTATCACTCCTTCAAATACTTCCAGGTCATCAAAAATCTATTCTACTGTAATGATTCTTTAAACCATGTTTTCAGAGTCACTTCTTTATCGCATCTTATTTAGTTCAAATTCGAAAATTTATAAAACTCCCCATTCATAACTAACTCTCTCCAATATTAGTCCTTCCGAATTCAAACGGGCAGTTGCCCAATCAGCTATATCTGGAACTTCTTCTACCTTTCTCCCTTGCCTAATTGCTGCCTGTAAAGCATAATTAACATGTTTTTTACATGCATACTCCCAATCAAAGAAGTGATAGTGAATTTTCTTAAGGTCTAGATTAACTTCCTTTCCTCGAATTCCTGTAAACCTAAAATTAGTGTGAGACATATAGTCACTTGGAAAAAATATTTCACGAAGAAATGAGCTCTGAAAATTTTTGCTTCTTAGAGGCAAGTATAGTTTCATAAGCCGTATTGGCAGACTCCCAGATAAAAATTTAACAAGTCTGGATCTAAAACTAATATGATGCGCTATAGTTAACTTTATGCTCGGATTCCATCGTATTAGTAAAGGTGTGTAGGAAACTCTTCTGGCATAAGCTTCAGGCTGATCCACCCTGTAGTGCGTCTTCCCCCCCCAAAGACTAATTTCTTGAAAGGTATAGCGACCAACATCTTTAGCATTAAGCAGTTCCTCTTTTTTATTTAAGAACCGTTTATCTACTAAATCGTCAGGATCAATTAACATCACCCATTCTGGATCAATCTTCCTGATTTCATTCACAAGTTTTCGATTGTTTAGCTCATGATCAAATTTTTTACCAGGGGGGTGCCTTAGAAATTTGATAACTTTGGGAAAGGATTTAATAATATCGGGGCTTTCATCCGTTGATCCATCATCCAATGCCACAATCAAATCACAGCATTCACTCAGCCTCTCTAGGGTATATGTTAATACCTTTGCATCATTTTTACACATGAATGCTCCAACAAGTTTAACTTTCATACGAATTTGACTAAATTATTATTCTTCCAACTCAAGTTTAATGGAAACAAATATTTTTTTCCCTGTTTTTGTATCAGTGAAATAAAGATTCTTATATCCTTGAAATGTACCAGCACGTAAATGATTAATTACTTCTCCATAAGTAGCCTTTTGGGATAAATCCAGTTCCAATAATTCTTCGAAGTCGTCTTTTGAGAAGAAATTACCTTCGTCCTCAGGCAAAACTGTACTGTATTTTTCTTCAATCAAGTCCTCCAAGTGCTCTTCCAGCAATTTTATTTCCTCTTGAAGTAACCGCTTGTACAGATCAAAAGAAGTTTCCCACTGGTGGGTTTCAATTTGTTTCCTATAGATAATAGGACCATGGTCGATCTTCGTATCAATCTCATGTATGGTTACCCCTATTAACAGGTGCTTAATAATGGAAAAAACCTGAGGAAACCATCCCCTGTTTATGGGGTTATAACCTGGGTGAATATTGATACATCGAAGACTGTTAACCAGGGTTTCAGGAAACAATTGCTTGCAGTGTAAAGAAAATACCAAACCATAGTTTCGAAGGATAAAGTCAATATTTTCTGGTTTCTTCAGGTCTAACTGCATTACTTTTCGACCTAATATTTCACTAAAGTAGCTACTGTTGGATTTAGAACTAGTTGAAAAATCGATTGAATTCTTATAGACATGATACTTTTCTTGAAGCAAGCGATTAAACTCCCCTAATTGAGTTGCATTGTCAGTTATTACAAGTATTCTACTCATTTTACCCAAATCTTTGAGTACGTAATAACAAACGCTTAATCATTTCCTGGGCCTCCTTACTTAAATTGTAAAACATTGGAAGACATAATATTCTTCTACTGATCGATTCACTTACTTCAAGGCTATATTTCGTTACATAATCAAGTTCGTTCAAAGATGGGTAAAAATACCTTCGTGGATAAATCCAGTTATCATTCAAGACTTTTTCATGGCGAAGTACATCCTCTTCATTTTGAAACACAATAGGATAATAGGAGTAATTATGTATGGTACTTTCTTGTATTTTTTGATAGTTAACATTCAGATTCACTAAAATCTCATCATAATATTTGTAACTACTCTTTCGTCTTGAAAGGATATTGTCTGCGTACTTAAGATTAACAAGGCCCATTGCAGCATGCATTTCACTACACTTCCCATTGATACCCACTCCAGAAAATTTAGCAGGGCCATCATGACCGAAATTTCTCATTAGGGCCATAGTCTTTAGTAATTCTGGATCTTTAGTAAACAGCCCTCCACCTTCAATTGTATGAAAGAGTTTGGTAGCATGAAAACTGGTTACACTAACATCTCCATAAGAGAACACAGAATTTCCTTTGTACTTCACACCAAAACAATGTGCTGCATCGTAGATTAACTTTAGGTTATTCTTTTTTGCCACATGCTCTAAGGCTTCGATATCGCAAGGATTGCCAAAAACATGTGTTGCCACAATAGCTGTTGTCTTGGGTGTTATTGCTTTCTCTACTTTTTTTGGATCGATATTGAAAGTATGGGGGTCAATATCCACCATAATTGGATTAAGATTCTCCCAAACTAATGAAGATATAGTGGCGATATAAGTAAAGGGTGTAGTAATTACGTCACCTTTTATACCCAAAGCTTTATATGCAATCTGAAGAGCGGTAGTTCCATTATTTGTGAAAAGCATATGTTCAACATCCAAATATTCTTTAATCTTCAGTTCAAACTCGTTGACGAGAGGGCCATTATTGGTTAGCCAGTTCCTCTGCCATATGCCCTTCAGTAGTTCGTTATACTCTTCCAGAGCAGGTAAAAATGGCTCAGTCACATTTATCATATAGGTAATGCATATAGTATTGTTTCACTTCGGTGAATTGTATAATGATCTAAATAGAACTCATAACCCAGGTTTAAATCATTCAATTTCAGCGGTATCTCAACAAAATCCTCGAGACTGTGATAAATCGAAATTGCAAGTTTGGGGCGGTACTTTTTTATGGTTCTCATTGCACCTTCTATTGCTAGCTGCTCTGCACCTTCAATATCCATCTTAATAAAATCTACTTTTGTGAGATTCTTGCTTTCAACATAGTCATCAACACTTAAAGTATCAGTCTTACCGTCATAATTGACAAACTCTTCAAAGGAAAGTATCGACATTGGTCCACGATCTCTGATAAACACTTGCTTTCCAGAAAATGACCATGCAGGGTTAGAAACAACCTTTATCCTTTGTTTCAATAAGGGGTTATAATTTAGGTTTTGATGTAAAACAGCAAGGTTGGAAGGAATAAACTCAAAGACATGAACTTCTCCTGTATTTCCAACTTCATGAGCAAAATAAAGAGCTGTATCACCAGTGAACCCGCCTAAGTCAATAACCACATCACCTAGCTCCACTTGAATTCTTTTCTCCCCTCTACCATATTGATACTGCTTTAAAACAAAATCAACGTAAATGCTCATTGGTATCAGAAAGGCTTTTATATCAAAGCCTATTGGCCTCAAATCAGCTAATCCCAACTTCCATCCCAAGGAAGGAATATCGACCGAAATTTTGAGATCAATCAGGCTTGAATAAGATTCTACGGTTTCTCTAAATTTTAAATTATATAAGGGCAAACGTACTTTCGTACCTCCATATTTTCTATACAGACAGAGTTGCAAATACATGTCCCGTGAATATTGATCATTTAAGAGCTCGTAAACCTGCCTAATTTTATTTTTATAGTCTTCAATTACAGCCTCTTTTTTGCCCAATAGCCACTCTTTGATTCGTCTGGCCCACCTTCTAAACTCAAACTTTTGATTGTGTTTTTTATCAATAGATTCAAGTGTTGTCAAATCGAAATCAAATCGGGGAAAGCTATTATACAATACAGCTTGTTCATATCTTGCCCACTTAATATCAAAATCTTCATGAATGTCTTTATCCAAATTCATAAATTAAAAATTATATCTTACTCAGTTTTAATATTTTTTTGAGCCACATAAAATCTTCCTTGCAATAAGTAAGTTTGATAGACTGTCCAAGTCTTTTAGTGAAAAAATAAATAGCCAATAAAATAGCTATCAAGCTTGTAATTGTGAGAGTTACTGCCAAACCCTTTACTCCTGCCCACAACATCATCGGATAATAAAATAAGGTCATTACTACTACGTTGCTGATTGTGATCAGGGTTGAATACTGTGGATGACCAGTAGCACTGAAAAACTTGATGAAGTATTTCGGAATAATCCAAAGAATCACTCCAGGAGCATACAACAGAAACAGCACCTCGCTGCCAGCATATTCCTTACCCATTAAGAGAGGTATCATAAAATAACCAAAAACCATAGCTCCCAATCCCAATACAAGAGTAAATGGAAATATGAATTTCAGGTAGCGAACAGTAAAAAAGCCCTGTTCCTTAAGGCTTTTCAACCCAGCAATCTTATTGAAAAAAACGTTATCCGTTGCTGTCGGAATAAAGACTATATACTCTGCAAACTGTGCAGCTATCGCGAATAATCCTAACTCAACACTTCCAAAAAAAAATGCAACTATAAATTGATCTAATCTCTGAGAAAATACTGTAGTAATGGACCCAAGCCAGACCCTTAGTGAGTAACTCCTAAACCTTTGAAATATATTAAAATTAATCCAGAGATTCGGCTTATCGTGCTTAACTATGATGACCATCATTACTATGAAATATATGAAATTACTAATTGCATATGTCCATAATGCACCGTATAGACCGAAACGAAATAAAAAAACCAAAATCAGCAGAAAAATAATAATCAAGATTCTCTGGACTAAACTGCTTATGTTATGATATCTAAACTTACTTATTCCCAACAGGCTGAATGATGTCACTGCATTTAACCCAGAAAACAGCAGCAAGATGCCAAATATGGTAAACTGAATTTCGTTCAGTGCATTCCCGATTGTACCAAAGTAGTTAACCTTCCATAAGACATATGACCCAAGGAATGCTAGGAAAACCATATTGACAATAAATAAAATGGCGGTGAAAAGGGAATCCTTTATTTCAGTTTGGCCCGAAGCCAGCATATATTTCATGGTACTTGGAACACCAATTGAAAAAATACTTACAAGAAACATTGAAACAACAGTGATGAAACTTAAAACTCCTTTCCCTTCTGGACCTATTTCCCTAGCTACCAAAATTCCAATTATCATTTGAATAGGTATTGTAATAACTTGGCTGCCAAGCGTATGGAAAACATCTCCTCTACTGCTCATTCAACTATAATCTCTCGTTTTAACGATTTCCAACAGCAACCGAACCACCCTTTGAGTAGCCTGACCATCATTAATGCCACATTCCTGATATCGAGTTATTTCTCTTTCATTTTTGAGCCAAGAACCATCTTTTCTGAAATGGTTGATTGCCACAAATAATTCTTCAAAGGATTTTGCAATTTGTATTCCATCCAATGAAATAAATTTCTTCAAATGTGGAAACGCCACAAGTCTCTTTGCAGAGTTCCAAAAAGGAAGATCATCATTTCCATCAAATGAACTTAGGACTACAGGTGTATCCACCATTAGAGCATCAATTGACATGGTTGAACCCGAGTTTATGCAAACTTGTGCTCCTAACAAAAGTTGAGAAAGTCGATACATATCTTCCATTTTCATGCTCCATGGTAGACGGCTTGAGGTAAGAGCCGGAAAATCAACTGCAACCCTTTTCCCGTCCAAAGATTTAAGTCTTGGAAGCCACGATTCATCCGCCATATTCCCAGCTACATTTTGCGGATGTGGCCTTACAATCAATTGCATATTCTCGCCAAAAGTATTTTTACGAACTTCTGTGGCCAACCTTTCCACAACATCAATTTCATTTGGTGAAAATCGTGGTGCGCTCATTGCAAAAATTAGAAAGGGAGCATCTTGATTTAGTCCCAATTGTCCAAGATAATCCTTATAATTTGGATTCATCATTGACTGGTGATGCAAGTCAAAATGAGGTACTCCACAAACATAAATTTTATCTTCAGGAACGCAATAGTACTCCATAAGTTCCTCTTTCATTATAGGCCCCCATGCAATATATTTATCTGCTAGAGCTGGAAAATGGCCTTTGCAACTGATATTATCCCAGCTGAGTAAATGAATTATTGTCTGAATGCCTTTCCTTTTGGCATTATGAAGGAGAGTTGCTTCAGTAAGATTTACAGGATAGGTACTTACTAAAATCCGAGGATTAATTTCAGCTAGCACATTGAGCGCCTCCTTTGAATTCAGAGAATTCATTTCGATTCTCTTAAATGCTCTCTTGAAAATGGGGAAACTCATAACCAATTTGTGAATCCAATAGAATAGAAAGGGGCGTATATGGTACCAAAGATTACGTCCTTTATATCTCTTACTCTCAATGTGTTTCTCCCAAAGTGCTACATTGTTTCGAATGTCCTCTAAAATATAGGTTCTCAAATTTTGATATTGGGCATTCCAGAAACTACTCCTTATTTGAAACTTAACTAGCTTTATCCCTCCACCTTTGGCTACATTTAAAAGGTTAGCATCTGTTGAATCAGGAGAAACTAAGCAAACCTTATATCCATTATTTGTAATCTCCCTTAGAAGTCCGGTCTGAAGAACCATTCGGGCAGCAAAGCCATGTGAAATTATATAGGCAATATCGGTCATCTAAAAGGTTATATTAGTTACGTATTCTTCACATGCCCACATTGCATCCCAGGTTGCGCCACCGATATGGGGCGTGATAATAACGTTTTCTCCATCTTTATGAGCTTGCCACAAAGGGCTTTCGTTCAAGTTATCCAGCTCAGTTGAAAGCACATCAGTCGCTACCCCGGCAATTTGTTGGATTTCCAATCCTTGTACCACAGCCAGTTCATCCCACAGTTTCCCTCTTGAAGTATTGAGAAGGTATGCACCTTTTTTAAGCTTTTTGAGCTTTTCGCCAGACAGTAATCCTTTCGTTTCTGGTGTTAGATGCACGTGTATACTCACAACATCGCTTTGATCTAGGAGATTTTCAAGGGAGTCCAATTTACGATGCCCCCTCTTTCCCTCATCAATAAAGGGATCATAAAAAATTACTCTCATTTGGAAAGCATCCGCATAGGTAGCTACCTGCTGTCCTGTACGACCATATCCAATGATCCCCAGTGTTTTATCCTTTAGTTGGTGACCCCGAAACTGATCCCTGTTCCAATGGCCTGCTCTAACATCATTATCTGCTGCCAGCAGGTTGCGGATAAGGGCCAACAATACGGCCCAGGTGTGCTCTGCGGTGGAAGGAATGGTTTTAAGAAATTCTTCATGACCTCTTAAGGACAAAAGCTCTATTTTTCTACTACTGAGTTCATTTTCATCCAGATGATCATGACCCGTGGTTGCTGATACCACAGCTTTCAAATCAGGAAATTTGTCCAAGACCGCTTTATTCACTCGTCGCTGCAGCCTTACAATTAGCACTTCTACATTTGGAAAGGTCGTAGTCTGGTCAATTTCACTCCAACTTCCTTCCTGGTATTGGTAGCCTTTGTCAATCCAACGCTGGCGGGCCGTCTCACTATAGCCGTAAGGTTCCGCATTGTACAGAATTCTCATAGCTGTCCTCCTTTCCAGGCCTTAATTAATGCTTCACCTATGATCAAATCCCTTGGCTCATCAATGTTTAGCAGCCAGCTATAAGGCATAATGTACCCTAAGGTTGGCTTTTGCATCACAACCTGCTTTTGTTTGAAAGCATCAACTCTGACCATATAAATTGATCCGTTTCTATAATAAGCTGTCGGAATATCCTGCCTTCTGGTTTCTTCAAATTTTGGCAATATGGAAACTAAATTAGAATCTTCCTGCCAATACATCCGTGCAGGGTGTACATCATCCATGGGCACCACTGATATTAAGGATTTACTAATCTCATCATTTGCCAATAGTTTTATTGCCTCATCAATTTGTTTTCCGGTCCTGATGGGTGAAGTCGGCTGAAGGAGCATTACCGCATCATAACCCTGGTTGGACTTTATTATATTCACAATTGTTTCCGAAACCGGGCTTGTATCCCCTGCTATTTTCTGGTCTCTCTTATGAATTAAGATATCTTTATACTGGCTGGCAACATCCAAAATCTCTTGCCCATCACTGCTCACAATGATCCGATCCAGAAGTGCACTTCCTAGAGCAGCTTCAATGGTGTAGCAAATCAATGGCTTACCATCAACAGACACAGTATTCTTGTTCGGTATTCCTTTAGAACCGGACCTGGCGGGTATGATTGCTAGTGTCTTAATTAGTACGTGATTGTTTTATGATATTGAATAGGCAGCTTACTAAGTAGGTCGGCCGTTTTTTTACCTGCATCCCCTCCTCCATAAACATTGGATTGCATTGGCTTTCCATTTTCTTGAAATTCCCGAATAGCCCTGAAAATTTCATCGGAGTTGTATCCTACATCCTTCACATTTCCTCCACGATCTCTCCTGTTTTGACGTGAGCCAATATTTACTACGGGAACACCCAAAAAGGAACATTCACGTATTCCTACGCTGCTATTACCAATTAAGCCATCAGAGTTAAAAAGTAATTTCAAAAAGTCAGCAGGCTCCATGTTTTTAAAGAAATGGAATGGGTTATCTGGGTAGGACTCTCTGAAAACACGGATCCCCTTGGATGTACCATCAGCGCCCGCGTCCACATTGGGCCAGAACCAAAGCACAGGTTTATCGACCTGCATCATTGCCTTCAAAGTTTCCTGGATATGCAATCTGGATTTATCGTACTCTGTTGTCACCGGATGCTGCATGACGACGTAATAGCCTTTTGACAGATCCATGGTTGTACCTACTCCCCCGTATTTTTTAAAAGGGTCATAGTCCAACACTGGACTTTCTGAAACCCTTTTTGCCAGATCAATAGAAGGACACCCTGTATTGAAAACGAATTCTGGATCCTCACCCAGCTTAATTACTCGTTCTCTTGCGCTTTCTGAGGCCACAAAGTGATAATCCGCTAGTTTTGTAATACTATGCCGAACCTTTTCATCAATATTTCCTGTTACCTCACCACCCTGAATATGTGCCAGAGGGATATTCATGTAACTGGCAGCAATGGCAGTGGCCATAGTTTCAAATCGATCAGCCACAGTCACAACAATATCAGGATTTAGATTTTCGAATACTGTAGAAAGTTCAAGGATACCTATGCCTGTAGTTTTAGCAGCTGCAGTCAAGTTCTCTCCTTCAAGGACATTAAAAACACGAGCTGTGATATTCAAACCATCCTTTTCTATGTAGTTAACTGCAGATCCGTACCGTTCCAGCAAAGCCGAGGCTGCCACCACTAGCTGTAACTCAAGATCCGGATGGTCATTGATGGCTTCGAGTGCAGTTTTGACCCTGCTGTAGGAAGGTCTTGCTGTAATCACTACGCAAATCTTTCTTTTTCCCATCGAATCAGTTTATTCTAAGTCTGTTTCATTCAGAAAAGACCAGGCCTGTAAATCGTTTTTTAGTGTTTTCCCAATAACTTCCCGATACAAGGTTGCTGAAATCCCTTTATTCTTGGGCTTTTTGGCTTCCAGGTGATTAAAAGTAATAATCTCCCCTTGTTTAAGTGAAGTATTCACTGCCAGAGACTTTTCAAAAATGCCTTTCAGATTGCTGAACCCGCTGTTGTCAGATTTATCAACCTTTACCTTCAAAGCCTGTTGAATTTTCCTAACTCCATGTGTCAGTTGCTTCACCTGACCAAGGGTCAATGAGGAGGTAGCATCTGGTCCAAACATCTTATGATCAAACACAACATGAAATTCCAGGATAGAAGCCCCCAGGGTAGCAGCAGCCAGGCAGGCAAATATATCCCCGGAATGATCGCTAAAACCTACCGGCACTTTAAATCTTTCAGCTAGGTCTCTAATGACATTAAGTCCCCAGTCTTCGGGTTGTGTGGGGTATGCTGTGGTGCACTGCAGAATACTTATCTCATTTCCGAATGGTTTCAGAAAGGCTATCGACTCATTCAACTCATCAAAAGAGCTCATTCCACTAGAGAGGATAATAGGCTTACCTGTTTCAGCAATTTTCCTCAGCAATAAAAAATTGGAAACCTCACCAGAACCCACCTTGTATCTCTTTACACCAAGATCTTCCAGTAGCTCAACGGCAGCATTGCTGAAGGGTGAGGACATAAATTCCAGTCCTACCTCTTCTGCATGTATTTTTAATCCTTTCCATTGCTCGGGAGTGAACTGCATCCTTCGCCAGTAGTCCATCCGAGTTTCATCCTCATAGCTAAATTTCACCCTGAAGGGTTCGAATTCACTACTTTCTGCTTCAGCAATATGTGTTTGAAACTTGATGGCATCAACTCCAGAATAAGCCAACGCATCAATGTAGGAATGTGCAATACCAAGGCTACCTTCATGGGCCTGTCCTATTTCTGCAATGATTAATGACATGACGTGTATTGAATTACAATGCTACTCCTCATAATACCCATTGCTGCCGTTATAGCCGTAGCCATAACCGTAACCATAACCATAGCTGTGACTCAGCCGGTTTTTGAATTTTTTGAAGTCTACCCCATTGAGAACAATCCCCATCCTGGGGAGGAGTTTCTTTTCATGGATGTCGTTGATGTAGTCCAGCGCATGCTTTGGGGTGTACTGGTGACGGACGATGAACAATACAAGGTCAGCATGCCTACCGAGCTCCATGGCGTCGGAGACGAGTCCGATGGGTGAAGTGTCCATGATCACGTAGTCGTACTCCTGCTTGAGCCGAACAAAGAGGTCGGTTACAAGGTTGCTGGTCAGCAACTCATTGGGATTAGGTGGTATGGGGCCGGACACCAGCAAGTCCAGATTTTCGATGTTGGTATGATGGCGCACCTTGTCAAGCGACTTCTCTCCGATCAGGATGGAACTCACGCCATAGTTGTTTGAGACCTCAAACTCGGCGTACATCTTGGGACGTCTTAGGTCTAGCCCAATCAACATTACCTTCTTGTTCATGTTGGCCAACATGCAGGCAAAGTTCATGGCTGAGAAGCTTTTACCTTCCCCGGAATGGAAGCTCGTGACCATTATCACTTGTGCTGGGGAGCTATTTTCCAGGTATTTCATACTGGCTTTTACCTTCCGGAAGGACTCAGCCGCCAGGGACCGAGGGTGATCCCTAAGGACCAGCTCGGTCTTGTAGTGGCTGTATGCCAACGTACCCAGCACTGGAAGGTCTGTACCTTTCTCAATGTCCGAAATGCTTTCTATCTTGTTGGACAGGAAGGCACTCAGAAGGATCAACCCGATGGGGAGAGCAAACCCCAGCATTAGTCCGAAGGCGTAGTTGCGTTTGGCATTGGGAAAGGTCTGTGCCATCACAATGGCGGGATCGAGCCGTTTGTTTTCCGGTACGTTGGAGGCTTTGGCGATGCCAGCTTCAGCTTTCTTCTCCTGGAGATAGATAAACAGGTTTTCGCTCAGGTTGAACCGGCGCTGGATGTTTACAAATGCACGTTCAGTTTTTGGAAGCTGGTTTAAGCTTTGCTCCGCTTCCCGGATGCGCATGGCAATGTCCTGGAGGGTGATGTTGGTAGACTCCTTGAGGCTTTCTACGTTTTCGATCACCCCGCTCATTACGCGCTGGATCTGAACCTGCAAGGACTCCACCTGGGGGTTGATCTCGGTAGCATTGAGCTCCAGCTGGGTGAGCTGAGCACTCAGTTCATTGAGATTCTGTACCAGGGCATCAAGCACGGGGCTCTCAATTCCCACAGTGGCAGGGCTAATCACGCTGGAAGGGTTTCTGTTTTTGTTGAGGTACTCCAGTATGTAGTCAAAGTATTCCAACTTGATCTCTTCCTGCGCTCTGCGCTGTTCCAATTGCTGGAACTTCTGCACAGCAGCAGCACCTTCCTCACTCATATTCACGATGCGGTTGGCGCTGCGGAAGTTCTGCAATCGATCTTCGATGATCGTTAGTGTATCTTCTATGCCCATCAGTTGCCGGTCTATAAAGTCAATGGTCCGCTCGGCGGTGAGGTTTTTCTGATTGAGCTCCCGCTGGATGTACTGGTCCACCAGCATATTAAGAAAGTCCAAAGCCTTCTCCTGCAGGGAGGACTCAATGCTAATAGTTAGAATAGATGACTCTTTATTGGCATTGGTGATGTTCAACTGGTTGCGGTACTGCTTGGCCAGTGACATCGGATCATAGACCACAAACTTGTGCTCCCCCTCGCTGAGCTCTAGTGGTTCTTCGGTCTGCTTCACCACCCGGAGTAGGTATCCTGGGCCTTCTACGAGCGCTGGGAACGTGAGTATCTGCTCTTCAAGTCCTCTAACAGGAGCTTCACTATTCGGGTAAAGCTTAAACTGGTTATTCCCCAGGAAGTCAACCATGAAAGTTGCACCGGAAAGGTCCCTATTTTCAATCACTTCAACCTTGTATGGACTGTCTTTTTGGTATTGTTCTGCCACCCGTATCCGACCCAAGGTGTAGTATTCCACTTCAAAGTTGAGTGTATCAATGGTCCTTGCCAGCAGGCTCATACTTTTAAGAATACCAATCTCATTCTGAATGTTCACCTTACCTGAGAACATGCTAAGCTCTTCGAGGAGCATCTCGCCTGGGTTTTTATTTTCCTGGCTCACCAGGATGGTCGTGGCCACGTTGTAACGGGGGATGCTGTACCGGTGAAACACCCATACGGAAGCGAGCGCAAGGACCACACAGCTCAGGATCAGCCACCAGTAAGCAAGAATCCGGTAAAACCACTCGCGGAAGTTGATCGGATCTTCCCCCTGGTGATGTCCGGGATATGCGAATTCAGGTGGTTGTTGTGATTGCTTCACTAGCTAGGATTTAGTATAATTTATCAGTGTTGGTTGCAAAATTAGTAAGAGTTAATGAGTTAAAGGATTAAAGAGGTAGTGGGTCTTGGCTTGGAAATAAACCCAACTAATCAACATTGATTAATTATCTAGCAAAAAGGCTAACAATAACCACAATCCCAGTAATAGTTGCAACGATTGTGCTGAAAGTTTGAGCACCAGTGACTCCTGTACCAAGCTCCCTTACCTTGAGTGGTTGGAGGTACAACAGATCATTCGGCTGAATAAAGTAGAACTCAGAACTCATGATTTCTCTCTGTGTCAGATCTATCTCATGTACACGTTCACCATCAGGATATTGTCGTATCAGCGTAGCATGCCGTCGGTCTGCTAGAATCGTTAGATCCCCAGCATTGGCAATGGCTTCGAAAATGGTGACATCACTTTGGAGAATGCCGTAACGTCCAGGATTATTAAACTCACCCAGAGCTGTAAATCTTATTCCTCCGAGCTTTACAGTCACATAAGGTTCCTTGATATATTTTGAAATTCGTTCTATCAATATTGGCTGAACCTCTTCCAATGTCTTCCCAACAACTGAGATCTCTCCTACCACAGGTAGCTCGATATCTCCATTGCTATTAATGGAATAGCCTGTCAGGTAAAAAATATCTGAACCGTTTTGTGCGCCCTGCATCATTTGTTGCATGTTGTTACCATTTCCCTGTTGCATTAGGAAGATTTCAGACAACACTGGGTCCTTGCTCTTCACCCGAATGTCTATGATATCACCTTCCAGCAATCGGTATTCATGATAGGGTGGTTGGACCACGCTATCGTAAGGAAGGTTGTTTTCCTTATCCTGAAAGTAAACAACTTTTTTGTTTGGAATGCACGAGCTAAGGATTAATGTGAAGGCGACGCAGAGGTAGAGCGTGTTGTGAAATATGGTTTTAGGCAAGCGGAGGTTGTTTGAAGGATATACCGACGTCCAGCCTATGTTCTTTGAACTTTGGCTGGCAAGTCCAACGCTCAACCTACGTTCCTTGAGTTTTGGTTGACATGTCCGATATTCCGACTTCACCCAGACTGATGAATTTGCCGTGCTTGATGAGTTATGCAAAATATTAGGCGTTGGTTTCAGTGCGAAAATAAGTAAATTGGATGTTTCGACATTCATCTTACGTTGAAGTTCCGGCTGACAAGACGGACATTCGGACAAATCGGATAGTTGTGTATTTGTATGAGGGAGTACAAGAAATAAAAGAAAAAGAGATTTTGTATCCTCCCCCTAGCCCCCTCTCGAGGGGGACAGAAAGGTCTTTTTCTTTTCTTTCATTACTATTTTTGAATTGACTATCCGTCATTCAGATGATTTCGATAATCAGACTAAAGACACCCATCTACTAAATCTTTTGCTATTACTCCCTTCACGTCAATAGAGGATATTTAGACATTCGGACTAGAGACGACCGTCTACTAAATTTTTATCTAATACTCCCTTCACATCATATATAATACCATTCGATGATTTATGTGCTGCGAAGTCAAGGTCTTTGAACTTATCGTGGGCTACGGCGAGGACAATTGCCTGGTAACCGTTGCCCGGATTTTTTACTAAAGGGAGGCCATACTCGTGTTGTACTTCGGCTGCGCTGGCCCAGGGATCGTAGATGTCTACATCCAGGGAATAGTCCTGCAACTCATGAATGATATCTATCACACGGGTATTGCGGATGTCGGGACAGTTTTCTTTGAAGGTGATACCGAGGACCAGCACTCTGGAGCCTTTGACTCTCAAGTCATTTTTTACCATCAGCTTCACCGTCTGCTCGGCCACATAGGATCCCATGCTATCATTGAGTCTTCTACCAGCCAGTATGATTTCAGGATGATAGCCCACCTCCTGGGCTTTCTGTGCCAGGTAGAAAGGGTCTACACCGATACAATGACCGCCTACAAGTCCTGGTCTGAATGGAAGGAAATTCCACTTTGTCCCAGCGGCTTCTAATACTTCCCTGGTATCAATATCCAATAAGTTAAAGATCTTGGCGAGTTCATTCACGAAAGCGATGTTGATATCCCGCTGGCTGTTCTCAATGACTTTGGCTGCCTCAGCTACCTTGATGGAACTGGCTTTGAAAGTGCCTGCAGTGATTATGCTGGCATAAAGCTGATCGATTTCTTCAGCGATTTCGGGAGTGGAGCCGGAGGTTACTTTCAATATCTTGGTGACGGTATGCTCTTTATCACCCGGATTGATCCGCTCCGGAGAATAGCCTGCGTAAAAGTCTTTGTTAAAAGTTAAGCCGGAATGTTGTTCCAGGATAGGGACACATTCATCTTCTGTTACCCCGGGGTAGACTGTAGACTCATAAACCACGATATCTCCCTTTTTCAGCACCTTCCCTACTGTTTCGCTGGCCCTGATCAATGGCGTGAGAACGGGTCGGTTGTTTTTATCGGTTGGTGTCGGGACAGTTACTACATACACGTTGCAGTCTATCATCAGCTCCGTTTGGTTGGTCACCTTCAGATATCCGGAATCCAGGACTTCTTTCAACTCAGCATCCTCTACCTCCAAGGTGCTGTCATGCCCGCCTGACAATCCTTTAACCCGGGATTCATTGATGTCGAAACCAATGACTTTGTATTTTTTAGCGAATGCTACTGCGAGTGGTAGACCTACATAGCCGAGGCCTATAATTGCAATTTTTTTGTCCAATTGTTTAGTGGTTGAGTTATAGATGCGGATTTGTTGATTGTCAGCCTTTGGCTGATGTTTATTTGTTGTTTGTTTATTTGTTTATTCGGAGCGTCGGAATTACGGAATTCTTATACCAATCATAAACTCTCTCTAATCCTTTACGCATGTTTATGGTAGGTTGATAATCCAGTAGTTTTCTTGCTTTACTTATTTCAGCCAGGGAGTGTTTTACATCTCCGGGTCGCTCATCCTGGTAGATCGGGTCTAGTTTTTGACCTGTAATCTCCTGTAAATATTTTACTATATCCAAAAGTGTAGTTCTTTCGCCGCAGGCTACATTATAGACCTGGTTGAGTGACTCTTCACTTTCGGTGAACAAAGCTTTCATGTTGACCTGAACGGCGTTGTCTATATAGGTAAAATCACGGCTGGTGAGGCCATCGCCAAAGATCTTTGGGGGCACGCCTTCGAGGAAGGCTTTGCAAAACAGTGGGATCACTGCAGCGTATGGGTTGTCCGGGTTTTGGTTTGGTCCGAAGACATTGAAGTACCGGAGCCCCACAAAATCCAGTCCGTAGGTCCTATTGAAGACCTGTGCATACATCTCAATGGCTGCCTTGCTCACCGCATAGGGAGACAAAGGGTTGCCAATCTTATCCTCTACCTTCGGTAACCCTGGATGGTCACCATAGGTGCTGGAGGAAAATGCCAGTATCACGCGATCGATCTTTTTTTCCACGGCTGCGTGTAGCACGTTCACCGTCCCTCCTACGTTCACCCGGTCTGTGGTCATCGGGTCTTTGATGGAGCGGGGTACGGAGCCCAGGGCCGCCTGGTGGGAGACCTTGTTGATGTCTTTCATTGCTTCCAGGCAGGTGGCGTAATCGCAGATATCGCCTTCGAGGAATTGGAAGTTGGGGTTGGATTGAAAGGGTTTGATGTTTTCGAGGTAACCGTTACTTAGATTATCTAATACACGCACTAGACCGATTCGTTCATCAGCAAGTAAAGCTGACACTAGATTTGATCCAATAAAACCGGCTCCGCCTGTTACTAGTATGTTGATTTTATTCTTTATCATCAATTTTCACCGCTCAAGCCGCGGAGGCTTTTACTTTCTTCCTTGATGAAGAAAGTAAACAAAGAAATCAAGGCCTGTAAAAATTTAACGGAAAAAATGAGACTGTCTCCGGTAATCAAAACAAACTCGTCCGCCAGCTGGCGGACTCAAACAGTATTTTGAATATCGATTTTCGTCTACTCATTTTTTCTGGTCGTTAAATTTTCAATGGCCGTAGCTTACTAACAATATTTTTTCCCAATATTCTCAAACAGACTAACCGAACTTGTGCGGTGGGTCCCTTTAGGGAAAAAGGGTGTGCGCCTGGATAAGAATGGTTCTATATTTTCGAGGTAACCGTTGGATAGGTTGTCGAGGACGCGGACGAGGCCTATACGAGGATCGTTTAGGAGGGTTGCAACGAGGTTGCTGCCGATGAACCCTGCGCCGCCTGTAACGAGTATGTTGATTTTATCTTTTGTCATTTAGAAAAGAATACAGGAGACAGTATACAGTATACAGAAGATTTTCGCGGAGTTTATTTTCTGTGTATAGTTCAAGTTTACTCACGATGTTGGTTCTTCTATTTACTTTCTAATTGCAGTCTCAGAGAAAAGAATTCGAGAATTGTTTTGTTGCATCGTTCATTCAACCAATCCCCCTTGAACAGAATACAGGAGACAGGAGACAGTATACAGGAGATTTTCGCTGAATATGTTTTCTGCAAATAATTCCAATTTAGCTCACGGTTGATTGCTCTTTCAAACGCAGAGTGCCTTTTGAGCCTGTTATAAATTAAGGTTATCCATGTATTCTTTATGCTCTGATCGGATACGATCTTTTATCTGATCCCACTTAACCTTATGTGTAGGTGACGGGTCTTCGTTTTCATCGGCATCATTGAAATAAATCAGGCTTTTAAGTGCCAGGTATTCCGAGCCATCTGGATATTTCTGACTATACATTTTAAGGATATCTTTCAAGCTGTAATTTTCAAGTAGGTAGTAAAGATCCCAAAAATCTTTTTTCGTCCCCCTACCTGTGATTGCTGAAATTTTCATTGCTGAGATGTCCTTGTCAGAGGCCATAAGAATACCTTCTTCTTGTATCGGGCTGCTTATCCAGGGATAGTGGCTGTAGTCCACAAAATCAACCTTTACCCCATTGATTGAAAAAACCAGAATTGATTTGGATCTTTTCATCACTTCAGCCTTCCCCAGGGATTGTAATGACTTAAAAATATTCTCAAATGAATCATCGGGGAATATACCAAAAAAGTCAAGGTCAATTGATTTTCTATGTCCGTATTGTAATGCTAAAGCTGTACCTCCAACTAATCGCATTTCACCTAACTCAAGAGCCTGAATACCTTTTAGTAACTCCAGTGTTTCTCCTGAAATGGTCTCAAGGAATAGCATCTGAATTTTTCTTTTGGAACACCACTGAGTGTTGAGATAAAATTAAGACTGATATCATCCAGTGAGCGTAGTTTCATAGCAGTCCTTGTAATCTCTTCCATCCCATACACCTTTTTGATCAACAGCCAGTCTTTTAATAGACCGTACTCCAGGGCCCTCTGGATGATGTAGGCTTTGTTTTTTTCCAGGCCAAGGTTTTCTCTTTTCACATCCCAGAAGAGATGTTTGGAGAATTGTTGGATGATGGAGTGATCATGCATAGGAGTCAGGAGACAGGAGACAGGAGACAGTATACAGTATACAGAAGATTTTCGCGGAGTTTATTTTCTGTGTATAGTTCAAGTTTACTCACGATGTTGGTTCTTCCATTTACTTTCAAATTGCATTCTCAGTGAAAAGAATTCGAGAATTGTGTTGTTGAATCATTTCTTCGATTAATCCCCCGGATTAGAAATCAGTAGACAGAATCCCCCTCGCCCCCTTTAAAAAGGGGGATTTCTTGAGATGTCGATTTATATTTTACAACAACAGATTTCTTACTCATATCAATTAAAATGATGAATGACTTTCGAAATAGGAGACTTTATACCTTCCTAAAATCATGAATCGAAGTGCTCCTGACTCCTGATTTCTGTATTCTGTATTCTGGAGCGAAGCTCCTAAGCATTCCATATCAGCAGATTCTCTTCTTTGTCCAGCTCCATGGCTTCGAATTCTGCGGGGGAGTAGACAAGGTGGCGGACTTTCTTTTTAATTACTTCCTCTGTACGTTCTACGAGCTTGAGCAAATAAGCTTTGTCGATATTCCCCACAATCAGGATGTCGATCACGTCTGAGTTTTTGCCTCTGGCGAAGTCGCCGGTGAGGTATACTTCGCGAACATCACCGAGTTTGGTGACTATCCGCTCAATCACCTGGTCAATGCCTACGTATTTGAGTAAGATACTTCTTACTTCCTGGTAAAGCGGGTGACTCACATTCGCTCTGAAGATCTTTCTGTTACCCTCACTGGTCGATTCCAGCATGCCCGCTGCTTCAAACCGGTTCAGCTCCAGCCGGATGGCGTTTGTGCTTTCATCAAACTCTGTTGCCATGGCCCGGAGATAGGCCCGGCTCTCCGGGTTGAGGAAGAACTTCAACAGGAGTTTGATGCGGGTTTTGGATGTGATTAGAGTGTCAAGCATGGATGTTCCGACGGTCAGACTTTCCGACGATAATTCTATAGATCGTGCTGGGATCAGGAGTTTATTTTGTTTTTGAAAGCATAAATTTGAGCGGAGAGTTTTCTATAGTCTTCAACTACATTTTCAGAAAAATCTTTGTCAATCATTCCAATTCTACTGGCTATAATTAACTGGGTTCTGACTTCACCAGAACTACCACCAGCGATTGACAGGTATCTTGAAAATTCTTTTTCAGTCTGTCTTTCACATCCTTCAGCAATATTGCTCGGTACTGAAACTGATGATCTTGTTAATTGATCTTTTAGTGAATAATTGGTTGAATCCTTTACACTCATAATGACTTGAACTGCTAAATCCACCGCATCTTTCCAAATTGTAAGCTTTTCGAAGTTGTGCTTCATGATTATGATAATTGATGTTCCGATGATTCGGATATTCGGACATTCCGACGGTCGGATGAACGGAAAGTTCAGATGTTCGGACTATCAAGTATTTCAGACATTTGGTAAATCAATTATTTGAGCAATCAATATGAATAATCGAACTGTCTGAAAATCGGAACCTCCAGTGTCCGAATGTCCTATCCTCGCTCCGCTCGGATACAGCTCCGCCTCGTAAGTCACATGGTAGTAACTGGGTATTCGGATTTTCAGACAGTCGGACTTTCGGACAATTCAGACAGATTAACTTCAGAAGTCAGTCTGAATGTCGGATTGTCGGAATGTCTGAACGTCGGTATTTAACCGACAGTCCTCGCGTAGCGAACTGGTACCTCTGCTTTTATGAGCTGGCCGAGGGATTCTACTAATAAAATCAGGTGATCTCCCTGGCGGGCGAGGAATTTTCCTTCCTGGCCCTTGAACAAGCCCCAGTCGATGTGTACCGTGTCATTATATTCTATGGAAAGCACATCAGCACTTTCGGTTTCTTCAGTAAAGCTCTTAATGGCGGCGATCTCTTCTTCGCGTACCTGGGCTGGCTTCCCAAGCCAGTATATGTAGCACACGACACCTGGTGTTTTCAACACTTCATGACGCTCTGCCTCCGTCACGCGGACAAAGACGTAGGATTTGAAAAGGGGCTCACTGACCTTCTTCTTTCGATCACTCCACTGTCGTACCGTCGTCACCAAAGGACAGTAAACCTCGTAGTCATTTTCCAGCCTGGCCAGGACCTTCTTTTCGTTCCGGGCCTTCGTATACAAGACGTACCAATCACCTGAGCTACTCATAAACGAGTAAAATTATTACTCAATATTGAATTCGCAAAATCCTTAAATTAAATAACCATCAACAATAAGCAATCTTACCATAATACAGAATAGTCAAAAATTTAATAAGTTTGCAAGTAACCAATCCACACTCGTTGAAGTAAAGACCTCAATCTCTGGTAAAATAGATCAGGTTTTTGTATCTTAAGTAAGGATATCTGATCTAGCGTAACTCGTAACTAAAAATGTAATTGTGCTCTGGTTCAGCATCTAGGAGATGTTACTAGGCTTTTTTTACAATTTTTTAGTCTTATATTTATATTTTGATCGCTACCTTTGAGCTATAATTAAGACCAGTGCTTAAAAGAATTCTAAATCACTACGCCAATCGACTGGTTTCAAGATGGGTTATTCTATTAATTGACCTCACGCTTGTCCTTATCAGTTTCGCTCTAGCCTACGCCATCAGGTTCAATTTTAGTATTGGTGCAATGGCTAACCACCCCATGGATTTGCAGTTGGGAGTTACCATTGGCATCTATCTCTTAGCTTTTTTAGTCTTCAGACCTTATTCAGGTATCATCCGTCACACCAGCATCCGTGATGTAGAGCACATCCTGCTTGCCACAGGGTCAGCTGCCGGACTTTATTTGGCCATCAACCTGGTAAGTGACTACTATGGATTCTTGTCAGATTTCAGATTATCTTATTCTATCCTGATCATACATTTTCTGGTTGTCACCTTTGCTATGATCAGCATCCGATTTTTTATCAAGTCCTTTTATTTCAATGTAGTCCGGAAGAAATCAGAACTGCGGCAGGTCATGATCTACGGAGCAGGTAAATCCGGCATCATCACCAGGAATGCATTAGAGCAGGACGAACGATACAAGTACAGAATTGCCGGATTTATAGACGATAACCCATCCAAGGTGGGCAAGAAGTTGGAAGGCATCCCTGTATTCTCTAAAAAAACAATTACCCCTCAGCTTCTCAAGCAGCTAAGCATAGCAGAAGTGATTATTGCTATCCAAAAGATCCCACCACAGAAAAAAAGAGATATCGTTGACTTTTTCCTGGACATGGATGTGATCATCAAAAACACTCCATCTACCAGCCAGTGGATCGACGGTGAGCTGAGCAGCAAGCAGATCAGGACCATTCGTATTGAAGATTTGCTGGAACGTGATGAGATCCGTCTAGATCATAAGAATGTGAAAGCCCAGGTGACCGACCAAGTGGTGATGGTGACCGGAGCAGCTGGATCGATCGGAAGTGAAATCTGCAGGCAATTGCTGTACTACAAACCTTCTAAACTCATCCTGATAGATCAGGCGGAGAGTGCACTTTACGAGTTGCTTAATGATCTGGAGCACCGATTTAATGGATTGGTAAGGGACAGGGTGGTGCCATTTGTTTGTGATGTCTGTAACCAGGTAAGAACTGAAAGGATCTTCGAGCAATACAAGCCCAATGTGGTGTATCATGCTGCAGCCTATAAGCATGTCCCTTTAATGGAGTTGAACCCTGCAGAAGCTGTCGAGGTCAATGTATTTGGGACTAAAAACATTGTTGACCTGGCCATCAACTACCAGGCAGATAGTTTTGTATTGGTCTCTACCGATAAGGCGGTTAACCCCACTAATATTATGGGAGCCTCCAAACGCATCGCTGAGATGTATTGCCAGTCCCGACAAAGGGCAACTAAATCGCAGACAAAATTCATTACTACCCGTTTTGGGAATGTGTTGGGATCCAATGGATCAGTTGTACCGCTTTTCAAGAAACAAATTGAGCGTGGAGGTCCGATCACCATCACTGATACGCAGGTCACCCGATACTTCATGACCATCCCGGAAGCTTGTGAGCTGGTATTGGAAGCAGGTGCCATGGGTAATGGTGGGGAGATCTACGTTTTCGACATGGGTGAGCCCGTGAAAATTGTGGACCTGGCGAGGAAAATGATCCGGTTGAGTGGATACTCGGAGCAGGATATTGCCATTAAAACTGTAGGACTGCGTCCCGGTGAAAAGCTTTACGAAGAGGTGCTGAGTAGCGATGAAAACTCTATCGAGACGCATCACCCAAAAATCAACATCGCCAAAGTTCGCAAGCAGGACCATAACAAGATCACATCAGGCTGTGAATTGCTACTGGAAACGTTGCTCCATGGGAATGAGAAAGCATTGGTGAGCCAGATGAAGAAGATGGTTCCGGAGTTTATCAGCAACAATTCTACCTTTGAAGAGCTTGATCGTAAGCCTTATGATCCATATGATCACTTGAGGAAACGGTTGACTGGAAGCTGATTTCAGAGGAGACAGAATACAGGAGACAGGAGACAGAATAGAAGTCAGGAATCAGAATGGGTGTGTGCCTAGCATGGTTTGACCATTTTGTCTGATTGTCGTGTCTTACTGGATATGGGATGATCCAACAATCTTGTATAGAATACAGAATTCAGGAATCCCTCCTACGCAAAAGCTTCACCCTACGATAAATCTTCGGGTGACAAGTCGGCGGGCAAGCAGAAATCAGAATGGGTGTGTGCCTGGTATTGGTAGACCGTTTTTTCTGTGGGCAGCGTGCTTGACAGGGGGGCAACTCACCCTTTAGTTCGATTTATTAAAGTTGCTCGAGCTATCTGTCCCTCTCTTAGAAAGAGAGGGTAATGGTGGTCATCGTAAAGATTATGGTCTCTGTAGTTTTTGGGAGTCCTAAAGTAACGCAGAGTCACTAAAGGAGACTCTGCTAGGACTGAGAGAGAGACAGGGAATGTGTGAGAAAGGTGCGGTGGGACCCCTTCAGGGGATCAAGGGGCGTGCGGGGGTATTACATATAGCATTCATGTGGGCTAAGATCTATTCACTCCGCTTCGCTGCGTTCAGGATGACGTTGAGGTGCTTGTTTTTTACTTCATATTGCTTGTCTAGTCATTCCATTTAAAGAATACAGGAGACAGAATATAGAAATCAGAATGGTGTGTGCCTGGTAATGGTGACCTTTTTATCTGTTGGGAGCATTGTCTATGTAATATAGGATTTACCTCAAGGTTTCTAAACACAAAATCCTCTACAAGAGTCGCTGCTTGACAGGGGGCCAACTCACCCTTTAGTTCGATTTATTAAAGTTGTTAGAGCTATCTGTCCCCCTCTTAGAAAGAGAGGGTAATGGTGGTTATCGTAAAGATTATGGTCTCAGTAGTTTTTGGGGAATACTAGGGAAATAAGAATACCTGAGAGAGACAGGGAATGTGTGAGAAAGGTGAGGTAGGACCCCTTAAGGGGACAAAGGGGTGTGCGGGGGGAAAGTGGAGAATACAGAAGTCAGGAATCCCTCCTACGCAAAAGCTTCACCCTACGATAAATCTTCGGGTGACAAACCGGCGGGCAAGCAGAAGTCAGAATGGTGTGCACCTGGTAATGGTGACCTTATTATCTGTTGGTTGTGTTGTCTGTGTAAGGTGCTTATCTGTTTAACCGTTGATTTGTTTATCTGTTTATCTGAGTATACTAGTGGATCGTGCCAACATAATTAAAGCCGAGGCCGGGGCGTTTCATGCCCTGGAGGTAGGCCTGGAGGGATAGGCGCTCCCAGAGTGTGATGCCAAGTCCGCTATTTATGTTCCAGCCGTCGTATTCGAGGGAAAGCTGGAGGTTGGCGGGTAGAAATTGATAGGAGATGCCTCCAAATAGATTCGTCAGGTATTTGCTGTCTTTCTTCACTATGGTTCGTGTTTCCTGTCCGGAAAAAAGGACCAGATAGGGAAACCCGTAACCAAGCGTTCCCTTTATGCGTGAACTCTTTGAATTTAACAGGGTTTTGGTGGCCACTACATGATTACCTGCGAGGTATTGACTTGTGCTATATGGATCTGTAAGGTTGACAACCAAAGACGGCTTAATACGGTCTTCTTTGAGGATCAAGGCGGTTAACTGCATACTTCTGTCGCCAATACTTGACCTGGCTCCCACTGTCTGCTTTGGGTCTCCAAATATCCTGGAGAGCATCAAGGTCAAATTAACACGCTCGAGAAAGCCGAATGTCAAAGAGGAAATGTATTCGCTCCCCTCTTGCCTGTTGTCGCCATAATCGATAAGCTGATAGGCCTCATTGTTGGTATGTATGCCGAACATGAACGTCTCATCTTCCAGTACTTCTGCATGCGGGACATTCACCATGCCTCTTGGACCGGTGAGGGTGTACTGGGAATGGGCGAGGAAGGGAAAGGCTAGTAGTAAGAATAGGGTGAGACGGATCATGGGGGTAAAGATATTATAATAGAATATAGAATACAGGAGACAGGAGACAGAATTAGAAGACAGGAGACAGTATACAGGAGACAGTAGGTGTATGTGATGATGCCTAAATAAGGTTGACCGGATTTAAGCGAAACGAGAACAAACTAGTATCGTCATCCTGATCGAAGAGAAGGATCTTAGGAATCGTAAGAAGAATTGAACAATTCCTTTTTAACAACCTAAGATCCTTCACTTCACTGAAAATTGAACACAGATATAGAAATCAGGAATCAGAATAGGTATGTGCCTGGTATTAGTTAACCGTTTTTTCTGTGGGCAGCGTGCTTGATGGACCAACTCACCCAATGGTTCGATTTATTAAGGTTATTCGAGACATCTGCCCTCTCTTGCAAAGAGAGGGTAATTCTGATTATTGACGGGGTACGGTCCCTGCGAATTACGGGGAGTACTTGTGTAACGCAGAGTCCCTAAAGGAGACTCTGCTAGAATCGAGTAAGAAAGGAGCGGGGGTAGAATATGTACGTTTCATGTGGGCTAAGATCCATTCACTCCGCTTCGCTGCGTTCAGGATGACGTTGAGGTGCTTGTTTTTCACTTCACATTGTTTGTCTAGAAAACAATCACAAAATCACAGATAAACCAACCGATTCCTGATTAATATTGCCGGAGTGATAAAGAAGATGACTTATGGGGTTGTGATACTCATGCTGGTACTGGTTGCTGGGGTGCAGACTACTGTGCGAGGGCAAGAGCTAAGTGATCTGGAGGCTGTGGAAGTTGATGGAGATAACTTCATCTTTGATTATCGGTTGCATCGAAATCCGTTTTTTATCCTCAGGCACCTTACGCTTGAGGATAGTGTGAAAGAAAAGAAACACATACACCTTTACCGGGGAAGTGTGATCTATGGTGGAGAGCACCTGAATGGAAAGTACCGAAATCAAAAGCACTATAAGCTTGATTTTCAGTTAGAGCCCTATTACAACAGTCGATTTGGGGATGTTGATGATCCATTCAGGACACAGTTGGGTATTGGACCCAGGGTAGAATGGACATCAAAATGGGGCGTATATGGTGTGTTTCAGTGGTTAATTCCTATTCAAAATGACTTTGATGTTGAGGTTGGATTCGGGCACCGGCCCGGGGAGACTGGGATTGGTTTTACCCGCGTTTTCAATCAAAAAGTTTTTCTGAATGCCTTTGCAGGGGTCTTTACGAACAGAAGGTACGGAGCAAGTACTGAATTGATTCTTATGAATGAAGGTGGGAGGTTCTACTATGGTGGGGGGCTTTTCTATTCAGGACCGTACATCTACACTGATAACACATTCATTCGGGAGCGTGTGAGATATCTAAGTGGTTATGGGCTTTTGGCTTATCGGATTGTGAGTCAGGATCTTACTCTACGTTTGATTGGAGAAAGGTATCTAAGTGAAGATTATGGCGGAAGGATTGAAGTTTTAAGACAGTTTGGGAGTACGGATATTGGCTTTTATGCTCAAAAAAGCAAAAATGGAGAAAATGGTGGCATCATGGTCACCCTTTCTTTATGGCCACGAAAATTCATCAATAACCGGTGGTTTCAATTCAGGCCACCGCATAGTATCAGGGTCCAATATGATTTAATTGCTGCCACACAAAACGGACAGGCATTGCGTAATCAAACTGATTTTTTCTATGATATTCTGCGTTTCAACCCACATTTTATCAATGAACAGTTGAAAACACTTGACAAATAATCAGAAATAATCCCATTAAAACTTTAATTAATGGTACTATTTTTAGTTATTTGTAGTAATTATTGATGTAATTATACTGGTTGATGCAGCTCTTTAAAAAAATCACCTTCGCAGCGATCATACTAGGTCTTGGCCTGGCCATTGCCTGTACCAAACTAGGTCCTGTACCTGAATTTGAGTACACGTATGATTTTGACGCAAGTTTACCAGATGTTGACACAGCCAGCCTAAGGTCAGAATCCGTCAATATCACCCCGGGCTCGATCAATGTCAATGGCTACACCACGCTATCAACATCAATCAGCACCCCAGCCACTGCATCTTCTGTAGCATCCGCTGCAAATACAGCCTTTAGTGCCGGACAACAAGCTTACTGGGCGGGTCAAACTCAAGCTTCAATACTCACCGCTCTTCAAAATGGAGATGCCACTGCCATCTCTCAGGTCAACGACGCGATCACTTCTTTTCTTTCAAGTCCTACCCTTACAAGTCTTGTTCCGCAACTAGCGGCTGCTGCTGGTAACCTGATTTCAAATGCAGGAAGATTGAGCTTTCTGAATAGACGCCAGCATGAAGAAAATTATGAATTTCAGTTTGTTCAAAATATTCAGTTTTTCCTTATCCAGGACACCTTTGATGACTGTCGACAGGCCGCGATTGATGCCTTTAATGAAGGGCAGGCAGAAATAGACAGTATATTAACAGCTCAATTGCAATTAATTCAAGATCAATATGATTCACAGCTTCCTTTGATTGAAGGGCAAAGAGCTGGTCTTGAAGCCTCGGCTTTAACCAATCACAATACTCGCTTAAATGATTATCTAACGATTTTCAACACGACAGCAAATACCATTGCAACCTCATTTGCTAATGGAGATATTACGGTTGCAGAAAGGGATTTGCTGACAATGGTAAATATCTCAACCTACGGAGCAAGTGTAAACTCAAGCATCACTTTGTATAATACAGAACTAGCACTAATCAACAGTTTAATTGCACAGGCCACAACTAATTTGCTTAATACAAGAAACTCACTTACAGCTGAGACCAACGCTAACTACAATGCTGAACTTCAGCGTTTAACAAATATTAGAGATGCCACTACCAATGCGTGTCACAACCAGGGTGGAACCAACGTCAGCTAAAGTCTAAATCCATGAAGAAACTATCTGTCATATTCATTTTTAGCTTACTTTTTGTACTGATAGTTACAGATGTTGAAGCTCAACGCAGACGTTATCGTGGTTATCGACGAGGGGGATTCAGTGTCTCTCAGATGTTCCATAGCCTGAATTTCAATGCCGGCTATTATACGCCAAGCATGGGTTACTGGAACCAGGACTCCTACCTGGCCGAGATCGGGAAATCTTTCAATGGCGGCATCATGTTTCAAGGCGGTATAGACCTGGATATTTATGAAGGCTTTATGATTGGTCTTTACGGTGGCACTTATTCAGATCGGGTTGATGTACTTAATAATATTGGAAATATCGAACGGGAAGAAAAAATTCGTTATCGGCTTACTCCCCTATCACTAGTCGGCAAGTATCAGTTCAATTTTGGCAATCCACGACTGACATACCGCAAGCGGGGATTAGCCAAGATCCACCCTTACTTTGGAGCTGGAGTAAATATGACCTTGATCACCAATACACTGATCAGGGAGTTTACTGACCCTGAGCGGGAAGATCAGCGATCTGCTCAAAACGGTACAACCATCACCCTGTCAGGAATTGTGGGTGTCCGTTATGATCTCACTCCGTATGTAGGAATAGGTACAGAAGTGAATTACTTCGTTGGTAGCTTCGACCAGTTTGTTGCTACGGGTTCCGGAGGCAGCGAAGAAGCTAACATCTCCATCACGGGTCCTTACATTTCCGGAACGCTCTCGGTGAATCTTCAGCCACCTAAGGGAAGACGGAGGGCGAGATACAGGTAGTTTTACAGGAGTCAGGAGACAGAAATCAGAAATCAGAATGGGTGAGTGCCTAGCATACCTCGGTGTCTAATGGTCGTGTCTTTTTGGATTTGGGTCTCCGCCCGAGAAGTTAGGAATCAGAAATCAGACGAACATCCCTAAATTAGGCTAATCGCTTTGTCTGGTGGTCGTGTTTCATTGGGTTTAGAATCTCTACCGGGAAGTTTGAGTTGAATTGAACAACCTCTTTTTCATAGCCTAAGATCCTTCACTTCACAGACAATTGAACTCCGAAGTATATTAAATATTAAGATATAAATCAATCTTTTGCAGATAAACTTGGATAGTTCCGTTCAGGATGACGGTAAAGGGTTCGTTTTGGGAATGGGGATTGTGATTTTAAGGTGCGGTAGGACCCCTTCAGGGGACTAAGGGGTGTGCGGTGGGATAGAAGTCAGAAATCAGAATGGGTGGGTGCCTAGCATAGGTTGACCGTTTTTTTTTGTGGACTGTGTGCTTAAAAGGTGGACCAACTCACCCTATAGTTCGATTTATTAAGGTTGTTCGAGCTATCTCCCCCTCTCTTCAGAAGAGAGGGTAATTCTGATTATCGAAGGGTTACGGTCCCTGCGGATTACGGGAGTACTAGTTTAGCGCAGAGTCCCTAATGGAGACTCTGCTGGGACTAGGATAGAATACAGGAGACAGAATTCAGAATTCAGAATATGTAAATAAGCTAATCGCTTTGTCTGGTGGTCGTGTTTCATTGGGTTTGGAATCTCTACCGGGAAGTTTGAGTTGAATTAAACAACCTCTTTTTCATAGCCTAAGATCCTTCACTTCACAGACAATTGAACTCCGAATATAGAATCAGAAGTCAGGAATCAGGAATCAGAATGGGGTACGTGCCTAGCATAGGTTGACCGTTTTTTTTTGTGGACTGTGTACTTAAAAGGTGGACCAACTCACCCTATAGTTCGATTTATTAAGGTTATACTAGCTATCTCTCCCTCTCTTCATAAGAGAGGGTAATTCTGATTATCGAAAGGGTTACGGTCCCTGCGCGGATTACGGGGAGTACTAGTGTAACGCAGAGTCCCTAAAGGAGACTCTGCTGGGGACTAGGATAGAATACAGGAGACAGAATTCAGAATTCAGAATATGTAAATAAGCTAATCGCTTTGTCTGGTGGTCGTGTTTCATTGGGTTTGGAATCTCTACCGGGAAGTTTGAGTTGAATTAAACAACCTCTTTTTCATAGCCTAAGATCCTTCACTTCACAGACAATTGAACTCCGAGGTACATCAAATATTAAGAGATAAATCAATCTTTAGAAGATAAACTCGGTAGTTCCGTTCAGGATGACGGTGATGTGGTCATTTTAGGAATGGGGATTGTGATTTGGAGGTGCGGCAGGACCCCTATAGGGGATCAAGGGGTGTGTGGTGGGTAAGTGGAGAATACAGAATACAGGAGACAGGAGACAGAATGGGTAGTGCCTAGCATAGGTTGACCTCGTTATCTGTTGGGAGTTTTTGTCTGTGTTCTTTTGGATTTACCTCCTGGTTTCTAAACACAGCGTGCTCTTCGAGAGACGCTGCTAGAAACGTGTAAGAAAGGAGCGGTGGGAAGAATATGTACGTTTCATGTGGGCTAAGATCCATTCACTACGCTTCGCTGCGTTCAGGATGACGGTAATGGATTCGTTTTGGGTCTGGTATCAGTTCGCCAAACAGCATCCTCTGCAAAAGACGCTATTTGAACTTTAAATCAAAAGAACTTCCACCAGGGTTTCTTCTCCTCTTTAGGGAAGTGGTTGTTGCCAGAAATCATGTGGTAGATCTCGCCCCATTGGGGTAATCCTCCGACGTTGCGGTCGTCGATGAAGATGTCGGCGTTGAGCTTGCCTCCCACTGCATCTTCCCCCTCGAAATTTTTGTTGACCGCGTAGAACTCAATGCCGTGTTTCCGGCAGAACTCGACTGCCTCTTCAAGCGTTTTGCCTCTTCGAACCGTCCACAGGATCAATCGATGTCCATCTTTCTGGAGCATCTGTAGGGTCTGGATGGCAAATGGGTGTGGCTTACCTATCTTGGGATATCGATCATCTACGATCGTGCCGTCGAAGTCTACTGCTATTATTTTTGAGTCTATGAGCATTTTCTTTGAGCTGAAAAGCTCAAAGATAGAATACAGGAGACAGAATACCCACCCGTCGCATATTGCTTCCTTGGGTAAGGGGGAGAATATAGGAGTCAGAAATCAGAATTTGTGAGTACCTGAATAAGATTGTTCTCGTTGTCTGTTGTCGTGACTCACTGGGATTGAGTCACCGAAATTTTGGAGTGTGCTATGGTAGCGCAGAGTCCCCGCCAGCTGGCGGGAGACTCTGCTGGGACTGAGTGGGTGAGAAAGTTGGGGCAGGACCCATTTAGGGGATCAAGGGGTGTGGGGTGGGATAGAAATCAGAAGTCAGAAGTCAGAAATCAGAAGTCAGACGATTGTTCTTCGCTCAAAACCCGCCTATCCCATTGGCCATAAGGACTGCCATAAGTGGGATGATAAACAGCAGGAAGACTTCGAGGCGGATCATGTTGATGATTTTTGAGGGGATGGTAACCTGATCACCGGGACTACCCTTGCGCTGTTTTAGGAAGAATACGGTTGGAAAAATGGAAAGGATACCGACAATGATAAATGTCGTCACCTTCATGTGGAAGATCCAGTTTTTGGAATATAGTTCGGCGGGTTTGCCTACCCAGAACCACATCGCGAGACCAGCAAACAACACAATGATGGCGCTCAAGCCATATATTCCATCTACTTTAGAGATCCTTGATATTTGGTCCCTGGTCATAGAAGATTTTACATAGAACAGCTCAATCAATAGCGTGCCTACCACACCAAAGATGCCCAGGAAGTGGAGGTATTTTACGATGATGAATTCGGTCATGTTTTTTAAGTTAATGGGTTAATGGGTTAATGAGTTAATGAGTTAATCCACCTACACCACTACCTGCGCTAATGCTTCGGCAGTTAAAAAGGCTTCGGTGGACACAGTAGGTTAATGGGTTAAACTTAGGAAGTTTTTGATCCATTGGCTAAGTAAACTTGTGTGAACCTCTTTATTTAGGCTTTGAAGCGCTTCATTTACCCTTTGAGACCCGATGCGTTCAACCCGGGACTGAAATACATCCTGGTTGTATGCCTTGGTGAACTCGGGATGGCCCTGAATACCCAGTATTTTATTGTTAAGACTGATTATTCCATTCGCACAGCTTTGGGAAGAGGCATGGACAATGGCATTGTCAGGCAAGAGCGAAATCTGATCCTGACACAACATCAGAATGTTAACATTCTTTGCCTCCGGATCCATCCAGGGGGCAGGTAGGGTAATGCTATGCTCATGCACCCCGATCAGGTAACCTTCATGTGATTTGGTCACCTTTCCTCCAAGGGCCTCCCCTATTACCTGGTGTCCAAAACAAACACCCACATATTTTTTATCAGTATCAGCTACTTCCCTTGTAAGTTGAATCAGGTCTTTTATCCAGCTTTCTTCTTCATAGACCGACCTTTTCGATCCGGTGACAACAAAACCATCATAATCTTTTATGTCCGGGAACTGGTTATCACAAACGAAATGGGCGTCAGCAGGCATGCCAAGTAATCGATCAAACATCACCGGGTAAGTACCATGCACTTCATCAAAAGGTTTGGCCACATGATCGCAAACGAGCAATGCCAGCTTCATCTAGCCATGTTTTAGGTGGTAAGACTTGGGCCTGGTGAGGTAATCAAAGCCCAAAACTGAAAGCGTGCAGCCTCTTCCGGAATCCTTCACACCCGTCCAGCTGAGTTCCGGATCCAGGTAATCACAACGATTCATAAACCAGGTACCCGTTTCAACCTGATCACCGATCCTGATCGCTCTATCCCGATCTTTTGTCCAGATAGAAGCGGTAAGACCGTATTTACTGTCATTCATCAAATGAATGGCATCCTGATCATCTTTTACCGCCATAATCCCTACCACAGGGGCAAAGCTTTCTTCTTTCATCACCAGCATCTCATGGTTGACATTCACCAATACCTGTGGAGCCAGATAAGGCAATGGATGGTCAGGAAACTCACCTTTTCCAATCAAAGCCTTTGCTCCTTTTTTAATGGCCTCATCAATATGTGATATGGCTGTTTTGGCATTCGATATCCTGACCATCGGGCCAAGTGTTGTCCCCTTGTCCAGTGGATTACCAAGTGTATATTGTCGGGTGAGCCTAATGAATTCCGATACAAAATCATCGAACCGGCTCTCATGCACATAGATCCGCTCCACACCACAACAGGACTGACCTGAATTGAAGAAGGCTCCATCCACCAGGTTTTCTACAGCATTGGCCAGATCGGCATCTTCCGTGACGTAAGCCGGGTCTTTTCCTCCCAGCTCCAACCCAATACCTGTGAACCTGTTTTGGATAGCCCTTCGCACTGCCTTCCCTCCTTCTACAGAACCGGTAAATCCTACATGTGCAATCCGATGATCATCCACCACTTTGGCCACCTGATCATGTGACATGTGTAGCGTTTGGAAAACACCTTTCGGTGCTCCGGATGCCTCAAATGCTTCCGTAAATCGCTCAGCGCATAGTGCCGTCTGGTCAGCAAATTTCAATATGACCGTATTACCGGCCAGGATTGCAGGGATCACGGCATTGACGGCAGTCAGGTAGGGATAGTTCCATGGTGCCAAAACCAGGATGACACCAAGTGGTTCCTTCTTAATGTATCTTGTAAAGCCGTTCTTTTCAGGAACCCTGATCTCTTTCAGCCCTTCCTCCGCCATCGCAATCATGGATTGTGCCCTCTCTACAAAACCTCCTTTAATCTCATTGGGGGTGTAGGCAATTGGTCGTCCCATCTGCCAGGAAAGCTCCTCTCCCCATTCTGAAGCGTGTGCTTTGAAGTAATCAACTACTGCCTGGCACAAGGTGATTCGTTCACTTAACGGGGTCCTTCGCCACGTAATAAACGCTGATGTGGCCTGCTCCAGGACCTTTTCAATTTCATTTTCAGTGGCATAGTCTCGCTCTGCAAACACTGACCCGTCCACGGGGCTAATGATCTCAAACCTTGACATATATTTTGTCTATTCAGGAGTTACATAAGCGGCTGAGATACCACCATCCACCAGGAATTCACTTCCTGTGATATATGATGACTCATCAGATGCTAAATAGAGTGCAGCCTGGGCCATTTCCTTACTTTCACCAAATCGTCCCATCGGGATATGCACCAACCTTCTTTGTTTTTTCTCCTCAGTATCTAAAAACTTCATTAGCAGGTCTGTCTTCAATGGACCGGGACATAGGGCATTGACCCGAATATTTTCTTTGGCGTGGACCACTGCCAGCTCCCGCGTCATTGACAGTACAGCCCCTTTGCTGGCTGTATAGGCTATCTGTGGTGTAGCTGCTCCCATTCTCGCCACAAAAGAGGCCGTATTGATAATAGATCCCCCACCTGCTCGTCTCAATGCTGGAATCCCGTACTTACAACCCAGAAATACCCCTTTAACGTTCACATTCATAGTCATGTCCCAGGTTTCCAGGTCTGTTGCCTCTGCAGTATCATCTGAAGACAGCATGATCCCTGCATTGTTGAACAGGATATTGAGCTTTCCATAGGTCTCTTCTGCCAGCATCACCATTTGCTCTACTCCAGCAGGATTACTGATGTCCGTGCGATGGAACACCGCTTTACCGCCAAGTCCTTTGATTTCTTTCACCACCTCATTTGCTCCACCGTCGTTGATATCTACCAATACGATTTTGGCTCCTTCTTTCGCAAATAAAATGGCCGCTTCTTTTCCGATACCACTACTACCCCCTGTGATCAGGGCAACTTTGTCCTTTAGTCTCATGTGATTTTTTCAAATATTAGATCTGTTCAAAATACCGTTTGCGTTCCCAGTCCGTCACGCTGGACTCGTACGCTTCAATCTCAGTTTCAAAAAAATGGGTATAATGTTGATGTACTTTATCACCGAAAGCCGATTTAGCAAAATTACTTTGCCTAAATCGAAGGGTGGCTTCTTTGAGTGTCATAGGTACCATAGGTAATTCCTTGGCCGCATAAACATCTCCGGTAAAACATTCTGGTGGGGTGATTTTTTCTTTAATTCCCTGGATGCCACACGCTAAAGCAGCGGCAAAAGCCAGGTATGGGTTACAATCCGCTCCTGGAATACGACACTCTATCCGCAGGCTCTTTCCTTCGCCAACCACGCGAAAACCTGCCGTCCTGTTGTCACGACTCCATGCGATCCTTGTGGGTGCCCAGGAGGCATCTACAAAGCGTTTGTAGGAATTGATTGTGGGTGCATAAAAAGGCATGACATCAGCGGCGTATTTCATCCAACCACCGAGGAACCAGCCAAATTCATCAGATCCTTTTACAGGACCGAAGTTTTTATCCCCAATAAAAATATTCTGACCCTGCTTCCACAGGCTGATGTGTATGTGACAGCTGGACCCGGCCCTGTCTTCATGAAACTTGGCCATAAAGGTGATAGAGACCCCTAATTGATCTGCCAGCTCTTTCATGCATTGTTTGAAAATGACATGTCGATCGGCCATCTCCAGGGTCAGGGCGTATCGGACATTCAGCTCGTGCTGCCCAAGCCCCCATTCTCCTTTGCTATTTTCTACCGGCACACCCGAGTTCTTCAGGTGTCTTCTCGCAGCGGCAGTAAAAAACTCCGTTCTGGTGCCTTGTAATATGTGATAGTCTTCCAGGTACCAGCCAGCTGGTTTGAGGTCATCATATTTCAGCTCATTGGCCTCCCTAAAATCATTCTCAAACAAATAATATTCTAACTCAGAAGCTGCTGAGGACTGGAACCCCAATTCATTGAGATGAGCGATCTGATTTCTGAGTATCGATCTGGGTGCGGTATACACTGGCTGATGGTCATTGATGTCTCTGATGTCACAAAGGACGATCGCAGTCTGTGGAAGCCAATCGGCTTTTCTGAGCGTACCGAAATCCGGCTCCAAGTGAAAGTCTCCGTAGCCTAGCTCCCAGTTGGCAGAATCATAGCCTTGAACAGGTTCCATCTCCATGTCGGTGGTCAGCAAATAATCACAGGCATGGGCACCTTCATCGATCACACTTTCGAGAAAAAAATCCGCATCATAGCGCTTGCCCAGAAGCCGCCCATAGTGATCGGTAAAAGCCACAATCACCGTGGTGATATCCTCACTATCAACAAGTTGTTTAAGAGAATTTAATGTAAGGATACCTTTGTTTTCCTGACCAGCCATAGAGATAAATAAGCGTTATTCTTTGGGTTCCACAATTTTAGCCAAAATACTGATATATCTTTCTAATACCTAAACTATTCCAACTTTGATAATGAAAACTGTGTCCATAGAACTAGACCATCTTGCATAACTGCTAAACCTATACCCCAATGAATAAAAACCAAACAACTACCTTTCAGAAAGCCATCATCATGATGGGCGTTGTCATTGCTTCGATAATCCTTATTTCCTGTCAGGATCGTGTAGAGATCACCCGTGAGTACACCGTTTTCGAACCCGTTTATCTTACGCTGGCGGAGATCCGTGAAGGTGTGGACATTGCGGCACCAAAACCAATCGAAGAACGGGGCAGGATCTACCTCTATAAAAACTGGATCATGATCAACGAGCCCGGAAATGGAATTCATATTGTTGACAATTCAGTACCTCAGTCTCCAGCTGCCAGGCAATTCATCGAGATTCCCGGAAACTTTAGTTTTTCGGTAAGAAATGATCTGCTTTATGCGGACAGCTATATCGACCTGGTAGTGCTTGACATCAGCAACATGGATGCGATATCTGAGGTAAGCAGATTGGAGGGGATCTTCGAAAATTTTAATGATGCATATATACTAGACCCTATCAATGGGTTGATTATTGATTACGAACCTGTAAGAACGATCTCGGTTACCCTGGAAGAGGCTGGTGGTCAGTTTGAACCTGTGTTCGGGGGTGGTTTCTTTGGTTTCAGCAATGACGCATTGGTTATGGCAGAATCATCCTCTGTTCCCCCACCACAAAACACCACAGGGATTGGTGGTTCGATGGCTACCTATACCATCGTGAACACCCACCTATATGCTATGGATGATCACTCTCTTCACACCTTTGATATCTCCGATGGTGATGATCCGCAAAAAATAAATGAGCTCTTCTTAGGCTGGGACATAGAGACTCTGTTCCCATATGAGCAAAACCTTTTCGTAGGGGCTCAATCAGGGATGTATATCCTGGACAATGCCTCTCCGGGTAGTCCGGAACTGATCACCAAATACGAGCACATGGTAAGCTGCGACCCTGTAGTGGTACAAGGAGATCGGGCCTATGTGACCCTGAGAAGTGGTACCACCTGCCAGGGAACTTTAAACCAGCTTGAGGTGATTGATATTTCTGACTTATCGAACCCTATCTTGCTTGCCGAATATCCCATGGTCAGTCCACATGGGTTGGGGATAGATGGAAATACCTTGTTTATTTGTGAGGGAGCGTCAGGATTGAAAGTATTTGATTCATCCGATGACATGAAAATATCCAGTAATCTTATCACAAGTATCACTAATCTGGATGCTTATGATGTGATTCCATATCAGAATACCTTGTATTTGATAGGAAGCGATGGCTTATATCAATATGACTACACCGATCCAAATCAGATTACTTTTATCAGCAAACTAGAAATCTCTTCCAGTGAGTTGTAATAGGATAAAACCAGGCCGATGGCTTTTGTTGTCGGCTGTATTTTCCCTTACTATAAGTCTCTGTGCTCAGGAAAAACAGCATGTCAGGGTTGAGCTGATAGACAACAGCCTGTATGTTGGGCCTGTTTTTCAATCCATCGACTCATTGGGGGTTTACCTGAACATTGAGGGGACAGAGGTGCTTATTCCACACGACAGGATTGAAAATATCCAGTTCGAAAAGATGAAGTCTACTGTAGTCAAATCCAAAGTCCAGACTTTTTCAGGCATAGAACCCGGATATTATCACACCATCGGAATGGGCATCAGCTTTGGTAATTCAAGCCCTGGGTTGTCATTAAACCTTGTGAATGGCTATATGTTCAATCCTTACCTGGGAGCAGGCATTGGGATTGGCTATGAAGCGCTTGAAGATATCTCCACCTTCCCGGTCTACGCAGAGCTAAAGGGTTACATCATGCAGCGGAGGTTTGCCCCGTTTTATTTTTTCAGGCCTGGTTACGGCTTCCTGAATACTGCGTACACGTCCTATGAAAATACTAAGGAAGTTGGGGGTATCTACTGGCAGGCAGGGGTTGGCTATCAATTCAGTTTCCCGGAAAATGCAGTGGCTATCAGCATCTGTAGCATGGGCCAGGACGCTACGGTCACTTATACTTATCTTGACTGGTGGACGCAGGACGACACTGTTGTCACCGAGAAAAGAATGAAGCGGCGTATGGCTATTCGGATTGAGTTTACTTTCTAATCATTTTAAACCAGACGTAAGCCACACCCAGAATAGCAAAATAGATCAGTGCCAGCATGGGGTTGTAAATGGTCACGGCAATAAGGGCGATGACTGCTATTATGAGGGCAATGATGGGTGATGCAGGATAGAAAGGGACCTTGAAAGGTCTTTCAAGCTCAGGGTGTTTCTTCCTCAGTACAATCATTGAAACCATAGAGATGGCATAGAGAGATAAAGCCCCAAAGCAGGCAATGGTAATGATCTCACCCGTTTTTCCTGTAAGTAAAGCTATAATTCCTATGACCGTATTGAAAACCAGGGCATTGGTTGGCGTGCTAAACTTTGGATTGATTTTCCCCAAAATGGATGGACCAAAGTCCACCCTCCCAAACTCAAAGGTGGAGCGACCTGCAGCCAGGATGATCCCGTGAAACGAAGCCACCAGGCCGAACAGACCAATGAAGCTCACCACTTTAAACACCAGTGTCTCTGATCCAAGCACATGATCGAGTGCCAGTGGGAGCGGACTATCTGAAGCCGCACCTGTTTCAGGGTCGTAGACTACGGTTTCCCAGCCATTCACCCCAATAGAAAAGGTAAAAGTCAGTAAGCAAAGTGCCACAAGTGTGGCAATGGCAGACCCAAAGCCTATCAGTACATTCTTTTGGGGGTTGATGGTCTCCTCAGCTACATTCGCCACTCCTTCTATGGCCAGGAAAAACCAGATAGCAAAAGGGATGGCAGCAAACATACCCGACCAGCCATTGGGTAGTGGATTTCTGGTGAAGTTCTCCATGGAGAATGATGAACCTGTTGCGAAGAAGAAAAGTAACAATCCACAAACTGCGATTATAGTCACGAACAGCTCAAAAGCCGCTGCCGCATGTACACCGTATATATTGATGGCTGTGAATATCAGGTACGCCCCAATGGCGATCCCAAGAATGGGTAATGACGGAAAGAAAAGATTCAGATAGGCTCCGATGGCAAAGGCTATAGCCGGTGGAGCAAAGATAAACTCAATATTTTGGGCCATGCCCGCAAAAAAAGCCCAGTCTTTCCCTAACGCATGCAGGGTGTAATCAAAGGCTCCTCCGGCTTTGGGAATAGCACAAGCCATCTCTGTATAACTAAAGGTAAACGTAAGGTACATGATGATCACAAAGACAGTCGCAACGCCAAGACCGAGGGTCCCGCCCTGCTCGAGGCCGAGGTTCCAACCGAAGTACATTCCCGAAATGACATATCCTACACCCAGCCCCCATAGCATCAAAGGACCAAGCTTGCGTTGAAGTTGAGTATCTGACATGGTGGTAAGATAGTAAGAATAGAGAATACAGGAGACAGGAGACAGGAGTCAGGAGTCAGGAGTCAGGAGTCAGGAGACAGAAATCAGAAGTCAGAAATCAGGAATCAGACGAACGTCCCTAAAATAGGCTAATCGCTTTGTCTGGTGGTCGTGTCTCATTGGGTTTGAGGTCTCCGAAATTTTTGAGTGTGCTATAGTAACGCAGAGTCACTAAGGAGACTCTGCTGGGACCTGAGTGTGTGAGAAAGTTGGGGCAGGACCCCTTTAGGGGACAAGGGGGTGTGCGGTGGGATGCAGAAGTTAGGAATCAGAAGGTGGTCTGTTTTAATCCATAAAATATTTAGATTTATATGATTAACCCCTCTAATGATGAAAAACCTAATTCAGAATTCAGTATGCTTATTACTAATTGCAGTATCAACAACAATTACTGCTCAGCCCTCCAGTCCATCTGACGAATCAAAAACAGGCCATTATTTATATGTGGCTACTCCAGGGATCCGGGATTACCTTGGCTATGGTGGACATGGCCTGGTGGTATTTGATATCGACAACAACCACCAGTTTGTGAAAAGGATCAGCACACTGGGATTTCATGATGATGGCACTCCGTCCAATGTAAAGGGCATTGACATCAGCATCCCCCTGAATAGCCTTTTCATTACAACGCTAGAATCGATGCAACGTGTAGACCTGGAAACTGAAAAGGTGGTTTGGGAAAAGAAATACGAGGGTGGGTGCGATAGGTTATCCATCTCTCCTGATGGCAAAACCATCTATCTGCCTTCTTTAGAAAAGGACTTTTGGCGTGTTGTGAATGCTGAGGATGGTAAGGAAATCGCTAAAATCAAAGTGCATTCCAGGGCACACAATACCATTTATGGACCTTCGGGTAACCAGGTATACATGGCGGACATTGGTTCACCAGAACTACATGTTGCTGATCCGAAAACCCACAAAGTCATCAAAAAAGTCGGACCTTTCAGTGCCGGCATCCGGCCTTTTACTGTCAACAGTGATGAGTCCATCGTTTTTGTGAATGTAAACGAACTGCTGGGCTTTGAGGTCGGTGATTTAAAGACGGGCCAAAAACTGGCAAGTATTACCGTAGAGGGTTGGGACAAAGGCCCGGTCCGAAGGCACGGAAACCCCAGCCATGGCATTGGTTTGACACCCAATGAAAAGGAGATCTGGATCAGTGATGGACATAATATGAGGATGCACATTTTTCAGGCATTCCCTCCCTATCAGCAGCTAACGACCATACCACTCAGTGATATGCCCGGATGGATCACGTTCAGTATTGATGGACAGTATGCATATCCATCCAGCGGGGAGGTCGTCCACGTCAAAACCCGGGAGATCCTGTATATCCTTAAAGATGACAATCACAATACCGTATCCAGTGAAAAAATGATTGAAGTATTTATGAAAGATGGTAAGGCCTACAATGCTGGAGATCAATTTGGGCTGGGGAGGAAGAATTGAGAGGAGACAGGAGACAGGAGACAGTAGTCAGGAGACAGTATACAGTATACAGGAGTCAGAAATCAGGAATCAGAAGTCAGGATGGGTGTGTGCCTAACATAGTTTGACGACGTTGTCTAATGGTCGTTCGTATTAAAATTTGTGAGAGACGCTGCTTGAATGGGAAATACGTAATGAAGGGTGCGATGGGACCCCTTTAGGGGACAAAGGGGTGTGCACTGGGATACAGAAATCAGGAGTCAGAAATCAGGAATCAGGAATCAGGAATCAGGAGTCAGGAGTCAGGAGTCAGAAATCAGGAGTCAGAAGTCAGGATGGGTGTGTGCCTAAATAAGGTTGACCATTTAAGTCAACTTCACACTTCTTATTGAGGAGAATTTAAATGATTCATAAAGATAATTAGAATATTACAGGTATCATTGCTTATAGCGCAAAGTTATTGATACCAGAATCATTCTATCATATCTACAATAGAGGTAACAATAAAGAGACAATATTCTTTGAAAAAAGGAATTCTGAATTCTTTCTTGAAAAGGCTCAAAGACATCTATTACCTCATCTGGACATTCTTGCTTTTTGTCTAATGAAAAATCATTTTCATTTTCTGGTTTACTCTAAAGAAGATCTTATCAAAGAAAACTTTAGCGATGATCTGAAGATCATGCTTAGATCGTATACGAGGGCGATAAACAAACAGGAAAAAAGAACGGGTTCATTATTTCAACAGCATACTAAAGTGAAATCCCTAGATAGTGATAATGACCCAAGGACTCCTCAGATCACGAATGACTATCCGTTGAACTGCTTTCATTATATTCACCAGAACCCAATAAAAGCTAGATTAGTCAAAAAAATGGAGGATTACGAGATGAGTTCATTTCGGGACTACATCGATCTATCTAGAGAAAGTTTTTGCAACAGAGAGCTTGCAATGGAGCTTTTGGATTTACCGAAAACAGCAGAGGAATTCAGGAAGGAAAGTTACCTAAGGATCGATGACGAAGAGTCAAGATATTACGTTGAGTTTTGATTACTTATTAGCAATTTGGCGCGCAAGCATCCTTTCTTTCTGCAGCAGTCATCCTATAACTCAAAGTCATAGGATGACTAGGTGCGCGAAGTCAGAAGACTGACTGCGCTTTCCAGATTAACTGCTGTGTTCTTCATTGAGACCTCAAGAGGGTCGTTGGGGTTGGAGATGGCGAGGAGCTGGTCGAAGTTTTGGATCTGGCTAGTATCTTCATCTAATGCTCCGCTGAGTCCGACGACTTTAGCTCCTGCTTTTTTGGCGAGCCTGGCAATGAGTCCAGGGCCTTTGCCATAGTTGGTTTGTGTGTCAATCTTTCCTTCGCCTGTGATGACCAGGCTGGCTGTTTTCAGATGCTCACTATACCCTGCCCAATTTAAGATTTGGTCAGCCCCATCCTGGATCTCTGCATCCATGGCGAGAAAAAGTCCAGCGGTAATGCCTCCAGCTGCTCCTCCGCCTTTCAGGTTCCTGACGGACTTTCCTGTGATTTCCTCTAATATCCCCGCAATATGTCCGAGCGATGATTCCAGCTGTACAACCATTTCTTTAGTGGCTCCCTTTTGTGGACCAAAAACAGCAGCAGCCCCCTCCTTACCTAATAGTGGATTATTTACATCACTTAGTATCCTCACCCTTACTCCGGATGTGAGTTCCTTCAGTTTGGATACATCTATACTTGTGATCCGCTCGAAATCACCTGGTACCAGGTCATTCAACTCATCACTCTCTGCATAAAATTTAGCTCCTAAAGCTTCCATTATTCCCATTCCCAGATCCACAGTAGCGCTCCCACCTACCGTGAGATAAATTTCCTTCGCACCATTATTAACTGCCTCCACTATCAGCTGACCGGTACCATAGGTTGTCATCACCATTGGATTGAGGCTACTCTTTGGGATCAATCGAATTCCCGAGGCTTCCGCCATTTCAATAATGGCGAGATTTTTCTCTTTATTATAACCCCAATTGGCTCTCACACTGCTCCCATCAGGTCCTTTCACAGTAGATGATCGGATTTCGGCTTTCAAATACTTCGAAATAACAGGCAGACTTCCATCACCACCGTCGGCAATGGGCAGCTCAACGATTTCATTTTTGAACCCTGACTTCCTAAGACCTCTCGCTATTGCCTGAGCAGCTTCCTCTGCACTGAGTGCTCCTTTAAAAGCATTGGGGGCTACGATGATTTTTCCTTCCTTCATATTTCTACTAGAGTTCCACATCCTTTATATAAGTCACTCCAATCCTCAATTGAAAGATCAAATGCTATTAGCTGTCCAGGTGATAGCGAGACAAATTGTCCATTCAATAAATAAGTGGCCAGCGAGGATACGGATGGGTTGTGACCAATTAAGGCTACACTTTTAAAATCATTTGGAATGTTCATAATTGAATGTTGAACCTGATCCAGTGGGGCATTGTACAATTCTTCCTGAAACATCACCTCATGTGTTTCTGTGAATGGCTCCAGAAAGACCGATGCTGTCTCCCTCGTTCTACGAGCTGTGCTACACAGGATACGATCAAATCTTACACCTTTATGATTGAGCTTTACTCCTACCCCCAGAACATCTTTTTTACCCTGATCTGTTAGCGGTCTGTTGATATCGGTCCAGTTTCTACCTGATTCTGCTTCGCCGTGTCTTAAAATAAATAATTTCCTAACCATTTGTGTACAACTAAGTTATGAGAAAAGAGCAGACTGAAAAACATTGTTTCAAACAAGTTCAGTGGGGCTCCTTTCATGAATTAATAAATTTTTAGAGATATTTACCGCCGTAAAAGTGTGATGAATGGGAAAGAATCTTGTAATTGTCGAGTCGCCAGCTAAGGCGAAAACCATAGAAGGATATTTGGGAAAGGACTATGAAGTACTATCCTCATACGGTCATGTTCGTGACCTCCCCCGGGACGATTTTGCTATCGATATCGAAAATAACTTCGAGCCGACCTACAAAATATCAGCTGATAAGAAAGACGTCGTAAAGCAACTCAAGAAGCTTGCAGCCAGTGCAGAGACAGTCTACCTCGCATCGGATGATGACCGCGAGGGAGAAGCTATTTCATGGCACTTATCCAAAGCATTGGAGCTTAATGACTCCAATACCAGAAGGATTGTATTTCGGGAGATCACCAAGAATGCCATTCAGAATGCATTGCTTAATCCAAGAGGCATTGACATCGACCTGGTAAATGCACAGCAAGCCAGAAGGATCCTTGACCGGCTGGTAGGATATGAACTCTCTCCTATCCTCTGGAAAAAAATTAAAACCGGTTTATCAGCCGGTCGCGTGCAGTCAGTTGCTGTCCGATTAGTCGTGGAGCGTGAACGTGAAATCGAAAAATTCGAGGCCACTTCATCCTTTAAAATCACAGCACTTTTTGATCTGGGTGGTGGTAAGACCCTGAAAGCAGAGCTCCCTTCAAAGTTCAAGACCCAGGGAGATGCAGACACGTTCCTAAATAAATGTATTGGGGCTGCCTACACCATCGAAAACCTGGAGACCAAGCCTGCCAAGAAGTCGCCGGCACCTCCTTTTACTACCTCCACCCTGCAGCAGGAAGCGAGTAGGAAATTGAGTTTTCCTGTTTCACTGACCATGTCAGTTGCACAAAAGCTGTATGAGGCCGGTAAGATCTCTTATATGAGGACTGACTCGGTGAACCTTTCGCAGGAGGCCATCAAAAGTGCCAAGAGCCAGATCGGTAAGAGCTATGGCAATGAGTTTGCACAGGAAAGACATTTTAAAACCAAGAGTCAGGGAGCGCAGGAGGCTCACGAAGCCATTCGACCTACTGACTTCTCCGTGACTTCAGCTGGCAAAGACAGTGCTGAGCAAAGACTTTATGAGCTGATCTGGAAACGAGCTATCGCCTCTCAGATGGCTGATGCTCAACTAGAAAAGACTACTGCCACCATTGGCATTTCTACCACACCTGAAAAGCTGGTTGCTCAGGGTGAGGTGATCAAATTTGAAGGATTCCTCAAAGTGTACATCGAGTCTACTGATGATGAAGATGATGAGGAACAGCAGCAGGGTATGCTTCCTCCACTTTCTGTTGGGCAGGACCTGGACCTCAAGCGGATGATCGCTAAAGAAGGATTTACGCGTCACCCTCCCAGATATACAGAAGCCAGTCTGGTGAAGAAACTGGAAGAGATGGGTATCGGGCGACCATCTACATACGCACCAACTATCTCTACTATCATCAAGAGAAATTACGTAGAAAAAGAAAGTCGTGAAGGTGCAGAGCGTGCTTACCAGGAGCTGATCCTGGAGAATGGAGCTATCGAAACCCATAAGCAAACAGAGATCACCGGGGCGGAAAAAAACAAGCTCTTCCCAACCAACACAGGTGTAGTAGTAAACGACTTCCTGGTACAGTATTTCCCTAACGTGATTGACTTTTCGTTCACTGCCAAGGTGGAAGAGGAGTTTGACCACATTGCCACAGGTAAGGTTGACTGGACCAAGATGATCAAAGACTTTTACAACCAGTTTCATCCTTTGGTGGAAGACACTTCGCAGATCAAACGCAGCGAAGCTGTATCTGCCCGCGAAATTGGAATCGATCCGGCAAGCGGAAAGATGGTCTACGGCAAGCTAGGTAAGTATGGTGCCTATGTCCAGATCGGTGAGATGGAAGAGGAAGAAAAGCCGAAGTTTGCCAGTTTGCGAGCCGGACAGCTTTTAGAAAACATCTCACTTGAGGATGCGCTGGAGTTGTTTAAGCTTCCTCGGGAAGTAGGTTCATTTGAAGATAAACCGATCATTGCTGCCATCGGAAGGTTTGGCCCCTACATCCGTCATGATGGCAAGTTCGTTTCGCTCAAGAAAGACCAGGATCCATTATCTGTTTCCGAGGAAGAAGCCATTGAATTGATCCAGGAAAAGCGTGAGCAGGATGCCAACAAATACATCAAGACCTTTGATGAAGATGCTGAGGTATTTGTCCTGAACGGCCGTTACGGTCCTTACATCAAGTTTGGTAAGAAAAATGTGAAGATCCCTAAGGACAAAGTTCCTGAGGAGCTGACGTTTGAAGAATGTAAGGAACTGGCTGAGAAGACACCTGAGAAGAAAGGGCGTTTTAGCAGGAGGAAATCGAAATAGCTGTGCAGGAGACAGGAGACAGAATACAGGAGTCAGGAGATTTTCGCATCTTTGATTCTTGTGAATTGTTCAGGTTTGCTCACGATTGATGTTTCTTCTGTCTACTTCTTACATATTTCTTGTAGTCCAGCGGAGAGTAATTTGCTAATTGTGTATACTCTTTCTCCCCTTGTTTTACAGAAATCAGAAATCCCACCTTCGATGGACAGGCAGGAGTCAGGAGGTTCGCTCCGGGTAATTTCTGCAAAATTTGGCTGAGACTCCTATCGAATAGTATTCCCCCTGGATGATACTTACATATTTCTTGTTGTATAGCGAATTACTATACCTTCTATGAAGTAGCAATTCACAACTTCCTCTTCGAGAAACATTAGGGAATGGGGAATGCTCAGGAAATCTTTTCTTCTATCTCAAGTGCGGATGAAAATCAGCTTATACGTAGTTATTCAGCATGACTGGCATTACCAGCATGAGGATGTCTTCGTTGTCATCTTTTTCCTTGGGAAGGATGATGCCCGCTCTGTTTGGTGCGCTCAGTTTCAGTGATAGCTCGTCGGTGTCCAGATTATTTAGCATCTCGATCAGGAACTTAGCATTGAATCCGATTTCGATGTCTTCGCCATCGTGCTCGCATGAAAGTCTTTCGTTGGCTTCGTTGGAGAAGTCAAGATCCTCAGCTGAGATCATCAACTCACTGCCAGTCACTTTTAGTCTCACCTGGTGAGTGGTCTTGTTGGCATAGATAGCGATCCTTCTTAATGAGCTCAGCAATTCTTCTTTGTTGATACCAATGGTGTTGTTGTTGTCAACCGGAATCACATTCTCATAGTCAGGGAATCGCTCATCGATCAGCCTGCAGATCATCTTGATGTTGTTGAAATTGAAGAATGCATTGGATGCATTGAACTCCATGTTCACATTCGTATTTTCTGAAGGCAATGTTGTTTTCAGCAGAGTGAGTGCTTTTCGCGGAATGATCATGGTGTGTCCCTGATCAGCTGCAACATCTACTCTTCGGTATCGGATCAATCGGTGACTATCCGTAGCTACGAAAGTGGTATTGGTTTCACTCAGATTTACATAAACCCCTGTCATCGCAGGTCGCAACTCATCATTACTTGTAGCAAAAATGGTGTTGTTGATCGCTTGCGACAGCACATCAGATGAGATGTTTACCGAATAACCATCTGACACAGTTGGGATTTTCGGGAAGTCTGTGGCATTCTCTCCTGACAGCTTATACCTACCATTATCGGAGTTGATCTCGATGCTGTAGGTATCGGAATCAATAGAAAACGTTACCGGCTGCTCGGGTAAATTTCTGAGTGTCTCCATGAGGATACGTGCCGGGATCGCGATGCTACCATCTTCTTTGGCCTCTACCTCTATCTCTGTGATCATACTTGTTTGCAAGTCAGACGCAGTGATTGTCAGCGTCCCGGACTTGATTTCAAACAGGAAATTTTCCAGAATAGGCACCACTGGATTGGTGGTTATCACTCCGTTGATCGCAGAAACTTGCTTAAGCAAATAGGAAGAGGATACAATAAATTTCATCTGTGTCTTAGTTCATTTTCATAGTCACATGCCTGCTTAACCTAGTGCACTTATGCACTCAGGTGTGGATTCGTTCCGAACTCGGAACTCATTTCACCAGGCACGGGGATTTCGATGGTTGAATCGAGTCGTCAAATTTAAGCAAAAAATCTACTTATGAAACATAAAAATGACTTACTCTTTGGCTTGAAAATCCTGTGGCTTCATCAGAATCTGGCTGGCTCGTTCACTATCCAGGATCATCAATTCATCATTTTTGGTTACCAACTGAAAGGCCATGTTGTCAAAGGCCGGATACAACTTCAATTGGCCTGGTTCAGAATTCCTGATGGACGTGATCGTCAGGGTGGCTACAGGTGCTGTATTGCTCAAACTATCGTATTGTGGAAAACGCTCTCTTGAGATGATCTCATTCACCTCAAAAACCTGAAATTGATTGAGATAATCGATCACCCGGGAGCTATCGAGTCTATTAACTCCTTCCAGGTTAAAAAACTTCCCATTGAATTCGATTGACAGGTCTGGTTGATCATTGCTGTAATTCAACTTTACAGATTTGATAGATCGCCAGTTTTCATCTAGGATCAACCGGTCACGCCACTGGCTTTCTTTCAGCTCAAAGATCCCACCAAGGTATTCATTGTACCCGGGAATCTCCACCTCGTAGCTTTGTTTTTCCTCCGGATGATAAAAATACGTCCGGGTCTTGGTAGGATTGCTAAACACAACGAACTCCAGGTTCTCTTCTCCTTGCAAGCTGACATAAATACTGTCCGATGGTGCCATGTCTACTGGCTTTCTGACACTTACACGCTGAAGAATTGAAAAGAACAGCCTTCTCAGACCTTCGTCAACTCTGTATTTATTGTTCAAACTCCACGCGTTACTTTCCCTGGAAATTGATATTTCAGAATTTAGACCCTGGATACTAATCTTATTTACCATACTGGTATCTGAGACGATAAATATCGATTTCTCCACACCACCTGAGCTATTCAGGTTCCCTGAAAAGAACAAGCCGATATTTATCAACGCCAATGCCGCTATCACTGCAAGAAGTATTTTATTGGTTTTGCTCATTTGCGGTACCGGGTTTTTCTGACATACATTTTAGCGAACCCAAACAGGATCAATAAAAAAATCGGAGCCGCTATGTTGACCAATTGCCATTTCGTACGCTCCTGATTTACGCGTGCCTTATCCAGTGGCCTAATCTTGATCTCCTTAGAACGAGCCTGGATCAGTCCGGAATCATCCATCAGGTATTCCATCAAATTCATGATCAGGGTCTCGTTGGCATAATGCTCCCTGGAATACGGATCCACACCCAGGGGCAGCGGATTACCCGATTCAAGGTCAAACTCGTTCCGTATCAAATCACCATCGGCAATCACGGCCATCTTTGATTCCAGTCCATCAGGACGGAAGGCTGACTGGTCAAAATTTCCCGGAACAAACCGGTTCTTATAAAGCGATTGGAATTTCCCTTCCAGCAGATAGGCTATCGGAACAGGTTTGTGCACGAATTTCTCAGGTAGCAATTCATCCTTCAGGTCATTGTAGCTTACCCTGACCGGGGCCCCAATCACCTTGGAGTTCGCTGATGTAAAAAGCAATGGCGTTTTTTTGATCCCATCTGCCTTCACTGAGTCTATCTCCGATGCAAACCGCACCTGGAGTGCATCCATATTTTTTACAACAGGATGATTGCCATAGTTCGTAATGATGGGGAAATAAGGCCATGGAAGCATGTTGATCTGAGGTTGATCACCAATATTTCCTGCTACGACGGGTGTATTACCACAGTTGATATCTGCTACATAATTATTATTGATCCTCACCCCATATTTAAAGAGCATATCGGTGAGGTTGTTCTCATACGGTATGGCAACTGTGCCTTCACCGGAAGCTTCATTCATGTCTACTCCCAGCGCATCCAGGAAAAAGAGTAGCCTCCCTCCTCCTATCAGGTACTGATCCAGCAGGTATTTTTCACCCTCCGTAAAGGCTTTGGCTGGCTTGGTTACTACAATGAGATCATAACCTGTCAAAGGTGTTGTTCTGGCAGGTAGATTGATCCTGAACAGGTCATACTTAGACAGCACAAGATTGGTAAAACCTGCCAGCTCTGTAGTATCCGGTTCATCATGCCCGTAGACCAGTCCCACACGCTTTCGTGTATTTCCAGTCACCAAGGCAATTCCATTCGCTATTTCATACTCAAGTCCCTCAATGGACTGATTAAGCACATCCTCAATAGAGGAAGCCCTGCTCCCCTTTAAGAGATTTACGGCTAGCTCCTGCCCACCCGCCGAAATGATCAAACCAGGAAAAACCATGATCTGGGACTGCTTTCCGTCCTTTTTCAGGTTCAGGTTGCTGGGTTGCAGTCCCTGCTGCATCAGCCCCTGGTAGTATTGATTTCGGGCACGTTGGCTTTCCGCCTGTGATGGATCAATGAACCGATACTCAAGCGAGGCATCGGTGTACACTTCAAATTCTTCCAGGGTTTCCCTGATTGCTGTCTGAAACCTCAGGAAATTTGAAGGCAGCTCACCTTCCAGGTATACTTCGATATACAGGTCATCTTTTACCTGGCTTAGTACTTCTTTTGTTGCATCTGTAATGGTGTATCGCTTCTCTTCCGTCATATCGATACGGACCCTGTATTTTGAAGTCAGCTGCAATAGCAGGATGACCACCATGACTCCTAATAGGAGTTTCAACCAAATCCCGATCTTATAATTCTCCATCCTCATCTTCGCAACCCAAGAATTAAATATGTAACTAACAAGAGCAGGGCAATCACACTGATAAAATAGCTCACATCTGCCAGATCAATCAATCCCTTACTCAGTGCGGAATAATGTGCTACAATACCCAACTGAGACAATACGTATGACCAACCTGTCCACAGGTCAATGGCCGATAAGGAATCGAAACCTGTGTAGAAGAAAAAACACAGGAACGCGGCCAGGATAAAAGAAACAATTTGGTTTCCAGTCAAAGCTGAAGCCAGAATGCCTATAGCGGTAAAGACGCCGCCAAGGAGAAGTAATCCAATATATGAACCGATGATACCCGGAGTATCCAAATTACCTTTTGGGATACCCAGTTCACTTAGGGTGTAGTAGTAGATCAGTGTTGGCAGGATCGAAAAGAATACAAGGAAAAAGCCAGCGAGAAATTTACCTAAAATGATATCTGTGCTTCTAATTGGCAAAGTATAAAGCAGTTCCAGCGTACCGTTTCGTTTCTCCTCCGCAAAAGATTTCATGGTGATGGCCGGGATTAAAAACATGAGCACATAGGGTCCCAGGTTAAACAGTGTTTCCATGCTGGCATATCCGTAGTCCAGCACGTTGGTTTCAGGGAAGATCCACATCAACAGACCGATACCTGACAAGAACACACCAATCACAATGTATGCGATCAGGCTGTCCAGAAACTCATTGATCTCTTTGAGAAAGATGCTATACATCATTTCCTCCTTTCGTCAATCCCTGGAAGATCTCTTCCAAAGACTTATCTGCTTTCTTCAGGCTAACCAATGGCAATGCGTGCTCTGAGGTGATTCGTAGCAACTCGGCCCGGATATTGGCATTCTCAGATTCAATGAGGTAAGTGTACCCGCTTTGTTCAACCACTTTGAATCCAGCATCCTCGAAAATCTTTGTCTCTATTGACTGCTCAAATTCCAACAACATTCCCTGACTACCTGATTGCTTCGTCTTAATATTTTCCAGTTTGTCATTCGCGACGATATTGCCCTTGTCGATGATGATGACCTGATCGCACAATGCTTCTACCTCCTGCATGATGTGAGTGGAAAGCAGGATGGTCTTGTCCTGGGCTGCTTGTTTGATCACCTTACGAATGTCTACAATCTGATTGGGATCAAGTCCAGAAGTGGGTTCATCCAGGATCAGGACCTTTGGATCATGAATCAGTGCTTTGGCCAGTCCAACACGCTGCCGGTACCCTTTTGACAATGCTCTGATGGGTTTGTGCGCTTCCCTTTCCAGTCCGCACTTATGGATCACTTCTGCCACTTTGTTTTTCACTCCCCTCAACTGATAGATCCCGCCGATGAACCGTAGGAATTCACGAACATACATATCCAGGTAGAGCGGGTTATGTTCCGGTAAGTAACCTGTCATTTTTTTTACCTGTCTGGGTTGTTCTAGCACATCAACACCTTCTACAGTGATTGTACCGGCATCAGGTCGAAGGTACCCTGTGATCATTTTCATGGTGGTGGATTTACCTGCACCATTCGGACCAAGAAAACCCGTGATTATACCCTTTTGAGCTTCAAAAGAGATATTGTTCACAGCTTTCTGTGTGCCATACACCTTAGTAAGTCGATCGATTATTACAGACATTCAGTCGAAGCTGTTCAAAATTGGTTTGTAGAAAAGCACCTGTGAATTTTATTCCAACAATATGGCTTTATCTTTAGCACAATATTGAGTGATTTTATGTTTAAACACAAACGTAAAATTTCGGTTCTGTGGTATAATAATCCCTGATAATTAATGATCACTATTGTAAGTAGCACCAACAGAAATGATTCGGTGTCTTATCAGCTTAGTCAGCTGTACCAGGGCATCTTAAAAAATCTGAATACAGAAAGCCATCTGATTGATCTGAACGAGCTGCCTGCGGATTTTACCGTTACGGCACTATATGAAAATTCGGGCAAGAATGAAGCGTTCAACAAGCTCAGACAAATTATGAAGGAGTCTGAAAAGTTTGTATTCATTGTTCCAGAGTACAATGGCTCCTTTCCTGGCGTATTAAAAGCATTTATTGACGGATTGGAATATCCCGGCACTTTTCGAAATAAGAAATGTGCGCTTGTAGGATTATCATCCGGTCTGCAGGGAGGCGGACTTGCCCTGAGTCATCTGACTGACATCTTTAATTATTGTGGCATGCATGTACTGGCCCACAAACCCAAGTTGGCTCGTATTGAATCCAACATGGAAGGTCCGGAAATCACCAATGAGCGGTATATGAAGCACCTTAGGAATCAAGCTGAGGCACTGATTGCTTTTTAGTCCTGGTTAGGTGACCAAAACGGGTCTCCGGCTGGGATGAACTCAACGGGCACATTATTAATAAATGTCTTGAGCCATTCAGCACAGTATTCCATACCTGCTTCTTCTGAATTAGCGTGACCTAGCATGATAAGTGCCTTTTTATATCCCAGTGAAGTGGCATCCCGAATGTACTCTACCGTCTCCCACTCCGGAACTTCTCCAACAACGACGACCTCCACATCGTCACGCTGTAAACTGTTGATCTGTCGATTTGAACCGGCTGCTCCCAGAACAAGTGCTACCTGAGATACTTCCATTCTCAGGTCCCCCACTATTCGGATAGTAGATTGTTTAAATCTTTTCTCCAGCATCAACCCCAGGTCCTTTAAAGTCATTTCAGGAAGGTCATAATATAATTGGCTGCCCTCTCTGCTATACTGATCAAACTGTAGCTTTGCTGTCATCCCTTTATAGATACCATCGGGTGATGTTCTGTGCCAATGGTCATGAAAACGCCACACGATGAGATTGTTATCTTTTATGTATTGCTGCTTAGTCTTCACAATGGGATCATCTCCATAGCGATCGGTATTGTCACGGTGATCATAGAAGGTTGGCTCGTGCGTAATGATCAAATTCAACCCTTTCGCTTTCGCACTTTTGAGTACATCCATGTTAGCCAAAAAAGTCGTAGCAATACCCGTTACCTTCATATCGCCACTTCCTCCTTTGAAAGTGTCTACTGTTTCTTCGGACCAGTCACACGTTAGATTACTCTTGATTTTGTCGATCACATCATCTGATGTTGGAGATTGTGCCCGGATCCCGCAAGAGATTAAAAGCAGCCCCAGAGAGCATGCAATCATCATATTGCAGTAGTTGAAAGGATTCATCTTTTTCATACATGGTAATTTCCTCAAATACCCACACTATTCCAATTTGTTACTTTCTTTTGCCAGCAATTACAGAGAGTTGTAGCTCAAGCCTTTTGATCTCTCTGATCAGTTCACCCTTATCCATTTGCATCCAGCTCCAGATTTTGAGCATGGCAATCATGATGAATGTGGCCAGCATCACCAGGCTCCACGCCAGCATTTCTTTGGTCGACACCGCATCTGCAAACTGGAAGCCGGCATAGACACACCCAACTATAGCTGCCAGGATATAGAAAGCAACCATATAGTTCATCCAGCTGTTTTTACCTTTGTATAGTCCTGCAAACTGTTTGAGAACAGGTTTTTCTTCCAGCTTATCGTAGTATTCGGCCTCTTCTTTAGACAGCGCCTCTTTGATCAGCGCGTCAATGTTCTTCTCTTTATTCATATGCTTTAATGATTTGTTTCAAATTCTCACGGGCGTAGTACAGTCGGGATTTTACGGTCCCGGCGGGAATGGAAAGGATCGTTGCGATGTCCGGCACTGCCAGTTCTTCCAGGTAATACAGTGAAAGGATCACTCTTTGATCTTCAGGTAAGGATTTGAGTGCTTGCCTAAGACTTCTGATGAGCATTTCCTGATCATCGCCAGAATCCTCTGCCATTTCAGTCGCCACCATCTCCCTGATACCTTCACGTTTTCGATCTACCTGGTTTCTTCTGATCCAGTCAATGGCTTTGCGGCTGGCAATGCTCAATGCCCACACTCCAAATTTCCTGACATCCTGAAGGGTGTTGATACTTTTGAAAATTGCGATCCATACTTCCTGGGAGATATCTCCGGACACCTCGGCATTCTGTGTATGGCGATAGACCTGGTTTCTGATGCGTCCATTCCACCGCTTTACCAGCAGGTTGATCGCCTGAGCGTCTCCATTGCGGGCGTTTAGCACCAACAATTCTTCAAAAACCTGGTTTGTCCTTTCCATTCCTAAATGGAAAAGTCGCGAAAAATCAGTTGCGGTTCAAATTGGGGGGGGTGAGAAAAAGTTTTCTGACCCGCAGACTACAAAAGTTTAAGATTAGGGTAGACTACAAAAGTTTTTGATTGGGATACGTTACATACCCAGCCGAGGATGAGCACTTAGCTATATCCAGAAAATTTATCTGATCATAAACTTTTGTAGTCTGAAGGGGACTTTTGTAGTCTGAAGCGCCGGACAAAACTTATTCTCCCTCCTACTTACTAAAAGCAGTCAGCTCGGTGTAAGAGCTCAGCTTGTCTTTCTTATCGTAGCTTTCTGTTCTGACCATTCCCACTTCTTTGGAGATCCATTCGATGCTTCTGGCCTCCATGGTCCGGGTCATTCCCATCATCTTCGTGGAAATAGTTGACTTTGAGGTGATTTTAAAGCACTCAAAAGTACCGGCAGGTGTCGTGAGGCTTTCTTTTGCCTCCACTTTTCGATCTGTGATTGCTACCGATGTACCACCCATCATACCTGACAAAGCAGGATTATCCGATACAACTTTCATGGAAAAGTTGCCGTCAGGAAGTGACTTACCCACACTTAGCTCAGAAGGTATGGCAACACCTTCTCCTTCATAGGAAATGGACATGCCCTCAACCTGTTCCATTCCCGGAGGGGCAAATCGACTGAGATCCATCCTAAACATCCCATCCTCACAAATCAAGTCAACCTGATTTGAAAATATTTCATCGCCTTTCTTATCATAAAGCGTGATGTCTGTTTTCAAAGTCTCCTTGGATCCTGACACGATCTTGTCAACAAATGTCATTTTCTGACTTGCCTCTTCCTTTCCTTTTGGATTGTAGCTTGTAAGGGTCAGTGAGGTACCTTTATCATAGTTGAAATATGGGTTACACTGGGCCTTGAGTTGTGTTGGTATAGCAAAGACAAAACATATCCCTATGAATAATAAATTTTTCATGGCGATGTGGTTTAAGGGTTCGAAAATACTATTTCAATTTTTTGACCTGATCTACCGGTCCAAATTTCTGGGACATCACGATCGTCTTCTTTCCCTTCAGTAGATTGATTTCAACAGGAGCCAATTTAATCTCGCCTGTTTTCTTAACGGCCTTGTCGTAAAAAGCCTTCGCTTCATCATATTTACCCTTTTCAAAATCATGCCTGTGGAGATTCTTATTCAGTGGAAACCCAGGGATTACATGGTAGGTGGTTACAACGACTGAATAGGTAGGCTTGAATAGGTTAAAAAAGGCTTTTAGCATCTCACTAAGTTTTTATGAGTTTTCGGCGTTAATATTAATAAAATGTGGCTCAAATTGAAATGAATTTTTGCTAATAATAAAATTATTTCCTTAAAAATATTTCACATTAAGCGGGCGATAATTCAATATTTGAGCCATTGCAATCGAGTTATTTCTTACTACAATGGGGTCTGTTACTCTCCACTAAGTAGAACCGAGATTTTCCCTGTACCAGCATCAAATAAATAAGATGGAATTCTCAATTCTAATCGCTTCAAATTATCGATTGTTCTATCCAGCTCCAATGGTGGTGGATCCAACGAGATAACTGAAAATTTAACCTCCGGATGGGATTGATTTTTCACAGTTAGCGTCTTTCCATCCTGCTTCAAGAGGAGACCATCTTTTGTCCACTCCACCTCGGCGGTGGTCATAAGCTGCCAGGTGATACTTTTAGCAGATTCTTTAAGCTCCAAATTATCCTCAATAAGAATGGAATAGTCATTAGGTTTGGAATAGGTTCTGGTGATCTTTTCCAGGTCACTGAACACTTCACTCATGTCAATGGTAGCCTGAGGTTGTGAACCTGATTTGAAATCCACAAAATCCGAATATCCATCTACATTATGGAGGGCATCATTCACTGTAATGGTACTGTGTCCATAGTTGTTTTTTGTCAATAAGGTCCAGCGTTCGCACTCCTGACATCTTCCCCACAGGTTAAACCCGGTTTGTTCAAGCTGATGATAGCTTTGATTGCCCGGATCTACTACCCAGCGTACGCCATCCAATTCGAAAACAAATGACCCAACGTCCATATTTCCATGGTTGACTGATCCGCGTCCGCCTTTACCTCCAAAATAATATTGTCTTGGGTTATCGCCCGAACCTCTAAAGAATACAACAGGGTTGTCTCCTCCCCCTTTCCAGGCTTCCTGAAGTCCTATGCTGGAAGTTTCTTTGAACTGTGAAAGCCAAACAAGTCCTGCGCCGGCATACCTTGCCAGCTCACCCATTTCTTTAGGATCACTGAGGAATCGTTCCTTCTCATAATAAATTGAATTACCTGTTTTGGCACCAAACCAGGCCAGCGTAATGTCACCATTTTCGCTCCTTTTGTCACCACAATCAGCAAAGTTGAAATACCAACCTGATGGCGCATTGCTCCAAAGTCTAAAGTCAGCACTCTCTTTCAATGCCGGATAGTTTGCCAGGCCGAAGTCTGTTCCGAAAGCACTTTCAAACATGGCTGCAGTGAGCACTGTAAAGCTGGTTCCATAACTCCAATAAGTGGAACCTTCCGGATATACTCCATCAGGTCCGTATTCTTCTAAGGCGTGAGGCATACCTTCCAGGGCTCTGCTGATGGTTTTGGCAGCCAACTGAGGATCTTTTTCCGCGATGACGATGCTTGCGGCAATCATTCCTCCATGACAGACCTGGTTCCAGTTGTTGTTGCCATTGATCCAACCTACATTACCTTCTTCATTGTAGCTGGGCATGATCCCCAATTCGATCAATGCTGTTTTTGCTTTATCTACCGTTGCTTTAGGGAGATCTTCTCCTACCCAATCCACAGCAAAAGCTACCGCCATCGACATCTCGGCTACATCCAAATAGTGAGAGGGGTTCCAATCACTAAAGGCACATACTGCCAACACCTCATCATCAATCCGTTTCAAGATCTTTGCATCCGGCTCAAGTCGATAGACCATACCCAAAGTATTCATTCGATAAAGCATCTCCCGTGATGTGCCCAACAACCTGCGACCAATCACATTTCGGGTTAGCAGTGGCTGCTCCATGATTTCTGCTGCATTGAGTTTAAGTGCCTCAAACATGTTTTTAATGACCGGATCATTTTTCAGGTCTTTCTTCAGCTCCCGTTCAATGGATGAATTCAATACCAGTCTTGGACTACTTTTCCTCAACTTGCTCTTGAGGTACTGAACCGTCATGGGATTCTCTAACTTGACGGGATCTGCTGCCTGTAGACTTTCCACGCAGAAAAGAATGGCACATAGAATGAAAAGGGTGTAAATGAAATTGGGTCTCATCATAAATATTTTTGGGTCTTGTAATTTAATCTATTTGATAGCTAATTCTTCTTTTATTTCCATTAATCGAAACCTGAATATTCACTTCAGATGTGCTTCCCAGATCGGATAGGTCTTTCACCTTTACTTTAGGTCCGACTCCCTTATATGGGTAAACCACGGAAACGAATCGAACTTTTGATTCACCTTCCTTAGTTAAACCATAACGAAATGCCGGTCTGGGTTCCTTCTTGGTGTATTCAAAAGATACTTGTCCTTCTTCCTCTTCCAGCATGAGGTTTTTCTGCCTTTGTGTTTTCACCAGCACATTCCAGCCTTCCTCAAAGTCTGAACTAACAGAAAATTGCCTGTTATCAAAAACAGCATCTCCAGGAGCCAGTTGAAAGTGAATATCCACAGCTCCTGTCCCTGCCCCATAGGCATCATCGATGATCACAAAATATTCTTTGTCGACAAACAAGACGGCTCTGCGGTGAGTCAACTCCGGATAGCTTTCATTTTCAACCACCAAAACATCCAGGTCATCCCCGGGTTTCCATTTCAATAATTTTGGAGCATAAACTGAGTTTTCACCGTTCAAGGTCAAGGTCTGGTGAACCTTTGTCTGACGAAACCAGGTCCGATTTACCGGATCTCCACTGTAGATGTAGCTCCCTGCATCCGGCATCAGATGTCGGCCTCCAGCGTAGAGTTCAAAAGTTCCATTATCAGGCTGGCAATGACCTCCCCCATCCGGACCGCATTTCAGTACCAGGCAAATATCTCCTTTATCCCAGCCACTCCGCATGGAATACAATCCACTTTCGGGGTAGGCAAAAGCGGTCTCCTCTGGCGGAATACCTGATTGACCTTGAGTAGCCAGGAATTCAAAATCACTGCGATTGAATAGTTCTGCCCAATCAGCAAAATGATCATCATATTGACCAGGTGATCCTGACCACGAATCACCAAACTGTGTGGTGGTTCCATCCGGAAAACCGAGTTTCATAGGCACCTCGCACATCTTTTCGATGGTGCTGAGGTAAGTCTCCGGAAATTTATCCTGAAGCCCGTTCATCGATGCGAGTTCATAGGTTCGCATAAACCATCGGATAGATCCCACATGATATCCCATGGCTAGCTCCCTCTGATGACCATCGGAGTATACCTGAGTCTGGATTTGCTCATTGAGTCTTCGGAATGCTTCTTTACGCCACACATCTGAATCCTTAAACTCCGGAAAAGTAATGGCTATGAAGGCCATTCCTTCAGCTTCCATCAAGGCCCAGTTGCTGCCACTGCTGTATTTTGTCATCAGAAAAGAAGCATGATCATAGAGGCTGTTCAGAAAATAGGTTAGCACTTCAGGTGTGAAGTGCGGGGCATCTAAAAAATATTGAAAGAGCCTTGTCCAGCCATTACCACGGATCCCTGCTTCGATAGACCTCCACGCATAAGCATGTGCTTCATCCCGGGGATTCTTTTTTACCCAGTCCACAATCTGGTTGCACCACTCCCGTGCATATTTAGTGTCACCCGTGTGCCAATAAGCTTTGCCCATGGCTTGCCAGAAACTCATTCTGTTGAGCTGCCAAACCCATTCATTGTCAGGTAAAGGCCGCAATGACCAGTCAATGTCTTCTCCACAGAAATAGGATGGATAGGCAGGCTGGCCAACGAAAATATGATTCAAAGCATCGTCAGCAACCTTCATGTCTTTTTCGGTGGCAAAATCTCCCAACTTTTCCGCTTTGGAAAATCGGTCCAGCTCATGCTTCACATCCGTGCGTGCCCGGTAGTATTCAAGCAGTGCAGTCAATGCTTCCTCCCTTGACCCAGCTGACTTTACACTTTCCAGGCCCGGTCTGCTCAGATCCAACCTGGATAACAGCAGTGAATCAATTGATGAATTGATCTCTCTTCCACTTGAAGACTGGGCATAGCCTTTCAAATCCACTATTGCCAGGCAGATGAGTACGATTAATCCGACTTTTTTCATTTTTCTCCTCCTACCATTCAATCACTACACTTTGTCCTGCGAAATCATCCTGAGGCAGGTCAATGGTCATTGTACTATAACCTTCTATTTCATCCCATGTAATTTCATAGTCGTCACCCTCTGCGATCTTCCTATTTATCTGGATTTCTACTGATTTCAGCTTTCTGGATGGATCAGCGACACTAATTTCTTTTAGTTCGCCGTCGGGTGTTTTAAGCATGACAAGACATGCATTCCTGGAAACCAGGTGCATATCTTCGGAGATACGTGTCTTGCCCGCCTGGTAAAATACTATTTGTGTTGTGCCTGTATTTTTATTGCTCACAGCCTGTATCTCAGGTGTATTTGCGATGATTTGGATAGGTAAGTCTTTCACATATGTCTCTATGCTCTCATTCGTCATGCCTGGTACTACTATGTACTGATAAGAAGCATTTTGAGGTTCCTTACCATGGTCTATCCAGGCTGTAAAAACCTCGGCACTTACCGTTTCTTTCGGGCTATCAGACTGTCGATTGATGCTATACCAGCTACCCAATTGCGTTTGATTACTGATACCAAGGGATGTTTTGGTAGGCAGAACATAGGCCACTCCATCGTGGTTAATCCATTGAACATTTTGAAGTTTATGCTCACCTTGCTCAAGAGATCTGATTTTTCCATCGTCTGAAATGGAAATATCCCCTTTCAACCAGGTCTGATTGATGGTGGTAAAAACAGGCTCCTCTTCGTTAGAAGTTATCTGAGTACCCAGGCACACATATTCATTATCAAAGAAAAACCAGGACTTTCGGGCTTTCAGGGAATGATATGGGCTTTGAAAGTCAAAGGTGGCTGCACCTTGTTTACCATTGGTAACCCCACCAACAAAATCCATTTGGCCTTCTTTTTGGATTTCATCCTCCGGTGGCAATGAGGCTTTCTGCACTATGGTAGTTCCCGGGATCTTTTGCCAATCCAGGACCGGGAAAATGTTATTGTACTCCTTTCCCGTCTGGTAGACAAAATTGGATCCTTCTCCGAGGTGGTGATTTTTAAGACCTTCCTGGTTGTAAGGTTCTTCCATACTTCGATTTCGTGTGCTATACATCCGAACGGAAGAAAAATAATCAGGCTGCTGATGACAATAGTATTCCGAGTGCCAGAAGAACTTACTACTTGTGAAGTTTGGTTTGGCGTTACCATTTCTAATCTGAATGATTTCAGCCAGTTCAGCATTCCTATAATCTGATGCTAAAATCAATTTCTTAGGTGTTTCTACTCCATGAGGATGTAAAGCACCCATCCTGGAAATGCTTCTGTTTTTTGCCCCCAGGTCAGGGTAGGTACCGAATACCATCATCTTGCAAACTCCGTCCAGGTAATAGTCTACTAGTAGCTGAATCGCCCGGTCCGGAAAGTGAAACTCCGTATCTCCAACTTTGGCTGCCCATTCGGCAAAGACAGAAGAAAAATTCAATCCGTAGGAAAGGGTGTTGTTGACCCGGTCGCCCCGATGGTGAAAGCTCAGGTCGGTTTGTAATCCCCTGATGTCATTTGGTGTGCCCCGGTCTACAGCATACCGGATCTCAGTAGCCATGGTATTTATGACTTCTCTTAGGATGGCCTCATCCCTTAAGAAAAGACCATATTTGCCATAAATCCCGGCAATTTTAATTCTATCTCCTCCTGGCCTGGCTCCCCATGCATTTAATGTGGATCGTGCCATTATTGGTGCAGCACGTTCCTTTTCCTTATCGGTGAGGTCCTCGTCCATGATCAACAAAATCGTTACAAATCTGTCCGGTGTTCCAATCTGGTTCCACCACCAGTTTTCACAGATAAAATCATTCTCAAACCAGTAGTTTAAGGCTTTCTTTAAGGTCTTACGGGTTTTCTTGTCCTGGTAATATTTGGTATGTGATTTTTTGTAAGCATGACTCAGGTCTACCATATAAGACAGATGTCTGCTGTGTTCGAAGCCTGTTCTCGAAGTATCTTCGTAGTTGATGCCAGGCCAGCTACCATCATTATTGATTGTATTGATTAGGTGGGCAACGTGGGTATAATCTACTTCCGCTTCCATCAGCTCAAAGACCACTCGTTTCCTGATCTTTTCCAGGTCAGGATTCTGAGCTTTTATCAAAAAGGAAGATGTAAATAACAGGAGTAGAACTGGGAGTGCTTTAAGAGCACTTCTGTGGGGTATTTGCATCATACTAAGATGATCAATTTATCAATCTTTAGAAAAAACAAAGCCGTAATTATTATAACTACGGCTTTGTCATCTGATATTCTCAGATTATGAAATCTGAATAAATTATTCTATTCCCGGCCATCCAGGATTTTGTCCAAGATTTGGATTCTGAGACAATGCACTCACAGGAACTGGCCATAGATAATGCTTATTCTCATCAAATTCGGGTGTAGCAAAGTCCGTACCTTTATAGATATCAAGGTACTCAGTGCCATCAACCATAGATGTTTGAACAGTTGCTTCACCTGCCGGATCAATTGCGGCACGCATTGCTGCATCCCAACGGATACCGTAATCAGGCACAGTCAGCTTCTGACCTTGCTTCCATCTTCTCAAATCATCATATCGGAAACCTTCCATAAACAGCTCAATCCTTCGTTCTCTCCTGATTTCAACAATCAGAGCTGATACACCATCGCCAGCATAACGAGGATCCATTGGAGGATTCAGATCAAGATGAGGCATATTTACTCTATCTCTCAACAGGTTGATACTGATATCCAGATCATTCTGCGTAATAGTACCCAATTCCGCCATCGCTTCAGCGTAGTTCAATAGTGCCTCTGCAAACCTTAGCGTAATAGCTGGGGTAGAAGAGGTATTGTAAGTAGCATGGGCAGAATTAACATCATATACTTTGATGATGTGGTAACCAGTGTATGAAGACTGTCCTGGTTGGGTCATTCCCTGAATTTTAGGGTAATCCAACCCAGTATTGTTTCCATACTGATAAAAATCCTGATCATCCGGGTGTAGCACCGTTTGTCTCAATCGTGGATCTCTATCTATAAAGAGATCTGTATAAGCAGCATCTCCCTGGTATAATGGAGAAAGTGAGATGGGTAATCCATCAGTACATAGGTAATCTTCTACAAGACTTTTTGTCGCACCTCCATTATAACCTCTGTGGTAACTCTGAACATGATTGGTGTAGATACCTAACTCGTATCTTCTCCAATAGAGTACTTCAGGATTTCCTGAAAGATCTGTCATTCTGTGGATCGCATTGTATGAATTAGAAGGATCTCCAGACTGATACAATGAGTAAGGTCCATCTTGCATCAATTCCAACGCTGCATCAGCAGCTTCCTGCAACCACATGTCAGCATTGGAACCTCCATGGTATTTTCTCCAGGTACCTTCGAAAAGGCACACTCTGGATTTTACCAATAGAGCAGCCCATCGGTTCATCCTTCCCGGAGCATTTCCATCTCCCCAGTCATCGGGCATGTTCTCTGCCGCGAAAGTAAGATCCGCCAGCACATTGGTCATCACTGTCTCTCTGTCATCTCGGGTTCCATTCAAAATATCCTCATCATCGATATTCAGCTCGGTATCTACCCACTGAACGTCTCCGAATTTAGATACTTTATCTGCATAGAACCAGCCTCGGAAAAGACGAGCTTCACCAACATACTTATTGCGAACTTCATCACTTACAGAAGCTTTATCATAGTTGTCCATGCCGACATTGATGGCACGCAAGAAATTCCAGCCATCGTAACCATACCACAGATCCTGATCATAGGAGTGCTTACCTGCTCTCACACGCTGATACTCTGTGTGACGAGAGTGTCGTGGAGCGGTGTCGTCACTATATCCTGAAAGGTGCCAGAGACCATATCTGTGGCTGTTAAACCCATCATCAAAACCCATCATTATTGGGACTGGTCTATCTTCCTTAGCCAAATTGTACAGACTATTATTGTAGACCCTTAAATCATTTTCCGTATTCCAGAATGATTCGTTACTGATCTGATCAAGTGGTTGTCTCTCCAGGAACTCATCGTTGCAACTAAATGCAAACATTGTCACAACGATTATCAAACTAACTTTTATTATATGATTCTTCATTTTCTTCTCCTTTTTCAATTAAAATCCAACTCTAAATCCTAGTGAGAAAATACGTTGTTTGTAGTACTCCTGAGTCAAAGTAGGTCTTACTTCCGGGTCAAGAGGCTTACGCATTTTAGTTGCTTCCCAAAGATTCATTCCTGCGAAATAAACCTGGGCTGTAGACATACCAACTTTACTTGCAATGTTGGAAGGAAGGTTGTATGTCAATGTTACGTTTTTCAACCTAATATATGAGGCATCCTGTACATATCTTGTCTGCGGCTCAATATTCTGCTTGGTATTGGTTGAAATATGAGGAGCAGCAAAATAAGCATCCGGATTCTCCTGGCTCCAGGTATCTGTCAGATAGTAGTTTTCTACATGACCGGCGTTGAAAGGATAGAAAGCTACCCAGTTGCCATTTGGTGGCCAGTAGTCATACTTCATGATTCCCTGGAAGAACAGGTTCAAAGAGAATGATTTATAGCTTACATTACCAGTGATACCAAAGTTGTATCGAGGATTTTCATAAGCAATGATCTTCTGATCTCCCGGATCATCCAGGGTATTGCTACCTCTGTTGATCACTCCGTCGCCATTCAGATCAGCATATTTGATGTCTCCTGGTCTCCAGTTGGCACCAAGTGAAGACTGATCAGCGTGTGCATCTACTTCTGCCTGAGTCTGGAAGATACCCAGTGTCTCAAAACCCCATCGTTCTCCACCAGCATCACCTACAACCTGTCCTTCGTAATACTCATTTAGAGCACCAGTAGGGTTGTCATACTTTGTGATTTTTGACAAGTTGTCGGAAAGGGCCAACGTAATGTTGTAATTCAAGTCATTGTTTACATTGGTCTTCCAGGTAGCTGCAACTTCCCATCCTCTGGTCCTTAGGTCAGCGGCGTTTGCATCAGGAGCACCTGTACCCAGGATTTCAGGATATTCAACATTCGTCAACATATCCTTGGTATCTCTGATGTATGCATCAACTGATACGTCCAGTCGGCTTCCGAACATACTGAAGTCTAACCCGATGTTTTGAGAAACAACAGTTTCCCATGTCAATGTTGGGCTAACCAAACCAGCTGCAGAAACATAAGGAGTTCTTGAACCAGCAGTCATCATATAAGGAGCATTACCTGATCCCATGGTAGCAATATATGGGTAGTTGCTGTTCAGCAACTGATTTCCAAGCTCACCATAAGAAGCTCTCAATTTCAGGTTATCCAACCAGTCGCTGGTCCCTGCCATGAAGCTCTCATTAGAGATTCTCCATCCCAGTGAAAATGACGGGAAGAACCCAAATCGATCGTCAGTAGGGAATCTTGAGGTTCCATCATATCGACCATTGGCTTCAATCAGGTATTTATCATCGAAAATGTAGTTCAATCTGTAGAATACGCCTCTCAAGGCATTGTGTTCTTTACCTCCATATGCTTCCTGGTTTCCAGTAGTTGCATTGATATCAGTCACCTGAGGAGTAATCAAAGAATAAGCCTGTGCTCTGTGATATTTAAACAGACCCCACTCCTGGTTAAAACCAACCATACCTTTCAGGTAATGAGCTCCACTCTCGATGGTGTAATCAGTAAATAGTTGAATTACATAATACTGATCAAAATCGGTTCTATTTGTAATCCAGTCGTTTCCACTAAATCCATTGTCTATCAAAGTAGCAGGATCAGCAGTCAGGTCAGGATTCTCACGAACCACTTCAACTTTACTCTGTACATCCTGGTAATCTCTATGCGTGAAGTTTGCAGTGAAAGCACCACGAATATTCCATCCTTTCAAAGGAGAAATAGTTGTACCCTGAGTCAGGAACATATCATTTCGCATCCACGTTTCTCTTCCACCATTTTCCAGATATTCGAAGAAACTAGTACCGCCAAAATACCTGCCAATCAGATCTGAATACTGATCACGATCACCAGGGGTGATGTAGTAAGGAAGATCAGGGAATCTAATCGGATCTAATGGATTCTGTCGTGCAGAAGTATTGATGTTCACATCCCAGTGATAAAAGTGTGGCTTATCACTTGTCTCAGTAGTTACCAACGCTCTACTGTCAAGACTTAACCACTCATTCACTTTGAATTCTCCTTTCAGGAGTGCATTGTAACGCTTGTAGTTTTCGTTACGCTCTCTATTCTTGAGATATCCATCTTTGTTCAACACACCAAATGAAGCGTAGTAAGATGCTTTATCAGAAGCTCCGGATACACTCACATCATATTTCTGCTGAGGCGCATAATCGGTGATCAGCTCGTTTACATAGTTGTTGTAACCATAAAATCTGAGGTTTCCGTTAAACACACCCCATGCATTCTCCATGGTAGGGTTTTCACTCCAGGCCCTTGTACCATCCACATAGTTCTGATCGTATGCAGGAGCACCATTCGTTCTTTGGTTGGCCTCATTTCTGGCCAATACAAACTGATAAGGGTCCGTGATTGGATCCAGGAACAAAATTGGCTTTGCCAAAGCGAACTCTCCGCTGAAGTTTACATTGATCTTATCCCCTCGTCCTTTTTTGGTTGTTACCAATACAACCCCAAAAGCTGCCCGAGCTCCGTATACAGCTGCCGCAGCCGCATCTTTCAATACAGAGATACTCTCAATATCATTTGGGTTGATTCTGTTCAGATCCATAGGGACATTATCAACCAAAACCAGGGGCGAGCCACCATTGATTGATTCGAATCCTCGAATATTGAACTCAATTGGCTGAGATGGGTCACCATTCCTGATATTTACGTTCAGGTTAGGGATCACACCTTTCAACCCTTCACCAACATTCGGAATAGGTCGATTCTGTAGTACCTCACCATCTGCTACACCCACAGCACCAGTCAGGTTTACTTTTCTTTGGGTACCGTAACCTACCACAACCACATCAGCTAATTGTTCTGCATCAGGTGCCATGGTAAAGTTGAAAGCAGTCCGGTTAGCAACAGGGATTTCCAGCGCTTTATATCCAACAAACGATATTGTCAGGATATCATCGTCACTGACATTCAATTGGAAGTTACCTTCAAAATCGGTGGTAGTACCTGTAGTTGTTCCTTTGACTACGATAGAGGCTCCTGGTAGGGGCTCCCCATTTTCATCAAGGATATTACCCGAAACAGTTCGCTGTTCAGCGATGGTCACTTTCTCTTGGAAATTTCCGTTTTTATGAGATTTAACACTGATTCGGTCATTGATTTGTCTGAAGCTGACATTGGCCTGCTTCGAGATTTCAAGCAAAAGATTTTCCAGCGTTTGATTTCTAACATCGAGGTTTATATTGGCTTTGTCCTTGAGCTCGTTTCGTTTATAAACGAATTTATAATCGGACTGCTGCTCAATCATCTTAAGCGACTTCTCGATACTTTGATTATTGATTTCAATGCTGATTTTTGCCTCCTTAACGCTTTTAATGGCCTGGCCTTTCACTGTTTCTGCCATAAGTCCATTAAAAATCACAGTTGTTATTACGAACAGGTAGACAGCAATTTTTCCCACCTTTCGTAGATAATGGTTGAATCCATTCATATATTTGTTTAGTTAAAGGGTGAATAATTTTCATTCTTGATCATCGCCCGGGTCGGTGTTGGCGCATTCTTCCCGGGCCTTTTTTATTGTAGTCTCTATGTCATAGGCGTTCTTGTTTAAAGTTTACTTCGGCTTTTTTTCCAGTAATCTTAAAATCAAATGGCATGGTATAGCTTAAGCTTTTCAGCACATTTGACAGATTGTCATTTCTAAATGACCCTGTGAAATTCATATCATTACCTTCCGGGTAATTTCTGAGAATAATATCCACTCCATACCATTTTTCTAATTCAGTAATGGCTTCCTTGAGTGGAGTATCTTTAAATACTATCACACCGTCTTTCCATCCAATGTGATCGAATGATGTTTTTAGTTTGCTTATGATTCCGCTTTCATTGGCAGCGAGTATTTCACCAGGCAGTAAAACGGTATTGTGAAGAGACTCGTGGGTTTCAATTCTTACACTGCCAGTAACTAATGTTACCTCCTCCACCTCATCAGGATAGGCTTTTACGTTGAATGAGGTACCTAATGCGGTAGTAAACAAATTTTCAGTTTCTACGATAAAAGGGATCTCTGGATTTTCGGTCACCTCAAAAAATGCTTCACCCTTCAAAATCACCCTGCGCTCTTTATTATAGTATTCACTGGTATAGCTGAGAGAACTCTCAGAGTTGAGAATTACCGTTGTGCCATCCGGAAGCATGATAGTGGACTTCTGCCCTTTTGGATTAGACTTTAAGACAGAAGAAATCGTTTCCGGCTCCTGCATCTCCAGCAAATGCTCATGGAAAAGCACGTAGACTGAAGTAATCAGTAGTAAAATTGAAGCAGCCAGGCTCCAGAAAATTAATCGGTTATTTCCCGGTTTCTTTTTTCTGTTTTTTGTTACGGATTCAATATTGAGAGGAACAATTTCTCTTTCGCTGGTAGTGGAATCATCAAGTTTTGAATTGATCTTATCCCAGATATGCTCAGAAAAGTCCTTATCCTCAGTATAATTTATCCTGCTGATGGCCTGTACTACCTTAACAGCCTCCTGGAAATTATCTTTTTTTTCAGGGTGATCCCGCAGCCACTTCTCCCAAAAAATATTTGCTGAGACATTGGGATTAATCACCCAGTTTCTAAACTCAGCGTTTAGAACAAAATCATCTACGGTCTTTAGGTTCTTCACTAAAATATTATTCCTCTTATATAAAAGAGTCCCGAACGGGATACTTTCTTACACAGGATGGAAAAAATATTTTAATTTTTGCAACCAAGCAGTGTAATATCACGTAGTGCGCATGACATCGTTACTGAGAACAGGTTTTAGTTAAGAAATTCGCAACAAAAGATTAGCTCTGAAGTCGCTTGCGTAAAGTTGAGATTCCCCTCGAAACAAGGGTGTAGATATTTTGAATGCTTTTAGACATCATGCTTGAAGTCTCCTCATAAGATCGTCCCTCAAAGAATATCAACATGATCGCTTCACGTTGCTGTAACGGCAAATCATTGATGAGTAAGGTCAATTGATCCTTCTTACGTTTTTTCTGATCAGCAATAATTAGTTTGTCTTCAGTAGAGTCCAGAAATTGGATGGTCTGATTCAAATACTCGCTTTCAGTCGTGACCTTTTTGTTGTCTTTTGAGAGAAGGGTGAAAATCTTGGATCTAAGAGCCGATAAAAGGTAGAATTTCAACCTGTTAATCTTAGACAGGTTATTTCTATAAGACCACAAATCAATGAAAAGCTCCTGGATAGCATCACCAATTAACTCCTTTTGCGGGTGGATGGTCATGCCATATCTAAAAAGCTCAGGAAAATATTTTTTGTACAAACACTCAAAAGCTTCCTTATTGTCGCTTCTTACCTGATCCCACAACTTTTGGTCGCCGATTTTTTGAGTTGGAGCAGTTTGAACTGGATTGATCATTGAAACTTTTATATTTTCCCGTTTCGGGAACTCAATTGGATTGAATTCTCTTCGAAAAAAAGATAATTATATTAAAAATATCAAATTTTATTATAAAAAGGTAATCCTGACTAACTTTTGTGTAAAGATTACACAAAATAAAAAGACTGAGCTAAATAACCCAGTCTTTTTTATGGCAGAGCTTAAATTAATTGCTAGTCAACGTTGTCGTGCAGGTATCGGTTATTCCCCAATATCTGGTTATCATCAGTCAGATTGAATTTTGATATATTTCTTTCCGATGAATGAGGTACTTTTTGCAAGGTCACCTTTTTACGTTCGAATGCCGGAACCTCAAACTTCTCTTTATAGTCTGTAGAACTTAGGTCTTTCTTTCTCGCACCGTTCATCTCCTCTTCACGCTTCATTCGCTCTTCCATCAATTCTATCCTGCGTCTATTCATCGACCCCTGGCTCATCATGCGATGAACCTCTGAATTCATGTATTCTTCTACGGCATTGTCGTCTTCCTCTTCTTCACGTTGGTCAGGCATTTCAAATTCGTATTCAAATTCCTGATCTTCCTGCTCCACTTCCTTTTCTATGGTTTCTCTCAGGGAATCAAATGTGAAGCTTTTTTCTTCCTTCTCCTCCTCTTCATGTCTTTCATCTTCCTCCTCATCTTCATCCACGAATAATCTGATCTGTCTTGAAGACTCCAGGTCATATACCTTTTTAGAATTGGAGGGTTCTTTTGAAGAACTGGAGAATTCGACTTCACCACCATCGCGATCAAAACCAGTTGCTATGACGGTCACTCTGATATTTTCGCCGAGTTCAGGATCCACACCGTGACCAAAGATCACCTCAGCATCTTCTCCTGAGAATTCAGTCATGTAATCTGTGATCTCCGCCAGCTCGTCCATTTGCAGCTCTGCCTCTTCACCGGAAATGATCGATAGCAGGATCTTTTCTGCCCCGTGGATATTTCGGTTGTTCAACAATGGTGAGTTGAGTGCTTCCTCAGCAGCCCTGATCGCTCTGTTTTCACCATGCGTCTGCGCGGAGCCCATGACGGCTGCCCCGGCATTTTTCATGACGGTTTTTACATCCTCAAAGTCCACGTTGACATAACCCGGAACTGTGATGATCTCCGCAATGCCTTTTGCTGCTGTAGTCAACACATTGTCTGCCTGACCAAAAGCTTCCCTGATCGGCAGGTTGCCAAAGATCTCCCGAAGCTTGTCATTCAAAATGACCAGCACAGTGTCGCACACTTCTCTTAATGCCGCAATCCCTTCATTGGCTGCTGCATTTTTCTTTTTCCCTTCGAAAGCGAAAGGTGCTGTAACGATCCCTACTGTAAGAATATCGAGTTCCTTGGCTACCTGCGCAATGATAGGTGCTGCACCAGTACCGGTGCCACCTCCCATACCAGCGGTAACGAAAACCATCTTGGTATCCTCGGAGAGGAGCTCTCTAATTTCTTCTTTACTCTCTATGGCTGCATTGCGTCCTCGCTCAGGGTTTGCACCTGCTCCGAGACCACCAGTGAGATTCATTCCTAATTGTAACTTGTTGGGCACGGGACTGCTCTCCAGTGCCTGACTGTCGGTGTTACAAACCACAAATTCTACATCCTTGATCCCAAGGTTAAACATGTGGTTGACTGCGTTACTACCTCCACCACCAACGCCGATCACCTTAATGATCGATTTCTGATGCGTGGGTAAATCGAATTGATACGTATTTTCTGCCATAATATTTTTGTTTTAACTCAACGACTGGTCGGTGTTTTCCAACAACTGGTTGGTGAGGACCTGTCTGCCGACAGGCAGGCACCAACCAGGGTTGTGAATGGAATCTCACCAACCGGAATTAATAATCTTTGTTTTCATCAAAATCATCAATCAGTAGTCCTTTGGTTTTCTCCAGAATATTCTGAAAAAACTTGGCACTCTGCTTGCTCCTTGGCTTCAGGCTGCCCTTCGACTGCTTCTCATTGTATCGCTGCTCCCGAATGTCAATCGCTCTGAATCCTGATAGCACAAGTCCAACAGAAGTAGCATAAACCGGACTCTTCACAGCGTCCACCTTACTCTTACCCAGGTGTTCATTAGGATAACCAATTCGGGTATCCAGCCCTGTCATATATTCAAATAGCTGCTGAAGGTTGCTCAAAAGCGATCCTCCACCTGTGACTACAATACCTGCAGCCAGTTTCTTGTTGAATCCCGAAGTGATAATCTCGGTATGGACCATCTCGATGATCTCTTCCATCCTCGACTCAATGATATGAGCCAGGTTTTTGATAGAGATTTCTTTGGGAGCTCTGTTTCGCAATCCGGGAATTGACACAATCTCATTCGGACTTGCCTCTTCTGCGATGGCTCTACCAAACTTGATCTTCAATTGCTCGGCCTGCTGCTCCATCACCATGCATCCCTGCTTAATATCCGATGTGATGATGTTACCACCAAATGGGATCACTGCAGTGTGTCGGATGATGTTGTCATAAAACACCGCAATATCTGTGGTACCACCTCCTATATCTACAAGGCAAACACCGGCTTCTTTTTCTTCATCGCTTAGTACCGCCAGGCTGGATGCCAGTGGCTCCAGGATCAGGTTTTCAATTTCCAGCCCTCCTCTCCGGATACACTTATTAATATTGTTGATGGCGTTGGTCTGAGCGGTAATGATATGGAAATCCGCCTCTAGTTTAACACCGGACATACCCACAGGATCTTTGATGCCATCTTCGTAATCCACGATATAGTCCTGAGGCATCACGTGAATGATCTCACTACCCGGAGGAATCACGATGCGATACATATCATTGGTCAGTCGGTTCAGGTCTTCCACAGTGATCTCATCATCAGAGTCACGGGTGATCGAGCCATGATGCACGGCACTCTTGATGTGTTGCCCTGCAATGCCCACATTGACTACCCGGATGTCGATGCCGGATTGCTCGCTGGCTTCGGTCACGGCTTTTTCAATGGCATTGACCGTCTTGTCGATGTTGGTTACAATCCCTCGGATTACTCCGTCGGATACTGCTTTCCCTACGCCCAGCACTTCAAGTTTGCCAAATTCATTTTTGCGACCTACTATGGCGCATATCTTGGTAGTTCCGATATCAAGACCGACGATGATTTTATCCTGTTCCATATCTTTTACAATTAGCTATTGTATGATTCACTTCAATTTTTTATTTACAGATCAACTGATTATCAAATTTTACATTCACTCTTTCATAGGTGTTCCACCCTTTGTTGGGTAAGACCTGGGTATAAAAGAGCTTGAGCTTTCTGAATTTCTCCTCATAATCCACTGGCATCCCAAATTCAATCTCCTGCTTTGTCACCTGAGGCAGTAAAATCAACTCTCCACCTCTCTGGACCACAATGCCGGCTATCTGAGCTCTCCAGAATTCGTTTTTGTCGATATACCGAAGCAGCTTCAGCAAATCCTTTCCGTATTCAGTCTCCTGTATGTTCTTGCCCCATGAAAATTTATGCTCCAACTCCATAATCAAAACCCTGGAGGTATGCTTTGTGACAGTTGGAAGCAGTTTCCCATTCTCATCGATGTAATGATCCGCAGCCCCTTTTTCAAAAATCCTCGCTAAAGGCCGGGCCTGCTCCACCTTTACCATCAAATTCCCTTTGATGTCCTTATACACCTGGGCATCCTTTACAAATGGATGTGCTTCCACTCGGGCCTCCAACACATTCAAATCCAATTTACCAACCGGAAGTCCCAGCACATAATCGCCTCCTTTGTCATTGATCAGGTCTACGATCTCCAACTGATCAGTAAAGAAATCTCCTCGCTGATCCTCTATTTTCACCTTCACATTGGCTACCTGCCTGGCAACATTCCTATATCCGGAAATGGAGATGAGCACGATCATCGCAACAACCGAAACAGCAAAAAACAATATGGTTTTGATGCTATACTTCAACTTTCCGTTCATTTATATAATAGTCCTTTATTCTCTGTACCTCCCTATCTATATCACCCGCTCCTACCGTGAGCAGCACCTCCGGATTTTTCTGAGCGATCACCTCAATCAGCCTGTCCCTTTTGCAGATCATCTTATTGGTGCTGTTGATCTTCTCCAGGATCACCTCTGAAGTGATACCTGGAATAGGTTCTTCCCTGGCAGGATAGATATCCATTAAAATGATGTCGTCGGCCAGCTCCAGGCTTTTGGCAAACCCATCCTGAAAGTCTTTCGTCCGGCTATACAGGTGTGGCTGAAAGATTGCAGTAATTTCTTTCTGTGGATACAAGCTCCTGACAGATTTCAGTAAGGCCGTGATCTCCGTCGGATGGTGTGCGTAATCATCGATGTACACAACCTCCTTTGACCGCACGATGTATTCAAATCTTCTTTTTACTCCCCGATATCCGGCAACTGCTGCCTTCACCTTTTGAGCGTCGATACCGAAATCCAGCGCCATTGTAATGGCTGCAATCGCATTTTCTACATTGTGGTAGCCCGGTACCTGGAGTTCAACCTTTTCAATTTTTTGCTTACCCACATAGTTGAAATAGAAATTGCCATTTTCTACATGGACATTCTGAGCCTGCACATCACCCATTTCGATTCCATAGGTGGAAAAAGGGATGGTCAGGTGACTTTTGATAATCTCAGCCGCCTTCGCATGGAGTAGCACCTTACCTTCCGGATTGGTTTTCTTCAAGAACTCTGCAAACGCTTCGTGCATCGTTTTCAGGTCACCATATATATCCAGGTGGTCGGGGTCGACCGAGGTCACAATGGAATAGTTTGGTGAAAGTCTGTGGAATGACCGATCAAACTCGTCTGCCTCGGCCACTACCGGTGCATCTTCCGCTCCTATCAATAAGTTGGAGTCATAGTTGGTCATGATACCCCCAACAAATGCGGAGCAACCTACCGTCTCGTGAAGAATATGAGCGATCATGCTGGAGGTCGTGGTCTTGCCATGCGTACCTCCCACTGCCACTGTCCAGTGACTCCTGGAGATCGTACCCAACATCTCAGACCGCTTCATCAGCTTGTATTCACCTGACTGAAAAAAGGTAAGCTCCTTGTGTGATTTAGGGACTGCCGGCGTAAATACAATGACGGAATGCGCTTTATCCTCCAGTACTTCTTTCGGCACAAGGTTCAGGTCATCCTCATAGTGGATGTCCATACCTTCCGACGCTAGTCTTTTGGTTAAGTTAGTTTCCGTCTTGTCATAACCAGCCACCGCAATCCCTCGCTGACTAAACCACCTGGCCAGTGAGCTCATACCAATGCCTCCTATGCCGATAAAGTAGACCCTATGTATCTGATCCAGGTTCATTTAATCAATTCAATTATTTCTTTAGCGATGTTATCCGAGGCATCTTTCTGTGCCATACCCAGAATCTTCGCTGATAATTCTTTTCTTTTCTTTTCGTCTGACAATAGCTTAATGGCTTCAACCACCAGCTTTTCCTTGCTCTCATTGTCCTTCACCAACACTGCCGCATCATTCTTCACCAGTGCCATTGCGTTTTTGGTCTGATGATCCTCAGCCACATTGGGTGAGGGCACCAGAATGCAGGCCTTGCCTGTCAACATCAGCTCAGAGATGGACAACGCCCCTGCTCTGGACACCACAATGTCAGCAGTCGCATACCCATATACCATCTCTTTCAGGAATGGCATGATCCTCACATTGTCATGAGCAGGCATCTCATTTTTGATGCGCTCATAATAATACTCCCCGGTCTGCCAGATCACCTGAATGTCCTGTTCAACTAACTGATCAATACCTGCTTTGATGGATTCATTGATAGTTCGCGCTCCCAGGCTTCCCCCTATGATCAGCATCGTTTTCTTTCTAGAATCCAGCTTAAAGAAGTCAAAAGCCTCTTTTCTTTTCGACTGGACATCCATCAGGTCTTTTCGGACCGGATTACCCGCCAGAACGAGCTTATCTGCTGGAAAATATCTTTCCATTTCCGGATAGGCTACACATATCTTATTCACCTTTCCGGCCAACCACTTGTTAGTGAGACCGGCGTAGGAGTTTTGCTCCTGGATTATAGTGGGAACCCCTTTGGATGAAGCCACGAATAGCAGGGGCCCACTTGCATAACCGCCCACACCTATTACGGCATCAGGCTTAAAATTTCTTAACAGCGATCCGGCTTTGATCAGACTGGCAATCACTTTCACTGGGAAGAGTAAATTTTTGATGGTGAGACTACGCTGCAGACCGCTGATCCAAAGTCCTACAATGGGAAACCCAGCCTCAGGAACCTTTTTCATCTCCATCTTGCCCTTCGCGCCAACAAACAGGATATCCACCTCCTCCAGCATATGCTGAAGCGACTGGGCAATGGATATTGCCGGGTAGATGTGTCCGCCTGTTCCGCCGCCGCTTATCATGATTTTATATTTCCGCTTTGTCTCGATCGTTTCAAAATTTTTACGCTGCCTGCTTAATTTTCTCTTTGTACTGGTTACCAGTTGCTGTACCCATGTCCTCTATCTCTCCACGACTCACACTCAGGATAATCCCGATGGCCAGTCCGGTGAACAGCTGTGAGGTACCCCCCATACTGAATAGTGGCAATGGCAAACCGGTAATAGGCCCTAATCCCACAGTCACACCCATGTTCACAAATGCCTGCATCACCAGTGCAAATGACAACCCTGCTGAGAGCAGTCCTCCGTAGGCCCGCTCACTTTCTGCTGCCGCCTTCATACCCCGATAGAGCAATCCCAAAAACAACAGCATCACTGTCACCCCACCTATCAGCCCGTACTCCTCGATGATGATGGCATACACGAAGTCAGAATATGGGTGAGGTAAATAATTTCTTTGATCGCTTTGACCAGGACCTTTTCCAAATAATCCCCCGGTGGCGATGGCGATATTGGCCTGCTTCTCCTGGTATGGCACCTCCTCTTTATCAAGGAAATCCGTGATTCTATTGAGCGCAGTGGCACCCCGCTGCCCAATCATCAGGGAGATAGATCCGGAACAAAAACCAATGATCATCAGGATCAACAGATATTTCACGGGAACCCTTCCGATGAAAAGCACCAGCATACAGGTAAGGAAAAGCAGAATCGCCGTGGAAATGTTGGTCATGGCAATCAGACCACAGATCAAACCGACCCACAAAAGCATCGGGATAATCGACTTCTGAAAGTTCTCAATGTCCTGCTGCTTTTTGGATAACATGCTTGTAAGCGTGACCAACAAAGCCAGCTTAGCCAAATCCGATGGTTGGAATCCCTGGTTGATCACTGGAATGGTGATCCATCGGGAAGCCTCGTTCACATTTGTACCAAATAACCAGGTAAGCAACAATAATGGAGCTGACACCCAAAGCAACAGCTTGGAAATCCTGGAATAATATCTATAGTCGATGCGATGGGCAATCCACATGGCTACCAGACTGAGGAAAACCAGGATCGCGTGCTTAAAGAGGTAGTACTCGGTATTACCAGCCTCCATACGGTAAGCCAGGCTTCCTGTAGAACTGTATACTACCAGGATACTCCATACTGAGATAATGAATACGATGAACCAGATTACCGGATCACCTTTCAGATTTCGATATGCCCATTCCTTAATCATCGTCATGACTTCACTTTTTTAGGTTTTACCAAAGACTGCACCGCCTTTTTAAACTTATCGCCTCTGTCTTCATAGTTCTTAAAGAGATCGAAACTTGCGCATGCAGGAGACAGCAACACCACATCTCCTGGCTCAGCAACCTCAAAAGCCATTTTTACCGCTTTTTTGATCTCGTCAGTTTCAAGGAAATCCACTTTTCCTTTGAAATATTTTCTTAGGGGCTTGTTGTCTACTCCCAGGCTGATCAGTGTCTTGACTTTTTCTTTCACGAAGGGCTCCAGCACACTGTAGTCATTCCCTTTGTCGATACCACCGGCTATCCAGACCACTGGCTGCCTCATCCCTTCCAGCGCATAGAATACCGAGTCCACATTGGTGGCCTTGGAGTCATTGATAAAGGTGACACCCTCAATTTCAAGCACTTTCTCAAGTCTGTGGGGTGCATTCTTGAAACTTTTTAATCCTTTCAGTATTTCCTTGATAGAAATCTCCATCCACAGCGCACACAATACGGAAGCCATCGTATTGATCATGTTGTGCTTACCGATGAGTGAGATCTCCGAAACCGGGATTTTGTGATGAGAATGCGCCTCCTTGTAATCGTAATTGAAGATCAAATGCTCATCATCCAGGTACGCATGCCATTTGTCATTTTTTGTAGCTGAAATGGCAAATAGACAGGCTTCAATATTTCTTCTGGCCAGCTCCTCTGTGATCGGCTGGCTGTCAGTACAGTAGATAAAGCACTCCTCTTTGGTCAGGTTTTCAGTGATCCTGAATTTGGAAGCAATGTACTTCTGCATGCTGTTCTCATAGCGATCCAGGTGATCAGGGGTGATATTTAGCAGTACAGCCACATCAGGCTTGAATTTTACAATACCATCCAGCTGAAAGCTACTGACTTCCACCACATAATAATCATACCCACCTTTGGCTACCAGGCCAGCAAAGCTCACTCCTACATTGCCTCCCAGCGCCACTTTCAATCCTGCCTTTTTCAGCAGGTGATGGGTGAGTAGCGTGGTTGTCGTCTTACCATTGGTTCCGGTTATAGCAATGACTTTGGCCTCCTTATCTACATGTTCATAGGCAAACTCTATCTCTGAAATGACCGGAATGCCCGCAGCTACTGCTTCTTTGATCACTTTGACAGTATCAGGAATACCCGGGCTCTTGATGATCACGTCAGAAGCCAGCACACGCTCAAAATCATGCCCTCCTTCTTCATAGTCCACTCGAAGAGCCTTCAGCTGAGTCTTGGCCTTGCGATTGATCTTCCCTGAATCAGATAAGAAAACGTCATAGCGCATCTTTGCTGCCAGTTTGGCTGCTCCAAGACCGCTTTCGCCTGAACCTAATATGGTGACTCGTTTACTCATCGAAGGAGTTTAATCGCATTCTTTTTTCCAATACCTGATCGCAGCTCAATGAGAAGAATGAAAGCATCTCGAATCCAAACTTCACAAACTCTGTAATCGGCACGTATTTCTTTTTCCTGTTGGCAATGTCCAACCTGTCCAACAGGTAAATGATTTCATCCATCTCATGCTCTGCAGCACTCATGGCCCCGGAGAGCGCACCCTCACCTTCCGCCATTAGCAACCTATTGAAGATCTTTTCCAACCTTCGTGACCTCCTGATCAGCACTGACGAATATTCCGTCAAACTTCCGATAGGCAAAAGATTGGGTAGTTCAGCCGCTTTGAGCTGAAACTTTTCATTAAGGTGTTTAAGCTGGTCTAGTGTCATGCTATCTAAGTTTTAAAGTTGCTAATGTGATAATGGCCAACAGGATCCCGGTGGTCCAGAATCTGGTAACTATTTTGGCTTCATGCCAGCCCTTCTTCTGATAATGGTGATGAAGTGGTGACATGAGGAAAATTCTTTTTCCTTCCCCGTATTTCTTTTTGGTGTATTTGAAATAAGACACCTGAAGGATCACGGAGAGGTTTTCGATGAGGAAGATCCCGCACAAGACAGGGATCAATAATTCTTTGCGGATCACAAAAGCCATCACGGCGATGATCCCACCGATAGACAGGCTGCCTGTATCACCCATGAATACCTGTGCGGGGTATGAGTTGTACCACAGGAATCCGATACAAGCTCCAACAAATGCGGCACTAAAGATGACCAGCTCACCGGAGTTGGGAATGAAAGCGATATTCAGGTATTCGGCGAAAATGGCGTTACCAGAGAGGTAAGCCAAAATACCCAGCGTCAACCCAATGATGGCCGAGGTACCAGCGGCTAAACCATCCAATCCATCTGTCATGTTGGCGCCATTGGAAACCGCGGTGATAATGAAGATCACCACCAGCACGTAGATGATCCAGGTGTAATCATCCAGGAAAGTCGGCAGCAGCCAGTTGTAATGAAATTCGTTCCCTTTGATGAAGGGTAATGTGGTGAAAATGGAGTTGCTATCCAGGATGCCGGCAAAGCTGTAGCCAGGCAATACCACATCATGATGCCACACCATCACGAGCCCCACAACCAGACCCAGGGCTATCTGACCAATAACTTTAAACCGCCCTCTCAGGCCTTCTTTGTTTTTCTTTTTGACTTTGAGATAATCATCCAAAAAGCCAATCAGTCCCATCCATGCAGCGGTGATCAACAGCAGGATCACATAGATATTGTCGATTTTAGCAAACAACAACGTAGGAATGATGATCGCTGCCAGGATGATCAGACCACCCATGGTTGGAGTGCCTTGTTTTTTCATCTGCCCTTCCAGTCCCAGGTCACGGATGCTTTCGCCGAGTTGGTTCTTTTGCAGTGCCCGGATGATCCATTTACCGATGTAGATGGTGATGAGCAATGAAAACAGCGCTGCCATACCTGCTCTGAAGGAGATAAAACGGAATACCGTCGCTCCCATCAGGTCGAATTGTTGCTCTAAATAATCAAACAGGTAATACAGCATTTATCCAGCTTTCTTTATTATGTTTTCTAATCCACCAAAAAGGGTTATCGGGAGTAAGCAATGGCCTTTACCCTCACCCTGCCTATCGGCATCCCTAAAGGGAACCTGCCCTATGTCATCCAAATTCAATTTTCTTCTATTATCAGAATTTCCCACGCTCACCCTTCTTTTCCCTAAAGGGGAACCGGCACACCCCTTTAGGGGCCGGGGGCGGTAAAGACTCACCTTAATCCCTCTCTCCTCCTTCATTTTCAATTATCTTTTAACATTTCCATCAATACTTCCCGATCGTCGAAGTGATGTCGCACCCCATTGATCTCCTGGTACGTCTCATGACCCTTTCCTGCCACGAGAATAATGTCTCCTTTGCCAGCCAGGTTACAGGCTGTGCGGATCGCTTCTTTCCGATCTGCAATCACCATCGTCTTGCGCTGGTCGGTCTTCCCAATCCCTGCCATCATCTCATCCAGGATCACTCCCGGATCTTCATTCCTGGGATTGTCTGAGGTCAGGATCACTTTGTTGCTGTAGGCCGCAGCAAGTCGTCCCATCTCGGGTCTCTTGGTCTTGTCCCTGTTTCCGCCACATCCTACCACGGTTACCAGCACCTCCTGGTGTGTCCGCAGGTTTTCAATTGTCTTTAATACATTTTCCAGGGCATCCGGCGTGTGCGCGTAATCCACGATGGCCAGGATGTCCTGCATGTTTTCTACCTGCTCAAATCGTCCTCTCGCGCCACCCAGCATGGACAGTGCTGTCATCACCTCTTCCTTCTCTTCTCCCAAAAGCACCGCGGCACCATACACTGCCAGCAGGTTGTAGGCATTGAAATCTCCAATAAGCTTAAACCAGGCGTTGACGCCATCCATGTCCAGCTCCAACCCCTGCAGGGTATTGTGGATCACCTTGCCTTTGAAATCCGACATGGACTTCAGTGAATAGGTGTTCTTCGATGCTTTGGTATTCTGGAGCATCACCATACCCCGTTTGTCGTCGAGATTGGTAAGCGCAAAAGCGTCTTTAGACAATCCGTCAAACAATAATTTCTTGGCCTGGATGTACTCTTCAAAAGTCTTGTGGTAATCCAGGTGATCGTGGGTGATATTGGTGAAGATGGCACCACTGAAGGTAACCCCAGCCACACGATGTTGTTCCAATGCATGAGAGCTCACCTCCATGAAACAATGGGTACAACCAGCTTCCACCATCTGGTGAAGCAATTGGTTAAGCTGGATGCTATCCGGAGTAGTGAATTGAGCTGGCAAGATCTTGTCGTCGATTTTGTTCTCCACAGTAGATAGCATCCCGGCTTTATAACCAAGATTTTTAAACAGGTCAAAAAGAAGGGTGACGGATGTGGTTTTACCATTCGTACCCGTCACACCAACCAAAATAATTTTCTGAGATGGCTTGTCGTAAAAGTTGGAAGCAATAATCCCCACAGCTTTGGCGCTGTTGTCAACAGACACATAGGTCACACCCTCCTGCAATTCTTCAGGCAACGTTTCGCAAACAATTGCTGTAGCACCGGCCTTCACAGACTGGCTGATGTAGGCATGCCCGTCCACAGTGAGTCCTTCCACCGCCACAAAGAGGCTTTGCTTTTGTACCTTCCTGGAATCAAAAGTGATGTCAGAGACTTTCACCTCTCTGTCACCGTGGATCTCATTGAGCGATACTCCAAACAATATGTCTTTTAGCATCTTCATGAGCTCAATTCCAGTTTAATTTCGTTACCCTGATTAAACTTCGATCCGGGGAGAACAGATTGCTGGCTCACTCTTCCACGACCCGATACTTCGACCCTAAGGCCCAGGTTTTCCAACACATAAATGGCATCTCTCAACGTCATTCCCCGCACATCTGGCACGCGGCTATCACTCACCTGGTTGTTTTCCCAGATGATCGTATTGTTTTCAATGTCCGTCTTTACCCATGAAGCATCATGGTTGGAAAGATTGGCAATGCCCAGGTCATCGCAGATCATCTTGAGCTCATCCTGCTTGCCTGAACGGATCACCGGGAAGATACCTGCGAATTGATCCGGATCTTTAGGCAGCTCCTGGTGCATCTCTACCTGCAGGGCGTAGATATTGTCAGCGATCTCCTTAAACACAGGTGCAGATACATCCGAACCGTAGATATTCCAGCCTTTTGGATTGTCAATTACCACTATGCAGCTGTATTTAGGATCCTCCGCCGGGAAATAACCCGCAAACGAGGTGTAGTACTCATTGATGTACCGGCCATTCTTCACGTTTTTGGCTGTGCCAGTCTTACCCGCGATCTTGTACTTTGTCATGTTGATGTTTTTGGCCGTCCCCTGCTCGACCACACCTTCCAACATGAGCCTTAGCTTGGCCAATGTCTCATTAGAACAAATCTTTTTGTTGATCACTTTCGCTTCATAGGATTCCATTTCCCTGTTGGCACTCTTCACAGATTTTACAATCAATGGCTGGATCATTTTGCCCTTGTTGGCCACGGCATTGTATAATGTCAGCATCTGCAAGGGCGTCATTTTCAGCTCATAGCCATGGGAGATCCATGGAAGCGAAACACCACTCCAGGTAGAGTCTGTCGGATCTTTGATGTAAGGCACACCTTCACCAACCATCTGGAAACCAAGCGGTTGACCGAGGCCTGTCTCCCGGATAAACTCTATGAACTCAGCCGGATCATCCCCGAAATGTTTTTGGACCAACTTAGCAATCCCGATATTGGAAGATTTTTCAAAGACTTCTTTTACGGTGAGTACACCAAAGCCGCCTTCCACATGGTCGCGCATGGTCTGGTTGTAAAACTTGTAGGCTCCTTTGCCGGTATCCACGGTATCTGTCAGCTCCATCTTGGTCTCTTCCAGCAAAGCCATCATAGAAGCCAGCTTGAATGTAGACCCTGGCTCACGTGCCCCCTGGCTACCTACTGCATAATTGTACCTTTCGTAGTAATCACCTTTGCTGTTTCGGCTCAGGTTTGAGATCGCTTTGATCTCGCCTGTCTTTACCTCCATCAGCACTACCAACCCGTAATCCGCCTGGTGTCTTGTCAATGCTTTCAGCAATGCTGACTCTGCCACATCCTGCAGGTTAACGTTGATCGTGGTTTGAATGTCGTAGCCGTCTTTTGGTCGGATCTCCGTGCCATCATACACCGGCTTCCACCCACCACCGGCCATGCGCTGGAAGACAGAACGACCGTCCATACCCGCAAGCTGCCTGTTGAAGCTGTACTCCAGTCCCACGACACCCCTGTTGTCTGCATTCACGGTACCGATGGTGCGATAGCCGAGCTGAGAAAAAGGCAAGAAGCGCTCTTCCACCTTTTCGAAGATCACACCTCCCTTTAGTCGGCCTTCACGGAAGATGGGCCAGCTTTCCATACGTTTTTTCTCCTGGTAGCCAATCTTTTCCCTGTTGATCACGATATATCTTCTTCTGGCTTTTCGTGCCGCATCGATTTTCCGCTTGTATTGTGTAGGCGTAAGGTCATCATAGAAGCGAGACAGCATGTAGCACAAGGAGTCGATGCCTTGAGCGTATAAATTTCGATCCGCCAGTGCTGGGTCAAAAGCCACCTGGTAGAAAGGAATGGACGTTGCCAGAAGGCTGCCATCATCCGCATAGATGTTGCCACGTGTGGCTTCGATCTTGCGCATTTCGAGCCCTAAGGTCTCGGCCAGACCACGCCAACGATCACCCTCAGCATACTGAAGCGTTATAATGCGAAAAAGTATCCCCCCTGAAAAAAGGAATACTAGCAAGAAGGCGATTCGCACCCGGAGCAATATGGATCGCTTGATACTCATTCCGTATTCACGATGATTTTAAAGGGTGGATGTTTGCTTTCTTCCAGTCCCAGCGCCCTGGCCTGCTTGGCCACTTCGGATTGCTTGCTGGCGAATTTGTATTCTGCTTTTAATGTGGTGTAGTCTGCCCGCAGGTCTTCCACCTCGCTCTCCAGGGTACTGATGGCCCGGATCTTCTTCTCGGCGTAGTGACGGTTACCTATATATATGACACAAAGTGCGGATATGAACAGGATCTGAGGTAAAAATCTGACATGGATCACCTGTGCCAGCGACTCATCGATCCTCAGGAACCGATCAATCAGCTTGAAAACACCACCACTTTGCGTGGTTGTCTTTCCGGGCATTTTGTAGGTATTACTTGACATTTTTTTACTCTTTTAATTTTTTCTCCAAGGTCTGTGTCCCCACAGACCCTCGTTTTTTTCTTCTTCTTTCATTTCCCTTCGCACACCCCTAAATCCCCTAAAGGGGCCGCCGCGCAACCTCGTTAATCCACCCTTTCCCCTATCCTCAGTTTTGCGCTGCGGGCGCGTTTATTTATTTCTATCTCCTCCTCTTCAGCTACGATGGGCTTTTTTGTGATCGGCTTAAAAGGCCTGATCTCATGCCCATAAAAGTCTTTTTCCATCTTTCCTTTGAAGTTGCCGGTATTGATAAAATTTTTGACCAGCCTGTCTTCCAGGGAGTGGTAGCTCATCACCACCAGTCGTCCTCCGGGTCGGATCACCTCTGCTGTTTGCTCCAGGAATTCTTTCAGGGCTCCCATCTCATCGTTGACTTCGATGCGGATAGCCTGGTAGACCTGGGCGAGATATTTGGCTTCGCGGCCTCTGGGGGCCAGCTTCGAAGCGATCTCTTTGAGCTGCTGGCTTCTGGTGATCGGGGTGGCTCGTTCCCGGATGATGGCATTGGCCAGGGTTCTGGCATTTTTGATTTCACCGTAAGCGCTCAGGATGTGGATGAGGTCCGATTCCTCGTATTCGTTGACGACATGAAAAGCGGATTTGTCTGCGTTTTGGTCCATCCGCATGTCCAGCTCACCATCGAACCGGGTGGAAAAACCGCGTGCCCCTTCATTGATTTGATGAGAGGAGACACCAAGATCGGCCAGGATTCCGTCCACCTGCGTGACGCCGTGGAATTTCAGATATCGTCTGAGGTACCTGAAGTTGGATTCAATAAATGTAAAAGAACGTTTCTGCTTCAGCTGATCGCTCAGCTTTTCCGCGTTGACTTTTGCATCAGCATCCTGATCAAAAGCGTATAATGTTCCTTCCTCCAGCCGGCCGACAATCTCTTGGCTGTGCCCGCCACCTCCGAAGGTCACATCGACATATGTTCCCTCGGGCCTGATGGCAAGCCCTTCTATGCATTGCTGCAGCATGACGGGCTCGTGGTAGGCACTCATATTTATTCGTCCAGGAATTTCTGAGCTAGCTCGCTGTACTCGTCCGGATCTTCGATCTGGTGCTCAGCAAACACTCCCGGATTCCACATTTCAACGTAGTTGCCCATGCCGATGAGGATAGCTTCTTTGTCTATCTGTGCATGAGCGAGCATTGTCTTAGGTATCAAAATCCTACCCGCACTGTCCAGCTCTACCTGTGCAATACTCCTGAAGAAGTTTCTTTTCAATTTTCGTTGCTCGGCGTTGAACTCACTAAGCGCAGCAATCTTGGCGTGTATCTTTTTGTATTCTAACATTGGATACACGATCAGATTTGGCTCGAATCCTTTCCGGATTACGAGCTCTGTAGTGGAGACTTCAGGAAGGTTAGTCTTAATCTTTGCAGGTAAGACCAACCTTCCCTTAGTATCCAACTTACACTCATACTCGCTTGTAAAAAAAGCCATCTGAGCCTTGAAAAATATAAACCACCGAGACAAATGTAGTGAAAAGATTGACATTTCCAACCACTTTCCCCCACTTTGTGACACTTTGGTAAAAATATTTAATTCAGGGACATAAAAGGCCCTTTTGAAAGCATCAGGAGAGGTTGAGCCCTTAACTCCCTGAGCCTTAGGCGGGATAAAAGGGTGATTTTAAAGGATAAATTGGAGGAAAGTGGGGGATTTCAGGAATGGTGGGGGGAAGTGGGAAAATTCTTTTAGGAGACAGAATACAGGAAACAGAATAAAGGAGAATTCGATTTTCTTGGGAGGAAAGGGTCCCTCCACTCGTCCTCGTTTTATACCTTCAGTAAAGCTTCGGTAGACACTTGTAGCAGGGATGGATGAGAAACAGCGATTGTATCTCTAGATCAAAAGATACTAGTGATTTGATTTTGGTTTGATAGCGTTACAGACGCATCTCTCAGGAGGTTGGCTATCTCCATTCTTTAGGTTTTTTAAGGACAAAACCATCTTTTTTAGTAACCTCTTTTGGAAATTGACTATCAACCAATTTCTTTCGACCAATTATCATGCTTCCCTTTGCTTGTAAAGCCACTGTATTATTATGACGCTTTGGAGGAAATGCAACAAAAACTCTTTTGCTTTTGAAATTATCATGAATCGCTTTGATAGGAGGAACAAGATCACTGTCACCTGAGATTAGCATAGCCATATCATATTTATCCTGGTAGGCATCAATCAATATCTGAGTAGCAATGTTAACATCCGTCATCTTTTCGTTAAACCCTGACCACATATTTCCACACCTTCTGCATTCCTGTGTACTATTCTGGTATTGACCATAGTAAATTTCAACATCAGAAGCCTCCAATGCTTCAATATATGAAGTTTGTCGTTTCTGTTTATCCGGATTGTTACTTACCCTACTTGTGAAATATTTAACAGTCTGCAACTGTTGGGACGGCTTCAATAAGTTATGTGACAGATCTAGCAGGTTTAACCATTTACAATAATCCAGACCAGCTTCAAGCATCCCAAAATAGAGATTAAACCCGTCAACATAAACTATTACTTTCTCCATTTCGTTGAATATTTGATAGCGATTAATATATTTGCACCTATAACAGCCCCAGGGATAGTATCCCCGGGCCGACGCTCCCTCCGAGGAGCGTTTCTCTTTTATAGCACTCCCTACCTGGAATAATATTTCAAAAATGGATAAATAATTCTAATTATTCATCTACAACTGTTATTTGAAATTAATAACTAACTGATTTACTATAACTCAAGTCATCAAAAAGGAAATCATATGGAAAGCCAGATAGCAGTAGAAGAACTCAAAGGTGTATTGCCTTACTTTCTTAAACATAAGAACGTCTGGACAGATTTTGATACAGAAGCTGATGTGCTTTACATACACTTTAAAAAACCCAGTCATACTGACAATTCTGAAATGATAGATGATGACATCATCATTCGGTATGAAAACAATGAAGTGATCGGAATATCCATCCTCAATGCCAGTAAAAAGCGTTTAAAGTGAGGTTTCTATTAGCGTCATAGACGCTTCTCTAAGGAATCCTCGTTGTAAACGAGGACAAGTGAAAGGGAAAATGGTGATTTTGATGATCAATGGACTGAGACCTTTAAAGACTTTATGGGTTGAACTGATAAACATTAATCAATCAGTAACAGATGGTTGCAAGGATTATACATCTTTATAATAATTCTCCCAAAACTTGTCGCATTCACTTTTAAAACTACTGCTAAAATTATATGTAATGCTTGAGCCAAGAGGTCTTGAGGTCTCGTACGTAAACCAATGCTCAATAAAACCCTTGTATTCATCAAAACAGCTCCATTTCTTTATTTCAAGATCATTTTGTAAGTATTTGATGAAATCACGCTTATCCTTAAAATAAAGTAAATAATGATCATGAAGCGAGTATAAAACTGATTTTGGGTTCTTCTCTCGTGATATAAATGAAATAAGTAACTGACTATGTAAAGATTTCTGATTTATAAAGTTCCAAATACTTTTTAATGCATTACTTGGAATTTGTTTCCACCATATTTTGGCTGGATTAGATAAGTCTCTAGTCTGGATTAGCAGTGAGGCTATCACATAGTTGTAAGAATTGAATGATTTTAATGTTGAGTTCAAATGATAAACATTAATTTCAGTGAGTTCCTTAACGTTAAACATAAGGTCCTCATGTAAATTGATTTGAGAAACCACTTCCTTCATTTTATCTACAAAAGAACTAAGAGTTAAAAATCCATCTTGCAATCTAGTTTTAAGTAGGCCTTTTATATATGACTTATATTTAACTCGATCCCCATCATATAAGTCTAAACTTATCCTTTTACCAAAATCCAAGCACCAGTATTGAAAGTCAGTTTTATGGAAACCTACACTTTCATTTTCATATATTCTTGACCTTAAAGACGCTAAATAAATAGATCCTTCTAATACTGTCTTGAACTCATCGATTGTAGCAAATAGATATTCACTTTCAAGCCCAATTCTTTCTCTTACCCTTGACTCCTTACCCTTTTCAACCCAAATATTTAATTGCTCTTTAAATATTGATAAACCAGCTTCCTTAAATCTTCTATATTCACTTTCTGAAAAATCCTTATCATCTAAATAGTATCTAAAATATAAATGGTAGTTCCTGAATACTTGAACACTTAGATTAGACGGGTCCTTTTTAGAAGAAATACTTTCCTCCGGGAATATCCTGGAAATAAAACCCACTATACTTTCAATTTCTTTAGCTTCAAATTTCCACCCTTCTAAAAGCTGTCTTATTTCAACATCAGATTTTAATACATATTGCTTCTGAGGACTATTTTTAGCTTTCTCAAGCAATTCATTTGGGTTAACTTGAAGAGACCGATAAACTTTTGGGAATTTTAACTTTAATAATTCAAGTCTTAAGAAGTCCTGAATTAGTACCTCATTAAGTAGATTACTCATATTAATTAAGAGGCTATTCAAGAGTCTTCTAACGTCTCGAAAATTCCCTAGGTAATCATTTAAGATGTTATGTGCTCCAATCGAATCAAGAATATCATCGTAATTAATTGTTTCCGATACTTCTTTTTCAATCGCTTTCTTTTCTTCATTGCTCAGTTTTGAAGAATGTATTATTCTATTTATTTCTTGGATTAACTCATTCCTCAGTATTAGTGGAGAGAATCTAGGTAAGTTGACCTCAGTTTGAACAATCTTTTCGAGAAACCTTTTTTCCCTATACTCCACTCTTCTTGATAGTGCTGTATCAATATAATTTCTGTCATATGCCAATAGAAAAATTACGTTTCTGAAATTAGCAGAATTTCTAACTAACTTAAATACTTGAACTAGTTCTTTAGGGTCCAGTCTATCAAGATCATCTATGTACACTATTATCCTTTGGGCACTCTGTTCAAGGATCTTACTAATTTGATTTCTCAATAAAGAGACTGAGATTTCTTTTGGACGCAAAAAAGTACTAATAACATTTAGAATTGATGATGTTTCCAAGTGCATCAATTTGTCTGAGTATTCCGATATTTTTTTTGTGAGAGAGCCATTTTCAGCACCTACGTTTGACTCAAGTTCCTCAAAGAAATCTTTTATGATATATCTTGAATGTGAACTCTCCCATGGATTAAACTCTATTTGTATTAATCCAGGGGCCTTTTCATTTATTTCTTCTTTAACAAGATGCATAAATGAAGACTTTCCACTTCCCCACTCACCATTTATACCAATTACAAATGATCTTTTCGGAAAAGTTCCGAGAATAATTCCTGCAAGATTTACTGCATAGGGACCAAACCCTAAAAGATCAACTACCTCATTTTCCTTACCCAGTGGATGATCTTCAAAGAAACCACCACTATTACTTTCAATCTTGCTTTGAAATTTCTTAAAATGAATTATCCATGAGAAGGCATTTACAGCTGAATATAAGATTAAGATGTCAGTGTATTTTATTCCTGAAACTGAAGCTAGGCTTTTAATGTCCCAAACATTCCCTGACCGATAAAGACAAGTGTATATGATAGAGACTAAAACAAGGTAAATTGCAACTTTGAAAGAGGTCTTCGGTCTCTTGATTTTTAGCCTTGAGTTGAATAAAAAGGTAATAGTAACTACTAAACATAGTAGAAACCAGCAAAAATCAACCCATAACTGTGGTTCTACATATTGAAGCAGGTATTCAATAATTGTTTTTTGAATATATATTTCGACTGGTTTTCTAAAAATGAAGAATAGTGTAATGCTTACTACCAATTCAAGGACAAACCCATTATTCAGATACAGACCAATAGTCTTCTTCATAAATTAAAATCAAATTATCACTGATGCTGCCAGCATTTTCCATTGGCTTCTTTGGTCATTCGCTTGCAACGAGTTCCTGCCTGGGTTGTGGCCGTACATCGTGTGGTTACAGATTTCTTAGCACCTGTTTCCGAGCCTTTTGCAGGAATATGAACGACAGAGTCTTTTTTCAAAACTTCCGGGCTCTTAGAACCCGATGGCTTGCAGACGCTACAAGCAGTGTAATCTTTAGCAACTGCTTCCTTCAAACTCATCTCAATCTTGCTGTACTTCAAATACCTGCAATCGCTCTTGTGATACTTCGCTCCCGTCTTGGTCACATAGACGTATTGCTCCTGTGCAGAGGCAAATGAGAACCAGAAAAGTAAAAGGAGAATAAAGATTCGGCTGATCGAGGGGATTGGATTCAAACGGTACATGCTATCAATTTAGTCAATAATTTCTAAATTAATGGTTCGATGCAGAGACTTTGACGAGTTGACTGTAGTTTTAAGCTGTACTAAAATTCTTCCATTGAAGGCATTCTTATTTTCATCCCTCATATGCTTTAGTGTAATAGCATTTCCCCAATCCGGAGATCCCCAGGAAGCTTTTTTAAGTGATAAGCAAACACATCATTTCATGCTGAAGCAATTTGAGGAATCATTGAGCTATTATGATTCTTTATGTCTTATCAGCAAAAATGTCCCACTGACAAACCATCAGACTGCCTTCTTAGCATGTGACGAGATACTTAAAACAGATGGTAAACCTGAAATTGTTGAAAAAAGAAACTATTTAGTTTCACTGATTTATAACCCTGAGAATAGACCCCCGGATCCTCCAAACAATCAATTTAAAAGAGAATATTTTCATGAAGATGTAATTAAAGATGTTGATACTCCTCCGGAGTTCCCTGGGGGTGTCACTGCCTTTTATCGCAATATCGGGGAGAATTTAACCTATCCACCCCTTGCCGCAAGTAAGAAGGTTAGAGGGACAGTATACGTGGAGTTCATAGTTGATTCTGATGGAATTGTAAGAAATGTGAAACCCATTAAAGGAATCGGTGCTGGGTGTGATGAAGAGGCAGTTCGAGTAGTCTCGAATTTACCAGCATTTACTCCAGCTTATAAGGAGAGTGAACCCGTTGCTGTGAGAATGGTTCTGCCAATTATTTTTAGAATAAATTGAAGAAGTCTTACTTATGAACCACTCCCTTATCCCTGACATCCCAAAAGCATACCCTCGACTCGAAGCTAAATGTAAGGAGATTGGCTTCACCATGCCCTCTGATATCTATATCGGAACCTTGCTGAAATCTTTGATTGCCTCAAAACCTAATTCCAATATCCTGGAGCTGGGTACTGGAATTGGTCTCTCTCTGGCATGGATGATTGAAGGACTTGATAAACATTCCAGGCTAATAAGCATAGATAATGATCCTAACCTCATTGGAATAGCAAAGGATTTCTTCGGAAACGACGCAAGAGTACAATTGATCTGCTCAGATGGTTCTGACTGGATCCGTAATTATGATGGTCCTTCTTTTAATCTGATCTTTGCGGATGCCTGGCCCGGGAAATACAGTGAATTAGGTGAAACACTTCAGCTTCTTAAGGTAGGTGGGTTCTATGTGATTGACGATATGAATCCACAACCCAACTGGCCCGAAGGACATGATGAAAAAGCTGAGAAGTTGATTGAAGATTTAACATCCAGGCAGGACTTTACCGTGACCATGATGAATTGGAGTACCGGGGTGGTGATATGTACAAGAAGGTTTTAAATCATGAGTTGACGAAGCCCGATCTCTTATTATGGAAGTAATTGAGTGGCACTTGCGTTCTTTAGTTTGTTCGGCGATGCTCAAATTTCCAGGTAGACGAACCCTCTCGCTCCTCATCGGTGACAACACCGACGAGAAGCACAATTAGTAAGTTTTTTGACTAGGTCCTGGTAAAATCGACCTTATTTAAACAAATCGAAGTTCAACAAACCTGAATTGGCTATCACGGCGGTGGGGGAAAAACCTGCCTTTGCCGAAACGGCTCCGTGCAGGCAGGTTGGGGTGTCTTGTCCTGAAATGGGTTTACACAAACCCAATTATCAAAAATGGACAATTCAAAGAGAAACTTTATCCGTGCCAGCAGCTCATTTACGATTGAAGAGCGCCATGGAATCATTAAGGAATATCTAGAAGGTAAGCTTACTAAAACTGAGATCTGGTATAAGTATACTGGTCAGACAGAAGAACATGGTGCAATCCTTCGATGGATGCGAATGTATGGTTATATTGAGCATAAGAAATCTCAAAAACCTCGGTTTAACCAGTCATTCAATTATCCAATCATGAAACGAAAATACGATGACTTGGACAAGGCTCAGCTTCAGGAGAAACTCCAGGAGCTGGAACGACTGCTCGAAGATTCTAAGCTTCGAGAGGAAGGTTATCGGATCATGATTGAAAATGCGGAGAAAGCCTATAAAATACCGATCAGAAAAAAGCCAGATACCAAGTAATAAGTACCTTAAAGGAACGACATGGACGTATCAACCTGGGACGACTATGTCGATTATTTGGTGTCACCAGGCAAGCCTATTATCAACACTATAGCCGTGAAGAGACCGTAAGCTTTGAGCAAGAGCTTATCGTTAAACAAGTCATTAAAATCCGTCAAAACCATCGACGAATAGGAGGCAGAAAACTCTATGAGCTTTTGGAATCTTTTATGATCGAACATCAGATAAAAATGGGTAGAGATGCATTATTCGATGTTTTAGCTTCCCATGATCTGTTGGTTAAAAGGCGCAAGCGAAGGGTATTCACTACTCAATCGTTTCATTGGTTACGGAAGTATTCTAATCTTATCAGAGACTTTAAACCAGTAGAACCCAACAGAATATGGGTTAGTGATATCACATATTGGAAGATTGGTTCTGGCTTTATTTATATCAGTTTCATTACAGATGCCTATTCGCATAAGATCGTGGGTTATCATGTGGCTGATACGCTTGAGACCATAGAGACACTTGAAGCTCTGAAAATGGCCTTGAATACATTAAAAAGAATACCAGAAGGACTCATTCATCACTCTGATAGAGGTATACAGTATTGCTCATCAATCTATGTAAACCTGTTGCTCCAGTATAAGATCAGAATCAGCATGACTGAATCGAGTGATCCTTTGGAGAATCCGATTGCTGAAAGAGTAAATGGTATCATTAAGAATGAATACCTGGACTGTTATGAAGTTGAATCTCTTCCGGAAGCTAGAGAGCTTTTGGATCAGGTCATCATCTTGTACAATGATGAAAGGCCTCATATGAGTATTGGTAATTTGACTCCAGCTACAGTTCATGACCGTTCGCTCACGACTGAAAACTTATGGAAATAAGTTAAAATGTAAATCAATGACAGGACCAATGAAAATTGTAAATTACCAATAGGATTATATGTTAAATCTGTAAACTTATTTTAGGACGATACAGGGCGTGGTGCGCGATGGTCGGCCTGTGCGCTTAAATTTTTTCCGGGCCGCGTAGGCTTGACCTCTTTGCTTACTTTCTGGCGGTACGCCGCAGCGTTCAAGACAGAAAACGGTCCGCCGCTGCGGTAAGAGCCTCCATGGCTCGAATGGTGATGAATAAATATTTTGTAAGAGAATGAAACCCAGAACCACTTCTCCAGTATTGCACGGGGATTGTGTCGTCACCAATCAGCCTATGGCTGAAAGGTTCCTCACAATGACGATGTTTGTCGCAGAGGTCTGCTTTGCTCCACGGTTCATTTGTTAAATGAGAAATGTGCAGCTCCTCATCGGTGACAACACCGACGAGAAGCTAATGGTTATATATTACACGTTGTCATTCGCTACAACCAAGCAACACAAGGCAATTCAAAACATCAGCATCAATACCCCAAACTACTTTTTTACAAACTTCTCGACTCTGGAAGATCCTTTGCCAACAAAGTGCATATAGTATATCCCTGTATCGAATGATTGTACATTCAGTATTAGATTTTCATGCTGTAAATCATTCAGGTTGATGCTTCTGATCAGCTGACCTTTTATATTCGAAATCTTAAGAAGATGATACCCCGGAGCATCGATTGTAACTTTTGATTTGGATGGGTTGGGATAAAAACTTGTAATGTTACGCTCACCATTTGTGCCTATACCCGAAACTATCGAGATCTCAACGTTAAATGTTTTCTCAACAAACAATCCATCCTGATCAGTTGACGTTACACTTACAGTATATGACGATTTCACTTCAGCATCAAAAATTTCGGATGACAGTAGCTGATCACCTTCTATCATGAATGAAGCATTATCCTGCTCTCCTTCGATCAGCTGATAGGTAAATACATCTCCCTCATCCTCATCTTCAGTGGTGAACTGCCCTATTATAGTTCCTATCTCCTCCCCCTGAGTAATTCTATTGTTGTCCAGAAAAAAATCGGTGGGAGCCTCATTGACATCAACCAAAGTAATGGTGATGTCTGCTGAAGAAGAAAGCGCTCCATCATTTGCTTCAACTGTCAAAACAAATTCATTTGAAGTTTCGAAATTCACTGGCTGAGCGTCTAAAACGGTCAGCTCGCCTGTCGAGCTATTTATAGAGAATGCACCGGATTCATTCCCCTCGGTGATTGAAAAACTAACATCTCCACCATCCTCATCGCTTGCTTCAACAACCCCAACAGCCTGACCTACATTTGAATTCTCTTCTAAACTAAACTCAGCAGTCGAAATTTCCGGAGCCTCATTGACGTCAATGAGATTGATAGTGACTGTAGCCGAGGCTGACACGGATGATTCATTAGTAACATTTACCTCTAAATAAAACACAGGATTAGTCTCGTAGTCCAGCTTTGAAGGATTAAATACAATGATATTTCCAGTTCCACGATCTATATTGAATGCTTCACTAACCCCTTGAATCGAAAATTCTAATGACTCGCCATTCCCATCACTAGCCACTATCTGCCCGACATTCGTGTCTACAAAACTATTTTCCTCTAAAGAAAAAGTTTGATCACTGATCGATGGAGGACAACCCTCACTATCCCCAACGATGTTCCATTGGAAATTATCTATTATGCTTTGACGCTCGAGAGATGCATTGCAATAGTAGAGTGAACTGGCCCCAAGCTCTGTATTCATAAGTAAATTTTGGGTTGACCATCCGATGAGTGTGTTGTCATAATTTTCAGCAGAGATCCCGGCATAATTCAGCATATTCTGCATTGTATTAACACTTGTAATGTTCCATCCCCCCAAATTCTGATCAAAAGAACCTGCACCATCAAACATATAGGCCATAGTGGTTACATTACTCACATTCCAATTGCTTATATCACTATTGAATTTGTCTGCCCCAATAAACATTTGTGACATATACATAACATTTCCGGTATTCCATTGACTCAGGTCACCATCAAAACTTGTGCAAGAACCAAACATTCTATGCATGTCATTGACAGCGTTCACATCCCAGTTGCTGAGGTCGCTATTAAAATTGCTTGCTCCGTTAAACATAAATCTCATGTCTTGTACTGAGCTCACATTCCATTGGCTGATATCACCATTGAATGCTGCCGCATTGCTAAACATTCCCTGCATATTCACAACATTACTCACGTCCCAGGTACTCACATCCCCATTAAATGATTCTGCAAATCCAAACATGTTGTACATGCTGGTAATCTGAGAAACATTCCAGTTGCTAAGATCACTGTTGAACTTCCTGGCTTCAGAAAACATGGCGGTCATTGTCGTAACATTACTCACATCCCAATTGCTCAAATCACTATTGAAGTCATGGGCCTCAGAAAACATCATTTCCATATCAGTCACTTTACTGACATTCCAGTTGCTTAAGTCACTGGTGAATATTTTTGCTCCACGAAACATTTGACCCATATCCGTTACATTACCCACATCCCAATTGCTCAAATCACTGTTGAAATTCTCAGCGAATATGAACATCTGGGTCATGCCCGTCACATTGCTCACGTCCCAGGTACTCACATCGCCACTAAAGGAAGTTGCTCCCCTAAACATGTTATTCGTATAATTTGCGCTACTCATATTCCAATTAGACAAATCACTATTGAAGGATTCAGCATCAAAAAACATTGAGCTGAATATCGTCACTTTACTCACATCCCAATTGTTTAGATCACTGTTGAATATAAGGCAGCCATCGAAAGTCTCAGACATGTTTACCACATTGCCGACATTCCATTGACTAAGGTCACTATTGAAATTCTCACACGAGACAAACATTCTGGAAATATCCTGTACCTGGCTGACATCCCATTGGCTCAAATCGCTGTTAAAAGAGGTACAGTTCATAAAAGTGCTTCTCAAACTTGTCACATTACCAACCTCCCAGGCACTTAAATCACTGGTGAATAAGGCATCATCCATAAAAGTGAATCTTAGATCCTGAATGGTGCTCACATTCCACTGGCTCAGATTCCCTGTGAAATTTGTAGCTTGAAAAAACGTCGAATACATCGTTGTAGCCTCGCTTAGATCAGGTGCGTCCGCTGCCTCAATTACAAGGTCAGTGGCAAACGCAAAAGAACCATACATGGATTCCCATTTAATGCTCCCCCACTGGTCTATACTTTTCAATCGGGCTGCATTAGCTTTTTTGTCAGTTGATACCTGATCTACTCCTGTTGGAATTCCAGCAAAAAATGAAGTTTCACAATCCGATACATTTATGTAAGGAAATGTACCGGTAATCTTAATCGAGTGAGTACCTGCGGTGGTATAAATGTGAGAGGGGTCAGGGTCGTTGCCGGTAAAGTTCTCCACTGTACCGTCACCCCAATCAATGGTACAATCATAATCAGATACTATGGGTGCTTCTCCTACACCACCTTGTGTATAAAGAGTAATTGTTTCATTGGCATTGGTGGTTTCCCAGGTAGAGATGAATGCATTGGTTTGGGCAAATGCATGTTCTGGGTTTAAGATGAATAGAAGGAAAAGTAAAATAAATATCCTGATTGGCTTAAGTTGAACTAAAGAAGTTGGTAGCATCATAATGTCAAAAATTGGACTGAATTAATATTGAATTAGCTTAAAACTATAAACCATTACTTGATATGCTACCTAAATAGTGAACTTTATTGAGATAGTTTCGGGCTTGCCCTACCTGGATGAAAGAATTTAGTGACGGATATCCATCCTCAATGCCAGCAAAAAGCGTATTCATTGAGGGTTTATTCCACTCCCTGGCTTAATATTATGCTGCTCAACGGCATTTAAAGCTTCCTCAACAAAGTTTATTTTGTGCTAAACATCACTATCACCTCCTCAACAAATAATATTTGGTGCTAAACATATTTTTCTAATTGCTAAACATAAATTGATTTGTGCTCAACGTTTAGCACTTGATAAATTCTGTTAAGCAGAAAAATTTTTATGTTTAGCAAACAAAAATCGATGTTGAGGAATGTTAACTCTACGTTTAGCAAGTAGTAGTTTCTGTTGAGGAAGTATTGTTTGATGTTGAGGGGGCTACGTAAAAAGGAAGGAGCCCTTATTTCCTTGCAAAATAGCGGTGCTGATAGCCCTGAAGACGTTTTGAATCACCTCTGAAGGCAAATCTACCTACAGCACGAACTTCCTTAACCGCCTGGCGAAGGTAAACGGAAGCCCGATCTCTCATATACTTGATGTCACGTTCGCTACGAGTGTTTACCTCGCCCAAGAGCATACCCATCTCCATGCACATCCGAACTGCCCGGTCCAGGTTGGCCGGATCGTAGTTCACTCGTTCCAATGCTTCAAGATGGGATTTACCTACAACCGCTAGATCATTAAGATCTTGAATAAGGTTAGGTATTGTACTTCCTTTTTTAATTTCTCTCAATGTTTTTAGTACTCCGCTATCGTCTCCCCGGCAGGCGAACTGCAAGACATGAAGCAGCTCGTTCCGCAACCTGATTGCGGGTCCCTTCGCCTCTTTCCACTTCTGCCGGGCATCTATGTCACCCGCCAGTACCTTGCTCCACTGCGACTGAACGTATCTCAGGGCCCTGGCTCTGACCGGCAGCTCATGAAGCAGGTCTTTATCCAGTCCGGCTGTCAGCAAGGCTTGCTCATCATCTTTGGCCCACTCATACAGGTCGAAGGCCTCCTGCAGGAGTGTCCCCACCGGCATCTTGGGTGTTTTTACTTCTTCCCAGGGAATGGCTTCCAGTCGGGATTTGAGCTTATCAAAGTCTTGTTTAGACATTGGGGTGCTTTTGTTGCAGGAAATGGTTAGTGCTAAAATAAATAATTCTGATTTTATTAGAGAATGTGGTTACAACCACTGAAATTCATATGCCATTTTAAAGTCCGTAGTACCATCACTCCTCATCGGTGACAACACCGACGAGAAGCACACGACGAGAAGCCTAAATACCGATCGACCTCAGAACGTCATTCCATAGAGCGACAGCGAGTAGGGAATCTATTGACATTTATAAAGATCACTCTCAAACACGACAGATCCCCTCTCGTCCTGAGAGCCTCCAGGGAATGACATTTGAATTCTGATTAATCCAGGCTTCAGCACCCATCACAGAGTCCGTACTGTGAGTTTGAGGAGAAGAAAATTACGCTCTTAGCCGATCCGGAAAACCCATAATAACGCAGCCTCTTAAGGGAACGATATACGATTTGAACTATAAATTTTATTTGAAGAAATAGTTCCTGTTTTCAGCATTTCTCTTCCAACCGATTTCTGAAAATCAGCGTCAATGTGCCTGTAAATTGTTTAACTAAACTTTATAACTAAAATGAAAATGAATGAAAAAAGAAGTGGCTTTTTAAAGATGCTTACAATGGCACTTTTGTTGACCGGATTGTTTATCGCTTGTAATGACGAGGATGATCCGAAACCAGCCACTATCAGTGCACCTACTGTAAATGCGGCAACTGACATCACAGCAACTTCTTTCAAAGTAAGTTGGACACAGGTAACCGGAGCGGAAAAGTACTTATTGGATGTTTCCACCAATGCTAACTTCAGCTCAACAGTGACTGGATACAACAAAAAAGAAGTGACTGAAACAAATGCCAGCATTTCCGGCCTGAGTGCTAAAACCAAGTATTACTACAGAGTGTATGCTAAAAAAGGAACTGCTGTTTCTACAGCCTCCTCAGTAAAAGATGCTACCACTATTGAGTAATGCCTAAGGCTTAATGTAACCGACTCTATCTAAGGTACCTAGATAGGGTTGTGTTGATGAATCTTAGACGTGAATCATTTTTTCATCAAGAAACCTGTCTAACAGGAAAAGAGATTTGATTAACACTTCATTCTTGAGAGCCTGGAAAGGATAGATTGCCTGTCCGGTAGGCAGATTAGGAAATCTATCGACTAATCTTAAGACCTTCCTCCTAATCGCAACAGATTCCCTGCTCGGCCTGAGGGGCCTCCAGGGAATGACGGTTGGATTGTAGATTCCTTTTTTAAAGCCTACTTCTCAAATACAATCTCGTCAGCATTGGCTCCAAGATTTTCCAGCTGAGAAGAGATATCTTTTACCATCTGATCTGGTCCGCATACATAAAAGTTTACACTGGTATCTTCGATCAATTCTTTAAGCAGTTCTTCGTTGATCATCTTGTTTAGGTGACCGTCCTTCTTTTCGTCTGTCAAAGTGGAGATAAAGTGATCGCCTAACCATTCATTAAACTGACCTTCCATGATCACATCTTTGCTCGTCTTGTTGGAGAATAATAGGCGATTACCAGCCAGTTTTCCATCCTTAGCCAGCTTTTTCAGGATGGCAATGAAAGGAGTCACTCCTGCTCCACCAGCAATAAACCATCCGGGACCATTATATTGAATGGCGCCCCAACTGTCACCAATGATTAACTCATCTCCCACTTTAAGATCATCCAGCTTATCGGTGACACCATCGTGGGATGCATAAGATTTTATGACAAACTCAAGATGTTTATCATCCGGAAGGCTGGTAAAGGTAAATGGCCGGGCCTCATCTGTGAGACCTTTCTTATTGATGGCTACTTCAGTCGCCTGGCCCGGCTCAAAAGCGTATCCATCAGGTTTATCCACGACATATCGCTTCACATCATGGGTAATTACTTCAATTTCTCTTAAGGTTACTGTGTATGTTTTTTCTGACATAAATAGTTGCTGTTTAAATACATATAACAGTCTGGCAGGCAGATGGTTCAGGTATGAGGCCGCTTGGCCTGGGCGACCTATTCTAAAAGATACACACTTTCACATAATCTCCCCTCCTCCCGATCAGTCCTGTGATTAGATGATACAAAGCAAAGAGCTCCAGGGCAAAAGGAAGATAGCCCAGGTATCCCAAAAGGGGCATCTCAAATACATACCAAAAGTCCACAAAAGGTACTGTATAATACCACTTAGGTAGTGAATAGTAGTTCCACAACTCCCAAAAGAACCCGCAGATCAGACTAGCCGTCCACAAAACCAGGACCGGTGTCCAGTTACCACTCGCGGTATGTCGGATCAATGTACGGTTACCCAGAAAATGATTAACAGGATCCAGGATCAGGTAAATGGACATCCAGATAAATGCCGACGAATATTCCGGATAAACGAAAACGCAAAACAGCATCAACAATCCCAGACATAGCAGGATCAACCGGTCTTTAAGGTTTCCTCCGATCCTGGGTCCCCTTATTTCCTTTTGGAAAGCGGTAAAGGTCCCGATAAATTCTGCCGTTGTAAACATGGCCGGGATTACTGTAGAAAAGCTCAGAGTGGCATAAATGGCATATTCAAGATCCGAAAAGTGTTCGCGGTCAGAATAATGCCAGAACTGTGTAACCTCGTTGATCGCCTCGAACAACCACCAGGCCGGAGCTGATACAATGAATAAGAAAATGAAGCCCGAAAGGCTTCTGCTTAGTAAAGAATTTCCCTTCCTGTAAAAGGACAGGGCATCCATCAAAAGAATATATCCTAGCCACAAGGGGAAAAAGCCCCAATGGGTACGAAGTCCGGCGAGGCCCCAGTTAATGTACCAGAATATGGCTATCAGGAGAATGGCTAGCCATCCCCAGTATGGGAATGCTTTAGACGACTGTTGTTTTTCTTTCATCTTCTTTGAGAAAAAATCAAAATAATGAACAGTGATTAGACCTAAAAGTTAATGATGAGGTTTTACTCACCCAATACATTCATCGATGGCAGAAGTATTGCTCCTTATGCCGGAATTTACTTGGTGTGATTAGTCTATCTATTTTAGAACGTCATCCCCTAGAGCGAAAGCGAGTAGGGAATCCCCTCCCTCGTCCTCGTTTGTAACGGGGACGGACGAGAAAAGCGATTGTATCGCTAGAGCAAAAACACTATTTTAACTACCTAAAACAATTCTTTGTATTATGTCAGGAGATCGCTACACCATAGAAGATCAACATGCTTGCTACTATCTAACATTAAAAATTATTAAATGGATTGATGTTTTCACCCGACAGGAATACCGTGATATTGTTGTAGGCTCACTGAATCATTGCATTGCTGAAAAAGGTCTTGAAGTAAATGCCTGGGTAATCATGTCTAATCATTTGCACCTGGTGGCTTCTTGTAAAAAGCCTTTCAAAATGTCAGATTTTCTTAGAGATTCTAAAAAATATACTTCTAAACGTATAGTTGAAGCTATCCAGGAAATTCCCGAAAGTCGCAGGGATTGGATGTTAGATAAATTTGGATTTGAAGCCCGGAGAACGGGTCGGGCAAAAGATTACAAGCTTTGGAGTGATGATAATCATGCTATAGATCTTGACAATGGGAAGGTCGATATCTGGCAGAAAATTCATTATATTCATGATAATCCGGTGCGAGCTGGAATTGTCAGAAATCCTGAAGATTACATTTATAGCAGTGCTATAGATTATACGGGAAAAGAGAAAGGGCTGGTTAAGGTAGTAGTGATTTGATTTAGTTATTAAATACCGTCACAGACGCTTCTCTCAGTAATCCTCGTTGCAAACGAGGACAAGTAAAGGGGACAAGTAAAGGAGCTCGGCCCTGAGGGGCCTCCAGGGATGACGTCTTGATTTGAGAGGGAATCCCTGGAAATGTCTCGTTATATATATTCCATTTCCATGATCCAATTCAAAAGAACATCCCTGAAATACCTACTCAGCTTTCATCACTCTCCGGTTAAGAAAAGAGAGGCCAAAAAAGACCACAATTCCTATGAATAATGGACCAAGGGTTTCCCAGCCATTCAGTCCAGTCTCGGATGAAACGTGCTCGGGCTCGAATGCCTGCCAGTCAATCTCATTGGCCCTGGCTTCAGAGAAAATCTTTGGATGGAAAAACAGACGCATACGTTCATGAAAATCGCTCGTCTCCTGAAGGAATTTCATATGATCCGTCAATCCTGTCCTGGCCAGATTGTTGAGCACCAGCTGAGCATGCATCGTGGGGATAAACTGACACCAGATCTCGCTAATTTGCTCCCGCTTAAAGATCTTTTCGCGCATTGCTGCACTCTCTTGCTGGGACTCCATATCGCCCAAATGCTGCATGGCATAATACCACAGCCAGTTGAAACCAATTTCCGGTGGATACCCAAACTTTACATACTGCGGATAAGCCTCAAAAAACTTATCCATGGTTTCGCGCTTGCTGGTGTCCCACTTTTCATGATAGCCATCACGTTGTTTGATTGTGGTAGTCAGGGCCTCTGGAATCGGGTGGGCCGTGGTGAGGTAATTATTCAAAGCTGAGGGTAACAAAACGACCAGCGTGAGCCAGATCGACAACAACGTCAGCGCATTGAAATTGGAATGGCGTTTCAGCGATATGATCCAAAAGCACAGGACAAACCAAAATGTGAGATAAAGTATTGCCACACCAAAAAAAGCCAATAGTTCCAGGCTGAATGGAATGCTTAAGATCACCTGCGCAGCCATAAAAAGCAATGTCAGCAGAGCAGCCAAGAGGATAAACCTGACAGATATTTTCGTCAGAAGGAATTTCACCCTGGACTTTGCCATCACACTGATCATGCGCCAGGTGCCCGACTCATTTTCCTCAGACCAAAGGTTGTAGGTAAAGGCAATGATCAGCAAGGGTAGCACATAGATAATAATAAAGCTCAGATCCAGGTTGCCATACAGGAGCTTTACCGGATTGAGTAAATCCGTATCATACTTTTGAGCCTCCAGCGTTCTGATGGTCACACTTTGTACACCCGGGTTAATATCCCGCTGCCCGATGGACAGTCCTGCCAGCGGGCTTGGATCATTGATCAGCGCAAACTCTAAATAATAGAGCAGCAACCCCAGGTCATCACCATGATATTCGACATTGCGGGCAATATGGTCTGCCTGCTTTTCTGCTACCTGCGTGGCCACCTCCTGCTGAGTGGCTAAAAACTGCTTTCCGATCAAAATGCTGATAATTCCAAGAAGCAGCAAAAGAGACAATCCAACGATACAAGTCCTGGTTCTCAAAAACTGTCTGAACATTAAAGAATATATACTCATATGGCTTTTGCTTTATTAGATAAACTCAGGACCATCCAAATGCCGATGGCCACCCATAGAAAAATCGAAATGATAGACAACAGCTCAGTGCTGATCACAGTCCCAATAGATAGCTGTTGGTGTTCAAAATCAGGAAAATTTTTCCATTCTTTACGATCCACCACATTCACCTTTCCCTCTGAGCTCCCTACTGAGGCCCCAATGTATTTCATCTGTAAATCGTTCATCTTTTGTGCCAACTGATATCTGTAGTCTTCGGACTGGCGCTGAAAATCAACGTAAGATTCGAAGTCACTCCCTGAGAGCGCCATAGACAAGTTTTTTACCGCCAGGTATGGATTGATCAAAGCCAAAACACGACTCAAACTATTTTGATCTCTATACCGATCAAGTAGCTGCTCCTGATGCTTGTTAAACACCTCGGCGCTGAGTCGCTCACCCTGTGCCATCACAAAGCCTCCGTAATTGAATGGCAATTCTTCAATGGTTTCTACCTGGTTTGCTTTCAATACAGAATCTTTAAGTGCTTTGAAATGCGGATCGTCAGGATTGTGACTATCTCCATGCTTGATGACCTCCTCCTCTATTGCAGATTTAAATTCAAGTTTGGTAGGTGTAGGATATATATAAGCACCCACCGCCTGAGCTGTCCTTGGCAGCAATACAATCAGCAACAGCCATAAACCTAACAGCTTTACAAGTGCTTCTTTGGAATAGGAACTCGTAACAGAAACGGTCACCGTGACCAGGCACAAAATGATGACATACAGTAGGTATGCCAGCACATTTATCGCCAGCCTAAACCATATGTCCACACTGGTTTGGTTTTCTCCGAGCAGTAAAACAGAAAGTACGATAAAAAACGGCAACCAGAATATAAGTACTGCCCCAAACAGACCCAATGATTTGCCAAAAAGGACCTCTTTCCAACTCGCTCCTTGCGTCAATAATATCTTTAAGGTGCCATTCTCGCGATCCGACACCACAGCGGCATACCCCAGAAAAAAGATGACTAATGGCAGGATCACCTGTAGGATCATGGCCATGCTCAACTCCCCGAATCTCAGCAGTCCCGTAGAGAAACTCGCCTCAGAGAAATTGACCATGTTCTGCTTATGTGCTTCCAGAAACACAGCATTTCCTGTATAACTCTCAATACCGAAGTCGAAGATGCTCAGGGGATGCTTGAGCCTAAAAGCAAACGTCCCGAAGTGTGCCATCCGATGCGGATGTTTGTCAGGATTGTTTTCCCAGCTCTCCCGGGCCATTTTCTGGTGATCCTCTCGAAAGTGGTTATGATCATGATATCCCACCCCACTCATCGCGGCGTACACCAGCAACAAAAACATGATCCCCAGCAGTGGATACACAGCTTTCGACTTGAACACCTGGCTCAAGAACTGCCTGGAAATCAATATAACTATCTCCCTTCGCATGATTGTTTAAAATTTATAAGTCACAGTAAGCAACATATTCCTGGGTGCTCCCGGAAACAAGCGGGTATAGTTTTGCGCACCAATCCAATAGGTTTTGTCCAGCAGGTTGTTCACCTTTACCATGAGCTGAATATTGGAGTTTACAGGCCTGTAGTAGATAGCAGCATCGAAAATGGTATAAGCAGGCACTATAAAATCTCTGGTGAACCAGGGCACTTTATCTCCACTATACTGCATCCCGAAGCCTACACCCAGTCCCTGTTTTTTCCCGAGATTTTCAAAGTCATATCGGGTCCAAATATTTCCACTGTTCCGAGGGGTATTTTCCTTTCGCTCACCATTTAGCGATTCGTCATCATCCTCCATGATCTCCGCGTTGATATGGCTGTAGGAAGCAAACACCTGCCAGTTAGGTAATACAAATCCGGACATGTCCCACTCAAAGCCTCTGCTTCTGTCGGCACCACGCTGCACGAGTAAGTCCGGAACATCGGCCGACGGGATCAGGATATTTTCCTGATTGATCTCGTAGACAGCCATACTCATCGTGACCGCCCCATCCAGCAAGGTAGCTTTTGCTCCAACTTCTTTCAGATCACTGATCAAGGGATCATATTGGGCCGGGGATTCATCTGCCCAGAAAAATCCGCCGGTATTTGGCATCAACGAGACGGTATTAGACTGTGGCTGAAATCCCTTCAGATAGGTGGCATAGACATTCACAAACCGGTTGAGTTCATAACTTAAACCCAACCTTGGGATAAAGGCTTCATTCTCAAAGCGCTTCTCAACTGCCAGATCATGATTGGTGATGTCGTGGTACCATTCGTACCTGGCACTTAGCAATGCAGTAAGCTTTCCCACCTTCAGCTGTTCCTGGATATACGCCGCATGTGTGGTACTCAGGTTTGGTGGGATCGCAAACACTGAGTTGATGGTATAGTTCTGTACGTTTTTGATGGTATTGGATGGATTGGCCAAATTGAAATGCTCCACATTGGGGACAGGCATCATGATCCCATCTACTTCCATCATTTGATAATCATCCGCATTGGCCGGGTTGTAGCTGTTGGTGGCCGTTCCATCGTTGAGCAGGTATCCCCTGGCAGAGTTTTGGCCGCCACCGATTTTTCTGTTCCACCTGTGCAGGTCATATCCGGTGAGGAGCTTATGGTTTAGATTTCCGGTGTTCAGATCAAAGTTGAAGTATGCATTCAGGTTATCTACGTCCCAAAACTGCTCACGCTGAATATAGCGCATCGCCACCATGCTGTTGACCGGGTTACCATCAAGATCTACCGCAAATGAGTTGGTGGTCCTGTGCTCTCTCAGGTCTTCCCTCCAGGTTTGCTTCATATATGTGCCATTGAAGCTGACGTTTTCACTCAGCTTTCTGGACAGGCTGGTAGACATGATCCAATCTTCTGACTGAAAGTAGTCATTTGTAGCCCCAAGGTTGAGGCTAATGGGTGTGCTGTTAAGGTCTGTCTCTCCGGTGTTCGCTCCAAAGATCGGCTGGCCCCTGTCAAGTGTGCCCAGGTTGTTGCTGTAGATCATTTCAACGTTTATCGAAGTTTTCCTGTCAGGCACATAGCTGATCGATGGAGAAAGTAAAAACGCATTGTTCTGCACCAGATCGCGATAGGACTCAGCTTTTTGAACACCAGCATTGATCCTATACAGCAAAGTATTCGATTCATTGAGCGGACCGGTAAAGTCCAAAGCACCCCGCATGGTACTGAAGGAGCCCACACTCATGCTCACTTCCTTGCGTTTTTCAGCAAGTGGTTTCTTGGTAACAATATTGATGCTGCCACCCGGATCTACACTGGAAAAGGTCACTGAAGCCGGACCTTTCAGCACTTCCACCCTTTCTACATTAGATGTGATCGGCTGAAGGAAATAATACTGCCTGGTTCGCATGCCATTGATGATCTGGCCTTCTTCATTTTGGCTGATCCCTCGAATGTTGTACTGGTTATACACACTTGATGGTGATACCCCGCTGACACCCTTTACAGCATCCGCCAGCTGAAAAGCCTGTCTATCCGCGATGAACTCTTTGGTGACGGCTGTAAGGGATTGGGGCAATTCTTTGTTTTTGATCCCCGTTTTGGTGGCAGAGAAGGAATAATCGCTGTTGTAGTCGCGCTGCACCCGTCCGATGATCTCCACCGTCTGCAGCTCCACCTGATCCTCCTTTAGTCTAATTGTTCCCAGACTGAAGGTTTTATCTTCGGCAATACTGATGATTTGCTGATGGGTTGTAAAGCCGATAAACCTGACTTCCAATTGATAGGTTCCCTGGCTGCTCAGGGCAATGCTAAACCGGCCATCGATACCGGTGGTCGACCCCTCGGTCGTTTCCGTATTGCTCAAGGATACCGTAACGCCGGGTAATGCTTCACCGTTTGGATCTACGATACTACCGGTCACTGTGACCTGGGCATGGGTTGCGAAAAGGAAACTCAAAAAACCCAGAATGAATGCTAACCTGATTTTCATTTGCCTATGAATGTTGGTGATTAATAAATTCTTTTAAACTATTCGATTGATGAAATGCTAGATGGTTTTCAGGTACAGTTGCTGCAGCTCCAGTGCGCTCACACTGCTGGTCTCCGCTGAATGAACCAGGCTTCCCTCCTTCATGATCCCGATACGGGTACCGACATTGACCGCGTTAAAAATGTCGTGAGTCGCCATGAAAATGGAGGTGCCTTCTTTGGCGAGTTCTTTACAAATCCTGGTGAATTCATCTGTAGCCTGTGGATCAAGGCCTGAAGTGGGTTCATCCATAAAAATCACTTTAGCCTCCTTTGAAAGGGCAATGGCAATGCCTACTTTTTGACGCATCCCCTTGGAGTAAGAAGCCAATTTTTTCTCATGATCCTTTTGCTGAAGTCCTGCCTTTTCCAGTAATCTCGACAAATCGTCCCGATCAAGCTTATGCCCGGAAAGTCGGCTAAAGAAATCAAGGTTTTCTATTCCCGTCATGTTGCCATAGAGCTGCACAATTTCCGGGATATATGCGATCCATTCGTTGGAAGACCCTGAGCCTACCTCTACTCCATTGATGAGCGCTTTGCCCTCGGATGGCTTCAGCAACCCGAGAAACAGGTTGATGGTTGTGGTTTTACCTGCACCATTTTGTCCTAACAGACAGTAAACTTCACCGGCATTTACTTTGAGGTTGAGACTTTTAAGTGCTACCTGTTCGCCGTATTGCTTTGTCAGGTTGATAGCTTCAAGCATTGTAAGTGTGTTTTTGATCTTTTTAGTAAAGCACACTTGTTTATAAGTGCAACTTTATTGCAAGTATAAACTGATTAAATATTTAATGCAATATTGTTGCATGTATAAGTTTAAAAATATTTTTTAATATGAGTTTAGATATATCTAGATACCTCAACCGTCAACAGAAAATTTACCCCAGGATTGGGCAAGCTTGTATTGAAACTAAATACGTTCACCATTGCGTAAGCTTAAAATATGAAAGTCATCAGTACTACTGAATATCGAAAAAATATCAACCGGCTGGTGGATCAAACCAATGAAACCCAGAACCTAAACAGATTTCAGGAAAACACAACAATGCAGTTCTTATTGGGGAAGAGGACTGGAGAAATATCCAGGAGACACTGCTGAGTAACTTTCACAAGGGATGCAACCTTACCTGACTACGCATTCGCTATTACTATTCTTCATCCACATACTCCAATATATCACCAGGCTGGCAGTCTAATGCCTTACAAATGGCCTCCAAAGTGCTAAAACGTACAGCCTTCGCCTTACCGGTTTTTAAAATGGAAAGATTAGATAAGGTCAATTCAATCTTTTCTGAAAGTTCATTCAGTGAAATTTTTCGCCTGGCCATCATCACATCCAGGTTCACAACAATAGGCATAGACTAAATGGTTAGATCATTTTCAGATTTCAAATCCACGGCATTTTGCAGGATCCTTTCAAGTACCGTCACAGCGGTTGCGATCGTGATGAAAATGAAAGTTAGAATGACGCTCATACCAATGAAACCAGCTGGGTCATCATCAGGATGATGTGAAATACTGATGTACAATGCAGCCATCACAATTGAAGCACTAACGATGATTGAGCAGTATTTGATGACCTTCAATGCGCGAATGGAATCCAGGGTAAATAACCTGTTTTGTCCTATAAATCCAAGCAATCTGAATGCCTTATACAACCCAACAAAAAAAGCGATGGAAGTAGCATATCCATACAAAATGAAAGGATCGGAGTAAATACTGATAACTTCCAAACCTTCTGCCCTGCCCTCTAATGCCGGGAGACGAATCATCAGTGTAACAGCCACAATACCTATGAGCACAAGGACTACCTGCAGAAATATGATTGAAATTCGTTTCATCGTGATTTATGAGTTTTAATTATTAGGCAATTCTAATAAATATTTATTGATTATCAATAAATATTTTATATTTTATAATAAAATAAAGTTCTCCCCTATGACGTCACAAACCAGATTGAATCTGTATCGAGTTTACTTCACATTCAGTTTCATATGAAATTTGGCACCTTTTTTGATATAACTATTCATATATTTAATTTAAATAATCCAATATGAAACGCATAGGTATTTTATTAATCTTATGCCAGCTATACTTTTTATTCCTACCAACTCCCACACAATCCCAGTCTCAAACTGACAAGCTTCTTGCTCCGTACTTCTATTTTCCTGATGACAATCAGCACGTTGATGAGCTTCCGCTAAAGGATGTCTCCGCTGATATCAGGATTTCAGGAACCATTGCATATGTAACGCTTCAGCAGGTTTATGCCAATACCGGTGAAAATGTACTGGAAGCAGTCTATGTTTTCCCGGGTTCTACACACGCGGCACTCCATGGAATGGAAATGGTCATCGGACAACGAACCATCAAAGCCACAATAGATGAACGAAAACAGGCCCGCAAGCGCTATGAAGATGCCAAACAATCTGGTAAGTTGACTTCACTACTTGAGCAACAACGTCCGAACGTTTTTGAAATGAACGTAGCCAATATCGCTCCCGGTGAGACCATTACAATCAAGATCAGGTATTCTGAAATGATACAGGTAGTGGACGACTCATACGAGTTTGTTCTGCCAACGACTGTCGGCCCGAGGTACTCGGAAAGAAACCAGGTCCTGGCTTCCACAAAAAATCAATGGGTTGCTAACCCATACCTGGTGGAAAATGCTCCTATACCTTTTGGGTATCATATCAACCTGATCTTAAACGCAGGTGTTCCCATCAAAGAAATCAAATCACCTTCCCATGAAGTGGATTTCAGGTTTGATAATGCTGAAGTATGCAAGGTTGACTTACGAGATACTAACAATCAGCATGGAAACAAGGACTTTATCATCCGCTATAATCTGAAAGATGAAGACATATCTTCAGGAATTTTGCTGTACGAAGGTGAAGAAGAGAACTTCTTCAGTCTGATGATCCAGCCGCCACAAAATCTTAGTGAAGGGAAGATCCCTCCCCGTGAGTTTATCTTTGTCGTTGACGTCTCAGGTTCTATGTCCGGTTTTCCCACTGAAACAGCTCAACGGCTGATGGACAACCTGCTTTCTGGCCTTAGAATCAATGATCGGTTTAATGTCATGACATTTGCTTCCGGTAACAAAGTGCTTGCGCCTAGAAGTATTGCTCCTACAGCTGACAACATAAGAGAAGCATCTCGCTTTTTAGATAAAAGATCCGGTGGCGGCACGCAACTATACAATGCTTTACGTGATGCCATCGAAATGGAAAGAGCATCTGAAATGGCCAGATCGATTGTGGTGATCACCGATGGATTTGTTGACTACGAATCGGATTGTTTCAATCTGATCCGAAATAACCTGGTGAATTCCAACATCTATGCCTTTGGGATAGGGTCCAGTGTCAACAGACATCTGATCGAGGGAATTGCTTTTACAGGTCAGGGCGAGGAATATGTGGTGACATCAGGTGCTGAGGCCTCTGAGAAGGCAAACCGATTTATCACGGACGTAACAGCCACTGCACTTACCAATATTCAGATTGACTTCGGCGATACTGAGGTCTATGATCTTGAACCCGTAGCCATTCCCGATGTGCTGAGTTCGCGTCCTGGTATTATTTATGGAAAGTATAAAGGTGAATTCCCGGATCAGGTTGTGATCAAAGGTCAGACAGATCAACCTGTTGAATATATCGTATCTAAGTCGGGTTCAAGCAGCCGATACACGGAGGGACTACCCTATCTGTGGGCAAGGACAAGGGTAAAGTACCTTTCAGATTTTAATTCTGAATCATCAAATAAGCATTCCGAAGAAATCACAGATCTTGGACTTCGATACGGAATCATGACGGCCTACACTTCCTTCATCGCCATAGATGAAGAGGGGGAGTTGGTCAAGCAAAAGTCTGTGAAAGTAAAGCAGCCCCTTCCATTGCCTTCCGGAGTTAGTAATTACGCTGTTGGAGGTTACCCAGGCCGACTCAGTGCAACGGGAGCTGTATGCAGAGCCACAAATGCAGCTATAGGTCTTAAGCTACCGGTAATAACAGAAGTGGCAGGCGCTCAAATGGTACTCGATTGGGAATCATCAGAGGTTGGTCCGTTTACGATCCAGGTCAAAGACATCTTTGACATGCTGCTCTTTGAAACTACAGCAGAAGATGGTGTCGTCCTTAACTTCGCTGACTTCAATGAGACCTCGGTTGACCTCTATATTGTCAGAGTGTTCAAATCCTCGAACAGAGATTACAGTTCCGATGATATGGGTATCAAGAGACTTGATAAGTCAGATCTAATCAAAAAGGGAATCTCACTAGAAGTTGTTGAATCTGAGCCACAAACAATAGAGGAATTTTTGAGCAAAGCGGCTTTCTACCATTCTCATGGATTATGGATGGATGAACTCACCACTTTGGTGCTTGCCTATAATAAATGGCCGGATGTGCAGGAGTTGGAAGATAGAATTGCAACCTGCTTTCAAAATATCCAGGGCAGATTCTAATCCATTTAAACCTGTCCCCTTATTTTGAGTTTTGTTCGACATGTCGCATGCGGCATGTCGAACTGTTTTTTACCAGACAGAGTGTTAATTATCACCTAAACAAAGGAGGGATTGCACATTCGGTTACTTCCACATCTTCCCACACTTTGCCTTTGATATAAGGTTCGTTGGCTTTCCAGTTTTCCAACTCCTTCTCAGATTCAAAGTTCAAAACCATTACAGAGCCTGCCATCGTACCTTCCTTCAATATGGCAACGGCATACAATAGCTTTCCTTCTTTCTTTAATTTTTCACCATATTCAAGATGAGCGGGCCTATGTTTCTGTCTGTTCTCCAACCCATTTGGATAATCTCTGGCGATGATCAAGTAGTACATTTTTGTTAAAGTTGTTTATTTGATTCAAAAGTAATTCGTTTGTGATTTTAATGTTAGGGATTATAGATGAAGTCAGACTTTCTGAATATCCCTTCTAATTCCGACATGCTCCCTGCCTGGCTTGTCGATAGGTAGCTTCTGGTCCCCGTTAGCTATCGGATCTCCAGGGTATGTCGCCGAGGCTTTGTCCTTTTACCTACTCATCCACACCCACTCCACCTGGCGGTATCCATATCCTAAATCATTGGAGACCTTTTGCATACCTTTTAGTTTACTCTTTTTTACTGAAACAGCCAGATCGGTAATGGTGAACTCACCAGATTCATAATCGAAGGTATCGCCATCGTCATTGTAAAGCTGGAACGATCCGGGCTTGGAGCCATAATACCTTACCTCAAGGGTTTGCCTGGTGTCTTCCACATCCAGGGTGGACAACATAGGGATCAGGGCACCATCCCTTACGAACATAGGAATCTTGTCTAGAGTCGGTTGGATGGTGATAGTCTCGCCATTACCTATCAGATCACCAGTGTAGAAATCATACCAGTTCCCAGCAGGCAGGACTACCTTTCTTTCTGTCTCTCCGGTGAACACCGGAGCTACCAAAATCGATGAGCCCATCATATATTGATCCGTCACTTCGAGGAGTGCTGCCTCGGCGTAGGGATTCTCCACATCATCGAGCTTACCTCCAACCTTTTTGGTTGCTGATTCAAAACCCCTTTCCAGGACCATCGCCCGGAAGGGCGGGATACCTTCCTGCTCATAAACATGAAATGCTGTATACAGATAAGGCATCAATTTGATCCGCAGCTCGATGTTTTCCCTCACGATATCTGTCACCTCTGGGAAGCTCCACGGTTTTAACCCCGAGGACCAGGCATTGAGCATCATCAAGGGGGAAAAACACACAGTCTGAAAGCGTCTCACCCACTCCTCCGATGAATTAGCACTTCGGATCTCCGGTGTCCACAGAATCCCGGCTAAAGATGAGTTCACCAGGGCGGTGACATAGCCTTTGTGGCCATAATAATCGCTGTAGATGACAAAGCTTTGATTGCTGGCTCCTACATAGGACGACCTCACTAGCCCATAGGTCCGTTTGTTTTGCTCTCGAAAGTGTTTGGTAAAGGTGTTTTGAATAATCGTCCCGTAAAGCTGCCTGATCTCAACAGCATCATATCCGGATGGGAAGGTTGCATGGTCCGGCCAAAGCCACTGGTCGTATCCATCTACCTCATCAAATTTATAACCACTTACTCCTAATTCAAGGTGGTTCTTCTTGTGATGATCCAACAACACTTCCCGGGCTTCCGGCATGGTATAGTCCGGCACCTCACCAAGCCACACAGTATGGCTTCCGGTGTATGGTTTGATGGGGTCATACATGGTGGAGCTGGGAGCCACATAAGGATTTTCCCACAGGTTGATCTTAATGCCTATTTCAGTCATCGTGTTTAAAAATCCCTTGGGGTCCGGAAACCGGGTCTTGTCCCAGTCGAACGAGCAGGGATAGGCAAAACTTTGCCAGCCCGGCTCCAGTCCGATCACACTGAGCGGAAAGTTATTTTCCTCAAAATCACTAATTTCTTGCAATACATCTTCGTCAGAACTCTGGGTGTGCATCCTGTGCCAGAAGCCAAGGCCCCATTTGGGAGGCAATACCCCGCCTCCGCAAAACAGGTTGTACCGCTGCACTACCTCAAGCGGAGATGCCCCTGAAAACACATAGACCTCCAGGCCCTCACCCTGGATGCTTGCTTCCACAGCATCTGAAGTTGGGCGTGCCTGCCATGCACTACCTCCAGTAGTCCGATCCACATAAGGAGGCAGGTGGCTGTCTTTCCTGTTCCCAACCCCCACATGGATCTTCACCCGCTTTGCCGAATTGATGAGCACTCCATATCCTTCACTGGAGATGTAAAAAGGTACCGGGGCATGAGTATAACCCTTCACCCCTCCATAGTGATCTACTTTCAGGGTATACACATTGCTCCGCCTGTTGATAGATTCAAACTCTAGTCCCAGGCCATAGATCTTTTCTTTTTCTTCCAGTGGGAGCCTTACCACCACACGTTCTTTCGTCTTCTGGCTCAGGGTCGCTTCCGCATTAAAAGGAAAAGCTGGATCACCCAGGTTCGTTAGCGCCTGCATTTTAGGGGGTGCCGAGTAGTCCAGTGGGTTAAGATCTATCTCACCAATGGTGGTTTTCCAGACTCCGGGAGCTACTTTCTCCCATTCCATTTGCTCCATATCGGAGATGAAGGTTTGGGCTGAGCTGATGAAGGAAAAATGTATACACAGGCTAATCAGGCAAAAACGGAAAAAGGTTGGATGCATGGGTTCTTTTTACGGGTTAGTTAGTGAGGGATAAAGCTAGTGGAAATCGACACAAATCTTTTTCACAAACAGTTGTTTGTTTATTACTTACCTACTACATTGAAGTCCTCAATTGTTCAACCATCCCTTTAACCTAAATGAGATACCCCCACTTGCTAGTTCTACTGGCACTCTCTTTAATTATAATTTCCTGCAATAAGGAAGATATTAAACCGGTAGAAGGAACTGTTATCAATCTTTCGGGATTTGAAAATGGAACCTTTGATTTAGATACAGAATTCTCCTACTCCATAAGAGAGGATGAAAACGGGAATCCACCATCTGAGTGGGGACCTTCAATTGTGTACATTAACATCCATAAAAAAGTAGGCACTCCTAAATTTCAATTATACCTCAGACTGACAGAATACGAAAACAATTCAGGTTTTGAAATGGACAAAATATATTCTTATTCGAATGATCCTGAACCCTATCTGATCTTTGAACCTATATTTCATTTAGAGGAGGGAGGAGGAACATTCCAAATCACTGGCTCTGCTACTTCAGAAAGCAATTGGATTAAATTTTCCAAAGTCTCAGATGATCATTTTATTGGCACTTTTGAAGCAAACCTTGTGAACATTGATCGATCGGGCACAGAAAGGAAAATTAAAGTTTCAGGCTCTTTTGACGGGGGTGGGATGACAGTCAGGCAGTAAATCTTCTCGAACCCTAGGATACACTACTTCATAGATAATAATCACCATGCTAAAACTTTTCTTATGAATCAATATAGATGGCTTATCATTCTAATCTGCTTTTCAGTTCTTCTATCATGTAATAAAGATGAAAATGATGAAGCTCAAATCACTGAAGTTACCGTATCCGGCTTTTTCAGTGGTACCTACAACCCAGATTCAGAATCATATTTGGACTTATATGGTGACAATTCTACAATTGGAGTGTACATCCCCTATACAGGATATCCTTCATTTGATCTAGCAATGTATTTGTTTCAACAAGACGGCATTGAATTGAAAGAAGGCATCTATAATTACTCAGATAACCCAAATAACTTTGATGCTTCTATTCATTTTATCAGCAAAAACAAGTTCTTCTATATTGTGGGCCCAGGCGAAACTGACACAAACGAAATCGAAATCACTCAAATTACTGAAACCCATATAAGCGGCAAATTCGAGTTAAATATGTACACTGGAATTGGAGTAGATAATATCGGAGACCATGTAAAAGTGGTGGGTACATTTAATTCACCCAGGATAAAATAAATAGTAGACATCTACTCAAACAAGACAATCGGAAAATCATGTCCTATACTGAAGGTATTGGGATACTGTAGGGTGTTCTTGTATTTCATTGAGATTTCCGGAACCTGGTCGTCGAGAAAGGACTTTAGTTCATATACAGTTACTTTATTATCTGCCGGGGCACCATCTGCCTTACCGGAGAGTGCCTCTAATACGGCATAGGTAAACAAGCCATGTCCCAGGTCCGCAAACTCAGTAGCAGTCTGATCACTACCTGCTGCAGCAAGGATATGGACACCCGCACTTCGGGACAGCTGAGCCAGGGCTTTTTCTTCCCCTGCCCCCCTACTAGCCAGGATAGCCGTTGATCCTCCTGAATGACAAGCATCAATAAACAATACCTGCTTCAATGCTTTGATGTTTTTCAGGTAATTCACCAAATCTCCCACATAGAGGGCCTCGGCTTGAAGTCCCGCCTCCTCGTAAAGCCGGGTACTATTGGTGGGGATGAAATAAAAGTTTTCATTGAGTAAGCTGCCATGCCCGGCGTAGAAGAAATAAAACACATCTGTAGGTTTGATGACAGCCGATAACTCCACCAACTTCTCAATGATCTTCTCTCGTGTGGCATCCTCATCTGTGATCATATGCGTTTCTACACTGGTATACAATGCCTTGCTGCGCGACTCGATCAGCTCAACTATACTCTTCGCATCATCTACCGCATAATTCAGATTAAGACGCGGATTCTTATACTGGTTGATCCCAATAGCAACAACATAACATGCCGCAGTGGGCTCATCAGCAGGGCGAGAGAGTCGAATCTCATCAATCCTGGATTCAATCCTTCCTGTACTGAATCCTGTGGCACGGATAATATTTTCGCCAGGCACCAGGTCAAGGTGATACTTTAAGGCTTGTGACTTACCGGATCCATTCAACTTCGCCGTGACATCCGACACCACAAGCTTGCCATTATGTGTAAGCCGCACCTCGTCAATGCCCCCTCCCTGATCCGAAGCCCTTACCAGTATTTCGGCTGAAGCTTGTTCTGTGTGACCGCTTCTCGGAAAGGCAATCTTTATCTCCGGCGGTGGTAATGCTGCCACCTGGCTACCCAACCTGTCTCTTTCCTGGTAGTTTGCAGAAAGTAGATCAACAGTAAGTTGAGGCTCATAAAACTCTTCGAAAAACTGGTCAAGAGCATACAATTGAGTGCCTCTTACGAAAAACATGGTCTCCATGCCTTCCTGTGTAGCATAAAAGTGGCCGGAAGGCACCTGAGTGGTCCATCGTTTTTCATCCAGCATCACATGCGTGTAAATGATCCTTTGTGCAGCGAGGTCCCACACTTTCACAGACCCATCTTCACTACCGGATACCAGGTATTTTCCATCCACAGTAAAAGACAGGGATACAACAGAGCTTGTATGACCCAATAATTGAATTTCATTCTTTCCCTCCAGGTCAAATATTCGGATCCGATTATCAGCACCTCCGATGGCAATACGCTTTTCGTCAGGAGAAAATTCAGCACAATAGACCTGTTCCTCTCCTTTGAATACTTCAGACACTTTACCTCCGTAATAAAGCTCCCGCAAGACCGCCAGACCATCCCATCCGGTGGTTAACATTGTCTTACCATCTTTATTGATCGTGACATCATGGACCCTGTCTTTGTGATTGTCGAATTCAACAATTCTTTCCCTGGAAGTGGTATCCATCAGGAACTCATCCCAGGCGATTAAACCGGTCGAGGTAAATGCGATATCCATGGGTGTATTGTACCAATCCCTTATCCTGTCAAGATCTCTGATGTATTGCCCCGAAAGTGCATCCCATAAAATAATGCGACCAGTCAGGTGAGCGGTGACCAAATGACTTCCATCTGAAGAAAAAGTGAGGGTAAATACAGGGCTCTCCATCTCCCTCATCCACAGAACACTATCCGTAACCATATCCAAGACCTGTATCCGCCGGTCCACTCCGCCAGTGGCCAGAATGGTCTGATCACGATTCACCGCCATGCCCAGCACCAGGTCATCATGTCCATTGTAAGTGTGGGTAGGTTTCCCGGTCTTTAAACTCCAGGCAATGACTTGTTTACCTACGCGCTCCATTACAGTCTCCGGCGGCAAGTACAAATGCTTCTGTTTCGCTTTCATGATCCAGTATGGGGCACGGAAGTTTGTAAGAAAGCCGGAAAATGTCTGGAGGGTGTCACCGGATAGTGGCTCCATTAGCTGTGGAGTAGCATCATTAGCCACAAAGATTTCATCAGAATCCGGACTGAACTCCATAGACAAAACATTGTCCAGTTCATAAGAGACAATCCATTCATTCAACTTCAGATCATAAACATGAAAATTCCTGTTGTGCTCACGCTGGAAAGTACCTTTTACTCCCTCCAGGTACAGGACAGCCAGTTTCTCTCCCGACCTGTTGATCGCTATGTCGTTGATCATGAAAGACAGTCCGGTGCCAATGATTTGTGGTTCCAGGATTATTGTTGGGTTATTATTGTCTGATAGGGACCATCTCAAAATTCCCTCTGCTTCCGAACCAACGATGAATGATTTACTATCAGGAAGAAAAGTCATTATGAGATTATCCGAGGAACCGTGGCGGTTGTCCGGATAATGACGATAAGTCCTTACGGCTGTCTGTTTGGCTACATTATAGAGCGTGATGATACCTTTGGTATTGCTGATAATCATCCATTTTCCGTCCGGACTCACATCCATGGCATTGTGGCAATTATTCATACAATTGAACCTATCACCCTCAAATTGTCCAAGCGGTTCTTCTTTGTCCAATGACCACAAAGTGGCTGTGCCAGCACCTACTGAAGTAATGAACCGCTTACCATCAGGCAAAAAGCGAATATTCCGATAGTAGACTGATTCCGCTGACAGCCGGCGAACCACCTGACCGGATTCCACCTCAAAGATGATAGCCGATCCTTCTTCAGATACCGACCCGATTAGCTTACTGTCAGGGCTGAACTTCAGTGCCCTCAGATACCCTTCACAAGTGATTCTCCGTAATTCCTTGCCGGATTCAATATCCCAAAGGATGATTGTGCGATCGTAGCCTCCACTGGCCAGCCATTTCCCATCTGGCGAAACAGTGAGTACTGAGACGCGATGATCGTGCCCACCCTGTATGCGCAGCTCCACAGGTAGCTCCTGTCCATAGCTAACGAAAAAGAATAACAGAACCCATATACTGGTTAAGAGCTTAGCCATGGGATAAAGTTAAGGAATCAGGAATTGTATATCCCTGATACAGGTTGATCGCTCAGATTAGACTATCACATATCCAACACTATCGGATCATCATAATGTGCCATTTTCTGTTTGAGCTCAGATAGGAGTTCGGCTTTCATGTTAGCAAACGCTACATCCTCTGCCAGATTATTTAGCTCGTGAGGATCTTCAGCCAGATTAAATAGCATCACTTTATTCACTTTCGGGTAAACGATCAACTTATAATCTCCTTTTCGGATCAGTCGCTGATAGTTGATATAAGCATTGTAAATGGAAGCATAATTTTCTGATTTCTCGCCTTTCACCAATGGCATCAGGCTTTGAAATTCCACGTATTGGGGTTTGGGGATACCAGCCAGGTCAAGTGCTGTTGGCATCAGATCCTGCAGGTAAGCCAGTGAGCTGACTTTTTGATTTGGAATATCCGGGCCAACAAGGATCAATGGAGGTTTCACGCTGTGGTCATAAGGGTTTTGTTTGCCTAAAAATCCATGTCTTCCCACGGCCAGCCCATGGTCAGAAGTGAAGAAGATATAGGTGTTTTCGGATTTCCCAGAGGCTTCCAGTGCGTCCAGGATTTTCCCAATCTGTGCATCAAGATGGCTGATGATAGCATAATATTCCTTCATATGGACCTTCACAGCGTACTCTGTACGGGGGAATGGTGCCAACGCTTCATCTCTTAGACCAGGGCCATTTCCAATTTCTTCCTGGTATTGGGACAGCGGCTTATAGCTTTGAGGAAGAGTGATCTTATTCAAGTCATACATGTCCTGATATTCCTGGGGCGCCTGCCGGGGATCGTGAGGTGCATTGAAAGCTATATACATGAAAAACGGATCATCGCTCTTTTTTGCACTATCCAAAAATGTGAGTGCATCATCCTTCACCAGTTCACTCCAGTGCTTTCCTCCTTCCCAGAAACCACCAAATTTTGGATCTACAGGAGACCATGAGGAATCCGACTCACTCAATGGCCTGTTGTAGCCGATTGGAAATTGACGATCCGGATAATTTTCCTTTTCATCCTTCCAGTTGAGACGTGCATCTCGTGGCATACCAGGTCGAACATGCTCGGCATACCCAAACACACTCTCGGCTGAGGCATCTACGTGCCATTTCCCGGTCATAAAGGTCTGATAACCATGTGCCGCCATGATGCGCCCCCAGGTATTTTCGATGCTGTCACCTTTCTGCCAGTGATTTCGGTATTCATTCGCTCTCCATAACGACCTGCCGGAAATCAACATAGACCTGGATGCCGTACAGATGGCCCCGTTCCAGCCACCCATATTATAGGCATTGGTAAAGGTTGTGCCCCGGTTAACCAGACGATCAAGGTTTGGCGTATAGATCTCTGAATTACCTAATGCCCGGATAGCAGTATGAGTCTGATCATCAGTGAAGAGAAAAAGTATATTGGGCCTGGCTGCCTCTTTGGTGCTGCAAGAGGTGATGATCATCAGCAATCCGATCACCACTGAAGGAAGATACTTGGTCTTTAACATAGGTTAATTAGTTTCAAATGCAATATGCTGCAATCCAATGGGTATCTAGAGGCAATGGTTTGCCCAGAAGCCCGCTCTAAAGATAAAAAAGCCAGTACAACCTTGCGACTCTACCGGCTCTATCATGTTATAAAGTAACCTATACCTTAGAAGATGAATTTTGCTCAAAAAAAAAGCGGACTTGGTCCGCTCTTTTCTTTATTTATGTACTAAAAACAACATGGATTCTTAAAGATCAAAAATTTCTTTTTTGATCAGAGTGTTCTGATAGTAAACCAGAAATGATACGCTTTTACCAAGAACTTTCTCAAGGTTATAAAGCTTATTTACTTGCTTAACACTCTTCAATTCGTCTTCGTATAGCAGTTCATTATTTTGGTCATAGATGTAAACATGAAGGTCTTTCGCATCAGGATGACTTCCAACGAATGATACATTTTTACCTGCACTTTTCAGTTGAACATTGAATTTGCTAAGTCCACCAAGATCAATGTTCTCTTCGAATACGTAATCAGGTGACTTTACAATGATGTCGTAGGCACCTAAAGAGAGGTATTGAAGGTTATATCTTTTAATAAAACCTTTTGTATCAGCTACTTTTTCTGAGTGAACTACTTCTTTGTCCTGGTTATATATTTCAATAGTCACATTCTCTTTTACTGGAGAATTGTAAACTACCTTATACATCTTATCTGTTTGTTCCGCTACTACTTTGCAATAAGCAGTACTTTCTTCAGTTGGAATAGGCTTCGCGATAATTGAGGCAGTACTAAAAACTGTTAATAGAACTACCAAAAATTTGATGTGAAGTTTCATTTGTCCTTTGTTTTTGATTATGAATTTCATAGCAAATAAAGACAATGATTGATTCTTTTTCAAATAATCAGTAGTTTTTTTATGTTATTTGTATGTTAACTAAGGTTTTTATATGATTTTATCAAATTATCGACCCGAAAATGAATAGTTATTAAAATGGGGCTTTTCAAAGGGGTTGTTTTGAATTTTTTTCATTGAACCTTACAAAATATTAAAATATTCAGGAAATCAAAATATACTTTCCCGTTTTTACCAAAAAACCTTATATTATTAGGTTTTCCTTCATTGAAAGCCAAAGAAATATCATTTTATTGGGTAAAAGACCTGCACATCCCAATGAATTGAGTCAGTTTGCTCTAGGAAATCTTCGTGATATTCTTCCCAAATATTACCAAATCGTTCATAATTATAATAAAAAATGAAAGATTCGATATCTCTAAATACATCCATTAGAAACTCATAGTTTCCTGAGAAAGATCCATTCACAGCACGCCCTTCAAATGTTTCCCCAGTGGAAATCTGATCATGATCAACATTGAGTTCGGCAGGTATGGGGACGCCATTGACAAACTCAATCTCCTTTTCTGAAAATGAGAGGTATATGGTAAATGGAGGACCTGTTACCTGAACCTTGTTTTCATCAATAAAATCAAACAGCTCTTCAAAATTATTGCGCATCTTACCCGAAAGGAGATTCCGATCATTGATTGATACGTCTTCAATCCCTAAATAATACTGGGAGTTTAATTCAACAATGCACAATTGGTGGACAGATTCTGGTAATGATTCTACTCGCTCCTTTAGTTGGTTGAGACCTTGTTCATAGATCCCGCCAAGAAAACCATCAATACCAAGCATGAATACCTTGTTGAACCCACCAATCTCCTTTTCATCATAAGCCCATGTCACCAGCGTGCCAGAATCAGTCGGTTGAAGCATCCACTTAGACTGAGGGTTTGACCCATAGCCTGAAAACTCCATTTTATTAATCACATACTGATTTTTTAGCACATCTATGATCTCAATGCTACCGCTTTGAAAATCTTCATTTCCATTTTCCCAACGGATACCCGCACCTACACCTGCTTCGGGGCCATATATCGTATATATAGCATTCGGATTATTGATAGCCCAGGGTGATCTTTTCTTGAAGTTTCTAAAAGAAATCAGCTCCTGATAGATAATCTCCGGTGGAGCTTTTACATGTAGGCTACGTTCCATATATGCCGTAGAAGGCAAAAAGACAATAACCATGATCGCAATGGCTGCAACAATCAAAATTACGACCCCCGATAATCTAAAGAAACGACCTGTGATCATTTATTGCTTGATTGTAATGGATCAAATTAACTAAAAAATAGGGTTTTTACCCAAGCTTATTGGATAAGGAGGTGACGAAATGCAAAAATGAAATATTTATAGCAGAATTTGGATTTTTATCGAATTATGTAATCAGGAAATTAATAAAATCTTATATTTCAGGCTGAATTCAATCTAACTTAAAAAATGGCTAACGAACAATCAGGAATAAAGCAGTTTGAAAACTTTTTCGAAGGCTTCATGTTCTGGAGTAGGTGGGTTCAGGCCCCTCTCTATATCGGACTGATCCTTGCATCCTTTCTTTACTTGTACAAGTTTTTCGAGGAATTATATCATGTAGCTGCCAAATTACAAATCCTGGCAGAAACTGAAATGATGTTGAAAGTTCTTACGCTGGTAGATATATCAATGGTAATGAACCTGGTAGTAATGGTTACCATTGGTGGATATTCTATTTTTACCAGCAAGATTGATGTGGACATGCATGAGGATAAACCTCTATGGTTGGAGGGGCTCGATGCCGGTCAATTAAAGATTAAATTAGCTACTTCACTTGCTTCCATTTCCGGGGTTCAATTATTGAAAACTTTCGTTGACTACAGGGAAGCAGAATTACAAGCTGGTTCTGAGCAAGCAATTATTATAGAAATTGTGATTCACATGGTATTCATCTTTTCCGCATTGCTCCTCTCACAAACAGAGAAGATTACTCACAGCTATCACTCTTCTCACGCTATTGAACCAACTCAGTCATCAGACACTAAAGGGGAATTACACTAATCAAAAAAAGCAGGTCTTCCGACCTGCTTTTTAATTTGTTTTAATTGCTAGTAGATTAAAAGGTCCACTTACCAGTATCAATTTCTTCCAGGGCCCGCATCAATAAATCAATACTGTGCACAATATCTTCTTTGTGTGCCATTTCAATTACCTGATGTAAATGCCTTGTAGGAATAGAAATTGCTCCAGCAATTGACCCCTGCTTACCCATTCGTTGAATACCTGCTGTATCGGTACCACCAGCTGCAAGTATCTCCGGCTGCCATGGAATTTTATGCTTGTCTGCAGTGTCCTTCAGGAATTTTACCATCCTCGTATCGCAAATGGCTGATGCATCCATAATCTTAATAGCTGTGCCTTTTCCAAGCTCAGTTACCCTTTCATGCTCCTGAGCTCCGGGAAGGTCATATGCGATAGTGGTATCCAGGGCAATTCCAAAATCCGGGTCAATATGATGAGAAGCTACGTTTGCTCCCCTCAAACCTACTTCTTCCTGCACAGTAAATACTCCATAGAAATCATAAGGAATCGATTCCAACCGCTTAAGTGTCTCCACGAGGATATATACTGAAACTCGATTGTCGATAGATTTGCAATTCAGGCAATCGCCCATCTCTACTAGCTCTCTTTGACGAGTAATTGGATCACCGATATTAATGTGTTTTTCCACATCTTTTGGAGGCATACCACAGTCAATATAATAGTCCTCTATTTTGCTGGGCTTATTACGCTCTTCGGCTTTCATCATATGAATAGGTTTGCTTCCCATCACACCTATTACATCTTTTTTACCGTGGATAATCACACGCTGAGAAGTCAGGGTTTTAGGATCAAATCCACCCAATGTTTGAAATCTGATAAACCCATTGCTGTCGATGTGAGACACAATGAATCCAATTTCATCCATATGAGCTGCGGCCATCACCTTCTTCTCATCACTTTTCCCCTTCTTCACAGCAATCACACTTCCCATATTATCGATGGAAAGCTCATCCACATGAGATTTTACTTCTCGAATAATTATTTTACGGATTTTATCCTCAAAGCCCGGAGCCCCAGGAGCTTCGCAGATTTCTTTGAAAAGTTTTACGTCTACTTTCATAAGTATTAATCATAAAAAAGTCCGGAAGAACCGGACTCTGTAATTTGTGTACCCAGAACAAGAATCGAACTTGCACGACCTAAAACGGTCACAAGGCCCTCAACCTTGCGCGTCTACCAATTCCGCCACCTGGGTGAATGGAAGTGCAAATTTAACAAGATTGACTTAGGAAATTGAATAAAATCAGAGATAGGTTCCAATCATTTTTAAATCATTTGAAAAAGACCACTTTACCCTCGGATGCACTTCTCCTGGCAGCATCCAGAATCTCCACAACCATCATATTGTTTTCCAACGAAGAGAGATCTCCCGGGGTAACTTTTATATCTCCCTTCACTACAGAAGCTAAAAAAGTATAAGGGTTATCGTAAGGATAAGGTCTTGGGTCCAGTGTCACTTTTTCTTCCTGGGCCTGAGGACTGAACCTATACCTCAGATCTCTATGGTTATCGCTAAAAACTGTACCTGTATGCCCGTAAATTTCCATGTCTTTCCTGGAGAATGGCCAATTCCATGAAGCTTGAATTACGATCTGTGCTCTCGGGTATTGTAGTATAATGGTTGCTTCATCATCAACCACTTTATAAATATCGGGTTTGTTAGTATGGGTCATTGCTGAAACTGATATTGGTCTCTCACCCTTCATCAACCAGGCAGTTAGATTTGCACCATAACATCCAAAATCTGTGATTGCACCACCTCCATTTAACTTTGGGTCTACCAGCCATTCTAAAAACTCTGGTCCAACACCAATCTCCTTCGGTCCAGCATGGCCATCATGAATCACTATTTTTCTTATTTCACCGATTTTTCCTTCTGCTACCATGTCATATGCCCGATGATTGGTAGAGTACCAGGTAGTTTCATAGTTAGTGATCAGCATGACATTATGCTTTTCAACAAGTTCCTTCATCTCTTTAGCATGATCCAGATTTACTGCAAGGGGCTTTTCCACCATTATATGTATTCCCTTTGGGGCACAAACTTGTACCACCTCCAGATGTTCATAGGTTGAGTTAAACGCAGCAACAGCTTGTGGTTTGGTGGATTTAACCATTTCAGCCAGACTGGCATAGACCAGATCTTTTGAGAATTTGAATCTCTCCGCCAGCTTATCCACGAGTTCTTGATTGGATTCGGCAATTCCCACAATTTCAAATGCATCATTATCCATCACTCTAAGTAGTCCATTCACATGACCATGAGTAAGGCCAGCTATACCAATTCTGACTGGCTTTGATTTTTGTGAAAATAGTTCAGGATGAAAAAATAAGGTTAGTAAACAAAACAGGATAAGAATTTTTCTCATGGGTGTTTATTTGATTTCGTCTAGTAAATTTTCGAATTTCAAAGGTCTTGTATACATATCGATAGATCCATCCTCAAGAATAGGCCACTCACTTTTGGGGCGATCCCAGTAAAGTTCTACTCCATTGCCATCTGGATCATCGAGATACAAAGCCTCGGATACGCCGTGATCTGATGCCCCTGTCAATGGATACTTCGCTTTTCTTAATCTGTCAAATATTATTGCCAGGTCTTTTCGTGTGGGATAATTGATCGCTGTATGAAATAGACCCACTCCATATTTAGAAGCGGGAGGAGCATCCTTACTATTCCAGGTATTTAGTCCAATATGATGATGGTAGTCACCTGCAGCAATAAAAGCAGCCTGATCTCCGTAAGTAGCTTTTACTTCAAAGCCTAACAAGTCCCTGTAGAAACCTAACGCTCTTTCGATATTAGATACTTTTAGATGGACGTGACCAATGCGAGTCTTTGGTGGTACAGAGTAATGATCCATATCATCAATTTCCATCCAATTTAATTCTTTTATTCATGATATATACCTCTCAGGTTTTGAAAAGCCAGCAGGTTTATTTCGCTTAGTATTAAAACAGAAAAACCCATCAAGTTTTCAAAGCCTGATGGGTTTATGTTTTGTTTATCTTCCACAAATAAAAAAGGGATGCTGATTACTCAACATCCCTTCTACTGCCTACGGCAGTTAAAAATAAAAATCTGGCAACGACCTACTCTTCCACATTTTACTGCAGTACCATCGGCGCTGGTGGGCTTAACTTCTCTGTTCGGAATGGGAAGAGGTGGACCCCACCGCAATAATCACCAAAAAATCTTGTCCGCTGATGAAGGCGGTATGATATCTTACTACTCAACTTTATGAGTAGATAAACATTAGACAATAGGAATTGAAATTCACTGTGTATTCGAGTGTTGTATCGGAAAGTTTACGGGTAATTAGTACTACTCAGCTATGACATCACTGCCTTTAGACCTGTAGCCTATCAACGTCCTGATCTAGAACATCCCTTAAAAGAAGCCTCATCTTGTGGTGGGTTTCGCGCTTAGATGCTTTCAGCGCTTATCCCTTCCCAACATAGCTACCCAGCAGTGCCCCTGGCGAGACAACTGGTACACCAGCGGTTGGTCCAACCCGGTCCTCTCGTACTAAGGTCAGATCCACTCAAGCTTCTTACGCCCGCAACAGATAGAGACCGAACTGTCTCACGACGTTCTGAACCCAGCTCGCGTGCCACTTTAATGGGCGAACAGCCCAACCCTTGGGACCTTCTCCAGCCCCAGGATGTGACGAGCCGACATCGAGGTGCCAAACCTCCCCGTCGATGTGAGCTCTTGGGGGAGATCAGCCTGTTATCCCCGGCGTACCTTTTATCCTTTGAGCGACGGCCCTTCCATACAGAACCGCCGGATCACTATATCCGTCTTTCGACCCTGTTCGGCTTGTAGGCCTCACAGTCAAGCGTCCTTATGCTATTGCACTCCACGTACGGTTACCAAGCGTACTGAGGACACCTTTGAAAGCCTCCGTTACTCTTTTGGAGGCGACCACCCCAGTCAAACTACCCACCACACACTGTCTCCGCCAGCTGGCGGATTAGGCATCAGAAGAATAAAGGGTGGTATTTCACCAACGACTCCACCACGCCTGGCGGCGCAGCTTCAGAGTCTCCCACCTATCCTACACATCATTATCCCAATGTCAATG
>OZ271841.1:1605000-3625000 GCA_965601755.1 Cyclobacteriaceae bacterium
TGGCCTTGGTAGCTCCCCATCCTTTAAAGGCTTTAAACATCAGCTCCCAGTCTGTCCCTTCTAAATAGAGCGGCAGCTCATCAGTGGTCTTACCACCCATCTCATAACCATAGCAGACCTTCACTTCATCCAGATCAGCCAACACATCGGCTTTCATCATGAAGAGCTTGGTCACACCATTGAGCATGCAGGAGTATTTCAATGCAGGAAGATCTAGCCAGCCACATCTTCGAGGTCTTCCGGTGGTTGCTCCGAATTCATTACCTTTCTTCCTGAGCTCTTCTCCATCTTCCCCTAAGAGCTCAGTTGGGAACGGCCCACTACCCACTCTGGTACAGTAAGCTTTGAAAATCCCAAAGACTTCACCAATCCATCGAGGTGCCACACCGAGTCCATTACAAGCACCAGCAGAAATGGTATTGGAGCTTGTTACATAAGGATAGCTACCAAAGTCAATATCCAGCATAGAACCCTGCGCACCTTCGGCAAGCACTGCCTTGTTATCAGTGATGGCCTGATTAATTAAATATTCCGTGCTCAGGATATCGAATGACCTGATAGTCTCAATAGCATTCATGAAAATCTCTTCATCTTTAGTGATGTCAAACTCAAAATCATAATGCTCTAGAATTCTCAAATGATAATTTTTGATCTCTTCATATCTCTTGTCAAAATCAGGCTCATCTACATCACCTATCCTCAGACCTCTTCTGGCCACCTTATCCTGATAGGTCGGTCCAATCCCCCTGAGGGTAGAACCAATCTTTTTGTCCCCTTTAGCCTGCTCGTAAGCCTGATCCAGGATCCTATGAGTAGGCACGATCATCTGTGCTTTATTGGAAAGTACCAGGTGTTTCTTCAGATCCAGGTTGAAAGGCTTCAATTCATCAATTTCTTCCTGAAATACTTTTGGATCAAGTACCACTCCATTACCGATCACATTCAAAATACCTTCATGAAAGATTCCTGATGGGATCTGATGCAACACGTGTTTGTGTCCGTCAAACTCCAGTGTATGCCCTGCATTGGGCCCTCCCTGAAATCTAGCTACTACATCATACTTGGGAGCTAAAAAATCCACAATCTTTCCTTTCCCTTCATCTCCCCATTGAAGGCCTAACAAAATATCTACCTGCGCCATCAGTTTGTTTTTGAAATGGTGTCCTCAGCTTCCTTCTCGGATTTTACAATATTGAATATTGCCTGAAGCTTTGTAATAATTAATAACTTTTTAACGTGTTCAGAAGGATTCACTAAGTAAAGCTCCCCTCCTTTATTTCTAAATTTTGTGAGAATGGTAATAAGTACTCCTATCCCACTGGAGTTGATGTACCTGACATCAGAAATGTTTATAAGACAGTATTTGGCATCCGATGAAAGTGCATCATTTACAATTTCAATCAATTCCGGACCATTGTTTTCGCCAATTAAGTCCCCGGAAAAATTCAGGATCAACCTGTCGTTGCTCAGATTATGAGAATATTTCATCATATGATCACTTGGTTTTATTCTCACAGTCTACCCTTTTGCAACTGGCATAGAGTAGTAAAGAGTGATGAATAATGTCAAATTTTAGAAGATCGCCTACTGTGGTCTGGATATTTTGAATTCTTGGGTCGCAAAATTCCATCACTTTGTTACAATCCGTGCAAATTAAATGATCATGCTGCTTAAAACCGTGAGATTTCTCATATTGTGCAAGATTTTTCCCAAATTGATGCTTGGTAACCAAATCACACTCTACCAGAAGATCCAGGGTATTGTACACAGTTGCCCGGCTCACCCTATAGTTTTTATCCTTCATGGATATATACAGAGACTCTACATCAAAGTGCCCTCGGCGAGTATAGATCTCCTCCAGAATAGCATATCGTTCCGGAGTTTTTCGCAGACTTTTCTTTTCCAGATAAGCTGTAAAAATCTTTTTTACCTCGTCTAAAATAACAGATTGTTCCATGACCGGGTGCAAATATAGTTATAGAAGTACTGCTTCTTTAATAACTAAGCATCTCTTGATACAGATACCACTCCCTGGACCTTCTCCAGATTTGTAATCAACTTATCCAAATGTTCTGTATCATTGACATAAAGTTGTATCTCTCCTTCAAAGATCCCTCCTTCTGTATTAATAGTAATCGACCTCATATTTACTTTCAGCTCTCCGGAAATAATACTGGAAACATCATTGATCAGGCCAAGCCGATCCGTACCAATGATCTTTAACCTGGCTATAAAAGATTTATCATGACTGGATGTCCACTTGGCCTTAATGACCCTATATCCATAATTAGAAAGTAATTCTGCAGCATTCGGGCAGCTTGTTCTATGGATCTTGATACCATCGTTTACAGTCACAAACCCAAAAACATCATCACCCGGGATAGGATTGCAGCATCTGGCAAATTTGTAATCCACCACATCCATGTCCTCTCCTATTAACAATAGGTCAAAATCTTTTTCTTTAACCTTCTTTTTCTGGCCCTCGAAAGTATCCGGGTCTTTGACTTTAGTTTGAGTAGGCACTTCAAACTGCTTGTCCCTAAATTTCTTAATCTCCACATGATTGATCTTGCCCCTGCCCACCAGGTAATAGAGATCTATAGGGGTTTTTAAATCAAAATATGCAACTAGCTGATCAAGAACCTCCTGACTCCAGGGGAGCTTCATCTGCTTGATCTTTCGCATCACAATTTCCTTACCCTCACTGGCAAAGACTTTTCGTTCCTCTTTTAGTACGTCTTTGATCTTGGACCTTGCCTTAGAGCTTACAACATACTTTAGCCAATCTTCATTGGGCTTTTGCTTTCTCGAGGTAAGTATTTCTACCTGATCACCATTCTTTAGTGGATGATTCAACGGAACCAGTCGCTGATTTACTTTCGCTCCTAGACAATGGGCTCCTACCTCCGTATGGATATCAAAGGCAAAATCCAAAGCAGTAGCACCATTTGGCAGTGTGATCAGATCTCCCTTTGGGGTAAATGTAAAAATCTCTTCATGGAACAGATTAGACCTGAAGTCGTCTACGAATTCTATGGCAGAAGTATTGTTTTGCTCAAGTATCTCACGAACCTTGGCAATCCATTGCTCCAAACCACGATCTCCTGGGGATTCCTTTTCTTTATATTTCCAGTGAGCAGCATACCCCTTCTCGGCTATTTCATCCATTCTCTTGGTTCGGATCTGAACTTCTACCCATTGACCCGTGGCACTCATCACTGTAGTATGTAGTGATTCGTAGCCATTGGCTTTTGGTATACTGATCCAATCCCTTAGTCGATCGGGGTTTGGTTGATAAAAATCAGTTACAATAGAATACGCCTGCCAACAAGCAGCTTTTTCGTGCTCCACGTCAGTATCCAGAATAATGCGAATAGCAAAAAGGTCAAAGACTTCTTCGAAAGGCACATTCTGGTTTTTCATCTTATTATAGATAGAATGAATGGACTTGGGTCTCCCTTTTATTTCATAAGTAAACTTATGCTTGCCCAGCTCATCTTTGATAGGGCGAATAAAACTCCTAATAAATCTGTTCCTTGCTTCCCTGGTAATTCTGATTTTTTGAACAATGTGATTATAGGTCTCATTGTCTGTATATTTTAAATAAAGATCTTCCAACTCCGATTTGATCACATACAAGCCGAGCCGATGTGCCAGTGGTGCATAAATGAAAATCGTCTCATTGGCTATTTTCAATTGCTTATCGCGAGGCATGCTTTGTAGCGTTCGCATATTGTGCAGCCTGTCGGCCAGCTTAATCAGAATTACCCTCACGTCATCGGAAAGAGTGAGCAACATCTTGCGAAAATTCTCTGCCTGCGCTGAACTACCCTGCTCAAAGACTCCGGCTATTTTAGTGAGTCCGTCTATGATGCTGGCTACCTTTCTTCCAAAAGTCCTTTCAACCTCCGCCAGACCTGTTTCAGTATCCTCTACTACATCATGCAACAATGCACATATAATAGATGTAGGACCCAAGCCTACTTCCGACACACAAATTTGAGCTACCTCCAGGGGATGAAATATGTAGGGTTCTCCGGATTTTCTGCGCATATCCTTGTGAGCATCCAGAGAGAGATTAAATGCCTTTTTGATCATCCTGGCATCACCTTCTTTCAATACTGGCTTTGCCGATCGGAGGAGTTTTCGGTACCTCCGAATGATTTCTTTTCTTTCCTCTTCTACATCAACTTCTAAAATCATAAAAACAAAACATTTGATAAGGGTGAATAATTACAAAACTTTTAATTAATTTTGCCCTCCGAAAATTTACTAGATGTAGCAAATCTATACACAGTAAATTCTTTGAAATATTGAGAACATGAGTCCTGAGATGTAAAGTAACATCAGGGCCAGAGATTTGTAAAAATGCGGATGTGGCGAAATTGGTAGACGCACTAGACTTAGGATCTAGCGCCGCGAGGCATGGGGGTTCGAGTCCCTCCATCCGCACTTTTTTAAATCCTCTATTCGAAATATCTTTTCTATTCAAATTAACCTCTAGTAGGGTTTTACCTGATTAAATTCAAATCTTTAGCCAATTGGAAATCACACTTGACAAAATCGACAAGACAGAAGGTTTAATTAAAGTTAAATTAAAGCAGGATGATTATCAACCTGGTGTAAAACAAAAAATCAAAGAGTACAGCAAGAAAGCCAACATAAAGGGTTTCAGACCAGGAAAAGTACCCCCTCAATTAATCAAAGAACTTTACGGAAAATCTATTCTTGCCGAAGAAATCAATCAATTGCTTTCAGATAAGCTAAATGCTTACCTGAGGGAAAGTGATCTTCAGTTTCTTGGCGAACCTATGCCAAAAGAAGAGACTTTTGAAAATCTTGATTTCAGCATTGATCAGGCAAAAGACTATGAATTTGAATACAATGTAGGTTTTGCAGAGGAATTTGAGCTGAAAATTGATCAAAAACTTAAAGTTGAGAAACCAACTATCAAGGTTGATAAGAAGGTGATTGATGAAACAGTAGAAAATCTTCAACGTCAATTTGGTGAACCATCAAACGAAGAGGTTGCCCAGGCCAAAGACATGATCTATGGAAAAGTAACTTCTAAAGATGGAGAAATCGACAAAGAAATAAATATCGACATGAATGACCTTGAAAAAGGGGTCGATAAAAAATTCATCGGCAAGAAGGTGGGTGATGCTGTTGAGTTTGAACCTAAGAAGCTTTATGTGGACTCTCATAAGCTACATCATCAGCTGGATATCAGCCATGACGACTTTGACAAGCTGAAAGGTAAGCTTACCTTCACAATTGGAGGTATTTCTCGAACAAACCCTGCCCCTGTTGATCAAAAATTGTTTGATAAGACTTTTGGTGAAGGGAAAGTAAAGACAGAGGAAGAATTCAGAAAAAAGGTGGAAGAGGCAGTAAGTGAGAACTACAAGCGTGAAGAAGAGCAGTATTTCAACTACAGGCTAAGAAATCAACTTGTAGAAAAAGCAAAGATCAACCTTCCTGACAGCTTCCTGAAGAAGTGGTTGGCCAAATCAGATGAGAAGATTACTGAAGAGGTATTGACAGAAGAGTATGAGTCATACAGCAAAGAACTAAAATGGTCTTTGATCAAAAATAAGATTATCAAAGATCAATCGTTGAAGGTAGAGAATGAGGAAGTAGTAGCAGAAGCTAAAAACCTGATCAGCGCACAGTTTGGACAGGCAGGACTAGGTGATCAGATGGGTGATAAGCTGGACATGTTTGCACAAAATTATCTGCAGGCAGAAAATGGTGAAAACTACATGAAGATTTACAATCAGGTGCTAAACAATAAGGCCCTTGAGTACGTAAAATCTCAGGTAAATATCAAGGATAAAGTAGTAAGTTTGGATGAATTCAGAAAACTTCCATGAACTTAGCTAATTCAATTGAAGTTATTAATGAGTCCTTTTGATAAGGACTTTTTTTATTTTTACTTACATAAGTTATATTCAAAACATGATTAACACTCAAGAATTCAGAAAATATGCCGTAAAGGACCAGGGAATCAGTGGATCTACCTTTGACTCATACGTACACAAGGTTGAAAATATGACACGGGCCGTCATCGAAGAAAGACCTACCAATTTCCGCGAAATCGATGTTTTCTCAAGACTTATCATGGACAGGATCATTTTCCTGGGAATGCAGGTAGAAGAGAATATCGCCAACATTATCACCGCCCAATTGTTATTTCTTGAATCAGTGGATTCTAAAAAAGACATTTTACTTTATATCAATAGTCCGGGTGGATCAGTATATGCAGGACTAGGCATGTATGATACCATGCAGTACGTAAACCCCGATGTCGCTACAATTTGTACTGGATTAGCGGCTTCAATGGGCGCAGTATTACTTTCAGGTGGAGCTAAAGGCAAAAGATCTTCTCTTCCCCACAGCAGGATTATGATCCACCAACCAAGTGGGGGAATGCAGGGTCAATCTAAGGACATGGAAATCACATTGAAGCAAACCCTGGAACTTAGGAAAGATTTATATAATATCCTTGCCAAACATACTGGCAAGAAATTTGATCAAATAGAAAGAGATTCTGACAGAGACTATTGGATGAGAGCCACTGAGGCAAAAGATTATGGGCTCATCGACGAAGTTTTAGAAAGAAAAGCAGAAAAATAATGGCAACACAAGTCACTTGCAGTTTTTGTGGCCGAAATAAGAAAGATGTAGATCTGATGATCTCAGGCATACATGCACATATCTGTGACAAATGTATTTCTCAGGCACAACAAATACTGAACGAAGAACTTAAGACTAAGAACAACAGTGAATCACCAAATTTCAATTTGGTAAAACCAGCTGATATGAAACGTCACCTGGATGAGTTTGTGATTGGTCAGGAAGAAGCAAAAAAGTATATTTCCGTAGCTGTTTACAATCATTATAAGCGGCTCATGCAGCAAAAGGACAAAGATGATGTGGTCATCGAAAAGTCCAACATTGTGATGGTAGGACAAACCGGTACAGGGAAAACCTACCTGGCAAGGACTCTGGCAAAGATCCTTCAGGTACCTTTTTGCATTGCTGATGCTACTGTATTGACTGAAGCAGGATATGTTGGTGAGGATGTGGAAAGTATCCTTACCAGACTTCTACAAGCAGCTAACTATGAGGTAGAAGCAGCAGAAAGAGGTATCGTTTATATCGATGAGCTGGATAAGATTGCCAGGAAGTCTGACAATCCATCCATCACAAGGGATGTGAGTGGTGAGGGTGTGCAGCAGGCACTTCTGAAGCTCCTTGAAGGTACTTCAGTGAATGTACCACCTCAAGGTGGGAGAAAGCACCCTGATCAAAAGATGATCTCAGTAAATACGGAAAATATCTTATTTATCTGTGGTGGTGCATTCGATGGCATCGAAAGGGTCATTGCCAACAGGCTAAATACCCGTCCTATCGGTTTTGTGAATGAAAAAGATGAAGGTACTCCTATCGATAAGGAAAATCTTCTTCATTATATCTCTGCCCAGGACCTGAAAGGCTTTGGATTAATTCCTGAGCTGATCGGACGTCTGCCGGTACTTACGCATCTTGATCCCCTTAATAACGATGCTTTAAAACAAATCCTGACAGAGCCGAAAAATGCTTTGGTGAAGCAGTATAAGAAACTGTTTGAGATGGAGAATGTGAAGCTGGAATTTAATGAGGACGCCATCGATTACATCGTAGAAAAAGCCATGGAGTTTAAGCTTGGTGCACGAGGTCTTAGATCAATTTGTGAGGCGATTATTACAGATGCCATGTTTGACATTCCGTCAAACTCCAATATGAAGGAGTTTATTCTGACAAAGGAATACGCGGAAGAAAAGCTCGAAAAATCTAAATTTAACAAGCTGAGGGCAGCCTAACAGCCTACTTTAGCATTGAAATAACTTCAGAGGCAGCATTTTGTGCTGCCTTTTTTTGTCCCAACTTTTCGCTGATTTCTGCGTATCCGGATTTCATGGTTTTGCTTGATGCTTCATCGTTAAGTAACAATTCGATGTGACGAAGAATAGTTTCTGCATCGTATGCAGACTGAATAAGCTCTTCCACAACCCTTTTTCCCGCTATCAAATTGACAAGCGAAATAAACTTGATCTTCACCAGCATTCTCCCTATCAGATAAGTTAGCCAACTTGTTTTATACACGACCACCTGTAAGGTTCCAACTATTGCAGCTTCCAGGGTTGCAGTACCGGAAGTAACAATTGCCACATCTGCCAGTTTCAGAAGTTCATAGGTTTTATTGTAGTGAACAGAAACATTTTGCATTGCGGTTATCCCTTGATAAGATTCCACAGGCAAATTGTCTACACCTGCAATAAGAAACTGAATTCTTGGCCTTTCTATTGCCAGCTGATTGATGACGGAAATTGCTTTTTCTACTTCCTGAGCCCTGCTTCCTGGTAAAACGGCCACCTTTTTATTCTCAGAATCTTTAAGATTTTCGAGTCCCGAAAAATCATAAGCGTGTTCCGCAATAGATTCCACCAGAGGATTTCCAACATACTTCACTGGGTAATCCCATGATTTGTAAAACTCAGTCTCAAATGGTAAGATGACCAGCATTTGATCGACAAACCTCTTGATTTTCTTTATCCTACCCTCCTTCCAGGCCCATATTTTTGGAGAAATGTAATAAGAGGTTTTTAATCCAATTGACTTACCAAATTCGGCCATTCTAAGATTAAAACCAGGAAAGTCAACGAGGATCAGTACATCTGGCTGATATTTAGAGATATGTGATTTGCACAGACTGAGTTTCTTATTGATAACACCCAGGTTTTTGATCACCTCCCATAATCCCATGAAGGATATCTCACGGTAATGTTGAAGAAGCTGAGCACCTGCTCCTTGCATCAAATCACCTCCCCAGGCAAATATTTCAGCATTGGTGTCTTGTTTTTTGAGTTGGCTGATCAAGCGGGCTGCATGCATATCCCCCGATCGCTCACCGGCAATAAGAAAATACCTCATGACCCGAAATATTCTACATAATTCCTAGGTGTTTCGTATAGTTTGAGGGAATGCAGTTTAGCATCAGGAGCGATGGTGGGAATCAGAGGATCAAGAATATTCCAAAACTCTATGATCAGGTTCTCACAGCTTGCCAGCTTCCCTTCCATAAAGGGCACATCCATGTTTAGGTTTTTATGATCTACTTTTTCAATGATCTCTCTCCTGATGAGTGTACTCAACTGCTTTAAGTCAATCACAAAGCCGGTTTCCTTATCAGGCCACCCTTTCACCGTGGTAATCAAATCAAAGTTATGGCCATGCCAGTTGTCATTGGCACAAGGGCCAAAAACCTTTACATTTTGTTCTTTACTCCACTTGGGATTATAAAGTTTATGTGCAGCGTTGAAATGCTCCTTCCTACTAACGTACATCATGGCTCACAAAATTAATGGAATTCACTGCCAGGGGTGAAAACAATGGATTGAAAAAGTGCTATCTAAAAATAGTTTCGCAAATTTACAGCTTATTAGATATTCAAATAAATGATAGTAGTAACAGGAGCAGCCGGGTTTATTGGGAGCTGCATGATTGCCAAGTTGAATAAAGAGAATTTCAATGACATCATAGCCGTAGATGAGTTTGACAATAAGGATAAGCTCAAAAATCTAGAAGGTAAAAAAATCCTTGAAAGAGTACATAGAGATGATTTTGCTTCATGGCTGGACAAACATAACGAGGAGGTAGAGTTTATATTCCACCTCGGAGCAAGGACTGATACTGCTGAATTTGATAAAAGCCTGCTAAAAAAACTTAATACCGAATATACCAAGACTGTCTGGCGCAGGTGTATTGACTATCAAATTCCATTGGTTTATGCCAGCTCCGCTGCCACATATGGTCTGGGAGAGCATGGCTATGTAGACAATGAAAACATCCTCGAAGATCTGATACCGCTAAATCCATACGGCGTATCAAAAAATGATTTTGATATTTGGGCTGTAAAACAGGACGAAAAGCCATTCTTTTGGGCAGGGCTGAAGTTTTTTAACGTCTATGGACCCAATGAGTATCATAAGGGCCGAATGGCTTCTGTTGTCCTCCACTCCTTCAGACAGATATCTGAAACAGGAAAGATGAAGCTCTTCCGGTCTCATAACCCCGATTATAAGGATGGAGAACAGCGAAGAGACTTTGTATACGTGAAGGATGTGGTAGAAGTGATGTATTGGCTGATGCACCACCGGAAAAACAGTGGCATCTATAACCTGGGAAGCGGGAAATCCAGAACCTTTCTTGACTTAACTAATGCAGTATTCAGTGCTCTAAATAAAACCTCAGACATCAGCTTTATTGATACTCCAGCTGACATCCGGGATAAATATCAATATTTCACCGAGGCAGACATGTCGAAGCTCCAGTCAATTGGATATCCAAATAAGTTCACTGAACTTGAAGACGGAGTTAAGGATTATGTTAGCGATTACCTCAAGTCTAATAAATACTACTGATCCCAAATTCATTAATCCGCGATATTAAAAAATCTTGCGTCTAAGTTAAATGGGTCAATAATCTCAAGGATTTTTGAGTTTTGATGATCTTGATGGTTAGGGTTGAGCAAGTAAATAAATTCCTCTGAAATGATAGCTGAGGGTACTTTAAGAACATAATACTTGTTGTCTTTAGCAAAATCAGCTCCCTGGGTTTGAGTAGAAAGGGGTATAAAAGTCTTTTCATCCCATTTATCTGGTATCACCCAAAACAAAAAAGCCTGTGAAAGTATCTCCACAGGCTTTTTCTGTCATAAATCATCATTGAAGATGATCTATCATATTATCATCAAAATTCAAATTCAGATGGATCTACTTGCGTCAAGACCACATCAAATTTGTAATCAAAGCTCCAAAGAGATGAAAATGTAATCGTCTTCTCTACCGCATTGATTTTGAAATTTGTAAGCTCAAGCTCACCACCAAATGCACCAACTCCAATAATCCCACTAGGTTCCCATGTGGAGGTTACAAGGTTACTGGGGTTTGAAGCAGTTACTGTCATACCTGTTGCGGCATAAGCAGCGCCATATCCGTAGCCATGTTCATAGAAAGAACCTATAGCATCTGATATTGCAAATACACCATTCCCTTTATCGATTATCCAATAAGGACCAAACTCACTATCAGAATAATCCACTGCAGTACCACCAGCTACAGGTCTTGTTCGATATACTGCAGCCTGGTAAATACCTGATATACTTGTAGTGAAGTCTCCAGCACATGCTGGCCAATAGATATCACGTGTAGCAACACCGGGAATACTGTCTACATTGTATGCACTATATGTGATACTGTAAAGATCAGGACCATCGAGAGTAGTGCCATCAAAATATACACCACTTAAAGTAGTTTTAAGGGGTATTTCTGCCCCGCCCTCTGTCGCTACTGCACCCGGGTCATCGAAACCTCCAGCCGGGTTACAAGACAGATTAATCTCTGACTCGCCTTCTACATCAATCTTTGGTAGATAGGTAACTTCTGATACTTCTGCGCTATTCACAAACTCTTCGCAGCCCCAAAAGACTACTGCAGTGAATAACAATAAAATATAATATCTCATACTATTCATTTTTTAGTTATCCCAAAATATTTTGTCTGTAAGCTTCCTTTGTGAAGGTGCCTTAGGATTCAGGTTCCTTTCTGAAGAAGGATATAACCACGTGGCAGGATGCTCGCCTGGATTTAGGACAGATTCAATAGGATCCTGAAAGATACCAGCTGAAAATAATCTGCTGGCTGGTCTGTCGAATCTTCTGGTTTCAATCCATCCTTCGTCTTCCTGCGTACCATTCATGGAGATATACTTTTGGGTACCAATCATATCCAATTTGGTATCCAAAGGATCACCGGCATCGTATCCCAATGAATTTGTATAAGTTGCTGCTCCGGAGACTCCTGTATAAGCAAAACTTGCAGCAATTCCAGCAGCAAATGCAGCTACATCATCATCTGCAGTATTATACCTTGCATCGGCTTCCGCCCTCAATAACCACACTTCCCATGGGCTCATTAAAATAACAGAGTTAGCAGGATCATATGCATATGGAGTAGATCCACTGTATTCAGCTGCGTCAGCTGTGAATGGCTCTTCGTCCACAGTTCCTTGATCGATACCTCTCAATTGCCCAGCAAAAGTACCTGCTGTAGCTTCAGCAAAGAAAACTGTATCTCTTGGATCATTTAGTGAGTTTAGGAGATTCAAAGTTGCATTACTTGCAAAGTAGAAATCACCTACACCAAATTCCATTCGAGCGTACATAGGGTTTTGATTACCAACTACATCTGCAAACGGTACGTCTGGCATTTGAGCGGCTGTTTCAATAAAAATCCCTGATGAAATCAAAGACTGAATCGCCGGACCCTGAGGATCTACTTCAGAAGTTCTCAGAAGAATTCTTAACTTCAGAGAGTTCGCAAATCTCAACCAGTTTGTCAGTGATCCTCCATAAATGAGGTCATCATCCCCCACATCTGTTAGTCCTGCATCATCTGCAAAAGTCAAATCTGCAATGGCATCATCGATTAGTACGATTAAAGAGTCATATACAACTGGAGCTGTGTCATACCCAGGTATCTGAATACCACCTGCATCGGGTTCTCCCCTGAGTGCTTCTGTGTAAGGAATATCACCAAAGTGATCTACGAGTCCCTGGAATATATAGGCTTTCATGGTTTTACCAATTCCTGCATAAGCTCTGCTTTCACTCTTGGTAAGTACCTGAAGATCAATTAAAGCATCTGAATAAGCCCATTCCCAGTAATTGTCAAAATCACCGGCTTCAGCCTGATAACGTTCCTGGTTACCAAGTGACACTCCCAGACCCCAGGTATAATACTGAGCCCACAAAAAGGAGAACATATTCAATTCCACATCCACCATATATCCCGTCATACCGATAGCTCCAGTCAGCAACTGAGCATCTCCAGCTGTAGGGAATGTATCCGGATCAATATTAATCTCATCAAGAGGTTGCTCACAAGAAAGTGAGAATACCAACGCGATTGCAATTAACGATTTATATATAAATTTCATATTATCTTTCTTTTAGAATGATCTTTATTTAAAAAGTAACCTGCAAATTCACCCCGTAACTTTTTGATGGTGGTGTTTGAGTAGTCTCAATTCCCTGGGCATTACCAGTAAGAGCAGGTCCATTAATTTCAGGGTCAGCAAAAACGTTTTCTTCTGGCAACCAGAATTTTAGGTTTTTACCAAACAACCCAATCCTTACATTGGTGAAAGGAGTGGATCCCAGAACATTCTGTGGAAGTGTATAGCTTACACCTACTTCACGAAGCTTAAGGAAGCTTGCATCAATCAACGCAGTAGATGCAGGAATATCGTATCCTCCGGTAAAGTATTCGTATTCAGTAATTTCTACTGTATTCTCAGTGTAAGTACCATCACCATTGTCAACCACTGAATTAGGAATGATAAATGGCTGTCTTCCATACCTGTTAGTTGTAACAGCCGTTCCATTAAATTCGGTGTGACCTTGTGTCAGTGAAAGAAATGTACCTCCAACTTTCATATCAAAAAGTACGTTGAATCCAATGCCTTTGTAATTACCATTGGCTCCGAAACTTGCGATATACTTTGGTTGATAAGAACCAAGGTAAACCTGGTCTTCAGAATATTCAGGGAATCCGGTTCCATCAACGATTGGTCGCCCATCAGGCGTCACATCTTCGATTGTTCCTCTAAACGTTCCGAATGGAAGTCCTTCCTTAGCCACAACACTTACAGTAGGTACAGCAAATGGAGCAAACTCTCCAAGTACCAGTTCATCAATGTCATCAGTTACTTTGACTACCTCATTGATGTTTTTAGCCCATGTTCCAAACAGTTCCAGGCTCAAACCATCTACTAATCCTGCTATTGGTCGAACACTCAAGGTTACTTCATGACCCTTATTGGTCATTTCACCAATGTTACTCACAGTTTCAGTAAAACCAGTTGATCTAGGCAAACTGATCGTTACAATTTGATCTGAGTGAACTGAACTATAATAGGTATAAGATAAGTTGATTCGCTCATCAAATAATCCAAAGTCTCCACCTACCTCGAAGGTAGTGGTCAACTCTGGCTTAAGCTCGGAGTTTCCAATTCGGTCTCCGGTCTGGAATCCAGGCTGCCCACCAAGTGGGTAAAACAATCGGTAATCACCTAGGTCACGACCTATTGTTGGGTTACCAACATAGTAAGATCTAAGGAGGTATAAACCGGCATCTTTACCAGTTGTACCATAGCTTGCTCTTACTTTCAGAAAGCTCAATACCTCATTCTCAATCGGTAGAAGGTCCGAAACAATAACTGATGTACCAACTGCGCCGTAAGTAAAGGTGTTTGTTTCTGCAGGTAGCGTAGATGACCAGTCATTTCTTGCAGATAGTTCTAAGAAAACTGCATCCCTGTAACCAATTCTGGCATTACCCAACACTCCAAAAATTCTATATTTCTCACGAGTTCTCTCAGCTATTGATGAATTAACACTATTAGAAAGGTTATATACTCCATCAACTACCAAACCACCAGAAGTTGCTCCTTCAAGAGTTTCTTGTTGTGTTTGATACCAGTTATATCCAGCTGAAACATTTAAGCTAAAATCCTCAGTAAGCTGTTTGGTGTAATTGGCCAAGGTGGACAAGTCCAAATTGATGTTTTGCTTAAAGAAATTGACATATTCACCCAGTGACTCGTGCTTCTGATTTCTAGTGGTCAAACTAAAGTCGTCACCCCAGACCAACTGTGTGCCTGGAATAAATCTAGGAGTCCAGGTATCAACCATTGTTCCAACAACATTGGCACCAAACCTACCGATAATATCAAGTCCCTCGATTACATTATATGTAATTGAAGCATTACCAAGGAAATTATTGATAGTTGCTTCATTACCATATTCATTTAATATATAATATGGGTTTACTGATGAGTAAGAACCCCAGTATCCATCAATGTCATGGAAAGGACTGTTATAGTCTCTTAGCTCTCCAAACGGAATATTTACCGGAGACTGAACAGCCATTGCATAGGCATTGTTGCCTTCAAATGGTCTTGCACCCTCCTGGTTTGTATTTTGATTGACGTTTGCGTAAGAAACTTTGAAATTAGACTTCAACCTATCTGATAGATCGGCCGAAGCTTTCAACAACACTGTATGTCTCTTATAATAGGTGTTATCCAGGATACCATTTTGGTCTGTGTTAGAATATGACGCATAGTATGTGAAACCTTCACTAGATCCTGATAGATTAACACTGTTAGAAAGCGTGTTTCCTCTATTGAAAAACTCCTCCAATTGATTTGGTACTGCACTGTATGGCCTCATGAGAGATTCTATCGCTCCATCACCATCAGCATCTACCGGAGAGGTCCAAGGTCTAACGACTCCATCAAATTCAGGACCCCATGACCAGTTTTCACCAGTGTCAAAATGCAGTCCATCATATCCCTGTCCAAATTGATCTTGTCTTTGGAGTAAAACATATGCGTTTTCAACAGAGAAAGATGAGTTTAATCCCACCTGCATCTTACCTTTTCCTTTTCCAGACTTTGTTGTAATTAAAACAACCCCGGAAGCACCCCTTGAACCATACAATGACGTTGCTGATGGTCCTTTAAGGATTGTAACTGATTCTATATCATTTGGATTAATATCATTGAATCTGTTACCATGGTCTGCGTAACCGGAAGTAGATCTTCCGTCACCACCTCTGGTTGTTTCATTATTGATGGGAATACCGTCTACAACAATTAACGCATTGTTGTTTCCGGTAAGTGAACCCTCACCTCTCAATACGATCCGTGTAGATGCTCCAACAGATCCAGATCCTGTTGACAGTCTGACACCAGCTGCTTTTCCTCTTAAAGCTTCTAGTGTGTTCTTATTTGGAGCTGACAATAGCTCATCTGCACCAACAGTTTGGTTAGCGTAGACAACATCACGCGTGTTTCTATCGATACCAAGAGCAGAAACAACGACTTCGGAGAGCTCGGTTACATCAGCAGTCATGCTAACATCAATAACCGATCGAGCTCCAATCTCAGTTTCCTGACTCGACATACCGATAAAAGAATAAACCAAGATTCCTGCGTCATCAGGAACCGACAAGCGGTAATTACCATCTAAATCTGTGGTAGTACCTGTAGCCGTACCTTTAAGTACGACATTAACTCCGGGAATTGACTCGCCATCTTCATCGGTCACTTTCCCAGATACCGTTCTCTGAGCCCATGATTCGAATGCAAAAGCAAACGAGAACATGAAGCAGAGTAGTAGAATCCTCTTCATATAATACTGGTTTAATTGTACATTAATAATTCTCGATTATAAAATTATAATAATTTGTTCACATTAAACAATAGGGGATTTTCTTTTACAGGCGGTTTGTAAAGGAGCTTTTTATTATAAAATTTGGAAAAAACGGGATAAAAATTTAGGAGCCTGCCTTGTTGAGGATCGCGGCAAAATAATCATTTAAGATCTGAGAATTTACATATTATTAATTTTGAGGTCACATTCAGAAAAAAAATGCAAAAAAGTTCTATTCTGAAGAGATAGCCGCTTTTATTACCTTAAATTCTATTCTCCTGTTCCTTTTTTGGCCTTCCTCGGTTTCGTTAGAATCTATAGGTGCCGAGGAGCCAAAGCCATCATATGAAAGTCTGTCTAGCGCAATCCCTTTTTCCTTCAAATAATTGAAAACAGACTGTGCTCGCTTTGTGGAAAGCTCTTTATTGTATTGCTCCGTACCAATGTTATCCGTGTATCCCTCTATTCTTACGTTGATCCCAGGATTATTCTTGAGATAGGCATAAATCTGATCCAACTCTGACAATGATCTTTTGTCTAGCGTATATTCATTAAATTCGAAATACACATTTTCCAGGATCATTGAAACTCCATCCTTGATCGGCTTGAGATAAATATCTACAGTGTCGGGCTTGAGCAATGTGTTAGAACGAGCCTCAAAAGTAAGATCTTCAAAAAGGTAATTCTCCTTGCTAACAAACACGCCATACTCATTCCCCTGAGTCAATACCAGAAAATACCTTCCCGTCACAGAATCTGAACTTACCTCATAAACTATATCCTGCTGGTTCAAATCCTCCATATGAAAATTGGCCTGAAGAGGAGTATTTGTCTCTTCGTTTAAGACACGACCAGTGATATAGCTTGATGTATTTCTGATAAGCGTATCATTCATGATTTGGAATTTCATGATGTCACTCCTTACGATCGTTCCATGTTCACTTATTTCTTTGCTAAAATAGGCTGATTGTCCATCCGCTGTGATGAAAATACCTACTTCATCATTAAAGGTATTGATAGGATATCCAAGATTAACAGGTCTGGACCATCCATTTTCTTCCTTGGTACATAAATACATATCATATCCACCCAGTCCCTGTCTTCCCTTAGATGAGAAAAATAAAGATTGACCATTTACATGAATAAATGGTGTGATATCATCTTCTGAAGTATTCACATTTGATCCCAGGTTTTGTGGCTTTGTCCACTCACCATCTTCCATATGGGTTACCCAGATATCTCTTGCACCAATCCCTCCGGGACGAGAGGATGCAAAATATAATGTCTTCCCATCTGCACTCAGTGCAGGCTGTGACTCCCAGTCAACAGAATTAACCTTTGGCCCTAAGTTTTTGGGTATTGACCAGCTATCGCCTACTCTATAGGTGATATAAAGGTCACAACTACCCATCGATTGTCTTCCATTACATGAAGTAAAGATCAATGTACGACCATCCGCAGATATGGTACATGCCCCTTCATTAAATGAAGAGTTGATAAATGGTGAAATTGACTCTGCTGGACCCCACTTTCCATCCTTCTTATAGCTAATGACCAGGTTTTCGTCCCTTTCTATTCCCTGAGCCGTGTATATGATCTGTTGATTGTCCACTGTTAATACCGGAAAGTACTGTAGTCTAAACTTATTGACTTCATCTGGGAGCCGCTCAATTTCAATGACTTTAGGTGTCTGGATCGCCTTTAAAGAATACTCTATGTTGGATGAAAGATGTTCTACCTGAGGAATCTCCTTACTTTCAATATTTGCATTAATCAGGGCATCCTTTGCCTGCTGATAATTTCCTTTTTGGAAATGCATGTTTGCAATCGTGATCCACAGTGAAGGGTTCACCTTGCTAAATGGGGTCACCTCGGTAAATCGCTCATAATAGGCCAGGGCTGAATCCTTTTCCTGGAGGACAGAAAAAGTAGTGGCTAGCCTAAGGTAGGGTGCACCATAAGTAGGATCCTTCTCAATGATCCTCTTAAGGATTTCAATGGCACCTCCAAAATTCCGGGCTCTTAATTCAAGTTCGGATTTCTCGTATAGCTTAAGGCTCTTCTTTTGTTGGGCTACAAGACCTGAAGACAAGCTCAGAGACAATACGACATAAAAAATCAGACGCATCAGGGGATATTCATGTACTTATGTACCTGTAAAGATATCCGCCATTTTGGATTCTCTTTGATATAGTCGATAATCAATGGGGTCATGGCTTCTCTTTTTGACCACTCTGGCTGCAAATAAAGTATGGCATCACCTTGCATCTTTTGGGCATGCTCTTCTGCCCACTTCAGGTCCGACTTGTTGTAGATGATCACTTTGAGCTCATCAGACTTATAATAAAACTCCTCCTGCGGAGCTTTGAACTTCTTTGGTGAAAAACATACCCAGTCCCATTGACCCGACAGAGGGTATACGCCTGATGTTTCTATATGCGTTTTAAGACCGGAAAGTTGTAATTGTTCGGTAAGATAACTGAGGTCATACATCAAAGGCTCCCCTCCGGTAATGACAGTAATTTCTGATTTTGATTCTACAGCTGATTCTGTAATATCCGCTACTGAACTCATTGGGTGCTTTTCAGCATCCCAGCTTTCTTTCACGTCGCACCAAACGCACCCTACATCACAACCACCTAGCCGTATAAAGTAGGCCAGCTTTCCTGTATGAAACCCTTCTCCCTGTAAAGTGAGAAAGGACTCCATCAAAGGAAATTGATCAATCTGTGATTTCGTCTGAATGTTGTTTCTCATACGCACGTATAGTATTCAACAACAAAGATGCTATAGTCATAGGACCCACCCCTCCAGGTACAGGAGTGATGTAAGAAGCTTTTTTAGCAGCTGCCTCAAACTCCACATCCCCCACAAGCTTAAATCCTGACTTCCTGCTTTTGTCTTCCACTCTTGAGGTGCCCACATCTACTATTACAGCTCCTTCTTTCACCATATCGGCACTGATCAAGCCTGGTTTTCCAACCGCTGCAATCAAAATGTCTGCTTCCCTGGTATACTGTGTAATATCAGGAGTATATTTATGACAAACCGTAACTGTGGCATGCCCATCCTCTAGCATCATCATGCTGATTGGTGCACCCACCAGACGGCTTGCTCCCACCACCACACAATGCTTTCCTTCTAAATCAACCTCGTATCGACGCAATAGTTCCATGATACCAAAAGGTGTTGCCGGGAGGATAAGCTGGTTTTTGGAATTTATACTTCCAAAATTCTGATTGGTGAATCCATCAACATCTTTGACAGGTGAGATACAATCGGTTACTTTTTCTACAGAAATATGCTCAGGTAGGGGTAATTGAACAATAAACCCATCAATATCTTCATCCTGGTTGAGCTGATCTACATGCTTAAGGAGCTTTTCCTCTGAAATGGTACTTGCAAAATGCATGAGCGTAAAATCGAAGCCCACTGCCTTACAAGCTTTGATCTTCCCATCTACATAAGTATGACTGGCTGAGTCGTCACCCACAATAATGATGGCCAGGTTTGGGGCTCTGAGTCCCTTGCTTTTTATGGCTTCTACTTTTGAAGCAATTTCACTTTTGATGTCTCCTGCTATTTTTTTACCATCCAGTATTGTTGCCATGCGATTTTTTGAGATCTATTCTAGTCTAACTTTAATACGGCCATAAAAGCTTCCTGCGGAATCTCCACATTGCCTACCTGGCGCATTCTTTTCTTACCTTTTTTCTGCTTTTCCAGCAATTTACGCTTTCTTGAGATATCACCTCCGTAGCACTTCGCCAATACGTTTTTACGCATGGCTCTTACAGTCTCTCTTGCAATCACCTTGGTTCCTATAGCAGCCTGGATAGCGATTTCAAACATTTGTCGGGGAAGTAGCTCCTTCAATTTCTCACAGAGGCGCTTACCCCACTCATAAGCCTTTTCTCTATGGACTATTGCTGATAGCGCATCCACAGGATCACCATTGAGCATGATATCCAGCTTAATCATGTTGGAAGTCCTATAGCCGATAAGCTCATAATCCAGTGAGGCATAGCCCCTGGAAATGGTCTTTAACTTATCAAAGAAATCAAAGACTATCTCAGAAAGTGGTAACTCAAAGGTGAGCTCAACTCTGTTGGCAGTGAGGTATACCTGGTTTTTAATCTCACCACGCTTATCTACACAAAGAGCAATCACAGGACCGATAAAGTCCGCCTTGGTGATAATCTGAGCTCTGATATAAGGTTCCTCTATCCTTTCGATATAGCCGGGATCCGGAAGTTCTGAAGGGGCACTAACTTTCTTTAATTCCCCGCTTGTCTTGATCACGTGAAACTGTACACTAGGCACTGTTGTGATCACTGTCATATCAAATTCGCGCTCCAACCGTTCCTGTACGATCTCCATGTGGAGCATTCCCAGGAATCCACACCTGAAACCGAAACCAAGGGCCACCGATGTCTCAGGCTCCCATACCAGCGATGCGTCATTTAACTGAAGCTTTTCCATTGAGGCTCTCAACTCCTCAAACTCTGAAGTCTCAACGGGATAGATACCAGCGAAAACCATTGGTTTCACATCTTCAAAACCCCGGACCATCCTTGTAGTGGGGCGATCCACATGCGTGATGGTATCCCCTACCTTTACCTCTTTGGCGACTTTTATGCCGGAAATAAGGTATCCTACATTACCTGCTTTGATCTCCTTTTGCGGGTCATGTTGAAGCTTCAAAATACCTATCTCATCCGCTTCATAGGTTTTGCCGGTATTGACAAATTTCACTTTATCTCCCTGATGTAGTGTTCCGTTAAACACCCTAAAAAACACCTCAATTCCTCGATATGGATTGAATACAGAGTCAAAGATCATGGCCTGGAGTGGCTCTTCAGGGTCTCCAGTTGGGGAAGGTACTTTTTCAACGATCGTTTTGAGAATCTCCTCGATACCTATACCTTCTTTGGCGCTGGCATGGATAATGTCTTCTTTTTTGCAACCGATCAGATCTATGATCTGGTCGGATACTTCATCGGGCATGGCACCGGGCAAATCAATCTTATTCAGCACAGGAATCACTTCCAGATCATGCTCTATCGCCAAATATAAATTGGAAATGGTTTGTGCTTCTATCCCCTGCGAGGCATCTACAACCAGTAATGCTCCCTCGCACGCGGCAATTGATCTTGACACCTCATAAGAAAAGTCTACGTGACCCGGTGTATCAATAAGGTTGAGTACATATTTTTCACCATCCAGGTTGTAATTCATTTGAATGGCGTGGCTTTTGATGGTAATCCCCCTTTCACGCTCCAGATCCATATTGTCCAGCAATTGGTTTTGCATCTGTCGCTGAGTCACAGTTTGCGTATGCTCCAGCAATCGATCTGCCAGGGTACTTTTACCGTGGTCAATGTGTGCTATTATGCAGAAATTTCTTAGGTGCTTCATGCTATTTGAAAAGGACTGCAAAAGTAGTCATTAGGGATACCATCAGAAAATGTTTCTGATCCATTTAATTCCGGGAAGGGTTTTGGAACCCGTCAAACTTTGTTTTTGGTATCTATAACCAAGGTAACAGGTCCATCATTTAATAGGTCTATCTGCATATTGGCTCCAAACTCACCTGTTTCTACAGGAATACCATGTGAAGACACGGCATCTATAAATTCTTCGTACAGAGGAATGGCCGTTTCTGGCCTCGCTGCTTTTATAAAAGAGGGCCTATTGCCTTTGCGGGTACTGGCATGGAGTGTAAACTGACTTATTATGAGTGCTTCTCCCTGAATATCTTTCACACTCAGGTTCATTTTATCTTCTTTATCAGCAAATATCCGTAGGTTAACCAATTTTTGGGCAAGCCAGGCAATATCGTCCTGATTGTCTTCCTCCTCAATTCCAAGGAGGACCAATAGCCCTGCAGTGATCTGCCCTTTAATAATCCCGGAAATAGAAACTGAAGCTCTTGATACCCTTTGAATGACTGCAATCATCGAGTTATTGAGCTTTCTCCCATTGCTTAAAGTTCTCGATATCGCTGGCCAGGCTCTGCAATACAAAATAGAGCACAGAAATATCGTCAGTAAATCCCAGTGCTGGAATGAAATCAGGTATCAAATCAATTGGCGTGATGAAATACACCAGGCTGAAAATGAGCATCAGGATTGATTTGGTAGAAAAGGATGCATAAGTTCCGTTTAAATGAGATTGAACCATTCTCATCACAAGCCTGATGTTCGAGATAAAGACATTCCTTTCTTCAGTGTCGTCCTGCAACACCTGAAGCTTGTCTTTTGCCTTTTTCAAAAGAGCCTTTACCTTCTCATTGTTATTGATAAAGTCTTTTGATCGTTCAAAAATCTTTCTTACACGTGCGTTCTCTATCAAAATACCTCCTTTATTTCTTCTTTAATATAAGTTAAAGCGCCTTTAAGTGTATCGTTTTCCTGCTTCAGCGATTTCTCAAAGATCAATTTCGCCAGATCCAAACCGGTCGCTCCATCCTGCGCCTCATTACCTGCTTCATTGATCATTGAAATCAATTGCTCCACAGAACTGGATACAAAAGTCCAGGCATCTCCTGACATATAAACCTGCTGAGACAGGTTATGGTTATATTCACTTCTGATTTCTGAAATCAGTGCCGACTGTAAATCCTTAGCTGTCATTTTATTGCTATTGAGACGCGGGATCATATTTGAGGGAGAAATACGCTCTAGCAAAAGACAAACCCTTTCGTAGGCCTGAAGCCTAATGGGTGTAACGATTTCAGCGTTTTTTTGTCGGATAGAATATTTATATTCTTCTAACTGTTTTGTAGTAAACGAGCGGACAATCAGATAGGCCGCGTAAAGAACTAAAACAGCAGGTAAAATAATTTTTAGTAAGTCGATGATCATTTCCATCCAGAAGTGTGTTATGATTAATGTTTAACTTCAAAATTAAGTATTTTCTTTGTTGATCATGATGCCACCGGTAACCATTAGTAAAAAAGCCATAGAAGAAATCAAACATATTATCCAGGCCAAAAAAGTCCCGGAAGGCTATGGCCTCAGGATAGGTGTGAAAGGCGGTGGCTGTGGCGCTTCCCTAATCCTTGGATTTGACCAAAAACTGGAAAATGATATTGAGTATGCAGTAGAAGATGTACCAGTTTACATTCAAAAGAAAGAAACGCTGTTTGTGATTGGAAAAGAGGTTGACTTCTACGAAGGGTCAGACAAAAGAGGCTTTGTATTCAACGATCAAAAGTAATCAGGCCGTTAATTCAACTGTAGCCTTCTGACATAATCCCTTTACTGGTGGGTTGTATTTACTCACCCTGACTTTCACCTCCCTGACATGGGGGAATTTTGATTTGATCCGTTTGATGATTTTTCCAGCAAGGTGTTCGAGAAGTGTGGCATCAATACTCATTACGTCTGCCACCATGGCATAGACCTTTTCGTAATTTACCGTTCCTTCGAGTTTATCCTCCTCTACAGCTTCATCGAAATCCAACTCCATCTCCACATCTACAGAGTATTTGTTGCCAATGATTCTTTCCTCCTCATAATATCCGTGACGGGCATAAAACTCCATGCCCTCTAGCATCACTTTACCCATCAGACATCATCGATTTGATCAAAAAAAGAACCCTTATCTTCCACCTCCGTATTTACCGGTTCTTTTTTCGGTGGTTCCTTCTTCTTTGTTTCTTCCTGTTCCTCTTCTCTGGAAACGACCTCTTCAGTTTGCTTGTTTGTGGTATCAGCAGGCGGTACCGCCGCTGGCTTTTCCTGTTTAATAGGCTCTTCTACCTTAGTGGATACTACTTTTGCAGGCTCATCTGCTCTTTTCTTAGGGCTTGGCAGATCTTCCTTCGTCAATTTCTTGACTTCTACCTTGCTCAGCTTCAACTCATCAGAGTTGAGTCTATCCTCAGAAGCCCGTACCAGCTCTTTTACCCTTTTACCATAATCCACAATATCAAAATCGCCCCGCTTTCTATCAATACTTGAGATCTTATCTATAATTTCGTTGGATAGATGCTTAAGTTCTTTGATCACGTTACCTCGATAGTTTTCGAGCTCGTGGTAGTTCTGATCAAGCTTTTCTACTGCTTCCTGCATCTCTTCAATCATCTCCTTCGCCTCTTGTTCAGCTCTTTCTATGATGTTGCTGGCTTTGGATTTTGCTTCACTCATCAAAGCCTCAGCATTCATCTGTACTTCCTTCAAGTGCAATTCAGCGGTCTTGTTTGCCTGATCTATCAGGTTGGCGCCTGTATCTTCAGCGGTCTTAAGGGTTTTGAACAAGGAGCTTTCTACCTCCCTCAGCTTTTGAACCTCCTTTTGAGACTGTTCAAGCTTGATTTTATATTCTTTGTTTTCGTCAAGGACACGCTCCCATTCGTTGGAGAGAGATTGCAAAAAAGCAATAACCTCATCTTTGTCATATCCCCGAAGCTTTTTTTCAAAGCTTTTTTGTCTTATTTCAAGTGGTGTGATCTTCATTGACCTACAAAATTAACATCCCAGATAGAAATAGTACGATCATCGCTACATGAAACCACCCAATTGTTGTAAGGCATCCATAAAAGCTTGTTCACCGAAGTGCCATGACCGGCATGTCTGGCTTTGTCAATGACTTTCAGCAACTTGAATTTATGAGCATCCCACACTTTGATAGACTTATCCATGCTACAAGATACAAAATATTGACCGTCTGCCCGGAAGTGGATGTGATTGATGGCATACATATGGGCCGGGATCTCTTCTACCAGCTGGTAATTGTGAATATCCCAGAACTTGATCCTGGCATCCCTGCTCCCACTCACAAGCAAAGGAAGCTGTGGATGATATTGAAGGGTAAACACTGAAATCTTATGCGCCTCAATCTCATTCAATACCGTGAGATCCTGTGGGTCAAGGATACGAATCATGTTATCGCTGTAACCCACCGCAATCTCCTTTCCATTGGGGTGAACAGCTATCGTACGGGCACTTTTATCAGACCATATTTGCTTTGAACGTACTTTTAGATCCCAGTCAAGGTGAAAAACCATGCCATCACCACAAGCCACCCAGATGGAAGTATCGTTGCACTGAATGTCAAAGATGGATGATGTAGTCAATGCTACAGAGGATATCTCCTTTCGCTGATTTACATCAATAAGGTGAATCCCGCTGAAATTTTGTCCTACGACAAGGAGTCCTTTGTTTTTATGATATGACAAAGCGTATACTGAGGAAGGAACTTTGGCCACCATCACCCCATTTTCCGGCTCCCTGAGATCCCAAAGTGCAATCATTCCATCTCCGCCAGCTGAGATAAAATGAGTGTCGCTGACCTGTTCGAGGGTATACAGTGAGTCATTGTGTCCTGAAAGTGTTTGTATCTTTTCGACCTGAATGGTGTTCATCTCATGAATTTCATTTAAAATTAACGATTGAAGGAGAGATATAATTCAATGCCACTTCTTTTATCCAAACCCATCAACAAAGATTCGGCATATGCCGTTTGGAATATTCAGGAAACTTATGAGGTTGTAAAGACACTTCACAATGAGCCAACCCCTGAAAACCTTCATCCTCAACGGCTGTCTGAGTGGATCATTGGTCGTGTACTTATCAAGAACATTTGTGCTATCCTGGATGTGCCGTATAGAGGTGTTACAGTGGATGAAACAGGAAAACCCCACCTGGTAGATAATGACGTACATATCAGCATTACTCACTCATATCCTATGGCAGCAGCCATGATCCACCGAAAAAGTGCTTGCGGAATCGATCTGGAAAGGCCAAGACACAAGCTTTTCAGCATTCGTGAAAAGTTTATCAATAGCCGTGAGAAAAAATATGTAGACGACCTGTACAGTCTGTGTGCTGTGTGGTGTGGCAAAGAGGTTCTCTACAAGATTTACGGTAGAAAACAGCTGAGTCTAAGGGACCACACCACCATTGAGATCAAAACGCCTGAGTTACTCACCGGAAAAATCCATAAAGAGGACTTCAAAAAGACCTATAAAATCCATTACGAACAGATCAAAGATTATTATCTGGCGTATAGTCTCTAACCTTTCTTAGGATAGTTGCGTTAAATTTGCCCTCTAAATGAACCTATTTGGCATTTTGTAAATTCTTACTTCATGGATAAGCATTTTTTAGAAAAGATATTTAAGCAGCATCAGGAATCTCCTCCCTGCCCATCTCCTAAAATCATCGCAAGTTTTTTTACCAATTTGCTGGAGTCGCTTTTTCCTGATCATGCCAAGATAAAATTTGAAACCGTCAAAGAATTTGAGCTGCATTTCCAAAAACTCAAGGTTGAGCTGGATGAATTGCTGACCAAAAACCCGATGAAAGGGTACATCGACCTGGAAAATGTTGCTGATGACTTTTTCGAAAAGCTTCCATATATACATTCCAGACTGGAGAAAGATATTTCAGCACTTTATGAAGGAGACCCTGCAGCAAAGAGCAGAAGTGAAGTAATCCGATCTTATCCGGGTTTCTATGCCATAGCTGCTTATCGTATGGCACATGAGCTCCATAAGCTGGGTGTCAAAGTGATCCCAAGGATCATTTCCGAGCATGCCCACAGCAAAACCGGGATAGATATCCACCCAAATGCCCGCATCGGAGAGCATTTCTGCATAGACCACGGTACAGGAGTAGTAATTGGAGAGACCACGGTAATTGGAGATCATGTAAAAATCTACCAGGGAGTTACTTTGGGTGCTTTGAGTGTGGATAAAACCGATGCCGAGAAGAAAAGACACCCTACACTGGAGGATCATGTCATCATTTACTCAGGTGCTACTATACTTGGTGGGGAAACTACCATTGGTCACGGAAGCATTATTGGTGGTAATGTCTGGATCACCAGAAGTATCCCTCCAAACAGCAAAATCTACTACCAGGCAAGAATGCACAATAGCGATACGGATCAAACGGATCTTTATGTGTATAAAGAAAACGTAGAATGAACATTTTTGACCTGATTGGGAACACTCCAATCGTAAAGCTCAATCGAATCCCTACCAACCCGAAGGTGAGCATGTATGCTAAACTGGAAGGCCAAAACCCGGGGGGAAGTGTAAAAGACCGTGCGGCTTTCAATATGATTGACAGCGCTTTAAAGCGTGGTGATATTAAAAAAGGTGATCGATTGATTGAGGCCACCAGTGGAAACACAGGAATTGCACTGGCCATGGTAGCCCAATCCCTCGGATTGGATCTGACACTAATCATGCCTGACAACTCCACCTCAGAGCGGGTCAAAACCATGGAAGCTTATGGAGCTACATTGATATTAACCCCGGCAGACAGGACCATTGAGTATAGTCGAGAGTTAGCGGAGGAAAAGGCAGAGAAAGAGGGCTATTACATACTTAACCAGTTTGCCAATCCGGACAACTATGAGATGCACTACAAAACCACCGGTCCTGAGATCTGGAACGATACCAAAGGGAAGATCACCCATTTCGTCTCGGCTATGGGTACTACTGGCACCATCATGGGAGTTTCCAGGTACCTAAAAGAAAAGAACAAAGACATTCAGATTGTAGGCACACAACCTACAGATGGTTCCAGCATTCCTGGGATCCGAAGATGGTCACCAGAATTTCTTCCAAAGATCTATGAACCAGAGCGTGTAGATCGCATCGTGGATGTGAGCGCTGAAGAAGCTACTGAAATGACCCGCAGAATGGCCAAAGAAGAGGCGATCCTGGCGGGTATGAGTAGTGGCGGGGCCTTGAAGGCCGCCATGACCATTGCTGATGAATTGCAGGAAGGTGTGATTGTATTTATCGTGTGTGACCGGGGTGATCGGTATTTGAGTTCGGATTTGTTTTAACCAGCACTATGTGTTGGCCAGGAATTTTATCACATTACGCTCTCAGAAATAAAACTGATCAGCTAAGGCTGTCCTGTCACCACCCCTGACTCATGTTCATTGGTCAGTGAAACCAAAGAATCAATCTTCAATTCCTCTTCTTGGGGTGGCTCATCCATAAGACTTTTCAAATCAGGCTGCCCCCCATCTACCCAGGCACTGTACCAAAGGTCAGCGGTCATTTTGATGGCTTTTCTCAACTGCTGCTCCACCATTCCATTCAACTTTCGATGGTAAGCCTTTGAAAAATTAAATGAATACATCCGGACCAGTGTTTGACCACGCTCCTCGAAAGCATATTTCTTTGAGTCATCAAATTTTTCGGTGAGCTCCTTCTCAAAACTTAATACTGAGTCAAGAGCTATGTGAGCGCCCTTTACAGCTTCCCATGCTCTTAACTGGGGATTATTCTCGTAATCAGCTTTTCCTACAAACAAATCATATTCATCAAAGAACAGTTCAGGTAGCCTGGATTCCCAAAAGCCATGTATCCCATGTTGCCCGGTAAGCTGACCGTTGTAGTTTTCTGTGGTATGAAGCGGCACATTCGCATCACCCACGTAATGTCCCAGGTCAGAAGATAACCTCAGAATGGCATCCTTATCCTGATTGAGAAATGCCTGCGTCAGCCAATGCTTGACTGCAGCAATGTGCCAGGGCACAATCCCGTAGGCCTGTAATGAATCCTCTCCATACTGTGCCACCGCATCCAGCCAGTACCTGGGTAATTTGTAGACAGCACTATCACCATATACATCCAAATCAATATAATGCCTGGGAGCTTCAGCATCAATAATATATCTCCTCATATCAGGATTTACGGCCTTTTCGGTGAGGTAAGAAATATGCTTTTTGTAGAACCCAATCATCTCAGGAGGTAAGGAAAAAACAGCAATCCGGTTGATCTTTCGATGCGCAAAAAACCCCCAGCTCATCAGTAAAGGAGCACAAAGAATAAGCAATACAATCTTTGCTTTTTTCATAACGGAATATAAGAATTAATTTAATTCCATTCTCAAAAAATAAAGTTTTCTATCTCGTATAGGTTTTATTTATCATTATTTCTATCTTTGCATCCCTAAAATTTGGAACAAGAGATAGATTATGGCAAACCATAGATCGGCATTAAAGAGAATCAGATCAAGTCAAACTAAGCGAGAGACTAATAAGTATCAGCATAAGACTACACGTACTTATATCAAAAGACTGAGAGAAGAGACTAAAAAACCTGAGGCGGAAAAACTGTTGAAGGAAGTGACTCATATGATCGATAAGCTGGCAAAGAAGAATGTAATCCACAAAAACAAAGCTTCTAACCTTAAGTCCAGCCTGACCAAAAAGGTTAATACTTTAAAGTAATATCTATTCTCTAAAGAAATTACAACGACCCTGTTCAGCAATGGACAGGGTTTTTTATTATCTTCCAACTTATATACTTGCAAATAATGGAAGATAAAATACTCTCCATCAAAAAATGGGCTGAGGAAGACCGTCCCCGTGAAAAACTTCTTCTCAAAGGAAAAGCTACTCTGAGCGAAGCCGAATTGATCGGTATACTCCTTGGGTCCGGAACCACTAGCATGAGTGCAGTGGACCTGGCCAAGCAACTTCTCATCAAAGTGGACTACAACCTCAACTTACTGGCCAAACTCTCAGTAAAAGACCTGATGAAGTTTAAAGGAATTGGTGAAGCCAAAGCCATCACCATAGTGAGTGCGTTGGAGCTGGGCAGGCGAAGAAAAGAAACCGAGGTAACAAAAAATCCAAAGATCTCCACGGCCAGGTCAGCATACGACCTAATGAAAGGTGAATTGATGGATCTTCAATATGAGGAGTTCTGGGTGCTCTTGCTCAAGCGAAACAATGAAGTGATAAAAAAAGCTAAGATCAGTAGTGGTGGCATATCCGGGACGGTAGTGGACCCAAAGATCATCTTTAAATATGCCCTCGACGAAATGGCCAGCTCTATCATTCTTGTTCACAACCACCCTTCCGGCAACCCTCGTCCCAGTCACTATGATCAGCAACTAACCAGAAAACTCCGAGAGGCCGGGAAGTTCCTGGATATATCAGTCATGGATCACATTATATTTTGTGACCACGATTATTATAGCTTTGCAGATGATTCAGCACTCTAAAAGCTATGAAGAAACTGCTATATTTCCTGGGCCCGATTATCATTATCATTTTCGCTTACACCATTTTCAAAACAGGCGAGGATGACGATTACATCCAATTAATTGAAGAAGAACGTGCCTCAAGAATCAAATACCTCCAGGTTTCGGAGTCCTCTCCTTTTCAAATGTATGACAAGGAATTTACCGAACCGGAGTACTACCCCATTTCCTCAGACTACAGGGTAAATGCAAAACTCGAAAGGTTCCAAACCAGGGAGAGAATGACGATACAGAACAGTGATGGTTCAGAAACGCAGTATCAAAAGTTTGCTTACGCCATTTTTTCATTGAAGGGTCAACAACAAAGATTGCTTATTCTGAAACACATGAATATGGGGTCTGTCGCGCAATACTTTACCGGTTTTGCCGACAATACCAGCGGAGGTGATACCTATGGTGGTGGTCGTTACCTGGATCTGGAAATCGGAAAGTCTGACAATCTCGCAATAGACTTTAACCTGGCCTACAACCCTTATTGTGCATATGTCGACGAATATCAATGTCCTTTCCCACCAAAAGAGAATGTGCTACCGGTAAGAATCGAAGCTGGGGAGAAGGATTATCGCCAATAATCCTCTTCAAATTTCTATCCCTTTTCTATTTTTGCAGGCCTTTAACGTTTACTCATTCGAATGAAGATTTCCTATAATTGGCTTAAAGATTTTATTGACATCTCCGAAACGCCGGAGACCATTGGAGACGTTCTTACCCAAACCGGTCTTGAGGTTGAAGGGATCGAGCGGGTAGAGAAAATTCCAGGTGGATTGGAAGGGCTGGTCGTAGGAGAGGTGAAGGAGTGTATCCCCCACCCTGATGCTGATAAACTTAAGCTCACAAAAGTAGATGCAGGGACGGGTGAGCTGTTACCGATCGTTTGTGGTGCTCCAAATGTAGCCAGCGGTCAAAAGGTCATCGTCGCAACAGTCGGCACTACAATACATCCGACAAATGGGGAATCATTTAAGATCAAAAAGGCTAAGATCCGTGGGGAAGTGTCAGAGGGCATGCTTTGTGCAGAGGATGAAATCGGCCTTGGCACTAGCCATGCTGGTCTTTTGGTGCTTAATACTGACAAAAAGAATGGTACCCCAGCCAAAGAGCTCTTCGAAACGGGCGAAGACTTTGTTTTTGAGATAGGTCTCACACCTAATCGTGGCGATGCTGTCTCTCACTTTGGTGCAGCACGTGACCTGAAGGCATTTTACCGACGGCCGGTCAGGGTGCAAACACCACCGGCACAAAAACCCGAAATTGATCGACCAATCGAAGTGGTTGTGGAAGATGAAGTGGCATGCCCACGATATTCCGGAGCCACTATCCGTGGTGTGAAAGTTGGGCCCTCACCGGACTGGCTTCAATGGAAACTGAAAGCCGTTGGTCTGAGTCCGATCAACAACATTGTAGATATCACTAATTATGTGATGCTAAGTATCGGGCAGCCCATGCACGCTTTCGATGCTGACAAGATAGCCGGTAGCAAAGTGATTATTAAGAAACTGGCTGAAGGAACCACCTTCAAGACGCTTGATGAAGTAGATCGAAAACTCTCCAAGGACGATTTAATGATCTGCGACCAGGATGGAGGACTTTGTATTGCAGGTGTTTTCGGAGGTATTGATTCCGGTATCTCAGACGACACCACGAATGTATTTTTAGAAAGTGCACACTTTTCGATGGATAGTGTGCGTGCCACAGCCATGCGTCATGGACTGTCAACAGATGCATCTTTCCGGTTTGAGCGTGGTGCTGATCCCGAGATGACCATTCCTGCGCTTCACTGGGCGGTAAATCTTATTTTGGAGATCGCCGGAGGTAAGCTGGCATCAGAGTACATCGATGTCTACCCCAATAAGATCCAACCTAAAGAAATTCCTACCACATTCGCCAACTTCTCACGGCTCATTGGTATGGACATTCCCGATGACCGTATCCTTACCATCCTCAATGACCTGGATATTGAAACAAAGAACGTCAAAGAAGGCAGCTTTACGGCAGTTGTACCTCCGTTTAGGAGCGAAGTCACCAGGGAAGCCGACCTGGTAGAGGAAGTATTGAGGATCTACGGCATCAACAATGTGGCACTGGATGGACAGTCAGCTGCAGGAAATACCATTTCCTCGTCCGATGATAAAGAACCTCATAAGGTATTTGAGGAAGTATCGATATACCTGTCAGGTCAGGGATTTTCTGAGATTATCACAAACTCTCTTACGAATCCTGAATACTTTGCCAAGGCGCCTGTTTCAGACCTGACTCCCGTGGAAATCATGAATAAGTCCAGCCAGGAGCTTGGTTATATGAAAACCACCCCACTCTACACGGCACTGGAATCATTGCGCCACAACATCAATCGAAAAAGGAAGAATATCAGGTTTTTCGAGCTGAGTAGAATATACGGTAAGCGATCTGAAAAATATGTGGAGCAGGAGCTGATCACCTTGTACATGTCTGGTGACCAACATGAAGAAAGCTGGATCACTCCATCGAAAGGTATTTCTATCTATGACCTCAATGGAGCTGTTTACTCGCTTTTAGATTACCTCGACATTTCAAATTATACCACTCAGCCCTCCGAAGACGACCGATTTGAGTATGCTATTGAAATAGTTATCCACAATCATCCCATCGGAGTAATCGGAAAACTCAAGCGACCAATCCTCAAATATTTTGAGGTAAATCAGGAAGTTTTCTACGCAGAATTGGATTGGAAAAAGGTTCTTAAGAATATTCGCAGGGATAAGACGTATCAGGAACTATCAAAATTTCCTGAGGTTCGCCGTGATCTGTCATTGATTGTGGATAAAAAAGTTTCTTTTAAATCGTTAAGAGATGTAGCTTTAGATACAGAAAGAAAACTGCTGAATAGAGTAAATCTTTTTAGCGTCTACGAAGGAGATAATATTGGAGAAGGGAAAAAAGCCTATGCATTGAGCTTCTTTCTGCAGGACCTTGAGAAGACCCTGACAGACAAAGTCATCGACAAAGCCATGGATAGGTTGATTAAAACTTATGAAAAAGACTTAGAAGCGATTATTAGAAAATAATGAGCAACGAAATTTTCCGCACTGAAATTACCAACCTGGATAGAAAGGTCAAGCTGTTACTCAACGAACATTCCCAACTCAAACAGGAGATAGATTCTCTTAAAAGACAAAACAATCTATTGGAATCCAAGGTATCCGAAAAAGAAGTAGCCCTTTCCGGCTTTCAAAATCAGATGAAAATTAGTAAAATTGTAGAAAGCATGGTAGCCGGAGAAGAGAACACTACTGAACTGAAAGAAGTGATTGATGGCTATATAAAGGAGATCGATAAATGCATCGCTCATTTGAGTGAGGCTAAATAATAAAATGGCTGAATTATCCATAAAACTTAAAATTGGGAATCGTGAGTACCCGATGAAAGTAAAGTCAGAGGATGAAGAAAGGATTAGAAGGGCAGGTAAGATTTTAAATGAAAAAATAAAATTCTACAGAGACCGATTTAACCTTGAAGACAACCAGGACTTGCTGGCAATGGTGGCTTTCGATTGTCAGGTGGAGAAAATGAAAAATGAGGAAGCGATTGAGTCTACCGATGAGGTAGCACTTGAGCAAATAAAAAACCTCAATCAGATTATTTCAAACGCCATTTAACTCTTTTCTATAGTAAACCCTCATCTTAGGTGGCTCCATGTATGTTGAACCCTAGACAAAAGCAAACATGGATAACACGACATATCTTATCCTCGTGGGGCTGGTTGGCCTTGCGTTGGGATTTACTATAGATAGATTGTTGCTCAAGCGTTCCATTTCCAAGCGAATAAAAGCCGCAAAAGAAAAGAAAGAACATATCCTCAAGGAAGCAGAACTCACTGCTGAAAACATCAAAAAAGACAAGATCCTTGAGGCAAAAGAAAAATACCTTCGACTAAAATCTGAATTTGAAGAAGAGGCCAACCGGCGGAAAAATCAAATCATCTCTAATGAAAATAAGTTAAAGCAGCGTGAGGCCTCGCTTTCTAAGCAGCTCGAACAAACCAAGCGCGCAGAGGCGGAAATTGAATCTATGAAAGAGAATCTTTCTGCACAAATGGAGATTGTAAGAAAGCGCAAGGAAGAATATGAGAAGATCAAACAGCAACAAATCCAGATTCTGGAAAAGGTAGCAAACCTTAGAGCCGAAGAAGCCAAAGACCAGTTGATCGAAACCCTCAAAGAAGAAGCAAGAACTTCTGCGAGTATTCAAATCAAAGATATAGTGGAAGATGCCAAGCTCACTGCCACCAAAGAAGCCAAGAAGATCGTGCTTCAGACCATTCAGAGAACGGCTACAGAGCATGCCATCGAAAATTGTGTCTCTGTATTCAATATTGAGAGCGACGATATCAAAGGAAAGATTATCGGTAGGGAAGGAAGAAATATCAGGGCACTAGAGGCTATTACCGGTGTGGAGATTATTGTTGATGACACACCGGAAGCCATCATCATTTCTGGCTTCGATCCTGTCAGGAGAGAGATCGCAAGACTGTCTTTACACAGACTCGTGCAGGATGGAAGAATACACCCTGCCCGTATTGAAGAGATCGTCACGAAGACCCAGAAGAACATCAATGATGAGATCGTAGAAATTGGGGAGCGTACGGTGATTGACCTGGGGATCCATGGTTTACATCCCGAAATGATCAAGCTTGTGGGAAGGATGAGATTTAGATCCTCCTACGGCCAAAACCTGCTCCAGCATTCCCGTGAAGTTGCTAACCTTTGTGCCATCATGGCTTCAGAGCTTGGGCTCAACACAAAACTCGCCAAACGTGCCGGACTGCTACACGATATCGGTAAAGTATGGCCCGATGAGCCGGAGAAACCACATGCCATCCTGGGTATGGAGCTGGCACAGAAGTTTAAGGAAAACGGAGAAGTATGCAACGCAATAGGTGCTCACCACGATGAAATAGAGATGACCTCACTCATCTCTCCTATCGTACAGGCTTGTGATGCCATTTCAGGCAGCCGACCTGGTGCCCGGCGCGAGATCATGGAGCAGTACCTCAAACGATTGAAAGAACTGGAAAACCTGGCGCTTGGTTTTGAGGGAGTGAATAAATGCTATGCGATTCAGGCAGGCCGTGAGCTACGGGTGCTTGTAGATGCCGAAAATGTGACCGACAAAGCTGCTAACGAGCTCTCTTTCAACATTTCCCAAAAAATTGAAAAAGACATGCAATACCCAGGTCAGATTAAGGTCACTGTGATCCGGGAAACACGCGCGGTGGCATTTGCCAAGTAACCAGAAGATAGACTACAGAGGTTCCAAATACTTATGTAGTCTATTTTACCTCCCAAATAGATTCTGCAAACAGCTGATCATCATCAAAAAGGGTTTCTACTACAGAGAAGCCAGACATTTCGGCCAGTGCCCGTATATCATCAAGATTGAATTTCCGTGAAATCTCCATCTTTATCGGCTCCCATCTTTCGAAGTGGACATGAAGGTCCAGCTCTTTAATGAAAACATCATGATTCTTTAAACTAATCAGGTGACTGCTACACTCACCTGTAGATGGATTGTAAGTGGGATAATGCTTAAACCGGGAAAGGTCAAAATCTCCCCCCAATTCTCTGTTGATCCTTGTGAGAAGATTCAAGTTGAAATCTCTGGTCACCCCATTTTTATCATTGTATGCATTCAAAATAACTGCAGGGTCTTTCTTCAAATCACAACCTATCATCATAAGGTCATGAGGGTTTAGGTTTTTTCGTACATCCTTTAAAAAAGAAACCGCCAGCTCCTGTGAGAAATTACCAATGTTTGATCCCAGAAAAAAAACGACATTCCTTTTATGGTTTTCAACCTTGATGTCATGTAAAATCTTGAAATAATCACCCGCCATGGGTTCAATCTGTACCTCTGGCAATTGTGATCTCACATTGGACTCCAGAATATTGAGCACGTTAGGAGAAATATCTATCGGGCAAAATGTAAAATCCACGTTATTACGACTGAAATGCTCCAGCAATACCATCGTTTTTGCGCCATCACCCGCTCCCAGCTCGATCAGCCTGAATGGTTGACTTCCTGTGAGAAGTTCCTGTATCTGATCTTTTTTGTTCCTAAAAATGGAAAACTCAGACCTGGTAAGATAATATTCATCAAGCTCCATGATCTTCCTGAAAAGCTCATCACCATGCTTGTCATAGAAATATTTGGAAGAGAGGAATTTGGGTTTTGAAGTGAGTCCTTCCCGGACATCCAGGCCAAAATGAGACACGTCTATAGATTTTGAGTTAAGGGCTATTTGTATCTTGCAAGTCTAATACCGCTGAACATCCACTGCAGATGCGGGTGAAAAAAATTTCGATAGGTATGTCTTATGTGTGACTTTGAGGTGCCATACGACCCACCCCTTAGTACCATCTGATTGATCATAAATTTACCATTGTACTCACCAAGTGCACCTTCATCTGGTTTGAAATACGGATAGGGTCGATATGGACTTGAAGTCCATTCCCATAAGTTGCCAAAAAAATCATAACCCTGCCCTGCTCTTTCACTAAAGTATCCTTCCTCAACAAAATTTGAATGCTTGGGAATATTAGGTTCAGTCATCCTTGCAGCAACTTCCCACTCAAACTCTGTGGGCAGGCGATAACCCTTCCAGGTGGCAAATGCTTCTGCTTCAAAATAGGAAATATGCGATACTGGCAAATATTCATCCACAGGCTGTAGCCCCTGAAGTGTATAATGATACCATGCATCATCCTCCCTAATCCAATACATCGGAGCCTTTTTCTGCTCCCTATTTATCCAATCCCATCCTTCTGACAGCCAATATTGATGCGAAGCATATCCACCGCTTTGAATAAACTCCAGGTACTCTCCGTTGGTCACAAGTTGATTGGAAATATCCATTGCCTGCAGATACACTTTATGCAGGCCAGTTTCATTGTCATAACAAAAAGTGTCTCCCTGATGCCCTATTTCATGTACACCTTCGGGCACTTCAATCCAGCCAGTCCCACCCTGTGATTTGCCTGGCTTTGTCTTTCCATCACTGTAAGCAGGAAACAACGGATTATGGCCCAGTATGTATTTGATGTCATAAAGTAATAATTCCTGGTGCTGTTGCTCATGATTCAGTCCAACTTCCAAAATATACTTCTCGCGATCCGACAGTTGATGGCGATCCAGGTAATCCGCACATGCCTGATCAACATATTCGCGATAGCTGATAATTTCCTCCACAGTCGGACGGGTAAGCGTGCCCCTTTCTGACCTAACCCACCGCTCTCCTGCAGCTATATAATAGCTATTGAAGAGCAGGGCATAGTCCTTATTGAATGGTTTAAAAGATTTATCGAAAGGTGCAAGCAGAAAAGTCTCAAAAAACCATGTGGTATGCGCCAGGTGCCATTTTGGTGGGCTTACATCCATCGTGGGCTGCACCACATAATCCTCTTTTTCCAAAGGTTCACACAGCTTCATGGAGAATTTACGGACCGACTTGAATCTATCGATCAGGCGCTCCTGATCTGTGGTAGTTGGTAGAGCCATAGGGTATTAGATTACTAATTGGCAACGCGCAGAGCGACCATTTTGTTTAGTTCTCTAATCTACTTATTCTATTTCAATAGTAATTTGTCGCCTTTCCGGCACTGTAAAGCTGGCCTCTTCAAAAGATGGCGGCCCTAATGAGCCTCTTGTGATAGAAAAGCCATAAGGTTCTTTAGGGATCCCTAGAAAATTGGTATTAAGTTCACCATCTTCATTAAGATCATGATATATGCTTACAGCATACTTCCCTTCAGGCAATTCAAGCTCCAGTGTTAGTGTACCAGGTTGGGTGACCTTAACTTTTCTAAATAAAAACCCATCATCCCCCAAAAACTCCTGATTGGGTTGATATAAGGCTATCATCATGAACCCCTGAACCCTTTCCACTCCATCGATGGTGATCTCCAGCTTATGTTTGGGTTGCGTAAACCCAATAAAAAAAAAGAAGGAAATGATTATCAGTTTAACCATCTCCTTCTCAATTTTAATAACATTTATATCTTTTGAAATCAGGCCGCTACCTTCTTGGCCTTTTCAGCTTTCTTGGCCTGCTCTTCTTTTCTCATGGCTTTGAGATCAACTTGCTTTTGCTGCACAATGTTGATCACTCCAAACTTATTCAGGACTTTGATCACCTGGTAAGTAGGATCGATCTCATGCCATCTGATACCACCAAAGTTGGCTCTTGAACCGTATTTGTGGTGGTTGTTGTGATAGCTCTCTCCCATCATCAGGAAATCAACAGGTAAGAAGTTTTTAGATGTATCACCTACTTCAAAGTTTCTGTAACCATATACATGAGCAAACCAGTTGATGATTGCTCCATGAACAGGAGACAGCATCCACTGAACAGGTAATAATAACCACAACCACCAGGCATCAACAAATTGCCAATAGACAAAGAAATACACAGCTCCCCAGGCTACTCTGGATACCCATGATCGGGCAATCCTATCAAATGCATGCCATTTAGGTACACCATCTGTGAATCGCTTGTCAACCTCTACCTGTCTGTTTGTGATAGCTGAATAGATCGTTTTGGTTTTCCACATCATCTTAAACATGTTGTCATCATATTTTGGAGAATGTGGATCGTCCTCGGTATCAGCAAAAGCATGGTGCATTCTGTGCATTACTCCATAGCCATAAGGGCTTAGGTAGTTTGAACCCTGGAATATCCAGGTTAGTACAAAAAATACCTTTTCGGTGAATTTGCTCATAGTGAAAGCTCCGTGAGCGGCATACCTATGCAGGAAAAATGTTTGGAAAAACAATGATAAATACCAATGGGCAATGAAAAACGGGATTATAACTTCCATTCAGTTTATTTTAAAAATTAGTCTATAGTTCTATTTCACAGAAAGGGATTTCCCCTTTCATTAACTATAAAGACAAAGTCGTTCTGGATTTGTGACAGAATGGACGAAAAAAAAATAAAAAAATTTTATTCGACAGGTCCGCGCTCGAAGATATGATCCATCAATTCATTGAAATCACCGCGCTGTGAAGCTTTGTTTATGGCTTCAAAATACTTTTCTACGTCGAAAGATAAACTGAACCTCTCCGTTTCCTTAGATAGTTTCTCTTTGGCACGACAAACTAACTGTCGGCAATGATCCTTCTTCTTATTAAAGATCTCCTGCAGTTCATCATATTCAAAGTCAAACCCTTCTCGAAGTAAAAAGAGACCCCGCTCTAAAGGACCCAGTTTTTTATGCAGTACGTTTAAAGCTGTAGTAAGCTCTTCTTTCAGATCAAGGTGAGAGATATCAATTTTTTCAAATACCTCCGGCAACTTTACTGATTCCAGATAGTCCTTCTTCTTTTGCTTGGAGGCGTTGATGTGATTCAAACTGATGTTGGTCACCGATTTGATCAGATAAGCCTTTATGTTCTCAATCTTTGAATGATCCATGCTCAGATACTTCAAAAAGGTATCCTGAACAATGTCTTCCGCATCATGGATAGACCCAACTATCCTTACTGCGATAGAATGCAAAACCGGCTGATATAACGCTATGGTAGCAGAATGATTCAATCCATATAAAGTTTTAGACTGCAAAAATAATAAGATATCCCCATTTTTGGCATAAACAACTAATAGTCATTTAAAATTCCAAAAATTATTTCCATGATTCTGGAAAAATTGTAAAATCTATCCCCCACACTACAGGTAGCATGAGATATAAATAGATTGAAACCAGGAGAATAGAGAGGATATTCATGATCAGCCCTTTTCTAAACATATCTGATACCTGAAGATAGCCTGATCCAAAAACAACTGCATTTGGAGGAGTGGCTACTGGCAACATAAAAGCACATGATGCAGCAATGGTGGCCCCTATCATGAGTAAAAACGGATGAACATCCAATGAAAGCGCTGTAGGTGCCAGCGCGGGCAACAACATAGCGGTCGTGGCCAGGTTGGAGGTGATCTCTGTCAGGAAGTTTACCATCATCACGATGAGAATTAGTATCAAAAAGATGGACAAGCCATCTAGCCCGGTCATTCGGTTGCCAATCCACTCAGCAAGTCCACTATCCTGAAATCCTGAGGCAATGGCCATGCCACCGCCAAATAGCAAAATAATCCCCCAGGGGATCTTCACCGCCTGCTCCCAGTTAAGAATGAATTCATCTTTGCCAGCAGGTATTAAAAATAAGGTCAATGCGCCGGTAATGCCAATGATTGTGTCGTCTATCTGGGGCAAAAACGGTTCCAGCAAAAACGGCCTGGAAATCCAACACAACCCCGTCAATGAAAATACAGCCAACACAATTTTTTCCTCTCTGGAAATCTTCCCCAGTGCCTTTAACTGACGTATAATCTCCTCATTAGTCCCTTCCAATCCTCTCTCATTTAGCTTGTAGGCAAATGAGGTCAGGTATTTCCAGCATATAAAGAGAATAACTACACTCAATGGAAATATTAGGATAAACCAGGACACAAAGCTGATCTCATAGTTGTAGAAACGCTCTACAGCACCAGCCAGCACAAGGTTCGGTGGCGTCCCTATTAAAGTTGAAATACCTCCAATCGATGCACTATAAGCTATACCCAGCATAAGTGCTTTACTAAATAAGTTAAGCTTGCTTTTATCTATGATTTCACTGAATTGCACCACTATAGCCATCCCGATCGGAAGCATCATCACCGTGGTAGCAGTATTACTGATCCACATCGACAAAAAAGCAGTGGCTATCATAAAGCCGAGTATCATCCTGTCCGGGCTGGTTCCAATGATCCTGATCACATTTAAAGCGATCCTCCGATGCAAATTCCACTTTTCGATGGCTACTGCCAGCATAAAGCCCCCTATATACAGGAATACGAACCGGTGGCCATAGGAAGCGGTAGTATGCGAAATACTGAGACCCTGGGTGAGCGGGAATAAAACAATGGGTAATAAAGACGTGGCTGCAATAGGTATGGCCTCAGTGACCCACCACACAGCAATCCATCCGGTAGAGGCAAGGACAGCCAAAGCTTCATTGGACATTCCCGGATATGGTCCGGTAAGGTAAATGACCAGAAAAAATAACGGTCCTAGAATAAGTTTAAATAGACGGAGCTGCATGTCAAAAAACGCTAATATATATAAATGACTGATCTTTAAAATGAATCAATGCCTCTTTGTCAAAATGAGGAAATTCTTTTCAAAATGAAACTGGTTTCGCAGAATAAAAAATTCAAAAAATATTTAACAATTTGATTTACAGCTAGTTAAATAATTTAAACAGCCTCGGCATGCTAGTTGAGGCATACTTAACCATAATTATTTTTTTAATCATTTAAATGTTACATATTCATGAAACGCTTAAATTATTTCTTGTTAGGATTTTTAACCATTTCAACACTTTCATTGCTGACTTCATGCAATGATGATACTGATACCGGAGAAAAGGGAAATGCAAATGTTGAGGTGACCGATGCGGCGGTAGATGCTGAGAATATCTCAGGAGTTTACCTTGCAGTATCTGAAATCCAGGCCAGCGCGAATGGTTCAGTAAAAACAATAGCAACTTTTAATACTCCTAAAACTTTCAATGTAATGGCTTACCAGGAAGGATCCACGTACGCATTAGGAAGTGGTGAACTCGAAGTAGGTAACTATGATGAGATCAGTTTCATTTTAGCCGAAGGTGAATCATACATTGAATATACAGATCAAACAACTGCTGAATTACAAATTCCAAACGGAACTTCAAGTGGTTATAAGGTAGATGGTGATTTCCAAATCTCAGCCAACAATCAGACTAATCTGGTCGTTGATATTGATTTGAGAAAAGCACTGGTAAAATCTTCTGAAACTGCCTTTAAGTTGAGGTCAACAGCAAGACTTGTCTTGAATGAATCTTCAAGTACAATCAATGGTGAGGTTTCTAACTACACGCATAGCTCAGACAGTAAAGTAGCAGTATATGCATACCTTGAAGGAACATATGAAGCTTCGGAGTCTTCAGAGCCTGCTGAAGGAAAATCTCGATTTGAGAATTCAATCAACAGTGCAGTTGTAAATGAAGATGGTTCATTCACACTTGCTTTTATGGAACAAGGTAACTACGAAATTGTAGTTGCTGACTATAAGCGAAGTACTACAAATGAAAACCAATTTGAGTTTAGAAGTACGGTTGATTCAGACGTAAAACTTGGAACCAACATTTTGAACCTCGTTAGCGTAGAATCAAACACTAATGTTTCAATCAACCTGGTGTTGAAAAACTAATTTGCGATAAATAACACAATGAGAATAACCGGTATTGAACTGCCGGTTATTCTTTATTATAAACAAACCTATAAATCCAATGAAAAATCTATTCCACGGTTCCAACTACAAGAGACTATACACCATGATGGTGTTAGGGCTGGTTTTTGTTTTGGCTGGATGTTCCAGCAAGTCTTATTACTCTGCAAACAATAAGAATCTTCAAAGATTTGGTGGCTACCAATTGGAGACCGCCAATCACCTGGTAAAGCTCAACGATCTTGAAATGCTGATCATTGATCTCTCGGAACTGGCGGTAGCACAGTCCTTACAAAGAGACACCTATGTGGCAGCACAGGAAGTTGCAGATAGCTTCGAAAAAATGAAATTAGAGACCAAGATGGAGGCAGCTATTCAGCGAACAACCCTATCAAGCACACTGAGCGCCGAAAGCGATAAGTATCTACACAGATTGACCAATACCGAACGGGAAGATTTTGATTCCAGGTACAAAAACATGCTGCTTACCAAGTTTAAAGAGATCAAAACCCTCATCGAAGACTATGATAAAAACGGCCACAGCGACCGTGTAAAAGAAATTGGAGATCAAAAAGTATATAAGATTGAGAAGCATATTAAGCAATTTCAGGGAAGTGGTGTGATTTAATCACCCACTAAGATTTTGCCCAATATTTAACTTTGACTGTCGATCGTCGTATCTTGCTATAGGATTCGATCAAATCAATGCTTCCACAGAAAAATCGTTTTTCTACCTTCATTAGTGTTTCACTCAGTGTGCTTATTCTTGGTGTGGCCGGTGTTGGCTTTTACACCTACAATAGCCTGAATAAAGTTATTGACCAATTAAGCCAGGAGTCCAACCCTAATCTCAACCTCATTGTGCTCAAGGACATCATGGTTTCTATCACGGGGATAGAAAATGACATGGAATCCTTTATGCTCACTGAAGATGAAACCTATAAAAACAGGTTTGATCAAAGAATAACAGATGCCAGCATGTTTCTTGATTCTCTCAAAGGGATGAATCAGGAAGACAAGGATTTTCTTCGATATACTGATTCACTGGGCTCTTTGATCAACCAAAAAGTCACCATCCTTAATGAACTAAAAGGATTGACAAATTATAACATCTCAGGGTCTATCAATGATCTTGCTCAGAAGCTTGACACCATTCCCGTAGATCTTCCTACCGACAAACCTCAAAGAAAGCTGACAAAACCCCAAAGACTACAAGATGTAGTTGAGCCATCAGTGATAGACTCTGTTCAGTCCGCCAGCGAAGAAGATGCCAGAAAGAAGAAAGGCTTCTGGAAAGGTTTTATCAGCATCTTCTCAAAAAGTAAGGAGGAAGAGATCAGTGAAACAACACCCTCAGTCGAAAGCGACACCCTCAATACCATGTCTGCACAGGCAAATTTCAGCAATGACAGCACATTGATTGTCCAGAAGACTTTGGAGTACAGGAAAAAACTTCAGAATGAGCTGATGGAGCTGCAGAATAAAACTCAGCTGATCCATGCAGATCATCGGCAAAGAGAGCTTGAGCTGGCTCAAAATCAACAGATCATCCAAAGTAAGATCATCGACTTGCTCACCTACATGGAAGAACGCGAAGTAGATAAAATCAAGCTCCGCAACTACAATGCTCAAATCATTGCCGAAGAAACCAATGACCAGGTGCTGGCTTTCTCCATGTTGACAATAATGCTTTTGGTAGCTACAGGCTATGTGGTGTATATCTACATGGAGAAGAATAAAGCCTATCAAAAAATCATGAGTACTGCCACGGAAGATGCCAAAAACCTGGCTAAAGCCAAGGAACAGTTCCTGGCAAACATGAGTCACGAGATACGTACGCCGATGAATGCCATTTCCGGCTTTACCCATCAGCTGCTCAAGACAGACCTCAGCAATTCGCAACGCGAACAACTGGATATCATCCACAGATCTTCGGATCACCTCCTGCATATCCTCAATGATGTGCTGGACTTCTCGAAGCTGCAGGCCAACAAACTAATCCTGGAAAACAAGCCATACGACCTGCATCAATTGATGGGTGACGCCGTGCAGTTGATGCTACACAAGGCGGACGAAAAAGACATCAGCATCAATTATTATGCGGAGAACATCCCCCACTATGTAAAAGGTGATCCTTATCGATTCAAGCAGATTCTGATCAACCTGGTCAGCAACAGCATTAAATTCACAGAACAGGGAAACGTTAATATTTACCTATCTGTCAGAAGAAAATACCGCACCAATGAGCTTCAACTTGTTGTAGAAGACACGGGTATAGGCATACCTAAAGATCAGCAGTCCAGAATAATGATGGAATTTGAGCAGGCAGGAAGCTCCTCAGACCATAAGGGAACCGGACTTGGATTGTCGATCACCAAAAAACTGGTAGAGCTCCATAATGGCAAAATGAAAATGGATAGTGAAGAAGGAAAAGGAACAAAAGTCACCATCCAGCTGCCATATACTGAAGTAGATGAGTTGCCTGAAACTCCATCGAGGGCAGAGGTGAAACTGGATCTCTCCGAAACAACTATACTCATTGCTGATGATGAACCGTTTAACATCAAGCTTTTAACCACAGTACTTGATCAAAAAGGTGCAAAATGGGTTGCATGTAAGGATGGTAAGGAGGCGATCGACCAGTTGCAGAAAAATACCTTTGATCTGGCATTACTGGATCTGAAAATGCCTCATTTTAGTGGAATTGAAGTTGCTCAAAAAGTAAGGAATAACTCAGGACCTAATCATGGGATTCCGCTCATAGCGCTCACTGCCACTGTCATTAGGGAAGATATAGATCAATGCATCCAGCATGGTTTTGATCATGTTTTGAGAAAACCCTTCGATGAGAGTGAGCTATTCTCGATTATGGAAGCAGAATTGAGTATTCAGCAAAATGAATCGCCATTGAAGAAAGTCCAGGACTCCCGAAACCAGGAGATGTACGATCTTTCGGATCTTAAAGAACTTGGAGACGAAGCCTTTGTAGTGGATATGCTGGAGACCTTCCTCAATAGCTCAGAGCCAGGCATTAAAAACATTCAACACCTGTTTGAAAACAAAAACTGGGAAGGCCTGGCTGACGAGGCTCATAAAATTGTGGCTCCTGCCAGGTATTTGGGTGCATCTGCAGTCGTGAGCCAACTTAAAGCCCTCGAGCTGGAAGCCCGAAAAGAAAACCCCAAAATCACCCCAAAAGAACTCAAACGTGTACAAAAATCCTTAAGCGATTTAAATCGAGAATTAGGCAAGTACCTTGTTAAGGTTCAGGTGTAATATCTTTGCACCACATTTTTAATTTTGAGCCTGAATGAGCGACCCTATATTCAAAATAAATATAGTAGAAGACGATGAGTGGTACCGGAAATTCCTGGTACACAACATAAGCCTCAATCCTGATTTTGATGTCACCGCCTTTCCAGATGGAAAGTCTTTTGTTGATCAGCTGGACAAGAAGCCAAACGTGGTCACCCTGGACTATCGACTTCCTGATATCAGCGGAAAGGATCTGCTCAAAAAAATCAAAGAGTTTGATCCTTCTATTGAAGTGATCATTATCTCTGAGCAGGATGATATAGAAACGGCTATAGAGCTGCTACGGCTAGGAGCCTACGACTATATCACCAAGACCAAGGATATCAGGGACCGGCTGATGAATATCATTCAGCACATCAGGAGTAATACATCCCTGCAATCAAGAATAGAATCGCTTCAGACAGAGGTAGAAAAGAAGTACGATTTTCAAAAAACCATCATTGGTCAAAGTAATCCCATCAAACAGGTCTTCCGGATGATGGAAAAGGCCACAGCCAACAACATAACTGTGGTGGTTCAGGGTGAAACAGGTACTGGGAAGGAGATGGTTGCCAAAGCCATCCATTACAACAGCCAAAGAAAAAAGGCACCTTTCATTGCTGTGAACATGAGTGCCATCCCACGTGATCTGGCAGAAAGTGAGCTCTTTGGCCATGAAAAAGGATCCTTCACAGGGGCTGCAAACAGGCATATTGGGAAGTTTGAGCAAGCCAAAGGTGGCACGCTCTTCCTGGATGAGGTAGGTGAAATGGAGCTGACGTTGCAGGCCAAGCTGCTCAGAGCTCTTCAGGAAAAAGAAATTACACGTGTCGGAGGTGCGGAAACCATCAAAACCGACTGCAGGATCATTGCTGCCACCAACAAAAACCTGCTGGAAGAGATGAAAAAGGGTAAGTTCCGGGAGGATTTGTACTATCGTCTCTTTGGTCTACCCATTGAGCTCCCTCCATTGAGAGACAGGGACAAAGATGCCGCAATCCTGGCCAAGTACTTTGTCTCAAACTTTGTGAAGGAGAATGAGATGCCTGAAAAAACCCTGAGTAAGGAGGCCCTTCAAAAGCTTCTCGGTTATCCGTTCCCGGGAAACATCAGGGAGCTGAAGGCTGTAGTAGAGCTAGCTGCTGTGATGAGTGAAAAAGAAACCATCGAAGCTGACGACATCACTTTTGCCCAGCCAGACCCCGTCACTGACGTATATTCGGAACAACTCACCATGCGTGAGTATGAACACAAGATCATTGAGATGTATCTGAAAAACAACAATGACGACGTCAAGACGGTAGCAAAAAAGCTGGATATCGGGCAATCAACGATCTACCGAATCCTCAAAGAAGTGAAGGCGAAGAAGTAGATTTTTCTCAAAATGAGAAAGATTTCCTCTTTTTGATAAAATCCCAAGGATGGCCTGATTTTTATCTACCTGTATATCAGTAAGTTACATTTTATAAAATTTTTGGAACGCAATTGGCATTGTAAGAGATCGAACTCGATTAAGAATTGAGTTTTAATGATCAAAAAAATGAAACCAATTTTCAAAAACTCATATGTTACACTAAGTGCGCTAGCACTGATACTACTGGCTTCTTCATGCAACATGGAGAAACGCAGGGAGTTGCAAGCTAAGGCAGATCAGCTGGAGCAGGAGCTTCATGCCAGGGACTCTGCATTCAACGAAATCATGGTCCTCATGACCAGGGTAGAATCTCAGATTGAAAAAATCAAAGAAAGAGAAAACCTTATTGCCAACCGTTCTGGCGAAGACTTCGCCAGCGAGTCAAATCAGGGTTTGGTTGAGGATATAGACATCATCAACGAACTCATTGAGTCTACCAATGCTCAAGTGAAAAGTCTATCATCTAAACTTAACAAGGCCAACATTGAAATCGGATCTTTCAAAATGCGCGTGAATAAGTTGAGCCAGGAACTCGACGAAAGGAAAAACGCCATTGCTTCATTGGAAGAAAAGCTTACGATCAAAGACAACAAGATCATGGAGCTGGACGGTGAGGTAAAAAGCCTTGTCACAAGAGTAAATTTAATGGACGAAACAATTCAGGCACAAAAAGTCGTTATAGATGAGACCGACAGGACACTTCACAAGGCTTTCTATATTGTAAATACAGAAAAGCACTTGATGGATGAAGGTCTGATCACCAAAGAGGGAGGATTCCTTGGATTAGGAAAAACTACTGAGCTTGAAGAGAACGTATCCGAAGAAAAATTTGAAGTAATTGACATTCGTCAAACCTCAAGGTTCTATGTGAACAGCAACAAGATGAGTTTTGTTACTGAGCACCCAGAAGGATCTTATGAAGTGGTAAAAGACGAAAATGAAGTCGTACAATATATTGATGTAACCAATCCAGGAGAATTCTGGAAAATATCTAAATACCTGGTTATATCGGTTAAAGGTTAGTTCAGGCGGTGATCGACAGGCGCGAAAGCGCCCATCAGGAGTCCTCATAAGGGGGACTCCTTTTTTTAATTTTACACGTTAACTTTTAAACTTTTGATTTTTATGAAAATTGAAAAATTAGTTTTTGCAGTTATTATTTGTTCAGTTATGACATTCAGTGCTCAAGCGCAATCCAAGACCGGATTGAAATTTGGTGCCAACTTCACAAACCTTTATGTGGATGAAGTCGATGACAACAACATGAAAATAGGCTTCAATGCAGGCCTCTATCACCGTGAGTATCTGACCAAAAACATTGCCATACAACCTGAAGTATTGTTTTCTCAAAAAGGATCTTCAGTGAAGTACGAGGGAGGATTCCTAAGTGGAAGTGGAACTTATCGATACAACCTCAATTACCTTGAGGTGCCCGTGTTGGCGATGATTAAGCTAAGCAATTTCTATGTTTCTGCAGGCCCTTATGCCGGACTCCTGCTATCCGTCAACATCAAAGACGTAGATGACGACGGAAATATCCAGGAGATAGAGGAGTTGGACAGAGACGACTTCAACACCCTCGACTATGGGGTGGCTGTTGGCGCAGGCTTTGACTTCGATGGTGGTACGTTTGGCTTGCGATATAGCTACGGCATGAACGAGCTTGGCAAGGAAGGCTCTTTTGCCGGTCAGGCCATCAACAACGCCAAGAATTCAGCGCTACAGCTGTTTATCGGATTCGACCTGAATTAAGAATTTTATCTCAACCTAATTCAAAGGCTCACGTCAGCATTTGCCTGATCTGAGTCTTTAAACCTGATTACTTTTGCTTAAACTGGATTGGCTCGTGCTGATCCAGTTTTTTTTTGGTTTCACAGCGGGAGTCCCATTAGGGACGACCTGTCTGTTGAATTATCATCGAATAGAGATTAGCTCCGTAGGAGCGTCCTATGTATTGGCCATTTAGGTCGCCCCTGCCTACCGGCGAGGCAGGCCTACGGGGCTATGAATAATGGATAATCCTAAATCTACAGACAGGTCACCCCTCTGTGGTTCCCTTAAATCAAAATCAGATTAATTTTCTTTGGGAATTGTTAAGTTGCCGACTATGGTGAAGACACCAACCCGCGATAATTGAAGAGAGATTCTTGTTCGACCGGATATCATAACACCCCTGCCAGCCGGCCAGGCAGGCCTTCGGGATTAGACTAAACGCAACCTGGTTAAGTGTGAGTACAGATTAACCCTCCCAATGGCTTGTCCCCTGACAAGCCAATAACAAGAAAGCCCCAACGGGGCGAAATCATTCAAAACGCAGGGTGCCAGCCCTGCGGTTCTCTCAACGTCTTCACCTAAGCCCCAAAGGGGCGGAATCTTTACCTCGTATCAGTCCTGACATCAACACAAATCATGTATAAAAATAAATTTTTTGGGGGAGATACTTTGTATACAACTTTCTGAGTACTTTCGAATTTATGATAAAGTTTAGCTTACCCCTTTTACTCCTGATCCTTGCGAGTAATACGCTTTTTGCCCAGCTTTCTTTTTATGATGAAGACCCAATTTATGAAGGACCCCAGTCCAATTTTTATCTTGTCAAATATGCCATCTCATATGACTACAATAATGATGGAATCTCTGACATCATGCACATTCAACACAACCGGATTTACGTCCGGTACGGGGATGGAAGCACTTTCGGAAATGAAGAACTGGTTTATGAACACTCTTCAATGCTGGCTAGTATATCAAATAAATTATACTTGAATTCCGATAATAGATTGGATTTTGCCATTCCTTCTGTTAATAATGAGATCTTAATATTTGAAGGAACAGCCGATGGGATTGAACTGTCAGCAACCATTGAGGCTGATGCGAATACAGTAAAATTGATTGATTTTGATAAAGATGGTCACATAGGCATTGTTTACACCACAGGATTTGAAATTGGATATATAGATGGGAATGAACTGGGGACATTTGATGACCCGATTTCAATTACCGGTGGAATTGGTACTATTGCCGGTGCTTTCAGATTTGAAGTAGTGGACATTGACGGAGATAGCGATAATGACCTATTTATATTAGACATGAATAATAGCTTAGTTCATGTGGTGCAAAACGAAGATTTTTCATTTACTTCAAATACCTCAGTCAGTGCCTCAGAAACTGAATTCAGCTACGGCGATTACAACCTTGATGGTTTTATTGATCTAGCCGTAATCAACTCCAGTAATTCATTGGAGATTTACCTGCAGGGAGACACTGGCTATGACTTAAGTTATACTTACAGCACTTTCAATATCAGAGATATTATTACCTATGATTACAACTCAGATGGAAAAAAGGATATTTTACTAAGCAATAGAATGACCGACCTTACTCTGCTCAAAAATCTCGGAGATGGAACATTTGATGATCCGGAATTTCTAATAAGTGAAATGCCAAGATTTAGCAATCACTCATTTGAGGATTTTAATGACGATGGTATTGATGATATTGTTGCAATTGGTACCATGGCAAACAATCAAGTGATTTTAGTCCCCTTAGACCCACAGGTTAAAGTTTCTGACCAATTTACTACACTCAGCTTGAGACCAGATCCAGGAACCAGAGGTGGAACAAAAATGAGTGATTTAGACAATGATGGATATAATGATTTGGTGATCTTTAGTAAAAATGGAGCGGTTCAAGTCTTTTACGGAAACGAAACTGGCTTAAACAATACTTATTCTCAGTATACTACCAACACGCATACAGATGGCGGGTACCTTGCTGACATAGATGATGATGGTTTACTGGACTTAATCGTTTTCTACCAATCAGCAAGTAATGGTACTGTAGGAACAGAGAGGTATTTAAACCTGGGAAACAGAACTTTCTCTGATGCGGAACCATTTAAGTATACAGCAATTGTAGAGGATGCTGTAGTTGAAGATTATGATCAAGATGGTACAGATAATTTTATTTTTAATAACCATGGTGAAATTGTTTTTCTTACTGTCAATGAGAATGATTTTGATGAATACTTCACGGGTAGTCCACTAAAAATTTCCTCATCCTCTTCAATAACAGACTTCAAAATTGTTGACATCAATCATGATAGCTGGTCTGATTTGATACTTGGTGTGAATGGATCGAACGAAATTGAAATCCATCTAAATGATCAGGCGGGTGGTTTTCTTCCTCCCACTGTTATCACACTTACAGGAGAAAGCGAATCCCCTACTGCGCTTAACGCTGGAGACCTGGACAACGACGGGATAGCTGAAATTATAGCAGCAACGTCTACAAGTAGCGGCCATAAAACAAAAATCTTTTCACGGAAGGATGTTCTCAATGATTTTGTGCTTTCCAGGGAGTTTGATGTGGCCAGCAACTACGGTCCTACCACTGTTGAAATTAATGATTTCGATGGTGATGGCGACATAGACCTGTTCATAGATGACTTTGACAACCTTGTCTATACTTTTATTCTGCAACATGATGATGTATGGGAAGTAAATGATGAAATACTTGAATTGTTTGGCCAAAACCTTTTGATTTTTTGCAACGTCAATTCAGACAATTTGATTGATATTGTTAGAACTCAGAATACATATGGTTCCGTTCAGGTTTCCATCAATAATTCGGTTTTCGAACCCGAAGCATTACAAACAGAAATCATGTTGATTGAGCAAGTTGGGGAAAGTCTTAAAGTCTCATTAAATGCCATCAATAACGACGGTCGAATTGTGCTGGTAAAAGCGGCAAGTGAAGTCGATGTGACCCCCGTGGATGGGGTTTTTTATGCTCAGAATTCAACCTTTGGACTAGCCGGCACAAAAATAGGCAGCGGGAACCACGTGGTTTATTCAGGCACCCAAAACACTTTTACGATAGAAGGGCTTTCCCCTCTGACGGACTACTACGTGAGCATATTTGAATACAACATGAATGATCCCTCAAATGATATTATCAACTATCTGTCTACTCAATCATTAGATACAGTTGTAGCCAGAAAGGTTGAGCAGATATTTACGGCTGAGGGTATCCAAAACTATTTCGTTGGCGATGAAACTTTTGAAATCAATATCACATCCTCCTCCGGGTTGCAAATTGAAGTAAATCCAACAGGACCCATTAGCCTGGAAGATGAGACCGTAACGATTCTGGGTGAAGGAGAAGTCACATTGGTAGCTTCGCAGGAAGGGAACAAATATTACTTCCCTAAGGAGGAAATCTATTCTTTTACTATCAGTAAGGAAGCGCAGACGCTGACCTACCAAAACCTTAAGGATGTAGATTTCGAAGAAGGAACTTTTGAGATCCTTGTAACCTCTTCTTCGGGTCTACCAACTTTCATTGAACTGATAGACGGACCTATTGAGCTCAGTGGAAATTTTGCTACGATACTGGATTATGGCCATGTGACCATCAAGGCAACACAAGCAGGAGACGATTTCTATCTACCAGCTGAGCAGACCTTTGAATTTAACATTATAGAGGTCCTGGGTCTAGATCGTGATGAAAGCATCATTTATCCGAACCCCACCAATGGGATCCTTCAAATTGCAAATTTTCATCACGTTGATGAATTGTCAATTTTAGATATAAATGGTCGGGTAAGGCACACCAATCCAGGTACGGAAAGGACTTTAGATGTGTCTGGCTTAGAGCGAGGCTCCTATTTTATCTTGGTAAAAAGCAAGGGTACTTTTCAGTCTTTTCGATTCATTAAAGAGTAAGCGGGTAAAGCTTTTTTATGATTTGAATGGAGGTTTTTGAAGAGGATTGTGTGGAGTCATTGAGCCCTGGCTCACAAAAAGCATCCCTTTTGAGTTCAGCATCGGGCTGGCGAGTGGCCTTGATAGCAGCGAACTTCTCAAATGTATCTCCGGATATCAGGCCAGTCCCGAGAATGATTGAAGCCATCACCACTCCCAAAATGATTGTTAGGGTTTTGAAATTCATTGCTGACAATTGGGGTTTAATTCCTGGTACTCCGAAAGCGATACAGCAGGTATCACCTGATCCTCGTTGACCCTGATGCAGGTCAAATTGGGGTTTCTATCCACCTTTAAACCGATCAGGTTTGTGTTGCTGCTGACATTAAGCGAGGTGAGTGAATTACTCGAGATGTAGAAGTAATTCAGCTGAGCATTTTGATCCAGTTTGATGGTTTCAAATTGATTATCAGAAAGGAGTAGCGTTTCTAATGATGGAAGTGTGGTAGTATTTAGAAAAGAAAGCGCATTGGTGGTCAGGTTCAGGTTTTTAAGGTTCCAGGCATTTTTGACCTCAAAAAATTGGAGCTCGTTATGAGTAGCCAGTATCGCTTCAATGGATTCACTTTCAAATGAAAGGGTATCCAATAAGTTGAAGGACAGGTTCAGGTTGGTCAACTGTGGAAGATTGGATAGCCCGTGAACGGATTGAAGCTCATTTGCCAGGAGGTCCAGCAACACCAGCCTGGTGTTGTGGCTGACATCAATCTCAGATAAATAGTTGCCCTGTAGCTGAACCGAATCCAACTGGACATTGTGACTCAGGTCAATTTCTTCAATCGCGTTGCGGGAGGCTGACAGAAAAGTCAGATTGGTAAAACCCTCAATGCCTGTCAGATCCTGGATTTCTTTCTTGGAAAGATGAAAATCCAAGTGTAAATGAGTCACTGATTGGGCGTCTGATACCAGTACCTGCTGATTGATCACGCCATCCGAATCGATGTTTTGCTCAATCAGCATGGATTCAAATACCTCATCCGGAATGTGGATGTAGTCTATGGTCGGTTCTAGTACCTCATCCTCCGCACAGGAGAACATGAAGAGCATCAGAGCCAAAAAGATCCGGGGAACTGCTAAAGGCCACACTTTATGCTGAATGGTAGTATAGGGAAATAAATCGTTTTTCATGAGAGTGCTGTTTTCTCGATATCCATTTAAATAATCGGTTACAAATCTCACATAGCCATCCAACTCAATCGTTCGGATTTAGCATTCCGAACTTCTTTGGTGAGATTCAGGTCTTTTGAAATGAGTTTTATCAAAGCACTGCAGGCCAGCCTAATATTAGAATAATACAATTCATGCTTTCATGCAGGGATGTGTAAGACCTGGGAAAAAAGGGCCCTGACGTCGTTTAAAGGGCGATTTTGGCAGGCTTACAAAACCTGCGCAGGTTTCACTTAAAACCCGCGCAGACTTTAATCAAAACCCGCACAGGTTTTCCTTCAAACCCGTGCGGGTTTTGACCAAAAAGTAAGCACCTTTTTGAGTGTTGGAATAGTGCAATTATTTGTATGAGGTAATGATGTCAAACAAGATGTCCTACATGTTCCGTAGGGCATAGGACAATAGATAAAAAGGGATTTCCAAATCCTTTTCACTAATCAAAATTATTCGTATGTAGATCAAGTACGCTGCTACAAATTGTGGAACGAAAACATTATTGCTGATCCACTTTGCTTTTAAAGTCCGTGATTGTGTTTCCATCATACCGATATACTCCGATCATAGATCCAAACCAAATACTTCCATCGGTGGCTTCTAAAAGCCCCAAGAGAGCTGGTCTTTGTGACATGATTTCAGTTACAACTGGGTTTTCGTTGTATATAAACTCTTGATCATAACGGGAAAGTGACCAGACCTGACCCATACGAGGCTCATTTGCACCAGTTGTCCAGATATTTCCTTCTTTATCCTCGATGATAGCATAAGCCCCCCGCTGCGATACCTTTGTAAAGGTTTTACCGTCATAACGCCAAAGTCCATCATTGTCACCGAACCAAATATTGCCATTTCTATCTTCGATTACTGACCAAACGTTATGAAATGGTTTGCCATCTTTATTTTTTAAGACAGTAAATGCTTTTCCCTGCTCCACTTCGCCATTCAGGCGGGCATCATAAACAAACATGTTTTCTCCTTGAGCACCAAACCAAAGCTTGCCGGTTTTATCTTCAAGTAGTAAACGAATATTGTTACTGGGAAATCCATCTTTTGTGGAATAGGTTCGGAAAGATTCCCCATCGTAACGGATTGCTCCAAACCAGATATTACCGGCACTGTCTTCATAAATATGAAGCGCTGAACTAATCCCAGTCCCATCCTTTGCTTTAAAATGCTTAAAGCCTGTCTGGCCGGCAGGCTGGTAGTAAACACCCGAATCTTGTGAAGCCAACCAAAGATTTCCTTGGCTGTCTTCCAACACATCCCAGAAAGTCGGCCACTCTATTGTACTCGTTAAATTGGTAAAACCTGCCTGTCCGGTAGGCAGGGATTTTCCATCGTATCGGTAAACACCTACATAAGAAGCAATTAAAATATCACCATTTTTTGCTTGTCTTACATTTCGAACCATACTAATTGGCACCTTAGAAGTGATCGCAGCTTTAAGCTGAGACTCAGTTAGTCCAGACCTATGGGTCCTGTTATTTTGTTTTGGTATACCTGTTTGATCTTGTGAGCAGGAAGTGAAAAAAATAAATACAAGGAGTAAACCGGATATGTATTTCACCATTTTTCATGTTTGGTATCGAGTTAAACAAAACTACTAATCTGTTTTGAAAGCATAAGAAGTGGGAAGCATTTACCTCTGAATGCTCTAAAACATGTCGAAGTGGGTGGGTTTGTTATACTCAGTTTTTACGTTTAGCCCTTTGACGGAGCAGTATTATTTCTTCCTCAAGCAACTTCAGAGCAACATTGTGTGATTCCAAGTTTCGCTTTTCATGTTGAATTAATTTATCCACATCATTTAAGATTCTTGGATGTGGAGGTACTGGGAATTCGTATTCCATTGAAAAGAAGTATGGGAAGTCAAAACGTCGAGAAAGTCCACAATCTTGAATATCAATATGCTCGTTTTCATATTGATCAATATAGATTAGCCATATTTCACCATGTTGAGGAAATAGGGAGCAATATGATCGAGCGTTTCCTACGATGATTGAATCCTTGACGGAACCTTTGAAAAGTTCAACCAATCTTAATTTGTAGGTTCCATCTTCATTCGATTCGACCGTTTCACCAACAAAAATTAAATTACTCCTCTCGAAAATTTCAGTTCTAAATTCTTCTAGCTTCTTAATATAGTTACAACTGCAGGTTAAAGTGGTAAAATAAGCAGAAGCAAGTAGGATTGATAGAATGATTCGATGCATAATTATTGAGCCTAACATATAGTTATAATGCATGCACTATAACCACTATTATCTTTTTTCAATTAATCCTTTCAATACCAGCACCTTACCCATTTTTAAACGACAATAAACGTGTATAAGCGATTAAAAACGGATACGTTATCTGTATTACTCACCTAAGATAAGCTTTTTTGAGAATTTCCCCTAGGTACGTTGGGCCATAGATAAAAAGGGGATTTCCATCTAAAGTGCATTTAACCGTGCTTTTAGCGATGGACCGGAAAATCTCCGGCTGACTACCGAAGAACTGCTTAAAATCGTCCTTTTGGCCTGAAGTGTTAAATCATTGGCACAATGTGTCAAGCATGCGTTAACCGTTCAGGTGAAGTTTGTATCAAATTTATACTTTATCAAAAAAGAGAAAAGACAAACAAAAGTATGAACACGCTAGGAATCAATATAAACTCACTGATTTATGACAATGGCTTTCAGGCTTTGAATGGTATAGACCTGGAAATCAGCAATGGAGTTTTTGGGTTATTGGGTCCCAATGGAGCCGGGAAATCATCACTCATGAAAACCATTGCCGGATTACAGAAGCCAACGGACGGCCGAATTGTTTTCAATGGTGAGGATGTAGTGAGTAATCCTTTGGCCATCCAGAAACATCTCGGGTTTCTACCCCAGTATTTTGGGGTGTACCCCAAGGTGTCGGCATACGATCTTCTGGATCACCTGGCCAAACTGAAAGGTGTTGTGGACTCACAACAACGGAAGAAGCAAATCCTGAACTTGCTGGAGCGGGTGAATCTGATGGATGTGAAACACAGGGAGGTTCATACATTTTCAGGAGGGATGAAGCAGCGCTTTGGAGCGGCTCAAGCGTTACTTGGGTCACCCAAAATTGTGATTGTAGATGAACCCACTGCCGGACTGGATCCGGAGGAGCGTAACCGGTTTAATGCACTGTTGAGTGATATAGCGGAGGATATGGTTATTATTCTTTCAACGCATTTGGTAGAGGATGTAAGAAATCTGTGTTCAAAAATGGCAATCATAAATAAAGGCACTGTCCTGGCACAAGGATCGCCCAATGATTTTTTGATTCGGCTATCAGGAAAAGTATGGAGCAAGGCGGCAACCAGGGAGGAGCTTTCAGGGTTGGAATCGAGGTATCAAGTGATTGGTTATCAGCTGATAGAAAGAGTAATGCAGGTTACGGTTTGCTCAGATGAGTGCCCTGCGGGTTTCCAGCGTGTAACGCCTGTGCTTGAGCATGCATACTTGAAATGCCTTAATTCTGATTCGATATGAGGGAGGTGTTTTTAAACGATTTTCGCATTGCACTCAAGCAAAAAGCAATGTATGCCATGTTACTTATTTTGGCGGTACTTGGCCTTTTGACGGGGCTCAAATTTCACATGTCGGTAGGCGATGGATTAGCAGTAAACGCACCCTATTCGTTAGGGTTTATGATTGGACTGCTGAGTCTGGTTAACATTTTTATCGCTACATTTTTAGCGTTCTCGTTGCTGTTCAAGGAAAAGGATGCTGATTTTTCGCTCATTTTATTTACTACACCCATTTTGAGTAGAGCATTCGCCTTGGCTCGATTTGGCTCGTTTTACATGATCACCTTAGGCATGTTCCTGGTCATGGTGGTGGGGTACGTTGTGGGGATCCATATACAGCATGACACCCCTTTGAATGACGGCTTTCACTTGTGGCATTACTTATATGCCTTCCTGGTTTTTGGTGTAGTAAATGCCCTGGTTGTTTGTAGCCTGCTATTCTTTCTTGCTCAGAAGTTTCAAAACAAGTTACTGGTCGCTATTTCCGGGATGCTCCTCTATGTGCTATACATGATAGCACTGATGTATTCCAATGCTCCCTTTATGGCTCAGGCGTTGCCACAGTCGGAGTTTGCGCAGCGTATTTCGGCTGCTATTGATCTTTTTGGTCTTTCGGGCTACTTTTTTGAAGCAAGCGGAATGAGTCTCTCCCGGAAAAGTATAAATGTTGTTCCATTTGCTAATTTTTTGTTGGTTAACAGGTTAGGGTTCTTTACCCTGTCAATGGGGATGGTTTTACTGGGAGTCAGAGCCTTTTCAGTGAACCCAGGACCAGGGAAGAAATCCAAAATGGTGAATACTCCTTCCAAGCCTTTGCCTGGCCATGCATCGATTGTATTAACACTACCAAAATTTGGTATCAAGGCACGCTGGAAGGCAATATGCTCCTTTGCAAAAATTGACCTTATATATGTCTTCAAGAGCATTGCCCTGATTGCAGTTTCCGTGCTGCTTTTATTCTATATGGGAATTGAAATGTTCGATGACATAGATGTGGGGATTCGGTTGCCGCAGCATTATGCCAGCTCCGGGCTCCTGGCTGAGACGATCAATGGCACGTTTTTTTACCTGGGCGCAATGGTCATGGTGTATTTTGTCAATGATATCTACTGGCGAAGTACGGAGAGTGGGTTTTCAATAGTGGAAAAGTCCATGCCCTATTCAACAATGAAGCGGTATGGTCATTGCGTGAGCATCATTGCCCTCGTGTGCTTTCTTTCATTCATTCAGTTGGCAGAGGCCATTATTTTCCAACTGGCCTTTGGTTATATGATTTTTGACTGGCAGGCTTATTTGGGGGTAATCGCTTTTAATACGCTGCCCATGATTTTGCTTGCCCTTTATCTTTTGGCGCTGAATGTGGTCTCAAAAAGCAAATCAGTAGCACTTGGTGTGTCGATCTTGTTTTTTCTACTTTTTGTAACCCCGATTTCCAGAATGATCCTCAAGCTTTCAGTGTTGAGGTTTTTGTCTGGCTACAAAGGGGCGTACAGTGAATTTTTTGGATATGGATCGTATATGTCACTGTTTCTGTGGAGGTTGTGTTTTGGTGTTGCGGTGCTATTGGCGTTGGTATTGTTGGTTCAGCTCATCAGATCCGGTAGGAAATGGCAATTAAAATCTGTTGGCCTGGTAGGATGCGTTGCAGTTGTGCTTTTTGCTGGCATGACTTATCTGGATGAATATGTTCATAAAGATGTGGATGCCGAGCAGGCGATACGAGCCGACTATGAACAAAGGTTCAGAAAATATCAATACAAACCACAGCCCGGAATCACTGAGATGAAGGCTCGTGTAAATCTTTATCCCGAAAGTCAGGCTTATGATATTCATGGGGTCTATTCTCTGGTAAATACCAGCCTGGAACCAATCGATTCAATTTTGATCAATCTTCCTTACGGCTTTGATCACGATGAACTCAACTATGAGGATGCCCATACCCGTGTTTTGGTAGATCGTGATGAACTTTTTCTCGAACAGCCACTCAAGCCACAAGATTCTGCCCGGCTGACCTTCACGCTAAGCTACAGGTGGAGTGCAGTCAATGGCCACGACCCTTTCAATGCCATTGTGGAAAATGGTTCCTTCATGAGACTTAGCAGGTATTTCCCAACCTTTGGTTATGATGAAGATGCGGAGCTGGTTGATGACATAGTTCGTGCTCAATACGGTCTTGGAGCGCCTACCCGCATCAAGTCCTTAGATGCGCCCAAAGTCCGCATTGATGACTCCATTGATTTAGAATTGGATATTTCAACAACAGCAGACCAAATCGCCGTTGGCACGGGTGAGTTGATTAAGGAATGGTCGGAGGCTGGCCGTAATTGCTATCGTTATGTGGCCAAGGATATTCCATTCCGTTTTGCCGTTTCATCTGCAAAGTATTGGCGAAAGCAGGTATCGCACCGAGGCATTGGCATTCATGTGTTATTTCATCCTTTGCATGCACATAATGTGGATCATTTAATTGAAAATGCAAAGCTGACCCTCGACTACTGTATTGAGCAGTTCGGACCCTATCCGTTTCAGTCGGTTGTTTTTGCAGAAGTATCTTCGTTCACCTCTGGCTTTGCTGGCACAGCTTATCCCGGCGTTATTTTTGTCACAGAAGATATGACTTTCAATGCCCATCTGGGTAATGATGCAAGTCAGGACGTAGTGAATGAACTTGCGGGGCATGAAGTTGCGCATTTTTGGTGGGGCACGGGTGGAATCAGTCCGGACTATCGGGAGGGGCATGCCCTGATGACCGAGGGGCTGGCCATGTACACTGAAATGATGATCTTCAAAGAGATGTATGGCAGAGAGAAAATGCTGGAGAAAGTGGCTATGCACCGACAAATTTACGAAGCAGAGAAGGGTTATGCTACACCCAATTCATTGGTAAAAGCGACCAGCAGTGAGTCGCATATTGTGTATTCCAAGGCAGCAATGGTTTTTGTGGAGTTGAGTGAGTTGATGTGTGATCAGGCACTGAATAGGGCATTACGCAATTTTTATGTCAAGCATAAATACCCATTCGACAGGCCAGTTGCCACTGATTTATTGGGGGAGATTCTTGCTCAGGCTAAAGCCGTAGATCATGAAAGGGTCAGATTGCTATTTGAGTCTTGTGAGTGATCGTCATTGGTAAAGGACCGGGAAATATCAACATTGTAGTTGCTTGTCAAGGCCGGTAGATAATACACGGACCAGGAAGCTATGAGCCGGCCATGCCTGAAACCTTCTTTTGGTTTTGTCTGGCATTTGAAGAAAAGATGATCAAAAGTAAAAAGTAGAATGGGTTTTATTAACTTGAAATCGATCCTCTTCATAATTAGATTATTCATGGAAATGAGTGTTAAACATCGTTTCTATTCTTCCAGTTAAGAAGTTGACCCGTTAAAAGAGTTAGAAAGCTAAGCATCCACAAGTAAAAACCAGTTCCAAGAGTTACAGACTGCTTCAAGCCACCTTCGTGAACAAGAACCTCGTCAATTCCGGTTGCGAACAATCCAAGCGTTAGGGTTCCCACTGAAAGAGCTAACCCGAACCATAATCTTTTCCTGCCAATTATCAAATTTATAAAATAGAAGACGTTAGCAGACCATGCCAGAATATGATAATGATCATCTCCAAAGATTCCGAAAACGAGAGCTGAAATTCCTGTGTCATCCGATCCGTTGAAAATTGGCGTAAATAGTGCTACGACATAAAGTGCTATCGATATAGTGAGAAATCTTTTGTAGTTCGGTGTTCGCATGTAATTAAGAGTTCTCCAGATATACGCAACCTAACCTATGATGGGTAACCCTGAATGTATGAAACGCTTTGGCTTAGTGTTTGCCTTGCGCGGCTATGATTTCATACATAATGTTATAGGCATTTTACTAATTCCAATCTCCTGCCAGGAATTGGGTTATAGTATTTATAAAAATGTCGTACAAAGGGGTCCCATTATTTGGGACATTGTGCCCGAAGTTAGGGATGACCCACAGATAGGCATTGGGCATGGATTGATATGAATCAACAGGTATATCTACTGAAAAATACTGATCTCTGTCGCCATGGATTATCAAGGTCGGGCATTTTATTGTAGATAAAAATGGGCTGGTGAAATTCATGTCGTCATATGAGTCTGCCATTCCATTGAATTGTCTCAATAAATTTCTGATTTGGGCTTCCCCTCCAGGATGGAATCTTTTCATTACTTCCATCCAATCAGGGCTATTGACTGAAACGTTTTCGTATGTAGCATTTCTTGTGAAGGTTCTTGATGTTTCAGGATAATAAGTCGTTGAACCAATTAGAATGAGTGATTGAATTCTGGCAGTATCCATTGTTGCCATATGGGTCAATGTCATAGCACCTGAACTAAACCCCATCGCCTTGAACGCTTTAATCCCTATATGATCCAATAAAGCATATATGTCTTCTGCCGCTTTTCTATGTGTAAATTCATTGGTAGGATTACTCGATTTTCCATGTCCCCTTAAATCGACAAGGATAAGCTGAAAATCTTTCGACAGATCATCTACCCAAGGAAGCCACCTCTCATGGCTGGATGTAAAATTATGTAACATGACCAATGGTTCTCCATCACCATGAATTTCATAGTACAGTTTCACGCCGTTCACCTCAGCAAATTTTCCTTCCTGAGCTTGGATTTGGTTAGAGATAAAGAGAACAAATACCCCAAAGATTAGATTTCTCATATTTCTAAATTTTTGTAATTACCAATAACAATATAGTTGCATGCACTATAACCACTATTATCTTTTTTCAATTAATCCTTTAATACCAACACCTTACCATTCTTAAACGACAATAAGCGTTTATAAGCAATTAAAATCAGATACGTTACCTGTATTACCTACCTAAGATAAGCTTTTTCATGAATTTTCGGTAGTAGTTCGAAGATGATGGAGAGGTGATACCGTGCATAACTGTAGGTCGGTGAGACACCGACCTGGGAAGTCGCTCTGCCAGCCGGATGAAAACATCCGAGTACGACGAAAAGCGTTTTAGGAATGGAATCTGGAGATTCCACATTATTTGCCTCCGACATGCCCTACGGAACATGTCGAAGAGGATTAATAAGTGGCTATGAAATGCTTAAGGCCTGGGGGCGAGCCCTTCATCAACCGCATGTTAGGGTCTTTTTGACCATTTAGCGTTGAACCGTTCTTTTGCAGTATCTAAAGAGATAGTCCTTCCCACTTCTACATCTTTCAATCCTTTTTCTAATTTTTCGACAAACAGAAGTCTGTCAATGAGTTCTTCAGTTGTAAACTCGTTTGGGAGGTTTTCAAGCGTCTCTATCACTTTACTCTTATTCATAGGATAAAGTTAATCAAATTGGCTGTTCATATGGTAGAAGCCAAATAGACCCTAACAATCAAAATAACCTTATTACTGTTATTCCATAATAGCTTTTTTTGGTGATACCTAACTTACAGACCTTACCCATTATTAAACGACAATAAGCGATTAAAAACGGATACGTTATCTGTATTACCCACCTAAGATAAACTTTTTCGTGAATTTGAAAGGGTTTGTAGATGATAGAGATGTCATTCCTGGTATGGCTGTAGGTTGGTGAGACATTGACCTGAGAAGTCGTTCTGCCAGCCGGATGGAAACATCCCGCTACGACGAAAAGCGTTCTGGGAATGGAATCTGGATTCCAAATTATCTGCCTTCGACCTGCCCTATGTAACATGTCGAAGAGCATAGAATGCCCTCAGGGTTGTGTCCTCACATAAGTGGGGCTGTCAGGGGACAGCCCCAGGAGAGGTATTTATATAAGCCACTAATGCACTAATAGGTGTCTTGAAATCTCTTCTTTTCTTACTTGTTATGGTGCTTTTTATTGGAGGCATTTGTGCAACCTCATCAAACCATATTTTAGTCACAATTCGTGAATCCGTGGCGAAAAAAAACACCCCAGGTTTGTATATCTCCACCTCAGTCGCTCGACTCTGTCAGGCGTTGCCGACTGAGTTTACGAGAAGTTCATCAGTTCCATCCTTCTGTTTAGAATATTGACATCTGTCTAAAATAATTTACGTTAAATCAAATTATAGTTACTTTTAAGATAGAAATGAAGAATTACCAGTTTACAGCGCAAATTGAACGAGATAAGGAGACAGGCCTTTATATTGGCATTGTTCCTAATCTTCCTGGTGCCTATACTCAGGGGGCTAGTTTGGATGAATTACAAGAAAACCTCAAAGAAGTCATAGCGCTGGTTCTGGAGGAACTTACCCCAGAAGAGCTCGCCAATCTATCTGAGTTTGTTGGTTTTCAACAGATATCCGTTGCTGTATGAGTAAACTACCCCTGGTAGATGCCAAGGTCTTAGAAAAAGTATTGCAGCTACTCGGCTTTGAAATAAAACGTCAAAAAGGAAGCCATATATTTTACCGACATCCGGACGGAAGATACACTACTATTCCTCACCATCAAGGTCGAGACTTAAGCCGTCCATTGCTCAGATGCATACTCCGACAGATTGAAGTTACACCAGAGGAATTTATTGATTTATTGGGTAAGATTTAACCATCCATTCAAGGTAACCGTCTTTTGGAAACGGTCATTAGTATATGAGTTCGTTGGCATGTAAAGGTCACACCAGACATGCATAGTAACTCTCATCACCACTACTTCAGCTCGGATTCGCCAGTGCAACAGAGCTACAGGGCTACAGACAAAAATACTCCACACGTGGGGCTGTCACGGGACATTACTTATTAGCCACTAATGCACTAATGGGTGTCTTGAATTCTTTACTCCTCTCACCATGGCCTGTCCCCTTACAGGACAACAACAATTCTTACTCATGAGAAAAGGTTTATTCAGGTGCTAGTATTTCTTTGAGATAAATCAGGTAACTTCTGAGTGGTCAAAAAATATTAGGATATCCTGTAAGACTTCTCCCTTTACATTCGTCAAGAAGTAGCAAAATAGATACTTTTATATCACAGAACAACACACTAGTCAGTCATCACTTCAAGCCCAAAATTCCCTATGAACAGACTCCTTATTTTTCTACTAATAGCCTTGCACGTTGGGTGCTCCTCAAAAAAAGAAACACCTCCTAATGTGGTCTTTATCCTCACTGATCAATGGAGAGCTTCTGCACTTGGCTACTCCGGAAACAAGGATGTGTTAACGCCTCATCTGGATGAATTTGCCAGGAGCGCTGTTAATTTTAAAAATACCGTCACTGTTGTCCCTGTCTGTACTCCATACAGAGCCGCCCTACTCACGGGTAAGTATCCCACAACTACCGGCATGTTTATCAATGATATTTACCTGCCAGAACAAGAACTTACAATGGCTGAGATCTACCAGGATGCAGGTTACAACACTGGTTACATAGGGAAATGGCATTTGGATGGTCATGGCAGGCATAAGTTTGTTGCTCCTGAAAGACGACAGGGATTTTCTTACTGGAAGGGCTCAGAGTGTGATCACAATCATATTCATGAACACTACTACCACAATGCTGATACTACAAAGCAGCATTGGGATGGTTACTCAACTTTCGCTATCGTTGATGACGCTCGGCAATATATTAGGGAAAGTGCAAAAAGCACAGACCCATTCCTCTTGTTTGTTTCCCTATCTACTCCTCACTTTCCCCATAAAACTGCCCTTGAAGAATATCTAGCACTTTATGACACGGCTACCCTACAGCTTCCCGCCAATGTCCCCCCAGAAATGAAATCATGGGCTATGAATGAAATTATCGGGTATTATGCTCATTGTACTGCCACCGACAAAGCCATTGGAGATCTAATCCGGGAAATGAAGGATTCCGGAATATATGAAAACACCATTATCGTATTTACCTCAGACCATGGGGAAATGATGGGGTCTCATGGGTATCGTCCCTATATGAAACATCAGCCCTATTTAGAGTCTGCCAATGTTCCCTTCCTTATTTCCTATCCCGCAGCGGGTATTGATAAGGGCCTTACCGCAGACGCTCCCATCACCACACCTGACATCCTACCGACTTTGCTCTCCTTATCGGGAATTGATATCCCTCCAGGCATTGAAGGGTATGACCTGGCCAGTCTGGTAAAAGACCCGAACTCGATTCCTGACAGGACGGCACTCTTTATGGACCTTTGTCCAACTGATATTGCCTTTCATGACGATGAATTTCGAGCAATCAAAACAGCAGACTACACCTATGTAAAAAACCCCGAGGGTCCTTCCCTACTATTTCATGACCGTGAAGATTCACTTCAGATGAATAATCTCATTGGTAACCCTGTGTATGCAGATGTTCAAAACAAACTAGATGAACAACTGATGAATGAGCTCAGACGAATTGGTGAGATGGAGATTCATCCCCGGGTTTATTACACTAAAAAATTTGGGTTTGAAGGCAGGAAAGAGATTCGGGATAATTACGCGATCAAAGACTACTTTAATGTGATTAATGTCATATCACCTGAGGTAAACTAAGATGACGGGATTGGGAAAGTTACAGAATAATACTACTCAGCCCACCATCCATGACGATGGGCTGGCCCACCATAAACTTTGCATCCTGGCTCCATAAGTAAAGGGTCAGCTTAGCTATTTCCTCAGGCTCTCCAATCCTGCCAATGGGGTGCTTACTCCCCCACTCTTTCAGCACTTCTTCCACAGGTCCATGCTGTGCGGCCCCGTATCTCAGCAATGGCGTATCTACAGACCCGGGGCAGATACAATTCGTAGTGATGTTTTCCCTGGCATGGTCCAGGCCTATTGACCGGGTCAGGGCGATGGCAGCAGCTTTGGCGGTACTATAGGCCAACACATTGTGCTGGCAACGGATGCCCTGGACAGAGCTGATGTTCACAATGCTGCCACCACCATTCTCTCTTAGATGAGGGATCACCTCCTTGCATACCAAAAACATGCTTTTCAGGTTGATGTCCATCGTCAGGTCCCAGTCTTCCTCAGAAGTGCTCTCTACGGTCCCATAGGTTTGTATCCCCGCTGAATTGGCCAGGAAATGTATTTTCCCGAGCGAAGTAGCTTGTTCCACCATCTTTCTGATTTGATCCGCTTTGGTGACATCGGTAGCAATAAAGATGGGCTCATGCGCAGCTTTGGTCGATGAGATGGTCTTCAGGGCCAGATTCTCATTGATATCTGCAATCACCACTTTGGATCCCCTCTCAGCGGCTTCCCGTGCTATGGCCGCTCCAATACCCGAGGCACCACCTACTACGATGGCTACAGAATCTTTTAAATGATAATCACTCATGGCAACAACTTCCTTGGTAAAATAATGTCTCAATATAGTCTAAAATGATCACCGCTGCCATTCGATGCCCCTTCTCATTGAGATGAGCTCCATCCAGCGTATGACCATCTACTGATAACTGGTTGTACAGGTCCAGAAATTTGATTTCAAACTCACCGGCCAACTTCTCGTAATGATCCCTGATCAGGCCCAGATAGGTATTTGAATGTTGACCAAATCCAGCCTCAATAATGGGATCAGACAACATGTTTGAATCCAGCTTTGGGCTTGACATCAAGCAAATAATGGCCTCCGGAAAAGCACTTCTCAACCTGGCGATGATGATTTCCATATTCTTCTTACATTCCAACGCAGTGGCTTCAGCATGTCCAAAAACCCTTAAGTCATTTGCTCCCAGCTGGATTAGAATCACATCAACACGCTCAGTAGGAAAAGCAGCCTCCACCTCCTCCCATCTTCTCAAATATGCTTCCGTAGACCAGCCTGACCTACCCTGATTTATTGAATGAAAGCTTTTTGGGTTTTCACCTACCAGGGCAGTAAAGGTCAATGCCCCATCAACTCCATCTCCCTCTGTCAGCGAATCACCGAGGAATAGGATGGTTCGGGAGCTTTCTGATGGGTTACATCCCAAAAGCAGGATGATCATTAGGAATTGTAATACCGCTTTCATCTATTGATTTTTGGTTAAAAATGCCTGTTCCATCTTCCCTAGTTTGTCTATGGAGATTGTAACTGTCATGTCTCTTTCGATTGGAATCAGCTCCACTGGTGACCCTGGGATCACCAGACTTCCTTCAGTTAGGTTCATCCCCCTGGAGGTAAGATGCCCTACCAGCCACTTGATAGATTTCAGTGGACCACCCATGATCTCCGAGGCTTTGTTTGACGCTACAAGCTTGTCATTCTGGTAGACCTCAAAACACTCATCTGCGAAGTTGAGCTGGAATGGGTCCGTTTTTCTTTCACCAACGATCAGGCTGTGATGAATGCCTCCGGTACTAATGAGTTCCTGGATGACCGGTGGTTTGATCCAGAAATTGTATTCGTGAATTTCGATTCCCACACTTACATACTCAATGGAGCTGATCAGTTCATCATCACTCAAATCATATCCTTCAAGCGCTTTCCCAAACTTTATGATCATCTCCGGCTCAATTGCACACCGGATAAACTGATCCCACCTTACTGGTTCTTTCCTTTGGCCAGACGAGAAAAGCCTTCCGCAGATAGGTTCATTGATCCCAAATTGCTTTCTAATAGCTGTACTTGTACATCCCACTTTATATCCGGTCAACGTTTCACCTTCTGCAAGACGTTTTTTAGTCACAAGGTCCTGCACTTCATAAGCCTCGCTGATGGAGAGCTTTAGGACTTCCTCCTTGTCACCAGTCCACTCTTTATGATGGAAGGAATGGTGAAAATGATTCGCTATCTTTTCAATGCTCACTAAATCTAATGTTTAAATCAGTTTCACATTTTACCGCTTTGGTATTGCTATTTTCTGTTTTCCAGAATTAAGAGGAATATTTTGACCCATCCAAATGAAACTCCCTTTAGTACCCTCCGGCAAGTCGATAAATCCTCTAAGTTTTTTCTCTCCATTATTGAGCTCTACAATTATTTCACCCAGTTCGTGAGGCACTGTCACATCCATCTCACTTAGATCACCGAGATTAGGAGTCACTCTTATATCTTTAAACCCAGGGCTTTCCGATGTAATACCGGCAACAATCTTAAAAATATGATAATTCGGACTTGAGCCCCATCCATGGCACTCACTTCTACTATTGGGACCCGTCTCTGGCCATGTGGTCACACCGAGTTTTAACACATCCCTCCAGGGCTGTAAGTTGTCCAGGTAAATCTCCCCGAGTCCTGCTGTATGCAGAGCTTCAAAGAGGTAAAACTGCCAGTATAAGGTAGCTTTGACAATTTCATCCTCCTCAAGGATCTTGAGGGCAATATCCTTTGCTTCCTGTCCCTTCGTAACTCCGGTCAATATAGCTAAGCAATTGGTATGCTGGGATAGCAAATCACCTTCAGACGGCGTATCTGTAAATAATTTCTTGCCTTCATCCCAATAGAGGTCCCGAATAGATTCAGAGAGGGTTTTGGCTTTAGAATTGTACCTGATCGAATGTCCCTCCTGGCCAAAAGTATGCTCCAATGAAGCCGCCCATTGCAAAGCCATCAGGTAGTGTAGGTCTACCACTGCGGAGTAGCCGTCATCATCATATGGGGGTTCTCCAGCCTTAAACGACCAATCTGCAAATTGATGATACATGAGCCTGCTTAGGGTAAGGTCACCTCGCTCATGCCTTTCGAAGTACGCCAGGATCATTCGCATGATCGGTAGTTTTGACCTGATAAACTCTGGGTCATCAAACAGCATCATATAATCATAGAGCATGCCGATCCAATAGATACTAAAATTGGGTATGTAATACAGGCTGTTTGTTGGATACCTTGCAGATAGGAACCCTTCATCATTGATGGACCAGGAAAATTGGTCTATTGCCTGCTTACCAAGAGCGGGATCCCCATAAAAATAATAACTGACAAGTGCCTCTATTCTTGTGTCCCCTACAAATTGGCTTTCTTCATAATATGGGCAATCCATAAAGTGTTCATGAGAACAAGCCAACATCGTTCGGTCACCTGTCTCAAGAACCTTGTTAATAAATACATTATCCACATCATCCCTTACAAGGGAAATACTGGCCCTTTGTCTAAAAGGGTAGTGCGTTCTTACGGAATGGATGTCGTTGATGACCAGCCCTTCTTCTTCTGTAAGAACCTCTACTTTAATATATCTGAAAGCTCGCCACCAGAGGGGTGAATAAATCCTTTCAGACCCCCCATCGGAAATAAACAAGTCAGAAAAGCCAATGAAATTCTTATCTGCGATTTCATTTCTATTCCCCTTGTCCTTATGCTTTGGTTCTCCAATATATGGGGCTTCGACATAAGTAAACCTAATACTTGCTCCCTTTCCACCTGTAATGTTGAGTATTGGGTAGGCGGTCGTCTCAAAACCCTGATCGAGAACAAACGATGCTTTAGTACCAGGTTTAACTTTCATGGAAAGCGGCTCTAAGGGAAATTTTGAATTAGCCTCTGCATTCCTGACCAGACGCAATGAATCAAATCTAGTGTTTGCCCTTGCCTCAAAAGGCAGGCTCCTGGATGTTAGCTTCCATCGACTTGCCCATTTACACGTTCTGGCATAAGCTTTTTCAATTTTGACAACCTTCTTCCATGTACTATCGTCGAAATCTTTTTGCCGCCATCCCCATGGATATTTGTGGCCGTCAATCAACTCCTTTGCACCTCCCCCATAATATCCGCTTATGTCTGCTTTTGTTACTACGCTCGGCCCATAGCCCTCGTTTTGCAGGCATTTCCAATCAGCCTTCCCGGTATTTAGATAATTATAAGCTTTATCTTCAGCAGCGAGCAGGAAGCCCGTCTGCACACTTGTCTGACTATCTGGTGAGTATGCTCCATAGTTTACAACAACCACAGCAATTACATTTTTGCCCTTCTTTAAGAAAGGCCTGAGATCAGTTGTTTCATAGTACCAGTGCCTTAGATCCCCTCTCAATGGACCCAGCACAACAAATTCACCATTTACAAACAATTGATACCTATTATCCCCGGAAGTATGAACTACCAGGGAATCAGGAATCTCTTCCAAATCAAAAGACAACCTGAAATGGTGTGCAGAGAACTCCTTTTGGTAACCGTATGACGTCACCCAGTCAGCAGGCCACACACAGCTGAAGTCTTGTTTTTGAGCAATTAAATCAGCATGACTTATTGTGAAAAAAAGGAAGATTGAACAAAACTTAAACAAAAGGTCATGATATATCTTCATTGGCTGATAATTGTGTAACATTCTTTTTCTTTAAGTAATACCTTCCTCACTTCTTCTTTGAATATGACAACTTTGGAACAACCACCCCCTCAAGGCCAAACTCTTGCCAGCCGGTATCCGCGATGGAGCGATAATACAGATCAAAAGACTCCCTGTCACGATGCCAGCGCCACTGTCCCAGTGGTGTGTGAACCGGGTATTGATCAATCAGCTCCAACATTTCAGCACCTTCATTTAGTCCATCCCAAATGACCTTTTGTAATTCACCTGATTGATACTCCTCGCCCCGGCTCCACAACCGATACCCATACACCGCCTGAGCTACTGATCTGCGCTCCCGGGTAAAAATCAAAGTCCTATTGAGGATATGGTACAAATTATCTGCAGCTTCCTGATTGGTGATAAGAGGTTTTGCCTTTTCGAATGCCACGAGAGCCTCCTCAGCTAGTTGGACCGCGTAGGTCTTCTCGGTGATGATATCATTCAAGAATTCTTCATCCATTTTCTCTCCTGGCTCCAGCCATCCGGCATCGAGTACCCAGCCAATGTCTTTTCGCAAACCTATTGTGTCTGTCTTATATTCAGGAAAAGCTAGTTTGTTGATGATATCCTGATAATTATGCAACTGCTTGTTCACCCCGTGTCTAATCTCCCACATCTGCTGATCTTTTGGATACCACTCTCCCGTGGTATGCGTTTGGTAAATGGTATTGCGATGAAAATTTAACCTGGAGTGATCTGCTGTGTGAGTACCCATAGTATACATAGAAGCCATAATCATATCCCAGGAAGAGCTAAATACAGGGCCTAAGTATTTGGCAGCGTGCTCCCCATAAGCATTCACTATGTAGTCATGCATAATGTCCTGATGAGATTCTTCCGGGTTATCGGCTAACCTGGACAGTAAATACAGGTTCAGCTCCCCTGGGGTACCTACTGCGGTGGTCTCTTCAAAACGATCAGCCCGCGCACAAAATCCTACTACATTTTCAAACTTGTTGTAGTATTTAAAGGCCTCTGCAAAATACCTGGGAAAGGTGTTTAGGATAATATTCTCACCTGCATATTCCATTCCGCAATCGTACTCTATCACAACTGGAAAGGGAATGTCCTCCACATAGTCCTGGTATGGATAAGTCATAAACCAGTCATGGGGCACCATCTTGATCATCACAGTGATGTCTTTTCGCTGAATCCGGTTTAGGGCCTCGAGGATGCTCTTTTTCTCAAACTGATTATAGATGAATGTCCTGATAGTCAGCTTCAGGCCTTTCTTGTCGATAAAGTAGCCACCCAGGGAGTCTACAAGGGCTGCCAGCTTTTCACCCCCGGACTTCAGTTTTTCCGAATGCTGATAAAGCACGTAGGAACCGGTCTCGATAAACGTCAAAACAACACCATCCAGGTCGGGTGTATAGGAAAGCAATGTATCGTAGTCATTGTAGACCCATTCCCAGAAGTGAGGATCATCAAGATTCAGTTGTTGCTCCACACCTCCTTCGAAATGCTTTGTGTGATGGGTGAGGTCCTGAGGTTTGCTACTCTGCACCTTAAAACGATCCGGGTAGTAGTCCATGCGATAGAAGGCATGATCCCACACATACACATCCTTGATGCCCCGCTTGTGCGCCTCATCAATAAAGAAGTTTACGTCTTTCCTTTTTTGCTCATCTTTCAGGTCTTTCAGGTCATGACACAACTGGTAGTGGCTGAGCTCTATATGGTTCACACGATTCTTTGCTGCAGCATCCAGCGTCTTTAGTCCATTTTCACGATGATTAGAAAGGATATTCCATCCTCTGTACGTATACTTTTCTTTTGAGCCAGACGAGGTTCTAACAGGGTCCTGACATGAAGCCAAAAAGATCCAACAAACCGAGGCTAGGATCAGATAATTGGTTTTGCTTTTCATGCTATTTCGCTTTCCAGTAAGGTGACTCTGTTCTGGCTGTTGACAGGTATTCCTCAATATCAGCCACTACCTGGGGGTATGACCCACTCACGTCGGTGGTTTCTGATTCATCTTTCTCAAGGTCATAGAGCTCCAGCTGACCTCCAAGGGTGGTGCGGACACCTTTCCAGTTTTTCCACCTGACCGCCTGAAAAAAGTCCTTTTCATGAAACTCCCAATATAGAACCCTATCCGATTCAGGCATTTCTTCGCCCAAAATTTCCGACAGCACACTGATGCCATCGATGTTTTTCGAAACCGGTATATTTACCAGATCTGCAAGGGTGGGTAAGACATCCGGAAAATACCAGGGATAGTCGCTTACTCTTCCTCCCGGCACAGTTCCTGGCATGTGGACAATCATTGGAGTTCTGATGCCGCCTTCATACATATCACGCTTCTGCCCTCTTAGTTTTCCGGAGCTATCGAATCGACCCTCCCACCTTTTTGCAGCGCCATTGTCGGAGCAGAAGAATACCATTGTATTTTCATCCAGACCATATTTCACCAGCTGTGCCATGAGTTTACCCATGTCCTGGTCGATCCGTGAAATCATGGCAGCATAGACTTTTTCCTGGTCACTCCAGTCCTCCTCCAGGAATGGGGCCAGCTCCTTTTCTGGAATATGATAGTAGTTGTGCGGCAGGCAGTAAGGAACATAAAGGAAAAAGCTTGTATCCTTATGATCTTCGATAAAATCCAGAACAAATTCTGTAAAGAGGTCGTGGCTAAAGGTCACATTTGACTCATTGAACACCGGATCATTACCAACAAGCTTCAGGGTATCCGTGTTATACCAAATGTAATCAGGGAAATGGTCGTGGGCCCTCGCCTGATTAAGGTATCCAAGCCATTGATCAAAGCCCTGTTGGTTGGGCTCTCCGGTGGTACCTGGCTCACCAAGCCCCCATTTTCCGGTCATCCCAGTCATATAACCGGCTTTTTTCATCAGCTCGGCAACCGTGAAATCATCCTTCAACAGAGGTACACGGTCAGGATTGGGTAGGTCGAGGGGGACTTGCGACTTATTGCCTCTCACTGTGGTATGGCCTGTATGCCTACCGGTCATCAATGTACTTCTAGAAGGAGCGCAAACAGGAGACCCTGCATAGCAGTTGGTAAAAATGGTGCCCCGGGTAGCCAGTTGATCAAGATTGGGCGTTTTCAGGGTTTTTTGTCCGTAAACTCCCAGATCACCATAGCCCATGTCATCTACCATGACAAAAATGACGTTTGGCTTCATACCTGATGTTAGTTGTGCTTTTTCTTTCTGACAGGAAAAAAAAAGCGTTACGAGTAGTATCAACCCCATGGTTGATGTGTTTTTATATACAATCTTCACGTTTCTATTACTTTTCAATTCTCCAAGGGATATAGTTCAAATTATTGTATTGTTGACTGGCATAAACAGGATCGTAAGATGGGTTTTGTTCCATTGGTACCCTGGCCCCTACTTTTGTATGCCACTCTTTTAATTCGATGAGCAGGCTATCTGCTACTGCATCATGGCTGATAGATAAATTACTGGTTTCCTCTAAATCCAATTCAAGGTTGAATAGCTCCACTGAGTCCTCCGCATACCACCAAATGAGTTTGTACTTACCTTTTCTTATGGCAGCTGATGGACTCATTCTAAAAGCGTACTCCTTATTCCCAGGCAGGTAAACAGGGGAATACCAAAAGATCGATCTGTTGTCATCTTTCTCACCAGAAATAAGATCATCGAGGGAGAGTCCATCCACCTGGTAGTTTGATGGTATTGAGGCAGAACCCCAGTCCATGAATGTGGTGTATATATCTGTACTTATAACTGGCGAATCCACCACCTTACTTTCCATAAAAATGGAGGGGGCATATACAACAGCTGGGACTCTTACCCCTCCTTCGTACGGCATACCCTTTGAGCCCCTTAATGGTGTATTTCTTGTAGCCCTAAAAGATCCCCCATTGTCTGACCAGAAGACAATGATGGTATTGTCTATTGTGCCACTTGAATTAAGGTAATCTATTAATTTCCCGATGTTGGTATCCAATGTCTCTATCATTGCTGCATATACAGCATTGTCATGAACTTGTGATGGGGTTTTTTCCCGATATTTTTTGACCAGAGAATCCTTGCCCTGAAAGGGAGCGTGAACAGCATAGTAAGACAAATAGAGAAAAAAGGGAATATCTTTAATAAGTCTACGGGAGCTCATATAATCAATCGCCTCATTTGTCAGGCGATCTGTCAGGTTTTCACCTATCGGTCCGTCCTCCAGTACGGGATTATCGTAAGGGCTAAAATAAGACGAGGGGCTTCCTGCCTCCCATGAGGCTTTTGAGTAATCAAACCCATGAGCGATTGGACTGAAGGCATCATGATCTCCAATGTGCCATTTCCCGATGAAAGAAGTATGATACCCGGCAGAAGCCAGCATCTCTGCGAGGGAATGGGTCGCTGTATCCAGAATCTCTTGATTCTCTACTGGGATAAGTTGTTGTGCCAGCCTGTCTCCCCGGTCAGATTTCCCAACAGTCAAAACACCATGTCGGGGTGTGTACTGCCCTGAGAGAATACATGCACGGGTAGGAGCACAATTAGCGGCATTTGCATATGCATTGGTAAAAATCACCCCATTTTTTGCCATCTGGTCTATGTTTGGGGTCTCATAGTATCTGGTACCATTATAACCAACGTCAGTCCATCCAAGATCATCCGCAAGGATGAAAATGATGTTCGGTTTAGCTGCCTTTTCCTGGTGGCTACTATCACAGGAAAAGAGTCCGGCAACAGATATAACAAATATGTAAATCAGCTTATTCACTTGCTTCGTTGCGTAATGGCCAATATTTAGAATACTTATGCTCTTTCTTGATGATCTCTTCAAATTCTTTTACAAGGTCCTGTCTTTCATAGTGCCAATTGTAGAGCTCCTGTGGGTCCTCCTCCAGGTTATAGATTTGCAGAGGTGCACCTACCCATTCCTTCACTCCCTTCCAGGGACCTTTTCTTACGGCAAACTTGCTATTGGGTGATCCCATATCCGGAAATTCCCAGTAGAGATACTCACGGTTAAGCTGAGAGACTTCACCGGTCAACAATTTCGTCAGGCTAACGCCATCGGTCTTTTCAGGAGGGTTCCCTGCCAATTCTCCCAATGTAGCCATAAGGTCATAATAGGCTACCGGTTCATCCGACACACTCCTATTAATGGTTCCTTTCCACTGGACCATTAGAGGTACCCTGATGCCTCCCTCATAAAGGTCTCTCTTCATTCCACGGAAAATGCCGTTTGACTTGAAAAACCTCACATCATGGTAATAGATACGTTGACCATTACCGCCCCCATTGTCACTCAGAAAAAGGATAATAGTATTTTCTGAGATGCCCAAAGAATCTACGAGATCGATGAGTTTACCCATATGTATGTCAATGGTTGAAATCATCGTGGCCCAACGCTTATCACCTTCCGGCCAGGGCTTATCTTTGTACTGATCCATTGGTCTGTAGGGCATATATAGATGAGGCAACTGTGTAGGTATGTAAGCGAAAAACGGCCCTTCCTTCTCCTTAATGATAAAATCTATGGCTTTATCTAGGTACCAGTCAGCTGAGCTGTATTGTTTCTCTTCAGAAAGAGGAGCCAGGATTCTTTCTTCGTTGTGCCACAATGAGTCAGGGTAGTAATAATGAGCCTTTCTCTGATCCAGGAATCCATAGAATTCATCAAAGCCTTGTTTGGTTGGAATTCCTTCGGTTCCTGCCTCACCAAGACCCCATTTACCAAATAGTCCTGTCTTATATCCAGCCTCCTGGAGCATCTCAGCCATGGTATAATTCTCAGGCTCAAAACTCACATTTTCTTTTGCTCTAGACTGATTATTCCTGACTAGGGTATGGCCAGCATGAAGACCTTCCATCAACCCTGATCTTGCAGGCGCGCAAACAGGGGATGCCGTGTAGGCATTGGTAAACCTGATACCATTCAATGCCATTCGATCCAGGTAAGGGGTCTTGATTTTCTCCTGTCCGTAGCATCCCGCATCACCCCAACCCATATCATCCGCAAGAAACAGAATGATGTTTGGCTTGCTTGCTGCTAAACGAGATGGATTGCTGCTGTCTTCTGAACCACCGGCTTCCTGTATTTCGGTAGGCAATGTGAAAGCAGTAACCAATGACACAAAAACCAAAACTGAAAAAAACTTCATTGCAAATCCTTTAACTAAATTGGTATTTAACCCTACAACAACTTGGCTCTGAGAAAATCAAATCGACTATCATACTTTGTCTGAGCTTCAGGATATTTCAGATAGGATTCAACCCCCAGCTCATCCATCTTCTCTTTTAGCTTTATCCCAAAAATCACATGATGAATTTTCCAACTCTGGACCTTTCCAGGAGGTACAGGATCATCGGGATTCATTCCGTACTGCATGAAGATGGGTGGGTCATCACTTGAGATAATATTTATCGCAGAAACATTTTTGACTGCTTTTAATCTATCTTGTTCTGACAAACTTCCAAAAAATTGCTCTTGTGTGGTATGATATCTATCAAATTCAGGTATCCATTCTCTCCACAGAATTGAGTCCATTGTAGTCTGTCCTCCATTTGTTGCAACACACTTCAACCGTGATGATTCTCTTTCCACAGGGTCTTCCGAATCCGGATTGGCCATTTCGTCACTGAATGCCAGCCACATGCATAGTTGTGCTCCCGCTGAGCCACCGAAAGCCCCAATCTTCGTCTTATCAATTTTCCAGGCATTTGCATTGGACCTGATAAATTGCAATGCCCGGAGAACATCGTGATGCGCCGCCGGAAGGGGAGAACTAGTGATAAATCGGTAATTGAGGGCAGCCACGGAAATCCCCGCATCAAGCAATTCGGTGATCACTTTTGCGTTTAAGCCATCCTTACTACCGTTGACGAAACCACCCCCATGAATGTAGATGGCAAGGGGTGCCAGGGTGGTAGTATCCGCAAACCAAATGTCAAGCACATTTCGCTCATGCGAACCATACTTGACATTATTCAAACTAGCCAAAGGACGCTCCTGGCTTTGAGCAAGCGGGTCACCTCCAATGAATAGGATTATCAAAAATAAAAATGCTTTCATAAAGTGTATATTCTTTACCATGGATAACTATCTTTTATCTCTATTAAGGGGTGATCCTTACCAGCTGGCTGTAATGTCATTACTACCGTTATATCACCATCGCAACTGATATCAATTGCCTTCGAATGCTCATACCGTTTAGAACCAAACCCAATACCCGTATTGTTGGCGACCGTAGTACCACCATACCTCACCTGATTAACCGATACATCCACCTTCTTTTCTCCTACCACTCTTGCTTTCATGGAGGCACCATTTGGGGCTGTCAACAAAAAGCCATCCTTCAACAATTTTACTTCGTTGAAACCTGGAGTATTCAACCTCCATACTTTACCATCTTCGGACTCATCTTTCACCACAAATACAGCTCTTGCTCCATCCTTTCCTGAGTAGTCCGCAATAAACTGCCTTGTATGATCGGTAACTCCCATACAACTCCCTTTTCCTGCAGCAAAGCCCATCCCTTGATCAAATGAATACCCAAGGAACTCACTTTCATAGTTTTTTTGCTTTTCCTTTTCTGGGTCTCCTCCAGGAAACAGGTTGGTCTGACCAGCTACACTACCAGTGCGTCCGGCGCCAATGGCCCATGCTCCACCGAGACCTAAAATCCTGAATGTGAGGTTGTCAGGTGCTTTGTGTCCCGGGAACCGTTTTGCAGATGTATTGAAACAGGCTACGATATCATTTTCATCCTGAAAACGGTCTCTAAATAGTGTAACCCCAACAAGGGTATCAACATAATTTAGGTACTCAGGCCCGGGAACCTGTGAGTCCAGTGCCTCTGGGCACAAAGCTAAAATCAGGAAATCATCTTGATATTGTCCCAGGTCTTTCACGTATTCCACCATCCATTTCAGTTGCGGTTTCATGGCTTCAGACATCAACCTCACACCAAAGGCAAAATGGCTTATTGCTGTATTCATGTTATCATCCCCCAGATCCGGCTTGAGACCTCTACCGTAGCCATTCGGTATGGAAAGTGTAGCCGTAAGATGTTGATCGAGCGCCTGGACCTGATTCGGGACAAAATTTCTGAGCTCAAAAGCACCTGATGTAGTGGAGTTTTGCAAAGAAATCAAAGCCGGCGCCACAAAGGTCCAGTCGTACATATGATAGCCTAGCGTTTCTACAAACCATCCATTATCAGTGTATGCAGCCTTGATATGGTCATAAAGCCTATATCTGGAATCCCATTTGAAGGGGTTGATCTTCCTGGTTTGAGGACCCCGGTCTAGCAGGGACTGGTCCAAAATATTGGCTGCCAAAACCACACTCCCATACCGCACTCCCATCCAATTGCTTTCGATGTGGTAGTTGGCCATATTACCCATGTTGTTGTTTACTGATGACATCAGGTCATATATCGCCTCATTGGCAAACTGACGCTGACCCACCGACCAGGCATCAAAACAAAAGTCATAGGCAAGGGCCATTTCTCTCAAGATATAAGCCCTGGTAAGACCCTTTGAGAAAGGGTCACTGACAAAAAGGGTGTCCCTTGCCAAGAATGAGAAGTTCTCCCAGGCTTCTTTGGCCCATGATTTATCCTCGGATACAAGATACATGAAGGCCTGCAGTTTGGTAAGGTCGGACAGTTTATAAACATCCTCTTTACTACCATTTAGCCGCTCGATTTCCCCTAGGATATTCTCAATCATCTTGCTGTAGGGAGCTCTTTGCACCTTATTCCTGATCTCAAGGACTTCCGCAGAAGTAATGAGTCCCCTTGGATGTTTTTCATCCTGACCATAAGCATTATTACTCAAAAAGACCTGAGTAAGCAAAAGGAAAGAGAAAAGCAATATTTTATACATAACTTAATTAGACTAAAAAACTACAACTTAGTTGATCTCCATAACTAAACGAAATCCGTTATTGGTCTGCCTTGAATCCACTGGTTGTCGATGCCTGTTGGCACTTCGAAGTGCTTCAGGTTCATTATACCAGCTTCCCCCACGGATAACCTTATTTTCTCCTGATACAGGTCCTACTGGATCAATTGCAGCATCCTTGCTATAGGGCCCATACCAGTCAGCACACCATTCCCAGACGCTTCCATGCATACCATAAAGACCCCAGGGGTTACTCTTTTTGGTTCTTACCGGCCAACTCCTGCCCTCAGACCTTGAATTGAACCATGCATATTCTATGAGTTCCTGGTATTTTGGATCATCCCCAAAAGAATACCTGGTTTGCGTCCCCGCCCTGCTGGCATATTCCCACTCCGCTTCGGTTGGTAATCTGAATGCACCAATGTTTAAGTCGTTCAGCTTCGCAATGAATACTTGCGTGTCCTCCCATGTCACCCTATCGACCGGATGCTGATCCGAGGCAGGGTATCTGTGGAAAACCGAAGGATTCCCTCCCATGATAGTTATCCATTGTTCCTGAGTGACTTCAACCTGACCCATATAAAAGTCATTTGAAATGGTTACCTCATGTGCAGGGCCTTCATCTTTCTGTCGATCCTGCTCATCAGTATCACTGCCCATCATAAAGGAGCCTTTCGGTATCCGAATGAAATCCATAGACACCCCATCAGGAAGATCAATGGTTTTTATTTCCTGACCAAAGAGGGATCCAGAGTATATCGTAAGGATGATGATTGATAATATATAGTGCTTCATGATCCTTCTTCCCATACCAATCGAAAACCAATTGCCGTGTAACCATTTTCTATCTCATGCCGATGGCGATTGGCCGATCTTTGACTGTTTGGAAAATCAAACCAGCTACCCCCTCTGAAAACTTTGGCAGTGCCCTCAGCGGGACCTTTTGGGTCGGTTGCGTGCTCACCAGAATACGGACCGTACCAGTCCTGGGTCCACTCCCAGACATTCCCACACATATCATGCAATCCCCAGGGATTGGCGATCTTCTCTCCTACCCGATGGGTAGTTGCGAAAGACCTACTGTTGCACCAGGCATATTGATGGATGATCCAGTTATCAGCATTGCTCCAATAGTATGAAGATTCGGTTCCTGCTCTGCAGGCGAATTCCCATTCTGCCTCGGTGGGTAAGCGAAAAGTCCCCTTTCCTCGCTCATTCAGGACTTCAATAAACCGATTGACCTCACTCCAGGAAACAGATTCTACAGGCCGATCAAGATAGTTATCTCCATGCCGAAATATCGCGGGGTTTTCTCCCATCACGGTCACCCATTCATGTTGGGTCACCTCGTAAACGCCCAGGTAAAATCCCTTTGAAATGCTTACGCGATGCAGCGGTCCCTCATCACCATCCCGGTTGAGCTCATCATCAGGACTCCCCATCATAAAACTGCCAGGGGGTATCCACTTGAATTTCATTTCTACTTCAGCTGATAGATGAACTAATTTAACTGAGTCTGGAGCTGAAGCAGGCAATAAGGTACTTTTGAAAAGTAATAGAATCAGTAGATTGAAAAGCAGCTTCATTTCACTATTTCACAAATCTGAGCCACCTCCCACTGTAGGCTTCCAAAGAAATTGAATCCCCTACCTTAAGTGATTCTCCAGAAATCAGGTCTATCGCTTCTTTATAGGTATAATTTCTAAATTTCAACTCCACAGACTTCTCCTCATCATCATTGATAAAGAAGTAATGGTCTGCCTCAGGAGCCGCAAGTCTGTACACAATTGCATCTTCGCAGCTGTACGGTGACTCAAGAGCTCCCATGGTGTGCTTTAGTGTCCACGACTCCATGAAGTCATTGCCAGGGCTTTGCATGGCATAGGAAGCATCTGCAGCCAATACGATCGCAGTTCCATTACCATAGTCATGCTCAGTCACCGCCGGACGACCTGATTTGAAACGCTCGACCACTTTTGCACTTGTCGGGGCCAGGTCAAAGACGAAACCGCTTAGTTCATGCGATCCAATCACCTCAGGGACATTATTTGAGTATTGAAAATCCGCAATCGAAACCCCAAACACTTTCTCAAAAGGGGTTCCTTTACTCGTTTTAAGCACAACACCTCTTTCGTCCCACCATGCACCGGGTGCATCAATTACCAGGCGACCTCCTGCTTTTACATATTCATCCAGAACTGGCCACAAGTCTTCATTGATGGCTGCCTGTGCTGGCATATAAATAACTTTATACCGCTTGCCCAAACCTTTTTTCAGATCAATTGGTGTTACATGCTCGAAGGGTATATTCGCATTGATCAGGGCACGATCTATACCTACCCGGGCCTTCACAGGATAGTGCTTGAAATGTGTTCTACCAGGTCCTGCTACAGCAGCCCAGATGGCTTCATTGTCCCAATTGACCATAACACCTACATAGGGCTCTTTATGTGCTGCCCAGATTTCATCGCGATATTTGTCTGCGGCTTTGGCAATCTTACCAGCTCTGATCGCCCGGGGACCAGCTTCCAATTGCCTGTTAAGCAATGCATACTCTCCTGACTCCCATCCCGCATTTCTGTAGTTCCATGACCACAAACCAACACCCTTGAACCCTCCAGCAATATAAGAAAGCAGGAGCTGGGTCATGGTACCTTCATTTACTGTAAATCCAGCAGTTTCAAATTGTGTCTGGATGTTCCATCCTTTCCCTCCTGACAGCTGTTGCGGACCACCTGTACTTTCCCAGGTAGAGGCCCAACCTCCTTTAAACCAATCCGTGGCCAAAGATGACTGCATATAGATACATCGGGCTACCTCGTAGTTGACCTCTTCAAAATGCCAGGCCAGATGAATAGAAGGATAAAAAGATCCTCTCTCGGCCATCAACTCAGCGATACCCTCCATATCTGTGGCCCGTGAGGCAAAAGGCAAAAACAGTCCCATCTCCCCTCCGGCGCGCTGTGGCTGCTCAGGGTAAACATTCTTCTTATAATATTTGACATTTTCCAGATACATATCAGCCTTATATCTCAAGACATCACGTACCTGCCCATATTCTCTCCCTGACCGTGGGATAATCACATAATCTCCCTTTTCATCATAGGAAACAAACTCTTCTCTGTCAAAATCTTCCCATGATGTATAAGGGTCTCCTGGAATGCCTACCTCATACTTATTCCAAGCTTTATTGAGTTCAGCTACATCCGAGTATGTTTCTTTAACCCATTTTTTAAACAAAGGAACATCATGCTCACGCAAGTGGGCATCAGGCGTATGCTTATAGTGTTTGAAGGCATCATCTTCAGGGAGCGGATCTTTCCAGGTAGAAAGCTGTTTCTCTAAAACAGTATGCTGATATTCAATCATTTTTGGGTGTTTCCTTGCTTCCTGGATACTCATCTTTCGTGGCAATCCTAACTTTTTGAGCAACTCCGGCGTGATGTCTTCCCATCCACCTTCTCCATACCAGAATGGGATGATACCTTCTTCTAAAGCAACCTCCAGAATTTTTTCTCTTGGCCATTCGGGTGAACCCATGGTCTGTTTAAGGTTGGTAAAACCAAGCTCTTTCATCATCTGGAAATGTTTTCGCATTTCATCCTCTGTCATCCCGGCCCAGGGAAGAAACACAACTCCATAAGGCATGGGAGCCAGCTTTCTGAATTTCTGCTGCATGGGGCTGTCATGCATGCTATCATAGAGTTCATGGTAGAATTCATCCTGAGCCCCGGCTACAAAACCAAGGGTAAGCAATAATATAAAGAGGTTGATCTTTAGATCCGTCAATTTCATATTTAATTGATTTTTAGTCGTTTGTTATTTTTATAATTTTTAATGTTCCTTGATTGGCTGCACCAATAATCCAATCATCAGAACCTTTATTGATTTGTATCAGACTCTTAATATCTCCATCCATATAGAATCCCGATTTTTGATAAGGAATTGCTTCAAACCCTTTTCCCTTCTGATTTCTTAGGTACATCCCAAAACCAGCGTCGTTGCGGACAGTCTCTATTTCTGAACCGTACATATTGCCTGCGACAATCAGATCTTTAAATCCATCCAAATCAATGTCCTGAATGACAATTCCATTCACAGCCGATAGCTGGGCAAAATCCGGTAAGGGGGAAACACGGAACTTGGCATCGCCAAGGTTTTCGATATACACTGACTCAAACAACCTGGCCTGATACTTAAGCGCATTTTCAAGATTCTGATTGCCATACACTTCTCCAAGCTCTGCCACAGCAAAAGAGGCATAGGTAGGAAACTTTTCCTTGAGACCTGGTATCTGCTCCGAAGAGCATGATTTTCCCCTTAAAGGGAAAAGCTTATCATCCTCATAGTAAGCGAGCACAATGTCATTTTGTCCATTCCCATCAAAATCCTTGCTGTAGATCTCAAATGGATTTTCGATAGAAGCCTTGTACTTATAATTGAGTCCAACATTTCCAGCGATAAAGTCTTCATCACCGTCGTTATCAAGGTCTGCCGCTGCCAGGCTAAACCACCAGCCATCAGTGATATCCAATCCAGCTGAACTCCGTGAAAACCGTCCATCCATGTTTTCAAATACAGTCAGTGGCATCCACTCACCAGCGACAATCAGGTCAGGGTCTCCATCCTGATCGTGGTCACTCCACAACGCTGAGGTGACCATACCGAAGTCTACTAAATCCGGAGCAAGCTCACGGGTTTTAGGGATGAACTTGCCCCCTTCATTGACCAGCAACAGGCTTGAGGTAGGATAGGGGTATTTGCCCGGAGTTTGGCGGCCACCCACAAACAAGTCGAGGTCACCGTCTTTGTCCAGGTCTGTGTCGATGACAACAGACCCACTGACGCTGATCTCAGGTAGAAAATCAAATGCGGCACTGAAATTTCCTTTTCCATCATTGATATAGAGTCTGTCTTGATAAAAGGAACTTTCTCGCGATTCATTTCCACCACTCACAACATACAGGTCAGAATCACCATCCCTGTCAGCGTCAAAGAATAAGCTGCCGGCATCTTCAAAGTTCTGATCCTTTTCAAAAGCAGGTTGTTCGGATTTTTTGAAACCACTTTCGGTCTGTAGATAAAGCGACCCCGAATATCCGAGTGATCCGCCCACATAAAAATCTTCCATGCCATCTCCATTCACATCCCCTTTTGACAGGAAAGGCCCGAGTGCCGACATGGTATGTGGCAATAAGATTTCCCGCTCATAATCATCATATTCGTTTTCCTGATGAACAAATGGAGGCGTTACTTCCAGGTTGGCTATAGCAAATAATGAGGAGTTTGTTCCTTCTTTTTCTATGTTGTCAGCCTTGTCATACAAAAGCTCCAATTGCTGACCGGTTTCTATATTGTACAGTTTCTGCATTTTCCCGTCCGGCCACCTTACTTCCAGACTGTCAATTTGTTTCGTTCTGCCCAGCCCAAAATGAATAGGAGTAGCCATAGAAGATCGAAAGCCATGATCAAAGTACCGTTGTTGAACCTGAGTATTACCTGCTGTCCATATTTGAATCACAGCTCCAATCCCATCTAGATTTTGTGGTGACCCCTGAAGGACAACATCCAAATAATTGCTCTTTCTTGATTTATTTTCATAGATAAATGCATGGTCATCGATGTTATTGACAACCAGGTCCAGATCTCCGTCGTTGTCCAGGTCTCCATAAGCGGCTCCGTTGGAAAATGAAGGGTCGTTTAAACCCCATTCAGTCATCACCTTTTCAAACTTGAGACCATTGATATTTTTATACATATAATTAATTAGCTTCTGGGAGGGCATTGCTTTTAAGGCCTGGTCCCATTCTTCAGATGTTAAGTCGGATCTTTTTTCACTTTCAGCTTTTTTTAGAAGATCAACAAAAACGTATCTGGCGTCCTGATTTCTGGCATCTCTTCTCAATCCATTGGTGATATACAGATCTTTCCAGCCGTCATTATCGAAATCCGCAAATAATGGTGCCCAGCTCCAATCTGTATTAGAGATATCCGCAAGGTGGGCCATCTCACTAAATGTGTTGTTACCCGTATTCATGTGGAGCATGTTAAACATATACTGGTAGTAGTAGCCCTGGCTCAGGAAGTAGCTAAAGTCATCCCTTTGCATTCCACCCATGTTCTCCTTGAGGCGTTTGTTGTCCTCAGCTACCATATCCACCACCACAATATCCATGAGTCCGTCATTGTTGAAGTCTGCCACATCATTACCCATGGAGAAATTGGAAAGGTGCTGGAAGCTGGTTTTTACTGACTCCTTGAAAGTCCCATCTCCATTGTTTAAGTAATAGAAATCATGCTCTGTAAAATCATTGCAGACAAAAATGTCTGGCCATCCATCCTGATTAAAGTCCCATACACCTACTGAATGAGAATACCCCAATGGGGAATCTTTGATACCTGCCTCAGAGGTGACATCAGTGAAACGACCACTTTCATTCTTAAACAGCCGGTCTCCGCTAAACGGATCACTTTCGAACCTTTGGAGGTACTCAGATTCCCGACTTTGGGAGATATTGGTTGGCCCGTAATTGGCTTGATACATGTCCAGGTCACCATCAAGGTCATAATCAAAAAAGGTGGCTTTGGTTGAGTAACCTGCATGATCCAATCCATAGGACCCGGCCTGATCAGTAAAGGTGAGATCTCCGTTGTTGATGTAAAGTATGTTTTTTCTGTTCTCCTCCTGAAACAGTCCGGACTTACATACATACAGGTCCAGCCAGCCGTCATTGTTGACATCAACGACCGTCACCCCTGTATACCAACCAAACCCCGTTTCCTCCAGGCCAGCTGCACTGGTTATGTCTTCAAAAACCAACTCACCTTTGTTCAGATAAAGTCGATTCTGCACCATGTTACCAGTGAAGAACAGATCAGCCAGTCCATCGTTGTTAAAATCAGCTAATGCAACTCCTCCTCCGTCATAAAAACCCTGGTAGCGAATAATATTTCGTTGTGCATCCTCTTTGATGCTATTGACAAAACCCACATTGCTTCGTGTTCTGGAAACCTTCTCAAAGAGAGGTCCTCGATCAACATTCTCTGTTGTGTCACACTGAAAAAAGATCAGTGGTAACATCATCAGGATGATTTGCCATAAGACCTTAAGAATGGGCTTTTTCAGCATTTTATTCTGCTTTTGGTATTACTCTGTGCCAGTAATAGATTGAATCCGATATCTCTTTAGCCGTACTTACCATCTCGGCATGTGGTTGATCAGTAATATCAACAAACCCGACCAATTGATTTTCGCCATTGCTAGCTCTACCGGTATTATGCTGATCTGAAAACTGGTACCAGTGACTTCCCAAGGAATAGGGCATTGAAGCCCATTTCTTCACATAATTTTTAAAGTATTTCACCCTTTCTGCCTCTGTAAAGACTTGCCATCGTAAAGGAAGCTGGCGGGGGCCTTTCAGTGCCGCCTGGTGTTCGCCTATCAAGATAGGCCTCCCTGTAATGGTATGCCAGGCATCCATTTGCTCTGGAATAGGCTCGTAGCTGTATACATTTACCGTTACAACGTCACAATACCTCCCTGCAATCCTAAGGATATGATCAGGTTTAAGCTTTCTCGTAAACCGACACCCCAGATACAGATGATGGGGATCGTACTTTTTTAAAGTAGCTGCAATGGCTCCAAAATATTTATCGGTGAACATCGAATCCAGTAGCATAATGTCTGAAGGAGGAACATCTTTTTCATCTCCTACCTTCATTAGCTCTTCCCATGAGCTAAAACCTGTTCCCCGGGATTTGTTGTATAATTCAATGGTAGAAATGTCTCTTTGAATTTCTTTCACCCAGGCTTTTCTCAGGTATGCGTCCTTTGGCAAGTTCTGAAGAAGTCTCAGGTGGCCCCATCCAGCCTCGTTGTCTACAAAGTATCCCACCAGGTAGGGATTGTCCTTGTAATTGGTCGCATGACTTATCACACTGTCCAAATGAGCCAACCAACCCGGATGGTAAACATCTTTTTGCCAGTCATCCACATCTGATATGAATGAATAGGTAAAGGGTATTTTACTATCCATGAGAAGCGTTTCTTCAGACCAGTTTCCCATGGTATTCAGCCCCCAGCCTTCCAGTCTGCTGTAGACCATGTTTCTCCATCCTTCAAGGTCCTCATACTTTTTGAGTAGATTCAGATAGTAAAAACTCATGGTACTATCGATATATGCATCCTGATAAGGTCCATTCCTATCCGGAAGTTCCTCAAATAGTTGCTCATTTCCTTTGATCAATGTCACACCATGAAGTGCTTTTTTAGGGCGGATCCCCGTAACTCCAAACGACCAAAATGGATTACCATCAGGTGTGATGAAGATCCATGAGGAATCATCCAATTGCTCCAGGCGAAAGTACCCGGTAGCCTGATAGGTGGTTCCGATTTTCAATCCGTAGTATTGATCATATTTATCTGTGGGGAACCGACTCTTTAGTTCATTTCTTTCAGCGACAAGGTTTTGGGTAAGTTGCTCATCGCGTTTGATTTTGCCCGGCCATTCTGTGGAGATTCTCTGACCAAATTTATCAATTACTTGTGTTGGAGATCCTCTCCTCTCTTCCAGCTTTAGCTCATTGAGTATAACCTTGGAAGGGCTCAACTGGCTTGTGAAGAGAAATTGAATTTCATCTACATGATATTTGGAAGTGCCTCTGCCAATCAGCGGAAGGTCTCGAAGGTCTATTTCCTTGTTTGCAGCAGATTGTCCTTTTACCATCAATGTATCCGGAAGCCTACCCCTGTGGCTCCAAAGCACAATGGCTATTTTAACGTCATTAGGAGAATGATTGGCAAATTCAACATGAAATGAAGAATAGTCCATCCAATTTTCCCCCAGACCAACGACTGCTGGTTTGAAACGAATTCCGGATGATTTTGAGTCCAGTGTAAATTCAAGATCCTGGTTGACAACCTGATAACTAAGATCAATAGTTTTGACCTGATCAGATTCTGTAAAGCTTAGCTCCTGGGCATTTTTACTGGATTGGATCAATATTCTATCCTGGTTTCTGCTGATTTGCACCAAATCAGCTTCAAGGTGTGCCGTATTTGTACAGGAACTCAAAACAAATACCAATAGCAGTATGCGTATGATACGGTCTATCATATCAAGTAAATTGATAGGTGAAGTAAAAAATAGGAAAAAGAACAGGAGGAGAGTCTCCTCCTGTTCACTGCTCATTTACTGATAAGCTAAATTGACTTGTTTTTCATAATCAGGGACTTCCGAATAGAAGTTGCCATTAAAAGGGACAGAACCTGTGGTTCGATCGCCTTCAGGAATGTCCACCTGAAGTCCTTGAAGGTAGTAAAGTCTATCACCCTCGAACGCCATCTCGATCCTTTTTTCCAACATAATGGCATCCATTAACTGACCATCAGTTCCTGCAAAATCTCCAATACCTGCCCTGTTTCGGACAATGTTAAGATCAGCCCTCGCATCTACAAAGTCACTATTCATAGCATGAATAGTTGCTCTGAGTAAATACATATCTGCCAATCTAAGCACCGGGTAGTTGGTGGACCTATTTACACCGCTTCTATAGTATCGGTTGTTCCATACATAAGGCTGAGTGGTATTAAATGCAGACCGTGGATCATTTCCAGACTCATATCTAACAAAAAGCTGAGTGTATCTCAGATCATTTAATGCAGCAGGGTTTTCTGTTCCATCAGTATTAGCCCATCCTGCAGCCTCCAGAAAATCCTGACTTGCTGGCATATATCTACCACCATTGGTTGAAGGATCACCACTCCTTTGGTTTCCATTAAACCGACTAAACAGTACTGGATGTTTCCAGTTGCTCGATCCTCCCAGACCATCGCCAGCCCATAAAGCATAGTACCAGATTACTTCCCTTCCTCTTTCAATGCCTGTCTTATTCCAGGCTTCAATCGGATCTTCAGTAAGATCGTAGTCACCACCATTTTGGTCAATTACAAAGTTTAACTCACTTAAGGCGTCTGTATAGTTGCCCATGTGAAAATGAACCTTGGCTAATAGCGCTGCTGCAGCAAACTTATTGGCTCTCCCGTCCTCGTAAGAAGCATTATGTAAGGCAGGATCAAACCGTTCAGGCAACAATGACTTGGCCATTTCCAGGTCAGATACAATCAATGGATAGATATCATTAGCTGACGCAAGGTCCGATTCAATAGCTTCTTCGAAGTTTTGAGGCTGACTAACTCTGAAAGGGATTCTTTTTTCGTCATTGGGATAAACCGGCAGATAAAGTCTTGCCATCCAGTAGTAAGCATACGCCCTTACAAAATATAACTCACCTCGAATCCTGTCTACTTCATGGGGTTTATTCTCACCTGGGAATGGGTTATTGCCGTCAGCAGACTCAATAAATCCAATTGCACCATTCGCAAAGCCTACAGCAAAATATCCGCTATTGAAGATATTGTTATCGAAGTATCCGATTTGAGCGCCAGCATGGGATCTATTATACATGTCTTCCACATCACTCTCAATGTCAAAACCTTCGGCAGTAGAGGCAATTTTAGCATTATCAGCAAATGCCTCAGCAGCCACTGTGCCTGCGGTGAAAATGGCTCTTCCTCCGCCATTACCTGTTAAGCCATAGTAAGCTCCAATGGGGGCTTTCTCCAAATCCAACAATGAAAGCCATGGCGATGTTGGAGGGTTGGTAAGTTCAAAGAACTCCTCTTCATCACATGCTGTAAATGACAAAGTCAGAACCCCTATAAAAAGTATTTTTATATATTTCTTCATGATTAAAGTCTTTTTAGAATCCAACATTAATACCGAAACTATACGTCTTAACCTGCGGGATCTGAATATTTACCCATCCCTGGCCGATATTCCTTGACTGGAATCCACCGCCGGTTGAAACTACTTCTGGGTCATAGCCATCAAATCCTGTGATTGTCCATAGATTATTTGCCATCACATAAACTCGTAGCCTTTGGATCTTCAGCTTATCCAATACATTACGAGGAACTGTGTAGCCTAAAGACAATGATCTCAACCTTAGGTAGTCCGCCTTCTTTAAGAAGTTATCAGTCCTTTGGCCTGTTCTTCTCCAGTCAAAACGTTCGTTGGGGCTGATGGTGCCGTCATCATTGATCACGTCATATCGTCTGTTAGACATCAATAATGGATAATCTGCAGAGGTATTCTCCGGAGTCCACGTATTGTTGAGCATGTCACTTCTTAACACGGGGTTTCCTACGGTTGTCTGATCGTACTCTGCTTCATCAAAAATGTAATTTCCACCAGAGAAGGAGAAATAGGCATTTAAGTCAAAGCCCATATAAGAGACATTGGTATTGACCCCTCCGAAGAAAGTTGGCAATGCAGTCTTATCGGTATTGTCAAAAAGATGTTGCTCCATGTTACTCCGTGTAGCTGGAATCAAGTTACCGGTTGCAACACGCTCTCCTGTTTCGTCGAAAATAGTAAGATCCATCTCTTCAATCATGGGATAACCTCCCTGCTCATGAATACCAGCATATCGTGCCAGCCTAAAGTAAGAGAGAGGGCTTCCTACACGGGTTACCAGACCACTGCTATTCACATTATAGATTTCATCAGTTTCGTTGGTTAATCTTGTAACCTCATTTCGGTTAGTAGTAAAATTGAACCCAACATCCCATCTTAGCTGATTCTTGTCAACAATGATGGCATTCAAAGAGTACTCAACTCCCTGGTTGGTCATATCACCAATGTTCTGCCATATAGTTGGTGAATTTGAAAATATACCAGATGATTGTGGGATTGGCACCTGATACAACATATCAGAGACATCTTGCCTGTAGTATACAACCGATCCGCTCAACCTATTTGCAAACAATTCAAAGTCTACACCAACATCTGTTGCTGTGGTAGTTTCCCAGGTCACATCTTTATTTCCAATTCTGGTAAGCAGATCGCCCGCTCCAACATCACCATATCTGCCCCAGGTGGCATACCCGGTTTCTGTAGCCAGGGGATCAATGTTTGAGTTTCCTGTCTGACCGTAACTCACCCTTAATTTTAGAAATTCCAGCCAGTTTTGTTGGTTCATGAATGACTCTTCAGAAATGATCCAGCCAGCAGACACTGCACTAAACAATCCATATCGGTTTTCTTTGGTGAAAATTGAGGTACCATCTCTCCTTAAACTACCGGTGACAAGGTAGCGATCCATAAACTTGTAGTTAAGTCTTCCAAAGATTCCTCTGAAGTATACCTCCCCACCATATCCATTAGAAACTCGTTGCACATTGCCAGGGGACCCAACTTCTTTAGCAGCTCCAATCAAACCATCTGCCTCTGTATTTCTTGTTCTGGTCGCCTGCTCGGTTGATTCAGTTCCCATAGTGACACCCAGATTATGATTTGCACCAATATCTTTATTGTAGTTCAAATAAACATTGTAATTCGACCTATTAAATGTCTGTGAGTTGTCAAAAGCATAAGCAGAATTCTCTCTTAATACCGTATTTCCCCACTCAATAGAACTTACCTGGAAAAAGTCATATCCAAACTCTGAATGTAGCTTTAATCCCTGAACCCATGGAATGAAATAATCTGCAGAAAACAATGACACTGATCTAAATGAAATCAAATCATTTCTGAAATTATTTGGATTCAATGAAGCTACCGGGTTGCGGCCAGACAACGGGTCAAAAAGCAAAGGGTTGCCTGATACCGGATCAACGGCTGTGGGATGATAAATAGGCAACCAGGGATAAATCGATGAGTTTGCCGCATTATATCCCGGTCTGGCTATATTGCTATTTCCCCCCGGGGCTCCACCGTTCGGTGCCCTGTCATTATCAGAGTAAGTCACTGTGGTTCTTAGCGCCAGCTGGATATGTTCTACAGGCTCAAAGTCGAGATTTGCCCTCGCACTAATTCGCTGAATTTCATTTCCAGACAATATACTTTCGTCTTTTCGGTATTGTCCCGATATGTAGTAGCTTGTATTATCAGTTCCCTTAGAGGCGGAAATACCCAAATCTTTAAAACTTCCCTGTCTCAGCACAATGTCATACCAATTTGTATTGGTTGTCTGACTTCTATCCAATACTGCATTGGGATCTCTTCCACTGTTTAAAACATCATTTGGATCAAATGCCGGCTGTCCATTGTTACTCAAGGCAGCATCCATCAGACTTAACCACTCATCACCATCAACTACCCCAATTTCCTCAGGACCACGAACAACATCTGAAACTCCTTGTTGATAATTAACATTAAAAGTTCCTTGCTGACCTTTTCCGCTCTTAGTAGTTACGATGATTACCCCACCGGATCCTCTGTTACCATAGATAGCAGTAGCTGACGCATCCTTGAGCACTTCAATGGATTCAATGTCGTTAGGATTAATCATGGATAAAGGGTTTTGAGGAATTACGCTTGTACTTCTACCCAATCCTTCCAATTCCTGACCATTTCCCATCAGAATCATTCCATCGATGATCCACAAAGGTTCAGTTCCCGATGATACAGAGTTTGTTCCACGAATCATCACACGTGTTGGAGCTCCGGGAACACCACTAGATGAAGATACCTGTATACCAGGTGCCAACCCCTGGAGGCTTTGATCCATACTCAAGGAAGAAAAACTTGTAAGATCCTCGCTTTTTACTTTGGCAATAGAACCTGTCAAATCTCTTCGAATCTGAGAACCATATCCTGTAATGACTACTTCATCCAGTTGTTCAGAATCCTCTTCCAATGAAATCTGAAAAGTGCTTTGATCCCCTACAACTAACTCAGTGGATCGAAACCCAATGAATGAAACCAGAAGCGTTGCGCCATCATTTACAGATAAGCTGAAATTTCCTTCAAAGTCAGTGATTGTTCCGTTGGTAGTTCCTTTTTCAAGCACAGTTGCACCTGGTAATGGCTCTCCATTTTGATCTGTCACTTTTCCAGTAATGTCTCGTGCTAATTCCGAAATAGTAACCTTCTCAGTAAAATCAGTTGAATCATGTTGTTTCACACTGATCTTATCATTGACTTGCCTGAAGCTAAGATTTGCTTGTTCAGCTACGCTCAGGAGCAACTGATCCAGAGTCTGGTTTTTAGATTTTACTGATACGCGTGTTCTGTTGTTAATTTTGGAATGATTGTATACAAACGTATACCGGGAGCTTTTTTCGATCTCCTTAAACACCCGCTCGACCGGCACATCTACCAGATCAATATCGATTACTGCCTCTTTGACACTCATAATGCCTTGAGAAACTCCATCTTTTGCCGTAGTAAGGTTTAAGACGAAAGAAAGCAGAACCAACACATACAAGGTGTATTTTCCAAACATGGTAATGTTTAGTAAAAGTTTATTTTTCATAGATTTGTAATGTTAGTTGACTAAATGTTTAACTAATTCGATAGTCCATAGAGAACATGTTCGCTGCATAAGCTCTGTGGACTTTTTTTGTTTTTTATCCCATATTCAAGCGTTTATTGTTTATTAAATTCGATTGTTACAGTGTTTTCCTTATCCCGAACTGTGAAGTCAAACCCCCAGGAATAGCCTAGGCTTTTCATTACTTCGTGTAGATAATCATTCTCAAACCTGGAGCTGGAATACAAGTCTTTAGGTACTTTTCCATTCACTTGAATCTCCACGCCATACCAGGTCTCGAGCTTCTTGATAACATCACTGTAGGGAGTTTGATTGAAAACAAGAACTCCATCTTTCCAGGCTGTCTCCAGTTCCGCATTGAAACTTCCCTTCTCAAAGGTTGATTTCTCAATATTATAGTTAACCCTTTCATTGGGCTGAAGTATCAGCTGCTTATTTGGATCCTCATTCAACTTCACATTCACTTTACCCGTCAATAAGAATACTTCGTTTTTAGTCTGGTCAAATGCGCGGACCGTGAAACTGGTCCCAAGCGCTGTGGTACTGATTTGGTTAGTATTTACTACGAAAGGCTTATCAGGATTTTCAGCCACCTCGAAAAAGGCCTCTCCATCTAACCAAACCTCTCTTAGCTCGGCTCCGTATTCGGGCAAGAAACGAAGTGAACTGTTGGAATTGAGTTTTACAAGTGTGCCATCGCTTAAATGAAAAGTAAGTTTTTGACCCTTTTCAGTGGATTTAGTAATAAACGTATTATTCTCAACAACCATCGAGCCTGGAGTGAATTCATTTAAATAATACCCTCCAAAGAAGGTAATCATTACAATGGCAACTCCGGCAGCAACCATCCAGGCATATTCTGATGCTCTATTTCTTTTCTCCGGCGGACTCAAACTCACCTGTTTTACCTCTGGCTCCTCAATAGCGCTAATTAGTTTGTTCTCAAGATCGTGTTTTTGGATGTTGCTGAGTATGGTTGAAAAGACCTCATTCGAGTCAAAATCTATATCTTCCTGACCTTCGAAATTGTCAAATTGCTGATCAAGGAAAGTTCTTGCTTCCTCGCTATTAATCCAATGGATGATCTCTCGAACATCATTGGGATCACACTGTTCTCTTAAGAACCGCTTAAACGTATTTAATCTATCTTCTTTCAATTTTGATGAAAACTTCTATTCCAAAACTGTTTGAATTAAATACGCTTGACAGTCCCTAGACCACGTAGCTATATTCAAATATTTACATTATTATCAATTATTTAATATCATTGTTATGATATTCATATTTTTTTGTGCATATAAGTAATTTTTTAATACTTTTATTTGATCCCTAATGAGATCCCACACTAAAGAAATCTGTTTCATGTCCCTTTAATCACCTAGATTGCCTTTTATATGGCTAGAAATAGTGGAGACTGAGATTATTGAACATGTTCGGGCACTTACACAGGGAAGTGAAAAGGCTTTCAGGCTGATCTATGACTTCTACCATAAAAAAATAGCTTCATTCTGTTTAAGCTTTGGTCTTTCCCAGGAAGAAACCAAAGAAGTGGTTCAGGATACCTTTATGAAGCTTTGGGTCAATAAATCATCTATCGAGCCAGACAATAACTTCCAGTCTTATTTTTTTAGAATCGCTAAAAATATCATCATCGATAAGTTTAGAGAAAAGAGTAGGGAGTTGGCAGCCCGCGAATACCAACTATATGTACTCAAACCTGAAAATACCACTGAAAACAAAGTACTATACAATGAACTTCAAACGGAGATAAAAGAGATCATCGATTCTTTGCCAGACATGAGGCGGCTCATTTTTCACATGAGCAGGATCAAAGGCTTAAGTAACAATGAAATCGCAAGGGAATTAGATATTTCTGTACGCACTGTGGAAACACATATTTCAAAAGCACTACAAACCTTCCACGCGAAGCTGGGGCATTTGAAGGCTATATAGTCTAACCAATACCTTAGTTTCTCATCTATCCCCACCACTACTTGGGGAAAATTTTCTTAATTTTTCGCTGAAACAACCCAATCCCCATGAGACGAAGAGATTTTATCAATTACTCGGCCATGGCCAGCGCCCTCCCCTTTCTCCCAGGTAGCGTGATGGCCACTGCATCCTCCAATGCCCCTAAAGACCTGGATATCCATGTTTTTTCGAAACATCTGCAGTTTCTGGATTACAAAGAGCTGGGCAAGATGGTGAAGGAAATGGGTTTTAATGGCGCCGACCTCACCGTACGTCCGGGCGGGCATGTGCTTCCGGAAAATGTAAAAACTGACCTTCCCAAAGCGGTTGAGGGACTGAAGGCAGCAGGACTGGAACCCAAATTGATGACTACCGCCATCACCGATGGCAGCGACCCGGTCAACAAAACTTTGCTGCAGGCAGCCGCAGAAAATGGCATCAAATACTATCGCCTCGGGTGGTACAAATATCCTGAGACCGGATCCATTGTCGAGGCAGCGAAAGGATACAATCAAAAGACCCTGGAGATCGCCCGACTGAATGAAGAAATCGGGATCTACGGATCCTACCAAAATCATTCCGGAGCAAACTACGCGGGAGCCTCCCTCTGGGAAGTACAAAATATTCTGGCGAAGACTTCCCTACCCCATATGGGATGCCAATACGATATCAGACATTCGGTGGTCGAAGGTGGCCTCTCATGGAAGACGAGCCTCAGGCTGATCAAAGACAAAATCAACACCATCGTCCTGAAAGACTTTAGGTGGGAAAAGATCGATGGCCAATGGAAACTACTCAATACGCCACTAGGTGAGGGTATGGTAGATTTTGATGCTTACTTCAAGCTCCTAAAAGCTGCCAATATCAACGTGCCTGTTTCGTTACACCTGGAATATGACCTCGGGGGTGCGGAACATGGGAAAAAAGAGATCTCCATTTCCCGGGACAAAGTCTACGAAGCCATGATCAAGGACCTCAAGACGGCCCGAATGCTATGGGAAAAGGCATGAGAGGACATTTAGCACTTCTGCTGGCGCTTGTTCTCCTCCAGTTTGGCTGCAAAAAAGATTCAGAACCGATGTTTGAAGGCTATCCTATGGGAACATTGACCCTGGATAGTACTAGCCTCACCATCAATGTGCTGGCCGAAAACCTTGAAGTTCCGTGGGACCTGCACCTTGGGTCGGATAACAAGCTTTGGTTCACAGAGCAAAAAGGAACGGTCAGCTACCTGGACCTGGAGACAGGGAATAAGACTTTGCTGCTGACCCTGGACGATGTGCACTATCAAAAGTCCAGGGGGCTGCTCAGTATGGCACTACATCCTGACTATGAGCAAACTCCCGGGATCTTTATCCACTACAACTACCTAAAGATTGAAAGTGCTGATACGCTGATCAAATCCCGGGTGGCCCGATACAACCTGGATGCTCAAAATGAGAAACTGGTATTTGATCAGGTCATACTGGATGAGATCCCAGGACAGACCTATCACAACGGATCCAGGATGATCATCAGCCCGGACAATAAACTCCTTATCACGATCGGGGATGCAGGCAAGAAAATGAACAGCCAGGACCCTGCATCACTCTCGGGTAAACTATTGCGGATGAACCTGGATGGCAGCATCCCGGATGACAACCCTTATCCGGGCAGCTATGCATACGCCATTGGACTGAGAAACAACCAGGGGCTCACCTACGGCCAGAATGGGATTCTTTACGGCTCGGATCATGGTCCCAACAATGATGATGAAGTAAACATCCTGCAGAAGGAACATAACTACGGCTGGCCGGTCGTGGAAGGTTATTGTAATACCGACCCTGAGCAGGAAGCATGCAATGAATTGGGCATTACTGAGCCCCTTCAGACGTGGACCCCGACGGTGGCCCCTGCTGGCATATACTATTACAACCATGACCAAATCCCGGAATGGAAAAACAGCCTACTCCTGGGAACGCTAAAGGCTCAATTCCTATCGGTATTGTCACTCAATGAATCCGGTGAAGAAGTAACCGCACAAAGGATTTATTTACAGAAAGTACTGGGCAGGATCCGGGATGTGGTGGTCTCTCCATCAGGAGACATCTACCTCTCCACCAGCAACCACGACTGGCACCCCAGGAGTCAACCGTGGATGTACGACAGCTTTCCTTCTCCAAAAGATGACAGGATCATTATGATTTCCCGTACTGAAGAAAAGACATCTGATGTTCCGGCATTTAGTGAAGTGACGTTGGTGGAAGAATTCCCTTCGGGACAGGCACTGCTTTCCGGAGAAGAAATCTACAAAAGAAATTGTATGAGCTGCCACCTGGACAAGGGTCAGGGTGTAGTTGGACTATTTCCTCCGCTTACTCAGACTGAGTGGGTCACAGGAGACAGCGAGCAGCTGATTCATACCGTGTTGGATGGTCTTTCGGGAGAGATCGAGGTAAATGGTAAGAAATACAACCAGGAGATGCCAGGCTTTAAGTCGTTGCTATCCGATAAAGAGATCGCCAGTGTGCTCACCTATATCAGAAGTAGCTTCGGCAACAAAGCCAGTTTAATCACTCCTTTCGAGGTGGCTGAGCTCAGAAGATGATCACTTCAGTTTGTGCCACCAGTCGTTGGCTTGCTGGGCCTTGCTGATGCTGCCATCTTCAATCGCCTTCTTCAGGTTTTCGTTCATCGGCTCCCTGGATGTCCAATGATAATGCCCACAGTCGTGGCACTCATAGATGCCAATTGGTCCTCCTCCTTCCCGATAGTGGTTCCTACCCCATGCATCAATCAGGGCTTCCTCCGCATCATGAATGGTATAATAGATCTTTTTGCCGGTGCTGCACCTTTCCATGGATCCTGATGATTTTGAATACTGTATCTTTAGAGCTTTCAGATGTTAAAATTAGATGAAGTCCACTGTATTTGGTAAACTCCCTGACGGGAAAGATGTTCGCATTTTCACGCTGCAATACGGTGATGTCACCGCAAAGATCCTCAACTACGGAGCAGTCATTCAATCGATGGTAGCTCCTGACAGGCAGGGGAACCTGGCAGACATCATCCTGGGGTATGACTCTTTTGCTCCCTACAACTCTAACCCCACTTTCATGGGTGCAGTAGCAGGAAGGTATGCTAACCGAATTGCCAACGGGACTTTTGAGTTGGATGGTAAAAGATACAACCTGGCTAGAAACAATGGCCCCAACAGCTTGCATGGAGGCATCAATCAACCACTTCACCAGGCATGGTGGGAGCCCTGGACTGTTGATGATCATACACTTGAGTTGACACACAAGAGCAAAGCCATGGAAGATGGATTCCCGGGCAACGTCAATTTTAAGATCACCTACAGCTTGTCAAAGCAAAATGAACTCAGCATCCAGTATAGGGCTGAGACCGACGAACCCACAGTGATCAACCTGACCAACCACAGCTATTTTAACCTGAGCGGAAAAAACCAACTGATCTATGACCATGAGCTTATGATCGATAGCAACGAGATCCTGAAGCTAAACGAGTACCAGGTTCCGATCAACTATATGCCTGTGTCGGGAACACCCTATGATTTCAGCAAGCCCAAGCAGGTCGGTCAGGACATCCATGCGCAACATGAACAGTTAAAGATTGGAAATGGGTATGATGTAAACTGGGTGGTTAATCCTGAAATGAAACCGAAAAAGCATGTTGCCAGTTTGTCCCATCCCAGGACAGGTCGCAAGCTGGATGTATTCACTTCGGAGCCGGGCATTCAGGTATACACCGCTAATTACCTGGATCATTCGGGCAAAGGAGGACAACACTATCAAAAGCATTTTGGCATTTGCCTGGAAACACAACATTACCCTGATAGTCCCAATCGACCAGAATTTCCCACCACTGTATTGCGGCCCGGAGAAGTCTTCCAGTCAGAGACCATCTTTCAATGTGGCGTCATTTGATCATACTTCAAGTGATTTTTCCCTAAATTGGCGCTTTCAAAAAACCAATGTCATGAAATGTCCATAAAGCGAGCTATGCCAACCGGGGATGAATATTGGAAGCAAAATCTAGGATTGGTGCTGAAAGTAAGCTATACGGACATTCCATGCCTGCATGCTGTAGTGCATTATCGGCACGCAAGCATGTGACCAATAAAAATAAAAGATATACACATGAAAAACCTGCTAGCTATTGCTGTATTGATACTTATTTCATCTTGCTCTTCTGTTGAGGTAAAGAAAGATCGAATTCTGATCTTCTCAGAAACAAAAGGTTTCAGACATTCGTCCATAGAGGTTGGCAAGGAAGCTCTGACAAAGCTTTGTGAGGACAACGGGTTCAAGGCGGACACCACGGAAAACTCATCCGTCATGACTCCTGAAAACCTGGAGCAATATGCAGCGATCGTTTTTCTTTCCACCACCGGAGATATCTTCGATGAAGCGGAGCAGGCAGCATTTGAAGGTTATATCCAAAACGGCGGGGGTTTGGTTGGGATCCATTCAGCCACCGATACGGAATACGAATGGCCATGGTATGGTAAGTTTATCGGCGGTTATTTTGAGAGCCATCCCAAGCAGCAAGAGGCAACTATCCAGATCCTGGACCAGACCCATCCGGCCACACAACATCTGTCTTCAGAATGGATCAAGTTCGACGAGTGGTACAACTACAAAAACCTAAATCCTGAAGTAACCGTATTGGCCAACCTGGATGAAACCAGCTATGAAGGTGGAAAAAATGGTGAAAACCACCCTATCGCCTGGTACCAGGAGTACGACGGAGGCAAGATGTTTTACACAGGACTTGGTCATACGGAAGAAAGCTACACTGACGAGAACTTTCTCAAGCATGTTTGGGGAGGCATCGAATACGTGATCGACTAGTTCCTATCAGTATTTTAAAAGAAAGGCCATTCCCAGACTGATTGTGCTCATATTCACATCATAGTTCTCGAATCCGGCTTTTGAGGTGTCATAAACGTCGGTAATGTTTGCGCTGTAGCGACCGTAAAGAACCAGTGGGCCTCCTCGCCATTCTACACCGGCATTCCATGCTAGAACAAAAGGCTCTGCGCCCTCCCGCTTTTCCGACTCCCACCTTTCATCGGCTTCGGTTGAGCCCTCAAACACATTATACCTCAGTTTCGATCCCACATTCAGCATAGGAGACAAGCCAACAAACAGGTTGAGAAACATCTCATCATCCTGTAGAGTGAGTGCATCAAAGAAGTTGTATTTCAACAAAACCGGCACCTCGAGGTAGGCAAGCCGATATCTGATGTAGTTGTAGGCATCATCTACCTGCTGTCCTGAAAACTGGTTTACGTATACGAAGTCTGGATTCTGGGTTCGGTAAGCTCCTCCCTTTTCGCTGTAGAACAATCCACCATACATCGATAATGCATTGTTGAAAAATATATCATAGCCATAACCCATCTCGAACGCGACACGTGTTGTCTTTTCAAATTCCTCCACAAGCGAGGGGTCTTCATTGGGAGGATTTTCTGCATCAAAAAAAGATACGGTAAAGCCCATGTCAATCCTGGGTATTGCTTTAGTCTGACCATAAACCTCAGAGCCTACTGATAAAAGTATAAGTGTTAGGGGAAGGAGTATTCGCAGTTTCATACCTCAATATTAAATGAAATTCCATTTACCAGCTCAGGCCCCCTATCCGGTTTTCAATCAGAAGATTAGATTTTTCACTTGAATGCATTTCGCACTCATTGACATTCTCCCAATTGACCATCCGGAACAAATAGGACATTTTTCGGAACAATGGGAAAAACAATTTGGGTGCTTGTGGGCCTAGCTTTATCTCCATTACCTGGTTCTGTGGCAAACAGGCTGAGCCAGGAAATACCTTAATAAATCAGCACCCAAACACATTTTGTTATGAAACATGTGAAATTAAAAGTTACCCACAAAATACTCATTGGAGTATTTGCGATGTTATGTTTCGGATGTCAGGAAACCAGTGAGGACATGCCTGCACCCGTAGGATCAGATGATCAATTTCAAGGAGTAGCCAACTGGCAAGATCTTTTGCCTGCTATCATTGCTCCTTCCAGTATTATTGTTGAAAAGGATGGATCGGTCCAGGCAGCGATCGATCAGGCAGCACCAGGTGAAGTCATCTATATCACCCCTGGGATTTATCAGGAACACGTCTCTATAGAAAAGGCAGATATCTCACTGATTGGTATTGACGGACCTAATGGTGAAAAAGTGGAATTCTCCAATTTGAAGGTATCAGGTAGCTCGAACATCTCCATACAAAACATCAGGGGTGTTGAAGGTATCAAACCACAAAAGCTTCAACCCGATCTCAATAGTCAGCGTCAGTTGAGGAAATTTAAGATGCAAAGAAAACTCCTGAAAACAGATGTTGCTTACTATACATTCGAAATACTTCTTGGTGATGGCCCCTATGATATGATTACGCTTCATCGTGTGGTGGCAGAATCCCGGCCCTATCACCCTGTGCGTACTACAGGTGAAGTATTTATGGTTCATGGTTCTTCCCAGGATTTTGAAGACATCTTCTATATAGCGGGAGCCCCTGATGTGAGCCCGGCCACTTCTTCACCCACCTACCTTGCTGCGAATGGCATCGATGTGTGGGGCATAAGCCTGGGATGGACCAGGGTGCCGCTGGAAGAAACCAACTTTGACTTTATGGAAAGCTGGGATATAAATAAAGACATCTCCCACACTTTGGCCGCAATGTCAATGGCCAGGATCATCAGGGGTCTTACTGGTCAGGGCTTCGGTAAGCTCAACCTACTAGGATTTAGCTATGGTGGTTTTGTCGCTTACGGAGCCGCTGGTAAGGAGACTCAGCAGCACAATATATTGAGGGATATCAAGGGCTTGATCCCGGTAGATATGGTGATGAAATTTGAGCCAGTGAGTAGCAACGAGGGTTCTATTCAAAACGCTTGTGATAAGGCTGCAGCTACATTGGCTAACATCAACAATGGTGTTTTTGTAGATGATGTAAGTGCTTTCCTTGTGATTGCTGACCTGGCAGAAAATGACCCAAAGGGTCAATCACCCTTTGCTCCGGGTTTAACGAACAGGCAGTTCTTCCTGGCTCTGGCAGTTTTTCCATCTGAAGCACCAAACACCCCAGCCTGGCATTTTGTAGGGGGTTCAATCAAGGGTCTCCTATATACCGATTACGATCGTTGGCTGTATCTGGTCAAGGGGTTATCACCCTATCAACCCCTTCTGACGAGGTATGAATTAACTGCCTGTATTTGCGACCAGACTGATGTGGAACTCGATGACCACCTGAGTGATATTGATGTGCCGATCCTGTATGTAGGTGCCGGAGGAGGTTTTGGCAATACGGGGTTTTATTCCACTACGCTCACTGCGAGTCAGGATATCACCCATCTGAATATCAGAATTAGCAAAAACCCATTTGAAGATTTTGGTCATGCTGATTTGCTGATGGCTAGAGATGCTCCGACACTTGTATGGAAACCCGTGTATGATTGGCTGGTAAACCACTAAACTCAAAATGTAATCCTCTTCACCAGCCGAGGCCCCGACCACTTTGGAAGGGGCTTCCCTATTCCTTCCTTATTGTGGATGGTGGATACCCAAAATGATCAGAAAAAGTGCGTGAAAAATGAGAAAAGGTCTTAAAGCCCACGCGAACCACTATTTCACCAACAGTATGATCTGTAGTTGTCAAAAGTCTCTTTGCATGCCGCATCCGAAACCATTTGATATATCGTGCAGTAGAAGTCCCGACAATGGCACTAAGTTTACGGTGTAATTGCGTGCGGCTCATTCCTATTTCTCTGCATAGCTTATTGGTTTCAAAGGTTTCATCCTGGAGGTTTTCACTAATGATTTGGTCAAGCTCTTTGATAAACTGAGCTTCTCTTTCATCCTTTATCTGCTTCAATTCATCCAGATCCAATGACACCTTAATATTTTCCCTTAGCTTTTTGCTTACTTCGGAAAGGTTCGATAACCGAATCAATAATTCCTCCCTGTCGAACGGCTTTGTGAGATACGCATCCGCACCCTGACTCAACCCTTTGAGCTTATCTTCCTGAGTAGATTTTGCCGTAAGAATCAAAACTGGTATGTGACTGGTCCTCCGATCTTCTTTAAGTCTTTTACATACTTCATACCCATCCAGCTCAGGCATCATCACATCACAAATGATCACATCAGGAATAATGTTAAAGGCTTTCTCCAGGCCAATTCGCCCGTCTGGCGCTTTTCGCAATTCATAATGGGAATCCAAGCAGCTGAAGATATAGGTTGTCACATCAGGATTGTCTTCAATCACCAACACAGTCGGAAAACCATTCAGTTTCCGACTAGACTGATTCTCTGGAGGTGAAATGACCCCAGGGGACTGCTCCGGCAATGAAGTGTTTTTGGTTATGGCATGGTCAAATTCTGAAATTTCAGTAGCATGCCGGTGGACAGGCAATCGCAGGTAAAAAGTTGATCCTTTTTGAATTTCGCTCTCAACTTTGATGGAGCCACCCAGCGTTTGTGATAGCTCCTGTGCAAGTGCAAGCCCAATGCCAGTGCCTTCTGGCCTGGATTCACTTTCATCCACCTGATAAAACCTGTCGAATATTCTGGATAACTGGCTTGAAGGTATCCCAATGCCTGTATCTCTAACTACTAAAACCATGAAATGGGATCCATTTTCTGATTCTTCAATGACTTTCATGTCCACACTTCCACCTTTCGGTGTGAATTTAATAGCATTTGAGAGCAGGTTAATAACGATCTTTTGCAACTTGGAGCTGTCATAATCCATAACAAAAGAGTCAGGTATTGAATGAAATAACAAGGTTATTTGTTTGGCCTCTGCAAGAGATGAACAAGATTCCAGCAAATACTTCAGATAAGGAATAATGTCTCCTTGAACCCAGTCAACTTTTAACGTCTCGGATTCCAATTTTGATAGTTCAAGAAGCTCGTTCACAGTTTTCAATAATCGCTTGCTATTTCTTTGAATAAGCTGCTTCTGTTGTTCGTTGTTTTTTATCATATCTGCCGTCCCACTGATCACGGTCAAAGGGGTGCGAAACTCATGGGTGAAATTGGTATAGAAGCGGCTTTTGAAGCGATCCAGCTCGCGCAGGTTTCTCGTCTGCTCTTCATACATGATCTTTTCACCCTTAATCGTTTTATTTCTTACCCCGAGTATCACCCCAAAGAGCAATACGGTAATGAAATACCCGAATATGAGTACAAAACTCTCCTCACCTGAATTGCTATACCCTCTGTTGAGAATAAAGGCGAAGGCATAAAAGACTGCACTAGCTATCAAAGGAAGAAATGCCAGTAACAGTACGCCACTATATCTGACCCGAATAATCATTGAGTAAATACACAATGCCAGAATATAAATGAGTATAGCCAGCGCACATACACGAAAGTATTGGAGATAGTTTTCGTAATGCTGGATGGATAAAAGTGTTTGAAAAATTAAAGGCACCAGGATAATAACCAATAGCAATGCCAACAAATAATTTCCAAAATTCACCAGCCTTGCTGACTTCGCACGAAGGTCGAATAGTTTGTGAATGTATTTGATTAGACCCGAGAGGGTCAGAAAAATACTGAAAAGAAATATTATTTGAAGTGTTCTAGTCTCCTTGATCAGCCGTGTACTCAACTCAAAAAATGGAATAGACTCAAGAATTGTTACAAGGTTTAGTGAGGATCCAACGAGAAACACCAGGTAATAGAAATTTAGGTAGTCACGCTCCACGACAAACTGGGCCAGAAAAAAAAGGAGTGGAAATGCTAAAAAACCATAGATAAGATATTTATACTTCACACTTGCATATCGCAGCATGTATTCGGTCTCCGAAAATTCCCTGACATTTAAAGAAGGGAAATTCGCTTTTGAAATTTCAGGGTACCGGACAAAAACAACAGACTTTTCTCCCGGTAACATCTGGACTTTTAATGCATTACTTGAGGTATTGAGGCCCACAAAAATTTCATCGTATCCTTTATTGCCGTTCGGTTTGTAGCAAGTGAGCAATTGCCAACCCCTAGAAAAATATAAATACCGTATTTGAACCTGACTGGCATTGTTTGTCAGCGTAATCTTACTCCAGTAACATACATTGCCTGTTAATGCAAAACCCCTTAATTCTTCAAATGAATGGGTGGTTTCAGAACTTAACAGTAGACCGATACTTTCATCTACTGAAAAGTTACAAGTGGAATCCACAAGAACTGCAACGGATTTTATCAATACCTCATCGGATTGGCCGGCTGCTGATTCAGTTATTGAAATACATACTACCAGCAATAGAATACTGTAGGTGAGTACTCTCGAATTAAAAGCAGGAAGGTTTATTCTCCGGGTGTTCATGATTGCCAGGCCATACCACCAACTGAAATTTCATAGAATATAGCACTATTTATGCAAAATGAGCCGTAATGAACAACAATTAGGCTGCTGAAAATGAATCCTTCCTGATTATATGGATAGGGTTATCCTAACTGAAAGGTTTGAAAATAAGGGCAAAAAAAAAGGCGTTGAAGATTTCAACGCCCCTGTATCGATATATGAAACATCGACCACCAACCTTTTTAATTATCTACCTGACTTGTAGTTTTTGAATTTAGGTCCTTTCAAACCTTTGTCATATTTTGTTTCAGTAGATTGTAAATTAACTACTTTATAATTTTTCTTAGCTGCTGTATCTGAGTCAGCGCTTGCAGTAACCACGCTTGTTTTGTCCTCTTCAAAGGCTGCAAATCTGTTGTTTTTGGCAACAGGGCCTTTTACTGCAGATGGTTCGTTAGCTACTTTTACCTCGCTAGTTCCCTGATACTTTTCGCTTATTGAGGCATTCTTGTAAGCTGGGCCTTTTAACTGGGCTGATACATTAAGTGCGAATAATGCTATCGCTAATGTTAGAGTTGTTGTTATTATCTTCTTCATGGTGTTTGCTTGTATTTTCTATACAAATAAACGCACTCACATTCAAGACGTTGATCACGAAAAATGGGTATTCTAATGCGGTATAAATACGTAACAGGAATGTGGAAAATACGTAACGCCCTTAGATTAACTTGCGTTTATAGGCGTAATTGATCATTTCTGAGGCATTTGAGGCCCCCAGTTTCTTCATAATTCTGGACCGATGAGTCTCCACCGTTCTAACGCTAATAAACAGTTTATCGGCTATTTCCTTCGTGATTTTGCCTTCAGCAACCATTTTTACGATCTCCACTTCCCTGTCCGAGAGGATCGGATTGGCATTGCTATCGGGCTTTGACATATCTTCTACCAGCAGATCAGATATTTTATCTTTGAAATGTTTCTTCCCTTCATGAACCCCGATAATGGCCGACTTAAGCTCCTGTTCACCACTGTCCTTCAGCAGATAGCCATAAGCTCCTTTTTTCAGACTTTCCTTCACATAGTGGATCTCTTCATGCATCGTCAGCATAATGCACTTAATGTCAGGATATTGATCCTGGATGTCGGTGAGGATATCCAGCCCCGATTCGTTCGGCAGGGATATGTCGAGCAGTACTATATCCGTTCTATTTGCTTTTAATAGATCCAGAAGATCTGCCCGGTTATCCACGCCTCCGATCACATGAAACCGATCATCGTCATGCAACAATGCCTCTATGCCGTTTCTAAACAGTTTATGATCATCAGCCACTGCTATGCTGATTTTACTCAAATCTTCCATTTCTAAAGTGGTATTATTACTTCAATACTTGTACCATCCTCATCTGACTCTATCATCAGATGACCATTCAGGGTCCTGGTTCGCTCTTCCATATTTCTAAGCCCAAGACCACCCCCACGCAACGTTTCATGATCGAAACCTTCGCCATTATCTTTTACAAACATCACTATTTGATCATCAAATTCCGTCACAGACAGGGTAATTTCAGTGCAATTGGCATGTTTTAATGCATTATTGATGGCTTCCTGGGCAATTCGGTACAAACCTACGCTTTTCCCTTTATCCAGAGATGTTTTAGAGTTTTCCAATTCATTCACAAATTTCACTTTGATCTGTGTATTGTCTCTGATGTCTTTTACCAATTGGTTCAGCGTTTCGTTTAACCCAAAGTCCATCAATACAGATGGCATCAGGTTTCTCGCCAAGGACCGGGTCTCCATAATGGTTTTGTTGAGCAGCTCCCGCAGCTCCTTTGCTTTCTCATTGTCCAGCCCGATGTTTTCCATCTTAAGTTTCATGGTGGTCAGCAAAGTACCAAGGCCATCATGTAGCTCACGTGCAAAAGATTCTCTCTCCTTTTCCTGGGTGTCAATCAATATCTTTTTTCCATACAGTTCCAGCTTGGACTTTTCACTATCCAGGCTGATCAGCTGGTCACGCATGCTGGTGATGGCAAGTCCGAGCTCATCCCTATCACTCAAGGGTTGAAAAGGAGCGTCCATTTTTCCCTGACCAATGGCCTGCGCGAAGATGACGGTCTGCTTCAGGGACTGAATCAATTGATTCATAGATTGGGTGATCTCGGATAGTTCATACACCGGTCCAGGGGATGGAAGCTTATCGGGCAATTCTCCACGCGACAGGAAGCCTGACACCTCTTTTAATTGGAGAATGGGTTTTGAAAGAAAAAATGCAATGACCATGGAGATGAGCAGCAACAAAAAGAGCACGACGATCAGGATTAAGACCAGCTCATCCCTTAGCTTCCAAACGGGCTTCATTGCTTCTTCAAAGTCTATCTCAGTGACCATGGCAGCGTCGATTCCATAAAAAGACAACAGCCTGTAAGATCCAATGATCAACACCCCCCTGTAATCATCATACGTCTCCACTCCCTCGATTCCTTCGAAAGCCTTATTGACTCCCACAGTATTTGATACTATCGTATTAGGGATCTTTTCGGGAAAAAAGATTGATGGGGTCATCATGTTGCGATCTGGTGACACCAGGTATGATTCCCCTGTTAACCCCAGTCCTGTCCTTTCTTTTAATATCTCACGGATAGAGTCCAAGTTGAGTACCAGCTCGGCAAACACATCATCCACACTAAAGTAAAAATTGAAAACAATACGCTCGGGATTGTAGGTAGCGTGAAAATCATATGAAGGATCAAAATTTAGCTGGTGAGCAGGAATCCAGTTGATCTCCTCCATATTATTGATGCTCGCCAGCCGCTCCTCCAACTCGGCTCTGGTAGTGGAATGCGTTTCATAATAATTGATGATGTGACTGGCCTCCTCATACTTGTCCAGAAGGAATTGATCCAGCAGTCGCTTTTTCAGGATGTTGATTGATTTAAGCTGATCGTGTGTACGGTCGATGAGTTCATCCTTCAGGTTATCATATAAGATGAGAAAAACCAGGCTTATGATGATGGTATTGACAACAAACAGCAGTAAGGTGAGCCACATGTTGAGCTTAAGCTTTGCTGTAGGTCTTTTATCAATTGTCTGCATAGTATCTGCCTAGCTGCTCTACGATCTTTCTTTTTAAAAGCTGAGGGTCAATTGTCCCGTCAACCTTGTATACTACCTGTCCGCTCTTGTTTACTAACATGGTGTAGGGTAATGCTCCCTGCCAATCCGGATCCACCACTTCTATGAGATCATAAATGCTGCTTCCTGAAAAAATATAATTTTTTGATGATGCTTCTTTCTTTTGTAAAAAGCTGAGTGCTTTTTCCTTTCTATTGAGCTTGTCGGCACTCACTGAAATAAACTCAAAGTCCCTGTCTCGATACATCCTGTTGATATCTACAAACTCCGGAAACTCTATCACACACGGTCCGCACCAGGTAGCCCAAAAATTGATCAGACGCAATTTGGCACCACTCGTGTTTTTTACAAGGTCTGCTATCCCGTTCAAATCAATTTCTTCTAAAGCCACCTCCTCCTGTGCCCATTGAGCTGCAAGCTTTGCCACCCAATCACCCTTCCACGACCATTTGATACTGCATCCAAATGTCTTGGTTTCTGCTACCGGTACAGGCCTACCCTCCAACACAGCGTCCAATGCATTCTTCAGATCAGTGGTCTTTGGCTGAACAAATGGGTTTTCGGTATCGTCGATCCTCCCGCTATAGACTAGTTTCCTTGCCTTGTCGAAAAGAAATACATGAGGTGTGGCTGAGGGTCCATAAGCAATAGACACTTCCTGCTTATCTCCGTCGTACAGGTATGGAAAGTTGTAATTCAGGTGTTTTGCCCGCAATTTCATCTCTTCCAGGTTGTCGCTCAGGTCAGTATATCCAAGTTCAGATAAACTGATGGCATCCGGATCATTGGGTGAAATGGCTACAAAGCCAATACCCTGAGGGCTGTAATCTGCTACAAGATCGATGATTTTCTTTTCATAGGCCTGGGCTGTGGGACAGTGATTACAGATAAACATCACAACCAGGTAATCCTTTTCTGAGAAATCATCCAGCGTGTAATTTTTACCATCTACACCTGGCAGGTTAAAGCCCGGAGCACTTGCACCTACAGGCAATTTCTCCACTTTCCTTTCCTGGGCAGTAAGAGAAAAAGAGAACAGTAAAAGAAGTACGACCTTGAATAACTTCATTTTACACTATTTCAATTTCACTCGCATCAAGTGCATGTCTGCTGTAATATATAGTTCACTCTCATCCTGATTGAAAGTACAGTTGGCAGTTTTTTCTCCTGTAAGGATAGTTCCCAGGTGCTTGCCTTCCGGGCTGAGCACCAGTACTCCTCCCGGTCCTGTTGCAAAAAGATAACCTGATTTACTTATAACCATTCCATCCGGGTTACCCTGTCTTTCTTCGGAATACATGTCAGTTACATCCAGGATCTTATCACCACTGGCTATATTACCCTCATCATCCAACTGATAAGCATAATAGGCGGCTTGCTCGGGATCGGAAACAGCTACATATAATGTACGCTCATCAGGTGACAACCCGATGCCATTGGGACGGGTAAGGTCATCGATTTGTAGGGTAAGTTTCCCTTCCTGATCAATTTTATAGACTCCCTGAAAATCAAGCTCTTTGACATTCCAGTCATCCAGACCATAGGGCGGATCAGTGAAATAGAATACCCCCTCACTGCTGATGGTGATATCATTCGGACTATTGAGACGCAGTCCATTGTAGTCTCTTGCGAGAGGTTCGTATACCTCGTCGGGTTTATCTAAGGGAGCCATCATCCTGGCCACCTGTCTATCCCCGTGCTGACAAAGGATCAGCCTGCCTTCCTTGTCCAGCACCAATCCATTAGATCCAGGCTCATTTTTACCTTCGATAGATCCACTGAACCCTGCTGGCTTCAGATACTCCGAGATACTGTCTTTCTCTGACCAGCGGAACACAGTATTTACCGGAATATCACTGAAGATCAGGGCATTTTGATCTGCCAGCCACAAAGGACCCTCTGCCCATTCAAACCCTGTGGCCAATATCTCCACCTCAGCATCCCTGGGCACGAGTTCATCCATCAGGGGATCAAGTCTTTCGATAGACCCGGTAGTTGGATATTTTTTTGTTGACTTCTCTGTACCAGTGGGTGAATCACATTGAACCATCAGGATACATAACACGAGGCTAAACGATATTTGCTTCATTTTCTATGGGTTTGTTATTTCAAATATCTAAACCAGGGATTGATTTTCCTAATTCATCCTACCCCAACCAGTATATAAGCATTAGTTGACCCTGTGCACACCATCTGCCACCGAAATTCTATACGAACTCAATTCGATACCGGTTTTTGCCTTGTAACCCTGAAACATGTCATCTACAAAGGCATCGATATGAGCTTGATGAACGAGGTTCAATGTACAACCACCAAATCCACCCCCCATCATCCTGGAGCCCAGAATCCCGGGCTGCTGTTTTGCAAGATCAACGAGAACATCAATCTCCGGACAGGTGATTTCATATTCTGTTCTCATGGCTTCGTTGGCCGTAAACAATACCTTTCCGCATTCGGCAAAATCTCTTTTCTCCAATGCCGCCACAAACCCATTTACACGCTGGTTTTCTTCGATGATGTACTTACACCTTCTGTAAACTACCTCTGACAGGTCATCCTTGCAGGCGCTGAGCATAGACATTTCCACATCTCTCAAAGATTTTATCTCCCGAAACTTTTGCCGCATGATCCTGATCCCTTCTTCACACTGTGCCCGTCGAACGTTGTATTCTGAAGATGCCAGGTTATGTTCTACATTGGAATTGAGCAATACAATCTGATATTCTCCAAAGTCTACTGGATAAAAGCCATAATCCAGCGAACGACAGTCCAGCTTCATGGCCTGATCCTTTTTGCCCATCATAGAGGAGAACTGGTCCATGATCCCACACTTCACACCGACAAACTCGTGTTCTGCCAGCTGCGAAAGATGAAGGAGCTTCATCCTGTCGAGCTTCAGACCAAATAACTCATTCAAAGCATATCCAACTCCATTCTCAAGTGCTGCAGAGCTGGAGAGACCCGATCCTATCGGGATATTTCCACCAAAAACACAGTTGAAATTAGATAGTTTGGATCCTGCTTTTTGCAACTGATCCACAACACCCAACACATAGTTACCCCAGCCGAACTCAGACTTTTTTAATGGTTGTGTAATATCCAATTCCAATAACTCGTCTTTATCAACAGAATAAATGTGTGATTTTGAATCGCTACTGGATCCTATTGCAACAGCAATCCCCTTGTTAATAGAAGCAGGAAGAACAAATCCCAGGTTGTAATCGGTATGCTCCCCGATAAAATTGATCCGTCCGGGAGAGAAAATGGTTGTTTCGGGACTTGAAAACCTTTTAGCAAATGCTGCATTAACCTGTTGAATTAGTTCGGGCATAGTAATCTCTTGTGGTTTCTTGAATCAGCTAAATTATGAAAGAAAGATGATAAGGAATGAAGTGATTAGAAACCCTATTTCAGCGCATCTGATTCTCGCTTGAGCTCGGCATAGGAAATAAGTTCAATATCCAACTCTTTGATAACTGCCTTAACCTCTTCACTTGTCCAGGTGTCTGTCACCCCTTGCCGATCAATGGCCACAGTTTCATATTCGATGTGAGAAATCGCTTTTAGTTCTTCATTGTTGAGTCCGGGATGATCTACCATGATGTACGTGCCCGGTTTCAGTTCCCTAAGCATCTTGATAAAGCTTGCCTTCTTTTCATCACTGGTACCTTTTGATCCTGCGTAGGTAGCCCTCTCTACACCCAGCCTATCGAGGTCAATATATAAATTGTATTCTTTGGCGAGCTTCTCGGCCATGACTTTCACGTTGTCATCAAAACCTGTACAGCCCATGTGACCAGTGATATGCGTGATCCTGGGGATCTTCTTTATGGCCAACTCAATCTGTGCCCTGAACTCCTGCTCAACTTCTTCAAGCTTCCAATCATTCTCACGAATGGATTGTCCGGGATAGTTTTTGTTGGGCCAGATCATAGGGTAGAAATAGCCATCTGGATCCGTAATGCTGGGACACTCTGTAAGTGGTCTCCACTTCATGTTGTCCCATTCACTGGTCAGAGCCAGGTGAATGCCCACATCAACACCAGGATTTTCTTCCAGGAGTCTCACTGCTTCAGGAAACCAGGGAGAAGGCACAATAACCTCAATAGATTTCTGGATACCCTCCTGGTAGCATTGGATCATGGCGAGGTTACCAGAATGGGAATACCCCATATCATCACCACGAACAACCAGGCGTACTGGATCTTTTTGAGCACACGCACAGAAAAACAAACACAGGATTAGAAGGCTGAGGGAAATTTTCTTCATCATTAAACCTAGATTATGCATTAGACTTTCTATTACATGACTAAATTACTTCAAAATCAAGCACTTAGCATGATATTCTCTCCTCACCATAGCGGTTGCTATGCTTCCGATCGTAAGTGCTTGATTTCCTTGTACTTTAGCCCTTCATCACAAAACTCTAATGCGTAATCCAGGTTAAATTGGGTTGAGACCCTAAGTTAACTGATAAAGAAACTATTTCAACAATTAGTATGCTCTTACAGCAATTCCTTTCATATAGTTCATGAAAGCTTTGTTGACCACCATATTGCCTCCTGGGGTTGGATAGTCCCCGGTAAAATACCAGTCACCCAAATGGCTGGGGCAGGCCTTGTGCAGATTAGGCACAGTCTGGTAGATCACTTCCAGGTCTGCTTTCATGCCCTTAGGCTTCACAATCTGAGCTATCTTCCTGGAAACTTCCTCCTCGGTAAATGGATCATAGAGCTCCTTCACATAATTGACTGGTGTCGGATTGCCAGCGGAAGCTTTGCATTTTTCGTAGACTTCCTCCAGCTTGGATTCCATGCCCTGTTCTTTCAGCAAGGCAACAACGGCACGGAATGCCACAAATTCCTTCATCTTGCTCATATCGATTCCATAGCAATCCGGGAATCGAATTTGAGGCGCTGACGAGACAATGACAATCTTTTTAGGCTCCAGCTTATCCAGCAATGTGAGGATGCTCTTCTCCAGGGTGGTTCCCCTTACGATGGAGTCATCGATGACCACTAAGGTATCTGTCTTTTTCTTGATTACCTCATAGGTAGTGTCATAGACATGGGCTACCAGGTCGTCACGATGTGCATCATCGGTGATAAAGGTTCTCAGCTTAGCATCTTTAAGTACGAGCTTTTCCACTCTTGGCTTGAGAGAGAGTACTTCTTCTATTGAATCCGCACTAGGTTTTTTATCAATGATGATATCTCTTCGGTGATTGATCAGGTACTGATCAATACCACGCAATAAGCCCAGAAATGCTGTCTCCGCAGTATTCGGGATATAGCTGAATACCGTATTTTTTAGGTCCGCATTGGCTGCTTTCATCACCTGTGGCACGAGTAGCTCTCCCAGTTTTCTTCTCTCCCTGTAAATATCTGGATCGGTACCCCTTGAGAAATAAATACGCTCAAAGCTGCAGGATTTCTTCTCCTTGGGTTGAATAAACTGGACCTCTCTTGGATCCCCGGCCCGGTTCATGATCAATGCATGTCCGGGTTTGATTTCTTTTATTTCATCATACTCACAGTTGAACGCCGTCTTGATGGCAGGCTTCTCCGAAGCTACCACTGCGACCTCATCATCCACATAGTAGTAAGCTGGCCTGATGCCATGCGGGTCTCTGGCAGCAAAAGCAGCTCCAAACCCAACCATACCAACCATGGTATAACCACCGTCAAAATCACGACAAGATCTTTCGAGCACCCTTCTTAGGTCAAGCTCACGCTCAATCATCTCTGTAGCTTCCTCATTGGAAACTGAATCCCGGTATTTGTCAAAGATCTCCTGATTCTCTTCATCCAGGAAGTGACCAATCTTTTCCATTACCGTTACTGTATCCACCACCTCTTTTGGGTGCTGCCCCAACGAAACCAGCTTATTGAAGAGCTCGTCCACATTGGTCATGTTGAAGTTACCCGCTATTACCAGGTTTCTACTCCTCCAGTTATTTTGCCTGAGAAAAGGGTGGCAGCTCTCAATATTGTTCTTCCCGTGGGTACCGTATCTCAGGTGTCCCATCCAGACCTCACCCGTGAAGGCATAGTTCATTTTCATCCACTGGGCATCATAATAATTGTCCCCACCTTCAATCTGAGCCTTCTTATATTTTTTGCTGATCTTGCCAAAGATGTCTTCTATTGGCCTGTTGTCTATGGTCCTGTAGCGGCTGATATATCGCGTGCCAGGAGGCATATTCATTTTGATATTGGCAATCCCTACTCCATCCTGACCGCGGTTGTGCTGCTTTTGCATCAGGATGTACATCTTCTTTACTGCGTAAGAAGGTGTACCGTATTTATCAATATAGTATTGGAGTGGTTTTCTTAAGCGAAGCAGCGCTACTCCGCATTCGTGTTTGATCGGATCACTCATGTGGTTTCTTTACCAACCTATGAAGTTAATATTAAATGCAATTTTATTCAAGATTTCCGGACTAATGAATATCCATAACACCATAATAGTGAAAATAGTTACTATGGATTTCGAAATAATTGAGAAATTTCCAAAATACGGGGTCTCAGTGGTTCCCAGAAAGCTATGAAACGGAATCTTTAAATAGTAAAACAGTGCCAATACCACGCTCAGAAGCCCCATGATGAGATATGTAAGCATGATCGTGTCTCCGGAAGACTGGTATTCATTCCAGATGGCAGAAAACAGATAAAATTTTGCGGTAAATCCGGCTGTTGGTGGCAACCCGATCTGAGCTACTAAAATCAGCAATGTCAAAGCTCCCATGACCGGAAACTGAATGCCAATCCCCTTCATATCTTTTACATCTTTGACTCCAAAATCTTCATACATTGATGCGATCATGAAAATAGCCATGGTCATGATTGCATAAATGGTCACATACCACACAAAAGCCAAGCCTCCCTGCTCACCCTGAATGAGCAATGTTGGCAGTATCAACCCTGAATGTGCGATTGCTCCGTAGGCAATCATCCTTTTGATGTTGTCCTGCCTCAAAGCTCCGAAAGTGCCCATTACCACTGTGGCGATACCTAATACAGCGATAATTTGCCGGTACAATGGATCCGACAACAGGTCAAAGCTTATGAGTACACGGTGTAAAAGGGCAAACCCTGCGATCTTTGGGACAATTGACAGCACTGCCACCCCGTCAGTTGGAGCTTCCTGGTAGGTAGCAGGAACCCAAAAGTGATAGGGTACCAGACCGACCTTGAAAAACAGCCCTCCTACCAGGCAAATCATTCCCACATGATATAAGGGCCCCATCTGGGTATTGATCACCATATCACTGATAGACATGCTACCGGAGAGTCCATACAAAATGGAAATACCATATATCATGATGGCAGAGCTCACTCCACCAAATAGCAGATACTTAATGGCTGCTTCATAGCCTTTCCTGTCGAAAGAAAACCCTGTGATGAGATATGAGGAAAGTGAGGTCAGCTCAATCGCGATATAAAAAAGCAGCAAATGGTTTGCTGAAAGCATCAGACTACTACCCAATACAATAGAAAGGAGTAAAAAATAATGCTCATACCTGCGTGGGGCGGTATGAAAGAATACGATCCAAAGGGAAATGAATGCAAAAAGGATCTTCAGAATACCCGAAAGTGAATCGATACAGATCGCCCCTGAAGCAGAAGTACCTATATCTTGAACATCAATAAAAAACAGCGAGATCAGAAGTGTGAGTGTAAAGACGACTTTATAGGTCACTTCCTGTTTTGAGAGCATACCTACGGTGAGCAGGATAAGCGTCCCAACAATCAAAGCTGTTTCGAACCTTAGCAGTGTTAACTCCTCAATGACATTTTGAAGTGACAATTCCATCATTGAGAAATGTATAGCTGACTTTGTGCGAAACACTGGTTAACAAAAAACTCGATCGAATTATTCACCGGACCAAGGATGATATTCGGGGCGATTCCCAGCAGCACCACAAGGATAGCAAGGGGAATTAATAATAAGAGTTCTCTTCCTGTAAGATCGTACATTGTTTGCTCCCACACCTTCTCCCTGGTCCAAAACTGACCGAAGAACATCCTCTGAAGGGCCCATAGGTAGTATGCCGCTGAAATCACAATTCCTGAAATGGATACAATACCTATCCACTTAGGCAGGTAATCACTGCCCAGAGCTCCCAGAAATACTAAAAACTCACCCACAAAACCACTTAAGCCCGGTAATCCTAAAGATGCAAAAAAGAAGACCACTACAAAGCCAGTGAATATGGGCATTGCTTTGGCTAATCCGCTAAAGTTGGCAATGCCACGATCGCCGGTCCTGTCATAGATCACCCCTGCCAGGATGAATAAAGCCCCGGAGATAAAACCATGTGATACCATCTGAAATAATGCTCCTCCTGCACCCTGGGTGTTAAAGCTCGCCAGGCCAAGCAGGATAAACCCCATGTGTGAAACAGAGGAGTAGGCAATCATTCTCTTGAGGTCATTTTGTGCCATTGCCGTGAGACCGCCATAGACTATCGATATCATCCCGAATATGGCAATAGGATACGTGAGGTTGATTGCAGCGTCAGGGAATATGCCATAGGCAATCCTGAAAAAGCCGTAACCACCTATCTTTAGTAGTAGCCCTGCAAGTAATACTGAAATTGCGGTGGGTGCTTCAACGTGTGCATCGGGCAGCCAGGTGTGCACTGGGACAGCAGGAAGCTTAATCGCAAAACCTACCATCAGCAGTATGAAGGCCACCCACCTGATGTTCATGCCCCAAAATTCTATGCTTGTGCCAGGCGTCAATATTCCATCGCTGATATAGCCCCCATCCATCATGTTCACGAGGCTGAATGAATGAACCACTTCCTGGGCCTGACCAGCAAGAGAGCTGTCCTCAACAGACAGGTAAAGACCAATCATTACAGCCAGGATAAAAAGGCTTCCTACCAGGGTATAGATAAAAAACTTGATGGACGCATATCCTCTCCTTGGACCACCCCATATCCCGATAAGGAAAAACATGGGCAGCAGCATGAATTCGAAGAACACATAAAACAGGAAGAAGTCCAGGGCTGCAAAACATCCCACCACACTTGTGCTGAGGATGAGATATAAAATAAAATATCCTTTTACATTCTTGTTGAGGTTCCATGAGGCGATCACCCCGACAAATAGCAGAAAGGTGGATAGACAGATCATTAACAGGCTGATACCATCAATACCAACGAAATAATCAATCTGAAGCCAGCCGTAGTCACCGAGATAGAGTGATATCCACTTCGTGCGTTCCACAAATTGAAAAGCATTACTCCAGCTTTCTGGCTGGAGGGCAGCATCATAAGAAAAGAATAGAATGACAGAAAGAATCAGCTGGACACCTGTAGCTCCCAACGAAATCTCTTTGATAAGCAGGTCTTTCCCTTTTGGAAGAAACAGGATAACCACCGTGACCAGGAGCGGAAAGAATATGATAAGGGTTAATAAACTATCAGTCATTCGCTAGGTAAAGAATTGAAACCACAAAAGTAAAACGAGTAATGTTAGCAGCAACCAGCCAATTTGTATTTGTATTTTCGGTGACTGAAAACTCGTGACAAATCTTCCGATTAGCTGGGACACAGAGGCCATAAAATTCACCAGGCCATCCACAATGTTTTGATCAAACCAGCCAATGATTTTCGCAATCACCACACCGGTCACTCCCACGCCATCCACAATTCTGTCTATCACATTTTTATCGAACCATCCCGCGCCGAATACTACTTTAGAGAACAAAAGCACGATCTGGTCATAAAGCTTTTCTACATACCATCCATGGAAGGATACCTTACCCACCAGCTGAGCAGGTTCGGTGGAATTCTTAAACCCCTGAGTCACTGATGCTTCCGGTCTGTAGAGCCAATAGGCCACACCAAGTCCTGACATGGTAAGCGCGATGGATCCAATCAATACCCCTAAAATGGAATGTTGCTCGGAAGTAGCACCCAGATCAGCAAAGAGGTAGCCATTCCAGAACCACCCCAAAGGATTTATGGGGTTGAGGGAATTCCAAAACCACAAAGAACTTACTGCCAGGAGTATCAAGGGTACCCTGATCGTCAACATCGGCTCCATAACCTTTCGGGTGAAGCTACTATCTCCGAAAAACACCAACAGGATCTGGCGACCAATGTAAAATGCTGTAAGTCCTGCCGTACAAAATGCCATTACTGGAACCAGGTAATTTCCGGTGCTTTGTCCCCACAACCAGGAACCCGTTAAGATACCTTCTTTTGACAAAAACCCGGAAAGGAAAGGCAGCCCGGATAATGCCAGTCCACAAATCAGGAAGGCATAAAAGGTAATAGGCAATATTTTCCGTAAGCCGCCCATATTTCGCATATCCTGTGCGTCTTTGGAAGGGTCCAGCTCATGCATGTAATGAATTACAGCCCCTGCTGCCAGGAAAAGTCCCGCTTTAAAGAAAGCATGTGTCCACAGATGGAACACAGAAGCCTGATATGCCCCAACGCCTATGCCAAGAACCATATAGCCTAGCTGCGAAATCGTGGAATAAGCAAGTACTTTTTTGATGTCAAACTGTGTGAGCGCAGCTACCGCTGCCATAAAAGCGGTGATGGATCCGCCAATCGCGATCACCTGCATGTTCCATTCTACCAGTACGGGGCTTATCCTCACCAGCAGATATACTCCTGCTGTCACCATGGTAGCAGCATGGATAAGCGCTGAAACAGGTGTCGGGCCCGCCATCGCTTTGGTCAACCAACCGAAGAATGGAAACTGGGCAGACTTCCCAAAAGCTCCGATAATAAAGCAGATCCCCGTGAAGCCATCCCACTGAATGCCTGATGCCAAAATTTCTGTAAAGGATGTGGCATATCCATTGATAAACACCTGAACCACACCGAGTAACAAAAATGCATCTGCCACCCTGTTGATCATGAATGCCTGTCTTGCTGCCTTCGATCTGGCCACCTCCTGGTACCAGAATCCGATGAGCAGGTATGAGCTCATTCCCACTAATTCCCAAAACAGGAATAGTGTCACCAGCTGATTGGACATGAGCAGCCCAACCATCGAAAAAGCAAAAAATCCTAGCTTGGCAGTGTATCTGCCCTGGTCAGGGTCATGCTCCATGTAGGTGATGGAGAATACCTGCACCAGCAGTGTGATAAGGTAGACCAGCAACACAAGCATAGCATTGAGTCTGTCTATGCTGAATCCAAAGCTCACACCTTCCAGCCACTTCCATTCCAGTATCAATGGCTCATCGAGCAACAATACCAGTAGGACCGAAAACATCAGCCCGGCACCGATCCCGAAATTGGAGAGCCTCAGAGATTGCTTGCTATTCAGTCCACCGATTACACCAGAAAAGAGCGGAAGAATAAATATCAGGGGCCATATGGTCTTTATCAGTGTCACCTAGTTCTTCAATGAGGTTAATTCGTCCGGATCGGTAATCTTATAGTGCTTGAAAATATTCAGTAATATCGCCAGAGCTATGGCAACTTCAGCAGCTGCCAGCACAACAACGAAAACTGAAGTCATCAGGCCGTTCATTCCCGGGTCAAATTGAGAAAAATAGACCAGGTTAAGATTGGCTGCATTAAGCATCAACTCGATGCCTATCAGCACGAAGATGGCACTGCGCTTAATGATAATTATGGCGATTCCTGAACAAAAGATGAACAGTGATAAAAACACGAAATATGTCGGGTTGATCATTTCCATCATTCTCCTGATCTTTTAGCCAAATAGGAAGCACCTACCAGCGCTACCAGCAACAGAAATGCTACTACCTCAAATGCAATGATGAAATCCGTCAGGAATAATTGACCGATTTGAGCTACAGGATCACCCATTTGATCTACAAAACCTACTTTAAACCTTGATTTTGTGGCCAGCGCAGCAAGACTTATAAACAACAGGAAGGACACCAGTGAACCAAAAAACAATGACCTGTGCTGAGTAATAAAACCTTTGTTGAGTGTGGTCTTGGTAAGCATCAGACCGAATACCATAAGTACAATGATGCCACCAGCATAAATCAATAGTTGCACCACTGCCATAAACTCGGCGTTCATCAATACATATAAGCCCGATAAACCTAAAAAGCTAAATGCCAGTGAGAACACCGCACGAATCACATTTTTTGTGATTAGGATATACACAATCGGCGCTATGGTGATTGCAGTAAATATATAGGTGAGAATACTAGCGATCATTTATCATCCTTAGGTTTTTTGGGTACCATAGGTCTTGGCTTAAACTTGGGTCTTGCCTGAGCCTTAGGACTGTCATCTGAGTCTTTAGCTTTTGGTACTATCTTAGGTTTAGCCTGAGTCTTTTTAGTCTCCTCAGCAGATTTGGGTTTCATTACTGGCTTTGGCTGAACTTTAGCTCCGGATATTTTTGGTTTCACAACCACCTTGGGTTTGGCCTGAGGTTTAGGAGTCTCTCCAGCTACTTTTGGTACCACTTTAGGCTTTACTACGGCCTTTGGCTTCGCTGCCTTAGGAGTCTCTTCAGCATCAGTTTTAGTCACAGGCTTGGGCTTAGCCATCACTTTTGGCTTAAAGGTCGGCTTAGGTTTTGCTGCCGCAGGTTTCGCAGGCTGCTCCTCAGTACCCGCTGATGCAGGCTGCTCCTTCGCTTTCTGAAATTCCTCCAGCTCTTTCTGCTTCAAAGCAATATCTGTCAGGCTCATCTCAGAAAATGAATAGTTATGATTTCTCACATCCTCCTCCGAGAAGTCAAAAGTCTTTGTCATGGTGAGACACTCTGTTGGGCAGACAGTCGTACAAAGGCCGCAGAAGCAGCATTTGCTCATATCGATGTCAAACTTGGCAGCGTGAATTCGCTTGGGAGTACCATCTGAGGTCAGTCCAATGGTCTCTGTAGCCCGGATGGGTTCAATGTCGATACAATCCACCGGGCATACCTTGGCACATTTGTCACAGACGATACAGTCATCGATCTCGTTATGAAGCCGGTATCGTCCATTGTCTGGCACAGGAATCATCTCATGGGGATACTGGAGGGTGAAAAGTCCTTCGTTCTGAGAAAAGTACTCATCCTCAAATATCCCATAAGGTTTTCTCGACTTATAAGATTGCTTCAAATATCCAAAAGTGATCTTCAACCCCTTGGTAAGGGTTTTGAATGATGTACCTATATCTTTAAAGTATTGACTCATGAACCGGGGTTATACAATTATCAACTTCCAAATTCCAACAATAAACAGGATAATGATGGATGCCGGGGTTAGGTATTTCCATGATAAGCTCATCAACTGATCCACCCTCAACCTCGGATAGCTCCACCGTATCCACATCTGGATGAAGATAAATCCTGTAACTTTTAAAACCAACCAAAAAATTCCCCACTCCATTCCTGTGGTCATGTCATAAAGTTTTAGCGGGCCGATATTTGGGAATGGTGTTTGCCATCCTCCGAAAAACAATATGGATGCAAGAAACGAGACCAGCAGCATCATGGCGTACTCAGACAGCATGAATATTCCCCAGCGGAAGCCTGAGTATTCCGTATGATAACCGCCAATGATTTCGGACTCCGACTCGGGAAGGTCAAAAGGTGTTCGGTTAGACTCTGCCAGACCGGAAATAAAAAATATCAAAAACGATACCCAAAGGATTGGCATTTGGAATACATTCCAGGCAAGAAAACCGCTCACCTGATATCCGGTAGAAAGACCAAAAATCAATGAGCCAATCCCTTGCTGACTGCTGATCACCTGGAGGTCTAGTGTTTGTGTAAACATCACCACTCCTAAAACACTCAATCCAAGCGGGATCTCATAAGACACGATCTGGGCAACTGCACGCATGGCGCCGTAGTATGAGTATTTGTTGTTGGATCCCCAGCCAGCCATGAGAATCCCCAGTACATCAAGGGATACAATTGCCAATAAGAAAAACAACCCGGTATGGATTTGAGCCCCTCCGATCTCGACAGTCAGTGGCATAACCGAAAAACCAGCGAAGATGGCGGCAAAGACAATGAGAGGAGCTACCAGGAATAAAGGTTTATCGACGTTTGATGGTCGGATATCTTCTTTCTGCAACATCTTCAGCAGGTCGGCGATAGATTGCAGAATCCCCTTAGGGCCAACCTCCATTGGACCGTAACGGCTCTGTATAAATGAAGCTATTTTTCGCTCACCATAGACACCAATGACGACAAACAAAAGAATGAATGGCAGGAAAAATAGGAATGTTATCATTTGTTCCTCCTGGGGTTTAATCGGCTAAATTAATGGGTTACCACTTAGCAGAAAAATACCTTTGAGAAAGCTTTCCTTGTTTAATTGATCGGGATGTCTCAAATTCCATAGTAATAGCGGTAAAAGGATAACATGTAATGAAGTTATTAATAGTGAAATTCAGGATCCTCGTCACTTTTGGTGCCTTGTTTTTATCACTCGGGAGCTTCTCTCAGCATCTGGATGAAATAGACAAATACATCATCAAGGCAAGACAGGACTGGGACATACCAGGGATGTCCGTTGCAATTGTGAAAGATGGAGAAATCGTGCTTTCAAGAGGATATGGTTTTGTCACATCCGGAGAACCGGGGAGGGTCGATGAGCATACCTTGTTTGCTATCGCTTCAAATACCAAAGCTTTTATCAGTGCCTCACTTGCGCTGCTGATAGAGCAAGGTAAATTGCGGTGGTCCGACAAGGTGCATGAGATCCTTCCACACTTCAAGCTATATGATCCTTATGTAACGGCTCAGGTTACAGTAGAAGACCTTTTGTGTCATCGGGTTGGGCTTGGGACTTACAGCGGAGATCTGATGTGGTATAAATCGGAGCTTACCGCAGCAGAAGTTGTGGAGAAAATTCAGCATGTGCCGCAGGCCTTTGGATTCAGAAACGGCTATGGGTATACCAACCTGATGTTTATTGCTGCCGGGGAAGTCATTCATGCCATTAGTGGACAACCATGGGATGTTTTTGCTGATTCAGCCTTCTTCAAACCACTGGGCATGGACAGAACAGTAACTTCAACTGAAGTATTAGCCGGGCTATCTAATGTGGCTTCACCCCACAAACCTTACCACGGAGGAAACCAGGTGATTGATTGGGTGAACTGGGACAACATGGGAGCTGCAGGTGGTATCATCTCTTCAGCCCATGATATGGCCCGGTGGGTCAAGCTGCAACTCAATGGTGGAGCTGCGGGAGCAGACACCATTTTCTCAGTCAAGCAACAGCAAATGATGTGGAGCATTCACAATGCGAGACAGCTAACCGATGGTGATCGAAAGCTGATACCCGGAAAACTCTACAAGGGCTATGGTCTAGGGTGGAGTCTGGATACCTATCGGAATAAGCAGGTTGTTTCTCATGGCGGGGGCTATGACGGGATGTATTCCAAAGTGATGATAGTACCGGAGGAAAACCTGGGGATCGTGATCCTGACCAATTCCATGAAAGGTATTTCAGATCCTTTGTGCTTTTACATCATAGACAGGTTTCTTGATGCAGAAGTCCATGACTGGTCCGGACAACTGCTCTCCTACCAGGGCTCGGGTGGACCAGGCAGAGTCGAGCAGCTTCAATCTGCCAAAGCAAAAAAATCACAGCCAACACTTGACCTGAATGCCTATACCGGAGATTATCATTCTGACATGCACGGCAAGGTGACCGTAACACTTGAGGACAAACAGCTAAAACTGGCCTTTGAAAATGCTCCAGCTCTCAATGCCACACTCAATCATTGGCACTATGATACCTGGGAAATAAGCTGGAATGAAGATCATGCCTGGTTCGATTTTGGGTTGTTGCAATTTAAACTGGATGTGGACCTGACTGTAACCGGCCTGCATTTTGACGTGCCCAACTACGACATCTTCTTTGATGAGGTAGATCCGGTAAAAATCGATTAGTTAGGGAATCCACTGGCAATTAAGATCACTTGCCTTTGAAAGGCATTGTAACTGTTGATCAAAAACCTGTTTTAAAAATACCAGGGTAAAAAAGAGCTTAATTTACTCCTGTATGCGATCGAAAAGGGTTTGATCCAGAAAGTGCTTTCCCCAAATATGGGCGTTGTACCAAGGCATCGATCCTCGTCAACGATATAGCTCTCACCCGATTAGGCAATTCACGTACCTTCTAATGGTATCACCCAAATTTTTCTTTGCGGAAATTACCGTTACACACATTAAACCGGCACCCCAAATTTGCATCATAATTAAAAAATTAATCGACTTTGAAAACAGTTATTACTTACTCAATTATTCTCTTCGCCTTGTTTAGCAAGGGGTATGCTCAGAATCTTTTTACTACTTCTTATATAGAGAAGGCGAAAGTAAGTCCTAAAGTTGGCCTGCTACTTGGATATCAATTTGCTTCAAAGCATGAAGTTGGAGTTTTTTACCAGAAAGAAGTGGACTTGCCAAGCAGTGATGAGAGTGCTAAGCCCAGATTTTATGAAAAAGAATTTCTTGGAGTAAATGTAGCGAGCCAACTTATTTCCTTCAACAAGTTGAATTTGATCATGGATGTGCGGATTGGGGTAACGAACAAGACAAACTTTGCTATTACTCCATCTCTAAAAATGGACTATGAGATAATCAAAAGATTCCATATTAATGGTGGTCTCGGTGTTAGATCATTTAGCCCTACACTTCAGGGTGGTTTTAGGGTAGACCTTTATTAAGGACATCCTTTTTCAACCAGTATAAACCACACAAAATGAATACTATTTACACAGAGGCAGGACACCAAATTAAGACTGAAGAAGAAGGACTTTCTATCAGGTACAATAAAAAGATTAACACGGTAGCCATAAGCGGCCGCTCAACAGGACTTGAGGTATTTGCTGCTTATCATAACCTGATCAACGAAGTAGAGTGTCATTTTCAGGAGAGGAATCAACTTAACTGCTATTTCAACTTCTCTGTAATTAATACAACAACAACCAAGGCACTTTTTAAGCTCTTTAGAAAATTGGTTAAGGCTCAGGCTGGTGGCAATAAAGTTGAAATATTTTGGGTCATTGATGAGTGCGACAAGGAACTGATAGATGTTGGATTGGACTTTAAAAACCTTTATAATCTCAATTTTCATATCAAGGTTAAATAATCTAAAAACCTTAAAATCACCAAAATGAAACTGATTAAAATAAGTTTTTATGCTTTAGCAATGTTTCTGGCCACTGAGGGAATTAGTCAGGTACCGGTCAAGTCTGATACAAAGGATAACAACAGTTCAGTGACAGAATGTAAAGCCAGTGAGGAGAGACATTGGGTATCTTTACAGCCTGAGATCGAAAACTTAAAACAGGATCTGGCTAAATTAGATCTTAACAAAGCACATTTTGAAAATATAGCTAAATACCACCTCAAAAAGTCGAGATGGGAAGAATATTTAATCGTTGAAGACTACATATTACTGTCTCGTAACGATGAAAGAAAAAACAAAGGTGATTTCTTTATTTATAATAACTAGTCGAGGCCGAAAAGTTGTATCCGGAAGTACCTGTTCCTTTTGAGCGTTAAAGCCCCATATGCCTAGCAAAATGAACCCGTTGCTCAAGTTTCTATTACGTACCCGCAGGCATGCCATACTGCCCCTTGTGATACTGACCCCTCTGTCCAGGCCTAAACCCTCCGTCTGGATTCCAGTGTGGTGCGATTGAAGGCAGTAGATACACACTTTGCCACGGTGTGGTATGGCTTATTTCAATTCCATCGTGGTGCGCCTGCCATCCGTAGCTTTAGCGAAGGAGGGATTGAAGAATATTTCCCTGCCTACATACTTTCGGCAAGCACGAATTCCAGTTTGGTCCAATTGAAGATCAATAATAAGTTAAAAGAATTGATTTTACCTGAATTTCAATTCCAGTGTGGTGCGATTGAAGGCATTCATTAGCCCACTTCTTAGCTTCTTTTTCATTATTTCAATTCCAGTGTGGTGTGATTGAAGGAAGTCTACCTAAAAAAGGAATAGTATAATACTGAAAATTTCAATTCCATTGTGGTCCGATTGAAGGTCGCCGGTAGTTGCTAATCCTTTGTTGATTTGTTATTTCAATTCCAGTGTGGTGCAATTGAAGGTCAAAGGAGGACTAGACATTATCCGTGGTACCTAATTTCAATTCCAGTGTGGTGCAATTGAAGGTGCGCAGGTTGTAGTTTGAGGTGATACAGAATTTATTTCAATTCCAGTGTGGTGCGATTGAAGTTGCACGAATTTTCCCCCATGGTTTTAGGACATGAATTTCAATTCCAGTGTGGTGCGCATGCCCTCCGTAGCTTTAGCGAAGGAGGGATTGAAGGATAGATGTTTTATGAGACATTTTTCTCGGGTTTTGGATTTCAATTCCAGTGTGGTGCGATTGACGGTGGCTCCGCGAATACTTCCTGCTCTCCGTCTTCATATTTCAATTCCAGTGTAGTACAATTGAAGATTCATACGTTCAGGGGTTTCCATATTGGTAGCATTATTTCAATTCCAGTGTGGTGCGATTGAGGGTATTGCCTGATTAATGAATCATACTGGCGTAGTAGATTTCAATTCCATTGTGGTCCGATTGAAGGTCGCAGGTAGTTGCTAATCCTTTGTTGATTTGTTATTTCAATTCCAGTGTGATGCAATTGAAGGTCAAAGGAGGACTAGACATTATCCGTGGTACCTAATTTCAATTCCAGTGTGGTGCGATTGACGGGTTTAATTGGAATCCTGCTGTATTCCAAGAGGTTCTATTTCAATTCCAGTGTGGTGCGATTGACGGATAGAGGTATGGCCCTGTGCTTATTCCGTTTGTTATTTCAATTCCAGTGTGGTACGATTGACGGAAGTACCACCAGCCGATGCATTCTCATTAAGAGGATTTCAATTCCAGTGTGGTGCGATTGACTGCAATCCACCGTTGAAATTTAATAAACCTTCTACCCAATTTCAATTCCAGTGTGGTGCGATTGAAGGTCTCATGGTTCAAGTTCGGCACTGCTATGGTAGTAATTTCAATTCCAGTGTGGTGCGATTTAAAGGCTTCCATCTAACCTCTTAAATCAATATAATGGATTTCAATTCCAATGCGGTTCGATTGAAAATTCATTCGTTCAGGGGTTTCCATTTTGGTAGCATTATTTCAATTCCAGTGTGGTGCGATTGAAGGAACTAAGAAAGTATTAAAGCCGAAACCGTGAGTTTCATTTCAATTCCATTTTGGTGCGATTGAAGCTACTCAGGATGTTACGAGTATTTATATTATGTTAAGATTTCAATTCCATCGTGGTGCGCCTACCTTCCGTAGCATTAGCGAAGGAGGGATTGAAGGATAGATGTTTTATGAGACATTTTTCTCGGGTTTTGGATTTCAATTCCAGTGTGGTACGATTGAAGGTTTTCAGCTTTATTATCCCTTGATCTATTTGTTGTATTTCAATTCCAGTGTGGTACGATTGAAGGACTTTAAGAAGATATCAAAAGTACATGAAAGCCTAATTTCAATTCCAGTGTGGTGCGATTGAAGGTTTAGGTGTTCATAAATACTTGTTTGGGCAACACTATTTCAATTCCAGTGTGGTGCGATTGAAGGTCAAGTCCGGTAAATGAATGGAATGAATCAACCTATTTCAATTCCAGTGTGGTGCGATTGAAGGGAGGATGAGGTGAGCGAGATGATGCGTAAGACCACAATTTCAATTCCAGTGTGATGCGATTGAAGGTCATCATTGAGATCAGTTAGAATTTTTGGTTCAAAATTTCAATTCCAGTGTGGTGCGATTGAAGGTGACCTTCCTTTATACAGATACAATCCTGACTCGGATTTCAATTCCAGTGTGGTGCGATTGAAGGGGGTCTTAAAGTCCTGGATGGTCTGGTCGTCTGGCTATTTCAATTCCAGTGTGGTGCGATTGAAGGTTCCGTGGATTCCTAATTTAAACACACTAAGGTATATTTCAATTCCAGTGTGGTGCGATTGAAGGTTGAAGTACACCTATTCAACTTTGGTTCATGAAAATTTCAATTCCAGTGTGGTGCGATTGAAGGACGCGATCCATGTAGCGTTCGAATCCATCGAAAAAGATTTCAATTCCAGTGTGGTGCGATTGAAGGTCCACGTATTTCAGCCTGATCAATGGCAGAAAGCAAATTTCAATTCCAGTGTGGTGCGATTGAAGGCAGCTAGTATTTCAGCCCATTCGTAGAATGAATGCATATTTCAATTCCAGTGTGGTGCGATTGAAGGTGATGATGCTTTAGGCTTTGTATTTGATCCGTACTAATTTCAATTCCAGTGTGGTGCGATTGAAGGTACTCCTTATTTTGATCTTTCTTCTGACAATCCTTATTTCAATTCCAGTGTGGTGCGATTGAAGGCACGCCGCCGGAGTTGACCTCGTCCGGGCTCACTTTATTTCAATTCCAGTGTGGTGCGATTGAAGGTAGGCAACATTTACCTCAGAAGGATGCATTTTTTATTTCAATTCCAGTGTGGTGCGATTGAAGGTACCATAAAAACGTGCCTCATATTAACACTAATATATTTCAATTCCAGTGTGGTGCGATTGAAGGTGTTGGAAACTATCGAACTCATACTGTTTATTACTATTTCAATTCCAGTGTGGTGCGATTGAAGGCCGTTGAGCCTTTCAATCTCTTCATCCTTTTCAGCAAATTTCAATTCCAGTGTGGTGCGATTGAAGGACACTGTATTAGTCAATAATGGGAGGCCATTAAAATTTCAATTCCAGTGTGGTGCGATTGAAGGACAAAGCGGTTGAGCTTGGCAAGATGAAAATATTAATTTCAATTCCAGTGTGGTGCGATTGAAGGCCGAATATTTTGACCCTGATGAAGCGGTTGAGTATTATTTCAATTCCAGTGTGGTGCGATTGAAGGAGGACGATGACAATCATGATATTATTTTTATCTTATTTCAATTCCAGTGTGGTGCGATTGAAGGACTAGAGGAGCTCACGGGGGAAAAACTCGTTTATATATTTCAATTCCAGTGTGGTGCGATTGAAGGAGCTGATAAACTAGGTAGTTCTTTTATGTTCTTTATTTCAATTCCAGTGTGGTGCGATTGAAGGTCGGCGGTGCTTCCGGTTCTGCCGGTGTATCATTATTTCAATTCCAGTGTGGTGCGATTGAAGGAATGATGGAACAATAAACGGAAGTCCTTCTAATATTATTTCAATTCCAGTGTGGTGCGATTGAAGGATAGGGGACATACACCTAACCGCAGCAGTAGTAAACAATTTCAATTCCAGTGTGGTGCGATTGAAGGTCAATTGACCTCATTAACTCATTAAAAACCTCTCTCGATTTCAATTCCAGTGTGGTGCGATTGAAGGGATCTCCGTTTAATCTCCTCAACCCTCTCAACCAAATTTCAATTCCAGTGTGGTGCGATTGAAGGTTATTCGCGGTTGACTCGCAAGGTCTTGTTATCCGATTTCAATTCCAGTGTGGTGCGATTGAAGGCTCGCATGGACTGGGAAATCAAGTTCCGCATCGAATTTCAATTCCAGTGTGGTGCGATTGAAGGGGCCGACTGGAAGAATCTAAGAAAGTCCTCAATTATTTCAATTCCAGTGTGGTGCGATTGAAGGCAGGTCCACCGTAATCGTAGAATGAAATATTTACGAATTTCAATTCCAGTGTGGTGCGATTGAAGGAATCATCCATTTAACCGGATCCCAGGCCAACCTAAAATTTCAATTCCAGTGTGGTGCGATTGAAGGGTATAGGCTTGTTTATAAACCCTCTACTAATCAGATTTCAATTCCAGTGTGGTGCGATTGAAGGTCTCTGAAGTCTGCAATTACAACTCCTTCTTTTGCATTTCAATTCCAGTGTGGTGCGATTGAAGGCAGCGACACAACGATCTACTCACTTAGTTCTCCCCTATTTCAATTCCAGTGTGGTGCGATTGAAGGTCGGCACACCCATATATCCAGCTGGAACAAAATGATTTCAATTCCAGTGTGGTGCGATTGAAGGCCGGAGCCGGAAGGGAAGGAGGCGTCCAACCTGGATTTCAATTCCAGTGTGGTGCGATTGAAGGTCGTTTTGATCAACCATGTACATATACCGGAAATCTATTTCAATTCCAGTGTGGTGCGATTGAAGGGTTGTACGCGCACTGGTATTGTTTACCGGTATGCTATTTCAATTCCAGTGTGGTGCGATTGAAGGAACTTCTGGCCATCCCTTAACGGGATTTCCCCGTATTTCAATTCCAGTGTGGTGCGATTGAAGGAAATGGCTAAAAGGCATTGAAGGGCTGCATGCACATTTCAATTCCAGTGTGGTGCGATTGAAGGCTCTATGTCCTGTGGGCGGATGTGGTCCAGCTTCACCATTTCAATTCCAGTGTGGTGCGATTGAAGGAATTCCCCGGACTCCAACAAAGTAGCCTTTATTAATATTTCAATTCCAGTGTGGTGCGATTGAAGGTACAGTCTCGTTCTCTTTTTTGTAGGCTTCTATTTATTTCAATTCCAGTGTGGTGCGATTGAAGGCTTTCAGCGCGTGCGCGAATGATTCAACGGTAGCTATATATTTCAATTCCAGTGTGGTGCGATTGAAGGTGTGCCATACCAGGAGAGTATCGAAACCAAAACCATATTTCAATTCCAGTGTGGTGCGATTGAAGGCCGTGAAGCCCGAAACGAAAATAGCGCTTTGCTCCTCGTATTCATAGGTTTCAATGATGATTTTTTTACCAACAGGTCGTCTGTTCCCAATAACCGGATTTTATCCGGTTTTCGACAACCCCAGTTATATACTGTAAACACACATTTATGCTAAAGCCTTCAAAACGCTGATTTTCAAAACCAGGATTTTGCCTGTGACCGACGACTTAAAGCATATTGTCAAGCTTATTCTTTTCCTTCCCCATCACCTCTTTATCAAGCCAGCGCTCCTCTCGGCTTTTAAAAATGATCAGACTGTCATCCTCAGGGTCCATCAGTTTTTTAGCTCTTGACTTTAGCTCCCTGAGCTTCACCTCCGTTATCTCCCCTTCAAATACAGAATTCTGGATCCAATTAAGGTAAACCCTACACAACTTGAGCATCTTAGCTACCCGCTTTTCTCCAATATCGTATACCAAAATTATGTACATATATATGATGGAATCAATGTATCACTTATCTATGCTCATACTCACCAACTCACAACTCACAATCTCACCACCTCACCACCTGACTACCTACCACCACGCTTTGAAAGGCTTATATTCATCCATCTCCAGCAGGTGTTTGCTCAGCTTGTAGCATTCCAGTTTTACCAGGTGCTTATAGCTTACCGATCTATTCAATGACCGATGCTTGATCGTTTCACCCAGCCGCTCTTCCCACGCCCGAACAAAGGCTTTTCGCCCCCCTTCTTTCAATGTGACAAAATTGGTCTTTCGGTCAAAATCGTTTTTACCAACTTCCTTTTTGTTGATCACCCTGAAAATGGTACGATCCACAAGCAGTGGTTTAAAGATTTCAGCCAGATCCAATGCCAGAGAAAACCTTCGTTCCCCCGGTTCATGTAGATAACTGATCGTTGGATTCAATTGGGTGTGGTACAGTTGGTCCAGACAAAGAGTATAGCACATCATATTACCAAATGAAACGAGGGCATTCAATTCATTTGAAGGTGGTTGCCTGCTTCGCCTCACCCATTCAAATCCAGGCATGATTTCCTCAAAGCTGTCGTAGTAGACCTGACGAATATTTCCTTCCAGCCCCATCAGCTCCTGCACATCATGACAGTGCGCTATATCACCGGAGAATGACTCCAGACGGGCAATTCGCTCTGACAATCCTTTTCCCCTGTTTTCGTAATACCTGAGGTTCTTCAACATGTTGAATACAGCCCCTTCAATGAATTTATGAGCCAGCCGCATCCGCTTTTCCTCTTCGATAAAGTGAGCGGTCTGAGCTACCAGCACCCTGCCAGCCTGGAGATAATCTTTGGGGTAAAATGAACCGGTATAATGTTCATAATAATCAAAAAAATGAACACTGATCTGTTGCTTGCCCATGAAATTATACAAGGCACTGTTGGCATCCAGACTACCAAAAACAAACAGGTTGGAAACACCTTCCACAGGAATGTATTTTGGGGTACCCTCACGATCCTCTTCATCTACCGGAACAAACTTGAGCGTATTGTCCTTACGACTAAGGCGACCCGGATTAAAGAGGTAGTAGGATTTTTTCATGATACAGATGGTAAATAGTGAGGTGGTGAGGTGGTGAGTGGTAATTTCGTTATTTCGGAGGTTTTGCGTTTTTTCTGGCGGTAGCCATCACACTCACAATTTCTTTGGCTTCCTGTTTTAGGTATTCAAATTCCTCATCAACAGGCATCAATGCGCTCTCTTCAAGCAGCTCCAACCAAAACAAGCTTTCATCTGATTCTTCTACTACAATGCACAGCTTTGCATAAAATTCAGCCTTTGACCTCCCTCGGGTAGCAGCACGGAAGTTTGCCGCAACAGATGTACCCGACCGAAGCAACTGCTTACCCACAATTCTCAACTCATCCGTTTTTTTCATCGCCCCATAAAACCGGATAATAGCCACAGCAAAAGCCTTCGTCCTTATTCTGTACTTCTCATTAAAGCTCAATTCACTCATATTTATTCACGGTTTATTTTTCACCCACCAACTAACTCACAAACTCGCTAGCTCACCACTAAATACTCACCAACTCACCAACTCACTAACTCACCTCTCACCTCTCACCAACTCACCACTCACCACTCACCAACTAACCACTCACCACTCACCAACTACCACCTCACCACTCACCAACTACCACCTCACCACCTCACTCCTGCGCATAACAAAAATCATGGTAGCTGCATGACTTACAAATCCTGGCATGGATCACTCCCGGAGGTTTGGTCTTTGCCAGCAACTCCTTGATCTCGTCGATCCATCCTTGTACCACCACCTCATCACCGGCTTCCCACCGGACTTGTTGGGTTTCCCTGAGTCGGGGATATTCCAGAATTCCCGAAGGGTTGGATACTCCAGCCTCCCGCAACAGATACAGGTAGTATTTCACCTGGGCGATATGCGCCTGCTCCACTTTATTGGAATGCTTGATCTCATGTACCACCTCATGCCTGGCATCATAGTAGTCGATCTTACCACCCGGCAGCACCAGCTCCGTATACTTCACCACCCGGTCCGGGTAGGAGAGCTCACCGGTGAGCTTGCCCTTGGCGACCTGCTCGCTCTCTGACTCCATCCTTACTCCATAATGAAAAAGCCAGAGTTTACGATGGCAAACATGAAGGTAGTTGATATGGGTGGCGGTGATGGGCATTAAACAAACCTATCTTCAACATCGTCCTTTGGGATAGACAAATCAAGCCCGTATCGGTAACAGTATTTTAAAGCCGGACTTAAGAAAAACAGCTTTTCTTTGTCCTCCTTGACATACACATAACTTTCTTCAATACGCCCTGATTTAAGATTGGCTTTTACAAGATAGGTTGGGCAATTCACACCTTTTTTATGGATTAATTGCGATAAATCTGACCAATTTTCAAAGTATGTACTTTCAAGTTCATTTCTATTAATCGCTAATACGCTAGTTTGTCCGGTGATATCTCTTGTCCTCCAGTGACCTGCTTCTTCTTCCTCATCAAGTTCGTAATCCGGGAGAATAAGCCAATTATTTTTTATCATCTTGAGTAATTCATTTGCATTAGTCAGAGCTTTATCTGTCGTACTAATTCCTTCCTTATATATTTCATTCACAAGTACATTAAAACTCCCGGCACTATAAGTTTTCTTCTCCTTTAATTTTTCAATCGTTTTGGAAAGAGCTTCATTTGATTTCCACCTTTTACTTTTAAAATCCCCATAAGGGGCTGGATAAAGCTCTCCATTTTTCATTGGGTGTAGAATCACGAGTTCACCAATAAATTTGCTAAATCTTGACAATCTACCAACACGTTGTACTAATCGATCAATCGGACAGATCTCAGAGAGCATAAAATCTGCACTTATGTTTACGCTCATTTCTCCAATCTGAGTTAGGATTGCCACGCCATGTGCACTGCCATTTTGCCATGCGTCTTTGCCCATCATTGCCAAAAGGTTCTTCTCCTTTTCAATTTTGTCAGCCTCGGTGAACCTGCTGTGATAAACTTCAGTTTTTAGACATGGAAAATTCTCATGAAACCACTTTCCAAGCTTTAAAGCGGTATCCACGGTATTCACATAAATTATAGTTGGTTGCTTTGTTGCTCTTGATAAAAGGAACTCTATCTCTTGAAAATTTTCATAAGATTTAATTTGGGATATTTCACATCGATCACGATCCAAATCAGAATCATCTTCTAAAATCCCCCTAATCTGATAACCTGATGTACGATAATATTCAAGACTTGATGTGGGTAGAGATGCGCTCATTAGAAGTACTGGAACATCTAGTACTTTTAGTACTTTTAGTAAAACCAATAAATTGGCTTGGGTAAAACTGTCATAAAAATCTGCTTCATCAATAACAACACAGGAATTGGCCAAATTCAAAAATGTTAAGTGATGATCTTCTTTTGTTTTAGATAAGCAATAAAGCAAATGGTCAATTGTGCATACTGTGGCAGGAGTTTCCAATAAACTTGCATAATGATTCCCTTCAATTCCATCCCTTTTTAGAAACTTAGCAGTAGAATGATAAATGCCTGTTTGAGAAATGCTTGATGAAATATTGATACCCAATGCATTAGAGGTAAAGCGGGTCGGCATAGAAATGATGAGATGATCGGCTTTTTTCAATACATCAATTTGTTCCTTCGCCCATAATAAACAAGCGTCAGTCTTTCCTGCTCCTGTTGGCGCCCTAAGCAAAGTGAAAAGTTCATTTGCATTGTCCACAGCAATTTTCTGGACTGGCCTCATCTTCCAGTCTTTATTAAATTCATAGACAAATGAAGATCTTCCAGTAACTTGTTGTTTAGATTCTATAGTACTGGCTCGTTTGTCTGCAAATTGAAGACCTGCTCTTAAAAAGTCATATTGGAAGCTTTTTAGAACAATCTCCTCAAAGGAATCGTTGCGTGAATTGAAATTCAAGCTCTTAAATTCCTTCCATAGGTTGCTACCGGCTCCATTTTGCCATCTTTCCCATTTCTCTTGATGTCTTCTTGACAATTTCCCGTGATGGCATGCTATCGCTAATTTCTCCTCATTTGAAAGAACGACTCCATTTTTTTCACAAATCAGCAAACTATGGATCTCATGACGAATGTTTGCTGATCTTAGGTATTGCCCACTAACCTTGCCAGACTTTTGGAAATGATTATATTCTTTCTGACAGGCATTTTGCCAGGCTTCAACTTTCTTGCCTAGATCATGATATTTGCAAATCTTCAATAAACTTTCTTTAGGATCAATACCAAAAAACCGGTAGTATTTTTCAAAAGATTTTTTACGTATTCGACTCCATTCTTCAGCTTCTGAAACGACTTTATTTGTATGATCGATTAGGCTGACTCCTGTTGGTTTTGCTAGATTCACTTACTTTTCAGGAAAAGCCTCTAAAAATGTTTTGATTTCCTGATCTCCTCCACACGGATCATAAAGAGTTGAGTTATCCAATTCTTCTAATGCTCTTTCATAAGCATTATAGACGCTTTTTTCAGTTCGATCATCTCCTAAAAAAGTCTGTGCATTCCTTTTTTCTAATTCTGAAATAATATTTTTCTGCTCTAATTCAGTTGCTTCAAAAAACCTACAAGCCTTACGATTTAGTTTAGTATCAAAGACAATTAGAACTTTTTCTGGATCGCCAGCCACGGCATTTCTTGCTTGGTTGGCATAATCGGAAATAGATTGTGAGGCTTCTAAAAATAACCTTACTCGTCTCATGCGTTCTTTTTCAGTACAATGTTTGATAAAGCTTGTTTTTACATGGAATTCGCCCTCGTATTCAAATACTTTTGAAATACTCAGTGTCGACAGGTCCAGATGGAAGTTCATTAGCATAATGTCTTTTTCAGAAAATTCTCTCGTTGCCAAAGCTTGTTCTCTTTCACTAGTCTGGTTCATTTTAAACCTTACCATTAAGTCGCGGCCCACTCTACTTTCTTCAATAGCTACAGCAGGAGTTACTGATAATGGTGATGTTCTTCGTCCTGAATAAGAGCCTTTGGAAGGGTGCATGAATCCTCCTAGATCAGCTCTAAGATCCTTTTCTACAAAATTGCTGATACCATCCCCGTTGCTCACGTATGTTTCTCCTTTCTCAGAATCTCCTTCATTGATTCTGGCCATTGTACTAAAAAGCGCATGTCGTTGCATTTGACCTGAGATATAAACTTTGCCTTCCGGTGTTCTTTTGATACTAGACGCATTTCCCAACAATTTCTCACCACCATTTGCTATATGGTTTGACATGGGAACTACAGCTGAAATAAGTATTCCTTTTATGTTTTGCATAGTATTTTGATTTTAGTGATTTCTTTTAAGGTTCCAATGAGTATTCTTCTTGAGGGGGCACCTCTTTCTTTTCATATGTATTTCTTAGTCGGGAATATGCAGTTACTAGATGCTGTGCCTGCTCCCGGGTGATAACTTCTGAGCAGGTAGCGTCCATAAACTCTTGAGCTTCTGGAGGCACATCCATCCCGGTTAATCTTCCAACCCTGGTCACTACGTGGGATATCAATTCATCTCCAGATTTAGATGAAAAGGCAGCACTTTCCAGTTCCACTAAGAACTTAGCTTTACTTTTTAGTATTGTGTCTTTTCCAGCAGCTTTATCTTCAGTTTGAATAGCTGCTTTGTAAGCTGCATAGTTTAGCCATCTTCCCATTTCCCGGGCTGATGCAACAATGTCCTTCGAAATAGCCATATTCAATTGTTTTTTTAATTCAACATTGATAAAATAAGTATTTAGTAAATGCACAACTTCAGGCTCATAGGAAGCCCTGAAAGACAGGAAATCTTTAAATGAGGCTCTATTAAAAAGTTGCAGAAACCTTGAAGTGAAAAGGTGAAATTGTTGATATTTTGGATTTTCAAAACTCTTACGCTCTTCACTTATTAGAGTGGATTTCTCCAAGTCCAGTATTATTTTGTATAATTTGTTCTCTTTTGCAAGTTCTACCAGATAATGACTAAACCTAAGGACCTCTGCTTTGCCATATCCAAATAGTTATATTGGTACGTCTTTAAGCAGGTTCAAAACCTTCATACCTTCAGGTATATCCGCTTCTTTTGACCATTTTCCTATAGATGCTATTAATCCAACGGGACCAAAGATGGGGTGATAAGGAGCATCTGGGTAGTTTCCCCTTATAATGTGTGGTCTCCTGTATTTACCATCTTTGCTTTTAACGTTTAATAACTTAGGATGACAATCCGAAAACATGTGATCTAAAAAATCAAGAAATATGATTAGCTCATTTAATTGTAAATCTGGAATAAGACCATAGTTTAAATTGTTTGCGGAGAACGAAGGCTTTAATGGATGAATATTCCCTATTGCATAACAACACACCTCAATAAGAGTAGAGCTTGGGTTACTTTGACTTAATTTTCCTTGGTTAATTTTGCCGGAAACCGGAGAGATGGACATGGTTATTGTTTCGGGCTTTGACAAATCCGCTTTACTTTCAAGCAGGTTAATGATTTTCTTTACAGCTCCAAAAACTTTTTTGGCACTTTTTTCCTCTGTAAGAATATTCTGACATAAAAACATTCCCTTGCCAGCAAGTCCTGCAGATTGGATCAAAGAAGGGTTGTTATCAAAATCCTCAATCCCATAATATTTATAAACAAGCGATTCATTTAGTTCCGGATCACTGTCAGTATGAAACCGGAATTTCCTTAGACCTTCATGCAACTCCTCAATAAGCATCTCGTGTGAGATCTGATTAATCTCCGAATCCTCCAAGCTGTTTTTTCTTAGCACCAATGCCAGTCCGTATTTGGAAAGTGGATGATTCATTTTTCTCCCGGAATTATTAGTTCGACATGTACCCATCCCTCACTTGTGCCTAAGAACGGTATACTCACAGGATCTTCAATTCCTTCCTTAAGTACCTCTTTAAAATCTTCTTTCAATTCTATTTCATACATATACTCACCCTCGACTTTAACAAACTCCCTTCTCTTTGGACTCTGATAGTAATTGGGGAAATGGCCAATATTAGATTTTAATACTTGCTCCTTTTCTGTGTCTTCTGCAAGATTGATTTCTCTTGTAAGCCTATGGTCATAATTTCTTACTCCATCAAAATGCCTTTTATCATTGTGTTTCAAATGTTGTGTCCACAAATCAATGTAGGGTGTTGAATAAGGTTTAACAAATAGCCTTTTCAATTTGACATAATTTTGAACAACGGGTATATAACCGGAGAGGGACTTCGATTCGATTAACTCAGATTTTTCCTTCTTTAGCTTTTTTCTAAGGTCCTTTATATATGCTTTTCTTATCTCAACAGAGTAATGCCAACCTAATATATTCTCAAGCATTCCGTAAATCATTTCATGTGAAGGGCAGTCATTACTTCGATAAAAAGATCCTGGTGTTGAAACTACCATTGATAATGGAGCCAAGGGTTGGATTTTTAACATTGCTTTAATCATTTATCGACAAATTAGTTTTACATCATATTTGTATCAGCTTCTGAAAGAGGTAAGAACTCGCATTTATAATGGAAAGTCGGTATCTTACCATATGAGCAAGACACAGGTTGCAGATCCATTCAAAGAGAACCCGGAGGAAGAGTTGAAACGGCGAATGAAATATGCCAAACGACTTACCCGGGATCAATTCCTTAAAAAGCTTAAAGGGATTCAGTCTAAAAGGAAAAATCAATAACATAATTTTTTGTGCTTCTTTCATACCTCGTCAAAATGCCTTTATCATAACCTAAACCAATTATACCCCCGACAAATCTGCCGGGGGCATTCCATTTAGTCTACCAATACTCGGGCTCTTTCATACCCTTCATAAAAGGCCGTATCCATCAGCCGGTAGCGCAGCATCGCCTTGTCCAGCTGATCACGTAGCAGGTCCAGCGTGGCTGAAATCAGCTCTGCTGCTTCCATACTTGCTGTATTGCTCTGAATGTATTGTGTGCGTGGCTTGCCGATCATCTCGTAGAAATCATCCAATGAAGAGCTGGACTCCGTGATTTGATCATCACTTACTCCCTGATCCGCCAGTTCCGACACATTGTCAGAAGCCAGGGCTATCAGTGTAGCCACCTGCTGGGCAAACTCCATGTCAGCCATCTTATACAAGGATGATGGGCTGTACTCCACCTGGCTGGTCAGCCGAGCGTCTCTCTTTTCACTGCCATAGGCATACATAGCCCCACACAGGATCGCTATCTTCAGCGCCAGCTGATTTTTGAGCTCACTCTTTGTAACAGTCAGTCCTTTACTGTTACCAGAAGCCTCCAGGTCCTTGGCCTTGATGGCTGTCAGGTTTTCATCCAGGGTATTTTTGTAACGGGTGATCGCAGGTATGGCCGACCACTTATCGGGTGATTGATCCAGGTGCCGCTGCACCTGCACAAACATGTCAAAATACATCGTTTCTTCTTTGTTCATCATTTATTATTTAAGAGTTAATAATTAATTATTTCCATCTTCCAAACTACCAACCCGATTTCTCCAAAGCCTATCTCGATTTCCCTGACAGCCAACCTCATTTCGCCTACGGGCAACCTGATTTCCTTGTCCCGCGAGGTGATTGCGTCGACCGGCAACCTGATTTCTTCAACAGTCGACCTCATTTCTCAAACCCCGGAGGTGATTTCCCGATCTGGTAAAGCGATTTCGCTCACCGGCAACCTCATTTCCACATCCCCTTACGTCTTCTCTCTTATCCTCATCCTGATTTCTTTATAGTTGTATCTATTTACTTCAAGCTGTCCTCCCTTGTCATCACACACCCAAACCCCAGACTGTTCTTCTCTCCAAACCCGGCCAGCAACCCAATTCTTACCAAAGGCGCCGGAGCCATCAGCTTAAATTGGTAATCATAGCCCCGTACTTTGGTCTGTGCAGGTGTGTTGGCTTTGACGGTCACCAGCCGCGACCGCACAGGCCCCTGCATCAGCTCCCAATCCATCGCCTGGTCGAATGTGGTAGAGATAGAATCTCCCGTATAGCTGGCATAGCTTTCATACTTCCTGATCAGATTTTGCAGAAAATAATCCTTGTAGCCATCGTCTGTGGGTGAAAGAAAGGTAGCATGCATCTTGTCCCCTCTCATCTCCGGCTTACTCACTACAATGGGCGAAGCAGTGCATAACACGATCTGTTCCCTGATTGGTGTAGGCCTGGCCTCAATACCGGAAACCTCGAAGTCTACCTGAGATTTCTGGTCACCAAGGCCTACATGTTGTTGTTGAAAAACGCCAGTAATAAATTTCTCGGCCGCCTGCTCAATGAGAAAGCTAAGCGTGAGATATACCTCCTCACTTTGTATGATCATCCGATCCTCATAGATCTCTCTCTTGGGCACATCCAGCTTCGAAAAGGTGAAAAATTTGAAAGGTTTGCCAGCTTTAGTTCCGGTATAGCCCTGCTGATGAAGGAAACTGGCAAACTCAGAATCTGCCCGGTTGATGCACTTATATATCCATGAGGATAGCGGATACTGGTAGTTGAGGGGAAGAACTGATCCCCTTTTCACAGAAAGCGTCAGGTGGAATCTCAATTTTTTTGCTCATCAATCTAAATATTTTAAATGTGTAATACAAATAACGCTTCAATTAGAGCCAGTATATGCTAAAATTACGACTTCAACTAACTGTTTGAAAGCGCCAAAAAACACCCTTTCCAGCCCAATGACATTGTAAGTTTCTCTTTTTCGAATGAAGCATTCGTGGTGTTTATATAAAAAAACCCTGACATCTTGGTGACATCAGGGCTTGCAAGCAAAGAGTTAAAAGTTTATTTATTATTATATCAAATATACAAAAATCAATTTGTGATTGCCATCAATAAGTCACTTTGTGTGATGATGTGTACTTTTTTCTTTTCATCCCTTACGAGCAGGGCTTTATTCTCTTTGTTAATAAGTGATGAAAGTACATCCAGGGTGTTGTCCATCCCCACAAACTGGAAAGATTCATCCATGATCTCTTTGACTGGCTTCTCTTTCAGCTGAGGGTTTTCAATCAGGCTTTTCAATACTTTGGAGTCATTGAGGCTGCCCACAAATTCATCTTTATCATCCACCACTGGCACCTGGTCGATTCCATATTTATTTAATATCTGAATGGCCTCACCAATTTTAGTATCCTGGCTGATCGTCTTCAGCTCTCCATTGCCCTGCTTATACCGGACGATGTCTTTGGCTGTGGCAAATTTCATCGACTCAAAGAAGCCATGGTCTTTCATCCAGTCGTCGTTATAAACTTTGGCAAGGTACCTGGTGCCGTGATCCGGAAGAATAATGACCATCACATCGTCTTTTTTTAGGTTATCTCGCGCATACTCTAAAGCGCCATACACAGCTGACCCACAAGACCAGCCAATAAACAGTCCTTCTTCCCTGGCCAGCTTTCTTGCCATGATGGCTCCATCCTTGTCCGTGACTTTCACGATGTGATCCACAAGACTGAAGTCAACATTCTTTGGTAAAATGTCTTCACCTATCCCTTCTGTTAAGTAAGGGTAAATCTCTTTGGTGTCAAATTCCCCGGTCTCTTTATACTTTTTAAACACCGACCCATAGGTATCAACACCCACAGTGATCACATCTTTATTCTGCTCTTTTAAATACTTGGAGGTCCCACTGATGGTTCCGCCAGTACCCATTCCTGCTACATAATGTGTGATTTTTCCGTCCGTATCTCTCCAGATCTCCGGCCCGGTGGTCTCGTAGTGTGCGTCAGTATTCGACAGATTATCGTACTGATTAGGGTAAATGGAGTTAGGGATCTCTTTGTTAAGCTTTTTAGCAACAGAATAATACGACCGGGGATCATCAGGAGGTACATTGGTAGGACACACGATCACCTCCGCCCCCACTGCTCTCAGGATATTGATCTTTTCCTGCGACTGCTTATCAGAGAGGGTAAAAATGCAACGATAGCCTTTGGCAATGGCAACAAGGGCCAGCCCCATCCCGGTGTTACCGGAAGTACCTTCTATAATAGTCCCGCCAGGCTTAAGCTCACCTTTCTGCTCTGCGTCCTCAATCATCTTGAGAGCTATCCTGTCTTTGACAGAATTACCGGGATTGAAATATTCCACTTTCACCAGTATGGTGCCTGCGATGCCCTTATTCACAGAATTGAGCTTGACAAGCGGGGTATCACCAATGGTGTCAACTATGGATTCATAGTATTTCATATTGCTTATTTTAATTACAAAGTTACGGATATTACGACTGACAGCACTTAGTTGTTTTTTTATTAAAAAGTGCACGCTATAAAGGATACAATTCCTGAATCTGAATAGTTTTGGATTATCAAAAAATAAGCAATATCAATGATCAATCGAATTGCAGTATTTTGTGGTTCCAGCGGAGGTAAGGATCCCATCTACGCAGAGGAGGCAAGAAACCTGATGCAGCATTTTATTCAGCGGAATATTGGACTTGTCTATGGCGGAGGAAAAGTTGGCCTCATGGGAGTGCTTGCTGAAGAGATGTTGAAAAACAATGGTGAGGTGCAGGGGGTAATACCTGAAAAGCTTATGGGTTGGGAGCTTGGCCATACTGGCATTACTAAACTGCATATTGTAAAAAACATGCACGACCGCAAAGCCCTGATGGCAGATCTGTCTGATGCATTTATTGCCATGCCCGGAGGGATAGGTACCCTTGAAGAGTTTATAGAGGTCTTTACATGGCTTCAGCTGGATTATCATCGGAAACCATGTGCCATTTATAATCCAAACAACTACTTCGATAAGTTTATGGAGTTTTTCGAGCACATGATTGAAGAGGGATTCTTATCAAAGAAAATTGCAAGTACACTGATCATCGAAGAGAACGCTGAAATTCTTCTGGATAAAATTCAGGAATTTTCGACGGTGAGATAAATCTTACAATCACCTGATGTGGATAAACGGGTGATTGATATGTGGATAAAAAAATGGATGAATTCGATAAATTCCACATTTGTTATTCACTTTTGGTTAAAATTGCGAGAACAATTACATAACACCGATAATGGTGAGCAAAAACAAACTAGACTGGAATCTCATCTTTCTTATTTTCGAAGTCTCTGCCTTCCTGGCTTTTTTGGCTGTGATTGTCCTAAACAAGTATTATCACTTTTTTAGCTAATCCCTTTTAAACCTTTTCCATGGCAGGGTGTCTAAGCACCAAACAATTAAAAATTTACTGCCATGAAGAGATTAATATTCACCGTTTATATGCTTTTGTTGTTCATTTTCTCAGCAACAGCCAAAGATCACATCGTCAACCATAGAACCGCTGACAAGTGTGTGGTCGTAGTAAAGTCTTCAAATACCATCAAACACAGGAAGGCTCATATCAGACATAAAAGGTTGCACAGAAAAAATGCACGGATAGAAAGGAAAATCCGGCGCTCGCACAGAAGACATGTTATCGCATATCACTAAAAGATTATGTTTAGATGGGTTATTTAGCTAGTTGGACTGTCCCGGGTTTTCAATCCGGGACTTTTCTTTTTACACCAGTATTAAACACGTCATCGGATACACGCTCAAATTCAACTTCATCAGGTATTGTTTCGGAATCCGCCGGTTCAATCGGCTGGTTTATTTTAGATTTGCCAGATGGAGAATGCTGCGCAGGAAGATTATCTGAAAGAACTTAATCCGGCCCAATTAGAAGGGGTGATCAATGTAGAAGGGCCATGTATGCTGATAGCAGGCGCAGGCTCAGGAAAAACAAGGGTACTCACCTATCGGATTGCCCACCTCATACAGCACCACAATGTAGACCCTTTCAACATCATGGCGCTGACCTTTACCAACAAAGCCGCTAAAGAAATGCGTCACCGTATCGAAGGAATTGTCGGCGATGATGCGCGCAACCTGTGGATGGGTACATTTCACTCCGTTTTCTCCCGGATACTTCGGGCAGAGGCTTCCCAAATTGGGTTCCCCAGTAACTTCACCATCTACGATACGGATGATTCCAAGACTTTGATCAAGCAAATTGTCAAAGAAAAAAATCTTGATGACAAGCTTTACAAAGCCAATGTGGTCTACAACCGGATTTCGGGAGCCAAAAATAGGTTGGTCTCCTGGCAGGAATACCTCAACAACCCTATATATGAGGAGGATGACCGGGCCAACATGCGTCCTGAAATGGGAAATATCTACAAGACCTATGTCAACAGGTGTTTTGCTGCTGATGCCATGGACTTTGATGATCTCCTGTACTTTACCAATGTACTTTTCCAGGAGCATCCGGACACCCTCAACAAATACCAGCATCGATTCCACTATGTACTGATCGATGAGTTTCAGGATACCAACATCTCACAGTACCTGATTGCCAGAAAACTCGCTGCTGTGAAGCAAAATATTGCCGTAGTGGGTGATGATGCGCAAAGTATCTATGGTTTCAGGGGTGCAGACATCCAAAACATCCTCAATTTTGAGCGTGACTACCCGGATCTGAAAGTCATTAAACTGGAGCAGAACTATCGTTCCAGCAAAAACATTGTCAACGCCGCCAACTCCATCATCAACAAGAACAAAGCCCAGATCAAAAAGAACGTCTGGACAGACAATGAAGACGGAGACCTCATTGACCTGATCAAAGCGACCAGTGATAATGAGGAAGGACGGCTCGTAGCCAGCAGCATCTTTGAAACCAAGATGCAGCAACATGCCTCTACTGACGAATTTGCCATCCTATACCGAACAAATAGTCAGTCACGATCTATGGAGGAAGCCCTGCGAAGGATGAATATCCGCTACAGGGTAGTTGGTGGCGTATCGTTCTACCAACGCAAAGAGATTAAAGACCTGCTTAGCTACCTGCGTTTCGTGGTAAACATGAATGATGAGCAGGCCATGCGAAGGATAATCAACCTTCCGAAGCGAGGTATCGGACCTGGTACCGTAGAAAAACTTGTGGTTGCTGCTGAAGAAGAGCAAAAATCTCTGTGGGAGATCCTGGAGCATGGCTCCAAATATGTGGGAGGTAAAGGAGGCACGCAAGTAGAAAACTTCGCCACTTTGATCAAAAGCTTCCGGCTCACCTCCGAGAAAAAGGATGCATACGATACAGCCACCCAGGTAGCCAAGACCTCTGGCCTGCTGAAGGAGCTTTACGAAGATAAGACAGTAGAAGGCATGAGCCGGTACGAAAATGTGCAGGAGCTTCTCAACGCGATTAAAGAATTTACAGACGACCAGGCCCGCGAAGACAAGAGCCTGAGTGCCTTCCTTCAGGAAGTAGCATTGCTTACGGATGCAGATAACCAGAATGACTCTGATGAAGCGGTGACCCTGATGACCATTCACATGGCCAAGGGACTTGAGTTTAACTATGTATATATCGTTGGACTCGAAGAAGAGCTATTTCCTTCTCAGATGATGCTGAGTAGCCGGGCTGATCTCGAAGAGGAGCGCCGGTTGTTTTATGTGGCCATTACCCGGGCGAAGAAGAAACTCCATTTCAGCTATGCGCTGAACAGATATCGATTTGGCAGGTTGAAAAACTGTGAGCCGAGCCGGTTCATCGAAGAAGTGGATCCAGCTTTCATCAAGGTGAATAAGAAATTTTCCACTACAGCTCCCCTCTCCTCTGCTGAAAGCTATGTGACTAAGAATTTCGTCAACAACCTGAAAAAAGACCAGGCCAACCGAAAATTCGCTTCTGCTCCCACGCACCAGGTAAGTGAAGATTTTCAGCCCAGTGATACCTCGGAGCTTGCTGTCGGTATGAAGGTAGAACATCCCAAGTTTGGCTTTGGCGAGGTGACGCTGATCGACGAGCAAGGATCCAACTGCAAGGCCAAAGTCAACTTTGAGACTACCGGCGAGAAAACCCTGCTGCTTTCTTTCGCCAAGCTGAGAATTTGCTGATTTGATCAAATAACAGATACTCCAATCTCCCATTCTAAATGAGTGGCTTCCAGCAAAGTAGTACGTGCAAAAATCAAAAAACTGTTAAATTCGTTAAGGTTTAACTGATAGTGATGCGTTATATTTTTTCTCTTATTTTTATATCATTCTGTTTTAACCTATCTGCCCAGGAAGATGTCTACCAGAGACAAAAAAAGGCACTGGGAAAAGCTTTCGAATGTTTAGAGCAACAAAAGATATATGCTGCAACTTTAACCTTTAACAATGCAATTATTAAAGGTGCTGATTCAACTTTAAATTATCTAGCCCAGAAAAAACGTGATTCACTAATTCAAATCCTAAGAAGTGAATTGATAGCACAATTACAGGGAAAGTGGATATGGTCAGGCTCTGGTTCAGGCCATATAAAACCTAAAAAGGATGATAATTCACTTAATTATTATCTATTAATTAAAGGTGACAGCCTTAAATCATTTGAGGAAGTAGATAATGGAAAATATCTTTTAAAACATAAACTGAAGCTGGTCTTTTATAATGATACACACAAACGATTCTTACCTTCTATTTATTGCCAGGTCTATCCAGACAATACCGTTTGGGAATACCGCATTGATGAAAAGGGGAACTTAATGATTCATCATTCAGGAAATTTCAAGGAAAATAGAATCTGGCCAATTTCTGACGGCGTCAGAGACTTGTATACCAAGGATGAATGATTAAACCACACTCAATTGTCTTGATTCCTAAAGACATTTAGAAATGTCTGACAACATGTTTTGATGAATTTCACTTATTAATTCATCTGAAAGTTTAAATTTGGCGCTTTGCCAAAAATCTGAAAACCCATTTATGAAAATCAAACACACCTCCTCAACCCTATTCTCTCTACTTATCGTACTTGCTTCTGCAGCATTATTTGTGCAATGCACAGGTGAAACCAAAGAAGTGGTAAAAGAGACAATCAACGAAACTGACCTGATTGCTCCTGATGGTTTTTCTGTTTTTGAAATTGGTAAGGATCTGGGTGCTGTGAGACACCTGACTGTTGCTCCGAATGGAGACATCTATGCCAACAGAAAAGCGTTGAAAGATGGGAAAGCGATCGTGGCATTGAAAGACAAAAACAACGACGGCAAGATAGATAGTCAGGAGAATTTCGGAGAGCTTCCCGGAACTGAGGTGCTGGTAAAAAATGGCTACCTGTATGCTTCCTCTAATTCAGGGATCTTTCGTTACAAGATGAATGGTCAACATGAGATCGTCGATATCAATTCACCAGAAAACATTGTAAACGGACTGATCGATATGGGGCGTGATAATGCCAAGCCCTTTACCATGGATGGCAATGGCAATATCTATGTGACGGTTGGATCATGGAACGATCCATGCAGGGATGCGGACGACAAGACCGGAATGAATCCCTGTACGATCCTGGATTCGGCCGCAGGTATCTGGAAATTCCGTGCAGACAAGCTTAACCAAACTTATGCAGATGGATCGAGATACGTGACAGGACTGAAAAATCCAGTTGGTTTAGACTGGAACACCCAAACTAACTCCCTGTTTGCTACTGACCATGGTCGAGGAAAACTTCACCTGTATTACCCTGACCTCTACACCCAGCAACAGGATAATGACCTACCTGCCGAAACATTCTATGAATTGAAGGAAAACGACAATGCGGGATGGCCTTATACGTACTATGACCACATCCAGAATGCCAGGATTATTTCTCCTGAGTATGGCGGTGACGGCAAGAAAACCGGAGGTGAAGATGCCATTGATCCCATCATGGCTTTTCCCGCGCATTATGGCCCGAATGACGTGCTGTTTTATACAGGCGACATGTTCCCGGAGCGATATAAAAATGGGGCATTCATAGCTTTTCATGGTCAAAACAAGACCCTGAGCAAAGGATACTTCGTCGCCTTCGTTCCATTCGAAAATGGTAAGCCCACCGGAAAATGGGAGGTCTTCCTGGATAACTTTGCAGGAATCAACCTGGCGAACCCTCAGGGTGAACTACGACACCGACCTTGTGGTCTGGCCCAGGGATCTGATGGTGCCCTTTACATCGCTGATGACCATGGTGGGTCAATCTTTAAGGTTACTTATTGAGAGGAGACTGATTTCAGTTGTCTTAAGCCAAACGTAAGAATTGGAGATGTGATAGCAATTACCTGATTTTTCAGGATGTGTAAGCCTTCTTTATTGGATGTTTGGCAATAGATTAATATTTTGATCCTAAAAAATTAGAGGATGCCAACCATCTCAATGTTTTTCGGAATTATTGTGAGGATGTATTATGGACCAAAAGAACATAATCCACCGCATATACATGTTTATTATCAGGACTTTAAGGCTACATTTTGAATAAAAGATGGAAGTTTATTAACAGGCGAACTTCCAAAAAGACAGACGAAAATGGTTGAAGCCTGGATCGAAATTCATCAGGAAGAGTTAATTGCCGATTAGGAATTATGTCAAAATGGAGAGAAACCTTTTAAAATTGATCCGTTAAAGTAGGTATCATGTATTTAGCAATTACAGAAGTTGAACCGAAGGAGGGATATAAACTACTCTTAACATTTGAGAATGGGGAGCAGAAAATCTTTGATATGTCGCCATATCTAGATACAGGCATATTCAAAGAATTGAAGGATGTAGCAATTTTTAATTCGGTGCGTGTCAGTTTTGACTCAATTGAATGGGCTAATGAAGCGGACATAGACCCTGAAGTTTTATATGAACACGGCACCAAAATCTGATTATTAATTTATAAAATCTACCTTATCCTTATTGATTGTTCCTTGTAGTCAAAATCAAAAAATACAGATTTCTGTTAATCTCTTTGTAGAGTAACCTTTTGTAATTACTACCTGGAATCTTCCACCACTGTTTCGAGCTGAGTTCACAACAAAATCAAGTAAATTTATCTACCTGGTTCGTGAAATCAACCTAACCCAATGCGATGAAAGCATCATTAATGCTGGGCATGGCGCTGCTCTTTTTATGTGCATGCAGCCCTTCCCCACAGATTCCTCCCCTCGTCTACAGCGTGGAAGACACAGGGACTGAGTTTCCCATTCCTGTCCTTCCAGAATACGATAAATTGCCGACCATCCGTCCGTTGACAGATCCCTTTGAATGGTCTGACGGAAGTGGTAGGCTTACAGATTTCGAAGATTGGGCAAGACGGCGATCGGAGATCAAAGCTGAGATAGAACACTATGAGGTGGGCAAAAAGCCCACACGAATTGATAACCTCACAGCCAGCTATTCTTCTGAAGACTCCCTCCTTACGGTCGTAGTAACCGTCAACGATAGCACCCTAACCCTCATCTCCAAAATTGTTCTTCCGGAGGGAGACGGTCCTTTCCCTGCATTGATCGGAATAGGCAGAGGAACCGGAAGCCTGCCACCCGAAGTTTTCGAGGGGAGAAAGCTGGCCACGATTGCTTTCAACTTCAGCCAGGTAATGGCTCATACACAGGTGCGGGGCGAACAGCCAATCAACAGGCTTTATCCTGATCAGACAGAGATGGGTGCCTACAGTGCCTGGCCCTGGGGAGTGAGCAGGATCATTGATGGGCTGGAGCTCGTCGCTGATGAACTAAATATCGACTTGAAGCGACTGGCTATTACCGGATGCTCTTTCGCAGGAAAAATGGCCTTGTTTTCCGGAGCCTTCGATGAAAGAATTGCACTCACCATTGCCCAGGAACCCGGCGGAGGTGGTGCTGCAGCCTGGCGGGTCTCGCAAACATTAGGAGATGTAGAGACCCTGGGTAGGACAAACTTTGCCTGGTTTAAGGAAGATATGAGAAGGTTTGCCAATTCCGTGCATAAACTTCCGCACGACCACCATGAGCTGATAGCAATGATTGCTCCGAGAGCTGTACTTATCCTTGGAAATCCTGACTATCCATGGCTGGCAGAAGAGTCCGGTTATGTTTCTTGTGTAGCTGCCAGTAAAGTTTGGGAGGCTTTTGGAATCAGCGACCGGTTTGGGTTTTCCATCGTGGCGGATCATGGTCATTGTCGGCTTCCACCAAACCAGTACCCGGAAGTAAAGGCCTTCATAGATAAATTCCTGTTTGGCGATACTACCGCCAATACATTTGTGAGACGACACCCCTTTCATGACGTGAATGTTGACATGTGGATTGATGGGTGGACTGGCGTATCTACTTTTCCTGAGCCTAATACTACACAAAATTTGGCTGGCGTAAAATGAAGATCGAACCGCTGATAAGGTATTTTGAAAAATTCCTCCCCCTTGAGGAATCTGAAATTTCATTTTTGGAAACAGTTTTTGAAGAGAGAAGGGTTAGACGAAGGCAGTTCATACTTCAGGAAGGTGACATCAGCAAGTTCAATACTTTCGTTGTAGAGGGTTGTTTTAAAATGTATATGGTAGATGCTGAAGGAAAAGAACATAACCTTCAATTTGCCATTGAAAACTGGTGGATTGGCGACATTGGTAGCTTTCTTACCGAACAGCCAAGTAAATTATATATTGAAGCCATTGAAAACTCCGTCATTCTCAGAATAAAAAAACATGACCAGGAACAGCTGTTTGAAGCCTATCCCAAATTCGATAAAATATTCAGAATACTCACAGAAAGGGCATTGATTAGTTTTCAAAGAAGGGTCTTACAAAACATCAGTTCTACTGCTGAGGAAAGATACCTTGATTTTATTGATAAGTATCCCTATTTCTTTAATCGTGTATCCAACGTGCAAATTGCCTCTTATTTGGGTATCACTCCTGAGTTTCTTAGCACCATCAGGCACAGATTGGCAAAGGTTAAACCTTAAACTACCTTAAGCTTCTTTCTAAATCTACCTTATAGGTCCGGGATTTTATTCAGACAGACCTTTGTCGAATAATTATCAATCTCTAAACAATTAATAAAATGAACCCATTAGTAGCGCTTGGAATGGCTGCGTTTTTCCTGCTCCCAGGCAATCCAAATCAAAATCAAACTTTATCACGTGCACCTCAAACCACTTATAATTCGGGGAGTACTGAAATTGAAAGTCAAAAAGCAACTCCCACACAGATCATTCAGAAACTACTTGAAGACCCTACAAACCTTGAGCACACACTCAAATATCTGGCAGAGGATTTCGTGTATGTTTCCCTAAACTACAAAAATGATGATCTGCATAAGATTATGCCATGGACCGGAACCCATCACGGACCCCACAGTTTCTCGAAAGTATTCAAAGGAGTTTATGAACGATGGACCGTAGATGAGTTCACTCCTGAGGCTGCATTTGACGATGGTGAAAATGTAGCTATTTTCGGCAGTTTCACCCTAAGATCAAAGACACTTGATCGTGCACGTAACTCTCCATTCTCAATTTTTGCCAAAGTGAATGCAGCAGGCAAGATTACCTATTTTCAGTATATGGAAGACACATTCGCCACGGCCGATACCTTTAGGACAGGAGGCGCATGGATCTTCAAACCTTTGCCACAAATGAAGGTCAGGATATAAGAAAATGAAGAATCTAACCCTTTTGTGAAAGAATTTCAGATTACAGCGCTGTCATTTTTCAAAAATTGATAGCGCTGTTTTCTCTTTTCTGCCGTATTAGTGGCAGTTTGGAAATGATCGAGGTTCCACACAAACGTTTTAAACCATTTAATTAATTTTATTGACCATTTGAGTCAATTACCAAAATTATGAGTGAAGAACGAATATTAACCCAACACCCCCAAGGTAAAGATGGCGTTAACATCCTCAAAAGTAAGTATGATGTCATCAGTCAATTTATTCTGAAGACTATCGAAGAGCACAAGGAAATCTCTTTTGATGAATTGACAGACCTGGCGGATGAAACACTGAGCAGTTCGTTTGATGGTAAGGTGATCTGGTATATGGTAACCGTAAAACTAGACCTGGAAGCCAGGGGACTCATTGAGAGAGTTCCAAAAACCAGCCCCCACAAGCTGAGATTAGTAAATACCTGAAAGTCGCAATACTTGACGGTGGTGCTTACAATTCATCAGGTAATAAGTTGCCATTTGCCTTCGTGCAGGAGATTTTCCTGCCGACTTTCAATATCAACAACTGTAAGTAGAATCACCTGCCGGAAGTACCGTATTTTCCTTTACTGGCTATTTAAACTATGATGAGAAAATTCACGTTCTTTGAGAAGGTTATCAGGTCTAATTTGATTTTATCCAGTACAAACTAATCAAAGATGAATTTCACTAAGCGCATAAGTTTCTATCGCAGTTCCTTAAATGTATTTGCATTATCCATATTCTTGATGCTCGCAGCTTGTGGCTATGACTTTCAGGGTCAGAACAGAAAGCAAAAAGTCAAAGACAAATATGATTTGATGAAGGTGAATGTTGTGCCAGCAGGCCTTCCAATGAGAGACACAACCTACATACCTATCTACTCGCAGATATATAATGAAACAAAAGAAACACGCTTTGATCTTACGGCTACGGCTAGCTTGAGAAACACCAGCCTAAGGCACAGCATATATATCACATCAGTAGACTATTACGATTCTTTTGGTGAGGTAGCCAAAGAATTCCAGGACACCCCTATCAAACTGGGACCCATGCAGACCATTGAGTATGTCATTGAGGAAGGAGATATTAGTGGTGGTACAGGACCTAATTTCATCATTGTATGGCAGGCTGAAAGCACGGATGTAGAGCCAATTTTCGAAGGGGTCATGCTTTCCAATCATGCCCAACAAGGGATTTCATTTACAACAAAGGGTATTTCCATCAGCAACAGATAACCTTACATGAAACACGAAAAAGACCACAGAGCATCCATCGTACTCCCGTCCGGGCAAGGTCGTGTCTACAACTGTGGACCCATGACTGCTATATTCAAAGCTGATGAAAACGAAACAGACGAGAAATACAGTGTCTCAGAATGGTGGCTCGAACCCAACTCAGACGGTCCGGGTGCGCATCAACATGAACATAATGATGAGGTCTTTTACGTGTTGGAAGGCACCACTTCTTTTCTGGTAGGTGACAAATGGGTAGATGCCGACAAAGGAACTTTTCTTCGAGTGCCATCAAAGACCATACATGATTTTAAGAATAAAACGGATCAGAGAACCGGAATACTTAATTTCTACATCCCCGGTGGTTTTGAAAGGGACATGCCGAAGATCGTGAAATGGTTTGAGGAGAATGAGTAATCTCATTTGAGTACGACATCATGACCATTCAGCGCACTTCTATCTTTTTAATCAACATAGTGTTAATCCTCTCCTGCCGCTACACCAAACCCTATAACTACAAGCTTTTCCCGGAAGATTTTCAGGCAGTTCAACACGAATACGAGACCTACTATCACCTGGCAGGATGCCAACCAGGTGAAACGGTAGCGAGTATAGGCGCCGGCAATGGTTTAAAGGAAATCCAGATATCCTATTTTGTGGAAGATATCACCTGGTATCTCCAGGAGATTAATTCAGCCAGGCTATACGATTTTTATGATGTACTGGCGCTCCATGAGAACTTTGCAGGAACACCATCAGCAACATTTAACCTTGTGGTTGGGACAGAGAGTTCCACCAACCTACCCAAAGCGACCTTTGATAGAATACTGATGATCAATGTCTTTCATGAGATAGACACTCGCAAGGATATCATGATGGAAGTCCATAAGTTATTGAAAGAAAATGGTGTACTGGTGATTATGGAGCGGATGGGAAAAGCAGCTGGAGAGATTCATGGAGACTGCAAGTATCCCAGGCTGCTTGAAGCTGACTTTCTGGAAGAAATGGAAGGTTACGGTTACCAATTGCTCGATCAGCAGCTTGGTGAAGAGATGTCTAATCTAATGTTTTATGTTTTTGATAATTGATGTTATTGTCCTCCCAGATCACTTAAAAACCTCCCAGAACACCTCAGAATCCCCCAGATTTGGTTAGAAACCTCCCAGATCGGGTTGGAAGTCTCCCAGATCGACTCAGGAGTCCCCCAGATCGACTCAGAAGTCTCCCAGATCGAACAGGAATCGTCCCAGATCTGGTTGTGAATGCCCCAGATCGACAAAAACATGGTTAGCGGACCGAAAAAAATGACTATCGAGGCACCAACAAACCTCAAGAACCTGCTTTTATGTCGCCCAGATACTGAAATAAATGATCATTGATGCGCTGGTGGTGTCCCAAAATCAAGTTTCAGTTGCCATTGACGTGGAATATATGGTTATGGATGCATTATTCGATGCCAGATTACACGTAAAAGATATTTGACCAGGCTACTTTTAGCAGCCTGATCAAATGATTTCAGTTTAAAAATTACTCTACATCCCACCAAACTCTGGTATCGAGTTTATCCGGACCCTGGCGGTTGATAGCCGCTGTGATGTTTTCCAGGTTGTTGGTATATTCTGATACAGAGTAGTCCATGCGACGGATAAAATCACCTTCAATTCCACTTTGTGGGTAAGGATTTGGGGTTAAAACCGGATATCCGCTCCTACGCCAATTAGCAAATGCCTCTTCTGCATTTAAGATCGAGGCTACCCAGTATTGCGTATTAATTTGCTCTAATGCTGTGGCTGGTACCAATGGATGGGCATCTGTGTAAGCCGTAATAGCCGCGTCATCAATCACCATATTTCCATCGTGAATGGCTAGCTGCTCCATATGGGCTCGAATCCCGTCCGCAAAAAGCGTTTGCGAATCACCACCAATCCAATTCCTTTCCACGGCTTCAGCCATCAAAAACAGGGTCTGAGCATATGTGAGCATAAAGAAGGGTGCAGTTTGCTTGCCCACCGTATTTCTGTCAAATTGGGTATATCCATAAAAGCTGCCCACTCCGTCGGCTATTGCCCTGGGAACAATGGATTGGTTATCATAACCCATGGGAAACCCTATCTGTTCTGCCGGATCCCGGGTAGCCACTGCTTCGGTTTGGGTACCACCATTAATCGCGCCCACATACCTGACGGCTAAAACATCTAAGCGAGGATCATTATTGGCCTGAAAGTAATCCAGTAAAGGTTCAGCCATATAATAGTTGGCAGCTTCTGAACCATTGAGTTGCGCCCCCACAATATTGGGGAAGTTGGACGAATGACGAACCATCGCAATGTCATTATTGGATTGCATTACCCCTCCGGCGACTGCCTTAATTACGAATTCCTCAGCTTTGGTAGCCTTTACCTTTGTAAGGCGCATGGCTGCCCGCAACATTAACGAGTATCCAAAACGCTTCCATTTGGTAATGTCCCCTGCATATAAAACATCGCCTGTTTCAATGCGTTTACTTGGATCCAAAGCGGCGGTGGCTTCCTCCAGTTCATTCAACACATAGTCATAAATAGATTCCTGGGTATCATATTCAGGGGAACCTACTCCCTCAATGTAGCCTAAACCCGCATTGATGAATGGAATATCTCCGTAGGTATCTGTCAGCACCATGCCACTAAATACTCGGAGTATCCTTGCCATGTTATAGACGTTTGACCGGGCAGGATCATCTTTCGTTTTTGAGATCACATCCACGGTATTCCGGATCACATTCTGATAATTCATATCCCAGTGATTGTCCATATAGGTAAAATTCTCCTGGTTGAAGTTGGCACCCGCCAAAGAAACCCCAAAAGGAGTGACCATTTGTTGGACAATGGAAATTTCATAGTTCAGCGTATGCCTGTCCCAATGAGAGGAAGTTCTGTAGACCGCATGGTTTAATACATAAACAGGATCCAACTCATTAATGGCAATCTCACTTGTATTCAGTTCATCAAAGCCATCATCGCAGCTTGTATTGATCATTAAGCCAATAGCAGTGAACAGTATTAAAATATTTAATTTTTTCATCTTAAACTCATTTTAATGTCAATATTGGATTTAGAGCTGTACCCTTAGGTTAAAACCAAAGCTGCGCACCATTGGCAGCGCAATATCCTGGGTACCATCGATCTGGTGCACCTGCTCGGGATCCATGTTTTCAGTCCATCTCTTGATGGTATACACATTATTGGCCACTACACTAAGGGTAAGTCCCTGCACTGGCAATAGCTTGGCGATGCCCGGTATACGTGCGAAGTCATAGCCCGCCGTGATCTGTCGAAGTTTCCAGAATCCAGCATTGTACACAAAATCTTCTCGAATCCGTGCATCAGCTTCATAAAAGGTCTGTAACTCTACCTGAGTTTCATTTACAGATCCATCAGGCGTCACTCCATCACCAATCACATAGCCCTGCTCACGACCAATGAGTGTTTTCTTGTGTTTCCCATGTCTTACAAAATCAAACTCAGCGGAGGAAATCAAATCATGACCTAACTTGAAATCAATCAGGAATGAGACATCTATACCCTTGTAATTGAATCGATTGGAAATTCCACCAACCCATTTAGGGATTGCACTACCAAGCCTGATCTCTTCGGCAGTTTGTTCTGGTAAGCCGCTGTTGGCATTGAATATCTTCCTTCCCTGATCATCTCTCAGATATCCCCGGTTATAGATTTGCCCTAATGGCTGTCCTACCACCTGTCGGATTGTTCCTCCAATGGAAACATCGGCATCGTCTAACCCTAGTTTCAATACTTCGGAAGTGTTGTAAGCGCCATTCAATGAAATATCCCAGGAGAAGTCTTCTCCCCGGATTGGTGTGATGTTTACAAGCATCTCTACTCCACGGTTCACACTTTCTCCCACATTGATCAGTTGTGAGGTGTAGCCTGAGGTATTCGATACCGCAGCTTCCAATATTTGATCGATGCTGAGCTTATTATAGTAAGTGAAATCCAGCGTTAAACGATCAAACATGTTTACATTAAATCCAAACTCATATTCTTTCACCCGCATTGGACGAAGACCCGGATTGGGTATTGTATTGGTACTTACTACACCCAATGGCTGCACCGAAGTTGGACCCTGAAATAAGTTGCTATTGATATTATACCCCAGCATTTGTGAAAAAGGACTCACATCTGTATCACTACCTACTTCAGCGTAAGCTGCTCTCACTTTACCAAATGTGAGCCAGTTTGGCAATCCGGAAAAAGCCTGTGAGAAAACAAAGCTTCCAGAAACTGAAGGATATAGTACACTTCGTTCCTCAGGAGAAAGGGTAGAAAACCAGTCATTTCGTGCGGTAACATTCAAAAACAGGTAATCATTGTAAGAGAATTCAGCTGCTCCATAAATCGAGTTTACTTTACGCTCAGAGTACTCATACAGCGGTTCTCTAAGCCTGGTATTTGCCACTGTATATAAAAAGGGAACAATAAAGTCCTGACCTCGGATACTGTTTCTATCAAATCGACGATACATGGTGTTACCTCCAAAAGTCAGGCTGGCATTGATCTTCTCGCCCAGCTCCTTTTCAACACCAAGCAGGAAATCGGAATTTATCTCTCTGAATGTACGCTCATCCTGGGTCACTGCTCCATTCACAAACCCGGGAGGGGCAGGCGCAATACCAGCCATTAAAGAAGGAAAGTTTAATATTTGGTCCTGTGAATAGAAATCCTGACCAACCCTGCCCTGCACGTACAGCCAGTCAGTCAAATTATACCTCATGGTGATATTGCCATAAACCCTGTCGCGATCTACATCATTGAAGTGATCATTCACAGAAAGATAGGGATTAGTCCTGTTCCTAAACCTGGAGTAAATGATCTCATTTCCATTCTCATCACGCTGATTTCTTTCCATCACATCCAGTGGCATTGTATTGGCCATTGTATAGATGGTCTTGGTTGAGGTCATATCCTGGGCCTGGATTTGAGGAGGGTTGTGGTGGATCTCCCGGCTATAGTTGATGTTTCCAGAAACTGTAAACCTGGAAGTAAGACTTTGGGTAAAACCCAGGCTTACATTATACCTGTCGAAGCCTGAATTTGGAGTGATACCATCATTATCCAGTTGAGATAAGCTTAGGTTGAATCCCCCGTTTTCCCCATTCCCAGCAATAGAAAGGGTGTTGGTAAAAGTATACCCACCATTATAGAAGTCAGTGATCTGATTTTTCTGAGGTACATACGGCACTTCTTCATTGTCGTAAAGGATCTGAGTCATCCCAGGCTCAATTTTTTCTCCAAAACTCCAAACACCAGAATCCGGGAAACGGGTAGTGGGTCGAGTACCTCTTTCACCCTGTCCGTACTCATACTGAAAATCAGTATCATCAATTGCCCTGTCGAGCGTGAAATTGCTATTCCATGTTACACCTATTCCTTTTTTACCTCCCCTGTTTTTAGTGGTGATCATGATCACTCCATCTTTGGCTCGTGACCCATAAAGTGCCGCTGCTGCACCACCCTTCAACACGGTCATAGACTCAATGATGTCAGGGTTGATACTGAGCAGCCCATCTCCAGCGTCTGAATTGTTGGCTCCCTGTGTACCTCCATATTGTCGGTCATTACTTATAGGCACACCATCTACTACTATCAGGGGTTGGTTCGCTCCGGCAAAAGCCGATTGTCCACGAATTCGAATGGTACTTGAACCACCGGCACCAGTTGCCATTCCGGAGATATTTACACCAGCCACTTTGCCTTGTAGCGACTGAATAAAATTTGTGCTACGGTTTACAGTGACTTTATCAGGCTCAACAGAAGCAGTGGCATATCCCAAGCTCTTGGTTTCTTTCTTGATACCCAAGGCTGTAACTACTATTTCACTCAGCGCCTGAATGTCTGGAAGTAACTTAATATCAACCACTGTTTCGCTTCCAACAGCAATCTCTTGTGCTATATAGCCCACCGAAGAATAAACAAGCGTGATGGCATCGTCTGGTACAGAGATTCTATAAGTTCCATCTACACCAGTTGCGGTTCCTGTGGTAGTCCCCTTCACCAGGACACTTACTCCAGGTAATGGTTCATTATTTTCGTTCGTTATCGTTCCCTGAATGATTTTTTGCACCATTGAATGTGGAATCCTTAACTCCTTCTTCGATAATTTTCTGATCTGCAAAAGATCATTTTTTTCCCTATTCGTATCAGAAAGTGTTGCATTCGATTCATTGATTCGAGGTGGGGTGGATTTAATTTCCTTTGCTACATAATAATCACCCACTTTTTTGGCGCTAATGGCCAAAGGGTGCAATATTTCATCCAGAATTTCATCCAGGGTATTGGTTTGTTGCTGTGTAAGCGAACGTGCCTTGGCCTGGTCGATGTATTTGTTTTCTATTGTTTTATTTTCATATGCAAACCGAACCTGATACTGCTTTTCCAGATCATCAAAAACCTTAACAAGTGACACTACATCGTTATCTTTTTGGTTGGTTGTCTCAATTTTTTTACTGATTGTCTTTCGTGGGAAATTTGCCGCAATCTCTTGAGCCATGGATTCCAAGCCAAACAGACAAATACAGATAAGCGGTAATGCTTTACCTAAAAGTCGTATGCCTTTTTTCATAGTTGAATTAATTAATGTTGGTTATTTTGGATAGAAAGCCAATCTCTAAGGTCTAATTGATTATTGGCTTTGTTTTAACTCACTTGCCTGGCAAAAGAGTTGGGGAGGTATACAAGCTATTTCATATTACAATTCATTTTTAAATACAATCGCATTGTTATTCTTCTCAGCTTTCACGTCGAGCGATTCTGCAATTAATTCCAATAAGATTTCTATATCATGAGAAGGGATGTCAGCTGTAAATTTTCTTCCTGCTAAAGTTTCGCCTTCGATTAATACCTGGTAACCGTAAATCTCTTCAAGCATTTTAGCTACCATTTTGATTGGTGTACCATCAAACTCAAAATGCCCCTCCTTCCACACCGAGAGTAATTCCGGATCTACTATGTTTTTCCTGAATTTTTTGTCCACTTTCGAAAAGGCAACCAGATCACCTGGTTTCATTTCCATGATCTCGCTGCTAGCAGTGTTTTTCAACTGAACTCTTCCCGAATTAAGAACAACCTTTGTTGTCCCTCTCCTTTCATTCACATTAAAGCGTGTGCCCAAAACAACAACTTCAACATCTTCTGTGTGTACTTTGAATTTAACCGGCTCGATCAGCGTGGTGCCATCTTCGATGGTTTCTTCTTCAAGCTTTTTAACCGAAAAATATGCCTCTCCCTTCAACCATACTTCCCGGTCTTCTGACCAATCGGAAGTAACCGACAAAGAGGAGTTTGAATTAAGAATAACAGTAGAGCTATCTGGCAGAATAATATGTTTTGTCTCGCCAAATTGTGTGGTATATGTAATGGGGTTTTCCCGAATCAAATAGATATAAACAAGTCCAAGGAGGGTTATAGTGGCAACTAAAGCGGCAGCACTTTTTAGCACAACACCCCAATAATTATTTTTTCCTGAGGAGTTCTTATTCAATGGAATCACCGGTTTGTTTATTTCCTCCTTTATCCTGCTCCTGACCTCCTGATAATCTATTTCATCTGGCAGGTTCACTTTGAAACTTAAATGCCTTACAATATTTATGGCCTCATTGATTATTTCGAGTTTTTCAGGATGCTGTTTTATCCAGTCCTCCCAAAATTTCTTATTGCTCTCATCGGGATGCTGTACCCATTGTCTGAAGTAATCATCAGTGACAAAATCTTCTGTTGAGTAATTGGTGTAGTTCATGAAATAGTAAAGAATGTTTTTTTTGGTATAATGGTCTCTTACCGTTTTATGCACAAGAGGACAGCAATCGGTGGAATGACCCCACGGGAAATCAGAAATTTTTGAATATTTTTATTATTGATACTATTATCCCTAAAAAATGAATCAGTTTTAATTTTTACTCATCACGAGTGTGATGATTTAAATAAACAATCAATTGAGGTGTGGAATAATATCAGCAATGGAAGAAGATAAAAATCAACCCATGATAGAGCTTTTTGAGCAACTTAATTTCAACTCCTTAAGCGACCTATAGATGAGTTTTCGGGCATATTTGGCATCACTCAGATGCATAATAAGTGCGATCTCGTTGTAGGAAAGGTTTTCATAGAATTTAAGAAAAACAGCTTCTCTTTGTCGGGGGGTTAACTGATCCAGGGCACACTGAATCCTTTTTGTATTATTCTGAATCACCTCTTCATTGATGATTGCAGCCTCTGTGGAGATTACACTTTGTAAATTAAACTCAACTAAAGCTGGTGCATCCCCCAGGAAATCTTTTTTCGTGATCGTTTTGATCACTTTCCTTCTTAAACACTGAAATAAATAAAATTTCACTGCCCGCACTTCGGGAAGGGTGCTTTTTTTGATCCAGAGCTCAATAAACAGGTCCTGAATGCAGTCTTTGATTAGTGCTTTATGCTGGTTGAACTGCATCCCATAAACATAGAGCACAGTAAAATACTTGTCATAAATAAAGTCAAATGCTTCTTCGCTACCATCCCTAAATTCAATCCATATGATTGCATCAGATTCATGTTCTGTATGGTTTCGTTTGGGTTGCATAAACTACACATGCAGCAGATGGTAGGTGTCATCTTTCTACATCATGTATAATAGGCAAAATTTATTATTTTGTCAAAAAAGTCGCCGATAACCTTTTGAACAATAAGAACTTCCGCCTTTATTACCTTGTGTGTTTGATGTTTTTTGAGAGATAGGGTCTGAGAGTAGAAAATGGCTCAGTATTCATTGAAATTTATTGAATACTGAGCCAGGATTATTAATCAGATTATGGCCGCACTGGAGTGCCATCTTGCTGACGCAACTGTGTCCAGGTATTTAATTGGACTTTTTGTAGTGGGAATTTAGCCGCTTCTTTTTCGTCCACATCCACACCTAGTCCCGGGGCTTCATTTACATACATATAGCCATTTTCCACTCTGGGCATTCCAGGAAATATAGCAAGTAGCCTATCTGATGGAGACCGGATGGTGCTTGCAGCTTCCTGGATACCAAAATTCCAAACAGCCAGATCTATATGGGCATTGGCAGCATGTCCAACCGGTGATGTATCTCCGGGGCCATGCCAGGCAGTTCGGACATTGAACCACTCGCCCAATCGGGCTACCTTCATGGCAGGGGTAATACCTCCTATTTGTGAAATATGGATCCGAATGAAATCATACCATCTGTTCACCATTGGCTGTACCCATTCATGTGGATTGTTGAATAATTCACCCATGGCGATTGGTACACTACTTTGTTCACGCAACATCTCAAAGTATGCGATATTTTCAGGTGAAAAAGGATCCTCAATGAAAAATGGCCTGTATTGCTCCAGATCTTTGCAAAGATTAATGGCGTCCATGGGCTGAACTCTTTCATGCACATCATGCAAAAGCTCAACTTCATCCCCACATTCTTTGCGGACTGCCTCAAACAATTTTCGCGTTCCCTTCAGATAGACACTTGGCATGTATACGCTATCATTTTCATAGCCGAAATTGGCTTCTTTGAAATCAGGTTCGCCAGACAGTCCCGATGAACCATATCCTCCCAGCTGGATCCTTACATGTCTAAAACCCTGCTCCTTATACTGCTGCACATTTTCTATTACCTCTTCAATCGAACCAGCTCCCGCATGCGTATAGGTGTCCACAGCGAATTTACATTTTCCGCCGAGGAGATCGTATACTGGCATCCCGGCTCGCTTACCCTTGATATCCCACAATGCCTGATCCAATCCACTTAGGGCATTGTTCAAAACCGGACCATTCCGCCAATAGGAGTTTTGATAAGTGATCTGCCAAATATCTTCGATATTGTCAGCTACTTTTCCTACGCAAAAAGGGGCTAAATAATCGTTGATGGCTGAAACCACAGTATGTGCTCTTTGGCGAAACGTAGCACAACCAACTCCATACAAGCCCGGCTCATCCGTTTCCACTTTAACGATTACCTGCTCGATACCATGAGGCTGAGTAGCGATGGCCTTTACTTTAGTGATCTTTACAGGAGGTAACCCCTTTGTAGCCCGCTTATATTTATCGTCATTGGCTTTCGCGGATAATGCAGCAGGGGCTAAGCCAAGGGTTCCCCCTGTAACCCCTAAGCCAAGATTTTTTAGCATGTTTCGTCTTTTCATAAACTTTATTGAATTTATTGGTTAATGGTTTAATGATTGCTTTGAGCGTTTGCATGGGGCTTGAGAAAACAGGAAACCCGACATCCGTCTCACAACATGTGCCGGAATATCTTTGTCCTTAGAAAGCGTCTGGTTCAAATGGTATGTGAATAAAATCAAATCTTGAATTTGGAGCTCATCTATATTTTGCCCGGTCTTAACCCTTAAGAGGACAGAAATTGACCAAATGACCCCAAACATTAGCGAGTATTTGAAAATAATTAGACAGTCAATATCAATACAATGTTTTCATTGGCTGATTTTAATAGAACTCTAAGATTTATTGTATTTCATCTAATTTCAATCAAAGCGACTTTCTACTCGCTCGACCCTGAATCTGCTTCTGCTTTTACCTGGCTACGCAAATCCAACCCTACAATACCCAAATACTTCCCACCTATACTCTTCAATTCTATATTTTTAGGACTTTTATTTCCAAATACCCCATTTATGCGCTTTCTAGAAACCCTATTTCCGTTCCTGTTCATCTGTCTGGTACTTGTAGCTTGCAACCCTCCCAGTAAAGATGACTGCTTCGATCAATATGGTGACGGACAACTACACAAACTGGCCTACAACAATCCTGACCTGATCGTGGACCTCGATGCCGGCTTCAAAGCAGTGCCGATGCCGATGGATTTTGATGGGGATGGCGACTACGACCTGCTCATCTCAGAATCCGGTAGTTATGCTGAATCCGGGATCTTCTATTTTGAGAATATCTCCGGGAATGTGGAGATGCCTATTTTCAGGCGAGGTATGAAAGTATCTTTTGAACGCAGACGACTGGGCGATGATGGCTCACGGTTCCAGACTTCTTATGTAGGCAATTCCGTACATGTACTCACTCCGGACAGGGTGCGAGAAAAGCTGTTGATCTATAAGAACGTACCCCAGAATGTGTTCTGGGATGAAAATGAGATTGAACTGCCGCTTGACGGGTATGACTACCTCCACAACTCCAAGACGGAATGGAAGTTGGTAGACCTGGATGGCGATGGTGCGCATGACCTGATGTGCGTAGCTACCAGAGACGGATTTAGAAAATATAGGGGCAAGCTGGCTGATGTAGCTAAAAACTTGAAACTAGCTGTAGATGGAAAGTCCAGCTATGTATTGTTCTTGAAGAATACAGGTACGGATGAAAAACCTGTTTATGGTCATCCACAAGTGCTAAAAACAGTGGATGGTACTCCATTGGCCAACCAACTCTCACTTAAACCCATGTTTGCCGACTACGATGGCGATGGGGATATCGACTTCCTTAGCATTGGCACCACCGATGAAGAATTTGATATTGAATGGCAAAATGACTACCTGGTTTATTTCGAAAACGTGGGCAGCCCTACATCATTTAAGTTCCAAAAAGGACGTGTGTTGACCAAAGATCAGCTTCCAATCCAGTTTGAGTCCCGGGCGACTATGCACCTCACTGCTATCGATTGGAACAAGGACGGCCACGTAGACATCCTGGGTGGTGACGAGGACGGCAAGATTTCTTATATGAAAAACACCGGTCAATTGGTGGACGGCCTACCCCAGTTTGCGCCACCTGTATTTCTACAGCAGGAAGCATCTCATGTCGATTTTGGTGCTTTGGTTGTCCCCCGTGTATTTGACTGGGATGGTGACGGACTTGACGACCTCATTGCCGGTAATGGCGTCGGGCACGTAGGATTTATTAAAAACCTGGGAGGAAAAGCACCGAGTTGGGATGCACCACAGTTACTCGAAGTAGAGGGCACCCCCATACGCCTGATCCAAAACGAAGCGGTTCCCAATACTGAACAACCCATCTGGGGCTACTCCACCATCGATGTGGGCTACTGGAATGAGGATGAGCTGCCAGACATCCTGGCCAATGAGCACAATGGAAACATCGTTTTCATCAAAAACATTGGTACCCGCACTGCTCCAAAGCTTGCCACTCCACAGCCCATGCTGGTTGACTGGGAAGGAGAACCGCTCAAGCCAGCCTGGGTACCGGGAGTTTCAGAAGGAAATGAGTTGTTGGCCCCATGGCGAACCTCTCCCTATATCATGGACTTCAATGAGGACGGTCTGAATGACCTGGTGATGCTGGATTACGAAGGTTACCTGGCAGTGTATCCAAGAAAAAGAAAAGATGGTGAACTCATTCTGGGACATCCTCAAAGAGATTTTGTCTTCCCTGATGGAGAACCCATTCTACTTAACCAACGGACCGGAAAAAGTAGTGGACGGCTCAAGATCGATTTTCATGATTGGGACGGAGACGGGCTGGAGGACTTGATCGTTTCTTCCAAGCCAGCCGTGGATTGGATGAAAAACCTGGGTATGAAAGACGGCAAGATGGTGCTACAGTATATGGGTCGCATCTTGTCGGTTACTCTGATGGGGCATACTGATGGTCCGGTTGCTTCCGACTTCAATAAGGATGGTATTCCGGATCTGGTAGTAGGAACTGAAACAGGTGTGATCTACTACTGGCAACGATCCAGTTGGGATGTGACCACTACGATGACTACAACTGGCAAGCAGACGCCAGCGAATTACAAGTACTTTAAGAGATAGTTGAAATCATTTTATTTGAACCATTAAGAAATTAAGGGCATTGAGGGTGCTTAGTATTTTCCTGGAATGGCTTAATGTTCTAAATGTCTTAATGGTTAACAATACTCCCAGATATAGATTTTTCTTTGAACCATTGAGGAATTAAGGGCATTTGGAGATTTAATATGTTGAAGCAACGATTATACTCGGAATAATATAGATTGAAAATATAATTCATCAGGATTAGGAATGAATTCCATTAGAAAATGAAAATGTTTTTTTGAGTAAATTTGGTATATGAGGTTAATAGAGGAGCATCTTGAAAGCATAAAAGCCCTTTGCAGAAAATACCACGTTGAAAGGATATATCTTTTTGGCTCCGTTCTAAATGCTGGTTTTTCAGAAAACAGTGATTTGGATTTTTTGGTAAAATTTAAACCAATAGAATTATCTGCTTACTTTGAGAACTACATCAACTTTAAGGAAGAGCTTAAAAAACTTTTGAATCGAGAGATAGATCTTGTTGAAGAACAAACATTAAAAAACCCGATTCTAATTAGATCCATCAACAGAAATAAGGAATTACTTTATGGATGAAAAAATCCTAAAGTGGCTCTTCGATATAAAACTAGCGATTGAGGAAATTGATGGTTACTTTGATGGAAAACAGAGAGATTTCTCCGAGTATACACGCAACATAATGCTTAAAAGAGCCATTGAACGGAACCTGGAAATTATTGGCGAAGCCGTTAGCAGAATATCAAAGGAGGACAGTGATATAGTTGACAAAATAACCAATGCACGGTCGATTATTGGATTAAGAAACCAGGTCATTCATGCTTACGACAATATCTCAGACGAAAATATCTGGTCAATTATTACAACTCATCTTCCAAAGCTAAAAGAGGAAGTTAATGAGTTAATAGGTAATACTACAGACTGATTTCAGACATTTAATTGTTTCTGAACCACGAGACACCTTAATTTACTAAATGCCTTAATGGTTCTAACATAAATCCCAGATATCGATTTTTTCTTTGAACCATTTAGGAATTAAGAGCATTGAGGGATTTTATGTTTCTATGAATGTCTTAATGGTTTAAACAAGATCAGATTGTTTATTTAAATTGTATTCCATGAGTGGATCATCTACCGCATAAAGAAATTGAAATGCATAAGGTCTTTGTTGTCTATTTATTTTTTTTAGCCACTATACCCTTAGATGCTCAGAAACTGACCATCCAGGGAGAGCATTTTTATTGGGGAGATCAGCCTCTCCCTTTTTGGGGAGTAAGGGTAGCCAGTGCTTCACAGAACGAAGCCAATACCTATGATCTCATCAAAAACCTGAGGATTTACAAATCATTTGGGATCAATGCCATCAGTGTGTTTGTACAGGGATCGAGTGGTGGATATGAGGACCCTTTCAGAAAGGGTGGAAAAAAGCTCGAAAGTGATCACCTGGAAAGGTTGACCAGAATCATAAAAGCCTGTAAAGATCTGAACATGGTGGTCATCGTGGGCATCTTCTATCAAAGAACTATGGCCTATGACAAGGAACTTTCAATCCTGACAGAAGCAGATGTTTATCAGGCTGTGAGGACCATCACGAAAAAGCTGAAACCACACAACAATGTGGTCATCAACATTGCGAACGAGCAAAATTCAGGATATTACAAAGAGTTCAAAGGGTTTGATTTCAATAACCCACAAAATATCATCTCCCTCTGCCAGGTAGTCAAAGAGGTTGATAAGGATCGGATTGTGGGCGCAGGAGGCTATCATGACAGCCTAAACGTAATCATTGGCAAATCTCCTCATGTGGACGCACTGCTATTCGATACTTTCAGTGGAGACATTGAGAAAAACCAGCACAGTGGATGGCATTACGATTATTTCAGAGCCCAGGGTGTGGTAGACAAACCCATTATCAATGTTGAGTTATTTGGCGGGTGGACGGCCCAGTTTATTCCTCCGGGTGTATACCCCGAAGCCGGAAAGAAAATCCATCTTCAGGAGATCGATGAAGCGGTAAAGCGACCCGGTCTCTATGTCCATTTTCATTCCAATCCCTGGATGCAAGGTGTTTTGGATGGGTACCCCATCAGATACGATGTGGATGGTTTGGGGACTCCCAAAGACCCTGGAATTCGTTGGTGGTTTGAATATCTGAGAAGTAAAACAAGGTAGGCACGGTTTTATAATTACTGTGCATTATAAAAAAAACATGGTGGCACCTTCAAGAGCCAATTTCCCAAATAAAAGGAGTTTTTTCCATGTGGTTTGTGCTTTAAATTCTTGGAACTGTTCCGGAAGATTTAATCCTCTAGGTCTTAGCGCCATTTTATCTGAAAAGTAGTTGCCACCAATGGTTACAACTCTCAATGAATTTAGAAAATCTTCCCTCGTGATGTTCTTGAATATATAGCCTTTGACACCAGCTGCTATTAGCCCTTTGATAGTACTTGAACTATAATCCATTGAAAGTACCATCACAGTCTGCTCAGGAAAATCTTTCTTGATCCGATTTACGAGTCCCATCCCACTAAGTTCGGGCATGTTTAAGTCCGTAATCACCAGATCATAAGACCTTTGTTCGAGCAGCTCAAGAGCTTCTTTGCCATTTTCGGCCTCATCAGCTACCCTGAATTCTTCATTTCCTACGAGGTAAAGCTTGATTGCCTCCCTTATCATCGCATGATCGTCAACTAATAATATCTCTTTCATATCGGTGGTAATTTGTGGTTATGAGATTATCTAGTGATTTTTAGAACATGTGTACGCTTATCCCCACCTGGTAAGTTGGCCTGAAGCTTCGCATTCCGACACCACCTTGTACATGAATCATTTTTGCTAAGCGATAATCAACAATTGTCGAAGGAGTGATAAGGAAATTTGTTTTGTTACTAACTCCCGTGCGGACATTGAAATCAACACTTAGGCCTTTATAACTATATAAATTTGCTCCTAAAACAAGACCATACAGTTCCTTTTCATAAAACCTGGGTTTGTTTACTTCCTGGTTCATCGGGAGTTCCACTTCTTTCTGATAAAAGCCACCAATGGTGTATCCTCCTTTTAATTTATACCCTACCTGGATCCCCAGCTTTGGGCTTACACTGGTCTTTTCCATGTAGGATGTTGTAAACACTTCCTGACTGTTTGCAAATAAGCTAGCTCCTACCAGAAGCGTGACTAAATACAGTTTTCTTTTCATCTCTTTTGCAGTTTAAATGTTAAAGCAAATTTGAGATGTTGCTCAATCCTGTGTTAGGGTGATTTCCTGAATATAATTTTTACGTGATTCCCTGAGTCACCTAGGTAAGATCCTTCCCGGCAGGTCAAACGCCTGGTCTCTGGTTATATATAAGGTGTAGTTTTTATTAGTCTGAGCCGTAAAATGCCCTATTATTTTACTGATCTAAGTATTGTACCTAGAAAACTACGGGATACCACCAAAAATCAAGAATGGTTGATATACCCTTATCTGTAAGAGTCAAATACTTCACTTTTGAGGCATCAAACAAATAAAACAAAAATGAAAAGTCCCAGATCCCTGTTTACCCTGATATTCTTGTTGGCTGCAGGATATCTATACGCCGAAAAAGATCAACCTAAAAAAGTAGATTGTAAGGCGGAGGAGATTGCAGAGGTCTCCATAGCAGAAGAGACAACTGATCTGATGGCAATTCAGATGCCTTCCAATACAAAAATGAATGAACTTTCAAAGACAAGATGGGAAGACAGTCTTCTAGACTCAAACTTAAATGTTGATGAGCCTGATTTTGCCGAAAATAAGACCATAACATTACGTCAGGATCAAAGCCTCGCCTCTACAATGAAAAAATAACTGTGCCACCATTCAGAATGATCTTGTTATTTCGATGAGATCATGCTCAATGGCATAGAGTACCAGACCTGACCTGGTTATTATGAGAAGTGGATTTCTATAAATCCCTGCATAACACCTAATTATCTTTCTGATCTAAGTATTGTACCTAGAAAACTACGGGATACCACCAAAAATCAACAATGGTTGATATACCCTTACCTGTAAGAGTCAAATACTTCACTTTTGAGGCATCAAACAAATAAAACAAAAATGAAAAGTCCTAGATCCCTGTTTACCCTGATATTCATGTTGGCTGCAGGATATCTATACGCCGAAAAAGATCAACCTAAAAAAGTAGATTGTAAGGCGGAGGAGATTGCAGAGGTCTCAGTAGCAGAAGAGACAACTGATCTGATGGCTATTCAGATGCCTTCCAATACAAAAGTGAATGAACTGTCGGAGACAAGATGGGAAGACAGTCTTCTGGACTCAAACCTAAATGTTGATGAGCCTGATTTTGCCGAGAGTAAGTCCAATATATTACCTCAGGATCAAAGCTTTGCCAATTCTATGAAAAAATAGTGGTGCCATTATCAGAATGATCTTATTATTCTATGAGATCATGTTCAATGGCGTAGAGTACCAAACCCGCAACATTCTTCGCTCCTGTTTTCAGGAGTAGATTAGTCTTGTGAGTTTCCACTGTTCGCACACTGATAAAAAGCTCATCTGCAATTTCATTGTTCGATTTTTCTCTGGTAATGAGCTTTAGGACCTCTTTTTCTCTTTTTGACAGTTCTGTATCCAAAGATAATTTAGGCGTTAATTCAGAGGCTATTTTCTTTTTCTTCGTGATGTCATAAATGATAGCCTGAGTCACTTCATTTTGGAAATAATCCTTTCCCTCCATTACCTGGTTTATCGCCAGGATCACTGTATCCTGATCAGCATTTTTAAGGATATACCCATTGACACCCATGGAAATCACCTGCTTGATATTCTTGGCTCCATCTACCATTGTCATCACTATGATCCTGACTGTTGGAAAATCAGCCTTCAGATTTTCAATGAGTTGATAACCATCCATCTCCGGCATATTTATATCTGTGAGTACCAGGTCTACCTGGGAATCAGACAGGACTTCTATCGCCCTCTTTCCATTTTCTACTTCGGCTATTATGCTAAAATTAGGGATATCCTTGAGGAAAAATTTGAGACCATCTCGGACCACCTTGTGGTCATCTACAAGCAGGATTTTTATCATTTACTGCTTAGGTTGATTGGTTTAAAATATCCGCCCATTATCCAGAATTCAAATCTAGCAGTTTGAAAAATAGTGAATTTTATTAAATTTAGTATACCGGCTTTTCATTTAAAGCCAAATTATATAAGTGGAATAAAGCACCTTTAAAAGAAACAAGAGACTGGAAAAAGACCAATTAACATATCAGGTGCATTAAGAACCTGCAATTGATATGAAGGACTATTTCTCGATCACCAACAACGAAAACTGGCTATGGAAAATATCGATCAAGCAAAATATCACACGCTGTTTAATGAAGCTTCAGATGGATTGCTAATTATGACTGACAGGGGTGAACTTACAGATGTGAACAACAGCATGTGTGAGTACCTGGGATATACAAGGGCGGAGATGCTTAAAATGAATGTCGAAGATCTCCTTGAGCCAGAGCAGCTGAAAAAAACACCTGTAGCATATGATAAAATCGTCCAAAACAACCAATTCACAAGGGAAAGGAGGCTAAAAAGAAAGGATGGAACCATCATTGAAATGGAGGCAAATGTTCAAAGAATTGAGCCAGACTTCAATCTGGCCATTTGCAGGGAGCTCTCCCAGATCAGACTTATCAATAAACAGCTTGCCCTCAGTGAATCAAAATTCAGAAGCGCGTTTGAATACTCGCCATTAGGGATGATGCTTGTCTCTCCCCTTGGGCAAATATTTCAGGTCAATTCCCGGGTATGCGAAATGCTTGGTTTCTCCGAAAATGAATTACTGAAGAAGAATTTAAAAGACATTTCACACCCAGATGATCAAAATATTGCCGGCTCATTCATCAGAAAAAATTACAAGGACCAAAAAACAACCCTCCAAACCGAAAAAAGATATATCCACAAAAACAAATCAACAGTCTGGGTAAACCTTTCAGTATCTGCCATCACAGATGAGGACGGACAATTAGAGTATCTCTCCGGCCAGCTGGAGGATATCACTGAAAAAAAGGAATCGGAACTGAAATTTGAAAACCTATTGGAAAAATCCCTTGTGGGAGTATACATCAACCAGGACAAATACTTTCAATATACTAATCCGAAAATGTCTGAGATCTTCGGATATACGAAAGAAGAACTCCTGGAAATGCCCTCAAACAAGATCTTTCATCCAGAAGATCTACCCCTGGCCAATGAAATGATGCGTAGACGTATGGATGGTGAAATTGATGCCGTTCGCTATGAGGCAAGAGGCATGAAAAAAGATGGTACGATTATCTGGTTGGAAATTTATGGTTCATCAATTATTCACAAAGGAAAGATCGCTGTCATTGGCAATATGCTAGATGTTACTGAGAGGAAATTATATGAGAGGGAACTAAAGCGAATAAACTTCGAGAATATCGAACGCGTAAAGGAATTGAATTGCCTGTACCAGGTCTCCGAACTGGCTAAAAATGATGAATTGTCAAATAATGAGATTATTAGTTTAGTAGTGGATATAATTCCACCTTCCTACCAATATCCGGATATCACTCGGGCAAGAATCTCATTTGAAAATCATGTCCATGAATCCAAAAATTTTGTAGAATCACCCTGGTCGCAAAAAGCCGAAATTAAGATCAACAAAGAAACCATAGGATTTGTGGAGGTTTTTTACACAGAAAAGATGGCTGAGTCTTACGAGGGACCTTTTTTGCAAGAAGAACGGTCATTGCTGGATTCTTTGGCTGTAGTACTGGGTGATACAGTTGATCGCAGAAAATCAGCTTCCAGGGTTAAGGAACAGGCTAAAACGTTTCAAGCGATCATAGAAAATACCAAGGAGTCTATTTATCTGATCTCCCCTGATTTCAAACTACTACAGTTCAATAAAATTGCCAGTGACAGGATGCTCATGCAAAATGGTATTGAGATCAAAATCGGTCAGGATTTCAACGATTTATTTAATCCCAGTACCAAGGACTTCTTCCAAAGCTTGTGTGAAGATTCTTTGAAGGGAAACTACCGCAATGAAGAGGTTCGGACCAAAGGTAAATTTGGTGATTACTATTGGGCCAGCGTCAAGACATCCCCTGTTTACACCCAGGACAATGAATTGCTAGGGGTCTCTTTGCTTGTAGAAGTCATTGATGATCGAAAGAAAGCGGAAATAAGGCTGAAGGAGAGTGAGGAAAAATTCCGTAGCATTGTTGAACAAAGCCTGGTAGGTGTGTACATCATTCAGGATGATAAGCTTCAATATGTAAATCCGGGATTTGAGAAAATTTTCGGGTACACCAAAGAGGAACTGTTGAAAGATGCTTCATTTGAAGATCTCATATTTAAGGATGACATCGAAATGGTAAAAAGCAGTTATCAATCCCGAATTCATGAAAATAAAACCTCTAATCAATATACATTCAGGGGTCTACATAAAGATGGTTCTATTATTTACCTTGAAATCATCGCAAGTAGCATCATGTACAACAACAGGCTCGCGGCCATTGGGGCACTCGTGGATATTACAGATAGAATCAAGGATGAAATCAGGATAAATGAAGCAGTGATAGATGCCCAGGAGAAGGAACGTTACCAAATTGGAATGGAATTGCATGACAATGTTCAGCAAATACTCGTTGGAAGTGGGATGTTCCTTGATGTCGCCATCAAAGGGATTGAAGATAAAAAAGCATTAACAGAGGTATTACTTAAACTAAAGACCTACAACGCTGATGCCGTCAATGAATTGCGACATTTGTCGCATCAATTGGCTCCGTCGGTAGACTCAGAATTTTCTCTTTTGGGTAAAATTGAATCTCTACTTTCCAGCTTTCAGGTCAGCAAAGAAAAAGAAATATTTACCAATATATATGAGTTTGAACCACCACTAAGTAGTGAAATCCAATTGGCATTTTATCGCATCCTGCAAGAGCAACTGACCAACATCCAAAAATATGCGAATGCATCAAAGATTGAAATTGAGATTCGACCATTCAACAATTTGGTGCAGCTGATAGTCAGGGATAATGGTGTTGGATTCGATACAAATGAAAAGATGGATGGCATTGGTCTGGAAAACATCCGAAGACGAGCCCAGTTTTTGAGTGGAAAAGTCAAAATCTCAAGTGCACCAAATAAAGGATGTGCTTTAATGGTGGAGGTACCACTACCAAAAGAACACCATCAGCTGGTCTGAGTCTTATCAATGGTACAATAGATTTAAAAATGTCTAAATTGGGCGAAAATCAAGGACCATGCACAGAATTCACATAATATTATTGTCTCTGGTGATTGTAGCATGCCAGCAAATCACATCGCAAGTAGAGTCTATAACTACGGCAAAACCTCATAATGAAATCAAAGAGTACCTCAAGCAGTACGAACCTTATGAGATGACCTTCGACGCTCGTGGTTATAGCGAGACAGAAAAGAAGATCCTAAAGAAACTGGTCACAGCAGCAGAATATATCGACACTGCTTATTGGATGCAGACATCAAAATATGGATTGAAATTAATAGACAGCCTCTCTACAATAGACGATCCCTATGCACAGGACCTGCTCACTTTGGTACAACGAAACGGTGGCCCATTTGAGCTTTTGGATGAATACGAGGCTTTTGTAGGTGATAAAGAATATTACGGTGGTGAAGAAGTCTACCCGCACGGGATGACTACCGAACAATTTGACTCCTATCTGGAAACTCTCTCCGAGGAAGAAAAAGCGGAATTCATGTATCCCTACACTGTAATCCGTGAAGACGGAAAGGGTGGATACAAAGCCGTGCGATATTACCAGGAGTATAAAGAATACATGGATCCTATCATGAAGCTCCTCAATGAAGTAGCAGAGCTCACAGAAAACGAGTCGTTTGCCCGCTTCCTGAAGCTCAAGGCCGAAGCCCTCGTTACCGACGATTACTATGAAGCTGATGTTGCCTGGATTGAAATGGAGGGCAGTAAATTCGATATCGTATTTGGTCCGTTTGAGACTTATTCGGATCACATCAAGGGGATCAAAGCAAAGTACGAAGCTTATGTGGAGATCATCGATCAGCAAGCCAGTGCCGACCTTGAAGTCTACAAAAGCTACCTACAAAGGATGGAAGAAAACCTCCCCATCCCGGATGAATATAAATCAGTGGTGGGTGGACTTACCGCCAACTTCACAGTCGTTCAGGACATTATCCGAAAAGGTGAAGGACGTATTGGATACCAGGCTGTGGCGACCAACCTCCCAAATGATCCAGAGGTGCACAAAACAAAAGGAACAAAGAAAACCTTTTGGAAAAACATGTTCGATGCCCGGTTCAATGCCATCATCAAGCCGGTCAGCGAGGTATTGATTGACGAATCGCAGTTGCAATACCTGTCAGATGAAGGATTTTTCAAGTTTGTGCTAATGCATGAGATATGTCATGCCATAGGACCCAGAGAAGTAAAGGTGGGTGACAAAAAGGGAACAGCTGTAAACGCAGCCATTGGGCCAAACTATAGCCCACTCGAAGAAGCCAAGGCGGATATCACCGGCTTGTATTCCCTACGATACCTGATGGATGAGGGAGTGGAGGACCCGGAAAGAGCCCGTGAATTTTACGTTTCTTTCCTCGGGAGTTTATTCCGCTCTATCCGGTTTGGCCTGGATGAGGCACATGGAAAAGCTGCAGCCATCTCACTGAATTACCTCCTCGAAAACGGCGGTATCTTATATGATGAGACCACCAAAAAATGGTCCATCGACTTTGAAAACTTTGACGAGGGCGTGAAAAAACTGGCCGCAGAAATGCTGATCCTTGAAGGAAATGGCGATAATTCGAAGGTACAGGTATTCTTCGATCGCTGGACGGCCGAAACCCCCATGCTGACTGAAGCACTTGAGCTCACCGGAGACATCGCTATTGATGTGCTGCCAATTAGAAAGATTATTTGGGAATAGAAGGATAAAATCATCATCAGTACCCAATCAAGAGCAAAAACAGAGGAATTGCTTGCTAAGCTTCGGAACAATATCGACCAGTAAGACAAAGCTATATTACTTCTTAGCTACCAATTTGTGCACATAATCAGCTTCTAACTGAGCCAGTACCTTCATGACTTCACTGGTTTTAGAACCTTCCTGTGCAGACTGATAGGTCCAATTATCAATGGTATGAATCGGAAGTACTTTCTTGGTCGTTCCGGTGATAAATACTTCCCTGGCATTGGCCAATTCATCCACTGTAATGTTGCGTTGCTTCACGTCACCCATGGCACTGATCAGTCTTTTCCTGGTAACACCATGTAGGACCTTTTCCTTTGGAGTGATCAAAACCCCTTCATTATTCACAATAAAGATATTGCTTCGGGTCAGCTCATGTACTTCTCCTTTGTGTACATATAATACATCGAATGCTCCATTTTCTTTGATCTGGTTTAGAAGCCAAATCCCGGTCATATAATTGATGGTCTTCACTGCGGGAAGATCCCTCAGGTATTCATGTGTGATCAGCTTTACACCATTGGCAAACATATCTTCAGTAGGAAATGAGATGGGTTCCTGGGTGACGATGAGATTGGATTTACCTATAGCATAGGGCCCATTTCCTGTCCCACCTGTCAGGACGATCCGGATCCCGGAAACATCCATCTTGTTTTGCTCAAACATCTCAAAAAGAAGTTCTTTGAGCTCATCCCTGGAAACAGGAGAAGTCAGTCTTGCCAGCTCAGCTCCTTTATAAAACCGATCCAGATGATCTTCCATAAATAAAGGCACACCATCTGTTAGCCGAAAAAAGTCAAAGATTCCATACCCTCTTAGCAAGGCGATGTCATCTATCGGAAAACTTACTTTATCCTGATCCAGGAGTTGTCCATTAAAAATGCACTTCATAACGGGAGATTAAATTCAATTACAGTCTTTTTGAAGGAAATAGATTTATACTTCTACTGAAAACAACTGATCAAGGTTAGTAAAAATCCAAAATTGATAACAAATCAGACCAAATTTCAGGGTTTTTATTGAGTTTTCATGAATTGACTATTTCCCTATTATTAAAAACTGGACTAAATTGTAGGACTCACTAGTCCCACTTAGCCTATGAAATTGCTGCGTAGCCTGTCGCTTATTATCAACTACAACACCTTTATTGTTACTTTTCTGGCACTTGCATCGACCATCATTTGTGAGCATTACGGAATTGCCGCGAATTTCCCACTTACGATTGTTGGAGTGGCCATTGTATTCCCCATTGTGTTTTCCATCAACAGTGCCTACACACGTAGAGAAACAGCGCTCACCAATCTTGGGGACTTTGTAAATCACATGACAGCCTTGTACCATGCTTCACGGGACTGGCTCAACCCTGCTCAACCTGATTTTCAAAAAGAGACCAAGCAAAGAATAGTGGCTTGTTTTGACCAGCTAAGGGTATTGTTTACAAGCATGGACGAAAAGGACATACATGAAAACGAAACAAAACTTGCAGAGCACCTCTCTGATCTTTCTTCGTTTGCTCAGAAACTTAGAGACTTTGGTGTGCATGGCACCGAGATGTCCAGGATCAGCCAATACCTGACCAGAATTGGTGGAGCTGTTGAAGACATGAAAGTTGTATTGAAATACCGGACCCCTGTCACACTGCGGGCCTACAGCAAACTTTCCATCTACAGCTTCCCGGTTTCGTATGGGCCCTATTTTGTCTATGCCGCTCAGGAATATACTTTTGGACTCGCCTATGTGATGCCCGTAATCTTCAGCTTTATACTGGTGAGCCTGGATAATATTCAGAACCATCTTGAAAACCCTTTTGATCAGATAGGTGAAGACGACGTAAAGTTCGGAACACAGCGTTTTGAGGAAATGCTGAAATAACTACGAGCCTAGGTCATTTATCACCTTTTAAACCTTTCCTTTCCCGGTGGACAACTATTTTTGCATCAATGTACACATTGGTCCGAAAACTCCTCTTTCTTCTTCCTGCTGAAACAGCTCACCACTTTACCACTTCCCTACTCCGGTTTTTATTTAAAATTCCATTTGTCAGGCCTATCTTTTCAGGCTTGTACCGGGTAAGCAACCCCAGGTTACATCGAAAAGTCTTTGGATTAGATTTCCCCAATCCAGTTGGACTTGCAGCAGGTTTTGATAAAAACGGCGCCTTCACAAATGAATTTGCTGCCATGGGTTTTGGCTTTATTGAAATCGGGACAGTGACACCTCTCCCCCAACCTGGCAACCCAAGGCCAAGACTCTTCAGGCTAAAAGAAGACCAGGCACTCATCAACCGGATGGGATTCAACAATGAGGGGATGGAAAGTGTAGTACAAAACCTGAAGAAAAAATCAAAAGAGGTCATTATCGGTGGTAACATTGGAAAGAACAAGATCACCCCAAATGAGCAGGCACAGGATGACTATCAAAGGTGTTTTGAAACGCTCTACCCGCATGTAGATTATTTTGTGGTGAATGTGAGTAGTCCGAACACACCTGGACTTCGTGAACTCCAGGAAAAGGAACCTCTGCAGAAATTGTTGCAATCTCTAAAAACCTTAAATGACAATAAACCCACTCCAAGACCCATCTTGCTGAAGATAGCTCCCGACCTGACCGATTCTCAATTGGATGATATTTTGGAGATTACACAAGAGACCAAAATTGATGGAGTCATTGCAACCAATACCACCATCGATCGTTCTGGATTGAAAACCCAAAAAGAAAAAATTGAGAAAATTGGGGCTGGTGGACTCAGTGGTGCTCCTTTGTTTGACAGGTCAACCGAAATCATCAGGTATCTGAAAAAAGGAAACAAAAACCTGGTTATTATCGCAGTTGGTGGAATTCATTCTCCTGAAAAAGCCATTGAGAAATTAAACGCCGGAGCGAGCCTGGTCCAGGTATACACCGGATTGATCTACGGCGGGCCTGCACTCATCCGAAACATTAACCTGGCAATCCTTAAAAATCTTGATGGGGCATAAAATCTCCATTACTTTTGTCGTTTATCATTCAGCATGGCACAAAACACCTATAAGAGGCAGAAAACAAAAGAACCCAAATCATTCAGTTTTAGCATTTCGCTATTCAATGACAGAAAGTTCCACCTCGCCATAGGTTTATTTTTGTTGCTGGCCTCCATCTTCCTGGCAGTATCATTTATCTCCTATCTCACAGCCGGAAAAGCCGATCAAAGTGTGGTAGAAGCCATGACCGAGACCGGAATCAAGGAATCGGGGCAACAGGTGAAAAACTGGTTTGGACTGATTGGTGCATTTACCGCCCACTACTTCATTTTCAGATGGTGGGGCATTATGTCTTTGCTTGTTCCGCCATTGCTCTTCCTTGTGGGTCATCGCATCATCTGGAAGACGCGGATAGTTTCATTAATAAAATCCTTTTCATTCACCCTTTTTTACCTCCTTTGGGTAAGCATTTCCATAGGATATTTCCTATTGAACTCCGATGATGTATCAGAACTTGGATTTCTCAGTGGTGGAGTAGGATTTGAAATGGCCATCATCATCGAAAGCCTGATGGGCTGGGGAACCGTGCTGTTCTTAATCTTTATGTTTATCGTTTTCAACATGTATTTTTTCAATATCACGCAGTTGGAAACCGTCAACAATTTTCTCCAAAGCAGTCGCGAAAAGCTAAGGAATTTCTCTTTCAAACCTGGCTCAGAAAATTCCAGTCTTGAGTCGCTACTCACCCAGGTAAAAGAGGAAGTAGAAGCCGAAGAGCATGAGGGAGATAAAGAAGAAGATGGGAAAGAAGAAAACCTTACTGAGGAATGGAAGGTGACCAAAGAAGACCTTAAGAAAAAACCGGAACCAGTGGAAGAGCTGGAGCTAGCCGTGGAAGAGCCAAAGCCCGTAGAACAGCCCAAAGGTATAGAAGAGGAGGCCGTAGATATGGAGGTTGAAGAGAAGAAAGACGATGAAGTAAGGGTGACTACCAGCGAAAACTATGATCCCACTCTGGACCTGCCAAAATATAAATATCCAACGGCAGATCTGTTGACGGATTATCCAAAAAAAGACATCCAGGTCACGAAGGATGAGCTTGAGCAGAATAAAGACAAAATTGTTCGCACACTGGTCAACTTCAAAATAGGTATCTCAAGCATTAAAGCTACCATAGGGCCTACGGTTACACTTTATGAGATCGTTCCCGAAGCAGGGGTAAAGATCTCCAAGATCAAGAACCTGGAAGATGATATCGCTCTAAGTCTTGCTGCCCTGGGAATCAGGATCATTGCTCCTATCCCGGGAAGAGGAACCATTGGTATTGAAGTGCCGAATAAGAACCGGGAGATGGTTGACATCAAGTCGGTCATCACAACGGAGAAGTTTATGAAAAGTGACAAGGACCTTCCTGTTGTGCTGGGTAAAACCATCTCTAATGAAGTCTATGTCACCGACCTGGCAAAGATGCCTCACCTCCTAATGGCAGGAGCTACCGGACAGGGTAAGTCAGTCGGACTCAACATGATCATTGCTTCACTAATCTATAAGAAGCACCCTTCACAGCTCAAATTTGTGATGGTGGACCCCAAAAAAGTGGAGCTCACACTTTTCAACAAGATTGAAAACCACTTCCTGGCGAAGTTGCCGGATACTGATGAAGCCATCATTACAGATACACAAAAAGTAGTTCACACACTCAACTCCTTGTGTATCGAAATGGATACCCGGTACAACCTGCTAAAAGAAGCAGGCTGTCGTAACCTAAAGGAATACAACAGAAAGTTTATCTCCCGTCGGTTAAACCCACAAAAGGGACACAGGTACCTCCCCTATATCGTATTGATCATTGATGAGTTGGCTGACCTGATGATGACCGCTGGAAAAGAAATTGAGACGCCCATTGCCAGGCTTGCTCAGCTTGCAAGAGCCATTGGCATTCATCTGATTGTGGCTACCCAAAGGCCATCCGTGAATGTGATCACAGGTATTATCAAAGCCAACTTCCCGGCACGTCTTTCCTTTAGAGTAACTTCAAAAGTGGACTCAAGAACTATCCTGGATGCCGGAGGTGCTGACCAACTTATCGGAATGGGAGATATGCTTTTGAGTATGGGATCGGAAATCATCAGGCTTCAGTGTGCTTTTGTTGATACACCAGAAGTAGATAGAATTTGTGAATTCGTTGGGGACCAGAGAGGGTACGATTCCGCTTATATGTTGCCTGAATTCGTGGGAGATGATGAAGGCGAAGTAGGAGCTGTAGACCTGTCGGACAGGGACTCACTTTTTGATGATGCTGCAAAATTAATTGTCCTTCATCAGCAGGGAAGTACCTCTCTTATTCAAAGAAAGCTTAAATTGGGTTACAATAGAGCCGGTAGGTTGATCGATCAACTGGAAGCTGCTGGAATCGTAGGCCCCTTTGAAGGAAGCAAAGCAAGAGAAGTTTTAATCAAAGATGAATACTCTTTGGAACAATTATTGTCAGAGATAGACAACAAATACTAAAAATAAAAGAGAAATGAAACGCATTGTGTTACTAGCCGCAGTATTAATGATCAACCTTGGAGCCTATGCCCAATATGATCCTGAGGCTTTGGATATTTTGAATGCCATGAGTGCCAAATACAAAGGCATGGAAGCATTCTCAGCAGAGTTCACCCAGGAGATGATCAACGAAAGTGTGGGCTTGAGTGAGAAATTAAAGGGTGAGATCACTGTTAAGGACAACATGTACTATCTGAAAATTGCAGATCAGGAAGTGTTTAACAATGGGGAAGATCTCTGGAACTACAACAAAGACATCAAGGAAGTGACTGTCACCCCTTATGATCCTAACGAGCAAGAGATTTCTTTGAATAATATTTTTGATATCTACCAGGATGGTTTCAAATACATCCTTATGGGGTACACCGAGGATGGAGCAAGAATCATAGATCTTGATCCTGAGAGCAGGGATAAGACGTACTACAAAATCAGAATGGTGATCGACAGTCAGGATGAGCTGAAAAAGTTTACCGTGTTTGAGCGAAAAGGAAACCAATATGTATATTCCATTGAGAAGTTCCAGAAACTAAACAATGTGCCTAACAGCAAATTCACTTTCAACACCAGCAAAAATCCTAATGTGGAAGTGATCGACTTCAGATAGCATCAAAGTCACTTTTACCTTCCTTTAACTTATTTAATGATTAACTTGGCGGTTCAATTTCAGTTTGAATGAACCGTCAAGATCTATTCACATTAATCAAGAAGAAAAAGTCATTCCTGTGTGTTGGGCTCGACACTGATATTAGACGGATACCGGCCCACCTGCAAAAGCTGGATGACCCCATTTTTGAGTTTAACAAACAGATCATTGATGCCACCTATCCCTATGCAGTTGCTTATAAACCAAACCTGGCTTTCTACGAAGCACATGGAGTGAAAGGATGGGAGTCACTTCAAAAGACGATCGAATACATTCCAAAAGAGTGTTTCACAATAGCAGATGCTAAGAGAGCTGACATAGGTAACACTTCAAACATGTATGCCCGTTGCTTTTTTGAAGAAATGCATTTTGATTCCGTGACTATCGCACCCTACATGGGTGAGGATTCTATTAAACCTTTTCTCCAACACGAGGGCAAATGGGCCATTGTTCTTGCCGCTACTTCAAACCCCGGACATTTTGATTTTCAGGACCTGATGATTCAAGGACAAAGTGAAAAACTTTATGAGGTCGTTTTGAAAAAGACCTCTCAGTGGGGCACACCGGATAATATGATGTATGTGGTGGGCGCCACACGTGTAGAGTCTCTTGTTACCGTAAGAACAATCGTACCCGATCACTTTCTTCTGATCCCTGGAGTTGGAGCACAAGGTGGTGACCTCGAGCATGTGTGCCAATATGGAATGAACAAGCAGTGTGGATTATTAGTAAACTCTTCCAGGGGAATCATCTATGCATCATCCGGGAAAGACTTTGCTGAAGTAGCTGGAAAAGAGGCTCTGTCTATTCAGCAGCAAATGGAAACCCAATTAAGTAAGTTTTTCTGACGTTATTTGTTATATTGGATAACAAAATCAGTTATCCGATATGGATGAGTACTTTCTTCACTACCTGTGGAAATTTCAAAAATTTAAGCAGAAACCCTTTCGCCTGACCAATGGATCTACTTTGCAGGTGTATCATCCTGGGCACTCAAACCAAAATGCCGGTCCTGATTTTCTTGAAGCGAAAATTCGCATCGATGACATAGAATGGGCCGGAGCTGTAGAGATCCATCATAAGGCATCTGACTGGATCCATCACAATCATCAATCTGATAAAAAATATCATGGAGTAATCCTTCATGTAGTGTGGATAGCTGATCGGGATATACAGTTACCCGATGGAAGCCTGATTCCAACTTTTCTGATGTCCGACTATCATAATGGTTCACTTGAAGCTGATTACAGAAAGTACATCAATCAACCGGTGAACATCAAATGTGCATCCTTTCTTCACAGGATCGATCCCCTGACGATTACCAACATGCTTGATCAGGCCCTGGTAGAGCGGCTATCACAAAAATCCAACAGGATACTCGAGCAAGCAAAATCAACCAATGGAGACTGGGAAAAAGTTACCTTCAGGGTCCTGGCCGAAAACTTCGGATTCTCAGTGAATAACACTGCTTTTGAAACCTGGGCAAGAACAATCGATTTCTCAATCCTACATCGATATGCAGATCAAAGAGACAAGTGTTTTGCGCTTGCCTTTGGCCAGGCCGGATTTCTGGATACAAACACCGATAATGATGCGGTAAGATTGCGAGAAGAATATCTGCATCTAAAAAACAAACATCAGCTTAATCCAATGATGGAACGTCATCACTGGAAATTTTCCAGGTTGCGACCAGCAAACTTCCCCACCGTTAGAATGGCGGAATTCTTAAGTGTGTACTTAAAAAAGCAGAGCTTTTTCTCATCACTTATCAACACCACTGATATCAAAGAAGTTAATCAGCTTTTCAAGGCCGAGTTGCCGGATTATTGGAAAAACCACTACGATTTCGGCTTGAAATTAGACAAACGTACCAATAACCTGGGTCAGGCTTCTATCGATATCCTTATCATCAATACCGTAGCTCCAGTGCTGGCTGCGTATAGCAGATACATAGACGATCAGGCTTTCATGGACCGTGCTGTTCAGTTCCTCAATTCCATCACCGCTGAAGAAAACAAGATCACCAGGGAGTGGTCGAACCTTGGCCTATCTATCCAAACTGCCGCGGATAGCCAGGCATTGATCCAACGCTACAAAAACTACTGTATCAAAAAAAGATGCCTCAACTGTAATATAGGGATTGCTATATTGCATAGCAGGCCATGATCATTGCATTCAATATCCTTCTTATACTACTCATCTGTTGGTGGGTTTCAAGATCCTCCCAGCCCTATGGAAAAATCCTGTATTGGATCACACTAGGACTCAAAGTCATTGCCGGATTGATAGTAGGATTGATTTATCTAAACTATCTACAGTCCGGTGACACCCTCTCCTATTTTCAACAGGCCCGTGAAATAGCATCAATCGCTGATCAATCCTACATGGATTATTTAAATCGATTGATGCGAAGTGAGTTTCCAGAGTACAAAGGCGAATACAGATCTGAGTTTTTTATCAGGATTCTAAGCTTGATTCTACTCTTTTCTGGTGGCAGCTATTGGATATCCTCCGTATACCTGTCTCTTATCAGCTTTTTAGGTAGCTGGTATTTGATCAAAACATTGGCTCTCCTTAGTGAAAAACTGAAATGGCCAGCATTGATAGGGTTTATGCTCATTCCCTCTGTTGTTTTTTGGTCATCTGGTGTATTAAAAGATGCTGTTGCCAATGCTTGTTTTTTCTACCTCTGCACTTTTTTGATTCGGTTTTACTGTAGAAAACCTGTCGCCCTTTCAGAGCATATTTTTTATGCAATTACGCTAATAGTATTGTTAAAGCTCAGGTTCTACCTTGGTGGTGCCATCCTTTTCTTTATAGGCCTGTTCCTGGTCAGGAACATGATCAACCGGTACATGAGTATAGGCAGTCTAAAATATTTAATCTACCTGACCGTAATTACCATACTGATTTTCGGTGTGAGTATGATCGATTACAACCTACAATTCAACCATTTCCCCCAGAGTATCTACCAAAACTATCAAGCTATTGCAGCATCGTCAGAGGGCGCTAATATCATTTCATTTAACCTCTCACCTGACTGGTGGGGAATTATCCAAAACTTTCCAAAGTCTATTTTTTACGGATTAGTAGGTCCATTACCAGGTCAGGGATCCAGCACTTCCAGTGTATACTGGTTTGAAAATATGGTTCTGATCACACTATTAATCTCCAATATTTACCTTTTTTATAAGCACCGATCACTGAGTGTCAACCCTACAATACTTATTTTTTCTGTTTTTGGTTTTATCCTGGTAATGGCCATGTTGTTACCCATTGCCGCACCCAACTTTGGCACATTGATGCGATATAAGTCTGTGTACCTGCCTTTTTGGTGGATGCTACTCCTCTATCAGCCTTTTGGGTATTTCCTCGCTAAAAAGTCTACTTAATCCATACCTTTGCAGCCTCATTTCAAAAAATTATGGATAAAGCGGTAATTATATTTGGAGCGAAAGGCATTGCAAGAGCAGCCCTGGAAATATTCAGAAGCAATGGGATTGAAGTCTATGGATTCCTTGATGACGATACCAAGACGCACGAGACAGAAATAGATACCATACCGGTTCTTGGTAAAACAGATGATCATGGCTTTCTTAAGCTAATCGGCCAAAAATGTGAGGCTTTTGTTGCTACTGATGAAAACCCGGTACGCAAAAAGTTGGTGAACATGCTCATGGAAAAACGAAAAACCATGCCGATGAATGCTGTCCATAAGTTGGCACAGCTTAGTGAGTCCGCGGCCTTAGGTCATGGCAATTTCATCAATGCCCGAGTGATGTTAGGGGCTGGCACAAAAGTTGGCCAACACTGTATCCTCAATTCGGGAGCGGTGATTGAGCATAATGTCACCCTTGGAGACTTTGTGCAAATAGGTGCTGGCACAGTAGTAAATGCTGATGTGACCATCGAAAAAGAAGCATTTATCGGATCAGGAGCCCTAATTGTTTCGGGAGTCAAAATTGGTAAAAAAGCCAGGGTTGGAGCGGGATCGGTAGTTGTGAGTAATGTGGCTGACGGCGAGACCGTATTTGGAAATCCAGCGGTGAAAATTGAAAAGTAAAAAAATTCACCCCAAATTTGCACTTCAATTTTTAATCAATACTGATTTATAACATCCCGCTTGAAACGGGACTCGAGTTATGAAGAACAAGTATAGTGTACTCCTATACTATTGCTATTCTGCAATAGAAGATCCCGAAGCATACCGGGAAGAACATCATCTTTTATGTCTTTCACTCAACCTCAAAGGGAGGATCATCATAGCCAGTGAAGGATTAAATGGTACGGTTTCCGGCCTTGTCGAGGACTGCGAAAAGTATATGTTAGCCGTTAAATCTGATCCCAGATTTGCCGATACAGAATTTAAAGTAGACTACGCGGAAGATCATACTTTCACCAAACTACATGTTCGTACCAAACCAGAGATTGTTCACTCTACTATCCGGCTGGATCCCAAAAAGAAAACAGGGGGATATGTTGAGCCTGATGAGTTTAGAAAAATTTTGAAGGAAAAACCGGAAGATGTGGTGATTCTGGATGTTCGATCCAATTATGAGCATCACATTGGTAAGTTCAAAGATGCTATCACCCTTGATATTGAGAATTTCAGGGACTTTCCGGATAAGATGAACGAGCTGGAAAAGTACAAAGACAAGAAGATCATTACCTATTGCACCGGTGGAATAAAATGTGAAAAAGCCAGTGCTTATCTTCTGGATCAGGGCTTCGACAATGTATATCAGTTGCATGGTGGTATCATTAAATATGGTATTGAGGCTGAAGGAGAAGACTTTGAGGGAAAATGCTATGTCTTTGACAACCGCATTGTGAAAGATGTGAATACGGTCAATCCACAGGTCATCTCCAAGTGTCATGTAACAGGTCTTCCTACTGACAGGATGGTCAATTGTGCAAATCCTCATTGCAACAAACACATCCCGATGAGTGAGGAAGGTGCCGAAGTTTTCAATGGATGTTGCTCTGAAGAATGCAGCAAGAATCCGGACACCAGACCCTATGATGGAACGGGATATTACCAAAAAAACATGAATGGATACAATCCTTATAAGGGATTAAAGAGAAGAAATGCATAAATTGAGCTGGGTTACTACCAATCATGCCAGCTAAGTATTCCGAAACAGACCTAATCCTCAATAAAGATGGTAGCATTTACCATCTTAACCTGAGGCCAGAGCACATTTCAGACAAGATCATTACAGTAGGTGATCCTAGCCGTGTGCACAAAATTTCAAGCCATTTCGATCATATTGAGTTCGAAATGAACAAAAGGGAGTTTATCACACATGTAGGTACCTTTAAAGGGAAAAAAATCACTGTCATCAGTACTGGAATGGGGACTGATAATGTTGAAATTCTGATGACCGAGCTGGACGCTTTGGTAAATATTGACCTTAAGAATCGTGTTCCCAAAGCAAGAAAAAAGAAATTAAACATCGTTCGCATTGGGACGTCAGCGAGTATACAGGAAGATATCAGACTTGGAAGCCATGTTCTTTCTGAATACGCCATCGGATTGGATCCATTGATTCATTTCTACCAGTATACGATGGGTGATTTTGAACAAATGGTATGTGATCTCATTCAACGAGACCTCGAACTCCCTTATCCTCCATACTGCGTAAAGGCTTCACAGAAGCTTACCAACCTGTTTAAAAAAGACATGATTCTTGGGAATACTGTGACTTGTCATGGCTTTTATGCACCTCAGGCCAGAGAGCTTAGAGTCCCCATAAGATACCCGCACCTGGTAGACAAGCTAAGCCTTTTTCACGTAGAAGATCTATGGCTCACCAACCTGGAAATGGAAACAGCAGGCTACTACGCATTGGCTAGCATACTTGGACACGATATGATTAGCCTAAATGCCATCGTGGCAAACAGAGCAAAAAATAAGTATTCTAAAGACCCCAACAGGGTAATTGATGGATTGATCAGGAAAGTGCTTGAACTGATCTGATTATTTCTTCTTTTTCTTTTGGGAATCGGTAAAGGCAGTTTCAACAGCCAGCTTTAGTTCATGAACTGCTGTGATGAGGTGATGTTTGATTTCCTGCCACTTATCATCATTCTTGTCCTTATAGGCTCTAAAATCTGATTCCAGCTTTGACTTTCTTTTTTTGAGTTCTCGGATCCGGTCTTCGATATCATCTCTCACCTCCCCTCCGGCATTTTTGGTTTCATTGATGAGTACATCGATTTTCTTTCCCAACTCCGACAAAATCTCCTCCACTTGTCCTTTTGTATCTTTGGCCATGGTCAATGCTGATTTTCAAATTTGAAATTAACCCATTCAGACTAGATATCCAACAAAGCCCGAAGGTGTCTGTGTTTCCATGAATCTGCCAGACAAAAAATAATTTTCATTTTTTCTTTTAAGATTTGATTTTAATCACTCCTTTTATACTTTTCAAAAAAAATCGAGTATGCCCGACGCAAAGCCAAGAGTAATAAAGGATTTTGAGAAGCTGGACGCAATGATCCAGGAACAGGTGAAGCTTGCATATCCATCAGGGTTCTACAATTCACTCATCCACTATTATAATAAGGAAGGCGCAAGAGTTTCTGCACTTCCATTTGAAACAGATGAAAAATATTATCTCATCAGAATGACACGAGAGGAAGCTAAAGAAATTGTGTCACAAGACGAAGATTTTGATGATGATGGTAACCTAAAAGAAACTGTTAAGGATGATTATGAAGACAAGTACAGTGATGTCGACTACATGTCTGATTACATTCCTGACGATTCTAAGGAGGATAGCGATGATGATGACTATTGATTAGTCTTCAACTCCCTTTCTTCCAACATATCAATACAATTCATAATTGACCGAACGGTGTGGTAGGGTCCCTTCCAGTGAGCGCCCTTGTTGCTGTTAACAGCTTCAGGATAATTGTCAGTTCCCCGATTGTACCATCCACCCCGCTCCCAGTCTATTAGATATTTTGATGTGTATGTCCACATTTTGATGAACTCCCCGAGATAATTCTCTTCTGGATATAAGCCATCGAAAAGCAGCAAGGAATTAAGGGCTTCAGCCTCCACCCACCAGGATTTCTGATCATCCACAATGGCCATTTTATCGAGGAAGTAATATCCTTTGTAATAAAGGCCACCAACTTCATTATCCAGACCCTGCTGAATGGAGTGATCTACCATTTTCTTCGTCACAGTATCGGTGATAGGGTCTTCCCGGTTAAGTGACCAGGAAGCATCGAGAATCAGAAAGGCCGTTTCAATATCATGACCAAAACTTACATGATCATAATTCCAATGCATCACAGCGGAATCTCTGTAGGAAATGGGTTGCAAGTCAATTGTGTAAAATAAAGACATGTATCCTTCAGTATTGGTAAACTTGTCTCTGATCAACAGCATCAGCTCTTCCAACCGATCTCCAAGCGTGTCATTGGGCCAGATCCTGTATAACTCGCTGTACGCTTCCATAATATGGATACTGGAATTCTGATCTTTAAAATACTCATTGAATGACATCTCATCAGGCTTTTTGGCCAAATGAAATGGGATGCCTTCCCGAGTCAAAAACTGAAAATAGCCAGAGTATTGAGTATCATAACTATGTGCATTCATCCACCTAAATGCTTCTCTGGCAAATTCCATGGCTTCCTTGTTTCCTGAAGCTTTCGCATAGGCAGCGGCAGCATAAATCCCAAATGAATTGCCGTATGCACGCTTTTCATCAGCCCTTTTGCCCTCTGGGCGTGATCCGTCTTTTGTCCTCAGCTCATAAAAACCCCCATATTCCTGATCCCACATCTTTTGCTTCAGAAATTCAAAGCCATGAGCTGCCCATCTGGGATAATCTTCATTCTCTGGATATCGCTCCATGGCCTTAGCCAGCGTCCATAAATGGCGTGCCTGGGTAACAATGAACTTCGATTGATCCCCAAATGGCTCCCAGTTTTCATCCAACATGCTCAAGAATCCACCATCCACTGAGTCTATGGCTCTTGGATACCATACATCCAGCATTTTGTCTTTTAGCAGAATCTGCATTTCTTCTTTAATGGTAGTCAATTGCGCTACATTCTCTGATTCCTGTGAGTTTTCAGTGGTGCATCTAAATAAAAAGAGACTACAAAATGATATAAAGGTGAGGATGAATCTAAGATTCCACATGGTTGGGTTGGGTTAATGTGAAGAATGAATTTAAAGATTTCCGATAATAATATTACAGTTTCACTACCTGAAAACTTACATTTTATCACTTTATTGGTTTAATTGCGCCAGAATTAAATCATAGGTGTGCAAACAAACGTCAAAAAAAGAAAATGAACTGCTCTCTTTTGTTATTCGAAGGTTTTGAAGACTTCGGAGACAGGCCCACCAAAACACACCTATTCAACTACGCTTTTATGGAATGCCAAAAAGGCTACCATTTTAACGATATAGACATTTCTAAAAATATTTTCAGATAATTTATTACAATTTTCAATTTCTGGCACGGGCTTTGTAACATACAATAAACATAAGATTATTCATATTTGATATTAAAATATTAAAAACTGATGGCTGACTCTGATAGACAACGACTGATTAAAATCTTGAACATCATTTTAGTCGTGGTAGCAATTTTCTCCCTTGGATTGATATTCATGTAAAAGCCCTCATTAAGACATTTAAGACTACAGTTTCGATTGAAACTGCTCATAGCTGGTTGGTGCGCCGCGGGAATTTTTCTCGCGGCGCTATTTTTTTACATAAAACTGTATTAAATAAAATACAGTTTCATTCACCTTAGAATATTAATAAAAAAAGAGAAAAACCTATTTTGGGTCCAGTCGCTCGATCTCTGCGCCTAAAGCATTCAATCGAGTATCGATATACTGGTAACCCCGATCTATTTGCTCTACATTGTGAATAGTGCTTACACCCTCAGCAGAAAGGGCAGCAATTAGCAGAGAAACCCCAGCCCTGATATCTGGTGAGGTCATGTTTATCCCTCGTAATTGAAAGGCTCTGTCCAGCCCAATCACTGTGGCCCTGTGAGGGTCACACAGGATGATCTGCGCACCCATATCGATAAGCTTATCGACAAAGAACAGCCTGCTTTCAAACATCTTTTGGTGGATCAGAACAGTTCCCTTAGCCTGCGTAGCTGTGACAAGCGCGATACTAAGTAGATCCGGCGTAAATCCGGGCCAGATTGCATCTGATACCGTGAGGATAGAGCCATCAATGAAGCTTTCGATCTCGTAGTGATCCTGTGCAGGCACATGAATATCGTCATTTTCGATATTCATCTTGATACCTAGTCGTCTGAAAGTATCAGGAATAATACCCAACATATCTACGCGGGCATTCTTGATTACAATATCGGATTGAGTCATGGCAGCCATGCCAATGAAACTACCTACTTCAATCATATCGGGTAGCATGGTATGCTCGGTGCCACCCAAAGTCTTGACTCCTTCAATATATAGAAGGTTGCTGCCTACACCTTCTATTTGCGCCCCCATTCTAATCAGCATTTTACACAGCTGCTGAATGTAAGGTTCGCAAGCGGCATTATAAATGGTCGTTTTACCCTCAGCCAGCACGGCAGCCATGATAATATTGGCTGTTCCGGTGACAGAAGCCTCATCCAGGTGCATATACGCGCCTTTTAGCTTACTCCCATCTACTTTGAAGAAACTGGTTTTCGAATCAAATTCAAACTTTGCACCCAGCTTACTAAATCCGGTAAAATGTGTATCAGTTCTTCTCCTACCTATCTTATCTCCTCCTGGCTTTGGCATTTTTGCCGTTCCAAACCTTGCCAAAAGGGGACCAAGTATCATGATAGACCCTCGGAGAGAAGCTGCTTTATCCTTAAAGTCTTCAGAATCAAGATAGTCGAGGTTTACATTGGCTGCTTTGAAAGCGTAAGACTCATCACTAAGCTTTTTTACTTCCACTCCAAGATCACCCAGCAACTCAATAAGCTTGAGTACGTCTCTAATATTTGGAATCTTATGGATAGTTACCTGCTCTGCAGTGAGCAGTGTAGCAGAGACGATTTGTAACGCTTCATTTTTAGCACCCTGAGGAACAATCTCGCCCTTCAGTTGCTTTCCCCCTTGCACACGAAAAGAAGCCATTCCTTAGTTGCTTCTTCTTCGTTTGTTGCTAAAGTTTCTCTTGCCTCCTTTTCGGCCGCGATGTTGATGTCCACCGCCTCTATTGTTGTCGTGAGATCTTTCTTTTCGCTCAGAATCAAAAAGATTAAACTCCTTCACCTTTTCGATATCGATATCCAGCTGGTTGTTGGACAATTGACGAATGGTTTTGAGGATCTGCTCGTCTTCAATGTTGTCTTTGTTCCAGGTCTGATAAAATGTCTTCATCAGCCTCCCTATCGTGATCACTGCACCTTCTTTTTCCTTAGGATCTTCAAGCTTAGAGGCGTTTTCAATCAAGATCTCAACGCTTCTGCCGTAGTGACGATATTTGATCTCATTGGATTGATACCCCATCCTGTCTGGTTTACGATCCAGGATAGTAGCTTCAGGGATTGGGTAAGGACTCTCTACATCCATATCAAACTTTGAGATGATAAACAGGTCATCCCATACTTTTTGATTGTATTCTGTAGCGTCCTTGTTGAGTTCAGGATTGATCATCTTCATCAAATCCACCAGCAACGCTGCGTATCGGTTTCTCTTTTCCTTGCTTTCGACTTCTCTGATAAATTTCACGAGGTTTTGTACATTCCTGCCGTACTCCCTCAAAGTCAATTGCTCCCGCTGGGTATTATACTCTAGATTCATCCAATAATGTTTTGCTCAAAATTAACCAAATAACTTGTTTGGGTGGATTGATTCACCATTTAATTACTTCCTGTTCATCAGGTCTTCTATCTCATCCGCGTGAATTGGGATATTTCGCATAAGGTTTTTAGTTCCTTCTTTAGTTATGAGGATGTTGTCCTCAATACGTATTCCGATATTTTCCTGTGGAATATAAATACCAGGCTCAACGGTAAACACCATACCGGGTGCAAACTCCCGGTAAACGGAACCTACATCGTGTACATCCAGGCCCAAATGATGTGAAGTACCATGCATGAAATATTTTCTATAGGCTGGATTGTCTTTATTCTGGTTTCTTACATCAGTCTTATCAATCAAACCAAGATCTATCAGCTCCCCCGTCATTATCTCCCCTATCTCTTTGTGGTACCTGGGAATGGTATTTCCTGGTGTGAGCAGTTCTGTAGCCTGATTTTTTACTCTCAAAACGGCCTCATACACCTGCTTTTGCCGCTTGCTGAATTTTCCGTTTACAGGGATGGTACGGGTCATATCAGCATTGTAATTGGCATACTCGGCACCCACATCCATAAGCAGTAAATCACCATCCTTCAATTGCTGATTATTTTCTATGTAATGCAATACGCAACTATTTTTCCCGCCGGCAATGATGGGAGTGTAGGCAAAACCTTTTGATCTGTTGGAAAGGAATGTGTGAGCATATTCTGCCTCTACCTCATACTCCCAAACACCAGGCTCTACCACCTCCAAAACCCGTCTGAATCCCGTCTCGGTAATATGGCAAGCGTGCTCCAGCAATTTCACCTCAATAGATGATTTTATCATGCGTTGCTTATACAGCAAGGGAGAAAGTCTTTCATAATTAAACAGAGGGTATCTGTCCATGCACCACTTGATGAACCGGTCATTTGATGTTTCTACCCTGCTGCTACTCCTGATATGCTCATTGGAAGGCAAATAGATGTGATCACACTCAGCCAAAAGCGTGTGCAGGGTATGTTCAAAATCCTGGGTCCACTTAATATTCTTAATCCCCGAGGTAGCAGTGCCTTCTTCTTTGGTGAACTTGTGCCCCTCCCATATGGCAATCATTTCATTGGTTTCTCTGAGAAAAAGGATTTCCCGCATCTTTGGATCCGGAAAACCAGGAGCCAACACTAATATCGTTTCTTCCTGGTCTATACCCGACAGATAAAACAATTCAGAGTTTTGCTTAAATGGCATCACCCCATCTGCATTGGTAGGATAAATATCATTTGCGTGAATAATGACGATGGAATTGGGTTTAAGCGCTTTTATTAGGCCCTTTCGGTTCTCAATAAAAAGCTTATTATCTATCGACTGATACCTCATGTTCTGTTATTTTTATTGACATCAATAGCTACGGATGTCACGCTTAAAATTAGTATTTCTTTTTTTCATTTTCTCAAGTGCGTCCGCACAACAAAAATACTGGGTGTATCAACCTGATGGGATAGATATCAGACATCTTCTCGCAGACCAAAAAGCCATTTTTTGCTCTGAATGGATCGATGCCTGCAGCTATCTTTTGACTGACAAACAAGCCTCTTCAATCAAAAAAGCCGGAATTGCTATTAGTCCGGTCAATCAGTTTTATTACCAGTATAGTGCAACCCCAGCCCGACTTGGTTTTGCTCTTGAGCAGATCGGTGGACAAATGTTAGCAAATGAAGGGCTTAACGGAAAAGGAGTAAAAATTGGGGTGATTGACGGGGGATTCTCAGGTATAGACAAACTAGCGTCACTTCAAAAAATTTTCAAAGAGAATGGGATCATTGCTTTTCGGGATTATATCAAGAAAACGCAGCCAGCAGGCTTTTCTGGCCAGGCCAGTGACACACATGGATCAGAAGTACTCCAATTGATTGGTGGCTACCATCCTGAAAAAGATATCTTATATGGTTTGGCAACTCATGCTAAATTTTACCTTGCCAGAACAGATTTTGAAGGTTTTGAAAAGCGAATTGAAGAAGACAACCTGATTGCAGCCATGGAATGGATGCATCAAGAAGGTGTTGAGATCATCAATATTTCTCTGGGATACACAAAAGGTTATAATGACAATACCGAAAACTACCGACCTGATCAAATGGATGGGAAAACTTCTGCTGTAGCCCGGGCAGTAGAATATGCTGCAACTGAAAAAGGAATGTTAATAGTGGTAGCAGCAGGAAATGAAGCAAATAAATTGGGATGGAATGTCTTATCAACTCCGGCAGATGCTGAGCACGCCCTCACAGTAGGCTCTTCTCAATTACTGGTTTGGGACAAATCAAGATTCAGTTCAATAGGGCCAACTTTTTTGGACTACGTCAAGCCAGACGTTGTGGTGTTTTCAAACACTGGAACATCCTATTCTGCACCCATTATCACGGGACTGGCAGCCTGCATCAAACAATTTGATCCGGAGCTGTCAAATCTCGATATCATAGAAATCATCAAGAAATCCAGTCATCTATACCCTTACCCAAATAACTATCTGGGTTTTGGTGTACCTCAATGCGAAAAAGTATTGAAGATCTTAAAAGGGCAATCAAATGAAATTGAACGACCGGAAGTGATCAGAACAAAAAAGAACAGCATCAGGATTTCTGTTTTACTGATGGAAAACAGAATTGTACTGTTTCACAAGAACAAAGATCATCATGTAGTCCGAAGGGTTGTTTTGAAGCCTGGAAAAAAATCAATCAAAGTCAAAAGAGTTCAATCTGCTCATCAGTCGACATTGGTTTTTGACCACTCAGCTAAAGAAATTATGTGGGAGGGCCCTCAATGAGGGCAAAAAAAAGAACCAAAACAAGAAGGACTTTGTCATTCCGGCTTTGGTTCCAAATAGAATTTTAAATCAGATAATTACTTTGCTTCTTTAGGCAATTTATCATTGATTACTTTACCTTTTTTGAACTCACCGAGATAGTGAACATCGTAGGTTTTACTGTATTTCTTGATTGCTACTAACACCTGTTCTACAGACTCCCTTCGAAGTTTTATCCCTTTAAGTCCACCCTGATTTCTTAATTCAATATAAAACCCATCTTTTAGCTTGATGGGGGCTGTTGCAGGTCTTGCCATAATTAGTATCTATTAAAGTTTCTATTATTACTATATCCGCCTCCGCCTCTGTTGCCAGAGTTTTCTCGGGGACGAGCTTCTTTTACAATGATTGTGTTTCCTTCAAATTCTGTCTCATTCAATTCGTCAATAGCTTGTTTTGCTACAGAATCATCGTCAATTTCTACGAATCCGTATCCTTTAGATCGACCGGTTTCTCGATCCATGATAATCTTAGCTGACGAAACCTCGCCATAATTTTCAAATAGTTCTCTTAATGATACTTCCGAAGTACCATAATTTAACTTGGTTACAAAAATGTTCATATAAATACTTGTATTACAAAAATGATGAGGTGACTTGAGTCATGTTCAATATAACCGAAGGGTTCAATAAGGAAGGATGCGCATCTCGCCTCTCATACTGCAAAAATAACGAAAAATCTTCATACTTCTTGCATAATTGTTTCTATAACGCGGATTCTAATGTTTTGGTTTCAATATCCAATGCACATTTGAAATGGCCCTCAGGACAAGATTTATGGCCATGAAGCCCACACGGCCTGCAGGAAAGCTTCTCGGTAGTTTCAACTATCATATGATGATCCGACAGGGGTCCAAAACCAAATGCAGGGATAGTGGAGCAGAAAATAGCACACGTCGGGGCATTTACGGATGTGGCCAGGTGTTGTGGAGCCGAATCATTCACATAATTCATGCGAGCTTTCTTCATCAGTGCGGCAGATTCCAGTAATCCCAGCTTTCCACAAAGATTCTCCACATTTTTTTTACCAGCTGCGATTCTGATCTCTTCGCAGGCTGACTTATCGACCGGACCTCCTAATAGAAATATTTTGCCTTGAAAAGCAGTATTTTGGATAAACTCGATCCATTTTTCTTTGGGAAATTGCTTGGTAAACCAAACTGAAGTCGGAGCAAGGGTGATATAAGGATCCTTTTGATATTCAATGACCGCTTTCAGCACTTCATTGCTCAAATGTAGCTTCGGCCTGGAGGGTTTGTTATCTGTGAAATCAGACACCAGGCTCAAATTGCGCGCTACCTCATGGGTTCCATCCCCAATTTGATGATCATAGGATTTGGTGAATAAAAAACTGAGAGGATTCTTTCGAAAACCAACGACCATTCCTGCTCCCGAACACCCAGCAATGATCCCGGATGAAAAGAATCGCTGGAGATTTACCACAAGCTCGTACCGGGTTTTTCGAACCTGCTGGGTCAATTGGAGCAGATTAGCTGTTTTACGAGTCTTCTTGTCCCAGACCAATACCTGATGAATATAAGGATGGTCTTTTAGCAAGCCTTCATTGCCTTTTCTCAACAAAAAATCAATTTTTGAATCAGGAAAGTGGTGAAATATTTTTTCAATCAGTGCTGTAGCCAGGATCACATCCCCAATAAATGCGGTCTGGACAATGAGAATCTTTTTGTATTGAGACATCCGGCATAAAATTAGGTAAATTTGCAGGCCTTATGAAGGAGTACGAGTTGATAGAGCTGGAGAATGGGATCCGAGTGATCCACAGACAGATGCCAAGCACCAAAATTGCCCATGTGGGAATCATGCTGGATATTGGCAGCAGAGATGAGCTTTCTGAAGAGCAAGGCATTGCCCATTTCTGGGAGCATATGGCATTTAAAGGGACATCTAAACGGAAAGCATATCATATCCTAAATCGCCTGGAATCACTTGGTGGTGAATTGAATGCTTACACCACCAAGGAGAAGATCTGCTTTCATGCCTCCATACTGGACAATCATCTCGAGAAATCGGTTGAGCTACTGGCAGACATCACTTTCAATGCCACTTTTCCTGAAAATCAGATAGAAAAAGAGCGCATGGTAATTTTGGAAGAAATGGCCATGTACAGGGATACACCGGATGATGCCATACAGGATGATTTTGACGAAGTAATCTTTCAGAATCACGCACTTGGCAAAAACATCCTGGGTACCGAGCAAACTGTCAACAGCTTTCATAAACCTCATTTTCTCAACTTCCTACAGCGGAACCTGAACACTGAAAAGATCATAATCTCCAGTGTGGGCAACTACCCGACTAAAAAGCTGATCAGACTGGTTGAAAAATACATTGCACCTCAACCGCATAAAAACCATACACCAAAGCGTGATTTTTTCAGTGAATTTCAGCCATCAACTAAAACAGTCAGCAAGCCCATCTCACAGGCCCATGTAGCCATGGGAACCACAAGTTTTGGCATCAAGGACCCGAAACGAATCCCCTTTTTCGTACTGGTAAATATCCTGGGAGGTCCCGGAATGAACTCTCGTCTCAATCTCTCTTTGAGAGAGAAATATGGATTTGTTTATGGTATTGATGCTAACTATTCGCCCTACCTGGAAACAGGGCTTTTTGGTATCTATTTTGCCACAGATCCAAAAAACCTGAAAAAGAGCCACAGGATCATCCGCAAGGAGCTGGATTTACTCAAGACAAAGCCACTGGGGCAACTGCAGCTACATCAGGCAAAACAACAGCTCAAAGGTCAGTTGGCGATGTCTGAGGAGAACAACAATGCAGTGATGCTGATGATGGCTAAGAGCATGCTGGATCTGAATAAGGTACCAGACCTGAATGAATTATTTGACAAGATCGATCAAGTGAATGCTCAACAGCTCATGGAGCTGGCCAATGAATCTTTCGATATGGACAGAATGAGTGTGCTCACCTTCCAGCCTGAAGAAAACTAATCATCAGATTATAGGTCCTGGGGATGTGTTAATCGACCATACAATGCCATCCGTTGACCTTCAATATTGCTCGGGCCACACTCACGCAAAGACCTTAGCAAGGTGGGATGTTGATAGTAATTATAAGCCAGGTAGAGAGCATTTCGACGTGCCAAGGTGAAACAATGAGATTTGATGGGGTTGTCAATCAGGAACAAGTAAGCTTGAAGTAGTGAACCAGAGCCATCTTCCTCCACATTGTCGTAGATCATGGTATTCCCCTGACGTCTTAAAAACTCTGCATGAGCTGTCAGGTGCTCTATATGGGTCATAGAATAGCTTGTGCCACTGCCGTCGGAGGGTAAATGATCTCCATCTATTGGGTCGTCACCTCTCCTGATTTCTTCCGGGATTCCACCATGTGGCAGTATTCCCCAGATAGAAACTTTGGCATCCATTTTCCATTCATCAGTAGTCTTCATTCTATGGATCTGGTATTGGTTATGCGAGTCAAAAGCTTCCTTTGGTGAAAGGCTCTGCTCTACAGGGCTAAGTTCTTCTAGCTTCCAATCCGGATGATCCATCACATACCAGGCAATCAATGCAGCGGAGAATGACCCGGCAACTCCCCAGTTGTTCTTCCTGAATCTACTTGCCCAGGACACTTTGGGGTACATAACATCACGGAGCCAAACCTGATAGGCAAGCTTATCTGATGAAGACCAACCCTCCCAGCCTTCCAGCAGGTCTGCAGCATAAATATAGGGCGTACCTCCTCTGGATAGGTTGAGGATCCCCTGCGCACCCCAATGGAACTCATCCTCCTCCGCATTGCGATAGTCGTAGGTATCCGTCAGATCCTGGATGACTGCTCTTGACTTCGCTGCATATTTCGGATCCCCAGTCAGGTGCCAGGCTAAAGCGGTGCCATAGGCCAGCTTTCCACCTGTGGCGCTGATCTGGACAGGATTTTGGGAGGATCTACCCACTACCACAACTTCACCAGATAACTCATCCCACGAAGCAGATTCTGCCATTAAAGTGTCAATGAACGCCAGGAACTCGGCAACATTGGTTTTGTGGGGTTCCACTCCTTCTGCCGCAAGCTTTTTGATCTCAAACAATTCCTTTGGTGAGACCAGAACTCCAATTGAGTCCTCCGTAAGACCTTTATGATGGCTTGATGGGGAATGACAAGAGGCCAGTAAAATTGCCAGTGAGGCAAAAAAGAAGAATTTCATGAGATTATTCAGATATTGAACTACTGTTTCCATTACTCCGACGAAGCCTTACAGTATCCAAAATGACTATTACAAATAAAACAAAGACAATAAAGGCACTAATCGGCCAGGTGATCAGGGTCAGCCAACCAAGCACCATCCAGCTACAATTTCCTTCATGACATGGAACTCCGGTCTGAAACTCCGAAATCCAGGCCCCTAACGCACCGACAAGAACAGGTGAGAAACCAAGCAGTAGGACGATGACCGACCATAGGATGAATCGAGTCAGGTAATGGCGTCGTTTTTGGATGATGATGCCCAAAGGACGTTTGATTACTTAGCCCAGTAATCCACAACTGTCACATCTTCAAGATGTGGGCCCAAAACATCTCCAAACGCTTTATGATCAGGATGTGGCAAATAAATAGCTCTGTCCTCTTCACTCTCAAAGGTGAGGAAAAAGCAATGTGTAAACCCTTTGTTTAGTCCTTCAGGGCTGTTGTTCAGCCCCCACTCCAGGTCCTTGATCTCTTTAATCTTTGATTTTAAGCCAATAAAAGCTTCTTCGACTTTCTTGATATCAGCATCAGTGGCAGACTCCTTGAATTTCAATAGTACTACATGACGCAGCTTAGGTGTTTCTTTCATTTCGGTATTAGTAGATGAGGTATTTTCTGTAGCAGTCCTGGTTTCGCACCCGACAATAAAGAGAGTTGCCACAAACAGTGATAATAAATATTTCATGGTATTAGAAGGTTGGGGTTCCTGTTAAGAAGCACTAATCTAGCGTATTGAAAACTGTATTCAAAACACCTCAATGTTCTACTCAAAATTCATCATGATCCCATTTAGGTATTCTATATTACAATAAATTTTAGATCGCTACCTGCCTCATGCATTTCGTAAGCTCGAGTATTTACCACAAAGCCAAACAACTCGCCCTTGCAGGAGGAATGCCAACTAATCAGCTTGATCATCACGAGGGAGTAAAAGAAATACAGCAAGATGGAAAGTACATTCCTATAGCCCTCCTGATAGAAATTTATGAATGGTCCACCCAAAACTTATCCCCAGACTTCAGTATTCAACAGGGTAAGCAGCTAAATCCGGATGACTACGGAACGCTGGGACTTTCGTGGAAAACCTGCTGGCAGGCTAAAGACATTCTGGATCGAACAGAACGATTTATGGTCCTGGTTACTGACCATGGCAGTATCAGAATGGAAGAATCCAATGGATTCACAACGGCTTACATGCTCAGAGACGCCAATCGATTGGGAGTTGAGATTGCCAATGAAGTCAGCTTCGTCATGCTGGCAAATATCATCAATGAAGTAACCGGTAAAACCATCAGCCCTTCCCGGGTCACTTTTAAACACGCTGCACGTTCAGCAGATCCCTTTGTTTCTTTTTTTGGATGCCCGGTTCATTTTGATCACCCCCACTACTCTATTCAATATAAAACTGCTGAGCTGGATGTGCGCACGATCAAAGCTGATAAAAGTATCCACCAGTTTCTGGTTGAGCGGATGGATGAAGAAAAGCGTGGCATCCATGCCAGCGCTGATCAGCTAATGGGCAAAATCCATAAGCTTATCGAAGAGTCACTCCCCAGTGGTATTCCCAGCATCATCCAGGTAGCTGACTATCTCGGGATGAGTGCCCGCACCTTGAAACGAAGATTGTCTGATAAGGGGATCACTTTTCGGGATTATGTCCAGCAAATCCAGCAGGAAGTTGCCACTGATCTCATCCGAAGTACTGCCAGGTCTATGGCGGAGATTGCTTTTCAAACAGGGTTCTCCGAGCAAAGTGCCTTCAACAGGGCGTTTAAGCGTTGGACAGGCCAGTCACCGGCAGATTTTCGCAAAACTCACTGATCAGATTTCATTTTGGCCCGAAGTGTCAATGGATTGGCACATTTGGTCAAGCAAGCCATGGGTGCTCACATCATCTTTACCCCATCATTTAAAATAAAAAATTCATGACAAAGACAATGAAATTAATGATGGGCTTGGTACTGATAGCAGGACTAACCTCATGTGGGGTAAACAAGGTAATGATCTTCAATCAAAATCAAAATGCCACACAAGTACACCTGAAGAGCAACAACTTCAAGGTGGTAGGGAAAGCCAAAGGCACTTCAGATGTTGACTACGTACTCATCTTCGGTGGAGCTAATAAGAAGAACCTTTATGATGCAGCCTATGCGGACATGCTGGAACAAGCCAACCTTGCTGCCGGACCACGAGCAGTGGTGAACGTCCTGACCGAAGAGCAGGTAGGTGGAGTGCCGCCATTCTATTACACAAGAACAGTTACTGTTACTGCAAATGTGATAGAGTTTATCGATTAAAACTCGCAAGGACTAGTGTGAAGAGGAAACCGATGATTAGATCATCGGTTTTTTATTCTACAAATGATAAATCACAGGACTGAATTGGGTCGACCTAACATGGCCCGAAATGTCAACTGATTGGCACAAGGTGTCAAGCATCCGGACACGTCTCCGGGCAACTTTACCTTAGAAAAAACTGGATTCACAAAATCACAACAACCATGAAATGAGCATGATTAGGAAAATATTAACTCAAGGATGGATATTAATCATGTGAATTCCATGTGTCCTATAAAAAATAAACACTATACACATGAAATCATTAAAATCACAAGCAAGAATTACAGGGCTTCTGTACCTTTTTGTTATCATCTGTGCAGGATTTAGCCAGGGTTACGTTCGGGCCAGCCTGGTCATACCCGGTGACGCTACGGCCACTGCAGCTAATATCCTGGAAAATATTGGACTCTTTAGGCTGGGATTAGCATCCGACATGATAGCCTTCATCCTGGACGCCGTTATATCAGTGATGCTATATCAATTACTTAAACCTTATGGTAAAACCCTTGCATTAGCTTCTTCAGCATTAAGGCTTATCGCGCATCCGGCTATAGGAGCACTCAATCTACTCAATCATTTTATGGCTTACCATGTGCTTAGCGGTGCCGATTTTCTTACAACTTTTGATAGCTCACAAATAGAAAGCCTGAGCCTGCTGTTTATGGATGCCCACCGATATGGATACCTGATCGCCGGGGGATTCTTCGGTGTCCATTGTTTGCTACTTGGAATATTGCTCATCAAAGCCGACTGGATCCATAGCTTTTTTGGTTGGATGATGATTGTGGCCGCAATAGGTTACCTGGCAGAAACTTTTGGTGACTTTCTCTATCCGGGAAATGAAGAGGTGTTAGCCTGGATCGTTGGGCTTTCCGCAGCTCTGGGGGAAGTTGAGTTAACGCTTTTCTTGCTTATCAAAGGCATAAGAAAAACGAATGCTGCAGACTCAAAACACAATGAAACATGAAAGCCATAATCAACAAGAAATATGGCTCACCGGACATTCTGGAGTTGCGAGAGGTGGCTCGTCCAGAGCCCAAATCCAATGAAATACTGATTAGGGTACTCGCCGCATCGGTAAACAAGGCTGACTGGCACATCCTGAATGGGAAACCCTTTCCTGTCCGTCTGATGTCAGGTCTAATGAAGCCCAAAAACCAAATACTTGGAGCCGATATTGCAGGGGTGGTTGAGCGAGTGGGAGCAAAAGTCACGCAATTCAGACCTGGTGATGAGGTATACGGTGACTTATCAGGCAGTGGTTTTGGTGGATTCGCCGAATTTGCAATTACCAGCGAAAACTTTTTAACTAAAAAACCTTCTTGCTTTAGCTATGAGCAGGCGGCAGCACTACCAATGGCCGTTACAACTGCCCTTCAGGGCCTGCGGAATAAGGGAGGCATCAGCCAGGGGGATGATGTATTGATCAACGGTGCCTCCGGAGGTGTCGGAGGATTTGCCATCCAGATTGCCAAAGCATTTGGAGCTTATGTGACAGCCGTTTGCAGTACCCCAAAAACAGATATTGCAATACAACAGGGGGCAGATGCGGTGATTGATTACACAAAGGAAGATTTTACCCTGATGGGTAAATCTTATGACCTGATTTTCGATATTGTTGCCAACCATTCCATAGGATCAATGGAGCGGATTTTAAAAAGAAGAGGCAGCTACGTGGCCTGTGCCTTCTCACCTGGAGCTATGTTGTTAGGTCCCTGGTATTCAGTTATAAAAGGAAAAGTCATGACCAATTTGCTTGCCAGTGCTAACCAGGCAGACTTGCAATTTATTAGTAAGCTGGCAGAGGAAGGAAAGCTTGAACCGGTCATCCAAGATACATTCACATTGGATGATGTTCCAGAAGCTTTAAAGATCATGGGAAAGGGTAGTTTATCCGGAAAATTGGTGATTTCGATGTAAGGTTTCTCTGAATCCCGGATGGCAACCGTAGCTATTGTAACCCCAGGAACCGGACAGCATTCTCATAAAAGATCATCCTTTTTTCTTTTTCACTCAAAAAGTCATATCCATCCAGTTTGAGGATACTTTTTTCAATTGCATGTGGCCATACCATCTGGTCTGTACCAAACATTACCCGATCGAGCAGACCATATTTTTTGGCTTTCCTGAGAAACTGCTCGGCGTAATCCATCGGTTGCTCATGCACCCAAAGCAAGACCCCTAGATCAGCGTATACATGCCGGTATTGAGTCATCAATCTAAGGGCATGTTCGTAAAACACTTCACCGGCATGCATCATGTAGATCCTTAGCTTTGGATGCTTCACCAAAACATCCTCAAGCGCGAAAGGGTCACCAAGTGTGATCCTAAATTGGGGGCAACATCGATAAGCAATTCCCGAAGGTCCACCACCCGTATGCACCGCCACTGGTATATCATATTGTTCACAAAGATTGAGGTATGGTTCAAATTCCGGATCTGATAAGGTGTACCCTCCATAAACTGCTCCAATTTCACCAAAAACCTTTATCTGACCGGACTCTATTTGTCCCCTGAAGCCAGCGGTATCTTGGGGAGGTTGGTTGGTATACATACCGGGAATGAAAATATCTTCATTATCAATTACGTTGGGCCCTCCGATGGTACTAAGCACTCCTTTCACTACGTTATACTTCTGCATCACCTCTCTCATCTGCTTCCTGAATTCCACCAGAGAAGCCGGTGCCATCGTCCCATCGGGAGAGGGGGCCACAAAATAGGTTTCTTCTGTATAATCATGTAAATGCATATCAATGATGGGTTTCACACCATCCTGCGCATCACACAAACAAGGAACTAAAAACAGGATCAGTAATAACGTCTTCATGGCAACTAAAGATAGGGAAGACAAATGAATTTGTTGCTACTTAGTTACAAGACTCTGTACCGAAGAAACAGTAAGTCAGATCAAAAACATCGTTATATAAAACTTATAGAATTTCAATCCATAAACAAAGAAGGGAGGAACAAGGAAATCTCCGGAAACAGCGTTACCAGCGTCAGTACCAGTAGGCTCAGTAACAAAAATGGAATATTGGCCCTGGCTACCTGGGCAATGGAGGTCTTACCAATACTGGAAGTCACAAAAAGACATATTCCTATTGGAGGTGTCGTCAGTCCAATGATCAGGTTGAGTACGGCAATCACAGCGAAGTGAACAGGATCCACTCCTACTGACATGGCTACCTTGAGCAGAATAGGAAACATAACGAGGAGTGCAGCAATGGTCTCCATAAAGGTTCCAATAAAGATCAAAGTAATATTGATCAGAAGCAGGATCACATACTTATTATCAGAAAAACTTAGCAATCCATCCGATATTGACTGTGGAACCCTTTCTATGATCATGATCCAGCCAAAAAGGTTGGCAAAGCCCACGAGTACCATTAGTGAGGCTGAGAGCTTCATAGAATCTAAAAGAATTTTTGGTAGGTTCTTGAAATTAAGTTTTTTGTAAAAGATCCCAACAACCATTGCATACAGGACCGCTACTACTGAAGCCTCGGTAGGCGTAAATACTCCTCCTATGATCCCAAACAGCACAATAAATGACATGAGCAATGACCAGAAGGTATCAATAAAACCCTTACCAATCTGGGCAAAGGAGCTTCTCTCATGTTTTGGATAACTTTTCTTTTTGGCTATTACATAAGAGACGGCAATCATCCCAAATCCCAACATAAATCCTGGCACAGCACCGGCCAAAAACAACCGCCCCACTGAAAGCCCGGTGAGCGTTGCAGCAATGATCATCGGTACACTGGGGGGAATGATCGGTCCTACTGTCGAAGATGATGCCGTTACCGCACATGAGAAAGGGCCATCATACCCTTCTTTCTTCATGGCTGGGATCATTACCGCACCAATGCTAGATGCATCGGATACTGCTGTTCCGGAAATTCCTGCAAATAACATGGATGATCCCACATTCGCCATGGCTAACCCGCCCCTGATATGTCCCATCAGGTGGTTACAAAATGATATGATTTTATCGGTAAGGCCTCCATGGTTCATCAGGTTTCCTGCCAGGATAAACCCAGGGATACTCAGAAGCACAAAAACATCTATACCAGAATAGAGCTTTGCTGGGATGATAATGAGTGAAATGTCGTTGAACAGCAGGTAGGCCAGGCACGACAACCCCAGACTGAATGCTACGGGAATCCCCAGAAAGAGACATATAAAAAAGACTGCAAATAATAGATAGATCATGGGTTGGGGCGTAATATTTGAATGATTTCTTTAATGGAATACCAGATCACAGCAATAGCCATCAGGGTAATCCCTGCAAAGGGAATGGCCATCGATATTCCCATACTCGGAGACTGCTCATTAGTTCCCATCTGAACATACTGAAGCGACCAGATGCCTGTGACCACAAACAAGGCTATTGTACTGATAGCAAAAATGACTCTTAACCTCTTCTGCCACACCTCACTCAATGCATTGAAGAAAATATCCAGCTGAACAAACTCATTGTCACGCAGCGCCAGTCCTGCTCCCAGACTCATGGTGTAGATAAAAAAGACTCGGGCTGCTTCCTCAGTCCAGGAGGGAGCACTATCCATAAAAAACCTGCCATAGATCTGAATAATTACAGTTGTCAGCAGGGCAATAGTGCTAATAAGAGTGCCTGCCGATAGGATTTTACCAAACATATTAGTTTCGGGTCACGGTTAGGATTTCGTTATATATTTTCTGCATGTCCGGAGACAGGCTTTTGTAGATAGCATCAGTACATTTGTTTGAAAAGGCATCTTTATCCACCTCCACGAAGGTCATGCCCTTCTCTTTCAATTCCTTGGCAAGCGTTTGCTCATTCTTCAAAAACAGGTTTCGCTCAAACTGATACATTTCCTCAGCACATTCATTGAAGACCTTTTTCAGATCATCAGGCATTGCCTGATACTGTTTTTCTCCCAATACAGGATAAGCCCAGCTCACAACATGCCCTGTGAGGTTAAGGTGACTCTGTACCTCCGCAAAGCCGGCTGCTTTGATCATAGCTAATGGATTCTCCTGGGCTTCAATAGTATTTTGTTGGAGAGAAGTGAAAACCTCTGAGAAAGCCATGGGTGTAGGCTTTGCTCCCATGGCTTCCCATGCGGTGACATAAACAGGTACTGTTGGTACCCTGATAATGATTCCTTTAAGGTCATCAGGGTGTTTAATGGGCCTGTTGGAAGTTAGGTGCCTGGGTCCTCGCTCAAAATAAGTCACCGGCCTAAGACCTGTTTTCTTTATGATCTCCTCCTCCATAAACTGGCTGATAGGGTGATTCACCAGCTTTTTCAGGTCTTCACTATCTCTCAGTAGAAACGGGAGCTCGCAAAATACTGCTTCATCAACCCAGTTGGTGAGGATCGATGCCGTTATCGTCATATCAATCACTCCCGCCTGGATCAACCGGATCGATTCGATCTCTTTACTGAGCTGTTCCGAGTGGTATACCTCCAGCTTGATCCTTCCGTCGGACTTTTCATCCAGTCTTTTGCTGAAATATTCAAATGCCTGTGACCAGGTATGGTCCTCGTTAGTGATCAGACTTGCTCTTAGAAGTACTTCTGGCTCTTTTTCTGTTTCACAGCTGAATAGAAGAATTAGAGATAAAAAAAATACAACATATCTTACTCGAAGAAACTCGGATAATAGCATTGGGTTAATCATTCTTGGGCTCAAAAAATCAAATATATCTTATTTACTCAGATTATTTAATTTGATGTGCAATGTCTCTTTCTCACATGAGTTGAAATCTTTTAATTTTACGGCATGTCCCTGATTCCAGAGCTTCTCCAAAAATATTCGGAAGACCATACCAGCGAAGAAAGTGCGTTATTGACACAGATCAATAGAGAGACACACCTGCATGTTCTTCGACCCAGAATGCTCTCTGGTCACCTTCAAGGCAGGTATCTGGCCATGCTATCACAATTAATCCAACCAAAGTATGTCCTGGAGATCGGTACTTACACGGGTTATTCAGCGTTGTGTTTGGCAGAAGGAATGCAAAAAGACGGGAAGCTGATCACACTGGAAAAAAACGAGGAACTGAAAGAAAAAATTGATGCTTACCTGGACCAGTCCGACTATAAAGGTCAGATAGAGCTCAGAATTGGTGAAGCTGTATCGATCCTTCCAACACTCAATTATACCTGGGACATGATCTTTGTTGACGCAGACAAAGAAAATTACCCCGTCTACTACGAAATGACCATTGATAACCTTCGGCCGGGAGGAATGCTTTTGGCAGACAATGTGCTATGGAGTGGTAAAGTTTATGATCCCAAGCAGCAAGACAAGGTTACCAATACCATACGCTCATTTAATGAGATGGTGCAAAACGACCCCAGGGTAGAAAACATATTGCTCCCAATCAGGGACGGAATCATGATGGTGAGAAAAAAATGATCCGAAGGGCTGCTTTTCTGTTATTATTTGTTCATCTCTTTGATCTGTCCGCTGGCGACTTTCCGATACCTCAAGTGCCTGACAACATTGAGATAGCCGGCATGAAGCTCAGGATCACCAATGAAGCCCAGCGAGAGATCCAGAAAGATGTAAATGCTTTGCGCGCAAGCGAAAAATATTTCAACATAAAGCTGGACCGTGCTAATCTCTATTTTCCCATCATTGAGAAAGTACTTCGCGAAGAGGGTGTGCCCGATGATCTGAAATTCCTTTCATTGCAGGAAAGTGCACTCATCTCTGATAATGTGTCCACTTCAGATGCTGTAGGTTATTGGCAGTTCAAAGATTTCACAGCCCGTGAAGTAGGTATGAGAGTAGACAGTAAGGTGGATGAGAGAAAAAATGTGGTCTCTTCCACCCATGGAGCTGCCAAATACCTGAAGAGAAACAACTTCATGTTCAAAAACTGGATGTATTCAATCAACGCATATATGACAGGTCCCGGAGGTGTGAAGCCTTACATTGATGAGGAAGGCATTGGATCTGATAAGCTGACCATCACTCACAAAACCCACTGGTACGTGAAACGCTTTATTGCGCACGTAATCGCCTTCCGTGAAGATGTTGGCAAACCTCATTCGGAGGGAATGGAACTAATGGTTTACAGGCAGGGTGGCAACAAGGATCTGAAGGACATTGCTGAAAAATTGGAAGTGAATGAGGATTTGGTGTTGCAGTATAACAAATGGCTATCGTATGGCAAAGTTCCTGACGATCGGGAATATCCGGTTATCATTCCCATTAAAGGGCAAAGACCAAAAATTCCCGAACCAAAGAGAAATGAGGAGATAGTAAGCAGACCCAGCTATCCTGAAAAAATCGTGGATGAGATCAATACCATGAGCAAAACGATTTATCTTGAGATCAATGACCGACAAACAATCCTTGCTATCGATGGAGATAACCTGAAAGCACTTGCTGATAAAAGTGGAAAAAGTCCAGAAAAACTCCGCAAATACAATGACCTTGAAGATTCCGATCATCTCATCTCAGGGAAGTTCTACTTTACCCAATCCAAGAGGAGCAAATCAAGCATCAGATACCATGTCACTCAGCTAGATGAATCCTTATGGGATGTTTCCCAGCGATATGGCATTAAACTAAGAAAGCTCCGGAAAAAGAATAGAATGGAAGAATCGGAAATACTGAAACCCGGAAGAATACTTTGGTTAAAGCAAAAGCGTCCCAGTGATATCCCTCCAGCTTATAGAAAAGTTGCGACGCCGAAAGTATTTAGACCAGAAACACCCAGGGTAGAACGGTCAATAATTACACCACCTGTTCAGGAGGTTCCTGAAAAACCTGTTGTAAAAAACACCATTGAGCCTGCAACCACGGATCCAGTTCCTCAACAAACAGTAGTAAGCGTCTCCAAAGAATTTGAGGCACAGCCTGAAACCACAACTACTCCGCCAAATCAAAAAGTGGATGTTCATGAAGTAGCGGCCGGGCAGTCTTTATATGCAATTGCCAAACAATATGATATCACGGTAGAAGACCTGCTTGAATGGAATGGTTTGCGAAAAAATGACCCGATAAATCCGGGCCAAAAGCTGATGGTAGTTGCTCCTTTTGAAATGAGTTCAACGGATGAGTATGTAGAAAGCTCCGTTCCTCCCCCATCTGGTAATGAAGCCAATCATATTGTTGAACCGGACGATACATATTACAGCATATCCAGGAAATATGGTGTTGAGATAAGTGAGCTCCTGAAAAGGAACCAGCTAAATGTTGATATACCAATTAAACCTGGCCAAATGCTCATCGTTCCTTCTGCACCAAAAAAAATACCCGTAGCTCCTCCTACTTCTTCAAATGGTAAATCCTATACGGTTCAGGCCGGTGATACTTTTTACAAAATCGCAAGACAGTTCAATTTGAGTGTTGAAGAGTTGATGAAGATCAATGGAAAAGATCGTCCCGATCTGTCAATTGGTGAGGTGTTGAAAACCAAATAGGACTAGAATTCAAAGTCAAGCCCCAACCGTTCCTTCAAATCCTTTAGGGCAGGATTTTGCTCCACCATATAATCATATTTTTCTTTGCTGGTGTAAAGCTTCTTCGATTTTTCCTGCTCAGAAACTTCCTTTTGTAATTGGATCAATGAATTCTTCAGCTCTTTTCTAAAAAACTGAACAATTCCCTGCTCTAAACGCTCCAGGATACTGATTTCCAATGAACTTGAGAGCTGAATCATCACATCATTTTCTCCTGATTTGATAACCTGCCTGTTCAAAACAAGCATTTCCGTATCCGAAACACCTTTTGCTTCAGACTCCTTTTTGTACGATTTCCAGGCCTCTTGTAGAGCAGCTTCATCAAAAGGATTACTTTCTTTGGGGGTTTCCTCAACCTGTTGTGGTTTTACCTCCTTTTCAGCTGGTTTTCTTCTAAAGATACTTGGAGTTTCTTTGGGCTGGGAAGTGCTACTGGGCTTTACAGGCGAAACTTTTGGAGTTTCAGGTGCAGGGGGTTCTGGTACAGCTTTTACTTCCGGCGTTTTAGTTGATTGTTCCGGTTTTACCTCTGACTTTCGCTCTGACCTTTCCTCTTTTACCGGTTCGGGAGATTTTAGCTCGCCATCGCTACTTTTTTTTTTGCCCCATCACCGGAGCTCACTTCTGCCAGACGAACAGCGTTGTTCAGCTGTGACAATTTCATCAGGCATAGCTCGATGTGTAGTCTTTGATTTCTGCTTATCTTGTAGTTGAGGTCAAACTGATTCATGAGGTTCAACCCTGTCAGCAGGTAAGATCCGCTCAATGCGGAAGATTGTGAAAGATATCTTTGCTTTACACCTTCAGAAACCTCCATCAGATTTACAGTTTCTTTGTTTTTGGAAACCAGTAAATTCCTAAAGTGCTCCTGCAGGCCATTCAGGAAATTATGACCATCGAAACCATTGCGGATCACTTCATCAAAAAGCAACAATGCATTGGACATGTCCTCATTCTTGAGGAAATCCGTCACCTTAAAGTAATATTCATAATCAAGAATATGCAGGTTCTTGATGGTGTTCTGATAAGTGATTTTCTTATCGGAAGAAAAAGTAACAATCAGGTCAAACAGTGATAAAGCATCCCGCATCGCTCCATCCGCCTTTTGTGCGATCAGGTGTAGGGCCTCCTCCTCAGCTTCAATACCTTCCTGACTGGCGATCTTTTGTAGCTGCACCACAATGTCGTTGATCTCTATTCTATTGAAATCATAGATCTGGCATCGAGAAAGTATGGTAGGGATCACTTTATGCTTTTCCGTGGTAGCCAGGATGAAGATGGCGTACTCTGGCGGTTCCTCAAGTGTCTTCAGGAAAGCATTGAATGCCTGTGTAGACAGCATGTGAACCTCATCTATGATGTAGACCTTAAATTTCCCTTGTTGTGGTGGATAGCGCACCTGGTCTGTCAGGTTTCTAATATCGTCTACAGAATTGTTGGATGCGGCATCCAGCTCATAGATATTGAAGTTGGTATGCTGATTTTCTGCAGATGCTTCAAAATCGTTGATCATCCGAGCAAGGATCCTTGCACAGGTAGTCTTCCCTACCCCCCTTGGGCCACAGAACAGCAATGCCTGCGCCAGATGGTTGTTGTCAATCGCATTTTTTAGGGTAGTGGTGATGTGGCTTTGTCCAACTACTTCTTCAAAACCCAGGGGCCGATATTTCCTTGCCGATACTACAAAACTTTCCACATCGTGAAATTAAGACAAAAGGAATAGAAATGAAGAGATGACCAGATAAAATCAATGTTGCTTTTGAAATTCTATGGTTGTAATATGGATCACCTAATTTATTACTTATAATGCTTTCTATTATTTCATTTATCATACTGATCCTTTCGAATGGTCAGAAGATCCAACTCCCCATTAATGCTCCTGACAGGCGTTCAATCGATTTCGTCGAACTAACGGAGATAGGTGAATTTGGCCTGCTTCGAGCGACAAGAAAAGAAGTACCTGCTCACTTACATACAGGCATTGATATCAAAAGAGCTAATGATAACTATCGAAATGCTCCCATATATTCTATCGACAAGGGCATTGTAATTAGTAAGCGGGAAGACGGGCCATTTGCCCAACTCATTATCGAACATGATCACGGCAACCTTATTTACTGGACGGTATATGAGCATATAGCAGAAATCCAGGTGGAATTATTTCAGCCGGTAGATTCAGAAACCCAGATCGCCCGTTTCTTCAACACCAATGAATTGAATCAGTATGGCTGGCAATTCGATCATTTTCATTTTGAAGTCTTAAAAAATCGCCCAATCAGGATCAAGCCATCAATGGATAATCCTGAAAGACTTTACAATTCCTTCACACTGATATGTCATGATTATGAAGAGCTTATGAGTAACTTTTATAGACCACTGGAATTTCTTGCCTCCCACTTCTAATTGTCTTAAAAAAAGCTGATATTTCATTTTTATACAGTTGTCTATTAATTTTCATCAAGAAATAACCACCTAGTAAAATGCCTAAAGTATCCCTTGCCCTACTCACCCTGCTAATGTTGCTGGGTTGCCAAAAGAAAAAATCGAACCTGGCTTCTCTCACAAAAGATGACTTCAGCAGCCCGAAAAGTCTTTTTGTTGACCACATCAGCTCCTTCACAGGTGGTGTGATCTCTATTTCAAGTGATATCAGGCTTCGCCTTACCCGCACAGTTACTGATAGCCTCATCGGTACTGCAATCAATGATATTTTTAGTTTCTCTCCCTCTATTAAGGGTACCTCAAGTTGGGAAGATAACCGAACGATCGTTTTTCATCCTGAGTCTATGCTCGATGGCAATCAGAAGTACGAGGTAACAGCAGATCTTAAGAAGGTAATCCCAAACATTGATAGCGAGAAGCGAAATTTTAAGTTCATTTTTCAAACACTCGTACAAAACTACGAGGTGAAAGTAGAAGGGATTAAACTGTATAACACATCTGATCTGACTGACGTAAAAATTGAAGGGACCCTTCAGACAGCAGATGTTGTGAAATTCGATGAACTTAGAAAGACTATCTCAGCTAGCCAATCAGGCAAAAACCTGGAGATCACTCTAGTAAATACCAATCAGGACAATTTATACGAATTCAGTGTTGAGCATGTAAAAAGAGGTGACAAGGAGGGTGAAGTCTCTGTTAGTGTCAATGGCGATCCCATTGAAGTAAATAAAACTGAACAGATCGATGTGATAATTCCGGCGCTGGGTGATTACAAAGTGCTGTCAAGCAGAATTGTCAGAGGTGAGGAAAATTATATTTCAGTACTGTTTTCAGACTTTCTTGACCGAAGACAAAATCTTTCAGGTTTGATAAAGCTATCCAATACAAGTAACCTTCCGCGTACTGTTGTGGACTTGAACGAACTGAAAATCTATCCAACCTCTGGCATGGAAGGATCCGCCACGTTGCAAATAAGTGCTGCAATTAAAAACATTGCCGGAGGAAAGCTCAAGGAAAATTACTCATCCACATTACAGTTTACTCAAATCAAGCCAGAAGTCAGGCTGGTCGGTGAAGATAAAAAAGCCATACTTCCCAACTCAAATGGACTCATCTTACCCTTTGAAGCAGTGGGTCTTAAAGCCGTGGATGTCACCATCATAAAGGTTTTTGAAGACAATGTCTTGCAATACCTGCAAGTAAACAACATCGGAGGCCGTAGCCAATTGAACAGGGTGGCAAGACCTGTAGCCAGAAAAACCATTCCATTGAACACCAGTGGAGTAACCAATCTTAATGGTTGGAACCAGTTTTCACTAGATCTTGAAGATATTTTAAATGCCGAATCAGGATCTATTTACCAAATCAGAATAGGTTTTCAAAAACGCCATTCCCTTTACTTCTGCTCTGACAGTGATGACATTGAGTCTATGGACATCGAGTTGGATGAGTGGGGACCTGACGAAGAAGACTCTTACTGGGATTCTTACGAATACTACTACAATCCTGGTTACAACTGGGAGGAACGTGACAACCCATGCAGTGATTCCTATTATGGTAATCGTAGAAGTGTGAATAAAATGCTAATGGCCTCGGATCTTGGCATTATAGCAAAGAAAAGAGATGGCGGTGATCTACATGTATTCTGCTCCAGCTTACTTAATACCCAGCCCGTCGGTGATGCCAGTATTGAAATCTATGATTATCAACAACAATTGATTGGTAGCGCTAAAACGAATAGTGAAGGTATCGTAAAATTGACAGTAGATGGTAAGCCTTTTGCCTTGATCGCAAGAAAGGGCAACCAGACTGGTTATTTGAAGCTGGATGACGGCTCATCACTGTCATTGAGCAATTTTGATGTAACAGGCACAAAAATTCAGCGTGGATTAAAAGGTTTTATCTATGGCGAGCGCGGGGTCTGGAGACCTGCTGATACGGTCCATCTCGGCTTCATCATTGAAGATATCGAAAATTCTTTACCAGAAAATCATCCTGTGATTATGGAACTTTATGATCCTAATCAAAAGCTCACTTACCGGAAGATCAGTAGTGAAGGTGTAGAGGGAATGTACAGGTTTGACTTCGTTACTCCATCTGATGCCCCTACCGGTAACTGGAGGGCAGAGGCCAAAGTAGGAGGCGCTAATTTCAGTAAGACAGTCAAAATTGAAACTATCAAACCAAACCGACTAAAGGTCAACCTGGAGTTTGATAAAGAAAGATTCAGTGCATCTGACAACAGTATTTCGGGAGATTTGAATGTGAGGTGGCTAAGTGGTGCCAAGGCCGGAAACCTAAAAGCTGAATACGAGTTATTGCTCAGACCTGCCGTCACCACATTCGATGGTTACCCTAATTATAGTTTTGATGACGAATCCAAGGAATTTTATAGTGAACGTGAAATAGTATATCAGGGTCGTCTAAATAGCGAAGGCTATGCCGGTATCAATATTGATCTTGGTGATGCCAAAAATGCCCCCGGAGCACTCAATGCCATGCTGTTTGGTAAAGTCTATGAAGAGGGAGGTGATTTTAGCATTAACAACACCACTATCCCCTACTACCCTTACACAAGTTTTGTTGGCCTCAAAGCTCCCGAGGGAGATAAGAGAGGAATCCTGCTAACAGACCAGGATCATTCGATCCAGATTGCCACTGTAGATGCCAGCGGTAATCCCGTGAGTCGAAGCAATTTGAACATCTCATTGTACAAGCTCGACTGGAAATGGTGGTGGGACAATTCAAATGATTATTTGAGCAATTATGTAGGAAGGAGCTATAGAGATCCAATCCAGAAAGGAAAAGTCAGCACAAGAAATGGATCCGGTAGCTGGAAGCTTAGGGTCAACCACCCACAATGGGGCAGATATTATCTTCAGGTTGAGGATCCTACCTCTGGTCATTCTGCCGGGCAAATCATCTATATGGATTGGCCTGGATGGGCAGGCAAAGGCAAACGGGGTGAGCTGGGCGGTGCCACAATGCTTGATTTTGCCATTGAGAAGGAAGAATACAAAGTAGGTGAAAATATTGCCTTATCAATACCAAGTACACCAAACAACAAAATTCTGGTAAGTCTTGAGACAGGCAGTGAAGTACTCCAAACGTTCTGGGTGGACACCAAAGAAGAAACCACTACTATTTCATTTGAAGCCACCAGCGACATGTCCCCAAATATCTATGCTCATCTCTCGATGATCCAGCCACACAGTCAAACCTCTAATGACCTACCAATCAGGCTTTACGGCGTTCAGTCTATCAAAGTAGTGGATCCTCAGACAGTGCTTGAACCAACGATCGCTATGCCTGAAGATCTCCGACCTGAGCAGCAGTATACGATCGAGATCAGTGAAAAATCAAAAAAACCAATGGCCTATACCATCGCTGTGGTAGATGAGGGTCTTTTGGATATCACCAACTTCACTACACCTGACCCCTGGAGTAATTTCTACTCCAGAGAAGCCCTTGGGATCAAGACCTGGGATGTCTATGAAGATGTGATGGGGGCATTCTCCGGAAAAATGCAACACCTCCTGGCCATAGGAGGTGATGGAGAGATTCAGCCAAAGGAAGAAAAAGAGGCCAATAGGTTCAAACCCGTTGTTCACTTTCTGGGACCTTTTTATCTCAAAAGAGGAGAGACCAAAAAGCACAACTTAAAAATGCCACAATATATCGGTAGCGTGAAAACAATGGTCGTTGCTGCCTCAGATGGAGCCTATGGTAGTGCCGAGACGGTCACACCTGTGAAACAACCACTAATGGTTTTGGCTACTTTGCCAAGGGTAGCCGGACCGGGAGAGATGATGAAGCTACCGGTAAATGTCTTTACCATGAACAATAGCATAAAAAATGTCTCAGTAAGTGTGGAAGCGAGTGGAGCACTCAGCCTCTCTGGACAAAAAACTGCCACCGTTCAATTCTCGGAATCAGGTGACAAGGTGATCTATTTTGACGTAAAGGCCAACCAGGTCATTGGGACTGGAAAAGTCAAAGTAATAGCTAAATCGGGTAACCTTGAAGCAAACTATGACATTGACATGAATGTGATCCCGCGAAACCCAATCATGACAGATGTGACAGATAAGGTGATATCAGCGAACTCCAGCTGGGACCTACCTTATACTCCTATTGGCATGTTGGGTGAAAATCATGGAACAATCGAGGTATCTACCTTACCCCCTCTAAACCTCCAACAAAGGCTGGATTTTCTGATTCAATACCCTTACGGATGTATTGAACAGACTACCTCCGGTGTATTCCCACAATTATTTCTAAGTAAACTAATTAAGCTATCACCTGATCGTGTCAATGAAGTTCAGAGAAATGTGGAAGCAGGCATCCACAGGCTTAAGGCATTTCAAACCAGTTCAGGAGGATTCACATACTGGCCAGGCGCAGATTATTCTAGCAACTGGGGAAGTAATTATGCCGGCCATTTCCTTCTGGAAGCAAAGGGTGCAGGATATTCAGTGCCAGAAGGTATGCTATCCTCGTGGATCAGCTACCAAACAGGCAAAGCAAATGACTGGGGGGCTGCAAGTACGCAAGATGATAATGATCTTATCCAGGCCTATAGACTTTATACCCTGGCCCTTGCCGGCAGTCCTTCTTTGAGTGCTATGAACAGGATGCGGGAGAGCACAAAAGTCAGAAGATCTGCCAAGTGGAGACTGGCCATGGCCTATGCAGTGGCCGGATATGGTTCACAGGCAGAAGATCTGATTGCGGGACTGCCAGCCAGTGCAGACAGCACTTTGAGAGACTACAGGTATTCGTTCGGATCAGACACGAGAGACAAAGCAATGATTCTGGAAACACTTATCTCCTTAGAGAAAAGTGAGCAGGCATTTGAACTGCTGATGGATATTGCCAAAGTCATGGGTGACAAGGATCGATGGATGAGTACCCAGACCACGGCGTATTGTTTGATTGCGGTCTCAAAGTATGCCGCCAACTTCAAACTAGACGAAGAAACAGCCGTTACCATAAATGCAGGAGGAGAATCCACTGAGCTCAGCGGGACCGATTTTCTTCATCAGAAAATCATTAGCAATCCGGATCAGCAGATTAATCTAAAGCTGTCTAACAAGGGCAATTCTCCCGTATTTGCCCGGCTCATCAGGACCGGAATACCCATTGAGGGGACTGAAAAATCAATTGAAAGGAATATTCAGTTTACAGTTAATTATCAGGACACGGATGGCAATCCTGTAAACATCAACGCTATGAAACAGGGAACGAATTTCATGGCCAGGGTCACGGTGACTAACCCCGGAACACGTGGAGTTTACAATGAAATGGCACTCACCCAGATTTTTCCCTCTGGATGGGAAATCATCAATACGAGGCTTGATGGAAGTGAATCTGCAAACCTGAATGCTGACTACATCGATATCAGGGATGATCGCACCATGCACTACTTTGAACTGAAGCCCAATCAAAAGTTGACTTTTGATGTCTTGCTGAATGCTTCATATCAGGGTGAATATTACCTGCCATCTATAAGTGTGGAAGCGATGTATGACAATTCCATTTTTGCCAATAAACCTGGAAAATGGGTCAAAGTAATTCCACAATAACCACCGAAGTATGGGGTTTGCTTTGATCCACATGAAGAAAATGATTTGGTACACCAGCCAGTTTGTGCTGGCTATGCTACTATTCTTTTCTGTAGTGCCTCTGCCAAATCCCCTGTTTAACAAACCTTTTGTGACCACCTTGTACGGTGATGATGGCACACTTTTGAGTGCTTCCATAGCAGAGGATGAACAATGGCGTTTTCCAGAATCGGACTCAATACCGGAGAGAATAAGGGTGGCCATCACACTCCTCGAGGATGAATATTTCTATTCACACCCTGGCGTAAACCCTGTTTCACTTGTAAGAGCAACCCAACAGAATATTCGGGCAGGAAGAGTGGTAAGTGGTGGTAGTACAATCACCATGCAGGCCATAAGAATGTCAATGGGTAATCAACCGAGAACATATGCGCAAAAAGTAATGGAAATTCTGGCTGCTCTTAAAGCAGAAATGATTTTTTCCAAAAAAGAAATACTACAAAACTATGTTGACTACGCTCCTTTTGGAGGAAACATAGTGGGCATTAAGGCAGCATCATACAGGTATTTTGGACGACCTCCCGAGAGACTCTCCTGGGCTGAAGCGGCCACACTCGCCATTCTACCAAATAATCCAGCCATGATTTTCCCTGGCAAGAATCAGGAAATTCTGATCAAAAAAAGGAACGTGCTATTGGACAAGATCCATTCCAGGGGATATTTTGATGACAATGAATTGTTTCTGGCAATGGAAGAAAGGGTGCCAGAAAAATGGAAGTCTATGCCTGATAAGGCCTATCATTTGCTTTACAGGGGAATTCAAGATGGCTACAAAGGCAAGGAAATAAAGACTACCCTGGATCCGGTGCTACAAACAATAGTACAACAAAAGATAGACCGGTATAGCCACCGGATGGCGATGAATGAGATACACAATGCAGCAGCTCTTATCATTGAAATTGAAACTGGAAAAACCAGGGCTTACATCGGTAATACCTCAAATCCAGGAGATCATGGGAGCCATGTAGATATCATTACCTCTCCCAGAAGCCCCGGAAGTTTATTGAAACCCTTCCTATATGCCATGGCTCTGGATGATGGACTCATTTCACCAGGACAATTACTTCCGGATATCCCCCTATTCTACAAGGGGTTCGCCCCTGCAAACTTTGACAAGAAATTCAGAGGTGCAATACATGCCGATGAGGCTTTAGTAAGCAGCTTAAACGTACCCTTTGTTCATCTTTTGATCGAATATGGTCATGAAAAATTCCACCAAAAGCTCAACGAAATCGGTTTCTCTACGCTTAATAGACCTGCCAGCCACTATGGACTCTCAATTATACTAGGTGGTGGCGAAGCCACTTTATGGGATCTTTCAAATGCCTATGCAGGCATGAGCCGGGCACTTACCCGCTTCACCAAAAGACCTTACAAGTCAGGCTACTCCAACCAGGATTATCTTGAAAACAGATACCTTGCCATTCTGCCCGTTGATGATCAAAAGTTGGTTTCAGACGGGGTGATACGAGCACCCTCAATCCATCATGCTTTTAGTGCCATGAGAAAGCTGAATCGTCCTTATGAGGAGACAGGTTGGGAAATGTTTAACTCTTCACAGGAAATAGCCTGGAAAACCGGTACCAGTTATGGGTTTAGGGATGGATGGGCTATTGGGATCAATGGAAAATACCTGGTAGGTGTATGGATTGGAAACGCAGATGGTGAAGGAAGACCGGGACTTACGGGTGTGAGTGCAGCAGCTCCACTGATGTTTGATTTATTTGATCTGCTGAGCAACTCCATGATGCCGAAAGAAACATTTGGAGCTCCCGCGAAGATTTGCACTGGAAGTGGTATGATTGCATCGAGTATTTGCCCTGAAAAGAGGTCCGAATACCTCGCAGATTATCTGTTACAAACGAGGCAATGTAACCTCCATCAAGAAATACATCTGGACGAAAGCGAGAAATTCCAGGTAAATAGTAGCTGTTACCCGGTGGATCAAATGAAGGAAAAAAGCTGGTTTATCCTGCCCCCCGTTCAATCCTGGTACTACAAGAAGTACCATCCAAAATACGAAAAACTACCTCCCTTCATGTCCTCTTGCGATGCAGCTGATGGCAATCCATTATTCGATCTCGTTTACCCTAATAAGGACACAAAGGTGATTGTTCCCAATGTGCAAAACGGGCAAATGGGCCACATTATATTTGAAGCCGCACACGAAGATAAAGCAGCAACAATATACTGGCACCTTGACAAAGAGTACCTGGGATACACTTCCGGCTTGCATCAAATTGGTGTTCAGCCGCTAAAGGGTGATCATATACTTACTCTAATTGACGACTCAGGAAATGAGTTGCAAAGACAATTTTCAGTAATAAATTGATTTGTAAGAAGGCAGCTAAACTAAAAAGGCTGGGGTTTAAAGCCACTCATGAAGATTTTGAAAATACACTTTAAATTGCCCCCAGACCTATGACCAAAGCTGGTTGATTTTTGGTTTGTAATAACTGCAAGTTACTGGTTACCTAAACCTTAGTGTATACCGATTTATACTGAATAACCTATGTGGAAAACAAGTAAAAGGTCAAAAAGCAAGATCAATAAGTAGCAATAAATGAAACAAAGCAAGCTAATTAAATTGATAGGAAAGAAACCCAAATTGCTACAGCTTTTCTTCCTTACAGTTGTATTGATTGGGTGTAACTCCGAAATAGAGAATATCCGTTCCCAGGTAATCATTTCCACCGACATTGGGGGAAGTGATCCGGACGATTTTCAATCTATGGTCCACCTTTTGGTCTATGCAGACCGCCTGGATATCAAGGGTTTAGTGAGCTCCCCTCCACATGATGGTAGGGTGACTCATATCCTGGAAGCTGTAGAGGCTTATGAAAAAGATTTTCCGGAATTGTATGCTCAAAGTAATGATTTTCCATCGCCAGATCTCCTTCGGGAAATCACTAAACAAGGAGCAGTAAGCACACAGCAAACCCCGGAGCCAACAAGCATAAGTGAAGGTGCCCAATGGATCATTGATCAGGCTCAATCTACCAGTAATCCATTGTATGTTCTGGTATGGGGATCTATGACAGATGTGGCCCAGGCACTTCATTACTCCCCCGACATCAAAAAAGTCCTCCGAGTATATTCCATCGGCTCATGGAACACTGTTCAGGATACCTTGTCCAGAAACTATGTTTACAATCATCACAAAGACCTGTGGTGGATTGAGAATAATACTACTTTCCGTGGAATGTATATGGGCGGACATCAGGAAGATGATTATGGGAATTTATCCTTCGTAGAAACTCAGGTAAAGGAACATGGCGCATTGGGTAATTTATTTTATGATAAGAAAAGAGACATTAAGATGGGTGATACTCCCTCTGTCCTCTACTTACTTCATGGAGACCCTGATGATCCTGAAGGTCAGAGCTGGGGAGGGTCTTTTCTACCGACAGATCATGGTCCTCAATATTGGACAGATAACCCAGCAGACTCATTGATTGAAAACAACAGACCGGGAGCAAAAACAGTGAATAAATATCGGGTGGATTACCTTGATGACTGGGCGCTTCGGATGAGCTGGCTTTTGCCAAAAAGTTCTCGTTAAGGAAAACAATCAGCTTCACAATTGATTTTATAATAAATCAGTTGAAAAGATGGCAATTTATCAATTTTATAGGGAGCAGATACTGGATGCATCGATCGATCAGATTTGGGACTTTATCTCGTCCCCAGCAAATCTGAAAAAGATCACTCCGACTTATATGGGTTTTGATATCACCACCAGGCATCTACCAGAAAAGATGCACCAGGGGATGATGATCAGCTACAAGGTGAGTCCCCTACCTGGTTTCAAATCGAATTGGCTAACGGAGATCACCCACGTAGATCATGGCAAATATTTCGTAGATGAGCAACGATCGGGCCCATACAAAATCTGGCACCATGAGCATAAACTTATTCCCACTAAAAAAGGAGTTCTCATGACCGATCTGATCACCTATGAGCCACCGTTTGGAATCCTTGGGGAGATTGCCAATAAATTATTGATCCAATCTAAACTGGAAGAAATCTTCGCTTATCGAAGAAACAAGTTAATTGATCTATTTGGAGAAGGGAATGATCAGTGAGGCACGTATTTTGTCAAAATATTGTTATCCGGCAGGACGTTAGATTTTTTATTATACTTTTATGTTTTTATGAATCCACTCAGAAAGAGAAACTCAGGTAGCAGGACAGCTCCTAAAAAGCATTACCGCATCAGTATCTTTGATAAGGATGGCAATTACATTTCTTCAGGTAGCATCATCAACAACAGTACATTGAGTGTATTCGATCCTGAGGGCAAGTTTCTATCGTCTGGTAAATTTATCAGCAAAGACCGCTTCAATCTTTTTGATGCTGGAGGCAATTTCATTGCGTATGGCAAAATGCTGGGAAAAACTAATTTCAACATTTTTGATACTGACGACCAGTTTATCTCCAGAGGGAGTCTTTTCTAAATTATTAACACCCGCTGTCATCATTACTTTCTAAGTAATAATATGCATTTTTGATACATGCGTATTATTCTTAAGCTACTTGTATTCATCTGCCTGCAGGCTTCGAAGGGACTGTATGCACAAGATAATGCAAGTCCTTTTCTTGTCGGTATTGTTGAATCTTTCAACCAACAATACCAGGACCTTCATAATTTCATTTCTTCCGATGCCATATGTGTTGTTGATGGATCCAGGTCCGATAGTAGTGCTCTTGTTGTCCTGAAAAATAACTTCAAATTTCTTCATAGCGTTTACAGTCACCCTGAAATCACTATCCAACACCTTGTTGCGGATAATGAAGTAGCCATGGCTGAATGGGTTTTTACTGATAGTATGGCTCTGGTAGCTAGTGGCATGGTCTCTATCCATCTAAAGCAAAAAAGAATTCACCTGATCAGGATTCATAATGGCAAAATGAGCTATGAGATTGAAAGTGATAGTAAAAATAAAAGAGTTATCTCCCGAAGACCAGGCTCCAGAAGGCAACACCCGTCTGAGGCTGGACAACCCTGGTGGTACTACCTCAGACAAAGTCAGGGCGGTTTCGCAGACCCTCCAGGATTGTATGTCTCTCAAATATTTTCCTGTAACTCTCCTAAAATTGTCTCTGAAGCATTTGATCTTAGTCATCTCAAGGGGTCATTCAGTAGCCCTCAGGAAGCGGGTCAGGACCGCCAGACAAATCTGACAATGTCTAAAAAACCTAACTTGGAAATCTTTACCAAAGACGTGAATTGCGACAATTAAATTAAATTGTAGATCATTTAAAATTCAAGAACCTTAACCCATGAAAAGAATCCTGTTATTGGCACTTGCCATTCCATATCTCGTTGTTGCCCAGCGAGGCAAAATCTATGATAATTTGTCCGTTCCAAGTGAAATCCTGAAGATGGATCGGAAATATGCGATCTACCTGCCTCCGGATTACGAAACCTCGGAAAGAGGTTATCCGGTACTGTACCTCCTTCATGGTGCCGGGGATGATCAGACTGGCTGGGTCCAGTTTGGGGAGGTTTTGCATATTGCGGATAAAGCAATAAACGAAGGCACTGCTACAGCTATGATCATTGTGATGCCAGATGCAGATACTGGACAACGGGGCTATTTCAACAGTCCAAAGGGAGACTGGAACTATGAGGACTTCTTCTTTGACGAATTCATTCCGTACATAGAGAATACATATCGTATCAAAAGTGAAAAACGGTACCGGGCAGTGGCTGGGTTATCCATGGGCGGCGGAGGAACTTTTATGTACGCGCTTCATCGCCCGGACCTCTTCTCATCAGCATGCCCACTCAGTGCTTACGTTGGACCATCAAGCCCTGAGGACATTGATCGTATCCTGCAAAGAAGTGGTGTTGAAAACTTCAGCAAAAAGCAAAAAGAAGATTATTACAATAAGCACAATGCCTTAGCACTTATTGAAAATGGTAACGCAGAAGAAATTAAATCCGTGAGATGGTATATCGATTGTGGTGATGACGACTTCCTGTACGAAGGCAACTCACTGATCCACATTTCCATGCGGAAAAAAGAGATCCCGCATGAATTCCGTATCCGCGATGGTAACCATGGCTGGCACTACTGGAGAACAGCCCTGCCTGATGTACTTGATTTTATCAGCAAACGTTTTCATCAGTATTGATTCTGAAATATGGGAAGTATAGATCGAAGGGATTTTATTAAATATTCAGCACTTGGTGCAGCATCATTGTCCTTGCCTAATGCTGTGTTTAGCCAGTCCAGCGAAGTAAAAGCTTTACAAAACCCCATATGCGTCTTCACGAAGCATCTACAATGGCTGGACTTTGAAGATCTTGGGAAGTACATAAGTGATGTGGGGTTTGATGGAGTGGATCTCACGGTTCGTAAGGGTGGCCATATCGAGCATGATGTGGCACCGAAAGTCCTTCCTGAAGCGATCGAAAAGATCCAAAAATCTGGTGTGAGTGTTCCGATGATGGTCACCAGTATCAACGACCCTGACGATCCGGTTACAGAGCCCCTCCTGAAATCTGCAGGAGCAAATGGGGTGAAGTACTACCGAATGGCCTATTATGGCTATGATAAGACAGCAGACATTGAAGAACATCTCCTGGCTCTTAGAAAAAAGGTAGCCCGTCTAGCCGAGTTAAATGAAAAATATGGTGTTCATGGTGCCTATCAAAATCATGCAGGAGAACGTGTAGGTGGTCCTGTCTGGGATTTGTGGTATCTGCTAAAAGACCTGGATCCCCGATGGATAGGAATCCAGTATGATATCCGCCATGCCACAGTTGAAGGAGGTAACTCCTGGCCTACGGGCTTCAAGCTGGTCAAAGATTTCGTGAAATGCACGGCCATTAAGGATTTCAAATGGGTACAACAGGATAATGGATCCTGGAAACCTCTTACGATTCCACTGGGTGATGGTATGGTTGACTTCGTCAGATACTTTGAGTTGTACAAGTCACTTGAACTGTCTGGTCCCATCACCCTTCATTTTGAGTATCCTATCTATGAACAGGAAGAAAAGACTTTGACAAAAAGTGAAAAAATGAAGTTTGCGAGAACAGTGATGGCCAAAGACCTGGAAAAGTTAAGAGATCAAATGCAAAAGGCAGGGATTGTCTGGTAAGTATGAGATTTTTGGTTTTCCTCCTCCTATTGATAGTATCTCAGCAAGGTGTACAAGCACAGGATGCAGAAATTGAATTACTCAGATCAAGATTAATAGAAGATGCTTTAGTCAATAAGGGGTTTGTACCCAGAGTCGGTCATTATATCACTCCTGATTTTGACGCAGCTTCAAAATATCTTGAAGAACAAAGTTTTGATGGAAGCTGGTCCTCAGTCGATTATTTAGATACGGATAATTCATGGGATCCATTGAGTGCACTTGACAAAATCCTGGTCATGTCCGTAGCATATAATCAGTCATCTGATCCGCTATATCATGACGAAAAACTTCTGAACGGAATAGAAAGAGCGCTCACCTACTGGTACCAGGTTGATCCTACCTGTGTCAATTGGTATAAGAATGACATTGCTAAGCAGATGTATCTCGGCCCCATTGCCATCCTGATGCAGGATAAAATCCGGGATGACCTGCTTTACCAGATGATTGAAGATCAGACCCTAGCCCCCAGGATGACTGGCTCTAACCGGACTCTTGTATCAACTTCAGTTTTTAATCGGGGAGTATTGGAAAAGAACCCTTCTCTCATAAAATCAGGTATCAGCGGAGTGATGGATCCTGTTCAAATCTCTGAAGAGGAAGGTATTCAGGTAGATTATAGCTTTCATCAGCACGGAGCATTTCTTTACAATGGGAGCTATGGCAGCAACTTCCTGAGAGAAACAGCCTGGATCGCTTCCATGGTGGAAGGTACCAGCTATGCTTTTTCTGAAGATCATATTCGTATTCTCAGAGATTATTTTCTTCAGGGCACCCGCTGGATGATCTGGAAAGGCCTTTTCGACTACAATGCCAGGGGTCGTCAGGTGGGTAGACCTTCCGGATTTGGCATGAATGCAGACCTGCAAATTCCCATTATGGAATATCTCATGGCCGCTGATCCTGCCTATAAAGATGATTATCTGGTAGTACAGGAAAGGATCAAAAATGCTCAGCCTCAGGCAGTCCGTGGATTGAAGCACTTTTGGCGATCTGATTATACGGTATCCTATCGAGACGACTTTTACACGACATTGAGAATGTGTTCTGAGCGTACCATCGGAATGGAGACAGATGTGAATTACGAAAACCTGCTTGGTCGATATCTACCGTATGGTCTTACCTATATCTATCGAAGAGGTGATGAGTATGAAAATGTTTTTCCGGTGTGGAATTGGGCTCGGCTTCCCGGCGTCACAAGTCCTGACACCGTACCTGTGGAAAAAGGAAAATACACACAGCAAACAAAATTTGTCGGAGGAGTCACGGACAGGGAATTTGGTCTGTCCGCTATGGACTTGCAATTAAATACTACCAAAGGGAAAAAAGTCTGGTTTTGGATTGAGGAAGGATTTGTCGCACTAGGAGCTGGAATTCAATCAGGAAATGAGCAGACCCTTTTTACAGGGATCAATCAAGCAAACCTTCGTGGTGAAGTATTTGTGGACGGTCAACCATTTACTCTGGGATCGGATAAACTGGAATCTCCTCAATGGGTATGGCATGACAGTACAGCCTATTTCTTTCCCGAATCGCCCAGCGATCTATTTATAGAAGCAAAAGAAATATCCGGTAATCTGAAAAGCATTTTCGGGCTTTCAGCAGACACGGTATACCGGAAAGATGTTTTTTCTCTTTGGTTTGATCATGGTGTGATGCCCGTTGACGTTGGATATGCTTATGCTGTTTTCCCGGGAATCACCAGGGACGAAACCCAAAAATTGGAAAAGAAACTACCTATTAAAGTATTATCGAATGATGCAAGCCTCCAGGCGGTTGAACATCTACCCACTGAAAGGCTTGGTCTTGCCTTCCACGAAGTCACCGATTACCCAATTTCAAAAAAGTTTAACCTTTCGGTGAGCGACCCATGCCTGATCTTGATTGATAAAAAATCAAGAACCGTAACCGTAAGCGATCCTACCACAGAATTAGATGAAGTGACGATTACATACGAAAGATCGAATGGAAAGAAATACAGTGTGACAGTGAATCTACCGGAAAACGCAAATGCCGGTCAAAGTAAATCTGTTGCTCTAAATATTAAACTGTGATCAAAGGAACTTCCCACATCATCGCTTTGGTAATTCAACAAACATATCAGACAACCTGGAATCATTTTCAGCATTTGACCTGATTACTTTTCCACCCCTTTCGGTAATGATTTTCTCCAAATCAGGCAGGTCATAGCTTTTCAATGTGCCTGCCACGCCCCATGAAAAGGAAAGGGGCAGATCATAAAATCGTTCTTGTGTCACCGAGTAATAGGATTCAGGCCCGTCAACCAGTGCAACGCCATTAATCGAAGGTTCAAATGTTGCAGCATGAAGCACAGCCGGAACCTGCTCATTAAAGGCAATTGCCTGAATATTTTCAGAGTCTACATTGGGCTGATCCTTGATGAAATTCACCACATTCACAATGTCTGATGCCTGCATACCCACTATACTTTTTCCCAGGATCATTGCCCCAAAAGCAGGACCGGGTCCAAAGTCAGCTGCAGGTTTGGTCTCTCCTGCCCCGATAAGATCCGGTGAAACAACTATGTATCCTTCTTTGACTAGTTCCTCAAGCTCTATCCCCTTTTCCTTGCCTTCCGGATGTACCGAAATGATGGCTGGTTTAGGTCCACTCCCATCTGGGATGGCCATCAGTAAAGGTATAACATACGCATCCTCAGGACCCTTTAGGATATACATACAAATCCTGTATCCGTCCCTCTGGTGGCATCCATCGAGTATATATTCAAGATCAGTTGGGGATTCAAACCCTGATAATTGCATGGCTTCCTTTTTTGCCTTTTCCAGGTAATCATCGGAATTCCGATTTTCAATCAATTTTGTATTGAGTTCATTCGCCAATGCTTTATTGAGGCTGTACACCGATTCACCCTCCAAGGAAGTAGAAACTTGCCCGGAAGAGGTGACCATCAGCTCGGAAACATCAAATGGAGTGGTTTCCTCATCCTGTACATCTCCAGGAAAGTCTAAATGCTTTCTGAAGAAACGGTATATCGCTTCATTGTTCCTTTTGGTTGAAGAATGCCCGGCATCGTCCTCAACCATTCTAAGGTTTTCCGCTAATCCATATGCCTGGTAACCACCAGAGATTTCGTCATAAACCTCTCGGACCCCCTGGATACTAAAAATATCCCTTGTCGTGGTGACTAGCAGTAATGGCTTTGGCATTCCCATAATCAAAAGGTCTTCCAGTGCCACTCCATTTGCCAACCAGTGAAAATAGTTTTGTTCTCCATCCTGTGGGCCTCTGGTCTGGAGTAGTCTGCGGTGGCTGGTGACATAATTTTCAGGTACAGCAGCTTTGATCCGTTCATCAAAAGCCGAAATAAAAACAGATTGTGTTCCGCCTCCTGAACGACCCGTAATACCTATTCTATTGACATCAACTTCTTTTCTGGTCTGTAAATAATCAATGGCCCGGATGCCATCCCAGATGAAATACTTATTGACCGATTCGCCCACCAAAAAACACTGAAGGCCAGGGTAAGTATGCTCTGTTGTAGGTCCACCTACGGAAGATTTCCCTGTATCAGGATCAAAATACTGAAGCCGCTCGCCCTGCCCAACCGGGTCAATGGCAAAAACCATAAAGCCTTTCTTCACCAGGTTGATGATGACGAGCTGATAATTGGGATACTTATAAGCCAGCTCGGTATGACCGCTTACATAAAGGATAGCCGGATGTTTACCTTTTAACTTATTGGGAATAAACAAACTTCCTGTTACGTGAAAACCAGGCATGGACTCAAAGATGATCTTCTCTACCTTGAAATTATCACGCTTGAGTACACCGGTTACTTTGGCATTGAGTGGGGTTTTCTCGGGAAAAGTGCCAACAATATCACGATAGATCCGACTAACTTCCCGCTTCCTGTTTTCCCAGTCTTGCCTGGTTTTAAGCGTGGCCATTTTCTGATCTCTTTCGTCCAGCAGGGTGTAAGCTTGCTTGTTGAGGTAGAGCTGAAGCATATTTTCACCATTGCTATACTCCACCCAGTGGTCAAGGATGTTGAAGTCTTCATCCTGAGCATAAGAAGGGAAGCAGAGGACCCAGCAGGATGCAATAAGGAGAAAATTTGATAGAATTCTAAAGGGTTTCATATCAGATTAAGTATGGATTATGAAAAGATTTACCCTAATGTAATCAATTTGTATGATCAGAGAGAAACCTTGTTTTCTTATAACTGATTTATTAGTTTTATTTGATCACACTAATTCCTGTATGAGGTTAATAGCAATTTTACTTTGTCTTATATCAGCAAATATTTACTGTCAAACACCAGAACAGGTTCTTAACAGGTACTTCAAGTCGATTGATGATATCCAAAATATTAGCTACTACATACATAGGATAGATACATTTTTAACTGGAGATGTCAGGAACATGACTGGTAATATGATAATGGAAAGAAATCATTCTTCTGATACGTTATCTGGTTTTTCATACTATGGGGTAAACAATTTAAGGAATAAAGCAACTGCATTTGACGGGAAGTGGGTTTATGACATTGATTTCTCTGAAAATACTTATTCAATTGATTCTGTTTTTACACATCCAAGAAATTTAATTGGAAATATAGGAGGCCAAATGATCCTTTCTCAATTCTTCATAAGGGAACTAAAATTCCCTTACCTTAAATATGATTCCCTCTATTATGTCAAAACAGATAGTTCGTACATCCTTAAACTACACTTTCCGGACGTTCCGGAAATGGACATAAAAAATCAAATAATAACCCTGCATCTGGATCAGCAAAACATGTTGCCATTTTACATGCACCACCAACTGGAAGCAGCCGGAGAAAAACAGATAAAAAATGTATGGTTGAGTGATATCAAAGTAAAATGGCTAAGTGATGTTAGCACTAAGGAGTCTTACATTAGCGATTTCTTTGAAGATCATAAATATTTGGAAGGTTATCGACAAGTAGATAATAAAAGCCCAATCAAACCGATAGATCATACTGATTTACTCATTGGTAAAAAGCTATCGGAATTCCAATTGAAGGGGCTGGATAGTATTATGTACACTGTTCCAACCAAGTCTGAAAAATTACTACTTCTCGATTTTTGGGAAATATGGTGTGGCCCCTGCATAGAGAGCATACCCAAGCTAAAACGAATTGCGGAAACCTATAAAGATGACCTTAAACTTATCAGCATTATAAGCGATCAGAAAACCTTTGATCGGGCTAGTGTGATAATAAACAGAAAAGGTATTGAGTACCCGGTATTACTTGGCAATCCTGAGTTGAAAAACAGGTTTCATGCCAATGGTGTTCCCTTCTATGTCCTGGTCAACAAAGAAGGTATCATAACTTATGCCAGTCTTGGCTATAAATCAGAAATGGAATCGGAGATTATCAGCCAATTGAAACGCTAGTATTTGATAAGGGTATATTACAACCGCTGGATCATCAGCCCTCCATCAGGAGTCAGGATTTGACCGGTTGAGTAAGGAATATCTCCGGAGACAAGCGCTGAGACAATCTTACCAATATCTTCCGGTAGACCAAGTCGAGGCTGGACTAACAAACCTTCTTTGATCTTTTGCTCGTATTTCTCTTTGACACCCGCGGTCATATCGGTTTCGATCACGCCGGGCCTGACTTCAAAAACAGGAATTCCTATTTCACCAAGGCGAACCGCCAGGAGCTTCGACATCATGGAAAGTCCTGCCTTGGAAATGCAATATTCTCCCCGATTGATAGAGGCTACTTCCGCTGAAACAGAGGTGATATTAACAATCGTGAAATCTTCGGCCGGAGCAACATTTTTCTGCTTAACCATCCATTTTACGATCTCCTGCGTCAGAAAGTAAGTCCCTTTGAGGTTGATATCAAGCAAATAGTCAAAATCGTCCTCAGTGATCTCAAGCACATCCTTTCGTTCACGTGGTGCCACTCCGGCGTTGTTGACCAGTACATTGAGCTGACCAAATTTTTCTTTTAGGTCTGCTACCATCCGATGACGATCATTCGCATCCCCAATGTTACCCTGTACATAGGATACTTTACTTCCTGCTGATCTCAACTCTTTCAGCAGTTCCTGAACAGCACTTTCATCCCGTACGCCATTTAAGGCAACTTCAAATCCCTTAGAGAGTAATGCTTTGACGATACCAAGTCCAATGCCTCGACTACCCCCTGTTACAAACGCTGTCTTGCTCATGATTTCTTTAGTTCCTTGAGGGCTTTAAATTCCGGCATCTCCTTGTAATACGAATCTAATGGAAAACATCCCGAGATCATGCCGTTTCTTGGAGCTGTGGTACAATCCGAAAATGTTCTGCAAATCTTCTTACGGGCCATCTCCTTGCCTTCCAGTACATCACGAGGTAACTCAGGATATGAAAGCACCATCCTTCCAAGCCCAATAAAATCACTCATTTGGTTTCGCAGTACATACTGCCCCACATTAGGTAGCCATTCCTGCAAATAAGAGTAGGCTGATCCGATCAATGCAATATCAGGATAGGCTTTTTTGAGCTCACCGGCAATCTTAATCTGTCGGGCCACACCCTGTAGCGGATCTTCAGGTGGCTGGTAGCCATCAGACGGAGGGAACAATGCCGGCCTTTGGATGTGTGGGTTATAATAAGGACTTCCTGCAGTAAAACACACCAGTTGAATGCCCAATGATTGCATCAGCTCAATCAGCTTAAAAGGCTCCACAAGGTCGATATCTGTACCAGTCGTACCACCACCAAAGGCATATTCGTAATCATCGGAGAATTTTTCAGGAATACCCATCGTGTCCTCACCCTGGGTAAAAGGAACCCAATCGAATGAACTTAATCGCACACCAATTTCAAGACCGGGTGCTTCAGCTTCTATGCCTGCTACAATATCTCTAAGAAAGCGCGTCCTGTTCTCAAAGCTTCCTCCATATTTTCCTTCACGATGATAGCCACTCAGGATCTCATGCCCGAGATAACCATGACAGTGCTTGATATCCACAAAATCAAACCCCGCCTTTTGCGCTAGTTTGGCTCCTACAATATATTTTTCTATTAGCTGATCGATCTCCTGATCCGTCAGGATCACCTCATCGTTTTTGCTATCTATACCAAATTTCTTATCCAGGATTGGGTGATGATACGCGATCCTGGGCTCACTCTTTTTCTTGTCATAGGGTTTACAGAATCTTCCGGAATGTGTGAGCTGAAAACCCACACACAGATCATCAGTCTTTCCAAATTCAGCCCTGTGGCTATCCATGACCAGTTGGTACAAGCCTTTGATTTCTGAAAAGTTATCTTCAAGGGCCAACAACTGATTTGGATTTGCTCGTCCTTCCGGCATCACAGCAAAAGCTTCACCTCCCCAAAGAAGTTTGGCACCACTTATCGCAAAGTTTTTCCACCTTCTTTTGGTGTGTTCCGTGGGTTTTCCATCGGTGGTTCCATCCCATCCTTCCATAGGCAGGATAGAAAACCGGTTGCCAATTGTTTTTCCTGATTTAAGCTGAAAGGTCTGCTGATAGGGGGACGAATCACCTGCCATCAGCTCCTCATCGAAAGGTAGTTCTATCTCATTCTCCTCCAGATACTTTTTAAAGTCATCTGCGGTTTTTAATTGTGCTACTCTCGAATACTTGGGTTTAAACTTTTCAGCCATAAATAAAATCCGGGATTAAAGGTTGTTAGTTTGATTTTTCTTTTGAATGATGGGCCCACATGATGGCCGTAGCGGTAACAGCCTGGAAGATGTAAAGTGCAAAATCCATTCTCAAACCACCGAACTGGGATGGTAAGGCACCAGTAACAGACAGCAACATGATAAAAAATGAAATTGCTGAAGTAATGATCAATAGCTTTGGTGGATTCTTGAAAATCAGCGCACCTATCACGATAGGGGCAATCATGGATGTACCGGTAAAACTGACTCTGGCCAGCAGGGCCAGCTGGTCACCCATCAATTGGGTAAATACCAATACAATCACAGAAAAGACCAGGAGTGAAAGCTTGGTTGCCCGCATCACCTTTTTATCCTCACCACTCAAAAGTGACCGGAGCTCTGTTCCCAAGGCAAAGATCTGGGCGTTGGTGGTAGACAAACAGGCAGCAAACAGACCGACCACAGCGAGCGCAGCTACCGGGTTGGCCTGATCGAAGAGCAGGGCTGATGAAAGATATTCCGAAGTAGGGACATCGGCGTAATTGATTGCGCCATAAAGGCCGATAAAAGCTGTAGGCAGAATTACCAGAATGGCAAAAAAACCAACGGCAAAAGCCATGATGTGAACCGACTTCAAACTCTTCATTACAACCAATCGGGTTGTAAACTGTGGTTGAGAAACAGGTATCAATACAATAGCTATGGCAGAGGCTACCAAAAACTGCGAGGTGAACAGATTATTTGGACCTGGCAAACTCAATAGCGATGGTTTCATCTTTTCCACCTCATTGAACATGGCCTTCATACCTCCGGCCATATCGAGACAGGAGACACCAATGATCCAGATCACTATCAAAAGGAGTAATCCTTGAATGGCGTCACTGAAGACAATGGCCTTTAATCCTCCGATCTCCGCATAGAGAAGCATGATCACGACTATTCCCACTGACCAAGCCCACGACGGTACGCCGTATGGAAAAGCAGCATCAAGGAAAATGGAAATCCCACGGATTTGAATTGCTACATAGGGAATAAGAAATAAAAATGAGCTTAGAAACAACAAATACCCGGCCCATCTTGTGTCGTAGCATTTGGTCATCATACCTGCTACTCCACTATAACCCGTTTGTTTAGCCCTTTTTCTCAACCGAAAGCCAAACCAAAGGATAAAAAACACCATCAATCCATCGGAAAAGGCCAAAAATATCCATGCACCAAGGCCCTGATTCCTAAAGAAATCCGGCATTCCCATAAAAGTAAAAGCACTAAAGAGAGCCGCTGCAAACGTGAGGAAGCCTAAAACGGCCCCGATATTAGACCCGGCAAATAAAAACTCTTCTGAGCTTCTATTCTTTTTAAATGACTTGAAAGAAGCAAGAACTAACAGCCCGAAGAAAATGATAAAAAATACAATGATCCAAACTGTCATGACTGCTCTTCTTTATATGGAAATAACTTATAACCTATATAGGTCATGACAACAAGTAGGACTGTGAGCAAAAAGCTGCTCCACAGAATATAGGGGATTCCTGCCAGTCGCGGTGAAGTGATTTCTGTCTGGAACACAAACAGAAATGAAATGAGTGCTACAGCAACTACAGCACCCACAAGCATTCGCCAGTAAAGAATTTTCATATTGGTTAGTTGTTTGAGTCTGCCAAGATATTAAATATATCGGCAATTTGGTGACAGAGGTAAATTTTAGAATAAAATGTAACTCAATTGGCGGGTACTAATAACTTCAACTCCTTTTTCACGTATTTCCAGAATTTGAAAAAGGAATCATAATATCCTTCTACTGAGGACATCCATTCCCTGGGGTCTTCGGTACCCTCATAATGCTTGTTGAGAGGATGCTGCTTAAAGAATATTTCGTTCAATTCATACCTTGTTTTCAAGTCACTGAAAGATCCCGTAAAGACCTGTATACCCGGGATGTTTTTCGTAAGGGAAAGAACAAACTCCATGCATTGATTTGAGACCGGGTACTTTTCAAATACTTCTGGCTCGAGGAGCAATATTCGATTAGCCTGGACTTCTTTTCTCCAGGATGGATCAAGGTTATAGTAATTGTAGATCAATGTAGGCAATGACGGATCGATCTGAAGCGATTTTGCCAATGGTATTTCAGGCTTAAATTCAGGCTGAAAAGTCTCCTTGAGCGTTTCTGGACAATCCATTTTGGATAATTCTTCATAGGAGACATCCAGAAAGGTATGTCTTTGATCGGAATAGAAGTACTTATTGATATTTTCCTGGTTGGCAATATATTTTTTATTGGAATTGGTTCCGGCGACCCACTGCCAGCTCAATGCATTACTTGCCCAATCACCATCCAAGAGATGATAATACATCCACCTTGCCGGCATCTTCCAATGACCTTTCCCAATATTGCAAGCAATAGCGGCTACATACATTCTCATGTGATTGTGCATGTACCCACCTTTCTTGAGGTCCGAGATACCCTGATCAATGACTTCTATTCCGGTTGTGGCATTATCAATTGCCAATGAGAGCTGATCATGATTCACATCCTGTTGCCTGGATTTCAGATCATCATTGATGTCATCTCCTACAGCATTCCAGATCTGCTGCCAGTAATCTCTCCAGGCCAACTCCTGAAGAAACTTCTGCATTGATGAAAATGAGTATCCTCTTTCTACCAGTCTCTCCATCACAAACCGGGTAGATATCACACCCCTGGAAATGTAGGGAGACAAATAACTTACAGCTCCATCTTTGAAGTTGCGGGTCCTGCCATAAGCCACAGGATCGATCTGATTGATGCGGTCAAGAATTGCTGAATAAGAAGTTGGAAAATCAACCATGACATCCGGGAATCGTAATGAAAACCAGATGTATGGAAATTAGTTTTAGCTATTGAAACTACCTGTCAAAAAAACCTTTCCCTTCCATGATCTTAGGCATGCACTTTTCGATCCGGGATTCCCTGGTCTTGGATTGCTTGGGTTGCGAAAAATAAATGATGTAGCCTCGCTGCCTACCTGGTGTTAAAGCATAAAATGCGGCCTTTAGCTGGGGGTCTTCTTCCAGTTTGTTTTCAAGCTCCTCAGGCATCGGTTTAGGATTCTTATTAAATTCTACCTTCAGCCCCAGTCTTTCCACTTCAATGGCTTCAAAGATGTATTCCCGAAGTGTCGTTTCAATTTCTGATATCTGGCTGACATTGGTGAATTTGATGAGTCTGTCAGACTGTGTATTTTCTCCTGGCTTTACCAGGATGCCATTCGGGTCTTTAAGTAGTACTCCTTTGAAAAAGCTTAATGCCGCATAATCTTTGAGTGCACTCACAATGGCGACATTTCCATTTTGATAGGTGTAACAGGGCACGCCCCACTTTGATGTTTCTGTCAATCCACAATCCAATACGATAGACCGAAGATATTTCAGCTCTGCCGACCATGCATGGACCTTGCAATCGGGTGTACCACCCAGCGGGCAACGTCCACACCCATCCATTAAATAGGTTTCTACGTCTTTGGCAATCATTTAGAGATCGTTCAATCCTTTGCCGTCAAAGATATGAGGAATTGCTTTTTCAATCCTGGAAACCCTTGTTTTAGATTGCTTCGGCTGTGAGAAATGAAGCAGGTAGCCTCTTTGCCTTCCCGGAGTTAAAGACTCAAATGCTTCTTTGAGCTCAGTGTCACCATCCAAATAAGACTTGAACTCATACGGCATGTTAAATTCCCTGGTCTTTTTGAATTCAACTTTTAGTCCGGCCTTTTCCACCTCAATGGCTTCAAACACATAGTTTTTGATTGCATTCTCAAGAGACTCAACCTCCCTCATCCCTGTGAATCTCATCTGCCTCGCAGATTGCACATTTTCTGTTTGCTGGATCAGGAACTTTTCCGGGTCTTTTAGCAGGACTCCTTTATGAAACAGAAGCGCACAATATTCCTTAAAACCGTGGATTAAAACCACATTCACACCTTTGTAGGTATAGCATGGACATCCCCATTTGAGCGCTTCGTCCAGGCCGGTTTCAAGGATGATGGACCGTAGTTTTTTGTAAGCCTCCTGCCATTGACCAGTTTTATCAAAGAAAAAATCTACTTTGGGGTTCATTCGACTAGTTTACAAAATTCGGGCTTAATTTCCTGCTTGCCGGTCTGAAATACCAGGAGACAATTGTCAATGTAAGCAAGAGTATTGCAGGAAACATTTCTCCAATGGGATCTCGCATTATGATATGCGCATATAAGGCTCCTGTCAAATTAAAGAAAAACCCTGCGTAAGCCCATTCTTTGATTAATGGGAATTTTGGTACAAGCACAGCTATCACACCCAGGATTTTCCAGCTGCCTATGATGGTCAGAAAATATACCGGAAACCCAAGGTGATCTACTGTACGATCAATTTCATCTTGCATTCCAATCAGCTGTACGATGCCCGATGAAGTCATGCCCAGAGCCAGCCAGAGGGTAGCTACCCAGTAAATAATTTTGTTTCTTTTTTTCATGTTATTAAGTTAACTGTTTAACGATTTCTTCCAGTCTGTTGTGGGCCAGGTTGATCCCCTGCCTGAATGGTAGTTTCAGGATTTCATCTCTGATCTGAACTGACCTGTAAATAACATGCATGGAGAGTTTGCTGGTCTCACCGGTTAGTTCATCAAACTCCAGAAATTCCAGCTGAGGACCAAAGTCTGCGTTTTCCATCTCGAATGTCCTAATGATCTTCTGGTTGGGAATGAACTCATGGATGGTACCATTAAAGCCATGTTTGTTTCCCATTGGATCTGTGGTGACAAATTGCCAGCTCCCATGCTTTTTGTTTTCGAGTTTGATCACTTTAGTTCCCATCCATTGAGCAATGATCTCAGGTTCTTCAAATGCTTTAAAAAGTGATTGAAGTGGAAGATCAAACTCCCTGGTGATGTGTAACTCCTGCTTACCTTCCTCAACATGAACTTGCGTTTTCATCTCCATATCAAGTTATTTTTTGGATTGATAATTTTTCATAATACTTTCCAGCTTATTGAAACGGTCATCCCACAATTTTCGAAATGGCTCCACAAAATCAGAGATCTCTTTAAGTTTTATGGGATTGAGGTGGTAATGTATCTCTCTACCATCCTGTTGCTGCTTCAACAACTCACACGCTGTGAGTATTTGAATGTGTTTGGATATTGTCTGCCTCGAAGAATCAAAATTTTCAGCGATTGCTCCGGGAGTCATCGCGTGCATGGCCACCAGGGCGATGATGGCTCTCCTTGTTGGATCCGCTATGGCCTGAAATACATCTCTTCTCAATTCCATTATGCAGCTATTTGACTGCAAATATATACGCAGCCACTTAACTGCGCAATATTATTGAGATAATTATTCCATTTATTGACATTTTCAACCTCTTATAAAATACCAAGGGACATTTACAACCATTATACAGGATTAAGCGTCAATAGGCTCGTCAAAACACTTAAAATGAGAACTATAATATTAACTACTTTGGTAGCCATTCTGGGAATGAGCTGCCAGGACGATGAGCCGCTTCCCACTCCCGAGCCGGAGTCTGGCATTCATCATGTAATCCTGGAGGAACCTGCATTTTTTCACTACCTTCAGCCATACGAGATTGACCTAAACGGTGATTCAATGCATGATTTTAGATTTTCTGTTGGGCTCATCTACTCAGATGGCGCCAGCCATGAGAAGTTTCTGGCAAATTCTTACAGAGATGCCAAAATTCAAATTGTAGACTATGAGGCTGTGGCTTACGACAAAGATTTCGTGGTGGGACCTCAGGGCGATCCAAGCAATACCATTTGGGACATTTTCTCTGGAGAACTTGTTGTAAAAACCACCAGGGGAAATGAAGCTCCGGTTTGGTCTGGCAACTGGATTGAAAATTCTGAAGGATATATCGCTGTGAGTATTCGCTTAAATGGTGAGTATCACTATGGTTGGATCAAACTGCTTACGGACCTTGAGCACGAGTCGATCATGGTACAGGAATACGCTTACAACAAGACACCTGGCGCAAGCATCAAAACAGGACAAAGGGAATGATTGGACTGAGAAAGAAAGGAGGGTTTTCTGTAGCCCTCCTTCTTCTAATTAAACATCTCTTAAAAATAAAACCTTGCAATGAAAGAAGAGTGTGTCACAGCTACAAAGTCTCCTACCTTTGGTTTCATGCCTCTTAATTGTATTTCACTGCCGATGCTAAAATTCCTGATGAAATTATATTCTCCTCCAATTGCAGGGGCAATGACAAACATTTCACTACCAGTATTGCCAATTCCACTATATCCAATCCTTCCCCCGTACAAAAGATTAAATTTTGATATGGGGGCCTTCCTGAACGCACCTACCAAAAGTGATAATTGACTAAACCTTTCCCTTAAGGAAAAACCAATAATCGGTTCCAGTCGAAATTTGTCTCCAATATCGAATGTAAGATAAATGGGGGCTATGGGTTCACTGTATTCATAGAGATATTCATTGATATTAAAAACAGAAACACCCAGCCCGAATTTTGATCCGGTAGATTCATCCTCCTGGGCGAAAACCGAATATGAAGTCAAAAGCGTGACTAATAAGATAAAGAACGGTCTGAGTTTTGAATTTATGGTCTGCATTTTCATAGAAGATTTTAGAATTATTTTTTGTATGTAACGTTATAGAAAAAGAAAATCATATACCTTATGCCAATTAAATATACCGGTATATTTATTTACAATTATGAGTCAGGATAAAACGCTTTCGCACGTTTCTCCTCGGCTTTGGCTGCCAATGTATCCCCCTTTTTATTCAACAGGATGGCCCTGTATTGATGGCATTTTCCTGCGAGATAAGAGTCCGGAAATGACTTAGCTGAGCGGGTAAAGACCTCATAAGCTTTATTAATGGAAACTGAATCTCCCTTTTCCATCAGCATCACACCTTTTTCAAAATCTGCTTTCCACCTCATTGCTACTTCACTCATTCTGTCGGCTTCCTGTAAGGTTTCAAACTTTGGAGGAAAATTGGTGCTGTCTTTCGGGAGGATTTCTGGTATTTCCTTGTTGAAAAACCTTTCTATGGCTTCGGCATAAGCCATCGCTTCTTTCATATTGTGATCCCGTTGTTTCAATCGCTGTTCTTCATCAGGATTGGTAAAAAAAGAAGCCTCCGCAATGATCCCCGGGATGCCATAGGTACCTCGCAATACGCTGGTACCCGCCTGAGAAAATATGGTAAAATCAGAAACTATGCTAAAGGGTGTTTCCGCCGGGTACATATGAGTAAGAAGTGCTTTGGCCAACTCTCCAGCCAACTGTGTCCCAGCCTTATTTTCGGTGGCCATTCCATGATAGTAAATGATGGGAAAATTTACTGTTGGGTCAGCAGTTGCATTGTGATGGATAGAAACAAACAGATCGGCATCATTGTCAATTGCGAGTTTAGCACGATCAGACAAAGCCACTGCAGAATCTGAAGTACGTGTCATCAAGACCGATGCGCCCTTTTCTTCAAGAAGATCCTGCAGGATCAAACCAACCCTGAGATTAATCCATTCTTCGCGTTCACCACCAGGCCCTATCCGATAATTGTCGGTGGCTGCAGTACCTCCATGACCTGGATCAACTACAATAACTTTTCCGGACAAAGTGGATGATTGCTCCGAAGTGCAGCCAAAGTTCACAGCTACAAAGCCTAGAAAGAATAGTATTTTAAATGACCTTAAATGTGCGACCATTGATTCCTCAAATTAATTAAGATTATGCAAGCATTCAAGCATGAATTACGCTCTAGATGCCATAGAAAACAAAAAAAAGCCCTTTCGGGCTCTTTTTCAATATTTAAAGGCAAAGGCCTGGGCAGGATCCATCGGATCCGGTACGAAATTATTCACCGGCTTGATAGACTGGAGGTACTTGAAAATAGTGATCAGGTCCTCATCAGGTAAGTCCTTCAGGTTTTCCCAGGGCATAGGTGGCATTACAGGTCTTCCATACTGCATTCCCATATGCTTCCCAGTCCTCATGGTCGCGATAAAGATCTCAGGAGTCCAACCTTTCAAACCTGTCTCATGGGGAGTTAGGTTTTTTGACATCGTCATCCCCCACATTCCGACAGCCGCTGTAAAGTGTTCATTGAAATAGGTCCAGTGACCCGGCTGAAAAACACGTTCATCGATAACTGGAAGCGGTGACCCGTTAGGGTGTCCGGATAGTAACCGGGACTCGTCAAGCTTCATTCCACCCATTCCATCAAAGATTTTTGGGGTGTGACAATCATGACAAGCTCCAAGAGAAACCAATTGTTTCCCTCTGGCAATAACCTGCTCTTCCGAAAGTTGAACAGGTTGACTTTCATTTTTCCGCGCACAACCAGCCACTATGACCAGTAGGAGCACAAAATAGATCATTTTCATCGTTGAAATAAGGATCACTTGTTGATCCTGCCGCGAAATTCTGAATCTAAATTTCAATTTCCGATAAAACTTATGAATCCCCTTGAAAATCATCCACTAACGGCCATAATCGGTGACCAGTGTATTAAAATAAGAAAAGCCCTCGCGGGCTTTTTTCTTAATATTTGAAGGCAATTGCCTGTGTCGGATTCATTGGCTCCGGAACATAGTTATCAATTGGAGGCAGTGACTGCAAGAATTTAAAAATGGTAATTAGGTCCTCCTCGGGGAGATCTTTTAAGTTTTCCCAGGGCATTGGAGGCATAATTGGTCGTCCATGCTCAATCCCCATATGTTTCCCACTACGCATAGTCGCTATAAAAACTTCCGGAGTCCAGCCCTTCAAACCTGTTTCATGTGGTGTTAGATTTCTGGAAAAGGTCATTCCCCACATCCCGACTGATGCAGTCAGGTGTTCATTGAAATAGGTCCAGTGACCTGGTTGAAAAACACGTTCATCAAGAACTGGCAGTGGCGACCCGTTTGGGTGGCCTGATAGCAATCTCGATTCATCAAGATGCATACCAGATGCATCAAAAATTTTTGGGGTGTGGCAATCATGACAACCACCAAGAGAAACCAATTGTCTTCCTCTGGCAATCACCTGCTCATCGGATAATGCAATTGATTGGTTTTCATTCTTCTGCGAACAACCAGTCACTATGACCAGTGCTAGCACAACATATGTCGTTTTCATCGTTGAGATAAGGATCACTTATTGATCCCAGCGCAAAATTCTGAACGAAAAAATCAATTTCCGATAGGCCTCATCGAAATCTATTTGATTAATCCACCAACGGCTGGAATCAGGGACTAACGCTCAAAAACGAAGTATCTCTGCTCAACAACCATGCTCAATATACACTGAAGTCTTTGATAAGCGGCTCTGAAGTGGCATCTATGATGCGTAGCCTGAGCTTTTTTACATTAGAGTGTGCAAATTTCTGGATCCTTTTATGACCAATGGATTCACCACCTGCAACTTCCTTCCATTGACCATCGACCCATGATTCAATAACATACTTTCTTACCCGTTCTCCCTTTGCGATATCTTCCTGAAGTATGAGGTGATTGATATTGGCTGGCTTTTCCAAATCCAAAATGATTTCCTTCCCCTGGCCCGAAACAGATGCAAGCGGATTCCCAAACTGCCTCCTGATCTCATTACCCCACTCCTTTAATCGTTGCACGTCCGGCTCTGGCAACAACCCCCTGGGATCTGGTGTCAAACCCACGATCAAGGTAGAATTATGCCCTACGGAATTGCGATACATCTCCATCAGGTGATCCAGAGGAAAAATATGGTCTTCATCACCCGGCTCCCAAAACCACTCGTGCCTTCCATTGTATCCTCGCAAAGGTGCATCCGACATGGCCGGCATCCAGTATTTTCCATTGGGATCTCCATGCTTCAATAATTGAAGGTGATCTTTTTGAGTATCTCCGGAGTGGGAATAAGGATTTGGGAAAGTCGCCCAGCAAGGATAAGGTACTGTTCCTGACTCAGAACCTCCCCATCGGGCTTCAGCCAACTGGTTGTTGTGATAAAAAAGACAATTGGGCTGGTACTTCTTCACGATAGGTAATACATCCGGTGCTCCTAAATCCGGGTGACTGGCACCCCCATCAAACCAGATCTCAAACAGTTCACCATACCTCGTACAAAGCTCGGTAACCATCCCTTCTGCCATCCTATTGTAGTATGCCTGACGGTTTTTCTGAAACTCTCCTTCACCATTCACCTTGAAGTCATAAACTCCAAAAAAAGAGTTCCATCGAATCCCAATGTAGATTCCTGGTTTAATACCGTACTTTCGACAGGAATTAACAAAATCTCTGACGATATCACCTTTGCCATCCTTCCATTTCAGGGCTTTCATACAATAAGGATTTACATCTGATTGATAAAGTGCAAAACCTGTTTCGTGAGTAGCTGTGAGGATAGCAAATTTGAAGCCTGCCTCTTTTATGGCTTTTATCCACTGATCTGTATCCAGGTTTTCAGGATAAAACTGCTGGTAGTCGAGTACTGGATTGGTACGATTACCGGAACTCCCATTTTGCCGGTATTTTTCTCCATCAAATACATGCAGATCGTAATGAAAAACAGCTCCCACCTCTGCCTGTTGCCAGGCCAGTTGTGCAGAATTTGGGGTTGGGATATTTGGCTCCTGGGCAAGTAATCCAATACTCAAAAGAATGTAAACGGTCAATAAAAGTTGTTTCATGATCTAACCTTTGAAATGATGCATGGCAAATATGAGTAAACGAACCATTATCGCAGGGAGGAAATTAAGAGGATTTGTCAGATTCAGGAGTTTCAATTGTTAGCAGCAACCACTCCTTTGAATGATGACCAACAAATCTCCTTTTTTCAAGAAATCCTGCTTTCTTATAGGCTTTTATGGCTCGTTGGTTTTCCGCCAAAGCATAAATGTAAATAGGAAGTGCCGGAAATAATTTTTTAAGGTAGTCGATTAAAAGTGCGATGGACTCAGATCCGTACCCTTTGTTCTTATGGTTGTCACTGGCAATGATAATGTCAATTTCTATGTAGGAAGTATCTACACCTTTGTCAAGCTGGTAATTAATTTGACCAATTTCCTCATCATTTTCGGTCACTACTATGGCATAGCTCCTTTTCTCGATTGACTCATCATTGAAATATTCATCCGTCCAATCTTCGAAAAACGAGGACCTGTCCGGAACTTCATCACCATATAACTCTCCGTACCAAAAGGGTGTAGCATCAGAATGGGTAGCCCACTGATAAAAGGTTTCCTTGTCAGCTATTGTTAAGGGCCTTAGAAATACTGCTTTCCCTGTTAAGTTCACCTGGGAAAATTAGCGCTCCTCTTTCCCTTCTATCGCCTCAACCAACTCCTCATACCAGGCTTCGCCGAACTTCCTGATCAGAGCTTCTTTCAGGAATTTGTAGAGGGGCACCCCCAGGCTTTTACCGAGAGTACAAGCCGGTGAGCAGATCCCCCACCTGGAATAGTTGACACCAATGTGATTGTCATAAAGCTTAGAGAGCCGGATTGGATACAGGTGACAGGAGATTGGTTTTCTGAAAGAGGTCTTCCCGTCCTTCCAGGCCTGCTCAATACCACATTTCAGGATCCCCTTATCGTCATAGAAAGCAAAGGCACATTCGGCCCCATCGACCGTGGTGGTACTAAAGTCTCCTTCCTCGTCCAGCAAATATGGACCTTCTCTGTCGAGTACCTCTCTTGATTTCTCAGGTAAATAGGGTTTGACAAGTTCAGTGACCATTTCTATCTCAGCTAATTCTTCCTGCTCAAGCGGGGCTCCCAGATCACCCTCCACACAGCAAGCGCCCTTGCAAGCTTCCAGGTCGCACACAAACATCTCCCTGGCGATTTCACTGGAGACCAATATTTTCCCGATTTGGATCATGGTGCAAAGTTAAAAGAAGTTAGACTGTCAAAAATTTTTTCAAATAATTAAAACCTTATCCTTAAACAGTTCGTTGTAGAGACATATATGTACATACATTTAATCTTAAAACAAATTTTATTAAGGAAATGATACACACTATTTTATTGATCGGAGCGCTAGTGTTGAACCCAGGCGCAGTGAAGGAAACTTTCGAAGTAGACAAGTCGTCAAGTAAGGTAACCTGGTTGGGTGAGAAAGTTACAGGAGAACATGCAGGAACTATTCAAATCAAAGAAGGGGGTCTTGAATATGTGGACGGTAAATTGACCGGTGGAAAATTCGTAATTGACATGACCACGATTGAATCAGATGAAGAATTGGACAAATTGGAAGGTCATTTGAAGTCTGATGACTTTTTTGGAGTTGAAAAATACCCAACTGCATCTTTTGTCATTACCGAAGTAGTCAATCAGGGCCCTAGAGGTTATAACATTACTGGCGACATCACTATCAAAGGCATTACTAAAGAAATTAAATTCAATGCCGACGTCAAAGAAGTTGGTAGCAATGTGAATGCTTCAGCAGATATTGTTCTTGACAGGTCTGAATTCAACGTCAGATTCGGTTCAGGTTCATTCTTCGACGGACTCGGTGACAAGATGATCTACGACAACTTTACACTTGGTATAAACCTTGTTGTGAAGAAATAGTCCAAAAGATTTTAAACATTAAAGCTGTGTGACTTCGGTTGCACAGCTTTTTTATTTTAACTCAAAAATGCTTCCAGCCCTGGGCTTTCAATTCTACTGTGTTGCCATTTCTAGTCACAAAAGCCTTACCGTTTTCTTTCTTCTGCATGTACCCAATGGTATGGATATCCGCATGGTTCTTGATCTTTTCAAAATCGCCAGGTGGAATCGTAAACAATAATTCATAGTCCTCTCCGCCATTCAGCGCACAGGTATTGGGATCCATGCTAAATTCAGCAGCTGTCTCATACGTCTGCTTGTCTATGGGTAATTTATCTTCATAGATCACAATTCCCAGGTCAGAAGATTTACAAAGGTGGAAAGCATCCGATGCCAGACCATCCGATAAATCAATCATCGCAGATGGTTTTACCACAAGGTCCCTTAGCTCATGCAAGATATCCATCCTGGCTCTTGGTCTCAGCTGTCGTCCAACCACATAGTCGTATTTTTCGAGTTTTGGCTGCATCTCCGGATTGGCAAGGAATTCCTGCTTTTCCCGCTCCAGAACCTGCAAACCGATATAGGCACCTCCCAGGTCGCCAGTCACACACAAAATATCGTTTTCCTGGGCCCCACTACGGTAAACGATGTCGTTTTTGCCCACGGTGCCTAATGCTGTAATTGACAAAATCAACCCACTGGAAGAAGCCGTGGTATCGCCACCTACCAGATCGACCTCATAGTCTTTGCAGGCCGCATGGATTCCTTCGTATAACGCCTCAATAGCTTCCACAGAAAAACGGTTGCTCAAACCCATACTTACGGTCACCTGCTTTGGCTTTCCATTCATAGCAGCAAGGTCAGATATATTCACGGCTATGGCTTTGTAGCCCAGGTGTGGTAGCGGCATGTATGCCAGATCAAAATGAATGCCCTCCATCAACAAATCAGTAGAAGTGATCAAAAACTCGTTCCCGGTATCTAACACTGCTGCATCATCTCCGATGCCCTTGATTGTCTCTTGATGATAGTGCTTTACTCCCCCAGCCAACTTCTCAATCAATCCAAATTCCCCCAGATTGTCAATTTCTGTTCTTTGCTCTTCTGCCATAATTGATATTCGTTTGAGATGAGTTAGGGCCGAACTGACTAACTTTTCTCTGTTTTGTTCTTTTACTTATTAATTTTGCAAAAATGAGGAAACTTTTATTCTACGTGAATAGTTTCCTGATTTGTTATCGATTTTGAATTGATTGGATGGAACTCAGGACAGACATTCATATAGAAGCTGCGAGGATCCAAAAAGAAATAACAGACTTTTTGGGTTTAAAGAGCAATGAGCTTGTTTTTGAGTATTCCAGCCTTGATGGAAAAGTGAAGCTGGACCTGATTACGATCAATCCACGTCACAATCAATCCTTCCTGTTTAAGACAATTTTTGGGTTTGACAAAACTGATTGTCTGAATAAAATGTTGGATTATGTAAAGACCCATAAAGAAAAAGAAGGGTCTTTCACCATTCAATGGATAACAAATGGTATGACTGAAGTGCAGACTTCTTACTTCCGGGCCAAAAACATGTATGATGCTTTGGACAAATTATATTACGGAAGGGATGTCAACAACATTACAGTTTTTAGTGTGGTTTTAAACCCTATAGCATGATACACGTCACAGACAAAGCAAAGCAACAAATCTCAACTCTGAGATCAGAAGAAGGACATCCCGATAATGCCAATGTAAGGGTATCAGTAAAGGGTGGCGGGTGCTCCGGTCTGATGTACGACCTGTCTTTTGATACTGAAATCTCAGAGAAAGACGATGTCTTTGAAGATAAAGGTGTAAAAGTGATCGTAGACCGCAAGAGTCTGCTTTATCTACTAGGCACTACCCTTGACTTCACCGATGGACTGAATGGCAAAGGATTTCAATTTGTAAATCCTAACGCCAGCCGTACATGCGGCTGTGGCGAGAGTTTCTCAATATAATCCTCAGAAATTACGCTTCTGACTTACGGGTCGCTTTTAAAACTTTCCAAAGTATTGGTTAAAGGATAATTATTTATATAATTTTTCATAGATAATTATATAAATCTCACAATAAATGAGGAATATTATTAAATATTTTACATATTTGTAGGGATTCAGCCATCAAGCTCTTAATCACATTGACCCAAATGAGATTCACTAATCAGCTTGAACCAATGACCGAAAAAGCCCTGCAAACGATAAGTTCTTTGCCATCCGCATTTGATCTGGCAGTAGAAGATAGCTTTAACTATGGACAGGTAATCATCCAGCAATACGCCAAGGCGGATGCCTTCTATATGCTCTTGGAAGGACAGGTTTCGTTTTACCTGAGCCTGGATGGAATTGGTCAGGAGCTGAAGGTGGGAAAAACCACGGAGCCCCTTACTCCCATCGGGTGGAGTGGGTTTTCACTGCCCCAAAGATTTGCAACAACTGTAAAAGCTTCCAGCCCTACAGTAAAAGTCTATAGATGGGATATTTATGAGCTTACCGACTGGCTACAGTCACACCAGGAGGAAGCCATCGATTTTTTGCAGCTGATCTGTCAGGAATCCTGGAACCTGGTGAAGGAATCCATCACCGTGCTGTCAAAATACTCGGTGAACCTGATCCAATATGACACTTCGGTAACGACCGATGAGTATCAAAGCACCCAGACTCCTGAAGAAGAGGACGTCGTACAATTCCTGATCCGTTCTCCTTTCTTCGAAGTTTTTGATGAGGAATCACTCAAGCACATCGCCCAGTATATCGATAGGCGCCAGTACCGAATTGGGGACCATGTATATGAGCAGGGAAAAGATTCGGAAGGCACCTACCTGCTGGCTGCGGGTAAAGTAACTTTTAGCTTTATTGATGACAGCAAATCCCAGATGAGCTTCAGGAATATCATCACTCCTGGTTTCATGGTGGGATGGTCTGCTGCTATGAACAGGCCAAATATCATCAGCGCAATTGCTGCTCAGGAATCCATTATTTACTTCATTCCCAATACCTGCATTCAGGAGCTGATTGCTAAAAATTCTGAATTTGCAAATAACTTTTATAAGCGCCTATTATGGCTTATAGGTCATCAACTGCAAGCGATCCGTACCAGGCTGATCTCTGTCAAGTTCAACCGTGAGGTAATAGCCATCCGCAACCTGATCGAGCACAACAGCACCAAACTGGATCTGAATTCCAACCTTCACAAGGTACCGCACCTGCTGGAAAACAAGCTGACCATCCGGGACGGCCTGCAGCTTTTGAAACAGATCAAAATCAATGGATCCACCCTCGAGAAAAACCTTTCTGCACTGTGCCTGGATTTAGTGAGTGAGCTGCAAAAAGAACATCGTTTTTACAAGCGGCTGGTCAAGGTCTATCAGACTGTGGTGAATGCCGAGGCCTATATCTCACCATCCGGAGTAAGAAAAATGTGTGCAGAGACTTTTATGGAGGCGTGGGAAGGTGTACCAACGATCATGAAGGGATTAGATAATCTACCTGAAAAGCCTGGTCATATTTTTATATACAACCACCTGAGAAACCATCCTTACAATACCTTGCCTAACAATTTCCAGGTGACGCTGGACTCACACTTTATCAGCGCCATGATCCTGTATAAACGCTATAACGACCCTGGCATCAGGATCGTCAGGATCGGCAAGGGTGCTGAATATGGACACCAGGATTACTATCAAAGATTGGGACATATCGATGTTTATACCAAAGAATCGGATCCTTCCGATAGCGAGCAGGATAAGAAGCTGGCACGAAGAGCATTCTACGAAAAAGCAAGCGATTACCTTTATAATGGACTCAACCTCATAATCAGTCCTGAGGGCACTTCCTATCCTACGGATTCATCTCCGGGCGCATTTAAATCAGGAGCCTTTAGATTAGCGCTGAGTATGAATCCTGAGCCGTTGATCATTCCCATCAGCATTGCCAATTTTGATAAGAGGATAAGAAATAACATTTTTTCCTGCATCATTCACAAGCCCTTTAAGGTGAGCGACTATGTAGCTGATGCACACGACAAGAAAGGATTAAAGACCTTTTTGACCGATTATCAGGTGAAGTACAGGACATATGTGGAGGAAGCCATTGAACTTTCTAAGAATCTAAAAAAGTAAATTATGATGAATGAAGATGAGAAAGAGATCATTGACCCCGGGCTATTTGAAGACGAGATTGTTAAGCTCGAGCAGAAAGTAAAAGACTGGAAAGACAATGATGAACTGATCATCTTTTATGGGAGCTCCAGCCTGAGACTCTGGTCCACACTGGAAAGAGATCTGGCCCCTCTCAATACTTTAAATCTCGGCTTCGGTGGCTCTTCTTTTGGCTACTGTCTGTATTATTTCGACCGGATCTTTCAGAACACGATCAAGCCTTCACGGTTTGTGATCTACGCCGGAGACAATGACATTGGGCGTGGACTGGATCCGAAAGTCATCCTCGAGAGATTTCGAAAACTCACCGTCAGGATCAGAGAAAAATATCCAAAAGTAAAACTCACCTTTTGTACCATTAAGCCAAGCCCCGAAAGAAATCATTTACTGGAATATACCCGGCTAACCAACAACCTGATCCGGAAGGAACTCCTCGCCATCCCCCGATCCGACATGATCAACGTATTCGATTCCATGCTGGATGAAAATGGAAAAGCCCGACCAGAGCTCTACCTCGAAGACCAGCTCCACCTCAACGCCCACGGTTACCGGATCTGGAAGGGTGTATTTAGGAAGCATTTTGGGATTTGAGATAATTTACTGCTCTACAAACTGTTACTGAAAAGTTTGCTTCAGTCCAAAGTAGGTATAAAAAAGAGAATATATAAGACACATATAAATTCCCAACTAAATTAGTTAACTATGATACGATACCGTTATTGGTAGTTATCTGCCGAATTATTAAATTGTACTCAATGAAGTTAGTAGACCGGAATGACATCCAAAATTGGGCCGATACCTTTGATTCGAAGAGCACATTTCCATACCTGATATCACGTCTTGTAAGGGCATCAACTCCCATAGGAACCCAAATTGACATCCCTTCTGGTAGCTCTGCCTATATGGGCGGTTGGGATGGAATAGTTAAATGTGAGCGGGATACTGAAAAAGTCCCCGCAGGAATTTCTCTCTGGGAATTCGGAACAGATGTTGGCGTAAAAGGCAAAGCAGATGATGATTACGAAACAAGAACTAAGGATTCTCTTGGTTATAAAAAAGAAGATAGTGTATTCATCTTCGTCACCCCTAGAGTATGGAAGAATAAGCATAAATGGCAACAATCTAAAACAAAAGAAGGAATTTGGAAAGAAGTAAGAGTATACGATTCACGTGATGTGGAGCAATGGTTTGATAGTACGATTTCAGTAGCCAGATGGTTCTCCGCATATGTTGGTCGCTTTCCTTTCGATGGTATAGTTACCGCAGATGAATTTTGGGAAGAATGGGCGATTGGGCCAAAAGGGAAATTGTCCACTAAGACTATTACCTCCGGAAGGGATATTGAAAAGGATAAACTTTTAAATTTCTTAATTGGCGAACCGGGGATTAGAGGTGTCAAAGCGTCTAGTAAAGTTGAAGCTTTGGCTTTCATTATAGCGTGTGCAAAAGAATTTGAAATCAACGCTAGTGAATTATTCTTCTCTAAAACATTAATTGTTGACTCCGAAGCTAATTATAGAGCCATCAGGATAAACAATACTAACCCGCTTAACCTAATACCTCGGTTCGAAGATCCACTACCGCTTTACGCTGCTGTATCAAGAGGACATCATGTTCTTGTGCCATTGGGCGGAGATGATATATTTAATCAAGATACACTAGTCCTTCCAACAGTGTATAGGGATGGACAAATAGATGGCCTAGTCAATATGGGCTTATCAAAAGAAGACGCTGAAAAATATTCAAGAGAAGCTGGTAGAAACGTAACCATTCTCAAAAAACTTATTGGATTTCCCGATTATTCGGCGAATTGGTTGAAAGATCAGAAAATCGATGAAATAATACCTGCATTACTGTTGGGTAGATGGAATGAGAAGCATCAAGGGGATTTAGAATTATTAGAAAAATTATCTGGCCAGCCTTACGATAAATATATCAAGATTCTTACTAAATGGAGAGATATCGAAGAATCTCCTATTATTCAAATTGGTGAAACCTGGAGACTCATTTCACCACTCGATACATGGATAAGCCTTTCTGGGTATATCAGCGCTCAACATCTAGAAAGTCTGCGCCTTTGTTTTCTTTTTGCTTTTCAAAATGGTAATCCTTCCATTGACGATGAGTCTGAGTTATCAAAATTCATCTCTCCTACAAGAAAATTCTCTGCTTGGGCAAGAGAAGGTCTAAGTCAATCTTTGATTTTAATTGGACTTTATGGGGATGGATTAAAAATTCATAATCTTATCTCCTCGAAACTATGGGTTGATGAATTAATGACAGAATTACTATCTAATTCTGATAGTAATCTCTGGGTTTCTCTTGATCATGAGTTACCTCTTTTATCTGAAGCATCTCCACAAGTTTTTATTGAAGAGCTACAAAAGTCATTATCTATTCCCATTTCTCCGATTTTAAAGATGTTTGAAGAAAAGGAGGGATTTATTACTAGTACCAGTCATCACACAGGTTTGTTATGGGCTCTGGAAGGACTCGCATGGATTCCTGAATATCTAAGGGATGTCACTAGCATTCTACTCAAGTTGGCATCTATAGATCCCGGAGGTAGCCTTTCCAACAGACCCATTAACAGTCTTATTGAAATATTTAAGCCTTGGCATTATCAAACTTTATCGTCATTTGATGAAAGAATAGCTGCTCTTGAATACGGTATTCGGCTGGAAAAAGAACAAGGTTGGAAACTTCTGTTAAGTATGTTGCCAGACCACCATGGAGTCGCACACCCAACACATAAATTGCGATGGAGACTTTTTAATGAAAACTTAAATCTTACTTATACCTATAAGGAAATCGGGGAGACACATAGTTATGTAGTTGACTTCCTAATATCTCTTTTTGATAATTCAGAAGATAGATTAATTCAATTACTTGAGGAATCAGTCAAATTGAGTCCTAATGATAGAGCTAAAATTCTTTCATTAGCGGATTCAGCGGTAACCGAAATTTCACAATCAACTTTCTCAACATGGCATGGTCTTAGGAAACTTTTAAATCATCATAGGTCTTTTCCAGATGCAGACTGGTCTCTTCCAGAAAAAGAGCTTTCGAAATACCAAATACTATATGATCATCTAAAACCAAGCGAAAATATTCTCAAGTATAAATGGTTATTTGATGATCAATGGCCTGAATTTCCTGAGGGTTTTGTCCATGATATGGATTCTAGGAATGAAAGATATGATGAACAGCAAAGGAAAATTGATGAAGCTAGGGAATCGGCATTTAAAGCTATTCTTTCTGAATATGGAATTGAACAAATTGTTAAGCTAAGTGGTGAAGTTAAAGAACCATGGAGTTTGGGTGAAACATCTGCTAAAATTGTCACTGAATATGACCAAATACTAAAGCTGTGCCAGCTTCTAAAAGAAAAGAATGGCCGACTGAATTTCATTCATAATTTCATAAGAAAAAAATCATTACTCAATGGGGTTCAATGGTGTTTTGAATTGTACGAAAAGCTTAAAGTATCAGGAATTGAGGACAAGTTTTTAGCTCAAATTTTTGTCCCCTTAAAAGGAGAAAACAAGGTCTGGCAATTCATTGATAATACAAATGATATCATCAAAGCAGAATATTGGAATGCTGTACGACCAAACTTTTTTCATATTTCATCTGAAGAAAAAATCATTGGGTTGAAATATCTCCTAGAATATAAAAGATACTTTAGTGCTATTGATGCTTGTTCTCACTATCCTCAAGAAATTCCCTCAGAACTCATAGTCGAAATATTAAAAAAAGCAGCAATAGAGGAATCAAACGAGACATTTAGAATTAGAGAATATGAGATTAACCGACTGTTTAATGAGTTGGATAAGAGAAATGATGTAGAACACAAGTCATTAATTCAGTTAGAATGGTTTTATATCCCAATTCTTTCACGATATGGATCATCTAGAAATCCAAAAAGATTACACTCTGAATTAGCTAGTAACCCAGATTTTTTTATTGATGTGCTTAAATGGGTATATATGCCCAAGAATAAAAAACTTCTTGAAGAGGAGCGGAAAGGAATAGAAGACTCAACTATTGAATCTCGAGCCAGACAGGCATATGATCTACTTAATTCATGGAAATCAATTCCTGGTGTCTCTGTTGACGGGAAAATCAATAAAGAGTTTCTTAACGAATGGATAGATAAGGTGCGTTCTAAAGCTGTTGAAGTTGATAGAAAAGAAATATGTGATTTCCAAATTGGAAAGATCTTAGCCCAATATCCAGAAGAAGAACCTTTGTGGCCTCCTGATGAGATCTGCGAAGTTATTGAAAGAATTAACACAGAAAGCTTATTGAGAAATTTTAGTGCAGCCACACGGAATAAAAGGAGCTTTTCGTCACGAGGACCCTTCGAAGGTGGAGATATTGAAAGAGGCCATGCAAAATTGTTTAAAAGGTATTCAGAAAGCCGCAAGTCTCAATTCCCAATTGTATCTAAGGTTTTGGGTGAAATATCAAATAGTTATCTATTTGACGCAAAAAGAATGGATGATGAGGCAGAACGAGATAGATTAGAGTACTGAGTTAGGCGATCAACTAACACTTCACTAATCTAATCTAACTTCAAGTAAGAGGCCACTAACTGTAAACCACATTTAGAATTAATTAATAACCTGTCAACTTATTTTAGGACACCTCAGTACTTGACTGGGGAAGGTCCATTCCTGACTGGGGAAGGCCCGTACCCGGTGAGGGAAAATGCATTCCCAACGGGGGAATGTCCATATCCGGTGGGGGAAAGTCCATATCTGATTGGGGAAGGTCCATACCCGGTGAGGGAAAGTCCACTCCCCGCCGGGGAAAGGCCATAGCTGACTGGGGGAAAGGCCATATCCCGTGGGGGAAAATGCATTCCCAACGGGGGAAGGTCCATTCCCGGTGGGGGAAAATGCATACCGTAGTAGGGAAAGTCTATCCTTAGACCCGCATTATTCACGGGGATAAATACATGGTAAATCAAGGAAAATACAGACTTCAAAAGGGAAAATGGATAAATCTAAAAGGGCTATAAAGATGAAATAACCACCTTCAGTAGTCATAATTTTCATATTTACATATACCTCTTACCGTTTTTATTTCTATATTTATTACCATTACATACAAAAAAGAAGAACTAAAACCTTATTTCACACCCCTAAACCCAATTATCATGGCAAGAAAAACACTCTCTCAAAAACTCGAATCAGCCAGATTGCTCATATTCAATAGTAAAACCCCGGACGTAGCATCACTATTAACCACTATGGGTGTTGATACCACTTATCTTAAGCAGGGCGAGGACCTCTATAATGAGGTCACACGGCTGATAACCAGCCAAAAGAAAGAATATCAGGAGCAGAGCTTGGCTTATGATAAGTTTTATCTCGAAAAAGATGATGCAGAGGCAGCTTATGAGCGTACATTCAAGCTGGCAAGGCTATTATCACGAAATGATCCGGATCTGCAGCAGCGACTGGACCTGAAATACATTAGGGAATATACCCTGGAATCCTGGATCGATAATGCACTCATCTTCTATGACAGGCTACTCAACGAAGCTGATTTCCTTACCAGACTCAAGAGGTTTAAAGTAACACCCAATCAGCTTAAAGCTGAGCAGGCAGCCATCAAAAACCTGAGGCAACTTCGTAATGATGCCACTGCGGAGAAAGGACAGGCCCAGGAAGCTACCCGTTTGAGAAATGAAAAACTGGAAGAGCTGGATGACTACTGTAGAGAGCTTAAAGGAATTGCAGAAATAGCACTTGAAGAGCGACCACAGCTATTTGAAAAGCTTGGTGTCGTGGTCAGGTAATGATTCTTTTGTTTGTCTGAGACCGATGGTGGTTTCTATAATTAGGTTAAATGTTGTTTGAAATGGGTGAGCGTTGTCTCACCCATTTCTTCAACCCAAGTACATTAAACCAGGAACCCAGGGCCTATCAATTAGGCTGACATTATTAAAAATTATTGACTAAACACACTCAAGATAAAATTCACCAGCAGGTGGATTCTTTTTCCATCATTTTTAAGTTTAGAAAGGTGAGTTGATGGCTCACCTTTCTTTTTTTCACGCTTTCAGGACAAAATAAAATCTCATCTGATTCTGTAAAAGGTATTATATCCAGCTTACTTCAATTCAACTGCTTATCATTTCTGAATTGGGTATTATTCCATCCTATTATTCTTAGACTAATACCTTTTTTGCTTGACAGCTCAGTATTTGAGAAAGATTTTAATAATGATCCAGCAGTATTCAGGTCCTCTGAGTTGTCATATTTAAAGTAGCTGGCAGGAGCATCATACCAATGTCCGGCAGAGCTCTCTGGGTAAGGTGGTTTTCCATTAACTGGAAACTTAAATTCCTCTAGTGGAAGATTATCAAGGAGGATTTGCTCGAATTCTTTACAAACAGTCGAGTCCTCTGCTAATGTTCCGCAGAGAAATGCAAATGAATTTTCAGGGTATCGATAATATTCTGAGTAGTTAAAGGAGCCAAAAATTGAACTTAGTGGATAAATTGAGACCATCTCCTCCGTGATTTTAATCTCAAACTCGATCGTTTCACCATTCTTTGTAAGAATTAAACGCTGTACCCTCTCTGTAAGCTCAAATGATTTAGTTGCAGGACCGAATGCGTCAAAGCATACATATCCTAAAATTGACCCTATTACATTAACCCGCAAGTAATCACTTTTCATTAAATCCCGGGTGACCAGCGTATAGTTGGCGCACTCATAATTGTCTTCTGTTTCAATAGAGAGTTTAAGGACTGGAGTTGATATATTATTATCCGGATATTCTTCCCTTATATCCAGAATTAAATCCGATGTAACTTCTGGATATTCAAACTTCTCGTCACAAGAGAAGGAGAAGATCACCGTAGTTATGAGCGTGAACTTGAGGCCTGACTTTTCTAGAAAACCCATGATTTTACAATAAGACCACCTTTTGTAATTTAATAATAATAACTAAGACCTGTCAGATCTATTTTAACAATAAAAACTTTCTACTAAATAATTAGTAATTCTACTAAACTTTTAGTAGTATTGGAGCTTCAATCAAAAAAAACCATACTAATGGAACTTACCAAAGCTGAAGAAAAAGCCATGCAGATCCTTTGGTCCATCGAAAAAGGACTGATCCGGGATGTGGTGAATGAGTATGAAGAACCGAAGCCAGCCTATACCACTGTGGCCACCATATTTAAGATCCTCGAGAAGAAAGGATTTGTGGGGCGAACACCTATTGCCAACTCGCATGAATACTACCCCCTGATCCAAAAGGAAGAATACACCCACGGCTTCATGAAGTCATTTGTAAAAAACTATTTTTCTGATTCATTCAAGAACATGGTGTCAGCATTCAGTCATAAAGAAGACATGACAACTGGTGAGATGGAAGAGATCATCGAACATCTCAAATCTCAGATCAAAGCAAAAAAAGAGAAATGATGGAAGCGTATCTATTAAAATCCGGTTTATCCCTGGCCATGCTTTACGTGGTTTATCTACTCATTACTTACAATGAGTCCAATCACCAACTCAACAGGTTTTTAGGGCTGACATTTGTCTTATTTTCCGCAGGCTGGATCTTCATTCCTATCAACGAACTCTTCTTGACTTATGAACCAGGCGAAACATTCAGCATCCTGATCAATGGAGCCAATGACATTCAAACGAATTTCACAGCGGCCCAGTCCGCAGACACTATGCCCCTCTACCTGATCCTCTATTGGATCGGATTCGGTTTTTTCGCCCTCCGATCACTGACAGGAGCCGTGGCGTTGCTCTACCAATATTTAAAATCAACAAAATACCACCGATGGGGATTTACGGTGGTGGCCTTAGATAAGGATGTCTCTCCATTTACCTTTTTCAATATTTTGTTCATCGGGAATCAGCACCTCAGAGAAGAAAATCGCGATGTGATGTTAGTGCACGAACAGGTACATCGGGATCAGCTTCATTCTTTTGACACGCTGATTCTGGAGGCTATGACCATTGTGTTTTGGTTCAACCCTTTTATCTGGCTATTCCGGCGCGACATTAAAGCCGAGCATGAATACCAGGCCGATGCACAGGTGCTGAAAAAGGGGATCAGCGAAGTAGATTACCAGCAATTGCTATTCGAAACAAAGACTGGTGTATCTATCCAGCTAGGTAATTATTTAAGTAACAAAACAAGTTTAAGTAAACGATTTAATCAGATGACTAATAAAAACATAAATATAAAAATGAGCTACATCCGGGTGGGTGTGTCTTTGATGACAATGGCCACCATGCTGTTTGTGAGTGCCTGCTCCGAGATGAGCAATCAGGTGGATGTTCAGGCTGAATATGAACAGGGTATGCCTGCCTTATACAAAACGATTGGAGACAATATCCTGTATCCCAAAAGTGCCCGCGAAGAGAATAGTGTAGGACAGCTATATGTTTCTTTCACCGTTAATGACCAGGGTCAGATAGAGGATATTATTCCCGAAAAAACGAATGGGTATATGTTGACGGAGGTTGTTGTGGTAGGATATCCACCCGAAGGAACAGCAACAAATATAGCCCCAAAGGCAGCTCAGGCCAGTGAGGAACTGAAAGCTGAAGCCATTCGAACTGTAAAATTGTTAGGTGACTTTAAACCGGCGCTAAATGATGAAAAAGCTGTTAGTTCGGTGTTGGTGCTACCGATTAAATTTAAGTTGGCTGATTAGCTAATAAACCGATTAAAGATTAAATCTGTCAGGTCTATCTACACAATACAAATAGACCTGGCAGGTTTTCTAATTACTACACCAATATCCCATCCACTACTTTACCATGCACATCTGTCAGTCTGTAGCGTCTGCCCTGGTGCTTAAAGGTGAGTCTTTCGTGGTCGACACCCAGCAGGTGTAGCAGCGTAGCCTGAAAGTCATGTACATGCACCCCATTTTCAACGATGTTGTAGCTAAAGTCGTCAGTCTGGCCGTAAGTGATTCCGGGTTTTATTCCCCCACCAGCCATCCACATGGAAAAACACCTTGGGTGATGGTCACGACCGTAGTTGGTCTTCGTCAGGGTCCCCTGAGAAAAGCTGGTGCGACCAAACTCGCCGCCCCAGACCACAAGTGTATCATCCAGCAAGCCACGCTGCTTCAGGTCTTTCACCAGTGCAGCAGAAGCCTGATCACTGGATTTAGCCATCTTCTGAATGTCACTCGGTAGGTTTCCATGCTGGTCCCAGCCCTGGTGATACAGCTGGATAAACGGAACATCCCTTTCGGCCAGTCTCCTGGCTAACAGACAATTCGCAGCATAAGTACCGGGAATCCTGGACTCAGGACCATAAAGGTCATAGATGTAGTCGGGCTCACCGGAGAGATCGGCCACCTCAGGCACAGAGGTCTGCATCCTGTAAGCCATCTCATATTGATTCAGCTTAGAGTCTATTTCAGGATCACCCCACATAGACTTCTGCTGCATCTCCAATTGCTCCAGGTAATCCAGCTCCCTCCTTCTGCTCTCTTTATCTATACCATGGGGGTTGGAGAGATAAAGCACGGGATCTACCCCTGACCTGAACCGTACTCCCTGGTGATGAGACGGCAGGAAACCATTGTTCCACGCCTGCATGTTAAGGTTCTGAGTGTCTGGCCTTCCTTTAGATAGCAATACAATAAATGATGGTAAATTCTTATTAGCACTACCCAGCCCGTAGCTCATCCACGAGCCTATGGCTGGTCTCCCTACCTGCTGAGAGCCTGTCTGCATAAACACGATAGCAGGCTCATGGTTGATCGCTTCGGTATACATGGAATTCACAACGCAGATATCTTCAGCTATGGAGGAGATATTCGGAATCAGGCTGCTGAAATATCCTCCCGTCTTAGAGTTTTGATGAAAATCAAATTTCGAACTCACTAGCGGAAAGCTCGACTGGGCTGCCAGCATCCCGGTGATCCGCTGGTTGCCCCGAACACTATCGGGAATCTCCTCTCCATGTCGCTTGTGCAGTACCGGTTTGTAATCGAACAATTCTATCTGACTGGGGCCACCGTATTGAAACAGGTATATGACTCTTTTGGCTTTGGGTGTATGATGAAGCGCCTTGAGGATGCCATTTGTTCCGATTCCCGGAACGCCAGCAGGTGCTGCATTCAACATATCAGGAAGCATCAACGATCCCATGGCCATTGCTCCCAGGCCCCTGGTGGTTTTTTGGAGAAACTCCCTTCGGGTATTTTTATACCAGGCTTGATTGAGGTCTGAATTGTGATCCTTCATAATTTAATTCTTATAATAAGCCTCTGTTGTATTCATAATGGTGTTCGTGACCCTGGCCAAAGCCGCTATGGGTGCAGGCTCCAGCTTCGCTGATATCACCTGGTGACCAGTAGACAGATAAGCCTGGATGCGCTCAGGGTTCGACTCGAAGTATTGCTTTTCAGCATTAAACTGGTTACGCAGGATGCTGACTTCCGAAGGAGTAGGTTTTCTACTTGTCAGGCTGCGGAACACTTTTACGATAGCCTCATCCAGGTTGCCTTCCGAACCAGACCAGGCATTCTGTGCCAGCACCCGACATCCCTCGATAAACTGGGGATCATTCATCAGTACCAGTGCCTGTAGGGGTGTATTGCTTCTTTGCCTTCTCACCTGACACTCCGCCCTGCTCGATGCATCGAAGATCAGCATATTAGGTGGTGGCATGTTTCTTTTCCAGAAAGAGTAGATGCTCCTCCTGTAGAGTCCGTTTTCGTAATCCACCTCATATTCCGGGAAAAAACCATGGGTCATCACTTCTTTCCAGAGTCCGGGAGGCTGATAGGGGAACACCGAAATCCCGCCTTGCTGCTCTTCCAGCAGACCACTTGCAGCCAGGATATTATCCCGAACCATTTCGGCTGACAACCTGTATCTCGGTCCCCTGGCTAACAAATAATTCGCTGGGTCTACTTCCTGCAGGTCAGGGCGGATCACTGAGGATTGCCGGTAAGTAGCTGAGGTTACCATTTGCTTGATCAGCCGTTTCAGATCCCAGCCATGCGCCTGAAAATCTACGGCCAGCCAATCCAGCAGCTCCGGATGGGTAGGCAAAGAACCCTGGTTTCCAAAATCCTCAACAGTTTCCACGATACCCCTGCCAAACATGAGGTACCAGATCTGGTTTACGGCAACCCGGGCGGTGAGTGGGTTATCAGGATGGATCAGCCATTTCCCCAATCCCAACCTGTTTTTGGGGAGATCATCAGGCATCTCAAAGATAGCTTCGGGCACATCGCTGGTCACCTCCTCGCCATGTTCGTCATAGACGCCACGTTCCAGGATGTAAGTAGGTCTTTTTTCCGGGAAATCTCCCATTACCATTACTTCCTGTGCAGTGTCTACCAGCAACACTTCTTTCAGCCGCAGCTCTGTGAGTTGTTTTCTTCTATTCGCCAATTCAGCGTCCACATAGAGATCATAGAACTCATTGAGTGCTGAGCTTTTTTTCTGCACAGCCTCATTAAATGCACTGATGCCTGAGCCCTGGTCATACAGATACAAAGCTGTGAAATCATCAACCTCCCGGCCCAAAATACGGACTTCATCCAGCATGCCTCCTGTAAAATCTTTGTCGTAGTGCCTCTTACCAATGATCATGCCTTCATAAGCCATGTAGACGGTTGCATCTTTATTGGTGTAGGGCATGGCCGATCGGTAGATATAATCTCGCACCACATCAAATTCCACTTTCTTGCCATTGCGATAAAGCTTCATCCCTTCGGCTTTGCTGGAACCATCATAGGTCCATACATAATGGATCCATTCCCCCACATTGAGTTTTTCAGGGTCACGGATGTCTATGGACTGGTATGGATGCGCGTGATTCAACCTGAAATGTAGCTTATCTTCTTTGATCACCACATCCCATCCCCGGTAGCCCTGGATCCGGTTGTTGCCATTGTACAAAACATGTGCATTTTTATAGCTCTTGTTCGAGTTGATCCAAAAGCTGACGGTATAGTCATCTACCCTTTCAAACAAGGCTGGCTTCCCGTCAACCACAAACTGACCGTCAGCGGCACTCACGACAGCCTTTCCGAATTTTCCTTCCGCACTGCTGATACTTCCCCAGTACCTGGATGGCCCGTTCCCCTTTACCTGATCGCTGGCTTTGCCATCTTTCATGTCGTCGAAGGTGAGGTGAATTAGGGTAGATCTATTGACCACCTTTTTCGGATCTGTTGTTGCCGAAGTATTCAACCAGGTGTTAAATCCGTTATCATTAGTCTTTTCCGCACTTTCGAGTCCCTGCTCCTCCTCCCTGATGTTGGACAAAAGATAATCGCGGATCTCTTCAGCTTCCTTTTCCAATAAAGGCACTACAGGCCCGGAATTCATCGAATACTTATTGGGAATTTTTTGTCCATTCTCAATCGCATTGTAGCTAAAAATACCATCACCCCGCTCAATGGTGGAGTTGAAAAAGCCGAAGAGCTCATAATAATTCTTTTGGCTAAAGGGGTCGTACTTATGGTCATGACATCGGGCACACCCTACGGTCAGGGCCATAAAAGCAGAACCCACTGTATTGGTTCGGTCGGCTACGTATTCCACCCGAAATTCTTCCGGGATGATGCCACCTTCGGAGTTTTGCTTGTGGTTTCTGTTGAACGCTGTGGCCAGAATTTGCTCAGTAGTGGCATTCGGCAGTTGATCTCCTCCTACCTGCCAGAGGATGAATTTATCATAGGAGAGGTTCTCATTGAAGGCTTTGATCACCCAATCCCTGTATGGCCAGAAGGTATGATGAAAATCGTCCAGATATCCTTCAGAATCCGCAAAACGGGCCACATCCAGCCAGTGAGCGGCCATCCTCTCACCAAAAGCCGGTCTTGCCAAAAGGCTATCAACCAAAGACTCATAGTAGTTCTTTTCATCATATGCCAGCCAGTAGTCTAGGTCCTTGATGGTTGGCGGTAATCCGGTGATATCAAAAAACAATCGCCTGATCAGGTGTTCCCTATCGGCTTCCGGTGAGGGGCTTATATTTTTTTGCTCCAGCTTGTCGAGGACAAAATGATCAATTTCGTTCAATGCCCAGTCGCCATCCGTCTCGGGAACGGGTACTTTTTCGGCTTTTGTGAAAGCCCAGTGAGGCTTGTATTCGGCACCTTGTTTGATCCATTTGATGAGTATGGCTTTTTCATCAGTGCTCAGATCCAGGTTTGATTCCTTAGGAGGCATCATGAATTCCGGATCGTCCGAGAGGATCCTGCTGACCATGTGACTCTTACGTGCATTTCCCGGGACAATGGCATGACCATTCCCACTGACCAAAGCCATGTAAGCCCCTTCTTCATTGTCAAGTCTCAGCTCCGCTTTTTGCTTTTGTGCATCAGGCCCATGACAGGCGAAACACTTATCTGAAAGGATGGGTTTAACATGAAAATTGTAATCGATGACCTGGGGAAGGTCAAGGGTAGCAAGTTTTACATCTTCGGGAAGTTTCTCTCCACAACTGCCCAAAATTGAGATTGACAGCAAGAGGACTAAATAGCGCAACATAATTATAAAATTAGCAGAAAATGCGGTCTTTATTAAAGCTCTGTTAATTATTTGGGACAATGCGCTTTAAATGGGCTCAAGTTATCATTACAGGAACTGAAAACCGCTTACTTTGTGTTGGTCATAATATCTAAACATTTCACTGATGATTCATCTGACGATCTCCGATAAAGACCCTAAGCAAGTACAACTTAAGGAACGCCTCGATGATCTTTCACTGGCCCGAAAGATCGATCTGGATGCCGCAGCTGCTCAGCCTGTCCTCGTGCATGACAAGGAAAGCTATACGGGCATTGAGGATATCACAAAATACCTGGATGAGATGGAGGTGTATATGCGCAACTGGTATGCCTGCCGGTGTGATATGTATCCGGAGTAAGTATAAGATTAAGGTGTTAATCCCCCTTTGTCCCCCTTTAGAAAAGGGGGATTGCTGCTATGATCAAATTCTATGTGATACATTGTCCACATTCACGGATTTCGCATACCATCCCTGCGAGATAACCGGAATTTTCCTTCAATCAACATATCGTAAAACATAGAAAGATATCTGCTTAATGTCGGTGTTGTCACCGACATGCAGATTCGCAACCCACCGCCTGATTACGAGTAGTCATGGGATGATTTCTGACTAAATGAAAGCTGTTTCATTTTTTATAGATGACTCAAGGATAATAATTACCATTGGCTGGTGGATGCAGTCATCCCATATCTCTATGCCAATCCCGAAGGGATGACAATATTATAGCTGATTGAATCAGCTAAATAACCGAACCCGAAGGGGTGTTATTATGTCACTCCTGCCTTCCTGCCAGGCAGACCTTTGGGATTCCTCCTTCCCTGCTTAATGTCGGTGTTGTCACCGACATGCAGATTCGCAACTCCACCACCAGATTGCTAGAAGTCATAGTATGACTCTTTTGGAGGAAAGTTGTCTCATTTTTATGAGTTAACTTAAAAGTAACAATTGCCATTATTTATTCGCTCCAGTCATCCTATGACCAGGTGGGCTGGAAGAGATTTCCACCAGTCACGTCATATCTGGTACAAGCTTTTTTTACATAGAAATCCCCCTTTCCTGATGTCCCTAAATCCAGATGCTGACTAGGCATAAAGGGGGGAAGGGGGATTCTTTCAAGGTCCATTCTCCTTCCCTGCTTAATGTCGGTGTTATCACCGATATGCAGATTCGCAACTCCACCGCCTGATTGCTAGAAGTCATAGGATGACTCTTTTGGAGGAAAGTTGTCTCATTTTTATGTGTTGATTAAAAAATAATAATTGTCTCAGTTTGTCGCTGTAGTCATCCTATGACTCTGTCGGTTGGAAGAGATTCCTCTTCCGGCTAGACGAGACACCAGCCCGGGAAAACTGACTTTAGAACTTTTTAATTCGCGCTCCGGTTAATTTTAAGGTCTCGCGAAACTAGCTTTGTCTGTATGCCTGAAAAGGAAAAGATCATACTGCCCCCCAGATATTATCTTGACTATTTCAATTATCTCATCGAGTTCATTGAAAAGCACTCCGGGCATCTTCTGGGAGATGTCGACAAAAGATTCATCGAAGAATACAGAAGCCTTCAAACAGACGCGCAGTGTCTTTTTATCAGGATGCTCAACAGGAAGGGTGAATTCTTTCGACTGGATAAGCTACAATATCCGGAAATAGAAGTCTACGGGGAATCGCTCGACCACCTGGCTCAACTGGAATTCATTACGCTGGATGATATTGTTTACCCGGAGGTATTCAGGTTATTCACCAAGTCCGAGCTCCATAAGGCTTTCCCACAGCTGGGCCTTAAGTCCATGTACAAAGATGAGGTGTTGGAAACCCTGATTGAGGTATCTGATGACACCTATTATCAAACACTAAGTGCCGAATGGCAGATCATCCGCCTACTCAAACAGGAGCAGGTCAACTATCTTAAATTTCTTTTCTTCGGCCATAACTATGGCATGATGACTGAGTTTGTCATCCGTGATGTGGGGAATATCAAACTGGAAAACCTGGACCGGCACGAATTCACGCCCTGGTTCGACTCCCGGGAAGAAGCACTGGCAACCTATGAGCTCGCCAATCTCTCACGGGCCTTTCGCCTGGCTACAGAAGAGCTGCTACCCGAAGAAATACTTGCTGTGATCAGCCCCATTGAATGGAAGCACTTTTTACAATTCCCACGTGCTAAAAAGTCGGCGGACAAGCTATTACTCCGTATCGGAGAATATCTCGAAAAAGCAGAGCTGACAGACGAAGCCCTGACATTCTATCAACTCTCTGAGCGGCACCCTGCCCGTGAGCGCAGTATCCGGATCCTGGAGAAAAATGGTCGAATAGATGAAGCCCGAGCTATAGCTGAGGAAGCTGCGGAAAAACCCCTCAATGCTACTGAGCTCCTGTTTGTGAATGACTTTCTGGCTAAAAAGAGTGTGAGAAACTACCGCACCACCACCAAAAGAATAAAAGAAAGCCCCGCTATCGAAGTCACTCCGGACCCCAGCATCAATGTGGAGCAGCTGGCTTGTGAATATTTTATCCAGGAAGGATATGGCGCCATCCATTCAGAAAACTACCTGTGGCGCGGGCTGTTTGGGCTGGTTTTCTGGGATGTGATTTTTGACGAAAACCAGGAAAGCTTCCATCATCCTTTACAAAGGCAACCCTCAGACCTTTTCGATGAGCATTTCTATTCCCGCAGGATCGATAATCTTCACACCATCCAAAAGAAATACAACACCAGGCAAAAGCTAATGAACGCCATTCAGCACCGGTACCTTGAGAAAGAGGGCATAGCGAACCCACTGGTTGGATGGCATGAGTCGTTACTTCCCAGCCTGGAAGAAGCAGTACAGAGATTACCGGTAAAAGGCCTCTATAACATCCTGTTCGAGATGGCTAAAAATGTAAAGTACAACAGTGCAGGCTTCCCGGACCTGTTCATCTGGAAAGACAAGGAGTATCATTTTTACGAAATCAAATCCCCGAATGATCACCTTTCGGCACAGCAACTATTCTGGATAGACTTTATGCAACGCAACAAGATCAAGGCTGAGGTGCTCCGTCTGAATTACATCTAATTGGCAGGTGTCGTATAAGCTGCATTCATGGAGTCAAGCTGTGCATGCAAAAGCTCCCGCAACGCCTCTGTCTTTTTGGGCAGAAGCTCAGCAATGTCATTGCTCTCAGCGATGTCTTCTTTCAAGTCATACAGCTCTACTTTACCGGTTTCATGAAATTCTATCAGCTTCCATTTCCCACTGCGGATCGCCGATCCCGGAGCCCAGCCGCTACCATGATAGTGCGGATAGTGCCAGACCAGATCTCTTTCCGGCATCTCTTCAGGATGAGTCAATGCACGACTGAAATCGATCCCGTCTCCGGAAAGGTCTTCAGGTAATGCCAGTCCCATTTGGGAAAGTATCGTTGGGAAGAAATCGTGACCAATCACCGGAGTATCCACCACTTTTCCGCTTTTGTGATACAGTGGTTTGTAGAGCAAAGGAACCCGGATCCCTCCTTCATACAACCAGCCCTTCCCACCTCTTAGGGGCAGCACACTCGTCGGTCCGGGGTTGTTGCGGTTCTTATCCAGGGTAGACAGCCCGCCATTATCGGAGGTAAAAACAATGATCGTGTGCTCATACAGGCCCAGATCCTTAAGCTTTTGAATGAGCCTCCCCACATTTTGATCCATGGCATATACCATCGACGCATAGGCCGGGTTATTCTGGTCAAGCCTGGTGATGCCAGCGCCTTCTGCACGGGTTTTAGATTCCTGGTTCTCCAGGTTGCCAAGCTTTTCCTCAAACTTCCCGATATATTCCTTGTTGGCCTGAATCGGTGTATGTACGGTGTACAAGCTCAGATACAGCATAAAAGGATCTTCACCCACATTATCCAAAAACTGCATAGACTCGTCAGTAAGCCTATCTGTGAGGTACTCCCCTTCAGGGCCATCATCAAGCTTTGGGTTTTTATAGGGCGCATAGTATCCTCCGGGAGGGCTGCCTTTGTCATGTCCTCCTATGTTGATGTCGAATCCCTGGTCCTCCGGATAGAATGCGGTATCCCCGAGGTGCCACTTCCCGGCAAAGAAAGTCTTATATCCATTTTGTCTTAGTCTTTCCGCCAGGGTGACCTCGTCCAATGACAGCTGATTGGCGATGCCCGGGGTATTCAATGCTTTACCATCACTACCCATACCCGGGATCCAGTCGGTAATTTGCAGTCTGACCGGATGCTTACCCGTCATGATAGCGGCCCGGGACGGTGAACAAACCGATCCGGACGAATAGGCATTGGTGAAGTTGACGCTTTGTTTGCTAAACTTATCGAGCTGGGGAGTTTCATAGAAAGTACTTCCCATATAGCCTAGATCTGACCATCCAAGATCATCGACCAGGATAAAAACTACATTGGGTTTTTTGGGGATGGGTTCACAACAAACAATACTAAGTACCAGGGGAATTAAAACAAGAAATCGCACTACCTCTATCTGATTTAAAATTCGAAGTTAAATCTATTTTTAAAATCAGGTCCGGCGATCGGGGTTTAAAGCCTCGAATTTATGGTCAAAATATGAAAAGTGAAGAGATTCATTTGAAAAATAAAGACCTGGTTTCAACCGGCATTCCCCTATTCAATCAGTCAAAACAGATCGGCATTAAGTAATAGATGGCTTGACGGTAATAAATGATGATACTTAACTGGTTTCATAAGTTTTTACTGGTAAATTGAAGGGAGATATGTTGGTTATCCGTAGGAAATGCGAATAACCAAATGTTAGACTCAATTCTCTTATTAGCCGCATGAATTCTGACAAATAAATGAATCTCTTTGAAAAACATATTAACTAAGTCGTCAATTATAGCCGTATTTGTTTGGTTATTTCTTTTCATTTCTACGATAGCAATTTTTGTAACAAACCACTGCAGAAGTCAACAACTAAGTGATATGCAATTTGAGCAAGCGAGAAATGAAGAACATGGTCAACTCTACGAACTAACCGAAAATACTGAAACTCTTAACCAAGCCGCATATATTTCATTCCCAATCTTAGGCATTTGGACGTTTTTAACGTTCGGAATACAATTGGTGGGATATTTAACAACTAAGAACAAGAGGTTACATTTATTGACAATAATCTTTGGCGTTGCAACTGCAATAATGCTAATTCTTTACATTCTGAGTCAGAGTATAGGCAAACTTGGGCCAGGAATTATTGGCTGAACTCTTTCTTAAATTGAACGTCAATACGATTTTCCAAAACCGGAATGAAATGAGTCTAACAATCGCTGAGCAGGAATGCGCCCCACTCGTCCTCGTTTGCAACGAGGACGGACGATAACAGCGATTGTATCGCTAGAGTAAAAGGTGGTAGTGATTTGGTTTATTACTAGCGTCACAGACGCTTCCCCAGGAATCCTCGTTGCAAACGAGGACAAGTGAAGATTTTACCCGTTGCATCTCACCGAGGTTTTAGCTAGTTTAGTTTTTTATAGCACAGGGGTAACCACTCGCTCTATCCAGGCATTAATCTTCTGCTAAGGGAAGCTGATATGACTTGAAACGGAATCTTAAAACAATGTATAAATCATCACTTAACATATTCCTGTTTGTACTAGCCGGGCTTACAATTTCATCGTGCAACGATAATTATTTGGAGAACACAACATCAGCCAAAGAAGTAACTATTCCAGCTTCAGCAAAAACAAACGAAACATTCTTAATTAATCTAACGGTTTACGGATCAAGTGGCTGTTCGGAATTCTCAAGATTTCAAACGAGAACAAACGGAGATACAACAATATTCAAACTCTTTCAACGAAGGGATCAAAATCTGATCTGCTTTGATGAAATTATTGAAATTGACGCAACCATTGAATTTTCCTTTCAAACTACTGGAACCAAATTTCTGAAGTTCAATGAGTCTTCAAGTTTTTCAGACTTGGCTCCAGAACTAGTAAAATCGATTATTATTGAAAAGTAATAATGATAACAATCCGGTATATTCCATCCCACTATGGATATCAAGTCTCAAATAGGAAAACCCCCACTCGTCCTCGTTTGCAACGAGGACGGACGATAACAGCGATTGAATCGCTAGAGTAAAGGTGGTAGTGATTTGGTTTATAATTAGCGTCACAGACGCTTCCCCAGGAATCCTCGTTGCAAACGAGGACAAGTGAAGGATTTTTACCCGTTGCATCTCACCGAGGTTTTAGCTAGTTTAGTTTTTTATAGCACTGGGGTGGCCACTCATTATACCTGTGCGATAGCCAAAAACTACCAACTTGAAAAGAAAAATCACATATGGAGTCGTAACTATTTTGACAATTTACCTTTTAATGGTGATTTGGGCCTTCCGAAGTGAAAAATCGATGCAGAAGAACTACTGGGGAGATTTTAATGACTTCAGAAACGAAAACGGATTGTTTCCACTGAGTCAATCCAAAGACACCATTATTGAAAATTGGGAGAATATTCTTCCCGAGAATCAACTTACTAAATGGAATTGGATTCTTACTAACGAAGAAATTGCTACCAGTTCTATATTCACCTTTGATTCTTCCTCATCGCCATATCATAGTTCCAAGACAATCTATTATGGCACTCATCTGCTATTTTGGAAAAACTTTTATGGAGGCGAAATCGATGTTTTTATCAATCCTCTAAACGGTGATTCAACAGCTGAACTTACGCTAGCGTACCATTCAAAAGACCTGAATCCTGGAAACTTCTTTTATGCCAATATTGACACTAATTATATTGACAAACCAGATATTTTCGTTTGTGGTACACATTTACATAATGACGAAAGTGATCATATCCCTCAAGGTAACATTAGTAAGCAACAAGCTGATAATATTCTACTTGAATGGGGTCTGAAGTAAAAGTGGCTAATCGAGTAGACGGCCGTGAGCCATAAAGCCCACGGTGCGCCTCTGGTTCACCAGTCCGGTCAAACCACTCAGCGTACGGACTAGGCGTCCCCCCCCACTCGTCCTCGTTTGCAACGAGGACGGACGATAACAGCGATTGTATCGCTAGAGTAAAGGTGGTAGTGATTTGGTTTATTATTAGCGTCACAGACGCTTCCCCAGGAGCTGGTTCTTAGAGACCCTCTGCCTTTGGTCGGGCGAGGGTTTTTCTATATCAGGGATAGCCAGGGGGTATAAAATCATGCCTTCGCTATTGATTTTTGTTCGGCCTGATATCATTTTGCTCCGACTTCGGAGCAAAATGCTCGCTCATCGAAGAAATTTTCTCAAACACTTGATGCTTTTTTCATCGACAGAGAACAAAAAAGACTCAAATCCGAAGCAAAAAGACCCGACTTCGAAGTTTTTTGCATCGACTTTGAAGAAAAATCAATGGCATGTTTCAGAAAATAGCTTCGGGATTGAAGCAAAAAGCATTGGGATCGGAGCAAAAAGAATGGAAAGGTATGAAAAAGAATGCCCAGGGGGTTGCGAAGACTCCTCCGGGCATATAAAAAGCTAACGATTCGATATACAAGAACAGGCGTCAGACCTCCTCCGCAGGCTGGGCGACTTTCTTTCCTCTGCCGTCGAACCGCTGACTCAGGTCTTCGTAGATCACCTTGGCATCCGGTAAATCAATGTCAGAATGCTAAGCGTAGGTTACAGCTACGCTTAATTATCCTAATGCTTTCACAGCATCCCGAGCTACTTTCACATCAACCCCAAATACACCAACCTCCGCTACTTTTCATTCCAATAGGGAGTGCTTGTTTGCGATAGTAAAACAATCTAACTGTCTATTGGACTTCTACCAAATGACCAGTCAAATGATTAACTTTATCTTATGAATAAAGGTAAAGTGATAGCAGATTCACGTATGGATGAATTCTTCAATCAGGCTAAGATAGAAGCCAGAACAAAAGAGTCCATGGAAGCCATAAACAAAGGAGAGGTGTCCTCTTTAGATGAATTTAGCCGTGCAAACCGCAAATGGTTGAAGAAAAATTATACTACCAGACACACATAGAATAACATGAAGTTAAAAAAAGGAATTAGAAATTTATTGGTAATCACGGTGTTACTGTCCAATATTGGATGTGATCAAATTTCGAAGAGGGTAGCAAGAGAGAACATTGATTATGGGGAGAGAATTTCAATAATCACAAACTACCTTACTCTGACTAAAGTCGAAAATTCAGGTGCATTCTTAGGTCTTGGGAGCAATTTACCTGGCATCCTTAGAATTCCTTTTCTTGTAATCATCCCGGTTCTTGTCTTAGTCGGAATGATAGCTTTTGTGCTCATAAAAAGGAAAATAGGTTTGAATTATGCATTGCCAATTACTTTCATCATTGGCGGAGGATTTGGCAATCTATTTGACCGAATTCGATACGGTTCTGTAACTGATTTCCTTCATATGAACTTTCAAGTATTCCAAACCGGAATTTTTAATATGGCTGATGTATCAATAATGGTTGGAACATTTTGGATACTACTTGTACATCTCACCCACAATAGCCGAGAAGTTACTTCCGGGCATTAAGGTCCCCCTCTTTGGCGCAAGGTCCGCTTGTGACCAAATACTTACTCACTACATCAACTCTGTGACCCTCCCTAAATCAGCCCATTAGAGAAGAGAACATAGACCTCGCACCATCTGACTAAAAGGTCAACAGCATCTTCTTATCACTCTCAACCCATTAACCCATTAACTCATTAAACCACTAACCCATTAACCTAATAACCTAATAACCTAATAACCTAATAACCTAATAACCTATTAACTCCCCCCTCACATCAACCCCAAATACTCCAGCCTCCGCTGCACCGTCTTATTCTCTTTCACTGCTGGCTGAATCCGATCGATGTCCAGGTTGAAGCTGTAGTCGTACTCAAATGAGCCCATCAGCACGATGGAGTTGAGCATCAGCAAGGCTTCTGCAGCATCCTGGCAATCATACAGGGCAGCCGTCATCATGCCTACAGGGGATTGCTTGTTTGCGACAGCCAGGAACACCGCTGCTACGGTCCTGTTGATCAGCAACTCGTCACCCCGACCAATGGGTTCAATGAATTCCACGAGCGAGCTGGCTTCTGACCGGAAGCTGGTCGCCGCATTGATGGCCCAGTACCGCTCCCAGGGATCGCTGCTTTTCAGCGCTTCGATAAGTTGCTCTTTGGCACTTTCAAACGGCATCAGGCTCAGGTCCGCAATGTCTACATACTTACTGATTTGAGCCTTCTGGCGCTGCCCGAAAAGTGCCGGGTTCTCTGCTGCATTTTGTAACAGATAAAACTCCGGATAGAAAGAAAGGTCCGGCATCTCTGTGATCCAGTCGTTAAGCTCCTTTCGCATCTCTTTTAGTTGAATGAGATATTCAGGATCATTGGCCAGGTTCTTTGTCTCAAAGGGATCAGCTTCTATATCATAGAGGGCCTCCGGTGCCTTAAACTGAAAAAAAGCATCCTCCACCTCGTTCAGTGCCTTTTGGTCATGTAAGTCAAGCCATTCCCGGTAGGCGAGCTGTATGTACCTGTAGTTGTTGCGAAGCCCATCGGCATTATAGGGCTGATAGTTTCTGAGGTATTTGAATTTATCTTTCCTCACCCCTCGTACCATGTCATACTTTTCGTCAAAGCGATCAGCATAGCTATAGGCTATGTCACGCTTTTCCAGTGTCGCCTCATTTATCCCCTTGCCCAGGAAAGGCACACCATCTATCGCATCCGGGATTTCGATACCCGCCAGGTTCAAAACTGTTGGCGCCAGGTCCACGAAGCTGACAAAGCCTTCAGACTGCTTGCCCGGAGTCACGTCTACGAGATCCTGGTAATTCTTAGGAATATGGACGATCATGGGAACGTGGAGTCCTGTCTCATAGATATAACCTTTACTCCCCGGCAATACCCCTCCGTGGTCGCCATAGTAGAAGATAAAGGTATCATCCATCAGGCCGTCTTCTTTCAGCATGGCCAGCACTTCCCCTACCTGCTGATCCATCTCCTGGATCTTATCCCTGTAGTAAGCATTGGTATATCGGAACAGGTCAGTCTTGGGGTGGTTAGGCTGGACCTCAAAAGCATCCAATGGGGTCTTCGTTGGTTTCTGCATGTCCTCCTCTGTGAAGTGAAGCCTGGACTCGTGGGTCGTTGTGAAATTGGAGATATGAAAAAATGGCTGACCCGGCTGCCTGTTCCTCCATGTCGCATCTTTAGAGGACTCGTCCCATACTTCGTCCCCTTTGATGAAATTATAGTCTTCCTTGCTATTGTTGGTGGTATAGTACCCGGCTTGCCTCAGGTAGTAGGGAAACATCCGGAGACTATCGGGAAGAGGCACATGGGCCAGTCTTCTATGATACTGAGAAAAAGTCCGGGGGCCATAGCAGCCGGATATGATGGCAGACCGGGCTACACTGCACACCGGGGCATTGGAAAAAGCCCGTGTGAAGACAATGCCATGCTGCGCAAGTGACTCTATGTTTGGCGCTGGCACGCCATTCTCATCAAATAAAGACATGTAGTGTTTTGAATTATCCTCAGAGGTGATCCAAACGATATTGGGTTGACTTTTTTGGGTGCTCTTATCTATACAGGATGATAGAAAAAAGCAGGATATCAGTAGAAACAATAAGCCATTGAAAACTGGCCATAAATAATAAAATTTCATATCACGTTTCATGGGTTGCCATTTATTTGGGCTTAAAATAGAATATTCTAACTATCTATTTCATTTAAGCGGTACAATTTTACTAAATTGATAAGGGTTCAAAAAAGAACTGAAGGTATTGGTTGCACCGCCTATACCAAATTTTACACCAAGACCCGATAGTATGGATCAAGTAGTCTCGGAGATTCACATGATGTTTTCTCTGAATATCAAGCTGGAATATTCAGGGTTCAACAATGCTTATGGGAAATGGGTTTATGAACATCATAAAGTCAAGCTAAAGGTTGGTGATGTCTGGCCAGGCTTCAAAGTGCCACATGAGACAGTCATTGAGGATACCAGGTCGAAATTCCTGAAATATCTAGACGGTGATGACAAAGCGCTTACGGATACTCGCGAACACCTGATCTATGGTGATTCGATGACCTGCACCTGCAACATGAAGATTTGGAACCAGGCGGGAAAGGTCGAAGGCTTTTCTTTTTCGCTGATTGATTCCCCTCAGCTAAAACGGATCCATTATTCCCAATCCGAAGTACTCAACCTGGAGCTCGTGGCTGAGAATGTCCAAAACTCAGTAGTAATCTGCGACGCTAATAGAAAAGTGCAATATGTAAACCCTGGTTTTGTAAGACTAACTGGGTATACTTTTGAGGAAGTTAAAGGAAAGTCCCTGTCTTTTTTACAGGGTCCGGAAACTGATCCTGATCATATCGCCCAGATGAACAAAGCCCTTAGAGATCAGGTATACTTTTCGATTGAAATCAAGAACTATCGGAAATCAGGAGAACCATTCTGGTCTCAGATTTATATCACACCCTACTTTGATCAGCATGGAAAGCTCTCCAAGTTTATCGGTATTCAAACGGATATATCTCAAAGGAAAGAGTACGAGAGACTGCTAAGGAAAAACGAATCAGAGTATTGGGCGGTTATCAATGCACTTCACGAGGGCATTGTTGTTCAGTCCATGGATGATACCATAATACTGGCAAATAATTCTGCAGGTAAAATCCTGGGTCTTACCCGGGAGCAACTCCTGGGCAAGGACTCCTATGACCCCAGATGGAAGGCGCTCAGGATGGATGGCACAGAGCTCAAAGCCGAAGACCATCCCAGCATGGTAACCTTGAGGACGGGCAAACCCGTGACCAACTTCCTCATGAATATACATGTTGGCGACGAGAAAAGGAGGATTATCTCCATCGACTCAGAATCTGTCAAAGATGATAAGGGAGAAATGTTTGCTGTGGTGGCCTCATTTATGGATGTCACTGAACAAATTGAAACCCAAAAAGAACTTACAGAAAGTGAGGAAAGGTACAGGCTCCTGGTAGAAAATGCTCCCGTTGGCATCTTGTTGCATGTAGATGGGAAGATAAAGATCTGCAATTCTTATGCCTCCTTAATCCTAGAAGCTAGTAACAACAAACTTATTGGTAGACCCTTTCTCGATATTATCCATCCTGATTTTATTGAGGTCGTTTCACGGAGATACAGCAGGCTTAAAAACGGGAAAGAAAATAAGCCAGAGACCCTGGAGCAAAAGCTTGTCACCCTAAAAAACAAAGAGGTATATGTTCTAAAATCAGAGATCCCGATAAACTACAAAGGAGCACCAGCTTTTCTTTCCGTATTTTCAGACATCACCAAAATCAGAGAGTCAGAAGCCCTCATTAAAGCCAACCAGGAAAAAATCAGCAACATTGCAAACAGTTTCCCTGGTGTGTTGCTGGAATACAAGTTGTTTCCTGATGGGTCTGATGACCTGCCTTTTGTAAGTGAGCGGGTGTTAGATCTATATGGTGTTTCAAAAGAAGATGCCATAGATGACATTGTGAATGTCTGGGATATTATTTTCCCCGAGGATGTACCTGATATGAGAAAATCTATTCTGGAGTCCGCAAAGAATATGACATTTTGGAATCACATCTGCAGGGTGCAAACCATTAGTGGAGAACTCAAATGGATCAATGGCCGGGGAATACCGTATCACCATGATGATGGGTCCATTACCTGGGACAGTATTATTCTGGACATTACAGAGCTAAAAGAGACTCAGCTGCAACTGGAAGAAACAAACAGACAACTTGAAATCGCAGTAGAAGCTGCCGGTTTGGGCATATGGACATATGACATTACACAGGGAAAATATATTGGCAACGAAACAATTTATAAGATCTATAACCTCAGTGTAGAGGAAATGGAAAAGGACCCGGAAGCCTGGCTAAAGAGGCTTCATCCCGAAGATGCGGAAATGGTTAGTCAGGGCCTTGAAAAGATGCAGCATGAAAACAGAATCCACCATCTTAAATTCAGGATAATTCCTTCAAATGGTGAGTTGAGGTATATTCAGGGATATGGGGCTCCCCTACAGGATGATACAGGCGAAATCACCAAACTGATTGGTGTAGAGATGGACATCACGGATTTTGTGACCAAAGAAAAAGACCTGGAAGAAGCCCTGGAACAAAAAGATACCTTACTGAAGGAACTTCACCACCGAATCAAAAACAACTTAAACCTTATATCCAGCTTACTGTATTTCAAATCAAAAGCTACCAATGACCAGGCATTGCTTGACTATATCAAAGAGACAAAAACGAGGATCAATACCATTGCCAGGACACATGACCAGCTGCTGAAACTGGAAGAATTTGACCAGTTGGATGTAAAGGGTTACCTTGAAGACCTGGTCATTTCTTTAGTAGCCTCTTATACAACCGATGGATCCACCTATCCACTTGATATAAAAATAGATAGTCTGAAACTATCGGTAGATAAAATCCTGGTCCTGGGTCTGTTGACAAATGAAATAATACTAAATACCATAAAGTATGCCTATGAACCAGGTGTAGGAGGACCTATTTTTGTAAAACTTAAACAGACAAAAAAAAGAAATCAGCTCATTATTTATGACGAGGGAAAGGGTATTGAAGATGTTGACAACAAAGAGGGGGTTACTTCCGGATTAGATCTGATTGAATTGCTCGTTCAGCAATTAAAAGGATCGATGACTAAAAGCACACAAAAAGGAGTAAAGTATACGATTGAGTTTTCCCCAGATGAGTAAGCGTATGAAAAAGAAGGTTTTGATCATTGAGGACAATTTGATTTCATCAACTGCGCTTGAAATGATGGTGATTTCAAATGGGTTTGAAAGTGCGGGGAGATATGATTCCGCTGATGAGCTACCAGCCATCTGCAAGGAAAGTCAGCCTGACCTGATACTGCTCGACATCATGCTTGCTGGCGAAAAAAATGGATTGGAAGCTGCTCATGAGTTAAGGAAGGAGATGGACACGCCCATTTTGTTTATCACAGCCTTGAGTGATGCTGACTCAACAAAAGCCATTAAATCTATCAGCAATTCAACGGCCACTTACAAGCCTTACATTGAAGATTCTATCCTAACGAAGATCCAGGATATACTGAGCGGAAATCACACTTCGTAGGCCTGCTGAAATGACTCAAACATTTCCCTGACGATTTGTTTTGGATCTCCATCAGACAGACTTTCAAAAGAAATGTATCCCCGGTAGTTTTCCTTCCTGAGAATAGCAGCAATCTTATCCATGTTTACCGGTACCCGCTTTCCATTTTGGGTCACATGTTCTTTCACAAACCAATAGTTGGCATAGGGAGCCAGCTTTTCGATTTCCCGATAGGGATCAGGATCATCCAGGCTTCCCACATCCAGAATCAATCCCAACCACTCAGAGTCTACCCTTTTCAAAATATCTATCACTTCATCTGCTTTAAACAGAAAATCGTTGTGATGCTGCAGCCCGGCAATCACACCTGTCTTCTCAGCAAGCTGGGCACAGGATTTTAGGTCTTCCACCATCCACTGCTTTACCTGGTCTTTGGTATACCCTTCATAGCTGCCCCGACCCGCAAAAATTCTCATGATGGATGCCCCTAATTTCTGTGATACTGTGAGCCAGTTTTTAATCAATTCAACATCCTTCTTTCGATCCTCCGCATTGGGATTGCAAAAGTTATTCCTCACACCCGTCCAGCTGATGTTAAGTCCAAGGCCCAGTGCCTTCTTCTTGAGCCTGAAAAGTTCGGTATCTGGTGGAATCTCAGGATAGTTGTCAAAATAATAGCCCGTGAGATCCACAGCATTCAAGCCGATACCTGCTGCATATTCCATCATATCGTCAAAATCCATTTCTCCATCCCGAAGCAACTTATTGAATGAATAGGCGTTGACACTGAATTGGACCCGGGAGGTACTGGCCGGTGCCTTTAAGCTAAAGCTGGTATGAAGCAGTGCTGGCGCTAAAGCCAACTGACCTAGAATTTGTCTTCTTTTCATCACTTAGGGTTATGACTTTTCAATTTACAGGAATCCTGCTTCCCGACCAATTACATCTATAGTTGCTTTCGGACCTTTTCGGCCTTGATCACGTATTTATTGACCTGCTGCAGAAAATTTATGTACCCTGGGATCTTTTCTTCCGTTCCGAGGAATTCAAATCCAGCTTTGATCAACGTCTTGTTAGGCGGTTCATTCAAGGCATTGGGTTCACAATAGAGTCTCTTCAGTTTAAATCGATCGAAATAAATAGGCAAACTCATCTTGACAAGCTCCGTGCCCATACCCTTTCTTCTCAGAATCTCCGGCCATACATGCAGATGCATAAAAGCATCTTCTTCATACCTGATTTTGTTGATGTTGGTATGTCCTATGAGGTCTCCATCCTGGAGCCATGCGAGGTAAAAAAACTCCCGTGCATCATCGGCACGCTCCTGGTCCCGCCAGATCACATCACGCCACTCGTCCTTTTTTGGCAACAACGTGGGCTCAACACCCATTTTCCTTAAATAAGATTTGGGAGAGTTAAGGAAATAATCCAACACTACAGGGATCTCTTCTTTCAGCATCGGGCGCACTTCCAACTTCATCTTTCTTTCTGTTTGAGGGATAATTTATGGAAATTTGGCTGATGAACTATAGTTGGTTGGCAATTTTCGCTATTTGCATGGCTGCTTCATGCAATACCAGGACTATGGAGAAAAAAACCATGAAAGAAAAAGAGCAACTCATCGTGCCATCTTTTTCTTTCGAGGAGTCTCCTGTAGACTTCACAGTGAGCGACTCACTGGGTTTTAGCATGACTTTCCACAAACAAATTGATAGTATCTCCTACCATTCCATGCGGTTCCGCAAGCCCGATAGTGTGCGGCAGCTGCTTCCCTTGCTACCCACCCTGGCCAGTCTGTGGAGCACGGCATCGGCTAGAATCGATATTCAGCTGACCTCTATCAATATTGGCTATCCACTCGAATATGATGATGTACTAACAAACCATATAGAAGCTTTTGCTCAAGCCAGTCAATGGACCGGCACCAGTCAGGCCAGTGAAAGGATAGATTATGCCATGGTAGCACAGGTCATGTATCGCCATAACATTTTTCCACTTTATGAGCTGTTGGCTGATTTTGGCTATGAAATCACAGGCTTCTCTATCGAGAAAGTTGGCTTTGCACAGCCAGACAAATTGGACGAGCTGGGGTTTGACAAGTCTTTAAAAATCCCCGTACCCTATATGGTATGGATCCAGGTAGCACAAACACATTAAAAAATTTATGTCGATAAACATCACGAGTTCTCAAAACCCACGCATCAAGCAGCTGATTTCTCTTCAAAAGCCCCGTGAAAGAAAAAAGACGGGCACCTTCCTGATAGAAGGCATCCGGGAGATCTCCCTGGCACAGCAGGGAGGCATTGAACTTGTAGAGATGTATTTATGCGATGAGCTGTACCATCCAGATGATGACTATCCCATCGGGATGACTGATGTTTCAGTTTTCAACATCACAAGCGATATCTTCTCAAAGGTGGCTTACCGGGATGGCTCGGGAGGAGTGCTCGCTGTAGCAAAAACGCCCCGAAAGACTTTGAAGCAGCTAACCCAAAAGGTCGATCCGCTATATCTGGTCCTGGAGCAGGTCGAAAAACCCGGTAATATCGGAGCAGTATTGAGGACGGCCGATGCGGCAGGTGTAGATGGTCTCATTATTTGTGATCCAGCCACCGACCTCTTTAATCCCAACATCATCAGGGCGAGCCTGGGGTGTTTGTTTACCGTTCCTACAGCCATTTGCACCAATGAGGAGCTGGCCGAATTTTTCTCTAAAAACAGTATTCGTTCTTACGCCACTTTACCAGCTGCAACCAATCTGTATTCCGAAGAATCCTACCAGGGAGGCGCGGCCATCCTACTGGGTGCAGAGTCTACCGGATTGTCAGACTTTTGGGTGAAACATGCCGATGTTCAGGTGAAAATCCCCATGGCTGGCAAAATAGACAGCCTGAATATATCGAATGCTGCTGCCATTTTTACGTTTGAGGCACTAAGACAACGAAATTTGTAAACATGCTACGCACCCTTTAGTTTAGAGGCCGCACAAGTATCAATCAATACTGCGTAGTCAAAAACCAATCTATGGAACACGCCCTCAATTACTGGCCGCTACTCTTGATTTTTGCCATTGCCTGGTTTGTACCCATGGTGCTCTCCTGGCTTGAAGTATCAAAAATCCCTTCAGTAATTGTAGAGATCATTGCCGGTGTCATTGTGGGCCCGTATGTACTCGACTGGATTGGTGATGAGCCTTATATCGAATTCCTTTATTATACTGGTTTCATTTTTTTGATGTTTTTATCAGGACTTGAAATTGATGTAAACAAGATCGCACAATCCTTACCCAGGAAACTCAGAAGGGTGGATTTTGTCAGCAATACCTTTCTACTCGCAGTGTTTATCTATCTGGGCACACTGGCCCTCTCCTTTCCTTTTGCTCACCTAATCGACTTCTTCATTCCGATCAATGTCATTTTTCTCGTTTTACTGCTTCCTACAGAAGCCCTGAGCATCGTAGTGCCCATTCTGAAAAGTGATAACGAGCTAGGCAGGAAATACGGGCAGGTGATCCTGATGGAAGGAGCTATTGCTATGATCATGAGTATCACCCTCATCTCCATATATTCAGGAGTGGTGAAAAACGGCTTTCAATACGAGACTTTTTTATTCCTCATCATTTTCGTCTTTTTCTTTATTGCATACCAGCTGGGGAAGGTAGTGGTAAGGGTCCGAACTTTTCAAAAGCTGATGTATGCCCTGGAACATGCCGCATCCCAAATCAGGCTACGGGGTACCGTAGCCTTGCTGTTGCTGTTTACCATGATTGCCTACTGGCTTAAAACGGAGCTTGTCCTGGGCGCATTTGTTGCAGGTATCCTGCTATCGGTATTCCTGAACAAAGAAAGGTCTGCCCTCACTTTTAAGCTCGACAGTATAAGTTATGGGTTCTTTATCCCAATCTTTTTCATCATGGTAGGAGTAAAACTGGATATCTCCTCTCTAAGCAATTTTGGTGAATCGATTCCCTTTATCCTCTTACTCGTAGCAGCATTCTTTATTGCTCAGACACTGCCCGCACTCATCATGACCCGGGTTTTTGGAGTCAGAAGAGCCATTGCCGCCGGTGTACTCCTCAGCAGCAGGTTTGGGCTCACCATCGCAGCCGCTCAGATAGGTCTTTCCCTGGAAGTCATTTCTCCTGCTGCCAATGCGGGAATTGTAACCGCCTGTATCATCATCAGCTTTTTGGCACCTTTGCTGTATAAGCAGCTCAACACCGGAGAAGAAGAGTTTTTCAATATTTTTATCCTGGGTGGTGGAAAAGCCAGTTTCCTATTGGCTGAGCGTATCAAGCTTCACGGAATCCGATGTCTTACCCTTGTTGAAAGCGACGAAGCTTATACTTATCTGGAAACCAAGGATATTGAAGTTCGCCGAATAACTGATCTGGAAAAGTTCAACGAATTCATCCATTTGAAGACCAGTGACCAGCTAATAATCCTTTCCGGATCTACTCAATACAATAATAAGCTGACTAAAATCGCCAAAGAGCTGAATCACAGTAAGATCATCACGCTGGTAGATGAGCAAGAAAGAGATTTTCATCAATCTTCAAAAGACACGCAGCTTGTGAACATGGACGACACGCTGGCCAGCCACGTAGAAAACCTTATCCTCAGACCGGATTCCTACCAGGCCTTTAGCGAAAACTTCGGCATGTACAGGATCGAGGAGATCATCATGGGTAATTATGAAAACGTTGATAAACGCGTAAGAGACCTGGCGTTCCCTCCTTCGGGATCGTTGATCATGCTACGCAGAAATAAGCAAATTTTTATTCCGCACGGGGAAACACACCTGCTTGCAGGTGATATCATCACAGTGATTGGGAATACCACCGCGCTGGAAGAATTCAGATCAATTCTGGAATAAGATCATCTCCAGTTTGAGCTGTTCATCTTGAGCACAGCCTTCATGATATCCTTTTGGCTAATCTGACCGATTAGTTTGGCGCCTCTCACTACAGGGAAACGTCTCAACCTTCGGGTTAAGAACATATTAGCCGCTTCGAATATATTGGTTTCCGGGGCGATACTGATCACATTGGTTGCCATATGATCGCTTACCTGGCCTGACAGGATCAGCATATTGTTATACTTACCCTTCACTACTTCCTTCAGGCAGTCTCCCTCGGAAAGTATGCCAACCAGCTCATTGTCCTCATTGACTACCGGACCCCCGGAAATCCTATGCTTGATCATTTGATCCACTGCTTCAAACATGGATTGCTCCGGATGAAAAGTCACCAGTCGGGTAGCCATATAATCAGCCACAATCATCGAATGATGCTCCGGAGTTTTGGATTTAATAATATGAGGTCCTTGATAGCTTATTACCATGATTTCTTACATTTTAGGGTTTAGAGAGAAATAAAAGTTAATAAGAAATCAAATAAAAACCAAATTGAATTTCACTACGAATTCATGCAATCACCTGTATATCAAGGCTTTACAATAGTGAATCCATGAGTGATCTCGGTATTTTCATTTATAGTGGCTGCCACAGAGCAATATTTGGTTGTAGCCAGGGAAACGATCCTTTCTGCTTCCTGATCAGTCAAATCAGGTGAAGTGATGGTATAATGAATATGGATATCTGTAAATTTCTTTGGAACCTCATCCCTTCTGTTGCCAACGACCTCCCCTTTCAAGTCTACCAGCTCTTTGCGCCTCTTCTTTACCATGAGTGCAATATCTACTGCAGCGCAGGAAATCAACCCGGAAAGAAGTAATTCCATGGGTGACATCGCCTGTTTTTCCTCACGTGGATGCATATCAATTGATACCTTATTTCCTGATTCATTTACAGCCGTATACTCCCGATCATCATTGTATGCCAGGTTAATCTTTAAAGTCGCCATCTATAAGAATTTAATGCTATTGAAGGATTGCAAATCTATGCAACAACATTTCTCATTCTTCGAAACGTTCAATTTTATCCCAACTTTTTTGTTTCTATACATTCTAAGCACCTACATTTGTGCCTCATTTCAAATAATTTGAGGCGTTATGATCATTCCGAAGGAGTCGAAACTAAGTGCAGAACAGCTAAAAGAAGTCATTTCCATTGTTGAAGAATACAACTGTCGTGTTCAGCCGATAGAAGGACATCACCGTACAATCTATGCCGTATTAGGCGAGGAGCGTGAAACCATCATGGTCAACCGAATATTAGGGTTGGACTATATAGATAGGTTTGATGCTGTAGATTCTCCATTCAAATTGATGGATATCCACTCTGAGCTGGCCAATCACCGTATCGTGGTAGGAGGAAAAATGCTGGGTGAAGATCCTTTTGTGATCGCCGGGCATTGTACGATCGACCCTAAAAACCCGGAATTATTTTTAGAGACTGCGCATGCAGTAAAAGAAGCTGGTGCCTCAGCCATTCGTGGCGGAGTGTGGAAACCACGAACCATGCCTTACTCTTTCCAGGGTGATGACAGCTCCATGAAAATATTAATTGAAGCCAGAGATCAAACAGGGATTCCTGTAGATACTGAGGTAATGGATGAGCATCAGCTAAATATTGCTGTAGAAGCTGGAGTAGATATCCTGCAGGTTGGTGCAAGAAACGCTTTGAATTATTCTTTATTAAAGAAAATTGGTGAGCTCACTGCTGACAAGCCAATCGCTGTGCTTCTGAAGCGAAGCATGGGTATGGGACCTGTCAACGAGTTTATAGCGGCAGCAGAATACATTGCTGCTGGTGGTAACCCTGATGTGATGCTATGCCCACGAGGTACTGCACCTACAATGGATACCTACAGAAACCATCCGGACGAATCCATTACACCACTCCTGAAAGAAAAAACATGGGCTCCTGTAGTTGTGGACCCTTCTCACTCTGTTGGTAGGGCTAAGTATGTGCCTTCAGCTGCATTGGCAGCTATGGCATACGGAGCTGATGGTGTGATTGTGGAAACCCATTGCCAGCCAGCAAAAGGTATCGGTGATGATCCCAAGCAATCAATTACTCCGAAGGTGTTGGAAAAACTGATTCAGGATATTAATGCTATCTGGGAAATCCGAAAGCATTACAACAATCGGGTTCCCCAAACAGTATAAGTTCTATTTTATAGTTCTCTGATCCAGATATTTCGATATCTCACAGGATCGGTGTGATCTTGCAAAGCCAGAGGAAGCTTCTCATCGTGCATTATGTATTTAGGAAGACCTTTATATGAGGTGTTTCCCCAAATACTTACATTGTTTTGGATGAGTACGCCATTGTGGAACACAGTGATCCTGGCTGGTGATACCAAAGTGCCTTTCTCAGTAAACTTAGGCGCAGTGAAAACCACGTCGTATTCCTGCCAGGTGCCCGGAGGTCTGCTGGCATTCACCAAAGGAGCATATTGCTTGTAGATAGATCCTGCCTGACCATTGGAATAGGTCTCATTTTCATGTGAATTCAGGACCTGAAGCTCATACTTTCCCATGAAGAAAATCCCACTGTTGGCATAGCCCTGGCCTTCCTCACCTTTCATCACCGGAGACATCCACTCTATGTGTAGCTGTACATCCCCAAAACTTTGTTTGGTGGCTATTCCACCTTTTTTTGGAGCCACTACAAGCTCTCCATTTTCGATCTTCCAGCCTGGTAGAGAATCTTTAGACTCTTTTTTCCATTGTGAGAGGTTCTTGCCATCGAACAAAACGATAGCGTCAGATGGTGGTTCGTTGTTGCTTCCCGGGGTCACCACGGGCACATCTAGGTATAGCTCTGTGGCTGATGCAGGAAATTTGTCTACTTTGTCCTGGGCAAAGAGGCTAATGCTTAGCATCCCAAGCATTACGGTTAAAATAGGTTTCATCATTAGTTATGGATTTCAATCTTAAAAGGCCAAATTAAACATTTCTACGATATTGTCCACCCACTTCAAACATGGCATGAGTGATCTGCCCGAGTGAACAGTTTTTGGTTGCTTCCATGAGCTCCTCAAACAAATTGCCATTCTCCAACGCGACATTCTTCAACCGTTCCAGTACCGCTTCCGAGGCCTCGTGATAGCGTTCCTTCAGATGATTCAGATTACTTATTTGCTGTTCTTTCTCTTCTTTAGTTGCTCGAATCACCTCACCCGGGATCACCGTCATAGATCCTTTGGAAGAAAGAAAGGTATTGACACCAATGATCGGTAGTTCGCCTGAGTGCTTCTTATGCTCATACACCATGCTTTCTTCCTGGATCTTTCCTCGCTGGTACATTGACTCCATGGCTCCTAATACCCCTCCTCGCTCGGTGATTCTGTCAAACTCCGCCATCACGGCCTCCTCAACCAGGTCAGTTAGCTCCTCAATGATGAAAGAACCTTGCATGGGGTTTTCGTTTTTCGCCATGCCTAGCTCTTTATTGATAATCATCTGAATGGCCATGGCTCGTCTTACAGAATCTTCTGTTGGCGTGGTGATGGCCTCATCATAGGCATTGGTGTGCAATGAGTTGCAATTGTCATAGATGGCGTACAAAGCCTGCAACGTGGTGCGGATATCGTTAAAATCTATTTCCTGCGCATGTAGCGACCTACCCGAGGTCTGGATATGATACTTCAGCTTTTGAGATCGCTCGTTACCACCATACTTGAGCTTGATGGCTTTTGCCCAGATCCTTCTGGCCACCCGACCGATCACGGCATACTCAGCGTCTATGCCATTGGAGAAGAAGAATGATAAATTGGGAGCAAAGTCGTCGATGTGCATACCCCTGGACAGGTAGTACTCCACATAGGTGAAGCCATTGGAAAGTGTGAAGGCAAGCTGTGTGATAGGATTCGCTCCAGCCTCAGCAATGTGATACCCGGAGATAGAAACCGAGTAAAAGTTCTTGACCTGGTTGTCAATAAAATACTGCTGCACATCTCCCATCAGCTTGAGTGAAAACTCTGTACTGAAAATGCAGGTGTTTTGGGCCTGATCTTCCTTGAGGATGTCAGCCTGTACCGTACCCCTAACAGATGAAAGTGCTCTGGCCTTGATCTCTTCGTAGGTTTCTCTTGGAAGCACCTGGTCTCCGGTCACACCCAGCAGCATGAGCCCAAGCTCATCATGATCCCGAGGCAGCTGTCCCTGGTATTTTGGCTGGTCCTTACCACCTAAGATTTGTTTGATCTTCGCCTTTACTTCCTTTTCCAGCCCTTGCGCTTTGATATAAAGCTCACATTGCTGATCAATGGCCGCATTCATGAAAAAAGCAGCAATGGTGGCAGCAGGCCCATTGATGGTCATTGATACCGAAGTGGAAGGATCACAAAGATTGAACCCTGAGTACAACTTCTTGGCATCGTCCAGAGAGCAAACACTGACTCCAGAATTCCCAATCTTCCCGTAGATGTCCGGTCTTGGGTCGGGGTCCTCTCCATACAAGGTCACTGAATCGAAAGCGGTGGACAGCCTGGCTGCAGGAAGTCCCTCCGACAGGTAATGAAACCGCTTATTAGTCCTTTCCGGTCCACCTTCTCCGGCAAACATTCGGGTGGGGTCTTCTGACTCTCTTTTGAAAGGGAATACACCTGCAGTGAAAGGAAAGACCCCTGGTACATTCTCCTGAAGCTGCCAGCGTAGGATATCGCCCCACCCTTCGAATTTTGGTAGTGCTATCCTCTGCACCTGAGTGCCAGACAACGATTCGAAAGATGTTTTTACAGTAAACTCTTTGCCTCGGACCTCATAGGTATAGATGCTTCCGGAGTACTTTTCCCTTGTTGCTTCCCACCCATCAATCAAGGCTTTGTTTTCCGGGTTGAGCTTCATCATCAGGTCTTTTTTGATGGTCTTAATTTCTTCGGATGCCTGCGTGCCAGAGGAAAGAAGCTTTGCTGTCTGATCTATACTGTACAGCTGCTGGGCAATCTTGCTTTGACGGATGGCCTCATGGTTGTACCCACGGATGGTATCTGTGATTTCAGAGAGATACCGCGTTCTTCCCGGGGGAATAATAAATATCTTTTCTGCATTGAGGTCCTGGAGGTGTGTTTCTGACAGAAAGTCTATCCCCGACCTCTCTGTGATCAGCTTCATCAGCTCATGATAAAGCTTATTCATGCCAGGATCATTAAACTGCGAAGCAATCGTGCCGTAAACAGGCAACTTTTCATCAGGTGTCTCCCAAAGCTGATGATTTCGAGCGTATTGCTTTTTGATGTCCCTCAAGGCATCCTGGGCACCTCGTTTGTCAAATTTGTTGAGGGCGATGATGTCTGCAAAATCCAGCATATCGATTTTTTCCAATTGACTGGCTGCCCCATACTCCGGGGTCATCACATACAGTGATACATCGGAATGATCCGTGATCTCTGTGTCTGACTGACCAATGCCAGAGGTCTCGAGGATGATCAGATCATAGCCGGCAGACTTCACGATATCTACGGCCTCCCCAACATATTTGGATAGTGCCAGGTTAGACTGGCGGGTAGCCAATGACCGCATATAGACGCGATCATTGAAAATACTGTTCATACGGATCCGGTCCCCCAGCAACGCTCCACCTGACTTCCGCTTGGAAGGATCCACAGAGATGACAGCAATGGTTTTGTCATCAAAATCTTCGAGGTAACGCCTTACCAGCTCATCTACGAGGGAAGACTTACCGGCACCTCCGGTACCAGTGATCCCTAAGACAGGTGCTTTGCCCTTGTCTTTGACCTTCGCCGAAAAATCCTGGTTCTGGTCAGGGAAATTTTCCATGGATGAGATGAGGTGTGCGATCTCTTTCTTATCATTTACCGTGATCGTAGGGTCGTATCCGTTCAGCTTTTCTCCGGCAAGGAAGTCAACACCACTGATCAGGTCATTGATCATGCCCTGAAGCCCCATCTTACGGCCATCGTCAGGAGAATAGATCCTGGCAATGCCATAGTCGTGCAATTCCTTAATCTCGTCAGGCAGAATAGTGCCTCCTCCTCCACCATAGATCCTGATGTGATCCGCGCCGCGCTCCTTGAGCAGATCATACATGTACTTGAAAAACTCAATATGTCCTCCCTGGTATGAAGTAATCGCGATGGCATTGGCATCTTCCTGGATGGCACAGTCTACAATCTCCTGCACTGACCGGTTATGTCCCAGGTGAATGACCTCACAACCCGTAGCCTGCATGATCCTCCGCATAATATTGATCGCAGCATCATGGCCATCGAATAAAGAAGCAGCTGTGACGATCCGGACATGATTTTTGGGTTGATATAATGGGGTTGCTTCAGACATAAGATTATTTACAAGGGAACATGGCAAATTTACTAAATAGGGTGTGAATAGCATTTATGGATCGTAGGAACCTGGAAACTGGGATTGGCATAGTTCTTGTCTTTTAATCTGCTGAGAATCAAGGTAATGCTTCTTTTTTTGGACAGGAATTCATAATTTAATGTACTAACCTTCAACATAAGCTCATGAAATCCCTTTTATCACTCCTTTTCGCAATTTTTGTTCTTTACAGTCAGGCTCAGGCACCAATCACGACTATTCCGTTTGAATTGTATGGTGACCACATCCTGATCAAAGCCAGTGTGGATGATTCCCGGCCCCTGGACTTTATCTTTGACTCAGGGTCCGGATTTACGGTGATAGATTCTGACATAGCAGAAGAACTGGGTTTGTCTGGCAAGAAAATTCAGATGAATGAACCGGCTGCCGTGCTCGAACTCATCAAACACAACAAGCTGGATATCAACCATTTTCCTATGGAAAAGAACATCAAGGTCTATTCCACCGATCTTGATCACCTGGAGATCAGCCTGGGGAGAAATGTAGACGGCATCCTTGGGTATGACCTTATGCATCATCATACCATCCACTTAAACTATGAGGACCGGACAATGGATATTTACGACCATGGCAAGGGACCGAAAACTGGAGATGCTGTCCCGTTTGTTTTGAACACCTCGATCCCTGTGGTAAAGGGCTCAGTGGTGCTAAACAACAATGAGGCCCACACCGCAAACTTTTATGTGATCACCGGAGCAGGCACTACCCTGGATTTTAACTCACCTTATGCCAAAAAATATGATGTGATTCATAAAACTGGTAAACATTACTCTTACCCCGTAAAAGGTATCAGCAAAGACGAGAATTTACATTACGAAGGCCATGTACTGTCGGTCACTTTTGGCAAACAGATGATCGAGGACCTGCCCATTGGGATCAGCACAGCTACCAGTGGAATCCAGGCCAGCGAAAATGTAGCAGGTATCCTGGGCAACCAGGTTCTCAGCATGTACAATATCACTTTTGACATTCCTGGCAAGATGTTGTATTTCGAGAAGAATTCTAATTTCGGGAAAAAGCTTGCCGTCAATTGCAGTGGTATTGACCTGCAACTTTCGCCTGACAAAGAAAAATTACTGGTGCATCAGGTTTTTGATGACAGCCCGGCTGCCGAAGCTGGTATCCGACTAAACGACGAACTGATCTCAGTGAACAATAAACCCGTTTCGGAAATGAATCTTCCTGACATCAAAGAAATGCTGAGACAGGAGGGAGAAACTGTAAAACTGGTCTTGTCCAATGGTGGAAAAGAAAAATCCGTATCCCTCACACTCAAATCCTTAATAGAATAGACTATAAAATGGTCAAAATAATCGCTACTTTTGAATGAAGGGAGGTAACTTATGAAATCTACACACCTGTTGTTTCTGCTATTCTTTCTAGCTGGTAGCTTTTTGGTAAATGCCCAAACAGCGCGTACTGTGATCACGCTTGATGGAACTTCGCCGGAAAGATATACCAAGCCACTGGAGGATACGACCAGGTCGTCGCTTGGCAAGTTACTCACTGGTATTGAGGCTGAGTTTGGTTCTCTTGATGACCCGGACAACCTGGCCGAAGTAGAGAAAAAGCTGAGCAGCCTGGAAAAATCCGATATCCTGGCCAGAGTAGCAAGGATCAACCGAAAATATTATGCTTCTCTTATCGAAATGGGGTTCACTACGGAGGAAGCTATGAAAATCATCATTGCGAATCCTATTGTGGAGTTTATTAAAAAGGAAGAACCGGAAGCCCCTAAAAAGTCCCGCACACTATCGCTGGAGATGCAGTAATTACTCCTTAGGCTCCGCAGCTATCACCTTTCCCAGTTTTCTCAAGGCTGCCTGATTGTTTTCCCTTTGGATATTCGCTATGATGTTTTGCTTTTCGCGGGTGGTGAGATGCCAGCTTAACGAAGCACGTTCCAGCTCTTTCATCTGACGCTCCCTGGATGACAGCATAAATTCATCATCTCCAAAGATCGAATAGGTATTATACTCCAGCTCCACCATTTCTATAGACTGGTCAATCGCGGACCTTACCAGCTCTATTTTACTATCGTTGACGATATCCTGAATATTGCCCAGGTTGTTGTATACACTGGCTATGGGATAAGTCAACCGATCCGTGAGCGACTGAGATGACTGCTGCTCTATCGGGGATACCTTCCTGGTATCACGAATGATCAGTAACACGATCCCCGAAGTATTTTCTTCTATCCAGTCTCTGAATACGTATACGAACTGCAGCGCATCAGAGACCCCATAGTTGTCAGAAATTCCGGCATCCATGATTTCAATAGGAGGATCGCTGGGAAGAGAAATTGTAGGTGTGATGTATGGGAAAGAAGCCGACATCCTCAAAGCAGTAATGAAATTGAGATTTTCACTTCCCTGGTCCCTGAACAAGCGATTAAAGTCCACGCCCCGGATCTTGAATACACCATCTCCTCCTGAAGGCTCGCTCAGGTTGAGGAAGGAAAGTGGCTGGCTGGAAATGATCAATTTTCTCCCGTCATTGGCGATTACCGGAGACATGATCATGATTGGCACTTCGGCGTTTCTTTCCGGTTCGGCATAGTCAGACAGCTTCTTATCCAGGATTCCTTCAAGGTTTTGATTCAGATTTTGCTCAAAGACATACCCCCGGTCACGCTTGTACTTATGCCCCATGTATTCATAATTCCTGAACCTTGAAAAGGCATCGTTCACCACCAGACTAAAGATGATTGCATTCAGGTTGTCCTTTCCGATATTTACCAAATGCTTCGGAGACTCAGGATGCGTCTGCTCTCCATTGTTCTTGCGATGCACCAGCTCCCTGTAATATGCACTGCCTATCAGCCCCCCTGAGGCTCCGGTAATCAGGATTGTCCTGTCATTTAGCGTACCTCCAAGCACGCTGTCTGCTTTTTGCAGAGAATTGACCGCCCACAAAGCAGCTCGCTGACCGCCTCCACTCACACATTGCAAGATCATCTTGGGCTTTTCGGCTGTCTGTTTCTGCTTCCAATTATTCAGAACATTAATCATAGAAGCTTTGTCCTCTTCATAATGCGCTTCCGTATTGAGCTCCTGCAAACTCTGTATGGTGTATTCTGCTTTTTCTTCGGAATAGTCCAGTCCCCGTGCTGGGTAAAACCCTTTGACGATACCTGTCTTGATGAGGGTGTTTACCGTAACAAAAAGCACCAGCACAAAAGCGATACCCCATCCTTTAAACCAATAGGAAACAGCTCCCACGAGCATCACCAGTAAAGAAAAAAGTAGTAGTGTACTCGCTGCTGCGGGGATCTGGAAATATTTGATTTCCATAAACGCCCCAAGGGCCACCACGATCAGGATAATGGTGAGCTCTACGATCACAGAGTTGAAGTGATTCTGATCAAAAACCTTCAAAACGGCCTCTTTGTCATAAAAGTCCATCAGGTTTTTGGCAGATCGCACCCTCAGGCGCAGGTCCAGGTAATGTCTTACAGGGTATTTATGCTCCTTGGTTTCCTTTAGTTTTTTCATCATCCTGTCCCTGCTGATCCCGGTTTTCCTCAACCTTTTATCAACACTACCCGCCAGAAACTTAAAAATATCCTTATTGGTAAACTTGAAATAGATAAAATAAAGGACAAACATGATCACAATACCCAGCAAAAGCCCGATAACATTTAGCACCACATTCAGCCCTGTGCTGAACTCATTGTGCAGCTGAAAGTTGATGATCGCCGAGAGGTATAAGATGAGTGCTACCAGGGGGATGACACTGTTATTTACCGAAAACTTGGCGAAAGGTCTTTCCAGTATGCCCAGGAATGAAAACTGATGGCTATCGAGGATGTAGCTGGTGATATTGAATGCCATGGCCAGGTTACCAAAGGCCAGTCCCACCATAAAAAAGCTCAGGAAGTTGACCTGATCTATGTACTCCGGGTCCAGGAATAGGAAGTGTATGCCATAAATACGCCCCACCCCACCGAAGACGGAAGCAATCAGGAGAATCCAAACAAAAAGAAGTGCAATATTCTTTTTGATATGATGAAATACCAGTTGGACAGGCAAGGAATATAGTATATCATCCAATATCTTACGCACGATTAGCAATATCTTGATTAAGTCTGATAATATATCAAAAAATTGAAATTATTATAACGATATGCCGGTTGATTCTAGTTTTTTAGTTGCCAGAGACGGCATGAGGTTGTATTACCGGTACTGGATACCCGATGAGCCCAAAAAAATTCTATGCATTATTCATGGACATGGTGAGCACTCAGGAAGATACCGCATGATGGCCACGAAGCTGATGGAACGTCAGATAGCGGTCTACAGTATGGATCTGCGGGGTCATGGTAAATCCCAGGGGAAAAAAGGTCATGCTAAAAGCCTGGAGCTATTGATCAGCGATATTGAAGAATTAATTAAAGCGGCACGCGTACAGGACCTGGAGAGTCCGCTTTTCCTCATGGGACACAGTTTGGGAGGAAATTTGGTGGCTAATTACATGATTGCCAATGATTCGAGAGAGATATCAGGTTTTATCCTTTCAGCTCCATGGTTCAAGCTGAAAACTGAGCCGCCAGCATGGAAGGTACGGTCGGGACTTCTTATTGGCAGGGTATGGAGCTCTTTTACTTCAAGGACAGGCCTTGACCCTACTAATATCAGCAGGATAGCTTCTGAGGTGGAAAAATATGTGGAAGACCCGATGATTCACGACAAAGTATCGGCTGCACTGTATAGGACCGTATCGGAAGGAATTGACCATGCACAAGAGCAGGTGGATAAAATCAAGAAGCCCGGATTGGTATATCATGGAACGGGGGATAACATCATTGACTGGGAAGCTTCCGAAAGATTTTCCTCCGGAAATAAAAAGATAACGTGGAAAGTCATTGAAGGAGCCTACCACGAACCCCATAATGACGAATGCCGGGAAGATATTTACCGAATGGTAAGTGATTGGCTGCTCAAACAATAATCAATACCCGATGTGAAACAACGCATCCCCGCGGTTGATGACCGGGTTGTTATTTACCCCGATGATATATCCATTTACCGGTGATTTCATCTTGATTTCATAATCGCCAAAAGGATCGCTCACCACGCCCAACACCTGTCTTTTTTGGATTGGTGAGCCGTTTCGCACATAGGCCACGTGCAAACCAGCCGATTTTGCCCGGATCCAGGTGGATTGGTGGATAATTGTTGGCTTGCGGGGGCTTTCCGGTACCCCATCGATCATTTCCAGGTGCTTCATCACCCTGAGCATCCCATTGATCCCCTCATCGATGGCATTTTTTCTAAGCCTGAGTGATTCCCCTGCCTCATAGACGAGTATTCGCTTATCTAGCTTAAAGGCTTCTTTTCGCAAGGATTTGTCTCTGAAAGGTGCATCCAGGATGTAGTGAGTTCCAAATGCTTCCGCCAGCATCTTGTTGCCCTTGTCCTCAAGCTTCACCCTGATCTGGGGATAATTGTTGATACGGGCACCACCCGTATGAAAGTCGATGCCGTAATCAATGTGAGGAATGATCTCTTCCATCAGGAAGTTGGCCACCTGGCTGGCTAGCGACCCGGTTTTGCTTCCCGGAAAGGATCGGTTGATATCCTTGCCATCCGGCACGTCCCTGGAGAAATTGATAAACCCGTAGATATTGATGATGGGTATGCAGATGACGGCTCCTTTATCCACGATATATTTTTTCTCGGAGATGATCCTGCGCATGATCTCCACACCGTTGATCTCATCACCGTGCATCCCGGCGATAAGCATCAGCACTGGCCCGGGCGTCTTGGACTGATGGATAAATATGGGAATGTCTATAAGTGTACCAGAGGGGAGCTTGGCAATGTTGGCATTGATCCGTTTGGTCTCCCCGGGCTTAACTTCCTGGCCAGCAATTTTCATGTATCAAATGTAAATAGGGTTAGATGAAAATCGCCAAATAATATTAAGGTTGTCGAAAGAAAACCACCCCCACTCCCAGGGCTTGTGCCCAGACAGATCCATCAATAAGATATTGCATTAGCATTTTACCTTCTTAGAATAATCCTATCAGATTTTCGAGGAAATAATGAATTTCGGAGGGAAAACAGAGATATGTCCAGCATAAAAACATCCCTCATTGCCTTTAAAGGACGATTTTGTGATGTTTCCAAAAGTCTGCGCAGAGATTGTCCAAAACCTGCGCAGCTTTTAACTGAAACCTGCGCAGACTTTGACTAAAACCCGCGCAGGTTTTGATCGAAACCTGCGCGGGTTTTGATCGGATGCTGCTGTATTGGAATAGTGCAATTGGTGATGAGTGTCTATGGGCTTTTGTAGGTAAGCTTCTGGTCGGTGTTGTCACCGACATGAACGCTTTACAGGTGCTTCCTCGCTTCTGGTTGGTGACAACACCAACCTAAAGCAAATAACCCTCTGTTACTCTTCCCTTTAAGAACTCGATAAGTTTTGGTATTCGATTCTCTTTATTGAGCTTTTTCAATTGCAAAATTTCTGAGCTTCCGTCATTTAATTTTAATACAAGAATCTTTCTCCTTGCGATAACCAGGTACATAGCTGCAATTCCCATTAGAACCATAAAGAGATATGCAATCATACCCCCAATTTGTACTCTAGGATAGTCTGTTGGAAATGGGAAATTAATTGGTCCTAAAAAATACCAAATCAGATTTGGGACTCCAACAAGGGTTAGACCGAACAGTAAAGTACGGATTGGGTATTTGGTCTGAGCTCCATATTTAAATTCAAATGTTTGTATTTCAATAAAGTCTATGCTTCTATAGACTATCCCAGCTTTAAGAAGTTGAACTCCTAATTCATTGATTCTAAAATCTCCAGTTTCAAACATTTTTCTATTGGAATGAATCCGGTCTTGGTTTGTTACATGCCCCTCATCAGGTTTCGACATACTCGGTATCACGGCACAGCCAAGCGTCTTAAGATCGCTCATTCTACGCCGAGCGACCATTATCACCCCTAGACTCAGGCCAATGAAACATCCTAAGACATCCAATAAAGATATGATTTATAAGCTTAATGTCGGTGTTGTCACCGACATGAATGCTTTACAGGTGCTTCCTCGCTTCTGGTTGGTGGCAACACCAACCTAAAGCAATAGTGCAATTGGGGTTGGGTGGTTTATAGTGTGTTAAGAACGACTTTTATCTCTTAGTCACATGACTGTACCGGGTGACTGGGAAAGGAACTTCTATTTCTATTCGAAAAAATGCTTACTCCTGTCTCTTGTCCTATTAATTCCAAATCATAGTACGAAAAATCATAGTTGGACTGAAACGTAAGACAATATATTGTTCTGGGATAATCATTTAGAGACTCCCTAATCTGATTCATTACCTGCTTGAATATTGAATCATCAAATGGCTTGAAGAAAAAGAAGACACAGGCCTTTTTTGGGGGTCTATAAATTTTAGCATCCTGATTCATTATAGTGAATCTACAATTCGGGTATCTCCTCTTGAATTTTTCTATATTTTTCTCACAACTTAGTATAAGTTCAGGAGATAGTTCAATACCTACGACCGATTGAAATCCTGCTTCAGCGGCAAGTAACATTACCCTTCCCATTCCGCTTCCATAGTCAACGAAAGTAATATCGTCGATATCAACTAAGTAAGATTTCAAAAATTTCAAGCCATTTCTTAAGCATAGAACGGGCATGGGTCGATATCTAACCGCATGTGCTTGAGTCTCCTTATCAAAAAAATTGAGTTTACTTGCTGGTACTATAGTTCCAGTTTTTATTCCATGTCGGAAATCAAATGTCAGCATTTCCCACAAGTGAATAATTAAAAGCCTGTATGTTGTTATCCCAAGATTGACAGTGATAGATTTTTCCAATGCAGGAGAAAATATTCCAATTATCCAAAATTTCGAGCGCACGATCTATAGTTCTAACATTCAGATTTGACTAGTGGCCATTTCTAATTCTAATAAGCAGAAAGATAGTGAAAACTTCCAACCCCCGATATAAGTAGCCATAAGTGCCATTGTAGGGGGGTAAGCTTATAATACAATATTTCAGACCTTCAAGAACAATCTAATTATACCTCTCCCTGGTAAACAAATCAATCCATCTTGCGATAGTGAATGTGATAAAATATGGATGATCCGTATTGGCTTTTAATAGTTCTAAGCTTCATGTCGGTGTTTCAATGTGTCGGTGACAACACCGACCTAAATCAAAAACACATGATTTATTTTCCATACTGGCCAGAGGCCTTCAAAATATCAAGTCACTCGGCACAGCCGAGCAACTGGTGGTAGCGCACGAATGCTGACCCAGGACGCACAAACCTCTACTGGAAGGGCACGAAGAGCTACAAGGTGCGCACGAACTGCTACTTAAAGCGCACGAATCACAACTGGTGTGATCCGAGAGGCAACCAGGTGCGCATGAGTGTTAGCTGAATACGCACGAATATCAACTAAGTGCGCACGAATGATAACTTGATTCGCATGATCGGCTACCGGATATGTACGGGCTTCAACAGGGTGCGCACCATCGATGACCAGACGCGCACGAGCATTGGATTTTTTCGGCTAACAGACTAAGCTTCATGTCAGTGTTGTCACCGACATGAACGCTTACAGGTGCTCCATTCAATGGGTCGAGACAACACCAACCTAAAGCAAAAGTCGCCAGAGACCGGAAGCAAAGACAACTAACTGCTTACATACTCCAAGGTCTGTCCACTGACAAACCTTTAAACTATTTCATTTTGAATGTATGTAACTCTGGTTTCACAAAGTCACTATCCATTTTTTGAGGAAGGCAATAAACATTACCATCCTGATCACAGAAATACAACCTTGACTCCGAAGGTTCACGCCCATGGCCGTCCGCCCAAAAGGCGTAAAAGTCGGGATTCACATTGACAGGTCGCCTGGCATAGCTGTGATTATACTCGCTGTTCCAGGTTAACATTTTCAGTTTTGTCCAGGTCTTGCCATGGTCTCTGCTCTCCCACATTTCCATCTCTCCTCCTGTATTATAATCTTGGGGGCCCATAGCTGTCGGAGCAATAACTCTCCAGCTTCCGTCCTCCTCTATGTAAATGGAGCCGCCATCGTAGTTATTCCCAGTTGGTGTCAGGTATTGTATTTCCCATAGACTACCATTCCACCAGGCAGTATGCCACATCCGGGGCCCGTCACCTGGTCCAGGCAGGGGTCCATTACTCGTTTTGTACAAGATAACAGGCCTTCCTTCTTTGTCGAAGTTCAGGTCATCGATATAAACATTGCGTTTTTCGGAGTCATAATCGTGGATTAAAGCTTTATTGACAACATCCGTAAGCGGTAGCTGTATGGCAGTGCCATCAGCAGTGGTCCAGGTTTTTCCAAAATCGTCCGACTGAAGGTAGTATAGGTTGGTACGGAAATCTAGACCGCCCCTGACGTCCCTGTCCGGGTGATACATAAAAGAAGTCCCGATTCGTTTTCCCTGCTTACCACTTGTTTGATAGTGTCCTACTCCCAATAGAGACAGGTCTTTCCATTCAGACCAGTTAATGCCGTCCTTGCTGGTCATCCAGGAAATTACACGACCTTTAACTTTTTCATAATGAGTAAACAACGCCGTGAAACCCTCCACATCTGAATAGTAAACCTGCATATAAGAAAAATTATTCAACGGCATTTTTTTGCCATTTACGGTTTTTGTAGCTGGCACCAACTCAAATTCAGATATGTCGTAAGGCTTTACACTCTTATGAATAAAGGCGGGGCGTTCCACACCATGAGCAGTCGAGAAGATCCAAACATAACCGTCTTTGTCCACCTGTAGCACGGGGTTGTCGTGTGCATCCTCAGTGGCTTTATCTAGGACTATGGTCGGGCGAGGCACCTGTCCTGTCTTATGATCAAAATAAGATACCATATGTAGCAATGTCTTTCCGCTTTCATTTGTCCCGCCGTAGCAGAAAAAGGTTTTGTCTACTTCTTTCACATAAACTGAGAAAGGGTATTGGGTAGCACCATAGGTTCCCAGGCCCCCGCTGTATTTGTACCGGTACTGGTTGGTTACCTTACCTGCCTGCCCCGCATTGTCGATGTAATACCAGATTCCTCTATATCCATCAGCCTTCTCATTCATCAACCTGGCTTCGCCATAAATGTCGGTTTGAGCCTCCAAGAGGCTAATCCCCATGAATAGCCAGATCAATGCAAGAATTGTTTTTTTAATCATCTCAGTAATGTTGTTGTGTTGAAGTTGAATGAGCGGTTGGGTTAACCGCCCCAATTTATCAATAGGAATTCTTCTTATTCCCTGATCAATCAAATATACTCCGTTGTATTTAAATGATCTAATAGGCTGACTTTCTTATGGTCTGTCGGGGGACAGACCATGGAGAGTAATAATACAATATTTCAGACTGTCAAGAATAATCTCATTATATCTCTCTCTGGTAAATAAATCTATCCAACCTGCAATGGTGAATGTAACAAAGTATGGATGATCAGTATTGGCTTTTCTTAGTTCAGACATCCAATAAAGATATGATTTATTTCCTATACCGGCCAGAGGCCTTCAATATACCGGTCACTCGGCGCAGCCGAGCGACTGGGAAGTTCACAGAGGAGATTTGGCGGCGAGGTTAGCAGAGAAATGGCTATGGAATGCTTTAGGGCATTCGATTCTATCCAATGTTAGCATCTTTTAATTTTCGTAAGAGCTCAGTCCGATTTTGTCTGTTATCCCAAACTAAAAGCAGCTTCAGATGTTCAGGGGTGTTTCTATAGAATAGTGATACAGATTTATGGATTAACAACTGTCTAATTTCACTATTTTGAAAAGTTGGTGCTAACTCCGGATTGTTTCTTATTTGTTCAATTCTAAAATCAAGCTGGTTAAGGAACTCATTAACTATTTGTTCAGTCCAAAGTTCACCAACAAAATCGGTTACTTCTTGAAGTGATCTACTGGCTGTGGGTGTCCAGATTAATTTCTTCACTTCTTTTTAAGCAGATCCCGAACACTTGTATGTTCAATACAATCATCGATGTTCTCCGAGTCCGAAATTTTCAGCAGTTCAGCTATCTCTTTTGGAAGATCTTCTAAAGATGTCTTTCTAAAGTTTTCAATTTGATCAATTACATCTTCATCATCCAGGTTTGTGATCCAGTTGATTAGCGATATCTTTCTTTGTTCAATCGTCATAATGTAAAGTTAAGGATTTTGCGTTCAGAAGACAATTGATGGTGACAACACCGACCTAAAGCAAAAGCAAATTCATGAAACCTGACATTTGGGTAATTCTCAATGCAGAAAAAGGGAGTATCTAGAAGCAGAAAAAAGTTCACCCTATCAATCAAAATCGTTCTGCTTGGCGACGAGCTCTACAATCAGCTCGTATTGTTCCTGGGTGAGGTTTTTGTTGAAATAGTGGACAGGGTTGACGGGTTCGCCATTTTTGAGGACTTCATAGTGCAGGTGTGGGGCCCGGGACAGTCCCGTGGAGCCTACATAGCCGATGACATCTCCCCTCTTCACCTTCTGGCCCTTCACCACATCAAACTTCGACATGTGCAGGTATCGGGTCTGATAGCTGTAGCCATGGTTGATCACAACCATATACCCACCACTGGTGGAATAAAATGCGGCTTCTACATAACCATTTCCGCTGGCATGAATGGGTGTGCCACGAGGAGCAGTAAAGTCAATACCCTCATGCTTGCGCTCAAAGTGCAACAAAGGATGCATCCGCATACCAAATATCGAAGCCAGTCTGGTCATGTCATCGATGGAGATAGGCTGGATTGCCGGTATGGAAGCATACATTTTGGCCTTGTCATAAGCCAGCTCATCTATCAGGTTGTATGATTTCTCCTGCACCAGGATCTCGTGATTGAGCTGGTCTATCTTTTCATAGGTGCCAATCATCAATTCCTTGTCGGAGTTGCTGCTCTCATAGATACCTGACCGCCTGCTGGTACCACCAACACCACCTTTTCGGATAGATGTAGGAATTGGCTTTTGCTCAAAATATACCCTGTAAATGCCATCATCTTTTTCTGCGAGGGAAGCAAGATGCTCTTCATTTGCGCTTAGCTCCTGGTGAAGATCCTGATATGACTGAATAATGACCTCGCGCTCTTTCTTCAGATTCGTGAGCTTTGGGGTGTCATAAAAGCGGGAAAGAGTAAAAATGATACCTACTGCAAAAACCAACACCAATAATAAAAAGCCCAGGAAGTTTAAAAACACATCCATTTTAGATACCCGGATGCGTTCATAATTACAAGTATGAGTATTGTAATAATACTTGAGCTTGGCCATTTAGGTTAGGTTAAACTTTTTCAATACCTGTACTGGTACAGGGTTGAACGGGTTACACTGGCGATTTAACCTGCAATATAATAATTTTTTGTTGACGGTATTATCATGGACATACCTGTACTTTTACCACTCTATGGTATCAATTATGAGGTTAAAAGCTTTTTTAGCCTGTTGCAGCGCTTTCCCAAGAGTGGCATTCACCAGGTCCAGCTGATTTATCAGTCCCTGACTCACTTCAATTTCAAATCCCAGGTACTCCTTATCTGAAAATTGGTTCCGCAGATACGTGGTAAGTCCATCGGCAATGCCCAGGTAAGGCTCATTGTCCCTGATGACAAAACCATTACCTGAAAGATACCCATTAAAGAGCGCTGCAAATTGATTTTCCAATTGCCGCTCAGGGTCAAACAATAGCCCTATTTCTACTTCTCTTTTTTCGCCATGCCAAATAGGCGTGAAAGTATGAATCCCCAGATGCAGTACGGGTCCGGCCGGTATGAGTTTTTTGATCTCTGACTCCACCCTGTCGCGGTATGGCTGGTATAAAGACCTGATCAAAAGTTCTTTTTCGCCATCAGGGAGCCTTTTGCTATATGCTGAAAACAAATCAGCTTGATCCAGGGACCGGTTTGGTTCTATTAGTAGCCTTGTATACGGATATTCGAACGGCTGAACGGCCATCAGCTTCCCTAAATAGTTTGCGATCTCTCGCGACCCGGGATCCCAACCCCTGTGAGAAACCAGATCCTCCTGTGCATCATGAAAATATGATTGATAAGCTTCCGGAACAGCATTAGAAGCATGCTCACAGCTTACAACCACCTGTAGTTTCATGGTTCAAACAATTTATCCTTTCCCAAACAGTCACCCAGTTTACGATAGACTTTCCCAAGGTTCTCTCTGCTGTAGTCACCATCCAGGGCGGTAATGATCCGCTCAGCCAATGTCGCCTGGTTGATCTGCCTGATGGTATCTACCCAGGGCCTGGATTCTTCTGGGTAAGCTGCACAGACCTTATCTATGATGATGCTCCACAGCTCATTTCCTCTTATACTGCCTTTGACTCTCCAGTGTTTGAGATACTCAGGGTTATCTATGATCGTTTGGCTTCCACCCCTGATCGTCTGACTAAAGATCTGGTAGAGCGATTCTGTAGATATTTCCAACTGGTCTGAGAAACTGATCCATTTTTCAGAAATCAGTACCTTCAGTAGATGTGAAATAAAAAAAACTATTGCGAGATCGGCAGAAGCACATTCCTGGATGTCCACGATTCTGATTTCAATGCTCCCACGGTCAAATCGTGCAATTGCTCCCCTGGAGTTGAGCCAGACAGGCTGTAACATATTATCAGGATCGTGAGGTTTGATAGCTTTGGCAATGCGATCATAGATCTGCTTCTGATAGCCATGCATGGTCACTACCTTCTCTGGGATCACCATCCCTGTGATTGCCGGGATTTTGGACTGGTTCTTTTCGTAGTAGAAAAGCCGCTTGTCCATAAATCCAGTAAACTTTTCTCCCAGAATGGGTGAAGAGGCAGACAAGGTGGGAATGATGGGCAGTATAAAACGAATTGCAGTATGGAGCTTGGCAAATTCCTCATCATCATAAAATGGCAGATTGATATGCGTACTTTGTAGGTTGGACCATCCGTGACCTTTGCATCCAAAGATCCGGTCATAAATCCGATAAATATCACCGCTATCGTAGGGCCAAAGCACGGTATCTTCTGCCGGTTTCATCCATGGGTGAGCTGCAGTAGGCATCAGGCGAGCATTTGCTTTCTTCAATTGCTCATTGATCTCCCTGATATTTGCGACAAAGCTTTCTTTGGCGGATCCAAGATCTTTGGTAGGGCCATTGGTCTTTAACTCCACCACATGGCTTACCAATTCGTTGCTCCAGCAGATATCTCCTTTTTCCAATTCACCAAGCACCTCCCCGGAGGAATCCCGCAACAAGACATCAGCAATAGGTTTAACATTAAGGGTCGTGTCATCTACAATCATATACTCCAGTTCAATCCCATAGGCTTGAAAAAGATGGAGTCTGGGGCTTTTGCTCATAATAATTTAGGTCAGTCGAGTCATGAATTCCTGCATGATGGTCAGGTAAAGTTGTTGTTTGATGCTTTGATCCTCCACCCCTTCATCGAGGTTTGGATTGTCATTGATTTCTATGATATAAAATTTGTTGTTGCTTTGTTTAATATCCACACCATACAGGCCATTACCAATGAGAGAGGTGGATTTGACAGCCAGCTCCAGCAGCTGTTTTGGTGCCTGCTCCACTGGCACGGATTCCACATCACCCTCTCCGGTCAGCTTTCCATCTTTCCAGTTGGCAATCTGCCAGTGGTCTGTGGCCATATAATATTTACATACATAAAAGGGCTTTTTGTTGAGGACCCCTACCCGCCAGTCAAACTGTGTAGGGATAAATTCCTGAGCGATCACGAGGTCGGAGGTCTGAAAGAAATCCTTCAACACCACATCCAACTCCGCCTGGTCCTTGACCTTCTTCACCCCTTTGGAAAACGATCCATCCGGCTGCTTGATGATCACCGGAAAGTCAAACTCCATCTTTTGTTGTCCGGGTCGGTCTTTCCTGATGATCCAGTATTTGGGAGTCGGAATTTTATTGGCACTCAATAGTTCACTCAGATATACCTTGTTTGTGCAGCGAAGGATCGATTCCGGATCATCCATCACCACAAGTCCCTCTGATGCTGCCTTTTTTGCAAACTTGAAGGTATGGTGGTTTACGTTGGTTGTTTCCCTGATAAACAGGGCATCGTACTGGATCAGCTTGGCAAAGTCATTCTTCGTGATCAGGTCTACATTGAAGCCCACCTGCTCCGCAGCCTTCATGAAATACTGGATAGCTTTCTTATTGGAAGGTGGTGTCATCTCCTCCGGGTTTACCAGAATGGCCATATCATATCGCTTCCGGCTGTATTGTTTTTGCAAACGTTTCTTGCCCTGCAGATACTCGTCCAGCGATTGCTTCAGGTGATCCATGTGTTCATTGGGAAGCTCTTTCAGGTTGAGAGGTTTGAGGTTGGTCAAAAACCACTTTTCCTTCTTAGAGAAGATTGCCCGCAGAATGGGTGCCTGGAATAAGTTAAACACCAGCAATCCTACCCTATTAAAAGCTGAAAAATCGGAGTTCCCAAAGCAGATGAAGATCTCTATCCTATCCCCGGATACCTTTCTGAATTCCTGCTGGATTAGCTCATCAAAATCCTCAGCATCTTCCCTCACCAGGGACGGAAACCTGAATTCCTGAAGGGTGGAGATTTCGGGCATCACCTTGTGCCCACGTGCCTCCGCCAGTAGAGAAACATAATATCCAAGACTCTGATAGTGGTAGGACTTACAGAGGTTGATCACTTTATACTTCTTGCTCTTCTGATACTGCTCATCAGAAAAATAGTCCTGGGGTGAGATAATATCTGTTTCGCTATTTGACGCAGTCCAGTCACCGGGGTGATCAGTAACAATTATTTTGGAAGACATTATTTTGGTTTAATTACTAATAAGTTAGCATCATAAGTCACAATTCCCAACAAAATGGCATTGATTAATCGTCTCAGGTTTACCAGGTAATATTGGGTTTCGCTAATGGGGTTAGATTCGAGTGGATCTGCTATGTATACCAGTCGTTTTATCGGATCGAAGCCACGAATGACCACAAAATGTCCGGCTGGGGTGCCTTTCAGGTCATGGTATTCGTTGGTCTCAGGGATTTCGCGTGAGCAATTGTACAAATAGGTAGCACTTAGCCCTGTCAATACAGGTGTTCCCTCTTCAAGAATGCCCCTGATAAGTTTAGAACTCAGCTCTTCAAAAAGGATCTCTCCGCCATTTTGTAAGAACTTCAAATAAGCATTGGTTGCCGTTTTAAACTTTTTGCTTGTTTTATATAAGAGTTGCTCTTTTAGTTTTTCTTCCAAAGAGATACCTTCCACAAACCAGGTTGGATCAAACATTTGAAGGTCGTAGGTGATCAGCCTGGCAGAGTATCCTCTTTTCAGCGCATGATTACCCAACATTACCCCCAGGGTGCCCCCTGTTTTCAAACTTTTCACCTGGCCAATAACATCTTCCAGGGAAATATTGTCATTGAAATATTGATATACAGCATGAAGACTTGTAGGTCCGCAGGTTTCATCATTCGGCTGTGGACGAATATCTACTTCAAGAGATCCCCGTTCCATTAACCTTTCCATACTCATATCATTTATTCATCCTCCAGGTCTTTTTTAATAATCAATCTGTTACCTCTGTTAAACGTGAAGTAATTCCAGATCCATTGTGAAAACACAAGTAATTTACGCCGAAAACCAATAATTGAAAACAGGTGGATAAACATCCATATAAACCAGCCTAAAAAACCGCCTATACGAATACCAAAAGGTGCATCTATCACAGCTTTATTTCTTCCAATGGTGGCCATGGTGCCTTTATCGGTATATTCAAAGGGACGTTCATTTCTACCATGGAGCTGAGCAATAAGATTTTCTGACAACCTCTTGGCTTGCTGGATGGCTACAGGAGCCAGCATGGGCAAACCCTTGGGATACTTTTTTGATTCCTGGTAAGACACATCGCCAATGGCATAAATATCTTTGGTATTCCATACCCTGTTAAATTCATCTACTTTGATGCGGCCTTTTACATCAGAGCCCTCCGGCAAACCTTTGATGGTATTCGGTTTTACACCGGCAGCCCATACCAGGCATTGCGTTTGGATGGTGCGTTTGTCGCTCAGTGTGACGATTCCATTTTCAAAAGACTCCACAAATTTCCCGAGCAATAGCCTGACCCCAAATTTCTTCAGGTATCGCTTTGCCCTGTGGCCCGACCTTTCGGACATAGCAGGCAGCACCCTGTCAGTGCCTTCTACCAGCCAGATCTTCAATTTGGAAAAATCCAGTTCAGGATAGTCCTTGGGCAGCACGTGCTTTCTAAGCTCTCCGATAGCGCCCGCAAGCTCTACCCCTGTAGGGCCAGCTCCAACGATCACGATGTTCATGTACTTTTCCAACTCCTCATCACCGTCAGCCTGGATGGCCTCCTCAAAGTTATTGATCAGTTTCGTCCTCAATTCTATGGCATCACTGATCTCACGCAGCTTGTGAGCATTTTTCTTGAGCTGCTCGTTATTGAAAAAGTTTGTGCTAGACCCGGTGGCGATCACCAGCTTGTCATATTCCAGAAAGCCTGCGTTGGTGATTACTCTTTTCTGTTCGGTGTCTACACTTTTTACTTTAGCCATCCTAAAATGAAAATTCTTGTTGTCCTGGAGAAATTCCCTCAGGGGACTGGAGATATCTCCCGGACTCAGGCCTGCTGTGGCTACCTGGTAAAGTAGTGGTATAAAGCTGTGATAGTTGTGTTTGTCAACCAGCACCGTCTGTACCTTCTGCTTACTCAAATGTCTTACCAGCTCTATCCCTCCAAAACCTCCACCAATAATGACCACTCGTGTCAAGTCAGTTTTAGGAATGCGTTCCTTTATTCTGTTGAGTTTAGGTTTGTCAGGAATTAAAATATTTTGCTCTTCCATATTAATGTTCTTGGGGTGGGTACATTATTTCTCCCACTCCTGAAACAATTGGTAATACGTTAAAGTTTTGGGATAGTTTGACTATTTTCGGCAATAATTTTTATGAGGGGAGATCCGAAAATAATCCGATCCTGGTGCATGTACGACTGGGCAAATTCAGTTTACAACCTGGTGATCAATACTGCGATATTTCCGATCTATTACACGGCCATCACAGCCAGCGAAACTACTGGGGATAATGTCAGCTTTTTCGGTTTTCAAATTGTCAATTCCGTACTGTATAGTTACGCTTTTTCCTTCTCTTACCTGCTTTCTGCGATGATCCTTCCGCTGCTGTCCGGTATTGCGGATTATACGGGCAGGAAGATGACATTCCTAAAGATCTTCACCTTCCTGGGTGCCTTTAGTTGTATGGGCATGTTTCTATTTACTAAAGGCAACATAGAATGGGGGATCTTTTGTGTGATATTTGCCAGTCTGGGCTATAGCAGCAGTCTTGTTTTCTATGATGCATATCTTCCTGTCATTGCTATGCCGGAAGATACAGACAAGGTGAGTGCCAGGGGCTATGCTTTTGGATATTTCGGTAGTGCGCTGATGCTAATTATGAGCCTGGTACTGATCACCTTTCACGATACATTTGGATTTGAAGACTCCGGGCAGGCCACAAGGATCGTCTTCCTGCTGGTTGGAATTTGGTGGATTGGTTTTGCCCAAATCCCATTCAAAAATCTACCTGTTAACGTCTTTCATAAAAAACCAAAAGGAAGAATCCTCCTCAATGGATACCTGGCGATCAGGTCGGTTTTCTTCAAACTAAAGACATTGGGTAACATGAAGAAATACATCCTGGCATTCCTGTTTTTCAATATGGGAGTGCAGACAGTGATGTTGTTGGCTACTTTGTTTGGGTCTAAGGTGCTTCACCTAAAAGCCGACCAATTGATACCTATTCTGCTGATCATTCAATTTGTCGGTATAGCAGGGTCAATGCTTTTTGCCAGGCTGTCCGATAGCAAAGGGAATATTTTCTCGCTCACCCTAATGATCATTATATGGATTGGGGTCTGCATTTCCGCTTTCTTCGTTACCAATGTGATCCAATTTTATGCCATCGCTGTGGTAGTGGGACTCGTGATGGGTGGTATTCAGGCATTATCCAGGGCTACGTTTTCAAAATTGATCCCTGAAGATACTGAAGACCATGCCTCATATTTTTCGTTCTTCGATGTCACTTTTCACATCAGTGTAGTTCTTGGTACCTTTAGCTATGGATTGATAGAACAAATTACCGGAAGTATGCGCAACAGTTCTCTTGCCCTGGGTCTTTTCTTCCTGATTGGTCTTGTTCTCCTAAGGTTTGTCAAGATGCCTCCGTATGGAAAAGCTTAATCTACCGGACTGTTCACTGAAAATCAAAAATGAGGAGGGCAACGAATTTGTTTTTGACATTGTCCGCAAAAAGTATGTTACACTGACCCCTGAAGAATGGGTGCGACAGCACTTTATCCACCTCATGATCAATCACCTGGCGTATCCCAAATCTCTGATCAGCCTGGAATTTCCCCTGACGTATTTTAAGTCCGGCAAACGCTCTGATATCTTATTGTCCGACAGGAAAGGAGCTCCCTTTCTGCTCATTGAGTGTAAGGCTGCAAAAGTGAAGCTGGGTCCTAAAACTATCCATCAAATATCTACATACAACAAGATCGTTCAGGCTCCCTTCATTGCCATGACCAATGGCATGAAACACTTCATCTGGAAATTCAGTGGAGATAATTATCAGCCATTGAAAGAATTCCCAAAGCTTCCCTAGCGTTTAGTTTTTGGTACGTAACCGTCTAAATGCTGAACTCCGATTAGTTTAGAAAGCCTGATACTTCCTGGTATGCTAACCCGAATGCTTCCGCTACCCCCTGGTACACAACCTTTCCATTCACGATATTGAGGCCTTTCTTCAACTCCTCATTGTCTAAACACGCTTTTTTCCATCCTTTATTTGCAAGCTGGATGGCATATGGCAAAGTAGCATTGGTAAGCGCCAGTGTTGATGTATATGGAACAGCTCCCGGCATGTTGGCCACACAATAATGAACCACGTCATCAATAATATAGGTTGGGTTGTCGTGTGTGGTTGGCTTACACGTCTCGATACATCCTCCCTGGTCCACCGCTACATCGACCAGTACCGTGCCGGGCTTCATAAACTTAAGCATATCCCTGGTGACCAGGTGAGGTGCCTTTGCTCCGGGAATCAACACTGCCCCGATGATCAGATCATGGGTACCAATCAATTCTCTGATGTTGTATTCACTTGACATAAACGTACTCACATTGGCAGGCATGATGTCTTCCAGATATCGCAATCGTGGAAGGTTGATATCCATGATGGTCACATCAGCGCCCATGCCAGAGGCCATCTTGGCTGCATTGGTCCCCACGATTCCTCCTCCCAGGATCAGTACCTTGGCAGGTCTTACGCCAGGCACCCCACCCAGCAGTATCCCACGTCCCTTTTGTGGTCGTTCCAGGTATTTGGCTCCTTCCTGTATGGCCATCCTTCCTGCCACTTCGGACATTGGGATCAATAATGGCAATGATCGGTCACTCTTTTCTACAGTTTCATAGGCCAGGCACACAGCCCCGCTATCGATCATGGCATCCGTCAATGGCTTGCTTGAAGCAAAATGAAAGTAAGTGAATACCAGCTGATCCTTTCTGATGAGCGCATACTCCCGTTCGATCGGCTCCTTCACCTTCATAATCATCTCGGATTTTTTATAAACTTCCTCAATTGTTTGAAGGATCTCAGCACCCGCCTGTATGTACTGATCATCTGCAAATCCGCTATCCAAACCTGCACTGGCTTGTATATATACAGCATGTCCTCGCTTGGTGAGTTCTATCACACCCCCCGGAGTAATTGCTACCCTGTTTTCGTTGGATTTTATCTCCTTTGGTACACCTATAATCATGTAATAATCGCTTTTTGACAAAGATACGCGGCGAAATAGTGAGAATTGCAGGGTACAAAAAATTCGATAAATCCCCTAACTGAAATTTAAGCCCTTAAAATTAAATTTTGATTTTATGTTTATTCCCGGAATATTATTCCTTTTTCACTGTTGTTAAAATCCAATTCAATAGAAATATATGGTCGTTTCTCTATTACCTGTGCCGATTTTTTAGTAATTTTGACTTCCTTGAAGTATTGTTTAACAAACCTCTTTTTTAGTGGGTACGCAAGAAGTTACGACTAAAACCAAGTTCAAGAAGGCTGAGGTGCTATTTGATTATGCACTGGCAGTAGAAAGCCGGGAAACTAGCATTATTGGGCGAAAAGAGGTGTTTATGGGCAAAGCCAAATTCGGGATATTTGGCGACGGAAAGGAAGTAGCCCAGATAGCAGCAGCCAAAGCATTTAAGAACGGGGACTGGAGATCCGGCTATTATCGGGATCAGACCATGATGATAGCCATGGGTCAGCACTCTTCTCAGGAATTCTTCGCACAGTTATACGCGCATACAGATCTTGATGCGGAGCCGGCTTCTGCAGGCCGGATGATGAATGGACATTTTGGAACCAGGTCGATGACCGCAGGTGGTGAGTGGAAAACGCTGACTGACATGAAGAACTCAGCTTCAGATGTCTCCTGTACTGCTGCTCAAATGCCAAGATTGATCGGACTGGCTTATGCTTCCAAACTGTATCGTAACAATCCTGATCTGAAAGATCTCAAGGACTTTAGTATAAACGGAAATGAAGTAGCCTTTGGAACTATTGGTAACGCCGCGACATCCGAAGGTCATTTTTTTGAGGCTATAAATGCCATGTGCGTACTCCAGATCCCAGTTGTGATGTCTGTATGGGATGACGGTTATGGAATCTCAGTACCTCAGCATTATCACACCACCAAAGAAAGTATCTCAGCTGTCCTTGAGGGCTTCAGAAGAGAAAAAGACCTGCCCGGAATGGAGATTTTCACTGTAGAAGGTTGGGATTACCCTAATCTCGTGAAAACCTACCAAAAAGCAGCACAGATAGCCCGGGAACAGCATGTCCCGAGTCTTGTTCATGTGATTGACATGACCCAGCCTTTGGGTCACTCCACATCGGGCTCCCATGAAAGATATAAATCAAAAGAAAGGCTGGACTGGGAAAGAACCCATGATTGCAACCTCAAAATGCGGGAATGGATTCTGGAGACTGGTCTTTGTACTGAATCAGAACTCAAAGAAGTAGAAAACGAGGCCAGGCAAAAGGCGAAACAAGCCAGGAATGAAGCCTGGAAAGCTTATACTGCCGAGATCAAAACGGATGTTGCCACGGCAATCAAGTTAATCGGTGATGCGGCCAAGGTATCCGTAAATAAGGTAGCGCTAAATGAAATCAGGAGCGACCTGAAAGACACCTTAAATCCATTAAAGGCTGACACCATGCGTGCAGTCAGAAAGAGCTTAAGGTACCTGAAGGATGAGAATTCTAAAGAGAAAGAGTCCCTAATTCAGTGGATAAAGAAAAAAAATGAGATCCATAAGGATGAGTACAATTCTCATCTGTACAATGAATCAGCCTCAAGTCCACTAGCTGTGGGAGAAGTGAAACCGGAATACTCTGAAGATGCAGTGGTGGTAGATGGCCGGGAGGTTGTAAGGGCATGCTTTGATGAGCTGCTTAAAAGAGACCCACGGGTCTTTGCTATCGGTGAAGATGTAGGAAAAATCGGTGATGTAAACCAGGGATTTGCTGGTTTGCAGGAAAAATATGGTGAGATCCGGGTTACGGATACTGGCATCAGAGAACTGACCATTCTTGGACAGGGAATTGGTTCTGCTCTCCGGGGTTTAAGACCCATCATTGAGATCCAATACCTTGATTACCTGATTTATGCCCTGCAAACCATGTCTGACGACCTGGCATCGTTGCACTACAGGATGAAAGGTGGCCAGGTATGCCCGGTAATTATCAGGACGCGCGGTCACAGATTGGAAGGTGTTTGGCATAGTGGCTCCCCCATGGGAATGCTGCTTGGTTCAATCCGTGGTATACATCTGCTTGTTCCAAGAAACCTAACTCAGGCTGCAGGTTTTTATAATACACTAATGGCATCTGAAGACCCTGCCCTTGTCATAGAATCACTCAATGGCTACAGACTGAAAGAAAAGATGCCAGAAAACATTGCTGACATAAAAGTCCCCTTGGGGGTTCCGGAGGTTTTGCGTGAAGGCACTGATGTGACCCTGGTTACTTATGGCTCTATTTGCAGAATTGTCATGGAGGCAGCTCAGCAACTAAGTGAATTTGGCATCTCATGTGAAGTCATTGATGTGCAATCGCTTCTTCCATTTGACATCCATAGCTCTATCATCGATTCATTGAAGAAAACTAATCGGGTTGTATTTATTGATGAAGACGTGCCAGGTGGAGCTACCGCTTACATGATGCAACAGGTGCTGGATCGTGACAATGGCTACCAATATCTCGACTCAAAACCACTGTGTATCGCAGCAAAAGATCACAGGCCAGCCTATAGTACTGACGGTGATTACTTCTCAAAGCCCAATACTGAGGATGTGTTTGAGGGTGTCTATAGGTTGATTTCGGAAGTAGATCCGGAAGGATTTAAGCCACTTATCGGGTAATACCCAGCAGGGTCAGATCAGGGGTACTGGCTACGTTACTGGGATTCAGACTGAAATCATAGATATAAAATTCGATCTTGAATTCATCATTACCAAAGATGAAAGGGAATCCACTTGATGTGATAGGATAAGTAATAGTTCCCCGCACGGGTCGTTGGCTTTTTACAGTTTCCTCATCGAAAACCGGAATCCTACCATCGTAGGTTATCCCACAACTGGTAGTTCCAAAAACAGATTCCAGGTCAATCTCCTGGTAGACACCGTTTACCTTTCTGAAAAAGTCAAGGTGAAGATTGTAATGAAATTCATTCTTCTTGATAAAAAAGGTATCAGCCGCTCCGTTAGTACCAATATCCAGAATGGCATAATCTTCACAATTGTATGGGCTCCTGATATCCGTATCACTCAAGAACTTCTCCTCGAGTGAGCCTGGCGTGACCAATCTGAAAGGTGGTGTTGAGTTAGAGCTCAAAGTCACAAGGCTGTCATCATCATCTACTACATAGTCGAATGGATGGTATGGCGCAAAGGTTTCACTGGAAAACAAACCTACATCACCATTTCCATCTTCGAAATAAAATGACAGGACAAGGGAATCAAAAGATGATCCGGGAATAAAATCCAACCCCCTGAATTCGATATAAGGAATATCTGACACCTCTGTTTCTCTATAACAACCAAGGATTACAGGAATCATGATTATTACTAAAAAATATCTGGTCATGTACCTCATAATCATTCCCTCACTATAAATTGAACTTTCTTTTTAATGTAACCGATGATTGATCCTAAAAGATTCAAATCTGACCTAATTTCTATTAACGAAGAAACATTTGAAAAATTTGCCATTGAAATCTTTAATTTCCAGTGGAATCAGAATCAAATTTATCGGGAATATTGCAATCTTCTGAATATTGGCCCTAAAGATGTCAATAGTCTGGAAACTATTCCTTTTCTACCCATCTCTTTCTTTAAGACACAGGAAATCAAGACAGGGACATGGCAAACTGAAAAAATTTTTAAGAGTAGCGGCACAACAGGAGACCGTAGCCACCATCATGTGAAAGATGAATCGCTGTACCATTTCAATGCCGAGGCCATATTTAACACCCTATTAGACAAGCTGAATAAATACAAAATACTTGCGCTACTGCCCTCCTACATTCAACAGGGAGACTCTTCTCTCATCAGCATGGTGGACTACTTCATAAGCAAAACATCCACTTCAGGTGGTTTTTATCTCGATAATTATAAAGACCTGAAAGACAAGTTGGATACCGATGAACCAAAGATACTGTTTGGGGTGTCTTATGCATTGTTAGATTTTATAGAGAAGGCTGGTCCTTTTTCCAACCTTCAGAATCTTATGGTGATAGAAACAGGCGGAATGAAAGGTAGAAGAGAAGAAATTACCCGACAGGAATTACACCATCTCATCAAGAAAGGCTTTGGTATTACTTCAGTTTATTCAGAATACGGAATGACTGAACTTTTCTCACAGGCATACGGCAAAAATGGCTTTTTTTCTTTCCCAAAATGGGCAAAAGTGATGATCCGAGACATTAATGACCCGTTTAACTATGTAGAAAAAGGTCAAACCGGAAGTATAAATATTATAGACCTGGCCAATATCCATACCATTTCGTTCGTTGAAACAGAAGACCTTGGAAGAATTGTTCAAAACAGCCAATTTGAAGTAATGGGGCGAATGGATAATTCAGATATTAGAGGCTGTAATTTGTTATTTTAACGAGATTATGAGTTAATTAATCGTTTTTTTTTGCAGAGAAAGAAACTAAAACATATTTTTGATAATAGTAAAAACTGGGTATAAACTATATCCACTAAAGAGAAACCGCTCATGAAGTTGAAAATTTTTGTTATTGCAATTGTACTGGCTGGGTTGAGTGCTTGTACCCAAAAAACTTGTCCTACTTACGCCAAACAGGATGTAGAAAAGTCAAAGCCTAAACAGATTAGAATTTGATTTAGATCTCTACGTATCGCTTTACGTCCTTAACAGATATTTCACTATCTGACATTATAATCAGTCGTTCTACGATGTTTCGTAGCTCTCGAATGTTTCCTGACCATGCATAGTTTGTAAGCTCATCAATTGCATCTTTCGCAATTTTCTTGGGAGCAGACCCGTATTCAGAGGAAATTAAACCCATGAAATGCTCGATAAGCAGAGGAATGTCATCCTTACGCTCCCTCAATGGCGGCACCTGAATGATCATCACACTCAATCGATGGTAAAGGTCTTCCCTGAAGTTTCCTTCTTTTATTTCTTTCTTTAGATCCTTGTTGGTAGCAGCCAGCACCCGCACATCTACTTTAATGGACTTCTCACCCCCTACCCTGGTGATGTTATGTTCCTGCAAAGCCCTCAAGACCTTCGCCTGTGCGGAAAGGCTCATATCTCCTATCTCATCCAAAAAGATAGTACCATTGTTAGCCAGTTCAAACTTTCCAATGCGCTGTTTATGCGCAGAGGTAAAAGACCCTTTCTCATGTCCAAACAACTCACTTTCAATCAATTCGGAAGGAATGGCAGCACAGTTCACTTCAATGAGTGGCACTCCGGACCGGGGACTTTTAGCATGTAGCCAATGAGCAACCAGCTCCTTGCCCGTGCCATTTTCACCGGTGATGAGTACACGTGCATCCGTTGGTGCTACCTTCTCAATGGTATCTTTAATCTCCTGGATTGGCTTGGAGTTACCTACGATATCAAAAGCTTTATTGATCTTTTTCTTAAGGGTCTTTGTTTCCACCTGAAGGTTTGACTTGTCCAGCGCATTTCGGACCGTAAGCAATAGCCTATTGAGATCCGGTGGCTTTTGGATGAAATCGTAAGCTCCTTTCTTTGTAGCATCTACAGCTGTCTCTATCGTTCCGTGGGCAGAGATCATGATAAATGGTGTGTCAATCCCCTCATTCACTGCTTTGTCGAGTAGTTCGATACCATCCATTTTTGGCATTTTGATATCACAGAGCACCACATCATAGTTGTTTTTGGATAGCTCCTCCCAGGCAGCTTCGCCATCCTGGGCTTCGCTTACCTGATACTTTTCGTACTCAAGGATTTCTTTCAGGGTCTCTCTGATGCTTTTTTCATCATCTACAATAAGGATCTTAGCCATAGCTACTTTTCAGTTTAAATAATAAATGCAAGCCTGTAAGCCGGGTTCTGTAATCCCAATACCAAAATGGTATCAGGATGCCCATCATTTATCTTGTCCGGACATCGCTGCCAGGATCATCATCAACCTACCCATCCTGCCAACCGAGCGAGCAACTCTAAACAGGATCTATTTGGTCTTTCAACCCGTAAGGTTTACCATGCTCCTCATATCACTATGAGAACGGTGAGCTCTTACCTCGCCTTTTCACCATTGCCGGGAGCAAGCTCCTTAGGCTGTATGTTTTCTGTGGCACTATCTGTTCCCCATATCGGTTACTACCGGTATCAGGACCTTCCCGCTAGGAAGTACGGCGCTCTATGTTGCCCGGACTTTCCTTCCCTCTACCTGGGGCAGAAGAACGATGAGCCGGCTTGCCCAGCAAAAATACTTATATAATGCAAATTTCCTGTGTACTGCTATGATAAGGCAACTTTATATGTTTCAAGCGCTCTTTCTCTGGCCATTTTATAATCGATGATTGGATCCGGATAGTCATCAGAATCGAGTTCAGGTATCCATTTTCTGAGGTATTTCTCGTCTTTATCAAATTTCTCTGTTTGCGTGTAGGGATTGAATATACGGAAGTAGGGCTGCGCATCCGTACCGGTTCCAGCAGCCCACTGCCAGCCCCCGTTGTTGCTGGAAAGCTCATAATCCAGGAGTTTCTCAGCGAAATAACGTTCACCCCAGCGCCAGTCGATCAGCAGCATTTTACTTAGAAAACTGGAAGTGATCATTCTGACCCGATTGTGCATAAAACCTGTAGCATTAAGCTCCCGCATGCCTGCATCTACGATTGGATATCCCGTCTTGCCTTCGCACCAGGCTTTGAATACCGACTCATCATTGAGCCACTCTATTTTATCATATTCTGGCTTAAAGGCCTGGTCGACCACCTGTGGCCAGTGATACAAAACCATCATATAAAACTCTCTCCATACCAACTCATTCAGCCAGGTATCCGATAAGTTTAACCCCCTTGATACAGCTTCCCTGACACTCACTGTACCGTGCCTGAGATGGACACTCAGCCTGGTAGTACTTCTAATTGCTGGAAAATTCCTTTTCTGTTGATATTGTGAAATGATCTCCTTATCAAATTTAGCTTCGGGTATCTCTATAGAAGTCTCCTTGAATCCCAAACTATCCAGTGACATCGGAGATTTTATTTCAGTCTTGTAAAGATTGCTCAAATTGCTCTCTGAGTCTATTTGCCCATAGTCAGAGGACTTCAGTTTTTCTCGCCATTTATTCTTGTATGGGGTAAAGACTTTGTAGGGTTGTCCCTGTTCATTCATTATTTCTTCCGGCCCAAAGATCACCTGGTCCTTTACATGTATGAAGCCCACATCCTTCGACTTAAGAAAATCATGAATTAAGTCGTCCCTCTCCCTTGCATAGGGCTCGTAATCCTCATTGGTATAAACATTTTTTATCTGGTAGTCGGAAGCCAAACTTTTGAAAGCTTCCAGTGGAGTACTGTGCAATACTTTCAATCCACTTTCATGCTCCTTAAATATATCATGCAGTTTTTCCACCTGCCGGTGAATAAATGTGACTCTGGCATCTGATTTATCCTCAAGCTCGTCGAGAATATTGCGGTCAAAAATAAAAACAGGCAGCACGGGTAATCCTGAGGTCAGGGCCTGGTAAAATCCCCGGTTGTCGTGGCTTCTCAGATCTCTTCGGTACCAGAAAATATTGATTTCGTCCATTCCTAACAAACCATTTTCACAACGATTTGTTCTGAGCTACAATCTGCTCGATACATCAGTGGAATCACTCATTGTTTGGGCTGGAGATGTCTCTGATTCGGCTTGTTCAACCGCCTTATCCCTGGACTTCTTGAGCAGGTCGTTAAATTCATTGAATGAATTTACATATTGAAAACTCACTCCTGTCTCTCGAAAGAAGTTGGCTGTAGTACTAGTAGCTGCTCGCTGCTTGGTCTGGCTAAATGCTTTGATCCTGAGGTGACCATCCTTGGTAAGGATGTATCTGACAGACCAGTCACCAAAAAAGTTATCATTAGATACGTTAGAGCCATTTTGCGCGACCAATCCGCCTCCACTCACCCTAAGCCTTCCATCCATAAAAGTATAAGCCAATCGGAGCTGGAAAGTATTGAAGGCATTGGCATCTGAAAAAGAACTTAAATCTATATCCACCTCCAGGTTTTCATCTACCTGGCTGATGAAATAAGAAAACTGGTTACTTAGGAATTCACTTAAGCTACTACCGACAGCGCCACCCCCAATGCTAAAGCCATCCTGGACTGAGAACTTACGCAAGATCAACAAACTAAACACCTGTCTTTTGAGCTCCTGTTCATTGTTGTTGATATCAGATAAGGTGACCTGATCCGCTGTCAATAGCTGGGCTGAAGCCTCATCCACCTCTATCTTAAAATCAATTTGTGGGGAGAGCATCTCACCTTTAAGTCCAAGTATCACCAAAAACGGAAGCCTTTGATGTTGACTGGGAGCTTCGAATTCACCTGGTTGTGGAAGATAATCGCTCAAGGAAGCCATTTGACGATAAACAGCAGTAAGGTTCAAAATGCCCTGGTAAGGATCGCCATACCAGGAAATAGTACTCCCCGGACGGATATCAAATTCCTTGTTGATGAAATTAGGAATAGTGAAATTGTATGCTCCCTCACTTATGTTTATTTCACCAAAAAGCTGGAACTCACCCTGGGTATCAAGGGTCATATTGAGGTTGCCCACTCCTCTTCCCCGGATGATATCTCCTGTTTTGATATCCCTGATCAGCTCAAGGTAAGCCCTGTTGGTTATATTCAATTCGAAGTCAAGTCGGATCCCTGAAATACTATTTCTGATCAGCTCTTCGGTTGCTTCTGTATGTAAGGTATCGGTCAGATCAATAAAACTGATGTAATCTTTCTGGTCAATATCTGTGTCATCTTCCAGAGGGATAGAAATTCTTGTGCCAGCTTCCGTAGTTGCCTTGGCCTGGATCAAGAGATCTGTCACTGGACCAGAAACCTTGATTTCCGCGGTCCCTTTAGCAGATCCATAGTACAGGCTGTTATCATTAGCTGTTGTATTAAGAAACAAGAAGTTATTGGCTGAGATATCCAGGTTCAAAGCAAAATCCTTGAATCCTTTGTGTCTGACCCTGCCATTGAGGGATGCTTTGTCACCATCCCGGTCTGTTATTTGAAGCCCATTCAGCAGAATGGCTTCATTATTGAAGTTGATGTTCCCATTATATGTATAAGTGGTACCCAGATAATCAAACCGGAATTTTCCATTTTCTATCCTACTATACCCATTGAGAACAGGGTATGAAAGATTGCCACTAATACTTACGCTTCCACTTGCATTTCCTTCAATATTTGAAAACAAACTACGGAAAAGTGGTTCAAAGAGTTTGATGTTGGCCTGATCAAACTCTACTGCGACATCTAGCTGATCCTCCTCATTATAAGGATAATAATACCCCTCCATGGTAATAGTTCTGATAGATTCCCTTTGCACAACAAAATCCATTGAAATGGCTTGAAGACCTTTTACCCAATCCGAGCTACCATTAATATTGCCTACATACAGGTCATCTACTACCAGGTCATTCAGATCAAGTTCAGTGAGTAGTTGAACAGAAGAATCTTCTCCCTCCTTGTTGAGTGAGACCTGGCTGGTAAGGATACCGCTGATAGGGATAGGAACAATTGGAGAAATGCTGATAAGGTCAAATTGTTTGAAATTGAGCACCAGATCTGTAGTGTTTGCTGCTGAGTAAACACCCTTGAGGCTAACAGATTGTTCTCCATTGTAGAGCTCCAGACGGTCTATTGTGATGGATTCACTTGCTATTTCAATATTGTTGAAAGGGTTAAAAAACCACCTCTCACCAAACACGACCATATTGGAAGGTTTGAATTTAAATACCAACTTGTCTCTCAGAAGTCGCAACTCGGCATTTACGAGTGCTGAGCTGTTGTTTTCAGGTTGCTCTACATGCCCCTGGATCGAGATGTCATTGTTAAACCAGATGGCTTCAATGGACATATCTCTGGTTTCGGGTATTTGCCGCCATTTCTGTCGAGAAGAGTTGACGAAAATATTGGCTATCACCCCCAATGAATCCATGTCTTTGGAGGCATTGAGGTCAATTGTGTTTTCATAAAAAGTGACTCCTTTGTATTCTACTGAGTCTATTTCCGTGTATAAAAACAAAGTGGCATTCTTACGTTGGTAGTATTTTCCTTCTACGACTCCACCTTCGGAAATTGTAAGGTCCTGATCAAGAAAAGCAATGTATGGGTTTATATCCTGGTAATCCAGTGTCATGTTGACCTCGTAGTTTCTTGTATCTTTCAACCGCTTATATATACTTACCCTCCGCTCAAGTTCTGGCTCAAAATAAGCTGCGAATTCCCTGGCAATAAGATCAGCATCGGTGATCAGCTGAGAAAAATAGAAATCTCCATCAAGTCTCAAGTGAGCCTGATCCAGATCAATGTTTATTTCCCTGCTATGATGATCGCGCTCTGCGGAAATGGAAATGGTATCGAATAGCAATGAGCGATTGTCATAGCTGATATACATGCTATCCAGCTGAATCCTGCCTACAAGGCTGTCAAGGTTTAATCCGGTGAAGTTTGAGGAGATAGCCATCTTGAGGCTTATGTCCTTTTCTGAAAATCCTAGTGGTTTAAAATCCAGTTGATCCACAGACCCTCGCACTTCAATTTCTTCCGGGATAATTCCAAGATTGAGTGTACCCTCACCATTGATCTTACAATGGGGATCATCAACAATCAGGCTTCCTCTGAAGTATGAAGCAGCAAACCTACCATCAGCCTTGATGTAATCATACTCATAACCCATTATCCCTGTATTGGTAATGTCGGCGTTTAGCTGGAAACTTGCATTTTCTACCCGAAAGCCCTGTCCATCGATTTCACCATTCAGGTTTACCTTTTGAAGCAATTCTTTGTCCTGTATAAATGCACCGGCATTGAATTTGTCCAGGATAAGCTTTCCTGAATATTTAGCATCGGCAAATCCCATCGGGAACTTGAGGTTGATATCCGAATAAACCCTGCCATTGTCAGTGATGAAATTCGCATTTGCAACAAAGTCATTGATAAATCCCAGGAAAGAACCAGAGAAACGAATAGTTCCCAGCGACATTAAATTTTTCCGAAACTCCCCTACATAATCAGCAAAGTCATCCGGGTTGAGGTTTCCATTAGAGATGTTGGCATCTATGAAGGCTTCATCAATCTTGGGAAGCCCCATAAAGTCAATATCTCCTTCAATCTGACTTCGGTCATTATACCTGATGGTAAAGTCTCTTATAGACAGGTGGGGAATAGTACCAAGGATATCCGCATCCGCATTGATCATGTGATGCTCTCTTGGCAGGTTTGCAAAAAATGAAAGATCGTACTGATCAATTTTTGTTTCTCTAAGCTGTAAATCAAGGGTTACCTTGCTTGAGAATTCATTCAGATCCTTGAGACTGTCATAAGAGAAGACGAGTTTTTCCCTAACCACCGAATGAGGCGTCTTCAGGAAAAGCTCGCTCAGTGTGATGTCCTTGTTGGTAAGCCTAAAAAGGCTTTGAAATTCCCTGATCTGGAACTTTGTATTTAATTCCTCCCCTATCAAATAGCTCACCACAGTAGTGATCGTATCTTTTTTGATATCAAACTTGTAGAAACCAGCCTGGTTGATCATGAAATCGAAATGAGCCAGGTCAACATACTGCTCATCGGCCTGTACAACTTGCTGGTTGTCATAGCCAACCTTAAATTGTTCAAGCTCGATCTGTGTAATGGAAATTTTGAGTGGCTTTTTCAAAGAATCTGCTACCTGCTGGCTGCTCTTCAAAGATTTGATTCCCTCAATAAACTCCAGGATGTTCACAGCCAGTGAGTCATCATATTTTACAAGATTGAGCTCTCCTTTGGAAAGAAATGCATCATCCAGATACAGATGATTTTCTACCAACAGATTGGAAATTTGGTAGTTCACCTCCATCTCCGAGGTCTTCAACAAGGTTTGTCCTTTGTAATCTTCAACCCTCAGGTCTCTGAGCAGAACCTGATCAAACCATTTGATTTTTACATTTTTAAGATAGACCTGTTGCCCGGTTTGTTCATAGAGAGTTTCCAGCACATAATCCTTGATTGAATTTTGAACCCACGGCACCTGGAGCAATAATATGATCACTAATGCGACCGTAACTATAGCAGTAGCACCCCAAAAAAGTACTTTTTTGAGAACTCCAAGTGCAGGTGCTATCGTTATCTTACTTTTCAATTATATTTTTGGCTTTCTATGGATCGCATCATTCTCGGTATTGAATCATCTTGCGATGAAACTTCTGCTGCTATTTGTATTAACGGAAAAATCAGTAGTAATATCATTGCAACACAATCTATTCATAAAAGTTACGGCGGAGTGGTGCCTGAGTTAGCTTCCAGGTCACATCAAAAAAATATTGTTCCCGTAGTTCATGAAGCCTTAGCATTAGCAGGTATAACACCTCACAAAATTAATGCAATTGCCTATACTCGGGGTCCGGGCCTGCTGGGATCATTGTTGGTAGGGAGTTCTTTTGCCAAAGCTATGGCATTGAGTCTATCCATCCCCGTCATTCCGGTACATCATATGCATGCGCATATCTTTTCTCATTTTATTGAAGATCCACATCCAAAGTTCCCATTTCTATGTCTTACAGTAAGCGGAGGGCATACCCAACTTGTAAGACTTGATGACTTTGAAAAGATGGCTATCATCGGTCAAACCCAGGATGACGCCGTAGGCGAAGCCTTTGATAAATGTGCCAAATTGCTCGGATTAGGATATCCTGGGGGGCCACAGGTAGACAAACTTGCGCAGACAGGAGACCCCTTAAGGTTTACCTTCCCCGAGACAGAGATGCCTGGATATGACTTTTCATTTTCTGGGATAAAAACTGCTTTTCTTTATTTCCTCCGAGATGAAATAAAAAAGGACGAAAATTTTATTGAAAAGAATCTTCATGATCTGGCAGCAAGCATTCAGCACACATTAATCAACATGTTGCTGAAAAAACTAAAGAAGGCAGCCAAACAAGAGAAGATAAAATCCGTTGGTATTGCGGGTGGAGTATCTGCAAATCAGGGGCTTAGAAAGGCTTTGGAAGTGCTGGCACAAAAAAATAACTGGCAGGTTTTTATTCCCAAATTTGAATATTGTACGGATAATGCCGCCATGATAGCGTTGACAGGATATCTGCAGTTTAAGTCAGATAAATTTGGTCAACTCACTGACAGCCCCCTACCAAGAATGATATTTTAAAGGGATTATCTTTTAATTATCACAGACCCTTCATTATTTTTAAATTGAATAAGTATGTCATGGCTAAAGAAAAGCGATTTTCTAACGATATCAGTATAAAAAACCGGAAGGCTAGTTTCGAGTATGAATGGCTGGAGCAGTTTGAGGCAGGAATAGTCCTAAAAGGCACTGAGATCAAATCTATCCGGGAAGGCAAGATCAGTCTGTCAGGTGCATATTGTTACTTGCACAACGATGAGCTTTTTATCAAAGGGATGAACATCACCCCATATACCGAGAGCTCATTTCAAAACCATGACCCTATCAGGGAGCGCAAAATGCTCCTGAAGAAAAGTGAGCTAAAAAAACTCAAGGCGAAGACTGAGGAAAAAGGCCTGACGATTATCCCTACAAAACTTTTCGTCAATAAGCGGGGATATGCCAAGGTGGGAATTGCGCTTGCGAGAGGTAAAAAACTCTTTGATAAGAGAGATTCTATCAAGAAGAAGGATCAGGACAGAGAACTACAAAAATTAAAGATATGAACACTGTCCTGGTACTGAATCAAGACTTCACTCCCATCTCCGTTTGCTCAGTTCAGCGAGCCTTTTTACTGGTATGGTTGAAAAAAGCGGAGATGCTGACCGAGAAGTCAGATGCAGTACTGCGAACAGTCGATAAATGTTTTCCTTTCCCGTCTGTAATTCGTATCCTGCAATACGCACACATACCCTATAAAGGTGTGGTACTAACACGTCACAATGTATTCAAGCGGGATGCTTATGCCTGCCAATACTGTGGCACCTCTAAAGACCTCACGTTGGACCACCTGGTACCTCGTTCAAAGGGAGGCAAATCCACCTGGACCAACCTGGTAACTGCATGCAAATCCTGCAATGCCCGAAAAGGTGATTTTAGTCCTGACCAGGTAGGTTTACGACTTATCAGGAAACCAATCCGGCCTACGTATGTTATGTTCTTAAGGTCCACGACCAACAAGATGAGAGAGGATTGGATCCCATTCCTGGATAGGAAAGCATCAGCATAATAAACAAATAAGATGAAGTCATTTGATACCATTAATCCTGCTACTGAAGAGCAGCTGAATACATATGAATTTTATGATGATTCAAAGATCTCCCAGATTATAGATCATGCGCATCAGTCCTGGCTGAAATGGAAGGAAACAACTTTTGCCGAGCGAAGCACCTTATTCAGGAGGCTAAAAGCTGTGCTGGAAAAGGAGAAGGATCAGCTGGCCATGGAAATCACTCTTGAAATGGGTAAGCCGTTAAACCAGTCAGAGGCTGAAATTGAAAAGTGTGCCTGGGTTTGTGAATATTATGCGTCTAATGCTGAAGCTTTTCTCCAAAAAGAAGAAATTAAGTCAGACGCTTCTAAAAGCTATGTGAGGTATGATCCCCTCGGTGTGGTACTGGCGGTGATGCCCTGGAATTTCCCCTACTGGCAGGTCTTTCGCTTTGCTGCTCCAGCCTTGATGGCAGGTAATGCATGCCTGCTGAAGCATTCACCTAATACAACTGCATGTGCGCTATCCATGCAAAGGATATTTGAGGAGGCCGGATTTCCGAAGTATTTGTTCAATACGATCATCGCTGATATTCCTCAGATAGAGCCCATCGTTGCAAATAAAAAAGTTGCTGCAGTGACGTTGACGGGATCCACCAGGGCAGGAAAGTCTCTTGCTGCTTTAGCAGGAAAATACCTCAAAAAAACCGTCCTTGAGTTAGGAGGAAGCGACCCTTATTTGATCCTTGGGGATGCAGACCTGAATCTTGCTGCCGAAACCTGCGTAACCGGTAGGCTGATCAATAGCGGACAAAGCTGTATTGCCGCCAAAAGATTTATCGTCATTAGTTCGGTTAAAAAGCAGTTTGTCGATAAGGTGAAACAACTCATGGAGGCCAAGTCAGTTGGGGATCCAACCGCTGAAGAAACAGATATTGGCCCAATAGCAAGAAAAGACCTGATGGAGTTACTTGCTGACCAGGTAGATAAATCTGTAAAAAAAGGAGCTAAAATCACCTTAGGAGGGAAGTCCGATCAGGGGCAAGGTTTTTATTACTCTCCGACCATTTTAACCGACGTGAAGCCAGGAATGCCGGCTTATGATGAGGAATTGTTTGGTCCTGTTGCATCAATTATTGAGGTGGATAATGAAGAAGAAGCGATCCAAGTAGCCAATGATACAATTTATGGGTTGGGTTCGGCGGTATTTAGTCAGGACCTCTCAAAAGCTGAAATAATAGCCTCGAAGCTCCAGGCAGGATCAACTTTTATCAATGCATTCGTACGGTCAGATCCCAGGCTTCCCTTTGGTGGAATCAAGGAGAGCGGCTACGGACGAGAGCTCTCCTTCATTGGTATCAAAGAGTTTGTCAATGCCAAGACGGTTTATATTAAGTAGATTAGATCCGTCAAAACTACTTTGGAAGCAAATGAATGGCCACCCCATTGTTGCTCTTTACATCTAATATTAAGGTTTCTGTACTTCTAACCTCTTTTTCCTCAATCTGAACTTTTGTGTCAGTTTCTACAAAAGCATTATCTGAATACATGATAGCTGTATAGTTCATACCCGGATCAAGGAATGATAGCGGAATCTCAAATATTCTACTTTCTTCACCATTGAGAGCTCCAATAAACCATTCGTCTCCACTCTTCCTTGCAATCGTGGCAAACTTTCCCGGATATCCCTCAATGACTTTTGTATCATCCCATACTGTAGGGAGTGCATCAAAAAAAGCCAGCTCCGGAACCTCCTGAATAAAAGATTTACTTCCGCCTGCACCTTCATCACCAGGTCTTGATCCCTTGGGTCGATCATACCAATAGAGAAATTGCCACGGACTGTAGATGATCACAGACTTCGCCAATTGCGAAGCATGTGACCCCATGGTCTCATCTACACGTGGAGCAAAATAGCAGTTGGTATGGTCACCCGCTCCGGCAATCATCCGTGTAAATAGTGTCTTCAACACCATGGAATTGGTGGGCGACTCTTCATCCCCTCTTATACCTTCCTGAGTCATAAAGTTTGGGTAGGTCCTTGAATATCCTGTTGGTCGGTATTCATCGTGAACATCTATCATCAGCTTGTAATCGGCCGCTCTTCTCACAGCATCATGCAGCCAACGGGTCCATTCCTGTGGCCCTACATTCACAAAGCCATATTTAATTCCACTTACTCCCCATGAGCTTAGTAGAGGCAATATCTCATCAAGCTGCTTTTCCAATGCTCTTCTATTGACATACAAGATCACACCAACATTCTTTGATTTAGCGTACTCAATAACTGCTAATAAATCCAGTGGCCCTTTAGATCTCTTGGGATCTACGGTGATGGTTGTCGCGTCAGAGGCATCATCATATTCGTTGCCATACCATCCGGCATCAAACTCGATATACTCCATATTATGTTTTACAGCAAAATCTACACAGGCCATACCCCCCCTGGTAGTTAGAGTGACTTCACGAATCACTTTTCCTGGCCTGATCCAAGAGGTATCATCCAACTTGTTTGGCTCATTGAGATTTAGCAGCAAATAGTTGTTATCTAATATCTGCCCGGGTGTTTTTCCTGCCATCACAAACCTCCACGGTGTAGAAAAAGCTGTGTTCATCACCGCCTCACCTTCAAGTGATGCCACCAGGGTACCACCGGATTTGTTTGATAGTTTCATCCTGGCAAAGTCAACCAGGGCTGCTTCACCAATGGCCAAGAATAGATCTTCTTCAGGCTGTATCAATAAAGGTCTTTCAATAATTTCTTCTATTTCCGAAACACCCATCTCATTGATTTCACTTTGAGCTCTATTTGAGGCCCAAACTTTGGAGGTAGCCGGCACCGAAAACTCAGTCAACTCGCTGTTCACTGTTAAAGAAGCGTTCACCTCCGGAAGTTCATATCTTAAGGCTACTCCTTCATTGTAACTTCTTACTCGAAGCTTGACTGGTAAACTATACCCTCCAAGCTCATAGAGCGATTCTGTGTAGTTTTCAGGATATCTATTGCGCTCTCCATAGACAGGAGTCCACTCACCCGAAACAGATTGCGTTTCCAACTCACTGATTGTGACATTATTCTGAACCTTATTACCATTTATCTCCAATCCTAAGAGGGAAGGTTTAATAATCTCTTTTCCCTGATATTGAATGGAATAAACAGGAGCAGCCGATTCGTCCAGTTTCAGAGTAAAACTGAATTCTGAATTGGGACTGGTGGTGATGAATTGATCTGGTATCGAACCACATGAATTAATAATGACCAATAAGCTAGAAACTACTGTTGATAGAAAATGAAATCTTTTTAAGGGATACATAGTGGGCTGTAGATGAGAGATTCTGTGTTTTAGAAATAAAAATAAACACAAACAATAACACAACTAAGCTGTTAGAAATATATGAGCTTGGCATTAAACAGCAACGAATATTTATTGATCTATAATAGTAGTGATCTACAGGACAGAGAGGCTGCGGGTTACTTACGAACTTTGAATACTGTTAAGGTGAATGAGCAGGATATTAGTAAAGATATGCTCACGGAAACCCAGTTGATTAAAGCAGCCAAACTGCTAAATGTGGAAATTATAAGTCTACTGGATTCGGATAAGAATATTAGCGATGATTATTCCACCGATGAAATATTAAAGTTGTTGAGAAACCAACCTTCACTACTCAATACACCGTTTATATTATCACAGGAAAGATCATTTTTTGTCGATTCTCCGCTCAATCTTATTAAAGAGCAATTATAACCAACAAACACAATTTATGAATACGAATAAGATTTATGCTATAATGGTAGTTGTTGCATTGATTTTTACATCAGCATGTGACAATAAATCCAAAGAAAAAGAATCCATTGAGTCAGATTTGAAAGAGAAGAAGGAAATGCTCAACGAGCAACTATCTAAAATCAAATCAGACCTGGATGGAAAAATTGATGAATTAACCGATCAATCTGAAGAGCTTGGCGAAGAAGCCAAAGAGCAGGTCTCTTCTGCCATATCAAAGCTTCAATCGGAAAGAAGTAAGGTAGAAAAGCTTATGAAAGAGGTAAAAGAATCTTCCCAAAATGGCATCAAGGAGCTTGAGGATGAGGTTCAGGATACCGGAGAAGAGATATCTGAAGATATCAATGAGCTTACAGAAAAATCGAAAAATTGGTTTGCTGAGCAAAAAGAAAAGCTAAGCAAATAATTGATTATTGAATATAAAATAAAAAGCCTCCCGATGGGAGGCTTTTTTTATTTAGTCATCTAATCTTTTGATCGAACTATACAATACCTTTCGTGCGTTCGCTTCTCTCAGCTGCTGTTGCACATCAGAAACTATACCCATCTTAATCTCAATATCACCTTTGAGCGACATTGTGATCTGATCTCTTTCCACCTCAGACAACTTATCTTTCTCCTGATTCACAAACTGAATGATATCAGTAGGTTCGATAAATACATCATTGGTTTGAACCCTGGGCTCAGTTCCATAAAGGCTTGGATTTTTAGGTTCACCGATATAAATGTAGCTTACCAGAGACTTTCGCTCAATCTTAGTGAGCTGAGTAGCTCTGGGAAGTTGTTGCTTTACCAAAATATCTGTTTCCCTCATTACAGTTGTCACCATAAAGAAGAAAAGTAGCATAAAGATGATATCCGGCAATGCAGCAGTAGGTATATCGTTTGAGGTACTTGAACTTTTCTTAAACTTAGACATAATTAATTCGGTTCAGCGATTGAAATATTCCTTCCTATACCTTCTCGGGCCTGAGCATAGATTTCTCTCTGAGCGTCTTTACTTTTATCAAGTATAAGCCACTCTTCTACTGTCAGCCCTGCTCGCTCGGCATAGATTTCATCATATGCTTTGTAGACGGCATCCAGTACACTTATATACAGCTCATAGGTAGTACCCCTGTTGGCCTTGAAAGAAACTACAGCTTCAATTGGATCATCCGAAGACTCCGGATTACGTCCATTGCTATTGATATAGCTTTTCAAGCTGGATGGTAAGCTGTTGTAAACAGCCACTCCTTCTTCACCAGGTTGCCCAAAATTGAGGACAAACTTTTTGATGTCTTCGGTCAATTCCTCCATCGTACCTTCGTACGGCTCACTCTCCACCAAAAGTTTATCTTGAGAGTTGGCAAGAATAGCATAGATGTTCTTGTCATTTTTCTCAACAACTGGTGGTGGCTCATTTGGATCAGGTTTTGGTGGCAAAGAGATCAGAATTCCTTTGTCATTCGCTATGGTTGTGGTAACCAAAAAGAATATCAACAAAAGGAAAGCGATATCCGCCATCGAACCTGAACTAACCTCTGCAGGTTTTCTATTTTTTGATCTCGCCATTATTTAAACAACTTAGAAATCTCTGTGAAAAATATTCCCACTATTGCGATTAGAACAAAAATGTACATTGAAATGATTCCTGCTCCAACCAATTTGGATGTAGATTCTGTGGTTCCAGTAGAATCACTGCCAGCCAGCGCAAATCCAATCAGGAAGACTACCAAGACGGCTCCCAGACCTATTCCTGACTTCACCAATGATTTAGGATCGCTGAAAGACTGAACCAATGGAATCAGAATTGCAGATAGTGCACATAGTACGATAAGTACATATGCTACGATCAGACCTATATCAACCATAATATCTTAATTTAAAGGTGAATGGTTATTACTTAGCAAGGTTGTGTTTTACCAATACGTCTACCAAAGTGATAGAAGCGTCTTCCATGCTATTTACCAAAGAATCAATTTTTGCAATAAGGTAGTTGTAGAACAACTGAAGGATAACAGCAACGATCAAACCACCTACTGTAGTCAAAAGGGCTACTTTGATACCTGATGCCACAAGTGAAGGAGAAACGTCTCCAGCCTCTGCGATGGCGTCGAAAGCGTCGATCATACCAATTACCGTACCCATGAAACCAAGCATTGGAGCCAGGGAGATAAATAGGGAGATCCAAACCATTCCGCGCTCTAGTTTACCCATTTCTACTGAACCGTAGGAAATAATTGATTTCTCAACCATTTCAATACCTTCAGACATCCTCATCATTCCTTGCACAAAAATTGAAGCAACAGGTCCTCTTGTGTTTTTGCAAACCTCTTTTGCAGCCTCAACACCTCCTGTGCTAAGTGCTTCCTCAACATTGGCTAATAATTTTTTAGTGTTGGTAGTGGCCAGGTTCAGTGTGATGATCCTTTCAATAGCTACTGCCAAGCCAAGAATCAAACACAATAGAACGATCCCCATAAATTCAGGACCTCCATCGATAAACTGTTGTTTTACTACATTGTGAAATGATTCTGATTGCTCTTCTTCTACAGCAATCTCATCGGCGATGGCCACAGCAGGTTCTTCAGCAGGCTCCTCGGCCGCCGCTACTGTATCAGACATTGAAGCAGAATCAGATTCAGATGAATCTTGAGCATAAAGTGTTGCCGATAGAAAAGTCAAAGCAACTGTAACAATCCAAACAAAAGATAACTTTTTCATAATTCGTTTTTGGTAGTCTCCGGTTAAGTTTTTAAAAGTCCGTAAATATAAACCTTTTCGAGAACTCGCGGAGAGAGAGGGATTCGAACCCTCGATACCCCGTGAAGAGTATACACACTTTCCAGGCGTGCGCCTTCAACCACTCGGCCACCTCTCCTAAATTCCTTCCAAAGGTCAATCAAAGGCAACAAATAAATCAATAAATAAACCTTTATGCAAATAATTCAAATTCAAATAAATTGAATCATTCATCCATCTCACCATTGAGTGGCTTAATCAGTTTTTTCCGAACTAATGAATTATTCTTCTCGGTCCCCAGAAGAAACATCATTTTAGTGATCGCAGCCTCGGTTGTGATGTCTCCACCACCCAGCACGCCAAGTTCCTTAAGGCGCTTGCTCGTCTCGTATCTTCCTTGTAATACTTCTCCACCACTACATTGGCTCACATTGAAAATAATGATATCTTTTTTCAAAGCTTTTTCAATTAGCTTCAAAAACCAGGGGAAGTTCATCGTATTACCTGACCCAAAAGTTTCCAGCACCACACCTTTCAAACCTTTGCTGTTAAGTATAGCCTTTACAATTGATTCACTTATGGAAGGGAATACTTTCAGAATCACCACATTCTCGTCAAACCCACGCACAATTTTGATTTTTGCATCAGGGTTGTGGGGAGCCATGAAATTTTGATTGTACTCTATGTTTATGCCAGATTCAGCTAAAACAGGATAGTTTTTGGTCTGGAATGCAGCAAAAGTACTGCTCCGGATCTTTGAAGACCTGTTGCCTCTCAGCAGCACCAGGTTAAAATAGATACAAACCTCGTTCACGATTGGGAGGCCATTTTGCTTTGCTGTAGCAATCTCCAATGCAGTTAGAAGATTTTCCCTTGCATCAGAACGGATGTACCCAATAGGAATCTGAGCCCCAGTAAGGATTACAGGCTTATTAAGATTTTTAAGCATGTAGCTAAGTGCTGAGGCTGTGTAGGCCATTGTATCCGTGCCGTGAAGGATCACAAACCCATCATATTGAGTATAATTTTCATAGATGATGTAAGCAATATTATCCCAGTCACCATGTTGAATATTAGCTGAATCACGTGCTTCAGGGAATGAAATCACTGTGAGCCTTAACTCCAGACTCTTCAACTCCGGTATCATCTCTATTACCCTTCCGAAATTGAAAGGTGCCAAAGAGCCATCTTTGTCAAAGGCCATACCAAAAGTACCTCCTGTATAGATGATCAGAACAGAGTCTTTAGGATCAACCTTGGCGTTGGTGCGTATGTTTACAATCTTGTAATTCAATTGGCTTTGAACAGGGTTGCAGTGTTTTGAGCTGCAATTTCTCCAATTTTTTCTACATCCAGATTCTTTGCAACGGCTATTTTTTCTGCAATGTGAGTGACGAATGAGGGCTCATTTCTTTTACCTCTAAGCGGCGTCGGTGCCAGGTAAGGGCTATCTGTCTCTAAAACAATACTTTCCATGGGGATCTCTGGCAGCAATTCAGCCAATCCTCCATTTTTGAAAGTAGCCACACCACCGATACCCAGGTAAAATCCTAGTTCAATAATTTTATTAGCCTGCTCAATTGAGCCTGAAAAACAATGAAAAACACCTCTCAGTCCTTTTTCCTGAAATTCTTCTACCAGTGTGATGTTTTCTTCTAATGACTCCCTGCAATGGATAACAACAGGTAAATTATGTTTTATTGCTAAATCACATTGGATTCTGAAAGCTTCTTTTTGCTGCTCAAAATAGGTTTTATCCCAGTAAAGATCTGTACCTATCTCCCCTACTGCCACAAACTGATCACTCTTTGAGAACCACTCCTCGACGAGATAAAGCTCTTTCTCAAACTTCTTATCAACTGAACAGGGATGTAGCCCCATCATAGGGATACAATACCCGGGGTATTTCTCCGCAGTCTCCAACATCCTGTCAACCGAAGTATGATCAATATTAGGCATATAGATTTTATCTAATCCTGCCTCATGGGCACGCTCAATCACTTCTCCTTGGTCTTCGTCGAACTGCTCAAGGTATATATGTGCATGGCTATCTTGCATCTTTATCACAAAGTTTTAAATTCATATCCCTGATCAATAAAATATTCCATTACTACAGGTAAAATGTTTTTAAGGTTCATTTCTGCCTTGATACTGTCATGAAAGACCAAAATGGACCCCTCTTTAGCTGTTTTCATCTTATTTATTGACTGATCCATATCTAAGCGAGGATCAAAATCTCCGGAGAGATGACTCCACATCACAATTTCATATTGTTGTTCAATAGCTTGCCGCTGATCTCTTCTGATCCTGCCGTGAGGGGGCCTGAATAATTTCGTAGAGACACCATGTTCTAACATGATTTTTTCACAGGCATTTGTATCCTCTAAATATTCGGTGACAGGTGTATTCCATCCGTTGAGATGATGAAATGTATGATTCCCAATTGCATGACCCGCGGCAACAACATCCTTGAAAACCTGGGGATGCTTCCTAACATTATCCCCTACACAAAAGAAGGTAGCCTTTGCCTGATGTTTTACAAGTTCGCCCAGTACATATGGCGTAACTTCAGGAATTGGCCCATCATCAAATGTTAAAAAAAGGGTTTTTGAAGGCGAGTTCCTTGACCATGTCATGGTAGGAAACCATTTCATCAGCCATCCGGGCGTCCTATGAAAATAGGGGATCATAAATTCTTCACCCTGCAGGACAACATTGTAATATCATCTCGATATGATACCTCTTCTCTGAATTTATCCAAATCCCTTAACAAATACTGATGGAAACCGCTTAAATCCTCGGGCATTCCCTTTTTCAAAAACTGATCGATAGGTTCATTGCCATACTGCTCTTCTTTTTGATTAAAGGTTTCTGTCAATCCATCCGTATATCCAAAAAAGAAAAAATCTCTTACATTCTCAATTCTATGTGTACTCAAAAAAGGAAGGGGATCGAACATACCTAGTATGGTAGTGCCATCATTTAGCAAGATCACCTCATTATCTTTCACCAGATACAGGGGATTATGACCACAATTTACGTAATCAAAAGTGGCGTTGTTAAAGTCGTAAATTCCTACAAAAAAGGTAATGAAATTTTCAGCATTTCCGCTGATGAAGGTTGAGTGATTTAGGTCAACAATAATTTCATCCAAATTTTGGGTCCTCCTGATCAATGTCCTTAGAGATGCCTGAAAATTCGACATTAAAAGTGCTGCGGGGACTCCTTTTCCTGAAACATCAGCAATACAAATTAAAAACCGGTCATTATCAATGGACAGGTAATCGTAATAATCGCCTCCTACATCATGGTGCGGAAGATAGACGGCTTCAATGTTTAACTTCTGGGACTTTGGCAAAGACTTCGGGAAAAGGAAGTTCTGTACTTTCTTAGCAATCTCCAATTCCTTTCGATACGCCTCCTGCTGCAACTGTCTTCTGGCCAGCTTCTTGTTTTCTATGGCAACAATAATGATGTTGGTCAGGGCCTTGAGAAATGTGGTACTGTCATCCTGACTTTCTTCAGGTAACCCCCCAATCAGTACTACGGCCAAAAGGGATTGCTTATGGTAGACAGGGATGGCTATCTCAAATTCATCTGACTTGTATTGCCCTGTATTCAAGTAAGTAATCTCTTCAATACCCGTCAGGTTTTTATCAATCCTGGCTTTGCTATAATCTTTGGAAGTGCCAAAATGAATAGGACAGTTCCACCCATCATCATGGACAAACAATGCCAGCTTTTTAACCTTAAGATCACCTAGTAGAGTGAACTTATAGATTTTGTAAAGGTCTTTTTCAGACAAATTATTATTGATTGCCTGAGTAATCTCCAGCAAGGCGTTTAGTTCCAGGTCACGTATGTCTATGGATGTAGCCATTAATCTGTTGTATTGTGGGCCATCAACCCTTCTTTACTTGCCAGGAATATGTATTCCTCGGCACGATGGTTCAGGTCAATTTCATCTATTGGGACTTCCTCATCCACTTCTTTGAAGATCCTGATCCATCCCTTTTCAAACAGGTCTGATAATATTTTCCGGAGATTTTCACCTTCTTTACCGGTAAGATCAACCAGTTCGTGAAAAGACTGAACGAAATACAATTCGTCTAATACATCAAATTCATCATCTGTCATGAATATGCCCTGCCTTTCCAGTGATAAATTCCAAAAATAGAGGCAATACCCAAGAAAATCACAAATACAGGATAAATTATCTGCATAGCGAGAAAGTTGAACCACCGGGATTTTCCACCCAGAAACCTAACGACATTTGATACATAGTAGTACTCGGTAAGCCATCGAAGTAGCAAAACCGAGGCGACAGTGGTAAATTCCAGTAAACCAAGCATGGCCATTACTACTGCACCAATCAGTATGGCATAATCCACAAAAAAGGTAATTGCTGTGGCAGTAACATAAGTGCTTTTGTGAAACTTCCACTTGCTGCTCCAGCGGATCCGCTGATTGACTAAGTCGATCAAAGTCTTCTTAGCGGGTGTACTCACCACTACATTGGGTGATTTAAGAAAAACCACTGACCCCGGATACTTATTGAAAACCTTAAACATCAGAAACTCATCATCACCTGATGGTACCTTTTCGTTCCCGACATATCCATCTACTTCATGAAAAATTTCCTTTTTATATCCGATATTGGCTCCATTGCATGTCCCGGCAAATCCCATTTGTAAGCTTGACCCCCCATATCCTATCAACGCTGAGAATTCCAGGCTTTGCATACTGGTAAACAGGCTATTCGATTGCATTAAAACAGGAGCTACTACCATGTTTGGATCATCACTATCTTCAAATCTTGAAGCAAATGTTTTGATCCAGGTAGATGGTATCCTGCAATCTCCATCTGTAGCCAGTATATACTTATTCTTAGCCAGCTTGATACCCTGTGTGATCGCTGACTTTTTGCCACTTAGTTCATCCAGCTCGATAAGTGTGATACTTATTTCTGAATTCTCTATAAATTTATTTACCAGAGCAATCGTCTGATCTTCTGAGTGATCATCTATCACAATTACTTCAAAGTATTTGTATGAATAGTCCTGTTTTTCCAAATCTTTTAGGAGCGCTGTAATGTTCTCCTCCTCATTCCTCACCGGGATCAAAACCGAAAACGGGCTTGTTGTTCCCGACTGAGTTTTGCCATTCGGGATCCTCCACCACATGATGGCCAGCAATTGCACATATAAAATTCTCAGCAGAGAGAATGAGAGGAAAAAGATCATTTGGCAATGTTAAGATTAAATTAAAAACCAACGAACTATTCGTTTCACAGATTCCAAGAAATCTGAATCCATTGGCTTAATTTGCAGTTGTGGCAATAAAAAAACTGAGCAAAGAAAAAGTTATTTTGGGTCTGGACCCGGGCACCAGCGTCATGGGGTATGGATTGATTCAAACGGAAGGATCCAACATCAAATTGCTCCAGTTCGGAGTAATCCACTTGCAAAAATACAGCGGTCATGAGCTCAAGCTGAAAAAGATTTTTGAGCGGGTACTCAGCCTGATCAACGACTATCATCCTGATGAGGTGGCACTCGAAGCCCCATTCTTTGGGAAAAACATCCAGTCAATGCTCAAGTTGGGACGCGCCCAGGGTGTCGCCATGGCTGCTGCTTTGTCACGAGAAATCCCGATCACAGAATACGCTCCTAAAAAAGTGAAACAATCCGTAACAGGAAATGGAAATGCCTCTAAAGAGCAGGTAGCTGCCATGCTCAAAACGATTCTGAAATTTAGCCAGACCCCAAAATTGCTGGATGCCTCGGATGCTTTGGCTGTGGCGGTGTGTCACCATTACCAGGGAGGTAATGAAGTAAAAAGTGCAAAAAGCTGGAAAGCCTTTCTGACAGAAAACCCTTCCCGACTTAAATCCTAGCTCTCAATAGCTTTTCTTATTTTCTCGGCTATAGCAGCCAACTCATCCTGGCTAAAAGAAAGCTTTTTCTTCCCGAAATACATGTCGTTGATGCCATTGATAGGGATCAGGTGAACATGGGCATGCGGAACTTCCAGCCCTATCACTGTAATTCCGATACGTTCACACCGAACTACCTTCTCGATTCCCTTAGCAACTTTTTTGGCAAAGACATTGATCCCTGCCAGGGTATCATCATCAAGGTCAAAAATATAATCGACTTCCTTCTTGGGGATTACGAGGGTGTGCCCTTCTACCAGTGGATTAATGTCCAAAAAAGCCAGGTAGTTTTCATCTTCTGCTACCTTATGCGATGGGATGTCTCCTGCTACTATTTTTGAAAAAATGCTTGGCATCAGAGTGTGATATCCAGGATTTTAAACTCAATGTCTCCCGCGGGCGCTTTTACCAGGGCTTTCTCTCCTACTTTTTTACCTAAAAGTCCTTTTCCGATTGGTGATTTCACAGAAATTTTACCCTGCTTAAGATCAGCCTCCTCCTCGGCTACGATCTGGTATTTAACCTCCATACCGTTTTTCTCATTCTTGATCTTTACAGTAGAAAGAATAGACACTTTTGAAGTGTCTATGGATGATTCATCTATTACTCTAGCGTTACCTACAACTTCTTCTAATTTGGAGATTTTCAGCTCTAACAATCCCTGGGCATCTTTAGCTGCATCATATTCGGCGTTTTCACTCAAATCACCTTTATCCCTGGCTTCAGCAATCTGCTTGGCCATATCAGCTCTTCCCTTTGTCTTGAGGTCATTTAGCTCATCTTTAAGCTTCTGCAACCCCTCCTTTGTATAATAATTTACAGCCATAACATTTTTTATTAGCCCCAATAAATAAAAAAGAACGGCCATGAATATGAACCGTTTTCTGTTTTGTGTGATCTTTTTTATCTGATTAGAAAAGCAAATATAGAGAATTCAAAGATTCTAAACAATCAGCGAACGTGCGCCAGACCTTCTTCCTGAAGTTTGGAAACGATAATTTCATTGATCCGCTTATAGGATTCAAAAGTCCAACCTGCTACATGCGGAGTCATGATAACATTTTCTTTTTTAGCCAGTCTGTCAAAAACGCCTTGCTCTTCCAGGTTCAGCTGATCAATTTTCTCATTTTCCAATACATCCAATCCCACACCAATAAGTTTGGATGAGCCCATGAGCTTTTCCAGAGCCTTAAGAGAAAGTATCTCACCTCTCGCAGTGTTCAACAGAATCCTCAACTTTGGAAACTGATTGAGATAGTATTCATCAAAAAGGAATCTGGTCTCGGATGTTAAAGGAACATGAAGACTCAAGATTTCAGTTTCCTTCTGGAATGTCTGCAGATCCACCTGTTGAATAAACTCATTGGAAAGACCAGTCTTATATTTATCATATACTAGTACCGTACAATCAAACCCTCTTAGCTTCCTGGCAAATGCAGAACCCATGTAGCCGAAACCGTAAATGCCTACTGTTTTTCCTTTAAGCTCCCAACCCCGGTTACTTTCCCGGTTCCATACACCTCGCTTCACCTCGAGGTTTGCGGTGTGTATTTTGTGAAGCAATGTCAACAGCATGCCTACAGTGTGTTCACCGAGTGCGTCCCGGTTTCCTTCCGGGGCATTCACTAGCTTGATGTTTCTGCTAGAGATCTCCTGGTAATCTACATTGTCAATACCTGCTCCTGCCCTGGCAACAAATTGCAGATTGGAGGCTTTTGATATCAATTCCTTGTCGATTCGGGTCTTACTCCGCACAATAATTCCTGCATACTGATCAATGATATTCAGGATTTCCGGTCTTTTAATTTCTGGTCGATAGTCGGGACGGAATCCGGAATCACCAAGCATCTCTATGATGCTCTCGTGCATTTGATCGACGATGAGGATTTTGTTATTCATATTATAATTGGTACAACAAATGAGCCACTGAGAAATAAACGGCTAAACCTAGTAAATCGTTCGTTGTTGTGATAAATGGGCCGGATGCCAGAGCTGGATTAATGCCAAATTTATCTAATATCAATGGAGTGATGGTACCCATCAGTGATGCAAGCAACACCACACTGAAAAGCGCCGAAGATACCGTGAATGCTAAAGACTGATCGCGGTTGACCAGGATCACTGCTCCAAACACCATCAACGCCAGTATCACCCCATTTACTACTGCAACAAATAAGACCTTTACCATCCTACGCCACAGACGTTCGGCAAACACGTTGGGGTTGGCAAGACTCTGTACCACGATGGAGGAGCTCTGAATCCCAACATTTCCACCAGTAGCTGTAATGAGCGGAATAAAAAAAGCCAGAGCGGGAATAATTGCTATGTCTCCTTTAAAGAGTCCCATAAACTGAGCACCCAGCAATCCGCCAGCCATTCCAATGGTAAGCCAGGGCAAACGTGCTTTAGAAAGTTTCCATACGGTATCGTCTTCCTCTACATCAGCACTGATACCGGCCATGATTTGTCGCTCTTCATCAGCCAGCTCTTTGATTACGTCTACAATATCATCAATCGTAATCCTACCTACGAGTTTGCCGCGGGCGTTGAGCACAGGGACTGCTTCCAAATCATATTTCTCCATGATAGTAGCCACTTCCACTTCATCCATAGAGGTCTCTACGGAAATGATGTCCGTATCATATAGGTCACCAATCTTCACTTTGTCATCAGCAAGTATGATCCGCTTCAAGCTGACCCGGCCCAGGAATTTATCCTTGTCATCTACTACGTAAACGGAATAGATTTTTTGAACATTCTCAGCCTGCTTTCTTATCTCTTCGATACACTGCTGTACTGTCCAGTTCACATTTGCCTTGATAAGCTCTTTGGCCATCAATCCCCCGGCAACATCCTCATCATACCTGAGGAGATCCAGTATGTGTCCGGCTTTTTCTTCATTTTCTATCAAACGGATGACCTCTTCTCGCCGCTTGATTGGCATCTGGTAGAGAATGTCAGCACCATCATCAGAGTCTAGACACTCGATGTAGCCAGCCAGCTCCTTGGGAGTAAAATGTTCAATGAATTGCTCCCTTTCGTCTTCATCCAGGTCGTTGAGAATGGCTGCATCCACCTCTACAGGAAGCAAATCGAAGACATACTTACATTCTTCGGCATTGAACTCATCCAACAAGGCTGTGATATCTGCAGGATTGATCCCATCCAGGCTTTCTTTGATGAAAGCATCTTCCCGCTCAGTCAGCGCTTGCTGAAATCGATCCAGAAATTCTTTGGAAAGGGAAAATTCCATCACTTTAACCATTTGAAAAAACCTTTAATGTAAGCTCAACAAATTCAGAGACAGATAGTTGTTCTGCTCGCTGATCAAATACCTTTTCATCGGAGATTTGGGCAGCCAAATTTAGGTCTTTTAGGGCGTTACGCAAGGTCTTTCTTCGTTTTCCAAATGCAGTTTTAACCACTTTTTTAAAATCAGAATGATTGCAGGCTAACTGCCTTGTCGGATTCCTTTTCAGGCGTATCACTGCAGAGTTTACTTTCGGAGGTGGGTTGAAAACACCAGGTGGTACTGTAAATAAATATTCTATCTCATAGAAGGCCTGAAGTAATACGCTCAGGATACCATAAGTTTTATTCCCTGGCTTGGAGGCCAACCTTTGTGCCACCTCTTTTTGCACCATGCAGACAACTTGGTCAATTTGATTGTGATTGTCCCATATCCTGAAAAAGATCTGAGAGGAGATGTTGTAAGGAAAATTCCCGATGACCGCGATCTTGTCACCGAAATCTTCTAATGGAAATTTCAGAAAATCTGCAAACAACACCTTCTTTTCATGTTCCGGGTAGTGTTCTTTTAGGTAGTTAACAGATTCTTCATCCACATCCAGTGCATAGAAATCTATCTCTTGGAGTTCAAATAAATGTCTAGTCAAAACCCCGGTACCGGGACCAATTTCCAGTATGGTGTTACACTGATCGGTCTGCAACGCCTCTACGATCTTAAAAGCTATATTTTCGTCTTTAAGAAAATGCTGTCCCAGGTATTTTTTTGGTCTTACACTTTTCACTCCCGTATTATTCAATGAATGACTTATATCTTCGCGAATGTAAAAGTGATTAAAAAAATGGTGGAATCTTCACAAAAACAGAACCCTGTAGTCATTGGAATTTCTGTAGGTGATTACAATGGCATCGGACCAGAGGTGATTATCAAAGCGCTGGAAGATAACAGGATACTCAAGTATATCACCCCTGTGATCTACGCCGACAACAGGATCTTTTCCTTTTACCGAAAACATTTCAACAAGCAACATTTCAATTATCATTTAACCCATCATGCTCATAAGGCCCAAAACAGAAAGATCAATCTGCTGGATCTGAAGCATGATCCTATAAATGTGCAACCAGGAATGGCTACTGCCGAGAGTGGAAAATATGCTATAAAATCCCTCAGAAAAGCAGTTGAAGATCTCAAGGAAGGTGCTATTCAGGGTATTGTCACCTGCCCTATCAGCAAGGAGACGGTACAAAGTGATGATTTTAATTTCCCAGGCCACACAGAGTATCTCACTCAGGAAAGCAAAGTGGAGGATAGCCTGATGCTGATGGTGAGTGAACATCTTCGCGTAGGGGTTGTGACTGGTCATATCGCACTGAAAGATGTTTCAGCGGCTTTGACAAAAGAAAAGCTTACCACAAAGCTCCAGATCCTCATCAATACATTGAAGAAAGACTTCGGGATCAAGAAGCCAAGAGTAGCAGTGATGGGGCTTAATCCGCATGCGGGAGAAAATGGCCTGTTGGGGAATGAGGAAATCGAAACCATACTCCCTGTGATCAAAACCTTCAAAGACTCCGGGCATCTGGTCTTCGGTCCCTTCCCAGCCGATGGTTTCTTTGGCTCCGGCGATATCCGAAAGTACGAAGGTATCCTGGCGATGTACCACGATCAGGGACTTACACCTTTTAAACAATTTGCTTTTACTGAAGGAGTAAACTATACAGCGGGGCTTCCTATTGTGAGAACCTCACCGGATCACGGCACTGCTTTTTCATTGGCCGGTAAGGGAGTAGCCGATGAGACATCTCTTAGAAATGCTTTGTTTCTTGCTAAGGATGTGATCATGAGGCGAATGGAGTGAGTGAATCGCGCAGATGAGGGCATAATATGTTCACGCTAAAGCCTACATGGTTAGAATTCTGTTCAGTAATTCATTTGCACCATGTAACTTTCCTTTAAGAATTCCTGGGGTGTATCAGGAAGATCTAACAATTCTTTGGCCAAATTTTGGTTGCACAAGGAATCTTGCCTCTCTTCCACATATTCTCTGAATGAACTCATCTCATAATCTTCCATTCTCTGGACCAAACCTGCTTTCACGGGATTTTGATGTATATAATGAAAACAAGTAAGTGGATAGTCGAATGAAGTCGTGCCACCACTTGGAGTGGTGGCACGACTATCTCGGCTATCCATTGGCTTAACTTTTGTGTTCTGTTGAAAGAGAGAACCAACACGACCTTCTTGTTCATTAATCCCTCTGGTATAAGAGCTAAGCATTATTCTCAAATCTTTGCTAAAGTTTTCAGGAATCATATCCTCTTTGGAGAATACTAAAAAATGAAAATGATTTGGCATTAGACAAAATGCCAGTATGTCCAGATGAGATAGTAAGTGGGTCCTGACCTTCCGCAAAAAGTACACATAATTATCTCTTTTGAAAAAAATAGGTATCCGATTGTTTCCTCTATTATAAATATGATAGAAATTTTCAGGTACCATTTTATTAGTTAAGGATTTAGATCACCACTCACAGTGGCAGCACATCTTAGGTTCAGGATTAAATTTACACCATTAACTTAAATCATTAATAACGCCTTCTCTTCTGTTTGATTTAGCTCATTGAAAAATTTACTTCAATAACCAAAGCCCCAAAAAATCAAAGTGCACTATACTATTTTTTTATCCATACATATTCCCTAAATTTGCGGTTCTTTGAGCGGAGGTAAGCTATGCTAACCAAGGGAAGACGTGAGTATCAGATCGATATTTTCAACCTGAGCAATCAGCTTCATGAGTTTGAATTTGCGATCGATAATGCATTATTATCCATGACGGAAAATAGTGTACTCACCAGAGGAAAAGGGATTTGTAAGCTGCAATTGCAGAAATCGGAAACCATGATGACACTTCATTTTTCCATTGATGTAGAGGTAGAACTTACATGTGACAGAAGCCTTGACGAGTATAACCATCCGCTGAATATAGAAGAAGACTATATTATAAAGTTTGGTGAGGTGGATGATGATAGTCATGAAGAATATACAATCATCAGGAAGGACACACCAAGTATATATGTTGACAGTCTGATTTATGAGTTTATCAGTCTTTCGGTTCCTATGAAAAAACTTCATCCTCGATATGAGGGTCAGGAAACACCGGATTTGATCTATTCATCGCAAGTATCAGAAGAAGAAAAAACAGAAGAAGCAGTGGACCCCAGATGGGAAGCACTCAAAAAATTAAAAGACAAATAAAAGTAGGTTAAAAAATGGCTCATCCTAAACGTAAACAATCAAAAACCAGAAGGGATAAAAGAAGGACTCATTACAAAGCCTCTCCAAGGAATTATGTGATCTGCCAAACCACTGGTGAAGCACATCTACCTCACAGGGCTTTTTGGCATGAAGGCAAGCTTTACTATAAGGGCAAAGTGGTAATGGAAAAAGAAGTCCTGGCCTAAGGGCCCGAATACTTCCGCATGATTAGAGCAGCTATCACTGGCGTACATGGTTACGTGCCTGATTATATCCTAACAAATCAGGAGCTAGAAACCATGGTAGAAACTTCCGACGAGTGGATCACCACGCGTACCGGAATTAAAGAACGAAGAATTCTTAAGGGAGACAACCAGGGCACCTCGGTGATCGGGATCAACTCTGTGAACGGTCTTCTTGAGAAAACCGGAACAGATCCTGAAGAAATCGATCTAATCATTTGTGCTACTGTCACTCCTGACATGCCATTTCCTGCTACGGCAAACATCATTGCTGATAAAGTAGGAGCAAAAAATGCCTTTGGTTATGATCTGAGTGCAGCCTGCTCAGGATTTTTATTCGGAATGGATACCGGAGCACGGTATATTGAGTCCGGTATGTATAAAAAAGTTATTGTAATCGGAGCAGATAAAATGTCTGCCATCATCGATTATTCAGATAGAACTACCTGCATCATTTTTGGTGATGGAGGTGGTGCTGTATTACTTGAACCGGTTCCCAAAGAAGATAATGTAGGAGTAATGGATTCTATCCTAAAAGCTGATGGATCGGGAGCGCCATACCTACATATGAAAGCCGGTGGTAGTGTAAAACCTGCCACTGTCGAAACTGTAGCAAATAGAGAGCACTTCGCCTACCAGGAAGGGTCTACAGTTTTCAAATTTGCTGTTACCAACATGGCAGATGTAGCAGCAAAAATCATGGAAAGAAATAATCTTACTTCAGATGACATTCGATACCTGGTACCTCACCAGGCCAACAAGCGTATCATTGACGCTACTGCAAATCGAATGGGTATCGGTGAAGACAAAGTGATGATGAACATTGAGCGTTATGGAAATACCACAGCCGGTACCCTACCGCTTTGCCTTTGGGATTATGAATCTCAATTGAAAAAAGGTGACAACCTTGTACTGGCTGCCTTTGGTGGCGGGTTTACCTGGGGATCTTCCTGGGTGAGATGGGCTTATGATTCTAAATAATTAATAACAACATCAATGGCAACTACTGCTGATTTTAGAAATGGTTTGGTTATTGAGTTTAACCATGACCTTTTTGCTATCGTTGAATTCCAACATGTGAAACCTGGAAAGGGACCCGCATTTGTGAGAACAAAGCTCAAAAGTCTCACTACAGGAAAAGTAATTGACAACACTTTTTCTGCGGGACACAAGGTCAATACTGCCCGTGTAGAGCGAAGAGACTATCAATTTCTATATAAAGATGACTTAGGCTATCATTTCATGGATAGCAATACTTTTGAACAAATCCCTGTTGAAGAAGCGTTGATCAATGCTCCTCAATTTCTAAAAGACGGTCAAAACGTTGAGATCCTTTTTCATGCTGAGCAGGAGCGTGTACTTGGCTGTGAACTACCTCAACATGTCATCTTAACGGTAACCTACACTGAGCCTGGCCTCAAAGGTGATACCGCAACCAATACACTGAAACCTGCGGAAGTTGAGACCGGAGCTAAGGTTCAGGTGCCACTTTTCATCGATCAGGACGAAGTAATTAAGGTGGATACTACTACGGGGGCCTACGTAGAGCGAGTAAAATAATTTTACTTATATTTAAAGAAGCCCAAAACCAATTTGCATTTAATGTCCAAAATCTAACCATCCGTGCTTAGCTTTGGAGGCTTAGAAGGATTCCAATTATTATTCAAATGATCCGGACTGTCCTTACCTTCCAGTTAGGTTGTGGAGGGGTCCGATGAAAAATTGACATTCAACACATGAAAGCAAAAGAAATTAAAGAACTTATCGATTTCATCTCAGAGTCAGGACTGGAAGAAGTCAACATTGAGACTTCCGAAGTAAAACTGAAGGTCAAGAGATCACAAAATATTATTACTGCAGGATCGGTTGCTATGCCTCAGGCAGCACCTGCTCCAGCCCCATCATTGCCTAGTCCTGCGGAAGCAGCTCCTAAAAAAGCAGCTGAAAGCAGTGACTCTAATTCTATAGCCATTAAATCTCCAATGATTGGAACATTTTATAAGTCACCAAATCCGGAGACAGCAGCATTTGTGAAAGTAGGTGATGTTGTAAAACCCGGAGATACAGTTTGTATCATTGAAGCAATGAAGCTCTTTAACGAAGTGGAATCCGAAGTGTCTGGAAAAATTATCAAAATTCTGGTAGACGATGCCGAGCCAGTAGAATTTGACCAACCATTGTTTTTAGTTGATCCATCTTAACCCCCTAGTCTGTGTTTAATAAAATACTGATTGCAAATAGAGGAGAAATTGCGCTTCGAGTCATCAGGACTTGTAAAGAAATGGGAATCAAGACTGTGGCTGTTTATTCCACAGCAGATAGAGACAGTCTTCATGTACGATTCGCTGACGAAGCCGTTTGTATAGGACCTCCTCAAAGTAAACTTTCATACCTGAAAATACCTCAAATCATCTCTGCAGCAGAGATTACCAACGCGGATGCGATACATCCGGGTTATGGCTTCCTCTCTGAAAATGCGGAGTTCTCCAAAGTATGCGAGGAATATGGCATTAAATTTATTGGCGCCAGCGCTGATATGATCAATGCCATGGGAGACAAGGCCACAGCGAAAGACACCATGAAAAAAGCGGGAGTGCCGACCATTCCTGGCTCAGAAGGTTTATTAAAAGATATTGACGAGGGACTGGGACTGGCCAAAGAAGTCGGATACCCTGTAATCCTGAAAGCAACTGCCGGTGGTGGTGGAAAAGGTATGCGCCTTGTCAATGAACCCAGTCAATTTAAAAAAGCCTGGGATGATGCCAGACAGGAAGCATCTGCAGCATTTGGCAATGACGGACTCTATCTAGAAAAGTTTGTTGAGGAGCCCCGACACATTGAGATCCAGATCATTGGTGATAGCAAAGGGAGAGCATGTCACTTGTCTGAAAGAGATTGCTCCATCCAAAGAAGACATCAAAAGCTGGTTGAAGAAACTCCATCCCCGATCGTTTCTCAGGAGCTGAGAGAAAAAATGGGGCAGGCGGCCATCAAAGGTGCTGAAGCTATCGGTTATGAAGGTGCCGGAACCATCGAATTCCTTGTGGACAAGCATGGTGACTTTTATTTCATGGAAATGAATACCAGGATCCAGGTGGAGCACCCGATCACTGAAGAAGTAACCGACTATGACCTTATTAAGGAACAGATCAAAGTTGCAGCTGGTGTCGAGATCTCAGGAAGAAATTACTATCCTCAATTGTATTCTATGGAGTGTAGGATCAATGCTGAAGACCCTGCCAATGGATTCAGACCTTCTCCGGGAAGAATCACAAACCTACACATGCCTGGAGGCCATGGAGTACGGCTAGACAGCCATGTATATGCTGGCTATGTGATCCCTCCTCACTATGACAGTATGATCGGAAAACTGATCGTATCTGCACAATCAAGAGAAGAGGTGATAGTAAGGATGAAAAGGGCACTTTCTGAAATGGTAATTGAAGGTTTGAAAACTACCATTCCTTTCCACCTGAAACTTATGGATAATGAGAAATTCAAATCAGGCAACTTCACCACAAAGTTCCTGGATGATTTCGACTTCTCTGATCTATAGTCTACCTCTTTGAGTAAGCCCGACTATTCAAAAGTCATCTATCCTAGCGTAGCGAAGCTATTTCGAGATGCTAAAATAGACGGTCCTGCCGACCTAAAAACAGTATGTTTTAACGGGCGGGAAGATGAATATCTAAAGCATGATGCATCCTACACTATTGATGCTCCGGCAGATGTGGTGTGGGATGCTTATAAAACTATTCATCCGGCAATTGCATGGCAAAGCAAGATGATCAGGTTTGGCTTTGTCTATACCAGACAATCAGATCGGTATATCTATAAGACTGATGAAACCTTTAACGGAATTGCTAAAGGACAGATTTACCTCATCAATTTAAATATCCTTAAAGGTGTCCAAATAGCGGTGGCCCATGAAGTGGACGAAGTAAATGATGAGAAAAAGCTGATCAGGTTGTGCTACTTGAATACAGGTAAGACAGCAGGCTCTCAATGGATCCAAATGAGAGCAGATGGAGAAAGCAGAACAATAATTGATCATAAAACACGCTATCAAGGCACTTCATTCATTCGGGACAGGTTGCTTTATCCCTATTTCCACCAAAAAGCTACCAATCAATTTCACCAAAAAATGGGGGAATTTATTGTTGATAAATTGTAATCGCTTATTGGAGAGCCTTGCTTCCTAAAATTCAGATTGAAAACTATCTGAGGTGATGGTTTTTTTATTGTCTTAGAAGCCCTACATTTTCTTAGGTTCTGCTACACCATTAAAGGCTCCTCAGTTTGTTAATTCTTCTGCATCGTTCTAGACAGGAACATCCCAATTCTTTGCGGAATTTGCTCAATTTTCTGAGCATACTACAGCTCACCTTGTCATTCACAAAGAAAATAGTACCGTCCACAAAGAAAATGGGCATTTCTATATAAAATGATTTAGCTTATGTTAAGACGAATGAGGTATATGAAACCTCATGCTACAAGAATCACTGACTAAATCTAAATCGCTTGAATCATGAGACCCTCTATTTTATCAATCTGCATATTCTTTTTAATAATCACCACAGTTACTCACATACTTGGTGCTCAGACCACCCAAAATAATCCATTTATTACTACCTGGAAAACGGACATCACTGGAACTTCGGAAAACAACCAGATCACTATTCCTACACGAGGTTCCGGCTATAATTATGATATCTATTGGGAGAGTGTTAATAATTTAAGTATTAATGGTACAATAAGTAATCTATCTGGAGATGTTACCATCACCTTCCCAGCAGTAGGGACATACCGAGTTGAAATTTCAGGTGATTTCCCCAGGATTTATTTTAATAATGAAGGGGATCGGCAAAAAATCTTAACGATTGAACAATGGGGTAGTATTGGCTGGACCTCAATGCAAAGGGCATTCAGGGGATGTAATAATTTAACAATACCTGCTACAGATGCTCCAAACCTTTCCGGTGTTACTGACATGTCTTTAATGTTTTCATTGGCATACTCCTTTAACCAGCCAATTGGTCACTGGGATGTGAGTAATATCAGCAATATGGCTCAACTATTTCAGAGTACTCCCTTTAACCAGGATATAAGCAACTGGGACGTTGGAAATGTCACTAATATGACCTTTTTGTTTGTCAATGCACAAGCCTTCAATCAGAATATAAGTGGTTGGGATGTGAGTAATGTTACAGACATGACTGCAATGTTTAATCAGGCACATGCATTTAATCAGGACATTGGGACTTGGAATGTGAGCAAAGTAACAAACATGAATGCAATGTTTTCTTTTGCTTTAAGCTTTAATCAGAATATTGGTAATTGGAGTATTGGAAACGTGACCAATATGTCCGGTATGTTAAGAAATGCTGGGCTCTCCACCGCGAATTATGATGCTACCCTTTCAGGGTGGGCTTCACAACCAGTCCAAGCTAACATAACTCTTGACGCAACCGGGCTTACATATTGCGAAGGACTGAAGGCTCGCAACACCCTTAGCTCAGATCCTAATAATTGGATCATTTTGGGAGATGCCATAGAAACAGACACAGACGGAGATGGTTACGGAGACGCTTGTGATTGTGAACCTGTAAACGCTGATATCAATCCAGGCACGATCTGGTATGCAGATGCAGACGGTGATAATTATGGAAATCCTGGTCAGACTTCTCAAGGGTGTGCTCAACCGATAGGATATGTACTAGATGCCACTGATTTTGATGATAATGATCCATCAAGATATCCGGGAGCCCCATGCGATGATGGGGACCCTTGTACAACAGATGTTTTTGACATAAATGGAGTTTGCATTGCATCACCCATTGATTGTGGGGGTGGTTCATGTGATCCCAATACAGGGGCATGTATTGCATCAGATGCTGATGGTGATGGTATCCCTGATAGTGAAGATAACTGCCCGGAAATTGCGAATGAAGACCAGACCGACTTTGACGGGGATGGCATAGGAGATGCATGTGGATGTCCGCCTGGATATGAATTTGATGGAGTAGGATGCGTGGATATTGATGAGTGTGCCATGGGAATAACTACATGTGACATAAATGCTACCTGTGACAATACAGCTGGCAGTTATTCCTGCACATGTAATGCAGGCTATGAGGGAAATGGAGAATTCTGTAATGATGTAGATGAATGCGTTAATGAACCCTGTGGACCCAATAGTATTTGCACCAATACATCGGGGGGATTCTCATGTGATTGTGAGCCTGGTTATGAATTAATTAATGGGCAATGTAGTCTCGTGGATCTGGATGGAGATGGAATTGGAGATGCAAATGATAACTGCCCAGGGCATCCAAACCCAGACCAAACCGACGCCGATGCTGACAGCTATGGAGATATCTGCGACTGTGAACCTGAAAATGCGGAAGTAGGGCTTGGTTACATCTGGTATGCAGATGCGGATGGAGATGGTGAAGGAGATGGTCAGAATACGACTCAAGCCTGTACTCAACCAACAGGTTATGTTGATAATCCATACGATTGTGATGATGGCTTAGGAAGTGTCAACACGCAAGCTGCTGAAGTAATGGATGGGCTCGACAATAACTGCGATGGAATTGTGGATAATTTTCCAGACCAGGATGGAGATGGTATTCCAGATGAGTCAGACAACTGCCCTTTTAACCCCAACCCTGACCAGGCAGATACAGACGGAGATGGTATTGGAAATGTTTGCGATGAGGAAACCTGCGGAGATTTAGTTGATAATAATGGAGATGGCAATGTGGATGAGGGTTGTTTTCGACCATTTATCACTACCTGGAAAACAGATAATCCAGGAACTTCATCTTCAAATCAAATCACCATTCCGACTACTGGTAGCGGCTATAGTTACGATATATATTGGGAGAAGACTGATAATACAACTGTAAATGGTTCACTCAGCGGACAAACTGCGGATGTAACTATTACCTTTCCTGAGACAGGTACTTATAGGGTGGAGATAACAGGCGATTTTCCTAGAATTTATTTTAACAACCGAGGTGACAAAGAAAAGATTCTGACAATAGAACAGTGGGGGGATATTGAATGGACTTCTATGAGAGGAGCCTTCGAAAGATGCATAAATCTGACTGTCCCTGCAATGGATTCCCCGGATCTTTCAGGTGTAACGGATATGGGCAATATGTTCACTAACTGCTTTCAATTTAACCAGCCAATCGACCATTGGGATGTTAGCAATGTGACTTCTATGCGGTTCCTCTTTGGCGGTGCCGGATTGTTCAATCAAGACATCAGCAACTGGAATGTGTCAAATGTAAGGGATATGCAATATATGTTCGGTGGTACAACATTTAACCAGGATATTAGCAGTTGGGACGTTAGTAAAGTTACCAATATGAGAACAATGTTTCAGTCAACAGATGCGTTCAATCAGGATTTGAGTAACTGGGATGTTAGTAGTGTTACTGATATGCATGGCATGTTCAGTTTTGCCTCCGAATTCAATGGAAATATTGTAGGTTGGGACGTTAGTAGTGTAACTGATATGTCCCAAATGTTCTTTCGAGCAAGAAACTTTAACCAGGATATAGGGAATTGGAATGTGAGCAATGTAACAAATATGAGAAACATGTTGAGAGATCTTAGCTCATTCAATTTTGATATCAGTCGTTGGGATGTGAGTAAGGTTACAAATATGTCTTTCATGTTATTTGGCGCTAGCTCATTTAATCAGCCAATTGGAAATTGGGATGTCAGTAATGTATCGAATATGCTTTATATGTTCTATGGTGCTTCTTCGTTTAATCAGCCATTAAGTAGTTGGAATGTGGGTAATATAAGTGATATGCAATTTATGTTTTATAGTGCGACATCATTTAATCAATCCCTCGGCGACTGGGACGTGGGTAATGTAACAAATATGACAGATATGTTAAGTAACAGTGGACTTTCCTCTGCCAACTACGATGCCACCCTTTCTGGATGGGCTACTCAAACATTACAATCCAATGTGACTCTTGGCGCAGCCGGCCTTAAATATTGTGAAGGTACAGATGTTCGCAACATCCTCACTTCAGACCCAAACAAATGGAATATAACTGGAGATGCAATTGAGGAAGCCTGTAACAATCAAGCTCCTGTAGCTGAGGATGATTTTGTCACAATCGATGAAGACACTGAATCGATTATTTCAGTTTTAGACAATGATACGGATGACGGGACTGAACCTCTTACAATCACAGCCACCACTAACCCCTCTAATGGAACGATTGTGGTCAATACAGACCACACGATCACCTTCACACCAAATCCGAACTTCAATGGAAATGACAGCTTCACCTACACCATCAGTGACAGTGAAGGCCTGGAATCGGAGCCTGCGTCTGTAACCATCACTGTGAATCCGGTAAATGACGTGCCTGTTGGAGTTTTAGATGCTGCCGTCACCGATGAAGATATCTCAGTGCAGATCGATGTTTTAGCCAATGACTCAGATATTGATGGGGATGATTTGATGATCAATGATGTTGGGCCTCCTTCAAATGGTAATGCAATCATCTATGAAGGAGGTTCAGTTCCTGAAATACTTTACAGTCCTAATGCCAATTACAATGGCCTTGATCAATTTACATACACCATCACCGATGGTAGTGTAGTATCAAATCCCATCACAGTAGAGATTGAGGTGACACCTGTCAATGATCCACCAACAGTAGTCGGGGACAAGGTCTTTATCCTGGAAGACAACTCAATCGACATTGCTGTTTTGGCAAATGACTTTGATCCGGAAGGTGACGCCTTTGAAATCGCAAGTATTTCAAAACCAAATAATGGTTCGATAGTCCAGAATGGAGATATCATTAACTACACTCCTGACCAGGATTTTAATGGAAATGATGTTTTCACCTATACTACTACAGACGGTTTTTTGGAATCAAAACCAACAAAAGTTATCATCACCATCGAACCAGTCAACGATCCACCAATCGCAGTTGATGACCTTGCCGAAACCCTCGAAGACACCCCGCTGGAAGTCTTTGTTCTGGAGAATGATTTCGACGTGGATAATTCGGATGGTACAACAGATCCCAAAAAGAAAGCCGGTGGGGAGGCCCAGCCAACAGAATCCGCAGCAAAGACAGCAACCACTGAGAAAGCTACCAAGGAAGGCACCCCAACGCAAAAGACAAAACTGCTGATAGCAGATGTCTCATCACCTGCCAATGGAGCTGTTACCGTGTTGCAAAGTAAGCTTATTACCTACACCCCTAATCCCGACTTCAACGGCACGGACGTATTCACCTATACCATTACCGACGGTATCGAAACATCCAACACCGCTGTAGTCAGTATCAATGTGATCTCAGTCAATGATGCACCAGTTGCCAATCCTGATGTTTTCACTATTGACTACGGCTCACCCGCAATTTTGAACATCCTTGCCAATGACAGCGATGATGGCGGTGTCGAAGACCTGTTCATCTTCGCTGATGTTGATCCGATGCATGGTATACTGGTAGTAAATTCTGATAATACGCTAACATATACTCACGATGGCAGCTACAACTTTTTAGATCAGTTTTCCTACCTGCTCACTGATGCAGAGGGTGAAGTATCAGCATCAGTCAGTGTTGACATCACCATTATCGCTCCGGATGCTGACGGAGACGGTATCATCGATCCGGATGACAATTGCATAAATACACCAAACTTCGATCAATTAGATACCGATGGCGATGGTATTGGTGATGCTTGTGACGAAGATGATGACAACGATGGCGTTGCAGATGGCTTAGACAATGCTCCTTTAGATCCCTATGCCTGCCAGGATGCAGATGCCGATACCTGCGATGACTGCTCCTTAGGTGTGGATGGATTCGGACCCTTGGCGGATAACAATCCAGCGAATGACGGCCCTGACAACGATGCTGATGGAATTTGTGATTCAGGAGATCCGGATGATGACAACGATGGAGTACTCGATCAAAATGACTCTGATCCTTTCAATAACCTTATTTGTAGTGATCAGGACAGTGATGGATGCGATGATTGCTCCAGCGGAACTTTTGATTTGAATGCAGACGGAACAGACACCGATGGTGATGGACTTTGCAATGACGGTGATATAGATGATGACAATGATGGAGTGGCTGACACACAAGATGTTGATCCTCTAAACCCTCAACTATGTCAGGATACGGATGCAGATGGATGTGATGATTGTAGCGTAGGTATCGACGGCTTCGGACCTCTTGCTGACCATGACCCTGCTGCAGACGGCCCAGACAACGATGCTGATGGAATTTGTGACTCAGCTGATCCGGATGATGACAATGACGGGGTCATCGATCAGAACGACTCTGATCCGTTCAATAACCTGGTTTGTAGTGATCTGGACGGAGACAGTTGTGATGATTGCTCCAGCGGAACTTTTGATTTGAATACCGACGGAACAGACACCGATGGTGATGGCTTGTGCGATGCTGGTGATCCCGATGACGATAATGATGGTTGTGATGATTCGGAAGACGCAGAACCTTTGGTGGCTGGAAATGACTCGGATGGAGATGGATTCATTGGCGGCTGCGATACGTGTGATGAAGATCCAAACAACTGGACTGAGGCGGGCTGTGCTTTCTGTCTTGACGGTGATGGTGATGGGTACTTTGCAGGCTGTGATAGTTATGCGACCATAGCAGGACCCGATTGCGACGACACCAATGCAGCTCTCAACCCTGAAACAGTATGGTATGAAGATGCTGACGGAGATGGATTTGGAAACCCTGAAGAATCGGTTATCCAATGTGAACAACCTTCCGGCTACATTCTGGACGGAAATGATACCGATGACACAAATGAGTACCTGAATCCGAATAATGCTGCCCCAATTGCTAATGCAGGTGTTGATCAGTCAATCACTGTCGGGGAAGTAGTAACCCTGGATGGCAGTGGTTCGTCAGACCCAGATAATGACATGATCAACTACGGCTGGTCGATTGTTTCTGCACCAACAGGTAGCACAGCAGCTATTGCAGGGTCGGGAGCATTTGTTGGAATTACACCAGATGTGGCGGGTGATTATACGGTTCAGCTTATTGTGGATGATGGATTCGTATTTAGCGATCCCGATGAAGTGGTAATCACTGTGCTTTCACCAGAGGAAGCTATTGAAGAACTGACTACATCCATACAAGATCTGGTCAATTCAGGCACAATTTCTTCATTCCAGGGAACCATTTTGAGCGGTCCGCTCAACAGAGCCCTGAGGTTTGCCGACAGAGGCAATACCCGCATTGCAACGTTCCAGTTAAATTCTTTCAAATTCAGAGTTAGGCTGTTCACCTTTTTTGGATTGATGGATAACAATGAAGCACAGACACTACTCGATGGTGCGGATGCCATCATTGACTCACTCAATAATGGATCCGGTTCTTCTGCCCGTGTGGCAGGCGAGGTCACAGAGATTGATGAACACATCCCCGAAAAGATCCCTGAAAACCAGATTACAGTCTATCCGAATCCATTTCATCAGGAATTCAGTGTCGAGTATTTTAGCCTAACAGATGCTACTGTGCAGATAGCTGTATATGATATCAATGGTAAACAGATCCAGGATCTGAAGACGATAGCAGTGAACGAATTCCGCTTTTATCACTGGAAGTTTAAACCGGCCATGGACGTACCATCTGGTATCTATCTATTGACCATACAAGGAGAGAATGTCAACCAGATGCATAAGCTCTTATATTCCAAAGAATAATCACTAACCGGAGCTTAAAGGTTAAAGGGGATTTTAGATCCCCTTTTTCATTTTTTGAATAATGCAGACAGAATAATAATATCGGCTATCTTAGCCAAAAAAACACCATGAGAGAATTTATGCTTGTTCTACATTTTATTGGATTAGCCATGGGACTTGGTACCAGCTTTGCTTTCTTCTTCCTTGGAAGGGCCTCTGCAAAGATGGAACCCGCTGCAGGCAAAAATTTCATGTTGAATGCCTTCTCCATAAGTACCATGGGACACATTGGACTGGCGCTGTTATTCATATCCGGAGGTTACCTGATGACTCCCTATTGGTCTATCCTGGGTTCCTCACCCATATTGATCACCAAGCTAACTCTTTTCCTTGTGCTTGGAGCATTGATTGGTATCATCAGCTCAAAAGCTAAAAAAGCCAAAAAGGGAGATGATTCTCAGCTGAAAGCGATACCAATCCTTGGACCCCTGGCAATGCTAACGGCAATTGCTATTGTGATCTGTGCCGTGACATTCTTCAAGTAGCAGCCATGAATAGTTCCAAAAATCTGGGACTGGGAATTGCTGTTGGCACCGGAGTCGGAGTAGCCATCGGCGTTGCAACTGATAATCTGTCTATGTGGGTTGCGTTGGGAATGGCAATCGGACTAATAATCGGGTTTGGACCAAGATTTAGACGGAAAAAGTAAACTATTTGCTGAATTAAAGCATTTCCATATATAATGGTTTCTACTTGCGAAGTTGTTATCGTAATATTGTAAATAACCATTTTGTAGATTTAGTCAAGAAAATCAAGCAGGTATTTTATGCGAATCTTCTCTTTCATCATTTTAATGTCAATTACATATTGGGCAACTGCTCAGTCTCAAAATCTCATCGGGAGTGCACAGCAGCAAAATGGCCGGGCCGGCTTCTTTGGTACTTTGATGAATACCAAAGAAACCAATAATACCATCGATGGAGATCCCTATTTCAGCCCCAATTGGAAACCCGGTATGCTCTACCTGGAAAATGATGTTGAGATAAGTGTAAATCTCCTTAACTACAACGTCTTTGAAAGTAGTCTGACGTACATGGAGCGAAACAAGGAATACCTGATCTCAACATATACGGACCTGAAAAAATTTGAAATTGGTAATGATGTATTTGTCTACCTGTATTCAGATCACAGCAAGGATATTTATCAACTACTCAGTGATGGGCCCATACGTCTGCTGAAAAGATATTATTGCAAAATCCTCATGGGAATGGAATCTAAAGGTATTATTGGTGCTACCAACGACAAATACATGATGAATGACGATCTGTATGTCCAGAAAGAAGGATTACAGCCAGACGAATTCAAAACCCGAAAAAGAGATCTTTTCAAACTAATGGATGATAAAAGGGAAGAAATCAAAGTTTACATCGATGACAAAGGCCTGAATATCAACAAAGAGGAGGATCTAATTCAGGTATTTAATTATTATAACGAGCTCATTTCTACTTAATCCCGTCGCTTCTTACCCCTATTTCCTGGACCTTCCTTCAGGTCTCAAAATAATTTGCTGACCAAGGTAATTGTTCATAATAGAATTATGAGGAATTTTGCCCCATGATGAAAGATATTGAGAATGTGACCCTCACGTACCTTACGGAAGAGGATTACCATCATTTAAGGGAGGCCATGATCATTGCTTATCCCAACATGCAAAATCCGCATTGGAAAGAAGCGGAAATAAAGCAATTGATCAAGAAATTTCCAGAAGGTCAGGTAGCAGTAAAGGTCAATGACCAGATAGCAGGTTGTGCATTGGCCATAATCGTCGATTACCAAAAGTTCAACCATCAACATACTTATAAAGAAGTCACTGGAAACTATAAGTTCAGCACCCATAAGTCTGACGGTGACATGCTTTATGGTATCGATATTTTTATTCTCCCTGAATACAGGGGGTTACGACTTGGAAGAAGATTATACGACTACAGGAAAGAGCTCTGCGAAAACCTGAACCTCAAAGGGGTGGCATTTGGGGGAAGAATCCCCAACTATCATAAATATGCTAAGGAGCTTACACCAAAACAGTATATTGAGAAGGTAAAACACAAGGAGATTCAGGACCCGGTGCTTGACTTCCAGATGTCAAACGATTTCCATCCAAAGCTCATTCTGAAAAACTACCTGGAAGGAGACAAAGCTTCAAAAGATTATGCAGTCTTGCTGGAATGGTCTAACATCTACCACGAAAAGACCTCAGAAGAGCTCACTACCACCAAGACAAAGACTGTTGTCCGGTTAGGGCTTATTCAGTGGCAAATGAGACCATATAAAGACCTGGCCGACCTTATGCAGCAAGTCGAATATTTCATTGATACCATTTCCAGGTATCGCTCTGACTTTGCTGTGTTTCCGGAGTTTTTCAACGCTCCGCTGATGGCGGAGAACAACCATCTATCAGAGCCTGAAGCTATCAGAGAGCTTGCGAAATATACTGAGATCATTACGCAAAAACTTGGTGAGCTTGCTATCTCCTACAATATTAATATTATAACAGGTAGCATGCCCGAAGTGATAGATGGCAGGTTGTACAATGCTGGTTATCTGTGCCATCGCGATGGAAAGATAGACCGGTACGAAAAAGTACATGTAACCCCCGATGAGGTCAAAGTATGGGGTATGGAAGGAGGATCTCAGATCAAGGTATTTGATACAGACTGTGGTAAGATTGGTATCCTGATCTGCTATGATGTGGAATTCCCAGAACTGGGTAGAATTTTATCAGAACAGGGAATGGATATCCTTTTTGTCCCATTCCTCACCGATACCCAAAATGGGTATTCGAGAGTCCGACTTTGTGCTCAGGCACGCGCCATCGAAAACGAATGCTATGTTGCTATTGCAGGTAGTGTGGGTAACCTCCCCAAGGTCCATAACATGGACATGCAGTTTGCTCAATCTATGGTATTTACTCCATGTGACTTTGCCTTCCCTTCCAATGGAATCAAAGCAGAGGCAACCCCAAACACGGAGATGATGCTTATTGCTGATGTAGACATTGACCTGTTGAGAGAATTAAATCAGTTTGGTAGTGTACAGAATCTTAAGGATAAGAGAAGTGACCTGTACCAGGTAAGGTTAAAAAAATAAAGCCTACAATCTTCTGATCATAGGCTTTTTCCAACAACCATTTTGTTTAGTAGTAAGAATAGTATGTGATTTCATTTGCAGACCCGGTTACCTGTCTACTTGTGGGCATTCCGTCCAAATTGAAGACGTAGGTAAAATCATATTGATATATTTTTTTGCTATCCTCGAAAAGGGATCCTCCAGGCAATTTACTCTGTGAAACAATTGTCGGAATGACATTGAACATGGGGAATGGATTGGCCTTGTCATGATAGCTTCTATACGTTTCAGTAGAAATCAGTGTGAATTCCTCCTCCCCATTAATCTCTTTTACCGAGTAGGCAAGCTTCTTGTAAATATTACCATCTTCATGGTGTAGATAAATAAATACCAGGTCCTTGATGTATTCCCCATTAGGTTGACGGTAAAAACTAGCCATCCCACCCAAATTGCCTGCATCATCATAATCATATAGGTGGTATGATTTAACCACATCATCTTTGATGTTTTCTGACTTCACAAGCCTTCCATTCTCATAGGTGAAAACTTCATAGATATTTTCGTAGTCGGTTATCCTCACCAGATTTCCCTGCTCATCATAACTAAATGTTTGTGTACCATGAGAAGTCCCGGGTGTTCTTTTTTCCCAATGAACCTTCTCTAATCTTCCTTTCTCATCGTATTCATACGTTTTACTGTAGAACCATCCACCCCCTGTGGTCTCGTAAGATTTAGGCTTACCAATCAATTCATCATCAAGTACTTTCAGGCTCATCGTTTTAAGGTCTCCAATCTGCAAAGCGCCCTCTACTTTGGTGATTGTGAGTGCCACTTCTTTGTGTCCCTGCAATACATTGTTGTCCACTCCTCCCACAAAAAATGTCGCTTGTCTGGCACCAAAAGGAATGTCTATTTCAGCTATACCATTCGTAAATGTCAGGTCACTGGCAACCAGGTTTTCGATAGATTGATCAAATGCAATGGTGACTTTACCAGGACCAGGTGCGGGCGCGGGTAAAGAAAGAAGGATGACTCTACCCCCGGTTGAATTTTCTTTGATCTCAACCAATCCTTCAGCAAAACTTATTCTGGCAGGTGCTTCATCATCCAGAATTGTAATCTCTATATCATTTACCTGCCCCATTAAGAATCCGTCACTTAGTTCATCAATAGAGAGTAGGATTGTTTTACTATCCTCAAGTTTTTCGTCATCCACCGGAGTTACTATAATAAATGCAGCGGTATCACCCTCCTCTATATCAAGGGTAATCTTTCCCTCTACCACTTCATTGTCCAAATAGAAAGCTTCCTCAAATGCTGAAGACAATTCAATAATTGCCTTTCCATCCTGAACCGCTGCTTTGTCAAATACCAATGCAATTTTATTAGCTCCAGAATTTTCAGTAATCGAAACATCCCCCTGAAACTGTGCAACCACAGGAGTCAGTTGACCATCTTCATCGTCATTACATGCTATTAGTCCTGCCATCACTGTGATAGCAAAAGTCATTTTTAATATTGATCTCATAAAATAATCAGCCCATGGGTAAAGTGGGCGATTGATATACGACCAAATAATATTTGGTGTTTCGAAAGTGTCATCCAGCTGAATGAAATTTATATGAGTAGCATTTTTTCAGGATGAGTGAACAAATTTTGATTTGAAAAAAACCTAAACTGACCGCTGTTTTTGTCCGGAATCGTTGATCGTATTCGTTATCTTGTAAATGTAATCCAAATGAAAACTGCTGAAGAACACTTTGAATCGATTTGCAAAATGCTCACTTCCAATCAGGGAGTTGAACGAGGAAATATGATGAGTTCACCAGGACTCAAATACCAAAAGAAGGTTTTTGCTTTTTTGCATAAAGAAAAAATGGGTTTTCGGCTGGGCCCAAATTTTGATCCGATTAAATGGGGACTGAAGAATCCGGAATCGCTAAGTCCCTTCAAAACCAAGCCTCCTCTCAAGGGTTGGCTGATGATCGATCAGAAGGAAATGGATCTATGGGAACCACTTGCAGACATGGCATTAACTTTCACGCAAACCTTAAAATAATGGCTACTGACCCCTACCTCCTTGAACGCATCCGAAAAGTTCTTAAAGACGAAAAAACCATGTGGACTGAAAAAAAGATGTTTGGTGGAGATTGCTTCATGGTGGATGACAAAATGTGTATTGGTACCTACAAAGGTGGGATCATGGCTCGCGTAGATCCAGAAAAAATTGATGACTTAGTTAAACACGATGGTGCAGAGCAAATGATTCACGGAGGAAGGCCGATGACTGGCTATTTGTTTATCGAGTCAACTGGGTATGACAGCGATGAGGACCTTGAACTTTGGGTAAGAGAATGCCTGGAGTTTAACCCAAAAGCAAAATCAAGTAAGAAAAAATAATTGACATCATTATGCAAAAGATCACACAATCCACTTTTCAATTTCTCAAATCATTGAAGAAAAACAATGATCGTGAATGGTTTAAAGATCACAAAAAGGACTACGAGACTGCAAAAAAGGAATTCACTGGTTTCATTGATGCATTGATTATCGAAATAGGCAAATTCGACAAAACCATTGCTCACTTCTCCGCAAAAGATACCATTTTCAGGATTCACAGGGATATCAGATTTTCCAAAGACAAGTCTCCTTACAAGACAAATTTTGGAGCACATGTCACTTCCGCCCCTAAAAAATCTGAAATCCATACCAGGGCAGGATATTATATTCACCTCGAACCAGGTGGAACTATGCTGGCAGGAGGTGCTTATATGCCAGAGGGAAACTGGCTTAAAAGCATTAGACAGGAGATTCATTACAATGCTGATTCACTTAAAAGAATCATCAATGATCCTGGATTTAAAAAGTACTTTGTAATGGAGGGTGAAAAACTCAAAACTGCTCCAAGGGATTACCCCAAAGATCATCCTGAAATAGAACTATTAAAACAAAAAAGTTTCCTTGCCGTTCATCGGTGCGATGACAAGGAAGTGCTGTCTGATGATTTCCTGAAACACTGTGCCGGGGCTTTCAAAGCCTTGTATCCATTTGACCAGTTTTTGAATCAGGCATCGGAATAGCTATAGGTATTTCTTGAGCATCATATACCTAACAGCCTTGGTATAAATTCCTTCAAGGGGTTCACTTAATTGTGTGCCTATGCTATGTTCCCTTCCATCCTGATATGTAAAAAGCTTGGGAAACTGACCGACTCTCACATAACCTGCCTCAACAAACTCAGTCTTTTCTCCATCTCTGAGCACGGGTTCTGTGAGTCGCTTCATAATTACTATTTCTGTCTTTTTTTCCATGATATTATCAGTAATTACCACTGCAAGACGACCTATTTCATGGGGCTCAGATTTGAGGTTTGCTCCCTGGTTGATATAATACATCCCAACTTCTCCAGGCATGGGCTTAAAAGTGATATCAGAACTGTAGTCCCTTTTGACCAATGGCCCTTCCAGTGACTCCTGATAAAACATTTTTTCATTCCAATACCTCAAAGTATCCACTCTCAACTGATCAGTATAATCATCAACTAATAATAGCTCTTCCACATTTTTACGATGGAAACCATCTGCAAAAATCTCTACACCACGACTCTCAAACTCATGTTTAATGACTTTTTCTTCATTGATGTACGAGACTTTGCACAACAGGACACACTGAATATCCAATACAGTGAAATCCAGTTCATTCCAAAGAATCTCTTCGTGACCTGGGTATCCAGTTTTAAATTTTCGTTGGAGAATAGTTAATACAACATTCTCAGCTTTATCTCTAAATGTGAGATCAACAAATTTGGTGAGACTGGCATTTCCACTCACCGTGCCTATCTCCACCTTGCTTTTGTATATGACCCCTTTCTTCACCTTATATTCAGGCGCATCCGACAGGATAGATAACAACAAAACTGTGATGACGATTAGCGAAATTTTCATTGTCTTGAAGTAGTTATAAGTAATATAAACACTTTTTATTTTACATATAAGTCTATAGGATTAATTCTGTTTGAAACACGCTGTAGTCAGGAGTCTAAATAATACCCAAACCTTTGATTTTTGATATGTTTGATCATCTCGAAATCTTAAACCATGCAAAGAAGGAAATTTATCAAGCGCGTTGGAATGAGCACCTCAGCCCTGTCAATGATCCCAGGACTTAGTCATGCATCGCAATCCTCACCTTATCCCTCCTACAAGTATCCATATCCATCTTCATTTGAAAAAGCTAAGAATGATGAGGGACTTGTGGCCATACGCATAGCCTTTTCGGGAGAAGGTCAGATAAATAAAAACCTGGCTGGGAAGATCAAAGTGTCCAAAGGGAAAATAGCCCGATCCAAAAGCACACACTTTGAAAGCAGTGACAAATACAATGAGGATAGAAACACCTATTACCTGATCCCCAATAATGGCAACCAGGATGTCATCACCATTTGGATGAGCAATATCTCCGCAGCAACCTCTTTCAATGCAGGATCTGGTATCAAATTCAACGCAGAAGACCTTCTCAAACAGCCAGAGATCACGGGTAAAACAGGAGATATTAGCTGGACTGCTAACTTGCTCTACTATCATGAGATCGGGGAGATTGACCCGCAAGATGTGGGCATCAATGTGACCGGTAATGACTTCAACTTCGTAGCGATGGCCGACCCACAGGGTGGTGACCCGTATGTGGACCCGGATATACTTATGACCCGAATGCGGGTACATAATGCCTTTCTGGAAGAAAGTGTGGATCTCGTAAAAAAGATCAATTGTGACCCAAAATTTACGATGGTCATCGGGGACATCACAGATGGGCAGGGTAAAGAAGAGGATTTTGTTCAAATGAATAAATTCCTGAAGAAAGTCAATGGTCCGCTGCTCTACTCCATCGGAAATCATGAGACTACCTATCGGGTTGCTCTGGGACCGGGATATAACATGGATGGCTTTAGCAATTACTTTGCTGCCCAGAAAGCCGTAAACGGTTTAGAAAAACTGCTTTACTCCTTCAACCTTGGTCAGTGGCATTTTGTGGTGTGGCCAGATCCTCTCAGGGCACATTTTTTTGAGACACATCCACACTATTTCGATTGGCTTGAAAAGGACCTTGAAAAACATCGGGATAGGCCCACTATGTTCTTTCAGCATGTACCCATTCACCCCATTGGCATCAACCCCATGATCAGCTATACGGAGGATGTAGGCACCAAAAAGGAAGTCCTTCGGGTCCTGAAGAAATATGGCAATGTCAAATACGTACTCAGTGGGCATGTACACATTCCCATTAAATCTTCCTTCAAAACCGCAGTAGAAATCGATGGCATTAAATTCATCAACCTTCCGGCAGCGGGTTATCGACCAAGAGCATTTGGTGAGGAGGACTATAATGGCGGACTGAGCCAGGGCATCGCCATTGTGGAGGTAAAAGGAAAAGAAGCTGACATCACTTTTAAATCCATCACACTGGAAGAATATAAATACCCCGGCGTTTTCCCAAAACTTGACCAGGAGGTTTACTCATTAGAGCTAAAGGAAAAATGGGAGCTCCCTGCTGGTGGTCAGTTTGTAAACGGCAGCTTTGAAGAAGAGCTGAAAGGATGGGGCAAAAGGTGGATTTACCAGGAAGATGAAAATCCAAGCAACATTGCTGAAGTAGCCGAAATACCCAACACCAGGGATCATGCTTTATATCTCTTCACCAGGATCAGGGGATACAACAAACCAGGGCAGGATCGATGGCCTCAAAACTTGAACCGGGTTTACCAGGCGGTGAGTGTTTTTCCAGGGGACACTCCCCAGATTGACTTTAAATACCAGGTGGATCTGGCTAAAAGCAACCGAAATGCCCTTTGTGGTGCGTATGTGCTAGTGGAAGGTTATTCCGGTACAACCAAACAGCTCAACATCATGTATTGTCTGGGTAAAGCATGGTTCCATACCGATGGATATAACTCCGACCCGCATATCGTGATAGATCTTGGAAATGAAAATAAAGGATGGCATTCTGTTTCCTTAAATATTGCTTCAGATCTTTATAAGCATGGGAATGAAACCAGCTTCAATGACCTTAAAGTAGATCGTCTGGTCGTTACCCTGGGCACCTGGAGTGCCAATGATGGTCACAATAAATCATACGGACTCTACCTGGATGAATTTGTTTACAACAGCAAGTCATCAGGAGTTTCAAACGTTGATGGTGAATCAATTAAATCAATACCTTCTGAAGAACAATGGTACAGAAGGACTAAGCATATGGCAGGCGACCATTGGTATATCCAGGATAATCCGACTAAGTTTACTTAAAAAGCACCTCATGAGAATTGTTTTTCTAACCCCAGTTATTCTTTTCCTGATCACAAGTTGCACTGCACCTCAAGAGAAAATACCGCGACCCAATATTCTTTTGATTATGGGAGATGACATTGGGTTTTCGGATATCGGGTCATATGGAGGTGAGATCGAAACACCTAACATCGATTTTCTTGCTAAAAATGGTCTAAGATTCCAGACCTTTTACAACATGGCCAAATGCAACCCTACGAGGTCTTCCATGCTTACCGGATTGTATAATGGTGGTGAGGGTGCAGTACACCTGGGGCACCTAACCAAACAAGCGGGTTATTATACGGTCATGAGTGGCAAAGAACATTTTGACAAGTGGGTACCGGATTATTGCAAAGCCGAAAACATTTTTGAGCATTCATTCTATTTCTGGGCTACCACAGAGTACTTTCTGCCTCCTTCGGGAGAATTTGAGCGTCCATTCTACCTGGAGGGAAAGCAAATCCCAGCTTCTGAGATCGAATACCAGAAAGCACCCATGCACAAGACGGACTTCATCACAGATTATGCACTCAAATGGCTTGATGCAAACCCTAACCCTGACGATCCATTCTTTTTATACCTCCCCTATCATGCTGCACACTATCCGCTCCAGGCCAGACCGGAGGATATCGCCAAATACAGGGGAAAATACATGAAAGGTTGGGATGTATTGAGAGAGGAAAGATATGAACGGATGAAATCCATAGGGATCATCTCAGATAAAACACAGTTAAGCCCGGCAGAAGGCAACCTCAACAAATTCCGGGGACCCTTAAAACCCGCTTACACAGATTACTACCCCTGGGAATCGCTTTCAGATGCGCAAAAGGACTCATTAGACCTGGAGATGGCGGTTTTCGCTGCCATGATAGACCGAATGGATCAAAATATCGGCAGGGTGCTCGATCATTTAAGAAACAAAGGCCAGTTAGAAAACACGCTGATCATGTTTCTCGTCGACAATGGCTCCTGCCCATTCTATGCCAACAAGATCGAAGATGTGCAGCCCGGTCCGGCCAACTCATACTGGAGCTTGCGATCTACCTGGGCCAACCTGGGAAATACCCCGTTTCGGCAGTATAAGCAGGCTGGCTTCGAAGGAGGAAGCAGGACACCATTCATCGCCTACTGGCCAGAAGTGATCCAACCCAACACCATTACCGACCAGCCAGGGCACATCGTTGACCTGGCACCTACATTTCTGGATGTGCTGGAAACAGACTATCCGGAAACAATCAATGGATCTCCAACGATCCCGCTCCACGGCAAATCGCTCCTGCCAATTTTGAAGGGAGAGCAGCGTGAGGAACCGGAATACTTCATGTCAGGACTGGACAGGTTCAGAATGTTCAGGTCTGGTGATCATAAAATCGTTCGCATGAATGGTGAAGACTGGCAATTGTATAATGTGATTGAGGATCCTTCGGAACTCAATGATCTGGCTGCAAGGTCACCGCAGCTACTGGAAAAATTATCCACTAAATATGAAGAGGTTGTCAGTGAAATGGGGTTGTAAATGATTAGATTTATTCTATTATGATCACTCAAACCAAACGACTGGAAGACATCATCTCAAAGCTAAGTACCTACCTGACATCCATCTCAGAGGAGGAGCTTCGCAAAAAACCTGCTCCCGGAAAGTGGAGCAAGATTGAGATCCTTGGTCATTTGGCAGACTCCGGTATCAACAACCTCAAGCGGTTTACCGAGGCCCAGTTCAAGCCTGAACCGTTTGAATATGACAACTATCAGCAGGATGATCTTGTAGCCGCCAACCAGTATCAAAATGCCAGCTTGAAAGAAGTGTTTTTTCTTTACGAAGCAGTCAACCGACGGATCATCGAAGTGATGAAAAAGCAATCGGAAAAAGCCTTATCAAAGAAGGTCCACAACAAAAGTGACGGCAAAACTACCGACCTCAAATTCATCATGACGGATTACGTAGATCACATGGAGCATCATTTGAAGCAGATATTGGGGTAGATTATATTCGCAATAACAAGAGATACTAATTCTTCAATCTGCTTCTGACCGTAAAATGAAATTCCATTCTTTGATTATCCTGGTTTTTCTTGGGGCTTGCATTCAAAATCCAAAAACCGAAGGTAAACCAGGATCAAGATCACCTGTTTATTCTGACCACTCTGACTTTATCAGAAAACAAGAGACTAACCTGAAAAAGGAGTACAATAAACTTTTTGGCTCCGTTGAAGATCAATTAGGTCCCATTGAAATAAAGATTAATGAAACGCAGTCATTCGATTCACTCGATGATATAACCGGAATCCTCATAAGTGCAAAAGGAGTTCCCAACTGGTCATATTCCGAAAAACTCATTCTTTATTCCAGGTATGGTCAGATCTTATTCGAAACGCCCTTTTATCAGATACATCCGGAAATGAGAATACCGGAATGTGGAGTACCTCAACATAAGTTGGGAAACATTTATACCAGGTATGTTGCTGGATCAAAGTTTCTTTTTTCAGAGATCAATTCATATTACTACCCTTGTGGTGGTCAACCTGAAATCAAAATCATGACAACCTATATCTATGCAGCAAACGATTATTCCATCTTAGATTCTTTAGAATGCTTTTATCAAAAAATAGACGGGTCAGCCAAAGAAACGACCAGGGAAACAACAATCACATTTAATGAGGATTTTATTCAGGCAACAACTATTGAAGGTGCAACCTCAACAAGTAGAAAGTATAAGTTAAGCGGTTCAGGATTGGAGGAACTGAAATAGGCATTACTATGCTTCATTTCTTAGCAATAGATAATCATTTCTCTCCAGCATCTGGCTATTTCTTACCAGTAGATGTTTATTTCTCACCAGCATTTGTTCATTTCTTACCAGTAGATGATTATTTCTCATCCGCAGTTGATTATTTCCTGGGAGTACCTCGTTATTTCTTATGAGCAGTTGATTATTTCCCAGGAGCACCTGGTTATTTCTCGAGAGCAGTTGATTATTTCTTACCAGCACTTGGTTATTTCTTGAGAAGAGATGATTATTTCCAGCGTGACTTGTCCACCACACAGCGCAACTTGATACCTCTTCAGCGTGGATGGGGACTCTTTCAGCGCTATTTGTAACCCATCCAGCGCCACTTTTGAAGTGATCAGCGCAAAAAATACCTACTCAGCGTGAGTTACTCCTTCTTACTCTCACCCAAACTGTGGGATCTTGATCGTTTCCCCACCTTTCAGCGCAGATTCATGGGCAATTACCCCGGGCACAGTATAAGCAAGAGCTTCATAAACATCCACCGTCGGCTTTCTTTCCTGAATGCAGGCATCGACAAACTCGTGAGTGATAAAGGTATGAGAACCATGATGGCCGCTATTGTGCCTTAAGGGTTCCGGTAGTAGTTCCGTTTCCCACCATTCAGGTTGGTCATATACCTGCTTTTTGGCGTCAGAACGAACAAACCCGGCATCGTCTTTCCCTAGTTGTTCAGTGGAATTGACAATAATAGAATCATTGCCGATTGGATTAGGTGTATAAAAACTCATTTTGTTCCCAATCCACTGAGCACGCTCACATCCCATGTGGGCTCCTTTCCACCAGACATTGACTCGAAAGCTATTGCCGCGATCCGTCTTAAACATGGCTGATTCATTCCAGAAAGGATTGCTGTAGCTATTGTCTTTCAGGATGGGATCATCGTCGCCCCAGCCATTGCAGCTCACCTGGGTCAGCCGCTCCCCGGTCACACTGATCAAATGGGCAGTACAGTGCGTTGGGTAATGCATCGGGGCCACGCCGTAACGCCAGGTTCGCTTACCATTTTCAAAGTAAAGCTCTTCCAGCCCATCATGCTGGTATTCCGACTCCGCATAATAGATATTTCCAAACCTTCCTTCCATGTAAAAATTCCGGGCGGAAATGGTAAACTGTTGATAATAGCTGGTTTCAGCCATCATATATATCAGTCCGGATTTTTTCACAGCTTCCAGCAATATTTCCGCTTCTTCTATGGATCCCCAGATAGCTGGAACAGCACATAGCACGTGTTTACCATGTTTGAGACATTCCAGCACATGCTTCACATGGTTAGGCCCTTCGGTAAATACTGCCACCGCATCGATTTTTTTGTCCTTAACCAGCTCCTCGAGTGAGGGGTATGATTTGCTGCAATTGTAGGTCTTCATCAGTTTCTCCCTTCGCTCAGGTCTGAGATCACTCACGGCTTCTACAACACAATCAGGGTGCTCATGAAACTGGAAAGAACATCCAAATCGCCCGCCTACAATGCCAATCCTTAGTTTTTTTGCTGGTGGTGAGGCTAAAGAGGAGCTGAGAGGTAGAGTCGCTCCAAGTGCGATAATACTACCTGCTTTTATAAAATTTCGACGTGAATGGTATTGGGTTGGGTTGTTTGGGTTTTTCATAGGATATATTAGACTGAGAGTAAGTCAAGTAAAGTTTATTAATATTTAAATCAGGGTACTTCATGAAATTTAGGCCTCCTAAGTTCGTAAAACTTTTGTAGTCTTACACCCAAAACCCAAAGACATGAAATACATAACCCTCCTGCTGATCTTTACTGTTCTTTTTTCATGCAACTCACCTAGCAAACAAACAACTGAAACCACCACCCCACCCAACTTCATCATCTTCATTGCTGACGATGTGAGTTTCGATGATTTTGGATGCACGGGTAATCCTTATGTCAAAACTCCAAACATTGACCAACTCGCTAAGCAGGGTATTAACTTTTCAAACTTCTACCTCACCGCTAGCTCGTGCAGTCCCAGCCGAAACAGCATCATCACTGGTCGGTATCCACATAATACAGGTGCACCTGAGCTACACCAGTCCCCACCGGATTTCATGCAGTCATTTCCTGAATTGCTGAAAGCCAATGGTTATTTCACGGGACAGTCCGGCAAATTCCACATGGGACCTTATGCCCGAAGAGGGTTTGATATCATCAATGAAAAACGCTCGGACACTGGTGATGGGGGTGAGGAATTGTGGGTGAAAACCATCCAGGATCGACCTAAAGACAAGCCATTCATGATGTGGTTCGCTGCATTTGATGCGCACAGGGCCTGGGGACCCAACGAATTCAGCGACACACATCACCCGGATAGCATTGTTGCTCCATTTTACCTTGATGAAGGTTTCGAAACACGGGAAGATCTGGGCAAATACTATGATGAAATCAAACGTTTCGACCATTATATCGGGGAAGTTGTGGCTGAGCTGAAACAGCAGGCAGCTTATGATAACACTTTGATCATCGTAATGGCCGATAATGGCAGACCTTTCCCGCACAGCAAAACCCGCGTCAATGACCGGGGAATGAAATCTCCATTTATCGTTCACTGGCCAGAGAGGATCACCGGGGAGCAGGCTTCGGAAAGCCTGGTGAGTGCCATTGATATTGCGCCTACGCTACTTAGCCTGGCTGGAGTCACACCTACTGAACAGTTTCAGGGAAAGAGCTTCGACCCATTGATCTCGGACCCTGATCAACCATTCAGGAATTATGTCTTTGCAGAGCACAATTGGCACGACTATGAGGCCCACGAAAGGATGGTCCGCAGCGAAGCTTTTATGTACATCAAAAACTCGCGACCCAACCTGCCTCAGATGGGTCCCGCCGATGCCGTGGGAAGCCCTTCCAATGCTGCTTTAAGAGCAAGGCAAAAGAATGGGACCCTCACCGCTATCCAGGCCGATATTTATGTGACCCCAAGACCGCATGAAGAGCTATTTAACTGTCAAGATGATCCTTTGCAGCTCAAGAATATTGCCTCAGTGCCAGAACTGGCTGATGACCTCTCTAAAATGAGAGACATGCTGGAAGAGTGGATCACGGCCACAAGTGACAACGTACCTGATAGCCTCACCACCAGCTGGTACACTTACGATCCCGGGTACATAAAGACTGAATCCCACAGTGTGAGAGGTGAAACACCTGGTGAAAGCCTGAACGCGACAAAAAACAACAACCCCGGTCCGTTTTAGACGAGGTTTAGTATCTTTATTGGATGGGTGTGAAATATCCGGAAAAAGAAGAAGAGGAAATTGATGACATCACACTCCTCGAACCTGAAGGTGTCTACTCCTATGCTGACTACCTGAAATGGACTTTTGAGGAACGGGTAGAGATTATCAAAGGCAAAATTTTTAAAATGTCTGCTGCTCCTACTGTGAAACACCAGGAAGTAAGCACGATAATCGGTAATGAAATCTACAATCACCTCAAAGGGAACCCTTGCAAAGTATTCTATGCACCCTTTGATGTTCGATTTCCTAAAGATCTTACCGACAGCGATGAAGAAACATTCACGGTGGTTCAACCGGACATCTCGGTGATCTGCGACCTTACAAAACTTGATGAGGCAGGCTGCAAAGGGGCTCCCGACTTTATTGTGGAGATTCTATCTCCTTCCACTTCATCAAAAGACCTCAAAGAAAAATTTTGGCTGTACCAGGAACACTTGGTGAAAGAATACTGGGTGGTGTATCCGGGTGAAAACATCATCGAGCCTTTTGAGCTGGATCATGAAGGAATCTTTCGTTCCAGAGGCAAGTTCGTTGAGGGTGACACCCTTAAATCAACCGTACTGTCAGGGTTTTCAATACAAATAAATGATGTTTTTAAATCCTAAAAGCAGATTGACTTGAACCTCCTTATCAACGTACTCATAGGAATCATTGCAGCTCAACATCTGTATTTTTTCTATTTTGAGTCATTTGCATGGACTACAACCGGCCGCAAGATCTTTAAGCGATTTCCAAAGGAATTTTTCCAGCAAACCAAAAGTATGGCCGCAAACCAGGGACTCTACAATGCCTTTTTGGCAGCGGGTCTGATCTGGAGTTTACTGATTGAAGATCCTACCTGGAGCATGTATATTGCCATCTTCTTCCTGGGATGTGTTTCCATTGCCGGGATTGTAGGAGCCTTCACAGCTTCAAAAAAAATATTCTACATTCAGGGCTTACCCGCCATACTGACCCTGGTTCTCATCCATCTCCTTTGAACATGAAAGTAATTGTTGAGTCACTTTTTCTCCCTCAATTTAAAATATTTGGAGCGCTCATTATTTTGTTTGGCATCCCCGGATTTTATGCGCTATCAGTCGCCTTTGTTTTTAAAGTTGTTTTATGGTTGATCGTCCTGGGGATCGGTTTCTTTTTGCTGGCAGGCACACAAATGCTGGAAATCGATAAAGTACAAAGACGGTACCGTTCAGCCGTTTCTCTCTTTGGCCTGATCAATTTCGGAGGATGGAAGCCATATTTATCCCTTGAGAACATATTTATCAAACAAGCTAAAGCAAGCCAGAAAATGGCCTTGGGTCCTATTGAAAGTACAGTGAAAAGTGTAGTCTTCGATGCGTACCTGAAGATCTCTGACAGCGAGAAGATCTATCTCGGATCAAATAAATCTAAGAAACGATTACACCAAAAAATGGAATCACTAGAAAATTACCTGGAAATTCCAATTCTTGATCTGTCAGTTTAATGTACCTTCAGAAGAAAGTGAATCAAGACTATTCCTATCAATTTTGAGTTTATTTGTTTGCACATAAATCATAACCTGTGAAATACCTCCTGAACGGTCAAGAGACTAAAAGACTTAAATTCCGGTTGGTTCAACCTGATGACTTCGACACCTGGATCAACCTGTTCAGGGACAGTAACGCCGGCGACTTCCTTGGGATGGCCGACCTCATCACTCCGGAAGAACAATGCCAACGCTGGTTTGATATCTGTGAAAACAGGTACAAAAAAGACCTGGGTGGCATGAATGTACTGATTGACAAAACATTTAATAAGATGGTTGGGCAATGTGGTTTGCTTATCCAGGACGTAGATGAAATCAAAGAATTAGAGGTTGGTTATTCCATCCTTCCACAATACCAGGGTAAGGGTTACGCAACCGAGGCAGCCCGAAAATGCCGAGATCATGGTTTTGAAAATAACTATTCGGACCATATCATATCAATCATTCATATTGACAATACCAAGTCCGCCCAGGTAGCCTTGAGAAACGGGATGACGAAATGGAAGCGGACAGAGTATAAAAAAATGCCTGTCGATATTTTCAGAATCACCAGGGAAGAATGGCTCAAGATAAAGTCACAATAAAAAGATAATACCTCTTCCTTTGAATTAAACAGGATAATTCAACATGTTTGACCAATGAATAAAGTTCACCTTCTTCTGTTGTGTATAATGTTGATGGCCGGTTCGGCAATCGCTCAGAAATCTTATGAGCCGACCTATTTTTATGCATTCGGCGATATGCCCTATGATGAAGCCTCCATTCCCAGATATAACCGATTGGTAAAAGACATCAATGAAACTGATCCGGATTTTACTATTCATGTTGGGGATACCAAATCAGGTAGCACTCAATGTTCTAATGAATTCTATCAAAAGACGCTTAATCATTTTAATGGATTCAATAACCCCCTGATCTATACACCCGGAGATAATGAGTGGACGGACTGTGACCGCGAGGCTTGCGGCGAATATGACCCGATTGAAAGACTGGATATCCTGAGAAAGACCATGTTCAAAAATCCATCAAAGAGTTTTGGGAAGCATTCGATTGATCTGATCAGCCAAAGTACCCTCTCTCCCTATGAAAAATACGTGGAGAATGTGATGTGGAAGCATAAAGACCTTTTAATCTCTGCAGTACATATCTGTGGTTCGAGCAACAATTACCAGGAAGAAGGAGACAATACTGAATTTATAGAGCGTGAATCAGCTGCCATTGACTGGATCAAAAGGATCTTTCAAAAAGCAACGGAAGATAATTCCAAAGGAATCGTAATCGCTTTTCATGCCAACATGTTCAGCAGTCAGAATGATCCGGGGTACACAAAAATTCTGGCCAAGTTGAAGCCATTAATCAGGGATTTCAAAAAACCTGTTCTTGGAATCTACGGAGATTCACACCGTTTTCTGATCTCGCAACCATTGTACCTGGATGGCAAACTGCTGACGAATTTTACTGCTTTGATGGTCTTTGGGTCCGCAGATGTAAATTATGTGAAAATCAGCATGGATATGAATCGGAACAATATTTTTGACATTGAACCGGTTTATATCGATTGATTTCTTTTCCGGGAAAATTTAATTTGGCGAAAGATGGATTCAAAATACGTAGCAGACGAGCAATTCAAACAGATCAATTTTAACGAAACTCCATTTGAAAAGGGTGAATATGAATGCTGTACGTTTATCAACTGTAACTTCAATGGATTGGACCTGAAAGATTTCAAGTTCCTGGAATGCGAATTCATCGAGTGTGATTTCAGCAATGCCAGAATCGACAATGCCGCTTTCCAGGATGCTATTTTCAAAAACTGTAAGTTACTTGGTCTACAATTTGAGCGGTGTAATGCGTTTGGCTTCTCTGTAGCATTCGATCAGTGTGTACTTAACCATTCTACCTTTTACCAGATGAAGCTCCCAAAAACACGGTTTATACAATGCCAGTTGGAGGGTGTCGACTTCACTGAAACGGACCTGAAACAATCCAAGATCATAGACTGCAACCTCCTCAATGCTACCTTTGAACGTACCAACCTCGAGCAGGCTGACCTGAGAAACTCCATCAACTACAGCATCAACCCGGAAGTCAATCGCATTAAAGGCGCTAAATTTTCTTTATCCGGAGTTGCCGGATTATTGGATAGATATAGTATTTCCATTGAAAATGCCAGCTAGTCCAGATCAGGTTTAGTGTAAAAACAACTATTTTAGTAGCCCCTAACCGACCTTTTCTCTAATCTAATGACTAAATCACCTGCGCGCAGACTGGCTGCTATTATGTTCACCGATATCGTCGGTTATTCTGCATTGATGCAAAAAGATGAGGTCACCGCAGCTGCCACACGAAAACGGCACAGGGAGACTTTTGAAAGCAAACACAAGGAATTTCACGGTGAGATCATCCAGTATTATGGTGATGGAACACTGAGTATTTTCGGGAGTGCAGTAGAAGCGGTAAAGTGTGCAACTGCAATTCAGGTTGAACTATCCTCGGGAAATCCAATCGTACCCCTTCGCATTGGGCTGCACCTGGGCGACATCGTCCATACAGGTACGGAGGTTTATGGTGACAGTGTAAACGTGACCGCAAGAATCGAACACATCGGGGTGACAGGATCGGTGCTTGTTTCTGAAAAAATCAATTCGGAATTAAAGAACCATCAAATCAAAACCCTTTCCATGGGTAAGTTTAACTTCAAAAACATTACACAACCCATGGAGGTCTTTGCTGTGAATCATCAGGGTATTCATGTTCCAAAAGCCGATGAGCTGCAAGGCAAGAAAAGTAATGCAGCCACGAGTATTGCGGTTCTGCCTTTCGTGAATATGAGTGCCAACAAAGACAATGAGTTCTTTAGTGATGGCATGACAGAGGAGATCATCAATGCGCTAACTGGGATCAAAGAGCTCAAAGTCACTTCAAGAACTTCATCATTTTTCTTCAAGAACAAGACGATAGCCATCCAGGAGATCGGACAAAAGCTGGGGGTTTCAATTCTACTTCAGGGCAGTGTGAGACTTGCTGGCAATAAAATGAGGATTTCAGCACAGCTGGTGAATGTCGAGAATGACGAGCATTTCTGGTCCGAAACATTTGACCGGTCCTTTGATGATATTTTTGCTGTTCAGGATGAGATCAGCCTGCTCATAGCCGACAAGCTTCGAGAGCATACAGGTCACTTTGAGATAAGCGATCAATTGGTGGAAGCTCCGGGGGTACCCCCATCAATCTATAAACGCTATCTACAAAGCAGGTACCGGGTATTAAAAATGAACAAGCCTGATCTTGAAGAGGGGCTTTCTATACTTCTTGAGATCACCGATGAATACAAAGACTTTACTCCTGCTTTTCTAGGCGTTAGCATGGCTTATACGCTTATAGGTGCACTAGGATTTATGCCTGCTGGTGAAGCCTGGATGAAGGGCAAGCCCTACCTTGATAAGGCCATTGAGTTAGACAAGGACCATCCGGAATGTTTACTCCAGCAGTCCTGGATCTCCTTTTTCCAGGATTGGGATCTTCCTGCGGCATATACTTATGTCAACAAAACTTTAGAGATACGTCCGGTAGTCGACGCCTATCAGACAATGACTTCGATGCTTACCGCAGAGGGGAAGCTGAAAGCAGCACATCACTACATAGATACAGCCCTCGAGATCGATCCCCTCTCGGAGATCACACATCACCTCAAAGGCTATACACTTTACCTGGAGGAAAAGTATGAAGAGGCGCTTGAATATTTTAAAAAATCCATTGCCCTTAAGGAAGGCTCTCACGTATCCCTGCTTTACCAAGGACAGGCATTGATCCAGTTGAGGAAAGCCGAAGAGGCACTAGAATACTTCCAAAACCTTCCTGAAGGAACAGATGAACTATACATGATTGGAGGAACTGTTATTGCAAATGCTGCTTTAGGGAATAAAAAAGAGGTGGCACTTGGGATTGGAAAAATCAAGACCTACCTGGAATCAGAGTCCATGGAACGTGCAATCAACCTGTTGGTCCTTTGCTATGCTTTGGAGAAAAAATATGATAAGGCAGTTGAAATGGTGGAGAAGGCCATGGAGTACCATTTACCCCTAATTGTGTATCTCAATGTGGAGCCAATGCTAAAACCACTTCATGAGGTATCACGATTCAAGGAACTCATGGGGCAAATATTTGGCGATACTCAATCACATGAGGAGCATACAAGAAAATACAAAAAGTCGCTCCTTAACCCGGAATTGCTCAGCCAGTATCATGGTCAGTTGAAAGACCTCATGATCACCGGACAACCTCACCTGAACCCTAACCTTACACTTAGGGATCTTGCCGAACAGATGGAGGTTCCAGCAAACCAATTCTCACAATTGCTCAATGAAGGTTTTAATCAGAATTTCTCTGAATTCATCAATGCTTACAGGCTAGAAACATTCAAGGAAAAAGTCGCAGATCCTAAAAACAGTCACCTTACTCTTCTGGCTATTGCTTATGATAGCGGCTTCAACTCCAAGACCGTGTTTAACACATACTTCAAGAAAGTGACGGGACAGACGCCGAAGGCTTACATGAAGACCATCACTCAGAAATAAGTTCGGATTTAAAAACCCGAACGATTGCGGTACCCCGCACTTCTACTTTTGAATCATGAAACTTAAAAAAGAATTAATCATGATCACAAAAGACACACAATCCATGAAAGCCATCGTCTCAACAAAATACGGATCTCCCGATGTATTAGAGCTTCAGGAAGTAGCGAAGCCCATACCGGCAGATGACGAAATCCTGGTCAAAATCCATGCGGCATCCGTAACCAGGGCTCACTGCATGATGAGGACTGGGTATCCACTCATTGGAAGGCTGTTTTTGGGGCTCACCAAACCAAAAAATACGATCTCAGGGACTGACCTGGCGGGAGTGGTGGTAGCTACAGGAAAAAATGTTTCAGACTTCAGTATTGGTGATGAAGTGTTCGGATCAACTGACATCCACATGGGATGCTATGCAGAGTATGCTGTGATCAAAAAGGATGACATCCTTATCCATAAACCCAAAAATATTACTTTCGAAGAAGCCACAGCAATCCTGGACGGCTCTACTACGGCTCTACCCTTTCTTCAAAGCATCGCAAATGTCCAAAGAGGACAAAAGGTACTGATCAATGGAGCTTCCGGAGGAATTGGCACCGCTGCTGTCCAACTGGCTAAGTTCTTCGGAGCGCATGTCACGGGAGTTTGCGGGCCTACTAACCAGGAGATGGTGAAATCGCTTGGTGCCGATGAAGTGATTGATTATTCACAAACAGATTTCACTCAAGGTAATACTCAATATGACATCATCTTCGATACGGTTGGGAAATTATCTTTCAAAAAGTGTAAACCTGTGCTGACGACGACCGGGGTCTATTTATCTCCTGTCCTGAAAATCGGGATGCTTTTTGACATGCTTTTCTCTTCAATATTTGGAAAGAAAAAAGCGAAGTTTGCCGCAACGGGTATGCTGAAAACGGAAGAGAAATTGGAAAACATCGGCTTCATCAGCTCCCTGATCAACCAGGAAAAACTGAAAGTAATCATTGATCGGACGTTCCCCCTGGAAGAAACCGCTGATGCCCACAGGTATGTAGATCAGGGACATAAAAGAGGGAATGTGGTGCTGGTGATGGGAAATTGGTGAGAAAATATTGTTAAGTAGCTTTTTTCAATTCTTTTAACAACTTCTTTGGATCATCTCTATTGTCCCAGAATCCCGTTATTATGATTTCTTTGGAATTGAACTTGTAGAAAATACTGAAGTGTCCCATTGATGCGACACGTGTTTCTGGAAAATCAGCTTCTCTAAACAGTTTTGGATTCCTCGCAATTAATTTAGTTTTTGAATTACTGGCGGTGAGTAGTTTCAGGGAATAGGCATTTGATTTGTTGCGATCAACCCAGTATTCTAAAATATTTCTTCTCTGCCGTGCGGCAGTTTGAGTCCAGACTACTTTCCGGTGAGCCATTGAAGCTCTTGCTTGTTTAGTGAACCCTCGTCAATGATGTTTCCACTTTGGATGTCTTCATCACTTATTGATAGCATGATTTTCTGTTCTTCAGTAAGTGGAACCTTGGCATGCGTTACATTGGATGACTTAATCATCTTTTCAAGAGCCTGTAAATACTCCGCATTGTCAATCGACATGAGGCTATCTATTACCCGGTTTCTAATGTCTTTCAATGTAGCCATATTGTAAAGATATTAAAATAAAAGTGATCATCGACCGGACGTTCAGCCTGGAAGAAACTGCCGACGCCCACAGGTATGCATAAAAAAGAGAATGTGGTCCTGGTGATGGGATTAGGAGATCATTCCACCATCCCCTCTATCCATTCCCTAATCAACTCCACGCCCTCGGTATGAATAAGTTTCCTGCCCAACTCAGGCATCATCACCTCAGGCTGAGTGGAATTCATTCGGCGGACCAGGATGGACTTATCAGGCTGGCCAGGAACAATGTCATATTTCAGATTACCGGAACCTTTTCCAGCTGCAACAGGAGACTTCATGATGCCCACCTGCTCTGAATGGCCGTTGCTGGCCAGGAGGTATAGCCCGGAATTCTTGGCTGGTCCCTCCAAACGATGGCAATGGGCACAGTTTACCTCCAGGTATGCACGAGCCCTACCATCCAGGGTACCTGACTCAGGATGTTCATAACTGGCTAGTCTAGGAATCCCTGACGAAGGTAATCCCTTCAGAAAACCAGCTTCAGCCAGATTGGTCAACTGATTGTAGGTCTTTCCGCGAAACTGCAGGTCCCGGTTGAGTTGACGTGCGGTAGGCCCAATAGGTGCTATTTTCCCATTGAGCTCATGGCAGCTTTTGCACTGTGCTACATTGGGGATCAAATAGTTAATAGGCTTTTTCCCTTTCAACAAAACTTCCTGATTTCCGCCTGTAATCTCAAGCTTAGCATCCGTCTGCTCCTCATTCCAGACATAAGGCAGTGCCTGCCAGCCATCCTCTTTCCGGATCAACAGTCGGGTTTCGATAATCTTTCCTTTTTGACCACTTAGCTGATCATCGTCGTAGTAGAAATTTTTGATCAATGCAGTGCCTACGGGGAAATCCAGGGCTTCAGTAGGATGGTATTGTACTTCACTCCCTTCAGGCAATGAAATGAACCGTCTTTTGAGGGCATAATCAGAAAACAATGGAGAATTGAGTTCGTATGGAAATACATTTTTAGCCGGGTCCAGATTCCTTAGCTCACCTTCGAAAAAGCCGTATTCAGACAACAACCCAAAACCTACAGATGCAGTGACGATACTTTCGTCATACACCTCTTCTTCATAGGTGATCTTTCTTTCCTTGTTCGATTTTTCACATCCCAGAACAAAGGGAACTAACAGCAATAAAACTTTTGCCTTCATACTTATAAACTACAATTGAGACTTGTAGGATTGCTTTCCAGTCCTTCGAACATATTGGCAGCATCCAGGATAGCCGTTTTAATACCAGCTTCCTGTACGCAGATGCGATAGTCCGGGTTTATTTCACCACTTGCCAGCATGTAATCTGGTGCCTGGATCCCATCCCAGACGACATGTGGCCTATCCAGCCCAAATTTCAACATGAATAGTTTACCAAAATCATTGTCCATTTTTGGGATCAGACTGCTGTTGGAGTATTCATTATCGTGCACATAGACTCGCCCCGGATATGGATTATAGCGCTCATCAGTTTGGAAATTTTCATCTACTCCTTTGGCGCTTGGATTGCCCGGCTGCTTATCTGGTTTTTCACTCATGGCAGCCATCAACTCGTAGCTTACGATACCAATGCTGATGGTGTTGTTGTTGCTAATCTTGTTATTGTACACCTCCACATCACGAGTAGCCATGATGGTCATACCAGTACCTGGAGGTACCGATGCTACTATATTTCCTTTCGGGGCAAAATTAAAAAGGTTGTTTTCGTAGACCTCATTGTCGTATACCTTCACATTTCGACCATTCCGCGTCAATCCAGGCAAATCAAATACCAGGATACCACCCGTGTTATTATAAGACTTATTTCCATAGATCTCCACATTTTCCGAATTCTCACTTTCGATACCGGCTACATTCCAGTAGACCTTGTTATTCCGGATGATCACATTTTCTGATTGACCTACATAGACTCCAGCATCGCTGGCCCCCAACACCTCACATTCTTCGATCAAAACATCTGAACAGATAACAGGGTAGAGCGCATATGCTCCATTGTCTTCACTGATCTCCCCTGTCCAGGCTGACTTGATTCGACGAAAAGTAATCCCTTTTGTATCTGTCACTTTTATATTATCCCCTGCAGCATCCTCTACTGTAAAATCCTCCAGCACAATATTTTCACAATTGGCCACCCGAATGCCCTCTGCTCCCTCCTCCTGTAGAATGAATGACAGCACCGTTTTATCCATTCCCTTACCTCTGATGGTGATATGCTTCTTGCTATCCAGTATCAGACTGTTTTTGAAGATAAAGTGCCCTTCTTCAAGCTCGATTACAGAGCTGTCCTTAGCCAGCAGAAATTGGGTCATTAAGGCTTTCTCAATGCTTTTATAATCACGCGCTGGCTCATATCTGGGTGTAGAATCACAGCTGGCAAAAAGAATAGCTACTATCACAATCAGGCTTGTGATTAAGGTCAGCTTCTTAGAAACATTCATCATAGGGCTCCTTTTGAAAGAGAATAAAGTTAAACAAAAACCTAACGCCTGACTTTTTCAAAATGGTCTATCACAACTAAAAAATATTTACCCTCTCAAATCAATTCTTTGTAGATTTATGGACTTAACCCATTTGATAAATCAGATCCAACACCCTAAAATGGTCGCACAACTCAACCTCATCAAAAGCCTTTTGTCAAACACCCTCTTTTTGACCGTTATTTTATGTTTCGCTCTAATCTCCTGTTCGCAACAGAAAAAGGAGGATCCAAAAGGATTTGAGTTGAAAATTGAGCAATTGACATCAGGTGCCAAACATCACTTTTTTGGATATATAGGGCAATGCCAGACCATTCCCTGGAATGCTTCCGGGCAATACATCCTGGGAATGGAGATCGATACCATCAGCAGGATGCCGTTGCCAGATGAGGCAGCATCCATTTTTGTGATTGATACCCGGGATAACAATAAGATCATTTACCTGGATAAAACCTACGCCTGGAATCCCCAACAGGGCACAATGTTTTACTGGAATCCTAACGAACCCGAAACCCAGTTCTTCTTCAACGACCGGGATCTGGAAACCGGCAAGGTCTTTACCGTACTCTATGATGTAAGTGAAAGAAAAAGAGTGAAAGAATATCGTTACGAGGATACCCCTATTGGCAATGGAGGTGTGGCAGCTGATGGATCTGCCTGGCTGGGACTCAACTATGGAAGGATGGCAAGGCTTCGATTGGTCACCGGCTACCCTGAAGCTTTTGATTTTTCAAAAGATGATATCGCACCCGACAACGACGGGATATTTATTGTCGATGTGAAAACGGGAGAAAAGAGACTATTGGTGTCGTTTGCGCAGATTGCCGAAAAAATAAAAGACACAGACCCCAACCTGCATACCGGACTGTTTATTAACCACAGCCTTTGGAATAGAAATGCTGACAAGGTGTACTTTTTTGCGAGAGCCGGATGGGATGGAAAAAGAACATCAGGAGAACGAGTGAATGTCCCTTTCACCATCAATGTGGATGGGACAGGGTTAACCGCACATTCACAATTTGTAGGAGGTCACCCGGAATGGGACGAGGGCAATGTCATCATTGGAAGTGCTCCTGATGAAACAGGAGCTATCCGGCAGGTCCGCTATGATGTCGACAAAAAGGAAATCATTGAATACATGGGCAACCCAGAAATATTTCCTAACCCAGAAGGAGATATCTCCCTGTCACCCAATGGCAATATGTTTGCAAATGGCTTTGTCAATGGCAATAAGAACTCCTATACAATCCTTCGTCGCAGCGACGGTTATTTTGTCTACACCGAGGGACTCAGCAAAGGAGAATATAAAGGAGACATCCGCATAGATCCGGCGCCCCGATGGAATAGAACCAATGATGCCATCCTGGTTCCAGGCATTGATAAAAACGAGACCAGGCAAATGTTTATGATCAAAATGATCCCCTCAAACTAATGCTTGTAAAATTAGATCAAAGCAAAATTTCTTTACTTCGTATTTCTGCCAAGACACTAAAAGCAGAAATGACCGGTGCACTTGTTATTCTTCATCTGCTTTTTATTCTTGGATGTGTCCAAGATAAAAAAGCTGAAACATCAAGAGAATCTGCTGGGTTTAGTTTGAAGATTGAGCAACTCACAAAAGGAGAAAAGCATCATTTCTTCGGTTATATAGGCCACTGCCAGACCATTCCATGGAATGCTTCCGTACAATTTATACTTGGAATGGAAATAGACTCCATCCATCGTATGCCAAACCCTGATGAGGCTGCAACTATCTTTATTATTGACACCAAAGACAACAACAAAATCATTAAGCTGGACCGAACCTATGCCTGGAACCCTCAGCAAGGCACAATGTTTTTCTGGAATCCCAATGCACCCGAAACACAATTTTTCTTCAATGACAGAGACCTGGACAGTGGAAAGGTTTTTACAGTATTATTTGACATCAAGGAACGAAAACGTGTTAAAGAATATCGATTTGAGGATACGCCCATTGGGAATAGTGGAGTTGCGGTGGATGGATCGGCATGGCTGGGTGTAAACTTTGGAAGGATGGCAAGGCTCCGTCTGGTGACCGGATATCCGGAAGCATACGACTTTTCAAAGGACCAGATCGCTCCGGATAATGATGGAATTTTTAAAGTAGATATCAAATCTGGTGAAAAAAAGCTACTGGTATCTTTTAGTCAGATAGCTGAAAAGATTAGAGAGACTGACCCAAACCTTCATACCGGATTGTTTATCAATCTTACCCTGTGGAACCGTGATTCTAATAAAATCTACTTCTTTGCCAGGGCAGGGTGGAGCGGTAAAATAGAAGGAAAACGTGTGAATGTTCCTTTCACTGTCAATGCAGATGGTACGGGGCTTACCGCTCATTCACGATTTGTCGGAGGACATCCCGAATGGGATTTGGGAAACGTCATTCTCGGCAGTGCCCCCGATGAAAAAGGGATTGAGAGACAAGTAAGATACGATGTCGTAAAGCAGAAAATCTTAGGATACCTGGGAGACCAAACCCTATTCCCTGACCCTGAGGGAGACATCGCATTGTCTCCAAGTGGCGATTTGTTTGTCAATGGTTGGGTAGATGGCAACAAGAATGCTTATACGATTTTACGAAGAAGCGATGGTGCTTATGCGCAAACAGAAGGACTGAGCCGTGGAGCATATCGCGGCGATGTACGCATAGACCCGGCACCAAGATGGAATCGTGATAACAACGCTATTTTGGTTCCTGGCATCGATCGGAACGAGACCCGACAAATGTTTGTAATTAAATTGATCCCCATCACCAAGTAACTGCAGAAAACCAAGTCAAACTACTTTGCACTCAATGAGAAACGTCTTTTCAATACTTACTGCCTTCATTCTAGCTGCCTGTAACCAATATCAGGATCCTGATAACCGTCCCTGGACCATGCGGTCGGTATTGGATGAACAACCCAGGATGTTTTCAATTCTGCTCGATAGCCAGATGTATCTTGCATATGACCTTGCCAAAAGTGAAGTATACAAAGTCTGGCGTGGGGGCATCAGTATTGAGGGAGCACCATATACCGACAAGAAAAACATCCAACCAACTTCATGGGGAGTCACCTATACCAATGACCACAGTGATCCGTTTCGTTGGACTGTGTTGCAAACAGGTACACAGATTGAAGCCAGGGTCAGCAACACTGGATATATCTTTAGAGACAGCGGACTTGAATTAGGTTATCGGTTAATTCTTGGCTCAGATACCGTCATTATTACAGAACAGCCCTCCTTTACAAAAAAGGACGGGAAACCTGGTCTAACCCGCAAATTCAAAGTTGGAAGCATACCAGACGGATATGAATTAATGTTGGAAAACTCAGAAGAGACCATCGAACTGGCATCCGGAAGTACAACCATCTGGGGAAAAACTTTTGATCCCATCCCCCAACCAGAAAAGCCTAATCTGGATCCCGAATTTGATCATCGCGGAAAGCTATTCATCAGCAAGAGTGATTGTGCTACCTGCCATGAACTCGACCATAAGATGGTGGGTCCCTCCTATATACAGATAGCTGAGCGCTATGCCGGGCAGGATGTTCGCGACGTGTTGATGGAGCGGATCAAAAACGGAAGTAAAGGATTTTGGGGCGAGGCCATCATGACTCCACACCCTACTTTATCGCAAGAGGAATTGAGGCAATCAGTGAATTATATCCTTTCACTGGCTAAATCAGACGAACCACCAAGGAAGGTTAGCAAACCGGCCGAACAGATTGAAAAACCTAAACCCAAACCTGGATTCGGGGCAGCCCTGGAAGGTCTTCACCCAAGCTTTGATGTCACCGTATTGCATCGCTCTGACTTCAAACCGAGAGTGGCTGCCATGGCCTTTATGCCTGATGGTCGGTTACTGGTCTCTACATGGGATACCGAGGGAGCTGTCTACTTGTTGGATGGTGTACAGGGCGATAGCAGCACACTCAAAGTGAAAAAGATTGCCAGAGGGCTTCATGAGCCATTGGGTATGGAAGTGGTAAATAATGAAATTTTCGTGGTCCAGAAACATGAGCTCACACAACTCATTGATCACAATGGTGATGACATCATCGATGAATATAAGGCCATTTGCAACAGCTGGCAGGTTTCCAGTGACTTCCATGAGTTTGCCTTTGGGTTGATACATAAAGACAATCATTTTTATGTAACCCTCTCCATGGCTATGCGGTTGCTGGATAGCGAAGAACAGCTTTTTGACCGCGGCCGAACCATCAAAATAGCCATGGATGGCAGCTATGAGTGGGTTAATTATGGGATGAGGACACCCAATGGGATTGGAGTCGGTCCTGACAATGAGATCTTTATTGCTGACAACCAGGGTCGGTGGACACCTGCCAATAAGATTATTCACCTCCAAAAAGGAGCCTACATGGGTATGCGGCCGGGTATTCTGAAAGGGATGGAACTGCCCGAAGAGACCCCTCCGGCCATCTGGCTGCAGGAAGATGAGATTGGGAATTCCCCATCAGAAATCCTGTACGTCCATGAGGGTCCATACAAAGGGCAACTGCTTCATGGTGAAGTGACCCACGGAGGGATCAAGCGTGACTTCCTCGAAAAGGTCAATGGACAGTACCAGGGAGCTGTGTTCAGGTTTACACAGGGACTCACCGCCGGCATTAACAGGATGCGGTGGGGACCTGACGGACACCTTTATGCGGGAGGGGTCGGAATGGTAGGTGGCTGGAGCTGGATGGGCAGACAATACAGCCTCGAACGCATGGAGTACAATGGGAAACCGACTTTTGAGATGCTTGCCATCCGGGCAAAACCAGATGGCTTTGAAATTGAAATGACCCAGCCGATGGAGAAAGCTCCTTCTGTTGATGAAATTAAGATCCAGCAATGGCGATATGTTCCAACAGCAGCATACGGAGGACCAAAAGTAGATCTGGTAGATCTCAAAATTTCGGAGCTTACAATCTCTGAAGACCGGGAGAAACTATATCTAAAGATACCGGGTCTCAAGCCAGGGCATGTTGTCTATTTCTTACTTTCGGAGCATTTGAAATCGGAAAATGGATTAGATCTCTGGTCAGGTGAAGCCTGGTATACGCTAAACAATATTCCAGCGTTAGATTAATTATTTTAAAACCATTAACTACCAATAACTATGACAATGAACATCTTAAGAGTCGCTTTACTCACACTTATATTCGGTGGGTTTGCCCAGGCTGATGAATTAGCAAAAGGCAAATTTGATGGGACCTGGGAATATGTAGCCGAGCATGCACCCGAAGGCTATCAGAAAGGTACCATGACCATAAATGGAAAAGAGCTGGAACTTGTCATCGGTGGCTACCAAAAATATTCAGCCCAAGACGTCAAAGTGGAAAAGGATGTTCTTTCTTTTTATACATATGTGGAAGGATCAAGAGTAAATGTAAGACTTGAGATAAAAGACGGCATTGTTTCAGGAATAGCTGATACTGAAGAAGGGGAAATTCCTATTAAGCTGACCAAAAAGAAGTAAAACACAGATCAAATCAATTCAAGCCTCTAAAATTTAGGGGCTTTTTTATTCCTTGCGGCAGGGGGTGGAAAAGCTACTCGTACTCATCAATAAAGTTTACTACCCCCCACAACTCAACTCTCATTTTAACACCATTTAAGACCATTTATACAAAGTGTCGGTCATTTAACAGCAATATTCTTTCTATTAGATCGTATTATTGTTAACTTAATTCCGCTACATCTCAATATTCCCATAAAACCCTTTGTCTATGAAATGGCTTAAACATCTTCTACCCCAATTAACTGTTTTCACAATTATACTGGTTTTGATTCAGGCACTCTTCATTAGTGAAACGCTAGCTCAAAGTCCCAAAAATAACGCTGAAACAATTCCTTTAAACCCCAAAATAAGATTTGGGAAATTTGACAATGGACTCACTTATTATATCCTGAAAAATACTGAACCCAAGGACAAAGTAGAGCTCAGACTGGCAGTAAACGCAGGGTCAGTACAGGAAGATGACAATCAATTGGGTCTTGCCCATTTCGCAGAGCACATGGGCTTCAATGGCACCAAAAACTTCGAAAAGAATGAGCTTGTAGATTACCTCCAATCTGTCGGCGTAAAATTCGGGGCACACCTCAATGCCTATACCAGCTTTGATGAAACTGTCTATATGCTCACACTACCCACGGAAGACCAGGAAGTAGTTGACAAAGGGTTTCAGGTCCTGGAGGATTGGGCACACAATGTGTTATTCACAGATGAAGAGATCGACAAAGAACGTGGTGTGGTTTTGGAAGAATATAGACTGGGACAGGGTGCTCAAAAAAGGATGCTCAACAATTACTTACCAAAACTACTTTATGGATCCAGGTATGCGGACAGGCTGCCTATTGGTACCAAAGAAGTTCTGGAGAATTTCGAATACGAAACCATCAGAAGTTTCTACCGAGATTGGTACAGGCCTGAACTAATGGCCGTGATCGTGGTAGGCGATATTGATATTGATCAGATGGAGCAAAAAGTAAAGGATCATTTTTCTGGCATTAAGAACCCATCAAATCTCAGGGAAAGAGAAACATACGAGGTTCCAAATCATAAGGAGACTTTTCTCTCAATAGAATCTGACAAAGAAAATCCTTATACCCAGGTACAGGTAGTCTTCAAAGACCCTAAGCCAGTAGAAGTTGTATCTACGGTGGAAGGTTATAAAAAGATGCTGACAATAAGCATGTTTTCTTCAATGCTCAATGCCCGCCTGGATGAGATCCGGAATTCTGCCGATCCACCATTTTCCTATGCCGGAGGATATTATGGATCATTTGCTACCCGGATGAAAAATGCCTTCCAGATGTATGCGGTCACACCCGAAACTGGTCAGCTCAAAGGCCTGGAAGTATTGCTTACGGAAGCCCAACGGATCAGGCATCATGGTTTTATAGAAAGCGAATTAGAGCGGGTTAAGCTGAGCATGTTGGCTTCCATAGAAAGAGCCTACAACGAAAGAGATAAGTCGCAATCCAGAAGTTTTGCGAGTGAACTCATCCGGAACTTCCTCAAAGATGAACCTGCACCTGGCATCGAATGGGAATATGAAAAATACCAGGAGCTGATTCACACCATCAAAATTGAAGATGTCAATGCATTAATTGAAAATTTCATCTCCAATGAGAACCGGGTAGTCATTTTCCTTGGACCGGAAAAAGAAGGTTTAGAGAAAGTAGCTGAAGAAAGCATTCGTAAGGTACTTGATGAAATGGACAAGGCCGTACCGGAGCCATACGAGGAAGAAGAACTGGCCAGCAGCCTAATCGATGCTAAGCCAACTCCGGGTAGAATCGTAAAAACGGAAGTCAATGAAGCGCAGGACTTTAAGACGATTACACTTAGCAACGGTATGAGAGTAAGCTACAAAGTAACAGATTTCAAGAATGATGAAATCATCATGAGAGGCTTTAGTTATGGTGGAACTTCTACTTTCACAGATGAAGAATACTTCAAAACACATCTTGGCATTGGAGCAGTGTTTAGCTCCGGAATTGGGGATTTTTCTGAGGTAGATCTGAACAAAGTTATGGCAGGAAAGATTGTACGACTATCTGCCTCAATCAATACAAATAGCGAAAGTTTCAATGGCAGTACTACACCGAAAGATCTTGAAACGATGTTCCAGATGATCAACCTTCAATTTACTTCACCCAGAAAAGATGAGGAAGCCTTCGAGTCCTATATCTCCAGAAACAAGAATATGTACGCAAACCTTAAATCAAACCCACAGACTTACTTCAATATTGAGCATGGGAAATTCATGAATGAAAATGATACTAGACATTTCGACATTCCCACAGAAGAAGAATGGGATTCTACCGATCATGATTTGATAATGAAAAAATACCAGGAGGCTTTTGCCAATCCAGGAGATTTCCAGATGTTTTTCGTTGGTAATATTGATGAGGAGTCATTTTTGGACTACACAAAAACCTATCTGGCGTCAATCCCAGGCACAGAAAGGACAGATATTGCTGTTGACCGTGGGGTCAGAATGCCCAAAGGCACTCATGAAAAAATATATAACAGGGGCCTGGAACAAAAAAGCTTTGTGAGAATAGACTTTGAAGGTGATACTGAATTTGACCTAGATGAGAGGTTCAAACTCAGTGCCCTTGGCGAGATCCTGACCATTAAACTCATTGAAATTCTTAGGGAAGAAAAGGGAGGCGTATACGGTGTTGGAGCTCGTGGTACCATTACCCCAATTTCATACCCTCGTTATGAATTTAGGATAAGTTTTCCTTGTGGTCCAGAAAATGCTATGGATCTTAAAGAAACAGCGTTGGCGGAATTGAACAAAATTCTTGAGGATGGACCAGAAGAAAAAGATCTGAACAAGGTAAAGGAACAAAAAAGGAAGGCTCTGAAGGAGAATTTGCGTACTAACAGATATTGGGTAAATAGACTATGGGTTGATAGATATGATCAACTAGGAGAACCAAGCACAGTGGAGGAACTATATCAACGCATTGAAGACCTAACAGTAAAGAATATCCAGGCTGTGGGTAAAAAATATCTTTCAGGCGATTATGTCGTAGGGATCCTGATGCCGGAGGATATGTAGCAAAATAAGGAAGGGGCGTTACAAAACGCCCCTTCTCTAATATCCTCATTTTTCGTGAGGATCAATATCTTGACAAGTTAAATCTTACCAGTAAATAGGCCCCTTACCTAAATACTTCTCAGCAATCGGCAGGTAGTAATCTTTTACCTCATCCAGATCGTAGATCTTAGGTGACTTGGTATAAAGGTCATATTTATTGAAGTCCAGCACCCATTCCTTGTATTGCTGATCCTTTTCAGTTTCGAACTGGGAATAGCTACCCTCATTGTGCCATGGATAGAAAGAATGGTATCGAACCATGGTCATTCCAGCTTCAGGAATGGTATTGGTAGGATGGTTCTTCAGTACCTGGAAGAAATATTCATCGTGACCCCAGGCAAGCTGTAAGTTATCAATGCCACATCCGGGTTCATAAACGCCATTTTCGGTATTGTACCGTGGATCATTCATATCCGCATTGAGCTTGTTGAATTCAGGATATACGCAGGTATCAGGAAGCTTGGCTCCTACAACAAAGATATCTCCTACAAGTCCCCACTGCTCATCCTGGCTGGTACCATCTTCATCGCTGCCCCATAAGTACATTACTTTTCCCAGGTCATGGATCAGGCCAACAAGCTGCATCCAGTCTGGTCTTTTATCTTCACGAAGTGCCACTGCAGACTGGATCAAGTGCTGAACGTTTGGCAGGTTAAGATCCGGATCACTCACATCGATAAGAGCATTCAGTTTTGCCATGGCATCCCACAGCGTCATTGGCTTGTCAAAAGTGAGATATTTAGCTTTCATCCGCTGAACATAGTCATACGTCTGATTCATTCGCATTTTACGATAGTGCTCCCGCACCGCAGCAGTCACGTCTGACTGATCGTAATTCCTGAATTCTTTTTTCTCTGCTATTTCCATAATACTTAACCTATTGATCCCAAAGTTAGATAAATTAATAACGTAATACCAATGAGAATGATGCCCACAACATTGGCATATTTCCATGGATGTATGTCCAATTTTCCGGAATCCTCAATTTTAAACGTACTTCGTACTGGGAATTTAAGAGAAACCAAATGCATCACGATAATGTTCAACACGAACTCCAGTCCCATGATATGAACGAAGTGGAGATTGATTTCCCAAACAAAATAGGTCGCCACATAGAAAAATAACCCGAAGATCAGTCCAGCTTTTGCCCCTGCAGATGAAACCCTTGGGAAGAAAAAACCGGCAATGATCACCGAAGCCATAGGCACAAAGAATATCCCGTTAAGCTGCTGTAATAATTGGTAAAGACCCTCTGGAGCATTAGCCACTAGCGGAGCAATAACAATAGATAAAATAGCCAGACCCATCGATATCCATTTCCCCAGGTTTACCAGTGAACCCTCGGAAGCATCTGGTTTGATATAGTTCTTAAAAATATCCAGACTGAAAATCGTTGCCGCACTGTTGAGCGCGCTATTGAAGGTACTCAGGATGGCTCCCATGATCACCGCTACAAAGAAGCCGGTCATCCAAAGAGGCAGTACTTTATTCACCAGCATAGGGTATACACTGTCCTGGTTACTAAACAAGGAGTCTCCAAAGTAGTAAAAACCAATGATCCCCGGTAGCACAATCACCAGCGGGATCAATATTTTTAGCACACCGGTGAACAACAAACCTTTCTGAGCCTCTTTCAGACTGACAGCCCCAAGTGCCCGCTGAATGATCGATTGGTGCATGGTCCAGAAATACAGCTGATTGACCATGAAACCGGTGAATAGAACCTCTATCGGAAGAATTGAATCCCTGGCTCCCGGTCCAATCGAAGGCTCATGACTCACAACATTAAACTTTTGTGGAGCATGATTAAAAACTGTAAGCAATCCTTGCCATATACTTCCATCACCTATATCCCACAAGGCAAAAGTGGGTACCAGCAAACCAGCAATCAATAAGCCGAACCCATTGATCGTATCTGTCAACGCAACCATTTTTAGTCCACCAAAAACTGCATAAACCGCGCCCACTGACCCCACTACGACAACGGTGAGCCAGATACCTTCCTTTTTGGTGATGTTTAAAGTTTGTGATATATCAAATATGGATTCGATATTGATAGCTCCAGTATAGAGGACAATAGGTAACAGGGTAACGACAAACGAAACAATCAGTATCAAGGACATGATCGCTTGTGTGGGTCGGTCAAATCTTTTCTCTATGAATTCGGGGATAGTGGTCAAACCCATTTTCAGGTATCTGGGGATAAAGTAAAGTGCTCCAATCACCAGAGCTACAGCACTCAGCACTTCCCAGGCGATGATGATCGCTCCATTTTTATAGGCAGAGCCATTCATCCCGATCAGGTGCTCGGTGGAAATATTTGTCAACAACATAGATCCAGCGATAACAATCCCAGTTAGGCTTCGGCCACCTAGAAAATAACCATCCTGGGTATGAAGATTTTGTTTTCTCAGCTTCCAGGAAGCATAAGCAGCTACAAATCCGGTGAAAGCCAGAAAACTGATGAAAGTAAGCATGTGGGGTTAGTAATTAAGTTAATGTTGAATTCCGGGTCGGAAAGTAATAAATCTGGGTGATATCACAAAAGCGTATTACATTAGTTGCCAATACCTAACATCCAACTCATGCTTTCTAATACACGTCGATTTATTCATACTTTCACCTGCTTAGCAATCGCTTGCCTCCTTCTCTCATGTGGGGATTCACAGGAAAATGGTCAAGTAAAAAAAGAATTAAGACCTATCCAGGCAATAAATGAACCTGCACTTGCAACGGGTCAGGGGCTCATCGTAATTAAAGGGGCCACTATGATTGATGGGAATGGTGGTGAACCTGTGACTAATGCTACAGTGATTGTGAAAGACAACCTGATCGAAAACGTATTGGCGGATGCAGCTGTGAAGCTTCCCGAAGATGCGGAAGTCATTGATGCAGCCGGACTTTATCTGATGCCCGGCCTGATCGATGCCCACTATCATGGAGACAACCCAAAGATGTCGGGATCCTTTCTTAGCCACGGCGTCACATCAGTACGTGATCCCGGAGCCTGGATCGAAGCCTATGAAGAGGCTATAAACGCAGAACACATGATTCCCAGATTGTTCCTGACAGGACCTCATTTTGATATGTTCCCTCCTGCCTACCCTCGCAATTCCGTGATGGTTAGGGATGCTACAGAAGCAAGAAACCATGTCCTCACATTTTATGAGCAAGGTGCCTCAGCTATCAAAGTCTACTTTCGGGTCACTCCGGATTTGATCAAGGTCATCTGCGAAACAGCAGACGAGCTTGGAATCCCAACAACGGCACATCTTGAGATTGCTTATGCCAGAGATGCCATTGAAGCTGGCATTGACGGCATCGAGCATATCACCTCATTTGGCATTGACCTGGTGCCCCGGCAACGGGCAGAGCAGTACCGTCAGAGTGTGCTGGCTGATAATAGTGCGCGAAGAAATGGCCGGTACGAAATGTGGAGTGAAATTGATCTGGATCACCCCAGAACCGTCTCAATGATTGACCTCATTGTACAAAAGCAAACAGTCCTCAGCCCCACCCTGGCCATCTTTGAATATCAGCTGGATGCAGAGCATACGGATACCACCAAACAAAAAGGTTTTGAAACTATGATGGCTTTTGTCGGGAAAGCTAAAAAAGCGGGAGCCCCGGTAGTCGTTGGTTCACATACCTGGGTGCCTTATGCCGACTATGGATGGGCTTACCAACGGGAGATGGAGCTGCTGGCAGAAAGTGGGCTAACCAATGCTGAAGTAATTCAAGCCGCTACCATGGAAAACGCCCGGTTTTTAAGGATCGAAGATCGTCTTGGGAGTATTGAAGCAGGTAAGCAGGCTGACCTGATCCTGGTAAACGGAAATCCTTTGGAAGACATAAGTTCCATGTACAACATCGAAAAGGTGATGCTGAATGGGGTGTGGGTGCCGAAATTTGATGAAGAGTAGACTAGCAGCCATTAAACACTGATAATAATTATTTCGTATTTTTAAACTATGGAAACATCCCTTTTAGATCGTATTACAGTTAACCCAGAGATTTGCCATGGTAAACCAACAATCAGAGGGAAGAGATATACTGTTGATCTAATTCTGGACCTATTATCTGCAGGGTCAACTCACAAAGAAATTCTTGAAGATTATCCAAACCTCGAAGAAGCGGATATCCTTGCTTGCCTTGCTTATGCCTCAAAACTTTCTAAATACTCGAGTTTCACTAGAATTTCAATATGAAGCTCATCATTGATGCTCAACTTCCAACGAAACTTTGTGAAATACTGAATGAGTTGGAAATTGAGAGTATTCATGTAGAAGAACTCATAAAAGGAGATGAAACGTCTGACCCGGAAATTGCGAACTATGCAGATCAAAATAATCTAATTGTCACGACAAAGGATACTGATTTTTACCACTCACATATGGCTTTGAATAAGCCAAAGAAACTATTCATTATTACAACTGGAAACCTAAAAAACCGGCAGTTATTCGATCTTTTCCGATCCAACATCCTGGTTATTAAGAAGGCACTAGCTCATAGTAATTTTATTGAGCTCAATAATGAGGGAATCATCGAGCATAAGTAATAATTATCGATTACTTTAGGTAGGAACTTTATCTCACTATGGAAGACAACACATCTCAAAATACCGGGTCCGAACAAATCGAATTATCCAAATACACCATCTATCAGCTAAAGGAAATAGGCAACTGGACCAAATTTCTAGGAATTGCTGGCTTCATCTTTATCGGCTTATTGGTCATCCTGGCATTTTTTATGGGCTCCTTCATGTCCCAAATCAATCCGGCTACACCATTCCCTTCCTTTGTATTCACCATCATTTACCTGGTGATGGGGTTGATATATTTCTTCCCAATCCTGTTTTTATTTAAGTTCTCAATGCACCTAAGAAGGAGTCTTTCCTGCAAAGACCCGGCACAAATGGACTCTGCATTTAGTAACCTGAATTCCCACTACAAATACATTGGCATACTGGCCATTATCATTCTTGTCATCTATGGCTTATTTGGTGGAATGATGTTGGCTTTTGGTATGATGAATGGCTTTCCCACAGGGAGCTATACTTAAATAAATAGCTTTATTTCATATGCCTGTTTTGTGGTTATTTTTCTTTGTATCTTACTATAAGAAAACAACATAATCATGAAGCGAATCATCTACTTCCTGGTCGGGATAGCAGGGGCACTAATCCCATTTCTAATTGGTCAATATGAAATTGCTCCTGTGGCTTTTGTGGTTTGGTTATGGATGTTTTTAAGTGGCCTTTGGGCAAAAAACTACATGAAAGACCTCCAATCTCCCTATACAGGCAAACCCAAAAACCAGGAAGAGTCTGAGCAATTCACCCGAAATGTCAATGAATTGGGTAGTTATGCCATACTTTTCGGAGTCGGTGCATTGGTGTGTGAAATCGGATTGTACAAAGAACCAGGCACGGTCGCACTTGCCATTATCATATTTGGATTAGGAGTAAAGGTTGGAGTGAAACACATCAAAAGCGAATACTTCGGATAGTCCACCTGATCATCACAAAAGCTCCCATGATTCCGGGATTGGATCGAAGATTTCATTTGCCCAATCTACAAGGTAAGCTAATGTCGGTGGTGTCATCGCCGTAGTTGCTTGTTTACTTTCTTAATCCCCGGTTGAAGTCCCCTCTGGCCGAAGTACATGTGCACTTTTCCCAGACTACCTCCAATAGACAGTTCTTTATACTCAAAAAAACTATTCCTCTTCCGAATAGATCAATCAACCGATAAAGCAGTACATAATGTATAGCATCATTATTCGTTTACCTGTCAATGAAGAAATTCAAATGGCCCCTTATTATTGTGGCCGCCCTGGCACTGATCTATTTCGCCACAACCTTGATCGTACCCGTTCAATACGATAAAGCACTCAACAAGACCATGGCGCTGCCTCCATACAGTATCTCTGCTGAGGCACAAGCCATGTACAACTCACTTGATTTTGTAGCAGACCTCCACTGTGATGCACTGCTTTGGAGCCGGGACCTCACAAAGAAGAACCCGGTCGGGCATGTGGATTTCCCCCGCATGCAGGAAGTGAATATGGCACTACAGGCATTTACCATCGTGACCAAATCACCTGCCGGACAAAACTTTTCCAAAAACTCCGCAGATGCTTTTGACAACATCACCTTATTAAGCTTCCTGCAGGGCCGACCCATCACAAGCTGGTTTAGCCTGTTCAGACGTTCTGTCTACCAGAGCAGGAGACTCCACGACTTTGCCGAAGATTACAACGATGAGTTTATTGTGGTTAAATCCGGGGCAGACCTGGAACGGCTCATAGCAGCCAGGAAAGAAAATAAAAACATCGTCGGTGGATTCCTGGGCATCGAAGGTGCTCATTGCCTTGAGGGAAACCTGGAAAACCTGGACAAGCTTTATGCGGAAGGTGTCCGCATGATAGGGCCCACACACTTCTTCGACAATGAGCTTGGGGGCTCCGCTCACGGCATCACCAAAGGAGGCCTATCAGACTTCGGTCACCAGGTGATTGACCGCATGGACGAGCTGGGCATGATCATCGATGTGGCACATGCTGCACCCGCTATGATTGATGACATCCTGGAGCAGACTACCCAACCTATCCTGGTTTCGCATACTGGCGTCCGCGGCACAAAAGACAACATCCGAAACCTTTCCGATGACCATATCAGGCGGATTGCTGCCAATGGCGGATTGATCGGTGTGGGCTTCTTTAAAGGAGCGGTCAACACACCTTTGACAGAAGGTATCGTGGAAGCCATGAAACATGTAAAGTCCATCGCAGGAGTAGAATGCCTTGCTTTAGGCTCCGATTATGACGGCGCAGCTACTGTACCCTTTGACGTGACAGGCCTCCCACTACTGGTGGAGGAAATGCTGAAAGAAGGTTTCACTGAATACGAGATCCGTGCAATTATGGGGGAGAACGTAAAGAGATACCTCCTAAAACAGCTTCCCTAATATTCTACCAACAAGCTGGTTCAATTGTCAATCATGAAATAATCATTGCGTTCTTGATATAATTTTTCTAACTTCTACCTCCATTTACCCCTAGATATAAACTATTTTAATCATGATGGATGCTACCCTGGAAAACATTTTCCGAATCCTGGCTGACATAGGTCATGCCTTCGTCGGCCTTTCACTTTTTATGCTCCTGCTTTACATGATTCGGTTGAAGAGTTTCAAATCGAGAACCAAAAAATACACATTTGTATCGAAGCATGAACGGCCAGTACTAAAAGGGTCAGCCATTCTTTTTTCCTGCAGTACAGCCCTATACTCTTTTTTGATCATTGAACTTACAATTGGGTTAAATGGTGCTCATTATTTTTGGATTGCCTCCATTCTCTCTATCGGAGTAGCACTTGCTGTTGGCTATAGTCTCTATGTTTATTTTTCATATTACCACCCCTTCATACTAGAAAAGAGACTTAAAGACATCCGTTTTGCACCGATGATATCTCCCAGGTCAGGAAAACCGATGACTCTACTCAATGAAACACAAGAAGATAAATTTATGTCGAAAGAAATGATTGAGGAAGAAGAAGCCTCAACAATCGACTATGACGTCTGGATTGATAAAAATTCTGATTATAAAGTTATCGAACGGTACGACACACGATTTGATCCCGAAGTTTGCAGCTCCTGCAACTTCAGAACACTGATGGAAAGAAGATCTGAAGTGATCAAAAAGCCACAACTGCATGAGCAAGGATTGTTAAGAAAGTCTTATGAATGTAGCTATTGTGGACACATAGAAAGTCGTGATGTGACACTATCCAGCCTGGACAAGGAAGCCGAATACGAATCTTACGAAAAAGAACTTGCTTGACATCCCTACCGGTAAGATGACCAGTACATGATAAAAAATCAATTTTGACTCACCACCCACACAGCTCCTCGCTGGATAATCGTCTGAACCTCAGGTGTGCTTAATGACTCCACACTGTGACCAAGCAGGATCTGAAACACTTTACCCTCCCCATATTGATGTGTCCATGCCAGGGGTTCATATGCCCCGGTAACCTGCGACTTTGCCTGAAGCAACGGAACAATGGGAATGTCGCCAGCTTGTCTGAAGTATAGCTCATCAGTGGTTTCAAATGAAGTAATTCCCGCCGTGATGGGGTGATCAATGGCTGTGGACTCTACCGTGAATGGACCATATTTATCATGGCCACTCTCTCCGTGATGATCCCAAACCCTTGGCACAATGTTGCGGTATTCCGGCCAGTCCGAACTTCCCGCTTCCGGTAGCGAATAATGCCAGGCTCCGTTGGCGAAATGAACAACTACCAATCCTCCGCCATTCTTCAGGAAGTCCGTGAACGATTCTCTGGCTTTCTCACCCAACCCCACAGAATCCTGCCAGTTGCAATAGTTGAGCAGAATCAGAGCATAGTCACTCAGGTCATATTCATACAGGTCTGCCGGATCCTTGGTCACATCCATATGGATATCAGTCTGCTGTTCAATCATTTGTTTGAGTACCGGGGTAGTCGCTTTCCAGTCATGAGCAGGATGATTGTTGCCAGTAAGCAGAAGTCCCTTCCTGGTTTTGCCGTAAAGCACTTTGGTGACTTCGGCATCTTCATAAAACCGGGACTGCACACCACCCTCGGGAACCACGCCTCCCGCCGCCCATACCAGGCCATTCAGCATAAGCTTACGGAAGTTGTCATTTTTCCAGTTGTCGTAGTAATGTCCCATGGTAGTGGAAAAACCGCGCCCTCCATTGTCTCGCTCCACTGCCCAGGCCACCACCTGACCGTTCTCCTGTGTAGTCTCCAGGTCACCGATCGAAAGGATGGGGATGAGCCTGGGATCATTTTCCCTGAACCGGATATTGTAATAAAACTCCTCTTTGAGATCAACGGGCTCCACCCCATTGCTGATCGGGTGTCTTGCCAGCGATTCACTGGTCACCCGAGTTGTGATGGTCTTGATGTCCGAGTACCAGTTGGGATCGCCAGCGTCATCCTGCCAGTCGAAGTATCCTCCACCCCACTCCAGGATCTGTACTCCCTTTTTATCATCCATGAAAGTGGTGAAGTGGATCGCCGAAAAACCACAACCGCGATCCATCTGCCGCTGCATCACCTCCATCCTTTCCGGTGTCTCCCAGGGCACATGTTTGAACCGGTCTCCCACCCTGCCATCATAGCCATCCGATATGGTGACGATCAGGTCAGCATCCTCCAACGTGGCAGAATCATCGGGCCATCCGTCAAGATGTATCTCCGTCTCAATACCAGCAACATTAGAATTATCAAGCGTCACCTTAATAAGCCGGACTGCTTTTAGGTATTCATGCATACCCGGGGCATGGCTCTTAGGGCCGGCTAGCAGTACGATTTTTTTGGTTTCAATATCCGTTGTGGGCTGACAACCCATCAAAATCATGAAACATAACAGGAAGGTCAGTTGCTTACTCATCTGATCAATTTAACACATATATTCCTCTTAAGAAATAAGTTTAAAGACGGGCTCATTATTTCAAACCTTTCCACGACTTGATGTGTCATCCGGGTATGAATAAATTATTGACCCTTTCTACGGTTTTATTGCTGGCTTTCGGATGTGAAGACATGACGGGAATTACAGATAAGACCCAACGTGAAGAGGACGAACAACTCCTGGAGCAGCTGCACAAGGAGATCGAAGCACTATCCAAAAGTGTGACCTGTACCGAAGCTGAGGAGTGGAAATTTGTGGCCATCGGATCGAAAGCATGTGGTGGACCTACCGGCTACATCGCCTATTCCACTCAGATCGATGAGGAGCTGTTTCTGGAAAAAGTAAGCTACTTCACCGAACAACATGCAAAGTTCAATACCAAGTGGGGTATTTTTTCTACCTGCGACATCCCGGCGGAGCCTTCGGGAGTTACCTGTGCTGATGGGAAGCCGGTTTTCGTGTATCCCCAATAATTGGGTAAAAGCACACCAGCCTGAAAAACGATTTTAATCCAAACATCAATCAGTCATGAAAAACAAATTTTTAATTCCTATATCGCTATGTCTGGCCTTGTTTATCTCTTCCTGTGATAAAGAGGAGATCAATAAGCAACCGTCCTTCACTTTTGATTTCAGTGGCCTGGAAAACAGAATCATCAATGAACTCTCCGTTTCTTCTATTGGCATCATCGCTGCTACGGATCAGGGACTTTTTGTCAGGAGAACCAACCAGGCAGACTGGGAGTCAATTGGATTAACGGGTAAGCCAGTAAGAACATTTGTAGAAATCACTAATGATCTTTGGCTGGCAGCGGAAAACATTGAGTCATCCTTTCATCTGTATCAATCGGAAAATCAGGGTGAAACCTGGGCGGAGGTTGAAAACAACTTTGGGGGTGAATATGAACAACACATCAATGACCTGGAATATGTAGCGGAAACCCAGATGCTTTATGCAGTAGGTTATGGCGTACTGGCAGAGTCTGCTGACATGGGTCAGACCTGGACACCCATTATTGGTGACTGGGACTGGTTGGCTTCAGGACTGGATTTTGTGGAGAAAAACCCGGAAGCAAATGAGCTTTGGATCGGTGGTCAGAATGCCATTGAAGGGTTTATCCTCTATAAATATAACCTCGATAGCAAGGAAGAAACCCTTTATATGAACCTGGTGGAAATGCCCAGTACAGCCAAATCCATTCTTTTTGACTCAGATGATCCCGATCATCTCATTGTGGGCGCAGAGGGTGGCATCATTTCCACCGAAGACGGAGGTGATAACTGGGAGCTGCTCAAAGACGATCACGAGTCATCTAAGTTTTACTTTGGTCTGGCCAGAGACGAGTTCAAACCTGAAATACTTTACGCTGCTGGCTGGCTCAAAGATTTTGACAATCCCCAGAAGCTGATCCTTTTATATTCACCCGATAACGGGACCACCTGGCAGGAGATCACCCATCAAAGAAATGATCTGTTTGGAGGCGTCTATGACATGCTATCCACCGTGGAAAATGGAAAGCAGGTGCTATACCTGGGGCTGTATAAAGGTGGTGTATTCAAGGTTGTTATCGGACATTAGTATTATCCATGATTAGACAATCTTTATTACTCAATTGGAGCTTTCAAACGTCCGATTTGTCCATTATAGTTTTATCCCAGCGAAACCTGGACCGATGTACATCCACGTCATCCTGAATGAAATGAAGGATCTTAGAATTCGGAAGGAGCTTTAAACACACTCCATCATTATTGAACAAGATCCTTCACTTCACGGTCGACTGGCCTCACTTCAAGACCTTACTGACTTCTCAGAGCTTTCCTTTGTAAAATAATAGTTGTAGCTCTGTTCAGGATGACGGTTATGATGTTTGATCACCTTGGTTCCTCTGTCCAAGGTATGAAGCTCTCTTTTTGACCATCAGAGTCACTGCAGGGACTCTGATACTCCCTAGGTCTGTGCCCACAGACCTGGCCGAAAGATGCAACACCAACCAAACCATCATCTCTTAAAAACACCTTTCAATCAAAAAAACGTATCTTAGGTGGGGAATAATTATTATCCCTTAAAATGGGTAAGTGTAGGTTTTAAGTTTGTTATTCTAAAAAGAGAACAAGGATTAAGTGCAAATACTAATTATCAAATAATATTACTTATGACCAATAAACCATCCTAAAATGCGTGAATTAAGTATAAGAGCTGAACACCGTTTCTACACCGGAATGTCTATCACCATACTAATTACTGTCTTTCTCGGTTTTTTTCAAAGTTTCTATTTACGGCCCCTATTTCCGGAAAACCCTGCAGCTTCTTATCCAATGGTCTTTGTGCACGGTACTATATTCAGCCTTTGGGTAATATTGTTTATGGTACAAACACTATTAATCAAGAATAATCGTACAAACCTGCACCGTCGGCTAGGTCTGTTTGCTGGGATACTGGCAATTATTATTGTCATTCAAGGCCTGGACCTGGCAGTATACGCGGTCAAAACAGGACGGGTAGATGCCCGATTTGGAGGCCCGTTACCATTCATTCTTCCCATCACTGATATTATTCTATTTTCCTGGTTTGTAGTCCTTGGGATTATTAATCGACACAAGCCTCAAACCCATAAACGCTGGATACTCTTGGCCACCATAAACTTCATTGGCCCAGCCATTGGCCGCATGCCTGGTGCTACTGCATTTGGAGAAGCTACACCCATTTTAATCTATGCTTTATTTATAATAGCATTGGCAATATGGGATATTAAATCAACAAGAAAAATACATAGAGTAACGCTCATTGGAGGGGTGATAACACTACTCTCACTACCATTACGATTTATTATTTCAGAAACAGCCATCTGGCAAGCATTTGAAAAGTGGATTTTAGGAATAGGTGGATAACGAACCAACATAAATCAAGACAAATATGATAGCTGCCTCCCAGTGGCCAGGCTTTGAATGTACCGACAGATAAACTACTTTTATAACCATTAAATTAAGCTCTGAGCCCACAGCGTCAAATCTGAAGGTTGTAGCCATTTAAAAAAAGATCATGGAGAATTCAATGTCAGCTCGAAGAAGCCCTGATAAAGAATAGTATAAAATGAGCAACCTACATATATCATCGTCCGATAAGTCCATTGTGGTTCTCCCTTTTGTTAACATGAGTGCCGACCCTGAAAACGAATACTTCAGCGATGGCATTACAGAAGAAATCATCAACGCGCTAACCACCGTGAAGGGCTTGAAAGTCATTGCCCGTACATCCTCTTTTGCCTTTAAGAATAAAAATATGGATGTACGAAACATTGGTGATCAGTTAGGGGTGAGTACAGTTTTGGAGGGGAGCGTTCGGAAAGCTAACAACAGGGTTCGCATTACAGCTCAGTTAATCAGTACCAATGACGGCACTCACTTCTGGTCAAAAAATTTCGATCGGGATTTGGAAGATATATTCGCGATACAAGATGAAATAAGTGTGCAAATTGCTGACCAGATCCGGGAAAATTTTGGTCACCTCAACATTCAGGAACATTTAATTGAAGCACCAACTAAAAATATAGAGGCCTATGACCTTTATCTTAAAGGTCGTCATCAGCATTTAATGTGGGATGGACAGGGAATGGTAAATTCAATAGCTCTCTATGAACAATGTGTAACAACAGACCCCTCATTTGCTTTACCCTACTTTGGTTTGGTGTATAGTTATGCCATGTATGGATCATGGACAAATAATGAAGGATTATTACAGTTGTCAGAAGATTACCTTAACAAAGGTTTTAACCTGGACCAACAATCCTACACAGGGTATTTTGGCAAAGCGACACTCCTTTTTTGGGGTCAATGGGATTTCATAAATGGGCAAAAGTTTTTTCATAAAGCAATAGAACTGAATCCATCCTATACGGAAGCAGAAGAAGGTTTATGTGAATTGTACACAGCGATAGGCTATTTTGAAAAAGCACTCTGGCATACTGATAATATTTTAAGAATAAACCCTCTGTCTCCGAATCATTATTTTACCAAAGCAAATATTCATTATTTAAATGAGGACTATACGAAAGCTTTAGAATGTATAGAGACATCGTTAAGCATCAACCCGGATTTTACACATCCCATTGGACTAAAACAACTGTGTCTAATTCTTACAAAAGATTATGAAAAACTAAATGACTTTTTAGATAAAACACCTTTGGCGGAGAGACCGGAAGAATGCAGAGTATTATACAAATTAGTCAATCCCGAAGATAAGATCGATGTTGATATCAGCAGGGTTAACTTCATGATAAAAAAAGAGATTGGCGAAGCACTATTTGCATGGCCATTGTTTTTGATGGTCCATTTGGGGGAACACGATATGGCATTGGACTTTTTGGAGGAAAAGATCAAAATGCGTACCGGTCAAATCATAAACTTTATGAATATTCCGTTGCTTAAACCTTTACACCAGTATCAGAGATTTCAGGATTTAGTACAAGCCGTTTTTCGGATAGAACTATTACCCCCTAATCCTGAGATACAAGTACATATTACCCCTTCCAAAGCCTTAATGTCAGAGGCTGAAATCGACATGATTTTGGAAGTTTCTGAAAAAGGAATGAAGGAAGAAAAGTGGTTTAAAAACCCATCTTTAACCCTTCGCGAACTGGCCGATAAAATGAATATTAGCAGTAACAAGCTCTCCTGGTTGCTGAATGAACGAATTGGCCAAAACTTCAATGAATACATCAATGGTTTTCGATTGGAGGACTTTAAAGAAAATGCGCTAAATCCTGCCAATAGCCACCTTACCCTTTTGGCAATAGCTTATGAAAGCGGTTTTAATTCTAAAACGGTATTCAATGTCTTCTTTAAAAAAGTAGAAGGGATGACACCGAAAGCCTGGTTGAAGGCTAATCAAGCTTAAGCCTGGTTAAAAGGTTCCAAATCTCACTGTTTAAGTTCGGATTTTCATTTCAGAACGATTCGCCTGCAAGTCCGCTTCATCTTCGCATCATCAATTAATTAAAGCAAAGTAAATGATCATTAAAAGATGATTCCTTTCTCCTTACCAAACAAACTAACCATAAGGGGAGGGCTTTGTAGTAATCGAACCTTAAAAAAAACACTGTAATGAAAAATCTAATTACTATTCTTTTATTTCTAAGCACATTTGGTGCTTTTGCTCAAATCAATTCGCCACAGGGTGAAGAAACGGAAGTTGATTATAAGTGGAGAGTAAGTATACCTTATATTGTTCCGGACGAGCTTATCTCTGGTTATAGTGATCGAACAAGTGTTCAAATGGTAGAATTACATGTAAAGCGCAACCTGGATAATAAGAACATCATTGGGGTAAAGTTTGCCACCTGGCGATTATTTCAACCTATGGGCATCACCTGGTGGGATGGTGTTGTCGATAAAATAGAGTCTGGGACTGAATATTACGATGGATATTTAAGGGAGACAGGAATTGGCATCACGTACCAACGCATGCTTTGGAAAGGGCTATTTGCTGCTGTTGAAGTCCTTCCGCAAATTCAAACCTATACGGATTTAGACGGTAATAAAATTAAAAATGGATTTAAAGTTTACAACTCAATTCATTTGGGCTACCATATTGCATTTGGGAAGAAAAAACGATTTTTCGTTGAACCTCAGGTTCATTGCAACCAGTGGATGTTTGACAACAATTCTCCTGAAGGGTTTAAGGAGTTTGATGACAAATATGGAAACGTCTTTCTTTTTGAGCCAAACCTTTACATAGGGTGGAAATTCTAAACGTAGTCTGACAAGTCAGGATGTATTATTCCTGGCTTGTCAGGCATAGGTAAACTAATCAAAAAGAAACCATGATCAACTATAAATCAAATACAAAAATGAAAAACACAATTAAAATCACTTTAATCATTTTATCTCTAGGCGTTCTTAGTAGCTGTGGAGTAGGGTATTCGTATGTACTCAATCAAAATCACAATGCAACACAAGTAGAACTTTCTGAATCAAACTTTAAAGTCGTCGACAAAGTAAGTGGCAGCTCGGAAGTAGAATATGTATTCTTTTTTGGGGGAATCAAGAAACGAAACCTATACAAGGATGCATACACTCAGTTGCTTGATCAGGCTGATATGATAGGTAAGTCAAAAGCCATCACCAATTTGACCACGGAGGAGCATGTAGGAGGTTTTCCGCCTTTTTATACACGACGTACAATTACTGTACATGCGCAAGTCATTGAATTTGAATAGAAGAACCCAGTAAACTTTTTGAGCCAAACATTTATAGTAGGGTGAATAGTGAAAACATGGAAATGAGAAAGATTACCGGAATAGTATTCTTAGTGGCATCACTTATTACTTTCAGTATTTTCATAACCCAAACTGAATTTAGTATTCAGCTCCAAGCCTGGATGAGCTTCAAATATTACATCCAGTTTGCTCCATATATTATCAGCATTATGCTTTTTTATAGTGGACTCTATTTAATTAGAAAGAATCCAAAATCGAATTTCGCAGTGGCAATTTTTGGGTATACGATTTTCGAATTGGTTGCTCTGGATTGGATAGGAGTATTACCCAATAACCTGGGCACTACTGCAACAATACTGTTTGGATGTTGTGCCATTTCAGCACTGTGGATTGCTCATGCAAATTCATTTAGCCTAAAAAGATTGTCTTTACCGCAAATCCTAATAAGCATTTTAATCGGATCACTAGAGAGTTTGCTAATGTATTTTCTTCAGTACAGTTAATTAAGCTGAATTAAGCTACTATCATTTGCTAAAATAAAGTGTGACAAATTGATTGTTGTTGCGAATAATAAAACAAACAGAATTCAATTTGAACGAAAGAGAAAAAGTATTCTTATCAATTCTTGAAAGTCATAAGGGCATCATTTATAAGGTAGCTAATACATATTGCTATGATAAATCCGACCGAGATGACTTGATTCAAGAAATCACTTTACAGATTTGGAAATCTATTGAAAGCTATAATAAGGAGTATAAATGGTCAACCTGGATTTATAGGATCGCTTTGAACACTTCAATTTCGTTTTATCGAAAAAATAGAACGCATCAGGAGAAAACAGTAAACCTTGACCAGGTGATTGAGATCTCAGATGTTTATGAAGAACCTTCCGACAATGACAATTTTATCTTACTCAGAAGATTCTTACAAGAACTCAAAGAAATAGACAAGGCTTTAATGCTGTTACATCTCGAAGGATTGAGTAGCCAGGAAATTGGGGATATTATGGCAACAACTCAGACCAACGTTACAACCAAAATTTCCAGAATCAAAAAGAAACTCAAACTCAAATTTCAACAACATAAAAACTAAATAGATATGGATACCGTTGAATTGCAACATATTTGGAAGTCATACGACCAAAAGATTCAAAGCATGCTCACCCTAAATACGGAAATAGCTTTAAATCTTTCAAGGCAGAAACTGGATAAACAAATTCGTAAACTAAACCGTCCAAAATGGACTGGGGTCTTGATTGGAGTACCCTACACTATTCTATTAATTGGCATTACAATAGCTGCTGCAATTTCTGATGCCTACTTTGTCGCAATGGGTTTTGGAGCTATATCTCTTATTATGGCGATTGTGCTTGGGAACTATTTCTACCAGTTACATTTGATCAGTGAAATTAGAAGTAGTGATGACGTTCTTTTCACTCAAAAACAATTGTCAAAACTGAGGATTTCAAGTTTCAATGCTTTAAACTTCTCAGTCTTTCAATTACCCTTTTGGTCGGTATGCTGGATAAGTATAGAAGCCCTTAAAGCAAGTCCATATTTTTATGGAGGAGTTAACTTAATTGTATTCTTAATTCTCACCTTCATTTCATTCTGGTTATTCAAAAAGCTCAGTGCTAAACATAAAGAATCAAAGATTAGAGACTTTTTTCTATCAGGTAGTGAATGGGAACCCATTGCTAAATCAGCAGAAATATTGGAACAGATAAAAGAATATGAAAAATAAAGTCAGCAGCGCTGTAGCTGATAAATGACAATCCGACAAAGATGAAAAAGCGAGTTACACCAATCATTTCATCCAGGACATTTGTCTGTATTGCAGTTATTTTATCGGGCTGTACTTTTGGACTTCAGCCTCTGCCAGACACTATCCAGGAACAAGTAAATGAAGCAGTGGACCAGGGCATGGATGGTATCATCGTCTGCGTCAATCGGCCAGGTGACATTCAGCTGTATGCTGCGGGGTGGAAAAACCGTGAAAACCAGATTCCAGTAGACCCGCATGCATTGTTCAAGATTGCAAGTATCAGCAAGCTTTACATCGCGGCTGCAACTACTCGCTTGGTTGCAGATGAGCAATTGTCATTGGACAAAACGCTGGCGGAGTATATTCCGGAAGCAGAAGGTCGCATAGAATTTGCGGATCAGATCACCCTGAAGATGATGCTCCAACACCGAAGCGGCATACTGGATTACAGTTCTGAACCGGAAGTTACCGACGAAACATTTGATGATTACCTCTCATTCGCAGCGCGGATTTACGATAAACCAGCGGTATTTGAGCCCAATAAGAAATACCGATATTCCAATACCAACTATTTGTTAATCGGAGAAATCATAGATCGAACATTAGGATACGCTCATCATACGTATATCCGTGACGAGCTGTTAACGCCACTTGGTTTAAACGATACCTACAACATCCCAGCTGAAGTAGATATGAATGACCTGATGAGTGGTTATCTGAAAGGTTGGGAACCCGATGTGAAGGACTGGGAATATCCGCTACCTGGCGGATCCATGATCGCCACTGCAGAAGATGTGAGTGTCTTTCTAAGGGCACTCATCGATGGTACCCTGTTTTCACCTGAGGAGCAGACTATTTACACATCGGTCTATCCGTACGAACATACTGGTTGGTTGCCGGGCTATACCAGTATCGCTCGCTACCATCCTGATATAGACGCAGTGGTGGTCCAGTTTGTCAATACCAGCGGCAAAGAAATCTACTGGCTCGAACTCAATAGGCTATACAAACGCATTGTCCGAATCATCGAAATGAACCACTAATCCATAAAATCAACTCATGATGCGACACATCCTAATCACACTGATCCTATTGTCCCCATTGGTGCATCATGCGCAGACGAATGATTCGAAAACCACAGGTAAATTGGGTGCTAGTTTTAATACAGGATATAATGGTGAGCTATACACCTTTCTGGCTACTCCGGGTATGGCCTATTTGAAGGGGAATAGTCAGTTCGAACTAGGTTTGGGTTTCAATCCATTTGATCGGGCAGATCAAAGACTGCTCAGTGGTGAAGTCAACTATACGTATTTTCCCAATGGATCAGAACGGAAATTCAACCTCTATTTTGTTACACAATTAGCCATTCTTCACAATCAACGAAACACCTATTATCCGACTACCTACAACTACCTGTTTCTGAATGCAGGATATGGTTTTCAAATCAAACTCTTTGATGGTGCTTACCTGGGAACCAATGTTAAAATGGGTACTTTCACTTATAACAAAACCTCAACAAATCCTTATGAGGGGTTTCATTCAACGGACTTCTTTGAAGAAACCGGATTGAATTTAGACTTTCAACTACACCTTAACTATTACTTTTAAGCTACCTCTTAATTCAGATAACAGATCGCTAATACATGACCATGACCTCTCGAAAAACCATTGTTATTAGAATTACGCTCTTCGTTGGAACTGCCATTTCTTTGTTTTTTGTCCCCTGGCTGCTCGTAAAAGCCTGGATACTGCCACTACCTGATACGGTCCAGGAGCAGGCAGATGAGGCCATTAGTCATGGATTTGACGGAATGATTGTATACATAGATCAGGCTGGTCAGTCGCCCCAATATCTTGCTTCCGGTTGGCATGACCGGGATGCGAAGATACCCGCCAAACCTGATGCACTATTCAAGATTGCCAGCATTAATAAGCTCTATGATGCGGTAGCGGTCACCAAGCTTGTGAGAGCAGGACGACTTTCTCTGGACAAAACCATCGCTGATTATTTGCCAGAACTGAATGGGGAAATCGAAAACGTTGGCAAAATCACCCTGAGGTTACTGATACAGCATAGAAGTGGCATCCCAAACTTTACAGATGCTCCGGGTTTTTGGGCAGCTCCAACGGAAACGTTTGAAGAAAGTCTTGCCCTGATCTCTGGGATGCCCGCCAACTTTGAACCCGGTGAAGACTATGAGTATTGCAATACCAATTACCTGCTAATCAACAGGATCATGGATGATGAGCTGGGTTATGACAACTTTCAATTCATCAAAGAGGAAATTCTCATGCCGCTCGGACTTAAAAATACCTTCAACTCACTAAGTGAGGTGAACATCGACGATGTAATGAGTGGCTACCATGTTGGGTATCCGCATGATTTAAAAACCAACGATCATGGTATGCATGCCACAGCAGAAGATGTAGGTACCTTCCTGAGAGCTTTAAATGAAGCCCGCAAGCCGGCGAAACAGGGTTCACTGTTCGAAGAAGGAGAGGAAGAAATATATGCTTCCATTTATGAATACAAGCATGGGGGGTGGGTTCCGGGTTACCAAAGTTTTGCTGAATATTATGAAGAGCTGGACGCTGTGGTTGTTGCGTTTTACAGTACTACAGACTCCGACCTTTACAATTGGAACCTATCAGAGATCATTAATAATAGAATTGTCAAAATACTTAGGCAAAAGAGCTTATAACGCAGGAAATAATACTGATATGAAATATAAGTTACTAATGGCTTTTAGCATCGTGTTCTTACTCTATTCCTGCATCCAGGAACAAGAGGAGACAGATTTAATTACCATTACCAAACATATTGACAATTACTTAACCCAAAGTGCTTCGAACGGCTTTTCAGGTTCTGTTTTAGTTGCTAAAAAAGGAGAAATCATTTTATCGAAAGGATATGGATGGGCAGACAGGGAAAATAAGATTCCCAACTCACCTTCAACGGTTTTTAATATTGGTTCTGTAACTAAACAATTTACTGCATCTGCTATTTTGAAACTTGTAGAGCAAGGAAAAATCAAAACATCAGATAAAATAAGTTCTTATTTTGACCAGGCACCTGGTGACAAAAAGGATATAACGATTCATCAATTATTAACTCATACATCAGGGATCTCCAATAGAACCGGAGGTTTTAGATACGATGAGGCAAGCAAAGAACAGTTTTTAACAGAATTTTTTGAATCAGCATTACAATCAGAACCCGGAACAAAGTACCAATATGCCAATGCCAACTACATCTTACTCACAGCTATATTGGAGTCTGTTTCGAATCAAAAGTATGGTTCTTTTCTGCAGGACTATTTATTTGAACCTTCTCAAATGAAAAGCACCGGATATAAAAGCATCAATTTTAATTCAGAAAGACTGGCACATGGGTACTACTACCACAGAACCGATGAGCAGTGGGCAGATTGGGGAACCACCCAGCAACACCTCCCTTACAATGATAATCATTGGTATAGCATAGGTAAAGGAGACATCCATTCTACCGTTGAAGATCTGTATAAATGGCATGTTGCTTTAGAAGACAACCTCGTTTTAACATCCAAATCAAGGGCAGTCCAGGAAACGCCGCATGTAGCCGAGAATGATGAAATGACATCGTTTTATGGGTACGGTTGGGCAATCTCAAAAACCAATAGAAAAACCAAAATGGTAACCCATAATGGTAGTAATGGATTGTATTTTGCAGATTTTGTAAGATTTGTAGAGGATGATGTAGTTGTCATATACATCACAAATGCGTTTTTAGGAAGTGAGTCAGAAAACGTTGCCAGAGAGATAGGCAAAATGATTTTTGATACTGATTATAAGGCTACACCCATTCCTAAAAACATCTATGAATTGATTCATGGGTTTATGAAAACAAATCCATCTGAAAATGCAGAAAGATTACCGGATTTCTTACATACAGAACTTAAAGGAGAATTCATTGACCCTTCAATACTCAATATACTGGGGTATAACAGGCTGAAAAAAGAAGACAATCCTGGTTGGGCATTAGCCCTGTTTAAACTCAATGTGAAACTATTCCCGGAAGATGGTAATTTATGGGATTCATTGGGTGAGGCTTACTTAAAGTATGGCAATAAAGAAGAAGCAATAAAAAGTTATACAAAGGCAGTTGAATTGGGTAGTGATGAGTCAATGGAAACATTGAATGAATTATTAGAAAAGGAGTAGACGCAAAACGATTTCTTCGCCCATCAGCGTCACCACAAGGACTCTGATTCTCTAACCCAAGGTCAGTGCTCGATCCCATCTCGGGAGCCCTAGATCCGTCTTAGAAATCATACCTCCCATCTGGAAATCATATCTCCCACTCAGAAATCGTACCTCCGGGTTGAAAGTCATACCTCCCGGGTAAAAAGTCATATCTCCCGGGCAGAAAGTCGTATATCCCACGTGATAAGTCTTATATCCCTGAAAAAAATCATAAATCCCAGGAAAACAATCATATCTCCCGGGTGGAAGGTCACAGATCCCATAAAAAATTGACAGATCCCATCAAGGTAGTCACAGATCCCGCAAAAAAATCACAGATCACCATCAATAATCTTTAATACTCAATTTGAGCTTTCAAACGTTCTGATTTGTCCATTTCAGGTTCGTCCCAGCGAACCTCGAACCGATGTACATCCACGTCATCCTGAATGAAACGAAGTGAAATGAAGGATCTTAGAATTCGGAAGGAGAATTAAACACAGTTCATCTAAATTGTATAAGATCCTTCACTTCACATTCGACTTGCCTCATTTCATGATCTTGTTTGATTTCTCAATATATTCGTTTGTAAAACATTTGCTATAGCTCCGTTCAGGATGACGTTTTTGATGTTTGATCACTCACCCTGATTTCTCTTTTCGCCCATCAGAGTCACCGTAGGGACTCTGATACCCCCCCAAGGTCTGTGGCTCACATGGCTCACAGACCTCGTCATAGCTTGAATGAACACAATCAAACCATCGTCTTCAAATAATGCTTTTTAATTCATAAAAGAGTTATCTTAGATGGGGAATATAGATAACGCAAAACCCTCCTTTGTTAAATCGCCCATTATCATGAGATTTAGAAGAAAAGCAAAATTGTTTCCCGGTGTTTATTTGAACTTCAGCAAATCAGGGATTAGCACAACCATTGGAGTTCCTGGAGCTAGCATCAACATTGGTTCCAAGGGAGCATATTTGAACACGGGATTTCCTGGAACAGGTATTTATAACAGACAAAGGATTGATATTGGAACGGAGGATCTAACTCCTGAGCCAGTTCCAACTCCAATCGAACAGCCTTTTTACATCCCGATTCCGAGTGATGCGAAAGAAATCAAAAGCCAAAATGCCGAAACAACAACAAGTGAGGGATTGGGAGAACTCAAAAAGACACTAGTTGATTGCTTTGGCGAACGAAAGGAACTTGTTGACGAGATCAAATCGCAAAAGAGCAAACTTGGATGGGCAAATTTTTTGCTAGGCCTTTCCTTCGCATTCATCGTAGGATTCTTTGTAAAATGGTTCAAGGAGAATAGAAATGAAGCTAAAGAGTACTTACTCGACCTTGAAGACCAACTCAAAAATTGTTACATAAATATGGATTTGAAAATTGATCCTGAACTTGAAAAAAGATATGAGAACCTTCGAAGCTCATTTGAACAATTATCTCAGTGCAATAAAATTTGGGACATGACTTCAATTGCTTCCGTTAACAGATACACAACTCGATCTGCTGCTAGTACCTCAATAACTCGTGAACTAGTAAAATTTAGATTTCGTGAACTTGACATTTTACGTTCGAGATACAATGCAATGTATCTTCAAAATGCAAACGGTGGAGATTTGTATTTCTACCCTGCTTTCATAGCCATTGTTGAAGGAAAGAATTTTGGACTTGTTGATATTAGAGATATCGAATTTGATTGTGTAGCGCAACGTTTTGTTGAAGAAGAGCGAGTACCATCTGATACCAAAATTATTGGCCAAACATGGGCTAAAGTCAACAAAGATGGCTCTCCTGACAGAAGATTTAAAGACAACTACGAAATCCCTATCTGCCAGTATGGTGAACTAGAAATAAAAAGTAACACTGGACTTCATGAAGCCTATGCGTTTAGCAACTATCAAGCATTCGAAGATTTTGCTAATAAATTGAACAACTATAAAACCTCAATGAATAATCAGTATACATAACATAAGTTAGGGTATGTAAACCATAGTGGTACATATCACATCTATGACGAATGAGAAAAATCATCAAAATTGGATTATCAATTCTTTTTTTCGGCATGTTAGGAGCCGCATTATTCTTGATTGGAGGGATTTACATAATTGGTAAAGTACATGAACCAATGTATCAGCCAATGAAATCTAATGAGGAACATGTGGTTAATGGAGATATTATTTTTCGTGAGTCTGCTTACTCACTGTCCCCCGATTGTCAAGCTGTTAAAACTGGTGTTTTCAAATTGGAAGACATTGAAAGTGGTCGGACCTACAGAATTGAAAGGACAAGCACGATCCAAACTGAGACACTCATGCATTCCGGTGATACATCTAAATACAATGTAACATGGATCAATGACTGTAAATATGAACTTAGAATCATCGAGGGGCGAGAAGAAGTCTTTGAATTCTACAAGGACAAAATATTAAAAATTGAGATAACAGAGACCTATTCAGATCGATATAGTTTCAAAGCCTATATTGACGGAACCAATATTGAGTTTTATCAAACACTCATTAAACTCGAAGACTAATTCTACTCACCCCCCTGTCACCGTCAAACTACAGATCCGTCTCAGACCACATCACTTTCTCAGAATAATCACAATCATTACGCAATAAAACGGACTAGCTATCCCTTAAAAACCCTATACCAAACTTCCACCCACCAATCTGGACATCACAGCACCTTCCCAAAACCCAACTCAATATCAATAAAAATTGCATTATTCTAATAAATAAACCACCTAGTCTCATCAGCCTCCATCCACAGTGAACCCACAGTGCTCCCACAGTTCCTGTATACTCGCTCAATACCAACGGTAGTCAGGCTATAATTGTACTAAAATAAGATGGTGAAGCTTAGCCAATCGGGACCTATCCCGGAACAAGTTGCCGAGCAGGCTGATACCCTTCGCCCATCAGAGTCATCGCAGGGACTCTGATTCCCTAATGATCTGTGTCATACAGGACCTCGCCTTTCACCCTCAACTCAGCTTCTCCAAATCCAGCGGTAACCGCCTGATCCGTTTTCCGGTCAGGTCGTAGATGGCGTTGGCCAGGGCAGGTGCTACAGTGGGTAGGCCGCTCTCCCCGGCACCATCCGGCTCGGCCTCGCTCTTCACGATGTAAGTCTCGATCTCGGGGCATTGCCCGATCCGGAGCAAAGGATACTGATGCCAGTTTTGCTCTACGATGGCACCTTTGTCGATGGTTAGCCCATACAGGGCTGCTCCCAGCCCCATCACAATAGAGCCCTCAGTCTGGGCTTTCACCGTATCGGGGTTGATGCAGATGCCCAGGTCCACCACAGTGATGATCTTCTTCACTTTCGCACCCTTGCCATTCCGCTCCACATCGATCATCATGGCAAAATGCGCACCGGACCGCTCAGCAATGGCTAGTCCCCTGCCTACGCCTTCCGGCTTGTCCTTCCAGTTAAACACCTGGTCGACTATTTCCAGCACCTGCCTGAAGCGTTTGTGGTCCTGCATCATCTCCAGCCGAAACTCCAGCGGGTCTCTTCCTGCTTTCACGGCCAGCTCGTCGATGAATGACTCATGTGCAAACGGATTCGTAGAGTGATAAACCGCCCGCCAGTACGAGATCGGTACATGATGCTTTTGCAGCACCCCTTTCACAGAGACATTTGGGATGGCATATTCGGTGTTCACCCCACCCATCAGCTGTCGTCCTGCCTTGTTGTTTGAGCCCGACTGGTTCTGGATCTCCTGGGCGACGATCTTATGCTCCAGGGCTTCGATTTTACCCTGCTTCAGCACTGCCCTGCATGTGTTAACGGATGCAGCACGAAAAGGTCCGGCGGTCTGGTCATCTTCACGGGTCCAGATCACCTTCACTGGACGTCCTGATTTCTTTGATAGGTCAGCAGCTTCTTCAGCCACATCGGTTCTGGACCTGCGACCAAACCCACCTCCCATAAACGTGTAGTTGATCTTCACTTTCTCTTCTGGAAGATTGAGAAACTTTGCCAGATACGACCTCGTCCCATTGGGGTTTTGGGTAGATCCCCAGAACTCTGCGGAGTCAGCCCGCACATCCACCACGGCGTTCATAGGCTCCATGGGCACATGCGCCTGGTATGGCATCTCATAGACCGCCTCGATCACCTCAGATGCATTACGAAAAGCCCCATCCGCATCCCCTTTTTCATGCAGCACATCTCCCGGCTCCCGAGAAGCCTTGAGATAGTCATTCCTGATCGTTTCCGAGGAAATTTTTTCCAGTCCACGGTTGTCCCACTCAATCTTCAGCGCCTTACGTCCCTGGTAGGCTGCCCAGTAGCTCTCTCCCAATACGGCAACTCCTTCCCGGTTGCCAAAAAGGTCCCGGCTGGTCTTCAGCACATGAGTCACTCCCGGCATCTTCAGCACTTCCTTCTCGTTATAGCTCACCACTTTCCCCTCAAAAACCGGGGATCGCTGAACGGAAGCATACAGCATGCCTGGCACCTGGATGTCTATCCCGAATTTTGCTGACCCATCCGTCTTCAGGGGGATATCTGCCCGTGGAAACGAACCCCCAATTGTCCTGAATTCTTTGACAGATTTTAGCTTTGGATTCTCCGGGGCTTTCAGCTTAGCCGCTTTTGCTACCAGCTCTCCATAGGTCAGGGTCTTTCCACTCTGGTTAGCAGTCACCACTCCATTTTTAGCCTTCACATCGGCTGGCTGCACACCCCAGGTCTCAGCTGCTGCCCGGACAAGCATATCCTTCGCTGCCGCTCCCATCCTGCGACAGTTCATAAACTCGCTTTGGATGCTATGGCTGCCTACCACCATCTGTCGGCCATAGAGTGATGAATTGGCTTCGGATTGCACAATCTTTACCTGGGTGATATCCGCATCCAGCTCTTCTGCCAGGATCATCGGGATGGACTGGAAGGTCCCCTGCCCCATCTCCGGCCGATGGTTATACAGTGTGATCAGCCCCTCACTATTGATGGAGATGAATTGGTTCAAAGCTGTCTCGACGCCTCCGTCGGCAAGGTTCACTACCTTATCCTTTCCCGTAGATGGCACACATCCTATCAGCAGCAGTGCTGATGATGCAGAGGAGAGGGCCATAAACTTCCGCCTGGAGATCTTTGGGTTGATGGTGTTCGTTTTCATTTGCTGGCCAGTTTAATTGCTTTTCTTACCCGTGGATAGGTACCACACCTGCAGAGCACACTGTTCATCGCATTGTCGATGTCTTCATCGGTGGGGTTGGGCTTTCTCTCCAAAAGTGCCACTGCACTCAGGATTTGTCCGGACTGGCAATACCCGCATTGGGGTACCTGGGCTTCAATCCAGGCTTTCTGAACCGGGTGGTCATTGTTTTGCGAAAGTCCCTCGATGGTAGTGATGGACTTACCTGCGGCAGCCGATACAGGCATCACACACGAGCGTACAGGTGCGCCCTCCATAAGTACAGTGCATGCACCACATACAGCGATCCCGCAGCTGAATTTTGTGCCCGTGAGTCCGGCATAGTCCCGGATCGCCCAGAGTAGAGGCATCTGCGGGTCGATGTCCAGGCTGGTTTCTTTGTTGTTTAGTTTGAATGAAATGGCCATGGGTAATGAGTTAAGATTAAACCTGGATTATGCATTAGACTTTCTATTACATGACTAAATTACCTCAAAATCAAGCACTTAGCATGATATTCTCTCGTCACCATAGCGGTTGCTATGCTTCCGATCGTAAGTGCTTGATTTCCCCTGCCTGCCGGACAGGCGGGTTGTACTTTAGCCCTTCATCACAAAACTCTAATGCATAATCCAGGTTAAAAGTTACGAAAATGAGTGGGTAATCACAAGGATAGGAGGTTTTGGCGGTTCACTCCCAAGGGTATTTTGACAAGCCCCCAATGCTCAGAGTCCCTACGGTGACTCTGAGGGGAATGGGGAATGAAGACGCGGAAATTATGCTCATCAGAGTCACCGGAGGGACTCTGATGCCGTCATTATCATGCTGACTCAGTCAAAGTAAACCCGGAAATCTAAACACCCAAACGGATCCTCTCGTCCATCTTCATAAAATGCGGCACTGGAATATTGGTAATCTGTATACTCTGACACTAGGGACCACTTTCCAGAGATTGGATTATGATGTATATAATCCAATACACCATTTATCGATTCTAAGCTATCTAAAAGCTTCGCATCAAATGAAAGTCTAAATACCTGATGCAGCTTATTTTTAGCCTTTTCATTCCTTTTAACTCCAGCCTGTAGCTGATGTAAAAGTTCGCCTTCATTGTTATACTGGAGTCCTTTTACAATTTCATAAGCCAGAAATCGCTTTGCTCCAGAAAGGACATCATTTAGTCCATTACAGTCAACACTCACATAAACCAGAAGATGAATATGATTTGGCATAATTACATATCCACACACTTGACATCCCAAGCGATTCAAATTGCTAAACCAACTGGGGATGTATGAGTAAATGTCTGACCTTTCAATTAATGGGAGCCACTTAAAACAAGTGAAAGTCACAAAATAGAAACATTCCTTTTCGAGATGTTTTTGATGTGTTGCCATAAACAAATATAACGGTAAGATATACAAACTTAATTCTCAGAGTCCCTTCGGTGACTCTGAGTGGCATGTAATGGAGCCGCTGATCGCAGATCCGGTGGACATGGTGATCGACGAGCTCGGGAGATTTTATGCTCATCAGAGTCACCGGAGGGACTCTGATGCCGTCTATTCAGGAGATCTAATTATCTTTATTCGGTTGTGACCAACCCAAAAGCATGATAAGAACTTCTTTTCTTTTAGTCTCTCTTTCAATCCTCATTGCTTGCGGAACCCGACAAAACCAACCAGATCCGTTCAACTCCTTCGAAATCGCTGAGGGCTTTCAAATCGAACTGATGGCGATGGAGCCCCTGATCGCGGATCCGGTGGACATGGTGATCGACGAGCTCGGGAGATGGTATGTGGTGGAGATGCATGGATACCCCCTGGATGTGAGTGGAAGTGGGAAAGTAAAACGATTGCTGGATACCGATGAGGATGGCTACCCCGATGAAGCCGTAGTCTTTGTAGATAGTCTGATATTTCCGACAGGGATCATGCGCTGGAAAGAGGGGTTCCTGATCACAGACCCACCCAACGTACTTTATCTGGAAGATACGGATGACGACGGACGAGCCGATAAGCGAGAAATTGTGCTGACAGGCTTTGCCCGCTCCAACCCACAACACAACGTGAACAACCCGGAATACGGCATTGATAACTTCATTTACATCTCTCACGAAAGTGCGGTAAGCACCAAAAACTATGAGGAGATCTTAGGTGACCGGGGCTCCCGGATCCATTTTCCGAATAAGCCGGAAGCAGATTCATTACCGCAGAATGCCAATGGACTTTTTGTCAAATTCAACCCGGACCTGGGGATTGCCAAAATGGGTTCTGCTCGCGGGCAGTTTGGTCATACCTTTGATCCCTGGGGTCATCATTTCCTCACCAGCAATGCCACACATCTTTTTCATGTAGTGATGGATGCCAGCTACATGCAGCGAAACCCTGATTTCCTAATCCCCTCAGGTCGGCACTACATCCCCAAAAGTGGGCGTGGCTTTGAGATCTTCCCCATTACCGAAAATCCCAATCATCAATTGCTCACGGATGTGGGAATGATGACCTCTGCCTGCGGCATTCAATGGTACCAGGGTGGGATTTTTCCTTCAACTTACAACAATGTCATCTTCACTGCCGAACCTGTTCACAACCTCATCCATGCCGATCGCATCAGCGACCTTGGCAGCACCTTTGAATCGGTGAACCTGTTTGAGGATCAGGAGTTTCTGGCTTCCCGGGATTCCTGGTTCAGACCGGTCAACCATTATGTGGGTCCCGATGGAGCACTCTATGTGATAGATTACTACCGAAAGATCATCGAGCACCCTGAGTGGCTTTCTGACGAGGTGATTGCCTCAGGCGACTTGTATGCAGGTGTCGACCAGGGCAGGATATACAGGATCACGCCTACCAACACCTCGCCACCGGACTTCCTGGATAAGCTCAATCTTGCTGAAATGGATATGCCATCGTTGATCGAACTTCTAAGTAACTCCAACAACTGGTGGCGAATGCATGCGCAGCGATTATTGATGGACAGGGATGAAAAAGCAATCACACAACTGCTGCAAGAAAGACTGAATGGCATGACCGACCTGGGCAGATTACATGCCATGTGGATCCTGGAAGGAAAAGGCGAGTTGACAGAGGAATCACTTACTAAACTATTGCAGGACGATCACCCGGCCATCCGGGAGCAAGCGATAAGGATAGCTGAAAATAGAGTCACCGATTCACCATCGTTGCTCGAAACCCTGATCTCCATGGTTGAGGATGAAAATCCAAAAGTGAGGTATCAGCTGCTGCTTTCACTTGGTAATCTGAATGTTCCTCAAGCTAACCAGGCCAGGACAAAACTGCTGTTTGATGACATTGAAGATGAATGGGTCCAGCAGGCGGCACTCTCTGCATTAAATCCGGACATCTTTGCGCTATATGACAAAGCATCTGTAAACCTTATCGATCAAAAGACTGCTAAAACCACGAAGTTTTTTGAAAGGCTGAGTGAGCTCATCTCAAGAGCGAATGACCCCGCCGAAATCAATCGCTTCCTTACAAAAACATTGACTTCCAATGAGTCCATATGGTACCTTCCGATGGTGCTCGAAGGTTTTTCAAATGCTGATGGTTTGAAGCTTTCCCCGACCAACATTCAGCTACTGGAGCAAAAGTTTAACCCTTCAGTAAATACGGACTTGCGATCGAAAAGCCTGGACCTGTTGAATCAGACCAGCTATTTTGAAAACCCGGCAAATAAGTTATTTAGTGAGGCTGTCCAAATAGTCGACAATACGAACACAAATCCGGATTTCCTGGCAGACGCCCTGAAAGTAGTGGCGATGACCAACGCTGACCAAAACATCGAATTGCTCCGGAGTTTTCTTGATCATTTTTCCCCTCAGGTACGTAAAGAAGCTTTATCAGCCTTCAATTTTATCAGGGATAAAAACCTGCTAAGTAAGCTCATGGATGCCTGGCCTGGTTTGTTACCCGATGAGCGGAACTTAGCTATTGACATCCTCATGAAAAGCAAAGAAGGGAACAGGTTGATCCTGACCTCCATCGAGTCAGGACAAATGAACGCCTCCAGCTTGTCGTGGCCACGAACAGTCGGTCTTCTAAACAGCCGTGAGGATGATATCCGGGCAGATGCGCGCCGGATCCTCAAAGGAAATGAGCTGGACAATGATGCTGTCTGGAATGAATATAAGCAGGTATTGTCGCTCCGGGGTGACCCATCTGCGGGAAAGGGGATTTTCACTCAGACTTGTAGCCCTTGCCATCAAAAGGCCGGGCAAAATGGAATTGCTTTTGGTCCTGACCTGGGTTCCATCAAAAACCGGAGTGAATCGGCTTTGTTGTTGGACATCCTTCAACCCAACAGGTCCATCGCCGATGGCTATGAGCTGTGGCAATTGGAGACGAAAGATGGCAAAACACTCACAGGGATCATTGCCAATGAGGGCCCTGGCACCTTAACTTTAAGAGATGCAGCTGGCCAGGAGCAGACTTTGGAACGTGCCTCGATCACTAAACTGACCGCCTTTGAAAGCTCAGCCATGCCCATAAACCTGCAAACCCAAATAAACATTACCCAGATGGCCGATTTACTCGCTTATTTAAAAGAATAGAACATGAACAAGCAACTAACGTATTTAGCGACCCTTTTGATGATTCCACTTGTAAGCTTTTCCCAAAGCGAGTTTCCCTGGCCTGAGGGCAAAAAGATGGCCATCAGCCTGACCTGGGACGATGGCCGGAGTAGCCAGGTGGAAGTGGGTACCCCCATACTCGATCAATACGGCATCAGAGCTACCTTTTATGTGGTGCCATCGGCATTAGAACGATCACTTGAAGGCTGGAAGCGGGCGGTAGCCAATGGGCACGAGATCGGTAACCACTCGATGACGCACCCTTGCTCAGGTAATTTTTTGTGGGCGAGGGAAAAAGCCCTTGAAGAGATGGACCTGGTAGATATCGATGAGCAACTTGATGATGCAAATGCGGAGATTAAAGAGATCCTTGGGGTAGTACCCACAGAATTTGCCTATCCATGTGGTCAGACTTTTGTGGGTCGCGGAGTCGAAACACAAAGCTATGTTCCCGTGGTTGCCAGGCAGTTTGTATCAGGCAGGACCTGGCTGGATGAAGCACCCAATGATCCCTCCTATTGTGACCTGGCTCAGCTTACAGGTGTGGAGATGGATGGCAAAAGTTTTAAGGAGATACTGGAATATATCGAGGTTGCCAGGAAGGACGGTTTGTGGCTGGTGCTGGCCGGTCATGATATCGGTCCGAAAGGCAGACAGACCACTGAGACAAAAATGCTCCGTAAGCTGTTTAAATACCTGGAAGACCAGCCGGAGATCTGGGTAGCTCCCGTAGGAGAAATCTCTAAATATGTGGTGGAAAACAGGTAATCTAGAGTTGTTTTTACAGGAGTAAAATGGCAAGTCCATTTCACCGTTTTATAACAATCATGTAAAAACTACCGTAAAAGTTAGTTAACCCAAACTATCCCATGATGAAATTATACTCTTTAAACTACACCCTCCTATCCGTTTTTGCCCTCTGCATCCTCTTTCTAAGTTGCAACGACGAACCTGAACCCAGACTTCCGGATCTCAGGGTTTACCTTGATAAATTTGAAGAAGAAGCAGCTAATAGGGGATATATTTTTGATTTGGCCGCCGTGGAAGCTGAATATGTAGATGAAATTCAGTTTGGAGAAGTGAAATATTGCGGATACGGCTATACAAACTATGAGGGATTAGGGTATCGGAAAGTTGAAATCGCAAAAGATGTCAACTGTCAATGGGGTGATCTTGGCTTATTACAGCAGGAAGCCTACATTTTTCAGTTAATAGGTCGTGCTTTTCTTGGACGAACAAATGATAATACAGAATTGTGTGATGGACAACCCATGTCCATTATGACGAACAATTTGCTCGACTTGTTCCAGGCATATGAAAAGCCTGAGATGAGGAATTACTACATCACCGAACTTCTTGACCAATCATTTGGTAGTGAATGTGTTGATTGGGAATCAGGCTGGGCCAATGATACCGCTTACTATCAATACCATCCACATGAATACTGGACTTTTGAGGATCATGACGGGGATTTTATTGGATTAAGAGAAGGTGATGAAGTTCTTTCAATTGAATTAGCCCCCGGCAGAACCGCGAGTGATGGCGGAAAGTGGTTCAAGACCATTTATCCCAACCTTCCTGAATGCGCTGAAGTGTCTTTCAAGGTTACATTGAATTCAGAAGGATTGACCGGCACAGGCGCGGCAGTATCTCTAAGAGTATTCGAAAGAGATCCCATGACAGAGTTTGGTGCACCAGATTCGTACAATGAAACCCTCTATCTCACGACAACAGACAACCCTGTATCAGGTCAATTGGTTAATCATACAGAGGAGTTGACTATCCCCTGTCTTTCCAGAAAAACTTGGTTTATTGTCTTATTTGTCAGGCTATTACCAGGAACCGAGGGTAAAATAAGTTACTCAGATATACGATTGGTAGTAAATTAATCAGGTCTATGAGCAAATTTAAGTACACGCTTATATCTCTTTTAATCCTCATCACAATATCCTGTGGCAAGGAAGAGGAGAAACCAGCGATACCTCCATTTGCTAAGGGAACGATCTTCATGGACCCCGATATCATTACAGATTCTGATAAAACAACTTTCGAAAGTCTCTCATACGTCGGTCAAGCTAAACGAACCATGTTTGATCATAGAGTAGATAAATCGCTTACGTTATCCCCCTTCCTATTCAATTCCTATTATGAAGATGGCTTATCATTTGAAATACAGGTGAATCCTGAATTTCAAGATTCGGTTAAAGCTGAAGTTATCGCATTAAAATATGCTGAGATAATGGGTCGTCTACCCATCGATTTACGCGTTGATTTAGAAACCATAACAATTCATGATGGTGTTGAATACTTTAGAGGCGGGTATAAAGGTATTTGGATATACACAGGTCAATCATCATACTATGAAAGTGATGGAATATTAGAAGAAGTATTTGTTCATGAAGGCGCTCATGTCTCACTGGATCAAAAATATGCTCCTTCCCGAGAGTGGGTCAATGCTCAGGAATTAGATGGCAATTTCATTTCTCATTATGCTCGTGATTTTTTCAGGAGGGAAGATATGGCTGAATCATTTTTAGCATATATGGCGCTCAGGTATCGTTCAGATAGAATCGAAGAATACACCAAGGCTAAAATTTTAGAAACTATTCCCAATCGAATACAATTTTTTGATGATTTGAATCTTAATATGTATCCAATTGAATAAAACTTTCCTTTCTCTCCTCCTACTCTACTTTTCATTTCATTTAGATGCTCAAACTCAACCAGCAGATATAGCAAAGCGTTTTGAGATTTACCATGAACAAATACCTATTGAAAAGGTCTACCTCCACACAAGCAGGGAGGTGCTCTCCCTGGGAGATACCCTTTACTTAAGCGCTTATGTACTGAATGGCATGGATCACAAACACACTGCCCTAAGTGGAATGCTTCATGTCGATTTAATCTCACCAGAAGATAAAATCATCCATTCATTAAGATTGAAAATCGATAGCCTGGGTAGATCTCAAGGTGCATTTTCGCTTTCTGATAGTTTAAATGCCGGGAATTATACTTTAAGGGGCTACACCAATTACCAGTTAAATTATGATGAGGATTACCTTTTCTCAAAGAATATTAAACTCTTGCCAAGGCTGGAATCTCAAAAGGTAGCAGAGGAAAACTCTGACCGAATACCTCAGGTTAATTTAAAGTTCTTTCCGGAAGGCGGCGAGCTTATTGCTGGAAATACCAATTTCGTAGCCTTTAAAGCAGTGGATCAGCATGGACAGCCCATTGAAATTTCAGGTAACATCCTGGATGAGGATGGAAATAAAGTTGCCCAAATCACAACGGAGCACGATGGCATGGGCCGATTTATGTTGGCGGTTGTAGAGGGGGTCAGGTATTCATGTTTCTTTCAGTATGCGGGTGAAGAGTTTTCTCAGGCCCTACCCCAAATGCAGACTTCGGGTTATTTGTTACATGTCCATCCCACCAAAAGTCGGGTGAGTATTGAAGTGAAACCATACAAAGCTTCAATGGATCAGACATTCCTGATGATTCAGTGTCGGGGAAAGCTACTTTATGTCATTGAACCAAAACCTGACGCCAGTAATATTCAACTTTGGCTCCGTCACAGTGACCTCCCAACCGGGATCATCCAGTTGACTTTTTTTAATCCTCAGCATCGCGCTGTTGCTGAAAGATTGATCTTCAATGAGAACCCGGATACACATCTTACCCTGGATATATCTACCAAAAAGGAAACTTACAGGAGAAGATCTGCTGTCGACGTTGGTTTTACTTTAAACAGATTAGATGGGAAATCGCCTGAGCTGGCTTCTTTGTCCACAGCCGTGATCCCCAAAAACCTTTTTGTGGAACCGGAGCATACAATCGCTTCATTTCTACATATAAGTTCAGACCTTAAAGGCCTAATAAACAATCCGGCCTATTATTTTGATGAAAAGAATGCTGATAGTCAAAAACATTTGGACCTCCTCATGATGACCCATGGATGGAGACGTTTTGAATGGGACAAAGTGATCAATTCAGAAGGACCGGAAATCATTTATCCATATGAAAAAGGCATTAGGGTTGAAGGAAAGATTACTGGTTACATATTCAAGAAAAAGGAAGTGACTACAGATCTATATTTAAGCTTCCTTGAAAACCCATTATTGCAATTACAGACAACCTCGCAGGAAGACGGAGTTTTCTGGTTCGACGGATTGAACTTTACTGACACGGTAACCGCTTATGTCAAAACAATATCTGATAAAGAAAAGCATAAAGAATCCGGGGAAGCAAACAGTAATACTTTGGTCCATATCGATGAACCCTATGTTCCTCCGGTTCCAATAGGTGCTTTTAGGAGTTTTACAATCGCAAAAGCTGATGAGATCCAGGTAAATCGGGGCATGAAGCTTTTTGATATATCCTCAGCTTTTGATGAGAAGACGATTATCCTGGATGAGGTCAGTGTTGAAGAAAAGATTCATCCGGAAAACGACCCTTTTAACAGACCTGGTATGTTGCACTCGATGCCCGACAATCGAGTGGCTTTGGATTCAATGCCTTTTCTTTATCCAACCATCTTTCATTATCTAAGTATGATCCCCGGTGTTCAGGCTATTATGAATCAAAGTGTTACTATCAGGGGAGGTACACCCATGTTTCTGCTGGACGGTTTTTCAATAAATTTTGATCAATTAAGGAATATTAACGTGCGTGACATTCTCTTCATCGATATACTCAAAGGACCTCAGGCATTTGCCTATGGACCAAGAGCCATCAGCGGAGCCATAGCCATATTTACTAGGCGTGGAGATGAATATCGCAATCTGCCTGATGCTGATCTTGGGGGATTGGCCGTTTTTCCACTTGTCGGTTATACGGCCCCCAGAGAATTTTACATGCCTGACTATAGCAATCCCACGGAGAGTGAAAAGATCCGACCGGACTTCCGCAGCACCATCTATTGGAACCCGATACTACATTTAGAGGATGGGTTTGGAGAAGATCATTTTTATACTTCCGATGAGATAGGTGAATTTATCATCTATGCCGAAGGGATTGGGGTAAATGGTGAGATTTTTTCAGGAGCGGCTGTATATGAGGTGAGGTGATCTTTGTATCCTGCGTACCTGTAACCTCACTCCACCCACCATTGCTCAATCCTCGCAGTGAGTTCTTTCACTTTTCCGGGATCTGTTGCCGCCAGGTTGTTTTCTTCGTGAGGGTCATCCACAATATTGAAAAGCTCAACTTGATCTTCAGGTTGATTCATCGGATCAGGGAGGATCAGCTTGTAAGGCAGATCAATGGCCATCCGGTGATAGACGCTCGAATCCAGTGAAGAAAAATCGTGGGCAAAGTTCTCCGCAAAGACCATGTCACGACCTTCCAGCGCCTGCTTGTCCAGCAAATTGATCCCCTGCATATCAGCAGTTGGCTCGATCTCATTGATTCTGAGAATGGTCGTCGCAATATCGATGGCGCTCACAGCATCTGTTGTATTCATCTCAGGTGCTATCTTTCCCTTCCAGCGGAACATAATAGGCGTCCGGATACCCATCTCGTAGGGCTCTCGTTTCGAACGGGGAGCATACCGATTTACCTTGTCAGGATCCTGGATCCATCCATTATCGGTTACATATACAAACAATGTATTTTCCGAGAGTCCTCGTTGCTCAATATCATCCATCAATTGTCCGCAGCTAATGTCAAACCACTCACACATCGCCCAGTACCGGGCCACTGCCTCAGAGGGTGTTTTATCCGTGTATTTTGCCAAAAGACTATCCGGTGGAGTGTGAGGGGCATGAGGCAAAAAAGGAGCATACCATACAAAGAATGGCTTTTCATTCGTTTGAGCATCATCAATAAAATCATACACAGTCTGAAGCCCTTCTCTTCCAATTTTCAATCCTTCATCACCATGACGACCACCCCGGGTAGGATCACCATGTGTCATACCCTGATCAAAACCTCCAGTGCTAAAATGCCCAAGCCACCACTTTCCAGTTTGGAGGGATACATAGCCCTTCTGTTTAAGAAGATCCGGAATAGTAGGCAGTTCTTCAAATTGCTTTTCATACTCACTGTATAAATCCTTTCGTTGCTGCAACCATTGTTCCCGGTACCTAGGTCCTTCCGTTTCAAAAACAGGATCATTCCCCAGGATTCCATGTTGGTGTGGAAAAAGGCCTGTGATCATTGAAGCCAGTGACGGACTACAAAGAGGTGCTGTGGCATAGCCGTAGGTAAATGTCAACCCTTCATTCGCTAGTTGATCTATCCTGGGTGTTTGTATGGTCTCATGACCCATAAAGCTGTAATCGGTCCAGCTTTGGTCATCAGAGATCAATAAAATGATATTTGGAGGAGTCTGTTGTTCCGGTTTAGGGCTACATGCAGAAATTCCAAGAAGCACTGCAATAAAAAAGGTTGGATTAATCTTCATCTGACTAAAATAAAGTCTGGAATGAATTCAACCCTCATGCAATGTCCCGATTCAAACCCTGTGAGATTATTTGTTATTTTCTGCAATTGGGATACTAAACCAAAAAGTACTCCCTTTCCCAATTTTACTATCAACACCTATATTACCTCCATTTAAGTCAATAAAATCTTTGCTTATGATTAGCCCAAGCCCAGACCCCTTCTCATTTGATGTGCCAGGAATTGAATTATAATCCTTATTATTCAGAAAGAGTTTTTGCTGATGTTCAGGAGTCAAACCAACACCAAAATCGTGGATACTTGTATGAATGTAAGCTGATTTGATAGTAGAATCAATCTCAATTTTACTTTTGTCGTGCGAGTACTTTATAGCATTGTTTACTAAATTTCTGATTACTGTACTGATCATACTTCGATCAGCTTTGACATCTGCCTCTTTATTACAATTATTGATTATTTCAATTTGTTTTTGGCGGGACATGATGTTCAACAGATCGATATTCTCCTGAATACATTCATAAAGGTTAAATATCTCTTTCCTGACCATGGTTTCATCCTGTTTCACAACGGACCATCTCGTCAGATTCTCAATCAAATTACTGGCTTTCGTACTTGTGTCGCTAAGCATATCAAGTACCTCGGATGTCACAGGCAAAGTTTTGCGTTGGATTTCCTTCACAATCATCGAGATATTACCTATCGGATTCTTCAGATCATGTGAAATCAAAGTTATAAGTTGGTCTTTCACTTTTAGTGTCTCTTCTAATTGAGCTGAGGTATCAATGAGTCTTTCTGAAGACTGCAATCCCCTGTTGATTAGATAATTTACAATGAAAGCATAGGTAAAAACCGAAATGAGAAACATGCAGATAAATAATATACTCTCATTGTCAAGATCAGATTGTGGAATGAATGAAATGGCGAAAACTCTCAATTCCACCAGGATCTTAATAATGGCGGCCAATATCATACTCACATAAAATATTACCATTTGATCTCTACGAATTGAAATGAAGATAGCAGAAAATATAAATATCATGATCATGGTAAGGAAGGCAGCAAAAATGAGGTTTAGGGCAGCAAAACATCCTAAAATTGATACAATCATGGCCAGATTAGATGCAGTCAATGGTCTTTTCTTATAGGCAAAATAAGTAGTTATATATAGCAATGGAGCGGCACAACACAAGGAGTAAAAGAAGGCTGTATCTGGAATAGGATCAGTGATAATAAGGTACAGAAACTGAGATGTTGTAGTTAAAGAACCAATCATTCCAAATACAAGAATGAATCTACATTTCAGGCTCGTGGAGTAGGGAATCGCATTATTTTGATCAATCGACATTAGCTATTATTATCATGCCAACATTGCGGCAAATCAAAAACCCCAGTATTCCAGTAAAATCTCTCAATCAATTAATCACATTTTTAAAGTAGCGAATTAATCATTTAATGCAATGTTTAATGTTTCTTTTTCGATGAGTACCCATACGATGGTGTTGATTAGCTTAAAATTGTGATTCATGTGAACGAACTGATTTATTTCTGCTCTTCTTCCATTTTTCTTAAATTGATGTATGAAAAAGGTGTCCCCAATGATATTAGTTCTCTTTATCGTTCTCTCCTGCCATCCCCAGTCAGAAAGAGACACACAGCGACCAGTAGGCGGACCTTGCGAAGGTTGTGATGCTATATACGAGTATGGAAACAAAATACTTACCTCTATTGATACACTACCACTTTTTAAAGAAACCGAACCCAAACTAAAGATAACCGGAACGGTATTTCAGAAAAATGGATTGCCAGCCAATGATGTTATTATTTATATCTATCAGACCAATAGAAAAGGAATTTACGAGACAAGAGGTGATGAAAGGGGTTGGGCACGCAGACATGGATTTATACGTGGTTGGGTAAAAACAGGAAAAGAAGGAAAATATACCTTCTACACATTTCGTCCAGCGGCATACCCTGACGGTAGAGAGCCCGAGCACATCCACATTACTGTGAAAGAACCGGATAAAAATGAATACTACCTTGACGAGTACGTTTTTGAAGATGACCCTTTGCTTACCACTTCAGAGCGAGAATCATTGAGCAACAGAGGCGGCTCAGGGATCGTCAAACCAGTCTTCAAAGATGGGATCCTTACAATAAACCGAGACCTCTTCCTCGGATTGAATATCCCGGATTATCATTGAGAATTGAATGGGAACTTATTATAGCCCTCTGGAAGCACAGGTCTGGTCCTCGTGAAAGTGCCATTCGGCTCCGTTGACCTGCTCGTCATCATATTCCTTACATTCACTTTCTGTCCAGCCATCATAGCAATAGGTCTTGTTAAATGTGGTGCTAAAACCAGTACACACCCCCTCTTTATTGCCACATTGCCAGAAACAGGTTCCCAGGAGAATTATTGCTAAACCTGCAAACTTTTTCATATACTGAACTTACAAAAAAGATGAATACAGGTCAAGGGAGTATTTAGCCAGCAATCGTTGCAGTATAAAATCAATCGTTGCATAAAATGCATCGAATAGAGGGATTATTCGTTGCACAAGGGTCATGAAAGAAATTCAAAAAGTGTCGAACTTTTCCTCAATCCCTGAGAAAAACAAGTTAATAACCCCTTACAGGTATTTATCTCCGGTTATGTAAAGCGTTTCATCAGCCCGTTAACATTCCCTAATTTTGGCTAAAATCTCAATATCTGCTATGAAAAGACTATTTTCTCTGGCTGTTCTCATGATCATCATGGGATCATGCTCCAACGACAAGACCACAGCACCTGCCATGACTTTTGATGAGATGCTCGATCAATATTATGAAGAGGGTTTGAAACTGAATCCCCTCAATGCCACGTTTGCTGGTGACCCGAGATACAACGACCTCTTCCCGGATTTTCTCTCTGATGAATATAATGAAGAGGTCAAAGCGTACAGCAACAAATACCTGGAGTTGATTGCCCAATATGATGATACTCAGCTAACCTCGGACCAGCTACTAAGTAAAGAGATTGTTCAATGGGAATGTGAGATGACCCTAAAGGACATGGAATTCAAAAAGGACCTGACTCCAATAGATCAGATGTGGTCAGCCAACCTGATGATCGGGCAGCTGGCCAGTGGTCAGAGCGCTCAGCCTTTTGAAACGGTTGAGGATTACGAAAAGTGGCTAAAACGAATCGATGGATACCTTGTATGGCTAAATTCTGCCAAGGAGAAAATGAAGGAAGGGATTGAACAAAATTATGTACTTCCCAAATCCCTCATTGTGAAAGTCATTCCCCAACTGGAAGCAATGACCACCGAGGACCTGGAACAAAACCTTTTTTATGGTCCTGTTAAAAATTTCCCTGAGTCATTCACGGATAAGAAAAAAGAGGAATTGACAGGTAAGTACAAAGAAATGGTACTTCGCAAGGTGGTGCCAGCCTATAAAGACATTGCCGAATTTGTAAAGACCGATTACCTGGCTGCCGGACGGGAAAGCAGCGGATATGGCGTGATGCCAAACGGAGAGGCCTTCTATCAGCATCAGATCAAATTGTATACAACCACAGATATGACAGCTGATCAGATCCATCAGTTAGGCTTGGACGAAGTTGCCAGGATCTCCGCTGAGATGGAAAAGGTAAAAGCCCAGGTAGGCTATGAGGGAGATCTCGTATCATTCTTCGACTATGTACGAAACAACAAAGAGCTGATGCCATTTACCAAACCAGAGCAGGTTATTGAATACTTTGATGGCATCCATGAGACCATGAAGCCTCACCTGGAAAAGCTATTTAACAACAAGCCCAAAACACCTTTTGAGGTGAGAAGAACGGAAGCCTTCCGTGAAGCTTCAGCCAGCGCCGAGTACAACCCTGGTTCGCTGGACGGCACCAGGCCCGGCATTTTCTACACCCCCATTCCCGATGTAGAAGAATATAACATCTATGACAATGAGTCTCTATTTTTGCATGAGGCCATCCCCGGACATCACTACCAGATCTCTCTTACCCAGGAAAATGAAAACCTGCCTATGTTCAGAAAAACACTCTGGTACAGTGGATATGGTGAGGGTTGGGCACTATACACCGAGTCTTTGGGTAAAGAGCTTGGATTGTACACGGATCCTTACCAGTACTTTGGAATGCTAAGTGCGGAAATTCATCGTGCTATTAGATTGGTGGTCGACACAGGGATCCACAGCAAAGGCTGGACCCGGGAAGAAGCCATCCAATATTCTGTGGAGCATGAAGCAGAACCATATGATGGCATTGTCAGGGAAATAGAACGCTACATGGCCAATCCCGGTCAGGCACTGTCCTACAAGATTGGTCAGTTAAAGATCCGTGAACTGAGAAAACGGGCAGAAGACCAACTTGGCGATAAATTTGACATCGCAGCATTCCATGATCAGGTCCTTGAAACTGGTTGTATACCACTGGCTTTGCTAGAAGCAAAGATTGATCGTTGGATTACCTCTGTTAAATAATCATAGTTTGGTAGAGTTTAAATCTGTCCATAGTGACCAGCAAATTGAATCGGTTGCTGCTCTGGCACATGAAATCTGGAATGAATACTTCACTCCGATGATCGGTGCAGACCAGGTCAGCTATATGCTGGAAAATCTCCAGTCCTTTGGTCCAATGAAAAAGCAGATAGCTGAAGGTCATGAGTATTTTCAAATCATGAGAGACTCCTCACCAGTTGGCTATATCTGTTTTAAAGCAGGAGAAAATGACCTTTTCCTCAGCAAGCTCTATCTTCTTAAAGCAGCTCGTGGAAGCGGTCTGGGAAGACAAGCGTTTCAGTTTGTGTTACAACAAGCCAATGACAGATCGCTTGATAAAATCTGGCTTACCGTGAATAAACACAACACCGATACCATTAAAGCCTATCAAAAATGGGGCTTTGAGATCGTCAGTGAACCTGTTGCAGATATTGGAGGTGGCTTTGTGATGGATGACTATAAGATGGAGAAGGTGGTCTGAGGGCTGTACTAGACTACAAAAGTTTCCACCCGGCAGACTACAAAAGTTTAAAAACCCTCAATCTTGAAACAATCTCAGTTTAATTTTTCAAACTGGGATTTGTATACATATCTGTGGATCTAAACTTATGTAGTCTGTAGCGGACTTAAGCTTTTCTAAACTTTCGTAGTCTTGGCTGGCACCCAGATTTTGTATCTTTAGCTTATGAACATCAACCCTGAAGTAGACGAGTATCTAAAAAAGAAAAATCATCCGCTCAATAAAGAAATCCAAAGAGTTCGAGAGATCATCATGGCGACTGATGCCAGAGTAGAAGAAACCATCAAATGGTCCAGTCCTACTTTCATGTACAAAGGGAACATCGCCTCCTTCTTCATGAATGCCAAAAAGCAGGTTAGTCTAATGTTTCATAAAGGAGCCCTCCTGCCAAATAAATCAGGCTTGCTCGAAGGGGATGGAAAAGAAGCCAGAACTGCTCGATTCCACTCGCTTGAAGACATAGAAAGTAAGAAAGCCGCGCTTGAATCTGTCGTGAAAGAATGGATTGAGATGCAGGGGTGATTGTATAGGGCAATGGGCGAAGAGCAAAGAGCGAAGAGCAAAGGGCGAAGAGCAAAGGGCTAGAGCTAGACTGCAAAAGTTTTCCAGAACCGCCAGACTACAAAAGTTTAAAAGCCCTTTATCTTGAAACAATCTCAGTTTTAATTTTTCAAAAGTAGGGTTCTTATTAAATCCGCTGATCTAAAACTTTTGTAGTCTGCAGCGGAAGGCTTTTGTAGTCTAGCCCAGCACTTTTGTAGTCTGCAGCGGAGGACTTACTTCAAAATCTCCAGCACTCGCTTACTCTCCCAGTGGTTTCTGGTGAAGTCCGGGAACTTAACTGGGATGCTGCCCAATTCAACCGATGTGGCACTCAGTGGCGTCACTACAGACCAGTCCACGCCATCGTAAACGTCCATGTCAAGTGGCAAGCCTTTATTAAGTCCATCAATCATGCGGTAAGTCATCACAAAGTCCATTCCTCCATGATCATTGTGTCTGGCGATCTCCTCTTTCAGCTCATCCCAGATTGGATGCTTGAACTTTTCTCTCATTTCATTGTACGCATCTTCCGTAAGCCAGTCATGAGAGCCGTTGTGGAGTGATAACCTGCTCGGATACCCCTCATGGTAAGCCTTCGTGCCAGCAAGTGCATTGATCCTGCTATACGGTCTCGGTGTGACCACATCATGCTGCATTAAAATGGACCGGCCTTTATGGGTTTTGATCAGCGCATTGTTCATGTCACCATGTGCGAAATCTGTTCGATTGTAATATGGATCGCCCGGATCCAATGTTTTTGAATACTCTGTCAAACTGGCCTGTAATGAACTCATGGATACAATGTGATCAAATCGGTCACCCCTACCGATCCCCATATACTGGGCAACAGGTCCCAATCCATGGGTAGGATAAAGATTCCCATTGGTGGTCAAATGGTGACCAATTCGCCATCTATTATAGTATTTGTCATCAAACAGCCCAGCAGTCATGTGATGGATATAAGCGGCTTCCGCATAGGTCAACGTCCCAAAGACCCCCTCCTGCACCATGCGTAATATCCAAAGCTCCTCATCGCCATAACAAACATTCTCCAGCATCATACAATGGCGTTGGGTTCGTTCAGCCGTATCAACCAGCTTCCAGCATTCTTCCAAAGTGCATGCCAGAGGCACTTCACATGCCACATGCTTGCCTTGCTGCATGGAATATATGGCCATGGGTGCATGATCTTCCCATGGGGTGGCAATCAATACCAAATCAATATCATCTCGCTTGACCATCTCCTTCCATGCCTCTTCTTTTCCGCTGTAGATATCCACTTTCTGACCTTGTTTCTTCAAGAAATCTGCCGAGGCCTTGGCTTTTTCCTCCCGGATATCGCAAATAGCTACAACTTTTGCTTTTGGAGAAAGTGCTGCCATCCTGGTGACATGGTTTCGACCCCTGTTTCCAACTCCAATGAAGGCCACTCTTACCTCTTCAATTGGTTTTACCTTCAATCCCTGAACATTCTCCCCTCGTGCGGGACCTGGTTCAAGACCTTTTTCCAACCTGTCCTTGATATACCCTTGATCATTAGCATAAAGGCTTCCGGGTAGTATTCCCAAAAAAGCCCCGGACAAAGCCGAAGATTTTAGAAAATATCGTCTGTTTAGGTGGTTATCCTTTTTTTTCATGATATGTTTTTGGGTTGATATGGGTTAGTTTAACGCTCGAATCTTAATGTTCCTAAACCAGGCATCATCACTGTGGTTTTGCAAAATAATGTGTCCGCTTTTCTTATCCAGAAACTTTTCGTATTTGATGAATTTGCTGTCCTGATATGCAGATATCAGCCGGTCCGAACCGAATTCATAGCTGACTGTTTTCTTGCCATTCAGCCAATGCTCCACATGGTTCCCATCAATGATAATCCTGCTTGAATTGAATTCACCCACTGGCTTTTTCTCAACGGATTCTGGCTCTGCAGGGATCATATCATAAAGCGAGGATGTGTACTGAGACGACTTTAGCTTCCCGTCGTATTTTGGATCCTCATCATCTAAAAGCTGATACTCAAACCCAAGCGCTGAAAAGCCAGATCCGTACTTTTTGGATATTTCCTCGGACACATTGTATTTCAATCCGCTATTACCTGCCTTGAGGATCTTCCACTCAAAATACAATTCATAATTCTCAAAGGTCTCTACAGTAGCCAGATCCCCACTTTCTGGATCACTACCATCGGGAAGCTTTGGAACCTCATCGCTGTTGAGCTTATGGATCGCTCCCTCTTCAATTTTCCAATGGGCCTCCGGGACATGATCTCTTCCAAGACCTCTCCATCCATTAAATGTTTCACCATCAAAAAGTAGTCTCCATCCATCTGCTTTTTCCTGTTCGGTCAATTGGTTTAAACCTATTGTTTCCTTTTCGTCAAGTGCATTAGCCTTTTTGGGGCCATCACAAGCCAGGAGCACCAGGCAAAACAACAAAACAAAATATTTCATCCTCATAGCTTCAACTCCCATCCCTTTTCGTAGGCTCGGCTCCAGAGTTTATTGGCATCTGCATCGTCTTTGATGTGCCCATTTTTGGAGTCAATATCCAGCGATCTTCCAACCCGTTGAGAAATATTGCCTAACTGAACAAGTAGCGTACTCTTATGGCCAGAATCAATGTCTGCGTTAAGAGAACCACCATTGAACACCGCGTCATACATATTTTGAATGTGCATGGCATCAAGCTGAGTTGCTGGGTTTACAGGGTCTCGTGGATCTATCTCTACGTTATCACTCATTTCTTTTACCACTTTGCCTTTTAGGTCAAACTGGGTATAACTATTACCCCCGGGGATCAAAATACTACCATCCTCTCCGTAAAACACTACACCAACAGAACTTCCTTCGATAGGTTTGCCATTACAGCTTCGGCCTTCCCAGGTCATGGATACATCTTCAAAATCGAGGTTGATCACCTGGGTATCCGGAGTCTCCCAATCGTCCTGGTATCGATATCGACCACCATTGGAGCTTACTTTTGTAGGGTAGTCTACTTCCAGACCCCATCTCAGCAAGTCTACCATGTGAGTGCCATTGTTGAGCGCCTCACCAGTACCCCAATGCCACAGCCAGTGCCAGTTGTAATGAACAATATTGTCTTTATATGACTTCCTCGGAGCAGGTCCCTGCCACAGCTCCCAGTCCAGCCAGTCCGGTGGAGCTACCTCTTTTCCCACTCCGATTGGTCCACGGTTATTGGTGTACCAGCCTTTTCCGAAATATACACGTCCAATTGCACCGGATTGAACTGCCTTGATACCTTCCATCACATTGGGCCACGAACGCCGCTGGTTACCCATCTGAACGACCTTTTTGTATTTTGCCGCTGCTTCTACCAGGATCTCTCCCTCTTTAGGGTTGTGGCTGCAAGGCTTTTCTACATAAACATGCTTACCTGCCTGCATACCCAGCAATGCTGCAGGAGCATGCCAATGATCTGGCGCGGCTATCACAAGGACATCCACGTCTTTGCTTTCCAGTGATTTTCTGAAATCTCCATAACCCTTGGCCTTGGTTTTCTGCTTGTCCGAAACGGCTTCCTTGCATGTGTCGATCGCTCGGCTATCAACGTCACAGATATGGATCACCTCAAAATTGTCCTGACGGGCAAAGTTCTGCGCCAGCGACTTACCACGGCTATTGACGCCCATCACGGAGACATTTAAAGTTTCATTGGCTCCAACGATCCGTGAGTAGGATTTTGCTGAAAAGGCAGGTAAAACACCTCCTGTCATTAGTAAGGCTGAGCCAACAGCGGATTTTTTGAGGAATGTTCTGCGATTATTGTTTTTTGAATCCATTCTTAGTTAAAAGATTTAGGGTTAAACCAGTAATAAATAATGTCTTTGAAGTATCTGGAATCTTTTTAATTCCAGGTCGACTGGTTAATTTACAAAAAAAACCTGTGCTACTCATGAAATTGAATAGAGAAGCACCCGAAGCATGAATTTAACATTCCTCAACTGGCTATTATTATTCTTAATTCAGCAACCAGGCACTGAAATCCAGGGCCATTGGCTCTATGTACCTGACCATATCAAATCCTGTACTGAAGAGCTTATTTTCAGCGATAAATCATTTAAAATCATTCATGAATGCTTTGATGAAAATGAAATCTACGAAGTAGCTACAGGAAGTTATCTTACAGATGGACCCATCATCTATTTTTCCAATTTGAGGTTCACATCAAGGGTTAGCGATTTTTATACCAGAGAGTATAGCAGGATTGAATGGAAAATAAAAAGTGACACCTTGACGCTTAATGTGATTCGATACGAATCAGAAAGCAGATCATTCCTTAGGTATTAAAAGTTAAGTAAGGTGTTTTTTAAGTAGACGCAATCATTCTAACTTTATTGTACCTAAACAACCAAAATACTATGAGATTTTTAAGATTATTACCAATTGCATTGATCCTGGCAATTGCTGCGTGCAGTCCGGCTAAAAAGGATTCAACTGAAACATCCGAAGATACAATGCCCAAAAAAGCAACCTACAAGCTGGAGAAGCAATGGGCGACTGACACTTTGCTGCGTACCCCAGAATCTGTACTCTATGATGCGGAGCGAGACGTGATCTATGTCTCCAATGTAAACATGAATCCCTGGGAAAAAGATGGCAATGGATTTATTTCTAAAGTTTCGTCAACCGGTGAAATAACTGATCTGGAGTGGGTGACTGGCTTCAATGGCCCAAAGGGTATGGCACTTGTTGGCACTTCATTATTCGTTGCTGATCTGGACGAACTTGTTGAGATTGATGTGACTACCGGTGAGGTAAAGTCCAAAACTGTTGTAAAAGGAGCCAGCGGAATGAACGACATCTCTTCCGACGGACAAGGTACACTTTACATTTCTGATTCTAATGGAGATAAAATTTTCAAATATTCAAACGGTAATACTGAGCTATACAAAGAAGGCCTTCCGGGACGACCCAATGGTCAGTTAGTAGTAGGTTCTCACCTGTTTACTGCCTTTTCCGGGGCACAACAATTCTACGACATCGATCTGGGAACTGGTGAAATGACCCTGGTGGCCGACAGCATAGGCCATGGAGATGGTATCACTCCTACAACAGAGGAAGGTGTATACCTGGTATCTGACTGGCAGGGTGAAATCTTCATCATTGGTGGGGAAATAGGAAAGAAAACACTGCTGCATACAAAAAATGAGAAGAAAAATACCGCTGATATCTGGTTTATGATGGATCAGGAACTGGTATTGGTGCCCACTTTCTTCGACAACAGGGTGGTTGCATATAAGCTGATCAAGGGTTAAGGAACAAATACATATTCCATAAGAGTCTTCTCCTTTCAGTGCGAAGACTCTTTTTCAATTTATCCAAAATGCCCATCGCCAATTGCTACATCCATAATGAAATTTCTAGAAATGCAGACTTCCAACAGATGGTTTCCGAATGGGCAGAAAATCTTCAAATCAGTGAAACTGATATTACACTTAATGTCATCACTGATTTCAAACAATTTGGGAAAGATTACACGGTAATGGTTAACCTCTTTCTTCCCTCTCTTTGGTCTGAGGCAGACATAGAAAAGATCCAGCAGTCACTATCCGGATTGATTCAAAAACACCTGAAAATTGATTCTGATCAGATCTTCCTCATGACAACTATTATTGAATCAGGGCATGTTTTCACTGAGGGGAAGGTGGAAAGGTGGGGGTAAAACACAAACTCTTCATCTCTTTGTTATGACAGGAAACAGAATGTACCCGAAGGTCTGTGAGACAAAGACCTGTTTTAGAATAACCTTTTTTAGGCATACACTTCCTGTCTCCTGTCAATGCCTGAAATAGGTTGACCATTTTTTAAGTTTAGAAAACAGAAGAAATGGCAACATTAAATGAATTTGAGAAGTTAAGTCGCTTAGAAAGACAACGTCGTTATTTTAGTAAAGAGTTTAAGCAGAAAAAAGTAAGTGAGATAGACCGTCATTTAACTACGGTTAGTGAGGTCAGTAGGGAATATCAAGTAACCCGAAGTTCGGTTTATAAATGGATCCATCTCTTCTCCACACAATTAAAGCGAGGCACAAGACAAGTTATTGAAGTGAAAAGCGATACACGGAAAATCGAGGCTCTTAAAGAGAAAGTCAAAGAATTAGAGCAGCTTTTGGGTCAGAAGCAGATAGAGATTGAGTTTCATAAGAAGATGGTGGAAATAGCTTCTGAAGAGGTGGGGATTGATATTAAAAAAAAGTTTGGTTCAAAACCATCGAGTGGTTCTGGTACAACAGAGAAAAACACAAAATCAAGTTGAATCGACTTTATGCAGTAGTAGGCATTAGCAAACAAGCATTGCATAAGCGATTAAACCGCCAAATAAGTAAGATGGAAGAGTTGAATTACTTAATACCAATTGTAGATCAGGTAAGATCAGATCATCCAAAGATGGCGTTGAGATACATATATAAGCTGATTGAGCCAAAAACACTAGGTAGAGATGCTTTCGAGCAGCAGTTTGCTCAATTGGGTTATAAAGTACGTATTGATCGTAATTTTAGGAGGACGACTGATTCAACAGGGGTAATTAGGTTTGATAATCTGATTGTTGATAGGGAGTTGACACATGTCAACCAGGCTTGGGTAAGTGACATTACATACTATGAGATGAATGGAAAGTTTTTTTACTTGACCTTCATCACAGATCTGTATTCAAGGAAGATTATAGGCTGGAGCTGTAGCTCAACATTACGAGCGGAACAAACAACAATTCCAGCGCTGACAAAAGCATTTTTGACTAGGAAAAACACTGAACTCTCCGGTACTATTTTCCATTCTGATGGAGGTGGTCAATATTATTGCAAGGAATTCCTTAGTTTAACCAAAAAGCAAGGGTTAGATAATAGCATGGGTAAAACAGCATATGAAAATCCTCATGCTGAACGTTTAAACGGGATAATAAAGAATAACTACCTAAAACCTTATAATCCTACTACTCCAATTGAACTTAGAGCGGCATTAGCCAAGGCAGTAAGAATGTATAATTCTCAGAAGCCACATAGTTCAATTGGAGGTATTAGTCCAGATCAATTTGAAGAATTGATTATGGATAGATCTTATTCTAATAACAGAATGAAAGTAAGTTATTTAGATAAATACAGAGTGTTAAATCCGGTCAACCTTATTTAGGCATCATCATCCTGTCTCCTGTCTCCTGTATTCTGTATTCTGTATTCTGTAAAGCTATTTTCCTACCATCACAAAAGCGCCCCAGTAGTAAGGCTCAGGATAAGTACTCATGAGCTGGATCTGGGCATTGCGGAAGGCCTGGGTCATCTCCTGGCCGGAAAGAATCCAGTTTTTGTAGAACCGTGACATCAGGTCCTGAGTGGCAGCATCGTCTACCTTCCAGAGACTCATGATCATCTTGTCTGCTCCTGCCATCACAAAGGCTCTCTGCAAGCCATATACACCCTCCCCGGATTTTACGTCACCTTTTCCTGTTTCGCAAGCAGACAATACCACCAGGTCTGTTCTATTCAGATCCAGGTTCATTGCTTCGTATGCAGTAAGAATCCCATTCTCCTCTTCAGAGAATGACAAATCTCCGGATTCCGATGATGCACCGGCAAGCATCAACCCTGACCTTAGCAGCGGGTTGTTTTTGGCATATTCTACCTGAACACCAAACACGCTGCCCTTACTCTGTACATCTTCGAGGAAATATCCATGCGTGGCCACATGCATAATCTTTGGTGAAGCTACGCTCTTGATGGTAGATTCGGTAGCATTGGTTTGCGTTACATCTTTCACGCTATATTTTCCCGATACCAATGCAGACTTCACTTGTTGCAATTCCTTCTGTGTGCCTGGCAGTGGTACGATATCTTTTGATCCATAAGTCGGGAATCCCAATAGGAAGGCATTCTTTGTAGCAGATGCTGAAGCACTGCTTGCCAGGAGATCCCGTGGATTACCGATTAGTTTCACCACCTTATCCTGAACCAGGTACTTACCATTTGGATCTTTCAAAGTGTTAAGATTGATCTGGCTATATACCCCATCGGGAGAAAAATAGATCGTTTTGATATCACTCAGTGAGCCACTCACACGACCCCAATACTGCTCATATGAGAAATCGTCTTTAAGTTTATTTCGAATCACATTGTTGTAGTAGGCATGGTAACGTGTATCCAGGTGATCTCCATTATCCAGGATCGAAACAATCGGTGGACCCACCTTTTTGATGATCACTGCAGCATACTTATAGCTACCTGTCATTGCATTTTCAAATTGCGGATAGTGGATCATCTCCACCACAGCCTCGCCAGCAGCTAATTTTGACTGAACCTGCTTGTAGTCTACATCCTTGGCCACGAAAGCATCAGCAAAAGCTGAGGATTTTTGAGAAAGCTGTCGTTCACTTTGATTGGCAGCATTTTCCAGCGAGTCAATATTTACATTTTGCTTGCTCACTTCCTCTTTGGAGAAAGAATAGTAAATAGCCAAAGTCCTCTTCTGATCCTGCCATTGATTGTACAAATCAATTAAAGCCTTATCGCCACTGTTTAAGATGGTATTCTTGATCTTAGTAGTAGTACTGAGCAGCATCCCTTTCGTCATCAACCGGTAATTGATCATCTTCTCTACCAGATCCGGATGGGAACCCGAATTGACCAGGGCAAAATTGTAGAAAGTGAAAAACCGGTTCTTCATCTTTTCCCAGTACTTGGTCTTCTCTACCTCACTCATCGGCGGGAAAAACTCATTGATGAAAGACATGCTGTACTCCATCACTTCGTTGTAATTGGTTTTAGCAGCTGCAACATCTCCCTGAAGCCATTGCAGAATAGCCAGATCTTCCAGGCTTTGAATTGTTACTGGATGGGTAGTACCAAGACTAGATTTTCGGCTTTCATAGGCCTTTTTCAATAGTGGATCAGCCTCAGTCAATTTTCCTTGTGAACGATAGAAGTTTCCCAAATCTGCTTTGGCGGAAGCCGTGGATGGATGGTCCTCACCAAACTTGCTCACATAGATGTCATGGCTTTCCTTTAGCAGTGGCTCCACCTTTTCAGTTTTGCCTGTCACCAAGTACAGTGAAGCCATGTTATTGAGAAGATGCGCATAGTCAGGGTCTGACTTACGATTTAATTTCAGCCGGCTTGTCTGCAAATCAATGGCTTCCTGGTAAGTGGCTTCCGCCTCCTCAAATTGCTTGTTTTCCTGCAGGATCAAAGCTTTATTGGTTATGAGTTGGATGTAGGTCCCAGATTTCTCCCGCAATTCACTTGCAGCCACATCCAGACATACATTGAGCTTTTCAAGGGCATCCTCGCTCCTGCCCATATGCTGGTAGAGTATTCCCAGGTTATTGTTGGCTATAGCATAAGGAACAGAATTTCTGCCCTCTGCTTTTTCAATCAGTGCAAAAGCTTCTCCGAAAAGTTTCTCTGCTTCATTGTATTCCCCCCTGTTGAAAGCAATCACCGCTTTGTTGTTGTATTCCGCGGCATAACCTTTGCTGCCTGTGCCTTCACTCCTTCTCCATCCTTCCAACGCATTGGCATTTGTAGTATCTGCTAGTTCGTATCGTCCCATATTATTATACAACAAACCCAGCGTTCCTACCGCTTTGAGGTAGACAGGGTTGTGCTGCTCACCTAGCAGATTATAGGCAACAATAGCTGCCAACAGATATGTTTCACTCAGTGAATAGCTTCGCAGGTTATAATGAAGCCTGCCACTCTCATAAAGGCTCCTGGCTTCTTCCAAGTCCGTTTTTTCATCATCCTTCAATAAAAAACCAGCTGTACGCACCAGCCTTTCTCCTTCCTGTTGATTTTCGAATGATTCAGCTTTATCAAGGAAGGCAATGGCATAATTGAAAGATGTGGTATCGTAGGAAGATTGCTTTTCCGCAAGCTTTTCCTGGGCATAGTCGCGGCTATTGTCCTTGATGTCCTCTTTCCTTTCCTGAAGGACTTCATTAGCCTTTTCCTTCAGCTTTTTCCCAAAGTTGCCTAGCTGGGCATGGGCAGGAACAAACAGGCTAGCCGCCATGAGTAGCAATAGACCATATTTCATAACGAGGTGATTTAGTCAGGAGTAAATTTAATAAGAGGCTTTGCAAAACACGAGCCAGAGATGAGTTAAACTTATTTAACTGCCCTTTGCGTAGTATTCCTTTTCATAGACTACGTCCACCTGTAAGTCACCACTTTCTGCTGCCGCTACTGCTAGCTGGTCACAACGTTCATTCTCAGGATGACCGGCATGCCCTTTGATCCAGTGGAATTTAACCTTGTGCTGGTAAAAGCTCTTCAAGAAACGATCCCATAAGTCACCATTTTTCTTGCCTTTGAAGCCCTTCGCTACCCAGTTTTTAACCCAACCTTTCTCAACGGCATCTACCACGTATTTGGAATCAGAATAAACGTGCACTTCCCACCCAGACTTCTTGATTGCCTCAAGGCCCTTAATCACAGCTAACAGCTCCATCCTATTATTTGTGGTCATGCGAAAGCCCTCAGAAAGTTCTTTTCTTTTTCCTTTAAATTCCAGGATTGTTCCGAATCCCCCAGGGCCAGGATTTCCCTTGGCCGCTCCGTCTGTGTATAGATTGATCACGATAAGAACCAGTGGTTTTTGAAAAGCTTGATGGCAATGGAAAGCAGAATAATCCCAAATACCTTTCTTAATATGTTAAATCCTGCATTGCCAATCTTCCGTTCCAGCCAGCCACTGGATTTCAAGACCAGATAAACGAATATCACGTTTAATAAAATAGCTATTAAAATATTGATCGCTTGAAATTCAGCTTTTAAGGCAATAATAGTTGTCATTGTACCTGCACCAGCAATCAAGGGGAAGGCAATAGGTACGATGGATGTCGACGAAACATCTTCAGTATCTGTTTTAAAAAACTGCAGGCCCAAAACCATCTCCAGACCAATAATAAACATGATAAGTGCACCAGCAATTGCAAAAGAAGATACATCAATCCCAAACAGCTTCAGGATGCTTTCTCCAAGGTACAGAAAAATGATCATGATCCCACCGGAAACCAGGGTAGCCTTTTCCGATTGCACGTGTCCAACTTTTTTCCTTAGATTAATAATAACCGGAATACTCCCCAGGATATCTATCACAGAAAATAATATCAGGGTGACAGATATGATTTCTTTGAAATTCAACATATCAGGTGAAATATCTAATGGCGAGTTCGTATCCTTTCAGGCCCAGGCCAGAAATGATCCCCACACTTTTAGCACCTGTGTAGGTATGGGTTCTGAAAGCTTCTCTAGCATGGATATTGGAAATATGGACTTCCACCACAGGAGTTTTAATAGCTGCAATGGCATCGGCCAATGCAACAGAAGAATGTGTATACCCCGCCAGGTTGACAATAATGCCATCATACGAAAAGCCTACCTCATGTAGCTTATCGATTAGTGCACCTTCATGGTTTGACTGAAAATAAGTAAGGTTGATATCAGAAAACTGCTTTTTCAGGTCTTTGAAATAATCATCAAATGACCGGTTGCCATAAATATCGGTTTCCCGCTTTCCCAGCAGGTTTAAGTTCGGTCCGTTGATGATTATGATGTCCATGTTTAATTAGCTTATGGTTGTCACCCTTTTAAGAGGTTACGAAATTAAGGAGTTTTATGAAATCCAAAAAGTAATGGCCTTTGTCCCTTTACTCCATGGGGCTCAAACTCAGAATGATATTGTGACAAAGAACTAATTCTTACAGTTAACTCATCAGCTTCTAATGGATGCACTTTTAAAATTTCAGAAAATAAATGAATTTTAAACGAAATTGTGTGAATGATATGGCCACCTTTTTATGGAAACATCATTTCAGGGTCAAAACAAATGCTATATTTATTTGATAACTCTTAGTATGAACTAAATTTTATGAGTCGCCTGGTTTCGGCAATACTATTGTGCTTAGTTATACCTGCAAAAGCTCAGGAACCTCTCCTGAATTTTGAAAAAAATGACTTCGAGCAGGATATTATCTATGAGCAATTAGAAAGTGTATTAATCGATTCTGATGGGTTTTACTGGATTGGTACAACGACCGGGCTATATAAATACGACGGCTACAGCATCACACCACACTACCATAACTCCCAGGAAGACAAAACCATTTCTGAGGATTTCGTAACGTCTCTTTTTGAAGATAGTCGAGGTTATATCTGGGTTGGGACCTATAACAATGGTCTGAATATCTATGATAAGAAATATCAGTCCTTCCATCATTTCAATTATGACTCTACTGACGACTCTACAATTTCTACAAACAGGGTCCCACGAAGCAGCCAGGTAATTGTAGAAGACAATAACGGATTCATTTGGCTGAATACCCAAAACGGACTCAATAGGATTGACCCTAAAACCAAAAAAGTAGTAAGGCATCCGGGAGATTATTTTGGCCATACCATATACGACAAAGAAAGGAACGCTCTGTGGATTGGCAGCAAGGGCTTAAAAAGGTACGATCCTGTAAGTAGGGAGGTGGTTACTTTTGAGTCAGCTGCTCCTATCACATCTATCGTAGCTGGTTCATCAGACCTAATTTGGGTCGGAACCTCCAATGGCGTGCTCGCATTTAATAAATCTGAAAATAGATTTTACAGGATAGATGAGTTATACGATGAAAAGCAGGGTTTTAGCTGGTCTAGCCAACCTATCAGCTGCCTCTACATGGACATCAAAAATAACCTGTGGGTTGGCATCAATAAGACGATTTACCTATTAAACACTGGTACCGGGACATTTAAAAAGTTAATCTACAGTGAAAATGAAGAATACGGATTGCTTGATGAAAAAATCAGAGGGATTTATGGAAGCCAGGTGGGCTATGTGGTAGTAACCTATGAGACAGAGGGGATCACCATCGTGAATACGAGTGTAAATAAATTCAGGAGGATCAAAAGTATCATAGAAGGACCTACAGGACCAGGAAAAAAAATTGTTCGATCATTATTGAAGGACAAAAACAATGATTTATGGGTAGGGACAGTTAGCAATGGACTCTCCAGAATCTCAGGATCAAAACAAAACAAAATTCAGACTTATGTATCCAATCCTAATGATTCAACCTCCCTGAACTCAAATTATATCACTGCGCTCCATATTGATAAGGACGAACGCATGTGGATTGGAACATTTGAAAATGGATTTAATTATTCAGACAATATTTTAAGCTCAGAAAGACCTGTATTCTTCAATGATCCAAAGCTAACGAGCATTGAAATTCATGAGTTCACCGAAGACATTACTGGCAGAATTTGGATCTCGACCAATCACGGCTTATACCTCTACGATAAAAATTCGGAAAGCATCTCTCACTACGGAGAATCTAAGCACCAGGAGCCTTTGCTTAAGTCCATTAATGTGCAGGCTGTCATTCACGAGCCACCCAATATATTTTGGTTAGCTACCTGGAATAGTGGTGTAGCCAGGTTAACCATAAATTCCGATCCTCTAATGTCTCCCAATGTCGCCAGAGATGAGTTGTTGATCCTGGATACAATAATTAATGAAGATGGAAAACCGCTCGATAATCGGTTTATTAATATCCACAAAGATGCTAATGGGAATTTCTGGCTTGCATCTAACCTTAATGGGTTGATTAAAATGAGTGTTTCAGGAGATAAGTATAGTTTCAAAAAGTATGATGAAACACTGGGAGCTCCTTCCAACCAGGTTTATGCCATTCTTGAAGATCAAGAAGGCTATATCTGGATAAGCACTGCCAATGGCATTGGGAAGCTTGATCCAAGGATTGACCAGTTTACAAACTATAATGAATCCGATGGGTTGCTTTCTAATTCTTTAACCTGGGATTCCTATTACAAGGATGATTCAGGGGAAATCTATTTTGGGGGCTTTGATGGGATTACAGTATTTCATCCTGATAGTTTGTTGTCGATCAAGACAAACCATCAGGCTTACATAAGGGAGCTTGTCATCAACCATAACCAAACCAATATAGGGGACACGATAAATAGACATTTTGTACTGGACAAAAGCATTCGATTCATGGAATCGATCACGCTAACCCACTCCGAACCGTATCTTTCCCTGGAGTTTGGCTCACTAAATACACCCGCCTCAGACAACATTCATTTTGCCTATAAATTGGATGGTTTTGATGAGGACTGGATCTATACCAGATCAAGAAACAGGACTGCCACCTATACCAACCTTGGAAAAGGCACCTATACCTTCAAAGTAAAAGCGGGTAAAGATCTCAATACATGGAGTGATGAGGTGTCACTATCAATCAAAATCCTCCCCCCCTGGTGGAGAACCACATGGGCTAACATCATTTACCTACTGGCCTTCGGAGGCTTGCTTTTCCTGTTTCAAAGGGAGCTTAATAACAGAGCTCAAATGAAAAGTCATTTGGAATTGGAAAAATATAAGCATGAGCGCGACAATCAATTAAATCGGGAAAAATTTCAATTCTTTACCACCCTCAGCCATGAATTAAGGACTCCCCTTACACTGATTTTGGGCCCCTTAGACAGGATTATTAACTCAAAGGATATAAACAACAGAGCCCTGAAAAACCTGCAGCTCATGCAGACACAGGCTCAGAGGCTTCATAAGCTGACCAATCAACTGATGAATTTCAGGAAATATGAGATTGAGAACCTCAAGCTGAAAGCAGCTAAAGGCAACGTCATCCAATTTTTGGCCGAGATATGTCTCGCATTCAGACAGCTTGCCGAGATGAACAAAGTAAACTTTAAAGTGACCAATGAAGGTGAAACCCTGGATGCCTACTATGATCGTGACAAGCTGGAGATCATCATTGTAAATCTTCTCTCAAATGCTTTTAAGTTCACACCTCAGGAGGGTGAAGTCAGTCTGGAGATTAAGGCCATATCCTTAAGCCAGGCTAAACAAAAATTTTCGGAGACATCAGGTCTACCTAAAGCTGTTCATGGAGAATGGCCTGACAACTTAGAAAAGGTGATCCAAATTAAGATTGAGGACTCCGGGATTGGTATTCCTGAAGATCAGCTTAGTAGGATATTCGAAAGATACTACCAGGCCCGAAATGTCCAAACCTTATCTTCGAATGGTACTGGCATAGGACTCGAAATTGTAAAAAACTATGTAGAGCTCCATCATGGATGCATAATGGTTGAAAGTAAAGTTCAAACTGGAACAACCTTTCATGTGTGGATTCCAATGGGACGTTCTCACTTATCTGATATTGACATCCTGCAGGACTTCAAACCCAGCGAACATGAAGATCACTATCGAAAAGACAAAGCCATCACCAAATCTGATATTCAAAAAGTCTTCTCCAATGAGTTATTAGAACACACTAATGAAGATTTACCCACACTGCTCATTGTGGATGACAATCCGGATATTGTCTATTATCTCAAAGAGATTTTCGAAAAGGATTTCAATCTCATTACAGCCCAGAATGGTAAAAGTGGTCTCGACAAAGCATTCGCCAACATCCCAGATCTGATTATCAGTGATATCATGATGCCCGAGATAGATGGTCTGGAATTTTGTAGGCAAATCAAAACTGATGTTCGAACCAGCCATATTCCTGTCATCCTGCTCACTGCACGCAATTCAGTGCTGTTTCATAGTAAAGGCCTGGAAACTGGTGCTGACGATTATATCAACAAACCTTTTGATGAGAAAATACTGAAACTTAGAGTCCACAATTTGATAGACTCCAGGAAAAAACTTCGGGAAAGATTCGCCAAAGAGACCAACCTGCTCCCGGTAGACATAAGTATCACCAATCCAGATGAGGAATTTCTCAACAAAGTAATTGGAATCATCGAAAAAAATATTTCCAACAGTGAGCTTAAGGTTGAATTGATTGCCAGGGAGGTGGGCATGTCACATTCAGTTCTTTATAAGAAAATAATGGCTTTGACCGACCTGTCTGTTGTTGAGTTTATTCGTACGATACGCTTGAAAAAGGCTTCAAAGCTTTTAATGAGATCAGACATCCCAATCAATAAGATCAGCCAGGAGGTGGGTTTCACTGATCCAAAGTATTTCAGCAAGTGCTTTCAAAAGCTCTATGGAGAAACACCCTCTGGATATAAAAATCAAAAAGCTTGATTTCAATATTTCGCTTTTAAGCCTAACATTTTAAGCGATTTTATAATGTTTTATCCATCCAAGGTGGAAAAATTGGTTTTTAGCACATTAATTAATTTATAAATTATTGGCAATCAATCAATTAGCACGATTGCGAAATATTCATAAACTCCATACTTAACGAATTCACCCTACTGAATTGACGAATAAATCCACCAGTTCGAATCATTAGAAATTGCAATAAATTAAAATTTCCACCTCACAACGATCTGATTTTCAGAATTTCATATTTCAGGCGAGTATAAATATGAATTCAACAAAAAAGCACAAGAGAAACTTCTTTGCATCATCCGTCAGGATATCTATTCTGACTGTTTTGTTGATCATTTGTGTGATTCTCTTCCTGTTTTTCATCTAATTCATGGGATTCCGGTTACAGACCGGATCTAATGTATGAGTCAGATGAATAAGTTTTAATTAAACAATAAACCTTATGAGAAAAACTTACAAAAAGAAAGTATGGAGATTCTGGGTATGTCCATTTATTGTGCTGATGTCTTTTGTGCTTCAGCCTGTATATGCACAGACCTCAGTCTCTGGAAAAGTAGTATCCGCGGAGGATGGTGAACCTCTTCCGGGTGTCAATGTGATTCTGAAAAACAGTGCTTCTGACACACCCGTTGGTACAGTGACAGACTTTGATGGCAACTATCAGATTTCTGTACCGGGACCGGAATCAATTTTGGTGTTTAGCTCTGTTGGATCAGCCATGCAGGAAGTCACTGTAGGGAACAAAAGCGTGATTGATGTTACACTCGAATCTGATATCCAGGCCCTATCTGAGGTTATCGTAGTAGGATATGGATCACAGGAGAAAAAAGATGTGACCGGAGCTATAGGTTCTGTTGATGCCAAAGATTTTGAAGGACAGCCTGTCATTAGGATGGACCAGATCCTTCAGGGGAGGGCCGCGGGTGTCAACGTGACCAACTCATCCGGAGCACCCGGAGGTAATGTGAGCATTCGTATCAGGGGTGCCAATTCCATCAATGGTAACAATGACCCCCTCTACGTAATTGATGGATTTGTCGGTGGAGATTTCAATGATATAAACCCTTCAGACATCGAAAATATCCAGGTGCTCAAAGATGCCTCTTCTACTGCCATTTATGGTAGCAGAGGATCTAATGGTGTCGTACTCATCACCACCAAAAGTGGTAAGGTTGGAGAGCCAAAATTCTCATTTACCTCCCGCTTTTATTCGTCATCTGTTTTGAATACCTGGGACCTGATGGATGCTGGCACCTTTGCTGAAGTTGCCAACCAGCGAGCAAATGATATTGGAACCACGCCCGTATTTACCAGCCAGGAAATCGCTGACTTTAAAGCGAATGGAGGTACTGACTGGCAGGATGAGATATTCCGGACCGGTACCGGGCAGGAATACCAGCTGGATTATTCAGGAGGTACAGAAGCTGTTAAATATTTTATCTCAGGTAATTATCTGGACCAGGATGGTATTGTCATCAATTCCTCCTTTAAAAGGTACTCTCTGAGGACTAATGTCGCAGCAAAGCTAACAGACAAACTGGATGCCCGACTGAAGTTGAATTTCATCAGAAGAGAGACCAACAACGTGAATGGAAATGGCAATATTGGCTCTGCTACAGGCGGAGTGACCGGATGGTCACCAACAGTACCAGCCTATGATGCTAATGGATTTCCTACTGTGCGAGACAATGTCTCTTCAATAAAAGGTAATCCAATTGAAGGCGCATTGAATGACAATATCAATGAGAACAACAACTTTATGGCTAATGGTGGTCTGGTCTATGAATTCATTGATGGACTTACATTAGATGTTGGTTTTGGCGCCAGCTATATCAACCTGCAAAACAAGACCTTCAGTCAGGGATCCATTAGTAACAACCCCACAGCTTCAAGGCAATCCACAGAGTATTTGTTTTTGCAAAACACAAATACCTTAAACTACCGCAAAGTATTTGCAGATGTCCATGATTTCACTGCCACTGCAGTATTGGAAAGTCAGCTCAAGAAGACAGACCAATTTGGGGCAAATGCATCAGGCTTACAGTTTCCTGACCTGAGATACAACAACATCACCCTGGCAGGTGGAGTAGGCACGAATTCCTACTTTGAAAAACAAACCATTCAATCATTGATTGGTCGGGTAAACTATCAATACGATAGTAAATACCTGTTTACAGCCTCAGTACGAAGAGATGGCTCTTCAAAGTTTAGGGGCGACAATCAATATAGCACATTCCCCTCTGTGGCTCTGGGCTGGAGATTATCAGAAGAGTCGTTCATTCCTAGCAATATTTTTGATGACCTGAAGGTTCGAGGTTCCTGGGGACAAACCGGGAGTCAGGGAATTGGTGTATATGGAACAGTCACAAGCTTCCTGACCGGAGATTTTGATGCAGCCACCTCTTTCGATAATGGATCGCTAACACCGGGAATTAAAATTGGTAACCCGGGCAATCCAAACCTGAAATGGGAAACCACGACACAGACCAATATTGGATTAGACATGCTTATCCTAAATGGCCGCTTGGGGATTACTGCAGATTATTTCAAGAAGTCAACAACGGATCTGCTTTTGGCGCAGCCTCTGCCTCAGTACACTGGTGGTGGTACCATCTCGACCAATGTCGGGGAAACAGAAAACAGTGGGTTTGAATTCAGTGTGACAAGTACAGTGATTGATAATCCTAATTTCAGCTGGAATACGAGCCTGAATGCATCATTCTTAAAAAACAAGGTAGTTAGCCTGGCTGAAAATGAAATGATTTTTGTGGACGGAGACGTGGGAGCAGGTATTACCAATCTTCCGGAAGGTGTTTTAATGCCAGGTCAGCCACTGACCAGCTATTGGGGATTGAAATACCTGGGAACATGGAAAACTGAGCAAGCTGCAGAAGCAGCCCTCTATGGCAAAGTACCAGGAGACTCCAGATATGAGGATGTGAATGGTGACAATGTGATTGGTGGTGATGATTACCAGATCATTGGCACGGGGATTCCGGAAATGCTTTTTGGATGGAATAACAGTATGACCTACATGAACTTCACCATGAACATATTCTTCCAGGCCATGGGTGGTTATGATAAGTGGAATTTCACATATGGTCAGGCAATATCAGCGATTGCTGATGCCAGGGAGGTAACACATGCAGACATCCTGAATAGGTGGACCCCAGAAAATCAGACAGATATTCCAGCATTTAGCAGTACCGATGTGGTGGAGCTTCAATCCTCAAGATTTGTTGAAAACGGGAGCTTTATCCGGCTAAAAAATGTGAGCCTCAACTATGCTTTACCTATTGGTATGGAAAAGGGTGTGAAGTTGGGTCTGATGTTGGCGGCAACCAACCTACTTACCATCACTGACTACCAGGGTCTGGATCCGGAAGCTTATAGCAACAATGGATCGGCCGATAACCGGGGTGCTGATGGAGGTTCATATCCTAATGCACGCACTTATACCCTTGGAATCAATTTGAACTTTTAGTCAATAAAGATTTAAGTAAATGAAAAATTTTCTAATACTAACAATATTTGTTTTTGGTGTTTCTTGTAGTGGCTTCCTTGATGAAGATCTCTCTACGATCATAACATCAGAAAGCGGAGCTTTGAAGAATGAAAGTGGACTAACGGCGGCGCTTGCGGGTGCCTATAAACCCCTGACAGCTACCTGGCAATCCGGACTGGGAAATGCTTCTACCCAAGCCATACTCATGGGTTCTGATGATTTGACTACCCATAAAGCGAGCAATAAAGCTGATTTCAGGGAGTTTGACCAGTTTAAGGTCTCTCAACAAAACGGACGATTGCCATTTGTCTGGAGTGGTGCTTATAAATCCATCCAGGGCTCCAATAATATAATCGCTAATTATGAAGGTGCCACTGGTGATCCGGCTGTGATCAATCAGATTGCCGGGGAAGCTTTCTTTTTGAGAGCATACAACTACTTCTGGATCGTGAAGCTTTGGGGTAAAGCGCCTTTGGTGCTGGATACTCAGGTATTTGACCCTGCGATCCTGGAGGTGACATCCAGTGAGCCACAGGCCATCTATGATCAGATCCTTTCTGATCTGGATGCCGCTATCGGTTTGCTCGGAGATACCAAACCTGCTCCTGGAAGGGCAAATAAAGGAACAGCTCTGGCAGTGAAAGCTCAGGTATACCTGCAGATGGCAGGCTGGCCGCTGAAACAAGCTGACAAGTATGCCATGGCAGCCAGCACAGCGAAGGAAGTCATCGACAACCAGGATACCTATGGCTTTGGGTTAATGGACGACTTTGCTGACCTGTGGCCATCACCCACAATCAACAATGATGGCAACAAAGAGGAAGTGTTTGCACTCAACTTCTTTGCCGGACAATGGTGGAATGGAAATGCCGTATACGGACTCCCAGCTCGACCTGGGGAAGATAATGGTTGGGATGACTATTTTTCCGAGCTGACTTTCTTCAACAATTTCCCTGACCAGCGAAGGAAGGATTTCACTTTCCAAACAGAAAGTGGGAGTACACCATGGCAAAATTTTGCAACAGCCAGACCCTACTTCCAGAAACTGCAAGGTGACAGAGCCGATTGGTTGAATGCACTATCCCTGCCACTTATCCGCATGGCCGAGGTGTATTTCATTTTTGCAGAAGCACAAATAGTCTCAACTGGTGACAACACTGATCCGGAGGCACTTGAGGCTCTCAATAAAATTGTGAGACGTGCGTATGGTCTTCCGCTGGATACTCCAGATGCTGGGGTGGATTATACTACAGCCACTCAGCAAGATGTGATTCAGGAAAAAGCCTGGGAGTTTGCCGGAGAGTATTGCAGATGGTTTGACCTGACCAGATTGGAAATGGTAGAATCAGTGACTGCAACCAAAGATCCAAACGATTTGCAGCCATTAGGTACGATTTCATATTATTTACCGCTTCCAGCTAGTGAAGTACTGACAAATCCTGGATTGGGAGAAGACTGATAGGTTTTGGGTAAGTTTAAATTTTAAGTATAGTAAAAGAGGGGGTCATTCGGCCCCTTCTTTTTTTGATCAATTATGTTATCCATAGCGTCAAGCTTACTTTTTTGGCTTTTATGGCAGCAAAAGGTGTAGCAACGAAGGCTAAGACATTCCACTTGGGTAAAACTGCTTTTGTGAAAATACATGATCCCGAATCTGAAGGTCACTCAACTCTTTGCGTCTTTGAGCCTTTGTGAGAACCAGAAGTAACTCTGGACCCTTTATCCGTTATTACAGACTATTTTTAGATCCAAAATAGGTAGCCACCAATTCACAAATTAATTTCGTTTGACGTTAACGTTCCCTCTTCTTATTTACAGTCCGTTTAATAAACATTGATCTGTCACGGATTGACCTTGAGAAGATAAATAAACGCGAATGGCCCGACAAGTCGGCCCTGGTGCGGAACACGCTTACATCAGAATACCGCCGCAGGTGGCTTTAGTGATATCTTTTATAATCACCTATTAGTTACCATTGGTGGATTAGTGGCATAAAAGGGATTATGATTTTAAAGATTTTAATCCAAACTCACCTTAATTTAGCCGCGTGAGTTGGGACACATACATCAAGCAATTCCGAAACTACCTGAAACTGGAAAGGTCGCTTTCTGACAATTCTATTGAAGCCTACTCCCGTGACATTACAAAGCTGAAGGAGTTTTTCGAAATTAAAAAGAAGGACATCTCCCCCACCAGGGTCACCCAGCAAGACCTGATCGACTTTCTTGAGTTTATCGGGGAGCTGGGACTGTCTGCTTACTCTCATGCTCGGATCCTGTCCGGGATCAAAGCCTTTTACCGCTTCATGGTCTATGAACAGCTCATGGACCATGACCCCTCCGAACTGCTGGAAGCACCAAAGCTGGGAAGAAAACTCCCGGACACATTGGAGTTTCATGAAATTGAAGAGTTACTTGCTGCCATTGACCTCTCCACACCGGAAGGTACCCGAAACCGGGCAATGCTTGAAACCCTTTATAGCTCCGGGCTTCGTGTATCCGAACTGATCGACCTAAAAATGAGCAACATCTACGAAGATATTGGCTTCCTTCGGGTGATTGGTAAAGGAAACAAGGAGCGGCTGGTTCCCATAGGCAGAGAAGCCCTGAAACATATCAAGATCTATCGGGACCAGGTTCGGGTACATGTCACAATCAAGCGGGGCCAGGAGGATTTTCTCTTTCTGAATAAACGCGGTAGTAGCCTCTCACGCGTGATGATATTTATGATCATCAAAGACCTGGCCAAGCAAATCGGATTAAAAAAGACGATCAGCCCGCATACTTTCAGACACTCTTTTGCCACGCATCTGATAGAAGGAGGTGCCGACCTGAGGGCTGTCCAGGAGATGCTTGGCCATGAATCCATCACCACCACTGAGATCTATACCCACCTGGATAGAGATTACCTCAAGCAGGTGATCCGGGATTTTCATCCAAGAGGGCATAGCTAAAACATTCAGAATTATTTTTTTTAACAGTCAACCGGCTTCACTACCTTTAGTATAAGCCATTTCATCTAAAACATAAATTGGCTCATTATGCAACATAAACCCCTCCACCAGCTCTTTCTGATCTGTTGCCTCATGATATCCCTGGAATCAACAGCTCAAAAAGGTGATTTCATCTTAACACACCATGCCCCAAAACACCATGAAGTTGATAATATAAATTTTGAGATCATCACGGATAACAATGGCATTATTTGTATCGCCAACAGGTTTGGTGTCCTGAAATATGATGGCCAGAACTGGGACTTCTACCCCACTACCAGCTCAGCCCTGTCATTAACTACCTCTAGTGACAATACCCTGTATGTGGGTTGTCTGGGTGGGTTCGGAAAGATCGACTACCTGGACAATGCCTATCAATATATTCCACTGCTAGAGTCAGATTCTCTGACGGACCATTTTCTTCAGACATTTTCAATCTCAGACACCATCTACTTCCTGAGTGATTATCATTTGTATCAATACATTCCTGAAGATGAAAAGATCGAGAAAATCCTTCAGGGCAGCTTTTACAACGGATACGTATATGAGGAAACCCTGTTTCTTAATTCCCCGGAAAACAAAACGATCCAAATTAAGCATGGAGAGGTAATGCCGGTGAGTGAAAATGAAAAAGTTTGGGGGCTTCGCACCACCTCCCCTGATGGGAAGAATCAATACGCAGTAGACCTGGAGGGTCACCTTTTCTATGAGCTGGAGGGCGAGTTTAGACCCCATCAACAGATGCAACAACTCAATGAAGCCCAGGTGGTGATCACTGACTTGCAATGGGTAACCAATAGCCTCATCGCATGCTCCACCATCGAGTCGGGTGTCTTCTTCCTTGATACCGATGATCCCGATTACTTTGAGGTGACCGACTATCATTCCGGACTGCCCGACAATGAGACCTACGACATCTTTGCAGATAACAATGGAGGCGTGTGGGTAGCACATGAATTTGGCCTTACTCGGATTGCCCCACTCTTCCCGGCGAGCAGCTATACCAACATCCCAGGGTTGGAAGGCAACCTGATTGAGGCGCAACGTATCCATGGAGACCTGTGGGTAAACACCAGCCTCGGAGTCTTTTATTTTGCTCAAGATACGACTTACCGCAGCAGGGTATTTATCGAAAAAGTCACAAAAGGGAAAACCCAAACACCTGGCACAGCCTCAGCACCACCACAAGCCGAAACGAAACCCGAAGAAAAGGGATTCCTCAAAGGGCTTTTCAGGAGGAAAGACCGGGTGAAAGAAACTGAAAATCCCCAGGAAGAGAAGCGATTCCTGAAGAAGGTATTTTCCGCCAAAAGCGCTAAAGAGGAAGAAGAATATATCCGGCGGGTTGAGAAGATAATGACCGGGATCACGAATCAATTTAAGCATGTGCCTGGTTCCGACGGCAAGTTCCGACAATTGATGGAGGCAGAGGACCGCATCCTGGCAACCAGCCATACGGGGATCTATGAGATCAGCAAGAAATCGGCTGACCTGGTCATCAACGAACCAATACAATATGCATACCTGGTTCCTGAAACTAATCACTTACTGATCAGTACGGAATACGGAGCAGTAAAACAATATCAGCTAAGCAACAACATCTGGAGGGAAGTTTCCAGCCAGTCATTCGAGGATGTAATTCTCAATGTGTATATGGATAGTCACGACCTTGTCTGGCTGGCGGGTACCACACATATCTACCAGGGTGCATTTATAAGCGATGTATTCACGATCCAACACAGCTATGAGATCAACAATCGCTTTTATGATGAGCTAAGCATCTGGGAGCACAGCAATACCCTCTATTTCATCAACTCCCAGGGGTATTTTCGTCTCGACAGGGAATCGGAACACATCGTAGCAGACCAGGAGCTGGAAAAAGAGCTGGGTACGCCTCACCACCATTTACACAATGAAAAAAGTAGAGTGTGGCTGTACAATGGCCAGATTTGGAACCTGCTAAACCCCGACGGAAGCATAGAAAAATTCAATTACCTGGGCGTATTCCCCAATCTCAAGTACATCAATTACGATGAAGAGCTACATAGGTACTGGCTCATCACAGAAGACAATCAGCTGCTGGCTTACAATGCCGATCAGGACATAGACGTAACTCAGTCCAATGGGCTTTTTATCAAACGACTGACAAGCCACACAGGAGAGCTTATGCTCAAAAAATCCCTGAAGCTGGGATACGAACAAAACACATTGAGCATTGAGCTCCTCAAACCGGATTACCTTGGCTTTCTAAACCCCGAATACCAGTATTTGCTCAAAGGACTGAACGAAGAGTGGTCACCCTGGACCCAGGCCAATCTCATTGACTACAGCTATCTCCCACCTGGCGACTATGAATTCATGGTGCGTGTGCGGGACGCTTTGGGTCAGCTGGCAGAAGCATCGCTGTTGGAATTTTCTGTCGCTACTCCCTATTGGCAGCAGCCATGGTTTTATGCCATCCAGGTCATGATCCTGGCCATGATCGTAGTCATCACCTCACGGCTCGACGAAAGTAAAAACCACAACTATATCATCAAACACGGCTTGAGCATCCTGACACTCGTGGTGATCATCGAATTCCTACAATCTGTTATCGGTGGTTATCTGGATATCAAAAGCACTCCTGTCATTGATTTTCTGGTTGATGCTGGCATCGCCATATTGATCTTTCCCCTGGAATGGCTCCTGCGTAAGCTGTTTTTGGAGGGTAAAGTGAAAATTTCGCGAAAGAATATTAAACCCGCGAAATAGGTAATTGTATTCTAAATCTTTAGACCAAATACTTTTTAAAGACGCTATCCCATGGATCACGCATCTTGCGTGAGAGCAATTGATTGGCTGCAAAATTGTTCTTCACCTTTTCGGTCACGGGGTCCCACTCCAGGTCCTGCTGAAGCATCATGGCAATGTTTCCCAGATGGGCGATGGAGATCGACCGGTGACCAAACTCCGCCGGAGCAGCTGTCCTTTCTCTGGAGATCACACAGTCTATAAAGTTTCTGTAATGGTCATCGCTGGTGTACAGCCGGTCTTTTTCATCTACCTTCATACGCAGCAAAGATTCGGGATTAGCATCATGAGCATGACGATTGGCATTGATCCAGCCTTCCTCGCAGTAGAAGGTCACCCCGGATTTAATGCCTCGTTCTTCGCTCGTATTGCTGATGACCAGCACCACATCATTGTCATATACCGCCTCGAAATAAAACTCAGTGGCCGTGTTCCAGACCGGATGATCGGACCAGGTAGCTTTGGCGTTTTGGATCCTGACCGGGCCTGATTCCTCACGATCGATGCCCCATTGCGCAATGTCCGGGTGGTGGCCTCCCCAGTCAGTGACCTGTCCGCCGGAGTAGTCCAGCACCCACCGGAAATTCACATGGGTCCTGGCAGGGCAATAAGGTGCATCGGGTGCTGGTCCCAGCCACATGTCATAATCAAAATCCTTTGGTACAGGGACCGTAGCCGTCTGGTCACCCGTCTTACCGAAATCCGGTGTGCCCCCCGGCAGTCCGCATACTACCTTGGTGAGCTTACCCAGCTTCCCACTCCTCACTTTCTCCACTGCACCTCTGAAAAAAGGGTTGGATCGCTGTTGACTTCCCACCTGGAAGACGACCCCATACTTGCTGGCAGCATTGCTGATGGCCCGCCCTTCTTCGATGGTCAAGGCAAGTGGCTTTTGACAATAAATATCTTTTTTGGCTGCTGCCGCCATCATGGCCGGGATGGCATGCCAGTGATCCGGCGTAACGATCTCGACGGCATCTATTGACTTATCCTCGATCACCTCCCGGAAGTCAGTGACACCCCTGGTGGATTTATATGTTTTGCCTGCCTTTTCCGAATAGGAATTATTCACCATCTCCATGATAAACTCCCTTCCCGCTACTTTTCCGTCCCAGTAGCCGGAGCTCCTCTTATTCACATCGCAGATGGTTTGGATCTGCACCCTGTTGTCTCTCAGGAAATTCCCGACATCATTGCCAGCCTGATTTCCTGCACCGATGATACCCATGGTGATTCTGTCGGAAGGTGGCACAAAGCCATCTCGACCCAGGGCCGAGGCGGGTATGATGGAGGGGACAGCCAATATACCTGAGGCAGCCAACGTGCTTTTTTTGAGGAATGATCTTCGGTCGTTCATTTTGGGTTGTAAGTGTTGAAACCCAAAAATTAGTTAAGATTTTTTAATCTTCCGAACGATGATATTTTTTCAATACGCTGAATGACAGTATGTAGTACACACCGAATACGATAATAGCCAGAAGCCCCATAGTAAAAGTGTCGGGAAGATCAGGCAGGCTTAAATTGACATCTGTGCTAAAATCAAAAGTCGGAAAGCTCCATGTGCTAAAATAGTTGAGCCATTTGGGATCGATACCTCCTCTACCGTAGCTGAGAAGGAATACTATCAGGGAAAAGAAACCGATGGCAAGCATAATCCACACACGCTTGCTGATCACCGGCTGATATTCAAACACCGCCTGCTTTGCGGTGATCTCCTGCATGATCTTTTCTTTCAGGTCATTGCCTGGCAGGGATTCGGAACGCTGAAAGAGCTCCCTGAGCACCTGATCATCCTCTTGCATGTCATTGGTCATCATATCGTCCATTCTTTTATTCCTACTTCATTTAGCTTTTGCAGCATCTTTTGTCTGCTTCTGTGCAGGATCACCTTCACGTTGGAGAGCTTCTTCCCGGTGATCTCGCATATTTCTTTTACGGTCTGCTCATTGTAATAATACAACGTCACCATCGCCTTTTCATCCTCCGTCAGTGCCTGCATGGCCAGGGCGAGCATGATTCGTACATCCTGCTGGTCCGTCTCTTCTCCAATGTTGTTTACCCCCGGTATGGCCTGGTGCACCCCATTTGCCTCCACATCCACCATATCCAGCTTGCGTTTCCGCAGTCGGGTATATGCATTGTTGTAGGCGATCCGAAGCAGCCAGGTAGAAAACCGCGACTCCGCCCTGAAGGATTTCAAAGACCGGTAGGCATTTACAAATGTATCCTGCACCGTTTCTTCTGCCTCCTCCCTGTGCTTCAGGATATAGAGCACAAAGTTATATACCCTGCGCTCATGCCTGTCCAGCAATTGGGCATACGCGCGCGAATCACCCTTCAGCGTCGCTTTGATCAACATGTTGTCTTCCTGGCCAGGCATCTGCATCTATAGACTAGGGCTTCGGATCTTCGGTTACAAAATATTTCACAATTATTTGTAACCAATCCCCGAACCGTGTAGTCAAAATACAAAAACATTGAAACTTAAAATAAAATTATGGAACCTGTCATTGTATTTATCGCCCTTTTTGCCACTGTATTTGGAGTAATGTACGTCTTCTTCACCACCCGCAATAAGGAACGCCTTGCCATGATTGAGAAAGGGGCTGATGCCTCACTATTTGATCGAAAAGGGTCTACATTCTCTATTGCCAAATTTATTCTGAACCTGGCATTGCTATTTATGGGTATTGGTTTTGGGATCCTCACCGGATCTCTCATAGGCACGGATACCAGATTTAACGGTGAGGTTGTTTCTCAAGGATTTACCACTTTGGACATTGAAATCACCATCCCATCTATGATCTTCATCTTCGGTGGCCTTGGCTTGATCGCCGGGTTCTTCATTACAAGAAAATTGGAAATAGCAGATAAAAAGTAGTCTCTTTATCTCACTAGTTGTTTATCCTAAAGGCACGGCTCAGGCTGTGCCTTTTTTGTTTGTATTGGACTGTAGCGTGGTGGTTTAGGTGAAACTGTCAAACCTATTGGCATGTTGGTGAACAGCTTTAGGTCGGTTCAGCTTTAGGTCGGTGTTGTCACCGACCAGATGTGCCTCTGTATATTTAGCTTTAGGTCGGTGTTGTCACCGACCAAGCGATACCTATTCATATAAGTGTACTATATTTATATATGCAAAATGACGGTATCGTATTCTTTACCGCTACTTGCCTTAAGTGGCAACCTTTGTTATTCCATGATTCACGAAAGCAAATAGTCCTTGATAGTCTTAAATTCCTGGTGACAGAAAATCGTATTTGGCTCTATGCTTTTGTCATTATGCCTAACCATATACATCTATTATGGAGAAAGAAGGAAAATTGGATTGAAAAGGATGTACAGCTAATGTTTCTTAGATATACCGCACAACAAATTAAATTTCAGATGATTGACTCCAATCAGTCATCTGAATTGGCATTGTATAAAAGTACTCAGGGTGATCGGAACTTCCATTTTTGGAAGCGAAAGCCATACAAAGCTGAAATGTATAACCGTAAAGTTGCCACACAAAAGGTTGACTATATTCACTATAATCCGGTGAAAGCAGGGCTCTGTGAGATGCCTGAAGACTATTGGTTCTCATCAGCCAGGTTTTATGAATTGAATCAAGATGACTTTGGTTTCTTAACACACTACATGGAGCATCTTTAAAGTGTTCAAGCGTTCATGTCGGTGAAAACACCAACATGGGCTTGAATCCAACTATCCTGACGGACCAGTACAAAGGTGGAAGCATTCACTTTTTCATTATACATCATCACTTGCCTGGAATTCCCCTCACTCACCTTTCACCTCTCACGCCCAGGGCTCTTGCCACCCTGGGGAAAAGCTTCAATACACGCTCGAAGGCATGAATGTTTCGCACCTGGAACTCGAACAGGTCTTTGTCTTCATCCACCCATGAGATGGAGATCACAAGCTTATTGACCTCGATGGGCGAGCCGGGTGTAAGCCGCTTCACGATCTCGTATTGCACCGCTACATCCTCCTCGCATTTTTCGGCTTCGGTGGGGATGCCATGATCGATCTGCAGGTATTTCACCTTGTCTTTGATGAAGACGCGTAGGTAGTGGTTGGGGAGATCTCTCGACCAGCCCTTGATTTTCAGTTTGTAGTATCCCGGTTGAATCTGCATAGGGTACAAAGTTCCGAAAAGAATACTAAATATATTAGTATATAGCTAAATATATTAGCTTATTGTATTTCGTAGATAGAGGTAGGATTTGTGGAAAATGGGGAGTTTTGTCTGTCCCCTTGGCCTTCGTTGGTGTTTTCACCAACGAACTCAGCTTTAGGTCGGTGCCTGCCTATCGGCAGACAGGTTGTCACCGACCAAGCGAACAGGGCCACTACTATCAACTAAAAATTAAACCCAAAATCAAGCCCTGGTTGAATAAAATAGTTAGGCCACCTTTGTTCTACAGCTTTAAAAGAATCCGGAACCCCAGTCCTTAAGGGCCAATAACTACACCCAATAGCAGGTTCAAAAAAGAAACGGTCTTTAAAAAACTTAAACTGGTAGCCTAAATAAAAGTCTGAATATAAGGTGAATCCATTCCCAATCTCCATTTTATGCTCATCCATATATTTTTCAAATGCATTCAATACATAGACAGACGTATAGAGTCCTTCCCACCAAAATCGCTGATAGCCAATTTGAGGAGCAAGTATGCGTGCATGTCCGGGATAGTTTAGCCCAGGTCCATCAAAATCCGGCCCGAAAGGGATACCTATTGGCCAGGCATACTTTGACCTCTTAAATCTCAATTGAATAACATCCTTATGGGTAATCCTATAGCCTGCATTTATCTGTATATAGCCTGGATTGTTAGTATCATCAAGATTACCTAACAGTAATAGCGTGCTACCAACAAACCACCTCCTATAAGTGTTGTCCTTTTTTGCTTGTTGTGCTTTAACCTGTAAACTGCTTGCCAACACCAAGGCAAGTCCAATCCATAAAATTTTCTTTTGCATCTCTTTTATATATCGTCATATGAGACAGCAAAATTGGATTAACCGCTAGCTTAAATACGTTCACTTAGGTTAAGAAATGACGCCTTTGTCTTTCTCCAGGATCCTTGCCCTCAATCTGCTTAGTGATTGTGGTTTAATACCAAGATAGCTTGCCAGCTGGTGTTGTGGAATGCGCTGAATGAGGTCAGGCCTTTTTTGTAATAAGTTCAGGTATCGTTGTTCTGGTGAAGAAGTCTTAAACTCGTCAAAGTCAATTTGTTGTTTAACCAACAACTCTTCTGATAATTTCCGACACATGATTTCAAACTTTGGGAATTTACTGTTTATCTCTATTTCCATGTCAGAATTTGAAACTGTGAGGATACTGTCTTCACAGCAACTAATATAATATTCAGAAGGACCTTTATTAATCACACAATGGGGTGTTAGAACATCCATCTCTGTATAGAAAGCCGTTGTTTTTTCTTCCCCGTCAATGATGTAATATGTCCGAATACAACCTTTAAGAACGAAGTAGCTATCATTTGACTTTTGCCCTTTCTTGAGTAAAGTCTCCCCTTTTTTAAAAGAGCGGAAAATGTCTACAGAAATGATAGCATTTCTTTCTTCCTCTGTCAGAGAAATGTATTTTGATATGAAATCAAATAGTATGTCCTGCATCGTTTTTACCTTCCCTCATATTACTATTTCAGGAAGCATTTATTGTAACATAAAGATACGAAAGGAAGGTGATTCCCATGCGATCATCAAGCCCCCTATCCTATCTAAAGTTTCAAATAGATATACCGGAGTTTGCAAGGGCATATGTCCCACTGTAAAGCTTTAGGTCGTATGAATTATAAAGAAAACTGAAAGTCTAACTACGCTAACTAGGAAGTTACTTGCGGGCATTCTATCACACTAATTATCTTCAGCTTTAGGTCTATCCCCTTGGCCTTCGTTGGTGTTTTCACCAACGAACAACACGCTTCAGCTTTAGGTCGGTGTTGTCACCGACCAAGCGATACCTAATCCCATTTTATATGAAGTCCGACATGCCCTTACGGAACATGTCGGACAGCTCGGTTTATTTTATTATCTTAAATCCTCCTATTTCGTATCTATGTTCAGATTGCAAATAAACATCGATTGCAAATTTTAAGCTTTTGCAATTAATTTCATTTTTTTCTGCAAGTCCGTAGGGGTTAAGAGGATGATGTCTTTGCCAATGAACTTTATATTTGTTGTTTTCGATCTTTTCAATAAAACATCCTTCATAAACCGATTTTCCTTCGGACCATTTAAATGCTTCTTTTGGGAAGTAATTATTTGTTTTTAGTTCTTCCTCAATAAAGTCACTTACTTCAGTAATAGTGATTGTTTTATCAGTTAAGTATGTCCTTTCTTCAGCAGAAAGTCCCTTCCATGCAAATAACTTTTTAAAAAGAAGTTTCTTGTTCATTTTGAATGGCATCTAAAGATTTGCGATATGACGATCCATCCCTAAGCTCTTCGACATGTTACGTAGGACATGTCGGAGGATAGATCAGGGGAATCTCCTGATTCCCTCCATATTTTGTTATACACCTTACGGTCGGTGAGGACACCTACCAGGGAAGACGGTGTTAATTTAATATTCCAACTCTTCAAGTTTGGTTGATATATTTTCGATACTTGCTTTCTTATAATCAAGCTTGATTTGCTGATTTTCAGTTTCTAGTATTACTTCATGCATTGCCAAATAGTAATCTGAATCTTTCTTTGCGATTCCAATTGCTATCACCTTTGATCCCCGAGGGATGTTTCGAAAAACTGAATTATTTCCTTCAAATACCCAAGAACTCATGATTGAATAATAGTCTTGAAAAACCAAATAATTTAAAGTTTTAGTTTCTTCAAGTTTGTTCGCAATTACATTGATATTATCATTTGAGTTGATAAAAAAATCGCAATTAATCCAACCTAAGTCTGTTGCATGGATTTCATAAAATGGTTCGTCATAGTATGATATTGAATCAATAATTGTGGTGTCTACTTCAAATTGTACTTGATTTAATTGAATTGTATCATTTGCGACAATTGCATAGTTGGCAATTGCAGAGAAAACAGAATCAGCACCATAATCTAATGTCAATATATAAGTGATAGGCTCATTAAATCTTATTGTATCATAAAAATTATTTTCATCTAATGCCCAGTTAATGCCTGTTGAGTCATATTCACCTAGATATGTTCGCATAAATGGTGCAGAAGTGATATTCTTAAATTGAATTTTTATCGGTTTATCAGGTTTCAAGCTCAAAGTTTCACCGTTAATTGAAGCATTCAAATTGATCATTCCTGAGGTTTCCAATAATTGACCATTCGTTGTTGTTGATAGCCCATTTAGAATCATATCTGAAATTGAATAGACTTCTTTGAGCCTTAGGGTGATTTTAGATGTTGGTTGTTCGCCATTTTCGAATATTAAGGAGTTCGCTGGAATAAAAATTCTGGTTCCGAGTCTACCTTCAACTACCGTATCAGTTTTTGGGTTAATTTCAAAAGTTTGTGTTGGATTTAATCTTTCTGATATATCAATCAGTTCAGATGAAATATCCTTCTGGTCATCTTCCATACTACAGGAAAAGGTGACAAATATGAAAATCAGCAAATGAAGTTGGATCTTCATGATTGTAGTTATAGTTTCTAGCAATTAACAAAAGTGAATTTACCCACTTTACCCCTATTATACCATTGTTCGTAAAAGTTCCTTTTTCAACTTAGCTAGCTCGGAAGTTACTTCCGGGCATTGTATCTCACTAATTATCTGTATCCGAGGTCTGTCCCCTTGGCCTTCGTTGGTGTTTTCACCAACGAACTCAGCTTTTCACCTTCCGGTCGGTGTTGTCACCGACCAAGCGATATCTATTCATAGATGGAGCATCTTTAAGGCGTTCATGTCGGTGACAACACCGACATTAAGCTTAGCTTAAATGTTTCCTCCAGGTTCTCCAAAAAAAACAGGCCGGGGCATACACCCCGACCCTTTACTGACCAGCTAAAAGTCACGCTTAATCCTTTTTTGGTCATCCTATCTTCTGGACTTCTAAATACAGATAGCAGTGGTCCGAATACGCTGCAATCCATTGGTCTTTTTCGGCGGTGGTGGGTTTGTCTGCCCAGCCGCGGACGTCTACGGGGCTTTTGCCGGAACCGGATTTGTTGGCGAAGAGCTTGAAAGAGAGGTGCTTTGCGGCATAGCAGTGATCCAGCGGACTTTCATCGTATGAGCTGCTGGAGCCGTTCCACCAGCTGTTGTCGTAGGTTTTGGGCAGGCGGACCATGTCATAGTAGCGGCCCGCGTAAGTGTCGGACTTCTTCAGCTCCAAGTCCACCGATATGTCCCGGTCGAAGTAGTAGTCGAGCCCCATGGTGTTGAGGTCGCCGATGAAGAGGTAGTTGGCGTTTTGATTGCCGGTCTTCAGCTTGGAGGCAAACTTGATGGCTTTGGAGATCATGTCGTCGCGGAGGCCGAAGCTCCTGGGGTCGTCGAAGCTCTTCAGGTGGAGGAACAGGATGGGATAGTGGACGGAGTCGATGGTGAGGGTGAGCAACGCTCCTGGCCTCAGCGTTTCCTGACTGCTTTTAAATTCCAGCTTTTGCGTGAAGAAAGCCGAGATATTCCCCCTCACCCCAACCAGGATCTCCTGCACCTGGGTGCCCTCGGTGATGTGGAAGGAATAGGAAGGAAACTGTGTGATCAGTTCGGTGAAAACCTCTTTGCCCTCTACTTCATAAAGGGCAAAGACATCCGGGTTTTCACTTTTTATCGTACTCACAATCCGCTGGAGCCTGGCTTTGGAGTCTCCATCTGATCTGATCTTGAAATGCTCTACATTCCAGGAGAGTAAAGAGTATGCCTTAGCCATTATGGTTCTACCACACCTAAAGCTTCCATCATCTGAGATTGTTCTTTCAGGGCTACCCTGGACACAGCGAGAAAATCTACAACCCAGTCCTCAATCTTCTCGAAGGCTTCATCCCTCACAGCTGTGGCCTCCTGGGCTTCTCCTGTTTCACGTTTTTGTAGAGCAATTTTCTTCTCAATATCTTTTATTGCGGCTAGACCATTCTTCAATACCTCTGCTGTCATTCCAAACTTACCCAGCTCCGCCAGTATTTCCTTATCAATCAGGGCATTGGTATAAAAAATAGTTGCCTGCTTTAGCCAGCCGGAGTAGGTCTTTTTCCTCCTGCCCTGGATTTGTAGGGTCTGATAATGGCCCCTGTGATCTTTTAGCGCCACCCTGGCTACCATCACATGGCCTATATAGGTATTGTTGAGTGCTTCCATAGCACTATTCAAGTCATCCGTTGCATTAAACTGCTCCCCGTATTGCTTTTTCTGCTGCGTATGCTTTTGTTCAGCATCTTCCAGTAGCGCCATGCCCTCCTTTAGCTTTTTATTATTATACCCAAAAACTGAAAGCGCATCAAGGATTGATTTATTATTCAGGGAGTTTTCTATTGCTACCCTGGCTAAAAGTAATCTCGAATCAATAGTGTTGTTTTTCATTGGTCTTAAGTTTAGGTTAAGTATTTGTTTGAAGTCCGGGTAAGAGACCTGAATGTGCAGCGTCCTTACACAGAGAAATAAATGCTTTATCCATAGCCTCATGATATATGGAACTCTCCCTCGGGAGATATGATTTTTGACCGGGAGGTATGATTTCTGACCGGGAGATACGATTTCCAGGCCGGAGGTACGATTTCTGAGCGGGAGGTATGATTTCCAGACCGGAGATATGATTCTTCACCCCGGAGATACGATTTTTTAGCGGGAGATACGACATTTCACCCCGGAGATACGACTTTCTACCCCGGAGGTATGACTTTCTACCCGGGAGGTACGATTCCTGACCGGGAGGTACGATTTCCAGGCCGGAGATATGACTTCTCACCCGGGAGATATGATTTTTTAGTGGGAGGTATGACTCCCAACCCCGGAGATATGATTTCTGAGTGGGAGATACGATTTTCAGACGGGAGATGTGATTTTCTGATGGGAGATGCGATTTCTGAGCCGGAGATATAAAGTCTGAACCGGGCTTCAGGTTGGGGTCTTCGTTCTCTTCAGGACAAGTCCAATCAATATCGTTCTTTTTATGGTATATCATGGTTGGCATAGTAATAATAACAATAAACCATTATTAGTCAATAAGATTTTTAATTTTTTTGTAGTAGACGGCATGGTAAATGATGCCGTTTTTTATCAGAATCTGTTGCCTTATAACGGAATATTTGTTTATTTAAAGTGTCGTAAACACTAACCCCAACCTGCCATGGCCCTATCCCCATCTGATATTGAATATTTGGAATTGAAGTACGTCCTGGTGCGACGAAGACAATTTTTGGCCATCATCGGGAGTGGCATTGCCTTCATCATCGCTTCCGGGATCCTCAGCTATATGGCGGCGCTCAACACCATCCAGGGCAAGGCCGGTCAGCAATCCCTGTCGATTATCAAGCGCAATGCCAACGAGGCAGCGGAGATTGTGGCAAGCATGCGGTATATCAATTACCCGGTAGGCTCGGTCATCGCTTACAGTGGCGATTCGTCTACCGTGCAGGATGGCTCCTGGATGCTGTGTGATGGCGCGGAGATCAGCCGGGAGGAATATGCCGGGCTGTTTGACGTGATCGGCACCAGCTGGGGCCAGGGTGATGGCGAGCGAACGTTTGAGCTGCCGGACCTACGCGGGGTCTTCCTGCGGGGCACGGACTACGGGGCCAACAGAGACCCGGATTCGCATGACCGGTTCAACGGCCGTAACCTCCCCGGTGAGGTGGGCAGCTTCCAGCCGGATGCGTTCCAGGCGCATCACCACATCACCCGGTTTACGCCCAATGGCCAGCGTAGCGGCAACAATTCTTCCAACTATGGCATCGGTGCCATCGAAGGCGAACGGGATGGCGTGGGCGAACCGTCCATGATGGAGGGCTTCGGAGAGATCAGGTATTCCTCCGAGACTCGACCTGTCAATGCGTATGTGAATTGGCTCATCAAGGTGAGGTAGTCCAAGATTCTCAACTTTTCAAAAAGGAAGCGAGCCTTGAGGATGTATGAGGATGAGGTGATGAAGCCGTTTAGGAGCAGGTGGTGTGTGGGGGTGGGTAATGGAAGAATAGAAAGGGGGAGTTGGAAATTAGGCCTAGGAGGGGGGAGGACTTTTTCAAGTATATATTAATGTAGCACGCCAAATCTACCTTCAAAAAATAGCCCAGCAACTTATAGATGAAAATGTAAGTAGGACAAAGTTTGACATTCTAGTTTGGCCAGAATTTATGTTCTGAAACGTTGATTACATGAGAGTGCGTTTAGTTATTCTTCTTGGGTTTCAGTTCGTTGTTCGACGAGCCACTCGTACAGTTCTTTAAGAAACTGGTATTCGTCTTCCTTCACACTATACTCATGAAAATTTACATTCCTAATTTTCTCCAGTTTTTGCATCCACTTGGTTTTCTCTTCCTTGTTCCCTCCTTTTTTCTCAGGATTAGGTTTTGTATAGTGCTTTTCAAAGATATCCCTCCAGTTTGAGCCATAAAGAGCAATTTTGCGATAATCAATTATGTTGAGACAGTCCCATGGTTCTTTTCTTTCGGAAGGATTCTCTCTATTCTTTCGTTGTGCACTAACAACAGCAGAGTCTTGTACGTCAGGGTGTACGCCTCGTTCAAACCATGAATCACCATAGTAGTCTCTAAGACGTTTTTGAAAATCTTCCTTGAAATGAGTTTCAATATCACGTATCATTTCAATAGATTCCGTGTTAAATCTCTTTGCTTCATCCATCCAATATTTATCTAGTCCAGCAGGTGAAAAATTCCTCCTTTGACTATTAATCTCACGTTGCAGTACCCTCCAATACCGAGCTTTCAAACCAGTACCATAACTTTTTTTGAGTTCTAACTTTTCTTCTTGAGAAAGCTTCTTGAAATAAGCAATGAGAGGATCTAGATAATATTTAGATTCTCCGAGTATTTTCTCTGGTGAATCACCTGGCATTCTAATCGAATTTTCAAATATTAAATGATTCACAACATCATTAAATATCCGAATTAGACTTTCAATTCCTGCATTTATGGATAAATATCCATCCCCCTCTTCTCCTTTATTCCAATCATGAGGGAGATTATCTGCCAAATATTTAAATGAGCCAATAAGAAAAGGCATTATATATTCTAAGGTTGTGTCATTATCTCCTCTAAAGAAAGATCCATTTTGGGTTATTTTGCCTTTTGAGTATAGTGGGAAAAAGTCTGTTCGATCAAGTCCAAGTCTGATTGTCTCAGTTGAGATGCATCTTTTTTTAGTCTTAGGATTTTCACCTAGCTGTACACGATCAAATAGTGGTGAATCAATATCCTCCCCTAAAGATTTGGCAACAAACAGTTTCAATGCTTTTATTCTTTCCTTGGGATCATCTGAGTCCCAATTTAAATCGGCTTCCAAATCATTTTTTAAACTTCTTGGAACTGCCTTCTGTTTTTCATTGATGTCTCTGAAAATCCTTACCTGATCCCAGCGATCCAAATCTATAAAGGCAACAACAGGAATAGAGTTCGTTAATTTATATTTTGTATTCGCATATCCGTAGAGTCGATGCTGGCCATCTATTATGAAAGCGGATCTGAAACGTTTAGGGAGGTATAATATTCCCACTTTTGAAACAGCATCTTCGACCTGAGTATTTGCTTTTTCAAATCTTGGTTTTTTCCCTTGAGTTGAAATATTGATAATAATAGAGTTAGGGAAAAAGCCACCGTCTTCTACAAATTGTTGAACTGATTTTAGTCTAGACCTCTTAATGAGTCGCTGGTAGGTAGGCATAAGCTTTTTGTTTGCCTTATTTCTGTGAAGGACATATCCAATCTTTAAAAGTTTTTCCGGCTCAATTGAGAATGAGTAATAAGTATGGCCACCCATCTTTCCTTCAATTGCCGGAATCTTATTCTGTAATTCAGGTATTTCTAGACCTTCAAAAAGATTTCCTAACAGTTGATATCGAGCTGATATTCCTAAATGCTTCGTTAGATCCTGGTAATATTCAATTATATCTGAATCGAAATGGATGATTCCAAAATTTTCTAGTCTTTCTATATCAGGCGTGGATAAGTGATAATTCTTTGTTGCTAGAATAAATTTCACTTTATGTTTGTGTTCTGGGAATAGGAGTCTGATAGCTTTATGGATACCCTCTTTTTTACCGCCTATTGCTTCAATAACTTCTTTGAAGTTACCTTTTCGAGGTTCCCCTTCACAAGCTTTGCATTCAACAAAAATCATGGTTTCTTTGTCGGCTGTAAAAACATCGATCTGTTGGGTTAATGTAAAGTCGTCAGAATAAGGCATTTTAAAATTTCTATCCTTATTCATGTACTCAAAGCCCAAATTTGCGAAGGTTGTCCATACCAAATCTTCGAAGGCCATGTCTGATGATTTTGGCTTCTTTATTCGAGACTTGGTTTTGAATTTTTTATCTAACTCCCAACCTTCTTTTTCATATCGTTCTAGGGACTCAGGAAGAATGCTTTCATATATGTCTGCTTTCTTTCTTTTTCGCAGAATAGATGAAATGTTTTTTGATGTTGCTAGACTTTCCCAAAATTTTTCCTTTTGATCATCGGTCATTGATAGGGGTGATTGTGTTGGTGAATATATATTCTTCGGTAGATCCTCGTACTGCCAAAGCACCACCAATTAAACTTGCTCTACTTTTTATGAATCGAGTATCACCTTTTTCAAAAATTTCCTCTATCGCCATATGTGCTGCATTTGTCAAGATATAATATGCTCCTCGATTCCTAATTTCATCAATCACTCCACTTAATCTAATTTGATCATCAAGAGAAAAGAGTTTATGGTTGTACTTTATGAAACCGTTATTATTGTGAGAAACAGTATAGGGGGGATCAAGAAATACAAGATCATTTTCCCGAACATTTTCGAGAATAATTGAGAAGTCTCCTATCTGAAATTCAACGTTTTGTAGACGATCACTAACCAATCGCAATTTTTCAGGTTCTAGAAAATTCTTTGATCGATGACCAAAAGGAACATTGTATTTTCCTTCCAAGTTAACTCGGTAAATTCCGTTAAAAGAAGTTTGGTTTAAGTAAATGAATTTTGCGGCTTTCTCAACTGGATCAGTAGGCCTAGATTCACGGAGTTTGTAGTAATAATCTTCTTCATTTACATGCTCAGACAGACATGAAATAATTTCTTCGGGAAAGTCACGTAGGGTTACATACGTTCCAATAAGTTCCTCATTCAAATCTGATAAATATGAAAACCGTGGGTTTAACGCTAAAAATATCGATGCTCCCCCGAGAAAGGGTTCGTGATAGTTGTTAAACCCGTTAGATGGAAGAAGTTCATGTAAATGCTTTAATAACCAAGTTTTTCCACCTGCCCATCTCAAAAAAGGCTTCGCTATATCAGTTAATTCTAACACTTCGTCCAAATATAGTTAATGTGCATTCAGAAGTCAATGCACCCCAAAATTTGTTATAATGTATCCAGTTCCATCTTTTTTATTTGTTCAAGTTCATACTTTAGCTTTTTGATCTCAAATTTCAGTTCTTCAATCTGCCCGTCATAGCTGGTTTCTGTTTGAGTTACTTTAGATCGGAGAAGTTTATTGAGTTGTATTAATTCAGATTCAATAGTATTTGGCTTATCCTTTCCCATTAATATACTTCCAACGCTAGCGGCAATTCCGATAAAGCAAAATATAGCTTGCTTGTTAAAAAACCTTTTTGTATTACTTAAATTCCATACTCCATTAAAGCCATCTTTTCGAGCTTTATCAATACCTTTTGCTCCATTATAAATACTGACTATAAATGAAAAAAACCCAATACTAATAACAAAGAAGAAGACCCAGTTAACTTGTTTTTTATCCAGTACAAAGAATACAATTGCTCCTATGATTGTTAACATTGATAATGCAGCGGATATGAGCTGAGTGCTTAGAGTAATACCAATATTGACTGCATCTTTCTTGTTCTCCATAACTTAGCCCCAAATTTCCATTCGTGTTGTTCGTAATTCTCTCCATTTAGAATTTATTGATTCCATAATTACATGTCCGGAGATTTCTTCTTTTCTGCTCCTAGAATGATCTACTATCGTGTTAATATCCTCGACTATGTCATTTTGTAGTTCTCGAAATCCATATGAAATATCACTACCTTGTAAAAGTCTCTCAATAACCGGCTTTATTATCATTGAATGAAATGAGGTGAGAAGGAAATATCTTGCATCTGGTCGCAAGCTAGCCTTTTGATATTGCTGAGTATTATCGATTGTATTCCTTGTTATTCTTAAGAGTTGCAACTCTTCGTAAAATGGTCTTTCAAATTCCCGATCAAAATAACGTTCTCGATATCTCCGAGTATAAGTCCTCTCATTATCATATATATAATCAACATATAGTTGCTCATAAATGTCATAGTATCCACTGTCCATAACTCTATTATTTGCCTAATGGGGGAGTTGTTTAAAGGTATTTCTTATAGAAATTTTAATAAAAATTAGCATTTAGGCGGTTGGAATTAAGCTCGATTATGGGTTTGTATTTTTTCCCAAATCCAGATAATAATTTCAATGATGACTCAACAAGTTTTCTGTTTGCTAAGGAACGTTCACTGAGTATAGATTTATTTGAATCCTTCTTATTCCACCCCATATTGTATGAAGCTTCTGTAACCTCTGGTTTCTCAACGTCATCAATTGCAGCCTTTACTCTTTCTCTTAGTTTTTTGGCAGTTTCTGCATATTTATTATCGAGAGCTATATACTCGTCTAAGGTTATGTCATTTTTAGAAAGACGGTCAACCAGTGAAGCCTGTAAAGTAATGAAGTCCTTGTATGCTTTTAAAGCAGCTTTGATAGTCCATTGAATTGTTTCAATATCTTTCGTTTGCGCGAAATCTTGATTGCTTTCAATTAATGCATAATGCAATGCCGTCGCAGTTATTGCTTCGGTCCCAAAAGTTTGAATTTCTTTGATTGTAACAGAAGTTGTATATACAAAGGCAATTATTCCAGGTGCTAATCTTGTTGCAGAAAAACTACCATTAGCAGCAGTTGATGAAGAGGATTTTGCGGCTTCACCTATTGATACAACTACCTCTGAATAAGAATCTGTTGCATTAGAACTTAATAAAGCGGTAGGGTTTGTGGCTATTGCTGAATCTGCAGCAGCTTGAAGAGCATCTTTTACCACCTCAACAATTTTATCTAAACTAAACTCACTTGCATACTCTACTTTTATATAAGTATTTTCTTGTATAAACCTTTCATCATTTATGCCTGCAAGACTTAAATATTCATCAATTCTTTTGAGAAATTCTTGCTTTCTGGCTGTCTCTTCTGATTTGATTTGATTTTCGAGTTTTTTTACTTGATCGATTGCAGCTGTAGCATCATTTACTACTTCTTCGATCTTCGCAGTTCTGCATATTCCCATAATGATTCTGTTTTGTTAATTAGTTGATATTTATATTTTTTTGGTCATCTCTATCCGCTTGCCCAATTAAAGTATCTCAAAACAACTTCCTAATTCAACGTCGCCCATCCAAAGAACCCCGCCAGGGCTCCGAAGATGAAAAAGTATACCCGGGACCGTTTCAGGTCCTGGTTTTTGTCTTGCAGGATCACCACTTCTTTTTTGGATTCCTGTAATTCTTTGTCGGTCTTCACCAGGTGATCATACCAGTAGTTGGCCTCCAGCTTGCCGAGCCTGTTCAGGCTGTCGTACAGGTATTGCTGCTCACCCAGGTTTCCCACCAGCTCCTCATAGGTCTTTAGCTTCATGGAATCGTACTTGTGTTTCGTTTCATAGTCCATATACCGCTTGATGGTCGGGTAGTCCATGTAGAAGATGGAGCCTCCCGTGGTATTCTCATAGGATTTTCCTGGTTCTAAGCTTCCGAATACCTTGTCCTGCGCCTGGCTGATCTGGGCAGCGAAAAGGAGTATCCATAATGTGCAAATCGTCTTCATATCAGTTTCCTCCCAGGCGTCTCAAGATTTCTTCATCGGATAGCTGTCGGCTCAGCTCCCGGTTCTTTTCTTTTTCCAGCTGATCAATCCGCTGCAGCAGGGTATCCGCCTTTACTTCCAGGATCCGTATTTTATCCTCCATCGCTACCCGTGTGGAGTCAAACCCGGCTTTCTCGTTTTTCCAGGTTTCCCGTTTTGCTTCATGGTGTTCATCGATCTCTTCCAGCTGCGCTTCCAGGTTGGAGGAGTTGCCAAAGAGCCTGGCTTTCAGGGCAGCCAGTCCGCCAAAGAGTGCTGCCACCACTGATCCAAGTTGTACCTTGTCTACAAAGAGTACTACGGCTACTGCGGTTATCACGGCGATGAATATGAGGATGGTTCTGGTCTTCATGGTCAATCCGGTTCGCTTCCTACTATGATGGTGCCGTCCTGGTTTCGGGTGGTCCTGGTGGGATCGTCGTCTTTCTTCGCCAGGATCGAAGCAATCTCGATTTTGGAGTCAATCTGCGTCTGCAGCTTCTCCTTTTCTGCAATGTCCTTGTTCTCGGAGATCTTAAACACCTCCTTCATCCCGAAGATCAAAGCCCAGATGGTGGTATTGAAGGTCAGCCAGTCTGAGTTGTCTATTTTGCCGGAATTGAGCAGCATTGTAGAAATGATAATGGCCACGGCCAGCCCCCACACCTTTACGCTGATGATCGTAAAGAGGAACTTTGAAAACCACCTTTCAAAGAAGCTATCGCCGATGTAGACTTTTTCATTCTTTTCCATAGTCAGGTTGTTTTAGCGATTAATGTCTTCCAGGTGCTCGGTCCTACCACCCCATCCACATGCAGCCCATTGTCAGCCTGGAATTTCCTGATGGCGGAGGCAGTCCTGATCCCATGGATGCCGTCTACCTTACCTACACCATAGCCCAGCTGGTTCAGCCGTTTCTGGACCTCTTTGGTCTCCATGGGAATGTTATTCGCAGCGATGGTTTCAATGATTTCATTTCGGGTCTCTTCTATCCATTCCTGGATGATGTAGCCGGGGCACTCCGGCTTGCCGAAGTGGTAGTGACCATACACGTCCTGCTTGGTCAGACTGAAACCGGAAAGCAGATGGTCAACCAGTCCTTTCAATGATGTCTTCTGAGCTTCTGTGGGCTCGGAGGTCCCAAGCGAATACCCGGGACCATTGAAATTGCCCACCAGCATGATCCCGATGGCGGTGGAGTTTTCTCCTTTGCAGTGCCAGGTGATGGACGAGAGGTCATTGGCCTGCACCACCTCGCCATCCTTCCGGATACAGTAGTGATAGCAGATGTGGGGGCACCCTCTGCTGGAGATGTGATTAGGCGCTGTGATATGATAGCTATTGACCTGCTCCACGGTACCCTCGCCGAGTTCCTGGTGCACGATGATCTTGTCAATTCTATTCAGGGATCTTTTGCTCCATCGTCTGTTGGGGTGCCACGGGAGCTGTTCAATCAGGTTGGTGATTGGGATCATAGGCGGCTGGTTCTTAGGTTCTTAAGCTGGTAATAATGGCTACACACCATTATAAGGTAATTATGAATATATGTTTTTATTACATATAAATGAAACAGTATTTATTAAATAATGGAAAAATGTACGAATAATGATATTATTTCATGTGACTGTTCAATTTTGGTTTGGGAATGATACTTGGCCATAGGTAGTAAGATCTAGCTTAGTCAGCAGTGCGGTGGGTCCCATTTAGGGGATCAAGGGGTGTGCGTTTGGGTCTACAGCTTTAGGTCGGTGTTGTCACCGATCTTTAGCCTTCGTTGGTGTTTCACCAACGAACTACATTCTTCCGGGATTTGTGTTTGTTAACTACACGGGATTTGGAAATCCCTTTTTATATGAAGTATTAAGGGATATGTCAGACAGCTCAGATTTTTCGCACATCCTATGTTGTTTAATTCCCACCCTTGCCAGGGAGGCTTTCATTTTTTTGAGGCCAAAAAAACGAAACAAAAAAAGCCTTGGAAAATTTAATAAGTGCACGGCCTACTCACCACACGCCTCCCACAAGGCCAACCTCCTGCAACACGGCTCCCCGCAAGCAGCCCGCCAATTTTCCCCAGCCGCCGTGATAGCCTGTTCAGTTTTCCATTTTTCAGTCTGAAGATAAATATTCGATCTTGCCCCTAAGCCTACTAGATATCGATTCTGGGTTTGAAGTGGAATCTATCCAAAAAACGAGACTGCTTCGCTTCACTCGCAGTGACGGTGGTTTTTATCGTCTATCAGGATCATGCTACAGAACCGTCATTACGAAGCCTGCCAGCACTGAAGCTGGTAAGGCTGAAGTAATCTTGGCATCGAAAGGGAGGTTTGTTAATTACACGGGATTTGGAAATCTCTTTTATATGTAGTCCGACATGCCCTTACGGAACATGTGGACAGCCTGGGATCATTGTCTATTCGGGGAATCCCCCTTTATCTAATACCATCTTTCTGGCTAAAGGCTTTTCACAAAGGGGGAAAAGGGGGATTACAGCTTTCACCGACCAGAAGCGTATCTTGATGAGTTTTGTCAGTCGGTTCGTTGTCATGTCTTTAGCCTTCGTTGGTGTTTTCACCAACGAACTATATTCTTCCGGGCTTTGTGATTGTTAACTACACGGGATTTGGAAATCCCTTTTATCTGTGGTCCGACATGCCCTTGAGGAACATGTCGGACAGCCTGATACTTGGCCATAGGTGGTAAGATCGAGCTTAGTTAGCAGTGCGGTAGCCCCCTTTAGGGGATTAAGGGGTGTGCGTTTGGGTCTACAGCTTTAGATCTGTGCCTGCCTGACAGACAGGTTGTCATCGATCTTTGGCCTTCGTTGGTGTTTTCACCAACGAACTCAGCTTTCAGCTTTAGGTCGGTGCCTGCCTATCGGCAGACAGGTTGTCACCGATCAGAAGCGTACCTTGATGAGTTTGTCAGTCAGTTCGTTGTCCTGTCGGGGGACAGGACATGGAGAGAGGGGTGGTACATAGGCTATTCTTGACGGAATGATCAATATTGACCCAAAAGCGATCTATCTAGGTGTTGGCCGGAAGCCGAAGGGCTAGACCGAAATGGCCTTTGTGCGAAGGCAGGCTAGACCCGGCGCGAGGGGGGTCGTGAGTTGGCTATGAGGGTGGATAGTGTGGCCCCAAAACTACACTCAGCTTTAGGTCGGTGCCGGCCTGTCAGGGGACAGGCTATGGAGAGAGGTAGTTCAATCAAACAGAATAGTTCTGTCCTATTGTACTCATTATTAAGCTGGCTTTGAGGCAATGACCAGGAATGTAAAATTATTTTGCAGGCTGGTTGACTGTGGTTTTCTGGCTAACGTACTTAGCATAAAACTCAGGTTGTGTTACGGAAGATAAAAAAGCGATTGACATTAAGAACAATACGGCCAATAGAATTCTGGCCTTTGTTGATACCTGACTAAATCCGATGAAATTCATAGCTCTGTTTATTTGGTTGGAAAATAAGCACAAAACTATCTCATCAAACTACATGCCAGAATACTGAGATACACGTAAAATCTTTTCAGAGAAATACCGATATGTGGGTAGGGTGATCATCTTACCAATAAAAAATAATCTCTACCCAGTAGTTGACCTTAAGGTTGAGCCATTCATGTTTCATCATATTTGTTCAAAATGGCAATAGCGTGTTCATTTTTAGATTTGCCCCTGTACACCAAAACAGGAACTGCCAAGTATAATCCGCCTGCCCTTTTGGTCTGGTGTTCGAAATATTCTCTAAATTTTCCAAACTAAATTTCATTGATCATTCAAACCACACCCCATTGAAGAAAGATAAGCAATACATCATCGCGTTTGACCAGGGAACGACCAGCTCCAGGGCCCTTCTTGTAGATACCGACGGCCAACTCTGTGACATCGCCCAGCAGGAATTCAAACAGATCTTCCCAAAGCCAGGCTGGGTGGAGCATGACCCGTCGGAGATATGGTCTTCACAGTGGGCCGTGTTTAAGCAAGTGATAGATAAAAATAATCTCAAGCCCGATCAGGTGGTGAGTATTGGCATCACCAACCAGCGGGAGACCACCGTGATCTGGGACCGGAAGACAGGCAAACCCATCTACAATGCCCTGGTGTGGCAGGACAAACGAACGGCTCCTCAGTGTGAGGTATTAAAAGAAAAAGGTCTGTCAGACTATGTGAAAGAGCACACCGGGCTGGTGATAGACTCTTACTTCTGTGCCACCAAGATCCATTGGATCCTGGAAAATGTAAAAGGAGCCAGGGTAAAAGCTGCCAATGGAGAGCTCTGCTTTGGTACGATTGATACCTGGCTGATCTGGAACCTAACCAAAGGAAAATCCCATGTGACCGACCATACCAATGCCAGTCGGACCATGCTTTTCGATATTGTGAACATGGACTGGGATCAAAAGATGCTGAAGGAGCTTGATATACCAAAATCGATGCTCCCCTCCGTTCAGCCTTCGGGCAGCCACTTTGGGGACTTTGAGTATGAGGGAGTGAAAATACCTATTAACGGGGTGGCGGGTGACCAGCAGGCGGCCCTCTTCGGTCAGGCGTGTTTCAGCCCGGGACTAGCCAAAAACACTTATGGCACCGGTTGCTTCCTGCTCATGAACATGGGCTCCAAGCATGTGGTGTCTCAAAACGGACTGCTTACCACGCTGGCATGCAGCATGAACGATCAACCGGTCTATGCGCTGGAAGGCAGCATCTTTATTGCAGGTGCAGCAATCCAGTGGCTCAGGGACGGAATCAAGATCATCAAGCATGCCGCAGACACCGAGCAGCTGGCCATGGAGTCTGACAAAGACGAGGTAGTGGTCGTGCCCGCCTTTGCCGGGTTGGGTACCCCCTATTGGGACATGTATGCCCGTGGAGCAATCTTCGGACTCACCCGCGACACTGGCATCCCTGAGATTGCTAAGGCTACGTTGCAGTCCCTGGCTTTCCAGACCAAAGACGTGATCAATGCGATGATGGACGATACTAACATCAAAATCAAGACACTCAAAGTGGATGGCGGTGCCTGTGCCAATAACTACCTCATGCAGTTTCAGGCAGACATTTTAGGAGCACCGGTGGAGCGACCGGAGATCATCGAGACTACAGCCATGGGCGCTGCTTACCTGGCTGGTATCGTTTCCGGTATCTGGAAAATAGATGATGTGGACAAGAACAGAAAGGTAGAAAAATTGTTTAAACCTAATATTGACACTAAAAAGCGGGATAGCCTGTACAGTCAGTGGACGAAGGGTGTACAACGCGTGATGAATTGGAACAAGAAATGAACAACGGAATGAATAAGTTCTCTTTCGTACAGAGATCGGAGATATTACAGCAAGCGGAGAAAGAAACTTATGACCTTGTGATCATTGGTGGTGGTGTGACAGGATGCGGGATCGCCCTGGATGCTGCCTCCAGGGGCATTAAGACGCTACTGATTGACAAAAATGACATCGCTTCGGGTACCAGCAGCAAATCCACGAAACTTATCCACGGAGGACTCAGGTATCTGAAGCAGTTCGACATTGGCCTGGTGACCAAAACCGGGAGGGAAAGAGCTGTAGTACACAGGCTGGCTCCTCACCTGGTACACCCGGAAAAGATGCTGCTCCCTATCGTGAAAAATGGCAATTACGGTCGGCTATTGTCATCGTTTGGGCTTTGGGTATATGACCTGCTCGCCGGAGTAAAAGGCAAGGACAAGCGAAGGATGTTATCAAGAAAGCAGACCCTCCGACAGGAGCCCCTCCTCAACCGCAAATCCATTATTGCTGGTTTTTTGTATGCAGAATACCGGACCGACGATGCCAGGTTATGCATTGAACTGGCCAAGACGGCTTCCAGACTTGGAGCACACCTCCTGACCTATACCCAGCTGACGGATTTCATCTATGAGAATAAAAAAATAGTAGGGATCAAATGCCAGGACCTGGACGACAACAAATCCTATGCGATCAAATCAAGGTATGTAGTGTCTGCTGCAGGTCCATGGGTAGATCAGATACGAACGCTGAACAACTCCATTGACAAAAAAAGACTTCACCTGACCAAAGGAGTGCATATCGTTTTCGACCGTTCAAAGTTGACCATCAAAAACTCCGTGTACTTTGATGGTCCTGATGGCCGGATGATCTTTGCCATTCCCAGGGGCAAAATCACTTATGTAGGCACCACAGATACCACCTATAAAGGTGATCCGGAGGAGGTAAAGGCCAACACCGAGGATGTGGCTTACCTGCTCAAAGCCATCAATCATGGTTTTCCATCTGTATCTCTTACATTGGATGATGTGCAATCAACTTGGGCAGGTCTGCGTCCGCTGATCCATGAGGAAGGGAAATCACCCTCAGACATCTCCAGGAAGGACGAGATCTTCGAAGCTGAAGATGGGCTGGTATCCATCGCTGGTGGCAAACTGACTGGTTATCGGAGGATGGCATTGGAAATTGTGGACCTGATTGCCAAAAAGCTGAGAAAGTCAACGGATAAGATTATCTCTAAATCAGGCACCAACACCATTCACCTGACAGAGAAACCCTTTGGACACTATCGTAATGTGAAGCGATATGTGAAGAAAACAGCCAAACGAATGACGGAACGTGGGCTAGACCCAAAACGTGCAGAATACCTGGTGAATAACTACGGCAAACAGACCAAAGAGATACTAAACGGCATCAAAAAATCAACCAAAGACCCCGAAGAAACGCTGCTGATGGCGGAATTGGATTTCTGCCTGGAAAACGAGATGGTCCTCAGTACCATGGATTTCCTGGAACGGCGGACAGGGAGACTGTATTTTGACTTCGAAAGTGTTTCGAAATACCACAAAAAAGTGCACACCAGGATTGCTGCCTTACGTGGATGGGACAATGCAAGAAAACGGGTTGATACGGAAGTTGTCAATAAGGCGATTGCCAGTACATTATCGTTCAGAAATTAATCATAACAAACTGCATCACTGCATGTTATACTTAAGTAGGTGATTACACCACACGTGCTTACCCTGTATGATCTCATAGGTAATTTACCTTAATATACCTTACTGAAAATAAGCTTTTTTACGGGTAGAAATCGCACGATTCCGGTCTTAGATTTGTATTAAGATCTAAATGAAATTAAACGAATATAGGGTTGCGGTCTGAGATTAGAGACCTACAGCCTTCTACCTTTATGATAAAGACTGTAGAAAAAGAGCGGGAAGAGTTTCAACACATTGGTTTTGATAAAGTGATTTTAGCTGTCCTGGGAGTATTCATCCTTGGGACTTCCCTGTCATTGTATATGCTCAACCAGGAGCTTCTCCCAGCTGCTGTCCTTCTGATTTCCACATCTGTCGTCACGACTATCACTTTGATATCTGGGGTAATCTATCTCCATAAAAAAACCAATAGCATTGCGACTAAGCATGTTTTTTGGAACACACGGCCTTCCACCGATCATAACGCTTCTCACAAAAGCTCCGCCACCCTTGAAACATACAATCTTAAACTTGCTTCTTATCGAAAAGCATTGGAGAGAAGTAGCCTGGTTTCCGTCACAGACCTGAAGGGCAATATCGTTGAAGTAAACGAAAAGTTCTGCGATATATCCAAGTATTCTAAAGAGGAGTTGATCGGTCAAAATCACAGGATCACCAACTCAGGCTACCACGACGAGTCTTTCTGGCAAAACCTTTGGAACACCATCTCTTCAGGAGAAGTATGGCGAGGGGAAATCAGAAACAAAGCAAAGGATGGGTCCTTATATTGGGTGGATACAGTCATTTGTCCGGTTTATGATGAAGATGGCAAGATCTCCAGGTTCCTCTCAGTGCGACAGGAAGTCACGGAAAACAAAAAGATTTTGGAAGACCTCCAATTTACCACGGGTATCCTGAATGCGGCTCAGGAGCTGGGGAGCATTGGTGGCTGGCAGCTGGATGTAGAAACAGAGCATGTGACCTGGACTGATGAAGTCTACAAAATACATGAGCTTCCCTTGACATACGACCAAAACAAGGAAAAAGCGATCAGTTTTTACCACCCTGACTATGTTCCAGTCATTGTTCGTTCATTGAGAAATGCCATTAAAAGTAAGGAGGAATTTGACGTTGAATGCAGATTCGTTACAGCCATGAACAATCATCGATGGGTGAGAGTAACTGGCAAACCCATCATCACAGATGGAAAGGTAACACAGTTGGTAGGGGTCATTCAAGACATTTCAGAGATGAAAAGGAGCCAGGAAGAGCTTGTCAAAGCCAAATCTGAAGCGGACGAAGCCAATCGAGCCAAATCGGAATTCCTTGCCAATATGAGTCATGAGATCAGAACACCGCTCAATGGAGTGATTGGTTTCACAGATCTGTTACTGAAATCAGAGCTGAACCCAATCCAGGAGGAACACCTGAAGCTGGTGAAAAACAGTGGGCAGTGTTTGCTGGATGTGATCAATGACATCCTGGATTTCTCTAAAATTGAAGCTGGTAAGTTTGAGCTAAACACAGAAAAAACGGCCTTCTATCCACTCATAGAAAGTGTGATTGATGTGCTAAAATACCAGGTCTCCAATAAGAACATCAAGATGGTGATCAATGTAGACCCTACTAACATACCGGATAGCATCTGGGTAGATGATGTAAGACTCAAGCAGGTATTGATCAACCTGATTAGTAATGCCTGTAAGTTTACAGAAAAGGGAGAAATCGAACTGTCAGTAGCCAGTCTCAAAGAAAGTAGTGACCACAGCACTTTCCGATTTGCCGTCAGAGATTCCGGGGTAGGCATCTCCGAAGATGTGAAGCAAAAGATCTTTGGTGCTTTCAACCAGGCAGACAATACTACAGCGAAGAAATATGGGGGAACAGGTCTTGGGCTGAGCATTTCTCAGTCCATCCTGAAAATGATGGGTAGTGATCTACAGCTGGATAGCACCCTCGGTGTCGGAAGTACGTTTTACTTCGATCTGGAATTAAAAAGCAGTACAGCTACTACCAGTAAGACACTTCCTAAAGTAGCTATGAAGGAAGCCCTGATCGTGGACGACAATCAGGTGAATATTCGGATTATGGCCAATACGTTAAGCCTTTTCGGGATCAATTCCGTGATGGCAACGAGTGGAGAAGAAGCTTTGGATATTCTACAACGCATCAAAGACTTCGATTTGATCTTCATGGATTATCAAATGGAAAATCTGAACGGCCTTGAAACCATCGAAAGAATCAGGAAAGAAGATAATTTAATCGATGAGAAGACAAAAATCGTATTGACCCATAGCCTTATTGAAGATGACCTATGTCCAAAGGTCAAGGCATTGAAGATTGACTATCGATTGCCAAAACCAATCAATCTGGACATGCTTTCCCAATGTCTTCAAACACTCGGTGGTGCAAACAGTTTTCCGTCCACGGGTGAACCCCAAAAGAAAAGATTAAAGTTCAACCATGAGTTAACGATCCTGGTGGCTGAAGACAGCCTGGTAAATATGAAGCTCACCAATGCTATTCTAAGGAGAGTATTGCCAAATGCCCGGCTCATCGGTGTAGAAGATGGGCTATCTGCTATCAACCTTTTTCAAAAAGAGGCCTTTGATATGGTGATTACAGATATCCAGATGGATGAGTTAAATGGGTATGAACTGGCCCGGGCCATCAGAAAAATAGATAAGAAGGTGCCCATCTTCGCTTTGACTGCTGGAACTGTTGAGGGTGAGCGCAAGCGGTGTCTCGATGCGGGGATGAACGACATGCTCAACAAACCTCTGAAAGAGGACGAGGTAGTTGCGATGCTTACCAGTTGGTTTGCAGACCGGGAGTCTGAGACCGTCCTTCAACAACCGGAAGGTGATCAAGCGGTGCATTTTGACCATGAAAAAATCGCTGAACTCTTCGATGATCAACAAGAATTTGATGAGCTTATAGAATTGGCTGTGCCCATACTTAAGGAATCAGTCGCTGAACTGGGGGTGCATATGGTTGCCAGACAAATGGATGCCATAAAAAAGGTAGCACATAATATTTGTGGCACGGCCCGATCACTGATGTTGAACCGATTAAAAATATTTGCCTCCGAACTTGAAAGGCTGGATAACGCCGACATTGAAAAAGCTGAAAACCTGGTTGCTGAAATCACCGAAGAAGTGCACTACCTCCTCAGTGAAGTATTGCTGCCCGGAAAGAAGAAGGTGTTTAAATAAGCATAGCCGGCGACAGACTTTGGCCTAAAAACTCTTCCTCATGGTTGATCTATTCATAGTCATTTTAAGGACAAGATAAATTAGACCGTGATGTGCATACGATTTTACATCTAAAAAAGATAAAAATGATGCATTCAAAGTGTCTCGTTGACTTTCAGGCAATTAAAACGCCCGGTAATGAGATAGGTTATTGATATTGTAGGTCATTGGAAAAGTAAATAAGATTGAAAATCTTTATAAAAACTCCCAACAGTTTGTTTCAATAATCTTAAGAACTTTAATTTACACAATATCAATCATTTACCCGTTTCCAAATTGGTAAAACCTGATTTATGACGGAAGAGGAAAATTCAAGGTTCATAAAATTTATACAGATCACGAATATAGTGGTCATGATCCTGGGGCTCGTGGTAATGTTTGGCTGGGCCTTCGACATCTCAGTGTTCAAAAGTATTGTTCCTGGTTTTAGCACCATGAAGTTCAATACAGCTCTCTCCTTCCTACTTGTGGCAGCTTCCATTTATTTTCAACTTTCAGGGCCACTCGCTAAAAGACTCCTGTGGAAAATTCCAGCGGCCTTTGTCTTGTTAGTCGGGTTGATATCGCTTGCTGAGGAATTTATACAAAACGATTTTAGTATTGATCAGCTGTTTTTCAGCGGTAAAGCAGAAGTAAACGAATCAGCATCATTTAGAATGGCTGCGGCTACTGCACTGTGCTTTTTATTCATGGGTTTCTTTTCGGTGGTGTTAGGAGCCAAAAATAAAATCATCCTACTAACGACCCAGATAGCTCTTCACCTGGTTACACTCATTTCGTTCACGTCCATCATGGGATACATCCTTGGAGTGCCCACCTTATATAAACACTGGTTTATTACCTCCATGGCCATACACACTTCCATGGCATTTCTACTCATTTCCGTATCATCTTCACTGATCCATCCTTCTGTTGGTCTCACGGCATTATTTACAGGACGCCAAATTGGAAACCTGATGGCAAGAAGGCTGTTTTTTCAAATGATTGTTGCAGTCTTTATTCTGTCATATATCCGCATTATTTCCAACAGACTCAATTGGGTTAGCACCGATTTTGGTATCGCATTGCTCGCCCTGTCCTTTATCCTGGTTTCACTCTTTTTAATTAGGATAACTGCTCAGGCGCTAAACGTAATGGATTCCCAAAAGACCCAGGCAGAATCAAACCTGAAACAGACCAGTACACTCCTGGACTCTACACCGGATCCCATGATCATCATTGATGAAGGTGGCACAATCCTTTTGTCAAACAATCAAACACATCAGGTTTTTGGGTATTCAAGCGAGGAACTGGAGGGTCAAAAAGTTGAGCTTCTAATTCCCAAAAGATTTTCCATTCAGCATGAAGCACATAGAACCAGCTACTTTCAATCGCCAATAACAAGAAACATGGGGTCGGGCCTGGACCTCTTTGCGAAAAGAAAAGATGGTATTGAGGTTCCGGTAGAGGTATCACTGAGTCCAATTTCCCTGAATGGCAAGACCTGGGTTTCTGCAGCTATTCGAGATGTGACCGAACGTAAGCGAGAACAGCTTAAACTTAATCAGTTGGTTAGTATCATCAGCTCATCGGCAGATGCCATTGTAAGCAAAAAACTGGATGGAACCATCCTTACCTGGAATGCGGCTGCTGAAAAGATACTGGGATATTCTGCAGAGGAAATAATAGGAAAAAACGTTTCTCTAATTTATCCGCCTGATCTCGTGAAGGAAGAGGAAATAATGATATCTATCATTAATAAAGGGGAAACAGTCTCGCAGTATGAAACGCTCAGAATGCGAAAAGACAAAAAAATCATCAATGTTTCCATCACATTATCCCCAATCAGAAATAGCAAAGGAGAGATCACTGCCATCTCAGCGATTTTAAGGGATACCACTGCCCAAAAGCTAGAAGAAGCTGCAAAGCGCCGAGTGGAAGAAGTGCTCGAAAGCACCAATGAAATTGCCCGTATCGGAGCATGGGAAGTGGATTTGGTAGAAAACTCAGTTTATTGGAGTAAAATAACCAAGGAAATACATGAAGTACCACCAGACTTTGTCCCTGATCTGACCAAAGGAATTGAATTCTATAAAGAAGGAAAAAGCCGTGATACCATTCAAAGAGTTGTTGGAGAAGCCATTGAAACTGGAAAGACATTTGATGTCGAACTTGAAATAGTTACGGCAAAGGGAAATGTAAACTGGGTAAGGTCAGTGGGTCAGGCTGAGTTTAAAGATGGAAAACCAGTAAGGCTTTATGGAATATTTCAGGATATCAACGAGATCACCAAGTCCAAAGAAAATCTCTATACAAGAAACCAGGAGTTGCAAGCCATACTGAATTCAGGCCATGTTTCTATCATCAGTACAGACACTTCAGGGATCATCAAGCATTTCAATAAGGGTGCGGAGAAACTATTACAGTATACGGCTACGGAGATGATTGATAAGCAAACTCCTGCGATCATTCATTTAGTAGATGAGGTAATTCATAGGGGAAAAGAGCTCTCCGAAATCTATGGAGAAGAAATCGCTGGATTTGAAGTTTTTGTGCGAAAGGCCAGAGACGGCAAGTTCGAATCCCGTGAATGGACCTACATCCGTAAAGATGGTTCTACTTTTCCTGTTCAGCTGGTTGTAACAGCTTTAAGAAATGAAACCGGTGAAATCACCGGCTTCCTGGGTGTAGCAACTGATATTTCAGAACGCAAAGAGGCTGAAGAAAAAATGAGAAATTATTCCATCCTTGAATCTAAAAGCAAGGAAATGGAACAGTTTGCTTATGTGGCCTCCCACGATCTTAGAGAACCGTTGCTGACCATCATCAACTATATGGACTTACTCATGGAAGATTATGGCGACAGGTTTGATGGAGACGGAAAGCAATTTACGGGTGCTATTACCAGAGCCGCCAGCAGGATGGACGAGCTTATCAAGGGTTTGCTGGACTATTCCAGACTAAGTGCTACTAAAGTCCTAGAGGAAACAGATTGCAATGAAGTTTTGAATGAAGCGCTTGCTGACCTCAACGTCTTAATTAAAACCAGTAAAGTAGAAGTGATTAAAAACCCACTACCCCAATTAAATGCGTATCCGCTGGAGCTAAAACTTCTCTTCCAAAATCTGATTGCCAATGCTATCAAGTTTGCCAGAAAAGGTGTGAAATCCACCGTGGAGGTATCTGCAGAAAAATTAGATCACGGCTGGAAATTTGCCATTACTGATAATGGTATAGGAATTGATGAAAAAGACTGGAAAAAAATATTCCATATATTTCACAGAGTACATGGCAAAACTGAATATGAAGGCACCGGAATTGGTCTGGCTCATTGTAAGAAGATTGTGGAATTGCACAACGGAGAAATTTGGATTGATTCGGTGCCAAACCAATATAGCACCTTCTACTTTACGATTGTCACTTCCTAATAGCCCTGTAACATGCTCTTTATCGCTTAATTTCTTGGGCTTTTCAGCTGGCAAATGATTCAATTACCAGTAGGTTTAAACTAAATAAATCAGTTAAAAACCAGTTTTTCCCATATACTAGCTGAAATATTTTTATTCTTCAATAAAAAATGATACTAATTGTCTGCCAAACAGTTATTTAAATGGTTTATTTTTAAGGAATAGTAAAATTTTTTATCTTAATATTACCATTACTCAATATTGGGTGTATCGAGAGGAATATTTAACAAAAACACCAACAGATGAAAATGCATTTTACCTGATTTCGGTCATACGAAAAGGACAAAAACATAATGAACCAGCTAACTGAACGAGACACCAGAAAGAAATCATCATTTCATTCGGGAAATTCAAAAATACTTATCGTTGAGGGGGAACCCCGGGACCTTGAGACGTTATGTATTGATTTTCCTGTGGAATTATTTACTGCAGACAATCCGGGTGATGCGCTTACTTTAGCTGAAAACCACAATTTTTCTTTGGCCCTTGTAAAAGGAGCTAACCTCAGGGCTTTCCTCCTGCAATTAATTGAGACTTCAAGAAATCCGGTGCTTCCGATTATCGTTCTTTCATCAACCGATGCTGATTCAACAATTTCAGGCAACTCATCCGTATTTAAGCATTGCCTTTTCCTTCCTTACAATTTTGCACAACTGGCAGACGTTGTTTCTCTCTATATCTCAAAACGGCAAGATGAAATTGATCTCAACGAAAAGAGCAGACAACTTGAATTGGTCAAGGAAGAATTGGAATCTTTCAATTATTCTGTATCTCATGATCTAAGAGCACCTCTACGTGCGGTCACAGGTTTTTCTAAAGTGCTTATTAAGAAAGCCTCCGACAAACTTGATGGTGACCAACTTCGCTATCTGAACTTGATTTCAGATAATGTGGACAAGCTCAATTCACAGGTCGATGACCTGTTGACCTTGTCCAGACTGTCAAAACAGGTCATGAACATCGAACGGATAGATTTCGCCAGTCTCTCAAAAACTGTATATAAGGAACTAACCCACACCTACAACTTCACGGTGCCCGCGCTACAGGTATCAGAGATGCCTATGCTAAATGCAGATCGAACAATGATGCAAATGATGCTTCAGGAGCTGATTGATAATGCGTTGAAATTCTCTACCAAAGACTCAAATGCTAAAATTGAAATTGGCTGGGCAAGTAGCAAAGAAGGAAATACTTATTACATTAAAGACAATGGTATTGGATTTGATGAGGAGTTTGCAGAAAAGATGTTCTCCCTGTTTCAGAAGCTGCACAGTGAGGATGAATTTGATGGAAATGGTGCTGGATTAGCCATTGTCCGGCGGATAATCAATCGTCACAATGGCAAGGTGTGGGCAGAATCAACTTTAGGAGCCGGAGCAACCTTTTATTTTTCAATCCCTGTATAAGCCCAATGAAGACTATTACAGCTATATCAGACAAAATGCCCTATAGGTTTAATGAGGAAGAGCTTCCTGCATTAGAAGCTTATAATGATTTTATGGAGATCCACCACGCTACGCTCAACGACAAGCTGCGGAGCGACCTGGTAGATGACCCCACCTTTGGTCCCCTCATCCACGCTCAATCCCCTGAGGAACATAAAGCCCAGCAAGCACATTCGAGAAAGCTCGAGCATGAGGCCATCACAGAAAATAAGTGGGAAGCTCATTCAGATCATTTGCTCAACCAGGGCATTACCTATGCTCGCCTGGGATTAAAATTTTCTGATTGGTTTCGGGTGATCAAGCTATACCGGGACATGTCACTGCCCTTTATCCTGAAGCAGTATAAAAGTGACCCGCTCAAGCTGGCCAGTGTGCTTGATGGAATGAATAAAATGGTGGATTTGGCGCTGAGTATCATTTCTGAGTCCTATATCATCGAAAAAAACACCTTAATCAGGGCTGAGCAAAAAGAAAAAGAAGAAGCGCAATTCGAACTACAAAAAAGTGAATCCCGGTTTAGGGCACTCTTTGAAAATAGTCCTGACCATATCTTCATGGTAAATCGAGACAAAAATATCGAATACATCAACCATGTAGCACCGGAGCTTAAAAAAGAGGAAGTTGTTGGAGCCAACCTGTTGGATTTTCAGACTGAGGATGGAAGGAAAAAAGTGGAAAAAGCACTCAATTATACATTTGAAACGGGGAAGCCCACTACCTATGAGATTGAATTTCCTCTGCCTTCAGGTGGTGCCAGGTACTATGCCTCGTCGGTAGCCCCTGTCTTTCATGACTCACAGGTTGTTTCGGTGGCTGTAATTTCAAGGGATAATACGGAGCGTGTTGTGGCCGAGATGGAAGTTCGAAAGCTCAATCACGAGCTTGAGGAACGTGTAAAGGAACGAACAGCCAACCTTACAGCGATCAATGAAGAGTTGGAGAGTTTTACCTATACAGTATCTCACGATTTGAGAGCTCCTATTCGAGCCATTGATGGTTTTGCGAAGATCCTCGTGAAAAAACTAGATGGCAGAATCGACGACAAAGAAGCACACTACCTCGACAATGTGCTGGAGGGTTCAAAAAAAATGGGCCATCTGATTGATGATCTGCTTTCTTTTTCTCGTATGGGGCGTATCGAAAAGCGAGTAGCAAAATTCTCCATGCATCAACTGTGTCAACAGGTCTTCACAGACCTGACTGTAAATCAGGATCCAAAAAGGTTTGATTTTGCCATGGATGAACTACCTGAAGTCAGAGGGGACCAGGAAATGTTTCGGCTTGCTATTAGCAATCTAATTGGTAATGCACTTAAATATTCTTCTACGCGTGATGTTTCAGTCATACGGGTGAGAGCCACGGAAGAAGAGAATCAGTTTGTATTTAGCGTAGCAGATAATGGGGTAGGCTTTGAAATGGAATATCAAAGCAAAGTATTTGAGATCTTTCAACGTTTGCATGGAGAGGATGAATTTGAGGGGTCCGGGGTCGGGCTGGCAATCGTAAAGAAAATAATCACCCGACATGGAGGAAAGCTTTGGGTAAACTCCGAGCTTGATAAGGGAACTACATTCTATTTTTCTATACCAAAATAAACAAATGATTACATCAAACTTAGTAGAGATCTTATTACTGGAAGACAATAAAAATGATGCAGAGCTGGCTATCCTGGCGCTTGAAGAATTTAACCTGGCGAATCAGATGGTTTGGCTCAAAGACGGTAAGCAGGGACTGGATTTTCTTTTTGGACGTGGAGAATATGAAGGTAGGGATGTAGGAAGACCACCCAAGCTTATACTCCTGGATCTGAAAATGCCTAAAGTAGGTGGGATAGAAGTGCTGCGTGCCATCAGGGAGGACCCAAGAACCAAGTTCATCCCGGTCACCGTGCTGACTTCATCCAAGGAGGAGCGTGATATCGTGGAAACCTATAAGCTAGGGGTGAACAGTTATATTGTGAAGCCTGTTGATTTTGAACAATTCTCGAAAAGTGTGAGAGATGTAGGATACTATTGGCTTTTACTGAACCAAAACCCTAGTGGACAATTGGATTCGTAAAAGTATTTTGTTGATTTGACCGTAGCTATGGAAAAGAAGGAAAAATTGTTGGTTTTGATATTGGAAGACCTGTTCAGTGATATTGAGCTTATCAAACTGCAATTTCATGAGTTGGATTTTGAAGTGAGTTTTCTTTTCTCACACAACAAAAACTCTTATGAAGAAAAAGTAACTAAGGAAAAGCCAGATCTGGTAATTGCAGACTACACCATACCTGGATACAATGGTATGAAGGCCTTGCAGTTTCTACGAGAAAAGGATGAGCTTACACCATTTATTTTTGTGACAGGTACTCTGGGAGAGGAAAAAGCTGTGGCAGCAATCAAAGCAGGCGCCACTGACTTTGTGACCAAAAACAGGATCGACCTCCTGCCTGCAGCCATCTTGAGATCCCTGCGTGAACGCGAGGAGAAAATGAAAAAGAATGCTGCGCTGCTTGAGATTTTTGAAAAAGAGCGCAAGTTTGAGGCCCTGATAGAAAATTCAAGTGACTGGGTGAGCATACTCACAGAGGATCACTTTTTCCTCTACATTAGCTCATCTGTCGGCCGTATATTGGGCTACCAGCCTTCAGACCTCAAATCCCTGAATTATTTCGACATCGTACATCCTCATGATCAGGGACAACTCTACGAAGAGTTTGGCAGAATCCAGTCCTCGAGGGAGCTGACGCTTACCCCCTACCGGGTGCTGGACAAACAAAAAAAGTACCGGTGGCTGGATACCATCATTGCCAACAGGACCGATGATTCTGCCATAGAGGGTATCTGTGTAAACTCCAGGGATATTACAGAGACTCACAATCAACGTATCCTGGATGACATCGCGGCAAAGATCCAAAGGATATTCAGCTCACCAAAAAAGTTTGACACACAGCTTCAGCTCATTCTCAGACTCCTCAAGAATTTTGGTGCAGCAGACTATGCCGAATTGTGGCTCAGCGATGTAGATGGTAGCAGGATGATCAAGAGAGCCTCTTCTTTTAGAGGTAAAGACCTGATCCCATTTGTACAAAAGTCCAGGTCAGTGCGAGTGGCCGACAGAAAATCCGGCATCCTGGGCAAGATCTGGTCGGCAAAGAAACCCACTTTTATATCCAATGTTGATTCCGACCAGGACCTCAGCCTTGATGAACTGGCAAAGAATGAATTAAAATCCGTGTTAGGTATTCCTTTGATGTACGGAGGCAAATCAGTAGGCACCCTGTTATACTACTTCAGATCGGCCATCCCTGAGTTAGATGCTTTTTACGACATCATGGATACCACCAACAATGTGTTGAATGTTGAACTACAACGCCGCAAAAGCGAAGAAGAACTGGAGCACCTCTTTAACCTCAGCCCTGACATCTTATGCATGATGAGTCTCGAAGGAACGATCAAAAAGATAAGCCCATCAGTAGAGGCAAATATGGGGTATCTCCCAAAGGAAATACTTTCCAAGAGTTTTGAAAAACTCTTGCATCCGGACGACCTCGAGCAGGCTACACTCTTTCAGCGAAACAACCTGCAGGGAAATTCCATACACTACTTCGAGAGTCGTGTGATCACAAGTGATGACAAATACAAATGGTTTGCATGGTCTGCTTATCCCTTACTTGAGGAGGAGCTTATTATCATCATTGGTAAAGACATCCATGAGAAAAAGATCATAGACAAAACGCTTGAGGAACAAAACATTCAGCTCAAGCAAATTGCTTGGTCACAGTCACATGAGGTTCGAGCTCCTTTGGCGAGGATTCTTAGTATCCTTGAATTGATCAACAAAGGGAATGGGACCGATACGAAGGTTGAATATATTAAACACCTGAATGAGTCAGCCAATGAGCTCGACACGATCATTCGGAAAATGGTGGATTCCACCATAAACTTGAATTTATCCTTGCAATAGATGAGTTATTGGGTAGTTGTCGTAGATGATGATCTTATTACTACTGAAGTGCAGAAGCAAATGATCATTGATAGTGGTTTATCCACAAAGCCAATGTCTTATAGAGATGGAAAAGAATTTGTGGATGCACTGGCGGTGCTTCAGGAAAATCCAGAAAAATATGTCGTATTTCTGGATATCAATATGCCCGGGATGGATGCATGGCAGGTAATGGACCAGCTTACTGAGGCACAATGGAAGAAGGTAAAAGTATATATCACTACTTCTTCAACGGATCAGCGGGACAAAGAGCGCGCCCAACAATATCAGATCGATGGGTATATAGAAAAACCACTTACTATGAATAAGTGTATGGAGTTGAAGGCTAAGCTGATGAAAAACGGGACCAATGGGGCTCATGTATGACTTACGAGGCTCTTTTTATTAAATCTGCATCTCACGAATCTCTATCCGGATTATGGTAAACGCTGATCAGGTCTTCAACCGCCTGATAACTTTGCACGGATTACCAGCCGCGATCACATCAGAAGGGATGTCTTTTGTCACCACACTGCCAGCTCCTATTGTAGTCCTGTCTCCAATTGATACTCCCGGACAGATGACCACACTGCCACCAAGCCAAACATCCTCACCGATATGAATGGGTTTGGCAAATTCAAGACCCGTGGCTCGCTCTTTATAATCCAATGGATGAGTACCCCCATATATTTGGACGTTAGGGCCGATTAGTGTACGTGATCCGATGTGGACTTCCATCACATCGAGCACAACACAATTGAAGTTGAAGTAAACATCGTCTCCAATGACCATGTTATAGCCATAGTCGCAATAGAAGGGTGTTTGAATAAAGAGTTTCTTACCCATACGAGGAATAAGTTGACTCAAAGCCTGTTTTCGCTCATCTACCTCACTTTCGGGTAGGTCGTTTAGCTTTTTCAGGAGCAGCCGGGTATGAATCCTCTCCTGTGTCAACTCTTCGTCGGAGGCATTGTATAGCTCTCCGGCTAGCATTTTTTCTTTTTCGGATTTCATCCTTTCAATCGATTCAGTTTCTCTAAAAAGCAGAAATTACGATAAAATCATGAGATTGGTCATCACCACAAATACTGATATAAGCAATCCTTGAGATTTCGGTTACAACCTCCTGAGATTTGGATACATCCTACGGAGTCATCAGCTACATATTTGCGTTATAAATTTTTTAAGACTCAAATAAGGATTTCATGACACAAAGAAAAATAGCATTGATCACTGGGGGAAGTCGGGGACTTGGAAGAGACATGGCCATTAACATCGCCCGAAAAGGGCTGGACGTGGTCATTACGTATCACACCAATAAAACGGCTGCAGAGGAAGTGGTAGCCAGGATTAATGAAACAGGAAGCACCGGATATGCCCTGCAGCTTGACACAAGTGATGTCACTACTTTTGACAACTTTTACAAAATACTTTCAGACTACCTGAAGTCAGTGAGGACCGGGCATTTCGATTTCCTGGTGAACAATGCAGGAACGGGTATCTACCAACCATTTACCGAAACCACGGAAGCACAGTTTGATGAGATGATGAATATTCACCTGAAAGGGGTGTATTTTTTGACTCAAAAGGCATTACCACTTCTAAATGATGGAGGTGGGATCATTAACATTTCATCAGGTCTGGCAAGGTTTACCCTTCCCGGATCTTCGGCCTATGCCTCTATGAAAGGTGCCATTGAGGTATTTACGCGTTATCTTGCTAAAGAATTGGGTGGCAGAGGCATCAGGGCCAATACCATTGCACCAGGAGCTGTGGCGACGGATTTCGGAGGTGGTACTAACCGCGATAATGAGCAAAAGAGAAATCTGATCTCCAATGCAACAGCTTTGGGAAGAGTTGGGGAACCGGAAGACATTGGGAGTGTGGTCGCCATGCTATGTACCGAGGATGCTCATTGGGTCACTGCACAGCGAATCGAGGCCTCAGGTGGGACACTTATTTGATCAAAATGCACAGACTTCAATCCATAAGTGATTATCACAAGCTGGCGGGGCTACCGGCACCTGAGCACCCACTGGTGAGCCTCGTTGACTATAGCCAGGTCAACTATCAGACGGAGGAAGATGAGATCACCCTGGTATCTCCTCACTATTCCATCGCGCTGAAGCGGGGTGTGAATGGTAAAATGCGTTATGGACAGCAGCCCTACGATTTTGATGAGGGGGTGATGTCATTTGTTGCCCCAGGTCAGGTGATCAGCGTGAAAGCTCGTCACACACCACCCGGACCCACGGGATGGATCCTGTTTATACATCCGGACTTTCTTTGGAAGACGAATCTGGCAAAAACGATCAGACGTTATGAATTCTTTGGTTATCAAATCAATGAGGCCCTGTTCGTATCAGAAAAGGAAGAGCAATCGCTGATCAGAATCATGCAGAATATCAAAGAAGAATATCATGCTAACATTGATCAGTTTAGCCAGAATATCATCATCTCGCAGATTGAAGTGTTGCTCAATTATGCTGAGCGATATTATCAACGCCAATTCATCACCCGCAAAATATCCAACCATGAGATCCTGGGTAGAATGGAAGACTGGCTGTCTGATTATTTTGCTAAAGATGACCTCGCCAGTAGTGGCCTTCCATCAGTGAACGACATTGCAGAATCGCTGAACGTTTCGCCCAACTACCTCAGCGGTTTGCTCAAAGTACTTACCGGGCAAAACACCCAACAGCACATTCACGAAAGACTGATAGATAAAGCGAAGGAAAAGTTGTCCACCACTCAACTTTCTGTCAGTGAGATCGCATATGGATTAGGCTTTGAGCACTCCCAGTCCTTTAGCAGACTATTCAAAAGCAAGACAAACCAATCCCCGCTGGAATTCAGGCAGTCTTTTAATTGAGTAAAGTTCGATCAAAAAGAATGGCATGTAACCTACTCCTCCTTAAAAGGGAAGTAATCCAATACATCATACTCCCAGACATTGGTTGGGAATATCACCACCAGGTTCGCGGTTTTCTCACCAATGTTTTTAAAAGCATGAGGGACCATCGGAGGAATATTCACAATGTAAGGCGCCTCAATCGTGAAGAGTGTATCTCCCAAAGCATAGAGTATCGTTCCTTCTAATAAAACATGCGATTCCTCACCTTTATGCGTATGCATCGGGGGTGCCCCACCCGGGAATGTCTCGGTAATGCCGATGACAAGATTTTGGTACCCGTGTTTATAGCCTTCCATCACATGGACATACTCACCCGGCCCCGGATTGATGGCAGGTAAGTCTTCCACTTTGGCAACATACTCACCCCAGTTTTTCAATTCCTTAGTCTCATATCCGGGTGGCACGGTTCTTCGCTCCAATACCTTGTGAGAATGGTGCTGAGCATGTAAATACTCAATGATGGAATCAGGAACGGTTTTTACCTCATCTACGAGCTTCTCAATAGAAAAAGTCTCTTTGGTGAGATCATGAGGATGCGGGTGATCATGCGGATGTTCTGCTGCCTGGTTGGAACAGGCAATCATTGTCACAGTCATCCATAAGCAGCCGAAAAAATAAACCAGATTTTTCATGTTGGTGGGTTTAGGTGGTTAATAATGAGCATTGAGAAGAGAAATGGTATAACTAATTTAGTCAATTTTACTGTTAGGCGCAACGGGTAAATTGCATAAAGATCTAGCTGTCAGTTATTTGATTGCAAATGATATGAACATTGATCCATGAGCTGCTCTGATCCACCTAGCAGGAAAAGGTTTTGATTTTACCGAACATGTTGCTAATGTAAAGCCTGCTCAATCATGCTTTTAAAAGATCCTGGGCTGACTTTGGAAACACTAATGGATGAGCACTCATTGAAGCTGGCAAATCTGTTCACTGTTTCAACAAAAGGATCCAGCCAATAGTTAATGTCATATCTTGTGTTTTCGATGTGTAAGTGGATCAATTCCAGTTCGCTCTTTTTACGGTGTGCCTTGCAGTCGACCCTGCCAATGAATTCGTCCCCAAATAAAATGGGTAAACAAAAATAGCCGTACTGCCTTTTGGGTTGCGGGGTATAACACTCAATGCGGTAGTCAAAACCAAAGAGCTTCTCTGCGCGATCACGGTGGATGACGGCATTGTCAAAAGGAGATAACAACCTGATGCTCGCTGGCGCTTTTCTTTTTGTCTTCTCCAGTAGATCACTGGATGCATACAAGGTAGGAAAGCCATCCAGGTGGATCTCTTGCACTTCCTTATTCCTGGTCATCTCAAACAGTATATCTTCAACATTTTTGCTAAGCTCCTTCCCTTTCTTCAGGTGGGTGATTTGTTTCACATTCGTCACCCCGTAAGCCCGCAGATGCGTTTCAACCAAATACTGTGCATAATCCACAGGGTCAGGCGCTGAAGTATCGATGGTGTCCGGCAAGACCCTTTCTTTGATATCATAGATCTTTTGCATGCCCTCCCGACCAGCGATCATCAGTTCGCCCTGCATAAAGAGTTTCTCAAGCGCTACTTTCGCAGGCTTCCATTCCCACCAGCCACCTGATTTCTTATTCGGTGCCTGAAAGTCCCGGGCCTTCTGCGGTCCATCAATCTTAATCCGATCATAAACGTGATTCAGTATCTTCTGATCCACATTGTAGTATGGTGATTTTCGTTCCCTGAATCGTTGCATCAGCGGGATCGCAAAACGGTAGTCCCGCATCGGCAGATACGATGCAGCATGAAACCAGTATTCAAAGAGCTTCCGTTCCTTTACCAGCCGGTCCAGGTATTTTTCCTGGTAGTCCGGTACTCTGGTCCACAAGGTATGATGATGGGCCCGATGCACGACCGAGATCGTATCGATCTGTATATAACCAAGCTTTTCCACCGCAGCCAGGACCGCTCGTTTTCCTTTGCCAAAGGGGTTTGGCTTGTGTAAACCCTGACTGGCTAAGATCGCCCTGCGCAGCTGTGTTAATTCCCTTTTTGTCATTCCCGGCTAAGGTAGGAGGATTTGGTTTCTAATCAACTGGGCTTGTCGAGGGTTGGGAATGATTACGCCCCTTTGGGGCTTAGGTTTCTATATTCTAAATCTCACAGGGCTTCACCGTGTGTTATCTTTGATTTCGCTCCTTTGAAGCTCAAGCTTAATGCCTAAAATCGTTTTGGTCGGTGACAACACCGACCTAAAGCTTGAATGGGCGCTTGCTCAAACCCCAGCTTAATGTCCTAAAAACTGGCGCAAGCGTCCGCTTGTGACATGTTTTTACCCAGCTTAATGTCGGTGTTGTCTGCTGACATGTTTTTATTATGTGACATGTTTTTATAAACCATGGCCAATCTTTTTATTCGCCATAACCAATCTCACTTTGGCTTATTCAGCATATCTCCCATCATCCGGCTGAACAGTTCTTTCGGTGATTTATCAAAAAGGCTTTCCTGTTCGTCTTCCAACACTTCGACGGATGCATCCGGGATCACAAAGTCGTCTTCCTGGTAGTGAAACAACCGCCACTTACCCTGGTTGTATTCCAGGGCAGTCATGTTTTCCACCCAGTCGCCGGAGTTGAGGTACATCACCTTACGTTTGCCTACTTTGTACTCCTTCAGCTTAGGCGTGTGGATATGACCACAGACCACATAGTCGTAGCCGTTGTCAGCTGCGATACGAGTTGCCGTCTCCTCAAACAACTGCATGGACTTAGAGGATCCCTTCACACCATCTTTGATCCTTTTAGATAGTGAGATCCGCCCCTTCCCCACGAGCTGACTGAAGAAGTTGAAGATTTTGTTGAGCACGATCAACATCCCATAACCAATCGCGCCCAGCCTGGCGAGCCAGCGGGAGTGCGCCATGGTCACATCAAAGACGTCGCCATGAAAGATCCAGGCTTTCTTTGACTTTAGCTTGAGGGACAACTTGTTTTCGATGTGCAGGTTTCCCACACTTAGGCCTTCAAACTTCCGGAGCATTTCGTCGTGATTGCCTGTGATGTATGTGGTGTCGATTCCCATGGAGATCCACCTCAGCAGCTGGCTGAGCACCTTCATGTGGCTCTTGGGCCAGTACCGTTTGCTGAACTGCCAGATGTCTACGATGTCTCCATTCAGGACAACCTGTTTAGGTTCGATGCTCTTCAGATAATTGGTGAGCTCCTTTGCCTTGCATCCATAGGTACCCAAATGAATATCCGACAGCACCAACAGATCGACTTTCCTTTTACCCCTGGCCTTCTCCTTTTTTCCGGCTTTCATGATTCCCTCACTGGTGATCAGGTAAGTTCGGGAATTGTGGGGAGAAATGGAACCACATAATTTAACAATTCCCCTTTCAAAGGTTCCCAGCAATCACCAACAACACAATCAACAACAGCACAATCCATCCGGGATGTTTTCCTTGGTACCTACAAGCACCATAACCGATCCAGCAAACATGGAACTGGCAATGGCATAGACCATATAGTTTAACTGAGTAGTTAGTAATTGGCTGAAGCTGAATGAAAGACCAATGAGCAGCACACCAAGACACCAGCCAAAAAAGGTGGCCAGGTGCCAGGTGGCCCAGATGATTCTAAGATGTCGCTCTCGCAATCCCGAACCACCTATTGTGGGGACAATATTCCCAGGCTTGCGCTTGTCTTTAAAAACGAGGATCTCCCCCAGCAGAGAATGAGCCAAGCCCAGCAAGAGGCAAAGAACTCCAGCAATAAAAAAATAGATATTCATTTACATACTTCTGATAAAGCCAGCACCCGCTTGCATTGTGTCCGCTTTTTTTACTGCGCTTTAGTTCTGAGAGTGCAGCCCCAGGCGATTGCCTTCTGTATCAATGAACTGGGCAAAAAACCCGAACTCTCCAATATCGGTTTTTGGGATGATCAGTTTGCCGCCCGCTTTCTCTACCTTGCTGGCCTGGACCGCCACATCATCACATGAAAAGTAGATGGTGGTGCCATCAGTGCTGGGCTTGCTTTCGGCTGACTGTACCAGGCATCCGGCAGACCCTACTTTATCCGGCTCCCCAAACATATACATTTTGCTATCAGGCATTTCAACGAATTGAAATTCCAGGTTGAATACTTTGGAGTAGAATGCTTTAGCTCTCTCGATATCTTTGGTGGCGATCTCAAACCATTGGACCGGGTTATTCATTTTGTGCTGTGTTTTGTTGACAATTTAGTTCGGTTTTACAGAAATAAGTTACGAATATAAGCGCTGCCAGGCAAGGTTTTTTGAAGGGTTTTAAGCCTGGGTTTCTGTAGAGTAGGTTCTGACTGAGGTAATCCCCTGCCCCCCTTTCTGAAAGGCCTTTTGCCTTGAATTAGAAAGGAAGCTAAAGGGGGATTTCTATATGAAATCATTTATTCTAATCTTGTATAATTCCCAATCACACTACCGGTGCATTGAAAATAAACTTTAAATTGATAACTTTTGATGGAATGACTATAGAAGTAATCCCCCTTTAAAAAGGGGGACAAAGGGGGATTAAAATGTACTACCTACCCTACAATAAAAACCTTAAGCATCTCTCAAGAGTGTTACGTAAAAACAGTACACTTTCGGAGGTGCTTCTTTGGCAAGAACTGAAAGCTGGTCAGATAGAAGGGTTCAGGTTCAACAGGCAAAAGCCACTTGAAAAATACATCGTTGATTTCTATTGCAAAAAACTAGATCTGGTAATAGAAGTAGATGGTGACAGCCATAATAGTGAATTAGCTCAACTAAAAGATGCTCAACGACAAAGGAAACTGGAAGAAATGGGGTTGAACTTTCTTAGGTTCGACGACATGGATGTGAAATGTAATATGGCCTTTGTCCTCTCTGAAATTCATGGTTTCATTGAGCATTGGAAAAGTCGGTGAGATCTGATCCATGCCAGGCTAAAGGGAACCCTCGTGTATGGTAGGTAGTTGCTGCCAATCCCCCTACCCCCCTTTGAACAGAGCCAGAGCCTTGATTCAATGATAGAGGTAAAGAGGGATTTCTATATGATGCCATTTCTTCCAAGCTTACTTAATTCCCTACACTACCGGTGTATTGAAATTAAATACTAAATTGATGACTTTTAACGTGAACAGTTTATAGAAGTAATCCCCCTTTCCAAAGGGGGAGAAAGGGGGATTACCCCCCTCTCCTCATTTCCACTTCCTGCAATTGCTCATAATAAGCTTCAATCCTGGCGCGGGCGGTACCGTCTATCAACAAGATCACGACCATCATGGCTATGGTGGTAATCATACTTGCCCGCCAGGCAGGAATATCAACGAATACAATGACCAGGGCGCAGGCCGCGATGATCAATGGGATGGCAGTAAATACGATGGTTTTATATTCCTTTATCGTGCTTTCGGCACGGGCAATTTCTGAGGCGACGAAGGCCTGGGCATCACTGTTGTAAGCCTTTTCGAACTGGGTGATCCTTGCTTTATTGGTGTAAAACAAGCCTAGCCCGATGGTCAGCAGCAAAGCCCCTGCCACCAGCATGGGGATGATGTAGGCCTTTGCCATATCTGTTTTACCGAGCTGCCAAAAACCGATGCTGGCAAGCAAAAACACCAATGCGAAAAAGATGAAGAATCGTGTAGAGAAAACTTCGGCTCGTGCCCACTCCGTGGCTGCTTTTAATATTTCCATGTCTTAATGATTTATTATTTAGTTGATAATTATTGGGCTAATTGTTGCCCCTGAATGTTGCTGGGGCTGTACCCAAACGCCTTTTTAAAGGCAAATGAAAAATGAGAGAGGTTCTCGAAACCCGCAGCGAGATAGACCTCCGTGGCCCGCTGCTTTTCTGTCGTGAGCTTGTGATGCGCCAGATTCAGCCGCTTCTCGGTGAGCCATTTCCCGGGTGTGGTCTTGAAAATCTTTTTGAAATCCGACTTGAAAGTGGTCAGGCTTCTACCTGTTAGAAAGGCGAATTTCTCCAAAGGCAGATTATACATATAGTGTTCTTCCATGTATTTCTCCAGGTCTACCTTCCCGATCTCGTTAAACGTGCCTAAGATCGCACTGGCCCTTTTGTCCACTTCATCAATGATGGTCAGGGCCTCCTGAATCTTGATAGCTACAAGCTTCTCCGGCAGCTCGTCCCCCATATCGAAATAGGAAAACATCGATTTAAAGAAACTGTCCAACAAAGGATGCGACTTTATCGGCCTTTGCTTCGCAATGCTTTCATCCAAACTTTCAAGAACCGGACGATCCACATAAAACTTGCGCAGCTCTACCTCCGGCATAAACATGGACACCGCTTTGAATGGCTGTCCATCAGCCGGGGTCTTTACCACCCGGATCAATTGATTCTTGGGAACTAAAACAGTATCCCCCGCTTTAAAGCTCAGCGTATTGACCCCATACGACAGGGTCATCTCACCTGAATAAATAAACACGATGATGTGCTGCGGTGAAATGTGCTCCCAGGTGTATTCTTTTTCCACCGTTCCGGATAAAAATACCTTTCCCTTGTCTGTTGCTCCTGGACGTACCATAGATTAAAAATAGTTAAAAATTAATGGGCCCCTTACAGCGAAACGTCCATGGTTTCAATCGAAAACTTCACACCTGTTTTTTCTTCCGATAGATCCCACAGTCTCTCAGCAACTGCTTTGTCTTTGGCGTGTGGCTCTTAATGATGCGCTCCAACCGGGCCCACCCAGTTGCTTCTTCCCGTTGGTCCGTAAAAAGCCTTCTGATCCAAATCTTCTTCCGTAGCGCACATCAATTCAGGGTAGGCACCCTTTTCTGCGGGTTGCGTCAAAGGTGACAGCTTCATCAGACCGAAAATCATTTTCATCATGAAGCTGCCACTGGTATTGATCAGGTTGGTCCTGGAAGAACCCGGGTGGCAGGCATATACCTTCACATTCACATTTCCGGCTTTTTCCAGCCTGTCCTGCAATTCATACACCGACATGATCTGAGCCAATTTACTCTGGCTGTAAGCATCATTGGGCGTATAGTCTTTATCCCAGTTCAGGTCATCGAATTTGATGGTTTTAATCCCCATCTTATACCCCATACTTCCAACCGTGACAATGCGTCCATTGGACTTTTCGATCATTGGAAACAGCAAAGCCTGCAGTGTAAAATGTCCGAAATAGTTCACGCCCACCTGGCTTTCCCATCCATCTACAGTCATTTTTTGAGTAGGCACCTGTGCGATGGCACCATTGCACATCAGGGCATCGATGCGTGTCACGTTCTTCAATACTTCCGCTGCAGCTTTTTTCACAGAAGCCTGTACACCCAGATCCATCTGAATATTGATAACATCTATGGCCACACCAAGCGCTTGCTTCAATGCTGCGATGGTTTCCTCTGCTTTTTTGGGGTTGCGGTTCAGCATCACCACCTTTGCGCCTTTAGACAGTAGAATGCGTGCAGCTTCAAAACCAGTACCGCTGGTGGTGCCGGTGATTACAAATGTTTTGCCTTTCAGGGAGCCGATCCTATCCGGTGTCCAGCCCTTCCTTCCAAATTGATTTTTAGTGTTCATCTCTCTCTTGTTTCATTTTTGATGATACAAAAGTCGAGAGAAGCCAAAAGACCGACTTTGTTTAAAAGTCGTTTTTTGTTTGTTTAAAAGTTAATCCATCATGTAACTCCAAATTTCCTATTCGGACAACGAAAACCATGATCTATCCGATGCCTCACCATTTTACTATATCACCTGAAAGGAAAAGTCGAAAGCAATCTGGCAAAGGCTACCTGCCAACTCGTAAAATACGTTATCTTTCTTTTTCTAAAGAAAGGATGCACAAAGAATAGACTTTATGCTCCTGATTGAAATCCAAACATTGAGTTATATGCCTGTAAAATATAAGATAGCAACAAAAAGGCCCGGACTCGCCAAAGACGATAAATTGAAATACTATCCAGTGCTCACAGATCGAGTGCAGACAGATCTGCGTGCACTGTGTAAGCTCATCTCACAAAGATCCTCCCTGCATGCTCCAGATGTTGTGAGAGTGATCTATACCTTGATTGAACTCATCCCGGACCTGCTGCAAAATGGTCATACGGTACGGCTCGATGGCTTTGGTACGTTTAACCTGCACGCATCCGGTACGGGTAAGACAAATCCCGATGAGGTGACCAGCAAGGATATAACAGGTTTGAAAATGAGCTTTCTTCCCGACAAGCATATCAAAAAGCAGCTCAGTACTACAGAGTTTGTGAAGAAGTAAAGGAAGGGCTAATTAGATCAGATTGATATACCCGTGTCAACCAAAGGAAAAGTCATAAAAAAATCCCGCTGTTGCCAACGGGATTTATGTCCAGATAAAATGATCTAGCGTATTCATGCAACTTGTTTCGGTTCAACATTAGCAGGAATGGTTAAATCGCCATTTTCTGCTTTGACAAACTTCGGTTTGATGAATTGGTTTTTCAGTTCCTCACCCGGGGTAAACTGCACCTTGGTTTTACGGATACTGAAAACTGATACATCCTCTGGCTGCTCATGGCCAATACTTGATATGTTCACACTGAACTTACCAAATGGCCCCAAATCGACAGCTCTGCCTTCGAGAAGGTATTCAGGGATTAGCTGAAGAAACGTTTCAATGACCGCATATACATCAGCCACATTCACGGTGCTTCTGGCCCCAATAGCCTTAATGAAGGTTCTCATCTCTACTTTGCGGTCCCTTTCGATGCCCGCGTAGTATTTGTGTTGTCCACCTCCGGGCACTCCCGGCTCGGAACGGCGAACGGTTTTGAATTGAATTGACATGGTTTTACAATTTAAATGTTAGAAAATAATTAAAGAAGTGGAGCTCCTGGGGATGGGTAGTGGTCTCGAGATTGGCTACTTTACACCTTATTAATATATACGCCTTAATCCGTTCTTCGTTAGTTATTAGCTTCAATTTTAACATATTTTAACACACACCGTATACACCTCGTTGCAACCTCACGATTCCGACGTTATTCAATACCTAAAATAGCAGTCTGATAACCTTGGTTTCTAAATGGTAAAAAGGGCTAATGGAGCATCAAAACCTGGCAGTAGAAGATACAAGGCCTTACATGAGCTCCCGTAAGGCTTCATAGGCCTCGATGGAAGGCCTTACAGAGGCTTGCGTAAGGCCTTATTGAAGGTCGCACAAGGCCTTACGGAAGGTCGCACAAGGCCTTGTAGAAAATGATGGTAAGGCTGGACCTAAAAACATGCGTTGAGAGTGTTTGCTAAAGATCCACCTGAATCCCCCTACCCCCCTTTGTGCAAGGCCTAAGCCTTGATCCAGGGTCAAGAGCTAAAGGGGGATTTCTATATTAATCATTTATGCTAAGCTTACTTAATTAAGCTTAATGTCGGTGTTGTCACCGACATGGAGGCTTTTATAATTCACTTACATGAATCGGGATCGTTTGGTCGGTGACAAACACCTTCATCTGGTCGGTGACAACACCGACCCAAAGCTGTAATCCCCCTTTCCAAAGGGGGACAAAGGGGGATTATTATGTACTACCTACCCTACAACAAAAATCTAAAACATCTCTCAAGAGTGTTACGTAAAAACAGTACACTTTCGGAAGTGCTTCTTTGGCAAGAACTGAAAGCTGGTCAGATGGATGGGTTCAGGTTCAATAGACAAAAACCACTAGAAAAATACATCGTTGATTTCTATTGCAAAAAACTAGATCTGGTAATAGAAGTAGATGGTGACAGCCACGATAGCGAACTAGCCCAGCTAAAAGATGCCAAGCGACAAAGGGTACTGGAAGAAATGGGGCTGAGCTTTCTCAGGTTCGACGACCTGGATGTAAAACATAATATGGCATTTGTCCTTTCTGAAATCCATGGTTTCATTGAGAACTGGAAAAGTCAATGAGACTAATTCCATGCTTTGATAAAGAGTAAACCTACCCCGTATGGTGAGTTTATTGTAAACTGCTACTAATCCCCCTTACCCACCCCTTACCCCCTTTATGAAGGTCTTTTGCCTTGAATTAGGGAGGTAGCTAAAGGGGGATTTCTAAAATATAGCATTCCTTCCACCTATTGTTCGTTCTGAATTTGTATTCGTGCAAGTAAGCTTTACTCAAATAAATTTAGAAAGAATTTGTATAGAAGTAATCCCCCTTTAAAAGGGGGACATAGGGGGATTAACCCCCAAACGGCCCATCATACTCTGTAAGCGCTTCCCGGATCCAGTCGGCCATGGGAATGGTCTTGCGGTTGATGGGGTCGAACATGACCTGGGCGGTGCTGCCTGTCGCATGGAGCGTCTCTTCTCCATCTTTTTCTGTTGTGATGGCGTATTCCAGACCAAAACTCTTATTGCCGATCTGGGAGGTGCGGACATGTACTTTGGGCACTACATGGGTCAGCATCAACTCCTTCTTAAAATCCACCTGAACGCTGGCGATGAGGAAGATATGTTGCTTCCAGTCCCAATCCGGGCATACCTCACCGATGTAAGCGCCACGGGCCATCTCAAAGTAAGTCACAAAAACGGCGTTGTTGACATGGCCTAGCGGATCCAGGTCCTGCCAGCGAATATGTACCGGTATTGAAAAATTAAATCCTTCCATTGGATAAAGCTTTTGAAAAGGCAATTCTATGGAAGGATGCTGATAATGTCGTGATTTGACGACTAAAATTTGTCAGGATCATGCTTTATGCTGAATCATCCTTCGGCCCGGCATCTCTTCCTTTTGGATGGTTGGCTTTAATATTTTGAGACGCTTTCACTGCTGTTTCTTTGATCCTTCCCTGACGTGTGGCATCCTGTTTAGCATTTTTAATCCACTCCAGGATTCCTCTTTTTGAGGATTTCGGAAACCTGTGGAAATAGTATTCGGCTTTCTTGTGTGCCTTGAGCGCGGTTGCTAAATCCGGGGGAATGATCAGTTTTTCTACATCATCTAAAAAATCCCAGGTGCCATTCTCCTTAGCCTGCTCAACCATCTCCAAACCCGCATCGTGCATTTTACCCGCTTTCAACAGACGGGCGACTCGCCTCTTATTTAACCCTGACCAATTACTCTTTGGGTCTCGCGGCGATATTCGGAGCATCGTTTTTTGATCATCAAGTTTTCTCGGCAAGCTGTCTACCCAGCCAAAACATATCAGCTCATCCACTATTTCATCATATTCAATGAAAGGCTTTCCGGATTCTTTTTTCCATTTGACAAGCCATATGCTTTTTCCCGTGTTATGGTTCAATGTCAGCCATTCACGAAGTGCCGCTATAGATTCGAATAAAACCCTTTCATGATCCATACTAAGAACAACTCTTTGTATAAATCTCTTAAAATTTGGTTAAAACTCCTCCATCGACAGCTCCCGATTGAGAGCAGCTCCGGCCAGATTTCCGCTGGAAACAGCTTGCGCCACAGCTCTGAATGGAATGATGCTGTCTCCGCAGGCATAAACACCAGGCACTGTAGTGGCATTCATCATGTCTACCTTGATGTGGCCCTGCTCAGTCAACTCGCAGCCCAGTGAGGCCGGTATGTCGGTGCTCTGCTCGAAGGGCACGGGTGCATATAAGGCATCCAGCTTAACCTTCTTGCCGGCTTTCAGGATCACCTCACTCATGTATCCATCCTGATGAACAATCTCACTAATTGGTGAGTCTATTACTTCAATACCTTTTTGCTTCATCTTTTTGAGAAAATCAGGATCTACATCTTGCTTATCCTGTGTAAAAAAGACGACATCTTTTGAGAGGTTAAATATCAAGGGAACAAAGTGTGCGGCATGGTCACCTTTTGTCATGATGCCCGTCCGCTTCGACTTGTTTTCATACCCGTGACAGTAGGGACAATGGATCGCAGAAATGCCCCAGCATTCGGCAAACCCTTTGATATCGGGTACAAGATCTCTGACTCCTGTTGCGATGATCAATTTCTTCGCACGAAAGGTCTTGCCTTCCCTGGTATCTACTTTAAAACCATCTTCGGTCTTCCTTCCCTTGTTGGCGAGTCCGTTCAGGAATTGAACAGTCTTATATTGTTCTACCTGCTGCCTTGCAAGGGCAGATATCTCGGCTGGTGTCTTGCCATCCTGAGTGAGGAAATTGTGTGAATGGGGAGTCTGCCGGTTGCAGGGCTGGCCGCTATCAATAACCAGTACGTCCCTAAGAGATCGGCCAAGAGCCATGGCAGCGGAGAGGCCAGCGTAGCTCCCTCCTATGATGACTACATCGTAAAAATGCTTTTGCATATAGTATTGAATTTGAGTTGCTAAGCTAATCAATACGGATACTAATGCAACTATGTTGCATATTATTGATTAGAAAGATCCAGTAATGACCCAAAATGATAAATCAGCTAGATACGTTATAATTGAATATCAATGTGAATGTCTAGAATCAAATAAATAAGCTTTGGTACCCATCCCAACACTTTACAAAAAGCACCACCTGGACAAAGACTATACTTCCATTGGTTTGTTCAGGGCTTTGAAAGAGCAATATGAGATCAGGAAAGTGTTTTATCCGGGGTCACATGTACACATCACTCCAACACTGATCTTTCCTGAAGTGGTCTATGCCGACTCCTTTAGGAATACTTATAAATTCTTTGAAGATCCACAGACCATTGAATTTATCCGCAAACACAAAGAATACGCTACAGAACCTTTTATTAGATACTATCAGCAAGACTACAACAAGCCATTTACGGACCTTGGGAATGAATTCGATCTATTGATATCTCAGTATGCTGGCTTTGTGGGTCAGGCAGCAAAACCCTATTTAATAACCGGGGGATTACTGGTTTGCAACAACTCGCATGGTGATGCTTCGATGGCCGCTATCGATCCGGACTATGAACTCTTTGGAGTTTACAGGAGGATAAACGATCAAAAATTCAATATCAGCACTAAGGGTTTAGAAGAATATCTCATTCCCAAATATGGGATCCAACCCACAAAAGAACAACTGCTAAAGTCGCAGCGAGGGATAGCTTATATCAAGAGTCCCTCAGGATATATTTTCAGGAAATTGAAATCTTAAATGAAATAGTCTGACACTCCGACTTTCCGACGCTCCGACAGTCCGAGTGTCTGAAAGTCAGAAATGCCGGACTTTCCTTCATCAATCTGAATATCATTAACTTGGGATGTTGCAACAAACCCACTTTGTATGTTTCTCTCCAATCACTTTAACAGATACTTATCCATCATTATCATGCTCACATTGCTGAGTACTGCTGAAGCACAAATGCAGAAATTGAAAGTTTCTGCTAATAACCGCTTTATTGTCACGGAAGATGAAGAGCCCTTTGTCTGGATAGGCGAAACGAATTGGTTTTTTGCGAAACTACCTCCCAACACCATTGATAGCATACTGGATGTCAGAAGTAAGCAGGGATTCACCATGATGTTTGTGAGTTGCCGGGAGAAACTCTACAATGGCGATGGACCGGGCAGTATTAAAAACCCCAATGAAGCATGGTGGAGGTACCTCGATGACTACATTGCTAAATGTGAAAAGAGAGGCATGTACGTTGGGATCACTCTCGGATGGTGGGGTGTAGCCAGAAGCAACAACGAAGGAGATCTGTTTGATTATGGAAAATGGGTAGGCAACAGGTACAAAGACCAAAACAACATTGTGTGGTTGACCCTGGGTGAAGCAGGTAGTCACAGCAGAAAAGCCACGATACCTGATGAAAAGATCAAGGCCCTGGTAAATGGAATACGAACAGGTGATACTGGCAACAAATTGCTTACAGTCCATGCCGATTTCAAACGAGGAACCAGCATTTCAAATCACGCGGACCTGGTTGATTTCAACAACTGGCAAACGAGTCAATGGTGCTGTATTGATGATCTCCCAAGAAAGGATGACCGCTCCTGGACGGTCTGGGAAGCCATTCAGTTTGATTACAACCAAATGTATGATGGTCGTCCCAAGCCAACACTAGACTCAGAGGCATGGTATGAAAACAACAAGGATTTCTGCGATGCCAAACCCTTCAATATCAGGCGAAGGGCTTATTTCACCATTTTTGCTGGTGCCTTTGGGCACACTTACGGTGCAGGAGGAATTTGGGATGGTCTTACCTCCCCGGAAGGTTGCAGTGGTGATGCGCTAAAGGCCATAAACTATGAGGGTGCTAAGCACACAGGCTTTCTGAGCGACTTTTTGCACAAGCTTGGCTATGACTTTTTGAAGCTTCAACCGGATCAGAGCTTAATACTTTCTGACAATTCCAAAGATTATGATTACCATGTTCAGGCTTCAATTTCTAATGACAACCGTTTTGCTTTGGTATACTCAGCCAGTGACAATCCTTTTACGGGAGATCTATCAAAAGTTAAAGCGGACTCCATTTCCCCTGTATGGTTCAATCCCCGAACCAATACCTACCAGGACTCCAAACTGAAGCTATCTGCTGGTAAGTCATACGAGTTTGACCCACCAGGAGAATCAGGCCCCGGAAATGATTGGGTGCTGATATTGGGAAACAAAGCGTTTGCAAGCAAGTACTTAAGACGCTGAGCCTATTCTTTTCTCACCAATGGACTGTTGAGCATGCTTTCCCAGGTTTGAGTGAAGCTCTTTTCTGTCTCCAGTAAATGTGCGATGACCTCAAATAATTCCGGATCATAAAAACAGGCAAACTCAAACAAAGGCAGGGATTCTTCCGGATCATAGAGTTTTCCTGTCTGATATTTTTCGATGCCAGCAGCTGCTCGTTTTCTATCCAGCTCAACAGTGGTGTTTACCCATTCCTTGTGTTGCTTTTCACCAAGCGCATAAGGCACCACATAATCAACAGATTTTTTGATACTGCCCCCATTTTCGGATACATATTCATAGAGATGGAATCTGGTATCGAAAATTGACAGGTTGATACAAAGTGTCAGCAAGGATCTCAACCCACTGTTGTGATAGTGTAAGGCGTCCCTAGACTTCAGGTCGTTTGAGGTTCCATCAGCGTACAATGACGAATTGATGAATTCTTTAGTCCATAAAACGGCAGTATCAACCATGGCCTGATTCCCGGTAATCCCACCAACCAACCCAATGATCTTTATTCGCTTTACCTGCCAGTTGTTATTAGGTGTATGGGGACGCTCCCGCTGATGATTGGCAATATCCATCATCCACCTTTCTACTAATTGCTTTTCCTTATTAGAAAACGAATCTTTAAACAGATGGTAGCCCCAGAACAAAGTCACAAATTTATTTTCGTTGATTGTGTTGCCATCAGGGACGTATGTTTTTGCCCAGGACATCACAATCTCCTTGATTTTAGCCCCATACTTTGGGCTGGCATCACCGAAAGCAGCGTAGTAGAGTGTATTGATTTTAGCCATATCACTCAGACTTATCTCTGTCTTGATCCTGGCAGGATCAGTGTCCAGCATGCCTTCATAATTCAGTACCTCCAGTGGCAATGGCTTATCATCCAAATAGTTTTTTGCTTCTTGCAAAATGGGCTCAAAAAGCTTTTGTGCATTCTGATCCTTTTTTAATAATGCTTTTAGGTTTTGCTGATCCTGAGCACTCAGAATGATGGAGTTTGTGCTTAATGGGATAATCTCCTGGGCACTTAAAAGGATGGCGTTTAAAAGGAAGAGGAATATTACTGGGGCTTTCATCCTATAATATTACAAAATATCCGGACAGTCTGAGTGTCGGAAAATCAGAATATCGGATCATCGTTCACTCAATATCCTTCAGGAAATGCACGACCTCTTCCTCTTCCCAGAAACCAACATTTTTATGGAATTTTCTTGACTGAGTGTCCGTCAGCCAGGTATCTGATCCCATCTGGATACATCCATTTTCTTTGGCCCATTGCTCTCCCAGCTCTATAAACTTTCTTGCAATACCTGACTTACGGTAATCTGTTTCTACAAAAATCCCTTCCAGATATCCAGTTGGTGATTGTTTTGCTCCCTCAACATATTCTTTCCTGATCGTGAAGATCGCAAAACCGACCTGCTTCTCTTTATGCCTGGCAATGTAGATCTTTTGAGCTCCCCAGGAAGGAGCATCCTCCAGAAGTCTTTTCAGCTCAGCTTCATCAAAATCCTTCCAAAGCTTCAAACCCATCCACAGCAGGGCATCAAAATCCGAATCCTGAAACTCAGTATAGTCGATTGGTGCTTCCATGTTGTTTGATTCACATATGTAATATAAACATTATTGATGGCGGTCTCATCCAGGGAGGCAATTAAACTCACCAGGAGTATTACTTTAGCATGCAAAACTACCAGTCCAAACGTGACAATCAGGAGAGCTAAAAGCACCGACTATGACCAGGTATGGGAGATTTTTTCAGCAGTGATCAAAACGGGTGACACGTATGTATTTAATCCGCTTACCCCCAAAGAAGATCTGGCTAAACACTGGTTTGCTGATTACATGGCGACTTTGTGGTAGAAGAGGATGGACAGCTACTTGGTACCTACATCATCAAGCCCAACCAGATCGACCTGGGCAGCCATATTGCCAATGGTAGCTATATGGTAAGCCCCAAAGCCCAGGGCAAGGGAATCGGAAAACTATTGTGTGAGCATTCGATACAGTTTGCACGGGAAAGTGGCTATGTCGGGATCCAGTTCAATATTGTGGTGAGCACTAACGTACGGGCGATTGAGCTCTGGAAAAAATATGGATTTCAAATCATTGGAACAACTCCAAAAGGATTCAGACATCCCGAGCAAGGGTTGGTAGACACATACATCATGTTCCTGGAATTGTAAGATGCTAAGACCTGGATGTTCGATGTAACTTTACTCCCAATACTCCAAACCATACAAAAAGGGTGAGCAAGAGCAACCGCTGCCATAGCCCATTGTGAGTTGAAGCTTCGAAGGAATTGATCATCGCAGCTAAAAATCCTGCTGAGGCAACAAAAGTGAGAAAGGAGTAAATCCAGAATGGCTTCCATGCTGTATGGCTTCTAAATGAAATCCCTAATATCCCTGTCCCAAAGATCACGGAAAAGAAAGCAGCTGCAGATACCTGGTTATGGATTGTGTTCTCTATGGATCCGCTATCAGGACATCCGGCATCACACGAAAATAGTCCGGCGAGCGTGACTCCAAGACCGAAGATCACAATCAAAAACGAGCCGATTCTAAAACTGATTCCCTTTGGCAAAAGTGAAAACAATGAAATGCCAAAACCTATCATCAGCAAGCCAAAGGGTAAAAACCCGGAAATGTTCATCAACATGGCATGAGAAGTGTCGGTTGCTCCCAGTTCGCTGATAAACTGTGAGACATGATTGTAATCGCTTCTTAGACTCGCGTTCACAAGCGTTGCAAGCACAAAAATCAGTGGACCAATCAATCCACCCAGCGCTAGATTTCTTAGGTTGGTGCGTTTCATTGTTCAGGCTGATCGTCTTGAGTCCCCTTCTATGATAAAGGGGCATTCTAATGTACGACATTACCAGACACAGTGCAACCACCCGGCAACATGTGTTGCTAATATTGAGTAGGTATTTTCAAAATCAGGTTATTTCTTTTTAGGCAGTGGTGAGAGGCATCGATTGAGGAAATGAATAGATCATTTGTCCTCAGGGAGCGCCTCAAACTCCTTTTGCTTGTTGGCAAACCATTCCTGCATGGCTTCTGGATCTTGCATCAGCCCCTGCATGGCTTCCATGGCCTTCAGGTGCGCATCGTCACCCAGCTGAAACATTTTGGTCCCATGCTTCCGGCTCATCTCGGCCATTTCCTCGAAGGTTTTTGCATGAAACTGCTGGTCGCATGCTCCTCCCAATTGCTTACATGTCATTGTTTTCATCATCTTCTGGTTTAAATGTGAACGAAATCAGACTTTGTCTCTCTTTTGCCATCAACCCCAACTTTCCGACAAAACTCGAAGGGGTGATCAAAGTTTGTGTTCTATCTAAATATAATAAAAATTGAGCAAAAAATGAGACTTAAAAGTCGCATGGATGATGATATTCGTAAAATATTCAGGGATTTTATGCTAATTTTCTTTTACAGCTTCTTTGATCCCAACAAATGATGCTATCTCCTTAGCTGTTTGGCGGGCAGTCTTACCCACACCGTAGATAGTGGCAGAAGCAAAACCGGTCCAGTTGCCATATCCCACCATCCAAAGTCCGGGTTCGATCACTGATCTGGTTAGTCTTGTTTTGATGCGCCCACCTTCAATTACATTCAAAGGCTTAAGATGTGATAAGTCAGGCTTGAAACCAGTACACCAGATCACAGCATCAAAGGGCTCTTTGTTTCCATCTTTCCAAACTATTCCTTCATCATAGAAAGATCGAAAAGGTCTGTGATCCTGGTAAACATTCCGTTCAAGCGCTTCCTGCACACTTTCTACCTGCACGATATCACTTAATGATGCCTTTCCAGAATCAGTTTGATTACCCAGGAATTTTGCTGTTGCCTGATGAAACAAATAGCGACCATCAATCTCGACTGGAAGAAAATTGGGAGTGTCTAATGTGACCCACTTCGTTTTGGCCACTTTGGAAACTTCAGCAAGGATCTGTGCCCCTGAATTGCCTCCTCCTACCACAAGGACTTTCTTATTAGCAAAGTTTTCAGGAGATCGATAATCCAGTGAGTGGACTTGTATTCCTTGAAATTCATCAATGCCAGGATACTCTGGAATGTACGGTCCTTTTGCTGTGCCTGTAGCGCTCACAATGGCCTTTCCAACATATGACCCAGTATTTGTTTTGACCTCAAAATGATCGTCTTGTTTAAACACCCCGGATACTGTGGTATTCCTGATTATCGGGAAATTATATCGCTTCTCATATTTTGTGAGATAGTCGATGAACTCATCCTTTGATGGGTATTCATTTTTTGCTGGTGGCATCTGCCAACCGGACAATGAGCTATATGTCGTGGGAGAGAAAAGTTTCAGACCATCCCAGGTTTGCAGCCATGCGCCACCTGGCCGATCCTGCTCGTCGAGGATGATATAATCCAGGCCTGTCCTCCTCAGAAAATAAGCCACGGAAAGACCTGCCTGACCTCCTCCGATGATAATAACGTCGTGTAAGTTCAAATTGGAAGTTGATTTAATGAATAGTACAGCTACATACCAAACTGCCTTCTGTGTCTCAATACGTAAGATGGATCTAAACAGTTTACGTTGAGTCAACTATCAGGAATTGGTACAATTCCGCTTTTTGTTAAAATATTCATACTTTTTATAAAAATCGTGTATTGCATTTAGTACCATATTGTCATACTTTAGATTACCAACCTTACCAATACAGCTATGGATCAACAAAAGGTGGAAATTCGTAAGTTTCTATTTGCTTACCCCCTGATCATTTTGTTTATAATCCACCATCATTGGGGATATTCTCAGGAAGTAAACGATAGCTGGAGGTACTCCTATGAAATTCGTGGAGGAGTAAACCTGGTCATCTATGATCTTGTCAGTTTCAGCAAATCCAAGCCAACAAAAGGACCTGGAACCAAAGGTTTTTTGAGTTTTATGATTTCCGGGGAAGGGAATTCTATCATCCATACCAATTATGCTTTTACACTGGTCTACTATCAGAAAAGTTTAGGCAGCAATTTCAATCCCATCTTTGCAGACTACCAGATAGATATCATCAATTCTTTTGGGATGGGATTGGTCACAAAGGAAAGCTCGGGATATTACAAATATCAGAATACGTTGAGCAACAATCCTTCCTATAATTATCGACATGATCGAAATTATGGTGTTCTATTGGCTACCAACTGGATCCTCAATAGCAGCAAGCGCAACCAGTGGGTAGGGTCGATGAATATTACCCTGGGGGATGTCAGTATCAACTACTATAACGATGGAGGTCCGGGTATCAATGCTTTTGGTTTAGGAGACCGTTTTGACAGGTATTGGACTGGAGGTGGAGGGATCAGATTACACAACAAAGATTACCATCTTGAAAATAAATGGGAAAGCTTCTCTGCGGAAAACCTGATTGAGCTTACTTACAATCAGTTTACTGGCTACTCACCACTCGCCTATGAAATCTCAAACGTTTTGGGTATTGATATCCCCAGCTATAAAGAGAGTTCTCTTGGTGTTAAAACCACCTCTGCGGAGTACAATGCCTCTTCGTATGACCTTAGAATTAATCTTTTCAAGAATGTTCAAATCAATGCAGGGATCATGGGTTCTTTGAGATCAAAAGGAGGAAAATATTGGGGTATCCAGGACATCATTCACCTCAAACAACATAGCGCTTTTCACCCCAACAACTCTTCCAATAGGCATTATATTGGCATTATCACAAATCATCAGATTTATGAAAACTCCTTTGAATAAGTATTTGGTGTGTACCATGATCTTCCTGGTTGCATTTGGGTGTAAGAATACGATCCTGCCTATTTCTGATCATCGGGAATATATTATCAGTCGTGACAATGGTGATTTTAAAGGGAAAGCATCTGACTATAAAACCTATGAATGTGACTCGCTATGGATCTTTGAATCGGAGCTATACCGATGCTCACGCTTCGTAAGTGCAATTGAAGAGCCCTTTTTGACCAATGATCTTGAAGAATGCAACCCCGGATCACCTTCATATACTGAGGTATACTTTACTGTGTTTAAATTCAAATTGATATCAGGAGAATCAATTTATCATTTATCTACAGCCAAATTAGGGGAGCAGACACTATCATCTCAGAAATCCCTGCCGTTTATCGAAAGCAATATCCCTCTGGACACCAGGCAGCAGCTTACCTACAGCCCTGAAACTGAGACAAAATTTGAGAAGGTATTTCGTAATGAATCCCGTGAGTACATCAATTTACTTTTAGAGTACACGGGCACTCAATCCAGGGGATACACTTCAGATGCATTAAATAGTATAGAGGTGACTAAAAAGACAGTATCTAAAAAATGGTTCTCTTCAGGGGGGAGATTCAAGTCAAAATTTGTTGAAAATCAAAATCTGAGGTTCGAATATCAGGGTGTAGGAAACCAGGATTCTAGCTTTGTGCTACGCAATATCATCATCCTACATCCTACCAAAATCGGGAATGATAAAGCAATCATTATGAACATTGATACATTGACAGAAATGCGGGATTTAAGGTTTGACCTCGTGGCCTCAAACTTCGGAAGAGACTCAATTGTGCTACCCAGAGTCACAACAGATTAGCGCTTATGGATCACATAAGACCTGATGGTTTTAACCTTTGAGCTTCCCGCCGATGCGAACTCGTAAAAATCAGCAAACCCAAAGACGTTGCCATCCTCCATGGTCATCTCACCGTTTACTGCAGCTTCCTTTCCATGGGTAACAATTGAGTAGATAGTCAGTTCTTTGGCTTTGTTGTCGATCATTTCTTTCAGCGCTGCCGCAAAAGGTCCCTTCCTTTTTATGGGTTCATCCCCCACGAGTGTCCAGACAACATTTTCGTCCATGTACTCCATGGCTTTTTCTATTTCATAAGAAACAAAGTAGATAGTGAGATCTCTGATAAGTTCCTTTTTGGGTGAATTGCCGCAATCGGCCTGCACGTTTAGCTTCATGTGATTTGTATAGCTAATCCCTCAAAATTTTCTCCATGGCCTTCCCTTTGGCCAGCTCATCTACCAGCTTGTCCAGGTACCGGATCTTCTGCATAAGTGGGTCTTCGATCTCTTCTACCCGGTGACCACAGACCACACCAGTGATTTTGGATACGTTGGGATTTAGTTTTGCCTGATCAAAAAAGTTTTCAAAATCCGTTTTCTGCTCGATTATCTGTTGTAGGGCCTGCTGGTCATACCCGGTCAGCCACTCGATGATGGTATCTACATCTTCTTTGCTTCGTCCTTTCTTTTCAGCTTTTACCACATAATACGGATATACGCTGGCGAATGAGGTGGTAAATATTCTATGTTTTGCCAATTGGATGTTGATTTATGGATCTATAAAGCTAAAGACTTATGTATTTAAAATCCAGGATTTATTAAGGCCAAAGAGGGATTCTTCACCTAAATCCCCCTTGCCCCCTTTGTGCATGGGCATAAGACTTGATTAAGGGGCAGTAGAAAAGGGGGATTTCCAAGTATGATGTTTTCATCTTTAGCTTGTTCAATCCCTCTAGTTTTAAAAAATAAGCCTTTCGTTAAAACTTGACAGTACTGATTATAGAAGTATTCCCCCTTATAAAAGGGGGAAATAGGGGGATTAAAGAGTTTATGCTCTAGCATTAGATTGGGTTCACCAACCACAAGCGAGGTATCATGCAAAGAATGCCACCAATGCACTAATTAATAGCTAATAAGGTTTCTTGATAGGATTTGCACGAAGTCCACTTTCCGTGGTAGCTGCTTCTAATCCCCCTTGCCCCCTTTATGCATGGGCATAAGACTTGATTAGGGGTTATAGGTAAAGGGGGATTTCCAAGTAATGATGTTTTCATCTTTAGTTTGTTCAATGCCTCTGGTTTTAAAGAATAAGCCATTCGCTAAACTTGACAGCATTGGTTACAGAAGTATTCCCCCTTTTAAAAGGGGGAAGTAGGGGGATTAAAGAGTTTATGCTCTAGCATTTGATTGGGTTGTCACCAACAACAAGCGAGGAATTATATCAAGAATGCCACCAATGCACTAATTAATAGCTAATAAGGTTTCTTGATAGGATTTGCACGAAGTCCACTTTCCGTGGTAGCTGCTTCTAATCCCCCTTGCCCCCTTTGTGCACGGGCCTAAGCCTTCATTAGCGGGCAGTAGAAAAGGGGGATTTCCAAGTAATGATGTTTTCATCTTTAGTTTGTTCAATCCCTCTAGTTTTAAAAAATAAGCCTTTCGTTAAAACTTGACAGCATTGATTATAGAAGTATTCCCCCTTATAAAAGGGGGAAATAGGGGGATTAAAGAGTTTATGCTCTAGCATTAGATTGGGTTCACCAACCACAAGCGAGGTATCATGCAAAGAATGCCACCAATGCACTAATTAATAGCTAATAAGGTTTCTTGATGGGATTTGCACGAAGTCCACTTTCCGTGGTAGCTGCTTCTAATCCCCCTTACCCCCTTTGTGCCCGGGTCTGAGCCTTGATTAGGGGGCAGAAGAAAAGGGGGATTTCCAAGTAATGATGTTTTCATCTTTAGTTTGTTCAATCCCTCTAGTTTTAAAAAATAAGCCTTTCGTTAAAACTTGACAGCATTGATTATAGAAGTATTCCCCCTTATAAAAGGGGGAAATAGGGGGATTAAAGAGTTTATGCTCTAGCATAAGATTGTGTTCACCAACCACAAGCGAGGTATCATGCAAAGAATGCCACCAATGCACTAATTAATAGCTAATAAGGTTTCTTGATAGGATTTGCACGAAGTCCACTTTCCGTGGTAGCTGCTTCTAATCCCCCTTGCCCCCTTTGTGCACGGGCATAAGGCTTGATTAAGGGGCTTCTAAGAACAAAATGTATTACCATAGGTCAAACCATTCAGATGGATTCTTCACCTAATCCCCCTTGCCCCCTTTGTGCATGGGTCTGAGCCTTGATTAGGGGTAATCGGTAAAGGGGGATTCCTAAGTAATGATATTTTCTTCTTAGTTTGTTCAATCCCTCTGATTTTTAAAGAATAAGCCATTCGCTAAACTTGACAGCATTGGTTACAGAAGTATTCCCCCTTTTAAAAGGGGGAAATAGGGGGATTAAAGAGTTTATGCTCTACCGTTAGATTGGGTTGTCACCAACTAGAAGCGAGGAATTATATCAAGAATGCCACCAATGCACTAATTGATAGCTAATAAGATTTTTTGATAGGATCTGCACGAAGACCTCCTTCTGTGGTAGCTGCTTCTAATCCCCGTTGCCCCCTTTGTGCATCAGCCTGAGTCTTGATTAGAGGTTATTGGTAAAGGGGGATTCCTTGGTAATGACATTCCTCATTGTTTAACCCAAAGCCTAGGGATCTGTCCCCTGACGGACCTTCTGAGGTCAATTATGTTGATGGGGACAAGACCATGGTGATGAGAATATAAGATTAAAGCAAAAAAAAGCCAGACACCACCTACCTAACAGACCGGTCATTCAAAAAGAACGTAAAGACTACCTTCGTCTCAAAGCCAGCAAGCCCAGCACAGGACCAATGGCTAAGAGCGTGAATATACTTTTTGACGCAGTCAGTGTACTTAAAATATTGATCAATTGAATGCTGACGATGGTGATAGAAAACCCAATGCAATTGACAATGGTCAATGCCGTGCCTTTGATCTCGGGGGTAGCATTCTGGGCTACAAGGGTAGAGAAAAGCGGGCTATCAGCGATGACCACCATTCCCCAAAACAGCAAAAACCCAACAAATATCACCGGAGCATTGGTATTGAAAAACCACGGGGAGGCCAGACAGCAAGCACCTGACAGGAGGAGTGCCCAAAAAGCTGTTTTCTTTGTACCCACGGTCTGGGCTACATATCCTCCGATCATACAGGCCACTCCACCAATGGCAATGATGAGGAATGAAAGCAAAGGAACATTGAATGAGGCTGACGGATTTATGCGGGCATACTCTTTCAGCATGATCGGTACAAAAGCCCAAAAGGCATAGAGCTCCCACATGTGCCCAAAGTATCCAAAGGCGGGCGATCGGAAATTGCGATTTCGGAATACACTGAAAAAGGCCGACAGATCCACTTTCTGTCCGGCTTTTCTGAAAGGTCCATCAGGCACCAGGAAGAATAGAACTAAACCACCTAAGATGGCTATCGCTGAAATGATCATCACAACCAGCTTCCACGGAAAATCACCTGTCATGTCCCGTAGCAAATGCGGAAAGGCCGTCCCAATAACCAAAGCCCCAACCAGGAACCCCAATGACTTTCCCAGACCTTTTTCGAAGTAGTCAGCGGCGATCTTCATCCCTACCGGGTAGATCCCCGCCAGAAAGAAACCCGTGAGAAACCTGAATACCAGGATGCTTGCCAATGCATTCCCCTCCCAGATCACCCCCAGATTGAACAGTGCGCCAAAAAATGCGCTTACAAGAAATACTTTTGAAGGCGAGAACCGATCCGCAATGGTCAGGATGGCAAAAGTCAGGGTACCGGTAATAAACCCGAACTGTACCGCTGAGGTCAGATGACCCAAAGCACCTTCCTGTAGATCGAAATCTCTTACCAGATCACTCATCACCCCATTCCCCGCAAACCAGAGAGAGGTGCAGCAAAACTGTGCAATGACAATGACCGGAAGGATATATTTTGGGCGGACGTCAGATTGATCTACCATTTTGAGTCTTGCCGGAATCATGGTTCCGCAGGATACCAAATCTAGGTAGTTTTCTGAAATTAAAAAGTTTTACATCCGACATTGAATACCGGTAATGATGATAAAAAACTTTTGTTATATTTTATTGGCCACCTGTTTTTTCAGCTGTGAGTTCACACCATACCATTCACAAGGCCAAGAGAGGAGAAAACCCGTTGGGGTTACTTTTCACACAAACACCATCCAGAGCCTGGGAGACCACAAAGCCGGTGACAATTGGTGCCAGACCTGGGCTGCTGATGACAACGTCTATTCCATGCTCGATGATGGGTATGGGTTCAATGGAGGTAAATTCTGGTATAACAATGTACCTATCCGACTTTCCGGAGGTCCTGACTCCATTGCGTTTACCGAACTAAACTCTGGCTATCCCGAATATGAGGTTCGTGGAGGATATTACGGTTATGGCATTATTTCCATAGATAGCACACTATACACATTTGTGTCTATTTCGCAGACCAATTCATTTGGCTTTTTTCATGGCAACAAGCTTTTCTATTCACCCGACTTCGGGGCCAACTGGTACAACCATATTGGTGAGCCGGCGGCAGAAAAGCAGTGGGATACCACCAGAGATCAGGTATTCTTTTGGAAGGAAGACCCTGTGATGAAGGACAGCGTGGAGGGCTATGCTTTTTCCATGATTGCCTTCTGTCAGAATGGAAAGGACAACGAACACGCAGATGAAACCGGGGATCCATATGTATATCTCTACAGCCCTGAACCGGAGGAGTCCTGGAAACTCAATATGGCCAGGGTCAGAAAAGACCAGATTCTTGATAAAGCCTCCTACGAATATTTCATCGGTTATGACGCTGAAAACGAACCAGCCTGGACCAGTGAGATCAGGAAGCGAGGAGTAGTCTATGAGTTTCCCTTTGAAGAAAGCTGGGGGTGGTATTCCTGGATGCCCAGTGTGGTCTGGAATGAGCAACTGGGATACTATATCATGGTGAACTACGGCTCCCGGTTTGGAAAGTCCAAAGGGCGATATCCGGGAAGCTACTGGAATGATTACATGCATGATGCGACCTGTAGTATTGGTTTTTGGTATGCAGAACAACCCTGGGGTCCCTGGCATCAAATTTATTATGAGCCAAATTTCACACCGTTTGGAGAAAGCGACCGGGCCTACCAAACCAAACTCAACCCCAAATGGATTGAGGATGACGGACGATCCATGTACCTGGTCTGGTCCGATGCCAAAGACAGATGGACAACCCATTACTTATGGAATCAGATGAAAGTAACCTTTGAATTGGAGGAGTAAAGCTGTTTACTGAAAATCTACTAAACCTTGACGGGTAGAGCGGTTATCTTTCATGAGAAACTGTACTCAATACAAGAGGTTAGAATCTGCTCTTCATTTAACAAAACCCCTTCCTTCCAACCGAAGACAAGGGGCTTTGATTAAGAACCGGCTTGAATACAAACCAGGTGGGAAGATAGGTCAGAAGCTTGGAATGTCATAAAGCAGTAGCAGAAGTATTTGGATTTATCGGTTTTAAATGTTTTTCCAGAAACTTCTCCATCGCTCCGTAAAAATCAAACTGATTTTCCTCGTTGTAAAAGCCATGACCTTCATCGTCTTTCACCATGTACTCTACTGCGATTCCCCGCTTTCGGAGTGCTTCCACCATCTGGTCAGATTCGGCTTTGTTCACCCTGGGGTCATTTGCTCCCTGGGCAATAAAAAGTGGACACCTGATCTTATGTGCCTGATGCACTGGAGAAACCTCCGCCAACATTAAACTGTCTTTCACCGGATCACCCACCATTTCATACCACATCTTTTTGGTCGGCTCCCAATATGGTGGAAAAGTGTTCATGAATGTAAACATGTTGGCTACTCCCACATAGTCTATGGCACAGGCATAAAGCTCCGGAGTGAGTGTGACTCCGGCGAGCGTGGCGTACCCGCCATAGCTGCCCCCGTAAATAGCTACTCTTTTCGGGTCAGCAATCCCTTCATTGATCAGCCACTTCACTCCATCTGTAATGTCATCCTGCATGGCTCTCCCCCACTGTTTAAATGAAGCCTCCCAGAACTTTCTACCATAACCTGTTGATCCCCTGAAGTTCATCTGCAAGACGGCATAGCCTCTGTTAGCTAAAAACTGAACTTCAGGATTGAAAAACCATCCATCCCTCCACCATGGACCACCGTGTGGATTGACGACAACCGGAAGGTTTCTGGGTTCCACACCCTTTGGAAGCGTTAAATATCCATTGATGGTCAGCCCATCACGCGATTGATATGCAATAGGTTTCATCTCAGCCATGTTGCTTTCAATCAGCCAGGGCTTAAGGTCAGCAAGCTTTCCAAATTTATCTGCACCTGTTTCATAAAGGTAATAGCCTCCATAATAGCGATCACTATTGGAGTAAACGATCAATTTATCCTCCTCCTTACTCTTTCGAATAATCTGATTGTCGTAATTGGGTAGTTTGGCATTGATACCTTCATAGATCGCCGCTGTCTCGCTATCTAAAAAATGCTTCTGGGGTTTCTCTGTCTGGTAAAAAACAGTTGTAAGCACCTTGCGCTTTCGTGAAAAATCTACCCCTTCTACGTCTACATCCGGGTTTTCATAAAGAACGTTTGTCTCTTTGCCCCGAATGGGATCAAACTCTATAAGTGCAACTTTATCTCTGCCCAGGTTGGAGCCACAGTATAGCTTTTTGTTATCAAAAGTAAAAAGGTAGGGCAGCAACTTGTCTTTAAATGATGTTGATATAACTTCCTGAAAAGGGAGGTCTTCATTCTCCCTATACAATAGACTTTTTGTCACACCCTCTGCAGTAACGGCGGCTCGTACTTTTCCTTCATGATCAGTAACCCAAATGATTATACTCCCAGGATTCCTGGCAACCATTTTCATTTCATCTGTTTGAAGGTTCAATGAATAAACATCAAATGCTTTTGGATCCCTCTTGTTGCTTAGTATCAATATTTCATTGGGTTTGTCTTCAAGAATATCCAAAACAAGAGAGCGGACTTTCGGGAAAGGCGTGTGATCTTTTAGCTCCGTCCCATCGGGTTTCACGGACAGAATGTGCATGTTCTCGTCTCCGCCTATATCCTTTAAGTAAATTATCCTCTCATCGCTTTCCCAATATGCATCATAAATGCTTCGTTCTGTTTCATTTGTAATACGTACCGCGGTGGTGTCACTCAGTCTACGGATGAATACATTGCTTCTACCATTGTGAGGTGCGGTAAAAATGATCATCTCTCCATTTGGAGAAATTCGGTACTGACCGGATTCCGGTTCTCTAAAAAAGTCCTTCATGGCTACTGGTGTAGCCGGGCTGATTTCACTTGCTGTTTCTTTTTTTGAGCAAGCTGCAAACATGACAACTACCAATGCCATGATTACCAGTGTTTTTCTATTATTCATTAGAGTAGAGTTTCAAACAGGACCTGGAGTAGTGTTTAGTCCCCTCTTACCCATCTACTTGTTTTAAAACAAGTTGGTAAAGCATACTAATATCTTTACGCGGAGATGCCATTCCGAATTTACAAAGAAGATTTATCTTTTACTATAACGGAGTGTATGGTTTTTTTTGCCAAGATCCCACTTTGAACTTGCCTGTTTACTCTTTCAACACCCGGACCGTCCCGATCTCACCTGTTTTATCTCTAAGCTTCAACATGTAAACTCCTGGTCGCAATGAACCCAGATTTATTTCACCATCGTCAGGGCGAGTGGTCATTAGTAGCTTTCCTGAAACTGAAAATACCTGAATGCTCACTGGTAAAACCATTTCCGAAAGTCCTTCCAGAAGGATCTTCCCCTCTGTTGGATTTGGGAATATCTTAAGAGGTCCCAGAACTGTTTCCAGACCTAAAACAGTATCATCTACATCAGTCAGGGATACAGAGATGACTACCCGGGTGCTCTCATAGCCGTCAGATACCTCTACCGTAAGCTCAAAGGTGGGTGTGGTTTCGTAGTCCAGTTCGGCAGTTGTTTGCACGGTCAATTTGCCTGTGGTGCTCTCTATAGCAAATGCATTATTGGCATTTCCTGCTACCAGGCTAAAACTTAACGGATCTCCATCTTCATCGCTGGCCACTACGTCACCAACCACTGTGCTGTTGGCACTATTTTCCGCTATCGAAAACTCCTGGGCTTCAATGACTGGTGCCCTGTTGGTATGAAATGTCTGTACCGCAGACCAATCACCAGTGCCAGCGGTATTTTTGCCCTGCACCCGCCAGTAATAGATCACTCCTGCATCCAGTCCGGTAAGTTCCACCTGAAATCCTGTGTAATCCTTTCTTTCGTAGACGATGCTTGTAAATGCGTCGTCCTCAGCCACCTGAATATGCGACAGGGCAAAAGGCGTGTTCTCTTCCCAGGATAGTGAGGTTGAAGAAGCTACTTTGCTATTGTCTGCAGGTAAAGCAAGGACTGGTGCCAGCGGCTTTTCCAATGGAGCTACGGAACTGCTGAAATCCCGCATATTCTCCAGCAATTGAATTTTACCATAAGAAACAGAAACGATGTCCTCCCGACCATCCCCAGTGAAGTCTGCAACCGCTGCAGCAGAGCCGAATGAAAAAGTTCGTGGGGTAAGCAGAAAATCGGCTGCAGTAAAAGTGCCGTCACCATTGTTGAGATACAAAAGATCCCCGGCATGCCCGCCTTCCACAAAAAGGTCCATCCATCCGTCACCATTAAAGTCTCCCGGCTTCATATAAATGAACCAGAAGTTGATGTCTCTCGATCCAAAATGAGGACTTTGAAAAGCCCCTTCTTTAAACACCAGGTTCCCCTCCCCGTCATTCAAGTAGAGATCAAGCTTTCCGCCCAAATATTCTCCCAGGTTGGAACTTACGAGTAGGTCCTGCCAGCCATTCCCATCTACATCGGCCGTAAGCATATCTACATGTTCCTCAAATCCATGGGGAGTTTCTACTGAGGAAAGTTCACTGTCGATCATAGTCCCATTGACAAACGAGAAGTATCCGGCTTCAGTGTTTTCCATCAAGGTAATCGCAATACGAGGATAATAAGCAGAAGAACCATCAGAAAGTGCTGAGTACCCTGCACTAAATGCCAGGTCTTTCCATCCATCGCGATTCCAATCCAGCAGGCTTAATGCCGTGCCACCTTCAAGGTCCCGACTTGCGGGGAGACGTTCATAATCAAGGGTAAAATTTCCTGTACCATCGTTGATAAATATTTCAGGCTTGTTTTCCACACTTTCCGGAGGAAACAGAGGCCGACCCTGCTGAGCAGACAAGATATCCAGATCCCCGTCATTGTCGATATCTCCGACATCCAGTGCATGGTTGGCATCAGCAAAGTCCGGAAGGTTTGTGGTGGAAGCGTTGGTGAGTGTGCCATCAGCATTGCCGAGCAGAAGGGTGTTTTGTATCCCTGGTGATCCGCAGCAATCAGTTCCTGTATCTACAATGATGATGTCTTCATACCCATCATTGTTTAAGTCTACCACTTTGGCAAACCTGGACAGCACCGTCTGAATATCACCGAGCACCGTGGTGGTCACATCTGAAAAGGAACCGTCACCATTGTTTTTGAGTGCGTGAAGCGGAGTGAATTTTGCTACCTCAGTAGCGGGCCATTCCACATATGCAATGATGATATCTTTTAGCCCATCATGGTCAAAATCAATGGCACAGACATCCTGAGCCACATAAGCAGGATCCCCTAATGTAGAAAACCATTCCTGCTCATGCACCTGAAACCAGGTATTCTCGATCCCCTCCTCCAGGTAAAACAACGGGTCCTGGGTGCGGTCCTGGGATTGGATATCACTATGCGAAAAAGCCAGATCATGTCCTCCTGTACTTTTGTCATTCAATGAATTATTTAAATCCCATGCTGCAACAAGGTCAGTCTCGGTTCCTAACAGACCGCTTTCCGCGTAGGTGGCAATTGATGATTCTGCCAGGGCCGTGTTCCATACACTCACATGCTTCATAAACCCGCTAAAACCTGATTGATAGGCCAGATTGGCATCCTCAGTCACACCACCACCAACTCCAAACCTTGAGGCATTGGTACTCGGGGTTCCCGAGAATGGGGTTGAACCATATTCCACTCCGTTGATGAAAATGCGCATTGTTCCCGAACCGAATGTCACCGCCACATGTATCCATTGGTCTACCGGGATCACCCCTCCAAAAAGGAATGTGTTACTACCCATCGTTCCGTCCGAAAGAAGAAACACGAATTCATTGTTTTCCGCAAAATTTGTTACAGCCAGGGTATAGGCCGTGTAAGGATCAGCATTCCAGGGGTCATGGAGGCGACCCATTAGGGTGGTGCCGGGAATAATCTCATCAAAATAGAACCAACCCATCATGGTAAATTCGGTGCCCAGGGTGAAAGCAGCATTATCAGGTGCTATAGCGTAGTGTTCTCCACCAAATCGGAGCACGTAGTCCTGGGTAGGGTGTTGTACCTGGCTCAAGCCAATATTTGGCAACGATAGCACAAGCGCTATTCCTAAGTAAAATTTCAATCTATTCATTCGGTTATTTCTGAAAAATCATTGTAAAATAAGAAATAACCGCAATAGTTAGATGGTCTTTTTTTTGGACCAGGTATTATACGTGGATCGGGAAAAGCAGACGTTCAATCGAGCCTACAATTCTCTGTTCAGCACAAAGCTGAAATCCTGGTTTCCCACCAGAGGCTGATGGTTCTTATCCAGGAAAAACAGGATATTATTATCGCCAGCAAGTAGGGAAATAGACTCACCTTGCCCATCGAAGTCTATCTGATAAATGATGGATTCGGGATCTGATATGGTTCCCCGCTGAATAGACCATCGCCCTGTTACTTCCTTAGGTTGATTGTCAACGATCTTTCGCATCACACAGGTGGAAGGAAGGTTGGTCAATGGATCTCTGTTCAGTACCAGCTTCCATTTCAGCTTGAAGCAAGTCGGACTCACATTCATCTCGGGATGCTCCTGAGCAAATTCCTGGCATGGGGTTCGTCCAACAAACACAAGTGACGTTGAATCATGCGATACGGCTGAGGTAATAAATAAATTGGAATTGCCCACGGGATCTTCCCGACTCAGCATATAGCTCCAACCTCCATTCCCCACCATCAAATGATTTAGGCCATCCAGAAAATGAAAGACGTTTTCAGTGACCTTTACCATATGCATTATTTCATCTAAATCATCACTTCTGAACTGATATACTTCCTTGAAACCATTCGGTAGCTGCTCTTTTTCAACTGAATAAGTTCCCTGAATTATTCGTTTTACTCCATCGTTGATAAATCCCAGGGTGTTGGGCTTAGACTCACCATAATGGATATTCATGGAAAAAGATCCATTTGCACCCAATTCCAGTCTCCACTTAATAAAATCAACTTTGACAGTTGGTGGGATAGAAAGCATAGATAAGATGGATGTGTCACCGGGAGTGCTACCCACGAGGGTTATATTCGAATTGGAAATTGAAGTCTGACAAGAGGCCGCAAACATGAAAAACATGAACACTTTGAGGTTGGTTGTTTTGGTCACTACTGTTTTCATGGCTATCGACCAGAGCTGCTGAAAGGTGCCTGGATTTTACTTTAAACGAAAACGTCAATCTGGTGGATACATAGGGCTAACCCTCTTCTCCATAGTTCTCAATCTTTCTTTCTTCCCTTACCTCACCGATGTGGTAATAAGCGATGATCTCCCGGATTAAATCATTTTCGCGGTAGTACCACTCGCTTACATCCAGTTTGAAATCTTTTCCCTGGCGTGCAGTGTACCGCACACAGGCTTTGTCTTCTTCATAAAGCGTATCATGGATCTGAAAAGTATAGCCCAGGAATTTGTCTTTGTTCGACTGGACCAGATCCAAATAGGCTTGCTTTCCATCAATGGTGCCAAATGGGCTAGTGTGCCTGAAGTTTTCAGTGATTGGGAGATGATGAAAATCCCCTTGATCCCATTGGCTAAACCATAGCTTCACCAGTTTTTTCATGTCCATTTTCCAGCATGTTACTTCTTCAAAACACCCAAATAATTGATCCACGGCCCTACAGCTTCTTTGTATTGATTTGCCATCACACGGCTGATCTGGCTGATGTGATTGAGGTCATGAACCGTCCAGGTGGAAAGGAGCTGGCTCAGCGTAACTTCTCCAAACTCCGGATGGATTCCGGTTAACTTCAGCTGTTCCTCGGTGATATCGAATGCCCTTAGTTCTTCCAGGTTGTCAGATCTCAATTCGCCGAACTCTTTGAGCATGTCTGAAACCGGTCTGTTCTGATCTTCCCTCAGCTGAGCGAATCGGTCAAAAGGCTTGAAGCGTTTATCTTCAGCACTGCCCAATATGATCCTGGCTCTGACCATCCAGTCGGTTTTCTCCCCGACAATCAGGTGACCGAGTATATCATATGGGCTCCAGGTGTTCTCCCCTTCGTTCTGCTTCAGCCATTCATCAGATAGTCCTGACAGATAGGACGCTAAGACAGAAGGCGTCCTTTCCAGTATTTCCAATGATTTGTAGAGTGAGAAGCGCATAGAATACCTGATTCGCTTGATTCTTTAGGTAAGTTATTGAAAAGCGGTGAGAGGTGGCTATTAGGCGCCGTGGATCTGCATAAAGTCCTGCCACGACTCGGAGTCGTGGCAGGACTTATGAGAACTTTCGCAAAGTCTATTCGTGAATTTCCTGGCTAAAAGATTCGACAGAATATAAAGACCCCAGATGCAATAATGAGTACTTAAACGGATGGTATTAAATAAGATAACCTAAACCCATGATCATACATCCATCTTAGGAAAAGAATAAATCAATGGTCACGGATCATTCAAACAAGTTGAATTCTTAGGTTTCCAGGCTGAAGCAGAAAGAAGGCATTGCAAATAATCATCCATCGCTTCAATCTCAGATTGAAATTCGTGTGATTCCCAGATAAATCATTAGTCAATAATTAGTGAATCCGTGGCTAAAAGCTTCGACAGCATATAAAAGCCACAGATGCACTAATGAGTTCTTAAACGGATGATATTAAATAAAAAAACCTAAATCCATGATCATATATATCCAACTTAGGAAAAGAATAAATCAATGGTCGCGGATCATTCAAACAAGTTGAATTCTGAGGTTTCCGGGCTGAAGCAACAGAAAGAAAGTCATTTCAAATTATCATCCATCGCTTCAATCTCAGATTGAAATTCGTGTGATTCCCAGATAAAATCATTAGTCAATAATTAGTGAATCCGTGGCTAAAAAGATTCGACAGCATATAAAGGCCACAAATGCACTAACGGATGATATTAAATAAAAAAACCTAAATCCATGATCATATATATCCAACATAGGAAAAGAATAAATCAATGGTCACCGATTCTAACAAGTTAGAACACAGAGGTCATTGGGTTCAGCGCTGAGAAACGCAGTTTCAATTGCAGATTGAAATTCGTGCAATTCCTAGATAAAATCATTAGTCAATAATTGGTGAATCCGTGGCTTTAAACATCTTAGTCCTGCCACAACACAGAGTCGTGGCAGGACTGAGCACAACAGATCTGCTTAGGCCATCGCTTCCCTACGCACAGGCTGTCGCACTTCTCGTTGATTCCGGATGTAGATGACGCCAAACGCCAGGAACACACCCATGGCTGCCATTACAGCTCCCACAATATTCGGGGAAGTAAAACCAAACCCCATGGCAATCGGTAATCCGCCAAAATACGCACCGGAGGCATTTGCGGTATTAAAAGCGCTTTGATTCAGGGAAGATCCCAGAACCTCTGAACCTTTCGCGGTATTGATCATGACCATCTGAATAGGTGTACCGATGGTGAAGGCTACAATACCTACTATTAGCGTCATAACAAGCACCATGACCGGGTTGGAAGCCAGAAATACATTGGCGACTAACAGTACAGCCATGGTGGTGAAACTGACAATCACTGCGTGGATCGGTGAGAAGTACTTCAGGATCTTGGCTCCCAGGACATTTCCTATCACCATTCCTATACCTGCCAGTGTCATGGCATAGCTCACCACATATTCCGGGTGTCCTGCCACCTCAGTGATCACGGGAGCGATATAGCTATACCACGCAAAAAGTCCTCCAGTACCTACGGTGGTTAACAAAATAACTGACCACAATTCAGGGTTTTTAAACAATTTTAAATCCTCTGCGAAGCCAGCCGTAGATGCTTTCGGCATCACAGGCATCCAGAATTTTACCGCCAACATGGTGGCAATTCCTATCACACCTGTGATCAGGAAAGCGATGCTCCAGTGGAATTCATGACCCAGGTATGTCCCGATAGGCACGCCGATCACGTTGGCAACGGTCAACCCACCAAACATAATGGCAATAGCTTTGGCGGATTTACCAGGAGCAGACACCTGACCGGCTACCACAGCTCCAATACCAAAGAAGGCTCCATGCGGCATCCCTGCCAAAAACCTTAGGATCAACAACGATGTATAGCTATCAGCCAGGGCAGAAGCTGTATTGAATACCGTAAACCAGGCCATCAACATGATCAGCACAATGTTGGAAGACCAACGTCCACCAATAGCTGAAAACAATGGTGCACCCACCACAACACCCAGCGCATAGGCAGAAATAAAATGACCCGCTTCCGGTATGGTAATATTTAAAGCGTTAGCAACGTCGGGCAGTATCCCCATTATGACAAACTCCGTCATTCCAATACCAAACCCTCCAAAAGCCAGTGCCAACAATGATTTATTCATAAAGCAAAAGTAGAATGGTGTAAATTTTCAACAAAATTATCTTTCAATAGGATACCAAACAATGAATCATTCATAATGATTCAAATATTTTACTATTTTGTTTATTTTGTTAAGAAATCATTAAATCACCTTTAATTTTTGATCTTTTCCCTTATTTCCTCAGCTCTACGGTATAACTCTTTGTCATCAGGGTTATTCATTGCCCTTTCGTAAGCTTCAATGTAATCCGGATGATTTCGGAAAAAAATCTTGACCATTGTCAATCCCGGGGTAACATAAATGATTCCGGAAAGGCCTACTATAAGCAAACTTCTCACGAGCATATTCCTGTAGAAGGTGGCGCTCGTATTGATAAAAAATTTAATCAGCACAACGAGGAATAAAATGCTTCCAGGAATTAGCCCCACAGTTAACATGACACCTGATCCTGGTAGCTGTAATAACTTGAAAAGCATTCCCACAGATAGAATACTCAGCACTATACCTCCCGCAGCGGCTCCCACCAACCTTAAAACTGAAATCCCCTCATAATATTCCTTTTTGAACATCCTGCGGATAGGAATTTTATTGAAATAAAAAATACCAAGCGGGTTATAGATACAGGCTAATATGCTCAATGAGATACTTAAAAGCACAGATCCACCGGGGATCAAAAGCAGCATCATCGTGACACCTAGAATAGCCAGGAAAGCCAAAATTATTTCAAGACGTTTCATAATGGGTTGTTTATCAAATCTAAATTAAAAGTTCTGATTTTCCTATAACGGATTAAATGCTGAATGTAACCAATTCAATAGTGATCTTTTGCCCTGGCTATGAATGCCTCCCGTCAAACAAACATCAAAAAATTCAGTTTTTAATGTCTACTTGTTTCCAGACATCAAAATAAAGTCTTACATTTGAGTAAACATCAAAATATTAATTATTTGACGTTTACTCTAAATCAGACATCAAATGACAAAGCCCCTGTTCCACATTAATCCTGATAGAGAAGTCCCATGGAATGATCTTCCTGATTTGCCACTCGCTGCGGAATTGTACAGAACAGTAAGCATCCTGGAACAGCTCGGAAATACCAAATCAGCCATCGGGAGACTTCACGGGAGATCGGTAGCCATACCTAATCAGGGGATCTTTATCAATACCATCAGTTTACAGGAAGCAAAGGCATCCAGTGAAATTGAAAACATCTTTACCACTGATGATGAACTCTACCAGGCCTACAGTGAAAAACACGACGAACCGATTGTAAAAGGACCAGCTAAGGAAGTTTTGAGATACAGAGAAGCCTTATGGGCGGGTCATGATTATCTCAAAACCAAACAACTCTTTGACCTTGATTACTTTATCAGGATATACCAAATCGTGAAAGAAACCAATGATGGAGTAAGGCCACCCAGCGCAAGGATATACATCCGGCAAGGTGGAAGTGGCCCTAATGCAGGCAAGGCTATCTATACGCCACCCAGGGGTAAAGAGATACTGGAACGGAAACTCACAAATCTGGCTGATTTTGTAAATGACGACGAGAAATATCCGGTAGACCCACTGATCAAAATGGCCATAGCGCACTATCAGTTTGAGGTCATACATCCTTTTAGGGATGGAAATGGTAGGACAGGAAGGATTTTCAATATCAATATATTGACCCAAAAAGGATTGCTGGATCTGCCCATTCTCTTTCTCAGCAAATACATCATCGACCACAAGAATGAGTACTATTCCTTACTTGCGGGGGTTACTCAAAGAGGTTTATGGGAGGCATGGATACTCTTCATGCTCAAAGCCATTGAGGTCACTTCAAACATTACATTCAATAAGATCAATGACATCCTGGATGCCAGGGAGGGAATTATAGATTCTATCAGGACTGAAACAAAAATCCGAAGGCCAGATGAGTTGGTCAAAAGAATCTTTGTGCAACCTCTGACTAAAGTAAGTCACCTAACAGACGAAAAGATCTACGCTGAAGGAACTGCCCGAAACTACCTTAATCAGCTATGTGACCTGGGTATTCTGGAAAAGAAGACCATTTCGGGGCATCATTACTATTTAAACCTGGAATTGTATCGAATCCTGGCAGAGTAGTTCTTAACACCTCCCGAATAAACTCCTACCAATGTTGGTACTAAAGACCCTTGCCTGTCCCTAAAGGAGCGTTGACATATTTCAGATTTTCACAAATCCCCTAGTTCTGAAAACATTTTGACTCAACGTATGATTGATAATAATCAAATCATGGTGCAGGTTAATTGCGACGCAAGGAAATATGGGATTGAATGAACGTGAAAAGAACAGAATAATCGAAATGGCCTGGGAAGACAGGACGCCATTTGAGGCCATCGAATGGCAATTTGGCATGACTGAAAAGGATGTCATAAGATTGATGCGATCAGTGTTGAAAAGGAGTAGCTTCTTGCTTTGGAGAAAACGGGTAAATTCCGGCTCCGGACAAAAACATCAAAAGAAAAGAGGCAACCTTATTTCGCGCTTCAAATCCACGCGCCAAAGACCAATCAGTTTGAATAAAATAAGTAAACGCTGATATCAGCGCAAAGTATGTAAGCATTCTGGCCATGGAAAAGATCAACCTTGTATGGTTAAAGCGTGACCTTCGTACTCAAGACCATGCTCCTTTTGAGGCGGCTGAAAATGACGGGCTGCCGTATCTTACGATCTTCATTTTTGAACCGTCCATTCTGGCTCACCCTGATACATCTTTGCGCCACCAGCAATTCGTCTATCATTCCATTGTTGAGCTAAACCAAACCCTGAAGACCTACAATCGAAAAGTTGAAATTTTCTATGGTGAAGCTTCCGAGGTATTCAGTTTTTTGGCTACAAAATTTCACTTAAATAATGTATTCTCATATCAGGAAACCGGTATAGAGCTAACCTGGATTCGAGATAAGAAAGTCAATGGAATTTTCAAGCAGCGGGGAATTCTTTGGGAGGAATTTCAGCGAGATGGTGTTGTCAGAGGTATCACCAACCGTGACGGGTGGGATAAAAGCTGGTACAGAACCATGTCAAAACCAGTGATTAAAAACACATACACAACAAGTGAAACTTTTTCATTTCATCATCCTTTTCTGATCCCTGCTGATTATCTAAAACAGCTGGAAGTATATCCAGCGATCTATCAGCCCGCTGGAGAAAGTAACGGTTGGAAATATCTCCATTCCTTTATTGATAATCGAGGTTTCGACTACAGTAAGCATATCTCCAAGCCAGCGGAGAGTAGAAAATCGTGTGGCCGGATCTCCCCTTACCTGGCATGGGGCAACCTGAGTATCAGGCAAGCCTATAAACATGTGAAAAATCATGATAACTTCAGTTCGGCTAAGCGACCATTTAGTGCTTTTCTCACACGCCTTAAATGGCATTGCCATTTCATTCAAAAATTTGAAGTAGAGTGCGAGTATGAGCATACCTGCATTAATAGAGGCTATGAACTCTTATCACATTCAAATGACAGCCAAAAGCTTCAGGCCTGGAAGATGGGTGAAACAGGTTTTCCAATGGTAGACGCATGTATGCGATGCGTTTCCAAATCGGGCTGGATCAACTTTAGAATGCGGGCCATGCTTGTTTCGTTTTTGTGCCATCATCTGGATCAGGACTGGCGAGCAGGCGTTTACCATCTGGCACAGCAATTCCTTGACTATGAGCCTGGTATTCACTATCCCCAATTTCAAATGCAAGCTGGCACCACGGGAATCAACACCATCAGAATTTACAATCCGGTGAAGCAAAGTAAGGACCATGATCCTGAAGGGCTCTTTATCAAAAAATGGATACCTGAATTGGAGAATGTACCCATTGAGTATATCCATGAACCCTGGTTGATGACGGAGATGGATCAGCGCTTTTATGCCGTTAGAATTGGGGAAGATTACCCGCTACCGATCGTTGATTTAGGGGCAAGCGGAAAGCAGGCAAGAGCTAAAATATGGGGTCATCGAAAAAACCAGGCTGTAAAATCGGACAACAAACGCATCCTGGCCACCCATACCAGGGCAGGAAGAAAAAATTCATGATGATCTGAGTATTCTTCCAAAACCAACAGAAGGGTTTAATACACATTCTGAATTAAGAATCTACAGTAAACAATTGGTTCACATTGTTAGTATTATTCACATGCTTTTGACTAAACAGGACATCCAAAATCTTGACAGAAAGAAAAGGTTGAACATCATCAATTCTGTCACTGGTATCAAACCTGCTAACCTGATTGGGACCACATCCAAAGAAGGTAAGACAAACCTTGCTATTTTCAGTAGCATAGTACATTTAGGAAGCGATCCAGCTTTACTTGGATTTATCACACGTCCTACAAAGGAAGTTCCCAGACACACCTATGAAAACATCAAGCAGGTAGGGTATTATACCATCAATCAGGTTTCTTTAAATATCACCAAAAAAGCCCACTACACATCAGCAAAGGTGGAAAAGGATACTTCAGAGTTTGATCGCATGAATTTATCAAAGGAATTCATTGGGGATTTTATGGCCCCTTTTGTTGAAGAAAGCAGACTTAAAATCGGATTGAAATTTGAACAGGAAATTCCAATCCCCCTCAATAAAACTATTTTGATTGTAGGTTCAATAGAAGTCTTGCAGGTAGAAGATGCAGCTGTCAATGATCTGGGTTATATCAACCTGGAATACCTGAATGCATCAGGTATCTCAGGACTCAATTCCTATTACAAGCTAAGCTTTCTTAAAAGTTTCCCCTACGTGAGAAATAACGAAATACCCGATTTTGGCTCATAAGAAACTAAACTTACCGGTCAAAATATGCGCTACATGCGGGAAACCATTTTCCTGGAGGAAAAAATGGACAAAAGTCTGGGAAGAAGTAAGGTACTGTAGTGAACGGTGCAGGAAAAATAAAGTAATTAAAGCCGGGTCTTAATCTATGGGTGATCGGAATCAAGATTTTCCATTAAAAAGCAAGTATTATCACTCCCTGATATTCAGATACAAATTTCTTCTTTCGCCGCCTTTATTAAATAAGGCTCGCATACGTTCTTTTTGACCCGTTGTGAACATAACCATGGTCCGGTCATCAACTCTATCCATGAAATTCATAAACATATCGTTGGATCCACAAGAAACATGGGGATGAGTGGGATTACCCAGGTTTTGACCATATTGAACTGGAGTATCATCGACCAGGTCTCCATCTTCGCCATCATTGCAAGAGCCGTCTTTCCCATAGATGTGTCTCAGGTTTAACCAATGGCCAATCTCATGTGTTGCCGTCCTCCCCAGTTCATAGGATTCCTCAAGTGGGGGTATGGTCCCGAAAACCCTGGGATCTATGACAACCCCATCAATTCGTGGATCAGAACCTGGAGAATTTGCATAACCTGCCAAAGAAAGGTTTCCATGCCTGTCACTCATATCAGCAATCCAGATGTTTAAATACCGGTCATGAGGCCAGGCATCCTGACCACCCTGATTGGTGAAATAGAGTGTCATATCCTCCACTTTTCTGGTGCCGTCCGGATTATTACCATCTGAGCCGGTGACCGTAGAAGAAGTCCTCACGATCCCATTTGTCGGATGACCTTCCGGGTCTACATCTGCTAAGAAGAATTCAATCCCGACATCTGCAACATGACCGACAAACTCATCAGGAGTTGTGGTCCAGTCAGCATTCTTTTTTCTGTAATCCTGATTCAGGACATCTATTTGCGATTGGATCTTTTCATCACTGATTTCGATAGGGTCCGGGCTGTAGTTGACGACATGTACTACAACAGGAATTTTAATGACTTCATCTTCCGGCACAATGTCAGGAACAAAATCATTGTCCGGGTCCCGGGTTTCGTGATCACAGGCGATTGCAAGCATAAGCAGCACAATAACCATTTTGCAAAGTGGGTTTCGAGCCCGGATATTTATCTTCATTCACGAGTCATTAGATACCCGTTAAACGAAAAATATTAAAGAGTGGTGGAAAACGTAATGATGGAGACTTTACAAGAGTCGATTTTAATTAGAAACCACTTTCAATCCCACGATAGATGCAATCAAAGTTGTGATGAAAAAGAGTCTCCAGAAAGTTGCAGGCTCCCTGAAGAAAAAGATCCCAATGAGAACTGTACCAACTGCGCCAATACCTGTCCAGACAGCGTAAGCTGTTCCAATTGGTAAAGCCTGTGTGACTTTGACCAGCAACACCATGCTGATCGCCAGGCACACCAAAAATCCCAGGTACCAGTAGACAGTTTCCGTACCGGAGGTTTCTTTGGCCTTCCCCAGACATGCTGCAAAAGCGACTTCAAAAAGACCAGCGATGATCAATAGAATCCAGTTCATATAGTCAGAAATCAGAAGTCAGAAATCAGGAGTCAGAAGTTAGAAGAGGTCTTTAGATCCATTGATGACAATTTCTCCGTAATCCTTGAAATCGTAGGTCACTTCCCATTGCGCAGGTAGCTGATCCAGTTCTTTTCTTAGGTCCTCGGAGGAAATATCATTAGCTCCATTAAGACTTAAAGACACTTTGACAAGTTCAAGTGAATTGGGTGAAATCGTCATCTGAATATTCTCCTGTCCAAACTGGAAATGCTCGCTATTTTCCAGCGTGACATTTACTTCCATCGGTACTTCCTGACCATTGAACAGCTTCAGCTCCAAGGTCTGGCTTTTCGGGAAAGTCTCCACCTCGAGCGGAGTCCCAATATTCACCACTTTTCGTTGGACTTCCATTTTCAGGTAATCTTCAATGTCACCTTTATCAATTTCCTCATCCCAAATGCCATTGAGCAGCAGGTTCGCCATGATAGGACCATCATCGGTCATGGTCACCCACATCACATGATCAAATTCACCGAAGATCGGTCCCCGCAACCTGCTTCCACCACCAGTTGTGGCCAGGGTGATGTAGTTGTTATTTTCATGAGTATCGTGGGTATATCTATGGATATGACCTGCATATACCGTATGCTTTCTACCTTGAAGCATCCCTTCAATCTCTTTCCATCCACTCGGATCTTCAGGTTTGTCACCACCTAAATGGCCTTCACTTAGCCAAACAGGCTTGTGTAGGAATACCAAAGTCCACCTCACATCCGGGTTTTCATCAAGAGCCTGTTTAATGTAAGCTCTCTGATCTTCAGAGAAAAAGGAACTCCTGTGGGCATCAAGACCTTCCTCACTATTCAGACAGAGGAATAGTACATCGTGATATACGAAATGATAGTAGGTCCTCCCCAGACGTTGTTTCCAGATGTCTTCCATCACCTTGTTGGTTATATCATGATTACCCACCACATAGAAGAAGGGCATATCCAGACTTTCCACATAGCTATCAAACTCTTCCCACTGGCGATTGATCTCCGCTTCATCTTCAGTATATCCGGTGATCAAATCCCCCACACTCATCACAAACTCCGGTTGAAGCAGGTTTACTTTTTCCGCACCTTTTTCGAATACACCCGGACGCAATCCTCCTGTTCTATCTGTTACTATCACAAATTGAAAATTGGTAGGGTCATTATTCCATTCCAGCTTGGTCCATGGATTGAGGGTATCAGAAACTTCAATTTTTGCTGCCTGCTTTCCCGATTTGGGAGTACAATAGGTCAGCAATAAAAGAACAGCAATCGGTAATGAATAATGAATGAAGGATGAAAGAAATTTCATGGCTAGGGGTTGGTTTTAATTATTGACAAACATGTAGTTTCTTTATTACATGCCTATCACGGTTCTATTATGGATTGGTTAAATATTGTTCCTTGAGCTATTTGCTACTGTAAGGAGAAAGGTAATCAACCCTTAACAATTCTACTAACCTGTCTTTCAGAATTCCATCTTTCTTCCCGATCAAAAAATTGCAATAGCTCCTCCGTTAATGAAATACCCTTGTCCGCATTGTACCAGTTCTGGATGGCGACCTTGGTTGTCTCGGCATCAGCATTTTCGGCTTTCAAATTTGACAGTACTTCCGCAGCACCTTTGGGCCGTGGCCCCCAAACAAACAGGTCAGTATCTGACTCGTCTTTAATGATAAGCTTGGGAATGCTTTTACTACCATTGGTCAGGTAGTTGTCTATTAGGAACGGTTCGCTATCCCTCAACTGAATATCATATGAGATCAGCTCATTTAGCTCAGTCATTCTTACCAGGAATGGAATCACATGTGCAGCATCACCACACCAGGGTTCAGTGATGATTATCCATTTTTGTGGCGAGGTAATGGCTTTTAATATGGTAGAAAGTTTTTCGTCCAACACCAGCAGTTTATCCCAGCGCTTCATCCTCGACCGGTTGAGCCTGGTGTATTCCATGTACGATTCCTTACTATAGTAGGTAGGATTCGCTAAAATTTCTTCAAATAGCTGCTTGTATTCGGTATAATTCATCTAAAAATCTCTTTCTTCTTTCATTCACAATAATTGAAAAGAAAGATATGGCGAGAATTGTTCCCTGTATACGAGAATTCTTGTTTTTTACTGTTGAATTGTCGGTTGGGGTACTTTATAATGGGACAAGTTTTTTGTTTAGCGGGATTTGGAAATCCCTTTTTTATCTAAAGCCCGACATGCCCTGCGGAACATGTCGAACAGCCTGGGTCACGGGAGCAGCTAGACTGGCCTGTCTGGGGACTGGCCAAGGAGATCGGATCAACTTTTGCCAGTGAAGGATAATTCTTCCAATGGATTGAATTTTTGATGGTTCTGGCAATGGGATATAATGACCAGATGATGAGGACTGCAAATAATACTTGCCTTTGAAAAGCTCTCATCTGATCAATCTTTTGATCTATGACACTAATAAGCAACAACAGAATAGGGATGTACAAAACAGCCAAGTAGCGTTCCAGATCAGACAAATAACTAAAATCCTTCACTTTGTCATTTACAGGAGAGTAGTCAATGAGGAGCAGAAATAAATAGTAGGTGATTGAAATTGTCAATAAGAAAAACTGGTCCCTGGTCAATCGGAGTTTGGTCTTGGTCCAAACTACGACCAGGATGATTAACACGGCTAACAAATAGAACTGTCCCAGTTGAAAGACCAGCTTACTCGGAAGATACCAGGAGAAGAAAATGTCCTGATAATAACTGCGAAATAAATTGGGGAAAAAGCTGGTAAAAAGATTGGCCGCAAAGGCACTGAATCCGGTTCCCTTTTGCTGGTAATGCAATCCGATCCAGATTAGCGTTGGCAAAACTGAGATAAGTCCATAAAAAAGACCTCTCAATAGGGAAGTTCTGTTTGGTTTTTTAAAATCAATCAATGCAAGAGCAAAAGCGGGTACCAGGAACAGACCAGCATACCGCTGTAGACACAGCAAAACTCCTAATACCACCAGACCGTAGAGGTAGATCTGCCTGGAAGTCATCTGAAACCGGAGGAACAATAAAATCTTAAAAACCAGGAGAGTAATAAAAAGCGGCTCCGACCACAGGAAGTTAAATTGCATGAGTATCGGCGTAGAGAAGGCGAGCCAAATCGCACACATTATTTGCAATCGCTTGTTCTGAATAAAATGTCTGATCAGTAAAATCATTCCCCAGCACAGGGATAGATAGCATAGGAGATTGAAGTATCTGTAGATCTGCAAATCATCTTCAAACGACAACAAGATCAATGGAAATAAAGGAGCCCAATTGGTGAAGGATTCGCCGCTGGTTGTTAATAGTTTTCCTTCGCTTTTGAAACTCTTTGCTGCATGCAGATATTCCCATGAATCGTAGGTCAGATTCATTTGGCTTGTTGAATAAGTCAACAGTATAAATGAGCATCCAAATATTATTGTGAGAATTAAGGTCTGGCGATTGACTTGCATGCTTGAACGCTTAGTTCATGTGAAGATAGACTTCAACAAGTAAAAGATTAAGATATTTTATAGTTGAACTCCACCTTACAAGCCTGATGGTCAGTGGGTCTCTGTGGTCGTCTACTTCAGGAGATTTGATTTTGCATCTTAACTAAATCCCGAAGGGATGACAATATTATAGATCATTGGTCAAACAGAAGATCCAAACCCTGAAGGGGTGTTATTATGTCACTCCTTCGGAGTTTGATTTTGTATTAATTATATTATCTACAATCCTGTCATCCCTTCGGGATTAGAATATACACCATTATTATTGAATATGCATTTAGGATGACGGCTATGGAGGGTCACAGGTCACGGAGAAGAGATATACTTTATTGCTCCATTTATCGTCTCTCGAAGATCCAGGTCTGTATCGTCCCTTTCAGGAGACGATACCTGACAATAAATAATCACCTTGGAGTCAATCCAATCTTCCTAAAAAAGAGGTGTAAAGGAGGTGTATGGCTACCGTATAGCTACCCTGGATGGAATATAGTGTGCGAGAGTAACAGAGGTCTAGTTGGCACTGAAAAGGTTACACTGGGCGCTGGAGGAGTCTTAAAAAATCCTAATGACCAGCGGACCTCCAGCCATCAGGATTGAAAAGATCATCCGGAGTGGATAATTGTGGATTCATTGAATCTGTTCCGGAGCAATTGGTCCGGGCACAATGTTGCGAACAGGTTTTGTCGTTTTCAGGTATGCAAAAATGGCTTTTAGATCCTCATCAGTCATATTACGGTAGATCGGCCATGGCATGGGAGGTAATAACGATCGTCCGCCTTCCAGTCCTTTATATTTTCCTTTTTTTAAAGCAATCAAGAACTGATCCTCGGTCCAGTTACCGATACCTGTTTCATCAGATGTAATATTTGCGGCAAAGGATACTCCCCAGGGTCCGACAGCGCTGGTGAGATGTTGATTAAATAACACCCAATCTTTCAGGATTTCCTTTTTGATTTCGGGTAATGGCATGTCTCCCGGATAGCCTGACAATAACCTGGACGGATCGGGTTCAGGTCCAAGAGATGTCATCACTTTGGGTGAATGACAATCGTGACAAGCCGATGTATTAACCAGGTATTCTCCACGCTTGATGATTTCCTCCTGACTAAATACCTGAGATTCTCCTGACTTATCAGAGTCCTGGCATGAAAGCAGGATAATTCCCATGGAGAAGCTATAAACAAGCGCAAGTTTAACTGTCACCGACAGGCGGGTAACTTGCTTATAGAATTGCTTAAAGTCCATTTTTAGTTTGATCAGTATTTATAGTGTCGACAGCACTTCTATGTTTGTTAATTATTACTTGTGTCAAATACCTATATGAAATCATTAGCTTAACTGATTTGCTTAGTGAAGCTCTGCCCTGATAAATACCCCGTAGTTCTTTTCCGGTATTCTGGATGGGCCGTACCAATCAGCATTTAATCCAACTCCAATAGTGATGCTTTTTGCAGTTATCCCAAGGCGTAGATAGTCGAAGCTACTATTGTGTTTCCAATCTGCAAGGTTGGCATTGTACATCACATGAACTCTCGTATATAGCTTGAGCTGCTGAGATATGGGCGGACAATATTCTACAAGTGTCAGGGTTTCAAAGCTGCTTCCGCCCCGAAAGTAAATGCCAGGCACAAGTACGATCAGCCAGCTACCAGCGAGTTTTGAAAATTGAAATCCCCCGAAATAGTTCAGACCTACTACTGAGTTGAGGTTTATCCCGGAAGTGATCCTAATATCACCATATAGCGGATAGGAAATTAATGAAGATGAAAAGAATTCATTGCGTGAAACCTCATTTTGATTGTTAGCAGAAAAGGTTGTGATATTAAAGTAGTTGATAGGTAGTGCTGGTGAAATGGACCTGTCTACGACCAAAAGAGAATAGAACTTTTGATTTCCCTGCAACAGTTCGATCGGAATGGGTGGTGCCGGGATATCCTGAGGTTTTACCCAATGACGACAATTTAGAAGCATCAGAGTCATTGCAACTCTGATCAAAAAATATCTTTCAATGTGCAGTTGATGAGGCTTCATTTCTCCTAAGTTTGATGGTCCAAAATTAGACCTCGGATCAGGTGAAAAGCATTCAAGTACCTTAAGAACGCTTCTTAAACTACCTTAAGTAGATCTCTCTGTGGCAAGCTTTTTTCTTATCTGGCTCAGAAATTCAGGAGTTATTCCGAGATAAGAGGCAATCTGATGTTGTGGTACGAGTTGCTCAATATCCCGATGGTTTTTCACAAAATTGAGATAACGCTCAGTTGCCGGCACGCACAGGTTATCGATGATTCTGCGTTGATGAGAAATAAATGCATTAGAAAGCATAATCCTAAACATCCTCTCAAACCTCGGGTACTTTTCGAGAAGATTTTCAAAGTCAGTTTTGCGTATTTGAAGGACTTCACTATCTACTAGTGCATCGATATTCAATTTTGAGGGGATGTTTTTGGTCAAACTCTCCATATCAGAAATCCACCAGTTCTTTATAGCAAATTGAACGATATGAATTTCACCGTTCGCATCCACAAAATAAGACCGAAGGCAGCCACTGACTACAAACGACTCAACCGAACAAAAATCCCCTGCCTGAACAACAAGCTGCCTTTTCACATATTTCCTGGACTTGAAAAGCGATAAAAAGTACGCAGCCTCTTCAGGGGTTGGTTCAATAAATCGATTTACGTAGTTAAGCAGCTGTTCTGACATACAACAGGTTACAAACAACTATTAAATTATCACGGAAGCAGATATAATCCTAATACATTGAAAACCATGATCAAATCGGTAGTGGCTTTCAATTGTTGAAAGCATCACAGCTCCCTCACCACCTTGCAGGGATTCCCCAATGCCAGAACATTATCCGGGATATCTTTCGTTACCACGCTGCCTGCTCCAATAGTCACATTGTCTCCAATGGTCACCCCGGGAAGAATCATCACTCCTCCACCTATCCAGGCTTTATCGCCAATCGACACTGGTTTTGCGGAAGTCAGGTATGGAGTTTCGGTATCACTTTCTATCACCCGTTCGGAGGCTTTCATGGGATGTCCTGCCGTGTAGATCTGCACGAATGGGGCGATGAGTCCATTTTCGCCAATGGTGATTTTATTGTCATCGATAAAAATACAATTGGTATTGACAAAAGTGTTTTTACCAATCGAAATATGCTCACCATAATCACAGTAGAAGGGTGCTTCTATCCAAACTCCAGAACCTTTGAATCCTAGCAGCTCGTTCAGCAACTCTTCCCGCTCTTCCAACAATTCTGAATCCAGGTTATTGAAGGCTTTAAGCAGCTTGCGGGCCTTGTGATACATCGCGATCAGTTCAGGGTCCCTTGCATCATAGTATTGTCCTGCCAGTAATTTTTCTTTCTCGGTCATATGTTCTGAGGTCGAACGCTTCCCAAAAGAAACAAAAAAAATTAGGGAAGCGCTTAGACAAGGGCAAATAATGCAGTGTAATTAATTAATAAGAGCTAATCACTCAATGGCCTCAATACCATCCTCGTGAAGCCTGGCTAAACCCTGCTGCATAGCCTTAACTTGTTCCGCTGAATGTCCTTGCCAGTTGGTCACTTCACCCACTACCCTGAACGGATGCCTTGAACGGTAAGACATGGTTGGATTGCCGGAAAACTTTTGGTCAGTAAGGTTGGGATCATCCTCTATACTGCCAGTGGGTTCAACCAGGTAGATTCGCTCACGACCAACCCCAATAGCCAGCTCGGCTCCCCAGATCGCAGCATCCAAAGTGGAGGTGAGATAAATGTAATTGGCTTTATTTTTTTGTCCGTAATTAGAATTTTGTCCCACCTCAACGAATTCTCCGATCCTGAGATCTGCTTTAGTGCCATGAAAATAAGTCTGAGCAAAAGTACTGGGGCTTAACCAGGTCGATGTGTCTTTATTGTCTTCCTGCACTGTGAAGCTAATTTGAGTTATTTTCAAATTTAATGTCCATTTTCCATAACGGAAGGATAGTCGTATGTATTGTTTAGATTTTCAGGTCATTATGAAAAATCCGGAATCGTAAATTCAGAAGTTTCAATCAATCTCCAACACACGGTCCAGCTCCCTTCCAAAACCTTTGATCTCCAAACGGTCGTCATAAACGCTTACAATGGCAAAGGCATTGGTATCCTGCTCCACCATCCCCTCAAAAGCCAGGTGATGGATATTGTTGTCTTTTTGGTAATGTCCCTTGTGCGTATGACCATTGAAATAAGCGACTACATTGCTGTATTTATTGATGACATCCAGAAGTTTTGCATCATCCCACAGATTGTGAGCTGCATTTTTTGGCATCACCGGGAAATGGCAAAAAAGCATTACTTGCTGCTTCTTTCGCTTCGCCAATTCGAGCTCCGCCTTTACCCAGGCTAGCTGTTTGCTTCCCAAAGCTCCATTCCAGGTTTGGGCATTAGGAGCTTTCGTTGTTTCAAGTTGATCAAGTATCACCTCAGCTTCAGCATATTCTTCACTACCCGTTTCGGCTCCATAGAGGCTCACGCGGTTTCCATCCAGGTAGATGAATCTCCAGCCTTTCACCGTTTTGGAATAGTACCGATCCTTTAGTCCTAAAAGCCCGGGTATCTGTGCTTTATGTTCCTCCTCAACAGAATATTCATGATTACCCAGCGCATGATGTAGCGGGCATTTCAATCCATCAGCAATTCCGATCAGCGTATCGTAGCTCTCAAAGTCCCTGTCGATGAAATCCCCCAGGCTGGCTACAAACTTCAAATCATGTTGATTCAATTCAGCTACCGCTTCTGTGAGTTTTGCAGGGGATTGGCTGTAGCTTCTCGTGCCCGAAGTCTCACAGGCACAGTATTGCACATCAGCTATTACACCGAATTGGAACTTCGGCTTTTCGGACCCCTGACCGTATAGAAAAGTACAGGATGAGCATATCAACACCCAAATTACAGATCTTAATAAACTCATCCTGGCCTTATTATTTAAAGTTTCACACTCTTGCCAGTCGCGGCAGACTTATCCGCTGCGAAAACAATCTCGTGCGTTTTCATGCATTGCTTCAGTCCGGTAAGCGGCATGGGCTCCCCGTCCAGGATTGACTGGAAGAACTGCCTGAACTGTCCCTCGTAAGGGTGATCTGAGACATCCCCTGAATCAATCATTTTCAGTGCCAGCTCACTCCATCGCGACTTATCTGCATGCAGTTTTTCTGAATGGAATTTGTTGTCCAGCATACTTCCTTCGCTACCTACCAGGTGCGTATGAAAGTAATATGGCTGCAGGCAATCCACCACAGCAGAACACTTCCCTACTTTACCACTTTTGAACTTCAATATGGTCACGCTGGTAGTCTTGTATTCGTAAGGTGAAAAAATCTCACTTTTGCTACGGGTGTCGTAGCTTGTCACCTCTTCCACATCATCCCCCATCATCAGCAACAGGATATCCATGGCATGGCATCCAGCTGTAACCAGGGCACTACCACCTCCATCTTTCTTGGCGTTCCAGTCGAACTGGCCCACCCATGGACCAATGCCATGATAGTAGTCAACCTCACCATAGTGAAGGTCACCCAACAAGCCCTGATCAACGATAGACTTTGTTGACAGAAATTGATTTGACCATCGACACTCAAAGCAGATTGTGAACGATACACCGGCCGCTGTCACAGCTTTCTCCACTTCCAAACAGTCTTCCCAGCTTAACGCCATCGGCTTTTCCAGGATAATGTGTTTACCAGCTTTTGCGGCAGCAATGGCATGCTCCTTATGCATGTAGCTGTAACTACAAATAGAAACTGCATCAATGGATTTATCGGACAACATCTTATCCAGGTCAGTGTAAGATGTAATGTCCGATCCCCATTTCGCGCTTAGTTCAGCATCGTTGTGGGGTCTTGAAGAATAGATTGCATTTACAGTTGCATTGCCTGTGCTATTAATGGCATCAATGTGTGCTGTGGCTACCCATCCGTAGCCGATAATTCCAACTCTTAGTTTTTTCATTTCAAAAATTTATCAACTCATTTCCCAACCTGCTCTTACAGGTTCTTTAATCAATTCATCAGCGCTTGGCCAACCTTTTACTTTCATGTTTTCGGCATCCCATTCGATCTTCTGGCCTCTCATCCTCAAAGAAAGCACACCTAATAAGGTGATCTCAGTCAACCTTGAAGCATATTCAAAATTAGACAATGCTTGCGGGCCACCAGTGATCTCATCAATCCACTCCTTATGGTGAGCGGAATTAACCCGTGGAATCGTTTGGTCAGGCTTTTCAAAAGAATCACCCAACTCCTGAGGGAATACCAGGGGTGGACTCCACATCCCTCCACTCTGGACAATTACTCCCTTTTCACCCACAAACATGGTTCCCCGACCTTCCAGGGTAAAACGTGAAGGCATCTCCGGGGGAAGCTCAGGCTGTAATCCACCAGAATACCAGTTAAGCTTCACTTCAGGTCTCTTATCCGTCGCAGGGAAGTAATAGTGACCAATTTCTCCGAATGGTGCAATCTCTTTGCTACGTCTGTTACCTGCAGGGAATACCTGCACACTCGTAGGATCAGCCAGGTCAAGTCCCCATACAGCCACATCCATGTCATGACAGCCAAAGTCACCCAGTGCACCGGCACCAAACTTCCAGAAATCCCTCCACGTAATTGGAGTAAAGGACTCGTGGTACTCCTGAAACTCGGTAGGCCCCAGCCATAGATCCCAGTTAAGACCGGCAGGAACAGGTGTCGGCTCAGTCGGAAGTCCTTTTAAGCCTGGGTTCCATCGTGTGGCACCTACCCAACAGTTTACTTCTTTCACGTTGCCAATCACGCCTGCTCTTAGATACTCAACGGTAGTCCTGAGTGCATCAGCAGCGTGGCCCTGGTTTCCCATTTGAGTCGCCAGCCCAGTTTCTTTAGCTACCTCACGCATCTTACGAGCTTCCCAAATGTTGTGACACATAGGTTTCTCTGTGTAGACATGCTTGCCTGCCCGCATGGATGTGATGGAGATATGGGCATGGGTGTTGTCCGGTGAAGCACATACAATGGCATCGATGGATTTCTCCTTCTCAAGCATCTCCCGGAAATCTTCATAGATGGAAACCTTTTGCTTCACAGACTTTTCGGCGTATCCCTCTTCAATTAATTTTTTGAAAGGAACCCGTCCTGTTTCGTTGCCATACAAAACGCCGGTTGGCATCTGATGCTCCATCGGATCAGCAACCGAAACGAGCCTTACGTTATCAAGCTTCATGAGTTCTCTCACGCTAAACATGGATTGCCCACCTGCTCCCACGATCCCTACATTGACCCTGTCACTGGGAGCCACATACCCGGCACCACCCAAAACATGGCGAGGTACGATCATGGCTGCCGCAGAAGAGGCTGCAACCTGTTTGATAAAATGTCTTCTTTGATTTTTTTTCATATTCTCTGAACTAGCACTTTTATTCTAAACTCCCGAAACCTGATCATCTCAGCCTTAACAATACTTCCGGGGGACAGCCCGTATTCATATGGATTTATTGTCCCTTCTCTAAACATGATAACCTGGTGGGAAGCTCAAAAATACAACGTCATCGATTACTTGAAATAATAATGGTAGGAAAGATGAAATATTGAGTAATAAAAGTTGATAGGCCGAAAAACAACCATGCAACTCAAAACAATTTCAAGCTTCATTCTATTTCTTTCTTCATTCACAACTCTCTTTTCTCAACAGCTTAAGCCTGAACATATTGTCCTGACCTTGGAAAATGATCCATCGACAACTCAAAGTGTCTGCTGGCAAACGTCATCAAAAGCTGAAGATCCCATTGCGCTTCTCATGCCAGCCAGTCACCGTCCTTATGGAGAAGAAAAGGCAGTACAATATCAGGTTTCCATTGCCTCAGGAATAAATGGCGATGGCTCGTCGCGATACTATTATCAGGCCAGCTTTACAGACCTGACTCCTGGTACTCAGTATCTGTATCAGGTCGGCTCAGTTTCAGAGCAAAAGTCCGCGTGGAACACCTTTACCACAGCAAAAGCCAATGATGATGACTTTTCATTCCTCTACCTGGGAGACATCCAGAATGATATTCTGACCTGGGGCTCAAGAACAATTCGTGAAGCGTATGCCAGCCAACCTCATGCAGCATTCATGCTATTTGCTGGGGACCTGATCGATAATGCCCACGACCCCAACCAATGGGATGAATGGTTTGAGGCGGTGAGTCATGTTTCTGAGTTGATGCCCATTGTGCCTGTTTCTGGCAACCATGAGTATGAGGAAAGAGGACCGGATGAAGATGCGGAAGTACTATCAGTTTATTGGAGGCCGCAATTTGGGTTACCAAAGAATGGACCTGCAGGGCTGGAAGAAAGTGCCTACTACATAGATTACCAGTCGATGAGACTCATTGTGCTTAACAGCACGGCTGCACTATTGTCCAAAAACATGCTCGAAAAGCAAACTGATTGGCTTGAGCAGGTGCTAAAAGACAATCCAAAGAAGTGGACGATTGTTTCCTTTCATCATCCCCTATTCTCCGCCCGTGATGGCCGCCATGGAGATTATCCTGATTTGCGTGAGACCTGGAAGCCTGTATTTGAAAAACATGGGGTGGATCTGGTGATCATGGGTCATGACCATGTGTATAACCGGGGAAATCTGGGTCGAAGCCAGGGTCCGGTTTATGTGGTTTCCGTGGCTGGACCCAAGATGTATGGTGTCTTGCCAGAAAAACGGTGGATGGATCGCAATGCGGTAGATACCCAGCTTTACCAGGTCATTTCCATCAAAGACAATACATTAGAACTGTCAGCCTATACGGTGATGCATGAACTTTATGATCATTTCAGCATTCAAAAGAGGACCCGAAAGGACAATCAATTCACAGAATATATTTCATCGGATGATCATCCGGAAAACACGTTTCCTGATGGATCAAGTGTTCGATCAAAATAACAACTAAGCTTAACCATTAAATGAAACTCACTCAAATTAAGACCATTAGCTCAACGCTACTGATAATTCTTACCCTGGTTATCCATGCACAAACCCAGGTTACCGGAATTGTATTTGAAGACCTTGACTCGGACGGTAAAAAAGACCGGAAAGAAAAAGGCATTGCTTCTGTTGCCGTGACCAATGGTGTGGATGTAGTCCTCACAAATGAAAAGGGATTTTACAGTTTACCAGCATCTGATGACATGATCGTCTCAGTGATCAAACCATCGGGATATGCAGTTCCGGTTAACGATAAGAATCAGCCTCAGTTTTATTACATCCATAAGATAAACGGTTCACCGCCGAACGACGATGGAGGGGTGGCTCCCAGTGGGCCCCTCCCTTCATCTGTCGATTTCCCTCTGATCCGTCAGGCTGAAAACCCCAATTTCACAGTGCTGCTGTTTGGTGATCCCCAGGCGGATGACCTGATCAACGCTATGTATTTTGAAAAGGCCATTGTGTCGGAGGTTGAAGGAGTAAAGGATGTGGCTTTTGGAATCAGCCTAGGAGACCTGGGATCGAGAAAGCTGTTTGGCACCTATATCGGGTCACTGGCTAAAATTGGCATTCCCTGGTATAATGTGTTTGGGAACCACGACATGAATGTGGGTTCGGAAGACATCCTCACTGATGAGACTTACGAATTGTATTTTGGCCCTCCCAACTATGCCTTCAACTATGCCAATGCACATTTTATCATGCTGGATGATGTCATTTTTCCACATCCACTCAAAGGTGGTGGGTACATAGGAGGATTCAGGGACGATATCCTGGAGTTTGTAAAAAACGACCTGAAGCATGTCCCTAAAGACAAACTCATTGTTGTGGGTTTTCACATCCCTATCTATGAGTTTGAACCTGGGCCTGACCAGTTTATAGAGGGTGATGTACAAAAACTTTTTGATTTACTTGAAGGATACGACTATTCGCTTTCTATTTCCGGTCATACCCATTCGCATAATCACCATTTTTTCACGAATGAAGAGGGATGGAAAAATGATAAACCACACCATCATTACAATCCAGGAGCCACCTCTGGTGATGTGTATAAAGGACCAGAAGATAAATATGGAACACCGGCCTCTTTCATGAGGGATGGCACGCCCAAAGGCTATGCCTATCTCTACATCAACGATACAGCATACACTTACGAATACAAAGTCTCGGGCGAACCCCTAGATTATAAAATGAGTATTCATATTCCAAATATTGTTCCGCAAACAAAGAGATACCGGGGCGAGATCGTTGTCAACTTCTTTCAGGGCTCGCCATTGGATAAGGTGGAATACCGGGTGGATGATGGCGAGTGGGCCTCGTTGGAGCTCACGCCCCGCTTCGATAAATACCTACTGGACCTGGAGTATGAGTGGGACCATGCAGAAGAGTTACCATGGGGCATCAGGCTCTCTACTCCCCTTCCCTCCTCCCACATCTGGAGCACCAGGATGCTTTCACACTATGCTTTAGGAGAACATACATTGGAGGTGAGAGCCCGGGACTGGTTGGGGCGAACATACACCGCAAGCAAAACATTCAGGATGGTTCCGGATCATTCTTATCTGCAGGATTAGAACGGGAATATTTGGGTTTACCGGCATAAAAGACTATTTCTCTGTAAAACGTCTGGCTCTCAACACACGATTAATTAATTTGCGATAGGCTTACTGCTTTGTACTTATCAACCCAAAATCATTTCCCAATGAACCCAACCTTATACTGGTCTTTTTTGAAACTTAAACCTGTAATTATAATTGGCGTCCTTTTTATTCTTGCATCTTCATGTAGCTCTTCACATCAGCTTGAAGAAACTGTAGACAGACCACACATCATCCTCATGATGGGTGATGACCATGGCTTTGAAGAGACGGGATATAATGGACATCCCTTCCTAAAAACGCCTGTGCTGGATGAGATGGCAGCAAAGGGTTTGCGTCTCGATCGGTTTTACTCAGCACATCCCTCATGCTCACCTACACGTGGGAGTATCATTACCGGCAGGCATCCTAACAGGTATGGGACCTACACACCCAACTATTCCATGAGACCAGAAGAAATTTCGATTGCCAGCCTGCTCAAAGAAGCCGGGTATGCAACGGGTCATTTTGGCAAATGGCATGTTGGACCTGTAAAGAAAGAATCCCCGACCAGCCCGGGAGCCATGGGCTTCGATGAATGGCTTTCACATGATAATTTCTTTGAACTCGATCCCGTCCTCAGCCGAAATGGTGAGGCTCCGGAGCAGATCACGGGGGAAAGCTCAGAGATCATCATTGATGAAACGATCAGTTTCTTCAAAAAGTCAACGGCAAAGAATCAACCAGTCTTCGCCATTGTGTGGTTTGGCTCTCCCCATGAGCCTTACCAGGGGCTTTCTGAGGATCTGGCATTGTACGAAGACCTGCCTGATTCTTTGAGTGATCATTTCACCAGGCTCACTTCACTGATTACCGGCTCAGGAACTGAAAGACCTTTGGATTCAGTTCTCCAGGAGCGTTTTGCAGAGATCACAGCCATGGACCGTGCAATTGGTAAGTTGCGGTCATTTTTGAGAGAAGAAGGTGTAGCTGACAATACATTACTCTGGTATTATGGTGACAATGGCATCCCTTCGAGTGGGCTGTACAATTCCGATTTCCGTGGACTCAAAGGAACGATTTACGAGGGAGGAACGCGTGTACCCGGAATCATAGAATGGCCGGCCAGAGTCAGTCAGCCCTTTTCTTCTAATGTCAATGCCGTCACCACTGACATGCTTCCCACCCTGGCAGATCTTTTGGATCTTGATCTGCCGGATCGCCCGATAGACGGAGTAAGCCTGATGCCCTTGATTGATGGGGAGATGAAAGCACGTCCCGAACCCATCGGCTTCTGGATGTTTGATACCCAGCACCTGACAGACGATCAGCCATACATTGATCCGGAACTTCAACAGGGCACCACTCCGCTCGCTAAGAAAATGGCGGGAGTTTATACCCGAAGCTTTAGGAATTTTCATCATCCGGAGATCACCGAAGAAGATTATCTGGGTGATCGTTCATGGCTGGACAATACTTTTAAGCTTGTGATCCGGGAAGAGGGTGACAAGGTGATCCGGGAACTGTTTGACATACGACAGGATCCCGGGGAAAGGATCAACATTATCGAAAGCAAGCCCGATATAGCCAAAGAAATGGAGACACAGCTCACCGAATGGCAGGGATCAGTACTGAAAAGCCTGACAGGCGCAGATTATTAATCGAGAAACTAACACCAGACATGCACATAAAATCCTACCTATTCATATTTCTATTCATTAGTGCCCTCGGCATGCAAGCCCAGGAAAGTGACAACTGGCTCCTGAAAGTACAACGCAACAAACCAGAGCGGGTCGAGTGGTTCAAAGATCTGGGTTTCGGGATGTTTATCCATTGGAGCCATGATGTACAGCTAGGCTCGGTGATCAGCCATTCCATGGTCGGGGCTTCTGAGGACTACCTGGATTTCTTTGTCAATGAATTACCCAAAACCTTTAATCCGGTGGATTTCAACCCTGATGCCTGGGCAGATTATGCGAATCTGGCTGGAATGAAATACGTGGTTTTCACGGCCAAGCATCACTCAGGGTTTTGCATGTTTCATACAGAGACAACTGATTTCTCTATTGAAAACACTCCCTTCCAGCGGGATGCCACCAAAGAGATACTGGAAGCCTTCAGAAAGAAGGGTATCGCAGTAGGGCTGTACTTTTCACCGGATGACTTCACCTACCTGTATAACAATGGGCTTCCGATTGACAGGGATTCGCCCAAAAGTCTGCCAGGAGGAAATCCTGAACTGATGACTTTCACTAAAAAACAGCTGAAAGAATTGCTGACCAACTACGGCAAGATCGACATGATCTTCCTGGATGGTCAAACGCAGAAGCATGAGTGGATCAATACCGAGCTGGCGGCTTATTGCTGGGATCTGGATCCGGACATCCTCGTGACAAGAGGTGGCATGAAAACTCCCGAACAGAATCTTCCTAACCAACCCCTGGAAGGTCCCTGGGAGGCCTGTTTCACGATGGGAACCCAATGGCAATACAAACCCACCAATGAAAGCTATAAGTCTGGCACCAGGCTGATTGAAATGTTGATCGAGACCCGTGCCAAAGGAGGGAATTTATTACTGAATGTTGGTCCGGATGAGACAGGACGTTTACCAGTTGAGCAGATCCAGCGACTACAGGAGATCGCCCTATGGCGGGTCGTGAACCAGGAGGCTGTCTATGGTATTGAACCATTTTCTATCACAAACGAGGATTTTGTCTGGTACACCAAAAAGCCAGGAGAAAACACTGTTTACGCTTTCATCACTCAGATGGACTTACCGATTGGCAAAAGAAAACAATTGCTCCTGGAGCGACTTTCGGGAACGTCAGATACCAAAATCTCTGTCCTTGGACATGATGGGAAAACCCTGGAGTACAATCCCGGCGCTGACGTTGTCCCCTGGTGCAGACCAGCAAAGAATGGACTCATCGTCAGCTTTACCCGGTCTCAGCGACTATACAACGACAAAAAGTGGCCTAACCCGATTGTGTTGAAGCTGGAGGGAGTGGAGTATAGGGATTAGACTTCGTTATTTCAGTATAAGTAGTTAAACCTGGATTACATTAGAAAAATGTGATATCCAGTTTTAACTACTTAATCAAGGCTTGCTTCTCTTTGTAGGTAATTTGATCTCATTCGATCGAACTCAACTTCACGGCACCACTGCTCCAGCTTGACTTTCATTTCCCCATATATAGCAGGTTCTTGATCTGCTAAATTTAGGTTCTCACCAGGATCGTTTTTGATGTTGTAAAGCACTGGTTTGTTATCTATATCCCCGTCAGGGATATTCCTGGTTATGTATGGCCTGACAAGTTTCCATTCACCTCTTCGCATTGCGGCATTGTGGGAATAAAAAGGGACTCCTCTATTCCATTGCCAAAAATATTGTACTGGGGAATCCCCTTCGTTTGAGCCTTCAAGCAAGTGATCTAAACTCCTTCCATCCAATGTCTGGGTAGCATTAAATTCCAGCTGACAGAGGTTCAATAAAGTGGGGAAAATATCCGAAAAATGCGCCACTTCATTGACTTCTGAGCTTGCAAACCGACCATTCCAGTTGAACAGGAGCGGGACCCTTATTCCCCCTTCATTGATGGTATATTTGGTTCCTTTGAGATTAAAATTAAATCTCGTACCCACCAGGGGATCCGGACCATTGTCACTGGCAAAAATGATGATTGTATTTTCTCTCATTCCTAAATCATCCAATGTATTGATCAGCTTGCCAATACTCTTGTCCATTACCTCGATCATTGCATAGACTTTTGAAGTCTTTTCATCAAAGCCTTTATTGACATAAAATTCAACTATTTCTTTCGGAGCGCCCAGGGGTCGATGAGGCGCATAGTGAGCCAGATGCAAAAAGAACGGTTGATCTTTGTTTTGTGTAATATAATCTATTGCATGACCAGAAAGAACATCTGTCAGATACTCCTTCTTATAGGTCTTGTAGGTACCATTAATATCTAATTTAAAGTCAAAATAGTCTACAACATCAAACCCCATAAATCCCCTGAATTCATCAAATCCTCTCTTCATAGGATGATATTGTGCATCCTTCCCTAAGTGCCATTTCCCAATCAATGCTGTCTTGTATCCATTTTCTTTAAATACATCTGCTATCGTGACTTGATTTAAATGGAGGCTGGTGTGCTCCGGAAACCGCTCCATGTTGAGGCTGACCACCCCTGTTCGATGTGGATATTTTCCTGTAAGCAGACATGCCCTGGCGGGCGCGCATACTGCAGATCCCGAATAAGCTTGATTAAAATAAACGCTTTCCTTGATTAGCTTATCAAGGTTTGGAGTCTTATTTTTCCCGCCATTGAAGCTTGAAATATCCCCAACAGCCATGTCATCGGCTAAAATGAGAATGACATTAGGTTTATCTGTCACATTCCCTGAAGCATTAATTGCAAAAACTGAACAAAAAAGCCATGCCAGAATGCACCATCTAACATCAAATATCACTTTGCATCCGGCAACTCCGTACACCATCAGCTTTGAAATAATTTCATGTTTGGTAACAACGGAAATATTGTGATTGAGTGACTTTGACATTGTAGTGGTAAAAGTTTGATGAAAAATCTATTTTCTATGAGGCAACCTTGCATTGACGGCCTTCAAATATGACAAAAGCTTATTTTTCAGGGATAATGTCAGTTCGGGTTCTTCAAGCGAAAGGTCATTTGATTCCTGAATATCCACTTCCAGGTCATAGAATTCAACACGTTCATCCTCGTAAAAATAGATTAGCTTATGCTTCCCATTTCGAATGGCCGACTGGGGCAGTGTCCTGGCTTTGAATTCATCCTCTACACCAATTTCTTCAGAAGCCTCATAAAATGATTGTCCTTCAGGATGATAATAAGGGAAATGCCAAAAAAGTGATCTGTCTTCAAAAGTCGGACTACCATTTAAAAGAGAAACCAAAGACTTTCCATCCAGTTCATCATTTTTATTGATGTCACCGGCTACCCCCAAAAAAGTTGGCAACAAGTCTGTTTGTATTACAGGCATTGCACTTACAGTACCGGGTTCTACATGTCCAGGCCACCTCACCATCATAGGCACCCTGATACCACCCTCATATAAGTGCCACTTACTTCCTCTCAAGGGTCGGTTAAATGCATGATCCGGGTGTCCACCATTGTCTGATGTAAATACAACCAGGGTATTTTCCGTCAAACCGAGCTCATCAACTGCATCCAGTAGCTGACCTACATTGTGATCCATTGTCTCAACAAAAGCCGCATACTTTATTTGTGCCTCTGAAACATTATTACCTGCTTCTTTGCGATACTTTTCAATAAGCCATTCAAGACGATTGCTAAGCGGAGTATGAACATAATAATGGCTGACATACAGGAAAAATGGATTCGAGTTTTCCTTATTTTCTTCCATAAACCTGATGGCATTTTCGGTCAATGAATCAACTGGAAACTCTCCATCTTCGTATTCCGGAAAATCCTCTCCTTTAACATATCCATACGGATGGGAACCAAACGTTTCAGCTGCCCAGCCGAATCCCTGCTGACGAGGTCCCATTGTCGGGCTCCATCCTTTATATCGTTTGTAATGCGGTGCTACATGCCATTTTCCTACAATCCCGGTTTTATATCCTTGTTTGTTCAGGACCTCGGCCATTGTTTCTTCCTCTAAAGGAAGAGAGAGTGTATAAGGAGGTGGGATCAGAGGCATTTCATCAAACCTGGATACCCACTCAGGAGAATCCCAGGCATAACGATCCTTTTCATACTTCGTTACAAACTCAAAATTTAGCCTTGCCGGAGACTTACCTGAGAGCAAAGCCGCTCTTGATGGAGAGCATAACGGAGCTGCCGCATAGGCATCCGTAAACTTCATGCCCTCTATTGCCAACCGGTCAATATTGGGGGTTTCAGTTAGTTCATTGCCAAACTCCCTTCCATAGCATGAGAGGTCGGAATACCCAAGGTCATCTACATAGATCAAGAGGATATTGGGAGACTGAGACTTTTTTTCTAAATCACAACCTGTAAATACTGAGAGTAATAAGGCAACTAAAACTATTTGGAGTATCTTCAATCGTAACATCTTACCTATTTCAATAAATTCAACAAGTCATTCTTCATCGATTGTCTTACATCCTTATATTTTGATTTGTGAATTAAGTTTTCAACTATAAAGGGATCGGATTTAAGGTCATATAGTTCTTCTTCGACCACCTCCTTAGTATCATTTTCGACCCATATATTGTACCTGAAATCACTCGTACGTATAGTAGAACCTAATATGGTAAAGTCAGTTCCTGCACCAATGGGTCTTGTGATTTGTGAAATAGCCGCAGACTTTATTTCTCTTGTTGGATCTTTTAATGCAGGCACAAGGGAGGTACCTGAAAGATGGTTGTCTCCAGCATCATCATTTAACCCACACAATTCAAGTAGTGTTGGGTATAGATCAATCAGCTCTACAATGTTATTCGAAACCGTTCCTGGATCTGGAAGATCAGGCATACTGATGATTAAGGGCACTCTTGTCCCTAATTCAAAATTGGTCCATTTACCAAATTGACCGTGTTCACCAGCATGATACCCATGATCTGATAAAAATACAACAATAGTATTTCTTGAGAGATCCAATCTATCAAGCTCATCCAACACTTTTCCTATCTGAGCATCCAGGTAACTTATAGAAGCCAGGTATCCGTGTCTCAGCTCTTTCTTTTTGTCTTCTGGTATTGGGCCACTTTTACCAACATCAGTGTAGCTTCTCGCTTCATCAGAATCTACATATGCCAGCTCTGGCACCCCTTGAACCGGCTCCTTATATTTTTGTTTGGGCAGACTATTTCTATCATATAAGTCCCAATATTTCTTGGGAGCATTATAAGGTAAATGCGGCTTCCAAAACCCTATTGCCATAAAAAAAGGTGTTTCCTGCAATTCACGCAGCTTAGTAATGGCCACATTGGTGATTCGCCCATCCAGATATGCTTCGTCAGGAACATCTGCAGACTGTACTGCAGGCCCTTTCCTTAAGTCAAAATGCAGTTGATAAGGACGGCCCTCTACATACCAGTCGTGGAAATGGGCTGCATAGTGATACTTCTGAGGTTCAGACCATGATTGGGGATCGCCTTCAATAGCTTGCCCCCAGTTATGAAATATTTTGCCCAATCCAACTGTATAATATCCCTTTCCTTTAAAATATTCAGGTATGGTCTTGATTCGGGGATACATACCACGGAAATGTGGCTGATTGGTAAATATCCCAAGTTCATGTGGTCGCTTCCCAGTTAAAATCGATGCCCTGGAAGGATTACACAGTGATGCCTGGCAATATGCTTTAGAAAAAAGCCTTCCATGGTTTGCCAGTCTATCAATATTGGGTGTATGGATTTGCTCATTATTGTAGATTGTCGAGGATAAGTCATCCGCTATAATCATCAATACATTCAGGCGATTTTCAGGTTGCTGCCCAATTGCCTGAAATGCAATAATCAATATTGCATAGCTAAGCATTGACAGTTTGACTATTTTATAAATCATATCAGCTTTTTCAAATCAGGACTATCTATAATAGTATTTATCCACCTTTGCATCACTTAGCAGGGGATCTCCTATCTCCCGCATTTTCTCAACTATATTATGATGTAACGCTTCGATTCTTTCTTGAACTTCGGGACTTGGGTCATCGATCATGTTATTAGTTTCTTCGGGATCAGAGGAAATGTGATATAACTCGTCCCGCTCGGGATTGAGAAAGTCCCGCACTAGCTTCCACTCCGGAGTTCTATAACTACGCATGTATGCATTGCTATAGTTGATCATGCTATACTCCGAATAGATGTCATTGTCCCAAACTACATTTTCTGCCTTCAACAATGGCACCATGCTCCTCCCACGAATCGGCTGCTCCTGAGGGAGTTTTGCACCAGCCATTTCCACAATAGTCTGGTACCAGTCCAGACTCGTGCAGTTTTCATCAATCACCATCCCAGGTTTTGTTACGCCCGGCCATTTGATGATGGCCGGCACCTTTAGTGAGTTGTCAAACAAATTAGGTCGAGAGTTTTTCGCAAGGTTTCCCTGAGCCGACACTTCTGTATTCAGAATCCAGTACCCATTCCCTTTGTGTTCAATTCCATTATGGCCCATGTTGTACCCATGATCCGAAGTAAAGATGACGATGGTTTCCTCCTCGATACCCATTTCATTCAATAGGTTTAGTACCCTTCCTACATTTCGATCAACCCCACTGATGCTGGCCATATATTCCTTCATCTTACGCTTCACCTTTTCTATATCAAGATCAGGATAGTTAGGATTAGGGATCTCCGGATCAAGCATTTCATAAGGAGCCCAGTCTTCATCCGCCACTGGAAGCCATTTCGCATGGGGTGCCCGATAATGCAGGCTCAGCAAGAAAGGTCTGTCATCAGTATTCCTAATAAACTCCATAGCGTAGTCAGTCAGGATATCTGTGGTCAAGCCTTTGAACTGTTGCATTTTTCCATCCACCTCTAATGGTGGATCCACAGGAGAAGTACCACCTCCGTTCAGACCCATGAAATAATCATAACCATGGTTGGTAGGATGGTACTTTTTAGAACCTTCTTCCGTCCAGATCCCAACATGCCACTTGCCTACCAGACCAGTTCGATATCCAGCCTCTTTAAGTGCTTCTGGAAAAGTGATGCTCTTTGGTGAAAGCCCTATCTCTACATCTGGATCATACAGGCGATGTCCAATCTGTGGAATAAAATCCAGCACATTATGTTCGCTTGCATACTGGCTGGTCATGAGGCTGACCCTGGCCGGACTGCATACTGGGGTGGTCACAAAAGAATTGGGCAGAAATGCCCCTTCGCTGGCCAGGCGATCAAGATTGGGTGTATGGATCTGGGCATTACCGCTTCTTCCCAGTCCCCAGTCTGCTTGGTCATCTGTGTAGATGAAGATGATGTTTGGGGGTAATGGAGATTGAGTGGGAGTACATTGGGTGAGAAGTGCAGCCAGTAGGACTGCAGGTAATGTCTTGGAGAGCATCTTTATAAAAAATATTCTATTTGCTTTCAAGGTAGTAAAAGTGGCCATCTTCTGCTCCTACGAGCAATTCCGGTGATCCATCTTTATCCCAATCCACAATAGTTGGTGAAGTGGTATGGCCTGCAAGTTTGTGATTTGACAAATCTCCATGACTCCTGAAAGTGACCCGTTCATCTGTTTGACTAATGTTTTCAAAAAGGGCCACATTGGTGCTGTTGACAAGCAGATCCATATCTCCATCCTGATCCCAATCAGCAAAAGTGAATTTTCTTCGACCACTTTTACCTGCATCTCCATCGTTTAGTCTTAAGGGTCCGGCACCTTCTTTCATTACACTGTTTTTCCTGTCGAAAACCGAAATCTTTTCGCCATAAAAGATGCGCCTGCCAGGCTTTAACTTCAATCGGCCATTCTCCTTATAGCGTTCAAAGAAGCTGAGGTATCCTTCAGTGTCCAGCATAACCAGATCCATCATCCCATCCTCATTCCAATCAATTGCATAGGGTGTTGTCCGCCATTGAGTGACCAGTTCATTTCCTTCCGGATTCCACCAATTCCAATTCGGTTTTTGGGATTTGGTGTCTAATAGAACAGGTTGTGCTTTTTGTAGTTTCGGCTGCTTTTCGGTTCCGACATTTTTAAACCATTCAATCTTTCCCCAAATGGAATTAATCAAAATATCCTTTAATCCATCCCCATCCCAATCTGCTACGGAGAGCGTAGTATATCCCCACTTTTTCTCTGCCGGCCCCTGAATAGAGCCACTCTCCCCTGCCATCACTCTAATCACTTCACCCTCTGCTTTCAGATATCGAGGACTGGCCCATCTAGGTGGATTGGCTCCATCAAGATTCTCGATAAATCCAATATACCCCGCTGTGTTGCCACAGATAAGATCTTCGTCGCCATCAGCATCCCAGTCTATGCTATATGGAGTAACTAATGCTCCAAATTTCACCAGATCGGCTCTTTGCTGAAAATACTTAGGAGAATCAAAAACGGGCATATTATTACGCACCTTACCTGTGTTTCGAATCAATGCTACCCGCCCATCTTCATCACCAACAATGAGATCAATATGACCGTCGTTGCCCCAATCCACTGCATTTGGAATGAACATCTCAAGGTCCATTTTGATCAACCCTTGTTCATTTTCCAGAAAGCGTCCTTTTTCGAAGACAGGCTTTTGTCTTGTCCCGGTATTTTCAAACCAGGTAAACCTATCCAGAAATTCCCCACAAATAATGTCCAGATCTCCATCCCCATCAAAGTCATGCATTTCGGCAGAAGGTCCTCCATACACATCCAATGGAGCTCCACCAGCCATGATTTTACCTTTGTTTACATAATCACCATCACGGTTTTCCAGGAGTAGCACATGCCCATGTAGTGGGCCATTCGTCCAGTTTCCTTCATGGTCAAAGGCATTGTCCCAACCGTAGTCACCCCAATCATCCATCCCAACAATGATGTCCAGGTCACCATCACCCTCATAATCCACATATTTCCATTGCTTGAAACGTATTTTCTCAAAACCCTCCTCTAATGATTTGGCTGGATATAATTCAATTGGATTGCTTAGGCCCTCCTCCTTGAAGTTTTTATACTCAACACCAGGTCCAAGAATATGAGGTCCCTGATCGCTATAGGAAATCTGGAGGTTTTTAGCACCTTCGCCGATTTTAACCGGGGGTTCAAAGACAGGCATCATCTCAGTTGGGCCAGAAGTGTTTTCAAAAAAATACAAGCCTCGGTAAGGTGTATCAGGGCACATCACAATTAAATCAAGATCCTCATCACCATCATAGTCCATGGCCATTGGCCATGCCCATAGACCCACACCAAGATCAGTAACCAGGCCTGGGTTTTTGTGTTTCAAAAGGGTAAATTCCAAGGAATCCTGTTTCTGAGCCGGCGTGGAACACGCCAGGCTCAACAGGATTAATGCAATAGTAATATGAAACTGAAATTTCACAATTGGGTTAATTTGAGTGTGTTTGAAATCTGGTTTGAAAATGGGGTATTAAAAAACAGGTTCAATATTCCGGATTCTGCTTGAGCAATGGATTGGCATCTAAAGCAAACAAAGGAATTGGGAACCGTACATGATGGGCTTGTGCGGGCAACCCCCGATCAACAGCTCGTTCAATGAATTTCCCGTGACGAATTAAATCCTCTCGTCGCTTATCTTCCCACCAAAGCTCCCAACCACGTTCTGCCAGAATATGATCATTTAACTCATCAGTGGAGCCAAAGTCAGCTAATAAAACATCATCAACTTCTGCGCGATCTCTCACCAGATTTATGAGGTCAATAGCCTCCTGAGTCGGTCCATTAAGTTCGTTTAATGCTTCTGCTCTTGACAATAGGATATCACCGTAACGGATGGCCGGGAAATCATTACCATACGCCGGGCCGGCAAAATCTCCTGCTGGCCAATACTTAAATGGCCGCACATTATCATTTGGTGGTCTCAGATTGATTGTATCACCATCATTGTTGACATATTCTTCAATCATTAGGTCTTTCCTGGTATCATTTGGATCGAAAGAATTCCAAAAGTCGTCACGGACTCTAAACATTGTCGCAAAATTCCGGCAGCCATCACAAAACTCTAAGCCGGTTCTTGGGTGACTGCTAAATGAAGTAGGCCAGGCAAAATTCATGAAACTAATGTTTGCTTCACGGCCAAGGTCAGCTTTATTAGGAACTACCCAAACGATTTCCTTATTACGCTCATGATCTACCAGAAATATATCAAAATAATTAGGGTACAGTTCGAAATAACCAAGATCAATTAAGTCCTGCGCTGCATCTGCACATTTCTGCCACTGTTTAGTGTTTAGATAAAATTTTGTCAAAACACCGAGGGCGGCACCTTTATGCGTTCGCCCCCATTGCTTCTCTTCTCCAGAATTAGGCAAATCCGGGATTATTGCAATAAGCTCCGACTCAATAAAACCCAGATACTCTTGTTCGTCTGCCCTGGGAAGTTGAAGTTCCTGAGTACTACTCGTACGTAGTGGAGTAGGTCCAAAACGATTATATAACTTAGTGTAGCTCCATGCCCTGATAAACCTTGCTTCAGCAGCAATCAATACTTTATCATCATCCCCAATATTTGCTGATTCAATATTCTCAAGTATAATATTAGCATTTCTGATCGCTCTGTACGGATCATTCCAGTAGAGATCATACAAGCTGCTTCCTGAGCCGTCCAGAATAAAATCCTGGAAGTTCAGCAACCAGTTGGCGATTGCTCCCGCTGTAGCAAACCCTATGTCCGTCATCGCTTCCGGAGCGGTAATACCCTGCGCCAAGTCGTTACCATGATTTTCAGCGGCCCAGGAATAGGCTCCAAACAATACACCCTCAACTCCAGGTAAGGAATTAAATAAATTATCAGGAGCCGTTTGCGAAAACACTTCCGGATCAAGCGGCCCTTCACACCTGACACACAGGAGAGAAAGGATTACGAATGCACTTAAAACTATTTTATTTATGCTTTTCATCATTTTCAATTTTGTGTGATTAACTAATTAGAAGCCAAGGTTTAGACCCAATAGAAAGGTGGTTGCCGAAGGGTAACCGTTCCAGTCGATTCGGAAATTGGCACTTCCATTCGGATTAAGTGCAGGATCAAACCCATCATAATCTGAGAAAGTCAGTAAGTTGAGGCCAGTGGCATACACTTCTACTGAATTAAACACTTGTGAAAGGACAGTTTGAGGCAAAACATAGCTAATACGAACTGTTTGCAATTTCACATATGAAGCATCTGCGACCGTTCGCGAATTCACTGCTTGAGACAATTGACTAGCCGCATTTAGATAACTTGGTTGATCATTTGTTGGGTTGGAGGGTGTCCATCTGTTGTTAAAGGGCTCTCTAAACCTGTTGATCCGGACACCTGAACGAGGGAAATACTGCTCAAGCAAATTACCGTTGATCATTTCTACACCCTGGACACCTCTGAAGAAAACATGTAATGATAATCCCTTATAAGTGAGTGTATTTCCAAGTCCCCAGGTAAAATCCGGAAAGGAATTGCCTAACACTACACGGTCATCACCATCTATGGTACCATCCCCATTCACATCCCTGAATTTGAAATCACCAGGGCTCACATTGTTAGTCACTGCATTGAGGTCATCGCCTTCCTGCCAGATACCTTTCACCTCGTATCCGTAGAAGCTTCTCAGTGTCAGACCAGGTTCAATGATACTGATGCTCCCTGCTGCCACAGAAAAATTACCTGTTAAGATCTGTGCTATCCCTCCTAAATCTTCTACTTCATTTTTAAGTGTGTAAAAGTTAAGGTCTGTATTCCAGTTGAAATCATTGGTGGTGATGTTATTGGTATTCAGCCCAAACTCAAAACCTGAGTTATACATACTACCTATGTTTACCAACTTACTGGAGTAGCCACTGGAGCTTGGAACTGGCAAAGAAAGGAGCATATCAAACGTGTTTTTACGATACCACTCCAATGTACCTGAAATCCGTCCGCCCTTAATGCTAAAATCCAATCCAATATCAAGCTGTTCTGTGGTTTCCCACTTCAGATCCGGGTTTGCAATCCTACTCGGATTGAAGGTAGTTACAAATTGATCATTCAAAACATAACTAGTCCGAGAAGCTCCGCCAGTAAAGGTGGTGAGATATTGATTATTCCCGATCTCCTGGTTTCCTGTCTGCCCCCATGATCCACGCAACTTCAACATTTCAAATAAGTTATCAGCCGCTGAAAAAAAGGACTCTTCGTTTATTAACCATCCCATTGAAAAGGATGGGAAGTATCCATATTTATTTCCAGGACCAAATCGACTGGATCCATCTGCTCTGAAAGAAGCGGTGAAAAGATAGCGATCCAACAATTTATAGTTAACCCTTCCCAAATAGGATAAAAGTGAATTTTTGCTCTTACCACTGCTGTTGACCAGGGTCGTTCTATCAGCTAACCCAAAGTTATCTGCCAACGTGGCATCGGTTGGGAAATTATTGGCCTGCTGAGAGCTTGATCGATTGGTATATTCCTGTGTAGTAATTCCAGCTAAAACTTCAATAGTATGAATGTCGAACGTTTCTTGAAAATTCATCGTCCCCTCCAACAAATAGTTAGATTGCATAGCCTGATAGGCTGTAGCCACACCTCCTAAAGAATTTCCAATGATGGTAGTTCGATCCTTATATACGGTTTTATCCTCATTAGCTACATCTGCACCCACACGGATTTTAGCACTCAAGGCAGGGGTGATGAAGTATTCTCCAAACATGGTACCCAGGTAGCGATATCGGTTGCCATCCATATGATTGCCTGTAATAATCGCTTCCGGATTATCAATATCAAATAGATCTGTAGTGACGTAATTGCCATTTGCATCACGAACATCGAAAGTTGGATCCCATAGCTTTGCAGCATTAATTGCACCAGCACGCAGGTTGACATCAAACCCATTGGGCACAAAAACATCCTTTACATAGCTGGTAGTCATACTCGATCCAAAACGGAATTTTTCGTCCGTATGTGATAAATTAAATCGTGCCCCATAGCGTGTAAAGGATGTATTCCTCACCATTCCTTCTTCATCTGTATAGTTTGCTGAAACCATGTAGGAGGTATTTTTATTACCCCACGAAAATGAAAGGTTGTGCTTTTGTAGTTTGGCTGCATCACGAAATACAACTTCCTGCCAATCTGTACCACCGTTTTGAATCTCTGTCACTACTTCGCTGGGATCTCCTCCACCTGCAGCAATCAGGTCGTTGATCCCGTCCATGTACTCTTCAGGACCAAGGAGGTCTAATCGATTGTGAACCCGATTTATTCCCGTATGTCCACTATAATCAACTTTCAGCGCACCAGATTTACCACTTTTGGTGGTAATCAAAATAACACCATTCGCTCCTCTGGCGCCATAAATGGCAGAAGCTGATGCATCTTTGAGCACTTCTATTGATTCAATATCTGCAGGATTCAAAAAACTGATTGGGTTTCTGGGAGACCGTGTAGAGGCTACCTGATTGCCTGTGCCTCCAATCAGGACTGAGTTATCAATTGGCAATCCATCTATCACATAAAGTGGCTCACTTCCTGCATTGATTGAACCAACCCCCCGAATATTTACCGACATTCCTCCACCAGGCTCCCCACTGTTTTGAACTACCTGAACACCCGGCATCTTTCCTTCTATCATTTGCTCTACGGAAGCATTGACTGAAGGACTAAAGGTTTTTTCATTTAAGCTGGATACAGCCCCTGTGATTTCTCTACGAACCTGTGTACCGTATCCGATGACCACAATTTCATCAAGCTGTTCAGTATCCAGTTGCAATTGAGGATTGATAGTAGTTCGGTTATTAACAGGAATCTCAATGGACTGATACCCCACAAAAGAAACGAGCAGAATCGCACCATCGCCCACTGTCAGTTGGTAGCTTCCATCAATATCTGTGATTGTACCATTTGAGGTTCCTTTTTCTAAGACGGCGGCTCCGATTAATGATTCTCCAGTTTCATCGGTCACTTTTCCGGAAACACTTACCTGAACAGGTACTTCATCAAATACCTGAGGCATAGCAGCATCCCTGACTGCATTTTTAAAGCTGATGGTCTCGTTTACGCGTTTAATTGAGACTCTGGCCTGGATAGAGATCTCATTTAATAGATCTTCCATACTCCCAATGGGCTGATCAAAAGCAAGCGTGATGCCTCTAATATCTTTTTTGGAATAGACAAAGGTGAAATTACCCAAACTTTCCACCTCATCGATCAGGCTTTGAAGGCTCATGGTCTTCGTGAGGGAAAATTCGATCGGGATATCCTTCAGCAGCTTGCGCTGCCCGATTGACTCAGCTGCAAACACCATGGTGAGTGACATGCAGACCGCTGTCGCATACATCGCTAATCTCGACATGCGAATAATTAATTTTCGTAGATTTGTACTCATACAAGTTTAGGGTTTAATCAAACTTTAAACGTTTTGAGAGTTGAGTCCTCGCCAAAGTGCCTCAGCTCTCTTTTTTTTACATTATCCTTATTTTATCACTATTCCGTTTTCATTGATCTCATATTTAAATTCATAGGAATATGATAGATTTTCCATTACATTTTTGAGCGATGGATTATTGAATTTCGCTGTGATTTGCTTATTCGTGTTTCGTTTATTCATGATCACATATTCCATATCAAACCACTTACCAATCAATGCCATGGCTTCCTCAAGATTGAGATCGTTGAAAGACAAATAATTGTCGATCCAACCATAAGCCAGCTGAGCATCTGAGAAAACTTCTTTACTGAATGATCCATTGGCATTGGAGAAAACCAGTTTTTCCTGCTTTACGAGTACCGTGCCCATGGTCCTCGCTGAATTGCTGACGGATACTTTTCCCGTCCTAACAGCCACAATAGCTGCATGCTGGTCCGGATAGGCATTGACATTGAAGGAAGTGCCGAGTACCTCAACTTGCAGGTCACCTGATAATATCCTGAAGGGTCGTGTTTCATCTCTTTCGACTTCGAAAAATGCTTCTCCGGTCAGCTGAATGTCCCTGGATTGATCACCAAAATTGCTTAAGTAGCTGATCCGGCTATCAGAATTTAATTTGACCATGGATCCATCTGGTAATTTAACAGTCAGCTTTTGGCCACGCTCAGCAACCTTTTCAATAATCACAGGCTTATCTACAATCGCTACCTGGTCGCCCGGAATAATCTGATCCTTCCAGAGGTAAAATGAAATTCCGAGCACTGCAACAAGAACAGCGGCTACTTTTAGCCAGGTCCAGCTGAAAATTGCCCTTTCGTGTGAAGGGGATCCATTCTGATGCGGCATTTTCTGCCAGACCTTGTGCTTGAGCAGATCCACATCAAAGTCAGACAGTTTCCAGTGGCCTACAAAGTTTTTGAATAACCGTGCATTCTCAGGATCCTCATTGATCCATTCCTGCAACCTGAGCTTTTCCGCTTTGGTGAGTTTATTCCGGACGTATTTGTAAATGAGCTCTTCCATTTAGATGATTGCTTCACCTAAAAGAGCTGTAATGGTTAAAAGTGTGAAGAGAACTTTAAATATTTCGTATTTATTCAAATATTTGAATACTTTATTTGAAATATTAAAAATTTATCGTACTTAAGTTGAATATTATTCAATTGGAGAATTACAAGAGTGCTCAAACAAAGGAGAGAATTCCTGAAAAGATCAAAGCAGCTATCAAAAGTGCTTTGCCAAGCTTGATGATTTTTCCCTCTTCAGACTGCTGTTGATTTTTCAAAGCTGTTTTAAATGCTTTGATCACATTGCTAAGGTGTTTTCGGACAGTCGCCTGGTTCATGTCCAGCTCCTTTGCAATCTTTTCATTGGAGTAGCCTTTATTCTTTGCCATGTCAAACACCAGCTTTCCATAAGGTGTCAGAGTTTGTACCACCTGGTTGATCACGGATTCCAGTTCTTTTCCGATCAGGATATTTTCCGGATTTAATGTCTGCGGGTATCTTGACTCATCAATTGGGCCCAATGTTTCCGTCCGGGATTTTTTGATTTTTTTGATGGCCAGATGCTTGACTGATTGTACCAGGTATGCTTCTATATTCTTTATTTGATCTAGCTGATCTTTCCTATTCCAGAGTGAAATAAAGACTTCAGAAACCACATCCTCCGCTGTTGCCTTGTCCTCAGCAATTGAAAAGGCGTACCTCAAAAGTCCCTCAAAATGGTCGTTATAAATGGCCTCAAACCACTTATCGCTTCCAGGCTCATAGGCATTTTTATGGATGGTGAATTGCATAATTGGGAAAAAGAACAGCTTAAATATGAAGATATTTATTGAAATGGTAAAATGACAGCTACTTGATCAGCATCTGAAAATATGCGAACTACCGACAACGCTCAAATGTATGCTGACCGGAAAAAATCTTTTTACTACATTTGGTCGGAGGAGTCTCTGCTCCATTTACATTAGCCTTAAACACATGAACAAAAGCAGTCAAAGCGGGATGGACCGCCGATCCTTTCTCAAAAAAAGCAGTGCCGCCAGTCTCGCTGGTATGGGAGGCCTCTATGCCATGAACGATCTCAAACTGGTAAAACCACAAAAAAATATGAAACTGAACATTGCCCGGGTTAGCTCAAACTTCGAAAGAGAAGCACTTTATCCTTATCGGTTTAAAGGTGGAGCCATTACCGAGTGCTGGCAGACGATGGCGATGCTGGAAAATGCCGATGGCGTCCGCAAGATCGGATTGGCAACCCAGGGAATCCTCTGGTCTGATGCTAAAGTGTTTTTCAATCACTCAGAGAGCGGTGGTAACGCCCTCATGTACGCCATGTCGGAACGAGCCCTTCAGATGGTAAACGGGCAACAGTTTAGCAACCCCGTGGAGATGGTGGATAGTGTCTTGCCTGAATTGCTCGAATATGGAAAGAAGATCACAGGCAACCCCGAGCTAAGAAAGACTTTTGGGCTGAATGCGCTGGTGGGTGTAGACAACGCCGCCTGGCTGCTTTATGCTGCTGAAAACAACATTACAGACTTTGATGATATGATACCGGCTGAATACAGACCCGGGCTTTCTGCCAGACATGACAAGGTGGCCAGTATCCCGTCGTTCAGTGCTGGCACCTCAGTTGCCAAGGTAAAAAAGGCTGCGGACGAAGGATTCTTCATGCTAAAGCTGAAAATTGGATCTGCCGGAACCCAGAAAGAAATGCTGGCTCAGGACATTGAATTCCTGGAGGGTGTCCACAAGGCCATCGGTAATTATGAGACACCACACACCAAAGATGGAAAGATCCCATATTACTTCGATGCGAATGGTCGGTATGAGGAGAAGGCATCACTTGAACGTTTTCTGGACCATGCCAAAAAAATTGGTGCCTTTGACCAGATCGCTGTTATAGAAGAGCCCTTCAGCGAGTTCAACGAGACTTATGTCGGTGACCTGGGTGTACGGGTAGCTGCTGATGAAAGTGCCCATACCAGGGAAGATGCTGGTAACCGGATCGAACAGGGCTACCAGGCCATAGCAGTGAAGGCTATCGCAAAGACACTGAGCGAAACCATCAAGATCACGCAGCTAGCTTATGAAAAGAACGTGCCCTGCTTCTGTGCCGACCTAACGGTGAACCCGATCCTGGTGGAGTGGAACAAAAACGTAGCCGCCAGGCTCCCTGCCTTCCCGGGCTTGAAGTTAGGACTACAAGAGACCAACGGACACCAGTATTACAAAGAATGGGATCGCATGATGACCTATCATCCCAGAAAAGATGCCCCATGGGTAGTGACTAAAGATGGTGTCTACGAAACAGGCCAGCCTTTCTTCCATGAAGATGGTGGCATCTTCGAAGGTTCGGCTCATTACCAGGAAGTTTTTAAGGAGGTGTAGGTCAGATGAAAATTCCGGTCTAGGTTCACCGATACTTGCTGAAAGTACCTCAAAGAAGAAATAAGAAAGTTGCTGAGCATTTGGTGTAAACACCCACGCCGCCCACCAAAGGGGATTCACTGCATGGGTCTAATCACAAACCCAGCGTGAATCGCTTATTCCCACTACAATTCCGCGTCATAACAGAACTTCTCACCACTGTTTGATTTTCGTAATAAATGGTTTGATTTCAGTTCAAATCCAATCTGCCTGTTTTCTTTCTTTGAAATATGAATTTACCATCCATGTGGTCTGTAAAGTATTACTCGAAAGCTGGATTATGACCCGTACATAAAATGGACAAACTATGGATTAGCTTATTTGAATATTGTAAATTTCAAGAAATGAAAGGTGTAGAATCGCTCGAAGAATTTTATCAGCGGAAGTTTGAATGGTTGCCTGAGGACCTTGATAAGGACCTGGGGCACTTCAATTTATTCAGGCTCCCGCCGTATGAAGAGGGTGCGCCGACTTCAGTACCTTACAGACGAAGAGATTTCTATAAAATTATGCTGGTGAAAGGGCAGAGCAGGGTTCACTATGCAGATAAAGTAGTGGAGGTAAAAAAGCAGGCACTTTCATTTTCAAATCCTCAAATACCTTATAAGTGGGAGCACCTTGACAAACTCTTTGGCGGGATCTATTGCGTGTTCAATGCCGAGTTTTTCCATCAATTTGGTCAGTTTGGCCAGTACGAGGTCTTTCAGCCCAATGGGAATCACGTCTTCGAACTGAGTGATGAAGATGCTGACCGGATCTATAAGACCTTTGAGGCCATCGAAACTGAGCTGAAGTCAGGGTACAAATACAAGTTTGACCTGATCCGTAACCTTGTATTTGAGTTGTTGCATTTTGCGCTGAAGCTGGAGCCATCCACCCAGCTCAACCTGAAACCCATGAATGCCTCTCAGCGAATCTCCATGCTTTTTATGGAGCTCCTGGAAAGACAGTTCCCCATTGATGAAAGTCATGCCAAAGTACAGTTGAAAACGGCATCTGAATTTGCAGAAAGGCTCAATGTACATGTGAACCACCTCAACCGGTCGGTAAAAGAGGCCACCCAGAAGACCACCTCACAGCATATCTCAGAAAGATTTATGCAGGAGGCCAAGATACTGCTCAAACACACTTCTTTGAATGTGTCGGAAATAGCTTTTGCGCTCGGTTTCAATGAAGTGACCCATTTCAACAACTTCTTCAAAAAGCACCTGGATCTGAGTCCTTTGAAGTTCAGAAAAGCTTCTTAAGGTCAGGTTTTCCAGCTGCTCAGGCACCAATGGACTTTGGTGTTTGAATTTTGTAACTTATTGTTTGATATGCATAATTAAGATTTCTGAATATCCTCTTAATTGGAATTAATATAAAATCTCCATCCCATGGCTCAATTCAAATTACAAATCAATGGAACAGAAAAGGAAGTAAATGTTGACCCTGCCACTCCCATGCTTTGGGTATTACGGGATCACCTTAACCTTCCCGGTACGAAATTCGGATGCGGCATCGCGCAATGTGGCGCCTGCACCATCCACCTGAACGGTGTGGCAACGAGAGCTTGCATGTTGCCAGTCTCTGCAGTTGGCAACAATGAGATCACGACCATCGAAGGTTTATCTAAAAAGGCTGATCATCCTGTGCAGAAGGCATGGCTCCAGCTGGATGTAGCGCAGTGCGGCTATTGTCAGCCCGGTCAGATCATGAGTGCAGCGGCGCTCCTGAATTCTAATCCCGACCCAACGGACGAGCAGATAGAAGGAGCCATGAGTGGAAACATCTGCCGGTGTGGTACCTACGTACGCATCAGAGAGGCCATCAAAACTGCTTCAAAACTTTAAAACCCTGACCCATGACACTATTAAGAACTAAAATCGGTCGAAGATCTTTTATCAAAACTTCAGCAGCTGCCGGGGGTGGATTGATGATCAGCTTCAGCTGGCTGGCAAGTTGCGGGCCGGGCACTAAAGAAGCAGAGGTATTGGCCATGCCCAAAGAATGGTTTGACCTGAATGCCTACCTGAAGATTGGTGAAAATGGAGTTACCACCATCTTTTGTCCCAATCCTGAGTTTGGCAACAATGTGAAAACCTCCATGCCCATGATCGTGGCGGAGGAGCTGGATATGGATTGGAACCAGCTTATCGTAGAGATGGCTTCATTCAATACCAGCCTGTACGAAAGACAGTTTACCGGTGGCAGCCAGGGTATCCGTCGAGCCTGGAATACCCTGAGGATGGCTGGTGCAACAGCACGCCATATGTTGCGAGAGGCCGCTTCAAAGGCCTGGAATGTGCCTATGGAGGAGATCACCACGAAATCCGGAAAGCTTACGCATGAGTCCAGCGGAAAATCAGCCGGATATGGTGAGTTTGCCTCTGCAGCCTCCAGGCTAACAGCACCTGAAGAGGTCCAGCTTAAAGAAGTAAAAGACTTTGAGATCATCGGGAATTCTAAAAGAAATGTGGACGGTGAAAAAATTGTGTCCGGTTCGCCGATGTATAGTCTGGACATCAACCAGCAGGGGATGCTTGTTGCCATGATTGCGCATCCTCCAGCTTTCGGTATGAAGCTAAACTCTTTTGATGCCGCTTCGGTCAAATCCATGCCTGGCATTGTGGATGCTTTTTCCTTTAAGACGTTCAACGACGATTATGCGAGGAATTATTTTGATACCAACACCTTTCCAGAGCTGGTAGCCATCGTTGGAAACAGCTCCTGGGAGGTAATGAATGCCAAACGAGCCCTGAATGTACAGTGGGAACCTTTTTCCTCCCAGGCTTACAATGTGGATGCCCGTGGGGAAAAGCGTGCGGTGAATGTACCGGTGGGATTGGAGAGCAGCCAGGACCACATGGCGGACATGCAGCAGCGAGCCAGTGAGCCCTGTACTTTATTGCGAAGGGATGGTGATCCTGAAAAGGCCTTTGCCAACGCAGCGAAGATCATAGAAAGGACCTATACGGCCCCATTTCTTGCACACAACATGATGGAGCCTATAAACTGTGTGGCGGATGTGACTGCGGACAAGGCCATCATCAGTGCACCCATTCAGGCACCGGAGATCATTGAAGGCACACTATCCGCCCGACTGGGGATGCCTTTGGATAAGATTGAGATTGTGATGACACGGATGGGAGGAGGCTTCGGCCGGAGAGCTTATGGGCACTATATGGTGGAAGCTGCTGTGATCTCACAAAAGCTTAATAAGCCGGTGAAGCTGGTATATACCCGTGAGGATGATATGTCTTTTGGAATCTATCGTCCGACATATATGGCGACTTACCGGGCGGCTTTGGATGCGGAAAACAATATCATTGGATTTCATGTCAAAGCAGGAGGTATCCCTGAGAGTCCGTTGGGGCATGCAGCCAACAGATTCCCGGCTGGCACTATCGACAACTACCTGGCGGAAGAGTGGTCTGTAGACTCAAACATTACCATTGGGGCCTTTAGGGCACCCAGATCCAACTTTATAGCAGGGGCCGAGCAGTCATTTCTGGATGAAGTCGCAGAGGCGACCGGCAAAGACCCCATTCAATTTAGGTTAGACCTGCTGACAAGGGCAAAAACTAATCCTGTCGGCGAGCGAAACGATTATGATGCGGATCGCTATGCAGGCGTGCTGGAACTTGTGAGGGAGAAGTCCAACTGGAGCCAACCACAACCTGATGTATTCAGGGGAGTGGCTGCATACTTCTGTCACAACAGCTACGCCGCCCACGTGCTGGATCTAAAGAAAGAAAGAGGTAAGCTCAGGGTGGAGAAAGTGACCTGTGCCATGGACTGCGGAGTTGTCGTCAACCCCGATGCAGCTTCCAATATGGCTGAGGGAGCGATCATCGACGGGATAGGCAATGCTTTCTATGGAGAGATGACCTTCAGCAACGGGGCTCCGGATAAAACCAATTTTGATCGATACCGAATGATCAGGATGAACGAAGCACCAAAAGCCATTAATGTACATTTCGTCAAGAATGAAATTGACCCGACTGGGTTAGGTGAGCCACCGTTCCCACCGGTTTTTGGGGCGGTTGCCAATGCACTGTATAAGTCTTCAGGTAAGCGGTTTTACAGTCAGCCTTTCCTTAAAGAAGGTATTACTTTGGGTTAACTATGCCTACGAGGCAAACAAGAAGCCCGGCATGACCGGGCTTTTTTTTCATTAGGTAATAAACTGTTTGAATTTCGTAATTATCGGTTTGAAAGCAGTTTTCTACAGACTCAAATACAAAGGACTTTTGTGATGAATTCAACATTTACCGATTATGAACCGAGTAATCATTTACGCAAAGATTCTTTCCCTGATGCTGCTGATTGCAGCTCCGGATAAAGGTTTTTCTCAAAAGAAAGACAGCACACTCTTTTTCAATAGCGCACTTTCTGTGACTCAAAATGGATTTTCATTTATCCCCTCTTTCAGTCTGGGTAAGCCAGCTGCCATTCTGGATATGGCAGTCGGAAATCAGCGGATGAGCTTTGAGCCCCAGTTTAGGTATGCATTGGAAGGGCGTCCTTGGTCATTCATTTTCATTTATAGGTACAAGGCGATCATGAAAGAACGGTTTCAATTGAAGGCAGGTGTTCATGTCCCGGCCTTCAACTTCTTTGAAGAGCCTGTTACCATAAATGGGGTAGATCAGAATGTTATCACGACAAAGCGTTTCCTCGCAGCCGAACTTTGGCCTACCTACAAGATCAATGACAAGGTGAGTATGGGCTTGTATCTTTTACGTGGGCATGGCTTCGACACCGGGGCAACACGTGATGCTACCTTCGCAGGGCTTCAAACATATATCACGAAGCTCCGACCGATAGAGCCCCTAATCGTCACGTTTGTACCCCAGGTCTTTTATTTAAAGACTGATGAAAACGATGGTGTTTATGCAACCTATTCGGTGAACTTTGCAATTGAAAACTTTCCCATCTCGATCTCTCATATTATCAACAAGTCCATCAAAACGAGTATTCCCAATACGGATTTTAGCTGGAATGTGAGCCTTGTGTATTCCTTTAGCAAGAATTATGTAATCAAGTAATTCAGATAGTTTGAATTTCGTAATCATCCGTTTGATGCGGGTAATTTATTCGATCGGATTAAAAGGACTTTTGCATTAATCCATTGACCAAATCCTATAATCAATTATTAATTCCAACCTAGTTATGAAAAAGCAAGATTTTCCTAAAAGCAGTATCAGTCGTCGGGACTTTGCCGCACGATCGGTGATCGGAATGACCGGCCTGGCATTCGGTGCTGGTTTGAGCGCCAACGCTAAATCTGAGCAAAGTAAAGGAGCAGTCAAAGTATTGGCAGAACCAAAAAAGCTCGGTGCATTGGAAGTTTCACCTATCGGATTGGGATGCATGAGCATGACCAGCGGGCACTACAATCCTCCCAGGAGCAAAGCCGAGATGATCCCGGTGATTCGTGGAGCGGTTGACAGGGGTGTTACCTTTTTTGATACGGCTGAATACTATGGCCCATTCACCAATGAAGACCTGGTGGGCGACGCCTTGAAACCTGTGAGAAACCAGGTAGTGATCGCATCCAAGTTTGGGTTCTCATTTGATGGAAACAGGTCAACAGGTAGAAATAGTAAACCGGAACACATCCGTGCCGCAGTAGAAGGCATGCTCCGCCGATTGAAAACGGATCGCATCGATCTTTTGTATTTGCACCGCATGGATCCTAATGTCCCGATTGAAGATATTGCGGGGACGGTAAGTGATCTGATCAGAGAGGGAAAGGCCTTACATTTCGGACTTTCAGAAACTTCACCTGAAACGACCCGCAGGGCTCACAAAGTTCAAAAGGTTGCTGCCATGCAGTCACAGTATTCGCTACTCGAGCGTGTGCATGAAAATGGGACGTTGGATCTGTGTGAGGAGCTGGGTATAGGTTTCGTTTGCTGGGGCTCGGTTGCACGTGGATTTCTGGCTGATAAATTCAATGAATTCAGTCGCTTCTCAGAAGATTCACGCTTCGCTTCAGTAGACTATTATACCCCTGAAGCTATTGAGCAAAACATGAATCTACTCAATTTGATCAGAGACTGGGCGGTAAAAAAGAATGTCACACCAGCCCAATTTTCTTTAGCCTGGCTGTTGGCTCAAAAACCATTTATTGTTCCGATTCCGGGCACTACCAAACTGCATAACCTGGATGAAGACCTGGGAGCATTGAATGTATCTTTCACAGATGCTGAATTGAAGCAATTTCGTAAAGAATTTGAGGAAATTAATGTAGTGGGAGTCCGTGAACCAAATTCAATACTGGCTGATCAATAACGAATGAAAGCTATTATTCTTGGAGCGAGTGGGAGCCTTGCATCGTTTTGAGACCTTACCGAAAGCTAGCAGATGTCATTGAAAGCTCAGGATTGGATTATACCATCCTGAGACCAGACTGGTTTACGAATGCGGATGAGGTAGACTATGTGCTCACCAAAAAGGGAAAGCCGGAAATTGGAACTGCGATTTCGAGAAAGAGTATAGCCACTTTTGTGGTTTCCATATTTAAAAATCCTGCACTGCACATAAATGAGAATCTTGGGATTAGTAAACCTGGCTGAATTTGATATAAGGATTTGTTGCAATAACATCAACCAATAGAACCAAAATTACAAATGCTAACCTGGTGAGTTGAACGGAAAAGATGTATTCAATTACATTTATACCATGAACTCGGCCATCATTTACATTGGCTTTGCACAGGCACTGTATTCTTCACTTCTATTCTTCCTGAAGAGACCGCTGAAAATTGCAGATGTGATCCTGGCACTGTGGCTGATCGCCATCTCGGCTATGTTTGGGCTAAATATCTACCAGAAGCTGAATCAGATCATAGGAGACTCATGGACGTTTTCGCTGCCACTGCTCTTGTCTTATCCCCCCTTCTTATTTCTTTACAGTAAATACATCACTACCCAGTTCAATCGATTCAGATCAAAAGATTTGATACATGGAATGCCAATACTTCTGATCGTTCTTATCATCATGATCTTTGGCCTAATTAGACCCAATGACGAATTATTTGAGCTGAGAAGTGTAATAGGCTACTTTTTCATGGCTTCCCTGTGGGGTTATGGGATACTTTCCATCCTCATCGTGATCAAACACAAAAAGCAACTCAAGAATAATTATTCCTACAGCTCTTCCCGGATCAACCTCACCTGGCTGATGGTGGTGGTCATCTCTTATATCGTGGTGTTTAACCTGACAGTTGTAGTGAGTTTGCTGACTGAATATGGTGTGATCCATTTGGATGCAGATCAGATTAGAAATCCGATACTGCTGGCTTATATTTATGTGATCGGGATCTGGGGACTGAGACAACACCAGCTTTCATCTGATGGAATCACCTTGAATTCGGTCCGGGATCTTACGTTCAAATCTTCATCAGACCGGTATCAAAAGTCGGGCCTTAAACCTGACCTTGCCAAAACATACATTGACAAACTGGTCAATATTATGAAAACCTCAGAGGCCTGGAAAGATCCGGAGCTTTCAGTCGAAAAGCTGGCTATGCAAACCCAAATTCCCAGGCATTACATCACCCAGGTACTGAACGAAAACCTGGGTAAGAATTTCTACACATTCGTGAATGAATATCGGACTGCTCACGCCAAAAAACTTATTGTCTCACCCGATTACCAGGCCTGGTCATTTGTAGGCATTGCAAATGAATGCGGCTTCAACTCCAAGACAGCATTCAACAACTTCTTCAAGAAAGCCTCCGGGATGACGCCGAGTGAATATAAGAGTTCACAGCTTGCTACAGTAGTTGTTTAGTCGTAGCACCACTCCAAGTGGTGCCACGACTCCTCTCAACTACCTGTAAACCAATTCCCTACAGAATGTGAACGTCTTTCCCATACCAGGTGAACACCCTCATGTTGTTTCAAGCCTTAAAACCCAATTGTAGCATATATCATTGTTCTTGCAAATCGGTCACGAGTGGCCGGAATTGATTTAGTGAAATAGATAAACAACAACGAATATGCTATCAAAACTGACTTTAACAGCGATCATTTTTATTGCCAGTCTTTTACCTGGGACTGCACCTGATGAACCAAGCAAAGTATCTCTTGATCTGGCTAACCTTAAGCAGGTAGCAGAAGTGGATGAGCGATTTCAATCCTACAACGTGGAGATGTGCGAGGTTGTCGGGGGAGATTTCTGGATCCCTTATGAGTTGTTGGATCCTGAGAAGGTAAAGACGGGTGGGTTTGCAGCACTTAAGCGTACCATCGCGGCCATTGATCTTTATGATAAGAAACTGGTTACGCTTGCCTCGGCTCTGGGACCAACCTACGTTCGGGTGAGTGGTACATGGGCCAATACCACCTACTTCCAGGATAATGATGAGCCGAAACTGGCTGAAGCACCGGCGGGATATGAGAATGTGTTGACAAGAGCGGAATGGAAGGGAGTTATGGACTTTTGTAAAGCCGTGGATGGAAAACTGGTTACCTCTTTTGCCATTAGTGACGGGATCAGAGATGCTGATGGAAACTGGACACCCGCGCAGATCGAGCCATTGGTGAATTACACCAAAGCCATAGGCGGAGAAATTTATGCAGCAGAAATGTTCAACGAGCCTTCTCATGCCAGTTACGGAGGTGCCCCTGAAGATTATGATGCGGAGTACTATGCCAAAGACTTTGCCTCTTTCAAAAAATTCGTTGATGAATCTATTCCGGACATGAGAATCATGGGCCCCGGGTCAACTGGTGAAGGAGGGATACTGGCTGGTAATGAGCATATGACCACAGACATGATTTTGTCAGAAGCTCAAAAGCCTAAATTCGAGATCTTCTCTTATCACTATTACGGAGGAGTCTCTAAAAGATGTGGAGGTGACCTCTCTCCCGAAAACGGACTTGATCCGGACTGGCTAAGCAAAACAGAGCTTGGATTGAAATACTACGAAGAAGCGAGGGACAAATACCTGCCCGGAGCACCTATATGGTTGACTGAAACGGCTGAAGCAGCATGTGGCGGCAACCCCTGGGCGAGTACCTATATAGACACTTTCCGGTACCTTGAGCAAATGGGAAGACTGGCTAAAAAAGGGGTGCAGGTAGTGATGCACAATACCCTTGCTGCAAGTGAATATGCATTGCTGGAACAGGGCACACACAACCCAAGACCCAACTACTGGGCAGCTCTGCTGTGGGGTAAACTTATGGGAACCCAGGTATTCGATTCGCCAGCATCAGAAGAGGGCCTTGACATTTTTGTGCACAACCTTAGGGGATCTACTCAAGGCAAAGCAGTGCTGGTTGTTAATCCCACAGGGGCTGAGCAATCTATTACAATACAGGGTAAAGCAGAACAATACCTGCTCACGGCTGATGAATTGCAGACCAAAACGGTTAAATTGAATGGAGAGGTACTGGCACTGTCTGCAGACGGATCACTGCCCAAAATCAAAGGGAAAACAGTGAATGCAGGAGAAGTGAAAATTCCAGCCAGAAGCACAATGTTTTTAGCAGTCAGGTAAATCACTACTAATGCTTGTAAAAAACAAAACGATTGTGGTTACGGGTGCCGGAAGTGGTATCGGCAGAGCTATTTGCTTACTTCTCCTGCAAAAGCAGGCTAACGTAGCGGCAGTCGACATCCATCCGGAAGCCCTGGAGGAGACACAAAAACTTGCTGAAGTGGGTGCCGATCGCTACAAGGCTTTTGTATTAGATATTTCAGATAAAGATAAAGTGAATGCACTACCGGATCAGGTAGTGCAACACTTTGGTTCAGTGGATGGCCTGATCAATAATGCGGGGATCATCCAGAAGTTCATTCCGGTGAACGAGCTTCCAATGGAAGAAATCAATAAAGTCTTTAATGTAAACTTTTATGGGACGCTGTATATGACGAAAGCGTTCCTATCAGTATTTCTAAAGAATAAGGAAGCTCACCTGGTCAACATCTCCAGTATGGGAGGCTTTATTCCCTTCCCAGGGCAAACCATTTATGGGGCTTCCAAAGCCGCAGTGAAACTTTTAACTGAGGGCTTGTATGCTGAGCTTAAGGACACCTCAGTCAGGGTTACGGTAGTTCACCCGGGGGCAGTGAATACCAATATTACGGAAAACTCTGGCCTGGGGAAACCCAAAGCGGATGCCAATTCCAAAGCAGCAGCGAGATCACTCACTCCGACCAAAGCAGCTGAGATCATCATCAAAGCCATGGAGCGAAACAAATTCAGGGCAACTGTCGGCAAAGATGCCTCACTATTGGACATGCTCTATCGAATGAGCCCAAGAAGAGCCACCAACTTCATAGGCAAGATGATGAAAAAGAATATACCGAAGTAGTAAATAAAGATTCACTAATCCACTAATTTGAAAATAGCAATCATACCCTTCGCGAGTTAAAATTTTGATAAGATGAAGGGTGAGGGTGGTTGTCCAATAAAATAGACTTTATACAATACCCCTTCAGGAATTTTTTAGAATCCTGCGGTAAAATTGATTTACCTTTCTAAGTAATTGTTAATCAAATGATGAAGCTTATGTCCTCCAGTAAATTGCTAATTCTTATCCTGTTCGTCTTTATTTCACCCTTTGCATATGGCCAAAAGCTGGTGGAAGCCAGATCTGTTGGTCTCCTCTACCAGGGGCAGCAAGTCTTCAAGGATCTGAATAAAAACGGCAGCCTGGATAAGTATGAGGACTGGAGACTTCAGGTAAGCGAGCGTATCGAGGACCTGGTGAGCCAGATGACGCTGGAAGAAAAAGTGGGCATGATGCTGATCAATACGCTGAATGCGGAAGCCGGGGGAAAGATCTCCGAACGTGCTGCCCAGTTAATTGAGGACGAAAAGATGACCCGGTTCATCTTCAGAAATACAGTCACTAACAACCCAGCTCCAGGTGGTGGAGGCGGTTGGGGTGGAGTGCAGATCACTCCCTTTGAGGCAGCACAGTTTATGAATATGATCCAGGAAATAGCGGAGAATACACGCCTGGGTATCCCAGTCATGTTCAAATCCAATGCACGAAACCATATGGATTTTGATGCGAGGGCTGGAATTAATGTAGCATCAGGTGCTTTTTCATCCTGGCCCAAGGAAAGTGGACTGGCTGCAACACGGGACATGGACTTGATTGCCTCATTTGGAAAGATCATGGCAGAGGAATGGACCGCTATCGGGATCCGTGGCATGTATGGCTATATGGCTGACCTTTCTACCGAGCCCCGCTGGTACAGAACGCATGAGACCTTTACGGAGGATAGTGAGCTGGCCTCAGGTATCATCACGACGCTGATAAAGAATCTACAGGGCGAGTCATTGAATGAAAACAGCGTAGCCCTGACCATTAAGCACTTCCCCGGAGGTGGTCCGCAGGAAGGTGGTGGCGATCCTCACTATGACTTTGGCAAAAACCAGTCGTATCCTGCCAAAAATTTTGATTACCATGTTGCCCCTTTCAAAGCTGCTATTGATGCCGGTGCTTCCTCCATCATGGCATACTATGGCATACCCGTGGGTCAGGCCTATCAACCCAATAATGTAGGCATGGCGTTTTCAAAAGGAATCTTGACAGAGCTGTTACGTAATAAGTTAGGCTTTAAGGGTTATGTCAATTCGGACACAGGTATCATTGGAGACCGGGCCTGGGGACTGGAAAATAAAAGCGAGGATGAGCAAATACTGATTGCCATTGATGCGGGCACGGATATTCTCTCAGGCTTTAACAATAACAAACAGATTATGGACCTTGTAAACTCCGGGAAGCTCTCCAAAGAAAGGGTTGACCTATCTGTCAGGAGATTGCTCAAAGAACAATTTGAACTGGGCTTGTTTGAAGACCCTTTTGTGGACCCGAACCGGGCAGCGTACCTGGTGGGTAATGCTTCATTTCAGCGAAAAGCTGACCTGGCACAGCGAAAATCGATCGTGATGCTACAAAACAATATGAAGCTGCCGATGACGATACCTGGTGGAGATGATAAACTAAATATCTACACCGCTGGAATTAATTCTAATTCGCTTGCAGGCTCTGAATGGGCGGGCCTCAACTTTATCTCAGACGATGACACCAGTATGGATGCTGCAGCCGGACCACCCAGCCAGGTCAGCACTGTCGCTGATGAGGACCTTGATTACGCGATTCTGAGGATTAACATTTCGAATGACAGGAGTGGCGGTCGGATGTTTGGTGGAGCCAGTCCCGACGAGCTTGACATGATTTCCTTCTCTGCGATGGCAACGTCCAAATCCTGGACCATTACTCCATCACTGACCGAGATCCGGGAGATCATGCAGAAGGTGGGACAGGAAAAGACGATCCTTTCCATTGATTTCCGGCAGCCTTATGTTCTGGATAAGGAAAGTGGCCTGCTTGATGCGGGTGCCATCTTCGCTACGTTTGGCGTGAGCGATGCTGCTTTGCTGGATGTGATCTCAGGCCGGTTTAACCCTACCGGCAAGCTACCTTACGCTCTGGCCAAAGACCTCGATGCCATCAAAAAGCAGGATCCTGATGCCCCCGGCTATCCCAAGAAGGATACTTTGTTTCCTTTTGGCTTCGGGCTGACGTATCCGTGACAAAGGAAGGTCTGTGCAACAGACCTTGGGTAAGTCCTGCCACGACTCGGAGTCCCGGCATGACTACTTCTGGTACATCTCAATAAATTTCTGATCCAGCTCTTTGGAGTCTTTATATTTCTTTCGCAGCTCAATAAGTTGCTGCTTCAGCATGGCAATGGTATCAGCATATTTCAGATCATCATAGGCATTGTTCATCTCATTAGGATCATTCAATCTGTCATAGAATTCCCATTCATCCACGTCGTGATAAAAATGGATGAGCTTGTATTCCTTGGTCACAATGGCATAGTGCCTTTTCACTGCATGCTCACCCGGATATGCATAATAATGATAATATACGGCATCACGTGTCCATTTTTCTTTCTCTCCTTTCAGTAATGGTATTAGGCTCTCGCCCTGCATGCCGCCATCATGAGAAATCTGAGCGGCCTCCAGAAATGTCTGGGCAAAATCAAGGTTCTGAACCATCTCCTCTTCTCGGCTGCCCGGTGCCACCACACCTGGCCACCTGATCAGCAGAGGCGTTTTGAAGGACTCATTGTACACAAACCGCTTGTCAAACCATCCATGTTCTCCCAGGTAAAAGCCCTGATCGGAGGTATAGACAACGATGGTGTTTTCTGCCAGCCCGGTCTCATCAAGGTAATCCAGCAGCCTCCCTACATTATCATCCACAGAAGCAATGGTGCCCAAATAATCCTGCATGTAGCGTTGATACTTCCATCTCATCTTTTCCTCATCAGTCATGCTAGGCCAGTTGGTGTAGAAATAGTCGTTGATGGAATCAAGAACAGGCTCGTACCCGGCTTTTTGCTCAGGAGTGGCTCTGTCATAAGCCCCATGGAAGCCCCGTGCCGACTCAGGGGTCTTCGGCAAAACGGTACCCATCTTTTCAAGTGTTTCCAACCTGATCTTGCTGTCCCAGCTGTATCGCATATGCTGCAGCAGGTTCATCTCTGCCGTTTTGGCCGCTGTGCCCCTGTTGCTATAGTCATCAAAAAGCGTTGCAGGCTCAGGGAAGGTCTTTTTTGTAAACTCCTGGAATTTATCGGCCCTGGGCCACCAGGGGCGATGGGGTGCCTTATGGAGGTACATCATCATAAAAGGTTCCTCATCAGCGGCTTCCTTCTTTAGCCAGTCAAGCGCCATATCAGTGATGATGTCAGTAACATAGCCCTGGATGGTGGTGTCACCCTTTTTCGTGATGAAGCTTGGGTTGATATACGATCCCTGCCCAGGGAGAATAGCAAACTCATCTACACCTTTGGGATTATTGCCAAAATGCAATTTCCCAAACATGGATGTTTTATATCCATGCCGCTGAAAGATCTGTGGGAAGGTGACCTGTGTGGTATCGAACGGAAACCGATTATCTATCTTTCCATTGATGTGTGTATGTTTTCCCGTTAGGATTGTAGCCCGAGATGGCGCACAAATAGAATTGGTAACGCAGGCATTGGTAAAGAGCATCCCTTCTTTCGCCAGCCGATCAATATTCGGGGTCTGGATCAACCTGTCATCATACGCGCTAATCGCCTGGTAAGCATGATCGTCAGACATGATAAAGATGATGTTTGGTCTTTTGGTGGAAAGTCCTGTTTGATCGTTTGTGCAATATGAAAACAGAGTCGCACAGATCAGCACGAGAGATAGATTGATTATCGTGGTTTTCGACATGTAAATCCTTTAAATGAAAAACAAAACTAGTCAATTTAATCCCTTATGAAGACATCGATTGAAGTGATGAAAACCAGCAAAAATTTCTCTGATCGGGGAACATTATTATTCCATGGATAATTTGTACATTGGTCCCTATAAGGATTGTATTATGAAGACGATTGCTGTTTTCTCTCTGCTCACGCTCGCTCCTTTTTTTAGTTCTTTCGCACAGGCACCATGGTCCATTGGAGCAAAAGCCGGTTTCAACTATTCAAACTTATCTGTAGACGGTGAGGTGAATGACTACTCCTCCGGTCCCGGGTTTCATGTGGGTGCATTTGCCCGATTCAAGCCTGCCTTTACAGGTATTCAATCTGAGTTTCTCCTTTCAAACCAGCGGGCCATTGTGAAAACAGCGGATGAGGAGCTGAATTTTGATATCCGCTATTCTTCGATTCCCCTTTTATTGACCTATGATGCTACGCCATCACTGCACGTTTCGGTTGGTCCTCAGCTGGGTTTTCTCATGTGTGCCATATCGGAGTATCACCCCGTGACAAGAGAAAGATTTGAGGAGCAACACTATACCAAAGCGTATAAGAAAACCGATTTTGGACTAAATGCCGGCGTCGATTTTGAAACTCAAAAGGGATTGATATTTGGCATCAATTACTACCTGGGGCTGGCTGACATCAGCGATTTTGAGGGCGTAGCACAAACCAAAAACCGATCACTGCAGTTGTCAGTTGGCTATCGATACGATTTCAAGTAAGCCATTAGTCACTTGTTGTCACGCACATGGTAAAAGTGCCTTTATAGGAATCTTCCGGCACGGAAACTGAGAAGTAATATACTTCTCCTATTACAAGATTTCCGTAGAAAAGGTATCGATCGACCACCTCACCATCGAATCCGTCACAATTCAATTCGGTGACCCCGTCAACATCCCAAAGAACCAGCTGTGTGTACTCCTGGGTCCCCTCCTGATCACCTGACAAAACCCAGATCGAAACATACCCATTTGGAGGCTGAGCCGTGAACTTGAACCATACGTCACCTGCATTTTGCTGGTTCTGCCAACATGACCCCAGTCCCCCATCAGGTGTGGAATTGACTGTAGTATAAATTGGGTTAGGGTTAGAACAGCTTGGGTCAACATCAAAGAGTGCCGTCACATCTATGGCGTCGGCTCGTAGATCGTTTGAGTTAGAGGCGGGAATCATGAAATCTTCGTTGCAACATCCTGCTATGAGGAGTGCACAGGAAAAGGCGGCTATCAACTTTTTCATAACCTGAATTTGAAGGATGAATCTACGAAGAAAATTCAGATTTCAGATTGAGTGATCGGGCAATTATTTTTTCACAATACCAGGACATTAACTGCCCTGTGTTTTAACGCTCTCAACTACCCACTTGCCCATCAGAAAGATTAAAAATACCCACGGAAGTCCGTGCAACCCCAGATCAAAATAGTCCATGGTTGTCATACCATAAGCTCCTCCCATTACCCATCTCAGTTTGCCCAGGATATGCGGTTCCGGAAAAAAGGGTGCCAACCCAAGGGTAAGACACAGGACCACAACCATTCTGATCCTGCTGCTTGTCTGGTTCTTTGTTTCTTTTTTATCTATTGACATAGTATATCCTTTTTTTGGAGATTACAATGTTACATTCAGGATATGATTGGGGAAGTAACATAAGTTACTTATGCGTCAATAGGGATCAGTAAAACCCTCCCACCTCATATTGAAGTGAACTATGAATAAACATCAATCACTTGATTCCTTATTCGTGTGCCTGACTTTAAACCCGTGGGTATTCTGGTGTATAAAGTCTTTCGGGAAATCCTCAACCCCCGGGAAACCCAGCTTGATGTCTTTTCCCTCATAGGGAATGTAATCAGTCTTGAATAAATAATCCCAAACACTCAGGGTAAGCCCAAAATTCACCCCATACTTCTTGTCTTGGGGAATGTCATAAGCGTGATGCCAAATGTGCATCTGGGGATTGTTGAAAATATATTTCAGCGGCCCAAGGTTGAGCTTGAAATTGGAATGATTGAAATGGCCCACGGCCAGGCTGAAAATATGAATGATAAAAAAGTCGCGAAGCCCAATCCCTATCAAAGCCAGCGGGATATATTCAATCGTTCTGTATACTACATTTTCCATCCAATGATAGCGAAGGTGGGCCGCAAAACCCATCTGTTCCACCGAGTGATGTACCTTATGAAATTCCCACAAAGCAGGCACCCGATGCAACAACCGATGTGTCCACCACTGCACAAAATCCCTCAAAACAAACCCAATCAGAAGATGTGCCCAGGTGGGCCATGACATCACCTCAAACGCTACCAGGTTGGTAATCCCAATACTGGCCAGCAAGTCATTGAAGAAATGCACCACCACATTAGATGCTGCATTGTAAATGATCAGTGAGAACAGGAAGAAATTGAAAAACATGTAGAAGAAGTCGAGCCAGAAGTCCTTCCTAAGGGCTAAGCCCTTATAATCATGGGCCTTTGAAATACTACTTAGCTGATTTTTGTCTCTAGTTAATACTGGATCTGGTATCAATTTAGTATGATATTTCCGCCACGGCCTGATCACTTCCAGGGTAAAGAAGAAGGCAGACACCCCGATCAACCAATAGAAATAGCTATGCCATGAGGGATTTGTAATTTCCTGCCACAGGTAATTTGCATACCCGGTATAGCTCCCCGCGATGATGTTCCAGATCTCTTCCATACATCCAATATTACGCATGGAAGACATTTAGAGATGTAACAACCGTTACAAAATTAGAATTGGAAAGTAGCGGGATTCCTCTTAAAAATACCGATCCCCCAGTGTCTGCCCTCTGGATGGTGCGATCGTGTAACTTAAAGTCAGCTCATGGGTGCCGTAATGGGTAGAGATCATGTCATCAAACGGCAACTCTATGGTATAAGCGAGTCTTAGCCTTTTCTTAATCTGTAATTGACCAAACAATCCAACATTCAAAAGATCCCTGAATAACACCCCAGCCCATAAATTTTCTGATATAAAATAAGTATTTGAAACATCAACAGACAGTTTACTATCCAGCACCCTAAGCAGCATTTGAACTTTCATATCTATTAAACTGGGCATAAACCCAGCCGAAATATAATAGTGTCTGTGGTATACTCCATTCTCCTTATATGATAATGTAGGGTTTGTCTCATTTAATAACCTGGGAATAGAAAGTCCAATAAAGTAATTCTTGTGCTTGATCATAAAACCGACGCCGAATGTAGGGAATGAAGAATTCGGAGTGAACTCATCTAGGGTGGGGTCATGTAATACTTCGGGAATAAAGGCAGATAAATCATTGGTGGATTTAGCTAATCCTCCTTGCAAACCAAAACCAATTACCATATTGTTTGCCCGAATAAAATAAGATCCTGTGGCCACTACTTCATTGGTTTTGCGGATGCCTACCTGATCGCTCATGGCACGCAATCCAAATCCTGCAAAGTTCCCAATATTGGTTACCATCGTGAAAGTGTTGGTGAATGGAGATCCCTCTAATCCAAGCCAGTGAAGACGGGAATTGACTGCAAAAGTTGTTGATTTATAAATCCCTGCATAAGCAGGATTGATCATGTATTGATTGGTATGATACTGCTGATATAAGGGGTCCAGCTGTCCCAATCCGGTGAGGTAAGTCAATACAAATGATATGGTTATTATCAGCCTCATCTTGTCAATTCAAAGAAACCATTGGCGAGTTTCTTTCCCTTATGCCGGATCACATAGTAGTAAGTCCCCTCAACCAATTCTTTTTTATTCAATACATTATTCTTTCCCCTAAACACATTCTCTCCATTATCATACCCCTCCTGCTTATAGACCAAAGTGCCCCAACGGTCATAGATGGAAATAAGGTTTTCAGGATATAAACTAAGATTCTCTATAAACAGGAAGTCATTGATTCCATCATCATTTGGACTTACCAGGTTATATACCTTGACAGAAGAATTTTGATCCGAAGAATATTTTCTTCCAACAGAGAAGTATGGCATAGAAAGCGGTGATGCCGCGCCGTTCGACACAGATAATGAATCCAGATCCCCCTCTACACGGCCCTGATACAAATTGATGATATTTCCTCCCGGACTGTCAGATTGAACTACCAATGCATTTCCGACTGAATCGATGAGTGATGCGGCATTTTTGAACGCCAGCCGGATATTAAAGAGATCATCACTGTCATCCATTACCCAATGAAAGGGAGCAACTTCAGCAATAGAAGCAGGATATGTACCTGCCAGCGGTGATCCTGTAGCGCTTATGCCAATGGGCGAGGGTGATTCCGTTATGGGATCCAGATATACAGGTAAAAATTTATTTATGGTACCAACTGGATAGAGTTTGCTACCTGTCATTATGAGTCTCCCAATGATATAGTCTTCCGGGTTTCGGGTGATTGTATCAGTAACTTCCAGGCCCTGTTCATCTGCTACTGTCAATACGCAACCATCTAGCTCGAGCTTTTCCACTTCAAGATCCGAAGTCAGTTTTTTATCTCCGCCGGTCAACCGTAAATGCCCAATTAAAGATCTATCACTAATTATCTGATACGAGGCACCATTCAACTCTAGAGTTCCTGAACCTTCGGACCGGTACAAACCCGCGTTTATCCAGTTACCTCCTACCAAAAGTTGACCATTGTTGAGTACATTACCTGTGTTCACAAACTCTTCGTCCACATGAAGGATGGTTCCCTCAGTAATGACCATGAGGGATTCCATGTTACGAATGCTTTGCCCGTTTAGCCAAAACGGGCACAACGTAATAATGAATAACAGTCTATTCATTTTAATTAGGATTAACTGCAGATGTGACGCTTCCCATATGGATCCAATTACCCATGCTTGAAACATACATCAGTTGTATACTTCCTCCGGTCGGTAGCGTTACCATAAATGAAGGCAGCACTAAATTGCTTCCGTTGAATTGAGAATTATTGAACTCTAAGGTGCCCCCAGTGCACACTACCTTTATTTCCTGACCATTCAAGCCTGGGTCAATTTGTGTGATCGTGGCATTGGTACCTGTAGCATCTATCATCACAATTTTAGCATTCTTATGAACCCCTGCGGTAAGGACACTTCCAGAAAGCTCTGTATGCAAAATAGATGTTACTGTATTCAATACGTTTAGGGACTTGATGTGGCCAGGGTAGGATACATATTCACCAATAACATCTGACCCTTTTGTGAATGGTGAATCCTTATAAGGAGCTAAGTCTATGGCAGTGCTACCCGGATCATCTGAAAGTGTGATAACTTCATTTGTGAAATCCAGGTCCTGTATCTCATTTGTGGCATCGCTGTCTCCATCTGACGGCACATCTCCAGCCACCCAACCTGAACCATCATGAGTGATTACATTACCTAATGAACCAGCAATTGAAGCAAGTAAATCAGTATTGTCAAGGTAAGGGGCTAAATCAATAGAGGTGTTATCCGGATCTCCTGTTAAGGTGATAACACTTCCGGAGAACTGCAGATCCTGCTCATCTGTATTGGTTCCTGAATATGGAGATAAATCTATGGCCGTAGGACTGGCGTTCCCGGTTATGGTCAGAATATTATCCGATAAACTTAAATCCTGGATCTCATTCGTAGCATCACCATCCCCATCGGATGGCACGTCTCCGGCGACCCAACCGGATCCATCATGGGTGAGTACTTTACCGGACGAACCAGCAATTGATGCCAGTAAGTCAGTGTTGTCAAGGTAAGGGGCTAAATCAATGGATGTATTATTCGGATCTCCTGTTAAGGTGATAACACCTCCGGAGAACTGCAGATCCTGCTCATCTGTATTGGTGCCTGAATAAGGAGATAAGTCTATGGCCGTCGGACTGGTGTTTCCGGTTATGGTCAGAATATTCCCTGATAAACTTAAATCCTGCATCTCATTGGTTGCATCGCTGTCCCCATCGGGTGGCACGTCTCCGGCAACCCAACTGGATCCATCATGGGTGAGTACTTTACCTGATGCACCAGCAATTGATGCCAGTAAGTCAGTGTTGTCAAGGTAAGGAGCTAAATCAATGGCAGTGGGACTTGCGTTTCCGGTTATGGTCAGAATATTCCCTGATAAACTTAAATCCTGTATCTCATTGGTAACATCACTATCTCCATCTGAGGGGACATTGCCAGCCCCCCAGTTGCCATCATTGAAGGTCAGCACCTGTCCATCGGTCCCGGATATTGTAGCCAGTAGATCTGTATTATCAAGATACTTAGCCAGTTTAATTGTAGTCGGAGAGGCTTTTCCAGTGATGGTAAGATTATCCCCTGACAATTTCAAGTCCTGGATTTCATTGGTACTACTGGCATCGGCATCTTCCACATCATCTACCCCATCCTGAAAACCGGAAGGAATATTCAACAAATCCCCCCAATCACCGCTAAAATCATCTGAAGCATTCTTATCATAGCTACTTAGATCAATTTGTGTATTATCCGGATCGCCGCTCAGAGAGATGATATTTTCAGCAAACTTCAAATTTTGTGCATCTGTATTTGTTCCAGCGTAAGGAGCCAGATCTATTTGATTGGCATCGGATTTTCCAGTGACAGATAGTATGTTGCTAATTAGTTGAAGATCCTGTATTTCATTGGTTGGATCATTATCAGCATCAATAACATCGTCTGTTCCATCTCGAAATCCTTGAGGAATACCTGTTAAGTCTACCCACTCAATCCGTTCTACGGAATTTGACGTTCCGCCTACTGCTTCCCAGCCGCTAGTTGACCAAAAGTAGAATTGGTTTAAATCAGCATCATACACCATCATACCGTTATCACTTTCGTTTAGCCGCGACCCAAAACTAATTCGTTGTGAAGATGACATCCTGGGTACCAGAAAACCTTGGTTATTGTTGCCGGCAACAAGGTGTAGTACTGCTTTTCTATTTGGAGTCTGCGTACCTATACCGACAGTTCCTTCTTGAGCCATCAGTCCGGTACTTAAAAGCAATATGAAGTGGGAGATTATCCTTTTCATGGTGATCGCTTTAAAATTGATTGTGAGGATCAGAACTCCTTCACAATAAATCGCCAAGGTATAAATTCATTCAGGTTTTTAAGAACTAAATGACTGATATTCAGGTGATTGTAATTAAATTGTAATTAAACTAGAGGCTTCTTGAAATCTTGAGTGGCACATGTAAGAATTTAGTAATGTGATCCTGTTGCCAAGGAGGAAACAGCGACTGATAATAAAAAATGCGTAACCAATCTTATTCCTCCGTCATTGAATAACCCAAGTTCAAGGCCATGGTTCTCTATTGCGCACTTTGTGAATTGTGGAGTTTCTCCGCCGAAGCCCTTTAAAAGATCTTAATAAAAAGATTAGTTGAAATAAAAAGCCCAACGTCGCTATAAAAATAAAAAGCTCGCCTTCGTTCCTTGGCAGGAACTTCGGCGAGCGAAGGTGGAGCCGGAGGGATTACTAATACACACAGGCATGCCGCACAAGCCCTCGTGAATCTCCGCTTCGCACCGATTTCGAACCCAAGGGTTTTCATCCATTTCATTTAAATCAAAAAAGCTCATCTTTCGATGAGCTTCATTGTGGAGCCGGAGGGATTATTTTCATGATCCCTCCTAACCTAAAGTCATAATCAAAATGGACAACTTTTCAAGTTGTAAAACCGACTCCGATCAAGAATCTAAAAGCAAAGCTTTCGATTCTCTCACTTCGTCGTCTTAGAACCATTTTGATTCATTGTGGAGCCGGAGGGATTCGAACCCTCGTCCAGAGAAGGAAAAAATATACCCTCTACATGCTTAGTTATCCTTTTAATCTCGCAGGGGAGCAGGCGGAAAACTACCAACTCGTCCTGCCAGTCGCGATTAAATTTCACTATCAGCTCACGACACTGCTTCTAGCTAGTCCCGAATGTCGACACCCCAAAATCCTGCCTACAGGACAGAGGCATGGTGGGATGTGGCAGGTCTGACCGATGGGGCCAGAACTAATTAATCTCTACTATACTTCGAGATTAGGCTGCCATGGCGTAATTAGATTCGCCAATTATGGTTTGAGCGAATTGATCACAGGTGTACACTCACCACCTGACATGCAAGCATATCATCTACACTTCCTGTCGATTCCGGTCGGCCCCGAAATCACAAAATTAACTCGTATTCCCATAACGGGAATGACTTCTGAATGGTTTCCTGGTTATTAAATACAATTTTACCTATTCATCACCCTCTCGCCTGCTTCGCAGACCGGATTCCATAAGCAGCCACAACCACAAAACAGATCAGCGGCAGAATAAATGAGAAATTCACTTCAGGCACCCCCAGGATTGAAAGGTCATTGTATTCCGGACCTCCAAAATCCAGGATGGCTCCCTGGGCAACGGGCATCACAGCACCTCCAACAATAGCCATCACCAGCCCGGCAGAGCCGAGCTTGGCGTCATCACCCAGACCATCAAGTGCGATACCATAGATAGTCGGGAACATGAGAGACATGAAGGCAGAGGCACCAATTAGGCAATACAGTCCAAGCGTCCCTCCGATAAACATGGTTCCCAACATCATGATGATACCACCGTAAGAAAAGATGGTCATCAGCTTTGGTCCACTGATGTATTTGAGCAGGAACGTACAGATCCAGCGGGAAGCCAGAAACAAGGTTGTAGCGATCAGGTTGTAGCTCTGCGCCTCAGCTTTGGTCATCCCAATGCTTTCACCATATTGCACTACATAAGTCCAGCACATGATCTGAGCACCCACATAAAACATCTGAGCTACCACCCCAAACATGTACCTGGAGTTTGAGAACAGTCTTTTGAAGGAATCTCCAACCTTCAGTGAATGGACATTGTCTCCCTTTGTTGGCATTTTCAATAGCACAAAGACAACTATCATCCCCAGGACTACCAGTCCGAGAACAACATATGGATTCCTTATCAGCATCAGGTCGTGTGTTCTGATGATGGCTTTTTCAGCAAAGTCGAGAGTAGCAAAATCTCCGTTAGTAGACTGAAGTGCCACTAAAATAAAATTGATCGCGACAAACTGACCAAGTAGGGCTCCTATCGGGTTGAATGCCTGGGCAAGGTTCAGCCTTTGTGTGGCTGTTTCAGGGTCACCTAATGCGAGAATAAATGGGTTGGCAGTGGTCTCCAGGAATGCCAGTCCAAATGTGAGAACATATAAAGAGATCAAAAACAGTCCGAACATCTCAAAGCTGGCAGCGGGGTAAAACATCAGCGCACCTATGGCATAAAGCGCCAGACCCACCAGGATCCCTGATTTGTAGGTAAACCTTTTGATAAACAATGCCGCAGGGATGGCCATGGTAAAATAACCACCGTAAAATGCAAACTGAACAAGTGAGGCCTGCGTATTGGAAATCTCCATTACGGTTTTGAAAGTTGCCACCATTGGGTTGGTGATGTCATTGGCAAAGCCCCAAAGTGCAAAAAGGGTGGTGACCAGGATAAATGGCACCAGATATTCTTTGCTAACGACTGGCTTGGATGTTTTTTCTGTCATGGGTTATGGTTGTTATTTAGATAAAAGTGCACGATCAAGATGAACGTATCCACCATCGACAAATATATGCTGTCCGGTGGTATGAGAAGATTTCCCGGATATGGCAAACATTGCCGCATTGGCAATCTCTTCCGGGGTTGTCATCCTGCTTTCAAAAGGAATTTTCTTTTTAATATTTTCAAGTGCCTCAGATCCATTTTCCAGGGATTTGATCCATTGATCATAGGCTGGGGTCCAGCTTTCTGCAATGATGAGGCAATTGCATCGGATTCCATATTGAATCAAATCCACAGCCCATTCACGGGTGAGTGCTAGCACCCCTCCTTTTGCAGCAGCATAGCCTGATGTATTGCCCTGGCCAGTATATCCTACCTTGGATCCGATATTCAATATGCTCCCTTTAGACGCTTTGAGTTTTGGCAATGCATATTTCACCGTAAGGAAATAGCTCACCAAATTTAATTTAAGTGAGTAAATAAATTCATCAACTGTAGCATCCAACCCCGCACCATCATTTACTCCCACATTATTGATCACGACATCAATTTTACCATATTTTTTTGAAACCGCATCAACTGCCTTCTCTACTGCTTTCGCATCTGTCATATCTGTCTTCACAAACAAGGCATCCATCCCTTTCTTTTGCAGCTCTTCGACATAGCCAAAACCACGATCATTCCTGTCCAGAATAGCCGGAATGGCGCCTTCATCAGCCAGCTGCTGAACCATCGTCTCTCCAATGCTGCCCTTAAGCCCCGCAGCTCCGGTGATCAAAACGACTTTGCCATTTAGTTGCAGGTCCATAGAATCATATTTAATGTGTTTTGCAGGATCATGTCACGACTTATTAATGAGACAAAATCCAGCTTTGGTTGCGTTTTTGATTTTGAGCGATGGCAATTTATGACTCTCGAAGCACTTCTTTTGAGCAAAGGCTTTCATGCAAAAATTCCGATTCTGCAGTATTCCATTTCTGATCTGTCGATGACAACTACCCCATTTTATTGGTTTTGTTGGTTGAGAACAAACATCTTATCTAAATTTACAAGTCGCAATGCGCTAAAAATTGGCAGCTAAATCATTAAAACAGAATACCAAATAGTTATGATGTACCTAAACACAATCCTTGTGATGACGCTTGCGCTCTTGTTTGCATGTACTTCTTCAGGCAATCAGGGTGCACAGGAAGAAACACAAAAACCTAAAATAGAAATTATAGACAAACCTTCTGAAGAAAAGGTGGAAGTCCTGATCGAAGGCAAATTATTCACTTCATACATCTATCCTGAAAACATCAAGAAGCCAGCTTTATGGCCCTTGATCAGCCAGGGAGGCAATGAGCTCACCAGACAATTTCCTTTCAAAAAGAAAGAAGGTGAGCGTGTGGACCATCCTCACCATGTAGGGCTATGGCTCAACTACGGAGATGTCAATGGGCTCGACTTCTGGAACAACTCAGATTCTATCGACTCAGAAAAAATGTCTGAATACGGAATGGTGAAGCATGCCAAAGTGCTCTCCACTGAGAATGGTGATGAGGCTGTTCTTAAAGTTCAGTCTGATTGGGTAACCATGGACGGCAAGAAATTGCTCAACGATGAAACTACTTTCACCTTTAAGGTAGTTGATGGAGTGCGAATCATCGATCGTAAGACTGTACTGACAGCTGTAGGTGAAAAAGTTACATTCACGGACAACAAAGAGGGTATGCTGGGCGTACGCATGGCTCGTGAGCTTGAGCTGCCACAGGAAGGAAAAATCGAACTTTCTGATGCAAAAGGAAACATCACTGTAGTTGAAAACCCTGACAATACAGGAGTTACCGGAAACTACCTGAGCAGTGAAGGTATCAGTGGAGCTGACGTATGGGGAACCCGTGCCGACTGGATGAAACTATCAGGAAAGATCAATGATGAAAACGTTGCCCTGGTTATCTATGACACAAAGGACAACCCAGGCTACCCTACCTACTGGCATGCTCGTGGATATGGCCTTTTCGCTGCCAACCCACTTGGGCAAAAGATCTTCAGCGAAGGAAAAGAAGAACTGAACTTTGCTTTGGAAGCAGGAGCATCAACCACCTTCTACCACAGAATTGGTATCTTCTCAGAAGATCCTTCTCCTGAAAAGATTGAAATGTATAATCCTAAGTAAAGTAAGGGAATATCGGAATTATTAAAAAGGGTTGACCACATGTGGTTAACCCTTTTTTTGTTGTGGTTTCTGAAGGATTTTGATTGGGGGGGGGTAGTATCAGAGATTCCATTGAGCTTGTCAAGGAATCTTGCAAGATACTTCTAAAAGCCCCAAAGGGGCGCCATAAAATAACGCAGGGTGTCAGGCCTGCGTTATTAAGTAATTATTATACCAAGCCCCAAAGGGGCGAAATCAAAATTCTGAGACTAGTCAGTCCCAGACATATCTCTCATCGTATTGTACATCATATTTATCCAAGAATGCACGATACTCATCTTGAAATGTCTTAACTGTATGATGTTCTTCCTGTTTTTGAATATAGTTTTCAACCATATTAACTTCTTTTGGATTTACAGAGAATGCTCCGTATCCGTTTTGCCAATAAAAATCTGAATATTTGTCCCCTTTGTTTTTATCCACTTTGATGAATGAGATTTGGTCTCTTCCAACAACTTCATAAGGGGAAATTTTTGTGACAAAAGGCAGAGAAGATGTACATGATCAGTGTATCCTCCCACAATAATTGGATTGCATTGAAGATTTCTACATATACCCCCGATATAAGAGAATAGTTCATTCCTAATCTCCTTGTCAATAAAGGGTTGCCTATTCTTGGTAGAGTAAATTATATGGACGTAATTTTTAACTAGTGATTGTGGCATGTCATCCATTTGATTACGCCCTTTCAGGGCTTTTTAAAATAAGTTGCATACCTCAGGGCTAATGCCCTGAGGTACTGCTTTCGCTCCTTTGGAGCTTTAATTTAAGCATTATGAGTTATATGTAAAATGCCGTCTATTTTTATAATAAGGCATTACACCCCTTTGGGGCTCCTTATATGTAGTACGTTAATAACACAGGGCTTACACCCTGTGTTTGGATGTAACGCCCCGTTAGGCTTTCAGGTATTACTCTAAAATATGTGTAAGATTCTTCACTTCAGTCTAAATAACATTTAAGTAGCGCTTTGAGATGTCTCTTTCTTTCCCCTTTCCCTATCCTAATACCTCTCTATCGTATCCAGTTCCGGCTTGCCTCCTCTGTTTCCGCAGCCGGCAGCGATATAGACGGATTGATCATAGAGAATGGCCTGAGCGCCATGTCTTCCTCTTTCCAGCATACCCAGTTGCGTCCATTTTGCATCTGAAACATCATAGGCCTCTACCTCTGCATGAGCTGTTTCCTGTGCTGCACTCTCGCCTCCGATAACTAACAGATTGTCTTCCAGGAAAATGGCGGTCGTGCCAGCTCTCTCAGTTGGGAGGTTTTGATCTTCTGGTAAGGTAGTCCATGAATTGGATGCCAGGTCATACACATCCACCTCTGCAATAGTCAGGTTGAATGTCTCTTCGGTTTTGGCAGAGGAATTTCTTCCGGCAGCGCAATAGATCTTGCCATCATACAATGCCGCATGAAAATGATCGCGTGCCCTGGGAGCATCCTGGAGCACGGACCATTCTCCTGTTTCAAAGTTGTACCGATCTACCCATTTCACATGACCTTCCCAGTGCCCATCCGTGATACCACTCAGGATATAAGCACTGTTGCCACTCACTACAACACCGGCACCACCCCTTTGCCTGTTGGCTGGAATAGAATCACCGAGTGACCACTGATCCTGGGCCGGATCATAGATGACTACCTGAGGAATCGGGTCTTCATGCGGATATTTTCCGGTCATCCCTCCCATTACATACACTTTACCTTTGTAAGCTACCGCCTGGAAATGGTGAACTTCCAGTGGTGGCTCCGCTCCATGTGTCCAGGTTTTGGTTTCAGGATCGAAGATATCTGCGGGTTTGATACCACGCCCTCCAAGCAGATAGAATTTTCCATCTACCTCCACAAAGCTGCATTCATGCCGGGCATGAGGGGTTCCATTGCATTCAAGTTGTTCCCAGCTACGCTGAGCAGATTGATTGCTGGATTGCTGGCCACATTGAGTAAAAATGGCAAGACATGCTACAGCGAAAACTAAGATTGAAAACCGCATATTATTAGATCTTATACTGATCCGATAAATATCGGCAATTCCTTCGAACCCAGAAAAGGTCTTGTCCTAACGAATTATTTTGCCAGAGGTATTTCCCTGCATCAGGAATTCTACATCTTCTGCAGAGACCATGTTCACATCACCTTCTACAGTATGTTTCAGTGCACATGCGGCATTGGCAAAGTCCAGTGCCTCCTGATCCGTTTTATAGTGAAGAAGACCATATATCACACCTGCAGCATAAGCGTCTCCGGTTCCAATCCGGTCAATGATATGGGTAATATCCAATTTGGGTGATTTGTGAAACTCGTTATTTCCCCACATCTCTCCCTGAATGGTATTATGGGAAGCGCTGATCATCTTACGTTCTTTGTCAAAGACCTTCTTTACCCGGGGACAAATTTGGATAAGCGCCTGGGCTGCCATGCTGAATTTCTCTTTTTTCGAGCCAGAAACCTCAATATTATATATTTCCTTGATGTCATTATATCCCCCAATAATAATATCTGTACCAGCAATCAGGTCTGGCATCATCTCGGAAGGCTTTTTTCCATAATTCCAAAGATTCTTTCTCGAATTGATATCTGCCGAAACGGTCAATCCTTTAGCATTGGCCACTTCTATGGCCTTTTTACAGGCTTCTGCAGCTCCTTTAGATATCCCTGGGGTGATGCCGGTCCAGTGAAACCAATCGGCTCCATCCAAAATGGTCTCCCAGTCAAACATGGTGGCGTCAATTTCAGAAAAGGCAGAACCATCGCGTTCATAAACCACCCTGCTGGGTCTGTGTACCGCCCCTTTCTCCACAAAATATTTTCCCAACATATCTCCCCCGTACTGAACTGCTGAAGTCTCCAGCCAGTGTCTTCGTAAAAACTGAGTAGCCGCTCTGCCAATATAATTATCAGGAAACCGGGTGACATGGGCGGCTCTCATACCGAAGTATGCGAGGGATATGGCTACATTGGCTTCGCCACCGCCATATTCCAACACCAGGCTGTTGGCTTGTGAAAATTTAGCGAATCCGGGAGGAGACAGGCGCATCATCACCTCACCAAATGTTACAACTTTCTTATTCTGATTCGTCATTTTCCTTATAGTTTTCATTATCTGAACTTGCTGGCTTATGCGTCTTCAGCCATTCCTGCCCCTCTTTTGTGAGGAAAAAGTCCATCCACATATAATACATTTTCTTGTTTTCATCCACTTTTACCCAATGGCTGGACCCTATTGGGATATGAAGCAGTGAATATTGTCCCAAGTTAGTAGAAGCACTGTCAGCAAACACCATGATGTCATTGTTAGTCAGCCCCAAAAAGAGCTGATCCAGCATGGGATGGCTATGAGCACCAACCGCATCAGGTCCCGGGGCCTCTACAGTACCTAAAGAAACTCGTGGAACGATATCAGCAGGTAGGACAGTCCGGCTTACGGTATTCGGACTCTTAATTTTCTCTGTATAAGGTTCGCAATCTTCAAACCGGGTGAAATACACGTCGTATTTATTTTCATTGGGAAAGCTCTCCATATCCTTTAGGTCCTGATCCGATAGTTTCTTTACAAACTGAAGAAAGTGCAGCTGCTCGCCCTCAGGAACTTTGATTTTCACCTGGCTGACATTGTTCATTGGAATGGCGATGGATTCCGGAACAAGCTGATAGGCAGAATCTGCATGAAGGCTGCCATTGCCACGAATAAAGAGCAACATGGTCACATGGCCCTCGGTGACAGGAATGGTTTCCTCGATGGGTCCAACATAAGCCAGGTGTTCAATCCTGGTTTCAGCTATTTCACCTGGCAGAAGTTCCTCAGAAAACATCTGCATGCCTGATGGTATTTCCATTTTCAGATCCTGGACCACTATTTCAGGAGACTTTGAGCCTGAAGAGCAGGACATTGCGATAATCCCAAAAATGATATACAATCCAATGGTTAACCACGATATGTACTTGAGTGATCTCATCATTTTGTTGTTTTGATTCTCATTCATAATGCTCTTATAATTACTGGTTCTTGATGAATTTAACCTGTTTGGTCTCAGAAGACCTACCCTTCGAATGGAAAACACTTTTTAGCACATAGGTCCCTGGTTTCAACCCTGAAATATCAATTCGGAGATTACCCTGGCCTGATTTCATCAATCGTTCCTCCCTTTTAACCGTTTTGCCACTAACTGAGATAACTTCAATTGAAGCTTTGCTATACCTATGGCTCGGCCACTCAATGACCAGGCTATCATCGGTTGGATTTGGATACACATTTAAAGACTTATCTGTAATCGCCGCAAGGGGTTCCGGTACGAATTCAGCATCAATTACCATCCCTTGTGAAACCGTGAATTGGATAGGATTTTCGTCTCGCTGCACATCACCTGACCAGGTACTAAAATCAAATCCATTGGCAGGAATGGCTGTTGCGGTGATCACTGATCCAATCACATATTTGTCATAGGCAGGTTCAAGGATAGTTTCACCTCCTGTCGTTTCTGCGATTGCGACCGCTGTCATGTTTTCATCATAGAGGTAGAAAGGGCCTGTATTTTCTGCTGTCGCATGAGGCTTTACAACAAGCCCTGCTGAATATTCCATTGATCCAATGTCTTTTAAATCAATAGATTCCGGTCTTTCCTGCCCCATAAGGTCCAACAAAATCAGTGAATCGTAATCCAACCCCTCAAAACCTTGTATTGCAGGATAACCCGCTACTGCATTGTCTATTGCTGGGCTTAGATCCGTGATTTGAGAAAATCCGTCAACATTGACAATCAGTCCGGGATCCATTGCCTCGATTCCAGCCGGAGCACTCATGCCAAGAGTACCTCTGGAAATATTCCCAATCCAGGTTTCATTTCCAGTCGGGTCCTCAAATAGTGCGTCAACAGGATCGGCAAAAATGTTGTTCGCAAAGGTGACATTGGTGGGTGGATAGCTTCCTCCATTACCACCCAAAATCACTTCTGCAGAATTGACGATAGTATTGAAATAAATATGAACATCGGAAAGCGGATCCGACTGCTCATTTTGCAAGTAAATGGACCGTTTTTCCAAACCTTCAAAGTAATTGTTGTAGATGAAATGATTAGACCCCTCCCTGACTCTCACACCACCCATATTATTGAGGAAAAAATTGCCATAAACAATGGCTTCATCTCCGTGTCTTAAGACCAGTTCGGCTTTTGGATTATTCTCAAAAGTATTGTATCGAATCACGTTTTGAGCAGCTTTGTTTGAAATCAATTCTCCGTCGCCATCACAATGGGTGAAATAGCAATATTCTACAATGGTTCGACTGTCAAACTCTGCCTGAGTGCTCACTCCAATCCTGATTGGTTCAATACCCAGGTCATTGCCTGTCCCTTCAAAATTCTTAAAAGAGCAATATTGTATTTTATGATATCCAGGTTCTGTGTCATGCACGAGGATGGATAAGATATTCTGATCATCCAGGTTAAGCCTGTTTTCAAAGTTGCTATAACTGATTGTCGTTCTCCTGGAATCTTCATCGACGATCAGGTATTTATAGCAGGTATAGTCTTGAATATTGATTTGAGTGATCAGTACATCACTGCCCCAAATACGAATGACATGACTTGTGCCAATGTTTCCGCCAATGAATTGCAGTCCACTTAGGGTTACATGATCTCCCTCTATCTCCATCTTTGATTCACCATTAAATATGGCAGTGCCAGGAATAGCAGCAGTGACAATGAGTCCATTTTTGGGTATATCCATAAACACATCGGCATACACACCGGAAGCCCAGACAATTGAATCCCCGGCACCTGCAGAACTGTGTGCAGCATTAAATTCAGCCTGAGAGGCCACATCGTACCTGGTTTGTGCAGATAGTAACTGACTCAAAATCAAAAAAGTGGTGAAAAGACTGTACTTCATAATGCGTTAATTAAAGATGGCATCTAAGCCTGTGAATGCTATGATGATGGAAAAAACAAGGGCTGCAACCATAATGACATTTGTCCAAATCCGATTGGATGGAAGTCCTGAAATCTTTCGATTCCATAAAATCAGGAGACTAATGACTACCAGTGGCAACCCAAAAACATTGAAAATCTGGGTGATAATTTGACCTTTGATGGGATTGAAACCAAATACAGGCACAGTTAAGGCAATGACACTTGCCACAGCGGTTATGATTCTAAATCTCCTCGAACTCACATCAAGTTTTCCCGAGGAGTAATCTGCCATCATCAGCGGCACTATCATGAGGATTGGAAAAATTGATGACAATCCGGCACTCAGGGTTCCCGCAAAAAAAATGGATACAGCGAATCTTCCGACGGAAGGCTCCAATGATCCTGACATATCCAGCACATGTGTAATTTCTTTTCCTGATCCATAAAGACTACCACTGGCCACCGCCATGATCGATCCACTAATCACAAAAATTAAAAGGCCCGCTACGATAGAATCATTTCGCTGTATTTTGACATCTGCCATCGTCCATCCTTTTCCCTGGATAAATAGTGGTCTGGACAGAAAAGTTGCTGCAGCCATAGTAGTGCCCACAAATGCAGCTATCAGGATCCCGGCTCCCTCCACCTCTGGAATTTTAGGAATGAGTCCCAAAATAATATCAGCCGGCATGGGGAAAACAAAGAACAAGGTGAAGACAAAGGATAACCCCATCAGGGAAACTAACAATGCCAGGACTTTTTCGAACAATGTATAATTTCCTTTGAGTAAAAGGGCATAAAAGACACCAATTATCAGGATGGCCAAACCAAGCACTACGAAGTATTGATTTTCACTGATCCCCGGAAAATTGATTTGAAGGATCTCGAAAATGACATTTGATGTGATGCCCAAAATACCAATCAGCGAGTTCCATTGACCGATCCCAACCGTAATGATAGTGGCGATGGCAATGGCCTTCCCGAAAGGAAGATGTTTGCGGACGGCAAAGAGTAGCGTTTCGCCAGAAACCAGGTAGTAATACCCCGATACATAAATGAGTACCCCGGAAAACAAGCAGCTGAAAAAAAGCACCCACAACAGATCCATACCAAAAGAATTTCCGGCCACTATCATGGAGGTCACACTGCCTGTTCCGATGGTGTAACCAATTGCAAAAATTCCGGGCCCGAAGGAAAGTAGAAATTTGATAAATTTTCTCATAGTGCTTGTCTCGTGTTAACTAATTTATTGATCACCTTTTGATTACTCTGACGGTCTTTGCTATTCCGTCTTTCTCAATTTTCAATAAATATAGCCCCGAATTATCCGGCATCTTCAATGATATTTTTTGACTCGCTATGATGGACTCATGTTCAATCTGCCCGGAAACATTGTATAGGGTCAGAATCCCATGGAGAAATCTTGAATCCCTGATATCCAAAGTAGAAAAGGAATCGGCTGGATTAGGATACACATTGATCTTATCAGAAAGGCCATCCACAGAAGACAACACTTCCTGTCCATCGAGGTATAGCTTATCGAAGTAGACAGTTGCCTCCCCATCATTTTGCAGGTATACACCGGCCTTCCAGTAGCTTGGGAAGGTCCAAAACGAGACCTCCTCCCTGGCTTTTTCAACCCCATTGATGTTAATGATCAGGTCTCCATTCTCCAACAGCACATCCCAGTCAAAGTAATCATCCGGTGCAAGTCCTAAATCCACATGTGTAGTATTGACGCCACCCATATCTGTTTTGATGGCTGCCCACAGATGATTGGCAGGTGATTTTGTCAGGTGTTTATATATCCTCAGTAGGGGTTTATTGGGCCCGCTGCCAGCATTGGCATCATCATGAATTTGTACCACAGTGACCTGATCGCAGGTCTGCTCTACGAATTTTAGTCTGCCATGAAAAGAACGATCACCCGCTGTTAGATCCCAATTGGTCTCATGCCTGAGCTCTGTGCGGTTGCTTTGCCCTGATTGATTGAAAGCAATTTTATCTCCTTCCACAACATAAAACTGACTGGATGTATAACCATCCATCAATTTTGTTGAAGTAGCTGCCGTTGAACTCGTTGGAGCCTGCAGTTTGCAGCCACTCAAAAAGGATCGAAATCTTGGGATATCCGAGGGAGCCTCATAGGGCTGAGCATCGACAAGCTGTGACAGGAATATTAGTGAAATAATGAGTATATGGCTAAGACTATTTTTCATTACCTCGCAACTCTTATATTTTCTTTTGGGCCTGTGGCAGGTTCATATTCCAGATCCAGCAGTACCTCTGAATCAATATTCAGGTCAATTACTCCGGACCATTTGTCTCCACCAAAAACTCCTTCCATTTTAATTATCCCATCAACCTGGTTCCATTTACAAACCGGATATTCCCCATTTTCTTTAATCATCATGATCGCAGCTATTCTGCGTTTAGACGTTTTTTGATTTACTGAGCCTGTAAAATGCCACTCCTTCGCAGGAGGCTCTGCCGTGACCATTGGATAGTCCTGTTTCGGATCGATGGGCCATTCATTGGTGATCGAAAAGTCGAATCCTCCCGGAGTGATCAGATGAGTTTTCATGGATTCACCCTTGCGGAAAGACTCCATGGATTGGGTATACGGGTCAAGGACAATTTCTTCTCTCGAATGAAGCAGCCAATCTATGTCTACAGGTTGTGGGCCGGAAAGGTCATCCACCACCAGAATTACAGATGGCCGAATCATGATCATATGCCGCTGATAGTAGTCCAGTCGATCGCCATAACATCTCTGAGCATCACCTGCCGCATATCCCATGTGCGGAGTGCTCTTAAAATCAGTGATGCCTCCACTCGCCAGTGCACTCCTGTCAATCTGCCCTTCTCCATCGATCAACAGTGCATTATGAGCCACTGTCAGATTGGAATATTGAAAATGGAACGGAGATTGGTGCTGAGGGTATCGCGCACCACTTGTGTTGGCCAGTGCTTTCCCTCCTTTCATGATGACAAAACTGTTTTGATCGGCATGACTGTGGCTAACAGATCCGTAAGGGCTACTTTTGAATAATAACATTAGATCGTTTTTTGCATTCAGGATGTCTGAATGCAAAGCGGCCCACCCTATTCCACGAAAGGCCCTATCCGGCTTCATTGACGATGGCTTATTGGGCTCCAGGTTATCCTTAAGGATAATTTCATGCATGGCATTGAAGCGGTCTGTGGTTCGTTCTGTATTGAGTTGCTCAATCCACCATCGGGTTTCCGGATCTTTGTGTTTGAGTGAATGAAATTTCAAAATAGCATAAAGATCGCCTCCCCTGTAACTGAGAGGATGGTGTTCGTTATCTCCAAATGGCATGATCTCGCCTTCAGGTGAAGCACAGTAGACCAGGAAATGCCGCATATTCCGGAAGTAGGATTTATTCCAAAGGTCATAACCAGTGGCTTCGTATAGTGACTGCAAGGGGGTGATGAACCGCTCGTTGTAAGACAGCGAATAGTTGATCCCTTCAGCCCATCCACCATCAATGCCTCCCCAATGGGGAAATACCGTTAGCAATGTTCGCATAGCGTAATCCATCCATACTTGAGCTCGAGATTCCTCTGCAAGCGCGATGGAAAACTCCACCAGATATCCAGGCAGCCTCCCATCGTGACTGTATGCTGATTTGTGTAGAAAATCGCGTCTTTCCAGCCTGGCCAACATCTGATCACCACGAGCAATCAGCATCTGTTTTACAGCCTCACGCTCATCTTCCGTCATCAGATCATACAACCAGTCATATGCCTGAGCGCCAGTTCGGGCAATACGCAGTCCGACCTCGTCAAAGCTTTCGTCCAGGGAAGCCACTCCTTCGAGCTCCCAGTCTAGCAAGTTGAGCAGATGCTTTTTTGCCGCCAGACCATATTTTTCTTCACCAGTCAGCACATACACCAGTGCCATTGGGATCATTCCACGATTAAAAATCCTGGTAAACTCATGGTACGAGGCCCGATAAGCCGTTCTGCGTGCCGGGTACTCCGTCTCAATATCGTATTTATCATAGTCAGGCTTATCCATAAGTTTTAGACTCAGTGCTTCGTCGGCCGTTTCCCTGATATCCTGAAAAGCCTGCTTTCGCGGACCATCAAGTGATGAACGAATTTCTTTCAGGCTGGCTTTGGGAAATAACAACCTTGGATGTTCATCAGGCACCCGCGCCAACAGTTCTTTTGGCTGTATCCAGGGCAGCTCAAAGGCATTTTCACTGATTGTAAAGCCCTGTGTATCGCGTTGAGCCACCACTTTTCCTTTTTTATCCAATGCCTCCACTACCCACTGATAGGTACCCGCAGGCAACACCTTATCTGGTACGTGCACAGGATCTGAAAGAATGCCTGACTGATAAACCTGCTTCTTTGAACTATTTTCTATCCTGATGCGATAGCTGACTTCCCCTCTTGGAGCAGCTCGCCACCAACAAAACCCGGGGGGAGATACGTCCAGCACCTGCCCGGCAAGCGGTCTGTTGAAATTTCCATCTTCCGGCTGAACCTGTGGAAATGAGACCTGGGAATGGGCAATAAAATGAACGCATAAAATAAGGGTTAGGAAAATTCCTGATTTCATCATTTCTGGGTATTTTCTGTTGTTCATAGTTAAAAAGTTGGTCGTGTCATCTCAGAAATCTTTGATTTTCAAAGACCGTAGCCCTTCAATATTGGCTTTCAAGACTTCTTTTGTGTCCTCTCCTTCCACGTGATCTAAAATCCCCCACGGCCCGTCAAATCCCGCTTCGATCAACGTCTCAATCATCTCTTTTTCGTGGTCTCCATCACCGATAGTCATGATTTTAGGACCGTGCTTTTTCACACCGGACAGATTTACTGCCACCAGGTAAGGAGTGATCTTCCTGGCTATTTGGTCGAATTCATCTACATCTGATTGAGCATGATGAAAACTATAGACGATCCTGATGTCATATTCTTCCAACGCTTCAATAAGCTCAATTTGATTCGAAGTGTCACCAAACCACCCGGTATGATTGTATAGTGCCAGAGCGCAACCAACCTTTTGTGCTTCCTCAGCGATATAATGCACAAAATCCGTAGCCTTCCTAAGAGATTCAACCTGGCTTAATCCCTCAAAAAAATTGGGGCTCATACTCATCCAAATCGTGGACTTCGTTTGGGTGTCCTTCAAAATCTTAAATACCTTTCTGTTTGCCACACTCAGGTTTCCGACTGAATCCCTTGATGCATTTAGCCAAAGCCACACCGCAACTGTTTCAATCCCTGCATTCTTCATCAAAAACAACTCATTGGGCATATCATCTAGATGCCGGTCTCGCCAATCATAGGCATATTTTGTAAAACCCAGGCATTGTAATAGTTCAACCCTTTCAACCGGAGTTCGATCCTCAGAATCATAAGCTACAATGCACCAGGGATAAAGGTTGCTCATGCTTTGACCACTTACAGAATAATACAAAGCCAGTATCACAAGTGTACTTGCGGATATTCTTTTGAAGATCTGGAAATGCATCTCTAACACTTAAGCATTTTTTATACAGATTATAAGTAAAAAGAAAATTGACCAGTATCCCCCAACAGGTACTGGTTCAATTTCTTTTAGATGTTCGGACGGCTAGGAGAAGGCAAGTCCTCCATTGATGTCTACATTATTGCCTGTCATGAATGTAGATTCGGGTCCGGCAAGGTAAGCCACAAGGTCTGCAACCTCTTCTGCCTGCCCTTCTCGTCTTAGTGGCGTACTGCCGGCTACTTTAGCCCTTACCTCATCCTTAGTAAAATCATCGTGAAACTTCGTTGCGATCATCCCGGGACAAACTGCGTTGACCCGAATTCCCTGAGGACCCAATTCTTTGGCCCAGTTTCGTGTCAGGGTCATCACCGCCCCTTTTGAAGCGGCATAAATGGCTGATCCCGGACCACCTCCGTCACGTCCTGCCTGGGAAGACAGGTTGACGATAGCTCCCCCTTTGCCCATCAGAGGCTTAAAGGCCTTTGTGACAAACACGGTCCCTTTAAAATTCACATCCATCACCAGGTTATAATAGTTCTCATCAATCTCGTCGATTGTTTTTCTGGCGAAGAGGCCCCCAGCATTGTTTACAAGGATATCTACACGACTTCCAAATGCTTCTTTGGTCCTGGCTACGAGGTTATCGATATCTGTCTGTTTTGATACATCAGCCTTTACTGTGATTCCTTCACCTCCTACAGCTTTGATGGCCGCAAGTGTCTTTTCACTTTCCTTTTGGCTACCAAAATAGTTGACAACTACTTTGGCGCCTTCCTTTGCTAATTTGACACAGATCGCACTTCCGATATCACGAGCTCCACCGGTGACTACAGCTACTTTCCCTTTCAGATTCATCAATTACAGTTTTAATCTTTGTTATATACCCAGTGCCTGTCCACCACCTATCTGGATGGTCTCAGCTGTGATGAAAGAAGCATCTTTACCAGCCAGGAAAGACACTACAGAAGCTACCTCCTCAGGCTCTCCCAGTCTTCCCAACAGAATGTTGTTTTTCCATGAGGCAAATACTTCAGGCTTGGTCTCCTTGATCTGCGCATGGAAGGGTGTGTCGATGGTGCCGGGAGATACCGCATTTACCCTGATGCCATACTCAGCCAAATCCTTCGCCAATGCCCTTGTGATGGCATGAACGCCTGCCTTTGAGGTGCCATAGATACCTGCTCCGGGCCCTCCGGCATTCCATCCAGCATTAGATGTATAGTTGATAATCGTGGCATCTTCTCCTTTTTTGAGGTAAGGAATAGCAGCTCTTGACGTGAAGAAAACAGAATCCAGATTAAGCGCCATCACGAATCGGTAAAACTCGGTAGTCATCTCCTCAAACCTTGATCGGCCACCTAATCCACCTGCATTGTTTACCAATACATCGATCCTACCATATTTCTCCCCAATGGCTTTAATATTTGCGGTCACTTCCTCTTCTTTGGTCACATCAAACCCATAGTATTCAGCCGCTATACCTTCTTTTTTAAGTTCTTCAACCCTTTTCTTCCCAGCTTCATCTTCAATACCATTCAAGATGACAGTATAACCATCTTTCCCTAATCTTTTGGCAACTGCGAAACCGATCCCACCTGTTGCTCCTGTAACTACCGCTATTTTATTATCTGACATTTTTCTACTTTTTATTTACTGAATTAAAATTTTCATTTTTAGCCTATCGGCTTTATCTCCTTCGCAAAAAATTGGATGGATAGATAACACAGTGGGACAAACACTGCTATCATGACAAAGACCGGAGTATATGAATAAGTCTCTGTAATTACCGGTACCAAAAAATTCATGATGATCACTGAGAAAATACCTACAGTACCTCCCAGCCCAGCCAGTGAGCCAACTGACTTACCGCTGAACAAATCACTGGGGATTGTCTGAATATTTGAGATCACAAACTGAAATCCGTAGAGCACGAAAGCAACTATTACTACGAACTTCAGCGGCGTATTCGCAAAAAGGATTGTGGCTAGCAGACCCAAAAACATGATGACACACCCGGTCAATACAGTTTTCTTTCTGGCACCATCAACTGAAGCCCCTCCAATCATGAGCTTACCAGAAAAATACCCCCCACTCAGACTACCCAGGGCAGCTCCCACATAGGGTACCCAGGCAAAAAAGCCTATTTCCTTCACATTGAATCCATACACATCGGCGAGGTAGATAGGCATCCAACCTACAAATAGCCACCAGATAGGCTCAATGAAAAACCTGGACACCAATACAGCCCATGATTCTTTATGAGACAAAATGGCTGTCATGCTCAGACCTGGCTTCTTTGCATCTTCATCTTTCTCTTCGATACCCGACAGAATGTATTTTTTCTCTTCTTCACTTATCCAGGGGTGCTTTGCCGGTACGGATTTATTGATAATAAACCAGGGAATCACCCACAGCAGACCCAATAATCCCAGCAGGACAAAAGTCATTTTCCACCCAATAGCCAGCCATACAATGGCAATGACGGGAGGCGCCACAATAGATCCCATGGCAGCTCCGGAATTGAAAATACCCTGTGCCAGTGCCCGCTCTTTCACCGGGAACCATTCCGCATTACTCTTAACAGCTCCTGGCCAGTTGCCTGCTTCTCCCAAACCCAATAGGACTCTGAAAACACTGAATGAAAGGACACCTCTTGCAAAAGCATGTAGAGCCGTAGCAATACCCCAGACGGTGATGGAAACAATAAATCCAAACCTGGTTCCAATCTTATCAAACATTTTACCGGACAGTGACTGACCAATCGCATAGGCAACCAGGAAAACATTCAGAATGAGTGCATAGTCATTTTTGTCCATGCCCAGGTCTTCCGAAATGTCCGGCCACATAATTGCCAGGGCTGAACGGTCTATATAGTTGATGATAGTGGCCAGGCACACGAGTCCTATTATCCACCATCTGAGTCCTTTCATTTTCATAATATCACAGGTTTAGATTGATTGCACATCAAATTCATTGTCACTTCTTGCCAAAGTATGACACTCCCGAACCATCCAGGAAGTCTTCACGAACAGGACTGAATACATCGATGAGTTTTCCTTCTTTCAGGCACTTGGCGCTGTGAAGAAGATTGGGTTCGATATACACCCCATCACCACCTTTCACAATTTGTTTTACCCCATCGATGGTAAACTCGAATTCACCCTCTACACAATAGGTGGTCTGGGTATGAAAATGCTGATGCGGTGACCCCAATGCGCCTTCTTCAAACTTTACCAACACCATCATGATCTGGTTGTCGTATCCTAAAAACTTTCTGGAAACCCCTCCTCCAAGGTCTTCCCATTCCATCTTATCTGTCAATAAGTACTTCTCGCTGTTTCTCTTCATTATTGATATTTATATTTCTAATTGGTAATTTTTCTAAAGTCATAAACTCCCTTCCAGGTCTGTTGCACACCGCCTATGTCTATGGAATGAGTGCTAGATCCATCCTTGTCCTTTTGCGAAAACGCAAACTGATATTTCTCTCCTGTTTTCAGCTCAAACTGAATGGCTACGTATTCTGCTGATTCATGTAGCACCACTAAATCAGCAATAGAAGTAAAGGAGTTGATTGGTATTTCATCCGAATAGCTGTATTGTCCATGTGTCTCATACAGGCTGGCGAATGTGGTGCTGCCAGCTGTTCTTCTCAGTATAAGCCCCGGATCTCTCCTAAGATTAAAATAGGGATCATTGGCACCAATTCTTGTCAACAATACCTGATCCCCTAGTCGGGCAACAGAAGTTACGGTATAAAATTTCATTTTGTTGAACCAGGTCATGCTAAAGACTTCTTCGCTCAGCTCAGTTTGTGCCTCTACCCAAAGGTGTTGGTAACCGTCATGCATGCCCATCGGCTTGAGGTCATTGATCGGCTGAAATTCCTCGTTGGCAGACATCAATTCACCTTTATAGTAAAGTGGCATGTCATACCTTGTACCATCAGGTGCCTCCACAGTGAAGAGATCAATTACCAATGGATTTTCCAGCTCTTCTACTTCTACCACTGCCATGGTTCGCTGCATAGGCATGCCCTCATAAGCATTCAATTCCTTTGCGCTGACTATCTGGACGCGATCTTCAGAAGTGAAGTGGTATGGCGTGCCAGAAGTCTTATCGGCATCTCTAACCTTTCCATCAAAATGGGAATCCTTGTCTATCACCAGCGTATTGTGAGCAAGCGTCTGCTTGGCCCATGAGTTATTTTCTTTCAGGTAGCCTCCTCCATCTTTGTGTTCGATATTGACCCACCTAGCTGCGCCATAATCCTGGATCACCTCATCTGCCCCATTGTAGAGCAGGAAGCCCAAACGATCAAAATGGCCGTGGCCCATACCATGTTTGGCATATTTCATTACGAGTGTGAGATCACTGCTCCTGATGATCCCAATGGCGCCTTCATCGCCGTTGGCTCCATCTCTAAGCTCCATACTTTTGTACTGATATGACTGTGCCTTACCAGCAGCAATTGCTTTGGCTGCCGCCAGACCTGCATCATTGAGTGGCACGCGACCCTGATCTTCAATAATTGACAATAGTTGTGGGTCATTTCCTCCATAGAAATAAGCCATGCTAACTGCATTGACAAGCTCCCTGGATTTGAGCGACATACCCTTTTGTGCATCATTGATAGGAAAGAATTCGCCCGCGGCATTGGTTTGATTGATCAATGCATCTACTGCCTTGATGAGGAGACCATCACGGTAATTCAGAATTTCAAGCTCCGGCTTCTTATTGGCAAGACCTTCTGCGAAAATCAAGAACGGATACATGGCGTATCGCTGATAATACGGACCCTCTGTATAATACCCATCTGGTGAGAACGAATGATCCAGCTGCGCCAGGAAGCCGGCTTCCTTCTGACCTTCTAATTGAATGTCGCCACCATCATTGTCTTTTACTATATCTGCGGGTACCTGTATGTCCAGACCATACAAGGCCCACTCTACCAGCTCTTCGTCACCCATCACCAATCCTATCATTCCCACGGCAGCATTGCCCCAGGTGCTGTGATTGTGGATCCTGTTGAAGAATTGCGGATTTTCGATCGAGACATATTCAGCGTAGGGTCTAAACAACTCCTTGTTTAGCTTACTGACCGTCTTTTTGTCCAGCCAATCGTAAATGCAGTCGTATGCCTGACTGGTATAAACCAGCCAATTGGAGTCGTTGAGGCATTGCCAGAAAATTTTACCTCTTGCATAAGATCGCTCTGCCGGATGCTTGCCAATCGTCGGCCACATTTTAGCATATTGTAAAAGCATATCCCGGATGTAAATGGCGTACTTTTCTTCACCAGTGATTTGAAAAAGCACACCCGCCTTCTGCATGGTCAGAAAATTAGCCTTATGTCTTTCGTGGGTGTAGCCTCCAGCCAGGTCCTTTGGTATCGGGACATCAATACCAGCTTCGATCTCAGCATCTACCTGAATGCGAACCTCCTCTACCGACTGATCAAACAGAGGTACTTTACCCAAACTGGATCGCATGGATTTTACACCATCCCCGGTAAGAATCAGATTCGGATGTGCTGTTTGTGCTATTACCTGCTTCTGTGCAGATAAGGACAAAACCAGGCAAAGGATCAATATGGTCCGGGATAGTCTCATTTGTTTACAATGTTTTCGACCTGGTAGGGCTCTCCATTTGTAGTGAGGCCTTTGGAGTTGATAAAGGTGATGTCGGATAGTTTGGTGATCGGTTCGCCATTGGTCATGAACAGATCAAACTTTTCGCTTTCGGTCACTTTCACATCATCTACTATTAGTTTCTGTACTCCATGAAACCTAAAAGAAGAGCCTAGTTTATTGCGGCTTCCCACACCACCGCTGATCACTTCAACTTCTGAGATCTCAACGATAGGGCCAAAGGTGCTTTCATCGGTACCACCGCGGTAGATATTGGCTATTGCCCCCTCAACATCCTTGAAAGTCGATCCTACAATTTTGAGATTTTCTACATTGTAGATACCACGATCCTCTGTTTCCATATCGAGCGAAATGATGTGCCCTGTGATATTGGTCATGCTGGTATTGAGGATCTGAATAGAATCTGCAAACGTGTCTTTATAGGCCTTCAGAAAATCAAAAGAATGATTCTTATCGAGATCTTTGACTTCACAATTTTCCACTACTAACGCATAGTTTTTATTCATGGAATACTTACTAGTGCTGATCACATTATTCCCAACATAGTCGGGTGACTGGGCTCCATCGAATCTTATATTGTTGAAGTGAAGGGCTCCACCATTTTCTATCTTGAAGAATGTTTGTTTTTCGGATAGTATCGTTGCTTTATCTCCTTGGGGTGATATCACCGAAACGGGATGGTTGACCATGGCATATTTGGTGAGCAAATACTCCCCACCATTTTCCAGCTTGAGTACCGCTCCAGGTTGTGAAGCATCCAAAGCCTCAATTAAAGTATTGGTTCCGGCTGGCACCTCGATAGTCTGACCACTTCCAAAAGAAACTGTTTCATCGGTTTTAGGAAAGTAAGTAGCTCCCACCTCATCTTTTGAAATAGGGAGCTTTACCTCACCAAAATTGATGCTTTTTAATAGATCATCAGATGGAACCAACAAGCCATTGTTATTCTTTTCCAAAGAAGTACTGGTATATGAAAACCCTTGTTCAAAAGGACGTTCCACACCTTTACTCATCACATTGCCCGCAAACTCAATACCCGATACATCATCATAGATGGTAAAAGGTTCCGGATTGGTAGTTCCCAAGATCAGGTTATTGGTGAAAGATGACCCAACTGGCACAGCCGAACGTTCCTCATCACTTCCGGCACATAGCTGGATGAAATCGGAGTTGATCACAAGGTTGTTTTGCATATGAGAATCTACCACCTGGTTGTATCGATTGATTGGTGAGTTGGGCACACCATTCATGATCACCAATGCTCCCCTGAAACGATATCCTGTCAAACCATAGAGATAGTTTTTCCTTACTGTCTGGTACTCATTGATGATCCGGATACCACCCGTATTGGGCTTTCTATTCCCAAGAAAATAGTTGTTTTCTACCAGGGTATGATGGCCATGACGCATGGTCAATGTTCCCTGACATTCAAAGAATACATTGTCACGAAACTCATTGCCACATGACTTATTGGAAATGATTTCATGCTCCCCATTGGTGCGGTCAAAGTAGTTGCCTCTGACAATGCTATTGGAATAAGTTCTTGAATAATGACTGGTACCTATTCTGAAGGTCTCACCGCCATTTGAGCCCAGTATCTGTCGTGGGCCGAAGTAGTTATATTCTACGATATGATTGTTTTCCCTGCTTTCTTCTGTGTTTAACCGGATGGCCATTGTAACACCCAGGTTTCGCTTGCCCATCAGGCTGTTGTGGTCAAAGCGGTTGTTTTTTCCGTACATCAACACCCAAAAGTCAGATTCAAAGCGTTCCGGGTTGCTGTAATCCCTGATGACACAGTTGGTCACCCGGCAATTGTTGGCCAACTCATCGCTACTTGTCCTAAAAGAGATGACGGTGCTAGTTGGTGTATAGCCATTCTGAAATACCAGGCCTGAGACCACTAGATACTCACCGGATAATTCGAGGTAGGATTGACCTTCGATAAGGACTTTTCCGGGATCTTCGGCAGTTAACGTAATGGGTTTGTCGGTCTGCCCGACACCTTTGAAAACGATCTCGGTGTCTCTCCATACTCCATTTGCCATGATAATGGTTTCACCAGGCTGAGCAGCGGAAATAGCTTGATTTAATTCCTCCTGATTGCCTACTATTTTACCTGATTGATTATTACATGAGGTCCCTAAAACAACCAGAACCATCATGATAACAATCATGGATCTATGAAGGAATGAATGATAGGTGAAAAAGCTTGATTGGATCATTTGAGCGTGCATCTTTTATGGTTTGGTCTTATTATGTTGTCTTTAAAAATCAATTAGAAAAATATTACCCGGGCCCCTCTGCCCGGGTAATGCTTCTGATATCTCAATATCAGAAGGTGACCTCAATCAAATCAGTTTAATATGACTTTTACATTGTCTATGTATGCATCCACAGGGGTAACTGCATAAAACATGATGGAAACTTCACCACTTGCAGGAGAGGTAAAAGGAATCGAAACCACTGTCCCAATACCACCTGCCGTATCCGAAAATTTTCCTTCAGCTACAAAACCTTCATGGAATCCTAAATTATTGGCACCCAATTCACCAACGGCATCGGCGCCATCTACATAGTATCCATCCATAATCAACCCTACCACTCTTCTGCCTCCTACCGGATCATCACCACTATCATCCTTAATAGCGTATTGATATTGTAGAATATAGTTAGTACTTGGCGCTAAAGCAAGTTCCTGGTAGGCGTACCTGGAGTCACCACTTTTGAATTCTCCCCCTGATTGGCTACCACTCCATTTTGCACCAGCTGTTTTACTTCCGGTATCCACCCCATTATAATCCAGATTAGATCCATCAGAACTTGAGCCGTAAGGATTTGTAGTGCCGTTTGTGAATGTTGGAAACTTCCACATATCCTGTCCAAACTCAAAATCACCATTCAGGATCACCGATGTTGGGGACTTATACAGGTAAACATTATCTACAGAGATCGTTGCATGGTCCTTTGCCGTACCACCAGTACCCAATTCAAACTTGATTTGGTCAATTGCCGTAACGGCTGCTGAGAAATCTGTAGCCAATTCAAAATCAAAACTGGTCCAATCTCCATCTGTAAGTGCTAAACCATCTACTTCGTATGACTCAGAGCCGCCACTATTCACCAGCGTTACTTTTAGTATATCAATACCTTCATCGAAATCTGCATGTATGTCGAAATGAACGTGGGTAGCAGCCACACCATCAATAAAAGTGTTAGCAGTTTCTATGGTTCCCACTGAAAGAACCCCGGCAGCATTACCAAGCCGAGAAAATTGCACCACATCATTTCCGTCTACAGATACCATCGTACCTCCCGCAGCATCCTCTCCGTGTTCCCATGAATAGACATCACCACCCAATTCGAAACCATTGCTAAAAAGTGCGTATACATTAGCATCCCTCAATGTAGGTGATGCAGGCACTGTTTTGATTGAAGGAATAACTGTGTGATTTACCACCACATCTTCTGTCATGGTAACATCTGTCAGTCCTGCATCTGATTTTGCAGTGACTGTGATCGTATATGAAACCTGCGCTACTTCATTGGGATAATCATAAGAAGCAGTATTTCCCTGCCCGGTAATGGTTATCACATCCGAATCGCTGTTGGGATCACCAAAATCCACCACATAAGACGAAGCTCCGATCGACAAAGGTTTGACGGTGATATAAGTACCATCTTCCAATCCATTTTCATCCGGACCAGCAGTCGCCGAAAAGCTTGACAGCGTGATCTCAGACAGACCTGTCGGATTAGGAGCATCCTCTTCCTTACAGGATACTATGAGGATCGCTATCAGCAAAACCCCAATTCCTTTATTTATATAATTCATCATATTTAAATCTTTTGTGTTTGTAAATGCTGACTCCTACAGGTTAGTCAAGCGGGTATACTTTAACATTATCCACATAGACATCCACTGGCGTGATGGCAGAGAGCATGACAGAAACCAAACCGGACTCAGGAGCGTCAAACTCACCTGTGACAACAGTAAAGTTCCCCTTACCTTTTACCTCTGCTACTTCCATGTGCAGAAGGCTGGTTCCACCACCACGATCGGTCTTCTGATAAGCAGCCCAACCATCATCATAGTGACCTTCGATGATATCGGCTATCACTATTCTACCTTCCGGAGGATCAGTTGCAATGTCATCCTTGATTGCGTACTCAAATTCCAGGACATACTTCACCGTGCGTTCTTCCGATGAAGGAGATACAACAAGTGGCTGATAGGCCACTCTGGTGTTGGAGCTAGCCAAACTTCCTACTGACCTGGAGGCATTCCATTTTGCTCCCCTGGTTTTAGAACCATTGTCTGTTCCGTCATAGAGATTATTGGATCCATCCGAGCTGGACTCAAATCCATTGTTGTTCCACCCATTGGAAAAGGAAATCTTCCAGTTGTCGCTACCATCTTCAAAGTCTCCATTGAGAACTGTCACCGGAAGCGGTACAAATTCATCTATTACCTCTACTTCGATCTCCACAGTATGTGATGCTTCGTTGGCATCCAGCGCTGTCAGTTTCACAGTGTAAACCCCTTCTCCCGCTTCAAATTTGGCAAAGGGTTCAAAAGCAGTCGTAGTCGATTCTGTGGCACAAACCAATGTGCCGTCTACCATCTCGCAAACAGATGCATTACCACCGAAGTCCCAGATATAGTTGGTGGCTTCTGTAGATAAATTGGAAAATGATAACACTCTGAAATCCTCTGCAGTAGGGATATAGGAAAAGTCTGCAGTTGGAGGCGTCGCATCAGGGATACTTCCCGTCTCAGGTAATTCAGGTCTTAACTCACAGCTTACAATAAAGCTTGCTATGGCAACTGTTAAGAGTAACCCTAACCTTTTGCTGAATATTTTAATCTTATTTTTCATAACTCTTAACTTAAATTTTAATAACCCAGATTCTGTGTCAATACACCACCGCTGAGGTTGATTTCCCGTTGTGGGATAGGAAGGAACCTCGCTTTTCTCGAATCATATACATAACCCATTTCTGTAGCATGAGCAGATAAGACATTGTCCAGCTCACCAAACCTGATCAGGTCAAAGTAGCGCTGGTTTTCAAAAGCCAGTTCCACTCTTCTTTCTGTCATCAGATCTGCTTTGGAAATCGTTGTGACAGGAGTTGTCAACCCGGCTCGGTCTCTTACTGTCTGGAAAGAAGCCAGTGCATCTGGATCCACAGTTGCAGGACCTCCGGCCATAGTGGCCTCAACATGCAAGAGCAATACATCAGCGTAGCGCAGTGCGATGTAATCATTACCCGCATTACGTCCTACTCCGTATGAAGGAGGCGTCGTTGACAAGTCTGAACCTTCAGGTAAAAACTTGGCTACTTCATTCAGATCATCCGCCAAAAAGCCCAGATCAGTAATAGAAACCGCTGTTCTGTTTCCTCCAAAAGCATCGAAATCCGCCTTCAGGTTGGCATTGACGATGTTTTGACCGTCTTCTCTACCCGCTCTGGTTGACGAAGTGAACTCCGCAGAAAACCCCTGGCTTTCTTCTGCATTTCCAGGTATGTATTGAATGGCAAAAATGATTTCACTGTTCAGCTCGCTGTAAAACACATCGTGGTAATCATCCTGTAATGAATAATCGCCGGAATTGATGATCGCTTCGCACAAGGCCTCCGCGGCTGCATAATCAGGAGTGCTTTGTGACAGATACGCTTTAGCCAAAATACCCTGTGCAGCCGCTTTCGAAGCCCTGGACTTATGCGTATTGTCCAGCACGTCTACAGCCTCCTGAAGATCAGCGATTATCTGTGTATATATCTGGGACTCTGGTACTCTTGTAAAGAGAGATTCGGTATCCTCCGGATTCACAGGCGCTGTCACCAATGGAACATCACCGTACATCCTGACCAGCTTGAAATAAGCATAGGCTCTTAGGAATTTTGCTTCTGCTGCATATGCAGCCTGATTGCTTTCGTCTGCCACATCAATGTAGTTCAGGATATTATTCGCCCTGAAAATGACTTCATACATCGACTGATAGTAATCCTCAGACTCTACATTGATGGCTTCCACGATATATCGGTGAAAATCAGACTTCGAACCTTCCAGAGTTGCGTTTCTGGTGTTATCTGTTCGATGCTCCGTCAGGAGGTGCTCAAATTGAACGCCTCTGTTGGCTCGCCCTATATTGGTTTCCGTGTTTTCATTGGTCCCCTGAATGGCATCATAGATTCCATAAATCCCGGATAGCACATCACTATCAGTAGCGAAATAGGCATCCAACGCTACGACTGTATCAGGCAGTGGATTCAAAAACTCATCATCACATGAAGTACTAAATACCGCTGCGATGGCAAATGCTAAATATTTTATATGTTGTTTCATGATTTGTTTCACTTTAAGATCAAAAATCAAGGTTCAGACCCAGGGTAAATGTGCGGTATAGTGGCGTACCTGCTCTTTGAGCACCGTAAGCCCTTGGATTATCGTCATCGATATGCTCCGGATTGAATCCGTGATAATCATCTGCAGTCTGATACAATAAGTTTTGACCAGAGGCATAAATTCTCAGACCCTGTACACCAATTTTTGAGGTGAGCGTCGTTGGCATGTTGTAGCCGATGGTCACATTACGTAATGAAAAGTAGTCTGCACTGGCGATCACTTCGCTCGTCAGTACTTTTTCCTGAATGAAAGATTCGTGTGGAACAAGTCCGGCTTCTACAGCTTCTGTTGCGGCTCCGGATCTACTACTATTTCCAAACCAGTTGTAGAAATACTGATCCCCGATATTATTTACCTGAGCACCCAGGCTTCCCTGTAGCATGAAAGAGAAATCAAAATCCCTGTAGGTAAATTCATTGGTAAGACTGTACAAAATGTCCGGATAAGGATCTCCAAGGATTGTTTTGTCATCTTCGGTAATTCTACCATCACCATTCAGGTCTCTTACGATGACATCCTCAGCCTGACCGTTAATTCGGTTCCACGGCTTGTCTACATAAGCTACTCTAAACTCAGCATCATTGTATTTTTCTGTATCTACCACATAGCCCCAGAATGCCGAGATGGGTTCACCTACCCGGTTAATCCACTGAGAATTTCTGCCATATGTATCCTGGATCAGTGCATTGTTTGATTCACCAAATGCCAGCAGTTCATTTTCGTTGGTAGAAGCAATGACTGTGGTGTTCCAGGTTAATTGATTTCCAACCACATTCCTGGTCCTAAGCTCGAATTCCCATCCTCTGTTACGAACTTCACCCAGATTTACAATACCACTGGTGAAACCGGTCACATAAGAGACAGGATTTTCTAACAACAACTCATTGCTAATCCTTGAGTAATAATCCAGGGAACCCGTTATTCTGTTGTTAAAGAATCCAAAATCCACTGCAGGGTTAAACTCTTCTGAAGCTTCCCACTGTAACAGGGTATTGGCAATATTCAAAGGTGAAACACCATTAACAATGGCCCCATCCATGATGGCATTTGAGTTTTGGAGTAAAGCCAGATATGGCCAGTTGTTTACCACTTCGCTTCCAACATTGAATCGCTCAGATCCTGTAAAACCGTAACTCACTCTTAGTTTTAAAGTGCTTAACAAGTTGTTTCCGGCAAGGAAGGCTTCATCTGCCACATTCCAACCAACAGAGACAGCAGGGAAATTACCATACTTGGAATTTGTTCCGAAAACGGAGCTACCATCTCTTCTGAATGAAGCATTTAGCAAATACTTTCCTGCAAATGCATAATTGATTCTTACAAAATACCCCAGCTTCCTAAGCTCAGTATTGATCTCACCTGGCTCAGAAATCTGAGTGGCACCTTCAAGGTTCGGCAATAGATCATTTGTATATCCCACGCCTGTCAGTTCACTGATATTGCTTGTTCTTCTTTGGATTGTAACACCGGCTAGTGCCCCAAACTCATGATCCCCGATGGTCTTATCGTATGTCAAAGTGTTATCGGAAATCAGCCTTGTACGGAACCTGTTTTGCAGGTAATACTGCGATCTGCTTGCTCCGGCAGCGTGGTAGTTAGTACCATCCCAACGTTCTCGCTTCCTGTGCTCGATAGTAGTGGCCAAAGAAGTTTTGGCTTTCAGTCCATCAATAATGTCTACACTGATGTAAGTAGAACCATATAAGTTGGTCTCAAACTCCATGTGTTCTCTCTCTACATACTGTTGGTAAGGATTTGAATCACCAGAAGTACGTGGACGAGTATCACTACCATCACCATTCAGATCCAATTCAACCAGGTGATTTTCATGGAAGTAATCACCGACACCCACATCAGGATAAACATCCCGATCGATAAGTTGCAGCGTGGCATCTGTATGATAGATAGGCAACCATGGAGAAAGACGTAATGGATTATGAATTGAAGTGGGTAACTGTCTTTGCTTTGAGTAGGAAGGATTGATATTCACCCCAAACTTTACCCTGTTATTGACTTTTGAATCTACCTTGATTCTTCCACTGTAGAATTTGTAATCATCTGTTATGACCACACCTTCATCATGGAGATACCGCAGGGAACCACTGAAAGTCGTGTTTTGATTTCCACCTCTTGCAGATAATGAATGACTATTGATGTAGCCACCTTCGAGGAAAACATCCTGCCAGTCTCTATCAACACCAGTCAGCTCGACAATTTTTTGCATGTATTGAGTTTCCTCACTCAGCTCCCCTGTCTGTGCTCGCTCAAATGCCACCCAATCAGCTACACTCTTTCGGTAGTCTTCACTTCCATGGGCTTCTTTTCTACCCACATAGCCCTGATAGCTGAATTTTGTTTGGCCAGGCTTACCACTCTTGGTCGTGATCATGATCACACCATTGGATCCCTCACTACCATAGATGGCGGCAGAAGCTGCATCTTTCAATACTTCAAAAGACGCGATGTCGTTCATGTCCAGGTTTGAAAGGAAATCTGAGCTGACGACAATACCGTCAACAACGACTGCAGGACCTGAGTCAGCGGTGACAGAACCAAAGCCCCTGATGGTAATGGTAGGCGCTCCACCTGCCTCAGCATTGGTGGCTTGAATATTGACTCCGGACACTTGTCCAATAAGGGCGTCATCTACCCTTGCAACGGGTATCTGGTCTAGTTTTTTGTTTTCGACTTTTGATATAGCCCCTGTGAGGTGAGATTTCTTTTGGGTTCCATACCCCACAACGACTACCTCATCCAACTGCTCTAGATCCACTTCCATCTGAATATCAATGGTAGATCTTCCATTAAGAGGTACGTCTACTGTTTTGTATCCAATAAATGATAATGTCAGGACATCATCTTCTTTCACATCGAGAGAATATTCCCCATTTAAGTCAGTGATCGTACCATCTACTCCACCCTTAACTAAAATGGTAACTCCGGGAAGTCCTTCACCCCCTTCATCCGTAATTGTACCACTCACCGTCTGAGTGTTCTGCCCATATGAGCTAAGTGCAACCATTCCCAGAAGTATCATTCCCAGGAACCTTATCCAATAAAAATCGGAAAGTAAATTGTGTTTCATAATTGGTTTGTTTTGATTATGAGAATACCAGAATCGGTCTAAATCAGGAACAAGCCAACCGCAGAGGAAATAGGAAATATCTATATTTGCCTAGCGGATGTAATCGAAAGAAAAAACCGTTCAGTGTGGTAATTGATGCGGTTTTTGCCTTATTCTGCTTGTTTGAATGGATTAGTCATTTGGCTAATCCATTTCCTTTTCTACACCATTAGTGTTTATCAATTTGTTTTCATTTATAGAAAAATTAAGAATGTCTTTGAGATGCTCTTTCATGGCTTCCTGTGCCGCGTCTGCATCCTTTTTCTCGATAAAATCAAGAATCTTGTAGTGCTCCTCCAATGCAGATACTGGCCTATTGCCACTACATACATTGTTTTCTTTGAAATACGTAAGAATGTCGGGTGTCACGATCAACATCAATGACTTAAGAACCGAGTTTTTGCTGGCTTCAGCGATCTTCAAATGAAAAAGAAGATCAGCTTCTACTGTATCGCCACCTTCATTTACAATTTCTTCATATTTTGAGAGGGCATTGGCAATCGAAACAATGTCATGATTATTTCTTCGCTGTGCCGCGAAATAAGCAGAATTTGTTTCTAACAAAACACGTGTCTCAACCAGAGAATGGAAATCGTTGTTTTCAAGCTCAAGAACGTCAGTCATCAATCCTTCCAGGGCTGTTATACCAAATCCTGCTACAACAGTCCCACTTTGAGGCAAGGTCTTTAGGATGCCGTAAAACTCCAGCTTTCGGATGGCATCTCGCACATGAGTCCTACCAATACCAAACTTTTCACTGAGCATCCTTTCAGAGGGCAATTTGTCTCCAGGTTTTAACTGACCGGAAGAGATTAATTCCTTGATTTGCTTGATGATCTTGTCAACCGGCTTTTCAATGACTATCTCACTAAAACTTTTTAATATTTCCATTTAAAAAATTTGTCTGTTTCTAGTGTTGTGGCTGGTAGTCTACCAGCAACTGGTCGACCAATTTAAAACGACATTTTAATTTTAACAAATATTTAAGGGTATATTTTGTATTTATTGATATTAATTCATCTTTTTTTATATTTTCTTACGAATAACATAACAATTTGAACGCATGATTCTCTTACCCCTGTCAAAAAGACATAAAAAAAGGTTAGCTCGTAAAAGCTAACCTTCATCATATCTTTTGGAGTATCCCTAGAGCTTCTCAGGATCTATCACAATGTATTTCACAGATTGTCTCATGTAAGTATAAGTAGCGTGAACCAATCCATCTTCCGCCTGGATAATAGCCGGATAGGAATAACCACTTTTTGCAGGCACGTTCTCCAGGGTCATCACTGGTTCCCAGTTGATGCCATCATTGGAGATGGCCAGGTTGAGCATGTTTCTGTTTTTAGGCTCTTCACCCTTCTTTGTTGTATGGTTATAGATAAGTAGCTGTCTCCCGTCCTTCAGCGTCACAGCGTCCGTGCCGGAATTTGGATTTGGAAGACTGGTAGCAGTCATTGGCGACCAGGTCTCTCCCTGATCTTCAGACCAGCTTTGAGATACTACGTCTTGTCTAGTTCTGCACAGTATCTGCAGTCTGCCATCAGGATAGGTCAACACACTTGGCTGAATGGCGTCAAATTCGATACCGTCGTTGATTGGGCCAACCACTTTCCAGGTTTTGCCATTGTCTTCACTGATCTCAAAGTGAACCATCCACAGATCATCTCCATCTTCTTTCTCCACCTCGGTGCTGGTCGGACTGATGATCTTTCCGTTTGGAAGTTGAACAGGCTTATTTTTAACAGGTCCCAACAGGTGACCAATCTTTTCATCTTCACCGAGCTTCACAGGTTCAGACCAGGTTTTTCCATCATCCTCTGACGTGATCAGCATTCCCCACCAGGTGCGAGGATCCGGACCAACTTTGTAATACAGCATCAGAGGGCCTTCTTTTGGCTGGAACAATACCGGATTCCAGCATGGGTATCTCAACGTGTCATTTTCAACACCATTTGCTACCTCTACTGGTCTGGTCCATTTACCATCTACCAGCCTGGAAACCCGAATACCTACATCCGGATGTTTTTCATAGGTACCTGCAAAAAAGGCTGCAACGATACCAGACGGTGTTTCTACCAGTGTGGAGGCATGACACTCAGGAGTTGGCTTATCATCCAGAGGATAGATGAGCTCTCCTTTCAAATAGGCCCCTTCACCCGGGGAAGCCAATGGGGGAACAAAGAAATTTCCTGTAATGTCATTAGCTTCTTGTGCTCCCTTTTCACCTTTCGATGAGCTACAGGCAAAGCCTACCAGGGTGATGACTACAATTAAAATCAAGGTTTGAACAAAATTCCGAATCTTCGGGCTGGTCAGTTTTTTCATTTTTGAAATATGGGTTAAAACAAGTTATCCTATTACGTAAAGTAATAATACTCAAAAATGATGATTCGGGGCTATCCGTTTACTTCACCTTGAAATTATATTGGGTAGTTGTTTGATATTTTTCTCCCGGATTTAAAACAACAGATGGAAAATCAGGCTGATTCGGCGAATCGGGATAGTGCTGGGTCTCCAGACAAACAGCTGATCTGTATTTATACACAATGTCTTCTTTTCCGGTAATGGTGCCATCCAGAAAATTTCCGGTATAAAACTGCACCGCAGGCTCTGTAGTCAATACTTCCATCAACCTCCCGCTGCCAGGGTGATATAATGTACCCACATGGCGTGGTTTACTGGTGATGCCATCTTCAAACACCCAGCAATGGTCGTACCCCCCGCCATATTCTAATTGTAAATTGACGACTTCGATGTCTTTTCCAATCTCTTTTGCCTGGGTGAAATTGAAAGGGCTCCCTTGCACGGGTCGAAATTCACCAGTTGGAATCAAAGTGTTATCTACCGGCAAAAAATGTGAAGCTTTCAGCATCAACTCATGGTCAAGGATATCCCTTGCAGGGTTTCCGGACAGGTTGAAATAAGCATGCTGAGTCAGGTTGACAACAGTCGGCGCATCCGTAGTAGCCAGGTAGTCAATTTTCCACGAAGTCGGGGTAAAAGTATAGGTGACTTTTGTTGTCAACGTTCCGGGATAGCCTTCCTCACCATCCGGACTGACATATTGAAAAGTAATCCCAACACTGTCGTCTGTTTTGTAGGTATCCGTTACATCCCAGATCACTTTATCAAATCCTTTAATCCCTCCATGCAGATGATTGGGTCCATTGTTGATCGCCAGGGTATATTCCTTCCCATTCAGCGAGAATTTTCCGCTGTCAATGCGGTTACCATACCTACCAATGATGGACCCAAAGTACGGTGAAGCTTCCAGGTATCCCTCAAGGTTGTCATAACCAAGCACCACATCACCCATATTCCCATTTTTGTCCGGAACTAGCAGTGAGGTGACGATGAGTCCATAATTGGTTACCTCAGCTTTGAGACCATTGGCAAATCCTATGGTATATAGATCAACACCTTTATTGTCAATCTCTCCAAAGCCCGTTTTTACCAGGCTACTTTGTTCTGAGGGCATACAGGAAAGGTTAAAAAGAAGTGCCAGGGCAGAAGCCCAGGCACTTGATTGATTGATTAGTTTCTTCATCATTTAGAATAATTACTCTTCATAAAGTACTGAGTGCATTTCCTTTAGTTTCTCCTCAGGAAACTTGATCACCTCACGGTCGTAAGTGATCAGTCCATTGACCTCTCCTTCTACATCAGTCGTCTGTGTATAGATGGCAGCAGACAGTCCTTTGCTTTTTTTCATCTCCACAATCTGGTCAAATTTATGAATATAATTCTTCAATAACTCTTCCTCGGAATGATAAGTCTGATATCCCCAGTTGCGCATCTCAGGATTCCATTGGTGTCCTTTGATGGGATACCCGATCCCGCCATACTCCCCTATCACGCTGGCCTGACTCAAAGATGTTGGCGGAATGTGAACCTCTACCTGATAGGTGTGAATATCATAGATGTCACCACAAGGTCGTAAAGCCCAGCCGCTCACCGCATTTACCAACCTGCTTGGGTCATAGGCTTTAACCCAGTCAGAGATTCGGCATGTTTCATACTGACCCCAACCTTCATTGAAAGGCACCCACATGACAATACTTGGTGCATTGTAGCGCAGATCAATCATCCTGCGAAGTTCATATTCAAACTGTGCGGTTTCTTCTGTTCGTCTGAACAGATCAGGACCTGTCCGACCCACATGTTGAACCCTTGTTGGCCGCTCTTCACCCTCTGGTGGAAGAACAACCATCCCTGAAGGCATGTCCTGCCAAACCAGCATACCCAGTTTATCACAATGATAGTACCATCTGTCTGGCTCAACTTTGATATGCTTTCTGATGGCATTGAAACCCATGTCTTTGGTTTTCACGATATCCCATCGCATACCCTCATCAGATGGAGGTGTGTGCAGACCATCAGGCCACCAGCCCTGATCAAGCGGACCATAATGAAACAATGGTTTGTTGTTGAGGAAAAGGTATTTCACGCCCTGGTGGTCTCCGAGACTGATCTTTCTCATCCCGAAGTAGCTGGTTACCTCATCAAGGGTATTGTTATCCTTATCTTTTAAAGTGAGTTTCAAATCATAGAGGAATGGTGAATCTGGTGACCAAAGCTTGGGGTTATTAATATCAATAACCAATTCATTATCAGCAGCCACTTCACTTGTTCCCAATGAAGTGTTTCCATCAAAAACTTCGACTTCTACGGTATACAGGTCTTTTGCAGGCGGGTAATTCAGCAAAGGAATCACAGAGAGGGTCTTTTGATCAATGTCCGGAGTGAGCTTCACTTCCTTGATCCATGTAGTTGGACTCACTGCCTCCAGCCATACGGTCTGCCAGATACCACTTACTGGCGTGTACCAGATACCTTCCTGCGGCATCTGTTGCTTTCCACGTGCCTGCGTACCGAGACTGGTCGGGTCGGTCACACTCACCACAATCTCCTGGTTTCTGGATGAAGTCAGGTAAGGCGTGATGTCAAAAGAAAACCTGTCATAGGCTCCTTTGTGGGCTCCCACCAGTGCACCATTCACCCATACGGTGGCACTCCAGTCCACCGCCTCAAAATTGAGGATGACACTTTTTCCCTTCCAGTCGGAAGGCACGCTAAATGTCCTTCGGTACCAGATCCGGTCGTCGTCTCCCACACTCTTCCGCACACCAGACAGGGCAGACTCCACAGCAAAAGGAACCAGGATCTTACCCTGATACTTTGAAGGTTGTTTTTCATTAATCTTGATCAATGAATAGTCCCACAAACCATTCAGGTTCATCCAGTCTCCTCTTTCCAGCTGAGGTCGTGGATACTCCTGCCAGGCATTTTCCGGCGTTACCTTTTTGCCAAAGGGTGTGATCATGGCATCCGAAGGGACTTTCCACTGGGCATGCGAATGCTGAAATATTGTTAAGCTTAATCCAAGGATCAGAGCAAGTCTGATTTTATTCATAAAATTCATAATAGGTTTATTGATTAATTAGGTTTATGTTATTTGATGATAAAATAAGGTTCATTCATCAGTTTTTCTTTTGTTTTCGGGTGAGGTAAACATAACTCACCTCCTTCAAATATTTCAATTGACCACTGCATCTACCGGCATGGTTTTTCTCCAGTTGAGCAGTCTTTCTGTTAATTCTGCAGCTAGTTCTGCCTTCTCAGGAGCCAGATTATTTTCTTCAAAGGGATCCTCTTCTAAGTTAAACAATTCCTGACCAGAGCCATCTGCGTTTACCAGGAGTTTCCATTTGCCCTCTCTGATAGCCAGGTTTGGGGATTTGTTGGCCACATCACCTGGGAAAATGGTACCTCCGGGATTGCTGCCATACTCCCACATAATTGGAGGGACACTGACCAATGGATTCCCAAAAAATGCATCTTGTTTATCAACTCCATCCAGATCAGCAGGGTATTCAATATTGAGCATTGAACAAATTGACGGAAATAAATCTATTGCGGATACTACGGAAACGGAATCTACGTGGCCAGCCGGCGCATGCCCCTTCCAGTAAAAAATAAATGGTTCCCTGACACCACCTTCATAAAGACTCCACTTCCTTCCTTTGAGCCCAGCAGTAAATCCCGGTGGATACAGCTCTCCTTCATAGCTTTCAGGGTATCTGTCCCGGTTGTAGTAATAAGGCCAGTCAGTAGGACCATTGTCACCTGTGAATACAATCATCGTATTTTCCAGAACTCCCTTACTGGCTAAAGCCTTGAAAAATATGCCTAGCTGTGTATCCAGATCTTCCAAAACAGCAAAAAACTTCTGCTCATAAGGGTTATATGTAACAGATTTCCATTTAGCTATGCTACTTTCCTCGGGAAGATGTGGGTCATGTACGTCATTAGGACAAATATTTAAAAAGAACGGCTGATCACCCACTTTATCAATGAACTCCAAAGCCCGTGTCAGGTAGATACCGGTAGATTGATGTTTTTCCACCCAGGTAATCTTACCATTCCCAAGTTTCGCACTTTGTTCACTCAATCCATGATTATTAAACAGAATCCGATCTCCAAGCCCTTCGAATGAAACCAGAGACTCATCGAATCCATAGGCTTTTGGCAGCGGAACATCCCCAACGTCACGACCACCTCCCAAATGCCACTTACCAAAATGCCCAGTGGCATATCCGTGCTCCTTCAGAACCTTCGCCATCGTCATGGCAGTGGAATCCAGAAAATTCACCATAGCCCTTTCTCTGTTTTGAGTGGAGCTGGCGATGTATGAATGCACTTTATGACGCATGGGATATTGACCAGTCATCAACGCTACACGAGATGGTGAACAAATTGGAGAATTCACATAGAAATTGGTGAAACGTATGCCCTGGGAGGCCAGCCAGTCAATATTTGGTGTTTCGACCGCTGGGTTCCCATAGCTACTCAGATCTCCAAAGCCCAGGTCATCTATGAATATGATGATCACATTGGGCTTGCCTGATTTTGTTGCATTACACCCGAAAGCACAAGCCAGGAGTACGAGCAACAGAATAGCGCATACGTTTCTGAAACTGATAGGATTACGCATAGAAAATCAGCGTTGTTTATTCCGAAGTCAACTTTTTGATCAGTGCTACTTCCTGCTCGCTATAGACAGATCCATCTTTTCTAAAGATATCATGAAACCAAATTTCTGGCTCATCTCCACTTGGAATGGGTGTATTCCAGGCATAGATTGTATTAGATTTTCCCGAAACCAGACCCCAGTTGATCGCTCCGATATTATTTTCCTTTAGCAAAGGCAAAATATCTTCAAATGTGCTGTTGCGTGTTCTGGCCATGTATTCGGTACATATCATCGGTCTGCCAAGGGTTTTGAGTGTGTCGATCATCGCCTTGTGCTCTTCCAAAGTCTGGTAGTTGTGGTAAGTGATCACGTCAGAGTTTTCAACCTGATATTTATTCAGGTCGGTCAGTTCAAACTTCCATACTCCCACAGATAATGGCTGACTGGGATTCACTTCTCTGCCCCACTGAAACACCTTTTGTAGCAATGGCATTGACTTATTACCATGTCCGGAATTACCTGGTTCATTGTACAAATCCCACAAGATGATCCTCTTGTCGTAAGCAAATACACTCATCACGTCCTTGACATAGATTTCCAAAGAATCGATGATCTCCGGCTGCTCAAAGAGGAGCGGACCAGGGTCCTGAACCCAACCAGAATTGTGAATACCAGGCTTGGGGTCCGGCTGCTTTCCGGCAGCATATGTATCATTCCAGCAGTCATCGAAGAAAACAAAGAGTGTGGCTATGCCATGTTTATCGGCAATTGTCAAATAAGTATTCATTCTCTCCTTAAAGGCATTTGGGTCCTGCTTCCAGGCTACGTGATGCAGGTACACACGCATGGCATTCATTCCGATGCTTTTCGCCCATCCCAGCTCCTGATCAATGGCTTCCACATCGAAAGACTCTGCTTGCCAGGTTTCCAACTGGTTGATTGCTGAGCTTGGATTGAAATTGGCCCCAACAAGCCAATCCCACTTTTTGTACCATTCATTGGCCTGAGCCTGTGACCAGACGCCACGAACAGTGGTACTTTCTTCTTTTTTATCCGCAGCTTCTTTGTTGGTGGTACCACAAGAAATGAGTAAACCAACAAGAGCAAACAGAATCATATGAGTTGTAAATCTTAGTATCATATACATTTATTTATTCTAACATTTTAATAAAGTATCCACCGACAACCGACCTGGCCTGAAATCCGACCTGTTCTGCTGTTTCAGTTTCATACCAATCAGAATTAGGCACTCTGCTGGGTGTATTCGTCGCATATTTATGTAGCGGTACAATGAACTTTTGAAAAGTTTCCTGATCATCAGCAAGCGTGGCAGTCCATACGATCCAGTCTGACTTGGTATAGGTTTTTCTGTTGTCCAGGGGCAGCCCATATTCGTTCTGTACACTCAAATAGTAGGGTATCTCTTTCTCAACAATAGTCTTTGGGAAGATATTAAGGTCTAAAAGTTTATCCCAGACCAGGTTGTACTTCTGACTCCATGTGTTCTCCTTATCAAACGTCAACCGATAGTGGTCGCCATCATTAGCCATGCGTTCCCATTCACCAGCCATTCGTTTTGCCTCGCTTAAATATTGCTTAGACAAATCCTTCTTACCTAACATTTCGGCCAGCATACCATAGCTGGCGATACCCATGATGGCTTTCACGGATAGATTGGCATTGTGAGCAAAATGGCCGGCAAAGTCATCAGTACACAGCTGATTTTCAGGGTCCAGTCCATTTTCCATCAGGTAGTTGGCCCAGGTAGTGAGTATTTCCCAATGGGCTGCTGCATAGTCAGCATTCCCTTCTTTTTCTGCAATAGCAGCGGTCAGTATCAGCATGTTCCCACATTCTTCTACCGGCATGTCTCCCCCATAGGTCTGCCCATTAGCCAGCGGGTAGGTACCTACGTCATGCGCAGCGAATGGCTTGTCCCATTTTCCACTCTCCGAATAATAAAAGATTGGATTGAGCATGCCTTTGAGTAAATCCGGGTTGTATTTCAGATAAAGAGGAGCCGACGGATATGTCACATCGACGGTTCCTATCGAACCATTGCTGAAATTCTCTTTTGACAAAAACAGGATGTTACCTTTTTTGTCTTTGGTCAACTTATGAGCTGAGATGGACTGGCGATAGGCAAGCACACACAGATCAGCATATTCCTTTCCTCCCGCAGCAAGTGCAGTCTTCCACAATTCATTATCGAATTTCAGACACTTTTCAATCAATAAATGATGATCCTGAGCGGCCACCTGAAGGGCATCGTTGATGTCATTTTCCCCCTGGGCCCAGCAGGCTTTCAGGTTATCACCAAAATACTGGATAGAGTAAATGTCGTCATAAGCCAACATCAGGTATCCACCCGTCTTTTCAGCACCTGCCTTTTCCAACGTTTTGGTGTAAGTCATCACAGGCATTTGCTTATTCAGGATGGCAGTGACACTTCCCTGATCCGTTACTGTTCCTGTTTTAAGAAAATCCTGCTTGGCAGCTGTGTATTCGGATATGGCCAGAGCTGACTGGTCCGACTTTTCAGTCCCCAGGTAAGCATAACCCCAGTCAATTCGGATGTTATCTCCCTTTTTCTTCAAAACAGGTTGTTCGGTGGTGCCAGTTCTTAAGAACGAAACTTCTCCGGTTTTACCTGAATTTACTTCCACCTCCTGGTTGAGCTCATTTACAGCCCATTGAGGGGTCATCTCAAAATAAACTTTAACATCGTGAGATTGTCCATCTGTTGCAGTTACAGCATAGTCAATATAGTTAACCGGTCTGGACAACACATCCAGGTTATCCATTAGCAATGGAGCAGTAAAAGTCAAATCAAGATCTACTGGCCCACAGCTAAACTGATAGATAGTTTGCGTAGCGGACAGGGATACGTTTTTCTGAACTGCAGGTTTTGTAAGCACTTTTTGGATTTCACCAGGGGTATAAATGCCAAAATCAACATAGGCCAATCCTCCTCTATCCAGGCAGTGAGCTGCAAAGGTGTTTTCTCCATCCTGGTTCAATAACGCGGGATCAATTTGCAACACAACTTCCTGCTTGGCGCTGCGTCCTGTTCTCACTATTTCTTTTCCGTTTAGATAGAGCTCAAAGTCGTCGTCGTGTGAATAGATGATATAAGTTTCTTTTGTTGTCTTAGGGAAATGGAATTTCCTTCTCACCCATATTTCATCGTCTTCCCAGATCGTCCCCACTGCTTTCATGCCGTCTGAGCCAAAAGCTGCCGGTCCTTCGGTCCATTTAGAGTCATCAAAATCCGGATCAGTCCAGCCGGTCTTTAGAGCTGATCTCATAAACTTACCCTCCCAGGGCTCATCTTTAGCCATTGGTAGGACGGGCTTTAAGGGGATCTCTTCTTTCCCCATAAATCGATAAGTTTCACCATCTACCTGAATAGCCCCGATCAGGGAAAATACCTTGCCGGTCCAGTGCTTTACCGGTTCATCATACAGGTTGTCGGTCATGGACCAGGCACTCGTATACGGATCTATGGTGATCAGGGGATATGCCGGAGCTCTGAAGTCGGTTGTTATATGTTCTTCTTTTGATCCCGGTGAGAATGACCACAGCAAAAGAGCAACAAGTAAGATCGAGAATTTTAGTTCTTTCATAAATCGAGGGTTAATCATTGGTTGGTAAACTGCTGAGCTTCATCTGGCCCGGGATTTCTGTATCGAGGGTCTTTGGCACGGATAAATATTTCCCCATCAGGTAATATTTTCACCTCTAAAGGTACAATAGTTGTCCCTTGTTCATTGACTGTTTGTGCATCTTCTCCAAGATCCCTGGATTGTATTCCTTCATCGCTGACAGGTGGTACGTTTGCATTGAAAAATGCCGTGCACCACCATTGACCATCCATATCGACGAAAGGGGTGCCATGACCCAAAAATCTGCCCACAAATTTCCGCTCATTGTAAGGTCCGGTGATGTTGTCAGAAGTACAATAATACAGGTTGTATGATCCTTTCCGGGGTTGATCGGTTGACCATGCAGTACCAAAATGCACGTATTTATCACCAATCTTTCTCAAGGTAGCTCCCTCGTGACCGATCACGCGATTAGAGGGGTCAATCCTTACCGGTTCCGCAGCCAGTCCGGTAAATCCTTCCTTTATCGGAGCAATCCAGGTATTGCCCCACAACAGATACCAGGTGCCATCATCATCCTGAAAAAGAGAAGGATCATGCTTGCTTCTCATATCATTCTGCATCGGAAAGCTGAAGTTCTTTATTCCTTCAAGGTTTCCAACAGCAAGATTGGCTCCCGCCTGCACCGGAGCAGGTGAGGTATGAATAAAAACCCAATCACCATCAATCTGATAGACCTCCGGAGCCCAGAGACGCCAATCAGATTTGGGGATGGTATCAAATGCCGCAGGAAAAACCCCTTTCCAATATCCATCTTCCAGTGAAAATGGAGCGCCAACATACTCCCAGTCTTTCAGGTTGTCACTGCTCCACACGTTGATGGAATAACCCACGATACTGGGCCTTCCATACAATCTCTGATCCCATGCATCAAGACCGATGTTATAGGGTTCTGTTTCAAGTCGCGGGTCATTGTATTGAGGAGTGGTACCCGTCAGGTAATAGGTGCCCTCATGCAGATAAATATAGGGATCCCTGATCCAACCGTCTTTGATATGATGGGCTCTATCATGTGAAAAAACCCGGGCAGATTCTTCACTATTACATCCTGAAAACAGGGTAAGAACAAATGTCAATATGAACCAGTATTGTGTTTTCATTGATGTTTAGCTTTTTGAATGCTTAGAATTTCATCCCAGGGCATTACCTGGTTACTGGTGGCCCATTCATTCCACAGAGCCGATAATTCCCTCACTTTTTCAGGCATCTTGTCAGAAAGATCATTCAGCTCGGTCCTGTCAGAGCTGATATCATATAATTCCCAGGTTTGAGGTCCGGAATAGTTCCATTTGGATACAAGCTTGAAATCCCCTTTTCGGACTGCCTTGTTGCCTTCATGTTCCCAAAAAAGTGGTCTTTCTTCACCTCCATCGCCCCTGGTAATTTCTGAAACCAGGCTTTTACCCGCCATAGCAGGTACTTGCACTCCATCCTTTTCCGGGGTATATGCCCCAACAGCCAGCTCAGTAAATGTGGCCATGATGTCAGGAAGAAAGCTCTGTGTTTTCACCAAAGACCCATTCCGATCCGGACTGATGCCCTCTGGCCAGGAGATGATCAAAGGAGATGAGATACCCCCTTCATGCACATAATGTTTGTATTCCCGATAAGGTGTATTGGAGGCATTAGCCCAGGACCTTCCATAAGTCAGGAAGTAGCCACCTTTTGTCTCCAGGATCTCCTTCTTCCCACCACCGAAAGTCCCTCCTTCCGCGCATGCTCCATTGTCGTTGATAAACACGATCAGGGTCTCGTTCAGGATATCTTTTGATTTCAGATAACTAGTCAGCCGACCAATATTTTGATCCATTGACTCGATTTGAGCGGCATAGATCGCCATCCTCAAATCCATTTCTTCCTTCAGTTCAACAGATAATGAGTCCCAGGATGGGGCATCATCCGGAGAGAGGGTCCAGTTTTGATCGATAAGCCCCATCTGGATCATTCGCTGATGTCGATCCTGCCTCAAGGCGTGCCAACCATTCAGATATTTGCCTTTGTACTTTTCGATCAACTCCTGAGGAGCGTTGAGGGGCCAGTGGGGAGCATTGTAGGACAGGTAAAGGAAAAAAGGACTGCCCTTGTCCAGCCCACCATCGATAAATTCAATCGCCTTTGTGGTGAACTCCTCAGTCGTATAATAATCAGGGTTTGAAATGTCTACCTGATCATTTTGATAGGTAATTCCTCTCTTGCCTTCCGGCTTGAAATAATTGCAGGCTCCTGCCAGAATCCCATAAAAATTCTCGAAACCTCTTTGCAAGGGCCATAATGCAGGATCCTGCATACCCAGATGCCACTTTCCCGTCATGTTTGTCTGATATCCCGTTGCCTGAAGCACCTCGGCGATGGTATGGGTGTTGGGACTTAGATAGCCCTGATAGCCTGGTAGCCCAGAGTCATGAGACTGGGGATCTTCAGGAGTGTTGGTCATATGTCCAATACCAGCCTGATGTGGATGCAGGCCTGTGATCAAAGATGCCCTAGTCGGGCAGCACCTGGCAGCGTTGTAAAACTGGGTAAACCGAAGCCCATTTGCAGCCAATGCGTCCAGGTTAGGTGTGCTGATTTCGCCTCCATAACACCCAAGGTCTGAGTAACCCATGTCATCGGACATAATCAGGATGATATTTGGGCGTTTCTTTGATCCCGAACTACTGGTACAGGAAACCAGTATGGCTACGCATAGCAGCGGTATCACATGGATGATAACCAGCCTGGTTCGCAAGCGATTTAATGAGAAAGACTGGATTTTGCTCATCTTCTTTTCGGCTTGGGAAGTACATTGTTTTGCTCTGCCCACTCATTCCACAGGGCATCAAGCTCCTTTACTACCTCCGGATGCTGATCAGCCACATTAAGCGTTTCTGTCCTATCCTCATTTATTCTGAATAATTGCCAGGGCTCCTTTGCATCAAGGGTAACAAGTTTCCAATCCTGAGTGCGGACATATCGCCCACCTTCATGCTCATTGAACAGCACAGGATGACCTTCCCTGACTTTGCCAGAGAAAATAGGCACTAAACTTTTCCCTGCTAGTGGAGTAATGGGATTGTCATTGTAAACTTCAGGGTATGCTGCATCTGCTACATCAATGAATGTGGCCATAAAATCCATTACATGCCCCACCTGATCCGAGATGCCTCCCTTTTCTGAAATTCCATTCGGCCAGTGGGCTATCATCGGGGTGTGGACCCCACCCTCAAAAGATTCCATCTTCCAGTAGCTAAAAGGTGTGTTGGCTACGTTGGCCCATCGTCTGCCGATTGAAGTAAAAGTGGTTTGCGGCCCTGGCAACACATCTTTATTGACAGGATAGGCTATAGGCTGGCCATCCCTGGTTTCACTTGGGCGGTCAAAGCCCGTCCCATATTGCATACAGTTTTCATAGCTTGCACCATTATCGCTCAGGAAAATGATCAGGGTATTGTCTAGCTCACCTGTTGCTTTGAGCATGTTGATCATGCGGCCAATCCCCTGATCCATGTTGTCGATCATGGCAGCATGAACGGCCATGGCCCGCGCATCCCATTCACTGTCCGGATTGTCCTCCCAGGCAAGCTCACTTTCGTAACGCTCTGTTAATGGATAGATGGCAGGATCAAGTAAACCTGATGAGGTCATCTTTTTGTATCGTTGTTCCCTGATGGCTTGCCAACCTACCTTGTAAGTATCTTCATATTTAGCAATATCTTTTGGTAAAGCATGCAAAGGCCAGTGTGGTGCTGTGTGTGCGACATAGAGGAAAAATGGCTTATCCCCCTTGCTCCATTCATTGATATATACTGAAGCCGTGTCGTTGATGGCATCCGTGTGGTAATAATTTTTAGGGAGTTCTTTTACTGGTTCTGTGCCATTGACCAGGCTGAATGGATCAAAGAAATCCACCACGCCCCAGATGTTTCCAAAGTATTTTTCGAATCCGCGATTGGTAGGATACTGCTCGATTGGTGAAAACAATTCATGCTCTTCCTGGTGATTAAGCCAATCCAGTTGTTTTTCAGGCGTTTCCTGCACCACTGTATTGGAAACGTGCCACTTACCTACCATCCCGGTATGATACCCAGCAGCCTTAAGCACTTCAGCCAGAGTCACCGCATTTTCTGTGATGTGGCCCCGGTAGCCCACCTGGTTGGTTTCCGTAGTCATGTGTCCTATTCCAGCCTGATGGTTGTATAGTCCGGTCAACAGGGAAGCACGCGTAGGGCAACACCTTGATGTGTTGTAAAACTGTGTGAACCGAAGTCCATTTGAAGCCAGCCAGTCCAGGTTTGGGGTCTGGATCTCACCACCGAATGATCCCAGATCGGAAAAACCCAGGTCATCAGCCATGATCAGGATAATGTTTGGTCGATCGTCTTCAACCACTTCCTGTTGGCAGGAAAAAATGATTACTGTTGATAGTATCAGGAGTAAAATTTTATTCATCGTGCTATTACTAGTTATTTTGAATTAGTGTTCTGGGTAGTGGCCCTGAGAGTGGATAGGGATCACCATACACTCTTCTTTGATCGTTTTGATCTTTCATCCAACTCAACAGCCGCGTTTTCATTTCATCAATGCGCTCGCTATATGCCGGATTATCAGCCAGGTTATTTTGTTCGTCAGGGTCTTCCAGGATATTGAAAAACTCCATGCCTGGTCGTTGATAGTATTTTTGAATGATGGCAGCTGCTTCAGGATCATTTTCAGCCATTTCATCCCAGGAATCCCAATATGCTCCTGCGCCATCTTTTCTGAAAACATCCGAATGATTAGTGTGGTAATGCCCCGGGAGAATATTCATAATCAGCTTATACTGATCAGTCCTGATGCTTCGGATAGGATACACATTCAATTTCCCATCTCCACTATGTGTGGTAAATATCTCATCTCTGATAGATGCTGATGGGTCTTTGAGAACAGGCAGAAAGGACATACCATCCAGATCCTCAGGTATTGTGGAATTGGAAATATCCAGAAGCGTGGGAAAAATATCAATCCAGCTCACCATCGCATCCGTTCGGGTACCGGGCTGGATCATTCCCGGCCACTTAACGATAAGGGGTGTCCTGATCCCATCGTCATATAAATTCCATTTGCCAAACGGCCATTGCCCCCCATGATCACTGGTAAACATGGTGACTGTATTTTCACCCAATTGCTGATCAAGGTAATTGAGTGTTTGACCCATCTCCTCATCCATCTGTGTGATGTCTGTGTAGTACCTGGATCTGTGCTCGCGGGTAGATTTGGTATCAATGAAATAGTCAGGTAGATCTACTTCAGTCGTATCATACATCATCTCTTCGGTCCAGCGTACATGTGGTCTTCTGTCTCCAATAAATATGCATACCGGCTGATCTGTGGAAACAGAATCAAAATATTGGCTGACGTTGCGATACAGGTTTACCTGCTCGTCCAGGTGATAATCAAACCCGCACTTTTCGTTGCCTCCGTAATGGGCCACTTTCCCAAAAGCCAGGACTTTATAACCATTGTCCTGAAGGTGCCTCACCAGGTATAAGCTGTCTGAGTTCGGGAAAGAATGGTTCACCTCGGCTCCATTTCTGGCTGGCATTAATCCGGTCAACAGGGCAGCCCTGCTTGGTGCACAGGATGGTGAAGCAACAAATGCATTGTTGAAGGTGATCCCATCTTTAGCTAACTGAGCCAATACAGGAGTTTTTACTACCTCAGCTCCACTGACTGAGATGTCTTTGAAGCCCAGGTCATCAGAAATGAAGATGATCATATTAGGTTTTGCATCAGTCTGCTTTGCGGAATCGCATTGATACAAAAAGGGTAATAAAAGAAGAAGTAGAAGGTGGCAGTAAATAATTGAAAAGGCTTTTGATAAACGCTGAAAACTTTTAATCGTACTTTTCATTCAATAGACTCAGGTTGATGTAAGAGATAGTTGGAGATAATGATGAGCCCGCATTTTGAAAGTGCGGACTCATCTTATATTAAATTTCAATCATTCATTAATAACCCTCATTTTGGATCAGTGCCGGGTTAGAGTCCATGGCAGGTTGAGGGATTGGGAACCTTAAATGTTTTCCGCTGGCCACAGAAATTCCACGCGCATTGGCTGATGAAATAAAAGTTCCCATACGGATCTGATCTTCACGTCGGAGGCCTTCCGTAAAGAATTCCCATGCCCGCTCGTTCAGCAAGTGACTTCGCAAATCTGCGGTGGTTGCAAAATCCGCAAGCACCAGATCATCCAGATCGGCACGATCCCTTACTTCATTGATCAGGTCAATTGATTCCTGGCTGGGACCGTTCAACTCATTCAACGCCTCGGCTCTTGACAACAGGATATCCGAATACCTAATAGCAGCCACATCATTCCCATGATCATTTCCTGTGCCATTTGGATCAGGCCAGTACTTAAATGAACGTGTGTTGTCGTCATTAAGCAGGGAGATTGTATTTCCTGCTCCATTGATGTACTCATCCACGATCAGATTCATCCTCAGGTCTCCAGCCTCAAAAGAATTGTAGAAGCTATCATACAACCTGTACTGAGCCGCCCAGTTTCTCCATGATCCCTGGAAATCCAACCCACTTGGTACATGTGTGGCAAACCCCGGAGGAAATGCTCCATTGATGTAATTACATCCCGGGCCACCAGCGATTTGAGGATAGGATAAGATGAATTCATCATTGATTTCATTCTCTACCCTAAACATCATTTCGTAGCTTGGATACAAAGAATAGTCGCCCATGTCGATGACATCCTGTGCCATGTCAGCACTCTTTTGCCACTGTTTTGTGTTCAAATAAAACTTTGTCAAAAGCGCTCTTGCTGCACCCGTATTAGCTCTTCCACCATATTCTTCGTCACCAGGCTCAGGCAGATCAGCGATCACAGCCAGGAGCTCTGACTCGATAAATGATTCCATTTCATCTTCTGTTGCACGTGGAAGTTCCAGTTCGTCAGAAGTGCTCTTTCTCAATGGTACAGGCCCAAACCAGGAATACAGATAGTTATAGGCCAGGGCTCTTATAAATCTTGCCTCGGCCTTGTAGAGGGCCTTTTTCTCATCTGAAATGTCAGCCGCGTCAACATACTCGATCACAACATTTGCATTTCGGATACCCCGATATGGCTTTTCCCACATATCTCCGTTTATCCAGCCTACTGTCGGGTCCCAGGTGAATCCGATCATGAGAACTGCTGTAAGGTTTTCACCTCCACCAGTTTCCCACTCGATATCGGTACACCACTCTAAGATGTTCCGCACACTGTGGTGAGAATACCCGTTGAGATAAGCCTGTGAATAACCAGAAAACAGTGTAGATCGGATACCTTCCTCCGTTGTCAGGAAGTTCTCTGGCGCCAATTGTGAATAAACCACTTCATCCAGGGCGTCTTTACATGAGAAGGAAAGGATAAGAAGCAGAACTATGTTTAATTTCAATATCTTTTTCATCTTCAATATTTTTAAAAGTTAAGCTTAACACCCAGTAAGAATGATTTTGCTGTTGGATAAGCATTGTAATCGATTCGAGTAAGCGCGCTTCCATTTGGATTCACGGCAGGGTCAATTCCTATGTAGTCCGAGATGGTCCAGAGGTTGGTTCCCGTGACATAGAAAGTTGCATTACTTACCCCTTTGATGATATCGGGCAAGGTATAGCTAAGCGTAATGGTTTTTAATCTTAGATAAGAAGCATCTGTGATGGTATATGAATTTGCCTGCTTAGTACCCTGACCACCCGGATTCACAAATGAAGGGTATTCATTTGATGGGTTCTCGGGAGTCCACCGATTCAGGTATGGCTCAGCAAACTTGTTTCTCCTGAAGTTGATCGGGAAGTATGTATCTACCAGGTTCTGGTTTAGCATCTTTACGCCTTCCACACCTTCGAAAAAGACCATCAGGTTGAAATTCTTGTAGTCCAGGGTATTTCCAAAGGACCAGGTAAAATCGGGGAATGAGTTACCCAGTAAGATCCTGTCGTCTGCATTTACTGTTCCGTCACCATTAATGTCCCTGAATTTCAGATCGCCAGGTGCTACATTATCTGTGGTAACGCTGAAGTCGTCATTGGTTTGCCAGACTCCATCTACCTGATACCCATAAAAAGACCTCAATGTCTGACCTACTTCAGTCAGGAAAAATCCTCCGGTGAATCCGGCACCACCTTCAATAATCTGCTCGATACCTCCGAGGTCCATTACTTCATTCTTGATCGTGGCGATGTTAATTGTTGAAGTCCATTCAAGTTCTCCACCTTCCAAATTCACGGTGTTGATATTGGCTTCAAATCCATAGTTCTGGATACTTCCAACATTTCGAAGCTGGGAAGTAAATCCTGTAGAAGTCGGCACAGGTAAATTGATCAGCATGTCGAAGGTGTTCTTTCTGAAGTAGTCAACACCACCGTAGATGCGGTCGTTGAGAAAACCGAAGTCGAACCCAATGTCCCACTGCTCAGTAGTCTCCCATTTCAAATCAGGGTTTGCCAGTCTCGTAGGTGCAGTGGTTGCAAATTTGGTTGATGAACCATTCACATTGAACACTGCATCTCCACCTGCCGCGAAGGTGCTAATGGAATTGTAATTACCTATCGCCTGATTACCTGTTTGTCCCCAGCTGGTCCTGAATTTCAATGTGCTCACTGAGCTTAGTCCGGCCATAAACGACTCTTCGGTAATTTTCCATGCGAAAGCTGCTGATGGGAAATAACCAAACTTGTTGTTCTCTCCAAATCTTGAAGATCCATCCACCCTCAAAGTGGCGGTCAACAGGTATTTATTCATCAAAGAATAATTGGCTCTACCCATGTAAGAGAGCAATTGATAACCAGATCGTCCACTCTCCATATTGAACAAGGTTGGATCACCCAATCCCATGTTGTCTGTGCCGGTAGCATCTGAAGGGAAATTGCGGGCAAACATGCTGGTGCTGTTGGAAAAGAATTTCTGTGTGGTGATACCACCCAATATAGTCACACCATGCACCCCGAACTTCTGATCGAAAGTACTGGTAAATTCAACCAGGTAATTGGATCTGTTTTCCTGAAAAACAGCCGCGATACCTCCGTTGGCACTTCCATCCTTCGTAGTTCTGTCAATGTAGTTATCCTTCCTCTGGCTTGTGAGGTCAGTTCCAATATTTAGCTTGACAGACAGTGAAGGCAGGATCTTATAATCTGCAAACACAACGCCCAGGTTTCTCAGGCTCTTTATTTCAGAGTTTTTACCATATGCCAATGCCAAAGGATTGTCGATTGACATGAAAGGCGATACCTGATAGGTGCCATCGCTATTCCATGGGCTCAGCGTAGGATCGAAGTTGTATGCTGCATAAAGTGCACCATTGTTTTCATTTACTCCAAATGATTGAGCAGGCACCAGGTCATTGATGCTGTAAGAAGTATTCAGGTTTAGACCTACCTCCAGCTTATTGGTAACGTTTGAGTTGATGTTTAGCCTCGCACCATATCTCTCGAATGATGAGCTGACCACAACACCCTCCTGGCCGAAATAGCTCACAGCTGCAAAAACATTCGTGTTCTCATTTCCACCCGCCAGTGAAATATTGTGATTCTGAACAGGCGCATCTCTGAATACCATATCCTGCCAGTCCGTGCCTCCGCCCTGGATCTCCGTGATCTCTTGTGCGGCAACACCACCTCCATCAGCGATGATATCATTCAATACGCGCTGATAATTTGTTGGGGTGAGTAAATCCAGTCTTTGAATGACATTCTGAACACCGACATATCCATCATATCCCACTCTCAGGTCACCCTCTCTTCCTTTTTTGGTAGTGATCAGGATTACTCCATTGGCTCCCCTTGAACCATAAATGGCTGTAGCAGAAGCATCTTTTAGTATTTCGATTGACTCGATGTCATTGGGATTGATAGCGCTCAAAGGATTATTAGGTGTCCGGTTATCCGGGAAGTTTGGTCCTGATCCGCCTGTCAGTGAGCTGTTATTGATGGGTAGACCATCGATAACATATAAAGGATCAGTACCCGCCGTAAAAGAGCTGGCACCCCGGATGCTGATAGAGATACCACCACCAGGCTCAGAGCTATTCTGAACCACGCTCACTCCGGCAGCTCTACCCAGCAGCATTTGGTCCAGTGAGTTGTTGACCCCCTGGTTAATATCATCAGCTTTAATCGAAACAACTGACCCTGTTAAATCACTTTTCTTTACCGTTCCGTATCCAACAACCACGACTTCTTCCAGCTGATCTACATCCAGCACCAATGATATATTAAGTACTGATTGATTGTTGACCAGTATTTCTTTCGGCTGGTAACCAACGAATGAAAAAATCAAAGTGGCATCCTCAGGACAATTGAGATTAAAGTTCCCGTCAATGTCGGTGGTGGTTCCCGATCTTGTGCCTTTGATGATAACACTTGCTCCCGGGAGGGCATCACCCTGCTCATCTGTCACTCTACCAGAGACAGTGATGTCAGCGTCATCAATTGCCTCCGAAACTGGATCAATACCTGCCTGTTTCCTGACTATATAAATATTCTCATTGATCCGTCGGAATGACAGATTGGTCTGCATCGAAACATTCATCAGGAGATCACCAAGAGAATATTCCCTTGACTCCAGGTTGACTGTGTAGGACGACGCCTTTAGCTGGTCGTCACGATATGAAAAATGAAAATCCGTAGACTTCTCTACAGTCTCTAAAACACGTTCTAGTTTAGAAGGTGCTTTAACGTTAAGATTAATCTGAATCTCATTGATGCTTTTGTTCTGAGCACTGCCATCGAAAGCAAATGCCATGGTATAAGCAGAGATCTGAATAACTATGCCATATATGCACCATTTGGACATTTTGAGTAGTAATTTGTATAAATTTGTTTCCATAAATTTTGTTTTTAGTAATACCATTATTGAAAACTGGCCCACAAGTTCTGTTCAGTTGTAGGAGACGAAGCAGGTTTGTGGGTTCCTTTTTTGCAGCTAATTATATCTTGTCATATGGATCATTTTTGGTTTGCGATTTTATTTAGGGTTACGTTGTCTCCGTCGATCTGAAAATCGAACGGATAAACATATGAAAGTCCTTTTAACACATACTCCAAAGACTCATTTCTAAAGTCTCCCGTAAAAGGGCCAAGGCCTTTAAAGTTTCCTTGCACGGTAATTTTTACTCCATACCACCGCTCCAGCTCAGTGATCACATGCTCGAAACGGGTGCTTTTGAAGTAGATGATCTTGTCCTTCCAGCCAAATGACTGCAGTGGATCGACCTGCCTGGTAGACAAGCTTCCTGCTGCTGGAAAGTAGACCGCCATCTGATCAGGCTCCAGAATCACTTCTTCACCGGATGGTATGCTGTAAGAGACTCTTCCTGTGGCGACTGACACGTATACAGCATTATCCTCGGGATAGGATCTGATATTGAAAGAAGTACCCAGTACCCGCACCCTGTCTCCATTCATTCTAACATAGAAGGGCTTGGCTGGATTATGCTCTACTTCGAAAAAGGCCTCACCGGACAGGTTTACCTCACGTGTCTCCCCGGTAAAGTTCTCAGGGAAGGAGATCTGGCTGCCTGCATTTAATGTGACAATAGAGCCATCCGGCAACCTGGTGGTAATTTTCTGACCTAAAGGAGTCTCCTTTTTAATCATATTGACAGCAATAGGCTGGTTCTCCCAACCTGATTGAAAGAAAGCCTGGTAGGCTATCAGTGCCACGGCCGACATAATAAGAAATACTGCTGCTACTTTCAGGTAGGTCAGCACCGGTCTTTTGGCTGAGTGCGGAGTAATGGTGACATTTCTCTTAGCCTGCAATTCCTCCCATACCTGATCCTCCAATACATCTATTTCACTGTTGATGTTGGAATGAAAGGACTGGATATTGTTTAAAGCCGTCTTATTAAGGTCATTTTTCTCCAACCACTCTCTAAGTTCTTCCCACTCCTCCTGCTTGAGCTGATTGTTGAGATACTTTACAATTAGGTGTTCCATAGGTTCGCATAATTCGCGTTACATTATAAGGAGTCACCCCAAAGCACAAATGGGCTCAAAAAACTAAAAGTTTATTGCTGATACAATAAATCACCGGATTTACCGGAGCTCTATTTAATAAAATGAATGATTAGTTGTAAATATTACAACAAAGGATCAACGCAAACTGGCTGATCAGCCTGATATCAGGAAGCTGTAGGTCATCGTGATCGTGATAATACTTCAGAATGCCTGCTTTGAGTCGGGCCACCGCCTTTTTCTTCTGACTATTGACAGTGACTACTGATATCCCCAACTCAGCGGCGATCTCCGCATTTTTTAATCCCTTCTCTTTGGACATCCTGAAGATCAGCTGACATTGATCGGGTAATTCTGAAATGATGCTTTCGAGTGCTTCGAGCAATTCCTTCTCCAGTAAAAGCTCTTCGGGATCTACATAGTCTACGGATTGCATTTTGACCTGCAAATGTTCTTCATGCCTGAAAGCACCCGCTTTCTTCAGGGATTTAAATGACAGGTTTCTGACGGAAACAAAGAAGTACATTTCCACATCCTGGATCTCATCAAAGTCTTCCTTATTGAGCCACAGCTTATAGAAGAAATCCGAGACAATATCCTTGGCCATACTCTGTGAATCCACGATGCTTCTGGAGTAGGCATAGAGCCTCGGAAAGTACGCACGATAGATCTCTTCGAAACGTGTATTCCAGTCTCCATCTGAATTAACGGTAGATTTTGATATCTTCTTAATATTGCGGGCCATTTCTTAGAAATCGGGAAGAAATGCTCTCATTTCCAAACACAAATTAAGAAAAATGGAATGGAATCCTGTGGGAATTTTTTAAAAGTTGTTGAAATGGGTAGCTGGTGGACGGATCAAAAAATGCGTAAAAACCCGGATACTCAATGATTTATGAATAACGCATTATTCACAAGATGCCTTCGTCGGTCGTACCTCCCCTCCGGTAGTTACGGTTCTACAGCATGATCCTGCCAGACGACTAAAAGCTAAAATCAAGGAAGGCAAAATGGTATGAAAAGACTACTATTCCCGGCACAAACCTTTCCATCTCAACCTATAAAGCTTTACACCTTCTTCTACAAAGCCTTACAGGACGTCCCATCAAGCTTCACGCAAGCCTCAATGAAGCTTCACGCAGGCTCCTATGAAGCTTTACGTAAGCTGCTATTAAGCCTTGTACATTATTGAGTGTCAGATTTGCCATGTGATATGGCTATTGTAAGGGGTGTAATAATGTCAAGGGCATGTCGGACCAGATATAAAAAGGAATCTTCAAATCCCCAATAATTAATAATTTGCTCCAGTACTATGAAGAAGCTTCGGGGAGTCGTTGATGGAGTCACTTTAAAATACCACACCAATGGGAAAACCATTTGGTCTAAACGCAAAATCGTTGAGGGTAAAGCCGAAGGCTATTGGGAATGGTACAGGATCGATGGAACGATCAAGCGTTCCGGGTATTTTGCAAATGGCGAACCGATAGGGGAATGGACAACCTATGACAAAGAGTGTAAACCTTATAAAGTGACTAAGAGGTAGAGGTTATTGAGTAGTAAATTGGCCTGAGGCAGGATGAAAAGAGTCACTCGGCAGAGCCGAGTGACTTATTGAAGCACCAAAGTTGGCAACCTATTCAACTACCAGGAAATAATTTGTCCTTTTGCCATCAACTTCTTCTTGTAAGTGGCAGAATTAATATTTTGGACCCAGACACTTTCATCTATGGCTTGTGCTGCCGCAATCCCAGCTGATTCTCCACACATCATAAAAACCGGCTCCATTCGGGCAGAGGCATACCCTAAATGAGTAGCTGAAAAACACACAGGTACCAAAAGGTTAGTGCACTCATTACTTTTTGGTGTTATAGCTCTATAAGAAATTGGGTAAGGAACATTTGTAGGGCCATTTGCCCCTCCAACAAACATATTCCCTTCAAGACTAACGTATGTTTCACCATCCTTTTCAAACCAAACTCTTCTCGATGGATAGGTATCAATCCCATATTGAGCTAAAGCTATAGGGTCATCAATCACTGTTTCGTTATACACATCATGTGAAGTAATGGTGTAGTTTCCAATTAATCGTCTCGCAATTCGAGCATATAGCTGATGCGGCCAGCCATTTGTTTCTGGGTGATGTCGTAGATCCAGCCCCAGTTGCCAAGTCTTATTCCTAAAATCTTCAGGAACTCTCGAGTCTGTACTCATAAAATGCTTCAAGCCCCTTAGATAATCCTGATGGGCTTTCCAGATTTTGGACTTTACTCCGTAATCTCCATCTGCATACAGGTGACTAATTCCTACTGGGGCCATGGTAATCAAAGAAGCTCGGTGATAATTGTATTCACCAGCATTCATCCACCCCGGAAAGACCCTGCTTAATCGAACCTCCAATTCTTGTGGATCTTTAAATTCACTTTTTAAGTATTCAACATATCTCCCGACGAGTTCATAATTCAATGGGTCATAATCAATCGGAATACTAAATTCAGCTCTGTATTGTGGGTCATTCGTAGTATAGAACCTAAAATTATAAGCTTGGGTATAATAATCACCAGTACCTTCTTTTTGCTCATATTCATCATTGATCAACGGTAAAATACCACTCGATTTGTCCCCTTTGATCACAAAAGGGTCAAGAGGAGTGACATTTGTTGGTGGCCCAACACCAGCCGATTGTTCATTGTAGTCGTATGTCGATTCCCTCCCAACTCGGTAGGAAACAGCGCTCATAGCCATTAAATCCCCCTCATAACCAGCGTCGATGTAAACTTTAGAGATTACCCTCAAAGCTGATTTTATTTTGGGTTCCGGGCTTGGACTGCCTGTTGAATCTACCGGAGCAAAATCAAAAATAGCTTCCTGGATTTCATTATTTGTTTTGTTTACCAGACTTACCCGATGATTATAAATTACCTCAATATTGTTTTCTTTCAGAATCTGTAAGAAGTCTTCTCTGATTTGCTTTGGGCTTGTCCTTCTCATCAATTTTCTAAGGCTATCCTCAGGTAACGGATTTCGTTGACCGGTCCCTAAGTATCCCATGATCTTCTTAGTATTTCCTCCAACAGCATCAAAATTTGGACAGTCCTGAATAGGTTTTATTCCAGCACCAAGAATACCACCAACCCACTTTGAGGGTTCGATGATTACTACCGATTTGCCTTGCTGTTTCACGACAATGGCCGCCATAATACCCGAGGCAGTAGCCGAGTAGACGCAAACGTCTGCTTGAATTGTCTTTTGATCTACTTGTGTGTTGGCAATGCAATTAATAGGTATATTTGATATGCAAACCAGCATGAAAAAAAATCTGAATTTCAAATTCATATTAGGTATTCTTTTATTTTTAGAGTTATTCCCAAAGCTTCTCTACCGGATATTTTGTGTATTCTTCAGGATTCGTATCCCATCGTTTAGGGAAATTACGGATCTGATCATTCAAAAAATTGTAACGCCACTCTCTGTATCCTTTACCATCCCATTCCAACAATTGATTGTATTTCAACAACTTATCCTTAAGCAAGCCACGATCAATGTCCTGAACCGGCAGATCTTTTTCAAGCGCGATCGTTGCTGCTATTCCCGCAGATTCTCCAATCACCATATAGGTCGATTCCATTCTAACAGAAGAATAGGCAATGTGACTTGCAGAAATACAAACCGAAACAAGCAGGTTCTTAATTTCCCCTTTTTGGGGGATAATGGTCTCGTATGGGATTTGATAGGGTCCCGGGCATACCATTGCCCATACATTCCCCTCAGTAACTAATTCCCCTTTTTTAGTAACTCCCATTCGGTTGGGATATATATCTACCATGTAGTATCCCATACAAACCGGATTTTCAATATCTGTCTGGAGTTGAATGTCCTGTTGTTTGAGCACATAATCGCCCAACATCCTTCTCCCACATCTGACATATAAGGCACTGGGCCAGCCATTTGTCCTTTCATTGTTATCAGAAAGCAACCTGACATCTTCTCCACTCCAATCGGTGAGTGTTCTCACATGATCAATGAAGCTCTGCCATATCTTTGACCGGGTTGGCCAGTCCCCATCAGGATAGTTTACCTGAGATCCGGGGATAGCACCAGTCATCAATTCTTCCCGTTTGAGGTTTTCGTTTGGCCAGGTTGTAGTATATCCTGCAGCCTTATATCTGTCCAGTAATTCGTAAACATCCTCATTTTTATTTTCAGGAGGAGTGACAGGTATGCCAGGATATTTCTCAGTGGGATTATCTTCCCAGGACAACTTAAAATTGTAAGCCATAAAAAAGCGGCTTGAATCCCCTTCTTTACCAATTGGATCATCATGAATAATATTCAATAAACCGCTTTTTGGCTTCCCTTTAATCTTGTAGGGGTCTACGCCCGGAAACTTTTCAATACCTGTAACTCCGGCCAGCGATTCACCATACTTCTCCCTTGATTCTCTGCCGACTGTATAGGAAACACCTGAAAAGGCCATGAGGTCACCTTCATAACTTCCCTCAATGAAAATCTTTGCATCTACCTTTAAAATATTTTCAGTCATCCGGAAAGGAATGGGAACACCATTCTCGTCCGGTGGTGCATATTCAAATAATCCACTTTTGATATAACCATTTTCCGTTTCGACTGACGAAAGTCTATGATCGGTAATGATCGTAACTAATTCCCTGTATGGTTCTATTAAATCATAAAGGGCGGCTATAGTATATTTTGAAGCACCCTGCTTATGTCTTAAAGGTGGAAAATTAATATCCGTTTGATAGAATTCACCTGTAAGGCCCCCAAGGTGAAAAGGGTATGGTACATCTTGCGCCATCCTAAATCCCGAGGCTAACAAACCGCCAATCTCATGTGTTGACTCAATAACGGCTACAGAATAACCCTCCCTTGCCAATGCCACTGCTGCAAGAATTCCTGAGGCAGTACCTCCATTAACACAGGCATCAACAGTAATTTGAGTTTTTATAATACCACTATCCGACTTTTGGGCAAAAATTTCAGGATTACTAATTGTTAAAGAAAGCAGAATTATACTTAATCTTAATATTTTCATTTTTGTTGATTTGATAGAATTATTTTGTTTGGATAAATAGAAAGCTGATTATAGCTAGAATAGATTAGCTATCATCCTCGGCGCCATCCATATAGTCATCATAGGGTCCCAGCTTATCAATCTTTAGGATCATACCTTCTTTTATTAATTGATCAGCCAACGTTTGATAATCAAGCTCATAAGGATATTTATCACTTTTGAGACTCAATGCCGCTGCGGTACCAGCCACATGACCCATTTGCATCCAGGTAGATTCAAGACGATAAGAGCACCAGGCCACATGTGAAAGTGAGGCGCATACCGGCACGATTAGATTTTTTAATTCATCCGACTTAGGTAGGATAACCCTGTAGGGAATCTCAAAAGGTTCAGTGACCGTATGCCAAATCCTACCTTCGTTAGTGAAAGTTGAATCGGTCACTGCGATTCTCTGAACATGATGGCTATCGATCCAATGCGAGCCAAGTGTAACTGCATCATTTTTGGATCGATTGTTTAAAATGTCATGTTGGGTTAAAACGTACTCCCCTATCATCCGCCTGGCTTCTCTGATGTACAGGTAGTAAGGAAAATTATCGTTATCAACAAATTCGTCTTTTGCGAAGCCAAAAGAAAGCATCTGCTCTTTCAATCTTTGTGGTACTCTCTCATCATGCCCGAGATAGTATAGATACCCTAGTGTATAGTCTTTGTAATCCTGGTAAATCTCATCTCTTCTCTCATACGAACCATCTGGATAGTCGAGATTACCATCAAATATTCCCAAGGAGATTGAGGAATGTTGACGATTATTAAACTCAAATTTCCCATGTCCCCTGTCATAGATCCCAATTAACTCCCCAAGATTTGTTTCTGGATTCTTTTGTAGGTAATCACCCAACATCTGGTAACGCGAAGGGTTGTAATTTTCAGGACGTGTTACCGGTACTTTATTTGAATCTACCCTCGTCATTGTTGGACGAAAATTATAGGTCATTACCCGTTTGTCTCCTGTACCAGGTTCCAGCTTGTCATACTTGCTAAAATAGGGAAGTAGATCACCATTACTATCCACAGTCCGTCCAGCCAGCGTATCATCAATTAAGCGAACACCAGCATAGGATTCGCCATATTTATCCATTGACTCACGACCCCAGGTGTATGTAACTCCGGATTGAGCCATCAGGTCACCCTCATAGGTACAATCAATAAATAAACTTGCTTTTACATTCGATCCGTCATCTAAAATTATCCCTGAGATTTCACCATCTGCCACTAACACCTGATCTAAATACCTATTGTAGATGATATCAACTCCTGATTCATTTAGCATTTCCAGGTACTCTTCTTCTGCCAGATGTGATTCAAAAAAGAATAGTGGATCCCCTTTCTTAAAATTCAGTTTTCGTCCCAACTGGAAAGTTTCAGCATAGTTTGAAGGCACTTTCTCACCAAGCCTTACATAAAACTCTCTTGCAATTCCTGTAATTGCATTGTTAATCATGTGTTCACTTTCTGCAGTATTCAAACCACTGGTACTCATTCCCCCAACATGACCTTTTTGTTCAATTAGTAGAACCTTAGCACCACCTCTGGCAGCAGAAACTGCGGAAATGATGCCAGAGGGAGTGCCACCATACACTACCACATCGTACCCACTATCTAAGGATTGAGCACACCCAGCTAATAGAGCAATTATTAATAGAATAACTAATCTCATTTAATTCTCATTTTTTTAAAGGAATGCTTCATACAATGGAGTTCCTACTCCACTGTATGAAATCAATTCCTAATTGGTACAATTTTATTCTGCTGAATAGCCTGGGTTTTGAGTAAGGCCCGGATTCACATCAATTTCTGATTGAGGGATTGGCCATTTATAGTCTACATTTTCTCTAAAATGTGTTTCTTCATTAAAGAAATAGCCATTTTCATCAACAGGGAATTTGGTATAGGTAGCTGCTTCAGCAACGGGAACCAGCTTCATCCCATGAACTCTGCCATTCAAAACCTCATGCGCAATTCTCCATCGGAAAAGATCATAAAGCCTGAGCCCTTCCCAGGCAAGCTCTACTCGTCTTTCGCGTCTCAGGATTGTGGTTAAAGCGCCGCCATTAGTCTCCGTAATTGGAGGCATTGATATTTCTGCCCTTCCCCTTACCTGATTTATTGTTGCATCAAGTAAATTTTGAGTTATGGTATTTCCTGCTTCGATATTGGCTTCGAGATAACTTAAAAGCACCTCCGCATATCTTACCATGGTGAAATCACACCCATATGATCGCACATTTCCAGAATACTCTTCATCGGCAAATTTCCTTAGTAAATAACCACTCCATGGTCGTCTGGTTAACTGATCTGGGTATTTGGAAGCAGAGGAATCGGGATGAGAAATATACAGAGTTCCTCTAAATGTGGATACCTTGTCAGCCATGATGGTTTTAAGTAATCTTGGATCTCTATTTTCATATGGGCTATCCGGATCATAGAGTGGAGACTGGTCGATAGGTAATCCATCTATACATTCGAAAGCTTCTACAAGCTCATTATATGGACTGTAATGATGAAATCCTCCCCAGGTAAAACCAAGTGAACTTAACTGAATTGAATTACCATAAAAATCATCCATTCTAACAATACTTAGAACATTCTCCGGGCTATTTTCACCTCCATCTTCAAACAACTCTTTAAACCTTGAATCAATCTCATAAATCCCCATATCGATTATTTGCTGATATGTGTCCACTGCATCTGACCATAATTCCTGCGCCATTTGTGCTCTACCCAAAAGTGCTAGTGCTCCTCCTTTTGTAATCCTTCCTCTTTCTGCATCAGGTCGCTCAGTTGGCAAGTCAGCAATGGCATCTTCATACTCCGAAATCACATAATCCATAACAACCTGCTCATTTTCTCGTGTCACACTATTTGCTTCATTCACAGAAAGGACTGTTGTAATCAATGGAACACCACCCCAATAAAAAGCCAGATTGAAATATTCATATGCCCTTATGGTTTTTACTTCTCCAATCATTACGGCTTTTTTAACCTGATCCATTTCTACTTTATCAATATTGTCCAGGAAGTTGTTGCATTTAGCAATTTTCAAATAACTATTGCTCCACAACTGTTCTACAACATTATTGGTCGATGCCATGTCACCATTATTAAACTCGGTCACATTGTTGTCTTTCTCAAATCCATTATCGGTTGTAGCTTCAAAAACTCTACAATATGTATCCTGATTCCAGAATGAGTACATCTGCTTAGCACTATTTGATGACTGCAAACCCTCCAGATGATAAACACCAGATAATGCCAACAATGCATCACTCTCTGTCTTCCAAAATGTTTCACCAGACAATTGGTCTAATGGTTGTTTGTCCAAAAAATCATCGTCACAAGCAGTAATCAATAATAGATTAACCACCATTAAAAAGCCCTTCAATATTATTATATCTAAATTTTTCATTTCAATCAATTTTAAAATCCAAGATTAATACCAAGATTATATAACCGGACTGGTGGGTAACCTACTCCCATTTCAGGGTCAAGGCCGACCCTTAAATTGTCGAAAGTGTAGAGATTTCTTACACTCATGTAAAGTCTGAGGTTAGAAACTTTTATGTTCTCCAGAACCGTCTCAGGAAAGGAATAGCCTATTTGAGCATTATTAACTCTCAAATAGGAAGCATTAAACATTCTAAAAGTTGAAGTATAAAATTGCTCTTCATTGCCTCCCAAAATTGATAATCTAGGATATTCAGCATTTGGATCAGGATTACTTTCTGTCCATCTACCCTCATACATCCACCTTTGTGGATTGCTTCCCTGGTAAAAGGCATTGGAATAAAAACCAGATACAAGCTGATTTACTCCTGCAACACCCTGAAGTAAAATTGAAACATCAAAACCTTTATAACCAAGATTTAAAGTTCCTCCATAATTATACTTTGGAAATCTATTGCCAATGATTGTTCGATCATATGTAGCATCTACAATTCCATCAGGCACACCTAGCGGCCCACTTATATCCCTGAACTTAATATCCCCCGGTTGAGGGGTGCGCGGTTGTGTAGCATGTGCATCTATATCTGCCTGATCTGAAAACAAACCAAGGGCTTCATAACCGTAAATCGACTCAAGGGAACTTCCAACAAATAAACCATTTGCAATATCTTCTTCAACATTGGCTAGCTCCTCGACGACATTTTTTACATAAGAGAAGTTAGCAGTAATACTGTAATGAAAATCACCGATATCATTCTGATGCATCACATTAAAATCAAAACCTTTGTTAGATACAACACCTGCGTTTTGTACAGATGGTGTAAGGCCAAGCACAGAAGATGCCGTAATGTTGTATAGGATTCCCGAGGTAAGTTTATCGAAATAATCCATTGAAAAATTTAATCGACCCTCCAGGATACTTAAATCCAGCCCGTAATCAATTACACGAGTTGATTCCCAACTTATTTCATTATTAGGAACTGAAGTAGCAGCTGCTCCCGGAAGCAGGGTCTCTGATACCCCAAAAGGAGTATTCAAACCTAGCTGAAATGTCTGTTGGTATGGGTAGTTACCAATATTCTGGTTTCCGAGCTCTCCCCATGAAGCCCTTAGCTTTAACTCATCGACCCAGGATACATCAAAAAATTGCTCCTCTGAAAGTCTCCAACCTCCCGAGACTGACGGAAAGAATCCAAATCTATTTCCCTTGGCGAACCTGGAAGAGCCGTCATACCGTGAATTAAATTCTAAAAGATATTTTTCATCAAGATTATAAGATACCCTACCAAAAAGAGATCGTAAGGCCCATTCTGATCCTGAACCGGAAGCTCTTTGGTTTGCCTGAGAGGCAGCATTTAATTCATAAAGTGTGTTACTTGGGAAATTATCCCTGTAACCTTCAACGTAATCTGTTCTAAAGCTCTCTTGAGAAAATCCTCCCAGAATCGTCAAACCATGGATTCCAGATTTAAAATCATATGTAAGAAATGCTTGTTGAGTAGAAAGTGAAGAAAGAGAGTTTCTATTCGTTAGTTCAGCTGGACCCTCGGTTAGGAATTCATCTATAACAAGCAAAGGCCTATAAAGCTCGTAGTTTACAAAATTGAACTCATATCCATTCTTAACAGTGAACTTTAGTGACTCTGTAATATCCCAATCCAAGGATAAATTGGTGTAGACATCCTTATAATCATTGGATACGTATGATTCGCTGTCTAACCAACCCTCTGTTGTGAACCCCACTTGATTACCATAATACCCATTAGAAAGCCTTCCTGGGATTGTATTTGGAATTTTTATTGAATAACCGACCATTCCTTCAACGCCGGTACCGGGATTTGTACTTACCGCAGTAGGTTCATTATCTTCCGCAATTCTGCCTCCTAATATTAAATTGAAGGTAAGATTCTCTGTCAACTTATTTGAAATATTAGCGCGCAGGTTAAAGCGTTGAAAATAGGTTTCGTCAATAATCCCCTTCTGGTCCAGATAACCCAATGAAATATTATACGTGCTTGACTCACTACCTCCCTGAAAACTTAAGTGATGATTGGTTTGAAACCCACTTCCAGATTTGATAAGATCATCATAATGTCTCGCATTTGGATAAATTTCAGGATCAGTACCATTCTTAAATAAATCGATTTCTGCCGGGGTCCAAATTGGACTACCTCCATCATTGGTTAGGGCTTCATTTTCCATTTCAGCGTATTGCCAGGAATCAACTATATCAAAAGTCTCTGCAGGACTTTGGATCCCTACATAACCATGGTAATTGACTTTCATTTTACCAGTCTTCCCCTTCTTGGTTTCTATCAGAATTACTCCGTTTGCCCCGCGAGCACCATAGATTGACGCAGAAGCCGCATCCTTGAGGACTGAAATACTGGCAATATCATTGAAGTCAACTCTATCCAATGACGATGCCAGGCCATCAACTAAAATCAAAGGGCTATTACCCGCACCACTAAAAGTACCAATACCTCGAACCCTGACCTGAACACCATCTTTACCTGGCTGACCTGAACTCTGTGTAACGGTAACACCACTTAATTGCCCCGTAAGTAGCTGGGAAGTTTGTGTAACATTTAGCTTCTCAATATCATCAGAAGACATTGTTTCAACAGCACCAGTCACGTTCACCTTTTTCTGTGTTCCGTAGCCCACTACAACAATCTCATCAAGGGAGGAGATATCCGTTGCAAGACTGACATCGATAACACTACGTCCATTGATTGGGACTTCCTTTGTTTCATAACCCACAAATGAAACAATGAGCGTGGCTTCTTCACTTACATTTAAGGAGAAATTGCCTTCTACGTCAGTGATAGTTCCATTAGTTGTGCCATTTTCTAGTATTGAAGCCCCAGGCAAGCTTTCCCCATTCTCATCCGTCACCTTTCCGGATACGGAGAGCTGGACTTCGAACTCCTCATTGATAGCCGGGAGCTCTGTGTCTTCGCTCACTGGCATTAAGGAAATGGTAGAATTAACCCTCCTGATCGAAAGCTGTAATTGCTTAGACAGTTCCATCATCAGCTCATCCATATTCCACTGACCTCCATCCAGCTCGAGGCTTAACTTGCGCATAGCTGCTTTTGAGTATGCAAAATGAAAGTCTGATTTGGATTCGATCTCGGTGACGAGATCCAGGAGGTTTCGTTCGCCGACCTTACTCTCCAACTCTACACTGATCTCCCTAAGAAACTTGTGCTGAGCCGTGGTCTCGGTCGCATTTGCCATGACGATCGTCTGGCAAATAATCATCGTATAAATCGCCAATTTCGACATGCGAATTGCAATTTTTAGTAGTTTTGTTAACATATGGTTTTGGTTTTGATTGCTAAAGCTGTATCGAAGAGTCGGCTGCTTTGCCCAAAGTGAATCCGGCTCTTTTTTACATTTTATCCTATTATTCTATTATTATTTTCTTGCCATTTATCTGATAATTAAACTTGAAAATGTGAGAAGTACTCAACAGCACTTCTTCCAATGTCGGGTTCTCATAGGTAGCCGTGTATTTCACTTTCTGGTCGATCCTGCCCCTCACTTCTACTTCCTTCCCAAACCAGTAACCAAGCTCCTGTAATACCTTTTGGTGATCGTCGTCATTAAACACCAGCTTATTTTCTGTCCAGCCAAACAGTTCATCGGCCAGCTCAAAGTCTTGCTTATACATGCCCTCTCCTTCATGCTGGATCACCATCTGACTCGGATTCAGCACAACCAGCTCCCCGCTTTGCTTATCTTCCACGGCCACTTTTCCGCTTTTAACCGCTACAATTTTTTGATTCAGAACGCCATCTTCCTTCACGTTGAAGGAGGTACCCAGCACCTTTACCTCCATATTTCCAACACTGATGATAAAGGGTTTCGACTTGTCAGGATGCACATCGAAGAAAGCTTCTCCCTGCAATTCGACCCGCCGGATCTCTCCAATAAATTGCTCCGGTACCAGGAGCTTACTGTTCCCATTGAGCTTTACTACCGTTCCATCGGGTAGCTTGGTGGTGATCTTCTGACCAGGCATGCTCACCTTTTCGATGATCCTGGGTTCTGTTTGCGCCACGTTTTGTTCTTCAGGCAGATTCTGATGGATCAAAGCACCCAATCCAATACTCAGTAAAATAACTGCTGCATATTTGAGCCATGGATTGATGGTTCTCTTCGATGGCGTATTCTGTTTTTGGGAAACATCAGCGTCCATCCTTTTGCGAAGCTCCTGCCACACTTCCTCCTCACCATTAGTGGTTAGTGGTGTCCCTTGCTTGGCGAGTATATATTTTACCTGGTTGTATGTTTTCATATTCTTCGGGCTGTCTTTCAACCAGGCATTCAGCCTTGATTGATCTTCCGAAGAAAGTTTACCTTCCAGGTCTCGTATGATGATGTCGTCTATATCCATATAGTCTGAAGTGGCATTTTCATGCGACTATATATAAGATCTGAGAAGGCTGGTTTTTGGTAGGAAATTTTGAAATAAATACAATTTATTTATAAAAAAGACTGTATTTATTAATTGAGTACAATAAAATATTGATTTAAGTGATAATTTCACAATATAAGACACCTCGCCAAAACAGGTGTTGATTGAACTAAATCTACTTTGAAAGGTAATTTCCGATGGATTCAGAGACCGTAAGTGCTCTGTCGTAGATGTTCAACTCAGTGATGTCATCATCGATCATCAATTGATCGGCTCCATTGGCATGCCTGAAATCGGGACTGAACCTTCCCCAGCCAAACTGTCGATAGGTGCCACCGTCACAGACCAAACCGTCCACCACAAACGAAATGATGCCCGGACCTCCATCTACAATGATGTTGATATGGTATGTTTTATCTTCTTTAAAAACAGGATCTGAGTCCCATGCCGCGATGGTTCTTCCGTCGTGCATCTGCAATTCCAGGGTGCCGCGATCGGTCATGCTCACCACGAGTCCCTGCCCGTTATCGAATCGGCTATCTAGCATTGTTTTGCTTGCTTCCCTGTTACTAAACTTCACCTTCATATCTATCGTGAAACCTGCATTCAAATTTTTAGTACCGTGATCTGCCCTGCTGGCATCTCTGCCCACAAACTCAGGTAGCCGGGGCATCTTCACACTTTCCGATCCAACACTATTTCCCCGCCGCCAGGACAATACCGCATCTGAAGCCTCCTGTTGCTGCTTTTCAAACTGGCCCCATAATCCTTCAAGCAGCTTCTTATCTGCCCGATGTATCCTGGCTGTAGACTTTTGGGTCTCGGTAAAATAATATTCTCCTTCTTCTTCTACCAGATCCGGATAACTCAATCGGATATATGGATCCCGATCGTAAAGCAAAATCTCAGGTTGGGACCATTGGATGATCTTTCCGTCTGGTCCATCCACCTCCACACCTCCACTTATCCAAACAGGGTTTCGGTCGTCATAGCTCCTGCCACCGTGGTTGTGAAACCAATACAGATATTTTCCATTGCGGCATCTCCAGGCAAAATTCGCAGCCCGTGGATGTTTCATCAGCTTTCCATTGGCATAGGCCTGGTATTTTGGGGGTTCCCAGGTATGTCCTTCATCCCTGCTGTAGCTGTACACCGGATGTCCATCAACCGATCGATAAACCACATAAAAGCTCCCGTCACTCAACACGCTGAAATTTTGCTCTGCGGAAATGGGTCCTCCTCCGGGAGGTGTACGAAGCCCAATATCGCCATCTGGCAGTGTTTCCCACTCAATCTTTTTAGGATTCTTTTCTGTCAGGATATTGGGGCTCATCAGAAGTGCGCCTTCATTGGAAGTAAAGAATCCCTGCCCGAACCCCCCTACCTTGTGTAAAGGCACGTAGCCTTTTCCATTGTGCTGAAAGGCCCTGCCCACATTCCAGAAAAATCGAATGTCCCCGCCATGGGCGTTGTTGCGGTCTATCTCAAATTCGCGCACCGGAATGGTGTATCGGTTTTCTGACCAGGTCTTCCCATGATCATCCGAATACTTAAAAACAAAATACCCCTGGCTGTCTACGCGATAGCATTTTCCATCCTTATAATAGGCACTGTCCGCCCGTACCCACCTGATGTTGTCCGTGTTCTGGTTATAAAAAGCATAAACTCTTCCTGAGGGTACTTTCAGCATCACAGCATACGATGCTTCCGGTCCATCCAATGGCTCTAAATAGGTTAGGTCGGACCAGGTCTTGCCCTGATCTTCGCTCCGGGTGACTGCCACGACCTGACCTGGCTCTCCCTCTCTGCCGGCACCTGTGGTAAGAATACACAGCCAGGCTCCATCATCTGTTTTCACAATGTAAGGTTGATCGGCATAGGATCTGGTAGGGATCTCAATGCCCTCCGTTATATTTCTCCAATCGGATTGAGCCTTAGCTAAAACGCAGGATATGGTCAGAAGCCCAATAAAAGATATCAGCCGGATTGAAGTATGGTGGATCAAATCGACAGCAGCATTAAAATCACCAGGGAGGTATACCAGTTGATGACACGGGTGTTGTCAAATTCATTTTCAAGCTTTTGCCTGATCTTCTTCAAAGCTGTCTTGAGGTGGTATCTTACAGTCTCCGTCGATATCCCCAATTCAATGCTGATCTCTTCCTGGCTCATCCCTTTTTCGTGGAACAGTTGGAAGACAACACCACATTGCGGTGGCAGGTCCTGAATGGCCTTAGCAAGGAAATCTTCCAGCTCCTTTCCAATGAGAAGCTCCTCCGGATCGATGTTTTCAATTGAGGTCAGCTTCAGGTCATAGTCCCGCTCATTGAATTTGGAGGGATCAGCTGCCAGGCTCTTGAGTGCCTGATTCTTGACGCTGGTATACAGGTAGGCTTTGATCTGTTTGATGGCCTGGAAGTCAGGTTCTGCTTTCTTCCAGAGGTTAAAGAAAACATCCGCCACCACATCCTTGGCCTGGGCTTCGGACCCGGTTATTACCGTTGCCAGCGTATGCAGACCTTCATAATACTTCCGATAGATCTCCTCGAAACGCTGGGCTGACTTTTCGTATATTTTCTTTTCTTTCATTCCCCTGTTAAAGCAGAATCACCATGGACAAAAGCGCCATAGCCAGGTCAATTTATAAAATATCTTCAAAAATCAGTTTCGGAGGGGAGTGATTTTTGGGATTTTGGTAATGGGAGATGGTAAAGATCATCTACTCTATTGCTCGAGCTTCCAATGTTCGTTGGTGAAAACACCAACGAAGGCTCCTCTTCCATGGCCTGTCTCCCGACAGGCCAACGAACCGGCGGATATCAGGGAATCTGTTGACAGACCTTGAAAGCGGAAATTGATAATTAGTGTGATAAAATGCCCGGAAGTAACTTCCGAGCTAGATAAAGGTCAACAATGACAGGCCTTTATTTATTTCTGCTTTGGAGTAACGATGTAATAGAGTGGACGCAAGCTAATTGCCAGCCTCAATCAAATTCCGCTCCACCCCTTCAAATGTGATTTTTACAGGTTTGATCAGGCCCTGGTCGTCGAATTCCATCTTGTCGATACAAACCACCCGGTGGTCACGGCCCTCATCGCCGAGAGGTCGGCGGTGATAAACGACATACCAGTCCTCCCCGTTCTTTAGCAGGGAGTGGTGTCCAGCCCCGGTAGCCACATTGGGGTCCTGCTGAAGGACCACCCCTATTCTTTCGAAAGGTCCAAATGGGTTGTCGGCAATGGCATACGCTACCCGGTAGTCAGGGCCACCCCAGCTACCTTCAGACCACATGAAGTAGTACTTATTGTCTTTGATAAACATGATCGGGCCTTCCACATATTGATCGGGCGTAATCTCCTTAAAGATGGTACCATCATCGAATGCCTCAAAACCAGTGAAGTCATCCTTCAGCTTGACAATGTTGCAGTGACGCCAGCCTCCGTAGATCATATAATACTGACCATCCACATCCTGAAACACATATTGGTCGATAGGCTGGGCCCCATTGACGATGGAGTCGAGAAGCGGCTTACCCAGGTAATCACGATATGGTCCTTCCGGCTTTTCTGAAATCCCGATGCCTATGCCTCCTATGGATTGATTGTTCTGGATGTCATTTGCTGCGAAAAAAAGGAAGTAGTCAGTGCCTTTCTTCAGTATGGCTGGTGCCCACATGGCACTGTCTGCCCATTGTACAGCTGCAGTATCGATGATCCTTTCGTGTTTAGTCCACTCGATCAGGTCCTTTGAGGAAAAAGCATCCATGAACACCTGCCGGCTATAGATATCCGAATAGGTCGGGTAGATCCAATATTCGTTGTCGAAGATGATGCCCTCCGGATCCGCATACCATCCTTGAAAGACAGGGTTTCCTGATTTTATCTGCTCCTGTTGAGAACATGAGAGAATGAATGCAGAGATGAGTAGGTAGAGTGTTGATTTTAAGGTCATTTGATGTGGATTAAACCGGACTCGAAATTACGGCTAATTGAGTACAATTCTTAATAATCTGACATTCGGTGAAACTCAGCAGGAATTTTGTGAAATCCATCAGTAAGCAATAATATGAGTAGCCCTGGCTTTCTTATCCGTCTGGTGAAGACTCCATTGCCGTAAACCTAAGCCACTAATTCTTCATTCATTTTTCATCTTAATTAAATCCCGAAGGCCTGCCTGCGGAAGGCAGGGATGAAATTATTATAGATGCTTGGTCAAACAGAAGATCCAAAACCCTGAAGGGGTGTCATTATAACCCTTAAATGTAAATTTGTGAGAATGATCCAGCCATAATGTCACTCCTTCGGAGTTCTATTCGTTCCAATTGATATTTTACTATAATTCTGCCATCCCTTCGGGATTAGAAAAACACACTGTTTTAAGTAAAAGACTCTTAAGTTGACGGCAATGGTAATCAAATTACCCCTCGGGCCACTCCAGCTCTATCCCCTGCGACTGAATAAATCTTTGGAAGTCGGCCAATAGACTCGCGTCAGCTCTTACAGCATCAGGAGTGACCTTTTTATTCATGGCAAAGGCGCACAGCATCCCCACTGCCTCCCCAATGCTCCACTCCACCGGGTGTAGTCGGTAGCATCCATTGGTGATGTGAGTGGTTCCGATGTTTTTATTGGCTGGCAAAATGTTCTTCATCCGCTCTGGCAGCAAGGCCCCTAGCGGGATCTGGAACGGCAATGAACCAAAGTCGATGTAGTTATTTCCGCCGCTGCTAGGATGCAGGTCAATATGATAATACCCGATGCCCACGCTGTCTTCAAACCTGGCTGCTTTGGTTCCCTTTTTCTTTCCTGCCACCATAATCCTGTTTTCTGCTCCCACGTGCTCTTCCAGGATGGTGAATTGGGCTTTGATCCTGCGCGACTCCCTGATGTAAGGATATTTGGCCAGACCATCTTCTGTGCCCATCATGTCTTTTCGCAGCCTGATTCCCGGCCAGCCAGCACCACCATCGGGTCGTGGAGCTTCTGTCTGTAGCCAATACAGCAAGGATAGGCTTAGCTGCTTCCCTCTGTTTACATGTTTATTAAACTCGGCCTCGCTCACGTCCACGATGTTACCCAGGAAGTAGTCATTCTGCGGCCAGTTGACAATGGTGGCTCCACCAGTATATGTACCCGACACAAAATTACCCGGGTTGATGATGCGTCTGTATAGCCAAAGGTTCAGGGCGTCACCGGTCCTGACTCCCTCAGGATGAAATCCAAGGGTCTTGGGCTTCAAGGTGGAGGGATGGGTATAGCTTAGGTCCAGCAGTTTTCCAGACCAGGGATGGTCCATTTTGGGTGTGAATGCCTGCCAGAAATCATATTCCCTGGGCTTGGAGATCACATGGTTTTCACCCGGCACATAATCTATGGCAAAACAAACCGTAAACGCCTGGTTGTTGGTGGGATCTGCTTTTTCGGCTGCGTGCAGTTCATTGGTCTGGGCTTTTGACTCCGCTCCTGTCACATATTCCGTTCCGGTGAGTGGTAGTAAGTCCCCCAGCTCGGTCGCATCAATGAAATAGCTGGCAGAAACGAACTTTTCATTGTCATCCCTCAGATCCCGGATATTCACACTTTCCACAGAATCACCCTCCACATCAGCAGCCACCACCTTATGCTGGGGCAGCAGAATCAGCTTGCCTGAACTCATGTAGGGAGCAAGCATTTCCAGCATTACAGCAAGGGCCACTCGGGGCTCATGACAAATCCTGGAAACAGAGCCATCTCCAGGATTCAGGTTTTCTTTAGCTTTTGCCTCTGGAGTCAACGGGTAATTCCGTCTGTAGAAGTCCCGGACCCTTCTGCGATATTCCCTGTAGGATTCGGGTGCTCCATGGGTCTCGATCCACTTGTGCTCGTCCGGAGGTACTCCCTGTTGGCTAATCTGCCCTCCAATCCAATCTGTCTCCTCAGTCAGGATAACGGACAGGCCATTTCGCAAACACCCTACAGCTGCTGCTACACCTCCCAGGCCACCACCCGCAATCACTATATCGGTGCGAGCTTCTGTTCCCAGGTTAGCAATGCTTCTTGATTGATCAGCAAATGCCGTTGAGAATCCCCATGCAGGAGCTCCTAAAATGAGGCTCCCGGCTGATAAATTGCCAATAAAATCCCTTCTATCCATGTTATCTATTTTTTAAAGAATGTTAATGCTGGAGTTGATCTCCAATCATTTATAATCCGATCCCTGGTCGCTTTTTTCGCAGGATTCAACCCACCGCAAAAGGTCTGACTTGAGTCGGCTTACCATAGTTTCGTTTTCAGTGCTAATATCTGAGTTTTCTCTCGGATCAGCGTCGATGTCATATAGTTCCCAACTTTTACCCTGATCCGGTGAGTATAGTTTGTATTTCCCTTCTACCCAGGACAGCTGGTATTTGAACTGAAAACCTATTGGTGTTGGTCTGGAATCCATTTTCCCTTCAAGAAGTGGTACCAAACTGATGCCGTCTACCATAGGCTGATTGGGCATCTCAATATCCAGGATATCTAAAATGGTAGGGTAATAATCGCTGGTGCTGACCGGAAGGTCAACTTTTGTGGATTGAGTAATCCTTTCTGGCCAATACATGATGCCTGGCACCCTTACGCCGCCCTCATACAGGCTTCTCTTCCTGCCTCGAAGTCCGTTGGTGGAACCCTGGGTCCTGTTTATTCTCTTTGCGCCTTCCGGGCCATTGTCACTGGTATAAAAAATCAGTGTGTTTTCTTCAGCACCTAATTCTGCAAGTGTAGTCAGCAACCGACCGATCTGTTCATCCATGGCAGTGATACAGCCGTAGTAGTGCTGAATATCCTCGCCCATTCCGGGATACATGTTCCGGTACTTTTCACCAGTCAGGACCGGAAGATGTGGGGTATGAAACCAGATCAATGCCAGGAATGGCTCCTCACTTTCAACACTTTCCTTTACAAATGGGATCGCCCGATCCATGATAACGCGGGAGTCGTCCCCTTCCAGGTTATCGGTTTCTATTTGTCCGGGGCCAGTCCAATAGAAAGTACCAAAATGGTTTCCCGGTGTCCGGTTCCCAACATCTAGTGTCTCTTTTGAGGGAGTGACCATCGGATCCCAGGTTGGAACTTTTGATTCAGTGGAGAAACACACATCAAACCCATTGTCCCATGGAGGGGAATACACGTCCAACTTGCGGCCTCCCCGGTTAGCATCGATGGTGTCATTGGTCAGTGTACCCAGGTGCCATTTGCCAAAATGACCTGTGCGATACCCTTTGGTTTTTACCGCCTCAGCCAGGGTAATCTCTTCAGGTTTCATCATACCAGCATTGGCTGTGTAGATGCCATACCGGTAAGGATGCCGGCCTGTGATGCAACTGCCACGTGTGGGTGAGCAAACCGGCGCAGCAGCATAAAACCGATTGAATTGGATACCCGAACCAGCCATCCGGTCCAGGTGTGGAGTGAGGATGGTATCATTCCCATTGTATCCTGTATCACCCCAGCCGTGATCATCTGCCATGAGCAGGATGATATTGGGTTTTTGGATGTCTGTTTTTTCCGTAGAACCTAAATTACATCCAGTGAAAGAAATTATGGAAAAGAATAGGCATATTAAATTTAGTTTACTAACCATCTATTCTTGATACTTTAAAATAAATCACTGTGACTTCCGGTGCGAATAAGGGAGATTAGCCGAATGACGTCATTTTGATCCCAAATAAGCAACCAATCTGGCTGGATATGACATTCCCACAGTCCTTCATAGTTTCCCTTAAGCTTGTGGGGTTTATATTTTCGTGAGAGTTCACCATCCATTACAAGTTGTGTTATTACATCATCAATCAGGCTCATAGAAAGCCCCCGTTTCTTGGCTCTTTTAAGATCTTTATTGAAACTGCTAGTCTGCTCTAACTCGTACACGTCAACTTAAGAATAAAGCTGCTCCCGGAATTGCTTGATAGTTACTTTTTCAGATTTGCCTTCTCTAGCTTCCCTGATTGCCTTTTCTGTTTCTTCATTGTAGCGAGGTAATTCATCAATTTCTACAAAGGCAAAAGTTTTAAGCATCTCAATAAGTGCTTTGGCTTGCTTGCTTTTATCATTAATTCGTACAGTAACCATAATCTAATTTACTATTTTCCTGATAAATAGTTTCGCCTGTTATTCAATAAGAAAAAGGACGAACTGAATACTAAGAGCCCCACTCTTATACCAATTTCTATAAGTCAATAATTTTATGAGGCTCAAAATCCCTACTCATTCTTCAGATAATAGAAAAATCCATCCTCTGCACCAATAAGTAAATCAGGTACACCATTTCCATCCCAATCCACGATGGTGGGGCTGGTGGTATGACCTGCAAGCAACGCATCAGACATGTTGCCATGATCCTTGAAAGAAGTGACGCCATTCCTGGTCCCTGTATTTTCAAAGAAATCCACGTTCTTGCTATTAAGGATCAAGTCCAGATCACCATCCTGATCCCAATCGGTAAAGGTGAATTTTCTTCGTCCACTTCCTCCTGCTTCCCTTTCATTCAACCTTAATACCTCACCATTCTCATCTCTGAAAATTCTCTGCCCTGGCTTCAACATTAAACCCTCACCCGATTTAAATCGCTCAAAGAACGCCAGATAACCTTCATGGTCAAGCATCACCAGGTCCATCAGTCCATCCTCGTTCCAGTCGATGGCATAAGGGGTTGTTCTCCATTGTGGAGCCAGCTCATGCTCTTTTGGATCCCACCATGTCCAGGCCGGCTTAGGTGCTTTTCCTTCCCAGGCTACCTTCACACTTTGCTTCTCAGATAGTTGAGGGGCTCCTTGGCTTCCCACATTCTTATACCATTCCACCTTACCCCAGATAGAATTGACGATCACATCTTTCAGACCATCTCCGTCCCAGTCAGCGACAGATAAAGTTGTATAGCCCCACTTGGCTTCACATGGGCCCTGAATAGACCCGTTGTCACCGGCCATGATCCTGATGGGTTCACCACCAATCTCCAATCGTACAGGTTCTGCCCATTTGGGAGGATTATTTCCATCCAGGTTTTCAATGAAACCAATATAACCTGCAGTGTTTCCACAAATAAGATCCAGGTCGCCATCATCATCCCAGTCTACACTATACGGTGTGACCAATGCACCAAACTTGACGTGCGCTGCTTCTTGTCGGAAATAGACCGGTGATTCAAAGACCGGTATGTTCTGTGTTACTTCGCCCGTATTTTCGATTAAAGCTACTCGCCCGTCTTCGTCACCAACAACAAGATCAACATCTCCATCATTGTCCCAATCCAGAGCGACAGGAATGATCATCTCGAGGTCCATTTTCACCAGGCCTGATTCATTTTCCAGGAATTTACCTTTTGCATATTTCGGTTTTTCCCTGGTACCAATGTTCTCAAACCAGGTGAATCGGTCTATAAACTCTCCACAGATGAGATCCAGATCACCATCCCCATCAAAATCAGCAAAGTTCGGAGTGGGTGCTCCGTACACATTGATTCTTTCACCTCCTGCTTCCAACCGTCCTTTGTTGACATAAGTACCATTCACATTTTCAATAAGAAAGACATAGCCATACAAGGGTCCATTGGTCCATGTACCATGCTCATCGTAGGCATTGTCCCAGCCATAGTCCGTCCAGTCGTCTACCCCAACGACCAGGTCGAGGTCGCCGTCATTCTCATAGTCAACGTACTTCCACTGGTTGAACCTTGGTTTCTTATCGTACTTTCCTTCCGGATAATCACTTCTCAGCACTTCAATGATTGAATCCAAAGGGAAAAGCTCTTTTGGATTGGCATCAAGTGAGGTGCGAAAATTCACAAGCTCCTCACCACCGACAATGAAGCGTGGCTCACCCTCAACATACGATACCTGGATATTCTTCACCGCATCCCCTAATCGTACAGGTGCTTTGAAATCCGGGAACTTCTCTCCTGAGGCATTCTCAAAGAAATAAATCCCATTGAAAGGTTTGTCCGGACAGGAAACTACCAAATCCATGTCCCCATCCCGATCGTAATCCATGGGGAGTGGCCAGGCCCAGAGCCCGACCCCAAGGTCGGAGGTCAGGCTCGGGTTATTGTATTTCATCAGTTCAACATCCCTTTTTATTATGCTTGTTTCCTTAGGTGCTGAACAGTTTAAAAGAAGAGTTATCGATAGTATCGGGGCAAAAAAGTACTTCATTAGATGGGTTTGTTATTGATCAATCTAATGATAATACTTGTCCTTTAGCTAACAAGGCCTCTTTTAATGCGTCATAATTTACATCCTGTACAGCAGAGTTATTATCAATCGCCAGGCTAGCTGCCACAGCTGCTGACTGACCCAGGATCATAAATACAGGTTCCATACGGATGGATCCAAAGGCAATGTGACTCGACGAAACACATACTGGCACTAGCAAGTTGGTACATTCATCTTTTTTAGGGATGATTGATCCATAAGAAATCTGATAAGGTTTTTTAGGTGAAACACCAATATCTCCTTCATTTTGAACAAACCCGTCTTCTTTGATGTAGCGTTGAATATTATGTGAATCCATGGTATAAGAGCCCATGCCCACAGGATCTTTGACCTCTACCTTTCCTAGTACTTCATGTTCGGTGGTTACATAATGACCAATCATTCTTCTTGCTTCTCTAACATAAATTTGATGAGGCCAGTTGCCATTATCCACAAATTCATCTTTTGCCAGTCCCCACTCATTCATTTTCGTCTGGATATCTTCAGGAACACGTGGATCATTGGCCACATAGTAGAGCAATCCTTTTTGGTAATCTTCATGCTCCTTGATGATCTCTTTCCTTCGCTCATATGAAGCCTCAGGGTAATCATAATTCATTCCAATGTTGTCGCTGCTAAAAGGACCATGATTGTTGGTGTCCGTTTTCTTGTTTGGGATCACGTCAAACTTTTGAAACCAGTCTTTGCGACCTGTGTCAAATACTCTACCCAACAACTCATAATCTTTTGGATCATAGTTGTCTGGTTTAGGGAAAGGTACCCTATTGTCAGGGTGGTTGCTCATACAAAGTCTGAAACAATAAGCCTGTATTTTATTGTCGCCTGCCCCATATTCACCCGGATCTTCTGTAGAAATTTTTGGCAGCACCCCACTCGAAGGATCTCCAGGTATAACATAGGGTGAAATATCAGAATAAAACCAGTGTCCATGATGCAACACACCTGTCTGAATACCATTCCATTTTTCATCATAAGTATCTAGACTTTCGCGCCCCACATGGTAACTAACATTAGCGGCGGCCATCAGGTCTCCTTCATAGGTAGCATCAATGAATGCTTTACCATTAAATGTTTTTCCTGATAAGGTAGTAATAGACTGAATCTTACCATCAGCCATTGCCACTCCGGCAGAGCGATCCAACCATTCATCACGGTATACAGTGATATTATTATCATTTACAAAGTCTTCAAATACATTCTCAGCGATGTGCGGCTCAAAGATCCACATGGTTCGGTTTGCTCCATCAATGGCAGGAGTACCTTGCCCTACATTTCCATACTCAGATTTTTCCTGCCACTTCCAGGTGCTATCCACTGCATAATAGTTGTAAACACCTTGATAAAATTCCCGGGACAACCCCCCAATAGTTTCTTTCTTACCTGTATCTGTAAAACCAAGACCTCCTGAGGACAGACCTCCGAGGTGAATGTCCGGGGAAACTACAATCACAGATTTTCCTGAGCGAATTACTTCAACTGCAGCGGTCACAGCAGCGGAAGTTCCACCATAGACAATTACATCAGCAGAAAACTGGTTTGTCTGATCACTCTGATCCGACGACTGCTGACAGGAAAAAAAACTAATTAAAAACAGAAAGAGAAAGATATTTTTCATATAGGTTGAGTATTTAATTGATGTCTGTTTAAATTTTAATCTTCAGTAATATAAGGCATTAATTCGTCCTTCATGGCTTGTGCCAGGTCCTTTCGCGACTCTACAATGTTGTTGGTTTCGGAAGGATCATTCTCAAGGTCATAAAGTTCGCCAAGCTTTAAAGAATCCTTTGAAAGAATAAATTTATAATCCCCTTTTCTGAATCCGAAAGCATTTCCAGATGATTGGACTACTACATTTGGACGAGTCCCTTTTTCACTTCCCTCTAGAACCGGCAGCATATCATAAGCATCTTTTGCACTGCCTTCTGGTAATGAATAGCCGACAATAGAAGCAAGTGTTGGCATCACATCATTCAATGCAAAAAGCTCATCGCTCCATTTTCCCTCAGGGAAATGTCCTGACCATTTGGCAATAAATGGAGTCCTTACCCCTCCTTCCCAGATCGAACCTTTTCTGCCTTTCAAAATGCCGTTTGGAGCATGAAGCGGGATGGTATCCGAATCGATGAGGGCCTGCTCTTCATCAGAGAATTGGTTTCCTGATAGATTGTTTGTCGTATTGGAGGTATCCAGGAAGCGACTGGTGAGGCTAAAAGTAGAACCATTGTCGCTGGCAAACATGATGATCGTGTTATCTGAAAGATCATTATCCTCTACAAACTGTAGGATTTGCCCAATGCGAATATCAAGCTCGTGTACAAAATCCCCATAAGTACCTGCATCGGTCTTCCCATCAAATTCTTTTCCCGGAGCCAGGGGAATATGAGGAACATAAGGTGAGTAATAAAGGAAAAATGGATCATCTTCACTGGCTACATGGTTTTCAAGGAACTCAATGCTTTTATCAGTGACATAAGGCAGATACTCATCCAGTCCAAAATGCTCGATATGCTCCTGGTTCTGTGCTTTTTCAGTGGTGTAAAAGTCATGATCGATTGTTCCTGTAACCATTTGATTAGTAAGTACCCAGCACTCACTGGCGCAACTGAACCCAACCCAATGCATAAATCCATGATCGACAGGACCATCCCATACAGGTTTGGAAAGGTCAATATTGGCTCCATTGTCTTCATGAAAAAAGGTACCATGCCCAACGGGCTTTTCGCCATCCAGCGTTGGAAACTGCGCCCCAAGGTGCCATTTCCCGAATCCTGCTGTAACATAGCCGGCATCTTTCAGCATCTGAGGCAGGGTAAGCTGATCCGGTTCCATCATGGACTTTGAATAATTCCTCAGCACCCCATGTTTGTTCCAGCTTCTCCAGGGATAAGTCCCGGTCATCAGGGCATACCTGGAAGGTGAGCAAACAGAGACCGGACAATAGGCATTGGTCAGACTGATCCCTTCAGCAGCCAGCTTATCCAGGTTGGGTGTTGGAATTAATGATTCCGCATTATATGCGCCCAGATCTCCATATCCCAGGTCATCAGCAAAGATGAATATGATGTTGGGTAGCTTTTGTTTATTACTGCTTGGACTGCATGACCCAAATACCATCACAGCAAGAACAATCATTGACAGGCTAACTTCTTTAACTATTGAATGCATAACTTTCTATTTTGTAAGTATATCCCATTGGATTAATGAAAGGGTACTAACTTCCCTCCTATCAAATCCATGACCCCATTGCTTTTGGCCCATTCCATCCACTTCACTTTTAAGGCTCCAGCTTTTTCAGGATACTGGTTAATTAAATTATTCTGCTCCGCTCTATCCTCTTTAATATTATAGAGTTCCCAATTCTGATCACCAAGCACTAATTTCCAATCTCCATCACGAATGGCCTTATGTCCACCATGTTCCCAAAATATTGGATCCTTCCGTTCGAAATTTCCTTTTTCTATCAGTGATACAAGGCTTTGTCCTTCGAGAGGAATCAGGGATTGATGCGGAAATGCTTTTTCAAACTCAATTCCTGCATAGTCCAGTATTGTGGGAAACAGATCAACAATATGGGTAGGAGTATAGATGGTTTCGGAACCAGCGATCTTGCTCGGATAAGAAATAATCAATGGAGATGAAATACCTCCTTCATGTGTAAACTGCTTATACAACCTGAACGGCGTATTGTTTGCATTAGCCCATCCATAAGGAAGTTTGGCATAGGACTCCGGCTCACCTACCTGTGAACCTGGTTCACTTTTGATCGGTCCGAAAGGACATCCTCCATTATCTGACAGGAATATTATGAGCGTATTGTCTTTCAACCCTTTCTTTTCCAGTTGATCAATGATACGTCCGATGCCCTGATCCATACGATCAACCATCGCAGCATAGACCGCCATGAAACGCGCCACTGAATCCTGGTTGGTGACTTCCTCCCATGGTTCAATTTCCTCCCGCCCTGACAAGACAGTTCCGGGTTCCAGTATCCCTTTCTGAACAAGTCGTTCAAGTCTCGTCTTTCTAATTTCATCCCAGCCTACCTGGTAAACCGTTTCGTATTTTTTGATATCTTCTGGCAGGGCGTGCAAAGGCCAATGCGGAGCCGTGTAAGCTAAATATAAAAAGAACGGATTCTCTCCGCCTGATTGTGAATGTTGCTCAAGATAATCTACCGCCTGGTCGCTGTAGGTATCTGTAGCATACCATTCTTTTCCATCTTTACCTCTAATGTCTGTATAACTATAGCTGGTTAGCTTTCTGAATTCTCCTTCGGGCTGGATTTCTGTATCATCTATGATCAGGTTTCGATCTTCCATCAAACCGAAATAATGACCCATAGCCGTGGCACTGCCGTAAAACCTGTCAAACCCTCTCTTTGCAGGCCAATATTGTTCATCAGTACCGACGTGCCATTTGCCAACCGCATAAGTGCTGTAGTCGTATTGCTTCAACACTTCAGCAATGGTTTTGCATTGATCATTGAGATACCCCTGATACGACGGATATCCCTGATCTGCAACCATAAATCCAATACCTGCCTGATGGGAATACAGACCGGTGAGCAAGGATGCGCGTGAGGGACAACATCTGGAAGTATTATAAAACTGTGTAAACAACGCCCCTTCTGTTGCCAGTTTGTCCAGGTTAGGTGTGGCAATCTCCGAACCGTATGCCCCAATATCAGAATACCCCAAATCATCAGCCAGAATGACTAATACATTTGGCATCGCAGGTTCCTTTTGCTCCTGACAACCAAGAACGCCTAGCAATAAAACCCCGATCAAGGTTCTATTTCTCATACGCCAGGACTTGTTTGTCTTCAAGTAATTGGGCAGACAACTCATCATAGGTGATTTCGTGAACATCTTTATTGCCATCCAGAGCCAGTCCTGCCAAAGTTGCTGCCGACTGGCCAAGTATCATGAAAACGGGTTCCATCCGAATGGAGCCAAAAGCAATGTGAGAGCTCGATACTGCTACCGGAACCAATAAATTGCTACACTCCTGCGGCTTAGGCAAAATGCTGCCAAGTGGTATTTTGTAAGGCTTGACATGAACTCCAATATCCCCCTCATTTTGTACATAACCTTCAGGAGTGATATACCGCTGAATGTTATGCGAGTCGATCGTGTAGGACCCCATTCCAATGGACTCCTTCATCGGTTTTTTTCCTAACAGTTCATTTTCAGTAAGTACAAAGTCGCCAATCATCCTTCGAGCTTCCCGCACATAGATCTGGTGTGGCCAGTTGTTGTTATCCACAAATTCATCTTTGGCCAGTCCCCATTTTTTCATTTCATCACGTACATCCTGCCTTACCCGGGGATCATTGGCAGCAAACCATAGCAGCCCTTGCTGGTAAGTGGTATGTTCTTCCAAAATTTCTTTTCTGCGTTCATATGAGGCTTCAGGGTAATCATAATTCATCCCAATATTGTCACTACTAACAGGTCCCCTGTTGTTGGTATCTGTTTTTCTATTCGGAATGGTGTCGAATTTTCCGAAGAAATCCCTATGCATTTCGAAACTTGGACCGTTAAAAACCCTTAGCAATAGCTCATATTGAGTAGAATCATAATCTGCAGGCCGAGGGAACTGGACCCTGTTTTCCGGATGATTTGACATACATAAACGATAGCAATAAGCCTGGATCTTTTTATCTCCCGATCCAAATTCTCCTGGGTGTTCGGTAGAGACTCTTGGCAAGACACCACTGGTGCTGTCCCCTGGAATCCAATAAGGTGAGATCTTATCAATGAAAAAGTGCTTGTGGTGTAACACTCCGGTTTGAACTCCATTCCATGCTTCTCCGTACACGGAGTTTGCCTCACGACCCACATGGTAGTTCACTCCTGCAGCTGCCATCAGATCCCCTTCGTAAGTGGCATCGATAAAGACCTTGCCTTTATAGGTTTTGCCAGATAATGTGGTGATGGACTTGATCTTGCCTTCTACTTTCTCAACTCCATTCTCCCTGTCAAGCCACTCATCACGATAAACCGGAATCTCATATTCCGCTATGAAATCCTCAAATACCTGCTCCGCAATGTGAGGCTCAAATATCCATTGGGTCTTATTGGCACCGTCAATAGCCGGAGTACCCTGCCCCTTGTTGCCATAGTCTTCTCTCTTCTGCCATTTCCACGTTGCAGGATCCTGGTAATACTTGTACACCCGGTGGTAAAACTCTCGTGCCAGGCCACCTATCACGGCTTTGTTTCCAGTATCCGTATAGCCCAATCCTCCTGATGTGAGTCCACCCAGGTGAACATCCGGACAAACTATGATGACTGAATTACCCATCTTTTTAGCCTGAATGGCAGCAGTCACTGCCGCAGAGGTACCACCATAGATGATCACATCGAGCTCTTCACTGCTTTCTTGCTTCACCTGGCAGGAAAGCCCGGCAAATAGAAATATCAGGAAGGTAAGCTTTCTCATTGCATTTAAAGTTTTACTGGAAATCTATCAACTACTTCAATTGCTGCTTGTCAGCCAATAGTTGTTTATTCAATGCTTCGTAAGGCACTTCCTGTACTGATGTACCACCATCAATGGCCAATGAAGCAGCGGTAGCTGCTGACTGTCCCAATACCATGAAAACAGGTTCCATTCGAATAGATCCAAAAGCAATATGTGTGGCGCTTAGGCAAACTGGAACCAAAAGGTTAGTACACTCTTCTGCTTTCGGAACAAGCGAACGGTAGCTGATTGGATATGGTGATTTTACTTTAGCTTCCACATTTCCTTCGTTGCGAACGAAGCCGTCCTCTGTAACGTATCGCTGGACATTGTGAGAGTCCATTCCATAAGCTCCTAACCCGACAGCATCCTCGGCCACTTCAAGCCCCTCACAATTGTATTGTGTCATCACATAGCTACCAATCATTCGTCGTGCTTCTCTCACATACAGTTGTTTTTGCCATCCATCAGCTCGCTCAAATTCGTCTTTGGACGTCCCCCACCTGGAAGCTTCGTTCCGCACTTCTTCAGGTATTCTTGGGTGATTGGCCAGTGTCCACATCAGCCCTTTCTGATAATTTCTATGCTCCTCCTCAATTCTTTCTCTCTCCTCATATGAAGCCTCAGGGTAATCGTAGTTCTGGCCAATAAAATCCGTAGAGAATCCATATTTGTTATTTGTGTCCGTCTTGCGGTTTGGCATGGCTGAATTGATCCATGGTAGCAGGGAATTTCCGTAACTGTACATGTCTCTTATATCACCTGTTCGAGCTTCGTAATTCCTGAAAAGGAGCTCGTAATTCAACTCATCATAGTTGTCTGGTTTTTCAAATGGGATACGATTGTCAGGGTGATCAGTCAGGCACATTCTGTAGCAATAAGCCTGGATTTTGTCATCACCGGTACCCTCCGGCTCAAGTGGCTCAGGATTGATGTATGGTAAAAGACCGCTTGATGGGTCTCCGGCAACGACATATGGGTCCACTCCCTTAACGAAATTGTGATTGTACCCATTTCTTGAAGGAAGGCCTGTGATTGTACTTGATGTATCAGAAGGCTGTACGCCATTTAAGGTTTCGTTGTATTCACTATTGTCTTCCCGGCCCACAGTATAGCTTACACCAGCAGTCGCCAGCAAATCACCTTCATATGTTGCATCCATGAATACTTTTCCTACGAATGTCTGACCTGACTCCATGGTGATGGAAACAATATCTTTTCCATTCTTAACTACTCCGCTCTCCCTATTGAGGCGTTCTCCATAACGAACATCTATGGAGGCCTCCTGAATCATGTTTTCATAAACTTTCAATGCGGCCGATGGTTCGAATGTCCACATGGCATCCTCTCCTTTTTTAGTCTGGGTCTGACCACCATCCTTATATTCTTCCCGCTTTTGCCACTTCCAGCTGGCCGGATCCTCGTAATGCTTCTTGATATTTTGATAAAACTCACGTGCTATCCCACCAATGGCCTGCTTGTTACCAATGTCAGTTTGTCCCAGACCACCGGTTGTGAGTCCGCCTAACCGGTTGGTTGGTTCAATGAGGATCACCGACTTATCCATTCGGCTGGCCTGAATAGCTGCAGCAACACCCGCTGACGTACCTCCATAGATGATGAGATCCGCCTCATTTGGGTTTGAGCCTGAACAATTGATTAAGGAGATGATGATACAAAAAGCTAAAGCTCCTTTAGTTAAAGCAGCTACAATCATCAAATTGAATTTCCTTGTGGATGGATGCTTGAAAAGTTTCACGTGAGATGGGTTTAGGTTATTGGTTTTCTTGAACTGGTCCCTAAGATAAAAAAAGAGGGAGTCTCAATCATTTCTGAGACACCCTCTTCTGTAATTTATTAATATCCAGGGTTCTGATCTTCCTGGTTGATCAAAGCATTGTTGTTGATCTCATCTTCAGGGATTGGCCACAACAATCTTTCATCAATGAAGCCTTTACCTACAGCTGCAAATGCCTGCTGAACCTTTCCTGTGCGTTTCAGGTCAAACCATCTTCTTCGCTCGATAAGGAACTCATAAGCTCTTTCCTGCAATACCGTATCGGCAAATTGATCCTCAGTCATTCCGGCAGCATAATCAACTGGTGAAGCTGCATTAGGGTCGTACCCGTAAGCTCTTCTTTTGATCATGTTTAACCTTTCAAGGGCCAATGCAGTTGGTCCATTATTGGCTCTAGTAGCAGCCTCGGCATAAAAAAGGAATGCTTCAGCATATCTGTAAACAGGTAGTGTAGGTATATTCAACCCATCACTTGTGGTAATAAACTTCTTAAATAAAACAGGTACTGTTTCCGGTAATGGCACCCAGTTTCCATCACCATCCTGATACTCACGGTACAGGTTAAATGCCTTCCTTAAATCGTTGTTGTCCCAGCTACTTCCGATAAAAGTATTCACTGTATCTGGAAGCCAGGCAAAGAAACCTCGTGTAGAGTAATTATAAGGAGCTGCACTACCCCTGTGTAGGTAAGTTTGAATATTAGCGGTAGTAGTCTCAGAGTGATGGATTGAAAAGATATCTTCTGTGCTGGTCTCACTTCCGAAAATCTGATAAAAATCATCTGGCTCATTTACCGTTACCAGATCGTACAGTCCACTTTGGATTACATCATCAGCCTTTTCTGCTGCAAGGTCCCATTCTTCAATAGTCAGGTATACATGGGACATTAGCATTTTGGCTGCCCAAACAGAAGCCTTTCCTGTCTCTGCCCCAACATCTGTTGGCAACCCAGCCTCAGCCTTTGTTAAGTCCTGAATGATCAGGTCATAAACTTCGCTCTCAGGTGCCCTGGCAGCATCTAGTCCAGTCAGGTCCGTATTTTCTTTTGTCCTCAATGGGACAGGTCCCCAACCTCTAACCAACTCAAAATATGACAAGGCTCTCAAAAAGTGTGCTTCAGCCACAATACGAGTCCTTGCGGCATCATCCATGTTTTCAATGGTAGACACGTTGTCAATCACCGCATTGGCCCGGTTAATAGACTTGTACAACTCTCCCCAGTTGGTTGCTACCCGACCGATGTTTTGAGCGTTTAGCACCTGATCCATCACTGAAATGGGTTGCTGAGATCCACGGCCATTCAGGAAATCTCCGTGTAACTCTACCATCAGATAATGAGTAATACCCAGAAAATCTGGACTGAAAGAACCATAAACTCCGTTGATTGCTCCCTGAGCATCAGATTCATTTTGATAATAATTGGCCCTTGATACAAAATCCTCAGGCACTTCATCCAACATTCCCTCACATGAAATAAGGAAAAGCGGTATCATGATATATATTAATTTTTTCATCGTTTATCTCTTTTTTAAAAAAATAGATTATTGATCAGACTTGAATTAGAAGCTCAGTCGTAAGCCTACTGTATAGTTCTTTGCGTTTGGATAACCACTTTGGTCATGGCCCATTTGCAGTCTACTACCAATGCTCTGAGAATCTGTACCCCTTGTGTTTATTTCCGGATCAAGACCAGAATACTTGGTGAACGTCAGAAGATTAGTTCCTGAAACGAATACCTGAGCGTAATCAAATACATTCAAGCCCCACTGTTCTAATGGGAAATTATAAGCAAATCTCACTGACTTCACTCTTAGGTAACTGCCATCCTCGATAAATCTGTCTGAAATATCAATGCCTGTCAAAGAGCTAATCCTCGGGTATTTAGCATTTGGATCAGGATTCTCCTGTGTCCAGTAATTGCCGATGATATCTGTGAACTGGTTGTTTCCTCGTTGGAAAGAGTTAAGGTGCGTACCATCAGTAGCATTGAAAATCTCGTTTCCATAAACACCCTCTAAGAACAGGTTAAACTCAAAGTTCTTATAAGTAAGATTCGTATTAAAGCCATAGAAGAAATCAGGATAAGGGTTGCCAATGATCACTTTGTCCAGTGCATTAACCACATCATCACCATTTACATCCACATATTGGATGTATCCATTATCATCCAGACCATCTTCCAGGTACCCATAAAGGCTACCTAAAGGCTCACCCTCTCTGGCGATGTTGGTACTTGACCAAAGCGCTCCCTGACCATTACTCAAAATGTCACTATCACCTGCAATCTCAATTACCTTGTTCTTATTAGCTGATATACTGGCAGTGACATCCCATCTCAATTCATTGTTGGATATGATATCGGTACCTACAGTAAATTCAACACCTTTATTTTCAATTTCTCCTACATTTTGTAGGATTGCACCAAATCCAACTGAAGGAGGCAATGGCACAGATGCCAGCAAATCACTGGTATTTTTCTTGTAGTAATCTGCTGTGATTCTTAACCTGTTGTCAAACAACCCAACGTCGACACCCAGATCAAACTGAGCAGTTGTTTCCCACTTTAGGTCACTATTTGCAATACCACTTGGGACGAATCCAACTTCCTCTTCCTGGTTGGCATAGATTACACGGGTAGCAGACAATCTATCCAGTGACTGATAAGGTGAAAGCGCCGTGTTACCGGTAATACCATAACTCGTTCTGATCTTCGCATCGCTTAGGAAAGTCAAGCCTTGCATAAAACTTTCGTCGCTGATTCTCCATGCAAAAGCTCCTGAAGGGAAGACAGCCCACTTATTACTAGCTCCAAATCTAGAGGATCCATCAGATCGAATACTCATGGTGAACAGATATTTATCCATCAGGGAATAGTTCACTCTTCCTAACCATGATGCTAGTACCCATCTTGAAATTCCTGATCCAGGATTGTTGATGGTCTCGGCAGCTGCAAGCTCGTAGTTTTCTGTTGTATTGTTAGCAAAACCAGAAACGCTCATGCTCAGGAACCTGCTCATGTAATTCTGGTAGGTATAACCTGCAACAACATCTAATTGATGGATACCAAAGGTTTTGTTGTAGTTCAGCGTGTTCTCATTCAGGAATGAGTTGTCATAGCTATACTGCTGCCTTCCATAGCCTCTATCCGCAGCATAAATGATCGGTGTAAACTGATCTGTCAACGCGTTTTCATACTCTAAACCAATCAATGACTTGAAAGTCAGATGTTCAGATAGTGAAACGGAAAATGAGGTATTACCAATTATAGAATTTGCAAGTGTCGTAGTTTGGTTAGCGGCAAAAATGAGTGGATTTCTCATGTCTGCTGAACCAAAGTTATAGGCTTGCTCTATTTGTGTAGGCAATCCATCTGCATCATAAACAGGTAAGGTTGGGGGTGCTGAAGCTGCAGCTGACAATACCGAACCACTTCCTCTGCTACCATTGTTTACTGGTACTGACTGGGCCTGTCTCCTTGACAAATTAAGGTTTACAGCCATTTTTAGCCAGTTGTTTACTTCATGATCCAGGTTCAATCTCATAGACCCCCTTTTCACTCCTGTACTGATGAGTATACCCTCCTGATCGTAGTAGTTACCAGACAAAGCATACCTTGTTTTTTCAGAACTTCCAGTGAATGAAACCGTATGGTTCTGGATAGGAGCACTTTGGAATACCACATCCTGCCAGTCAGTTGTTGGAATATTAAAATTATCCAAATCAAAAAATGGAGCCTGACCGCCATTGAGCAACCATTCATTGGCAACCGTCGCATACTGTCTGGCATCTAAAAGATCATATCGTTTGGTCTCTTTTTGCACGCCGTAGAAGCTACTTACCTCCACTTTGCTTTGCTCTGTTTTTTTACCTCGCTTAGACGTAATGATCACAACTCCATTGGCACCTCTGGCCCCGTAAATGGCTGTTGCAGACGCATCTTTTAGAACATCAATTGACTCTATATCCGCAGGGTTAAGGAAGTTGATACCACCTGTAACAGGGAATCCGTCTACCACATAAAGTGGATCGTTGCTTCCAATCATGGAGTTACCACCCCTGATCCTTACTTCGATCCTTCCCCCAGGCTGACCGGAGTTTTGAGTTACCTGAACACCCGCTACTCTGGCTTTCAGTGCCTGCTCTACATTATAAACAGGAACAGCTTCAAGCTCCTTGGTTTTCACCTGAGCTACTGATCCTGTGATGTCTTTCATTTCTACCTGACCGTATCCAACAACCACTACTTCTTCCAGTTGCTCCAGGTCCGGAGTCAAGGTCATATCGATAACAGACCTGTTGTTTACCGCAACCTCTTTGGATTCATAACCAACAAATGAAAAAATCAATGTGGCATCAGCTGGGCAGCTAAGAGAAAAATTACCATCAATGTCAGTGGTAGTACCACTGCTTGTTCCTTTTACAATGATGCTGGCTCCCGGCAGTGATTCTCCGTTTTCATCAGTGATCTTTCCCGTCACAGTTGTTTGTACTGTAACTTCTTCAGAGACTTCAGGAAGGATATTTGATTCCTGAGCGCTGAAAACACCAATACTTTCATTAACTCTCTTGAAGGAAACCTTAGCCTGTACGGACAAGTTAGCCAACAATTCATTCATCTGCCATCTACCACCTTCCAGGTAAATCTCATTTTTTCGGATTTCGCTTTTAGAATAAGCGAACCTGAAATTGGTGTTTTCTTCGATCTCCTTGATCACATCAATCAGGGACCTCTCATTCTCTTTTTGACTCAACTCAACACTGATCTCCTCAAGAAATTTCCTTTGAGCAGCCGTATTGGTTGCAAGTGCCATCGTCAATGATTGGCACAGGATCATCACATAAATCCCCAGTTTGGACATACGGATCGTGAATTTTCGTAATTTTACATTCATAGAGTTTTGGTTTATTGATACTAAAACTTTTGCTAAAGAGAGGGCTCATGACTTCCCCAAGTACCAGCCCTCTCTTTCTTATTTAATGATTAATTCATTTCCATTAATTTCATAATCAAAGTCGTAAACGAAAGCCAGAATATCCATCACTTGTTTTAGTGTTGGATTTTCGAAGCTTGCTGTATATCTTTTTTGTTGTTCTAGCCTTTTCTTCAGGTCAATTTCTACCCCATACCACCTTGATATCCTGTCAAGCACCTCTTCAATGGAGTGGTTATCAAACAATAGTTTCTGGTCGATCCAACCAAAAACATAATCAGGCTTAATGATTTCAGATTTCTTCATTTCAGCTCCTCCCTGATAAAACGTTGCTTCATTCTGGGTGAGTTGAATGGCTCTGTTAGCATTCGTTCCCTTTACCTCTACTTTGCCGGACTTTACAGATACAGAGTTTACTGATTCATTATCATATGCACTCACTATAAAGGAAGTACCCAGGACCATAATCTCCATATTTTCCGTTTCGATGATAAAAGGCTTACTCTCATTTCTAGTTACTTCGAAAAAAGCCTCTCCCTTCAAGATGACCTTTCTAAAATTCTCAGTAAAACTAGTTGGAGCAATGATCTTGCTGTCTGTATTAAGCTTCACTCGGGTACCATCAGGGAGTATAGTAGTGATTTTTTGCCCTGGCTTTGATTCTTTTTCTACCCAGGTAATCTCAGGAGGTAACTCCTCCTTTTTCATATATTGTGAGAGTACAAGACCTATAGATAAGCTGAGAACCACGACCGCTGCCACTCTCAGTAGATATCTGGAAAATGAGTAACCTCTTTTTACCTGTCTGATTGGATCCGCAGCCATTTTGGATAAAATCATTCTCCTGACTGCCAGCTCTTCTACTTTCAAGTTGGAATCATATTCATTCCAGTAGATCTTGAGCTTCTCGAGAACTTCCGGGTTTTTTACATCACCAGCCATCCACTTGGAGAGCTCATGTTGTTCCTCCAGATTCAGGTTACCCTTAAGATATTTATAAATTAATTGATCAACCACAGTTTTCTTGTCTCGTTACTTATAAAGAGCCAATTAAAAAGGATCGGTCTACAAGATTTAAAATATTTATAAAATATTTATTAAAATATCTTATTTAATGAATAATTGATATCTTGGTATACTATACGTTAAAAATTACGTAAAAAGGAGTGCGAGTATGATGGATGATACTATTCCTGATTTTATGCTGCTCCCATGTTGTGATCCTGCTTCAAGATGTTCTGCTATGGAAACCCTAATTTCATTGAGTGCCCTGCCAACCTGGGTCTTAATTGTAGATTGGGAAATCCCCAACTCCTTGCCAATTTCCTGGTAACTCATTTGTTGGTTCTTGGCCATATCGAAGATCAGTCGACATTGATCAGGAAGTTTTGAAACTGCACTTTCAATGGCACCAAGCAATTCCTTCTCCAATAAGACTTCTTCAGGATCGGTTCGATCTACTTTCTTGATGAATTGATCCTGATCCAGCGAGATAAAATCCTGGGGATTTCTGGTCAAAATCCTGATTGCATGGTTTTTTACCGCAATAAACAGGTAAGATTTGATCTCTTTGATCTGAGAAAAATCAGGGTTGGATTTCCAAAGGTTGTAGAAAACATCTGAAACGATATCTTTGGCTAATTCAGTAGAATTAGTGAGTTTTCGCGCATAGATAAACAAAGATTGAAAATGCTCTGTGTAGACATTTTCAAAGGCTCCCTCAAAAGGAGTTACAGGATGTAATTTCTTTATTTCAGCGCCTCTTTTCACTCCGTGATTTGAAATTCCAAAGGATTATAAAGTTTAAAATTACAAAAATTTCATTTGTAAAAAAGAGCTTATAATCAAAACCAGTACTAGATATCCAGCCAGAAGTATTTGTGAAATAAATTTGAGTATAACTGCATTTACTTCTAAAAACTGTTACTCCAGACTGATGTCAGAATGTAGGTTTAAATGCTTTACGTGACGTTTTACACGACCAATTCGCTTGCTCAACTTATCAATATATCTTCTAAGCTCCTCTTCCATCACGTAGATCTGTCCATGATAAGAATGAACCCCAAATCCACTTTTGTGTTGCTTTGAATTCTTCTCCAGAGCTTTCTGATCCAGGCATCTTTCACGGAAGAAATCATTAAAACTCTCAATGGCGTAATCTTTTTCAATTATTTCAAGCTCTGACAATACTTTTCTAAGCTTCTTCTGATCATGCTGATCAGATGTCATTAAAAGCTCCTTATATAGCAGAGCGTGGTAATAGTGTATCTCATTTAGAAGAGTATAGACAACATTTCGGAATTCGGCATCACTGCAAAACCCCGTCAGGCCATGGTATTCTACGAGCTTCTTGGATTCCTTTTCCCAGGAAGTAGATAATAAGATAATTTTCCGACCCAGGGTATTGCTTGGGTTGGTTGCATAGCTATTAATTGACGCAAACGCTATCAATGCGAATATGATTAACCTCATAATTATTTAAAAGTGAATAACTAAGCGGTTGGTATCAGCAAAAGTCAATTATTTCTCAATATTATACAATAAGTGCTAATTGGTAATCTTTACTTGCGGTAAATACGTAGTTTATATGGCGTCTAGTGTGATAAATACATAGACCCTATCGTGGATAATCAGCTATTTTTTCATTGAGCTCTGCAGCAAAGAGCGAATCAGTTCCTGCCTTTTGTTTGATCAAATGATGTTGTCGATTATTGTTGCCCTTTACCCAAACGCATCCTTTTTCAGGATCAAAAGCCAAGATGCCCCGCTCTGCTTCTTCCAAATAATCACCCAGCCCATGGATAATAAAGTAGATGGCCAGTAAGTCCCAACTTGGTCTTTGATCTTCTAGCGTCTTACCAGCCCATCCTAACCAATCAGTATAGGCCTGACGAACAATATTTTCTTCAGGCGTATCCATCAGAGATTTTCCAGTCATTACAGTACTTCCTCCATCTATGAAGTAGCCTGGTCGTGGAAAATTTTCTATCAGGTAGTCAGTGAATGGAGCTGTACCGTTGAAGAAAAAATTCCAATCCTTCTTCAAATCACCTTCTGGGTTGTCTGCTTTCAGGGCTCCGAGCGCCACCCAGCTTTTGATTTTTTTCTTAACCAGTTCCTGACCTGATAGGGGCGAAACAGCGTCAGGCCCAGAGACTAAAAGATCATACAATCCTTTGGTATGGCCGACAGTGATATAAATAACACTGGTATCCTCTTCCTGGGCCAGTAGCTTTCTTGAAAGATAGGTCTGCTCCAAAGCATCCTGGTTCGTTACGATCTTATGTCCATATCTAGCAGTATCATGCGCTAGCTCTTCAGAGCTCATTTTATCAACAGGATCCCCAACTATTGTATCGTAAGCAGCTCCAATAGGAATGTCTGGTCTTCCATAATAATGGTTAATTGCATCAACAACGCCTGCCCCATAAGGCACCTTGCCTGAGCTGTAGATACATCCCAGAATATCGACCTTCCCCTCTCTTGCATAATAATGTAAAAGAGCCAGTGCCCCTACATCGTCACAATCAGATCCCATGTCGGTATCGAAGATGACTTTTGGAATAGTAGTGAGTGTTTTTTCTTTATTCTTTGGATCACTACAGAAAATAAACACTACTGAGACAATCACCAGAATGGAGAGGCGAAAAATCTTCGTTGACATTATCTCGTATTACCTATTACTGTGACCAGTCTGTTGGTTCACGGTCCCAACGGTGCTTTTCCAGCTCCTTCATGAGTGAGTCATCCAACGGACCGGCATCACTCGCAGCGATATTGGACTTTACATGATGCAGCTTGCGCATACCTGGTATGATCGTGCTTATTCTTGATTCGCCTAAAATGAAACGCAGAGCCATCTCCGGCATGGTCATACCTTCGGGAACCAAAGGTTTGAGCGCATCTGCATGATCCACACTGGAATTCAGGTTTTCCGGAACGAAATAGGTGTTTCGCCAGTCGCCTTCCGGCCAGGTAGTGTCTTTAGTCAGCAAACCTGTGAGTGTCCCTTCATCAAAAGGTACCCGGGCTATGACCCCCACGTTGTGTTTCTCGCATGCCGGAAGCAGTTCATCTTTTGGGTTCTGGTCAAAGATGTTGTAGATCAACTGGGTAACATCAACGAGACCGCTTTCTACCGCTTTCACACCATTCCACGGTTCCCATCTGTTCTGACTGATCCCCACGGCTTTGATCAGGCCTTGAGATTTCAGGTCCTGCATTTTATGTGCCCATCGGTTGTCATTCAGCCAGCGATCTTCCCAGGTGTGAAACTGCATGAGATCATATGATTCGATACCGGCATTTTCCAGGCTTTTGTGCACATATTCTTCAATATGATCAGGAGGAAAACAGTCATCCAGCGAGTAATCCCTGGTACTGGGCCACTTAAAGTTCTTTGGTGGGATCTTGGTGGCTGTGTAGAGCTTTTTATCCTTGTTTGCCCTGATCAGGTCACCCAGCAACCCTTCACTCTTTCCTGCACCATACCCCCAGGCCGTATCAAAAAAGTTACACCCCAGATCTACTGCCAGCTGTAGAGATTTCATGGACTCTTCTCTATCGGAACCAGTCCAGCCTCCCATACCCCACATACCATAGCCTATTTCACTTACTTCCCAATTTGTCTTGCCTAGTTTTCTGTATTTCAATTTGAGTGTTGTTTATTGAGGACAGCAAAATAAGGAAAAATAGAGAAAGGTAAAATTATGGTCTATGCCTTTATGGTTTTGATAAAATCATATTGTAGGACATTGGAATCCCTGGTAATAAATGAAAGATTTTCTACCAAAGCCTGTGCGATTTGAATACGATCAAAAGAGCTTTGTGGGTTCTCACTCTGAATTATTTAGATAGATAAACAACTTTAGAATTCCACCACCTCCAACAACACCTCCTTAAACCATGAATTATCAGTCTGGAGATCTTTGCTAAGCACTACCCTCAATGGATAAGAAATTTTCACTCCTTTGAAAAGCTGCAATAGCCTGACCTTTTCCTGAATGGAAGCTTTGGCATATATGTTGGCCATTTTTGATTGGAAGGACAAGCTTGCAACATCAGAAAATTTTAGCGTTTTAAAAGCGAGTACCCTGCTTTCGTAATCACCAGAAGACAATGCCTCCAAAAGCAGTTGATCCATGGTTGCCGAAGGACTGAGCTTTACGGTAGCCAGCAACTCAATCAGGAATGGATGGTAAGCAGATTGATCAATCAGTTTTTCAAGGAGTGCTTTATCTTTTTCAAGTAAATCTGCCATCAAATCAATCAGCTGCACTTCCTCCCCTACATGAATCAGATGCCACATGGTGTGTGTGGAGTAAACAGCCTGCTCAATGGCTTCTCCTGCCAGCTCTTCCCTTGTTGCCCCTGAGACTCCATCTACTTCTGGCCCTTCCGTCAGATCACTCAATTCATATTCTCTGAGTATTGACCAGTCATTTTTCAGGATCTCAATGAGTTTTTTATAGTCTGCTTCCTTGAAGTCGCTATGATCTGTTTTGGTCAAATGTTCACCATAAACTTCCAGGCCAAAGAACCTTCCATCGCAGGTCCAATAAATACCAATATCAATCAGCTTACAGGTGCCCGTAAGACAGACAGGTGTTTCCACCCGTCTGTACCAGTACAATAAACCCAATGTGTCATTGAGTCCGGACACCTCTATAGCATCGCCATCATCAGATTTGATTGTCCTGACAATATCCGCATCGGTCAGTTTTACCTGGCTTAGTTCGTTACTTTGAAAGAAAATATCCCCATTGTCATAAAATGAAATGAAGTAAAAGAGCCAGACAATGATCACACGATTTCCAATTTATACTTCAACTTCTTTATTCAGCTTTTGTCCGGCCATGGGATAGCTTAAGCCTGAAAGGTACTTCTTCCATTTACCTGAATCATAGCCAAAGTCCACTCCTGTAAGGCTCTTCAATTCTGACATGGCAAATGTTTTGAAGTTATGATGAATATCCATCAGATAGGTAGCCAAAATCTGAAATCCTGTTTCAGCACCACATCTGGCCAAGGCAGAACCTATGGACAATTCCAGGTTTCCACCATAAACTCTCCACATGACCTTATCATATTCTTCAGTCTTATAACCTTTTACAATATCCTCACCCAATAGTTTCTCAAAACCAGCTATCAATTGCTGATCCGGCAGACGCTCAGCATAAAAACAGGCGGCCAAAATCCGATTGTAGTATGGAACCAGCTTGAGGTCAATCCTGCCATTGTAGTATTCATTTTCTCTTTCCATGATACGCCCCCCTGACCACGCTTTAGCAAGGATTTGGCTTACCACTTCAACGCCATTCGGATCTCCGGACATCGCCAATAATGCTACGTTCTGATTGATCCTCCAATATAACCCGTGCAAGATATTTTTGGGCCTTCCCCGGATGTCATCATAAGTATCCACAAAATCTTCAGGGTAGCCGACTTTGTGTTCCTCTTCAAACATCACTTTCAACTCCTCAATTATTGGATCATTTACTCCCCGCTCTCCAAACCAGGCCAGGGCTTTAGCAATCAAAAGTTTTCCTTCTTTATGCTCAGTCTTTTTATAGTGACGGTATAATACAGGTACCGCTGCTTCTTTGGGGAGTTTGATACACTCATACAGATACTCCGGAACAGCATTAGCCAATTGTGCTACTCTCCGCTCAACCTCCCGTTCGTCATCGGTCAGATTTCCGGTAGGTTTAGTGGCATAATCTGGCTTGAGGTATCCGAGGGCAGCCCACTCCTTCTGAATTCCTGTGATATTATAATCTTTAGGTTGAATGCCATTCCAGGCCTGGTCGGCAGCCACCTGACCGGTCAGATAACCGAGTACAGCCAGATCACCACTCATTCGGGTGAATTGTAATGCATTATGTGTCTGGCTGATACCCCGGCCAGATAACAACATACCATCAATCCCTTTGGGAACGAGGGCTTTATATGGGATCTCCATGACCAGGTCATTGGAATGGGGTAAAAGAAATCCACACTTGGAATACTCCGAGCTGCCTATGGTATGGGGATCAAAATCACTGCTGGCATAAGTCATCACATCACTGAAATGTGTGTCTTCCACAGCATCTATCAGATCGATGACATGCAAGCCTTCTATTCTTCGGGATTCCCTCACTGTCAGCATGGGACTAAAGTCATAAAAATGCGCCTGATAATGGGATAAGAATAACCCTCTCTGCAACTCCGATATTCTGGTGTTGTCGATCATGTCATAATCCCTATGACCATTGGAGGTGGAAAAATGTCCTTTATTTCGGTCCCACTGGCTAAAATTTTGGGTCAGCCCTGTCCTGGAATCCCCATGCCAGTAGTTGGCACCAGCGAAATAGGCCAGGTCTGCGTCACCTGTTGCATCAATGGTGATGGATGCTTCGATCAGCTCGAGTGCACCATCTCTGCAAACTACAATTCCTTTTACGGTGCTACCCTCTACCAATGTTCCGCACATGATAGATCCGGAAAGAAATCGGTTACCGGAATCCACAATTTCTTTGAGGTGAAAAAGTTTCCTCCCGATTTTACCACTCAAATTGTAAGTATTCGCTACTTGCGATGACAACTGATCTTGTTTTTTGAAAAAAACATGGTCCTTGTATCCATGGTAATAGCCCATTACGCCTCCCATGGTTTTCGTTCCACCCATGTCATTGAAATAATCAGCTACGATTGTATTGGCGCTTTTTTCCACGGCTCCCATGCCTGCCATTGCCCCGGCTGTTCCTCCGCCAGCGACAAGCACCTGGCATTTCTCTTTGCTCCTGACCCACTTTTCAAAATCAAATGAACAATGCTTCAATGGGATCATCAACCCGGGATCATCAGGAGTTGATTCTTTGATAACATTCCATGGAATTTTTCCACCTTCAACAAGTATGGTGGACGGTTTAGAACTTTTGGATTGTCTGATGGAATCAACCAATGATTTGGCTTCCTGATCCAACTCGGGCAAATTAGCCGCTTTGAGATTAGACAAATCTTTATTGAAGATGTAATGTCCCTTCAATGCAGTATCCGGCAAAGCTTCATCTTTTAGGAAAATCGAGCATTCAACAGCCAGCTGATCAACATGTGCTTTTGCCAGCGAACCATCTAACAAAGCAAGATCTCTGCCTAATTCAGCTGTTATGAATCTGGCCTGATGTTCAATTTCTTCCCTTTTCTGGGACTTAACCGGAAACTGAAACTCTAAAAAGGCCTGATCATCCAGGTATTTACCGGGACGTAATATCAACTGGTTGTTTAACAGGCCATACTTAGCATCAACATTGATGGTACGTGGTTGCGCACCCTCTGCATTGTGCACCTCTATGACAAAACCAGCCCGATCAATCTTATAGGTTTCACCAGCAAGTCTTCTGGAAAAAAGTGCATTGTCTGAGGTATCAATAAAGCTCTTGCACTTTACAGTATGAATACCATGTTTGCTGGCCAACAATACCCCAGTTACATTTTTTGAATCACCAATTAGTCCACATGCATCTGTCATCAGCAGTACGTGAACCTTATTGACCAACAGGTTACGTAGAAGTCCTTTCCTGACTGAGCCATTAAACAGCATGGCATCATTCCCAAACACACTGTTGTTTATGCCAATACCTGATTTATTGAAGACTTCTTTCTTTTCAGCTTCCGGAAATAATAATTCTTTATGTTCCGCAGAAAGATCTCCTAAACCTTTGGTATTTACCCATAGTTTGTGTTTAGCAGTAACTTCATACCCTGGGCTTGCTCTTTTTTCTACTACCAGCACACTTTTACCTAGTTTGGCTGCCTGGATAGCTGCAAAATACCCTCCAAAACCAGCTCCATTGATGACCACATCATACGATTCAATCGATTGATTAGTGATAAACTGATGATTGATCTCCTGGTAAAGCTCTTTGTTCATAAATCCCGGAGCGACCAGGATTGCTCCCGTGGCCGGGATACTCAGGTTAAGAAAGTCTCTTCTTTTCATATTGGTGTTGTCTGTCAGTTCTTGTCAAAGAAATGAAGGCAGGGAATTACCCCTGCCCTATTTAATTTAATTTTCAGAAGCTCCCGGATAACCTGGATTCTGCTTAAACTCTCTCTGTGTATTGGCATCAATCACATGTTGTGGGATTGGCCATAACCTATTGTGATCCTGAATGGTATTTCCAGAAGAAACGCCACCTTGTGTATCAGGTGCAGAATTATAGGTTCGTACCCGGTCTACCAGTCGATCCATACGAATCAGCGTTCTAACCCTTGGCTCTTCTACCAGTAGCTCTCTTGCTCTTTCATCCAAAATGAAATCTTCCGTTACATCTCCGGGAGCAATCAGCACCGCGTTTGCCCTTCCTCGCACAGCATTGATATCATCAGCTGCCAGTGTCATTTCACCTTTTCTGAAATACGCCTCAGCACGGAGCAGATATGTTTCAGCTACACGCATCCTGGCAATGTCTTTGGATGATCTTCCACTTGCAACATCATCTTCGAAGGGCTGTCCGTCAATCTTCCTGATCCATGGATAGTACTGCCTCAAAGTGTCCAGGTCATTATCTGTGAAGGTCACCCCATCATTTTCCAGGATATAAAGTTTACCATCAGTGTCACGCCCGGTCTTGATTGGCTGCCCAAAGTATTCGGTATCATTCGGATTGTTGTAATAGAAAGTCCTGCGAATGTTATATTCCGAGTTTCTCATATCATTCCAATCCAGGGCCCACATATCATACTTTACAAAGTTGGTAGGGGAGTTCACTCCAATACCCCTGATCAAAGAATCAGCCGCACTGTTTCCAAAACCATTAGGAGACACAATCTTGTCATATTCCGGTGCCCAATATCTTGGCCAGTTATTTCCGTCTCCTCCACCGATCGCAAAGGATTCCATCTGCCAGGCAAAAATCACCTCTTTGTTTCCTGATGATCTGTTGATTTGTCCTGCTGCATGTAAATCACTGATCACATCCCCAGGTAGTCCGCTGGCAGGACCAAACCTACTTGTCATCAGCTCATAGTCACCAACCTGCTTGTCAATGATCATACTGGCCGCAGAAATGGCATCATCATAGTATGTACCATCGCCTGTTTCAAGTCCGAGCGAAATATAAACTTCACTCAATAAATGATAAGCTGCCGCTCGGGAAACACGTCCATCTTCAACATCAACTGGTAAAAGCTGAACTGCTGCTTCCAGGTCATTCACAATAAAGTTCAATACTTCTAATCTTGTTGCCCTTTCAAAGTCAAACTTTGGTTCGGTTAGCCTGGAAGCGACTATAGGAACACCTCCGTAAATATTGATCAAAAAGTTGTAGGTGTATGCTCTGAAAAACAGGGCTTGCCCCTTGATGTTGTCCCTTGAATCACTGCTAAATGTTACATTATCAATGTCTTCAAGAACAAGATTGGACCGTACAATCATTTGCTCATATGCCCAATCCCAATATATAGCTGCTGCACTATAGCTGGAATTTAGCAAAGAATAATCCTTCAGCCCTCGGCTGTCATATCTTCCCCATCTAGATAGATCCGTCCCCACTGTCATGTATTCAAAGTTGGCAGAAGCCACAAGATGCTCTTCACGAGCAGCCTCGTAAATACTAATAACCGCTGCTTCATAGCCAGCCTCATTTTCCAGGACATTTTCAGGACTAAACTGGTCTAATGGTACCTCATCCAGGTAGCTTTCACTACATGAACCCAGCAATCCCAGAACCAATGTCAATATCAATGAATGTTTTATATATGTATGCATGATTTCCTCTCGTTTAAAATTGAACATTAACCCCTAGTGTGTAGGTCTTCATCAGAGGACCATTATTCCCGGGGCTTATACCACCGGCTCCATGTTCAGGGTCCCAGCCAATCCAATCTGTCCAGGTAAAAAGGTTTTTTCCACTTACATAGACCTTTAGGTTACGAAGGTTTGCTTTCTCAACCAGCTGTGTCGGAAATGTATAACCGATCGAAAGATCCTGCAGCCTCACATAACTTCGACTCTGATAAAACCCATAGGCTAACGGGTTGCCATAATTAATGGCAGGCCAGTCATTGATAGGGTTTGTAGGTGTCCAATAAGGGACGTCATACACGTTTGCCTCATAATAAAAATTTCTTCCCAGATTGAGAGCGTAATTATCGCTGTATCCCCCTTGTCTCCAGTTGATCATGGCCATCAGGCTAAACCCTTTGTAGCTAAGGGTATTGGTCAATCCCAGGATAAAATCGGGTTGCTCTGAGTGAACTACCTGACGATCATCCGGTGTGATCTCCCCATCTCCATCCACATCTTCAAACCTGATATCCCCGGCTCTAGCTCCAGCTAACTCAGAAAAATCATCCCCTTCCTGGTAGATACCGGCAAATACATAATCAAAATTGGCATCCAAAGGGTGACCAATGAACCAGCCACTGGCAATGTCATCATCCTCAATTCCATCTTCATCCAGGTCATTGCCTGTAAGCTTAAGCACTTTGTTTCTGTTCAGTGTAAAAGCAGCAGATGTGCCCCATACAAAATCTCCCATTTCGAGATTGATGGAAGAAAGACTGATCTCCACTCCTTTGTTTTCTGTCTCACCAACATTTCGAAGGAAGTTGTCATATCCATTGGTATTCGGGATTTGTTGACGTAGCAACAGATCTGTTGTATGACTGATATAGTAATTCACTGATCCATTTAGCCTGGAATTAAAAATCCCGAAATCCACTCCGATGTTGGTGCTTGTAGTTGTTTCCCAACCCAGGTTGGGGTTAGCAAAAGAGCTTGGGTATAGTCCTACAGCCGATGTACCAGCATCTCCGAAAATGTAGTTGGTTGAAGTGATCTCGCTCAGAGAAGAGTATCTGCTTACCCCCCTGTTTCCATTCTTACCCCAAGAAACCCGAAGTTTCAGGTTATCTAAAAAGTCCACTGAAGTCAGGAAGCTTTCCTCTATCATGTTCCAGCTTGCTCCCACAGCCGGGAATAGTCCGAATTTATTTCCCTCACCAAATGCGGAATACCCGTCTCTTCTCAAACTCATATCGAAGATGTATCGGCCTTTGTAGCGATAGCCTACCCTACCCATGGTTGAGAGCTGAACACTTTCTCCTGCAGCAGTCCCTACATTGAAGTTATCGCCAATCTCCAGCGCATTCCAGCCTAATGCGTCATTGAAGATGTTCTGGCTGGAAAGGAATGAACGTTCATCTTTGGTTTCATAAAAACCATACATAAGTGTGGCGTTTACTTCATGATCCTCATTGATGTATTTAGAAAACTGAAGAATATTCTCTACCGTGAGGTTGTGTGATTCAAAATGCTCTTTGCTACCTGACCCCAGGTTGAAAAATGTATCTCTGTCATAAGAGTTGTTGTATTTGAACTCATGGTATCGGCGCTGGGTATAGCCTACATTGAGTTTGTAGCTTAGTCCATCAAAAATGGTGACTTCAGCAAAAGTATTCACGAACAAAATACCTGCTTTTTCCTCCCTATCGTTCCAAAGGGTGGAAAACATAGGGTTCTGCACAAGACCCACATCCTGGGGTTGTTTTCTCGGCACTCCATCATCATAATACAGGCTTGCCCATGGACTTAACCAGCTGGCCGCTCCCAGGTTAGCTCTGTTTCCTGAATAGTCACGCAATGAATATCCCGAATTCAATCCGATATTTAACCATTCTGTAGCAGCCACATTCAGGTTGGCTCTACCCCCGATCCTGCTGAAATTGTCACCAGCTACAGGCGACTTGGTATTGGTATATGAACCGGATAGATAATAACTGACATTTTCTGTCTTTCCGGAAACGCTGAGTTCACCATTGTACATCGGTGCCTCCTGCCTGATCTCCTCAAAAGGTTCGATACTCCTACCGGCATCGATATTTACTTGCTCCGTAGGACCAAAAGGAATCGGTCCACCGTCAGCAGCTTCGGCATCCTGACGGAATGAGAGGTATTCTTCTGCATTCAAAAAGTCCGGGATATGGGCATAATCAGAGAAACCGTTGTAAGTATTCACTGAAAACTGTGGTTTGCCCATTTGCCCTTTCTTGGTGGTAATCTCAATTACTCCATTCGCAGCCAGTGAACCATAAATGGCCGTAGAACTGGCATCCTTCAGGATATGTATCGATTCAATATCACCGGGGTTGATATCGGACAAACTTCCCCCAGCATAGATCACTCCATCAAGCACGATAAGTGGATTATTACTTGCTGAAATTGAGTTTCTTCCCCGAATTTGAATAGAAGCATCCGACCCTGGTCGTCCATTGTCGGTAACCACAACACCAGCCACAGTACCCCTTAAACTTTGCACAAGATTTGCGTTGGGGATATCTCTTGTATTTTCAATGTCCACTGTAGCAATGGCTCCTGTCAGATCTTCTTTTTTGGCTGTTCCATAGCCAATCACCACCACTTCACCCAGTGACTGAACATCAGTAATCATTTGGATATTCAAAGTGGATTGGTTGCCCACCACAATCTCCTGCGTTTTAAATCCTACCGAACTAATCACCAGGATAGATTCGCTGGATGGCACCTCTAAAGAAAACCTTCCATCCAGGTCAGTTACAGTACCTTGTGAAGTTCCCTTCACCACAATACTCACTCCCGGAAGTCCTTCACCGGAATCATCAGAAATCACTCCTGATACATTCTGCACGATGATGACCTCAATACTCTTTTCAGCATTTCTGAATTTGGCATTTCTAACACTGATCCGGTCATTTACTTGCCGAAAACTCACATTGGCCTGCTTGGAGATCTCTATCAGGAGAGACTCAAGTGTCTGGTTATTGGCCTCTAATGAAATGCGTTTTGATTTATTCTCCAGCAACTCGCTGTCCTGGTACGCAAAATGATATTCCGTGCTGCTTTCAATCTTTTGCAGCACGTCAACTAGATTCTCATTTTGGATCACAATACTGATCCTCGCCTCTTTTACACTTTTTATGGCCTGGCTATTCGCTTTTTCTGCCAGCAGCGCATTAAAAAGTAATGTTGTTAGCACGAATGAGTATATGGTAAGCTTCCCTGTCATTCGAATTAATTGTAGTGTTCCTTGCATATATTTGTAGGATTAGGGTGAAAAAATTCATTCTATGTAGAGCCTGAAAATCGTATGTTGGTAGCATCTTTTTCAGGCTCGATCTTTAGTACGACTCTTAACTTTCTTTCATAGGGATCTATTTAAAGTTTATCAATACTTTTTTTCCTTCAATCCTGAAGTCAAATCTCATCGCATAGCCCAGGGTCTCAAGCACATTGGCAAGATTGTCATTCTCTATGTGGGCGGTAAAAGTTGGCTCCTCAAGGACTGGGAGATTCTTTACATCAATGGTGACGCCATACCACCGCTCCAGCTCCATGATTCCTTCCTGAAAAGGCGTCTTCTGAAAAACAATGAACCCATCTTTCCACTTGATATGATTCAATGAGCTACCCAGTTTTTTGTTAAGTGCACCTAACTCTAATGCAGCTATTTCTCCTGGTTCCAGCAGGGTAGATTGGTCTGATTCGATGTGGCTATTTACCCGGACTTTTCCTGTGACCAATGTAATCTCTTCCTTCCCATCGGGATATGCATCCACATTAAAGGATGTTCCAAGCGCGGTTGTCATCAGGCTTTTTGTTTTTACCACGAAAGGTTTAGAAGGGTCTCTCACTACATCAAAAAAGGCCTCCCCGGTCAGCTCAACCATTCGTTCGCTTCCAGTAAAATTGGATAGGTAGCTGATCGTACTTTCTGAATTCAGGATCACCTTTGTGCCATCCGGCAACATAATGGTAGATTTTTGACCCCTTGGGTTTTCTTTGGTTATCGTTTGTGGTGCCAGGGCCACTTCCTGGAAATCATTTGTCGGCCATTCTTGCGAGATCCAGATACCTAAAAACATGGCCATAATCAGGGATGCTGCAATTCCAACCATCTTCCAGCTGAGCGGCCTGAGGGTTCTGGCTTTGCTTTTTCTTTGCTGACTCCTCTCCACAATGTTTTCCAGGACAGTATAGTAATCGCTCTCAGGCATTTTCTCATCCAAACTGTAATGAGTGGATCGGATGAGCTGTCGGGCGACATCTACATCCCGCTTTCTGTCCGGATGGTTGGAGATCCATTGCGTCCAGAAGTGGGTGGATTCCTCAGTTGGAGCTACGATCCAGTGTACGAAATACTCATTCTTGACCAGATCTAATACGTTGCCTGAATTTTCCTGCATATTTTGATTCTCTTACACGGATAGAGGCAACAGGATACGAGATGTACATAGTAAAAGGTGAGATTTACAATATTTTTACTAAAATGAACTCTTTGATGATATAAATATCAGTACTTGCATCGATTTATTATCAATGCATCAACAAAAACTAGTGGATAAAAAACTGGATGAGTAAAAAATAAAGAGATCCTTTAAATGGTGACAATTCTTTTTGAAGGGATTCCAATGCCCGGTAAGTCAATGCCCTGGCCGATCTGACTTTGATATTCATGATATCGGCTATCTCATTGTAAGTGAGCCCCTCATAGAAATGAAGTAGAATGATCTCTCTTTGGTTGACAGGCAGGAGGTTTAGCTTCTTTTGGATCAGCGCAAAGTCCTTCTCCTGTAGGTTGTTGGAGATCGACAGGCTGGTGTCTGATAAAGAAAACAAAAACCCTTCCTGCTCCAGGTTAAATTTTTCTTCTTTCTTCAGGTCCCGGACAATCTTTCGCTTTAATGCAGTAAACAAATAGGCCTTGACCGATTTTGCAGAGGATAGATTGGACCGCTTATCGATCAACTCATAAAACAGTTCCTGGATGCTATCCCTGATGAATTCGTATCTGCTAGTGAATTGTCTTCCATACCGAAAAAGCACATCCGCATAGGCTCTGTAGATATAAACCAGACATTGATCATCCCCTTTGATAAACCGCTCCCAAACCAACTGTTCATCCTTTTCGGAGAAAATATCTTCCCCGGAAGAGGTCAGCTTTGAAGGCTCTGATTCCTTTGAAAATCGGTTTACTTGCAAGGGGTTAAAAGGATTAATGAATGCGAAAATTATGAAATAAAGTTGAATTACAACAATATTTTTAATTAACCCTTCACACTGCGTTGTGAATTATGAAATCGATAATTATGCGCCGTGCCTCTAAAATTCTATGACAAAAAGCAAAGAATTTCCCTTAGCACCTTTGGGCTTTTGTGGCTACTCCAGCAACTCAATCGGGATCTTAACCACCACCTTTTTCACATCCTCTGGATTGGACACCATAAGCTTGGGCATATGACCATCCTCAGGGAAAAGTAAAGCGAGGTTCGTAGCAGTGAGTGTCATCTGATGATAGTTTTCAGGTACGTGATACAAGATCACATCTTTAGCCTCATCAAATTCTGTCTTCGGGGATAGATCATTGATGTGCAACCAGCCCATGATCTCTCTGCCTGCCATCACATATTGCAGGTCCACGTTTGCCCGATGACTTTCGAATTTGGACTGATCCAATGGCCGGGTTTGGTAACTCTGAACCATGCCCACCATACCATCTCCGAGGGGATAATTACCATCTTCGAGTTTGCCGGCTTCCTCTTTGATCCATTTCATGGATTTGGCCAGTGCGGGGTATTTCTTCTGAAGCATTTTCGCTTCTTTGCTGTCTATCTGTGTGTGTATCATGTTGCTAAAAATTCTTTGTCAAATATAAGATCAGGTGAGCTTTAAATCACTGATATCGATCAGATACATTTGACGCCCATTGCCCCCATGAGTGGAGTCAATACAGATTAACTTTCCATCATTGCTCGCCCGGGGATGGGTATCGCATCGCCACTCGCCATTGTATTCACGAGGTTCATGAAAACGCCCCAGATCAATGCGTTTATTGGTCTCTTCATGATATAGATACGGTATTTGCTCCCTGGCATCTCCCTGTGGATAGGTATCGTTGAGGATCCATTCGGCATTGGTGCCTGGCAGAAAAGTGTTGTGTCCATTCACAGTCATCACCCCTTCTCCTACTCGCCTGATCTGATCTGTCTTGTCCGTAAATTCATAAAACCCACCTGGAGAACCAATTGGAGTCGTCCAGGCTGTGATGTGGTTGGCATCCTTCCAGATAAAGTGAGAGGTTTTTCCGGAGGCGTCCAGCAAATACAAATCTTTGCCATCTACTCCTGCTGTGAACATCCTCGTATCATATCTGCCCCGAATCTTATTATACTCGTCAGGATTGTTGAGCACTTCATCAGGAATAGGCGCTTCCCGGTACCGGTTGAGGAAGATAAACCGCTTACTATCCGGGCTGATCAATAAATGATTGAAATAATGCCACCTGGATGAAATGTCTTCCCCATTGTTGGGGATCTCGGAGATGTCCTTGTAAGAGATAATGAGCTTCGACTTTCCGGTGGCCAGATCGATCTTATAGATCCCTGATTTCTTAGGTGCGTTTTGTGCCTTGTAGGGGTCCTCACCTCCGGGATAGCCATAGCCTTTGCGGTAGTTCTGTATCCTGGAGAAATCCGTACCCACCGCAAATTTCCCATCCGGACTCAGGGTATATATGGCTTGAGGGATCACCTGCTCCTCCCCTGTATCCAGGTTTTTGAGGATACTCACAAATTGATTTCCCCTGCGATCATTCCAGATTACCTTGTTGTCTGATCCGGGCACCCATTGCAGCATACATCCCTGCTGCCACCCCCAGCTTCGGCTCTCACCAATCTCCGTCCACTGATCACCATTTTGGAGGTCGATCACGCCCATTTTGATCACGTCATCTTTCGTGGGAGACCGGCTTTCAAAGTCTACCTGCATTCCCAGCACTTTGGTGTTGCTCTGGTTGAATTGCAGCTTATCATAATACCCAAACCAGTGAAATTTGGGGCCTTTGGTGATAGCTCTGACGGGAAAATTATTTCCCTGGGCCTTCAATAGCCATTGTGGAAACATCAACGCCGATGCTCCGAGTCCTGTGTTTTGTAAAAATCTTCTTCTGTCCATGGTTAGTTGTTAATTCAGATTGAGTGCCTGGTGTAATTTCAGTAGCTGGTAGATGAATGAAGGCCCACCGGTAATGGTTTCGTAGTGATCATGCTGATTGGAAACCCTCGGTAAGGGTGACGTCTCATCGAAGAAAAGCTTAATACCTATGTCCGCAAAAAATGATGCCCTGCTCAGAAATCTCTCATCAGTAGAAAGCTCATAACAGTTCAGCATTAGCTGTATGACCTGAGCAAACTCATTGGGCTTCAGCAACCAGCCAGCTTCCGGCTCGGAATCAAGATAAATCTCGCCTACTTTCAGGATCAATTCCCTGTAGCTACCCGCAATGTCTGATTGGGCATCCTTCAATTGGTCATGTCTCACAAAGAGGATATTGGCCACCCCGGCATGGGTTCCATACCCATACCCTGAACTCCAGATAGCGCTGTAAGGCTTGTTCATGGATCGCACCCTGGGCAAACCTGTCTCTGCATGAAGGGTGACAGCAAAACCTCCCCCAGCAGAGTCCAGCCTATGGGGAGCATTTAAAAAATCCTGATCCTGCTTGAGCGCCAATGCCTGCATTTCACTGGCAAGCCCCGGATCCATCACCGGTGCTGCCACTTCGAGGCAGCGGGCCAGCTCCAGGTTACTGGTCAGCCACACCACCTGGTTGTGATCTCCTTTGGGAGATCTGCCGGCGATCAACAGCCCTGAAGCAGATTGAGCCATGTTGTCTTTCATCCGGCTGACCATCACTTCGATATAATGAAGTAGCTCTTCCCTCCGTGGTCGGTCGGCATTTTCGGGCCTGTTGTAAGCATAGGCCCACCGCTCCATCAGCTGCCCTGCATACCTGGGAAAATCAAATCCGGAGTATGTCTCATGTTTGGTGTACTTCGCATGTCGGCTGAAATCACCGGTGGTCTTGTCGTGTATCTGGTGGTCCCACTCTGCCAGGGCAAAATCCCATGCAGCATTGGGCGCAAATGCATACGCTTTATCCCAAAAAGGCCATACATTGTTTTCATGATAGTCTGCCCCCAATCCGCAATCTTCTTTTTGAAAATCCCAAAACAGGTGCTCGCCCCAGCAATAGAAATCCGTGGTCTCACTCCGGCAGGTATTGAAGAAAAAATTCATCGCCTTGTCAGCTTCTTCTTCATACCGGGTATCCCCTGTGATTGGAGTCAGCGCATAAAGCGTCTCAAAAAGGTCCACATCATGGATCATGTTGGCCCCGGTGACAGAGCGATCCGTCACTCTGACTCCGCTTATGGAGATCGTATCGATTGATTCGTCCACCTGAAAGGTTTGGCGATTCAGTACAGATGCAAATAGCGGAGATTGTTCTGCTCCATAGACATCCCGTCCATTTTGGATCATGGCATCCGCATAGTTCTTCACATACGAGAGGTATTTGGGCGGATTTTCAGCCTGTTGATTTTCTTTACAGCCGGATAGAAAAGTTGTAAGGCTTACAACCAGTATTAGGAAACGAATAATCATTTTTGAGATATTGAAGGTCATGGGTTAGGTAAGATATCAAATTTTAGTTAGTTCGAATCGTAATTGATTTGCCGGACAAATGATGAAAGGCATTTTTTATAAGTTAAAAAGTAAACTTGCCAGCAATCCACTGCTCAAAGAGTACATCATATACACTATAAAAAGGATTCCCATTTTCATCATATTCTTTGAAAACGAGCTCTTTTTGTTGCAAGGATTCAAGTGACCTGAGTACCGTGGCTGAGCTTCCCAATTGATATTTGGAAATAAAGGATTTTGAAGAAGGTTCTTTCACCACATTTTCCTTGGCTATGGCCTTTAATAAGGTCCATTGTGTTGAAGTCAGCATACTTCTGTAGTGATAAAAGAAAGGCTCATTCTCAATCAACAATTTATTTGCCTCCTGTTGCCAGACTTCACTATTAATTTTCTTCTTTCCAGTTGCAAATACTCTATTACAAAGCAACTGAACATAATATGTATGATGTTGAGCCCAATGAAGTACCTCATACGTAGTCTCAATGGAAATTTGGCGTCCATGTGATTTGAAAGTATTTATGATAAAACCAGCGTAAGCTTCATTTTCAATTTTCTCAATCTTAAGCGGTGTGGCACTTTTAAAAAATGGTTTTCCGGGATCAGTGAATAATTCTGATAATATATGCTGTTGGCTGCCGGCAAACAGAAAACGTACCTGTGGCAAGACCTGCAACTGGCTTCGCAGCCAAGCATCTGTATTTTTTTCAGGGTAATGCGCAATCTGCTGAAATTCATCTATTGCAATCACAGTAAGCCTGTCGCTTTTGGCCAAAAACTGAAAAATATCCTTGACATGGCTATCAGGTTCCTTCACATCAAGCCCCACCTGAGGGGTCCCGGACAGGGGATCAAATGAAATCGTAGGCCTGAGTGACTTAACAAAAGCCCACACTTTTGAGCCAAAAAGGCTTTTTTCCGGAATTGACCGCAACAACCCTGAGGCCAAAGCATTTAATAAGCCGGCTTCATTCTCCGTATGTAAAATATCAAGATAAATGGTGTTCCAGGATTTGGGTAACTGGGCCAGCACATGATGCATCAAGGCAGTTTTACCCAATCGCCTGATACCAAGTATCAGACTGGATTCACCGCTTTCAAGGCGAGTGATTAAAGTTTGCGTTTCTTCCTCCCTATCACAGAAATACTTTGGTCCAAAGTAACCAGTAGTAGGAAATGGAGATAAGGGCTTATCTGAGATCATAATCATCAACTAACAAAATGTAAGTTACAAAATGTAAGTTACAAAATGTAAGTTCTCACCATCTATTTTAGTTTATTGGTAGGTATAGGATTCGGTATGGGGAACAATCTTTGTTTGATTGGTTATCATGACACCCCTTCGGGGTTTGGATATTTTATTCGATCTAGCATCTACAATAGTATCATCCCTTCGGGATTAATTCTGGCCAATTCTATTTAGTTTGCTGGTCAGTTTAGATAATCATTACCCTTGAGTTTTGCTTAAACGGCTTACAATACGAATCCCGAAGGGATGACAGGATTGTAGAAATAACATTAACACAAAATTAAACTCCGAAGGAGTGACATTATGGCTGAATGTAATTTGTGAATCCGTGGCTTTATTAAAATATAATATTTAACACTAGTGGCTTATTCCTTTCCGGCCCACCTGACTTAGAAAGTGTTGTCATTTCAGAATTCAGGCCCTCAATTAATTTTCTGCCCCTGGATCATAATTAGGATTAACCTCCGGTAGCTGTGCCTCCACACTTCTCAACCAATCTTGCAGCGATTGCTTTAACTCCGTTGCTACTTCCGGAAAATCTTTGCTCACGTCCTTTTCTTCACCCAGGTCCTGCTCCAGGTCGTACAACTCTACCTGGTTGCCTTCAAAATACTGGATCAGCTTCCATTTGCCCCGACGAACGGCACTGGCAGGTGTGGTGGTGGTATAATAATGTGGGTAATGCCAGAAAACCTCCGCTCTTCCCAGATCTCCTGATGGCTCCTGCAACAAGGGCATCATAGAGAGGCCGTCGGTATCCACTGCTTTGCCTGATACCATCCCGGCAATGGTGGGAAATAGATCATTGGTGATCAGGGGCACATCACTGACACTGCCTGCATTTACTTTTCCGGGCCATTTGATGATCAACGGAACCCTGATCCCGCCTTCGTAGAGCGAACCTTTACCCGATCTCAGCGGAGCATTGTTGGCTACCGTCTCCCATTGCTGAAACTCTCCCACGCGTCCGCCATTGTCCGACAAAAACATCACGATGGTATTGGAGGCTATTCCGGCCTGCTCCAGCCCGGTCAATATCCGGCCTACATTTTCATCCATGGTCTTGATCATAGCTGCATACACAGAGTTGGTGTCTTTCATTCCCGGCTTGATCTTCTTGCTGAAATAATCTACCAGCTCCTGCTTGCCCTCCATGGGCGTGTGGGGAATGTGAAAATTGAGGTGGAGGAAGAATGGATCCTCCTTCTTTTGTTCAATCACCTCCAGCGCTTTATCCGTCAATCGATCGGGCAGATAGGCACCGGAGTCAGCTCCCAGCACCAGTCCCGGGATGTAGCGGATCTGCTTTTGGAAATTGTTGCCAGTCCAGGGGTACCAATACGTATCAGGCGCGCCCCAGGCAGTCCCCCCTACATTCACATCAAAGCCCTGGTTTTCCGGGTAATGTTCAAAGTTTCCCAGGTGCCATTTCCCAATGTGTGCTGTAAAGTAGCCCTGCTCTTTCAGGTACTCGGCAATGGTGATTTCCGATTGAGGCAGATTGCCGACCGTTTTCGGCTGGACCAGCCTGGTGTTATACTCCGTCATGTCGCGACCCTTATTTCTCCAGTAATCTTCCGAATTCTCATAGTGGGTGGTCATCTTCAGCCGGGCGGGATATTTTCCGGTCAAAATGGAGGCCCTGGTAGGCGAACAGACCGGGCTGGCTGAGTAAAAGTTACTGAAATACATGCCCTCTTTGGCCAGCTGATCTATGTTGGGGGTTTCAAAAAGGTCACTCCCGGTAAACCCAAGATCCGCCCAACCCAGGTCATCCGCGACGATGAGGACGATGTTCGGCTTTGTGCTTTGTGGGGTCTTTTTCTCAATATCAGTGCAGCTCATCAAAAGGAGGAGCATCATCAGGTAAGGTAGTCTTTCAATCATTTTGGGGGATTTTATTTGTTCTTTTTCCAAATGGGGCCTCCGGTATATGGCCTGCCTACTTCGTACCGACTGCTGGGGGTAAACGCCTCTTCCATAATGGCCTCGATCTTACGTACAATATCAGGGTGCTTTTTAGCCACATCCTGCTCTTCTCCCAGATCAGACATGAGGTCATACAAGGCGATTTTATTTCCCTGGCCCATCCGGATCCCTTTCCAGTCACCCATTCTCACGGCCTGGTTGTATTGATCTCTGTTGTGCCCATAGTCCCAATACAGATAAGGTCGCCCGGATGAAAGCTTCTTTCCTTTCAATGCTTCGCTGATGTTGATACCATCAAGATTGGCCGGTATTTGAGCCCCTGCAATGGCAGCAAAGGTCGGATGCATGTCCTGGAAAGCAATCACTTCATTACTTATTACTCCTTCCGGGGCGGTTCCGGGCCATCGCGCGATCAAAGGAACCCGGATCCCACCTTCCGTAAGGTCTCTTTTAATGCCCCTGAGCGGGCCACTGGTATCAAACCCCTCCCATACGTCATGATGCCCGCCATTGTCACTGGTAAACACGATCAATGTCTGATCCGAAAGCCCCAGCCTATCTACCAGGTCCACGATCCTGCCTACATCCCGGTCCAGCATGTGGACCATGGAAGCATATTTTTTGGCTTTCTCCGGCCAGCTCTCGTTTGAGTACGGATCGGTGGTTGGGACTGTCAATCCATCGGGATCTTCTTTTTTGCTTGAAAAGTGAGGGAGCGTAAAAGCCACATAAAGGAAAAACGGATCCTGGTTAGCATCCCGGATAAATTGCAAGGCTCTATCCGTCAGCAGGTCGTGGCTATAGAATTCCCTGGACTCCGTATTGCCCGGCAGCCCCAGCTTAAAGTCATTTTCTGCCCGGTAGCTGTCGTCGAGGTATTCAGGATAATAATAATGCGCGTGGTCCTGATTCTGGTACCCCAACCACATGTCAAACCCCTGGTTGGTGGCATCTCCAGCAGTGCCCGGATCGCCTAATGACCATTTGCCCAGGCCGCCCGTCCGGTAACCAACTGTCTTCAAGGTCTCTGCCAGCGTCACATCATCTTTCTGCAGATAGGTATGATAGTGAGGAATATTGTCCCTTGCCGGGGTATGTCCGTTGTGCAGCCCCGTCATCAGCACGCTGCGGGAAGGTGTACAAACAGGGCCTCCTGCATAAGCCTGGGTAAACAAGACGCCCTGTGAAGCCAACTTATCTATGTTGGGTGTCTTCATCAACTTCTGACCGTAGCAGCCCAGATCGCCGTAGCCGAGGTCATCGGCCATGATGTAGATGATGTTGGGTTTAGAAATTGAGTCCGCTTTAAGAACAGCAGGTGAAAGAGTGGCAAAACAAGAAAGAACCCATAACCATATGGGCATATAATTGAAATTAAAAAGCATGGTGTGCAAGCTATTGTATATAAATAAATTTTAAAAGATCTATTTTCTACACAACTTCCACTTCTCCTAAAATATGCTAATCATCAACCTCGGCTAAGAAAGATGATAATAATGAATTAATCATAGCCGATCCCCTTCGCATCACATACCCCCTTCATATGCCCCAATGCCAATACTTTCCCCATTAATTCATAGCCTACTGATATTCCACCTTCAAAATGATTTTGCCGCTCTCCATACATGGCTGGGGCATGATCTGGCCTGATTGGTCCGTCGAAACCACATTGTTGATAATGTGCCATCATTTCTGCCATATCGGTAGTCCCATTATCATGAAAAGTCTCCCTGAACTTTGTCTTTTCTCCTTTAATATCCCGGAGGTGTATAAAAAACACCTTACCATCCTTGATCCATTTTTCAGAAATAGACTTTAAGTCTTCTCCCATGGTCTTAAAGGTTGCCTGGCAAAAAGTGATACCATTGCTGGGACTCGGAAACCTAAGCAATACTTTGTCTATACTTTCAGCACTGTTGAGTATTCTGCCCACCCCCTTGAGCGGGGAGATTGGCGGGTCATCGGGATGCAGCGCCATCTTCACATTGTTCCGCTCTGCAACTGGTAATACCTTGTCCAAAAAGTAGAATAAGTTATCCCACAGTTGAGATTCAGAAATTTGTCTTTCCTGAGGAACCTGCTCCGTACGTGCTACTTCCAAATCAAACTCACTTGTTAAAGCTCCGCCTCGCTCCAGAATATTGATATCCGTCCTTAGCCATCCAAATACTGCCATGAAATTGTAGCAGAGTAAGGGGATGTCGAGTTTTCCCATATTCTCAATCATCCGGCAGTAGTTGTCAATGGCCTCATCTCTTGCAGCTAACCCCTCCTTGATGGGTGACATATCAAATTGATCCCCTTCCAGCCCATAGAGCTCGAATCCATGAGCTTTAAACTCTTCTTTAATGGATTTGAGCGACTCATACTCATAGGGAGCCGCCTTCCCAGAGAGTTCAGGCATTGCCTTTGTAATCACATATTTTACTCCCGCCTGACTGGCTAAAGTCCATTTCCGCTCATCATACTTAGGCGGCAAAAGCATGCAAAATTTATACGACATATCTTAAAAATATCCGCCCTTATCACTGATGTCTTGAGCACTCTGCCCTTCTTTCACCCATCCAAAAATTTTCTTCTCATTTTCCTTGATCTCCTCGGCTCTAATAAGCACCTCATAGGCGATGTGTCGCGGCACACATAAAACCCCGTCCACATCACCCATAATCACATCCCCTGGCTTAATGAAGCACTTGTCGATCTGAATAGGTACCTGATAGTCGGTGATCAGACATCGTCCAAGACTCCCATTGGATGATTTATACTTATAAAATACCGGGAAATCTGCAGACAGTATCTGGTGGGTATCCCTGATTCCCCCATCCACACAAGCCGCTTTAACCCCTTTACCTTTGGCAGTAGCTGTCATCACTCCACCCCATGAGGTGGACTCTTCATCACCACTGGTGTCATACACCACAAACGCATTGGGATGCATCTCATCCAGCATTTTAGTTCTGAATTGCATTTCTCCACTTACACGGGTACTGGACGAACTTTTAACTGTGAAAGCAAACCCAGCGACAGTATGATATTCCCGCAACGCCTTGATACGAATCGGTAAGGCCTGATCCAGGTAGGTAAACTCCCTGAGAACATCGTTGATGGCTCCCGTATAGATTTTCTCGTATCGCTCCAGTAATTCTTTGTCCGGAATAGGAAACGGATCTTTCGATACAGTTTCCCTTACCTCGATTAGCTTCTCGAGGTTCATCATTCCAACTTCCTTTTTATATTGTTCTGTACTCATAGCTTAATCTGAATTATCAATTTCTCCCAATCAAAATTTGCTTAGCACCTGTGATGTGCGTTCTTTGACATGAGGCATGTTCATTTTTTTATCTCCACGGTACCATTGATCCCATTTCCCATAGCTGGCCAATCCTTTACCTTCTTCTACATTTTGTAATGCTTCCAGGGCTTGATTCAAATGTTGTAAGCAAGCAGCACGATCGTCATTTTGAAGAGCCAGATTAGCCTTAAGCACCTGTTCAAGCCACTGGGTGATCCCACTAAGGATCAATACCTGCGTTTCATAGTTTGTCTGGAAAAATTGTTTCGAATGACCTAATAGTTGTTCTTTAATCTGCGGAATCAGAGCAAGACATTGATGCAGACCTTCCGATTGCTTCTGCACCACAAGCAGATAATCTGCAGGCGCCATGCCATGGTGTGGATAGGCATCGCTCAGATCCATTCCCAACGCATCGCTCTCGCGTCGTTCACTTCGCTTTTTCAATTCCGCCGCAAAAGCCACCGGGTCCTTGAGTTGCTTCTCAATGTCATTGAGTTTACCCATCCCATAAGACCGCATTTGTCCATCGAGGGTGTAAGGTGTGATCGTCTCCGGATGTATCTGATAGCTGTCAAAAAACTGGCGGTAGGCATCATAGACGAGGTCACCTGCAGCTTCAAAGCGATCCATGCACCAGCTTTTGAGATACTGGTCAGGATCGAAATTGGTGATGTCATCCAGCATAGCTGCTGAGGCCTCAATTCCCAGGACAAATTCCCTGATATTTGAAACATTCATGATGGCAAAATGACTGGCCTCATGTTCGTGGGCAAGACTAAACATCTCGTAGGTTTTTGAAGGGGGCACAGCCTGAGCCAGATGCGGACCGGAACCCCAAAGCTGATGGTGATAATACACTCCGTAATCCCGTCCGGATTCTCTTTCAGTTTCATAAAAATCTTCCTGCCAGACAAATCCGGGACTGTTGTCAGCAAAGACCACAATCACATCATTAGGAAACTGTAAATGGCCAACTTCATTGAGTGCTGCACCCTCCGCCCACAATGTCGTAGTTACAGGAGGGTTATCTCTATTGTCATATTTTTTAATAAGATCCATCTGTACCTGCATGGCTTCTGAGATCAATCGACCCCGATCGGCATCGGACTGCGGAACACTGGGATCAGCCTGCCACATGGGACGGTCAGCAATACCTCTCAGCCCAATTTGCCAAACTACCTTGGGGATCTGTGCCCACTCCTGCACATAGGCTTCCCAAACCTCCTCCAACTGAGCGCGACTACTGAAAAACGAGAACCGGTGGTCTTCACCTTGAGCTTTCCAGTAGTTGAAAAATGAAAAAGCGCTCACTCCGACAGGCTCAATGTGATGTTGGGAAATGTAGAGCCCCCTTTTAGCTGCTTCATCAACCAATCTTCGTTCTGGAGGATTCATAATATCAATAAAACTGGCCGGAATAGTCAGATTATACCTGGATCGGACCAGCGATTCCATTACTTTATCGATGACATCCGGGTGAACTACCTGGTCATAGTAGCGGTAGTCGATGTTACGATTGCCAGCACCATTGACAAACTCCGTAAGCAGATCTTCATCGTTGATGAACCAGCCCCTGTATTTGAAATCTGGTTCGCCTTGTACGATGAAAATATCATCAAAGGTTAATGATTCCTGCTTTGGAACCTCCATGTCTGTCCAGTAATAGAAGGGATCAACACCCAGGTACTTTTCAATGAAATGGTAAATAGCAAAAATGGTCCCAAGCTCATTGCTGCCAGCTAATATGAGCGGCTCGTTGATTGCTTCTGTTTCCCGGTCTATGTATGCAACATATGATTCCCACTGCCCCACCAAACTGTCAAGCTCCTTATTGATGCCAAAAATTACTGTTCTGTCAGATTCGATTTCAAGGTTGCCTATGATGATGGGATTTTTGCCAGCATCATCCAGGTCCCGTACCACCTCTAGCCGATGCCCGGTTATCTTCTCTACATCAGAAATCAAATCGTCCACGGCCGCTTGAACAGGTCCACTGGTATTAGGCGAGAGATAGATATTACTTTTTAATTCGGGGCCGGCTAGCTGCCATTTTACTTCACTACAGCCCACAAAGAGAATAATGCTTGTCAGGAATAGTATCTTTTTCATTTTTATCTAATTTAAATTCCGGCATTTGCCAAAAACCCGCCATCAACCGGGACGGTAAGTCCGGTCACAAAGCCAGATGCTTCATCGTCGATCAACCAATTCATGCATCCTATCAATTGATGTGCTTCACCAAACTTTTTCATTGGTGTATGGTCAATGATATTTTGCCCCCTTTGAGAGTATCCATCCCCATCCAAAAGGATCTTTTTACTCCGGTCATTCAGAAAAAACCCGGGAGCGATACCATTTACTCTAATGTTAGCAGGAGCCAGATAGTTAGCCAGCCACATGGTGAAATTGACGATTCCTGCTTTGGCGATGGCATAGGCTGCTACCCTGGACAAGGGGCGATAGCTGGTCATTGAAGCAAAGTTGATGATTGATCCACCTCCATTTTTAGCCATGTCCCGACCAAAGATGAATGATGGGATGACCGTTCCCATGGTATTGGTATTCACCACGCTGTGAAAATCTTTCATGTCCAGGTTGAAGAATCCTTTCACCTCTTCGTCTTCAAGCTCTTTTGGATCAAATTCAGTGAGTGTAGTAATGGCAGAAGCCTGATTACCCCCGGCCCCATTGATGAGAATCGAGCACTCGCCAAAACTGGTTTTCACTTCTTCCCTGGCCTGACGCACACTCGATTCTGAGGTCACATCACAGCTGATGGAGGCAGCTATTCCGCCACTTTCCTTAATCTTTTCTTCTATAGCAGTAAGCTTTTCTTTCGTGCGACCTAACAAGGCTACTTTCGCGCCACTGGAAGCCAAAGAAATAGCCATTTCTGAACAAAGTGTCCCTCCTGCACCTGTGACAACTGCTACTTTATTTTTCAAATTCATCTTCTTTCTTTAGATTTTTTTAACTCAACCAATTTTTGATGTTGTGATAACAGACTCCCCTGACCAGGCTTGTCAAAACCTTTTCATCCTCAGGCATTAATCCTTTTTCTACATCCTTACTGATCAGGTTGCACATTACCCGTCTGAAGTAGTCATGCCTGGAAAATGACAGTATACTTCTTGAGTCCGTTGTCATCCCGATAAACGTGCTGATCAGCCCATAACTCGAGAGCACTCGATAATGCTGTTCAATCCCAAATAAATGGTCATTATACCACCAGGGGGGTCCCAACTGGACCTTTCCCTCAACACCATCTTCCGAAAAAGATCCGGTAACGGAAGCTAACGCTTCATAGTCCGCCGGATTGAGCGTATAAAGAATAGTCTTAGGTAATCGATTTTTCTCCAGCTTATCCAAAAAAGCTACTAAATCAGAAATGTTGCATGACGAGCCAATACAGGCATATCCCCCCGCAGCCCCGGCAAGTTTTCGCAACCTACTGCTGGTATTTCTTTGAGCCCCGATATGTAATTGCATTACCCAATTACGTCTTCCGTATTCATGCCCAAAAAACTCAAGCATATTTGATTTCAAGCTTATCAACTCATCAGCACTCAAAGGCTCTCCATCCATGACCTTGCTGAAGAACTTATCTGCTTTACTATTTGTAGTAGGTCTAAAAGTGAATCCGGCATCAAGTGCATGATCGGCCATGATACAACCACCACGCTCAAAGGCATCAATCCGCTTAATGATGGCAGCTTTGTACGCTTCAAGGTTTTTGAAATCTATCCCTGATGATAAAATCAGGTTCTCTTTCCAATGCTTCCAACTTTCCATCTCAAACGCTAGAGCAGTGTCTGGCCTTAAAGAAGGCTTAACCCCAAGCTCTTTTGGTGCCTTTTGGTGCAATGACACATCATCCAATGGGTCATCAGAAGTGGTCAAAGATTCTATGTTCCATCTCCTGAGTATTGAATTGTGAGAAAACTCAGGATCTGACAGTCGCTCGTTACACCTGTGCCAAATCTCGTCAGCAGTATCCTCGGAAAGCAATACATCAATATCGAATATGGTATGAAGCTCAAGGGCTGACCAGTGATACAGCGGATTACCAATCGTTTTTGGCAGCGTTTTAGCCCAATGCTTAAATTTTAGTTCATCAGCAACCTTACCAGTGATCTCTGCTTCGGGTACTCCGCAGATCCTCATCGCGCGGTGCTTATACTGGTCGGGAGTTACCCAGAGTTCAGTGATATTATTGTATGTTTTATCTTCAGCAAGAAAAGCTGGGTTCAGATGATTGTGAAAATCAATAATGGGCAATGCTTTGGCTACCTGCTTGTACAGATCAACTGCCAAAGAGGAATTCAGCAGAAATTGATCAGTAATAAATTGTTTAGTCATATCCATCTTATCCTTCTTTTAATTCTTCAATTGCCTCTTTTCCACGGTTTTGTAGCCACAAAGCGATGCCAATCAGCAAGCAGGTCATCCCTGATGCTATGGACAATGCACCACTCAGCTTATCCAGGTGAAAAAGGCCTAAACCAATAAAAAGTAAAGCAGCTACCGCAAACGAAATAGCATATAAATAGCTTAGAGCAATGGTGAATTTCTTGTCAGGCTTCGGCTTATCAACAATGGCTGTCTCTAACCTTTCAAAAAGCTCATCCACGTTTGCTGTCGATTCTTTCGAGGTTTTGTCAAACCAGGCAAATACAAAGAATATTACCAGACAAATGATCGTTTCAATCAATGTGGCCATTTCCCATGACAACATTTCGGGGAAACTATTCAGCACAATACCAGACAATGCTCCAAGCACAACCGTCAATATAGCTCCTCTGGAAGTGGCAGTTTTGTTGATTATACCCAGCACCAGGGGAATCCCGACGGGAATGGCAAAAACTCCGGTAAATAACTTGTTGGCTTCAAATGCACCTCCGAAATCCTTGATGAATAAACCTCCCAGCAAGACGATCAATCCGACCAAAACGGTAGACAATTGTGCTACACGAAACAACAGTTTGTCGCTGGCATTTTTGTTGATCAGTCTTTCATAAAAATCCTTAGACAAGACGCTGGCCATTACATTGTATTCGGCATTGAGAGACGACATGGTAGCAGCAAACATGCTGGCAATCATGATGCCCATAAGACCGGGAGGCAACAGGTAGCTGGAGATCGCCACATACGCCATCTCACTGTCAGGCAGGTCAGGAAAGACGATCTTACTCACGATAGGTGGGATCATGAAAATGATAGGGAAAATGAAAAACAGGAATGCTGACAGATAGCCCACCTTCTTCGCTGAAGATTCGTCTTTCACAATGTAGAATCGCTGAATGAAGATCCAGTTTTCATTGTACTTGATAATGATCATCAGGTAGTAGACGAAAAGCCAGAAAAATTCACCCTTCGGTCCGTTGAACCACCCCAGGTGGTCTGGTACTTCGTTAATGAGTGTGGAGAAACCTCCAACATGGTCTAGTGAAAGCCAAAAGAGAATCAGGGAGGTAAAGATCAGGATCACAAATTGTATTGTGCCCATAATCGAGACTGCCCAGATCCCTCCAAAAAGGGTAAATGAAATAATGATGATACTGGATACAATCAGACAAGCTGGCAACGACAATGGGGTAACCGCAGTGAGAAAGATCCCAATGGCGTATAGCCTGACCATGTTATCAAGGATACGCATGATCAATCCGACCCAACCAATGGTTTGCCGCACCGGATGGTTAAACCTGGTCTCCAGATACTCAATAGGTGTAGATACGCCTGCACGTCTCCATCTTTTTGCAAAAAATATTGCGGCAACAATACAAGCGGGTATTGTGCTCCAAAATATGGTTACAGAAACCAGGCCATGCTCATAGGCTATTCCAGCATAAGCCACGAACACGAATGTGCTGAACATGGCCATGAAGTTGCTGATCCCTGCAGCAATCCAAGGAATAGTATTTGATCCCTTGGTATAGGCGGCAAGGTCTTTTACAAACCACTTAAAAAAGAAGCCAATACCTGCCATCAGGAGCATGTAGACCAGTAGCGTCAGGTAATCAAAAGGCTGTAGTTCAATCATAATCTAGATATTCAGCTGGCTTGCTTTTTAATGACCTGTGTTACCTTCTGCCTTATCTGGTAGCACCACACTACGCTCGGCAATTAAAATCGGTGAATCATATACAGGGATTTTTTTGAAAGAATAGTTCGTACCGGATTTCTTCCAAAGGTTGTCAGGTATGTCAAATACATTGCCGGTACGCATATCCACAAATACAGGATCTTTGAAGTTGCCATTCGGAAACTCAATCTGAATTTCACTCTTATCCGCAGAATTGTTTGGTGTAGAAGAATCTTCCCAGATGGTAACTACCTGGTAATCGAAATTCTTCAGCGTGTAGCCATACACTGACAAGGAGAGCGCCGAATTGGTGGAGTAAGCATAGCCGGGTATCCTCACCAACGAATGGTCGAAGATGGATGTAATATTCTGGTAAGCCTTGTAGGAGGGCTTTACATAATCCACGGAATTATCAGATTTAGCCTTTAACAATCCCTTGGTATTCACAGTATAGATGGGCTCATCAAGTAAAATGACTTCACCATTCTTCCGCTCATACCGCTTGATGTAGTTCATGTCGATGATGGTAAAATAGAGCGAATGGATATCATGACCTAAATCACCCAGTAGCTTTCTGAGCAACCACTTGCTTTGCGACATCTCGGTCCAGTCGTAGTTTCTAAGCGCATATTGCGTCTGGTTCTCAGAAGGACAACCCAGCTCTCCCTGACTAAGCAAAATATCCTCCGAATAATTATCAATAAGTCGGTTTAATCGGTAGTATGCACTGTATACATCCTCTGGTCTGTAAGTGTATCCATGGACTGTGATCTCATCTACTAGATGAAGCTTTTCATAGCGCTTCAAATATTCAAGAAATGATTTTACATAAGAAACATTGCCGGGACCAGCTAGTGATAAAGCATAAATGGTAGCCTCTGGGATCTCATCCCTTATTATCTCAGCTGTCCGCACAAATAGCTTTGAATAGGCATCCGCCGTATTTTTGGCATTCAGATCACTCTCATTCCAGATCTCCCACACCTTTACCTTTCCTTTATATCTTTTAGCCATAGCTATCACCCATTGATCCCAGGCTTCCAGTGCTTCCACAGAGGTAGGAAAGCCCCCTGATAGAAATATCTGACCTCCTCCTTCGTAAATAGGGTTACCATAAGAAGTTTGAAGCCAGGGCTCTACTCCCTGTGCTATTACATCATCTATGATCTTGTCGAGCCACTCAAAATCATAAACTCCTTTTTCTTTCTCACACTTTGCCCAGCCAGCTTGTAGTCTTACCTTTTTGGCACCTGTTGGACCAAGAAACTGCTTCCATTCATCATAAGATGTGTAATCCCTATCCATAGTCTCTCCACCAATCGACCAGTTAGAGGAAGCTATTTCAGATGAATGTCTTGGCTCAATATTTCCGATGAATGGAAAAGTGATGTCCTTGTCAGGTTCTTGAATAGAGGCAATTTTGATTTCCTGAGCAACTGTGCCTAATGTCAGGAGTGCAAAACATAAGGATAATAAAGCATTATAATTCATATAGTCAGTTTTTGAAAAGGACCACCAAATACCATTGGTGGCCCATAATTGGTTTTATTTAATATTCCGGATTTTGTTCTAATACACTTCCTGTATTGGCTTCAATATCGGCAAAAGGAATTGGCATTAACGCATGATGATCCTGAATCTCATCCGCATTATGTGCATTATACAACCTCACTCTCTCCACGAGCTTACCCGTCCTTTGCAGACTTATTCTCCTGTTCTCTTCCAGGCTAAGCTCCCTGGCCCTTTCATCCAGAATATAGTCTATATCCACATCTCCAGCAGCCACAGGATTGGCATTTGACCTGTTTCGAACAACATTGATATCAGCAGCTGCCAAATCAGGACTTGAATTGCCCAGGTGTGCCTCTGCCCTCAGTAAATAGGTTTCAGCCAGCCTCAAATAATACTGATCGGTGTAGGTAGAGCCTCCGTTGGCATTTAATAACCCAAGCTCCGAATCCATATACAAATTGGAAGGGTGGTTGCCTGGTGTGGTGACCTTGGATAACCATGGATACCACCTCCAACTTTGAGCGATCAGATTTGGACCAGGATACTTCACAGCACTGGAATCAAACCACGCGGATGCAGGATTGTCATATTTGAAATCCCTGATGTAATTGAAAGATGAGTTTCTGATGTCATTGTTGAAGTCACTGGCCCACAGATCATTTTCAAAAAAGCTAGTGGGTCTCATGAAGGACACGCCTCTTCCACCAGTGTTCAAATCAGATCTCCATCCCAAAACAGCTGGCACCCCATCCGGATCAGTCAACGTCCATGCCGCAGGAGCCATTTGTCTTTCAAGGGTGTTGCCATCCATCCCCGATGAAGTCAACATACCTCCGGGCACGTCCACCTCCATCTGGGCTACCCAGATAGCCTCAGTATTTCCTGATGAGCGATTTTGATTGCCTCTTCTGAACAGGTCATAATAAACGTCACCAGGCTCTGAAGACCTTGAACCAAAACGACTGGTCATCAGACCTGTTCCGGGGTCGTCGATAACCATAGACGCAGCGGTGATCGCATCTGTGAATTGGCCATTGCTGATATATGTCTCCGCTAAATAATGATACGCTACAAGATTTGACAGCTTACCATCAACGGCTTCACCGATTGACGGTAAATTATTAGCAGCAAATGAGAAATCATCTACTATCTGATCCAGTACCTCAGATTTACTGGCTCTGATAAAGTCAGATTTGGGAGACTCTACTGCATTTACTAAAAGTGGAACGCCTCCAAAGTAATAGACCAGGTGTCTATAGGCAAATGCCCTGAAAAATCTGGCTTCAGACTCAATACGACTTTTATCTTCATTACTGAAATCGGTGAGCACTACCTTGTCTAAAAGTGTATTGGCATTAGCGACAATTTTGTACAACCGATCCCATTGCCATTCAACGACGTTGCTGGTAGGATTCAGGGTCACATTGTAGTCACCAAATCGCTGTAAGGTTGTGGACTCCCGGGCATCAAAGAATAAATCCGTACCGTAGAGGAAAGCTTTTGACCTTTCATTGCTATTGAAATACAGGTCCCTTGATTTGGCATAGAGATCCACAAGTCCCGCATCGAAATCTGACACTGTAACAAATGCATTCCCGGTTACCAGAAAATCCAGTGGCTCCTCCTGAAGAAAACCTTCTTCATCACAGCCGAAAACACTCAGCCCTGCAAGGACTAGAATCAAGTATTTTGTATATAAGTTTTGCATGTCTTTTCTAGTTATCTTATAAGTTAATATCAATACCTAATGAAACTCCTTTCATAATGGGTAGTGCATCGGATGAATAAGCTTCTCCTGTCTCCGGATCCCAGCCTAGCCAGTCCGTAATTGTCAGAAGGTTTTTGCCTGATACAAAGACTTTCAGCCCCTTGATACCGATTCTTTCCACCATTTTACTTCCCAGACTGTAGGACAATGAAACATCCTGAAGTCGCACAAAATCACGCTGAAAGTATCGAACAGCCGGCAAAGGCAGGTTAGTACCCGGTAGTCTAAATAGTGCGTCCGGATTGGATGGTGACCAGTAGTCGATTTCACTGTACCAGTTGTTGCTCTGAGCATTGCCGGGAGTGCCTTCTAAAGGAGGATTATTTGATCCCAGGTAGCTGTTCTTTCCACCCTGGATGGATTTGATAAAGAACTTAAAGGAAAAGTTTCCATAGGAGAGCGTGTTTTGAACTCCAAAACTATAAGCTGGTTCTGTCCGCCCCAGGATCTTACGATCTTCTTGTGGATCAAGCATGCCATCGTCGTTTAGATCCACCAGCTTGTAGGTCCCGGGCACCCATCCGGCAGGAATATCCGTGTCATTGACCTGGTACATGCCGGCTATTTCATAGTTGTAGACTGTGCCTATCGACTCACCGATAAACAGACCATTGGCAATCAAATCATCTTCCTTGCCATCCCCATCAGTATCCAGTCCAATAAGCTCTCGGATCTCGTTGGTATTTCTTGCAAAGTTCACATTGACATCCCAGGAGAAATTTGAAGTCTCAACCACAGCTGCTGATACAATGGCTTCAAAACCCTGGTTAGCAATTTTTCCTAAATTGGTGCGGATATCGTTGAACCCTGTCAGCTCAGGTAGTGAAAAGTCCCACAGCAAGTCCGTGGTAGTGGTCTGGTAATAGTCCAGTGATCCTGAAACCCTTCCACTGATAATACCGAAATCTAATCCTACATTTATACCCTTGGTCGTTTCCCATGCAAGGTTTGGATTAGCAAGAGATACTGTTGTGATCCCATTTACTGTTGTACCACCATCTCCAAACACGTACCTTGAGTCTTCAGAAATGGCTACACGGGCCAGGGAACTGTACCTGCTGGTAAGGTTTCCGTTTTCACCGTAGCTCGCTCTTAATTTCAGTGAAGAGATGACATCGGAAGAATTCAGGAATGCTTCGTCTGATATAAACCACCCGACACCTAATGATGGGAACAACGCTGTCTTGTTGTTGGCCGCAAACCCACTAAACCCATCTCGCCTTACCGTGGCAGTTAAGTTATACTTACCCTTGAAATTATAATTGACCCGTGCCATCTGATATACAAATGATTCTTCCCATGCTGCAGATTCCGTGAATTGATTTACAGCAGTCTCCAAACTATGATATGATAACTTTAGGTTGGGAAAATCTGTACCTTGAGCTAAGGTCGATTGGTACTTAATGCTATTTCTCCCTGCAACCAGAGTAAACTCCAATCCATGGTCACCGAACAAGCGTTTGTAGCTAAGAATATTGTCTATCAGGAGATCATAGGTCGATTCATTGAATTTACCCGCTCTACCTGCGAGCCCTGCTCCATACTGGTCGGCGTTTGCGGTCAGGCTCCATCGATAGTTGTTGCTGATGTTTAATCGATAAGAAAGTCCATCGATCTGGGGGATGGTAACTACACCATAGATGATCCCCGAAATATTGTTTCTTAGCTCCAGGTCATCCGATGCTGTGATCAAATAGGGATTGGTAGCAAGATCACCTGTAGGATTAATGATGAATTCCCCGTCTGCATCTCTTGGTTGCACCAATGGGCTCATCCTGGCCAGATTGCCCAAAGAAGGGCTTTCCCCGGAGAAATCTGAGAATGAAGCAAAAGAGTTAGTACCTACTTTTAACCAATTGGTGATCTCAAGGTCAAGATTGACCCTACCGGTAAATCTTTCATAGGTATCATTCAGCATCCATCCCTCCTGGTTGGTATACCCTCCCGATACAAAATAGGAAGACTTATCCGAACCTCCTGTCACATTGATGTGATGATTGGCTATGAACCCGGGGCTCGTAATCTCGTTGTACCAATCAAAATCTGTCCCGTCGTTGAGACCTGCAATAACTGGTGGAAAAAATCCTGTGTTGTTCTGATGTGTCCATGCCGGGTTCTCTTCGAGGTAATCAGGTCCCAAATAACTATTTTCCCAATCCACATCTCTGGCTGCTTTCAAATATCCCTCACGCTTATGGGGTTCTAGCTCGTTGGAGGGAGATTGTGTAGTGTAACTTCCGGAATATGTGATGTTGATTGGCTTATTGCCTTTTTGTTGTTTCGTAGTCACTAGCACCACTCCATTGGCTGCCTGAGCTCCATAGATGGCTTTGCTACTCACATCCTTGAGCACATCAATGGACTCAATATCCCGCGGGTTAAGATCGGATAACCTTCCGCGATAAATCACCCCATCCACAACAACCAAAGGATCCTGATTCCCATTGATGGTATTCCTTCCACGAATCCTTATTTCAGGTTCAGCTCCTGCCTGAGCTACCTGGTTTACATTCACTCCCGGAAGCGAACCACTTAAAGCTTGTAAAATGCTTGTGTTGGGAGCCTCTTCAAAGGATTTGAGGTCTGCTCTAACCACAGAACCGGTCAGGTCCTTGGCTTTTTGGGTTCCATAACCAACAACTACCACTTCACCCAGGGCAGTCACATCCTGCTCCAATACAACATCGATGACGGTATTGTTGCCTACGGATAGTTCCTGCTGCTGGAAACCCACCGAACTAAATACCAGGGTTACACTTCGATCAGGTATTTCTAACCTGTAATCACCATTAATGTCCGTAATAGTACCATTACTGGTGCCTTTAATAATTACGTTCACACCAGGCATTCCTTCAGGAGCCTCGCCACTGGTCACTTTTCCTGAAATTGTCAGGGACTGATCAGGTGTAGGACTCACAGGGCCTGCCAGGGCCAGACTGCAAAACATCTGCATCATTAAGAAGCAGAGCAATCTTCCAATTTTGAGTAATTTTTTAATCATAATTATTGTTGTTTTTAGGTTCATTTTCCTTGATTCTTTTCTTGGAAAACGAAAAATATTTTTCAAAACTAGAGGCTCCTTTGACGTGATTATTATCTGAATTTTGCATATTATGATACTTTATTTGCATATATTACAATTCGAAGTACATTTATTGATCTAAAAATATCATTAATGCAACCACTCTTCTTAAAAAAGAAGACTCAATCATTCGATAGCTCGTTTCAAATTCAGCATGCCCGTGTCTCGCATATGTACGACAGTTGGCACTATCACTATGAGCTCGAGCTCAACCTGGCGCTAACGGGAGAAGGTACCAGATATGTAGGGGATAGTATTGAAAGTTTTGATGGGCCTGATCTTGTTTTAGTGGGTCCTGAGCTGCCGCATGTCTGGCGAAACGATTCGAGGTATTATCAGAATGAACCGGGCCTTAAGGTTGAAGTAATTAATTTCTTTTTTCTACCGGATTTTGCAGGTGAGGGATTTCTTGATCTGCCTGAACTGAAGCCAATCAAAAATTTATTTGATAAGGCAAGAAGGGGATTAAAATTCTATGGGAATACAAGAAGTACTGTAGCGAAGAAAATGCAACACCTCGTGACGCAGGATGAAGGAAGGCGGTTCATCGAATTATTAGACATATTATTCGTCCTTGCTGAAAGCACCGAATGTTCACCCCTTGCCAGCCCCGGGTTTATTTCCACACCCAAAGACAAGGATCTCGATAAGATCAATAAAGTATATGACTATGTGATCAATAATTTCAGAGACAAGATATCCTTGGAGGATGTTGCTGAAGTAGCCAATATGAGTGTGGCTGCTTTTTGCAGGTACTTTAAGAACACCACGAGAAAAACCCTGGTCCAGTTTATCAATGAAATAAGAACGGGGTATGCTTGCAAACTTTTGCTGGACGATAAAATGACCATCAATCAGATCTGCTATGAATCCGGCTTCAATAACTTGTCGAACTTTAATCGAAAATTTAAAAGTATTACCGGTTATTCACCTAAAGATTACAAACAGAAGCACTTGAATTCAAAGTTGGAGACAACTATGATAAACAAGGCGTAAAGAACAAAGGCAATCTTTATCTATTTAGAAAAAGCCTAAACTAGATATCCGAATTAAGTTAGAAGAGTGTGATGGATCCTAGAATAATGCTTCTCGTTGATTAGTCTGGAATAAGTGCCTTGGAAAAATATTTTGAAGCTAAATAGAACGCCCCCAATAAAATTGGGGGCGCTCTCACCAGCTATAAGTAACTCCAATTTTTTGGAGCTAGTTTATTTACGAAACAATTTGTTCCGTTAGATTTCTTATTTCAAAAGAAATTTCACTGAACATTTGCACCAACGTCACCCTGTGCGACCAGACCACTGAAATCCAAAGTATGCACGTTGATATACCCATCAATCTGGACCATGGCAGCATAGTCGATCATGGTTTCTCCCATCATATTGACGTTGGTTTTTGCCATACCGTTCGCATCCACATCGCTTAGTGAGATGATGATGTCGCCAGGAGCATTTGCGACAGAACCTGCATGGATATGAGAAGCATATCCCCCTTCAAAATTGGCTCCACTGAGTGCTACTTCGACCAGGGTTTCTCCATTGATGCGTTCACTAAAGGTAGCTGTACCAGATACACCAGCCACATCCACTTCATTAAGTACGTAGGTTTGACTTTCTCCAGTCAGGTCATTTTGACCTATATCTCCCTGAGCCACTAAAGTTCCCAGGTCATTTGCGCTGAGATGAACATTGATATAGCCGTCAAATTCTAACAACTCGTCATAGTTAATAGCGATTTCATTCATATCTACATCCTTATAGGTAGTCACGTTTGTTTTGCTCATGCCAGTAGTCCCATCTACATTGTTGAACGTTACTGCAATTCCACCGCCTTCAGCAGCAGTATTGAAGTGAATATGAGACGGGTGGGCACCACCATCCGGGGTATTTTCCAATGCAATCACTACCAGCGTTTCATTATTTACTCGCTGGTAGAAGGTAGCTGTTCCACTGATCCCCTCTACATCAACTGAACCAAGGTCATAGGCCATTTCCTCTCCGGTCAGTGCATTCTGACCTATGTCTCCCTGGGCTACAATGGTTGAAAGATCTTCTGCACTCAAATGCACGTTGATGTAACCATCAAACTCTAGTAGTTCGGAATAAGTAATTACGGTCCCATCATCAAGAGAAGCAATATTGGTTTTACTCATACCGGAGGAACCGTCAACTGGTGTAAAAGAAACAGCAATTGCTCCACCATCAGCTGCAGTATTGAGATGAATATGTGCAGGGTGCGAACCTCCTTCTGGAGTATTGTTCAGCATAAGTTTTGCTAACGTTTCACCATTTACTCGCTGATAAAATGTAGCTGTACCACTAATGGCCGGGTCAGCAACTGAACCCAGCTCATATGATTTGGTTTCACCAGTCAGTTCATTCTGCCCTATATCTCCCTGAGCTACCAATGTGGCCAGATCATTTGCACTAGCATGTACGTTAATGTATCCGTCAAACTCGAGTACTTCCGAATAAGTAATTGAGGTCCCATCATCAAGCGAAGCTATGTTGGTCATGCTCATTCCGGTAGAACCATTTACTGGCGTAAACGAAACAGCAATTGCTCCACCCTCAACCGCAGTATTAAGGTGAATATGTGCTGGGTGTGACCCTCCCTCAGGAGTATTGTCCAGCATAAGTTTTGCCAATGTTTCACCATTCACTCGCTGATAAAATGTAGCTGTTCCACTGATCGCGGGGTCAGCAATTGAGCCAAGCTCGTAGGTTTTAGTTTCGCTAGTCAGCGCATTTTGACCTATGTCTCCCTGAGCAACTAAAGTAGCAAGATCACTTGCACTTTGGTGCACATTGATGTATCCGTCAATATCAATCAATTGTTCATAGGATATTGGAGATTCATCATCAGTCATTGTCACGAATGTTTCGCTTACTCCGGTCGTCCCGTCTACACTTTCCAGTGTAATAATGATAGCTCCACCTTCTGCTGCTGTATTTTCGTGGATGTGCATTGGATGTATTTCACCATCTACAATTCCTTCCAATTCTACTTTGATTCTGGTGCTGGCATCTTCCATCAGCTCGAAAGTGACCATACCTTCTGCTGTACTGCTGGCTACTCCATTTAACGGAAAGGTGACCAGTTGCCCTGTACCATCAGGACCGCCATTCATATCATCTTCGTCGTCGTTGCAACTGCTCGTTGCAATCAATACTCCCAGGAGCGTTACTGCTACCAGATAGTGTTGAATTGTCTTCATTTTAATCATCATAAGTTTGGTTTTTGTTCTAAAAAACATGATTCACCCTACCTACGAAGTCAATTCACTAACTGGATTGATTTATTTAAGATTTATTAAAAAAGCCCTAAGAAATGCTTCTCAGGGCTTTTATATCACACATCAAATAATCTTTACGTTTTAGCTTCACCGTATACCTGCATGGTTTCAAGCGTTGGTGATTCACTTCCCCCGGCATCTTCTACTGTGACAGCGAAGGCATCAGCCCGGGCAATATTTTTCATAACCTGAAAGGTTCCGTCAAAGGCATCAAAAACTCCCGCATCCACTGGTTTGCCATCAATGAGTGCCCAAAGTTGATATTGTTGAGATTTTGGTAGCTGAGCTAGATTGGCAGAGTTCAGATAAACTTCTTCATATTCAGGGTTCCAATAAATCACCGCCTTTGATTTCGGTGAATTTTCTGTTCCGCTCAGAATGATCCGACTATATTCCGGACTGACCAGTATGGCCAGATCTTCCCGGATGCTGTTGAGCTCCTTATTTACGATGTGGTTATTCTCTGCCAGCTCAAGATTTCTCGCTGTCAGTTCAGCTAACCTGGAATCGGTAGTTTGCCATTTATTAAAGAAATAGAAGGCAGCCAACACGGAAATGAGCGTTAGAGCCACACTGGCTGCAATGAGGAACTTCCAGGCACGGATCCTTGAATCTACTGAGCTTTTACCATCTTGAGCTCTTCGATTTATCTCAGAACTCCCCATCAAGCGTTTCTTTACTGCTTTGTCTACTGGAATGCCATAAGAAAATGAAAGGCGCTCCAGGGTTTTTTGCAGCTCCAGATATTCTCTTCGTACGTCGTCATCCTGGTCAATAAATCGCTCCACTCCCTCTCGATCTGTTTTACTCAAATCGTCGGCCAGGTAAGCAGCCAAATATCCTTCTGATATGATCTGTTCTTTATTCAAAATCTTGTCCGAGGTTTTTACGAATATCCTTTAGACATTTTCGAAGACGGGTCTTGACCGTGCCCAATGCAATATTTTCATTTTCACTGATCTCAGCATGAGAATAACCCATAAAGAAATTTAGCTGAATGAGCTTCTTGCACTGTTTTCCAATCCTTGCCAGGACCTCCTTTAATCCAATGTAATCTTCCTTTCCGGAAGTACTTTCAAACATATCTACGAAATCAGTGATGTCATTGGATTTCTCCTGGCTTTTAAAATCACGAGACCGTCGTGCATCTATCGCTTTATTACGTGCAATACGATACATCCAGGTAAATAACGTCCCCTTTTTCGCATCAAAATGATAAATCTGATCCCAGATTTTAATAAAAACATCATGCAATGTTTCCTCGGCTATCTCCTGGTGATTAGTAATGCGGAAAATGATTCCATACAAAGCTTCTGAATAATGCTCATATATATATTCAAGTGCTGTGGTATCCCGATCCCTTAGCCGTTTGACCAGAAGGGCTGTAAAATCAAGTGAAGTAGTCAAATCAGATTAGGTTTGAATGAATCAAGTGTATTGAGCTCTTAAGTACTCTATAGAATACCAAATAAGAGGTCGATTGTTCATGATGATGATAAAATATTATAATCATTCCCACCACTTATTTCTTATTGCCGAGAAAACTTGGAAGTAATAATTATTATTCTATTTGGATTGTGTTGTTCGTCTTGCTCAACATACCATTTGCTACTTTGGTGGTGTAAATTTTTACAACCATAAAAAAGATTGGTGAAGCTTCAGAAAATCCATTTGAGGGAAGCGCCATGCGGTCAAACTCTTGTTGGATGATAAAATGACCATCAATCAGATCTGCTATGAATCCGGTTTCAATAACTTGTCAAACTTTAACCGAAAATTTAAAAGTATTACTGGTTATTCACCTGGATTGCAAACAGAAGCACTTGAATTCAAAATCGGAATCACTGGTGGAGCCTACAAGGCAATAATTCCGATCAAGCCTGTTCGTGTGTCTATTCTTCAGAGAGGCAATTTTTTTCCAAAACACACAAACTGTAAGATGTGGGGCTGGTCCCTTTAGGGATGCCTTTAGGCAGGGGCGAGGGAAGGCCATCGCACGCCCCCGAGATCCGCCATCGTCGGCGGAGATCCACCGCACAGGTTCGAACACGTCATAAGCAGGCGTGTTGGGAGCCTTGCTTGCCCACATTCCTTCCCTTAAGAAGGGCTCTGTGCGCCTACGCAGAAGCTTCGGCGAAAGCGTAGTGACGGTAAAGGTTTTTTGTTGAGTGCTAACGTCGAACTCAGGTTAATTGAACAGAAATTTAGCCCTATTCCACCTACTCCACAATATACCCCGGCACCGCCGGATCACCTTCAAAGAAGTCTCCGCTTTTACCCTCACTGATGGCCCACCGGTCGATCCAGGAGATACCCCAGTTGCCATGCTTGGTGACAGGATGCTGGTAGGCCTCGTCCTTCAGTACCTCAGATTGTGAGGCGAACGCATAGCCATGATCCTGGTACACCTTCAGCAGGTCCTTCAGATGCCGTGCATTCAGATAGTTGGCGTGGATGAGCAGGGTCTGATCCATCGGCCTGCCAAAAAGCCGGATCGATTGCTGCTCAAAATAGACCAGCTTCGCTTCCATGTAATCGATGTAATCCGTAGCAATCCTTTCCATCAGCGCCTGGTCATCCCTTTTGTAGGCTCTGGAATAGGCCACCGCAAAAAGGTAATCATCATTGTCTATGGTGACGGGCGATTCGATGTATCCATGAGTGGCCAAAAAGGATTGAAGCGAGTCGACCTGTGACTGTCGGAGCCCAATCCTCAGGTATGGATGCCTGAAATATTTGAACTGGGACTGATACCGCTCCGCCAGCGGCTTAGTGACACGCTCCCCCTTCAAGATGTTTGCAGTGAATTCTTCAAAACTCACCTCATGAAAATTTAAATGGGCGAAGGTGTGGTTGCCCAGCTCCAGCCCATTGCTGAGCCACCTTTCCAGCAGCTCCACCTCCGAGGGATCCGGCTTACCCTGTTGGTAGAGTTTCCTTTCATTCACATATCCGATCGCTGGAACGGCAAAGGCCTTGAAGGCCTCAACGATCCCATCGGTGATCTGAAGCCGATGGGCATAGCCCCCCACTCCATAGGAGACCGTAGGCAGATCATCCACTGTGATGCAGACTTTCTTGTCCTGAGCCTGGCCAATTAAAACCAAAAGTGTTAGAAGGAAGGATAAAGCTGTTTTCATTTGGGAGCAAACCTAAGGATTAAATGATTCCTTACACCAGCTATAACTTTTAAGGATTTCTCGTAGTATGACGTCAGGATTTTTGAAAGGACAACCTCAGCATATGATAAGCCTTGTTCATCTTTAATGTATTTAACTGCCCGCTCTAACTGACTGAATGCCTTTTTGGTCCAGATTACTTTAACCACCCTTTAGATTTTTCTTCTACTTCTTTTTGGGTTAAAGTTTCTCCGTTCATTTCTTGTTCCTCAGACTCTTCAATATCAGCTAGCAATGAAAGCTGTTCATAAACATCTTCTAAAGTTGACTCAGGAGTTATTCGATCTGCAATCTGAACGAGAGGTTCTTTTAATTTAGATTCCATAAGACTAAGATAACAAATCAGTGGATGATGTCTGTTCCGCCATACTCAAAATTAGTTTTGATAATGATGGAGGGTGACGCCAGCCCATGCATATTTTACCTTTAGGTATTTAATAGTGAATGCTTCTAAGGTCATCAATGGCCAATTCTGACCATATAATTTTCACCATTTCTTTGACCTGCTCATGTGGTACTACTTTGCCTGCTTCTCCTTGCTCTATTCCTTGTTCCACCTTTTCAATAAAAATTAACTTTTCTATTAACTCATCCAGATTAACATCCTCTGGCATCAGCTGAACTGTTTCCAAAACCTTGGTCTTCTTCATATATCAAACATACAAAAACTTTACGCCAGGCCATGCGTACTCTACGTCAGCGACGTAAAGGTGATTGTTGCTTATTTAATGGGAAGAGCACATAAATACAGGACCTTTGAAAGTCGCATGTTTATTCTATTTACAGAGACACCATTTCAGTTTACTTTACTTGCTGCCAAAATGGTAATCCAGGGATATCCAATTCCCAAAGTTGTGCAGGGAGATAATTCATTATCCCGCGTTTTTCTTACTGTCACGTTTAGAGTCAATCCTACATCCATGAGAGATGAATCAAGTCCAAACGCATGGTACCTCAGCCAATAGGGATTACCAGATAGATCGGCAATTCTGGACGAATCTGAGTGCAAAAAATCAATGAGAGGAAGTCTGCAATCAATGCCTGTCCCTACGACTGTTACCTGGAATTCGTCACTAAACTGGTCGTCGTTGAAATCATTACACGATATCAAAGTGAGCAGGACAAGTAGAGTCGTAAAGATTTTCATGATTAAGAAGCTTGTATCTAAGACACAATAATACAGCTAATGGTTGCGTCCGATTTGTGAGGTATACCCAAGCCTTACAGATAAGGCGATCTCCAGATCACTTCGTCTGAATAAAAAAAAGATCGTACCTGTAGAAGTAGATCGTGGTTTGTAATTAGTGGTCTTACTAAATGAAAGATTTCCACCTGTAAAGCCCCCATAAAAAGAGACCCTTCCTGGTTTGTCGGTTCCGATCAAATCGGAAGGTACGCCTAGCCAGGTCGGGCCTCAGTAAACAATGAAAACATTGATACTATCAAGGGGCTATGGATTCAGTTCCATCGGTATCCGTTCCTTGTTTAAGGAATTCCACCACCGATAATCGCTTTCTAAGCTCCTTGCTTGGACGAAAGCCAACCCTCATTTTGGTGATCGAGTGCAGATCCACCTCTCTGGGTGAATCCTCTGCCTTACTTGCGAGGTAAGGTGAGAAACTACCCAAATCACCTAATTGAATGATGCGACCTTCTTCCATATAGGTATGCAAGCGTTCTAAGAATGACTCCAACACAGCAAATACATCGGAAGTAGTCAATGAACTCATTTTGGCAATCTCTGAAGCAAACTTCCGTAACTTGACGGGTTGCTCTCGAATGATTCCAGCATAATACTTAATAGTACCTCCGCCAACCACTCCCGGTTGACCTTTGGGTACAGCTTTAAACAGTATTGACATAACTTTAAAATTTAAAAATTAAACAATTGATTTAAGTGCCTACCAACATAGGCAGGCAGGCTTCACTTGCTATCACGCGGCTGGCGTCAGATTGCACCTATTGGGACTGGGACGAAAGCGTGGTAATGCCTACCGGAGCTTATCCACCAATAATGGTTTCTCTAAATTTCTGCTTTGCTTGGTCTTGCTGGGGACAGTGAGACGTTTGCTGGGCTTTAGCTTGTTAAGCGGTCGAATGCGCTTTTTCGACAAGTCTACAGACAATAAAAAGCGTGCAATAATTATTCCACAAAAGGTGCCAAAACGGTCTATGAGACAAAATAATTGATTTATCTGCCATTTACTGAAAAAAGTATCCGATAACGCATCCTACCGTGCTATGTAATCGTTTAATGATAAGGTTAGAGAGCTTAGAGAAAAATGGCTCAAACCTTCCCTTTCACCTTTCTCATTTTGAATAAAAAATTCCCAAATCGAGACAGTTTTGTGTGGTTCTGAATAGACCTCAGGCTAGTCATTATACAGGCTAAAAGAGGATGTAAAAAAAGTCTGCGCAGACATCAGTGAAAGTCTGCGCAGACTTTCGTTAAAACCCGTGCAGACTTTGAGCAAAACCTGCGCAGACTTTGATCGAAGTCTGCGCAGGTTTTAAAAGCATCTACGGCAGGGTGTTTTTAAGTGAACCGATTAAGGAGTTTTTAAGGAGGGGATTCTCGAGATGGGAAAGGGGAGGGGTAGCGCACAGCAATAGGGCGTTTGCTTTACCAAAATAAGAATAAACAAAAGAAGGCAAATGCATTATAGCTGTTGTTGTAGGTCGTTGATTTATATCCAGTATGGTGTAGAAGCGTCAACAAACTCACCATTCTTATTTTTCCAAGACGAAATCTCCTTCCCTACTGGAATCTTTCTATTTGATTCAATGTCCTGTCTCAATTTTAGTAAAATATCGACTAGCAAATCGATCGTCTTCGTCATTAAATACATAGCAGCAAATCGGAGAGTTATTCTATAATCTTTCGCAATTGTTTTTAATTCTGAAAATTCGTTGACAAATTTTTTTGTAACAAAGAGATGCAATGTTGCCCTAGCCATTTTGTCCTCGATAGTATATTCAAAACCTCCAATGTCTGCCGAATCATGAATTAACGTAGATCTGTGCCCGTAAAGTGAATTAACGAAATCATTATGTCCTCTGATGATAGTTTCAGCTACGTGGGACGCCGCGTGCTTTGTTCTGCTGTCCCTAATTTTCCTGGTTAATGTATTCCATTTTAACCTATTTCGACCTTGTCCCCCGCAGATTAACTCCGTTAGGCCACCTATGTAGTCAAATGTAGATGTCAGGTGATAAATTATACTGTCAAACAGACATGGATGTTCAATTGATGCCATCGCTAAAACATTACTCATCCCCGGTCCGAAGGTTTGTGTTACACCAGGTCTCTGTTGCCTTGAAAGATTTTGAGTAAGATCAGATTCGTCGTGTATCTGATGCTTATTTAATAGATGGAATAAATACTCACAACTTGAAAGTCGGTATGAAATGCTATCACGTATCTCATAAAAGTAGTCGTTTGAGGGCTTTCCTGAAACCTTATTTTGATAGTCGAAGCCGAGTCCAATAATTTTCCTCGAGAATGACTTTGACTTCGTCCGCAGTTCATTCATCTCGAAATCTAGGTTGGCAATGTCCTTAATTGGTTTGGTTTTCACTCTATCCATAAATAAATGATCTACAACGTCCAACTAAAATGAGTATACCCCCAGTTGCTAAAAGCACTGAAATTTCCAGCTTGCTTATGCATTTCAGAGCTTGTTATGTTCACTTTAAAGGTCAAAGTCTTTTAGCTTATTTTCCAGGTCGGTCAATTGAGTGGATACTGAATGAATGTTTCCATCTTCATCAATTGATATATACATTGGAAGAGAAGTTATTTCGTAATCCTTGGCAAAGGGGCTGTCAAAACCCAATGAATCAGAATAAAGCTTCAACCCATCAAAATCATACTTACCTAATGCCCTTAACCACGTTTCTTTCTTATCATCCATGGATACTGTTACAAATTTCATGTTGTCATTATTAGAATATTTTTCCGTTAATTGATCCCACTTAGGAAAAGAAGAGATACATGGTCCACACCAACTAGCCCAAATGTCAAAAACAATAACTTTCTTCTCAAAGTCCTTTAATGTGAATTGATTTTCCAAAGAGTCTTTTAGGGCAAATTTCGGTGCTTGTGTTCCGGGAGCCAATCTGACAATAGAAGCTCTAAGTTCTTCTAAATTTTTCTGTAGCGCAATTAACATACTAGGTTCTGCTTTGCCTGAAAGACGGTTAATTGGTTCATTAAATATACTCGGGTTTAAATCCGTTTTAAATGTACGTGCTGTCGATATCAATTCATTCACAAAAAGAACTTTCGCAAGGGAGTTAATTTTCTCATCTGTAAACGATTGGTCAATAATCTTAAAGCCATTTTCTAAGTAGAATTCATAGGAGGAGAAGTTTCCATCTGGATTTTCTACTCTAATTGCACTCATGATAAATTCATGGATGAATTGCTTACAATAGTAGAGGCTAAAATGATATTCACTGTCAAGTCTTATCTTATCTGAATACGTGAGGTGTTCAGCTTCAACGGGATTCTTTTGATAAAATGCTAATTGGTTGATGAGGTTATCAGGCTGTCCGCTCATCCGATAATACAGATTAGCATATATAAGCTCATTTCGTTCATTATCGATGAATTCTTCTTGTCCTTCAATCGCTGAATCCATGAAATAATCTTCTAAAAACTGAATTCTAAGTGCCGTTATAGAATCCTGAACCTGATGATAAATCAAACTTTGATTATTCCTCGCAGCTATTTCAGGGTGTTTATCTGCCATTTGTTGATATACATTTTTCCAGTAATTCGGTTGATCAATTTTATATTGAATAAAATCAGCTTGCTTTCCTGATACTATAATGGAGTCATTCGAGTAATAGTCAATATCCAGAGATTGCGAAATAGAACGTGAAACAATAAGAATTGGGACTTTAGATTCACTGAATGCAATTCTGGCATCCGATAATAAGGGAGTAGTCTTTATTGAAAAAAAACCATTGGTATCTACTTCAATGGTGTCGGTGCACATACCAAGATCAAATCCTATGGTGTCCTTGATAAAAAGTAAGTATTCTATTTTTGGTTGATGAATTTGCCCAGTGAGCTCAATCACATTTTGTTTGTTTTGTTTGTATGAACAGGAGATAAAAAATACTGAGATAAGAATAGCAATGGTTTGTTTTATTAGTGTGCTGTTTTTCATTTTCAGATTGGAATAAAATGCCTGACCTCAGGCTGCGTGTGCCTACACTGGCAATGGAATGTAAAATAGTGAATCTGCCGGTGTTGGCAAAGAATCCAAGAGGCACCGCATTCCGCAGATTAAAAATTCCTATTCTACACATCAATGGAAAGCTTTTCTGTTCCAAGCTGTAGATGAACTGTGGAGCTCCACAGACAATGGCTAGTAGCACTTAGCGCATGCGGCCAACACTATTTTAGAATCTTTTAATTTGTTCGCACTACTACTGTCCCGGCAAGTAGATCATGAACCGCTCTGGATTTTTCATTAAAAAGCATTGAAAATATTTCTAGTGTTGTCCAAAGAATTGAAAGGATTCCTATAAGAAACATTGGAGCCATTGTTGCAAAGTCAGCTTGCATTGCAGATCCTTCGTTTCCCCAGGCTATAATTACCGAATATGAATAAAGGGCAATCATTAATGCTATAGGTACGCTATCTCTTATGAATGCTTGTTTCAAGTCAATTTCGTCCTCTGTTTCAAAATCTAGAACTTTTACTCCCATTGCCATTTTCCCTAGTGTTTGACCATAATATCCATGGAGTAGTACAGAATAAATGTATGGAGATAAGTTGTATAATAAATTAGTTACAATAACTATCCCGACTATATTAAAATTAGACAGATAACTAAAGAGTACTGTTAATGGTAACATCACAAGACCATCAATTATAGCAGCAAAAAATCTAGGTCCAAAAGTTTGATAGCGTTGACCTGAAAGTCTACTCGCAGTTTTTCGTTCTTCATCTGCAATTATTCTACTGGCTAGGATCAATTGATCATCAGTTACCTCATTGCGACGCTCAAGCTCCCATATTGCAGCAAGTTTTGCATCCTTTTCATAACCTTCTCCATTTATAACCTTTTGAAGATTAGCTGATGATTTACTCTCAAATTTTCCTGAGAAAAGATTGTGCTTTTCCATTTCCGGTAATTGATTCTAACGCACAGGTATGATGAGTGGCCACCCTTATGCTATAAAAATCTAAACTAGCTAAAACCTCGGTGAGATGCAACGGGTAAAATCCTGCTGCGCCTGCCTGCTATCGCTCTAGGGAATGACGTTCTAAGGTCGATTACCATTATATCATATTATGCTTTTAGGTATGATTGTACAGATAAGCAAAGGAAGTTGTAAAAGGGAATCAGAAGATTCCCAACAATCTATCCCGACATGCCCTTCAGAACATGTCAAGAAGCTAAGTCGGATATTTAATAGCATTTGTCCGAAAAGTAGTGATTCGTTACGCACAAATAAATTTACTTTATACGCAAATTCTGCTGTCGTTTATGGATCAAGTTATTTCTGATTTTAAGCCTGGTGTACTGCTGCGGTTCATGCTCAATTTGCTGGTCATCACGGTCTGGATAAGTGCGTTGCTCTTTGGGCTTTATATTTTGGCATTCTATTTTGTTTCCCTGATACAAGGGAATACTTCACAATGGAATGAAGTATTGCCGGGTTTGCACGATACACAAACCAGGAGTGCAACTGCAGGCATAGGATTGCACTTTGCTGCAGGAGGGATCATTCTTATCCTGGGGTGTATTCAGTTACTTGATCCGGTTAGGTTAAGATATCCCACTTTTCACAGGTGGGTTGGACGGATATATGTCTCAGCTTCTCTCATTACCGCTATCGGCGGACTGATTTTCATTTTAGTTAAAGGAACCATCGGTGGTTTTTGGATGGATATTGGTTTTACAGGTTATGGTATACTCACGTTTGTGGTGGCTGTCAATACCATCCTGTTTGCCCGGTCAGGAAATTTTGAAAGTCACCGGGCGTGGGCCATCCGATTATTTGCCTTAACAATTGGCTCCTGGCTTTACCGCATGGAGTACGGTTTTTGGTTTTTATTCATGGACAGGTTAGGGCATACAAGTGACTTTACCGGACCATTTGATTACTTTATGGATTTCTTTTTTTACGTACCAAATCTTCTGGTTGCAGAGCTTTTTGTAAAGCGGAAAAAGTTGATCAAAAGTAGGTTGGGTGAAGGAATTGCAGTGATCGTTTTGTTTTGTGCTACTACCTTCCTCATCCTGGCGACTTATTTTTTTACAAAGAAGTATTGGGGGCCAGCAATATTGGAAGTGGTTTTTGGTGGGTAACGCACAGATCTAACGGATTTCAATGAAGAGCCGGTATGAAGCAAAACAAAAACCTTGCGATTAACAAACTCCCACTACCACTCACAGAATATTTTGATTCACCAATTGTCCGCTATCTACGGTCAGGAGCTGGCCGGTAGTGGTGCTGGCGTCGGCGGCCAGGTAAACAATGGCCTTGGCGATGTCTGCGGGTACGGATGTCTGTTGCGTAAGGGTGGTCTTTTCTATGTCTTGCAGCACCTGGTCGTATCGATCTCCCAGGAAGTTTTTGGTCCACCGGCCTTGTATAAATCCGGGACAGACGGCATTCACTCTCACGTCAGGCGCCAGCGCATGGGCGAGGGAAAGCGTCATGGTAGACAGTGCCCCCTTTGAAGCCGCGTAAGCGATGGAGCTTCCCACGCCGGAGATGGCACTAATGGATGAGGTGTTGACCACCGAACCTTTGGCTGCCTTTAAATAGGGTGCCGCCGCCCTGGTGACCTGGTAAGCCCCTACCACATTCACCTCATAAAGCTTCAAAAAATCTTCTTTGGAAAGCCCGTCCAGGTCATGGTAATTGCAATATTTAGTGGTCCCGGCATTATTTACCAAAGCATCAATTCTGCCCCACTTTTCAATGGTCTCATTGACCATCGCGATGCCCTGGTCATCCTGCGAAACATCGGCTTTGATGATCATGACTCCTTCAGTGAAGGCTTTGCATTTTTCTGCAGTCTCATGCGCTTCTTTTTCGCTGCGGGAGTAATTGATCACCACATTCCATCCTCGCCTGGCCAGTTCGATGCAGGTGGCCGCACCTACCCCGGACGCTGATCCGGTAACGATGGCTGTTTTCTTTTCTGATTTCATAATTGACTGTTAAATATACACTTGCAATGACGAGATTGTTGCAGAGTTTTGTGCTATTTCACTATACTAGGTAAGTGAGGGATTAGTTCTTTGCATATGCAACTCAAAACCTGAAAATTCAATTCATTGCTAATCCCTCCAATTGCGAAGCAAAAGCGGGTAGGCCAGCCAGAATACCGGGCGTGGGTGGCCATTGCGGGCGGAAGTGATTATTCTGGCTTGATTTTTCTTTGTTTCGTTTCTTTTCATCAAGGAAAAGAAATGAAAGCCCCCCTGGCAAGGGTGGAAAACAAAATATTTTGAAGTGACTGAAATCCAGAACCACTTCTCCAGGTATACAAGGGGATTGTCACGTCACCAATTCTGAGATCTGACGACTCATGATTGATTCCTCACAATGACGATAATAAGATCCATGGAGTACCGTGGGCTATGCCTTTTATTAAAACCCCAAATACGCTATCACCGCCTCATCGCCCTTCAGTGCGCCTTCAGGTAACTCTGTCCCGGCGAGCACACTTAATTCTTCTTTCGAGAGGACTTTGATGAAATCTTCGTTGATCGGGCCTTCCGGCACATCCAGTCCCAGGTGTTTACCGAAGAACCTGTACATGGGCACTCTTTTGTTCGCGCCATAGTCATGCACTTCGTCTGGGAAGTGGGCACTCTCTACTTTGTCCTCAATGCCATAAAGCTTATAGATATTACGGATGTAGGGATACTCCACCTCGGGCACATTTTTGGTCCAGTCGTCACCATCAGAGATCAAAAGCAAAGGCCTGGGTGCCGTCAGGGCAGCCACCTCCACATTGTTGGTCTGGTGATCGTTGCTCTTGTGGATGGGCATGCCACTCTCACACACGCAGCCTCCGAAGAAGTGCGCCGAAACCTGGACTGCCGGCACAGCTACTTTGATCCTGTCATCAATGGCGGTGAGCACGAAGGTCTGTGTGCCTCCTCCCGATGCACCGGTCATCCCAATGCGTTCGGGGTCCACATCTTCCCTGGTAAGCAGGTAGTCCAACACTCTTTTGCTGTTCCACGTCTGGAGCAGCAGCGCCAGGGGCATCTTGTGGGTGGTCTGCTTGCTATCGCCATAGCCTATCATGTCATACATGAATACAATGGCGCCAGCCCGTGCGAGATAGGCACATCGTTTTTGTACCTCCTCCATAAACCGTCTGTCTTCCCAGTGGCCGTGTGCCGTAAGGATGGCAGGATTCTTTGCTTTGGCATTGGTAGGTCGGTAGATGTTTCCGGTGACGTAAAACCCGGGGAAGCTCTCTAGGGTCACATTTTCAATGATGTAGCCATCCATCTCCATGGTCTTGGTGACGATCAGGTCAAAGTCGCTGGTCACCTCCGGCATCTTGTCCCACTGCAATCCATCCAGGATGCCTTGTCGGATCCTTTTCGCCCGCTTCTCCCAGGAAGCCTGGTCATCATAGGTGGCAGCAAATTCCTTAAGTTTTTCTTTGGCCTCTTCTTCGGTCCAGTAGTGGCCCATGCAGAGGTTGTCAGCTGCTTCGGATGCTTCTGACGATGTAGATTCGGTGTTCTTTGCAGCCTGGTTACATGCCTGAAACAAAATCAGGACAGCCAGTAATGTTGTTAGGTTGGTTTTCATAAATCCGGGTTTATGCTAAAGTCTTTCTTTCAATATCAATTTTAATAGGACCTATAAATATAGCCTATCATATCACTATTTTTGCCGACAATTTGATATTACATGACAGCTTTCTCCGAAGAAGCAATGCCCGGCACGCAGCTCAGTGCTGAGCAAATCGAACAATGCATACAGGTATTGAATACCCTGAATGCTGAGACCAACCGGATTTTTGAGATCCCCAAAGACAAACGCCTGGAGCTGATCATGGCTGCCGGTTTGCTATCCAGGCCCAGCAGGGAGGAGTTTCTTCGTCGCCGGAAAGAAGCGAAGAAAGCTGAGAAAAGAAAGATCAACATCAAGGATAAGGAGGCACGCAATGCTACGGGGATCAGAAGTGCTCGTGAAGCCCTTGTTTTCACTGCACCCAAAATGATCGATCTGGCGGGGATGGAAACCTTTCCGGGTGCTGAGCTGAATTCTCCCAGAAATTGCTACGTCTGCAAGGAGGAATTTACCCGCCTGCATCATTTTTATGATACTATGTGCCCGACCTGTGCGGAGTTCAATTATGCCAAACGATTCCAGACGGCAGACCTCACTGGCCAGGTGGCGCTGGTCACAGGCTCAAGGCTCAAGATCGGCTACCACATCACCCTCATGATGTTGAGGGCCGGGGCTACAGTGATTGCCACCACACGATTTCCGGTAGATTCGGCGATTAGGTTCTCAAAGGAGCCGGATTATCGTGAATGGAGTAATCGGCTCAAAATCCATGGACTTGACCTCAGGCACATCCCCAGCGTGGAGCTGTTTTGCAATTTCATCGAAGAAAAATATGATCGGCTGGATGTCCTGATCAACAATGCTGCACAGACGGTCCGCAGGCCTTCCGGATTCTATCAGCACCTGATGTCCAATGAGGAAAAGGCGTATTCCGAGCTGCCTGCTTCGGTAAAAGACCTTCTGATGGATCACCACGCCTGCCTCAATGAGCTGGGTATCCTGAGCAAGGAATTGATGGGTACCAACCGTAACCTTCCCGTCTCCTGGCATGGAAAACAAATAGGCATCGGGCTGAGCGCTTCTGCGCAGCTTTCCCAGATCCCTTACTCGATAGACAATTCCCTCAAGCCGGAAGAAGTATTCCCGGAAGGACAACTGGATGCGGATCTTCAACAGGTGGACCTGAGAAAAACCAACAGCTGGAGGTTGAAGTTGGGGGAAATTCATACCACCGAGATGGTTGAAGTACAGCTGGTAAATTCCGTGGCGCCTTTCGTGTTGTGCAACCGCCTGGTAAACGTGATGAAAAGAGACAACACCGGCATGAAGCACATCATCAACGTGTCCGCCATGGAAGGGAAGTTTCATCGCTTCCACAAAGAAGATCGACATCCCCATACCAATATGGCGAAAGCAGCGCTCAACATGATGACCCATACTTCGGCTTCAGACTTCGCCAAATACGGCATCTACATGAACGCCGTGGATACCGGATGGGTCACGGACGAGGATCCTGCTGAGCTGGCCAAAAAGAAAGCCGACGTCCATGACTTCCAGCCACCATTGGATATTGTGGATGGTGCCGCCCGGGTGCTTGACCCATTATTTGACGGGATCAATACCAGGAAGCACTGGTGTGGCCAGTTTCTGAAAGATTACAGACCGATTTCGTGGTAAGAACAAATCAAAAAGCCAGGTAGGCCCCGGTCTTCCACCACAATCGCTGACGAAACCCCGGAGCGATGAACCGGTCGGTCCTGTAGTCCATCCCGGATTCCATCTTGATGGTTGCGCTGAAGACGTAGCCCAGGGAACCCACCAGCCGGTTTTCAAATTCCTGGTCACCCGCCTCGTAAGCATAGATGAGCTCATTGGATAAAGACAGGTAAAACTCCCCCGGATCCAGTTCAGCCCCTTGTAATGGTTTCTGATAAGCCAACCGATACCTGATCCGGTAGAGCACATCCTCTTCGTCTTCCGAAAAAGTCTGGTCAGTCCTGATCCGATGACCGATTTTACCGCTCGCCAGTCTTTGGATGAAAGCAATTTGCTGGATCAAACGGTGGTTGTTTCCTCCTGAAGGGTCCACCCGGTACTGGTAGCCGACATCCACTTTGATCAGCGGGGTCAACGATCGTCCAACAAAAAATTGTAGGTCTGTTCGATCATGAAAATACTCCCACGACTTCACTTCCTGGTGGTCATACAACCCATGCTGTGACTCCACCTTAAAGGTGGAATGCATCTTCGATGAGATCTTTTTTGTCAGTGAAAACTCAGGAAAGAATCCTCCATAGAACACTTCCTGTGCCCTGGAGCAAACGAATCCGAATAAGGTCATGAATATGAATATCCACCGCATCAATAGGTCAGGTTATTCAAATTACCCAGTATAATCTTCCGCTTTTGAAGTAAAACAGTTCCGTCTGCATTGAACAGGCCCTCCCACAATTCATCCTCCGTTTCCGTGGCTCCCCGATACTCGATTTCATATCTTTTGGTAAGTCCTGTTGGCTGATCTGTTTTGATCAGTGCCTTTAGCTTATCCATCGCTCCGGACCATTGAACCTGGATCTTGTCCAGATCCCATTTATCATAATTGCTATTGAAATACGCTTCGAGGTTTTCCCTTGCCGGGCTGTCTATCATTTCCCATTCCACCACAATCTCGAGGTCTTTTATCTCTCCCAGGGTATCGAACTCAATGCTGTGAAGCTCATCTTTCCAATAGAGTTTTGCCTCATAGCTGATGTCCTCATCCTCTGTCTGATAATACCACCGAAGCTTGGTCTTTGTACCATAAGCGTCCTGGATAAATTGCCTGGCTACCATCGGCACATCCCCTTTTCTGACACGCTTTTCAACTTCCCGCTTTTCTTGTGCAAAGAGGACACTCCCCGATAGCGATAGAAGGATTATGAATATTTGCCTCATGAGAATAATAACACAAATCCCCGGGTGGTGGTTACGATAAAATCAATAGGGCCTGCTTAAATAAAACAGACCCTCTTTAAATCAATAGATCTCAAAATTGGAGATCGCCGGTGGACCCAGGGCATCCAAAATCGTCAACTTTATACGATTGCTGTTGTTGGGCTCTAGCTCCAGGATCCTTTTGTAGCCAATGGTAGTGCCCTCGTACGCCAACTCCCACTGACCATCCTTCTCCACATGTACTTCAAATTGCGAAACCCGCTGCCCAAACCGGATGGGTTCCTGAATGACAATTCGCTCAAAATCAACCGCCTCTTTCAATTCCACAATCAATGATGCCTCGATCACATCGTCATCAGCTGCCCAGTATGAATCCAGGTCATCATCCAGGATGTTGTTTGCATCAAACTTATCATGCTTCAATCGGGTGTTGGAAGCCCGTACCTTTCCTTCTGCCAGATTCATGTCAAACAGACCATCTACCAGGGTATTGAAGTCTTTCAAAGAGGCCACATCATTTTCGTGGATCAAGCCTCGTCTGTCGGGAGGTAAATTCAAAAGCAGCACCCCGTTTCTACCGACTGATTTGTGATAGATCTCGAGAATTTTCTCAGGAGATTTCACCAGGCTGTCTTCTTTTGGGTGGTAAAACCATCCCGGACGGATGGACACATCACATTGACCTACTATCCACTTGTTGCCATTTGGGTCTCCGGTATTCAGATAAGACGGATCTGAACCACCGATCACCAGGGAGTCCGTATGGATCGGCGACCAGAAGGTCTCCCCTGCATAGCCATGTTCATTCCCTACCCAGCGGATGTCAGGTCCTGCATCAGAAAAGATGGAGATATTCGGCTGAAGGTCTTTGACCAGCTTGAAAGTCGTTGGCCAGTCGTAGTATGTCTTTCTGTCAATTCTTCTTTCCTCGTTGGCACCTCCGTAATATCCGTCACCACCATTGGCACCATCAAACCAGATCTCGTTGATCTCACCATATTCGGTAAGCAGCTCGTTCAATTGATTTCTGTAGTAGGTAATGTAATCTGGCGTGCCATAATCCTTGTGATTTCGATCCCATGGCGACAGGTATAAACCCACTTTCAGGCCATGCTTGCGGCAGGCATCCACAAACTCCCGAACGATATCGCCTTTTCCATCCTTGTAAGGACTGTTTTTCACGCTATGCTCCGTGTATTTACTGGGCCATAGGCAAAACCCATCGTGGTGTTTGGCGGTAAGGATCAGTTCTTTCATCCCGCCTGCTTTGGCTGCCAGCACCCACTGCTCGGCATCCAGCTCGGACGGATTGAAAATAGCAGGCTTCTCATCTCCGTAGCCCCATTCTTTGTTGGTGAAGGTATTTACCGTGAAATGGACAAAACCCACGATCTCCATTTTCTGATACGTGAGCTGATGTGGTGCAGGAGTCACGGAGAGAGGCGGAATATGCTCAACCTCAGTTTGGCTTGTCCCACAACTAAAAAGAAAACCCAGAAATAGTATCGCTAATAGCCTCATCATATCTTCAATTGATTAAATAATGAGTGCAAGATCGGACTATTCGGCTCTTTCCCGATCTCCTTCCTTAAATTTTTCCAGCAATTCGCTCAGATATTTAACTTTTTCAGGATTTTCTTTACTGAGATCTCTGTCTTCCCTGAAATCCTCTTTGAGATTGTAAAGTTCTTGTCGTTCCGTTTTCCTGTCTACAACCAGTTTCCAATCGCCATCACGGACTGCAAACGAGTTGGCAATTTTCCAGTAGAGTGGATGATTGGAATCTCTGTCACCTTGCACGATGTCCCAAATGTTCTGACCATCAAGCTTCAGGTTTTTGAGATCCTTTTCGGCACCTACCAGACCACATAAAGTAGGCAACCAATCAGACATGTGAACAGGCACATTGACGGTTCCCGGCTCCAACTTCCCGGGCCAGTTGGCTAATGCTGGCACCCGGATGCCCCCTTCATACACCGCTCCCTTCCAGCCTCTTAAGGGGTAGTTATTTCCAAGTACGAGATGAGGTTTGTCAGCGTAAGCACCTCGATAGTGCGTACTGTGTTGCCAGCTATGCTGAGCACCATTGTCACTCAATACCAGGATCAGGGTATTGTCCCGCTTTCCTGTCCTTTCCAAAGCCTCGATCACCTGACCGACCCCATCATCCATATGCGTGACACTGGCAGCAAATAGCTTGCGTGATGGATCCAAAGACAGATGATCATATTTAGATGTCCACTCCTCTGGCTCATTGAGCGGTGAATGTGGCACCTGATGTGCCAGATACAGTAAGAATGGTTCTTCCCTGTCTTCTTCGATGATGCGAATGGCTTCTGCTGTCAGCAAATCTGTCACATGACCTTCCTCCTCAAACAGCTGATCGTTGCGATGCCAGGAGTTTCGACCGGTCTTGTATTCATGGGTGTAAGGCTCAATCTGCCCATCGAAATAGCCATAGGTGGACTGGAATCCATACTTTTTAGGCGTGTACGGTGGTGAACCCATGTGCCATTTCCCCACCAAAGCAGTGAAATATCCATTTTTGGAAAGAATGGAAGGCAAAGTAGCATCCCCCAGGTCGATCACCTCACCATAAGCCGGAGCCAGGACACCATATCGACTGGGGTATTTCCCGGTGATCAGGCTGACTCGGGTGGGTGTGCAGGTCGGCATTACATAATGCTGCTCCAGCTTCACCCCAGTCTGAGCCAGCTTATCAATATTTGGCGTCATGATCTCAGAGCCATGATACCCCACATCCGACCAGCCCAGGTCATCCGGGATAATGATGAGTATGTTGGGTCGTTGAGCCTGGGCTTCAGAGCCTGGGACGAACAAAAAGACAAACACACATGCCAGCAGAGGCATGAGAAGGTACCTTGAAAAATGTGGGTTCATAATTGGGATGTTATTTATCAGCAAGTTTAAACATTTCTTTGCCAGCTAATAAATAAGCACCTGTTGCATACACATGGGATTCATCCGCTTTGAAGGGATATGGATCCCCCGCCACCTGCTGCACATACCCTAACCTTCCTTCTTCATTCACATTGTTGCAAAGCGCTTTCCAGGCTTTCTCTACCTGTGGTCGATACTTTTGATCAATCATACCATTATTTAAGCCCCACGCCAAAGCAAAAGTGAAGAATGAGCTTCCACTGGATTCACCCATGTTCAGGTATTCAGGGTCATGAAGACTCACTCTCCATAAGCCATCAGCACCCTGTATCCTGAGTAGTTTATGAGCCATTTCCATGTATTGCTGCTCCAGTCTTTCTCGCCCGGCATAATCAGCAGGAAGGTCTTCCAGTATCCTTGCCAGTCCGGCGATTACCCACCCATTTCCACGGGCCCAGAAAATTTTCTTGCCATTGTCAGAAAGCCTGTCAAAATATCGATCATCACGATAATAAAGAGAGTCCGCGTTTGAGTAGAGGTAATCGGAAGTCCTCCACCACAGCTCATCCATGTAATCCAGGTATTTGGTCTCACCGGTGAGCTTCCACATCTCAACGAAAGACGGAGGCGCCATGAAAAGGGCGTCACACCAGGTCCACCACTCGAGTTTGTAGGGATTGTCCTTGAATCTCACATCCGTATGTTTAGTGCCCCGGGCAATGTGAATATCCAGTGCCCATCTTGACTTTTCAATCATCTCCTCATCATTCATAAGACCGGACAGCCATGCCCAGTTGTCAATGACCGTCAGGCGGTCCGCATGTAAAAAGTCATCGAGTGGCTTCCACTCCGCTGCCTGACCGATATTGATCAGCTCATTGCGATACCTGTCTTCACCAGTCACCTCATAAAGTGCTCTGATTCCTGTATATAATGCTCCGTAATGCCAGTCGATAGGATCGTATTTGTATCGAGGATTGGAAAGATGCCAGTCTGCTGTCCGCTGCATCATATCTATCACGCCCTCTTGTGAGAGCGGATCAGCTACCGAATTCATAGGGATACTCATTTGAATAGCTGTTTGATACCTATCCTTGAATTGGAGTCCCCAGTCTTTCATCCTGTTACCAAAGGTGAAATGATGATATTTGGTGTTTTGCATCCACAACAGTTGAAGTTTATTTCCTTCACCTGCATTTCGCACTGCAAATGGCCGGATGTTGTCTTTGGATGAGCCCTTTGTAACAGGTGTAATAGTCCATGATTTTCCACCGTTTTTACTGTCCCATTGCTCAATTTCATAAATGCTATCCCGTTTTACCGATAGATAAAGCGTCCCCGGACTTTCATGGTCTATACTCATACCCGCCGAATAGAAAGTTTCCGGCTCTTCTACACCCTCTATGGTCTGCGGAAACCAGCTACCTGAATTGATCAAATCGTAGTTGAGCCATTGTTTTCCATCCCATCGGGCATAGCAATAGATATGATTTTGCTCATCAGGGTACCTTGTATAAACTATCACAGGCTTGCCATCCGTTTCTCCAATTTCCCAGTTCCAGGCCCGTGCTTTCCCTTTGACTGCATCATATACCAGGTCAGCTTCTTCTGGCAACACAGGCTCCCCTCCCAGGTCTTTGATCTTGGTGCCATCAGCTTTATAAAATGCCCCGCCCTGGTAGTACATGTAATAGATATTGTTGGCGTCTTCTTTTAGTGGATGACCATCTGTTACAGTGAAGTGGATCTTGTCGACTCCATCTGAATAGACTTTGGTATAAGGTCTTCTGAATGAATATTTACGCTCCGGCATGAAGAAGATCTTCCCTGTCGCCCAGGTCTTTCCATTGTCAGTCGATGTGGAATAGCTTGGCTTTCCATCCACACCTCTCCAGAATAGAAAGAGCTTTCCATTTTCGGCAGATAATTTGATCGGGTTCGTGTAGGTATGATTCATACTTCCCAGATCACTCAATTTCTCATCATTGAGATAAAGCTCCTGAACAGGCTCCCAGCTTTCAATGCTCTCTGGTTCGGTAGCTCGGACGATATAAAGTGGTTTCACGCCGAGCATGTGGTTGTTGAAAAAGACCATAAGCTTCCCGTCCTCATCAAACAGCACAGACGGGTTATTGTGATCGTCAATCTCGAGGTTGTCATACAGCACACGTGAATCAATCTCACCTGTGGTATGATCGTAGTAGCCAATCTGAACATCACCGTAATTGTCTATCCATCCAACATAAGTCCGCTTGTGCTTTCCTTCATAATAGACTGCGCGTGGATCCGAAAACCAGCACCAGGCACCATTGAATGTCATGGATTGGTAAGCTTCACTCGATGGAGCTTGTTGTTTTATTACTTTTGACTTGACAAAATCCTGGGCAAAACCAGCATGGCAAAGCAGCCAGGTCATAAGGGTGAATTGAAGAAATTTCATAGCGCTAAATGTTGCTTATTATACTAAGTACCAGAGTGTATCCCCAAACCTAAATCCTTTTTATGTATTTTTTACACACTAAATGCAAAAACCTACTGAATACCAGGCGTTTGGCCGTACCACTTGGCGATTATTGCTTCAGCTTTTTTGTTTTGTGGGGTCCAGTCTGTCGTGTATCTCTCGGGAGATCGCTGGAAGAAATACCACTTCCAGAAAAAGCCCCCTGCATACCAATCTTTATCCATAAAGACCTGGAAAGTGGCCTCATAGGCGTTTGCCTGGAGCTCTTCATTTACCGGGATTTGTTTGCTATCCAGCTCCCAATGTTTACCAGCAGCACCGTTCATGCTTTGAAACCCATATTCAGTAAATAGGACGGGCTTGCCCCAACGCTCAGCAAAGCCTTCCAACTCATCTGCTACAGCTTCCCAACCTTTCACCAGCTCTTTTGTTGATGGATTCTCCTTATCGACTAATGGAAAGTAGGCATCAACACCCAAATAATCTACTGCATCCCACCAGCTGATATTCATGTAGTTGTCCCAGTTGGAAGCGTAGGTTATTTTTCCTTTATATACCTCACCCACTTCTCCAATGAGTTTCCTCCAGTATTCCGGGCGTTCCCTGGCAGGTATCCTATACTCCGTTCCGATACAAAACACTTCTACATCCATCGAGTCTGCCAGGGCAGCAAAATGCAGGATATATTCCGAAAAATCTTTCTCCCATATTTTCCAATCATCCTCATTTTCGAGTGTAAAGTCCCCGGTCCAGCCTTCACCCCGAACCCACACGTGAGGTTTGAGCATGATTTTCATGCCACATTCCCGGGCCAAAGAGATCAATTCGCTGGTTCCTTCCGTACGTTCTCCCCACCATTGGCGCTCATGATTGAAAGATATCTCAGGAGCTCCTGACTGAGCAAATGCATAGGGAATTATCGCTACCCAGCCCACTTTCAACTGCTTAAGTTGTGCCATCTGATCACGAGTGATCTCACGGGGGGGATTCACCAGACTGGCTCCATTCATTTTTGGAGTGGCAGGCTTAGCCTCCTGAGATGGTGCGAGAAAGACCCAAACCCCGATAGCACCAAGAAATAAAACAAACAACAGATACCGCATTACACTAAAGGTAAGGGATAATTATTATACCACAGAAGCTGATTGAAAAACCATTAATTGAACACTCACCTGACTTTGTAGTTGATTTCTATGTACAAAAAGTAAACATAATGGAAGAAATACAAGACACACAAGCTGCAAGAATCGTGGAGACTGTCAGTGGTAAAATTGAAAGCTGGATTGGCTCATTTATTGAGCTCTTACCCAACATGGCGATAGCCCTGATACTCTTTATCATTTTTATCCTGCTGGCAAAAGTTTTTAAAAGGCTCTTCATTAAAATATTCAAAAAATCATCTGACAATCTGGCCCTGCAAAATCTTTTTGGGTCAATCATCTACTACGCTGTGATGGGGGCTGGACTATTTATCATTCTGGAGGTATTACACCTGGGAAAAGCTGTCACCTCACTATTGGCTGGTGTAGGTGTAATAGGTTTGGCCCTTGGATTTGCCTTTCAGGATATCGTAGCAAACTTTGTTTCAGGAATCATTTTGGCTTTTCGTAAACCATTCCGTGTTGGAGATATCATCAAGATCAATGATTTTATGGGATCGGTTACACGGACCAACCTCAGAGTGACAGTAATCAGAACCTTCCAGGGTCAGGAGGTTTACTTACCAAACAAAGATGTACTTCAGAGCCCTATTATCAACTTTACCGTACTTGGTGAGAGAAGAATAGACCTTGCGGTGGGTGTCTCTTATGGTGACAACCTGGAAAAAGTGCAAAAGATAGTATTGGATGCACTAAATGATGTGAAAGGCGTAATCCGAAAGGACGAAATGATCTTCACCTATACTGCTTTCGGGGATAGCTCAATCAATTTTGAGATTAAGTTTTGGATCAAATACCCTGATGACCCAGGATTCCTTGCTATAAGAACAGCGGCTATCATAGCCATTAAATCTGCTTTTGATGAAAACAACATTACCATTCCGTTCCCAATTAGGACACTGGATTTTGGTATCAAAGGAGGAGAAAAACTTTCTGAGATGAACTTAAATGTTGCGGAGCGAAAGGCTTCCTAATGCATTCCTTTAAATCCTATTTATAGAGTTCTTTGCCAATATCCTCATATTTATCTCCCTCTGACCACCTCAGATCCTCCTTAATTGAAAGGAGGTATACTGCATAGATATACGCTTTGCAATACTTTGTGAGGTAATCATAATCTATGGTCTCAGGCTCATCACCTGGCTGGTGATAATATTTTTTGATCTCATCATCCATGGCCGTGTAGCCCGGATCATAGGAAATGGCTGGAATTCCCTTTTTGGCAAAACTTACATTATCTGATCGCTCGTAGAGGTTTTCTTCCGGTACCTGATCGTCTATCACCGTGAGTCCGAAGGGTTTGCCAGACTTAATCAGCTCCGGAGCGGTGTTAGTTCTGTTCAACCCAACAACGGTGATCTTGGTAATGTCATTGTAGCCACCTGTATCCGTATTGAGGTTGTAAACGGTTTTTCTAAGCGGTATCAAAGGATGATTAGCATACCACTCACTACCCAGGAGACCAACTTCTTCGGCATTGCAGGCCAGGAATAGCAAGGATCTTTTTGGTGGGTTTTTGCCAAAGTACTCCGCCGTAGTTAGCATGTTGGTGATTCCAATACCATTGTCACGTGCTCCATTGTAGATGGAATCTTCTCCTGGCACCACATTCTTTACTCCAACATGATCAAGGTGTGCTGAAATCAGGATGTATTCATCTTTCAGCTTTGGGTCAGTCCCTTCTATATATCCTACCACATTGGGAACAGTCAGGCTATCTGTTTGGGAGCCCTGGATGCTTAGTGAAACGGACAGACTATCAGACTCCCTAAAGAACTTTAATCTTTCCATGTTAGAATCGACGATCCAACCTACCGGAAAATCGTTTGTCTCAACTTCCTTGTCATTGAGATCGTAAGAATCATTGGACAGATAATTGATCAATAGTGGCCAGTCAAACTTGGCGGGACGATAGAGCTCAAGCAGAGCAAGAGCCCCCTTTTCCTTGAGGATGGAGATCATTTCCTCTTTATCAAGTCGTTGACCTTCCGGTGGCAATGCATAGATCCCTACAGCAATTTTCCCCTCGAAATCTTTTCCTTCAAAATCGGCTGCTGTGCCGTATTCTATAAAAACGAAACGGGTAGAGTCAATATCGATATTAGCAGGGCTTGTAAAAATCATGTCGTCCCAGAGATTGAAGACAGAGTCACCAACCACCAGCTCAGCCGTGTTAGGGATTTTAGTACGCGTCAAACCAACTTCCTGAAAAAACCCGGCTTCCTGATCAACAGGCTGAACCCCGTATGACCTGAAGCGTTCGGCAATGTACCTGGCGGCAATTCTGTTTTCTATGGTGCCAGTATTTCTTCCTCTCAACTCATCGGAGGCATAAAAGTACATGTGTGATTCAATCTTTTGCTGACTAACAGATTTCTTGATGTCTTTTACTATTCTCTGAGCATTGATTGAAAAACTAAAAAGTAGGCAAATTGTATATAGCTGGAATTCTTTACGCATCATAAATCAAATAAAACAGTACCTCACCGAAAAGCCATTACAAATCGTGATCAGTGGAAAAATGACTACCTGGGTGGCAGCAAATTACCTTGGAATTTTTTCATCCGGCCATTCCTCACTGAAGTCTTTCCAATATTGATTCACGGTTGACTTCATTTCCTTATGCAACAACAGAAGGCCGATAAGGTTTGGAATGGTCATCAAAGCAATAGTAATATTTGCGACTGTCCATATAATGGTGGTATCTGCAAAAGAGGCAAAGAAGAACCCCGCTATATAGACAATCTTGTAATAGATTTCATACTTGGAACCAAACAAATAGGTGGTGGCTCTACCTCCATAATAAGACCATGATATGGAAGTGGAGAATGCAAAAAGCAGCAGTCCGATACTGACGATATATTGCCCAAAATCCCCAAAAAATCCCATGTTGAATGCGATAGTTGTTAAAGGCGCACTATGCAACAGAGACTTACCTATCATACGTATGTTTTCATTGTCAGTGGCAATCTGGCCGTTTACCACATTCAGACTACCGGAGTAGAGCTTTTCTCCTTCATAGACCGTCACCTCTTCAGCAAATGAATGCGCGGCAATGATGGTCAGGGGATTCGTAACCTTTCCGTTTTCGATGGTCAAAGATCCCTCATAAAATTTCTCTGTGCTCGTTCCCAGTACATGACTTCTAATCTTCTGCCTATCCTCCTGTTTACTCTCATCATATAGCTTTTCCATTACGTATACGTCCGTAAACTGGAATTCATTCTCATACTTGTTAGACCATGCGCCGGAAGAAAGCAGCACCAGGCCGGTAATCGTACAAATGATGATGGTGTCAATAAATGGCTCAAGAATCGCTACCAGACCCTCGGAAACCGGCTCATGGGCCCGGGCTGCAGCATGTGCGATGGGCGCAGATCCCTGACCCGCTTCATTAGAGAACAATCCCCTGTTTACGCCCCTATTAAAGGCGAAGGCAAAATTGGCTCCCAGGAATCCCCCGACAGCTGAAGTGCCGGTGAAAATGTCTGAGAAAATAGAAATGAAGGAAGGAAGGATATTCTCGTAATTGAATAATATCACTGAAAGCGCACCAACGAAATAAATCACAGCCATCAGTGGTACGAGCTTCTCTGTAACTTTTACAATTCGCTTAATGCCACCAATTATTACTAGAGCCAGGAATACGGTGAGCACTCCACCAGTGATGATCTGCTCGATGCCAAAGGTGGTAAAAACAGAATTTGCGATATTATTGATCTGAGGTAAGTTACCTGTGCCAAAAGAGGAAAAAATCGTGGCTACAGCGAAAACCCCTCCGAGCCAGACACCCGTCTTTAATACCTTCCCATTACCAAGCTTTAGATTGAGCCTGTTCTTCATATAATACATGGGTCCACCGGCGATCAATCCATCTTCTGTTGTTTCACGGTATTTATGTGACAGGGTAACCTCCACAAACTTGGTTGTCATCCCCAGGAATGCTGTGACCAGCATCCAAAAAAGTGCTGCAGGACCTCCGAGGTGGACTGCGAGGGCCACACCGCCGATATTACCTGTCCCAACAGTGCCTGAAAGCGCTGTGGCAAGTGCCTGAAAATGTGATGCATCTCCCTGATCCCCCTTCTTATCAAACTTGCCCTTCAGTACTTTGATGGCAAATCTGAAATACCTGAGTTGAGGAAAACCAAGATATATAGTGAAAAATAAACCAGTGCCTAAAAGAAGATAAACAAACCAGGCACCACTGCCCAGATATCCGTCTATGACGTTTAAGAGATCATTGAACTGCCTCATGCACTCATGTTAAATTTTACGATTTTGGTAAAAATATATATTTAGTATTAGTTTGACACAAACAAAATAGCTCTTCAACTTCAATATCCATATTTTTCCTTCCAGCGATGTCGTAAGAACTTTCTGAGTTCGTCTTCTCTTGGGTTGTGACCCGGATCATAAAAAGTAGTGCCTTTTATCTCTTCCGGCAGAAACTCCATATCGGCAAAATTCCCCTCATGATTATGTGCATACTGATAGCCCTGACCATAGCCCTGGTCTTTCATCAGCTTGGTAGGTGCATTGCGGATGGCCATCGGCACTTGAAGGTCACCGGTTTTGGATACCATGCTTTGAGCTTCATTGATTGCGCGGTAACTGGCGTTGCTCTTGGGAGAAGAAGCCAGATAGGTGACGCATTGTGATAAGATGATTCTGGATTCGGGATAACCAATCACATTCACAGCCTGAAATGCTGAAGTAGCCATCACCAGGGCTGTTGGGTTGGCATTGCCGATGTCTTCAGAGGCAAGGATCACGAGTCTTCTTGCAATAAATTTTACGTCTTCTCCCCCTTCGATCATTCTGGCCAGGTAATAAACTGCCGCATTGGGGTCACTCCCGCGAATGGATTTGATAAAAGCAGAAATGATGTCGTAATGCATTTCTCCTTTCTTATCGTATAATACTGTCTTTCGCTGGGCTGCTTCAATGGCCTTTTCATTGGTGATGACGATCTTTTCGCCTTCCTCAGCTTTAATGATCAATTCCAGGAGATTCAATAATTTTCTAGCATCCCCTCCAGACAAGTTGAACAGTGCTTCAGTTTCCTTAAGATTGACCTTGGTCTTCTTTAGCTCAGTGTCCTTTTCTATAGCTGTCTTGCAAATAGTCGTCAGGTGATTAGAATCTAGTGGTTTCAGCGTATAAACCTGACACCGCGACAACAATGCACCATTTACTTCAAAACTTGGATTTTCGGTAGTAGCTCCAATGAGTGTGATAGTACCCTTCTCTACAGCTCCCAACAGGGCATCCTGCTGAGATTTATTGAACCTGTGAATCTCATCTATAAACAATATGGCTTTGCTTCCCGGTCTGATGTGATTGATCACTTCACGTACATCCTTTACACCGGAACTGATAGCGCTCAGTGTATGAAATGGTACCTTCACCTGGTTGGCAATGATATTGGCCAATGTGGTCTTACCCGTTCCCGGAGGTCCCCATAGAATCATGGAAGGCACTTTTCCCGAAAGGATCGTTTTTCTCAAAACACCCTTCTCACCCACCAAATGCTCTTGCCCTACCAGCTCATCCAGGGAGCGGGGTCTCATACGTTCTGCTAAAGGCGAAGGATCTTGAAACATGTTAATATTGTGCTAACGTTTTACCTGAATCATCTAATAGAAAATCAAATACATAATCCAGGTTTAAAGATATTATCTATAATTTTAGCCAACCGTCACAACCCTGATAAAATGAGATCCGGCCTGTTCTTTTTGATCTTTAGTCTATTGCCTTTGGCACTGATCAGCCAAAGTAAAGATGAAGACCTGGTGGTACTCCAGCAAACTGCAGAGTGGCTGGAGCAGAAGCTTACCTATCATTACTACAACATTGATGATGAAGAATGGTGGAACAACCGGTTTAATTTTGATCCCCAAACCCTAAAGGCGACCATTAGAAATATATCAACCGAAAACCTCGGTGCCATACAGGACAGAACGCACATGCAGCGGGTCTTCCAGTTTGGTGATCTCAACCCATACACCATTAACATAGAGGAAGCAAAAACCAATTCAGGCAGACTGGTAAAAGGAAAGACGATCCGAATAGGGACGTATCAACAGGCAAAAGACATCAGTCAAATTAAAAATGGAACAGTACCCTCAAATGCATCTTTCCTATATCTGTCCATCCCAAAAGCATACGAAGACAGTACTACCAACTTTGCTGAAACCATCGTTGAGAAGTTTGAACAGGCAATACTTGTGGCCACCAAGGTCTATCACACCGAAAGTTTTGAAAGCGATGCCTCGCAGTTGGTGAGTGTCCTTGAAGATGATAGGTTCCTATCCCCTGATAACACCAGCCTTACAATCAATAAGATCTTTGAGGATGCCCTGGAACTGGAACAGTATGATGTGAATGATCAACTCATCAGAAAAGCCTACCTAAAGATCAATCAGGATCAGAAAACGATTCAGTGGGTGAGCATCAAAGGCCAGGAATCCATGGTAGATATTGCCCTTAAGTTTGGAGAGGAGTATGATTTCGAACTGAAGGGCGCGGATTTGCACTTATTTTTTGTCAATAAGCACGAATTCCACCTCGTGGAAAACGGGGCGGAAACGGTATTCATTCGGGATAACTCCTTCGAGAAAGGTAGGCCGTATTATAGATGATTTTAAATACTTGCTACTTGATCCAAATGGCCTGGGTAAAGGCACCATTGACAGCTGCATCCCAAACTTCCAGGCGAACCCATTTTCTTCCCTTTAGATTCAGATTCTTTTTGAAAACCTGCTCACCAAATGGTGTAGTGTCTTCTAAACTTATTCTTTCCCTGAATACTTTATCCCCATCTCCTGAAATAATCTCAGCATGACTGAGTGGAAAGGTCCAATTCACTTTGAATTGAATCTCCGCTTTCCCGTTTCCAGGGAGTGACACCATTTCACCCAACAGGGTTCCATTTACAGAAAACTCCGGGATGAGTACTTCACCAGTAGTGGAAAAGAACCTCCCTTTCTCCATAGCCTCCAATACCTCAGGCCAGCCATCAGAAAATTTCGGGATCTCATCAATCATGAGGTAATTGGTGTTCATATTGGCCCACATCTCATTTTCCTGGGTCACAGTAAACAGGTCTGCCTCGGCAATTACGCGTTTCGGTTGACCCCAATTGTTCATATCATCAAAAAGATCGAGTACTCGGACGCCAAGCCGATCATAAGACAGGTCTGCAGGCATCGGCTTCCAGGCAGCACCTAAAAACCGATCAGACAAATAAAAATCCTCGGAATTGTATTTGTCCGGATAACCGATAGAACCTTTGATACGCGGGTGAGCCGTCCACGCCAGTCCATTTTCCATTTCCAGAAGTTTCAACATTTCCTCTGAAGAACCCACATGATATACCTTACCATAGATTGGATCGTTTAGCAAGAATGGAACTTCATCGTCACGTTCCATCACCCAGTAAACGGGTTTCGGGAAAAATTGCATCCAATGACCTCCGAGGTGTTCGTTCGGTTCTTCACCCGGTAACAAAAGAAACTCCTCATCCGAGAGTCGTGCGCACTCATCAAACAAAGTTTTAAGTTCCTTCAATCGAAGGGAGTCTGGCCCTTTGGGATGTGCTGTATAGTGGAATTCTCCCAGGTGTACTATATCAACACCCAATGATTTAAAAACATCTACAAACTCCGGGATGTCAGGCACTGGCTTGTCTGCAAGTACCACTTTCATTATAAACTCATTATGAAAGTGACTTGAAAGTGTCTTGTAGCCTGGCAGTTCTTCATACTGATCACCTCGAGTAAATTTCTTTACATCTTCGATGGTATTTTCAGCATCTGCATCATTGATGAGCACAAAGAAATTCAACCTTTGATCGGTGCCGGGGGGTGCATTAAACCAGGGGACATATCGCAAGTCTCCTTTTGGATCATGACGAATCCCAATGCCATAGCCAGCGAGAAAATCCCGGTAGTAGTTGCCATGCCAAACAAACTCCAGGTTGAAAGCCTCATCCAGGGGATAAAAATACTGATGAGGTGGTGGGAAAACTGCTAAAGTACCTGCCTTCTGAGCCCCAAGAATCACACGATGTTTGACTTCCAGATTTTTTGATCCCGTTTGGAGTGGATCAGACGTTCTCATACTGCCATCCGTTTCCATCCAGCTTACTGAGCTCCATTTTTCAGTAGTTGAAACCAGTCCGGCATCATAAATAATCGCCCTTCCGTCATTTTCAGTAGCCACTACTGCGGCAATATTTATCAATGGACTGCCATTATACAGCGTGATCTCAAGATGGCCCATAAACTCATCAAAACTGACACCTGAGATCTTTATTAAAGTTCTGCTACCACTGCTGGTTACTGCTAGGTCATTTTTATCAAGCTTCATGGCTCGACTGAAATACTTTCGCTCATGTACTTTATCAAAAAACACAGTCCAGCCATTTCGGTCCAGGTTTCTCTGACCCACTGATAAGATAAAGGCGGGGTCCAGGTTTTTACCCACGGTCTTGAATGAATCACCTTTCTTGATCGCAAGAGAATTGATAAGAGGTGCCTCTAAGGTCATGTCCAACACCACCATTGCAACAGTATTTGGCCCAGCATCCCATGTTACAGTGATCTGCTCGCCTGTGGCTTCAACCTCCGCCTTGCTGCTAAGTGGTTGAGAGATATTAATGCGCGACTGAGCGCCAACATGTAAAGAAAACAAGACCAACAGGAGAAGGGGCAAAGGGTTCATGCTCGCAAAAGGTTTGGTTAAATATAAATGAAACATATATCAGACCAGTAAAAAGTTACATCGTGATGCTTAGCTGATTTTTGATCACTTTTTTGCTTTGCAAGCATCCAGTTGTTTTTGCAGCTCTGCCATTTTAGCTTGAGTAAGCTCCGCCATTTTATGTGCTTCAGCTGCATTATTCTGAGCCACCTGTGCCTGTCTTTGTGCTTCAGCTGCATTTTCTTCTGCTATAGCTTGTTGGCTCATTGCCTCAAGTGCGTTGGCCTCAGCCATTTTTTGAGCCTTATGGGCGACCTTTTCTAATTGAGCAACTTTTTCATTTAATGCCTTTGTATCCGAGTCTCAGGTATTCAGTGAGAATAATGTCAGTACGATTAATATTCTTTTCATGATTCAGTTTCTTATCAAATAAATTTAGGTATACTATTTGCATAATCAAATCCGTTGTTTCCGGGAGACTTCGTACCTTTCATAAAATTTTAAAACCATGGTTAAGAACTCAGCATTTATTACCCTTTTTTTCATCTCATTTATCACCGTTGCACAGGTTGGCAATCAATTCCCATTGATAGAAGGAGAAAACCTAAAAAATGAATTTATTAACCTTCCTGAAGACACAAAAGGCAAGCATACAATCATTGGAATTGCCTTTTCTAAGAAAGCTGAAAACGACCTGAAAACGTGGTTTAGCCCTGCTTATAATCAGTTTATTAAGGATCCTGATAAAAACAGCATTTTCCAAATTGACTATGATGTGAACCTCTATTTTGTGCCCATGTTTACGGGAGCAAAAAGACCTGCATATAAAGCCACGATGGAAAAAGTAAAGAAAACCATAGATCGCAGACTTGAACCCTACGTACTTTTCTACAAGGGTAAGGTCAAAGACTACGAAGCCCCACTAGGTTTTGATGAAAAAGACATCCCTTATTTCTATTTGCTGGATGAATCAGGAAAAATTATCTGGACCACAAAAGGCAGATATTCTGATCGTAAGATGCAGGAAATAATTGATCAACTACCCTTCTAAAAGAAACCAAATTATTCTATGGCTGAAAAAGGCCCGATTGGTGTATTTGACTCAGGGTATGGAGGATTAACTGTCCTAAAGTCCCTGGTCAAAAAGCTGCCAAGTTACGATTTTCTCTATCTCGGTGATAACGCACGAACACCCTATGGTACTCGATCGTTTGAGACCATTTATCAATACACCCTACAATCTGTAAAATACTTATTTAGTCAGGGATGTCCCCTCATCATTGTGGCATGCAACACAGCCTCTGCCAAAGCATTAAGAAACATTCAGCAACTGGACTTACCACATATCGCCCCTGACCGGAGAGTGTTGGGAGTACTTAGGCCAACCTCTGAAACCATTGGTGAGCAAACCAAAACCGGTCATATCGGAATACTTGGTACGAAAGGCACCATCCAATCCGAATCCTACCTGATTGAAATCAACAAGTTTTTCCCGCAAGTGAAGGTCACACAGGAAATATGTCCTATGTGGGTTCCTTTGGTGGAAAATGGTGAACAGGATGGTCCGGGAGCAGATTATTTTATTCAAAAAAACCTCAAAAACATTCTCGCAGCAGATCCTAAAATTGACACGTTACTGCTGGCATGCACACATTACCCATTGTTAATTCCAAAAATCAGGAAGCATGTCCCCTCTCATATCAAAATTATTGATCAGGGCGGGATAGTAGCAGACAGTCTGGTGGACTATCTGCAAAGGCATCCTGAAATTGAAAACAGACTACAACAATCCGGATCTGTCAATTTTTTTACTACCGATGATGAAAATACTTTCAATGAGAAAGCAACCTTGTTCTACGGTAGAAAAACAATCGCGAAAAAGACTGATTTGAATATAAGGTAAAACACCTATTTTCAGGTATTCGGCTTTAGAATCTTCTTAAACGGTTCAATTTTACATAAATTGTAATAAATTGAAGATAACTAAGTCATGAAAAAAATCATTCTGCTTAGTCTGCTTATTCACACCCTAAACATCACAAAAGCAGAAGACCAAGAATTTATTCCGGTACAAAAACAAGTAGCGCTGTGTGAGGTGAATCAAGCTGCTGTTGCGGGTCCGAATAGTTTGAGCGGTTATTTTGCTTCATTATTTGAAACAGAAAACTGGCCTGCGCGGTGGTATTGCGGCAACTGGAGCGAAACGGATGGTTGGATCACCATCATTTCTGATTCTCTTATCTTCACTGCCTATTTATCAATACCAATTTTATTGCTCGTTTTCCTGGCAAAACGTAAGGAAATCCCATTCAAAAGGTTTTTTGTCCTCTTCAGTGCATTTATTCTCCTCTGTGGATTCACGCATTTTCTTGAGGTAGTAATCTTCTGGGACCCAGTATATCGTCTCGCTGGTTTCGTGAAATTGCTTACAGGCATTGTTTCATGGGTCACCGTAATTGCCCTGGTTCAGGCAGTACCAATTGCACTTACATTCTACAAGAGGGAAACCTATGAGAAGGTAGCTGAAGAAAAAAGAATGCTTGAAAATCAGCTGGATCTATTTATTAAATATACACCCGGAGCTATGGCCATGTTTGACACAAAAATGCGGTACATCAAGGCAAGTGATCAGTGGTACAAAGATTATGGGATCAAGGATGATATCACGGGTAAGTCACACTATGAGATATTTCCTGTATTGCTGGAAATGCCTGAGTGGCTAGACTATCATCAGCGGTCTATGAACGGTGAGATCATCAAAGAAGAAGACTATGGATATTCAAATCCGGATGGTTCCATGACCTACATAAAGTTCGAATGCAGACCCTGGTTCAAAAAAAATAATGAAATTGGTGGCATTATCATGTTTACCGAAAATGTTACAAGCCTGGTAATATCTCGAAAGAAAATTGAAGATTCAGAAAAACGTTTTCGTGAATTACTTGAATCAACACCGGTCGCGATGGTCATTACTGATGAAAGTGGCAAAATTGAAATCAACAACAGGGAAGCCGCCAATTTATTAAAGTACTCCAGCCGGGATTTAGTTGGTAAGCCATTAAAATCCATTGTTTCAAGAAATTATGATGGACTGGAAAAACAATTAAAAAAATACTTTGCAAAAAAACCACTCAATCGATCTTCCAGGATTGAAGAAAACGTTTATTGTAAGACGAAAAAAGGTGCAGAATTTCCCGTGGAAATTGTCTTAGGTTCCATACATACAGAGGGCAAAACTTTGACAGCTGCTTCAATCACCAACATCTCGGAAAAGAAAAAGATAGAGCACGAGCGCAATGAAATCAATAAGATGCTAGAAGAGCAAGTGGGGGAACGTACGATGGAACTAAAAAAAGTCAATCAGGAGCTCGAATCATTCACTTATTCTGTTTCTCATGATTTGAGAGCCCCACTTAGAGCCATTAGTGGTTTTGCCAATGCACTGGAGGATGAGCTAAAAAACCTAGAACCAGATACAAAATTGTATCTCGATCGAATAATCTTCAATACTGCTAAAATGGGGAATCTGATTGATGACCTACTCACCTTCAGCAGACTCACAAGAAAGAAAAATGAAAAGGAAGTAATTTCTACCAAAGAGTTGATAAGTGAGATCATCCGAAACAATGATGACTACCAGCACAAAAGTATTGAAGTTGGTAACATACCGGATGTACTGGGCGATAAGGCGATGTTGGATGTTGTATTCAGTAACCTCATATCAAATGCGGTAAAATACAGCAACAAAAATCCCAAACAGCTGATTTCCATTTCTGGGGAAAAACAGAAATCCAAAGCAATAATCACAATTGAAGACAATGGTGTTGGCTTTGATATGAAATATGCCAGTAAACTCTTTGGTGTTTTTCAGAGATTACATACGGAAGCTGAATTTTCCGGGACGGGGATCGGTCTGGCCTTGTGTAAAAAGATCATCGACCGGCATCAGGGAACAATTGACATTCAATCCGAAATTAACAAAGGAACTAAAGTTACGCTAACACTTAATACCCAATGAAAGAACCCGAACGACCAGTAGAGGTCTTGCTCATCGAGGATAACCCCGATGATGCTACCCTGGCTATGAGAGCCTTAAGAGAATTCATGACCAATGAAATCGTATGGCTAAAAGATGGAGAAGAGGCTATGAATTTTTTATTTGGTAAAGAAGAGTATAGCGGACGAGACATTAGCAATAAGCCTAAAGTGATTCTGTTGGACCTGAAAATGCCTAAGGTGGATGGAACTGAATTGCTCCAAATCCTGAGAATGGATAAGCTTACCAAGAATATACCCGTAGTGGTGATGACATCTTCAAAGGAGGATGCGGACCTTAAAAAATGCTATGAGTACGGAGTAAACTCCTACGTGGTAAAACCGATTGATTTTGGTCAGTTCATTAAAGCTGCCCGCCAAATAAGTATGTATTGGCTGCTTGTCAATGACCCCCCCAACTTGGACTAATTTAGCGAAATTGGAAAAAGAGAAAATAAACATACTGCTTCTTGAAGACAACCCTGATGATATCCTGCTCCTGAAACAGGCGTTGAAAAAGTCGGACATGAGTGTGAACCTAAATGTCACAACCGGCCTGGATGAATTCACAGACTATATAAAGGAGGGATTAGACTCCACCGATATCATCATTTCTGACTACAACCTCCCTTCATTTACAGGACTAGACGCACTGAAGGTCCTTCGTGACATTGATCAGATTATTCCTTTTTTCTTTCTCACTGGTTTCCTGGGAGAAGAAAAGGCTGTCGAAGTGATGCGGCATGGAGCAAATGATTTCTTGCTTAAGGATCATATAGCCAAAGCCCCTAAAATTATCCTACAGCTACTGGAAGAAGCCAAATTAAGGGAGGAATCCGCCAGATATCAGGCCCAGCTGCTCTATCGAAACGGTATCCTCAAGACCTTGATGGAAAGCGCAGTAGACCTGATCTTTCTCCGGGACTTGAGAGGCAATCTGATTGAAGTAAATGAAGGCTTTTGCAAGTTCTTCAACAAGCCACAGGATGAGCTTATTGGAGAAAATATCAAAAAATTGTTTGAGCAGGATGTGTTGGAAAAAATCCTTACAACAGATCAGGAAGTACTCAAAAAAGAGGGGCCTGTAACGCTGGAACTTGATTATTACAATAAAGGAAAAAGGTTTGTTTTTGAATCCATCAAGACACCCCTCAAAGACGAAGAAGGTAAGAGCATTGGTTTTGTTGATGTAACAAGGGACATTACAAAAAAGAAACTGGATGATGAGGCGCTCCGAACCAGTCAACAACTTTTAAAACAATCTGAGAAGCAATCCCTGTCCGGAAGCTTTGAATACAACATCCCAAAGGGCAAGCTGCTTTGTTCACAACAATTCACGAAAAATCTTGGGTTTGATTCAGAGGTAAAGAAGATCACTTATGATGAATTTCTTGATCGTGTCAATGAAGCAGAGAGAGAGATTTTCGAATATGAACTGAAGAGAGCCATCAAGGAAAACTCTGAGTTCTACATGGAACATCGCTGCACCAGGATAAATGATAAAAAAATCATTCATTGTAAGACCTACCTGGTACCAGACCCGAACAGAAGCAGCGAAGGATATTACTTCGGCATCATGACGGATGTGACAAAAGATAGACAATTGAGAAAATCGATGTTGGATATCCAGGAAAAAGAACGTAAGACCATCGCATCCAACCTCCATGATAGTCTTGGTCAAAAGCTGGTTGCATCTAAGATGTTTCTCAGCCAACTGGAAGATGATGCTTCTGGGGCGTTACTTCGAGCCAGTAAATTAATTGATCAGAGTATTGACGAAATCAGGAGCCTGTCCAAAAACCTTTCGCTTTACACCATTCAGGGACTGGGCCTAAAATCTGCTATCGAAGATGTGATGAGTACTTTTCCTGAAACTACATCAGTAGAATATGAACTGGATTTTGATGAGATAGAACTCTCCGATGAATTGAGTACCCAGATCTATCGCATTACTCAGGAGGGAATCACCAATATCCTCAAATATGCAAAAGCCAGTGAAGTCGGTTTGTCAATGAGTCGCGAAAACCATTTTCTGAATCTCATCATTTCAGACAATGGAGTTGGATTTAATTCTGCTAAGGAATATACTGGCAACGGCCTAAAAAACATACGTGAAAGAGTAGCAAGATGCAGTGGATTCCTCGAGATCGTATCCGGAAAAGCAGGTACTACCCTCAAAATTAAGGTCCCGGTAAAATAGCTTCCTGACTGGTTAGGCCAGCCAGGACTCCACTTCTTCTTTTGTTGGGTTTTGAATCTCCAGCTTCAGCTTTTTCCGCATTCCACAAACGTCATTAAAAAGCTTGTTTACGTTCGCTTCCTTTAGTTGCTTGATAGTATTGAACCCCAATTTCTGAAGAATTGGCACCAGTTCCTTTCGAACTCCCACATTGACATAATCAGCTTCTGACGCCATTGTTGGTTTCTTGGCAGGTCTCATTTGAGGGAAAAACAATACATCCTGGATGGAATTACTATTGGTCATGATCATCGTAAGCCTGTCGATGCCAATACCCACCCCGGATGTTGGAGGCATTCCGTATTCCAGGGCACGCAGGAAGTCTTCATCCAGGGCCATAGCTTCTTCATCTCCCCGCTTGGCCAGTTCCAATTGCTCCTCAAATCGCTCACGCTGATCAATGGGATCATTCAACTCAGAATAAGCATTCATGATTTCTTTTCCATTGCAGATCACCTCAAACCGCTCCACCAAACCTTCTTCCGATCGGTGCTTCTTTGTTAATGGTGACATCTCCACGGGATAATCCATAATAAATGTAGGCTGAATCAAATGTGGCTCACATTTTTCGCCAAAGATCTCATCGATCAGCTTTCCTTTGCCCATCGATTCATCCATGTCCACCTTCAGATCCTTGCATACTTTCTTGAGCTGCTCCTCGTCCATTTCCGATATGTCGATACCTGTGAAGTGCTCAATCGCTTCAAACATCGTGAATCGCTTCCACGGCCTTTGGAAATCAATGGTATTTTCACCCACCTTTACTTTGGTATCACCATGCAGACTCAAGGCCACCTTCTCTACGGCCTCTTCCATGAAATCCATCATCCAGAAGTAATCTTTGTAAGCCACATACAGCTCTACCTGGGTGAATTCAGGATTGTGAAAACGTGACATACCTTCGTTTCGGAAATCCTTGGCAAACTCATATACCCCATCAAATCCCCCAACGATTAGCCTTTTCAAATAAAGCTCATTGGCTATCCTGAGATAAAGCTTCATGTTGAGTGTGTTGTGATGCGTCTCAAAGGGTCGTGCCGCCGCCCCACCATGAATGGGTTGAAGGATGGGTGTTTCCACTTCGAGGTAGCCTTTGCTATTAAAAAAATCGCGCAGTGTATTGATCAGCTGCGTTCGCATCTTAAATGTCTCCTTAACCTTGGGGTTTACAATCAGGTCCAGGTAACGCTGTCGGTATCGTTGCTCGGGATCACTGAACGCATCGTGGGTTTTCTTCTGACCTTTATCATCCTCTGTCTCCTTTACAATAGGTAGTGGATGAAGCGACTTAGACAGTAAGGTCAGCTCCTGTACATGCATAGAGATCTCACCCATCTGTGTGGTAAAGACATAGCCTTTTACCCCGATGATATCTCCAATGTCAAGTCGTTTCTTAAAAATGTCGTTATAAAGGGATTTATCATCTCCAGGGCAAATGTCGTCCCGCCGAAGATAAATTTGTATTCTCCCGGTACTGTCCTGAATCTCAGCAAACGAAGCAGATCCCATGATTCTACGACTCATGAGTCTCCCGGCAATGGAAACGCTTTTGTAGTCAGTCTTTCTACGCTCGTAGTTTTCTTTGATGTCCTGTGCAGAAACATCTACATCAAATAAAGCAGCTGGGTAGGGATCTATACCCAATTTCATTAAGTCTTCTCGTTCCTTTCTACGTTGTATTTCTTGTTCGCTAAGCATTTACTTTAGGCTTTTTCTTTTCTTCTTCTTTTTAGTTCTGTTTTTACCAGTGCATATTCCCGGCTGCTCTGTCCGGCTATTGAGGTGTTTTCCTCTGCCCGTCTAAACAGATAGGGCAAAACTTTTTCCACAGGTCCATAGGGCACATACTTTGCAACATTGTAACCCATGTTGGACAATTTGAACGATATATTATCGCTCATTCCCAATAGTTGCGCAAAGTAAACACGTTCGTCGCTCTTTTTTATCCCTTTGGCCTGCATAAGTGAGGCAAGTAGCTGACAAGACTGCTCATTATGCGTCCCTGCACAGACTGCAAAACGATCAATATGATTAACCGCGAAGGTCAATGCATCTTTGTATGCTTGATCGGTAGATCTTTTATCTGGCTGTACAGGATCAGGGTAATCTTTGTCCTCTGCCCGATCTCTTTCTTTCTCCATATAGGCACCCCGCACTACTTTGGCACCAAAAAAGCAACCACTTTTTGAGACCTTTTCAAAATCGGCCTTCATCCTTTCCAGGGCATCTTTGAGGTATAGTTGATAGGTAATAAATACCATGGGAGCCTGCTGGTTATACTTCAACATGAGATCAATCACAAGGTCATCAATGATCACCTGAATCCAGCTTTCTTCAGCATCCACCATAAACCGAAGATTGTTGTTTACCACCCGGTCAGCAACCCGGTGAACCCTGTCTTCAAACCTGTCAAAGGCTTGCTGCTCCTTTTCGGTGAGTGTCTTTCCGGATTGCTTTTTCTTCATGAGGCTGGCAGAGCCCAGGCCAGTAAGCTTTATCACACAGTAGGGAATGCCAGGTGTATTTTTGGCGAAATCCGCCACCCTGAGTGCCTCCTCCATCGTGTCATCAAAACTTTGCTCGGTCTCCTGGCCCTCTACTGAATAATCCAGAATCGTTTTGACATTAAACTTCTCAAGGTGATCGATGGTATGCTTGCAGTCTTTGATAGAAACCCCACCGCAGAATTGTTTGAAGAGGGTATCGCGGATCAATCCCTTTACCGGGAGCCTCAGCTTCAATGCTGCGTTTGTCAGAAACGTTCCCACATCCACCATCCACGAAAATCGCATCGACAAAAAGAGAAGATATGTCTTTCTCAGCTCACCCGTCTCCTTCGAAGCGAAGCCAATTGCCGTATCCTCAAAGTTGATTTCTGAATTTTCTGACATAGTTTTGAACAGCGATGCAAAGATAGCATCATCATTGAACCTTTTTTCTTTTATCATTTATAGTGGAACTATCCAGGGATATTCTTTTTATCAATTCACCTAATGAAGCACTTCAGGAGGTAATACAACAGCTTAAGCCTGATAAAGTTGCCTTGCTGGTGGATGAAAATACGGCCGAACATTGTTTGCCTTATTTCGAGCATGATAAGCATCTGATCATTGAGATCAAAAGTGGTGAGATCAATAAAAACCTGCGAACCTGCGAGCATATCTGGGAAGCGCTTACCACTGCAGGATTCTCCAGGAAATCACTCCTCATCAACGTCGGCGGAGGTGTCATTGGTGACATGGGAGGGTTCGTAGCATCTACTTACAAGCGTGGCATCCGCTTTGTGAACTATCCCACTACCCTGCTGGCCATGGTAGATGCCAACATTGGTGGAAAGTTGGGTATTGACTTCATGGGATTGAAGAATCACATTGGACTGTTCAATGACCCGGAAAGGATTCTGATTTTTACAGAATTCCTGAAGACTTTGCCTCAAAGAGAGCTAAGATCTGGTTTTGGAGAGGTGATCAAACACGGACTGATCAGGGATAAAGAGTATTGGAATGGAACCCTAAAATCCGAATTTCCTGAAATGGATTGGAAAAAGGTCATCCAACGATCTGTGGAGATCAAGTCCGAGGTGGTGAAGGAAGATCCGAAAGAAAATGGTCTTAGAAAAATCCTAAACTATGGGCACACCCTCGGTCATGCTGTGGAAACATGGTACCTCAACCATCAAAAGAGTTTACTTCATGGGGAGGCCATTGCTGTGGGCATGATCCTGGAGGCACACTTAAGCTTTCAGCTAAAACTGCTCGATGAGAAATCCTTAAATGAAATTACCGGATACATCACGTCGATTTATGAGGACATAGCAATCCCACCCATGAAAAATCTCATGGAATTGATGGGGCAAGACAAGAAAAATGTTGGTAATGAAATCAACTTTTCCCTGCTAGAGAAGATTGGGAAGTGTGTTTATGATATGAAAGTGGATGAAAAAATGATCGCGGCGGCGATTGATTTCTACAATACCCTCAAATAAAAAGATCTTCTTTTTCTTCAATACCCAAATCAGTACGGCTATTGTGAGTTTTGACCTTATTTTTGCTGACTTTCTTAGGGTTTGAAAAAACAAGTGCAAAAGTACCTACCACCGCAGTGATTAAAATGGTTGCTATCGTTCTAGTAAATGACATATTTATTATTAAGACAATCAAATAACGAGAATGGTTGTAGTATGGTTCTACTTGATTCTAAAAATATTATAATTTGAGATCAATAATTTCAAAATTCGATAAAAGCCTTCGGGGAGTCGTTAGATTAACCTCTTCAAAAAGTGAAAGCAATCGCGCTTTGCTAATCAATGCATTAAGTGGGAATAAAATGACCCTGGAAAACCTTTCGGCAGCCAGGGATACCCAAACCATGATGAGGCTGTTTCGCGAAAAAGGTGAAATATGGGATGTACTAGATGCCGGAACCACCATGCGGTTTTGTACGGCCTACCTGGGAGTGAAGGGGCAAGGTGAAACGATCACTGGGACACCCAGAATGAAAGAGAGACCCATTGGTTTGCTGGCTGATGCCCTCATAAAGCTGGGTTCGAAAGTGGATTACATGGAAAAGGCAGGGTACCCACCACTGAAGATCCAGGGTATCAAAGAACAGCAAACAAAAAATATCCAGATTCCCGGCAATGTAAGCAGCCAATTCATCAGTGCTCTACTCATGATCGGCCCAGTGCTACCACAAGGCCTTGAACTGGAGCTGACCACAGAGATTTTCAGCCGGCCTTATATTGAAATGACCCTGGCCCTGATGGATCACTTTGGAGTAAAAAGTGTGTGGAACGGGAACACAATCTCTATTAAGCCTCAGGCTTATCAGGCGCAGGCCTATACCATTGAAAGTGACTGGTCCGGTGCCAGCTACTGGTTTTCACTTGCCGCTTTGGACACCAGTCCAGATCTTGTCCTCACCGGATTAAAAGAAAAAAGCCTGCAGGGAGATCAACAGATTGTTAATATCATGCGGGAATTGGGACTTGCAACTCAATATAGCGATGGAGGGGTAAGACTTACGAAGGCAGAGTCCCCTAACAAATCAGTGCAAATAGATTTCAAAACCTGTCCTGACCTGGCTCAAACTGTCATGGTAACTGCTGCTATAAAAGGTGTTTCGCTGCAGATGACCGGGCTGGAAAGTTTAAGGATCAAGGAAACAGACCGCATCGCCGCCATGACCAATGAACTCAAAAAGATTGGTGCTCAGCTTAGCGAAGAAGGTTCAACCTGGACATTGACACCTGGGGTAGTACCTGATCAAATCGCCCCAATTGAAACCTATGAAGATCACCGCATGGCCATGGCCTTTGCGCCTGTTTGCCAGGTCAGAGATATTGAAATCCTGGATCCTGAGGTAGTCAACAAATCATATCCTGCTTTTTGGGAGGACCTGAGAAGTGTCGGCATTGAGATAAAATAGATTTCTTTCTCCACTTTCGGGAACACATTTCTCCAATTGCTGTTGGTAAAGAAAGGTTATTTATCCAATTTCAATTTTTATAAGTTGAACAGGTGAGTTAAGATTAAATCTATGAAAGAAACATACTACAACAGAGAAGACCTGAAGAAATTTGGCAATGTGACTGAGTTTCAGAAGGAATTGGGTGATAAATTTTTTGAATACTATGGCAAAGTATTCGAACCCGGGGCACTTACAGCACGTGAAAAATCTTTGATAGCCCTGGCAGTAGCTCATACGATCCAGTGCCCATATTGCATAGATGCCTATACGGCAGATACAATGGCCAAGGGTTGTGACGAAGAGCAGATGATGGAAGCCGTGCATGTGGCATCCGCAATCAGGGGCGGCGCCTCATTGGTTCATGGTGTGCAGATGATGAATCAGGTCAAGGAAAAAATGATGTAATGTGTCTTCACTAAATAAACTAAAACATAGATTTTCGTCTCCCGACAGTCAAATTGAGTTGTTGGATGACCATGCCACGTTGGGCATTCCGAGTTTCCGGGATAAACTGGAAGGAATTGGTCTTTATCCACTAAAGCCAACGGGAATCGAGATATTCCAGGTGAACATAGGTAAAATGTGCAACCAGGAATGTAAGCATTGCCATGTAGATGCTGGACCTGACCGCAAGGAGATCATGACCCGGGAAACCATGCAGCAATGTCTCGATGCCATTCGAGATGCTGAAATCCAAGTGGTAGATATTACCGGAGGTGCGCCAGAAATGAATCCGGACTTCAGGTGGTTTGTAGAAGAGATCTCAGCCATGGGCAAATCCATCATCGTCAGGTGTAACCTCACCATCATCATGGCGAATCCCAAATACAACGACCTTCCTGAGTTTTACAAAAAACATAAGGTTAACGTTGTTTCGTCACTGCCCTACTTTACGGCCAGACGGACAGACGCTCAGCGTGGTGATGGAGTCTTTGAGAAATCAATCCAGGCACTCAAAAAACTTAACGAAGTGGGATACGGTCATGACCCATCCCTAAAACTAGACCTGGTGTACAATCCATCGGGAGCATTCCTTCCCGCAGACCAGGTGCAGCTTGAGAATGACTTCAAGGTCAAGCTGAGAGATGGGTATGGTATCAACTTCAACAACCTCTTTGTAATCACTAATCTTCCGATCAGCAGATTCCTGGACTACCTAGTGAATTCCGGAAACTATGATGACTACATGAATGAGTTGGTCAATAATTTCAACCCATCGGCTGCATTTGGAGTAATGTGTCGAAATACCTTGAGTGTTGGTTGGGATGGTTACATATACGATTGTGATTTCAATCAGATGCTGGATATGAAAGTGGATTCAAATTCCAGGCATATTTCTCAATTTGACATCAAGGCACTTGAACAACGGGAGATCAGGATCAATCAACATTGCTTTGGATGTACTGCGGGAGCTGGTTCAAGCTGTGGAGGTACCCTAACGTAACTTTATGGATAACTACCTTGATACAACCACTGATGTATACAAGCAAGCTGCATTGACTCCTGATGTAGGTCTATGCTGCACTACAACACCTGTTTGGGCCTTTCCGGGGTTGAGTATTCCGAAAAAGATGCTGGAAATGAATTATGGCTGCGGCTCTACGGTTCATCCCAGAGATCTCGTTAACAATCCGAAGGTTTTATATGTTGGCATCGGCGGAGGCATGGAGCTGCTTCAATTTGCATATTTCAGCCGGTCCAGGGGAAGCATCATCGGGGTGGACAGCGTAGATGAAATGCTCACAGCGTGTAATCAAAACCTGGATAGAGCAGAAATGGAGAATGACTGGTTTGACAGGGAATCAGTTACCACCATAAAAGGAACAGCACTCGATTTGCCACAGGAGGATAATAGTGTGGATGTGGCAGCTCAGAACTGTCTGTTTAATATCTTCAAGCTTCAGGATCTGAAAACTGCACTGGCTGAGATGTACCGGGTATTAAAACCCCATGGAAGGTTGATACTGTCTGATCCCATTAGTGACCAGCCCCTCCCTCCGCATCTTGTGGACGACCCTCAGCTGAGAGCACTTTGTCTGAGTGGTGCACTTCCATTGAAAACTTATATAGACCTCATCACGGAGATCGGGTTTGGAACGGTAGAGATTAGAGCCAGAAGACCGTACCGGATCCTGGATAAGGATACCTACAGCCTTACTGAAAATATTTACCTCGAAAGCGTAGAGGTTTGCGCCATCAAAGACCCCATGCCGATAGATGGTCCATGTGTGTTTACGGGAAAAACTGCCATCTACTTTGGTCCGGAGAGTTATTATGACGATCACAAAGGACATGTTCTCTCCAAAAACCAGCCTTTGTCAGTGTGTGATAAAACTGCCAATAACCTGGCTATGCTTGGAAGAAAGGACATCTTTATTTCAAATAGCACCTTCTTCTATGATGGTGGCGGATGCTGCTAAATGTAGTCAGACAACTCTTTAACGTATTTGCTGCATTATTTTTAGCAAAAGGCTGAACGCTTATCAGTAATTGACGTATAGCTTATTAAGATTTTTTTTACCCATTAAAAACCCATTTTACTTATGAGCTTAAGAATAGGTGATGATGCACCCAATTTCACTATAGAGACCACTGAAGGAAAAATCAATTTCCACGAATGGTTAGGCGACAGCTGGGGACTTTTATATTCCCACCCTGCTGACTATACACCAGTTTGCACCACGGAGCTTGGACGAACTGCCTCTCTAAAGGGTGAATTTGAAAAACGGAATACCAAAGTACTGGCAGTCAGTGTTGATGACCTCGAATCACATCAAGGCTGGATCAAGGATATCAATGAAACGCAAAACGTAACGGTAAACTTTCCGATCATTGCTGACCCGGAAAGAAAAGTGGCCACTCTTTACGACATGATCCATCCAAATGCTGCAGCAAATGCTACGGTAAGGTCTGTATTCTTCATTGGACCGGATAAGAAGATCAAAGCGACAATTACTTATCCACCAAGCACTGGAAGAAATTTTGGAGAGATACTTAGGGTGATCGATTCGTTGCAGTTGACAGCCTACCACAGTGTGGCGACACCTGCAGACTGGGTACACGGCGAGGATGTAGTGATCCTACCGTCTGTGACCAATGAAGAAATCCCTGGAAAATTTCCAAAAGGACATAAGGAGCTTAAACCTTATTTGAGAATTACTCCGCAACCAAATATCTGATAACTTTTCATATTAAAAAGGCTGTGATCTGAGTGGTTACAGCCTTTTTTATTTCCCTTTCAGCTGCTCAACCTGATGCTGACATTCCTGAATCAAAGCTTGAATTTCAGGAAACTCATGGGGATCCACCTGCTTTCCAATATTTACCTTGACCTCTCCCGGCTTGATTTTGCCAGTATGTATATCCAGTACTTTATCAGTGCCAGTGATAGATATTGGCACCACACTCACACCAGCATCTTTTGCCAGGTGAAATGGTCCCTTCTTAAATGCATTGATTTTGCCGTCTTTACTTCTGGTACCTTCAGGAAACATCAAAACACTTTTCCCTTTACCCACCAGCCTGGCTGCCTTTTTCAAACTGATAATGGCTTTGTGTCTATTGTCCCGGTTTACGAAAAGCATACCAGTGGCCATCATATACTGACCTACAAATGGCAGCCACTTAATCTCCTTTTTTGCGATAAAGTAAAGATTGGATGGAATGGCCCTAAATAGTACGGGAATATCCAGGTAGGACATATGGTTGGAAACAAAAACATGTGGCTTTTTGGTATCGAAAGCTTCATTTTGTACTTTCAGCCTGATGCCAACACCCCATAAGATCCCGGGTGCCCACATGGTGCGTGCCATCACCACTGGCAATTTCCTGTTGAATAATACGATCATCAGGATGATGGACAAGGTAATCATCAGGATGGACCATACAACACAAAATAAATATCTGAAAGCGTTGATCAAAGTGCTACTCGTTGACGGACTGCAAAAGTGTTTTAATTTTATTGGAATTGCATGATTCCATGGCATTTAAGGTTAAATCAAAAGATTTTTCTAACTTTCACTTCTAATCCAAATTGATCCATGAAAAGCAATCTTCCCTTTTATATTGGTTTACTTCTGCTCATTTTTGGAGGTGTTTTCGCCCTGCATTATTATGAGGTTATTACCGAAAGGAAACACCCCGGCACCACCGACATCAACCTGGAAACAGATCTTCACTTAAGTAATTCCAGGCTATATATCAGGGAGCATTCTATAGAAAGGAGTCTATATCACCTCAATAGTGCTATACACTCGATAGAATTGATCGAAGATTTCTCAGATTCACTGAGTGTGGCAGAAATGGAAGAGGCTTTAACGGATTTGAAAACTGTGAGAGCGGAAATCGAAAAAGGTATTGTCAATTACGAACATATTAATCACGCCTTTATTGTCGCACTGAATTCAGTTGCTACGGCACAACTAAGACTATCTGAACGATACCTTCTGGAAGGTGATGCCGAGGACGCTGGTTATGCTATCAAATATGCCAACGAACACATTCACAATGCATTGAAGTATGCTAATGACAAGGAGCTAGAGGAAGAATTACAGGCTTACAGGCACATTGATTCTTTGGTGCATTCAAGACTGGACAGCTCTCGGATCTTTGAGATTGAGCGGGCTATTTCTGAGATAAAAGAAGTGAAATAATCAACCCGCTAAAATGTTCTTGAAGAAAGCTTCAGGGGTCCTCCTGATATTTGTCACCACTCTTGCTACTGCCCAACATTCATTCACTTCTCAAGACTCTCTGAAAGGATCCATCTCAAAGGAAAGAGAATGGTGGGATGTTTTGCACTATGACATAGCTCTTGATGTAGATGCAGATAAAAGGCGTGTCGCTGGCAAGAATACCATTCGTTTTGATGTGATTCGTGAGAAGCATCCTGGCTTCATGCAAATCGACCTGCAGGAGCCATTGAAGATCGATAGCATTCTACTGGCTGGAATTCACCTGAAGTACAAGAGGATGGGATCGGCATACATGGTGGAAGTACCTGAAACGGTCAAAGGCGAAAATGCCATCAGCATTTATTATTCCGGAACACCGAAAGAGTCAATAAATGCTCCCTATGATGGTGGGTTTGTCTGGGCGAAAGATTCTCTAAACAGGGATTGGATCTCTGTGGCCTGCCAACTGGTGGGAGGTAGTGTCTGGTACCCGTGCAAGGATCACTATAGCGAAGAACCTGACCAGGGAGCATCACTTACCCTTACAATAGATGATTCGCTTGGTGTGGTAGTTGGCAATGGACTATTAACACATAAATCCAAAGAAAATAATAAAGCCACCTACACCTGGAAGGTCAGGAACCCGATAAACAACTATGGGATTTCTTTTTATATCGGTCATTACATCAACATCAGTCGAAAACATGAAGGAGTAGACGGATCTCTGGATCTTGACTTTTGGGTGCTGGACTACAACAAGGATAAAGCCATTTCCCACCTGATCCCCGAATCCATAAAAACCCTAGAAACATTCGAAAAGTGGTTTGGAAAATATCCGTTTTATGAGGATGGATTCAAAATGGTAGAGTCTTCCTATATAGGCATGGAACATCAGAGTGCCATTGCATACGGCAACAAGTTTAAGAAAGGACGTTTTTCATTCAAAAATCTTACGGCGCTCGATTTGCAGACCGATCGGCTCATTGTGCATGAGCTCGCGCATGAGTGGTTTGGCAATAATATTACAATGTCAGACATGGCAGACAGATGGGTCCAGGAGGGTTTTGCAGCATATGGTGAAGAACTCTTTATTGAAGAAATGTTGGGGAGAGATGCTGGCCGTGAGTTTTTTGTGACCCGACTTCCCAACAAAATAAAAAACCAACAGCCACTCATTTCAGCTTATGGCATTTTCAAAGATGCTGGCCGGGATATGTATTTTAAAGGATGGGCGATCATTCATACACTTAGAGAGATGACTAATGACGATCAAAAATTTCAATCCTACCTCCGGTCATTGAATAGAGAATTCTATCATAAGACTATTTATTCTCAACAGCTAGAGCAATTCAGCAGCAACTTTTTTGAGCTGGACCTGGCCCCCTATTTTGATCAGTATTTAAGACATTCAGCAATCCCAACCCTTGAATATCGTCTTGAAAAGAATAAGATCAGCTATCGTCTTGTCGCAGACGTTGAAGACCTTGAAATGCCTATTAGGTTAGTACAGCCTGAAAAATGGATCGATGCAGATCAATCATGGAAGGAATTTAAATTCAAAAAGGCTTCTGAATTGGAAGCTTTGGTGGTTGATCCCAACTTTTTAGTTGAGGTTAGAAGCACAGATTAAACTATTCCTCGACAACACAGTTAGTCGTTTATGGTTCTTCGACTGCTGGTATTTCTTCTGATCAACTTTGGAGCCCTGGCTATCGGTGCTCAATTTACAGGGAAAGGTGTGTCATCTGAATGGTATGCTGCTCTTAACAAAGCTCCCTGGTCACCTCCAGGCTGGACATTTGGTGTGGCATGGACTACAATCATGATCTGCTTTGCCATTTATATGGCTATATCGTGGAATCGCGTGAGTAACCAAAAATTACTACTCGGACTCTTCATCATACAATTCATCCTGAATGTTTCCTGGAACCCGGTATTCTTTTATTTTCAAAACCCTGCTTTTGGCCTGGCCATCATCGCCGGATTGACCCTTGTCATGATTGGTTTCCTATTTTACTTCAGGCAAGAAACACAGCAATGGTCGCTGTTAGTCTTGCCATATGTCTTATGGTTATTAATTGCCACCTCATTAAATGGTTACATTGTGTACAGCAACTAAATTCGGATTTACCTTTCCGATGGACTAGATTTACTATCATGGCAGATCAGGATTTTTTCTCGGAGTCCGCTTTGACCACAATTCTTGTAGTCAAGGATATTCAACGATCGAAAAACTTCTATACAAAAATCTTGGGAGCTAATGTCTTTCGTGAGTATGGTGGTGATTCAGTAGTGCTCAGCTTCCTAAATCATTGGGTTTTGCTTGTCACACCCGGAGGACCTACTGAAGACAAACCCGAGATAGATTTTGAGCCTCCAAAGAACCCTAAATCAGTAAGTCATTCATTCACCATTCGCGTCATTGATTGTGAGGAAGCCTATAAAGTATTGAAAAGAAGAGGTGCCAAGTTCATTACTCCCCCTGTCTCACGAGGGCTGGAGACAAGGTGCTTTTTTCAGGATCCGGACGGTCACCTGTTTGAGATCAGTGAGCATCGATAACTAAATAGAATAAACGAACCCCAAAAACATGGAAAATCCTCATGATCACCCTTCCGAGGAATTACGTTTAGAAAAACTTGACAGCTATTCAATCCTCGATACGCTACCTGAAGAAGACTATGACAACCTTACGGCTATCGCCGCACAGATTTGCGGTACTCCTATCTCATTGGTTTCCCTTCTTGATGCCAAACGTCAATGGTTCAAATCTCATCACGGCCTTATTGCAGAAGAAACTCCCAAGGAATATGCATTTTGTGCGCATGCTATCAATGATCAAAAAGATATCTTCATCGTCGAAGATGCACGAAAAGATGCCAGATTTCATGACAACCCGCTGGTTACTGATGATCCTAACGTGATATTTTATGCTGGAGTCCCCTTAAAATCCGAGGAGGGACTGCCCATGGGTACTTTGTGTGTAATAGATAATAAGCCTAAGCAGCTGTCTAAGGAACAACAAAACTCCCTCCGGACTTTAGCGAAACAAGTAATGAATCTTTTCGAGTTGAGACATGTCAAAAATCGACTTGAAGCATCTCTGGCCCAGTTGGATAGGAGAAATAAGGGGCTGGAGAGGTTTGCAATGGTAGCTGCCCATGACATTAAATCTCCTCTGAACAACATCTCCCAATTGGCATCCCTTTTTATAGAAGATTATAAAGACAAATTGGACGCGGATGGAATTGAAACCATTGAAACTTTACAAAACTCAACGGACAGGTTAAGGGAACTTGTCGATGGATTGTTAGAGTACAGTCGCGCTACCGAAGTACTTAGGAAAAAAGCAGATGTAATTAATTTAAGCGATCTTGAGCATCGCATGATAGATATGTTAGCAGATGCAAAGAGTGATCTGACTTTTGTATCCGATGTAAAAGAGATAGTGACGAATAAGACAGCATTAGATCAAATACTGATCAACCTTATCACCAATGCCATCAAGTACAGCGATAAGGAGCGGCCAATAGTTGAAATAAAGATCTCCAACAATAAAACCCATTATGAAATTGGTGTCAAAGACAATGGCCCGGGAATCCCGGAAAAGCATCTTACAAAGATCTTTGAGATTTTTCAGGTAATGAAACCACAGGATCGCTTCGGAAAACAAGGAAATGGAATTGGGTTAGCAACTGTCAGGAAGTTAGTCGAAGAATTAGGTGGTACAATCAATGTTCAATCAGAGTTAGGGAAATATTCACAATTCACCTTCACAATGAAGAAGCCAATTGCATTCTCTTCAAGTTAACTCATCATCCCTAAATGAGTATGCTTAAAGCTATCGGGGTATTTGAGGCCGTATCCAAGCATTCTGTCCATAGCCGCATGACCAAACAGGACGACCCCTGCAACAAGAAGCTCTTTGAACTCAAGCAAAACCCCACAGGCAATAACTGCCACCGCAATACTTTTAAAATGAAAGAAATTATAGGTCCATGAGCCTATCTTGGGGTTAGCCAGATAGCCAACCATTCCGATATCAGGAGCAAGAAATATGATCGGCCAAAGCCACCATGCTATATCCAGCTCAAGGAATACCAGTACAACAATAGAGGCGACAAATTGAGTAAGTTCTTCGATTTGTAGTGATATTTTCATACGTGTGTAGTTAATTTTCCATGTTCAAATTGTCAGCAAGCTGTGGTGCATTACGGCATGCAGGCACATATTCAAGGTATACATTCCTGCCTGTACGCTGGCTCAGCATCAACCAGATGGTATAATTAGGTCTCGAATGTTGATGCTCATTTCATGAGTCTTGATTTGATTTGTGTAGAAAATTAAAACTTTAAACCCGCATTAGGGCAGACCCAACTACTATGAAATTAAAATTTAACCTGGTGATAATTTTACTTCTGGCTTGTTTACAAAGCATTTCAGCTCAAACCATTCTAAGAGGAAAGATTATCGATGCAGCAAACCAGGAGCCGCTGGAATCATCCATTATCTCATCAGGTGCTGAATTTACTTTGGCTGATGAAAGTGGGCTTTTCAGCATTGAGGTAGACTCGTTACCCATAGACATCTCTGTAAACCACCTGGGTTATTATTCACAGGTCATACGGGTTACTTCAAATGATGACCTGATCACAATTCCTCTTGGTGTGGCCCCCACTCAGCTTCATGAAGTGATCGTATCAGCATCACAGCATAATGAAAGCCTGAAAAATGCCTCGGCCAGTATTGGGGTCATCACCAAAAAAGGATTGGAGCGGGATGACCAAACCCTTATCACCCCGGCTTTAAACAGGATTCCCGGGGTATATATGCATTCAGGTTCTTTAAACACCAATAGGATCACCATCAGGGGCATCGGTGGACGAACACCCTTCGGCACAGACAAAATCAGGGCATACTTCGATCAGATCCCACTTACCTCAGGTGTGGGAGAAACAACCATCGAAGACATAGACCTGGCTTTGATCGAAAGAGTGGAGGTGATCAAAGGACCCAACTCAAGTATTTACGGGGCCGGACTTGGTGGCGTGATCAATCTAAAACCTGTCATAGCTTCCTATCAGAAGACTTCCTTGCAATCCGGGTTGGTAGTCGGGAACTACGGTCTGAGCAGATGGGTCAACAAAATTGCTTTTGGAGGAAATCACAGCAACTTCAGCCTCTCACACAGCAAAATGATCAGTGATGGCTATAGGGACAACAATCAATTTGAACGAGAGTCTATAGGCCTGGTTGGAAGAGTCAATACAGGGAAATCCGGTCATTTGAGTATTGTGGGTAATTACATTTATCTGAAAGGGTTTATCCCAAGCTCTATCAATCAGTCATATTATGACAGTATCCCATCTGCTGCCGCGCCAAACTGGGCAGGAGCCCAGGGGTTTGAGCAATATGACAAGGTGCTGCTGGGCCTGAGCTACACCACAGGAAGTAAGGCAGGCTTGAGCAATACCAGCTCAGTGTTTGTGAGCTATAGGGATGCATTTGAGCCAAGACCAAGACCACTGGGCATACTAAAAGAGAATACAGTAGGTACAGGTTTCAGAAACATCCTCCGCTATAAAAGTAAGGGCTCCTTACCCTGGTCAATCAGCGGTGGCATGGAGTATTTCAGAGATACTTACAAACAACAGATTTTTGAAAACCTTTATCAACAGGGCACAGGAACGATCATGGGACTTGATCAAAGTGACTTTATCGAAAACAGAGACTACTATAACCTCTTTGTTCAGACCAACTTTGATCTTTCTCCCAAGTTTAGTGTTGAGGCCGGCGCCAACTTCAACAAGACCAACTATCAACTCAAGGATCTGTACGTTCGCGATAGTGTAGAGAACAGTGGCGATTATCATTTCGATCCGGTTTTATCACCAAGGATTGGACTTGTATACCACTCCAAGAGCAACAGGCATTATTATGGAAATATCAGCCACGGATTTTCTCCTCCCAACCTGGAGGAAACACTCAACCCTGATGGAGCAATCAACCCGGACATCCAACCAGAGATGGGCTGGAATTATGAGATTGGCACCAGAGGCTATTTCCTCGATGGTAAGATGCAGTATGATGCCAACCTTTACTATATGCTCATCAAAGACCTGATTGTGAGCAGGACAAACCTGAATGGAGCAATTACAGGTATCAATGCGGGAAAAACAAGACACCTGGGAGTAGAACTGTCACTGAATTATACCCATGACCTCAATGCTATGTATCAAATGAATTACTTCGTGACAGGAGCATTCATGAACTATGAGTTTCTGGAGTTTCAGGATGGTGATGTGGATTACAGCGGCAACGAGCTGACCGGCACACCCAAAGAAACTGTGAATATGGGCTTTGAGCTTATCTCAGAAAAAGGTTTCTATGGTAATATCAATGGTATGTACACTGGCGATATTCCTATCGATGATGGAAACACCTTATACGCTGAGAGTTATTTCGTTGGTCGGGCTAAAGTTGGTTACTTATTGAACCTGGGCCCTATCCAGGTGGATTTGCACACTGGTATTAACAATATTTTTGATGCAAAATACGCCTCCATGCTTCAAATCAATAATGCATTCGGAAGGTATTATTATCCGGGGACTCCCAGGAACTATTTTGGTGGAGCCACCGCAAAATGGTCATTCTAAGATATTTAGCAGCTTAAGGGTCTCTTCGGAAAAAGGAAAAATCACCTTCAGAGTATAAATGATCCCACCCGGGTAGCTCATGTATTTGAGCTGCTCGTCGTGAGTATTCAACCAGGTACACTGGCTTATCTATTTCTCCTTTGAGGAACCATTCTCTCTCCTGGTCAGCAGTGCTCTGATCAGGAGTGATCCGTGCATAGAAATAGTGGGCATAAGTCTTGAATAGTGGATAAACATAGACGTCCTCCCCTTTCAGAGACTGATAAAAGGAAATGACGGGTCGTTGAGAATAGGCTTCTACCTTCGGTACAATAAAAACCGCACTCAGGAACAGGGTGATACCCAGGGCTATTGTATGAAGCATCAATCCTCTTTGTATCTGGTTGCGTTTGATGATAAAAATGAAAACCAGTATGGTGACTCCCAGGTAAAAAGCACCAATAAGATATTCAAAACCTACCATGGGGACATCCACGTTCAGACTCGGATGACTGATGAGTGAGGTTAGCCAGTCTTTTCGAATGAGCAATACAGCCAGTCCTGTTATTAAAATACTCAGCAATACGCCCACTATCAGGTTAAAATACAGGATCCACTTATCCGGCTTCTTATGCTGGCTTACACACTCCACAATGTACAGCGTGGCCAAAAATGACAACGGCAGGTAGGCCATAGATGAGTAATGAACAATTTTTGTCTTTACAATGGTGAACAGAATCATTACTACCCAAAAAAGATAGCGCATCCATCGATCGGCCTGCTTCGGAGAGACGGGTTCCTTTCTTGAGAGAAGCTTTCTGATGGCAAATACAGAAAACGGGAAGCACCCAATCAACACAACAACAAAATGATAATAGATGGGCTGCTGATGACCTGCATCTGAAATGCTCAGCAGCCTGATTTGGTACTCAATAAAACTAACAATAAACCATGGTCCATTCTTCAAAGTCTCAGGACCGAACCATAAACAAGAAATAAGAAATGCACTCCCTGCCATCAACAACACTGGCTGCCAGCCAGCTACTTTTTTGAATTTTACACTTACCCAAAATACCAGGAATGTCAAAAGCACTATCAGCAATCCTACAGGTCCCTTGGTCAGAATCGCCATACCTACAAATACACCCGACAACATCGCATGTTTGTTCTTTTGCTCCTCCTGACTAATGACCTTAATCAGGTACCAGATACTCAGAAAAATAAAGAGGTTGAAAATCGGGTCTATGATCCCAGACTTAAAATAGAGATGTGGCAGCAACGCCCCAAGGTACAGGATTGACCAAAGCATACCGAACCGGTGATTATACAGTTCACGTCCTATCCTGTAGATCACGAGTAATGTCACGATACCACAAACCGCATTCGGAAACCTTGCAGCAAATTCGTTGATCCCGAAAATATGCATCGACAAGGCCTGTAACCAAAAAAACAGTGGAGGTTTTTCCCAAAAAGGCACAAAATTGATCTGCACCCGGGTATAGTCCCCGGTTACAATCATTTCTCTAGCAGACTCAGCAAAATTGATCTCATCCCAGTCAAACAAATGCACATACCCTAGTAATGGTATGAAAAAGAATGCCCCAAGGATCAGAATAAAAAGCCTGGGATATTGAAATTCCTCCTTGAAGGGACGTTCTAAAAGCTTCATTTTCTCAGGTAAGCAATTTCCATTTAAAGCCCAGCCGGTGTAGGAAGTACCTCATAGAAACACCCATCACTCCCAGTCCATATTTGATGCTCCGCTGAAGATTGATAGACGAAGCCTCCTCAAAATATTTAGTAGGACAGGTGACTTCTGCAATGGAGTAGCCCTTGGCAAAGATTTGTGCTATCACCTGGTTGTCAAAAATGAAATCGTTTGAGTTTCTTCCGTAAGCGATATCCTTCAACACCTTGCTCGAGTAGGCACGATACCCGGTATGATATTCAGAAAGCTTTTGTCTGCTCAACTGGTTCTGGAAAAATGTTAAGAATCGGTTGGCAATGTATTTATAGATGGGCATCCCTCCCTTTAGTGCTCCCATTCCAAGAATTCGTGAACCGAAAACAACCTCATAGAGGTCATTCCCAATGATCGTGGTCATTGCGTAGATCAGTTTGGGTGTGTATTGATAGTCCGGATGAAGCATGATCACAATGTCTGCCCCCAGGCTGAGTGCTTTGTCATAGCAGGACTTTTGGTTTCCACCATATCCCCGGTTCTCTTCATGTCTGATGATGTGCTTTATCCCAAGCTCTTTGGCTTTCTCAGATGTATCATCTTTGCTGGCATCATCCACGAGGACCACTTCATCTACCACCTCAAAAGGAATCTCATTGTAAGTGATTTCGAGGGTTTTGGATGCATTGTAGGCAGGCAGCACGACTACCACCTTTTTGTTGTTATACATAGAAAAGGAATGGGTTTCAGTGCAAATATATGGTTTGAGTACTTATTGATTGGGTGAACATTCTTCTAATGACACACGTCATATCTTATAGTGACCAAATGTCATTTTATTAAATGTCATACTTTTCTAATTTGATCTTACATCAAAAAAGCAAATAGTCATGGAAATCAATAACATTCTCATCCCAATGGATTTCTCAAAGTGTTCGAAGAACGCTTTGAAAGTCGCGATTCAGCTTGCAGAAAAATGGAAGTGCCAATTGAGGATCATGCATTCCACTTTCCTCCCCTCTGCTACAGTAGGTGTCGGGGATGCCATGGTGCAGCCAGTGGCCAATCCCTACGAAAATTATGACGATCCCTTTGGTGAGATAGAGACCGAATTTCCTGCTTTGAGAAACCTTTCGTACTCCACCAAAGAATATCACTCCGTAGTGACCGATGCCATCTGGACTGAAATAGAGAGTAACAACATTGACCTGGTGGTGATGGGAACAAAAGGGTCTCACGACATCCTGGAGAAACTCATCGGTGGTATCACCACCACAGTAATTGATTTTGCCAAGGCTCCCGTGCTCGTGATTCCAGAAAATGTCTCAAGCTTTGATGCACTAAGAATTGGCATCGCAGCAGATTTTCATCTCATCGAACCAAATAGTTTCAATTTAGTAAAAAAGGTGGCTGATTCATTTGGTTCAGAGGTCCAGGTATTCAATATTGGAAAGGAACATGAAAGAATGGACTTTAAGCACAGTAAAAGCAAAACCTTACTGGAAAACTTTTTTGGTGATCACCAATTAAGCTACCACCAGGTAGTAGATGAAAAAGCTACACATGGTATTTTCGAATACATCGATAAGCATAAGATTGATCTGCTTGTGATGTTTCCAAGACATCATAAGTTTTTGGAACGCATGTTTAAAGCCAGCGAAACCAAAAGGGTGGCCTTGAAAATCAAAATACCTATGCTGGCGGTCCATCAGTGATACCATTGTTAAATACAAAAAAAATGAGGGAGTCCCTGACACGGGGCTCCCTCTTTATTTGAATTAATTAGTGCGGGTATGAAATTAATTCATATTAAATATACAATATTTTTCCTATTCAAATTTCATTTAGGAACGTTATAATCCGTATAAAAACCTGTTGAATATCAAACAATTAATATGTCAAATAACTTCCTGGATAGCACACTGAAGCTTACCCTATTTTATCAGTCACTGGGGAATCGAACATTTCAGCAACTTGCGGAGGATGATTTCCATTGGGAGCCTGGCGAAGGAGGAAATAATATTGCGATCCTTGTAAAACACATTATAGGAAATATTTTTTCGAGATTTACTAACTTCCTGACAGAAGATGGCGAAAAACCATGGCGGAATCGGGATGGTGAATTTGAGGATGACCTACTTAACAGGGCTGAGCTGATCGCAAGATGGGACGAGGGCTGGGAGTATTTTCGCAGTGTGCTTCAGACATTGAATGAGGACGACCTGGATAAGACGGTCTATATCAGAAACGAGGGCCATAGCGTGACAGAAGCCATTCAAAGGCAACTGGCACACTACGCCTATCATGTTGGACAAATTGTGATGATAGGAAAAATGATTAAGGGCGATAGCTGGCAGAGTCTTTCCATTCCTAAAAACCAGTCTGACAACTACAACAAAAAGAAATTTGACCAGGAGAAACAAATGAAACATTTTACAGACAATGAATGAAACGAATCCCTTAATTGATAAAGTATCCTATATCACATTTGAAAAGGAATATGCCAGGGACTTTGCCAGCATCAATTACAGATGGCTGGAGGATTATTTTGATATTGAACCGCAGGATCAGGTTGTGCTGGAAAACCCCGTGGGTGAGGTAATTGATAAGGGAGGACAGATCTTTTTTGCCCTGGTAGAAGGAAAAGCTGTGGGGACCGTTGCCCTAATCCTAAAAGAACCTGGCACTTTTGAGCTGGTGAAAATGGGTGTATTGTCAGAATATAAAGGGCTGAAAATTGGCAAAGGCCTGATCCAAAGTGCGATTGACTATGCCCGAACATCAGAAATGAATAAAATAGTCCTTGAAACAAACTCCAAACTACTCCCTGCCATTGCGTTGTATCAAAAAGCCGGTTTCCAGATCATAGACCCTGACCCCAATACCAAGTACAAACGCTGTGACCTCTGGATGGAGCTTAATCTATAAGTGAATCTAGCGGGTGTTGATGGGGATTGAATAGCTGAATTCATTTTACACTTATTGGTCACTTATAACAAACTCATGTTAAATTAGTGATATACCGTGCACCTTATGAAAAGCTATACCCAACTACACACTGCAATACTTGCTATCACTCTTCTTTGTTTTTCCTGCTCTTCTTCAACTGAAAAGGAGCAAGCGTATTACGCCGTTGAGGATTATCAGCGTGTCAAAAAAATTGATACGCATGTTCATATCATGACGGAGAATGACTTTTTTGTCAAATCGGCCAAAGCCAACAACTTCCAGCTGCTCACCATCGTGGTTGACTCCAGAAACACCTGGGAATGGGTGGAAGAAAGGTATGCTTTTAGCAAACATCAGATGGAACAACATCCTGAGACTGTCCAGTTTGCAACCTCTATATCCATGGAAGGATGGGACGACGATGATTGGCTGGGAAAAAGCCTGGCCTGGATGGATTCCAGCTTCGCAGATGGGGCCATCGGGATCAAGTTCTGGAAGAATATTGGGATGGTGTACAGAGATAAGAACAGCAACCTGGTGATGTTGGATGACCCGGGATTTGATCCAATCTTCGATATGCTGGAAGAGCAAGACATTCCCGTGATCGGTCACCTGGGTGAGCCGCTGAACTGCTGGCTACCACTGGATAAGATGACCACAAAGAATGACAGCGGGTATTTCAGCCGGCACCCGGAATATCACATGTATAAGCATCCGGATATGCCCTCTCATGCTGATCAAATGACTGCCCGGGATAACCGACTGGTCAAAAATCCTAACCTTAGATTCATTGGGGCACATGTGGCAAGCCTGGAATACGATGTAGATGAGCTGGCTAAAAGGCTGGACAAGTTTCCGAGGATGTCCGTAGACCTGGCAGCCCGGATGGGGCAAATCTTCTATCAAACTGCTAACGACTATGATAAAGTCAGGGAATTCTTCATCAAATATCAGGACAGGATCATCTATGCAACCGATCTGGGCGACAATGGGTCTAATTCAGAGGAACAGGTTCACAAATCCAATACAGAAGTCTGGAAACGAGACTGGAAGTTTTTTGTGACAGATGAGACCATGACCAGCGACCTGGTAGCTCAGGAATTCAAGGGTCTGAAGCTACCCAAAGAGGTGGTAGACAAAGTCTTCTACCACAATGCTGTGAAGTGGTTTAAGATTTTTGAATAAACGATTGCGGCTGAACTCAGTAACCCGGGAAAGCTTGACTATAAAAACAATTTTTTTGTTCTGCGCGCTTTCACCGCTATCGTTGCTGGCTCAGTTTGGAAACGGAGTTTTTATAGAGAATAAGGGTCAGTGGGACCCATCCATTCGATTCAAAACAGCCATCCCGGGAGGTCACCTGGAACTACATACCAACAGGTTTATCCATCATATCTCAAACGAGCAATCCCTGGCCCATCAACACCATGAGACCAGTAACAGGATAGCTCATGAAGTGATCACTGACTCAGTCTCCTTTCAATTTATTGGCACAAACGCATCGCCAACAGTATCCTTTGAAGGTCCGTCGACAGAAACATATAACTACTACCTTGGGAAAGATCGGACAAAATGGACTTCTGGAAATAAGGCATTCTCCAAAGTGACTTATCATGACCTATACGATGGTATTGATCTGATCTACTACTATGACAAGGGTATCCTCAAATACGACCTGATCATCCAGCCTGGTGCAGACCCTTCCTGCATTCGATACCGCTATGATGATAATGTCAACCTGAATTTTGAAGAAGGCTGTATCACCGCTCAATCCAGGATCAGCACCATTACAGAAAACAGACCAGTGACCTACCAGGTACGTAATGAACAAAGAATTACGATTCAATCAAATTATCAGCTCAACAACAATGAGGTAGGTTTTGAATTGGGTACTTATGACCCTTCATTACCCCTAATAATTGACCCGGAGCTCATTTTCTCCACCTTTTCAGGTTCCGTTTCGGACAATTTTGGTTACACAGCATGCTTCGACGATGAAGGGAGTCTCTACAGTGGGGGTATCGTATTTGGTAACAACTTCCCGAGTACGAATGGCGCATCCTTTTCTGGTGGAACAGATATCGCCATTCTGAAGTATGACTCCACCGGCAGTCAGCTGGAATACGCCACTTTCATCGGAGGCTCCTCCCAGGACACACCACATAGCCTGATCGTAAACAACAACAACGAACTAGTCATCCTGGGCACAACCGGATCATCCAACTATCCCGTGACTGCGAATGCCTATGATGAGACTTATAATGGAGGCGAACCTTTTTCCATTTTCTTTACCAACCCCTACAACCAGGGATCTGACATTGTCCTGACCAAGCTTGGGCCAACAGGAAACCTGCTTGCCTCTACTTTTATGGGTGGATCGGAAAATGATGGTATCCTTAAGCTTTTGGATCAGGTAACTCCCGTCAATAACCTGATCCGCAACTATGGTGACTATATGCGGGGAGATGTGATCGTAGATGCCGATGACAATATTTTTGTGGCCTCCAGCTCAGAATCCTCTGATTTTCCGACTACCAGTACCATTCAAAACTCCTATGGAGGTGGAGTAAGCGATGCGGTTGTTTTTTCCCTAAGCTCCGACCTGACTACTCTCAGATGGAGCTCATTCCTGGGTGGTGAGAATGAAGATGCGGCCTACTCCATTAAAATTGACACCTCTAAAACAGTATATGTTGCTGGTGGTACGCGTAGCACAAACTACCCCACCACACCGAATGCATTAATTCCTGATTACAGTGGCAACATAGATGGATTTATCACCAGGCTGGACCTTGCAGGTGATAGCATATTACAAAGCACATACCTCGGGACCACCAGCTATGATCAGACATACTTTATTGACATTGATGAGACACAATCCATTTTTGCTTTTGGCCAAACTACAGGGAACTACCCCATCACCCCAGGGATATACAACAATCCCAACAGCAGCCAGTTTATCCATAAGCTGACTCGCAACCTGGATTCTACTTTGTTTTCTACTGTTTTTGGTGCAGGAAATCTCTCACCAAACATCTCTCCTACTGCCTTCCTGGCCAATGAATGTGGTAACCTCTTCCTGAGTGGATGGGGTGGTGTGACCAATAACTTTGGTCCATACCGCAACAGCTATACTTTTGGAATGCCCATCACAGACAATGCATTGTTTCCTACCACGGATGGTTCAGATTTTTACCTGATGGTCCTTTCTGCTGACGGTTCTGAGCTTTTATACGCGACTTATTACGGTTCCTCAGGACCCGAGGGTGACCATGTGGATGGGGGAACCAGTCGATTTGACAAAAGAGGCATCATCTATCAGTCAGTCTGCTCCTGCAATGGGTCCCAGGATGATTTCCCCACCACACCAAATGCCTGGTCTACCATAAACAGAGGGGTGAACAGCAATGGTATAGAAAGGTGCAACAACGCAGCATTCAAATTCGACCTGGCATCCTTAAAGGCCAGGTTTATCACCAGCAAAGAGGACAGCACTGAAATTGGGTACAACAGTGATTGTATTCCGTTCACTGTCCGGTTTACCGATACCAGCATAGGTGGCGAAGAATACCTCTGGACCATCAATGGAGAAACCCGTGACCAGGAGACTTTTCTTTACACATTCACTGAAACTGGCACATATGAAGTCACACTCACGGTGACTGATAAAAATACCTGTCAGACCATCGATCAGACCAATGGCTTTGTATATGCGCATGATGATCAGACTTCCATCATGGAGGACATCACCATTTGCAGGGGCACACAACAGGTCATTCAGGCCTTTGGCGGAGCTTCATATGAGTGGGAGCCAACAAGAGGCTTGAGCAACCCTAATATCGGGAACCCGGTGGCTTCACCGGACACAACCACCACTTATAAGGTGGCCATTATCACCCCCAATGGATGCGATTTTGAGGAAGAAATGACCGTACATGTTGTCAACGAGACCATCGAGGATTTTGAAGTCATCAGAACCAAAAGCTGCAATGGTTTACCAGAGTACTTATTTACTAACACTACAGAATCTGATGCTTCGTATCAATGGGACCTTGGCGATGGCAATTTCAGCTCGCAAAATGAATTCAGCTATCAATATGAAGCTCCGGGTAGCTACCCAGTAAGCCTTACTATCGACACCTTATGTGTGGTAGATAAGACCATCGAACTCTCTTTTGAAGAGATCTTTGTGCCAAATGTATTCACTCCCAACAACGATGGCATCAATGATGCTTTTGTGGTCAACACGGACCTGGCCATGGACCTGAAAGTGTTTGATCGAAGTGGAAAGTCCCTCTATAAGCAAGACAATTACCAGAACAACTGGGACGGTGACGATCTTTCGAATGATACCTATTATTATGCTATCACCTTAAGCGATGGGGACGTCTGTAGTGGGTGGGTACAAATCCTGAGGTGATTCCCTAAATGATTACTTAATTTTGGAATAAACCTAATCTAATCATGAGAAATACGATCCTTGCATTATTTGTACTGGCTGCATTCCAATGTTCTTCCCCAAAAAAAGAAACACTAAAGGATGTTGCGGAATCCTCCACAAACTCCATCTCTTTATTCAATGGAAAAGACCTTACTGGATGGCATGCCGATGTACCAGCGCTAGACGACACTGATACCTTACCCTTTCCTTTCATCGTGCGAGACAGTGTGCTGGTCAGCCTGGGTACACCGGGTGGTCATCTGATTACCGATTCAGTATTCAGCAATTACCGACTCACTTATCAATATCGGTTCGTAGGCGAACCAGGTAACTGCGGGGTGTTGGTACATGCTTCTACTCCGAGAGCACTCTATGACATGTTCCCGAAATCGATGGAGGTCCAGATGATGCACGAAAATGCAGGAGATTTCTGGTGTATCGTTACTGATATCACCGTTCCCGACATGGAAGCCAGACGTGGACCCAAAGATGAATGGGGTATCACCGAAGGGATGAAACGAAGGATCCTCAACCTTACGGACGGCTCCGAAAAGCCCCTGAAAGAATGGAACGACATGATGGTGGAATGTGTGGGAGACTCAGTGAAAGTATGGGTAAATGGTGACCTGGTCAATTTTGGTTATGGTTGCACCGCCACCGAAGGACAGATCGCATTGCAGGCGGAGGGCTCCGAAGTGGAATTCTACAACCTGCAGTTGACACCCATCACTGCCCTAACCAAATAATATGTCTAAATATATCGCCATGCTCCGTGGTATCAATGTGAGTGGTCAGAAGCTCATCAAGATGGTTGATCTGCGGGAGTCGATGACTCGTCTGGGGCTAAAAGATGTAGCCACCTATGTACAAAGCGGGAACATCTTGTTCAGTGCTGATGAAGAGGACTTACGCAAACTTGCCCGAAACATTTCAGAGCAGATCAAAAAAGATTTCACCTTCGATGTTCCCTGTATAGTTAGAACCGCTGATTACTTTAAAATGGTGCTGACAAACAACGATTTTCGGCAACAGGGAAAGGAAGAAAAACGTTGCTATGTTACATTCCTGGAAGAAGAACCTGACCCCATGCTTATCCAAAAAATTGAACCACAACAATATGCACCTGAAGAATTCATCATAAAAGGTGATCTGTTGTATTTCTATTCCCCGGATGGGTATGGGAAGGCCAAAATGAACAACAACTTTTTTGAACAAAAGCTCAAGGTCAAAGCCACGACCAGGAACTGGAACTCAGTGAATAAACTATACGATCTGTCAACTTTATGAGAAAACTTAAGCTTTACATTGCAGCCAGTCTTGATGGTTTTATTGCAAAACCTGACGGGAATGTTGATTGGTTAAACGATCCTGACTTTATGATCGAGGGGGAAGATTTTGGCTATAAGGAATTCCTGGATACTATCGATACCACACTCATGGGAAACAGTACCTACCAGGAAATATTAGGATTTGGAAAACCTTTCCCGTATCCGGAAAAAGTCAATTATGTCTTTACAAAGTCAAACCATCAGGACAATGAAAATGTCAAATTCATCAATTCTGATATTCATCATTTCGTTCAGGAGTTAAAAAGCCAGAACGGAAGTGATATTTGGTTGATTGGTGGTGGTAAAATCAATACAGTAATGATGGACCACGAACTTATTGATGAGATTATCCTCACGGTGATGCCTATATGCTTGGGTGAGGGAATCCCTTTATTTTCTCCAGGATCAAAGTCTGTCAAATGGAAGTTATCTTCATCCAGAGCTTACGAATCGGGTGTCGTTCAGTTAGTTTACTATCGATAGGTCAAATTCAGTAAGCACCTCTGATATGATCATGGACTTCATCCCGATAAAAAGCTGTTAATTGCTTATGTGTTTCTGCAGGTAGAGGTGGTAGGTCAGAAACAGCGGCATTTGATATCACTTGTTCTCTCGAACTGGCTCCCGGAATAATTGTGCTGACAGCTTCATGGTCCAGTATCCACCTTAAAGTAAATTGAACCATATTCATTCCTTCCGGCAAAAATTCCTGCTTGATTTTTTCTACAAGCCGGACTCCTTTGCTGAATGGTAAGCCGGCAAATGTTTCTCCAACATTGAACACTTCACCATTCTGATTGAAGTTTCGATGATCATCCGGGGCAAACTTTGTATCCTGGGTAAACTTCCCTGATAACAATCCGCTTGCCAGGGGAAGCCTCACTATGATCCCAATATTTGATTTTTTTGCCTTTGGCAGAAGGTCTTCAATCAGTTTTTGTCTGAATACATTAAAGATCACCTGAAGCGAACAAAGTCCCTCCTCCTGCAAACAGATGAGGCCTTCCTCTACCGTTTCTACACTGGCTCCAAATTCCCGGATCAAGCCCTCTTCTTTCAATTTCCGAAGCCAATGAAAAACTTCCCCGCTCCTCAACTCCCTGGTGGGAATGCAGTGTAGTTGCAGCAGGTCTAGGGAGTCCACTCCCAGCCGTTCGATTGAACCCTCCACCGATCTCCGCAATGCCTCTTCAGAATACTGATCAGGAAATACTGATGAATGGCGTCCAAACTTTGTTGCCACTCTTACAGCAGACCTGGTCTCTTTGAGGAACGTACCAATAACTCGTTCACTCTTACCCAAACCATAAACGTCTGCAGTATCAAAAAAATTAATCCCTTGCCCGACAGCCTCTTCTAATATCATAAATGCCTGGTCGTTCGAGATATTCTGTCCCCAGTCAGCTCCCAATTGCCAGCACCCCAGCCCCACTTCACTTACTTGAAAATCACTCTTACCTAATGTCCTTTTATGCATCTGTATAAAGTTAGCTTAATCAATTGGCCAAATTAAAGTCACAGTGGGCGACCAGCAACAAAACACATTAAAAGAAAAAACGTTCATAAAAATCGCAACAGCTTTTATGGAAATCATTTATCCCCCGCATCTCAAAGAGAAAACACAACTAAAAAATGAATAAGTATATATTAATTATAGCATTGGTCATCGGGTTTTCAGCCACGGCTCAGAAGCCCGGAGAAACAACACTCAACACCTCAATTCAGGAAGCCAAGGTCTTTAGTCAGGGTGCACAACTCACGAGAACAGGCAAGACAACACTTACTGCCGGTAGAAGTGTACTGGTCATCAAATCCCTTTCACCCTTTATCGATCAGAACAGTATTCAGGTAAATGGGAAAGGTGATTTTACCATCTTATCCGTAAACCACAGATTGGATTATCTCGCTGAGCAAACTAAAAATGAAAAGGTGGACAGTCTTCAAAAAATCGTTGACAGGCTGACCAAAGAGATCGATACGGAAACTTCATTTATGGCTGTGATGGATGCCAAGAAGAAGCTTCTGGAAGAAAACCAGAAGCTGGGTGGAACGGATTCGGGGATCTCTTATGATCAACTGACCAAAATCGTTGACTATTATGTGGAAGAGTTGATGAGCGTGGAAGAGCGCAAGATCAATTCAAAGATCAAAACTGAAGAGTTGAAGAAGGAAAGGACTAAGATCCAAAACCATATCAATCAGATCAACCGTGGGAATGAACTGCCTTCCAGTGAGATTGTTGTCAATGTAGAATCCAAAAGCGGATCCAGGGCAGAACTTGAAGTGAGTTATTTTACTCAAAATGCCGGATGGTTTCCTAAATATGACATCCGTGTAAAGGACATCTCCTCTCCTATTCAGCTGGAATACAAAGCAGAGGTCTATCAAAATACCCGTGAGGATTGGAAAAATGTAAACCTGGTCCTCAGCAACGGCAATCCCAACAAAAGCGGGATCGCACCTGAGCTATATACCTGGTACCTCAATTTCTATCAGCCGGAGCTCAGACCAGTACCCTATGCAAAATCGATGGAAGCTGCATCACGATCTGCGAGTGAGCCCGTGATGCTTGAGGAATCTATTACTATGGATTTTGATGTGGAGCTTGTTGAATCAGAGACTCCAACCGTCAATATTTCTCAGAACCAGACCACAGTGGAAATCGAAGTGAAGGAAAAGTACTCTATCGATTCCAACGGTGATCAGCTTACCGTAAGCCTGGAGCAATACGACATCAACTCTATTTATGAGTATTATGCAGTGCCCAAGTTGGACAACGAAGCCTTCCTGCTGGCTAAAATCATTGACTGGGAGAAATACAGCCTGCTACCAGGCCAGGCCAACCTTTTCCTTGAGGGCACCTATGTTGGTAAGTCGTTCTTAGATACTTACTCAGTTTCGGATACATTGGAGATCTCCCTGGGCAGAGATCCTGGCATTGCCATCGAGCGAACCAAGATTGACTTATATACCAAGTCCAGCTTCATCGGATCCAACAAGGTGGAGAGTCGGGGATTTAAGCTTTCTATAAGAAACCCAAAATCTTCTGCCATCAATCTGACCCTACATGATCAGATTCCTGTTTCCACACGAGACGACATTTCTGTCACTCCTGAGGAGATCAGTGGTGGTAAGCTAAACAAGACCACCGGTAAGATTATCTGGAACCTGACCATTCAGCCCGGCGAGCAGAAGACTTTAGAGATGCGTTACGAAGTGAAGTATCCGAAAAAAGAGAGGATTATTCTGGAGTAGGGAATTGAGGTGAGCATCCTGACATGAACTGAAAGGAATCCCCCTGCCCCCTTTGTGAAAGGACTTTAGCCTAGATGAAGGGACTTTTGTAAAGGGGGATTTATACAAGATTATTTCTCTAAGATTTTTGACATTCTTAGATATAAGTATCCTTAACAAATATCGAGTATAGGAGAATTCCCCCTTTAAAAAGGGGGCAAGGGGGATTAAAGAATAAATTGTCTACCTATTTATCTTTTCCTTAGGTTCCAGAAGACCATTCCTCACTGCCCACTCTCAAATCTCTCCAGCTGAAGCTGGTAATGTAGCAGATCTTCGTCTTCGGCCATCTCGGCGAGGCGAATCGCTTTTTTCTCCCACCTGATTGCGGACTTGAGGTCTCCGAGTTTATAGATAAGAGAGGCATAGGTGTCGATCAATGAAGGATCATCATATTGATTTACCAGCGGTTCCAACCACCCTTTGGCTGTTCTCAATTGCGTTTCATCTTCAGAGAACACATAGATCTTCCAGGCAAATTCATTGAGCTGAAGTGGATCCTCCACCTCTTGTTGTGCCACCACCTTGATCGCACTTTCACAATACAAATCCCAGTCCTCCTTCTCCTCAGCATACTGAAGATTTACCATGGATTCCAACTCGTCCTTCTGACCAAACTTTAGTGGTTGAATAATATTTTTAAGTGCCTGGATGGCAAAAAGTGTGATGTCTTCGCCCTCGTAGATCTGGGTAAACTGGCTCAGCAGGACATCATAGATTTTCTGATCTACTGTATCCCTCCCAAAATTCATCACATACAGGTCTTTATATTTCATCAGGTACTGAAAGTATGGACTGTAAGGATCATCGATATTGAGATTTATCATGGTCCATGCTGCCCTGGAAGTCCACTCGCTTTGTGTAAGCTCACTAAAAAAATGATCTACCCAGGCTGTTTGGTCGAGGCAAGCTGCACTAAGCGTAGCAGACATCTCTGCCAAAAACTCAGGATCCCGATTGCCCTCATCATATTTCTTTTGCTGGCCCGCAAGACGGTTTTCCGGATCGAGGGCTCTTCGCCCCACTTCAATCAAGGCAGCAGACTCCATGGCTCCACATCCACGATGTACCACATTGCCTTCATCATCGATGAATAGAAGTGTAGGATATAAATAAATCTGGTATCGCTCAGCGAGCTCGGAACCAGGAAAATCCTCCATATCAACCCTCAGGTTGATAAATTTTTCATTAAAATACTCACCCACTTCCACATCAGAGTAGGTGTATTCCTCCATCAATTTGCAGGGTTGGCTCCATTGGGCCATCCCATTCAGGAATATTAGTTTATTTTCCGATTTAGCCTTTTCCAAAGCCTCAGACCATTCCAAATCCTGGAATTGTATTCCACCTTTCTGGGCAACCACCTGGGACCCTATCAGTAAAAACAAACAAATACTGTAAATCAGCTTCATCAACCTGGATATTTTCGTTTGAATTTATACAAATCTATGCTTAAGCTTTCAAAAACGATCAAAATTGTAACTTAGCGTGTGATGAAGATCTTTACACTGCTTTTGACGGCGATTTTATGGAACGGGATGGCAACAGCACAATCTGTTTCTCACGAAGCTGAGATCCGGAAATGGCAGCAGGAGATGGATGACCTACTCATGGATAAAGAGGAAACTCCACTTGGAAAAAAGGAACTCAAGCAATTTGATGGCCTGGATTATTATCCCATTGATTCTACCTTCAGGGTTAAGGCCAGGTTTGTCCGCACTCCCAATGAGTTGCCATTCAATATGCCAACCACCACAGAGCGACTTCCTATCTATGTGAAATACGGGGAAGCAATTTTTACTCTTGGTGGTAAGGAATTCACACTGCCATTGTATCAAAGTCAGACCCTCCTCAATGTTGATGCCATGGAAGATTATCTTTTTTTACCATTTACTGATGAAACCAATGCCATTGAAACATATGGTGGTGGAAGATACCTGGACCTGAGCATTCCTGAGGGAGACTTCATCATAATTGATTTTAATAAGGCTTACAACCCATACTGCGCTTATAATGAACGGTATTCGTGCCCAATTCCGCCCAAAGCGAATAGGCTTGATACCGAGATTAAAGCAGGTGTAAAAGATTGGAAAGGACATAAATAAAAAAACAACTATGGCTAAATGGAAATTTGGAATTGTAGGTTCCGGAATGATCGCGGATTTTCACGCTAAAGCAATCAATGACATCCCAGATACTGAAATCATTGGTTTTTGTGATAGTGGATCGGGAAAAGCTAAAATCCTGGCTGAGAAATACGGCACCAAAGCATTCACCGGATATGAAAACCTCCTCAACGAACCAGGCATCAACGTGGTGACGATAGCTACCCCAAGTGGTCTGCACATGGAGCCCAGTGTGATGGCAGCCCAAAAAGGAATTCATGTGCTGTGTGAAAAACCGATTGAGATCACCCCTGAGCGTGTGGACAAGATGATCGCAGCACATAAAGCATCCGGAACATTTCTCGGTGGGATATTCAATTTCCGCTTTACGCCGGTTATTGATGAGATCAAAAAAGCCATTAGCGAGGGCAGGCTTGGCCATATAACCTTTGCTGGCATTTTTGTTCCATGGTGGCGGGATGAAAAATATTACGCAGGAAGCTGGAAAGGTACTAAAAAGCTGGATGGTGGTGGAGCCCTGATGAACCAGTCCATCCACATGATTGATCTCCTGCAGCATATCATGGGTCCGGTCACTTCACTGGCAGCATTCACAGATCACCTGCATCACGACATTGAGGCAGAGGATACCGGGGTCGCCATAGTGAAATTCAAAAATGGTGCTTTGGGACACATCTACGGAACCACTGCTTCGTTTCCCGGACAATTCAGAAAGATGGAAATAACAGGTAGTGAGGGTACCATTCACCTTGTGGAAGACAGCATTACTGTATGGGACTTCAAAAACTCAAAACCTGAGGATGCAGAAATACTCAACAAGTATGGCGAAACCCATGAAGGTGGTGGCGTAGCGGATCCGGCAGCCATGACCCATCACAACCATAAGAAAAATATTGCTTCATTTCTGGATGCGATAGAAAGCAATCAATCCTTTGATATTGATGGTACTGAATCTAGAAAAGCTGTTGAGATCATATGTGCTATCTATGAATCACAGGAAAAGCAAACAGTGATAAATCTTTAAAATTAATATAGCCGGAAAGCAGCCTGATAGAAATCGTATTTAATCAAAAAGTTTAATAAATGTTGATTAAAGTGATCTTTTTGGCTAATCTTTATAGTAAGTTCAAATAAACTAACCCAACCCTAATGAAGCTTAAATTTTTCATGTGGCTCGCTCTGGTGAGCCTTCTTCTGGCAGTCATCACATATTTTTCAGATCTCACTTCACTTACCGGCCCCTTTACCATTGGCTTTTTTGTCCTGCTGGCATTGAGTGCCCCCGCAGTGAAACAGATCAAAGGATTTGCTTTTGCATTATGGATCTTCTCGTCGGTATCTGCCGCGATGTTTTACCCATCCATCTTTCAAAGCTGGGGATCCTTCGACCTTAAGATACTCATCGTTCCTCTCCTGCAGATCATCATGTTTGGAATGGGCTCGCAGATGAGTATTAAAGATTTCCAGGGTGTGATCAAGATGCCAAAAGGAGTGATTGTCGGGATCATCTGTCAGTTTACCATCATGCCAATTATCGGGATCACAATTGCTACCACCTTTGGTTTTCCGCCGGAGATCGCTGCTGGCATCGTACTGGTTGGTTCGTCACCCAGTGGGCTAGCCTCCAATGTGATGGCGTTTCTCTCCAAGGCAAACCTGGCACTGTCAGTAACACTGACTGCCGTAGCTACATTGCTGGCACCCATCATGACACCCCTGCTGATGAAGGTATTTGCCGGACAGTTTGTGCCTATTGACTTCTGGAATATGATGATTGGCATTACGGAGATTGTCATCCTGCCCATCATAGGTGGACTGATGTTTAACGCTATAGCTTATGGCATCCAGTCCAGAAAAAATATTATCATTCAGGCGATCTGCTATTTCATCATAGTGATCCTGAAAAATGTGATGGTTTTCCAAACCAGCGATGCGGGGATGTCTACTGCAATTATGGAAATGGTCTCGAACACTTTGTGGTTTGTAGCTCTTCCAATCGTCGGGGGTATCCTCTTTAAAAAATGGGCAGCTGGCAGCCAGGAGACCATGGATAAAGCACTGTCATTCATCTCTATGGCTGGAATTGCAGTGATCATCAGTATCATCACAGCAGCTGGTAGAGATAGCTTGCTGGAAATTGGATTGTTACTTATCGGTGCCTGTCTTATCCACAACACCTTCGGATATTTCCTTGGATACTGGGCTTGCAGACTCCTTAAGATGGATGAGCGAAGCTGCCGTACCATTGCATTGGAAGTAGGGATGCAAAACGGAGGATTAGCATCAGGGATTGCACTTCAAATGGGCAAAGTGGCTACTGTCGGGTTGGCACCAGCCGTCTTCGGTCCAATGATGAACATTACGGGTTCCACTTTAGCTAGCTGGTGGCGCGATCGTCCACCTGGAGATGAAAAACCAAAATCAGAATAACACAATCACCTGTCTGAATTAAATTAGAATCACAAATCAAAATTTATAATCAACACGAAAATGAAATATCTGTCAATTCTTCTTTTCATGGCTTTTACAGCTCAGATGGCATTAGGCCAAACCATATCAAGGGAACAACTGATCTACTATACCCAGGAGTGGAAAGGAGAACGCTTTGAGGATGGTCGTCCACGAGTATCTGATGACCTATTGAAGAGAGCTTTGAATATTTCTATTGAAGAGGCCTGGGGTTACCTGAGAAACAGGGGATACCACAATCAATTTGAGGGCGACTGGAAAACAATCAACAACATACCCATGGCGGGGAGAGCTTTAACAGCTCAGTATATGCCCAACAGACCCGAGCTTGCGGAAAGGATGAAAAATGATGGGCAAAAGGCTGGAAGAATAGGTGCTCCAAACTCATGGCCTATCGATATGCTGCAGGAAGGTGATATCTACATTGCTGACAGCTATGGTAAGATCATCGACGGAACATTAATTGGTGACAACCTGGGCAACGCCATCTATGCCAAGTCTAAAAATGGAGTGATCTTCAATGGTAGTCTGCGTGACCTGGAGGGACTAGAAAAAATCGAAGGCTTCAATGCGTTCGTGAGGGGTTGGGATCCATCATTTATCCAGGAAATGATGCTCATGGGATTGAATACTCCAATTCAGATTGGTCGAGCCACAATCTTGCCCGGAGATATTATTCTGGCTAAGCGAGAAGGGATCATTGCTATTCCCGCACACCTGGCAGAGGCTACCATTATCAATGCAGAGTTTGTAGCGTTGCGGGATCAATTTGGGATTCTTAGACTAAAAGAGGGAAAATATACTCCCGGACAGATTGACACCCGATGGACAGACGCCATCAAGAAAGATTTTCTATCCTGGCTGGATGCAAATCCGAATCTGCTGCCAATGTCTCGGAAGGAGCTAGACGAGTTTATGAAGGAGCGGAACTGGTAAAGGCACGAGAGATTTTAGGGTGAGCTGCTAGCGAGTAGTTCCATGTTTTAGGAGAGCGGGAGCGTGACTGTAATAATTCAGACACGTTCCCGCTCTCGTTTTACAAGTAGTATGTTGTCTTCTTCAAGGACGAGATAGCCCTGGTCATAGCAGAAGTGATATTCCCGTTCGTCTTTGGTGATGTAGGTATTGGTGAAAAACTCAAAGTCGAAGCCTTCCTTCAACAATTTGTCACGGTGAATCCGGGTCTTACCATTTCCATTGAGTCTTTTTAGAATGGAGTAGTTGTGCTTCAACGTTTTGTTGACCTCTTTGACATAACTGGTAGCCTTAGAGTTCAGGCGATTGTTATAACTATTTCTACAGGAATCCGTGCAAAACTTTTTATCTGCTCTCCCAAAAAATTCGATTCCACACTCAAGGCAACGTTTGTCTTCCATTTGAACAAGCTGGTAAATGATTCACAATGGTACGATCAATATTACACAACGTTTCACTAAAAAGTTAGCGAATGCATCTCTTTTTTATAAGCATGCATAAATTATTTTGGTTTTGTTGTATTCATATAATTTTTACTATATTTAATCTAACCAAAATACAACTAGCTATGAAATTCGAAACAAAAAAGACTCGGAGAGAGAGTGTTTTCCTGTCTCTGGTCACTACAATCCTCAACGATTCCTGGAATCATTTTGAACGCAGAAAGAAAAGATTTACACTTTTCTACGATTAATTAAGTTTCTTGTTATCAGATAGTTAGCCATTTTTAAACGTTTATAATCGTTTTTAAGTGATTACCTACCGAGTATCAGTTTGCGGCTGTTTCACATTTGCCATGGTGATTGTTTCACCGGGTCATCTGCCAATCAGAGACTCATCGTTTAACTAAAACTTATTTATCATGACAACTTTAAAAAACAGCGTACAATTAATCGGCAGATTAGGTAATGAACCAGAAGTGAGAACTTTTGACAGCGGAAAAAAAATGGCCTCATTCTCTCTGGCAACGAATGAAATTTATTACAACAATAAAGGCGAAAAGGTCGAGGATACGCAATGGCACAACATTGTGGTCTGGGGCAAGAAAACTGATATTGTTGAGAAGTTCCTGAAGAAAGGAAGTGAGATTGCTTTGGAAGGTAAATTAATCAACCGATCCTATGAGTCGAAAGGTGTTAAGAAGTATATCACCGAGATCTCATTGAATGAATTGCTAATGATGGATAAAAAGCCATCAGCTTAACCTTTGTTTCAATGCCCATACCAAAAAGGCCTGGTTCTCTGAATCGGGTCTTTTTTTATTTATAAGAAATTGAATTTGACGAATTATATTATCCCCTGGTACCCGCCAGCAGAAACAGAATTGCCATTCGCACGGCCACGCCGTTTTCCACCTGCTGCAGAATAATCGAATGATCAGAATCCGCCACATCACTCGTCAATTCTATCCCCCTATTGATCGGTCCGGGATGCATAATGGTGATCTCCTTCTTCAAAGAGTCAAGGAGTTTTTTGTTGATTCCATAATAAAGAGAATATTCCCTGAGTGATGGGAAGTAGCTCATCCGTTGACGTTCGAGCTGGATCCTCAATACATTGGCAATGTCGCACCATTCAAGGGCTTTCTTTATGTCCAGCTCTACCTTCACGCCTATTTCCCGGATGTGCTTGGGCAGCAAGGTAGCAGGACCACAGACCATCACTTCAGCTCCCAGTTTTTGCAGTGCGAAAATGTTGGACAGTGCCACCCTGGAATGAAGAATATCCCCCACGATCACTACCTTCTTTCCCGCTACATCACCAAACTTCTCTCGAATGGAAAATGTATCCAGCAAAGCCTGTGTTGGGTGCTCATGGGTACCGTCCCCGGCATTGATGATATTGGCATTGATGTGCTTAGCTAAAAAATGTGGTGCTCCGGGGCTGGAATGCCGCATGACCACCATATCCACTTTCATGGCCAGGATATTATTGACCGTGTCCAGCAGGGTCTCTCCTTTTTTTACAGAGCTCGATGAGGATGAAAAATTGATCACATCAGCAGACAATCTTTTTTCTGCCAATTCAAATGAAAGACGGGTACGGGTAGAGTTTTCGAAGAAGACGTTGGCGACGGTGACATCCCGCAATGAGGGTACCTTTTTAATGGGGCGATTCAAAACATCTTTGAAATCATCTGCTGTCTCGAAGATGAGATGGATCTCCTTTTCGCTCAGATCCTTTATCCCCAGCAGATGCTTTGTTTTCAATTCACTCATCCGTATCGGTTTCGTCCATCAGCCAAATATTATCTTTTTTGCCCTGCTCCTTCAGCTCCACCAGCACTCGCTGCGATGGCAGGGTATTCACTTTTCTTCCAATGTAGTTTGCCTCCACAGGGATATGCCTGCTATACATCCTGTCGATCAGCACCAATAACTCCACCTTGCTGGGTCTGCCAAACATGGTCATGGCATCCAGAGCAGCCCTCACCGTTCTCCCAGTAAACAACACGTCGTCTATGAGAACCACCTTCTTATCTTCGATCACAAAAGGGACCTTGGTTTTATTGGGTGTAAGTTGCTGGTCGCGTCTGCGGAAGTCGTCTCTATGAAAGGTAGTATCCAGGTATCCCAAGGGAATATCCACCTTTAGGATGTCTTCCAGCTCATGTTTTATTCGCTCAGCAAGGAAAATTCCCCTCGGTTGCATCCCAAGGATAACCGACTCTTTGAAAGTATTATGATTTTCAATTAGGTGTTGACACAACCGGCTGATTGTGATCTTGAGGAGATGCTTGTCTAACAGAAGTCGTTTTTGCATGACAAAACTGGGGCAAATATAGCCTCATCTTGTCAATTTGGTTTCACGTCTACGTGATATTCTATTTTGTTGATGTAAAATATCCTTCGATTGGTTTCTCCTGAGGCACGAATCCCGTTGTAGATCCTTTGCTCCCCATATGCAAAAAGGGTATTGCCATACCATTCGTCCAGCCCTTCTACCTCCGGGTCTCTGGATCGTAACTCGTCCGTTTCATAGGTCAGCCTCACCGGATTGATGGTCTTGCCCTCGATGATCTCGTTGCCACTGATCACCTTTGTACGAATCTCGTTTTCATCCAGGTACATCAACACGATCTTATCTTCATAGGTGTTTACAGTGACAAACTCATCAAGAGAATAGGTGACTACATCATCAATGGCAAAATTATTGTCCCAGATAATGTTACCTGTTTTATCAAAAGCCACCACAATGGCATGGGTGTACTTATAGCCCAGAAAACCGCTATTATAACCACCATAGTTGCCATAAGACCCGTAAAATGGCATTGAAGAGGAGTAGCCTGAATACCGGGTATAGTAGGCTTCCGCAATCAGGATGTAGGCATCTTCACGCTGAATGATATCATGCACAACCAGCTGATAACTGAAATTTGGCTTTTTGCCTTTCTCCGCTTTTCTCTTAATCCTTTCTTTGATCCTGGACTCTCGTCTTTCTTTCATGTAGCCAAAGAAATTATTGAGATCGGAGTATGCATAATATTTGATGAATTGCTGCCTGCCATTCAGAAATTTGGAAAGGTATAAGCCCTTGCTATAAAGGGACGATTTTCTTGAGTAGGTGCCTACTACGTATTGAAACCCTCCAAAGAAATTGGTCGAAGCGCCATCAATCAGGTTCCTCTCTTCCGGGTTGATCATGTTATCCTGGATCAATGTGCCGGAAGACGTGTATGTTCTGGCCCGGATAGAATTCTTTTTGTTACGCATCCGCTCAGAAGTGATCACCGTAAACACTTCTGCTTCATCATCGGTGATCAACTTGAGGATGTCATTATTGTCGCCGTAAAACCCGGGGATAACCCTAGGCACTCTTTCATCCAGGTCGAAGGTGATCATGACCGGTCTGGTATTGACGTAGCCACCCAGTAAAATACTGTTGCCCAGTACTTCAAATTCAGAGAGCTGCACAGGAAATACCGTGCTGATATTCACCTCCTCTACCCTGGTTGAGCTCACATCAATGGAATAGACCATGAGATCTACTGACTGGTATCTGGATGCATTGAAGAGCAGGTAAAAAGATCCGTTGTAGTAATCATAGCCACGAAACCGGCTTTCATAGGGCACTGTGATCAATCGGGTCCACTTAACGTTGAGCGTAGTGTCCACCATATGTAAGATCCACTTGTATCCTTTACCGAGGCGTTCGTAGGTCTCTACTACCACCAGTAAGCCTTGTTCTTCGCCACTGATGACTGTAAATTCAGTGTCTGAATCCTGGATATTGAACTCAATCCTGTTTGGCTGACTTATATAATTGCTCTGCTCTGGCTCTTTTTTCTGAGCATAAGCAATCAGAGGTAAAAAAGTTATTAGCCATATGGTCAGCCGCTTCAGCATATTGGATTTATTGGCCCATTGCAATAATTATATCAAATTCTTCCTTTTTCACTGGCTGCACAGATAGTCGTGAATTTCTTACCAACACCATGTCAGTCAACCTTTCATCTGCCTTTACCTGGGCCAGAGTTACCGGATTTTTCAGCTTTTGCTCTGGTGCTACATCTACTACTACCCAGTCCCCCTCTTTGGCAGTGGGATCAGGATAAAACGCTTTCACTACTTTAGCAACACCAATGACCTGCTTTTCATTCACACTGTGGTAATATAGGCAAAGATCACCGACCTCCATGGCCTTCATGTTATTTCTGGCCTGGAAATTCCTGACACCATCCCACAACGTTTTTTTATCCCTTTCCAGATCATCCCACGAATAAGTACCCGGCTCTGATTTGATCAGCCAATAGTTCATAAATCAAATTATTTTCACTAAAAGTATAAAGGTAATTGATTAAAGTTGTTTGGCTAATTTAAAAATCAATGAAAAGTCCTTTGCCACACTGGTAATCAACCATTTTTATCTTACCATTGTTCGATGAAAATACTCATTCTCCGATTCTCTTCTATTGGTGATATTGTCCTTACAACCCCTGTGGTCCGCACCCTAAAAACCCAACTGGAAGATGCTGAGATCCATTATGCTACCAAAGCTTCCTACGCCTCCATCCTTACCTCCAACCCTTACATCGACAAGCTTCATTTACTGGATCATAATCTTGGTGAGCTCATTTCCACACTAAAAAAAGAGCGATATGATGTAATCATAGACCTGCACAATAATCTACGCACCAAACGGGTAACCTGGTCATTGGGAGTGAAAACCTACCGGTTTAAGAAAATCAATATTGCCAAGTGGCTCATGGTAAACTTTAAGTGGAACCGTCTGCCAAACAAACACATTGTGGACCGGTATATGGATACCACCCGTGACCTGGGAGTGAAAATGGACAGTCTGGGCCTTGACTATTTCATCCCCGAAAAAGATGAGGTAGAGCCGGAATGGTTACCCGAGACACATCGTCAGGGTTTTGCAGTGTTTATAATAGGAGGAAAATTTCCTACTAAAAGACTTCCTGTCGAGCGAATGATCGAACTCTGTGATCGCATCAATAAACCCATTATCCTGCTGGGCGGAAAAGAGGACATCGAAAATGCCAACAAGATCGAAGACTTCTTTAGGCGGCCCGAGGGCAATGAAGAGATGGAAGAGATGCTCATTGAGCTTGGAAAGCATAGCCTGATCTATAATGGTTGTGGAAAGTTTAATCTGAATCAGTCGGCATCGATTGTCCGACAGGCAAAATGGGTATTCACTCATGACACCGGACTCATGCATGTGGCGGCAGCATTCAAAAAACAGATCTATAGTATTTGGGGAAATACCATACCGGCTTTTGGAATGTACCCATATCGCACTAAATTTATTGTATTCGAGAACAACAAGATCAGGTGTAGACCCTGTTCTAAAATCGGATTTCAAAAATGCCCCAAGGGTCATTTTAAATGTATGAAAGAGGTAGTATTTGACTTTTATCTGCCTGGTTAGCTATGAAGACGCTCTATATAATCCGGCATGCAAAATCTTCCTGGTCTTTTGACCTGAGAGATTTTGACAGACCCCTTGGAGAAAGGGGAAGAAGAGATGTGAAGAAGGTCGGGAAGTATTTAAAGGACAACCTGGTTCTCCCAAAGCTAATGATCACCAGCCCTGCCAGCAGGGCATTTTATACGGCGTTGTTCATTGCCGATGCATGGGGATACTCTGAAGATAAAATCGTACTGGATCCGGCATTCTACCATGGATCACCCAATGGGATCATCAAAACGCTGAGCGCATTGGGAAACATTTCCTCTGTAGCCATTTTTGGACATAATCCGGGTCTCACGGACCTGGCTAATACCATTTCTGATGCCAATATCGACAACATCCCAACCTGTGGGGTTGTCGGCATTGAATACAAGATGGATAGCTGGAAATCGCTGGATAAAGTTCGAGGTCAACAATTTGTTTCTATCACACCAAAATCACTCCCATGATTGCCCATACACCCGATCCACCCTACTATGCAGTGATATTTACTTCCTTAAAGACCCAAACAGATGAGGGCTATGCAGAAATGAGCCAAAAGATGGAAGAGCTGGCAAAAAAACAACCCGGATACCTGGGGTTTGAATCTGCACGTAGTGAGATTGGCATTTCTGTCTCTTACTGGAAGGACCTTGAGTCAATACGGCACTGGAAAAGCAATCTCGAGCACCGGGAAGCCCAGCAAAAAGGACGGAATCAATGGTATAGCCACTACAAGATCCGGATCGCAAAAGTGGAACGTGCCTATGGATTTGATGGGTGAGCCGTGCTTTTCATAGTCTCAAAAAGGGATGATCGTTTCCATTTAAAAAACGTATATACTGGGAACGGATTTCTCACTTTGATGAACTCCGGAAAACTTAATGTAACACCCCGATGGCAATGCATGATTTCCGATACCTGGTTCTCATTGTTGTTTTAGTTTTTGGCCCCTTTTTTCTTTCTGCACAACCCAGATCCACCGCCCCTGACCAGGGGTGGAAGGTGAGATTTGAAGGAAGTCAGTCGAGGCCGGCGATTCGGAATGGCATACTCTATATCGGGTCTCTCGATGGCTCATTGTATGCCTTTGACATCAAAAACGGACAAAAGCTCTGGGATATTGGCACCGGACAGGGTCTGTCAAGTGGTACCGAGGTGATTGTGGTCCCTGCCGGAACGGATCTCGCCACACAAATGAACATGTTTGCAAATCGGCCCCTTAGAGACCGAAAAAAAGAGATCCAGGGCACCCCGGTGATGAGTGGTGACAAACTTTGGGTAGGGTCTGAGGACTTTAGCCTTTACAAGGTGGATGTTCTCAGCGGCGAAAAAATTTGGACTTTTGAGACCGGGGGAAGGGTAAACACCAGGCCGATTGTAGAAGATGAGTTAGTGGCATTTGTATCTGAGGACGGACTATTATATGTGCTGGACAAGCTCACAGGTGAGAAAAAGATGGAGGCCGAGTCTTATCCCGGGGCGAGGCTGGCATATTCACAACCTGGTCCATTCCCCAACCCACCGAATCAACCGGTTTTAAGTGGCGAAGAGATCTACCTGACCAATTGGGTGCGGGGCACTGTGAAAAAGGTGCATGTGTCTTCGGTCTCTATCGTTTCTGGAGAATACAATTGGAAGGTAGAGCTGGAAGGCTGGGATGTGCAGGACCCCATTTTGGTTGAAGACCTTCTTTTGGTTCTCTATGAAACAAATGGCTCCGCATCAGAGCCTTCCTATATGCGAGTCTGCGCCATGGATGTCCGCACTGGTGAAGTAAAATGGTCCTTTGACCAGGAAACAGTTTACGGATTCAAAAACTTCAGTGCAGACAGCCAGACCGTATATTTTGAAAGTCCGACCGGCTTTTTTGTACTGGATAAACATACAGGAGCCCTTCGATGGCAGTATTTATTTGACGAGAAAAAAATCAATCTGCCCGAGAGAAGCTATTATCTCCATGAAGGGGTATACCTGGTAGATCATGGCAGCTTACTAAAGCTGGACCCAAAAACAGGAAATATAGAAAAGACAATGAAGGTAGATCGATACTACAGGATCTTTTATCTGGAAAACGATATCCTTTATGGTACTTCATTCAAGCAGGTGCAAGCTTTGGATCTCTCCTCAGGAAAGACATTGTGGTCTGTGAGGACTAACACCGAACTTTCGTCCAGGCCTGTGTACCATGATGAAATGATCTATTTCACTACTGGTTCAGTAGGGTATGTAGGTATGAGTCGGGTAGACCAGGGGCACTTATATGCGGTGAATGGGGTGACAGGGAAATGAGTTGGGGGATTAAGATATTTCGGTGTATAAATTGGTTTCTGCTAATCCCTCCCGTCAAGTCCTACCTGAAATCTTATTAGTTTGGTGCAAGGGACTTAAGCATAATCTATTGCCTCGGGCTTAGCCCGGGAACAATAGTTTTACACTTAGTGGCTTTAGCCACTAATTTTATCGCATGCCTTTCAATCAACAGGAACAACACTCTAGCAAAAAGAGCTTTCAGGAAGAGTATGACGAATTCATGGAGAAATATGAATTTGAAACCTTTAGGGGCTAAAGCCCCAGGAGGTCTGATTTCCATTGCCACGGGCTGAAGCCCGTGGCAATTTGGCTGAAGCCCATGGGAATTCCAGCTAAAGCCCATGGGAATTCCGGCTAAAGCCCATGGCAATGTAGCTGAAGCCCATTCTGAATAAGGCCTAGGGACTCATAGATGCCGAAAAATTCGCAATTCACCTTCAACCAATCACAAATCCCAAAAAAGGAATTGCAAAGCCCTGCCAAAAATCACAGATCTCCGGCAATCAATGCTTCCACATGTTCTGTAAGGTATGTCGAAGGTAAAATTAAGAGGAATCTCCAGATTCCAGTTTTTAGTATGTCTGATTTTTATGGTCAGTCTTTTGTGATAGTCATGGTTGAATCAATGGGTAGATATAGACTTCTTGAGCTGACTTCTTAATCAACTCCTTGCACCGGGATTAGGAAATCCCAGCTATCTCTCGTTCGAATAATGAGACTGGGAAATGAGTTGTAGGATTTAGGTACTTCGTATCACCTGAGATTTCTTAGCTTTAGTTTGCTTCCAGGGGTTTTAGCATTTTCTATTGCCTCGGGCTTTAGCCCGGGGACAATAGATTTGTACTCAGTGGCTTTAGCCACTAATTTTATCGCATGCCCTTCATTAAGATTTCAAGTCCACAGGCTTTTTTTGCATTTTTTAGGTGCTAAACCGTTGCATTTCTGGAAGGATTTGTGTATCTTTTATAATTGAGGTATTAAAGCTCTCTCAAACAAGTCATTTGGTCGCCAAACAAAATAATACCTATCTTTTTCTTGTTTGATACCTATCTAAATTTATTTACATAGCTATCCTATTTCATTTATATACGTATCTTAATTGCTCAACAACACGTTGTTCGAAGCGAATCAACACATGATTTGAAGGGAAACTACACGTGATTCCGAGGAAAACCATGCATGGTTTGGAGAAAAACTACATGTGAATGGGAGAGAAACTACGCGTGATCGGGAACGCAACCACACGTGATTCATAAAATAACAAGCACACATCCACTCAGTCGCTCGGTTGTACCGAGAGAACTGGTCTTCTAATAGGCCTCTGGCCAGAGTAGGATTATACTCCCTCATACCATCATCTTCGAAACAGGTCTGATAATTCATAAAAAGACTTATCTTAGATGAGTAATACAGATAACGTATCCGTTTTAAGTCGCTTATAAACGTTTATTGCCGCTTAAAAAAGGGTAAGGTTTTGGTATTGAATAAATTAACAAGAAAAAATACATAAGGGAAATAACAGTAATACTGTTATTTTGATTGTTAGCCGTAATCCCTCAAACATGTCAGCATATAGTCTCGAAGAACTTAACGCACTCAAGGAAATTGATGAACTCCTTACTAACGAACTGAAGGGAATGGAAGCTGAGGCTATTTACAAATACTCTGTTGAAAAAGGAAGGGAAGTCTCAATTCATGCTTTGCATGGACTTGTTGGCGGAAAGAACAACACTTATGTTGACAGTGTGCGAATGCAATTCAGTGATCCAAATGATTTCAAAGCAAGGTGGATTAAAGGGTTCATAGAATATATTGGAACAAGTAAATATTCACCACTTAGAAACCTCTTGAAAGATCGAGTATTTAGAAAATACACATTGACTTTTTTAGAGCGAAACTTCTACAGGAATTTAAAAGAACGGACAAGAGCAAAACCAAACGAAAATTTGTGGGCAATTTGGTTTGGTAGTGGGACTTTAACTTGGGGATTATTGATTGCACCTGCGTTGAGAGGAGGAAACTGGACGAATGATGTAAGTGAAATTAGAAGAGCCAGTTATATGTATTGGACAGTTGGTCATGTCATGAACACTGGATTGATAGATCCCGAAAACAATGAATTGATCAAATTCAAAACCCTTGATGAGCTAACTGGGTTCTATCGAAATATTTTAAAGAGAATATCAAATTCTCTTTACGAAAAACAAATTTTTGATTTTTACACAGACTACCTTAAAGAATCAAAAGACCCATTCGCTGAACCATTTCTTATTCCAGAGTTCCGATATGAAGGGTTAGATGTACATCACAAGTATCGTTTGGATTTTACGATTCTGAATGCGCATACAATGGATATGATTGGATTCGAATTCAGTCCTCATTCAACACATATGTCGGTAGCAGGAATTAAGAACAAAAAACAAAAAGAGGTTAATGAAGAACTGAGTGCAAAGTGGGATAAAGAAATGGGTAAAAGGAATGATTATTTAAGTCAATTTGATATTACTACAATAACATTTTCTGACAGTTATTTGACTGATATTGCTGCTTGCTTTCATGTTATGGAAGATTACCTTTCTCAAAGACCTGCTCAAAGAATCAACCTAGAAGAGCAAATAGTAGAGCTAGAAAGAATTTAACATGTCTCAACTAGATAAATGGATCACTCTTGCAATTGCACTAACAGCACTGGTTATTAGTTTAATCCAACACAGAAGATCAAGACGGATTTCCAATGAAGATGTGATATTCAAGGAAAAACTGAATATCTACAAAATTCTTGCTAGGAAAACGGCTGTTTATATTGAAAGAACCTACTCAATTATTGAGGAACAACAGGACTTTGAGGGAACTGAAGAAGAATGGATTGAACATGGTGCAAAGAAAAACTTTAGGGAATTCATGATATCAGTTAATGAATTTGATTCGGATCTTGCTGAGTACTCTCCTGTCCTACCAGAAGCTTACATAAGAAAAGCCCAACAGTTAAATGAAAAAATGACTCGCTTACTTGTGAACTCATATCATTTCGACAATCAAATTCTTTTTGACTGTTATGATCAACTAATTGATCTTCACAATGAATTGATAAATTTATCTAGAGAAGATTTGCATGTCGACATATTGCAAAAATCGCTCAAGAAACGACTAGAAAAATGAAAACGGCTAACAAACACTAAAATGAATATGCGAACTGAGCACTTTGAAAGGACAATGAGAACAGGAAAACTCAGTGCTTCTAGCAACTGGAGTGTATACTCATTTTAGTTGGGTGTTAGATCGCATATGCAAATATTGACAGTCATACTGATAATGCTAGGTTTTTCTGCCTTTGGCCAGAGGTTTCCAACTATTATAGATCCTTATGAACCCAAGGGAACCCTCTCAACAACCAGAATGCTACAAGGTGGATTTGAGATTATTGGTTGTGTAATCTCCCCTTTATTAGGACTGCTATCAAATAGACTAATTATCTAAATATTTACAAAATTCATTTTGGTAGTTTTCATTTTTAGTTAGGTGCTTCAGGTACTGAACAGGAGAAAGTTTGCTGAGGGAATCATGCCCTCTGATAAGGTTATAATCTTCAGCAAATTCAATAGTCTTCTCCCTAACAGATTCCAGTGAGTCAAATAGGTAAGCATCTAGTATATCTCTTCTGTAAGTTCCATTAAACCTCTCTATGTAGCTGTTCTGCATTGGTTTTCCTGGTTGGATATAGACTAATTCAATTTGCTGTTCTAGACACCAACTCTTCAGTGTATTAGATATAAACTCAGGGCCATTATCTGTTCGGATTCGTTCTGGTTTACCCCTCCAGAAAATAGTCTTTTCAAGGACTCTGATGAGCCTCTCAGCAGGCAAAGAAGTATCGATTTCAATGGCTAGTATTTCACGGTTAAAATCATCAATGAGATTAAAAGCTCTAAACTTCCTGCCGGTAATCAAGCTATCGGACACAAAATCAGCTGACCATGTTTGGTTAGGTGATGTAGGAACCTCCAATGGTTGTTTAACTCGAGCTGGCAGCCTTCTTTTACGCTTTCTCTTCAAATTCATACCGATGGATTTATAGACTCGATATACTCGTTTGTGGTTCCAAGGGTAACCTTGCTTCCTAAGTCTGTCAAATAGCTGCCAAAACCCTTCAGTGGGGTGTTTATCAGCCAATTGATTAAGAGTATCTATCACCTCCTGATCATCTTTTCTGCTCTGATAATAATACATTGATTTGGATAGGCTCAGAATCCTACAAGCCCTGCCAACACCAACAGCAAATCGTTCTCTGATGATGTCAGCCTTCTCCCTTTTAATGCAGGGCTTTAGATCTTTCCCGACAAAACGTCTTTGAGTATTTGATGATCCAGGCTTAAGTCAGCAAACATCTGCTTTAGGCGTCTGTTCTCTTCTTCCAGCTCCTTAAGCTTTTTCAACTCGTTGGCTTCCATACCACCATACTTTTTCTTCCAGTTGTATAATGTGGACTTATGGATGCCATATTCACGACAGATACTCTCCAGATCTCTGCCTGACTCATGCTCTTTTAGCGCTTTGACAATCTGCGCTTCTGATATTCTTCGCTTTTTCATTTTGACTGTTTAAATGTACAATTTTTGTCCATTCATAAACAGTCCTATTTTTAGGGAAGCTTACATTTCCGTGAGCCATGCTATCCCTGATACGAAAGCTTCTTCCAAAAAGACATTTCTGGCATCCTCTGAACCGAATGACACTTTCCAATCTACCAGCCACTCCAGGATACGGTACATTTGAATTTCGGAGATCAATTCCTTTCCGTTCTCAGGCACAAATCTTTCGACCGCTTGCGCCCGTATTTCATTTTCCCCTGCCACATAAATGCCTGCTGCAACAGACTCAGCTCGCAACTCATAGTTCCATTTATTGAGTCGCTTTTGGGCTTGCTTTGCGGCTCCATCTAATTTCAACTTCAGCAGGATGGGAACCAGTGTTTCTGCGGGTTTGGAATAATAATCTACCTGAAGCGCTTTCATATCTTCCATGGTCAACGCATTGGATTTGCTTAATACTTCATTAATCCGGTTACCGCGATACGGGTTGGACCAGGAAAATCCAATGGCATCCCATCGGTCATAAGAGTCAGGTGTTACGTTCTGATTGGCGGATGCCCAAAATCCCTCAGGGGGATTGTAAACATTTGGTTTCTCGATGATTGGCAAGTAGCCATCCCATTCGAATCGACCATCCCCCGGAACAGGAACCAACCCACTGTGATGGGGACGAATGGGCGCGATGCCCACAGCCTGCCAACCGATGTTCCCCTCCTTATCAGCCCAGACCATATTCTCTCCGGGGATGTTTGAGTAGTTACACGCTTCCCTGAATTCCTCCCAGCTTCTAGCCTGATCCATTCGTAGCGATGCGAGATAAGGAGAACCCCCCGGTTCCAACCAGGCACATTGCACCGCAAAAGCCTTGAGTCGTTCCTGATCTACAAAAGTTACAGGGCCATGACGCGAATACACCAGATCTACAATCACGTCATCCTGGCCCTTCACATGAATGGTGTCTTTGATCACTTCAAAATCCACCCAGGCATTCTTGTATCTGTATTGATCAGGGTTTTCGGGATTCAGGTCATACACATATAAGTCTTCACCATCCGTTTCGAAAACCGTCAGCCCCCAGCTCCCCACCTCATTGTGTCCGATAGAAATCCCCGGAATTTCCGGTTCTCCACCTCCGATCACGTTCCACTCGGGCGAGACCAAATGCGCCATGTATCTCAGCGAAGGAATGGCAATGGTTCGATGCGGGTCATTGGCCATATAGGTATTGCCGTCTTTAGTTTTAGAGCCACGTACCACCCAGTTGTTGCTTCCTTTTGAAAGTGAGTCAGCAGGGATTTCTTCCAGAAGAATATTCATGGCTTCATCCGATCGAAACTCCGGTAAGATGTCTTCCCGGATGAACTTCACTGACTTTCGGTAAGCATTGTACAAGCCCAAAATATCCTGAGAAAGCAGTTCAAAAGTCAACGACTCGTCCAGCGTCAAATCAGGATCTTTAGGATGGAACCAATAGAGCTTTTTCACCAGCTCTACACCCAGCTTGGCCACAGCTCTCCCAACCTCCAGTTCACTATCAATATTTCCCAGCAGCCCCTGATGTCTCGAAATCACGACCTCTGGTGTCCATGGTTTCGGTTTGATCCCGAGTAACTTAAATTCAATTGGCAGGTCCTCTGGCCTGGTATTGATGTCATTGATACAGGCATTCACCCCGTCGGTATAGGCCGTGATGATCTCCACTCCATCCTGATGGTAATGGTTCATTTCTTCCGTCATGTCCCCGCGGAACATGAATAGCCGTGTCCCGATGTCCCGCTTCAGTTCCCTTTCTCCCAGAATTTCAGCTACAGTGCCAGTGGCCTGACGCCTCCAGACTTCAAATTGAAAAAGCCTGTCCATCGCTGCTGCATAGCCCTGTGCGAAAAACAAGTCGTACTGGTTTTCAGCATAGATATGGTTGATCCCCCATTGATCCCGGAGTATTTCGACATTGTCACTTACTCCAACCTCGATTTTCTGTACAGATTGGCCAAGTGCTACCACTGGCATCAAAGCCAGCAGAACGCTGAATAGATTTGGTTTCATGGTTGACTGGACTAATGGTTGGTAATCAAGTTACTAAAAACACCTCTGATTTTAGCCAGCCAGGCAATTCGTTAGCTATATCTGATTAATCAATCAACGTTTAAAAACACACTGCGGCATAGATCACACAACTACTGGCAATCTCCCCTCACCTGACTGGTATCTTACCAAAGCCGGCCAATACCCGGGAGCTCGACACTCAGATCAAACACGTCTAGCTCAAGATTCATCCCCAGGATGTTGACCTCGAGTCCTTCTTCATACGCCAACGTGACGCCAGCCAAACCGTAAAGTGAAACCTGAAACCCTGTGCCGCTGGGCGCGGAGCCAAAACTTTCAGAGATCGGTCTCCAGTCTTTTCCTACAGCAGTGGATGGCAAATCCAGTTTAAGTTCCGGGACCTGCAAGCCCAACCAGGCGACAAAAGTATTGCTGTTAGGGCCGGGCCAGACAGTGTATTCATTTCTCCAGGGGTATGACCGAATGGCCGATTCTACCTTCCGGATGGCTTCCTCAGCTTCCGCCCCTCTCAGATCAGTGATCAGGATAGGTGGATTACCTGCCCATGCCCTGTCGGGCTCGCGAGATTCGTAAAACAATGCTGTCCCATTTCGCCTCAATCGCCACCCAAAGATTTGACCCACCATATATTCTGTAGCTCCTTTCTTTTTTACGGCAATCCAGGTGTGAACGGCCAATGCCTGCTTTACCCCCCTGGTCCTACCCGCATAGACCTGAACGATGGCCCCTTCATAGTCATCCGGATGAGGCGCATAGCCGTAGCTCTCGCCAAACCATTTGGCCTCCGAAGTCACTGGGCTCCTCTCAGCACCATCATTAATTCCTCGTAGAATAGAGCCAGACAAGGCACAAACAAACAGGAAAAGAAAAAAGTATGCGATCCAGGATAGTATTCTTCGAACTATCTTCCATTTATGCATATCAACGAATTTTTTTGTTCAAACCGACCAAAGTTTTTGCGACTCCCGGTTTTTTTTTTAATCCTACAACTTAAATACAACGAGGAAAACCATTAAAGGATATTTGGTCATCATAGCATTGGTCCCTGATTTACAAAAAAATTAAATGGCCACAGCGATCTTAAGATACCTTAATGAAAAGCGATTCCACGCTTTCAAACTTTGTACAAAAATTCAAATTGTGAAACCATTAATGTAATTAACATGTCAGCGTACATTTTATTTGACAACATCACGGTGACTAGTCCTGAGGCACTAGAAACCTACAAAACCAGCGTTGGTAAAGTGGTTGAAAAATACCAGGGTAAATATCTTGTGTTGGGTGGTAAAACCAGGGTAGTTGAAGGACCGTGGAATCCGACCTATTTGGTAATGCTCGAATTCCCAAATTATGAAATGGCTGAAAACTGGTATGAATCTACAGAATACTCAGCGCTGAAGTCTCTAAGGCTTTCAGCTACCACTTCTTCAGGGGTAATCTTTGAAGGTTTGCCAATATGACCTTTTCAATTAAAAAACCCGGAGTCAGATCAAAGCCAGACTCCGGGTTCATTAAATCAATTTCATTAAATACTAGAGTAGTTCCTCATACTCATATTTGATCCCGTTTTTAAATACAGTTACCACATTCCAGGCATCTTTGATATTGGTCAGTGGATCGCCATCCACGATCACGAAATCAGCAAGTTTTCCAGCTTCTACCGTACCCAGATCATCGAGCACCCCAATAGTCCGTGCAGCATTGTAGGTAGCTGTCCTCAAAGCCTGGTAAGGAGTGAAACCAGCTTCTACAAACAATTGCATTTCTACATGCAGACTTGTTCCATAAGGAATGAATGGTGAATCCGTACCGGAAGTAATACTCGCTCCGGCCTCCGACAGGTCTACCATCGTCTTGTAAATGGCATCGAAGTTTTCTCCATAGCTCGGCCTGATCTTTTTAATGATCTTCATCATACCGCCAAGACTTGCCCGATAACCTTCGGAGTAAAAGTTTACAAACTGTGGATTATTCAATATTTCTGGATCTTCGTCTGCCAGGTTTAAGAATCCACCCTGTAAGCCGATGGTTGGTGTAATGTTCATCCCGGAGGTAGCCAGGAGTGTGATCACATCACTATAGGTCCTGTTGAGAGCCGTTTGCTTCATCGAATAGCCTCTTCGACTGGTTCCCCTGATGTGCTCCACGGCATCTACATTGTATTTCATCGCAGGGTATATCTCATGTGATGAAACGCCAATACCCATTTCATGTGCTGCTGTCGTAATGACGTTTTGAATGGAATCAGGCATTCTTACATAGGTTTTTATAAAGTCGTAACCCAACACTTTGGCACGGTTCAATTCCATGCCGAGATGTGCAGAATGGATCACGCTGTTGGCCAGTCCATAATAAATGCGGCTCCCATCTGTAAGTCCGCCCGTAAAAAATTCCCTGGGTCCTTTCCGTGTTCCCGAAGCCCACGATTCTTTCCTTTCCAAAGCATCGTAAGGGTCGGCACCTGGCTCACGAACGGAGGTTATGCCATATGACAACCAGGTCCTGCCCAGTTTTTCCCCCACACTCGCATGTTGGTGGGTATGCATCTCAAATAAACCAGGGATGATCGTTTTGTCAGAAGCATCGATTACCACACCTGTTCGCCCCTCTACATGAGGCACTATTTCCTTGATCCGGTTATCCTCCACCACAATGTCCATGTTTTCCAGATATTGCTCTGATACCCCGTCGAACAGCTTACCGACATAGACTACGTAGCCACCTTTAGCCTTTTCGTTCGACCACTTCAGGTTGATTTCAATTTCGCTAATGGCTTTATCCTCCACATCGATCATTTCAAGGTGGTCTGTAGCCATAAAAACCAACTTTTTGGAATCGGAAGTCCAGCTGGGCTTTTCCGAAAGTTTATCAGTAAGTGTGATGGGTTCGGAAGTGGGCTTCCCATCTTCTACACCTACCAGCTTGATCACTCCTTCCTGCACATAGGTTATCCACTTGCCATCCGGAGACCAGAGGGGTCCGTTTTGACCACGGGTCGCAGTGGTTTCATCAGGTGTAGGTGTGAAAAATGTACTTTCTTTGGTCTCAAGGGATAGAAACACCATTTTACTGATTCCCTCCCGATATCTCGACGAATACGGGTCCAGGGCCATCAGCGCAAGGCTCTTTCCATCAGGATGCCAGCTCACCTTGCTGGGTACAAATAATGGATCATAGATCTTCTCTATTTTTCCGGATGCCAGGTCGAGCAAACTTAGCGTACCCCTACCCCATACGTTTCGGGGATCAACTGCATAAAAAGCAATCGTTTCACCATCAGGCGACCAGGAGGGAAAGCCGGCGCTTTCTTCGATGCTAGTGACCTGCTCAATTTCACCAGTACCGAGATCTTTGATCCATAGGTCCATATTGCCTCCCCTATCAGATGAAAAAATGATCTTAATTCCGTCGGGTGACCACTCTGGATCGATGTCGATAAATTCATCATCTGTAAGACTTACTATTGTAGTATCGGTAGTTGATTGGATATAGATATCACTGAGCGCAGTGAAGGCTACCTGGGATCCGTCCGGTGAGACGACTGGTCCCATGATCCCCATTGGAGTAAACGATGCATCGGTATCAAAATCCCGTACTTTAGGCTGATAGCTTGATTTGTTTAAAGAAACCGTACCTGAGAAAGCAATGGCATCCAAAGCATCTGATCCTACAGACCGTTTTTTAATCTTACCGTCTGCAGTATAGACAAAACTGGAATCGTTTACCCAGCTAGCCTTGAAAGGAAAGATATCCTCACCCGTGTCACTCACTGTGATCACTTCACCCGCAGCAAGGTCCAAATAGCTCAGGAAGCTTTCCGTACTTGAATATGACACAAACAGGACTGATCCACCATCGGGGCTCCAGGTGGGAGATGCAAGCTCCTCCTTACTTTGGCTGAGTAAGGTTACTTCACCTTGTGATATGGAATAGATGCCAGGAGCATCTGGCTTCTCGGAAACAAATACAACTTTTTCGTCCGGACCTACAGCTGGGTGATATTCATTGGCTTCATCCTGTGTCAGTTGCGTTACTGACAGGTCGGATAGCAGCACTTCAAAAATGTCGTAATTACCATTGCGGTCAGAGGAGAAGATAATTTTTTTACCGTCTGCTGACCATACTGGTTCCCGCGCATCATATGGGCCACTTGTGACTTGCGTCAGATCAGAACCGTCTTTGCCAATGGTCCAGATCTGATAGTTACCACTTTTGTAAGAATGGTAGACAATTTTTTCTCCATCCGGTGACCATGAGGGCTCGTGACAATCTCCAAATTCATCTGAAATAGGAGTGGCCACACCACCTTCAGCAGGCATCACCCAGATCGTACCCTGCAGATCCAGGGCAATTAGTTCCTGGTCGGGAGACAAAGCCGCCGCCATATTGGTCCCTTCCGTCAGTGTCACTTTTACAACCTCAGCATTTGGATCTTTTGAAGGGCCACACGCAAAAACAAGTGCGAGAAATAAAGTCAGGGTGAGGTATTGGGCCTGGTATATGATGTGTTTCAACTCAATTGTCAGTTTAAAAGGATGGGAGATTAAAAATGAAGGTCAACCCAAACATTGGATTGACCTTTTTACATATTAATTATTCGTTGATAGGTGTCGGAGAAAATATGCCCGGTACAGGACTTGGTATATTCACATTGGAATTTATCTCTTCCTGGCCATAGATAAATCGATGTGGGACTTCCGTACCGGAATTCGGTGTCAGCTTGATGCCAACAGTTTCATTACGTGTCCTGTTCATGTCATTAAAACCAAGTATCTGTCCAAAGAATGTAACATATCTTTCTTCCAGTATCTCCTGAAGTAAAGACTCGTCCTGGGAAAACCCTGCAACACTTGCCATGCCTCCGGCCTGAAAATCAGTGGTGACATATGGCTGATAATCCAGGGCTCCGGTCACGGTAGTGAGGTATCCACCACCATTGAGGAATGCTCTGAAATCATTCAGATGGCCCAGACCTGTATCAAAATCTGTCCTTGCACCAGCCTCGGCCAGGATCAGCAGGTTTTCCGAATAGGTAACCAAAGGGAAACTTGCTGTCTGTGCAGCAAACCCACCAGGTTGTGTATTAGGCTCGGTCCCCGCGGTAAACAATGGAGCGGTGAAATTGAAATTATATCGCGCCTCTTCGTTGGTTTTAGCATCACCTCGATAGTCAGGGCTGGACGGATCCAGCAACTTTACCAAATAGGCATCTTCTGAGTTCATATCACCGGCACGGGACCTGGCTACGAATGTGTAAAGTGTATTTTCATTCGCACTGATCGTATTGCCATGTGGCGCCATCATAGAATTCGCCTGGCTGCTCACCCCATTTGTGGCAGCAGTATACGCCAGTCCATACTGTCTGGTCTGTAAATAGAACCGGGCTTTTAGTGTATAGGCTACCTCAATCCACGCTGCAGCATTGCCCCCAAAGAAAATATCTGTCGGAGCTGAACCGATCCCCGTCTCGAGGCTGGTAATGGCTTCATCAAGTAAACTTTGAAGGCCTGCAAATACATCTTCCTGCTCATCAAACTGTGGGTTTTCAAACTCCACCTGACCAGCTTCAGTAAATGGAACATCTCCCCAGCCAGTAGCAGCTGCTCCCAAAGCATGAGCTTTCAGGACTTTCACAATACCTATCATGATTTGGTTATTTACCCCCTCGGATTTTTCAAGTATTACGTTGGATTGTTGCACCACACCGTAATAAATGTTTGACCAGATCTGGCTGAAACTACTCGCACCAATGTTGTAGACATAAATATCAGCATACTGTCTACCTACGCCAGTGAAGTATCCGGACCAAAGACCGGCTACCCTTGCCACGTGTGCCTCATGGATGGTGATATCCGCTAATTGCGCACTAACCAGAATCAAATTGACATTTGCGTCTGTCGGGTTATTCGGATCATCATTCAGATCGTCAACCAGAGAACTGCATGATTGAATTCCTACAATCAACAGGGATAAGAAGAAATATTGAATTACTCTTTTCATGGTTAAGACTTTTTAGTAATTGACAGTTAGTGTGAAAATAAATGACCGTGTTCCCGGGCTATTGAAGTAGTCCATACCTCTACCCGTAGATGTTCCGGTTAGGTTGGTCTCAGGGTCAACACCTATCATGTCCGTCATCAGCCAAAGGTTTCTACCAGTGACGGAAAAGGTAACTGACTCAAGCTTGGTTCTCTCTCTGAACCCTTCCGAGCTTAGGTTGTAGCTCAATGTGAGCTCGCGCAATCTTGTCCAGCTGGCATCATAGATAAACTGTTCTTTCAAAGCACCAAAACCACTACCCAGGGTGGTGTAGTAGGATTGATCCAGCAACACCGGTCCAGCTCCAAAATCCACAATGTTACCCCTTACGGTGCTCCCTGCCGGAATAGTTGCTCCGGCATAGTTTACAAGGTCTTCAGTGAGGGTCACTTCATTTCCGTTGTCAGCATGTGTACCAAAGCTGTACATTACCCCAGCCGTACCGCTGTAGAGATCATTTCCCTGTGAAGTTTCAAAAAGGACGTTCAGACCAAACCCCTTGTAAGAAGCGTTGATACCTGCTCCTCCTCTCCAGTGCGGATTCGGATCTCCTATTACCCCACTACTCTCATCAATTGTAGGAAAACCATTTGCATCCAGGATAATTTCTCCACCTTCCGTTCTGGCATATCGTCCATTCCAAAGCACACCAACAGGATATCCTTCGGCAGCTCCGGACTCGATGAACCCGTCAATACCCGCCAAGGAAACGAATTCGGTACCGGCCAGATCAGTTACTTCATTCCTGTTTCTGTTGAAGTTACCATAGACATTGATCAACAGGTCTCTCGAAGAAACAATGTCATATCCCATATCCAATTCTATCCCCTTGTTTTCCAGGGTTCCTGCATTGGTGTATTTAGACAAAAACCCGGAGGAAGAAGCTACTGGAATTGGCAGCAATAGATCTTCGGTCTTGTTTTGATAATACGTAAATGACATGGATAGCTTATGATTGATAAACCTCAGATCTGTTCCTAATTCAAACTCCGTCTTTTGCTCAGGTTTCAGATATGGATCACCTTTTTCGCTTCCCTGGATGTATGCACCACCATAACCTGCTCCGGTGAGGACATCACCCCATGGTGTATTGGAAAAGGAGGTGGTCACATAATCAGTGGCTGTCCGGTAAGGCTCCGGCTGAACCCCAACGACACCATAGGAAGCCCTGAGTTTTCCAAATGACAGCGCTGGCAATGCTGATAGCGCATCTATCTGAGTGAATATCACAGCCAAATCAGCTGCAGGATAGTAGAATGTGTTGTCAGTCAGATCTCCAAAGGTGGAAGTAGATTCTGCAGCCAAAGACAGATTCAGAAATGCCATGTCGAAAGCCGAAATATTGGCTGTTGAATAAGCCCTGGCGGTTCTGATCTCACTGATAAAGTTGTAAGGCGTTCTGTTGGTTGGTTCCGCATTGTCAACACTCAAAGGAGGGTTGTTGGCAATCAAGAAGTTGGACAGGGAGCTCATGAGATTGAGATATTTCCTGTTGTTGATATTGAAACCAAGCACCAGGCTACCATGGATCTCAGGGGCCAATTCAGCATTTGCTCTACCGATCACATCCAGGTTGAGCTGAGTCTCTTTGGTCAGCTGCTGAGAGAAAGAGCCATTTGCTCCGCCAATCACCTCATTGATCGGGAAAAATCCAACTCGCTCATCGATATAGCTGTCCACACCTCCGCGAGTGGTCAATTCAAACCACTGCACAGGCTTTAGTTTGATCTCACTGCTGACGATAAAGCGATCCACATCAGAAAGGTTCTGTTGCTGATAAAGGGTCCAAAGTGGATTGTTATAAACCGGATGGGCCGTATTGGCTAAATACCTCCTGTATGATCGCTGCCGACCTTCGATTGGTGCAGCAGTGGCCGAGGAATAATAGTTTCCTATGTAATCCGTCACATCAAAATCAGGAGGAGTTCGAAGGTAAGCTACAATAGCTCCCGCTGTATTGTTACCCCGTTGCACCCTGTTGGAAGAGCTGGCCGTATACATCGCATTGGTGGACATTTTCACCACCTTATTGAATTCTTTGACTGTATTAAATCGAATGGAAGTTCGCTTGTAGTCACTGTTTGAGGTGTAGATACCCTCCTGATCCAGGTGACCAAGGCTGAAGAAAAAGCTCGAGCCTTTATCGTCAGCTCCACTGATGCTGATGTTGTTATCAAATGTTTGACCATCCTGAAACAGCTGATCATAATTTGACGGATCATAAACTGTAGTCTCATTCTTAGAGAGGATTGGATAGTAGCGTGTTCCGGTAATACCACCTTCGAAAAACTCACCTGATTCATCTACGACATCAGCAGCCCCGGAACGGTCGGAAATTTTATCTCCCCAGGATTGAGCGCCATTGGGATTGTAAGCTCCGTTGAATCCTTGACCGTATTTCGTCTGCTTCTCATGAAATACATTGATTTGATCAATGGAATAAGAAGATTTATAAGAAACATTGATTCCGCTTTTCTTACGACCTTTTTTGGTTGTGATGATGATTACACCATTAGCGGCTCTGGAACCCCAGAGTGCAGCTGCGGAGGCTCCTTTAAGGATCTGCATACTTTCTACATCGTTTGGATTGATGTCATTCATCCTGGACTGCTGTACCACTCCTCCTGATGTGTTTCCTGAAACGTTAGGTGAGTCATCCTGAGAGGAGTTACTGATAGGAATACCATCAACAACGATTAGAGGCTGAGAATTTCCGGTGATGGTACTCTGGCCTCGTATTTGGATATAAGAACCAGCTCCCGGATCACCAGCCGAACGATTGACAAGTACGCCGGCAGCCCTACCACTAATACCATTAACCAACTGGGCTTCCCCAGAACGTGCAATTGAAACTCCTTCCACTTTGGAGCTTGTAGAACCTAAGACATCCGGATCCTCTTCATATCCGAGTGCAGTGACCACAATCTCTGCAAGGGTCTTGGTATCAGTTTCTAATTTAATATCGAATACAGTTCTGTCACCGACTGTGATTTCCTGACTTTTCAAACCGGTAGAAGAAAAAATCAGGACAGAACTACTGGATGGAACTTCCAAAGTGAAGTTACCATCAAAGTCTGTGGTAGTTCCCTGAGTGGTTCCCTTGATCATAATATTGACACCGGGTAAACCACTGGGCTCCTCGACCGAGGAAATCATTCCTGAAACCTTTATTCCCTGCGCCTGCAAAAGCACTGCAGAACAGGTCAAAAAAAGCACCACGAACAGGCAAATCTTGTAGATTCTTTTCATAGTAAAACAGTTTTACGCTTAGAAGATTTAAAGTACTGTGGGGTGGGATTATTCAAAGTTAAAAGCGTAAAAATGCTATTCGCAAGCTGATTTTCGAATTTTTAAAATGTCAATAAAAAATATATAATATTATCAATTTATTTAGTTTGTATTAAAATTATTGTCAACTTATTAATCTATCGCGCAATAATTATTGAATTAATAATATTCTTTATTAACTGTTTTATGCCCCTTGAAGTTGTGCCTTTCCAGTGTTTTGATTCGAAAGAACAATGAACTCGGGCTTCACGAACCATGTGTAGATACATATTTTTACATTGTGAACTAAAATTCCGGACGTTAGAAACCAGCAAAGCCCTTCTAAATTGTAATGTATCTATGATCAGCCAAGCGTTATATTTTATATAAATAATATAACGTTATAAATAAATTTATCAAACAAACGATTTCTGAAATCCGCATGTTATGAGATGAATATTCACACTGAATGACGGTTGTGAGCTACTAATTTTTGACTTTTGGTAATTGTAGTTTCCTTTTTCTTTTATAATGAAGAGAAAAACATTTTTAAAAACCTTAGCAACAGCTTCTGCAACACTTGCAACAATGAAATTGAACGCACTAAATAATATTACCTCCTCCTTTGACAATTCACCTAAGATGCCAGTCCTTTTCCTCGGTCATGGTAGTCCGATGAATGCCATTGAAGAAAATGAGTTTGTCAGAGGTTTTAGAAAAATATCTTCAGAAATTGAAAAACCCAGTGCCCTCCTCTGCATCAGTGCTCATTGGGAAACCAGAGGCACAAAAATCACTGCTATGGAAAAACCTCAGACTATCCACGATTTCGGAGGGTTTCCCAGGGAACTGTTCGAAGTGCAATACCCTGCTCCTGGAAGTCCGCAGCTAGCAAAAGAAACCAAAGAACTCATTCAAACCACCGATGTTCACCTGGATGACAAATGGGGTCTGGATCATGGAGCCTGGTCAGTGATCAAACATATGTACCCCGAAGCCAATGTCCCGGTGATCCAGTTGAGCCTGGATTATACCCGTGGGCCAAAATTTCATTACGAGCTCGCGCAAGAGCTCTCAAAATTGCGTGAAAAAGGAGTCCTGATCGTTGGCAGCGGAAACATGGTCCATAACCTGCGTATGGTGGCCTGGAACAAGCTCAATGAAGCTTATGCCTTTGACTGGGCACAGGAAGCAAGCCAGAAAATGAACAACTACATCCTGGATGGTAATCATAAAGCCCTGATCAATTATCAACAACAAGGCAGAGCGTTCGAGCTTTCTATTCCCACCCCGGAGCACTATCTGCCTTTATTGTATTCCCTTGCATTACAGGACAAACAGGATGACATTCACTTATTCAATGATCAGCCAATAGCCGGTTCACTTTCCATGACTTCTGTTAAAATTGGATGATGAGTAGTTCTGAGTTTCCCTTCCAGGCGGGAATGGGCACCACTTATGGTATATTCTTACCATAACTGTAATACATTTTCATCCGTTAACATGCATTCACGGAAATCAATATATTTGAATAATCGAGATCTCAATAATCAATAGCTCCATGAAAAAATTATTCTTAATATGTCTTGCTGTTGCTTTTACGGTAACCGCACAATCACAAACCAGGCTGATCGAGAAAGTCACTAAAAATGAAAATGGTCTGGTGATCCCATACGAAAAGTATGTGTTGGAAAATGGATTAACCCTGATCATCCATGAAGATCACTCAGATCCACTGGTTCATGTTGATGTCACCTATCATGTGGGATCCGCACGAGAAGAACTAGATAAATCCGGGTTTGCTCACTTTTTCGAGCACATGATGTTTCAGGGTTCAGACAATGTGGCTGATGAAGAACACTTTAAGATTGTAACGGAATCAGGTGGTACATTAAATGGCTCCACCAACCGTGACAGGACCAATTACTATGAAACTGTACCCAGCAATCAGCTGGAAACCATGCTGTGGCTGGAAGCTGACCGAATGGGTTTCTTCCTGGATGCCGTCACACAAAAGAAATTCGAAGTTCAGCGTGCAACCGTAAAAAATGAAAAAGGACAAAACTATCTGAATCGTCCTTATGGTATGTGGAATGAGAAAACCATGGCGGCAGTTTATCCTTACGGACATCCTTATTCATGGAGTACTATAGGGCTTTTGGAAGATTTGGATCGTGCTGATCTTGAAGATCTCAAAAATTTCTTTCTGCGCTGGTACGGCCCCAACAACGCCGCACTAACTATTGGTGGAGATGTTGACCCTAAGAAAGTAATCCCTTTGGTAGAAAAGTATTTTGGGAGTATCCCGAGAGGACCTGAAGTAGAAAAACTGGATCTCGATCCCCCAACAATCGAATCCGATCGATATATATCACACGTGGATAACAATATTAGATTCCCGGCTCTCATGTTTACTTATCCCACCGTACCAAATATGCATGAAGATGAGGCTCCTTTAGATTGTCTCTCCGAGATCCTGGGCACTGGACAAAGTTCCTATTTTTTCAAAAAATTCGTCTTGACTCAAAAAGCCATTCAGGCTTCAGTATTTCACCCTGCTGCTGAACATTCCGGAGAATTTACCATGTTTGTTCTACCCTACCCTGGTCAAACCTTGTCAGGTTTTGAGACTGAGGTCAGGCAAATACTTGATGAATTTGCTGAAAACGGGGTCACTGAAGACGACCTGACCAAGTTCAAAGCCAATATGGAAGCCAATTTCATCAATGGCCTTGCTAGTGTAAGTGGGAAAGTGTCTCAGCTGGCCAGGTATCAGTATGCATTTGGCAACCCTAACCTGGTAAATAAAGATCTGCAACGCTATCTTGACCTTACTGCTGAAGATGTAATGAAGGCATTTAACAAGTATATCTATAAGCAACCAGGTGTGATCCTCAGCTATTTGCCAGACACAGAAACTGAACCTGCTAAACCAGATAATTTTGAAAAGACAACAACTGGCGAAAATCCATTTCCAACCATTGACTATAGTGGCCTGACCTACAACAAACCCACTAACGAGTCTTTTGACAGGAGTAAACAACCTAAATCAGGTCCCAGTCCACTGGTGAAAGTGCCCGACTTCTGGGAAACCAAATTTGATAACGGAATCGAAGTCATTGGTACCAAAAGTGATGAGATCCCAACAATAGCTATTCAAATGACGCTTGTAGGAGGTCATAAATTTGATGCCAATGAGCCCACCAAAAGTGGATTGGCCCAGATCACTGCTTCAATGATGAACGAATCAACTGAGAATTATTCCGCTGAAGCCATTCAGGAAGAGCTTAGAAAGATTGGTAGTAGCATCAATATCTCTGCTGACAGGGATGGTACGACTGTGAGCATCAATACCCTGAAGAAAAACCTGGACCGTACGCTGGAGCTAGCTGAGGAAATTCTGCTGCACCCTGGATTCCAGCAGGTAGACTTCGATCGCGTGATCAAGCAGCAAATGGAAGGGATCATTGCCAATCAGAAAGATCCGTCAGCCATCGCTTCACAGGTATTCAACAGGCTTTTGTATGGAGATGAGCATATTTACTCCGTTCCTACTGAAGGTATTGAAGAAACGGTAAGTAAAATAACCCTTGAGGATGTGAAGGAATTTTATGCCAAATACTATTCACCAAACCTGGGTGAGTTGGTTGTTGTTGGAGATATCGAAAAGAACGACATTCTTCCAAAGCTTGAATTCCTCAAATCCTGGAAAAATAAAAATGTGAAAGTTCCGGAGCTGCCGAAACCTAAAGCAGGCGATCCAACCAAAATATACCTCGTCGACAAGCCTGATGCACCTCAATCACAAATCCGAATCGGGTATATGACAGATCTGAAATATGATGCCACTGGTGATTATTTCAAATCTTATCTCATGAACTACCCACTGGGGGGCGCATTCAATAGCCGAATCAACATCAACCTGAGGGAAGATAAAGGATGGACATATGGGGCCAGAAGCTATTTCAGCTCTACCGAAGATCCCGGACCATATCTGGCTTATGCGGGGGTATTGGCATCTGCTACCGATAGCTCAGTAGTAGAATTTGTGAAAGAGATCACAGATTATAAAGCCAAAGGAATTACAGATGCGGAATTGGAATTTATGCGACGCTCTATCGGTCAGCGAGATGCCCGTAGCTACGAGACACCAGGACAAAAAGCCGGTTTCCTCCGACAGATTGTTCATTACAACCTGGATAAGAGTTTTGTGGACGAGCAAACCAAGATCATCAAGAGTATTTCCAAGAAAGAGATCAATGCCCTGGCCAAGAAATACCTGGACAATGACAACATGTATATCCTGGTAGTGGGTGATGGCGCTTCTAACCGTTCAAAGCTGGAAAAACTGGGTTATGAACTGGTAGAGCTTGATCCTAAAGGGGAAGTAGTGGAAGAAACTGTACTTCAAACAGACCGATAAGCCAACCCTAATCAAACTTTGAAACAGAACGAAACAAAAAACGCCCTCAAGGGGCGTTTTTTTATTTCTATAAATTCAGATTCTGATTAATCGATCGTCTCTACTACCAGGTTGTGATTGGTATAAATGCAGATATCTGCTGCGATGTTCAATCCTTCTGTTACCATCTCCTTGGCGCTCAGATTCGGAGCATGTTTCTTCAAAGCCGTGGCTGCAGCCTGGGCATACATACTTCCGGAGCCAATCGCGGCAATCTCATTGTCAGGCTCAAGTACATCACCCGTACCAGATATGATGAGTACTTCTTCCTTATCAGCCACGATCATCATGGCTTCAAGCCTCCTCAGGTATCTGTCAGTTCGCCAGTCCTTGGCTAACTCAACAGCAGCCCGTTTTAGGTTTCCGGAATAAGCACCCAGCTTCTCATCAAAACGTTCCAACAGCGTAAATGCGTCAGCCGTAGAGCCAGCAAAACCGGTAACGATTTTCCCATCCTGAAGCTTTCGGATCTTCTTTACATTGCTCTTGGCTACTGTATTGCCAAAAGTAGCCTGACCATCTGCGCCAATGGCAACTTTTCCATTGTGCTTAATGGCCAGTACGGTTGTACTACGGATTTTTTCCTTTCCCATTTAGAAAATGTCTCTGGAAATCTGTATTAAATCAGGATTCGAACAGGATCCTCAAGGAAGCCTTTCAATGTCTGGAGGAAGGCTGCTCCAACGGCTCCGTCCACAGCTCTGTGATCACACGAAAGCGTTACTTTCATCACATTACCGGGCTTCATCTCACCATTTTTTACCACAACAGTTTCCTTAATACCTCCAACAGCCAGGATACATGCATCCGGTGGATTGATGATGGCGGTAAATTCGTCGATACCGAACATCCCCAGGTTAGAAACACTGAATGTGTTGCCGGAATAATCATCCGGACTCAATTTCTTGTTCTTGGCTCTGTCAGCAAGATCTTTTACCTCGGCAGAGATATGAGAAAGCGTCTTGTTATCCGCAAATCTGACCACAGGTACGATCAACCCTTCAGGTAATGCCATGGCTACACCGATGTGGATGTGGTGATGCTTCACCATTTTATCACCCATCCAGGATACGTTGATATCCGGATGTTGTCTCAAGGCTGCCGCACAGGCTTTCAACACGATGTCGTTAAAAGAGATTTTCACAGGGGCAATCTCATTCATGCTCTTACGGGCTTCCATTGCCTTATCCATGTTGATCTCCATGGTAAGGTAGAAATGCGGTGCAGAGAATTTGCTCTCTCCCAATCGTCTGGCGATGGTTTTACGCATTTGCGTCACAGGAATATCCTCTGATCGTTCCTCACCTACAATCTGTGGCAGACTGATCGCTTTTCCACCCGACTTATCTGCAGCGGCAGGTGCCGGAGCAGCTGAAGGCTTAAAGTCCTCAATGTCTCGCTTAACAATCCTTCCACCATCACCGGAACCACTCACCTGTGAAATGTCAATACCTTTTTCTTCTGCTAGCTTCTTAGCCAGTGGAGAAGCCTTTATTCTTCCGTTGCTTGAAGCTGAGCTGGTAGCAGGAGCTGCTGGCTGGGCTGTAGCCTGCGGAGCACTGGATGCTGCAGGTGCAGAAGATTTTGGCTCTTCCTTCTTCTCCGGTTTCGATCCGGCTGCCTCAGCCTTGATCAATGTCTCATAATCTGCACCTTTTTCTCCAATCACAGCGATCACTCCATCAACTGGGACGGATCCGCCGTCAGGCACTGCAGTATATAAGAGAACTCCTTCGTCATATGCTTCCAGCTCCATTGTGGCTTTATCAGTCTCAACTTCAGCCAGGATATCTCCACTCTCCACTTTATCGCCCACTTTCTTGATCCACTGGGCAATCACCCCCTCTTCCATCGTGTCACTCATCTTAGGCATTTTCACCACTGTAGCATTGATACCTGATGTGTCAATGTCTTCCGCAGGAGCTGAGCTTTCTTCTGCAGGTGCAGACTCAGCAGCCTTAGACTCTCCGTTACTTCCTCCCCCACTTTCAATTTCTTTGATCAGTGCGCTCACATCTTCACCTTTTTCCCCGATGATTGCAATCACTCCGTCTACAGGTACCGTTTCTTTTTCTTTCACACCAATATGAAGTAAAAAACCATCCTGATAGGATTCCAGCTCCATGGTTGCTTTGTCTGTCTCTACTTCTGCCAGTATGTCACCTGAACTTATTTCATCACCTTCTTTTTTCAACCATGATGCAATCACACCTTCTTCCATGGTATCACTCATCTTGGGCATTTTTATTACTTCAGCCATTTCCGGGGAATAGTTTTACAGTTAAGAATATTTTTCAAAGTTAAACATAAGCACCTTTTTTGGTAACATCTTTGATTCTATTAATTTGACAGAATGTTTAAATCACTGGAAAAACTCCATATTTAGGACTTAAAACAGATGCCAGCAAGACATATCACCGACTATCGACGTCCGCTTTTTTTATTCAATCAGCATCTGGAAACCATCTATCCGGCCTTATTCAGAAAAATAAAAGGACTTCCTGCTCCCACTAAAGAAAAACTAAAAACACCGGATAATGATTTCATCGCCTGTGACATTTATCGCAAAAACAACAGGCGTTTACTCATCGTGCAGCATGGACTGGAAGGTGACAGTACCCGTCCTTATATATTGGGAATGGTGAGAGCATTCTATGACAACGACTATGATGTCTGCGCATGGAACTATCGGGGGTGTGGTGAAGAAATGAACCTTAAGCCACAGTTTTATCACAGCGGTGCCACCCATGATCTGGAGGTAGTCGTGGACCGGTTCAAAAATGTGTATGATGACATCACACTGGTTGGATTTAGCCTGGGAGGAAATCTCACACTGAAATATTTGGGCGAAAAGCAGCGTCCGGATCAGATAAAAAGAGCCATCGTTTTTTCTACCCCGTTAGATCTGGCCTCTAGTTCGGATAATCTTTCCACCCCCAATTGTCATATCTATGAAAGGCGATTTTTACGACTTCTTAGCGATAAGGTCATGAGGAAAGCTCAAATAATGCCTGACAAAATTGATGCTTCCCTGTTGGATCGGGTGAAAACCGTTCGCGATTTTGATGATTTGTATACAGGACCACTCCATGGGTTCGAAGGAGCCGAAGATTACTACACCAAAAATTCATCCAAGCATTTTTTGTCGGGCATTCAGATTCCTACACTCATCGTCAATGCTTTGAATGACCCTTTTTTGCCTGGAGAGTCACTAAATCACGGGTTAACATCGGATTTAAAAATGGTTTTTTTCGAAACGCCAAAAGTGGGTGGTCACGTAGGTTTTTCAGCTTTCAACAGGATGGGATTGTATTGGTCTGAAGAAAGAGCCCTGAATTTCAGTCTTGAATACTGATTTGTTTTAAAGCCTGCTTAACTTTCAGCCTCATGTGTGACAGATATTCAATCACCGCAAGTCCTGATCTGCTTAAAAAAGTCTTTGGAATAAAAGATACCGGGGACTTCGAACCCAGCTTTAATGCAGGTCCAACACAAGAGTTACCTGTTTTGCTTAGCTCCCAACCAGATACTATTCAGCACATGACCTGGGGTTTGATCTCCAAATGGTCCAACAACAAGAGCATCAGTCCTAAGCTCTTCAACCTGCCAGTTCAGATGGCCTTTGAAAAGAAAATGTACCAGAGGGGACTCAAAGAAAACAGATGTATAGTGATCGCAGATGGGTTTTACTTGTGGAAGCAAATAGGGAAAGCAAAGAGAGTCCCCTATTTTTTCTTTCCCGGAGATCAAAAACCTTTTGGAATTGCTGCTTTGTGGGAATCCTATGAGGACATGGACGGAAACCCCACAAATACCTTTATCATGCTGACCACTCCAGCCACTACCCAGGTAGCAGCCTACCAGGAAGACATGCCGCTGATCCTGTCCGGTGAATCTCTAAAACTATGGTTGGACCATGGAACAGAAGTTGCCGCTAACCCAAACCCCTTCACCAGGTCGCCGACAGATAAATTTAAATTTCACCCCGTCTCACCACTCATCTCAAATCTTGACAACAACCATAAAGGCCTTATAAAAGCAACACTGCCTTCTGATCAGCATGGGAACTATACTTTGTTTAATTAAATTTTTACTATCTGTTTCTTTGGTTTAAAAACTGTACAGCCTGATCTGCATTCTCTGCTTTGACCTTTACAACTATCTTTCCTTTGTGGTTCACAAATCCGTACTTATCCTTTTTCATTACCAAATAATATGGACTTCCAACAAGTTTGCCAATACTTTGATATTCCATAGGTACTCTTACTCGCCCTTTGAAATCAACAATACCAAATTTCCCATCCAAGTTTACCAGGAAATATGGGCTATCTCCAAATTTTACTAATCCCTGATACTTAATAGGTATCTTCTTTTTCCCTCTATGATCTATAATTCCGATCAAGTTGTTTCTTTTAGCCTTGATATATGGACTACCCTGAATTCTTTTCAGGCTCTGATATTTTATTGGTATCAACTTTTTACCAACATGGTTTATAAGGCCATAACGATCATCCCTCATAACCAACATAAAGGGTGAGTCAGGAAAAGGATCAAGCTTTTGGTACTTAATTGCTATCCTCTTTTTACCTAGGCTGGTGAATAAACCGTACTTGTCATTTTCCTTTACCAGGAAGTAAGGGGAATTAGGGAATTGGCTTATATGCTGATATTTGACTGGCAACACAGTTTTTCCCCGCATATCAGAGAGCCCATATTGATTACCATTTTTTACGATTGCCTGACCAAAAGCGGCGCTAATGAGAAGCAGGTATGTTGTAAAGAGGAAAAACTTAACCATGACATTGAAGTTCGTTGAATGGGTGTGTAAGATTAAAGACAAATAAATATTAGAATGGTTTCCCACATTTTGCCTGTATAATTGCTGTAATAGCCCGCTTTATTATCTTTAATCAAAATAAGCAACTATGTACAGCACCCGAATAGCAGGAATAGGGCATTATGTGCCCGAACGTGTAGTATCGAACAAGGATCTGGAGAAGCTGATGGATACTTCGGATGAGTGGATCCAGGAAAGAACAGGAATCAAGGAACGCCGGTGGATCGACCCTGCCACAGATGATATGCCCTCTACCATGGGCACGAAAGCAGCTAAAATTGCTATCAAAAATGCGGGCCTCAAGCCTGAAGATATCGACTTCATCATTTTTGCCACGCTTAGCCCGGATTATTATTTTCCCGGACCGGGAGTACAGGTACAAGACCAGCTGGGAATTGGTGAGATTGGTGCCCTGGACGTACGCAATCAATGCTCTGGTTTTGTTTATGGTTTATCAGTTGCTGACCAGTTTATCAAAACAGGGATGTACAAAAACATCCTACTCATTGGTTCAGAATATCATTCAGGGGGTCTGGAAAAGACTACCCGGGGTCGCGGAGTCACGGTGATCTTTGGAGACGGGGCTGGAGCGGTCGTCCTGTCAAGATCAGAGGAAACAGGGAAAGGTATTCTAAGTACGCATTTACATGCTGAAGGAAAACATGCCAAAGAGTTGGCCCTTATAGGTCCTGCGACCAACAGATGGGTAGATACAATTATCAGCGAGTCCGATCCGGAAGATACGAGCTACTACCCTTATATGAATGGGAATTTCGTCTTTAAGCACGCTGTCACACGATTCCAGGAAGTGATTTTCGAAGCGTTGGAGAAAAATAAAGTGGGTAAGGATCAGATCGATATGCTTATCCCCCACCAGGCCAATCTCAGAATCAGCCAGTTTGTGCAAAAGAAGCTGGGACTTGGTGATGACCAGGTCTACAACAATATCATGAGGTATGGGAATACGACAGCTGCTTCCATTCCTATCGCTATGAGTGAGGCGCACCTGGAAGGAAAGATCAAATCGGGTGACCTGGTATGCCTGGCAGCCTTTGGAAGCGGTTTTACGTGGGCTTCAGCACTGATCAGGTGGTGATATGGATCATCCTACCCAGGAAGAACTGAAAATACTCAATGATCAGCGTTACCTGATCGTCAAGCAGCAGCTTTCGGAAAAAATCATAACCGAGCTGGCTGAGATTGAACGTACATTACACAAAGAGCTGAGTTCATCCTCTTTTGATTTTCCAAAGGGCACTTTCCTTCGTGCCGGGAAAATTTCTAAAGGTGAGAATTATCGCTCGCTCCCCTTTTTTATTTTGGATTATCCCCGGCTGTTCACAAAAGAGGATGTGTTTGCCTTTAGGACCATGCTTTGGTGGGGCAACGAATTTAGTTGCACCTTACACCTTGCCGGTATGCCCTTGAAGGCAGCGGGCAATAGATTGGTCTCCAGACTTAAAAATGAAAAAGACGTCTTTTTTTGCATCAATGACAATCCCTGGGAATACCATTTTGAAGAATCCAATTACATGCCAGTGAAAAATTTGAGTGTCAAAAACATGGAGAATCACATTGCATCGCATGATTTTATGAAGATCAGCCGAAAAATTCCTCTGGATAATTGGGATGAATTTGGTGATTTTTCGTTAACTACTTTGAGACAATTTCTTACGTTGCTTCATTAACTATGATCAGAGTTTATCTTTTGTCCCTTCTTTGGCTGTTTGCCACCAACATCACTCTCGCCCAATATACAGACACCGATGATTATGTTTTTGCCCCGGATTCCTTAAAAGATGGGATCTATCAGGCTGTATATGATAATGGTCGCAAGGCTATGAAAGGTGAGATCAAAGATGGCAAGAAGGAAGGTCTTTGGGCCTACTATTATACAAATGGAGAAATAAAAGAGCTCATCAATTTTGCTGCCGGAGAAAAGAACGGTATTCAGCAGAGATTTGATAATACTGGCATTCTGATCAGTACCACTACATACAAAGATGGCATCCTCAATGGACTTTACGAAGAGTATTACGACAACAGTGTACTGGCTCTCGAGGGTACCTATAAAAACGGTAAGAAAGATAGCGTTTGGATAGAACACTTTTCAGATGGTGCGATCAGATATATCAAGAACTATCAAAATGGACTGCCTCACGGTCGCTGGACCTACTATTATGGCTACAACAGAATAAAAGCTGAAGAAGAGTACAATTATGGAGTAGAAACCGGGAAATGGGCAACCTACTTTACTAACAGGCAAAAAGAAAAAGAATTTCAGTATAAGAATGGACTAATCGAGGGGCCCTACTTTGAATTCTTTGAAGACGGTAAGAGAAGTGCGGAGGGGCAGTATGCCCTGGGTATGAAAACAGGGACCTGGGTCAGTTTTTATCCCAGTGGCAATCTCTTTGCCATTGGAGACTATGAAAATGATCAAAAATCAGGGATTTGGAAATATTTTAAGGAGTACGGAGCACTTGAAGAAGAAGGTCCGTTTGTCAATGATCAACGCAATGGGCAGTGGATATACTATTATGATTCGAACAAAGCTTCCATGATTGGCTCATTTGAAAATGATGAGAAAAACGGATTGTGGGGGCTATTTTATGAAAATGAACAGCTCAAGCAGGAGCAACAGTGGGTAGCTGGCAAGCTCATGAATGTGACTCCCTTCTATAGCATTAGAGGGGATAAGCTGAATCCCGGCACACTGAAGGATGGCAATGGCACACTCATCACATACACCCCGGAAGGCAGAACCGAAGCTGTTTACAATTACGTAAGTGGCTTGCTTCAGGGAGAATATACAGCATTCTTTCCAAACGGCTCAACCAAAGAGACAGGTAAGTATACAAAGGGGCTACGGGATGGCAGCTGGAAACAATACCATGATAATGGCACCCTGGCAGCAGAGGGTAAATATGTAAAAGGTGAAATCACAGGCAAATGGAACTATTACAATCCCAGAGGTAGGTTAACCAAGGTGATCAATCACGATCCACAGGATTAGTTCGCAGCAAATACCAATTCATCAATGGCGTTCACAATCACCGAAGTGTGCGTCCAGGGAATAAAATGATGTACTCCTTCAAGGTATTGCACTTTAATTAATGAGTCAGCAATCATCTTTCGTGCAAAATCCGCATTCTCCACTGGCACGAAAGTGTCCTTTGTTCCATGGATCACGATACAAGGAATGTTGATTTCACTCCATAACGGTAACATTGCATTGAGTTCGGCTTTTAATGGAACAATTTCCTCATTGCTAACCCAGAAGTCTGTGGGAGTAACCAGATCTCCCAGCCAGGTCTTGATCAAAGGTCTGAACCACTCAAACTTTTCCATCTGAGGATCTATTGAAGGGGCAAGAAAAAGTAATCCCTGAACCATATTTGGATTGTCCATGGCCATTCTGGCAATGACCGATCCACCCAGGGAATGCCCAACAAGAATCTTCCTGCTATGCTCAAAATGCTTCAGTACCTCGCACATGAGTTTTGCCTGATTTATAAGCGAAGGCTCTGCAAAACCATAGTCCGAATACCCAAAGCCAGGCCGATCTACAGAGACCATGTCGTAATTATTCAACAAACTATCCGTTGTTAAATACCGGGAGAAGGCATTCCATGATCCCGGAGAACCATGAATAAATACAACAAGCGCATCATGACCATTATCAGAGTAGACATAATGAATATTCTGCCCATCTACTACCAGCGTATCAGCATACAATTTCTTTTGGTTGGATTTCAGAAAGTCCTTCATCTCCTGCGCGCTAAACCTGAATTCCATACAGGAGCTAAGAAACAATGCAAGAAAGATGTATGTCAACCACCTCATCGTTTTAATTTCGCAGGAATATAACCACTCTTTATTAAATTGGACTCAAATCTGTTTTTATGAAATTTCTCTTTTCCACCCTAGTTTTACTCTCAGCCTTTTTTAGCCATGCCCAGGAACCTCTCATCCGGTTCAATTATTTTGAAGATGATTTCAGTCCATTCAAAACCTACAATATCAATTTCTTTAAGCTAAATGGAAAAGATGTGAGTCATGACTTCAACATAAGAACAAAACTTCTGATGGAAAAGCTGCATGAACGAATGCAGAAAGTAGATTTTGATAAAAAAGAGGAAGAAGGAGACATCTATTTCAACTATCACCTCCAGGTAGACACCTTACCAATAGCATTTCAGCGACCTGAAGGTCCACTGCCTCAGGATGTTGTGGCAGAAATCACTATTGACATATTCGATGCAGAATACAATGAGCGATTATTTACCTCAAACATCTATGGTTTGCTTGTAGATGACCGGAAAAATGGCAAGGTGATTAAGAAGATCTATCGTAAGTTATTCAGAGAGTTGATGAACTGATGGATGATTTTTACCAGCCGGAAATCCCTTCAACATCCATACTGCAGGGGGATGAATTTAAACACTGCATCAAAGTCCTTCGGAAAAAATCAGGAGATCAAATAGGAATTTTTGATGGTCAGGGTCAGTATTTCAAAGTAAAAATTGGTGCTATTGCCAAAAATCACTGTGACCTGGAGATTCTTGAGAAAGAAATACTCCCTCGAAAACCTTTTTATACACATTTAGTGGTTGCCCCAACCAAAAGTACCGACAGGATGGAATGGATGATCGAAAAGCTGGGCGAGTTGAGTATTGATGAAGTCACCTTTATCCATACACAGCATGCTGAACGACCAAAAATCAAGACAGACCGACTGGAAAAGAAAGCAATCAGCGCAATGAAACAAGCAAAAAGCGGATATCTTTTAAAAATAAATCCGCTTATTCGATTTAACGAATTTATTAAATCAACTCAATTATCAGATAATAGGTATCTGGCTACAGTGAAGCACGGCTTGCCACTGCTACAAAGGCGTCTGACTCAAGGAAGCTCTGCTACAATTTTGATCGGGCCTGAAGGTGATTTTTCTGAGAATGAAATTAACCTGGCATCAAGTCAGGGATTTGAATTGATCTCTCTGGGGAAAACCACACTGAGAACAGAAACTGCAGGATTGATGGCATGTCATATCGTAAATGTTGTCAATGACTACTGAACAGCCTCAAAAGATGCACTGATGTTAGCACCTTCACGTTGGTAATTAAGCTTCAAAAACCTTGAGGTGATGCTTTCAAGCAGCATAAAGTCCACAGTGCCATCTTTAAAATTCAGTGAATCTGTGAAAATATTGTCAGTGGCCGAAGCTGCAAATAAGCCAATCAGAAGGGTATCTGAAGAGGAACAATCTGTTTTTGGGACAATCTCATATAAATAAACTGAGTCTTCCTGGTGTCTTTCGTGCAGTACAAATGAGGCATAAACGCTATCTGTACAAGAAATAATGGCTTGTTCCTGACCATTCTCTATATATTGGGTCCTGAACCAGGTTTTTGCACTGTCGCTTGCAAGAAGCCGTACAACCTGATAATCATAAAAACCTACGGGTATGTCCTGCTCCTGGCAGCTAAAGATCAATGGCAAAAATGCCAATACAATACATTGTTTCATTCGCCGAAAAAACGACTTGATCGTAGAATTATTTCTGGTATTTTGTCTGGTAACCATCATTTGGCTCAAAAATAGGTTTTCCTGTTATCTATTTTGCTGAGATTGCGTTGACTTATTAAAACAATGTGATGAAAATCAAGAGAAGGGAAGTTATAGAATGGAGCATTCTGATTGTTGTAGCAGCTACACTTTATTTCACAGGGCTGCACACACAAGTCCTCGGACAAATGCAACGTGTAATGTTGGCCACAGGGATCATCACTCCGGACCTTACCGAAGAGCAAACGCCAGCCTCTTACTGGTTAACACTTGAAGACCTGGAGGGAAATAAAGTCCATTTTGAGCAATTTCGGGGAAAAACGATCTTCCTGAACTTTTGGGCTACCTGGTGTCCTCCCTGTATTGCAGAAATGCCAGATATTCATGATCTGTACAAAAAAGTTGGCGATAGCACTACATTTGTGATGATCTCAATGGACAAGGAGAGAGATAAAGCCAGAGCTTTTGTTGCGGACAAAGAATTCACATTCCCGGTTTACTTCCTGGCCTCATCTCTGCCATCAGTCTACGAAACACGCGCAATACCCACAACCTATGTGATCTCGCCCGACGGAGAAATTATAGTGACCCGGCATGGCATGGCCAAGTATGATACCAAAAAGTTCAGAAAGTTTTTAAGCGAGCTATAGTTTAAAGAAAATCTTCTTCTGATACAGCCAGTAGCAGAGATACCAATAAATCCCAAAAATGCATAATGAACCTATAATGAGTTGAAGAGCCTCTGGTGTCCCAATCCAGCTGGTAATGTCATCTGTAATTGCTCGCACGTATCCATTCAGCCACCGGCTACCCACAATTTCAAAAGTGACATAGATGAAAATAGAGTTCATCCCTACGATCGTGAAGAATTTGAGATACTTTCTGTGATCCTTCATGTCTATCCACCAGTAGCAGAAAACCAAACCCAGAATACACCAGCCAAGAGATGCCAACGTAAATGATGTGGTGGCTATTCTTTTAATAATGGGAGTTAGGGATGTCCAATCCTGAACATAGCCTATAACCAGACAACCCACGCCCCAAATTATCAATGGTTTTATAGCCCCTCTGTTGTTCAAAATCCATTTCCCAACCAATGCACCACCAATGGTGTGTACTGCCGTGGGAAGACAATTGATTGCTACCCAGCCGCCCTTATTGATCTTGTTCATCAAAACCAGGTCCATCCAGTTACCGAAATTGTGCTGATCTGTAAAGGGTTGATCGAATCCCGGAATATTGGTAAACCGATAGAGCCCTTCTGTGAGTAAAAGCAATCCAATACAAACCAGGATCTGCTGTGTATATGTCCACCTGAAGATCAGGAAAGCTACCAGCATGGTAAAAGAGAGTTGCGTAAGCACATTCCAAAGCTCAAAAGAAAGACCGTTTGGTCTAACTGCATAATCCAATACACCCCAGAAAAACAACCACCCGGATCGGGTTAGTGCTTTTTTAAAGGTTTGATTCCATGATCGCCCCATAGCATATTGCTTATGCAATGAAAAAGCCATCGCCGTACCAGCGATAAACATGAATCCCGGCTGGATCAAATCCCAAAACCGCAAGCCATTCCATGGATGATGATGAAATTGCATAAAGAAGCCATGAACAATGCCTTCTGTGTGGTCATACAAATCGTAAAGTCCTGCTGCTTCGATAGCCAACAGTACCATTATGAAGCCGCGCATAAAGTCGAGTGAAAGAAGTCGCTTCTGAGCGTTTGGGTCAGGTTTAAGGTTCATAGAAGCTTTAAATCTAAATCATTTTTTCTTTCTGCCTAACCAATAGATCAAGCCAGTAATGGGCAGTGAAGCGGCTATTAGGGATGAGAAAAAAACCAACAATCTGCCTGGCAGTCCGGCAATCGTGCCAAAATGAATATCATAGACCATTCCATGAAGTTTTTCGTATGCGGATATTTCATCGCCAGGCCCATGCATAAAATTTCCTACAATTTCCTTCCCGGTATATCGGTCAAAATAGTAGTGGGAAGATTTATAGTTAAGCATTTCCGGATCATTAAGCGTCAGCCTGATGATATCCTGTTTCCCGTGTGGATTGCTTATCCTTAATGTTTTATCAGGATATTTTATTCGAAATGAAAGTGTAATGCTATCCATAATATCAAATGCATTTTCAAATGTGGGTATTGCCAGGGTATCTGATTTTGGCTGTTCATAGGTAACCCCCAATTCTCCCGTCACTGACTTCAATCCATCCTTCACCAGATCAAACCCCCAGAACAGACCGGTGATAACCGTGAAAATGGCAATCCAGGTAGCATAGAAGCCAAGGATATTGTGCAAGTCATAGTTCAATTTTTTCGGTGATGCACCCCATTTGATGATAAACCGACTTTTTCGCTCTTTTTTATCGGAGGGCCACCAAATCACCAGACCTGTTATAAGCATCACTAGAAACAACAATGTAGACCAGTGAACTACCTGTCTACCAAAATCTTTCAGCAAAAGATTTCTGTGCAGGCCCACCATGAAACTGATAAAACCAGTGTTCATATCCTGCAGATGGATCAGTTCAGCGGTATAAGGATTGAGTTGAGCGATGTAGTAGGTGCCCTGACCATAAAGCAGCACCTCACAAGTTTTGTCCCGCTCCCTAAAGAATGCAGTACGATAATCACCCTGTGGAAATTCTCGGTCTATGGTCTCTTTTAAATCAGAAGGGAGAACAAAATTCTCATCCTGTGGTTCAACGCCTTGATTGAAAAGCAGGTGACGAAATTCCGGCTGCCAGACAAGGATTGCTCCCGATGCAGCAATTACAAAAAATAAAATCCCAACAACAAGTCCGACCCACAAATGAATCTGTCCAATCAGTTTTTTAATGGTCATATTAAAAGCTAGTCACAACCCATATTAGGGAAAATACAAGGTCTTTTAGAGGTGTTTTGAATGCTGTTTTTCAGTGAAAGAGCTACTTCAAACCCCCAGCCATGCAGCGTTTCAAGTTGATTATCTTCTGTCATGTCCATTTCAGCACAATCACCATTGCCCGGCCCCCATGACCAGGCCATCCAACCTGTGCCAGTCTCCTGACAGTAGTCCAGGATATATTTATAATCAATGCAGCATTTACAGCCTACTTCCTTATGGGCAAACTCCCCGATCATGAAGGCCAGATTTTTATTTCTTGCTCCGTCAATGGCATCCTTGATCCTACTTTGAGGAATATTAGAGTCCCACTGGTGCCAGGAAAAAATCAGATTTTTGATTGGGTCCGCCTTAAGAATTTCAGGCCCCTGATTCAGGATATCACTCTCTCTTCTCCCCCATCCAGCGGCATCAATCACAAGCGGAACGGTGATGCCCGCATTTCTCAATTTTAATACCGCGTTTTGATAGGTATCACGGTAGTTTCCTGGTGAGACATCATGGTTTCCCGCTTCATTCGCAATATTGAGCAAAACATATTTTTTATGTTTCTCGATGACGGCAACAATGTCCTCCCTACTCCAATAGTCCACACATTGTTGAAGATTTTCCCACTTTCCTGTCGCTTCCCATACACTGGGCATGGGGACCATGTTGTTGGCTATACAATTGGTCAGCGTAGCATCCAGCTCCTCAGCAGTTCCCTTGGTAAACCAGAAAATCCGGACTATGTTGGCACCTGTCTTTGCGATTTCACGATAAGACTCTTCTCCGGATCGATCCTGGTAGAAGATCATTTTATTTACACCCCTGGCGATGAATTCTTCTCCATTTGGTGCGAAGATCTTTGATCCTTCCACGTAAAAGGTCTCCCTATGAATGTCTTCACTGCATGAAAAGCATGCAATTCCAATGAAAAGGATCGAAAGTCTGAATGAGCTGATCATTTGGTTACTCAAGTTTGAAAAATTAAACTAAAAATCCAATCAGGCAGTACAATCCTGAACTGTCTTGACTGCATCTTCATTTGAAATGAATTTGCCGATACCTGCAATTAAAGTAAACTCCGGTTAAATTAGCGTTTCCCAAACCAAACCGATGATGAAAAACCTCAACCTAATCCCACTATTTCTGCTCGCCGTGATTTACGGATGTCAGCAACCGGAGACAACTTCAGACAAACCCAACTTCGTGGTCATTTTTTGTGATGACCTGGGCTACGGGGACCTGGGCACCTATGGACATCCTACCATCCTTACGCCAAACCTGGACCAGATGGCTGCTGAAGGACAAAAGTGGACAAATTTCTATGTGGCTGCATCCGTTTGCACACCTTCAAGAGCTGCATTGATGACTGGCCGATATCCAATTAGAAACGGAATGTGCAGTGACAAGTCCAGGGTTTTATTTCCCAACTCAGTGAATGGACTGCCTGAGAGCGAGATCACAGTGGCAGAGGCCCTGAAAGACCTTGGATACCAAACTACAGCCATTGGAAAATGGCATCTTGGTCATAAGGAGCAATACCTCCCTACTAACAATGGATTTGACTCCTACTTCGGTATTCCTTATAGTAATGATATGGATGCCCAGACGGAAGGTCATCGTTACTGGGATTTTGCAGATAGCATACCTGTCAGGTATTATAATGTGCCTCTGATGAAGGACACTGAGATTGTTGAAAGACCTGCTGAGCAGCACACCATAACCAAAAGATACAGCCAGGCAGCTGTTGACTACATCAAGGCACATAAAGAAGAGCCTTTTTTCATCTACCTGGCTCACAATCTGCCGCACATTCCCCTTTTTACTTCAGATGATTTTGCAGGATCCAGCCTGAGAGGTTTATATGGTGACGTGATCCAGGAAATTGATGATGGTGTCGGCAAGATTCTACAAACCCTTAAAGATGAAGGGCTTGATGAAAATACCATGGTGATATTCACCTCTGACAATGGCCCCTGGAGAGTTTTCAGGAGTCATGGGGGCTCGGCAGGATTGTTGAGAGGGGGCAAAGGAAATACCTGGGAAGCCGGCATGCGTGTACCTGGCATATTCTGGTGGCCCGGGAAAATAAAGCCAGGCATACAGACAGACCTCGGCTCTACGCTTGATATTTTCACTACACTGGTGAGCATGGCAGGAGGTGAACTCCCCAAAGACCGGATTATTGATGGTCTGGACCTGACTGAAACACTCTTGCAGGGAAAGAAAAGTCCACGAGACCATATGCTCTATTACCGGGGCACAGAAATATTTGCTGCCAGGATGGGTGATTACAAAGCACACTATACCATACAGGGTTCTTACGGGATGTGGGAAGAAAAAGAGAAGCTGGAGACGCCCCTCCTCTTCAATCTTTCCGTTGATCCTTCAGAAGAATGGAACATTTATGAGGATAATACTGAAATGGTTGCTAAAATTGACGCTTTGATTGAAAAGCACCGACAGGATCTGGTTCCCGGTGCTGATATGCTTGCTGACAGAGAATAAAAAATGCTAACAGAAAACTTAAGTATTGCGGTTGAGATCCAGTCTACACTGGGTGAAGGTTCGATTTGGGATGATAAAAAACAATGTCTTTATTGGGTAGACATCTACCAGGGAATATTACATAGGCTGGACCCAAAAAGTGGCAAACATGACTCCATTGAAGTTGGTGGATTTCTTGGGTCCGTCGTACCCGCTGAGACAGATGAAGTGATATTACTCAACAATCGCTCTTTTGTGAGCCTCAATTGGGATAAGAAGTCTTTCAAAACCCTGGGAGAAGTAGAAAAAGATCTTGAGGGCAACCGTTTCAATGATGGCAAATGTGACCCTGCAGGACGATATTGGGCCGGAACCATGCCTCAGGCTGAGGACGGGCCGTTCGGAGGGCTTTATTGTATGTATCCTAACTTATCTGTTGAGACAAAGCTTACTGATATCAGTATATCCAATGGTCTGGTTTGGACCTCTGACAAAAAGACCATGTATTATATCGACACGCCTACGAAGGAGGTGTGGGCATTTGACTATGACAACGCAACAGGCTCAATCACCAATAAAAGAGTAGCAGTGACCATCCCAGAATCTGAGGGCTTTCCTGACGGGATGACCATAGATGATGAAAATAAACTTTGGATAGCGCACTGGGGTGGATACCAGGTAGCCCGCTGGGACCCGGAAACAGGTAAAAAGTTAGCGTCTGTTAAAATGCCGGTGAGTCAGGTTACTTCCTGTGCTTTTGGTGGTGAAAAGCTGGATCAATTGTACATCACCTGTGCCAGAAAGGGATTGAGTGAGGAAGCCTTGAGTAAAGAACCCCTGGCTGGATCACTATTTGTGTATGATACAAAAGGTAAATTTAAGGGTGTACCAGTCAATCGGTTTAAAACCATTTAACTGATACCTGTCCAGGATTTTCTAAGAAACTCTGGCTGGATTGATTACATCAAAGCCAATACAAACAATAGGTTAACAAATGTGATGATTGCAAACTGAAGTTTTACCATTCTGGTTTTGATTCTACGCTTTTCCATTCTTTCCGTATTTAGTGGTTTATTCTTCAAAGATGAGAAATATCAACCCCCAATTACATCAGCAAATACCTGAAATCATCAATTTAGGCAATATACCTAATGAACAACTGAAAGCGGTTAGTATGTTAAGCTCTTCAAATAAGCAATGCTTTGTGGTACCTGTACCATGGGTTGGGGGCTTTCATCCTCAATAAACATGTGCTTGATGCCAATCTCATTGGAGGCTTTTAGTATACTTGGGATATCCAGTTCGCCCTGCCCCAGTACCACATCATTTTCAATGGATGTGCCACCTGTCAGGTCTTTGGGAGTGCCTTTTCTCAGATCTTTGACATGGAGAAGCTTCCATCGATCCCCGTATTGCTTAAGTAAAGTCACAGGGTCACCACCTCCAAAATGAGTCCATAAGATATCCATCTCAAAGGATACGTATTCAGGATTGGTCTCCTCAATAAGATAATTCATCAGCGTGCCACTCTCATGAGGCTGAAATTCATAGCCATGTACATGGTAGGTAAAAGTGATCCCATTGTCCTTGAGCACTTTGCCCGCATGATTAAATACCTCTACAGCGGCTTTGGCATTTTCCAGATTGAAGGCTCCCCTATCGTGAGGGATCCAGGCGCACATCACATAGCTGGCTCCTAAACCCTTGGCTTTGTCAGCCACTGCCTGCGGATTTTCTACCAGCTCATTATATCCTGCACCAGTACTGGGAATCGTAATCCCTCTGTCTTCGCACAACTTTCGAAATTCTTCAGGAGAATAATCTCCTAGTGGACCCCCTTCCAGCTCCACAATCCCCAGATCAGCAATCGAATCCAGCGTTGCCTCTATTCCATTGGGAAAGCTGTTTCTAAAGGTATAGGCCTGCACTCCCAGTGGCACTTTAAACAAAGGTTCTGCTTCAGCAGCCTGTCCCTCCTCAGCTTCTTTCTTTTGAGGACTTTGGCAGGCAAAAACAAGGACAAGAAGAAGTGATATATACTTGCTCATGGCTTTCAGGTTAATGATTGGTCTAATAAATATAAGAAAAGCAGAGTAAACTTCATGTACTGATATGGATCACTCCTTCAACATTTTGAAGAAGTGATCCAAAAAAGGTTATTCCCTGTTTAGCTTGTACCAGTCAATATTCCGGGTGAAATACATTGTGGCAGCTAGAATCAATGTGAGGCCAACACTTCCCATCAGCAAAGCATAATCTGTAAGCTGCAAGGTCACAAAAAGAAATCCATAGATTCCCAAAAGAACTGCAACTAAAACCATAGACAGTATTTGCTTCCTGAAAACACTCAATGAATAAAGTACTACCATGGATACGATACCCAGCATTGAGATCAAATACGCCAGGTTAAAATTCAATTGCTCGGAAATAGAAACAAGCAGCACATAAAACAGACAGAGTGCCAACCCTACCAATACATATTGAAAAAGATGAATCCTTCTCTTGGTGATTATCTCTACAAGGAAGAAGACCAGGAATGTGAGTGCAATAGTCATGATTGCATATTTGGCCGATCGCATGGATTTTTGATAATCATCCATGGGCAACAATAAGTCCACACCAAAAGCTGACGATTCCAAAACATGTGACTGATCCGGTGCAACCCAGGATTGCGGGTAATTCCGGTTCAGTTCAAGGATCGACCAATAAGCCTTAAACCCTTCCTCGGTCACTTCCCTGGAGGCTGGCAAAAAGTTGCCATTGAAGCTTGGTGATGACCATTCGGATTCAATTCTGACATCCGTTTTACTACCGATTGGAACATAGGAAAGATTTTGACTTCCATGGAGTTCCAGATCAAAACTAAAATTGACTTCTGAGCCCATTTGCGTCTCCAGGTCAGGAATGTCAATGGAAACCCCAGAGCGAATCATCTGTCCAATACGTGAACCGGGTTCCACACCCAGCAGACGCCCGCCCCATGTAAACGCTATGTTGTTCTTGATCCCTCTCATGTCAGAAATCCCAATGGTAAGGAAGGCCTTATCAAATTGTATCTCCTTCAAATTGGTCTGGTCAATCTCCTGGTCTAGTTTGAAACTGCCTCCCAAAATCATCGAGGATTTATAAACTACAATTTCATAAATACCACGATGCAGCTTTTCAGGGCTGATTGAACCGTCTATAGCTAAATTCTCAGGCAGAATGTAGAGGTGTTTGGTTATGGTCTTGACTTTGTCCTCTTCCTTGTATTCATAGATCAGGGGAATGGCCAAAACAGGACCATTAATCTGCTGCTCCCGGGCCCATATAGCACTAACCTCTTCTATAGCCTGCATATTGAGACCCTCCCGCTCCTGGATGGTAGATTCGATCATCGAGGCTGGTATCAGGAGCAACAATGTCAGGATTGCAATGGTGATCAGTTTCAGCATAACCGAATTTCTCATCCAGTTATTGAGTCTTTCAAATGGATTTTCAACATTCATGATTTTATAATTTAAAAGTACTTTGTATTTCAAAGCATATGGGTAAAAAAAATTTATTTAAGTAATTGTTCGATTGCTTTGATGTGTTTAATAAAAGCGTTTCTTCCTTCTTTTGTCACTGAATATCTTGTGTTGGGTTTTCTATCCCGAAACTCTTTTTTGAAAGTCACATATTTACTCTTCTCAAGGGATTTTAAATGACTGGCCAGATTTCCATCGGTTACATCCAGTAGTTCTTTCAAGGCATTGAAGTCAAGGAAATCGTTCACCACCAAAGCAGACATAATGCCTAACCTAACTTTATTCTCAAAAGCCTTATTCAGATCCTTCAGAAGATTCTTCATGACTTATATTTCAATTGCATCATTGTGCCATACACAATGTGTAGGACTCCAAACCCAACTGCCCAGGCTAATAAGCCATAACCAATATACTGAAGTGAAATCACTCCGAGTAGTATTTCAATGATGCCTAAACTTCGAACTTCATTCAGGGTATACTTACTTGCATTTACCAGTGCCAGCCCGTAAAAAATCAGGGTCAGAGGCGCAATAATCCCAACAAATCCTTTTAAAAGCAATATCAGACAGACGATCCCTCCGGTCACAAGCGGAATGGCAAGGTTGATGAGGAGCCGCCTGGTTTGATGATCCCATACTTTCTCATTTTGCTTCCTGGTTTCCCTTGACGTGAAAAAAATCCCGGCACCGACTGAAAAGATCAACGTGATCAGGGCGATAAACAGGAGTGTCATGAGACTTTCACGGGTAATTATCGCATGTCTGTAACTGAGGTAATCCTGACCTGCATAAACCGTTTGATAAGCGGCGTATGCTCCACCAAGTGCAAAAAGGCCAGCAAATATCCCGGAAAGGCCACTCAGTGAAATAAATCGAGAAGACCTGTTCATGATGTCCTTGATATCCTGCAGGTCTTGTTTGTATTTATCCTGATTCATTGAAAGTACTTTGAGTTACAAAGTAAATATAAAGAAAAGCATTTATCCAAGGCAGAGGGAACAAAATACCTGTTCTGATCGGCCTAAAAAAACACTTGTAATTGTTCACTGATGTTTTCAATGGGTTTACATGACATACCCACATGCATTTCTATTCTGCATAGATTGCTATATCTTACGATTGGAACTCCACACCTTCCCCTATGAAAAAGAATTTACTTACCTTCTGTACAGTTTTTCTTGCAACTTTAGTATTCGCTCAGGACCGCATCTCCGGTGAACTATTTGCTACACGATCGGAAGTGTTGGCTCAAAATGGCATGGTAGCCACCAGTCACCCACTTGCAACACAGATTGGATTAGACATCCTGAAACAGGGAGGTAATGCCATTGATGCTGCTATCGCTGCCAATGCAGCCCTCGGACTGATGGAACCCACCGGATGTGGCATTGGTGGAGACCTCTTTGCCATCGTCTGGGATGCCAAAACAAAAAAACTCTATGGTCTCAATGCCAGTGGCCGATCGCCCAAAAGCCTGACACTCGAATATTTTCAGCAGCAGGGACTGAAAGAGATACCCAGTTACGGACCGCTACCGGTGAGCGTGCCTGGTGTCGTGGATGGATGGTTTGAGCTACACCAAAAATTCGGGTCGATAAAAATGGCAACACTACTGGCTCCGGCCATTGATTATGCTGAGAAAGGGTTCCCCCTGACCCAGGTGATAGGCAGCGGCATGCAAGGTTCTGTAAATAATATGGAAAAACGATTTCCGAACATTAAAGAAACCTACAAGGATCCAAATGGAGGCAGGATGCCTGGTGAAGGAGAAATTTTCAAAAACCCCATGCTGGCGAATACCTATCGCAAGATTGCCAAAGGTGGGAGAGATGTCTTTTATAAAGGTGAAATTGCAGGAACAATCTCCGACTTCATGAAAGCAAATGGCGGTTTTCTCTCAAAGGAAGACCTGGCCGCTCATAAATCCGAATGGGTAGAGCCCGTATCCATCAATTACAGGGGGTATGATGTCTGGGAGCTTCCACCCAATGGACAGGGAATTGCCGCACTCCAGATGCTACAAATTTTGGAAGAATTCGACTTTTCTGATATCGAATTTGGTAGTGCAGAGCACCTGCACCTTTTCACTGAAGCTAAAAAGCTAGCCTTTCACGATCGGGCAAAATACTACGCCGACATGGACTTCGCTAATGTCCCGGTCTCTGAACTACTGGCTGAAAGCTATGCCAAACGAAGGAGTGAACTCATTGGCCCCAGAGCTGCAATCTATCAAGCAGGTAAGATCAGTGTCGGCGAGACCATCTACATGACCACGGCCGATAAGCATGGCAATATCGTTTCCCTGATCCAAAGTAATTTCAGGGGTATGGGTTCCGGCATGGTACCTCCGGGGCTTGGCTTTATGCTGCAGGACAGAGGTGAGCTGTTTAGCCTCACTCCCGGTCAGGCCAACACCTATGCACCCGGAAAGCGGCCATTTCATACGATCATCCCTGCTTTCATTACCAAAGATGGTGAACCCTTTGTGAGCTTTGGTGTAATGGGTGGTGACTTTCAGCCGCAGGGCCACACGCAGATTGTGATGAACTTGGTTGACTTCGGGATGAACCTCCAGGAAGCTGGTGATGCCCCACGATGGGATCACACCGGATCTCCTACCCCCACAGGCCAACCTGCAGAAAAGACCGGAATGATTCGGGTGGAATCCGGCATCAGCTATGAAACCATCAGAGGCCTCATATCGAAAGGCCATGAAGTAGGATTTGAGCGTGGAGCGTATGGTGGATACCAGGCAATCATGTGGGACAAAGAAAATAAGGTTTATCGTGGAGCTTCCGAAAGCCGGAAAGATGGGCAGGCTGCAGGGTATTGATCTTTATGTATTACAGTGGTAAATGGTTTGTCCACTCTTCACACCATTATTTTATTCACATTTAATGGTTATCTTCATTTTTTAAAATAGCTAAACCCCTAACCCAAAATGAAATTCACTAAATCAAGAAGAAAGTTTTTCAGGAACACCACTACCTCTTTGGTGGCCGGTGCATTCGGACTAAGCGCTCTTAAAGGAGAGCCCAAAGAAGACCTTAAAAAAGGAGGTCCAATCGACCCCAATGACAAAATTAAGATCACTAAGCTGGAGACTTTTGTCTTGAAAAATTCCTGGGTATTTGTAAAAATATCTACCGATGCGGGGATTGTGGGCTGGGGAGAAATGCTTAAGGACGACGCCAAGGCCTGTGCCGCAGGAGCTATGGAAGTGGCCGACTACCTGGTTGGCAAGGACCCACGACCAGTTGTACATCACTGGCAGGCTATCCACAGGGCAGCATTCTACAAGGGAGGACCTATCAAAACAGCCATCCTTTCAGGTATCGATCAGGCGCTCTGGGATATAGCTGGCAAATGTTATGGCGTACCGGTATATAAATTACTTGGTGGTCCAACCCGTGAACGGGCATTCGTATATGGAACACCCAATGAAAAAACAGGGGTAAAAGCCATGAAAGTTGGTCCCCAGGCAAGCAGAAAAGCATTTAAGTATACCGAAGGGAAGTTGTTTGTTGGTGAAGTAGTAGAAAGATTTGCTGCCCTGCAAAAACAACATCCCGGAGTAGATATCGGGCTGGATTTTCATGGGGCGGTACAGCCTACCACAGCCAGTTTGCTTATCAAAGCACTTGAGCCTTTGCAGCCCTGGTTTTATGAGGAAATCATCCAACCATTAAATGTGGATGTGATGGCGGAGCTGGCTAAAAAGACCCACATCCCAATTGCCACCGGTGAACGGATCTTTACCAAGTGGGGATTCAGGGAAATCCTGGAAAAAAATGCCGCCATGATCTTGCAACCGGACGTGAACTATGCCGGGGGCATCACCGAACTACGGGTAATTGCGGGAATGGCTGAAGCCTACTACGCTCCTATCGCTCCACACAATCCCAATGGTCCCTGCTCATTGGCAGCAAGTCTACAAGTAGCTGCCTGTATCCCTAATTTTATGGTACAGGAAAGAGGAGACCGGGAACATGAACTCCTTGCCAAGCCCCTTCCACCTGTGGTGGATGGCTACCGCCCTATCCCAACTGATCCCGGGCTAGGGATTACCATCGATGAAAATAAGTTGATGGATGAAGTCGGTGAACCAAGAGAGTATCCACCATTTTACGACCCGGACGACGGATCAGTAGTGGACTGGTAAGTACTTTCAAACCATGATTATAAAATTTTTCGGACCATCTCCTTTTTGTAGGGTAATGCAATTGATGTAATCTAAGTAGCGCTACTTCAGGACAACATCCAAAAAGAATTACGAATGTTAGCTTCTTTTAGGATTAGTTCATCCATCGTATTAATTTGAGTACCAATTCATCAACCTGCAAACTTCAACTTCAATGAAGATACTGATGCTTGGATGGGAGTACCCTCCTACAATTACTGGTGGTCTTGGTATAGCAAGCCATGGGATCGCGGAATCCCTGGCGGAAAAAGGTCACCAGGTTACTTTTTTGCTGCCGAAAAAAAGTCCAAAGCAGCAAAGCAAACATGTCAGGCTGGTGGATGCCTCAACCATGGTTGTTGACCCACAATTTTGGGTCAAAACCAGTGAATCTATTAAGGAAATTGAAGATGCCGAGCTGGGCTCGCAGGTCATTGCCTACATGCCGCCCAGGGTCTACAAGAAATTATCGACACAAGTCAGAATAAAAAAGATTGAAGAGCCACCTAAGGTTCCGGATGTCCAACTGACAGGGAAATACAACGATGACCTACTGAATGAAACGGGGAAATTTGCGCTCCTGGCTGTTCAGTATGCTTCAGAGAAAAATTTTGATCTGGTATATTGCCATGACTGGCCCACCTTCAAGGCAGGTAGGTTGATCAAAGAAATGCTGGGCAAACAACTGGCCGTGCATGTGCATAGCACCGAATATGAAAGAAATGGAGTATTCACCAATCCTATTGTTATACAGGAAGAAGGCAAAGGTATTCGGGCTGCGAATTATGTATTTGCAGTCAGCAACCAGACCCGAAAGACCATTGTGGAGAGGTACCAGGTAAAAAAAGGAAAGATCACAGTAGCACCGAATGCTGGTCCATTAATAGGTTTCAAAAAGACTGGTAGTAAAAAGAGGAAACCTACGCTGGCATTTGTCGGAAGATTTACTGACCAGAAAAGCCCGGGTACATTTATTGATATTGCACGTGAGCTCACATCAAGGGGTAAAGATTACGAATTTGTGATGATTGGGGACGGGTACTTATACCATGACCTCACCCAAAAATGCCGAGATCTCAATTTATCCGATAGACTCAAGTTTCCGGGTTTTTTAAGCCACCAAAAGGTATTGGAATCTATGGGGCAGATAGACCTCCTGGTTGCACCCTCAAACGCCGAACCTTTTGGCCTGGTGATGCTCGAAGCCATTTTGCAGGAGGTACCTGTGATCTCATCGCCGGGGTCTGGACTTTCAGAGTTTATCCCTGAACTCCCACAAGCGGACCGCTGGGATATCTACAACAGCACTAGTCTGGCAGAGCGGCTCATAGAAGATCAGGACTACAGAAGAGAAGTGGTGAGTGTGTGTTTGAAAAAAGCCAAAAGCCTCACCTGGGCCAGGACCGCCAAAATCATTAGCGATACCTTTGCTTGATGATAAGCATTTGGGAAAAGGATTCTCTACTCAGCTATGACGTAATCATTGTGGGTGCCGGTATTACCGGTTTATCAACGGCTGCATCTCTGAAAGAACATTCGCCTAAACTGAATGTATTGGTCATCGAAAAAGGTACACTACCCTCAGGGGCCAGCACGAGAAATGCGGGCTTTGCCTGTTTTGGCAGTGCCACAGAACTGCTTGAAGATATTGATCTCCTCGGAGAAGAGGGCATGCAAAAGCTGGTGGAAAAGCGGTGGCTGGGTTTACACAAAACCCGAGATCGTCTTGGTGCCGGCAAAATAGGGTTCGAGCCTTGTGGAGGTTATGAGCTATTCAGGCCATCTGACCCACTAGCAATTGAAACCCTGCCCCGGCTAAACGACCTGCTAAAGGATATTGTTGGAATAGAAGTTTTTGTAGACCACTCTGATAAATTGAATTCTCTTGGATTCAACAATGTCAATCGCCTGGTATTCAATCAATATGAGGGTGCCCTACATACCGGGAAAATGATGAGTGCGCTGTGGGGCTACTGCCAATCTTTAGGAATCAGGATCATTACTGGCACACAGGTTACGGCCGTGGACTCGGCCTCCGGGACGGTGCATACAGATTCATTTACTTTCAAATCCAAAGCCACTGCCATCTGCACCAATGCCTTTGCTCCTGCACTTATGGACATTGATCTCAAACCAGGTCGTGGAATGGTTTTGCTTATTAAGCCTGAGAAGCCTATCGCCTTTAAGGGCACCTTCCACTATGATCGTGGTTATTACTACTTCAGGCATTTTGAACAAAAACTCCTCTTTGGTGGTGGCAGAAACCTTGATTACGAAACAGAGTCAACCATTGAATTTGGGATTAACCCAAAAATCAGGCAAAAGCTGATTGATGACCTTGAAAATATCATTCTCCCAAATCAATCCTATGAAGTGGAGATGGAATGGTCCGGGATTATGGCCTTTGGCGACACCAAAGCACCTGTGATTCAGCAAGTTGATGATCACCTTTTTGCCGGGGTTCGCCTGGGGGGAATGGGTGTAGCTATTGGCAGCATGGTCGGTGAAGAGTTGGCTGATTGCATCCTAAAGGCACATTTTTAATTAAAATCAGTTATTTTTCCGTTTAACGAAAAATATAATATGACAGAAAAACGTGCTCCTGGATTACTCATAGCCTTAATTCCTGTCATTTTTCTGATACTTTCTTTATCCGTTAGTGTCTCTATTTTTGGTGATGATGGTCCCTCAGGTTCTAACCAGATCATCCTCATGCTTACTGCTGCAGTCACGGCAATCATTGGGGTACGCCTGGGTTACACCTGGTCAGAAATTCAGAAAGGCATGGTTAAAAGTATCAACACCGCCATGCCAAGTATCCTCATTCTGTTTGTGATTGGAGCCCTTTCCGGATCGTGGATGATCAGCGGGATTGTGCCTGCGATGATCTATTATGGACTTGACCTCTTAAATCCTGGCATTTTTCTCTTTGCTGCATGCCTCGTGTGTGCGATCGTCTCTGTTGCCACAGGAAGCTCATGGACTACAGCTGCCACAGTTGGTATCGCATTGATGGGAATAGGAAAAACTTTAGGAATCCATGAAGGGCAAATAGCGGGAGCAATCATCTCCGGCGCCTACTTCGGAGATAAAATGTCACCACTTTCGGATACCACCAACCTTGCCCCCGCCGTAGCAGGTACCGATCTGTTTACCCATATCCGTTACATGACCATTACCACGTTTCCATCCATCAGCATTGCGTTGATCATCTTCCTGGTGATGGGGATTTTCAATAGTGCCGACCAATCGGTTGACCAAATACAGCTCATGCAAAATGCGCTGGCAGAAAAGTTTCATATTTCCGGCTGGCTATTTATCGTACCCGTACTGGTAGTGATCATGATCGCCCGAAAAATGCCTGCACTACCCGTACTCGTGGCGGGGAGCTTATTAGGCATTGTGTTCGCCCTGATTTTTCAGCAAGACCTCGTTGCTGGGGTAGGTGGGTCTAATGACTGGACGGGACTGTTTGCAGGTAGTATGATTTCTCTTTACGGTGATATAGCATTCGAAACTTCTATGCCTATGGTGAGTGATCTTCTGGGTTCTGGAGGTATGGCGGGCATGCTGGGTACGATCTGGCTCATCCTCTCAGCGATGATTTTTGGAGGGGCAATGGAAAGAACTAAAATGTTGCAGGTCATTGCCCAAGCCATTATTAACCGGGTAAAAACCATTGGAGGACTGTTTTCTTCTACCGTCGGAACCTGTTTATTTTTCAATCTTACGGCATCCGACCAATACCTGGCCATTGTCGTACCCGGAAGAATGTACCACGAAATCTACAGTGAAAAAGGTCTGGCTCCCGAAAATTTAAGCCGCACTTTAGAAGATTCCGGAACTGTCACTTCGGTGCTGGTCCCATGGAATACCTGCGGAGCATATCACATGGGCGTACTGGGGGTTTCACCTTTTATATACGCCCCATTTTGCTTTTTTAATATTATCAGTCCTCTTATGACTGTATTTTTTGGTATAATTGGTTACAAAATCAAAAGACTAACTACTTCAACTGCTGATGTTTCCTGACCAAATTGAAAAATCAGACTTACAACAACTGCCGCTAATCCGGTTTGAAGGGGAAATTCATGTCATTGAAAAGCCCGAAGACCTGGATAAGGCACTTGACTTCATTGGCAGGGAACCTATCCTCGGTTTTGATACAGAGACAAAACCTACGTTTACCAAAGGGGCATATAATCACACAGCGTTGATCCAGTTTGCTACCCTTGATCAGGCCTTTTTGCTTCGAATCAACAGGTTTGGCATCCCTGACAGGCTGAAAAAGATCCTGGAGAATGAGAACATTTGCAAAGTTGGAATCAGCCTCAGAGATGATCTAAAGGATCTAAAAAAAATAAGACCGTTTAGACCTGCCGGATTTATTGATCTCAATAATATAGCAAAAGAATTGGGCATCAATCAAATAGGCATTAAGAGCCTAACAGGTATTTTCCTGGAAAGAAGGGTGGCTAAGAATCAACAGACGTCGAATTGGGAAAATCCAAAACTCACCCCCGGTCAGAAGCGATATGCTGCCACTGATGCCTGGGTCTGTATGAAAATGTATGATAGCCTGATGCAGAGAGGCTTTGTCAAGGCTTCATGATTCATCAAAAGAAAATTCCAATCCATATACACCCTCCAGGCGTTGCTTGAAAGCTTCCAGGTCTTTTTCTCTTATTTCTCCGGCAAATCGACAGCTATCGGTAAATGATTTTTCTTTGAAATTTATCTGAAAGTCATTGAACAGACTTTCCATCTCACCCGTCAGCTCATAGGGAAATTGAAGAGAAAAACTTTCAGTAGGGTAAATTTCCACAGTCTTTGCCTGCTTCAAGGCATCCTCAGCAGCAGATTTATACGCAGTCACCAGCCCTCCAACACCCAGCTTTATGCCTCCAAAATATCGAACTACAATGACCACCACATTAGTCAATCCAAATGCCCTGATCTGCCCCAAAATGGGATCTCCTGCCGAATGATTAGGCTCACCATCATCATTGGATTTATATACCTGGTCATTCATGCCAAGTATATAGGCATAGCAATGGTGTCGGGCATCATGATATTTTTTTCTGATCTCTTCAATCAGGTGCTGAACAGTCTCGCTGTCGGACACAGGAAAAGCAAAGGCCAGGAACTTGCTGCCCTTTTCCTTATATATTCCCTCTGTAGCTTGGTTGATGGTTTGAAAGGAGTCCATTAAATCAGGTCCAATAAACTTTCTACCTCTTCTTCGATGACCTGTGTAGGCTGATTTTCCAAAGATTTTTTGAGGTGATATTCTGCATTTCTATGGTCACCCTGCGCATAGTAAATCCTTCCCATACCCAGATAGGTGAGGCTCCGGTAGTATTCCCCATGCCCAAGTATGCCAGCACCGGCAATTACAGCTTCTTTATACAGGCGCAGGGCCTTCTCCGGATCCCTGAGTATTTTTTCATTGTATAACCCTAAAAAGGACTTACCTGCCAACTGATAATAGGGCCGATCACTCGCCAGTAACCGATCGATAGTAGTAAGTTCCACGTTTTCAAGGTTTTTCCCATCCGCATAAGACTCCAGCAGTTTGGCATTGATGTAAAGGTTATTGGGATACTTATGATGAAGGCTCGCCAGATATTTCTGAGCTTTCGTTGGCTTGTACTCATATCTCAGGTAGATGTACGCCAGGTATACGGTGGCTTCTACACGGCTGATCACTGTCACATCACAGGCCTTTTGTAACTGATCAAGCCCTTTTTCAATATCGCCACTACGGAATAGCCATACAAAAGACCGGTAGACGGGGTAGCGCTCCGGGTACTTCTCCCTGAAGTAATTGTAAAGCCCTGAGGTAAATAAAAATTCCGGAACCTTTTCCTGAAGATCAAACCCCAACTTCAAAAGCTGGTAGGTTTTCGATGCTTCGCCCACAGCTTTCATATACTGATCATCGTCAGCATAATATTCAGCAAGAAGGCCCCTTGCAGCCATCTCAAAAAAGATAGCCTCGGGGTGTTCCTGTCGTCCGCCATCCATGCGCCCGGCCAACCTGATGACTTCATTCATCTCATGCCGGAATCTCCTGAAAATAGAATCCACAGTGACCAGCGGAATATTTTCCCAAAGGATTTTCATGCCTTTCAGCATGGGTACAACCGGATGGTTAGGGAGCTTTTGCTTTACAGAATCAATGTACATCCATGCTGAATCTTCCTGCACATTGTAGATGTAATCAACCGTACGCTTTACCAGGGCTACTTTGCTTTCGTCATTAAAGAGCTGAGCAACAGAAAAGTGTGAATAGCTGAGGAAGAGTATGAGTAAATATTTACGCAATCTCGTAATTCTTAGGTTTAGATCAATTTATCAATGAATATATTCAGATCCTATGTCTAATCACCTTTAAATTTAAGGACACAACCAATAATAAAAAGGATGGGTTCTATCACCTCTGGTGAATTCAAGGATTTTCTCCCAATATATTTTCACAATGAGTATTTGGCTATCCAAAATGACCAGATAATGGCTCATGAAAACAACCATTTTCAGGTGGTTGTCACACTAAAAGATGGAATCGCCTACAGCTTCAGACAAAGTCCTTTCGGATCGTTTATCCATAAAAACAACTCCTCCCTAGAGCAATTTCTGGATTTTGAACACCAGTTGACTCAGAAACTAAAACTGGAAAACATCCAAAAGGTTATTATCAGACAGCCTCCTGCCTATTATAATTCTTTTATTGATCATAGTTGGCTGGAAAGCGCAGGGTATAAACTTAAATTAAATGATGTCAATCAGTATATCCCACTAACGGATCACCTTGAAAATAATCTTCATAAAATGGAGTTCAGAAAGCTGAACAATGCTGAAAAAGAAGGATTACTTTTCTCACACGATCCGGTTTCAGCTCTTGAGGAAATTCATTCATTTATCGCATTCTGCAGATCAGATGTGGGCCTTACCGTCAATATCACCCTGGAGAAACTCAAAAGTCTTTTTGCAGCATTTCCAACATGCTATGACCTATACAGCATACGCCGAAATAATGAAATTCTGGCTGCATGTGTGGTTTCCAGACCTCTTCCGGACATCTACTATTACTATCTGCCAGCCACACACCCGGATCACAAATCAAAAAGTCCAATGGTGTTGTTACTTGTCTCTCTCATGGAAGGTATGAGGTCAAAGGGAGCCGGAATCCTTGATCTGGGATTGTCCTCCATCGATGGAAAGAAACAAAGTGGTTTACACGCCTTCAAAAAAAGAATGGGCGCACTGGACACACCCTCATTGGTGTTTGAGAAAGACCTGAGCTAATTACTTGATTCTTCCTGAGAATCGGCTGTAGAAGTAAATGATCTTTTGAAGGTTGGCCTGTCTGAATTTCAAATAAAAATCTTTGATCTTGCGCCAGGTCCCTGCTTCGATAAGCCCATGAAGTCGAAACGCTTGCTCTACCCATTGAACCTTTTCATTAGCGGGTCCGATTTTTTTGAGTTTATCGATGGACTCACCAGCATATCTTAAGTAATGGATGATATGAAGCTTGTCCATTTCCGTGACCTTATTCTCTTTAATGATTTCATCCTGGAAGCAGATGGGATAATTAAAGCCCGGTTTCAATCTATGAACTGACAGTTTAAGTTGCTGAAGCGTAACTGCGAGAGTGGATTGTTCCAGGAAATAATATTCCAGGCCTCTCCAATGGTGGTGTTCATAACAGCTTGATAGATTTTCATACCATTTGGTTGCTACCATTAGTTGTCGCTTGTAGCTAATCAGGCCCGAATTCCAGTCTGCAAATACCCTTTTACCAGAAACAAATGAATTTGTAAAGCTGAATTCTTTGACACCAACCAGTTTATAGAGCCTGGACCAAAAAGGATGAAAAGAATCATCACTTTTAAGAGCCATAAAGTCCGATTGAAGGGCGACGTCATGCTCCATCAATTCTTTGTCAAAAACTTTGTTCAGAATGATCAGGTCGCTATCAAAAAAGATAAGCCGATCCAATGTTGTATTCTCCTCCAGGTACTTTAGCGCTACTACTTTATTCATCAATGGGTAGAATGAATACTTTGTATTCAGGGGCTGATCAATCACATTGATACCTAGTTCCTGAAACTTCTTCAACACTTGTGACCCAGGCCTGAATGCGGGTCGCGGGCAAAAACAAAACAGCTCAATTTGATCAGTCAGCCCCCCATACTTCAACAGAGATTCTACCATCACCATGGTAATCCGCTCCAGCTCCCCTCTCTCACAACAGAATACAATTCCAACCTTCTGATCCATTTGGAGCCAAATTTATATCATTGTACCCATGAATTTTATTGATAGGTATGTTTCGAAGATCCGTGACAGGTATTACCTTCATCGATATGTCTATCCATTCAATAAAAGAAATAATCATAGACAGATCAACCCCCAAAATACATTCGTGCTGTTCAGTTTTCCACGAAGCGGGTCCACCTGGTTGTCTGAATTACTTTTGACTATCCCTCATTCCTGCCTTTTTGATGAGCCTCTACAAAGAAATAATATAGGGTCACCATTAGAAATGCCTGATTTTGCTACAAGGAAACTGAAAGAAGTAGCCGAGCTGGATTTTTACTTTTTCCAGCCTGTTCCGGAAGATGCTGAGGATGAAGAAATCAAATCAATGATGAGCAGGCTGATGAAAGGTGAAGCGGTTTCCATCGGGCTGTATGATGATTATGGACTTCACCGATTGGATAAAGCGGAGATTTATATGGTGAAATTCAATTATGGCATGCTGCTTTCGTCCTGGTTGCTCAAGAATTTTCAGGTTACATCCCTGTTTCTGATTCGCAATCCTTATGCCTGCATTACTTCGATCCTGCAACACAATCTATCAAAAAAGCTGTCCATCCCGGCAGCAATCAATGTACCTGCATTCAGATACAATGAGATCTATCTACAATATGAAAGTATATACAGGTCAATCAAAACACCAGAGGAATACTTCACTTTTTTGTGGTGCCTCAACGTCAAAGAAGGTATTGATAAAAACAGATCAGGGTCTTCGCTGATTGTCTTTTATGAGGACCTGCTGCTGAATTATGAGCGGGAAATTACCAGGATATTCGATCATCTGAAGAAGCCAATACCCGCTGAGATTTTTGATCTTCAGCTAAAGCCAAGCGCCTCCACCTATGATCATTCGCTGAAATCAATTGGCGGACAGGACCAATTAGAAGCCTGGAAAAAACACCTTACTCCCAGGCAAAAAGATAATATCGGCAGGATAGTTAATGAATTTGGGATCTCACTCTATGAGGATGGATTACTACCAAATAAGGCCCTTATTTAGGACCTGTTGAAAAACGCTGAATAAAATAATAAGTCTTCACCAGCAGTCCTATTTAGTCAGCACCTTCCCGAACTTTTCTTCCAATTCATCTACGGTTTTTTGAGCACCAAAATGTTTTTCAAATATTCTGGCTATCGTTTGAGCGTCAAAGCGCTTTTTAATCATTTCTATCATTGCTTCGCCAAAGCTTTCGGGGTCACGGGAGGGGATTACCTTCCCCATGGCCTTATCAAAAATCAATTCTTTACTTCCCTCCCAGGCAGTGGTAAGGACAGGCCGACCAACAGCCAAAGCTTCCAGCATGGCTACGGGCTGGTTTTCATGGTGACTTGTCGAAACCAGGCAATGGCATCCGGTTAATTCTGCTTTTACCGCCTCTCGTGATAACTCACCAAGCCATATCACATGGTCCGTCAGGTCAAGTCGTTTGCTTTGCCTCTTTAATGATCCCTCAAGACTCCCGCTACCTCCTATCCTCAAAATGAAATCGATTTTTCTATCCAACAACTCCCGTGTAGCATTGAGTAACAATTCATATCCTTTTTGTTTTTCCAACCTGCCCAAGGCAAGAAATGTGAATGTCCCCTCTGGCTTTGGGTGGAAACAAAAAGTTTTCTGATCGATGAAGTTGTTAATCATTTCTGATTCAATTCCATGTTTCTGTAATTGATTCTGAAGGGTCTTATTAACTGCAACCACTAGGTTTGCCTGCTTCAGGGTCGGCAACAGGTATTTTTTCATTGCCGATCTCAGTGAAGGCATCGGAAAGGGGCTCATGTGTTCGGTGATCACATAGGGAATCTTATGCCTTCGGGAGAGTTTCATTGCAAGGTATCCAGCCGGAAATGAAACCTGGGCGTGTATCACATCAGGCTTCCCATAATATTGGGTAAACAATCGGAGATTATTCTCCTGGGCTTCAAGGATACCGTTTAAGTTTCCACATTTAATGTTTCTGTTCCAGGTAAAAGCAGGAGTGAAAAACTCGATGCAGTTTGGAGAAAGTATTTGCTGGTACTTCTTCATGGGTATCCTGGAACTGAGCTTTATGAGTGCGCTGAAAGGACTCTTTGGCTGGATCCAAAGTTTTGGTTCATGAGAGCCCCACAAGCTCAGGCCTATCTTCCAATCTGGTCTTAATTCAGCCAGCTGCACTGCCTGCTCCCTGAAGAAAATCCCTGTGGAGGGAAATGCTTCGGTAGGATACCACGATGGAATGATAAAAATTTTCATCTATAGTTGAAAAGCTTAAGATACGGCCCAATTTTAGATCCAATTTCTTCGAGTAACTTTGGGTCAAGTTCATCTTCCCACTTCCTCACAGAAGATTTGAATACCGGTCTTGTAACATTGGTAAAATATTCATCACGAAAACCGGCTGGAAGCTCTTCCTGATGATAATCCAGCATCTCCTCGGTAAATCCTGTGCCGACATGTTCACAAATCGTCTTTAAAGTAGACTCAGGATTTTGGACCAACTCTTCATACTTTATCACTAAGACCTGGGTTCTTTTTTCCAACCAGTGGTAAGCAATGACCGAATCAATCCAATGTTGGGTAGCGATAGCTGGGGTTGCTACCTCACCAAAATGCTGCTTGCCACCTTTGATATAAGAATTAACCACATCCCTCCCATCACGAATCAGAAAGCAATATTTTGCATCGGGAAAGCAGCTATAAATTTCCTTATAAAAACGCGTATTTGGTGAGCTTGTATCTACCCAGGTATTGAACCCTTTCTTTTGACTCTTACCATACGTCCGGTAGAGTGAATCTATGAGAAACTGCAGGCTCTTATTTTCGGATTCAAACAGGTCGCTCAATTGCGGATTAAATCCGGTTGCCCAGGTATGAGACCCAGAAGATGGATCAAGTTCGCCAGCAAGTACCTTAACCAAATCCCGCCAGTTTAAAAAGTGCCGATACAGATAGAATTTAATAATATTGGATCCCAGGAAGTATTGCTCGGTGGGACAAAACAGCTCGGGATGCTTATTCAGCATTCTATTTAGCAACGTACTCCCGTTCCTCCCCGAACCAAACACAAAGACTGGTTTTTGGAGTTTGGTACCTGACTTTATCGGAAACCCCCAGGGAATAATCTGGCTGATCATCATCAGGAATCGTGCTAATTTAATTCTTCTCATATTTGTCTCCTGACGGAAAATTATGGAATCTCTGCCACTTGTCAGTGTTGTTTGTCTCTGCTATAACCAAAAGGAGTTTGTGAAGTCCGCGTTGGAATCGGCCATCACACAAACCTATCCTAATATTGAAATCATTGTGGTGGATGACGCGAGTACTGACGACAGCCGAACGGAGATCGAAAGCTTTTTGCAGGATCATCAGAAAATCAAATTCATTCCGCTGGACAAAAATGTTGGCAACTGCACGGCTTTCAACCTGGCATTCGCCCAATCAAAAGGTAAATACCTCATAGACCTGGCAGCTGACGATCTGCTATTGCCTGTAAGGGTGGAAATGGGGGTGGCCGATCTCGAGATGGCTGACAAGTCTTACGGTGTTCATTTCTCGGATGCCTTCATCATCGACAAAGAGGGCAAAATCCTCAACACCCACTTTGTCAGGAATCCGGATGGTGATTTGGCTGAAGACATTCCTCAGGGTGATATCTACCGGGAATTGATCACAAGGTACTTTATCAATCCACCTACCATGATGATAAAAAGAGAGGTGCTGGAAGCCCTGGGTGGATACGATGAGACTCTGAACTATGAAGACTTCGACTTCTGGATCAGATCTTCAAGAAAATACAAATACCTATTCAATAAAACACCGCTGGTGAAGAAACGAGTTTTGAAGAAATCGCTGTCTTCAAATCAATTCACATTTCGAAACAAACATCAAACAAGTACGCAGGAGGTTTGTCGAAAAATCCTCTCCCTCAACCAAACAAAAGCTGAGAACCAGGCCCTCATTTCCCGATGCTGGTATGAGATTCGGCAATGTCTGAAGACCTTGAATTTGCAGCTGATCCCAGGTTATCTCACACTGATCAGGAAAGCCAGAAGTTTAAACTGAGGCAGTTTCAGGTTCATACACATAGGTGTCCCCACTTTTCATCTCAACCTCCACAGCCGTTTTCTGATCTACCAACTTGAAGGATCGGTCAAAATCAGACCGGATGACCACCTTCTCCAGCTGGTTGTTGCTCCAGTAAATGTCCAGCGTCAAACCGCCTCTTCCTCTGATCCCTTTGATGTGGCCTTCCTTCCAGATAGCAGGTAAAGCAGGCAGCAATCGAACAATTCCTTTTTCATGCGTTTGCAGCAACATCTCCGTGATCCCGGTCACAAAACCAAAGTTTCCGTCGATCTGTAATGGCGGGTGCAAATTGAAAAGATTCTTGCCTGTGGATCTCTTCAAGAGGAGATTGACATGCTCATGAGCCATCTCACCATCCATCAACCTTGCACTGCAGTTGATGAGCCAGGCTCTGCTCCAGCCCGGACCGGCTCCTCCGTTTTCCAATCGGAAGTCAAGGGTATTCCTCACTGCCTGAAATATTTCCGGATTCTCATCGATGGTGACACTCGTGCCAGGATGAAATCCGTAAAGGTGAGACATGTGTCTGTGCCCGGGCTCTGATTCTTCATAGGGCCTATCCCACTCGAGAATTCGTCCATTGTCATCAATCACAAAACCCGGGCGAAGCTGAGCCTTTTGCTTTCTGACCTTTTGCACAAACTCATTATCTATCTCCAGAATTTCGCTGGCGGCCAGGTAGTTTTCAAATACTTCATCAATCACCTGTTGATCCATGGCGCTTCCCAGGCAGGTGGCGACATTTTTGCCTTCTGCATTGATGAACCTATTCTCCGGTGAGGTAGAAGGTGCGGATATCAACGTCCCATCCCTGGGATCCTCAATAAGCCAATCGCTGTAGAATTTTGCCACTTCTTCAATGGCCGGGAAAGCTCTTTCTTTCAAGAAAGTAGTGTCCCGGCTATACTCATAGTGCTGCCAGTAATGTTGCATCATCCAGCCGGCGGCTCCCATAGAGCAACCCCAGTACGCAGTTGCTGCCCGCATCCAGGTGGGGGCCCACAAGTCAGTAGCATGTGGGAAAAATGAACCATCACTCCCGAAATTCTTCCTGGCCGTTACCTTACCACTCTCCACCACTCTGTCGATATAATCAAACAAAGGATTGTTCAACTCACTCAGGTTGGCCACATCTGCTAGCCAGTAGTTCATCTGCAGGTTGATGTTCAGGTGATAATCGGCATTCCAGGGTGCTTCGATGTGCTCATTCCACAGGCCCTGCAGATTGGCCGGATTGGTACCCTCTCGCGACGACGAGATCAGCAGGTAACGTCCAAACTTAAACAGCAACGCCTCCAGCCCGATGTCCTCCGACCCTTCCTTGATCCGTTCCAAACGCTGATCAGTGGGAATGGAATCCAACTCATTTCCGCCCAGATCCAGATCAAGTCGGTTATAGAATTTTTGGTAGTCCGCAATATGTTCAGCCCTTAGGGTATTGACATTTTTATTCTCCAGGGCTTCCAAATCAAGCTGATTCTGCTTACTGAAATCGTCAAAATAATAAGATGAATTAGATACCAGGTAGAGTGTGGCTTTCTTCACATTTTGCAGCTCCAGGTAATCATCCCCTCTGTTCACTACTCCCTCTTCATGTTCAACTTTCACACAGGTTTCAAATTTTATGCCTTCAGTCATCGGAAAAGGTTCTGACCTGAATTGGCCTCCCCGCTGCGTCACCTCCCCTTTCATGATCAACAGCTTGTCATCAGTAGTCATGGAAGTAGCTGTAGGGAATCCTTTGTCTTCCGGCCGGCTGAGCTGGATCTTTCCACTTAGCCCCTCCGGTGCTTCAGAAGTGAACTCCACCACAATGGCTTTGGCAGGATGCGAAACAAATACTTCCTCGGTGACAAGGTTTCCATTGGATCTGTAGGAGATCGTCGAAGTAGCATCACTGATGTTCAACTCTCTCCTGTAATCGGTGATATTCTGATGGTTGAAATTGATGAAAAGGTCACCCAGTGTTTGATGTGAACGGAGTATTCCTTTATTAGAAAATTTTGCTACAAACATCTCGTCGGCCAGGTCATTTTTACCTTCAAATAGTAGCTGCCTGATTTTTTCAATGTCTTCAATGGTGCCCTCGGGCTGTACCCAGCTTACATCAGCTGCAGGCCACAACGAGTCGTCATTGAGTTGGATCCGTTCATTGGATGTGTTGCCAAATACCATGACCCCAATCTTGCCATTCCCCAGTGGCAGTGCTTCATTCCAGTTTTCGGCCGGCTGAGTATACCAAAGGATGTCCTGGCTGGACTCTTCGGGAGTGCTACATGCAGATGAGAAGATGGCTAAAACGGTGATCCATTTGATGATTGGGTTGATGAGACGTAGCATGGGTAATTTTTTTGGCACAAGTTAAGCACAATTGGGATGGGTAAAAGGACCCTGATAGGAAAGCGAAAATAAATCAGTCCGGAGGTGCAATGTAAAAGCTACTATTGTGAGAGCTGGTGGATAATTTGTTATATTGTAAAAACCTTTTCTAAAACGCACGGTTAGTAAGAAATTAAGGGACAGCGTTATGGCCATAACAACTGAAGCGGAATTACTTAGAAAGAATTACCTGCTGGGTCTGGCAGAGGAGATGGTGATGATAGGACACTGGCAATGGTTTCTACCCACCAACGAAGTGCAGTGGTCCGATAATCTTTATACCTTATTTCAACATGAGCCGGAATCAGATATCACCTATGATACCTATTTTGGCTATGTTCACCCGGAAGACAAGGCTTACGTTACAGCCTGTGTCACAGAATCTATTGAAGACAAAAAGTTTCATGGATTCTTCCATCGTATCCTGCTCAAAAACGGAACCGTTAGGAACATTCACCTCATGGGTAAAATTTTCCTTGATGAGGATGACAATGTGGTGGAGATGATTGGGACCTGCCAGGATGTGACTGAGCAAAAAGAAGCTGAGTTGAAGTTAGCTGAGTCTGAAAACCTCTATAGGTATTTGTATGACAATGCACATTCGATGCACTTTTCTGTCAGGCCAAAGGATGGTGCGATCATCAAATGCAATCAGACACTCTGTCACAACCTGGGCTATGAAGCGCATGAAATCCTGAACACCCCAATGTACCTGCTTTTTCCGGCAGAGAAGAAAGATGTGGCAAGTACATTTCTTGATGAGTTTCGCAAAGCAGCTGAAGTGCATAATATTGAAACTACTTTGCAGAGAAAAAATGGATCTCTTGTAGAAGTCCTTCTCAATGCCTCTTCTGTAAGGAATGATTCAGGCGAAATACTCTATCACCGTGTGAGCTGTATTGATGTGACCGAAAAGGTGAATTCCGCTAAAAAATTGAAGTTGCAGAATCAACGCCTGAGTGACTTTTGTAGCATTATTTCTCACAACCTCAGAGGACCTTTGAGCAATATTTCTATGATTGCAGATTATCTGAAAACAACAGAATTAAATGATATGCAATTAGAGATGATTGGTAAACTGAATGGGGTTTTGGATCATCTTAACGAGATCTTTAATGAGCTGGTAGAATCGATTTCAGTTCGGTATGATACGGAGATTTTGAGTGAAGAGATTCACCTGGACGAAGTCCTGGAATTGACCGTAAAATCATTTGAAAACCAAATCAAAGCTTATAATGCCAGTATTTCAATAGATTTTTCTGATGTCTCTCACATATTTTATCCCAGAAAGTATATGGAGAGCATCTTTACCAATCTGCTAAGCAATGCCTTGAAGTATAGATCACCAGACCAGACACCTGAAATCAAATTCAAGTCAGAAATCAAGGGCAATGAAATCATCCTATCTGTTTCTGATAATGGTCTGGGTATTGATATCGAACTGCACAAAAAGAATTTATTCAAGATCAGGAAAGTCTTTCATGACCATCCGGAGGCTCGAGGGTTTGGTCTTTTTATGACTAAAACCCAGGTTGAAGCAATGGGTGGTAATATTTGGGTAGATAGCACGCCCGAAGTAGGCTCCACGTTTTATGTCTCATTTCCAATACCAAACACATGAGTAAGGTCCCCCGACTATTCATAGTTGATGACGACTCACTTTTTACACACATTACCTCACTGGTAGTTGATGATTCAGATATGGTGGAGGAAGTGAAGGTGTATAATAATGGCAAAGAAGTTTATGACTACCTGAGTGTACATAGCCATAATCCTGAAAAGCTCCCCAATATTATTCTCCTGGACCTATCTATGCCAGTACTGGATGGGTGGGGATTTCTGGACAAGTTTATGAACCTGAAACTCACAGAAGCAAAAAAAATTGAAATCTTTATTTGTTCATCCTCCATTTCACCGGAGGAAATTGAAAAGGCCCGTTCTATTTCTGTGGTTTCAGACTACATCATCAAACCACTTACTCGAAATAAGCTCCTTAAGATGATTGAAAATGTGAAGGATGAAAATACTTAAAATTATCACCTGGTAAGTTTTCTCCTGATCTTTTTGATTCGGGTTTTGGTAGGAGAAACCATCCATTTGATACTTCGGGAAAACCTTCCGTCTGTTGGATATTTTCTCTGATCTGTGATGTTGTTGAAGATCAAAGCCACCAAAAGCAATATTGTAACACCTGTGAGTACAGGTGAAAGCACATACAGATAGCCGAGTGACTTGATATTTTCTGTTCCAATGACAGCAATCAATGCAGTGGCACCGCCAGGTGGGTGCAAGGTCTTGGTAAATTGCATCACCACGATGGAAAGCGAAACGGCCAGGGGCGCATTGATCCAAATGGGTTCCGGAATAATCTTATAAATGGTAACCCCAATAAGTGCGCTGATCAGGTGGCCACCGATCAGGTTGCGAGGCTGGGACAATGGACTTTGTATGGCTCCATAGATCAGCACTGAGGTGGCTCCAAAAGAGCCTATGAGAAAAACATTCTCCAGTGGCTCCAAATATTTACTCTGTATGTACCCGATTGACGCTATCCCAAAAAAGGAACCGATAAAAGACCAGAACTTCTCCTTGTTGTCTACCAGGGTTTCTTTATAGACAATGTATTTACTGATTCTGTAGCCACGTTTTATCTTTTCTTTGATCATAAATGGGGATTTGCAGCCGCAAAGGTAGGATTCCGAACTATACGGAACAAAGGATTTATCTATATCTTAATTCCATTCTGTGTTTCAATTGTTCTGCACCCAATCCTTATGAGCTTCTGAATTATATTAAACTGGATCAGTAAATTTTCCTTCTTGGACTTGCCATAGACTTCATTCAGAATACCATGGGCATTATTCAGGATGAGCTTCAGCTAAATTGCCTTGGGTTTCAGCCGAAATTGCTATGGAGCTTTAGTTGAAATTGCCATGGGCTTTAGCCAAATTGCCATGGGCTTTAGCCCGTGGCAATGGAAATCAGTCCTCCCGGGGCTTTAGCCCATAAAGCTACTCACTGGCGCGCGTCTGCGACGCGTGCCAGCGTTTTATACCATTATTTACTATTTTAGTTCTCTATGTCCGAGAAATACAAATTCAGAAACCCCGAAGGCATCTATTTTACCACCAGCACCATTGTCTATTGGATCGACCTGTTTACGAGAAGAGAGTTGAAGGAAGTAATACTCGATTCATTGAAACACTGCCAAAATGAAAAATGTCTGGACATCTATGCCTGGTGCCTCATGCCAAGCCACCTTCACATGATCATTGGATCAGATACTGGAAACTTATCTGACATCATGAGAGATTTTAAAAATTACACTTCTAAAAAACTTGTCGAAGAGATATCTCTGATCAATGAAAGTAGAAAGGAGTGGTTACTGGCCGCTTTTTCCAAGGCGGGGAAAGATTTGAAAAGAATCAAAAACAATAAGGTATGGAAAGACGGCAATCATCCCAAAGAGTTAGAAACCAACTATTTCATGGATCAAAAGCTCAACTATATTCACGAAAACCCTGTAGAAGCAGGTATCGTAGAGGAAGCCCAACATTACCTTTATAGCTCCGCCAGAGATTATTGTGGGATTCCTGGGTTGCTGAAAGTGAAATTATTGAAATGACAATGCTGGCACGCGTCGCAGACGCGCGCCAGCATTGTTGCTAAAGCATAGTGCAGCAAACTAAAGTTTGAGACCCCCTCACTGATTGGAGTTTAGGTCTTTCTAACGAAATCGCTTAGTGGTTTCCCGTCAAAACAAAAAAAATCGAGCTTTTAATTGAAAATTATTTAGGAAAAAAGATGAGATGGGTCATTTTTGCACGCTCAGAAATGATGATTTAATTGGTTTTAATTCATATTTCCATAAGAAATCATCTTACATCTAATAATAATAAGCATTTACCTTGAAGGAGATACTTAATCAAAACCAAACCTATTTAACCCTATCGATCTATGAATTTTGAAATAAAAAATGAAAGCTGGATGGGAAACATACTAACTGTTGTACTTCTATTATCTTTTGTGCTTTTCTCCTGCAATTCTGATGGCGAAAAAAGGAAAGGCAATCAAAACACGCTCGAAATACCTGTGCTTGAACTTTTGCCCGCTGATGTAGAGGTTCCTCAGACATACATTGCAGATATTCAGGCCATTCAATTTGTAGAAGTAAGATCAAAGGTCGAAGGCTTTGTGGACCAGATTTTTGTTGATGAAGGACAGTTTGTTAAGAAAGGGCAAAAACTTTTTCAACTTTCCAGTGCGGAGTATAATGAAATGGTCAATTCAGCACGCGCAAATCTTGCAAGAGCACAAGCCGAACAGCAAGCTTCAAAAGTAGAGGTAGAACGTCTTCAAACTTTGGTAGACAAAAACATCATCTCAGCCTCGGAACTCGAACTGGCAAAGTCAAAAATGGCTGTAGCAGATTCTCATATTCTGGAGGCTGAATCCATGCTTCAGCGTGCGCTCACTGGCCTTTCATACACTACCATTAAGGCACCATTTGATGGATTGGTAGACCGGATACCCTTCAAAATCGGAAGCCTGGTCACTGAGAACGTTCTGCTTACAACCATTACAGATATTTCTTCTGTTTTTGCCTACTACAAGGTCAACGAAAGTGAATACTTGAGTATTATGCGAGACAAAATCGAGAAGGAAGGTGCTCAGGAGATCACGGAGCAATTGACTTTGGTTTTGTCCGATGGTCAGGTTTACCCGGATAAAGGTGTTTTAGAAACCACTGAAGGGGACATTGAATCCGGCACAGGATCGATTGGTTTTCGGGTTCGGTTTCCCAACCCTGATCAGCTGCTAAAGCATGGAGCTTCAGGGAAAGTCCAAATGAATACAAAATTGGAGGGCGTTTTCTTAATTCCTCAAAAATCCACCTTTGAGATACAGGATTTCACTTATGTATACCTCGTAGATCAGGAAGGGAAGGTTATCGTAAGAAGTTTCAAACCAATTCAGCGCTACGGGCTTTTTTATCTGGCTGACGGATTTCAGCCCGGGGACAAGATTGTGTATGAGGGAATTCAACAAGTATCTGATGGGCTTGAAATAACTCCCATTCCTGTTCCCAGGAAGGAAGCCTACTTAGGAAATTTTGAGTAACCGATAAAGATCAAAAGCCCATGCTGGAATTGTTTATCAAAAGACCGATTTTGTCAACGGTCATTTCGGTATTTATTACCCTTTTAGGCCTTTTGGCTCTGACTTCCTTACCCATTACCCAGTTTCCGGATATCGTACCTCCTTCTGTCACGGTGGAGGCTAAATACACCGGAGCAAACGCAGAGGTTTTGGCCAAAGCGGTTGCCACGCCTTTAGAGCGGGCAATTAATGGAGTCCCCGGAATGGACTACATGTACTCGGTGAATACCAATGCCGGGATGACACTCATCACCATCGTTTTCAAAGTTGGTACAGACCCTGACCAGGCAGCGGTAAACGTGCAAAACAGGGTAGCCACTGTAATAGATGAGCTTCCTGAAGAGGTGATTCGAGCAGGGGTGATGACCGAAAAAGAAGTGAATAGCATGCTTCTTTATCTTAATCTGGTCTCTGATGACCCTGCGCAGGACGAGAAGTTTGTTTACAATTTTGCCGACATTAATATTCTTCCTGAATTGAAGCGAATAGATGGAGTAGGGCGCGCTGAAATCATGGGGATGAAAGACTACGCGATGCGCGTATGGATGAAGCCGGACCGTATGGCTGCCTACAATATCTCTCCCCAGGATATCACGGAGGCCGTCCAAAGCCAAAATGTCGAAGCGGCTCCCGGTAAATCCGGTATCAGTTCGGATAGAGACCCTCAAGCTTTGCAGTATGTGCTGAAGTACACCGGGAAATTCAGTGAAGAAACCGACTATGAGAACATTACCCTTAAGGCACTTCCCGATGGCTCCTTACTTCGACTAAAAGACGTTGCAGATATCGAGTTCGATGCACTGGACTATAACATGGTTTCCATGACAGATGGAAGACCTTCTGCATCCATCATGCTCAAGCAGCGTCCGGGCTCCAACGCCCGTGAGGTGATATCAAATATTAAGGAAAAGATGGATGAGCTTCAAGGTACCTCATTTCCTCCGGGAATGACTTACAATGTCTCCTATGATGTAAGTCGCTTTTTGGATGCATCCATTATGGAGGTTGTAAAAACCTTGATTGAAGCCTTTTTGCTTGTTTTTTTGGTAGTATTTCTCTTTTTGCAGGATTTTCGATCCACAGTGATTCCTGCCATAGCAGTTCCTGTTTCACTTATTGGGACCCTGTTTTTCATGCAGCTATTTGGATTTTCTATCAATCTGCTCACCCTGTTTGCCTTAGTATTGGCCATTGGAATTGTGGTAGACAATGCCATTGTAGTGGTGGAGGCTGTCCATGTAAAAATGCACGATCGGGGCTTGAATGCTATGGATGCCACCCTGGCTGCAATGAAGGAAATCGGAGGCGCGATCATTGCCATTACACTGGTGATGTCGGCGGTTTTCGTTCCTGTAAGTTTTCTCTCCGGACCAGTGGGAATTTTCTACAGACAATTTTCTCTGACCCTGGCGATTGCTATTGTGATCTCCGGAATTAATGCCCTGACGCTTTCACCAGCCTTGTGTGCCATGCTTTTGAAGCCCGTTCAGGCACACACTCCCGGAAAAAAGGTTGGCTTGATTCAGCGCTTTTTCAATGGTTTTAATAGGCGATATGATGCCTTAGCCGGAAAATATACCTTTCTCATTACCAGGACCGCTGGAAGAAGGGGGATTACCTTAGGTATTCTAGTCGGTTTTTTTGCTTTGACTTATGGAATGATTTCCTTGGTGCCTACAGGCTTTATTCCCAATGAAGACCAGGGTATGGTTTATGTCAATGTCACCACTCCTCCTGGTGCCACGGTGGACCGGACTTCCGAAATTATGGACCAGGTGCAGGCGGCACTCCTACCACTTGAGGAAGTGGAAACGGTCTCTACACTTGCAGGCTACAGTCTATTGACAGAGACTACGGGAGCATCCTACGGAATGGGAATGGTGAACCTCAAAGCCTGGGATGAGCGTGAGATGAGTGTCAATGACCTCATAATCGACTACTCTGAGCGTACTTCCCACCTCAAAGGAGCGGGCATTCAGTTTTTTGCACCGCCACCCGTACCAGGTTTTGGAAATGCTTCCGGCTTTGAACTCAGGCTACAAGACCGTACAGGTGGGGAATTGAACGTCATGGCCCAGGTCACAGAGGATTTTGTAGCTGCATTAAATGATCGGCCCGAGCTTGAGGAAGTCTTCACTAATTTCGATCCAAATTTCCCGCAGTTTATGATATCTGTCGATCACGATAAAGCTGCAAAGCTCGGCGTATCGGTGGAAGAGGCTATGAAAACACTACAGGGATTTATTGGGAGTGTTTACGCATCCAATTTTATCCGGTATGGTCAGATGTACAAGGTAATGATTCAATCTTCACCGGAATACAGGACCTCTCCCGAATCGCTGCTAGACATGTATGCGAAGAACAAAGCCGGAGAAATGGTACCTTATTCCAACTTCGTGAGCCTGGAGCGGGTATACGGTCCGGAGCAATTGTCCCGTTACAACATGTTTTACTCTGCTTTAGTATCCGGAGAAGCAGCAGAAGGATATTCCTCAGGAGATGCGATTCAAGCTGTGGAGGAAGTCGCATTGGAAACTTTGCCCCGTGGCTTTTTTATTGATTGGTCGGGCATTACCCGAGAGGAAATTGCCTCAGGAAATCAGGCGGTGTATATTTTCTTAATCTGTCTGGTGTTTGTTTACCTGTTGCTTTCGGCTCAGTATGAAAGCTATATGTTGCCTATGCCTGTCATTCTTTCCCTCCCCGCTGGAATTTTTGGTTCCTATTTCTTCCTCTACCTGGTTGGTCTTCAAAACGATATCTATGCTCAGGTTTCTTTAGTTATGTTGATTGGCTTGCTTGGGAAAAATGCCATCCTCATCATCGAGATAGCCATCCAAAACCGACGGAAAGGAATGAGTATTGTAGAAAGTGCCATCAAAGGGGGAACCGAACGATTGAGGCCTATTTTGATGACCTCTTTTGCATTTATCAGCGGCTTGATACCCCTTGCACTTGCTAGCGGAGCAGGAGCGATTGGCAATAGGACTATCGGTACCGCTGCAGCCGGCGGGATGCTGGTAGGTACCTTCGTAGGAGTGATTTTAATTCCTGGACTCTACGTCATTTTCGAAACTTTGGATACAAAGTTCAAAACAAAAAAATCAGTAGAACAAGTAGCTCAATTAAACCCAGCTGAAGTCTGATGAAAAAATCCATTTCAATTATTTCATGCTTTGTTTTGGTATTGACAGGCTGTAAGGTGCAGCAAATAGCACAGCCGGAGAATAGGATTCAACTTCCGGAAGAATATCAAGGAATTGAAAGTGACTCGGTCAGAAATAGCTCGGATATCTATTGGGAAAATTTCTTCAAAGATGCACGATTAAACAGCCTTATCACTACCGCGCTGCAGAACAATCAGGACAACCAGATCGCCCTGACAAAGGTCAATGCCTCCAGGGCAGCGATGCTGCAAGCCAAGCAGGGATTATTACCTTTTGTCTCGCTTAAAGCCGGTGCTTCTCAAGAGAGATTTGGTGAATATACGATGGACGGGATCGGTAATTTTGATACCAATTTTTCCGAAAACCTAACCGAAGACAAGCAGATTCCTGATCCTTACAAGGACTTTTTTATCTCTGCTCAATTTGGTTGGGAAATCGATATCTGGGGAAAACTTAGAAATAAACGTAAAGCCGGAATGGCCATGTTTCTTGCCAGTGAAGAAATGAGTCGGCATATTCAAACCTGGCTAATTGCAGAAGTGGCGACCAACTACTATCACCTGCTCGCATTAGACCAGGAAATAAAAACTTTGAATGAATACATCAGGCTGCAGGAACTGGCACTCCAACTGATCCAGGACCTAAAAGAAAGTGGAAAGGCCAATCAGCTTGCGATCGATCAATTTGAGGCACTTTCCTTAAATACCAAGGCTCTGCTACAGGCCAAAACGCGTGAACTGTATGCTGCTGAGTTTAACCTGGCAAGATTGGTTGGGACGCTTGATTATGAGATGGATAGAATGAATTTGGACAGTGCAATCGTAATCCAGGACCAGATTATTACCGGCTTGCCAGTTGATTTGATTCAAAAGAGACCTGATATACGAGAAGCAGAAAGGCTTTTGCAAGCTTCTAATGCAGATGTCAATGCAGCCAAAGCGGCATTTTATCCTTCTATCAACTTGATGGGGCTGGCAGGCTTTAATGCATTCGATTTTAGTCGCCTGTTCGTCTCTCCAGCCTCCAGTATCTATCAATTCGGGGGAGGGTTAACTGCTCCTTTATTCAATAGGAGACAGATTAGGACTATGTTCGAAACTTCCAAGGCCAACCAGCAAATGGCGCTGTTGGAATATGAGAAAAGGACGCTGAATGCATACCTTGAGGTTTTGGATCTTATCAATGATATGAATACTTACGACCAGCAGCTGAAAACCAAGCAATATGAAGTCGCGGTTTTGGAAAGAGGTATCGAAAATTCGAATACGCTTTTCTCTGTTGGATATGCAACTTATCTGGAAGTGATCAATGCACAGACAAGGACACTCGAGTCAGCCATCGAATTAGCAGATTTAAAGGCTGCAAGGCTACAAACCAATGTGCAGCTTTACCGCGCATTGGGGGGCGGATGGAATTAAAAGACACCTGCAAAGATCAACCAGCATGACAGATCATAGAACGTTCCTGCAAAATGCATCCGCTTCTGCGTTCGGCTATGAAATGCTTGAGACTATTCATGGAATCGCATGTTAGACTCTTTAATTGCTCACTCCGTTTCGCTTGATAAAGTTCTTTAGTAAGTCATCATAAATTGATTTATCACTAATGACCGTAGATAATTTATAAAACTCGTATGCTTCTGAAATCCATTGTTTTCGTTCAAGTTCAATAGCTAATTGAAGTTGAACAATCGGGCTATTCATCAAACATGGATTTAGAGAGTCTTTAGTTTTGGTAAGCTTAATTCCAATCATTGCATCATGTTCTGGATTACTTGTTTCCTCTAATTCAATTATGAATAAACTCTCCTCTAAGTGCCGTCCAAGATCTTTTAATTCAAGCTGAAAAATATTACCATAGACTCTATCCTTGAGCAAAATTTCGTCAAACATATTTTTAATTTTGATATCATATTCAATCTCTTGGAATTTTGGATTGTCACTAGTCCATATTAAACAGACTGGTTCTTTAATATTCATTTCAGTTATTTGTTCGAGAGGAAATATGAACTCAATAAATCCTGGATGTTGAATATAGTGTCCCTCCCTCCACGGCGCTTTACCTGAAGTTTCTAGCAAGTATTTTAAGCTAACCTTTTGAACAGGTCGATCTAGTTGTATAAGTCCACTTAGATATTTAATTGAAACAGTAGTATCACCTTCAATTTCAATTAGTTTTCCAGAATAATGAGCAAGTAGGATATATCCACTATTCAATACTATAGTATCTTCCCAATCAAAAATTTCCCACCCATCAACAGAAACACCATTTGATTTATTACAAGACTCAGCATAGAGGGATTCAAATGGAAAATCAATATCTATTTCTTGGACTTTTGGAGGATGAGTTATTTGAACAGTTTTACATGAAAGTAGAATTAACCACAATAAGGGAAGTAGTCTCTCCATTTGAAGGTTATTGAATCTAACACACAGGTATGTTGAGTAGCCATCCTATGATAAAAAAATCTAAACTAGCTAAATCTACGGTGAGATGCAACGGGTAAAATCCTACTGAGTCTAGCAGGTGAAGGCTCCTGACTACTCCAAAGGCCAAAGAAACTTCAAGTTCCCAGAGTAGATTTGGCGGTGAGGTTCGCAGAGAAGTGGCTATGGAATGCTTTAGGCCATTCGTCTCTATCCAATGTTAGCCACTGTTTTTTCAGCAGCATTTCTAGTTCTCCTTTTAGCTTGTATAATATCTTTATCGGAGGTTGAGCCCTGATAGATACTCTTTCCTGTTTGCCAAAATGAATCAAGTTCATAGTTATCAAAGTCTAAAATGTAAACAGAAAAGTATTGATCTCTTAAATCAACTGATAGACCAATAACCTTAGTTTTGTTTGAATAAATTAGGCTTCCACCAAGACTTTGCTCATGTGGGGGTAAGTCATTGTAATTATGAATTATTTCAAAGTTAAATTCCTCAGTTAGAAAATTGAATTCGGTAATCAATCTTGAGAAAAGGGGATCTTTCCCATCAGGTGTTAAGTAGCCTTTTTTCAACTGATATAATTCATCCAACTTAGCTCTATCGATCCATTTTTCACCTTTTAATATTTCTATATTATTCAATAGAGTTTCTTTGCCAAATTTAACAACGGCGTATTCATAATCTGGTGGATTGTATGGGTTAGAACGATTATGGTCATCAATTCCATTATAAAAATCGATTTGATGAAATGAAATACAATTCTCATTGTCATTATAGTCTGGTTCCTTTCCGTTTTCAAGCCGTTTAAAATATCGGTATACAACTGTACTGTTTCTGTGAAGTACAATTTCCACCAGACGATTTATACTCTCATTTGAATATTTAATAAAGTAATATTTTGGACCATTGGGATATTTATCGGTCTGTGTTGATATGTTTAGTTGATAACCAAAATCGTCAATTAAGAATTTATACAGTTTCCTAATCTTTTGGATTAAATTCTGACGGTCCACTTGAAGTCCTTTTGGCTTTTCTTTAAACAAATTTTTAAATGAATCAAGCAGCGTCATCTTAATAGTGGCTAATGCACAGGTATGATGAGTGGCCACCCCTGTGCTATAAGAAACTAAACTAGCTAAAACCTCGGTGAGATGCAACGGGTAAAATCCTGCTGCGTTCTGAAAATAGAGGCTCCTAGGTGCTTCATAAGCAGGTAAAAATTAGCTGTCCCAGAGAGGTTTTAGCGGTGAGGTTCCTCATGAAGTGCTATGAAATACTTAAGGCAATTCGGCTCTATCCGATATTATGTGATGTTTTATTTAATCTTTATAACAGTAACTTTTTCAACCTCAATTCTACCTCTTCCTCCCATACAATGAAGATGAATCCTAATTCTATTTGTTTCATTGGCCGTAAACACAATTTTGAATTCTTCTCTATTCGCCGAAGGTGTTTTAGGTTGTTCAGGTTCTTTTACAGAAGATGATCCAGTAGTATCATGTATCCAAAGTTGAAATCTCATTGTTGCTCCTCTTGTAGCAGAAACTAGGCATGATACCTCATATGTCGTCCCATTATAGATTCCATTAAAGATATCATAGTTTGCTCCGAAGAAATGATTTGGGTCTTGCAACTCATCATTGGTTGCTTCAAAAATCATTTTATTATTCTCAATTCTATTTGTTTTTGCTGGATTATTACTCCTGTAAGCTTCCCTAAAAATAGGACTGTTTATGAATGGACAAAAATTGTACATTTAAACAGTCAAAATGAAAAAGCGAAGAATATCAGAAGCGCAGATTGTCAAAGCGCTAAAAGAGCATGAGTCAGGCAGAGATCTGGAGAGTATCTGTCGTGAATATGGCATCCATAAGTCCACATTATACAACTGGAAGAAAAAGTATGGTGGTATGGAAGCCAACGAGTTGAAAAAGCTTAAGGAGCTGGAAGAAGAGAACAGACGCCTAAAGCAGATGTTTGCTGACTTAAGCCTGGATCATCAAATACTCAAAGACGTTTTGTCGGGAAAGATCTAAAGCCCTGCATTAAAAGGGAGAAGGCTGACATCATCAGAGAACGATTTGCTGTTGGTGTTGGCAGGGCTTGTAGGATTCTGAGCCTATCCAAATCAATGTATTATTATCAGAGCAGAAAAGATGATCAGGAGGTGATAGATACTCTTAATCAATTGGCTGATAAACACCCCACTGAAGGGTTTTGGCAGCTATTTGACAGACTTAGGAAGCAAGGTTACCCTTGGAACCACAAACGAGTATATCGAGTCTATAAATCCATCGGTATGAATTTGAAGAGAAAGCGTAAAAGAAGGCTGCCAGCTCGAGTTAAACAACCATTGGAGGTTCCTACATCACCTAACCAAACATGGTCAGCTGATTTTGTGTCCGATAGCTTGATTACCGGCAGGAAGTTTAGAGCTTTTAATCTCATTGATGATTTTAACCGTGAAATACTAGCCATTGAAATCGATACTTCTTTGCCTGCTGAGAGGCTCATCAGAGTCCTTGAAAAGACTATTTTCTGGAGGGGTAAACCAGAACGAATCCGAACAGATAATGGCCCTGAGTTTATATCTAATACACTGAAGAGTTGGTGTCTAGAACAGCAAATTGAATTAGTCTATATCCAACCAGGAAAACCAATGCAGAACAGCTACATAGAGAGGTTTAATGGAACTTACAGAAGAGATATACTAGATGCTTACCTATTTGACTCACTGGAATCTGTTAGGGAGAAGACTATTGAATTTGCTGAAGATTATAACCTTATCAGAGGGCATGATTCCCTCAGCAAACTTTCTCCTGTTCAGTACCTGAAGCACCTAACTAAAAATGAAAACTACCAAAATGAATTTTGTAAATATTTAGATAATTAGTCTATTTGATAGCAGTCCTAATAAAGGGGAGATTACACAACGGGTAAATTCCTGCTGAGTCTTGCAGATGGAAGCTCCTGACTGCTCCAAAGGCAAATAGAAAATATCAGTTCCCTGAGTGGTTTTAGCGGTGAGGTTCCTCATGAAGTGGCTATGAAATGCTTTAGGCCATTCGTCTCTATCCAATGTTATGCGCTGATTATTTCGTTTCTAGTTTAATGAATCGCTGGACTTCTGCATCAGTTAGCAGCTCAGATAACGGAACTGTCTCCCAAATAGTGCATCCTATACAACGATAAACTGGAATATCACTCTCTTTTAGAGAGTTCATCAATTCCTTGGTTGTTGAGTTTATTTCTATTCCCTGAGTTTCAAGTAGTGAAAATCCAAAGTATGCGTATGCTTGAAGCACCGGATTAATGCTGTTAAGCCAGTTTATAAGTTCAACCAAGTCTCTTTCTTCAATAAAATTCAACACGGGTTTTCCATCCTTTGGTATTTGAGGAGCGGCATAACAATTATAGCCAAATGTACTGCGGTATGGTAGTCTTGTTAGATGTTCAGGGTTAATCAAATCTGACTCAAAGCCCGCGGTGGTTCTTATTTCCAAAGTGGTGTTTTTCCAATCAGTAAAATCATCATTGAAGTCCCAGTTATAGACTTCCAAATAGATAATATCGTTTCCTTTTGAAAGTGTTAATAGGCCAATATGAGATTTCCTTTTTCTTTTACCAAGTTGCCAGTTTGTCTGAACAATTCCTGAATTAAGTTGGCCAGCATGTTCTTTAGTGAACCGGTATTTTCCTTTTGTTTGTTCAAGTTCGGTGATTGTTCGCACTTGAAGAGCGTTCTGAATAGCAAGTTCTCGATCTGTCTGGCCAAAAGTTCGGTCAGTTAAAAGAAGTATAAATAGAAGCAAGAGAAATCTCTTCACGGGTTTCATTTAGGGCAAATCCAATGCCAACTGCATTTATGCGTTCTGAAGTTATAGCGCATAACGCACAGGTACGGTGAGTGGCCACCCCCTATGCTATAAAAAACGAAACTAGCTAAAACCTCAGTGAGATGCAACGGGTAAAATTCCTACCGAGTTCTGAAGATAAAGGCTCCTGACTGCTCCAAAGGCAAAAGAAATTGAAAGCTCCCAGAGAGGTTTTAGTGGTGAGGTTCCTTAGGTAGCGGCTATGAAATGCTTTAGGCCATTCATCATACCGCATGTTAGAGCCTGTTAATACTTTTTAATTCTTATGGTGTGAATGTGTTGATCAGTTTTAATTGTTGTGAAGTATTGAGTGGATATCACGAGCTGATCTGGCCATTTTTCAGGTTTATCATAATACTTCAGGTTAACTGTATCTTGGATTATTTTATAAGTTCCTTCAGTTCCACCTGCACCTAATTCCAAGTAAAATTCTCCATTTTCATATAGTACCACTTGTTGAACTCCAACCACCAAATCATTAAGACCTGAATATTTGATTTTTCGAGTTTCACATGAAGTTAATGAGCTTAGAATACAAACAATTAATAGGCTAGTGAACACATTAACATTAATTATCATCTGTACTAAATTCTATAATTATGAACTTTCTGCTATTTGTTTAATGGATAAGTAACCAGTATAAATTTGATGACCGTTAGAGATTGTTATTTATTAGTTTCAAAAGTTCTTCTTGCTCTAAAATCTCAATTTCATCAGCAATTTCTAAATCGGTTTCAATTGCAACAGAGTTAGAACTTAGTTCATCAATCAATTTGATACCGTCACACTCATCAATTTTGTAATTGACCTCATATGCTATAATTGTAGAATCTTTCAGTTCATATTGAGGGTTACTTTCATCTGGGTCACTTTCATAGTCATATTCTTTAGATATTCTCCTACCATTCGATTTGATTGTCAATCTATCCTTTGAGAATTCATAGTTTCCTGGAGTTATGGTGATGTCTCCCATGCAATATCTAATTAAGTAGTAATTTTTGGTTGATGGGAATATCAATTTTCCGCTACAGCAATCGCACTCAAAGAAGAACTTACATTTTTCGGGGTTACCAAAGTGATATTTTTGACCCTCTTCAAATACCTTGTTTATGAAAGGGTTATCTAGAACCGTTTCGGTTTTAATTGTTATTAATTCATTTTTAGTTTTTGATTCTTCTTTCTTAACTGAACAAGAACTTAGGATGAATAATACTATGAGACGAAAATTAGGTTTCATAGAGAATAGGCTCTAACGTCCAGCTATGATGAGTGGGGATTAGAAAGCACTATCCTCTCGTCTCGCACATAGCCACGCTTTATTTCAAATTTATTACATGTGGCGGACTTTCCAATCCCCACAAAAACATCCTGACCGATGAATATTCGTAAAGCTCCTTAGCTTCAGTCAACCTCCCCATTGAATAGAACGCATTCCCTTTCCAAAAAATAACTTCTAAGTTGTCAGGGCTCAACTCTAAAGCAAGTTCATAGTCATCAATTGCATTCTCGAAATTGTGTTGATCATATTTTGTATTACCTCGATAAAAGTAGTTCTCGTAATTTGCTGAATCAAGCTGTATAGCAATATTAAAGTCAGCAATCGCTTCTTCATATCTTCCCCTAATTCGAAAAATTCTTCCTCGAAAACTATATCCTTTTTGGTTAGTGGGTTCTAGCCCAATCGCGACCTCTAAGTCATCCAATGCCTCTTTGAGCCGATCTACTTTTTCAAGTGAAGTGCTTCTATTTCTAAATGCATAGGCATTGGTACTATCAAATTGAATAGACATGGTATAATCCTGTATTGCCTGATCTTCACGATCAAGTCTAGATTTACAAACCCCTCCGAAATTATAAACTTCCGTATTTTCATAATCTTTATTGATAGCAGAAGTGAAATCTTCGAGAGCCAGTTGATAATCTTTATAATGATCGAAAAATAGTCGACCTCTATTGAAATAGAATGAACCGAGATCCGGCGAGAGTTTGATTGCCTTATTATACAAGATTAAAGCATCGTCAAACCTGTTCACTTTTTCAAAAAAAATGGCTTTTAAGTTATAAGCTTTCGAGTAGTTAGAGTCAAGTTCAATTGATTTATTAATTGCGCTTAGTCCTTCGTAGATACTATCAAGTTTAAGATAACATGCCGCAAGATCGTTGTAAGATTTACGTTCATTCGGATTAGCTTCAATTGCAGTTTTATAAATGGTAACAGCCTCAGAATAATTTCCGTTCTGGTATTCCAAAAGAGCTGAGCTATAGAGTTCATCGTAGCTTCGAGAGTCGCAACCAATTAGAGTTACTGAAATGAATATGATGAAGTAATTACGCATCTGAAATTTCTGCTAACGCCCAGATATGGCATGTGCCTCTGGACTTTCAAATATCGTTAAAGTTTCTGTCTTGCACTCACTGTCAAATAGCCCAGAAGAGGCATGTGCCATATCATTTGTTAGCATTTTGTTTGATTCTTGGATCAAAATTCATATATGTTTCAGACATCACTTTGATTTTAGAAGAATCTGGGTGGTTAGGATTAATCAAGTAATTATGTTCTTGGGGTACAATGCAACTTGGTACTTTCAAGACTGCTGCTCCACCATCTTTCACAAAATCATCTCCTATAAATTGAGTTTCTAATATTGGAGGTCTGGAATCCCAATTTTCTGGCAAGTCTGCTGGATCAATTTCGAGAATTTGAATGTCATCCGGTATATCAATTTCAACATATGACCTGTCTGTTGGCAAATCTTCACTTAAATCCAGGTGAACTGAAACTTCTAAAGTTGCTAAAGCACGAGATTCTGCCGTATAAACAAGGTAGGTGTTAAGACTATTCCATCTATATCCTTCTGTTAGGGCTGCTCCAATTCCCTTTAAGGTGGAGTTAAGGTATTTATTTCGCTCAACTCGGTAGACCCTCATTACGCCATATTTCCATATTCAAGTCGACTAAGTGCGTTTTTCACTTCTTGAATACCCGTTACTGAATCAAACAAGCTTTCTGGTTTTACTCCACCCAATGATACATTTGGTTTCTTAAGCCATCTTTGAAATTTTTCAGATTCATTATTAAATACATCCAATCCAAAATCCAGAAGTTCTGTTAGTAATAGTACAACCTCACTGTCTCTACCACTTAGTAATTCGTTTTCTCTTTTCTTTTTGTTGTAAGTGGTTTGAGGCAAGCTAAAAATGGTTAGAACTTGTTTTACCGGAAGATCAGTTCTTTTGCTAATTACTTCAATTGATTCATAAGGAAGCCTTCTTCTAATAATGCTTACTCGTTCTATTTTATTTGACCAAGTGTATTCTCCATTAGGGACTTTAATAACCCAACCAGTCCTTTTTTTCCTGGCAGTTTTAGCTCGTCTGATACTTTTTTTAGTGTCGAATTTTGTTACCATTTGAGAAGATGATTTCACATGTAAAGCAATATTACTACAATATACCAACAAAATTGCTTTAGTGAAAGTTGCGAAGAGAAATAAATGCTAACGCCCGTGTATGGCGATGTGTGCGCCCCACTGGCTAATAGCACTAAAATAGGGAATCTGCCGGTGCTCCCAAAGTACCCAAGAGTCAGTGCGCTCAGAAGATCAAAAACTCCTGCGAACTGAGCTTGGTGGAAAGCAGAAAAGTTTCCTCAGCGGCTGATTCACGGTCGAGTTCCTCCGAAACTGGCTAAATGCTCAGTTCGCACATGCGTCCATACACAATGTTAGCACACGTATTTCTCAGTTCTTGATCAGGAATACAAGGAGCATAAATCTGAAAATTGGGACAAGGGCTTGCAGAAAGCTAAATGCAAAATCTGAAGATTGGATTTTTCTGTTCCTCGGATATTTATGCCAAAAACCTCCAATTGGTGTTCCTCCAGTTGAGCTAGAAGCTGAGGTTATGTAGGGGTTCGTTCCTGTGTAGTGTTTGAAGAGTCTTCGAAATAGTTCGAATGGAATCAAATGTAGCAGTGCAGCTGACATAATTAGCAGCGTCATTCCGTTAGAGATGTTGAAAGAGTTGGTGAGTTCAAAAGTTAAACCGAGAGTAAAAGAAATGATTCCAGCGATTAAGCACTTTCGGTAAAAGTTCGGGTTCATCAAATCATCTGCAAAGGTTGCTGAAAACAAGGCAGTTCCCAAGCCGAATCCGAATGCTAAATACTTCAAAAGTTCAGGGTTCATATACGATCCGTGACATGTGTGCTAACGCCCGTGTATGGCGCGTGTGCCTACACTGGCTAATAGCTCTAAAATAGTGAAATCGAATGACAATTGACGGAACAACGATATCTCAATAATCTTATCTTGTCATGAGATTCACGAGGGGTTGTGGGCATGCCTGTGGGTATGAGTAATCTGCCGGTGTTGGCAAAGAATCCAAGAGGCACTGCACTCAGAAGATTAAAAACTCCTGCGCTCCTCCAGTCAAAAGATGGATTACTGTTCACAACGGCAGATGAACGGTGGAGTCCCACAGCCTATTGTTAGAAGCACTTAGCACATGCGGCCATACACAATGTTAGCTTTCGTTATTATCAAGTTTGTCTTTTAGATATTTACTGTTGAAAAACTTCTTCACACTGGGTTCATATCTTGCGTTCCAGACGAGTGATAACGGCTTTTGTTTGTCCAGTTCAATAGTTACTTGGATGTTCCCAAATTTAAACTCCCATCTGTAGGAGAACGCAAACCATCTTACTTTTCGAGGTTCAAAGCCCAGTTTGAGTAATATCCAAAATGGAGAAAATGGAATTGGAGTTACCTGATCCGGTTCCCTAGTAAACCGGATTTTTAAAATTTCTGAATATTCGATAGCCAGGGCGTTCATTTCTTTGGTTCCTCTAAGTCTGAATATCAAACCTTTGGTTAGCTGATCTAAATGTGGTCGTACATTATTGTTGTTCAGTTCAAACCATTTACTCAAAATGTTATCCGGATCGTTGATCGGTTTAAAGAACCCAATTCCAAATAGGTTGTTCTTAAATCGTTCACCAATTGTTAGTTCTCTACCATATCGTTCCCCCATTTTTCTTGGCACACTACCGTCTGAGGATATGATGAAACTTTCCAAGTGAGATGTTTTATGAGTTCGCAGGTATGAAAGCCAACGCCCGGATAGAGCGAGTGGCCCTCCCCAGGCAATGAAAACCTAAACTAGCTAAATCTACTGTGAGATGCAACGGGTAAAATCCTACTGAGTTAAGCAGATGAAGGCTCCTACTGGTTCAGAAGCAGAAAGAAACTATCAGTTCCCAGAGTAGATTTGGCGGCGAGGTTCGAAGAGAAGTGGCGATGCAATGCTTTAGGCCATTCGTCTCTATCCAATGTTAGATGTATTTTTCCGCTCGTTCAGAAGTTCCTGTGCGGCCTGGTGAGCGTCCTTAGTCATTCCAGAGTTCCTAATTATTTGTTCAAGTTGTTCGTCTCTTCGTTCAAAGTATCGAAGTTTCAGAGTTTCAACCCTTGAAGCGTTCGAAGTTAAAATCGGTTTACCGTCCTTATCTGTAGGATTTTGTTCTGGAGCAGTTCGCAGAGAAATACTTTTGTATTGATAAAAGCTTATGAGCGTTAGCAAGCCAATAGCAATTCCAAGAGCAAGAAGAAATGAATATTCTATACCGCGAAAATTTGATCGTTCCATATTAGCAACCCTCCACCAATTCCGCCTCCAATTGCACCAGTTGAGGACAAGAATCCTTTATCTCCTTCAATCAATTTATTGCAGTTCCTACACTTAAGCGTGTTTCTCATTCTTGTTAGAAAAGCAAGTTCTGAAAAGTTGAAGTTAGTCTCGCAGTTGGGACATTTTCCCATAGTGATCAATTACATCTAACATCCAGATATGGCGCTGTGGCCTCCGAGCTTTATTAATAGCGATAAAAGTAGCTTATCTGCCAGTGCATTCAAAGTATCAGATTCGCACTGCGCCAACACAGATAAAAAACCAGAACTGCATAAGATGCAAAAGGAGATGGAAGTGCAGAATGGGCAGTGAGCGATCAAGTCCTACAGGCCCTGGCAGTAAAGCACATTGGCGCATAACTGCTAGCGCTTGTTACCTGCTTACTTTATAAATTGAACCATATTTTTTCTGATAAAAGTTATTTGGATGCTCGCAAGACTCTCCGCTTCGTCCAATGCAAAGAACTTTTCATCAAATCTGTTCAAAGGATTGTTCTCATAAGACTCACTAAAACTCTCAATTGTACCATCATCATAAGCGGACAGTTCATCCTTTATTTTAGAGTATGTTTTGTTAGCATTTTTTACGAGTTCAAAGTATTTATCGGCCCCTATGTACTTTAATGCTGTTTCTGCCATTTGTGCGAATTTTCCACTTGGGTTAAAGTAAAATTGGTTAAACCCACCATTGTTCACTTCGGCAGTTAACATCCATATTGAAAAGATTGCTTGTTGTCCCTGGGTAAGATGTTGTACTTTCTCGACTGTGTATTGTTCACCATACTCGAAGTTAGTATCGATGTTGTCAAATATTGTTTGAATCAATTGATGGTCAGGAGTATTTTCAATTATATCTGTAGTTAGTTTATCGTATATTTTTCGATTGTTAAATTCTTCAACTGATTTGGCGATCATGTCTTGCATTTCCTGATCAAGTTCGGAGTTGGAGTTAGATTTTTTACCTGACTTACAGCCAAAAAAGTTAAAAAGTCCCATAATCGCTAATCCAAGTAAAATTCGGTTCTTCATGCAGTTATTGCAGGTAACGCACAGCTAGCAGGTTGTGCGCCCACCAGTTGTGACTTGCACTAATCTAGCGAATCTGCCCAACTACCACAACAGTATCTACGAAGCACTGCGTTCTACAAATAAAAAGCCAGATCTGCAGAAGAAGCAAAAAGGTGATGAAGTTGCAGAATGGGCAGAGAGCGATCAAACCTACAGGCCTTAGCAGAAAAGCACTTTGGCGCATAACTGCTAGCGAATGTTAGGGCTAGTTCCTTATCATAATTGCAATTAAGTCTATTGTGAAGTGTAGCAAAACTGCATATTGAAATCCAATTCTTATTCTGACATATGAAAGAGTTAAGGCATAAATCAGGAATGGTAGAATGACCAATGGAAAGAAGATCAAATGTTGAAGTGTTAAGTCAATTGTTGGAAGATGACCCATTGCAAATATTATTGCTAGACCATAAAAAAGATACCTAAACGATCGTCTCCAGTTGTTCTGGAACCATGATGAATGGACGTTCGTTCGTGAAAGTGAAAAGTAAATAGGTATCGCGAAAATCAGGTATGTAAATGTGTATTGAATCAGAAGACTACTGTAAAATTCAGTGTTGATATATATGTAACGACCAAATAATCTTGTTACTATATAGCTTGCAAAAAGTGAAATGAATATATCAAAGTACCTCTTATTGAAATTGGTTAATACCAATCTAAATTGGGCCTCTTCAATGACACCTGCAATAATTGGGATTAAGATTGACGCTAGTAATATATCTGATGAATTATCAATAAAATCTGGAATTGCGTCAAATTGTTCCGGATTTGTTATCCATCCTAATTCTTCTAAAAACATCATTGGGATAGAAGAGATCAAGATTAATATTAGAGAAAGTAAATAAAATCGTAATGTTATTAGAAGACGGTTCTTGATAGAAGTTCTAATTCTATGAGTGTTAGGCCTATAAAGTAGCCTAAAGAAAGACTTTATAAAGCGGAAACTTGATTTTGAACGAGGTTTTTTGCCTGAATAATTAAGTTCATATTGTCTTTTTCGTTCTTCCCTAATCACATTAGGATCGATGTATTTTGATGTTCCTGCTTTTCTAGCATCCAATTCTTCAATTGCTGCTTCAATAGCCTCTGGGACATAGTTTTTGGGGGTATCAACGATTTTCGATAGTTCTTTATCAGTTTTGTTTCTAAAGCGTTCAGTAAAGTGATTTGGCATTCAATTTTGATTCCGTGCGGCAATTAGCCCTAACGCACAGGTATGATGAGTGGCCACCCCCATGCTATAAAAATCTAAACTAGCTAAAACCTCGGTGAGATGCAACGGGTAAATACTGATGCGTTCTAAAGATAAAAGCTCCTGATTGCTCCAAATGAAAAGTAAAATAACTCTTTCCCAGAGAGGTTTTAGTGATAAGGTTCCTGATGAAGTGGCTATGAAATGCTTTAGGCCATTCATCATACCGCATGTTATCAGCTTTTCCCCGTTAATATTCTTAAGTTTTGGATGAGCAAGTATGCCATGCCAGTTGTTATCAGGATGTTCAGAAGTAGCCACCCGTTTTCTAGTTCAGAAGTATATTTTAAGAAGAAGAAAAATGCTGCTACATTAACTAATTCAACAAGAATTGCAAGAATGCGGAGATAAGGTACATCTAAGTTACTATTCTTAAGTTCCCTGATCCCTTGTTTAATGCAGTAAGCTGAATATGTTACAGTTACCAGGATTATAGTAATCTCCCCAATCCAATCTATCATGTCGAGTTCTAAAATATTTTTTTTGAGTTCATCAAGTAGAAAGTTAATGGCATATAGCCCACCAATTGCAAATCTGACGAATGGGGTTACTTTTTTCAATATTTAAGCTTGTTGAAGACCTCTACGTCTAGAAGACCAGTTGCTGATAACGCCAAGCTAGCAGGAGTGCGCCCCGAGCTTGGCAGAAAGCACTAAACTAATGAAACTGCCGGTGCTTCCAAAGTTTGCAGAATGCACTGCGTTCAGAAAGAGAAAAAATCCTGCGAGCTGCGCTCAGTAGAAAGCAATGCCCTTTCCCTGCGGCAGATTCATGGTGAGGTTTGCACTGAAATCTGCAAAGTGGCAGTTGGCGCATTCGTGCTAGCAAATGTTATAGCTCGTTATTCAGTTGATTTGGAGTTCTTAGAATAATTGAGTTTCAGTTTCATAAGAAGATCGTAGACGTTAGCCGAATCCATGGAGTAGAATGATTCAGTCGGGTTAAGAATTAAGAAAGTTCTGGAGCTGCCACCTTCAGTTAATATGGTAATATCAGTTACTCCGCTTTTGAGTTCACCAATCTTGTCAAGTTTGTCAAAAGAGTATTTTTTGAAAGTTCGCCATTGTTTAATGTAAATAGCCTCTTGGTCAACCCACGCTTCGACAACAAAGAAGTTCATAAGCCCAATAGTTATCGCAAAAACTGAGAATATGACTACTGTTACCTTATCTCCGGTTAGCAGTCCGAATAATACTACCAATGGAAATATTATCAGAGGTGAGTACTTCAGAAGTCCAGTTTGTGCATGAGATATTGGAGTTTGCATATAAGTTGCTAAGAAAAGAGTGAGCTATAACGCCAAGCTAGCAGGTGTGCGCCTACCAGTTGTGACTAGCACTAAAATAGCGAAACTGCCCAACTACCACAACAGTATCTACGAAGCACTACGTTCTGCAGATAAATTGCCAGAACTGCAGAAGTTGATAAAACCGATGAAATTTCAGAATGGGCAGTGAGCGATCAAGTCCTACAGGCTTTGGCAGCAAAGCACATTGGCGCATAACTGCTAGCGCTTGTTAGAGCCCGTTTAAATACTTATTTGTTCGCCCGTTCAGTTCGTCGAAATACGGCTCGGTGTTGGATTCAATTGTCAATGCAGTTCGGTCAATTGGTTCAAGAATCCAGGTGTTTACCTCGTTCCTCAGTTCGATAGTATTTGAGTTAGTAATTCTGACTTCAAGTTGAAATGCTGTATCCAATCTTGGAGGGGTAAACGCTAAAATTGTTCGTTCCTCGGTGTTCAATTGATATTCGTAAACCATTGGATATCTCCCTTCAGCGTTCCAGTACAGAAGATATTCACCATCAAACCAGGTTTCGGTATAAATCGAGTCATTTTCAAGTGCAAACCACTTTCCAATTAGTTGTTCGTTCGTTACCTCTGTTGAGCACGAGGAAGCTAGAAGAATAATAGATATGAAAGTTAATGCTCGCATTGCAGTGATGGGCTCTAACATTTGGTTATCCGCAGGTTTATTGCGGATAACTACCATATGTCATGTCAAATCTAGCGGATTTTTTATCTTTTCAAAATGGGTGGTACTTACATGGGTGTAGACTTCGGTTGTCCGGGTGGTAGAATGTCCTAGTAATGCCTGAATATGTCGTAAATCCGTTCCAGATTCCAGTAAATGCGTTGCAAAACTATGTCTAAGCATGTGTGGGGTTACTCTCTGTTTTATTCCTGCATGCTTACTAGCTCGATGAACAATCTGCCTGACACTGGATCCACTATATTTGTTTCCGGCACTACTTTCAAAAAGGTATATTTTCGGTCGGTATGACTTATAATATGTCCTGAGAAGATCTAGCAAAAATCGACTCAGGATAGTAATCCTGTCCTTTTTGCCCTTACCTTCTCGTACGGTAATAGTCATCCGTTTACTATCCACATCCGCTATTTTCATATCAAGCAGCTCTTGTCGGCGAATGCCTGAAGAATACAATAGACTGATTATGCATTTGTGCTTGATGTTGCGTGTTACATCAATCATTTTTATAATATCTTCTTTAGCCAGCACCTTGGGTAATGACTCCTTTTTGTCGGTTTGCTTGATCGAATAGAACCGGTTAGGCATCTCAATGACGACCTCATAGTAGAATTTGATGGCATTAATAGACATTTTGATGTATGCATAAGAATGCTTCTTTTTGGTCAGATAGCTGATGTACTGATTAATTTCATGCTCACCTAGTTCTAGTAGATTTTCCACTTGGCTATAGTGATTCATAAAAACCTCAAAATGATGGATATATGATTTGGCAGTGCTAAGGGAATATTTCCTTATTTCGAGTTTCTGTAAAAAATCCTCCGGCACCAGCCGCTTTCCCTTTTCCGGTTTTCTTTGACGATAAAAATTGATGTCCAGAGTTTCGTTGTATGTGCTTACAGGCCGATTGATGTAAAAGTATTTACAGTTGATCCAGCAGAGCCCTTTGAATTTTTCAAAAATGGCTTTGGTATTGTCAGGAGTATTCCTGATGTATACCATACCGTATTTCTCGCTCCATTTGGGCTCTGGTAATTGCTTGATTATTGCCTGTATCAGTTTATCAGGATAAAACTGGATACCAATCATTTTCTGATCATTGATATAAAGGTGCTTCAGTGTGATCTGACGCTCCCTTGTGTGTTTATTGAGGTCCATACCTGATCCAATTGATGACATAATAACATTAGTTTCCACTTGCAATTAACGCTGATCATCTTTTCATCAATCGATTTTTACCCGGATATATCCGATTAATAAACGGATAATTTCGTTTCCAATCGAGAAAAAATGTATATTAACGGTAGTATCTGCTGAATGGAAAATATTAATAGAAAATATTGTTTGCATTGTGGAAGTGTACTCACAGGCCGATCTGACAAAAGATTCTGCAGTGACCAGTGCCGTGCCACTCACAACAATCGCCACAAAGCGCCTCACGAACAAAGAATGCAGGAGATAAATACACAATTGCGACGCAATCGGACCATACTCAAATCGCTCTGCCCAATTGGAAAAGCCACTGTCCGCAAGGAGGTGCTCGACGAAATGGGTTTTGATTTCGGCCACCATACGTCATTCTTTGGTAAGCCAGGAAAACTCTACTTTTTCTGCTATGATTATGGCTATATGCCACTCGTGGAGCGATCGCTCACCGAACAACGCCCCGTCCAAAAGGTGATGATCATTCAAAAACAAAATTTTGCTGATCGTGCCGACCCCTGGCTATTGTAGTGCCTCTCACCGCCTATTGTCCTCGTCCTCCAGCATAGAGAGGTAGCTGATGTAGCGTTCGTAGTGGATCTCGCCAGCCTCCAGGGCGTCTTTCACGGCGCAGCCAGGCTCTTCTACATGCAAGCAGTTGTTGAACTTGCACTTACCCAGCAGAGCCCGCATCTCGGGGAAGTAATGGCCCAGCTCCTCAGCCTCGATCTCGGCCAGACCAAGCTCTTTGATGCCAGGCGTATCTATCAGCGACATGTCCTGTCCAAAAAACATCTCGGCAAAGGTGGTGGTATGCACGCCCTTGTTGGCAAAATTGGAGACCTCGGAGACTTTTTGATCGGTCCCGGGCACCAGTGCATTGATGAGGGAGGATTTGCCGGAACCGGAATGCCCGGATAGCAGGGTGGCCTTGCCTTTCAGCAGCTTCTCAATATCACCCAGCTGGTTGTTCTTCACCGAACCAAAGGTGCATTCATATCCAATGTCTGCGTAGCGGGTGGCCAGTTCAATCAATACTTCTTTATCTTTTTCTTTCAGCAGGTCGGTCTTATTGAAAAAGATGATTCCGGGAATCCTGAAAGCTTCCAGCGTCACCAGGAAGCGGTCGATAAAACCTAGTGAGGTCCTGGGCATCTTCAGGGTGGCAATCATCAGCGCCTGGTCCACATTCGTTGCGATCAGGTGATCGTGGCCCTTCTTGCGGGGAGATTTGCGAATGATGTAGTTTTTCCTGGGCAGGATGTCCTTGATCAGCCACTCATTGGTGCCTCCGGGATTGGCTTCCAGCACCACCTCATCACCTACGGCAATGGGATTTGTGATCTTCTTGTCCTCCAGCTTAAATTTTCCAATCAGCCGGGCATCGATGATCTCCTCCCCCTTTTTCACCCGGTACCACGAGCCTGTCGATTTGATCACCAGGCCTTTCATAAGTATTTTTTTACCTTTTGGGTGATCAGGGCTGTTGCTCCGGTGCCACCCTTCACAAACTCCCCGGCTGCCGTGGCTGCCTTTTTATAATCTGATTTATTTCCATGCAGAGAGTCAAACAGCTGAGAAAGTGCTGCAGCATCGGCAAATGAAAATCCTCCTCCTGACTCAATCAATCCTTTGGCCTCCAGGAACTTCCGGTTGTTCTCATGCTGCCCAAAAAATACCGGGATACCATACACAGCGGCCTCCAGCACATTGTGCAACGTCCCGTTGAAGGCACCCCCTACCAACGCAAAACGGGCATATCGGTACAGCCGCGAAAGCATCCCGATGTTGTCTATTATCAATATTCTATGCCCGGAATGATCTCCATTGGTCAGCTGTGAGTAACGGATGCTATTGGGCAACCGATCAAAGGGCTCTAAATGATGCTCTTCTATATTGTGAGGAGCAATGATGAATTTCAGCTTGTCTTTATGCTCCAGAATAAATGGTTTGATCACGTCCAGATCAGAGCCCCAGGCACTTCCGATCACCATGATTTCTTCCTTGTTGATGAACGACTCTACGAGCGGAACCGCTCCGGCATTCTCGGCAATCTCAACAACCCGATCAAAACGGGTATCCCCACAAACTGTATACTGAGTGATCCCAATACCACCTAATTGCTTGCCTGTAAGCTCATCCTGCACGTAATAGTGATCTATGCCTTTCAATACCTTCTGATAAAATCGCCCAAATGGCCCAAACAGGAAGTGATTTTCTCTCAGGATACAGGAGATGAAAATAGTGGGTATCTCCTGAGCCTGAAGTGCATTCATAAAGTAATACCAAAACTCATATTTGATGAAGATCGCAAGCTTTGGGTTGACGATCGAAATAAACCTTCGGGCATTTGCCGGACTGTCTATTGGCAGGTAGGAAACATGATCTGCCTGGTCATAGTTTTGGCGCAGCTGATATCCTGAAGGCGAATAAAAGGTCAGTAAAATGTAACAATCAATCTTTTCCTTCCTGATCGATTCGATCAGGGGTCTTCCCTGCTCAAACTCCCCTACCGAAGCTGCATGGATCCAGACGACTTTTTTGTCTTTCTTTATCGATTGTTCGAGCCGATCAAATACACCTTGCCTGCCTTCCAGGAAGAGCTTTGCTTTCGTATTGAAAAAAGAGTAAATCCAAACAGCTAATTGGTAACCAGCTAAACTTAATCGATATAATGACAGCATAAATTATCTTAACACCATAAACAGGAACTGATCCTATTTATCATCTGCGCCTTCGGAATCTTCTTCAGGTTCTACCTCCTCGATGGCTTGTCCTTCAGGCAATTTTTCCAGCTCCAGCATACTTGCATAATTAATCAAATCTGCTTCCGTACTGCCATCCAGACTAATGCTTAGCATGAATCGATTCTTAACGATTAGGATCATCTCAGATTCCCCGGATTCGAATCTACTATTGTACCATCCTGGAAAACCTTTAACCTCAATAGATTTCATCACTTCATCGGTTGTTTCATATTCATAAGCATTGGCATATGTCCCATACATTGCGGAAGTAAACAAATGATCATATATGATTACATCGAGAATTTCCTCTCCACTATTATACACCTTAGAAGCATAACTATAGCTTTGGTCACCAAATCGCATACTGGCACCATCCGGTTTGGTTGATATTGAAAAACTTCCCATTTCATCAGGCAGGAAGTCGATCAAATCCCTGAAATGAACTGTTTCCCCGGTGTTCATCCTGCCGTAATCCACAGGTTTTCGCACATAGCCACCCAAAGGAGCGTCCTCATTTTCCGGTTTATAGGTCTCGTTGGGCTCTCCCGTTGGAGAAGTGGACGTTGAGCCAGAATTCTTATCTTTTTTCTTTTTTCCAAATAGCAGGTCATCCACCACCTCATCGGCTTTCCGTTCAAATTTCTTTTTCAGGTTCAATTGCGCACTGGCAGGATAGATGACCATTGCCAGTAAAGACAGGATTAATATTCTTTTCATTTTCCAGGTGATTTTAGTGCAATTTAGTAAAGGTGGAGGGCAAAAAGAAGACCTTAAAGGGGTGTTGAAAATATATTCCAAACCAGTATTTCTCGATCATATCAGGTATTTCACCTAATACCACGCTAGGTAAATCTTTGAAAATCACAGTATTTTCTCAATTTAGTCCTTTTTAATACAAAAAAGTCGCTCAGATGTGCGAAAATTGTAAATTAGTAGTTCTTTAAACTTTCTTAAGAATAGAATACATTTGGATAAATCAGCCTAAATAGAATTTTAACCTCAGAATAATGATACCTAATTTCAAAAAATCGATTCAGACTCTTTTAGTTGGAACGCTTCTACTTTGCGGAGCTTCTGTTAAATCACAGGATTTCGGTGAAATCATCGCAGCGGGAGCTGATGATGCCAATACATATCTTGAAAGCTATCTTGCACCTGCCATGAATTCGCTGGGTAATGGCCTTGCTAATGGCTGGTACAATACAGCAAAAGCTCATAAAACTCTGGGTGTGGACCTGACATTTTCTTTCAATATGGCTCAGATCCCTGAAGCAGAAAGAACTTTTCAGTTTATAGAAAGTCAATTCAATAACATGAGACTGGAGCCAGGGCTGGAAACCACCCTACCGACCATCGTTGGTGGAGATGCTCCCAATGAAGATATTGTCATTGAAACTGGTAATGTAGAGTATAATGGTACTCCTTTGCCATTCGATGCAGGCGATATCGAATTTGCGGTGCCGGATGGAATTAACCTGGAAAATGTCCCTGTGGTAACCGGCTTGCCCATTCCAACCCTTAACTTAGGTATTGGTGTTTATAAAAATACAGACCTGAAAATAAGGTTACTTCCGGAAATAAATGTGGATGACTTTAGTATTAAGATGTTTGGTATTGGAGTGATGCACGACTTCAAACAATGGATACCAGGGATCAAAAATTTACCTTTTGACCTTTCCGGGTTCTTTGGTACAACCAAAATTACTTCCACACTTCAGCTAGAAGTAGATAATACCCAGACAAGTTCGAATGGATCTGAGGTTAGATTTTACAGTGATCCAAACACCAACAACTTTGGAGAATTTATCGCCAGTGCTACGACTATTCAAGCCCTGATATCGAAGAAATTAACTGTTTTCACTCCTTATGCGGGTATTGGAGTAAATATTGTGAGGACTGAAATCGGAGTTAAAGGTGATTACATTTACGAAATCACTCCTCCTGCGCAGCAAACTCAAACCTACACCATTCAGGACCCTATAGGATTGAATTTCGAGGGCTCTGGAGGGCCAAGGTTCACCATAGGTGGCAGGCTGAAACTGGCGGTATTCACCTTCCATTTCGACTACACGGCACAGAAATATAGTACCATCACCGGTGGTATGGGTATTGCAATCAGATAGGAATTAGGAAATTTGATTAGGAAAGCGGGCAGAACATGTCCGCTTTTTTTCTGCCATAAACAGGCTAAAAAGAAAAGTCCCGATAGAATCGGGACTCTTCAAGATGTCAAACAGGTGTATGAATAATTTGTGTTATGCATATATATATACGTACAGAAGTAAATAGGTAACCCCATCATTCAAAAAAAATGATAAAAATATTATTTGTATGCCTGGGCAACATCTGCAGAAGCCCGTTAGCAGAGGCGATTTTCAAAGATAAAATCGCCAAAAAAGGCCTTAATGATGCTTTTGAGGTGGATTCTGCAGGTACCGGCCACTGGCACGTGGGGGAAGATCCGGATCCCAGAACCATTGCAATTGCTCGAAAAAATAATTTACCAATACAGCATAAAGGCCGACAATTTTCCATTGAAGACCATGTATATGATTACATCTTAGCCATGGATGGCAATAATTTCACAAATATTCTCAGTCAGCTGGAAACCCGTCATGAAGGGCTATTTCTGATGCGGCATTTTGACGAGACTCATAAAGATGCCGACGTTCCCGATCCTTACTATGGTGGGGACGATGGTTTTCAAAAAGTATACGATATCCTGGACCGATCGTGCGAACGGTTTATTGAATTTCTAGCAGATAAACACAAGCTCTGATATGCTCACAGAGGATAGTGGATTTTTTGAATCAGCACTTTTTCAATCTCTTGGCAAAAGGGTTGTTGTGAAGGCCTCAAGGTTTGTTTCGGGAGGCTGTATCAACCACACCCTGAAGCTGGAGACGGATATGGGTTCCTATTTCTTAAAATGGAATGATGACGCGGACGACGACATGTTTGAAAAAGAGTCGAGCGGTCTTCAGCTCCTTGCCAGGCAAAATGTTATCAACCTGCCAACTGTTTTGGGTAGAGGGAAAGCCGATGGTAAAAACTTTCTTTTGTTATCCTATATTCATAAGCATCCACCTGCATCCAACTTTTGGCAGACCTTCGGGCAATCACTTGCTAATCTGCACAAGGTCTCTTCCCCTACATTTGGTCTTTCACACAACAATTACATTGGCAGGCTCCCTCAAAACAATGAAGAAAGGGATAGCTGGATTGACTTTTTCATAGAAAAGCGATTGGAAGTGCAGCTGGGGCTTGCCATTTACAATGGTCTGGTTGATCAGGATTTTGCAAAAAAGTTTAGGCTGATCTATGCTCAGCTGCCGGGTCTCCTGCCAGATGAGCCTCCTGCATTGTTGCATGGAGATCTTTGGAGTGGGAATTTTATGGTAGGCGACCAGGGATTGCCATTTGTATATGATCCGGCCGTTTACTTTGGGCACCGGGAAATAGAATTGGCTTTTACAAGACTTTTTGGAGGTTTCGACAGGACTTTTTATCAGAGTTATCACGAAGCATTCCCATTGGAAGCAGGCTTTGAACAAAGGATAGACATCTATAACTTATATCCTCTTTTGGTCCATGTAAACTTATTCGGATCGTCTTATCTTAGCGGCATCAATCAAACCTTAAGAAGATTTATTTAATCATTGAACGGATAAACATTTTAGAAACATGAAAAAAACGCTTTTCTCAAAACGCCCCATTGCAATGGATTTTTCAATACTCGTACTCAGGCTCGTTTTTGGAATAGCGATGATCACTCACGGGTGGCCAAAGTTTCAAAAGGCTATTTCAGGAAATTTCAAGTTTGGCGATCCCATTGGGCTGGGACCTGAAATTTCGTTGATACTTACAGTCTTCGCAGAGTTTATCTGCAGCATCCTGGTAATCATCGGTCTGGGCACCCGACTGGCTACAATACCCTTGATGACCACCATGAGTGTAGTGTTTTTTATCGTCCATGCCGATGACGGATTTGGTGCTAAAGAAAAGGCACTTCTGTTCCTTGGTGCTTTTCTTGTGCTGTTCCTTACAGGTCCCGGAAAATATTCAATTGACGATAAGCTATAAAGCTATTTCTTTGATTTAGCCTCAGACTTTGGAGCCGCTTTTTTGGCGGCTTTCTCTGGTTTATCAGCTTTTTCAGCCTTTTCAGCAGGCTTATCTTCCTTCGCCTTCACCTCTTTCTTAGCTTCTTCGAAGATTTCCGGGGCTTCTTTTACCAGGATAGCATACCAGGAAACCAGTTTTTTAATGTCGGATACATAAACCCTGGCTTCGTCATATTCAGGAAGAATAAATTTCAGGAAAGACTTTAGTTCGTCGGGAGCTGATCCACTATCCAGGTCAGTATCTCCGTTAAACTCCTTATGGATCTTTTTCAGTACTTCTTCCAATGGTTTCGAACCATCAGCATCTGTAGTATAAATGGAGATTTCTGAGAGTACTGACACTTTTGAGTGTGCACCCACAATCATTTTCTTCTTTTGATTGTCCAGAGATTCCAAAACAGCCCCTGTGCGTGTTGGGCTAAGGATTTTAAATAGGCCTCCTTTGCCTGATACTGATGCTATATCCTTTAATTCCATAGTTGATATTAAAAACCAGCCCAAAAATATGGATTACATGGTAATCTCCTGGTTGATCTCATCGATATATTTCAACAATTCTTCTTTTCCATGTCCATTCTCTGCCGAGGTCATAAAGAAGGGCGGCAATGCTTCCCAGGTTTTCAAGAGCATTTTTCGAAACCTGGCCATATTAGACATGCTCTTATTGACCCCCAATTTGTCTGCTTTGGTAAATACAAACGCCAATGGGATACCATTCTCACCCAGATTTTGTACAAAATCAAGATCCTTCTTTTGAGGATCCAGTCGGGAATCTATCAGCACGAACACACAGGACAAGTTGGGTCGCTTCTTAAAATAGTCCTCAGTAAATACCTTCCATTTGGCTATTTCCTTTTTACTTGCCTGGGCCCATCCGTAGCCCGGGAGATCCACCAGGTACCATGAATCATCAATCAGAAAATGGTTTATCAGCTGAGTCTTACCTGGTTTGCCAGAGACCTTTGCTAGTTGCTTACGGTTGGTAAGCATGTTGATCAATGATGATTTACCCACATTAGACCTGCCGATGAATGCATATTCGGGCAAATCCGGCTCCGGACACTCATCCAGGTTACTACTGCTTTTTATAAAGATTGCTGACTTGATCTGACTCATGTAGAAATTAAGAACAATTCAATCATTCGGAAGGTTTATCTCTTAATTTTGCGTGCCGATGACTGTATTACCCTACAAAGATAAGCAGGACACCAAAAAGAAGCAGGTGGCCTCCATGTTTGACAACATCAGTGGTCAATATGACTTCCTGAATCACTTCCTCAGCCTGGGCATAGATATTCTCTGGAGAAAAAAAGCCATTCGGCTGCTGAAACCTGATCAACCCAAGCTCATCCTCGACATTGCTACCGGTACAGGAGACTTCGCCATTGAAGCTCTTGCATTGAAGCCAGACAAAGTGATTGGTGTGGATATCAGCCAGGGGATGCTTGAGGTAGGAAAGAAAAAACTAAAGAAAAAAGGCCTGGACCACGTGATTGAGCTTCAAATGGGGGATTCCGAAAGACTGCTGTTTGATGACAATAAGTTCGATGCCATCATCGTTGCTTTTGGTGTACGTAATTTTGAGCACCTCGAGCAGGGGCTCAAAGACATGCATCGGGTATTAAAAAAAGGGGGGAAAGTGGTGATATTAGAGTTTTCAAAACCCAGGACGTTTCCATTTAAACAGGTGTATCAGTTTTATTTTAAGTGGATATTGCCTAAAATAGGCCGGTTAATTTCAAAAGACAATTCCGCATATACCTATTTACCGGAGTCTGTCAATGAATTCCCGGATGGAAAAAATTTCCTTGGAATACTAGAAAAAACCGGATTTAAACAAACGGAATGCAAACCATTAACTTTAGGTATTTCATCCATTTATACGGGTATAAAGTAATTCTCTTTAGTTTGCTGGTCTTCACTTTGTTGCCTGCACAGGCTCAAAATGATCCATCTGAGAACCTTATTGATTACGACGATCAATGGATTCACTACGGGTTTGCCATGGCATGGCACTCCTCCAGGTATAAAACCCTATATTCTGATGAATTTGCTACTCCGGCACTGGATTCCCTGCATTCAGTCATCTCTGAGCGCCTGCCGGGATTCAAAGTAGCCATGATTGCCAACATGAGGCTGTTGAAATACCTCGATTTTCGTACCATGGTTACCGTGGGATTCTATGAAAACCGTTTACTATACCGATTCACTGATGGCAACTCTATCGAAGAGCTAAAAGACCAGACCATGGTAGAGGTTCCGCTATTGCTTAAATATAAATCTGTCAGGCGAGGGAATGTAGCTATGTATATGATTGGAGGGTTTACTCCAGCCCTGGAAGCTGCTGGTCGGGGTGACGATCTGGACACCCGTACCAACCTCAAACTAAGGAACTGGAACTATGCCGTGGAAGCCGGGGTGGGATTCGACCTCTATTTTGAACTGTTCAAATTTTCTCCTGAAATCAGATATTCCTGGGGTGTGAGAGATATGCTTACCGACGAGCCCAGCGACTATACCTTACCCATAAAACACCTCAGTTATCAGAATTTTTCTTTCTACATTACCTTTGAAGGCGGTCCTACCTATCTGAAGAAAACCAAAAAAATCAAAAGATGAAAGAAATTGCATTGATCACAGGAGCAACCAGCGGCATTGGTAAGGCTACTGCATACCTCCTCGCACCAAAATATAAGTTGATACTTACCGGACGCAGGCAGGAAAGGCTCGATGAATTGAAGAAAGACCTTTCAAAACAAACGGAGGTCCATACCTTATGTTTTGACGTGAGCAAGAGAAAGGAAAGTTTGTCAGCCATTGAAAGTCTGCCTGCTGAATGGAAAGCCATCGATGTCCTTATCAACAATGCAGGCAATGCACACGGACTTGGTCCTATTCATGAGGGCAACCTGGATGACTGGGAGGCCATGATTGATATCAATGTAAAAGGAGTGATGTATATGAGCCGGGCCATTACTCCCGGTATGGTGGCCCGCAAGCGTGGCCATGTTGTAAATATTGGGTCTATCGCAGGTATCGAGGCATATGCCAATGGCAATCTTTACAATGCCTCCAAGTTTGCAGTAGATGGCCTGTCAAAAGCCATGCGCCTCGACCTGAATCCATATGGCATCAAGGTTACAGATATTAAGCCTGGGTTGGTGGAAACAGAATTCTCCATGGTGCGATTCAAAGGCGATGAGGCCCGTGCTTCCAAAGTGTATGAAGGCATGAATCCATTAAAAGCACAGGACATTGCGGAGATCATTGAGTTTGTGATCAACAGACCTGCCCATGTCAAAATTGCAGATGTCCTGGTGCTTGCCACTGATCAGGCCAGCGCCACTGTTGCCAACAGAAAAAAATAATTTCACTCAACCCGGCTAGACGCCAAAACACACATGCCTAAAGAGGGTAAATCTGTGATCATCCTGGGTGCCGGAAGGTCCGCTACCTCCCTGATCAATTATCTGCTTGATGTCTCCGAACACAAAGCTTTCAAAATAAGCATTGGGGACCTGGATACTGAAAATATAAGCTCCAGGTTTCCACGAGCACGTTCATTTCATTTTGATGTGGAGGATAAGAGCCAGGCTAAAAAACACCTGAAAGATGCTGACCTTATCATCAGCATGTTGCCCGCACACCTCCACATCCGTGTTGCAACTATCTGTGCTGAATCAGGCATCAACCTCCTCACCGCCTCATATCTGAATGATGACATAAAGGCACTGGATCACCAGTTTAGGGATAATAGTGCCTGTTGTATTATGGAACTGGGACTGGATCCGGGGTTGGATCACATGTCTGCCCTCAAGGTACTCAATAAGATCAAATCAGCAGGCCACACCCTCACTGGATTTGAAACTTTCACTGGTGGGTTGCTGGCCGAAAATACAGAGGCTGAGAACCCGTGGAACTATAAGTTTACCTGGAACCCTCGTAACGTGGTAATGGCAGGGAATGGGACAGTGAAATTCCTGCAGGAAGGCCGGTTTAAGTATATCCCATACCACAATTTATTTCGACGTACTGAGGTCATTTATGTGCCGGGACATGGTTATTTTGAGGGCTATGCCAATCGGGATTCGTTAAAGTATCTGGAGCTGTACAACCTCCAGGGTATCAATACACTCTTTCGCGGAACGCTCAGAAGAACCGGGTTTTGTAAAGCATGGGATGTTTTCGTGCAGCTGGGAGCCACCTGCGACGACTACCAGATGGAGTCCGTAGATGTAATGACCCACCGCCAGTTTATCAACTCATTTTTGCGGTACAACCCACATGACTCAGTGGAGCTGAAGCTAGCGCACTATCTGAATCTTGGACTTGAATCAGAGGAAATGTATAAGCTGAGATGGTTGGGGATCTTTGAAGAAGAATTGGTTGGACTGAATAAAGGGACTCCAGCCCAAATACTCGAACACATCCTGAAAAAGAAGTGGACGCTGACCAAGACAGATCGGGACATGATCGTGATGTGGCACAAGTTCAATTATCTGGATAAGGACAGACCAAAAGAAATACAGGCGCACATGGTGGTATATGGAGATGACGAGGTAAATACGGCCATGTCAAAAACGGTAGGTCTACCGCTGGCCGTTTGTGCTGAAATGATACTGGAACAAAAGCTGACCCTCAAAGGTGTACACATCCCCACTCAACCTGAAATCTACAAGCCAATATTAGCGAGGTTGGATACAATGGGATTTGAGTTTACGGAACGGGAGACTGTGTCATAGTGAGATTTTTGCCAAAAAGGGCTAATTTTCAGCTATAATTGGTCTTAAATTCTGATGACGGCTTATAAATGGATCGGGATCATAGCAGGGTCTCTTTCAATAGCACTTATTGTTTTTATAATCTTTCACATCGAAAGAGCTGACGACCTTATGCATCGCTCATTGGATATTGAGCCTGTTACCATGGAAGTCAATATCGATTCCGGTGCGCTTCGCATTGGGAGGAAGTGGGTCAATTCCATTTGCGCCGAATGCCACGGTTCAGACCTTGGGGGCAACACTGTGATTGAGGATCCGATGATAGGTAGGCTGTACGCCCCCAACCTCACCAGTGGAGTCGGAGGGATTGGGTACCTTAATAACGACAATTGGCTGGCCGCTTTACGGCATGGCATTTCTGCAACGGGGAGACCGCTATTATTGATGCCTTCGATGGAATACACCAATATGAGAAAGGAGGACATTGGCGGTATTATAGCATACCTAAAAACCCTACCTCCTGTGGACAGGGTTAATAAGGAATCGACTTTTAAACCCATTGCAAAATTCTTATTGTCGGCAGGTGTTTTTGGTAAACTGTTTGGAGCTGACGTGATCGATCATAATGCACCCATACCTGAAAATAGAAAGCATGAAACATTGGAAAATCGGGGTGAATATTTGACAGAAATTATTGGATGTAAAGGTTGTCACGGTGAATCCTTGAGCGGAAAATATACCGGCGACCCAATTTCGCCTCTTGCCTCAAATCTTACTCCATCTGGAAATTTTAGCAAGTGGACTTTTAATGATTTTTATAGCTTTATACACACAGGAAAGACCCGCGAGGGTAAAACCGTAATCAATAGGTATATGCCATGGCGCGCTTACAGCAGGTTGCCCGACAGTGAATTAGAGGCTATCTACGCATACCTTAAATCCCTGGATGCCGAACATGGAGACACCAGGCATATTTCTCTCCACAAGTAAGACTTTTTGCATAAAAGGTGAAAAAAGCTTAATTTTTGATTAGAAAAACTTCACCTAACCTAAACAAAAATGAAAATCTTAAAGTGGATTGGGATCACTGTTGTGTCCCTTCTTATCATTATTGCTGCGCTAGTATTTTTCCAAATCCAAAAAGCTGAAAAAATCATCGGTAGGACAGTCAAAATTGAGCCTGTCCCATTAGTCATTCCAAATGACTCTCTATCGCTGGCCATAGGAGCAAAATGGGTCACTACCCTGTGCGCCGATTGTCATGCCGATGATCTGGGAGGTAAAATGTTTATTGATGACCCGGGATTAGGAAAGCTGTACGCGCCCAATATTACCCAGGGCGAGGGCGGTCTTGCTTATTATTCCGACAAAGATTGGTTAGCCGCTTTACGGCATGGTGTATCACCTACTGGAAGGCCATTATTGATCATGCCATCAAAAAGTTTTGCTCAAATGAGGGTCGAAGACATTGGAGGTATTATTGCTTACCTGAAGTCGGTGGCACCTCCAGTAAACAGACCTAATGTAGAGGCCGGTTTTAAGCCTTTCGGAAAACTACTTATTGCCATGGGAGCATTTGATCATGAATTTGGAGTAAACCTGATAGATCATGAGGCCCCTATACCGGCAAATACCATTGACCAGTCGCCAAAAGATCGTGGAAAATATTTGTCTAGCGTGATTGGCTGTGAGAGCTGTCATGGTAAAAATTTAAGTGGGAAAATACCCACGGACCCTAATTCACCACCAGCACCAAACCTTACTCCGGCCAGTAACATGAGCTCCTGGTCTTACGATGATTTTGCGGCCTTTTTACGGACAGGAAAAACCAAGGAAGGCAAAGCAGTGGACAATGCTTTTATGCCATGGAAAGCTTACAACAGGCTGCCTGAAGAAGAACTGGAAGCAGTATTCACGTACCTAAAGTCATTGGAGCCTTTGGAAGCTGAAATGTAAGAACAATTGAGAGAGGAATAGCGTTTTAGTTGGATGGGACCACTCAAAAAAATTGGTTTCTACTCTGCATTCACAATACCCACCCTTGTGATCCTGGGTTATTATCTGGGTGGGTGGTGGAACTACCTGGTGATCCTCGACGTATTTATCCTCCTGCCCTTGCTGGACCACTGGGTGGGTGTAGATATTGGTAATATCCCGAAGGACCGTGCCTCCTCTGTAGCTGCAGATTACTATTACCGCTTCATCACCTATACCTGGACCTACTTTCAATTGGGCTTCATCCTATGGGCCTGCTATGTAGTGGTCTATGGTACGATGAGCCACCTTTATGAGTGGATTGGATTTACACTGGGGATTGCACTGGTCACAGGAGGCATCGGCATCACGGTTGCCCATGAGTTGGGTCATAAAAAATCAGCTCTCGAACGATTTTACAGCAGGTTGATCCTGATGACTGTTGGCTACATGCATTTCTACATTGAACACAACCGTGGACATCATGTGCAGGTAGCTACCCCCGTTGACCCGGCCACAGCATTCAAAAATGAATCCTATTATTCCTTTTGGGTAAAATCGGTTTTTAAAGGCTGGCTACATGCGTGGCATCTGGAAAAGGTTCGACTACAGAAAATGGGCAAACCCTGGTACTCCATACATAATCAAATGATCTGGTATTCAACCATACCTGCATTTTTTGTACTAATACTCACTTTGATTTTTAGTTTGCTCCAATCCCGGATCGTATGGGAAGTCCCCATTTTTATGACCACTCAGAGTTTGCTGGCGTTCTCACTGCTCGAGCTGGTCAACTATGTAGAGCATTATGGCATCCTTAGAAAGCAAGTCAGTCCCGGGAAGTACGAAAAGGTCACACCAATCCATTCCTGGAATTCAAGCCACCTGATAAGTAATTTCTTCCTGTTTCAACTTCAGAGACATTCGGATCACCATGCCAATGCCATTAAGCGTTACCAGGTGCTGGACCATTATGATAAAAGCCCTCAGCTCCCAGCCGGATACCCTACGATGATTCTCATCGCCCTGATTCCTCCCCTTTGGTTTAGCATCATGAATCCACGACTGGAAAAGTGGCATGGCTCCCAATCTCCTACACTAGCCTAACAGCCAATCACCAGATTACTTTATCTTCAGGTCATGGATTTGATTTCAATCATCATGCCGGTAAAAAATGCTGCTCCTTTTCTCGTTGAGTGCCTGGAATCCATACTTAAACAGTCCATCAGAGATTGGGAGCTGGTTGCAGTGGATGATCAATCCACAGACATTAGTAAAAAGATCTTATTAGAATATGCTGACCGTGACCAAAGAATCAAATGCATAGACAATGCTGGTGATGGAATTATCTATGCATTGAAGACTGGATGCTCGAATGCAAAAGGGACTTATATAACCAGAATGGATGCTGATGACGTCATGGCAGAATTTCGGCTGGAGAAAATGGTGAATGCTCTAATCAACCATCCAAAAAGTATCGCTACCGGGCTGGTGAAATATTTTGGAGAGCCCATTAGTGAAGGCTACCTCAAATATGAAAACTGGATCAATGATATCAACCTGGCAGGTAAACATTGGCAGCAGATCTACCGTGAGTGTGTGATTGCTTCACCCAATTGGATGGTCAGGAAATCGGAACTGGATGCTATCGGTGGATTTCATGACCTCACCTACCCGGAAGATTACCACCTGGTATTTAAGTGGTACCAAAATCAGTTTAAGATACAAACTATCCCTGATGTCACACTCTTCTGGCGAGAGCACCCAGCAAGGACATCCAGGAATTCTGAACACTATCAGCAGCAATCATTTTTCAATCTCAAGATCCAACAATTCATTGAAAATGACCTGAGGACAGATAACCTGGTTTTGTGGGGAAATAATGAAAAAACCAAGCTGACATCGGACATCTTTAAAAAATCAGGGATTCCATTCCATCAGTTTGATTTGCAGACCTTCAAAAAGACCGCAGACCTAAAAAACCCTCAGGTTCTGGTAGGTGTTTATCCTGAATTGAAGGAAAGGAGAGCAGTTGAAGACTATCTTTCAAAACTCAAGCTTATCGAAGGTAAGGACTGGTGGTATATTTAATGCTCCGCTCTTTGCTCTTTGCTCTGTGCCCTTTGCCCTTTGCCCATTGCCCATTGCTCTAAGCTCTTTGCACTTACCCCAAACTTTGCTCTTTGCTCCTTAAGCCTTATTTTTATACAAATAGATCAAATATGACAACAAGAAGAGACTTCCTTGACAAAATGAAGGTTACAGCCCTTGGCCTTCCCCTACTTTATCATTCCAACTCATTACTTGCAAATACGACTCCATACCAGGGTCCTGTTTTACGAGTAGCATTAATGGGACTTGGGTCCTATGCCAACCGGGTAGCAGAGGCCATGAGAGAATGCAAGATGGCCAAAGTGACTGGTCTGATCAGTGGTACTCCGACTAAAATACCCAAGTGGCAGAAAGCGCACAACGTGCCGGATAAGAACTGCTACAACTATGAAAACTTCGACAAGATCAAGGACAATCCGGACATCGATGCGGTCTACATCATCACCCCAAATGCTTTACATCATCCGCAGACGCTAAGGGTTGCCCGGGCCAAAAAGCACGTGATCTGCGAGAAACCCATGGCAACAAACGCTAAGGATGCACAGGAGATGGTGGATGTATGTAAAGAAAATGGAGTGAAGCTCCTGATAGGTTACAGAATGCACTTTGAACCAAAAACTGTGGCTGTGATCAAGATGCGACAAGCCGGAGAATTCGGTCGTATTCGATTCTTCCAGGGGCAGTCAGGATTTAGAATTGGGGATCCTACACAATGGCGACTTAACCGGGAGCTTGCAGGTGGAGGGGCCATGATGGACATTGGTATCTATTCAATCAACGGGGCTCGCTACATGGTAGGTGAAGAACCTGTTTGGGTTACTGCCCAGGAAACCAAGACCGACCCTGAAAAATTCAGGGAAGGTGTAGATGAGACCATCCAGTTCCAGATGGGTTTCCCTAGCGGAGCAGTAGCTTCCTGCCTCTCTACCTATCAGATGCGGTACCTTGACCGATTTTTTATGACAGGTGATGATGGATTCGTGGAGATGAGGCCCTCTACAGGTTATGGTCCCATTGAAGGCCGTACACACAATGGCCCACTTACACAGCCACACATCACCCACCAAACCATTCAGATGGATGAGATGGCCCAGATTATCCTACAGGATAAAAAGGCGCTGGTGTCTGTCAGCGGCGAAGAAGGAGTAAAAGACATGAAAATCATAGAAGCCATCTATAAGGCGGCGAAAACAGGAATGAGAGTGGAAGTCTAGCCTACCTTACCAATCTTGCGCGTTTGCAAAGCGTGCAAGAGATGTGCAAACAGGAACCAACGGAGCAACAAAACCTGATAGCAGAAGATATAAAGCCTTGCATGAGCTCCTGCAAGGCTTCATAGGCCTCGATGGAAGGCCTTAAAGAGGCTTGCGTAAAGCCTTATAGAAGGTCGCCTAAAGCCTTATAGAAGGTTGCGTAAGGCTTTGTGGAAGGTAGTGTGAGTTTACGGGAAGAGAGGGGAATTTTGTTCATGCATCCCAGTATAAATTCAAGCTGGAGCTTACTCCTTAAACACAAATGCCCTGCTGCTCTTGTCATCCTGCTTAGGGAAATCATCAGGGACCGGAATGGTTACCTTGCCTGAAGCAGCCCATTCTGTACCTCTTAAAAAAGTGGTAATGAAGTCAACCCCCTCAATGGAATAGTCATCATGGCCCAGGGTAGTATGAAAAACCCGACCCTTGTAGTATTCGATGACCATCAGCATGGGTTCATGGCGGTCTGTTGGTGCTTTGCCAGACATGTCCTTCCCGGTTGCCAGGATGGTCATGTTTTTAGCCGGGCCTCTCAGCTTTGCATAGCATTCATCTTTTGCTGTATACCAGTTCTTAGGCAATCCCTTTGTAATTGGATGATCTGCCCGGATAGTCATATAAATGTTGTTTTGCGGTCCGTGTGAACCACCCTTACCGGGTGAATCATCTACTTTAAGCTCTCCTTCGTTGGTGTAGTACACATAAGGTCCATCCTTCTCCGTACGATCACCCCAGCCACCTAAACCAATCATTTCATTATAAGCGGACCACCCGGGGAATGAATTATCCGCAGCGTGCACTGAGACCAGACCTCCTCCAGCCTTCATAAACTTTTCAAATGCTTTCTGAGTCCTGGCAGGCCAGGCAGCAGCTTTCCACCCAAAATTTGATATTACAACATCATAATTTTTGAATGTAGGAGCAAAGTCAGGGTCTGCAGTGGGGTCCCTCAAATCCTCAGTCTCACCTACTCCGGCCTTTGGCAGATATTCCTCTTCACGTCCCGCCTTCCAGGTGTATTTTGAGCGATAGATATCCACCTCAAACAATCCGGTCTCCTCCAGGTATTGCTTCATCATGATGGTAGATTTGGGCCATACCTCGTGATTGTTTTGACCATCTACAATAAGTGCCTTGATTTGTGCATCTACTGTTAATCCCAGAAAAAATAAAAAAATGAGGGTTAATAACCTTTTCATCACTTTTGAATTGCTTTTTGTTTCTATTGAAAGTGAAAAATTAATAATTATTTGCCGGATTTAAGTTTGTATAGCGTCAACTGACTTGGCTCCGGCCAGGGTTCAGGCCTGGGTTTATCTCTGTTCCTGTTCAGGCTCTCCCATTTCAGAATGTATCTCGTATCACCTTCACCTGGATCACCAATATCTCTACTTGTCTGAACCATCAAACCAGGAAAATCACCCTCTGCTTCAAGCGTTTTTGAAAAAGCCTCTGACTTTATCACCTTCCCGATAGCATCAAAATTACTATTTAACAGAATCGTCCCGTCGCCATACTTAACATGCCAATAGTCAATCTCATATTTGTTATCATCCCTGCTCCTGAAGCTTTTCAAAATCACTTCGCTGTTGATGCTCCCATTCCCACTAAACTCCCACCGATAATCCCAATTTGTTACTTTTTTGTAGGACCAGTCATCTTCCTCTGCCTGGGCAATATACAGCTGAGTGTTGCCCTCTTCGTCAAACTTGTGATAGGTAAATACAGGTTGATTCTTATCATCTAACACCAGTTTTGCTGCCAGATTGATAATTCCTCCATTCACGGGGATAGGGTCTACAATCAAAGCTTTTTGATTTAGTGTAGCTGGTAATTCAATTTTCTCCCCAAAAGCACTGTACCAGTTTCTCAGGTCTGGGCTTTTCATATATGACAGATCGTGATTTGTGGAACAGTCCGGAGTATCCCTCCAAACCCAATACATATGGTACCACCCATCTTTTAAAATAACAGGGGTAGATTGATAGGCGTTCATGAGCCCTTCCCCATCGGTGAGGGGAACGTCTAGCATCCGGGACCAGGATTTTGTTTCAGTGGCGTAACGGTTATAGATCTCATTGCCATTACCACTCCCACCGTCACGATAGTGAAAAAGCAGCTCGCCCTCTTTGGTGAGCATAAAATGAGGATAGGTACACCGATCTTCATCTTCGCCAACCATTTCCATCACTTGCACCAATGAGGAGATGTCGTGAGGTTTGGTACTTCTAAAATATGTGATCGGATGAACATGCATATTTCCGGAAACATGGATAAACCCTTCCTTATCAATGCCAATGGTCAGGAAATTATGACTGTCCCAGTTTAGTACTGTGCTTGTACCTCCTGCAGATTCTCGTGATGTAGCTGGCATGACATGCAAATCAAAAAAATCCTGATCGAGATTCCGCTGGCCTACCACCATATTCCTATTTGCATTGTAATAGGCTATGTATTGCCTGTCATTGTGGGTATACAGACAAAATCCTACCGGATGACCAGCCCACACGCTGTCAATGGGTATTGTCTTTTCTACATATTCAGCCTTATGCGATTCATCTATGACGACATATCGCTGACAGCTTGTCTGAATGATCAACGAAAGAAGAACGAGTAAAGTGAAATAAAAATGAGGAACAAAAGAATTATATTGTTTGGGCATTATTGATTTGGGTTAATCAGTAAACCTACTACATTTTCCTGATCAATCCGCGACATCAAAACCTTGGATTAAACCAAAGCAGTAATCCTGAGTTATTATAATACAATATTGAAATCATTCCATTGAAAGTTTTACTGACAGGCGCAACTGGATACATAGGGCAAAGGCTTCTTCCGACTCTGATAGGTGCCGGACATACAGTGGTCTGCTGTGTGAGGGATAGGAAAAGGTTTAATCCCTCCGAATCCCTTCTGGATAAGATTCAGATTATCGAAGCAGATTTACTTGACAGACAAAGCTTGTCAGAGATACCGAAGGATATTGATGCTGCCTACTACCTGGTGCATTCAATGTCTGCCTCCAGCGATTATGAGGAACTGGAAAAAAAGTCGGCAAGAAATTTTTGTGACGCCATCAACGCGACAAAGGCGAAGCAGGTAATCTACCTCAGTGGCATTGTGAATGAAAAGACCCTTTCAAAACACCTCAATTCACGAAAAAATGTAGAGAGAGAGCTGGCAAAAGGAAAGTTTCACCTAACCACCTTACGTGCCGGGATCATTATTGGGTCAGGAAGCGCCTCCTTTGAGATTATCCGGGACCTGGTAGAGAAACTACCCATAATGGTTGCACCAAAGTGGTTGAAAACAAAATGCCAGCCAATAGGGATTGCTGATGTGATCTCGTTCTTATCTAAAAGCCTGAATCACCCGGAAACTTTTGACAGGAGTTTTGACATTGGAGGCCCGGATATCCTAAACTACCAACAAATGCTCATGGGATATGCGAGGATCAGAAAGCTAGGCAGAAGGATCGTTATCGTACCGGTGATGACACCGCGTTTATCATCCTATTGGTTATACTTTGTCACCTCCACATCGTACAAGCTAGCCACCGCCCTTGTGGATAGCATGAAAATAGAAGTCATCTGTGAACCGAGCGACATCAATACAATTCTGGGTATTAAACCAATTGGATATCAGGAGGCACTTGCCCGGACGCTCTCAAAAATCGAAAATCAGGAAATATTGTCCAGCTGGAAAGATTCGCTGATCAGTGGGAGGTTAGATATTAATATTTCGGATTTCCTGGAAGTACCTTCTCATGGATGCCTCAAAGATTGCCGTACATTACCCATCGAAAATAGAGAATCTACACTAGACAGAATCTGGAGAATTGGTGGTGAAACAGGTTGGTATTATGCCACCTGGCTCTGGAAAATCAGAGGCTTTCTTGATAAGCTGGTTGGGGGTGTGGGGCTGAGAAGAGGTCGAACACATGACGATCTGCTTCAGGTAGGTGATGCTGTTGACTTTTGGAGGGTACTTTTTGCTGACCGCCAGGATGGTCGTGTACTGCTTTTTGCAGAGATGCTTCTCCCCGGAGAAGCCTGGCTGGAATTTAAGGTAAGGGAGAACCAGTTGATACAAACAGCTACATTCCGACCTAAAGGAATTTGGGGCCGTGTGTATTGGTACAGTGTTTTTCCCCTCCATGGAATTGTATTCGGAGGAATGATCAAAAGATTGGCTAATAGATAGATACTAGAGCGCCTGGATCTCTTTCTGGACCTGAATCAGCCTTTCAGGGTAATCAGTAATAATCCCATCCACACCCATGTGCAACATCTTCACCATATCATCTCGCTCATTGACCGGATATGTATAAACTTTGAACCCCCTGGCATGCATCCTGAATACTCTCCTGGTAGAAAGCGTGGTATACTCCGGGTTTAGAGCCAATAGCCTGTTCCCTTCACTAGTAGCCCGACCCAGATGCATCTTGGTTTCTATATAAAACGCAAAAAGAGGGGTAGAATCTTCTCCAATCAAGAGCTTTTTGGTTTGGATCCGATCATCATAGTTGTGGGCTTCTTCCAGGTATTCTATTTCATAGGACTGCAGAATACACCATTCAAATCCGTCCTTTTCAGCTCTGATTATATCGATCAGTTTTTCAGCAAAATCATGGTAGTGCGGATGATCAGAATGCTTGATCTCAATCAGCACCTTACATTTTCCGTTGATAGTATCCAGTACCTCTTTCAGCGTTGGGATCCTGGTATCCTTATAGGCAGGGCTATGCCAGAATCCGGCATCCAGCTGCTTCAACTCCTCAAGCGTGTAGTCATGAACAAAACCTTCTCCATCTGTAGTACGGTCTACCGTTTCATCATGGAAGACAATGATATGCTCATCCTTGGTTTGCTGCACATCAATTTCAATCATATCCACTCCCATCTCCAGGGCCTTCACTACCGCCGGGATGGTATTTTCCGGAGCAATACCGGAGGCGCCTTTATGAGCTATAATCTCAAACTCTTTATTCTTTAAGTCAGCATCAATCTTCGAGCTCACAATAAGGTTTCGATAGATCCATGGCTCAAAAATGGCCATGCACATAAAAAGGAATAAGAAAGGAAGTGAATATAAAATGAATTTCCTGGTCATTCTATTGAAGCTGTTGGTTCGGTGAATTTAATCAAATCATCCATTATAATAGTGATGAAGCACACTTTACCGTCAACTGGTGATTTTCAAACCTAATTCTTTCAATTGCTCCTGGTCAATAGATGAAGGGGAGTCAATCATTAGATCTCTACCACTATTATTTTTAGGGAATGCCATAAAATCTCGGATAGAGTCACTGCCTCCTAAAATTGCACAGAGTCTGTCCAGACCAAAGGCAATTCCTCCATGTGGTGGTGCCCCATACTCAAATGCATCCAGCAGGAACCCAAATTGCTTCTGTGCTTCCTCTTTAGAAAAGCCCAGCAGGTCAAACATCTTATTTTGAAGATCTCTGCTATGAATCCTGATCGAACCACCACCGATTTCAGAGCCATTGATTACCACATCATAAGCGTTGGCCCTGGCTTTGCCTGGCTCGGTCTCTAAAAGATGAACATCATCTTTATGTGGTGATGTGAATGGGTGATGAATGGCATGGTATCTCCTGGTCTCTTCATCCCACTCCACCAAAGGAAAGTCAAAGATCCACACCGGTTTGAATACGTTTTTATCTCTCAGCCCCAGCTCATTACCCATGTGAAGACGCAATTCAGAAAGCGCTTTCCTGGTAGCATTTGCTTCCCCGGCAAGGATGAGCATCAAATCGCCTGGTTTGGCTCCAAACTCCTCTGCCCAGGCTTTCAAATCTTCTTCAGAATAGAACTTATCAACCGAAGACTTCAAGGTACCATCTGCATTGTACTTCACATAGACCAATCCTTTGGCTCCTATTTGTGGCCGTTTTACCCAGTCTGTCAGCGCATCTACCTGCTTGCGGGTATACTCCGCACACCCCGTAGCGTTGATCCCTACAACCAGTTCGGCACTATCAAATACGTTGAAGCCTTTGCCCTGGGTCAGGTGATTTAACTCACTAAATTTCATCTCAAACCTCAGATCAGGCCGGTCGTTACCATAAGTTTTCATGGCATCGTCATAAGACATATGAGGAAATGTGCCCAGGTCTACATTTCTGGTCTTCAGGAAAAGCCTTCTGATCAACCCCTCAAATATCTCAACCACATCCTCTCTTGTGACAAAAGACATTTCACAGTCAATTTGTGAAAACTCAGGTTGTCTATCGGCCCTGAAATCCTCATCTCTGAAACATCTAACTATTTGATAGTAACGATCAAAACCAGAAACCATCAAAAGCTGCTTAAAAGTCTGTGGTGACTGAGGCAAGGCATAAAATTCCCCATGATGGATCCGAGAAGGCACCACAAAATCCCGTGCACCCTCTGGGGTAGATTTGATCAGATAAGGAGTTTCTACCTCCATGAATTGTTGCTCGTTGAGGTAGCTTCGAGTTTCAGACATGATTTTGTGTCTGAGCTCGAGACCTTTTCTCACCGGGTTTCTTCTCAGGTCAAGGTAGCGGTATTTCATCCGCAGGTCTTCTCCCCCGTCAGTTTCGTCTTCTATAATGAATGGAGGAACTTTCGACTCATTCAAACAACTATAAGTGTCTACAACCACTTCAATATCTCCGGTTGGCAATTTATCGTTTTTGGCGTAGCGCTCAGAAACCTTTCCGGTCACAGAAAGGACAAACTCACGACCTGCCTTTCTGGCTTGTTTCAATACATCTTCCCGGGTCTTACCTTCTTCAAACACGAGCTGCGTCAATCCAAATTTATCCCTGAGGTCGATCCATAACATCCCCCCTTTGTCCCGCACTCTTTGTACCCATCCGGTAAGCGTTACGGTTTCTCCTACTTGCGATGTTCTTAGCTCTCCGCAGGTATGTGTTCTAAGCATTTATCTGAAGTTTAATTGAAACAAACAGCCGCAAATTTAACAATAGTTTTAGCTTTGAGATAATTAAAAATTCAAGCAATGAAGCAAGTACTGATCAGGTTGTTGGTCATAGTGATGATATGTAGTTTCTGGCCATTGTCTGCACAGCATAAGCTGAAGAAAGAGCAAATCAATAAAGACATCAGCCTGATGCTGCCAGAAGACTTTATCCTAATGTCGAAATCTGAAAGGATCAATAAGTATGTAAGCTCCAATGAGCCTTTGGTCATGTACACCAGCTACGACAGAAATATTGATTTTGGTATCACATTGACAAACCTCGGGTGGGCAGCAAATGATCTGGAGCTGTTGATGCAGTTCTATGTATCCGGAGTAAGAAACCTTTATAATGAGGTCGAGTTTCTGCAGCAGGAAGTGAAGGAGATCAATGGCAGGGAATTTATCGTCCTGGAGTTTGTGTCTAAAGTTACTGATGAAGACAATGTGTTTGGTGGACCTTCCGCGACCAGCAAGTATACCTACATTCAATACACCTTATTTAATAACCAGGTTCTACTCTTCAACTTTTCGGCTCCTGCCAGGATCAAAGATCAATGGCAACCTACTGCATCTACCATGATGGAAAGCATTAGGATTGATGACTAAGCTGAGCATACATTCCGACGAGCATTTTATGGGCCAGGCCCTTAAGGAAGCAGATAAGGCTTTTGAAAAAGGTGAGATTCCAATAGGTTCTGTTGTAGTTTCGAACAATACCATCATTGCTCGTGGGCACAACCAGGTAGAACAGCTCAATGATTGTACCGCACATGCTGAGATGTTAGCCATTACCTCCGCGCAGAATTATCTGGGGAGTAAATACCTGGATCAATGCACACTTTATGTTACACTCGAACCGTGTGTGATGTGTGCCGGAGCGTTGTATTGGTCACAGCTAGAAAAGATTGTCTTTGCGGCAAAGGATGATAAAAGAGGTTTTAGCAATCATGGCAACCTACTACATCCAAAAACCAAGATCCTGACCGGGTTACTGGAAGAAGAATCGTCCAATTTGATTAAATCCTTTTTCAAGCAGCTGAGAGGGAACAATTCCTGAGGGATAATGTTTTATATTCGAAGACTGAAAAACTTGAACAATAAATCATAATAAATTATGGCATTTGAATTACCCGATCTACCCTATGCGCACAATGCGTTAGAACCACATATTGATGCAAAGACTATGGAGATACACCATGGTAAGCACCATGCTGCATATGTTTCAAAGCTAAACGCAGCAATTGAAGGCACCCCAATGGCCGGAAAATCACTTGATGATCTCATGAAAAATCACTCAGACGTTGGCGCAGTCAGAAACAATGGTGGTGGTCACTGGAATCACACACTATTCTGGACTATCATGGGCCCCAATGGTGGAGGAAAACCATCTGGAGATTTAGCTGCTGCCATCGACAGTGCTTTCGGTTCGTTCGATAAGTTTAAAGAAGAATTTAGCAATGCTGCTGCAACTCGATTTGGATCTGGATGGGCCTGGCTATGCGTAGAAGGTGGCAAGCTTTCAGTTTGCTCTACTCCAAACCAGGACAACCCTTTAATGCCAGGGTCTGGATGCAAAGGAACACCGATCCTCGGACTAGACGTATGGGAGCATGCTTATTACCTAAACTACCAAAACAGACGTCCTGATTATATCAGTGCATTCTTCAACGTAGTGAATTGGGGAGAAGTGGCTAAGAAGTTTGCTGTAGCTAAATAATCCTAATCAAAATACATTATTTGGAAAGCCTCCGCTTGGAGGCTTTTCTTTTTTGATCCAAACAGCAAGGCAAATTGAAATATCGAGCAGATCTGGACCGGGCAGTTTCCACAAAGAAGCAAAACAGACAAATGCTTGAAAGGTTTCGCCGTGAAAAGCCCAAAGACCTTGATCATAGATTTCACCAGGCACATGATGAAACGTTTGAAGAAATAGACTGCCTGGAATGTGCCAATTGTTGTAAGACCACCAGCCCCATATTCCTGATGTCGGACATTGAAAGGTTAGCGCGTGGGATGAAAATATCCACCGGTGACTTTATTGATACTTACCTAACACTGGACTCAGACAACGACTATGTATTGAAGACCTCCCCATGTCCATTTCTAATGGATGACAATAAGTGTGAAGTATATGAAAACCGCCCAAAAGCCTGCAGGGAATACCCCCATACCAACCGGAAAAAGATGCACCAAATCACTCAGTTGACATGGAAAAACAGCATGATTTGCCCGGCAGTTACGCGAATTCTGGAGAAATTACGTGTAATACCGTAGAGTTCACTCCACGATCAATTTTAATCAGGTAAATAACTGATTATCAGTTTTTTACACAGTTAAATTCACAAAATTACGAGAATTACCATCCCGTATTTCATTGATTCATCTACGGGAAAAAACCTATGGTAATCAATTTCCATACTCCTTACTATTACATTGAAATTGAATGTAAGACACACGATCCGGTTTAAATGCGGACGGTAATATCAAGCCATTATGGAAATTGTAAAGATTGAAGAAAGGGTAAAAAAATCAGAAAGAACCGGCAACAAGGTTACAACTGCAAACTTTATTGCCGATACTTCAGGAATTATTGTTGAAGCCAATGATAATTTCTTTTCATTGATTCAAAGGGGCCCTGAAGAAGTTCTTAACAGGATGTACTTTCAGAACCTTTTACCAATGGGTGGTAAAATCTATTACAATTCTCAATATGCACCACTACTGCAGCTTCATGGTAAGATTAACGATGTAAGGTTTGAGCTGGTAAGAAAGGACCACAGCAAGGTGAATGTTTTGGTCAATGCTCAAATAAACCACGAAGGAAAAATGGCCACCCGGATTGTGGAGTTGGAGCCAAGAAGAAGACACCTGAGTGATCATGGTGCAGAAAGCAGCAGAGTTCAGGAAATGTCCGGAGAAATAGCCAGACTGAAAGCACAGCTAAAAGAGAAAGAGGAAAAAATAAAAGAGCAGGAAGAAGAACTTGAGAGATTGGATACTATAAAAAACAAGTTTTTTAATGTAGTATCACATGATATGAAAAGCCCATTGTGTGGTTTGAGCGGATTTGTGAATATGATGGTGGAGAATGCTGAAGACTTTTCAAAGGATCGAATGGTAGAGGTGTCTAAACAATTTAAAGAGACTATCGATGGTACTGTTCAGCTTGCAGACAACCTGATCAACTGGGCTCAATCTCAAATGAACGATTTTGATATTCATCCTGAAATCATCCAGCCTGAAGAGCTTGTCAACGAAATTCTTGACTTATGTAACTCAACAGCAAGAAAAAAGAACATCAAGCTTGCCTATGACATTAAAGACCAGATGGTAGTCTATGGAGACAGAAATCAGTTGACTTTTATCCTCCGAAACCTGGTAAATAACGCCATCAAATTCACCCATACAGGGGGATTAGTAGGTATCGAAATTACCGAAAATGAATATGGAGACTCAGTACTGAAGGTATCAGACAATGGCATTGGTCTTACAGAAGCACAAAGAGATGCGCTTCTAACTCAAAGCAGAAATGACAGCACTCTGGGTACTTCAGGCGAGAAAGGAACTGGAATGGGATTAATGCTCACCCAGGAGTTTGTGCAAATGCACGGAGGCAAACTGGAGGTATATAGTAAAAAAGGTGAGGGTAGCACATTTAAAATCACATTGAATCCTCTTGAGCTCAACAAAAAATTGTTGGCCATCTAACAAGATCTTTTTTTCAACCAGCATAAATCAGAACACAGCGACGGAATCATATTTCATGGCACTCATTACAATGAGTGCCATTTGTTATATTCGGTCACAATTGTAATTAAATCACGGTATTTGTAATCCTTATCTTCAATTGCTTTGGCGATGTGAGGGGCATCGTGGAAGTAAGGAACAAGTTTCTTTCTGAAAAAAAGCATGGATACCTGCACGTATTGAAGCTCATCCTCTCTTATCAGGTAAAAATTCCCATCAAATTGAGGGCCTGATTGATCTACAAACTCATCCTCATACAATTTAAGGTAGCCGTCTATATAGACCTTTAAGAAGTGTTTCTGCCCGACCTTTATCCTGGAGATCCCTAATAAATCATTGCCCTGGTTGAACGGTACACTATGAAAGTTTGCACCTCCCCTATGGTAGGCAAGCAGCTGATCCGGACGAAACTTCAGTCTTTTCTTATTGTGCTTTATGATGATACGATCCAGTAGCTTGGCTGAGAATCCCTCTTTTCTGTCTTTAATCAGGCCATGTAAGGTATCCCCGTGATTCAAAACCACATATCCCTCCATAAAATCTCTCTGAGCGAATGCTGTGATACTAAAAATCAGTAGTAATCCAATAATCAGCTGTCTTTTCATAGCTTTAATTTAGCAAAAACAATGCCTTACGCTAATTCCATCAAGCCTTAACACATTTTCAGGTTCTCAAAAAGTTTAAATTAATGATTCATTTGACAGAAAAGGTGATTACCCAACTCAAGGAAATGGCTAACCCCGACCTCATCACTGGTATCAGTCGTTTTGGTATCCCCACTGAAAATGTCATAGGGATCAGAAGCCCTGACTTAAGAAAGCTGGCTAAAAAACTTGGCGCTGATCAAGAGCTGGCAGAATCCCTCTGGAGATCTGAGATCCATGAAGCAAAAATATTGGCCACCTATTTAGCAGAACCCAAAAAGCTGACAGTCCAAAAAGCTGAAAAATGGCTTGGTGAGATTTATTCATGGGATGTCTGCGATAGCTTTTGTCGGGCGCTTGCTGATACGGTTTATGCTTATGACCAGGCAAAATTGTGGTCTTCAAGACAAGAAGAATTCGTCAAGAGAGCAGGTTTTGTTACCATGGTCAATTTGGCCATCCACGATAAGCAAGCACCGGATCATAAATTAGAAGCATTTTTTCCGCTGATGATCAATGAAGCCTGGGATGAAAGAAATTTTGTAAGGAAGAGTGTAAACTGGGCTTTGCGCCAAATCGGCAAAAGAAACTTAGTGTTGAACGGCAAAGCCATTGAGATTGCACACCAAATAAAAAATCAGGGCACCTCTTCTGCAAAATGGATTGCGAATGATGCCCTGAGGGAACTAACAAGTATGGCGGTAATCGGCAGACTTAATAAAAAGTCCAAAAGGCGTTAGTTCCTGCTTACAAATTCTTTTCTATCTACCTTCAATTCCGGAATGCCCAGCATCTCAGCTACTTCATTGTAGTTTGAGAAGTCTACTCTTCCTGACTCCCAAAACTGTGCCGGAATTATCACAACCCTTACTACCTGGTTGAGAAGATCACCTTCCTGCAGATTTGCCAATGGAAACGTAGCGTCCATAAACAATTTCACATCATACATGGTGAAATCGTAATTGTACTGAAACATCCCTTCGTCAAGAAAGATCGTCTGAGGCAGCATCCTCCAAACGTCAACATCCTCCGGGGTAACCTCCCAAAGAAGATATACCAGTGCTTTATCCTCATTAAATACCTCAAAATCTTGCGGCAATTCCAGAATCACCTCATAATCAGGTGCAGTGAAGTCAATATCAACATATTCAAATAAATATCCACTTTCACCAGGCACCCCCTGTGGGCCTTGTGGACCTTCCGGACCTTCTATTCCGGGAGGGCCCTGGGGACCTATAAGTCCATCATTATTGTTACATCCGGCCAATGCCATAAGCAAGGGGGCTACTATTAATAATCTTGTGAGTTTCATCATGACCTTATTCTTTGATGTTGTTTAGTTTAAAATCAAACATTGTTCCACTTTTTATAAAATTGTAAAATAAATCCAAAAAATCTATTAGTATGGCCACGCTTAAGACCCAACCAAATGATAATGATGTAAGCGATTTTCTCAATTCAGTAGCTGAAGATAAGAAAAGGGCCGAAAGCTTCAAACTTCTTGAAATCATGCAGGAACTCACTAATGAACCTGCAAAAATGTGGGGGCAAAGTATTGTTGGTTTTGGGACATATCACTATAAATATGAGTCAGGTCGGGAGGGTGATTTTTTTAAAGTAGGGTTTTCTCCCAGGAAACAAAGCCTCACGGTTTATATCATGCCAGGCTTTGAGCGCTTTGATAAACTGATGGCTGATCTGGGTAAATATAAAACCGGAAAAAGCTGTCTATATATTAAGTCCCTGGATGATGTAGACATGAAAACATTAAAGACGCTAATCAGCCATTCTGTTTCTTACATGAATAAAAAATATGATTGACCAAATCAATTGGTAGAATGCTAACCAAAGGCAATTGGGTTTTATAATTTCGCCACAAACTATTTTCTATGTCATCTATTAAACTCGTCTCCTGGAATGTAAATGGTATCCGGGCCATGCTGAAGAAAGATTTTATCAAAGATGTAAAAGCCATGTCTCCGGATATGTTGTGCTTGCAGGAAACCAAAGCCCAGCCGGAGGAAGCCAAATCAGCATTGAGCATTCTTTCGGATTATGAAGTATTTGTCAATAGCTCCAAAGAACGGAAAGGCTATTCGGGTACTGCCATCCTCACTAAATCAAAACCCATTGAAGTCACTGAGGACATAGGTATTGAAGAACACGACATGGAGGGAAGAGTCATCACAGCCGAATATGACAACTTTATTCTGGTGACAGTGTACACGCCCAACTCAGGCGAAGGAATGAAACGACTTGATTATCGGCAAACCTGGGACGAAGCTTTTCTTCAGCACATCCGGAGCCTGGAAGAAAAAAAGCCGGTAGTGATCTGTGGGGATCTCAATGTAGCACATCAGGATATAGACATTGCCAGACCAAAAGCAAATTATAACAAGGCATCAGGATACACCCAGACTGAAATTGACGGGATCAACAATATCCTTAATGCTGGATTTATTGATACTTTTCGTGTTTTTTACCCCGAGGAAGTTAAGTACAGCTGGTGGAACTATAAGTTCAATGCCCGCTCAAGAAATGTGGGCTGGAGAATAGATTATTTCCTGGTAAGTGAACAGCTAAAGTCAAATTTGAAGAGCGCGGAAATTCACAACGAATATATGGGTTCCGATCATTGCCCTGTCTCCATAGAACTAGAGTTTTAAAATCATTTAAAACCCCTAATTTTACCAGGACTTACCTAACCGTTCACCATGGATCTGAAAAGAATTCCCTTGCATGAAGTACATGAAGGCCTCGGGGCCAAAATGGTTCCATTTGCCGGCTATGAAATGCCTGTGAGGTATTCATCTGACAAAGAAGAACACCTTGCAGTGAGAAATGGCGTGGGCGTGTTTGACGTCTCACATATGGGTGAATTTTTGGTTTCAGGTCCCAAGGCATTAGAAACACTGCAATGGATATCTTCCAATGACCTGTCTAAACTCACAATTGGTCAGGCCCAGTATGGGTATCTACCCAACGACAAGGGTGGAGTGGTTGACGACTTTATCACTTACAAGCTCCGTGATGAAGAATATATGCTTGTAGTAAATGCTTCAAACATAGAGAAAGACTGGGATTGGGTCTCAAAACAAAATAAAGGTGCTTCGCTAAAGAACATATCGGATGATATTGTACTCCTGGCAGTACAGGGACCCAAAGCAAAGGACACTTTGCAAAAGCTCACAAAGGCTGATTTATCCGGAGTAAAATATTACCACTTCATTGAGGACCAGCTGGCTGGAAAGAAAATGATCATTTCTGCCACAGGATATACCGGTGCAGGTGGTTTTGAATTATACATTCAAAAGGACGACGCTCCTGAGGTTTGGAAAGCAATTTTTAAAGCAGGTGCAGAATTTAACATACTGCCTATCGGGCTGGGCGCAAGAGACACCCTTCGTTTGGAGATGGGATTTTGTTTGTATGGAAACGACATCGATGAAGACACCTCGCCAATAGCGGCAGGATTAGGATGGGTTACTAAATTCACCAAAGACTTTGTCAATGCCGATCAGCTGAAAAAGGACAAGGAAGATGGCACAGAATTTAAGCTGGTAGGCCTTGAAATCGTTGAGAAGGGTATTCCCCGTCATGGATATCGCATTGTTGACGATGAAGGCAATATCATCGGCCTGATCACCTCAGGCTCCATATCACCAGTGACTAACAAGGGTATTGCCCTTGGATATATAAAGTCAGGGCTTCACAAGCCCGGAACGGAAGTCAATATTGAGATCCGTAACAAAAACATTAAAACCAAAGTTGTAAAAACACCATTCATTTAACTTTCTATTTCTATGAAGACTGTTGAAGTATGTTTGACCCCTGACCTGATACAGCACTTCAGCCTAAAAGGAAAGATGGTCATTGTTGCGGACATATTCCGGGCCACTTCCTGCATCGTCACCGGGCTGGCCTATGGTGTCAATGCCATCTATCCTGTTGCTACGGTAGAAGAATGTAAAGCGTATAAGAAGGAGGGAATGATCATCGCCGGAGAACGTGGAGGTGAAAAAGTAGCTGGCTTTGACGTGGGCAATTCTCCTTATGAATATATGAATGATGAGTTTCAGGGAAAGAACATTGCTGTAACCACAACCAATGGTACACAGGCAATTCTGAAGTCTATCGGTGCCGATCAAATTCTCATCGGTGCTTTTCTCAACTTAAGGGCAATGGCTGACTATATCCTGGATATGAATAAAAATATCATCATCCACTGTGCAGGATGGAAAGGCATGGTAAATATTGAAGATACGTTGTTTGCAGGAGCACTCATCAACGAGATCAAGGCAACTCACCAGCCATTAGGCGATTCGGCCTTCATGGCTGGTGACCTGTATCATTTCCATCACATGGATTTGCTTCATGCAGCTCACAATTCATCCCATGCTAAGCGACTTGCAGCGTTTGGAATTGAAAAGGACCTGGATTTTTGTATGGAAATGAGCCTTTACTCGATCATTCCCTCATACGAGGATAAAAAGATCACTTTGTTATAAGTTCGGTTTAGTATGCTTAAACCAGTTTGAAAATGTCCTTGATACCACCAAGAACTTTGTCAAAGTCGATTTCCAAATCAATTATCTTACCGGAATGAATATCAAATACCCATCCATGAACTGAAATTTTTCTTTCTTTTTGAGCTTCCTGAAACTCAGGTGTCTTCACTATATTGATACACTGCTCCTGAACATTAAGCTCTACCAATCTCCTGTATCTTTTATCTTCATCAGCAATTCCTTCCAGCTCTGCCTGATGGGTTCTGTATACGTTCCTGATATTCTCTAGCCATGGATTCAGTATGCCCATATCTGCAGGAGTCATTGCAGCCTTCACTCCTCCACAGTAGTAATGGCCACACACTACTACGTGACTAACCTTTAGGTGAGCCACTGCATAATTAATTACTGTTTTTGCACTCAGGTCATTACTAGGCACAAGATTGGCAATATTTCGATGTACAAAAACATCACCAGGCTGTGCACCCATGAGAGATTCTGCAGTTACTCGGCTATCGGAGCAACCTATATATAAGATCTCAGGACTTTGTCCTTTTGACAGGTTTTTGAAATAGTCCTGATCTACATTTAATTTCTCTTGAATCCACTTTTTGTTGTTTTCGAAAATCTGATCAATCTTCATTAGAATCAATTTTTAAAGGTTACATTAATATACTTTTTGTTGGCGTCAATGGTTCAGGAAGCTCTTTTTCATCAAGCATTTCCCTTAAATCAATCTCTATTGTGCGGCTCAGTGCCGCCATTGGGATATCGTTAGCTCCGCCCTGAAAGGGATTTTCCGTAGCCTCCCCAATTTTTTCCATCGTATGAAACACCCATGAAACCAAAGTGCTAAAAGGGATGGTTAGCCAAACGAGATAGTCCCCCAACTTTTGGAATTCTGGTAGCATACCAAATGGAATGAGTAATAAAAACAACCAAACGAAGTAAAGGTTTAGTGTGGCAAACTGCCTGGGGTAAGGAAAATTCTTAATGCGTTCTGATTTACCCTGATGGTCATACAATTCCTTCAGAACATTCTCCATCTCCATATGTCTGAAATCTTCGATCAGCCCTTTATCCATAAGATTTTTCAAATCGGCGGATTGGTTGGCGATAAGTTGGGTAGCAGGGTTCTTGGTTTTTAAAATCTTTTCAAGTTCTTCCTGTTCCAGAAAATTTCGAAGTACATCCTCAATCTTGACTTCTTCTTCGGGTACACTATATATTTTTTTATATTCCCTGTTCTCATTAGATGTCATCGTTTCCCAGGCACGAGGTTGTCTTAGCTGATACCTCAGTGCGTTGACCCATGCTATATGTCGATAGATTAACCTTCTATGAATTTTGCCAAGCTTCTTCTCGCTCAGCGACTTTTTTGCATGTCTGTTGGTCACAAAATCACGTGACATGATTCCCCAGGTTCTACTGGTATTGATGATTGCTCCCCAGATCTTTCTGGCCTCCCAGAGTCGATCATACGTTGCATTGTTTTTGAAACCAATCAGAAAGGCTACGGCGGTACCAATAAGAGCGATTGGCACCCATGGCAATCCGATTTGCTTTACTCCGAAGACGGCATACAAAACAGTGGGTATCGCGGAAATAATCAGGAACCGGAAAATTGCTCTTCTGGTCCAGATAATGGCTTCCAATAACCCAAATGACTTGCCTGCGTGCATAGGTGGGCAAGATAGTGTCCAAATCGTTATTACGGAAATCCAGGAGAATGTCTCTGAATATCCAACACGATAATGAGTAGTAATTGCAATACCTGCTAATAATTACATAAGGATCAAGCGGGAGACAAAGATGGATAATCACTTTCAACTTTGTCAGCTTCTCACAACACCGTGTATACTTCTATTGCTTTAAATATTAAACAGCCATACGAAGTCTGCCTATGGTTAGGTTAGTTTGCGCTTTTGGATAGAAAAAACACTGAATAATATAAATACTAGGCTGTAACGGAATAACATGTTTCCTGGCGGAAGAATTTCTTGTATTAATAATCTTACAAGATAAGGGTTTTGTATTACGAAAATCTTATCTTTCCTCCCTATAATTATATTTCAACCAAAAACTTAATCACAAAAATGAAAAAATTACTGATTATCGCCTTTGTAATGTGTTTTGCATTTGCAGGGCAGGCACAAGAGAAACCATTTAGAATTGGTATCAAGTTTGGTGTCCCAAATGTTGTTGGATTAAACACAGAGTATGTAACTCCAATTTTAGGAGGTAAACTGGCCCCAACTGCAGACTTTTCTTACTTTTCGCTTTCAGCTGGAGAAGCTAAGGTAAGTTTTTCTTATTTCGAGGTAGGAAGTAACTACTACTTTATGAATCAGGGGAAAGGGCTCTATGGCCATTTAAGCTATGGTAATATTGGTTTCAAAGGCACCTATGATGACCCACAGTATGGGGAAGGTGAGGGAAAAGCAAATGTAAGCCTTGTCAACCTTAAACTTGGAGCGAAACTTGGAAACACTGTTTATTTCAGACCAGAGCTGGGATACGCTGTAGGTAGTGGTGGAAAAGTAAGAGTAGAATATGATGGTCAAACTGAAGAAGAAGACATCCCGGGATTTTTGTCAGGAGGTCTTGTTGTGAACCTTGGATTCGGTTTTGCGTTCTGAAAAATCTGAGTCAATAGATATAGAAAGCCATTGGTGTCACCAATGGCTTCCTTTTTTGTATCCAATACTGCTTCGATCTTTACCCTCTCAGCTTATCCAACATTACCAACGCGCAAGCAGGGATTTTAGACCCGGGGCCAAACACCTCACTCACGCCATGGTCATACAGAAACTGATAGTCTTTTGGTGGAATGACACCACCTACAAAAACTAAAATATCTTCCCTTCCCAGTTTTTTCAGTTCCCTTACAAGTTTTGGTATCAGCGTTTTGTGACCCCCAGCCAGTGAGGAGGCGCCTACAAAATCCACGTCATTTTCAGTGGCTTGTCTGGCCACTTCTTCCGGGGTCTGAAACAATGGACCCATATCCACGTCAAAACCCATGTCAGCATATGAACTGGCAACAACCTTTGCCCCCCTGTCATGGCCATCCTGACCCATTTTTGCTATCATAATCCTGGGTCGCCTTCCCATGTCGTTTTCAAACTGATCAGTAAGTTTTTTCACAGCTTCGAAATCCTTGTCCTGAGCGGATTCACCTGCATAAACCCCTGAAATAGTCTTGACTTCTGCCTTATGTCTTCCAAAATGTTTTTCCATGGCATCTGAAATCTCGCCTAAAGTAGCTCTTTTCCGGGCAGCCTCCACAGACAGCTCCAGTAGATTGCCATCTCCCGTTTCAGCACATTTTGTAAGCGCCAATAATGATTGTTTTACCAACTCACCATCCCGCTCCCTCTTTAGCCTCTCCAGTCGCTGGACCTGTGATTTACGAACGGACACATTGTCTACCTCTAGCAGGTCAAAATCAAGCTCCTCCTCTACCTGATATCTATTTACTCCTACCAGTATATCTTTTCCGGAATCAATACGGGCCTGTTTTCTGGCGGCTGCTTCCTCAATACGCATCTTAGGTACACCCTTTTCAATAGCCCTTGCCATGCCTCCCAGCCCTTCTATTTCCTCCATGTGCTCCATGGCCCGCTTCACAAGCTGGTCTGTAAGGTATTCTACATAGTGTGATCCACCCCAGGGATCAACTACCCTGGTGATATTGGTCTCAGATTGTAGATATAACTGGGTATTCCTTGCGATACGTGCCGAAAAATCAGTAGGCAGTGCAATGGCTTCATCCAGCGCATTCGTATGTAAGGATTGAGTGTGCCCACATACTGCAGCCATGCCTTCAATGCATGTCCTGGCTACATTGTTATAAGGATCCTGCTCACTCAGGCTCCACCCGGAAGTTTGTGAATGCGTCCGGAGTGCCATAGATTTTGGATTATTGGGTTCAAATTGCCGGATGATGTTCGACCAAAGTAGTCTGCCAGCTCTGAGCTTGGCAATTTCCATAAAATAATTCATCCCAATCCCCCAAAAAAAGGAAATCCTCGGTGCAAAATCGTCTACTTTAAGCCCTGCATCTATTCCTGCCCTTACGTATTCAAGCCCATCTGCAAGCGTATAAGCCAACTCCAGATCTGCCGGTGCCCCGGCCTCCTGCATATGATAGCCTGATACTGAGATTGAATTGAAACGAGGCATGTGTTGGCTTGTGAACTTAAAAATATCACCAATGATCCTCATAGAAGGCTTCGGAGGATAGATATAGGTATTGCGTACCATAAACTCCTTCAGGATGTCATTTTGGATGGTCCCACTCAGCTGTTCTTTCCTGACACCCTGTTCTTCAGCCGCCACTATATAGAATGCCAGGATTGGAATGACAGCCCCGTTCATGGTCATAGAAACAGACATTTTATCCAATGGTATCTGATCAAACAGGACCTGCATATCCAGGATGGAGTCTATAGCCACTCCGGCCTTGCCCACATCTCCCTCCACACGGGGGTGGTCTGAGTCATAACCTCTGTGAGTAGCCAGATCAAAAGCTACCGAAAGTCCTTTCTGTCCGGCAGCAAGATTTTTCCGATAAAATTTGTTGGAGTCCTCGGCTGATGAAAAGCCAGCGTACTGACGTATTGTCCACGGCTTCATGACGTACATAGTGCTATACGGACCTCTTAAGAATGGTGGCTGTCCGGCACCGAAATTCAAGTGGTTTGCATCCTTTAAATCTCCAACAGAAATCTCTTTCTCTATAGGAATCTTTTCCGCCGACAGCCATTCCTGATCGGCTTTTGGTTTGCTTGTTGGTTGAACCGGATTGGCACTTATATTTGAAAAATCAGGTCTCATCAATTAATCATTGATTTTTCGTGGCTATATAAGTCTCCCAAACTCTGGGGTATGAGCAATTCTCTTCCATCCGTGGATTTATTGTTTAGTTTCTTTGATTCTGGAATGACTTCACTTTCTATCCTGTATTTATTGGTTCCAATCATTGTAAACTTTCCCTTGTTCAGGTCCTTTTCCTTTCGCTCTTTTACTACGCGGATCTGTTTCTGAATTGAACCTGATTTTAATTCTGAAATCAAGCCACCCTTTTTTTCTGTTTCTTTAAACAGGTCAAGCGATTTCATGACAAGCAGATTGGCAAGCCACTCGACATAGTATGATCCGTTGACCGGATTGTCAATTTTATCAAAGAAGGATTCCTCCCTCAGAATATTTGAAACATTAGCCGCAATCCTTTGACTGAATGCAGATGACTCATCATTCAATATGTCATGCCTTCTAATCAAGAGTCGCTCACAACCACCAAGAATCGCTGCCATAGCCTCCGAAGTATTTCTGATCATGTTGACATGCTGATCATACCTTGACTTTGACCAAATACTGCTAGATGCCATGATAGGAATCCCTGATCGCTCCACTCCATAAGGTTTTAAAATGGATTCGTATAAATTCCTTACAGAATGAGTTTTGGCTATTTCAAAGAAAAAATCATTTGTGATAGCCATTCCCAGTGAGATGTTTTCCGCAACTTTCTGCGCACTTAACCCAGCTTCGGTAAAGTGGTCTAGATACTCTACCATCTTATTCATAGTGAATGCCAACTCTTGCGTGAAGTTGGAGCCTGCGTTGACAAAATCACCTGAATGAATATGGATAGCTCTGAAATTTGGAGCCTTCTCTGTTGCTTTCACCAGATCAATTATTTGACCAAAGTGTAACGAAGCATCTGATGTGATCCATTGCCCCAACACATCATTGTCACAGAACCCTGATACTGTATTAGGAGGGATTTTCTGTTTCCCTAAGTAATCAAAATAGTCATGTGTAGCCTGAACAGCCTCATTACCAGAAAATGAGATTTCAACTTTCTGCGGGTCAATGCCGTTTAGTAGGTTCGGTATAATGACCCGTTCGTTTACTCTGAATAGAATGCCCCCTATATCATAGGATAAAGCTAAATGAGCCTCCTTATTGGCCTGATCAAAATCATCAACTACTATCTCCTGATAGGCTTTCCAGGGGTTTTTCCTGGTTGAAACAACTGAGCTAAGGCCAATATCCTCTTTAGCAAAGTATGGCTCAACTGTAAAATCCTCATACGTTTTCCATAATAGTTGCTCTTCAAAATCAGCTCCTTTTAGGTCAGCAATGGCTATCGATTTCCAGGCCTCTTTAGTAAGGGGTTCGAATTCCGAGAAAATCTGTTTTGGGTCACTCATAATTCTTCATTAAAAGAACAACCAACTAATCGACATGTTCGCACAATTCAGTAAGTACGCCATGGGTCGACCTGGGATGTAAAAAGGCAATATCCAATCCCTCAGCTCCTTTCCGGGGTTGACGATCTATTAATTCTATGCCTTTACGGCTGGCATCGTGCAACTGATCTTGCAAATTGTTTACTGCAAATGCGATATGATGAATCCCCTCTCCTCTCTTGTCGATAAACTTTCCGATAGGTCCTTCAGGATCTGTTGTCTCCAGTAATTCCAGCTTTGTTTCGCCTATCCGAAAAAAGGCTGTCTTTACTTTTTGATCTTTTACTTCCTCGATCTTATAACATTTCAGACCCAATACATTTTCGTAATATGCAATGGCTGAGTCTAAATCCTTAACCGCAATCCCAATGTGTTCGATGAAGTTTAATTCCATTTGACTAATAATTTACCATAAATTAGTAAGGTTGTAGATGACTACATAAAGCTATTGGATTTTTCTGCAATCACACGCTGACACTGCGAATTGACAACCTTATATGCCACAAGAAAGAAAATTTGCAAAACAAAGACTAAGCAAGGAGGAATATATTAAAGGTATCCTGGCAGGCAACCGTGTCGTTCTCAGCCAGGCTATTACATTGATAGAAAGCAGACTACAGCAAGACAATGTGCTAGCGGAATCACTTATAGAACAGTTGCTCCCAAGGACAGGCAACTCACTTAGAATTGGCATCACCGGAGTTCCAGGCTCAGGAAAAAGTACATTTATCGAATCCTTTGGAAAGCTGCTGACATCTTTAGGGAAAAAGGTAGCTGTACTCACAATTGATCCTACAAGTCAGGTATCCGGGGGTAGTATCCTTGGTGATAAAACACGAATGGAAGAGCTGGCAAATGACCCCAATGCATTTATCAGACCTTCTCCTTCTGGCAGCACTTTAGGTGGCGTTCATACTAAAACAAGGGAGGCTATGTTGTTGTGTGAGGCCTGTGGCTTTGATGTGGTAATCATTGAAACAGTAGGTGTGGGCCAAAGTGAGATCGCCATCCGAAGTATAGTAGATTTCTTTCTGCTTATTACCCTTTCAGGTGCAGGAGATGAACTACAGGGAATCAAACGGGGCATAATGGAAATGGCCGATGCCATTGTAGTGAACAAGGCTGATGGCGACAACATCAAAAAAGCCAACAGAACAAAACAGGATTATATCAATGCCATGCATATGTTTCCCCCGACCTTATCTGGCTGGATACCCCGTGTGCTAACCAGCAGTGCACTTTACAAGGAGGGTCTTGAGGGTGTATGGCAGATGATAGAAGAATATCAATCACTTACAATAAAGTCGGGATTCTTCCTGAAAAACAGACAAAACCAAAATCTTCAATGGATGAAAGACATTATTAACCATCGCATAATTACTGATTTCTATAGCTCTAATATGATTAAAGATGAGTACAAGCGACTTGAAAATAAAGTGCTCCAGCAGCAAATCCCACCAATGACGGCAGCCAGGCAATTATTTTTAAAAGTGAAAGGCGAAAATGGTGGTTAAAATTTAATCCCCCGGTCAAATTCCATATCGCTCAGCTCTATCTCCAGTGCCTTGGTGGACAATTGGATTTCTCGCATGCTGATTCCTAATGAAAGCAAAAGAGAAAACAAGGATACCCCAAAAATGATCCCACCCCATTCATGGTTTTCCTGGTAGATGAATATCATGCTAAGTACACACAAAAAGAAACTCAACAATCCAAAAATCTGCATTCTTCGGATCAGAAATAGTCTGATACGCAGGTTTTTAATTTGTCCTTCCAACACACTTTTGGGGTTCTCAAGATATGATTTGTGTAGCTGGCGGATGATATTGGCGATGGCCAGAAACCTGTTGGTATAAGCCAGCAATAACAAAGAGATGGCTGGAAAAAGTAAGGCTGGTGTGGTAAGATCCATTAAAATAACTTTTTATTATCCTTGTGACGTGATGCATCTCTTTTTGTTTTCTTCTCCATATTCTTTTTAAATGCCTCTGTGAGATCTACGCCTGTCTGATTGGCCAAGCATATCAACACCCACAGAATATCAGCCATCTCATCGGCCATGTCAAGCTCAGATTCAGAACCTTTGAACGATTGCTCGCCAAACCTCCTCGCCATGATCCTGGCCAACTCCCCGACCTCTTCGGTCAGGATTGTCATATTGGTCAACTCATTGAAGTAGCGAACGCCTTTTGTATTGATCCACTGGTCTACTTCTGCTTGTGCCTCTTCTATGGTCATTGTGTATTGGCTGATAGATTTTCATTAAGATGCCGGATTTCGAAACCCTCCATTTCCAGCTTGTCCAGGAAAAATTGCAACCGTCTTTCTTCTTCTTCCCTTAAGCTATCCACATCAGGACTAAACTCTGTGAATTTTTCATGCGGAAATTGTTTGCCATATTCATAGTGATCTTCCCAAAACAAAGCCTCATCTACATAGCCCTCATTGTTATAGTAGTATTTGTATTCCGCTGCCGTCTGGTTTTTCTTGTCAATCAGCAAATGACCTGAAAAAATGGGATGGTGATTCTCAAAATAGAAGTAATCATCCCTATCAAAATCCGGAGTATGCAGGATTCCTACTACCTTTTGTAACATCTCATCCATAAAGTAACCACGTATTTTATAGATAGAATCTCCAACATGAAAATCATCTTCAATAATACTTACCCGCCTATTTAGATCAATATGATGAACTTTTGTATTGATCACATCAACTTCATGACGTTTTTCCCTACTTATCTCGGATGAACAATAAATAAGGATCAGGGAAAGTAACAATAGCAGGTAAGGTTTCATGGCGTAAGCGTTTATGTTACAATTTAATTAATTCTTCATTTTCCTCCCTTGGATATTTCCAGCGTTTATGCGACCAGAGATATTGTGATGGGTCCGACATGATCAATGCTTCACTTTCCACTACATATTTTCGTAGTATTCGTAAGTCACCCTTTTCAAAAGGAGGCTCTCCTATTTTCACAAGTTTAATCGAATATTTACCTCTTTTAACCCTCTTGAAATGAGAAAAATAACATGGAAGCTGGGTCAGATAAGGTAAGTTTGAAAGACCATTGATAAAAGGAGTTTCCACTCCCATAAAGTTTACCCAGTGCTTGGACTGGTTATGTGGTGGACTTTGATCTGCCAAGATTCCGACATTTATCTTTTGATTTTTGTTTCGCAGGATAAATCGTGCAGCACTACTTTTCGGGATCGCCACCCCTTTAAACCTAGACCTGATAATTTTCATGTATTCATGTGCAAATTCGCTGCTCTGAACCTGAACAATAGGACTACATGGATAATCACTTCCGGCAGAAAGACCTAAAGCCAGCCACTCCCAGTTGGCATTGTGAATTGAATACATCAATACCTCCTTATCAGGACAATTATTTTGATCAAAAATTTCCGGATTTTCAACAAAGCACCTTGCTCTTATCTCGTCCATAGAAATAGTGAGTGATTTGAAAATCTCCACGATCAGATCACAGAAATTTTTATAAAATCCATCCGCTATCTTATTGAGTTCTTTTTCGCTCTTTTTTGGGAAAACAAGCTTAAGGTTATTTAGTACAACTTTCCTGCGATAAAACTTTTTGACGGGGAAATAAAGTATATCAGATATCAGATACCAAACAGAAAGCGGTAGCCTGGATAAAAGCTTAAGGAAACCAATGAGGATTTTATTTATCAAGACAATGACTGATTCAAGGGTAACTAAAATTAAAATTTATCGTGATACAAGATTAAAACATAAAACTATGCAACGCTTAAAAATAATGTTATTGGCAGGACTTTTTACAATGGCCCTACTGTTAGTGATGAGTCCAATACAAGCCCAACAAGACAAAAGCAACCGCCCAAGTCCTCCTCAACAAGTGAAGAGTACAGTTGGTGGTGTGGACGTCACCATTGATTACAGTTCACCGGGCGTAAAAAACCGTACAATTTTCGGAGGTCTGGAATCATATGGCAAGGTTTGGAGAGCAGGTGCAAACGAAGCCACCTGGATTGAGGTTTCTGATGATGTTCAGATCAATGGTGAGACATTGCCCAAAGGAAAATATGCATTCTTTATCATTCCAAAGGAAAACCAGGATTGGACAATTATTTTCAATTCAAAGTGGGACCAATGGGGAGCTTATAATTACGACGAAAGCCTGGATGTGCTGAGAGTAGATGTGAAGCCATCACAGATCAAGCATACCGAAAGGCTGGAATACACTATCGGGAAAAACGGCAAAGTAGCCATGAATTGGAGTACTACATCCGTTCCTTTTAAGATATCAGCAAAGTAAATGAAGCGGCTCCGGGCCGCTTTTTTTTATAGAATATTCATGGATTGTTCCTTGATCTTCTCAAGCTCATCCTTCATTTGAACAACTGCTCGCTGAATGATTGCATTATTGGCTTTTGATCCAATGGTATTGATTTCTCTACCAATTTCCTGGCTAATGAAGCCGAGCTTTTTGCCCTGACTTTCACTGTCTTCCAGTACCTCCATAAAATAATCAAGGTGCCTTCCGAGCCTCACCTTTTCTTCGGTGATATCAAGCTTTTCAAAATAGTAGATCAATTCCTGCTCGAAGCGGTTTTGGTCCACCTGAACTTTATCCCTGATCTCATCAAGACTCTGACTCAATCGTTCCTGAACCTGATTTTTTCTGTTTGGGTCCTCCTCCTCTACCAGCTTCAGACCCGCCCTGATCTGATCAATGTAGGACGCAAGCTTTTCTGACAATGCATTACCCTCAGAACCGCGGGACTCCATACATCTGTCAATGGCTTCTTTAATTACAGGTTGCATATCCTCCCAGGACAACACTTCGGATAGATTGTTGGTTGAGATCACATCAGGAGAATGTAGTGCAAGCCGGAAGAGATCCTTTTGCTCCGCTCCGTTTGCTTCAGCCATCTCTTTATATTTGGTATAGTAGCTCGAAAACAGAAGATCATCAATGTGTACCGTAGGGGAAGATGGATCCTTCGATTCCAATTCAATGATTACATTGGCTTTTCCCCTTTTCAGGTGGGTATTTAGATAGTTTTTCACTTCCAGCTCCTTATCCGCCAACTCTCGTGGAAGCCTAAGGTTAAGATCGAAAAATTTACTGTTTACAGTTTTGATTTCAACTTTGATGTGGTAATCGGAAAGGTCACCCTCGGAGGAACCAAATCCTGTCATAGAATAAAGCATGGGTAAATTTAGAAATCTAATCCGAGAGTGAAATAAAATCTTGTTCTTCCTAGCTGAAAATCACGTATCGGTCTTGCTACGTCTACCTTCAGATAATAGCCCAAAAGTACCGTTCTAAGACCAGCACCATAACTTGCTAACCATGGATTTTGGAAATTGGAGATCTCGCCAATAAACCCATTACTGACATATTTTTTAGTCTGAGCTCCGGATCCCCGGGTAAGCGGAGGCTTGCCATTCCAGGCTGAACCAAAATCATAAAAGCCAATAAGTTGGAAATTTCGCAAGAAATTAGATGAAATAGGACTTCCTGAGAGGTATCTAAAGACCGGGAACCTCAACTCAGCATTAAAAATAAATGCGCTATTTCCAAATAGTTCGTTGTAGTCAAAACCACGCAGGTTGGTCACGTACTCAGTAAAAAGGATATTTGAATTGTCCGTGTTGTTGCTAAATTTCAACGGATCTTCCTCTCCCTGATTCTCAGTTTTGTTAAAGATCCAGTTTTGCATTCCACCTACCAGGTAGTCTTGCTTATTGCTACCCCAATACGTGCCATAGAATATTCTTCCAGCCAAGGTCAATTCCCTGTGGATCTTTTGGTAGTGCCTTAAGTCAACCTCAATGTTGCTAAAGCTTTTGTTGCTCCCAGTGAGGTCGTAATAGGTTTTAAACTCAACCAAACCTCTTGATCCCTGGTAAATGTTAAACCCTCTTTCTATGGTATTATCCATAACAAAAGCACCTCTCACCCCGGTAAATGAAACTACATTGTCCTCTGCAAGGTCAGTAGTGCTCATAGCCGAAACTGCCTGATTTTGAAGGTTTCTAAACTCAGTGGTAGCAAAAAATGGAGCCGCTTCTACCCTAAATGTATTTGTGATAGGTACAGAAGCTCCAAACTCAACTTTATTCAGAATATATTTTTGACGTAGGTCAATCAGCTCTTCTACATTGTCATCATTTTGTCGCCGCAAAATTACCTTTCGGTCAAGCTTCACATGAAAATCCATCCAATACTTCAGGAAATTATACTCAACAAAGATGTCACCGCTTTTGAAGTCTGAAGTGTTGGCAAGGAACCCACCAGTCAGCCGATGATTTTCAAGGATGTCGCTGATCTCCGACTCAACCAGGATGCTAAAACCCCTCAATGGATCAATAGCAAAGGAGGTTATCAGGTTGCTGAAATTAAATCTGGGCTCATAGGCAATAGGACCATAGACCCTCGACTTTTTCTCCAGTTTTCGATAGTTAGAAAAAAATGATTCAGGCTTATAGGTAGACCTGTCATCATCAGTAAAAACATAGTCATCCGTATCTATCAACTCTTCATCCGGACCAATCTCTTCTATGATATCCGGCTGTTTCTCCTCATCTTCAAATACGTAATTATCAGTATTTACCTGCCCCTCTTTGAAATCGTCGGGCAGCTCAATTTGAGGTATATTCACTTCGATTGGATCTACTTCTACCACCACTTTCTCCGGCTGGTTTTGAGGTAGCCGGCTCACCACAAACTGTGCCTGTTCTAGCCTTTTCCTCGCATTCTGAGGAGTAAAATTCTGTTTATTTAAATTGTATCGGTCCTCTAAAAAGATTCGCTGCCGACCACGATCAAGCATGATATAGCTGAGTGTGTTCTGATTGAAGGAAATGTCATAGTCCAGAATAGAATTCTCATAAGCGGAAATCTGCATGAAAGTTGAATCCTGGATTTTATATTCGAAGAGGTTTGTAATCCCCTTTTGATCACTCAGATAGTAAACCGAATACTGGTTCTTGGCAATAGGCTGAATGTCTTTGCTATAAGTATTGGTAATCCTATGAAAGAATGTAGTGGTCGTATCGAGGTCATAGATAAACAGATTGAAATTACTGCTAACATCTTTCAGATCTGGCCCATTTACTTTGACGGAATCATTTTCCCTATTAGAGCTGAAAACAACTGCCGCTGTTCCCGGAATAAATACCGGATTAAGGTCATCATAAATATCATTTGTAATCCTCCGGAGAGCATTCCGACGCATACTTACAAGGAAGACATCATTCTTACCATCCACGTCCCCACTAATTACAGCGAGCTTTCCATTGTCATTGAATGAAAAACTTTCTACCTGCCTGAAACGAGTTAATGGCTTCTGGAACTTCTGACCATCGTTGATATTGTATGTGTTTAGATACAAATATCCACGTTTATACAGAAGTACACCCAGCGTCTCATTATCAGCCCAATCAATTAAAGGAATATTTTCGTCCACCTGCTGGCCGTTGACACTGTATCCTCCGGAAGTAATTTTTTTCTTGTTTCCACTTTGTACATCGGCCACATATACTCTGTACTTTCCATCCTTGTGATAAGTGTAAGCCAGTTTATTTCCATCCGGATTCAAAGACACGTGACTTAAGTTGATGTCCTTATTGCGGTACTCAGCAATGATATCTTCCTTTTCGGTTGGTATATAATGATTATTTATTTCTTGCTTTTGCTGCAAATAATAGTTCTGCCACTGTGAAAGAAAGTTCTTGAAAGGTAATCCAAGGGTACTTGCTATACTGTTTTCTTCATTTCTAATGATCCTTGTCAGATTCAGGATGTTGGAGATGTTGCTCTTACCATACCTTATCGCAATGAAATTCCATATGGACTGACCAATAATGTCTGCATCCTCATTCTGAACTTTCACCAATCCGGAGATCTTTCTACGAGACAAATAATCCCTGATATAGTCATCCATCTCCGATGACCATCCGTAAGCCAAATACTTTGCTGCTCCGTTAATAAACCACTCCGGCAACGAGAGTAAGTAAGAATTTTGGAAAATCTCTGCCAGACTTCCCCCAAACATCATGTCATTGATGAGTATAGATGAAAGCTGCTCTATGAGCTCCTGCTTAAACTCTTCGGCTTTGCCGGGGTAGGCAATCTCAACCTGCAACTTCACAAAATCCGTCTTACCTCCAATGGTGAACACATCCCCCCCAATGCCGATATTGCTTTGTTGAAGATCGTGGATGGAGTTGTAGATAAATATTTTGGTCTTGGTATATGGAGCATAACCAAGAATATCAGTGAGCTTTACAAATTCATCTTCCAGGAAATCTAGCGCTTCGCGAGCGTACTCCTGACCTCCCGGGTAATAGTAAACCTCAAAATTGCTTGTGGTGTAAAAAAACCAATCAAACCGCTTATACTGGATCCTGTTGTGACCAAAGGGAGTATGATAAAACTGCGAAACGGCCTCAGCCCCCAGCAACAATATCATAGCCAGTATTAAACCTCCTCTTTTCATTTTAATTTCTCAATACTCGATCAATATCAACTTCCGGGGTAAGTTGTTGATTTCCCAATAGGAAATTTACAAATTCGGTAGCAAAATATGGTACTAACGAAACACCTTTTGTTCCAAATCCATTAAAAATTCCCAGCTCAGGAAACTTTTCATGTAATCCTATAAAAGGACGCCTATCGTATGTAGCTGGTCTTACCCCAGCCCAACTACCAATTAAACGATATTTTATATCAACAACTTTGTGCAACCTCTCTCTAATATTTCTAATTCCTTTCTCCGTTGGCTCATTGTCCAGCACGCTATGATCATACGTCGAACCTGCTATAAATGAGGACTTTCTGGGCACAAGGAATACACTTCTATTAACTATCAAATCAGTCTGAAAGTTTGCCTCTAATTCAATGATCTCACCTTTTACCGGACGAAAAGGAAGATGCTGCCAATATCTGTTCTTTGTCACTCCGGCTCCCTCACAAAATATGACCTTTTCCGCTTTAATATTTTTATATAATACCATACCCTCCTCGGTGGTCATTTCGTTGCCTTCAAAAACACCTTTTACTAATTTATTCCTATCAATAAGAATTTTTCTAAATTTTTCGATGAGTAGCGGCACATGAACATAACCAGATTTATCAATTAAAAGTCCTCCATATGGATCCAATAGACCCGCAATACCCATGGACGAGTTGTGAACGGACCGAATAATCTCAGAATAATTTCCATCAGCCAATTTTCCATGCCAGTCATTTTGCTCATCAATAGAATTAAACGGACGATAGATATTCTTATGATAAATGATTTTTTCTCCAATAAAATTTTCCAGCTCTGAATAATGATTTGCCAACCCGGAAAATAATTCATCTGCCAACCAGGTCTTCACCATTTTACGTCCAGTAATGGGATTAAATATCCCTGCGGCCTTAAAGGAGGACGATTCGTTAGTTAAAGGATCAACGACAAGGTATTCAATACTTCTTTTTTCAAACTCCCAGGCTAGTAGGGTCCCAGCTATTCCCTGGCCGACAATCAGATACTTTACTTGCTTCAAGCTATATTAATTTTATGCAAATTTGTAGAATTCAAACCCTTACTCATCTGCATGGAAGTACAAAGTTTCGTCTTCAGTCCATTATACGAAAACACTTACGTTTTATGGGATCATACCATGAAAGCCATTATCGTGGACCCCGGATGCTACGAAAAATATGAATTCGATGAAATTATCAATTTTATCGATGACAAGGGACTGCAAATCAAGGCCATTGTCAATACACATTGCCACATAGACCATGTATTAGGAAATGAAAAGCTCAAAAAGCATTTCAAAGTTCCACTGCTTATCCCAGAGAATGAAGTAGACAACCTGAGAGCTGTTGAAGCCTATGCCCCCAATTGGGGGATCACACATTATGAACCTGCATCTCCGGATCATGTGATTGAAAATGAAGGAACGATCTCCATTGGTGAAACTGACCTGAAGGTAATCTATTCCCCCGGTCACTCGCCTGGCCATCAGGTCTATTACTGCGAAGAAGAAAATAAACTCATAGGTGGAGATGTGCTTTTCAGGGATAGCATCGGACGAACAGACCTACCCGGTGGAGATCATGATACTTTGATCCAGAATATTAAAACCAAGATTTTTACATTGCCAGACGAAACGGTAGTTTATCCTGGACACGGTCCCACAACTACCATCGGCTATGAAAAAGCGCATAATCCATTTGTGAAGGCATGAGGCATCTTCCAAATTTCATTACCTGCCTGAATCTTTTAACAGGAGCTATTGGTTGCTTCCTACTGGCGCGTGGAGAAATCAGCAGCCCACTCTACCTTATCCTTCTGGCAGCTTTTTTTGACTTAATGGATGGGCTGGTAGCACGACAGCTTGGTGTAAGCTCAGCTATAGGAAAAGAGCTTGATTCACTTGCAGACATGGTCAGTTTTGGATTGTTACCATCATACTATATGACTTTGTTAATAGCAGATCATAGTGAGGGATACATATTCCTAGGAGGATTACTAATCGCAGTGTTTTCTGCTCTCAGGCTAGCCAAATTCAATACAGATGATCAGCAGACCAATAAATTCATTGGTTTACCGACTCCTGCCAATGCCATCATGATTTCCACCTTGATATTCTTGCCTGCTTCTTTCATTAATTTTTATTCATTGATTGGTATCACCCTTGCCTCGTGTTTGTTGTTGGTCGCTCCGATTGAACTGCTGGCTTTTAAGTTTAAGAACTTTCAGTGGAGGGAGAATTCTCTTCGTTATTTGTTACTTATCCTAATCGTAGTGCTGCTTGTCTTTTTTCAGTGGAATGCTCTCCCACTGATCATTCCATGCTATATCCTCTTTAGCTTCATAGGAAATTTTCTGACGAAAAGTGGTGTTTAAGTAATCTATGGTAATTTTCTGGTTCCTATAACGTTTTTTTAAGGTGTTGAAGAAACTGCCTGCCATCGGGATTTTTTTGATTGCTCATACGCTTTTTGGTCAGAGCATCCTGTCTGATGGTGCCTTTTATAAGATTGGAGTTACTCAAAACGGGATCTACAAAATCGATGCAGGCTTTGTCTCTTCTCTGGGCCTCGACCCCAATTCAATTGATCCCAAAAAAATCAAAGTATATGGGCATAACGGAGGTATGCTGCCTCAGTCAAATGCTGAAACTGTATTCACAGACCCACCGGAAAATGCCCTCGTTGATTTCACTGATAATAGTTTTGGATTTGGTTCAAGCGAGTACCTCCTCTTTTATGCTCAGGGACCAGATAAAAGTGAGTTTGACTCGGATGGAGTAATTAATTATGAAAAAAACATCTACACAGATACCGCTTTCTATTTTCTCACTATAGGAAATTCAAATGGAAAACGGACCAAGCAGGCAGAGGTAGTTTCTCAGCAAGGAACTTTGATCGATTATTTTAATGAGTTTGTTGTCCGTGAATCGGAAGATGTAAACCTCATTGGTTCGGGAAGGCGGTGGCTCGGAGACGAGTTTTCTAGTCAACAACTCTCCAGAAATTTTAATTATGAGATACCAGGACTTAGAGATAGTATTAATCTCCAGGCATTAATTGTGACTCAATCTGAAGGAAAAAGTTCATTTGAAATATCAATGAATGATCAAAATTCGGGGTTAATCGCTTTTGATTCTATCCCCACCGGTGATGGAACAACTTATACCATAAGGGCTAAAGAAAAGACTGTTGAAATGGTAGTTTCTGACAATGACATGGAATCCATAGCGCTAAGTATGAAATACAACCGGGCCAATGCTTCCCTTTCACGGGCATACCTGGACAACTTCATTCTTTCTTACGAGCGTGATCTGGTGTTAGTGGGCAACAGTACAACTTTCTGCACTACTCAGGCAAGGAATGGCATCTATACCTATCAAATTGGTCTAAATGGTACCACTGATGCTACCATTTTAGATATTTCAGATCCAACAGATGCTGAAATAGTTGAGTTCTCCATCCAAAACAATCTGGCTTCCTTCAATAAGGAAACCGATGAAGTCCGAAAATATGTGATTTTTAGTGGCTCGGCTTTCCCTGCTCCAACGTATTTTGGTCAAATAGGCAATCAAAATATTAAAGGCAACACTCAATTTGATGGCCTGATCATAACATCTTCCTCATTTGAAACCCAGGCCAAAAAATTGCAACAATTCCACCAGACAAACGACAACTTATCCATTGGGGTAATCAATGTAAATCACATTTTTAATGAGTTCTCCTCAGGGAGACAAGACCTGACGGCCATTCGTAATTATATCAAATATGTTTATGAAAGCGGCGGCAGATTAAAACATGTGCTACTTTTTGGCGATTGCTCTTATGATTATAAATATTCAGGCAGTGATCCTGACCACATTCCTGTTTATGAGTCAAGGGATTCATTCAGCCCCATTTATAGCTATTCGTCTGATGATTACCTGGGATTTCTCGAAGATCATGAAGGTTTATGGATAGAAAATACATCAAACGACCATGATATGGAGATTGGTGTAGGCAGGTTACCAGTGAAAAATGAAGCTGAAGCAAACATAATAGTTGCCAAAATCCTTAGATATGCTACCAGTGAACGAACTCTTGGAAAATGGAGGAATGAAATTGCATATTTTGCGGATGATGGTGATTTGAATGTGCACATGAACCACGCAGTAACCTTAAGTAATATTGTAAGTGAGCAAGGACCTCAGTTTCGTTCAAAAAAGATCTTTCTGGACAATTTTGACCAGGTAATATCGCCAAGAGAACGCTCTCCCGCAGCTACCAAAGCGCTGGAAGATGCCATTGCTGATGGACTGTTGGTACTAAACTTTATAGGACATGGCAACGAAACACAGTGGATGCAGGAAGAAACGCTCAACAATGGAGTGATAAGTCAACTGACCAATCGCCATAAATTGCCTCTGATCGTTACAGCAACCTGTGAGTTTGGAAAGTATGATCAGCCTATCATCACCTCAGGGGCAGAACATCTACTACTTAATCCAAATGGAGGAGCTATAGCCCTTATCACAACTACAAGGCCAGTATTTGCCCATACCAACTTACTGGTCAACAGGGCATTTCATGAAGCATTGCTATCAAGAGCAGACAACCAATTTCCTAGATTAGGTGACATCATTCGGGAGACCAAAAACAATAGCTTGAGTGGACCCGTCAACAGAAATTTTGCCCTGCTTGGAGATCCGTTCCTCCGACTTAATTATCCTAAATACGATATCTCCTTTGGTGAACTGGAGACGGTTTCAGATACATTAAGCGCATTTGAAGAGTATATTTTGTATGGGGCAGTTACAAGTACTGGAGATACCATCCATACCTTCAATGGCAAAGCCACCGTGAGCATCATCGACATACCGCAGCAACGTATCACCAAAGGACAGGAAAACCCAAAATTTTCTTACCAGGAACTATCAAACACACTTTTCAGAGGTGAGGTATCAGTTACCAATGGGTTGTTTGATGCATCTTTTGTTCTGCCAAAAAACATCTCATATAAACTTGAAAAAGGAAAAGTACTGGCTTATGCCTGGAATGAAGAGACCCTGGAGGATGCTACCGGAGCCAATACAAATGTGGTGATCGGGGGCACTGTTCCAAACCCCGGAAACGATAATACTCCCCCTGAAATGAACCTCTATATAAATGATGATTCATTTGTCAGTGGTCAGACAGTGGGTCAAAACAGTCTATTTATTGCCAGAATATCTGATGAGAGTGGGGTCAACATCTCATCAAATGGATTTAATCAGGATATTACCCTGAGACTCAATGATGGTGACCCCATCAACCTTAACGACTATTATCAGGCCAATTTAGATACCTATCAATCCGGAACGGTATTATATCCACTTCAAAACCTTGACCCAGGCGAATATTCTGCCACGTTAAAAATCTGGGATGCGTACAATAATTCCAGCGAAAAGACAGTTGATTTTTATGTGTCAGATCAGCCCGTGATAAGACTATATAACGTTATGAATTATCCTAATCCTGTTTCACTGAGCGGTTTGGAAACCACTTTTACTTTTGAACATGACCGCCAGGGGGAGGAATTAATTGTAAACCTTGATATCTATGATATGAGGGGATCGATCAAGTTTTCATCGGAAATCAGCATTGATGATAGTCAAAGTAAAGTTGATAACCTGAAATGGAGACCAGCAAATGATTTAGGAAGCAGTTTGCAACCAGGTATTTATCTTTATAGATTGAATGTAAAAAGCACCCTTGATGGAGCCTCAAATCAAGCAATCAAAAGACTCGTAATCATTAATTAATTATCTTTACATCCCATTAAGAACCACCGAATGAACGGTATATCGAAATATTTAATCTGCCTCTGCTCACTTATCTCAGGCACTACTTTCGCACAGTCTTTTATCAACGGAGCTTCGGGAGCTAGTAATCCTATCACTACTGCTGTTCCTTTTGTAGCTTTTGCGCCTGATAGTAGAGGTTCAGCTTTGGGAGATGCTGGTGTGGCCACTAGTCCTGATGTATACAGTACTCACTGGAATAATGCGAAACTGGCATTCATGGAGAAAGACCTGGGATTTTCGTTTTCCTATTCTCCCTGGCTTGGTAGAATCGTAGATGACATGAGTCTCAATTATCTGACTTTTTACAAGAAAATAGACCGAATCCAAACGTTTGGTGCTTCGATGAGGTATTTTGACCTGGGTGAAATTTACAAGACTGATGTACAGGGCCTACCTATAGGAAATGAAAACCCAAAGGAAGTGGCGATTGATGCAACATACTCCAGGAAGTTGACCGATAGAATGAGTATAGCTTTGTCTACTAGATTCATCTGGTCTAACCTGACGGGGGACCTAACCGGAGCTTCAGGAGCTAAAAATGGTACCAGTGTAGCTATCGACCTGGGTTATTACTACACACAACCTATGAAGTTTGGTGGATTGGATTCCGAGCTTTCATTTGGAGCCCACATATCCAATTTTGGGCAGAAAGTCACCTACAGCACTGAATCTCAAGAAGATTTCATTCCTACTAACCTTAGATTAGGAACGGCTTTCACCACCAATATTGACCCTTTCAATACCATCACATTAGTCTTTGATGCCAATAAACTATTGGTGCCCACACCACCAATCTATGCGACTGACCAAAACGGTAATTTGAGACAAGACGCCAATGGAGAGTATATAATTGAGTCAGGTAAGGATCCAAACAGATCTTTGCTTAGCGGTGTCTTTGGTTCATTTTCCGATGCCCCAGGAGGGTTTAGTGAGGAAATGAAAGAAATCATGCTGTCATTTGGGGCTGAATATTGGTATCGTGACGTTTTCGCTGTTAGGATGGGTTATTTCCTGGAAAGTGAGGATAAAGGGAATAGAAAATACTTTACCGCAGGAATTGGTTTTCGATACCAGGTATTTGGTGTTGACTTTTCCTACCTGATCCCAAAACAAAACAATCACCCACTTGGTGACACGCTAAGGCTTTCATTCCTGTTCAATTTGGATAAAAACGACCCCACAGAAGAAATCGGTAATGTTGAATAGATCGGTTTCTCCTACTATCCATAAAATAAGATCACTCAAGCTCCCGGAATTTCAAAAATCCGTAATAGCGGGTGGTATCCCATTAGGTATTATCAGACATCAGGACCATCCTGTGATCACACTGAATGTGGTGATTCCTTCGGGAGCACTGCAGGAGCCACTACCTGGAATCACCTATTTTACTGCTAAAATGCTCTCAGAGGGTACTGATAATCTAAATGCTTATCAAATCGCCTCAAAGATAGACTTTTATGGAGGTCACCTGGACATCAGCCCAACCCCGGATCATGTCTCCATAAAACTTTATGCTCTCAAAAAGTTTTTTCCTACACTGCTTTCATTACTCTCTGACATTCTGCAAAATGCTTCCTTTCCGGAAAAGGATTTTGATACCATGAAGCAAATCAGGATTCAGCAAATAAGACAGCAAATGGCTCGAAACAGTGTAGTAGCTGGCCTCCAGTTCAGAAAATGTTTATTTGGTGAGTCTCATCCTTACGGACGGATAATTGATGAAAACCAGGTGAATGCTATTACGCATGGAGAAGTGCTGGGCTATTACCAGAAAAACTTTTTAAAAACGCCATCTATTTATCTGGCGGGGGATGTGGATGATATTGAGGTTGGTTTGATCGAAACAGAGTTTTCACAGATCAATTTTGCCGGGAAGGATGGGCTGACGATGCCTAAGCCATTAATCACTGATAGTTTACACATTGAGAAAGCCGAAAGTGTGCAGACAAGTATTCGCCTTGGCAACGTAACGATTGACCGGAAGCACCCGGAACATTTCAAACTTAAAATTGCCAATGAATTACTAGGTGGGTTCTTCGGATCGAGATTGATGATGAACATTCGTGAGAAGAAAGGCCTGACCTATGGCATCCATTCTAGCCAGATTCATTTCAATGAATTGTCTTTCTGGCAAATTGGGACGGATGTGTTGAAAGAGAAAAAAGATGAAGCCATTGAAGAAATCCTAAATGAGATTAAGAATCTTCAAAGTGTCCCTCCTGGCACAGATGAGCTTTTTACTTTGAAAAACTACATGAAGGGAAAAATAGGTTCATCTTTTGATACGATTCTCGACACCATAGATCTTGCTAAGACGCTTGATCTCAATGGAATGACCTTTGACTATTGGAGTGATCTATTCAATGCCGTAGATAAGGTATCAGCTGAAGATATCAATGAAGCGGCGACCAAATACTTTGATACTACTTCTATCAAGGTTGTAACGGTAGGTTAAACTAGTTGCCTAATAGCAACAGGTAATCACCCTGAACTTCCACCTGTTTGTAGTGAAAAGGCACATAGGAGTGACCATTATATTTTATTACACCATAGTTATTACCCTGTCGGGCAATCACAAACTGGTGTTCGGTATCTATAATTTCATCGTAATTGGCACTTAAAAGTATCTTACCCTTTTCATCTGCTAAACCCTGCTTGTTTTGTGGGTTGGTCACAACATAATTACCAAATGGAGTCCTGGATATCAACTCAAAATGGGGATGGATGATCATTTCACCCTTTGTATTGATAATCCCGTACTTACCGTCAATAGAAACATTGGCCAGACCATCTTTAAATGCAGAACAGGTGTCATAATGTGGCTGTACAATCAGATGCTCCCACTTGTTGATGTAACCCCACTTTCCTCTCAACTTCACTGCAGCCATGTCTTCGCTATATGGCAATGCTCCATCATAACGATTGGCTACCCTTAACTTGCCATTTTCATCTACAAAGCCATGCTTATCATCTTTCAGGATATGAAAATAACCCTCGGAATAACTGAAAACTTCCTGTACCCCATCGGCTGCTGTCAAGACCTTTCGCCCGTAGGGATTTAGCATTTCCAGAATACTATCTTTCTTACAGACATAAAAGTCACCTACCTTATTGATTGACTTATACTCCGGATCAATTATGTTCCCATTCGGCGTGATCAGGCCATAGTTGCCCTCTTCCCGCAAATAAATGATGTCGTGACTGACAAAAACGTCATGGCCTGTTCTTGTCACTAGTTGAGCATTTTCATCGAAGATATAGGTAGCGTGACCTTTTCTGGCAAGGTAGAATTTGGTGTCGACCTCAATCGTATCAAACTCTGGCAACGCCAGCCAGGATTCTGGCAGGTTGGCGATACCCCATTTCCCAACATACCTTGCCATATACTGATTTGAAATGCCAGGTGCTACCTGGTCAAACTTATAAGAGACAAGAGGATCTCCCATAAAATCAACAAACCCCCAAAAGCCATTCTTCTTTACAGGGATGTTTCGTTTGATAGACATTGCTACCTCTTCAAACTTATGGCCATTCAACTTTCTGCTGAAGGCATTGTAGATATCCCAGTATTTTCCTCTTTGACAATAGAAGTAGTTGGAATCCGCCAGGATGAAGTCAAAACCCTCATCTACGGCCTCCCCACTAGTTTTATACAAACCCCATTTACCCGATTGTCTGTTTTGTGCAACGATGAAACCTCGTTGGACATACTTTAAATGATATTTTTGGTTGGAAAAAAGTCGTTCGTGCGCCCCCAACATGTGCTCGGCATTGTTGACATGAGCAATCCATAGGTTTTCATTGAGAATCGTAATAGAGTCACACGATTCATAAAAAACACTGTCCTTTACCAGTGATCGTACCTCCCACCTGTTGAAATCATTTTTAACGCCCTCGCTAGAGAGTTCTTTGAAGCGGGGATAATTGATGAGTTGTAGCTCTGATGAAAGCAACCCACTTCTTCCCTCTTCCACAATTTCGAACCCATCCTGTACAAGGTTGACCCGATCCAGCCATCTATTGTAAACCGGCCGTCCATTAAGGTCAAAAATTTTAACCAGATCATCATTTCCGTAGCAAACAACCAGGTTCTCAAGGAGATCAATGGCTTGATACTCGCGAGGAATAATTTCTACGTCTTCGATACTGCGAACGCCATGGAATACTTTTCCATCTCTGTAGTCACCTACCAGGAATCTATTCTCTGTCAACTTACTGATGGAAAAATAATTGAAACCCACAACGACTTCTCCCTTGCTGTCAATCAATCCATAATAAAGATGGTTGGTAAGTCTGGCTTTCCTTGAGGCGACAAAAACGTCCGATCCGATGGGTAAGAGGGAATTGTAAATGGCTTGAGTGATCTTTTTATTTTTGGTATTGATCAACCCCCATTTGCCTTCATTGCGGTAGCCAATCACTTCATTTTCCAGGAATAATGTCCCGTCCGACCAACCGATTTCTTCATGAACTGCTGGTATTAAGACCTCCCCCATGAGATTTGCCAGGCCTTTGAAGCTCCCACTTGAAATAATATTGATCTCCGACCCGGAAACGACCGGAGAATGGGTGATCATGATGAGAAGACAAATGTTCAGGAAATGCATTTGCTTCAAATATATAAGAAAAGTAGTGTGATTATTTAGTTTCCTGATGATCCTTTTCCAAATTGAATAGATCATTCAGAACACCAACCAATGTTTCTGCTTCACCACGCTTACAGGCGGCTTTGAGTTGAAGTACCGGTAATTTAATTACCTTTTGGATCATATTTTTTGTGGCTTTATCGAGCAACTTCGAGTGCTTATCGTCCACTTTTCCAACATATCTGGCCAGCTCCTGTAGTCTGATCTCCTCCAGGGCATTCTTTAGCTTCTGGATTGTTGGGGAAACCTCCATCTCCTGAGACCATTCTTTAAACTCTGAAAGGGACTCATTGATGATAAATCTGACACGACCAACAGCACCTTGTCTTTTACTTAATGCTTCCTTGGTTCGCTCATCCAGCTGATCAATGTTGTATAATAATACGCCGTTTACTCCATCCACTTCGGGAGATACACTTCTTGGCACTGAGAGATCAATGATCATCTTGTGATTGGGCGCATTACCGAAAATCTTTGATGTAATGATCGGTTCTGGCGAATTTACTGCAGAAATGATCACATCTGAAGACGCTACCACTGCTGCCAGTTCACTGTAGGGCCTTGACAGGAACCCAAGCTCTTCTGCGATTTCAATTGCTTTTTCTTCAGTCCTGTTGACCAGTGTTATTTCACCCTCGAAATCCTTTAGATTCCCTGCAACATCCTCTCCTATTTCACCAAGCCCAATCAAAGCAATTTTTGGTTGAGTGAAATTTTTAGTGAAATGACGGGTGAGATCGACAGCTACAGATGCGATGGAGGCAGTCCCATCTCTAAATTCTGTTTCCTGAACCACACGCTTATTAGAGAAGAAGATCGTATGCATCAACCGATGAATGAACGGACCTGCCATACCTTCATCAGCAGACCACTGATAAGCCTTTTTGACCTGATTCGATATCTGAATGTCTCCCAGTACACGTGAATCCAACCCAAGAGCCACTTCAAACAGGTGGTTGATAGCGTGCTCATCCTGGTAAGCAACAAAATAGTGCTTGATGGATTTGGTTTCCAGGCCTTTAAATGCTCCCAGCAAAGCCAGGATCTGATCATTGAGATCTTCCCTGGAAGCATAGTAAACTTCGGTCCTGTTACATGTAGATAAAACCAACAACTCGTCGATACCAAGCACTTCGCTCAGTCTCCTCATCAGGGATTTTGTGGAATCCTCATTCAAGGACACAGCTTCCCTAATCTCCAGCGGAGTATTCTTGAAAGAAATGCCTATCGACTTAAAATGTTCCATCAATTTTTAAAACAGGGTGCTAAATTAAAAAGACTGAATGTAATTACAACATGACTTACATCATATTAAAAAATTGCTATCTTCAATTCTAAATAACTGTTGATGATTCGTTTTATTCAAAAATGGATAACCAATACTTTTGGATTCTCCCGGTCTGAAACCAACGGATCCCTTATTTTAATAGGTTTTGTACTACTCATAGCTATCCTGCCCAGATGGTTCATAAACAGTCAAAAGTCCGTTGAAGTTTCCGCCCATTCCGATAAAATTAAATTACAGGAATGGTATAATGGAATTAGTTTTTCAGAATCAGAAGTTTCAAATGAAATACCAGAAAATAGCCCAAAACAAACTCCCATTCTCAGGTTGAAATCTTTTGATCCCAATGTGATCACACTCCAGGAGCTTTTGTCGATGGGTATTCCAGGCAATGTTTCCAATAATCTGATCAGCTATCGCAATGCAGGTGGATCATTTGCTGTCAAAATGGATCTTCAAAAGATCTATGGTATGAGTGAAAGTCTTTATGACAAACTAGAGGGTTATTTAATATTGCCGGATATACCAGCAAAACCAAAATTCCCTGAAAAAAACATCACAACTGAAGTAACTCCATCTGAATCAGAAACCATTTCGCCACCAATAGCTATTAACACAGCTTCAGCAAGCGAGTTGGAGGTTATCAGGGGCATTGGACCCATTCTCAGCGAGCGAATCATTAAGTACAGAGACTTGCTAGGAGGATTTCATTCTACTGACCAGCTGCATGAAGTTTATGGCCTGAACGAAGAAGTTATCAGTGAAATCTTGAAAAAAATCACTGTTGACAGCATCCAAACTGCCATTAATATCAATGCAGAGGATCTTCAGGGCCTATCCAGCCACCCCTACATTGACTACAAGGTGGCCAGGGCAATCATCAACTATAAGACAGTTCATGGTAGTTTCAGGGAAAAATCAGATTTAAAAAAGATAAAGATCGTGTCGGACTCCCTATATAATAAATTATCTCCCTATATTTCAGTTAGACCCTAGCAATGAGTCTATATGGAAATACAGTTGGTTGATTATTTAGAAAGAATAAAATTTCTCCCGGGTAACAACAGATCACTGTTACTGCTCGACCTCCCTGGCAATTACTTTCTGGATATCAAACAACTCGACCAGGATCACCTTGGCTTTGGCATCATCAAATCCATCATTGGTCGTGAGGAGACCATCAAAATTAGTAGTGATAGTACAGAACCTGGAATACTTGACCAACTGAACAAGATCTCAAGGAATGAAAAGCTAATTTTTGAAGAGCGTGGAGCCAAGGACCTCTATGTAGGCTGGCCCTTTGTTCGTGGCAAGTTGAATGATGGGACACTCGTAAGGTGTCCTTTTATATTTTTCCCCTTCTCTCTGTTACAAAAAGAGAATGAGTGGTATCTGCAGAGACGAAAAGATGTAAACATTACCCTCAACAAAACCTTTTTGCTTCGATATGCTCACCACAACCAGGTCAGGCTTAGTGAAGATCTCATAGAAAAAGTGTTGAATGATTTCGATGCTGACAGCACAATGTTTAGAAGCGAGCTTTATGCAATGCTTCGTGATAGTGAACTGGACATAGAATTCAATCAGAGAAATTTCATCGATGAACTTGAGCCCTTCAAAAGCTTTGAACAGGGTGAGTTAGAAAAGAATGAAGAGCAAGGAAAATTGAGGCTTTATCCTTACGCTACATTGGGAATCTTTCCGCAGGCAGGCGCTTACCTGATTGCTGATTACGAGAAGCTGCTTAAGTCCAGGGATTTACAAAAACAGGAAAAACAGACTCAGCCGAAAAAAGACCTGCCAACAGATGGAGTGAAACAAGCGGACATGTACACTCCGTTTATGCTGAATGGGGAACAGGAGCTGGCCTTAAAAAATGTCAAGGTGGGTAATTCAATAGTGGTGAAAGGACCCACTGGCACTGGTAAATCACAACTCATCAGTAATGTGATCAGTGACTTCATGGCTCATGGCAAAAGTGTGTTACTGGTTAGCCAAAAAGCTCCAGCAATGGACGACGTGTTTAAACAGCTGCAACAACTTCAATTGCACAGCTTCATAGGACTTGTACATGACTTTAAGAATGAACGTAAGAATATATACGAGCAGATCATCAGGCAAATTGATAGCTTGAATGAGCATAAGCAGAAAAACATCTCATTGGACACAAATGAACTGGACCGGTCATTTCAGTCTGCAGGACAAACCATAGAAGAGATCACTAGTCAACTAAATGATTTTAAAGCGGCACTCTTTGATGTTTCTGAATGTGGTAAAACAATCAGAGAGCTATACCTCATGTCTGGCAAAGAGGATGAAATCCTGGCTTTAAACCTGGTCTACAGAAATTTCACTTTTGATAGGGTAGAAGAGTTTTTACCAGCCCTTAGCAATTACATGCAGCACCATCGGCGCTTTGAAGCTGGAGAGCACTTCTGGACAAAAGGCCCATCACTTTCAAAATCTAAAAAAGTTGATTCTGAAAGATTTAGCAAAATACTTGATGAGATCTACGAACTGGATCAGTATGTAAAAAAGGAATCAAAGAAGTTTACCAGCAATGAAATTGACTTTGAGACTGCACTCTTCTTTCTTGCCAACAGAGAACCCCTGGAACAGCTGGCTGATAACCTCAAAAATGAAACGACATACAATTTTTATATCCATATGGTGGATAACCCACCGGATCAGGATATTGGTTGGTTATCACAGCGGGAGCGAAACCTTTTACAGTGTTTCAAAGGGGCCGGTCCAGAGATCTCCTTAGAAGCAACTGAGTTGGGGCGCTTCCAGGAGGCGTTGGAGCACGCCATAAAAGCGAGAAAGGGGGTCTTTAGCTGGATTCGCTGGAAGCTGTTCTCTGAAGACAAAATTTTTATCACCAGGATCCTGGTGGCCAATGAGCTGAAAAGCAATCGCTCCGGATTTGAAACCCTGCTGGAGAGAATTGACAACCGGCTAAACTTAGAGCATCAGATCTCCGAGTTGCGAGAAGTGGTGTGGCTAAAAGAATTCCCCAATAGTTATCGAAAAATTGATATTCAGAACTGGTTCTTCTATCAGAAACTGGCATTGAAATCCTTTCAGCTGCGACATACGGTGCGCACACTGCCCAACTACCTCATGGCAAAAAATGAGACGCTGAACAACTACACGCATACGATCCATCTCCTGCTGGGTCTTATCAATCAAATACCGGAACACCTGGAAAGATGGAAAGGGTATGTGAGTGAAGCCCAGGTTCGATATTTATTGCTTGGTAAAGCTGACAGGTCCAAGGTTGAAAAACAGCTACAGGACGACCTTCAGGACATACTTGCCTATCATGCTCTGAGAGACACCTTTAATGAGGAAGAGCTAAAGATTATTGATGAGCTGTGCGACCTGGAGCAAGAAGGTAAGGGTGAGGTAGAGCAACTATTCATAAGCTCAATAAGTAATGCCTGGATAGACCATATCGAGCAAAAATATCCTATCCTGAAAATTGCCACTACACAGGAAATAGAAAACCATCTGGAGGAGCTTCAGGCTGCCCTGGACGAAAAGTTTCGGATTACACCGGATTTGGTTCTTTCAAAAGTCAGAGAGAAAGCCATTTCAGCCACTGAAAAAGAAGGTGTAGAAGCCTCTTACCAGGATCTATTGGAATTGTTGAACGACCCAAAAAAGAAATGGCCAATCAGAAGGGTGATCAATCAATTTGAAGAGGAAATATTTTCATTGCTTCCATGCTGGATCACTACCCCAGAATCTGCATCAGCTATTTTCCCGATGAAAGAAGTTTTCGACCTGATCATCTTCGATGAAGCAAATCTATGTCTAGCTGAGCGAGGGATCCCTGCCTTATCAAGAGGAACAAACTGGATGATATTCGGTGATGATCAACAACTCCCCCAAATCAACATTTATGATGACGGCGATGTTGCTGGCTCTACTCCTAATGAAACCATCTACACATACCTTGTAGACCAGCTGAAAACAATCAGTCTAAAGAGGCACTACAATGCCAAAAACCCCACCCTGATCACTTTTGCAAATCATCACTTTTATCACAACATTTTGCAGTTTGTTCCTGATAAGTCATCCATGTCAGAAGCTGGTGTATATCTTATCCCAACCAATGGGCATTGGACGCCCGATGGGAACCATGCGGAAGCAGAGGAGGTCGTTAAATTAATTGCAGGTATTTTGAAGAAAAACCCGGAAGAAGATCTGGGTGTTGTGGTTGGAGATGGTCTTCAGCGCTCAATGATCTGGAACCTGATTTCTGATAAAAAAATATCAATTCCGGAATCCTTCTTTATAAAGACCATTGAAAATGCGCAGGGAGAAACCCGTGATCACATCATTTTTTCGAGTGGTTATGATCATTGGGATCAGTTTCACCAGCTAAGCCCGGGAATGGTCAACATTATCTGCACAAGGGCAAAAAAATCGATGCACGTAGTGACCTCACTGAATTTGGATTCACAGGGAATAAACGAAGGAACCAATTTAATGATCTCTTTCTTTCACTTTGCAAAAAATCCAGCTGAAAATATAGGGGATTCTACTCATGCAGGTAACCTTGGCCAATATCTGAAAGCGCAATCCACAAAAAAGGATATGCTGTCAACAGACCTCCCATTTACAGATTGTGCCATCACAAAGAAAGGCCAGTTTCATGGGCTCGTAATCACTGATGACCGGCTAGGTGACCAAACAATTGTCGATGCTTTCTATAACCAATACAATCAGCTTAGGGAAAAGAAATGGCCTTTCATCCAGTTTTTCAGCCGAGAATTCTGGGAACAAAAACTTATCGCTCTTGATAAGCTGGAGAGGTTTATCGATCGCGAAACCTAGTCTTCAGATTTCTCTACCCGCGCACCAACAGACAATATTAGTGGGAGTGTATCAACCCGCATAAAATGTGTAAATGAGATTGTATATTGTCCGGGTTGAGGGAACTGATAATCTTCAATTACTGGCTTTTGATGATCAAAAAGATCACCCAACCCACTACCGAAAGGTTCTCCGGTCTTAGAATCAAAAAGAATCAATTCCAGCATGTCTTTTTGCAAAGTATTTCCGATTGAATCCTGAATGTCATATTCATAGTAAAGGTTGTAGAAAGGATAGTCAAACCCATTTCTTAAATTGATAGAGATGTCATAAGACTTGGCAGTATCCTCAATCTTGAAAGTAAATTCAGGTACATCACTTTTTGGCCAATAAGGCCCCTCAAAATCTTTGTTCTCTTCATATACCCTGGCTGAGTCACAGGAAAATAATATGGCTACAAAAGCCATTATTGATAAGTGCTTCATGAGTTTTGATTTGACTTTTGGTCGTCGCCAAAAGATCCTTTCGACCTGTTTTTATTTCTTCTCTTCTTCTTTTTCTTCTTCTTGTGTTTGGAGGAGTATTTTTTGTCCATTCTGGCAAGATCCTCATTCAACACAGAATCTTTGAGTTCATCGAGGCTGTCTTCCAATAATGTGGCCGGCTTCTTCCCTAATTTGTTCATCTTCAGGATTTCATTTACCCGGTGAACTTCTAATGGGTGCCAGCTATTTTCATTTTCATAGCCAAACCACATGATTTTTCTGAAGATATCCGTCTTCTGCAGTTTTGCCACGCCTTTTTCTGTCATCAAGGGCTCTTCTACCTCAGGAATATCTTTCAATGCATCCATATAGGTATCGAGCTCATAGTTGAGGCAACATTTGAGCCTTCCACACTGGCCAGATAGCTTCGACGGGTTGAGTGAGAGGTTCTGATATCTGGCTGCTTGAGTGCTCACACTCTTAAAATCACTTAACCAGGTAGAACAGCAAAGCTCTCTGCCACATGAACCTATTCCTCCCAACCTACCTGCTTCTTCACGAAGGCTGATCTGCCGCATCTCAACTCTGATCTTAAATTCTCCGGCAAGTATTTTGATCAGCTCCCTGAAGTCTACACGGTCTTCAGCTGAATAGTAAAAGGTAGCTTTTGAATTATCCGCCTGAAACTCCACATCTGTAAGTTTCATCTCAAGCTTCATTTCCTGGATGATCTGACGGGTACGATACATGGTAGGCATTTCTCTGTTTCTCACATCACGATATCTGTCGATATCCTGCTGATTTGCCAACCGATAAATATTTCGGATCTCAGAAGTCTGTGGGTCAATGTTTTTCTTCCTCATTTGGAGGCTTACCAACTCACCCATCAAGGAAACATGGCCCATGTGATGTCCATTAGGTACATCCACAATAACTGCATCGCCTGGGTTAAGCTCTAGCCCTTCATGGCTCTTAAAAATGTCTTTACGACCATTTTTGAATCTCACCTCCACATATTCCGTCTGCTTTTGTGTAGGCATCTCCATATTGGATAGCCAGTCAAAGACATTGAGCTTATTGCAACCACCGGAAGAACAACCGCCATTTTTTTGGCAGCCCGCTACTTCACCATTTATCGTACTACACGTTGCGCAACCCATATTTTAGATTTCTTGACTATCAAATATAAGCAAAGCAAAATGCTTTTATTGCCCCAATGCCTTTAAATCAAATCCAATATCGCTTCTGAAATTTTTACCTTCCCATCTTACCTTTCCAACACCTTCATACGAGTTTGAAAGGGCTTCTTTCAAATCCTTTCCTAGCCCTGTAATAGCCATGACCCTTCCACCATTGGTCACCAACTCACCATCTTTGAAAGCAGTCCCTGCATGGAAAATTATTGCATCTATTTGCGAAGCATCTAAGTGAATGGTATGCCCCTTTTCGTATTTCTCAGGATATCCACCGGCCACCATCATCACTGTCGTGGCGGTATTTGGATCTATCTCAAGGTCTACCTTGTCTAATGTGGAATTGGCTGTTCCCTCAAGCAAGTCTATCAGGTCTGACTTTATCCTGGGGATTACCACCTCGGTTTCAGGATCCCCCATGCGGACATTGTATTCTATGACATACGGCTCGTCGCCGACCTTAATCAATCCGAAGAAGATAAATCCATGATAATCCATCCCTTCTTTAGCTATCCCATCTACAGTTGGTTTGATGACTCGCTGCTCGACCTTCTGCATGAAAGTATCATCCGCAAAAATCACAGGCGAAATAGCACCCATACCTCCCGTATTGAGTCCTGTATCGTTTTCACCAATTCGTTTATAGTCCTTTGCCTCAGGTAATATCTTGTAGTCTTTACCATCTGTTACCACAAAAACAGACAGTTCTATCCCGTCTAAAAATTCTTCTACCAGTACATTAGCACTGGCAGCACCAAACTTTTCCCCGAGAATCAGGTCCTTCAGGTTTTCCCTGGCTTCGTTGGGATCTTCCGTGATCAGAACACCTTTACCCGCCGCTAAACCATCTGCTTTGAGCACAAACGGAGGCTTTTGATCGGAAATGAATTGCAAACCTTCGTCCAGATTTTGCTTATTAAACACTTTGGCTTTCCCGGTTGGAATGCCATATTTCTCCATGAAATCTTTTGCAAATTGCTTACTACCTTCCAGCAATGCCCCACGGGCAGAGGGACCAACAATCAATAAGTTCGATAAAGACGGGTCAGCTTTAATCCTATCTACAACCCCTTTTACAAGAGGTTCCTCCGGCCCAAAAACAAGCAGATCTATCTTGTGCTCATTCACAGCTTGTTTGATCTGTGAAGCATCGTTGATATCAAGGGAAATATTGGTCCCAAGCTCTTTGGTCCCCCCATTGCCGGGAGCTATGAATAAGTTGGTCAACCGGGGACTTTGCTTGATTTTCCAGGCTAATGCGTGTTCCCTTCCTCCTGAGCCTAATACTAAAACGTTCATTAATTATCAATTAAAAAGACCGCCCAAAATTAGACGGTCTCTATAAAATTTAAAGTTAAACCGGGATTAATGTGCGTATTCAGACATGAATTTTATACGCATCAATCTAATCTCTTCTTCGCTATACTCTTCACCAAGTTCATCCATCGCTACTTCCACGCTATCGGTATCAGCATTTAAAAAGTAGTCATAAATCTCATCCTGACGATCCTCATCAAGGATATGGTCGATGTAGTAATCTATATTGAGCTTGGTTCCGCCATCGCAGATGTTTTCAATCTCATCCAGTAGCTTCTCGTAAGTCATGTCTTTCGTCTCGGCTATTTCTTCCAGATCAATTTTCCTGTCGATTTGCTGAATGATAAATATCTTATTTTTTGACTTGGTACCTGATGACTTAATCAACACATCCGATGCTGTGATTATGTCATTCTCCTCAACGTAATTCTCGATGAGCTCCAGGAAGGGCTTTCCAAATTTTCTTGCCTTACTCTCCCCCACCCCAACGATCTTGATCAAATCTTCGAAGCTGGTTGGATAAAGCGTAGCCATCTCCTCCATAGAAGGGTCCTGAAAGATCACATAAGGAGGCAGGTCCATCTGCTTGGCCACAGACTTCCTCAATACCTTCAGCATGTCAAACAGGGTCTTGTCGTAAGCCGTGGTATTGACTGTTTCTCTTTCTATTTCTTCCTCTTCACCCTCCTGCTCATACTGGTGATCCTTGGAAAGCTCAATAGCAAAAGGATCTATGAGAAAATCAATCCCCTTCTGAGTGAGCTTAAATACTCCGGGATTTTCTATGTCTTTTTGAATAAACTCGTTGAGCAAAGTTTGCCTGATCACTGACTTCCAGAAGGCTTCATCATGCGCCTTTCCGATACCAAACGCTTTCAGCTTATTGTGACTATAGCTCTTCACATGTTGAGTGGCTTTTCCTATGAGCACATCAGAAATATGGTTCAGATCAAAGCGTTCACCGGTTTGTTGTACTGCTTCGATCACCATCTTTACCTCAGCCTCTGCTTCGAATCGTTCTTTAGGATGTAAGCAGTTATCGCAACCTTCACAATCTTCTTTGTGATATTCCTCCCCGAAATAATGCATCAATTGCTTACGACGACAAACTGCAGACTCTGCATATGCTGCCATTTCGTCCAGCAGAAATCTGGCATTTTCTCTTTCGGTTACCGTCTTATCCTTATTGAATTTCTCAAGCTTGAGGATGTCGTTGTAGCTGTAAAACATCACACATTGGCCAATGAGACCATCCCTACCTGCTCTACCTGTTTCCTGGTAGTAGCCTTCAATGGACTTAGGCACATCATAGTGGATCACAAAACGAACATCCGGTTTGTCTATCCCCATCCCAAAGGCAATGGTGGCTACAATCACGTCTACATCCTCGTTGAGGAATGCATCCTGATTTTTCATTCTGATATTACCATCAATACCTGCATGGTAAGGAGCGGCTTTGATGTCATTTACCTTTAAAAACTCGGCAATCTCTTCTACCTTTTTCCGGCTGAGACAATAGACAATTCCCGATTCGCCTTTGTGCTCTTTGATGATTCTGATGAGTTGTTTCTTGGCCTGCTTTTTAGGCTTTACTTCGTAGACAAGATTTGTCCTGTTGAATGAAGACTGATAAGTATTTGCACCTTCTATAGCCAGGTTTTTCACAATATCCAATTGCACCTTCGGGGTTGCTGTAGCCGTCAAGGCCACGATGGGAATCTCTCCAAGTTCAGCAAGAATTGATTTTATCCTGCGGTATTCAGGTCTAAAATCATGGCCCCACTCAGAAATACAATGCGCTTCATCCACTGCTGTGAAAGAGATATCTGCTTCCTTAAGGAACTGTACATTTTCTTCTTTGGTGAGAGACTCAGGCGCTACGTAGAGCAACTTCACCTCACCAGCCAAGGTCTCTTTTTTCACCCTGTTTATTTCACCCTTTGTCAAGGTCGAGTTTAGGAATTTGGCGTTGATGCCCACAGCATTCATCTGATCCACCTGATTTTTCATCAGGGCAATCAAAGGGGAAATGACTATAGCAGTACCAGACTTCAATATCGCTGGTAGCTGGTAACACAAGGATTTTCCTGCACCTGTCGGCATAATGACAAAGGTGTCTTTGCCATCCATTACGCTCTGAATGATTGATTCCTGATTACCCCTAAATGTATCGTAACCAAAAACTGTTTTTAGCGTCTCTCTTAGCTTATCTTCAATACCGGTCTCCATCTCAAAAATTTAATACTATAATCTAGGGAAAAATTATCTATTCAGATACCTAAAAATTAAAATAATTTCAACAATTACGATCAAGTGTTTATCCTTGCATACCTATAAACGTCAAAGTCTACATTTGATCGTAAAAAAATCCAATTTACTGATAGGACAATTTCCTGATGAATAAAAACTTACACATTGTGATCATGGCTGGTGGTTCTGGCACCAGATTTTGGCCATATAGTCGGAATAAAAAACCCAAGCAGTTTCTAGATGTATTGGGAACAGGAAGATCACTGCTACAAATGACCTATGATCGGTTCAAAGGTACGGCATCTGACACAAATATTTGGATCGTCTCCAACGAAATATATGCTGATCTGTTAAAAGAACAGTTTCCTGAAATGGATCCATCGCAGATTCTGCTGGAGCCAGCTAAACGAAACACAGCTCCATGCATCGCCTATGCCGCCTACAAGATCCGGCAAAAAGATCCTGACGGTGTGATGGTGGTGCTCCCTTCAGATCATGTCATCTTCAATGAAAAAGAATTTATCTCTACAGTAGAAAAAGCGGTGGATGCTGCCGATCAGGAAAAGCTGATCACCATAGGTATCCATCCCATAAGACCGGAGACAGGGTACGGCTATATTCAGTACCTCGATGGTACTGATCAGGCGCTGAAGAAAGTGAAAACATTCACTGAGAAGCCCAGTTTGGAGTTGGCATCCAAGTTTCTGGAGAGTGGTGACTTCGTATGGAATGCTGGTATTTTCGTTTGGTCAATAAAAGCAATAATCGGGGCAATGGAAGAATTGCAACCTGAGCTGGCTGAGTGTTTCAGGGCAGACTGGTACTATACCGAGAATGAGAAGAAATACATCGAAACTTCCTATGCTCATTGTCAAAACATTTCCATCGACTATGCCATCATGGAGAAGTCTCAGCATGTCTTCACTATCCTGGGAAATTTTGGATGGTCTGACCTGGGAAGCTGGAACGCTCTGCATGAGATTATGGACAAGGACGATGAAAAGAATGTCTCTCTTGGTGAAGTGTCACTATATGACAGTTCTGACAATTTTGTCATCTCCAGGTCTGGCAACAAAAACAAGCTGGTGGTCCTTCAAGGGCTGGAGGGTTACCTGGTAGCCGATTTCGAAGACGTTCTGCTCGTCTGCAAAAAAGAAGATTCAAACATTTTCCGGGAATTTGTAAGCGATATTAAGCTCCATAAGGGAGAAGACTTCATTTAGGCCCTTTGTCGGGTAGCCTCGTACAGGATCATTGCAGCAGCGCTCCCAACATTAAGACTTGAGATTTCTCCACCCATAGGTATTGCAGAAATTGCATCTGAAATCCTGAGGATCTCTTTGGTGATCCCCTCTTCTTCCGATCCCATTACAATAACTGATGGGACGCTGAAATCTACTTCTGACGGAGGTATTGTCCCGTGCTCGGAGCAGGCTACAACCTGTATGCCAGAATCTTTTAGGTATTTCATTGCTTCCAGCAGCTTCAGGTCCCTGCAGACTGGAATATAGTTCAACGCTCCCGCTGAAGTCTTTACCGCATCAGCATTGATCTGGGCATTGCTCTTGACTGGGATAATGATGGCATCCACACCCATGCATTCAGCAGTCCGGGCAATAGCTCCAAAATTCCTGATATCTGTAACGCCATCCAGTGCCAGAAACAGTGGTGTTTTGCCTTGTTCAAATACACTTGTCACTACATGATGCAGGTTGTGGTACTGTACGGGAGAGACAAAAGCTACTACCCCCTGGTGATTACCCTTTGTCAGCCTGTTTAATTTCTCTCCGGGAACCCAGGACACTGGTATCACATGTTCATTGGTGAGCAACAACAACTGCTTGACCAGATCAGAAGTGTTGTTCTTCTGTATAAAAAGTTTCTCAAGGTGTTTTCCGGACTGAATCGTCTCTATTACTGCCCTCGCCCCGTAAATCAGTTGATCGTTTTTTTTCATTGCCCTTTGCGAATATCACCTACTTTGTTGTACCAGCTTTTTTCGTAATCTGAATTTCTTTTGAGTGAATATAGTGATGGAGTAAAAAGTATGGGTATCCTTATGAACTCGAAACGTTCACCGGAATCGTATCGCCACTCTTCAGCCCTATCTCTCTTGATCACAATGTCGGGCTTGCCATAGATGGTATATAAAATTCCCCTGTCGGTCTTCCAGCCTTGCTTGTAATCAGTAAATAATATATTGGCTTCTTCTACCCGCTGAAAGAAAAACCTGATGGCACTTTTTGCCCTGAATTTGGTACCATAATTGGTTAGCCAGAAGTTTTCAAAAGCTTTGCGAGGCTCACTTGCCTGATTGAGTGATTGATTTTCTACTGAGGTGGAGATGTACCGCATGGGCTTGATCAACTCATCATACATACGTAAGTCAGGGTAGTAGTAGGGGCATTTCAGTATGGTGACACCCGTATTATCCAAAGTGTCCTGTTGAAACAAATAAAAGTGGAAGTCCATCAAATCAGACTTCACATCATCAACAAAATAAGAAGAGTCTATGGAAAGAGTAGGTGCCAAAGCGGACATCTCACCCATTGGTGGATCAGCAGGACCAAACTCCTCCTTGTATTGAAAAACGTGTACCGGACCACCTAATCCTCGAAATGAAATCTGGTCTCCAGTGTAATGTTTTGAGAGTAAGGGTGCTCCGGCCTCATCTACAGGATAGAAGGAAGGATAACCGCCCGGAGCATTAAGTGGAGCATCATACAGGCGATAGATTCCTTCACTTAAGTTATTGAGAGAAAAAACGAGCAGGTCGTATCCTGTTTTAGGCACTTCTATGGCATAAAAGATCCTATCGTCATCCTGGTATAATGTGTCTAGTGTTTCCAGTGACACAGAATCGTGACTCTCTGATTTATAGCCATTTTGAAGAAGGATATCAAACAGCCACAAGCCCGATGTATCATTGGCCACGTGATAAATCACTGTCAATTGGTCTTCTCCTGAATCAACGATTCTGTAATCTACATGCGTATCGATCCTGACGTCGTACTGGAATGAAAGGTCCAGTCTTGTCAGATCCAAACCAAACATGGCAGTGCTGCAGGTAAACAGGAAAAGAACTAATCCACTTTTGAGCGTTTGAATCATAGGAGTCAAAAAGTTAACCAATAATTTGGTTTCTTTGCCAAAAAAACCGGATGGCAATTTATACCACAGAAATTACATCTGATCAGATTGCTTCAGATAATCCTATTCATCAACGCCTGCTAAAGGCATATATTGAAGCAATTCCTTTTATAAAAGGAGATATGCTGGAGCTAGGATGCGGGGAAGGGCGTGGAATTGATCTGATTGTACCGCGGTCATCCAGCTTCCTGGGACTGGATAAGATCGAAGCTGTCATTGAATCCCTGAGATCCAAATACCCTGACTATCAATTTGAGTCCAGTGTTTTTCCTCCTGTGAAATTGCCAGACCAAAGCTTTGATACCATTGTCTCCTTCCAGGTCATCGAACACATCAAAAATGATCACCTGTTTCTAAAAGAGATCTATCGCTTGCTCAAAAAGGGAGGTAAGGCAATCATTTCTACGCCAAACAGGCTGATGTCTCTTTCCAGAAACCCATGGCATGAGCGTGAATACACGGCGGAAGAGCTGGAAAAGATCTGCAATGAATATTTCGACAAGGTATCGATGATGGGTATAGCGGGGAATGACAAAGTGATGACCTATCATGAAAGGAACAGAAAATCCGTTGATAAGATCATGCGTTTTGATGTACTGGACTTGCAACATAGGCTTCCCGCTTCGTTGTTGAGAATACCGTACGATATTTTGAATCGTATCAATAGGAATTCCCTTAAAAGCCAGTCAGATGAGTTGGTATCGTCGATCTCACAGGAGGATTACTTACTGAAGGAGAAAGATGACCAGAACCTTGACCTTTTTTGCGTTTTGGAGCGCAATTAATTAGGATTTTGGCAAACACAAAGCCCTTTTGTTTTGTTCATATGTTGAATTAAAAACAAAAACAAAAAATGTCACAACTCATAAAAGAGCTCAATCAATTACTGAGTGATTATCATATTTATTATCAGAATACAAGAGGTTTCCACTGGAATATTAAGGGCAACAACTTCTTTCAGCTTCATGAAAAATTCGAAGAGCTGTATACTGAGTCCTTAACAGTGATTGACGAGGTTGGTGAACGAATTTTGACCATTGGTGGCCGTCCGTTACACACATTTGATGATTATAAAAATACCTCAAAGCTCAAAGTACATAAGGACGTTTCGGAAGACCGAAAAATCGTATCTGCACTGATAGAGCAGCTTGAAGGACTGGTAAAGCAGGAAAACATCGTGAAAGAGCTGGCGGTCAAAGAAGGTGACAGCGAGACAGAAGACATGATGATTGCCTTGATCAATAGTCAACAAAAAAATGTGTGGATGCTAACAGCCTGGATGGGTCAGGAAGTAGAACAATAAGAAGCATACCATCTTTGAAATATAAATAGTGACCAGATTTTGATGGTTACATCACCAGGGTCAGAGGAATGTAATTTTTCTCTGACCTTTTTGATTTCATCCCATTGAAAGATCCCCTGGTCTTCCACTCTGTCCCGGTCAAACACCCAGTCGTCCAGGTCTCCCCTCATTTCTTTTCTAAACCACTCCAGCAAGGGTACTTCGAATCCATGCTTGGGTCGGGAAATCAACTCTTCAGGGATCATGTCAGCAAATGCTTCTTTTAGGATAATCTTTCTTTTCATCCCATCTACCTTGAATTTTTCCGGAAGATTGAATGCCAGCTGCACTACTTCATGATCCAGAAACGGAACCCGTACTTCCAGGCTGTTGGCCATAGACATCAGGTCTACTTTCTGAAGCATATCATTGGGGAGCACCAGCTGGGTATCAGCGTGAAGCATTTCATTGAGTGATCCTGACCCCGTTAGTTTCGTGATGGTAGATTTGAATTTCCTCAGATCCTTCCCACTTCTTTGGTACTTGCTTTTCAGCAGTCTGGCGATTTCATCATCCCCCGTGAAAGATGCCAGGAACCAATATTTTTCATCATCTTTCATTTTTAGCAGGTCTGCCATACGATGCAGCTGACGAACCTTGTCAGAAAAGCCGGAGTTTCGCGACTTGGGTAGTTTGGTCCACAACCAATCCAGGTTTGTGATGAGCTGATTTCTCAAACCAGATTCCTTGCTCATTGCCCATGCGCTGTGCTTGTTGTATCCGGAAAAAATCTCGTCAGCACCGTCTCCGGAAAGGGCTACGGTAACTTCTTTTCGGGTGAGTGAGGCTAGCAGATGGACAGGGAGCGCCGAGGAATCTGCAAAGGGCTCATCAATACTCTCGACCATTTTGTATAAATGTCCGTGAAGATCGCTGTTGCTCAGTTTAAACTCATGGTGATTGGTTTGGTATCGATCGGCCACCATCCTGGCATACTTTGTTTCATCAAAATATCCGTGCCCTTTAAACCCAATGCTGAAGGTATCCAGCTTTTTGATTTCTTGCGCAGCCAATGCTGTGACCACAGACGAATCAATGCCTCCGCTGAGAAAGGTACCCAGCGGCACATCAGATACCAACCTGCGATGAACAGATTGAGTGAGTCTTTGTCTCACAAGCTTTTTGGCGTCCTCAAAAGATTTTATCTCTGGCTGGTCTGTGTAGGGTATTTCGTAGTATCTCCTGACACTCACCCCTTCCTTTTTGGAAACAGTGAGAAAACATCCCGGATTCAGCTTTTTGACTCCTTTGATGATGGAAAGTGGAGCGGGAATATATGTTAGCTGAAAATACAGGTGAAGCGCAGTGGTATTGAGCTCCCTAGGCACTCCAAAAGAGAGGATGGATTTCATCTCGGAGGCAAAAAGCACCTTGTCATCATCGTAATAATAAAGGAGTGGTTTGATCCCGAGACGGTCCCGGGCGATGAACAGATGCTCTTCCTCCTGGTCATAAACTGCAAAGGCAAAGAACCCGTTGAGTCGTTTGAGACACGCCGGACCCCAATAGATATAGGCCTGGAGCAGAACCTCCGTATCACTTTCAGTCCTGAAAGAGATCCCTTTCGAGACCAGCTCTTTCCTGATTTCCTTATAGTTATAGATTTCCCCATTGAAGATGATCCAGTACCTGCCAGACTCATCGATCATCGGCTGATTGGCTTCGGCAGAGGTATCAATGACGGAGAGCCTGCGATGCCCAAGCCCCACCACATCATCAAACCAACTGCCCTGGTTGTCCGGACCTCGCTTCTCCAGGCAGCGGGTGGCTGCTTCCAGGTGGATCAGGTTGATCCGTCCCACCATATTAAATGCATACAATCCTGTGATCCCGCACATAAGGCATTAAATTTGTGAAAGAAGACAGAAAAAAGTTATGCATGTCATTTTCTAAATTCCTTCTATTCCTGATTCTCTTATTTTCGATGGTTTCTTTTTCCGAGGCACAAAGTAAACGGAAAAGAAAAATAATCATAGCCGCTGTGACAGAAGCCCGGACATATCGGGGCACACCTTACGTCTACGGGGGCATGTCCAGGAGTGGAATCGACTGCTCGGGGCTCATGTATAATTGTTTCAAAGAGGTTGGAATCGACCTGCCCCGTACGGCCAAGGAGCAATCGAAGTTTGGCCGCAAAAAAGGCTGGGGGAGCATCCGTCCCGGTGACATTGTGTATTTCAAGTTTAAAGAAAAGGGAAAGAAAAAGTGGTGGCACAGTGGGATGATCACGGACACCACAGATCCCAACGAAATTAAATTTATTCATGCCTCCACAAGTCGGGGCGTAGTAGAGTCCACACTCAATAGTGATTACTATGCAGACAATGTGAAAAAATTCCGGCGGGTGATCAGGTAGCAGACCTGTCGATAAAGTTTTCTAAAACTTTTATAGTCTCATGTAACATAATCTTTTAAATTCGCAGTCCGATTTATCGGAAATGCTAGGGGCATTAGCTCTCCCGATAGCTATCGGGAGGCTAGAGCACTAGGAATACAATGGGGCATTAGCTCAGCTGGCTAGAGCGCTACGCTGGCAGCGTAGAGGTCATCGGTTCGACTCCGATATGCTCCACTCTCAACCGCCGAAGCTTTAGCGAAGGCGGTTTCAAAAAGCTACGAGATTGTGATTTCGTAGCTTTTCTTATTTCTAGAAGGAAACTCCCCCAGGCTGGTGTCCTTACCAGCAGGGAAATAAAACCTTGGCGAACCAAACATCAATACCGTCATCCTGAACGGAACTACCGAAATCGTGCTTTGGTAATAAAGTCTAATCCTTTAGACAATTGAGAGCTGGAAAGTATCTATTTTGTAGTGAAGGATCTTATTCAATTTAGATGGAATGCTCATCTGTGCATCCGAATCCTAAGATCCTTCGCTTACTCAGGATGACGTTTGAATGTTTGTTTTGGGTTTGCTGTACAAAGTCTTGTCATTTAAACAAGAATTCAATCAGTTGTTCGTTAGGTTGAAAGCTCAGATCTATTTATAACCAATAAACCAAACTGTCTATGTTAAATCATCAGGTAGTTTCTTTAAAGTAAGTGGATTTCATTTATGATAAGCAAACCTTCCTTGACCTTGAAATTCTCAAAGACTTTCAAGCCACATCCGTTTATCAAGTTTTTGATAAGACCCTAACTGAAGGTGGTAGTATGTATTTAAAGGAGTTAATGAGAACTCCTATTGCTGATCATGGAGAACTAGCATCTCGCACCAGACTCATCCAATATCTAATCACAAAGGACCTCGACTTATCTATCAACTCCAGGCAATTAAAATTCATTGAAAGATATACTGAACTCAGTATTACTGTCTTGAAGAATAATCCACTAGATCTTTATTATTATCAATTCAATGAATGGTTAAGACCTTCAAATGATTACTATCTTTTAAAATCCGGTTGCTTCAATCTGATCCTGGTTTTACATGAACTAAATGAGAAGATAGCATTTGATAATATCCCTACAGAACTGGATCAGAAAACAAAAACCCTCCAGGAAATCATTAGAGAGCTTAAAGGTATACTTGATGCAAATCCAAAAATGTCGTGGAGAAAAACAATTAGGTATGATCGAATCTTCCGCAAAAGATTTGTTAAGAAATTACGCCCTCTATTGCAAGAAATTTATTTTATCGATGCCCTGATTGCAATTGCAAAAGCAGCAAAGGAGAATTCTTTTACAGTACCTCAATATGATGCCTCATTAAAACCACTTTTGGTTGCTGAAGGGCTGAAACATCCATTAATAGAAAATGCTGTTCCATATGATATGGAATTTCAATCAGGAGAGAATATGTGCTTTTTAACAGGCGCGAATATGGCTGGAAAATCCACATTCCTGAAATCAATCGGCATAGCTATATATCTGGCTCATCTGGGATTTCCTGTACCATCAAAGAAGTTTAAAACAACAATTTATACTGGTCTTATCACTACGATCAACCTGGCAGACAATACCAGCTTCGGATACAGTCATTTTTATGCTGAGGTTAATAGAGTGAAGGATGCTGCCCTTGCTTTATCTGAGGGGAATAGAATGTTTGTGATTTTTGATGAATTGTTCAGAGGGACAAATGTGAAAGATGCATTGGATGCCTCAACAGAAATAATTAAAGGATTTGCAGAAATCGATGAATGTACCTTTTTCATGTCTACTCACATAGTTGAAATTGCAGAAGCAATAAAGGATCGATCTAATATTTGCTTTAAATATTTTGATTCTGAGATGGAGGATGGAAATCTAAAATATTCATACGAGCTTAAAGATGGTGTTTCAAATGAGCGATTGGGAATGTATATAGTAAGAAGAGAGGGAATCTTTGATCTTCTTAGATCGATTAAAAAGGAACAGGGTTAGTATTCACTGTTTAGCCCAACATTGGACTTTCGCTATAAGTGCCAAAGTGTACAACATAAGTTCAAAGCTGAATCGTATCATTTACATCTTTGATATCGTTTGAAATGTTATTTCTTAATAAAGTACTGAATCCCAATAGTTGGGATCAGCGTATTTCCAATAAATGTACTCTCTGGATAAGTAATATTTCTCAACCTTGCGTATTGTAACAAAAATTCCACTGCCAGTTTGTTTTTTGAGTTGCGCTTAAACTGGTAGTGAAAACCCGGGCCTATGTTGATGGAATTCATCATGCCGTCATATTCAGGTGTATCTTCATACTTTAGATTTCCAAATCCCCCACCTCCTTCAACAAAGAGAGAAATCCTTTTATTTATCACGTAATACCTTAAATAAATACTGGCTCCAATGGAATTCATATCCTCCACCTTCCCAACAAATGGCATAATTCCGACGGATAACTTGTTACTCGGAAAATATCCAATATTGGTTCTCAGTGAAAATCCGTTTTCGGCTGCATTATCCGGATAGATTATGGGTAACCCTCCAACTCCTAATTGAATGGTTCCTTTTTCGCTTTGAGCTTCAGAGAAAAAATACCCTAAAAGCATAATGGAAATTAGCCCGATATTTTTCATGGTTCATGTATTTACATGTGGTGGTATTTCAGACATTATCTACAAGGTACAGCTGAAAAGGGCCAGTTGTGTCTAATACTAAAATAGCGAAAATGCTTAATCCTTACAATACCTGCTATCGAATGTGAATGGGAACTTTACCTTCATAATTTGGACACCTGCCAGTTCAAGGCAAGAATTAATCTTAATTTTCTAATCCCGAAGGGATGACAGAATTATAGTAAAATATCATTGGAACGAATTAAAACTCCGAAGGAGTGACATCATGGCTGGATCATTTTCATATTCCCATTCACAGCTCAATAACGTCTATCAATACATTCTCAATCAATAAGAGCATCTAAAAAACAAACCTTTAAAGAGGAATATTTAGCTTTTCTCAATAAAGGAGATTCCATATGAAGAAAAATTCTTGTTTGAATGGTTATAATGACACCCCTTCGGGGTTTTAGATCTTCTGTTTGACCAAGCATCTATAATAATTTCATCCCTTCGGGATTCAATTAAGATGAAAAAATGAATGAAGAATTGGAGGCTTAAGTTGACAGTATGTTTACCCACAAACCAGCCCTAAACCAGCCCTAACTTATGATCATCAGTCATCCTGACTTCCGGCACCCATCTCCTCCTCCAAAAACTTTTGCAGGCGATCAACCTTATCCAGCGGGAAGCTTTTCATCAGGTCGATATTGAATGGCTTATCATGTTGACTTCTAAGCTTTTGGAGTGGGTGGTCTGCTGCCAGTGGGTATTTGCCATCCTCCCAGCACAGCAGATCATTCGGAGTGCAGTTCAATGCAATGCAAAGTTTAGTGATATGCTCTATATGTAAGTTCTTCCTCCTCTCACTTGACCAGCTATAGGCCACATAATGGGTGAAACCAATCTTACGGAGAAAACCAAAAGCAGACTTCACCCCCCTTACCTTGAAGAGATAATCCAGGTTGAGTTTTAACATGACTTTCCGGGTTATAATGTATGTTATTTACATACAATGTAATCAATTTTACTATACGTTTTATGTAATACACATATAAAATTCGGAATTCTCCAGAAAAGATTGTTAATGGCGTCAGATAAATTGTTCATTTCTCAACATAACTTGTTTATTGCTCAAGAGAAGTTGTTTATTTCTCAATATTCTTCCTGTACATTTCCACAGACTATGTGTACACTACAACAAATCATGTGTACTTCACAAGAGTTTATATGTACACTACGATTTTTTAGGTGTACTATACGGCATTCTATATGTACAATACAACATACTATGTGCACTGCTCAATAGTTTACGTGTATTGCTCAACAAATATTGTTGATTTCGCAACAGGATATTGATGCAGCTTGATGCTAGATGGTTCGGGTGTTTTTGATAAGGCTGGTTTTTACTTTTCCAAAGCCTCATTTATCAATCAAGCTAGTATGAATATATTTTCCAAGGGCATTACCTCGTGGAAGAATACAAATGAAAGGAAGATGCTTTAGTAATCTGACTGGTGAGAGATTGTCTGCAACCGATTAATTCCATTTCCCATAGTAAAAACCAAGCTCATAGTGTTTATTGGTAAATGCAGTGATGATTGAACGGTAGTGAAAGTTTCTTAATTTATCTAAATAAGAGCTATCAGCCTTTATCAATTCAAGATCATCTTTATCTGGAACAAAAGGCTTGCTTTTGATGGCTTCAATAAGTTCATTTTTGAGGGAATCTTGATATAACTCAATACTATTGTCTGGTACCAGTAAATCTGCTACTGCAAGTGACTTATCAATCCAATAAAATTTAGTGATGTTTCTTAAAGGACTTTCAATGTTAGTCAAGTTGATTATTGAATCATTTGGAGTGTCCCAATTTGCTACGAAATCTTTGCTAGTTACTTTAAATCCGGCAACGTTTGGGCCTTGATATTTTGTTCTTGCAAAAAGGCGAGAATCTTCAAATGTCAAAACAGTCTCCGAATGATAATGAGTGTAAAAAAAGCTTGGATAAGCTTCAATATCTGCATTTAATAATTCAAGTTGGGATGTCATAGTTCCTGAAGAGATACAAGAACTAAAAAATGTCAAAATTAACCCTAATCTTACCATGATGATAGTCATCAACCAGCTATGATGAGTGGAGATTAGAATGCACTACCCTCTCTTATCGTACATAGCCACGCCTTGATTTAAAATTATTACCTGTGGTGGAGAATCCAATACCTAATATCGTGCCTTGACCGATGAAAGGCAATTCATTCATATCATACATTAAAGATTTTTCTTTCGAATGTTCTTACCATACAGGTTGTAAGTTATAAGGTCTCCAGCTTTGGTTTTGTTGAAAGGATGCCAAAGTTTGAGAATTTCCTTACCACACATATCCAGAATTTTGATTTCCAAGTTAAACTCATAGGCTAGCGGATTGCCTTTTTCTTTAGAGTTTTTACTCATTACAACTGACTCAAAAGTGCAGATGTTGTACTTGTCATCTATGTCTTCTAGTTGTTCATAGGAGTATATGAAATACGTCCCTGGTTTCTTCCCAGTCTTATCTGTTCGGAAGTCAATTAAAACTGTGTCACCTACTTGAATTGAATTCCAAATATTCTTAGAATTTGAAATCCCCATGATTAATTGGTCTTCGTATTCTTGAATTGACTCATTCAAATCTCTTATTTGTCCATCCAGATCAATCTCCTTATTACTCAGATACCTGTGGTAGGACACCAAGATGATTCCTGATATGTTGTCGGGATGAGTTACTCCAAGCGAATCAAAAAAATGATACAGTGCTTTTTGTTTCCAAAGGCCCCAATAGTTCCTTATATGAAGACCTAAACTAAAATGTTGAGAAATGGCAAAGTCGTGTTCGTTCATGGAGCGAATTGTATCCCTATCCACTTCTGTTAGCATGAGGTCAAGTTTTGTCATGCATTCATTCAAGTTTTTTGGTTTGTACTTCAGTTCCTGTTTGCTTGGCTCTTGACCAAAAGCTTGAATTGAAAGTTCAGATATTAGGAGTAGGAAAATGTATCGCATATAGGTAAATTACCTCTTACATTGAAAAATCAACTATATAGCTAATATTACATCACACACCCCTAAATCTAAAGAAAATAAACTGGAAACAGGGATGCATAAATAACCCCTTACTCCTGACCGAGAATAAAAGGTTTAAGCTTTTATGTCAGCTTTTTCATTATAGTTGCAAACCTAAGAGGCTATCACCTGGCTTTGATTTATACAAATCCCGAAGGCCTGTCTAGCCAGTAGGCAGGAGTGACATCATAACACCACCTTCGGGGTTTCTATTATTTATTAATCTATCTGCTACAATACTTTCATCCCTTCGGGATTCAGTGATGGGCACATTAAGTTTTTATGTCGGTGTAGTCACCTACAAAAGCGTTTACTCTGGGAACAATCCCACCAAAACAAGTTATTACAGGCCGTTACTTCAAAAATCCATACCTTTCACTATAGCCAAGCATCTGCTCTGCAAAATCATCAGGGTACTCAACCTTGACATCTGTGATGTTGCCGTCGGCATCGGTGACGGGAACGAGCTCCGGATTAATGAATCCACTGTAAGGGGAAGACTTCAGGGTAGCATAGCGTGCCAACACTTCCTGGTGAAGCTCAGGGTCAACTTTCACACCGTAGTTTTCGATCAGTGCTTTGCCTGCCTCAAAATCTCCCTGTGATTTGATCCGCTGAACCTCCCGAAGCAGTTCTCCGAATAGCTCCCGGAGCTTGTCGTAATCATTGATCACAAAATAGGTCTTGGAGTCCCGCACTTGCTTCTCGATCACATTGTCTTTCAGACCTTTCTCATAGGCCCACCGGGCAATCATCTGCCTGTTGCGCATATGAGATTCCTCGATCTGCTTCCCTGGCTCCAGGCGTCTGAGCTGCAGCATCATCCCATTGCGGATGTAGCCATCATACTCCTCCTTGCCTACTTCCACGCTTGGAATCAGGCCCAGGTCCACCAGCTTGGGATCCATCATATAATAAAGTGCAACAAGGTCTGCACGACCCTCTTCCAGTGCAGATCTGTAGTTCTTCAGCGTTTCTGTTGGCGTTCCCACGCCGGGCTCTATCCTGCCACTGGCATGGCCAATTACCTCGTGAAGCGCTGTGTGCATTTTGTCGCCTATCTCACCATATTTTTCAGACCTTTCTATTTCGGTCTTGTCCCAGGCAAACTCCTCAAGAGCACCTGAGCTGCTGGCTTCACGGTACGCATCCGTAATGTTTCCAAGGCTGACTGACTTGGATCCATGCTTTGCCCGTATCCAGTTTGCATTGGGTAGATTGACCCCGATAGGTGTGGATGGTGAAGCATCCCCTGCCTCTCCGGCTACCGTCACCACCTTGTAAGTGACTCCAACTACATTTTCCTTTTTGTGGGCATCCATGATAGGTGAGTTGTCCTCAAACCATTGCACATTGTCACTGAGGGTTTTCATCCTTTCGGATGCTTCGAAATCCTTGATCTGAACGATGTTTTCGTACGAGCCTCTGTAACCGAGTGGATCATTGTATACCTCTACAAAACCATTGATGTAGTCGATGTCGCCCTCAGTAGCTTTCAGCCAGGCAATGTTGTAGTCGTCCCAAATTTTCAGATCTCCTGTTTTGTAATACTCAATCAGCAATTTCAGCGCTTCTCTTTGAGGCTCATTTTCGGCAACCTCCACGGCTTTGTTCAGCCAGAAAATGATCTGATCAATAGCCTGGCCATACATACCACCGGACTTCCAGACCTCCTCTTTCAACGCTCCGGTTTTGTCTCTTACCAATTTAGAATTTAAGCCATAGCTGATCGGTGTGTCATCAGATTTATCGATCATCTTGCTGTAAAAGGCCTCTACTTCTTCTTCGGTCACATCCGGGTCGTAGAAGTTGGTAGCGGAGCCTAGCAGCAAACCTTTTTCCGGATCAAGGTTTACCTTCTTGGCATCTTTTGACGGATCAAAGATCACCTCAATGGCTTCAGGATTAAGAGTTGTTCCCGTTTCTGACAAGAGTTGTGAAAAATACTCCTGGCTAAAGCCCGGCTCGAACTTGTCCATGCCATAGTGATGGTGTATTCCGCTCGCGAACCAGACCCGCTTGGTATAGATCATGAATTGCTTCCACGATTCAGCTTCCTTATCTCCCTCGTATTTCTTCACAATATTTTCAAGCGCCGACCGAATGGCCAGGTTGTGGCGGTAATTCTGATCCCAGATGATGTCCCTTCCTGAGATCCCCGCCTGAACAAGGTAATAGACCAGCTTTTTCTGATCGAGTGAAAGCCGCTCAAAGCCAGGAACCTGGTAGCGCAGGATCCTGATGTCCGCAAACGATTCAGTTTCGTATTGGAAGTTTTCTTCTTGTTTCACCTCCTCCTGAGGAGCCTGACAAGAGATCAATAAGCCCAATAGCAGAAGCACACTATAGTTCCTCATATCTGATTTTGATTTAGATCCATCGAAAGTAAACAAGACACAATCTATTTTGAAATAGTTTCAGTGTTGGTAGTGAAAAAACAAACAATTATATTTAAGTATTATCCTAAAGTAAAACCAAACAACAAAACCGTCATCCTGAACGGAACCATCAAAATTGATCACAGCTGACAAGTCAATCCCTTTAGATAATTGGGTGTTGGAGGCGAATTGATCATGGAGTGAAGGATCTTATCCAATTCAGATGGAATGTTTATGCACCTCCGAAATCTAAGATCCTTCACTTCGTTCAGGATGACGTGAGAATGTTTGTTTATGGTTCGCTGTCGAAAACCTGAAGGCATGACCTCACTGGTCCTTCAAATAAACCGTAAAACTTTTGATCGTCATCTTTCCCTCCTCACCTGTAAGTAATAGTCGGACTTTATCCGTTTCGATGTCATCAAAGGTCTGAATCCTTTTCCTGCCGATGCTTTGCCCCTCAGCGATGGTTACCCATGTCCCATCAGAATAAGCTTCCACCTTGTATTGATCGATAAATTGGCCATGCTTGATAACCTCTTCTATCACCAGAAGATTGATGGATTGTTTTTCGGGAAGGTTGATGACATACTCGTTTGATTTTCCAGGATTTATTATACCGACAGGTTTGCGAAAGGTGTTTTCAAGCACCTTACCGAATTCTGATAGCCGGTTTACCTCCGCCTCAGGGACCTGACCAGTGGTATCCGGGGTCATGTTGACCAGTAAATTGGCTCCCCGACCGATCGACTCCAGGTACACGTTCATCATAAATGGGATACTCCTCAACGTAGTGTCCGACCCTGATGTCCAAAACCAATTGCGCCTGGTATGGAGGTTGGCTTCTGCCGGTATCCAGCCTGCTTCCCTCGGGTTTACCCAATGCTTCAATCCATCACCAGGAGCTATCACATTCCAGAGCGGATAGGGAGCCCATCCCTGTTCGGAGCCTGACCAGCGCACCCCGGGTTTTGTCCCTCCAAACACCACGGCGTTTGGTTGTAAATGCTTTACCATAGCATGGATGGCGTCACCGTAGGCCGTCCCCAAAGGTTGCAAAGTCTCCGGGTCCATGACGTCCCATCCAAAAGGATCGTAGGCCCCATCAAACCAGACAATTGAAATATCCCCGTAGTTGGTAAGCAATTCTCTAAGCTGCTCGAGAAACACCGGGAAATACTCGTGAATGTTCCCGACAACTTTTCTTTCGCCCATAGGATCCGGTGTGCTCCAGCATCCAAAATGTTTGTCACCTCCGGAAATGTATAAGCCGATCTTCATGTCATACTTGCGGCAGGCGCTCACAAACTCTGCCACCACATCACCTTCGCCGTTTTTCCATGGCGAGCGTTTGACGGAATAATCGGTTGTTTCAGTCGGCCACAGGCAGTAGCCATTGTGATGCTTCGCCGTGAGCACAACATGTTGAGCCCCAAAAGACTTTGCTGCTTTCACCCACTGCTTTGCATCCAGCCCGGAGGGATTGAAAAGATCAGGAGCCGGCACACTCATCATGTCAGAGCCATTGTAAGAGGCGGGACCAAAATGAACAAACGCCCCCAGTTGTCGCTCCTGATAAGCCAGCTGTTGTGGGCTCGGCTTGTGACTGTAGGCTATGGTATGAGCAGCCTGACTGTTAGATTCCTCTTCTGCTGCAATCAATACAGGGGTCCAATCTCCTTCATGTTTAGGAGGTGTGATTGATGTCGCTTGAGTATCCGTAAAAAAATACTCAAACAGCTGTCGGGGTGTTCCATCAAAAGTGGCCTGCTGGAGGTCTCCTGCTGTAGACTGGTCACTTCCTGTGAAGTAAAGGATCGTTTGCCCATTATAATAGCACAGCTCTACATCCGAAGCATTACTCTCAGAAATGGATGGATCAATCAGTGGAATATTTTTATGGGTAGGATCAAAGGTGACAAATGGTCGGCCATCCGGAGCATCTTCCCAGTGCATCAGATCTCTTGACCGGGTGATGCGCGTTTCATACGCTTTACCCAGGGACTCCAGGTAAAGCGTGTAATACCATCCTCCTTCATAATACAGGGCCGGGCCACCGACGTACTTTTCCTTTCCATAAAATGCACCGGGTATCTCTTTCCATTTTTTCAGATTGGTCGATTCCAAATACCGAAAAGTAAAGGGTTTCCAACGGGAATCGTTGGTTTCGTAGAGGAGAATGAACTTATCTTTTCCTCTGCAGACGGCTGTATTGAAGAAGAACTCATCACCAGATGCTTTGAGGATAGTCTGAGGTTTGGTCCACTTTTTCAGATCTCTGGAGCTTGTCATGGTGATCTCCGTCATCTGCCTCCACGGTTTTCCCTCTCCATAGTTCCCGGCAAATACATAAACGACACCCTCCCAAACCAGTGCAGTGCCAAAACCATGGTTTTTCAAAGGCACTGAGATGACTTCATCACTTTCAATATCCCTGATGCGAACCTCATCCTCATGAAAATAATCTCCCGGCCGGGCCCCTTGCACATCCCAGAAACGTTGGTTGTTTTCCAGCAGAAATAATCTGTCTTCAAAAACAAAAGGCGAGGTTTCAACCAGCGGTGATCCTAATCTGCCTTGCTTTTTGATGGGATTGGTCCAGGTTTCCTGGGCGAACAGTATGCTATAGAAAAGAATAAAGGGAAGGGTTATGCTAAGTTTTTTTATCATGAATTAGATATTTCAGGGGTATATGAAAGGATCACTAGATATATAGCAATACGATGATTTTTGCAGGGCAGGCTACCAGGCCCTAGATGATGTGGGTCCGGAATATTGTTAAAAAACTCAGCTGCCGAGTCCAATTTTAATCCCTCACCAACTCCACTTTGTCTCCCAACCTAATTGCTCCTCCCTGAATTACCCTGGCCGTAATCCCACCATGGCCGCGCATGGCATTGTATCCGCCGGGGCCAAGGTTTTCTTCCATCCGGGAGCAAGGATGACAATAACCGGTTCCTTCCAGGACTACCTCACCGATCCTGAATTTTTGATTTCGTAATGCAAAAAGATTAATCCCGGCAATCACAAGGTTTCTTCTGGTGAGACCCGGGTCAATTGACGGTTTGCCCATCATAGAGGCCACTGCTTCAAGATGCTCACGCTGGATCAGGGTCACCTGGCGCTTTGTGCTATAGGTAGAAGAAAAGTGATCCCCAATCAGTCCGGCCTCCTCAGTTATCTCAACCTGTTCCACACTCACCAGCGACTTTTTCTTTTCCGGACGGATGCCGATCCAGGCCAGTGTGCCCACCTGGGGGAGTGTATTCATTAGTGCCTGGATAGGGTTGTCAATTTCTTCGTTCATCATATTATATTGAACCAGTCATAAATTTACCTTTTATTTCGGTGATGAGGACCCTTCGATCAGAACCTGGAAATCAAATGGATAATTCTGGACCTGTTATCTTTATTGCATGGTAGACAACATCTTCTGGACCAAATTCACATCCTCACCTTCTATATCACATAAAAGCTTTTCCTGGCTACTAGTGGTTGCTCTTATTATGGGAGCCTGTCAGGAGCCTGACGAATTCATTGAGGCGGAAATCGATCCAAACCTGGTGATGAAGATGACTTTTGACTCTACAGCATTTTCTGCAGAGGAACAAATACTTATAAACCATGACCTGGTAGAGCTAGCCGAAAATGAGGGCACGAATTCTTCCAAAGGCATACTGGTCAGCTTTGTCGGGGATGAACGAGGTAGCAAAAGAATAGTGAAGCATATCAGGCTGCCAAGAGCGTTGACCGAAGCTACGCTGAATTTTGAGGTGAAATTTGATGAGGGTTTCCGGTTTGTCAAGGGAGGCAAGCTACACGGTTTAGGCCCTCTGGAGAAGGTAACCGGTGGAGACCCTATTCACCCAAATGGTTGGAGCGCACGCATCATGTTTAAAGAATCTGGCAAAGTCGCACCTTATATTTATCATCAGGACATGAAAGGTCAGTATGGAGAAGGGAATACTACCAACAATCCGGTTTTTACCCCAGGAACGTGGCACAAAATTGCCATATACATGAAAATAAACAGTCCTGCCAATACTAATAATGGCCTGTTTCAGCTATGGATTGACAATGAGCTTGTCCGCGAAATGGGTGGCTTAAAATATAGAGGCAACGAAGGCAGCGGTACACTTATCAATTATATTTTGTTTTCTACTTTTCATGGAGGGAGCAATCCGGATTGGGCACCAAAGGATGAGGCCGGAAACTACACAATAGAGAAGGCCTGGATGGATGATTTTTACCTGTACGAAGGGAAATTTATTCGGGAGTAACGCGGACACCTTTGGTCACAAATTGCGCAAGCTTCAGAAAATCAATGATTTGAGCTAACTTACAAGGTGCACCCAAAACCAACCCATTATGAAAGCTCAATATATCTGCTGCCTCTTGCTGCTGTTTATATTCTCCAATTGTGATGATAGACCAGGTTCCTCCTCAACGAACCCGCTGATGCTGGTGGAGCAGGTTGAACCTCAACCCCTTCTTGCACAGGCCATTCGTTTAAATGACGCTCTTAGCCACATCGGGAGTCCGCTTCCCCTGGATGTGACTAATGAACTGGTTAGCCTTCAGGAAATGGTGCCCGATGCTTCCACGGTACAATCCATTCAGTCCTTACTGGATCCCTTTTGCCTGGCGATGATCCACATCAACCCTGAATCCAGGGTAAAAGTTACTGCCGGTCCTGCCCGTGCTCAGCTCAAGCAGGAAGGCTGGTCTGTATTTCTTGTAAAAGTCCACAATGAGGCAGCCGTGACGGCCCGACTGGAAGTACAGAGTCCACAGGCACTACCCACATTGCACAAATCCACAGGCAGTCACCGGACCAGGGAAGAACATACAATCACAGAGGCCCAGGTCGCTGATCGGTTTCTGGAGATGGCGATCTACCGGGATCGTCCGCTTAAAAGCAACCTGTCAGGCCTGAACCTTGAATATGCTGTCATGATGATGTATACCAGGAAGACTGGTAAAAGAGAGGTAAACATCGGTTTCAATGTGGGTCAGGGTACTCAGGACATTGGCTTCAGAAACACCATCGATATCCTCTTCGATATCCAACCAGCTGTAAAAGTTGTTTTCGACATCAAAGATGAAAACGGGGAAGATGCCATGGCATCACTCCTGATCTCCGATGGTATAGGCAGGTTTTATGAGAGTGATAAGGAGGACCCCTCTCCCGAAGACTACCGGCTTAAGTTGGCTCAGCATCTTAAATGGGGAGGTTCGGCAGAGAAAAGCATCAGTGAATGGGCGGTGAACATGTACACGCAACCCAAGCTGGAGGGCAGTAAGGAAATCGTTCAGCCCAAACTCAGCGGGATCTATCCATTGCCGGCCCGTCGGGTTGCCACAAAAGACGAATATCCGGATTTCTTTTTTCAGCCACAGATCTATCGCACTACCGGTGAGCATGTGTACCTGCCTCCAGGCAATTACAATATCGTAGTCGGTCGGGGACCTGAATATTTTCCCACATTGCATCCCCTGACCGTCCCAGAAGGTGAAGAAACCATTGAGTTTTCGGTGAATCTGAAGCGATGGATACACATGAAAGAAATGGGTTGGTACAGTGGAGATCACCACATCCATGCTTCCGGGTGCTCACACTACGAAAGCCCTGTGGAAGGGGTTCTCCCTGAGCACATGTGGCGCCAGGTGGTAGGCGAAGACCTGAACATGGGGAGCAACCTCACATGGGGACCTTCCTGGTATCATCAAAAACAATACTTTACCGGGGAGTCACACCCCCTGTCTGATGAGGAAAACCTTCTTCGTTATGATGTGGAGGTATCGGGTTTCCCATCCTCACATTCGGGCCATGTGGTACTCCTCAACCTCAAGGAAGACGACTACCCCAATACCACCCTCATTGAGGAGTGGCCAAGCTGGACATTGCCCGTGCTGCAATGGGCCAAAGGTCAGGATGGTATTGTGGGCTATGCCCATTCAGGGTGGGGACTGGAACCTATGAATCCTACCGATGAGATACCTAACTATGAGATCCCGAAAATGACCGGAATTGGTGCCAACGAGTACATCGTCACGATCACGCATGATGCAGTGGATTTCTATTCCGCGGGGGACACACCAAGCAACTGGGAGCTGAACATGTGGTATCATTCATTGAATGCCGGGTATCGGGTGAGGCTGAGTGGAGAGACAGATTTTCCCTGTATTTCCGACGAAAGAGTTGGGGCCACACGAACCTATGCGAAGATTGATGGTAAGCTCAATTTCGAAAACTATATGGAAGCGCTGTTGAAAGGAAAGACTTATGTCTCAGACGGATTCTCCCATCTCATTGATTTTAAAATCAATGGTCAGGAGTTGGGAGAAAATGAGAGTGAATTGTCTGTAAAGGCAGGTAGCACACTAAAAATATCCGGTAAGGCAGTTGGGTACTTAAGCGAAACCCAGGGCCCCGTTGAAGCCTCTGTGGCGGACCGTCCATTGACTACCTATCCCTATTGGCATGTGGAGCGAAGTCGCGTTGGTCAGAGTAGAAATATAGCAGTTGAGCTCATCGTCAATGGACAGGTTGTAGACGAGCAGGAGGTAGCAGCAGATGGCAAATGGTCTAATCTGAATTTTGACTATAAGATTGATGAATCTGCCTGGGTGGCATTGCGGGTCTTCCCCAGCTCTCATACCAACCCTATATTCGTGAAGGTGGATAACAAGCCTATTGCAGTGAAAAAGAGCCTGGAGTGGTGTCTGGCATCCGTAGACCAATGTTGGAAGGAAAAGAGCAAGCAGATTCGTGAAGAGGAGTTGGAGGATGCTAAAAAGGCTTATGAGATGGCCAGACAAGTTTATCAAGAAAAACTAGCCAGGATTGAATGAACCCGAATCCAATTACGATATTTAGATATGATTAACATAAAAAGCCAGGAAATCAAACTTGATGAGTCTGTATATCAGTTGAGCGAGCAACAAAAAATAGAAATTTCAACTGCAAGAGAGGAAATTACAAGAGGTGAAGGAATACCATCAGAACAAATTGACAAAGAGCTTGATAAATGGCTAAAAGAGTAATTGATCATTAACCAAGTTCTTCCATTACCCCTTTTTTGTATTTTCTGCTTATGGGAATTTTCGCATCAGCAATGGCAAGTTGCTCGCTATTAAATGCTGATATCCATTTCCTATTAACAATGAAGGATCTATGGACCCGGATAAAATCTGTTGGCAATTTTTCTTCCAGGTTACTGATTCTTTCTTTTGTTATGGTCTTTCCATTCTCATGGACAATGCTCACATAGTCGGACAAACTCTCAATAAACTTTATCTGATCGAGAAGAATAGGAATTTGTTGTCTATCTGAAATTACTGTAATCACTTTCTGCTTATTTTTTTCAATCTTTCCCGTCAATGTAGCTTTCTCTGCAGCAGTTTTTCTTAGTGATTCAATCATTCTGAAAAAAGCAAACCCAAAAACAATCAGATAAATATTTGCAGCCACAGAAATGGTATCTACAGTCAGTGGGTTCATTTCGCCATATTGGAAGTCATACAGAAAAACAAAGGAGAACACTATGACCATCATTTCCAGGTACAGAGTGATGACGACCATATAAAACATGTATAGTGCAAAAGTCCAATATCTCCTGGTGAGCAGGTAATTCGGAACCAGATAGTAATTAAAGACGTAGGCAGTCCCAACTGCAACAGGCATTAACATTGTAACAAAGTAGAGGGCTTCGGAAAAATTTCCATTTACCCTGCCATAATAAACAACCAGAATAAGGGCTATGATGGTCCACAGAGAAATGTGTTTTACTATTCTATTTTTCATAGTCGAGACTATAAAAATGAGGTATTTTAACTTATTTGAAATATAAAATCGATGAAATACAGTTTTAGGTAAGTATTTTACATTGCTATTAACTCAAGTGCCACAGACCTTTGATCAAATTATTTTTTAACCTAAAACAAAAGATAAAATGATTGAAGTATTTTACATGGGAGGACTACGAGATATGAGTATCCTCACTATCATTTTTGTGGCCATGATCGTTGTGGCAGTCATCAATGGATTGCCCGTCTTAAAAGGTGAGGTCAATCCTGATGCAGGTAGAGTTAAAATTTCCTACATCAAATCCGTCGGGTTATTTGCGCTTGTCATTGGGATCTTCTCACAACTCATAGGACTTACTAATGCTTTCAAAGCTATTGAAGAGGCAGGAGATGTTTCACCTTCATTGGTATATGGAGGACTAAAAATTTCCCTAATCACTACATTGTATGGTTTTTCTATCTACATCATTTCCTATTTGATCTGGTTTGGATTGAGCTGGAGGCTCAAATAGTTAATCAACATGAGTCAGTGAAAATCTGATTTAGTCAAATGGAATTGATTGCATCCTGATGAGAATTTTTATTAGTTTGGAGTTCCTTCAACAAGTCTCCAGATTAAACAAATCACTGGTATGTCCAACAACACCATTCAAATCTCATCCAATGAAATGGAAGAAGTACTTTTAAAGCTTTTCCTCAAATTCAACTTTTCAAATGAGAAAGCCCAACTGCTGGCATCAACCTATACAGAAAGCACCCTTCATGGAGTCTTCTCACATGGCATCAACCGGGTGCCTTTATTCATTGAGTATATCCAAAACGGATCGGTGAAAGTGGACAAGGAAGCTGAAAAGGTAGCCTCATTTGGGAGCATCGAAAGGTGGGATGGACACCAGGGGCCTGGCATTATCAATGCCACAAAGTGCATGGATCGGGCCATTGAATTGGCCAAAGAGCATGGGATGGGATTGGTTGCTTTGCGCAACAATAATCACTGGATGCGTGGTGGATCTTACGCCAAACAAGCAGCTGATGCAGGTTGCATCTCCATTTTATTCACCAACACGCAGCCCAACATGCCTCCGTGGGGCGGAAAAGACAGTCGGACCGGGAACAACCCTTTTGTGGTTTCAATTCCCAGAAAAGAGGGCCATGTGATTTTAGACATGGCCATTTCTCAGTTTGCTTTCGGCAAGATCAATGATTATAAACTAAGAGGCAAAAAACTACCTTTTCCGGGCGGCTGGGATGAAAACGACGAGCTTTCCAATGACCCGGAAAGGATCACACTCAAAGAGCGGGGATTGCCCATCGGCTATTGGAAAGGCTCAGCCCTTTCTATTATACTAGATATGCTGGCAACCTTACTCTCAGCTGGCGATTCGACTTTCAGGATTAGTCAAAGACCCTTTGAGACTGCCGTTTCCCAGGTATTCCTTTGTATTTATCCGGACATATTCGGCGATCAGGACCTCCAGGAGCGTTTGATTAATGAAATCATTGACTACACGCATAATGTAGAACCTATGCACCCTGAAGACCGGACCTATTACCCCGGAGAGCGTAGTTCACAAACCAGAGTAAAATTTGCGAAGGAAGGAATCCCGGTCAGTTCAAAAGTTTGGGATAAAGTGATAGAGATGATGTCATGAAAAATCCCGGGTAATTACGGGAGGTTGTGTGTTTCAAACCACTTGATACCTAAATCAAGGTCTTTGAAAATCACAATAGAAACCCCCTGATTGTCCCAGATTTGTTGAAGGAGCTTAAAGGTTGGGTATCCCCTTTCACTTGAAACATACACCACCGGAACGCTACTCAACCGCTCATCTATCTTATGGATATGATTGGTGAAATAGGTCTGAATATCAGAAACCGTGACATTTCCCCTGGCATTCCGAAAATCACAAATCAATCTGTAGCCCCTTTCCAGGGCTCTTTTACGATATTTAATGCCTAAGACGACAATTTCTTCAAAATCAAATACCCCCTGGAGGTATATGATGATGATTGACTTATCATCAATTATTTCTTCTCTATATTCCACTTATCTTAGCTGGTTGGTCATAAAATACAGATAGGTAAAGAAATAAATCTTATGTTAATTTTTCAGCTGTTAAAGTATCTAATTATCAACAAATTACATCACAAGGGATACTTCAGTGAAGTATGAATATTGAAAATCCCAAAACCCTAAGTGACTATCTTTTTAAATATGACCTGATCAAACAGGGGGAGAGTCTGTCATGTAAAGTACTCACGGGAGGTGTTTCTGCAAAGACTGTCTACGTAGAAAAGTCAAAACCGATCGTAATAAAGCAAGCGCTGCAGCAACTAAAAACAAAATCAGAATGGTTCAGTGATCCTGCCAGGATACTCATAGAAAACCTTGGACTGAAATGGTTATATGATCACCTGCCCCAAGGGAGTGTACCCCAGCCTATATTTTGTGATGAAAAAAACCATTTACTCATAATGGAGGCCATATCTCCTCCAGTAAAAAACCTGAAGGAATTATTGCTGGCAGGTATTATTGAAAAGGACCACATTAAATCTTTTGGAGAGTTACTGGGTACCATTCATATAAAAAGTCTGAATGATCCGGATGCCTCCAAAACTTTCAATAACAGGGATTACTTCATCAACCTGAGAATTGAGCCCTACTATCAGCACACAAGTCAAAAACTCACTCAATTTCAAACATTTTATGCAGATCTAATCGAGTCTACCCTGGATAGTCAGCTAACCATTGTACACGGCGACTACAGTCCCAAAAATGTGCTAATCAAGGATGGAAGGTTGATCCTACTTGATCATGAAGTGATGCATTTCGGTGATCCCGCCTTCGATGTTGGTTTCTCTCTAACCCATTTTCTGAGCAAAGCCAATCACCTGAAAGATCCAACTTTCGTTGACTCAGCATTGCTGTCATGGAATAGTTATAGGGGTATTTTCAATTACGAAAGCGATAGTTTTGAACAACGATGTGTGAAACACTTACTTGGATGTATGATGGCAAGGGTTCATGGTAAATCCCCACTTGAGTATCTTGCAGCCGATGAACAAAAGTGGCAATACGAAGCTGTTTCTACTCTGATCAACGAGGTGCCAGATACATTGACCCAATTATTTGATTCCTATAAAAGAAAACTTAATGAACGCAATAATTGATCATTTCCATGGCTATGAAATACTTGATAGCAGGGGAAGGCCAACTGTCATGGCCAAATGTTTCCTAAGTGATGGCACAATAGGTAAAGCTTCTGTCCCCTCAGGTGCTTCTACCGGTAAGGCTGAGTCTGTGGAGCTCAGAGACGGTGACTCCAGTAGGTATGCCGGGCTGGGATGTCAAAAAGCTGTCGGTCACATCAACCAGGAAATCAATCAAGCTATTTCTGGTCAATCCTTCGATCAAAAGGGGCTGGACGATGCTCTCATCAAGTTGGACGGTACACCAAACAAAGGAAATCTGGGTGCAAACGCCATTCTTGCCTGCTCATTGGCATTTGCCAAAGCGAGCGCTCTGCAGCAGGATTTACCGCTGTTCCAGTATTTTGGTGGATTGCTAAGTGCCGAAACGTTTCGATTGCCAAGGCTTACGGTCAATCTTTTTAGCGGGGGTAAACATGCCGGAGGTCAGGTCCCTATCCAGGATTTGCTCATCGTGCCCATGAGTGCCATGACGGTAGAGCAGTCCTTGTCTGATCTCTACAGGGTTTATTATGTTGCAGCCGATATCATCAAGAAAAAATATGGGATGCGTACCCTTACGGCTGACGAGGGAGGTCTGGCACCCAGCTTCAACCACATTGATGAAATGCTGGACACCGCATTGGAATCGATAGAGAAAGCGGGATTTAAGCCTGGAAAAGACATCGCCCTGGCTATGGATATTGCCTCAAGCCATTTCTTTGAAAACGGAAAATACCTTATCAATGATGAGCAGTTGAGCGCACAAAAACAGATTGAGTTACTGGCGAGCTGGGTAAGTAAATACCCAATTGTTAGCCTGGAAGACGGGCTGGCCGAAGACGACTGGTCCCACTGGCCGGACCTGAACAACAAGATTAGTGGAAAATCATTGGTGCTGGGCGATGACCTGTTATGCACTCAAACAAGCCGGATCCAAAAAGCCATAGATACACATTCCGCCAATGCCCTACTCCTAAAGGTAAACCAGTGTGGCAGTATATCAGATGCCCTTGAAGCTTATAAACTGGCAAAATCAGCTGGGTGGCAGGTAACCGTGAGTGCCCGAAGTGGGGAAACAGAGGATGATTGGTTAGCCGACCTTGCCGTAGGATGGAGTGGGGATCAGATCAAAGTTGGATCCATTACCCAGTCTGAGCGATTGGCTAAGTATAACAGGCTTTTAGAGATAGAAATAGATTATCCGGAACTCAAGATGGGTCCCTGGAAAGTTTAGTACAAGTTGTGATCGCTGATCGCCTGCCGGATTCGATCTAACCCCTTTTGAAGGTTTTCGATAGAATTGGCATAGGAAATTCTCAGATAGCCCTTTCCATACTGACCAAATGAAGACCCAGTAAGCAAGGCTACACCATATTCATTGAGGAGAAGATCTGCAAAGGCTTGAGGATCTATGTTGAGTTGTGTCACATTTGGAAAAGCATAGAAGGCGCCTTCGGGCACGATGCATGAAATGCCATCGATTGCATTCAAACCTTTGACAATAAAATCTCGACGTTCTTTAAATGAGGATACCATTTCAAGCATGGCTGATTGATCTCCTGTGAGCGCTTCTATTCCACCATATTGCGTGAATGTGGGAGCACATGAATTGCTATTCACCTGAAGCAATTCAATCTTTTTGGCTAGCTCTACGGGCATTACACCATATCCAAGCCTCCAGCCGGTCATCGCATAAGTCTTCGAAAACCCATCCAGGATGACTGTGCGATCCATCATATCGCCGATGGATGTGATGCTGTGAAACGTCTTATCATAGATCAGTCTTCTATAGATCTCATCTGATAAAACCATGATATCTTTCTCTGAAGCCACCCTGGCAACCACTTCAAGATCTTCCTGAGTAATAATTCCACCTGTTGGGTTCTGGGGAGAGTTGAGGATGATCAGGCGGGTTTTGTCAGATACCAATGAAACAAATTCATCAGCATCGAAACTGAAGCCCTTTTCTTCAATTAGAGGATATGGCACAGGCTTGGCCTTCACAAAGCGGATAAGCGATTCATAGATTGGAAAGCCGGGATTAGGATACATGACTTCATCACCCTCATTGACCAGTGCCAGGATAGAGAAAAACATAATTGGTTTGGCACCAGGGGTGATGACTACCTGGTCTGGGCTTACCGAAATGTTTCGGGTTTTTGAGGTATCTCTTGCTACAGTCTCTTTCAGCTCATGTACACCTGTGGTAGGGCAATAACCTGTTTTCCCCTCCTGCAGGGCCTTGATGGCGGCGTCCTTGATGTTTTGAGGTGTATCAAAATCGGGTTGACCGATCTCCAGATGGATGATCTCCTTTCCCTGTGCCTCCAGCTTTTTGGCTCTGGCCAGTACGCTAAATGCAGTTTCTGTTGAAAGTCGATCGATACGGTCCGCGAAATACATGCTGTTTGCCTTATAATATATAATGGCTCAGATCTTTGTCTTTCACCAATCCCTGTAGCTTTTCCTGAACCAGTTGTTTATCGATCACCACATGCGCATTTGGGCCAATGGTATCCGGAATATCAAAAAGGATCTCATTAAGCAATCGACTCATCACCGTGTGTAATCTCCTTGCCCCAATATTTTCTACTTCCTCGTTGATATGGAAAGCTATTTCTGCCAGCTCCTCAAGTGCTTCCTCACGGAACTCAATTTTTACATCTTCCGCCCCAATCAAAGCCTCATACTGCTTAGTCAATGCATTTTTAGGCTCTTTGAGTATTCTTAAAAAGTCAGCTTTTGACAGGTTGTCCAATTCCACACGAATCGGGAACCTACCCTGCAACTCGGGAATCAGATCAGATGGCTTGCTTACGTGAAATGCTCCTGCGGCAATGAACAAGATATGATCGGTTTGAACCACACCATATTTTGTCATCACTGAGCTTCCTTCTACGATGGGCAGCAAATCGCGCTGCACTCCTTCTCTACTTACATCCGGACCTTTTCCTCCACTAGCACTTCCACTGGCTATCTTATCTATCTCATCAATGAAAATGATCCCGGTATTCATGGCTTTCGTCAACGCCTCCTCCTTCACCTCATCCATATCGATGAGTTTCGCCGCTTCTTCCTCCATCAGGATTTTTCGGGCCTCCGCTATTGTGACTCTTCTTTTCTTGTTTTTCTTAGGAAGCATGTTTCCAAGCATCTCCTGCAGGTTGATCATGGAGGTTTCATCCATATTTCCACCAATCATTCCCATCCCAGGATTAGCTGCCTGTCGAACATTGATTTCTATTTTGCGGTCATCTAGCTCACCACTTCGTATTTTTTCGCGAAATTTCTCCCTGGTCTTTTCATTCAGCTCCTTGTCATTTCGAGGTTCCTGGTCCGTATCCACCGTCGTAACCGTGGAGGTTGCACCCTTTAGCGGGGGTATGAGGGCATCCAGGATTATCCCTTCCACTATTTCATTGGCACGTTCCTTTACTTCCTCTTTCTTTCTCACCTTCACAATATTCACTGACTGCTCCACCAGGTCACGTACCATGCTCTCCACATCCCTTCCTACATAACCTACTTCAGTAAATTTTGAAGCTTCTACCTTGGTAAAAGGTGCATCGTCAATCTTGGCAAGGCGTCGGGCAATCTCCGTCTTACCTACTCCAGTTGCACCAATCATCAGGATATTGTTGGGTACGATCTCACCCTGGATCTCCTCTTTTACATTCATCCTTCTCCAGCGATTTCGCAAGGCAATGGCTACATTTCTCTTGGCATCACTTTGCCCGATGATATATTTGTCCAGTTCAGCAACAATGGCTTTAGGTGTTAAATTTTTGTTCATAGTCATTTATAATACTTTATTAAAGGAGCGTATGTTTGTCTGAATCGTAATAAAATTGGCTCCTCCATTTGCATGATATACCGACCTGGCATATCTAAAGGTAAACTTCTTGATCCCAATCATCAAACCGTAAGAAAAACCGGCACCTGCTCCTGTCTCCTCCAAAGCAAGTTCCTGACGGCGTAAATGATTGTACCCTAATAGAAATTGAACATTTTTTGAAAAGATCAATTCAGCTCCAAGATTTATTCTTCGAAAGAAACCATCAAAAGCTCTGACAGTCCTTGAGCTTTCATTTGCATCCTGCCTGAATACCAGGTCCTCCTCTACAAGGTTATACGCAGTGATGGAAAAACGGATGGGCATGTACATCGGTTTTACAGAAGTACCAATCTGTACATCAAAGGGTAGCTCTGTGGCTGCCGACCCAAAATAATCATCAAATCGAAAACCTATGTTTTTGAAGACAAGTCCAATTTTAAAGTCGCCATTCGGATAGTGATACATCCCTCCCACATCAGCCAACAAAGCTGTGGATGAGTAAGTTTCAATGGAACTATGGGCTAACTTCAGGTTTACTCCCACAGAAAATGAACTCATACGATGACTCTTGCCGACGGTAATCACATAATCTGAAGCACGAAAAGTATCTCCCGAAGCACCACTGGGATCGGTGGCTACAAAGTCTCCGTAATCCAGATAACTGAGACCAACCGCCAGTCCATTGATCCTTCTCACAGGCAGATAATATTGTCCGGAAAACTGGTAGATCCCGGCAAAATACGGGCTTAAGCTCAATGCAAGATCTGTGTAATCCAGTGAGTCCAAACTTGCCGGATTGTGAATAAACTGGGTGATGTCTCCTGACAAAGACACCACCTGACCTCCTAATGCGGCATTTCTTGCTCCCGATGGCAATTGCAAACTTTGATAGCCTGAAAACTGCGCCATCAAGGGGAATGTAAAAAATGCTAATATATGAAAGAGATATTTCAAGCAGTCTTTTCAGGAATGATGAACTCCATAGGTTCATTGGCCTTGGTTGATAACAACGCTAAATCTATCACTTCCTGCACATTTTCTACAAAATGGATGTTCAGATCTTTAATGTAGCTTTTATTAATGGTCTCCAGATCCTTCTCGTTCTTTCTGCATAAGATAATCTCTTTTATGCCAGCACGTCTGGCAGCCAGGATCTTTTCCTTAATACCACCTACAGGCAAAACCTTACCTCTCAAGGTAATCTCCCCTGTCATGGCCAGCTTACTTTTGATCAACCTTTGAGTGTATACCGACGCCAATGAAGTAAGCATGGCAATACCAGCAGACGGACCATCCTTAGGAATAGCACCTGCAGGCACATGCACATGTAGGTCATAATGCTCAAACACCCTGTAGTCAATACCTAATCCCTCTGCATTGGATCTTAGGTAAGAAAGTGCTGTCATGGCGGATTCTTTCATCACATCACCCAGCTGACCGGAAAGCGTCAGTTTCCCTTTGCCCCTGCTGAGATTTGATTCAATAAATAAGATCTCTCCCCCCACGGGTGTCCACGCGAGCCCGGTGGCTACACCCGGCATCTTATTGTCCTCATAAACTTCCTTGTCAAATACTTCCGGACCAAGTACTTTTCTTACCAGCTTATCAGTGATTTTAGCATCATATTCTTCCTCCATCGCAATGGATTTAGCTGCATTTCTAACGACTGAAGCAATTTTTCGCTCCAGATTACGGACTCCCGACTCCCTGGTGTAATCATTGATCAGCTTATTGATCCCACTTTTCTGGAAGGAAACATCTTTTTTCTTCAATCCATGCTCTTTTAGCTGCTTGGGTATCAAATGCCGCTTGGCGATCTCTACTTTCTCTTCCTGAGTATAACCTGTAATGTCTATGATCTCCATCCGGTCTCTCAACGGAGCCTGAATGCTATCCAATGAATTTGCAGTAGCAATAAAAAGTACCTTGGACAGGTCATAGTCTACCTCCAGATAGTTGTCCTTGAAAGTACTGTTCTGCTCCGGATCCAGTACCTCAAGCAAGGCTGACGATGGGTCACCCCTGAAATCAGAACTTACCTTGTCAATCTCATCCAGGATAAACACCGGGTTAGAAGACTGCGAACGGTTGATATTCTGTATGATCTTGCCTGGCATAGCACCAATGTAGGTCTTCCTGTGGCCACGGATCTCAGCTTCATCATGCAATCCACCCAATGACATCCGTGCATATTTTCTGCCCAGTGCTCTGGCAATGGATTTACCCAGTGAGGTTTTACCCACTCCAGGAGGGCCATAAAGACATAATATTGGTCCCTTGAGATCATTTTTCAGTTTTCTGACCGCGAGATATTCCAGGATCCTGTCCTTCACCTTTTCCAGACCATGATGATCTTTATCAAGGACCTTTTTGGCATTCTTGAGGTCAAAATTGTCTTCTGTAACTTCTCCCCAAGGTAGATTGACCAATAACTCCACATAATTCATGGCCACAGGATACTCGGCAGCAGCAGGGTTCATTCGACCGATCTTGTCAACTTCTTTGAGGAAATGTTTCTTCACATCCTCCGACCATTTCTTCTCCTCACCCCTTTTCCTTAAGGCTTCGAGCTCCTGATCAGGACGATCCTGACCCAGCTCTTCCTGCAGTACTTTCATTTGCTGACGGAGATAATAATCTCTTTGCTGCTGATCAATGTCCGAGTGCACCTTGTTGGCTATTTCATGCTTCAGCTCCAGCACCTGGATATCCTTCAGCATATATTTCAATAACTTTTCAGCACGCTTCTTTGGATTATCAATCTCCAACAGCTTTTGCTTATCAGCTACATCAGCACTTACATTGGATGAAAGAAAGTGAGTCAGAAAAGTATGATTCTCAATGTTCTCTAAGGCTACCTGAGCCTCTCTGGGAATCTCTGGATTCAGCTTGAGTACTTTGTTTGCAGCCTCTTTAAGTGATTGGATGATCACACCAATATCTTTTTTCGGAACGTCCTCATCATCATGCAATAGCTTGTAGCTCGCCTCCAGGTATGGAGTCTCTTTGATGGGCTTCTCCAGGGCAAACCTTCGCTTACCCTGAATAATTACTGTTGTATTGCCGTCAGGCAAAACGAGCATCTTTAGTATTCTCGCTACTGTACCTACCTGATAAATATCTTTAAAGCCCGGCTCTTCAGTTTCGGTGTTTTTTTGTGCAACAACACCGATGATCCGGTCGCCATTGTAAGCCTTTTTAATGAGCTTTATAGACTTTTCCCTACCTACTGTAATGGGTAGGACAACACCTGGGAACAAAACAGTATTTCGAACCGGGAGGATGCCCAACTTATCTGGTAATGCTTCATCATCATTGTGGTGGTCATCTTCAATAACCAGTTGAATCAAATCTCCCGAATCTTCATCAGACTTGGTAAAACGAAAAGATTTTATGTTTTTTTGGTCAGCCATATAGCTTTTTATGTCAATTTGGCAGATTGTGCCTTTTAAAGTACGAATTAAATATTGAAACGTTATAAGCCCAATAGGTGTGCCAAAATAGAATACCATGCTATTTTTCACACTATCTTTACGGGAACCTGTCGAAACGGCATGAATATGAACTGTGTTTTAAGGCTGTGCTTTATTCTTTGTCTTCTATTGACCTCGTCAATGACCAAAGCACAACTGGCTGCTTTCCAGTTCGAAGCTGACTCCCTGATGCCCAAGGTGATCCTTGACAACTTTCAGTTTAAAAACATCAACCGCGTAAAAGACTACTACAATGCCGATAAGCTTAAAAGGATCTATGAGCTGGAAAAAGCCGGTGAATGGAAAGAATTGTATCCATTGCTCAAAGACTACGTAAAGCAATTTGGCATACAGAACTTCTATAAGGATACGCGGATGATCTGGCGGCTGGCCAAGCTCACCGAGCTCTATGGTGATCCTGACGAAGCCAAATCCCTGTACCGGTTGGTTTTAAGACATCACCACCACGATATTGACATTAAAGAAATTGAACTTTATTACGATACACTTAATGCACAGGAGGCAGCTCAATACGTTCCTCTGGATTATTATTACGAGCTGGTAGAGTACCGTAAACTTATTGATACCTTACGCCCTCCAAGAGGGATACTCCTTAATATGGGGCAGAATATCAACAGCGCTAAAGCTGACTACGGTCCTACGCTAAATATCAACAACAACATACTATTATTTACCTCAAAGCGAAACAGCGATGACCTCTCTCTGCGAAGGAAAGAAAATGAAGACCTTTTTTACTCCAGAAAAGACGACTATGGCACATGGGATAAAGCCAAGCCGTTAGAAGGCTTGAATTCTATGTACAATGAGGGTTCGGCAGTATTGACCAGAGATGGAAAGACGCTTTATTTTGGTCGATGCGACTGTGTAGATTGCTATGGAGACTGTGACCTTTTTGTGGCAACATTAAGGGCCGACAGTACCTGGGGCAATGTGAAAAACCTTGGAACAAATGTCAATAGCCTGAGTTGGGATTCTCACCCATCTCTTTCTCACACAGAAGACACCTTATTTTTTGCTTCGGACAGGCTTGGTGGCTTTGGACTATCGGATATTTATTTCACTTACAAACAAAAAGATGGAAGCTGGGCCAGAGCACAAAACGCAGGACCAGTGATCAATACCCGAAGCAATGACGTTAGTCCCTTTTATCATCCAATCTTTGACGTGCTTTATTTCAGCTCCAATGGCCAACTCTACAACTTTGGTGAGTTTGACATTTACAAAAGCCGAAATGTGAATGGAAGCTGGAGTGAGCCATTCAATATCGGGCCATTGGTGAATGCCGCAGGGAGTGAGTTTTATTTTACAATCGATTCCAGGTCAGAACTTCTTTTTTATGCGCGATCTATTACACGGGATCTGACCAAGCAGGATCTCTATTCTTTTCCATTGCCCATGGAGGCTCAGCCTTTAGCCAATACACTTTTGTATGGCTCATTGACAGACTCATTGACAGGAGCGCCTTTTAAAGGGATTGTTTCAATAATTGATCTGGATGAAGGCATCGAGGTGGCCCCGAAGTTTCTAAAACCTGATGGGAGTTTTGAATTTAACCTGATTGATAAAAGAAAATACCTCCTGGTCATTCAAGGGGATGACTTTTTCCGGATTGAAGATGTCTTTTTCCTCGATGGGCCTACAGAGCTCAGAAAAGTGACCGAACCTTTAGCCAGCAGGGTAAAATTTGCCTCCATTGAATTCGATAATGGAAAGGCAGAGCTGAAAACTGAAATGTATGCTGACTTAAATAAGGTTGTCAATTTCATGTACGACAACCCGGAATTTAAGCTCAGGATTTCGGGCCACACAGATTCCTATGGATCTGATGAATTTAACATGCAATTATCTAAGGACAGGGCAAAAAACATACGTGATTATATCGTTGTATTTGCTGGTGTCTGGCCTGACCGGGTCGAATATGAAGGCTACGGAAGCACAAGACCTATCATGCCAGGCGATTCTGAGGAAGCCAAAGCACTAAACAGACGTGTTGAGTTCGAAATTTACCGACCTGGTGTAGCCACCAACCAGGAAATCTCACCGGACAACAATGAGTGATTCCTAGAATGGCAACAACTTATACACATCGTTGAAGATCGCATAGCTCATAAGTCCAAGCAATAATACCATGCCCACTTTCTGAGCATTTTCCAGGAACTTATCTGATGGTTTCCTTCCCGAAACAATCTCCCAGGTGAGGAAAGCAACATGACCTCCATCCAGTGCCGGAATGGGCAAAAAGTTCATGAAAGCCAACACCATAGAAAGCAATCCCGTTATCCTCCAGAAGTGGTTCCAATCCCAGGTACCACCAAAAAACTGGGCAATCCCGATTGGTCCAGAAAGTGATTTGGAGGCTGAAACTTCACCGGAGAAGATTTTCCCAAAGCCCCTGATATTCTGCCATACGATACCAAAAGCTTCATTTGTTCCTTTGACAACACTTACTCCAAGTCCAAACTGTCGGGTTGAATAATCTATGATCTTGTGTGCCTGAAACCCAAGTAAACCGTCTTCATCTACTTCCAATGTAAGTGTCTCCGGCACAGTCATTTGATTTTCTGTACCTTCTATTTTTCTAATCACCGAAGCAGTGAATTCCTTACCCTTTAGGTCTTCCATTTTACCCTTAAACTCATCATAGTAAAAGATGGAGTCCCCATTAACTGTGAGAAATTTATCCCCAGGCTGCAACCCACCCTCTGCGGCATTGCTCCCTGCCAGGATTTGGCCTACCTCGAATGGTGCTCTGTAATCCATGAAACGTTCACCGCGCTTATCAGAAAGCTTATCCAGAAAATCACTTGGAATATCTACTTTAAGATATTCACCATCCCTCAGTACCGTGTAATAGACATTGGATCCAAGGATCACGTCCGGGCTAAACAAATCACTAAATGTTTCATAATCCTGACCACTGATATCTACAATCCGGTCTCCGGTCTGTAGTCCAATCTGTCTGGCCAGGTTATTGGCCTCAATGCCATGCTTGTTTAGTTCTTCTTTGGTGATGTAAGATTCACCATTGATGTACAGCAACGCAATGAAGATCACAATACCGGTGATTACATTCACTATGATACCACCCATCATCACAATCAGTCGCTGCCAGGCTGGCTTAGCTCTAAACTCCCATGGCTCCGGCTCTTCATTCATGGATTTGGTATCCAATGACTCATCGATCATCCCGGAGATCTTTACGAAGCCTCCGAGAGGAATCGCTCCGATGCTATATTCAGTTTCACCAAATTTCTTTCCCCAGATTTTGGGAGGGAACCCGATGGAGTATTTTTCTACTCTCATGCCAAAGGCTTTTGCCGCCAAAAGGTGCCCTAACTCATGTAATCCTACTAATATTGACAATCCCAGCAATAGCTGAGCTGCCATAATCAAACCTTCCATTTATCTAATTATCTCCTTTGCTTTAACCCTTGTCAATTGGTCAGTTTCTATAAAATCTTCTAAAATTGGCTCACGAATATAATCCACCTTGACCAAGCATTCCTCAATTACATCGGATATTTGTAAAAAACCAATTCTGTCTGCTAAAAATTCACTTACCGCAATTTCATTGGCTGCGTTCAGGATACAGGGGTGATTTCCTCCTCGCTCAATTGCATGATAAGCCAACTGCAAGTTACGGAAAGTTTCCGTATCGGGTTGCTCAAAAGTGAGTTGCGGGAACGCAGTAAAGTCAAATCTGGGGAATTTATTTGGCAATCTTTTGGGAAAACCAAAGGCATATTGAATGGGCAGTTTCATGTCAGGAAGGCCCATTTGAGCTTTGATGCTTCCATCCTGAAACTGGACCATGGAATGGATGATCGATTGTGGATGCACAACCACTTCAATTTGCTCCAGAGAGGTCCCAAACAGCCATTTTGCCTCTATCACTTCCAGTCCTTTATTCATCAAGGTAGCAGAATCAATGGTGATCTTTGCCCCCATCTCCCAGTTAGGATGTTTCAATGCCTGCTGTTTCGTCACGGCGCCCAATTCATGCCTGGTCATCCCACGAAATGGTCCGCCGGAAGCAGTCAGAATTATTTTTTCAATCGGATTGATGTGCTCACCGACAATGCACTGAAAAATAGCCGAATGCTCCGAATCCACAGGAAGGATGTTGACTTTATTTTGAGCAGCCAGTGAGGTGATCAATTGCCCGGCTACGACTAATGTTTCTTTATTGGCCAGTGCAATGTCTTTTCCGGCCTCAATAGCTTTGATGGTTGGTTTCAATCCGGAATAACCCACCAATGCTGTTAAAACGAGGTCCACATCCTCCATCTGCACGATTGATTCCAGGGCATTGGTGCCTGAAAAAACTTTTATGTCATGGCTATCCAATGCGTCATGGACCTTATCATAATGGTCATCATTGGTGATAACTACTACGTGTGGTCTATATCTGACTGCTTGCTCCACCAGAAGTTCCCAATTGTTTTGAGCGGTGAGCGCTTCCACCTCAAACAGGTCCTGATGTAAATCAATCACCTCAAGGGCCTGGGTACCTATCGATCCTGTGGAGCCAAGGATCGCCACTCGCTTCTTGTTCAATTCACCTGACATCAGGTTGTTGCTTAGTTTTTTCTTGATCTATTTTTTCGCAAAAGTAGCCAATTGCTCAGCGATCTTCCTATCATTAGAAAGTCTTGGCACTTTATTTTGGCCGCCTAACTTTCCAATTGACTTCATATGGCTGATAAAGGCATTTTTTTCAAGAGAGGTAACTATCAGTTTACGTAAAATGTTTCCACTGATTAAATCGTCGTAATAGGTATTCAGATCTCTGAGGTGATTGTCCAGGGTCTCGATAAACTTTTGCATATCCCCTGGTTCATTGCCAAATTCAATAAACCATTCATGATGTGGCAGTCCATCTTTTGGTGTCACATTAGGTGCCACAGTAAACTCTACCAGCTCTACTTCAGGGAATTCTTCACAGGTACGTTTCATAGCTTTTTCTACTTCCTCACCTATTACATGCTCTCCAAAGGCTGATATAAAATGCTTGATCCTGCCTGTGACCAGTAATCGATGAGGATTTTTGCTAACGAATTTCACCGTGTCACCAATGGAATAACCCCATAACCCTGCATTACTATTGATAATTAAAGCATAATTGACACCCACTTGTACCTCGTCAATGGAAAGACGAGTAGGATTGTCATTAAAAAACTCCTCTGTAGGGATAAATTCAAAGAATATTCCTGTATTGGCCAGCAACAGCAAGCCTTCATCTATCTGGCTGTCCTGATAAGCAATGAATCCTTCAGAGGCCGGATACGTCTCGATAGAATCAATTTTCCTACCGATAGTTTCAAATAGCTTGGCCCGGTAAGGTTCAAAATTTACACCCCCGTATACAAACATCTCAAAATTTGGAAAAAGGTCTTTGATGGGTTTTCCGGTTTTTGCCACCAGGCGATCAAAGTACATCTGTACCCATGGTGGAATACCGGAAATCAGTGTCATGTTTTGATTGTAGGTCTCCTCTACAATCTGATCTACCTTATGCTCCCAATCCTCAATACAGTTGGTGTCGTAGCTGGGCATCTGGTTGGTCCGGAGATAACCTGGCACATGATGATTGACCATCCCTGACAACCGACCGGTTTTTATGCCAGCCTTTTCTCCCAGCACCGGGCTACCGGAAAGGAAGATCAGCTTTCCATCCAAAAATCGGGCATTTCCAGTTTGATGCACATAGGAAAGTAATGCATTCCTTGCACTGTTGATATGATTGGGAATGGATTGCCTAGAGATGGGAATGTACTTTGTGCCACTGGTTGTCCCTGATGTCTTGGCAAAGTACTCCGGCTTACCTGGCCATAGCACATCTGACTTCCCCTCAAGAATTTGATTGATATATGGAGAAAGCTGCTCATAGTCTCTAATAGGAACCTGCTTTTTGAAATCATCGTAATTATTGATTTCTGAAAACCCATGGTCCTTGCCAAATACGGTATTTATTGATTTGGAGACAATTTCCTTACGGATATTTTCCTGGAAAAGACCTGGATTAGATGACCATTTTTTGGTTTCTTTAGCTATATAAGCTGCAAAAGGTTTTGCTAGAATCGACCTGATACCCATTGGCGTGAAATTAAGAAAATCTGCCGGGTAAATTAATTTAGTGTTCTGAAACTTTCGGCGTGGAATCGTAGTAAAAGGAAAATGTAAGGAATGATTGAAGTTATGAAGAAGTATATACTGGTGGCCATTATTGGTTTTTGTACCGGTTTGGCGGGTGTGTATGTTGGTTGGAATTTATTGGCAGGGCAGCTGGGTCAACCTATGGATATTGCCTTTTCATCTGCAGTTTCAAATAATGATCCAACTGAATTTCAGCATGCTCCAATCAATCATCCAATTCCGGAGCAGACACTCTCAGACGTCGGAGCGGATTTCTCCTATGCCTCTGAGCGGACCACACCCAGCGTAGTTTTTATTCAGACGTTGAGCGAATATGAATACAGGACAGGTAGCTGGTTGGATTGGTTTTTTGAGCCCCGAACTTCCCAACAAATTGGGAGTGGCTCCGGAGTAATCCTGTCTGAGGACGGATACATAGTGACCAACAATCACGTGATTGACGATGCTGACGTCATCAAGGTAACTCACAATAAGAAATCGTACGATGCACAACTTATCGGTTTGGATCCTTCGACAGACCTGGCCGTCCTCAAGATCGATGGCAAAAAACTACCTGCCGTGACCATTGGCAAAAGTGACTTGGTAAAGGTTGGCGAATGGGTACTGGCGGTTGGAAATCCTTTCAATCTTACTTCAACTGTGACAGCAGGGATTGTAAGTGCCAAAGGGAGAAATATCAATATACTGAGAGACAAATTCCCGATTGAATCCTTCATCCAAACAGATGCCGCCATCAACCCGGGAAACAGTGGTGGTGCACTTGTTAACCAGAAAGGTGAACTCATTGGCATTAACACAGCCATCTTATCCAAAACAGGTTCATACACCGGCTATGGTTTCGCAGTTCCTTCCAACATCGTAAAGAAAGTTTATAACGACATTGTTAAATACGGAGAGGTACAAAAAGCCTTTATGGGGGCTGAGTATGTAGATATTGACAGCGATATGGCTGATAAAATGCAACTTACCAACCTTAATGGAGTGATAGTTGCGAATGTTCAGCGGCAAGGTGCGGCAGCGAGTGCAGGTCTTGAGAAAGGAGATGTCTTACGTATGGTCAATGGCACACAAATCATAAGCAAAGCCTACCTGGAAGAATTCATAGGAAACTTGTATCCCGGCGATGAATTAAACATTGTATTGCAGCGGGAAGGCAAAGAAATGACCAAAAAACTTACCCTGACCAACCGTGAGGGCACAACCGGGATCATAGTCAGGGACCTTGTCAGCTCAGAATATCTTGCTGCTACTTTCGAAAATGTCTCGAAAGTAGAAAGAGACCTCATCGGTATCACTCATGGAGTAAAGGTGGTGGATTATAACTCCAGCGGATTTTTTGCCGAGCTGGGAATACCAGAAGGATTTATCATCACCAATATCAACAACACTGTGATTGAGAACCCCAAAGAGCTCATAGATATACTGGAGAAGATCCGTGGCCGAGTGATCATCTCAGGTATAGATAAACGAGGAAGAAAGGTGTATTACCCTTACTACTTCTAACTCGGGTTAAACAGCGTGTGTCTTAAACTTCAACTTTTTCTTTAGCTCCTCAATGGAGTAACGGAATTTGGCGTTGGTGTCAATCATGTCATTGACAGACTGTACTGCATGAATGACTGTACTATGGTCTCTGCCACCAAAATGATAGCCTATTGACTTCAACGAGTGATTGGTGTAATCTTTCGAAAAATACATGGCTACCTGCCGTGCAATCACAATCTCTTTCTTTCGGGTCTTTGCCTTGAGATCATCCTGGGCGACACTGAAAAAGTCAGACACAGTCTTCTGGATGTAGTCGATTCCTACCTCTGAATCGATGTCATGAACAATGTTTTTCAGGATTTGCTTGGATAGTTCCAGGTCAATTTCCCTTTTTGTCAATGAAGCATGAGCAATCAGTGAAATCACCACACCTTCCAGCTCCCGCACATTCGTATCTACACTATAGGCGATGTACTCAAGAACCTGATCTGGAATAGAAATCCCATCATTCTGCATTTTCTTCTGAATAATAGCCATCCTGGTTTCAAAATCAGGTTGCTGTAAATCAGCCGTCAGCCCCCACTTGAAGCGGGAAACCAATCGTTCTTGCAGGCCTTTCAGATCTTTGGGTGCACAATCAGAAGTAAGTATGATCTGCTTACCACTTTGATGCAGGTGATTGAAAATGTGAAAGAAAATCTCCTGTGTCTTTTCTTTATCCCTCAAAAACTGGATGTCATCGATGATCAGCACATCCACTTCCTTATAATAGTTTATAAAGTCCTGGATGTTGTTGTTTTTGAGTGCCTCGATGAATTGATTGGTAAATTTTTCAGAAGCAACATAGACGATGGATTTTCCCCTGTTGTCACTTTTTATTTGATTTCCAATAGCCTGAACGAGGTGTGTCTTACCTAATCCAACTCCTCCGTAAAACATCAGGGGATTGAAAGATGTGACACCAGGCTTTTGAGCTACAGCATAGCCGGCAGATCGAGCCAGCCTGTTGCAGTCTCCCTCAATAAAGTTGTCAAAAAGATAATTTGGGTTAAGGTTGCTATTGTTTTGTAGCTCCTCTAAAAAATCAGGATTCTTGTATTTGTCAAAGCCGTTGACACGGTTTTTGTTTTGACTATTGCTTGATCCTGAGACGCTTACGGTTAGTGGCTTGGATTGTTCATCACCACGGTCCATCACAACAGAATATTCCAATCTTCCCTTATCTCCGATTTCGGACCGTATAGCTTGCTTTAGTAAGTGAACATAGTTTTCTTCAAGCCATTCGTAAAAAAACTGACTAGGCACCTGAATAGTAAGCACATTTCCTTCCAGATTAAGGGGTACTATGGGCTCAAACCAGGTCTTAAAACTTTGTGGAGGAATGCGATCCTGAATAAATTGAAGGCACTTTTCCCACGTCTCTACATACATTGGCGAACTAAGATTAAAAGTTGGCAGTCTATACTAAATTGGTACCCTTTCGGGAAAGAGGGATATCAAAATTGTGATAAATAATTTTAAGAAAAAAATGAATTCTTACTTGACTTTTTGCAATCCCCGTTTACTTCAAGAATTCGCATGATAAAATCTATTTTTCTTTGAAAAATACAACGCGTTAAAAATCCAATAATTTATGGATTTAGTGTAGGTTGATTTTTGCATATCCGAGGGCCAAAAATAAAAAAACCGTTCCGATAGTACGGAACGGCTTTCGCTAAATATTAAAGTTATTCAAACACCTATTTGGCATCTTCCTCAAAACCGTAGACAATTTTAAAGTTGTCATAAAGATCCTGGAAGTCCTGAATCTCAGGAGCCATTTTTACAGCTTCTTCATATTTGGTCAGTGCATCAAGCAAAAGACCATTTTCTTCATAGAAAGAAGCGTAAATTAATTTGTTCAGTGGGCTGTCTTCTGTTACTTCACTTTTTAAGCTAGCCAAGTTTGCAGTGATTTCTGCATCATTGGCACGTTTGATCCCAACATCATCAGATTTTACTTCAGGATCACCTTTCTTAGCTACTTGAAGGATATACAGGCCGACATCATTTTTCATCTGCTCTGCAGTGAAATCAAGCTCTACAAATTCGTTTTCGGTTTCGGCAGTATAAATCACTTCATCAAAGATATTTTTAACAGAAACTACATAAGTATCATCTTCAGTCATTTCAGAAGGACGTTTCCATCTGATGATTGCTTTATCTCCAATGACTTTGTTTTCACTAGCAATATTTACCTGAGTTGGTGCCATTACCATGATGGCCGCATTTGTTGCTCTTGAAACCGCTCCTGTCGCAGCCAATCTTGAACGATAGTTGGTGTTTTCTTCTTCATTCATCTTGCTGGCTACAAATCTTGCATACCTGCTGGCTACGCTAGTGGAACCTACTGTGATATTTTTCTCTAAGTCAGATACTTTTTTAGTTCCTGCTGTTCTTACCTCAGTAGTTTTTCCTGATTTGTGCATCAATCCAATATATGCACCATCAGAAACAATAAGCTCATCTCCGGAATTCAATGTTGCTCCCGTCTTTAAAGCTTCAGTGCTTGTGGCACCAGCTCTTTTTACCTGATTACTACCTTTATTAGCCAAAACTCTGAAGGTATAACTCTGACCGAAGGCCAAAGAAGCCGTCAGGATCATAGCGAACATAAAGGCGATTGAAACAAAATTTTTCATAATTATTTAGCTATTAAAATTGAGTGTGTGTGATTTTTTAAAGTTTATCTATTTTAAATAGTGATCGTCTACCCTCTTTGGTGAAAATGTTTTTGACTACACCGTAATAGACCTCAAGTGAATCACCGGATATGGCCACCGCAAATAATGCGATACCTAATTCGATTTTAAAACTGTTTTGGTCAAGTAAAATAATCATAATGTAAGTCAAAAATCCTATTTCTACTAACTGGAACAACTTCGTTATTCCGTCATACCATCGAGGTATACGACGGTATATAAGCGAAAACAGTGCCACATTTAAAAAACACAGAATAATTGCTAAAATAATTTCAGAAAAATCATCCATCGCATCGATATAATCCTCATTTAAGATCATAGAAACGATGTTTGCGTGGATTACACCCCCAAACATATCCGGATATGCTCTACCAATATATTTTTCATTAAGGGGTGAAAAATACTTATCTTCGATCGCCCTTCGATCGCCGAGGTATTCTCCTAGGTAACAAAAAATGACGATTTTTCCCTCGATCAGATCGGCGGTAAAATTCTCTTCAAATACATCCTGCACGTCCAGTGCAAAAAACTTGGTTCCGAATTTTGTCGCTCCATAATCCAGGACATTGCCACGATAATTGATGGTCTCGACCTCATTACCCCTGGCCAAGAAATTCTCTGCAGCTTCAGGGTCATAGTAGCTGGCAAGCTTCACAGCAAAGGCATGTCGGTTTTCACCATTCACCATTTGCTGTGGCAAAAACTCCCTGGTCATCTTCAAATCTTCCTGAACCTCAGCATCGGTGATGAAGTTAGCAAAGCCGGGCTCACCATATTGAGCAAACTGCGGCCATGAATAAGCCACAGAATCAAGTTCATCAATTTCAGGATTATAAATTAGCTTACTCGCCATTACCAGATTTGGTGCAGCTGCAAACCCTTCCTCCAGTACACTATCTCCAATAGAATCTTTTGGGAAATAGAAAAACGAGTCCATACCGATCACCTTGGGATTATACTGCGATATAATTTGAAGCATAATCCCTATATCAGGTCTTGGAAGTGTACTCATATTAACCAATATGATCCTATCGTCAGCTACTGGCTCATCCCGTAGCTGTGAAAACACGATATCAGTCACTTCCATATCAGAAAATGCTTCCCCGATAGGATCGAATACATCAAAGATCTTAAATGCAGTAAACGAATTTAATACTCCCATCATCCCGAATATGAAAAGAGTCGCGAGTATTACGTCAAGCCAGAATTTTTTAAACATTGCTTTCTTTTTAGGGGTTGTGTTGGTTTTTCACTGATGCAATTAAGGAGCTATTGATTAATAGATCAACCGCGATATCAATATAATTATATTTTTAATTGCAATTTTATAATTATAAAGATAAATCATTGAAAATAATTGGCCTGAGTGGAAAATATCATGGCCATAAACAAAAAAAGGGTGCCTTAGCACCCCCCTTCCATAGCAAATGACTGAAAAGATTTAATTGAAGGCAAATCCATTGGGACCACGGCCCTCTACATTGAATTTCTCCACAAAATCTCCATCTGGTTCATAAATAAAAACTTCGCCATTTTCTGTAAAGCCTTTTGAATCCGATAAATAGATATTGCCAGAATCATCCACCCCAATGCCGTAAAAACCTGTAGCATCATCCTCGGATATCAGTGGTGTGCCTGAAACTTCTTGTGAATCGATTTCATATTTATAGACTGAGGTGCCACTGAAATAATATAAATTTTCACCTGTTGGATCCATGGCTGTTTTGGTTGAGACATTTTTACCGAGCTCAACCACCATCGATATCTCCAATGAAGTTGGATCAATCTCAACGAGTTTGCCATCGTTGAGAGGACTGAAGTTAGCATCATAACCGCCCCCGCAAATAAGCCAGATATCACCAGCTGCATCTATCTTCATCTCTCCAGGTGAGCTTCCCACCTCAATGGTTTTCGTTACCGTCTCGGTAGCCAGATCAATGACCGTCAAGGTAGTGCTGAAATTATTTGAGACAAATAATTGGTCCTCTGCAATGATGACTCCTTCTGCTCCAAAATCAGTTTCTACAGATTTCAGAATTTCTCCTGTGGTAAGATCGATAATTGAAACTCTTCCCACGTCAGAAAAGCTGACCCACTCTGAAACATAGCCTTTGTCTCCATTACCAACCATATATCTTGGGAGTTTCAGATTAGCCACCGTATAGTGGATGGTCATATCAGAGAGATTGAGGGCTTCCACTTTATTGCTGTTATTCACCACCAAAAAAGCATGGGCCTGATCCACAAAGATTGATTGCATCACATCCCCAATTTCCTTCCCATCATTTGCCAACCCAAACACATCATTGTAGACTTTCTGAGTCTCCAGGTCGTAATATGAAAGGGTGGCATCTCCACTCCCAAAATTTCCTTCATTAGTGATCATGATCCCATTTTCAAAATCACCAGGCAGCAATGATTCAGTTTCCTTTTCGTTACAACTCATCCAAAAGATGGGAGTGGCGAGCAATAGTAATTTGAGTTTATTGATTGTTGTGTTCATCGTTTAATCAGAATATATAATTGATAATTTCTTCCTGGCATGGCCAGATTAATTAGGTTTTCATAATCGCTGTTCAGTAAATTTTTTGCCTTCATTCCCAGATCCAATGTCCAATTTTTCATGGTGAAGGCTTTCTCAAAACTGGCATTGAGAAGAAAGAATCCGCCCACGGACTGAGATAAAGTATTGTCTAGTGTAGTATATCGTCTGTCTGTATAGTTTGTATTCAGATCTAAAGACCAGCTAGACAGATTGGATTTCACATTCCAGGAAACTTGATGGTTTGGAACATAAGGTAGCTGATTACCTGAATTACTCCCTGTGCGATTGATAGACCGGGTGTAGGAATAAGCACCTGAAATACGCTGAGAAAATAAACCGACCTTATATTGGATCCAACCCATATACTCCAGTCCGCCGGAATGTACCTCCTGGATATTCTCTGGCGACCAAATTCCATCTTCACCGGGTCGCCAAAGGATATAATCATCAGCCCACATTTTAAAAGTGTTCAAAGTAGAACCCCATCCAAACTTGTCTTCACCAGATTCCCACTTAAGTCCTGCCTCAGCATTTAGACTTCTTTCAGGTTCCAGGTCGGGATTTCCTCCCGGATTCCAATACAGGTCGTTGAGGGTAGGAATGCGAAACCCGGTAGAAATCGACTGGGTGAGACTTAGTTTATTGTTTGTATCACGATAAAGATTTACCTGTTGATTTATTGAAGGATTGAATGGAAACTTGTCTTTGAAAACAGATTGCCTGGCATTTATTGTGATTTTCCAGAAATGAGTGATCGGTGCTGTGATTGAAGCAAATAACCCTGTTCGCACATCAGTTAGATTTTCACGAAAACTATCAGACTGTGCACGATAAATATTCCCATTGATACCAACCCTGCCCAATATTCTATTCCCCAGTTCAAAAACATATGTTGAGACCACGGAATATTGATGGGCAATTGTTTCCTGCTCCTTATTATATAGCGTCCTGTTTCTAATAAATCCAAGAGAGGTATTAAAGCTTCCGGCAGCATTTCCATACTTGTGACTCAAAGCCAATCTCACATTACCCGTTGCCAGTTCATTTTCAGCTGTGCTTCCCTTGACCGGCTGTATTTCCCGATCATTGAGAGAATACATCCCATCAAAAGAAAACCGATGACCTTTTTCGTCCCATTGCAACGATTGCCTTAGTCCCAGATCAGTAGCTGCTGCATTTTCCTGCTGAAGTTCTTCTCCATTATATATATAGGAGAAGTTGTTTTTCAGTCCAGTTCTGTAAATCCTAGTCTGGCTGGAGAGTGCTCCAATTTTATAATTCGCTTTCAATCCCAGAAATGAATATCCATAGCTTCCTACATCACCACGCAATACTATTCCTGGATTCTGATGCTGCAGGTCATTATCTGAATCCAGCAAAACAGTACCGCCGATAGAGCCGCTCCCAAAAAGTGCTCCGCCACTTCCGGGCTGCAGCTCAATAGATGACAATAACCAGGCAGGCCATTGACTAAAATCCATTTGGCCCAATGTCGGATAGTTCACAGGAATCCCATGCCACAGCACACTAGTTTGCTGGGCCGATGTGCCTCGCATGCTTATGGTTGAGAGCTGTTGATTGCCGTAGTTCTTAAAATACAAGCCGCCATTCCTCGACAAAGCATCTGTAAGATTCAGGTCTAGCTCATCCAGTTCCACTTTTTGGAGTGACCCACCTACTACAAATGGATAAATCTGATCAGCGGCCACAGACACTTCAGACAAGAAGACTGTATCTTCCTGTGCACTGACAAGCAGCGCATAAAAGCTAAATACTAATGTGGCAAAGTATCTCAACAGACCAATGAATTAAACATACCTTCAATTCAAAGCCATCGGTAAAACTTAAGTGTGGTTAACCCATAGGTTGATCACGCCCTCAGCTTTCACCCGAAGCTCGGAATAAACATTGAATGAGGCAGGTCTCCTGGCTTGTCCTAAACTCGATTTCCTTCCCACCCCGTCTACGGGACAGTGGATTTGCAGATCGAGCCATAGAAATGGACTTACAGTTGCGGGGACAGCTCCGGATTTTCTTATCAATCACCGGATTCCCTTTTAATCCCTATTGTAATGTCATTACAACGGGAACCACAATCACAGGCAAAGGTAATGAAATATTCAAATGGAGAAATGTGCCTCATTAAGACAACTAAAAATGTGAATTGGATGAATCATTACTTTTTTTTCACAATTTTGGCTCATGAGGATACTGATTCCACTCATTTTGTTACTGGCTTTTAGCTGCCAGTCTGATCTCAAAAAAGAAACTTCTACTCATTCTAAACCAGTTTCCATCGAGTATGCCAGCAAATTCCGAATTGGTGACAAAATGGTTGAAGTGCTGGAGCCGTGGCCCGGAGCTACCAAAGAAATCACTTATGAAATTGGTGATACACCTGAGAAGATTATCTGCACATCCACTACTCATCTTCCATTTCTCGAACTCCTTGGTGTAGCCAACACACTGGTAGGCTTTCCGGGCACTCAATATATTACTTCTGAGAATATCCGTGGAATGGTAGAGGATGGAACCGTAATCGATGTGGGCGGGGAAGGGAGTTTAAACCTGGAAATGATTATCGGACTGGATCCTGATCTTGTTTTTGCATTTGACATGGGCAATGAATCAACCGTTTTGGATAAGCTTGAAGAATCCGGGATTCAAGTAGTTTATAATTCCGATTTTTTAGAGACTTCCACTCTGGGTCGAGCAGAATGGATCAAATTTTTTGGAGCTTTTTTCAATAAGCAACAAGAGGCTGATTCGGTCTTTAATGCGATCAAATCAAACTATGACTCTCTGTTGAACCTTACACAAAATGTCAATGACCGCCCTGAGATACTAAGTGGTGTGCTCTATGGGGACACCTGGTTTTTACCTGGAGGAAAAAACTGGTCGGCACAATTTTTTAATGATGCTGGAGGTCAATACTTTTTGAATGACAATGAAAAGACCGGATGGTTGGAATTGGGATTTGAGTATGTTTTTGAAGAAGCACAACATGCGGAATACTGGATCGGAGTAGCAACATTTCAAACCAAAAAAGAACTGGCAGATCAGGACAGCAGGTATGCTCAATTCAATGCCTTTGAAGGTGACAATGTTTATAACTATAGTAAAAAAATTGGCCCACAGGGTGGCTATGATATTTTCGAGTCAGGATATGCCCGACCAGATCGAGTACTCGCTGATATAATCAAAATCCTTCATCCGCAGCTATTACCGGATTACGAAACATATTATTTTGAGTCCCTCCCATGATCAATCAGTATTTTGAAGAGTCAAGATCAAAATGGATAAGGATCCTATTAGGAATCAGCATTGCATTTATTCTGTGCTTTCTTCTCAATATCAGTTTGGGTTCCGTACTCATTCCTATCAAGGACATCTTTTTGTTCCTGACAGGTAGTGATACTACCAAAGAAAGCTGGGACCTGATTCTCACAAACTTTAGAGTCCCAAAGGCTCTAACTGCCATATTCGTAGGTAGCGCGCTGGGCGTTAGTGGACTTCAAATGCAGACCCTCTTCAGAAACCCGTTGGCGGGCCCTTATATATTAGGTATAAGTTCCGGGGCTGGATTAGGTGTAGCACTTGTAATATTCCTGGGTTTTTATTTTGGGGGGGTTCTAAGCGTGACTGGAATTGGCAGAAGTTGGCTCCTTGTGGTTTCAGCGGGCCTGGGATCATTTCTGGTTTTATTGGTAATCGCTGTAGTTGCTGCACGCATCAAAGACAGCGTGTCACTCCTGATCATCGGGCTTATGTTTGGAACCGCTTCAGGAGCATTGGTTAGCATCCTTCAATTTTTTAGTCAGGCGGAAAATATACAGGCTTATGTTCTCTGGTCATTTGGAAACCTTGGTAGCCTGTCATGGAAGGAATTATGGGTATTTATTCCTATTTTGGGCATTGGCCTCATCGCTTCGGTTTTACTTTCGAAACACCTCAACGCCTTGTTGCTGGGAGAAAATTATGCCAGAAGCCTGGGGCTGAATATCAAAAAGACCCGACTGCTGATCATCATCAACACCAGTATATTGGCCGGAACTGTTACCGCATTCTGTGGCCCGATAGCATTTTTTGGTGTTGCCATGCCTCACCTTACCAGAATGTTGTTCAACACCAGTAATCATCTGCTTTTGACACCTGTATTGATTTTGTTTGGTGCTACTTTGATGCTGCTGTTTGATTCCGTTTCTCAGCTCCCAGGAGTTGGAGCAACTTTACCGATCAATGCAGTAACCTCATTAATAGGGGCTCCATTTGTCATTTATTTGCTCATCAGAAAGAAAAATCTGGGTTATTCATTTAAGGCATGAGTCTGCTGAGTACCAAATCGTTGAGCATTGGCTATCACAAAGGATCTGAAAGTAAGATACTTCAGCAGAATATTAACCTTATGCTTCAGGAAGGAGAGATTGTTTCACTGATGGGGCAAAATGGTGTGGGCAAAACTACTTTTATCAAGACACTGGCAGGTTTGCTGGAACCCATAAGTGGCTCGGTGCTCTATGGTGAGCAAAATATAAAGGAAGTCTCCTCCTCTGAGTTAGCCAGAAAAATGAGCCTGGTACTCACTGAGAAGCCCTTTAACTTTAACATCACCCCTATTGAGCTGATCTCCATTTCTCGACATCCCTACTCCAACTGGATAGGGGTTTTAAGCCCACTGGATAAGCAAGTAATTGAGTGGGCTCTTGAAGTGACGCACCTGAACTACATAGCAGAGAGAAAACTCTATGAACTCAGCGATGGGCAGCTTCAGAAAGTTATGATTGCCAGGGCTTTAGCTCAGGAAACCGATATCATTATCTTGGATGAGCCGGCCGCGCACCTCGACCTCAACAATAAAATCGAGGTGATGCTCCTATTAAAAAAGATCGCCAAACAAGGTAAAAGCATACTAATTTCCACGCATGACCTTCAGGTGAGTACGCAGCTTTCGGATCGACTCTTGTTGTTCAACTTCAATGAAGAAGCGAAAGAGGGTATTCCCGAGGACCTGATCCTGAAAGGAATCTTGCAAAAAAGTCTCTATCTCGACCAATACGGATACGATATGATCAGTGGCACCATCAACATTGACCAGTCCGGTATGCCCATACATGTTACCGGAGACTCATCAGTAAAATTTTGGGTGACCATGGCCTTAAAGAGAAAAGGCTACGTGGTAAAAGAGGAAAAACCTGATCTTGTGGTGAATTGCCAGGATAAAAATCATTTTCAAATCATCAGGGGAAAGGAAGAAGTGAGTGTTTCGGGTATCGAAGATTTAATTTACAAACTTGGCATTCACCAAAAGCAAAGCTCCGCGGGGAGCGGAGCTTCTAATGATGGGATCTCAACCTAACTTAACCTAATTCAAAAAAATTACCAGTAACCCATCACTTTCTTCAATATTTATTCAACCTCCAGTCGTATTCATAATACAACAATTTTTTTCCAATAAGGTTTTGGGTATGATAATGGTCTACATAGGCAAGTACAGATTCACTGTCATCTAAAAAATCGCTTTCATACCACTCAAATATCTTTGATACCTGTACTATACCTTTATTAACTCTAATGAAGGCTGGAAAGTTCAATACAAAAGTTGTGCGGTCTCTAAGTTGTTCTTCAAGCTTTTCTGGCATGAAGGCATAATCAGCCAGGGGTGGACATCCCATAGCAGCACAAACTAAAACAAAATGCAAACGCTCGTCAGGAAAGGCCTGGTAAAGCCACTTTTTTTCCAGTTCATCAAGTGATAACTCTGTGCCCGATACATTGGCTTTTAACTCACTAAAGAATCCTTCAATATTCAATGGGCCCTCAGCCGGATAGTTATTGATGATGTGATGAATGACCAAAACATTATAAGCATTGACATAAAAGGCCTTCTTTTCACTTTCAGATCCATTTTCCAAATCAAATGCCCCTATGCTTTGGACTAACCTATTGAGTAGTGCCCTATCCTTTTCAAGCTGATCATACTTCACAAGGCCATTTTCCACATATTGCTTGAAAAATTTGTCAGCCTCCTGAAAAAAGGACTGTCCGAACAATTGGCCTGTGCAGAACAGTAGCAGGACCATTAAAATATTTTTCATAATTACCTTAACGATGCCAGGTGATTCCGGTTAGTTATTAAATGTCAATTGATTGACAAACCTGGTTTTCCGTGCAAACGTTCAGATATTATGCCACTGACTTATGGGTAATTAAGGTAATTTAGAGATACATGAAAGACATTGTTATCATCGGGAATGGGATCGCCGGCATCACTGCAGCCAGGCATATAAGGAAACAGTCCCAGGACAGAATAATTGTCATTTCCGGTGAAACAGATCATTTTTTCTCCAGAACAGCTCTCATGTACATTTACATGGGCCACATGGAATATGAACATACCAAACCTTACGAAGATTGGTTTTGGGAGAAAAACAACATTGAGCTGGTGAAGGGATGGGTCAAAACCATTGATTTTGATAAGAAAACCCTTCAACTGGATACTGGAAAAATCACATATGATCAGCTGATCATTGCCACTGGTTCAAAGAGTAACAAATTTGGATGGCCAGGTCAGGATCTGCAGGGTGTGCAGGGCTTATACAGCTACCAGGACCTGGAATCTATGGAGGCGTCCACAAAAGATATCAATCATGCGGTTGTTGTGGGGGGCGGATTGATTGGGATCGAAATGGTGGAAATGTTACATTCCAGGCATATTCCTGTCACATTTTTAGTCCGGGAGGAAAGTTTCTGGGACATTGTACTTCCTCCGGAAGAGTCAGCAATGATCAATCGACATATCAGGGAATATGGCATCGATTTGAGACTAGGTACAGAGCTTGATCAAATTATAGGTGATGGGAATGGCAAGGTGAAAGGAATAAAAACGCAGTCCGGTGAGGAAATAGATTGTCAATTCGTTGGATTGACCGTTGGTGTCTCTCCAAACATAGATTTCCTTAAAGATTCGCAACTTGAAATAGAGAAAGGTATTCTCGTGAATGAATACCTGGAGACAAACATACCTGATGTATTCGCGATTGGTGATTGTACACAAATTCAAAACCCTCATCCTCACAGAAAACCCATCGAAGCTGTCTGGTATGCCGGAAGAATGATGGGTGAAACAGTTGCCAGGACCATTCTTGGTAACAGAACTGCATACAGGCCGGGAGTCTGGTTCAACTCTGCCAAGTTCTTCGATATAGAATATCAGGTTTACGGTCTGGTAAACCCTCAAGCTACGACGGATGAAGAAAGTATTTACTGGGAAGATGTCTCAGGTAAAAAGGGGGTTAGAATCGTTTTTGACAAATCCACCAGAAAAGTTCTTGGCATGAACTCGCTAGGGGTACGCTTCAGACATGAAATGTGGGACCGATGGATCAGTTCCGGAGAAAAAATCGAGCAAGTCCTCAGTAACCTGAGAAAGTCATTGTTTGATCCTGAATTCTTCAAAGAAATAGACATTGAAATTCAGGAAAAATTCAATCAGGAATATGATAAAACTATCCCGGTAAGAAGGAAATCTTTTTTAGAAAAATTATTAAGCTAACAGGATGCGGATAATCAGGCTTACAGGACTCATCATCTTTTTATTTTCTCTGGGTATTTTCCTGAAAATGTTTTTCATGTCTCAATATACCCTTTCAGAGGAGACAGCCAGAAAGTACGTAAAACAAGAACATTACGAAGTGCTTGAGCCTGAACTATCAGAAATTTACGGTGAAACTTTCCAGTTAAGCATTCCATTTGTCAATCATATAAATAATGCGATTGAGCGCTACAACTCGGAACAGGAGGCACAGCAAAAATGGGATCAACGGATCTTTGATGATTATGCCTCAGTGCTGATTAGAGCCTCAGCCAGAGGACCGGTCATTAGCAATCCCGGACTATTCTTTTTTCTTACTTTCGTGATGGGCACAATAAGTAGCCTGATGTTTATTCTTCCAACTGCCCGACTACAAGGTCCTCCCGGAATCAAAAACAATGGAGTATTTCACAATGCCCTCAACAATAGAGGATGGATTGGGATCCTGGTAGGCGGGCTACTTATCGGTTTCTATATCCTACTATATTTCTTTCCAGCATATATCACCAACTGGATAGTAATGATGGATCCGGTGAAGCAGCTTTTCGTACCCTCTGCTCAGGCCAGTCAATGGTTTCTTTATGGGTTCATTTATTGCTTCGCAGTGCTCATCATGGGTGTGCGTAAAATCATCAAATACAGACACAACAGATACAAGATACTTCAAACTATTTCGGTCACTTTCTTCCAGCTGGCCCTGGCTTTCATTATCCCCGAAATACTTATTGCCTTAAACCAACCTTATTTTGACTTCAAGAATATTTGGCCACTTGACTACGACTTGTTCCACGAGTCCCAACTTAATACCCTCCTATCTTCAGGAACCATTGGCATTTTTATGCTGATCTGGGGCATACTCCTAATTGTAATTGGTGTCCCAGTCATGACTTATTTCTACGGCAAGCGATGGTATTGCTCCTGGGTTTGCGGTTGTGGAGCACTCGCAGAAACAGCCGGAGATCCTTTTCGACAGCTATCGGATAAATCCCTGAAAGCTTGGAAGATTGAACGATGGATGGTTCATGGTGTGCTGGTGTTTGCAGTGATCATGACCGGTGGAGTATTATATACCTATTTCACTGGTTCTTACTCATTACTTGGACTGGATACTTATAGCATGCTTCAAAAACCTTACGGATTTTTGATTGGTTCCATCTTTTCTGGTGTAGTTGGCACTGGTTTTTACCCTCTGATGGGTAATCGTGTGTGGTGCCGTTTTGGGTGTCCGTTAGCAGCATACCTTGGTCTGGTCCAGCGGTTCAAATCCAGGTTTAGGATAACTACAAATGGAGGCCAATGCATCTCCTGTGGCAACTGTTCTACCTACTGTGAAATGGGCATCGATGTCCGGTGGTATGCCCAGCGAGGTCAAAACATTATCAGGTCCTCTTGCGTAGGATGTGGAGTATGTGCCGCTGTTTGTCCGCGTGGAGTCCTTAAGCTTGAAAATGCTGAGGAAGAAGGACGATTCGGTAAAGCAGTTTTGGCAGGTAATGATAGTTTTAAAACGCAGCCCTGACGGTTTATCCTTGATTCATATAACTTGCGGCGCAGAAAGCAAAAGGTACTAGTATGCTCTTTCAGATTTTTCTTTTCTTGTTTTTCATACACCAGAGTCCGGTAGAGAAACTAATTGAATCCGGTTATAACAAATACCTGGACGAGGACTATATTGGAGCCATCCAGGAATTTGACAAAGCAGCCGATCTGGCTCCAAGTAATGAAGAAATTTATTATCTGAGAGGTGTATGTAAATCCAACATTGATGAAAAAGCCGCTGCAATGGTAGATTATAACAAAGCGCTGAACTTAAACCCAAATTACGCCGAGGTATACTATGAAAAAGCGTATATCTATCTTCAGGATCAGAATGCTGAAGAGGCTATCAAAGCCCTTGACAAGGTATTGGAACTCAATCCTAATATGGCAGCAGCTTACGTGAGTCGGGGAACTGCCAAATGCATGTTGGAAGATATCGAAGGGGCTAATAAAGATTGGAGCAAAGCCAAAGAGTTGGGGATCGACTATTCTGAATTAATGATCTGTGAGTAAACCACCAAAACAAAATCCCTGGAAAAAAACCAGCGGCAAAACAATTTACGACAATCCATGGATCACCCTCGATGAGGACCAGGTGATCAATCCGGGAGGTGGCAATAGCGTCTATGGGAAGGTCCACTTTAAAAATTTTGCTGTGGGCATCATCCCTTTGGATGAAAATAACAATACCTGGCTGGTCGGTCAATGGAGATACTCTCTCAACGAATACTCCTGGGAAATCCCTATGGGTGGCGGACCGATTGATATTGATCTCCTCGAATCCGCTCAAAGAGAATTGAAGGAAGAAACAGGGCTGACTGCACAAAGCTGGGAACTGTTTCTCAAGATGCATACCTCAAATTCAGTCACCGATGAGGTTGGTTATGCATTTGTAGCCAAAGGACTTCAACAGGGAGAAACTGAATTTGAAGAAACAGAAGATCTTGAAATAATAAAACTGCCATTTTCAGAAGCGGTTGAAATGGTAATGAATGGCAAGATCACTGATAGCCTTAGCATGATTGCCATCCTGAAGCTTGCAAAGCTCAATAATCACTAGAAGCCAACGTAACTTTTTCAAGTTACTACAGCAAAGGCTAAAGTTTTTTCGCTCATATTAATTCTCAATAGAGGTATATTGAACTTAAATATTATTTGATTTGGCATTAGTTTTACTGGTCACCCTAATATAAATGGGTGATTCAGAATTCAAATGAACAGCTGTTTCTCACCCCACCTAAGACTTTCTGTCATTTTACTGACTTTATTGTTCGCCTATTTCCCTTCCCTGGCACAAAAGAAATTTGAGGAACGCGATGACCAGCAATGGGTCCAGTATGTAAACATTCTTAATATTCCTCAAAAATGGGTTATTCATTCAAGTACCTCCTTTAGATGGAGAGATACCTATCACCGAGGAACCCAGTTTCATATTCGTTCGGGATTAGGGTATCAGCTCAATGACCAGGTGAGATTTCTTAGTGGAATTGGCTTCTTCCGACCCATCAACAATTCCAGTGAGATCCATCATGAACTTCGCCCCTTCCAGGAGATAAGAATAGGTCAGAACCTGGGTAAAACACGAATGGTAAACCGGTTTCAGGTGGAAGAGCGGTTTCTCAATCGGGTAGAATCCGGACTTACAGACCCGGTATACATGCGATTTCGATATGCATTGAACTTTACCTTTCCTGTAAAAAACTTTTCAGGATCAGTAAATGGTGGTGAGCTTCAATTTACCTTGAGAAATGAACTCTTCATAAATGGGCAAAACCAATCTGAGGAAAAAACCTTTGATCTGGACAGAATTACACTTGGCTCTGTTTTAGCCATGGAACAGTTTAGTTTTTTGGTGCTTTGGCACAATCAAATCTCATCTTTGCCTTATCAGAATGGCTGTAGATACACAAGCATTCTAGCTTTACAGGTCTCCCAACGAATAAACCTTTAATAATTAAAAGAATAGCTTGAGAGATGCCAGGACAATGGTCACCAAAATAAATATTCTGTAAGGTTTCTCAGGAATGAGTTTTACAATCTTGATCCCAACAAATGCTCCTACAATGATTAAAGGCAGCATAAGCAGGTTAAATTTAAAAGTTTCCCAGGTGATCGTGTTCCAAATAGTGATATGAAAGGGCACCTTAAATACATTGACAAGAAAAAAGAACCAGGCTGAAGTCCCAATGAAATTATTCTTTGGGAGTCCCATGCTTAGAAAATAGATAGACATTACAGGACCCGCTGCATTCCCGATCATCGTAGTAAACCCTCCAAGGAAGCCTGCTATGGAAGCAAAAAACAGATTATGGACGATCACTTTCGATCTGGTCACCTCCTGCCAAATGGTAATCCCAACACCAAACAAGATGACAACAGCCAGGAGTACAGTAAATTGATCACCGTCAATAACATCTCCAACCCAAATACCTACGACCACTCCCAGGATAGTACTTGGAGCTAACTTAATCAGATAGCCTATCTCAGCATGGCGGTTGTAATAGCTCACTCCAAAAATGTCAGCCATCACCAACATCGGCAGCACGATACCTGTCGATTCCTTGGCACCAAACACACTGGCCATGATGGGCACTACTAACATACCTGCCCCCGCAAGGCCCGTCTTGGACATTCCGATACAAAAAGCGCAAAAGAGAACCCATGCCAGATTCTCTGAGGTGAGATGAAGGGTATTAAAAAATTCCAAGAATTCGTGTTATGCAAGCGAATTTATAAAGGCAATGCCAATTACCAAGCCTTCATTCTGATTTAGCAGCCTCATTTATCATTCAGTGCTCATTATTTACACCTGTTTGCTTTTATCGCTCTGTTTAAAAATTGCTTAGGACAGAACAGGCTTAAATCCCTTAACAAAGTCTATAAAGGATAAAAAAGACTACTATTTAGTGACTAATTGCTCTCACCCGGTCATCCCCATTGAACCATTGAGACTAAAACCTTCACTTTTTTATAACAAAAGCATAATAAATTACGTTTTAGTAATGATTTTCTAAAAAATAGAAAGTTTTTTGCCTTAAGGAAACCAAATAATCCGTCTTTAAGTTGTATTTCTTGGAGGTTTACTTTCAATATTTATTGACTGGTATTATATTAAACCTTAAATTCGCGGTTCACAATTGATTTCCCGAAAAAGAAACCTATTGTGGGATTTCGCAAAGCAGAAGAAAAATAGATAAACAAAACTAATATATGCGACAGCTCAAGATTACGCAATCAATTACCAATCGAAGGGAGAGTCATACACTCGAAAAGTACTTTACTGAAGTAAGTAACGTACCCATGATTACCCCTGATGAGGAGGTAGAATTAGCAAAGCGTATCAGAGAAGGGGACGAGCTAGCGTTAGAAAAATTGGTGAAAGCCAACTTACGATTTGTTGTTTCAGTAGCAAAGCAATATCAAAACAGAAGTCTGCCTTTGAATGATTTGATCAACGAAGGAAACCTGGGCTTGATCAAAGCAGCTAAAAAGTTTGACGAAACTAAAGGATTTAAGTTCATCTCCTACGCGGTATGGTGGATCAGGCAGTCTATCATGCAGGCATTGGCCGAGCAATCGCGGATTGTACGTCTTCCAATGAACAAGTCTGGTGCTATCAACCAGATCAGAAGAGCCTACGCTGAGCTTGAGCAGCAATTTGAGCGTGAGCCCACTGAAGAAGAATTAGCAGATATTCTGGACATGAAACCTAGTGAAGTGCGAAATACACTGGGTGCTGAAGTAAAGCAAATGTCAATGGATGCACCGTTTGGAGAAGATGAGTCTGGATCATTGCTAGATGTTCTGGAGAACGAAACTACAGGACCTACCGATGGTGCTTTGGTTTTCAACGATTCATTGAAGGTAGAAACCATGAGAGCGCTTTCTACTCTTACAGCAAGAGAGAAAGAGGTGATCATGATGAGTTTCGGTATCGGGTATGACAACCCGTACACACTCGAAGAGATCGGAGATGCCATGGGCTTGACTCGTGAGCGGGTAAGGCAAATACGTGAAAAAGCACTACAAAAACTGAGAGAACCTGGCAAAAACAGAAGGTTGAAAGAATTCTGTGCCAGCTAATAATATTTTTTATTTTTTTTACCCCGACTCACCGAGTCGGGGTTTTTTATGCTCAAAACTTCCAAGCCCCACTCCTTATAAAGAAATTCGTTTGCTTCTGCCTCGTATTTAGTTAATTTTGCCGTCGCATTTTTTATAAACAAGATGGATTTACGATCAGACAGAATCAAAAACATGAAAGAATCAGCTACTCTGGCCATGGCGGCCAAAGCAAGGGAGCTGAAACAACAGGGAATCAACGTCATTAGCCTTAGTCTGGGTGAACCTGACTTTAAGACACCTGACTACATCAACGAAGGGGCTAAGCAAGCCATCGATACAGGTAAATACTTTTCCTACCCACCTGTAAACGGCTACCTCGACCTTCGTGAAGCCATCTCAAAGAAGTTTAAAGATGAAAATGGTCTCGACTATGGTCCGGACCAGATAGTTTTGTCTAATGGAGCTAAGCAATCCATCGCGAATATCTTTCTAGCTATTTTAAATCCTGGTGATGAAGTGGTGGTTTACGCGCCATATTGGGTGACTTACCCTGCCCTGGTGGAGTTGGCAGAAGGAAAAGCAGTTGTGATCAAAGGAGGAATAGAGGATGACTTTAAAGCAACAGCTCAACAACTTAAAGATGCTATTACTCCAAAAACCAAGGCGGTAATTTTCTCTTCACCCTGTAATCCTACCGGATCTGTATTCCTAAAGGATGAGATTGAAGCCATGGCTGATGTCCTGAGAGATCACCCTGAGATAGTGATCATTGCAGACGAGATCTATGAAAAAATCAATTTCACTGGTGACCATGCAAGCATAGGCACGCTTGAAGGCATGCAAGATCGAACAGTTACTGTAAATGGATTCAGCAAGGGTTATGCAATGACCGGTTGGAGGGTTGGTTATATCGGCGCGCCGCTGTGGTTAGCCAAAGCTGCAAATAAAATCCAGGGTCAGCTGACGTCAGCAAACTGCTCAATTGCTCAACGTGCTGCATACACAGCACTTACAGAAGCATCGGATTCAACAGAAAAAATGGCAGAAGCATACCACAAACGTCGCACGTTGGTATATAACTTGCTTAAAGAGATACCCGGCTTAGAAGTGAATATGCCAGGTGGAGCTTTCTACTTTTTCCCTAACGTGAGTAAGTTTTTCGGCAAGACCGCCAATGGCTCTGTGATCAACAATGCGGAAGACCTGTGCATGTATTTATTGGATGAAGCCAAGGTTTCATTAGTTACCGGAGACGCTTTCGGTGACCCTGAATGCATTCGACTTTCTTACGCAGCTTCGGAAGAAGAGCTGAAAACAGCCATTTCAAGCATGAAAGCAGCTTTAGCAAAAATCAGCTAAATGGCCTTTCAATCGATCCAGGAAGTTCTCGACGGATTTAGGAACCTTCGGGTGATGGTCATTGGTGATGTGATGATCGATGCCTATATCTATGGTTCCGTCAAACGAATCTCACCTGAAGCCCCTGTTCCGGTTGTAAGTGTAACTAGAAGAGATAAAAGATTGGGTGGTGCTGCCAATGTGGCCCTGAATGTACAGGCACTTGGAGCTAAACCCATTCTCTGCTCAGTGATCGGAAAAGACAATGACGGTCATGACTTCAAAGAGCTGCTCAATATGCAGAACCTGAGTAGTGATGGCATCCTGGAAAGCGACAAGCGGATTACAACAGTAAAAAACCGTGTAATGTCGTCTTCGCAGCATCTGCTTCGTATTGATTCTGAAATCGAAACTAATCTCTCCAATCAGGACGAGGATTTTTTCATTGCGAAGCTAAAGACACTTTTAGCTGATTGCGACCTGGTCATATTCGAGGACTACGACAAGGGTGTACTGAATGCGAAGATCATTCAGGAAGTCATTGAAGAAGCCAAAAAGCTAAACATTCCTACAGCCGTCGACCCTAAGAAGAAGAATTTCAACTTCTATAAATCCTGTTCACTCTTTAAACCAAACCTAAAGGAATTGCGTGAAGGTTTAGGAATCGACATAGATCCGAAATCTACCGGAGAAGTAGAAAATGCCGTCGGGAAACTAAAAGACCTCTTAGATTTTGAACAGGCTTTGATCACGCTTTCGGAATTTGGTGTGTATTATCATTCCGATAAAGAAAAGGGACGCCACCCGGCGCATCTCCGTTCGATATCAGACGTATCAGGCGCTGGGGACACGGTAATCAGTATTGCCGCCATGGCATTAGCCTTAGGCTGCTCCTTACCATTTGTCTCAGAGCTGGCTAACCTTGGAGGTGGAATTGTTTGCGAATACCAGGGAGTTGTTCCCATTGATCCGGAAAGGTTGAAAAAGGAATCCGTAAACAACCCAATTTTGGAAAATTGGTTGTGATCTAGTTCGTTATCAGCTGAGATTTTTTAATTGTTTCCACAAAAAATCTGACATTCTCAGGAGGTGTATCAGGATATACACCGTGACCGAGGTTAGCAATATGTGGGTGACCGTTAAATCTGCTCAGCATATTCAGCGTTTCCTCTTCTATCTTGTCAGGAGTAGCATAAAGCACACATGGGTCCAGATTTCCTTGCAATGTTTTGTTAGGAAATACCTTTTTAGCTTCTTCAATACTCATGTTCCAATCCAGCCCTATGGTATTACACGACAAATCAGTCATATCTTCCAAAGCAAAAAATGCCCCTTTAGCAAAAACAGTGATCGGCACTTCATCGATGGCGTCACAGATCTGACGGATATACCTCAGCGAAAACTCCTGGTAGTGCTCTCTTGGTAGCATACCTGCCCATGAATCAAAAATCTGAATCATGTCAGCACCCGCAGCAACCTGACCCTTCAGATAGTTGATTGTACTATCTGTAATTTTTTGAAGCAGCTGATGAGAAACCATTGGATCGGTATAGAGCATCCTTCGCGACTTCGAAAACGTCTTGCTGCCGTGACCTTCAATCATGTAGGAAAATATTGTCCAGGGTGCTCCAGCAAATCCTATCAAAGGCACAGCTCCCTGAAGTTCCCTCTTTGTGAGCTCAATGGCATCGAGCGTATAGTGCAAATCACTGGCTTCAGCCACTTTCAGCCGATCAATATCTGCAGCTGACTGAATGGTATCCGGGAAAATTGGACCTTTCTTCTCCACCATTTCATACTGGAGTCCCATGGCTTCCGGAATCACCAGGATATCGGAAAATATAATTGCCGCATCGACTCCCAGGATGTCCACCGGCTGAATAGTTACTTCAGCTGCTAATTCAGGTGTCTCGACCAGTTCTTTGAAACCACTCAGCCTGTTTCTTACTTCACGATACTCTTTCAGGATTCTTCCTGCCTGGCGCATCAGCCATACAGGGGTCCGCTCCACCTTTTCGCCTCTCGCTGCGCGTAGCACCAGATCATTTTTGATTTGCATCCTGCAAAAATAACGATCTGCACTGTGGCAGACCTAATAATTTTAATTTTAGCTACTATAGAATATTGAGATCTTTAAACAGATCAGCCGCATATCTGACCAGGGCAGAAAGTACAAAAGCCCAGAAAGTACCAAATATCCACATCCATTTAAAGATATCCTTTCGCTGGACACCCAATGCATTGGCAAAAAAGGCACCCCCGACAGGAGTAAGCAAAAGTGGAGTAAGAAATGCGATTCCCTGTATACCATATTTCTTCCAAATTCTTACGAACCGACGTCTGCTGGGAGAAAAAACAGGTTCTTTCTTTCGCTTACCAAATAGCCTGACCATGAGCAACCTGATCTGTGGCCCGAAATAACTGATGATGTAAACTGTGGTCATCATCCCCAATGTAGTTAATACACCGGTCAGAATGATACTAAAGCCATAAGCAGCGCCCATGGTGGGTCCAAAAATGAACTTGAAGCCCGAAAGGGCATAGACTAGAAGGTATTTGATGAGTTCAGACATAATTCAGGAATAATTATACGTAATTCCTGTGGTTAGGTGATGATGCTAAAGTTAACTTTGCACGCTTTTAATAAAATAAATGGAATGATAATAAATGATAAGTATTTGTCATTCCGGAATCCTGAGAAATAATCAATGAAACTCCTGCAAGAACTGATCAATATTCATGCGCCTTCTGGTAGTGAATACAACATGAAAGAGTTTCTTCTGAACTACATCAGCAAAGAGTCAAAGAATTGGAAGGTAAAGCCGAAAGTTATTGCAGACGATTTTCATGATTCTTTAGTGTTGATCTTTGGCAAACCCAAAACAGCCATTTTTGCGCATATGGATTCCATTGGCTTTACAGCTCGATACGAAAATCAACTGGTGGCTATTGGCAGTCCGCACGTAGAAAATGGAATTGAATTGAGTGGAGCAGATTCCATGGGCCCGATTGAATGCAAACTCAAGGTAGAAGATGATAACCGGCTTTTTCATGATTTCCCAAGGGCTATAGATCGAGGCACTACCCTTGTCTTCAGACCTTCTTTAAAGCTATCCAAAAGCTACATCGAAGGGACTTATCTTGATAACAGGTTAGGCATGTATAATGCACTGAAAGTAGCAGAAACTCTTGAAGATGGTGCGGTTGTATTCAGTTGCTTCGAAGAACATGGCGGCGGAAGTATTCCCATGCTTATCCAGTTTCTTTACACTGAATACCATATCAAGCAGGCATTGATATCTGACATCACGTGGGTCACAGATGGTGTCCCTCACGGTGAGGGGGTAGTTATTTCACTGAGAGATAGAAACATTCCACGTAAAGTATTCATTGATAAGATCCTACAGCTGGCGGATGAATCAGGCATTCCCTATCAGATGGAGGTAGAAGGTGGTGGGTCAAGTGATGGCCGCGAAGTGCATCATTCTCCTTATCCTGTAGATTGGTGTTTTATTGGCGCTCCAGAGTCAAACGTGCATTCGCCCAATGAAAAAGTACACCTGGATGATATCCAGGCTATGATTGAAATGTATAAATACTTAGTCTCAAGACTTTAACCTTAACGATTGGTACAAAACTGACTTTTGTATATTTAAAACCAAATTGAAGTAAAATGCTGAATCTTGTATTATTTGGTCCTCCCGGTGCCGGAAAGGGCACTCAAAGTGAAAACCTTATAAAAAAATACCAGTTGACCCATATTTCTACCGGTGACCTCTTCAGAAAGCACTTAGGAGAAGGCACAGAACTAGGAAAGCTGGCTCAAAAATATATGGACCAGGGCAACCTGGTACCCGATGATGTGGTCATCGGAATGGTGGAAGTTAAAATCAAAGATCACCTCAACGGAAAAGGTTTCATCTTTGATGGTTTCCCACGAACTGTTGCTCAGGCAGAGTCACTTGACAAGATGCTAGCGGAGCATGGAATGTCCATTTCTCTCATGGTATCCCTCGAGGTGCCTGAAGACGAGCTCCGTACAAGGATCAAAGAGCGAGCTAAAACTTCTGGGCGGGTTGATGATCAGGATGATGCCAAAATCACCAACAGGATCCAGGTATATCAAAAGGAAACTACTCCAGTGGCTGCCTATTACAAGGATCAGTCAAAGTTCCATGGAATACATGGAGTAGGTACCATAACCGGGATCTTTGATGAGATCTGCTCGGTTGTAGATTCACATTGATAATGGAGTCAAACTTCATAGATTATGTAAAGTTCCACGCCAGATCCGGAAATGGAGGTGCTGGTTCTTCACATTTCAGGAGAGAAAAATACGTACCCAAAGGTGGACCTGATGGTGGTGACGGTGGCAGAGGAGGTCACGTGATCCTCAAAGGCAATTCTCAACTTTGGACCCTACTTCACCTGAAATATCGAAAACATGTCAGCGCTGAAAACGGTGGGAATGGTGAAGGACAAATGCGCACAGGAGCGGGTGGTGCTGATGTCATTTTGGAAGTACCTATTGGTACCATCGCCAGAGATGAGGAGACAGGTGAGCCATTGATGGAGATTATGGAAGATGGCCAGACAGGAGTTCTCCTGGAAGGTGGTATGGGCGGTCGAGGCAATGTCCACTTTAAATCTTCCACTCAACAGGCCCCAAGACATGCACAGCCAGGCATACCTGGTCAGGAAAAATGGATCATCCTGGAGTTGAAAGTTTTAGCTGATGTAGGTCTTGTAGGCTTTCCCAATGCGGGCAAATCCACACTCCTATCTGTGATCTCAGCAGCCAAACCTGAAATCGGTGACTACCCATTTACTACACTCACGCCTAACCTGGGTGTTGTTGGTTATAGAGATGATAAATCCTTTGTGGTGGCAGACATTCCGGGAATCATTGAAGGCGCAGCTGAGGGCAAAGGATTGGGACTTAGATTTCTCAGGCACATTGAAAGAAATTCTGTGTTGCTTTTCATGATCCCCTGCGATACAGATAACATCAAAAAAGAATACGAAATCCTGATCAGGGAACTGGAAAAACATAACCCTGAGTTGTTGGATAAGCAACGACTCCTGGCCATCACCAAGTCAGATCTACTGGACGATGAATTGGAAAAAGAGATGAAAAAAGAGGTGCCTGATATTCCCCATGTGTTTATCTCCAGTGTGTCGCAAAAAGGCCTTGTAGCACTAAAAGATCTGGTCTGGAGGGCATTAAACTAGAAATTAAGGCAGGTTCTGAGGATACTATTTGGTTAAAAAGCCAAATTAAAGATCATGATCTGTCATCTTGTCAGTTTCACGCTGTTTGGCAAAGAAATTGACGAATTGAAACCATTAAAAGTAGGACTAGAGATGCAAAAGGATAAAGTGGAAGAAAACATCGAAAGCAAAAAGGAAGAACAGATAGAAGAGCAGTTAAACCAGGAGTCAAAAGAACAGGCTGATGAGCATGAAGCTAAATCAGATGTCGAGGACACTGATGATGAGGTGGAAAAAGATGAGACCACACAGCTCAAAGAAGAGCTCAGTGAGTCTAAGGATAAATATCTTCGGCTATATTCCGAGTTCGAGAACTTTCGCCGAAGAACTGCCAAAGAAAGAATTGATCTCATCGGCTCTGCCACCAAAGATCTGATTTTAGATCTTTTACCTGTGCTAGATGATTTTGAGCGGGCGTTTAAATCCCTTGATGAAAAATCTGAAAAAGATTCTAATGCTGCCAAAGAAGGATTGGAGATCATCTATCAGAAATTCAAAAAAGTCCTCGACCAAAAAGGCCTTAAGAAGATTGAGATAAAAGCAGGTGACAAATTTGACCCAGAAATCCAGGAAGCCATTACACAAACTCCTGCTGGTAAGAAGCTTGAAGGTAAAGTGGTGGATGTAATAGAAAACGGATATTCGCTAAACGAAAAGGTCGTGCGGTTCGCAAAAGTGGTAACAGGAGCTAAATCATAATGGCAAAAAGAGATTATTACGATGTATTGGGGGTAAGCAAGTCAGCTGCTAAGGATGAGATCAAGAAGGCCTACAGAAAAATGGCCATCAAATACCATCCTGACAAAAACCCTGACGATAAAGAATCTGAAGAAAAGTTTAAAGAAGCTGCCGAAGCCTACGAAGTGCTTAGCAATGATGAAAAACGGCAGCGATATGATCAGTTTGGTCACCAGGGAGTAGGTGGAGCTGGTGGATTCAGTGGCGGAGGCATGAACATGGAAGATATCTTTAGCCAGTTTGGCGATATCTTCGGTGGTGGTGGCGGAAGCCCGTTCGATAGCTTCTTCGGCGGTGGCAGAAGCGGCGGCAGAAGAACAAGAAAAGGAACCAACCTCAGAATTAAGCTCAAACTCACACTTAAAGAGATTGCTGAGGGTGTGGATAAAAAAATCAAGGTCAACCGACTTGTTGTTGATCCAAATACATCATTCAAAAATTGCGGAACTTGTAATGGAACAGGCCAGGTAAGGAAAGTGATGAATACCATGCTTGGTCAGATGGTTTCAACCACTACCTGTCCTACTTGCGGTGGTGCTGGACAGACAGTAGACAAAAGAGGTGCTGGCACAGATAGCATGGGCATGAGTCGCAGAGAAGAAATCATTTCCATCAAGATACCTCAGGGTGTTGCAGAAGGCATGCAGCTTTCCATGTCAGGAAAAGGTAATGAAGTGCCTGGTGGTGTGCCCGGCGATCTATTGATCGTGATAGAAGAAGCTACTGACGACCAACTGAAAAGAGATGGCAACAATGTGATCTATGAGCTGTTTGTTAGTTTTATAGACGCCGCACTTGGTACTACAGTAGAAGTTCCTACCATAGGTGGGAAAGCCAAAATCAAAATTGAAGCAGGTACCCAAAGCGGTAAAATACTGAGACTCAGAGGCAAAGGGATCAAAGATGTGGATGGATACGGAGTTGGAGATCAGCTCATACATGTAAATGTATGGACACCAAAAACGCTTTCGAAAGAAGAAACAGACGTTTTAGAAAGTCTTCGGGGCTCAGAAAACTTTGAGCCTAAACCTTCAAAAAATGAGAAAGGTTTCTTCGAAAACATGCGTGAATTCTTTGGAGCTTAATATTTAGGCAACCTCACAGTTGATATTTCGTATTTACAACCATGTTGAGGATGATTTTATCAGCCACTTTAGTGCTGATTTTTTCAGTTGCGTTCGGGCAGTTACAGAAATTTTATTCACTAAATGATGAAGTGGCGTTTGACACGGTTGCATTTTCGTTGCATGCAACTTCAGGGAATTGCTTTATCAAGTCTACTCCTGACCTTGCTGAAAGCCCTTTGGTGATCTATGGAAATCCCGATCTTGACAAGATCAATCCCTCTTTCAAATTTCAAATACAAAGAAACACTTGTCAGGCCCAGCTGGATCTTCAGGAATTCAGATCATCCAGTTTTGGTGACGGTCTTGTATTTGCCATGCTTCGGTCCAGTGAAGAAGAAAACAACTATTGGAAAGTACATTTCGATGACAAAAAAATCTACAAACTAGATTTAAATTATGGTGTTGGAAATGCCGATATCGATTTAAGTAATTCCTCTATCAAGTCTTTTAAACTTAAATCAGGTACCGCCGATATCAATGTGGATTACTCTAAAGATATGCCCAACAAAATTGAAATGGATACCTTTAGAGTTCAGGTAGATATGGGAACATTCACCAGCAGCCATTTGGAATTGGCTAGAGCGAAAAACATCATTGCCAATATTGGTTTTGGTAGGGCCTTACTGGACCTGGAAAATTCCAACAATCAACGTTGCAATATCAAAGCTTCCGTAGGAGCTGGAAACCTGGACATCATTATTCCCGATAAAAATGTTCCGATTATCATTTATCTAAAGGAATCCCCTTTATGCGGAGTGAAACTGGCTCCTGGTTTTGAGCAGGTAGAAAAGAATGTCTACGTAAACATGGCGTACTCCTCCAAAGCTCAGGATCTCCTCACTTTCAACGTGGATGTTGCTCTCGGAAGCGTAAGCTTTAACTACAAAGACTAATTTTTGTGTATCAACACACCCCTCACAATCAGAAGCTGTGCTGAAATGTATGTCGTCATGATAAATACGTCTCCCTGGTACAAGGGCGTATGAAATCTCTCCAGCGCAATAAGCGAATCTGAAATGACGAACAGATAAGCCCCGATCACCACCAGGTAATAGCTCATCTTACTTGTGACCTTTCCTCTAATACTAGCCATAAAAGCCATGATTAGGATCCCAGCGGAGTAAATGATGACCCCGACAGCCATATCACCCGCACCTGGTATTACCGCTCGTAGAATAAAATATCCGAACACTCCGAGTGGGATCAGGTACAAGATGTTCAATTTTGGTTTTGCAATTACGGAGTTATAAAAAGTGATGGAGTAGAACACATGAGCAATCAAAAATGCTCCGAGTCCACCCAAAAAATATAGATCACCAGTACCCATTAGCAATAGATCGCCGATCCAGCTAAACAAAAGGGCACCTGCCAAAAGCATTCTGGGTAGCGTGATGTTTCCATCGGCATACCTGTATAAATAATATATGAGCAATGGCATCAGTAAAGGCTTGGTGTAGAGATGAAGATCCTGTAGATCAAAAAACCTTGCGGAGACGTTCAATCCACCCACTACCAGATAAACACCAAGAATGATCCTATGCATATTGCTTCTTCCTTTGGAACATCAGGAAACCAAACGCTATCAGAGAAAATATACCAGCCATAATAAAAATGAGAGGAAACCGGCCGTAATCTCCCTGGAACGCGGTACCTGAGATCAATGCCCCCAACCCTATACCCACTTCAAGGAAAATAAATAACGTAGCGATTCCTTTTCCCCTTCCTTCACCCGGACTTAGGTCGATGGTCCAGGCAAAAATCGTAGGAGAATTCAGACCATATCCAATACCGAAAATAAACGCACCCGCAAAAAACTGTGCTGGTGTCACAGATGTGCCTATCACCGTCATACTTATGAAGAGAATCACAGTACTGAACCACAGGATACGCTCACGACCAAACTGGTCTGATAATTGACCACCAATGATTCTCACTATTAATGAGGAACCAGTAAAAACTGAAAAGAACAACCCCTTGTTTTCAATTCCTAGGAACGTACTGAAATCAGGAGATAGTGTCAAAACGGTTCCGAAAGAAAAACAAGTCAGTATCATTACGATAGAGGGCACAAAGACTGCAGGTTCAAAAATGTCAGACCTTTTGATTTTCAACAATGAAAATCGAAAACGCTCCTTATTTTCAAGTGTTTCCTTCATTCCTGCCAAAATCACCACTGAAAGCATGGCGAAAATGCAGCTGATATAAAACAATACATTCATCCCAAACTCCAGGTAGATGGTAGAGCCAATTGCTGGCCCTGCGGCCATTCCTATGGTACCAAAAAAGCTGCTAATTCCTAATGCTTCTCCCCTTTTATTGGCAGCAACTATATCTGCAATGTAAGCAGATGTAGCAGTAGGCTTAAAACCCGCTGAAAACCCATGAAAGAGTCTTACAAAGAAAAACCCAACGATGGTCGTAAGTTTTGGATATAACAAGGCTGCTATCCCACTAACGACAGCACCAAAAACCATGACTGGGATTCTCCCCCATCGGTCTGTGAGCTTACCGCTAAAAGGCCTGGAAATACCTGCAGTTAAGGTGAAGAGCGAAATAATCAAGCCAATGTATTCTTCACCTCCCATTCTGGACAGATAGCCGGGTAGCTCCGGTAACACCATCGTGAATGATGAAAAAAATAGAAACGAGCTAAAGCACAAAAGCCAGAACCCTTTAGAATACCGTTTAAAAATGGTCATTCAGCTTCTTAATAATTGACTGCTTACTGCCTACTGCTTACTGCCTACTGCCTACTGCCTACTGCTTACTATTTCACTGCCCACTGCCTACGCCTCCTCCTGATGCAACAAAAACGTCTTGATGAAATCACCGATGTCTCCATCCAACACATTTTGAACATCAGTCCTTTCATAACCGGTTCTGGCGTCTTTTATAAGCTTATATGGGTGAAGGACGTAGTTTCTGATCTGAGAACCAAAATCAATTTTTTGCTTCCCGGACTCAATCTTGTCCCTTTCTGCATTTCGCTTTTCCACTTCTATCTGGTAAAGCTGAGACTTTAGCATCTTCATGGCCCGTTCCCGGTTGGCAAGCTGAGAACGCTCCACCTGACAGACCACCACGATTCCTGTTGGCTTATGTGTAAGCTGCACCTTGGTCTCCACCTTGTTTACATTTTGACCTCCGGCACCACCAGACCTTGAAGTATGCAATTCCACATCTGCGGGATTGATATCAATCTCTATGCTGTCATCTACCACTGGGTAAACATACACGGATGCAAACGAGGTATGCCGTCGTCCCCCACTGTCAAACGGGGAGATTCGTACTAACCTGTGAACTCCATTCTCAGATTTGAGATAACCATATGCCAGCGGGCCGTCAAACTCAAGTGTGACAGACTTTACTCCTGCTACATCCCCCGCCTGGTAATCTACCTCACGGACTTTGTATCCATTGGCTTCACCCCACATGATATACATCCGCATCAGAATGGAAGCCCAGTCATTACTTTCAGTACCCCCGGCTCCAGGTGTAATCTGCAACATGGCAGAGAGCTGATCCTCCTCGCCTGAAAGCATCTTTTTGAATTCCAGCTCCTCTACTTCCGTGAGCGCTTTCTCATAAGCCTCATCCACTTCCTCGTCGGTACCCTCACCTTCCAGTAGGAATTCGTAAAGTGCTTCAAGGTCTTCTACATGGGAACTGACCTCCTCATATTGGTCTGTCCAGCCCTTTATACTCCTGATGGTTTTCATGGTTTCCTCAGCCTTCTCCGAATCATTCCAGAAGTCTGGCTGCACGGTCACCATTTCCAGATCGTCTAGTTCTTTTTTCCTGGTATCGTAGTCAAAGATACCTCCTCAAGGCCGAGACGCGCGCCTTCAAGTCTTTCAACTGATCAGTTGTCATGATTTGATATTTTTAAATTAAATTAGTTGTCTAAACTAAATCGCGAAGATAGCCTAACTGCCCAAATACTTATTTTTACCAACCATTTTTTTGCGATAAAAGTCAATGATTATGAGAAAGGAAATTTTGTTATGCCTGGCACTTCTACTGGCTCTTATTGCATATGCGCAACCCCCTAATACAATAAGCTTTCAGGGAAACCTGACAACCCCCGGATTAGGCACTCCAATAGCAGATGGATCCTATGGTATGGATTTCGCCCTTTATGATGTCGAGGTAGCCGGTACTCCCCTATGGTCAGAAACACAACCATCTGTTTCAGTACTGAGTGGTCTGATAAATGTTCAGTTAGGTTCGGTAACACCATTAGAGATTGATGAATTTTATCAACCTCTTTTCCTGGAAATCACTATTGATGGCGAGACTTTGTCACCTCGAATTGCCTTCCAGACAGTTCCTTTTGCCCAAACAGCAAAATCTGTCGTTGGCAATGATAGCATTGTTTTCAGAATGCTGGATCAAAAAGCGGGCATAGTAGACCAAACAAATACAGCCCTGGGTTATTTTTCCTTTTCCCAGGAACAAGGTGCAGGTTTCTTCAATCAGGCATTTGGAAACTCGGCCCTGCAACAGAATAACGGCGGCTCCCAAAACGTGGCTGTAGGCTCTTTTGCACTGGAAAATAATACCACAGGAGGAACTAACATTGCCATAGGCTACGAAGCCTTAAAAACCAATACGATCAGCTCCAATAATGTGGCTGTAGGACCTTTTTCCTTGCAAAGCAACACTGACGGTATAGAAAATGTGGCCGTTGGACCGAATGCCTTAAAAGCCAATACTACAGGCCTTCAAAACATTGGAATCGGACTGGGTGCATTGACCACAAATACTATTGGAACAGGTAATGTAGGAGTAGGTGTGGATGCATTGAATTTAAACCAGGAAGGTAATGAAAATACCGCCATGGGCGTTTTTGCGCTTGAAAAGAGTACGGGCCTTGGAAACACCGCAATCGGTGGTAACGCACTTAGACCTCTGGCTACCGGAAATTACAATGTGGCCATCGGCTACAATACCGGCAGCAATGCAGTGGGTGTAGAACATGTAAATGGAACTTACAATACATTAATTGGTACTGATGCGAGTGTAGGTGTAGATGGATTGACTAATGCTTCTGCGATCGGTCACGGAGCTGTGGTCTCTCAAAGCAATAGTATGGTACTTGGAAACAATGATGTGAATGTAGGGATTGGAACAACAAGTCCAGGTGAAAAACTAGAAGTAGTTGGCAATATTCAGGCAAGCAATGCTGTGAAAGCTAATTCTTTTGAGTTCAATAGTCCTCAAACGGGTTACGCTTCTATTAGTAGCACTGGATTCAGGATTCATAATAACCCATTAGGCGCGTACTACATGGTTGGCGCTTCTAATAGTGTGTATCAAGCAGTGGGCGGAGGTACAACAGGAACAAACATCTTAGTTTCAGCACCTATATCTCTTCCAGATGGAGCAGTCATTTCTGAATTCCAAGCCCTGGTGTGGGATGCAGAAGCTAGTTATTCTATTGCTGTCAATCTTGTGAGATACTCTAACAATTCTATTAGTGCTTCTACAATTGCAATAACTAATTCATCTACCACCATAAATAATGAAGTTCTGGTAGATAATACCATAAGTCATACAGTAAACAACAATCTATATAGCTATGGAGTAACAGCCCAGATGCCATCAGGTGTTCAGATATTTTTGTATGGAGCTAAAGTTACATACACAATAAGCACACTAGAATAATTATATACTGATTGAGGACTTAATAAAAATAAGTACCTATATGTTAATATTTTAATAATTTATTTCACAATTCAAATGCAGTTACACTTTTTTTCATTATCTTGTGTCTCCTAGTTTTGGGAGAAGTGTTGCCTTGATTCAATCGCCTATGTTAAGATCTTTACACACCCTCATCATCACTGTCCTGTTCCTCTCTTCTGCTACTGCGCAGAACATTGTAATCCGGGATGGAGATTTTAAACAGCAGGACAACGGAGATATCTATCTGAGAATGGTTGTTGAGCAAAAGAACTCTCCCAGGGAGCGATACAATGTCAAGCTATTCAGCTCTTTCAATGGTGGAAATTTCCAGCAAATGTCTATATCCAGGAATGACGTTGCACCCGGAGAACCTTTGATCTTTACGCTTTCACCCTCTGATCTCGGAGGTACTGGTACCCAACTTCAGCTTAAAATTGAAATTGAAGCTACCACCTTTCCCTTGGTAGTGCGTGGAGAAAGCAAATTCAAGCAGGGTAAAAACATTGTGGCAAGCTGGACAGGCTATAATTCATCAGGACCCTACAGAGTAGAACTCATCGATGACATGGATCGAGCTATCACCCTGGCAGAAGAAAATGGGACTTCAATAAATACGGTCTTAGACAAAGACATTGAAAAGGGCAGTTACACCTTACGGGTAACTCCCAGGGATCGGGAAGCTTATGGGGAAATGGCAGTTAAAATAGCAGGAGGGGTGAATCCTCTCTTCATTATTGCTCCGGCAGCTTTAGGTGCAGGCGCTGCTGCCTACCTTGTACTTGGAGGGGATCCATCACCACCACCGCAAGAAGGATTACCGGATCCTCCCGGCACTGATGGTATTCCAACTAATTAGAATTTTATGATTTAGAAATTTACTGAAAGATGAAATTTACTGGCCTTTTTTTACTTCTGTTTTCCCTTACGCTGACCGTCTCGGCTCAGGTACCTAGCGCAATCAATTTTCAGGGAAACCTCACTGATCCCCTAACGGGCAATGTGATTGCAGACAATAATTACGACATGGATTTTGCGCTGTTTGATGCTGACATCGACGGAGTCCAGCTATGGTCTGAAAGCCAGGCAGGTGTTTTGGTTATCGACGGCCTTTTTAATGTGGTGCTTGGCAGTGTCAATCAAATGGACCCCTCTGTATTCAATCAGCCGGTATGGCTTCAGATTACAGTAAGCGGTGAAACCTTGAGCCCCAGGATCGAGCTGGCAGCATCTGCTTATAGCATCAACTCTGCAAATACCCAGTCATATGAATCTGAGTTTACCAGTATTCCATCCGTCGGACCTGCATACATCGCAGGGGATACCAGCACTCAAAACTACACCTTCACACCCCCTTTTATAGATCTCGCTATTGATGACAATGACACGGGGTTTGATGTAGTAACCGACGGGACACTTTCATTCTATACCAATGGAGTGGAACGGATGTTCCTAAACAGTACTGGGTCCTTATATATGGGGACACCATATGCTAGCGGCTTAGGCATTAAACTTGAAATCAATTTTGATGATACAGGTTCTGACTGGGGTGGAATGTGGATAAGCGGCTCAGCCACCAACACAAAGCCTTACTACGGATATAGTAATGGCACCGGTCAGTCTTACACTTATATAGATGGCGACGATGGCAATAAATGGAAATTATTTAACGGAGGTGATAGATTAACAGTTACCACAACCGGAAATGTAGGTATTGGAACAACTGACCCATCCGAAAAACTTAGCGTAAATGGAAAAGTAATTGCTAATGACACGGTAAAAGCTGTGGGTTTTAAGTATAATACTTCAAGAACTCTCTATTATAATCTTTCTCCACAGGAATTTGTGTTGAACACAAACAATACTTCTCTTCGCTGGATAGCCTCATCCAATTCTAATTTCATCTACATGGCTGCAACTGGAGGAGCTGGGGCTGATGTTGGAGCTATAGCACCGCTACATTTACCACAAGGAGCCATTATAACTGGTATTAGAGCGAATGTTTACGATGGAGACATAACCTACGACCTATCCATGGATCTAGCCAGAAAGCCTGCTGGAGGTTCAGCTGGCAACATCGTTGTTTTGGAATCAACACCATCTACGACGGGTAATCCTGGTTTTACGTCTATTCAGCTAACTGGACTTTCAGTACAGGTGAATAATGCAAATAATTCTTATCATTTGGTTTTTAGAACTCGCGATAATAACCCTACTGTCTTGGTGTTATATGACGCTCAAGTAACTTATACTGTTAATGGTCCATATTAGATATGAAGGAAGCCTACAAAAAAGCACACAACTTGAACTTGAAAAGGACATTAGCTATAATTATCTTACTATTGATGTCTCGCGTTGGTATATCTCAAAACTATGAGCTTAAATCCAGCAACTTCAACAATGGCTATGGAACTTCTGGTAGCACCTCCTTTCAACTTAATGGTGCCGCTGGTGAAATTTCGTCAGGCCCATCCTCCTCCACTAACTTTGTACTTAACACAGGCTCTATAAGCAATAGAGTAGCATCAGCTATTGACCCCGGACTCATAGCTCATTATCGGCTGGATGGTAATCTGCTAGACGCCTCAGGCAATGACTATCACGCAACCAGTGAGGGTACGCTGGAGTTACATCCTGATGTTGGAGGAGTAGCTGATAAGGCCTATTATTTTGATGGCTTTGAGTCATACGTATATCACAACTTTGCCACAGCACAGCAGTTTACCGGCTTTACCATCTCCACCTGGGTTTATTTGTCTAATCCGGTTGCCCCGGGACTCTATGAAAACATCGTTTCCCTGGAATCTTCCACCACGGGTCATATCATCCAGCTTGCCCATTTAGACAACAACTTTGTCCTTTATTACAACCTTGACATAGGAGAAGATTCCTTCACTTTCGGAACAACCGCTGAAGGAGATGGATGGCACCATGTAGTGGTCACCTGGGACGGGACACAGCTGAACAGTTATTTAGACAACGTTGAGTTGGGACCGGTAGATGTAGGTCTTAGTTTTTCGGCAGACTTTGAGACCATTTCAATTGGTGCAGATTACACATTTGCAGTGAGCGGCCCTTATGGAGAATACCTGGATGGCGTACTGGATGAAATTCAGATCTACAACTATGGATTAACACCTGAAGAAGTAAGTAATCTATTTAGTTCTTATCCTCCTGCTCCCCTGGCTCCACAAAACCTTGTAGCCAAAATAGTAGGCCCTGGTTCAGTCCAGCTCACCTGGGAGGATGGACCCAATGAGAGCTACTACTATATATATTGGGATGATCAGGTGGTCAATGAGTTTGGATCAGTTGACTTACCGCAAAATGAAACGACGTATACCATTACCGGGCTTACACCTGATACTGAGTATTTTATTTTTATTGAGGCTGGAAATGATTTTGGTGGATATAACAGCATAGTAACGTATCAAACTCCTGTTGACAAAGGTCCTACTCAGGCCGCACCTGACTATTTCACTCTAGACGAATCGGTTACAATTCAATATTACCCACAGCTTTCTTATCCGTTAGATGACTTAACAAGTGCCGGTAAAGTATACATGTATGCAGGTCTTATAGCTCCAGAAGATGTAGAATCGGGAGCTTGGACAAATACTGTTGGTACCTGGGGAGTAGATGATGGCCTTGGAGAAATGACAAATAATCTTGGAGTATGGGAGATCTCAATCACACCAAGAAGCTATTTCGGTGTAACCGACAATTTCATCGCCGCACAGATGGCAATTGTATTTACGAATGAAGACGGTACCTTAATTGGTAAGGCGGCTGACCTGGAGGATATTAAATTAGAAGTTTTTGATCCTACCAATATTTCGCCCCTGGGAGCCTTTCTTGATACGGATGTAAATACAGACGTATACCTGGATGATGTGAGTGCATTTACACCGGATAGCATTCAGCTCGAGGAACTCCCCGAATTTACTATCGAAGCTTTAGTTAATTACAATGGATCAGATCCATCACCAACTACTTTTGCAGATTTTATTACAAGGGGATTCAGTGATGGTGCTAATTACTTTCCTTATCATGGTATTGTAGCTTACAATACTGGTGGTCTGCCTACCTATCCTACGGGAATGGTAAGTACAGATGTAAGTTCCACAACAGTACACTACATCAATAGTACCGCGGGAATTGATATTGATGGAAAACTCACCGATTACCAAACAAATACCTGGGCTCACATGGCACTGATCTATACCACACCATCCTCAGGAAACCTCGAGCTATATGTAAATGGAATCTTTCAGGAATCCATTAGCATCAATGAACCTTTGCTGCTGGGCAACATGCTTAAAATCGGGGATAAAGATGGGGGAATTGATGAGTTGCGTTTTTGGGATTACCCGCGCACACAGTTCCAGATTCGCGAGAATGCAAAAAAAGAGATTGACCCTGCTTCTGAAGGGCTTATAGGATACTGGAAAATGAATGGCACAACAACAGTGAGCGGAACAGATTACATCGTTGATGAAACTTCAAGTCTAAATGATTTGATAGTTGGTAATGCCACAATCACTCAACTTCCAGACCTTGATGTAATTACCCTTGCTACCAACCCAAAAAGTATCGCCCAAACAGAAACCCTCTCTGTATCTTATACGATTGAAAATATTGGCCAGGCGGATGCGGGAGCGTTTGATCTGGATTTCTATATTTCATCAGATGCCGTATTTGATGGGACGGACACGAAATTGGGCAGCACTGTAAATTTTGCCTCCGGGCTCACAACCGGAGAATCTGCCTTCAACATCTTTCAGGCTGCCATCCCGGAAGAAGGCACAATACCCAATGGAAGTTATTATATCATCGCTGTCATTGATGATGTAAATGCTGTTGAGGAAGAAAATGAAACCAACAATACCGCAACAGCAGCCATTGATATCAGTACTGCAAACACCAACAATGTCACCACTTCCATCACACTGGACAACTATTCATTTGCAGAAAATGCGGCGGTTGGCACTAAAGTAGGCGGCATATTTTACGATGATCCTGATGAAGATCTCTTCGACATCACAATGGTAGCTGGCACAGGAGATACTGACAACGCCCTTTTCCAGATTCTTGGTGGTGAGTTGCTAACCAATGCTGTACGTGATTTTGAAGTAGATCCTACCTCCTACTCTGTAAGGATCCAGGTCGATGACAACCGGGGTGGTATTTACGCAGAAGCAATAACCCTAACCCTCCTTGATGTCAACGATGATCCCTCAAATATCAACCTGAGTGGAACAAGCCTCACAGAAGGCACCTATTCCGCAGGAGGTTCAGAGTTCGTCATTGGTACATTAACAACAGATGATCAGGATGCTGGTGACACGCATTCATACGCCATTACATCCGGAGGTACAGTAAACACCGGGTCAACCGTTGGGGTGATTTCCATTAACGGCAGCAATCAACTGATCGCTTCCGGAACCTACAGCATGGATGATGTTACAGAATTGAACATCACCATTTCATCCACTGACCAGGAAGGAGGATCTCTTGACCAGGCCTTCACCATCACCATCGATCCGGCTGGGCTGGCACCGACAAACCTGTTACTAACCAATAACACAATTAATGAAAACCATGGTGCAGGTGCTGTCATCGGTCAATTCTTTGCAGTAGATAGTGATAGCGACAATCATACTTATGCATTAGCTGCAGGCGGTACAAACAACTCAGATTTCGCAGTCTCATCAGCCGGATTGCTCACTCAGACCAACGAAAATCTGGCAGAAGGAACGTATTCTATCCGGGTTTCTGCTACCGATGACACAGATCTGAGCATTACAAGGACTTTTTCCATCAATGTAATCAATGATGCTGTAAATGGCGTGATCAGTGTTGGTGGAAGCCAAAACAATTATCGCCTCATCGGGGTTCCGTTTACAAATGCAACCATCGGAAGTACCTTTCCTGACCTGACAAATGATAACAATTTCACGGACTGGAGAATGTTTAGGTTCACCAATGGTTCAACCAGTGAACTAAAAACCATAAACACTTCGCTTACTAACGGCGACGGTTACTGGTTCATTTCTACTGTTCAGCAAAATGTAGAATTGCCAGCAGGAAATGTGAATACAAACCCTACAGTTCCTAAATCTTTAAGTCAGGGTTGGAACCTGATAGGAAATCCATTTCTGACTACCTTGAACTGGGGCTCAGTACTGGATTACAATGAGAATACAGCAGGTTCAATATCCGCGGGGGACATTGGCACGCAAATATTTACCTGGAATGGCACTTGGAACCAAACAACTACCTTAGGCATCATGCAAGGTGGGTTTGTTAACGTTACCAATGCATCCAGTGGCTTCGTTTATCCATCTGCCACTGCTTCCCTCGGATCTGCACGAACCGTAACTACACGGTCTATAGATAGCTACTTTGATAATACTGAGGCATGGCAGCTTTATCTAAATATTGAGAGTCAGGAAATCAGCTCAAACATCTCCGGTGTCGGGTTGAATAAGATTTCCACTGATGGAAGGGATGCGCTGGATATTGCTCCTCCTCCTACTCCAGCCATTTTTGATCCCTTACAGCTGACAGAAAAGTCCACAGGGCTCACAAAAAACATCAAAGAAGTAAATCCTTCAGTATTTTGGGATTTTGCTTTGACAGGAACCCAGGAAACAACAACTATCTCATGGGATCAGGGTATTGCCAGTCAACTGGGTGAAACACTCATCATAGCATTACTCCCTCAGGGTGACCTGTATGACATGAGTTCCATGGGCTCCTTAACCTTCAAACCCGAGAAAAACCAGTCGGTAATGGTTGTTTATGGAAACGAACTACCCAAAGAATTACTCTACAATGCCATTACTGCCTATCCTAACCCAGCTGATCAGGAAGTGAATTTCAGATTCTATGTAGACAGTGAAGTTGATGTCCCGGCTGCCATTGAATTTTACGACATCAGCGGGCAGCAAATTGGTACTATTGATCAAATGGTAACGGGTAGTCAGTGGAATGAGATCAACTATAAAGTGGCCACTCAAGACCTGCTTAAATCAGGGATTTACCTTTTCAGAGTAAAATACGCTGATTTTGAAAGCGCGGTGAAGAGACTGATTGTTAAGTAGACAGGAAACAGGAAACAGTATTCAGGAGATGGTATGTACATGATGATGCCTAAATAAGGTTGACCATTTTTATAAGTTTAAGAAACATATAGAGTGGCAACATTAAATGAATTTGAACCAAAGTAAGTTATTTAAATAAATACAGGGTATTAAATCCGGTCAACCTATATCAGGAACATACAGGACTTACATTCTGTCTTCTGTATTCTGTCTCCTTAAAAAAAACTGGCAAAGTATTTGCAGTACATCAATTCGTACTGTAAAAACTAAAATATTTGTCTAACAATTGTTATCTTTATCTAGCCATATTGTTTCCCTAAGAAACTGTGGCTTAACGGATTAGCAATAAAAACCAACAAGATTATGAAACGGTTTAATTTACTCGCTGCTTCTATTATTCTCCTTGTTGTCACTGTCCAAGCACAGACAAGCTCCGTTACCACATCGGTAATACCTGTTCATTTTGAGTCGAAAGACAATCCTACACTGGTTACTTTTACAAGCCCTGAATCACTCGTTGAAAAAAGTCGTGGTTTTGCGCGTGTAGAAGGTACTTCTATCCGCATCGAGGGAACGGTGATGGATCAGGATGGAGTTAAAATGATGACCATCAACAATAGTCTGATCCAGGTAGCCATGAATGGCAGCTTCGGTCATACCATCGCCATCAAACCCGGAGAAAACATTATCAACATCGCTGTCACTGACGGAAAAAACAACGTACACAATGAAGTGCGTACCGTAAAGAGTGAGGCTGCCATCGCTAAAACTACTTTCGATGCTGCACTTGGCTCTGAAGTAGGTACCTACTACGCATTGATCATCGGTGTTAATGATTATTTAGATCCTGAAATTGTAGACCTTGACAATCCCATCTCAGATGCAAACGCTTTGAAAAAGGTACTGCAGGAACAGTATATTTTCGAAAATGACAATATCAATTACATTGAGAATGCTACCAGGGCTCAAATCAATGATGCCATGGATGCACTAGCCAGAAAGGTAAAACCCAATGACAACGTCCTGATCTTTTATGCAGGTCATGGTTACTGGGATGAGCAGGCTGAGATTGGTTACTGGATCCCTGCCGATGGTAAAAAAAGAAGTACTGCAGACTGGTACAGGAACAGTACATTGACAGATCAATTGTCAGCCATTAAATCCAAGCACACATTACTTATCGCTGATGCTTGTTTCTCAGGTGGTATTTTCAAAGCAAGAGCTGCCTTTATGGATGCATCGCTTGCAATCAACAAGAAGTATGAGCTAGCCAGTAGAAAAGCCATGACCAGCGGTACTTTAACAGAAGTACCCGACAGAAGTGCATTCCTGAAGTATCTGGTGAGAAGATTGGAGGCTAACACCCAAAAATACCTTTCAGTAAGTACACTGTTCTACAGCTTTGAAGAAGCAGTAATCAATAACAGTGACGTAAGGCCACAATATGGAACAATCCAGAAAGTGGGTGATGAAGGTGGTGAATTCATCTTCATCAGAAAGGATTAATTAGCATCTGACTTTAAAAACTTTTATTTTAACCTGATGAATCGGTCAATCAAAATTTCCGTCATCAGGTTTTCTTTTTTTTGCTATCTGATTGTTTCGTCTTCGCTCATTCTTGCTCAGGACAAGCCAAGATGGACTGATCACAGCACCAGAGATCAGGTTTTTCCTCCCAGCCAGTATTATATAGGATTCAACTCTTCAGATTTCCGAAAAGGGGATGACATCCCATCGGTGACTCACTATGTGGAAAGTCTTGCGAGAAATGAATTGTCAGAAGTTCTGTATCAATCCATCAACAGTGCTGCTCAGATCAGGGGCGACTATCCTAAATCCAGCTTTACCAGGACAACCATGGAGGGCTGCGGACTGGAGACGCAATCGTATATCGACGAAAAGGAAGGCGTAGCATTCGGTGTGGCTTCCGTTCCTATCAGATCCATGAAAACATACTTCTATAAGAAGTTGAGTGATGAAATGGACGAGATCGAAAGCAAAATAGCAGTAGCTGACCGGATGACAAACAAAGGAGCTGCATACGCCAGATTTATGGAGCTGCTCAATGAGCTGGATCACATCAACTCTGACAGGCTCCTGATGAGAAACCTGGGCGTGACAAATGATGTAGCACTCATGACTGACAAATGGGAAGGTTATAAGAATTACGTGGAAGACAGGGCTGAAGAGCTTCGCAATGTGAAGGAGATCAGCCTGGAGGAGGCTGCATTTTTTATGATTGAAAAGCTGGTTTCTGAGCAGGATCTTGAGAACCTTATCATTCGTCTACAACCTGTCACCTTTAAGAGTACCGAGATTGCTACCGAGTTTTCATTGCGTTTTAATCAACTTCTTTCATATGATCTCTTGAAAAAAGGAGTGAAAGTAAGAACTGGAAATGCTTCCGACGCTACAAAAGTGCTTGCAGGCACTTATTGGCCTAGAGTAGACAAAGTGCAGGTATCCATGGACCTTGTAGAGGATTTTGGAGATGGCATGGACCTGACCATCGCTAGTGGAGCAGTTTATGTGCCTATCGCCGCTCTGGATGCAGAAAACCTGCATTACGAAGTGGAGACCAGCAACCGGGCCATGCAAAAAAACACGCTCCTGATGAATCGTATCACCAATGGAGGGATGGATGCAGAAGTTTCAACACAAAAAGGAACGGAAGCACTGGTGTTTAAAGAGGGTGAAAAACTGGAATTATTTATTGAGGTAAACAGACCTTCCTATGTCAGGTTGATGAACGTATGGAGTGACGATCAACAATTACTGCTATTAGACAACTACTACATAGATGAAGAAAACATCAATAAAAAGATTCCGCTTCCTCTTGAATGGGTAACTGCTTGCCCATGCGGAACCGAGTACATCCAATTGTTTGCCCGAAGTGAGCCCTTTGAGTATCTGGAAATAGAAACAGAAGATGGATTTGACTTTATCACAGAATCTCTTGAAGAAACAGTGAATAAAAGCCGAGGCTATAACATGGTGAAAAAACCAGGATCTTATATTGCTGAATCTACTATTGTGGTTACTACCCTGGAATCGAAAGAAGAGTAAAAAGTAAAAAGGGCTTAAGCCCTTTTTACCTGTTTTATCACATACCCGCACCCCACACTCAACTATACTAATGACACACTCATGGTAAAAAAGGTTGTGATCAAAAATCGAGTTTATAGCTGAGGTTCGGAAACATCCCCAATTGAGTGGCTGAAAAGATTGCATCCTCTTTAGGGATGTAGAATTTACTATATACGTTCTCCATCCCAAGCACATTCTGCACATTAACGGATATTGTATAGGCAGTTTTGGCTTTGTTCTTCTTATAGGAAACTCCCAGATCCAGACGCTTATAATCATCAAGCTTTGACTCAAAATTTCGTGTAAAGTCTCTTACCGTATACCCTTCATTTCGGGATGCTTCAATGTCAATAGGTGCTTCACGTTTCCCTCCGGCATAGATCACCCGGGCATTTACATTCAAAGTTCTCTGAGGGCTACCCAGTTGAAATTCTTTTCCACCCACAAAATTGAAGATATAATTGCCATTGAACCGTGTATCTCTTTCAATACCATCCACACCCGTATACCTCGATTCATATAATGAAGCTGTCACCATAAAATAATGATTATCGGCAAAGAATTTATCTAAAGTAAACTCCACTCCATAGTTCTTTCCGGTCCCACTATTGGCAAGTGGAAAAGAAGTATAACCATCATAAGTATTGAGGGCTGAAAAGCTTCTTTCTCCGGCATGCGAAGTTGTGTCATTGCCCCAAACAGGTACATCAAAGAGATATTGATAGTAAATCTCAGTTTTGAAACGCAGGTTTTTCGCAAGCATCTTCTCATACCCTAACACTCCATGAGTGGCTCTGGTAAAACCAAGCTCTTTGTTATAGGCCGTGTCACCTGAACCATCAAACACGTCCCTGGCCATATATAGGGCCAAAGACTCCATTCTGCTGTGCATACCAAAACCACCAGTAAATGTTGAGCTTCTGCCAAACTTATACCGATAGCCGAACCTGGGCTCCAGGTAAGTGTTTCCATTGAGTAAAAAATGAGAAATATGCAGTCCAGTGTTGATGGTGAGATTTTGGCTAGCCCGATGTTGCCATTGGCCAAACGTCTGGATAAAATAGGTATGGTCCTTATCATCCAGGATAGAAACATACGTGCTATCCTCCCTAATCCACTCCGAACTATTCAGATTGTAGTTGATTCTACTGATAATTCCTCCTACCCTGAGCATATTCTGTGCGTTAAACTTATGATTGACGTATGAAGATATCCTTGTTGTCGTTTCAGCAACATCTTCTGTTTCCAGGGTCCTCACATTTAAGGTATCAAATTGATAATCCAGGTTGTAACCCGTCAAAGAAACAATGGATTCAATATAGGTATTGGGGGATAAATAGGACACATGTGTAATCCCCATAGCACCCATGTTGTGAACGTTGCGATCCGAATACGGCTCATCAAAAACAGGATCAGGGATATAGGTATACGTATTATTTCCTGCTAGTCCCCAAATAGAAAACGAACCCGCTTTCTTAGATGCCAGGTGTATCTTAAGGGACAGATCCTGGAATGTTACATCTTCCTGATTGCCCAGGATATTTAGCCCCACTTTATCAAAAAGTGCCAGCGTTGAATACCTGTAATTTACCAGGTAACTTGAATTTGAATTTTTCGATAAGGGACCTTCTGATGCAAGTGCGAGCCCTAATAGCCCAGCCTGTAATGAATGCTCATGTTTATCAAAATTTCCTTTCCTCATATTCAGATCAAATATTCCGGAAGTCGCATTCCCGTATTGGGCAGGAAAGGCACCTGTAAAGAAATCTGAATTGCTTAACACATTGGAGCTGAGCATGCTGATACCTCCTGCCGAGGAGCCAATACTTCCAAAATGATTCGGATTAGGAATTTCCACTCCTTCCAACCTCCAAAGCATTCCTTTAGGTGAATTTCCACGAATCACAATCTCATTTAATAGATCATCTCCTCCAGTGGTGACACCTGCCTGCGACAGCGCTGCCCTGGCAGGATCGTCAAATGTGGCTGCATATCTGCCAAGTTCCTCCACACTCAGCGAAATGGCACTGACGGTAGCCATATCATTCATGGTATGCCCCTTTTCCTGATTGTCTGCTATTACCTCAATGGCATCCATCTCCACCAAAGCTTCCACGAGCTCTACTTCAAGCACTACTTCCTTTCCAGAGCTCACCATGACATTGGCCAGCGTCTTTCCTTCGTATCCTACGGATGAAACTACCAGGGAATGCCTGCCTACCGGTACTTGTTGAATCCTGAAATGGCCATACATATCAGTGACTCCACCAATGACTGGAGAAGCATTGAGTATGACCACAGAAGCCCCAATAACAGGGGCTCTGGATTGCTGGTCAATTATTTGTCCTTTGATAGTTTGAGTAAAATCTTGCGTGTGGGCTGCCAATGACATGAGCAGACCAGCAATTAAGTAGATCAGTCTTTTCATTTTTATTAGGTCCTTTTATTTTGAGTTTCTGAATTAAAGGACAAGAAAATCTAGGGTAGGTTTCTTTGGACATCATTTTATTATAAAGCGTGACTCACCAAAAACAAGTTATTGGCCAGGGTGGCTGAAAATCCATTTGAACTAAATTTGAAAACCTTGTTACCTTTACCTATGCTCCTTCCCTATTTCCAGGACAAAGAATTTGAAGCAGGTTGTGACGAAGCCGGCAGAGGCTGTCTGGCGGGGCCGGTGGTAGCTGCGGCAGTTGTATTACCCAGAGATTTTCAACATGAAACACTGAATGATTCAAAGCAGCTGACCGCGACGGAACGACTTGAATTGAGGAAAGAGGTAATAAAATCTGCAATAACCTATGGCGTTGGAGTAGCCTCTCCCGGTGAAATCGATGAGATCAATATTTTGAACGCATCTTACCTGGCTATGCACCGTGCCATAGACCAGCTCAAACAGAAGCCCGCTTTCCTACTCATTGATGGCAACAGGTACAAAGCCCACAACGACATACCCTATGAGTGTATCATTCAGGGTGATGGGAAATACTATAGCATTGCTGCTGCATCGATCCTGGCAAAAACCTATAGGGACGAACTAATGAAACAGAAAGCCATAGAATTTCCAGGGTATAGTTGGGAGACTAATTTCGGGTACCCCACAGGTGCGCATCGGGATGCCATCAGAGAAAAAGGCATCACCCCTCTACACCGAAAGACTTTTCAGTTGCTCCCCGCACAACTGGAATTATTCTGACCATGATGTAAATTAGTAAGGTGTATACACCTGCATTCAACAAAGTCACAGATCTCCAGGAGATCTTTCGATTCATTCAGAAATATTCTTTTGGATTGATCATCAATACAAAAGAAAATACACCTCTTGCCACGCACCTCCCCTTCCATTCCAAAATAGAGAGAGAAAAAATCGTGATTTACGGTCATTTCGCCAGAGCTAACAAACAATGGCAAAGTCTAACAGCCGGAAAGAGTCTGATTATATTTTCTGAACCTCATGCTTATATATCACCAGTTCACTACGACCACATGCAAAATGTGCCCACATGGAATTACTGTGCAGTGCATTGCTATGGCTCGGCAAAGATTATTGAAGATGAAAGTCAATGCCTTGAAATGCTAAGAGACCTGATAGAAGCCAATGACGATGTCTATTTAAGAAACTGGGACACCAACATAAACCAGGAATACAAGACAAAAATGTTGAAGGGCACTGTTATGTTTTGTGTTGATGTGGATGAGGTCTATGGCAAGTATAAGCTTAGCCAAAACAGAAGTCTCAATGAGCAGCATAAAGTCGCTGAACACCTAATGCATCACCCTGATACCAATGCCAAAGAAATCGGTTCGATGATGCATAAAAATCTGCAAGAAAAACGTTCATGAGTGTACTCCATCGATTGTCAAGCCAGCAAAATAGAAAAGACCAACAACCAAACATTGAGTTAGGGAAGGAGATCGCTAGTTCGCAGAATACTCAAGCCATCAGTGAGATCAGTGTTTTGTTAAATGATGAAAACACTCCTATTGAGATCTTAGCTGACCTGATCAAAACTTTAGAAGCCATTGGTGAATCAACTCCTGAATTAATCGCTAAGCTCTATCCGGAGATAAAAAAGTTTTTGGAGTACAAAGAAAATCACATAGTTTGGAGGGCAATGTGTGTGTTGGCTCTTATTGGTCCATTCAACAGAACCCTTGTGTTTCATGATCTTCCGAAAATAATGGATATAATGGATCGTGGCAGTGTGATCACCCGGGACCATGGAATTACCTTATTGATTGACCTCTACACAGTTGCAGAATACAGAAAGGATATAATCCCCTTACTAGAAGAACAAGTTCTTAGAGCCCCGGACAACCAACTGGGCCAATATGCTGAGAAATGGATGAAAGTAATTGCAACTCCTGATGCCCAAAAATTGTTAAGTATTCTAAATGAAAGATACCCCGAGCTCGCCAGTGAATCCCACAAAAAGCGGATCAATAAAATAATCAGTAAACTTATAAAGCTGACATAACCAGTGAAGAAGAAAGAATGTCCATCCTGCGCCATGGAAGTAGATGCCAGCGCTAAGGAATGTCCCATCTGTAACTATGAATTCACAGACCACCCGGTGAGCTACAAATGGATTGCGTTGGTCCTTGCCATCTTGTTATTGCTCTATTTTGTGCTGTAAAAAAATAGAGTTCCTGATTTCAGGAACCCTATTTAAACTAGTGTATATGAAGAGGATTATTAATGTTTTTCAAAAGTAATGCGCCCACAGCTAACTGGAAAGCATCCTTAACATTCATTAACGGTAATCAATTAGAAATTTCTTAAAAACTTATGTTGTTGGTCAATACCTTACTTAAACGGTTTGCATCTGACATACTTCGATTGTTTCTGAAGGTTACATCACATCTGCATCAATCAAAATATATTAATGTGTCTATCTTTGCCACCCGAAAATCCTGATGCATGAAGATTTCTGCTTCTCTCTATTCAAGTAAAGAAAGAACCCTCCCAAACCTGGTCAATGCCCTTGACAAATGTCACATCGATTTTTTTCATATCGATTGTAATGACAACATGGAAGTATTCAGGGATATCGAGGAGATCAAAAAGATCAGCACGACACCGGTAGATCTGCACATTATCTCAGACAGGCCCGAGGATTACCTTCCACTGATTGAGAAGCATGGCGTGGAGTACGTCACTTTTCAATACGAAAATATGCCGACCAGGCTGGAATTACCTAAGTTTCCAAACACTCATTGGGGCTTGGCCATAACTTCAGATACACCTATACAGGTTTTTGAAGAGTACAAAGACTCCTGTGAATTCATTCTGATGATGACCACCACACCGGGTCAGAGTGGCGGTAAGTTCAGGAAGGAGAACTTTAAAAAGATTCGAAAATTCAGAAATCAATATCCTGATAAAAAAATCTATGTAGATGGCGGGGTGAATGATGAGACAGGATTTATACTTAGGATATTAGGTGTTCACTCAGTTGTCTCAGGTTCTTACCTGGTCAATCATGAATCTATTGGAGAGGCCCTCCTTCACTTACGATCTTCAATCATACATTCGGATTTCAGAATCAAAGATTTTATGATCGATGCTGAAGATGCTCCTGTGCTCAATATACGATCAACCAAAGTTAAAGACATCATCAAACACATCGATGACTTCAATCTCGGTTTTACTCTACTCAATGATGATGATGGTAAGCTGGCAGGTATTTCCAGTAACGCCGATGTCAGAAAAGGATTATTGAAGCATCTGGACAACTTCAATGATATGAATTTAGAAGACATTGTAAACACAAATCCGGTATCAATTTCAGAAGATGCTACCATCTCGGAGCTACTTCAGATGATCCAGTCCAAGCGTTTTCTGATCTCCTATTTACCCGTAGTCAATGAACAAAATACATTGACAGGAGCCCTTTCATTTATCCATTTAATTCGAAGCGAATCATGATCATACACCTCAAAAAAAATACTACCAGTGATCAGGCATCCAGCCTGGGCCAGGCTTTGGAGGCCATCCATTTCAAGACCGGAGACCGGGATATCCTGGTCACTTCAGCAAAAGTGAAAGAACTACCTAAGGAAGCAGCATCGTTTACTGATGAGTTTTTCCCAATGGAAACGGACATCCAGCTTGCAAGTAGTACATATAAAGATGGTAAAAGGTCCATTCAGCTTGGAAAGAATTCAATCGGAGGAGACTCAAACAATACCATGTTGATTGCAGGACCATGCTCTATCGAATCCTGGGAACAGATCACTGAGGTGGCCGAGGTATTGAAGAAAAATAATATCACTACCCTGCGAGCTGGTTGTTTCAAGCCACGAACTTCCCCATACACCTTCCAGGGGCTTGGTGAAGAAGGCATTAAAATGCTGGTTGAAGTCAGAAAGAAGTATGGCTTTAATATCATCACAGAAGTAAAGGACAGTTCTCATGTTGACCTGGTCATTGAACACGCAGATATCGTGCAGATAGGTGCAAAAGCAATGTATGATCAGAGCATTTTACGAAGGTGTGGTGAATCCAGAAAGCCTATTTTATTGAAAAGAGGTTTTGGAACTACACTTCAGGAGTTTGTTCAGGCTGCAGAGTTCATCCTTTCGGGTGGGAATGAAAATGTAATTCTTTGCGAAAGGGGAATCAGAACTTTCGAGACCAAAACACGCTTCACACTGGACCTTTGCGGTGTATCCTTTCTCAAGGAATACACCAACCTGCCTATAGTAGTAGACCCTAGTCACGCGATGGGCTACAGATATGGTGTGGCTGACCTAACCAGGGCTTCAGTAGCTATGGGTGTCGAAGGCTTGCTTATTGAGTGCCACCCTACTCCGGAAAAAGCTAAATCTGATGCAGCACAGCAACTGAATCTTGGTGAATTTCAGCATATGTTTGATACGTTGCAACCCATTGCTACGGCCATAGGAAGGAAAATGATCTGATGGAAAAAATATTTCCCAAAATTAAAATGTTGATACTGGATGTGGACGGTACAATGACCGACGGTGGTGTGTACATCCAGGAAGATGGTAAACAGTTTAAAAAATTCAGCGCCCAGGATGGACTGGGTATCAAATTGGCAATAAAATCTGGTGTAGACGTAGGGATTATCAGTCACAGTACGGTCACAGAAATGGTAACCGCAAGGGCTAATATGTTAGGTCTAAAGCATTTCTACATTGGTCAGCGACCTAAGCTGGAAGTACTGGAAGAATGGCAAAAAGAGCTGGGCATTGACTACAACTCTGTAGCATACATTGGAGATGATGTAAATGATCTTGACATCATGGAAAGGGTAGGATTCACTGCCTGTCCTGCAAATGCCATTGACAAAGTAAAATCGATCGTGAATGTGATCCTGACTAAAAAAGGTGGTGAGGGTGCAGTCAGAGAATTTATAGATCGCTATCTGCTAGACTAAGCTCTTCAAGGCTCCTGATGTACTGAGTGAAATACATAATCGGCATCGACCAGAGTTTTGCCTCGTTGCCACAGGAGAAAAACCCGAAGTGACCTAGTTTTTTTATTCTTAAATCTTTTGGTCTGATATGTTGAAACGTAGTCACTGCATTTCCATAGTAATGCATGATCTCACGGGTAGCAGATACTGGGGCCAGAATCTTATCATCCTGTACATTCACAAAGTGAATAGGTATTCTCAACCTGTTAAACTGTTCCCTGACAATTGGATCTCCTTGTAACACCCCCTGAGGATGTAGTCCCCATTTTCTCCATTCTTTGGCAACTTGCGAAGGCAGGTGCTCGCTACCTCCAAGCACCCAACCTGGCATATAACCAAATAATTTATTGGTCACTGGAAGAGCAACATACCAAAAGAAATTGACCGCAATCTTTGGCCACCCACTCCAGAATTTTTTTGAGGCTGTCTGTGTGCAAACAAAATAAGCAGCAGTTACAGATTTTGCATGATCTGCCTTCGGAAAAACCTGCCCGGCTACGCTATGACCAATCAGAAATACTTTTGCATACCGGCTCCTACCCCACCTTAGGGCTTCGTTCATGTCATGACTGCCCCACTCCGACATATTGGATCGATCCCATCGCACATGCCCGTTTAGTGAGGCACCAATTCCACGATAGTCAAACGTAAGTACATCAAAATCAAAGTTTTGCGAAGCAAAATGTGCAAATTTTTGATAATAGTATTGAGGGACCCCGGCCGCTGGAGCCACGACGATGAGGTTCAGTTTGGGGGAACTATTGGAATATAAATTGGCGGCTATTTGAATTCCATCAAGAGTATTTAGTTGAATTTTTTTTGCCTCCTGCATGCCATTGATTTGCCGTATTAAATTGCTTATGATGCAAATGTAAATAATAGTTTAAATTCACTTAATTTGGATAAGCAGCCATTTAGAATATTTTTGTACCCGAAAACAATAACACGAAATGAGCGTCCTCGTAAATAAAGCATCAAAAATCATTGTTCAAGGGTTTACCGGTTCAGAAGGTACCTTCCATGCCTCTCAAATGATTGAGTACGGAACCAACGTTGTTGGAGGTGTCACTCCGGGAAAAGGCGGGCAGACCCACCTTGATAAACCTGTATTTAATACTGTGAAAGATGCAGTAGCTAAAACGGGTGCTGACACCTCTATCATATTCGTGCCACCGGCTTTTGCGGCAGATGCCATGATGGAAGCAGCAGATGCTGGCATCAAGGTGATCATTGCTATTACAGAGGGTATCCCGGTAAAAGATATGATCCAGGCTAAGCCATACGTGAAAAAGAGAGGAGCTGTGTTGGTAGGGCCAAACTGCCCGGGAGTAATCACACCCGGAGAGGCCAAAGTAGGCATCATGCCTGGTTTCGTGTTTAAGAAGGGTAATATCGGAGTTGTCTCTAAATCAGGAACGTTAACCTATGAGGCTGCTGACCAGGTAGTAAAGGCTGGTCTGGGTATCACAACAGCAATCGGTATTGGTGGTGACCCGATCATTGGTACTTCTACCAAAGAAGCCGTACAGCTTCTAATGGAAGATCCGGAAACTGAAGGAATTGTGATGATTGGTGAGATTGGTGGTAACTACGAAGCAGAAGCTGCCCGATGGATCAAAGAAAATGGCAATAAGAAACCTGTAGTAGGATTCATCGCCGGACAAACAGCACCTCCGGGAAGAAGAATGGGTCATGCCGGAGCCATTATCGGTGGGAAAGATGATACCGCTGAAGCTAAAATCAAAATCATGAAAGAGTGCGGTATTCATGTGGCCTATTCACCTGCAGACATTGGTGAAACAATGAAAAAAGCCATTTCCTGATCAATTTGATCAAAAGATCAACAAAATAATTTCATTTACGTATTTGGAATAACGAATGCAGGCTAGTACGTTTGCATTATCAAATCGAGCAATCGATTTATAGAGAAGTGCTGAGAGACAGGCTCTGTGAAGCACTAGCAACCTCCCCCCCAACGATTGGGAAAGGTGCTAATTCCTGATAGATAAATTGATTAACTATGAAAAACACACACAATTTCATTTATGATGCCTTTGCCTATGGCAAATTGACATCGCATGCCCCTTCCTCAATCTGCTTTATGACCCCTCAGATTTGTTGTTAGTTATACTTTCAACATCGGATCAGATCATAATTCATTTGGAACAGATAACCGTTTAACATTTAAAATATTATACCCATTATGAGTAATAATTTGCACTTTGAGACACTTCAGGTACACGCCGGACAGGAAATTGATGAAACTACAAGATCCCGGGCTCTACCTATTTACCAAACAACAAGTTACACTTTCAAAGATTCTTTGCATGGCGCCAATCTATTTGCCTTAAAAGAATTTGGAAACATCTATACCAGGATCATGAACCCTACAACAGATGTTTTCGAGAAGCGAATTGCTGCCCTGGAAGGTGGTGTTGCAGCCCTTGCAACAGGTTCCGGTCAGGCTGCGCAGTTTCTTGCACTCAACAATATTCTTCAGGCAGGGGAAAATTTTGTTTCTACATCCTTCCTATATGGTGGCACCTACAATCAGTTCAAAGTTGCTTTCAAAAGATTAGGTATTAATGTAAAATTTGCCAAGAGTGATAAGCCCGAAGAGTTTGAAAAACTAATCGATAGCAAGACTAAAGCCATTTATCTGGAGACAATTGGAAACCCAGGATTCAACATTCCTGATTTCGATGGCATTGCGGCTGTTGCTAAAAAACATGATATTCCTCTCATAGTTGATAATACCTTCGGAGCAGGTGGGTACCTGTTTAGACCGCTTGAACATGGAGCTGCAGTAGTTGTAGAATCAGCTACTAAATGGATCGGAGGTCATGGGACCTCTATCGGAGGTGTGATCGTAGATGGAGGCAACTACAACTGGGGCAATGGCAAATTCCCTCAATTCACAGAGCCGTCAGAAGGTTACCATGGCCTGGTATTTTGGGATGTCTTTGGCGAAGGTAATCCACTGGGCCTCCCAAATATCGCCTTCGCTATCCGCGCAAGAGTTGAAGGATTGAGAGATTTTGGCCCAGCCTTGAGTCCGTTCAATTCATTCCAGCTTGTTCAGGGTCTGGAAAGCTTATCGCTGAGAATGGACAGAATTGTATCCAATGCATTGGAACTTGCTAAATGGCTGGAAAAACATCCACAGGTGGAGAAAGTAAACTATCCTGGACTTCCAAGCAGCCCTTATCACACCCTTGCGAAAAAGTACCTGAAACGTGGCTTTGGAGGTGTATTCAATATCGAATTGAAAGGTGAAAAAGAGCAAGCAACTAAACTGGTTGATAGCCTGCAGTTAATCAGTCACCTGGCCAATGTAGGTGACTCAAAGACACTGATTATTCAGCCTTCAGCCACTACACATCAGCAGTTAACAGATGACGAACAACGAGCGGCTGGTGTTTTACCAAATTCATTGAGAATTTCGGCAGGAATTGAACATATAGAGGATTTAAAATCCGATTTAACACAAGCATTCGAGAAAGTCTATGGAAATCGTTAAGACCGAACAAAATACAACAACACTCCATACCAACGCTCCCCTTGTCCTGGACAATGGGGAGATATTGGATGATTTAAGTATCAGGTACACCACCTATGGAAAACTGAATTCCACCAAAACCAATGTTGTCTGGGTTTTCCATGCACTCACAGCCAATAGCGATCCTATCGAATGGTGGCCGGGAGTGGTTGGTGAAGGTGAAGTCATTAACCCTGAGGAGCATTTTATTGTTTGTGCAAATATGCTTGGCTCATGCTATGGGACCACAGGACCAAAAAACGCCAAGTTTCCGCTGGTGACCATCGCAGACATGGTGGCTGTTCATAAAATCCTTAGAAAACACCTGGGGATCAATAAAATTCACCTCGGTATCGGAGGCTCTATGGGCGGTCAGCAACTATTGGAATGGGCTGTTCAGGAACCGGAGCTATTCGAAAAAATTGTACCGTTGGCAACCAATGCGTTCCATTCCCCATGGGGCATAGCTTTTAATGAAGCTCAGAGGATGGCCCTGGAAAACATTGATCCATCAAAAGGACTTGAGACTGCAAGAGCCATCGCTATGTTGTCTTACAGAAGCTATGACACCTATGGTAAATCTCAGCTGGACGTGGACCAGAGGTGGGATCACTTTTCAGCCTCTTCTTATCAAAGATATCAGGGGGAGAAATTGAGAAAGCGTTTTACACTGGAAAGCTATTACACGCTATCAAAAGCCATGGACTCTCATCACTTAGGCAGACATTTCGGTTCAGCAGAAGCTGCGTTGAAAAGAATTAAATCTGAAGCCCTGGTAATCGGAATAAATTCGGATATTCTTTTTCCGGTTCATGAACAAAAGTTTATTGCAGAACACATTGAAAAAAGTGAGTTGAAGATAATTGACTCAGACTATGGTCATGATGGCTTCCTGATTGAAGCAGAGCGTCTGACCTCATTATTAAAAGCGTTTATCTGATAAATAAATAATGCCTCTAGCAGAGGCATTATTTATATCAGCTCCAGATGGGCTTTGATGGAACGGATAGCTTCATCAGCCACTATGTGATAGAAAGGCACAGGATTGGCGTCTTTTTGAACAGCTTGTAAAGCCTGATAATAAGCCAACCTACTTTCACTACTTCCTTTGATATTGGCCCGGGTATAACCATGCTTCAACAAGATGAGATTCATAATCAACCTTGCAGTACGGCCGTTTCCATCTACAAAAGGATGAATACTTACGAGACGCTCATGCATCTCAGCAGCTAAAATCACTGGATGCATTCTGGAACTTTGGATCATGTAGAATTCAAAGTAGTCCTGCATCAACTGATCGATAAGATATGGCTGAGGCAACTCAGTATCACTCCCTGTAATCCGTACAGGAATACTGCGATATACTCCGGCATTGACCGAGTCCACTTCCTTGAGCACAAGTCTGTGAAGGTCCAATACTACACGTTTGCTTATGTCTTCTTTATTAGCAACAAGCTCCCTGACGAAAACAATAGCTTCCTGGTGATTGATAGCCTCCAGATGCTCGCGCATAGATTTGCCTCCTATCGTGAGTCCTTCATTCACCACAAGGGCAGTCTCCTGCAGTGAAAGGGTATTACCCTCGATTCTATTACTCTCATAAGTGTAATCCACATCAAAGTACTCCTGCATCCGCTTGAGCTGAGAAACTCCTAAAGGAGGTCTTGCATCCCATTTTGATTTTAATGCATCAAGAAGCTCCAGCTTTTCATTTAGCTCTACAGGCAACTCCTGCTTACTGGAACGCTTTTTAACCAGGTATTCTACTCTGGACTCTGCGAGCTGCAAAGCTTCAAAGCTGATCTCATCGTAGCCAACCACCTTGAGGACTTTGCTTGCCATCCACTCTATCCTGGTAGACTTAAAATCCATTTTTAGGGCACTCATGAGCTCAATTAACTGAACTTCCGTGGGCAGACGATCCCCGTTTTCAAACCGACTAAGCAAGGTTTGATCAATGTTGGTGATTCTGGCCAGCTCTCTCAATTTTAGGCCCTTGGAAATCCTGTACTCTCTAATGATATCCCTAAACATGCCAATTAAAATATTGACAAATATAGTCAAATTTAAAAAGAAAAGCCAACAATTACTTGTTGGCTCACTATATTCTCTCTCTTAGATATGGATCACCTCATCATAGGCAGCAGCAGTAGCTTCCATGATGGCTTCAGACATTGTTGGATGCGGGTGAACAGTCTTGATGATTTCATGACCAGTAGTCTCCAGTTTTCTGGCAGCGACAGCTTCGGCAATCATCTCTGTCACATTATAACCAATCATATGGCAACCTAGCCATTCACCATATTTTGCATCAAAAATGACTTTTACAAAACCTTCTGTGGCTCCGGCAGCTTTGGCTTTACCTGAAGCAGAAAATGGAAATTTCCCAACTTTGATTTCATACCCAGCCTCTTTGGCTGCCTTCTCTGTGTATCCCACGGAAGCAATCTCAGGTGAGCAATAAGTACATCCGGGAAGATTGTTGTAATCCAATGGATTGGGGCTGTGACCTGCGATCTTTTCTACGCAGATAATTCCTTCTGCTGAAGCAACGTGAGCCAGAGCTGGACCTTTAACGATATCACCGATAGCATAGACCCCATCAACATTGGTTTTATAGAAATCATCAACAACCACTTTTCCTTTCTCGGTTTTCACACCTGTTTCTTCAAGACCAATACCTTCAATATTAGTAGAAACTCCAATGGCAGACAATACAACATCACATTCGATGATCTCCTCACCTTTTGGTGTTTTCACGGTGACTTTACATCCTTTACCCTTGGTATCAACCTTGGTGACTTCGCTGCTGGTCATCACTTTGATACCATTTTTCTTGAACGATCGCTCGAGGGCTTTGCTTACTTCTTCGTCTTCCACTGGAACAACATTTGGCAAGAACTCAACTACAGTGACTTCGGTACCAATTGAGTTATAGAAATATGCAAATTCTACTCCAATAGCTCCTGATCCCACTACAACCATTTTCTTTGGTTGTTTGTCCAGCACCATCGCTTTTCGATAGCCAATGATTTTATCGTTATCAATCTTTAAGGCAGGGAGCTCTCTGGATCTGGCCCCTGTCGCCAGGATAATATTTTTTGCTGAATACTCGGTTTTCTTGCCCTTATCATCTGTGACCTCAAGCTTCTTACCTTTTTTCAGTTTTGCAGTTCCGGCAATCACTTCGATTTTGTTCTTCTTAAACAAAAACTGGATGCCTTTGCTGTTACTATCTGCAACATCACGACTCCTTTTCACCATCCCGGCAAAATCAGCAGAAGCAGACTTTACATCAACACCGTAATCTTTTGCGTGGCTCACATATTCAAATACCTGGGCACTTTTAAGTAAAGCTTTGGTAGGGATACAACCCCAGTTGAGACAGATGCCACCCAATTCGGCCTTTTCTACCACGCCTACTTTCATACCTAATTGAGATGCCCTAATAGCTGCTACATATCCTCCGGGCCCACTACCAACAACCAACAAATCATATTGTGATGCCATATTATTATGCTTTTTATTTGAATACTAAAGGCTGCAAATTTAAGTCGTAAGAATTTAATTAAAGGTGATTGGAGAAAAAGTCATCATTTAGCGTGGCAATTTATATTTTAGCAAAAGATAACAACATGAAATAAGCATGAATCAGGGTGTAAAACCCGAAAATAAGTATGATCGTGCCATTCCGTGTGATGGCTAAAAACAAACATAGATACATGAGTGAGCATGTTTGAGAACAACCAAAACGAGGATTCTATGCCTGACGGCATACCGCAATAAGAACCTTAAAGCGGATGTCCTCTAACGGAAAGTTTTACCATGCAAACTCCATGAAACCATAAAAAATCAACTATTATTCACATGAAATTACTTGAAGGAAAGACTGCTTTGATCACCGGTGCATCAAAAGGAATTGGCAAAGCAATTGCTATAAAATTTGCTGCGAATGGAGCCAATGTTGCATTTACTTATTTATCAAGCGTGGAAAAGGGACAGGCACTGGAAAATGAGCTCAGCGCACTTGGAGTTAATGTAAAAGGTTATCGCTCGGATGCATCGGACTACAAAGCTGCCGAAGAGTTGATCAACAATGTAGTACAGGATCTGGGGGGCCTTGACATTTTGGTAAATAATGCCGGTATTACAAAGGACAACCTACTGATGAGAATGACCGAGGAAATGTGGGACGATATCATGAAGGTAAATCTCAAATCTTGCTTCAATACGGTAAAGGCTTCCTCAAGGACTTTCATGAAGCAAAGAAGTGGATCCATCATCAACATGTCTTCTGTTGTGGGGGTAAAAGGAAATGCCGGTCAGGCCAATTATGCAGCTTCTAAGGCTGGTATTATAGGTTTTACCAAGTCTATAGCCCTGGAGCTGGGATCAAGAAATATCAGGTGTAATGCCATTGCACCCGGTTTTATAGAAACCGAGATGACCGAAGTCCTAGATGAGAAAACCATCCAGACATGGAGAGATGCCATCCCTTTGAAAAGAGGAGGCGCACCCGAAGATGTGGCTGATGCTTGTGTTTTTCTTGGATCTGACATGTCATCCTACATCACTGGACAGGTACTGCAGGTAGACGGAGGAATGCTTACTTGATTCCAACACAGCTCAGCTTCCTGCGTTTACTCTTTATGGAGTCACCTGATTACCTTGCTCCTGGTTTTGAAAATATGCTGAATGGACTATAATTTTTTTTCACTCGATATTTCTTCCGGCTGGGTATTGCTGATCATCCTGCTTGCAGCAGGACTTTCAATATTCCTGTATAGCAAGAAGAATATTCCGTGGCATAGGAATGTGAACATTCTGCTTGGGTTTCTAAGATTCTCTGCACTTTTTCTCATTGGTATCTTGCTGATAAACCCTATCCTGAAGCTCTCTGTAAATGAAGAAGATGAGCCTGTATTCGTTGTAGTAATGGATAATTCAGAGTCCATTCCCATGCGGATGGATGAACAGAAGCTTACCCAACTTGTGTCAACAGTAGAGGGTATTCCAGGCAACCTGGATGATTATCAGGTAACGACTTACAATTTAACTGGAAGGACCGACTCTCTGAATTTTAAAGGAAATACCAGTAACCTTTCATCCATATTCAACTCCTTCGAAAGCATCTATGATGGAAAAAACGTGGGTGGGATTCTTTTTTTGTCAGATGGTATCTTCAATGAAGGGCTGTCACCAGCTTATCTCAACTACAGGTATCCGATCTATACAGTAGGACTAGGGGACACCATCCCCCCTCGAGATATTTCAATCCGGGATGTGAGGCACAACAGGGTAGCCTACCAGGGTAATAAGTTTCCTGTGTCAATGAAAATTGAACAACGTGGTTTTACAAATGAAGTGGTCAATATTTCTGTAAATAGGTCAGGACAAACAATGTCAAGCAGGAATGTCCGGCTCACAGACCAAATCACTGAAGTGAATTTTGAACTGGAAGCGCAGGAAGCAGGTCTCATGCATCTGACAGTTCGATTGCCTCAGAAAGACGGTGAATCAACTTACGAAAACAATAGAAAAGACATTTTTATTGAGGTGATCGAAGGCAAGGAAAAGGTCCTTGTGATCTCTCCTGCTCCCCATCCTGATATCAAAGCCATCAGGCAAACACTCCATGAAACCGGAAATTATGAGACTATCCTTTACATTCCTGGCATCACCAGGCTGCCAACAGAGACAAACTATGACGTGATTATTGAGTACACACCGTTTAAACAAATAATAAGACACAGCTTCAAGTCCACAGGCAAATGGATGATTCTGGACTCCCGGTCTAAAGTTGATCAGATTTACAAATCACTGCCATACTTGAGAATCAGAACCAGAAGTACTCAAAAAGACCTGGTAAGGCCCACAATAAATCCGACATTCAGGAAATTTGAACTGGACAGCGATCAGACAGATCGATTTAACCAATACCCTCCAACAGAAGTATATTTTGGCGATTACATTCTCAGTGGAGCAACAGACGTACTCCTTTATCAAAAGGTGGGATCTGTAAATACATCAAAACCGATGATGTTCTTTTATGATGACGGATCGGAAAAGTCAGCAGTTACTATCGGGACAGGAATATGGCAGTGGAAACTTCAGGAAGCAGCCTCACACGGAGATGATAAACTCTTTAATGAATTGGTACTGAAAACAGTCCAGTTTCTAAGTATCAGGACCAACAAAAAGAGGTTCACAGCCACCCCAAGACAGAATGTCTACAGAGAAGGAGATCGGATCTTAGTAGATACTCAGGTATATAATGAGATATTCGAACGCAGTTACGGAAACAAAATCACATTAAGCATTACAAATGAGGAAGGAGAAACCAGGAGCTATGAATTGGTAGACAGCCCAATGAACAGTACGTTCAATATCGGGACCTTGAAGCAAGGGATCTACAAGTATCGGGCTTCGGTGGTCAACGAAAATGAGCAGCTGGTTGACCGTGGAGAATTTCTGGTAGAAGCTCTGCAAGTAGAGGCTTTAGATCTCACAGCAAACCATAATCTACTACGGGAAATGTCTCATAAATCCAATGGAGCATTCTTCCACTTCAGTGAAATAGAAACACTCACCCAGGCCCTACAGAACACAGATTTCCAAAGCATCATCCGTACACGGGAGAGCTACTTCCCGTTGATCAGTAGCGTATGGATCATCGTAGCCATATGCTTCTTCCTTTTTTCTGAGTGGTTTCTCAGGAAGTATCTTGGTATGTATTAAACGAAATAAAAAAGCCTCCGATTTGTCAAACCGGAAGCTTTAATTTCTATAAACCACTTTATATTATAAACTTAATATTCAAAAAAATTTAGTTTAGATAATCTTTCAAAGCACTGACGTACGCTTCAAAAGCTGAGACGCCTTTTTTGGTAATCTTGCATGTGGTTAAAGGTTTTTTATCTCTGAAAGACTTTTCGATCTCAATGTATCCGGCGTTGGATAGCTTGTCCAGCTGGACACTCAGGTTACCTGCTGTTGCCTCAGTCTTTTCCTTGATGTAAGTAAACTCCGCTGACTTTACGCTCAGCAACAGGCTCATGATTGCCAGACGCAACTGAGAATGCAATAGCGGATCTAATGGTTTGAAATCACTCACTTTCCTTCGATTTTAACATATAGCCGGGAATTAAATAACCCAATAGTATTCCAATGGCACCGACCAGGTACTGATCTACCATACTTACATTGAAACATACAATTCCGGAAACTAACAATGCAAAGGCACCCATCACCAATGGTCTGAACCGCAGCATTTGACCGCTAATGTAAGTCCCTCCCATGGCAAATAGCAAAATAAAAGCGTTGTGATAATAGTTTATCTGACTCATGAACATGATGGAAGCTACAATGCCAATTCCTGCAATCATCCATACATGTCCGTAAAGCCTGTCCATATGAGTTACTACCATAGTGCTCTTACTATCCCTCATTGATTGAACTATGGTGTAAATGATGGCAGGAATGGTAATGCTCCAAATCAACCATGGTTTATCATACCAATCAAATTTCTGAATCAGGTAATGCCCAAGATTAGCAACGAGGACTACCCAACCCCATAATAGAAAATAAATACTGGAACCCTTCGAATAGTTCGCTTTCGCCTGACTGATCATCCTCCCGATGAGTGCCAGACTCTCTTCTTTTGTTAATTCTTGCTCTTTCATACTATAAATATAAATAAGTTTATATTATAAACTACATTATAATGAAAAAGATAACAATCCTTGGTTCGAATGTTAGTCTCTGGACAATAAAAAAGGGGCCAAAATGTGGCCCCTTCCTGATTTATTCTTCTTTATCCTCTTGCCGGACTTTCTTTTTCTTGAGCTTAATGGTGAGCTCATCCGATTTCTTATCCCAGTCGGCAACGATGGTGTCTCCTTCCTGGATTTCTCCTTTCAGGATCTCCTCTGCTACAGCATCTTCCAGGTATTTCTGGATGGCCCTGTTCAGTGGACGAGCACCAAACTGTGGATCATATCCTTTATCAGATAAGAAATCTTTGGCTGCTTTGGTAAGCTCCACCTGGTATCCAAGCTCTATCACGCGCTCGAATAGTTTGTCCAACGAGATATCGATGATCTTATGGATGTGCTCTTTCTCGAGTGAGTTGAACACGATCACATCATCTAACCTGTTTAGGAATTCCGGACTGAAAGCTTTTTTCAAAGCATTCTGAATCGTAGACTTCATCAGGTCGTCGCTGCTCTCTCTTCTGGATTGAGTGGCGAAACCGATACCTGCTCCAAAATCTTTCAGATCTCTTACACCAATATTGGAAGTCATGATGATGATGGTATTTCTGAAATCAACCCGTCTGCCCAATCCATCAGTCAGAATTCCATCGTCAAGTACCTGAAGTAAGATATTAAATACATCAGGGTGGGCTTTCTCAATTTCATCAAGCAATACCACCGAGTAAGGCTTGCGTCTTACTTTTTCAGTAAGCTGACCGCCCTCTTCGTATCCAACATATCCCGGAGGCGCTCCGACCAGTCTGGATACAGAGAATTTCTCCATGTATTCACTCATGTCTATCCTGATCAAAGAATCCTCTTTGTCGAATAGATAGGTAGACAACACCTTGGCCATTTCCGTCTTACCAACACCGGTAGGACCCAGGAAAATGAACGAACCGATTGGTTTTTTTGGATCTTTCAATCCAACCCTGGTTCGCTGAATAGCTTTTGCCAGCTTTTTGATTGCCTCATCCTGACCGATCACGCGCTTGTTGAGCTCATCTCGCATACTAAGTAGCTTTGCACTTTCATTTTGTGCGATCCTCTTAGTAGGAATACCGGTCATCATGCCAATAACTTCCGCGACATTCTCCTCATTCACCTCGTAGCGTTTTGTACGGGTTTCATCTTCCCATTTGGCTTTCTCATCATCCAGCTGAGCCAGCAATTTCTTTTCCTTGTCTCTTAGCTGAGCTGCTTCCTCGTACTTCTGACTTTTAACAACCCTATTCTTCTCCTTCTTGATATCCTCAATCTGAGCTTCCAGCTTAATGATATTCTCAGGCACATTGATATTGTTGATGTGTACACGGGCTCCAGCCTCATCGAGTACGTCAATCGCTTTATCCGGTAAGTACCGGTCAGAGATATATCTATCAGACAGGCTCACACATGAAAGAATTGCATCCTCCGTGTAGTTCACATGGTGATGACTTTCGTATTTGTCTTTGATGTTCTGTAGGATCTGAACAGTCTCCTCAGGCGTGGTAGCATCTACCATCACCATCTGGAACCTTCTGGCCAACGCGCCGTCTTTCTCAATGTACTGACGGTACTCATCCAGTGTGGTAGCGCCAATGCATTGGATCTCACCACGTGCTAAAGCAGGTTTAAACATATTTGAAGCATCAAGTGAACCCGAGGCTCCACCCGCTCCCACGATTGTATGTAGCTCATCGATGAAAAGGATCACATCCGGAGATTTCTCAATCTCATTCATCACGGCTTTCATCCGCTCTTCGAACTGTCCTCGATATTTTGTTCCTGCCACCAAAGATGCCAGGTCCAGGGTTACTACTCTTTTACCAAATAGTACCCGTGATACTTTTTTCTGTACAATCCTTAATGCCAGACCTTCGGCAATGGCTGTTTTACCAACACCTGGCTCACCAATCAGGATCGGGTTATTCTTTTTCCTTCGGCTAAGGATCTGGGCTACTCGCTCAATCTCTTTTTCCCGACCTACAATGGGATCCAACTTGTCGTCATCGGCAAGCTTGGTAAGATCCCGACCGAAATTGTCCAGTACCGGGGTCCTGGATTTCTCTCCGCCTTTGGCAGACTCTCTCGAGGAACCACTACCTCCACTACTGGAGCTTCCTCCAAAGATTCGTCCTGAATCCTCATCGGAATCGTCGGTATCTGATTGCGCCAACGGATTCTCTGTTTGGTATTCTAATAATTCTTTCACCACATCATATGATACATCAAACTTATCCAGAATCTGGGTAGCCAGATTATCCTCATCCCTCAGGATGGAAAGCAACAAATGTTCAGTGCCTATAAGTTGACTCTTGAAAATCTTTGCTTCAAGATAAGTGATCTTTAATACTTTTTCTGATTGTCTTGTAAGTGGAATATTCGCCAGGTTTTTTACGTTGCTGGTGGCTGTTCCTTTGGTAGCTTGTTCAATAGCCGTTCTAAGCTCCTCCAAAGAAACTCCTAGTTTCTTGAGTAAGCTCACAGCCACGCCCTCTCCTTCTCTGATCATACCCAGCAACAGATGTTCTGTACCGATGTAATCATGTCCCAACCGCAGCGCTTCTTCCCTACTTAACGAGATGACTTCTTTTACTCTGTTTGAAAATTTTGCTTCCATAAAATGGATTTATCTATACGCGTATCTAGTAAAATTAAACCTTAAAAAATTTAATCCCATCCATGGGACTGTTAAAAAACACGAGGTGATTTATAATCGTTCATGTTTTATCATTGAGTTTCTAAGTATCGTCTGAGCCTCCGGCCCCTCGCACATTAAAAGGTCAACAATACTCAGGTTTGCGACAAAATTGCTGCCAAAGTTCTGTATATAGGGAAAAGGTAAATATAAATCTCGCTGATCAAAAGAAATTTTCGGAAGTATTCTGTTTCTGAGGTCTAAAGCGTCCTTTTCTGTCGACGAATGGAAATCGTCAGTGAGCCGCTGTGGCATGTCAATTTGTAAGAGCCTCAGACATAATGTCATCATTTGAATATTCAGGTCCAGCAGAAAGTCGGACCTGCTATTCCAGATGGTCTGAAACTCTCCTGCGAAATAATCGAAAAATGGCGCTTTGCCATATGCGGAATAGAATGCTCCCCAATGATCTCTCAACCAGCTCTGTGAGTAATCTATCTTTACATCTTTCATTCTAGTCCTGTTGTCGTAGCTTACGGGCACAATCAAGGGATGTTTTCCTGAAGGTGAATGGATATAACATCGGTTTCGATAGGTTTGTTTTACGAAATGATCCTGAACCTCAAGGACTACCTCCTCGCCATTGATCAGCGCTACAAAGTATTCCAGACTACCCAGATAATGGGGTTCTATGACGATTTTTTTACTCAAGTAAGCTCCACTACTTTTCCAAGGCCCTCCCTAACTACCACAGGTTCTCCACCAGTACAATCAATTACCGTACTTGGGATCACATTCCCGGGACCTCCGTCGATTACCAGATCAACCAGTTTACCGTATTCATTGAATATCAGCTCAGGATCCGTGGGGTAATCCTTGATCTCATCCTCGTCATGTAAGGATGTCGTCACAATGGGATTTCCCAACTCCTGCACGATCATCCTGGGGATTAAATTATCAGGTACTCTGATCCCAACAGTTTTTTTATTGGTCTTTAGAATCTTGGGCGTCTTGGAAGAAGATTCTAAAATAAAAGTAAAGGGTCCGGGAAGTCCTTTCTTCATCATCTTAAAAATGGGCGTGTCTACATGCCTTGCATACTCAGACAGGTTGGATAAGTCATGACAGATAAATGACAGGTTCACACTTTTGCCTTTGATGCCCTTGATCCGTTTGATTCTTTCAATTGCCTTGGTATTTAAAATATCACATCCCAATCCATACACAGTGTCTGTGGGATAGATGATCACGCCTCCTGCACGAAGCACCTCTACCACATGATGGATCTTTTTCTTTTGGGGATTTTCCGGATGAATTTTTACAAGCTCTGACATATTAGAACGCATTTTAGTTTCAACAAATCCTTTAATAGTTCCTGTCAAAAACAGAGGTTTAAATGTATTGAATCACAGGCACTATTCATGATATGCATTTAACTTTTTCCTGTTTATGATCTTAGGTAACATTACATCAGGTGATCGAATTTTGATAGCCTACTTTGATGTTTCACCAATGAACCTGAGCAGTAAGTGAAGTTGGTAAAAATACCAATTTGGCTTTACGGTGTTTGTACGAAGCGTAATAGCCAGGGATTCATAAATAGATAATTAGTTGAAATAAAGGAATTTTACTCAATCTTGTAGACCGAAGATTATTATAGCATTGTCGAATAAAGTGATTTCTTTTTTTAAGGGCATTTGGGGATTAAGAGGGTTTCTTCTACCCTATTATTAACCACATTTCCTATACTATTTTTCGTATTCTCAAGTAAACATAATAGTGGACTCCATGTTCAATTTTATGATATGATTATTTTTGCGCGTTAATTCAAAGATGATGGGTGGTAGAAAAATTTTAGTCTTAGTTATTATCGTGTTTGCCGTGATGCTCTCATCATTTGGCTTTTATGCATACCAGATCTTCTTTGTGCCCAATATTCTTGTAGACCAGCAGGGTCGCTATTTTCCCATATATGATGGCACGACCTTTAAGGAGCTGCAAGATCGATTAGACGACGAGCGCATCGTGGGCAACCTGATGGCATTCAGTTTTGTGGCCAGGATCAAAGGCTACGACACCGAGATCAAACCCGGCATGTACTACCTGGAGGAGGGGATGAACAATATAGCCGTGGTTAATATGCTACGCGCCGGCAGACAAATCCCTGTAAAGCTTACCTTCAACTCAGCCAGAAGACTCGAAGACCTGGCAGGAAAGCTGACCACAGCAGTACAGATTGATTCCGCTGATTTGGCACCCTTGCTCGCCTCTCCTGAAGTCAGTGCTAAATATGGATTCGATACCCTCAACTTCATCAGCATGTTTATCCCAAATACCTATGAGGTGTACTGGACTATCACTCCTGAAGGTATCCTGGACCGGATGAAAACCGAATACGATCGATTCTGGAATGAAAAAAGGAAAAAGCTAGCGGATTCAATTGGACTCACCCCCCAGGAGGTCTCCACGTTGGCTTCTATCGTAGAGAGTGAAACCAACATGAACGATGAAAAAGCAAGACTGGCCGGAGTTTACGTCAACAGGATCAAAAGGGGGATCCCACTGCAAGCCGACCCTACACTGGTCTTTGCGCTCGGTATAGATGTGCGACGAGTGATCAACAAAGACAAACAGATAGATTCACCATATAACACTTACAAGTACCGTGGTCTCCCTCCTGGCCCAATCAAAATGCCCTCTATCCCGGGCATAGATGCCGTGCTCAATCACGAAGACCATCAATACCTGTATTTTTGTGCGAAGGATGACTTTTCGGGATACCATGTGTTTTCCGAAACATTGTCCGAACATAACATTCATGCGGCCCGTTTTCAGCGGGCACTCAACCAAAGAGGCATCTACAGATAATGTTTCAGCACGAGATAAAACTAAGGGTAAGGTACGCAGAGACAGACCAGATGGGGTATGTCTATTATGGCAATTATGCAACTTATTTTGAGGTAGGTCGGGTAGAATCTTTCCGGGCCATTGGGTTTTCGTATAAAGAACTGGAAGCTGCAGGTATTGGGATGCCAGTATTGGAATACAAGACCAAATACCTGGCTCCTGCCAAATATGACGACGAGCTTACCATCACCGTGAAGATCTCAGAAATGCCGGGAGTACGGATCAGATTCGAGTATGAAATTCGCAATGAAGAAGACAAAATATTAAACATTGCTGAAACAACTCTGGTGTTTATTAACATGGAGAATGGTAGGCCAACGAGGCTCCCTGAAAAGTTTGAAGCACTCATGCATAACTATTTTAAGGAATCTTAACCATTTCCTTGCTTATCTTTGCAAATCAGCAAGAGCCAAAGTTTGAGGAAAAGACAAATACTTCATCGTCATTTACGATACAGTGACTGGTATATCAAGCTAATAAGTATCCTGAAAGGCGTTCGCCTGAAAAAAGGTCAGGTTTCACTCTATCGCATCGGCATTATCTTCATAGACAAGATCGCTGACAATCAACTGATGGAAAGGGCTTATGGAGTAGCCTTCAATTTCACACTGGCGGTTTTCCCCAGCGTGATCTTTCTTTTTGCCCTTATCCCTTTCATTCATACCTGGATTCCCTCCATCAGCCAACAGGAGATCCTTCACTTTATGAGTGACGTGATGCCGCCTAGTCTTTATGAAGCTTCTGAAAAGACCATCCGGAATACTGTAGAAATCCGTAGAGAGGGATTGATCTCTTTCGGTGTGCTCTTCGCCTTGTTCCTCGCCACCAATGGGGTAAACTCCCTGATGAAAGCCTTCAATACCTCTTACAAAACCAATGAAAAGCGGTCATTTATCAAAATGCGTTTCATAGCTCTGGTCCTCACAGTCATCCTGGCATTTACTTTTATCCTGGCCATCATACTGCTCCTTGTTGGTAACTTTCTGATCAACTGGATGTTTAGCTACGGTCTCCTAGCAGAAAATTTTGATTACTATCTGATCATTCTACTTCGGTTCCTGATCATATTCATCTGTTTTTATCTCGTGATCAGCTGCTTTTATTACTGGGGACCGGCCATCCACGACAAGTGGAGATTTTTCTCAATCGGTTCCTTCGGAGCTACTCTGGCATGTGTTTTTGTTTCGTTTGGCTTCTCCATCTACCTCAGCAATTTTGCCACCTATAATAAGTTTTATGGCTCTATCGGTACCCTGATTGCCTTTATGATCTGGCAATACCTGATGTCGGCCATACTCCTCCTGGGATTTGAATTCAATGCCAGCATGGACCGCGCCGCCAATGGTGAGGTGTATGAGCTGGAGCGTGACGAATAGACACCTATGCGCACCGCCCCTCGTGAATCTCCTTCGTCGGTTTCGAACCCTGCCAACCCTTCGGTTCGAATCCTGTCCATTCCATAAAAAAAGCCTGACATTTCTGTCAGGCTTTTTGCAGAGGCGGAGGGATTCGAACCCCCGGTACCTCGCGGTACAACGGTTTTCAAGACCGCCGCATTCGACCACTCTGCCACGCCTCTAGGTCTATGCTAAATTCAACAAAACCATGCTTCACTACCTCCATGCTCAACGTCTCTGTATCATGGTTTCGTCGAATTGGAACGCAAAAGTAAGAGAATTGTGCTAATTCTCAACACGTAGCATTACTTTTTAAAAAATACCTTCAAACTCTTCGATTTTTCCTTCAATGCGCTTAACCAATAATTAATCTCCTAATCCTGACCCTATCCGGGTAATTAAATAAATTTGCCCTTTTTTAAAGCCTAACCCATTTCCCAATACTAAACATGCCTAGACTGCTATTCATTCTGTTGATACACGTTCCCCTTCTAAGCGTTGCGCAAAATCTAACCGGAAGGCTTACCGATACCAAAAAACAATCCATTGAGGGGGCTTATATTTATAGTGTCACTTCAAACCAACATGCCCACAGTGACCACACTGGACGGTTTACGATGGATGATGTAAGCCTGGGAGACACCCTGATGATCACTCATATTGGCTTTGAGACAGTCTTTCATTTCGTGGAAAATTTCAATGAAGTCGTAACCATCAGGATGCAGGAGAAAGCCATCGACCTGGACGAGATCCTGGTTTCTCCAGACCTGGATGCCATTAATATTCTAACCGAGATCAACATCAAAACCAATCCGGTAAACTCCTCGCAGGAGATCCTCCGAAAGGTTCCGGGTCTGGTAATCGGACAGCATGCAGGAGGTGGCAAGGCCGAGCAGATCTTCCTTCGTGGCTTCGACATCGACCACGGCACGGATATCAACATCACTGTAGATGGCATGCCAGTAAACATGGTGTCTCATGCACATGGACAAGGTTATGCTGACCTTCACTTTCTCATCCCGGAGACAATAGAAAATCTGAATTTCGGGAAAGGACCCTACTATGCTGACCAGGGCAATTTCACCACCGCTGGTTATGTATCCTTCCACACCTTTGACAAGCTTGAGCAAAGCAGGGTGAAGCTAGAAGCTGGCCAGTTTAACTCAAAGAGAATGCTTGGGATGTTCAATGTGCTCTCCGGAGAAGATCATTCCGTATATACTGTAGCTGAGTATATCGCTACAGACGGACCCTTCGAAAGTTCACAAAATTTTGACCGCTTGAATGTGATGGGCAAATATTCTGGGACACTCAAAAACAATGACAGGATCACCTTTACCACCTCCTGGTTTACCAGCAAATGGGATGCCTCCGGCCAGATACCTCAACGTTCGGTAGACGATGGAAGTATTACCCGGTTTGGAGCCATTGACGATACGGAAGGTGGGCAGACAAGCAGGGCCAACGTACTCTTTGATCACATTCACAACATCGACCGCAATTCCCTCATCAAAAATACGGTGTACTTTACGAAATATGATTTTGAGCTTTTCTCCAATTTCACATTCTTCCTCAATGACCCGGTCCGTGGTGACCAGATCAAACAAAAAGAGGACAGATCCATCTTTGGTATAAAAAGCGAATACAACCAGACCTTTCACTTTGGAGCCCTGGACGGACAGCTACAGCTGGCGGCAGGCATGCGAAACGATCAGGTCCGGAACAATGAACTTTCGCACACAGCTAACCGGATTATCATGCTGGACACCCTCCAGCTGGGCGATGTGCACGAAACGAATTTTTATAGCTATCTCAACACCAGCTTTGCCATCGGTAAATGGAACATCAACCCTGGTGTCAGAGTTGATCAATTCCTGTTTTCCTATCATGACTACAAGCTAAACATGTTTGAAAGACAGCAAGCCAGCAAGGTGACCCTGAGCCCAAAGCTCAACATCTTATATAATCCTTCCAACCTGCTCCAGCTTTACCTCAAAACAGGAAAAGGATTCCACTCCAACGATTCCCGTGTGGTGGTGGCCCGTAATGGTAGGGAAATCCTCCCTGCAGCCTATGGAGCTGACCTTGGCCTGATCTGGAAGCCAGCCAGCAAGTTACTTGTGAACACAGCACTGTGGTATCTGCATCTGGATCAGGAGTTTGTCTACGTCGGTGACGAAGGTGTGGTAGAGCCAAGTGGCCGTACTCGCAGAACCGGTTATGACTTAAGCCTCAGATATCAACCCCTCAAGTGGATCTTCTGGGATTTTGACCTGAACCAGACACTGGCAAGATCAATTGATGACCCTGAAGGAAACAACTACATTCCATTGGCACCAGACTTCACCATCATGAGTGGCATCAGCGTCATCCATCCCTCAGGGCTTTACGGAGGATCCAGACTGCGGTATGTCAAGGACCGACCTGCAAATGAAGATAACACCATCGTCGCTGACGGCTATGCAGTGGTGGATCTGAATGCGGGATATCCGTGGAAAAACGTAAATCTGGAAATCAGCATCCAGAACCTTTTCAATACTGAATGGAACGAGACCCAGTTTGCAACAGAATCCAGACTAGCCAATGAAGTTGATCCTGTGGAAGAAATCCATTTCACTCCCGGTACTCCATTTTTTATAAAGGGCTCAATAAGCTATAATTTTTAAGGGGCAATCGTCAGTTCATGTGATCAGTCAACTGAAAACGTTGTAGCTCCGGAGAAAGGCGTTCCATCCACTGTAATTCCCTCAGAATAAATAATGAAATGGCCTAACTCGTCTGAAGTATAGAATTGATCGGTTGCATTTCCGTGATCTATGCGCATATGTGGATTCCAGTAGACCGTACTTCTTAGGTCCGTACGGCCACCCTGCTTTTGGGCTGAGTTGCTATAGTCGGGCATATAAAATTGTCTGGACGGTGTGTAACCGGCTAATCGAAAGACTGACTGTCCCACAAGCTCCTTATCTTTTATGGCACGAAAGTCTCCTGCCTGGCGTGAATAAAGCACTATCGCACCAGTTGCACCCCTGGAACCATACACATTGGCACTTGGCCCTTTCAATACATCGATGAAAAGGATATTCATCACATTCAGATTGTTTACGAAATACACATCTCTTTCTAATCCATCCAAAAGATATAAGGGGTCGGTTGGACTGTTGAACGATTCAATTCCCCGAATTTTCACCCTGGCATTGGGTGCAAACCCCGTCACCACCAACCCAGGTACTCCATACAGATATTGAAAAATATCACGATAATAGTTGGGGAAGGAATCCAGCATGATCCTATGGTCCGGATTGGAGTAAATCATGCCCTGACGGTCTCTAAACGGGTCGTCATTTCGATCCTTTTGAGGTACTTTGATAGATTGGTTTGTAGCAACTACATTTTGTTCACTTTTTGGAGCCGTTTTGAGAAGTTGCTTTCCCCGTTCGATCATTAGTTTGTCTTTTGAGCTGATCCTGAATGGTGAAAGGTAATATTCGCCAACGGGGGGGACTACCCGATCGTGGATCTGAATAAAGGTATTATCGAGCTTCTTATCTTTCTTTCTGTTTTCCTGAAATGTCTTAACGATTGCTGTGAGGGTATCGGTAAAGTTTAACTTATCAAACCAGAATATACCGTTCCACATAGAGGTTGATTCCAACTCAAACGAGAGGTTATCTGCAAAGCTTAGCCGAAGATTACTTGCCAGGGTATTATTTCTGTCGGTGAAATTTCTAACCGTTCCTTCAATACGGATACCTTGCTCAAAAAAATGTTCCATATCCGGAAATTCTTCATCTATCAGCTTTTGCCAGTCAAAACGTCTCCAGCCATGGGTCATCATAAGTAGGTCCATGTGCTTAAGCCTGTCCGGGTTCTCCGGACTCACATAATACGAGGGCTGATGCACATGACCTTTCAGGTCAGAAGTAAGAAAGAGAAATGATGAAAGAGTTTCACCCGGTGATACATGGAGTGACTGTGGGACCACCGTGGTGGATATCGTGGCCAACTTCAATGTGTCCAGAGGATTTCCAGTAAGCCTATAATCAATGGTTACTTCTGACCGTTTGGAATAAGTCTGCGCATCTGTGGCAATCCGTAGCTCGAGCTTATTTTTGGGATTTTCATTGTAAATCAATCGCTCGGCAACGGCTTTGTGGCCTGGATCAAAAAATGTTAGCTGAATAATCCCATCAGGTAAATCTGTCTCTTTGAGTGAAAATCGGATGGTTCCTGCACCAGGCTGAGGTCCAATAACATAAAGTATCTCCCCCCTGCATTGAACGATAAGAAAAGAATTTTCAATGGATTTATTGATTGGGTTCACCAGGATATGCCAACGGTCTCCTGCTCTGCGCGCATGTAGGAGATAGCCAGCGTTTAACGCTACCGGTAAAGGTTGAGAGAACGACCTTTCGCCCAATTGATAAGTGCAGGTGTATTTTTTTCCAGCTTCTGGTTGTAGCTGAAATAAGCCCATTCCATCATGTTCATAATTGAGAGAAGCTACTTTTTGCCCGGAATTGTCAAATATTTCACCTTTGACATCCAGTGGATTACCATACTGATCGGTTGCTTTAAAAGCAATGACATTATTAGTCCCGGCTACCAACTCGCCACCTTCGGGAAAAAAATCCAGTTTGACCTGTGGTACCTTTTGAGGTGAGTATTCATTGACCTGCTGGATCTCCATCCTTGGTAGCAGCTTGATTGACTTATTAAAAAAGAAGTCCTCGTCAAAATTCATCTGATACTGTGTGTAAGCTCTCAGTACGTATTGTCCGGCGTCCAGGCTATCAGATAATGCAAAGTCACCAAAAGTTCTGCCAAGACTATCGATTTTCAATTTCACGGTCTCAACAATGCTATCTGTTGGAGAAATAAGCTCCACATACAAAACTCCACTCACATAAGTTGGAGAATGTTTGATCCCATTCACCACATATGCACTGAAGTATAGTGTATCGCCCAGGGTAAACATTTCCTGATTGGTTTGTACATATACTTTCTCGGGAACCAATTGTGAATGATATATTTCAAATCTTTCGGTGATTTCGTCCACTTCTATCTGCGCAAAGCCACTAAATGAAAAACTGAGCAATCCCAGAATAAAGAATAATACGGATGGCTTGAAAGGATTCATATTTCAATTAAAACCGAAGTCGAATGGGTTGGATACGCTTTCAAAATATAAGTTAGCATTTTTTTGACGTCTTTTTTGATTTTTGCACTACCTGGTCTTATTAAGGGTTGGTCAAGCCCTTATTCGGAAACATCATTTTTAACTAATTAAGGGAAAAATCTACCTTATGACTTGCCCTTTTTTCTCTATTTTGCAGCCCCATGGACCTGTCCATAGTTATCCCCGTATACAACGAAGCCCAAAAGATCCCCAAAGACATTGACGATGCACTGAAATACTTCGGTGAACAGTCCCTGGATGGTGAAATCATTATTTCCGATGATGGAAGTAAAGACAATACCCGGTCTGTGGTACAAACGCTTCAACGTAAGCACAAAAACCTGATTCTTCAGGAAAACCCCCATCAGGGCAAAGGGTCAGCCATCAGATCCGGGATGGTCAGGGCTAAAGGAGAAATTATCATGTTTATTGACAGTGGGAGCTGTATCCCCTACCAGTATGTTCATGAAGGAATCAAACTGATCAGCAATGGAGAAGCAGACATTGCTCATGCCTCCCGGTTTCTTCCGGAAAGCAAGATCGATAAACCTAAATCGCTTTTCAGACAGATCCTCTCGAGGGCATTCAGGATTGTGATTCCACTCTATATGGGCATCTATGGACGGTATAGCGATACCCAATGCGGGCTTAAAATTTACTCCATGGAAGCTGCCCACACCATTTATGAGGCTTGCTTCACAGACGGGTTCATGATTGATATCGAATCGATCATCAGGGCCGAAAAAAATAATTTCAGGATCAAAGAATTCCCTATTCACTGGTTTGCAGATCCCGACAGCCGATTGACTGCTTCAAAAACTTTCATCAATATGATGCGGGAGCTGAGTAAGATCAAAGAGATTTGATTACCAGACCAGAGTATCATCTAGGTTTAAAATCAGCAATTTCCTTCTGCCTTTTATCCTGATCTTCTCACTGATCAGCCACCTGGCTAGAAAGCTTGCACCAACCAGGGAACCACCAACAACAAACACCTCGGGATCAACTCTACTTCTATGAATCAATCCTTCATTGAAAACCTCAAGCAGTGGATAGCCTGCACCTGCAATGAACAGGATCTTATCAATCTTATATCTCAATGGATACCATCCCATGGTTTTTTCATCAGCATATAAACAGGTGATGCTGCGTGGATTGATCGTGTAGTTGTGAAATACAATCAAAGTATCCCCCTCGAATCCCAGGATCTGACTGGTCAGCCTCGAGTCGTCTTCTTTGGTGCTGAAAGAGATGATATCACCAATCTTATAGATGGCTTCCTTATTGCGGCTTTTGTGAAACAGCAACTGTTGTCCGCAGCAATGGTGAGCAGTCCAGACAAAGATTATGATAATAATGAAAACCGGGGAACGCATAGTTTAAGCAACTAAATCTAAAAGCTAACCAAATTCCTCCGCATCAAGTAGTTATTAACAATGTTTAACGACAACTCGTTAGAAACAAACGCTGTGTCTCAGAATCCGTAGTACTTCACCTTTTGCTTGTTATCCATTCGGACGATCACTTTATAGCCCTCTTTCCTTTTTACCAGGTTTTTTATGTCTGAGTTGGTCATCATCATCAGTGCGGTGGATAACCCGTCGGTTACAGCAGCATTTGGTCCAATGATCCAGGTGGCCCTGGACTCTTTGGTTGACTTGCCTGTGGCAGGATCGATAATGTGGCCGCCTTTCATGATGCCCGAGCTGCTCATAGATTCGTCTTTTAGGTATAGGGTTTGTAATTTTTCATCACCTACCAGTGTCAAAGAAACCGGCCAACCCTTACCATCAGAATCCATACTCCCGGAGGTAAGTACTGAACTTGTACCCCCATGAACAAGGAAGTTGTGAATATCCCAGTCTTTGAGCGTCAATGCCAGCTGGTCCAGTGCATAGCCTTTGCCCATGCCTCCAAGATCCATCTGTACGTCCTCCTCTTTGCGGATCAGCCCATTCTTTTCAGGGTCTGTCACCCAGCCTAGCCCTCTTTTTTTCTTGAGTGGTTTAGCCCCATGCTTAAAGTGACCTACTGTAGGGTCATAGAGGCCTTTTGTGAGCTTGTAGAGTTCTTCACAGATCCTTGCACAGTTCCACGCATGCTCCCCAATCCTGATGGTTTTACCAGGCTCTATCTGGTTGAATATCGTAATGTCGCTGTTGGAGATGTAATAGCTCAGGTCTTGTTCCAGATCTTTTAGCAATTCAAAGGCTTCCTGCGCAGCCTGACTGGCGTAACCCTTGTCTTCATGCCTGATAAAGATCTGGTACATCGTGGCCATAGCCCGTGATTCAAACACATGAGGTTTCTGCTGCTCACCTGACTTCTCTACATCAATCATGCTCAATATTTATATTTTGTCTTTTCTCCCAAAGGTCTTGCCTCAGATACCCGTTGAAATAAACATTGGGCCGCAGTATCTGGGTGGAATCAAAAAGATTCAAATACAGGAACCGCTCGCCTGGCGGTGGTTTCTCATACAATTTCTCAACCAGCTCTCCTTCCTGTGAGGGTGCGATGATGATTATCTCCCCCCCCTGACTCTCAAAGTCTATCCTGTCTCGGTATGCCACCTGCTGGTACTTTTTTAAATACCATGGAAAAGGCCAGTAATCATGCCCCGGGAAAACAATTTCAATATAGGTGGATTCATCAAGAGTTGCAGAGTCAATCGTTTGGATCACCTGGTGAAAATTTCCATCCGTATGACCATATACCCATGGGTTTGATGGGTCGGCTGGATCGCCATACTCATTAAAGCTCTGGCCCAGTAAATGAATGCTGATGAAGCCAAATGCCAGTGCAGCAGCCACCTTTGCCCACTTTGTGCCCATCATCCAGAGCAGGTTGATCAATCCGTAACCGGCTACAAAGAAGAGCCCCATGTAAAAACTCAACAGGTTCCAGGGAGTCTTATAAGGAAGGATTGAGTAAACAATTAAAAGGAATACGCTGAATACCTCGATCATACGCATGTTTCGTACCAGGGCAGTTTCCTCGGTCTCCAGGTAGAGGAACAGGCTGCCAATGGCTGCCAGCACGATGATAGAAATTTCCGACCAAAAATATTCGGAGCCCTTGTTGAAGCTGAGCAGCTCCAGGTAATAATACCACGGATGGCGATGCAGGTCCTTGGTGCCTGCCCGATCCAGGTATGTGCTGTAGGTAGCCACCATATCTTTTAATCCTTCAAAATGAGTGAAGAAGGAAGAGAAAAACGTGACCATTACCAGGAGCATAAGCCCCAATGCGATCAGTGAATGTTTGGATACAAGGAACTGGTAGAAAGCTTGTCTGTTACCAACCACCATCACAGCCACAAAGAAACCAGCCACTGAGATGATCCATGTCTCTTTGGTTGCGATCATCATCCCTACCGATAGTCCCAGCAGAGCACTCCAAATCCATTTTCGATGAGCCTCCCATTGGAAATACGCGTGTATCCCGAGGAAGGTAAAAAATACAAGAATGAACTCGTGGATATAATACCTACTGTAAAAGACCATAGCAGGACTGATGGCCACCAGAAAGGATACCAGCAAGGCAAACCGCAGATCAAATCGAAACAAAACGACAATAGGAAGCAAGACCAGGAGCATGCCAAAGAACACAGCCACGGACCTGACTGTCCCTATGCTGAGGTCTTTGAAGGTATCCTCTCCTGCAATCCATGCGGGTATCAGAGTAAGATAATTCATGGTTGGGCCATGATATTCAAAGGGGTCGTATTTATAATCCCCATGATCAAGCAGTTGCCCAAACTTAACCGCCCCTACAGCCTCATCGGTATGCATGGGCCTTTCTGTGAGCTTATAAATCCTCAACCAGAGGGCCAGTACCGTGATGCTGATTAAAAGAATGTATCCGTATTTCTTCAATTCACTACAAAAAAAATGTGATCTCACCACCCGGTATTCCGGAGATGAGATCACAAATATATTTAGTCTTTAAGGTTAAGCCTTATCAGGGCTTTCCGTGTACTTCAATTTCAACGTAGTGGTTCAGGTCGTTGTAAGTGTTTCCATTGCTGTAAGCACGTACATAGCGTCCTTTTGCACCTTTCGCATCGATCAATTTACCTTCATTAGTCTCTACGTAGTTCATGTCTTTTCCTACGCCAAAACCTGAAGTGTTGTCATGATCGTTGTTGAAGATTGTTTTTACTCCTGATGCAAAGTTAGGATCATCAGATACCTGTACTACCACATCCAGGTATACCCTGGCTTGCTGATGGTAGTGCCAAAGGATCACCGCATAGATAGTGTGCGAAGCACCCAGGTCTACCTGCGCCCATTGCTTATCAGGACCCAATTCAACGAAAGAACCGTATCCGGCATCTTTATCTCCGTCTGTGATTTGATCAATCTCTCCAATGATTGGCAGATCATCCGATGCTGTTACGGTTTTACCTTCAGAAACATTTTTAGTTCCCGCTGGTGCCAGGAATGGAGGACGAGCTCCACCTTTTGGCTTCTCCAAATTAGGAACGTCAAAATTCTGCGGTGTACCCACAAACATCGGTTGTGGCAATTCCAAATCAAGTGGTTTCATTTGCTGAGCCTGAAGTGCAGTAAGACTTACAAAAGCAACAGCTACGATTAAAACTAACTTCTTCATTCTTATCAATTTATTATTAAGTATTTAACTCTTCTTTAAAAAGGCATACAAAAATCTGTCCAAACCGAAGAATTTACCTGTAGGAATGAAAACAAGAGCTACTAAAGCCATCATTTCAATCAGGTTTTTATTTACGATCAGGTAGTGACCTTCAGTAGGAGTGGTATAATACAGTCCTGGCAATGGTGGATTGATCAGGTAGAAAAGCAGCAACAATACCGCACCACCTAATGCCAACCATCTGGTAAATACACCAAGGATTAACCCAAAACCTAAAATCACCATGCCGTACATATTCAGACTATCTACAAATGATAGCATAGAAGGACTGTCGGCGATCCATGAATATACGCCATTCATGATCCACTTCGATCCGTTTAGTACAGGCTTGGCTGTCCATGATTCCTGGGCCAGCTTATAAAATCCCTCGTAAAGAAAGTGCCATCCGATCAGTATTCTTAGGAGTGTTAGTGCTATGATACCTCCACTTCCAATAGTTTGTTCGTTTTTATCAAATGACATATTCTTCAGGGTTAAATTTCACAGTGATTCCTTTTTCTACGGCTTCATTTACTTTCAATACCGTAACAGCAGTTTCATAGCCATCCTCTGCAGGACAATTCAGCTCTGCCTCTCCTCTGATCGCATCAAAGAAGTTTTGCAGGTGCGGCTGATGATAAGGGTCATTAAGCTCAACTGGAATCGTATGAGATTCCGGGCTTGCTGTTTCCCTTACATCCACAACAGCTCCTTCTCCGGCTGCAGGGGTTTCTTTTTTCTCAGGCTTAGATAAGTAACCTTTGTTTACCCACTCATCCCATGGTGGAGCAGATACCTCACGATACACCCCACTCTTATTGGCTGACTCAGAGATAGAAAGTGTTCCCTGATCTCCCATAAATTTCTCAAAATAGCCCTGGCTGCTATTGGTTGTGATGGTTTGATAAGAAGCTCTTACCGTACCTTTTTCTGTCTGATACTCAAACAGAGCAATGATGCTATCATACCATTCGTGCGTTTCCTTTTCGTAGTAATCCACACCACCGCTGGCCATTACTGAAACAGGCTTGCTATCCAGGAACCAGTTATAGATGTCGATCTGGTGTGATCCAAGGTCTACAATCGGGCCACCACCCAATCCTTTGTACCATCTCCAGTTACGGAACTCATGCATGGTTTCGAAACCATACTTCTCAAGTTTCTCCTGAGAGAGCTCATACCTTTTTGGCCATCCAAGATCTGGTTGCACACCCCTGTTCCACTGACCATTGATGGTCGTGATCCTTCCAAGGATATCTGCTTCTTCCAATAATTTTTTCTTACAATGGATATATCGCGGGTTACTTCTTCGCTGGTGACCAATCTGAAGGAGTTTACCTGTTCGCTTTTGCGCGTCCACCATGCTGCGTGCACCTTCGATGGTGTTAGACATTTCTTTCTCACAGTATACGTGTACCCCTGCTTCAAGAAATGCAATGGTATGCTCAGCATGCCAGAAATCCGGCGTCGCAATAATCACGGCATCGAGATCTTTTTCTTTTTCAAGCATTTCCCGATAATCCTCGTATCCTGTCACTTCATGACCATACTTGGTCAGTAGGTTTACTGCTCGCTTCAGGTTGAGATCTGTCCAGATGTCACAAACGGCTTTAAACTTCAGACCTGGTATTCTCAGACATGAGTTGAGAAGTACCTGACCTTGTGCACCCATACCTAGCATGGCCACATTTAGTTCTTTACCATTAAATTCTTTCGGGGTTTCAATTACTGGTCCGTTCGCTGCAGTATCCGGGCCATCTTTCTTGGCCCAAGACCAACCAAACATACCTAGAAAGGGAACCGTAGCAAGACCCTGTACAATGTCCCTCCTACTCAGATTTAAAGAACCTTTTTTTTCTTCTTTAGATTCCTGTTTTTCGTTTTCCATGAATTGTTCTATTTTCAGTCGTATTTCACCAAGAGAGTCAGCTTAAATCACTGAGCCACTTGTCTATTTCCTTCTTAAAATTTTCGTTAGAAGATTTTTCCTGAGCTAATCTCAAATACTGCAAAATTTCAGTAGAGAAATCATCCCGATCAATATTTCTGATGTTTTGCAAAATTGCCGCTTCCGCCTCTGAGCCAACTGCTTTGGATGAAACCAGTTTTATTGCAGCCTCGAAGGTAATTAATGAACCCGTTTTTCCCAGCCCCGAAAGCACTATTTTACGCTCATCATCGGTTTTACATGCATTTAAAGTCGTAATAAGCAGTTTTGCACGCTCATCAGCGGCCAGCGAATCGGAAATATTCGTTAACCGTTCCACCCCCTGAAGGGCCAATAACTTCAATTGATTATCCTGAGCATTCGCAAAGTAATCGGCCAGCGATGATAAGGGACGATCATCAGGCCACTCAGAGAGTGCTCGGACGGCTGCAGCTCGTACTTCCAGATCTCCATTTTCGAGTAACGGAAAAACGATCTGGTAGGCATCCTCATTCGCTACATTTGCCAGAATATCAATCAAAATTATTTTAGTCCTAGTGCTCTTTGTCTCATCAAGGGCTTTAGCAACTGCATCATCCCGCTGATCTAGCTCTGGGATATAAGCAGTCAGCTCTGTGATGCTTCGCACCAGCTGTGTTTCCTCAGCCCCGATCAATTGATCTGCATTCACCAGCATCCTTGGAATAACGCCAGGGTCTCCAATCATGGCCAAAGATTTCATGGCAGCCAATCGGGTTCGTTGATGTTTATCCCTCATCAACTCAACAAGCATTTCTTTAGATGCAGCTACGTTTCTATTACCCAGGGCTAAAATCAATTCCTCCTTTTCCTTTCCGGAAGATGAAACGACCTCCTCTGCGACTTTAGTGTCAAGCTCTTTCCCCGGGATGCTGTAAAGACATTTCCTGGCCAGGAGCTTTGCTTCTCCTTTTAGGTTTGCGGCCAGATTAGCCAAAACACTGATCTTATCGATACCGCCAAGTCGTAGCATCATCTTGAGACCGGTAACTTGTTCGCTTTGATCCTGACTCAGGACAAGCTCAAGTGCTTTTGCTTTCATCCTTTGATCGCCGGCATCTGCCAGTGCAATCAAAAACATGGACTTGTTGACTTCAGGTAAAACCTTCAGACTTTCTGAAATAAATGTTTCTGAGGGCAATTGGCTCAAATCACGGATCAGTGGAATGATCCCGCTTATCTGCTTTTCATCTCCACGATTGAAGATCTCCAGCATTTTTTCTGTTGGGTCCTGACCTGCCAAAACAAGTCCTTTTAGGGCTCCATAGATAATTGTGGGTGGGGCTTCTGAATGAAAAGCCTTTTCATAATAACCTGATAAATCAAGATCCTCTTCCCTGAGTGCATTCGCCAACTGGATCAAATTGTCTGCAGCCTGCCACCTTTGCTCACCTTGTTGTTCATCCAAATATTGTAAGATGGCATTCGCAGATTCCTGAGAGGGAATATTTCCAAGGGCTGCCAGCACATAGGGGGCAAATTCGGGTTTTCCGGAAAGAAACCCTGAAAGAGGCTGAACGATTTCCGTGTTAGCACGATCTCCCAGTGTATTGATAATAGCAAGGGATTGCTGCAGATCAATTTTTGTGATCATCTCCAATAGTTGATGATCAATCTTACTCTCAGGAATGTAGCTCAAAGCATAAAGTGCTGCATCAAAGTTTTCTTCATCAGAAAGTAAATTGACCAGTATATCAACCGATTGGGCCGTTGCTATAGGCCCAAGATGGTACATTATGACATTTTTGGCTGCAGGGGTGGCATCACTTTTTAGAAAAGCAACAAAAGAATCTTCAATTACCTTTTTAGATCCCGGTGATTGATAGCCCTTTTCGAGAACGCTCAATAAGCCATCATACCAAAGTCTGTCACCCAACTCCTGATAATCTTTCATCATCATTAGTACAGAATCAACAGTCTTTTGTGAGATCGCTTGTTCAGATGGTTTGCAGGATTTCAGGGTCCCGGTGATCGCTATCAGCCAAATCAACACGGGCAAGATTCTCACTCGCATATTCGTCAATTTAAGCTCCAGGGTGCTCTCATGGGTCTGGACAATAATCTATTGGCTGTAGGTTCATCAGGGAACTTTTCTGCTGAAGGATCCCAGGTCAGTTTCTTTCCAGTCCGGAAGGCAATATCGGCCTGGTGGCATACCGTATCTGACCTTACCGCCACTTCAATCGGACAAATGGTTTCCTCCCTGGACTTTACACAATCCAGGAAATTTCTTCTGTGGTCGTTGGACTCGTAAAGCTTATCTTCATTAGGTCCTATCACTTTGGTCAAAAGAGATTTTGGATGGGCATCGATGAAGCCTCTTTTCACAGCGATCCAACCTTCTGAGCCCACAAAGAGCATCCCCATATTATTATGGGTATATAAAGGCTCTTTCTTCCTGGCAGTGAAGTGATCCATATGCATGAGGGTGGTTCCATTCGGATATTTGTGATGCACTTCCCAGGTATGATATGTATCAAACAAACCATTTTCCGGTTTATTGAAGAAAATCCCTTCTACCTCTAAAGGTCCGGTCAAATCCGCATTCATGGACCATTGTGCTATGTCCACATGATGTATGCCCCAGGCGCCCGACAGGCATCCGAGAGAATAGTCATTGATCAATGTGAACTGACGGGTACATCTCAGATCTGTGTAAGGTTTTACAGGAGCCGGTCCCAACCACATGTTGTAGTCCAGGCCTTCAGGGATAAGCATCTCAGGCTGAGTGCCTACCGGTTCGTAGCTGGCTGATCCAATGATAATCCTGTCTACCTCCCCCAGGTATCCGTTTCTAACCAGCTCGCATGTATGTCTAAAATTCTTATCTGATCGCTGCTGTGTTCCATGCTGAAAAACTACTCCTGATCGGTTCACTGCTTTTCGCATGGCCAGACATTCCTCAAAAAAGAGACTCAATGGCTTCTCATAGTACATATCTTTACCTTGACGGCAGGCTTCCAGTCCAATGAGCGCGTGCCAATGTTCTGGAGTGGCAATTACTACGGCATCAATATCTTTTCTGGAAAGCAGCTCTCTAAAATCATTGTAAGTATCGCAGTCATTGTTGCCATATTGCTCATCAATGTAGCCTTTGGCTCGATCGCGGTGTTCTTTTCGTACGTCGCAAATGGCCCGGTACTGCACGTCCGGATAACCAAGAAATGATCTGACATGGCCGGTCCCCATTCCTCCAACACCGATAGAAGCTAAGTTGATTTTATCGCTTGGTGATATACCCCTTGTACCAGAAATTGTATGGGCAGGCACAATCATCGGGGCACCAATAATTCCACTGGCAGCAAATAGTGATTTCCTAAGAAATGAACGTCTCTTTTCTTTCTTATTCATCATTTGGGTTGTGGGGTAGGGTAAAAAAAGGCCTGCCACAATTAAAATGGCAAGCCTTGTATAGTTAGATTGATGAAGTTACGCTAAGCTCCAACCATCACGATAGTCTCGCTTCACAAATCTGTTTGAAGCTTCGTGATTGGTCACAGTCATGTTTTTAGCATCCCACATAAGCTTCTTACGGCCTGAGAATCTATCTTTATCATCCTTAGTTTGGAAGGATCTAATTGCAAGCGATCCAAGCAAGATAGCCTCTGTAAAAGGACCAGCAAAGTCGAATGATGAGCTTGTCTTTCCATTTTCGTAGCCGGCAATACATGCATTTACCCACTGTACATAGTGTCCTTCAGGAACTCTAGGAAGTTTCTTCTTCACTTCGACTGTATTCATCAAGGTCGTTGGAATAAGTCGTGGATTTGCTCCATAGCAATCCATCAATAATTGCCCCCTTGTTCCAATCAAAAGAATACCACCATCTCTGTTTCCAAAAGGCTCCGAATCTCTTAACTCTGCAGGTCGCTCCGGCATGATGCCGCCATCGTACCAGCTCAGTTTTATGTCAGGACCTCCTCCAATTCTTGGAAACTTAAAATGTAATTTTGTAGAAGTCGGGAAGCAATCAGGTAAATATACTTCACCGTTTCCATCACGAAGCTGTGCCACAGAGCATTCAACCTCAGTAGGATAATCGATAGGAAGTAACCTGAATGCTGGGTCCAGCATGTGGCATGCCATATCTCCTAATGCACCTGTTCCAAATTCGTACCATCCTCTCCATCCAAACGGCACATATACCGGCTGATAAGGCGTGTGCTTTGCAGGTCCTAACCAAAGGTCATAGTCAAGGCCTTTAGGAATTTTGTGCTTCTCTGTTGGCAATGGAAGCCCTTGTGGCCATACCGGTCTGTTGGTCCATGAATGAACCTCTGTGACCTCGCCTATCAGACCTGCATCATATATCTCCTGTGATTCCCGTACGCCATCTCCGGAACCACCCTGGTTACCCATTTGAGTAACTACCTTATTTCTTTTTGCCGCTTCAGTAAGAGCTCTCGCTTCCTCGATACTCCATGTTAAAGGCTTCTGCACATACACGTGCTTTCCACGGTTCATTGCGTTTAATGCTGCAACAGCATGCGAATGGTCAGGAGTAGAAACAGAAACCGCATCGATGTCTTTTTCGTGCTTATCAAGCATCACCCTGAAATCCTTATAGAATTTTGCTTCAGGGAATCTCTCTACTGAATCTTTGGCCCTTGGCTCATCTACATCGCAGAGATAGACAACTTTTGCTGCCGGACTTTCTGCAAAGCTTGCCAGGTCACTTCTACCTTTTCCTCCTACACCAATACCAGCAATGTATAGTGTATCACTAGGAGCAACATGACCAGGACCACCCATTACAAATCTTGGGACAATTGTAAAAGCTGAACCTGCAATTCCGACCTTTTTGATGAAGTCTCTTCGCGATTCCTGCTGGGTTTTCTTCTTTGAAGTCATTATAAAATTAATGTTGTGGTTAAACTTAAAAACGGTTACAAGTTACATAGAAAATGGAAATAAACTCGCTTAGATGAACTTTAAGATGCTTATCCAGAGATACATTCCTGAAATTCTGTTTTCAGAGAATATTTCGATATGTTCTATCACTATTTAATACTAACTAATCTTTTATAAGGACTATTTCTGGCTTTGCCAAAATAATCTACTACCTGTTTTTAGATCTTAGGCAAGTCCCATGGACTTCGATAATCCGGTGTGATTAGTTTGTTGGCCATCTTGTTTTTCCCAAAATTCTTCCTGCCTTCATCCCAGGACAAGGTACTCTTCGTACGAAGAGCAATGTTTGCCATATGAGCGTACATGGCTACCAGCCTTCCATTCTCTACTGTGCAGTTTGGATCTTTTCTTGACTTAACACAATCCAAAAAATTACGCATGTGCTCGGAGTGATGGTTTCTTCTTCCCTCTACTTTAGGAATGGGTTCAATCTTCGGTCGTCCATCGTTCCCATATTCAGGCAACACCTCATATCCTTGACGATCAATAACCAAAGTAGCATCATTCCCTATATATGCGAGACCATATAGCCTATCGAAAGGGCCCTTCTGAATGCCCGCCGTATGCTCCCACGTTATTGTGTAATCTTTCATCTGGTAGACCACACTCATGGTGTCAAAAGTCTCATGAAAATTCTCCGGATGAGAAAAATTACCACCACTTGCGGAAACACTAATTGGTGGCTCTTTGATGTCCTTTACCCATAAGGCCATATCCAGCAGGTGCACGCCCCAGTCTGTCATCAAGCCACCTCCATAATCCCAGCAATGTCTCCAGTTGCCATGAAATCTTGACTTGTTGTAAGGACGGTAAGGTGCAGGTCCCAGCCACTGCTCATAGTCCACCCCTTCTGGTGCTTCGGAGTCAGGAACGATTGGTGCACCCACTCCATACATGAAATTGGCCCAGACCAGCACCTTTCTCAACTGGCCAATACCTCCGCTACTCATGATCTCCATGGCTTCCTTCCAGTGTGGACCGCTTCGCTGCTGCTGCCCCACCTGGGCCACTCGATTATATTGCCTGGCAGCCTTCACCATAAGATCGCATTCCCCGATGCTGTTAGCTAATGGTTTCTCTACATATACATCTTTGCCCGCCTGGCAAGCTTCAATAAACGGCAGACAATGCCAATGGTCTGGAGTACCAATTATCACCACATCAAGGTCCTTATTCTCTAGCAACTTTCTGTAATCCTTGTAGTTGGCTGGCTTTTTGGCATCACCTTGTGCCTCTATCACATCATTGGTTCTTTTCGACAGGATTTCGTCATCTACATCACAAAGGGCAATGCATGCTGCATCAGATTCCTTCATAGCATTGGAAAGATCGCCAAATCCCATGCCTCTGGCGCCTATCAGCCCTACTCGGATCATCTCATTGGCCCCAATGATTTTGTTGCGGGCAGTAGAAATTAGCGGAGCTGAAATCATACCTGAAAGGCCTAGCCCGGCTGCAGCCTTTGTAGAATCACTAATAAATTTTCTTCTTGATTGAGTGGGTTTCTTAATGTTGTTCATTTGCAATAGTTGGGTGCAGTTGAACAATAAATATAGAAAACCCTGAAATTATCAGTGTCTTGCTATGACCTGAATGGATCAGAACCAAGGATGAATTTACAGGCTGAGAACAAGTCTTTCGCCACATGGTCCGCTCCTCCATCACTCAGGCCATCAACCTGCACAGTTTTCATCCCTAACTTTTGAGCGGGTACGATATCCCTGGCTTTGTCCCCAACCATCCATGAGTGAAACGGATCAATATCAAACCTGGCTATGGCTCGCTCAAACATCAGGGATCCGGGCTTACGGCTGAGTGATTTGGACACGCTTTCATGAAAGGGGGCATAATAGATATAATCAATGCGATGATCAAGCTGCTCCTGCATGAAGTGATGACAGGCGTTCATATCATTTCTTGTATAAATCCCTTTGGCAATTCCTGATTGATTTGTAGCTACTATGACCAGGTAGCCTGCTGCTTTAATTGCTTCGATAGCTTCTGGTACACCGGGGATGAGTTGAAAGGATTCAGGTTTGTAAACATAGTTTGGAGAATCCTCATTGATAACGCCGTCCCTGTCCAGAAAAACACATTTTTTACTCATAAGTCGCAAATATTGGCAATCAATTCCTTTAAAAGATCGTTTTCTATTTAATGAATATGATTTTTTTGGTGTTTTTACTCATATTAGTGACATGTTAGACTTTCAGAAAAAGAAGCAGTTGAGTATCATGGTAAAAATCGCCATGGTCGACGAAGATTTCGCGGATGAAGAAAAGGCCGTAATCAAAAAGATCAGTAAAAGATATGGTGCCACTGAAAAGGAAATCGAAGACATCTTTAACAGTCCTCCCACCACAGAAAGTCTCACTCCAATGACAGTGAACGACAAGATGGATTTCATGATGGACTGTATCCTTGTGGTGCTGGCCGACCAGGTGGTGACCAGCTCAGAAGATTACTTCGCCAAACACATCGCTACCAGCCTTGGCTTCAAGACAGAGGTAGTGCCTTTTCTAATTGAGCATAAAGACGCCAGTCGAGAAGAGATGAAAGAAAGTCTGCTGCCTTTCCTGGTCAGGTAATTTACTTCCTGACCAGTTTTACAATACCAACATTTTCCACACCAATATAGATGGTGCCATCAGCGGCTTCTTCAATGGCTCTCACCCTTCCAATGCCTTTGAGGAGTTTTTCCTCTTTCACCACTTTGCCATTTTCCATCACACAGCGGTTCACATATTGAAAGCTCAGTGAACCAACAAGGATATCACCCTCAAGGTCCCCATACTTTCCCGATGTAACCCACTCCATTCCACATGGAGCAATTGAGGGCACCCAGTAGTTCACTGGCTGCTCCATGCCTTCTTTTGAGGTAAGGTCTGTGAAAGAGGTTCCATCATAATTGATACCATATGAGATCACTGGCCAGCCATAATTTTTACCAGGAACGACGATATTTAGTTCATCACCCCCTCTTGGGCCGTGCTCTGTCTCCCAAATTGTACCATCAGGACTGATCACCAGCCCCTGAGGGTTTCTGTGACCGTAAGAATATATGGTTGGCATGGCGATGGGTGAATTTCTAAATGGATTGTCATCAGGAATGCTGCCGTCATCATAAGTCCTGTGAATCTTGCCAAGGTGATTTCGTAGGGTCTGAGGGTTTTCATCTCTGTTTTGCCGCTCACCAACAGAAAAGTACATATACCCTTTTCCATCAAAAACGATTCTTGACCCATAATGTCCTCTTTTAGGCTGATAGGGTTGTGCTTCGAATACCTCCTGCATGTTAACGAGCTTATTGCCTTCGATCTTGGCCCTTACAATGGCTGTGGTACCCAGCTCTTTACCATCTTTATCCTTTTTCCCACCTTTCGAATACGACATGTAGATCCAACCATTTTTGGCATAATCCGGATGTACAGTGATGTCCAGGAGGCCACCCTGTCCCTCGAAGAGTACTTTAGGTGTACCGGTTATTTCAGTGGCTTCTTCTCCTACAACCCTGTAAAGCTTCCCTGATTTATCTGTTACCAGCATGTCCCCATTTGGCAGGAAATCAATACCCCATGGAAGGGTTATTTTTTTGGTGACAACCTCATGGGTAAAAGATTCATTGACTGGGAAGTCATTCTGAGCGCAAGCAACAAATGAGAAAACAAGCGCAATGGCTACGATAAGATTCTTCATGATATGGGATAAAAATTTTTAGGGTTCCAATTTACTTCAAACCAACGATTGAAGAGAATAGTTTGAAAAGTTAGTTAGATGTTTCCAATTCCAGCTTGTCATAAATCTCTTTAAGCCATTTTTTTAATTGATCTTTTGAGTTGCTGCCAATAAGAAAAACTTCTTCCTTGGTATCTAACGTCATAATTGCGGAATATGCTTTATTGGATACCCGTTTTTTCTTATTCATATCTTTGGTATTGGTGATGATGATCTCATCGATTTTCTGAAAATGTTTCCACTTACCAAACTTAAACCCCGCCAGCCAGTATCCATTCAGGTAGGCTTTTGAGATCTTGTTAATCTCCAGCAAATGATATGCATTCCATACAGGCAATACAGGAGACGCCAAACCAATCGAAATAAAAATGGCTATCTCTTCGTTGAGAAGGAAATTGGCATAGAGCATTCCGGCAAATAGTAAGCCTGAAATGAAAAGTCTAAGCCACAATGGCAAAATTCTTCCCTGGTTGATCCTAACGATTCCTTTTTTTGGCATGCCAAATTAAAGTGAATTTTTTGTACAAAAATGAAAACTCTCGGTGACATTTAATGTTATCACAGTATGGCCAAAGAAATTGCTTTATTCCCCTTAAATCTTGTTGTCTTCCCTCAGGAATCTTTGAATCTGCACATCTTTGAACCTCGCTATAAGCAACTCATCAATGATTGCCTGAAAGACCATAAAACTTTCGGCATCCCCTCCCATGTAGTGAACAAGCTGGAGTTTGGTACTGAAGTGAAAATCATTGAACTCACCAAGCAATATGAAGATGGAAGGATGGACATCAAAACACAGGGCTTAAGAGAATTTAAGATCCTTGATTTTCACAATCCCTGGACAGATAAACTCTATGCTGGAGGGAAAATAGAATTCTTAAGTATTGAGGAAGATCAGGACCCGGCATTGACAGTGGAGGTAATGGATAAAGTGCGTGAATTATTTACCTGGCTCCAACTTGATAAGGACTTCGATCTTATTGATAAAAACATCTATGGATTTATCCACAAGATTGGACTGAAGCCCGAAGAAGAATACCAGTTGCTGCAGCTCACGTCGCAAAAAAAACGACAAGAATACATCCTTGAACACCTGAATAAAATAATTCCGATGCTGGAAAGGGCGGAAAAGGCCCGCGAGATCATCAAAATGAATGGTCACTTCAAGCACTTAGACCCGCTCAAATTCTAAGTATTGTTTTAATTTGCACCCCATGGACAAAGTTTCGGGGTTTGGAATTGTGCTATTGTTTATCATTGGAGGGATCGCCTTCCTGATGGTAACGCTATTTGTTGGTAAACTGCTTCGTCCCAGCAGACCAAATGAAGAAAAAAATACTACCTATGAATCTGGAGAAGATCCCGTAAATGCAGCCTGGAGCATCTTCAATATTCGGTTCTATATCATTGCGTTGGTCTTTCTACTTTTTGAAGCTGAACTTATCTTTTTGTTTCCCTGGGCCATTGTATTTGCTGACGAAAAATTAATCGATCAAACAAATGGACTTTGGGGAATTTTTTCACTGGTTGAAATCTTTATATTCATAGGCATACTGGTATTGGGATTGATCTATGTATGGGCCAATGGCATGCTCGACTGGGTGAAACCAAATCCGGAGATCTCGAAATATAAGTCTCCAGTGCCAAAAAGCGAATACGAAGCATTCAACGAAAAATACACCTGATTGCATGGGATTACATGATCATAAATTTGGAGAAGGAGGTATAGTCATCACTAAGCTGGACGATGTCCTGAATTGGGCAAGGCTTTCCAGTATCTGGCCTATGGGATTTGGGCTTGCCTGTTGCGCCATGGAATTTTTCTCCACAGCCGCATCCGGCTATGACCTGGACAGGTTTGGAGTGCTTCCCAGAGCATCCCCAAGACAGTCTGATGTGATGATCATTTCCGGGACTGTCACTTTTAAAATGGGCGACAGGGTACGTAGGCTTTACGAGCAAATGTCCGAGCCACGGTATGTAATCTCTATGGGCTCTTGTGCCAACTGCGGCGGACCTTACTGGGAGCATGGATACCACGTGGTAAAAGGAGTGGACAAAATCATTCCGGTAGACATCTATGTGCCAGGCTGCCCCCCAAGACCGGAAGCTTTACTGGGTGGGATCATGAAACTTCAAGAAAAGATCCGAAGAGAATCTTCTATGAAACCAGAAGCCCTTGAAAAAATTCTGGCGAAAAGAAAAAAGCTAGCCTAAATGGAGTTTGAAGAAATCAAGAGTTTACTAGCCAATAAATTCGGTGATGCTATCACAGGCGAAGATCTCAACGCTTCACCCAAAGCGCTGCTCATTGAAAAAAAGGACATTGTAGAGGTTTGTGATTTTCTCTTCAGGAGCAAAGAAACCTATTTTGATCAGTTGTCATGTCTCACGGGAATAGACAATGGCCCCGAGTCAAACACTATGGAGATAGTCTACAACCTTTACAGTATTCCACGTGGCCATCATTTGATGCTCAAAGTAACTTTAGATAGGAAAAAGCCAGTCATTGAATCTGTTCAGCATATCTGGAGGACAGCCGACTGGCATGAAAGAGAGACCTATGACCTTTTGGGCATTCAATTCAAAAACCATCCCGATCTCCGAAGAATATTGCTCCCCAAAGACTGGGAAGGATATCCGCTAAGAAAAGATTATGAGGAGCAGGAGAAATATCACGGCATGAATGTGAAATATGACCGGGATCAATACCCTGACGACATACCCCAATTCAAGAAATAGGATGCAGATTCAATATAAATATCATCCCGACAACCTGGCGATCTCTGAGCCAGTGATCAAAGACCCCAAGTCGCTAAAGACGGGTGAAATGATCATCAACATCGGTCCTCAGCACCCTTCCACCCACGGGGTTTTAAGGCTGGAGGTTGTTACAGACGGGGAGATTGTTCGCGAAGTCACCCCACACCTCGGCTATCTCCATCGTTGTTTTGAAAAGCATGCTGAGTCCGTTCCCTTCAACCAGGTCATTCCTTATGTAGACAGGATGGACTACGCAGCAGCGATGAATAATGAACATTGCTATGCTATGGGCGTTGAGAAGATGCTGGGAATAGAAGACAAAATCCCTAAGCGTGTTGAATACATACGCGTGCTGGTGGCTGAGCTCAACCGAATTGCCTCGCACTTCATTGCATTGGGTACCTACGGGATGGATATTGGCGCTGTAACTCCCTTTTTATGGACCATGCGCGATAGAGAGCACATCGTGAGGCTCTTCGAATGGATCTCCGGGGCCCGGCTACTTTACAATTACATTTGGGTTGGCGGACTATTCTATGATCTGCCTGTTGGCTTTGAAAAAAGATGCAAAGAATTTATTGACTATGTAAGGCCCAAAATCCTGGATCTGGAAAACTTGCTCATTGAAAACAAGATTTTTATTGACAGGACGGCGAAAGTAGGTACGCTGCCACTGGACCTGGCCATCAACTATGGAGTGACCGGACCTATCCTTCGGGCTTCTGGTCTCGCATACGACCTTAGGAGGGTGGATGACTACAGTGTATATCCCGAACTGGATTTTGAGATTCCTATCGGAAAAGGCGAGATGGGAGAAGTCGGTGATTGCTGGGATCGTGCCTGGGTGCGTGTAAAAGAATGCTATGAATCCCTCAGGATTATCGAGCAATGCCTGGACCAATTAAACGGACCACACAAAAGGACACGGGATTTTAACCCACAGGCTTTAGTTCCTAAAAAGATCAGACCTGGTGCCCAGGACCTTTATGTAAGGGCAGAACACCCTAAAGGTGAACTGGGATACTTTTTCAGAACCGATGGCAGAGCGGATACTGCAATCCGATGTAAAGCCCGTTCTTGCTCTTTTTCAAACCTTTCTGTGCTACAGGAGATCAGCAAAGGCTACATGTTGGCAGATATGATTGCCATTGTAGGATCACTGGATTTTGTGATGGGTGAAGTAGATCGCTAACTTTAGTACATGATTCCGGTTCTATCCGCTGCACAAACAAGGCAGGCTGACGCCTACACCATACAAAATGAACCGATCCCTTCCATAGATCTGATGGAGCGTGCTTCTCATGCTTTTACCAGTAAATTTACAGAGCTAGCCGGAAGAGGTCACAGACTTTATGTTTTTTGTGGTACCGGAAATAATGGTGGGGATGGTCTGGCAGTCAGTAGATTGCTTATCAAGCAAGGATATGATGTCCGGGTATTTGTCGTTGGAGATCCGGAAAAAGGTTCCCCTGATTTCAAAACCAATCTGGAAAGGTTAGAAGTTCTTACCTCATCCAGCATCATCAATTCGGAAAACCATTTTCCGCAGCTGAACAACCAGGATATTGTTATCGATGGACTCTTTGGATCAGGGTTGAGTCGCCCACTTGAAGGCATTTATGCCCGCCTGGTCAATCACATCAATGAATCCAAAGCCAATATTTATAGTATTGACATTGCCAGCGGGCTCTTCGCTGACGAACCTCCAGCAGGCAAATCAATCATACAGCCACTCCATATCATTTCTTTCCAATGCCCCAAAGCAGCTTTCTTTCATCCGGCATCAAAGGATTTTACCGGCCATTGGCATGTAGTAGATATTGGGCTTGATCAAAATTTTATTCAATCACTGGAGGTTTCCCAATTCTATTCTGAGGTTGAAGATTTCGCTCCATTAGTACCCCGCCGATCCAAATTCGATCACAAGGGAAATGCCGGAAGGGTAAAAATTGTAGCAGGCAGCAAAGGCAAAATAGGGGCTGCTGTATTGTGTGCCAGGGCTTCTTTACGAACCGGCTCGGGGCTGGTATTTGTTCATGCTCCTGGTTGCGGCAGAGATGTGCTGCAGGGTGCTGTACCAGAAGCCATGGTCATAGAAGACAAAGCTGCTGATATGATTTCGGAAATTTCCGTGGATGATCATGATGCCATTGCCATAGGCCCTGGACTAGACACTCAAAAAGTCACGCGAAAGGCATTCAGGGATTTTTTAGATAAAACTTCCAGTCCCATCATTATTGACGCAGATGGTCTAAACATTCTATCACTTGAAAAGGACCTTCTGAAACGGGTGCCGGCTCATAGTATACTTACTCCTCACCCCGGAGAATTTAAACGGCTTGTAGGGGATTGGGCTGATGACTTTGAGAAGGTTTCGTTACTTAGAAAGTTTGCAACAGATTATCAATTCAATGTACTCCTCAAAGGAGCCTATTCGATTGTCTGTTCTTCTTCCGGGGATTGCTATTACAACTGCTCAGGCAATCCGGGTATGGCAACAGGTGGCAGTGGCGACGTCCTCACTGGGGTGATTGTATCCCTGCTTGGACAAATTAAAAGGCCTTTCGAAGCATTGAAGCTTGGCGTCTATTTGCACGGGCTTGCGGGTGACCTTGCAGCAGACAACGTTGGTGTTAATGGTATGATCGCCTCCGACATTATAGAATTTCTCCCATCCGCTGTCAAAAAAATACAATTCTGAATTTTGCCTAAAAAAGGCCCTAAAAACGAATGAAAAATACTTTTTAACAATTTTTAAGAGCGAAAAAGCACCAATAACGTATTTTTCACAATAAAATTTTATTGAAATAATTAAACATTGGCGATTTTTTTGCGTACTTTGTAAGTACAACCATGCACAATAAACTTATCATAGCAACGTTTGGATTATTTTTCGCAGTTAGCGGACTAGCGCAGACGGATAATGGTGAGTCGGTTAATCCTGAAATAAACTTCACAAATCAATCTCTTGCTGCTGAAAACAGAATCGAGGTTTATCCAAACCCTGCAGTTGAATTCATCATTATAGAGCTGTCAAATTCCTCATTGGAAAATGTCGAGTTTGAGATGCACAGCATCATTGGAAACAAGATTGAAATTTCTCTCGAAAACCTGTCACAGGATAAATATAGGATTCCTGTCAAAGATCTTGCTTCTGGATATTACTTCCTGGTAGTTAAAGATGAATTGTCCAGGTTCAAGAAAGCATATAAATTTCTGAAGTCAAATTAAGCCTTTTGATTTAAGGCTTTCAATTCACTAATCATAATTTAACTCATTTATTTCCGTTAAATCGGAAACAGTGTTATGTGAAACCTATTCTCACAATCCTTCTTTTACTCCTACTAGATTCATGCACTAGAGAAACTGACACGTTTGGGACAGCTCCTAAAGCTATTACTCTTAAAACTGATTGGCTCCTTTATAATATAGATAAATCAGATACACTGTCTAAGTATTTATTTGACCTGGATTATTCAGACTGTCACCAAATTGAAGGAGCATTAATCTCGATGAAATACTGGGATCAGGTATACCGAGACAGCCTCCATCTAGACAAGAAAAATAAACGACATTACATAAAACTGATAATGAAGATTGATAGTATAAATCTAGTTGCTCTGAAATACCTTATCAATAAGATCAATTTATCTTGTGAGTTTTCTACTGATATGTATGAAGCCTATTTTTATGTTGCTCAACACAACAGCGATACCTCTCTTAAATATTCAGTTTTACCCAAAATTCAAGAGGGAATAGAAAAGAAAAAATTAGATCCTATGTTTCTTGAGCTTTTCTTCCGAAGATTTCCACAATACAAACACCAATAACTCAGCTAGTATTAAAATGCTGACTGTGCCCGACCGTAATATGTATTTAGCATTTGCTCATAGGTAGATGCACGTTCGTCGTATCCGTGTGCCTTATAAGCCTGAGTCAGCTCATTCAATGTGAAGAGTTTCTTTCTCAGCATGTCCCGGTCATTGATCCCCTTAGTGAATAAGTAATCAAGATACTCTTCCGCATTTTTGGCTGCAATGTCTGCAATCTCATTGGCTTTTGCTTCTTCCCCTACCCCCAGGAGGATCGCTACCTGCTGCACATTGAACTCATCATAGGGGATAGACTCATTAGGCATCACCTCCAAAGACTTTAGCATAACTGCTTTGGCTTTTTCCGTGTCTCCATTTTCCAATAGTTTGGTGCCCAGGGTATTGAATGCAGACCTATGATTCAGACAGAAGTTTCTGTAGTCTTCCGAATAATAGACATCAGAATTGTCCAGGTTTCTCCAGAAGTAATTATTCATCATATTGTCATACATCAGCTCCGTATCCACCAGGAAATCATCGCCACTCCCTGATGCGACAGGCAGGAGCCTGTAAGCAATACCTTCCTGAACAACATATCTTCTGATATCAAAATTTAAACTGAATAGAGAAGTTGTATTGAAGTAGATGGGTCTTTCCCAGTTGGAGTTGACGATGAGGTCAATCACAGCCAGATCGCTTTTATAAAGCGCACTCTCTTTGATTCCCCAGGTCATCCGATCTACAATCTTGTCCTCATGTTCCTTTGGAATGATACCCAGAGATTTTACTCTTTCCACATCCACAGGTAAAGTCATCGCTTTCGCAGGAATAGTTGTCAAAGTAGATCCAAGCCTGGAAGGTACCTGAAGTCTAGAATCACCAGACTTCACAAGGTTCAGGTATTGTTTTGCATTGATAGCTCCCTGGATACCTTTATTCTCCATCACCACCAGGTAATCATTAGGACCACCCTGACGGTAATTCTCTGCTGTCAGTCCAAATGGTAGTGGCTCTGACTCATAGGCTGGTCTCATCATCTGATTGATGTACCAATCCGTGTTGAAGTAACTCAATACAATGACCCGGACGTCGGTTCTAAAACCTTCGACTTCCTGGGCGTACCAAAGAGGGAATGTATCATTGTCACCCCCTGTGAAAATGATTGCATTGGGCGCACAGGAGTTTAGATAATTTTTTGCTGCATCTACAGAGAAGTACCGGTCTGACCTGTCATGGTCATCCCAGTTTTCCATTGCCATCAGAGTAGGAATGGATAGTGCCAATACTCCGGCCAGTGCAGCAGCTATTTTAGCGTTCTTGAGGAATGTTGACAACAGGTCGTATAGAGCCAACACCCCGAAGCCAATCCAAATGGCAAAAACATAATACGACCCTGCATAGATGTAGTCACGCTCTCTTGGCTCAATCGGCGGTGAGTTCAGATAAAGCACCAGGGCCGCCCCTGTTAAGAAGAAGAGCAGCAAGGTCACCCAAAAATATTTCTGATCTTTTCTGAATTGGATAAACATCCCAAACAGTCCCAATAGCAGAGGCAACGCAAAGTAGATGTTTCTTCCATCATTCTCTTTGATAATATTTGGAATATCATTGTCTGGTATCAGACCCACTGACCGGGCTCCCTGAATATCAGACGCGCGACCGGAGAAATTCCAAAGAAAATACCGCATATACATGTGTCCTAACTGATAGGTGAACATGAAATTGAGGTTATCGATAAAGGTCGGCTTTTCGCCTTCTGCAAGACCGGTAATCTCCCGGTACCGCTGTACATGTCTTCCATCGGTACTGTACATCCTTGGCAGGATTGTGGTATGCTGAGGATCATAAACGTACTCCACCTTATAGTCCTTTACCTCATACTTGTCTTCGCCACGCATATAAACTTTAGCACCTCTCTCCTGGCTGATCACCGGGGCAGTGAAGTAATGTCCATGCATCAAAGGTCGGCTTCCATATTGCTCCCTTTTAAGATATGAAACGAATGACAGAATATCTTCGGGATTGTTTTCGTCAATCGGAGGATTGTAATTACTTCTGATCAATACCAATGTATATGAAGAGTAACCAATCATAATAAATGTAAAACAAAGGAGTGCGGTATTCAGCACCACCTTACCATGCTTCACAGAGTAAAAAATGCCATAGATCAATCCACCTAAAAATGCCAGACCAAAAAAGATAGTCCCTGATCCAAACGGAAGACCCAGACCATTTACAAAGAATATCTCTAATGAACCTGCCACGGAAGGTAGCCCTGGTATCACACCAACCATCACGATCATTATGATGGCAAAGGCACCAGCCAGTGTCAAAATAATTCCTCGCTTATTAAAATCCTGATATTTCTTGAAATAGAATATCAGCGCCATTGCCGGGATTGTCACCAAATTGAGCAGGTGGACTCCGATAGACAACCCTACCATGTAGGCAATCAGGATCAACCACTTATTACCTTTTGAATCATCTTCAATGTTTTCCCATTTCAGGATGGCCCAGAAAACAAATGCTGTGAAAAAAGCGGACATACCGTAGACCTCAGCTTCCACTGCTGAAAACCAGAAAGTATCAGAAAAAGTACAGGCCATCGCGCCGACAAAACCGGCCGCCATGATCAGAATCGTTTGTTGATCTGTCTCTCCACCGGATTTGATACCAAGCACTCTCTTTACCAGATGAGTGATAGACCAAAACAGAAACAGGATGGCAAAAGCACTACTTAGCACACTCAGAATATTCACCCAATAGGCTACCTGGGTGACATCCCCTAGTGCCAGCATGGAAAACATCCGTCCTATCAATAAGAAAAACGGAGCTCCCGGAGGATGAGGCACCTCAAGCTTATAGCTACAGGCAATAAATTCCCCGCAATCCCAGAAACTGGCTGTTGGTTCCACTGTTAGCAGATAAACCACCAACGCTATTAAAAAGCTAAACCATCCAATGATTATGTTGATCCTTTGATATCCCATAGAATGCTATGTCTTTTTCAGAGATTTGAGAGGCGAAAATAGTCATTTGTAATAATAAAGCCGGATGCATGTCAAAGTAAATCAGGAGCACCCGGTGTTAAATCCTGTGAAATTAGCTGCGATAGGCTAAAACATAATAGATAAGCCACATCAAGAACAAAAGCACATAAGAGCTTGTGACTACATATATGCTGATTTTGAGTCTTTTCCCACTGATCCAGAATACGCCAACAATTAACAAAGCCCAATAGGCCAATTCAAAAAGGTTCAGCGATTTGAAAGGGTAATGCCATTTTGCTGGCAACTGCACATAATCAACCAGATTCATGATGCTGAGCGGATAAAAAGCCTGATAATCCTGGTAGTCCAAATCCTGAGGTATCATGGTAAACCATCCGATTTTACTGATTTCCGCCACAATAAACACCAATTCACATATCATCACCAGCTTCCAAAGCTGAGAAAAAGTTATCCTGTATCCAAACATGAAACAGCCCACCCAGATCGCCAATGTGGTGAATACAAACTTCCAGGCCAGAAAAATGGGGACAGATAAATAGGTCAATCCAAAGAATAGATCAAAAATCCACATCTCTCCACGTTCCTGAAGAATCTCGAAGGCAGCAATATTATCCAGGATCAACATGCGTTTTAATAAAAACAATACGATGTAGATCACACACAGAGAAATGAAAAGTAAAACTCCATCAATACTGAACCAATTTTCTAAAAAACCTTCTCTTTGCCTTCTTAACCAATTCATTGCTGTAAATTCACGGCGTGTTGATGGATTTTGGAACTATAGCCTGCCGTAATCGTTATTGCGAAGATAGGATATGAATAAGATCATATTACTTTTTTTTCTACTCTGCACTGCTTTCATGAGTGTCTCGCAACCCGAGGACAAAGTAGATACCACCCACAGCCTGCTGGAAAACAGGTATATTCAGATTGAGGCAACACAGGCTATCAATGATCTTTACAATTTTGAGTTTGACAGGTCATACCGCCATTTTCTCTATTTGAAGAAGCAATATGGCTGGCATCCCCTTCCTTATTTTATGATAGGGCTCAACTACTGGTGGAGGATATTGCCCAATGTAGACAATAAAGAGTGGGACGATCCATTCATCGCTTACATGGATTCATCCATTGTACTTGCTGAGCGACTGCGAGAAAAATATAATAAGGTGGAAGGGGCTTTTTTCCTGGCAGCAGCCTACGCTTTCAAGGGGCGGCTTTATTCTGACCGAAATGACTACGCAAAAGCAGCTTTCGCAGGCAAAAATTCACTGAAGTATCTCGAAGAGTGTCGAGGCCATGAGGAATTGAGCCCTGAGCTCCTTTTTGGGGATGCCCTGTTCAATTACTATGCAGAATGGATACCTGAAAATTACCCGCTTCTAAAACCTCTGATGATTATGTTTCCTGATGGTGACAAAGAATTGGGCATCCAGCAGCTTAAGACAGTGGCCAGAAATGCCTTTTATACCAGAACGGAAGCACAATACTATCTCATGCGCATTGCGTATTTTGAAGATGGGGATTATACCACTTCCATCCAGCTGGCTGAATACCTACATGAAACCTTTCCTAAGAATTCCTATTTCCACAGGTTTTATGCTAGACTTTTATATCAAACCGGTAAATATGACAAGGCACTTGAAGAATCTTACAGTATCCTCAATCGCATTGACAGCACTTTTGCCGGCTATGAAACCAATGCCGGACGATATGCTTCATTCTTTGCCGGCCATATCAACGAAATCAGGAGAGACTATGAACAGGCCAAAAAATATTTCAACTTGTCCTTAGAATACTCCGAATATGGCGGCCATACTGACATGGGATACTATTATTATTCTATTCTACACCTCGGAAGAATTGCTGTGGCAGAGGGCGATGAGGATGCTGCTAAAGATTACTTTAAACAGGTAAGAAAACTCACCAAACGAAAGCACCCTGCCAATGAAGAGGCACGGGAAAAGCTCAAGGAGCTTTAGTCTTTCTTTTTCATCATCTTTTCGATCTCACTTAGCTCGTCTCGCAATCGTGCCGCTTCCATGAAATCCAGGTCTTTGGCTGCTTTCTCCATCTGCTCACGGGTCTGTTCAGCCATTTTCTTCAGCTGATCCTGATCCATGTATGCTACTACCGGATCCGCAGCAACAGAATTGCTTTCGCTCTCCACATAGTATTTTTTGTTGCGTTTTGCATCAGTCACCCCGGCTTTTTTCAGTACTGAAGCTTTATTGTTGATGATGGTCTTTGGTTCAATGCCATGTTCCTGATTATATGCCTGCTGAATACTCCTTCTTCGGTTAGTTTCATCTATGGCTTTCTGCATGGAATCCGTCACCTTGTCGGCATACATCACCACTTCACCGTTTACATTTCTAGCTGCCCGACCAATAGTTTGGACCAGAGAACGCTCATTCCTCAGGTATCCTTCCTTATCTGCGTCAAGGATGGCCACCAGGCTTACTTCCGGAAGATCAAGTCCTTCCCGCAACAGGTTCACACCTACAAGCACATCAAACACTCCTGAGCGCAGGTCCTGTAGGATTTGCACCCTATCCAGGGTATCCACTTCAGAGTGGATGTATCTCGTTTTCACCCCTGCATTCAACAAATACTTTGAAAGCTCTTCAGCCATGCGTTTTGTCAGAGTAGTAACCAAAACTCGTTCCTCGCGCTCTATCCTTACCTGGATCTCCTCCATCAGGTCATCGATTTGGTTCAGGCTGGGTCTCACATGAATAATAGGATCAAGCAGTCCGGTCGGCCTGATCAGCTGCTCTACCACCACACCTTCGGACTTTCTGAGTTCATACTCTGAAGGGGTAGCACTGACGAAAACCACCTGGTTCAGCATTGCTTCAAATTCGTTGAAAGTTAGTGGTCGGTTATCCAATGCCGATGGAAGTCTGAAACCATAGTCTACCAGGTTTACTTTTCGGCTCCTGTCGCCCCCCCACATCCCCCTCACCTGGGGCACGGTCACGTGGCTTTCATCGATGATCATCAGGTAATCATCCGGAAAATAATCCAGCAGGCAGAATGGTCTGGTTCCCGGATCTCTTCTATCAAAATACCTTGAATAATTTTCTACACCGGAACAATAGCCAATTTCCCGAATCATCTCTACGTCAAATTCCGTCCGCTCTTTCAGCCTTTTGGCCTCCATATATCTCTTCTCCTGCTCAAAGAACTGTACCTGAGCCACCAAATCATCCTGGATCTCCGTAATGGCTATATTGAGCATATCTTTTCCAGTTACAAACAGGTTTGCTGGAAAGATGGTCACAAGTCGCTCTTCGGAGATCTTTTCACCAGTATGGGGATCTATGCGTTGGATAGATTCAATTTCATCGCCCCAGAAAATAAAGCGATAGGCAAAGTCAGCATACGCAATGAATACATCTACGGTATCACCCTTTACCCTGAAATTTCCACGCTTAAATTCCGCTTCTGTCCGGTTGTAGAGAATCTCTACCAGCTTAAAGAGGAATTGATTTCTGGGGATTATCTCTCCTTCCTGCACCTTAAGGACGTTTTTGCCAAATTCCTCCGGGTTACCAATACCATAGATGCAGGAAACCGAAGCTACCACCAACACATCACGACGACCTGACAACAGTGAGGATGTAGCACTCAGCCGAAGCTTCTCTATTTCCTCATTGATAGAAAGGTCTTTTTCTATGTATATGTTGGAAGTGGGGATATAGGCTTCTGGCTGATAATAGTCGTAGTAGGAGATAAAATATTCCACTGCATTCTCAGGGAAGAAATACTTGAATTCACCATAAAGCTGTGCGGCCAGGGTTTTATTGTGACAAAGCACCAGGGTTGGACGATTTATTTCTTTGACCACATTTGCCATGGTAAAAGTTTTACCGGACCCTGTAACCCCCAAAAGGGTTTGTGCAGGCTCACCTGATTCAATACCTGTAACCAGCTGCTGAATAGCGGTCGGCTGATCACCTGTTGGATCGTACTCAGAAATCAGTTTAAAGTCCATAAAAAACGCTAGCTATTCCAGATCTCCCAGGATTTATCAGCCTGGAGATGCAACATTTCTAATCCATTCTTTACACGGGCACCCCTATCCAATCCCATCTGCATAAACTTTGTTGTCTCGGGATTATAAACCAGGTCAAACAAAAAATGAGTGGATTCCAGGGCTTCATATGGAATTCCAGGACAATTGTCCACTTTGGGGTGCATCCCCAGTGGTGTGGTGTTTACGATCAATTGATGCTCTTTTACTATTTCAGCAGTCAATTGATCATAGCTAATCACTCCGTCTCCGGCATTCCTGGAAACAAAAACCACCTGAATATTCAAATCTGCCAATACAGCCCTTACTGCCTTTGAAGACCCTCCGGTACCCAGTATCAAAGCATTTCTAACGGAATTTTTTGGTATGAAGTTCTCCAGCGATGTTCGAAACCCAAAATAATCAGAATTAAATCCGGTAAGCTTGTTTCCGGTGCGTTTTATCACATTAACTGCTCCCACTTTTTCAGCACTTTGGTCAAGTGCATCCAAATATTGTTTCACAGCTTGTTTGTAGGGTACAGTTACATTTATACCCACAAGGTTGGGGTCTTTCAGCAGCCCTGTGAACAAATCGATAGTCTCCAGCTCATACAAGTCATACTTGTGGTCCGATAATCCAAGCGCTTTGAACTTATCTGTGAAATATTTCTTAGAAAAGGAATGTCCGAGAGGGTATCCTATTAAACCAAAATGTCTCATGATGTTGCCTGCTTTCCTGCCCGTTCCAAAAGCACTACAATAGCTATTCCCAATACGAAAAACAGGATAGCTGCGCCCAGGTAGCTGTTCATGCCTGTGACAATGGAGTAGTGAGTGGGCAATACGTTGTCTAAATCAATTTTCCACGGCCAGATTTTATTCAAGGACCCAAGCATGAAACCTGCCAACACCGACATGGTCACTGCTTTGTAGTGCTGTAGGAGCCAATGGATCAGCTTTGAAAAGGAGATAATACCTACCAGGCAACCCAATCCAAACACGGCAATTACAATGAGGTTGAGATCTTTAACTGCGCTTAATATGAAATCGTACTTGCCCAGCAGTAATAGGATAAAGCTGCCTGAAATCCCAGGTAAAATCATGGCACAGATAGCTATTGCACCCGAGACAAAGACAAACCACAATGATTCCGTAGTTTCTTCCGGCACAAAAGATGTGATGGCATAAGCAATAAATGCTCCCAGAGCAAAGCCTATATAATCAGTGCCCTTCATTTTTGAAGGTGATACATAGAAAATAGAAACCAGGATGAGCCCAAAGAAAAATGACCAGACATGAATGGGAAACTCATCCAGCAGATAGGTGATTAGCCTGGCCAGCGAAAATATTGAGATCAGTATTCCCAGAAATACATTGACTAAAAACGCTCCATTGATTCGCTCCCAAACTGCCTTAAGCTGAAACTTCAGCAGTAGCCTGACCAGAGCACCATCAACTGATCGGATGGAATTGATTAATTCTTCATAGATGCCAGTAATCAAAGCAATTGTACCACCGGATACACCTGGTATCACGTCTGCACCACCCATGGCCATCCCCTTGAGCAGTAATATGATTCGGTTTAGCATGGGAGTATCGGTAAGTTCTCCGAGATTATTTTTTGTCTTTGAGGAAGTGGTCAAATGTATCACCACGCAATCCCAAACGAATGGTTTCAAGAGGAATTACCTCATGTGGAGCTATGTTTCCCAGGTTTACATTAGCACCAATAAGTTTGATAAACCAGACTTGCTGCTCTTTCTGCGGGGCTTCCCAGATTATTCGCTCCTCCGGTATCTTTGTCAGGATCTCTTCTACAAGGCCCTGCCTGACCTCTCCCGAATCCCTAAATAAGCCCACATTTCCTGACTCCCTCGCCTCTCCGATCACCTTCCAGGCTCCGGCATCAAGTTCTGTTTGCATCTGCTCAATCCATTTATATGGAGGGATGATCTTCGCAGCATCTTTGGATCCTACTTCACTGAGAACAGTTACCTGCTTGGACAAAGTAGAGATGTAGTCACACTTTTTTTCGTGATCGAGGGTGATGGATCCATCGGATACTTCGGCATACTCCAATCCAAATTCATCCAATACTTTCTGATATTCTTCAAACTGTCCCCTGATGATAAAAGCTTCAAACAGGGTACCACCAAGATAACAGGGGATATTTACACTTTTATACAGCGCAATCTTTTCTTTTAACTTGGGAGTAACAAAAGAGGTGGACCATCCAAATTTTACAATATCGATATAATCGACACAAGTCTCAATGAGATCTTCTACCTCTCTGATGCTAAGCCCTTTATCCATAACCATGGTATAACCATTGGTGCGGGGTTTAGACGTCCGATATGGTAGATCATTTAATCTATAATTCATAGTAAATTAACCAAAGGGTTGAATTGGTGCTCAAAAATCAAAAATTCTGATCAAAAAAAAGGAAGATCAGGAATTGTTTTTCTTGTATTGATTAATGATTTTGAACAGAGCCTTTTGTGTATGCAGCTTTGGAAAGAAGTCATAGAGTACCGTGTGACCCTCATAATTGAGCATCAGAGCTGTTTCTAACCTGTTTATTGCCTCTTTGTATCTACCTTTCTCAATGAGATAAACTACACTTCTATAATACAAGTCAGCATTTTCAGGATTTTCGCCAATACCATCTTCCAGCACCTCCAATGCATAGTCAACATCTCCCTGCTCGAAATACAGATATGACCAGTTGAGCCAGATCTTTGCATCTTCCGGCTCCATCTCGCTGGCCTCAGTATAGGCATCTATGGCAGAAACTATATTTCCTGTCTTATATTCTGCTTCAGCGACGGCTTTCCAATAAGCTCCATTTTCTATGTCCAGTTTCAAAGCCTTGTTCAGGAAATGAATGGCTTCAAACCATTTTTCCTGAGCTGAAAGGGTCATTCCTACTCCGTACCAAGCTTCGTGATAGAACTGATCAAGCTTAGTTGCTTTCTGATAGTATTTGATCGCCAGGTCAAACTGCTTCATCTTATCATAGACACTACCCAGATAACAGTATATTTCAGCCGAAGGGCCCTCAATTTCTTGTGTTCTTTTATATGCAACAAGGGCTTTTTGATATTCACCCATATTCATAAAGGTGTTACCCATGTTGAAGTATGCGCTGGAGAAGTCTTCCTCAATGGCTACTGCAAACTCGTATGCATCAATTGATTTTTCGTAATTGCCCAATTTGTTGTAGACAATACCCAGGTTGTACCAGGCATATTCGGAATAAGGATCCTGATCAATGAACTGCTCATAGTAAGAAAGGCTACTTTCCAGCTCTCCAATGATGTCCAGACAATATGCAAGTTCATACAAAGCATTTTCATTGAGGATATTTTCTTCAATGGCCAATTTATAATGGCTAATAGCCTCCTCATAATTGTTCATCCCCTGGTATGCCAATCCAATGCTATAGTGGATTTCATCCTTGTCTTCTACAAAATCGACAGCTAGCTTATAAGCAGCAATGGCTTCACTGTATTCTGAGATCATGGAATGGATGGAGCCCTTCAGGATTAGCAATTCCGGATCATTGGGCTGAATCAATAGCACATTCTCTATCAGGCGAATGGCATCTTCATATCGTTCCAGCTTGGTGTACACATCAGCACACTCTATTGTAAGGTCTATAGAATAAGAAAAATGCTCCAACGCCACCTCACAGGCCTTCAGGGCCATCGCATATTTTTCATGCGCCTGGTAGTAGTTTATTACCTCCAGGTAGGTTTCTTCATCAAAGTAGTAATTTTCTTTATTCTTAAGGAAAGCTTCAAACTTTCTGATCAACTCCCTCTGCTCCTTGTGTTTATACTCTTCTTTCATACAGGCGTTAAAAAAGTACTGAATCGGATTAAAACAATTTAATCCAATTTTTTATTCGAAAACGCATCAACGCTTGAAAACTTATCCACAAAATTACCGATTGTTCTTTGTGGAATTGCAATGGTAACCAGAATATAATGTTTAATCAGTCTTCATAGTATCCATGAGCGTATCCTGCCCCATAGCCATAACCATAGCCACGTCCATTTGATTTCATGGAGTTGAAAACAATAGTGAGATTTGAAAAACGATTTACCTTCTTTAGATTTTCGAGTGATTTGATAAATGACCTGTTTGAATAATCAGCCCTCATGATGTACATCTGCAAGTCTGACTTTTTCATGGATTGGACTGCATCAGTCACCAGACCTATGGGAGGCGTATCTAAAATGATCAGGTCGTACTTCTTTTTCAGCTCCCCAAGCAACTTCTCATATTTTCCATTCAGAATTAATTCCGATGGATTGGGAGGAATTGGCCCTGCCACGATGTAGTTCAGATTTTTGATACTTGATTCTCTAATACAGTCTTCCAGCTTGCTCTTTCCGATGAGCAAAGTACTCATTCCATGATCTCCATTCTCCGAGTCAAAGGCCAGGTGCACCTTCGGCTTACGCATATCCATGTCCACTACACAGACCTTATTTTTAGAAAGCGCAACAATAGCTGCAATATTCACCGCAACAAAGGTCTTACCCTCTCCGCTGATTGTGGATGTAATGGTAACTACTTTCTGGGAGTTGGTTCCCTGCAAAAACTCCATATTTGTGCGGATAGTCCTTAGAGATTCACTGATTGAAGACTTGGAATCTGCATTAATGATCAGCTTGGAGTCATCCATCTTTTTCTTCGAATAAAACGGAACTGAACCAATGATAGGGACGTCAGTCAGCCGCTCCAGCTCTTTTAAAGAGGTAAGCTTATTGTGAGCCAGGTAGGAGATCAGGAGAAAGCCAATGGACAACACAATCCCTAATGTTGCCCCCACTCCCATGATCAGCAGAGGTTGAGGTTTGATAGGACTGCTCTCCAGCGACGCGGGTGACAATATCACTGATTTGGGCACTGTGCCTGCTTTAGTGATCTCCAGCTCCATCTTGGATTGTCGCAGAGAAAGCAAAAAGTCTTCCTGAAGCGAATACAGGCGCTGATTTTTGTTATACTCAGTGCCCATGGTTGGCAGCTCAACGAAATTCCCCTCCAGCTTATTTTTTCTAATCTGTAGTTCAGTCAGCTGGGAATTCAGGGTCTCCTTGTATTCTGTAACCAGATCCAGTAAACTCTTTCGCTGAATCCTGAGGCGGTTATCCAGCCGACCTATCACAAAAGTATTTTCATTATATGATTCAAGCTTCTCCTGCTTCTCTCCCTGAACTTCAAGATAGCCATTCAGTGCATCCGCGATCATGGATGGCATCTGAGTAAGTAGCAACGGACTTACAATCACTGGCTCATCGCTCAGGAGTTGGTTTTCCAACACCTCAATGTCAACGAGTCTAGCCCTGATATTGAATCTTTGTGAATCAAGTACATTGAGAAGGTTAATTGTTTTGGAAAGATCACTTTCCAGGTTGGTTGTCCTGTTTTCAATAATAAATGACTCGAAGTAATCTTCAAAAGCTTCCAGTTTCTCTTCTGTAGAACTGATCTGGTTGTCCAGAAAATTAATCTTCTGCTCTAATACCGTGTTTTTTGTTTCCTTGGTATATCCCAGATAGAGTGTATCAATGGCCACCACAAAATCCCGCGCTTTATACTTATTAAAATCCTGCAGCGAAATAAGGATGGTCTTTGCATTCAGATTTTCCGGACGCACCGTCACATTCTGTTGAAGGTAATTGATCAGGGCTTCCCGGCTATTGATCGTGAAGTAATATCTTCCCAGTACGTCATCACTCTTGAAGTAATCGGTCTTTTCGATTAAAAAATTGAAATGATCATTGTTGATCGCTTCACCAAACCGATAATCCGCTTTTACAACCTCACCATTGTAATCATAAGATAGCTCAAAAACCTGGTCACTTTTTAAGGTGACATCGATCGGTTTATCATAAAAAGCAGAATTCTTGATCTTGAAGGCAACAGCAAACGGACTATTTCGATAGCGTTCATCTACCAGAAATTCTCCATAGTAATAGTAGGAAACATCCATGCCAATGACGTCTACTACCTTCGAGAAAAATAAATTTGACTTCAATAGCTCTATCTCCCCTGATATCTCATTGAGTTCCAGCGCTTCGATATTTGTCCCCAGTCCGAGCGAAGAGGCTTCGCTCTCAAACTGTAACCTCAGGATGGATTTTGACTCATAAACAGGCTTTGTGTATCGTACGATAAGGTAAGACACACCCAGACATACACCAAAAAAGACTAGAAGAAGCCACCATTTCTGTTTCAGGAGATAGAGAAATTTCTCCGGATCAAAAGAATTTAAGATATCCTGGGACTCTCTTCGATATGGTTCCTGAGGAGTGGTCAATTGGATAGATTTTGGATCACAACAATTAAGGTAAGTACAGAAGTGGTAAGTCCCAAAATCGGTGTTACATCACGAAGTGACTCAAGCCAGGGCCTCCTCCAGGGTTCCACATAGATAATATCTTCAGACTCTACAGCTACCACTGAGCTTTTCATTCCATGTAAAGTGGCCAGATCAATCTGAAAAACCTGAGGCTTTGACAAATCTCCACGAATTAGCTTGATGTTATGAGCTTTGGCCCCGAGATTCAAACCTCCGTAAAGAGCCAGGACTTCAACAATAGATGTGTTTTCATTCTCAATTGGAATCACCTGACCACCGTTCGCTCCAAGTACAATCACCCGGCGGTTGATGACAGATAATTTGACAAATGGGTCCACATAGTGCGTTTTGTAGTCCTGTTCCAGGATCTTTTCTGCCTCATCTATGGTGAGCCCGGTAAGATTTTTCTTACCTACCATGGGAAGTTTTACAGATCCATCTGCCTGAATCAAATACTCGTATCTTGTCCGTTGCTGAAGCATCTGGTTATTTTGCTGATCCATCAGCTCAAAATTCGGATCAATCAACCGTTCACCTTCGTTGGTAAAAACTTCCACTCTTAACCGGTCATCAGCCTGTAATTCATAATTTGAAGTAGCCCGTGAAACCGCTTCACTTAAGTCAGCAGAGGTAAATTGATCATCAAGCCTGAACAAGATATCTTGTTTGTAAGCTTTACAGCCAAATAAGATGAAGATGATCAGGAGATAGAGATTTCTAAGAATAATGTGTTTCACCATGTTGATTTCAACCAACGAATTTCAACGAAAATACAGATTACTGCAAAAACAATGCTTAAGTCAATATTTTAATTAGCTATTTTTTCCCGGATAGCTCCTTTATTTTTTTCTCGTACAGGTCAATCACAATCTTTTCATCATAATTGTCCTCTATGTGTTTCCTTGAGTTTCTGTGCATTTGTAGCTTTTCTTCCTGATTAAGGCTCAGGTATAGCTTCATCTTATTTACCAGGTCTTTACTATCTTTTACTTTGCAAAGAAACCCATTTACTCCGTCTTTTACTACCTGTCTGCACCCTGGCACATCGCTGGCAATCAGCGCCTTACCCATAGCCCCTGCTTCTAACAGTGTTTTTGGTGTGCCTTCCCTATATGAGGGGAGAACCACAACATCAGCTTCAGCAATAAAAGGTCTGATATCCTCTTGATGAGTAATCCATTCAATATAGTCGCTCATTTTCCACTCGTCCAGCAGCGATTGATCAACACTCCTCGCATGGTTTGATTCATATCCCCCTATGATCTGAAATCGTACATTCTTGTGGTTCTTACGCATCTGTTTTGCAGCTTCTGAAAACTCTACCACACCCTTTTCGATGATCAGCCGGCCTATCATGAGAAAGGTAGTAACCTTGCTCGATTTGAATGGTGAAAGCTGAAAATGTGAGAGGTTTACGCCCGAGCCAGGTAATATGCTAGTCTTGCTCAGGCTTATAGGCACCACTTCGATGAAGTCTTTACGGTCTTCCTCGTTCTGGAAGAAAATCCAACTACTGAATCTAAAGGCTAGTTTGTAGAGCGAAACAGCTATCCGCTTAAGACTGCCTTTCCATAAAAACACCGTTCCCAATCCGCTTACATTACAGATACAGGGTATTTTTAGCATCCACGAAACCATGGAAGTATAGATGTTGGGTTTGATGGTGTAGGTCAGAATGATGTCTGGTTTGGATGTCCTGAGGATACTATGCAATCTCCAGATCAGGCTTAGATCCTTGAGAGGATCTGTGCTCGTCCCAGGAAAGTCCAATGCAAAATAGCTGCACCCCAAATCCACCAGTTTTTGTGAATAATCGTCTTTTGGTGCAATGGCAACCACCTGATGGCCATTGGCCATAAAATGATCTATCAATCCTCTTCTGAAGTTGTAGATGTTCCAACTGGTATTTATGATAATGGCTATTTTCAAATGTTAAGCGCCTTCTGATGAATGATTTGCACTAATTTTGAACTTTCAATACTTAAATCATGTATTGCAAAGCAACGGGTTTCTAGATATTTATCTATGATTGAGACAAAAAAAGAAGTTGAGACGTGTGTAATTGTGGCGGTAACTCCTAAAAACCAGTCAGAAGAAAAGACACAGGAGTTAATGGATGAACTGGAATTCCTTGCAGCCACTTTGCATATTAAGACAAAAAAAGCATTCGCTCAAAAATTGGAGCACCCCGATCCGCGATCCTTTATCGGAAAGGGAAAACTGGAAGAGATTAAGACCTTTGTGAAGGCAGAAGGTATAAAAAATGTCATTTTTGACGATGACCTGTCCCCTTCCCAGCTGAGAAACCTTGAAAAAGAACTTAAGGTGCGGATCTATGATAGAAGCTTATTGATCCTGGAGATTTTCTTAAATCGGGCTCAAACTGCACAGGCGAAGACACAGGTAGAACTGGCCCGATATCAATATCTTCTACCCAGACTAACCCGGATGTGGACTCACCTGGAACGTCAGCGAGGTGGTACTTCTACCCGGGGTGGTGCCGGTGAGAAAGAAATTGAAACGGATAGAAGGATCATCCGGGATCAGATCAATGTACTGAGAAAAAAGCTGGATAAGATTGAAACGCAGGCTGCCACAAGGAGAAAGTCCCGTTCAGGAATTGCACGGGTTGCACTGGTTGGGTATACAAACGCCGGTAAGTCCTCTTTGATGCGACTGCTTAGCAAAGAAAAGGTCTATGCCAAAGATGAGCTCTTTGCCACAGTAGACTCTACCGTGCGTAAGGTTGTGATCAATCAGCTGCCTTTCCTGCTTTCGGATACAGTAGGTTTCATTCGTAAACTTCCACATAATCTAATCGAGTCGTTTAAATCGACACTGGAAGAGGTAAAAGAAGCAGATATCCTGCTGCATGTGATCGACTATTCCAATCCAGCCTATGAAGATCATATCCAGGTTGTAGAGCAAACCCTCGAGGAGATAGGGGCAGCGAATATCCGAACCATCAAAGTTTTCAACAAAGTAGATAAGGTGGACACCAATGGGGAGCAAAAATCCATCAACGGGCATAGCTATCCTTCTGTATTCGTCTCAGCAAAAACAAAATTTCATATGGAGGAGCTTCGCAACCTGATTGCCAAAGAAGTGGAAAAGGTGCATATGAAGATCTATCCCAATTACCTGAGGCAGGAGGTATATTGAGGCAAATGAAATCCTCAAGTTATGGGCTATTCCCATCAGATGATTTCCTTTACTTGATAGAAGAGTCCATTTTTAGCTAACTTAAAGTGGATTTTGTTGATTTATCAAGTAAAGCGCCCACAAATGAAATCACTTGCTACTCTCACCCTTTTAGCGATCCTGACCGGTTGTCAAACTAAAGAAGACAGTCAGGTAGAATCAGGATCTGATGATAAAAAGTATAGGCCCGCTTATCATTTCACTCCCCCATCCCAATGGATGAATGACCCGAACGGGATGGTCTACTACGAGGGAGAATACCATCTGTTTTATCAGCATTATCCGGACAGCAATGTCTGGGGACCGATGCATTGGGGCCATGCGGTATCAACTGATCTGATAAATTGGGAGCACCTTCCCATTGCCTTATATCCCGATGAGCTGGGCTACATCTTTAGTGGGAGCGCTGTGATCGATCATGATAATACCAGTGGCCTCGGAACTTCTGAAAATCCCCCTATGATCGCCATATATACCTACCATGATCCCATAGGGGCTAAAAACAAAGAAATCGACTTCCAAACACAGGGGATTGCTTTTAGCCTGGATAGAGGCAGGACATGGACTAAATATCAGGAGAACCCAGTTCTCCATAATCCGGGCATCAGGGATTTCAGGGACCCCAAGATCTCCTGGATGGATGAATTTGAAAAATGGGTGATGATCCTGGCAGTGAAAGATCATGTGAATATTTATTCCTCATCCGATTTAAAGACCTGGACCAAAGAAAGTGAGTTTGGCCAGGAGATTGGCGCCCATGGGGGAGTCTGGGAATGTCCAGACCTTTTCAAGCTCGCTGATCAAAACGGTGTGGAAAAATGGGTGATGCTGTTGAGTATCAATCCCGGTGGTCCTTTGGGGGGTTCTGCCACACAATATTTTATTGGAAGTTTTGATGGCACCACCTTTACAGCGGATGATGAAGTAATCCGGTGGATCGATCATGGTGCCGACAATTATGCAGGTGTCACCTGGTCCAATATTCCTGGGGATGACGGACGCACGATATTCCTGGGTTGGATGAGCAACTGGCAGTATGCCAATATTGTACCTACCTACGAGTGGAGAAGCGCCATGACAGTGCCCAGAGAACTACTTTTGAGAGATACGGAAAGAGGTCATGAAGTGCATTCAAAACCAGTCGCAGAGTTAGAACAAATGGAAAAAGAAACACTCCAGCTAAAAGGCTCAGCCGAAATTAAACAGCAGGTATATCTTTTGACCATGGATACGGAACCGGGAAAGAATTTTGAATGCATCCTTGCTAATGAAATGAATGAACAGGTGACCATAACCCTTGAAAAGGGTCTCTTTACATTTGACAGGTCAAAATCAGGCATCACTGATTTTGAAAAAGGATTTGGAGTAAAAAATGAGGTAGATTTTAGTGACCTTTCTATTGAAAACCTGAAAATCTATGTAGATAGAGCATCCATGGAGGTTTTCATCAATGATGGTGAGCGGGTGATGACAGAAATCGTCTTTCCGAATAAACCCTTAATTAACATTTCTACCAAAGGAGCCATAAAAAATGCTCAAGTCGTTCTTTTGCAATAAGTTTGGTGCCAGATGAAAGCACTGGTATTTGGAGAGATCCTTTGGGATATCATAGAGGGGGAGCATCATCTCGGTGGCGCCCCTTTAAATTTTGCAGCTCATGTAAAGCAATGTGGTCAAACGTCATGCATTGTCTCATGTTTGGGCAAAGACAAACTGGGAGACGAAGCATTCAGACTTGTAAAGGGACTGAAGGTGGACGTATCCATGATCCAGCGAGCAGATATCCGGACAGGCTTTGTACCTGTCACCCTTAATGATGGGCAACCTGATTATGTTATCACCAGGGATGTAGCCTACGACTATATTGAGGCAGGTCAGTTGGATCATGCTGAGATCAGCAACTTCGATTTTTTTTATTTTGGATCCTTAATCCAACGAAACAAAGTATCTCACGAGGCATTATATAGCATTTTAGATCGTCATCAGTTTGAGGAGATCTTTTATGATGTAAATCTTAGGAAAGACAGCTATGACCAGGACATCATTGAGCAATCACTCGGTCACACCACCATCCTCAAAGTAAATGATGAAGAAGTTGGTGTCTTGAGCAGAATGCTATTTGATGAAAAGCAGGGATTCGAAGTATTTTGCCAATCCATCAGCAAGCAGTATGACAAGGTCAAGACCATAATTATTACAGCAGGTGGTGAAGGATGCTATGTTTACAATAATGGTAAACTCACGAGAATTCCTACAGATAAAATTACTGTAGTGGATACTGTGGGAGCTGGTGATTCCTTCAGCGCAGCCTTTGCATGTGTCCACTACAAGACGGGTGACCCCATCAAAGCAGCTACTATTGCCAACAAGGTTGGTGGATTTGTTGCCTCCTCCAGGGGGCCAATACCAAGCTATACCACAGAGCTCAAAAAACTACTGGATCAGGGATGATCAGAATTCGATAATTTCAATTTCAGGATTGAATGCTACCCACGCAAACCAATAGCCGATATAGCTTTTTGGTTGAATAAGTGTTTCTCCCAGATTTGGACCAGAAACTGCCTGGCCAAAAATGTCCCAGGTGTTTCCTAATTGATCTGTCATGAGGTTGGGTAGCTCCTCACCTGCCATTGCAGTAAAATCAAGGTCGGTACCATCTTCGAGTGAAGCCCTAAAAGCTCTCAGAAAGTTAAAATCTGTGCTCCCGGCTATGACTAGCTTCGAGGCACTCAGATTATCTATTTTCAGACTTACTCCGCCGGCAAAATCCTCAAATCTGTAAATATGTATGTTGCCAACATCCTGTATACCGAGTACCCGCTCTTTTCTATGTAACCTGTCGTCTTCGCGGGCTACAGGAAAGATCAGGTAAGGGTCGCTTCGATAATCGACATTCCCAGTTGCAATGTATGGGTAACTTCCATAGGGTCTGTCATGTCCGGTATTGTTAGAAACTAAGAGCGTATTTGGGTACATTTTCTTCCAGGTGCCCCAGGAGGTCTCAATGGCCGGTAGAATATTCACCGACTGGCCGATCAAACTACCTTCAACGGATCGGTTCAGCATCTGGGACCAGTTGCTATCGGTTTTTCGGTCGTATGGAATCAGATTTGAATTGTAAAGCAATCCTGATACACCAAAAGTCGTAATTTCACCCCCTATATTTCTGGACCAGTTGATTGCTGTACCTGTCAATGGACAATAAGTAATTGCATAAGGATGAATTCCTATCTGGTCATTAATGATTTCATGCCAGTCAAGGACCTGGTGTGAATAGGCCCTGGCCTCACCGTCGAAAACCACACCAACAACCAGTTCATCGTCAGTCAAACCCACCACCTCATTCACTGATATCATTTCCGGGTTTTCAAGAGCTGGAATACCATCTTTCCCGGGACCTCCATCATAAATCTCATCAGCCGGGATGGACCAACCACCTGATCCTACAGATCCGGCTGGAGCGCGTGGAGTACTGCTTTCTTCTTCACATGATGTAAATAGAGCTAGTATCATCAAAGGCAAAGCATTTAAAACTTTCATTCTTATCAGGTCTATGAGCAATTCTAATTTTTAGTTATCAACAATTTCTATCTCCGGATTGAAGGCAGCCCAGGCAAACCAGTATCCAATATAGGCTTCGACAACACTAAGTGATGCTCCCTCGTCCGGTCCGGCAATAGCCCTGCCGAAGATATCCCATGTATTTCCGAGGTTATCAGCCATTACACCTGGTAGCTCCGTCTGATCCAAAGCTGAGAATGTGAGTGATGCCCCGTCTAACTCACCGACATAAGCCACCAGGAAATTTTTAACTTCGTTCCCGACAATTACAATGTGTTTGCCATTGATTGTATTTGTTCTCACCACGGTATTTCCATCAAAATCATTGAATCGAAATGCCTTCGCCTCATTATCTATGCGGACACCCAGCACCCGCTCCTTCCGATGCAACCGATCATCATCGTTAGTAATTGGAAATATCAGAAATGATGCTTCCCGGTAATCTTCCTTGGTTTGGTTACTCACATACGGATAGTGACCATATGGGCGATCTATACCTGTGCTTAATGAAACAACCATCGATTCAGGATACATTGCTTTCCAGGTAGCCCAGGTGGTTTCTACCATTGGAAGGAGCTCAGCCGATCTCCCAATAAATCTTCCGTTCACTGATTCTGACCGCATCTGAGACCAGTTGCTATCGGTAGCCCTGTCATAAAGAATCAGGTTTGAGTTGAAGAGCAGTCCCGAAACTCCAAAGGTGTTTACGGAACCATTGATCTTTCTCTTCCAGTTCATTCCGGTCCCAGTCAATGGACAATAATTGACCGTGTAGACCTCATCCCCTGCCTGGTCATTGATGATTTCATGCCAGTCCAGAATTATGTGAGGGTAGGCTCTTGGTTCACCGTTTACATAGGTGCCAATCACTAGGTCCTCATCAGATAGCCAGGTAACCTCATCTGTCGGAATCATTGCAGGATTTAGCAGCGCAGGAATCCCATCTTTTCCCGGACCACCGTCAAACACATGGTTGTAAGGGATGAGCCAATCACCAGGTTGCAGGTTTCCCGAACTTGCAGGCCCTGGGTTGTCAGTTCCACAGGTAAAAAACAGTAACAGAAAGGTCATCCAGAGAAATTTAGAAAACTTCATTTTTACTGAAATTTAAAGTTGTCAAAATACCTATGTTGTGTCTAAAGGTTGGCGATAGTTGCACCCCTCCAACGTTGGTTAGGAGTGGGATTTCTGCATAGTAATTGATTGCAAGGTCTTTCCACCAGTTTAAGATAATCCCAGGTCGAAACAGAACCCATTCTCCTCCTGTATTGGGCAGCTCAAAATCATTCTGCATGTCTGTCTGAACATGTCTATATCTGAATGAAACTGAGGGGTTCGCTATGACAGAACCTATGGTAAGCTGGTCTGCCATACCAGCCATGATGCTTAGCTCATTTCCAAACTGATAGGAAAAAGCATTCAAGTAGTTTTCGTTTACTCCGGTCATTCGGTAAATCCCCATTAAAGAGAGGCTCATAGATGGCCTGGGCGACAAGCTATGACCTACCGCGGACCACAAAATCAGATCATTCGCCCCACTACCTGGCTGGAGATCTGCGTTCAGGGTGATGTTATTGTTTGTTTTATCACTTTGGCCGGAAGCAACTTTAAGTCCCACACCCGATCGTAGTGTCCACTGCAGGTTATTGACAAGTGCGTACTTAACCAGCAAAGCAAAATCTCCTAATCCACTGGTTTGTGTTCTTTGCTCACTCCCAAACTGATTGATCGTCCGTTTTTGAATAATGTAAGGCAAGAGCAATTCCAATCCCAGCCTATCAGTAAGCTGGTAGCCGGCCTGGATTAGAAATGTCTGAGTTGTTCTTTCGCGAGACCGATCATTAAGTGTTTCACTCCCGGATTTAAGGGTTCTGAGCAGGTTGAGGTCGTATGAAACTGAGACTTGCAGGACTTTGGAGTCTGCGATTGGAAGCCCGATATTTCCACTCATGGGAACGCCCCCAGAGCAGCAGGTTTGACTGTATGCACCAAACCATAGAAACCCCAAAATCACCAATATCAGCACCCTCATAGTATAATATACCATGAAAAAGGGCTGTTCCGTTCTCAAAATCTCCTAAAAATGGGGAGAGATGCAAGGGAGACGACAAATGAGGCTTGAGAGAGTAGCTAGAAGGTTTTCAAAAAAAGTAGTCCCGACAGGAATCGAACCTGTATCAAAAGTTTAGGAAACTTCTATTCTATCCATTGAACTACGGGACCAGTTTTCAAGGACCGCAAAACTAAGCAAAAGACATTTTAGAGACAATTTTTTGTTTTGGTTGAAAGAATTCGGTTTTAAGATTCAGGAACGTTTTACATTCTCCTAATTACGATGGTCTGTGAGCCACTGTGAGCCACAGATCACGGTGAAGAATTGGTCTTTGTAGAGTTCTGACAAATGAAACAACTTAACAAAAAGTTAAACCCATCAATTTTATATATGAAACTACAAATTGAGACCTTTAATTAAATGAAATTTCAACAGATGCTTAACCAAATCAAACCTTCAAATAACATCAATCAGGTCAAATCTTCCTTTTGGATATCCTTAATCATGACCATCTTCAGCTTGCATACTTTGCTTAACTCAATCTCACCTTTGAATACCTGGAAGGTTGTACTATCCAGCATAGGCTTATTGGTGTTTACAGGTTTTGGGTTGGTTTATTTAATTAAGATCAGGGAGTAAAAATAGATTTCCAGTGGTCTGTGAGCCAGCATGGCCAAAGTGGTGTTTCCACCAATTATCATATTCCGTAAAGGGTAGCTATACAGTAACTATACGGTAGCTATACACCTCCTTTACTCCCCTTATTTATAAAGACTAGATGGTAAACCCCTGGTCTGTAGTTTACATACCAGCTCCACAAAAATAATTTCACCCACTACACATAACTCCCCACACAACTTATCGTTAATGTGAGAAAATTCAAGATATGGACAAATTAGGTTGGTTTAGTGCGATCATCATTTTTAGTGGTTTAACATTGGGTGGTTATTTCATAAGCAATACCCTCGTCAAGGGAAAAGCTTATGACAGGGCAGTAACGGTAAAGGGTTTATCCGAAAGGGAGGTGGAAGCAGACATCGCCGTATGGCCCATCAACATTACTGTGACAGGAAACGACCTTCAAAACATTCAGCAGGAGATTGAATCTCAAAAGAGGGATGTGGCCAAATTCTTCAACGATCAGGGCTTCAATGACGATGAATTTACAGTTGGACCAACAAACATCAGCGATGCCAAGGCAGACCTTTACAATCCGGGACCGTACAGGGAGTTTCGGTATATCGCCAAGTCAGATTTTACCATACGTACAACAAATATTAGTAAGCTTCAACAGGCACTTTCTGCTTCCCTATCGCTGGTTTCAAAGGGAATTTTGATCAGCTCCAAAAATGACTGGAGACCCATCGAGTATAGTTTTACCGGGCTCAACGAGATCAAGCCCGCCATGATCGAGGAAGCAACCAACAATGCCCGTGAGGTGGCAGAAAAATTTGCCAAAGATTCGAACAGCCAGGTAGGCAAGATCATGCGAGCTAACCAGGGGCTTTTTACCATCTCCGACCGGGACCAGAATACCCCGGAGATCAAAACTGTCCGGGTGGTTTCGACGATTGAATATCAGCTGAGGGATTAATCCACACACTAGCGGACAAGCGGGAGATTTATTCACACTAGCGTATCCTACACATGGCACAGGCGTAATGCTTGCGCTACTCTGTAGCTAATGAAAATGGGACTACATCAAAGGAATTATTGAAATGTATAAGGCTGCAAAGCATTGGCAGTCCATATAAATTAGCTAGCAGAAGGTTAAGGCGCTATCATTGCCAGTTAATCCCTCAGTCTTCCGCTGACTGCTCAGGATTTTCAGGAGTGTCCTCTGTTTCGTCTCCTCTTTTCTTTTTGATTTTGTGTGCAGGCTTGTACGCGGATTCAGCCAGTTCCTCAAGATGAAGTCGGTCCACTGCCTGAACTGATCGGAAATTAAGCCGTTCGAAAAGCGTATACTTTTCTACAATCTTCAAAAACTTAGGGTCCTGATCATAGATCACAAGGTAATAAAACTGGATCAACACCTCCTGCTCAGTAAGGTGTGGCTTAATGATGTTCACATAGAAATTAGGATCCTTACTTTTGTTGTGAACAAAGAACAGCAGGGATTTATAGCTTTCCATGTAGTGTGAAAGAGAATTCCTATATGCGTCATACACCTGGCGGAAGCTTGTTTCGAAAGCTTCCTCGTCCAGTACTGAGGAGCTTCCGTCTTTTTTTCGTTTTCTTTTCGTGGCATTGACTGCTTTCTGGAAATCTGAATACATTTTATCAAAGCCATTTCCAGTTGCATGGTTTTCAATACGCTTTGCCGCATCCAGGTGAAACTCGAGTAGCTGAAAGAAAGTATTCTCAAACTGTTGTATCTCAATTGTCTTGGACTGGCTATCCATGATATACCGGGTCTCAACCAATTCCTCCCGCTGGAGCTCCAGCTCCCGACGCTGATAGATCAATGCCAGATAGAATAAGATGACTCCCGCTAGTGACCAGATAGGTCCCACAGCGCCACCAAAAAATTCCCCTATCAGACTTAGCTTTTCCAAGTCTAAAACATCGGTGGTTTCCAGCCCTTTGATTTGAGTAAAAACAAAATAGATAATGGCGAATCCAACAAGTATGGACATGAACGTGGCGAAGCCGAGAAAGATGACAAAATACTTTCGAAGTGGAGAAATATCTTTACTCATTAGCGAGTTGGTGGATTAAAGACAATAATATACAAATATGGGTATTTATTTCTCCTCAACTAATTCATTCTGTCGGTTTTTTCTATCCATGAGCATGCCATAAAGGGCTATCCCTCCCCAGATGCTATTGGTAAAAGCAGAGGGGATTGAGCCATAATAGACTGTATTGATAATCAGGAAAAGACTACCCAGAATATTGAGGATGTGGTAGATAATTGAGGTGGATCTCATCCGCTTGGTGATGAGCAAAAAATAAGGAATTATATAAGCAGCTGCTCCAAGCCAACCAATGATATCTATGCTAAGTTCGGTGTAATTCATAGATCAATTTATATAAAAATACCCTGACACGGTTCATGCCAGGGTATTGAGTTTTTTTGCTGGGATTCTCATCATCTCACCAGCCAGGTATTTGACCAATTGTTGGGAGCCCTGACTAAAATTTTGTACATGTCAGATTTGGGGTTAAAGTCTATTTTCACCTCCCCCTTTGAGACTGAAACCTCTGTCAGTTTTCGATAAGTATCGTTATTTCCAGTTGAAAAATGATTCGTTTCACTGATCAGGATTTCAGCTTTCCCCTTTTTTAGTAAAGGATTCCATGTAATCATAAGTTTGCCTCCTTCATATTTTGCCGAGAGCTTGTTGAGGGAAGACTTACCAACAAACGATACCCCATCAATTTCTTCTTTAATGCCATTGGGAGGATTGATATTTAAATGGGCCAATAGAGAAGGCATGATATCTACGATTCCAGGCTCTTGACCAAAACTCTCGTTGAGATCATCACTATTGGTAGAGATCCATGTTGAACGTTCCCTATCCGATTGACCACCATGTCCTTTCCCATCGCTTGGCTTCCTTCCATGGTCGGTGGTTATCACAATCATCCAGTCTTCACCAAGCGCTTCACGCTTTTTGATGGCTTTCCATACCCGGCCAACCTGAACATCCGCTTTCATCACTGCATCATCCATCTCAGGGCTATCGCCAAACTTGTGTCCCATATCATCTGTAAACTCCAGGTAAACCCAGGAAAGATCCGGGCCCTCCTCCTCAATGTATCGAGCTGCCTCAGTTGATACCAGCTCGTCAATATCAAAGATGAACTTCCTGTCGGCTGTGTGAGGAAAGCGGTTGGTGTCAAGCTCAAAGCCATCAAATGTATAGTCAAGCTTGATTGATCCTGCTTCATCCTTCCCCTCTCCGATCAACTTGGTTCGGTTGTCTTCCCAGGTAGAAAAAATAGCTGTTTTCATTGCCGGCTTTACCGTTTCTGAAATCCTAAAGATATTCCAGTAGTTGTAGTTTGGAGTTTTCACAGCATTATCTCTCACATTGTGCTTATGCGCCCACACTCCAGTGATCATATTCATGTATCCAGGGGCTGAAACCGTAGGGGTCTCTGAGAACCCGCCCTTAAGTCCACCGACATAGGCTTTCGTAAATCCACCTCGGCTGGCAATCTCATCCAAATTCGGTGTATTGACACGCTGGATCACATCTGTTGGTATCCCATCCAATAATATCATTACAGCTTTCTTCTGGCTTTGAGCCTGAAAGGCCACAAGTAGTAACAGAAAAATCAGACCTTGTATTCGTAAAAACATCATAATTTAAGATAAGTCATAGTGAAAAAATTCTCTTGAAAGCTGCCCATCAGCATACAGGTTGAAGATGGCCTAGCCGGCTTTTAACACCCCATCAATTTATTTGTTGAAAATTGGTAGAACCAATGGGGAAATTCCCATTGGTTCTGTTGATTAATATACTGAAACCGACTTATTCCCAGCCAAACAATTGCTCTAGTTTAGGATTAAGGGTCACTTGCGGTTGGGGCACTGGACGATAGTAATACTTAGGGGCCACGAACGTGCCTCTGTCAGCAATCGTCTGAATGGTTCCACTATCACCATTCTTTAAGTAGACACCAACATCCTCGCCAAAAGTTCCTGCTTTATAATAAATGAGCTGGACACCCAAACCATTGGTTTCTTTCACATCTGGAATGGATTCTGAAGCGGATAATAAGTGAATATCATCCTCTCCATCACCTGTAAGATCAAACTTTCCAAGACTCGGGAAATAAAGCCCCTCAGGCTCAATCTCGAGAAGCTCACCAGCATTCCAACGCATGAGATCATCAAACCTAAAGCCCTCAAGCGCCAACTCAATTCTTCTTTCCCTTCTTATCTCCAATAAAACTGCGCTGGTAACTCCCGGATACCTGGCCTGTTGCACTGGGTCGGCAACTACTGACATATTCAATGGGGGCATTCCTGCCCTGTTGCGTATTTGGTTCACTGTCAAATCAAGGTCATTTTGGGTCAGCTCACCCAGCTCGGCCCTTGCTTCCGCATAGATCAGCAGCATTTCTGCTAATCGGATAACAGGAATATCGATGCTATTTCGAGCCGAAAGATCTAAAGTATTCATGAACCCTTTGATCTGATGATATCCTGAGAAGTTTTTCCCAAGCTGTTGGATGTACGAACCCCCACCTTGTGAATAAGTACTGGTAAAGATCAGGTTATAACCCGGATACGCATAGGTTTGATTCAGACGTGGATCTCTGTTTTGAAATTCCTGAACTATCTCAAAAGTTTCATACCCACCCTGGCTGGAATAATAGCTTCCATCTGCCATCAGATAGGACTGCAGTAGATCTTTAGTTGGACAAACCTCAAAATTACCAAACATATATTCCCACCATCCACTGTTTAATGTTTCATGCTCAAAAAATCTTGCCAGGATAATTTCAGGGTTAGTCGAAAGGTCGGTACTATTAAATAGACTGCCATAATCTTCAGTGGGATTTCCATTGTCGAATAGTTCAAACCCGCCATTATCCATAATATCCTTGGCCATATCCCTGGCGATATTTAGATAATCATTGGCTGTGGATTCCAATCCCAGTTCAGTATGATACTTTCGGAAGGTTCCTTCGTGCAATGCAGCCCTGGCCATAAATGCTTTTGCTGTCCACTGATCTACAGCTCCAGAAGGAGTGTTTTGAAAGACATTTTCAGCTGCAAACTGATAGTCTTCAAAAAGCTTCTCAACAACCATTTCTCTCGAGTCACGGGCTTTATAGAGTTCATCAACATCCGATGTGCCAATTACCTGGTCATACCAGGGCACATCCGAATATCGTTTTACCTTGCTCATATAAAAATTTGCCCTGAACATTCTGGCAACCCCTTCATTATGATTCAGTACATCGTCACTGATCGCCGCTTTGTTAAAATTTTCAAGGAAAAAGTTTATCGATCTGAGCTGATTCCAGTCCCAACCGCTCAGGATGGTAGTCGAGGAAGGACTTGTAGTCATCATGGTCTTGATTTCCATATTTCCAGTCGTAGCTGCATTATCTGTTGCCCTGTCTTCAATGAAAAGACCAACACCAGGAAAATTGTAAAGCCCATTGATATAGATATTCAGGTCCTCCTCTGTATTGAAGAAGTTCTCCTTACCGATTGATGTTTCCGGAACTCTGTCCAGAAACTCATCATTACAGGCAGTAAATACTACCGCCACTAAAAGCATGTATTTATGTATGAATTTCATTTCTTTTACTTTAATGTTTTAGAATGTGAGGTTAATCCCGAAGGCATACCTTCTTTGGAACGGATAGGCATATCCCGAACCTACTTGTCTGCCTGAACTTACCGAAGGATTGAGCTGAGCCACATCATCATTGATGGCTTCAGGGTCGAAGTAATCCTTCAATGCCGACCACTCCATCAGGTTTTCCCCACTCACAAATAGCCTTACAGTTAAGCCAGCTCTACTTGTCAGTGCCTCAGGCAACGTATACCCCACTGTCAGGTTTTTCAATCTCAGATAGGCTGCATTTAAGAGGTATCCTGTTTGAGGAATTGCCAGCCCCTGAGCCTGATCAATTCTCTCTCCGAGGTTTCGATCTGCCAGCCATGCTTGCAGAATCGGGAACTCAGCATCTAAGTTTTGATCCGCAAGACCGGCATCCAGGTATGCCTGCGAGTGCCTGGCACGGTCTGTGGCACTTTGATCATTAGCCCTGTAATAATCCAAAAGATGCGTTGCTCCCCCTGCATATGGCTGCTGATAGAATCCCCAATAGAGGTAATCCAACGGATAGTAATCTCTCTTGCCAATACCCTGGAAGAAAATACTGAAGTCAATACCGTTCCAATCTGCTCCCAGGTTAAGACCATATCTCATTCTTGGAGCAGCATTGCCTATGATTGAAAGATCTTTTGGATCACTCACAGTAGTTCCTTTTTCAATCAGACCATTGTCATCCTGGTCAATGTACTTGGGCCAGCCCGGCACGATAGACAATGCTCCCCAGGGGATTATCGCAGATTCATCAAGGGCATCAATCTCTTCCTGGGTTTGAAAAAGACCATCGCTGGTCAAACCCCAGATTTCGCCAAATTCCATGCCTTCATAAAACTGCGTCAGACTTTGGCTTGGATTATCATAACGTGAGATATAAGATCTGCTATCTGATAATACCGCTTTGATATTGAAATTCATGGGTTTGCCACCTACCTGGATGTTTTCCCGATAATTGATCGACAGCTCCCATCCTTTGGTTTCGAGATCAGCAGCATTCTCTGCAGGTTCTCCAGTTCCAAATACTGCAGGTAGCTCTCTACCCTGTGTAAGCATTCCCCTGGTGTCTCTGTCATAAATATCAAAAGTGGTAAGGATCTTGTCATCAAATAATCCAAAGTCAATACCGAAATTAAGCGTCGTGACTTCCTCCCATGTATAGTTTGAAGAAACCGACGGTGGGGCAGATACTCTCAAAGGAAGTTCGCCACCTATCAGGTAACTAGCGTTGTTTGCATTCATGGTAGCGATGTAACCAAAATCAGAGGATACAGCCTGATTTCCCAATGAGCCATACGATGCCCTTAGTTTCAGAAGACTAATTGGTCCAAGAATTCCAGACATGAATGACTCTCTGTCGAGAATCCATGACGCTGAATAGGATGGGAAAAATCCAAAACGTTTGTCTTCAGGAAATTTGGAACTACCGTCGTACCGACCATTAAACTCAATGATGTATTTATCCTGAAAGATGTAGTTTAATCGATAAAATGCACCCCTGATTGCCCATGAGGTGATACTTTCACCAACATTATCTTCCCCTGTGGCTAATGCAATCGTAGGTAACGATGCGGAGATCACCATGCTTCTATCTGCATTGAAGCGATTCCACCTATAATATTCCTGGTTGTACCCTCCAATCGCTGTTATAGCGTGCGGTCCAAACTCCTTATTATAGGTCCCATAAACGTTTAGCACATAGTAATCCTCATTGATTGATCTTCGATATGCATAATTGCTTCCCTCCTCCCTGATGTCTTCAGGACCGTAACCTATCAAGTATTTTGTGGTGTAGTAGTTGTAATCGCTCGTGCCCCTTCGATACGTAAAGTCCGTATTTACCTTAAATACCTTATCAAAAAAGGAAAGCTCGTTGGTGAATTGTGTTTGAAAACTAGAATATCTGTCTTCCGTTGCACCTCCATTCGTCAGCCTACTGCCCAGCCTTCCGACAGGAGAATTTGCCCAACTTCCATCAGGATTTTTATCATAGGATGTTGGAAAGAAATTGTAGATCTCCCAAATGTTAAAATAAGAAGGAACTTCCCTCTTAGTATTAGTCAAATAGGTGTTATTACCAAAAGTAAGCCAGTCAAAAGGCTTGTATGACACCTTGTTTCTCACGGTGTAACGATCAAACAGGTCATCAGCCAATTTCAAGGCCCCGTTTTGGCGGTTATATGAACCAGATAAAAGAAAGCTGGTCTTATCCGTTCCACCACTTAGAGATAATTGATGATTGGTAGAAGTTGTAAAATCATCCAAAAAGTATTCAGTCCAATCTCTATTACCCATGTACTCCCAGAGTTCAGGCGCACTCGGGTTTTGTCTTACCCCAGGTGTGCTTTCCGGGTTGTCGGACCTTTCTTTCGCATATAAATAATATTCATCAGAATAATTCACGTTGTCCCAGGGGGTATTGTCAGTGGATGTCTCCAGCATACGGCTAAAAATGTAGGGATCAGTAATCTTCTCCGGGAGCACAGTGGGTTTATCCCAGGAAAAGTTATTGGAATATGTGATCCTCATTCCTTCAGTACCGGTCTTGGTGGTGATCAGGATCACTCCAAATGCGGCACGTGCTCCATATATGGCAGAAGCAGAAGCATCTTTGATAACAGAGATGTTTTCGATATCGACAGGTGCAAGTCTGTTGAGCTCCATCGCATCAGAAGGAACACCATCAATTAGGATCAAAGGTCCTCCACCAGAAAGGTTAGTGATTCCCCTGATATTGATATTTGCTGCTCTGCCTGGCTCTCCGGACATGTAGTCAATATTGAGGTTGGGAACCAACCCCTGTAACCCCTGCGCTACACTCGAAATTGGTCTCTTCTCAATGATCTCCGGATCAATTTGATCCACAGCACCACTGAGGTTCACCTTTTTCTGAGTTCCAAATCCAAGGACAACAACTTCCTGGAGCTGCTGTACATCTTCTTTCATCGTAAGATCTATATTGGTATTGCTACCAACCTTAATCTCCTCGGTTTTCAATCCAACGAAAGAAAAAACTAGCGTTGGATTGACTGTAGTCAGCTGAATTGTATATGTACCATTCAGATCTGTCAGGGTTCCGTTTGTAGTCCCTTTTTCCAGTACCGTGATACCAATAAGCTCACTGCCGTTTTCATCTTTAATCACCCCTGAAACCTTCGGGTTTTGGGCGAAAACCGCCATTGAAATAATCAATCCAATGGCAGTCAGGTAAGTTTTGGTGTAGATTTTTTTCATATGAGTTACAGTTAGTGTTTGCTCTGGTTACAAAAGAATCCAATCAATATTAACTCGTAATTAACCTGGTATTACCTTTGTAATAAATTGAATGGTCGTTCAATTTATTGTATAATTATCTTACATACAATTAATTTGTAACTCAAATCACCTGGAAATGGGAAGAAAAAGTCTTAAGGTCGATCGTAGAAGAGAAATTGTTAAAGCTTTTTATGAAGTAGCCAAGAAGGAAGGTTTGGGTAATACCTCACTATCAAAAATTGGGAAAAAGCTTAAAATGCCCCCAAGTCTTTTAGTACACTACTTCACTACCAAGGAAGAATTGCTCCTTGAGCTTATAGACTTTATTATCAATAATTATAAGTCTATCTATATCCCAAAAGAAAATTCTGAAGACACATCCATCAAAAAGTTATTGCTTGTTATGGACAACATTTTTTCCAGAAAATGGAATAACCTGATAGATGATGGAGTCTTTTACAGCTGTTTTGCCCTCGTATTCCAGGACAAGCGGATTAAATCAAAATTTCATGAGTTGCATCTCTTATTGAGATCGTGGCTTACTGAATTGATACAACAATGCAAAGACGATGGATACCTGGATATAGATGATCCCTCCCGAACTTCAGAACTCATATTCGTAATTTCGGATGGTGCCTACTATTATTTAAGTATGGTGGATGAGGATTATGAATCTAAGCTTGAGTTGTATAAAGAAGAGGCATACAATCTGTTAGGGATCGAAATGCCTCAACCTATCAATTCATAATCAGGAGTTAAGGGTATACTGAAGTGCAAATGCTCCAAAGATCAGTATCCAATAGGTTAGCATCAACTTGTCCTTTCTGAATAACCAGAAGGGTATCGCAAAAATAAGAGCTACAGGAATGCTGTAAAGCACATTTTGCATCTCAGGACCGAGTACTTCCATTTTCATCAACGACCAGACAGTAAAGTGAATAATATTAAGTCCGGCAAATAGTAAGAACCAGCTCTTATTTGCAGAATTATCCAACTGCCGATAAATCAGATAGCCAGTAAGGGCGTAAAACGTAAATGCCATTACCATCCTGGGCTCAAATGGAATATAAAAATTCAATATGGGAAGAAACAGACAAGTTGCAGAAATAGCGATCAAAAAGGAGTTTAACCTAGGCTGACCATCCTCAAAGGTTCTCCACAGATATAGGAGTAATTGAATACCCGCGCCATATATAAGTAGAATTAAGGTTACATCACCCACAAAAAAATCAGCACCTTTCGCAGTAGCTATTACCTTGAATAAAACACCTACACTTAAGAGAACCACAAGAGCCCTTTGAATACTTGTGGCATATTTCGAATGTAGAAAAGTAAGTAAACTTTCGTCTCCAGCGTGCCTTTGAACGCTTAGCGTAATTCCAAGCACACTTAACAAAAGCAAACCTACTGCTACGAATGCAGCCAGATCTGCCCCGGGCAAATGAAGAATCCTAAAGCAATACGCGGTCAGGAGAAATAAGACCCCAAGCACCATTGTGACCAGCCAAATCCCTCCCCGCTTACCTCTGTTGACGATCAGGCCACTTAATGATCCTGAAAGCAGAGAAATGGCCAATGCTCCAAATGACATTAGAAGTAAGATCCCCGCACCCGGAAGATGCATAAACTTAAAAAATGAGCCCAGAATCATCAGGGCCAAAAACAGGTTAGAGAATATCCTGGATATCCTGAACCGACTATCGATGGTTTCCATAGTTTGTTGTTGTATTGTTTTAAAATGATTTGATGGGATTTCGTCCTTTACCTGGTTCCAGGCTATTTCAAATGTCTCCCCATGCATCATCCTACTCTCCACATCACTGACCAGATGATCCAGAAGCTCTGCCCTCAGAGGTTTAAAGGACAATCCCTGGCGATCGAGAAACACTTCGATCTTCCCAACGTCGAGTTTGGTACTCATAATCCAGATAGATTCATTTTGGGTTGGGGAATAGGTGCCAGAATGTTTTTCAGGATTTCAGTAAACTTCTGGAGTTCATTTACTTTTTCTTTTGCTAATTCATGACCCTTTTTGGTCAGGCTGTAGTACTTCCGCACCCGATTATCTACGATTTCGCTGCTGGTTACCAGTAATCCTTCACTTTCAAGTTTGTATAGTACCGGATAAAGTGCGCCATAAGTCAACTTGATCTCTTCGCCTGACAGTTCAGCTACCCGCTGACTGATCTCATACCCATACAGCTGCTTATTTTCAGCCAAAAGTTTGAGGATGATTGTCTTCAATGTACCTCTTATAAATTCCTTAGACGACATCTTATATATTTAATTTTCTTAAATATATAGTCAACCCCTATAACTAGCAAATAAAATGGTGAGAAAATCTCATTTAGCAGCTGGCTGGCATCAGTTTGAGCGATAAATGCTCATATTAGTACCCAAAACCCAGTTTAACATGGCGCTTGAACCCTTTGAATATGTTGTGATCTTAACCTCCCTTATTCTTGGTCTGGGCATTACCCAGATCCTTACCGGAGCCGCAGATATCTTTTCCAATCTTAAGAATGTAAATGTCGGATATGCGCATAGCCTCCTGATCATTGTGGTTTTTAATCTTCACATCCAGGAGTGGTGGGAAAGCTATCAGACTGCCCACCTGGTAAAAGAATGGACAATGCCCATGGTGCTTTTTGTCCTGATTTACCCTATTTCACTGTTTACACTTGCCAGAATGATTTTCCCAACTGGTCTGAGAGAAACGGAAACTGACCTGGACACCTACTATTATGATCAGTGGCCCTGGTTCTTCTTTGTTTTTTTACTGGTTCCTGTCATTAGCATTTTTCAAAACATTATCATCGGGGGCTATGGTATAGAAACCCAAATATTGCAGATTTTATTGGCCGTGGTAATTCTTGTTTTTCTGATATTCAGAATACAAAATAAGTGGGCACATATTGGTTTTCTGGTTCTCCAGATTATCGTCTGGATATTCTGGCTGGTACAAGAAGATAGGGTACTGTAGAATTTAATTTATTTACTCAGCTGTTTCCAATGCTGATCTGCCTGCTGTCTTAAATTGACCTCATCTTTATTCCATTTGGTCAGGGTATTGTTAAAGTAAAAATTGTAGAACAGATACAACTTACCATCAATGACCTTAAACGTCTCAGGGTCAATTTTTACTTTCTCACCATTAGCCATAGCAAAGGCACACCAACCACCGTAAGCAGGTAGATACTTTGAGGGATTTTTATCAAACAAGTCCTTATTCTTGCTATTGCTGAAGTAGTATTTAACACCCAGATGAGTGGATGTAATGGTTTTTACTCCTTCCAAAGCTTTATTGTCTGTGAAATAAGCAACCGGATCATATCCGCCAATAGCCAGCCCATCCTCATGGTTGACATTCAAACTTGCTTGAGCGGCAACCGCAGTTCCTGATAAAGTGATTAACAAGCATATCATGTACTTCATAGCATTATGTATTTTTCTTATCTACGAATAATAGTTAGGGTAAAGCGGAATTTGCGCAATGTTTTTACAGATTTGCAATCCATATGACATTGTTTTGATATGCGGTCAGGCATTTTCATCCTTTTGTGCTTCCTTTTTTCGTCAGCCTATTCACAAGACTGTCTGTCGCTACTGGACAGTGTCCATCAATACAAGTCTACAAAACCCCCCAGGTCAAAAGAGTTTGCATTAAAACTCACTGAGCGACTGGATTCTGCCAAATGCCATGAGGAAATAGGTTATCCTGAGACTTACAACCAACTGGCTCTAGTCTATTGGCAACTCAATGAACAACAGCAGGCTTTCGATGCAGTGGAAAAGGCAATTACCTATAATCTGAAAAGCTACGATTCTTTGAGTCCGGTAATGGTACCCTATTACCAAAATATCATTGCTTTTTATAAGGAGAGTGCTAACTACACCATGGCAAAAAAATACCTTGATATTTCATGGAAGGCCACGAACGCAAACATTGCCAGCAATAGCGAAACATTTTGTGAACGATTGGTCGAGAAAGCAATTCTTCTCAGAGAGCTAGGAATGTTTTCAGAAAGCAAAGCCGATTTGCAACAAGCTCTGACCACCCTTGATACTGAACAGATTAACAATGATTCACTAAAAGGTGTGATTCTGATTGAGTCCGGGACACTCCATACCTTATTGGGAAACTATTCGGATGCCGAACAGGAGCTTGACAGGGCACTTAGCATATTGAGGGCCAATTTTCCGTTACTACAAAGCAAGGCGATCGACCGATTGGCCAAATTAAAACTGGATCAGGGTGATTTTTCAGCCTCTGAAAGTGAGCTGTTGAGCAATATCAATTTTAAAACTGCCAACTTTCCTGAGGATAGTCTGCTACTTGTCGAGTCCATTAATAATCTTGGCCTATTATATTTTCGCTTTGATCCGGAAAATGCGCGAAAGTATTTTAAACAACTCGAGCAGATTGGGAAAAAATATCCTGTAATCACTCCATATACGACGAACAATCTTGCAGTCATTGACATGAAATATGGCAGACTACAAGAAGCCGAGCAAGGATTTATTAAGAGTCGGGAGCTTTTTTATGAGATGTTTGGGCCGGTCCATCCTGACTATGCCAACTGCTTAAACAATCTGGCAGGGGTTTATGCTGAAGAAGGTAAACTAGAGGATGCCATGGCTCTGTACATGAAAGTGCTGGATCTGGACAGACTTTTATATGGAGCAAACCACCAAAAATATGCTATTACACTATCCAACCTTGCCTCCATCTATAAGCAGCTAGGCTATTCCGAGATGGCTTTGTCATTTTATATACAATCTGCCAATATCAGAAAAGAAACCTTGGGGCCCGACCATCACCTTTACGCAAAAAACCTCAATGACATTGGCCTTATGCATTTGACTGGTCAGGACACACTTGCCGCTTTAGAATCCTTTGACCAGGGACTCAAGATCCTCATTGATCATTTGCATGATGTATTTCCAGTACTTACTGAGAGACAGAGGGTGCTTTTTTATGAAGAAATCCGATTTGACCTCAGGCGTTTTCTAGCCCTTGCCTTCAATAGCTCATATTTCGAATCTGAGTGGGCAGAAAAAGCGCTGAATTATTACATCAATACGAAATCGATAATTTATTACGCTGCAGACAAGCTGAGGCGAGCAGTCCAAAACAGTGTAGATCCGGCCATCCGAAGTAAGTACAATGCGTGGAGGGACACCAAGTTTGAGCTGGCTAAGGCCTATTTGCTTAGTACAGAGGAAAAGAGACTGCAACATTTGTCCATTCAGCAACTGGAAGAAAAGAGCCAAACCCTGGAAAAAGAGCTTTCTCTTAGTTTTAGGAGCTTTTCGAATCAAAATGAAACTCAATTTATTACCTGGAATGATATTTCTCAGGCTCTGAAAGACTCAACTGTCCTCATTGAGATCATCGAATACAATGACTTTTTGCTCGATACCGATTCAATCCGCACGCGTCAAGGCTTTGTAGATGAGTCGCTTTACGTGGCCTTTTTTATTCATCCATCTGGTAAGCTAGAACGCGTAGCATGGCCGAAAGACGCACGCCTGGCCAGACAGTATAAATTTTATAAAAATGCACTTAAGTACAATGTTATTGACTCATTATCATACTCAAAATTCTGGGAGCCTATTGACAAAGAAATCGGCGTTGCTAAAAAATTATACCTGGCAGCTGATGGTATTTGGCACAAGATCAATCCAGCCATTCTGTATATACCTGATGAGAAAATCTTTGTGGCAGAAAAGCATCACATTGTTCACCTTACAAGTGGTAAGGATCTCCTCATAGAGAAACAGACCCTGAAAACAAAAACCGCAAGTATTTTCGGCAACCCGGATTTCACTTCTATCCGATCCAATGTGGACCTCCTGCAGCTCCCTGGAGCAGAGTTAGAGACCGAGGAAGTACAACAAGTGTTACAAAAGAATGGATGGAAAATTAATACTCATTTGAATGAAGAAGCCACCGAAGAAAATTTGAAGCTCATTAATAACAATGACCTCATCCACGTGGCCACTCACGGCTACTTCCTGGAACATGAAAATGAGGATCCCTTGCTTAACTCTGGCCTATACCTTTCAACAAAGGAAGGTTATGAAGATGGGATTTTGTCCGCCTATGAAGCCATGAACCTAAACCTGGATGCGACAAACCTGGTCGTGCTTTCAGCGTGTGAAACCGGACTTGGTGAAGTACAAAATGGAGAAGGTGTCTTTGGATTAGAACGCGCGTTCCTGGTCGCCGGAGCAGAAAACCTCATTATCTCCCTGGTAAAAGTAGATGATCAGGCGACCAGGGAATTTATGAATCATTTTTATGGCAATCTTACAGACGGCCTATCTGTGGAAGACGCTTTCTTTTCAGCCCGTAGCACATTTAAAAGGGATTATCCCAACCCGTATAACTGGGGGGCATTTATTCTTACCTCCAAACATTAGTTATAGGTAGATAACCAGCACATCTCCTTTTCTTACCTCTCTATTAAGCTCATTTATTTCATAAATCAACTCTTCTGGGATTCTGTATTTATCTGCGATAGTTCTCAATGTCTCACCTGCCTGAACAATATGATTGAATATTTGGTCACTATAATATTCCTGAGGTATCAAATATTTTAGACCTGGGGACTGATGTTGCGGATCTAAAACTCTCAATACGTGACCCTCTTCCAACACTGATGATTTCAGCCCATTCCACTCCTTTAATTTCTCTGCTGGTAAGCCAAGCTGATTGGAGGCAACCGTAAGTGGCATTTTGTGCCGAACCAGATACACCTTAGCCTTCATATAGGTAACTGGATGCTTTGTGTACACAACGAGTTCCGCCCTTCGATTAAACAGCTGCCCATACCATGTATCCATGTTTGTGATAAGGTTTTCTTCTCCGTTTGCGAAAACCCTGGCCTGTCGGTACGGCAAACCCAGTTCCAACATATATCGCATCACAGAAAAGCCGCGCTTTTCGCTTAGCTCAAAGTTATATTCATGACTTCCAGTCGCATCAGCATGGGTGTGGATGTCTACCAACACAATGTTGTCGATACCAAATTGATTTATAAGATCCTTTATTGATTCAATTGACTCATCCCGAAGTTCAGTCGAATTGAAGTCAAAATAGATGGTTTCGTAATTATATCTATGATAGTTATATGTGGTATCCTTTACAATCGCCTGAACTTTGTTCTTGTTGATTTCCACTGTAAAATAGTCCAGACTATCTGGCAATAGTCTGAATTCAAACTTGCTTTGAGCATTTACCAGTGTTGCTATGCTATTTTCTTCGTCGAGCTTCAAGACTACCTCTTGCTCAGGCTCTCCTACCCCAAAAATATTTTTGTGCTTTTGATCCTCCTGTTCCTCAAGTTTCTCTTTCATTGGGATAAAAATGTGGTAGGATTCATAATCTTCAATCCTGAAGGTTTCCAAATCAAGTGAGGTCATACTGTATTTGGTCAGATCTACTAGTGATTCAACATTGATGAAGCTTTTTAGTAACTGGACCTCATCCTTGTAGTCAAACTGGTAGATATTAAAGTCACCACCCTCCCTGTCTGAGGAAATCATGCCAGATGTGCCCAATGCAAAATACGTGTCATCCAAAGGGCTATTGTAAGGTCTCCCCAAATTATAGATACCAGGAGCATAAAAGGAATTTCCTTTTGCTATAAAAATATCATACCCGCCATAGCCCGCATGTCCATTCGAGGCAAACAATAAAGCCTCATACCTTGAACTATAATAGGGAGTGATCTCATCTGCACTGGTATTGATTGTTTCACCAAGATTGATAGCTGGTGACCAGTCGCTATTGATTACTTTTATACTCATCCAAATATCCACCCCACCTTTTCCTCCGGGTCTATTGGAGCTAAAAAATAGCGTATCTCCAGACAGACTCAGCGAAGGATGTCTATTGCTGCTTCCCGGGTAATTGATCCGTTCGTTAAGTGGTTTAGGGGCGGACCATTCTCCCTCAATAAATTGACTTTCAAACAACCTGCACCCAGTATCTCTCTGGCAGGAAGAAAAGTAGAATTGTTTTCCGTCACCTGAAAAAGTTCCTGTGCCTTCAGCCCACTGACTGTTCAATTCATCATACAGATCACAACTCTCCTGCTCATTAGGGTCAAAGCAAATCATGTTCGGAAGTAAGCCTCCATATTGGCCATCATAAAACTGTCTGCCTTTGGTTTTTCGGCTTGTTGAAATGACAATCTCCCGAGTAATCGGATTTTGTACCGCTCCAAAATCATGACTTTCAGAATTCAATAACTCGAACTCTCTGAAATTTCTATTGTTCCTGATCATCAATTGTTTGAGTCCAATCTGGCATCCGGCCTTTTGAAACTCGGCAACTTTGTAAAGTCTATTCTCTGGTGCAATCTCAAATAACAATGCCCCAAATACAGAATCAGCCTTGTGGTAGTCTCCCAGGATTTTTATTGTAAGACCATAGTTATAAGCTACACTGTCAGCAAAACCTCCTTTTAGGAGGAGACTTTCAAACTCCTTTTTTGCATCTTTATATCTTAGGGCATTAAAGAGACAAGAGGCATATCTGAAATGGATTGATCGATCCTGTGGCAAAAGCTCATGCAGATGTGCATAGAATTCCATCGCTTCCAGGTATTTGCTGGATTGATAGTAGCTATCAGCAACATTTCTCAGCTGGGTAATTGATTGTGACAATCCCGAAAACCCAATCCAACATAACACAATGAATGAAATTATACGCATTTTCTAAAACAACGGATTCAGCACATTAATTGGTCCGGAAGTGAAATCAAAGGTATAAGAAAGTGATACCTCATAAGAAGGTTCAAAACTATTTTGGTAGATAACTTCATTTTTGTTGATTGCATTTGAATTCAGGTCGAAGCTTACTCCAAGATTTATGTGTTTATACTTGATACCGGTGAGAAATATAAATGCATCCCCCACTCGGTACCAGGCACCTACCTGTAGTAAGGTACTAAGGTTAGTATCCAGGTGAGTCGAGAAGTAATTTCCTACATTAAATTGATAATTGCTTTGGTTGGTGATGATAAGTGCTGAAGGATGAATGAAGAAGCGGGTAGATAGCCTGAGCTTGCTTGTTCCAACCAATTTTAAGATCATAGGTCGCCTTAGGTTTTTGCCTGATTCCGTGACCAAAAACCCATACCTTGGTTGATTGAGATAATCTATTGACACGCCCAGTTGCATTGTATTCTGCTGTAGTATGGGATTGTAGTGGTCAACTACTGAGAAAATTGCCCCCACATTGAATATTGGATTAAAGTTGGGAGACAAATCAACGGATTCAGCAGGTAAAATATTGTCATATCCGATATAGGGATTATACTGTGAGCCGAACTGTAGGTCGCTGTAGTTTAGCTTACTCTGGACCATACCTCCCTGCAAGCCGAATGACAATTTTCTGGTGCTTAATCGATCAAAAGCCAAAGTATAAGAGCCTGTTAAAATAACCTTTGTTGTTTGATAAAGACCACTTACTCCTACTCTTTCATTGGACGCCGTGAAACCTACACCTCCACTTTGTGTTTTTAGTGAGGTTATTTTTTGTAAAGGATAGGTAAAGCTCAACTGGTATAGTTCATGATAAGACCCTTCCTCTGATTGATCGCTTTTTTTATAGTTGGTGGTGAGGTTTGCTGAGGATATGAGACCTGCATAACCTGGATTTAAAAAAAGTGAGCTAGCAAAGTATTGTGAAAACTGACCTTCCTGCGCTTTGGAAACAGTGGCTATGATGAGGTAAAGGATAAATACTATTTTCCTCATCTCAGCAATAACAGAGTACCATTTTTTGAAAAACTCCCAACTTCCGATTCGAGACTGATTTTGAAATAGTATATCCCCTCTGGCTCATCAAACCCCTTATGAGTACCATCCCAACCAAGCTCAGACAGCTTAGGATCATCGGCACGTATTCGATACACTTCCTGATTGAATCGGTTCCACACCCGTATCTCTAATGAATACACATCATAACCTTCAAGGAAGGGTCGGAATAGACGGTTCTCATCAAAATCCCCGTTTGGAGCAAAAGCATTAGGTACGTAGAAATAGGGTCCATTGGCAGCCGGCTTTTTACCCAGGGCAAGGAATGTGGTATCACCGGTGATGCGAATAGCACTTTCAGTGACTAAGGTTCCGAAACTTACTCCATCCGTATCAGTTAATTCGGCATATCCTGTAGGACTATAAAGGAGGGTATCATTCTTTAATCGTGCCAAAACAGTGACGTATTTATCAGCCCTTATAACATTGTGATGGGGATAGTTTTCCAGGTCTAACCCTTCAAACACAATCCCAACGACTGATGTAAAGGGGGTACTGTTGTCATGGGAAATGATCCATTCAACTTCATCTGCCAGACCTATCAATGAATCGCCTGGGATCAATCGATCAGCATCTGGTTGGCGAACTATGACATTGATTGATGTTCCAGCCGGGGCGCTTTTTAAAAAGAGTTCCTCATAATAAGTTCCATCGATGCCCATTGGAAATCTTAACGGTTCTGAAGAAACAGATTGCATTGTCAATGACCCTGCGACATGAGCTCCTGAGGAGCCTCCAGTCACTGATTGACCGTTAGAAACATATAATAGATGCTCAGCATCGCTGTTGAAGATTCCTGACTGTAGATCCAGTCCTTCGGCCATCAATTGATTGGATTGCAAGTGAACTTCACCAGATTTTCTCAATGTTAAACGACCTGCTGTAAGGTTCTGGCCTATTACATTTTGATCATCGTCACCCATTAAGGTTATATTTCCACCTTCCGTGTTTTGAACAAAATCTATGTCGGAATACAGTTCAAGCAAACCATCATTTTCCAGGGTCCCATTCGCCTCAAGGTTTCCTCCTATATAAAAGGACAGCTCTTCTCCTACATACAGCCCGGTTGATTCACCAAGATAGAAAACCTGTGCACGGACAGCTGAGAGCCATGTAGCCACGCATAGTGTCAATATGAGTTTGCTATTCACCGACATTATTCACTGATTGAACCTATCTGCAACAAATGGTCCAGTTTGCTTTCTATGTCAGAGATTCTGGATTCCTGGCTTTTATTGATGCGCTCATGGGAATCTAACTTTGACTCAAGATCCTGAACAATTGCATGTTGTTCTTTGAGTGCTTCAAGAAGGATGGGAACAAGACCTCCAAAATTTACTGCATAATAGCCTTTTTCGTTTGTCGAAACCAAAGCGGGGAATAATTCTTTTAACTCCTGAGCAATCACTCCATGCTGAAGCATGTCATTAGGTTGATTTTTATAATAATATGTATACCCATTTAATTGCAAAGTTCGATCAAGTACGCCTTCGATTCTTGTAATATCTGTTTTTAACCTTTCATCACTAGTCCCAAAACCAGTTATCCTTCCCTTCCGATCGTAATCAATTGAACCCGCAAGAACAACTGTCCAGGAACCACCAGCGGCTCCATGCAGATCTGGCAATTCTAATTGATCTGTCGTTATTTGTAGTCCTGACGTACCTGATAAATTAACTGCAATGGGGGAGCCTCCCGCACCTGATAATCCATTCCCTGCCACAGAAGCATTCAAATCATTCCCAGTTATGGTATTGTCAGTGATTTCGGTTGTGGTCACAGCATCCAATTGCGCCAATGCTCCAAGTGGATCCCATGAGAGGTTGGTGCCATCTGTGGTCAGATAGTTCCCATTCTGTCCTGTCTGATCAGGAAATGCATACTGGCTTAAATCAACAGTATAAGGAGTTGCTCCGTCATCCTCGAGGGAAAGGTTTAGGGTATTACCGGTCAGATTAAACTGATCCACCGTCTGATCATCTGTATTGAGCGCACTCAGATCAACTGTATTCCCACCCACACCGGATATGGTCAGGTTTGGATTGGTAAAGCTGAGGGTTTGCATATATGGTGCCAGATTGGCGGTTGCTGCACTCAGAGAAAGACTCAGTGTATGGTCTGCTGCTAGTGATAAATCCTGTATCTCATTGGTGGCATCAGCATCGGCATCATCCAGCGAAGAAACATCTATGGTCAGGTTGGGGTAAGTTCCTCCTATAGTAACATTGCCACTGCCTCCATCGGCCAGGGTTACTGTCTGATCAGGAGAGGCATTATCAATCTGAAAATCATTTCCTGAAGGGGTCACTGTAATACCAACACCACCAGTTACATTCTGGATTTCATTCGTTGCGTCAGCATCAGCATCATCAAGAGAGGGAACATCAACGGTAAATGCTGGGTATGTTCCTCCTATAGTAACATTGCCACTGCCTCCATCGGCAAGAGTTACTGTCTGATCCGGCGAGGCATTATCAATCTGAAAATCATTACCTGAGGGGGTTACTGTAATACCAACACCGCCAGTTACGTTCTGGATTTCATTCGTTGCATCGGCATCAGCATCATCAAGAGATGGAACATCAACAGTAAACGCAGGGTATGTTCCTCCTATAGTAACATTACCACTACCTCCATCAGCCAGGGTTACTGTCTGATCAGGAGAGGAGTTATCAATCTGAAAGTCATTACCTGAAGGGGTCACTGTAATACCAACACCGCCAGTTACGTTCTGGATTTCATTCGTTGCATCGGCATCAGCATCATCAAGAGATGGAACATCAACAGTAAACGCAGGGTATGTTCCTCCTATAGTAACATTACCACTACCTCCATCAGCCAGGGTTACTGTCTGATCAGGAGAGGAGTTATCAATCTGAAAGTCATTACCTGAAGGGGTCACTGTAATACCAACACCGCCAGTTACGTTCTGGATTTCATTCGTTGCGTCTGCATCGGCATCATCAAGAGAGGGGACATCAACGGTAAATGCTGGGTATGTTCCTCCTATAGTAACATTACCACTGCCTCCATCGGCAAGAGTTACTGTCTGATCAGGAGAGGAGTTATCAATCTGAAAATCATTACCTGAAGGGGTCACTGTAATACCAACACCAGCAGTTACATTCTGAATTTCATTCGTTGCGTCGGCATCGGCATCATCAAGAGATGGAACATCAACGGTAAATGCTGGGTATGTTCCTCCTATAGTAACATTACCACTGCCTCCATCAGCCAGGGTTACTGTCTGATCAGGAGAGGAGTTATCAATCTGAAAATCATTTCCTGAAGGGGTCACTGTAATACCAACACCGCCAGTTACATTCTGAATTTCATTCGTTGCGTCTGCATCGGCATCATCAAGAGATGGAACATCAACGGTAAATGCTGGGTATGTACCTCCTATAGTAACATTGCCACTGCCTCCATCAGCCAGCGTTACTGTCTGATCAGGAGAGGAGTTATCAATCTGAAAGTCATTACCGGAAGGGATCACTGTAATACCAACACCACCAGTTATATTCTGTAATTCATTCGTTGCGTCAGCATCAGCATCATCAGCACTAGTGATAAACCCTGAATCATTCGTCAACTCGCTGGTTAGGGATGGTATAGATGGCTGATTGATCAAACTATTATAATCTCCGTCAAAATCATCGCCGGCTACCTGATCCCACAAACTAAAGTCGATTGTTGTCGACGATGGATCATTGGTCAGCGAGAGAATGCTTCCTGCATATTGAAGTTCCTGAGCAGTGGGTGGTGTCACCGGAACCCAATTGGTACCATCCCATTCAAGAAATTGCCCAATTGTAGGTGTCCCTTCTCCTATATTAACGGAGGAATTGTTCACTGATAGCGTCAGTGTATTCCCGGCTTTTGTTATAGTCTGAATTTCATTGGTCACGTCAGCGTCAGCATCATCCGCACTGGTTATAAACCCGGAATCATTGGTCAATTCACTGGTTAGCGAAGGAATGGCAGGTTGATTTGTCAAACTGTTATAATCGCCATCAAAATCATCACCAGCTACCTGATCCCACAAACTGAAATCAACCGTTGTAGACGTAGGGTCATTGGATATTGAGAGCATGTTTCCTGCAAACTGAAGCTGCTGAGCCGTCGGTGGTGTCACCGGAACCCAGTTGGTACCATCCCACTCCAGAAACTGCCCAATTGTCGGGGTACCTTCACCTATGTTAACAGAGGAATTATTATCTGATAGGCTAATCGTATTCCCAGATTTTGAAATGGTTTGTATTTCATTGGACGGATCAGCATCCGCATCATCAGTCAATGAATACCAGTCACCCCCATGTGCATAGTAAAATTCACCTTCATCGTTGTCATATACAAGCAGTCCATTGTTATCAGGATCTGAAAGATCCATATTTAATCTTTGTGTGGTGCCAATCTGGGGGATGAGTAAACCCTGATTGCCATTGGTGGAAACTAAATGAAGAACCGCATTGGGATTGGGATTATTGGTGTTAATCCCAGCTGAATGCTGCTGACCTGAGACTTTTACGGCTACCAATAAAGCACAAAGTACGAATGCCTTCTTTATAGTTGATGGAAGGTGCATATGTAAACATTTTTAAAATATCCTTTCCGTTAATAGCTGGCATCGAATTTTGCAAAAATATCTTGATAAGCTTCAAGGAACGCTATGGATACCAATTATTTCAAATCATTTGTGGGTTAATTTTCAATTAAATGGTCGAAATAGGTAGTAATAAACGTGAAATACCACAATATCCACTCTTTTGTAGATAACTGGATAAGTTATCAAATTTTCCTTACTGGGAATAAGTTTTTACAAATTCCTTGAGATCTTCTATCTCTAACTGCTTTGCAACAATTCTACGTTGCTGGTCTAACAGGTAGAGTTTTGGGGTACTCCTCAAATCGTAATACATCCTAAAGTTACTTTCGTATCCGGGATCAGCAAGGTTGATAAACTCCATACCCGTCTCCTGAATATATTCTTTCCACCTGTCTACATTGGTAACGGTACAAACTGCAACAACTTCCACGCCTAATGACCTAAACTCATCATAGGCATCCACAAGTACAGGGGTCTTCTTTTTGCAGTGGCCACAGTCAGGATCATAAAAATAGAGTAGAATAAAGGGCTCCTGAATCTGTTCAAAATAAAAAGGCTGGTTTGTTGTATCCACCAATTGCATCTGTGGGGCTTTATTCCCTATCAGGCTGTGTTTTTTGAAGGCTACTTCTTCTCGAAGCTTCTTAAGTCCTTCATCGTCTACCCAGTGAGCTCTGCCTGATAAGAAGTAATTTTCCATCAGGTGTACTACGACCTTATCCATTCCCATGATTTTTGTGCCTTGATACTTGTTGTAAAGTGAGACCAGCCAATATCTAAACAACTCATCATTGTTGCCCACCTCAGTAAAAAGCTTATCAATTTCAGCATTGACCGTATCAGGATGTTGCGGGATAATTTGATCAAAATACTTCATCACTTTCGGGTGTAGCAAAGGCGTCCTTATCAAGGCTTCATTTTGAAATTCCACCGCATCAAAATAATGTGCCCGATAATACCTGTATTGTTTTACTTTTTGTTCTTGAGGGTCTGTTATCCCTTTAAAATCTGGCACAGAGGGTTCTCCCATCAGACTTAAAAAAGCGCTCAGAAAAGACTCCGGATTCTCATCAATAATTTTATTTCGAAACATTGTGATCTCTTCACCTATTTCAGCTATTTCATTTTGCAGCATCAAGGAGTCACTGTCAGTTGATTTTAGTTGATTTTGAAGCGTAATTTGTTGCTTACGCAGATTGGTCATGGTAATCTGAAAAGCCTTGAAAAGTTCATTCTCCTCAGACCCCTTCACTTTGACTTGCTCATACCCCTGCCCCAGGACTGTTTCAATTGAAAAATGTTGCTCTTCTGCAATAAACTCAAAATAATAAGCAGGTGCATATATAAAATACAGTCCCGACTTTAAAGGCTCAGATCCCTGTAAAATGAAGGATTCATCAACAACCTCTACCGTATCCAGGGCATACTTTTGCGCCCCCATGTGATATCCTACTGTGATTAAACTGTCTGATAATCCAGATACTTTAAACTGGATTTTGTGCCCCTGACCGTAAGCAAATGAAGAAACAAAAAATAGAATGAGACAGATTATTCGAAGCATATAAAAATCCCTGAGCTAGCTTTTGGCAATCATGATAAAGGCTCCCCAGTAAATGGGGTCTTTAAATTCTGCCTTCACTGCTTTTTGTGCCAGGTTGAAGGCTTCTCTTTTTTCTTTCTTTTGTTCGATCCAGTGCTTATAAAACTCGGTCATAAGTTTCTCCGTCACCTCATCTGACACCTGAAATAAACTCATGATCATGGCATCCGCTCCTGCTACGAGAAACGAACGTTGCAGTCCAAAGACACCTTCACCCTGCTTAATCTCACCCCGACCTGTCTCACAGGCGCTCAGGACGATAAGTTCTGTATTGTCAAAGTTTAGATTCATCGCCTCGTAGGCTGTCAAAATCCCATCTTCAAGGTTATAGTTTTTATCAGATGCCTCCAACAATACGTCGCCTCCTCCTTTGGCAAGAAGTCCCGACCTCTCTAACGGATTATCCTCCTCGAACAACGAAAATCGGTCCGTTACTTTCTTTTCCTCCTCGTCAAAGAATCCATGCGTAGCAATATGTAACAGCTTATAGTTATCTGCCTTCTTAATCCTTTCTTCAGATGCTTCGGTGCCAATATATGTACTGGCTTTCCACCCCTGGTTCTTTAACAAATCAGAAATAATAGTCACCTCGCGCTCAGTTCCAGGCAGTTGAGGGATTACTTTTTTGTTAGGACCGGTGGCTTCACTTACTGCCACCTTTTCATCAGCATAGTATTCCGGGTTACCAAAAAGCATGGCATTTAGCTCTGTCTGAGAGGCTTTTTCTGCTTTCCTGGCTTCCTTACTTCTGTTGATTGGCAGTGCCTTTGTACTATTGACGATCCTGACGTTTTGCTTATCAATGACAAAGTTTCCATCATCCATCATCAATGCTTCAATGTTGATCTGATTGTAAATACCATCTGGTGAAACATAAACTACCTCCTTATTCCCGAGGGCATCAGAAATTGGTCTCCAGTAATTCAGATATGACAGCTTATCCTCAAGCTTAAACTTTACACTGTTTCGTTGCAGAGTGAAAAACTTATTTTCCAGATCATTTCCGTTTTCAAGCAACACCAAATCCGGGTTTTTCTTGGTATCAGAGGTTACTATGAGCGCAGCATACCTGACCTTTGTCTCGTTGAACTCTTTGTCAAATTGACGATACCGGACAATTTCAACAGCAGCTTCATTGTCATTCAATACTTTTCTCACATCATTCCAGGAATAAACCTCGTTCTCAAAGGTTTGAGCAAAATCCGTTGACTTTTCACTTAATTCTTTTTCCAGCCTGGAGATGTCATCCTTGATGTCATCGATATTGATTCCATCTTCAACCAATTCCTCATCAGATCTGGAAAGAGTACTGGTTAAGAACTCTTTCTGTTCAAGCCATTCTTCAAACAAGGCAATCAATGTGGTGTCACCGCTATTCAAAATAGCATTCCTTGTTTTTATAGAAGAATTCAATAATAGACTCTTAGTTGCAAGAGCAAAGTCGTACATATTTTCCAGGTACTTAGGCTTATCAAACTGAAAGTCTACTGCTACAGTATTATAGAATTCAAAGTCCTTCTTGATCTTCGCCCAAAAGTTGGCTTTTTCCTCCTCACTCAATGTGGGGAAGTAGATCCTCGTATACTCAAGGTAAGCTGTAGTGGTCTCACTTAATATTGACTCAACTTTGTCAAGCTCTCCATTGATGTAATAAACCTGGGCCAGCTTACTCAACGCATTTAAGTAATCAGGGTGCTGCTTGCTAAAGATCTTCCTGAAGTATCTGGATGACTTTTCATATTCCTCCTCAGCAAGCTCAAATTTTCCCTGATCCGTATAAATATCTCCCTTAAGACGGGCTACCTCGCCTGAACTTTTATTTTTGTTTCCCAGTGCATTGGTCCATATCTCATCAGCCTGAGTCAATAATGGGAGTGCCCGATCATACTCTCCTCGCTCTGCATACAAGAAACCAAGGTTCTTGATGGCTTCCGCATAGGATGGATGGTTTTGATCAAAAGTGGTCTGAACAATCTCACGAGCCTGCTGAAAATATTGCTCTACTCGATTAAGGTTTGATCCCAAATGATAATGAAGCAAACCATAATCCCGATAAACCTCACTAAACAGGATATGCCCCTGCTGAAGCTTTTGTGTGCGAATCTTAAAAATGTCATCCAGGTATTGGAGACCAGCCTGGTAGTTTCCTATTGATTTATAAAAATCTACCAGGGCCACCAGGTTACTGGCGTAGATCAGACTGTTATCGCCATATACAGTCTTACAAATGTCCAGCGAAGTACGGATGCTTTTCTCAGCTTCGGGGTATTCACCTCTAATGATATATAATTCACCCAGAGCATTGTATGCTTTGATGAGTTTTCGGCTCTTACTTCCATAGATTTTTTTTCTTGCTTCTATCACCTCTTTTAGCAATACCTCAGTTTCTGAATAATTTCCAATTCTGGTATATAAGAATGCAAGGTCTTCAATGGATTGTAGCCTGATTTCCCGATCTCCGCCCTCCAGTTTGCTGGAAATTGACTCCCCTTTACTCAGGAGTCTTTCGGCTTTATTGTAGATCCCCATGGTACCGTAAATCAATGCAGCCGAATTCAGCGCATTCACATACTCGTAGGATCGCTTTTCACCATCTCTCCTGATCAATTTCAATGCCTCATCAGTATTTAATTCAGCTGTTTTATAGTCCCCGGCATAGGTTTGCATTCTGGCCAAAGAAACCATCTTGTCTCCCAGCTTGGTTTGGTCAGTATATTCATTTGCCTTCATACCATCAACTACCTCCTGAAGCAGGTCCACTCCATAGAGATAATCTCCTTCAAGCACAAGGAATTCGGTCATGTCTGAGACGGCTCTTGCAAACCTCCACTGTGTTGCTTTAAGCTGTTCGAATACCATCTCTTCCGGTTCCTCTTCGAAGATCTCATATGCTTTGTTGGGAGTTTCTGTATGATTCAGATAATAACCTGCCAGGGAAACCTGAAAGAGATCGGAGAACAATGAACCATCCACATACCTTGCATTGATCCTCCTACCCAATTTGTTGTAATAATCCTCAGCGGATCGCTGATAAATAAATTTCCTGGAGTCAATAGAAGTATTGATGACAAACTCTGCCAAATCAGTTCTCAAAGAATGATCCAAAGGAACTACAGTATTGGGGGTCTCATTGTCAATTTTTCCAATTTCCAGCAGACCTCCTCTAAGGTCGTTTTCATGAATCTTGATGAAAGCTTCATAATAGCTTCTCTTGAAGTTCTCAAACTTCTTGTTCATTCTTACCTTGTTGGCATATTTACTCAATTGTAGCACAGCTGATTTGGCATTGTCATGCTTACCAACCCTGGCTTCAATCTTGATGTCATTTTCTATCCCTATCTCCTTGTACTTACCGATTAGCTTGCCATAAGTGTAGTTAGAGTTTAGCCTTCTCGCTTTGTTTAGGTCTCCTGTCTCAAAAGTGATCTCAATCTCAGCAAGCCTGTACTTGAAGTAGGCAGGACTGGTATTACTCATTTTGTTGAAAAAGCTTTTGTATTGATCATGCAACTCAAAAGCCTTTGTATATTCTCCCCTCCAAGTTGCCAGATTGATCTCAGCAACATATAGCCGGGCTAATAATTCGTTGCGGTAATCCTGATCAAGGTTATCTACTTTCTCACCTAGATATCCCTGATTAATCAAGGGCTGCCAGGTCTTAACCAAATCCTGGATCTTTGGTTCAGACTCCAGGTAAAAACCATTGTAGATATCCGTGATTACTTCCCTGATCTCAATTTCTTTTTTGAGCACCTCACTGTTTTCATAAGCGACCTTATAATCCTTAAGCTTAGTCAGCAGACTATCAGCAGTTCGATAGCTTCCAAAGCCATTGTACAAATCCACTAGCCTTAGCATACCAATGGAATAGGCAAAACCATTATTGGATTTTGTCTGATCCAGTTGTCTAATTGCCTTGTTCACCAAAGCATTCATCGCCGGGTAATCATGTTGAGCTTCCAAAGCCTTGGCTTCCATGATGTTTGCCAGGGCATACATCGACGAATCATTGGCATAGACCTTGGGTATGGTCTTCTTCCTGAATTTCTTTAGCTTATTGGCTACCTTGTGATATTTCCCTTTGGTATACATCTTCTCGGGTTTCTCGAAAAGTACCTCCCACGACTGGCTTCGTGATTGTACTCCCATAAAAAGGAGAAAGGATAGCAGAAATAGTAACTTAGTGAGTCTCATTTGTTTAGCGGTCAATCTTTTGAGGGTGTAGTTCTTCCAAGCTTCAATTTAATGGAAATAAGAGACATCAAATTCATTAGTTTCAATGTTTCCTATAAATAATCCAACTAGCTTTTACTTAGAAAAGCATTACCAAAGATAGCTAAACTGTCACTGTTTTAGTAATTGCTCAACCTTGAAAGGGATATCTGTAATCTATTGGGGGTGCAAAGGTTTCTTTAATAGTACGTGCACTTACCCAGCGAAGCAAATTCATCATGGATCCGGCCTTATCATTGGTACCGGATGCACGCGCACCTCCAAAAGGCTGCTGACCTACCACAGCACCGGTTGGCTTGTCGTTTATGTAGAAGTTTCCGGCTGCATTGGCCAGCCTTTTTGTTGCAAAATCAATGGCGTATCGATCTTTTGCGAAGATTGCTCCTGTCAGGGCGTATGGTGATGTCTCATCTACCAATTTTAAGGTGTCTGCAAAGTCTTCCTCCGGGTAAACATAAATGGTAAGTACAGGCCCGAATATCTCCTCCTGCATGGTGGTATACATCGGGTCTTTTGTTACGATCACGGTAGGTTCGATAAAGTACCCCTTTGAATCGTCACACTTGCCTCCCGCAATTATCTCCGCCGATTTATCCGTCTTAGCCTGGTTGATATAACCACTGATTTTATCGAAGGCTTTTTGCTCAATCACGGCATTGAAGAAGTTGCCAAAATCCTCGGGAGGACCCATTTTCATATCCTTAAGGTCATCAATGATATATTTTTTCACTTCATCCCATAGATTGGATGGTATGTAAGCACGCGAGGCAGCACTACATTTCTGCCCCTGAAACTCAAAGGCACCCCTAACCAGGGCTGTAGCAAGCTCTTTGGCATTTGCAGACGCATGAGCAACCACAAAATCTTTACCTCCTGTCTCACCTACAATCCTTGGGTAGGATTTGTACTTACCAATATTTTCTCCAATGGTCTTCCACAGATGTCTGAATACCCCGGTACTACCTGTAAAGTGCAGACCGGCAAAATCCGGGTGATTAAAAATCACATCACCAGCTTCAGGACCATCTACATAGACCAGATTGATAACCCCATCGGGCAGACCGGCTTCCTTAAAAATTTCCATAATCAGGGCTGCAGAATATACCTGTGTGTAGTTTGGCTTCCAGATCACAGTATTTCCCATCATCGCTGGAGAAGCAGGCAGGTTTCCTGCTATGGAGGTAAAGTTGAATGGCGTTATAGCAAAAACAAATCCTTCTAAAGGTCTGTATTCAACCCTGTTCCAAATGCCAGGAGCCGAGATCGGCTGATCCGCATAGATCTCCTCCATAAACTTGGCGTTAAACCGAAGAAAATCTATCAATTCACAAACCGCATCTATTTCGGATTGAAATGGGTTTTTAGATTGGGCCAACATTGTAGCTGCATTCATTTTATACCGGTATGGCCCGGCGATCAGATCCGCTGCCTTCAGGAAGATGCTAGCCCGCTGCTCCCATGGCAAGGCTGCCCAGGCAGGCTTGGCTTCGGATGCCGCTCGTATTGCCTGCTCAACATGTGTGCGGTCTCCCTCATGAAAATGCCCTAAAAGGTGTTTATGGTCATGAGGTGGGGAGATTTTAATTTTTTTGCCGGTTTTCACCAATTCACTTCCTATGTACATCGGAATGTCTAACGAAGTACCTCTTGCATCCTCTAACGCAGACTTAAGCAAGTCTCGCTCAGCGGTGCCAGGTGCATAAGTGTAAACTGGTTCATTAACTGGATCCGGTATAAAGTATCTCCCTTTTGGCATGTGTCTCTGTGTTTATTGAATTTCAAAATTATACATTTCACTGTGGCGCTTACAGCAAACGCTTAAGTTCTTCGAAATGTGTAATCCTTGCTCCGGCATCTGAATCGATTTTACCTGAAGGATCAAATAATACGGAGAACAATCCCACTTTGTTGGCGCCGTCAATATCGGTAGACGGATTGTCTCCTATCATAATTGACAATTCAGCCACCGCTTTTGTTTCAGATAATGCATATTCAAATATTTCCGGAGCTGGCTTCCTGAATCCAATCGTCTCCGAGGTATACATATCATGCACATATTTGCCCAAACCGGATGCTTTTAGTTTGATCCATTGGACATCATCAAATCCGTTTGTAATGATATAAATCTTGTATTTATCGGTTAAATAATCCAAAATATGATCGGCACCCTCAATGATTTTTGACTGTCGAGGGCAATGGTGCAGAAAATAATCACTCAAATCATCTGCCAGGGCAACGTTTCCTTGACATTGTCTCATAATCATTGCAAAACGATCATTTCTGATCTCATCACGACTGATTATTGCCATATTAAATCGATGCCAGAGAGCAGCATTGACCTTAAAGAATAGACTCAAAAATCCTTCCTGTGAAGTATTTGTATGTTCAGCCAACCTGAACTGGTCATACATCTCCAAAAGCACCTTGCGAGCATTAAAGTCATAGTCCCACAAGGTGTGGTCCAAATCAAAAAAAATATGTGTGAATTTCAATCCCTATACCCTTTTTCTTCCAACCTGTTGATAGCCAGTTCACGATTTGAATTCATGATCTGGTATGTTTCCTGATCTTTCTGCAAGGTGACATCCTTATGAAGAAATTCAAAAATTTGGCTTATTATGTCGTAAACCTCATCTTTGATACTGTAGAACACCCACTGATCCTTCTTTTTTGCATTGACCAAAGAGGCATTTCTTAGATAGCTGATATGCCTCGATGTTTTGGTTTGTGTAAAATCAAGTATTCGCTCAAGATCTGATATGGATAGCTCCTCATTCTTATAGAGCAAATGAATGATACGTACCCTTGCTTCATCTGCAAAAGATTTGAAGATCTGGGATCCATAGGTAAGGCTGAAATTTTTGATTCTCATTTAACATTCCAGATGCACAATCACCAAGTTAGTCAAAGCAATGGTTATTGGGAGAGAAATGTTAATTTTTGTTGTTATGCTGGTTTATGGCCTGATTTAGATGTAGGTTTGATTTTCTAAAACCTTTGAGCCTTTTGCGTAGTATACATACTAGGAGCCATGTTGAAAAAGACTCTCATATATAGCGCCCTTTTAATTTTTTCACTGAGTCTTGCTGCTCAGGATCAGGAAAAACAAGTTATCCAGTTCACTGGTGTCATCTTCGGACCTGACTCTGTTTCTATTATACCCGGAGTTCACGTTTATGTGCCCAAAGTGGGTCGGGGTACTACCACCAATCCTTACGGGTTCTTTTCCATGCCAGTGCTGGAAGGCGACAGCATTGTTTTTAGTGCAGTGGGTTTCCAGCGGGAATCTTTTGTGGTGCCCAAATATGAAAAAGATAATAGTCTGAAGGTTATCATCACGATGAAGGAAGACATTGCCTTCCTTGAAGAGGTTGAAGTTTTCCCTTACCCTTCAGAAGCGATGTTTAAAGAGGCTGTCCTCGCTGTGCAATTGCCCAATCAGGATGAAATTAATAACATCGAAGCCTGGCTGGCAAAACAATACATGCGTGAAGCTTATAAAAACCTGCCTGCCAGCCCCGGAGCGAACCATCGTTACTTCATGGATCAACAGGCGCAATCAATCCAAAACAGATACATGAGGCCTCAAAACAACCTCCTGAATCCTTTTGCCTGGGCTCAGTTTATCAATTCACTGAAGGGGAACTAAGTCCCTTGTAATTCTTTGGCTTTTTCAATTACCTCATTCCAAACCCGGAAGGTGTTTTTGTAGCAGATCTTTTCAATATCATCCGCAGTGTATCCCATTTTAAGTAGCTCATAGATCACATTTGGGAACATGGAAACATCCTTGAGTCCGATTGGGAGGCTATTGCCAACACCATCGAAGTCTGACCCAAAACCTACATAGTCGATACCGGCCAGCTTCACTACATGATCAATGTGTGTTGCAGCCATTTTCACATCCTCGAAGTATCCAATTTCTTCAGCATAGGCATTGTAGTAAGCTACATAAGCAGAGTCATCATCGCTCAGGTTATTTTCCACTTTATAATTGATCAGGTGTTCTTCAAGGATGGCATCTTTACTTCTCGATTCTTCGGAAAGGAAAGTGGAGCCAAAATTGATATGTATCACACCTCCGTTGGCAGCCAGATCTTTGATCATCTGATCGGTCATGTTGCGATGAAAGCCTGGTGTATAATACCTACACGACGAATGAGAGGCAATCACCGGCGCTTTTGAGATCGCCAGCGCATCATAAAAGGCACTGTCCGTAACGTGCGAGATATCAACCATGATTCCCAAACGATTCATTTCAGCCACCACTTCTTCACCAAATGGTGATATCCCATTCCACATGTAAGTAGTGTCATAGGAAGAATCAGCGATTTGGTTGTCTTTGGAGTGTGTTAGTGTGATGTATCGGATTCCCCGATCAAAAAAGTATTTTACATTAGCCAGGTCATCTTCAATAGGGGCTCCATTCTCCATACCCAAAGGCAATGAGATCAGGCCTTTTTCGAAATTTGCCTGAACATCCTCGGGCGTGAGGGCTGGAGCAAACTTATCAGGATAGGTTTCGGAGACCTGGTTTGTCATGTCAATAAGAGAATCTGCAAACGCTTTGGCTCCACCATTGAAGTAGTAAGAAGATGGGATATAGATGGACATAAATGGAGCATCCAGGCCACCTTTTTTGGCTTTCGGATAATCGAAATTACCTTTTGTTTCTACCGAAACATCCTCTACGGTCTTCTTCAGCATGAAGCCAGCAACTTCCATTCTGTAGGGGAGGTCCACATGGCCATCTACTATGATGAATTTATGTGCCAGCTCATCAGCATAAACTTTGAGCTCCTCATCCGTCATCGATGAGATATCAGGTTGGGTCTCTTTTTTTGGTGCGCTACATGCAGCAATTGTGATGAAAGCGAGGATGAGAATATTTTTGATCATAGTTTTCCTTGTTGATTAAGCGAAATTAAATGAAGTAGCCAGTAAACAAAAAACCCCGCTGATGGGCGGGGTTTTTGTGAAGATAACAATATTTTAGTTACTGGTAGCTTCTTCCTGAACCAGAATATCTAATTCAATTTTTCCAAGGTTAGTACCCTCACCTGAATAGTCGACAATCAGAATCAAACCACGCTTAGCACCGCCAGTTTTGTCTGCATCGGTTTCAAAGGCTAGTATTTCACCAATTTGTAGCTCTGCCTCAATACCAGGATCTGAATCCGGGTCAGTTGCGGCCTCAAATGCAGCATCAATATCTGCCCAGGTTACTACTTCAGTCAAAGCTGTAAGACTTGTCCTTCTAAAGGTAGTACTGTTACGCACACCCCAGTTTGCCTGACCATACTCAAATGGGTAGTCAGCCGGGCTCGCTAAGGTAGCACCTGTATTTTGTCCGTAGAAATACCCGAAATCAATATTTGCTGATAAGGGCTCAGTTGAATTATTGACCTGATTCATCGTGTAGTTTAAGCCTGTGCTTGTACTAAAAAATGTCTCAGAATCCTTAGTGTCTAATGGTGGAATTAATAGAACTGTAGAATAAGATCGTGCTTCAGGAGAAGTAACTTCAACTGAAATAGTGATTTCATTACTAAACTGTCCGGTTTCATCAACTGCCTGGAAGACATATGTAAATAACACTCCAACATCATCATTATCGTATTCGAACCTAAACTGACCACTTGTATACTCTAATGGTGAGGTTCCTGGTGTCTTCCCGATCACTGTATCTTTCACAAGTGTACCATCTGCGAAAAAATCACCATTCAAAGTATTGAAACCTCCTGGTGCATCAACATCAATTACAAATGAAATGGTACCGCCAGCTTCAACTTCGGTTGTACCATCCAGTAAATCATTGGGTGTTACAGATACAATCGGAACATCCGGCGTCTCTTCATCTTCATTACATGACATCATGAAACCAAGCGAAGCAACTACGGCTAAAAGGGAAAGGTTCTTAATAAATTTTTTCATGATTTTACAATAGAATTCGATTAGTGTTTTATTTAAGTTTTTAACGTGTATTGCACACAAAGTTGCATAATATTTAAATTATTCTAATAAAAACTTGGAATAATTGAATAGTGTCGCATGGAGATTTTGCAGCTCAGGCTAAAAAACCAAGAACATACCATGAGCAAGACCCTCTTTACCGGATAATGGTTGTAACTTCATTATTTAAAGGGTTTAGGTCTTGAATATGATGTAAAAATTTAATATTTTAGATGGTCTCCGATAAAATATCAAAATGCATCGAATTCCACGTGGTTATGGTGGAGTTTTTAAAAATTTATAACATTTTTGTATTAGCTGTAACCCTACTTAATCTAAATAACTGCTATGACTGATCCAATTTCACCGAGTTTGCTTAATGCCTGGAATACCTATGGGCAATGGATTTCATATGTCATTGCTGGTGTTGGCGTTCTGATATTGCTTGGGCATTATGTAAAACTATTGACAACCAGTGATTACAAAGCAAGATATGATTATATCAATATGCATGAAATCAACCTGTTGTGGTATGGTTTTTTACTGGTCCTGGTTGGAGCAACGCTTTATGTAAATACCCTGAGTGATGGTAGAACATGGCTTTGGTTTTTTGTGGTGTTATTTATGAGTGTGATGCTTGCCTTGATCATTTCGGTGATTGTGCAAAATATTCTGAAATTCTACTACCCCTTCTACATCGAAAAAAGACTCAAGAAACTTCGGTATACACCAAGAATGTCTCCCGATGGCAAGAAAATGAAGTTGTTGAGTGAGGAAGAAGAAGATGTTTACCTCGACAAAGGGATGCAGGCAGAGGAAGATGCGTTCTCCGTTGACTATGACGTTTGGATTGACGAAGAGTCCGGATACACAAAAATCGAAAAGTATAATGGTAGACTTCATGCACTACAATGCTCTGAATGTAACTATCAAACATTGAAAGTAGATCGTGAGGAAGTGATTCAACCTGCCACGGCAATGGAAGAGGGAGAATTGATGAAATACTATGTGTGCGGTTACTGCGGCCACAAAGAGCGTAAATCATTCAAAATTTCCAAGCTGAAGCAAGAAGAGGCAGCTGTTTAATCTCCAAAGACTAAAAAATTATGGCCCTGGTTTTCACAAACCGGGGCTTTTTATTTTACATAGATCCTGTCCTGCCACCATCCACAGGTATATTTACTCCGTTGATATAAGCAGCCGCTGGGGAGGCAAGAAATGCAGCCAGGTTGCCAATCTCCGAAGCTTCACCAAATCGTCCGGCCGGTATGGTTGATTTCATTTCATCCTCAATGGCTTGAGAAGAAACACCTCTATTTTCAGAAATGGAATGAATCAGCCCCCTCAATCTATCAGTGTCAATAAAACCAGGCAAGATATTATTCACAGTAATACCATATTGACCCAGCTCCAGCGACAGCGTCTTAGACCATGATGCCATTGCTCCTCTGATTGTATTACTTACACCCAGGCCTTTTATTGGAATCTTTACAGAAGTGGAGATTACATTGATAAACCTGCCATATTGCTTTCGCTTCATCGATGGAAGTACTTGTTGCATAATCTGATGACTTGCAAATAAGTGCATCTCGATGGCTTTTTGAAACTGATCTATCTTTGCCTCATTGATATCTCCAGGAGCAGGTCCTCCCGTATTATTTATCACAATGTCGTATGTGTTTTTTGAAAGATGACTAACAAGAGATTTTACTCCCTCCTTTTCGCTGAGGTCAACGGGAAAAATATGATTATCTTTACCTGCCAGCTCCTGTTGAACTGCTTCAAGCTTTGATTTATTTCGTGCAACCAGGGTCAGAGATACTTCTTCTTTAGCAAGTGAAAGGGCAATTGCTTTTCCGATCCCCTGACTACTTCCACACACCAGTGCTCTTCTTGATTTCAGATCTAAATTCATAAAATATTTATAACTTTTACACTTTGAAAATTAACGATTAATTAACGAACAAATATGGGTATTAAAAGGCCATTTAATCTGATGAAATGGATAGAAGAGAACAGGGATCTTTTAAAGCCACCCGTGGGGAATAAAAACCTGTACGCTGATGCAGGAGACTATATTGTGATGATTGTTGGTGGCCCGAATGCGCGCAAAGATTATCATTACAACGAGACCGAAGAGCTGTTTTATCAATTAGAAGGTACTATCCACGTAAAAATCCAGGAAGAAGGTAAAGCCGTGGACATACCCATTTCCGCTGGAGAAATGTTCTTGTTACCAGCCAGGGTGCCACATAGTCCCATCAGGTCAGAGGGGTCCGTTGGGCTAGTGGTAGAACGCAAGAGGACCACAGACCATACTGACGGTCTTCAGTGGTACTGTGAAAAATGTAATCATCAGCTGCATGAAACCTATTTTCCACTCACTAATATTGAGAAAGATTTCCTGCCCCGATTCAGAGAGTTTTACGGCTCAGAAAAACTAAGAACATGCAGTAATTGCGGGACTGTCATGGAAGCAGATCCCAGGTTTGTGAAAGAATGACCTTTAGGACAGATTTTGATTTTGCATCCAGACTCGACCGGGAAGATCCGCTCTCACACTTTCGTTCGAAATTCCACTTGCCTAAGAAAAATGGTAAAGAAGTAATTTACCTATGTGGCAACTCCCTGGGATTACAACCAAAGTCTACAAGAACTTTCGTTGAACAGGAGTTGAGCGATTGGGAGAAGCTTGGGGTAGAGGGCCATTTCAGCGGCAAGCGCCCATGGGTCAGCTATCATGAATTGTCAAAAAAAGGTCTGGCAAAACTCCTGGGTGCCACGACGCAGGAGGTGGTGACCATGGGCAGTTTAACAGAAAACCTCCATTTACTCTTAAACGCCTTTTACAAACCAGATTCCCGAAAAAATAAAATCCTGGTAGAAAAGATGGCTTTCCCATCAGACCACTATGCGGTCAGCTCTCAATTACAGCATCATGGTTATACCCACAGCCATCTACTTGAAGTGGAACCAGACAAGGGCTTTTGCTTTTCTACCGGGCATATCATACAAACTATAGAGCAGCATCATCATGACCTGGCTTTGATCCTGCTTCCGGGTGTTCATTATTTCACAGGACAATTATTAGATATAAAACACATTACAGCAGCTGCGCACAATGCAGGTGTCCTTGTTGGGTTTGATCTTGCTCATGCCATAGGAAATGTGCCCCTACATCTTCACCAGAATCAAGTCGATTTTGCTACCTGGTGCAGCTACAAATACTTGAATTCAGGTCCGGGTGGGATCTCTGGGATTTATGTAAATGAACAACACTTGGGGAAGGACCAACAGCTAAAGGGCTGGTGGGGACATGATCCGGATACCAGGTTTAAAATGGACAATCGGTGGATTGCCTCTAATGGTGTGGATGCCTGGCAAGTGAGCAATCCCAACATACTTTCAGCAGCTGCCAACCTGGCCTCTCTCGAAATTTTTGAAGCAGCAGGAATCGATCATCTTCGATCCAAAAGTTTGAAACTATCAGGTTACCTGGAGTTCCTACTCAATGAATCTGAAGTAGGTGATCAAATACAAATTATTACGCCAGAAAATCCTGATGAAAGAGGTGCTCAAATTTCTCTGCAGATCGAAAAAGCCGATCCTAACATGATCCGCCAACTTAGCGATAAAGGAGTGATTCTGGATTATCGTGAGCCAAAAGTGATCCGTGTAGCACCCGTACCTCTCTACAATACTTTCTCGGATGTTTGGAACTTCGCAAATATTCTAACCAATATGTTAAAGCATTTATGAGAGAAAGAATTGGTGTGATCGGTGGTGGACTGGTGGGAGCTTTGATGAGTATCTTACTGGTAAAAAGAGGCTTAAGGGTAGAGGTCTTCGAAAAAAGACCAGACCCCAGAAAAAGCCTATCCTCAGAAGGACGATCAATCAACCTGGCATTGAGTCATCGAGGCATCAGGACACTCAAGCTGGCGGGTGTATTCCAACAGGTTGAGCCATTACTCATTCCCATGTATGGCAGGATGATCCATACTGACAAAGAGACCAATTTTCAATCTTATGGTCGCAAAGATCAATTTATCAATTCTGTATCAAGACATCAGCTCAATGCTATCCTGATAGATCAGGCAGAAAAAGCAGGTGCATCCTTTCATTTTGATCAGGTAATCCAAAAGGCCGACCCAGCTACCGGGAATATTGTACTGCCGTCCGGGATTATCCATCAGTTTGATTTTATTATCGGTGCTGATGGAGCCTTTTCGGAATTGAGGAAATCCATTGGTCAGCTTGACACTAACTATAAAACTGAGGAGAACGTACTCTCCCATGGATATAAAGAATTGAACATCCCGCCTAAAAAAGGTGAATTTGCCCTGGACCCTAATGCACTACATATTTGGCCCAGAAAAGATTATATGCTCATCGCCCTGCCAAACAATGACAGGTCTTTTACATGCACCCTCTTTCTGGGGAATGAAGGACAAACATCATTTGCGCGGTTAAAGGAACCAAAGACAGTCCAGGCCTTCCTTGAAGCATCATTTCCTGATGCAGTAGCACTGATCCCAGATGCGATCGATCAGTTTCAAACAAATCCCATCTCTTCCCTACAAAATATCAAAACCTACCCCTGGGCCTACGAAAAAAGCCTCTTGATAGGCGATGCTGCTCATGCCATCGTGCCTTTCTATGGTCAGGGAATGAATGCTGGTTTTGAAGACTGTAGAATACTGACAGAACTTCTTGAATCCAATCAATTCAACTGGGAAAAAACAGTCGATCAATTTCAAGCTCAAAGGAAAGCTGATGCAGATGCAATTGCGGAACTGGCTTTACAAAACTTTATAGAAATGCGAAACGACGTGGTTGAAGAAGAATTTCTGAAAAGAAAACAATTGGAGAAAAGGTTATACCAGGCATTCCCTGAAGAGTGGCTACCACTTTACTCTATGGTGACCTTTTCAGATATTCCTTATCATGAGGCTTTAAAAATCGGTCAGTTGCAGCTGCGGGCAATTCAATCCCTCGGAGAAAACTACGAGCCGGAATTAGTCATTCTCGATGAGGTTTTAGACCGTTTTAAAAAGCTAACCCAAGCTGCTGACTAAGTGATTTAATCCGTTCTCGTTCTACTTCTGAAATGCCATTCGCAGCATTGGCAAAGAGATACATCGACTCCAACACAAATTCTTTGTCTCCCTCCGGCCCTGACAGATGTTCTTTGAGTGCGTTAAGAAACTTTTGTTCCCACATATCCAGGTTTTGAAGCAAATATCGAAGCTCTTCCTGGTATGTAAATTCAAGTCGATCCTTCTCTATTTCTTCTTCTGAATATATGGCGAGATTTTTGGCAACCCCCATCAGTTGTTCATCTTCTTCTTTATCCAACACACCATCACTCATGCATATCAGAATGCTTGGATAAAGATTTAAAATGTTCAAGAACTGAGGATAAGTAAGGCTTGTGAGTCGGGCATTCTGATATGACTCATACAATAGCAGCGACTGGGGTTTAGAGGTTGCTCCCATGGGTTTTTCAGTTAGTTCTCAAGGATATATACCCTCAGCCCAGGATTAGTAACCAATAAATTGTTATATTTTAATAATTTTTTATACTATTCTAATTTGAATAGCGAAGATTTAAACGGCTATGTTATTCAATGCCATCATTTTAATGGCTGCCTGATAGATAGAATCAGCATCATATTGACACTCTTTGTGCAGTTCTTCCTGGGTACCATGCTCCACCACTCGATCAGGAATACCCAATCTGGTCACCTGCGCTGAATACTGGTGATCAATCATAAATTCAAGAATTGCTGAACCAAACCCACCGCTGAGGCACCCATCTTCCACTGTAATTACCCTATTGAATTTAGTAAAAACATCATGCAACATCTCCTCATCAAGTGGCTTGACAAATCGCATGTCATAATGTGCGACATTGGCCCCCTCTTGCTCCAATCTGGCAGTTGCATCTACGGCATAGTTACCAATATGCCCAATGGTTAAAATCGCCAGATCACTTCCCTCTTTTATCACCCGGCCTTTGCCTACTTCAAGTATTTCCATTGGCACCTTCCAATCGACCGTAACACCGTTTCCTCGAGGATATCTGATCGTAAACGGTCCTTCCTTATACCTGGAGGCTGTATACATAAGATTTCGTAACTCTATCTCATCCATTGGGGCCGACACCACCATGTGCGGAAGACATCTCATATAAGCGATGTCGAAGGCTCCGTGATGGGTGGGGCCATCGGCTCCAACCAATCCTGCCCTATCCAGGCAAAATACCACAGGAAGCTTTTGAATACACACATCATGCACCACCTGATCATAGGCTCGCTGCATAAAAGTGCTGTAAATATTACAAAATGGTGTAAGTCCCTGTGTAGCCATCCCGGCCGAGAATGTTACGGCATGCTGCTCAGCGATACCCACATCAAATGCTCTGTCGGGCATTTCAGTCATCATCAGATTTAGCGATGATCCGGATGGCATAGCTGGAGTTACCCCCATGATAGTATTATCTTGTTTGGCAAGCTCCACAATGGTATGACCAAAAACATCCTGGTATTTCGGAGGTTTTGGCTGATCCTCGATTTTCTTATGGATCTCGCCGGTGATCTTATCAAATTTCCCGGGGGCATGCCACTTGGTCTGATTCTGCTCCGCCTGCTGAAAGCCTTTACCTTTTACAGTAACACAATGAAGAAGTTTGGGTCCTTTGATCCCTTTCAAATCATTGAGAACATGTACCAGATGATTGACGTCATGTCCATCAACAGGTCCAAAATACCTTAGCTTCAACGACTCAAACAGATTGCTTTGTTTTAGAAGGAATGACTTGAGACTGGTCTCAATATTGCCGGCAATCTCCTGTGCATTAGGACCAAACTTACTCACCTTACCCAGGATTTTCCACACATCGTCTCTGAACCTATTGTATGTATGGGAGGTAGTAATGTCTGTTAAATAATCTTTCAACGCCCCAACGTTTGGGTCAATAGACATGCAGTTATCATTCAGGATGATAATCATATCTTTATTGGAGTCCCCGGCATGATTCATGGCTTCAAAGGCCATCCCGCCTGTCATGGCACCATCGCCGATCACCGCAATGTGTTGCTTATCACTCTTCAGGTGTTCTGAAGCAAATGCCATCCCCAGAGCTGCTGATATTGAAGTGGATGAATGGCCTACACCAAAAGCGTCATATTCACTTTCTGATCGCTTGGGAAAGCCCGAAAGGCCTTTGTACAATCTGTTTGATTTAAAGTCTTCCTTTCTCCCTGTAAGAATTTTATGGCCATATGCCTGGTGCCCTACATCCCAGACAATCTGATCATGCGGTGTATTAAAAACATAATGTAGAGCTACCGTTAATTCGACCACACCAAGGCTGGCACCAAAGTGACCACCAAAGACAGAAACATGATCAATAATATATTCTCTTAGATCTTCACAAACCTTGACCAGGTCGCTTTGATCTATTTTCTTCAGATCTTCCGGGGAATTGATTTGAGAGAGCAGCTTGCCAGGTTTGATATCCATATGATTTAAACTTTGGATGCTCTAACAACTTGTAGAAAGACCAAAGGTTTCAATTCGAATCAAATAATTCAACAAATTAAAATGTAAATGTAAATCATTTTAAAATTCCCCGTTGTTTTTTCCTAGCTTTGATCTCTGTGTCAGAATCTACCACATCGGAAAAATTTGAGATCAAATTACCTCTTTTTGAAGGCCCATTTGATCTGTTGCTCTTTTTTATTGAACGTGATGAATTAGATATCTACGACATCCCTATCTCCAAGATAACGGACGATTTCCTCAACTATCTACATCACCTGGAAGTGATGAATGTGGAAGTTGCCAGTGAATTTATTCTGGTAGCAGCTACCCTGATGCGTATAAAGGCTAAAATGTTATTACCAAGACCGGTAATAGACGAAGAAGGTAATGAGCTCGACCCTCGTGAAGAGCTTGTGAAGCACCTACTGGAGTACAAAAAATACAAGTCTGTAATTGATGAGTTGGCGGATATGGAGCTCAACAGACTCAACATGGAAAAACGGGGCAACCTGTTCCGCGAAATCAAGAAGCTTTCTTCAAGCATTGATGTAGAGGCTGAGTTGCAGGATCTGGACCTTTACAAAATGATGAAGGTATACCAAAAGGTGATCAAACGATTTGAAGATGAACAAAACAAGCCTGTTCACCAGGTAATCCAGTTTCCATACACCATCAGCAACCAGAAATCCTATGTGATGAGTCGACTAAGAAGTCAATCATCAGGAAAACTTGCATTCACGGAGCTAATTAATGAAAAGCCGGAAAAAATTCTGGTGATCTTCAATTTTCTGGCCATACTGGAGCTGCTTCAACTCCACAAGATAACCCTCCACCTTGGTGAAGGGTTCAACAATTTCTGGATAGAAGCTCTTGAAGAAGCTCCAGTCAGTAATTAATCAATGTGGAAGATCTCGAGGTTAGAGAAGAAGAACGAGGACTCAATTTTTGCGTTCTCGTCCGAATCCGAACCGTGAATGGCATTGGCCTCAATTGATTTAGCAAACAGTTTTCGGATAGTTCCCTCAGCAGCATCAGCAGGGTTGGTCGCTCCGATTAGTTTCCTGAAGTCTTCCACCGCATTACCTTTTTCCAGTACAATGGCTATGATAGGCCCTGAAGACATGTATTTTACCAGGTCATTGAAAAACGGTCGTTCCTTGTGTATTGCATAGAACTGCGAAGCCTTTCGTTCGGAAAGCCTGGTGAGTTTCATCGCTTTTAGTTGAAAGCCTGCTTCTTCGATCATTTTAATAATAGAACCGCTGTTTCCATCCGAAAATGCATCCGGCTTGATCATTGTAAAAGTGATTGTTCCTGCCATTTTTTAATTGTTATCTGTTCAAAACGGCTGCAAAAATAACACAAGCTGCCAGAGATACTCAATTTTGTATTTATTTGTTTTATCCCCAGCTTTGCCCTTCATTTGCGCGCCATTTGAAAAGAAAGGCGGAAAAATCAACAATGAAGGACGTTCCTGCAATCAAGACAATACTGTCTTCTCCGAAAAATATTGTGATCACCACACACGCCAATCCTGATGGCGATGCTTTGGGATCTTCATTAGGACTTTATCTTTATCTGAAGAAGCACGGCCATCAAGTGAAAGTGATCACCCCTACAGGCTACCCTGATTTTCTTACATGGATGAAGGGCAATCAGGATGTCATTGTAAACAAAGAATCTACTTTTTCGGATATCTCAAAAAAAATGGCAAATGCAGATGTTATATTTTGTCTGGACTTTTCGGGTTTAAAGCGAATCAATAACCTGGGTCCGCTGGTAGCTAAATCATCAGCCAAGAAGATACTGATCGATCATCACCTCGACCCTGAGGATTTTGCCGATTATTCACTTTGGGATACTAAATCTTCTGCTACTGCTGAGTTGGTATTCGATTTTATAGAAGGTCTGGGAGGACTGAAGGACATAGATACAGACATTGCAGAATGCCTTTACGCCGGGATTATGACTGATACCGGGTCTTTCAAGCATCCCTCAACCAGTGCCAAGACACACCGTGTGGTAGCAGAATTGATGGATGCCGGGGCAAACATCAATAAGGTGAACAGAACCATCTACGATACAAACTCCCTCAACAGGTTGCGATTCATTGGATACGCCCTCATGGAAAAGTTGGTTGTATTGGACAAGGTCAGGGCAGCATATTTCGTTATTACCGCAGAAGAGCATGAGCGATTTCATTTGAAATCAGGTGATACCGAAGGGCTGGTAAATTATGCATTGTCCATAAAAGACATTGAGCTGGCAGCCATCATCATGGAGCGTGAGGATGAAATCAAGCTTTCTTTTCGGTCTGTAGGTGATAGGGCTGTAAATACTTTTGCAGCTGAATATTTTGAAGGAGGTGGGCACAAGAATGCCGCAGGAGGACGTTCACAGGATTCATTAGAAAATACGGTAGCCAAGTTCCGAAGACTGATTGAAAGTGAATAGCTTTTTTAGAAGTCATATATTTTAATACTAATTTTGATAAGAATATTCAGATAGACTATGAGAAGTATTGGCATTTGGGCATTAGGTCTGTTATTTGTTTTCTCCTTAGCCGGGTGTGGTGAAATCAACCTTATTGATCCGCCAACGGCAGATGAACAACTCGAGGAAGACCTTGAAATTATTGAGGAATACAGAGTTGCAGAGGGAATCACTTTCGTGGAAGACTCCATGGCGTATCCCATTCATTATGTGATTCTGGATGAAGGAAGTGGCAAAGCTGTGAATTTTGAAGATATCGTCTCCTGTAATTTTAACCTCCTGGAAACATCAGGAGAGATCTTTCATACTTCCATGAAAGCTGTGGCAGAAGAAAATGATATTTACAATGAAGACCTTCCTTACAAGCCTTCTATCTTTACTCATACACAAACCGGCTGGGGCGTGGCTCCCATCCTACAATCCTCCAATACAACCAGCTCCACTTATGAAGCAGGTTGGAGAATTGGGTTGACGGCCGCGTTGAAAAAAATGAATGTTGGAGGCCATGCATTAATTGTATCTCCATCCAATTATGCTTACCAAAATTTTTCACCTTTTGGTATCCCAAGTTATTCAGTGGTTGTCTATGAAGTCTTTGTATTAAATGCCAAATAACCCAGGCATTTGTTTTGTCTCGCACAATAAAAATAAACTTGTTGAAATCAAGCAACTTGCTCCGGAAGGGTTTGATTTCTTTGGACTGGAAGATTTGGGGCTTACCGAGGATATCCCTGAAACAGGAAATACCATTGAGGAAAACTCTGCATTGAAAGCACAGTTTGTTTATGATCGGTATAAGATTGCCTGTTTTGCTGATGATACCGGGCTTGAGATAGACGCTTTGGGTGGTGAGCCTGGTGTATACTCAGCCAGATATGCAGGGCCTGGCAATAACTCCGTGAAGAACATGGAGCTTGTCCTGAAGAATATGGAGGGCAAAGAAAACAGGAAAGCACGGTTTAAAACGGTAATTACATTTATAGACAAACGAGGGCAATACCATTCATTTGAAGGCATCGTACAGGGACAGATCCTACGTGCTCCCAAAGGCACCAAAGGGTTTGGATATGACCCAATCTTTCAGCCAGTTGGATACAAAAAAACCTTCGCTGAGATGACCCTGGAGGAAAAAAACAGGATCTCACACCGTTCAAAATCCTTCAAAAAGTTTTTTTCCTATTTAAATTCCGTGGATGAATAATCCATTGATCATCGGTATTGCCGGAGGTAGTGGATCCGGAAAGACCCTGTTTATCAATGAACTTAAAAATGCATTCCATCAGGGAGAAATAACCGTGCTGTCTTTTGATAATTACTATCGACCTATTCAGGAACAGCCTCGCGATAAAAATGGCATAGAAAATTTTGATCTTCCTGAATCGCTGGATGAAGTGAGATTTTTTAATGACCTGGTAAAACTTAAAAGTGGTCAGCCGGTGAGCCTAAATACGTACACGTTCAACAACCAAAGTGCCACACCAGAAATTATACACCTGAAACCGGCTAATATTCTGGTTGTAGAAGGAATTTTTACTTTTTACTTTGAAAACATCAACAATCTTCTCGATCTGAGAATCTTTATTGAAGCCCCTGACTATCTAATGCTCTCCCGAAGAATAGTCAGAGATGGAAAAGAACGTGGTTATGATGCTGAAGATGTAATGTATCGGTTCCAGAATCATGTCGTGCCGGCATTCAATCAGTACATTGGGCCTTTGAAGACGAAATCAGACCTCATTATACCAAACCACACAGATTTTACTTCCGCTCTGGATGTGATCAACAAATACATCAGGTATCACCTTGGCGAAAATTAAGTTTTCGAATTTTATTTTCCTGCTAATTCTGTACTTTTGTGGCCCGTGAAAAAGTTTAACAAGGCATCTGTACTGTTTATTGTCATCGGTCTGGTGGTCTCTATTATTGCAATGGAGACAGTTCCCGTCAATGATTTCCAGTTGTCTGATGAGGCTGCAAAATCCCAATCTTCTGATCAGGATGATCAAAAAGATAAAGGTGAAGCAACTCTTGCTGCCCAGTCAGCCATTGCGCTTCCACTTTCGCTGGAATTTCAAATAGATCCTGAGCTTTTCCTATTGAATATTATCCCTGAAAATGAGGCGGAAGATACTCCTAATACATTGTTTTCAGATGTCCTGACCACACAACAGAAAGTCCTTAAGATACTTTTCAGGCGGATAATATCTCCTAATGCACCCTAGTATATCGTGGGGCCAGCCCCATTCTTCGCTATCAACCAAAATATTAAATAACTAATTTTCTTACAATGAAAAACAAAGGTTTTGTAGTGTTATTGACAGTTGTCATCTCACTGCTATGTATATACTATCTGTCATTCACTTTTGTAGCCCAAAACATTCAAAAGAATGCAACTGAAGCAGCTACTGACAATCAGGGAATTGTTGATTTCTCTAAAAAACAAAGCTATCTGGACTCAGTCTGGAATGAGCCTGTTTATAACCTGCTGGGCTTAGCCTACACCTATCAGGACGTGAAAGAAACCGAACTAAACCTCGGTCTTGATCTTCAGGGAGGAATGCACATCACACTAGAAGTATCTCCGGTAGATATCCTGAAAGGCTTAAGTGGAAACAATACAGACGAGGACTTTGAGGCAGCTCTTGAAGAAGCTAAGCGCAACATCCAAGGTACTCAGCTCAACTATGTTGATGAGTTTTACAGGGTTTTTAAAGAAAACGCTCCTGACAAGTCGCTTGCCTATATCTTTTCAAATGCGTCTAACCGTGGTCGAATCAGTTTAAATTCAACAGACGAGGAAATCCTTGAGATCATCAGGTTGGAGGTAGAAAGTGCCATTGATCGATCATTCAATATCCTTAGGACCCGTATCGACCGATTTGGCACATCACAACCTAACATTCAAAGGCTGCAGGGAACAGGAAGGATCCAAATTGAGCTTCCGGGAGTAGACAATCCTGAACGGGTAAGAAAACTTCTCCAGGGGGTAGCAAAGCTTGAATTCTGGGAAGTTTACGAACTCAACGAAGTAGGTGGTGTGCTTCAAAGCATTGACCAGTATGTGGTAAACCAAAACAGGCTTAATAACAACACCACAGAATCAACTCAGGGTCAGGATGCACCATTAGATGACCTTTCCAGCCTGTTGGTAGATGATGAAAATGCATCGGACAGCACAGTGGCTTCCAATGACAGCCTTGAAGCCAACCAGGTAGCAGACTCACTATTCAACAACCAACAGTCTGCTTTACTTACTTTGTGGCAACAGCAATATGGTGGGCTTTATTATCTGCTAAAAGACACTTCGCAAATCAACAGGATCCTGAAGATGGAAGGTGTGCAGGAGATGATTCCAAATACAGTGAAGTTCCTATGGGAAGTAAAGCCACTCAAAACAGAAGGGATCAATGATGAGGAAGTAATCGAACTTCATGCCATCAAGACCTCAAGAACCGGCCAGGCTCCATTGACCGGAGAGGTAATCACCGATGCGCGTCAGGACCTTGATGAACGAAGCAGACCAGCGATTTCAATGCAGATGAATGCTACTGGTGCCAAAGAATGGAGAAAGCTGACTGCGGCTAACGTAGGTCGAAGAATTGCAATCGTGCTTGACAACTATGTTTATTCTGCACCGAATGTTCAGGGTGAAATTCCAAATGGAAACTCTTCTATCACCGGAAACTTCTCTTTGGACGAAGCAAAAGATCTTGCAAACATTCTGAAGGCGGGTGCCTTACCTGCCCCTACTACTATCGTAGAAGATGTGGTAATTGGGCCAACACTGGGTAAAGTAGCAAGAGATCAGGGTATGACCTCGATTATTGCTGGTTTGGCCATTGTGATCCTGTTTATGATTGCCTACTATGCAAAAGGTGGACTGGTTGCCAATGTAGCCCTGTTCTTCAACGTATTTTTCATTCTTGGTATTCTGGCCCAGTTGAGTGCTTCACTCACCTTACCGGGTATCGCGGGTATTGTTTTGACCATTGGTATGTCAATCGATGCAAACGTCCTCATATTTGAAAGGATCAAAGAGGAATTAAGAAATGGAGCTGGTATCAAACAAGCCATATCCAGTGGATACAACAAAGCTTACAGCTCAATCATTGATGCAAACGTCACTACATTCATCACCGGGTTGATTCTGTATACGCTAGGACAGGGACCTGTAAAAGGTTTTGCCATCACCTTGATGATCGGTATTGCCTGTTCATTCTTCAGTGCTGTATTTATCACAAGGGTGATTGTAGAGTTTATGTCAAGGAAAAAAGGAGACAAAACAAATATTTCTTTCTCAAATCCTTTCTCTTCAAACCTACTTTCTAACCTGAATATCAACTTCCTCGCAAACCGTAAGAAAGCTTATGCATTCAGTATAGCTTTTATCCTTATCGGTATGGTGGCTTTGTTTACAAAAGGCTTGACCCTTGGCGTTGATTTTAAAGGAGGAAGGTCATATGTCGTATCATTCAATGAGGCTATCCCTCCTACCGAACTCAAAATCGGATTGACTGAATATTTCGATAATCAAGGTACTGAAGTTAAAACTTTTGGTGCCGACAACATTGTGAAAGTAACTACGAGTTATCTGATTGATGACGTATCTGATGAAGCAGATATCCAGGTTAAGGATGCATTGATCAAAGGGTTGACAGAGGCGGCTAATCTAACGCACAACAGCTCAGATGGAGAACCAGGACCAGGAGAATTTATTATCTCTTCATCCTCAAAAGTTGGAGCCACCATTGCTGATGATATCAAAAATTCATCTTATGAATCTGCGCTATTCGCCCTTATTTGTATTTTCCTTTACATTTTGATCAGGTTTAGAAAGTGGCAATTCGGCTTGGGAGCGATTGTCGCGTTATTCCACGATACCCTGTTTGTAATCTCAGCCTTCGCCATTGTAGGATGGTTTGGAGTTGTCTATGAAATAGATCAGGTATTTGTCGCTGCGATCCTTACAATCATAGGGTATTCTATCAACGATACTGTGGTAGTCTTTGACAGGATTCGTGAAAACATGGGAATAAAATCCGGCTCTGAAATGGTGAAGGTATTCAATGAATCATTGAACGGTACCATTAGCAGGACCATGATCACTTCATTGACAACCCTCATCGTTGTGATCATCTTATTCCTTTTTGGAGGTGCTGTTTTGAAAGGCTTCTCATTTGCCTTGTTGGTGGGTATCACCGTTGGTACATACTCATCCATCTTTATCGCTACACCTACAGTGCTTGATTTTTACAGAAAACAAGGAGCTAAGACAGCAAAGGCAGTAAATGCCTGATCAATAGTTTAACAAAATGTCAAAGTCCACAGATCTGAGCGATCTGTGGACTTTTTTTGTTCATACTTATGAGTTTTTCTCTATTAAACCGATAAGCTGTTGCTTGTTGGCTACCCCGGCTTGTCTCCATACCGGCTTACCTTTTTTGAATAATATAATTGTCGGGATGCTTTGAACCTGATACTGTCTGGCAATGCCCTGGTTTTTGTCTACATCTATTTTAATGATTCTTGCTTTGCCGTCAATTGCTGCTGAAACGTCTTTCAATATAGGTGCCTGCATTTTGCAAGGGCCACACCAGTCGGCATAAAAATCTACCAGCACCGGTTTATCACTATTGATCAATTGCTTAAAATTCCCCTTCATGTCACTAATATTTGGCTGCTAAGTCACAAAATCTATTCCAGAGAGGCTAAAGCCCTCAAAAGCAGCCTAAAAAAGCCTGGAGATATGCCACTTTGGCACTTTCGTCATTTTAGATTTACTATTTTCCTGCCAGTTTCAGGAGTATTTGTTTAAGAATCGTCATTTAGATCAAGATTTCCTTCTTTTTCCATGCAAAATATCTGGATACGCTTTTTCATGGCTTTTCATCCAATATTCTATAATTTTAGCCCTGTCAACGGTTACTGGAATGAACGAAAAATCAGCAAAGTCATTGGTATACCTTTTGGTCCTGGCCATTCTCTTCGGATTACTTTATCTGATGAAATTTGTAGTGCCACATTATGAGCCTGAAGACCCCATTGATTATTCGAATCTTTCTATTCAATATGAAGAAAGCCCCCGGGAAACCAGTAGCACAGCAGGCAGTTCTGAAACAGTGGTGGTTGCACCTACTCAAGAACCTGAGACATCAGCCAGTGAGATGGAAAAAGCTGAATCTTTTTTCAGTGATCTCAATAAATCTTATCAGACCAGAGTACTGAACGGGCTACCTCCTGGAAAACCACGCTCTGATGTGATCATTCGTTATTATAAACATCCTCCGGATGGCAATAGTGTATATAAGCTGAAAGATTTGGGATTCTACATTCATGAACGCCCTGTAGATAAGGAGATGACGGAGTATGAGTCCAACTCGATTTTTTATGGAGACAGTGTGAAACAGGAAGACCTGCTAATAGTAGCTTATACGCTAATAAAACAGGGAATGCCTATAAAAAGTATCAAACCTTCATTGTATCATGATGGCTGGAAATATAATGCCATAGAGATCGGAGCTGACTCGACTGTGATCGATAAAGAAGCCCTTTCGATAGATCAGCTAAAAAAGCTGACTTTCTAAGCTAGATACTTCTAAGTGTTGCGATGGTGTCTTCGGAGATCTTTCTTACCCAGGATTTAAATTCCTCGATCTCCTCCTCAGATTTACCATCCAGATTGGTACTGAAGTCACTAACTTTCTGAAGCTCATCTTCCATTTCAATTGTTATGAAAGAAGGCTTGATTTTATGGACAATAGCGCGGTACCCGGTAAAGTTCCTTTGGTCAACGGCATTGATAATGGTTTCTGAAAACTCTTCGAAGTTAAAAATAAAAGCTTCTGAGAGTTCCTTCATGAAATCCTCATCACCTTCAGTCACTTTCTCAAGAGCAGAGATAATGTTACCCATAGTATAATTTGCTTGCTGGTTGTTTCACAAAAGTATTAAAACTAAATAAACAACTAAATCACTCATGTATAGTTTGTTTATCCTAATCAGAGGGAACTTTTTTACCGCAATCCACTTTAGAGTCATTAAATCTACTGGTACCTCATGGATAAAATCCTATACATTTTTGACCCCCTTTGCGGGTGGTGCTTTGGCTTTAGTCAGACGATGCTGGATTTCTCAAAACAGCATCGCGATAAATATGAATTTATTCCTGTTGCTGGTGGAATGATCACCGGCTCCAGGGTAGCTCCGTATGCTCACATGGCTGAATACATTAAAGGCGCATTACCCAGACTGGAAGTCACCACAGGCACAACATTCGGTGATTCTTACATTCAGAATTTCCTTGAGGATGGTTCTGCACTGACCAACTCCGAGCCCCCTAGTCGGGCATTGGTGACATTTAGGAGTTTCATGCCTGAAAAAGCCATGGAATTTACTCATGCTTTACAGACCGCACACTTCAAAGATGGCATGGATTATAATGATGAATCCATATATGGAAAACTTGCTGCCTCTTTTGGTTTGGATCCCATTACTTTTATTGAACATTTTCATTCCGCCGAGACCAAACAAAATGTGGAGCAAGAATTTAGCTGGGTAAAATCAGCGGGGGTACGGGGCTTTCCAACAGTGGTTTATCAATCCGGAGAAAAATACTATTTGATCAGTCATGGATATGCAACCATAGAAACGCTTGAGGATTCACTTCAAAAAGCCACAAATATGGTTGCTTAAAACAGTTCTTTGTAAATATGAGGATTTGGAATTAACTTAGAAGTTGGCCCAATCCCATGAAAAGAGTCACTGCTATATTGTTGCTCTGTCTGTTGATACTATACCATGGAGGATTTTACAGCGTTTATTGGCTAGTAAGCCATCAAATCGACAAACAGTGGCAAGGAATGGATATCCCTCAACAAAAGGATCTTATGAGGATATCCATCCCTATGAAAATTCCTTATAAGGCAAACCAAATAGATTACAGCCAAACACGAGGAAAGATTGTACTGGGTAAGCAAGTCTATAGAGCCATTTACCAGAAATATCAAAACGACTCACTGCATATTTTGATCGTCAATGATGCTATCTCCTCTCACCTCAATAATTCCATCCATGCGCTGGTCAAAAATGCTGCTCCAATGGATGAAAATAAGAGCAGAACATCTGTCATTAATTTCTGTGCCAAACATTATGATGAACCAAAATCTGTAAGTGGTCTCAAAAGTATTTATTCGGTGAGTGTTAATGATTATACAGACACCTACCAGCGGGTACATAAATCACCCTGTCTCGATATTCTTTTACAGCCTCCAATTGTTTAGTTCCAATTTTTCTCATCCATTCTAAATGGAATTTCATTTAACAACAAATTAATGTGAACAAAAGCAGAAGTGGAGCTCACATGAAATCACTGCTATTAATAAAATCAGAAAACAACATGGAACAATTATACAAAATCCTATTTATCGCAGGCCTCATTGTTATCTTCGGCACTCTGGACTCCAATGCCCAGGGATGTATCGCCATTCGATCCGGCTGTGGGGTAAACATTGGTGGGGGGACTTTAATGCCCAAAGGAAGTTGGCAAATGGGGACTAATCTCCGGTATTTTCATTCTTACAAACACTTCAGGGGAAAACACGAAGAGACGCATCGCGTTTTAGAGGGCACTGAGGTTATCAATGATTCCTATTTCCTTGATTTGAGCTTATTGTATGCATTATCAGACAGGTTTGCAGTCAATGTGGTGCTCCCCTTTGTATACCACGAAAGGTCCTCGATGTACGAACATGGAGGAAACCCTCCTTCCGGGCTTGGAGACCGTCACAAAACCTATGCCCAGGGAATTGGTGATGTACGTATTGGGGTTTCCTATTGGATGCTGGATCCAGAGCAAAGCACCACTAATATTTCTATGGGCCTGGCCATGAAACTGCCTTCAGGTAATTATAGAACAACATCTACTTTTTACAATCAGGGTGAAAATCGTGACCAAATCATCCAGTCAGGAGTGGACCAGTCTATTCAACCAGGAGATGGTGGTTTCGGGCTGGCAATAGAAGCACAGGGATTTCATGTCCTTACCGACAACCTCTTTTTGAGTGGAAATCTGTATTATCTCATCAATCCCCGAGAAAAATATGGCATCGTAAATCGTGGCAGAGCTCGCGACTATTCTGTGGCAGATCAATATGCAGGCCGACTGGGGATTTCTTATATGACTGTGATCCATGGCCTTGGGCTGTATGGTGGACTTCGTTTTGAAGGCATTCCCTCTAGTGATCTGTTTGGCGGTGATGCTGGCTTTAGGCGACCTGGATACATTGTTTCTGTAGAGCCGGGATTGAGCTACAACTTCAATAATCTCTCGATAAATCTAACCGTTCCAGTAGCCATTGAACGAGCCCGCACTCAGAATTATGATGACAAAATTGATGGTGATAATGGAGACGCCGCCTTTGCAGATTATCTATTGAACTTTGGACTAACCTGGAGGTTTGGGGGGAAATCTATCCACCATCAAATGGAAGAGTTCAACCAGGTGGTAGTGCCAGAGTAATAAATAATTTTTAGCAAGTCATATCCTCGATTAGTCGAGGATATGTGCTCTTTTTCCTGTAATAATGGGTACTCCTAAGCTTCAATCACTTTTGACAAGCCACATTCGAAATATTTTGTGTTAAAAAATTCCGAGCAATAGCACCAAATTTCTACCTTTAAGGTTAAAGGGTTAGGAATGGAAAAACATAAAATCACCATTGAATTTTGTACATTGTGTCACTGGCTGCATCGGGCTACCTGGATGCAGCAGGAGTTATTTACTACCTTCCAGGAAGATCTGGACTCAATCACTTTGAAGCAGGGTTCAGGTGGCATTTATGACATTTACCTGGATGGTCAGTTGCTCTTTTCACGAAAGGAAGAAGGGAGATTTCCTGAGATAAAAGAACTTAAGCAGCTGGTAAGGGATAAAATTGATCCGAGCAAAGACCTTGGACACACGGATGGGCACGAGGCAGCTAGTCATCATTAGATGCTTACACAAGGCAGGTTACATAACATTAAATTTTGGCCTCCGTTTCTCCTGTTGTCTACTACCATTGGATACAGCCTGTATAATGAAACTGTATTTCTAAATATACTCCAGTCCCTCAATACTTGGGTTTTAACCCATTTCAGTTGGCTTTTCAGCTGGAGTGCGCTCTTGATACTCCTTGTGATAGGGATAATCTACTTTTCCCCTGTTTCTAAAATCAAAATAGGTGGGAAGAACGCCAAACCAATCCTGACCCGGTGGAGATGGTTCTCCATTACCATCTGCACAACCATCGCTACGGGAATTCTTTTCTGGGGCACAGCTGAACCTATCATTCACCTCAACCAGCCACCTGACAACCTGCCTATACAAGCAGGCAGCTTTCAAGCTCGTGACTTTGCCATGTCTGCAATGTTTATGCACTGGACCCTGACTCCATACGGCATGTATACAATCACTGGCCTGGTTTTCGCCGTCTGCTATTACAACCTTAATCAACCCTTTCAGGTTGGCTCCCTGGTCTACCCTTTATTTGGCAGGTTTGCCCATGGCAAAATTGGAACAATAGCTGATATCATTTGCCTTTATTGCCTGATTGCAGGTATGTCAGCTTCTCTTGGAGCGGGTATCCTTACGATAGCTGGCGGTCTTAATACCCTTTTTTTATTCGAGAACAACAGGCTTATACTTGCTGTAGTGGGGATGCTTATTGTGATCACTTTCATGGTATCTGCTGCCAGCGGTCTTATGAAAGGAATCCGGGTATTGTCGGACTTTAATGTTAGGATCTTCTTCCTGATAGCCACGATCTTTCTTTTTTTCGGCCCGGTCGCAGATTTACTGCTTATTGCTGCAAAGGGTGCTTATGAATTTGCCATTGAATTTCTTCCAAGAAGTGTAAATTGGGACAATAACCCCGGCGAATCGTGGTTTCAAAGCTGGACCGTTTTCAACTGGGCCAATTGGCTGGCATGGACCCCGATCACAGCATTGTTTCTGGGAAGGTTATCTGTAGGATATACCATCAAACAATACATTCAGGTCAACTTATTGCTACCAGCACTCTTTGGGGCGCTCTGGATGACAATCTTTAGTGGATCTGCTTTGCACTGGGATATGCAAACCTCAGGCGAACTCTACGAACTCATGCAGGCCAAAGGTCCTGAATCAGTGATTTATGCACTGATCGGAAGATTACCAACAGAACTAATTATTGGCAGTTTGTTTCTAATTACTACTTTTATCTCCTATGTAACAGCTGCAGACTCAAATACATCAGCAATGAGTAACATTTGCACCAAGGGTGTCACTCCTCAACATCCCGAATCGCCAGTTTCTATTAAAATCATTTGGGGTACTATCATTGGTCTGATAGCATGGGTCATGATCGCCAACGCAGGCATCGATGGAATTAAAATCATTTCTGTACTCGGTGGATTTCCGGCCCTCCTAATTGTGGTGCTGGTTGTGATCGGTGCAATCAAGTTACTGATATTGTCTCCGGATTTAGATAAATTGGGTAGATGAAAAGTACTTCCTCCATCATCTTCCTATTGGTTTCAATTTCGCTCTTTGCTCAGTCGAAAAAAGCAGAAAAACTAATGTGGCTTGAAGGTCGATGGGATAGGACCGATGTGCAGGGTGATGCTCAGGCTTTTGAAACATGGGAAACAGCACAAAATAATGACTTGGTAGGATTGGGAGTCATGTTGGATGGTCGAGATACGGTATTTGTAGAAAGACTGACAATCACCCGAAGAAAAGGAAATTTATATTATATCGCGGAAGTAGCACAGAATGCCGAGCCCACATATTTTAAAATCACCAGTATAGGCAACAATTCTTTTGTTTGTGAAAATGAAGCGCATGACTTTCCAAAAAAGATAGCCTATAGTCTCGATAGCGACATTCTTACTGTGGTCATTAGTGGGAATTCCCGGTCCCGAAAGTTCATTTTTAAAAAAGAAGATTGATCTGACCTTTGTGTGAATTTTCATTTCCTGTACTTTCGTAGCTTTATTTTTTCGCATGAGACAAAAATTGCTAAGAGAAGGCGCTGATGAGCTCTCATATGAGATCCGTGGAATTGTCAGAAAAGCAGAACAATTAGAGAAACTCGGATATTCCATTTTATGGGAAAACATTGGTGATCCTATCCAGAAAAACAGAAAACTTCCTGGGTGGATTAAGGAAATTATTTCAGGTCTGATCCATGAAGACCTTACATACAGCTATAGTCATTCAAAAGGTGTCTTATCCACGAGACAATACCTCGCTGAAAAATGCAGTGCACTGGGTGGTGTACAAATCACTGCAGACGATATCACATTTTTCAACGGATTGGGAGATGCCATAGGTAAGATCTATCAATACCTTATTCCATCCTCCAGGGTAATCGGACCTTCTCCCGCTTACTCCACTCATTCTTCTGCTGAAGCTGCCCATGCCAATAGTCATCCGATCACTTATAAGCTAGATCCGGAAAATTTCTGGTACCCGGACACGGATGACATCTATAAAAAGGTAAAAGAGAACCCAAATATTGTCGGGATGATCATTATCAATCCTGACAATCCAACAGGCATGGTCTATCCCCGCGAGATCCTGGAAAAGATGGTAGCCATTGCCAAAGAATTTAACCTGTTTATCATTTGCGATGAGATCTATATGAATCTCATCTACAACAATGCAGAGAGCTGTACACTTGCTGAGATCATCGGGGATGTACCGGGAATCAGTCTGAAGGGTATCTCAAAGGAATTCCCCTGGCCTGGGGCACGATGCGGATGGGCAGAATATTACAACCGGGAGAAAGATCCGGAATTTGCCAAGATGTGTCAGACCATCGACAATGCCAAGATGATAGAGGTTAGCTCGACAAAACTTCCACAGGTGGCGATTCCAAGGATCATGAAAGATCCCAGGTACGAGAGTTTCATCAAAGAAACCAATCAGCATGTAGGTCAAAGAAGTAAATACCTTTCAAAAGTATTTAGCGATGTGCCCTACATTACCTTTAATGATACCAACGGAGCCTTCTACAATACCATGATCTTCAAACCGGGTGTGCTGAAACCCCATCAAAAGTTGAAGATCGACAACCCAAAAGTAGAGGCACTAATAGATCAGTGGTTTGCCAGCAATGGCAAGGTAGAGCTGGACAAAAGGTTTGTATATTACCTTCTTGCAGCCAAGCAAGTATGCCTGGTACCAATCTCCTCATTCTGTTCAGACCTGATGGGATTTCGAATGACTTTGCTGGAAGAAGACGAAGCCATCCGCGACGAAACTTACAAGCGGATCAAGGAAGGCATCATCGAATACTGTGAATCATAGTCATACCTGGGCAGGTTCGAGCACTCGTTCCTTAATGATCTCTTCCACAGTCTTTTTATGGATCTTGCTTTCCAACCAGGCAATGATGTCGAAGTAGATAAAAGCTCTCTTTTCAAATTGGCTGGTGGTTAGTGGAAGCAGGTTATCTCTCAGCTTTTTGAATCGCTGGATCAGTTCATTCTCAGTAATATCCCTGTTCAGGTTTTTAATGAAATCCAGGATATAATACTGAAACTCATGCATGTCTTCTTTCTTGTGTAGGAAGCGATAAGTAGACCTTAAGTAATATTCGATCACATCTCTGTTTCCCAACTCATAGTGTGTTATAAGATTAAGAATCCTGGTAAATGAATGAATATCTTCCCGGATATCCTGATCCTCATAATTGATAATCCTGTTGAGCCACACCAACGCATCACTATAATCCCCGTTTCCGAAGAAAAGACATGCAATCTTGTAAAACATAATCAACTGTGAGTGCACATCCAGCAAGGATATATATTGATCCATCTGATGTGAAATACGCCTGAATAAGGCCACACCCTTGGCAAAATCACCAATGAGAAAATATTCATTGAATTGATGTGCATAGTTGTATTTAAACAATCTGATCTGGAGATTCTCATTCATCCTGATCATGCGGTGATTGGCAAGAGATCTCAACAACCTGTGGGTAATGGAGAACTCTTCATATTTTAATAGCCTGGCCTGAGCATTGAGCAGCTGATTGAGACCACGGATATACATTTCGAAATAATAAGTAGAATTGGGAATCGTCTCAAATAGATTTACCCACTTTCTGGAGTGATCATACATGGGCTCAAAATCCTGGATAAAGCTGTAGTAGCCTTGATGGATTTCATACCAAAGTAGTTTTTCTCTAAATGAAAGAGTATTCTCACTCCATTTTGGAAGTCGCTGATCAAAAATCCGTGTAACCTCATCAAAATCCTCTTTGCTCCTGACTGACCCACGTTTCAGATAAATTGTATTTAATTCCACCGAGATATTCATTAGCAAATTGACTCGGGAGATCTGCTCATTCACCTTGTTTGTTTCTTCGATGATCTGCCTCAACCGGTTCAAACTATGCTTGCCCAGCGAATAGGGAAGCAGGTTCTTTTCCCACTTAAGTACCTCGAGCTGCAGCTCCAGGTTATCTCCATTTTTGATTGACCGCTTCAGTTTTTGGACAAGCTGCATACTTTGATGATACAGGCTCCGGTCATAGAGCAGCTGAATGTGATCTATTTGTTCACGGACGGCAATGTCATCATTGGTCGATGTGGAATACTCCTTCAGACTCTGTAAAAGCTTTTGATAAAGATGCGCCTTGAGATTACTAAATTGGGCAGGTTTAATCCATGGATTATTTTGAATTAACCGCTTTTCGTCAAATACCTCACTTTGACCAATTTCATCGAATAGTTTGAGGTATTTTGGGTCGTCCTGGCTCTGACTGTTTTTTAGTTTGAAATACCGCTTCTCACTCTTACTAAGTGACTTTATGAGTACAAACAGGTGGTCAGAATGATCCTTAGCCATCGTAATAAATATCTTTATAAATTACTAATATAAGCAATTTAAAAGCATATTAAGTTCAATTGCTATATATAGCAGTCGTATTTATTTTTTATTTAGGTTTTGGGATCATAGGGCCAAATCCTACTTTTAATTTTTATAAATCAGAAATAACAGAACAAGATCCTTGGATCTGATGAAAAAAATACGTCGAAATTATAAGAATTTCCCAACCAAATAAGATTCGAAATGGACAACAACAGAGTATACGTTTTTGACACTACCCTTCGTGATGGAGAACAGGTACCAGGATGTCAATTATCTACACCCGAAAAAATTGAAATAGCCAAGGAGCTTGAGACACTGGGTGTTGACATTATCGAAGCTGGGTTCCCAATTTCCAGTCCGATGGACTTCAACTCCGTTATTGAAATTTCCAAAGCTGTAAGCGAACCGGTGATCTGTGCACTGACGCGAGCAGTAGAAAAAGACATTGATTTTGCTGCTGATGCATTGAAGTTTGCCAAGCGCAAAAGGATCCATACAGGGATCGGAAGTTCTGACTATCACATTAAGCTGAAATTTAAAAGCGACAGGGAAAAAATTCTTGAAAGGGCTGTAGCGGCGACCAAGTATGCCAAGAAATACGTGGAGGATGTAGAGTTCTATTGCGAGGATGCAGGACGGACTGAAAATGAATTTTTGGCCAAAATGGTGGAGGCTGTCATCAAAGCAGGTGCTACGGTCGTCAACATCCCTGATACCACTGGCTATTGTTTGCCAGAAGAATATGGTGCGAAAATCAAATACCTGAAAGAAAACGTGAAAGGCGTGGATAATGCCATCCTTTCGTGCCACTGTCACAATGATTTAGGTCTGGCCACTGCCAACACTGCTGCTGGTGTAATTAATGGAGCACGGCAGGTAGAAGTCACCATGAACGGAATCGGTGAAAGGGCTGGAAATACATCCCTTGAGGAAATCACCATGATCCTTAAAACGCACAAGGACCTGAACCTTCACACCAACATCAATAGCCAGCACATCTATGCATTGAGCTTATTAGTGAGTAAAATGATGAATATGCCGGTGCAGCCTAATAAAGCAATTGTGGGAAGAAACGCTTTTGCTCACTCCTCTGGGATTCACCAGGATGGAATGATCAAAAACAGGGAGAATTATGAAATTCTTGACCCGGTAGACATCGGAATTCCTCAGTCATCTATCATCCTTACAGCGCGTAGTGGCAAAGCAGCATTGAAATACCATCTGGAAAGACTTGGCTATAAGTTGGAGAATGATCGGGTAGAAGAGGTATACCAGGGATTTTTGAAACTTGCTGATGAGAAAAAAGATTTCACAGACAATGACCTTATTGTACTGGTAGAAGGAAAATTACCTGAAGAAGGCATTGAACTAGAGGATATAGAAATTATCAGCAGTCAGTCAAAAGGCACTTCCGCTACCATCAAATTGAAGGTAAATGGAGAACACCAGACAGGAAAAGCAACCGGAAGTGGTTCACTGGAGGCGGCATTGAATGCTGTGGACCAGTTGATCCATGAAAAAATGAATCTGGATGAGTTCCTGGTTCAGTCCATCGGTGATAGAACTGACGAAGGTAAGGTGCACATGCGAATCGAATTTGAAGGCCAGCTTTATATGGGCTTTGGTGTACACAAAGACGTAATCATAGCTTCGGTGAAAGCTTACATCGATGCCATCAACAAAGTGGCTTCATTGAAAAGACGATTGGCAATAAGTGCTTAATACCACTTAGCCAATCTTACTTCAATCTTGTTGTCACCAGTATTGACCAGTTTTTTAAATTGATCTACATCGCTTAGACCACCCTGGCCACGGTAGTGGTATGGGTATATTACTTTGGGTTTGAATTCCAGGACAGCAGATGCAGCCTGATTGATATCCATGGTATATGGTAAATTCATACATACAAAAGCAACATCAATACCTTTAAGTGATCGCATTTCCTTAATGTCCTCAGTATCCCCGGAGATGTAAATCTTTTTACCCCCTATGGTAAGCACATACCCATTGCCGCGGCCCTTAGGATGCCTTGAGTCATCGGTTTCCGGAAGATTATACATCGGAATGGCTTCAACCTTTATTCCCTCCCAATCGAGAGTAGATCCATTGTCAAGTACCTTTGCATTTGATTTTTGAGTCTCCTCCAACTGGTCATAAACTGCCTGAGGGACCACAAATGTGCTTTTTTGGGTATTGAGGGCAGCCAGGGTCTCTTTGTTTAAATGGTCCCCATGAATGTCAGTAATCAGGATCAGGTCAGGATTGGAAAAACTACTGAATCCTGAAGCTCCTCCATATGGATCCACATAAATGGTTTTTCCTTCAAATTCCAGCACCATGGTCCCATGGGTAACAGGGTTTATTTTGACCGGGCCAGATTTAGTATCTAACTGATCCTGGGCATTACAAACGAGTGGAGCTAAAAAGAGGAACGAACAAAGCAATTTCATAACAGTAGATTGGTTTATCCCAATAACGGAAAGACCAATCTAAATGTTAGAATACTTCTCAAATCAATCTCGCTCTACGCTGCTCATACCTGCTTCGCTGATGGAAACTTTAGCTTCACCGCGATACCTGACCTTGCTCATGCCTGCTGCTTCAATTTCCAGATCTTCCCTCACATTGACTTGAGCCAAAGATGCACCTACCACCTGCAAAGAAGCTTTTTGTACATCAAAATCAAATGCTTTAAGCTTAGAAGCACCAATCACCTCAACATCCAGTTCATCACCAGAGCCACGCAACTCCATTTCAGAAGCCCCTGCCATTGTAATGTTGAGTTTGTTCACTCTGGATTCCAGTATAAGGTCCGAGGCACCCACAAGGTTTACTTCCATCTCATTTTCATTAAATCCACGTACGTCGCCTTTACATTTACCGATAAGCTCCAGGTAATCAAGTCCCGGCATAACAATGCTTAGCTTTACCTCTCTGTCTTCATCATTCCACCACTCCCAGGCATCTTCACGGTATTTGACTTCAAGCTCATCCCCTACCTGGTTGAGATATACATCATCCAGCACATCTTCATCTCCATGTACAGTTACTTTGTATTCAGAACCGCGTCGGATATCAACCTTCATGAGTGAGGCCACCTTTACCTCGTCAAAATCCTCAAATGGATAAGACATCCTGTCTCCGTAGACTCCTTCATCATCCGACATAGTGCTTTCATCCACCGGGCACGTGATACACTTTATGCCTCTGCCATCAAAAATCCAATCATTGTCTTCCATCTGATGAGACCGATATCCACCAGTATACAGGGTGTTGACAAGAATCCTGTCCAGGTCTCTTTCCATCCTAAACACCTGACCTAATGGAACATAGAAAACTGCTTCAACATATTGAAACCTATACTTTGCTCCTTCAGAAAATACGGGTTTCGGGTCAAACAAGAACTCATTCCCATTCTTTACTACTTCATATTGAATGCTTTTGGCATTTTCTATGGCCTCAGTCCTGCTGCTTCCCCTGCTTTCAATATCAGTCACTAACTTATAAACACTGTCTGCATGACCACGAATCTTGAGCTCCACCAGACTTGGCCCAAACGATGGGTCAGCACTCAGTTTAAGCGTCGGGATTTCATTAGCTACTACCTCGTATATCTTCTCCTCCTTATAGCTGCTTCCAGACCTAAATTCAGCAATATATCCAGGCAGATTGAATGATATGAGCACAATCGAAACTATCCATAAGGCAAACAATGACCACCCAACATAAGCATTAACCACTTTTCGTTTTAAGATGATTGCAAGCCCTGCCAAAAAGAAACCCAGCGCAGTAATCAGCACAAAGCCCCAAATACTGAAAATGATGATGGGATCAATTGATTCTCTAAAAAGGTCGATAGGAACTTCTCCAAGATTGTATAACCTGGCCATCCCGCCAATACCATAGATCGTGAGTAAAGCACCTGTGACAACCACCATTACAATGAACCCATCGAGGCACAATATTGCTCCAAAAATGATCCGAACAGCATCAATGAGAAACCGCAACAATGGTCCCAGAATCTTGGCCAGGGCCTTGATAATCAAGGCGATCAGTCTGAAAGGGAATAGCAAAATCTTTACCAGCGGACCTTCTTCTCCTTCCTTTACTCGTAGATTCTTCTTTACTGCATCTTCAATGTTTTTGAGTGTGACTGGCTCACCCTCCATCTGCATTTTCTCTGTGATCGTCTTGGCTTCAGGTGTAATAATCCAGAGAATGATATAGACAAGGATAGTTGCACCGAAACTTAAAAAGATAGATAGCACAAATATGAGTCTGACAACAGATACATCAATCCCGAAATAGGAAGCAATACCGCTGGAAACTCCACCTAAAACCCTATCATCAGGATTTCTAAAGAGTTTTTTGATCTTTTCATCTTCTTCAAGCTCGTTGTTGTAAGGCAATACAATCCATAGGATCACGTAGGCTAAAAATATAGCCCCTGAAATCCCCTCGAAAAGAATGTTGACAAAGAGGGCAATAAATAACAACCTGATCCAAAGGGGATCAATCCCAAAATAGTGGGCGATCCCTGCTGAAACGCCGCCTATAATCCTGCGTTTAGTATCCCTGTAAAGCCGTTTTGGTGTCTTTTTCTTTTCCTTTTTAGAAGAAGTCTCTTCAGTGGGTTCTTCTTTTACAGGTTCTGGCTCAGATTCCAGCGTCGCATCAAAATCCTGGGTTGTACCCATGGTGGTGATAAGGTCATTTACGTCATCAATGTTGATGGTCTGCCGGTTATCGGTGAGCTTGCTCAGAAAGATCTCGGCAATTCTACTTTCGATATCCGAGATGATCTCCTTACTATCGTCAAAACTGGAAAAGTATTTATTGACAGAATCCAGATAGCTTTTGAGCTTTTCAAAGCCATCCTCCTCGATGTGGAAAATGATCCCTCCAATATTTATACTGACTGTCTTTTTCATTTCTTTAATCGCGGTTATTGGTTAGTCCTAATGTTGAATGCTTTTGAGCACATAAACATCCGATTTGAATACATCAAAATCGTATTATTATTGAGTGAGTTTTTAAAGTCCTGTCCTTTCATTTCTTTGTTGTTTTGGCGGACTTCTTACTCACAGAGATGATCTTCTTTGTTGATGTCTGAAGTTCCTCCCAGGTATTGTTTAGTCCTTTTTTAAATTCCTCACCAGACTCGGTGAGTGTGTAATACTTCCTCGGGGGACCACTTGTGGATTCTACCCATTTGTAATCCACAAGTCCTGCCTTCCTCAATCTTGTCAGCAAAGGGTAAAGTGTACCCTCCACTACCATGATCTTTGCAGAAGTAAGTTCCTCAAGCATGTCGGAAGCATATACTTCCCCCCTTGAGATGATGTTCAGAATGCAGAATTCTAAGATTCCCTTCCGCATCTGAACTTGTGCATTCTGTAAATTCATGTCCATTTTACTACCTTTTGACCTTTAGGTTCCTTACTGTATACGGAAAGGTACTATGTATGGCCAAGTACTATGTTAAAATCTTTACTGAATCATCAATATTCTTTATATTATTATATATTTTATGTGTATATTAATATTATAAATTAAAAATTGGAGGTTTTTGTCCCATACATAACGCCCAACCTTTTTGAGTTTTAACAGGTCTATTTATCTTGCAATGGGATACTTTTTCATGAAATCAATCAGCTCTTTCATCTCCCTTGTGCTAATCATTCATTCTCTGAGTGCTCAGGACCAAACACCTAAGTACAGCAATGAATATTTGAACATTGGAGTGGATGCCAGAGCATTTGGGCTGGGATTGAGCATGACTAGCCATGTAGATGATGTGTCGGCATTATATTGGAATCCGGCTGGCATACTGGACTTGAAAGCTGATCATCAGCTGGAAATGATGCATGCGGCCTATTTCGCAGGGATTGCCAATTATGACTTTTTGGGGTACGCCAGAAAACTGGATGAAAACAGTGGCCTTGGGATCAGTGCCCTACGCTTTGCAGTAGATGACATTGCTGATACACGATTTCTCTTTGATGCGACAGGGGCAATAAATTATAGCAATATTCAGTTTTTCTCAGCATCTGATTATGCATTTTTCATTTCCTATGCAAGGAACATACCTGTACTAGGAGGATTGAAAACCGGGGGCAATGTGAAAGTCTTGCACCGAAGAGTTGGCAGTTTTGCCACATCCTGGGGTTTTGGTGTTGACCTTTCTGCTCAAAAGTCTTTTGGAAAGTGGATGATTGGACTTATGGCCAAAGACGTGTTTGGTACCTTCAATGCATGGAAGCACAACAGTGACGAGGTAAGTCAGGTTTATGGCCAGACCGGAAATGCTGTACCCGAGAATACTCTGGAAATTACCCTCCCCAGGCTTATCGCCGGTGTTTCAAGAAAAATCAGTATCAGTGAGGCTTTTAGTGTTTTAACTACAGCCGATCTGGTCTGGACTTTTGATGGAAAGAGAAATACCGTGGTTCGCACTGATTTCGGTTCCCTTGATCCCATGGCTGGAGTAGAAATTGGGTTTAAAAACATGGCATTTCTTAGAGCTGGCATCAATCAGTTTCAGCAGATTGAAGATTTTGACGCATCTACTTCCTGGACCTTTCAGCCGAGTGCCGGAATTGGCATTCGATTTAGCGAAGTAGCGATTGATTATGCGCTTACAGACATTGGAGACCAGTCAGCTGGTTTGTATTCCAATGTCTTTTCTATCAAAGTAGACTTTAATTCAAGTAAGGATGAAGAGTAAGCTGATCACCGGACTTCTTCTAATCTTCGCTTTGACTGGCTGGTCGCAGCCCTACGGCAACGAGTGGATCAAATTTAACCAGCGATATTTCAAGATTAAACTGGCAGAGGATGGGGTGTATCGTATCAATGCTGCCAGCCTACAACAGGCTGGGGTCCCCATCACAACCATCGCAGCTGCCAGGATCAAGATGTTTAGAAGAGGTCAGGAAATTTCACTCAATAAAATAGCGTCAGGAGGATTTCTTGACTATCTCGAATTCTATGGAGAAAAGAATGATGGACGGCTAGACTCTATACTTTATGAAGATCCATCCTACCAGATCCATCCATATCATAGTCTCTTCACAGATACTGCTTCTTACTTTTTGACCTGGAACCAAACGGAGACAGGAGAATCCATGAGTACTTCCAACCTGGGAGACAATTCCGGACTTACAGCGGAGCCCTACCACCTTAACGAGTCACTAAAGCTGCAAACCAATGCCTATTCTCCCGGAACTAAATTTGGTTTTGGTTCGGAATTAAGCTCAGGTGAATATGTAGAAGGTGAAGGGTGGACAGGCAGCTTTTTCACTAAAAACCAAAGCCAGACATTTACTTTTAATCTGGGCGATTTTGACAACACGGGGCCCGTCCCTTCCTTAGAAATAGGTTTGATCGGAGGGAATTCCCTGACGCATAAATCCCAGATCAGGGTCGGCCCTTCAGAAGCCAGCCTCAGAAATCTCGACACGGCTACTTTTAATGGATGGACACAAACCATTTTTAGTGGAAATATTGCCTGGTCTGATGTGAATGGAGATGGAACCCTGGTTGTTCACGTCACAGCCCTTGGGGAATCCGGTCAGGCAGACCGAATTTCCGTGCCCTATATCAAGATCATTGCTCCCCAGGATTTTGATATGGCTGCCAGTGGAAATAAGACTTTTTACCAACGCACGAGTGTGGAATCACGATCCTATCTGGTCGTACCAACCACCAATGCTGCCAACACCAGGATTTTTGAGATAACTGACCCATATTCACCCCGGGTCATTACGAAAAGTCTCAGTACAACCGACAGGTTTGAATTCATTGTGAATGACCCCAGTATCCCAAGAAAATTTTATGCTTTCACAAGCACTAAAAGTGTGGCATCCATACAAGAAGTTGCAATGGATCAAATAGATCCGACAAACAGCAACTATCTTATTATCAGTCATAAGCACTTTCAGACCCCTGCCAGTGATGGACTCAACCAGCTCACAGCTTACAAAAATTACAGAGAGAGCGCTGCCGGAGGTAGCTACGAGGTGACCCTGACTACCATTGACGAAATTTTTGATCAGTATGGATACGGTGACCCTTCTCCGCTGGCTATCCAAAATTTTGTTGCAAATGCCCTGGCGATAGGTTCCCCTGAATATATGTTTATCATTGGGAAAGGACTTTCCACTAACTATGGATTTTATCGAAATCCAGGAGCTAATATCAATTATATCCCTGCCTATGGATTTCCCGGATCTGATTTGCTTTTTACCATTAAAGCAGGAGGTAGTGTGGACCCTCCGTTTGGAGTGGGTAGGCTGAATGCGTTCACCTCTGAAGACATTAAATCCTATCTTGATAAAGTGAAGGAGATGGAAGCTCTGCCATATAATGCGCTTTGGCGCAAGAATCAAATCCTTTTGAGTGGGGGTCAAAACAGTTTCGAACAGCAGACCTTTTCAAATTATGTGGAAAATTTTGAACGGCTGGCTGAGGGGTATTTTTTAGGGGGCAGTGCCAAAATAAGGAGAAAAATTACCACTGCACCTACTGAAATTATCGATATAAAAACAGAAATCAACAATGGAGTCGGAATGGTCACATTCTTTGGCCATAGTTCTTCCCAAAACTCAGACATTGAAATAGGGAATGTCAACGACCATGACAATGCCGGGAGATACCCTATAATTTTGGCAAACGGTTGTAATGCCGGGGAAATATTTAGCCCGTCTGGGACTTTCGGGCAGCCCTGGGTAAATACGGCATCCAAAGGTGCTTTAGCTTTTATTGGTCATGCAGACTTTTCATTTTCTATTAACCTGAAACGATTTTCAGACCTGTTCTACCAGGAGGCTTTTACACAGGAAGATGAGTTTGGACGAAGTCTGGGGGATGTACTCACATCTGTAGCAGCCAGATATCACGACTTATTTGGAACCGGTGCCGTATCGCTGGCACAGGTCAATCTCATGTCCGTGTTAGGCGACCCGGCTATAAAAGTGTTTGGTGCTACGGAACCAGACTATGAATCAGACCCCACCCAAATATCTGCTGAACCTATCTCGGGAAATCAAATCCTGGCCAGTCAGGGTGCTTTTCTCATCAACCTACCGATAAAGAATTATGGTAAGTCCTCCCTGGATTCTATTGATATAGAAGTACGAAGAACCTTGCCGGAAGGTGAGGTTTTATCCAGCATTATAAAGGTAGCACCTATAAAGTACTCTGACACTCTCCAAATCACCATTGAAAATGATCCTGCCAAAAAAGTGGATGGAAACAATATTTTCTCATTCATTATCGATCCTGACAACCTGATCGATGAGCTCAATGAAAGCAACAATCAGACAAACTTTGAGCTATTTATCACAAGTGGAGCGACTATCAACCTGTATCCGATCAATTTTGGAGTTCAATCAACAAAATCCGTAAACTTCATATTTCAGCCATCATCGATTCAAGAGTCTGCCCGAGACTATTCGCTCGAATATGATACTACATCAGGTTTCTCCAGTGGGTATAAAACATCAATTGTGCTAAGTGGTCAAACCTTGCTACAGCACAATATAGATTTTAGCGCTTTGAATGATTCCTCTACCATATATTGGAGAACGCGTTACGCCAATCCTGAAGAGGGAGAGGATACTACCTGGGTGAACTCTTCTTTTTCCATCATTGATGCGCTCAATTCCGGCTGGGGCCAGGTTGGAGCGGGTCAATTTACCGGAAATACCCTTTCGGGTGTAAACTATGATCATTTGACGGGTGCGTGGACCTTTGAAGAATCTGAGAATGACTATGAGATAGTTACTCATGGTATTGATCATCCCAATCAATATGAGGATTTACAGGTGATTGTTGGAAATGTGAACTATATGATCACTGAGAATGTCAATGCAGTATGTAGGGTCAATACGATCAATGCGGTATTCATCGATCGGGCAACTGGCCAGCCATATCGACCAATCAGCTTCCAGACAGGTGATGTCTCCAATCCTTTAATCTGCGGAAGAATACCTCAGGTGATTCATAACCTGACAGAGAGCAATGTGTTAGGCTCCAACAGGTATTTGGATTCTCTCATCAACCTCATGAAACCGGATGATTATATTTTGCTTTTTTCGTTTGATTCGGTGGCCTATTCCAATTGGGATGCACAATTGATCAACTCACTGAATTCAGTAGGCATTCAAAGCAACACAATCTCATCATTGGTAGACGGTCAGGCAGTGATCTTCCTAGGAAAAAAGGGATCAGCCCCCGGAGAAGCCATTGAAATGGTGGATGATGGTTCATTGTTGTCACCCAAAGAACAGTTAATGAACCTTGCAGGGCTGGTGACCTATACCTCCACCACCGGATCCATTGCTTCCCGGAGAATTGGCCCGGCAAAGTCCTGGACAAACCTTCACTATGAGGTGGAGGATAACCCTAATGACAATTTTTCTATAGATGTGGTGGGAATCGATTCCGAAGGAACTGAGACACCCCTCTTCACCAATGCTCGTTTGGCATCTGTCGACGTAAGCACTATTGATCCTTTGCAATATCCGTTTTTAAAACTAAATGTAAGCTTTAGCGACAATGTGGACCTTGACCCTCCGCAGGTCAAAGCATTGATTGTAGAATATACCTTACCCCCAGAGGGATATCTCCTTGCAGCAAGCAATGAAAGTCAGGAACTCCAGGAAGGTCAGGAATATGAAACCAGCTATGATTTCATCAACATTTCCTCAGAAGATTTTCAGGATAGCCTTGAGGTCTCTTCTACCCTTCTCAATATAAATAGCTCACAAACTTATAACCAGACATTTAATATCGCTCCAACAAGTGCAGGGGATACTACTTCATTTACCTTACTCTATAGTACACTTGGTAAAACAGGTCAAAACAATCTCAGCCTAATTGTGACACCTATGGAAAATGAGATTTTGAGTGTAAATAATTTTTTCAGTCTGAACCCTGCTGCCAATATTAGTGAAGACAATACGAATCCTGTACTGAATGTCACCTTCGATGGCACCTATATACTGGATGGCGATATTGTTACCCCCAATCCAAATATTAGAGTAACACTTCAGGATGACAACAGCTACCTCTTGAATGATGATACAGTAGGTATTGAAATTTACCTCAAGCAACCTTGCGAAGGCTGTCAATATGAAAGAGTCAACTTTACCGATCCAGGGGTCAGCTATACCCCAGAAACCGAAGATCAGGAATTTGAACTGAGCTATCAGCCGGGGCCTCTTGAGGATGGTATCTATAGCTTCAGAGTTTCAGCAGAAGATGAGTCGGGAAATAATTCAGGGGACAATGATTACGAAATTTCATTTGAAGTTATCAATGAGAGCTCGGTAACTCATTTCTATCCCTATCCCAACCCCTTTTCTACCAACACGAGGTTTGTATTTACGCTGACTGGTGGTACCATTCCGGATCAGATCAAAATACAGATCATGACCATTAGTGGAAGGGTGGTAAAAGAGATCAACCAGGATGAAATAGGACCGATCCGAATAGGGAACAATATCACCCAGTATGCATGGGATGGTCGTGATGAGTATGGTGACCTATTGGCCAATGGCGTTTACCTTTACCGGGTCTTCATCCGTCAGCAGGGTGAAGAGATTAATCATCGTTTCACCACCGCTGACAAAGCCTTTAAAAATGGATATGGTAAGATCTATATACTTCGTTGATGCCCAATAATAACTTCTATCTAATCCCATATATTGTTGTATTTCTTGTTACCCTGCTTGTTTGGTCAATGATTGACCATGGAGATGCAGTGTTGCTGCTCAATGAGAACAGAAACCCGGTTTTTGATTTCTTTTTTAAGTACTGGACCCATTTAGGGGACGGTATATTTGTAGGGGTTCTGTTTGTCGGGCTGGTAATCTGGAAATGGCGGCTGGCAATCGTTTTTCTTGCACTTGGTTTCGCTCAGCTACTTTTTTCCCAGGGATTAAAACGTCTGGTATTTCAGGATATACCCAGACCGACCCGTTATTTTGATGGCCTCACCGACCTAAACCTGATTGAAGGCGTAAAGCATCATGGAAGCTTTTCTTTTCCATCTGGTCATACGATTACAGCTTTTGCGGTAGCGACTTTCTTTGCGATTGTTTTTAGAAAAAACAAGGGTTTGTCGCTCGCTTTTCTTTTTGGAGCAATACTGGTAGCTATTTCCAGGATCTATCTGTTACAGCACTTCCTTCGTGATGTATTGGCCGGATCATTAATCGGTGTGGTAATCGCCATAGGAACATACTTACTATTTGAAAAGTATGTCTTCAAAAAGCCACTGTTAGAACATTGAAGCGAGCTTCATCGCAACTGACTTATCCCCTTCTACTTTCATCTTTCCGGTCATAAAAGCCATCATGGGATTCAGGTCACCTGTCAATAGTTTTTCGAAATTGTCAAGTTCCATGACAAGCGAACAAGGTGCCTCAGCCTCCTCTGAAATCACTTTGACAGGAGACACCGTATCATCCAGGTGGATCGTACCAGCTCCTTTGAAATTGAAGTTCACTTTTTCGCCGAATTTCCCACCATGGGTCTCGGCCATTTTAGTCACTTTTGCTGTGGCTTCTTCCAGGGTCATTTCAGATCTTGTAAACCCAGCCGTGTTTATCTTCAACTTCTCCGAACCTGATCTTATTCAAAGTGTCCAGGAAATGATTGGAGTATTTTCTTCCGGCCACGTCTGGTAGCTCGTAGTCGATACCATCATTGTGGAGTGTCTTGATTTGTGCTACTGTGGCAGCTGTACCAGCTCCGAAAGCTTCCTGCAGCCTTCCCTGTTCGATGGCCTGGACGACTTCTTTGATGGAGATTCGTCGCTCCTCTACTTTCATTCCCTCGTCTCTCGCCAGAGTAAGGATGCTATCCCGTGTAATGCCATTAAGAATAGTATCACCAGCTGGTGCTGTAACCAACACATCGTCAATTACAAAAAGCAGGTTCATGGTACCTGACTCCTCCACGTATGCATGCTCTTTAGCGTCTGTCCATATGAGCTGATCATACCCCTCTTTCTGAGCTTTTACAGCCGGATATAATGCTGCTGCGTAATTTCCACCGGTTTTGGCAAATCCGGTTCCACCAGCGGCGGCTCTTGTATAATGTTTTTCTACTTTCACTTTTACAGGCTGACTGTAATAAGCACCTACGGGACCTGTGATAATGAAAAAACTATAGGTCTGAGATGGCTTGATCCCGATATATGGATCCATTGCCATTTGAAAAGGTCGGATATATAATGATGTCCCCGGAGCACTTGGAATCCAGTCCTTGTCCAGCTTCAGCAATTCCGTCATGCTTTGCATAAACAAAGCCTCAGGCACCGGAGGCATGCACATTCTCTCCGCACTTTTGATCAATCGCTTGGCATTGGCATCCGGTCTGAAAACCAATATCTCACCATTGCGGTCTCGATAGGCTTTGAGTCCTTCAAAAATGGTTGAAGCATAATGTAGCGTAGTATTGGCAGGGCTGATCTGCAGGTTTCCGTAAGGGACGATCCTTAGATCCTTCCACTCTCCGTTTGCATAATCAGCAATAAACATATGATCTGAATAGACTTTTCCAAATACCGGATTCTCCAGATCTACTTGTTGTAATTTGGATTTTGAATTTTTTTCAATCCTGATGTCCATTGTTTCAACCATCGCCTTCTCAATTTTATTCTATCATTGCTGCCATGTCACTTCTGCAACACCGAGCTGTTGGGAGAGCTTTCTGGCAAGGACAAAGAAGTAGTCTGAAAGCCTGTTGATGTAAGCCAACAGATTTTCATTGATTTCATTTTCTTGTGCCAATTTCACAATTCCCCGTTCGGTTCTTCTACAGACAGTTCGGCAAACGTGGCACAAAGATACAACCTGATGACCTCCCGGAAGAATAAAATTCTTTAATTCAGGCAGTTTCTCAGAGAATTTATCAATTGAATTTTCAAGCCACAGAATATCATTGGAATCTATATAAGGTAAAATAAACCCTTTCGGAGGCTTTTCCGTGGCCAGTATTGTGCCAATAGAGAATAGTTTCTTTTGAACTTCAAAAAGCTGATCACCGATCTCTTTTCCTATCCCGTCCTGATCCCTTAGTAAACCAATGAAGGAATTTAACTCATCCACATTACCGTATGCATCAATACGCACATGATCTTTCTCCACCTTTGTCCCTCCAAAAAGGGAGGTCCCTCCTTTATCCCCTGTGCGGGTATACACCTTTATACTCATGCAACTGGCTCTACCTTCCTAATATTTTTATTTACTTCATCAGATTCTATCAACCCATCTCGCAGTCGAATGATCCTGTGGGCATATTCGGCAATATCCTCCTCATGAGTTACCATGATGATGGTATTCCCCTTGTCATGGAGTTCTGCAAAAAGATCCATGATACTGTATGAAGTCTTGGTGTCCAGGTTACCGGTAGGCTCATCAGCCAAAATAATACTTGGGTCATTTACCAGTGCCCTGGCAATGGCTACCCGCTGCCGCTGACCTCCCGAAAGTTCATTCGGTTTGTGATAAGCCCGCTCTGCAAGACCCACTCCATCCAGTGTGGCCAGAGCTTTTTCCTCCCGATCTTCCTTTCCATACCCGGCATACACCAGGGGCAAAGAGACATTTTCAAGAGCGGAAGCACGAGGTAGAAGGTTAAATGTCTGGAAGACGAATCCGATTTCTTTGTTTCGGATTTCAGCCAGCTCATTTTCTGTGAGATCACTTACATCATGCCCGTTGAGCACATATTGACCAGCTGTAGGGGTATCCAGACAGCCAATGATGTTCATCAAAGTAGACTTTCCTGATCCTGACGGACCCATGAAAGCTACATATTCGCCTCTTTTGATTTCAATACTGATGGATTTGAGTGCCCGGATCGTCTCAGCACCCATCACATATTCTTTTTTGATCTCTTTGGTTGATATTACTGAACTCATTGTTGAATTAATGTGTGATCTATTATAGACGTATTAAACGCCATGAAGTTAACTAATTACTTCGTTAATATTTTAAAAATACAAACTTCAATAATAACGGCACATTTTATAAATATTCTGAAGATGAGCAAAAATTGATATAACTGCTGGGTACTTAACACAGAAATTGATCTTTACTAATTAATGAGATAGCTTTGAAGATGGGCTGGTATGAACCCCGATGCTGATGCTAAAAAAACTTCTCTATTTGGTCATAATTGCTGTTTTAATTACAGCTATATACCTGGTCTATTCCTGGCAAAAGGAAGAAATTAGCTACAACCAGCACATCCGCCCTATCATCAATTCTAAATGCATCACCTGTCATGGAGGTATTAAAAAAGCTGGTGGGTTAAGCTTTTTGTTTCGTGAAGAGGCACTCGGGGAGACAACCTCCGGAAAACTTGCCATCATCCCCGGGGATGCCAAAAACAGCGAGGTGATGCGAAGGATCCGCCATCACGATCCCGAAATTAGGATGCCATTGGAATCTGCTCCATTGAATGAAAAGGAAATTGAGCTCATCGAAGACTGGATCGATCAGGGAGCCAAATGGGAAGACCACTGGGCATTTGTACCGCCACAAAAAGACATTTCGCCCCCACAGATCTCAGTAGAGGTCAACAATGATATTGATCGTTATCTGATCACCAGGCTTCAGGAAGAAGGACTTGACTTCGCTACCAAAGCCTCAAAAGAGATCCTGATGCGTAGGCTTTACCTGGACCTGATTGGTCTTCCACCAACTCCCCGGGAAGCAAAGGAATTCCTTGAAAATAATAGTGAAGCAGCTTATGAAAATTTGGTTGACAAGCTGCTCTCATCCCCTCACTTTGGTGAAAAATGGGCCAGCATGTGGCTCGACCTGGCTCGATACGCCGATACCAAAGGTTACGAGAAGGACCTCAACAGAAGTATTTGGAAATACCGGGACTGGGTCATCAAGGCATTTAATGACGACATGCCATTTAATGAGTTTACTGTACAGCAACTGGCTGGGGATCTGTTGCCTAACCCTACGCAGGACCAATTGATTGCTACGGCTTTTCACAGAAACAGCATGGCCAATGATGAAGGCGGAACAGACAATGAGGAATTTCGGGTAGCCTCTGTACTTGAGCGTGTAGGTACAACAAGTGAAGTCTGGCAGGGTACAACCATGGCCTGCGTGCAATGCCACAGCCATCCATATGACCCATTTCGACATGAAGAGTTTTATGAGCTCATGGCCATCTTCAACAACCAGGTGGATCGTGACATCTATAATGAACAACCCAAAGTGTTCACCTACGAACCTGAGGAAAAAGAAAAGCTAACCGAAATCCTAAACTGGGTTGAAGATGAGCTTAAACCACAAGACAAATCTCTCGTCTCAAATGCCCCATTTCTTCATGAGAGAAAAGAAGAACTTCTGTATAATCTAGGGTATAGAAAGGTTCAGGCAGAGGAATTTCACAACTCCAGTAAGCTCATCGAACTCATGGCTCCGGACCAGGATGTGATCTGGCAGGTTCAGGACAGCTCATGGATCATGTTTGAAGATGTGGACCTTACCGATATCGTTACCATAGATTTTAACTGTGCCACGGCGATCTCCGGAGGTTTTATTGATGTCAGATTGGGTGCTGTCGACGGGCCACTCATTGGTAGCACCGAAGTGACGACCACAGGACAATGGGATGGCTGGTCGATGAAAAAGCCCGAACCCACAAAATGGAAACGCTTCCAAACGGAACTAAAACCTGTTGATGGAAAACATGACATTTACTATGTTTTCCGGGTCAACCAAGATCTCACCCAGCATCTATTTCACCTTGACTGGATCTATTACCATGAGCAAAATCCCAGGATTGCTTCTTATGGCAACACCTTTAAGCAGAAGCTAGATGAGTTGGACCGTGCAGCTTTCATCACCACGCCCATCATGCAGGACCTGCCACCAGCCAAGAGCAGAGTCACTCATGTTTTTGAGCGAGGCAACTGGCTCACTCCCGGCAAGGTGGTGGAGCCAGATATTCCAGGTGCTTTTGGAGAGTGGTCTGAGGAATACCCCAGAAACAGATTGGGCCTGGCACAATGGATGGTTAGTGAAGAAAACCCACTTACTGCCAGGGTTACGGTCAACCGCTTTTGGGAGCAGATCTTTGGCTATGGTATCGTGGAGACTATGGAAGAATTTGGGTCGCAGGGATTACCTCCTTCTCATCCTGAGTTGTTGGACTGGCTGGCAGTGCAGTTCACAGGTGAAATGGATTGGAGTGTGAAAAGCCTGATAAAACTTATGGTGATGTCATCGGCTTACCAGCAAAGCTCAGAGGCTACTGAACAAAAAATAGAAAAAGATCCCTATAACCGACTAATCTCCCGAGGACCAAGGGTCCGGTTGAATATCGAACAGATACGTGACCAGGTATTGGCTGTGAGTAATCTCATCAACCTGGAAATGTATGGTCCGAGTGTGATGCCACCCAGACCGGACGCAGCCAGAGGCATCTGGGGTAAGTGGGATACTGATACTGGTGATGACCAATATCGCCGCTCTCTTTACATCTTTGGGAAGCGGACCGACCCATATCCGATGTTGACTTTATTTGATGCTACTCCCAGAAATGTGTGTACCTCCAGGAGGATCAGAACCAACACGCCATTACAGGCCCTTACGTCCCTGAATGAGGAATCCTTCTATGAAGCAGCTAAAATCCTGGGCCAGTTTATGGCCGAGATCAATGAGGATGATGTCGCAGCAAGTATCAAAGCTGGATATCACCGGGTGATGTTCAGAGACATTGATCAGCATAGACTTGACGCTTTGGTACGGCTTTACCAGCAAGCCAACGAGAACTTTCTCTCAGATGATCTGGTCCGCCCTGTAAGTGTAAATAATGATGAAATTGAGGTAAAATCTTTCACCGTGGTGGCCAATGCGATGTTGAACCTGGATGAATTCCTGACAAAAAACTAAGATGGCGATGAATATTTTTGATGAGGCAAAATACAAAAAAGCGGAATACAACACCCGCCGCCATTTCCTGAAGAAATGTATGTCAGGTCTGGGTGCCACTGCACTTGCAGGTCTTTCTGGATATGATCTGCTGGGTGGAGCTTCCGCATCCCCCTTCGAAAATACAGTCACCAAACTATTACCTCATTTCGCTCCGAAAGCCAAAAATGTGATCTTTCTTCACATGGCTGGTGCCCCATCACAGCTGGAGCTGTTTGACTATAAACCAGTACTCAATCAGCTGGACGGAAAAGACTGTCCGCCTTCTCTGATGGAAGGTAAGAAGTTTGCTTTCCTGAAAGGGATACCCAAAATGCTGGGCTCTCAGGCTGTGTTTAACCGGCATGGTGAATCAGGTGCCTACGTCTCAGATTACCTGCCCAACTTTGCTAAGATCGTAGATGAAGTAACTTTTCTGAAAGCTGTTCATACGGAAGAGTTCAACCATGCCCCGGCTCAGCTTTTTATGCATACGGGATCACCCAGGCTTGGCAGACCAAGTATGGGATCCTGGGTGACTTATGGACTGGGTTCGGAAAACCAGGATTTACCGGGTTTTGTGGTACTGGTGTCAGGTGGCGAACCGAGTGCAGGCAAAAGTGTTTATGGAAGTGGATTTCTACCTACCATCCATCAGGGTGTGCAGTGCAGATCAAAGGGAGATCCTGTGCTCTTTCTTTCCAATCCTGACGACATTAACTCTTCGCTTCGCAAGCAATCTATCGATGCCATCAATAAGATCAATCAACAGGAATATCTTGAATCAAAAGACCCGGAAATCCTGACCAGAATTTCTCAATACGAGCTGGCTTACCGCATGCAAACTGCCGTACCTGAAGTAATGAACATTGATGACGAACCCGCCTGGGTGCACGAGATGTATCAGACCCGACCCGGTGAAAACTCCTTTGCCAACAATTGTCTGCTCGCTCGACGGCTTGTGGAAAAAGGCGTTCGATTCATTCAACTTTTTGATCGAAGATGGGACAGTCACGGAGCAGGACCCGGTAATGGTGTTGATGGAGCCTTGAAGAACGCCTGTAAGCAAATCGACCAGCCGATGACCGCTTTGATACAAGACCTGAAACAGAGAGGGCTTTTGGAAGAAACCCTTGTCGTCTGGGGTGGAGAGTTTGGCAGGACTCCTATGATGGAAGCCCGGTCCGGGGCCGACTTCAAAGGAAGGGATCACAACGGGGGTGCCTTCACGATGTGGATGGCCGGAGGTGGAATCAAGAAAGGATACACTCACGGAGAGACAGATGAGATCGGATTTGCTGGTGTGAGCGGACGGGTGCATGTGCACGATCTGCAGGCCACCATTCTGCATCAATTAGGATTTGACCACGAGAAATTAACTTATCACTTTCAGGGCAGAGATTTCCGATTGACTGATGTGCATGGCAAAGTGGTAAAGCAGATTTTGGCTTAGTCTCTTTTAAGGAAAATAAAATTGAGGGTAAGCCAGATTTGGAAAATTCCTGTATTAAAAACATTATTCCCCGTTGATAAGACTTTTATACCACTCATGCAACTTTCTGACACTTCTGTACATCTAATCAGTTAGATAAAGCGTTACCAATTTGTCAATCAACCCTGGTACCCAATGCTAAACCTGAAAAAAATCAATAAATCCTATCAGACGGGCCAACAATCGTTGCATGTTTTGAAAGGTATCGACATGACCATCGAAGAAGGTGAGCTGGTGTCGATCATGGGGTCTTCCGGATCCGGAAAATCAACTCTTCTTAACATCCTGGGCATCCTGGACAGCTACGATACGGGGGAATACAATCTTGCTGGTACCTCCATCAAAAACCTCACTGAAACCAAGGCAGCATACTACAGAAATAAATTTCTTGGATTTGTTTTTCAGTCATTTAACCTGCTCAACTTCAAGAATGCGATGGAAAATGTCGCTCTTCCACTTTACTACCAAAAAGTAAGTCGAAAAAAAAGAAACAGCATTGCCCTGGAGTATTTAGACAAATTGGGCTTGAAGGATTGGGCACATCACATGCCGAGTGAAATGTCCGGCGGACAAAAGCAGAGAATAGCTATTGCCCGGGCTTTGATCAGTGATCCGAAAGTAATCCTTGCCGATGAACCCACAGGGGCTTTGGACACCAGTACCTCGCATGAGGTGATGCGCATCCTCAAGGATGTGAATGATATGGGCAAAACCATCGTGGTAGTGACCCATGAACATGATGTAGCCGAAATGACTGATCGGGTGATCAGGCTTCAGGATGGCGTGATTATCAAAGAGCAGGAGCCAGTGCTTGCATAAGTCATGTTTGATCTCGATAAGTGGCAGGAAATCTTTTATACGATCGACAAGAATCGCTTGCGGTCGTTTATCACCGCCTTCAATGTAGCGTGGGGAATTTTTATTCTCATCATCCTGATGGGATTTGGGGTAGGATTCCAAAATGGCATTAAAAACGAGTTTTCGGATGACGCCACCAACACCATGTACATATGGAGTGGAAGAACCAGCATTCCTTACAAAGGCATGCAGCCGGGCAGACAGATCCGGTTTACCAACCAGGATTACGAAGCCATCAAAGAGCGCGTCAAGGGAATCGAGTTTATCACCGGTATTTACTGGGTACAGGGTGAATTTGTGGTTCGCTATGAAAACAACTACTCCTCCTTCCAGATCAGGTCCGTGGATGTCGACTATCCCCAGATAGAGCAGAGTGTATTGCTCATGGGCCGATTTATCAATGAGAAAGACATCAAGGAAAAACGTAAAGTAGCGGTAGTTGGTGAAAAGGTGGTAGAAGTCCTTTTCAAAAAAGAACACCCTATTGGCAAGTACATTGATGTAAATGGAATTAAATACATCGTGGTAGGTGTCTTCAATGAAAAAGGTGTGGAAGCCAACCAGTACATGTCCAAAGTGATATTCATTCCGCGAAGCACTGCCCAGGTGGCGTACGGAGGTGGTGATCGGATCCACAATATCTGGTTGACAGTTGGCGATGCGACGATAGAAGAAAGTAAAAGGATCCAGAATGAGGTGCATTCCTTATTGGCAGAAAGACACCGCTTTTCCAAAGAGGATAAGCGTGCAGTGGATGCATTCAGCATACTTGAAGAATACCAAAAGTGGATGGGAGTTTTTGATGGTATCAGGATCTTCCTGGCTTTTGTGGGAATACTCACCCTCGTAGCAGGTATTGTTGGTGTGAGCAATATCATGCTGATCGTGGTGAAAGAAAGAACCCGTGAGATTGGTGTGCGAAAAGCCATAGGTGCCTCCCCTGGATCCATCATTGGATTGTTTTTGATGGAAGCACTCATCATCACACTGGTCAGTGGATATGTAGGCATGATCCTGGCCATGGCATTCATCGAGTCAGGTTGGTTAACGGACATGATGATCTCCTTCGGATTTCCGGACAACTTCTTCCTGAATCCTCATGTAAACTTTGCCAATGCTATCGCAGCCACACTGGTATTGGCTATCAGTGGTACCATGGCAGGTTTTTTCCCAGCCAGAAAAGCAGCAAAAATTCCACCTATCGAAGCCCTTAGAGACGAATAAACCCATAAAGAGATGTTTGACTACGACAAATGGCAGGAAATATTCGGAACCATCAAGCGAAACAAGCTTCGAACCGGGCTGACCATACTTGGGATTTTCTGGGGGATCTTCATGATCATCATCCTCCTGGGTGGTAGTAACAGCTTTCGAAATGGGGTGACGAAGAACTTTGGAAACTTTTTATCCAACAGCGGATTTTTCTGGGGTCAGAAAACCACCATTTCCTACAATGGCTTTCAGCCTGGAAAATATGTAAATTTCGATAACAGCGACACGGAATTCCTCCTCAGTCGGGTAAAAGAACTGAAGGCACTGGCTCCCAGGAATAACCTCTGGGGGGTACAGATCAACCATGGCGAAAAGTCCGGACAATACCAGGTGATGGGTGACTACCCGGAATACAGCCAAATCGAAAAGCAAGAGATGACCCAGGGCCGATTCATCAATCAAAAAGACATTGATGAGTCACGCAAGGTGGCGGTTATTGGTGAAAATGTACGCAATGTCTTATTTGACAAAGATGAAGATCCGATTGGCAAGTTTATCACCGTGCGAAAAGTGAACTTCATCGTAGTAGGTGTAATGAAACCCTACAGGACCAACCCGAATAGCCAGGAAAGAAACCGCATTCACGTCCCCTTCACTACATTCCAAAAGGCATTTAATTATGGAGATCGGGTTGGCTGGTATGGTTATGCTGTAGATGACAACGTGGATGTGGCCGAAGTTGAAGCCAAGATCCTGAAGCTGATGAAAGAAAAGAACAACATTCATCCGCTGGATGCCGATGCCATTGGCCATGAAAACCTGCAGGAAGAATTTGGTGAGATCTATGGCATGTTTAACGGCCTGGAATACTTCACCTGGTTTGTTGGATTGAGTACCCTCTTTGCCGGTATCATCGGCGTGAGCAATATCATGCTCATCATTGTAAAAGAGCGAACGAAAGAAATTGGCATCCGAAAGTCACTAGGGGCTACTCCCCTTTCGATTATCTCACTGATCGTGCAGGAGTCTATGTTCCTGACATTCTTGGGTGGCTATTTTGCATTGATCGTGGGGCTGCTATTATTGGAAGGCATTGGTATGATCATGCCCAAAGGAGGTCAGCTGCCATTTGATCCACCAACTATCAATCCGGCTATCGCTTTGGGAGCCCTGGGTATCCTCCTCGTCGGTGGGATGATCGCTAGTATTTTGCCAGCGAGAAAAGCGGCATCCATCAATCCAATAGAGGCCATTAGAACAGAAGGTTAAAAAAAGATTAAAACTCAAATAAATGAAAAAGGTAATTCGTATTTCACTCGTTGTCATCCTGATCGGGAGCATGGGCTTTCTGGGATTTTTCGTCTATAAAAAATCAGAGAAACCTAAGAACGTATTCGCTACTGACTCCACGTTTGTGACCAACATCGAAAAGAAAACAGTAGCCACCGGAGCGATCAACCCTCGCAGAGAGATTGAGATCAAGTCTCAGGTTTCAGGAGTGGTGGAAAAACTCTTTGTGGAGCCAGGTGATCAAATCAAAAGTGGTCAGCTGATCGCCAAGATCAAGATCATCCCCGATGTAGTTGCTTTGAATAATGCCGAGGCAAGGCTCAAGGAGGCTGTTATCAATCACAAAAACTCTGAACAGGAAATGAAACGCCAAAAGAGGCTGTTTGACGAAAGGGTCATTTCCGAGCTGGACTATAATCAGTACCTGCTTACTTATAATCTGAACAAGCAACAGGTAGAAGCTGCGGAAAACAACCTGGAGCTGATCAAAGAAGGTGCCTCTAAAAAATCCGGGGCTGTTTCCAACCTGGTAAAATCAACCGTGGCTGGCATGGTGCTGGACGTACCGGTAGAAGAAGGGAATTTTGTCATCGAAACCAACACTTTCAATGATGGCACCACCATCGCTTCCGTGGCGGATATGTCGGAGCTGATCTTTGAAGGAAAAGTAGATGAGGCTGAAGTGGGAAAACTAAAAGAAGGGATGCAGTTGAAGCTCACCATAGGCGCCCTGGATACCGTTAAGTTTTTTGCTGACCTGGAATACATCTCTCCGAAAGGCATCGAAGAAGAAGGTGCCATACAGTTCGAAATTCGTGCTGCAGTTAAGCAACGTGAAGACTATTTCCTCCGCGCCGGGTACAGTGCCAATGCGGATATTGTGCTTGACAAGAAAGAAAAGGTATTGGCAGTGAAAGAAAGCAATGTGCTGTTTGAGGAAAATAAGACCTTTGTGGAAGTAGCGCTGGGTGAGCAGCAATTTGAAAAGAAAGAGATCACTACCGGAATCTCCGATGGAATTAACATTGAAGTGCTCAGCGGACTAAACGAAGACCAAAAGATCAAGAAGTTGTAACCTGTGGAGTTTAAAAACTTTGAACTATTCATCACATTATCATGGATCCTGATCCTTACTCCTGGACCCGACCTTCTGTATGTTCTTACCAGGGGTATCTCCGGGGGTAAAAAGGCCGGGCTTGTCTCTGCTTTCGGAGTCACGGCCGGAATCCTCGTCCACACTTTGTTTGCAGCGTTTGGGCTTTCCCTGATTCTAAAGACTTCTGCCACGGCCTTTATGGTCATTAAATTTGCAGGAGCGATTTACCTGATCTACCTGGGTGTAAAAGCCCTGTTGAGCAAAGAAAAGTTTGATCTGGATACCCAAAAAAGGATTCCTAACCGGAAGGTCTTTGTTCAGGGCATGCTCACCAATATTTTAAATCCGAAAGTGGCTTTGTTCTTCCTGGCATTTCTACCCCAGTTTATCAATGCAGATGCCATGCAGAGCCATGAGACCCAGCTTTCGTTGCTCGGTCTGCTCTTTTGCTTTTTCGGACTCATCTTCCTGAGCGTGTTGGGCTACTTTGCCGGCACCATCGGAAATTATCTGCTTAGTCATAAAAATGCCGGAGGAATTGTTCAAAAGATTGCCGGGTCTATCATGGTCCTGCTAGGGATCAGGCTGGTTTTTACAGAGCGGTAATACCAGGCCAAGGGCAATTCTGATATGGCATCTAAAATTGAGACCAGCCTCAGTTGGTGTTATTACCATTGCCGTCAACTTAAGCCACCAATTCTTCATTCATTTTTCATCTTAATTAAATCCCGAAGGGATGAAATTATTATAGAAGCCAGATTGAACAATAGATCTAAACCCTGAAAGGGTGTCATTATAACCATTCAAACAAGAAAAACAGCATGAATGTAAATTTGTGAGAATGATCCAGCCATAATGTCACTCCTTCGGAGTTTTAATTCGTTCTAATGATATTTTACTATAATTCTGTCATCCCTTCGGGATTAGAAATATACACCGTTTTTTAAGCCTCCGTTGTTGTTTTCACTGTGTTTTCACCAACGGACGTTTTATTAGCAGAACCCATATTGGTTGGTGAAAACACCAACAATGGTAAGAATGGCAAGAGGGTCTAAAATCAAAGCCCACCCGCACTGACGATCCTCCTAATCTGTCCCGATCAACAGACAGATTCTGATAATCTCGAAATGAAACGTCTGAAATGGGAAGACCAGACAAAACGGTAGATTAGTCAAATGCAATTGAAATCAAACTAATCCTCCTTTTTTGCGTTCAATTACAAGTTATTAACGTTTATATACCTAAATTTACAATTTAGATACTATTCAGTATCATTTTTCACAATTTCAACATAAGCGTTTTCCAAAACATTGCCTAACGGTGAGTGATTGGTTTTTATTAAAAAAAATTGAATGAAAAAGCTGTTATTTTTCAGTCTGCTTGTCATAAGTCTTGCTACATATTCACAAAACATAAACCTATCAGGAACGATCCAAAGTGCTGAGGATGGGGAAACTATCCCGGGAGCTACAATTGCGGTGATAAATCCTTCGGACTCCTCTCTTGCAGGAGGTAGTGTCACTGATTTTGATGGATTCTTTCAGGTGACAGGTCTTCCAAAAGGAACCTTCTGCGTACAGATCAGCTTTATCGGCTTTCAACCACTTACTGATACCATCAGTTTGGAAGGAAATCTTGATCTGGGTACGCTTCAGATCGAGGAACAAACACAAGTACTTGGAGCCGTTGAAGTAGTGGCTAAGCCAACAGCCACTATGCAAAAAGGAGATACCGTGCAGTTTAGTGCCGGAGCTTACAAAACAGCCAAAGATGCCTCCTCCCAGGAGCTTATCGAAAAGCTTCCGGGAATATCCACTGAGGATGGTAAGCTTCAGGCCAACGGAGAAGATGTACAGGTAATCCTGGTAGACGGCAAACCGTTTTTTGGAGGTGACGTGAGTGCTGCTTTACAAAACCTGCCTGCAGAAGTAGTAGCCAGTATTCAGATCTACGACAAGAAAAGTGATAAAGCTCAATTGAGTGGGTTTGATGACGGCGAAAGGCAAAAAACAATTAATATCATCACTAAACCAGACCGCAAGAAAGGTCAGTTTGGAAAGTCTACCATTGGATTAGGTACCAATGAAACATACAATGGAGCTGCCAGTGTCAACTTCTTCAATAATGACAGGAGGATAACAGTGACAGGTTTTAGCAACAACATCAATACCGTCAAATACTCATCTGACCCAAATAATTTTGGAGACTCCCGAAACACAAACGGGTTGATTAATACACACAGTTTTGGTGTAAACTTCAATGATGACTGGGGTGATCGGGTAGAGTTTAGCGGGAGATATAACTATTCAAACCAAAATACTACCGACCAGCGAAGCCTGACCAGGGAATATGTATTTGACTCTGATAGCGTAAGGATATACGGTGAAGATCGATTCACTGAAAGAAATGTGGATGCACATTCTTTTACACTAAAAGTGAAGTATGAAGATGATAAAAACACTATTATTTCCAGACCTAACTTCATGTATGATTACGATAAAAACACCAATGACTTTACAGGAAGAAATAGTGTAGGTAATGAAAGGCTCAACGCTACAAACAATGTGGCTAATGGTTTCCTGAGAAACTATGATTTCTTCAACAACCTGTATTACAGCCACAAGTTTGATAAGAAAGGACGATCATTTACTACGGGTTTAAGGACTGGTATTCATCGAAACAAGGACTTTGCTAATCAATATGCTGAAAATCAGTTTTTCCAAAATGGTGATAGTCTGAGCATTCTCAACCAGGAAACAGAAAGAGACCGATCAGGAATATCCATGGGCACACAATTTTCCTACACAGAGCCCCTTGGAGAAAAAAGTATGATGGAGATCGAGTATGAGATTAGCAACAAGATCGACGACTCAGACAAACTCACCTATAATGTGGACGAGTTTCAGGAATTGAGAGAAACAGATACTACACTTAGCAATACGTTTGACAGCAGATACCTAAGACAGGAAGCTGAGGTTGGTTATCAGTATCGTACAGAAAAGATGAGGTTGCAGGTGGAGACAGAATACCAGGTGGCCAGCCTAAACAATGAACAGCAGTTTCCAAGGCCATTTGATCAGAAAAAACGATTCACCAGTGTCCTTCCTTCAGCAAGGTTTAATTACTACTTCAATGAAAACCAGCGTGTTGAGATGGACTATAGAACATGGACGAACAACCCTTCTATTTCGCAGCTTCAGGATGTAATTGATAACTCCAACATCACGCAACTAAGCTCAGGAAACCCGAACCTGGCACAGACCTATTATCATTCAGGAAGACTAAGATACTGGTCAAACAATATGGACACAGAGAAGTCCTTCTTTGCAACCGTCTATACACAGATGGCCAGAAACCTGATCACCACGGCTACTGTTACAGCAGAAGATGAGCCGATAGAAATAGCAGAAGGGGTAACACTATCAGAAGGCTCGATTTATCGTTTCCCGGTGAATATCCATGGATATTTTTACGGTTATTACTACATGAGTTACGGACAACCCATCGCTCCTATAAAATCAAACATGCGACTTTATGGTGGCGTAAGATATATGAGAAGACCTGGTCAGGTGAATAGCGAAACCAACTTTTCAGACAACAACAGGTATTGGTTTGGAATGTCATTAAGTAGCAATATCAGTGAGAAAATTGACTTCGATATCTCAGCACGAACTTACTATCACACGGTGGCAAATTCTGTCCAGCCGAATCTCAACAATGAATACTACACACACTCTACCAGATTGAAATACCGGTGGGTATTCTTTGATGGTTTTGTATATAGAGCTAACATCAACTATCAGCTGAACACCGGACTATCCGCAGGATACGACAACACAGCCTTGTTGATGAATATGAGTGCTGGGAAAAAATTCCTTAAAAACGACCTGGCAGAAATCAGTATCAACGTTTACGACCTGTTGCAACAGAATAACAACGCCAATAGAAATGTAAACGAGTTATACATTCAAGATCAGCAAAGCACAGTACTGCAACGCTATTTTATGCTCACATTTACTTATAATATCAGACACTTTAGCCCAGGCACAACCATAGAAGATTTTAAGGAGATATAACTCCACGTTGTTTGATAGACCCCGTGAAAAAACACGGTCATCGATAGTATGGCAGCTACGATTTTACTGCTGATTTAGTCTGGTTGTTAGGGACCACCATGAGTGGTGTACTGGTCTGCTCAATCATTTTGGTAATATGGCTACCTGGCCGATTATCCATTCCATTTCCATTGACACCCATGATCACAAGGTCGAAGTCATTGTTTTGGACGAAGAAAAGTATTTCCTCATCTACCCATCCTTTCAGTATCACAGAATCTATAACCAGTTTTTTACTTCTAGATAATTCTCTGCTAAAGGAAACCATCCTTTGCTTGGTCAGATCCATATCAGCATCAAGCTCTTCATTGAGGTTCTTTATATGCTTATCAAATTTTGCACCGGCAGGAAAAACATGGAGAAGTGTGATAGACCCGCTTTTCTTGTGACACATTGAAATAGCCATATTCATAGCATTCCATGCGGCAGGACTAAAATCTGTTGGTATCAGAATTCTCTTGATTTGAAACATGTCACCGTCAATGGATAAGAAACAAAACTAAAATGACCTTAAGACCTGAATTCTGACATCCATCAAAATAAAAAATGAAATAAATCAGTACCTTAAGGGTTCAGGTATCCAGAAAAATATTTGTTTTAGTTTTTCGACACTCATTTTGCTTTCAAATGGAAATAAGCAGTGACTATTTAGCCTCAGTTGAAGGATATGAACTCCTGAATAAGATTTTTATCAATGCTGGTGAGGGAATAATAATTGCTGACTCTCGGGGAAGAATTAGGCTCTCAAATAATCGGGCGAATATTTTATTTGGGTATGCCGGCTCAGAGCTAATAAAGAAGTCAGTGGAAGACCTCATCCCCTCTGATCTGAGAAAAAAGCATGTGCACCATCGCTCTGATTACATTAAGAACCCGACCACCCGATCGATGGGCATTGGAAGGGATCTTGTTGGGCTTAAAAAATCTGGTGATGAGTTTCCTCTGGAGATTAGTCTATCGCACATGCAACATGAGGGTGAGCATTTTGTCATCGCTTTTGTCACGGACATTAGTCAAAGAAAAAAACAAGAACTGGCACTGGCGGAAAGCAGGTCAAAGCTGGAAGATTACGCACAGCAACTTGAAAATAAGGTAAAGGAACGCACCCGGGAACTTGAACATCTCAACCTGGGATTAGAAAGTCAGATCAGGGAAAGGAAGCTTGCTGAAGAAGCATTGAAAGAGAGTCTTGAAGAAATCAAAAAAGGAGAAATAGAGATCCTAAAAGCCCTTGAAAAGGAAAAAGAGCTCAACGAAATGAAAACCAGGTTTATCTCCATGGCCAGTCATGAGTTTAAAACCCCGCTCACTACGGTCCTTTCTTCTGCTAATCTTCTTTCAAAATACACCCGGACTGAGGAGCAGGAAAAACGCCAAAGACATATTGATAAAATCAAGTCTTCAGTTCAAAATCTAAACAACATTCTCAATGATTTTCTTTCCCTGGAGAGGCTCGAAAGTGGGCATATCCAGGTAAATATTAAAGAAATCGCCCTGACCAATTTGTTGCTTCAAATAAAGGACACCTTCGAACATACCCTTAAAAAAGGTCAGGAAATCAAATTTGACTTCAAAAAAGAGTTGACCATTTATTCTGATCCTCATTTGATTCAAAACATTGTCATCAACCTGGTTTCAAACGCCATCAAATATTCACCAGAACAAAAGTCTGTGGATGTGATTATAGATGATGAAGATGATGAAGTGGTAATCAGAGTCATTGACCAGGGGATTGGCATTCCGGAAGAAGATCAGAAGAATTTATTTGACCGGTTCTTTAGAGCTGGCAATGCAAGCAACATTGGCGGTACCGGATTGGGGCTCAACATTGTAAAAAGATACCTTGACCTGCTCGATGGAAAGATCTCTTTCACAAGCAAAGTGGGTAAAGGAACTGAGTTTATGATTAGATTTCCAGCAGGATTAAAATAGCTATGCAAACTAAAAAGAAAATACTGATCATAGAAGATCAGGAGGATGTCAGAGAAAACATCGCAGAACTTTTAGATCTGTCCAACTACGAGCCTATCACCGCAAGTAATGGAAAAGACGGGGTAAAAAAGGCCCTTGAGATAAAGCCCAACCTGATCCTTTGTGATATTATGATGCCGGAGATGGATGGGTATGAAGTCATCTATCTCATTGGGAAAAATCCTGAAATTGCATCTATCCCTTTTATTTTTCTTACAGCCAAGTCTGAAATGAGTGATTTTCGAAAAGGAATGAACCTTGGAGCCGATGATTATATCACAAAGCCTTATGAGGAGATGGAATTGTTAAGCGCCATCGAAAGAAGACTTGAAAAATACGATAAGCTTTCTGCCAAAAGTGAGTTTCATGATTTTCTTCAAAATGCCAGACGATATGATGAGCTCAAAGACCTGGAAAAAAATAGCAAGACAAGGGTCTTTAAGAAAAAAGACATCATTTACCGACAGGGCGACTTCGCATCCTATGCTTATAAAATTGTGAAAGGCAAAATCAAGACCTACCAGATCAATGAAGATGGCAAAGAGTTTATCATTGACATCCTGAAAGATGGTGATTTTCTCGGTGAGAATGCGCTCATTCAGGACACAGACAGAACAGAATTTGCACAGGCATTGGATGAAACTGAACTGAGTCTTATTCCAAGGAAAGATTTTCAGGATCTGGTATTCCAGAACAGGGAAGTTTCTGCACAGTTCATAAAAATGCTTTCCCAAAACCTACTCGCCAAAGAACACAACCTTATGGAAATGGCTTATGATACGGTGAGGAAACGAACAGCTGACTCTCTCATGAAACTGTATAATACCTATAAAGACCAGGCACAAGACGAGGTGACTTTTGAAGTGACCCGGGCAGACCTGGCAAGCATGGTAGGCACGGCTACAGAATCCGTGATCAGGATTCTCTCCGAATTCAAAAAAGATGGTCTCATTAAAATTGAGGGGGGGAGTATACAAATACTGAAACCTGATGAACTGGGGGACATTAGATACTAACTCTTTAAATACCGGCTTACCTGAATGATTTGGATGTTCTTTTTGAGTCTGATCCCTGGATCTTTTCTTCCACAAACAAAAACCGGTAACCCGGAATTATGAGGTTTATAGCTTCCCGGATCAATGTTTGTCAGTGGAAGGGATGACGAATGTGAGATCTTAAAATGACAAAAGTCTGATCGGTAGGATCAGACTTTATATTTAGGGTCTCTAAAAGAGATTTTTAAAATCTTTTGAACCGATCTATGGCTTCTCTTTCAAGTTGCTCCCGGTGATCCGGATGCGCAATATTGATCAGGGCTTTTGCTCGTTCCCTCAAATTCTTTCCGTATAGATTTGCTACTCCAAACTCCGTAACTATGTAATGCACATGAGCACGCGTAGTCACTACACCTGCGCCTGGCTTCAGAAAAGATGATATTTTAGATTCATTTCTCTTTGTGGTTGATGAAAGCGCTATGATCGGTTTACCCCCTGGTGACAGTGATGCCCCCCGGATAAAGTCCATCTGTCCGCCTACACCCGAATACATCCTTGTACCTATTGAGTCAGCACATACCTGACCCGTGATATCAACTTCAATGGCACTGTTGATACTGATCATGTTTGGCAGTTTTCTAATCACGGCAGTATCGTTGACATATTGTATGTCAAGCATTCTCACGATCGGGTTGTCATTTACGAAGTCATAGAGCCTCCTTGTACCCAACAAAAACCCTGAAACAATAACATCCTTATGTTTGGTCTTATATTTATTGGTGATTACACCTTTCTCTACCAGATCTACTACCCCATCAGAGAACATTTCCGTGTGAACACCAAGGTCCTTGTGATTACCAAGACTATCTAATACTGCGTCAGGGATTGCACCAATACCCATCTGAAGCGTGCTTCGATCGTCAATCATTTCAGCTATATATTCTCCAATCCTTCGCTCTTCATCAGTAGTATCATGAGGTTTTAGCTCAGGCAAAGCCTCATCCACCACACAACAGGTGGCAAAGCGATTAATGTGAATAAGGCCATCCCCATGAGTACGAGGCATCTGGGGATTGATCTGTGCAATGACAAATTTGGCACTATCAACCGCTGCCTTAGTAGCATCCACTGATATTCCCATTGAACAATAGCCATGCTGATCAGGTGGAGATACCTGTATCAAAGCGACATCTATTTTAATCACGCCACTGCGAAGCATCAAAGGAATTTCACTGAGGAAGCATGGTATGAAATCTGCATGTCCTTCATTGGTTGAGGCACGGCAATTAGCCCCAATAAAAAAGGAGTTTACATGAAAATTAGCTGAAAACTCCGGCTTTGCATACGGTGCCGTGCCCTCAGTATGCAAGTGGTAAATCCTGATATCAGAAAGCTCATCATGTCGGTTAGCTAATGCCTGTACCAATGATAGTGGTGTGGCGCCTGCAGTGTGCACAAATATATTGTACCCAGACCTGATGACTTCAACTGCTTCTTGTGGACTTTTTGTCTCATTCATATTTCTAAGCAACATTTTCAGATTGCAAAACTAGGTGAACGTAGATGTCAGCTTCTGGCAGAAATCAGTGGGAACAATGAATATTATCATACTCCATAGTCCCTCAAATGAAAAATTAACACCTCTCTAAAATCAATAAATCAAAACCATTATTCGTTCGTTTATATTATATTAACATACGAGAACCCTAAGGATGATGAAATCATTTATCAGGAAATTTGGAGGTAATGGGATAATTAAATATTTCATTCCTTAACAAGATACGCAATTGGGCCTTGATAAAGGACACCGGTTGAATATCTTCAAGTTGATGGCTCCGAATTTTTTGACCGCCACACTGCTAACTTTTCACACAAAAACTGTGTCTCAATGGTGGCAGCATCTACATATTAGATTCATTTTCCTCTGTTTTCGTAAATTATATGGCATAGAATGAGTTCGATTTCTAAATCATATCCATACGATGCTATCGTTGTTGGTGCCGGGCTGGCTGGTCTGGTTGCTACATACGAAATTACCAAAGCAGGAAAAAAAGTTTTGCTTCTGGATCAGGAGGCTGAACAGAATATCGGAGGTCAGGCATTTTGGTCTTTAGGTGGATTATTCCTTGTCAATTCTCCTGAGCAAAGACGCATGGGAATTAAGGATAGTTATGAGCTGGCTTTGCAGGACTGGATGGGGACTGCCGGTTTTGATAGAAAAGAAGATCATTGGCCCAAGCAATGGGCTGAAGCTTTTGTGAAATGGGCAACATATGAAATGCGTGATTATGTTCGCCAGGTAGGGATCCGTTTCTTTCCAGTGGTTGGCTGGGCTGAACGTGGAGGCTACGACGCACAAGGACCTGGAAATTCGGTCCCTCGATTTCATGTGGTATGGGGAACAGGGCCTGGCACTGTGATGCCATATGCCGAAAAGGCGTATGAAGCTCAGAAGAAAGGCCTTTTAGAAATGAAATTTCGCCACCGGGTGACAGACCTGATACTCGATGGCAATAAAGTGCTGGGAGTGAAAGGTGAAATACTGGAGCCTACAGAAAAACTAAGAGGACAGGAGACATCCAGGAAAGTGATTGATGCGTTTACTCTGGAAGCACCTAATGTGTTGATCTCATCCGGCGGCATCGGGGGAAATTTTGAGCTCGTCCGAAAAAATTGGCCCACTAGACTCGGGAAACCACCAAAAAAAATGGTTTTTGGAGTCCCTGCTCATGTAGATGGTAAGATGCTTCAGTCTGCGGAGAAGGCTGGAGTAAACATCATCAACCCAGACAGAATGTGGCACTACACCGAAGGTATAGAAAACTGGGACCCTATCTGGCCAAATCATGGAATCAGAATATTGCCAGGCCCTTCTTCCATTTGGCTAGATGCCGAAGGTAATCGGTTTCCTGCACCCTATCTGCCAGGCTTTGATACCCTGGGTACGATGGAGCATATCCTTAAGACGGGACATGAATATTCCTGGTTTATCCTCAATCAAAAGATCATCAAGAAGGAGTTTGCGCTCTCCGGCTCGGAGCAAAACCCTGACCTCACGGGCAAAAAACTGAAACTGCTCCTTCAAAGACCCTTTGGAGATAAAGCCACCGGGCCTGTTGAGGCTTTTAAGAAGCATGGCATTGATTTTATCGTAGAGAAAGAGCTGGAACCACTTGTTAGACGAATGAATGAGCTAGTGAAAAGCGATCTACTGGATTATAAAAAAATCAAGTCGATTATTGAGGCCAGGGATCGGGAGATAGACAATAAGTTTTCCAAGGATGCTCAAATTATGGCTATACGTAATGCCCGAAAGTACCTGGGCGACAGACTCATCCGATCAGCCAAAGTGCATAAGATTCTGGATCCTAAAGCCGGGCCCTTGATTGCTGTGAGGCTTAACCTCCTCACCAGAAAAACATTGGGGGGGATAGAGACAAATCTGGATAGTCAGGCCTTCAATAAAAAGGGAGAAATAATTAAAGGTCTGTATGCCGCTGGTGAAGTAGCGGGTTTTGGTGGTGGAGGTTATCATGGATATCGTTCTCTCGAAGGCACGTTTTTAGGTGGTTGCATCTTCTCAGGAATGAAAGCTGGAAAATCAATTGCCAGCAAAGAATGATGTTAATCAAAAAATCTGGCAACCTTCTTGCTATATTTTAACCAGAACCATAGATCGCATTTAGGCGTATCTTCTGAAAAAACAACTGTATGAACCGATTGCTGCTTACCTTACTTTTTGTTGGTGTCACTTTTTGTTATGCTCAGGAATGTGAAGTTTACCATAAAATCAACTCCCTAACTAAGGAGATTAGTGTAATAGCTGAAAATAAGAGCATCATGCCGTATACGGTAAAGCTTGAGGCAAATTATAAAGGGATGAAGTCCAACCAAAAATTTCCGCTCACCAAAATTGTAGAGGCTAACAGAATAGATACTCTGGCAAAATTTTTACCGGAAAAAAATACTTCGATCAGCTTCGGATTTAACTCAACAAAAGTGGAAGGGAATATCCTGGCTAAACACAATGACCAGACGATCTATGAGCTTCCTTACAAAAAGGGAACTTCTTATAAAATAGACCAGGGTTACAATGGTAAAAGTACGCACCAAAACAAAAATGCCCTGGACTTTCACATGGAAGAAGGGACTGAAATCTGTGCCATTCGTGAGGGCCTTGTTGTGAAAGCAATCGATGAGCATAAAAAAGGTTGCCCTGATGAATCCTGCGCCAAATTCAACAACTTTATTTTGGTACTTCATGATGACGGATCATACGCGGACTACTCACACCTGCAAAAGGGTGGTGCTTTGGTTAAGGTTGGGGATCGTGTGAAGCCTGGCCAGGTTATCGGCTTAAGTGGCCAAACTGGTATTGCCTCAGGACCTCATCTTCACCTCGAAGTATACACCATGACCTGGGATGGTCAAAACTCTATTGCTGTGAAATATATGGTAGAAGGAAAAGCTACCATGCCTGTTGAAGGGATGAGCTACTTTAAAAGGTAACCGAATTCTAGCGATTTCAGATTCACTAGAATTCGCAATTGTCAGGTGTGCGAGGAAAAGGAATGACATCCCTAATATTACCCATGCCCGAAACAAACTGCACCATCCTTTCGAATCCCAATCCATATCCACTATGAGGAACGCTGCCAAATTTGCGGGTATCGAGATACCACCAAAGCTCTTCAGCCGGAATGCCCATTTGCTCCATTCGTGAAGTCAATCTATCTAGTCTATCTTCCCGCTGGGATCCACCAATAATCTCCCCAATACCCGGGAACAGGATATCCATCGCTGCCACTGTTTTATCATCATCATTCTGATACATGTAGAAAGCCTTGATGTCCTTCGGGTAGTTGTAGAGAATAACAGGCTTCTTGAAATGTTTTTCTACCAAAAAACGCTCATGCTCAGACTGCAGATCAGCTCCCCATGCGTCGATAAGGTATTTAAATTTCTTTTTCTGGTTTGGTTTTGATCGCTTCAATATTTCTATTGCATCCGTATAGGATACGCGCTCAAAATCGTTGTCAAGAATAAACTGAAGGCGTTCTATCAAACCCATTTCACTGCGCTCCTGTTGTGGTTTCACTTTTTCCTCATCAGCCAGGCGCTTATCCAGGAATGCCAGATCACTTTGGCAGTTATCCATCGCAGACTTAATGAGGAATTTTAGCATTTCCTCAGCCAGATCCATGTTGTCCGTAAGGTCATAAAACGCCATCTCAGGTTCAATCATCCAAAACTCCGCAAGGTGCCTGGTGGTGTTTGAATTCTCTGCCCTGAAGGTTGGTCCGAAAGTGTAAATCTCACCCAGTGCTAAAGCGCCCAGCTCTCCTTCCAGCTGTCCTGATACGGTAAGATTTGTCAGCTTACCAAAAAAGTCTTTTTCATAGTCAATCTTTCCGTCATCACCTTTCGGCAATTTCTCCAGATCAAAGTTTGTCACCTTAAAAGTCTCCCCTGCTCCTTCGGCATCTGAAGCTGTAATGATCGGAGTATTGATATAGACGAAACCTTTTTCGTGAAAAAATTGATGTACTGCAAATGCCAGCTGATGCCGTACACGCATGATGGCACTAAAAGTATTCGTCCTGGGTCTCAAATGTGCTATTTCTCTTAAAAACTCCAGGCTATGTCTTTTGGGTTGTAGTGGGTATTGCTCAGGGTTTGCCTCTCCGAATACTTCAATTATTTCAGCTTGCAGCTCTACAGCCTGACCAGCTCCCTGCGACTCAACCAACTCACCGGTTACAGCCACACTAGCTCCGGTATTTACTTGTCTTAGCAAAGCCTCATCAAACTTTTCGATATCACCTACAGCCTGTAGATTTTCTATCACAGAGCCATCATTCAGTGCGATAAAAACCACATTTTTACTTTCTCTCTTTGTTCTGACCCATCCCATTGCGGTAACTCTTTCACCCACCGATGATTTACTCAGAATTTCTTTGATTTTTTTACGTTTTTCTCTCACGACATTTATGGTCTTTAATCCGAAAAGTGGACGCAAAAAAACGATATTTTGGTCTTTTAATCAAAGATTAGGGTTAATTATGATAATTTTGAAAGTGCAGGAAATCTAGCTATGCAGAAACTAGGATTAACACAGTCATTACAGCAGAAATTATCTCCTCAACAAATCCAATTTATCAAGTTGTTGCAGGTTCCAACGGCTGAGCTTGAGACAAGGATTGAGGAAGAACTAGAGGTAAACCCGGCTTTGGAAGAAGGAAGTAGTGCCGATGATGACATGGACCCACAGGATGATTATGATTCGGAATACGAGTCGGATTCTACTGAAAGTATCGAAGAGTATCTGCATGATGATTATAGTGGATATAAAATGCAGGGCGATGGTGGCGGAGGCGACGACGAAAATAAAGAGCTCCCCATTTCTGTGGGCTCTACGCTACATGAAACCCTCATAACCCAATTAGGGTATTTGAAGCTAGATGAGCGTGAAGATCTGATTGGCAAACAACTTATTGGGAGCATCGACTCAGATGGCTATATCCGCCGCGAGTTGGAAGCCATTGTAAATGACCTGGCATTCTCAATGAATGTGGAGACTGATGTAGAAGAACTCGAAAGTATCTTATACAAGATCCAAAACTTTGATCCCCCGGGAATTGGGGCAAGAAATCTACAGGAATGTCTCGCTTTGCAACTGGAAAGAAAAGAGGATGGCTCCGATTTGGTTCAGATAGCAACAAGAATTGTTGAAGATTGTTTTGACGAGTTCTCGAAAAAGCATTACGATAAGATTGCCCGTAAACTTAATATTCTGGATGAAAACCTTCTGAAGGAAGCTATTTCCACCATCACAAAATTAAATCCAAAGCCAGGAGGATCTGGTGATGACCTGGTAAAGACACAATATCTTATCCCGGACTATCTTTTGGTAAACAACAGTGGAAAGCTAGAGCTAACACTTAATTCGCGGAACGCTCCTCAGCTAAAAGTAAGTCGTTCTTATTCGGATATGCTTGACGCTTATGATAAAAGCGATAAGAAAGATAAGAAGCTAAAAGAGACAGTTACCTTTATCAAACAAAAGCTGGATTCAGCAAAATGGTTTATCGATGCCATCAAGCAACGGCAGCAAACCCTGCTGAATACTATGCAGGCCATCATTGACTTTCAGTATGAATACTTCCTCGAGGGTGATGAGAGTAAGCTGAAGCCAATGATCCTTAAGAACATTGCAGATAAAATTGGAATGGATATCTCCACCGTTTCCAGGGTAGCAAACAGTAAATCAATTCAGACTGAATTTGGTGTGTTCCCACTTAAATATTTCTTTTCCGAAGGTATATCTACTGATTCAGGAGAGGATGTGAGCAGCAGAGAGGTGAAAAACAAACTGAGTGAATTCATTGGATCAGAAGATAAATCTAAGCCCCTATCTGATGACAAACTAGAAAAACTCCTAAGGGCTGAGGGCTATAATATTGCCCGCAGAACAGTTGCCAAATACCGGGAGCAGCTCAACATACCTGTCGCAAGACTAAGAAAGCAACTCTAGTGATCGAAAAATTTCTAAAACCAATCGGTATTATTTTCCACCCGCTATTGATGGCAACGTATAGTTGCATCTTGTTCTACTTTCTATTTCCGCAGGTGTTTAGTCCCATTGCTTTTGATGCTATTCCAAATTTTATAGGAATTGTCTTTCTTACCACATTTCTTATTCCAGTCATAAGCATACTGTTCCTAAAATACACCAACAGGATTACCAGTCTTGAAATGACTCATCGTGAAGAGCGTGTGTTACCTTTTATCTCAATAACGGCATTTTATGCCATTACTACATACTTGTTTATCACCAAGATCCATGTATCTGACCAGTTGGCAGTGATAATGCTTGAGGTTACTGTCCTGGTTGGATTGATATTACTCATCAGTATCCGCTACAAGATCAGTGTTCATGCAGCGGGTATTTGGGGGACATTTGGGATTTTTTCGGCTTTCGCAATGCGATATCTTACTACAAGTAGTATTGCCTACCTGATCGCTATAGTATTGCTTGCCGGCATAGTAAGTTTCTCAAGACTTTATCTGAAGAAGCACACAGACGATGAAGTCTGGGCTGGCTCCATACTTGGATTTATTCTGTGTTTTAGCGGGACGTATATATTCGCTTAAAATCCACTGAAGTTAATCCCGAATGTAGAGGTAGTTGGATTAACACCACTTCCATCCTGTGAACTACTAAATACATTGCTCAGATAATATTTGTAGTAAACATGGAAAGTTCTCCATCCTATTCTGGCCTGAAAACCATATCTATAGTCGCTTACTCCAAGCCTGTGATTAAGTTTTTCTTTAGCTAATCCACCACCTACAGGATATTTGATTTTAGAAACGGTATTGATTCTAACTCCACCTATCACACCAGCTCCAACGAATACACCTTCTCCGGAATTAGTAGACCAGGGGTAATATCTCAACTCAAGTGGGATTTCCAAATAAGTCACCTGAAGTTTATTTTTTGAAAGATTCACTCCGTTGAGTGTATCCAAAGAAATGTTCCCGTTATCGTCAGACAACCAGGTATAGTCATCATTGAACGCATATTTCTCAAAGCCGAAGCCTACTGCAGGATGAAAGGTAAACTTGTCGTTGAGTTTGAACATTCGATTGTAGTAAATACTGAATGAGTTAGACCTCCACATGTCTAATCTAAGTTTCTCAGCATCCTTGGACCACATATTGATACCAAAATCCAACATGATATCCCCTTTTAAGTCGGGCTGAGATGGTCGATCGCTTTGCTGAGCGAAAGAAGAGAAAGTTAGAAAAATCAATAAAACAACAACACTAGATCTGATCATGTATATTCAATTTTGCGGGCAAAGATAGAATCTATTTCAAAACTAGTGCTTAGAACGTCAGGGTATAAAGTAAATTATTACTTTTGCACTCGATTTTAGGATCTTTTAACATAAGGTTGAAAGAAATGTACCCGTAAACTGTCCTGGATGGCAGAACGGAAAAAGTATTGGACCCGTAGCATAACTGAATACCTGCCTGCCGGCAGGCAGGGTGCACCAGCTTATGGCACATTATGTTTACGTGATAAGGAGTATTAACTTTGGACGTTTTTATGTTGGAATGTCCGAAGATCCTGAAAAAAGATTAAAGCAGCATAACTCAGGAAAAACACAATCCACAAAGCCTTATAAACCTTGGGTTTTGGTTTTTACTGAGTCATTTAAAAGTAGATTTGAGGCCAGAAACAGAGAAAAATATCTCAAATCTGGGATTGGCCGTGAGTATATAAAAGAGTTTTGGACCCGTAGCATAACTGAATAGTGCACCAGATTACGGCTCTGGAGGTTGCAGGTTTGAATCCTGCCGGGTTCACTAAGAAAGAAAGGCTCATTGCTAAAAGCAATGGGCTTTTTTGTTTTGTGCCGAATTGAATTTATTCTAATGAGGTTACGGAAACAAAAAAGTCAAATCTTTGATTTGAGCCTTTCTTTCGGAATTAGGAACTACAAGGATCGCTGAAAGCAATCCTGCTTCAACTGTTAAAAAGATATCTATGTATTAGTTTGAATCCTCCTCCCTCCGGTAAACCTTCGGGAGACAATGGCCGGGTTCACTAGAGAATCAAAACAGAAATGATTTTCAGGAAGCGAGCAAAATGAAAGCTCGCTTTCTTTTTTGTGAGCAAATGGAAATCCAAATGCATCAGCATTTGCTGTTTTGATTTCGACCTCGGAACTACAAGGATCGCCAGGAGGCAATCCGGATTTGCCCGAATTGAATTTATTCTAATGAGGTTACAGAAACAAAAAAGTCAAATCTTTGATTTGAGCCTTTCTTTCGGAATTAGGAACTACAAGGATCGTTGAAACCAATCCCTATCTATGTAACCAGACCTTTCAGGTACTCATACCTGAAAGGTCTGGTAGAGGGTTTTATTTAGAATACAGCTTGTAAACTTCTGATCCTGCACTGAGGAAAGCTCCAGTCCCATATACTTCAGTTTGATCAGGAAAAGCCTTGCCGGGAGCTGCTCCTATAGGCTGGACATATGCCAACATACCTTCATCTGTGACATGGCTCACCATTGCATTCCAGCCTTTTCTCACTACTGGCTCATATGTTTTACTATCAAGCAAACCATTGTTGATACCCCAGGCTAATCCAAAAGTATAGAAAGAGGAACCGCTGGTCTCTGGAGTAGGGTAATATTCAGCACCCAACAAGCTCATGGCCCAATGTCCAGCTGGAGTCTGTATATCTTTCAGCTTACTTGCCATCTTCTTGAAGATATCTACGAAATACTCATACTCTTCACTATTGGGGTCTAACTCATTCATAATGTTTGCCAACCCTGCAAACACCCATCCATTACCTCTGGACCAGAAAATCTTGGTGTCATTATCTAACTTACCCATATAGCTTTCATCACGATAGTAAAGGTTTTCTTCTTTATCAAATAAAAACTCAGTGGTGGCTTTGTACTCTTCTACCATGAAATCCAGGTACTTTCGGTATCCTGTGATCTTGTACAACTTGGCCCAAACAGGAGGTGACATAAACAAAGCATCACACCAGTTCCACCTATCCTGATGAAAAGGGGATCTCCAGGTTAGCTCCGTCTGAGCAGGATGCATCAAAATAAAATCAAATCGCTTGATGGTTGGAGCGATCATTTCAGGATCATCATATTTTCTAAATAATTCACAATACATCTGTCCTACCGTATGATCATCCGCATGATAGACCCTGTCATAAAGTTCCCAGTCATGCTCCCTTCCAATATTTTTCATCCATTGATAATATTTCTCATCATTTGACAGTTCTGCCCACTTTACCATCCCTACATATAAAGCACCATTGGTCCAGTCAAGTGGATGATGTGCTGGTTTGGTAAAATTGATCGGATCCCTGTAGTGAAAAATCTGCCAGTCAGCCACTTTCTGCATAATACTCAATACTTCTTTGGGTTTAATGGCTTGCGCGTTCAACTGAGTTGAAGTAAGGAGACACGATAAGATAAAAATTGAGATTGAAATTCTTTTAAGCATATTCACTTGTTGTTTATTGTCTTGAATCAAATCGTAATTTAATAATTAGGACTTTGATAAATTCATTTCAAACCTGGCTTGATAAAAAAAGACCAGTCCGGATTGCTTGAACCCAGACTGGTCTTATTCTCCAAGGTCTATTTATTGCTTATTGAAATGAAATGTCGAGGGAGGATATCATCGAAGGATTATATGGTGTCAAATCCTGGATTCGGGATACTAATGGATCATAAACTGCACTCGGGGCTGATCCACCCTTAATAAAGCCATCATTATTAAAAAACCCGGGGGCTTCCGTATTATGTAAGTACAGGTCAATTAACTCCTGCTCCAGGTTTGGCCATACAGCCTGTATCTGTTGTGTAAAAACCTCTTTAATGGCGAAATCAACAAGTAACGTTTCGCGATCTGAGGCATCTAGATCATTGGGTGGCAATCCGACTTCAGCAACACCAATTTTGGCACTTTCAGAGCCTGAGGCTACAAAGGCCCAGTTAAAGCCAACATCTTCTGTGAAAAATTTAGCATTTGGATGATCCGAGTTCCCGTATACATCCACCAGATCTCCTGATTTCCCAACAAACATTTTCAATGTTTGGATAGAATAAGGATCTACCAAAGGGTTTTCAAGTGGTAAATGATCTACAGATACAATCATGTGTGCATCATATCCAAATTCACTGTCCTCGGTATACTCAATTTTAAGAATTGCCTCACCCGCTTCAGCTTCATCCACTCTGTTGATATTATAGGGCTTTAAAATAGCTACTCCACTTATTGGACTCTTATTCCAGAAGATCTGCATGGCTTTCCCCCCATCATCATTACGCTCAGACTCAGCATCTGTTATGGTCAACATGTATTGATATTGTTTTCCTTCATAACTCACTTCTTCAACCACTTCCAAATTTTTAATTCTTCCGTCCTCGTCGCTTTCATAAGATAAGAATAAGGGTCGGTCGATACCTAAAATGGTAATGCTGTTGATAATCGCTTCGACCAGATCTCCGGAATCATCACCGACAGCAATAAAAAAGCTGAGCAATTTATAGATATCATTTCCATCCAACTCTTCATCAGCCGCCCTGCTCGCAGTTCTTCCACTTACCGAAGCATCAGCATTAGCGATAGATGTTGGTATGTCAATAGCAAATCTTTCAGGCAAAATGGTTTCTCCTTCCCGGGGATTATTGATGGAATCATCACAGGACACAAAAACAAGTATCAATGCTATGGTGGCCAGCAGCGAGATAAATTTTAAAGCTTTCATATTCGTTTTCATTTTTTTAAAGTTTGATTGTGTATTGATCACACAATCCCCCGACCCAACCCTAGATAAAATTTAATATTTTTTTCTCAATAGAAATTAACTTACTGAAAATAAGCTGTTTATCTTGAAACAATTGTTGTATCTGTACGCACCATAGAAACGGAAAAATAGCCTACTGCTCCAGTAGTAAGATTAGTTAACACATTGCCAGCACTCACATCAAAGATGCCACCACGCCAATCAACCTCAGAGAGAAAAGATCGAATAAAGTCCTGATGATTATCAGTAAGTGAATATTTTCTTCTGAATATCTGTGCACCTTCAGGAAAGGTCAATGAGCTTTTCTCAGGAGCAAAAACACTTGTGATGTCAATACTATTGAGCGTGTAGTAAAAAGCTTTATGTTCTACAGGCTTGCTCTGACCCAGTGAATCCGTTTCATCCCAGGAAACAACCACCTCCGTCATCGAAGGCTCAGAGGACTCCTGATATATAAATTCAAACAATCCGTCTTCCCGCTCACGAATTACAATAGGCTCCAAAGGTGACCCGAATGCCGATGTAGCCTGGGCGTAATATTCTTCCCCATCATATAGAATATACAGGGTATACATTTTGTCAAACAACCCCTGTAAAGTATCCGTCATATATGTACCAGGTCGCTCCTGATCATGTGTCAGTATGATGGTTGTATCTCCATCATGAAGAGCCACAAGTGCATTGGTTATCGGGGGAGGGTCTGCATTCAAATCTGAATAAGTCATACTTAGTCGAACTTCTTGTGGCTTACGTTCACTGGTAATAAATGCCTCGACTACGAGTAAATCATCCAGCACATTTGGTTCGTACTCAAAGGCTTCTTCACACCCCAACATCACCATGGTCAATATAAAAATCCAATGTTTCATAGTTTGAATGAGTACGTTAATGAAGGTACCATGGAGTATAGGAAACGATAGGTTGGAACTACTGTTCCCGAATTGGCAGAAGTAGGTACGATATAGCTAGTTTCAGTCTTTTGAATTTTATTGAAGCTCTCCAGAATGGTGTTTTTCTGTGCATAGAAATTAAAAACAGCTAGACCGAGAAAGTGATTAAATCGCTGCTCCTTTTTATTCAACCTGCTATTCAAACCTATATCAAAGCGATGATAGGTGGGTAGTCGGCTGTTATTTCTGCTGGAATAGACCGGAACTGACCGGCCAGCGTACTGATAATAGGCTGTGGGTCTGCTATTGGGTGCCCCGGAGCTCAAAAGAAATGTACCTGAAAAGGTGAGTCGTTTCGAATGAGCATAATTAATACTCATTAAAAATTGGTGAGGCCTATCCCAGAGTGTGGGATATGTTCGCCCGTTATTAATTCCTTCAATGTTGCGGAAGCTTCTGGAGTAGATGTAAGAAAGCCAACCAGTCAGTTTTCCCGTTTTTTTTGTGAGGGTGCCTTCAAATCCGTACATCCAGCTATCTCCTGCTCGCATCTCAGCTTCCAGGTGTGGATTAAGCAATAGCTGAGCCTGGTCTATGTAATCAAGTTGGTTGTTCAAAACCTTTCCATATGCATCGATTTCAAGCTTCCATTTTGGCTTTGTGTAAATCCATCCTATGGAAACTTGATTTCCTAATTGCGGTTTCACATTTACACTTGCCGGAAGCCATACTTCCAGGTTATTAAAAGGACTGACAGAATTGCTGATCAGATTTATATACTGCGCCGTTCTGGAATAATTAAATTTCATGAAATTGCCAGGGTGAAAATTCCATGAAAGATTCAGCCGGGGCTCAAGATTGGAATACTCATTGTAAGCTGCCCGATTGTCGTATATCGTTGAATCTACAACCACATAGTTATCATCGATCTCATATTCTATTGTCCTCCCAAAATTGGTCCATGAACTCAACCTGAATCCATAATTAAGCAACCACTTATTCCCAAGTTGTTTTTCATGGCTGAAATAAAGGGATGTTTCCGAGGCATTCCGCTTAGGAACAAAATCAAATTGATTACCAGTAAAATCTTCTATATTTCCAGGGTTGAAGTGGTGACCACTTATTCTCAAACCAAATTTGATTGTGCTTCCGGGATCTTTATAAAAGATAAAATCTGTCTTGAGACTCGCATTGTTGATGTTGTTTTTCCAGATGATATTCCGCTGAGCAATGAGATTATATTCGTACTTACTTGTATAAAAAGTTGTATTGAGAAACAATCTGCTTCCAAAGAGGTGATTCCACCGGATCGTAGCTGCTTTGTTTCCCCATCTGAGACCCCCATCTGTCAGAAACTCATCCTTACTTAAAAAAGTAGAGATAAAAAGCCTGTTTCTCGGATTTAGCCTTAGGTTTACTTTGCCAGTAAAATCTGAAAAATAAAGTTTATCAAAATCAGCACCCAGGCCCCGGACAATACCTCCAATATGTGATCTCCTCCCTGACAAAAAAAAGGAGCTCTTGTCTTTTTTGATCGGACCCTCCCCTGATAATCGTGAAGAGACAAAACCAACACTTCCATTGAGATTGAACGCTTTCAGGTTTCCATCTTTTGTATGAATGTCCATGACCGACGATACCCTGCCACCATATTCGGCAGGTGCATTGCCCTTATACAACTTCACCTCTTTGATGGCTTCCGGGATGAAAACACTGAACAAGCCCAGAAAATGTGCAGGATTGTAAATGGGTGCTTCATCTACCAGCATCTGATTCTGATCTCTGTCACCACCTCTTACATTGAAGAATGTAGATCCATCCCTGAAAAGCTGGACGCCTGGAATCACATCCAGTGATTTGATTAGGTCAGCTTCACCTAGTGCTGTCGGTTTTGTGAGTACTCTATTGGCATCAATTTCCAGGCCATTTGAAACTGCCTGTTCAATTTGAATGACAGAATCAGTTGGAGCTACAACTACTGCCTCAAGAAACGAGTATTTCGGCGTGACCGCCATATCCATAGAGGCCGATTTGTTAAGGACAACAGCTATCTCCTGACTTTCATAACCAACATATGAAAACCGAAGACGGTATCTGCCAGAAGGTAGTGTGATGGAATAAAATCCGTATGCATTAGTGATATTTCCGATATGCGAATCATCTACCTGAACCGTAGCGCCTATCAAATTTTCTCCGTTGACCTTGTCCTTTACATAACCACTGATGGTGTAACTCGCTACATCTCCTTTTTCAGCGGACTTCATCAACACAACCTTTTGCTCGAGCCATTGATAATCAAGATCAAGGCCGAGTAAAACTTCATCCAATATGGCTGCTAATGATTCTTGCTTAGCATCAATACTTATTTTCAAATCTTTCGGCAGGTTGTTGCTGCTGAAGGCAAAAGAGACGCCTGACTTTGCTTCGATAATTACCAGCAACTCTTCAACCGTCTTATCCTTTTCCTGCACTGTCAAAATGATTTCAGGAAAAGTGGATTGAGCATTTAAAATGACTCGGAGACAGATCAGTAAAATACAAATGAAAATCCTGCTGTTTTTCATATACGAAAGTGATCAACAGCCAGGACCCGATAATATTTTTTCTCCTTTTTCCTCTTTAATAGACAGATTCAAAGTTGCCTGGAGAACTCTGAGGATTGACTCCAGTGATTGACTTTCAAAAGAAACTGTAACCGGGCAATTCAAGAGGTTGTCCTCCACCTGTACGGTACTTTGAAATGCATTGTTAAGATCCTTAACAACCTGCTGTAGCGATGTATCATCAAAACTAAACTTCATGGTCTTCCAGGAAAGAAAATTTGGATTTTCATTTCCTTGTTTACTGAGCTTTTCGGAGGTCAGATCAGCAACTGCTCTTTCACCCGGCGTGAGTTTGACTTCCTGATCCTGGAATTTAACTGAAACCAATCCATCCACCACGATCACATCTGCAAAATTAGCTTCATCCGCTTTCACATTGAAGGATGTGCCTATGACCCTGACATCAATGGTCTGGGTGTGAACAACAAATGGTCTTTCTTTATCAGGAGTTACCTCAAAAAATGCTTCCCCCTTCAGGGTGATTTCGCGCAATTCATCAGCAAAACCATCAGCATATTTCAGCTCCCCACCTGCCTTGAGCGTTACAATGGATCCATCGCTCAATTGCTGAGTGATCGTTTTATCGGAAGCTACCAAAGTCAGCTGATCACTTTTTGTCAGTTGAAAAATAATCAGCGCTACTGATATGATCAGAGCAATTGAAGCAGCAACCTTAAGCAAAGACGGGAATACGGATTTGTGAACCGATCGATGCATTTCTTTGTGCAACCTGAGCCACTCTACATCAACTTCTGCCCCTGTAATTCCCTTTGCTTTCTCTGTTGAAATCCATGTCTTTTCCAGCTCTTCGTACAGAGTTTGGTTTTCAACCTTCTCATTTAAGAGATCTTTAAGCTGATTTAATTCATCGGCTGATGCTTCCCCTGACAGTTTCTTCACTGCCAATACGATCAATTCACTATGTTCAGCGTCGCTTTTCATCAATTTCCAATTAACACACATGAAAGCCTCCTTGCCCTACATAAATTTGAAATAAAATAATTAAAACAATCAGATAATCTATGAGCTGCTCCCTCAAAAGCTTCAAAGCTTTGGACATCTGCGCCTCAATTGCCTTCACTGAAACTCCATGAATTTCAGCAATTTCACTGTACTTCTTTTCTTCAAACCGATTGAGGATGAAAATCTTTCGACACTTCTCAGGCAGATTGTCAACGGCATTTTTAATACGCATTTCCAATTCGGACTCCTCCAAATAATCATTGGACTCAGCATAATTTGCAAGAGCATCAGGTTCAAACTCTAAATCCTTATGAAGGATTTTCTTTTGATCCCTGAGATGATTTAAGCATCTATTGTATACAGATTTAAAAAGATAGCCTTTCAGCGATTCGGAAAGATCCAACCCTTCCCGCTTTTGCCATAGATTCAAAAAGACATTATGAACAATGTCTTTACAATCTGATTCATCTGGCACATATTTTCTGGCAAAAGCGCACAAATAAGGAAAGAACTCCCTGAAGAGTTTTTCAAATTCTCCCTCATTTAATGTCTGCTGACTCCTCAACCTCAGATAGTTAACTTTTGGGGAAAGTTACTGAAAGTATAAGGTACATTCTGACCAAACCGCGAAGGTTTTAAATATCAAATCCCATTCATCTGTTTGACGACTGATCCATCCAAGCCCGGGATTATCCTCAACGCATTTTCATAATACACTTTCTTTAATACCGGATCGGATAACCCTAAACCATACATTCGCCAGAAAGCATGGTACTTCTTATAGTATGGAAAGTATTCGTCTTCAGTCTCCAGGACCCTGAAATAGGTGTAGTACTCCTGCGGGTTATAGGCGTCTTTCGCAAACAAAATACGGTCCTGATACTTTTCGAAAAATGCTTTCGCAAATCTGGGCTGTCGGCCTAATTCTGCTATGATGGCTCCAATACCTACATTAACATTCGGTAAGCGGTCTAATAGTTTCCCTAAAGTAGCAAGATCATTCGCCAACCATCCCATATGCGCATTGATAAATACTGTTTTAGGGTGCTTTTCAAACATCCTGTGTTGCGCCGCAATGATGTCCTCCCATGGAGCAGGGTCAGTATCTGAACGCTTCCTTCCTGATCTCAGCTTCAACTCGAGCCATCTCTCGTTGCTGGCATCGTGGGGGTCCCAGAATGATTTCGGATCCGCTGAATGAATCAAAACAGGGATACCAAGCTGGCCACATTTAGCCCATACCGGATCTATTCTCGGATCATCAACCGTAACAATATTTCCTTTATTATCTGTAATCCGAAGCCCCAGACTCTTGTAAATTTTTAATCCTACAGCCCCATTCTTTACGTCTTCTTCCAACTCGCGAACAGCTTTTTCTGTCCATCCTTCGGCTCCAATTCCATCAAAATCAACATTCGTGAAAGTGGCGATCCTACCAGGTGCTTCTCCCGCAATTCTTCGAATGGTTCCTGCCATGTATTCCTGTGAAGTAGAACCACCACGACCGCGACCGCTTAAATTTACCATGATGGCCATATTGAGCTGATCCATTTCACTTTCTAACTGGTGAATCTTCTCTTTGGTGAGATTCCATTGATGGCTGTGTACATCAATAAAAGGGAATTTTGCTTTGGTAACCGGATGTTCCGGGACCACCAACGTAGATACCGGATCATATTCTTCAAAATCCATTGACTGGGCCATTAAACCCCCGCAATAAAATGATATGAGTAGTGTAAGGATCTGCTTCATCGTTTCAATTTAGTCAACATCCAAGAAGCATTCAAAACAGATCAGGAATCTTGTGAACATTTTTAATTGATGTCCGGATAATAGAACGCTTGCCCCCATGATCTCCCGCATTGTAAAAAAGACGAAAAATACTCACCAGCTATTTAATGGAAACTGGCTTCATCATTGTTTTCATAACAGAGCAAAAAAAAGCCGATGTTGAGAAGACATCGGCTTAAACCAGTGTAATATGAAGAGGATGCATTCTACTAATACACCTCTGCAGCAACAAATAAAGATGATGTTCGGAACAGAGAATTGTAAAAAAGAAAGTTTGAGTTGTAAAAAAGCCCACATCTAAACTGGTCAATGATCGTAACAGCAGATAAACCCCACACCTGGTGATTTTAGGATTAACAATAGTATCCATTGGCATCTTCAATGGACTGATGCTTTCTTTTGTATTTCTAAGCAAACGAATTCCCACGCTATATCTTGGTTTTTTTATCCTTGGGCATTGTCTGGTCCTGGCTAGTTCGATTAATGATTTTCTCCCTTCACCAGAAAAGCTTTCATTTTTATCTATCGTAGGTGATGTTTTTGGTTTGACTATCGCACCTTTCCTTTATTTCTACTGTAAAAGTTATCTCCGAAAATCTTTTTCAGTACCCATCCATTTTCTACCTGCTGTGACATTTATCATAGCAAGTCCTCTTTTACCGGAATCACAGGAGCTTGATATTTTGCTTCCTTCAGCAAGAATTTTTCAAGGCGTTTTTTATCTGATAGTATTATTTGATCTCATTAAACAGGACAAATGGCTGAGCGTAATGGCATTTCTGTTTTCAATAGAACTAATCTCTACTGTTATTCATCTGACCCTACCATTTGACAGCTACTTTGCTCAACTTTTATTGCCATTCACCATCATTGTCGTGATAAGCTTTATCACATTTTCAAGCATGACAGGATCAAGATTTATGAAAGATCATACCCTTCAAAAAAAGAAACCCAAAAGTCAATCAAACCATCAAAAAACCTTCGAAGCAATCAGAGTGGGAGTCGAAAATTCAGAACTTTATTTAAATCCTAACATCAAACTGGCTGATTTGGCTTTGCAACTTAACTTATCAGAAAAACAAATCTCTCAGGCAATCAATGACTGCACAGGTGAAAATGTAAACCTCTTTATAAATAGGTACAGAATAAAAACTGCTGAAAGGCTTTTAATTGAACAGTCACGAAATATCACAATTGATGCCATTGCTGAGTTGTCGGGATTCAGCAACAAAGTCTCCTTCTATAAAGCCTTCAGGAAGGTACATACCATCTCACCAAAAGAATACATAGAGCGTAAAACAATCGAGCATTGACCAACCCTTATTTGGCAAAAAAATTTAGTTTGTAAACAATGTGGACATACAGCATTTTGTGAGCAAATGTTTACATAATGCCTTGTAAAGCAATAAGTTAAAATGATTTCTGAGTGGTCTTGATGTAAATGCAAGGCTATGAAAATCGAAAAAATTGCGGTTGGGGATACTGAAGAAATTATTCATTCTGTTTGGCTTATCAATATTGAAAGGGAAAAGATTGCAGAGGGCTATTACTTCTTCCCTGATAATCACTCTGAAATAATTGTTTCTTTTAAAGGTCTGTTTCATAGGACCATCATTGGATCTACCAAAAGACACACCATTGTTCCGGGTGAAGGTTTATATACCCGAACAAGAAGCAGAGGTATGGTGCTTACAGGTGAAGAGGATGTCCGTCTTCTGATCATCAAGCTACATCCGCAATATCAATGCATTCTTTCCAGCGATCAGACTTACAAATTCAAGGAGGACATTCAAAAATTTTCATTGCCTGCTCAATATCAGCATAGCTGGAGAAGAGCTATCGTAAATAACAATCCAAGTGAGCTCATAAGCATCTTCGAGGGTTATCTCAAGGAGCAAAAAGCACATGGAAACAGAAGAGTTGATTCACTGATTGAAGAGACCATAGCCCTAATCAAAAAAAACAAGGGAGAAATAAAGGTAAAGGAGCTCTACGGCATGTTTGGTATCAGCAAATCAACATTGGAGCAGAAGTTTAATCGTGAGGTTGGCTTATCTCCCAAGGAGTTTTGCAAAATCGAAAAACTCAACAATTTTCTTAAGAATTACGAGGAGTTTAAAAATGAAATGTCATTCACGCAATTGACGTTCAAATCTGGTTACTATGACCAGTCACACCTAATCAAAGACTTCAAGTACTATGTGGATGAAAGTCCAAAGAAATTTCTAACCCAGGCCAATAGAATTTCCCTTACCTCATAATAATCCGGTCATGACGTCAACTCTATTCTGGAGATACATACTGTCGTTTATCCTTCTTTTCCCATTATATATCTTTGGACAGGTAGCACCCAAAACGAGACTTTTTGAAGAAGGACTAGTTTCAGGCTCTTTCATGGATGGGAGAAGCATTCAAGTGATTGAATCACCGTCTTCGGAGTATTTTGATACTAGCTGGAACAAAGGCCAGGTTGAATTCCAAAATGGGAGACAACAGGATGATGTCTACATTCGGTATGACATAGCAAGGTCTGCAGTAGCTATTAGAAATGAAAACGAGATCATTGCTTATCCTACCAGATTCATTAAAAGCTTCTCATGGTATGATTTTGTTATAGCTGATTCTGTCAAATTTGTGTCTCTGGAAGACATCTCATACCCCTCATCTGAAAATCTTTATCAAGTGATCTCAACCGGCAAACCAAATACCCTCCTCGCCAGAACACGAATATCAATTCAGCAAGCAAACTACTTGCCCGCACTGGATCTTGGAAGCCCGGAAAAGAAAGTAATTCGACACAAAGAATTCTTCATTTATGATGGACATAAGGTATTTCCCATTCACAAGAAACTTGAAAAGAACCTATCAGCATTTCAACCTTTCGAAAAAGAGGTTTACTTGTTTGCGAGAGCATATAAATTTAGATGCAAAAGAGAGGAAGATCTGAAAAGTATGATCATGTATTTCAACAGACTCATGCTTCGGGATGCTGAGGAAATTCAGGAAATCTTAAATGTCTCAAATCCAAAAGCAATTAGAACACTTCAATAGTTGTCGAAGCCCTCAAAATAAAAAAACTACCTGGGTGCCAGGTAGTTTTTCAGATCTAAGGTTAGACGAAAACGTTAGTGTTCGTCTTCATTAAAACCGGTTCTGCGATATCCTGAAACAAATAACGTATCACTTGCAAATCCAGTAGCTCCTTCGAGATCTTCAAACCAAACCTCAAAGTATATGCTATCCGTGACTACACCCGCAGCTGTTGTTATTGCATCTTCAAAAATCCTTCCATTTCTTACCAGCACTTTGATATCGTAGCCATCCACAAAGCTGATAAGTGTGTCCTGACTACCAAAGGTTTTGGAAGGTACGTCCATTCTTGCTTTTACTCTATAAGACCAGAAGTTATCCTCGTCAGTCACGATCAGCTCAGAGGCTGATTGTGAAGCTGTGGTGGATGTAAGAATTCTGGTATATCCTACTTGAAATGGATCAGGTCCGTAAAAATTATGATCATAATGAACAAACCACTCACCACTCAGCTCATTATTTGCTGCAGCACCCGGATCAATATCTTCCGTTGCACACGAAGACACGATAAATGCCAGCACTGCAAATCCTATCAATATATTAGTTTTCATATTATGTCTCATTATTCGTATTGAAAATTATAAGCAAATCCCTGTGGGTTTACAGTGATAGAGAATGTTTTCGCAATGGGATCATAGGAAGCGTCCACACTGGTTACTCCAAAAATGAAATTTTGAGTTATTACCACCATATTATCACCATCCATCATAAAGTACAATGGAAATGTTCCTGCAAATGCCATATCGGTGCAATGAAAGATATTGGTTGTACCTGGCACCAGGGTAATTACACCCTTTCGCTCAGGACGTCCAATATCAGCAATGTTTCCAGTCACATCAGTGGCCACGATTGCAGGGTTATAGACAACAACCTGCTGGGACTTTGATCCGGCGTATCCATCAGAATTCTCAGCCGAATAAATCACCTGATAGATTCCTGGGGTGGAGTTATTCACTGGGTTATCAATATCCGGAGTAAGCTCGTTCTCTCCCTCTTTAACCGTAGCCGAGGGTGTGAATGTGGAGCCAGTGGTAATTACTACATTCTCACCATCTGTCAATTCAAAGGTTGGGAAATATGTGACTGTAGAAATACCGACAGAGTCGCCATCATTCTCGCATGAGAATGTACTTACTGCCAGTATTACCACTGTCACCAACCCAAAATATTTATTCAATATATTCTTCATTGTCTTCATGGTTGATTTAGTTAACATCCCACCATAGTTTATCAGTCGCGAGTGTTTGCTCGCTAGGGAAATTTGCATTGGCTACTGACTCAGATTCTGGCAACAGATATCTCTTGATATAGTCAGTTCCCAAGACCGTATTCTTAGGCAGATACAGTGCCGCTCCTCCATTTCCCGTGGGTGGATTTTCCTCATACGTCGTGGTATTCATCATTACAGGATGATCCATTCTGTGAACTTCCAAAAAGCCCTCAAAAGGGTTAACATTGGCCAATGCCACCCATTTTTGTACCCCGATGTCACGTAATTGATCCGCAGTTGTACCAGAGAACTCGTAAGGCATACCAGCTGCCAGAAATGAGGCGTCAGCCGTAGCAGCAGATGCCCCAACACGAGAAAATGCAGTGCGAACTGCATTGTTATACAATGTCTGTGGATCATCGGTAATCAACCCTCTTACTGCTAATTCAGCTCTAAAGAAATCAACCTCTGAAGTTGTGAGCAGGTAAACGGGTCTTTCAGCATCCAAAATTGGAACTCGATTTGAGTTAGGAGGATTTGTTGCCGTAGTGGCTTTATGATCCCCATGATCAAGCAACAGGTTTCCGGATGTGTTGGCTTTGTATGTCAATGCTTCACGAGGATCCCCATTGTTGGTCAAAAATTCTGAAAGTGTCCTGTTGGCCACAAGGTTGATTGTTGTGTTTAGGTTTTGATCCTGAGCGAACAATGGGTTTTCCTTATTGACCTGGCTCTCGAAAATATCGAGCATAGCATCTGTAGCCAGATAATTTCCCTCTGCTTCCACATCAGCGATCACACCAGTAGCCCATGTAGCATCGTAATCCAGATTTCTCATGGCCAGCTTCAGTTTGAGTGAATTGGCAAATGCCAGCCAGCTCTCAATGTCACCATTGAAAATATAATCCTTATCACGCTCAGCCGCCACAAGCACTGCCAGGCCGGCGCTTCCATTTGGATTAAACTCATTGTACATTTCTATGGCTTCATCTATCGCGTCTACCAGAAACGGATATACATCTTCTCCATTTTCGAATGCAGGATTGAAGTTTGCAGTGGTCTCACCCTTGAAAGCGTCCGAATATGGTGCCTGGCCAAAAGCATCGAATATGACCTGAAAAGTGTAGCTTTCCAATACAGTAGCAATCAGGTACAACCTGGGATTGTAGGTCTCTGTGGCCAAACTGTATTCTTTCAGCTTTTGGATATCACTCAAAGCAGAAGAGTACAACTCTACCCACAAATTATCTCCATCGTCAGCGCGCATATCCATATCGATGATGGTACGATACTGATTGGCTGTATTATTCTGATTGTAATACTGTGCCCACAGTGATCCATGAAGAGCAAACGTACCCCCAATGGCACTGGCCAGAGAGATCTCAATAGATGGCAAGAGAAACACTCCGGGGTTTTCCAAAATCGCATCCGGATCATCATTCACATCCAGATAGTCGTCACATGCAGAGAACATAATCGCCATGGCAACCATCAAAGCTGTGGCGGTCCTTGCAATTCCCTTCTTATATATATTTTTCATTTTCATATCCAGGTATTGTTAGAACGATACATTAATCTTAAATCCATAATTCCTCACGGAAGGATAGCCCCTGATCTCCCCAAATTCACTGGCTGAACCATTCCCTGCCGTAGTGATCTCGGGGTCTATTACATTGTTGGCTGCAGGTGTCCATAGCCAGAGGTTGTTTCCCACCAATGCCAGTGATGCCGACTCTATGAACATATTGCTGAAAATGGCTTTCGGTAGGTTATATGATACGCTTACCTCACGCAGTTTCACAAACGTTTTGGGTAGCACCAAAGCCTGATCATTCCAGTCTCCGGTGTAGTAATTGTTCAAATCTGTTGTCGTGATCGGAATGGTATTCTCGATGTAATTGCCTTCGTCATCTTCATAGACAGAATTAGGAACAACAAAAGGTAACCTGTCATTGTAAGTAGTAAGTGGATCCTTACCGGTCCACATGGTTGATTGCTTGCTATAGGACAGAAACTTCCCTCCTTCTCTATAGTCCAGCTGAAAATAAAGAGACAGGTCCTTGTAGGTGAAGGTATTCATGAAGCCCATGGTATAGTCATACAATGTGCTTCCTAAGTCAACACCAACTGCCGTAGCCAAAGGTCTTCCGGTCTGAGAATCAACGATCACTCTTCCGTCATTTGTGGTTTGTGTGCCAAAAGCCTTTATGTGAGAAACGGTTTTCCCTTTGATGGCAACAACACTAGGGGAAACAAATCCGGTGATGGTCACCTCATCAAGACCTTCTGTCAGATCAACCACCTTGTTAGTGTTTTTATCAAACTTATATCCTATGTCCCAGGTGAATCCTCCCAGGTTTTCGATCGGTGTCATATAAGCTGAGATTTCAATTCCTCGGTTGGTCATCTTACCAACGTTGTCCCAGATAAAATTAAATCCTGAGGAAGCTGCCAATGTTCTTTGAAGCAACAAACCCTCAGTTGTTTTATCATAATAGGTAACATCTATGCCCAGACGGTTCTGGAATAGTTTGATATCAATACCAGTTTCAAAATCTGTTGAGATTTCAGGTTTCAGGTTCGGGTTTCCAAGCACATTGCTATACTCATACCCGGTAGCCCCACCTAATGGAAAGGTAAGGTCACTAAAAGGAATTCCTGCGGTAACCTGACCCTGCACGTATACCGGATTTACTACATAAGGGTCTGCATCGTTTCCACTTTGTCCATAACCAACCCTTATCTTCATGTAGTCCATCCAGCCACTTGAACTCAAAGCCGGAATAGCGTCTGAGAGAATGAAGCTGGCGTTCACCGAAGGATAGAAATAAGAATTATTTCCAGTTGGCAGGGTTGATGACCAGGTATTTCTCACTGACCCTGTCAGATAAATAATGTCGTCGAAGCTCACTTCCAGAATAGAGTAAATAGCTTGTCTCCTAAAAATCCTGTGAGGATACCCTGCCGAAACGGTCGGTATGGCCGATGTATTAGCCAGATTTGGAAATGACTGCTCCAATACCAGAGTCTTCACCTCTTCCTCACTCTGAGTCTGGGAGTTGTGCTGCATATTGATACCCGCCATCAGGTTCACATAAAATTTATTGAACTTTTGTCCTGCGGACAGAAAGGCATCCAGGTTATAGAGTCTGATATTTCGTTGAAACTCTCTGTAGTAACCATCAATGTCACTCTGCGTCCCTTTATTGATGCTGTTATCATCCAGGGTATATTTTCCATCGTAGTTGTGCCCAAATGTATTTTGAACATCCCCTCCAAACCGTACAGTACCTTTCAGATCAATTGGCTTGTATATGTCAGCATTGAGAGTGACACTGGCGATCATCCTGTCAACAGTAGCTTCGTTAGAAGTATTATCGATGGTAAAATATGGGTTCCATAGATAAGGCGAGAAATAATTGTTGGGATTGAAGAAGGAATTAGGATCCCTATAGTTGTCCATATCTACCAGACTGATATCAGTCGGGTGTTGCAGGATATCATCAAAAAGGTTGGCACTACCACCCTGGGCCTGTCCTGTTGGGAGTGCCCTCACTTCCTTATTGATGTAGTTGAAGCTGGTATTCACATCCAGGAATCCCATCTTTCTGGAAGCCCCGAATTTGAAACTATTTTTCTGAAATCCATCCTTATCTCTTGGGACAATTCCATCACTAATCACATTGTTGTACGAGACATAAAACGTACCATCTTCATTTCCACTGGAGATGGATACTGAATTATCATACATGGTACCCAATTCATAAAAATCTGTCACCTGATCTTCCAGGAATGAAAAATCTTTGTAGAGCTGACTGTTATTTACCGGATAGCCCCAGAGTCTGGAGTCATTGGTAAATCTAGGTCCCCAGCTTCCATTCTCTTCACTGGCATAATGTCCGTCCCATCCTTGTCCGAAAGTTCTTTGAAACCTCGGAGCCCTCAGGAGTGATGAAAAAACAGCTGAAGAACTGAGCGTTACCCTGGGCTTGCCATTCAATTCTTTGGTTCCCTTTTTGGTAGTAATCATCACTACACCATTGGCACCGGCAGACCCATACAATGCAGTAGCAGCCGACCCTCTCAATACTGACATTGATTCGATGTCTCCAGCATTGAGGTCGTTGATACCATTACCGAAGTCTACAGTTCGGTTTACATCTGCACCATTGGTGTTGTAATTCTGATTGGCATTAGTCACCGGCACACCATCGATCACATAAAGAGGCTGAGTGCTTCGACCTATATTGGCATATCCTCTTAAAACCACGTTGGTCGAACTACCCGGTGCGCCGGTACCTCCGGTCACCTGAACTCCAGCTACTTTTCCTGACAATGCAGATGTGAAATTGCTTGTAGGTCCGCGGGTAAGATCTTTGCCATCTACATTAGTGATGGAATAGCCAACTGACCGTTTGTCACGTGATATACCAAGTGCTGTAACAACAACCTCTGCCAATTGCTTCACGTCTGCATTTAGCGTGATGTCAATGGTGGAGCGTTGCCCTATTACAATTTCTTGGGTTTCTAATCCGATAAATGAATAAATCAGTGCATCGGAACCATCGGGAACACTAATCCTGTAGTTACCATCCAGATCTGTGGTAGTACCTTCAGTAGTTCCCTTTACAATTACGTTTGCCCCTGGCACAGGTTCCCCCGTGTCATCGACAACTTTTCCAGAAACCTGCTTCTCCTGAGAATAGGCCATCAGGCTGGTTCCCAGTAAAAGCATTACCAGTAGATTTCTCCTCATATACGTAAAAATTTTTATTAAAAAATTTATTAACTGATAGTAATGTTAGAAGAGAAGAAATCCTGAAAATTGTAAAAAAGAATAGGACAAATGCGTAGGGGTAAACACCTCAGGTCGATTTCAGAATAATATTTGGCAAAAAGGTTATACATAAAAATTTGACCATATTTATAACCCCTTTTTGCAAAACTTCAGACTATAAATTTTTTTATATTTCTTAAGGATTCAGGTGAAGAAATATGAAATTTTCAATCAATGAGGGCGTTTATTTGGTGATTGGATGATGGATCAACGGGCGGACATATTATTTCGGTACATGTAATGTTGTTTCCGTACGATTATCATGCACAATAATGTTCACTATCGAACACATTTATTCTCTTAAATGAAGTTGCGATTATTTTATACTCTGATTATCAGTCAGTTAGAAATTGTGGCATATATGTTGTAAAATTCTGGTGGAGGACTTATTGACAACCAACAACAGAACAATGAAAAGATCAAAAACCATATTACTTCTTAGCGGCGTGGTCATAGCCATAGTTCTATCTGTAAATCAGTCACTGCAGGCTAGTGATACACAGGAATTTATTCAATCAAAATCAGCGGCCAATTATCAACCAAATGAAAAGGTGAGTCATTTAACGATAACTTCTTTCTCGTTTGAACTGTTACTTAAGAATCTACCTTATCTAAATTCAAAATAACAAGAACAAATGACCAAAAGACTTTTTAGATCTTCAGATGCAATGCTTGGTGGTGTATGTGCAGGCATAGCTGAATACTTTGACCTGGATCCTACACTTATCCGTATCGCTTACATCGTATTGACCATAGTCACAGCAGTATTGCCTTCATTAATCGGATATATCATTTTGTGGATTGTGATTCCTCCAAAATCTTAGATGATCTTGGATAATGTATTGATCCACCGTGTGGGTACTTCACCCTTCAGGGCAGTTTCATAGTCAGAGTAACTACAAGGAATCATTCTACTTCTCATAAAAATGGTCTTTTCATCCGGATGGGGCACTTCCATCCACCATTTTTCTGACAGTTTGCTTTTGAAAAACTTGATAGATGAAGGCTCACTCCCGAGTGCTACCTCATAGATCAGGTAGTCATTAGACTGAAAGTTCTTGTCCCCTTTTCTACTGTAATAGCCTTCGATAAAGTACCAAAGCATGGTAGCAACCACAAAGGCAGTTTTCTTATCATCAGAATCTTTCAAAGCGTTATATTGATAGAAACCGGCTGAACTGAGTTTATCATTCAGCCCGGCATACCAACAAAGCTGACAGGCTTCTTCGCCGGTTAATCCAAAGACTTTAGAATCAACGCCTCCGGGACAATATTGAGACTGGATGGCTGAGATATCAAATGACAGCATATCCGCATCCCTAATCAAGGGTTCCATTTCCTTGATATTTTCTTTTACCACTCCGAGTCTTACTGATTCAAAGCATAGTTTTTCCATCAGGGCAATCTCTCCCGGATCAATCAGATACGATTGATGGGCTAGGTGATAATAATTGAAGAGATAATTAGGGTCATGCTTAAAAACCTTGTGGATGTGTGTATTACTGGCAATACCGGTCCTGGGATCGTCCAGGTCCATCTGGCTATCGATATTTAAAAATGTAATGAGTTTGTTTTGATCCTCATAGGCATAGAACTGACCCAGATCCACATTATGTGCTCCACCAACGAGAATTGGCAGAATGTTTTGACCCATCAGGTAGCCACACACCTCTTTCAACCTCAGGTATGTGTCTTCTAGCTCCGGGCCATTCCTAAAATTTCCTAAATCAAGAATTTTTACCGTTTCAGAACCTTTCTTAAGCTTGTAAAAGCATCTTCTGATTTCATCCACACCTTTTGCGACCCCGTCCTGTTGGTCAGGTTCAGCACCACGGGCTTCCTTGATACCGATGATGGCAATGTCATGATTTCCCACCTCTGGCATTTGATCCTGATTGATATAGATCGAATGCGCTATGGACGAACCAGCAAGCTTTTTTAGATTAAAAGAATCGTCAATTGGATCAAAGAAGAGTTTCAGGTCCATCCGGAAGGATTGATATTACAATTTAGAAAAGGCTATCCTTTTCAAATGTAAATCAATTTAGTATTATCCTCCGAAATCGTCGAATCGAATATTCTCATCCGGAATACCATAATCCTGTCCCATCCGCTCTACTGCGGCATTCATCAATGGAGGTCCACAGAAGTAAAGCTCAATTTCTTCCGGTGCCTCGTGTTTGCTAAGGTACTGATCGATCACAGCCTGGTGAACGAAGCCTAAGAAACCATCCCCTGCCTTGTCGCTCATGTCCTTCTTCACTTTCCAGTTATCTTCTGGAAGAGGTTCTGACAATACTACAAAAAACTGGAAGTTAGGGAAGCTTTTCTCCAATTGGTAAAAGTGATCCAGGTAGAACAACTCTCTTTTTGACCTACCACCATACCAGTAAGTCACTTTTCTACCTGTTTTCAAAGTTTTGAACAAGTGATACAGGTGAGATCTCATTGGCGCCATACCAGCTCCACCACCTACATATAACATTTCGGCCTCAGATGGATTGATGAAGAATTCTCCGTAAGGTCCTGAGATAGTCACTTTGTCACCAGGTTTTTTGGCGAAAATATAAGATGACGCAATTCCTGGATTTACATCCATCCATTCATTCTTGGCACGATCCCACGGTGGAGTAGCCACCCTTACATTCAGCATGATCTCTCTACCTTCAGCAGGGTAGGAAGCCATGGAATAGGCACGCTCCACAGTTTCAGTGTTTTTCATCTTCAGGTTCCATAGACCAAACTTATCCCATTCCATTTGGAATTTTTGGGGATCGTCATGCTCATCAGGATGGGCCGTGATGTCAATGTCTTTGTAATCAATCTCACATTCCGGAATCTCTATCTGGATATATCCACCAGCTTCATAATCCATGTCCTCCGGAATCTCCACAACAAATTCTTTAATAAATGATGCCACGTTGTAGTTTCTTACCACGGTCGCTTCCCATTTTTTGATACCAAAAATCTCTTCCGGTATCTGAATCCGCATGTCTTGTTTCACCTTTACCTGGCAGCCTAAACGCACGCCCTCTTTCTGTTGAGTCCGACTCAGGTGTCCGGTTTCAGTGGGTAGGATCTCTCCACCACCTTCTAAAATGGTACACTTACACTCTGCGCAGGTTCCACCTCCTCCACACGCTGAGGGTAAAAATATTTTTTCTCCTGACAGCGTCGATAGTAATGATGAACCCGCAGATGTGACCAAAGGATTTTTTTCATCCCCATTGATAATTATCTTCACCGGGCCTGACTGGACCAGCTTTGATTGGGCGAACAAAAGGACGAGTACAAGTAGCAGGATAACTACTGTAAAAGCGATAATGGAGGTAGTAATAACTGGAACCATGAGAGAACCTCTTTTTAGCGTTTAATTTTTAAAACGAAGCAAATATAAGTTATAATGTTTTCCAATTGAAGCCTTGGAAACATGTATTTGAATAACAGAATAACAATAATTGTGTTGGGAAAAATCCAACAACCTACTCAAGCATTTTAAGTAAGGTTGTCAATTTGGCTTTCAGGTGTCTTCTGTCCACGATGAAATCAAGAAATCCGTGCTCCAACACAAACTCTGCACTCTGAAACCCTTTAGGCAGATCCTTACCAATGGTCTCCCTAATCACCCTTGGACCTGCAAAACCAATCAAAGAACCTGGCTCGGCAATGTTAAAATCTCCTAACATGGAGAAAGATGCTGTTACCCCTCCCGTAGTCGGGTCTGTCAGTAAAGAAATATAAGGAATCTTTTTCTCTTCAAGGATCGTGAGCTTAGCGGATACTTTTGCCATCTGCATCAGAGAATATCCAGCTTCCATCATTCTGGCTCCTCCCGACTTTGAGATCATGAGAAAAGGAGTGTTTGTTTTGGCAGCATGATCGATGGCTCTGGCGATCTTTTCTCCAACCACTGAACCCATGGACCCACCTATAAAAGCAAAGTCCATACAGGAAATCACAATGTTCATCCCGTTCATCTTGCCATACGCCGAGCGTACTGCATCCTTAAGCCCTGTCTTCTTTTGTGATTCCGTGATCCGCTGAGGATATGCCTTGGTATCCACAAACTTCAATGGATCTGATGATGACATCTTTTCATCCAACTCGGTGAATTTGTTGTTGTCAAACAGAATCTCAAAATATTCCTTGGAACCAATTCTTACGTGATATCCATCGTCTGGGCTCACATATGCATTATTCTTAAGCTCCCGCATGTGGATGATATTCCCACTTGGAGTCTTATACCACAATCCATCAGGGGCTTCTTTCTTCTTTTCAGTAGGTGTTTGAATTCCCTTGTCTTGTCTTTTGAACCACGCCATTCAGTTTACCTTTTTTGGGAAGGCAAAGCTAATGGTTTCTTCACAACTAATTAACCTGATTGGGAGTAAAGCAATCTATTTTGACGCGCATTAATTACTTTTGATAGCATACCACTTAAACCTATGACCACATTAACCAGAAGATCAATGCTGCAAAAGTCAGGCGTAATTGCAGCAGCTCCCATGATTTCATTGTCCGCCTGTCAGGAACAAAAGCCCCGACATCAGTTTACATTTTGTCTCAATACAAGCACCATTAGAGGTCAAAACCTCAAACTCACTGATGAAATCCAAACGGCTGCACAAGCTGGCTATGATGGGGTGGAGATCTGGATGAATAAGCTCACCGCCCACATCAATGAGGGAGGCACAACAAATGACATTAAAAATCTTGCGGCTGACCTGGGGATAAAAATAGAGAACTGTATCAGTTTTCCTCAGTGGATTGTGGATGATGAGCAGAAACGATCAGAGGCTTACGAACAGGCCAAGAAGGAAATGGACTTGCTTGCTGCCATAGGCTGTACACGTGTAGCAGCACCTCCTGCAGGTGCAACAAACCCACCTTCACTAGATCTGTTGGAAGCAGCAAAGCGTTATCGGAAGTTGCTGGAGATTGGTAGGGAGACAGGAGTGCTACCTCAGTTGGAACTTTGGGGATTTTCACATAATCTGCACCTTTTTGGTGAAGTGATGTTTGTAGCATCCGAAGCGGCACATCCTGATGCCTGTATCTTACCGGATATCTACCATATCTATAAAGGAGGCTCTGATTTTGAAGGCTTGAGAATGCTGGACCCGTCAGCCATCCATATGTTTCACATGAATGATTACCCGGCATCTCCATCACGTGAAGAGATCAAAGACAGCCATCGGGTATTTCCGGGAGATGGTGTAGCCCCAATTGGCAAAGCCCTTGGATTCTTGTTAGATAAAAAGAAACCAATTGTGCTTTCTCTTGAACTCTTCAATGAGAGCTACTATAAAATGAAAGCCCTGGATGCTGCCAAAGAGGGATTAGACAAGATGAAAAGAGTAGTGGAAAAGGCTATCGGATAGCCTTATTCCTTTACTTCTTCATAGTCCACGTAATCCCCGCCCTTGTATTCCTTATTTGATTTTGCCTGTTGATTTTCAGGCTGTGTATCAATATTCAGGTTACTATTTCGGGCCTTCCGCCTTGTTGTGTATTGCTGCTGCTGTCCCTGTCTAGCTCGCTTTTGCTGCTCATAGGCAGCTCCAAACATGATCCTAAAGGCAAACCCTACCAACTTAAATACAAGGTAGATTACCAATACGGATATGATAATGACTTTTAACATAGTATGTATGTTAACTTATCTACTGAGATATAGGTTTCGCTCAGAGTAAATTTCTAAGAAGTAATCATCCATCAAATCATCAATGAAATAGATGGATTCACCAGTAGATTTCATTTCAGGCCCAAGCTCCTTATTTACATTCGGGAACTTATGGAATGAGAATACTGGCTCCTTGATGGCATAGCCATGCTTCTTAGGATTAAACTTAAAGTCTTTTACTTTTTTCTTACCTAGCATCACCTTGGTGGCGTAGTTCACATAGGGCTCTTCATATGCTTTACAAATAAATGGTACCGTACGTGACGCCCTTGGATTGGCCTCAATGATATAAACTTTATCATCTTTGATGGCAAACTGAATGTTGATCAAACCAACAGTCTTTAACGCCAGGGCAATCTTTTCTGTGTACTCCTCTATCTGTCTGATGACGAAGTCGCCTAAATTATATGGTGGAAGTACAGCATACGAATCACCGGAATGGATCCCTGCGGGTTCGATGTGCTGCATGATACCAATGATGTATACGTCTTTGCCATCGCAGATCGCATCGGCCTCAGCTTCAATAGCTCCCTCAAGGAAGTGATCTAAAAGGATCTTACCATCCTGCTTGTCCTTAATCAGGTTCACCACATGTTGTTCCAGCTCCTTCTCATTGATCACGATCTTCATGCTCTGACCACCCAATACATAGCTTGGTCTGACAAGAAGTGGGAAACCAATTTCTTTGGAAAGCTCTATCGCAGACTCGGCATCTTCGATAGTACCGTATTGAGGATACGGGATCTTATTTTCTTTAAGCAGATCTGAGAATCTTCCACGATCTTCTGCCAGATCCAGGGCTTCGAAGCTTGTTCCAATGACCTTGATACCGTACCGATCAAGTTTCTCAGCCAATTTCAAGGCCGTCTGTCCTCCCAGCTGCACAATCACGCCGACTGGCTTTTCATGAAGAATGATATCATAAATATGCTCCCAGAAAACAGGCTCGAAGTAAAGCTTGTCTGCAATGTCGAAGTCAGTAGAGACAGTCTCAGGATTACAATTGATCATAATAGTTTCATAGCCGCACTCTTTAGCAGCCAGAACACCATGCACACATGAGTAATCAAATTCGATGCCCTGTCCAATCCTGTTAGGTCCGGATCCCAGCACAATAATTTTTTCTTTATCTGACGAGGTGGATTCATTTTCCTCATCAAATGCTGAGTAGTAATAAGGTGTTTGTGCTTCAAACTCAGCTGCACAGGTATCCACAAGTTTGTAGACTCTTTTGATACCCATATCATTTCTTTTGGCAAAAACCTCACTCTCCAGACATTTCAATAAATGCGCAATCTGACGATCTGCATATCCCTTTTCTTTGGCTTCTTTAAGAACCTCCTTTGGTAGGGTATCCAGCGTAAACTGCTCAATCTTTTTCTCCAGATTGATCAGGTCTTCTATCTGATGCAAAAACCAGTCATCAATCTTGGTGAGGTTCTGAATGGTCTTGAATGGGATGCCAAGTTTGAAAGCATCATATATATGGAATAACCTGTTCCAGCTTGGATGTTCAAGGCTGTAGAGAATCGCCTCCTGATCTTTCAGTTCCCGACCATCTGCACCCAATCCATTTCTCTTGATCTCCAATGACTGGCAGGCCTTTTGTAAAGCCTCCTGGAAATTTCTTCCGATGCCCATAGCTTCTCCAACCGACTTCATCTGAAGTCCCAACTTTCTGTCGGATCCCTGGAATTTGTCAAAGTTCCATCGTGGTACTTTTACAATCACATAGTCCAGTGCGGGCTCAAAGTAAGCTGAGGTTGTTTTCGTAATTTGGTTCTTCAGTTCATCCAGGTTGTATCCGATCGCAAGTTTTGCAGCAATCTTTGCAATTGGATATCCCGTGGCTTTAGATGCCAAAGCTGACGACCTCGATACCCGGGGGTTGATTTCAATACCAATGATATCATCTGTCTCAGGGTTAACAGCGAACTGTACATTACAACCTCCGGCAAACTGCCCGATGGCGTTCATCATCCGCTTCGCCAGATCTCGCATGTTTTGGTAAACTGTATCCGGAAGGGTCATGGCAGGAGCAACTGTGATTGAATCCCCCGTATGAACCCCCATGGGGTCAAAATTTTCTATGGAACAGATGATAATGATATTGCCTGCATTGTCGCGCAAAAGCTCCAATTCATATTCTTTCCATCCCAGGATTGATTGCTCAATGAGAACTTCATGGATGGGTGAAGCCTGAAGACCTGCGTTGAGTGCCTTGTCAAATTCATCGGCATTATCGACAAAGCCTCCACCATACCCCCCCAATGTGTAGGATGGTCTGATAACCAAAGGAAATCCAATCTCCTGGGCAATCTCTTTACCAGTAAGGAATGATGTAGCGGTCTCCCCCTCGCAAACTCCAACACCAATTTCTGTCATTTTAAGACGGAATTTTTCCCTGTCCTCAGTCGTTTCGATGGCTCCAATATCCACACCGATCATCTTGACGCCGAACTTATCCCAAATTCCGGCCTTTTCGCAATCAATAGCAAGGTTGAGTGCAGTTTGACCTCCCATGGTTGGAAGAACAGCATCTATTTTATGCTTTTTCAGAATTTCTTTGATGGATTGCTTGGTCAGCGGCTTAAGATAGATGTTATCGGCAGTGACCGGATCTGTCATGATCGTGGCCGGATTGCTGTTGATCAGTGTTACTTCTAGTCCTTCTTCCCGCAAAGACCTCGCGGCTTGAGAACCTGAATAATCGAACTCACAAGCCTGGCCAATGATGATTGGCCCACTTCCTATTATTAATACTGATTTGATGTCGGGATTCTTTGGCATCTAAAGTGGTTTTTTTTGGTAGGTACAAATTGGGGCAAAAATAAGTCAGCCATCCGATTTAATTCAACCAATAGCCGAAAATATCGAAATGAATAATCATTAAATACATATGCGTTATACGTCTAATTAAAGAACCGTTCCTTATGACTTGTTTAAATCCTAATCCATGTCCAATTTTAACCACCGACCGGTTGAATAAGCTGGTTCTTAATCACTTAATCTACCCCTACTCTTCTTGCTAAGAGTAGGGTTTTTTCTTTTATAGCCCCCCTATTTATCTTTGGTTAATGAACAGGATTGACAGACTAAATGCTATCCTTATTCAGCTCCAGGGTAAGCCAAGGGTAACTATCGAACAACTGGTAGAACGCTTCTCCGTGAGTCACAGGACAATTTTCAGGGATGTAAAATCATTGATAGAGTCTGGGATTCCCATTGGTGGTGATGCCGGGGTGGGATATTTTATCGTAGAAGGCTTTCACCTTCCTCCGGTAGTTTTTAATAAGCAGGAGGCTGCGGCTTTATTAATGGGCTCAAAATTTATAAAACATCAGGCCGACAGAGAAGTGGCAAAAAGCTTTGATGAGGCCATGCACAAAGTGCGGGCGGTGTTGAAGTATTCGGACAAAGATTTTTTAAGCTCTCTGGATGAAAATATTTCTGTAGCTCCATTTCACAGCAATAAAAATGAATTCCCCGATTCTCACATCTCCACTATACAAAATGCGCTGGCCGACCAAAAAGTATTGAGTATCGAATATTACTCCAACTATAGTGATCAGGCTACAGCCCGTAAGGTAGAGCCATTAGGCATTGTTTACTATACTGGTAGATGGCACCTGATAGCTTATTGCAGACTTCGGAAAAATATGCGTGATTTCAGGTGTGACAGAATATCCAGGTGTAGCATACTCCCAGAACAATACAATCGAGCTGGACACCCGAAATTTCAGGAATTTATAGAACAGATGACGATCGGTACAGAAACAAGGGAAGTGCGAATCCAGGTGTCAAAAACAGTAGCTCGCTTCATAGGGAATCAAAAGTACTTTTATGGATATGCTGGTGAGAAGCTGATGGGAGATGTTGTGGAGATGAAATTCTATACCCAATCATACAATTTTTTCGCCAGGTGGCTATTGATGTTTGGCAAAGATGCGACAATCATATCTCCTGAGGAATTGCAGCTAGAAGCAGAAAAACTTGTGCTAGAGCTTCAACAACACTATCAAAACATATCCTCTACTGTCACTTTATGATTTTTTTATTTTTTCTAAAAAGTCAGTGACATAGGGCTGTCAGTCAGACCGATTTCTTTGAATAAAAATTCAAAGATTATGGAAACAATGACTGAAAAGCTCGACCTCAATAAGGTTGACAAAACGTATTACACCGCCAGAAAATTACCTGAGATCATTGATCTAGACTCCTATTTCTATGTCACCGTACAGGGAAAAAGCAGCCCGGATCACCCAGTGTTTTTCAATTCTATTGAGACCCTATATGCTACTGTATATGGCATCAAATTTCTTGCAAAGGCTGAGGACAATGACTTTGTAGTGCCGAAGATGGAAGGACAATGGTGGGTAGACCAGGAAGTAAAACACATGGATGATTTTTTGAAGGTACCCAAAGAACAATGGAACTGGAAGATTATGGTCCGAATGCCCGATTTCGTTGAAGGAGATCATTTTCACAGGACCATAGAGTCTCTGAAAATCAAAAAACCAGATCTGGTAAACCTGGATCAAATTCGGTTTGAACTGATCAATGAAGGTACATGTGCGCAGATTCTACATACCGGGGCCTATGATGCTGAAGGACCTACCCTGGAAAAACTTCATAAATTTATAGATGAGGAAGGGATGAAAATCAATGGGCATCATCATGAGATTTACCTGAAAGACCCCAGGAGGACTGAGCAGGAAAAGCTAAAAACAATTATCAGATACCCAATTTCAACAAAATAATTACATGAAATCAACAGGCTTAAGAACAACAATTTACCAGGTACCCGATCTGCAAAAGGCAATCGACTGGTATTCCCGGGTTTTTGAAACTGCTCCTTATTTCAATGAGCCATTTTATGTGGGATTCAATATTGCAGGCTATGAACTTGGTCTCATACCGGGCAATACCAAAGAAAAGTCAGAGAACATCTATTCATATTGGGGAGTGGATGACATTGAAACTGCACATGCCGAGCTGGTTTCCAAAGGAGCAACACCCTTCGAAGACATCATGGATGTAGGGGGAAATATAAAAGTGGCTTCTTTGAAAGATCCCTGGAATAATATCCTTGGGATCATCTATAATCCTACTTTCAAGGTTTAATCAGAGGAAGGTTGTCTAAAAAAGGGACAAATTAATTTGTCCCTTTTTTTTATTCAGGTAGATTCGTTGGTTTACAGCAACTAAAACATTCAGAAATGAAAGCAGGATTAGGAATTTTCATGATCGCACTAGGCATTTTTCTCATCTATTGGGCTGAATCACACTCCCCCAAAGATCTGGGTAAGGTAATTGGCAACACCTTCTCCGGAGGGTACACACTCTCCGAACCCTGGTATTATGTTTGTTTAGGTGCCGGAATACTCGTAGGAGTCGTAGGTGTACTCAGAACCTATAAATCTATGAAATAGGTTTATTGACCTTATCACATATGAATCGGCCTGTTTTCTGTTGCAGCGAGACAGGCCTCTTTCACGGCTTCCATATAGGTAGGATGTGCATGCGACATGCGTGAAACATCCTCCGCAGAGGCCCTGAATTCCATGGCTGTAACACCAGCTGCAATCATATCTGCTGCACGGGCACCAATGATGTGCATTCCGAGAATTTCATCGGTATTCTTATCCGCAATTACTTTTACCAACCCATCTACATCCATACTAGCTCTGGCACGTCCTAATGCTTTGTATGGAAATGAACCGATCTTGATTTCACGGCCGGCTTCTTTGAGTTGTTGCTCAGTATATCCAACAGAAGCTACCTCAGGCCATGTATAAACTACCCCAGGGATCAGGTTATAATGAATATGTGGTTTTTGGCCCGCAATAGTTTCCGCAACAAAAGTTCCTTCTTCTTCAGCCTTGTGAGCGAGCATCGCGCCTTTGACTACATCCCCAATAGCATAAATATTATCCACTTTGGTCTTCAGATGTTCGTCTACTTCTATTCTTCCCTGTTTATCTGTCGTGATACCAACTTTATCAAGTCCGAGGCCTTCCGTGTACGGTCTTCTTCCTATAGACACCAGACAGTAGTCTCCTTTAAAGTCAACTGTCTTTCCATCTTTCCCTTCGGCTTTTACTGTCACAGTTTTCCCTTTTTTCTCAACTGAGGTCACTTTGTGACTCAGGTAAAACTCAAAGCCCAGCTTTTTCAGGGATTTCTGCAATTCCTTACCCATCGTCACGTCCATCGTGGGGATAATGCTATCAAGAAACTCAATCACTGTCACCTTGGCACCAAGACGCGCATAGACTGATCCCAACTCAAGGCCAATGACACCGCCACCAATGACAATGAGGTTTTTTGGGACTTCCTTCTGGTTCAGTGACTCTGTGCTTGTGATCACCCGATCCTTGTCCAATTTGATGAATGGTAAAGAAGAAGGTTTACTTCCTGTAGCGATGATCACCTTTTCAGTGGTGATGGTCTTTTTGCTCTTACCATTTACCTCTATGGTATTCTTATCCTTGAATGATCCAACTCCTGTGAGCACATCAATCTTATTTTTTTTCATCAAATAAGCAATTCCGTCTACATTTTGCTTCACCACGTCATCCTTTCTAGCGATCATTTGCTTCAGGTTGACTTTTGGAGCTGGGATATCTATGCCATGCTCTTTGAAAGTATGTGAAGCATTGTGGAAGTGCTCAGAAGAATCTAACAGTGCCTTCGAAGGAATACATCCTACATTGAGGCAGGTGCCCCCCAAGGTATCATATTTTTCGATGATAGCTGTTTTCATTCCAAGCTGGGCGCAACGAATTGCTGCAACGTACCCACCCGGACCTGATCCGATCACTGTAACATCGTAATCCATAGTATTTTGGTAGTTAGTATTTAAGTAGAGAGTAACTGGTATCTAGACTAGTGATTTTTGCAGTGAATAGATCATTTTTCCAATCTTCTCTAAATTATTTAATTGATTTTCAATTCCAATATCTTCAATAAGTCTCAGCTTATCTGCAAGCAGTAGCTGTGTCTCCAACTCAAAGGTGGACCCTAAAGCTATGGATAAAAAGTGTGCGAACTCCTTTTTGGAATTTCTTCCAGCTCCTTCTGCGATATTTGAAGGAATTGAAACAGCACATCTTTTAATCTGACTCGTCAATCCAAATCTTTCATCAGCTGGCAGGCTTTCCGTCACTTCGTAAATTTCTTTAGCAAATTCCATCGCAAGTTTCCAAACATCCAACTTCTTGTAGTCATTCATAAACTTGCTACCAATTACCGAATACCCACTACCAAATACCAGTTCTAAACACCCAGCAACAACCTGGTAGGATCTTCCAACAACTCCTTCACCCGCACCAAAAAGCTCACGGATTCCCTTCCATCAATGATCCTGTGATCATAAGACAATGCCACGTACATAATTGGTTGGATTTTTACCTCTCCATTTACTGCTACTGGTCTTTCTACAATATTGTGCATTCCCAGGATAGCAGCTTGCGGTGCATTGATGATCGGTGTTGAAAGCATTGATCCGAAGATACCACCATTGGTAATAGTGAAAGTACCTCCCTGCATTTCCTCAATGCTCAGCTTACCATCCCTGGCTTTTACAGCCAGTCTTATCACTTCCTTCTCAAATTGGTCGAAGCTTAACGATTCCGCATTTCTGATTACTGGCACCACCAACCCTTTGGGAGTGGAAACCGCAATAGAAATATCTGCATAGTCATTATAAACAATCTCTTCTCCGTCGATCATGGCATTCACTGCCGGCCATTCTTTCAGCGCCATGCTACAAGCTTTGCCAAAGAAAGACATAAACCCTAGACCTACCTCGTACTTTTCTTTGAACGTTTCTTTGTATTTCTTTCTGAGCTCCATGATCGGCCCCATGTTCACCTCATTGAAGGTGGTGAGCATAGCTGTTTCATTCTTCACAGAAACAAGTCGCTTTGAGATGGTCTTCCTCAGAGAGGTCATTTTCTCACGACGTTGCTCCCTGCTGCCAGAAGCGGCCAATTTTGGTGCACCTTCAGCAGCTGGCTTAGGTGCTGCACCTGGCTTTTCAGCTTTTTGTGCATTTAGGGCGTCCTCTTTGGTGATTCTTCCATCTCGGCCTGTCCCTTTGATGTCTTCACTCTTGAGCCCTTTCTCTTCCATGATTTTGGCTGCTGCTGGTGAAGCATGGCCAGCCGCGTAGGAGCCTTCTTTTTGCTCTGCTGGCTTAGATTCAGCTGGAGCATCACCTCCGGATGAAGCAGGCGCGGATGCCCCCCCTTCCATCTCCTCTATTTTACAGATCAGGGCACCAATATCCACAGTCTCGCCTTCCTGAACTACAATTTTAAGAATTCCTGTTGCCTCAGCAGTAAGTTCAAACGTTGCTTTGTCTGACTCTATCTCTGCTATCACCTCGTCCAGCTCCACAAAATCACCATCCTTTTTTGACCAGGAAGCAATCGTCACCTCGTTAATGGATTCACCAACTGCAGGAACTTTCATTTCTACCACATTGCCAGTAGATTTTGGTTCTGAAGATGACTTCTCTTCTTTGGCAGGCTTTTCTTCTTTGGCAGCGGGTTTGGATTCAGGTTGTCCGTTGGACTTGGCGGAGTCATCAATCTCGCATAAGAGCGCTCCAATATCCAACGTCTCCCCTTCCTGTGCCTTAATATGTAAGATACCAGACGACTCAGCAGTTACCTCAAAGGTGGCTTTGTCAGATTCTAACTCACATAGAACCTCGTCCATTTCGACATAATCACCGTCTTTTTTGCTCCAGCTCGCAATAGTTACTTCTGAGATGGATTCTCCCACAGACGGGACTTTTACTTCTAAACTCATAAGTTCAGTTATTAAGATTTAAATGCATTTTTAACAATTTCAGCCTGATCCTGCTTGTGCACTTTGGCATAACCGGTGGCAGGAGATGATCCAGCTTTTCTGGAAATCAATTTTAGGTCCAGCCCAGATACTCTGAGAATGAATCCCCAAGCTCCCATGTTTTCCGGTTCTTCCTGTACCCATACCAGATTAGGCTTATTATATTTCTTTATTACTTCCTCTAGTTTTTTCTTAGGGAAAGGATGTAACTGCTCAATTCTGACAATGGCTACATCTTTTATTTTTTTCTTCTCCTGCTCTTCCTGAAGGTCATAATAGATCTTACCAGTACAAAGTAGTACGGTCTTCACATTTTTCTTAGTCACATAATCATCATCATAGACCTCCTGGAATTTATTCTTAGTGAAATCAGACTCCGGAGAAACTACCTTAGGGTGCCTGAGCAATGACTTGGGAGAGAAGACCACACATGGTTTCCTGAATTCCCAACTAATTTGTCTTCTCAACAAATGAAAAAAGTTTGCCGGTGTGGTCACATTGGCAATGATCATATTTTCCTGCGCTGCCATCTGGAGGAATCGCTCCGGACGTGCACTTGAATGCTCCGGCCCCTGCCCTTCATATCCGTGGGGCAACAACATCACCAGGCCGTTCATCCTTTGCCATTTAGTCTCTGCAGAGGTAATAAACTGATCTATCACCACTTGTGCACCATTGGAGAAGTCTCCAAACTGAGCTTCCCATAATACCAGTGCATTAGGTGTGGCCATGGCATATCCATATTCGAAACCAAGTACGCCATACTCAGACAATAAAGAGTTGTAGATCCTAAAAGGTTCCTGTCCCTCTTTTACATGGTTGAGATTGCAGTAAGCTTCGTTGGTGTTGCTATCATGCAGATACGCATGCCTGTGGGAAAAAGTACCCCGTCGAACATCCTGCCCAGACATACGCACAATTTTTCCTTCTGCAAGCAAAGACCCATAAGCCAGTAGCTCGGCATCTCCCCAATTCAATATTTTATTCTCGTGGAAATTGCCCTTTCTGTCTTTTAGCAACTTCTCTATCTGCTTCAATGGCTTAAAGCCCTTAGGAATCGTGGTAAGCGCTGAAGCCACCATATCGTAGATCTCCTGGTTAATCGAAGTATCCGGAGACTCATCAAAGTCTTCAGCTTTTGACCTCCTCAGGAAGTGCCACTCCTCCTCTATTTTCTGAGGTTTATACGGTAGCGGATTTTGCTTCACCTCATTGAGTCTGTCTTGTAGCTGCTGCTTAAACTCTTTGTCAAGCTTATCTGCTTTATCCTCACTAATATCTCCTCTGCTAATCAGCGACTTCACATAGATGTCCCTTGGGTTAGGATGCTTTGAGATCAGGTTATACAGCTTTGGCTGTGTAAACTTAGGCTCATCACTCTCGTTGTGCCCGTGACGACGATAGCAGAGCAGGTCAATGAAAATATCTTTGTTAAATTTTTGTCTATACTCCACCGCGATCTTAGCCGCGAAATTCACCGCCTCCGGATCGTCACCATTGATATGCATCACCGGTGCATCCACGATCTTGGCGAGGTCCGTACAGTAAATACTTGAACGGGCATCATCGTAATCCGTGGTGAAACCTACCTGGTTGTTAATTACAAAGTGGATGGTGCCACCCGAGCTGTAACCGGGAAGTAATGACATCTGAATACACTCATATAGAATACCCTGTCCGGCAATAGCTGCATCCCCGTGAATCAAAACAGGAATGGCTTTCTTGAAATCGCCTCGGTATTCATCATCGATCTGCGCACGAGTGTATCCGAGTACGACAGGATCTACTGCTTCGAGGTGCGAAGGGTTTGGTGCCAGCTTCACATATACTTTTTTGCCCCCTGTGGTCTCGATAAAACTGGAATATCCGAGGTGATACTTCACATCACCATCTCCCATGGTAAGGTCAGGATCGGTATTTCCTTCAAATTCTGCAAAGATCTCATCATAGGTTTTACCCATGATATTGGCCAGCACGTTTAGTCGACCACGGTGTGCCATTCCTATTACTACCTCCTCTGATCCCAGGTCGGCTGCGTAATTGATGATTTTGTCCAGTGCGACAATGGTGTTTTCTCCACCTTCCAATGAAAATCGCTTCTGCCCAATAAATTTGGTATGAAGGAAGTTTTCAAATACTACTGCTTCATTGAGCTTGGAGAGGATTTTATTTCTGGACTCTTTGTCTGGTGTAATGTCCACACCTTCGGTCTCCACCTTGGCTTTGAACCACTCAAAAATATCCGCATTCCGGATGTGATTGTATTCATACCCTATGTGACCACGATAGATCTTTTCAAGCCTTTCGCTAATCTCTCTCAGGGAGGCTGTGCCAATGCCTATCTCCTGGCCTATCTCAAATTTTTCATCAAGATCAGCGTCACTCAGGTCAAAATCACTGAGTGACAACCTTGTGACATGCTTTCTTCTTTCCCTTACCGGGTTGGTATCCGAAATAAGATGGGCTCTTGAACGATGAGCATAGATATAGTTTCTCACCCTAATCTCTTTAGGTGAGATTACTTTAGCCCCTGTTGCAGGCGCTTCTACCGACGCCCCATTACCGCCAAACTTCTCCTGAGAAAATTCAAATCCCTCAAAAAACTTTTGCCAGGATGGGTCGACAGATTCCGGATCTGTTTTATACTGCTTGTACAGGTCATCTATGTAGCTGACATGGGCATTGGAAATATAGGAATATTTATCCATGAGGTTGTTTATTGGCTCGAAACGAGAACAAATATAGGGGTTAGTATTAAATATTAATAACCGCTTATCCGCATATACAAATTATTGTATACAGGAACCTATTATTGAAGATTTATTTTATAATACCACTCAAGTCATTATCTTTGCGCTCCTTTTAAATAAATTTTGAATGGACGGGTTCCATAAACAAAAGAAGTAATATGCCAGTAAAAATCAGACTGACGCGTCGAGGACGCAAAAAATTCGCTTTATATGATGTAGTGATTGCCGATTCAAGATCTCCCCGAGACGGACGATTCATTGAGAAAATCGGAACCTACGATCCAAACACCAATCCTGCTTCTATTGTATTGAACGACGAAAAAGCTTTCGACTGGGTGATGAAAGGTGCACAACCTACAGACACAGTAAGAGCCATGTTGTCATACAGAGGTATAATGTACAAGAAGCATTTACAGATCGGTGTGAACAAAGGTGCAATCACACAGGAAGAGGCAGACAAAAAATTTGAAACCTGGATGGCAGGCAAAGAAGCCAAGATCCAGGCTAAAGTTGATTTGCTTGCCAAAGACAAAGCAAGCAAAGCCAAAGCCAGACTTGAAGCTGAGAAGAAAGTATCGGATGCAAGAGCTGAAGCCATCGCTGCCCGTAAGAAAGAAGCTGACGCTGCACTAGCTGCAGAGGTAGCTGATGCCGGAGCCAGTGAAGAGGAGAAAGCGCTTGAAGAAGAAGGAAACGAGGCTGTTCCAGACGCTGCTGAGGCTCCGAAAGCTGCTGAGGCTCCGAAAGAGGAAGCCAAAGCAGAAGAAGCTCCAAAAGCAGAAGAGAAACCTGCTGAAGCTGAAACACCTAAAGCTGAAGAAAAGGCAGAAGAGGCTCCTAAAGCTGAGAAGAAAGAGGAGGCTCCTAAGGCTAAAGCTGAAGAAGCAAAAGAAGAAGCTCCCGCAGAAAAAGACGGAGACGACAAAGAAGCAAAATAATGCTTTGTGAATGAGTTATGACAATTACTTTGAACTGGGTAATGTAGTCAAGACTCATGGGCTGAAAGGCGAGCTTATTCTCCTGCTGGACGTAGACCAGCCGGAATACTACAAGAAATTGGAATCAATTTTCCTGGAAATAAACGGAAAGTTGGTTCCTTTTTTTATTCTGGAGATCAGCATTCGTGGTGACCAGGCCCGGCTGACCATTGAAGACATCGACTCCCAGGATGCTGCCAAAGAACTAGTCGGGAAAAAGGCTTTTTTACCACATTCGGTATTACCTAAACTGAAAAAAGGCCAGTATTACTACCATGACCTTGTCGGTTGTAAGGTTTACGAGCAGGAAAAACTGATCGGAACGGTGCTGGAAATTATCGAAGCACCCAACAACATGCTCATGAGTGTGGACCACAAGGGGAAGGAAATCCTGATTCCGATGGATGAAGAGATAATGCTTTCCGTTGATATCGAGAACTCCACCATCCAAACTTCCTTACCCGACGGACTTTTAGATGTATATTTAAATCCATGAGGCTGGATATCCTTACATGTCTTCCCGAGCTTTTTGATGGTCCAATGAACCAAAGCATTGTGCGCCGGTCGATGGCCAAGGGGTTAGTAGAGATTGAGATCCATAACATCAGGGACTATTCTACCCATAAGCAAAAAAGTGTGGATGACTACGCATTTGGTGGTGGAGCCGGTATGGTGCTCACAATAGAACCTATTGATAATTGCATCACAGCCCTCAAGAAAAAAAGAAATTATGACGAGGTGATCTACCTCACCCCTGATGGCGAAACCCTCAACCAGGGAATAGCGAATGGGTTATCATTAAAGAAAAACATGATCCTGCTTTGTGGGCACTACAAGGGAGTGGACCAGCGGGTGCGCGACCATCTGGTCACCCGTGAGATCAGCATTGGTGATTATGTACTCTCAGGCGGAGAGCTAGGCGCCATGGTGTTGGCTGATGCGCTGATCCGATTGGTTCCAGGTGTATTGAACGACGAAAGTTCCGCACTCACCGACTCCTTCCAGGACAACCTGCTCGCACCACCTGTCTACAGCCGCCCAGCGGAGTACAAAGGCTGGAAAGTACCTGACATCCTCCTCTCCGGGCATGAAGCCAGGATTGAAGCCTGGCGTCATGAGCAATCTGTAGAGCTAACCAAAAAGAAAAGGCCGGATTTGCTGGATGAGTGATCTCTCTTGAACCGGATGATCATACCCATTATAATAAATGAGAATAAGATACGTGGTAGCTGTTTAATGTCTTTAGAAATTCTTTTTATGTCAATACCTTTTCCCCTAGACTTTTCTTTGAGCTATTTCTAGCACCATAGAAAATGTCAAAGGTCATAGCATGTGGTAGAGTCAATAAAGATATTGCGACAAAAAAGTAGCTTATGATTATGTCCCAGTTTGAAGGTCTGAACACAAAATAAAGAATACCCAAACCTGCAATGGATGTTATTCCGAAAACACTAAGATCCTTAGTGAAATTGGTCAATGTATAATTTTTATGCTTCTGTTTCAGCCAATCAAACTGGTGAGTAAAAGCATTGGTGGAATGGAAAACCAAAAAATAGAGTGTGAAAGCAACTAGAAAGGGCAAGAGTGAGTAACTCACTATAATATACACAAGAAATATTCCGAGCATTGTTGCAGACTTTTGGCTGTTCGGTTTTTTCCATAGCATCCATACAAGGTTTAGGATGGCTCCGGAAAAAATTATTATGGTGATGATGTTTCTTGCAAGTGGACTCAAAGAGGGATATCCAACTCCTGTAACAGCTAATATAAATGGTTCGATTTCATCATAAGTCATGAGTATCGGGGCTGTGATAATGACATTTCCCCAAATTAAATATGTCATTCTTCCAGAATTCTTCAGTCCGGTATCCTCAAGTAATTCCTGCCCGAAATGATAAGCACTCAACGCAATGAACAGGATAAATGCTTTTGAAGGCATCAACAGCCACCACACTAGAAAACCTCCACAGATGAGTAAGTATTTCATGATATAGGTCGATTTTGAGGTGTTGCTTGAAGCTGAAAGATGAATTTTATGATCTATTGCACCATGCGGTATTCCAAAAATTAAAATTGCGACCAAACAAATACTGCTGGACAAGCTATAAGGTATTTCAAATGGCAATTGATAAAGCACAATTACCAAAATGACTATACTATATTGTATCCCTCTTCTCATATGTGATAAAAGACCAGGACTTTTCCTGGCCTTTTAAATTTAAGAACTAAGCTGTTGCCACTGTCGATTTTGAGTTGACGGCCAGTGAATATATCACCAATCCGAAACCGATTTTATTGATTGCATCACCAATGTTGTATATTATATCCATTGCCTGGGTAGATAGCACACCACTCAGGATTCCATCCGTTTCAATTGCCATGTAGCCGATTGGATATATGGCCCAACCAACAAAAATGAACCAGGCCAAGGTATTAAAAGCCTTTTGTAAGACAGGATCATTGGATTGTTTTGATAATTGTTTTGCCGATCCAAACCATACCTCATAAAAAATTCCAATGTAACCTAAGGTGGAAATAGCACCCCAAATAGCACTATTGTCCCTGTACAAAGTTTCACCCAGGTATCCGGCGATAAGCATCCACAACGAATAGCCAATCATTTTCCAGAGTAGTCCCATTTTGGCACCAAAAGCCTTCAAGATCAGATAAAATTCAACACACATCAATGGAACAGTGAGAATCCAATCAATGTATCGGAATTCTGTTGGAGAGGTTTGATTTACTACCCAAAAATCGCGCATGTAATAATAGTGAACTGCAGCAATAAACGTAATCAAACCTGATACAAGTAGAGAAGTTCTCCATTTTCCTTCCACGTTTCTCATCTCCAAGAAAAAGAAAACTGTGGCCGCCAGCATCGCCATACTTCCTAGAAAGAAAGTAAATCCTACATAGTCACCAGACTGTAGAACCGCACTTAAAGTCGTATTCATTTTATTTTAACGTTTTGTTTTACGGAATGCCAACTGTGAGTTTAAATATTTTGTTTAACTTTTCTTGTTATTCATTAAACATTTTATGAAATAAATAATCGAGTGTCGTTGACATATATTCCTAAATAACACTTACGGGATAATTACTAATTGATATTGGAAAAAGGGAATGGGGCAATTGGTGAGTAACCCAATTCATCCCGAAAATAATGTAAAGAGCGAATAATCGAAACATCATTAAGACCGCCCTTAAGTAGTCGCCTAAGTCCCTGCTATTTCGAAAGACCTCTTGGACTTACTTCTTGAATACATTGACCTTACCTCTCTTTTTGAAATCCTCGGGTCTTTTTTCCATTTTCTTAAATTCCAGAAAAGTAGCTACGATCCAGATACCAAAAGCAATCGTACCTACAATAAAAATAATAGTATCTGAGATCATGATTGTTGATTGTTTTGATTTATTAGTTTTATCAGGACCGAAGCACTTAAAATGGAAGGCACCCAAATGCCCACAAAAATTCCGGCATCTTTTTGACCTGCAAACCATAAATAGACAGAGAAAAGAAAAGACAAGAATGCAGCTGAAAGAGATAAATAGTCTGACTTCTTCATGAGAAAAGTGGATTTTTAATTGTGAGTGAATATGACAATGAGTGAATAACATCAACTTTACTTTTTTTGTTTAACTAATATCCACCTATAATCAAACATTGTATCTTGAAAATCTTATTCTTATTAACTTAGTCATATAAATAATCTGACCCTTGATAACAGAACCAATGTGAACATCATTTTCATTTGTTGTACCTCTCTGGTCATGCTGGCCACACTCCTGCCTTTATGGCGGAATCCGCATTGGGTTTTCAGAGCACTGGACTTTCCCAGACTGCAGATAGCTTTGTTCGCCGCTATCCTTTTGCTGGCGATGTCCCTGCTTATAGATTTAAACGACCCTATTTCCACACTACTCATTGGATTAACATCGCTATGTCTTGTATGGCAGTGCTGGTGGATCATTCCTTACACCCCACTTTGGCCCAGAGAGGTAAACACCTCCAGAAATGGGGATCTACAGCTGGAGCTGAGTCTCATTACCTCTAATGTTTTGACACCAAACAGGAATTCGGAAGGTCTGATCAGGTTGGTTCAAAAATACAAACCTGACATCCTGGTTACACTTGAGTCGGACCAATGGTGGGAAGATCAGCTTACCGTATTTGAGCGGGACATGCCTCACTGCATCAAATGTCCGCAAGACAATCTCTATGGCATGCATGTCTTTTCCAGGTTGCCACTACATAATGGAGAAATCTCATACCTTGTAGAAGAAGATGTGCCATCCATTCATGTGTCAGTGGAATTGCGAAATGGTCAGCTGATTCGCATGCATTTTGTTCATCCAGCCCCTCCTAGCCCAACTGAAAATGATGAATCCGCAGAACGTGATGCAGAGTTGATCATCGTGGCGAAAAGTGTAGCTGAGACCAATCAACCTGTGGTCATTACTGGCGACCTCAATGACGTTGCCTGGTCCTCCACTACCAGACTTTTCAGAAAAATCAGTGGTCTTCTGGATCCACGTGTGGGAAGAGGAATGTTCAATACCTTCCACGCGGACTATCCGCTGCTCCGTTGGCCTCTCGATCATATTTTTCATAGTCACCACTTTACTTTAAAGAAACTGGAACGTCTGCCTTCCATAGGCTCAGACCATTTTCCATTATATACTGCCCTGACATTTAATCCGGCGAGAGGTAATGGTCAGGAAGGGCTGAATGCAGAAAAAGAAGACCACAGCAGAGCTACCAAGATTGCTGGCGAGATGGGGGTCAGCAAAAATGATGTGCCGAATGTGGATTGACTTTAGTTGAATAAATTAAAGGCCTTAAAATGCTGTTCAAACAAAAATATCTTACTCTGATCGCCGATGGAACGGTCAACATTGCCTTTAGAAAGTGGAAAAAACCTACCGTGAAAACGAATGGCACCCTGATCACACCTATTGGTCAACTCAAGATCCTTGAGGTTCAACAAATTGATTATTCGCTGATCACTGAAAATGAAGCAAATGCGGCTGGGTATCAATCGCAGCAGGAGCTGGACAAGGAACTCTCTGCAAAAACTGAAGGTGATCTCTACAAAATCACTTTTGAGCTACTGGGTGATGATCCAAGAATAGCCTTGCGGGAAACAAACGAGATTTCTGAAGAAGAATTTTCTAAGATCAAGAACAAGCTTGAAAGAATGGATTCATCAGGACCCATTAAAGGCTGGACGTTGAAAGTACTCAACTCAATCAAGGATCATCCTGAAAAAAGAGCTGGTGATCTTGCTGAAGATCTGGGGTATGATAAAATGTGGCTTAAACCCAGTATCCGAAAACTCAAAGGCATGGGTCTGACTATCAGTTTGCCTGTCGGCTATAAACTATCTCCAAGAGGTAAAGAAGTTTTGAATCGTTTAGGGAGCTGTTGACCCCTCAATTTTATTCCCTGCTATCCACACGGAAGAAATGCTTCGGGTATTTTTAATATCTACCAAAGGATCTTTATCCAATATAATAAAGTCGGCCCAATTCCCCAATTGAAGTGATCCCAGTCCCTCCAGCTTCAAAGCTTTGGCTGAACCACCTGTGGATGATACAATCACCTCCATGGGTGTCATACCTGCCTCCACCATCATCTCCATCTCCAAATGTTCAAAATAACCAGGGAAACGACCAGCTACTCCACTATCAGTGCCCATCACAATAGTCACATCCGCATCAGCTAACTTTTTCAGATTTACTAAAGCAGTATCAAGCGCCACACGGTATGCTTTAGCTGCGGTGCTTGATGCTATTCTTTTCATCCGCTCAGGATCCCTCAGTTGAGCAATGGTCGCGGAGTCTACCTCTTTTGTGAAAAATGAATCATTGAAATAGCCCGGCTCACTGCCGAAGACGAAGGTAGACACCTCCCGCATCAACGTGGGGCAATAATAAACACCAGTCTCATTCATAAGATCAATAAACTCCTGATCAACATATCGGTCCCGCACACTGTGGGCTATGTAATCCGTTCCCGCGTTGAGCAAAGCCCTGGCATCTTCCAGGTAAAAAATATGTGAAGCCACACGATAGCCCAAATCATGTGAATACTCAATCACTGTTTTATAGATCTCTTCCGACATCTTTTTCGAACTACCCAGGTTATCATCCACTCTAATCTTAATAAAATCTACTCCCATCGCCACGTTCCGATCAATGGCTGCTTTTACCTCCGCATGAGTTTCTCCCGTAACAACCTCACCAGCTACATACAATCTAGACCTCTTCAAAGTTGTTACCTCTTGTTTGCTTCGAATTTCCGAGGAAGGCCCCTCATCGTTACCCAGTGAAACAATAGTTGTAACCCCATAGCGCGCATTTACCTGGAGATCCCTGATGACATTCTCCCGGCTATATCCGCTTTCTAGCCCATTGGCAATCCCTACATGGCCATGTGCGTTGATGATCCCGGGCATAATGACCTTCCCTTTTACCTCTATGATCTGAGCCCCTTTCGGAATATCCACCGTTCCCAGACTTCCGATTCCCCGAATTTTTCCTTCTTCAACAAGTAAAACACCTTCATCAATTGCATCACCGCCAGTTCCATCAATGATTTTGGCTCCTGTAAAGGCTTTTGCTTGAATGTCATAAGGGTTTTGCCTCGATTGGTTGCAACTAATGATAATCAGACAAGTCATCATTGCAAATACTTTCATGCCAAGTTGGAAACGGTTACTCATAACACTGGAAAATAGGTCTTGAGTAAATTTAATTAATAGACTGCTTATGAGACCATTTTCAGCAGCACTCCGAATTGCTTATATTTATTACCCCCTAACCCAACTGAAAATGGATCGAAGAAAATTTGTTCGCAGCATGGCCCTGGCTGCCCCGGCACTGGCCTTTTCGCCCTACTATAACTTATTCGCACATCCCCTGGCTGGAAAAGTCAAGATCACCGATGTACAATGTGTTCTCGCCAAGATTGGTTTTAGGGTGAGTCCCCTGGTGAAGATCACCACAGATGCCGGCCTTGTTGGAATCGGGGAGTGCCATCACGATGAAAATGGCTACGGGGCGAAGGACATTATTCATAATGTCTGCAAGCCTATCCTAGTCGGACAGGATCCGCTGGATCTTGAATACCTGGTTTTCAAGATGAGCACACGCACCTCCTATTATGGCGGAAACCATGGTGTGGCTACTCATGCCATTACTGGAGTAGAGTTTGCCATGTGGGACCTGATTGGAAAAATCACGGAGCAACCCGTACATAAAATACTCGGCGGAGGAAGCCATGTAAGTGAAGTGCGTGCCTATGCTTCGTCCGGACCACGTGATATGCTAAATCCTGCTTCCTGTTCGGAGTTTGCTGAGTTGATGCATGGTCAGGGTTGGACGGCCTGTAAAACAAATATTCTTAGGGACCAGCAGTGGAACCAATTGGATAATAGACGGCTTTCAAATACCGAGGCGGATAGAAACGCACAGGGTTTTAGTAATATGAGAGAAGCATTAGGACTGGAATTCGACATTGCAGTACACTGTCACTGGGAATTGGATTTTGATAGTGCACTTAGGCTGGCTCGGGCCGTGGCTCCCATCAGACCAATCTGGATGGAAGATCCTCTACCTATCGCATTCAATGAACAATGGGTGAAGCTGACCGAGCAGGCCCCCGTTCCAATACTCACCGGAGAAAACTTATATACCCGGGATGATTTTCGTCCCTTCATTGTCAACCAGGGACTAAACCTCATTGAAATTGATGTCTCAATGGCTGGTGGACTTTTAGAAGCTAAAAAGATTGCCGACCTGGCTGAACTTTATTATATACCCGTCTGCACACACAATGTGGCTGGACCCATCGCCACCATCGCATCGGCAAATTTTGCCGCTTCTGTCCGTGAGTTTGTTGCACATGAAGCGTTTATTTCAAATCCAATCAATAGAAATGGTAATGGCATCAATGGTGACCCTGAAGTACTTGGCTACGATAAACCGATGATCAAGAACGGACATATCCAATTAAGTGACCGTCCGGGATTTGGGATAGAACTAAACGAGCAACTGATCAAGGAAAAATATCTTGTAGAGGGAGAAACCTGGTGGAAATAGCTGAAAAGTTCTTGTGATAAACCGTGGATGCCCTTTTATACAAACTTTGTATTCACTAGTCATTGGTGACAGATATCAATTCTTATTATTATTGTTAACTCAATAACTTAACCTAACCCAAAATGGATTCTGTCTCAGCACTTATACTCGCAGGTTCGCTCTTCATCATTATGCTGGGGATGGGGCTCAGTCTCATTCCTGCCGACTTCCAGAGGATTTTTACCAGACCTAAAGCCATCTTTACCGGCCTATTCAATCAATTGATCTTACTTCCCCTGATTGGCTTTGCTCTTGCCTTCATCATACCCGTTGATCCGGTTGTGGCAGTAGGAATCATCATCCTGGCAGCTTGTCCGGGTGGGTCCACATCAAATCTGATATCACACCTGGCGAAAGGAGACACCGCACTATCAGTCAGCCTCACAGCAGCCAGCAGCCTCGTCACTGTACTCACCATACCTTTTATTGTCAACCTGGGTTTGGTCACTTTTATTGGTGAAGACACAGTAGTAAAGCTGGACATCTTACCCACAATCATTCAGATTTTTGCCATCGCGGTGTTTCCCGTCATCATTGGAATGCTGATCCGACACTTTAAGATGGATTTCGCCCTGCGAATGGCCAGGCCAGTGAGAATTGCGTCAGCCATTGTACTTGCTCTGGTGATTATTGGTATCGTGATCAAAGAAAGAGATAATATGCTTAGATATTTCCACGAAGCAGGGATTATTGCCCTGGCTTTAAACGTGGCCACCATGGCGACAGGGTATTTTAGCGCCAGGCTGATGAAACTGGATTTTAAGCAAGCCATTTCCATCTCCATAGAATCCGGCATCCAAAATGGCACCATGGCTATTACCATTGCTACTGTTTTGCTTGCAAACAGCCAATATGCCTTTGCGCCTGCGGTCTATAGCCTGATCATGTTTGGTACTGCCGGTGTGTTCATTGCCTGGGTATTGCAAAAAGGAAAAGAAAGATCAAATATTAGTACTACTTAAATTATTTATCATTAGTGGTTTCTATCAATCATTTCCTTATATTTGCACTCCTTTTTGAAAACACTCACAGAAGAGTATAGATATGAAAAATGAATTGCTTCAATTAGTCGAAGAAGATTTAAAGGCTACAAAAGAAAAGTTTCCTACTTTTTCAGCAGGTGATACAATCAACGTACACTATAAGATTAAAGAGGGAAACAAAGAAAGAATTCAGCAGTTCCAGGGTACGGTTATCCAGATCAGAAACCAAAATTCTAATGGTGAGACTTTCACTGTAAGAAAAATCTCCAGTGGCGTAGGTGTTGAGCGGGTATTCCCAATTCTATCACCACAAATCGACAAGATTGAAGTTCTGAGAAAAGGAAAGGTAAGAAGAGCAAGACTATTTTACCTGAGAGGCAGAAAAGGTAAAGCTGCTAGGATCAAAGAGCATCTTTAAGATCTTACACACGAAATTAATAAGCCATCAGCCTCCCGTTGATGGCTTTTTGTTTGAAAACCGAAATGGTAAAAAGCCGTTTAACAGTCAGGTTACTGCACGATGATCGGTTTACTTGAAAGCATTAGATTTATTGGATTATGAGGATCAGCTTCCAGAAATATCAGGGCACAGGGAATGATTTTATCCTGATCGACAACAGGGACTTAAAGTTTCCTGCAGACAATACAGCACTCATCACACGGATGTGTGACAGGAAGTTTGGTATTGGAGCGGATGGGTTGATTCTCATCGAGCATGATGACGAGCTTGACTTCAGGATGGTATTCTTCAATCCTGATGGCAGCAAAAGCCTGTGTGGAAATGGGAGCCGCTGTGCAGTAGCATTCGCTCATCACCTGAAACTTGCCGGAAACAAAACCAGGTTCACTACAACAGACGGGCCACACGATGCCCATTTCGAAGTTCCCGACCTCATCCATTTTAGCCTTCATGATGTAAATGAAGTCAGCACTTACAATAATGACCTGTTTATTGACACCGGTTCTCCGCATTATATCAGGTTTGTAAAAGATTTGGATGGGCTGGACGTCATCCAGGAGGGAAGAGCTATTCGATATGACAAAAGATTTGCGCCTGGGGGAACCAATGTGAATTTCGTGGAACTTAGGAAAGAAGGTATCGGGGTCCGAACCTATGAAAGAGGAGTGGAAAATGAAACCCTCTCTTGTGGCACCGGTGTCACTGCCTGTGCGTTGGCTGCTACTACCCAGGGATACGAAAGTCCGGTCAATATTTCCACTTCAGGCGGGGACTTGCAAGTTTCTTTTGAGCAGACATCTCCACATGAATTCAGAAATATTTACCTTGCAGGACCAGTCAAAAAAGTCTTTGAAGGCGTTTACGAAACAGTTGATTGAAAGAATCTGGTATAACTTTAGGCTTGTAAATAAAAAGCATGTTTGAATTTGTTAGTAAAGGGATTGCCAAGCTATTTGGTACGAAGTCTGATCGGGATCTAAAAGAGCTAACTCCTTATGTCGGGAAGATAAATTCTGAATTTGAAAAGCTATCAGGAATCACCGATGAGGAATTGCGCGGCAAGACCGCAGAGCTTAAAGGGATCATAGCTGATAAACTAAAACATATAGATGATGAGCTTACAGAGCTCCATCAGAAAATTGAGGATCAACCCGACCTTGACATCCATGAAAAAGAGGAGCTTTTTGGCCAAATTGATAAGCTTGAGGAAAAGCGGGACGAAGAGCTGGAAACCGTATTACTGGAAATCCTACCTCAGGCATTCGCTGTCGTGAAGGAAACCGCCAGGCGGCTAGCGGAAAACAAACAACTCACCGTCATTGCCAATACCCACGATCGAGAACTGGCACAGAAAAAGCCGAACATTGAAATCAAGGGTGACGATGCTATCTGGCACAACAAATGGATGGCTGCTGGAAACCAGATCGAGTGGAATATGATCCACTATGATGTGCAGCTTATTGGTGGTGTGGTGCTCCATCAGGGAAAAATTGCTGAGATGGCTACCGGGGAAGGAAAAACGCTTGTGGCCACACTCCCGGCCTACTTGAATGCCCTGGCTGGAAGGGGTATCCACATCGTAACCGTAAATGACTACCTGGCCAAGCGAGACTCTGAATGGAATGCTCCACTTTTCGAATTCCACGGTCTCACTGTAGACTGTATCGATAAGCATCAACCCAACTCACCAGACAGAAGAAAAGCTTACCGGTCCGATATCATTTACGGAACTAACAATGAATTTGGGTTTGACTACCTGAGAGACAACATGGCAAGAAGTGTGGATGAGCTGGTTCAGCGCAAACATCACTTTGCAATGGTTGATGAGGTGGACTCCGTACTCGTAGATGATGCCCGTACACCATTGATCATCTCTGGTCCTATCCCAAAAGGAGATGAGCATGAGTTTTACGATCTCAAACCCAGAATAGCCAAGCTGGTTGAAGCTCAACGTAAGCTTACAGCAGACTACCTCAATAAGGCCAAATCACTGATCAAAGCAGGCAATGAAACTGAAGCTGGATTACCCTTATTTAGAGCATTTCGAGGTTTACCAAAAAATAAGCCATTAATCAAGTTCCTCTCAGAATCAGGAATCAGACAGATCCTCCAAAAAACTGAGAACTTCTACTTACAGGACAATCAGAAAATGATGCCTGAGGCAGATGAGCCACTTTACTTTACCATTGACGAAAAACATAACAGCATTGACCTTACAGAAAAAGGTATAGACCTGATTACTGGGGAAGGTGAAGACCAGAACTTCTTTATCCTTCCGGATATCGGGGCAGAGATCGCCAAGCTTGAAGGTGCTGATCTGAAGGACAGCGAAAAGATCCAGAAGAAAGAAGAGGTCATCCAGGATTATAGCCTGAAAGGTCAACGGATCCATAGTGTGAACCAGCTTCTCAGAGCTTATTGCCTTTACGAAAAAGATACCGAGTACATCGTAGTTGATGGAAAAGTGAAGATTGTAGATGAGCAGACTGGCCGGGTAATGGAAGGTCGTCGCTATTCTGACGGCTTGCACCAGGCTATTGAAGCCAAGGAAAATGTGAAGGTAGAGGATGCTACACAGACCTACGCCACGATCACCCTGCAGAACTATTTCAGGATGTATCACAAGCTTTGTGGTATGACCGGTACAGCAGAAACTGAGGCCGGTGAGTTTTGGGACATCTACAAGTTGGATGTAGTAGTGATCCCGACAAACCGACAAATTGTAAGAAAAGACCATGAAGACAAGGTCTACAAAACTGTTCGTGAAAAGTTCAATGCTGTGGTCGACGAGATCGTTGAGATGCGAGACCTTGGCAGACCCGTACTTGTGGGTACCACATCGGTAGAAATCTCCGAGGTACTTAGCAGGATGCTCCAGATAAAGAATATCAACCACCAGGTTCTCAATGCCAAGCAACATGCCAAAGAGGCTGATGTTGTGGCCGAAGCCGGTAAGCCAGGCACTGTGACCATCGCCACCAATATGGCAGGTCGGGGTACGGATATCAAATTAACTCCGGAATCGAAGTCTGCAGGAGGATTGGCTATCATCGGTACTGAGCGTCACGAATCAAGACGTGTAGACAGACAGCTCCGTGGTCGATCAGGACGTCAGGGAGACCCTGGTTCTTCTCAGTTTTTTGTCTCACTCGAGGATAACCTCATGCGAATGTTCATGTCGCAACGAGTGGCCAAGATCATGGACCGACTCGGATTGAAAGAAGGTGAAGTGATTCAGCATAGCATGATCACCAAGTCCATTGAGCGTGCACAGAAAAAAGTAGAAGAAAACAACTTTGCCACAAGGAAAAGATTGCTGGAGTACGATGATGTGATGAATTCGCAACGTGAGGTCATCTACAAGCGAAGAAGAAACGCATTGTATGGAGAGCGGCTTGAGCTCGACATCCTAAATATGCTCTACGATTCATGTGAAGATATCACGCTGAATGCCAAGGCTTCGTTAGATATAGACAGCCTGAAACTTAATGTGATCAGTGTACTTGGGATGGATTTCCAAATCACAGCAGAAGAACTGGAAAAATACGATTCGGCTGAGCTCACAGATCGACTTTACAATGAAGCCCTGGATCATTATAAGAGGAAAAACGATTTTGTGATCCAAAAGTCGTTGCCAATCCTGAAGCAGATCCAGAAAAACAGGGGAGCGACAGTAGAAAATATCCTGGTACCTTTCACTGACGGAAAGAAACAATATGGGGTGGCTGCTCCGCTCGAAAAATCTGTGACCACAGAAGGTCGAGAAATGATCAGATCGATGGAAAAAATGGTTGCACTGAACATTATCGATCAGACATGGAAAGAGCACCTAAGAGACATGGACGACCTGAAACAGTCCGTACAAAATGCTGTTTATGAGCAGAAAGATCCATTGATCATTTACAAATTTGAAGGATTCGAGCTGTTTAAGGCATTCATTGGCAAGGTGAATGAAGAGAGCATTTCCTTCCTAATGAAAGCTCAAATACCTGTAAAAGAGGCCGATGAGGTGCAGGAGGCCAGACAGCAAAAGTCTGCCAGAAATTATAAGGAATCGAAAGAGGAATCAGGTTCTTTGCTTAACAGAGCACATCCTACCAACCGACAACCTGCAGAAAAGGTACAGCCTGCAAAGACAATTAAAATTGCCAGCAGGAATCAACGGGTAAACGTACAATACGCCGATGGTTCGGTTAAAAAAGATGTGAAGTTCAAAACTGTTGAAGAAGACATTAAGAACAACAAATGCGTCATCATAGAATAGGCTATATCATTCTTCTGGCAGGAATACTTGCCGGCTGTAAGACTTCTGTGGTTTCCACCAGCTCCACAGACAATTACCAGGAGGATCTGAGTGTGCTCAGACCAGACCTCACTACAGTTGCCAGGGCTCCTGAAAATACGCAAACAACATCAACTACTTCTTCAACTCAATACACCTCTGTGGACATGTCCATTGCTGAAGAATTGGATAGCATCAACAGGATCATTGTTCAGCGCAACAGTGAGAAAAAATATGTTGATGGCTACACCATTCAGATCTATACTGGCAATGACAACGAAGCAGCCAGGGAAGCCAAGGAGCATTCCCTCCTCATGTTTCCCGAGCTTGAGCCTGTGATCTCTTACAATCAGCCCACATTTAAGGTAAAAGTTGGGTCCTATCACAATCGACTGGAAGCTCACAGGGTATTCGAATCTCTCAAAAAAGAATTCCCTTATGCCCTGCTCATCCCCGAAAGAATTGCTATAAAATATGAGTGAATTAATCACCAGAATCAAATCTCTTTCTGATAAATACTACGACAAGGTTCTTGAGATCAGGAGGCATCTTCATGCCAACCCTGAGCTGTCATTTGAAGAGTTTAAAACAGCTGAATTCATTGAAAGTACATTAAAGTCTTTGGGCTTTGATATCATTGAGAGAAAAGCTAATACGGGGATTACATTTCTGCTCAAGGGAAACGGTCAATCAGAAAAGGTGATAGCCCTGAGAGCAGATATTGATGCGTTGCCCATCCTGGAGGCAAACCAGGTACCCTACAAATCCGCCAACAATGGGGTGATGCACGCTTGTGGCCATGATGTCCACACCTCTTCGTTGCTAGGTGCTATCATGATCTTGAAAGAGCTGCAGTCAGAATTCAAAGGCGATATCAAAGTGATCTTTCAACCTGGAGAGGAAAAACTTCCCGGTGGGGCTTCATTGTTGATCAAAGAAGGTATTCTGGAGAACCCAAAACCAGCCAGGATCTTGGGCCAGCATGTAATGCCACTGATAGATTCCGGTAAAGTAGGATTCAAAAAAGGCATGTATATGGCGTCAGCGGATGAGATATACGTTACAGTGAAGGGTAAAGGCGGACACGCAGCCATGCCTGAAAATCTTGTTGACCCCGTTCTCATCACCAGTCATATCATCGTGGCTCTGCAGCAGATTGTGAGCAGAAAGGCAAGCCCGAAAATACCTTCTGTATTATCTTTTGGTAAAGTAGAGGCACTCGGAGCAACCAATGTGATACCCAATGAAGTGAAAATAGAGGGCACATTCAGGACTTACGATGAGGAATGGAGAGCAGAGGCCCACAAATTGATGACTGAAATGGCTGAAGGCATTGCTAAAGCCATGGGCGGGTCGTGTGAGTTTAATGTCATGAAAGGGTATCCGCACCTTAAAAATGAGCCAGATTATACCCAGTTCAACATCGATGCAGCCAAAGCATACCTCGGCGAGGAAAATGTAATTGAAATTGACCTTTGGTTAGCAGGGGAAGATTTCGCTTTTTATTCCCACCATGTAGATGCATGCTTTTACCGGTTAGGGACAAGGAATGAAGCAAAAGGAATTACTTCAGGAGTACACACCCCTACCTTCGACATTGATGAGCCCTCATTGAAAATTGGTATGGGATTGATGGCGTGGCTGGCCATCGCCGAATTAAACAGAGACTAAACCTAATTCAATTCAAAGCAGTTAGAAATAAAGGATTCAATATCCCTTAAAATGTGATATTTTCCATAAATTAAGGTCACCCAAACGCAGCATATGTCCCTGATAAACAAATTACTTGACAAGCTATCAGAATATATTCGTCTAAAAGGCGAAAAGCTCAAGCTGGATATCATTGCACAGGTATCCAGACTTCTGGCTCATCTGCTGGCTTTTCTTTTTTTGGTCATCATAGCATTTTTTCTCTTCATCTTTCTTTCCCTGGCAGCCGGAGCTTACCTGAATGTTCTTCTGGAAAGTGAATACTATGGATACTTGATTGTAGCAGGTGTTTATTTGGTATTACTCATTATCATTTTCCTCATGCTACGAACCAATAGGATTCAAAACTGGCTGGAATCAGTTTTTATTAATATCAGCGAAAACATTGACATCGATGAGCAATGATCATTCAAAACTTTGGAAGTCCAGAAAGAGCTCTCTGGGAAAAAAAGAATCTGAGCTTCAAGGAGAACTAGAGACTGTATCAAATGCATTTGAAGGTCAGGCGAAAAAAGTACTGATTGGGGTAGCCATAGTTGGGGTAGCCGCACTTGCCATTGGGTTGGCGATCAATTCTTCCAAAAAGAGCAAGAACTCAGCAAAATCTAAAAAGAAGGAAAAGCAAAAACCCGAAAAAGTTGTCGCCAAACCTTCATTGAGTGTTAAAAACTTGCTGATTGAAAAGGTTATTGCCACAGTATTAAGCATTCTCCTGGCCCAGGTAACCACGATGCTCAAGCCCTCGAAAACAGATGGCGTAAAAAACCAGGCTAAAGATTCATGAGAGATTCTCTTCTTCTCATCTTACCTGCCGGGATTCCAAACATCATTTTGAACCTTCTGCAGAAATAAGCTGTATCCTTATAACCCACGTCTTTCCCTATCTCACGAATACTTTTCTTTGAAGTCCTTAGTAGATTTACTGCCATCTCCATGCGCTGATATTCGATGTAGTCCTGTGGATTGATCCCTGTGAGCATCTTGAAATACTGTCCAACGTAGTCCTCTGAAACATTGGCTACATTAGCCAGAATTTTGTTTGAAAGATCCTCTCCAAGGTTTTCTTTGATAAATGTGAAAATATCTATCAAACGAGGGTCTTTGAAATAGGTACTGTTGGTGGCAAATTGCTCCACAAAAAGACCTTGTTTCAGGATATATCGAATCAATTCTACAACCAGCCGTTCTGTCAATAGCTTTACCACTCTGCCTTTACCAGGAGCACTGGAAACAATCTCACTGTTAATGTCAGAAATGAGATTTACAAACTTGGAATGGTTGCTTGTGATTTTAAACGGAGGGATATCCAGAGAAGCAAAGAAATTGACCGAGTCAAATGCCTTGGCTTCAAATGACACATAGCTATAGCTTTCATTGTCACCCTGCTCGGTCTCATACACTCGGAAGTAGCTCTCTCGATTGCTCAAAAAGTCATCTTTTGATAGACTTTCAGAATTTCCGGACCCATAGGTAATGGATAATAGTCTTCCGCCGGGGATAAAAAGAATCTCCCCTTCATTGACCTGTTCCTTTTCTCTCCCAAATCTAATGGAGCCTCTGGTGACCAGGATCAATGTGTTTTCAATGTCGTAATTATTCTCAACAGTGACAGGTTTTAAAATATTAATATTCTTAGCTTTTATAAACCTTACACCAAGAGATTCAATAATCTTGTTATAATCTTCCACTATGGCATTTTTTTAGTCCAGAGAGGTTCTTAGCGGATAATTTCTTGGAATAATTGTATAAAACTAATATAGATTGGTGAAAAAACCCAACAAAATGAATTGGAGTTTTACCTGTCCTCATTGAATTATTTTAATAATTCACGAGCAATTACCATTTTCTGTATCTCGGATGTACCCTCATAAATCTGGGTAATCTTGGCATCTCGCAACATCCTTTCCACATGATACTCTTTTACATACCCATACCCCCCATGGATCTGAATGGCCTCATTAGCATTGTGCATTGCTGCTTCAGAAGCAAATAACTTGGCCATGGCACTGGCTTTAGCATATTCTTTTTTTTCATCTTTAAGCCTGGCGGCACTCAGGCAAAGCATCCTTGCGGCCTCTGCCTTTACAGCCATTTCCGAGAGTTTGAACTGAATAGCCTGATGCTTAGCAATTTCGACGCCAAAGGTTTTACGCTCTTTGGCATATTTGATAGAAGCCTCCAAAGCACCACTGGCAATCCCAAGAGCTTGCGAAGCAATTCCGATTCTGCCTCCATTCAATACATTCATCGCAAACTTGAACCCGAAACCATCCTCCCCAATGCGGTTCTCTTTTGGCACTTTCACATTGGAAAACATGATAGAATGGGTGTCTGATCCCCTAATGCCCAGCTTATCTTCTTTCCTACCTATGGTAACCCCATCGAAAGATCTTTCAACAATAAGTGCATTGATGCCTTTATAGCCTTTATCCTTATCTGTCTGAGCCATCACGATATAATATCCTGCTGTATTACCATTCGTGATCCAGTTTTTGGTCCCGTTGATCAAATAATGATCCCCTTTATCCTCTGCTGTAGTGCGTTGTGAGGTAGCATCCGATCCAGCTTCGGGCTCTGATAGACAAAATGCGCCAATCACCTCTCCTGTAGCCAGCTTCTTTAGGTATTTTTCTTTTTGGTGATCCGTTCCGAACTTTTGGATGCCGTAGCATACCAGTGAATTATTCACAGACATGCATACAGCTGCCGAAGCATCGATCTTGGAGATCTCTTCCATAGCAAGCACATATGATACCGTATCCATGCCTCCACCATTGTATTTCGGGTCTACCATCATACCCATAAACCCTAACTCCCCCATTGTCTTCACCTGCTCTTTGGGAAACTTTTGATCTCTGTCTCGATCAATCACACCAGGGAGCAGCTCTCGCTCCGCAAAGTCCCTGGCAGCCTCTTTTACTGCCAGGTGCTCTTCAGTATAGTTAAAGTCCATGTGTTTATATCCTCGTAGACAAATCTAATCAAATGATCTTTACATAAAAGGCACAAAAAAAGGCTCCAAAAAAGGAGCCTTTCCAAAACAATTATTTTACTGATTAATCTCTGCTACCACCCAGGTACACCATTACCCAGTACAGTAATGTTGCCAAAGAAGATAATGCTGCAATCACATAGGTCATAGCAGCGGTGTTCAAAGCATCTTTAGCCATATCATACTCACTCTTATTTACAATATTCCTATTCTCCACCCAGGCCAATGCCCGCTTACTGGCATCAAATTCCACTGGTAACGTTACAAACGCAAACAAGGTAAAGATCCCATAACAGCCAATGATCACAAGAATGGCAAAGTTCATAGGTAAGATTTGTGGAAGCAGGAAGGATCCAAAAAACATCATCATGAAAACAATGTTGATAATCCGCCCGCTAATATTTTGAACCGGCACCATAGCAGACCTGAACTCCAAAAAGCTGTAGGCCGTTGCATGTTGTACCGCGTGGCCACATTCATGAGCAGCAATGGCTGCCGCAGCTGCAGAGCGTCCACTGTAAACATCAGGGCTCAGGTTTACAGTTTTATTGCCAGGATTGTAGTGGTCGGTAAGTTGACCTTCTACAGACATAACTTTTACGTCATGAATGCCATTGTCAGCCAGCATCAACTCAGCTACTTCCCGTCCGGTTAAACCAGCAGAGAGAGGTATTTTAGAATACTTCTTAAACTTATTTTTCAGCCTTGTGCTTACGATCAAACTCAGGATCATAAAGCCAATAATGATTACAAACAGTCCCATTTTATTTATTTAGTTCTCTTTATTTTTTCAACTATTGATGTCGTGGAGTACCCATCTACAAATTCTATGGTCTCCACAGATCCACCATTCTCCAATACGATATCTGCCCCTACGATGTTGCTGATTTCATAATCTTTACCTTTCACCAGAATATCCGGCTTTACCAGTGATATCAGATCGAATGGTGTGTCTTCATCAAACAACAATGTAGCGTCTACAAATTCCAGTGCTGCCATCACTCGAAGCCTGGCTTTTTCGTCACTAACAGGACGATTTGGGCCCTTTAATCTTTTAACCGACGCATCGGTATTTAAAGCAACAATTAATTTATCCCCTAAGTTGCGTGCTTTTTCCAAATAATCTACGTGACCCAGGTGAATTAAATCAAAGACCCCATTGGTGAAGACTACTTTAAGGCCTTCATGCTTCCATTTCTTCCTTAATTCATCCAGTTGTTTCCTGGTGACTATTTTAAGTGATGTTGGGTTCATGCGATTTTTTCATAAACAAAGATATCAGCACGGCTACACCACCAAAAGCTGCAATGGCCACAATTTGTGAAGTGTGAAGTAACGTGGCAAAAAACACACCCGTCGTCTTGTCTATACTGTAGAGCATGAGCATTCCACTTATCATGGTATGGTATGTACCAAATCCTCCCTGAACCGGGATGGCTAAAGCAACACCACTTGTTACCAGGAGCATAATCCCTGTCTGCCAACTGAGATGAGCAGTCTCTGGTACAGCAAAAACAATGATATAAGACATGAAGTAGTATACCACCCATAGCAATAGAGTGGATAGGATGAAACCGGGAATGTTGTCAAGCTTTCTGAGGGAAAAGATGCCTTCTAATAGCTGCCTGGCAATCACTTTAAATCTACCTCCTGACCTGATGGCAACAATAATCAGTATCGCTACAACGATAAAAACGGCAACAAGCACCAAAGCTGCTTTCCAGGCCAGCCCTTCTATGTTTCTGATGCCCGAAAACGTGTTTGAAAAAAATGCAATAAGCGTATCATATTCAACCAGTAGAGTAAACAGGATAAGCAGAAGTAGTGTGATCACATCAATGATCCTTTCGGTGATTACTGAGCCAAAAGAATTGGCCATGGGAACGTTTTCATTTCTTTTGAGAATACCACACTTGGTCACTTCTCCCAGCCTTGGGAAAGCAAGGTTGGCCAGGTACCCGATCAAAACCGCCACGTTGGTTCGGTGCATTTTCAAATGGGGATAGCCAAGTGGCTTAAGGAGCAAGTTCCATCGATATGCTCGTAGCAAATAAGAAAAATAGGATAAGGCTATAGAACCAACAACCCACCAGTAATTTACCAGTTTTGCTTTAGCCCAGAATTCTGCAAAATCCACATTATTGAAGGCAAAGTATAGCAACACGAAAGCAATGCCGATGGGGATAATGTACTTAAGTACACTGGCTGTCTTTTTAAGCATGAATCAGGAAGCTATTTTATTGTCCTCATCAGGGAAGATGATGGTAGGTTGATGTGTAGCAGATTCTTTTTGATCTATTGAGCAATATGAAATGATGATGATGATATCGCCAACCTGTGCTTTTCTTGCAGCAGGTCCATTCAGACAAACCTCTCCGGAACCCCTTTCGCCCTTGATCACATAAGTATCCAGTCTTTCACCATTGTTGATATTTACGATCTGGACTTTTTCGTTTGCCACAATGTTCGCCGCATCCATCAAGTCTTCATCCAGGGTAATCGATCCTACATAGTGTAGCTCCGACTGTGTGATCCTCACACGATGAATCTTAGATTTTAGTACTTCTATTAACATCCTTACATCAATCAGGTTGCAAATATAGGTTATCGATCAATCTTATATTCTCTACATAGCCAGCAACACTCAAAAGGAGTGACCCATTTTTGGATATGTCCTCATTCAAAAGCGTTTCAGCACTTACAATTTCAAAATATTCGATCTCTAAACCTTCAACCTTACCATAAAACTGGTCTGTCAGCTGAATGGTTTCACTTATACCTTTATTATCTAAAATTAGTTCCCTTGCCATCTCCAGCCCCTTATAAATATTTGCTGCTATCTCCAACCCCTGTTTGGACAGGTTTTGATTTCTGGACGAAATCGCCAACCCACTGGTATCCCTTTGAGTGGGAATGCCTATGATTTCAGTAGGTATCGAAAAATTAGCGACTAATTCCTTCACGATTAAGAATTGCTGAAAATCTTTGAGTCCGAAATATGCCCGCTCTGGCAACATAATATTCAGGAGTTTTGAAACAATGATGCCTACTCCATTGAAATGTCCGGGTCGAAATTTTCCTTCCAGTACCTCTTCCAACTTCCCAAAGTTCAGCTTTATCGTGGGATTCTTCGGATAGATCGCTTTTTCATCTGGCGCAAAGACGATCGAAACACCCCATTCTTCCAATTTTTTTTTGTCCTCCGCAAGAGTCTTTGGATACCTGGCTAGATCCTCTGGATTATTGAATTGTGCAGGATTGACAAATACACTCGTGATGGTGACATCATTGTCCTGTAATGACTGATCTACCAGTGCCTTATGTCCAAGATGTAATGCGCCCATGGTTGGAACCAAACCAATGGATAGCCCTTTCCTTTTAAGCGACTTTACTTCGGCCAACATTTGGTCAGGGGATTGGATTAACTGCATTTAAATGGAGTATTAAAAAACGTTAAGTTTCTAAAAAGATTGAAAATAAGGCAAAATTATGGTAATTTTGGGGTCATTTTCGACAATCCTCAACAAAATAGCATGTCCATGTCAAATTTAAGAATCCTATATGTAGCTAGTGAGATTAATCCATTTCTCAAAACTTCTGAAGTTGCTGAATTTGTCAGAAAACTTCCGCAGGCAATGCAGGAAAGAGGGATGGAAATCAGGATTTTGGTTCCAAGGTTTGGCCTGATCAATGAAAGGAAAAACAGGCTCCACGAGGTTGTGAGACTTTCAGGGATAAATATTTCAGTGGGTGATGAGGAAAAACCACTTATCATCAAGGTGGCTTCCATACCCAATGCAAAACTTCAGGTGTATTTTATCGATAACGAAGATTATTTCCACAGGAAATCAGTATTCTTCGATAAGGAAGACAATTTCTATGAAGACAATGACGAACGCGCAATATTTTTCTGTAAAGGCGTTCTAGAAACTGTGAAGAAACTAGGTTGGTCTCCCGATATCATCCATTGCAACGACTGGATGACAAGTCTGATCCCTCTATATGTTAGAACAACATATAAGAACGATCCGATTTTCAAGGAATCAAAAACAGTTTTTACAATCTACAACAACAAATTCACACATAAATTTGGTGACGATTTACTGGATAAAGTAAAAATGATCGACATCGATGACAACATGTTGCATCCCCTTAAGACTGCCGACTACGATGGCTTTATCAAAATGGGTGTTCAATATGCTGATGCCGTCATCAATGGCAATGAAGAATCATCAGACAGCTTTAAAAAGTTAATTACCGATATTGACAAACAGATTAATACAATAGATAGGGATGAGAATTTTGAAGAGAGCCACTACAATCTGTATAATGAACTTGTTGGATAAAAAAACATTCCCTCTGGGATCGGGATTAGCACTTTTGCTGATCCCGTTTTTTTTTGCTTGTGAAGATCCCAATGAACTGGGAGTGCAGGTAGACTCAAACAACCAAGATATTGCGGTAAGGGATACTACTATTTCTATTCCTTTATCTACCATTCTGATTGATAGTCTCAGGACCAATCAGTTTACCTCCATGCTGGTGGGAAATTTAGAAGACTCTGTTACAGGAAGTGTACATTGTACCGCGTATACACAATACAGTCCAAATTCCGGACCGTTTCCTGAAGACACATTAAATTTTGTCTCTGCTTTTATCAGCTTAAAGATCAATGAAGTCCGAACTGCGGACAATATCCTGAGCGGGCACATCGATGTACATGAATCCAATGATACGCTTTATAATCAGGTGATCTATCTGGCTAAACGGAAGTTAGATTACAATCCAACACCAATAGCTCAAGTAGATTACAACATAAATATTGACCAGGATTCTGTGCTAAACATTCCAATGAATGATCTGGGACAAGAACTTTTCGATAAGCTATTAAGGGCAGACCAGGATTCTGCTTATAGGGACAGCCTGGTGCAAAACCAGCTATATTATCAACCACTGGTTTTTAATACTACCAGTACCAATAGTGGGCTAATGTCGCTGAGTTTGTCAAATGACACCTCTTCATTTTATATTGAGATGAAAAGCCCGACAAGTGATAGCACCTACTATTACAAATTTAACTTCAATGGAAGAGGTCACTTTACCAATATAGAACGCGACAGGACAGGATCTAAACTGGCATCACTTGAAGAAGAATACAATGATGAATTTAGTGGCAGCTATGCTTATGGAAGCATGGTAGATGGCACTTTTGCAAAACTCGATTTGGCTCCTGTGAAAGCTTTCATAGCTGCCAATACGGGACTGATCGTAAACAATGCCAGTCTGCAAATCAATAACACGGATTATGGTAGCGAATTTGTCGTCCCCTTTTCAAGTGTCAGGTTTTATTTTATCAGAAATGGACGTATCAATGGTCCAATTGGTAGCAACAGGTTAGCAGCATTTTCGAGTACTATTCTGGCAGATGCCAGCTACAGTTCGTCAAATGTAGATTACTTCAATGCCATACATAATGATGATCCCCCAAACTACTCAGGTGAGATCACTCAATTCACTCAAATATTTGCTGATGATGCCCTGGGTATCGATCTTAATGAAATAGTAATATTAAATCCAACGACCACCTCACTGCAAAAAACTATCTTTACGGAAGCTGGGATGACTATCTACTATACCGTAATAAAATAGAACATGTGTGGAATTGTCGCTTATATTGGAAAAAAACCAGCTTTTCCAATACTTATCAATGGCCTGAAAAGGCTCGAATACCGTGGTTATGACAGCTCAGGCGTTGCCTTATATGAGGACAACAGCATCAAAGTTTTAAAGAAAGAGGGCAAAGTTGCTGCCCTTGAAGCATTTGCTACTTCTCAGGCTGGAGACAGCACAATGGGTATCGCTCACACCCGATGGGCTACTCATGGAGCTCCAAATGATGTAAACGCACATCCACACTTATCAGCAGATGGCAGCCTGGCTATTATTCATAATGGCATCATTGAAAACTATCATTCGATAAAGGCAGAGCTTCATGACAAAGGATACTCCTTCGAGAGTGACACTGATACTGAGGTGCTGGTCACTTTTATTCAGGATATCAGAGATACACACAATCTTTCGTTTGAAGATGCCGTGATCACTTCTTTATCAAAGGTCATCGGTGCTTATGCCATCGTTGTGATCAACCAGGAAAATCCTGATCAGCTCATCGCTGCTCGTAAAGGAAGCCCAATGGTGATTGGTCTTGGAGAAGGTGAATATTTCATTGCATCCGATGCAACACCAATCGTTGAATTCACCAAAGATGTGATCTACCTCAACGATGAAGAAATTGCTATTATTCAGCGGGATGGCTATCGGGTGACAAATACCAGCAACGTACCTTTGATCCCAAGTATTCAGAAGCTAGACATCCAGCTGGAAGCCCTTGAAAAAGGCGGCTATGAGCATTTTATGCTTAAAGAGATCTTTGGCCAGCCCGAATCCATCGCAGACTGCATGCGGGGCAGACTCAATGCCAGGGAAAGGAAACTGACATTGGGGGGTATCAGAGAATACGCCAAGAAGCTGGTGAATGCTGAGAAAATTACTATCCTGGGTTGTGGTACTTCCTGGCATGCAGGACTGGTAGCAGAATACATTCTTGAAGATATCTGCAGAATTCCGGTAGAGGTAGAATATGCCTCTGAGTTTCGCTACAGAAATCCAGTCATCAATGAGGGTGATATCATCATAGCCATCTCACAATCTGGAGAAACCGCTGATACGCTGGCAGCCATTGAGCTGGCCAAGTCAAAAGGCGCAATCGTATTCGGTGTTGTGAATGCTGTAGGATCATCCATTGCTCGTGCCACACATGAAGGTGCATACCTGCATGCGGGACCTGAAATTGGTGTGGCTTCTACCAAAGCCTTTACAGCCCAGCTTACCGTGCTAACAATGATCGCGCTAAAAGTGGGTTATCTGAAAGGAACTATCACAGATAGCCAATATGGTGACCTCCTGTATGAGCTGGAAAAGATTCCTGAAAAAGTAGAGCAAGCACTGGGTGCTGACAAGAGAATTCAGGATATCTCTGCGAAATTTAAAGACGCGCCAAACTTTCTTTACCTCGGTAGAGGTTACAATTTTCCGGTAGCCCTGGAAGGTGCGTTGAAGCTTAAAGAGATCTCTTACATCCATGCGGAGGGCTATCCTGCTGCCGAGATGAAACATGGTCCAATAGCCCTGATAGATGAGAACATGCCTGTGGTATTTATTGCTACACGCGACAGCTCCTATGAGAAGATCATCAGTAATATCCAGGAAGTGAAATCCAGAAAAGGTAAGGTGATCGCGATTGTGAGCCAGCACGATGACGAAATCGAAAAGATGGCCGACTACACCATCGAAGTGCCATCAAGCCATGAGGCCCTCATGCCTTTGATTTCAGTCATTCCTCTACAATTGCTTTCGTATCACATTGCCATCATGCGAGGATGCAACGTGGATCAGCCCCGAAATCTAGCCAAGTCGGTGACGGTGGAATAAAAAGCATTTTACTCTTATCTTCAGGAGATAAAAAACTGATCAAAAAGTTACTACGATCTTTCCTGAGGCTTTATTACTATCCATTAACTGGTGAGCCTCCACAAGCTGATTAAAAGGGAATACTTTTCCTAACGGCAGCTTAATTACCTGACTTTCTACAAGATCTACGAATTGTTGAAAGTCCTGAGCTGAGCTTCTGATTTGCCCGCTGTCATAAGTTGTAAACCTAACCGTCGCAGGAATCATTTCCATTGGTGAGAAATTACTAATCGACCAGGTTTCTGAAAGCATACCTGTCATGCAGACAACTCCCCTTCTTTTGACACATTTAAGAGAATCTTCAAGTGTTTTTGTGCCAACTAATTCCAGCAGCTTATCTACACTCCTTGTTATCTTTTTACTCAGATTCCCATCGTCAATTTGAACTTCATCAGCCCCATTTTCCAGGAGTAATGGCTTACTGTTCTCATTTCTGGTTGTCGCCACTACTTTGAGACCATGATATTTGGCTATCTGGATTGCCAGCAAACCAATAGATGAAGTTCCTCCTCGAATAAGTAGTGTTTCACCACCTTTTATATCCAGAGATTCGAAAAGCGAACCATGGACAGTCTGGAACATCTCCGGAATGGCTCCCAATATTTCCCAGGAGAGGTTACTCTCAATTGGATAGATAATGTTCCTGGGAAGCAACGTATACTCAGCATAACTTCCGTCATATTCCCTTCCCATTTCTCCCATAAAAGCCATTACTTTCTGGCCTTTTCTTAATTCACCAGAAGGATCATCTTCTACTTCTCCAACGCATTCTATTCCAAGTACTCTGGGGAATACAACATTAGGAGAATACCCCTTCCTCGTCATAAGCTCTGACCTGTTCAATCCAAATGCTCTAACCTTGATCAGCACCCAATTATCTCTGACTTTGGGTATAGGACGTTCTTCCATTTTGAGGTTTTCAGGGCCCCCTGATTCGTAAACTACAGCTGCTCTCATTGGATCAAAGTACTTGTCATCATATTTAAATTAAACATGATTTCTTGAATAAATTTTGGATTCGTACGTTTTGAATAGAGTTTTGTTAACTCAGTAATGCTACAAGACGAGTTTACTTTTTACAGGAAAAACTAAAGTATGAGAATATTTTATTGGTATCAGTTTGTGATCCTAACGTTGAGTTTCACAGGTCTTGGAATGCTGACAACTGCATGTAATGACCAAAGGATGCCTGATGACGATCCCATAGAAGATCCTCTTCCTCCCGTAGAAACCAATGCGCCTAATACCAGTTACCAACCTGCTTTTGAAGGTCAGACCCGTATCTCCGGAGTAGAAACTGAAACAGAATACGAGATTTCAGAATTTGCAACAGGCTTAAACAACCCCTGGGGCATGGCCAATCTACTGGACGGCAGGATCATCGTCACAGAAAAAGGAGGTACACTTCGCATCATAAGTCAATCAGGAACTGTAAGCAACGCCATCACTGGGCTTCCGGCAGTAAACAGTTCCGGACAGGGTGGTCTACTCGATGTGGCTGTTGATCCGGATTTCACCTCAAACAGCATGCTTTACTGGACATTCTCTCAAAACGGATCAAATGGTACTGCTACAGCTGTTGCCAAGGGCAAGCTTTCAGAAGATGAAACGGAAATCTTAAATCCGGAAGTGATCCATACAGCATTGCCAGAATTTAATGGCACTGGCCATTACGGATCTCGAATAGTATGGGATGCCGATGGCCATTTGTTTGTGAGTACCGGCGATCGATCCAGTGCTTCCATTCGGGGTGAAGCTCAATCTTTGGAGGCGGCCTTAGGCAAGGTACTCCATATCACTACAGATGGAGATCCAGTCCCTGGTAATCCATTTGTAGGTCAGTCTGGTGCGCTTCCTGAGATTTATTCGTATGGACATAGAAATGTTCAGGGACTGGCTATTCACCCAACAACTGGAGATCTGTGGGAAGTGGAGCTTGGCCCGAGGGGTGGAGATGAGGTGAATTTAATTGTTGCTGGTAAAAACTATGGCTGGCCCATCATTACCTATGGAATCGAATATAGTGGCAGTGCGATTGGGCAAGGGATCACACAGCAGGAAGGTATGGAGCAGCCAGTATACTACTGGGATCCGGTCGTCTCTCCCAGTGGAATAACTTTTTATTCCGGATCCTTGATTACCGAATGGAGAGACAATTTATTCCTGGCAGCGCTAAGCGGACAACATGTGGTCCGCCTGGTCATTAAAGACAACAAGGTTGTTGGTGAAGAACGACTGCTTGAAGGTGTTTCTCGCTTCCGGGATGTATTGGAAGGAACAGATGGAGCACTTTATGCCCTGACAGATGGATCCAATGGTAGAATTTACCGATTGACTCCCTAGTTAAAGTTTCCACGCCCCTGAAATTCTACTGCAACCCGCCTTTGCCCCGATATAGGGATAATTCATCTTCCAGCTCAAGCTTCAGTACAGTTACATATTTGTCCTGAACATCCTCCGGCACCGTGATGTACACTAAACCTGGTACCGGACTCCATGATATCTTTCCAACGACATTGTGCTCGAGCGAAGAACCCTCACCCACTACGGTAATTTTGCTGATCTTGTTTTTCAAACCTTTTAACATCACTTTGCCAGAAGTCTTGCCTGGCAGGAAGAGGTAAAGGGAAGTAGAATCTTTAGACAGCGTAGTCGGTCCGTAAAAGTGACCCTGTGGAAGTCCTGGTAAAGAACCGAAAATCGCTTCTCCATGCTTCTTATTCCATGCCCCCAATTCCTTCAAAATATGAACCTGTTCTTCAGGAATAGTGCCGTCTTCTTTAGGACCTATGTCAAGCAACAAATTACCTCCATAGCTCACAGCATCCACAAAAATCGTGATGATTTCATATGGGGATTTCCAGTTTGTATCAGTGTGCCTGTAGCCCCAGTTATCATTAGAGGTCATGCACAGTTCCCACCAGGGATAGGCGGGCCTGGAAACAGGAAAGTTTTGCTCAGGTGTTTCATAATCTCCATACCCTTGCAACCTTCCATTGATGATGGCATCTGATTTACCTGTGAGGATGATGTCACGGATTTCAGTAGACTTCCACTCCTCTGGGCTGTGCTCCCAGTCACCATCAAACCACCACAGATCCGGCTTAAATTTGGTAGATATTTCTTCGATCTGTCCCAGGTTAAATCTTTGGAATTTCTCCCATCGCTTTGGTTGGTCGGATACTTTGTACCGGGAGCTATCCTTGAGAAAACCCGGATAATTTTTGTGTGACCAGTCAATCAGAGAAAAATAGGCTCCGGCTTTGATATCGCGCGCCCGAAGTGCATCATAAAATGGGGTGAGTAGATCACGCCCTGCAGGAGTGTCTTTGACTACATTGACGGGTCCTGATTTCCACAAGGCCACCCCGTCGTGATGCTTGGTCGTGATGACTGAATAACGAGCCCCTGACTCCTGAATCAAATCTGCCCAGGCCTCAGGATCATAGTTTTTGGCCGTAAAGCCATTCAACTGATTCATGTAGTCCTCATGAGAGATCTGCCCATTATGAAATGACCAGGACTCACTTACTCCATTCACTGCATAAATGCCCCAATGGATGAAAATCCCCAACTTGGCATCTGCAAACCACTGCATTTTTTGTTCGATAGACTCCGGGGTTATTTTTTGCTGACCACTTGCAAAAAGAGGTAATAGTAAGAGAAAGATTATCCGTTTCATATTTTCAGATTTATTGACTCACGACCATCGCGATGGCAGGAGCATTTTGTAATTTCTTTCTTAAAGAAGATGGGATCTGTACTTGCACCCTATCCCCCTTCACAGTCCATTTCAACCTTCCTGATCCATCAGCCAGGGTGATTTTCGCCCCCTTTTCTGGGATGTTTACAGACCATTCGATCACAGCAGGGATTGCCTCTCCCTCACTCACTCTATGGATCGCATAAAAAGCACTACCATCTTTCTTTTGAGTAAACCAGGTATTGTTTTCATGGTAATGCTCCATGATCCGTGTACCATAGATAACTTCTCCGTTTGCTTCCAGCCACTTCCCAATTTCTTTCAAAGGCTTGATTTGCGCTTCGTACAAAAGCCCATCAGCATTAGGGCCAACACCTAACAACAGACTTCCGTTTTTAGCGGTGATTTCAATCAGTGTATGTATGACCCATCTGGCAGATTTAAACCTATCATTGGGTACATAGCTCCAGGCATTTCCCAGCGTGATACAGCTCTCCCACGGATAATCTAACTGGGTGTCAGGAATCCTTTGCTCAGGAGTGCGGTAGTTTTCGTACGGCCCATGCACTGTCCTGTCCACCATCAACAATCCTGGCTGATACCCTCGTGCCATAGCGGCTACTTTGTCCATCTCAATGTCCTGGCTCCATTCCGGGATTGGTGCACCCCAGGCCAGCACTTCTTCGTTCACCGTTTCCAATGGACGAACCCAGCCACCATCCAGCCAAAGGATATCCAAAGGTCCATATTCACTCACTAGCTCTTCAATCTGGTTATGTGTAAACTGCTTGTATTGATTCCATCTCCATGGATGCTTTCTGATATCGTAGTTATTATTTCGATTAGCTGTGGCATATTTTGGCCACCAGTAGTATTCCGTATGCCAGTCGGGCTTGGAAAAATACGCTCCGATCATAAAGTCTTTCTTCCGGAAAGCATCAAAGACGTGTTTGGCAACATTGGCTTTAGGATGGTCAGCAAAAGGCCCATCAGTGATTTTAAAATCCGTTTGTTTTGTATCAAACATGTTGAAGCCATCATGATGCTTGGTGGTGAAGACCAGGTAACCCATGCCTGCCTCATCTGCAACACTTGCCCACTGGTCAGGATCGAATCCTTGGGGATTAAAATCGGCTTTTAACCCCCAATACCACTCCTTAAATTCATTATAAGATATGGTACTATCCCGCTCAATCCAATCTTCAGAACACAATGCCCAGGATTCAATAATTCCGGGTACCGCATACAACCCCCAATGGATAATCATCCCGAATTTAAGGTCTCGCCAGTTTTCTAATTTTTCTTTGACCGCAGGGTCTTCAGGCCACTGATAGGGTTGTTCTCCCTCCACATGTTGGGCACTACCATGTAGTGTGCCCAAAACCAATATTGCTACTAAAAATCTTTGTACAGTCATTTGAAATTAAATTATAATTCAGATTGAATTTGCTGGTCACCTTTTTCCAAAGTCCAGTCATTACCAAAAAAGCCCGCTGCTTTCACACCCTGAATGCCATTCTTAAGCATTGATGATGTGAAAATCATGTAATCCGAAAACCCGCTACCACCAGCAAAATATTGATTGGGCTCCGTACTTTTCATCCCGGAAAGACCGGTACCGCTGATCACAGAAACAGATGCAATCTCACTGTCGGGTCGTGGCCATACAAAATATGCACCCAGGTCCTCACCCGTGAAACTTTTTGATCCTAATGAGATCTCTCCATTTTTCACCTGGATCGGACAATCATTAAGGAGTTTCCCCCATGCTGCATTGTTGCTGGCGTTTCCATAAAGCACAACACCCCTGTCAGCATATTTTTTGGGGTCGAATTCTTTATCGGCAACTATGTCCACAGAACCATTACCACGATAATACCATACCTCAGCATCAAAACGAGCCTTGTTATAAGCCCATTGATTTTCTTCAGCACTTCCCTTGGTAGCGTATACATATACCATTTGGTGATTAAAACCATCTTTGAATGTGCCTCCTCTGTGGGGACCTTTTTGTGTTTTGCTCAACGGCGATCCAACCTGCCAATCATCCTCTTTATACAGATAAACTACATCTTCACTCGCGTCTATGCCCAGGCTACCCCCGTCTAATTTGATTTGGATTTTTTCGGATCCGCGGAGGTCATTGATTTGAATTTTTAAAGCATATACATTTTGAGTAGTTCCACTGATTATGTTTTGTGCTATGTCTCGCTCCAGCTGAACCCGGCTGAATTCCAAAGGCTCTTGCTGCTGCAACACTGATACCCATTTGTGACTTGCCGATACACCCGGATTGGCTGTCATAAAATCAATTACATTCACAGAGCTGTCAGCTTTGTTTGAGTGCCATTTGAAATAGTCGAATAGAGGATCCCAGTCCACGCTCTCATTGCCAAACCAATGGCTACCACCCGGATATTCATAATAGCTGAAATCAGGATGAAACTCACTCAGCACACTGCGCATCTGACGAGCATATGTGACAGGTACCACCCTGTCGGCATCTCCGTGAAATATATATACGCCATGGGATTTATAGTTTTCAGCAAGAGCTATGACGTTGCTGGGATTACTTGTGCGTAACAACAACTGTTCTACCAGGTTTTCACTCTCAGTAGGGATTGTACCATCTGCCGACCCGTACTCAGCAAGTATCGGATATCCGGCACATGGTGCGATGGCTGCCCATTTGTCCGGATAGGTAGCACCCAAGATCCAGGTGCCATGACCACCCATGGAGTGACCTGTTAAATAAATCTTATTTGGATCTGGTGAATATTTTGTTTTGGCTATTTCCAGGACTTCCAAAGCATCCTTCATACCCCAATCTTCCCAATTAAATCCCCGCGGTCTTCGGTTGGTAGGGGTTACCAGGGTACCCCAGTCCTTAGGTTTGTATGCCCGGGCCTGGCCGATCGCCTCGACCCCTGCTCCATGAACAGATAAAAAGAGTGACTGTCCGGCACCACCATTTTCTTTCTGAGGGGCTACACCGTAGTATTGAACACTGCCATCAATAGAGCTGATGAATGTATGACTCTGATGCGACGATGAGGCCACTCCAGCAATGCTAACGGTGGTCTCATCCAGCACATTTCGTCTTTGCTGCAATGATATTTTCGCGTTGTAATCCTGTACTTCCTTCACGTTTAACGGATCAAACTGAAACCCTACCTTTCTGATTGTCATTGGAGGGACCACAGGTAGTTGAGTTACAGTATTCTTCCCTTCCAGTGATGCACTAATTGAAAGATCGGATAGAGGCTTATCTGTTCCATTGCTGACAACCATAGTACCCCATAATAAGCCTGAAGACTCCCCTATTACCACATGTGGAAGGGTGAGGTCTTCCTCGATCATGTAAACAGGCTTTTCAGGGAAGATGATTTTTGCCTCTATTCCTTGCCAGCGAGAAAATCTGGAGCCACGAACAAGAATATCATTGCTTCCTTTTTTTAACAGTACAGGAATGTACATCCATCCGTCCCCGTAGATATCACCTCCATGTGGCTCGCCATTGAAATAAAACATGCTGTTACGTGAGATATTTAGTACAGCTAACTGCTCTCGGTCTGAGACATATTCAAGATACAAATAACCCTCTCCAAGGGCGCTTTCCCTGAACCTTCCAGTTGAATCTACTTCAATCTTTTGCCATTGGATCTCTTCTTCTTCATTTCTAAACAGAGTCTTCCCATTCGCAGGTTTTTGAAAAGTACCATGGATTAGTTGGTAGGCAATTTCATCCTGAACAAGCGCCTGTCTACCATATTCATGAACAGACTCAGCAACTAATCCGGAAGTGAATTTTATCTCTGTTTGCGCACACAGTGTGTGGAAAACCACAAAAACGATTAGAACTAAAAGATTTTTTTTCATTACGTGACGGTAGTTTGTTTTCTAAATGCTGAAAAGAAAAGAGGACAGGGTTTTTAATTTTCGTGTCCTTAGCATATGACAAAAGTCAGAAATAAATATTGACAAAAACGAATTCAAAGTAAGAAATATTCATTTTTATGGATATTGTTATTTGTTTGATAAAAAACTTGCTGATCCATAACAATATTTTCATTGGATGGGGACTATTGCACATAAAAAAAGGCTGCCTTAATTTGACAACCTTTTTCTAACCTTTAAAAACTGGATTCTAATGTTTACTCAAAATGTATCTCTATGGCATGTCGGGAAATGTTGCCATCAGCATCTTCAGCCCGCACGATGAGGTAGAGATGTTCGCCCTCTTCCAATTCATCCAGGTCACTTTGAGCAACAATTATTTCTTCTCCTTCCAAAAGGTTTTGGATCAAAACGGATGTCTCACCTTCAACCTCAAATTCTTTTTCATATATGTGGTCTTCTTCTAAAATTCTTCCACCATGATTATGGTCGTGCTCTGCTTCGCCTTCCAGATGTCCTACCATGATCAAAACATGATCGAGTGTTCCCACCTCATCTTCGATTTCTCCATAAAACTGTAAAGCTTGATCTACAACACCTTCATATTCCATGACCTCCATTCCATTTGCATCTTCAAAATGCACATGAGGCATCTCCTCATTGATAATCCATATCTCTGCCTCTTTAGAGGATCCGTCTGCGAAAGTGGTGGAGTTGCCAGCAGCATCAATAGCTTCAACAGTTAAGTGGTATGGACCTGCTGTTGCATCTTCTGACACAGAAATATCTTCATGAACGTCATCAGACCTACCTGTTAATGTATAGCTTTGGTTGAACTCGAATGGAGTTACCTCAATCCTTCCATGACTGTGACCGTCAAAATTGTCGTGAATACTTATACTAAAAGTGGCTAATTCTACATCATCTTCAAACAGCGCATCAAAATGAATTGTGCCACCTGCTTCAATTTGTTCACCAGTAACTGGCTCCTCCATGTCTATTGTAGGTGCTGTAATATCTATTGGTTCATCATCCTCACAAGCTACCAAGATCAAAATAGAAAGTAGCCCCAAACTCAAAATTGATTTTTTCATAGTCGTTATTTTACTATTGCAATATAATTGCAAAATTAAATGAATCGCTACTTAATTGCAAAAGGGATGTGCAAAGAAATGATAAAGTTTCTTCCCTGTTCGGGAAGATTGAGTAGTCTATACCTACTTAAATGATTAAAATACCGGGTATCAGTCAAGTTTTGAACTGCAAAAAGCAGGTCAGCTTTAAAACTGTTTACAGACCATTGTGTTCCAATATTCAAACCTAATAGATGGTACCCCGGAGTAGTCCGTTCATTTCTATCCACCCGGGTTTGATCCATTACGTTTTTATAATTGATGCCTATATTGATGCCATCCATCCAGTCTATAGATGGGGTAATTTCATACTCCAGCTCCGTATATATTGAGGCCGGGGGAGTAAATGGCAAAGGGAGCTTAGTATCCAGATTATAATTATACACATATTCATATGCTACGCGAAGGTGCAACTCTTCTACGGGGTGATACTCTGCTGCTAATTCTCCTCCTGCAAAAAAAGCATCATTTTGTCTATACTGAAAGACCTGACCACCTTCCGGGAAAGCATCCTGATCGAGGCTGTTAGAAAACTTCGATGTAGGAGCCAGATAAATAAAATCCCTGAACCGGGAAATGAAAGGATTCAAAATAAGACTGATATTACTTTTCTGATAGCTCAGGCTCATGTCGGCTTGCAAACCCCTTTCAGAGGTTAGTGTGCTATCGCCTACTTCGTGACGAAATGTACCATGATGAATTCCATTCATTGAAAGTTCTGCAGCAGTAGGTACCTTGAAGCTGGTCCCCAAATTAAGTTTGGCATTAAATGCACGACTAGGATAGTAGCTCAAGCCAAGGGCTCCTGACCAGTTAAAAAAGTTTGAGCCTATATCTGCATTTCGCTGATAGTATCGGTCGATAGTAGACTCATCACTGTAAATAGGTTCTGAGTAAGAATCTATCATCCGGTTAGCATAGTCAAACCTCAAGCCAGCATTGGTAGTAACTTTATTGTTGAAGCTCAACTCTTCAAATATGAAAGCCCCTAATGAAGAGCTGGTAAATTCAGGAAGCAGGAACTCAAAGCCATCTCTCAAATTTTGTTGTTGTTGACCCTGTACTCCAAGAATTCGGGAATGCCGTTCGGATAGTCTAATGAAATATCGGGCATTGAGGCTATAGGTTTGTAGCCGCAACGCATGGGCCTGAGTTCCTTCTGGCCTGGGACCTTTGCCATGAGCATGTGGATTTGATTGCTCCTGTCTGTAGTTATTTTGATATCCCAGATCCAGTTCCAGCCAGTTTTTCCCAATTAAAATATTGCTGTTAGAAATAATCTTAAAATGATTGATGATCTGGTTTGGCAAATCAATATTTCTACTGTCCCCATCAGGCGTGAGCTGATAGGCTCTTGGAATCCCTATGGCACCTACAAAAAAGCCAGCATTCTGATGAAAGTTACTCACAGTCAACGTAGAATAGCCCCAGTTTTTTTTCAATCCCACCATGGCAGAAAAGTTTCTTTCATTGCCTGCAGTATTTTTCAACTGGTTATCATAAAGTGTAAGCTCATAATTATTGTAATTAAAACTTGTTGCAGGGACACGGTAGTCTCCAAAATCCTGAGTGCTGAACCTGACTCTGTAGACTTTATCATCGAAATTTCCTTCCAGTGAGGTAGAAGTGCTTATTGACTGGTTATTTGTTTTATATATACTTTGGACAGAACCTCTGTGTATTCCAGGGTCAGGAAGTGATGGCGGAAAGACATTTAACACGCCTCCCAACCCGTCTGACCCATACATCAGTGAACTTGGCCCCTTCACCACTTCTACCCTCCCAGGGTCAAACATATCTATCTCCAGGCCATGATCAGTGCCCCATTGCTGACCTTCCTGTTTCACTCCTTTATCATTCACAATTACCCGGTTAAAGCTCATGCCTCTGATGACCGGCTTTGAAATACCCACACCAGTATTGATGGCATTTACACCAGGTAAATCTTCCAAAGAATTGACCAGCGTTCCCTTCCTGTTTTTTCTAAGATACTCAAGATCTATAATTTCCATGGCCAGGGTATGTTCCTTCGGACCAGTCTTGTAGTGGTTGGATTCAACCACAATTTCACTCAACTCTAATGAAGTCGGCTCCATAACAATATTGATGGCCTCTCCACCATTGGCCATGGCAACAATCGTTTTTGCTTCAAATCCAACGTAGCTGATATGCAGGTGATAGCTGGCTTTTCTTAGGTCTTCAAACCGGAAATTTCCTTCCAGATCCGTAATCATCCCTTTATCCAGCTCATGAATGATTACTGTAGCCCCTACCAATGGTTCACCTGATGTATCAGTAATTTTACCTGCCAATACTCCCTGTGCAGTTGAAGCAATAGCTACGACCAACATTAAGCAAAACACTATTACGCGCATTTAATCAGTTGGAGTTACAGGTGCCACAGACTCCGTTGACGATCACATCAAGGTCTGTCATCTTGTAATTTTTTGGAAGGGAAATAGCTGGGATATCAATAGGCACATCAATGCATTGCGTGATTCCGCAACTATTGCACTTAAAGTGCATGTGATTATGGTGATGCTCTTTTACGTCACAATCATTGCACAACCCATATACAGCAGACCCGCTATCGCCAGGTATTTTGTGAAGCAATCCATTCTCCTCAAAGGAGTGAAGTGTTCGGTAAAGTGTCACACGATCATATTCGTGGAACTTATCCTCCAGGTCTCTAAATGAAAGTGCCCTCTTTTTCTGCTGAAAAAATTCCAGCACATCCATTCTACAATCAGTGATACGCAATTTATGCGTTTTAAGGTTTTGTTTTAGCTCACTGTATTTCATAAGTGCAAATATAGAATTTGTGCAAAGGTGTTGCATTATATATCTATAAAAATACTATATCATCCATTAAAGTTCAATTTCTGCGTTTTGATCTAAAATCGCCTCAGGATTTCTTATCTTCACGCCTATGAAAAGAATCATTCTTTCAGAAAAAGCGCCTTCACCAATTGGCCCTTATAGCCAGGCAGTTGCTGTAAATGGGATGGTATACATTTCTGGTCAAATCCCCATCGATCAGACTTCTGGTAAACTCGTTTCCGGGTCTATTGAAGAAGAAACGCATCAGGTAATGAAAAACATTGGATTTATTCTTTCATCTGCGGGTTTGTCTTATTCAAACATCGTGAAAACCAGTATCTTCGTAAAGGACCTGGGCAACTTTGGCAAGATCAATGAGATCTACGGAACATACTTTAATGAGCAACCGCCTGCCAGAGAAACAGTGGAAGTGAGCAGGCTGCCCAAAGATGTAAACATTGAAATTAGCTGCATTGCAACTGAATGAAATTCAAACCTTTTGAAGAAGAGACCATTGTTTCCGCCCGATCACAGGCCGAGATCGTCGCTCAGCTTTCAAAATTTACACATCTGGTAACGGATGCCAATGTTCCGCAAAGGCATATCTTCAATGGAAACATAGAAAAAGATACATTTCGTATCTCCCTCAAAGTCAACTTTCCACAAAATGCCCTCCCTCTGGCCATTGGAAAAATAATACCTACTTCCAAAGGCTCCATAGTATTCTTAAAATACCAGCTTTTCCCCGCCACTAAAGTGATGCTTAGCGTGGTAGGTATAATTATGGCTACTATTTGCATCAGCTTCTTGTTAATCTATCTGGACAGTCATGAATCGAAATACCTGCGTGCAATAGTCATCACCTTAGCTACAGGTGCTTTCTATTACATGACGCTTATTGTTAATTTTTTTAAAAGAAAAAACCAGACCAAATCCACACTAGAGCGGATTCTAAATGAATAATTATCTGCTTATCGGTGCTCAATTTTATAGTTTTGCACCCCAATAAAAATTTTCTATGGAGAACGTAAGAGTAAGATTCGCTCCCAGCCCCACAGGAGGGCTCCATATTGGTGGTGTTAGAACCGCACTTTTCAACTATCTCTTTGCCAAAAAAAATAACGGTACATTCATTCTACGAATTGAAGATACTGACCAATCCAGGTACGTAGAGGGCGCTGAAGAGTACATCACAGAATCACTGGCCTGGTGTGGTATCCAGCCTGATGAAGGGCCTAATGCCGGAGGCCCCTATGCTTCATACAGGCAATCCGAAAGAAAAGACATTTATAGAAAGTATGTGGATCAGCTGATCGAAGATGGCCATGCTTACTACGCCTTTGACACCGTGGAAGAGCTTGAAGAGATGCGGAACAGGCTCAAGGAAGGTCGAATAGCCAACCCACAATATGATGCGGTCTCCCGGACCACGATGAAAAACTCACTGACCCTTCCGGCGGATGATGTGAAATCCCGCATTGAGTCAGGAGAGCCTTACGTGGTCAGATTCAAGGTACAGCCCAAAGAAGAAGTTCGAATCAATGACATTGTACGTGGTTGGGTGCTTGTGCATGGATCCAACATCGATGATAAGATCCTGATGAAATCAGATGGAATGCCTACCTATCATCTGGCGAACGTAGTGGATGACCACCTGATGAAAATCTCACATGTGATACGTGGTGAGGAATGGCTTCCATCCGCACCTCTTCATGTATTACTTTACAAATACCTGGGCTGGGATTCAACAATGCCTCGGTTTGCACACCTTCCACTAATACTGAAGCCAGATGGAAATGGAAAACTCAGCAAACGGGCAGCCGATAAAGCTGGATTCCCTATTTTTCCGCTGAGCTGGAAGGACGCACAATCTGGAGAAGAATCCGTTGGTTTCAGAGAGGAGGGCTATTTGCCAGAGGCCATGATCAACTTCTTATCACTTTTAGGATGGAATCCGGGTTCAGAACAGGAAATATTCTCTCTCAAAGAGCTGATCAGTCAGTTTTCTTTGGAGAAGATCAATAAGGCAGGAACCAAATTTGACATTGAAAAAGCGAACTGGTTCAACCAACAGTACATAAAAGCCAAATCTCCTGATGAGTTAAGCTCATTTATCCAGGTGGAGCTGAAAACGAAATACGAAATTTCCTGTGATAATCCAACTGCTTTAAGCATCGTAGAGCTGCTGAAGGAGCGTGTCACTTTTATCCCCGAGTTTGCCAGCAATTGCTTATTCCTATTTCAACATCCTACAGCTTATGACCAAAAGGTAGTAGATAAAAAATGGGATGATGAAGCAGCAAAAGCACTGAAGGTGTACGCTGAGGCCATTAAATCCAAAGACGCTTTGTCTGCTGATGAAGCTAAGGAGTTGTTTTTCGGTTCGCTTGAGGACAATGGCTTCAAGCCTGGAAAATTTATGCAGACCCTGAGACTGACCATTACTGGGGAGGGTTCAGGCCCTGACCTGATGTCAATCATTTCCATCATGGGCGGAAAATCTGTTTCAGAACGAATCCTTTTTTCTATTGATCAGTTAAATAAATAGGAGAAAAGATTTTGAATCATGACCAGAAAAAAAGAAAACGATAAACCAAAAGTGCACAAGGATCTGGATGGATTTGAGATGGAAATTAACTCCTTTGGAGAGCTAAAGTCCAATATCGACATTGAAAAGATCAATAAATTTCTCAATAAAGAAGTGGAGGATAAAAAGCTTAAGGATAGGGATGATCTTGACGAGCTCAAGAAATAGTTACCATAACCTGGGAAAGATTGAGGGTACTTTATTTTTATAGTTTAGGTAGTCCCTGCCAAACTTCTCAACTAATTTCCTTTCTTCAAAATAGATCCCGATTGGCAAATACAGTAGAATAATCACTACAGATATCAAGACTGCGTCGGTAGGTTGATAGCTCAAAAAGCCAAGTAAGATCGCAATAGTGCCTGAGTATATAGGGTGGCGAACCCTAGCATGAATACCCCTGGTAACCAGATTATTTTCTGTTGTCATTTTTTTCAAGCCAATAAATTCCATTCCTGAAAGGTATCGGAATGAAAGAAGTACGACTACTATTCCAACCAGGATCAGTAGATAACCCGCATAAATAAAAATTCCCGGATCAAGTAACCATTTCTGAGGTATTTCGTCGATTATCCACCCGATCAAAATCAAGCCTGATATACTGATAAGAGAGTAAATAAGTCGATACCAGGCTCCTTTTAATCCTATTTTATGCTTCACCCACTCCTTACATCCGTTTGTCGCCAGGAAGCTGTGAAGTGCTAAATAGATGATCCAGGAAATTACCAGGATGAACATTGTAGTTTCCCTACTGCTCAAACAGTGTATAAGTAGAATTCCACTCCATTGATTCTCCCGGCTCCACATTTATCCAGATGAAGTTTTCGGGACACAAAGTGGTTTTACAGGTCCAGAATGCCATTCTGTAGATCGGTTGATCCACAGCAAATTTGATCCCGGCACCCGTTTTGTGATTCACCACAGTGACCTGATGGTCATCAGACTGACTACCAAAGCCGGTCAGCTCCAGAAAGGTGCTCTTGCCCTGCTCTACCATCTGCTCAAACCTGATCGTCTTATCTTCAATCCGTACAAGTCCCCTGGTATCACTTTCTGTTTTTAAACTGAAGGGAAATTCAACACTAAAGTCAGTTCCACTCTGTGTTTGGTCAATCACAAAGAAGTTATGATTGAACTGGTCGGTCTCAATTGTTTTTTCTCCAAGGTTTTTGAGCAAGTGCTTGATCACAAATCCTTCCTCCTGCAACTCAACCCTTTTAATGTATTCATAGGCATAGCCAAAGTCACTTTTCAATTCATGCATAAAAGAAATCCAGTCCTTGCCATGATCCACGGTCCACTTACCATGATCAAGGATTTTGTAGGTATCTGTCCAGCCGTATTTTTCCTCATCCCTTTTTTCCAGGATGCCAACACCGATTCTGATAAAGCCATTTCCCGCTTCAGCCTCTTCATAACCTAAACCGGGTTCAATGAATCCTTCCACCGGTCCCGGGAGATCTTCATGTATCAGCGGATCATGGGTGTCTTTCCAATAGTCGAAATACTCATGCCCTTTATACTTCAGGCTTCCAATCACTCCTGACCAGTCGAATCGGGTAGCCCGATAAAGTCCCTTTTCAGGATCGGGAAGATAAACCTTCATTTCAATCGCTTCATTGGACAGATTAACATGAGGATATTGACCCAGGTTTAATCCGTTTTCTTCTTTGTCGATGGATTCTTTTTTTGTTCCACAAAAGCTCAATAAAAGGCTTAGTCCCGAAATTGCCACAGTATGTAAAAAGGTTCTCATAGTGTTTGTTTTGAATCGCTATGGGTAAATCTAATATATGTCCGGGCTAATCCATTAGCTTTGCCTGCTGAAAATAAAGGACAACTCAAAGTGAAAATCGGTATCATCAGAGAAGGCAAAGTACCTGTAGATAAAAGGGTACCCTTCACCCCTGCCCAAGCTGCTGAAATTAAGCAAAAATTTCCCGCAATCTCAGTCATTGCTCAATCAAGTGCTATCCGGTGTTTCACAGATGAAGAATACACAGCCGCAGGCATCGAAGTCAGAGAAAATGTGGATGACTGTGACGTGCTGATGGGTGTAAAAGAAGTTCCAATCAAAAATCTTATCGCTGATAAAACTTATTTCTTTTTCTCTCATACCATCAAAAAACAGGCTTACAACCGTAGCCTGCTCCAAAATATCCTGGCTAAAAACATCCGGTTGATCGACTATGAGACCCTGACTGATACCAACGGAAACCGGGTGGTCGCTTTTGGGCGTTGGGCTGGTATAGTAGGTGCCTACAATGGCTTGTGGACTTATGGAAAGCGTTACAACCTCTTTGAATGTAGACGTGCTCACGCATGCTTTGACCTGGAAGACCTGAAAACGGAGTTCCCGAAAATTAAACTTCCTAACATCAAGATTGTGATCACAGGAGGCGGGCGAGTAGCCAAAGGAGCCATGGAGGTGTTGGATGGTGTAAAAATCAGAAAAGTAAGTCCGCAAGAATTCCTGCAAAAAGATTATAACGAACCTGTATACACGCAGCTTGAGCCCTGGGACTATCATGTCCATAAGGAGGGCAAGCCATTTGAATTGAAAGATTTTTTCCAGCACCCGGATGACTATAGAGGCACCTTTTTGCCTTACACCAGCCAGGCAGACCTGCTGATCGCCAGTGCCTATTGGGATCCCCGCTCACCTGTTTTGTTTACAAGAGAGGACATGTTGAAAGATGAATTCAGACTTAAAGTGATCGCCGATATCACTTGCGACATTGAAGGGTCTATTCCGTCTACCAAACGTGCTTCTACCATAGACGACCCGATATACGATTACAAGCCTGTCACGGGCAAAGAAGAAATAGCGCTGAGTAGCGATACAAATGTTACAATGATGGCAGTGGACAATCTCCCATGCGAACTTCCAAGGGATGCTTCAAACAGTTTTGGAAGAGATTTAATTGATAACGTGATACCATCTTTAATGAATGACCGCGAAGAAATAGTCAAAAGGGCTACCATCACCAATGGTGGAGGACTGACAGAAAAATATGCTTATCTAACGGATTTTGTAAATGGCTGATAAAAAAACCATACTCGTCACCGGATCGAAAGGACAGCTGGGGAATGAACTTCAGGAACTGGCAGGTTCAGTGAAGGAAGCTGATTTTCATTTTGTAGACATCGAGGAGCTGGACATCACCGATGGTCAGCAGGTCAGGGATTTTTTCGATGAGATCAAACCAACACATTGTATCAATTGTGCAGCCTATACCGCAGTGGACAAAGCCGAGTCTGACCGGGAACTGTGCGATCTGATCAATGTAACAGGAGCGGAAAATCTGGCAGTGGCCTGTAAAGCACATGATGCGATTTTATATCACATTTCCACTGATTTTGTGTTCAATGGCGATGCCTCTCAGCCACTCACGGAAGATCAGGATACTGATCCGGTCTGCTACTATGGCGAGAGCAAGCTCAATGGAGAAAAAAAAGTAGCTATGGCCACCAAAAAGCACTACATCCTCAGAACTTCGTGGCTCTACAGCAGCTTTGGCAACAACTTTGTAAAAACAATGCTCCGGCTTGGGGAAACAAAACCGGAGCTGGGGGTCATTTTTGACCAGGTGGGTACACCCACCTATGCCAAAGACCTGGCAGCTTCTATTATGAAAATGATTGATGGACAAGAGGATCATTTCGGCATCTACCACTACAGCAATGAAGGTGTCGCCTCCTGGTACGATTTCACCAAAGCCATTTTTGAGTACAAGGACATCACCATCCCGGTAAAGCCGATTCCCACTTCTGCCTATCCAACACCTGCTAAAAGGCCGCATTTCAGTGTGATGGACAAGCAAAAGATCAAAACCAATTTTGATTTGACCATTCCGTATTGGAGGGATAGCTTGAAGGAGTGTTTAGAGAAGCTCTAAAGTGATTAGTTATCAATTCGATGATAAATGGAGGTATAGTTCCAGGCAGTCATGTTAATGATATTAAGTCTAATCGTATTAGCGTCTAAAAATTCATACAAATACTCTTGTGTCACTACAATTGTGTCGTAATACACACCATCAAAAGCAATCCAGGCTCTTCTTTGAGATAGAATTGAATCATTCATCCAGTATTCATAGTCATAGTCTCCTTCTTCATAATTGTATACACGCATAAGACTATCTTTAAAATACTCTTGGTAAGATATTGGATTTTCAATTTGAGTCAATTGATCACCATTACCGAGATGTGATATCTCCCACTTATCTAATATTGCTTCTCTTGGATCAATAACAACATCCTCCGTAGCACATCCAAGGCATACCAATACAATTGCAGTAAAGCAAAACTTTCCTTTCATGAGTAGTACAAATGAATATCAAAAATTTACCTTAATATGGCTAATAACGTATTTATTAAACAAAATATCCTTATTAAGAAAGGTTTTTGCATTTTACAACTAATTTTATCGACTCATATGAACCCAACCCTTGAGTAATCCAGACTTACCATTGATTCCCTCATACTGCAAATTCCAGTAATAAACTCCAGGTTCCCGTTCATTACCCTTCCACCATACATCAGCTTTTGATGTACTGAATATTTCAGTACCGGTTCGATCTAAAATAGACATTTCAAATGTCTCTACATGGGAAAATCTCAATGGCTCAAACAATTCATTTCTTCCGTCATTGTTGGGTGTAAAGGCATTGGGTAGCCGTACGACTGGGTCAGGAACATAAAAGTAAGATTGAATGAAATTTGGTAAAGAGAAACGACTGTATCCAGGAGCAAGAGAAATCCTGGAAGTACTAAACAAGGGACTATTTAATGGCAGATTCGGTCTTTCAATCACCATAAGTTCTTGGCGATCTTTGTCCGCTACGTATACTTTTTGGTCTGGGCCTAATTGAATTGAGCCACCTATGTGTACAGTATCAATCTCTGATAGTCTCTTACTTCTCAGACTGTATTGGTATATTTTTTGTCCTGGAAATGTACTTGGAAAATTCTCAGATAAATAAAGGTACTTTTCATTTGGGGAGAATGCTACACCATAAATATTTCCATCCACATCTCCATCGTATATAGCTGGGGTAATGAACCCGTCTTTCATTGAAAGATAACCAGTAATAGCATCAAAATAAAATATTTCAGTCTTGCGATGATCCGCAATATTTAGGGAAAGGAGCTTCCCACTCGGCGAAGATTTCATTTCACCAATTGTATTGCGGTTGGAACTGCCAAATTCGTGTATTGAACCTGTTCTACTTATTACCGGATCTTCATTCAGGCCATTTTTACTGATGTGATATACATAAAAGGCATCTGATTCCCACTGATGCGTGATCACCCATATATCTTCACCATTGGCGTGATGTACTGCAGATAGCTTCTCTGTTGTTGGGGTATAGAGTTGAATATTTATCAACACTACATCACCTAACCCTCCATCTTTTGAAATGTCCACTATATTGTAGTTAAGCCCATCGGGATGTGCCTGAGGGGATGTGGTAAAAATGTAATAGAGGAAAGTGTTCCCTGGATGCGGTACTATCAGAGCGCTCTGAGTCGACGTAAAACTGCCTTTCAAATCAGTTCCATTGGGCATAATTTCATGCAGACGATTCCAAACAGAGACTCCATCCGTGTGGAACAGGAGCCGGCCATTTTCGTCGCACATCGCAGAACATCCTTCTAGTGTATTGATTTGCCCGTCCGTAAGGACCCTGGGATTACCGTTTGGATCAAGATCATTAAAGTCCAGGCCTGCATTTTGACCAAAGTACCAAATATTGGCACGCTTTGAATAGGAGTATTCGGCAAGATTCTCCGAGATTATGGGGTCTTCAACATCAACACACTCTGAAACTATCAGAACAAAAAGCAGCAACAGAGTAATATGTGCAACTTTCATAAAGTGTTCGTATCATGGGATACTCTTGGTACAAATCTATCGAAAATAACAATACGTTGTGTAATATAGGACTAGAGATCCAACCAAAAAAGTCAGAAAGATTTTAAACCTCTGGCTTTACAAAATAGATAAATTTTAAGTCTATTCCTCTACCTCTACACCCAGCTTCTTCAGGTTGGCGATTGAATTTGTCTTAACAAATGGAGGCGGATTAGTCGCTAAGGACTTCTGAAACATCTTGATGGCCTCTTTATTGTTGTCCATGGCCATGTAGCACTCACCCATGCTGTCATACACATTGGCAGACTTCGGGTTCTTCTTGATGTTGAGCTTGAAGTATTCTTCGGCCTTGTCATATTTTTCCACACCCATCATTTGGTAGCCCAGCATATTCAATTGATTTTCATTTGAGACGGTTGCAGCCTCATTAGCAATTTTGATGGCCTCCCCATCTTTTCCAGTTTTAAATAATATGGCAGACTTCAGTCCCATGGTCTGGCCATTCTTATTGGCAGCAATAGCTCTGTCAGCCCAAACAAGTGCTTCATCCAGGTTTATGTTGTTATTTAAACAGTAATTTGCCGCTGAAAATGGTCCCTGCCATCCAAACCCTGCAGCGTTTCGCAACTCATTCCTGAAACTTTGTAGGATTGCTTCCTGATCTACACCAATCCGTATAGGTATGGCTTTCTTTTCCCACAGAAGAGAAAGTGTCCCACTGGTATTTCCAAGCTCAGTAAAGGAATAAGTCAGCAGATTAGTGAACGAACTTTCCCTGCTTTGTACGTCAACTCTAAGTGCATCTTCATCCTCCTCGTACCAGTAGCTACCCCAGGAAGTAGAATTGTTGCTAAAAATAACCGTAACTTTTCCGTTTTCATAAGGGATCATGTGCAGGCCGTAAATCCCTTTTGTTATCAGTTTGCCTTCAACCAAAGCATCAGTTGAAAAAGAGATGGTAGTATTTTCATTGGCACCTGCTCTCCAGGGCATGGGTTTTTGATTCCCAAATCCACTCTGGGAAAGCTCCCAGGGCACGAGGTTACCCCAAACCTCACCGGTCCGGTCATTGTTTCCATTGATGACTGAAGGCCGCGAATAGTTAACAGTAATATCTGTCAAACCAATTCTTTGTGTCACCCCCGCTGAAGGGCTAATACGAGGCGTAGTCACTGTCTGGCCAATTGCCCAGGTGGATATGAGGGCCAGCGCCAAAGAAAATATGAATGTTTTGCTTAATGTAGACATGATGATACAATTTGGTTGTTCTTTGATATTAACAACCAAATAGGTCAATGTCAATCACATCTGTGACCAGCGGTAAATAATAGACATAAATAAAAAACCCCGCTTTTGGGCGGGGTTCAAATCATTTCTATCTCGAATTATCCGTTCATGGATATCAGGAATTCTTCGTTATTGATGGTTCCTTTCATCTTGCTCAGCAGGAATTCCATGGCCTCGTTGCTGTTCATGTCAGACATAAACTTCCTGAGGATCCACACTCTGCTTAGCTGATCTTTGTCCATCAACAGGTCTTCTCTTCGTGTACCCGAAGCTGGAACATCGATAGCAGGATACACTCGCTTGTTAGACAGTTTCCTGTCAAGCTGCAGCTCCATGTTACCCGTTCCTTTGAATTCTTCAAAGATTACCTCATCCATCTTAGAACCTGTTTCGATCAGAGCTGTAGCAATGATGGTCAATGAACCTCCATTTTCTACATTCCTGGCAGCTCCAAAGAATCGCTTAGGCTTGTGAAGTGCATTCGCATCCACACCACCTGAAAGGATCTTTCCTGATGATGGCACCACGGTGTTGTGTGCTCTGGCCAATCGGGTAATAGAATCAAGCAGGATCACTACGTCGTGACCGCACTCTACCATTCTTTTAGCCTTTTCCAATACGATATTGGCCACTTTCACGTGCTTCTCAGCCTGCTCATCAAAAGTAGAAGCGATTACTTCTGCTTTTACCGAACGTGCCATATCCGTCACCTCTTCAGGTCGCTCATCGATCAAAAGGATCATCAGGTATACTTCCGGATGATTTTCTGCGATGGCGTTGGCAATGTTTTTCAATAATACTGTCTTACCTGTCTTAGGCTGGGCCACGATCATACCCCTTTGGCCTTTTCCAATTGGTGCGAAAAGGTCTACAATACGGGTGCTGTAGTTATCAGCCTTGGTAGTCAGGTTAAGCTTTTGCTCAGGGAAAAGGGGCGTCAGGTACTCAAAAGCGATCCTATCACGGATCTCTTCGGTAGTTTTTCCATTGACTGACTCCACTCTTAGGAGCGCGAAATATTTTTCTCCATCTTTAGGAGGTCTGATCTGACCCTTTACGGTATCACCTGTCTTCAAGCCAAATAGCTTGATTTGAGATGGAGAAACATAAATATCGTCAGGACTTGCCAGGTAATGATAGTCACTTGACCTCAAAAAGCCGTAGCCATCCTGCATGATCTCAAGGACACCTTCATTTTCGATGGCACCGTCAAACTCTTTTATCTCCTCGTTATATTGGGCTTTTCTCGCGCGGTATTCAGCTTTTTCGTCTTTTTTACTGTCTCCGTCGCTACTACCTTTTTCGTTTCGGTTATCCCGGTTGTCCCGGTTGTCTCTGCTTCCTTTGTGCTTCTTATCGCCAGGATTTTCACTTTTTTGAGTATTCTCCTGCTTTTTAGCATCTTTTTTGTCAGAAGCATCTCCTGTAGACTCGATCTCGATATCGAGTGATTTCAAAAGATCTTCTGGGCTATCAGTGTCTTTCTTCTTGGACTCGGGCTTCCCTTTTTTCTTTGCGGGCTTTTGTGCTTTTGGCTGTTCTTCCTTAGAATCTGTTTTAGTTATTTTCTTAATCTCTTCGTCTGGCATGGTAGCCTGTTTGTCAAGGATTTCGTAAATAAGGTCGTTCTTCGCAGTTTTCTTAGCATTTTTAATCCCCAGACCATCGGCTATCTCTCGTAGCTCTGAGAGTAACCTCACACTTAAATCATCTAAAGTGTACATAAAAATAATACTTGGTAATTATGGTAATCGAAATGTTACGTAACTAATTGGAAATTTTCGTCTTTGTAGGCGAAATTGGAAAACTAGTGAAAGTCTCTCACTTGAATTGCGTTACAATAATATGTTAACGGTGAATATTAAGCAAAAGATTCGCAAAAAAATATCTATTTGATACTTAGGGATTTCGATTTTAATATTTAGCGAGAACAGCCTTTCTTTGCCCTTTTAAAAGCCAGATAGATGTTACAAATTTCCGCTATAAGGGATCAATTTGACGATTATGTCAAAGGTTTGGAGAAAAGAGGCATAAAAAATGCAGCTGAAACTTTGAAAAGCGTCCTTAAAATCGATGAAGAAAGACGTGCAACCCAACAAAAACTGGATGACCTGTTGGCCCAGTCCAATCAGGTAGCCAAACAAATCGGTCAGCTCATTCAGTCAGGAAAAAAGGAAGAAGCAGAACAGGCAAAAAAAGAAACCGCCGAGCTGAAACAACAGTCAAAAGAACTCGGACCTAAGCTCCAGGAAATCGAAGCAAGTCTCACGGAAGCTTTGTACAACATCCCAAATATCCCACACGCGTCTGTGGTTGCAGGTAAGTCTTCGGAAGATAATGAGATCGTGAAGCAAGTGGATGACAATATTCCCAGCTTGCCTGATAATGCCAAGCCACACTGGGACCTGATAGAAGAATATGACATCATAGATTTCGAGCTGGGTAATAAAGTGGCTGGTGCGGGGTTTCCTTTCTATAAAGGCCAGGGAGCACGGCTAAACAGGGCGCTGATTAACTATTTTTTGGATGAGGCATTAAAAGCGGGTTTCACAGAGGTTCAGCCACCGATACTAATCAATGAAAGTTCTGGCTACGGTACCGGCCAGCTGCCTGATAAAGAAGGTCAGATGTACCAGATCGTAGAAAGCAATCTGTATATGATCCCGACCGCTGAAGTTCCCATTACCAATATTTACAGGGATGTAATACTAAATGCAGATCAATTACCTCTCAAAAATGTAGGTCATACGCCTTGTTTTAGAAGGGAAGCTGGCTCATGGGGATCTCATGTACGTGGTCTCAACAGATTGCATCAGTTTGATAAAGTAGAAATTGTTGAGATCAATCATCCGGATACCTCCTATGATACGCTGGACAAAATGGTGGATCATGTAGAGCAGCTTGTGAAAAGTCTCGACCTTCCTTATAGGATATTAAGGCTATGTGGTGGTGACATGGGTTTTACTTCAGCGCTGACCTATGACTTTGAGGTTTACTCTGCCGCACAGAAAAAGTGGCTGGAGGTAAGCTCTGTATCAAATTTCGAGACTTACCAGGCCAACAGGCTAAAGCTCCGCTTCAAAGGGGACGACGGCAAGAAAGTACTAGCCCATACACTTAATGGAAGTGCTTTGGCTCTGCCTCGTATCGTAGCAGCCTTGCTTGAAAATAATCAGGGAGCTGATGGAATAGCCATGCCTGAGGTGTTGCATCCGTATCTAGGCTTCAAGAGCATAACGAAAAACTGAGGTCGTCGTAGTTTTTTAACTTTACCGGATGGTAAGTATCAGGAAAGGAAGAAAGGAAGACCTCCCACGTGTGCTTGAGCTAATCAAAGAACTCGCACTGTACGAAAAAGCTCCCGAGCAGGTGACTAATACCCTGCAAATGATGGAAGAAGATGGCTTTGGGATAAACCCCATCTTTGGATTTATTGTGGCTGAAAAAGACGGAGTAATTGAAGGCATGTCGCTCTATTATTACAGGTATTCCACCTGGAAAGGCAAGCGGCTTTGGCTAGAGGACCTGATCGTAACCGAGTCTCAGCGTGGCCTGGGAACCGGCAAAAGGCTTTTTGATCGTACCATAGAAATAGCCAAAGAAGAAAAATGCAATGGCATGGTATGGCAGGTGCTTGATTGGAACGAACCAGCCATTAACTTTTACAAAAAGTACAATGCCGATTTCGATCCTGAATGGATCAACTGCAGCATCGATTTTTAGACCTCCTCGAGCAGGGTTCTGAAGGCAGCCATCTTGTTGCCATACTTTTCTGCATGGGATTGTCGCAATCCAGGTGCGTGCTTTTCCATATAAATATCAATTTGTTTACCATCCGTAGCAAAGTACTGAATGGCGTAAGTATTGCCATCCACATCAGGCCTTTCAGTGACAAGCCTTAGAAATTTGTGCTCTTCGAAACATCCCGTATTCATCACTTCGGGGATGTGCACATTTTTCATCCATTCAACCCATTCCGCCTCTATTTGAGGATCAATCGTCACAGTCACATTGTATAGAATCATTCCACTTGATAATTAGTAAATCTCGATATAGTATGATTCAAAGATATCGAAGTATTAATTTTGAAGTCAATCAACCTAAAGATGAAAATATATAAAACAGCCCAGGGGGCATTAATTGAGCACAAAGAACAATTTTATCTCGAAAAAAATATCCCTTGGGATGAATTGATCAACCGAAGCCAACTCCACAAATTTCTTTTGACCCTGATCAGTGAAAAAGAATCTACCCAGGTGGACCTTGCAAAAACTGAAATTCTGCCTCCGCTCCAAAGTCAGGAAATCTGGGCTTCCGGAGTGACGTATTACCGAAGCCGCTCAGCCAGGATGGAAGAGTCACAGGATGGTGGTGATGTATATGACAGAGTATATTCAGCCGAAAGACCTGAGTTGTTCTTCAAAGCCAACATTGCCAGGACAGTTGGCCATTTGGCTGAAGTTTATATCCGAAAAGACTCAAAATGGGATGTGCCGGAACCTGAGCTCACACTTTTTGTTAATACCAAAGGAGAGATACAGGGCTACACGGTCGGCAATGACATGAGCTCCCGAAGCATTGAAGGAGAAAACCCGCTTTACCTACCACAGGCCAAGGTATATGAAAAATGTGCCGGGCTGGGACCTTGTATTTTCGTTCCTGAAAATGGCATTGACCCACAGTCAAAAATTAAATTACAGATCCTGAGAGGTAATAAGTTGGCTTTTGAAGAAGAAATTGGCATCGACCAGATGAAAAGAAAACACACAGAACTTGTTTCTTTTCTTTTCAGAGAATGCGATTTCCCTTATGGGTGTTTTCTTATGACTGGAACAGGCATAGTACCTCCCAATGAGTTTACACTTCAGGAGAAAGATCAGGTCAACATTTCCATTGAGGGGATTGGCACACTCACAAACTTTATCGCAAAAAAACCCTAAATATCAATATGAATTTATCCGGACAAACTTTTCTAGGCAATAAAACATCGGCAAAAGGCTCCAAAAAATTCTACGGTGTAGACCCAGGCACCAATCAGAACCTGGATGTCACCTTCACCGAATCTACTGCTGAAGAAATCGAAGAAGCCATATCGCTTGCTGAGAAAGCGTTTTATGCCTATCGAAAGACAACTAATGAACAACGAGCAAAATTCCTGGAGGCTATCGGAGATGAAATCATGGCCCTTGGAGATGCACTCCTTGAGCGTGGTTCAAAAGAAACTGCTTTGCCTATTGCCCGATTGACCGGAGAGCGGGGTAGGACGGTAAACCAAATGAAATTATTCGCCAGCCTGATCAGAGACGGCTGGTACCTGGAAGGTAGGATCGATACAGCTCAGCCTGATCGTCAGCCGCTTCCCAAGCCCGACGTTAGACAAATGAAGGTACCTTTAGGGCCCGTCGGTGTTTTTGGGGCAAGCAATTTCCCATTGGCATTTTCTGTAGCAGGTGGTGACACAGCTTCAGCATTAGCTGCCGGATGTCCGGTAGTTTTCAAAGGTCACCCGGCTCATCCTGGCACATCGGAATATGTAGCTGCAGCCATCATCAAGGCTGCTCAGAAGACGGGTATGCCGGAAGGTGTGTTCTCCATGATCATTGGTACTTCTATTGACGTGGGAAGTGCTTTGGTAAAACATCCATACATTAAGGCTGTTGGATTCACCGGATCATTCAGAGGTGGAAAAGCTTTGTTTGACCTGGCCAACCAACGCCCTGAACCTATCCCGGTATATGCTGAGATGGGAAGCAGTAATCCGGTATTTATTCTCCCGGATGCACAAAATACAAGAGGTGCTGAGATAGGTGCACAACTGGCCGGATCTGTCACATTGGGTGTCGGTCAATTCTGTACCAACCCGGGTTTAACTATTTTGCCTAAGACTGAAAAATCCGGAGAATTAGTGGGTGCATTGACAGAATCTTTAAATCAATTTGAAGGCACCATGCTCACCGAAGGAATTAAAGGCGCTTTCAACAAAGGAGTAGGAAAATTCTCTGGCAATGGCATCAAAAAACTGACTGCTGATAAAAGTGGAAATGGTGTTGCAGGCCAGGCATACCAGGTAGCTTACAGCACTTTTAAAAGTAATCCTGGATTAGCAGAGGAAGTTTTTGGTCCATCGACTCTATTGGTTGATGCTGATGAAAAATCAGAAATTCTGGAACTCGCCAGAAACCTGGAAGGTCACCTCACGGCGACCATCATTGGGACTGAGAAAGATCTGGCTGAGTATGGTGAGTTGGTAGAGATTTTGGAAAACAAAGTAGGTAGGATCATTTTCAATGGCTACCCTACTGGTGTTGAAGTATGTCATTCTATGCACCATGGAGGACCTTACCCCGCAACAACAGATTCACGATCGACCTCAGTAGGTACAGGAGCTATCAAGAGGTTCTTAAGGCCAATCTGTTTCCAGGATATGCCTCAGATCATGCTTCCTGATGCCCTGAAGGATAGCAATCCTCTAGGTATCTGGAGACTGGTGGATGGTGAGTTGAAAAAGTAATTACCGATTAAATCACTTAAAACAAAAGGGGTTAGAACTGCGGTTCTAACCCCTTTTTTTATTCGATCCAGGTAAGTGGGTTTTTGCCCTCACATATGTTCGAACGTTTGAAAAGTTAGGTTGATAAATTATTATCAGGTAATCAGGTTTCCATCTTCATCCCATTCGGCTTTCACATCTCTTTTAGACTGATCAACAAATTTTGGAAGCCATTCTTTGGGATATTCCATGCCATGATCTTTCAAAACATCGTCAGGTACACCGTCCCAAATGTTGGGTGTGTTTCCTTTATAACCCAGGTCCTGAATACCAATTTGGGTAGTGTAATAGCCCGTAAGCGTTAGGTTCCTCATCAGAGAGAAAAACCTTTCACCCTGACGATCCGCTGTGGCAGTTTTACCAGGGTAAGCTATCCTGTCAACAATTGAAATCTGTTGATCCTGACTACATTCGATAAATACCTTTCCAAAAGCTCTATTGGACGCTCCATCCAACCACATAACCCCTCCCCTGATTGGGGTTTGGTACCGTGGCATGTCCTTCACAATAAATTCAATGAAATCCTCCACAGCAGCTTCGCTTGCGCCACCTTTACCTTCAAAATCAGGTAAAATGATATCACACAAAACAGCAATGGTGTTGAGTTCATGCTCATTGAAAAAATCTATAGCCATGAGCTTTTGATCCAGAACCTTTTCAGCTTCCGTTCTGCCGTAAGTGCCAACCTTTGTAGTTAGCTGCTGAACTTTTTCTGCTTCTTCCGGAGCACATGCCTGAAATCCTATTCCACCTGCAATTGAGGTGATAAGCATCGATTTTAGTGATTCCCTTCTGTCCATTAGATATTTTGTTTTTTTAGTTCATCAATGATGTAATCTGAAGTTCTCCAGGCTAGTGCCATAATAGTCCATGTGGGGTTCTTGTCTGCTTGAGACACAAAAGGCCCGCCATCAACGACAAATACATTTTTTGCATCATGCAATTGCTCATATTCGTTTACAACAGAGGTTTTGGGATTATCCCCCATTCGGGTGGTTCCCACCTCATGGATAATATTTCCAGGTGTGTGAAGACCATAATCCTCATCTGCTCCAGGCTTGTCTCCAAGTACTACCCCTCCCATGGCATCAAAGATCCCTTCAAAAGTATTGTGCATGTGTTTGGCCTGATTGCGTTCATGATCTGACCATCGGTAATTAAATCTCAGTACAGGGATCCCGTATTCATCCACCACATTAGGATCTATTTCACAGTAGTTTGATTCCACTGCAATACACTCCCCACGTCCGTATAATCCCACAACACTACCATAGAATTTCTTCACGTCTTCACGAAGCTTGTTACCATATCCTCCTACGGTGCCTCCAACATATTTATTGAGTTCTGTTACCCCAAAGCCAAAGCCATAGGCAGGCATCCCAAGGCCACCACCCAATTCGATATGATAACCACGTGCAAAGTCCAGTTTGTTATTGTCCAACCACCATGGTGTATAAACATGCATACCGGAAACTCCATCCTCGTTGTATGTCTTACGGTTCATCAGATCCGGGATGAATGCTTGTCGGGCAGCACCTGTAGAATCATGAAGATACTTCCCTACAATCCCGCTGTTATTACCCAATCCATTTGGATGGATAGGGCTCTTAGAGTTGAGTAAAATTCTGGCACTGCTACATGCAGAAGCAGCCAGCACCACTACTTTACCGTTTATCTGGTGTTCTTGCTTGTCTTCCTTACTAATGTAAATGACTCCCTTTGCCTTGCCCTCATCATCAGTGACTACCTCTCGAACAACTGAGTTGACATATAAATCAACCTGCCCGCCTGACTTCAGAGCCGGGAAAATCAAACACGTTCCAGCAGAAAAATCGGCATATACGCTACAGGCCCGTCCGCATTGTCCACAGTAAAAGCAAACTCCACGCTCATCATTGATCCGTTTCGTGACCATTGATTTACGTGCAGGGATAGTTGGAATGCCTAGTTTATCAGCTCCCTTTTTATAGTACAATTCATGTAGCCTGGGCTTTGGAGGTGGAAGGAAAAAGCCATCCGGCTCATTATAGATACCTTCTTTGGTTCCAAATATCCCTATGAGTTTATCTACTTTATCGTAATAGGGCTTTACATCATCATAACTTATGGGCCAGTTGTCACCTAAACCGTCAATATCTTTTCTCTTAAAATCATTGGGTCCAAATCGAAGGGAAATTCGTCCCCAGTGATTGGTTCTACCACCAAGCATATGTGATCTGAACCATTCAAACTTTGTTCCCGGTGTATGGGTATAAGGTTCTCCATCGATTTCCCACCCGCCATATGCTGCATCAAAGTCACCAAATGCCCTGTTTGTATTGGCACCTCTCCTTGGAGATTCCCAGGGCCACTTCAACTGGGTCATCTGCTCGGGATCAGCTGGATCAAAATATGGCCCGGCTTCTACAACGGCTATTTTAAGCCCAGCCTCCGACAATATTTTGGTTGCCATACCTCCTCCGGCCCCTGATCCAACAATTACAACATCATACTCTTTGGGTGACTCTATTATTTGCATCATCTTTGAATTAAGCAGTCAAAATAAATACATTAAGTTTATAAATGCCCAAAATTTCAGAGTTTTGCTTGCCATCACATTGATGAAATAAAAACCATTCAATCAATTGATGGAAAGATTTTAAGTAAGAAAATTTTTTTGTGGAATTTTACTTAAACATTTAAATGACACTGCTGGTTAAGTAGTGCGTAATCAAATTTTGTGATCGATGCCGCCCATGTCGACATTTTCCATTCGAGACCTTGAGCACCTTTCAGGAATAAAGGCGCATACCATACGCATATGGGAGCAGCGGTATGAATTGATCAAGCCAAAGCGCACCACCACAAACATCAGGTATTACGATGAGTCGGATCTAAAGCACATCCTGAATGTGGCTTTATTGAAGGAACACGGCTTCAAGATCTCAAGAATCTCGCAAATGACAGATCAGGAAATGCAACGGGAAGTGATGCACCTGACTGAGCGTGATCTGAAATATCCTGAACAAATCCATGCCTTGACCATTGCGATGGTGGATATGGATGAGAAAAGGTTTGAAAAAATTGTGTCAACCTGTATCCTGAAACTGGGATTTGAAAAATGTATGCTCAACGTAATCTACCCGTTCCTATCCAAGATTGGGGTGCTATGGCAGACTGGCGCCATCAATCCGGCACAAGAGCATTTTATTTCTAACCTGGTTCGTCAAAAGTTGATTGTTGCTATTGATGGGCAATATCATAAACAAGACGCTGACAGCAAAAAGTTTGTGCTTTTCCTACCTGATGGAGAAATGCATGAGATCGGCTTACTATTTGCAGATTATGTCATTAAGTCTCGAAAAGGCATGACCTTTTACTTAGGTCAATCTTTGCCAATGAAAGATCTTCGTCAGATCATCAATATTCACAAACCGGATTATTTGTTTACCATTATTACAACCACTCCCGGACCTGCTACCATACAGGAATATGTGGATGAGCTGGCTAGGGAATTCTATGATATTGAACTCTTACTCACTGGATACCAGGTAGTGGGTCAGGATATTCAAACTCCTGAAAACGTAACAATCCTCGCCAAAATCGATGACCTCATCGGCCTCATGGATGAATTAGATTCCTAATTCTCTATTTTGATTAACTAATCATTATTATTAATTAAACAATAAGAAAAAGCCCTTTAATAGGCTAAAATCTACTATTTAGTACTTTTTTCAAATAATTGTAACCTTATAAATCTTATTACGTGAACTATTTTGTTTACTCTTTTATTGTAAACATTAAACAAATTAAATTTTTTTGTTTATCTTTAAACTAACAAAAGGAAGAAAGAATGACGGCAATTGAATTTAGTACCAACGTAAATGAAATCTCAGGATCCCTTAAACCATTTGCTTTAAAGCTTACCAGGGATTCAGAAGATGCGAATGACTTAATCCAGGAAACTTTCCTGAAAGCTTACACAAACAGAGAGAAGTTTGCCAAAGGCACCAACTTGAAAGCATGGATGTATACCATCATGAAAAATACCTTCATCACCAATTATCAGAGAATGGTGAGAAGAAATACTTTTATAGACACAACAGATAACCTTCACTACATCAATAGTTCAGATTCATTAATTGAAAACGGAGCCTACTCAAACTTTTCAATGAAGGACATTAATAATGCGGTGGACAATCTTCAGCAGACATACAGAGATCCGTTTGTAATGCACTTTAGAGGCTTTAAGTATCAGGAAATTGCAGAAAGACTAAGCATTCCGATCGGAACAGTAAAAAATAGAATTCATATAGCCAGAAAGGAGCTGAAAAAGAAATTAAAAGTTTACGGTAAAGATTAATTTTATCAAATGAGCAGAAAGGTTGGAATAATTGGTTCCGGGTTTTCCAGCCTTTCGGCTGCATGTCATCTCGCAAAAGCAGGGTACCAGGTCACGGTACTGGAAAAAAATAGCGGTCCCGGCGGAAGAGCCCGACAACTGAAACAAGGAGGATTTACCTTTGACATGGGCCCTTCATGGTATTGGATGCCTAATGTATTCGAGCATTTCTTCGCTCATTTCGGCAAGTCTTCCAAAGATTATTATAAACTTCATCGACTTGACCCATCATACAGGGTCAAATTCAAAGACCAACATATTGATCTTCCTGCTGACCTCAATCAGCTCTACGATCTTTTTGACAAGATTGAGCCTGGCAGTGCTGGAAAATTAAAGACTTTTCTACATCAGGCAGAATATAAATATGAAGTAGGCATCAATAAGCTTGTTTACAAGCCTTCCAGATCTCTTACAGAATTTATAGACCCAGCCCTGCTCGCTGGATTATTCAAGATGGATGTGTTTACCTCCATGAGCACTCACATTCGAAAATTTTTTAAGGATGAAAAGCTTATTCAGCTCATGGAATTTCCAGTGCTTTTCCTTGGCTCCACAGCAGAATCTACTCCTGCCCTTTATAGTCTGATGAACTATGCTGACATTAAGTTGGGAACATGGTACCCTGAGAAAGGCATGTTCGAGGTAGTGCGTGCGATGGAATCAATGGCTAAAGAATTAGGCGTGAGCTTCCATTATGACCAGCCCGTTGAGGAAGTGGTCTTCAATGGCAAGTCTATCGAAAAACTGGTTACACCAGCTAATGATTATTTCGTTGATGTAGTTGTGGCTGGAGCAGATTATCACCACATCGATCAGCAACTATTACCCGAAACTTTTCGATCCTACTCCAAAAAGTACTGGGATAGCCGAACCATGGCACCTTCCTCCCTGCTTTTTTATATCGGACTCGATTGTAAGCTGCCAGAGATGTTGCACCATGTACTATTTTTCGACGAGGATTTTAAACAGCATGCAAAAGAAATCTATATTGATCCGAAATGGCCTAAAAAGCCCCTTCTCTATGCTTCAGTAACTTCAAAAACAGATCCAACCGTAGCTCCTTCTGATGGTGAAAACCTTGTAGTTTTAATTCCGGTTGCTCCCGATCTGGAAGATACGGAAGAGATTAGAGAACGATATTTCGAATTGATTGCCAACAAACTCTTTGTCTTCACCGGTGTGGACATTCGATCACACCTGGTCTTCAAACGTAGTTTTGCTCATAAGGATTTTATTTCTGATTATCATTCCTTCAAAGGAAATGCATACGGGTTGGCTAACACCCTCTTGCAAACGGCAATCCTAAGGCCTTCCTTAAAAAATAAGAAAGTAAAGAATCTTTATCACACCGGTCAACTTACTGTACCTGGGCCCGGAGTACCTCCTGCAATCATTTCAGGAGAAGTAGTAAGTAGGGAAATTGAGAAAGAATTTTCGTAAATTTAATAGTATGCAGGACCTTTTTACCAGAACAAACCTGGAGTGTAGCAGACTGATCACTCAAAACTACAGCACCTCATTTACCCTGGGGATCAAGACGCTGCACAAGCATCTGCGATTGCCTATTTATGCCATTTATGGATTTGTGCGTTATGCTGATGAAATTGTAGATACTTTTCATGATCATAATAAAGAAGAGCTTCTTGAACGGTTCAAAAAAGATACATACCTGGCCCTTGAAGAAAAAATCAGCTTAAACCCGGTACTTCATTCATTCCAGCTGATTGTCAATCAGTACAACATAGATCGGGAACTTATTGATGCATTTCTGAAGAGCATGGAAATGGATCTGACAAAAGAAACATATACTCCAAGCCAATATCAGGAATACATATATGGCTCCGCAGAAGTGGTGGGCTTGATGTGCCTTTATGTATTTTGTGACGGAGACAAAAGACATTATGAAGAGTTGAAGGAACCGGCTAAACGATTGGGAGCGGCTTTTCAAAAAGTGAATTTCCTCCGTGATATCAAAAGCGATTTTGATGAGCGGGGTCGGGTTTATTTTCCAAAGGTGGATTTCAATACTTTCACTGAAGAAGATAAAATAAACATTGAAGAGGATATCAGAATGGATTTTGAGGTGGCTCTTGATGGTATTAGAAAGCTTCCTGCCTCCTCACGAGGGGGAGTATACCTTGCATATGTATACTACTCAAAGCTTTTCGAAAAGATCTGTCATACGCCACCCCGAAGAATTCTTCAGGAACGTATCCGCGTGCCGGATACAATAAAATTGTTGCTGCTTACCAAAACGCTGGTGCTCAGCAGATTGAATGCCATATAAGATCTTTAGTGAAAGCCTGATTGAAGCATTCAATACTTAACGGAAATAATTTATTAAGACCAAAACTTTTAGACGAACATTCAGTTGTGGTAGAAACGAAAAACCGTGTTAAATCTAAAGACACATATCGACCAAAATTCAGGATTCTGCTTCGGTGTAGTATATGCTATTGAGATCGCTGAAGAAATCCTCAACACTGATGGACATCTATTCTGTCTTGGAGACATCGTGCATAATGATGAGGAAGTAAAAAGACTTGAAGCCAAGGGACTGAAAATTATCAGTCACGAGCAATTGCGATCCATCAAAAACGAAAAAGTACTGATTCGCGCACATGGTGAGCCTCCAAGTACTTATGAGCTGGCAATCAACAATAACTTAACATTGGTTGATGCATCCTGCCCTGTGGTTCTTAAGCTCCAAAATAGAATCAAAAACTCATATGATAAAGATGAGCAAATCTTTATCTACGGCAAACACGGACATGCTGAGGTTGTTGGCCTGCTGGGTCAGACAAATGATAATGCTGTAGTTTTTCAGGATTTTGAAGAGCTTGACCTCGACAATTTACCCCAGAAAATTACTCTTTACAGCCAGACAACCAAAAGCACAGACAACTTCTACGCCATTAAAGATAAACTCATAGAAAATGGTTTTGAAGTAACAGCCAATGACACCATATGTCGCCAAGTGTCTAACCGAGATAAAGAACTACGTAATTTTGCGCGTGAATACGACAAAATAGTGTTTGTTTCAGGCACGAAATCATCCAATGGAAAAGTTTTATACAACATTTGTAAGGAAAATAATGTGAATTCATATTTTGTGTCCAACAAACGTGAACTGAACATTGATTGGTTCTCTGCCAATGACTCTGTGGGCATATGCGGGGCTACTTCTACTCCCATGTGGCTTATGGAAGAAGTAAAAGCTGAATTGGATACCTATTAAAATGACCTTTTTGATCAACACCTTATTATTTATCGGAGCATTCATTTTGATGGAAGGGGTGGCCTGGTTTACGCACAAGTATATTATGCATGGATTTATGTGGCGGTGGCATCGGTCGCATCATAGGGTACATCCACATCCCCTTGAACGGAACGACCTGTTTGCACTAGTCTTTAGCCTTCCTTCCATTACTCTTATCGTACTTGGATACAATTATGTCGACTGGTTAAAATTTATTGGGTTTGGCATTCTGGCCTATGGTATCTTCTATTTTATTTTTCATGATGTGATTGTACACAGAAGGATTAAAATCCCTTTCAAAGCAAATAGTAAGTACCTAAAGAGAATCATCAAAGCGCATTATGTCCACCACGAGACGCATTCTAAGGAGGGTGCGAAGGCATTCGGTTTCCTTTATGCACCTAAGAAATATGAAAGAGAAAAGATGAAAGCCTGAGCTTTAATTATTCAGCGTTTTCCTCAAACTATATTGTAAGCCAAGTTTCTTGTTTTCCAGCCTCAGTTCATCACCATAAAACCAGGCATTCCAGGAAACCTGGTCGTTTTCAAATATTATCTTTTGATGTCGGGGATTAATTATAGCGCGTCCTTCTTCCTGAGTCTGGTCTTCGGATATTATTCTATAATTTTCATACTCATCAATGATAAACCAGGTGTTTGAAAGATGATTCACTTCCCCTTTGGAGCGGATTTTATATAGCTGCCACCGACCAATGACCGCTTTTCTGAAATCTGAAAAATCCGGAATTTCATCCACCTTTTCAAAACTGAGAAAAACATTTCCATAACCAGTTTCCAGTCCATGCCATTTTAGTGTTTCCTTCACCCTGATCAACTCCCAATTGGTGTTAAACCAGGTATTGTCATAGCTTTGCAATTCTAACCTGTTTCCTCTCAATTTATATATACCAACAATATCTCCTGAGGTTTTAGAAACGGCGAAACTATTGTTTGGCCTGATCTCGACATAAGTAGCGTTGCTCTCTTTGATAAAGCCATCTTTTTCCACCCGGACCAATTGCCATAGTCCAGTGATATCGGATTTTTCATATGTACATCCTATTAATGATGAAATTATAAAAAGGATCAACAAACGCATTATCAAATTGGGATAGTATCTTAAAGATACAAATTATCCCAATTAATGGTTTATTGCGTTACTGTAGACTGTTATCTCCCTTTGCCTCTTCTTATATCCATGCCCCAAAACAGGTAGGTTACCTTGATTGTCGTCATAAAAATCATATCGCGTTGGAAATGATTTCCCCTTACAGACCCGTCATAACCACTTCCAAGATCTCCATTTACCAGATAGGTTTGACCATTTGCTGTTTTGTTGACAATATTTCCAGTTACTCTGGTTTGATTATTCCACACGGTGATGGGCTCGGCTGACCGATCAGACATTATTCTTGCCAGAGGATCATCAAATCGCTCAAGGCTGGCATAAGATTCACTTACATCATCGATATAGTCTGTAAAAAGAAACCTGTAACCAAACTCAATGCCCGCATCAAACGGACCCTGAAGTGACAGTCTTGCCCCAATTGAAACCGGGATGGAAAGCTGAAAATAACCATAAGGTTTGATCGAACTTCCTTCAAAGAATTGACCCTCTGTACCCAATGCCCTCAAACCGACCCATTTGCCGGCTTCAGGCAAAACATTGACAGTATCCAGGGCCTGGTAATCATATTTTGGAACTTTTCCTTTTGGGTTATGATGAAAAACAGCAACTCCAAAAAAGAGGTAAGCGTTGAAATCAAGTCTTGAAGAGGTAATTCCCCCTAGGGTAGACAATACCGAACATTCCAATCCCAAATGAAACTCTTTGATGTCATTCCTGAAACTTAAATTTCTGGCATATCTAGGTGAGGAATCCTCGTCCAGGGGGTCTGAAGAAAAATCATCACCTTTTATTCTTCCCCAATTAAGTCCTGAACGTAGTGCCAGGGAAGGCTGAAACTGGTAGCCTAAAGAAGCACCAAACCCTGGCCGGGTAAAGGATATATCAGTACTCCCAGTTTTAGTTAAGGGCGCCAGGTCACCAAAATAATTTAAGGCATTTACATTTCCGGAAAAGAAGTAAAAAGGAGCAAAACGCTGAATGGCACTCCCTTCGTACCTTTTATAAACCCTGATGGTACTCCGACGCCTTCTAGATTTCTGAGCAAATACATCAGTAGCATCACAAATAAAAAATAGAAATAGGCAATAGAAAATAGCTGGCTTCATCGACAATTCAAAAGATTAACAAGGATAGCTAATTTCCTTCTCCAATCCGATGACATTGGTCAAAAACCAACATGACTTAAGCCCTACAACAGCTCATTAGCCAAATTGGCAAGATCAGAGCGCTCACCTTTCTCAAGGGTCACATGTGCATACATGGGATGGTTCTGTATCCTGTCTATCAGGTAAGATAATCCATTACTTTGAGAGTCGAGGTATGGCGTGTCTATCTGATATATATCCCCGGTAAAAACAATCTTGGTATTTTCTCCAGCCCTGGTGATGATTGTTTTGATCTCATGAGGGGTTAGATTTTGAGCCTCATCTACAATAAAGAAAATATTTGACAGGCTCCTTCCCCGGATATAAGCCAGTGGCGTAATGACAAGTTTCTCCTGGTTTACCATCTCCGTAATGTTCTTATACTCCTTATCAGCTTCCTTAAACTGGTTTTGTATAAACTTCAGGTTGTCCCAGAGTGGTTCCATGTAGGGATTAAGCTTTGACTTAATATCGCCTGGAAGATATCCGATATCTTTATTGCTTAATGGCACAATAGGTCTTGCGAGATAAATTTGCTTGTACTTTCTTCGTTGCTCGAGCGCAGAAGCCAATGCCAGTAATGTTTTTCCTGTCCCGGCGACACCGGTGATGCTCACCAAACGAACTTCAGGGTTGAGCATAGCATTAATGGCAAAAGTCTGCTCGGCATTTTTTGGCTTTATTCCATATACAGTAGTCTTTTCTACCTTTCTAACCTCCTCTGTAACTGGGTTGTATGATGCCAGCACTGAATTCTTTTCACTCTTTAGGATATAAAACATGTTGGAGATCGGCTTCACCTTTTTGAGTACCTTGGCAGTTGCGATCGATCCTTTCTTAAAGAGAGTATCAATATCTGCAGAAGCCACATCATCCAGCTCCTCCTTACCGGTATGGAGTGTGTTGACGTTTTTGATCTTACCCGTCTCGTAATCTTCAGCAAGGATATCCAAAGACTTTGCCTTTAGCCGCAGATTGATGTCTTTGCTTACCAGTATTACTTTCTTGTCCTTTTCAACCTCTTTTAGTGCAAGGGCCGCATTGAGGATGCGGTGATCATTTTTATTGTCACCAAATATCTTACGGGCATCTACCGTGCTATCAGACTCCATCAACACCTTAAACTTCCCTTTGGTCTTGCCGTTCAGAGGGATCCAGTTTTGAAGCATATGTCCCTTGGCCAATGAATCGATTAGCCGGGTAAATTCCCTGGCTTCAAAGTTCTTGGTATCATTGCCCTTTTTAAATGAATCGAGTTCCTCTAAGACAGTAATTGGAATTCCTACATCGTGTTCCTGAAAGTTGAGAATAGAGTCATGTGAGTAGAGGATGACCGATGTATCTAAAACGAATATTTTCTTCTCCTTCTTGGTCCTTACCATTTGTTGGTCCCTGGTGGTTTACAATAAATATGCGGCTGATGTAATATTATGAATTGTCGCGTAAATATGGCAGGTGAAGGATGATAATTTTTTAAAAATTTTTTCACAGGAAATTTTAGCAAGCTGGCTAAAGGGTCCTGTATATAGACTTCTTATGTCTTGCTACTCCACAGGGACAAACAGATCTTCCTTCTCCTGCGGAATGATCTTAAGAAGATTTGCCAATACCAGACGAATAAACAATTCAGAGGCTTCTTTCTGCTCCAGACCTGTAACCTGTCGATACTTGTTTATCGTGATGTCGTCATGATCTTTGAGATAATTGAACAGGGCCTGCTCATGATTCCCATAAGCGATATGAGCTCCATTGGAATGTTGCGTTAACTTAAGGATCTTACGGATCTCCGGACTGGCCTGTACACTCCGGTCTGCTACCCGAACAAAGGCTTTACCATACCTGTGCCTCTTGTTCAGAAATGCATAATACGGCTTCTCTTCCCCTTCAAAAATCTGGTAGTGTATGATGGATCGCTTTTCAGAGATGGGAATGATCTCCGATGTGTAATTGATTGATGGTTTACAAAGTTCATCTATAGCCTTACTCAACAGGTAGTGATCGTCATCTGCATACTTTAAACCTGAAATCCTGCCATCGTCATCGACGCCTATGATGAGATGACCTCCCTGGGCATTGGCAAAAGCCACCACTTCCCTTATTACTTTTTCGGGGTGGCTGACCTTGTGTTTAAATTCAACCTGATCACCTTCGCCACGATATATCAACCTTTTGATCTCTTGTAAGTCCACGGCATCTAAAACTTTTCCAATCAATAATTGTCATCCTCATCCTCTCCTTCCTCATCTCCCATACCCGGCATAGAAAACATGCTGCTGAGCAAATCCTTAAACTGCATGCCCCTTTCAAGGCCGTGCTTGCTGAGCATACTATATTCAGACAATCCATGAAGTGCAAACTCCATCAGGAACAGCCTGAATGCTTTGTCCACTTTCTTATGATACTTGTTGACAAGGGCCTCTAAACCAGGAACGCTCACTAGCGCTTTTTCATATTCCTTGAAGCTGGAATCGTATAAGATATCTACCATATTACCCTCTCCAAACCAATCTGTGATCTGACTGTAGGGGTTTTGAGCCTCTTTGTTCTTTCGGATCTTTTCAGGGTCGGGAAAATAATTGATGAATTGTTTCCTTATGGCTTTACCCACAAGGTTTTGTGCAACAATGCCAGCCCCTTCCTGCTCGCCTTCATACACCAGCTCTACCTTACCGGTGATTGATGGAATTACACCGATCAGATCTGCGATTCGGGTGAATGTATCTTTCTCCCCAGACAACAATAACCTCCGTTCTGTAGCACTCATCAGGTTCTCATAGGCAGAAATGGTCAGCCGGGCAGAAACGCCGCTCTTGGCATCAACATATTCACTTTCACGAGCCTCAAAAGCTATTTGCTCTATCAGGTCTTTCATCATATCAAAAACCTGGATGCCGTTATTTTCATTAATCCTTGCCTCTTGAGCAGTGATCTTCTTACCAACATCAATAGATTTTGGATAATGCGTGATAATCTGGCTATCGATGCGGTCTTTAAGAGGGGTAACTATGCTTCCTCGGTTGGTATAATCTTCAGGGTTAGCCGTAAAGACAAACTGGATATCCAGGGGCAGCCTTAGTGAAAATCCACGTATCTGGATGTCTCCCTCCTGCAAAATATTGAATAGCGCTACCTGAATTCTTGGCTGTAAGTCAGGAAGCTCATTGATCACAAAAATACCCCTGTGCGACCTTGGGATTAATCCGTAATGGATCACACGCTCATCAGAATAAGGTAATTTCAATGTGGCTGCTTTTATCGGGTCCACATCGCCAATAAGATCGGCTATGGAAACATCCGGAGTGGCAAGTTTTTCTGTATATCTGTCATCCCGGTGGATCCATACGATGGGAGTTTCATCGCCATGTTCTTTAATTTGAGTCTTGCCAAAAGATGAAAGAGGATCAAGAGGATCATCTCTAAGCTCTGAATCTTTGATCGCAGGAATATATTCATCCAGCAGATGTATCATCAGACGTGCCATTCTGGTCTTGGCCTGACCCCTTAACCCAAGGAAATTGATATTATGCTTGGCCAAAATTGCCCGCTCAACATCAGGTACCACAGTGTCTTCATAGCCCCAGATTCCATCAAAAACCTGCTCTTTATTTTTCAACTTTCTGATCAGGTTTTTTCTCAATTCTTCCTTCACAGAAATAGGCTGATACCCGGTGCTCTTGAGCGCACCAAGCGTATTGATCTTGAGCTTTTGTTGACTCGTCAGTTTTAAATAGTCCATCAATTCAGAGATTTTTCCTCCTGTTTTTTTTGTAGTCTTCAAATATTAAATGACCCAACCCCTTCAAGCTGCTATAATAAGCATTCCCATTATTTACTTTTGTGAACTCTCTCACAAACTGCTTGAGGTAAGGATCTGAAGCAATCATAAATGTAGTGATAGGTACATCTATTCGCCTGCACTGAGCTGCCAGATTGAGGGTCTTGTTCAGAATTTTCGGGTCCAGACCAAAACTGTTTTTATAATACTTAATACCTTCTTTCAAGCATGTGGGTTTGCCATCGGTGATCATAAAGATCTGTTTATTTTTATTTTTTCTTCTTCTGAGCAGATCCATGGCCAATTCTAACCCTGCCACCGTATTGGTATGGTATGGCCCGACACTCAAATAGGGCAAATCTTTGATGGCAATCTGCCAGGCATCATTACCAAAGACGATGATGTCCAATGTATCTTTTGGATACTTCTTTGTAATCAATTCCGCCAGCGCCATCGCGACTTTTTTTGCCGGGGTAATCCGGTCCTCTCCATATAGGATCATGGAGTGACTGATATCTATCATTAGTACAGTGGAGGTCTGAGTTTTGTATTCCTTTTCCCTCACTTCCAGGTCATTCTCAGTGAGCATAAAGTCCTGATATCCCTGATTAATCTGAGCGTTCTTTACACTTTCGGTGTAATCGATCTGATCCGGTGAGTCCCCGAACTCAAAATTTCTCAGATCAGTACCGTATTCTTCCCCCTGACCAGGAAATGGTGTCTCATGGCTTCCTTTACCGGTCTTCTTTAGCTTTCCGAAGATTTCTTCTAGAGATCTTTGTCTTATTTGTTGCTCACTCTTGGCGGTTATTTTTATCTCTCCCTTTTCGTTTTCATCAGTGATATATCCTTTCGACTTCAGGTCATCGATAAAATCTCCAATGCCATATCCCTCTCCTGAAATATTGTACTGACGATCCAGGTTTGTCAGCCAGCTCAATGCCTCACTTACATCTCCCGAAGTAATTACCAGCAACTGTAAGAAAATATTGAGTAGATTATCAAAGCTACTTTTCTCTGGATCCTTGTCAGGGATGAATTCCGTAAACCGATTACCAATCATTCGCTTTTTTTCTTATTAACTAAAGATAGAGAAGAAAGATTTCATAAACTTCTTTATCTCCAAATTCAGACTATAATACAGGTCTGACTTGAATTTAATTCAATAAAGCCTTAAATTTTAATGAATATTTGAATAAGCAATGCACGGAAGAAAACCCATATTTGCCACGCTTGTTTCAGACTTCATCGACTTCACAAGGGATTTGTTTTACAGGTTGCTGTTGGAGCCTGAGTCCCATGCCAAACGTAGGGCTAAGCGAATGAAGAAGTCCCGGGAAGAAAAACTAAAAGGCTGAGCTTATCGCTTTTTTGGCATCGTGCCAAAAATGACATCCCAAAATGGTGAAGAAACACCAAAAGCATTCTCAGGATCCTTGTAGTGATGGATTCCGTGATGAATCCAAAGTACCTTGAAAAAATTCTTCGGTGGCTGAAAAGCATGCACCATGTAGTGAACCCATAGATAGGAAGCATACCCTACCACGAAACCAGGTAAGAACGCAAATGCGAGATTTCCCATCATCAATTTGAAAAGGAAGAAAAACCCGGTGCTCAAAAGAATACTTAAAAGAGGAGGCATGGCCAGTCTGTCTTTATCTTTTGGGTAGTCGTGATGCACCCCATGGACAGTATAAGCGAATTTTTCCTGCTTCTCAGTTTTGGGAGTTAAGTGAAAAACAAACCTGTGCATGATATATTCTATCAAAGTAAAGGCCAATAACCCACTCACGAACAATATTGGGGTATTGACAGCATTGATATAGCCCATGTCCAGACCATACACAATCAATGCGGTAGCTATGGCTCCAAACAAAATCAAAGGAATTGAAATATGTGTCCTGGTTAGTCTTTCTAACACAGGATTGTTAAATAACTGCCTTGTTCCTTTGGTATGAGGTTTATTCTTTAGCTCCATGGTGCTGAATTTTGCTGCAAATTTACTAGATATTTAATGAATACACCAGTTCTTTAAATGCATTCTTAAGTCAACGATACTTTGGCTTTTTTATTTGCAATCAGGATCTTCTCGTAGTAGTTCTCATAGAGAGGTAAAATCTTATGAACATCAAATTCACGTGCCCTGTTTAATGCGCCGTCTTTAAACTTCTGAAGGTTTTTATTATCTAATATATGAATGGCCCTTTTAGTCATGGTCTCAACATCTCCAACATCACAAAGGAACCCTGAAATACCATCTTTGTTGAGCTCAGGCAAGCCACCAGCATTTGTAGATATCACAGGTACTTCACAGGCCATTGCTTCCAGGGCAGCCAGACCGAAACTTTCTTTCTCTGAAGTCATCAGGAACAGGTCACACACCGAAAGCACCTCCTCTACGGCCTCAAGCTTCCCTAAAAACCGAACTGAATCCATGGCGCATTTTTCTCTGACGAGTTCTTCTACATGAAATCGCTCAGGTCCATCACCTACTAGCAGCAATTTAGCTGGAACAACTTTCCTTACATTATTGAACACTTCAATGACATCGTCTACCCGTTTCACTTTCCTGAAGTTTGATGTATGTACCAGCAATTTCTCATCGTCAGGACATATAGCCTTTCTGAAATGGTCCTTTTTCTGTTTCTTGAACCGATCCAGATCGATGAAGTTTGGAATTACTTCTATTTCATTGGTGATGTCAAAATGCTCAAGGGTATCTTCCTTTAGGTCTTGCGATACGGCCGTCACTCCATCTGATTGGTTAATAGAAAAAGTAACAACTGGCTCATAAGTAGCATCTTTTCCAACCAGAGTGATATCTGTTCCGTGTAGTGTGGTAATAAATGGTATGGAAATTCCTTTTGCTTTGAGAATCTGGCGGGCCATATATGCAGCACTTGCATGGGGTATCGCGTAATGCACATGCAGGAGATCAAGCTTCTCATGCTCTACCACATCCACCATTTTACTCGCTAAAGCCAATTCATAGGGTGGATAATCGAACAGAGGATATGATTTTACTGATACTTCGTGATAGAAGAGCTTTTCATTGAAAAAATCCAGTCTTGTTGGCTGAGAATAGGTGATAAAGTGTATCTCGTGGTTGTTTTTGGCTAATCCCTTTCCAAGCTCTGTTGCCACTACTCCACTACCTCCATAGGTGGGATAACATACGATACCAATTTTCATATTTATTTTTTAGATAGATCAGATTTAGGATTAACCCTGGAATCTTAAAAATAGTTTATATCACCGATTTTTTGCCTGTATCGCCTCATATACGATATCCTGAATTTTAGTACGGATATCAAGCTCATTTAGTTTGCGATTATTCGCATTTGGATGAATCCTGTTGGAAAGAAAAACAAAAACCAAATCATATTGGGGATCTACCCAAACCATGGTACCGGTAAATCCTGTGTGACCAAAACTCTCATCTGATGCATTGATTGATACATTTCCTACGATTTCAGACTTTTTATCCCATCCTAAACCTCTTCGATTGCCTGTAAAATATCTTTGATTAAAAACATCTAATGTCTCCTGGCTGATAAATCTTTCGCCTCCATAATTGCCGCCTTGTAAGATCATCTGAAAGAGCACCAGCATATCTTTGGCATTAGAAAATAACCCTGCATGTCCGGCCACCCCATCTAGAATCGCAGCATTGCGATCATGCACATCACCCCAGATCTGCTCACTGCGATAGTAACTATCATATTCTGTTGGGGCAATCTCAAATAAATTGATATCGGATTGCTTGGGGTTGAACCTTGTCCGATAAAGGCCTAATGGTCTGTAAAAATGACGTTGCAAATAGCTATCCATTGTTTCACCAGCTATCTCTTCCAGCACTTCCTGAAGGATCATGAAACCGATATCACTGTAGGAATAATAGGGTACACTATCATACCTAAGCAAGGAACTCGTCAAAATCCATTGACTTAAAGAATCTCTCAACATACTCGATGGCTCCAATCCATAACTTCTCTGGTCCAGCAATTCATCTTTCGGGGAAGCATAGTAGAAAGGATCAAGAAAATCTCCCGATAGCACCCGCTTCCAAAAAGGCACATAGGGTAGTAAACCAGCCTGATGAGACATCAATGATTTGATTGTAATGTCTTTCTTGTTTGACTCAAGATATCTCGGTAAATAATGACTTATGGATTCGTTGATATCCAGCTGTTTGGTGTCATATAATTTCATGGCCATCATGAGTGTACTGGCTACTTTGGTGACAGAAGCCAAATCAAAAATGGTAGATGGATAAACAGGAATCAGTTGATCATAGGTGAGGTGACCAAATGTCTCATTGAATATAACCGATCCCCCCACAGCCATGGCTAACTGGCATCCTGGGAACGCATTTTGAACAATCCCATCTTTGATGATATTCCTTATTGAATCCAGGTGGCTTTGCTCTAAGCCTACACTCTGATAAGGGGCATAACCTAATTTACCATATGACCGGACAGACCTGTTGTCAAAATGATCTGGTAAGTGAAAATTCCTGGTAATAGTACCTGATATTGGAATGGCACCAAAAAGCTGTTGCGGCAAGATATAGCTGTAAGCACTTTCTTCCTTTGGAATAATTAATCCGGCGTTAAAAAAATTAGGATCAAAATTTTCTAGCATGCCAATATAAATTATTGGGCGTTCGCCAAAATATCCAGGAAGCATGGGGTTATAGTCAGAAATGACAGGAGCTCCACTTTGAAAAATTTCTTCAAGATCTGTGATCACATAGGCATATTTTCGGAGCATGTTAGCCATCTCTCCATATGGATTTTCTGAAATGAGACAGATGGTGTCAGTAGCCAGCGGTAAAAAAGGGTTGGTTTCAATTAAAGCAACTGAAGACTTCAGCAAGTCCATCTTCAATTTATTCGGCATTTCAGGCTCATTGGATTGATAGTTGATAAAAGATCCAAAAAGTGCATTCCTGACCAAATGATCCTTCTTGCTAAGCAACATTTTATCATCCAGCTTCTGGATCATTGTTGCTGCTTTAGAATAGCTCTCTGTGCTAACCAGCCAAAAATCATTGTCCTGAAATATGGATTTTACGTCCTTTTTCTTTTTTGGAACTCCTGCCTGTATCACACCCGGATCAATAAAGTAGCTGGGGTCAAAATCCTGCAACTTACGGATCACGGCCTGTTCTTTTTGATTCTTTGACACTGGAAGGATGAGATATTGATAGTTCAGAGACAAGCCCAGGGACCTTAAAAACTTAAAGTAGCTATTCAGTAAATTATCTTCTGTAATAGCAGCCAAATAAGTCAAATCCGGGAGATCCTGCTTAGCTGAGGGATTCAAAGAGGTATCCAGTCGCTTCGCAAGGGTTACATTTTTCAGAGGTTTGAGGATCTCATTCTCCATCTCACTGGTGGTCAAAAAATGTTGATGCGAAGGAAACTGATTGATGTCGCTAAGAGAAGAAACTTCTACCCAAAGCAGGGATTTGACCTTGTCCTGATGGCTTAGATTTACCATCACAGAGTCAATATCCTCTAAGGTCCTAGCTGATGACTCAGCGGAGATATTGAGCAATGAGCTGATTAAAAAGATGATCAGTATCCGCATTGCATTATTTGGCGTAAATTTGAATTTATAATCAATATTCACTGTTAGAAATCTAGTAAATAAATATTTGTTTATAAAATTCATTAGAAAAATACCATTTATTTTCTTTCTATCATAACACCATTTAGAGACAAAAAGTAGCATTCTATGCGTTTTCCTTCACTTTTTCGATTGCCTCAAAGCCAGAGATTCTATATCAAGCCCAGATATTATGATCCGGTAAAAGAAGAGATCAAAGAACGTACCGAAAGAATAAAAAGAGAAATGGAAGGTGGCGAAAAAACTGATTATGTACCTGGCAGAATCACTTTCGAGCGTAAAACCCGCTCTGTCCCCAACGCCTCATTTCTACAACTGGTCATAGCAGCTGTACTTGGCTCATTGCTGGTTGGTTGGTTCTACTATGGAAACGATGTCTTTTATGCCCTCTGGTTAGCCGTACCTGTCTACCTTTACTTCCGCTTTATTCGTAAATTCTTCAAGCGGAGATAAGTCTTATGGAGGACATTATTCATCTTTTACCTGATAGCATTGCAAATCAGATTGCTGCCGGGGAGGTTGTGCAACGGCCTGCCTCAGTGGTGAAAGAGATGATGGAAAATAGTGTAGATGCCGGAGCTACTTCTATCAAACTCAAAATTTCAGATGCCGGAAAATCCTTAATTCAGGTGGTAGATGATGGCAAGGGGATGAGCCTTTCTGATGCCCGAATGAGCTTCGAGCGACATGCCACTTCAAAAATCCGCAGTGCAGAGGACCTCTTTAAGATCAAGACCATGGGTTTCCGCGGCGAAGCATTGGCCTCTATCGCCGCAATTGCACATGTGGAAATGAAAACCCGCAGGCCTGAAGATGAAATTGGGTCACTATTGGTTATTGAAGGATCAGAATTTAAAAAGCAAGAACCTTTGGCCATGAATCCGGGCACATCAATTGCTGTCAAAAACCTTTTTTATAACATTCCTGCCAGGAGAAATTTCCTCAAATCCAATCCTGTTGAGATGAAACACATCACAGATGAGTTTCAACGCATGGCGCTGTCCAATCCGCATGTCAGCATGCAGCTTGACAACAATGACCTGGAAATGTTTCAGCTGGACCGAGGCAAGCTCAGTAAACGCATTGTTCAGCTATTTGGAAAAAATTACCAGCAACAGCTAATCCCCTGCGAAGAGGAGACTCCTCACGTAAAAGTGAAAGGGTATATCGGCAAACCCGAATTTGCTAAAAAAACCCGTGGTGAACAGTTTTTTTTCATCAACAACCGATTTATTCGCAACAATTACCTGAATCACTCGCTTATACAAGCTTATGCAGGGCTACTTAAAGAAGATTATCATCCTTTCTACGTCTTATTTATTGAAATGGACCCCGTGCATGTAGATGTAAATGTCCACCCCACTAAGACGGAGGTGAAATTTGATGATGACAGGATGCTGTATGGCATCATCGGCTCGGCTGTGCGTCAGGCATTGGGTTCATTTAATGTGTCTCCATCACTTGATTTTAGCACTGACGTAAATTTTGAGCACTTTAGTTCCTCAAGAGGCGAGAGAGTAGAAACAAGTCAGGACAAAAACTATTCTCAGTTTAGAAATATTGACAGAGACCGTGCAAAAAACTGGGAATCGCTCTACACACATGCACGGCAGGAAGACGACATCCTTGATGAAGTGCTAAAAAATGAAGCAGTGGAGCAGCGGCAAACATTCCAAAGCTCGATGCATGAGATTGGAAGAGAAGAACCTCAAAAAGGAGGGACTTTCAGACTCCATGGAAAATACCTGCTTCGACAGGTAAAAAATGGGTTTACCATGATCGACCAGCGGGCAGCACTCGAGCGTATCTTATTTGAACGATACCAAAAAAGTATTAAAGGAGGGTCAGGTGCATCACAATCCAGTTTGTTCCCACAGCAAGTTTCACTCAATCCAACCGATCATGCACTGGTCAAGGAAATTCAGCCTGAGATCAGGAAGCTTGGTTTTGACATTGAAACCTCCGGAAAGCAGATGATTGTGATCCAGGGAGTTCCATCGGAACTGGCGGGCTGTAATGAAAAAGAAATGTTTGAGGAGCTTTTAGAGCAATTCAAGTTGAATAAAAATCAATTGGGTATAAGCCAGCAGGAAAATATTTGCAGGGCATTGGCTAAAAATGCTGCCTCTCTCAAATGTAGGAATCTTCCGGACCAGGAAGCCGATCACCTGATCGATCAATTGTTTGCCTGTGAGCAACCAAATTATACCCCAGGAGGTCGTCCTACGTATGTTTTAGTTAGTTTAGACAAAATAAAAAGCTGGTTTAACGAATGATGAGAATCACTCCGATGGTCAAATACATCCTGATCATCAATGTAGTTATATTAATAGTACAATCCTTTCTCTCCTTACCATTCTCTGACTGGTTTGGACTTCGAGTAATTTTTGCTGAAGATTTCAAACCATTTCAGTTTGTGACCTATATGTGGGTTCACGGTGGAATGTGGCACTTGTTCGGAAACATGTTTGCAGTCTTCATCTTTGGGCCACTACTGGAGCAATTCTGGGGATCAAAGAAATTTCTTACATTTTACCTAATCTGTGGCATTGGGGCCGGTGTGTTGTTCGGGATTGCCGACTTCTTTGAAAAATATGATCTGAAACAGGATACTGAAGCCTACATGCAGGATCCAAACCCCGAATCCTTTCAAATCTTCATCCTTGATCACCGGGTCTCCCAAAGAGCTGTTGAAGAATTGGCTGATTTTGCAGATCGATATTTTGAGAATCCAAACAATACAAACCTCGTTGCTCAAAGCAAATCTTATGTGCAGCAGATCTATGATCTATACAGCAATATCCCAATGGTAGGTGCATCCGGAGCCGTCTTTGGAATTCTCATGGCATTTGGAATGTTATTCCCAAACACACAGCTCATGCTGCTGTTTCCACCCATACCTGTAAAAGCAAAATATGTTGTTCTTTTTTATGGTCTGTATGAAGTTTATGCCGAATTTAGTAGAACCCCCGGCGACAACATTGCGCATCTGGCGCACCTTGGGGGCATGCTGATCGCTTTTATTATAATTAAATACTGGCAAAAGAAAAGCAATAGGTTTTATTAAGATGAATAACGGTTTTTTTGACGAGTTTAAGAATGCGTGGGATAAGCCCAACAATGCCTTAGTGCAGATTATCATCATAAATGTGGTGATCTTCGTGGTGTTGCTGGTGCTTAAGGTATTGCTGGTAGTCTCCGAACAAGGTGCCTTATACGAAGCCATAAGATCAAAGTTGATGCTGCCTGCAAGCATACCCTATTTGCTCAAGCAACCCTGGACAGTGGTCACCTACTTTTTCACCCATGAAGGTTTTTTGCATATTATCTTCAATATGCTCTTCCTCTTTTGGTTTGGCCGAATCATACAGGAATTTCTGGGTCAGAATAAAGTTATTGCGCTCTATGTGCTTGGTGGACTGGCCGGAGGATTATTTTACATTCTCATTTATAACATCATCCCCTTTTATCAGGGAAGAGTAGAAGGATCTTTGATGCTTGGGGCTAGCGCTGGGGTTTATGCCATAGTAGTTGGAGCAGCCACATTTATGCCCAATTACACTTTTTTTCTCCTCTTTTTAGGACCTGTTAAGATCAAATACATCGCAATTTTTTATGTCCTCCTCTCTTTCTCGCAGTCTATTGGTTCCAATGCCGGTGGTGAACTGGCTCACCTTGCTGGAGCGGGAGTAGGATTTCTTTACATCACTCAGCTCAACCAGGGTAATGACCTGGGTAATTGGGTGATCCAGTTTATCAAATGGATCAAAAGCTTTTTTGTAAGTAAGCCAAAAATCAAGGTAACCCACAGAAAGAAATCCCAGCAAAAGGCTCATTCCAGCAGAACAATGAATGTGGAGGCAGACCAGGATGAAATTGATGCTATCCTTGATAAAATTTCTCAATCAGGATACGAAAGCCTCTCAAAAGATGAGAAACAAAAGCTTTTTAATGCCAGCAAAAAGTAATTCCTATTCAACCACATGAAATTCGTTGATGCCGGTCTAACGATCCTTCTTGTTATTGGATTAAACACCTCTGGCTTTGCACAGGCTCGTGACCCAATCCCGGACTCGCTCATCGTAGAACCTACAAAATGGGTATTTACTGTCGGGTTGCTACAGGGAGGATCAGCTATTGGGGTGGATGCTGAAATGAGATTGTTTGATGGCGTAGGTGTTCAATTGGGGACTGGACTCGTTGGCTTCGGAACTGGATTTAATTTTCATTTTGATTCAGACATCAACAGCTCGTACGTATCATTGATGTACACCCACCAGGGATTAGGAGGCTGGTTCGTACAAAGTTTGATTGGTCCTGCCTATGTTCATCGTTGGAACAATGGATTATCCGGCCAGTTTGGTGTAGGTTTTCTTTCAGGTTACAGCCGCAAGTGGGGCGATGTCTTTGATGACAAAGTTCCACCTACCGTTCAGCCCATGTTTGCTTTCGGATATCGTTTTACGAAGTGACCAGGTTTTTATTGGCCAGCTGACCACAAGCCGCATCAATGTCTTTACCGCGGCTTCTTCTCACATTGACAATAAGCCCTTTGTTTTTCAAGAAGTTGGCAAATTGCTCGATCTTATCAGCTTTGGCATTCAAAAAATTCGCTTCAGCTATCGGGTTGTACTCAATGATGTTGATTTTGGACGGAATCCTTTTAGCAAAGTTCCAAAGCTCCTCGGCGTCCTGGATCTTGTCATTAAAGCCATTAAAGACTATATATTCGAAAGTAATGTTGTTTTTCGTTTTCTGATAAAAGTAGAGAAGTGCTTCCGTCAATGCCTCCAGTGTATTTGTCTCATTGATTGGCATGATTTCGTTCCGCTTCAAATCATTAGCTGCATGAAGCGATAATGCCAGGTTGAATTTCACTTCATCATCAGCAAGTTTGGTGATCATCTTAGCGATTCCTGCTGTCGAGAGGGTAATCCTCTTAGGAGACATGTTGAGGCCATCTTCAGAAGTAATTCTATTAATGCCTTCCATTACATTCTTATAATTCAGCAAGGGCTCGCCCATTCCCATGAAAACAATGTTAGTCAGGGGATGATCAAAATTGTCCTTCGCCAGTTTGTCGATGGCTACGACCTGGTCATAGATCTCTCCCGGATCCAGGTTTCGCATTCGCTCCATATAACCGGTAGCGCAAAATTTGCATGACAATGAGCAGCCAACCTGAGAGCTTACACAGGCAGTCATCCGATCATCAGCAGGGATCAATACACCCTCAATCACATTGCCATCATGCAATTGAAAGACAGATTTGATGGTACCGTCATTACTATACTGTGCCGTTTTTGTTTTTATCGGGTTGATGGCGAAGTCTTCTGCAAGTCTGTCCCTAAGATCTTTTGAAAGATTGGACATTTCACCAAAAGAGGTGGCAGACTTTTTCCACAACCATTCAGAGACCTGTTTCGCTCTGAATTTCTTCTCATTAATCTGAGCCATATAGGCTTCAATTTGAGTCAGATCTAATTTCCGTATGTCTTTCAATGCTTCGATCCGGCAAAGTTAGAACAATAAATAGTCTCGATGAAAATAACACATTCTACCTCAGCGATTTATTATCTTAGCAGTGCCATGGTAAAGCAGTTATTACCTATTTTAATTACCCTAATTTGCTGCTCTGCAAATGCACAGGCCATCAGAAGACCTGTAACTGCTATTTTGGGCTGGTCCCACGCGGGACAGCAAAGGGACTACCTGATGGGGTTGGACATGGGCATCATGGATGAGACAGAGAAATTCCACTATTTTATTACGATAGAAGCCAGACCCTATAAGAGAAAGGTCCAGGAATTTGTAGGGAACAATATCTTTTACCAGTACCAGGAAGAACGCTACGTTTTGACCCTAGGAACGCGCTATCTTCACGAACTCCAAAACAGCGGTAAAGGCGTATTTGTTGGTTTGTCTGGTGGATACAATTTTGGAAACTATAGAGGCATATCCATAAAGCCTGACCAAGGTTGGATAATACGTCCCAATGCCGGTTTCTATTGGGATTTAGCTCCTCAATTCTTTATGCTGGAGCTTGGCTATGAATACTTTGATTCCAGATCAGATGCTGTGAAAGACCACTGGATCTTTCTTAATTTCCTGTTTAAACTCAATGACGATGGCTAACAGGAAATTCATCTTTTGGCTTTCCCTGATGATATTGATCACATGTATGCACTGTGATGGTTGCTTCTCTTCCTGTGACTCAGGACCTTTTTTCTCAGACCTTGAGATCAAACTCACTGTAAATGCTGAAAATAAGGACATACCTATAGAAGTCTTCCGAGGGCTTTATGATGACGGTGTTCTCATCATCCAGGACACTATCTCATCGGGTGATCTGATTAATGGCAGAGTCATATATAATCTTGAGGCGGGTATGAAATATGCAGCCGCTGCAACTTATAAAGATGGAGCTAAGACCATCATTGCCATAGATGGAGGAGAAATGTCACTGGCGTCTGATGATTGCAATTGCGACTACCCAACCAAGCTAACTTTAAACTTACGGCTTGCGAAGTAATAAAAGCTTATTAATTTGCAGCCCGTGGAACAACTGACAACCCTGCTGGAGAAATCCGTGGCTAGCATTGGCAAGCTAGCTTCCTGGCTATCACTCTTCATTGTCATCATTATTGTAGTAGATGTTTTCATGCGCTATACCTTCAGCATGACCTCTGCAGCATCTTTTGAAATTGAATGGCACCTGTTTGGCGCTCTCTTTATGCTGGCTTCCGGGTGGGCATTTCAGGAGGATAAGCATGTAAGAGTAGATGTGTTTTACCAGAAGTTTTCTACCAAGACAAAAGCCTGGATAAACCTTTTGGGTACAGTCATACTTCTACTCCCATTTTGCTATGTGGGTTTCATTGAGGGATTACAATTTACCATTACCTCATATGAAATAGGAGAAACAAGCCCGGATCCTGGGGGTCTGCCTTCAAGATTCATTATCAAATCCATGATTCCAATTGGCATGTTCCTTTTAGGTCTACAGGGAATAGCCATCATTTTAAGATCCATTAAAGACATATTAGTGAATGATTGAATATCTGCCTATCATTCTTTTCGCCGCTATTTTCCTACTCATCTTGATAGGCTACCCTGTGGCATTTACGCTTGGGGGGCTCTCCGTTGTTGTTGGTATACTGGTATTTGATGTAGATTTCTTTTATCTACTTTCTTTACGGGTATACGGGACAATGCAAAATTTTGTGTTGCTCGCGGTCCCACTATTCGTATTCATGGGTATCATGCTGGAAAAATCCGGTATTGCAGAGCGGCTACTGGAAACCATGGCCTTGCTTTTTGGACGATTCAAGGGCGGGCTAGCCATCTCAGTAGTGATAGTTGGTGCCATGCTGGCTGCCTCCACAGGAATTGTGGGTGCTACTGTCGTCACCATGGGATTAATTAGCTTACCAACAATGCTCAAAAGAGGTTATGGTCCTCGATTGAGCACTGGTACCATCGCCTCATCAGGTACGTTGGGCCAGATCATTCCACCCTCAGTGGTACTTGTGTTGTTAGGCAGCGTGCTGCAGGTATCGGTCGGTGATTTGTTCCTGGCAGCTGTAATACCAGGTGTTGGACTGGTAGCTTGCTACCTTCTTTATATCATCATTTATTCCATGATCTTCCCGGATAGGGCTCCGAGTATGCCCGAGAAAGAAGTTGAAGCATTTAAAAAGGAAGGATTATCTGCTCAGGTAATCAAATCATTCTTATTTCCATTTCTACTAATACTCGCGGTATTGGGAAGTATTTTTGCCGGGATTGCTTCACCAACTGAAGCTGCAGGTGTCGGAGCTTTTGGTGCATTCCTATTGACCCTATTTCATGGGAAACTGAAATTTAAGATCCTGAAGGAGGTGATGCGTGAGACTACATTTCTCACCTGCATGGTTTTCATGATATTGATTGGTGCCACGGCATTTTCACTTGTCTTCAGAGGATTGGAAGGCGATAAATTATTCCTGAGCGTCATAGAGGATAGTAACCTGGGACCTTACGGGTTTTTGGCCCTGGTCATGATCCTGGTTTTCATTGCAGGATTTTTCATTGACTTCATCGAAATTGTGTTCATCATCGTTCCGGTGGTTGCTCCCATTTTTGTGGCCATGGGTATTGATCTGATATGGATTGGGATCCTCCTCGCGATCAACCTTCAGACATCATTTTTGACGCCACCATTTGGGTTTGCTCTTTTCTTCTTAAAAGGGGTGGCCCCACCAGAAGTAAAGACGATCCACCTGTACCAGGGAGTGATCCCTTTCGTCATCATTCAGCTGGCATTTTTACTGCTGCTGATCCTTTATCCTGAAATTGTCAGCTACTTACCGAATTTAGCAGCTGTCAAATGAACATTTTTTCTAATTTTAAGTTTCTAAACAAAGATTGTTATTCATATGAAAGAGATAACCGCCAAAGAGCTTAAATCCCTAATGGATTCCAAGGAAGACTTCCAACTCATCGATGTTCGTGAGCAAAAGGAATTTGATTTCAGTAACATCGGTGGAGAGCTCATCCCACTTAATACCGTCCCTGATAATCTTGACAAAATCTCTAAGGATAAGAAGGTGGTTGTTCATTGCCGCAGCGGTGCAAGAAGTGCCAATGCCATCCAGTACCTGGAGCAGCATGGATTTACTGACCTGTTCAACCTAAAAGGTGGGATCCTCGCCTGGTCAGATGATGTGGACCCCAATGTCAAGAAATATTAATTCATCTGTTCGTAAAAGATCTTTTCGCTGATCTCCATATACGAACTTATCACCTTTCTGAAGTCCTTATAAGCCTTATAAACTTTTTGACTAATCGGGTCATTAGCAGCAAGATCCTCCAAAGTTTCTTTAGATGCTATTCGTAGCCCATCCATCACTTCTCTTGGGAACTGCTTGATCGAAACACTTTCTACCTCCCGAATCTTATTAAGGTATACTCCGTTTTGGTAATCAAATTCCGAAAGCATCCATTCATTACTTCTACTACAGGCGGAGAGGAGAATCGCTTGCAGGTCTGAAGGCAACTCATTGAATTTCTCTTTGTTGATAAGTAGCTCCAATACAGGTCCGGTTTCATGCCAACCCGGAAAGTAGTAGTTTTTAGCCACCTGATGCAACCCCAATAAATAATCGTGATAAGGACCTATCCATTCGGTAGCATCCAACACACCCCGTTCAAGATTGGTATAAATCTCACCACCAGATACTAACATTGGTGTACCTCCCACTCTTGCCAGAACTTTGCCACCCAATCCTGGTATCCGCATCTTCAGCCCATTCAGGTCGGCAACGGAATTGATGTCTTTATTGTACCAACCGCCCATCTGGAAGCCAGTATTTCCGGCCATTCTTCCCATCAAGTTAAACGGGGCATACGCTTCGTCCCACAACTCCTGACCACCCCCACTGGTGATCCATGAATTCATTTGCTGAGCATTCATCCCAAAAGGAACGGCTGTAAAAAATGGTGCCGCAGCCAGCTTTCCTGCCCAGTAATAAGCTGCTCCGTGATTCATCTCCACTGCCCCATTACTCACCGCATCAAAGCCTTCCAATGGTGGGATTAGCTCGCCAGCTCCGTATACAATAATCTCCATTCTACCTCCTGACATTTCTTTCACCCACTGGGCCAACTTCTTACATCCCTCACCAGTAATGGGGAAGTTAGGTGGCCAGGTAGTGGTCATCTTCCAGCGGTAAGTATTATTGAAATTGATGTAAGGTCCATTGCTTGCCTGCTTGCTTTCAGAAGTGCAAGAGGAAAGGCCGGCAGTAGCCAAAGCTGAAACAGTCCCCGCCTTTACCAAAAATTTTCGTCTGGCTAATTGTTTGTTATTCATTGGGTTAATTGGTGTTTTGATGCAGCTTGTATTGGCAACATCACTTAAAGCCGATAAAGCTAGGATGGTAAATTGGACTAAACAAGTACTCGACTCATTCTATCGGAAAGGCATTAAATTAGAATGTCATTTTGACAGAAAATGATAGTTCAAATACTCAATTTTATGCCATTTAGTCCTGAAATTATCCAAATATTAAACTGGCTTCGGATTTGATCATTGAGCAGGAGAAAGAATAGCAATGAATTTTAATAACTATACCATAAAATCACAGGAAGCTTTACAAAAAGCGACCGAACTGGCCAGCGGAAATGGTCAGCAGGTGATTGAGACCGGGCATCTGATGCAGGCCATTATGCAATCAGATGAGAACCTGATTTCCTTCCTGCTAAAAAAGACCGGGACAAATAGGGCCAACATAAACTCCAAACTGGATGAACTGATCAAGACATATCCCAAGGTGTCCGGTGGGCAACCTTACCTGTCTAATCAGGCTGCAGCAGCCTTGCAGCGGGCTGAAAAACAATTGAAGGCTTTTGGCGATGAATATGTGGCTGTGGAACACATCATTCTGGGATTGCTAAGCGGAGAGGATAAGACAGCACAAATTTTGAAAGGTGCAGGCTTTGTAGAGAAAGAGCTGATCAAAGCCATCAAAGAATTGAGAGGAGGAGAAAAAGTGACTGATCAAAATGCAGAATCCAAATACAGGTCTTTAGAAAGGTATTCTAAGAACCTAAATGAATTAGCCAAAAAAGGTAAAATAGATCCAGTCATCGGTCGTGACGATGAGATCAGGCGTGTACTGCAGATCCTTGCCAGACGTACGAAAAACAACCCCATTTTATTAGGAGAACCAGGTGTGGGTAAAACAGCCATCGTGGAAGGTCTGGCCCAAAGAATTGTGGATGGTGATGTACCTGAGAACCTAAAGTCCAAGTTGATCATTTCGCTCGATATGGGTCTTTTGGTGGCAGGTGCCAAGTACAAGGGGGAGTTTGAAGAGCGGTTGAAGGCGGTGATCAAAGAGGTGACAGACAGTGATGGTGAGATCATCCTTTTTATTGATGAGATCCATACCCTGGTTGGAGCAGGTGGTGGTGGAGAAGGCGCTATGGACGCAGCTAACTTATTGAAGCCCGCATTATCGAGAGGTGAGCTTCATGCCATCGGAGCTACAACGCTTAAGGAATATCAAAAATATATTGAGAAAGACAAGGCCCTTGAGCGAAGATTCCAGGCTGTGATCATCGATGAGCCAGATATGCAGGATGCTATCAGTATTCTCAGAGGTATCAAGGATAAGTATGAGGTGCATCACGGTGTCCGTGTAAAAGATGATGCGGTCATCGCGGCTGTCGAGCTTTCGACAAGGTATATCTCGGACAGGTTCCTGCCAGATAAAGCCATTGACCTGATGGATGAGGCGGCTTCCAAACTTAGGATTGAAATTGATTCGTTACCAGAAGAGCTGGACGAGCTCAACAGACGAATCATGCAGCTTGAAATTGAGCGGGAGGCTATCCGAAGAGAAAAAGACAAGACCAAAGAGGTAGAATTAAGCAAGGAGATAGCGGACCTCACTGGTAAGCGGAATGATCTTAAAGCCAAGTGGGAAAACGAAAAGGGCGTGATCCAGGGACTTCGTGAGGAAAAGGAAAACATCGAGCAATTCAAGGTCGAGGCTGAGCAGGCCGAGCGGTCGGGTGAATTTGGTAAAGTAGCGGAGATCCGATACGGAAAAATTGTTGAAGCTGAGAAGAAATTGGCCGAATACAAAAAGCAGCTGGCCGAGATGCAGGGAGAAAAATCCCTGTTGAAGGAAGAGGTAGATGCCGAGGATATCGCTGAAGTGGTGGCTAAATGGACGGGTGTGCCTGTATCCAAAATGTTGCAATCCGATAGAGAGAAGCTCCTGCACCTGGAAACTGAACTGGGTAAAAGAGTAGCCGGACAGAAAGAAGCGATTGCAGCAGTCTCTGATGCAGTGCGCAGAAGCCGTGCAGGTTTACATGATCCTAAGCGGCCAATTGGCTCATTTATCTTCCTGGGAACCACTGGTGTTGGGAAGACTGAATTGGCCAAGGCACTGGCAGAATATCTCTTCAATGATGAAAATGCCATGGTGCGCATCGACATGTCCGAATACCAGGAGCGACATGCTGTGAGCCGGCTGATCGGAGCGCCTCCAGGATATATAGGATACGACGAGGGTGGACAACTTACGGAAGCAGTGAGGAGAAAGCCATATAGTGTAATACTTCTTGATGAGATCGAAAAGGCTCACCCTGATGTATTCAACATCCTGCTGCAGGTGCTGGATGACGGTAGGCTGACGGATAATAAAGGCCGTGTAGCCAATTTCAAAAACACCATCATCATCATGACCACCAACATCGGCTCTACCCTGATCCAGGAAAACTTTGAGAAGATGGAAGAGTGGAACCAGGACGAGATCATTGAGGACTCTAAACGTCAGGTCTTTGAGATGCTGAGAAAAACCGTGAGACCGGAGTTTCTCAACAGGATAGATGAAACGATCATGTTCAGACCGTTAAGCAGAGAAGATCTGAAAAAGATTGTGGGTATCCAGTTTAAGCTGATACAACACAGACTCAGCGAAAATGGCCTCAAGATCGAAGCAGACGATAAGGTGTTGAACCACCTGGGTAAGATCGGTTTCGATCCACAGTTTGGTGCCAGACCATTGAAAAGGGTACTGCAAAGAGAAATTCTAAACGAACTCTCCAAGCAGATACTGAGTGGCGCGATTCAAAAAGACGCTGTCATTGGTGTCACCCTGGGTAAGGACAACCAAATTGAGTTCATCAATCTGGATGAAGTAGAAGTGAATCAATAAATTTTTGGGGCAAAGTAGAAAACTCATTCTACTTTTGCCCCATGAATTTTCTCAAATACCTCGACCTGTACTTTCCCTACAGCACACAGATTCTGCTGACGCTCTGCCTGGTCTTTTTCTTCCTGGTGAGCCGTAAGGTTACATCTTCGATTATTAGGAAATATGGAAGAAAGAGAGACATTTCGCTCCCCCGGGTGGCCTATACGATCAAATATTTCAACTTCATCATCTTTGTCTTTTGCCTGCTGATCCTGGGGTTGATCTGGGACATCACGTTTGAAGGATTTTCAGTTTACTTCCTTTCTTTCTTCACTGTTGCGGGTGTTGCACTCTTTGCCGCCTGGTCGATTTTAAGCAATGTAACTGCTGCGGTGATCCTGTTCTTCTACTTCCCCTACCGCATAGGATCCAAAATCAGGATCATGGATGGCGACAACTCTGTAGAGGGTGAGGTACTGGACCTTAACCTTTTCACCATGGTGATCAAAGTCGAAGATGGTGACGTCGTCAACTACCCCAATAACCTTGCCCTACAGAAAGGGATCAAGATCAAGCAAAGCTCCCTAAGGAAGAGTAAGAAGCGCTTGGTGGAGTAAGAGTGGCTTGGAGAGCTATTACTATATCCGTAAACTCTTTGATTAATACATTTACGACAGCCTTTATCTACCTCCTATATATTACCGTTTCCTGGTAATATTTCTTTTGCGACCTGATTGTGTGATCTCCTTAAAAAGAAAAAGGTCCTGCTTCCACAGGACCTTTCACTTATTGATTATAGACAGAATAAATTAACTTCCACACATCTCGCAGCCTTCTGGATCATCCAGTGAACATTGCATGGCTGACTGGTTTTGGAGCTTTTCAGCTTCCAGCTCAGCAGCTGTTTTGTTCCTGGTATCCTGGATTGTGCTTGCTGCACCTACCGTCTGAGCCACCTGTGCACTTTCCGGCTGTTTTTTGCTCTCCTTGGTCACGGTGAACTTGATCGCATCGGTAGCTGCTTTGGTCCTCAGGTAATACATACCTGTTTTCAGTCCCTTCTTCCATGCATAGAAATGCATCGAGGTCATCTTACCAAAGTTGGCATCCGTAAGGTGGATGTTCAGACTCTGGCTCTGACAGATGAAGGCTCCCCGATCAGCCGACATATCGATGATGGCTTTCTGAGAAGTCTCCCAAACAGTCTTGTACAGATCTTTGATGTTTTGAGGGATCTCGTCAATCTCCTGGATCGATCCATTATGAAGCTTGATCTTGTTCATCATGTCCTCATTCCACAGACCAAGTTTGATCAGATCCTGCATCATATATTTGTTGGCCACGATGAATTCACCAGACAATACTCTTCTTACGTACAGGTTTGAAGTGAATGGCTCGAAACACTCATTGTTACCCAGGATCTGAGATGTAGAGGCTGTTGGCATAGGAGCCAGCAACAAGGAGTTTCTCACTCCATTCTTTCTTACCTTTTGTTTCAGGTCAAACCAATCCCATCTTCCTGAGTCAGGTGTTACACCCCACATATCAAACTGGAAGATACCTTTAGAAACCGGTGAACCTTTAAAAGTCTCGTAAGCTCCTTCTTCAGTTGCCAATTCCATGGAAGTTTCCATGGCGGCATAATAAATGGTCTCGAAAATCTCTTTGTTCAGCTTTTGAGCCTCTTCCGATTCGAATGGCATTCTCATCAACGCAAAAGCATCTGCCAGACCTTGCACACCTATACCAATTGGTCTATGCTTCAGGTTGGAGTACTTAGCTTCAGGCACCGGGTAGTAATTGACATCGATTACCCTGTTGAGGTTTCTGGTCACCACCTTGGTGATCTCATAAAGCTTCTGATGATCGTAAGTACCATCTTCTCTCACAAACTTAGGCAGAGAGATAGATGCCAGGTTACACACAGCTACTTCATCTTTTGAAGTGTACTCCATGATCTCTGTACACAGATTACTAGATCTGATGGTACCCAGGTTCTTCTGATTAGACTTCCTGTTTGCATGATCTTTATACAGGATGTATGGTGTACCTGTCTCAATCTGAGATTCCAGGATCTCAAACCAAAGGTCTTGTGCCTTTACAGTTTGTCTGGCTTTTCCTTCACTCTCATATTTTTCATAGAGCTTCTCAAATTCATCACCATAGGAGTCATAAAGACCAGATGCTTCATCCGGGCTAAACAATGACCAGTTGCCATTCTCCTCTACCCGCTTCATAAACAGATCAGGGATCCACATGGCATAGAACAGGTCTCTTGCTCTCAGCTCCTCTTTACCGTGGTTTTTCTTCAGCTGAAGGAATTCGAAGATGTCTGCATGCCATGGCTCCAGGTAAATGGCAAAGCTTCCTTTACGTTTTCCACCACCCTGGTCTACATAACGAGCTGTCATGTCGAAGTTTCGGAGCATCGGGATAATTCCGTTTGATGTTCCGTTTGTTCCTTTAATATAAGCACCTGTTGCTCTTACATTGTGAATGCTCAGTCCAATACCACCCGCAGACTGAGAAATTTTCGCACATTGCTTAAGCGTATCGTAGATTCCATCGATGCTGTCGTCCTGCATAGAGAGCAGGAAGCATGATGACAGCTGTGGCTTAGGCGTTCCTGCGTTGAATAATGTAGGTGTCGCATGTGTGAACCATTTTTCAGACATCAGGTTGTAGGTCTCGATAGCCGCATTGATATCATCTTTGTGGATACCTACAGAAACCCTCATGAGCATATGTTGTGGACGCTCAACAATCTTCCCGTCCAGTTTCATCAGGTAAGATCGCTCCAGGGTCTTGAATCCGAAATAGTCGTAATTATAATCCCGATTGTAATCTACTGCCTCGTCTAGTTTCTTGGCATTGGCCCGGATGATGCCATATACATCCTTGGAGATCAATGCTGCATTTTCACCTGTTTTTGGATTGATATAGGTATAAAGTCTTTTCATGGTATTTGAAAAAGACTCTTCAGTCACCTTGTGTAGGTTAGATATAGATATCCTGGCCGCCAGCTTGGCAAAGTCAGGATGTCTGGTCGTCATGGTAGCAGCTATCTCAGCAGCCAGGTTGTCGAGCTCGATGGTTGTCACACCATCATAAAGCCCATCGATTACCTTCTTGGCAATTTCTACGGGTTCTACAAAGTCCGGATTCAGTCCATAGCACAGCTTCTCTATTCTGGCTGTGATTTTATCGAATTTGACAGATTCTCTTCGTCCGTCTCTTTTTATAACTAGCATAAGGCAATTGGGTGATTAATGATGAAAAACAGGTTCATATTAAAAGTCTTCGTCTAAACTAAATTTAGGTTTCTCTTTTTCTTTATCAGCATTTAGTACTCCGGCTTTCTGGTATTCACCCACTCGTTTCTCAAAGAAATTTGTTTTCCCTTGCAGAGAAATCATTTCCATGAAATCAAATGGGTTGGATGAATTGTAAAGCTTATCACAACCCAATTCAACCAGTAGTCGGTCAGCAACAAATTCGATGTACTGACACATCAGATCAGAATTCATTCCGATCAGTTTTACCGGCAATGCGTCAGTCACAAATTCTTTTTCTATCTCTACCGCATCCTCAATGATCTTAGTCACCTTTTCTTTAGGCAACTTGTTCACCAGGTGATTGTTGTAGAGTAAACAGGCAAAATCACAATGAAGACCTTCGTCTCTTGAGATTAACTCGTTGGAAAAACTCAATCCAGGCATCAGTCCACGTTTCTTCAGCCAGAAGATTGAGCAAAAGCTACCGGAGAAGAAAATTCCTTCCACAGCAGCAAAGGCGATCAATCGTTCGGCGAAGTTACCCTCATCTATCCATCTTAAAGCCCAATCTGCTTTTTTCTTTACACAATCCATCGTCTCGATGGCATGGAAAAGATGATCCTTCTCTTTTGCATCCTTTACATAAGTATCTATGAGCAAGGAATATGTCTCAGAATGAATATTTTCTATCGCTATTTGAAATCCGTAGAAGAATTTGGCTTCAGTATATTGTACTTCCGAAACAAAATTTTCTGCCAGGTTTTCATTCACAATCCCATCGCTGGCAGCAAAAAAAGCTAGTACATGTTTGATGAAATGACGCTCACCATCATTTAAGTTGGCCCAATCTTTAAGATCCTGACTCAGATCGATCTCTTCGGCTGTCCAAAAACTGGCTTCTGCCTTCTTATAAAATTGCCAAATGTCATTTTGTTGGATGGGGAATAATACGAATCGGTCTTTGTTTTCCTTGAGTATGGGTTCTTCTTGAGTCATTTGTTAATAATTTTTATTTATTCACAGGATTTCCACCATCGTTTTTAGTTACTAATAAAGTTATCAACAGTCAAAACAGGTTATCCACAAACGAAAACAAAACACGCCCACCATCTCAAAATCGTGATTTGCGAGCTGTTTGCTAAGTTTTGGGAGTTAATCCCGTTCGAAAAGTGGTTTATTTTTTCGCGACCGTGTTTACAAATGTGTAAAAAAGGACACGAAAAATCAAGCAATATTTTCCCTGTTTCTTATGTCATAATTATGCCTGGAAAAAGAACATAACTTGCTGTTAAAAAGTGCCTTATAATCTGATTTTATAATCATAACTTGTAGCCGTATTGCTTAAAATGGGGCACGAAAAAAGTGAAAAAAATGTGAAAAAAAAATTAACACACCATTAAGATGTGGTAATGTTTGAAAATATCAGTGTTTCTGATATCTTTGCAGTCCTTTTTCAAAACACAAAAGAAAAATGTACGCAATCGTTGATATAGCCGGGAAACAATACAAAGTGGAAAAAGACCAGTTTGTGTACGCTCCATTATTAGAAGGTAAAGAAGGATCAAAAGTAGATTTTGATCAGGTACTTCTTGTAGATAATGATGGCAAAGTAAATGTTGGAACTCCCACAGTAAAAGGAGCAAAAGTTTCCGGAAAAATATTAGAGCATGTCAAAGACGACAAAGTAATCGTCTTCAAGAAGAAAAGAAGAAAAGGTTACAAAGTAAAGAACGGTCACAGACAGCAGTTCTCTAAAGTATTAATTCAAGACATTAAAAACTAAGTACCCATGGCACATAAGAAAGGTGTAGGTAGTTCAAAGAACGGAAGAGAGTCGGAAAGTAAACGACTTGGTGTGAAAATATTTGGCGGTCAGTCAGCAATTGCTGGCAATATCATCGTTCGTCAGCGAGGCACTAAGCATCACCCTGGAAGCAACGTAGGTATTGGTAAAGACCACACCTTATTTGCGTTGTCAGATGGTACTGTTCGATTCCAAAAAGGCAGACAGAACAGATCTTACGTTCACATAGATCCGGTTGCTGAGGCATAAGGAAATTTAGAGCAAAAAGAAATTAAAAAGGCTCCACATCGTGGAGCCTTTTTTTTATGCTTCTGCTTTATTCTTCTTTGGTCTGCCAGGTAATACCGTACCAGGCTTAAACCCATTTTTGTAGCGTTTCTTGCGTGTCTTCCACACCTTGTAGTTGTTTTTGTTTCCTACTTCAAACTGCCACTTCATATGATCTGACGCTGAAACCCATTTCAGGTTATCTGCCTTGTTGTTTCTTGGGTTATTGTCCTCATGAATGATCATGGTCAAAGTAGATGGATCCGGATTATCCACAAAGGCTATAGCTGTTTCCTTGTGTGGATACACAGTTCTCCGCTTCTTTTCATCATCAATAAGGTCCAAGAAATAACATTTGCAGGTTTTGTTCCAACGCTGCTTCATCAACTTACCCTTGATCTTCATGTAAACCTGGCTTCCTTTATGCCAGCTTTTTCGGGTCTTACTTCTAATTCTCCCCTTGTTGGAAATCTCATAGTTGGAGAAGCCTTTGATGCCCTCCCATTTTTCTTCGCTTTGGTCTGCCATTTTTCGCTTGTTTAATAATCTTGTAAACAAGCTGGTTCTTAATCTATCGCTTAATCTGTCGATAAAGATAAATCATTTACTTTTCATCGATAGTTAGACACGACCTATTTTCTATAAACTGCATGGAAAACCAGATATATTTACCTAACGGGCTGATGAATAGCAAAATAAACACCCTGTGCCATTACCTTATATCCAACGATTAAAATAGTTTCCATGAACCAATTTTGGCATAAAATGTTTTCAATTCTTTACAATATATAATCTTATTCATCCGTGGAAGTACTATCGGTCAATATCAGCGATCCAGTCATCATCAACTGGAATGGAAAGGAGGTCACAACCGGTATTTATAAAAAACCTGTCGATCAAGCTATCCACCTAGGACTTGAAAATGTTAGAAATGATACTGTCTTTGACCGGACCGTACATGGTGGCACCGATAAAGCCTGCTATTTATATTCAGCTGATTATTATGACTATTGGAAAAATCTATACCCTGACCTGGAATGGGATTATGGGATGTTTGGTGAAAATATTACCATAGAGGGTATGGATGAATCAAATCTCAGAATAGGATCCAAATATCAGCTTGGGGAAGCTATCGTAGCCATCTCTCAACCAAGACAACCTTGCTATAAACTGGGAGTCAAATTTGGAAACCAGAGCATACTAAGGGATTTTATACTGTTTGGCCACCCGGGCACATATGTAAGGATCCTCAAAACCGGTGAAGTAAAAAAGGGAGATAGGCTGGAGTTGATAGAACAATCCGACAAAAATAGCATACAAGAGACCTTTACGTTAATGTACCAAAAACGCTGACACTACTGGCCCCTGGCCTACTCACCCCATGTGCTACCTATTCGCTAGATCATTCTGGTAGCAAAACATTTATTGATGATGGATGAATAGATGTGCCCATACTGCTCAATGCACCACTCCTTAAGCTTAATAACTTCTGTAGGAATAAGTGATTTGATAGCTTTCCTGAGCTCTTTTTCAAATAACCAACGGTCGAAGCTGACTTTAGCCAGGATGGTTTTGAAATACTCTAACATAAATGTAAAATTTTGTTAAAGAGTTAACTTTATGAGGCAAAAATGACGTTCTCAAGTGAGAAACTATTTAACCATAAGTTAAACAATTTTTACCTTTGCATCAAGGTCAATTTTCACTTTTACAGTCATTGCAATTACGTGCCATGAATTTTACGAAGTCAGGAATTTTAGGTTGCCTCTACCTCATTCTTTTTGCCAACATTTCAATGGCACAAGAGATAAAGCTTGAGTATGGAGAAGATCAAATCGCTCTAAATCAGCTCTTTACCATCACATTGACGGTGGAGAATGAAAGGTTACAAAATTACAGCCCGTTTCCTGAAATAGACGGTTTGGTAAAAAGAGGTACATCCTCCTCCACATCTACAAGCTTTATCAATGGGCAGATGACCTCAAAGCAATCTATCACGCAGAATTATCAGGCTACAAGAGAGGGCACCATTGTGATACCGTCATTCGAAATGGTAGTGAATGGGAAAACTGTCACATCGCCGGGAAAGACCATCAAGGTGAACCCACCAAGTCAGCGTCAACAACAAAACAGCACCAGCCCATTCTCAAATGACCCTTTCGAAGAGTTCTTCGGGAGGAGGCGACAACAATCAGAATTTATGGATGTGGAATCGAATGCCTTTTTGGCCCTCACCACTGATAAATCGGAGGTTTATGTAGGAGAGGGGTTCACCACTACCCTGGCATTTTATGTGAGTGAAGAAAACAGAGCGGAGCTGAGATTTTATGATCTGGGGAAACAAATTACTGATATAGTCAAGGAGATCAAACCAAATACCTGCTGGGAAGAGAACTTCAACATAGATAATATCAGTGGTGAGCCGATCACAATCAACAATAAAGCTTACACTCAATATAAAATATACCAGGCGGCTTTCTATCCACTTAACAAGGAAAATATCAAATTTTCTTCCATAGGACTCAAGCTGATAAAGTATAAAGTGGCCAAGAATCCCTCTTTCTTTGGCAGAAACCGTCAGGAGGACTTTGAGACTTTTTACTCCAAGCCCAAAGAGATAAAAGTCAAAGAACTGCCCCCTCACCCACTGAAAAATCAAGTGGCCATTGGTAATTATCAGCTGGCCGAGAAGATAAGTACCCGAGATCTGAAGACTGGAGAAAGCTTCAATTACTCATTCAATGTACTCGGAGAGGGGAACATCAGTGCGATTGAAAAACCCATTCTGCCCGAGACGAGTGATTTCGATTTTTACGATCCCAACACCCAACAGAATATCACCCGATCTGCAGGGAAGGTAAAAGGAACCAAAACCTTTAGCTATTATGGAATACCCAATGAGCCCGGTGAGTACGAGCTTGGGGATTTTTTTTATTGGATCTTCTTCAATCCGGAAAAAGAATCATATGATACTTTGCGATCAAGGCAGCAACTAGTGGTGACTGGTGAGAGCAGAAAAAATGAATATATCCAGTCTACTGACCTGGGTGCCTTCTACAATGCAATTGAATTTGAAGATAATCAGCTCACTTCACTGGAAAAGGGATCATTCCTTCAGATATTTGCAAACATCTTTGCGCTGGTTATACTAGTTTTGACCGGCATTATCATGTTTCGCAAGTAAACTTCATGGCAAACAAATTCGGCACTATTTTTAGCATCACTTCATTTGGTGAATCACACGGTCCTGGCATTGGTGCCATCCTGGATGGCTGTCCAGCTGGCATCACCATTGATGAAGCATTTATTCAGTCTGAGCTTCAGCGAAGAAAACCCGGGCAATCGAAAATCACTACTCAACGTAAGGAAGAAGATGAGGTAGAAATTCTTTCCGGAACTTTTGAAGGGAAGACAACGGGAACTCCTATTGGATTGCTGATCCGAAACAAGGACCAGAAAAGTAAGGACTACAGTCATATCGCTGATAAATTTAGACCTTCCCATGCTGATTATACCTACGAAACCAAGTATGGAAACCGGGACTACCGGGGTGGAGGTCGAAGTTCTGCACGGGAAACAGCTGTCAGGGTAGCTGCTGGTGCCATTGCCAAGCTGATGCTCAAAGAAAAAGGCATTTCATTCCACGCTTATGTCTCCCAGGTGGGGGACCTAACGATGGATAAACCATATACTGAGCTTGATCTCTCCCTAACAGAAACAAACGATGTGAGGTGTCCAGATCCCGAAATGGCACAAAAAATGTTTGACTACATCGACCAGGTAAGGAAAGATCAAGACACGGTAGGGGGTGTGGTGACCGGGGTGATCAAGGGTGTTCCTGTCGGTCTGGGAGAACCCGTTTTTGACAAGCTGCATGCTGCGCTCGGCAATGCCATGCTGGGAATCAACGCGGTAAAAGGATTTGAATATGGAAGTGGATTCGAGGGCGTGAAAATGAGAGGCTCCAAGCACAATGATGAGTTTTATAAAGACGGGGATCGTGTAAAAACAAAATCCAATCATAGCGGAGGTATACAGGGTGGTATTTCCAATGGTGAGGATATCTATTTCAATGTTGCATTCAAGCCTGTAGCAACCATCATGCAGGATCAGGATAGTGTGGATAAAGCTGGTAATGCCACAAAGGTTTCCGGAAAAGGCCGCCATGACCCCTGTGTGGTTCCACGTGCTGTGCCAATTGTAGAAGCCATGGCCGCATTAGTTATTGCGGATTTCTATTTGTTGGCCAGAACAAATAAATTAGCCGGGTGAGAAAACTTCCCCTGCACGTAAAAATCATCATCGGACTGGTTCTAGGAATCATCTGGGCATTCATCTCAAGTAGCCTGGGATGGAATCAATTTACCATCAACTGGATCGACCCATTCGGGACTATTTTCATTCGACTGCTCAAATTCATTGCTGTTCCTTTGGTTCTGTTTTCCATTATTAGTGGTATCTCAGGACTCTCCGATGTTAGCAAACTGGGCCGGATGGGTTTCAAAACTATATCTATTTACCTTCTGACGACTGTTTTCGCCGTGACCGTCGGGCTCGGACTGGTAAATCTTATTAAGCCGGGTGCTACAATTGATGATGAACAGCGTGTAAAAAACCGAATCAGTTACGAATTATGGGTGGAAGAAACTGATGGAGTGAAGCCTAAAGACAACAGGGATTTCCTGAATGACCCTCAATACGCCAGTCAGGTAGCGGAAATCACTAATGATCCTAACAGGGAACAAACTGACAGCAAGGTAGAACGCACCATGCAAAGTGCACAACAAGCCAAAGACGCAAGTCCACTTCAACCAGTGGTTGACATGGTACCTGAAAATATTTTCGGAGCGCTCTCCACCAACACGGATATGTTGCAGGTGATCTTTTTTGCAATCTTCTTTGGCATCATACTGGCTATCCTTCCTAAAGCAACCGTAGGACCTGTAATAGATCTTGTCAATGGTATCAATGCTGTCTTTTTGAAAATGGTTGAAAAAGTAATGGCAGTAGCCCCATTCTTTGTTTTTGCTTTACTGGCAGGTGTTATTGCGAAGATGGCCGATACACCAAGCGAAGTGTTTGAGATATTCAAAGGGCTTGGCTCCTACTCCATGGTCGTGTTTGTTGGACTGGCCATCATGATCTTCCTTTTCTACCCGGTGATTGCGTCGATATTCATCAAAAAGATCAGCTACAAGAGTTTTTTCAATCATATCAGCCCAGCTCAGTTCCTTGCATTTTCTACCAGTTCGAGCGCAGCTACATTGCCGGTGACTATGGAATGTGTGGAAGAGCTTGGAGTGCCAAAAAACATTACAAGTTTTGTCTTACCTATCGGGGCCACCATCAATATGGACGGAACTTCACTTTACCAGGCTGTGGCTGTTGTATTCCTGGCCCAAATGCACATGGTGGATCTTACACTGGGTCAGCAGCTCACCATAGTCCTTACCGCAACACTTGCATCTATTGGTACCGCTGCTGTGCCGAGTGCAGGTTTGGTCATGCTGATCATCGTGCTACAATCTGTTGGATTGAATCCTGTCTGGATCGCAATAATTTTTCCTGTCGATCGGATCCTTGATATGTGCAGGACTGTGGTAAATGTAACTGGTGACGCAACCGTGGCTTCCCTGATTGCCAGCTCAGAAGGTGAGCTGAAGGAGGTAAAAGAGGGATAGTAAGGGTTTGAAACAAAAGATTATTGGGTTCCCTACTGCATGTCAAAATTAATTTTCTGTTTTCCTCGATAAACCTGCTTTCAAAAAATCAGGATTTGCAGCACTTTTGCTTAAATGCCTTTTGAGCTTAAACTTTCTGTTTGCCTTTTTCTCATTAGCATCTCAATCCTTCTATTGAGAGGTAATAGAAACTGGATTTTTGGCTATCGCTCCCCCAGGGCAATTCTGACTCATAAACGATATGCATATGCTAATACTATTTATGGCACAGGCATGTTATTAATCAGTAGTATTTACCTGGCCATGTTAACCTGGTTTCCAAGGTTATATCAGCAAGTCAGCGAAACGGAGCACCTGATAATCACTATCAGCTATTTTGTTCTATTATTTCTAATCATTGAGGTCAAGCTACAGCAAGTATTCAAGGAGTAAGCTCGAGGCTATCATGTTGCCTTATGTGTATCTTACTATCAAAATGCTTGTCATGAAACCTGAAACAAGAGTGAAGCTGCAAAACGTCAGCACTGCTACTATTGCAACCAGCTTATTTAAGAGAGGATTGCGAAATCAGTTTATTCAGAATGTCCTTCCACTGAAAAAGATGACGACTTCGATGGTGGGAGAAGCCTTTACGCTACGCTATATACCAGCTCGTGAAGATCTAAATCCGATTGAGGTTTTCAGGGATCCTGATCATCCCCAAAGAAAAGCCGTTGAAAGTTGTCCGAAAGGTGCGGTAATGGTCATAGATAGTCGCAAAGATGCTCGCGCTGCTTCTGCGGGTTCAATCCTCGCATCCCGATTGATGGTAAGAGGTGTTGCCGGACTGGTAACAGATGGGGGTTTGCGAGATTCGGAACAGATTGCCGAATTAAAAATGCCAGCTTTTCATCAAAGGCCTTCAGCGCCAACTAACCTTACTTTGCATCAGGCTATTGAAATAAATGGACCTATCGGATGTGGTGATGTGGCTGTATTCCCAGGAGATATCATCGTGGGTGACAACGATGGGGTTGTAGTGATACCGGCTGCAATCACTGATGAAATAGCCAGTGAATGTGTGGACATGACATTATTTGAAGATTTCGTCACTGAAAAAGTTCTAGAAGGTCAATCGATCATTGGATTGTATCCTCCAACACATGAAAATACCCTGATAGCTTTCGAAAAGTGGAAAGCAGGTAGAAGGAAGTGAAAGCAAACCACAAATTATTATGCGGCAGGTTAACAAAAGGCGGACACTTCTTATTCCAAAAGATTTTAATCGAGGAGAATTCGTTGCTTACTGTTTTTCTCTTTTAAAAACAGTTAGAAACTTGCTAGTTCTCCCCCAAAAAATCCAGGCTCCTCCATTTACAGGCTCCATCTTCACCAATTCCCATCCTTCATCTCCCCATTTTTTAAAACTCTCGTCCAATTCAGCTTGAAATGTTGGCTTATTTAAATGGAAAGCACTTATTGTTAATATTTTGTATTCGTATTTCTTCATTTTTACTTTAAAAAACAATTTGAGTTTTCTTGATTCAACCAGATTTCCTTTGTGTTGAAGAGGCAAATGTAAATCTAAAGAAATCATGGCTGACCAACCTAAGTTCACCCTCATCGCATTTTCTTTCACTTTCTTGAACTATTCCTGCATCTTTGCAATTATTACTCATACCAAAAAGAAGTAATTATGGCTGTAGCACAACAAGCATCCAACATTAACATATATACGGAGTCGAACCCCAATCCAAATTCCCTCAAGTTTGTGGTCAACTTTATGTTGCTTCCGGAAGGGGTGAGCAGGGACTATCCAAATCAGGAAAGTGCCAGCCAGGCTCCGCTAGCGCAGGAATTGTTCAACTTTCCGTATGTGAAGCGAGTGTTCTACATGAGCAATTTCGTAACAGTCACAAAAAGTGAGCAGGTAGAATGGGTCGAAGTAAAAAATGAGATCCAATCGTTCATCAAATCATTTCTGGAAGCAGGAAAGCAGATTCTCACAGAAGAAAACGTGAAAGAGGATCACGAGCTCAATGCTACAGATACGGATATCGAGCAAAAAATCAAGAGTATTCTGGATGAATATATCCGGCCTGCTGTAGAAATGGACGGTGGTGCTATTACCTTTGATTCGTTCACAGATGGCAAGGTGAAAGTACAATTGCAGGGAGCATGCAGTGGATGTCCTTCCAGTACTGTTACCCTCAAGGCGGGTATCGAAAACCTCCTCAAACGCATGGTGCCAGAGGTAGAAACGGTAGAGGCTGAAGAGCTTTAAGGGCTGCTAAAATTTCAAGTGCTTTACTGTTAGAGACTGATTGATGAGCTGTTTCAGCGAGTCTATTCCGATCTTGATATGCTTTTCCACAAATTTCTCCGTGACCTTTTGATCACTCTCATCGGTTTTTACACCTTCAGGGATCATAGGCACATCGGAAACAAGCAATAAGGCACCTGCAGGCATCTCATTTTTAAAGGCAGCGGAGAAGATGGTTGCCGTTTCCATATCAATGGCCATCACCCGGAGTTTCCTAAGGTACTTCTTAAATTTTTCATCATGCTCCCAAACTCTCCGGTTGGTGGTGTAGACCGTTCCCGTCCAGTAATCCTGCCCATAATCCCGAATGGTGGTGGAAACAGCTTTTTGCAACGCAAAAGCAGGCAATGCGGGTACCTCAGGAGGCATATAATCATTACTGGTACCCTCACCACGAATGGCAGCAATGGGTAACACAAGATCACCTACCTCATTTTTAGATTTAATACCCCCACATTTCCCCAAAAACAGGATGGCCTTGGGAGAAATTGCGGTGAGCAGATCGATGACGGTGGCCGCATTGGCTGATCCCATCCCAAAGTTTATGATGGTGATCCCGTCAGCATTGGCACATTGCATAGGGTTTGACAGCCCCCTCACCGGCACGTGATGCCATTCTGCAAAAAGATTGACGTAATTGGTAAAGTTGGTTAGTAAGATGTATTTACCGAAGTCTTCCAGCTTTTGTCCTGTATACCTGGGCAGCCAATTGTCGACAATCTCTTTTTTGGTCTTCATATTCACAAATTTGGTGATTAATAGCCGAAATATTTATCTTAAAGCCATGGATGAAATCACGTTGGTCAACTTACTGAACAAAATTTGTGAAAAAAACAGCTATCTGAATTGGAAACTGAACTGCAAATACAACGACGGACAAGATCATTCAATCATGCAGATCAGTCTGTTCAACAGTCGTGACAATCACAAAGCTGGTTCTGTGACCTTCAGCATGGATACGGGGTCAGTAATAGAGGGGAAATATGAAAGTCTTATGCCATTCCAGCCAAAAGTGCAGCTGGTTGACGCACTACTGGATATCCTGAATTATGAAAACTCCAAGGTCCTGACCTCGGTGAATTAAATCAGGGCCTCCCATAAAATCTCCGTCGGATGTTTGGCTTGCCTGCTCGTGCCATCCAAAATCTGATGTCGACAGCTGGTACCCGCTGCAGCGATAATCACATCCTCAGACTGCTTTCTTATAGTTGGGAATAATACAAGCTCACCAATCTGCATTGATATGTCAAAGTGTTCTTTTTCAAAGCCGAATGATCCCGCCATACCGCAGCAACCGGAAGGAATAATTTGTACCTCCTTGCCAGTAAGCTTTGAAAGGATTCTTTTAGTTGGTGCCAAAGAAGACAAAGCCTTCTGATGGCAATGGCCATGAAACTTGATCAGGCCTTCTGCTTGCTTAAATTGACCTGGTTTGATGTGACCAGCTTCCATTTCTGCCGCGAGAAACTCCTCAACCATGAAAGTATTAGCAGCAATTTTATTTGCGGCTTCTTTCTCTTCACCTCTTACCAGGTCTGGGTATTCGTCCCTGAATGTGAGAATAGCTGAAGGCTCCACCCCTATCAAGGGGGTTTCAGCGGTTATGAGATCTTTGAAAACGGTAATATTCTTTTGGCAGAATTTTTTAGCATCTTTCAAGAGACCTTTTGAGATTTGGCTCCTCCCTGATTCGGCATGATCGACATATTTTACTTCATAGCCCAGTTTATCCAGCAGCTTTACAGTAGTAATACCAATTTCTGCTTCGTTGTAATTCAAGAGCTCATCAGCAAACAGATAGACAGTCTTGATTGGTTTGGTAACGGTTGGTTTAAACCCTTTGAGCCACTTTTGCCAGGTGACTTTTGAGATCTCAGGCATACTTCTTTTAGGGGCAAACCCCATGATGCCTTTGGCGATGCCTGAAAAGACTGAGTTGTTGAAAACCAGGTTGTATCCCCAAGGCATTGCAGAGGCCAGCTTCATGCCGCCTGAAAAGTTTCCAATAAGTCGATTTCTGAAGGGAACTCCTTTTGCTTCGTAATATTGATGCTGCCACTCGGCTTTCATCTTGCCGATATCTACATTGGACGGACATTCGGACTTACACCCCTTACAGCTGAGGCAGAGGTCCATCACCTCTTTGATCTCATCGTGAACTAGTAGATTACTATCATCCGACCTGGTGATCATCTCGCGTAGCATATTGGCACGTGCCCGGGTGGTATCCCGTTCATCTCTTGTCGCCATGTAACTGGGACACATTGTACCACCTGAAACTGGCGTCTTGCGACAGTCGGCAGAACCGTTACATTGCTCAGCTGCCCTTTGAAAGCCCATGGTATCCGAGAAATCCAGCAAGGTGTCGATTTCTTTGATCTTCTGGTCTTTGTCAAATCTCAGGAAGGTATCCATTGGCTGAGTATCCACGATTTTTCCTGGATTAAAAATATTGGTTGGGTCCCAGGTCTTCTTAATCTGCTTCAGCAGTTGATAGTTGTGCTCACCAACCATCTGTGGAATGAACTCCCCCCTCAATCGACCGTCACCATGCTCACCTGAAAGTGATCCTTTGTATTTTTTTACCAACTTAGCGATCTCCTCAGCGATGGATCTGAAAAGCCCGATTCCTTCTGTAGTCTTTAGGTTGATGATTGGTCTCAGGTGGAGCTCACCTGATCCGGCATGTGCATAGTGAACACTATAAAGATCGTATTCCTTAAGAATTTTATTAAACTCTGCTATGAAAGCAGGCAGGTCATTGACATGGACGGCTGTATCCTCAATAACCGGAACTGGTTTGGCATCCCCGGGCACGTTGGATAAGAGTCCCAGACCGGCTTTACGCAATGTCCAGACTTTCTTGATATCATCTCCAGACACCGTAGGATAAGAATAACCCAGTTTTTCTTTTTTAAGCTGGGCAATCAAAGCCTGGGCTACTTTCTCTGCTTCTTCCTGAGAATCTCTGGTGATCTCCGCTACCAATATTGCTTTTGGGTCTCCCTCAATAAAGAATCTGTTCTCAGCCTGTCCCCTGTTACGTTTTGTCGCTTCAAAAATGTAATGGTCCATCAGCTCTACTGCCGAAGGTTGATGTTGCAAGGCTACCAGGTTAGCTTTGAGCGACTCATCAATAGAATGGCAATGGATGCAAACCAATACCTTGTGGGGTGGTGGGATTGGCGTGAGCTTGATCTTGGCAGCAGTCACAAAAGCAAGCGTGCCTTCAGAACCGGCAATCAGGCTGCTAAAATTGAAGTTTTCGCCCTTTTTATTGAAAGGCTTCATTCTGGCTAGCATGTCTATTGCATAGCCAGTATTCCGCCTGTTGATAGAAGACTTGGGAAATTGCTCCTCGATCTCCTTAATATTTTTTGCATCGGATAGGATCTCATCTATCTGAGCATAAAGCGATCCTTCTAAAGATCTGGACTGAACTTTTTCCTTATAGGCCTTTTCATCCAACGACTGGAATTTTGCCTTACTTCCATCAGATAGAATGGTATCAACCTCAATCAAATGTTCGCGTGTACTTCCGTAGACAACAGAATTCGAGCCGCAGCTGTTATTTCCAATCATCCCCCCAATCATTGCCCGGTTGGCTGTTGAAGTTTCAGGAGCAAAGAAATAACCGTATGCACTCAGGTGATGATTCAGGTCATCTCTGACAATACCCGGTTGCACGATAGCCCAGCCTTCCTTTTCATTGACTTCCAGCACTTTCGTGAACTTTTTGGAGACGTCAACGACGATACCTCCCCCAACAACCTGACCGGCGAGAGAAGTACCAGCTGTCCTGGGTATTAAAGAAGTATTATTTTCCCTGGCAAACTCAACCAGCTTGATGATATCTGATTCATTCTCCGGGACAGCGACAGCAATGGGAATCTCCCTGTAAGCTGAAGCATCCGTGGCATAGACTTTTCGGGTAGTCTCATCGATGAAAAGCTCCCCTTCCAGGTTATTTTTTAGTCCATCAAAATTCATGACGCAAAACTAGTCTCTTGCAGAGGTTTTTACTACTTGGAAAAGCTGGCTTGAATAAAAACCGGCAGGTGATCTGAATAATTCCTCAAATCCCTGTTATCGGTCAGCACAGCATATTTGGAAACTTTCACCTGATCTGACACTACAATGTAGTCAATCCTTCGGTCGAGCTCCTTTTGAACATCAAAGCTACTCCAGGTACCTTCCGGGCCGAAAACCAGGTCGCTCACGGCTCGTGTATCATTCATTGCTCCGAAAAGTTTTTTGATCGGTGGGGAATCTGGTGTCAGATTTAAGTCTCCCATCACGATGGCAGGATAACCATCATTATTAAGTACTTTTAGTTTATCCAGGATTACATCTACTGCCTGTAGTCGGGCCTCGTCTCCCCGATGATCAAAATGGGTATTGAAAACCCAAAATTTCTGATCTGATTCCTTCACCTGAAACAAAACTGCCGTGCAAATCCTGGGTAATGCAGCATCCCAGCCTTTAGAGGGTTTCTCAGGTGTCGGTGATAGCCAAAAGGTCTCTTTCTGCAGAACTGAGAATTTATCTTTTTTGTAATAGACCGCACTAAATTCTCCTTTTGACTTTCCATCGTCACGACCCACACCATACCAGCTGTAGGCATCAAGTTGTTCATCCAGGTAATCTACCTGCTCTGGAAGACCTTCCTGAATGCCGAAGACGTCCGGTTCATAAAAGGAAATCTGATTGGCCAATTCTGCTTTTCTGTTTTCCCAGTAATTCACACCATCGCCTGGATTGGCATAGCGAATGTTATAGGTCATGAAAGTAAATGACTGGGCTTGTAAGATCATTCCGGAAAGGATGATAAGGGTGCTTAACGATATTTTTTTCATTTCACTTTTTTCAGGACGAGTGCCACTCTGCTAGGCAAGTATACACTCAAAAAATTTTCCCCAAACAAAGTTACTGAAGGATATGTCATTTCATCGTCGATTCTTCCAAAGCCACCAAAATCAGGATGATCCGAATTCAAGATAATTTGATAGTGTCCACATTGTGGGATCTTGAAACGATAATCCGGGATGGAATTGTGAGGATGGAAATTGAAAAGAAAAATCAGGTTGTTTCTTTCAAAAATGATGGTCTTGTTGCCATCATCCATGTTGAGTTGCTGGGCAGGAAGCGAAGATACCAGCTCATGGTCTTTCGCCATTTTCACCATTTGCTTTCCAAACTCATACAAGAATTTATATTTCAATTCACCGCTCTCCTGCAAGTTCCATTGTCTCCGAGCATAGTGATAACTCCAGTTATTGCCTTCACGTGGAAAATCAACCCATTCAGGGTGACCAAATTCATTGCCTATAAAATTGAGCCATCCTTCACCTCCAAGTGAAAGCGTGAAAAGCCTGATCATTTTATGTAGTGCGATACCCCGGTCAATAATTAAGCTGTCTTTACTCACATGCATGTGAGAATACATCTCTTTATCCATGAGCCAAAACGCAAGAGACTTATCCCCCACTAGTGCCTGATCATGAGATTCCGCATAGGCGATGGTTCGCTCTCCATGTCTCCGGTTGGTCAGCGTCTCCCACATCTCATGGATATTCCACTCCTCGTCAGACTTATGTTTCAGGAGTTTTATCCAGTAGTCGGGTATACCCATAGCAAGCCTAAAGTCGAACCCGAGTCCCCCTTCTTTGACAGGTCTACACAAACCAGGCATTCCACTCATGTCCTCAGCAATTACAATTGATCCGGGCTTCAACTCCTTGATCAGCGTATTAGCCAACTGAAGATACGTCAGCACATCCCAATCTACCTCATAAAAATACCTGTCGTAATGATCAAAATTCACCATATTTCCATGATGGAAATATAGCATAGAGGTAACGCCATCGTATCGATAGCCATCTACATGAAATTCTTCAATCCAGTATTTCACGTTGGAAAGTAAAAACCTTAAGACCTCTTCTTTTCCATAGTTGAAAAGTTTGGAGTCCCACTGATCATGGACACCCTTTCCTCCCGGATGAAAATACTGGTCATCCGTACCATCAAATTCATTGAGGCCTTCTGAGATGTTTTTAACAGCATGGGAATGTACAATGTCAATAATCACCGCTATACCCATCTGGTGAGCTTTATCAACAAGCGCTCTAAACTCATCAGGCGTTCCAAACCGGCTGGATACAGCAAAGAAGTTACTGACATGGTAGCCAAACGACCCATAATACGGGTGTTCCTGGATAGCCATCACCTGGATCACATTGTACCCCTGCTCCTTTACTTTAGGTAATATCTTTTCTGTAAAATCCACATATGAACCTACTCCAGCTTCTTCCTGAGCCATACCAATATGGCATTCGTAGATGTATGGATTTTCATTGATTCCTTTGAGATCAAATTTCTTGTCTGACCATTTATAGGCTTTTGGAGGGTTCAATGCCCTCCCTGTAAAGTCATACGTTTTAGTGTCCTGTGTAGCAAACTTTATGTATGCAGGAATTCTATCCCGCTCCACACCATTTGCATCTGTCACATGTACTTTTAGTGCATCCAGATGATTGATCTTGGTTTTTTTAGCATCTATGAATACTTCCCAGATGCCATCTTTTCCCTTTTCCAAAGGGTGCTTACTTTTATCCCATTGGTTAAAATCACCCACAAGCGTTAGTGCTTTTGCACCAGGAGCCCACTCACGGTACCACCAGCCTACTTTCTTAGCATCATAATTTAAGCCCATCTCCTGGTAAGCAGAAGCAAAAGCGGATAGAGAACCAAATCGCTTTTCAATATCCTTCTTCTGCTGCTTAAATCTTTCAATACGATTTTTGATCTCCTCTGTATAAGGTGACAACCAGGGATCATTCTTTACCAGAATTGGTGTATCCGTTTTGGACATTGGAGAGGGTAATTTTAAGTGAAATTAATAGCTACCAGCTAAAATTTAGATGCAAATTTAACATATTTTCAACAAATGTGGCATTCTGTTAAAAATTTATTTCCTTAACGCAAGAATAGATAGAAATTATTCAACTATTTTTGCATTCACTAGAATAAAATCAATGAATTTATGTTGGCGCTCTGATCATAGCCAAAAGGTAGGATAAATTGACCAATATTTTTTAATTTCATCGATCCCAAATAATTGACACACCCCAATCAATGGAAAGCATTGACAATATCACCCTGAACTTTAGCGATCAGAATATTTTCCTGTTGAATCTGAGTCTTGCCTTCATCATGTTTGGTGTGGCTCTCAACCTAACGCCCAGGGACTTCAAACTGGTGATGCTGCAACCACGCAGTGTTCTGGCTGGCGTATTAAGCCAGTTTATGATTTTACCTTTTCTCACATTTGTGATTGTGTATGTGGTGCAGCCCTATCCCAGCATGGCATTGGGTATGATGATGGTTGCTGCCTGTCCCGGTGGGAACATCTCAAATTTTATGACAATGGTATCACGTGGCAACATTGCTTTATCGGTAAGTCTGACCGCCATCTCATCGATAGCAGCCATTTTTCTCACACCCATCAATTTTGCACTGTGGGCAGGTCTATATCCCCCCACAGCAGAATTACTGAAACAAATTAATCTTGACTTTTGGGGTGCATTCCAGACAATCGTTACAATTCTTGGATTACCCATTCTACTGGGAATGCTCTTCCGTCATAAGTTTCCAGGTATTGCTCTTCGCATTCATTCCTTTATGCATTACAGCTCTCTGATCATATTTGCTGTGATTGTCATCATGGCATTTTCTGCTAATTTGGATCTCTTCCTCTCTAAGATCTATTTGGTATTATTTATTGTGTTTGCCCACAATGGAATAGCACTGATCTCAGGTTATCAAATGGGCATGTTGTTCAGACTTCCTGAACAAGACCGAAGAACTCTTGCCATAGAGACCGGGATTCAGAATTCCGGATTGGGATTGATCCTTATATTTGCATTTTTTGATGGTCTGGGAGGCATGGCCCTTGTAGCTGCCTGGTGGGGCATTTGGCACATTCTCTCTGGTTTATCCATCAGTTTTTACTGGAAGAATAAGTTTATCGTAAATCCCAAGTCAGCATAGATGCTATACTTTTTTGTAAAATGGTGGGCAAAGATCCTGATACCATTTTTCTTCAACGGACTCAAAGTCATTAATAAAAAAAATATCCCCAAAGAAGGGGCTGTGATATTCGCACCCAATCATCAGGGCGCCTTTATGGATGCGGTGATTGTGGGGTCACTCACCGACAAACCAGTGAGCTTTCTGACCCGATCAGACATCTTCAAAAAATCAACCATTCCTTTCCTCAGTGCCCTCAATATGAGGCCAATCTACCGGATCAGGGATGGGTATGATACTATATCAAAAAATGAAGAGGTATTTAAGGGTTGCTTTGAGATGTTGGCAGAAAATGAAAAACGACTGCTCATTTTCCCTGAAGGCAACCACGACATTAATTTCTATCTGAGACCTCTTCAAAAAGGTACGTCACGTATTGCTTTCGGAGCCAGAGAATATATTGACAAAAACCTGAAGCTATACATCGTTCCTGTTGGCGTCAATTATTTTTCTCATCGACACCCGGCCAAAGTGATCCTGAACTTTGGTAAAGCCCTTGATGTAGATGACTTTATGCCAGCTTATAAAGAAAACAACCTCAATGGTTATCAGGAACTGAAGAATGCCGTGGAAAAAGGTATGAAAGAAGTACTGATCCTCCCGGAAAAAACAGATGATTATGAGCTAAGAAAAAGTTTTGTTTTTCAACAGTCTCATGAAAACCTGACTTTCGAAGAGCTAAAAGAAATTGCCCGCGGAGAAATCGGTGAGATTCGCAAACCGCAAAGAAATGCATTCACCAGATTCCTGGTTTATTTCTTTAGCCTACTCAATTTCCCCATTTATCTGGCGCTGAAAAAGGTACTGAGCATCATGAAAGACAAAGCCTTCTATGTCTCTATGAAGTTTTATATTGGATGTGTCCTGACCTTCTTTTGGTGGATCATCCTTTACACAGTGGGTGCATTAACCCTCGGGTGGAAATTTGGTCTATTGCTTATTTGTGCCAGTCTGTTGTTCCTCTTCGCTAGGAAAAGCCTCATAGGATATTCTAATTGAGACTGCTCAAAAAACGGCTTCGATCGTACAATAGTTTACCATCTTCTGCCCATTCTTTAGAAATGATAGGACTGGTTTTAAAGTCGAATGGATCTTCGGGGTAAATGACTTCTCGTTTTATTCTCTGATTTTCATAGTATTCACGCCATACTCCCACTTTATGGCCAAACTTGTATTGTCCTGTCACGGCGATAACTCCACTCTCATGAAAGGCGTAGTAGTTCCCGCTTTTCTCACCAAAATGAACTGGGATGACTTCTTTCAGTTTAGTTTTATCGAAGTCATAGTAGGACATCAATGATTCTTTGGGCCAGCCTTTCCAGAAATTCTTTTTGTCCATGAGGATGTCATGACGGTTGTACTCGACCCACCGTCCGTGTTTTGTTCCTTTATAATAGAAACCCTCCTCGATCACCTGCTCTTCAATCTTTTTCACATAATGACCATGGAGTACACCAGCATATTCCCTGTTTACCCTGTTGCTGTTGACTATGCGCTTTTTCTTAAAGTCATACCAGTAAAAATTCTTGACATAAGGATCGGGTCCCGCATAGTCCTTGTCTTTCAGGTAGTGAAACAATTCAACAATCTGCCGATTTCCATACCCTGTTTTGGTAAAGCCACGCTTTGTTTTGATACCAAAAAAAACCTTTTTGTTCTGTTTCTTTTTCTTCTTTTTTGGAACCTCCAAAGCCTCTTCCTCCTCCTCTTCCAGGTTGATGGTGAGCGGAGAATCATATTTAGTTTCAAAGAGACTTTGGACAGATTCATCTTCCTGGGCCGGCAAAACATAGCATGACGCCAGCCCAAAAAAGAAGATTAAGTACTTTCTCATACCGATCACAACGAAAAAGTAACGAGAAAATTTCAATATCCGGGTTATCCGGATACCATATCCACGCTTCGAGAGATAAATGCTGTCAGGTCTTTACCTTTCAGCATTCCCTGAGACAATAGTGCCAGGTCATAAGCCTGTTTGGCCAGAGAGATCTTATCCTCTTCATTTTCTGCACTCAGGATTTTCTTCGTGAAGCTATGGTTGGCATTGATAGAAACTGCCAGGTTCAATGGCATTTCTCCAAACATCATCGGGCCACCGCCACCTACTGCCTGCATATCCTTCATTCTCCGCATAAACTCTGGCAAAGTGATTGTCACTGGCATGTCATCAGTAGCCATGGGCTCTACCACCACAGAGTTTTGCTTGTTATTGACGGCTTTTTCATAGACCTCCTTGATCTGCTCTTTCTCTTTGTCAGAAAGGACCGACTCCTTCTTCTCATCCTTGTCAATCAATCGGTCAATGACATCAGAGTCCACGCGTTTGAAAACGATGTTGCTGTCCTTTTGCTCTATCTGACCAATAAAATGCGGATCGATCGGGCCATCCAGCAGAATTACATCATAATTCCTTTTTTGTGCCTTATCGATGTAGCTGTGCTGCTTATCCTCATCACTGGCATACAAAAACACCTGGTTCTTGTCCTTGTTGGTCTGGTTTGGCTCTATCTTTTTCCTGTACTCATCGATCGTGAAATACTTACCCTCCACATTCTTAAGCAGGGTAAAATCTTTTGCCTTCTCTTCGAATTTAGGCTCTGAAACCATTCCGTACTTTACAAACAGACCAATGTCACTCCACTTCTGCTCGTAAGATTCACGATCATTTTTAAAGAGCTCAGAAAGCTTATCTGCTACCTTTTTGGTGATGTAGCCATTGATTTTTTTCACATTGCCATCTGCCTGCAAGTAGCTTCTTGAAACATTCAATGGGATATCAGGAGAGTCGATCACCCCGTGAAGCAGCTGCAAAAACTCAGGCACGATATCTTTTACTTCATCAGTGATGAATACCTGACGGCTGTACAACTGAATCTTGTTTTTCTGGATCTCAAAATCCTTTTTCAGTTTAGGGAAATACAGAATACCAGTCAAATTGAATGGATAATCTACATTTAGGTGGATCCAGAACAAAGGGTCTTCCGAGAATGGATACAATTCTTTGTAAAACGCGAGATAATCCTCATCCTTTAGCTCCGATGGTTGCTTGGTCCAGATTGGAGCTGTGTTGTTGATGATGTTGTCTTCTTTTACCGTTTTGTACTTGGGGTTCCCATCCTTGTCCTTACCATCTTCAACCTGGTTGTCTTTCTGACCAAACTTGATAGGAACCGGAAGGAATTTTGAGTATTTATCCAGGATACCCTGAATCCTATGCTCTTCTAGAAACTCCTCAGAGTCATCAGCCATGTAAAGCGTAATGTCAGTACCTCTCTCTTTTTTCTTGGAATCTGAGATTTCAAACTCTGTGTTTCCGTCGCAAACCCATTTGGCTGGCTGCGCTCCCTCCTGGTAAGAAAGGGTATTGATTTCAACCTTTTTTGCCACCATAAAGGCGGAATAAAATCCCAGACCAAAGTGTCCTATGATCTGCTGATCCTCCCCTTTGTCCTTATATTTCTCGATAAATTCGGTGGCACCAGAGAAGGCTATCTGGTTGATATATTTCTTGATCTCTTCTGCGGTCATCCCTATACCGCGATCCGAAATAGTGATCGTTTTTTTCTTTTTATCAAAACTTATCTCTACGGTGGTATCACCTAATTCACCTGAATACTCACCTAAAGATGCTAGCCTTTTGATCTTTTGTGTGGCATCGACTGCATTAGATACCAACTCACGAAGGAAAATTTCGTGGTCAGAATACAAAAACTTCTTGATGATCGGAAAGATATTTTCCGTATGTATTGAGATAGAACCTTTTTCTTGCATCACTTTTTCTGCGTTTTGTAAAAATTATGATTGCGATGGATCAAATTTTATTCCATCAGGGAAAAAACTGACAAGTTGTCATTTAATGGCTGTGAAGTAACTGGAACTACCTGATTCGGTCTGCACTTCTGACCAGCTTTTCGTCTCTTCTGATAAATCTATTGGCCAAAAGGTTGAAGAAGAGACCAGCGGCGATTACATAAAATCCTGCCAAAAAATTGCCCTGAATGTTGGGCTCTAAGAGCGCATTGGCTTTGGTAGTGTAGTAATACGTCAATCCAAGTGAGCCTCCCATCAAGAGTGAGTTAAGTGCCCCTAGCTGGATCTGTCTTAGCCTGTTTTTGAATTGGAAAATGGAAAATAAGGCTACTATAGCCGCCAGCCCTGCCAGCATACCAATGTAATAGGTGGGCTGCTGAGTAACCAATTCTCCCTGTTCAAGGTATGTCATTTCTAAGGCTGTCAATGAAATGAATTCATTACCATCTGCACTTGTCTTATCCCATAGGGGTAAAAAGATGACTGAGATCATTACAATAGCCGTCAACAGAAGAAATATACTTTGAACTCGTTGGATCATGAGGTAAAAATTTCGACAAAATTGATCATCTCTTGGCAATTGGCCAACTGAATCCCTGTTAATTTGCGCCCATGAGGTATTTCCTGGACCTGGCATACAAAGGCACCAATTATCATGGATGGCAAATTCAAAAGAATGCTGCTTCTGTACAGGAAACCATCAACCAGGCCCTTTCAACCATTCTCCAGGAAAAAGCAGAGTGTACAGGCAGCGGCCGAACAGACACAGGTGTTCATGCTACTCAACAAATCGCACATTTCGATACAAATGTCTCGCTTGATATTGTTGATTTCCAATATAAGCTCAATGTATTGCTTCCCTTCGACATCGCGGTAAAAGACATTCGGCCGGTAAGGGAGGAAGCACATGCACGATTTGATGCCACACTTCGGTCCTACACCTACTTCATCCACTCAAAGAAAGACCCATTCAAAGTGGGATCTTCTTACTTTTACAGTCAACACTTGAAAATTGACCTCATCAATGAGGCAATCGAAGTCCTTAAAAATACGAGAGACTTTCAGGCTTTTAGCAAGGTGAAAACAGATGTAAAAACTTTTGAATGTGAAATTTTTGACATGTCCTGGGAAACTTCTGAAGATGGACATCGTTTTGTTGTAAGTGCTGATAGGTTTTTGAGAGGCATGGTCAGGGCATTGGTGGGTACTTTGCTGGATATCGGATTATCCAAAACCCGTCCTGAAGATCTTAAAATCATATTAAAAAGTGGGAACCGGTCAATGGCAGGAAGAGCAGTGCCTCCAGAAGGTCTTTTCCTGGCAAAAGTTGACTACCCGGAAAGTATATATTTAGATTAACCACAACCCGTTGGAAAAAGAAAACTCGATCAGTGGAAACATACTGGACCTGAAGATTATCGGCAGGCTCTTTGTTTTTGCTAAACCATATATCAAACAGTTTTATGTCCTGGTTTTCCTCACCATTGCAATGGCGTTGATTACTCCGGCCAGACCTATCCTGATCCAGTACGCCATTGACAATGAGGTGGCTGTTGGTGATTATCAGGGATTGGTAATCATGATCATATGGCTGGTGATTCTGTTAGTGATTCAGGCAGTGGTGCAATATGCTCATACATTTCTATCCGGGTGGCTGGGCCAAATGATCATCAAGGATATCAGAATTAAGCTGTTCAATCATATCCAAAGACTAAAACTGAAATTTTTTGATAAAACGCCGATTGGTCGATTGGTCACCAGAAACATTTCTGATATAGAAACCCTATCTGATGTGTTTAGCCAGGGTATTGCTGCGATGATTGGAGATATCCTCCAATTGATAGTGATCCTCGGGGTGATGTTTTATACTGACTGGAAACTTACGCTGGTGAGTTTATCGATGTTTCCATTGTTGATCTTTGCCACCTACGTCTTTAAGGAAAAAGTCAAAGTCTCCTTCAACAATGTAAGGACTGCAGTGGCCAATCTTAACTCCTTCGTGCAGGAGCACATCACAGGCATGAACATCGTCCAGATCTTCAATGCCGAGAACAGGGAATTTGACAAGTTCAAACAAATCAATGCAGAACACAGGAAGGCAAATGTAAAGTCGGTGCTCTACTACGCAACTTACTTCCCAGTGGCTGAAGTAATCCAGGCTTGTGGGATTGGGCTGGTCGTTTGGTGGGGAGCCAGAGGAGTCATTGGAGAAGAGTTGACCCTGGGAGTATTGATTGCCTTTATCATGTACATCCAGATGTTTTTCCGGCCGATCCGGATGATAGCAGACCGCTTCAACACCCTTCAAATGGGTATCGTGAGCTCAAACAGGATCTTAAACTTATTGGACAGCACCGAGCATATTCCAAATGAGGGTACTTTAAAAAAGGATACGATCCGTGGTGATGTTTCTTTCAACAACGTTTGGTTTGCTTACAATGACGAGGACTGGGTACTTAAAGACATCAATTTTGACGTTAAGCAAGGAGAGGCCCTTGCACTTGTCGGAGCTACAGGCGCCGGCAAATCTTCAGTAATCAACCTTCTTAACAGATTTTATGACATCGAAAAGGGTGACATTGTGATTGATGGCACTAACATTAAGGAATATGAAATTACAAACCTGAGGAAACATATCTCTGTGGTGCTTCAGGACGTTTTCCTATTTTCCGACTCAATCTATAACAACATTACTCTAAGAAATCCTGACATAGACAGGCAAAAAGTGATAGAAGCAGCAGAGCTTGTAGGTGCAAGAAATTTTATCGAACGGCTACCGGGCGGCTTTGATTACAATGTGATGGAAAGAGGCTCTACACTTTCAGTAGGCCAACGCCAGTTGATTTCGTTCGTAAGGGCCCTGGTGTATGATCCAAAAATCATTGTGTTGGACGAAGCCACATCTTCCGTAGACACAGAAACTGAGGAGCTTATCCAAAATGCCATCGAAAAACTTATGGCCGGCAGGACCTCAATTGTGATTGCACATAGACTTTCTACTATTCAGAACGCAAGTAAAATCCTGGTCCTCGACAAGGGTCAAATTGTTGAATCTGGAAATCATGAGGAACTTCTGAAAAAAGATGGATATTATACCCAACTATATCAAATGCAATATAAAGAGGTAATCACCGCATGAAATTAAACAAACCCCTGCCCCTGTATCTGGGGATCATCTTTCTGTCACTAGCAGTTATTGGATACACACTATTTCATTTTTATAAGCAAATGGGGGGCTTTGATGAACTTCAGGTGGTGGAGCTCGAGCCCATCAAAAGAACAATTGTAGGATCCTCCTATCAGGGCAAAGCCCAGACTCCCAAATATGAAGAACTCGTGGCCAAATGTGTTGACCAGATCAAAAACAATCAGCTCAAAGGGGTGCTCACCATCGTCTCGCACAAACATGACACCCTGGAAAACAATGAGATGAACATTTTTGTGGGTGTTACGCTCCAGTCAGCCATGGCAGAAATTCCTTACGACTTCGAGGTAAAAGAATTCACAAGCAATAAGAGATACGCTGTATACTTATCGATGCATCCGGTAGTGAGACCTTCTGTTGAAAGCGTAGAAAAGCTCCTGGAGGATCATGCGAAGTCAAATTCAGAAGAATTACTCCCCTTGTTTATGGAGTCGTACGACATGGACAACAGTATGACCGTTGAAGCCTGGACCAAATAGTTTTATATGACTTCAGCAGCATCTGCACTCAGCTGCTTTTCGTACAATTCCTTGTAAACGCCGCCAGATTCCAGGAGGGACTCGTTGGTACCATGCTCCACAATATAGCCGTCGTCAAGTACCAGGACTTTATCTGCCAGTTTAGCTGACGATACTCTGTGCGAAATGATGATGCTTGTACGTCCCTTCATAATTCTAGCCATGGCATTCAGAATACTGTTTTCTGTCTTTGTATCTACTGCCGAAAGGGCATCATCAAGGATGAGTATCTTTGGTTCGCGAGCTATTGCTCTTGCAATGGAAACTCTTTGCTTTTGTCCTCCTGACAGTGTAATTCCCCTCTCGCCAACTCTCGTATTAAAGCCTTCTTTAAAATCTTTGATGTTGCTCAATAAATCAGCATCGCTGGCGAAACTTTCTATTTGCTCATCAGAAAGTCCTTCCTTACCGAAAGCAATGTTTTGGCCAATTGTATCAGAGAAAAGAAAAACATCCTGAGGTACATACCCTATCTGCCCTCTGAGATGAGCGATATTATAATCTTTGATGTCTTGACCATCGATAGAAATTCTACCTCCTGAGACATCGTACAACCTTGTGATCAGGTTGGCAATGGTACTCTTACCTGATCCGGTCGTCCCAATAATTGCTATTGATTCTCCTGGTTCCACATTAAAACTTACATTTTTCAATGCTTCAATTCCTGAGTCGGGATAGGTAAAGCTGACATCTTCGAAGGCAATACTGCCTTTGATTGGTGTTTCCAGGTTTTTGTCCGAAACAATGTCATTTTTGGTATTTAGAAATTCATTGATACGTCGTTGTGATGCTGCCGCACGCTGAATGATACTGGTAATCCATCCCAGTGATGCCACGGGCCAGGTGAGCATATTCACATAAATGATAAACTCAGCGATGTTACCGGTACTCAGGGTTCCTTTAAACACCTCAATGGATCCAATATATACGGTAAGTATCACACTCAAACCAATCAAACCCATGATTAATGGGAAGAAAAGTGCCTGAACGAACGCAAGTTTGAGTGACTTGTCTTTGTATTCTTCACTGGCCGTACTGAATTCATCGCCCATGTCAAATTCACGCCCAAACGACTTGATCACGCGAATTCCTGAAAATGCCTCTTGAACGAAAGTAGATAACCCTGATAAACTTTTCTGAATCTCCTCGGACTGTTTATTGATGATGTTATTGACAAAATAAATACTCAGTGACAGGATGGGTAATGGGATCAGGGAATACAACGTCAGTTTCGGATTGATGGAGAACATATAGGGGATCACCATCATAAAGAGGGTTGCCAGGGAAATACCATACATGATTGCAGGACCAATGTACATCCTCACACGACTCACATCCTCAGAGATCCGGGCCATCAGGTCACCTGTATTATTTTTTCTGTAAAAGCTTAATGGTAGCGTCTGATAATGCTCGTAAATCTCATTCTTCAGGTCGTACTCAATGAGGCGAGACATTACGATAATGGTTTGCCGCATGAAAAACATAAAGACACCCTTCATCAACGCAGAGATCAGGATGATAAGGCCCAGGATCAGAATGCTTGCAGCGAATATTTCGTAGGCATTCGACTGAATATCAAAGCCTGAAAAGACCTTAAAGATGTCGTAGCTACGTTGAAGTAAATCAAAAGCGTACCTGACAATCACAGCAGGAATGATCCCAAAAAAGTTGGAAATAATGATAAATAGAGTACCCGATAGCAGGTACCACTTGTATTGATACAGGTATTTATTGAGGTGGGAAAGGTCTTTCACAAAGTTTAAAAACGAACGAAACGCAAAATGGTTATTCCTATAAAAATGGACTAATTTTGGCCCAAAATACCGTACGGTACAGATCAGTGGCAGCAAACATAACATAAGGGAATGATAGAGGCACAACCAAATACGGATCAAAATCAACTTTTTGAGGTCATGTCGACCATGGATCATGAACAATTGGTCTTTTGTCGCGACGAAGTCACTGGACTCAAAGCGATTATTGGTATCCACAACACGGTGCTTGGCCCTGCAATGGGTGGCACGAGGATGTGGCACTATGATTCTGAAGCTGCTGCAGTTAGAGATGTCTTGAGATTGTCTCGAGGTATGACCATAAAAAATGCCATTGCCGGTTTAAATATTGGTGGTGGCAAAACTGTGATCATCGGGGATGCACGTCAGATGAAAAACGAAGCCTTACTTCGTCGGTTCGGGAAGTTTGTAAACAGCCTGAACGGAAAATACTGGACGGCACCGGATGTAAATATGGGTGAGCGTGACATGGAATTCATCAAGATGGAAACACCCTATGTAGCTGGGATACCTGAAAACATGGGTGGATCTGGTGATCCTAGCCCGATGACAGCGTACGGTGTATACTATGGCATGAAAGCGAGTGCAAAGGAAGCATTTGGTAGTGACAGCCTGGAAGGAAAAAAGATTGTGGTGCAGGGTGCGGGGCAGGTAGGAAAATACCTGATCAATCATTTGATGAAGGAAGGTGCCAAAGTATTTGTTTCAGACATCTTTGAAGATAAAATCAAGAGTATCACTGACAAACATAAAGTAGGTGTCATTGACCCTGACAAAGTATTTGAAGCGGATATGGATATTTTCTCTCCATGTGCGTTGGGTGCTTCACTCAATAGCAAATCTATTCCACAGCTCAAATGTGCTGTGGTAGCAGGAGCAGCCAACAATCAGCTGGAGGAAGAAAATATTCATGCAGAAATGCTTGCTGAAAGGGACATCCTCTACGCACCTGACTTCCTAATTAACTCAGGAGGGATCACCAACGTGTATTATGAATTACTCGGCAATTACAATAAGGACCGGGTGAAGGCGCAGACTTCCAGGATTTATGAAGTGACGCTGGACGTATTTAAGCATGCCAGCCAGCATAAGATCACTACACATAAAGCTGCACTGCAGATTGCCTTAAACAGAATTGAAAGTGTTGGAAAAACCAAATTGGGTTATTAATTATTCTTTGCCAATAAAATACGAATGCTAAATCGCAGGATACTTAGAATCAAGGCCATGCAGGCCTTATATAGCTATTACCTAGCTGAAAAATCACTTAAGGCTGTTGTACAGGAAGAGTTGGACAAACAATTCACCCTAGATCCAGCCAAAGACGATTTTTCTCAGTCGAGTGAATTTGAAGCTCGAAAAAAAGCAGCTCAAAACCTTTATTACAAAAAACTTAACAAGGAAGACGCAGATACCACATCCCTTGATTCCGAAATTATCGAAGCAGTAGATAAAGCACACGCCAATTACAATGCTTCACTAAAGGCAGAATCTGTGGCAATCAGCAAACGCATGTTTTCTGATATCAACGATATCCATCACATGTATTTCAAGTTGCTGATGCTCCCGATCGAGTTCGCACATATTGAAAAGCTTGAAAAAGAGAAGAAAGAAAAAGCACACATAAACAAACAATCTACCTGGCGATTTAATTTTATCGACAACCCGGTGATAAAAGGCTTGATCAACTTTCAGGACTTTCAGAAAGAAATACTGAACAGGAAAATAGACTGGTCTTCTGAAGAAGAGAATCTTAAGGGCTGGTTTAAAGACATCCTGCAAAAAAATGAACGGCTTATCGAATACCAAAGCCTTGAGGCTCCTACACTAGAGGAGCACATGGATGCTGTGGTATACCTGATCAAAAAGGTGGTGTTTAAGGATGAAGTCATTTCTGATTATCTGGGATCAATAGATCTTCGATGGAATGAAAATAAACCGGTATTGGGGAGTCTGGTGGTGAAAACGCTGCAGAGCTTTAATGAAAGTGATCAGGAAACTCCATTTGAAATCAAGACCATCAGTAAAAACGAGAAAGACGATCTGGATTTCTTCAAAAAGCTCTATGAAGAGCCAGTGAAGAGCAATGATAAGCTCGAGCAGATCATTTCGGATAAGACCAGAAACTGGGATATTTCTCGGGTAGCTCTATTGGATAAGATCATTTTAAAGATGGCTTTGGTGGAAATGACCAATTTTCCAAGCATTCCAGTAAAAGTAACAATCAATGAATTTATTGAGATTTCGAAACTTTATAGCACGCCAAAGAGTAAACAATTTGTAAACGGCATTTTGGATGTTTTAGCAAACGAATTAACTTCGGATGGCGTTATTAAAAAAAGTGGAAGAGGTTTAATCGATAATAAGTAAAAACATGGGAAAATCAGGATCAGGCGGATCATTCTTTTCATTCTTTCTTGGGCTTTTAGCTGGAGGAGCTATAGGTATACTTTTTGCTCCGGACAAAGGTGTAAATACCCGGGATAAGCTGACCTACAGGCTAGACAAGTACAAAAACAGGCTGGAGGATCTCATTGAAGACCTAGTAGAGAGTGGAGAGACTGTAGAAAATGAGGCAAAGTCAGAGGGTGAAAAGATTATTAAAGACGCAAAATCTAAAGCCGAAAAACTGTTGGATGACGTGAATGGTTTGATCAATCAGATACAAAAGAACTAGTCTAAACCTCATTTTAACATATCATTAAGATTGTGAAGGCAAGACGATACTTCATTGTTTAGTAATTTTGCCTCATTAAAGAAATTAAATTTGCCAGAGTTATGAAATTGAATATTCTCAATTATTTGATCATTGTGTTGTTTGGAATCACAGCATTTAGCTGTTCTAACAAAGAGCTTGAGTCCAGAATTGCAAAGCTGGAAGGTAAAGTAGCCGAACTAGAGGCTAAAAACGGGCCAACAATCAATGCCCCTGCAAGTACTACTAATAACCAACCTGAAGTAAAGCCTGATGGACCAATTCCGGCATTCAAGTTTAGTGAAGAGCTCCACGATTTTGGCACAGTCAATGAGCCAGAAAAAGTATCTCATGTATTTACTTTCGAAAATGTTGGAGAAGCACCATTAATTATTACATCTGCTACTGCCACATGCGGATGTACAGTACCTGACTGGCCAAAAGAACCAATTCCAGTAGGTGGGACCGGTGAGATCAGGGTGGAGTACAACAGTGCCAACAAATCAGGAATTCAAAACAAAACAGTTACCATCACAGCTAATACTTACCCTAAGAAAACTCAGTTGAGAATTAGGGCTAATGTGGTGAAAACTGGTAATCCTTCTTAACTATAAAATTTGATGATTAATTCTCTATTGCTGCAAGCCGCCAGTGGCGGAAATCAGTACACATCCCTGATCATGATCGGTGGGATGATTGCAATCTTTTATTTATTCTTTATTCGTCCACAACAAAAAAAGCAAAAGGACCAGAAGAAGTTTATTGAAGCCATCAAAAAAGGTGACCAGGTGGTTACCATGGGTGGTATTCATGGCAAAGTAGCTTCAGTGGATGGTGATACTATCACCCTGGATGTAGACCGTGGAAATAAGCTTGTTATTGAAAAATCTTCTGTCTCTCTTGAAGCCAGCAAAAGAGTTTCAGGTCAGAAATAATTTCATTTAGACTTATGTCGAAATGTCGTACTTTTTAGAAAATTGGAAGGTAGTCATCATCTCACTCATTGGGGCGACTACCTTCTGGTTTTTTAATGCACTCAATAAAAGTTACGACGCTACCATCAACTACCCGGTAGAATTCACTTTTAGCCGTGACAGCAACGTGGTAATGCAACCACTGCCTGCCTCGATCAGGATTAATGTTTCCAGCGGTGGATGGAACTTACTCAGAAAGACTTTTTGGTTTAATGTGCCTCCGGTAGAAATCCCATTGGACCAGCCGGCTCAGACCAAATACATTGATCGCGGGAAGCTTTTTCCTCTGGTAGTGAACCACATGAGTGAGCTTAAAGTCAACCACATCGTCAGTGATTCATTGTTTTTGGCTATTGAAACGAAAAAGACGAAGAATGTACTGCTGAAGCTGGACTCTACAAAAATTCCTTTAAGCTCCTCCCACAGGATTACCTCTCCTATTTCAATTTCGCCGGATTCTATCAAACTTATTGGACCCTCTAGTTTCATTGATTCGCTTCAAAGCGAATATTCCTTGGTGTTAAACATGGAAAATATTGATGACCCGGTAAACCAGAATATCCTTGTAAACCTCCCAAACAATCTCATTATGAGTGAGCCTCTGGAAATCAACGTGTCTTTCAATGTGGAGCAATTTCTTACTGAGCAGGTCACAGTGCCTGTAGAACTGGCAGGGTTTCCTAAAGATTCCAGCAAATACCTGGAAACAGGCGAAGTGACCGTAAGCTACCTGGTGGCCGATTCTAAAAACAGGTCTTTTGACCCCAGTGAATTTGTTGTATTGGTCGACTTAGCAACCATAGATAAAAAAGACTCATCCATCATGCCCATTTTGCTGTTTCATCCACCCGAGGTAGTAGATGTGACCGTGCTTCCGGATCAACTTAAAGTGGTCTATGAATAAGCCAAAAGTTGGAATTACAGGAGGAATAGGTGCAGGGAAAAGTATAATTAGCCGAATCTTCAAGCAACTGGGGATTTCTGTTTTTGATGCTGATTCACGAGCAAAATGGCTCATGAATCATGACAAAAACCTAAAAAAAGAAATAATCCATTTGTTTGGGCCAGATGCATACACCGAGGAAGGACTCAACAGAACTTTTATCGCCAGGCAGACATTCAATAATCACTCAAATCTAGAAGAGCTCAATGCGTTGGTTCATCCCGCAGTTGGAAATGATTATAGCTCCTGGGAACAGGAGCAAAAGAGCCCTTATACCCTCAAAGAAGCTGCATTGCTTTTTGAAGCTGGCTCATTCAAAGACCTTGACCAAATCATTGTAGTCAGTGCCCCGGAAGAATTAAGGATTGAAAGAGTTTTAGCCAGAGACACACACCGCACCAGGAAGGATATTGTTGCCATTATCAGTAAGCAGTGGCCCCAGGGGAAAAAAGAAGAAAAAGCTGATTTTGTGATTAATAATGATGGCCAAAGTCTTGTGATCCCTCAGGTCCTTTCGATCCATGAAAAAATCCTTACCTCAATTGGCGAGTAAATTCATCGGTAATCGCACCTGGTCAGCATAAAAGTTTATTCGTTTGGATTTTTCATCCAACAACTCAATCTTCTCGATTCTGTCCTGTGAATGGTGGTAGAAGAGTTCTACATAAAACTCCCCAATCAGGTATAGATTGACCTTGTAGGCATAGTACCTGATAGATGTGATAAGCTCCCCATTGAAATATACCCACTTCGTTTTTTCACCTAGCGATAGCTTTGTAAAATCCCTGCTCGTCATACCACCAATTTAATTGAAAGAATCAGAGATTCACAGGAATCAGATAATATTTAGGTGTATTTACGGATGTGACCTAATTTTGATCTGAATGTATGAGATCTATTTGATTATCCTGGTCGTAGCATTTCTATATGCATCTGTAGGCCATGGTGGTGCCAGTGGCTACCTGGCTATCATGAGTTTATACAATTTTGCGCCGGAGACACTCAAGCCCACAGCCCTGATGCTCAACTTGTTCGTTGCCGGTATTTCTTTCATTCAGTACTACAGAAAAGGATATTTCAATAGAAAATTATTTACTGTCTTTGCCATTACATCTATCCCAGCAGCATTTCTGGGAGGCATGATTACGATAGACCCTACCCTGTACAAAAAAATCCTGGGCTTCCTGCTTATTTTTGCTGTTTTGAGGATCCTCGGAGCTTTCGGATCCACCAGTGATGAAAAAAAGCAACCTAAACTGATTTTAGGTCTTGTCGTAGGCGCTTTAATTGGTTTTTTCAGTGGGTTGGTAGGTATTGGAGGGGGAATCATCCTGAGTCCGATCATTCTTCTATTAGGCTGGGGAAATGTAAAAGAAACTGCTGCGGTCTCTGCGTTGTTTATATGGGTAAACTCCATGGCTGGCATGGCTGGGCTACTGAGTACGGGGGTCACCTTTTCAGATCAATTAATCCCTTTTGTGGCCATTGCACTGGTTGGGGGATTAATAGGTGGATTTGTAGGTAGCCACAAATGGAGCCTAAAATCTTTAAAATTGGCTTTGTCCATTGTATTGATCATGGCATGTTTTAAATTAATACTTACATGAGTACACTTACTATCAAATATTTCGGTGCCATAGCAGAGATTACGGAAACCATGCAGGAAGAGCTGGATATCCTGGATGATATGTCTGTGCAATCAGTGATTGATGCATGCCTCCAGAAATATCCCAGGCTACAGACCATGTCTTTCAAAGTGGCTCACAACCAAAAGATATCGGACGCTGGTGAGGTAGCCCCTCGAGACGAAATTGCATTATTGCCACCCTTCTCCGGAGGATAAAATGGATAACAATAGCACACATATATCAGCCAGGTATCAGAGACAGATCGACCTGCACAATGTTGGTGCCGATGGCCAAAAGAAACTTGCAGAGGCAAGTGTGCTGATTGTAGGTGTCGGAGGTTTGGGCTGTCCTGCCGCACAATATCTTGCAGCAGCAGGTGTGGGAACGATTGGGCTAATCGATCATGACAAGGTAGAGCTCAGCAACCTGCAAAGACAGATCCTTTTTGAAGAAAGTGATCTGAGAGAGAATAAAGCCCTCTGTGCTCAGAAGAAACTCCAAAAGCTAAATTCCGCGGTAACCTACAAGGTATATCCGGAAAAATTTTCGGCAGTCAATGCCCTCAATATCCTTAAGGATTTTGACCTGGTTCTAGACGGCACGGATAATTTTGAAACAAAGTACCTGATCAATGATGCTTCGCTTTTGTCCGGTAAACCCATGGTCTTTGGATCTGTGTACAAATTTGAAGGACAACTATCGGTATTCAATTTTCAGCGGGGTCCCTCCTACCGATGTATTTTTCCTGAACATCATCAGCTGGACCCTAATAGCTGCGTTGACACCGGTGTTTTGGGTGTTCTACCAGGTATTGTGGGCACGCTACAGGCTGCAGAGATCATCAAGATTATTCTGGGAATCGGAGAAGTGTTTTCGGGGAAGATGAAAGTTTTTAATGCCCTGAGTAACCAGGAACATACAGTCAGCTTTGATAGAAATGAAGATGAGATCAATCGTGTACTACAAAATGGTCTGCAACCTTCGGTTGAAAAGAGTGAAATTACTTGCGCTGATGAGGCTCTTTATATTGACGTGAGGGAAAATCACGAGCTTCCCAAAATTGATCACATCCCCTCCATTCGAATCCCTTTGAGCCAGCTGGAAAAAAGATTTGAAGAAATCCCCAGGGAGCGAAATGTGATTTTGTTTTGTCAAACCGGCAAGCGAAGCAGACAGGCCCTCAACTTTCTGGAACAAAAGCATGGATTTAAGAATTTACATCACTTAATTGGCGGGATAAAAGAACTACAGGTATAGATGGAGAAAAAAAGAGAACCAAAAAAGATATTCGTTCAGGGAGCAATCCCTGTGGAAAAGATTGCCAATTCAATTGCTAACCATCAGCATAAAACCAACATTGGTGCGCATGATATTTTCCTGGGCCAGGTAAGGGCGGATGAAATTGATGGCAAAACTGTAAGCCATATCGAATACACCGCGTATGAAGAGATGGCTGAAAAGGTGGTCCATGAAATACGGGAGAAAGCTTTTGGGAAGTTTGATCTTACATGTGCACACATTTACCACAGCATGGGGAAAGTAAAAACCGGCGAACTATGCTTTTTTGTTTTTACGTCCTCAGCTCACCGTCAAATGGCTTTTGAGGCTACTCGGTTCATCGTGGAAGAGATCAAAGCCAATGCCCCTATCTATGGCAAAGAAATATTTGAAGATGCTTCCAGCCAATGGAAACAAAATACACCGGTAAGCTAATTTTTGATGGTAGATATCACTCATAAAAGCAATACACTCAGAATTGCAACTGCTCAGGCAACGGTAAAAGTCAGTAAGCAGGAAACAGTTGACCTCATAAGAGAGCATAAAATCCCTAAAGGCAATGTTTTTGAAACAGCCCGGACGGCAGGCTTATTTGGCGTAAAAAAGACTGCTGAGCTCATTCCTGACTGTCATCCGCTCCCCATTGAATACACAGGAATTGATTTTGAAATTGATGGACTCGAAATAACCATCAAAATGTCCGTAAAAACCATCTATAAAACCGGAGTGGAAGTGGAAGCAATGCATGGGGCCAGCATCGTGGCACTGACAATGTATGACATGCTCAAACCAGTAGACAAAGGGGTGACCATTGGAGAAATTAAACTTTTGGAGAAAAAGGGCGGTAAGTCGTCCTACAAAAAAGATTATCCTCATCTGTCAGCAAAAGTTGTGGTTTGCTCCGATACCGTATCCAAAAAGGAAAAGGAAGACCGGGCTGGCAAGATCATCGTAGAAAAGCTTGAAGGTTTTGGTCTTAGTAAAATTGATTATGTGATCATCCCTGACGAACCTGAAGACATTAAAGCGCAGATTGACCAAACAGACCTGATCATTTTCACAGGGGGCACCGGAGCAGGTCCAAGGGACGTTACCCCAGATGTGGTAAAGCCACTACTCGACCTGGAGCTGAGTGGCGTTACAGAAACTATGCGAAGATATGGTCAGGAAAGAATGCCGTGGGCCATGCTTTCGCGATCTTTGGCCGGAGTGATCAAAAGTTCTGTTGTTTTGTGTGTTCCAGGCTCATCAGGAGGGGCAAGAGAAGCCATGGATTCGGTTTTCCCTCATTTGTTTCACATCTTTGATGTTATCAAAGGAAGAAGGCACGATTGAGAAAGAAGCAGATCATAGATAATTTTGGTAGAGAGCATACCTACCTCAGGATTTCATTGACAGAAAGATGTAATCTGCGATGCTTCTATTGTATGCCCGAAAATGGCATCGAACTCATGCCGAAGTCCCACATCATGACCTTTGAGGAGATCATGAAGCTGGCAGAAACATTCGTGTCATTAGGTGTGGATACGATTAGATTGACGGGTGGTGAACCCCTGGTTCGCAAAGATGTGGAGCAGCTTTTCCGAGATCTGGCCAAATTATCAGTAAAGCTCAAGATTACCACGAATGGTATTTTACTCGACCGCTTTTATGATCTTTTTGAAGAGATTGGCCTGAAAGACATCAACATCAGCCTTGATACCCTGGATAAAACCAAATCGGTCTTTATCACCAAAAGAGATTATTACGATAGGATCATTGCCAATATCAATGAAGGATTGAAAAGAGGCTTCAACATCAAGCTTAATGTGGTCCTTATCAAAGGTGTAAATGACGCTGAGATCAACGATTTCATTGAAATGACGAGAGACCAAAACCTTTCGGTCAAATTCATTGAATTCATGCCTTTCCATGAAAACAAATGGGATGCGTCCAAATGTGTAAGCCAACAGGAAATTATTGATATTGTGGGTGCAAAATATCCACTGAAGAAACTTAAGGACCCGGAGCACAGCACCTCTCACAATTTCCAGGTGGAGGGATTCAATGGAAAATTTGGGATCATCAGTACAGTCACCAATCCATTCTGCTCAGGATGTAATCGCCTAAGACTTACCGCAAATGGTCAAATGAAAAATTGCTTGTTTGCCCGCTCTGAAACGGATCTTCTGACTCCATTAAGAGACGGAAAAGATGTATCTGATCTCATTTTAACCTCCATAAAAACCAAAAAATTCTCCAGGGACGGGATGGACACTTTCACCAGTGATCAGTATGAACAAAACAGGGCTATGATTTCTATTGGAGGATGATCTCAATCCAGGAAGCCATCGAATTAATTGCCTCACAACCTGTGAAGCCACAAAAACAGGCCCTCCCATTGATGGAAAGTCTAAATTACTACCTGGCCGATACAATTTCTGCACCTCTTGACCTGCCTTCTTTTGATAATTCCGCGATGGATGGATATGCTATTTTGGGAGAAGGACCTTCATACAAAATTGTAGGCGAGATCCAGGCAGGAGATATAGAACCATATCAATTGAAACCCGGAGAGACTTTTCGGATATTTACTGGTGCCAGGGTGCCAAAAGATTGCCAGGCGGTTATCATGCAGGAAAAAACACATCTAAAAGAAGGGAATCTAATCATTGAAGACACAGCTGATCCCGGAAAAAACATTCGATACAAAGGCGAGCAAGTAAAAAAGGGCTCCACTGTTTTCTCTGCAGGTCAAAAAATCAATTCTTCTGTCATTGGTATGCTCAGCTCTTTCGGCATGACAGAGGTAAAAGTTTGTTCCAAGCCAGGCATTACACTACTCACTACGGGCGATGAGTTAGTCCAACCCGGTCAACCTCTGAAAGAAGGGCAGATTTATGAATCCAACAGCAATACTTTAAGGGCCACCTTGCGGCAGTTGGGTTTTTCATCAACGTATGGGCACATCAAAGATGATTTTGAGCGTACCAGGAAGACGATTGCGCAGCATCTGGATCGCTCGGATGTCTTGCTCATTTCGGGAGGGATCTCGGTTGGTGACTATGATTATGTAAAAAAAGCCCTTGAAGAAAATGGTGTGGAAGAGATTTTCTATCGTGTCTTTCAAAAGCCAGGGAAACCACTCTTCTTTGGCAAGAAAGGTTCAAAATATGTTTTTGGGCTTCCTGGCAACCCTGCTTCCTCACTGGTTTGTCTATATGTATATGTATACCCACTTCTTAAAAAGTTATCAGGAGGTCCGTTCGAAGGGTTGACAAAGCTGGAATTGTCTCTAGCCTCCCCATTCGAAATGAGGACAGATAGGCCTGCTTTTATGAAGGCCAAAGTCGAAAACAATGAAGTCGAAATCCTTGAAGGGCAAGGTTCGAGTATGCTATATACCATGGCCACTGGCAATGCTCTTGCATTGATAGACGAACAAAAAACCTATGAGAAAGGTGAAAAAGTAAGCTGTTGGCTTACTCACTGATCACAATAGATCTTACTGTATTCTTCGGGACGATAAGCCTGGGACCTCAGTGCCTGACCAAGTCGGTCAAAATAAGTCACTACGAAAAAGGCTGCCGCCTTGAGGTGTTGTTCTGCAAAGAAGGTGGGTTCTTTATAAATACCCACATTAACAATGTCGTTATAAGCTGGTTCGAGAATTTGTCCCTTTTCGCTACTCAATATTCCAAAAGACTGCTCTTTCATGACTTTGATAAACTTCTCCCTGCCTCGTTCAGCTACCAGGGTGGGGTTCATAAAACCTGTATCAATGACCTCATTATCAAACGTCATAAGACTCCAAACGGATGAATCTCTTGCCAAAAAAGAGGTATCGTTCCACATCATAAATTCATCATATTCAAAAGGAATGACGGTTTTATTCCGACCATTGATCAGGCCATATTTGTCATCCTTTGCTATAGAGAAATAGTTTCCAAAAGAAGTAATTCTGGAATCATATTCAGGAGCAATCAATCCTCCTGTCCATGGATTGTAGCTTCCGATCTTTCCTTTTTCCAATAAGAGGATCAGGTCATCTTTCTTATTGATGGATTCATATTTTGCAGAGACGACGGTTTTTCCGTTTGCATTAATAATACCGAATTTGCCTCTGGACTTATAGGTGAATAAGGAATCTGTCAGGAAATCCACCTGATCATAATCACCATCAAATAGAATGAGACCTTCCGAAGAAAGTACTTTTCGGTATTTATCATTGAATAACATGATATACTCGGGCTTACCAGGGTCCGTACTCTCCCTTGAAGTGAGCAGAATTAACTTTTGATCCTCCTGCAACCATTCAATCTTCCCACTGTTGAATATCAGCTGAAGTGTGTCTCCTTTTTTGACGAAAGCCGCATGATCATTGATCAATCGGATAGAATCGAGGCCTTGCTTTGGCAATACCTTATAGTGCTGTGAGATTAATAACCAGTCATTTTCCCTTCGAATAGCCATCCATCCATTGTTGACATCCAGGTTTTCAAATGTCTGATTGATCAGTTCATCACTGTTTCTATTATATATTTGGTATCCTTCCTGTCCTTTCACATACCAGGAAGCTCCATAGGTAAATATTCGATGATCCTTTTCCGGGATGATCAGATTGAGATTTTCATCATATAATGCCTCTTTGTCTCCATTGAAGGTAAGCAACAGCGTATCCCCCAACACCTCAAAATCCTCAAAGCTGAAATCAAAACCAATACTTAGATCCTGGATCTCCTCGGCAATCTTTTTAGTATTTGTAGCACGATACTGCCCATTTTCGCCTACAAGAATAAATTGTCCAATACGTTCAATGGACTCATATTTTTCCTCAAGTATTTCCTCCCCGAGAACAGACATAAGCCCCCAGTCATCTTCTTTTTTTACCTTGATGAACTGACTTCCAACTATCTCCGCATCCTGATATACCCGCTCATTTATCCTAAACCCCGACTTGTGGTAGAGGTGCTTTCCTTTACCATAATTCACAAGCACAATACCATGACCGAGATCTTCAAAACCCTGTATTTGTCTGATCAACTCATCTCCGGACCGGCTGATCACTCTGGATGCATTGCCATTTCCAACCTGCAACCATTCAGAAGTTATTCCTCCGCAGTAATAGTCCTCATTGATCGATTCAAACTGGCTTTCAAGAATTGTCTCACCCTTGGAGTTCATAAATCCATATTTGCCCTCCATATAAAAAGGGATTAACAGATGATACTCAGTGGATTTTATTTCATTTACCGAATCCTGCCTGTTTATCAACCCTAAAAATTCATTGTAGCGTGGGTATCCATTGATCTTATCGATGTAATACATCACATCGGTAACCAGTTTTCTATAGTGTGTTTGCGGGTAGCTTTTCAAAAAAGAAAGATAGGACTCCCATCGATGATCTACGGTAGTTCTGGTCAGGATCACCCATTCTATTTCATCTCTATGTGGAGTCTGTGGAAAATCCCTTAAAAACCTTGTGTAGCTGCTCAGCTTTTTATCCAGGGTACGTTCCAGAAAGATCAGCCGCTGATAATGTTTGTCCGCTTCTTCAGAGTAGTAGGAGTTTGGATATGTCTCAAGATAGGTTTTATAGGATTGCCAGGTATTTTCATCCTTGGTCTCATCATAAGCCAGGCTATCTCTGATAAAAACAGCTCTTTCCTGCTGAGGAGCTTCAGGATAATAGTCCAAAAAGTAGTCCAGGGCATATACAGTAGACGTTGCTTTTGCTTTTGAAAAAGCATCTGCAGTCACTACAAGCTTTTGATTCTGCAAGCTATCCATGGTGATCCCTGACTTATGAAGATCTTCAATGATATCAGGTCCTGCAGATTCGAATTCAGAGATTGCTGCATTGATATACCACCTTGCAGAATCCGTATCCAATTTGAATGGATCCACCATAAAAAGTACGGAATAAAGATATTTAGCTGCAGGATTGATAGAATCTTTTTCCAGGGATTTGACTATCAGCTCCCTGGTTTTAGCAAAATCACCTTTTTCGTGCGTACGCATCAGCCTCGAAGGGCTTTGGGCATAAAGATTCCCAATGCACATGCATAGAAAAATGAACAGAGTAATGTAGTGCCTCATTTTTAGCCGGATTGAGCCAACAAAATAAATAAATACTTTTCAAAACCCCCTTAATACAATTAATTCTCAATTTTTTCAAAAAAGCCAAGAAAAATTAACAGAATATTCATTTTGGTCAGGTTGTTCACAACTTGTTTGCTATTTTTACGTTAACATTCGCAAAGGCGAGTAAATTTAGGCGGTGATTTAGATCTGGTGCAATGCCAGGTCACGAGATTAAACCCAACCAGTTAGTAGGGTTAATCTTAATAGGGAGTGATGCAAATCACTCCCTTATTTTTTTTTGGGTGAAAATGAGATTTGATTTTTCTCCTCCTTTTCACCAGTAAATAATAATTTTACCATCCGAATAAATTCGAGGTGTAGCGCAGCCCGGTTAGCGCACCACGTTAGGGACGTGGGGGCCGCTGGTTCGAATCCAGTCACCTCGACAAGAAAGCAAAGGCTCCGAGTCCATCGGGGCTTTTTTTGGTTCTGAGCGATCCAAATCATATTTGAGAGTGCGGAGAGAACCAAAAATAGATCAGCGTAGCTGAGCATTTTGCTTTCGGAATTTTCCAGACAATTGGATCACTTAGAGTAATCCAGTCACCTCGACAACCAAAAGCCGATTTTATCGGCTTTTTTGGCTTGTTATCCTTGGATGAGAACCAGCAAGGGTTGGGGTTCGAAATCGTAGCAAAGCGGAGATTCGCGAAAGGCGGTGCGCATGCACGTGCGTATGAGCAATCCAGTCACCTCGACAAGAAAGCAAAGGCTCCGAGTCATCGGGGCTTTTTTGGTCTAAGCGTTTTGTATTTATTCAAATCAGTGAAGGGGATCTAAAAATCCAGCAGTGATTTTAATATGGATATCCCAAACCCATCTCGCTTACTGAAAGTAGACCATGATTTTTGAGCTAAAACCTAATAGGCAATGCCAGCAATCATTCAAAATGATAAAGCAGGATAAGCGTTGCGGTAAATACCGGCTTTTTCTCACCAATGACTTCCATCCTGGCACCTACTTCCGCTTTTGTAATCCCTCTCAGGTCAGTCACTGCTTCAAGATGGGCTTTTAGTACCACCTCGTCATCCACCTTCACAGGTTGGCTGAACCTGAGTCGTTCAATACCGTAGTTAATCATCATCTTCAGGTTATTCACTTTCAGGATCTGGGCCCACAGATACGGAACCAGCGAAAGGCTTAAGTAACCATGTGCAATAGTAGTCCCGAAGGGTCCTTCCTTAGCTCGTTCAGGGTCGGTATGGATCCATTGATGATCCAGAGTAGCATCGGCAAATTGATTGATCTGATCCTGGGTGATCTTTAAAATTTGGGACTCGCCCAAGTCCTTGCCTACATATTGTTTAAATTCCGCCAGATTATTGATGATAAGTTGGCTCATTGTCGTGAACTAGATTTGATTGGAGTCGGCAATTTAACCCAAATCGCTGTATAATTGATGATTCCTAAACATTGTCTGCCGATGTTTAGTATGATAAAGTAGAATTAGTATTAAAACAAACCAATGAAGAAAGTCAAACTAGGAAAGTCAGATGTAGAAATTACTCCAATGGTATTTGGTGCCTGGGCCATCGGTGGATGGATGTGGGGAGGATCAGACGATAAAGAAGCCGTGACTGCGATAAAAACCTCTATCGATCACGGGATCACCTCCATCGATACTGCGCCGATATATGGTTTTGGACATAGCGAAAAAATCGTTGGTGAAGCCGTAAAATCCTATTCCAGAGACAAAGTTCAGCTACTTACAAAGTTTGGAATGCGATGGGATACCAAGGAAGGGGACTTTTATTTTGAAAGCAAAAAAAATGACGGTACACCAGTAAACATTAATAAATATGCTGGTAAACAAAGTATTATCAATGAATGCGAAGAAAGTCTGAAACGACTGGGCACCGACTACATCGACCTTTATCAGATCCATTGGCCAGATAAAACAACGCCCATAGAGGAAAGTTTCGAAGCCGTGGCACAACTCAAGAAAGAAGGGAAAATTAGGAGTGCCGGAGTAAGCAACTACTCAGTAGACCAAATGAAAGTGGCACACTCAGTGACTCCACTAGCATCCAATCAGGTGCCTTATAGCATGGTATTGAGAGATATAGAGAAGAAAGTGGTGCCATTTTGCATAGATAATGGGATTGGTATTCTTGCATATAGTCCCCTACAGCGAGGTTTACTTACCGGGAAAATTACCTCGGACTATAAGTTTAACGAGGGGGATCACAGGAAATCCACCAAGTACTTCCAGGAGCCAAACCTTTCCCGAACAAATGCCTTCCTGGACGAAATCAAGCCCATTGCAGAAAAGCATGATGCCACTTTAGCCCAGTTAGTCATTAATTGGACGCTTCAACAACCTGGTATTACATCTGTTCTTGTAGGTGCAAGAAACAAAGAACAAGTGGCTCAGAATGCCCAGGCTTTGAGTTTTGATTTAGATGCAGAGATTGTAGAAGAAATTACTGAAAAACTCAACGGGCTTCAGATTGATTAACTTTGCGGTATGAATTTGTAATGGTTCTGGCAACCTATTCGATTTACCAGGTGTCTTTATAGGAACTAATACTCATTGGGCTTGCGGTTAATCTTCTCCATATTGTTACTCGGCTTTCTTTCAGGTTGCCTGGAAAGCGGTCTTGATTTCACTCCTGTGGACAACAATACCGCCCTGGATTACGATGTGTCAACCACTTTCTCAGGTCCAAATGATGCCTATACAATCATTGGTATTTCTCCTCATGATGGCAGACTAAGCATGTTTCTTAGCTATGCCGGGGGTTGCAAGGTGCATACGTTCAGGGTTGTATGGGACGGCGAAATCAAAGAAGTGCGAGGATACAAGGAAGTATTTCTCAAGGTTTTCCATCAGGATAATGATGATCAATGTGAAGCTTTACTCAAACCAGTCATTACCATTGACCTGAAATCTGTGCTTGGAAGCTTCACTCCTGACGACAGTACTCGTATAATTGTCCAAAACGCATCAAATGGGCGTACAATTACCATTGACCCTCTATTGGCTCAAATATCTCAAAATAGTACATGTGCTCTGCGCACAACGTTTGAGAATAGCCTCTGCGGATATGGTATCTGGCAAAACAACTGGTTTAAACTTGCTGATTCTCTTGGTACAGATGACAATATCTGGCTTCAACCAGTAGCGTACAATCCTGAGATCAGCTCGATCATTCCAGAGAAAGGTGCATACGATCTTGGGGTCACACTACTCTTCGGGTATCAAACACCTGTTGACCCAGGCTGCTTGACAATTCCATCAGGTCAGGTCATATCAGTAGAGGTAAATTGTATATCTCGCAATGATTAAACTTACATTTTAATATTGCAATCCTAGGCGCCTGCAGTAGCCCGGCAAAAACCAGTGATTCCGCAGCTGATTCTGTTGGTATGGAAATCGATTCTATGGCCATGGAAATTGATAGCATGGCTATGGAAATAGATACTGCTGTAACAGATAGCTTATAAAAACAGCCTCCCTCTATTTGGGAGCCTACTTTTGTCTCAGAAAAGCCCACAACATGTTAATATTGGTAAATTGTCGTGAATATTGCTTCAATTACCCTAACATTTCAGTCGAAATACGTAATTATGAGCTGGAACAAAACCTGCTATATGCGTACCAATATACTGAAGCTCGCTGTTTTACTTTTTTTACCATTTGTGAGCTGCAAAAATGAAGAATCTGCAGATTCAATCGTCAGGAAGTCAATTGACTTTTACTTTCCCTCAGGCCTTGAAAACAAAAAAATTAGTTTTGACTTTAGGAATAAATCTTACGCTGTGGAGAGATCGCAGAATAAGTACATTTACACACGTAGTTTCGAGGACTCTCTTGGATATATCCATGACAAGCTAATTAATAGCGCTGATTTTTCCCGTCATATCAATGAACAAAGCGTTACGGTGACTGATGAGTGGGCAGATAAATACACTTCATCTGTCAATAGTGTACTTTACTTTTTCCAGATCCCATATGTGCTTTCTGACCCTGCAGCCTACAAAAAACTGCTTCCCGACACTGAAATTGATGGTGAAACCTATTGGTCTGTTAAGATCACCTTTTCGGAAGAGCACGGGGGAGAAGACCACGATGATGAGTACATCTATTGGATCAGTCAGGAGGACTATTCAGTAGATTACCTAGCCTACAACTACACCGTTGATGGTGGTGGGGTTAGGTTTCGGGAAGCAATCAATCAGCGAAGAATCGATAACCTGCTTTTCCAGGACTATATCAATTACGAAGTGGCAATTGGAACTCCTCTTGAAAGCATTCCAGATTTGTATGAGGATGGAAAACTCAAAGAGCTGTCAAAGATCATTAACGAGAATATTTCGGTTAGCCAGCAGTAGTTGACTTTGGTTCAGGTTTGTGGCCTTTCTGAAAAGCCCATACCATCACCGCTATTCCAATCATAGCCATTGGGATGCTGAGCCACTGGCCCATATTGAGAACCATGCCATCTTCAAACTCCTCCTGGTTCATCTTGAAGAACTCATCAACAAACCTCAGGGACCACAACAAAGTCATAAACAGACCGAACATAAATCCTTCGGGCAGCTTGAGTCTTTTCTCTTTCCACAACCATAACAACAATAAGAAAATTAACACACAGTAAGTGGCTTCGTAAAGCTGAGCCGCATGCCTTACGATACCCAGACCATAAACTTCCAAATAGTTGATGCCTCCTTCTTCGTAAAATTTGTATGCCAGAGGCTGATCACTTCTAAAATCTATGTGTTGGGTTACCTCTTCATATCCAAGTAATACCTGCCGTAACCTGCTCTCCACAAATTGCTTGTCCTGCTCTGTGATTTGGATGTTCCTCGCAAAGGCCACCTTTACCGTTACAGGTTCCATGCCCGCTTGATCGCTCTCCATGTCGCCTCCTTTCTCAAAATCCACACTTGTTACTCTTTCTCCACCATAATTGAGTGCGTCATTAACTACCTCCTCTGTAAATCTTGCATAAACAACTCCGGTTGATGAATTTGTTTGCAGGCCCTCCATCTCTGAATTCATGAAGTTACCTGTCCTGATCAGTGCCCCCGTAAGTGCAACCACTATGGCCATTCGGTCCAACACCCAAAATAGCCGATATTCCTTGTACTTTCTTACAAACAAGTAAAGGGCTACCAGGATACCTATTGCGCCACCATGACTCGCCAGCCCTCCTTCCCACACATAAAGTATTTTAATCGGGTCAGAAAGGTAATATTCCGGCGCATAGAATAGACAATGGCCAAGCCTGGCTCCAACAACAGTAGCTATCACCATATATACGGTGAGTGTTTCCACAGCCTTTTCTGGTTTACCATCCTTCCTGAATATCCACATCAGTACCTGCTGACTAATGATAAATCCAAGTGCAAAAAGTAACCCATACCACCTCACCGGACGATCAATGACAGGAATTGTGAAAAAATCAGGGTCAGGGCTCCAGATGAGAAAACTTAGTATTTGCTCCATTGATTAATTGCTTTTATAGAAGTATGGGGTAAATAACATGAGTACTGTAAACAGTTCTAATCGGCCAAGTAACATCATGAATGCCAGAATCCATTTTCCTTCATCCGGAACAGCAGAAAAGTTGTCAACCGGACCTACATTTCCAATGCCAGGTCCAATATTTCCAAGACACGCTGCTACAGAGCCCATGGCTGTGTCAAAATCCAGCCCCAAAATAGACATTACAATTGACCCGGCAGCAAAAATGAATATATAAATCATGATGAAAGCCAGAATATTAAACGTTATGTCCCTTGATAAGGCTTTACCGTTAAATCTTACGGGAATGACAGCATTTGGATGCAGCTGACGCTTGAGCTCCAGGATGCTATTTTTGATGAGAATGATATGCCTCACTACTTTCACCCCCCCTGAAGTCGATCCTGCCGAAGCTCCGATAAACATGAGGATAAAAAACAATACAGTCACAAAAGATGTCCACCCGGTATAATCTTCAGTAATAAATCCGGTTGTGGTCACTATTGAGACTACCTGGAACAAAGCCGCCCTTAGAGATGTCTCAGCATCTTCTATGCCCAATCCAAATAAAACTGCTGCTACAGAAATTGCTGCTACCAAACAGGTACCCAGGTAAAATTTAAACTCCTCGTTGTTAAAGACTTTCCCAAACTGACCATGCAAGGCAAAATAGGTCATGGTGAAGTTGGTTCCCCCAAGAAACATGAAGAAGGTAATCACATAATGGATAAATGGAGAGTCATAGAAGGCTATGCTAGCATTTTTAGTTGAAAATCCTCCGGTGGAAACTGTCGTAAGTGCATGATTAGCAGCGTCGTAGAGATCCATTCCTCCCAGGAACAGCAAGACGAATTCCGCGAGTGTAATCCCCAGATAGATAAACCAAAGTCGTTTTGCTGTCTCTTTGATACGTGGTTGAAGTTTATCCGGTGAAATTCCCGGAGCCTCAGCAACAAAAAGCTGCATTCCTCCAATCCCCAAAATCGGGAGAATGGCCACCGTCAACACGATGATACCCATCCCTCCAATCCATTGTGTGAGGCTTCTCCAGAATAATATCCCCTTGTGAACTGATTCAATATCTGTCAGAATGCTGGCTCCAGTTGTAGAAAAGCCTGAAATGGTCTCAAAGAATGCATTTGTAAGCCCAGGAATCGATCCGCTGAAGATATAAGGCAGGCTACCAAAGAATGACATTGTAAGCCACCCCAAGGTGACGACCATGTATCCGTCACGCTTACTTAATTCCTTGTTGGTGGTCTTTCTGGTAGTCAGAAACATGGATACCCCAAAAGACCCGGTCACGATGGCAGCCATGAGCAAGGCGATGAGATCCCCCTCCTCGTAAATGATGCTGATCGGGATGCAAATGAGCATAAATGCTGCATTTAGTATCAGCAGAATACCCAGGATGTTGACAATGACCCTAAAATTAAAAAGCATTATTTGAAGAAGGTCTCAACGGTTCTGATACAATCATTTTTAGATAACACTACCACGCGATCTTTTTCCTTAAAAACAAAATCACCTCTTACTGCATGGCCATTATTATTACGTATTACACCTCCGATGATGGCTTGTTTCGGAAATTTCAACTCCTTCAATGCATGATCAATCATTTTTGATCCCTTTTTCACCTCAAACTCCAATATTTCAGCATCCACGCCATGGATACTTGTCAGGTTCAGAACATGCCCTTTTCGTATATACCTGAAGATAAAGTTTGCTGCAATCAGTTTCTTATTGATCAGTGTATCCACCCCAATACTTTGGGAAAGATGTATATAATCTATGTTTTCAACTGCTGAAACAGTCTTCCTAACTCCGTTATTTTTGGCTACAAGGGAAGAAATAATATTTGTCTCAGAATTTCCGGTCAGGGCTACAAATGCATCCATCCTGTCAATACCCTCCTGCTTAAGCAAGTCAATGCTTCGCCCATCCCCATTGATGATCATGGTATCTGGCAACTCATCCGCCAGCGCCAGGCATTTGTCTTTATCCTTCTCAATCAGCTTGATGTTATACTTTTTGCTGACTTGTTTAGCCAGGTTAATTCCTACCTTGCTCCCTCCAAGAATCATGACATTCTTGATTTCAAAACTTTCCTTACCTGCCAGAGCCATTACACGGTTCACCCCACTTGGTTCGGCAATAAAATAGGCATGATCGCCCATCATAAATTTGTTGTCACCGTATGGAATAATGGTTTCATTGTCCCGAAGGATAGCAATTGTAGTGAAATTATGGTCCGGGTTGAGGTAAGCTGTTTCCGTAAGTGTCTTATCGCGGAGCTCAGACTCTTCATCTACAGTGATACCTATTAGAGAGAGGCTACCCTTTTCAAACTCAAAGGTATCCGTCAACGCGGATTGCTTCAAAAGACGTTTTATTTCTCGCGCTCCAAGGGATTCCGGAGATATTATTTCATCGATCCCGACAGACTTGAGATCCAACTTATCGCGTTGCTGGAGGAATTCAATGTTTGAAATTCGGGCGATGGTCTTCTTTGCCCCGAGACTTTTTCCGATGATTGCTGTCGCAATGTTTGTTTCTTCTATTGAGGTAACAGCAATCAACAAATCAGCTTTAGCAACATTAGCTTCTTCGAGGACTTTTATCGAGGTGGAGCTTCCCTTTATCACATTAACATCAAGATTGTTGGAAGCATTTTCCAACACTCCCGGATCCTGATCTATGACAATAATGTCCTGCTCTTCATAGGCTAACAACTTGGCGAGATGGAAGCCTAAATCTCCTACACCGGCTATGATTATTCTCATTAAACCTGTACTTAGGGGCGCAAATATAAAATAAACCTTACTCCAACCATCAAGCTATTCGTTATTATTAATTGAGATCATCAGTCCTCAATGGAATCAAAATATTTCCTGGCTACTTTCATCACTTTTGGTGCCAATAGAATCGATGAAATCATCGTGGGAAAGGCCATTAAGCCGTATCCAATATCTACAAAGGCAATAACTCCCTTTAAGGTACTAACTGATCCAAAAATCACCAATCCTACATACCAATAATCGAAAATGTGAGCCTTTTCAGCACCTACCAAAAAGGAAAAGCACTTCTTTCCGTAGTAGGCCAGTCCAAAAATGGTAGTAAATCCAAAGATCAAAACACAAAGAGCCAACACATAGGGTCCAACCCCCGGAATGCTCTTAAAGGCCTCTGTCGTGAGCGAAATGCCGCTAAGTTCTGTGTGAGACCATACACCAGTTACGAGAATGGCCAAGCCTGTCAGTGTGCAGATCACCATCGTATCTATTGCTGGACCAAGCATTGCTACAAGTCCCTCACGGACAGGTTGAGTGGTTTTTGCAGCTCCATGCATCATTGGAGCGGTACCTATTCCGGCCTCATTAGAGAAAGCGGCTCTTCTAACACCTGTAATGATAAGGGCACCCAGGGCACCACCCATCACTGCATTACCTGTAAAGGCATCCGTAAAAATCAGTTGAAATGAAGGAAGAACACTTTCTGCATGTTTCACCAGGATATATGAAATACCAAGGATATAAAGCACAACCATTGAAGGCACCAGCCTGGAGGCTACCAAACCAATTCTTTTGATCCCACCAAAGATGACTGCCCCTGTAAAAATCATTAAACAAAAGCCCAATCCCAGCTCAAGGTAAAATTTGGAGTCAGATGCTACTACAGCCTCTGCAATCAGGATATCACCAATGGACTCTACAATTTGGTTGGCCTGGAAAAGCGGAGTGGCTCCCAACAGTCCAAACATTGAAAAGGCAATAGCCAGAGGTTTCCATTTCGGACCCAATCCCTCCATGATAAAATACATCGGACCACCCTGAATCTCACCACTTGAATCTTTGCCTCGATAAAGTACTGCGAGGGTGCAGGTAAAAAATTTTGTAGCAATCCCAAAGAAGGCGCTGACCCACATCCAAAACAGGGCCCCGGGTCCTCCCACCGAAATAGCAATGGCTACACCTGAAATATTCCCCATCCCTATTGTAGCCGCCAGAGCACCCGACAATGCCTGAAAATGGCTTATCTGGCCAGGGTCTGATTCATCATCGTATTTTCCCCTGATCACATTGATAGCATGTCCAATGTATCGAAAGGGGAGAAAACGACTGTAAATCATGAAGAAAACACCTCCACCAACCAGCAAGATCAGCAGGGGATAGTTCCATATCCACCCGGCTGCAGACTCCAGAAAATGCTCAACTTCCTTCACCTGAAGTTTTTTTGATGAGTAGTGGTGATAAATAGCTCCACACAGTTTGAGCAACTACTTGGTGCCCTTCTATGTTGGGGTGGATTCCATCTGACTGGTTGAGATCCTCCTCTCCTCCAACTCCTTCCAGAATAAAAGGAATGAAAACCACATCGTGTGATTGGGCTAACTTTTGGTAGAGGCTTTTAAATTCTGTAGTATAGTCCTGACCAAGATTTGGTGGGACCTCCATGCCTGCCAGAATAATCTTGGCCTCCGGATTCACCGCCTCTACTTTTCCTATGATCGCAGATAAATTCTTCTTAGTCTCTGACAGTTTGAGTCCTCTGAGGCCATCATTTCCACCGAGCTCCAGGACGAAAATGTCAGGAACAGTCCTCAATACCCAGTCAATTCTGTTGAGGCCACCGGCTGATGTTTCTCCAGACAATCCCGCGTTCACAACTTTATAAGGATATTCCAAAGAATCCAGGATCGCCTGAACCCTTGCAGGGAAAGCTTCATCAGTTGAGACTCCATAGCCCGCCGTGATACTATTGCCGAAGAACATGATGATTTTTTCACGTATTTCCTGACTCTTTTCCTCACCTGATTCTGTAGCATCATCTTTTGAGTCTTCTTTCCTGGCTGTCTGGTTACATGAAAACAAGACGCATAAGGAAAGCATAATCAATGATATTGATTTCATAAGCCCGAATTTAATAAACAAGAACTTAAGCGGAGGCTCAGAAAGCATTCGATTGATATTTGTCATCCTGCCACGTGAGCTAATTCATTGGGAGAGTTTAAGAAAATCGGGAAATTTCCGTAGACCTTAAAAACGATGGTAACTAAAGTAGACATACCACCCGGAAAATACCTGATCAGAGACAGGTTTGGCAATCAACAATACTTAATCACTCAAAAAACGTATCAGTACATTCTTGATATGATCAGAATGTATCATATACGTACTTATGAATTTCCTGACTGGGACAACGTGCCCGTGGAGATGCTCATGAAAGAGGACAAAAAAGTAGATTGTCAGGTGCCTATCAACAGACTGGTGTTTTACTAGCAGCTGAAAAAGTAATCGCTAACTAAACCTGGCTGTTATTTTTAAACACCAGGGAATTCACAAGTGAATTTTATCAGGGTCTCAATTCCAATTTTTGTTGCGAAAACCAATATGGCAAGTGTGGTGGCCAACACTATCCATTCGATAACATTTAACTTTTGAGTCATCATGGCCGTATAATTTTAATTTCACAACATGAATTTCCGGCTATTTTTAAGGATTTACTATGTTTCACATCAATCCTTGAGCTGAACTATATCATGTTAATGATGCTAGACAAAATTTAACAAATTTTGAGTAGAAAACAAAATTTTACGCCCACCTGTACCAAAGATTCTGATACAATATTTATATGGATTGTTTCGTCTTCCAGTGGGTCTGGTCACCTAAATCCAAACATCAATGATTGCAAATCGTTTTAATGTCTTAAACTTGTCCTGATGGCCTCAATATTAAAAGTAGAATCTCTAAGCAAAACTTATCCCAGTGGCAATAAATACATCAAGGTTTTAGACAATATCAATTTTGATGTCTCTTCAGGAGAAAGCATCGCTATTGTAGGACCTTCAGGAAGTGGAAAGACCACTTTACTTGGTCTTTGCGCTGGCCTGGATAGAGCTACCGAGGGAAAAATCACGCTAAACAATACATTACTTAATCAGCTAAGCGAGGATGATCTGGCTAAGGTACGCAACCAACATATTGGTTTTATCTTCCAAAACTTTCAGCTCATCCCCACACTCACTGCATTAGAAAATGTGATGGTGCCCCTGGAACTTCGGGGTGAGAAAAGTGTCAGGAGGCTCTCCTCAGAACTTCTGGAAAGAGTAGGCCTTGGGGACCGGCTGGACCACTATCCTTCACAGTTATCCGGGGGAGAACAACAACGCGTAGCTATAGCACGTGCCTTTTCAAACAGCCCAAAAATCCTTTTTGCAGACGAACCAACAGGTAATCTTGACGATGAGACAGGAATGCACATTGAGGAGTTACTTTTTGATATCAACAAGGAACAACAAACCACACTTATCATTGTGACGCATGATTCTGAACTGGCAAAAAAGACCGATAAAATAATTTCGTTGAAAGGAGGAAAAATCATCTAAAAAAGGATGCCAGACCACAAAATACCCAATACATCATACTCAAAATCCTGGCCCTGGAAAATGGCCTGGCGGGATGCCCGAAACAGCAAAAGCAAGCTGTTATTGTTCATTCTGGCCATTGCTTTAGGCATCGCTGCACTTGTTGGCATCACCTCTTTTAGAGAAAACCTGCTAGTAGAGATCAACAATCAGGCTAAAACATTGTTGGGTGCGGATGTCTCTGTAAGAGGGAGTCAGATACTACCCGATTCCCTGCTGGCGGCACATTCAGAATATGCAGCGGACATGTCCAGGGAAAGCTATTTCGCTTCCATGGTTTATTTCCCGAGAACAGACGGCACCAGGCTCACTCAGGTGCGGGCATTGAGTGGAAAATATCCTTACTACGGTGCGATTGAAACTGTGCCCGAGGAAGCTTCCAGAACATTCCTAGAAGGTCAGAGCGCACTCGTTGATGAAAAATTAATGATCCAATATAATGTGGAGCTGGGAGATTCTGTCAAGGTGGGAAATCTGCTATTCCATATAGCCGGTAAATTGAGAAAGATACCGGGGCAAACAAACGTATCCTCCACAGCTGCGCCGGTGGTCTATATCCCATATAAGTACCTGGAGCAAACAGGTCTGATCAAAAAAGGAAGCCGCATAAACTACTTGCACTATTATGTATTTAAAGAACAGGCAGACACTACCCAGGCCTGGAAAGAATTGAAAGAGGCCACAGAGGAAAAAGGGTATGATGTAGATACGGTTGAGGATGAAAAACGCCAAACCAGCAGATCATTCAAAGATCTGACTGACTTCCTGGAGCTGGTCGCTTTTGTTGCCCTGTTACTTGGCTGTATTGGAGTTGCAAGCAGCATTTATGTTTATACTAAAGAAAAAACAAGTATTGTAGCCACACTCCGATGCTTAGGCATTACCTCCTCCCAGGCCATAACGATTTTTTTGATACAGGTTAGCTTTTTTGGACTCATCGGATCGGTTTTTGGAAGTTTTCTCGGAGTGAGTGTTCAGGTTTTCTTGCCTGAATTGCTAAAAGATTTCATCCCGATAAGTTTCACATCTTCAATATCATGGCCTTCAGTTTTTACCGGGATCGCCATTGGAGTAGTGGTTTCCGTATTGTTTGCGTTGCTGTCACTTGTTTCATTGCGGTTGGTGAGTCCGCTTCAGGCCATCAGGACCGAGGTTGATGAGATTAAAAAATTTGATAAAGTTCAGGCATTGATTGCCCTGGTGCTTTTCGGTTTTATCAATGTGCTTGTTTTCCTTCAGATCAGGTCCTGGCTTGATTCGATCATTTTCACTGCAGGACTATTGGGGGCGCTGGTAATTCTGGGTTTGATGGGGGCAGGACTACGATGGATCATCCGAAAGTCCCTATCACAAAATATTTCCTTTGCCTGGAGACAAGGTCTTTCCAATCTTTACAGGCCCCATAATCAAACAACTATCTTGATTATCACACTGGGTCTGGGCACCAGTTTTATAGCCACTGTCCTTTTTATGCAGAATATGTTGCTGGAGCGTGTGACCATATCCGGGGCTGGAGACCGTCCAAACACTGTATTGTTTGACATACAGACGCCTCAAAAAGAAGAGGTGAAAACCATGACCCTGGATTATGACCTGCCAATCCTTCAGGAAGTTCCCATAGTGACGATGCGCCTTGAGGAAATTAACGGGATGGATCAAATGGAATCCGAACAGGATACCACCATTCACCGTAGATCGTGGGTTTATAACAGAGAGTATCGGGTAACATATCGCGATTCATTGATTGATTCAGAATCCATTGCTGAGGGGGAATGGATTGGTCAGGCCATAGGAGATAGCATCCCGATCTCAATTGCAAAAGGTTTTGCTGACAACCTGGATGTGAAGCTTGGAGATAAACTATTGTGGAATGTTCAGGGGGCGCTTGTAGAAACCTATATCAGTAGCTTCAGGGATATCGATTGGCGAAGAGTTCAGACCAATTTTTTGGTCCTATTTCCCACCGGTGTGATCGAAAAGGCTCCCCAATTTCATGTCTTGATCACAAAAATTGATAATACTGAGCTATCCGCCAGATATCAGCAGGCAGTCGTGCGAAACTATCCCAACATCTCAATCATCGATCTGGAGCTGGTATTGAAAACACTTGACGAGATTCTTGGTAAGATTGCCTTTGTCATCCGATTTATGGCATTGTTTAGCATTGGTACAGGTATCATCATGCTAATAAGCAGCATTGTATTGAGCCGGTTTCAACGGATGAAAGAAAATGTGCTTCTAAGGACATTAGGTGCCTCAAGGATCCAACTTTGGAAAGTCGTCATCGCAGAATATTTCTTTTTAGGGATCCTTGGTTCTCTGACCGGGGTACTTCTCGCTTTGGTTTTCTCTGTTGTCCTGGGTCAGTTCGTTTTTGAACTCACATTCATACCTGATTTTCTTCAGATCCTGTGGATCATCTTTGCTGTCACGGGAGTGACAGTTTTCATTGGTCTTTTCAACAATCAATCCGTCATATCGAGGTCACCACTGGAAGTGCTTCGCCGAGCTGGATAAATAGGTCATTTGGTTCTTTGATCCCATGCCTAATTTTACTCATCGAAAAATAATTGGCACATTTTATGATTTCTGTTACTTTAGAACCAAAATAGAAGGACATGAAATCAATCATAACCTATTCACTACTAGCAGCTTTCCTTGTATTGGTTGGATGCTACAGCGGCAAGAAAGCACTTGAAAAAGGAAATTATGATACCGCAGCCTATCAGGCTATCAATAGATTAAAGAACAATCCCGACCACAAAAAATCAAGGCAGACGCTTAAGTCAGCATATTTTCTTGGTGTGGATCTTCACAAGGACAATATCCAAAGAGCTAAAGCCAGTACTGATCCATTCAAGTATGAAAAAATGGTGTATGACTACACTGCCATCAACAACTTATATGATGCTATAGCTCGATGCCCGGGCTGTAGAAAGGTAGTTCCAAACCCTGAGCGATACGATCAGGAACTTTCTGGTGCGCGGTTGAAGGCTGCAGAATATAGATATGAGCTAGGCGACCAGGCCATGCAACAAAAAGATAACCGTGAAAAGGCAAAAGAGGCACATGGACATTTCTCAATTGCCAGTGATTTCGTTACTCGTTACAAAGACGTAGAAGACAGAATGAATGAAGCACTCTTCTACGCCACAATGAAAGTTGTGGTGGAGCCTATACCAAGTCCGGTTAGGATATTTGACTTAAAGCATGAGTTTTTTGTAAATAAGATCAATGAATACCTTCACAACAATATGGTCAATCAGTATGTGAAATTTTATACTCCTTCCGAAGCTAAGATTGATCAGCTTCCTTTTGTAGATCATTACATCCAGATGGAATTCGATCGATTTAACCTGGGGGGTGTATCGAGTCGTACTTACGAAAAAGAAACAAGCAAGGATAGTGTGGAGGTAGGTAAGACCAAAACGGGTGAGGTGGTGTACGGTACTGTAAAAGCTGTGCTCAAAGTGAATGAAAGATCACTAACAGGAAGTGGTTTGCTTGACTTCAAAGTGCTGGACGGTAGAACAAGAAAAGTGCTTACTCAGGAAAAATTTCCTAGTGAATATGTGTGGACAGCACGATGGGCCACATTTAATGGGGATGAGAGAGCTTTGTCAGAAGAGGAACAAGACATGGTAAAGAGAATTGAAGTATCCATTCCCGGGCCGCAGCTCATGTTTGAAGAATTTACTGCTCCCTTATATGATCAGGTCATCGCCAAGATCAGGGATTATTATAGGTATTTTTAGACAAGGTCAGGGCTTGACCTATGCAAAATCCCACAGGATCGAAATCATCGAGCTTGTGGGATTTTTTTGTTTCTTAGTACTTAGCTTCCCTGAGACTTTGCCCAGTTATCTCTTAGTGTAATCGTCCGGTTAAAGACTAAATTGTCAGACGTACTATCCTCGTCAACTCTGAAATAACCAACTCTTTCGAACTGTACCAGATCTCCAACTTTGGCAGATTTCAAAGCTTCCTCCAGGATTGCCTCTCTGTTGATCGTCAAAGAATCCGGGTTAAGATGGTTTTTGAAATCATCATCGATTTCATTCAGGTTTTCGGTTTGAAACAATCGGTCGTAAAGCCGAATCTCAGCTCCAATACCATATTTAGCCGATACCCATCCCAATGTACCTTTCACTTTCTTACCGCTGGTGTCCTGTCCGCTTCTTGTCTCCGGATCATACTCCGCATACAGTGTAGTCACCTCACCCTGATCGTTCTTATCGTATCCTGTGCATTTGATGATATAGGCATATTTCAACCTTACTTCCCTATCCGGACCCAGTCGATACCACTTTTTCGGACTTGGTGGATCTTCTAGAAAATCACCCCTATCAATATAGATCTCACGACCAAATTTCATTTCACGGGTTCCGGCAGACTCATCTTCAGGATTATTTACACCTGTGAGAATTTCTTCTTTGTCTTCTGGCCAGTTTGTGATCACTACTTTCAGTGGGCTAAGTATCCCAAAGAATCGGTTAGTTTTTTTGTTAAGATCCTCGCGAACCGAATGTTCCAACAATGCCACATCCGTGATCCCGTCTCTCCTTGCCACGCCGACTTTATGGATAAAATTCTTGATGGATTCGGGCGTAAATCCTCTTCGTCTTATTCCAGAAATTGTCGGCATCCTTGGGTCGTCCCACCCAGCCACTCGTTTTTCCTGTACAAGTTCAAGCAATTTCCTTTTGCTTACTACTGTGTAGCTGAGATTGAGTCGTGCAAATTCTGTTTGTTTGGAAGGGAAAATCTCCAATTCCTGGATCAGCCAATCATAAAGCGGACGGTGTACCTCAAACTCGAGCGTACATAATGAATGGGTGATGTTTTCAATGCTATCCGACTGCCCATGTGCAAAATCATAAGTTGGGTAGATACACCAGTCATCACCTGTTCTGTGGTGGGTAGTGTGTTTGATGCGATAAAGGATGGGATCCCGCATATGCATGTTGGGCGAGGACATGTCGATCTTTGCTCTTAAGACCTTTTCCCCATTCTTGTATTTCCCAGCTTTCATTTCATCCAGGAGCTGAAGGTTTTCCTCAACGCTTCTTCCTCTGAATGGGCTTTCTTTACCCGGTTCAGTGGGTGTGCCCTTTATGGCGTTAAATTCTTCCTGACTCAGGTCGTCTACATAAGCCTTGCCCTTTTTGATAAGCCGGATGGCATAGTCATAGAGCGTATCAAAATAATCCGAAGCGTAAAATTCCCTGTCCTCCCAGTCATACCCCATCCATTGGATATCTCGCTTGATGGAATCCACATATTCCACATCCTCCTTCTCCGGGTTGGTATCGTCAAACCTCAGGTTGCATTTGCCATTGTATTTTTCAGCTAATCCAAAATTGAGAACAATGGATTTTGCATGACCTATGTGGAGGTAACCATTGGGTTCAGGGGGGAATCGTGTGTGAACGCTTTTACGCCTTCCACTTTTCAGATCTCCTTCGATTAGCTGTTCTATAAAATTTAAAGATGGCTTTCGCTCCCCTTCCATTGAACTTCTTTTTTTAACTGGCAAAAGTATCAGAATAACTCAATAATTGTAACACTCCAAATGGTTCATTTGATTTTGAATACCTGATTTACAATTTGATAATTCTTGTTCTTCTGATATTGTCCTTATCTTAGCGCCTCATTAAAAAAAGATGAAAATGAAAAAATTGTTTGGCTATTCTTTTCTGGTATTTATTGTTGCTGGATTTGGATGCAATGAAGACGTGAGTGGTCCCGTAGAGATGGGCAGTTTCAATGACAGCCTAAGTTATAGCTACGGTGTTCAGATTGCTGAATCGCTTAAAAATCTTGAGGACGATAGTATTGACATAGAGATAGTTGGAAAAGCATTAGCAGAAGCATTCAATGGTGATGCTCAACTTACACTCCAACAATGTCAGGAACTTATGATGACAATGAATACAAGACAAAGTGAAGCATCTATGAAAGAAGGACAATCATACCTTGATGGTAATAAAAGTAAAGATGGTGTAGAAGTGACTGAAAGCGGCTTGCAGTATCGCGTGATCACTGCTGGTAGTGGCGCCACTCCAGGACCAACCGATGAAGTGACCGTACATTACACCGGTAAATTAACTGATGGAACTGTATTTGATAGTTCTGTAGAAAGAGGTGAACCAGCTACATTCCCTGTAAACGGAGTGATCAAAGGTTGGACAGAAGCTCTTCAGCTGATGAAAGAAGGATCTAAATGGGAATTGGTGATCCCTTCTGAACTGGCTTATGGACCAAGGGGTGCAGGTGGAGCAATTCCTCCAAATGCCGTACTTGTGTTTGAAGTAGAGTTGATCTCTATCAACTAATTAATAAAATCTAAAAGATTCTGTACTGGAGGATTTGTTCAATGAATCCTCCTGCAGAATCGGGATACACAATTATCCCAAAAATTATTCCGTAAACGGCCCCAAACAGATGGGCGTCGTGGTTGATTCCGCTCCCCTCATTTTTACTCTGCCAATAGGAATATATCACATAGATCAATCCAAAAATGAATCCTGGCATCTTAATAAAGTAGATATAGATATTGTTTAATGGGGCATATAGTATGCTGGTAAAAACTATTGCCGATACAGCTCCACTGGCTCCAAGACTGTTATAGTTAGGATTGTTCCTATGTCTGAAAATGGTGATAAAATCAGAAGCAATGATTGCTGTGACATAGAAAATGATGAATACAATTATTGAATTCCCACCAAGGATTTGATAAAAATAGCTTTCCACCACACGTCCAAAAAAGAAGAAGGCAAACATGTTGAATCCAAGGTGCATCCAATTGGCATGGATGAACCCAGAGGTAATAGTCCTGTAGTACTGGTTCTTATTTGCAACAAGATAAGGATTCATCAGCAGCTTTCGCATCAACTGATCATTGTTGAATGCTAAAATGGATACCAGAATAGTAATACCGATGATGATGAGGGTAATGGGGATCATGAGTCTCTTTTCATTAATTGAAGGGTGAATTTTTTTAATAAGCTGGTATCAACATCCAGTTGGTCCATGAGGGCAATGGATTGATCAAAATAACCATTCATTTTGGTCTCGGTCAATTGTTTGATACCAAGCTGATCATAGACCTTTGTGACGGCTGCTACTTTTTCATTCGTATCAAATGAGCTAGCCGATAACCACTTATCCAGAATTACTTTTTGCTCGCCATGAGCCAATTCTATGGCCTTGATCAGCAGGAAGGTCTTTTTGTTGGATACTATATCCCCACCTACCATCTTACCGAATTTCTTCTGGTCGCCATACACATCCAACAGATCATCCATCAGTTGAAATCCGATGCCCATCAGCTCGCCAATCCGGTATAAAATCTCTTGCTTTTCCTTTGCAACGCCCGCCAGTAAGCTTCCAAACTTTAGACTAAAACCCAGAAGAACGGCGGTCTTCAGACGAATCATTTCAATATATTCTTCCTCTTTGACCTGTCCGGTATTTTCGAAGTTCATATCAATCTGTTGACCCTCGCAAACCTCGATGGCTGTTTGGTTGAAATCTTTGATGGCCTGCCCTAAATATTCTGGTTTTACGCTAAGCAATAAGTCATAGACCTTCACAAGCATGGTGTCTCCGCTTAAAATGGCGACTGTGCTGTCCCATTTCTCATGAACTGTTGGCTTGCCTCTTCTCAAAGGCGCCTCGTCCATGATGTCGTCGTGCATCAGTGTGAAATTGTGAAATACCTCCACTGATACTGCAGACCGTAAAATAGAGCTGGAGTTTCCTTTAAAAAGTCCATATCCCAGCAATACCAGAAGTGGTCTAAGGCGTTTGCCTCCAAGCGATAAAATATAGCTGATAGGTTCGTAAAGCTCTTTTGGATGGTCCCCAAAATGCAGCTGAGAAATCTCATCCTCAATTTGTTGCTGAAGATCTTTTATTGTCATTCCTGTACTAGGTCAAGGTCTATGGTCCTTCGGTCGATGTCTGTCCTGGCTACCATCACCTTTAGTTTATCACCCAGGGTGATTATTCTTTTGTTATGGCGTCCAATCACCCGATAGTTTTTCTCATCAAAATCGTAAAAGTCTCCCTCGATATCCGCTAAACGGACCATCCCTTCACACTTGGTGTCTATGATTTCAACAAAAATTCCCCATTCTGTAACACCTGAAACTAGCCCTTCGAATTCTTGTCCAAGCATGGTCTGCATGAATTCGACCTGCTTGTATTTGATAGATGCTCTTTCGGCATCCGCCGCATTCTTTTCTCTTTCTGAGGAATGGACACAACGCTTCTCATAAGGCTCCCTATCAGGCATGGCGCCACCCTCCAGGTAATTCCAAAGCAGTCTGTGCACCATCACATCGGGATATCTTCGAATTGGGGAGGTGAAGTGTGAATAATGATCAAAAGCCAGTCCGAAGTGACCTTTTGGTTCTGTGGTGTATTTGGCTTTCGCCATGGATCGAATGGCCAACTGTTCCAAAACATTTTGCTCAGGCTTGCCTTCTATTTCACTCATCAGCTTATTTAAGCTCTTGGAAATATCTCCTGAAGTTTCGAGCTTATGACCAAAGCGAGCAGAAAATTTGCTGAAGTTATCCAGTTTCTCAGGATCGGGCAGATCATGGGTTCTGTAAACAAAAGTATTTGGTTGCTGCTGGCCCTTTTTCTGTTTCAGTTGATAAATATGTGTTGCCACCTCGCGGTTTGCTAACAACATAAACTCCTCAATCATTTTGTGAGCATCTTTCCGAACCTTGGGAACCACTTCCAGTGGTCTTCCCTTTTCATCCAGTTTAAACCTCACTTCTGTGGTCTCAAAGTTTACTGCTCCATGTTTAAAACGTTTTTCACGAAAACGCTTGGCGATGTCATTCAGTAAGACCAACTCCTTGGCATAATCTCCTTTTCCGGACTCAATATTTTCCTGAGCCTCTTCATAGGTAAACCTCCTATCCGAATTGATAATTGATCTGCCAAACCAACGATCGGAGATTTTTAAGTTTTCATCGATATGGAAAACCGCAGAGAAAGTAAGTTTTTCCTCGTTTGGTCGGAGTGAACATAACTGATTGGATAACACTTCGGGAAGCATCGGAATTGTTCGATCAACCAGATATACTGATGTGGCGCGTTCAAGTGCCTCTTTATCCAGGATAGAATTTTCTGTCACATAATGAGAAACATCAGCTATGTGGATACCGATTTCGTATATGCCCTTTTTTACTTCCCGGATGGATAATGCATCGTCAAAGTCTTTAGCATCTTCAGGATCTACAGTAAATGTGGTAATCTCACGAAAATCCCTTCTACCCTTGATCTCCTTCGCAGAGATTTTGACCGGAATAGTAGAGGCTGCTTCTTCTACCTTCACAGGAAACTGAAACGGAAGACCAAACTCAGCCATAATAGAATGGATCTCAGCTTCGTTTTCGCCAGCTTTCCCTAGCACTTGAATGACTTCTCCAAGAGGGCTTCTGTTGCGGGCATCATGCCATTTGGCAATCTTTACGATCACTTTGTCATTGTGCCTGGCCTTGCCAATCTTCTCCGGATAGACAAAGACATCAAAGTGTAGATTTTTATTGTCCGGAACAACAAATGAGAATTTATCTGAAACCTCAATACGACCTACAAATTCATCTTTGGTGCGCTGTACTATCTCCAAGACACGACCCTCGGCCCTGAAGCCGTTTTTGGCATGCGAGGTGATCATGATCCTTACAATGTCTCCGTCTATGGCGAATTTGAGATCGTCTGTCCGTACCCAAATATCCTCTTCGACACCTTCGCAGATAATATAGGCAAACCTTGGATTGACATGATCAACCCTACCCTCAAGGTATTCTGCCTCCATCGCACTGCTAAAGCGGCCATCAGGACCTCTGTTAATCTTTCCGCGGCTTTCCATCCCAAATAAAATCTCCTTAAGGAGGTTTTTCGATCGCATGTCTCGCAGCTTGAGCTGCTTGATGATCTGCTGAATGCTATAGCCTGAGCCAAGATTGGAGAAAAACAGCTCCTTCACCTGGTCTTTTATGTACTGTGCCTTGGGCTGGCGCCCACCTGATTTTTTAGATTTAGAAAACTTCTTTTTTTTCTTTTTACTCATAAGAGTTTTAGCTGACGACGGTAATGTTTTCCTTGGCGATGACCGGAAGGGAGTTTAAACGCAAATATAACTGCGCAGTTGCTATAACATCGCCAAGACAATATTGTTCGATTCTTTTCAGTCCGTCTTTTTCTTTGTAATAAATTTCATTGACCATGGATCCATCCATGTCGGTCTTGTTAGAGGGAATATCAAAAATTGTAGTGAGTAGGTCAAGAGAAGTATAGCTTTTGCGATCTCCGAATTTCCACATCTCCAAGGTATCAATATGGTTCACTTCCCATGGTTTTTTACCCCCGGTGTTTAGGACATCCGGCAGCTTGATGGAGTTGATGAGCATCCTACGACAGAGATACGGAAAGTCAAATTCCTTTCCATTGTGAGCACACAATTTTAGCTCCTGCTGGTCAAATTTCAACAGCACTTCCTCCTTGATACGGGTGAGGAGTGTTTTTTCATCATGGTCAGCTATACATTTTACGCGAAAAGTGAGCTTTCCTGCCTCCTCATGATAAAAACCAAATGCAATGGCAATCACCTTCCCAAACTCTGCATATATGCCTGCTCTTTCTGTAAAAAGCTCATCAGTAGTCAATTCATCCTCATTGCGGATAAACCCGGCTTTGCGTTCCCAATGTTTCTTTAAGCCTTCAGGAATTTTACCGTAATCGGACTCAAGGGCAACCGTTTCGATATCAAGAATAAGTATGTTCCTTAAGCGCTGATCCATAATTATTGATGTAATACACCTTTTCGACCCAGTTCGGCAATGTGGATCAGGTTGTCTTCCACAATGCTATCCGGAACAAAGATGTATTTTTTATCATAGAGTTGGTTACCTATAAAAAATGAAACCCAGTATTCATTGTTGAGATGGAATACCCCCGGATCGATGGGTTCTATCAAGGCATACTCACCAGGTTGAAGCTTGGGTATCATGTGCCTGAGTACAGAGGTTTTTTGCTCCTTGCCATTTTTCCGGCCATATCCTTTTGATGTCACCATCACATTTTCGAGCATGTTAATATTTCTGTTGAGCATATAAACCTGCCATAAATCATCATCCCCCTTAACTACCGTGAGATAAACATCTTCAACCTTTGGAAAATCAATATCCTTCTTCATCCGTAACTTCCATTTCAAATAATTCCACCAAATGGGTTTTAAGTCGCCCAACAACTTCAGAAAAATCCGGATCTCTCCCCAACTCACGATCCAAAGACGTTACGGCCTTATCCTGGATCCCGCAAGGAACAATGTTGTTAAAATAGTCAAGATTTACCTGAATATTAAACGCTAGACCGTGCATTGTGACCCACCTGCTCGACTTTACTCCAAATGCGGCAATCTTTCTTGCCTTTTCCGGGCTTTCAATATCCAGCCAAACTCCAGTCAATCCTGCAATCCTACCTGCTCCAATGCCATAATCCTTCAAAGTAAGGATAACAGATTCTTCCAGGTATCTCAGGTATCTATGGATATCTGTAAAAAAATTGTCCAGATCCAAAATGGGGTAAACCACAATCTGTCCAGGTCCATGATAGGTGATATCTCCACCCCGATTGATCTTGTAGTAATGCGCTTCCCTTAGCTTTAACTGGGCCTCATTTATCAGAAGATTCTGTTCACTGCCGGACTTACCTAAAGTATAAACATGAGGATGCTGACAAAAAATCAGGTAGTTGCTAGTCGGTTGTTGCTCCTCCGGAGGTCTTTTCCGGTTTTGGATCTTTACATCCACTACAGACTGGAAAATTTGCTCCTGGTAATCCCAGGCTTCTTTATAATCTATCTCTCCCAGGTGAATAATCCTGGTTTGCTTGTTTTGGACGACCAATGGTTTAATCAATATATGACTCCAACATCGTAAGTCCTTCCGAAGTTTCCAGGCTGTATTTCTTTATTGAGGCAGGTACCAAAATGACTTCTCCCTTTGATACATCCGTTACCCCAGCATTAGACTTAATTTGCCCTTTACCCTCTAGCACAACATAGATCTTAAAACAATCCAGTGCTTGATGATCAATGCTCAACGTTTTGTCTACCTGAAGCTTGTTGGTAGTGAAATAAGGACAGGACACCAATTTTGATTTACCACCTTTGGGGTCTTTATACGCTGTCCTGTAATTATCATGATATTCATAGTCTATCGCATCTAAAGCCTCCTCCACATGCAGTTCCCTCTGATTGCCCTGATCATCGACCCGATCAAAATCGTAGATCCTATAGGTCACGTCGCTGGTTTGCTGAATCTCTGCGAGTAGGAGACCCTTACCGATGGTGTGTACGCGTCCAGCGGGGATAAAATAAACATCCCCCGCATTGACTTTTTCCTGATTGAGAATATCCATAAGCTGGCCCTTGTTGAAAAAGTCCATGTAGGTTTCCTTATCCATCTCCTTGTTGAAGCCAGTGACTAAAGAAGAGCCCTCATCAGCCTGCATGATATACCACATCTCCGTCTTCCCAAAAGAATCATGTCTTTTCCTGGCCAGCGTATCATCCGGATGTACCTGTACAGACAGGTCATCATTGGCATCTATGAATTTTACCAGGAGGGGAAATTCGGTCCCGAATCGCTGAATGATCTTTTTACCTAAGAGTTCTTCACCCTGACGATCGATAAGCTGAGTCAGCGTTTTGCCTTTGAGAACTCCATTACTCACTTCAGAAACATTTCCTTTCACCCCGGAGAGTTCCCAGGTCTCGCCACAGTTTTTAGCAGGGGAAAAATCTTTGCCTAAAATGGTTTTAATCTTTTGTCCTCCCCAGATTTTCTCTTTAAATATGGGGTTAAACTTCAGGGGATATAAGTCACTCATGATATAAGAACTGATGAACAATCAATTGAAAGGCAAATATGGTGAAGATTTAGCTGTTTCTTACCTTGAAAAACGAGACTATGAGATCATTGAGCGAAACTATCGACATGGACGAGGAGAAATTGACTTGATCGGGATTTACAAAAACCAGTTACTGGTCTTTTTTGAGATAAAACTTCGGAAAAACAGCCAATTCGGTCATCCGGAAACTTTTGTCACCACCAACCAGGAAAGACTTATAATGGATGCTGCAGAACAATATTTATTGGATATCAATTGGGCTAAAGACATCAGGTTTGACATCATAGCCATTGAAAATGAGAAGATTGATCATTTCGAGGATGCCTTTCACTGAACGTGACCGAAGACGGCTTTCCTGATCCCTGGCCAATCTTGTTTCAGAATACTGTAGATCACACTGTCTCTCCTACCACCTTCCTTGTTGAATCGGTGATTTTTGAACATCCCATCATAATTTGCTCCAATCTTCTCTATTGCCCGTCTCGATCTTACGTTCAGGGCATCAGTCCTCAATTCCACTCGTTCAAAGTTCCACACATCAAACGCATGGTGCAGCATCGCATATTTCATGTGATAATTGATGCCAGTTCCGTGAAATTCTTTACCAATCCAGGTAGTGCCGACTTCTATGCACAAGTCCTCCTCCGCAATGTTCATATAGCTGGAAGAACCGGCTATTCTGGCAGATTTCAGGTCCTCTATCACGAGCGGGATCATTGTACCCGTCTGCAGTTTCTGAAGTAGCTTATCAACCCAGGCTTCCATTCGTGCACGATCACTTAAATCAGTCGTAAACCACCTCCAGACATCCTTATCCTGTGCTGCCTCAAGCAATGCAGGAATATCTGATCTCTGTAATAATCGAAGCTTTACTTCAGAAGTTGTAAGAACAGGAGGCTCTAACATGTATAACTATTGGTAGTTGAAAACACCGTAAGGCGAGTCTATCTGAACCTCGTTATGATCAGCATCAAGGACATGCCCCACAACCTGTGCATCTATGTTGAAGCTTTTAGCAATCTCCATTATTTCATTTGCATGAGCTTCGGGGAGATATATTTCAAAACGATGACCCATATTGAATACCTCGTACATTTCCTTCCAGTCTGTACCGCTCTCTTTCTGGATCATATCGAATAGTGGAGGGACAGGAAACAGGTTATCTTTTATCACTTTGAGATTTTCAATGAAATGCAAAATCTTGGTTTGGGCACCACCACTACAGTGCACCATTCCGTGAATTGTTCCCGGCATTTCCTTAAGAATCTTTTTAATGACAGGCGCATAAGTTCGTGTAGGTGATAGGACCAGCTTTCCAGCATCCAGTGGCACACCCTCTACCATATCAGTTAGTTTTTTTGTTCCGGAATAAACCAGGTCAAGACTTGTTCCCGGATCAAATGTCTCTGAGTATTTCTGCTGATAAACTTTATCAAATACATCATGTCGGGCCGAGGTGAGTCCATTACTGCCCATGCCCCCATTGTATTCGGTCTCATAACTGGCCTGACCATAAGACGCTAGACCCACGATTACATCTCCCGGACGGATATTGTCATTGCTGATCACATCTGATCTGTTCATCCTGGCGATGACCGTACTGTCCACAATTACAGTCCTGACAAGGTCTCCAACATCGGCTGTTTCTCCTCCAGTAGAAATAATGTCCAACCCATGATCCCTGAGCATTTGTAAAACCTCCTCAGTTCCTTTAATTATTTCAGAAATGACTTCTCCCGGAATCAGATGCTTGTTTCTGCCAATAGTAGAAGACAACAGCATATTTTCAGTACAACCAACGCACAGGAGATCATCAGTATTCATGATCACGGCATCCTGGGCGATTCCCTTCCAGACTGATACATCACCGGTTTCTTTCCAGTACATATAAGCCAGAGAGGATTTAGTGCCTGCACCATCTGCATGCATAATGGTGCAATAATCTTCGTCACCTGTGAGATGATCGGGAACGATCTTACAAAATGCTCCTGGAAATAATCCTTTATCCAGATTTTTAATGGCCTGATGAACCTCTTTCTTGGAAGAGCTGACTCCACGCTGTGCATACCTTGACATACCGCAAAGAAAAACAATTAATGCTTAGTGAGTTGAGTATTTATTGCTCTTCGAAGAATCGATCATATTCGTCATATTCCTCGGTAGGTGGAAGCTCTTCTTCTCTTTCACCTGGATCGTAGCGAAGTACTTTGAACTCCGTACGTCTGTTCCTTTGGTGCTCTTCCTCCGTGGTAGCATTTTCAACTACCAACACGCTTTCACCATATCCCTTGGCGGTAATCCTACCGGCATCAATCCCATTATTTATCATGTATTGAACGGCAGCTCGTGCCCGGCGGAAAGAAAGGTCCATATTATAAGCATCATCAGCACGAACGTCTGTATGAGATCCCAGCTCCACATATATTTCGGGGTTGTCGTTCATGATCGTGACAAGACTATCCAACACCAATGCAGCGTCTTCTCGAATACTTGCCTTATCCAGATCGTAGTATATATTCTCCAGCACAATCGGCTTTTCGATTACTATTCTCTCCATCACTACCTCGGTATTGAAGGTGACATTGGTAATAAAATCTTTTAGCTCATTCTTATCTATGGACTTGTCAATTGTAGAAAATTTCTTTCTGGAGGTGAAATAATCAGTCTTTTCCCCAATCAGGTTATACTCTTCTTCCGGATATACCCTAAACTGAAACGCCCCATCTTCATTGGTAAATGCTTCATCCAGGATCTCATTAGTTTCTGTACTTATCAATGAGACTTTGGTATTGGGTAGAATAATCTTTTCTCCACCATCATCGTGCGTAACCGTGACACCAGTCAGGTAGTAATTAACAATTTTCAGGTCCGGATCTTCATTAACATAGGTGTAAACGTCGTCATCTCCTTCACCTCCGGGTCGATTACTGGCAAAAAAGCCTCTGGTCAGGTCAAATTCATAAAGTGCAAAATCGTCGCTCGATGAATTCATAGGTTCACCCAGATTTTCCACAGTAATATTTCCGTACTCCCTGGTGGCCACATATAGATCCAGGTTTCCAAAGCCCGGATGGCCATTAGAAGAAAAGTATAGTTTTCCGCTTTGTGAAACGAAAGGGAAAACTTCCTCGCCCGGGGTATTGATAATCGGTCCAAGATTTCTCACATCCACCCATCTTCCCCTTCGGTCAAGCTGAGCTGAGTAGATATCTGCTCCACCATACCCACCAGGTCTATTACTTGAAAAGTACAGTGTAGTACCCTCAGGGCTCAACGCGGGGGTAGAGTCCCATGAATCGGCATCGTTGATACTCAAGGGCCGGGGTTCTGTCCATTGACCATTTCGGTATCTTGTGAAAAAGAGATTCACTTCAGAATATCCGGATGCCTTCCCGGAATTGCCTTTTGCAAAAATGATGGATGACCCATCTGGTGATATCGCCATGGAACCTTCATTCACATCATCGTAATTAATAATATTGTCCAATGGCATGATACTGGATTGATCCACATTGGCACCGCGCGCATTGGCCCGATAGATATCTGTGAAGGGGCTACCAGTGACTACATATATATTTCTTGAATCCCTGTTTGAGGTGAAATAAAGCACCCCATCCTTGTAAGCTGGTGAGTATTCGGCAAAACGTGTATTTAAACCATCGAGATTTTTAATTCTATAATAGTTGGGCCTTGACTTTACTTTACTGAGGCTTTCCAGGTTTGTGAGCTCATAGCTGGCAACTTTCTTTAATGAATCACTTACTGAGGTTTCAAGAACAGTATTAAGCGATTTTCGAGCTTCGTCATACTGTTCAATCGATTTTAAGGCTCGTGCAAAATTCACATGTGCTTCCGGATTGTCATAGCCAGCTTTAATCGCTGCATTGTAATAAGTAACTGACTCGGACAATCGGTTAGACTTTCTATACGCTTCTGCGATTTTATAGTTGATCTCGGCATTATCAGGAGTTGCCGCTCTTTTGTAAAGCTCAATCGCTTTATTGAATTCCTTCTTTTCATAGCTCTTCTCAGCCCTGTTGAGCACGCAACTGCTGAGTAAAGAAACTGTGACTAAGAGCAAAAGGAAAAACCTGATCGGAGACATGTTTGATAAACGAAATTTCCTTAAAAATAATGTGATCTTATGACTACTCAACCGATCAGCACAAAGTCTAGACAAAATATTTACTCATCCAGCTATCCTCTGCGGGTTGAGTCCACGAATTTCTAAAGTCTTTTAGATTATTGATGAAACCATTAAAAACCAGTGTTTCCCTGTCGATCTCACCCGTTTCAATGCTGGTCTTTATTGAATTTAATGGTTGGATTTCGACCTTCCCATCTTTGTAAAGAGCAACTTTAAACCGGTTCAGCAACTCCACATTAAGTTTCTGTTCTATGTTCCTGATAAATCCTACAGAATCGTCTATGCTACAGCCTGTGGCAGGATGATAGGTTTCATCCACCGCCAATACAATAAACTGATTGTGTTCAATTTTATATGCCGCCTTCAGGCTTTGTCCATGGGCAGCCCAGGAATTGACAAAATTTCGAGCTTCCTGCTCTACGAGGAGTAACTCATCTGCTGTAAAAGGTCTGTCGGCCTGATAGATCCACATCCTGGATGAATCGGGCATCTCATCAAATGAATGTAACATAGCTACAAAGTTACTTCAATAAACCTTCCGATTTAGCGATGAGTTCCGCAAGATCCAAAACTTTGACATCAGCATCTTTTCCTTTGAATTTGACTCCATCAGACATCATAGTCATACAAAAAGGACAGGCCACTGCAACTGTTGATGCTCCTGACTCCAGGGCTTCCTCAGTCCTTTCAATATTAATTTCTTTATTTCCTGACTCTGCGTCCTTAAACATCTGACCGCCGCCAGCACCACAACATAGTCCTTTGGTGCGGCATCTTTTCATCTCTACCAGTTCGGCGTCCAGTGCTTCAAGCACTTTCCTGGGTGCTTCGTAGACTCCATTAGCTCTACCGAGGAAGCAGGAATCATGATAGGTGATCTTCTTCCCTTTAAAGTCACCACCCTCTTTCACTTTGATCTTACCTTCATCAATCAGCTGTTGTAAAAACTGAGAGTGATGAATCACCTCATAATTTCCACCCAGGTCCGGATACTCATTCTTCAGCGTATTGAAGCAGTGAGGACAGGCTGTTACAATCTTCGTGATTTCATAGCCATTTAGTGTCTGAATATTGGCCATGGCCTGCATTTGAAAAAGAAATTCATTACCTGCTCTCCTTGCAGGGTCTCCTGTGCAAGTCTCTTCGGGGCCAAGGACTGCATAGTCTATTTTCAGGTGATGAAGGATTCGTACAAAAGCCTCAGTGACTTTTTTATATCGGTCATCGAAAGAACCTGCACAACCAACCCAAAACAATACTTCCGGGGTCTTGCCTTGGGACGATAATTCTGATACTGTGGGTACTTTGATATTTTCAGCCATCTACTGTTGTTCTTTTAGTTGATCTGCCCATTTAAATCGGTCACTGGATGGAAATTTCCAGGGGGCAAAATTCGTTTCCACATTAGAAAACATAGCGTTCCAGGATTGTGGAGAGCCAGATTCCTCCATGGCCACGTACCTCCTCAATTCCAGGATAATCTCTAATGGACTAATATTTACCGGACATGCTTCCACACATGCATTGCAGCTTGTGCAAGCATTGATTTCTTCCTTGCTGATGTAATCATTCAATAAAGATTTACCATCATCCAGCCCCTTGCCCCCGGATTGTATGCTGCTTCCTACCTCCTCCATCCTGTCACGGGTATCCATCATGATCTTTCTGGGAGAAAGTTTCTTACCTGTTTGATTTGCAGGACATTGGGTTGTGCATCGTCCACATTCCGTGCAGGCATAGGCGTCCATCAGATTTTTCCAGGTCAGGTCATTGATATCTTTGGCTCCAAACTTCATGCCCTCAGGAGGTGGAGCAGCCTGGTCAGTATTTGGCATTCCCAGCATGATTTTTACCTCATTGGTAATTGCCTCCATGTTATTCATTTTCCCTGGTGCATTGAGTCGGCTGTAATATGTATTGGGGAATGCCATAAAAATATGCAGATGCTTGGAGTAGGTGACATAGACTGCAAAAGCAAAAATTCCAACAATATGAAACCACCATGCGCCCCTTTCCAGAATGATCAGCGATTGATCCGACATAGATGCAAAGGCAGGGGTCACCATACTGCTTATCAGAAAGTCTCCTGTTTTGGTATACCCTGCAGCTTCCCTGGACTGAAGCACTAGATCAGAAGCGTTCATAGAAAGAATCGCAACCATCAGTACAATCTCTATAATCAGGATCAGATTACCATCCAGGGCCGGCCACCCCTTCATTTCCACTTTCCTGAATCTTTTTACCTGTGTAATATTTCTTCGGATCAGAAAGATGACACATGCAACCAATACACCCAGGGCAAGTATTTCAAAAAATGATAATAAGCCAGTATACAAGCCTGAATTGATCACCGAAGCAAAAATCCTATGCTTCCCGGTCAGTCCATCAATAATTATTTCCAACACTTCAATATTGATGATGATAAATCCGATGTATATGAGAAAATGAAAAAATGCAGGAATGGGTTGCTTAAACATCTTCTTCTGGCCAAAAGTAACGAGCAACATTTTTTTCCATCGAGTAGAACTTTCACCATTTATGCTGACTGAGCGACCAAATTGGATATTGGCTCTGATGCGTCTTATACGTCTAACAAGTAGATAGCCAAAGCCAAAAAGGACAATCAAAAAAACCAATTGGGGAATCATAAGCGCATATCTTTTCGGGTATCCTGTTTAATTTCTAAATAATATTTGTCTGATTAAGAGATTTATCTACTTTTGCCCCCACGTTTTGTCGGAGGGTGCTGTAGCTCAGGTGGTAGAGCATCGGACTGAAAATCCGTGAGTCGGTGGTTCGAGTCCACCCAGCACCACAAAGAACCCTGTCATTCCGGCAGGGTTTTTTTATTTCTTTCATTCCAATGGGTACCATAGCTAGCGCACTTTTCAGACTTCTCTAAAGATAGTAAATCCGATGGATTTGTTATGCATGCATACCATTTTCTTATAAAAAAAGGTGCCTACGAAGTAAAATTCTTCAATCTTATGATTTCCTTTTCCGTCAAATGACGGAATTTGCCCCTGGGTAGGTTTTTTTTTGTGAGCGGACCAAACATCACACGATCAAGCTTCGCCACGTTGTATCCTTTATGCTCAAAGATCCTTCTGATAATTCTGTTTCTACCACTATGGATCTCCACTCCTAGTGAGCTCTGATCGTCATTAAGAATGGCCATCTCATCGGGAGCAATAAACCCATCCTCCAGCTCAAGCCCCTTGAGAATGTCATCGAAATCCAGTTTGGTAATGGGCTTATCCAACGTGACCTGATATATTTTTTTCACTCTGTGGCTTGGGTGAGTAAGTTTTTTAGCCAGCTCGCCATCGTTGGTAAATAGCAACAAGCCTGTGGTATCTCTGTCGAGTCTACCTACCGGATAGATCCGTTCTTCACAGGCATTTTTTACCAAAGAAATTACCGCTTTTCTCCCTTTCTCATCTTTCAACGTAGTGATAAAGTTTTTAGGCTTATTCAGGAGCACATATTGTAGCTTTTCTGTCTTTAACTCTTTACCCTGGTAGATGACTTTGTCCGTCTTCTGGACTTTGTAACCCATTTCTGTCACTACTTTCCCATTCACTTTGATTTTGCCCTCCTGAATGAGTACATCAGCTTCTCTTCGGCTACAAACACCAGCGTTGGAGATGTATTTGTTCAACCTGGTCTCTGTAGGTACTGGCGGTTGATCCTGTTTTTTATATTTCCGTGGACCGGATGGTTTTCTTTTTTGCATTACTCACCCTGGTTTCCGATGGTATTCTCCTCCTGTACGAAATCCTTAGGAGTTGGTAAGTCCTTGAGACTGTTGATACCAAAGTAATCCATGAATGTTGGACTTGTACCGTAAAGCAGCGGTCGGCCTACGGCTTCAGATTTTCCTTTGATCTCCACTAATTCCTTTTCCAACAATTTCTGTACGGCGTAATCACAGTTTACACCTCTAATCTGCTCTACCTCACTTTTGGTAACAGGCTGTTTGTATGCTATGATAGCCAATGTTTCCAATGAAGAATTAGACAAACGTTTCTTAGACTGTTGCTTCAAAAGAATACTAATGCTCGCCTGATATGCTGGTTTAGTTAAAAACTGAAAACCTCCACCACTTTGTACCACTTCAAAGGAGAAGTCGTCACTTTTATATTTTTCTTGCAGTGTTCCAATACCTTCGGTGATGTCTTTCAGGGGTACTTCAGCCTCAAACATCTCTTTAAGACATGACTGCAATTCTTTTTCAGTGATTGGTTTCGGTGCACAAAATATCAGTGCCTCAATATGATTGGCCAGGTAATCCATTGATTACTTAGTGGATCCTTTGAGCTTAGACTCTATGGAATGCATGGTATGAGGTACAGCTCTCAACCTTTCTTTGCTTATAAGCTTTCCGGTATCTATACAGATGCCATAGGTACCATTTTTGATCCTTACCAGGGCATTCTCCAGGTTGTTGATAAACTTTTGCTGTCTACCTGCAAGCTGGCTCAGTTGCTCTTTTTCTGCAGTATCGGCCCCATCCTCCAAAGTCTTGGCAGCTCCGTAGGTGGAATCTGTTCCTTCATCAGATTTGTGTGTGAGAGAATCTCTCAGTGATGTAAGTTCGTTCTTAGCTTTTTCGAGTTTTTCGTTAATCAATTCCTCGAATTCCTTTAATTCTTCGTCTGAGTATCTGGTCTTCTCCGCCATAGCTATACCTTTTTTGGAAATAACCGCTAAAGTAACATAAGCAAATCAAAATCGGTAATGGTCATCTTTATTATCAAGTCAGGACTACTTTTGATTTACTGATCTTTACATCAAAAACTACGATTAAAATATGATTGGAGTTTTGGTTATCAGGAATTTTACTCAGTTGCACAATGTTGTAATAAGGGTGTTAACGGGCATTATACAGGTATTTGTCAATAGAAAATATACCCAGGATCAAATGCATGATAGACGGATCTACTACTCATTGCCGCATAAAAAATATTGGGATGGGTAAATACTCTTGACTTATCTTCGAGCCTTTAAGATAAGATTTGAGCAGGCTACTGCTACAACATAAATTCAAAAAACAAGACCCATGCAAAACACACGTGTTGTTATTACAGGCCTTGGTGCCCTTACTCCCTTAGGAAATAATGTGGATGATTTCTGGAAAAATGCTGTAGCAGGAAAACGCTGTGCAGCTACCATTTCCAAATTTGATGCTTCTCAATTCAGGACACAATTTGCCTGTGAGATCACAGATTTCAATCCCGAAGGCCGTCTGGACAGGAATGAGATTAAAAGAAGTGACCTCTTTACCCAATATGCTTTGTATGTAGCCAGTGAAGCCATGGAAGACTCCGGACTGGATGTTTCCAAAATGGATCCTTTCGACATTGGTGTGATCTGGGGAACAGGCCAGGGGGGTATGATCACCTTCGAGGAAGAATGGGGAGGATATGTATCGAATGGGAATACACCCCGATTTAACCCTTTCTTCGTACCGAAACTGATCTCCAATATGGCCTCCGGATGGATCTCTATGAAGTTTGGATTGATGGGCATCAATTATACCACGGTTTCTGCCTGTGCCACTTCCAATACCGCCATCATGGACGCCTTTAACTACATCAAGATGGGTAAAGCGAAGGTTTTTGTTACCGGAGGTTCTGAGAGTCCTATTAGTGAATCCCCTATTGGTGGATTCAGTGCCATGAAAGCCATGTCACAAAGAAATGACGACCCTGGGCATGCTTCACGACCCTTTGACGTGGATCGGGATGGCTTCGTAATGGGAGAAGGCGCAGGAGCTATGATCCTGGAAGAATATGAGCATGCGAAAAAACGTGGTGCCAAAATTTATGCTGAGGTGGTAGGTGCTGCCATGACAGCGGATGCCTATCACATGACCTCAACGCATCCTGAAGGGCTTGGTGCTTCCAAGGCTATGAACATAGCCCTAAAAGAGGGGAACGTTCACCCTGACGAAGTAGACTATATCAATCCTCATGCTACCTCCACACCTGTAGGAGATATCAGTGAGACCAAAGCCATCCATACTGTGTTTGGGAAAAATCTGAGCAACCTGGCTATCAGTGCGACCAAATCTATGACTGGTCACTTGCTTGGAGCTGCCGGTGCGATCGAAGGGATCCTGAGTGTGAAAGCCATTACAGACGGGGTAATCCCACCAACGATCAACACAGAAAACATCGATCCGGAGATCCCGAAAGGCTTACACTTTGTTACGGGTGAGGCCATCCAAAAAGAAGTAAAGGTGGCCATGAGCAACACTTTCGGGTTTGGTGGCCATAACGCAATTGCGTTATTTAAGAAAGTATAGAATTTAAAATAATTTTAAACTGTCAGGTTTTAGAAACCTGCTAGGTTTTGATTAGAATAGTATAAATTCGATAGATGAAACGGAGGGAGGCGATATCAAGTTTATCAGTGATTGCGGGAGGAAGCATCATCCTTCCTCAGATGCTTTCAGGATGTGAAACAGCCGAACATCCTTATGCTTTGTTCGATCGAGGAGACACTGAACTTCTCAATGACATCGGTGAAACGATCATTCCCGAAACGCCAGGCTCTCCAGGCGCAAAAGCAGCTAATGTCGGGGATTTTATTCAGCGTTACGTCACCAATTGCTTTAGTCCTGTCGATCAAAAGATCTTTTTGGGTGGGCTGGCAAACCTGAAAGCTGAAATAGATAAGAATTTTAGGAAGGGGTTTACCTCGCTGAGTTCGTCAGAAAAATCTGATGTGGTAAGGGGACTTGAAAACCAACGAACCGAACACCAACGAAATGCAATTCCCGGTACTCCACCCCACTTTTATCATCTTTTGAAATCAACAATCCTCTTCGGGTACTTCACCTCCGAACAAGGTGCCACCACGGCACTGAGGTATGTGCCCGTTCCGGGTGGTCAAAAAGGGATCATCCCCTATGAAGGTGAAAAAGCCTGGGCTTTATAAGACACATTATGGAAAATGCTTTTGATGTCATCGTAATCGGATCGGGAATCAGCGGAGGCTGGGCGGCGAAAGAGTTTTGCGAAAAAGGCATGAAAACCCTCGTGCTGGAGCGAGGTCGCAACGTGAAACACCTGGAAGATTATCCTACGGCACTCAAAAACCCGTGGGACTTCGAAAATAGGAATCGTATGCCCCACCAGGTTCGAGAGGCCAATCCCATCGTATCAAGGTGTTATGCCTTTGGTGAAGCTACTGAGCATTTCTTTTTAAAGGACACCGAGCATCCCTATATACAGGAAAAACCGTTTGACTGGATCCGGGGTTACCAGGTCGGTGGTAAATCCCTCCTTTGGGCACGGCAAGTACAGCGATGGAGTAAGTACGATTTTGAAATGCCAGCCCGGGATGGCTTTGGAGCCGAGTGGCCCATCTCTTATGATGACCTGGCTGGGTGGTACAGCCATGTAGAGAAGTTCGTGGGCATCAGTGGAAACAAAGATGGTCTGGAGACCTTGCCGGACGGGGAATTTCTGCCTCCCTGGGAGATGAATGCGGTGGAGAAGCACATTCAATCCGCTATCAAAGAAAATTATAATGACCGATACCCAATCATTGGACGGTGTGCTCACCTGACTGAGCCCAAGGATATTCACCTTCAACAAGGCCGAGGCCAATGCCAGGCACGGAGCCTGTGCGAACGTGGCTGCCCCTTCGGTGGCTACTTCAGCTCCAATTCCTCCACGCTCCCCTGGGCCGAAAAGACGGGTAACCTGACTTTACAACCCGACGCAGTAGTCCACTCGATCATTTATGATAACACAACAGGGAAGGCAAAAGGGGTGAAAGTGATCAACAGGCTGACCAAAGAAACGACTGAATATTATGCCCGGGTCATCTTTTTGAATGCCTCCACGCTCAATAGTAACCTGGTATTGTTAAACTCCAAATCTGAGCGGTTTCCGAATGGTCTCGGAAATGACAGCGGTCTGCTAGGGAAATACATGGCCTTCCACAATTATCGTGGGGAGATCTCAGCAACCTATCGGGGCTATGAAGACACCTATTATTTTGGCAGGAGACCCACCGCGGTGATGCTCCCCAATTTCAGGAATGTATATCGAAATGACATGCCGTTTAAAGGCGGCTATCAAATCCATTTCACCGCATCTCGCAAAAGCTGGCAACGGGGCATTGCCAGTGACCAGTTTGGAGCGGATTTTAAAGAAAGCATTTCCAGGCCGGGTGACTGGTCCATCTACATGATGGCCCAGGCGGAAACGGTCCCCAAAGAAAAAAGTCATGTACGACTCAGCGATACCGAGGTTGATGAATGGGGCATCCCTCAACTCATCACCTCAGTGGATTACGATGAAAACGACGAGCTCTTGCTTCAGGACTTCTTTAAACAAGGAGCTGAAATGCTCGAAAAAGCAGGTTGCGAAAACATCAATACCCGTGACACCGCCCAGGCACCTGGCCTAGACATCCATGAAATGGGTGGCGTGAGGATGGGCCCCGACCCGAAAACGTCTTTGCTAAATAAATGGAACCAGCTCCATACATGCAACAATGTCTTCGTGACAGATGGCGCCTGCATGGCTTCGACGGGGTCCCACAACCCTTCGCTTACCTTCATGGCGTTGACTGCCCGGGCAGCAAATTATGCGGTGGAGCAGATGGGGAAGGGTGAGTTGTAAGGTTTGAAGAAGAGGCAAAGATTAAAAAATTTACTGCCCCACCACTACCGTCTCTTTAATAATCTCCCGATTGCCCTGGGGATCATACACTTCAAAGACAATTAGATAATACCCCATGGAGGCTACGGATCCATTGTCTGTGGAACCATCCCAGCGAAGAAAGCCTGTTGTAGCTAGTGTGGCACCATTGGCCAGGTTTCGGATAAGCTGTCCATTTCGATTGTAGATATTGACATTGGCGAGGCTCCCAGTGGTAGAAAGCTGATAATTGATGGTCGTGAAATCCTGGGCTACTACAGAACCGTGATTGGCGGGAACGAAAACTTTTGGTTCTATGGTCAGGGCTCCTGACACAGATGGTTCAATAAATTGAGAATTCTGATAGCCAGGTGTGGCAAACCCAACAGTCGATGAAGCCGATTGCCAGTTGTTGGGATCTTGTGTTGGCTGATCATAAGAAATGCGTTCCAATGAAACACCATCAACACTTTCAAGAAAAGTCAAATGCATGTCCTCGTGATATTCAAAAGCGTCTATGGATTGACTTTTTTCATTCTTCAATTCAACTTTTGTAGTTGAGTTAGGCAAAACCGGAAAACGGTCCAATTGAAGAATTCTCTCTGATTTTGCTTTTGGGTAATCCTGCATGAGTCGATTCTTATCCGGTGTGATAGCAAGAAACTCTCCCGGATGAATCATCTGATCGGAATTCGAAATCGGATAAGCATCCTCTTCTCTAATAATATTCCAGCCCTTAATATTGATGATCTTGTCGGATCGATTATAGATTTCCACAAAGTCAACCCCGTCATCTTTGGGATTGAATAATACTTCATTGATGACCACATCCAGACTATCTGCTGTCTCTGGCAGGAAAAATGTCAGCGAATTTTCAGTTATTGGATTTCCCAGACAATCGGACAGCTCAAAAACGGAGACGGTGTGTTCAATATTTGGTTCGAGTGGCTCCACAAGACTGAGTTTGAGATGATCCCGGTCCAATTCATTCAACATCACATTGGAAACAGTGATCGGACCAGGTTCAATCTGAACCTGTGTGCTCAAGATTTCCATGGTAGATAATTGCTCATCAAAATTGAGTTGGATCTCGCGGTCTGAAATAATTTCCAAACCAATTAGTTCTGGTCCGAAGTTATCCGGGATGGATGTTGCGATCGAATTCATACTTCCGGGAGTACCACCATTGGGATTAATTGAACTACCCCAATTGATTGCTCCAGCACACGGATTGGTGACATCTTTAATCTCCAGCGATACACCTCCATCAGCTTCCTCACTGTACCAGGTATCCTCATAGGTGACATGGTAAATCAAATTCTCTTCATGATATATGGATATGGGCTCACCCTGATTGCTCAATGATCTCCATCCGGATAACCCAATGACTCCATCTACTTCATTGAACAAACCGACAGCAGCAGATGGGACCAGTAATAAATTTTGATTTGCAGATAAAACAATCTCCGGAAGCTCAACGGATCCTCCCTCATCTTCAATTCGGACATTTTTAAGACTCAACAGGTCATTGGTTGTATTATAAATTTCGAGGTATTCTGCATTTGGTAATCCAATGACCGGATCCGGATCCGCCATGATCTCAGAAATAATAATTTCATTGAATGTTGGTGTTCTTCCCTTCCCAAATGAAATCTCAAAGGATTCAATTAGATTACCGGAGCAATCTTTGGGTCCATCAACACTCAGCCGATAAAGTGTGCCCAGGTCTGGCTCAGCATTTAGACTAATCTCCACGTCATCCAATCCAATTTCAAATATTTCAGCTATTGTTAGTCCCTCAATTTGATAGTTCGTTTCAACAAGAGACATGCTATCCATGGCCTCAGAAAATGCGAGTGTGATTTCCGATCCATCCAAACTATGATGCAAGAGGGTTGGTGGCTCCGAATCAGGTGTTAAACTAAACACTGAATTCACTTCACCGGGAGTTCCGCCATCAGGATGTTCACTTGCTGTCCAGTTAGCTGAACCGGGACAAGTACTAAACGGATTGATTATTTCAAGGCTGTATCCTCCATCGTCTTTTTCGGTATCCCCATACCAGTCTCTATGGTAAACCACCTGATCTATCAATTCCCCATAGATGTTGATAATACTGATGCTGTCAGAAGTATTATCGAGAGAAGGAAAACCCTGAATCTGAATGGCATTACCAAATAGAATCTCACCTGAAAGCACCACATAATTCTCAGGCAACAATTCGTATGATGGTAGCGCAACCTGCTTTGTTGCATCGGACAAAAGCAAGGCACTGAGATTGATTGTGTTCTCACTGGCATTATAAATTTCAACGAATTCAGCTTCAGGTAAACCGACAGCAGGAGTTGGATCTGCCATTAACTCTGTGATAATGATCTCGCCCTTTTGAGGTATATAGGGTAATTGATATTGGAAGGAAATCGTATCGCCTGTAAAAGGATTTCCATTCAAATCAACGAGTCCATCTATCACAATCTGGTATTGATACTGATCAATCAATTGATCAAATGCAAGAATGATAATACTATCCTCAGATTGAAGGGCGCCCAACAACTTGGTTGATCCTAGTATCTGAAAATGATTCACAGAGCTGGCCAGGCTGGAAAGTTTTTCGTCGAAGATGAGCCTGACCTTATTGTCATAATCACTTTCTATTGAAACTAACTCCGGGCCTTTACGGTCCAAATAAATCGGGATAGTCTGATCAGGGATTCTCCTTCCGTAAAGGTCTTGCAGGCTCTTCGAAACAAGCGAATGTTCTTTGTTGGACGAGATAGAGTCCGAAAAAATCAACCTGAAAACACCTTTATCCAACCCATCAATCTGAATAAACAGAGGATCTAATCCATTAAGGGAAAATTGATCCTTGGAAGCTTCAGAAAATATTGTGTTAAAACTTAGCTGTAATGTCTTGCTGTCTATCGACTCCCAATCATTGAAATATGAGTTATAAATCACCTCATGTCTGGTGATCAGAAGAGGATGGCCCTCCGCATCTTTGAGATTAAGTAGGTCAAAGGTCAAAGTATCATCCTGAGAGACTTTTTGACCGATGAATATTTCGACAGAAGTTGAAGAAAGCTGGTGGATAGAATCTGGAATAACATCATTGACTTTGTAGTTACTTTTCACTCCAATGCTTCCTGACATTTCCTTGCTAAAAAGTAATTGAAGTGAAGAATCCGACAGGAAAAACAGCTTGCTAACAACTGGATTCAAACTGTTGAAATCAAAGACAGATGAATCCATAAGATTACCATGTTGGTCTCTCAAACCAGCAATTGATATAACTTCTTCGCTTCCACCCGGAAGATCTAAAAATGTCAGAAGGACCTTAATTGAATCAGGGCCTTGAATCTGAATCAATTCCGGATTCGTACCCTCAACAAAGTAATTCTCAGCGTTGAAAGCAGTTGCTGTATCTAGCTTTTCTGAGAAAGTCAAAGCCAGTGTATTTACCGCATTTGTAGAAATATCATGAAGAACAGGTGGTAAGGGATCGTAGAAAAACTTTGTGTTGATGTTACCTCCTTGATTTCCAGCCAGGTCACTCACTCCACTTACTTTCAGATTAAGTTCTTTTTCTTTTGGAAAAGCGAAGTCAAAAAACAGATGAATTGTCTTCTGATCAATTGTTGAAATATCCATCGGATTACCATAACCGGTTATTTCGTATTGAATGACAGAAAAAGCTGATGATAGTTGAATTTCTTCCTCCCACTTAATGATGAGTTGAGAATCAGCTGGAACAATTATCTCCTCAATTCGAGGTGCCCGGGTATCATAAATTATTTTATAAGCTGGGGTAACAAGTCGTTCACTAGTCTCACTGGAAACCAGGTCGCTGATGTAAAGTGTGTAATCCGTATTAGGTGTAAGATTCTGCTCAAAACCTAATCGAAGCAATTTGGCATTGTCCGAATCAGATTCAACAACATTCGGGTTGCCGATACCTTTGTTTACCAGGAATCTTTTACTTCCTATTGGCTTTTGGGGTGTCTCGCTAAGCAAAAGATAAACCAGGTTTGGAGCAACCACATAAGCAGTGTCTACCTGGTCATCGAAAGTAAATGATTGAAAAACCGAATCTGCTTTATTACCCAATGTATCCGTGAGGTTAGCAACAGCCAATTCATACATTTCGTCAATCATAAACGCAGAATCCCATAACAGCTGAACGCGGAACAACGCTGAGTCCTGCAGCGTTGCAAGAGCTGGGGGGCCGTGACCATCCAAAAAATAGTTTTCTTCAGATTCTGCGATCGATTCCTTCAAAGGTTCATGAAATATCAAAGCTATTTCATGGTCTGATATGACCACAAGATCATCAGACAACGGAGGGGTTTCATCAAAATAAAAGGAGATGGTATCCCCAATCGTGATATTTCCCTGACAATCTTCAATATTCGAAACAACCAGATCGTATTTCTCTTCTGATACCAGGGGCTGATTCAGGATCAATCTAAAATTTCTATAGGAATATTGTTCGATCTCAACAACTTCAAACACGGAGCCAGTCAGATTCTCTAAAAGAAATGATCCTGCTAATAATGGCTCATTAAATTCAATAGCGAGGGTATCACCCGTAATAACCTCGATACCCGCAATTTGTGGTCCCTTCACATCAGTTTCATTATTTACGATTGAATTCGAAGTACCAGGTGTTCCTCCTGCCACATCTATTGAAGCACTCCAGTTAGTGTCATCACTACAGAATAAGTTTGGATTGATTTGTTCCAGAGAATATCCTCCATCATCTTTCTCAGCATCATGATACCAGGCTGTAGTATAGAATAAACTATCCACCGCATTTCCAAATTGGTCCTGAAGTAACACAAAATCTCCCGAATTGGTGAGGAGATCAAAAGAGGATTGATATACAACATCGGTATCAAACAAACCAGAGTTAGCGTCATCCGTGATCACCAAATAAGCTCCCGGATCCAATTGAAACGCTGGGACCAGTTCTCCATTAAGAAGAAAATTTTCCAGGTCAATGGCAAAGTCGCCTGAATTATACAATTCTATATATTCAGCATCCGGCAGGCCAACAGAAGGAGAAAAGTCGGCCATAATCTCATTAATTTGAATCGATCGCCACTCAGTAGGCTTCTCAAATTTGAATGAGAGCGTATCCTGGTCTAAAAGAGCATTCCTCTCCTGATTTTCAATCCCATCAATTACGATTTGATATACTGCATTGTGCAGGTCTGGAAATATCAACTGTACAATTGAATCATTCTCCATTGTAATTGAGGCCTCGGCCGGAGTGCCAAGCCCGCTAATATGATAATGCTCTATTACTTCAGCGCTTTGACTAACCGCCTGATTGAAGTATATCCTGATTGTTTCAAAATCAGTTTGCCAGATATCAAAGGCCACCAAATTATAATACTCAAAGCCTATTAGTGTTCCCGGTGCAATTTTCAGTCCGCCTGAGTCGGTCACTTCATCAACTCCCAGTTCATAATAATTTTCTTGCAGCGATTCATCAAATACAAGAATTACGGATTTATTATCAGGTGTTAATGTGGCAACAGCTGGCGATCCAACAGCTAGATTTAATTCATAATGAGATGTATTTGTGGCAGTAACCGGATCCAGGGTCTTATTGAAATAGATCTGCAGTGAATCATTGGACAATGCTGTCACACTATCGACACGTAGGGGAACAACAAAAGAGAAACTTGATGAACCGGATATATGACTATTCAGGGATTTATTGAGGATTTCGGTAAAACTAATTTCATATTCTAGCCCAGTTGTGAGGACATCATTCAGTATCAAATGTAGCTGGGTATTATCCTCTGGGTCTATGGTGGCAAACAATGGACTTTCTATTCCCTGATCGATGAAATAATTGCTGGTATATTCTGCACTTCCCGGGTCTAGAACCTGATTGAAGTCCAGCAAGATTTCATTCTCTGATAAGGTCAAAGCTGTATCCAATTCTAGCTTGTAATAGCTAAATGAAACTTGTTCCGCTTCATTCAATGTCATATCGGAGGAAATCTGAAACTGATATCCTCCTGTTTGTAAAGGCATAAGCGGATCCAGGTTAACTTCTAGAATAGAACTATCATTATCAAAAAAGTCTATGTAATCAATAGGATGATCGGAAACTGAAAACTCTGCCGGATTTGAAAGGTCTGATTTCAAAAAGTATTGATTCAGGTAAACAAGTATTGTCGTATCATTTTGAACAAGGATCGAATCCATTCTCACCTGATCTACTCCGATATCATCAAAATAAAATTTGTCTGTCCTTGTAGAAGTATATCTACATTTCAACCCAAAATATTTGGTTAATGTGATCTCAGGGTCATCATCAATTGCAGAACCTGCAAACTCAAAATCCCAACCACCAGATAAATCATAATATAAAGACCATCTGCCAGATTGATCCCGAATCACTTTTACCCTTATTTCTGGTGAGGAGACATCTACCACATCATCAGTTCCATTGATTACATAAGTGCTAGACTCCCCTTTTTGCTTATATAGACTGATTTCATCCTCAGTTTCACCAATCAATAAATAGTAACCATTCAGACTAGTTTCAAGATTTTCCTGATCAGACATTAAGTAGATCTTAGTCAGATTTGATGAAGATGGATTAAAATCCATTTTGACATAAAACTCCCAAACCACCTTATCGAAAAGCATACTGCCCGTTACCAGTTGAGAAACCCCGGCTGATGGTGCACTCAATTGCAATATTCCACCATTTACTACAAAATGATCCTGATCGTCAATCCATGAAGGATCATTCGATAGATCTCCATCCGAAAAATCTTCTCGTATTTGCGCCTGAATAGAAATGGCCACAGACAAGCCAATCAATAGCTGGAGGAACCGAATAATCATCGATTATTGTTCTGAAAACCTAAAGTTCGTAGCTTTGTGCCCCGAATTTCTGTATTAATATAGTGAATTTTAAATTTTACACACAATGAAGTTAGCTGTTGTAGGAGCTACCGGTCTGGTTGGCCAGGAAATCCTAAAAGTGATTGAGGAGCGAAATGTTCCATTTGATGAATTGTACATGGTGGCCTCAGAGCGGTCTGTAGGCAAGGAAATCACTTTCAAGGGTAAATCCTACAAGGTAATTTCTATCCCTGATGCAGTAAGCAAAAAGCCGGACATTGCCCTGTTTTCTGCAGGAGGTGGCACCTCGCTTGAGTGGGCTCCCAAGTTTGCTGAGGCTGGCACGATTGTAGTGGACAATTCCTCAGCCTGGAGGATGGATCCAACCAAAAAGCTGGTTGTGCCTGAGATCAATGGTGAGGTACTGCGCATCGACGACAGGATCATTGCAAACCCTAACTGCTCTACCATCCAGATGGTACTGGCATTGGCACCTTTGCACAAAAGATATGGCATCACACGAGTAGTCGTTTCCACCTACCAGTCTGTGACGGGAACCGGAAAAGATGCGGTAGACCAGATGATGGATGAGCGAGTTGGCAAAAAGCCTAACATGGTCTATCCATATAAAATTGATATGAACGTGCTTCCTCACATCGATGTGTTCCAGGACAATGGATACACCAAAGAGGAAATGAAGATGGTAAAAGAGACCGTGAAGATCCTGGGAGATGAAAGCGTGAAGGTAACAGCTACCTGCGTGCGAATCCCTACCATGGGTGGTCACAGTGAATCTGTAAACATCGAGTTTAAGGAAGATTTTGACCTGAAGGATGTCGTTGAGATCCTGAATAATACTGAAGGTGTGGTTGTGGAAGATGATGTGAAAAACAACATCTACCCAATGCCTATCAATGCGCACGGCAAAGATGAGGTGTTTGTTGGACGGATCAGAAGGGATGAAACCCAGCCCAATTCACTAAACATGTGGATCGTGGCCGACAACCTCAGAAAAGGTGCCGCAACCAACGCTGTTCAGATTGCTGAGTACGTGATGGAGCACAGCCTGGTATACTGATCCGTTTTGGACGAGCTGGCTTTTTTAAGGCTACCCGAGGTTCGGTCTTTTATCCAGGCCAACGAACATGAGGATGTACAAAAGCTGGTGCTCAATCCACCGAGACAGTTCAAGGACCACATCACGTTACTTGCTGATCAGATCATCAGCAGGCGAAAACTCAAAAACAAACTACCGGAATGGGTGGAGTCAGAGGCTATTCTGCCTCCACCCCTTTCTGCCGAGCAGGCTTCTTCTTCAGAAACCGCTTATTACAAATCACAGATAGTTCATGGGGAGCATCTAGTAGATCTAACAGGTGGTACTGGTGTAGATACGCTTGCCCTTTCTTCCGGATTCAATCAGGTGGAATATGTCGAGCCCAATGAATGGCTGTGCAAGCTCTTCGGCCACAATCAAAAAGTGTTTAGCGATAAGCCGATCACAATTCATCAGGCTACAGCAGAAAAATTCCTGGAATCTTTTGAAGGAAAATCATCCTTTTTCATTGACCCGAGCAGACGCATCGATAGCAAAAAGGTCTTCCGGTTAGAGGACTGCATTCCCAACCTCTCAGAGATACTTCCTTTGCTTAGGGAAAAAGGCACTGAAGTGCTTATCAAGCTTTCTCCAATGATTGATCTGAGTGAGGGGATCGGGCAGCTGCCTAATGTGAAAGCTGTCCATGTGGTAAGTGTCAAAAATGAATGTAAGGAAGTGCTCTTTCACCTGGATTTTGCGGAACCCAAAAGTTCTCCTACAGTCAATTGTGTTAATATCCAGAAAGACCGACAGGATCTATTCCAATTCACAATGGGAAGCGAAGAAGAGACCAAAGCAACACTCGGAGATCCAAAGAAATACCTCTATGATGCCAATGCCTCCATTCTAAAAGCTGGTGCATTTAATTCAGTTGCTGAACAATTCCGCCTGGACAAGATCGCTCCAAATACACACTTATATACTTCGGATCGGTTGGTTGAAAATTTCCCTGGGAGATGTTTTCTTGTGATTGAAAGTGAATTAAAACCCAAAGCCATCAAGGAGCTTATCCCTGATAAAAAAGCAAATACTATCACTAAAAACTATCCAATGAGCAGCGAAGAACTGGGCAAAAAGTTGAAAATAAAAGACGGTGGTGATGACTATGTGCTAGGATTTCGAACCAAAGATGGTAAGCCTAAACTGATCCTGTGCGAGCGGATTTCCTGAGCTAAAACTGACCGAACCGTACCGAAATATTAGTGCTCAGGCCAGAGAGGTCATCATCATCCAGGTTAACCATATCCAGCCCTTTAACCATCCTATAAGATACTCCTGCTCCCAATCTAAAATTCTCAGTAATATTAAATTCAATTTGGGCTGCGGGTTCACCGATGAAAAAGGCTGATCGTTCGATCGAAAAATCCGTATCGAAATTGTTATTGAAAAAATTGTTGTCCACTACTTCAAACGCTCCTGCACCTACAAGGAACGGGAAATGCAAATGAACAGGTTCCCTGGTCCAAAGCGTAAAGCCGAAAACCATTCCCCCATATCCTCCATATATATTCAATTTCTTTTCCATGGGTGTAGTAGCCGTAGGTATCAATCCATCGATCTCATTATCCGTGATCAAACCATACCCAGCCAATCCTAAAAAATAGGTTCGATTGACAATTACCCCACCACTTCCTCCAATGATCAGGCTCCGGTTTCCTGCAATGTCTCCTATTTTCAGATCAGCTCCACCAAATCCGTAAGTCTCACTACGCTTACTGATCAGTGACTTGATCTCATCGGGGTTGTGTGAATCTACATATTGCTGCGCCTGAACGGTGCTCAATGAGATCAGCATGGAAAAAATCATTAAAGTTCTCATTAGAATACATATTTTAAGGTGACAGCAGCATCCCAAAAATGTGCTTCCGCGTGACGCATGCCGATATAATTAAAGTATGGCTTGATATCGAACCCCACCGTCATCGGGATGCTCAACCACCGATATTCAACACCCAGAATAGCATCAACACCCATGATAAAATAGGTTTGATCCTCATATTCAAATTCAGGTGGGTCAATTGATGTCAAAACTTTCCTGAATTGATGAAATCTCTCAAATCCAAGATGTCCTCCTAATCCATAGTAAGCATAGAAAAACTCACTGAAAGCCACCTCCATTGGCAAATGGTTTACATACATGGTAATAAGCTGTATCCCATCATTTCTCCCACTGAGTGAAAGTTCAACCGACTTTTCCTCGACCAGAAACTTTTTATAGGTAAGACCTGAGGTTTTGCCCAATCGCAATCCTGCAGATTGTGAATATTGCTGCGCATTGCACGCAGTGGCCAGGACCAGGTATAAAAATCCTGCTATAAAATATTTAATCATCAATTCAGGCGGCTTTTGCTTTCAGTTAGTTCTTTTTAGTATAGAGAGGGAGCTCAATGATTGAAATGATCAACTCGCCTCCATCTGCTAATACATTGAGTTCTCCCTTAGTTTCTTGCGTGGGCCCAACAAACCCTGATAATGTTACATCACTTGAGGAAGAAGCATTTTGCTTTTTCAACACAAGCATGCTATTAGGCACCAACATACGATCCCCATTCGCAGTAATGTTGGCTGAGATATAAGATGCCTGATCCATGATCAGGTTAATATCTGTGGATTTACCAATGATATCAATCGATTTGAATCCTTTTTGAACCCTGGTGATAAATACATCCCCGTAGTTAAAGTCAAGTTGCGCACTGGACAACACCATATCGATACTTAAATCTGTAAATACACCTTCTGCAATGACATCATCTGCCTGCTGAATACTGATCTTATCATTTCTACTGTGAAATTGAGCATATTCCACTATGCCCAGTGTGATGTCTGAGGAACTGCTCTCAAAATTTACAAGCCTGGCTTTGTCTACCTTGACCTCTGCACCCTTTAAGGTAAATGTCCCCTTATGAAGTTTGTCTATTCTGCTTCTGCCAAAACTATGTGAAAGATTAAACTCCTTTTCCAGTCCGTTGGCCTTGAGGTCACCATGCGAAAGATCCACTGTGACAAATCCAGTAAGCGAAGAGAGAAATACGTTACCATATTTGTTTTCAAGATGCAAATCCATTTTGCTGGGCATCCACACTTCATAATCCACCGAAACTTTAGTACCCCCAAACAGGTTTTTAGAATAATCTTCCACATCAGTAAGTAAGCCTCCAAAAAAGCCGGTAGATTGATCAAATGTCGTTTCGACAAGGACAACAGCTCCAACTTTTCTGAAATCTACTGATACTTTGTTTAGTGCTTTTTTGATTACATCAGGAGTTTTGCCATCAGCTGTTGCTTTTACTTTAATGTAGACCGAATCCTGCTCCCAACTTCTTACGATGATGTGACCATACTTATTGGTGAGCTCTAATTCACCACCTGGTGATACCTTGTAGCTTCGCTCAAAATTCTTTTCTCCATTGTATTGTGCTATAGCCTGCGGCAAAAATGAAATCGCCAGGCAAACAATAATGATACTGGTTATCTTTTTCATCTTCCCTAATTAAATATTTGTTTCCATCATCTCCACATTATCATTTTCCTGAAGCTTTTCCAGCATGCGTTCCAGGATCTTTAGTTTAAGTCTGTAATGATCCATCACGGCCAGTATTACTTCTTCATTATCCATATTGTCATTGAGGTCTTTCTTTAATGACTCAATGACCATATCCATTTCATTCAGATCCTCAAGGATTAAAGGATCATCTACTTTTGATGTGACCATAAGCTGAATCTCACTGATCTCCTGCTGATAAAACCTTTCTGTTTCAACCCACTCCTGCACCATTGGACTAATTGGTGTCTGATAGGTGTTGTAAACCATGAAGGATACCCAACCAGCCACAAACATCACACAAGCTGCCGCTGCATAACCTATGTAACGCTTCCATTGACTTTTTTTCCTGGGCTCAAAAGCTTTCTCGAAATCAGCCCAACCCTGATCATCGTCAAATGAAAAAACTTCGAAGTCTTCCCTTGACTGGTCTACCATATGTTTCAACTTATCCGACATAGCTATTGCTGTTAGATTCCAACCTGCTTCTTATTTTACTCTTTGCTTTGCTGTATTGAGCTTTTGAAGCAGATTCCGTGATTCCCAATATTTGTCCAATCTCCTTATGATCATATCCTTCAAACAGGTAAAGGTTGAGTACGGTCCTGCTTCCATCCGGTAGCTCCCCGATCGCCTCCATGATCTTTCCCGCTGTATACTTTTGATATTCGAAATCATCTTCTGCTTCTTCTACCTGATCAAAGTTTTCATCCAGTTCGCTGGTAATCAATCGCTTCTTCTTGATTGCATTGATGCAATGATTTACCACGATACGCTTGATCCAGGCACTAAATGTACTGACCTCCCGTAGATCTGGTAACTTCCTGAAAGCATCAATAAACGATTCCTGCAGGAGGTCCTTCGCTTCATCTTCATCCCTGATCATTCGCCGGCAGATGTTATACATGGCCCCAGAATACAGCTTATATAGCTGCTCATAGGCCAACCTGCTTCCTGCCTGGCATTCTCTGATCAGTTGGTGATGAATATTTAATTGATCTCCTTTCAAAACAATTAACTGTCTAAAGGACAACCATTTCTGCGAAAGGTTTCCAAGATGAAGTAATTATTCTATAAAGATCCGAATAATAAATTATTTAGATAAATGACCATATAGGCTGGAAAAGACCAGACCATCAAGAAACTTCCTGGATTCAAGTAACTCAAAGCCAGAATCTTCAAGCGTGGTATGGATAGGAGGGATCTTCCTGGCTGAAATGTTGCTTAGAATTCTGAATGAAATATACATAATCATCAACAAGATCGATCTTTGAAATGAAAAATCTGCTACCAGGAGCTGACCCTTAGGTGACAACATGGATTTGATCTTGTGGATTACGCGACTTAGTGACACGGGATCAAAAAGATCGAGGAAAAACGGGCAGATGATAAAATCAAAAATTACTGCGGGTTGATAGTTAAGGAAGTCTTCGTTGATGTATTCTATGTTACCCAACATTTTATTCTTAGCCCGACTCATCATCTTCAGCGACTTTTCTACATAGACAATATCCACTTCAGGGGGGAAATCCTGTAAAATGTTTCCGGTACCCCCTCCAACGATCAATACCTTCGATCCAGGTAAGATTTGAGGAATAAAATGAGCGGCTGCCTGATCAAGCTTGTCTCCAAATACCATTCGCTTGACCGGGTCATAGCACCAGGCAATCCCGTCAAAGTCGTTCATTCATTAAAAGAACAAAAAAATTGCCGGCACAAAAAATATGGCATCACCAACGATGCGGAAACGTTCTTTTTGGCTAAAGTAAAGATGATTTCTTATCACCACTATGAGTATACTGCTCATCATGAAGTAGGCTATTTGGATGAATTGGTACTTAGCCGGAAGGAAAAACAAAAGATAAATCGATAGACTTCCGGAGAAGATAACCAGGAGCCAAATCAATTTCACAGAACCTGTTCCAAGTTTCAATGCCAGAGATCCAAACCCATTTTCAATATCTCGATCTCTATCATAAATTGAAAATACCAAAAGATTGACCAGCGCTAAAACAGCGAGCTGGATGAATAAAATAAAATCAATTGGATGAATAGAATCAAGCAAAGCCATTGGGGTAAGAAAAATGCCCAATGAATAACCCAATGCTACAATCAGTTCTTTAAACCAAAGCCTGGGTATGAAGAAAACCATCATCAGATAAACTATACAGAAAGCAGCCAGAATTGCTCCGTATCGAATAATTTCTATCGGCAGGAAATAGACATCTATTAACCCAATGACAGCGACAATACCAGCAAAGAAGATGATTTGCCGGTGATACTTATGATGAAAAGCCCTTCTGGGGTCTGGACTATCTAAATTCCGTGAATCTATCAGATGGTCTACAGAGTAAATTAGCCATACGGCAATAGCCAACGCCAAATAGACAGTAATGGGTATCGTTAACGCATACAATACCCCGAGAAACTTCAGAAAAATAAGAGCACCTAAAACGATATCCAGAGATAACCATCTGAAATATCGATAGAGGATCATTAACCCTGGCTTAGCGCTTCGGCTCCTCCAACGATCTCGAGGATCTCTTTGGTGATTGCTGCCTGTCTGGTCCTGTTATAGGTCAATCGAAGTTCTTTCAGCAGTTCAGATGCATTATCTGTTGCCTGATCCATGGCAGTCATCCTGGCTCCTTGTTCTGAAGCATTTGATTCCAATAAGGTCCTGTAAAATTGAATCTTCAGGGTCTTAGGTATGATTTCAGAAAAGATAAACTCTTTAGATGGCTGGAAGATATAGTCAATGGAAGAAGTAGCACCTTCTTCATCATCAGTATTCATCTGGATAGGAAGAAACTGCTCAGACTTTATTTCCTGTACAGCTACATTCTTAAACTCATTGTATATGATCTCAACCTGATCAAATTCACCCTTCACAAATGCCTCCATCACATACTCCGCTGCTTCTCTTACTTCATCGAATGTCAGGTTACCCATCAACATTCCAAACTGCTTGTCAACGTTGTATCCACGCTTGGTAAAATAATCCATTGACTTTTTACCGATGGGGAGAATGGTCAGAGACCCGCCTTTTTCATGTGATGCATATTTCTCCTGTATAAGCGTACGAGCAAATTTGAATGCATTGTTGTTGAAACCACCGCATAAACCTCTGTCGGAACTTACAACGACCAGCAACACATTATTAACTTCTCTTTGTGTGCTGTAAGGATTGTTGAGGCTTTCAGTTTCAACGCCCCCTGACACATTCTGAATGAGTTTGGTAAGCTTCTGGGAGTAAGGTCGCATCTGAGTAATCCTGTCCTGAGCTCTTCTCAGCTTTGCAGCAGCCACCATTTTCATTGCTTTGGTGATCTGCTGTGTGGACGTTACAGACTGTATCCTACCCTTTACTTCCTTAAGATTCGCCATGCTTTATTACTGCTATTTTTTGGTATACTGAGCAGCAAGATCTTTTGCTACCTCACCCAGCTTTTCAGTTACTTCATCCGTCAATTGACCTGCTTTCAGCGTTTCCAGAGCTTTTTTGTTTTTAGCTCTCATGATTGACAAGAATTCTTTTTCAAAGTCTTTTACCTTGTTTTCAGGTACTTTGTCAATGAATCCTTTCGTAGAAACGTATAGAATAGCTACCTGCTCTTCAACCGGAGATGGTGAGTACTGAGGTTGTTTCAGGATTTCCTGGTTTCTTCTACCTCTGTCGATAGTTCTTTGTGTCGCAGGGTCCAAATCAGAGCCGAATTTGGCAAATGCTTCCAATTCACGGAACTGAGCCTGATCAAGCTTCAACGTACCGGCAATCTTCTTCATGGATTTGATCTGTGCAGAACCACCCACTCGTGATACCGAGATACCTACGTTGATTGCAGGTCGAATACCAGAGTTGAAAAGGTTGGTCTCCAGGAAGATCTGACCATCAGTGATCGAGATCACGTTCGTAGGGATATAAGCAGAAACGTCACCCGCCTGCGTCTCAATGATTGGGAGGGCAGTCAATGAACCACCACCTTTTACTTTACCCTTAAGAGAGTCCGGAAGGTCATTCATTTTAGCTGCTATCTCATCGTTATTGATGATTTTAGCAGCACGCTCCAACAATCTTGAGTGAAGGTAGAATACATCACCAGGATATGCTTCACGTCCCGGAGGTCTTCTCAAAAGAAGAGAAACTTCACGATAAGAAACTGCCTGCTTAGAAAGGTCATCATAGATTACCAAAGCAGGTCGTCCAGTATCTCTGAAGTACTCACCGATGGCAGCACCGGTAAATGGAGCAAAGAACTGCAATGGAGCAGGATCTGAAGCTGCAGCACTTACAACTGTAGTGTAAGCCATGGCACCTGCTTTTTCCAAAGAAGCAACAATCCCAGCTACTGTAGAGGCTTTCTGTCCTACCGCAACATATATACAGTACACAGGCTCACCTCTGTCATAAAATTCTTTTTGGTTGATGATCGTATCAATTACTACGGCAGTCTTACCAGTCTGACGGTCACCAATCACTAGCTCTCGCTGACCTCGTCCGATAGGAATCATCGAGTCAATCGCCTTGATACCAGTTTGAAGTGGCTCATTTACCGGCTGACGGTAGATCACACCGGGAGCTTTTCTTTCCAATGGCATTTCAAAAAGCTCACCTTCGATATTACCCTTACCATCAATAGGTAGACCCAGGGTATCCACTACCCTTCCACACATACCATCTCCAACCTTGATGGAACCGATCAATCTGGTCCTTTTAACGGTGTCACCTTCTTTCACATCGCTGGAATCTCCAAGCAATACCGCTCCTACGTTGTCTTCTTCCAGGTTTAGTGCCAAAGCTCTCAGGCCATTGTCAAATTCTAATAGCTCTCCTGCCTGGGCGTTTCCTAATCCGTAGATCCTGGCCACACCATCCCCTACTTGCAGTACTGTTCCGATTTCCTCAAGTTGTGCTTCTGTCTTCTGGTTAGAGAGTTGCTCTCTAAGTATCGCTGAAACCTCGTCGGGTCTAACTTCTGCCATAGTTTTGTATTTGTGCCTTTAAGGCGATTTATATCGTTTCGTTTCTAAATTTTAATTCCAGTTCCTTCAGATGACCACTGATGGATTCATCAAGTTGCTGATCCCCCATTTTTAACAGGTAACCGCCTATTAAGTCAGGATCTACTTTTTCGTTGATCAAAGATTCTTTGTTGGAAATCTTTTTGACAAACTCACTAAAGTCTTTTCTTAGCTTTTCGGAGATAGGAGCTGCAGTAGTAAGTGTTACTTCCTGAATACCTTTTTTGATATTGTATTTCTCAAGAAAAACCTGTGCAATCTGAGGAAGGTAACCCTCCCTGTTTTTTCTTGTAATTACATTGAAGGCATCAAGTGTGAGCTTATTCACCTTCTTTTCAAAAATACTTTTGAGAATCGCAGCTTTTTTCAGGTGTGGAATGATAGGGCTTTTTAGCATCAAAGCCAGATCCCTGTTAGCTTTACACAGATCTAGAAAAAGCTTCATGTCATTCTTTACCTCTTCCAGCACACCTTGCTGATCTGCAAGCTCAAGGATAGGGGTAGCGTATCTTGCCGCAAGCCTTGTATTTGACATGTTTAGTTAACTTTAGCTTCTTTCAGGAATTTTTCGATCAGATCTTTTTGAGACTTATCATCACCCAGTTTCTCCCTGAGCAGTTTCTCAGCAATCTCAAGTGATAAGGATGCCACCAGGTTTTTCACCTCCTGAAGTGCTACTTTCTTTTCTCCTTCAATGGCTGTCTTGGCATCAGCAATCATTCTATCAGCAATGACCGAAGTCTCAGCTCTTGCATCTTCTTTGATCTGAGTGGCAGTAGACATGGCTTCTTTCAGCATTTTGTCTCTTTCAACTCTGGCTTCCTGAAGCAGGTACTCATTGTCCTCTTTGATCTGTGCCATTTCTTCTTTGGCAAGCTCAGCAGCTTTTAGTGAGTCTGCAATGGCAGTCTCTCGCGTTTTCAAAGCACTGGCCACAGGTTTCCAAACGAAAACAGCCAAGACGGCAAACACGATCAGGAAGACAACAGTTTGCCAAAATATAAGTCCAATATCAGGGGTTACTAAATCCACAGTATTTCAGTTTTGTTTTTGAATAATTAAAACCTGACCATGACACCTAATGTGAACAAGGTCAGGCCTTTGGTAAATTAAATACCTGCGTTAGTAGCAAGGAATCCAATAACCGCAGCAAATAATGCAACTCCTTCTATCAAGGCTGCTGTTACAATCATTGCTGTCTGGATCTTGTTACCAGCTTCGGGTTGTCTAGCGATACTTTCAGTAGCACCTTTACCAATTAGTCCAATACCAATTCCAGCACCTAGTACAGCTAAACCTGCTCCAATTGCTCCCATAATTCTAAATTTAAATTGTATAGTTATTCAAAAAAATTCTACTTAATGATGCTCTGCCTCCTGCACTGCCTCTCCAAAATACATGGATGACAATAAGGTGAAGACATAAGCTTGCAAAATTGCTACAAAAAGTTCCAGCATATTCATTACAGTAGCAAAAACAGCAGATAGAATACCTACTGCAAAGCTCTCAGCAATGAAGGTGAGACTTAAAATAGACAAAATGATTACGTGGCCTGCCGTGATGTTCGCAAAAAGTCGAATCATCAGTGAAAAAGGCTTCGTAAAAATTCCAATGATCTCAATCGGCCATAAAATCAGGTAAAGAAAAAACTTTCCTCCCCATCCCATTGAGCTACCTAATGGATCAAAGATGTGGCTCCAGTAAGCTCTGTTACCAGTAGACACTGTGATGATCCAGCTAAAAACTGCCAATACCATGGTGACTGCGATGTTCCCCGTCAGGTTGGCCGCACCCGGAAGCAATCCAAGCAGGTTACCAAACCAGATAAAGAAAAACAGTGTCAGCATGTAAGGCAGATATCTTTCATATTTGGGTCCGATATTTGGCTTGACCACATCATCCCGAATAAAAATGATGATTGGTTCGAAGAATGACTGAAGACCTTTCGGGGCCTTGAGAGGATCCTTCTTATAGCTGCTGGCCACAGCCATGAACAACAAGATCAGTACGATCGAATTAATAAATAGAAAGAGTACGTTTTTGGTGATGGAAAAATCCAATACATGACCGCCTCCTTCTAAAGTAATGTGATCATGATCCATGACATAGCCATTGTAGGGTACCGGTTCATGTTGATCATTGAAGAAGTTGCTTGATAAGAAAATATCCAGACCCTTTTCCCCTGAGTATACTATAATAGGAAGTGGAACCTCCACACCATGGGTGATCTCCCAGGAATGTGAATCTCTAATGTGATGATCAATTAGCGCTCCCGGATTGAAAGAGCCATGATCTCCTTCACTTGCTGGGTCAGCTGCAGCTGATAGTGATCCGGATGAAACGATAAATACAAAAACAGCCAAGAGGCTGATTTTCAGTGACTTAAATCTTGTGTAGAATTTCTTTTGATCCATCAATTGAGGTTCTATCCCTTAATTCCGCCGCAAGTTAGCCAATACCACTATTAATTCAAATATTAAGTAAACCAAATAGAGGATGGAAAATTGGACCATGAAGGAAAATAAATCAGGTGTCTTAAGTACGTAGAAAATAGTGAGCACCATCAAACTGCTGATCATACGAAAGCCTACAGCACCTATTATATATATTGGAAACTGACCGGCTTCTTTCTGAGCTTGTTGCATCAGCCAGGCCACTGGGATGGACTGGGTAAAAAAGATAATCACTAAAATGTCAAAATATCCGTGGAGCTGGCCCCCGAGCATACGCTCGTTGATAAGATAGAATGCCAACAACAATATAATAGATATAACGACTGAGGGAACAAGGTACTTCTTCAATCCTTATTGATTAATCGCTTAAACAAATACCAGATGGTTCCCGCCATTCCAAGGAATACTGATAGTATCAAAATCCAATGAGATTTAGGACTGTAAAGCTGGCTAAGTTTATATCCGCCCCATATACAGAGCAGATTAAACGAAGCAACTTCGATGGCAAGCCCAGAAAACTTAGCGTATGCGTTGTCTCTTTCAGGATTGGGCTTGGAGGAGTGGCTGTCTTTCTGATTCCTGGCCAATGTTTATCTCCTTGCTTTTAACACCCATTTTACATTTTCCATTGAAGGTAGCTCCGGACTCGACAATTAATTTGTTCGAAATGATATCTCCTTCTACTACGGATGAAGCTTTGAGCACCAATACTTCAGTGATCTCAACCGAACCAGTGATATGGCCAGCGATCTCGGCATTCTGTGCCAGTACGCTTCCTTCTACGTAAGATGAATGACCAAGTGCAACCTTGGATTTGGTTTTGATGTTACCAATCACCTTTCCCTCCACACGTATATTTCCGAAGGTCTCTATATTTCCTTCTAATGTCGTTCCTTTTCCGATGATGTTGCTGGAGTTGCTCAGTTCCTCCATTACTTTGGGGTCTTGTTTTTTTAACATAACTCTTTACTCAAGTGTCTAACGATTATCTTTTGTTGGCTAAATTCAACTACTGTAGTTCAAGCAGTAATTAATTTACCTTCCAGATAAAGTCCCCTTCTTCTGGCAGGTTGGCCGATCAAATTACTATTCATCTTCAAAATGCCACATATTCCTGTGGATTTACCGGATTGCCATTGTGCCACAGCTCAAAATGTAAATGTGGCCCGGAAGTCAGCTCACCAGTATTTCCAATGATAGCAATAATTTCCCCTCCGGTGACAAAGCTACCAACGTTTTTTAATAATTCCGAATTGTGTTTATAAACTGAGATAAGATTTCCACGATGCTGAACACCTAGCACGTACCCACTATCCAGCGTCCAGGAGGAGAAAACAACCACTCCATCCGCAACACATTTTACCGGTTCATTTTCTTTGGCTACGATGTCCGTCCCAAAGTGATTGGTTTTGGGATTGAATCCGTCTGAAACAATGCCCTCCAGTGGACTGAAGAGGTAAAGTTCCCTGAATTCACCACTTTCACTAGTCTGGAATGTCAGCACACCTAACTCTTCACTTTCAAATTCAGCACGAAACTGGGAATCAATGGGTTTTATCTCCTCATCAAAATCCACTTCGGATGTGCCAATGGCAATGTTTCCGCTGATATCTTCCAACGAAGAAAAAGCTTCAGTATCACCTGATACAATTTTTTTGATATTGGTCACATATTGATCCTTGATCAACATCTCCTGCTCCAGTGAATCAATCTTCATTGTGAGGGCCAAAAGTTGCCGGTTAGTTTGTGACTGTACAAACCTTGGATCAAGCCACTGCTCCAGTGTAAATGTGACCAAATAAATGGCCAATGACAGCGTGATTAAAAAGGAAACACCCATCAACAAGATTACCTTGGCATAGGTAAAGCTGATGGTCTTTTTCTCTGCAAAATTCTCTTCATTGCGAATGATGAGCAGATACCTGTTCGTAAGCCAGTTGGATAATGTTTTTCTTGCTGCCACTACACCTATTCTTTAGCGCCAAAGATAACCGAATTACTATGTATATGTGAATACCCCATTTTTTTCAGGAATCCTTTTTGAATCTATCCTGATTATCTTTGCAAGATTAAGGATTTCAGGTCGTTCTAGCATATACAATGTTTAACAGTCTTCATTGAAACGATACGCATCATATATATTTAGTGGTCTGCTGATTTTCTTCTTTGCATGTGCAAACCTGGACAACCCACTCAGCACCGGTTATAATGACCTGACCGCGCATTTCAATTCATACTTCATTGCCAAAGAGCGCATGAAAGAGATTGAAACTGCCATCCATGATAGATACGAATGGAATTATAATAAAGTATTACCCATATACCCCCAGTTTGATACCACCGATGCCCAGGCTCTCGAAACAGAGATCCAGGATTGCATCGAAAAGGCTTCTATCTCTATTCAGCGTCACCCGGACTCTAAGTGGGAGGATGATGCCTATGTGCTGGTAGGAAAAGCGCGATATTACTCTGTGGAGTTCCCTGATGCTATCGAAACATTTAAATATGTAAACAAGCACAGCAAGGATAAAAATGAGCGTCACAAAGCATTGATAGAGTTGCTCAAAACTTTTGTGGAATATGGTGAATTCAACAATGCCGTGGCTGTGTCCGACTACCTGAGCAAGGAGGATGTGAACAATAAAAACCTACAGGATCTTTATTTGTGCCGCGCATACCTTTATCAGAAGAGAAATGATAAAAACCTGATGGTTCAAAACCTGGTAAAAGCTGAAGAGCTGATGACCTCATTTTCTGAGACTGCCAGAGTAGAATTTATCATCGGTCAGGTTTACCAGGAGCTTGGGTTTGATGCAGAGGCTCACCATTATTATGAGCGATCGCTAAAAAACAATCCGGATTATGAACTTTCCTTCTACACCAAGCTCAATATGGCTCAGGTCACAGAGCTCACAAGTTCAGGTGATGTGCGGAAAGTGAGAAAGTATTTCAGAAAATTGCTCAAAGACACCAAAAACTCAGAATACAAAGACAAAATCTATTATGAGATGGCCGGGTTTGAGCTGAAGCAGGGAAATCTGAACGAAGCTATCGATCTTTATAAGTTGTCCATTCAAAATAGTGTGCAAAATCAGCGACAAAAAGGGTATGCCTACCTTAAGCTTGGACAGATCTACTACGACAGCCTGAGACAATTTGAACTGGCGCAGGCATATTACGATAGCACGGTCACCGTAATGCCACAGGATGAGGAGGGCTTCGATAAAATAAAGCAACGTCAGGAAATACTGGATGACTTTGTGACACAGGTCAAAACCATTCGCGAAAATGATAGTCTATTGGTACTTTCTAACCTGCCAAAAGACTCTGTATTGGCATTAGCTACTTTCGTGGTGGAAGAAAAAGCCCGTAAGCAGGAGGAAGAGCGAAAAAATGCAGAAAAGCGGCAAACACGGGTCCGAACAGCTTTTGATCAGGAAAATGTAGGGTTGATTCAGCCGGGTGTGAGTCAGGGGGCCAAATGGTATTTTTATAATCCTACTACACTTGGAAGAGGGGCATCAGAATTTAAACGGATCTGGGGTTCTCGCCCGCTGGAAGATAACTGGCGTAGAAGTACGAAGACCACGGGGCCTATAGTAGACAATTCCTCTGGTACACCAGGTAACCTCCAGCGAGTCCAGCAAGAAGGGGAAGAAAGCAATAGTAGTGATGGCGAAGTAGCAGGTATGATGTCAAAAGTTCCTTTCGAAGATGAACAGAAAGAAGTACTGAGAATGCAAATCGAAGAGGCACTGTATAACCTTGGCTTCATTTACAATTTTAAATTGGAGGAAAAACAAAACGCAATTCTCACCTACGAGCAATTCAACCTTAGATTTCCCGAGTCAGAGCATCATGCGGAGATACTGTATCAGTTATTCCTACTTTATAAGACGATAGATCCTAACAGGTCTGCCGAGCGTGCAGATCTGCTCAAGTCAGATTACCCTGAGACCATTTATGCCAAATTGGTTGACAACCCAAATTACAGAGAGGAAAGTCATGCCATTACAGAAGAGCTAAAATTAATTTATAATGATGCCTACAGGCTATACGCTAATGGAATGGTCAAAGAAGCTCAACAAAAGCTAGACAGTACCTTGATATTACATCCCGAAAATGACTTTAGTGATAACCTGAAGTTGCTTCAGATTATGTGTACCGGGATCCTAGATGGACAATATCGTTACCAATATGAATTGAATAATTTTATGAAGAATTATTCTGAGAGCGAGCTCAAACCCTATGCCCAACAGCTCGTAAAGCATTCCGAGGACTACCAGATCAACATCTTTAATAGCAGTGCCGCTAAGTTTAACGGAAACCTCAATCAGAAGCATTATTCCGTTTTGGTTTATGCCAATAAAGCTGGTCTTTCTGAATCGATTCCTGCTGAGGTGGATAAATTTATTCAAAGCAATAGCTTTGCTCTCAAGACAGGCAACCTGGTTTTGGATGAAAAAAATGCGATGGTAATGATCAATGAGTTTCCGGGTAAGGGAAGTGCTATTAAGTTTGTACAAAAGATGGCTTCCGAATTACCTCTTTCAGACACTTATAAAGGTGAAACTTTCTACTATTTAGCCATCAGCGAAGATAATTTTGATGTATTTTACCAAACAAAAGATCTTGACGCCTACCTGAACTTTTTTGAAAAAAATTATTAAGGGTTAAATGAACAAAAGATTAGTAAGGACTATTGTAATTCTTCTGTGGGGATTTTTCATTTTCGGTTTCGTTTCCGTCCCTCTGTTATTTTATGCTGTAAAGACTGATTACAATGGTTTGTTCGGGGGGTTGCCGAGTTTACAGGCCCTCGAAAGGCCGGATCCAGAACTTTCGTCAGAAATCATCAGTGCTGATGGCGTCTCACTGGGTAAATATTACCGGACCAACAGGACACCAGTCACCTTTGAAGAGCTGTCTCCTGAAATGGTGAATACTCTGCTCGTGACAGAAGACATCAGATTCAAGGAACATCCAGGCATTGACCTGCGTGGATTTGTCAGGGCTATCATTGGACGACTGACCAACCTGTTTGAAGGTGGCGGAAGTACCATCACCATGCAGTTGGCAGAAAACCTTTTCCGAACTGAAACAGAAAACAAGGGATCGCTATACAAATACCCTTCTTTGGGTCAGGTCATCACCAAGCTGAAGGAGTATATCATTTCCATGCAGTTGGAGCAATCTTATACCAAGGAGGAAATACTGGCAATGTACCTCAATACCGTTCCATTCGGTAGCAATGCTTTCGGTATCAAGGTAGCTGCACAAACTTTTTTCAATAAGCTCCCATCGCAGCTGACTTACAAGGAATCTGCCTTGCTAGTGGGTGCTTTAAATGCTCAAACACGCTACAGCCCCATTCTTAATCCGGACAACGCAATGGCTAAGCGTACCGAGGTGTTGTACAATGTACATAAGTATGGCTTGATTGATAGGGTAGCATTTGATTCTCTAAAATCTTCAGACTTTGGCCTGAATTATAAGGTAGAAAGTCATAACGAGGGTATTGCTACTTATTTCAGGACTGTCCTTGGAAACTACCTCATGTCCTGGACAAAAGAGCGGGGTCTGGATCTTTGGGGAGATGGCCTCAAAATCTATACTACTATTGATAGCAGAATGCAGGAGTATGCTGAAAAGGCAGTGAGAGAACACATGGACACTTTGCAGCAGGTATTTGATGAACATCTTGGAAATCGAGCCCCCTGGATTGATGAGGAAGGACGGGAGATACCCGATTTTCTGGATAATGCTGTGAAGAAAACTGAATACTACAATTTTCTTGTGCAGAAATATGGAAAATCTAATGACTCAGTGAGGATTAAACTTCGCGAAAAGCGTCCGATGCGTGTATTTTCCTGGGACGGTGAAATAGATACACTTTTCAATGTATATGACTCAATAAGGTATTTTAAAGGATTTCTGCAGACCGGATTTATGGCCATGGACCCTAAAAGTGGCCACATCAAAGCATGGGTAGGAGGTATAGATCACAAATATTTCAAATATGATCACGTGATGTACAGTAAACGGCAGCCGGGTTCTACTTTTAAACCATTTGTTTATACTGTCGCCATTGATAACGGGTACTCCCCTTGTTTCCCGGTGTTGGATATCCCTGTGTCCCTGTCTAACAATGGGGAACCGTGGACACCGCAAAATTCCAACGGAAAATATTCCGGGGAGACCATGACTATCCGCCAGGCAATGGCAAAATCTGTTAATAGTATTACTGCTTTTATGATGCGGCAACTTCAACCCAGCACAGTAAAACAGTATGCCAGGAGAATGGGAATTGAGAGTGACCTGGCAGCGGTTCCAGCTATGGGATTGGGTGCTGCTGGAGATGTTTCAGTATACGAAATGGTTGGCGCATATTCCACTTTTGTAAACAAAGGCACACATACCACACCTACGTTCCTGGACAGAATTGAAGATCAGAATGGAAATGTTATCCATCAGTTCGTTCCTGACAAAAGAGAAGCTATCAATGAAGAAACTGCTTATGTCATGCTTCATATGCTTAAAGGTGTGACAGAATTTGGTACAGCATTTTATCTCAGTGACGAGGTGAAAAGCGGAAATGAGATAGGAGCAAAAACAGGTACCACACAAAATGCCTCCGATGGTTGGTTTATGGGTGTGACCAAAGACCTAGCAGCCGGTGCATGGGTTGGTGGTGAGGAACGAAGCATTCGGTTTGAATACTGGGCCCTTGGTCAGGGTGCCAGGACTGCCATGCCAATCTGGGATAAGTTTATGCAGCAAGTGTATGCCGACCCCACACTTGGATATACTAAAGGATCTTTCCCAAAACCTATTAAGCCTATTTCTGTGGAGTTGGATTGTAGTAAGTATGATGCAGCCACTCAACCCGAAGATACCATAACCTATGATGTCGTTGAGGAAGAAGCCATCTTCTGATGCAGGCTCAAAAGTTTGCCACCGATGAATATCTGCACCTGCCTCATCAGCCGGGTGTGTATAAATTCTTTGACTCGAAAAACATCATCATCTATGTAGGCAAGGCCAAAGACCTCGCCAAACGGGTATCAAGCTATTTTAACCGGGCTGGTCTCACCAACAGAAAAACATTCAAGCTTGTGGGTGAGATCAAATCTATTGAGGTAGTGATCGTCAATTCAGAATTTGATGCATTACTTCTGGAAAATAGCCTGATCAAAGAGCATCAGCCCAAATACAATATCCTGCTCAAAGATGACAAAAGCTTTCCAAGTATTTGTGTGACGTACGAGAGATTTCCAAGGGTGTATTCAACCAGAAGGATCATCCGATCTAATGGTGAGTACTTTGGACCCTACACCAGCGTAAAAGCAATGGATGGTGTACTCGACCTCCTTCGTAAACTTTATAAGATCAGGACTTGTAATTATGTACTCTCTGAAGAGAATATCAGGAAAAAAAAGTTTAAGGTCTGCCTGGAATATCACATAGGAAATTGTCTGGGTCCGTGTGAAGGACTACAAAAAGAAGAAGAGTACCTGGAAGATATTCAAAGTGCCAAAGAGGTGCTCAAGGGAAATATCTCAGTGGTAAAAAATAACTTCCTCAAAAGAATGAATGATGCAGCTAGCGAACTCAAATTTGAGGCTGCACAGGATTACAAAAACAGGCTCGATTTACTGGAAAAATTCCAATCCAAGTCCCTGATAGTAAATCAAAAGATCACTGATGTAGATGTGGTAGGAATCCTGAGCTTTGAGGACAAGCTTTTCATCAATTACATGAAGATCCAGCACGGCACCATACGTGTTTCTGAAACGGTAGAAGCTGCCAGAAAAATCGATGAACCTCTGGAGGAATTGCTTCAGTTAATCGTCTTCAACCTTAGAAGTAAATACGACAGTGAGAGCCCAGAAATACTTGCAAATCAGGAAATTTCGGAATGGGAAGGCGTGACTGTAACTATACCACAGATCGGAGATAAAAGAAAGCTTGTGGACCTGTCTGTGAAAAATGCACTTTTCTATAAAAACGATAAGGTCAAACGCATTGAATCTTCGAAACCCTATGCAACCAAGGTACTGGAACAACTCCAATCCGACCTTAGACTTACTACCTTACCCAAACATATTGAGTGTTTTGATAATAGTAATATTCAAGGCACCAATCCAGTAGCATCAATGGTTTGCTTCAAGAATGGAAAACCCAGCAAAAAAGATTACCGAAAATTCAATATCAAAACTGTTGAAGGGCCAAACGATTTTGCATCAATGAAGGAGGTAGTGGGTCGGAGATATTTTCGTCTGAAAAAAGAAGAATCTGCATTACCTGACCTTATTATAGTAGATGGGGGCAAGGGACAGTTGAGCTCGGCTGTAGAAGCACTTAAAGAATTAGAAATATACGGCCAGGTCCCCATTGTGGGAATCGCCAAGCGGCTTGAAGAAATCTACTATCCGGAAGATCAGCTTCCCATGTATATTAGCAAAAAATCAAGTTCTCTTAAGCTTCTTCAACAGCTTAGAGATGAAGCCCATCGGTTTGCAATTACCTTTCACAGACAAAAAAGAAGTAAAGCTTCAGTCAAATCTGAGTTGGATGAAATTGCTGGCATAGGACCTAAAACCAAGAGTCTGTTGCTGACAGAGTATAAGAGTGTGAAAAGAATCAGTGAATTAGGTGTAACTGAGCTTTCAGAACTCATCGGTTTGAATAAGGCAAAGATTATCAGGGAACATTTTGAGAAAAAAGACAAGTAATTTCAGCGCTTTGCTGATCAATAAATACTTAAGATCATTAAAAAAGGGGATCATTTGCATGACCCCCTCTCTTTCTATAAGATAAAATTACTAACCTAGTATTCCCATAATTCGCTCTCGTACTCCATCAAATTGTTCTCAAGCTCCTGAGAAAGTAATACAGCGTCGAATATCTCTGTTGTCAGCTGTCTTACATCAAGATTTTGAGCATTTGATACTTTTACGATAGGAGCTCTGAACAACCTCAGTTCAAATGCATCAGCAATATTTCTATGCTGTGCTTGATTTTCATTGTTGAACCAGATCGCCTTCTCAGCATATGGTCCCCTAAACAGGTCTACCACATCCTGGTATTTGAAGTGAGCTACTTTCTTTTCAAATCCTGCCGGGTTCCAGGTAAGATCACCTGCCGGTAAGGCAATGGAGATCGCTCTGATATACCACAACATCCTGGATCTGTTTCTGTCAAAAATCACATCTTCTCTTAGATATGCTACTGAAAACAAATCCGGTGGAATCGGATCATACTCCTTGGTAGTTTCCTGCTCAGGTGCTGGCTCAGTGCTGGTCTGGGTATCTCCAAAACCACCACCAAATCCTCCACCACCGAAGGAGTCAAAGCCACCGCCTCCGCCACCAAAAGCATCTTGTTGACGTTCGATGGAAACGGCTGCCTCAAATTCATCATCTGCAAGCAGATTGATGCAAGAGTCACTTCTATATGGCTTGATGAGTCCTTCACGAACTGCATCAATCAATAGCCTCGATAGTTCTGCATTCTTTGAATACAGAGGTCTATTCTGTCTTTCTTTTAAGTCCATTCTCCTCCATACCTGTCTTTCGAACATGATATGTGCATCGATCACTTCCGACTTGATGATCGGCTGACCCTTATCCTGGGCTATTAATGCCCCGGATCCCAGGAGAATAAAGACGATTGCATAACTTATTCTATTCATTACCTGTTTGTTTTACTTCTACTAATTCAGTGGGATGTTATAAAACTTGGTCCGCACTGGGAACGGCTCTACCTGATTCCTGAAATTCTGACGTTGCACCAACTTGATCTCTACGTTAAGAAGGTCTCCCTTTCTAGCATTTGCTAATAAAGTTGCAAGGTTTGCTACACCTCCAGAAACATTTATTGAACCCCTGGCCAATCCACCACTTACCAGTGTAAGTGTAGCTTCCGCTACCCTGAATTTAGCATCATCAGGAAGCGTTTGCTGGAAATTTTCATCAGCAACTGCTCCGATTTGCATTCTTGGTGTCTTTGCAGACATACCTGCTTTCATGTTCACAGGACCTTGTGGAGATGCAAAAACAATCTCAGGAGCTGGTACTGGTCGTACTCCAAATTCTTTGCTTCCAATATATGTACCTCCATTAGATACGCTCAAAGTAACCTTATCAGTGGCGGTAGGAACCAATGTAACCTGCGTACCACCACCAGAGATGGCTGCTGCTCCCTGAGCAGAGAACGAGGGCACAAAAGTTGGTCCTAAGCCCTGAACAGTTACGTTCAGACTGTTACCACATCTGTAGTATAATGCGTTTACAGCAGTAGATTGTACCTGGATCACCGGCTGAATAACGAAATATTCTATATCATTGGTGAAGGTAGTATCCCTTCCTCCCGGCATGGTAACCGAAATCTCAGCCTTATAGGTTTGTCTTGAAAGACCGTTCTTGTCATAGTTATTTGCTCTTGCAGTAAACTCTACCAATCCGATCCCTCTTTCATTTACCGGAATCTTGTTACCATTATAGGCCATGGTAGGTGTTACTCCTGAAGAGGACGCTGCGATGAACATTTCGGCACTATATTTCGCACCTGCAGTTACATATTTAGACTCAGGTCTCACCATCGCGTTGATCTGGTCAAATTTCAAGTCACCGGCCCCTACTTTTCCAGCAAGGTATCCAATAGCTCTGGTCTCATATCCCAATACCCTTGACTGGAACTCACTTAAAGTAGCAAGTCCTGCAGGTGTAGGAGAGGCATCAAATGCCAGTGTAGAAAATTTCTTTCCTTTTTGGTTAGGATCCAGGCTATAAACCGGATCATCATCGGCATCAAGTGCTATCGGTTGATAATGCTCAACTTCAGCAGGATCAGCTCCGAACAAAGCAACCATCTCAGCCACATATTCCGAATACTCATTCAGAAGTTGCTTAAGTCTGGCTCCATGTCCTTCGCCACCTTCTTCTTCTGGCATCATGTAGTGACCAACCTTGTCATAGTCAGTTTTTCCTACCAGGTTTTTAGCATCGCCCACGTAGTCAGGCTCATGCTCTTCAAGGTATCCACCCGTCAAAGTGATCAATGTATCCTTCAACAAAGTGATATCCTGAACCACTGCATCAGCTTTAGCTCTCAGCTCAGCAGCAGCTTCCATGATTTTTACATCAGCATCCCTGTTTCCAAGGTCAGCTACTGTGCTTTTAATGCTAGATAAAGTCTGAATGTTACGCTCAGTTGTCTCGTTGTTGGCTCTTACCAAAGAGTCATTCAAGAAGACGAACTTATCAATTACGGTCGAGCTGACGTTCAGTGCCAACAAAGCCGTTAGCACGAGATACATCATCCCGATCATCTTCTGTCTTGGTGTTTCTTTTCCTCCAGCCATGTTCTTTCGGTGTTTAGCTTATTTGTGGAAAAATTAACCTTGCTTCATTGCACTCAACATACTGCCATACACCTTGTTAAGTGAAGCAATATTTGTAGTCAATTGATTTAGTTCTGTCTGGAAAGCAGCAGTTTCTTTTCCTGCCTCTGCCATACTGTTTAACGCGTCTGTAACATTTGAGTAAAACTTGTTCATTGACTGAACGTGGCTTTGAGCATCTTTCAATTCCATCTCATAAACGGCGTTGAGAGCTCCAAGACTCTTGGTTACAGTTTGTACTTCTGACTGATAATTTTTAGTGTCCTTAGCGGCATTAGCAATCTCACCCACATATTGTGTGATGTTGGCATAAGATTTATTTACCTCAGCCAGAGATTTAGAAGCTTGTTTAACATTTCCGGTATACTCGTTTGTAGCAAGCGCGGCATCACCAAGGTTAGCCATCTTTTTGGCCGAGTCAGCTAAATTCCTCATTCCATCACCCAGGCTCTTGACAAGTTCAGGGCCGATGTTTCCTTCAGCCATTACTTTGTCCAAAGAAGCGGTAACTCCGGTAGCTCTTGCCGGGGCTGGCTTAGCTGGTCCATCATAGTCATCAGAAAGTTCTGGATATACTTTCGCCCAATCCGGGTCTTTGTGCATTGGTTCAAAAGAACTTAAGAAGAAAATAACTGCCTCTGTGGTTAGTCCAACACCAAGCATGATACCTGCACCGGGTAAGTGAAGGATCTTAAACATTGCACCAACAATAACAATTGCAGCACCAATACCATAAATTTTTGGCATTATGGTTTTGAAGAGTAACTCTTGGAATCCGCCTTTTTTGCTCATTATTTTTATTATTTAGGTTAGTAACTTATAGCTATTTTAAAATTCATATCCTGAAGAACGTCCAATATAAGTCATTGAGCACCTAAATCCAATAGATGACCTTGTTGAATCTCTATGCTCAAATGCACGTGTACCGGTTTCCAGATAATAGGCTATATCTTTCCACGATCCACCACGCACAATCTTATAATTTACTCTCTCATCATAATATGTCGGGTTCAAATCCCATACCACTGGCATTGAGGCCGGGTTGTAGGCATCTTCACACCATTCAGAGGCATTACCTGCCATATCAAAAAGTCCGTACTCATTGGCAAAATAGGTTCCAACCGGGGACGTATAGGCAAAACCATCATCAAAATAGTTTCCTCTACCCGGCTTGAAGTTTGCCAACAGACATCCTTTCGTATTTCTTATGTAAGGGTTCCCCCATGGATATTTAGCCATATCTCGTCCACCCCTGGAAGCATACTCCCATTCGGCTTCGTTTGGCAATCGGAATGCAGGCATCTCAAACAATCCAACACTCGTTCTCCACTCATTCAAATGTTGAGTCCTCCACTGACAGAAAAACCTTGCGGCATTCCAGTCAACTCCTACAACCGGATAATCGTCAAAAGCAGGGTGAGACCAGTAGTACACCATCATAGGGTCACCCATGTGGTGTGTAAAGTCTTTTACCCAAACCGTGGTATCCGGAAGTAAATCAGCTACAGAATAACCAGTAGGCAGGTCTACTTCTGATCCCTCGGTGATAGCAACAGTAAACTGTCGGTATTCATTGTTGGTGATCTCAGTTTCATCCATGAAGAATGCACTGATAGTAACCTGTTTGTTAAAGTTGATCTGTGTAGCTGCTACATCTTGGTCAGCTTGCCCCATGTGGAATGTTCCGGCAGGTACAGCTGCCATCCCATAGGGCCTTGTCATTTCCCAGCCTTCGCGGCCTTGTACTCCTATTAGCTCACCACGATCAGAACCTCCACCTCCGCCGAACAGACCGCAGCTTTGGGTCAGTACGCCGAGAGAAAGTAATGCCAACGTGGAAAGCGAAAAAACACGCATTTTATTCATAACACCTAATTTGAACTTAGCAAGTATGTAAATTAAACAAACTTTCTTCTAAAATATTGCATCAAAATGGGCCTAAATATAAAACCTTCTGATTTTTCAACACAAACTTTGCATTGAAATTATCCAAAAAATCCGTCTTTAAGTTAAAAAAATCGGTGAAATGCTTAGATCAAAAACTGAATCTTGGGGTTTTTACAGTTTTCTTGCCACCGAAAATTAAATCCGGTATGTCGTACCTAATGAAGATTTCATGGGATGTTGGCTGCTTGGCATCCTGCTCATCCACTACATAATCAAAGGAGTAGCCCAACTTTAAGACGTTGTCTTCCAGCAAGCTATACCCCAACAGTAGAATGGCTGATTCAGATCTTCTATAGGATATCCCTCCCCACATTTTTTCTCTGAAGATGGCGATTGCACTGAAGTCATAAGTAAACCCTACGAGGTCTGACCGGATCAGTACACTTGGCCTGATCACGAGGTCCTGATTGATATTTAAGGCTGTTCCTACAAGCCCTGTATAATTCCGCTTGAAGTTGTTGCCAAAAGAAACAGTGTCAATGTCGATACCAAAATTGAATGAAGGCTCAAGGATATTCATGGCACTAAGTCCAAAATAAATATTGCCTTTTGTCTGAAAGAATACACCAGCATTCAGGTCTGCTTTCAGCTGAGTCTGACGGGTTCCAATGTTGAGTGGGTCTTCTGGATCGTTGAATCGTAACTCATCAAATTTTTCAGTCTGTGAAAAGAACCCCGGCATTACCCCTACTGAAAGTGTTCCAAAACTCAAATTCCATTTGGTAGAGACGGTAAACTGACCCTGAATATTATTGAGCGGCCCCAGGTTGTCATTGGACAGATTGAACCCTAACCCCGAGATCGCACTATTGACAGGAATGTTCAGTGTAAGCAGCTGTGTGCTCGGTGCTCCCCCATCACCATCAAAGGAACTGGTGTAACCCAGCCATTGGTTGCGGTACTGGAAAGCCACAAATGCACTTTCTTCAGTGCCAACCCAGGCTGGATTGAAATAGGAGGGGTTGAGCATGTAATGGCTGAAAAAAAATCCATTCTGTGCTTTCGAAAAGAAACACACAGTCATGAGTATTGATACAATCAGCCACTTCTTCAACATTGGTATAAAGGTAAACGCTAATTTTTAAAAACGCTTATATCTACAGGTTGTTTGCCTGTTTGATATAAAGTTCCAACGCACCAGTCATTGAGGGCGCATTTGGTAGCGGTGCCTGAATATCCAGGATCAGGTTGGCATCTCTCACGGCTTTTGCAGTGGTAGGACCAAAGGCTGCTATTCTTGTTTTTTCCTGCTTGAATCCAGGAAAGTTTTCGAATAGTGACTGGATACCCGACGGACTGAAAAAGGCAATGATATCATACTTGATGTCTGCCAGATCTGAAAGGTCGGAGGCTACGGTCTTGTAAATAACTGCCTCATTGAATTTATAGCCATTGGTCTCCAGGAATACCGGGATATCGTCCTTTCTGATATTTGAACATGGATATAAAAACTTCTCATCCTTGTGCTTTTTCATCACATCAAAAAGATCAGATGCAGTTCGTTCGCCTGTGAAAATTTTTCGTTTTCTGATCACAATATATTTCTGCAGGTAGTTTGCTGTCTGCTCCGATACGCAGAAATATTTCATATCGCTTGGTATCTCAACTTTGCTCTCAGTAGCTAACCTGAAAAAATGGTCCACAGCATTTCTGCTGGTAAAGATGATGGCCGTGTGATCAAGAATATTGATCTTTTGCCTTCTAAACTCTTTGATATCTACCGGATCTACCTGGATAAACTTCCTGAAATCGATTTTGATGTTATACTTTTCAGCAAGTTTGTAATAGGGAGAGTTTTTCTGATCTGTGGGCTCCGGTTGGGATACTAAGATGGATGATACTTTATTGAGCCTTTCCTTGTCTGTAACTAGTAATTCTTCACTCATGCCGTTTCATTATGACTTCAACCTTTTATTCCTTATTTTACTAACCAAAAGATGATTAGGAAAACAGGCAAAAATTCAGTCGTGCAAAGGTAGGAAATTATCAGGAGTTTTTTATGTGAATAAAATTTAACCAACTTAAAATACAGCCATAATTGGAAAGCTCCCAAAACCACTATTAAAAGCAGATAGGCAAGATTTACCAGTACAAAGTTTGTTTTTCCAATGATGTATAAATCCGCAAAAAACATGATTAGACTCACAAAAGACATCCAAATGAATACCTGGATGAAGTCCTGAAACTGGATATTTGGCAAAAACCTCGTTTGTAACAACATAGCCATTATCCAGGAGAAAATATATTTTGCCAGCACCATTAAAAAAACCAAACCTGAAACAAAAAGCCACTGTAAAAAGTACTGATCTCCCCAGGTATTCAGGTATGGCCAAACACTCAACTCATGATGGATATAAATAATTTGAACTGAGGTGATCAAAGAAAACATCAAGGTGGTAATGAGGTTGTCTACATGCCAGAATCCAGTATAAAATTCCTCTATATCAGAGGCTGACCTACTAGCCAAGGGATTACTCAAAACCCAGGCAAACTTCCCCGGAAAGGTATACTTTAAAATGGCAGCAAGTATTAAGATGATCAGCAGTGCCTGCAAGTAAAATTCGGAGATAAGACCTTGTTGGTTGTCTCGGATTTCCGGAGTGTTTTCTTTCAACCCTGACTGGACAAGCAAGCTTGCACTCAGGTGAGTGAAGCGGTCATAGGAAACAGATAGAATGATTGAGTCATTGCTTGCCAGCTGCCTCAAATCCTGAATGCTGAATTTATCACATGCTGAAGGCAGTTCCCTGAAATAGAGTTTGTTGTTTATCCAAACGTCAATGGGTGAATCATGACAAACTTTGATGGTATCATTTATGGCATAGTCGTTTAGGTTCAAATTCACCAACGACTGATCTGCCATAGATGTCACCGGTTTGATCCGATTGTCTTTGATGACAAACCAATTGTCAATCGATCTCTCATCCACCTGGGCGTTTGATGCAAACGTCAAGCCAAGGAGTAAAAAGCATAATACCATCCTCATCATGTGGTCATTCAAAATCTGGATGTATATCCAAGGTGTATTTTGGTGTTGTTGATGTCAAAAGGGATTTCCTGAGAGCTCCCTAATGCAAACGCAAAACTAAACAAGCCATTATTAGTATTTAAGGAAAGTCCTGTGCCAAATCCCAAAGGCTGGTCCCACTGACCGAAATTGCTGAAGATCATCTGATCATAGAAAATGAACAGATAGGAACTTTGTTCGAAATATTGTCTTAGCTCCACCCTGGAAAGGAAATAGTTTTGTGCAAAAAAGAAATTTTCATTGAAGCCACGCAGTGTTTTTAATCCACCTATTCTGTAAAGTTCATTCCGCAAGATCTGAGTATTTTCCAGCAGCCCCATATCATATTCCCAATAGAACGCAGTTTGTCCAAAAAGTATTTGTTGCCAATTGAGGGTTGTATTAAATCTATAAACCGTGCTCAAGGCTGTAAGTGTGTCGTAATAGCTAGCCGGAAGCGAAGCATTTCTTTCAATGGTTTTTTTCCCGATGGTTGCCTCCAGATCAAATGACAAATAGTTACTAAAGATATTGGTCCTAACATGACGCGAAAGGCTGGTGGAATAATAATCTATGGAATAGTCTGCAAATGTTTGTGAGGTAACTCTTTCGACATTTGGAGAAATGAGGCTACCTGAACTTCGAGAATAAGCACCATCGAACCTCAGACTTTTCCCAAATAGAAATGTACCAATCTCAAATTTTATGTCTCTGGTGATGAAAGTCGTATCCTGTTTGATCAAATTAAAATCTCCTCCAACCAACACATCGCTACCAAAGAGAAAGGGATGGCTATAACCAACGGCCAGCTGTTGAGATTGAGCCGCAAACTGCTGCCAGTTGAGCTTTAGCTGCTTACCTGAATAAAACAGATTGCCCAGATTCAGGTCCAGATATCCCGTAATTAACATCCCCCCCGAAGTTGTCTGATTGGGCAACAACCCGATGACACCTTCAAATGAACTGGCCTCATCCTCTTTTAAGTTTAGATAAGTAGTAGCACGCCCACCACTAAATGCGATGTCGGGTGGTGATGATAGTTCCAGGAAATTAAACTGTTGTAGCTTGGTGTTGATGTTTTGATAAGCCATTTCGTCATAAGGCTTACCGAGTTCCAGATCGATTGACTGCTGAATGAACCGTTTCTTCGTTTTGATTGGGGATAACAAAACGATGGTATCATTTACGGTAAAGGGTCCCGGATCGACTTTCAGGTTAGCATGAATTCTATTTTTATTGTCCAGCCGTATTTCCTCCCAATTAAGCTGAGCAAAAGGATAACCTCTTGTAATGAAGTCATTGAGAATCTGTCTGGAATATTTGCCGCTCTTATATTCCACCTGCTCTGAACTGTTTCCCACCACTTGAGCACTATCGATGTAAATCAGCTTTTTCTCTCCTCTATACAAGAATATTCTGATGGCTGAATTTTGAATGGAAATTGAATCAATGCTTGCGAACAAATACCCCTGCATTATAAGGTCATTCACCTTTCGCTTTGCCAACTGCTCCGGTGTTTGATCTGTAGAGATTACCTGCACACGCTCCTTTCCATCAATAATGATTGAGGTCTGGGCAACGGCGGCCCATTGGATTCCCAAGAAACAAATGATCAGAAGAAGCTTATGCATGACTTGCTGTGATACCTTTGCAATTTAAGACTGAATCATTGAGCGGCATTTATCTTCACATACCATTCTGTAGGCAAGCCTGTCATTATTGCGATTTTCATTTCAGCACAAACCTCAGAAATGTAGACCAGCTGGTAGATGCCATATGTAAGGAAATCCACCATCGGAAAGATTATCTCGAAGAACAAAGACTAGAAACGATCTACTTCGGAGGTGGGACCCCTTCGATCCTGAACGAGGCACAGTTGTCAAAAATCTTTTCGAGGATCCACCAAGATTTTCATGTTATGGAAGGTGCTGAAATCACCCTGGAGGTAAATCCGGAGGATGTCAATACAGATACCATAAAAATATGGAAATCTCTTGGCGTGAACAGGGCGAGTCTGGGTATTCAAACATTTGATGAGCAAAAGCTGAGGTACATCAATAGATGTCATTCGTCTGATCAGGCTCTTAGAGCAATGGATCTGATTTCATCAGGTTTTGACAACTACAATGCTGACCTGATCTACGCCATTCCTCCCGCCAGTGAGCCCGGCTGGTTGCATGACATCCAAAAACTGCTGTCTTTTAATCCTCCACATATCTCTGTTTATGGGCTAACAATAGAGCAGGAAACTGTTTTTGGAAAGTGGGCAAGCCAGGGGAAGTTAAATGAAGTATCCGAAACTGATAATGCCCACGAATATAAACTGGCCATAGATCAGCTGGAGTCAGCCGGTTATATTCATTATGAAATCTCAAATTTTTGTAAACCAGGAGAGTTTTCCAGGCATAACACCTCTTACTGGAAAGGTGCAAAATACCTTGGTGTTGGTCCTGGGGCCCACTCTTATGATGGAAACTCCCGCAGCTGGAATGTCAGGAATAACCCAAAATACATCAGATTACTTGAGGAAGAAAATTTTATACCTACTGTGGAAAACCTGACCCTGGCCAACCAGCAAAACGAATATGTAATGACGAGGCTTAGGAATATCTGGGGTATTGACCTTCCGGAATTTCAAAAATTGTTCAACAATGATTTCCTTGAAATCAATACACCGTTTACAGATCAGCTATTTTCAAAAAAGCTGGCTATTGTAAAAGAAGATCACTTCTACCTGACAAAAGAGGGATGGTTTTTAGCAGATGAGATCTCTGAGCGGCTGATGGTAGAAGCTTAATTCCGGTTAAACTTTTTTGATAAAAAATCTGCCCAACCTGTTTACTTTCAGATGGTTATTTACCAAATTACCTGTTGTAAATCTTTAGGAAAACCACTTGGAACCCAATATCAAAAAGGCCATCATGCTCTTAAAATCCCTGATCTTTCATTATCACGGATTGGATGATGAGGAAAGAACTATGCTTGAAAAATCAGCCAAAAAGCTCGACGCTTACGACGAGATGCTTTGGGCCAATAAGTTTATTGCTGAAGATTATATGTCTGCATTTGAGCGATCAAGAGAATTCTTCAAGAAAACCATCCCTGACATGGCAGTTCATGATCGCCTGAAGCAGCTCCAATCCGTATGGGAAGACTGTCATCGAAAGGGATACGTGACAGAATCAGAAACCACTGCCATGCTGCTCCTGGCAAAAGACTGGGAGATCGAGTCCGAGTTTTTTGAGATTGTAAAGAGTTAGAGACTCATCATTAACCTCGCTGCCTGACGTCGGCCCTGAAACTAGCGCGGAAGTTACTTCCGTGCGGCTTACTACTCTATAAGATCAATATCAATCAATCCTTTGATACCCACATAATCTCTGGCACTTGAATACAGATAATCTTCAGCTCGCTCAACGATTCCAGCCTTAACTGGATTCTCATGCGTGTAGTTAAGTTTCTGATCCATAATTTTATTGTTATTCAATTCAATCGGATGATATGAGTCTTGCCAGAAACAATACTTTTGGTGTTTACTGCTATTGATTGCTTCATTTTTAAAGATCTCCAGCATCCATTTTTTCCGACTTTCCGAAGGATTGTTTTCAATAACTCTACAAAGGTGAACTGAAGTATATTTCTTGAAATCTCTGATAATATCTTCGATCTTATTATCCCCATTTCGTCCGACTATCATGTGAAGATGATTACTCATTATGCACCATGCAGATAGCACTAAACCTTTATTTTCCTGACAATGTCTTAAACTTTCCAGAAGCATATCACGATATACCTGTCTCGTAAATACATCAACCCAGTGGACGACTGAAAACGTTACAAAATGCAATAAGTCCTGATCTCCAATTTTATATTTTTCACTCATCCAATAAATATAGCAAATAGCTGTATTTATTAAAGCCGGGCATGTGCGACTGCACAAATTTACACGACCGCACGGAAGTAACTTCCGCGCTATTGGCGGGGATTGTAAAGAGTTAAAGACTCATCATCTCCTTAAACCTCGCTGCTTGCCGTCGGCTGACTTCAATCTTTTCACCGCCTTTGAGTTGGACAAGCAAGCCGCCATTGAACCACGTATCAATCTTGTCAACCCAGCCCAGGTTAATGATGTGTTTTCGACTGGCACGGAAGAAAGTTTTGCTATCCAGCCGTTCATCTAATGCATTGAGGGATTTGTGAATCATCGGTTTGTTTTCTCTGAAATAGACTTTGATATAGTTGCCGTCAGATTCGAACAACCGTACTTCAGAAAGTTTTACAAACCAGCATTTTTCACCGTCCTTTACAAAGACCTGGTCATTTTCTCCCAAACCAGAGCCTTTTGTGGGTCTTTCTTCTTCGAAGCGCAACTTATTAATCGCCTCACCAAGTCTTTCCTTTTGAATGGGCTTTAACAGGTAATCCAAAGCATTAAACTCAAAGGCTTTGATGGCGAACTCGTCGTACGCGGTGGTAAAAATCACTTTAGGAGACTTATCCAGATCTTCGAGCAAGTCAAATCCACTCTTACCAGGCATATGAATATCCAGAAAGATCAGGTCAGGGTCAAATTTGGTGATCTTCTCCAATGCGTCGTCTGCATCTGTAGCCTCACCTACTACCTGGATGTCTTTGTATCCTTCCAGCAAGCTCATGAGTTCTTTTCGAGCCAGGCGTTCGTCATCAACGATTAATGCTTTCATGTGTATAATATTTGTTCTCTGTAGATCACTTGGACTCTCATAGTTGTTATCAAACCTCCAAAAATGATTTTATTGAGGTTCTATTCATCCTGGGTTGGTGTTTCCTAATCATGCTCATTTCATATTACTTATTTTCCCATCGAATATGCGTTATATCTTATCTACAATCTACAAAGTCTTTGGAATAACTATTTCAGTAAGCACTGTATTTTTATCTTCATTTCTGATATTAAAACTGGATTGGTTGCCATAGATCAACTCCAACCGCTTTCTCGTATTGATCAGCCCATAGCCCTCGCGTACTTTATTCTTTCCATTCTCAAACTGACCGGCATTTCTGATCTGAATCACCAGTGATTCTTTATAAGTAAATGACTTGATGGCAACTTCACCTCCTTGTCTCAACGTAGAAATGCCATGTTTGATCGCATTTTCAACCAATGTTTGTATCATGAGGGGTGGAATCAGGTAGTCTTCTGCAGCCGGATCTAGTTCAAACTTTGTCTTCAATCGCTCCTCGTATCTGACTGATTCTAAGCCCAAATAATCTTTTACCGTTTCCAGTTCTTCCTTAAATGGGATGAGTCGTTTCCTGTCAACCATCAGGGAATTTCTCAGGATGTTCGAAAGCTGGGTGATCGCATTTTTTGACTTTTTCGGATCCTCATCCACCAGTGCCCGAATACTATTCAGAGCGTTGAAGATAAAATGGGGATTGAGCTGAGAGCGTAAATTATTGAGCTCGATTTCTTTCGCCGCTGCCTCGTACTGCAAAGTTCTGTTAGACCTTTCGAAGTAATGGAAGGTAAAATAAATCATCGCCCAGATCAGATAGAGGATCACCGACAGAATAGTTGAGGCAAAAATCGCAAGACCCTGAAAATCCCTTTCCGACAGCTCTCCAATGAAATAGGTATAAATGATCACCAAAACATAGTTCAGGAAAGAGAGTCCTATTGTGAGTATAAAAATGCGCGGAATGACTTTAGTAAGACTCAGTGTAAGCCATCCCCGATTGATGATAATATACCGCATCAGATGCGTAAGCAGGATATGAAAAACAATCGGAATGAGCTGGTTAAGGAAAAGGGTTGGTGAAGCCTGCTGAGTATCTAGAAAATAAAGGAATGCAGAAAGAATGCCATAGAAGGACCAACCGAGTATCTGACACAACCAATAGATTCTCTGCTTATTCATGTGTATACAGTTGATTTTTTTCGGACACTTACCTGCGTGCCGGAAATGTACTCCAGCATCCAGGCATGGAATTCTCCTGATTGATAAGCTTGCTTTATGAACATTTCATATCGATTAGAACAAATATGAATCCTTTTTACCAATAAAATAAGTCAAATTGGGGGGTGGGTCAGAATAATGATATGACTGCCATTATCCTTACACGAGCGGCGTATTTTCCAGTTCCTCCTTCAGGTATGTCCAGGTGTAGCCCTTTTTATTTTTTATGATCTCTTCAGGTGTCCCTGTGGCGATAATGTCACCTCCTTTTTCGCCCGCATCCGGTCCCAGTTCAATGATATGATCTGCAACTTTGATCACATCCATATTGTGTTCAATGATAAGGACGGTATTGCCTTTGCTCACCAGTTTTTGAAGTACCTCCAATAGATGTTGTATATCCTGAAAATGAAGGCCTGTGGTTGGCTCATCCAGGATATAAAAAGTCTTGCCTGTGTCTCTTTTTGACAATTCCGTCGCCAGCTTAACCCTTTGGGCCTCTCCTCCTGATAATGTCGTAGCATGCTGACCGAGAGAGATATATCCAAGTCCAACTTCATTTAGCGTCTCGATTTTTCTCAGAATCTTGGGTTGATTTTCGAAAAACTCTACGGCTTGCTCCACGGTCATATCCAATACATCAGAGATGGATTTTCCTTTAAACCGTACTTCTAACGTTTCACGGTTATACCGCTTGCCCTTACAGGTTTCACAGTGAACATGCACATCAGGCAAGAAGTCCATTTCGATCACACGCATGCCTCCTCCCTGGCATGTTTCGCAGCGTCCGCCTTTCACATTAAACGAGAACCGACCAGGTTTATAGCCCCGTATCTTGGATTCGGGGAGTTCTGAAAACAGCAGCCTGATATCTGTGAATACACCGGTATAGGTCGCTGGATTTGATCGTGGAGTCCTTCCAATAGGTGACTGGTCTACTTCAATTACCTTGTCTATCAAATCAAGACCCTCAATAGACTTATAAGGCAGTGGCTCATTCCTCGACTTATAAAAATGAGTTCTTAAAACCGGATAAAGGGTCTCGTGGATCAATGAAGATTTTCCACTCCCGGAAACTCCGGCGATACAGATCATATTTCCCAGAGGAATGGTCAGATCCACATCCTTTAGATTGTGTCCTGTCGCTCCCTTTAATAAGAGCTGCGAACCGTTGCCCTTTCGTCTTTTCTTTGGAGGTTCTATGTTTTTCAGTCCATTCAAATAGTCTGCCGTAACTGACTTGTTATGAACAAACTTTTCCGGACTCTCAGCTGCAACTATATGTCCACCATGGATTCCCGCACCGGGTCCAATGTCCACAATGAAGTCTGATGCCAGCATCATCTCTTTGTCATGCTCCACCACTATGACAGTATTGCCCAGATCCCTCAGGTCTCTGAGTGCCTGAATCAATTTATCGTTATCGCGCATGTGAAGACCTATACTTGGCTCATCCAAAATGTACAAAACGTTTACAAGCTGGGTGCCAATCTGGGTGGCCAGACGAATCCTTTGTGCCTCTCCTCCCGAAAGCGTACGAAGAGGCCTGTTTAAGCTCAAATAGTTGAGTCCTACATCCGTAAGGAATCCAATCCGCTTCCTGATTTCTTTGAGAATTTCCTGTGCAATAATGTTTTGTCGATCACTCAACCGCTCTTCAATTCCTTCAAACCAATGACCCAGATGGTCGATGTCCATTTCAGCCAGCTGACCGATATGGTGATCATCTATTTTATAATGTAGAGATTCCTTTTTCAACCTGTACCCCTCACAAGCCGGACATTTTCGTATGTCTGTAAATTCCTCCACCCATTTTCGGATCTTTTCCGATCCGGTATCCTTTTGCTTCTCAAGGAAGGAAATAATTCCCTCAAATTTGGTGTGCCAGTCAGTGCCGGGATATTTTACCGAGCTCACAGCCACAGGCACGCTGTCACCATACAGCAGTATGTTCAGGCTGTCCTCAGGAATTTGTTCTATCGGTGTTGTGAGATTAAGGTTATGTCGCTTCAGGATCGCTTCTATTTTCTTAAAGATCCAAATGTCCCGATATTCTCCTAATGGGGCTATTCCACCTCTGCTTATGCTAAGAGCAGGATCCGGGATCACACTTTCTTTGGAAATTTCTTCTATCACCCCCAGGCCATTGCAGCTGGGGCATGCTCCGTATGGTGAATTGAATGAAAAAGTATTTGGAGCCGGGTCGTCATATGCCAGGCCGGATTCCGGATCCATCAGGTTTTTAGAAAAGTTGAAAACTTTTCCATTTTCATTCATGGCCATCATGATGCCTTCCCCATGTTTGAGAGCTGTTTTGATGGATTGGCTGATTCGGTTTCTATCTTTTTTGTTCACTATGACCCGATCAATAACAATCTCTATATCATGAGTTTTGTACCGATCCACCTGCATCTTAGGTATCAGGTCGGTTATTTCTCCATTTACTCGCACTTTTGAAAAACCCAGCTTTCTCACCTGAACAAAAAGCTCCCGATAGTGACCTTTTCTTCCCTTCACAACGGGGGCCAGGATGGTCAACTTCTGTGCATCAAACTCATCAAAAATGAAGGTCTCTATCTGCTCCTCTGTCTGCTTTACCATCTTCTTCCCCGTAAGATAGGAGTAGGCCTCTCCTGCACGGGCAAAGAGCAATCGTAGAAAATCGTAGACCTCTGTAACTGTTCCAACCGTAGACCTGGGGTTTTTACTTGTCGTTTTTTGCTCAATGGAGATTACCGGACTTAGGCCATTTATTTTGTCAACATCCGGACGCTCCATATTGCCAATGAACGACCTGGCGTAGGCAGAAAAGCTTTCCATGTATCGACGCTGTCCTTCCGCATAGATCGTGTCGAATGCTAGTGACGATTTACCACTGCCACTAATGCCAGTTATTACAATAAGCTTGTTTCTGGGCAGGGTAAGGTTCACGTCTTTCAGGTTGTGTTCCCTGGCACCAAATATTTCAATAACTTCTTCCCGCTCTTTATCCCTGGTTGATAATTGGATTGTTTCCTCTGCTATGCTCACCCGTTATTCTTAGAAGTTTGGACTCAATAAATATTTACTGTAGAATTCATCTATCACTGAGACGGCCTCTTCGGCAGAGTCTACCAGCCTAAAAAGGTCCAGATCTTCCGGACTTATTGTTTTTTCGGTCACCAACACATCTTTGAACCATTGGATCAGTCCTCCCCAATATTGCTTACCTACAAGCACAATGGGGAACCTTCCAATCTTATTGGTCTGAATCAATGTAAGGGCCTCAAAGAGCTCATCCAGCGTTCCAAAACCCCCTGGCATTACAATGAACCCTTGAGAGTATTTGACGAACATTACTTTCCTCACGAAGAAGTAGTCGAAGGAGATTAACTTGTCACGGTCGATAAAAACATTACTCTCCTGTTCGAAAGGCAGATCTATATTTAATCCCACAGACTTACCTCCCTGGTCATGAGCCCCTTTGTTGGCTGCTTCCATGATACCCGGGCCACCACCGGTGATCACACCATAACCGCTCTTTACCAGCCTGGCAGCAATCTCTTCGGTCATCTGGTAGTAGGGTTCACCTTTTTTAGTCCTGGCAGAACCGAAGATGGAAACGCAGGGACCTATTTTAGCAAGTTTTTCAAAACCGTCTACAAATTCAGACATCACTTTGAAGATCACCCAACTATCTGAGATTTTAATCTCATTCCAGTCTTTATCCTTAAAAGCTTCTGCGATCCTCTTATCGTTCTGATGGTCGTCATGCAATTCCTTATCCATTCAATGATAGTTATGAAATAGTGAATTTAATCGATACAAAAATAATTCCCTTAAACCAACAAATCTTTCAATGCATGGCCTAACTCCGGGTAGTTAAACTTAAAACCGGTAGATTCCAAATGTTTAGATGACACATTATTGCCCCCAATCACAATAGTGGCCATTTCCCCCATGACCAGGCGCAGGACAAATGCAGGTACATTGGGCAAAATGAGAGGTTTTCCAATAGTTTGAGCAATAGCCTTAGTGAATAGCGCATTAGTCGCTGGATTTGGAGCTACAAGATTGAATGTCCCTGATAAATTTCCTTGCACTGCTTCACAAAAGGCATTTACCACATCGTCAATATGTATCCAGCTCATCCATTGCTTACCTGAACCAATGGGAGCCCCGACGAAATACTTTACAGGCGTGGTAATTTGGGGTAATGCACCTCCTCTACCATCCAGGACCACACCTGTTCTGAATTTAGTGACCGGACAAATTGACTGAAACTGATCAGCAGCTGCTTCCCACCTGGTGACGGTCTCTGCCAGGAAATCATTACCGGGATCATTGGATTCTGTTAATATCGAATCACCCGTATCTCCTCCATAATACCCAATAGCTGACATAGATATAAATGCCTTCAACGGAATTTTTAACCTTTTCACGGTCTCAAAAAGTAGATTGGCTGATGCTACCCGGCTCTTAATGATCGTCTTCTTATTCTTCTCTGTCCACCGCTGATTGATGCTGGCTCCTGCCAAATGAATGATGATTTCCACTCCTTCAAAGGCTTTTTCATCAATAGATCCTCCAGCGATATCCCAGGTAAAAGTAGAATATTCATCAGCAGGACTCGTTGATCTGCTGAGATGAACGACCTGGTGTCCGGCCTTAGTCAATTGCTTACTGATCCCGGAACCGATCATTCCTGTTCCCCCTGTGATTAATACCTTTGTCATGTGTATTTGATCTAAATTTATATACTTAAACTAATGGTCAGTAAAATCCTCTTTTATTTTCTCTTAATAATTTCATTTACACAGGTGGTATCTCAGGTATATTCCCCGGAAATAGAACCCACCAACCTGACCATTGAGTCGAATGTTTATCCCGGGTTTAAAACTTTTCTGGATTTTGACAGCAAAGATGTGAGAAAAGGCTGGTGGAAGTTTTCCCGTGAATTTGGCAAGCCTGTAAACATGCGGCGGTATTATGAAACTACCCTGGTTCACGAGGAAATGACGAATGTAAAAGTGATCTCCAGGAGTGTGAAGTTTAAAGAGGGTACCCTTTTCTATCTCACGTTGAAGAATGAGGATATGCCTAAAGATCTGGAACAGAGATATCTAAAACAGGTAAAAATCTTACTGTTTGAGTTTAAACAAGAATATTACAGGACTTTCCTGGAAGACGAGCTCAAGTCTCTGGAAAAGCAGGCTGTAAAAGTGAGTAAGGAAATAGAAAAAGTGGCCGGTGATGCTGCAGCCGAAAACAAAAGTTTTGAATCATTAAGCAAGGTGAATGCAGCGATAGATGAGGTCAAAGACCGCGTCAGGAAACTACAATAAAAAAGGGGCCCATAAGCCCCTTTTAATTCGTTTTTGATATGAAATTACTCCCAGCTCGTCCAGCTGAAAATTCCAAAGTCTACTGAAGTTGCAGCATCATCAAAAGTGAATGTTGCATCAGTCATTTCATCAGCTTGAATTCCGTCAGCAGGATCATCAAAATCTGATTGTGTCTTAACATCCTGAACATCTACAGTTCCGACTCCTTTTCCAGTTACAGAAGTGGCATTGTCAGCCATCCCTTTACTGTCAGAGAAGTCAATGAAATCAGAAGCATCAGATACATCGGACACATAAAGACCTGTGATAGTAGCTCCACTACCTCTTCGGATTTTGATCAGATCAGCAAAGTCCACAAGCGGCTCTTCATTGATGATTGTCAAACCTGTAATAGTAGGATTTGATTGGTTGATATGAGAAGGTGAGTTACCATCCAGGTTACCATCTGCCTCAACACCTCTTGTATCTTCAGAGATCGATGTATAACCTTCGGTTCGCAAGCCATAGAAGTTAATGCCTTTTCCTGTCCATCCCTGAGTCCAGTCAAACATGTCATCTCTGGCATTTACCATCAGTGCGTTTTCTACTTCTACTGTACCACCAAAGAACTCGATAGCATCATCATCACCGTAGAATACAGCGATGTTTTCAACAACAGTGGTAGATCCAACTCCGTAGAATGTAAATCCATTGAACTCTTTTTCACCGTTAATTCGGGCACCAGTATACCACAATTCAACGTATTTGATGATCCCTGAATCATCTTCATCGTCAGTACCACCACCGTAGGTTAACGGAAGTACTTCAGTTGTAGATGACGCAGAAGCATCTTCGCCAGAGATCGTTGCTTTACCACAAACGATCAATCCACCCCAGTCTCCTGCTCTTGGGTTATCTGCATTGGAGGTGATGGTGATAGGAGCAGCGGCTGTTCCTTCCGCATCGATTTTCGCTCCCTGCTCTATGGCGATATAAACATTAGTACCACCCGCTGCAGCTTTGATGGTAGTACCAGGGTCAATAGTCAAGGTAAATCCATCCTTTACAGAAAGTGGACCTGCAAGTGTCCAGGTAGTATTGGCATCCAGAACAATGTCAGCCTTTACTTCACCTTGTAAAGACTCAGGATCCAAATCATCATCATCCTGGGAAGTGATAATACCATCCTTGACGGGGTCCGGATCTCCGCCTTCACTTTCGTTACATCCAGTGAAAACGGTTGCCGAAGCAACGATTAAAAGTAAAAATAGGCTTTGTAGGTTTTTCATTTCAATTTAAATTATCATTCGAGTTTAAAATTTAAAACTGTAGGAAAGGGATACGTTCATCCCCAGTTGATAGTCCTCGATGGTGATATCCTGGCCTTCAACTGTATCCATTGAAATCTTATAAGTGGGGTTTAGTAGGTTTTTAAGATTCAGTCCGATTGTAGACTTGCTATCTAAATGAAATTTTGAAATGATATCGAATGTTGGTATTCCCTTCTCAACAAAATTCTGACGTCCCAGTGTACCGAAAGCAAATACCCTTGAGCTGAAGTAGTTAACCACAGCAGTACTCAGGAACTTTGGCTCACCATCTTTATCGATAGAATATGTCAGGTCTGCATTTAGGAGAATTGGAGATGCTCCTTCCAGCTGACTGCTGCTATTGGTAAATTCTACATCCAGGGCATCCGTATCTACGTCAACAAGTGTTGAATTCGTATGCAGGTAAGAGAAGTTCACTCCTGCATTCAATGCATGGTAGCTATTTCCTATCTCTCTTTGATATAGAGACTTTCTCAACTCTACTTCTACTCCTGCAGCTGTAGCTTCTCCGGTATTTACATAAGAGAGTTCGTTTGCTGCGGAAACAACCAAAGCCCTGTTGATCGCATTGTCCACGTATTTGTAGAATCCGGTGAAGGAAATGACCTCGCCACGGCTAAAATACTTCTCATACTTCAGGTCGAGATTATAGTTCTGAGCTGGCAACAGATCAGGGTTTCCAAAACTGAAGAAGTTTACGTCTTCGTAAAGGAATGGTGCCAGTTCTTTGAACTGAGGGAATGTATAGGTTTTACTACCAGCTAGCCTTACAATGTCATTTTCGGTGATGCTGGCTTTCAGTGTAAAGCTTGGCAGAAGATAGGTAGGGTTGGTTACGGACAGGTTCTGACCAAAGGTATTAGGAAGTTGCCCGGTATCCCAGGTAACTTCCTGATTGATCATTTCATACCGCAAGCCCATGTTCAGCGTGAGTCGCTGATTAAATTCGTATGTCAAAGATGCATATGGAGCATGAATGACCTTATCTCCATTATATGTTTCTGGTCTCAGGACATTAAAGGCTCCGCCTCTACCCCAGTTGGTAACCAGGGCGAAAGTACCGTCGTCGATTGACTGTTGGTTAAACAGGCTACCATCCAGATTGTTGATATCTACTGTACTTTGAGTAGTGAAATCATGACCAAACTGCCTCCATGAAAATTCACGGTTTGTATTCCTGTAGTTGTATCCAAGCTGAATTCTGCTGTTGTTTTCTCCTCCAAGGAATCTGTAGTCAAACTTCAGGTATCCGGCAATATCATTTTCTCTTAGCTCTGAGAAAAACCTGTGATTGACTCCAGCGCTACCGGCAGTATTTCTGTACTCTCCAGTGTCTTTCATCCTTACAAAAGTGTTGGTCCTTCTGTCTGGCTCTGAACCATGTACCATATTGTAAGAAACTCCCGCTTCTGAGATGATTTTATCTGTCAATTCAAAGTGTCCGATCAGCTGGTTAACATAAAGACTGTTGTCATTCACCTGCTGACGTCGCAGATAAGCAGTACGATCGTCCAGTTCAGAAATGTTCTGTATATTTTCCCCTCGGTAGTCACCAACGCTGGCCGTATTGTCATGGATAAACAAGCTGTTTAATGCCAGATAATTAGGACCTGCCAGATCTAACCTGAAGTTTCCCATCAGAATTTGATTTCTGTTGGCTACATATTTTTCATAATTCCAGTCCTTACCTGACTGACCAAGACCATTCACTGCTCCGCGTGCTTTTCCTTCTCTATATGAATAATCATTGGTAGAAGCACCCACTACGAAAACACTCAGATCATTAGATCCAAGGCTAAACTTTTTACCCGCTGCCAGATTGAATCCAAGGTTGATTGGAGAATTATTGGCAGACGCGTCCAGGCTGTTTTCAAAGCCATAAGTATTTAGATCAGAAATGGGATTTTCTCTATTGGTAACCCCCAGGATATTTGATTCTGCTGGTTGAATAAATTCTGAGGCAGAAATCGCTTGAGAGTTTACACCGGTAGACACCCCAACCTCAAGAAGCTGGTCATCATCAAGTCTTTTTGAGAAAATGTTGACGTTTGCACCGGCTTCATCACCATACAAATGATGGTTGAATGATTTGTTTACATCAATGCTATTGATGATGTCTGATGAAAAGAAATCAAGTGTGATGTTCTTGTATTCAGGATCTTCTGATGGAAGGGGAAGGTTATTTAAAGAAGTGGAGTTGTATCGATCTCCAAGGCCTCTCACAAAAACGTTTTTTACTCCCTGTTGCTTGCTTACGCCACTAATCTTGGTCACAGCAGCTTCTGCATTGCTGACTCCTTTTCTTGACAGTTCTTGAGCTCCGATAGATTCCTTCATCTCAACGGATTTCTTTTGTAAAACCAAAAGCGCAATTTCTGATTCTGTTTCTACCTTGGAAGTAACCACAACGGCCTCAAGGTTTACACTCCCTGTAGACATTGGGACATTTACTTCCAGTGCTTTGCCTGCCTCAACAGTAAGGTCTGTTAAGGTGATCGTTTCGTAACCAACTGAGCTGATTTGCAGGTTGTATGAACCGGCAGTAAGATTGGTAATGGCAAAAAGTCCATCAAAATCACTTGTGGTACCTGTGGTGGTCCCTTCTATGACGATCGTTGCAAAAGGTAAAGCTTCGTTGCCTGCTTCACTGTCTACAACTTTTCCGACAATAGAACCTGTTTCTTGTGCAGAAACGCTAAAAAACAACAGCGACAATACGATAAATAGTATTCTCTTCATCTCATCCATTTTTTTAATCATTGCAATAACCCCGCACAATCCTGTATGAATGAGATATTAGTTTAGACTCATTTCCAACAGAATCAATATAAGTGCAAAAGTGAGGTTGGTATGTTAAGTAGGCGGGGCACTACTATTACCATATCATTAAACTAGTATGATATTTATTAAGCCCGCATTACGCAGGTTATGGAATTGTGAAATGAGAATTAACCGAATATTAATTGTGTTACCTAAATATTAATTCGGCTGGAGAATTGCAATATAAATTGCCTTCCAGAGGTATTAAACAGGGTTTTTGGAGTAACAGCTTTCGATGAAATATTGCTCCCCAGGTGAACTACTTGCTGATCTGCACTTTACCCAAAATGGCCTTGATGATGTCGTGTGTGCTGACCCCATCCGCTTCCGCTTCATAGTTGAGCAGGATCCGGTGATTCATCACATCGTAAGCCACTTCTTTTACATCCTCAGGCAATACATAGTCCCTTTCATCAAAGAAAGCTACCGCTTTGGCGGCAAGGTTGAGGTTGATAGAAGCCCGTGGTGAGGCACCAAACTGGATATATTGTGCTTCATTGTTCAAACCGTATTCACCCGGATTTCGGGTAGCAAATACCAGTTCGATGATGTACTTCTCCAAAGATTCGGAAATTACCACCTGGTTGATCTCTTCACGGATCGAGAAAATATCTTTCTTGGTAAGGATTGTTTTGAGCTTGGCGTCAAAAGCCATATTGGACATTCGCTTCATCACCTCCAGCTCGTTTTCTTTTGACAGATAGCCTACATGCACCTTAAGCATAAAACGGTCTACCTGGGCTTCAGGCAAAGGATAGGTCCCTTCCTGATCTACCGGGTTTTGTGTAGCCATTACCAGGAAAGGACGATCCAGAGCGAAAGTATTTTCACCAATAGTCACTGTTTTCTCCTGCATAGCTTCAAGTAATGCTGACTGCACCTTGGCCGGAGAACGGTTTACCTCATCAGCTAATATCAGGTTGGAAAAAATTGGTCCCTTTTTTACCTCGAAATCAGCCTTCTGCTGATTGTAGATCATGGTACCAATCAAGTCAGCAGGCAAAAGATCCGGCGTGAACTGAATCCTTTTGAAATCCAGCTTCAGCACGTTCGCAAGCGTGTTGACAGTGAGGGTCTTGGCCAGACCGGGCACACCTTCCAACAAAATGTGACCCTGGGTGAAAAGGCCGATCATCAATCGGTTGACCATATAGTCCTGACCGACTACTACCTTACCTACTTCACCTATTACTTCCTTGATCTTTTTCTGGTGCTCTTTCTTGATGTCTTGATCCATCTCGTTTTTTATGATTCACATTTTGGGGAGCAAAAATACCCTTGTTTTGTAAAACTTAAAAAGGATGGATTTTCAGGCTTATTTTTTAACCTCATTTAACAAAATCATACCCTGGACATAACGTACAACATCTCAATAGCTATCTGTCTGCAGCGTTCATCATATTTTGCTGCTTCCTGAGGTGTGCCATCGAAAGCTTTCGGGTCTTCATAGTGCAGTGGGATTCTTTTTTCGGCTCCGCGTACGATCGGACATTCATCGTCTGCTTCAGAGCATGTCATAATCGCTGCAAAGCCGGCTCTCGGATTTATCTGATCATCATATTTCTTTGAAAAGAGGACCATCTCAGGTGATTTTCTGCTGTAGGAAACCTGATACCGTGGATTCTGGCCACCAACGCCCTTAGAAACTTTAAATCCAGAGCGCTCCATCGCTGCTATCGCATTTGGATTGAAAGCCGTGGCCTCAGTACCTCCCGAGAAAGTGTACACCTTCTCTATGTCATAATATTCTGCAGCTACCTGAGCCCACAACTGCCCTATATGACTCCTTCTGGAATTATGAGTACAAATGAAATTCAGTTTGATTTCCTCACCAGCTTCCTTCTTTGCCCGGATGTAATCTGAGAACTCGCTTAATAGCTCTTTTCTTTCATCAGGAATCCGTTCAATTTCCTTTAACACATTCAATAAGTAATCTTCCAGCTTTGGATGGAATTCTGTTTTCATAGCAGTTGTGGACAAGGTAAAAATTAAAGTTAGGATGGTTTAGCAATTAGCAGCAATTCACCGCAGAATATTCGGGTTTATTCTCAGAATCTTTCAGAAAGTGATAAACTTCCCACTCATAGCCGTCCGGGTCATTCACCCAAAATTTATTTTGAATGGCGTAGCAGCAGTTTGTTGCCTCCTCTTCAAGTGCTATCTGAAGGTAACCGGATACCTCTTTCTTTTTGGCTTCCAGTTCTTCCTGTGAATTTACCCTTATTCCAAGATGCCCGAATTGGTTACCTACTTTAGCCGGAGACTCGATAAATGAGATCACCAATCCAGGGTTATCAAGCTCAAACTTGGCATAATCGCTCTTCTGCTTGATTGGTTGTACTCCAAACAGGTGTTGATAAAACGCTACAGTCTTTTGGATGTCAGAGACATGCATACCGATGTGAAACTTGTTTTGATTTTCCATGAGTTTGTTTTTTTAATTGTCATATCGCATTATTACGATGGTTTTAGTCAAAATTTTTTGTAATTGGATGAGATGATTACTTACAAAATTTTGATATTCATATTGCAATATTACGATGGTTAATTTAATTTGTTGTAATACGTGACAATTATTTTTTTTCGGTATGATTTTCCTCATAAAAATAGTAACTTGAATACCAGACCTTTACCGTAGTAAAAAATAGGAAAGAGATGGTCTCAATGGCCACTCTGGTTAATAAATATTCGACTACGAAGTCGATAAGAAGCAACAAGAGCCCTGAGAAGAGACGAAAACAATCGCTCTTCTAGGACCAAGCGGCCCAAAGAGGGCCGCTTATTTTTTTGTTTTGATTTTTCCAACTTATTTAGACCTGATCTCTCTTCTCATAAACATCACGTAGGTCAAGGCAAAGCACAAAACTGCTGCTGCAATCAGACCTGTGAGTTGTGGCCACACCAGCAACAAACTTTGACCCAGAGGTAGCGGATTAGGTATGGCTCCGGCCATCTGCTCCATCGTAAGCGGCCCTAGACTTCTTACAGACGGCCTCAATAAAGTGGTGGTAGCATCGCTGTAGAGCTGACTGGGAACAATCGACATCAGATTCTTAACAAAGATCTGATACTTGATGATAACCTCAGGTGGAGCAAACTGTGCCGGTGCTTTAGCTTTTGCAATCAGGTTTACAATCAATCCGTAAAACACCGTGAAAAATAGCCAAACCCCAATACCAGCCAGGGCTGAGGTAGAAGCTTGCCGAAACTTTACTGAAAACAGGATGGCCAGGTTTAGCCAAAATGCTACATAAAGGATACTGATAATCGTAAAACAAATAAATCTCAGAAATTCTTCAGCAGTTGGAGGTATCCCAATAAAGATCAGCCCGAATCCCATCACCAGAAACCCCAGTGCAAAAAACAGGATCGATATTACAATTAAGGCACCTAAAAACTTGCCATTGATCAGGTTATCACGATGGATGGGCTGTGCCATTACCCGGCTTAGTGTTCCATTGTTTTGCTCAGAATTGATCGCATCGAAACCCAGGCCAATTCCTAAAAGTGGTCCGAGAAAGCTCAAAAAAACTACAAAAGAAGGCATGGCACCATCGGTTGTGGTGAAAAGCCTGAGAAAGAAAAATTCATCATCACTGTTTTTTACTACCTCACTAAAGTTTGAGAGGGACGAGTACAATGATCCCATACAAGTAAGTACAACAATGCCAATAAGGATCATGAACCGGACGCTTCTGAAGTGATCCGATATTTCCTTTTCAACAATTACCCAGAACGGATGTCTAACTTTTTGACTGCCAGGGGTTGATCCTCCTATCAAAACCTTTAGGTCTATGCCTGACAAAATTTTTGTGAATGTTTTACCCATAATCATACCTGACTTTTTTCAAAATACCGTTGATAGATTTCATCTAACCCATATTCGCGTCTGTAGAGCTGACTCAACCCCAGACCCGCTGAGATAATAGCCTGTGCGATCTCGTTGGTTACATCTTCTGTACAATCAATGAGCACTTTGTCTCCAGATTTTTGAACACCTTTTACATGTTCGATCTGCTTGATTCTCTTCTCTACATCTTTTTTAGACTTTTCCTGATCTATTACCCTTGCCTCTATTGTGATTGGCTCCTTCCCAAACAATTGTGCTGACAGAGATGCCACATCACCTTCTGCAATGAGCTTCCCGCCCACAAACAGACCTACCCGATCGCAGACCTGTTGTACCTGATGCAGATGATGTGAAGAGAGTAACACGGTAAGTCCGTCTTCTTTGCTCAGCTGTTTGATTAGCCGGAGCAATTCATGCACCCCTTTAGGATCTATTCCCAGGGTGGGTTCATCCAATATGATCACTTCAGGTGATTTTATTAATACATCAGCCAGGCCTAGGCGCTGACGCATGCCTCGAGAGTATGTTCCCGTCTTTTTATCGAGATCTGATAGACCAACACGTTTTAATAATGCTTTGGATTTCTCTTTTGCCTCATGCTCCGGTATCTGGTTGAGCCGGGCAGTATACATAAGGTTTTCCAAACCTGATCGGTCATCATAGAAGCCCAGGTTTTCCGGTAAGTATCCTACTTTCTTTTTGACTTCAACAGGTTCCCTGGTAGAATTGATACCACACACATTTACCCTCCCTCCGGATGGCTCTGTCAAACCAAGAAGCATGAGGATTGTGGTTGATTTACCAGCTCCGTTGGGACCAAGTAGTCCAAAAATCTCGCCCTTTGGAATCTTTAGATCCAACTTATCAACGGCCACAAAATCACCGTACTTCTTTGTAAGTCCGGTTAATTCAATAATGTGACTTGCCACAATTACCTCCTTCCGTATTTTCTGAATAGATATACTACTCCACCAATCACACCCAGTATAATCAGAATGCCTAACCAACCCGTGAGGATAGGTGTCTTGACAGTTACCCGGTAAGCTGCTTTTGCAGATACTTCTGGTGTTTTGGCTTCCATATTCAAAATATAATCGCCAGGGATCGCTTTGTCGGCAGCTTTTATTGTAGCAGTAACTGTAGCCCCCTGCCCTGGATCAATCGTCTCTATCTCTTTGGGGTCAAAAACCACTTCCCATTCTTTGGGTTTACCTGAGGTCACAGTCACATCCCTTAGGGTAGTAGATCCTGTATTCCTTATTGAAATGTCAACTCTTTTTTCACTTCCAGCTGTCGTTTTGGTGCTCATCAATCCTGTGGGACTTGTTAGCTCCATTTCATAAGACCCCGAGATCACTACCTCAAGATCCAGCTTAGCTGATGTATTTGATGTCACAGCCTGAACGGGAATGGTGTAGGTATCCGCCTTGATATAATCAGGTGGATTAACATCAATGGTAATACTTTCTGTGGCATTTGGAGCAACATTCACAGAAGTAGCCTGCTTGTAATTGGCTTTAAAAGTAACCAGCCAGCCTCTTGGAGCCTGAGCTCGTAATGCATATAGCTGCTCCTCCGCTGTGCTGTTCTTGATATCGGCATTAAAGGTGAATGTGGAGCTGGCATGTCCTTCCATATTGGGCTGCTTGGAGGTAAACTCGGTTTTGTATGTCCCTTGTTCAGATACGTTTACTGTCAGTGGAAGATAAGTTAATCCAGCAGCTGAAACGCCAAAATTGTAGTTGCCCTTTTCTACCTTAAAGGGCACGTTGACAGCCAGCGTTAAGCTTTTCTTTTCATCCGGAAGCACCGAAATCTGATCGATGGTATAGCCACCTGACTTCAGTGAATAAGTCCACTCTTTTGGCAACCCTTTAATTGAAATGGATGCGTTTTTAATGCTCCCGCTATCATTTATTACGTCAACAGTGTAACTGATAGTCTCCCCGGGAGGAACAGATATTTTGGTATAAGGGGTATAGAGTTTCACACTTTGAGAACGGGCAGTATGGGGGCCCTGAAAAAACATCAATGTGATCATTGATGCCATGATATAAAACCGCACTTTACTTATCGGCGTAAAAAACTTTTCCATATTGTTACAAATTTTTAAGATGCTCCAATTAGCCTTTCAAACAGATAAACCTTCAATGATTTTATAAGGGTTAGGTCATATTTTCTGTTAGGATTTCACAATTATTAATCAGCCGCCAAATTAAAAATTCGCTGATTTTTTTTGAATAATATGATCCGTTAAAAGTTGTTAAAAATCGCCTTTAGGCACTTTAAAGAGAGAATTGTAAGTACTTAAGTATCGAAATATTTAGCGTGACTTTGGGGTTAACCAGAAGGAAAATAATTTCTCTAACCAAAAACATACAAATGATTCAATACCGGTATCAAAGCAATGTCTATGGACAACCTTCAAATCGGGGCAATTTTGTGCGCCGGGTATTTTTTCCCCACCAATAAAATTTGAAAACTTGGTTTATTGACTTTAAAAGCCACTTTTTTCTTGGCATATTTCCTGCATAGAAAGGTTTACATAAACAGGAACATAATGAAAAAACAGGTAACCTTCGAAGATTATGAACAGCTAATGGGTCAAAGATATTACGCGCTACTTTTTGCCAAAATCCCTGAGATTGTGGAACAATTTTATTGTGATTTGATGGTAGCGGAGCTTATTGATGAGACCCAAACTCCTGCAAATCTGGTAAAGATGAACAGCCACCTTGTAGTTAAGGAAAAACAATCTGGAAAACTCGCTGGACTGAAACTGGTTTTCCCGAAGGAGGTGAAAGATCACAGTAGTATTTCTGTTTTCTCACCCATCGGTTCTGCATTGTTAGGAAAAACTGCTGGTGACCATGCATCGATAGATTTTAATGGCGAGGTAAAGGACCTGGAAATATTGAAAGTTTTCCCAAATACCGGAAGCAAAACAAAAATTATGTTCCCTCGAATTACAGTTTTTGAAAATTAGCGATAAGTTTGATAGTCTGGGTTAAGACTACTGATTTGTCTAAAAAAATTTGAAGTGATGAAATGGAATGAACCGTTCGACAAAAAGTACAAGGCGGGTTTCGCGCTGTTGATACTGTTGCTGATGATGGTAATGGTCATTTTTGCACATAAAAATAATCTTTCAAAGCTACAGCATTCACTGACCTCAATCTATTCCGACAGGCTAGTAGCTGAGAATTATTTGTACAAACTCTCTCATGAGATTTACAAAAAGAAATTGCATCTTGACGAGTCAGGTGCTATTTTCTCGGAACGAAACGATTCTATAGAGAGGATAATTCATCAGTATGATAAAACATTACTGACCAAGGATGAAAGTAGTCAGCTAGCATCATTGAAATCTCATTTGAAGGTATCCGATAGCATTGAAGATCAGATTGAAAATAGTTCATCCGCCCGGGAAATTGATTCTCTTCAAATTAGATTGGGCAGTCAATATGATATCATACTCGCTGATTTGAACGGTCTAACCAGTATACAACTTAGCGAGGGGCAGAAGCTTATAGCAGAATCTAACAGGATCGTTGCCTCTGACAATATTACCAGCCGGCTGGAGATGGGTCTGTTGATCATCTTTGGCTTGTTGATCATGCTTATACTATCGGTTTTGAAATCACGAAAAATAAGAACAGCACCAAGCTTGAACTGACATCCCCTTGTCATCCAGGAAAGATCAAAAGACTTCACAAATACTGACCATCTTATATGGCACGGAGACGGGTCATGCGGAGCGTATTGCGCAGATGATGGCCTCTGAAGCCAATGCCATGGGAATAGATTCTGCCATAAAAAACATGTCTGATTTCGAGGTTTCTGATTTTCGATCAGTACAATACCTGGCTGTGATTGTCAGCACGCACGGCATCGGAGAACCTCCCATTTCGTCTGAGCGGCTATTCTATAATTTGGATAATGGGAGTGTGCATATACTCAAGCATATCCGCTATTCCGTGCTCGCGTTAGGTGATAAAGATTACGCACTCTTTTGTCAGGCTGGAAAAGATTTTGATTTATTGCTCCAAAGACATGGAGCTAAAAAAATCCTTTCTCGGGTTGATTGTGATGTAGACTATGAAGACCGGGCATTGGATTGGATATCGGATTTTCTGGATGCCTGCTTGATAGACTAATTTAATCTTGATCAGTTCTTTATTTTGTCTTAATCTTATTGCGAAGTGTTTTTCTATCAATGCCCAGGCTTTCAGCTGCTTTAGTCAGGTTGTTTTGATTGGCGGCCAGCACTTCCTGAATGTACTCATTGACCACGTCATCCAGCTTCCTGTCAAGTCTTCGGGAGCGAGAAGCGGAATAGCGAAATGAGACCGGTAAATCAGGAGCATCTATGGTGGTGTCATCAGCCATCACCACCAGACGATGAACCAGGTTTTGTAGTTCACGCACATTTCCTGGCCAGCTGTATTCCTTCAAGGTATGTAACGCTTTTGGTGAAAATCGCATAGCAGGTTTATCAAGTTCTTTTGTATACCTGTTTAGAAAGAAATCCAATAGCAAAACAATGTCGTTGCCCCTATCTCTCAAGGGAGGAAGATCCACAGTAATAATGTTTAGCCTGTAATAAAGATCTTCTCTGAAAAGTCCTTTGTCAACAAGTTTCATCAGGTCTACATTGGTAGCAGCAACGATCCTTACATCAACTTTTTTAGGGCTCTTTGAACCCACCATGTAAAACTCCTTTTCCTGTAACACACGAAGGAGCTTAGCCTGCATAGCCATACTGGTGTTGCTGATCTCGTCCAGAAATAACGTGCCTTTGTTGGCCGTTTCAAAAAATCCTACCCTGGATTCTGTAGCTCCTGTAAAAGCTCCTCTTACATATCCAAAAAGCTCACTCTCCAGGAGGGTGTCAGGGATGCCGCCACAATTCACCGGGACAAACGGACCCGCTGAACCTTCTCGACCATAATGAAGCGCCCTTGCAACAAGCTCTTTCCCAGTTCCGCTTTCTCCATTCACAAGTACTGTTGCCTTGGCAGTTCTAGCTTTATTAATGGTATTAAACACTTTCATCATCTCATCAGATTCACCGATGATGCCGTGTTCCCTCACAGAAAAGAGGGCTTCTTCATTTTGCTTTTTGTGCATTGTTTTGCTCAATGCTTTTTCCACAGCTTTGAATAGCTCCTCATCGGTAAACGATTTTACCAGGTATTCTTCCGCTCCAATTTTGATTGACTCCACCGCCGATTGTATGGAAGGGAATCCGGTAATGACCAATACTGCCATCCCTTTATAGTTTTCTGAAACATGCCGCACAAGCGAAAGTCCGTTTTCACCAGGCATTTTCAGATCGGTGATCAGCAGATCTATATGGATAGCTTCCAACAATTTAATGGCTGATTGTACATCATTTGCGGTATATACCTGATAACCTACCGAAGCAAGGTTTCTTTTAATTAATTCAACGGTTTCCGGAGAATCATCTACAACGAGTACTTCCTGTTTTCCTTGACTTGATTTTATCATGATTCTTCCATTTTAATAGGTAATAAGACCTCAAACCGTGAACCCTTTCCGGATGTGCTACGCACTGTAATTCTACCGCTGTGTGATTCCACTATTCCCTGAACAACTGACAATCCAAGACCGGTTCCTTCCCCCAGTGGTTTGGTGGTGAAAAAAGGTTCAAATATTTTCTTTTTGATTGTCGGGGTCATACCTACCCCATTGTCTTTCACGATGAGACTTACATCATTGTCACGCTGACGAGTGCTCACTGTCACCTTACCTCCGCTTGGCAAAGCATAAAATGCATTGGTAATGAGGTTTACAAGCACCTGACTCATCTGAACCGGGTCAGCCTGTATTTTGGGCAGTTTTGGATCCAAACGTTGCTCCACTTTCACCTGCTGATCCTGAAAGCGGATATCGATGAAATAAATGGTGTTAGCAACAATCTCATTAATATCCACCAGGTCAAGTTGCTGAGGCATCTGCCTTGAAAAGATCATCAGTTTTTTGATGATCTCCCTGGTATACAGGGAGGCTTTTATGATACGTTCCAGGTCATCGTCTTGCTGAAAGCTCAAACCTCCACTTTTCTTGATCAGCTGTGAAAATCCCAAAATTCGTCCCAGGGGCTCGTTTAATTCATGCGCTATGCCAGCAGTCAGCTCCCCTACAAAAGCCAAACGCTCAGAATGCTGCAACTGCAGTTGTAACTTTTTCCTGTCTTCTTCCATGTAAGCCCGATTGATATAAAGGGAGAGCTCCGTCGCCACCATTTTGATCAGCTTTTTTTCTTCATTTAAAAAGGGTGAGCTCTTAAATGGATTGTTCTGATCCTGGCGGTAGCCCACCTTGACCGTTCCATAATTTTCACTGCCTATCGCCAGTGGGGAAGAAATGGAGTAATCGCATTGCTCGAATCCAGGTGTGGAATTGGTTTTTTTTCCAAGCACAATAGATGCTTCAGCTAATGAAGGGAACTGCATTGCAATGGGAAGGATTTCCAACGTTTTGTCTATGATCGCCTTCAGGTCATTTTCTTTTTCCCATGCAATTCTTGACAATTCATAGAGACACTTCAGTTCTTTGACCCTTTCCTGAAGTTTAAAATCAATAGAGTTTTCCTGAGCTTTCATCTGATTACAAAATTAAGCATTCTCTGGATCTATTGATGGGTATATTTAGTGGGTAACAATTACCCGGTGCGTAATTTATACCCGTTCACAGATTTTGTAATTGTGGTTTAAAAGCTCCCAGTGATGATTTTTTTCTGGCATGCTTACTGTAATAGGTTACCAGAAAATAAACCCCCATGAAAAAAAGAAAATTGATCACTTCAGATTATGCACAGCTGGTAAGCCGGAGAGAAGGGGCAATTTTACATGCCGAGTTTCCCCATCTACTGGAAAAGTTCTATCAGGAACTATTAAGTGGAGAGCTTCTCGATGCCGGGCAAGTACCAGACAACATCATCTGCCTGAATTCAAAAGTGAAGCTCAGAGAAAAAAACCTTGGTAGGTTCCTTACCGTGACATTGGCGCTCCCCGAAGAAGCAAATCCCAATGAGTTTAGAGTATCAGTATTTTCTTCTATCGGTATGTCACTAATTGGAAGGTCGGTAAGCGATCAGGTTTCCTGGAAAATACACAACCTCACAGCATACTTCGAGGTGATCGAGGTTACACATCAAGCAGAAATAATTGAACAACTTAAACCCCAATTCGTATGATACGCTTTTTAATTCTCATGATTGCGTTGTCTTTCGGAGCATACTCCCAATACAATGCAGGCGTAAAAATTGAGACAAGTGAAAGAATAGACAAAATCAGTAAAAACATCGGGAATGCAATGTCTCAAAAAATTTCACTGCACAAAGACAATTGTCTCAACGGCAGTGGATGCGCAGATGCATTTTTACACCAAACAGAGGCTTTGTCGAAGGCTAGCATGGATTCATTGTTGAGTAAAACCATCTATGCTGAGCTTTCTAAATACTGATCGAGTATGAAATGGAAAGATATTTTGGATAGGAACCTTCGAAGTGCATTGATTTGGGCGTCAGTGGCTTTGATACTGCTGATAACCAGTCTTGTTGAAAATAAACGGTTTACAGATCTGGAAGACACTATTTCTTCAGTGTATGAGAATCGACTTGTAGCAAAAGGTTATCTGTATAAAATCAATTCTTTGGTGAAAATCAAAGAATCCGCATGGCAAGACGGGCAGAAAAATGCGCTTTCCATGAGCCTGGATGAGTCCATCAACAACTATTATATCCAATACGCGAATACTGAGCTCACAACGGAAGAGTCCAAACACGTAGAGTTACTAAAAGATCATTTATATCAATTGTTTCGGCTGAAGCCCGATGAACAGGAGGAACACCATTTGGTTTTTAGTGCAATTTATACTGAACTGGAAACCCTTGCAGATATTCAGATCAAGGAGGGTAAAAAACTGGTAGACCGTTCTACTTCCACTGTTGTGGAAAGCCGCATTGTCACTGGGATAGAAGCTTTCCTGCTAGCTGGCCTGATTATCTATAGTTTTCAGTTTTTCGCTGGCCGAAGGTTTAGAAATATCCCTAAGAATGAACAACTACCTGAATGACTTATAACCTGTAAAATATAAACCCACTGATAGCTCAGCTATCAAGAACAAACTTCATTAGCCAATAAGTTGGAAAAGCCCCTGATAATTTAACATTTGATGGGGCTTTTTTATTTGTCTGAGTTTTATGTCACGAGAAGGAAGGGCCATTATGCACTGGAATTGGTACTTTTAAGTAAAGCTTTTTAGTGAAAGATATGTCTGGAAACATTCAAAATAGGAAAAAGCTCAGTGTCATTATCCCTACTTTCAACGAGGCACTAATTATTGGACAACTACTTGACCACTTGAAAAAAAATGTTTCAGATCCTCTCACTGAAATCATCGTTGTGGATGGTGGCAGCACAGACCGCACAGTGGAAATAGCTAAAATCAATGAAGCAAAAGTGATTACATCTCCTGTAAAAGGACGAGCCTGTCAGATGAATCTCGGAGCTGAAATGGCAAGTGGAGAAATTCTTTTCTTTCTTCATGCGGATAGCTTACCTCCACCCCAGTTTGATGAAAAAATCAGACTGGTTATTACCTCAAAAAACTTATGGGGAAGTTTTCGCATCCGGTTTGACTACCAACATTGGCTACTCAATATAGTTGCCTGGCTTACCCGATTTAATTGCACTTTGTTTAGGTTTGGTGATCAGGGGTTGTTTGTTACAAACAAATTGTTTGTAATTGCCGGAAAATTTAGCACGGATCGGGTCATTTTTGAAGACACAGAAATGGCCAGAAGGTTAAGGATTCAAAGCAAAGGGATCAAAATTTCTAAAGCTACAATTACAACCTCTGCCAGAAAGTTTAGGGTGAATGGAGCTTTTAAATTAACCGCGATTTTTCTCTATTTATGGGTGCTCTATCTTTTTGGATTCTCTAATAAAAAACTGCTTGCTATCTATCAGGCAAGGATTATTCAAGATAAGATTTAAGTAGATTGCCAGTTTTATTTTATGTGATAATCCAAAAAAAAAGCTTCGGACAATCCGAAGCTAAATAGGTACCCGGGGCGGGACTTGAACCCGCACGGCCTTTAGGGGCCACAGGATTTTAAGTCCTGCGTGTCTACCAATTCCACCACCCGGGCGTAGGTGATATGTTCACAAAAAAAGATGCCGCAGTGAATGCGGCAAATTTTGAGCGGGAGACGGGATTCGAACCCGCGACCCCGACCTTGGCAAGGTCGTGCTCTACCAGCTGAGCTACTCTCGCTTTTATGCCCATCCATCTGACGAGCTATCTAAAAGGACTGCAAATTTAATTGAAGCTACATTAAAGACAAGGTGCAGGATAAATATTTTAAGAGATCCCTTATAAAAAATGAACTTCTTGAAAATATTTAGATCCTTATCGTCCTCACCGCTTCACATAAGTCTCATCAAAATTCATCACCAGGTTGGTCACCATTGTCAATGCGGCAGTCTTTGTTGGATCCAGCGATTCATCTAATGGAGCATCTCCTACCTTCAGCAAGCCTGCTATAGTAGACGGATCATTTTGATATTTGTCGAGGGCTATCTCATATTGTTTATTCATCAATTCCAATTCCCTGGCTGTGGGTGCCCGGCTACACAAGAGCCGAAAAGCATAAGCTGCCTGATCTTCAAAATTATTTCCACCCTCCTTTTGTATACGTTCAGCCAGCACACGTGATGCTTCCACAAACTGGGGATCATTCATCAGGACAAGTGCTTGGAGAGGTGTATTGGTGCTTTCCCTCTTCACGATACACCTGGATCGATCGGGGGCGTCAAAAGCAATCATGGCCGGATGAGGAGAAGTTCGTCGGATAAACGTGTACATGCTTCTGCGGTACAGACTATCCCCGGTGTCAGGAATGTAGTTGTTGAGATAACCGGAAAACTCATTCTTGTCTTTCCAAAGGCCTTTTGGCTGGTATGGTTTCACACTCTCACCGCCGACAGTTTTGCTAAGCAGTCCACTAGCGGCTAGCGCATTGTCACGGATGATCTCAGCAGGCCAACGATAGGTGCTACCCCGGGCGAGGTATTTGTTTTTCGGATCTATCGACAAATGCTCTTGCGTGGCCACTGAGGATTGCTTGTAGGTATAGGAGGTCACCATCAATTTTAGCAGGTGACGAACATCCCATCCGCTTTCCTGAAACTCAACAGCCAGCCAATCCAGTAACTCAGGATGGGTTGGCAACGATCCCTGAGTGCCAAAATCATGTGGGGTATCCACGATACCTCGCCCAAAAATCATCTGCCAGTAACGATTTACAGCTACCCTGGCCGTCAATGGGTGATCCTCACTGAATAACCATTTGGCCAGACCCAGCCGATTTCTTGGCCATTCCTCTTGAAAAGGGGTTAAAGCCGCTGGAGTTTCCGGATGAACCTCCTCGCCGGGACTGGTATAAAAACCTCGCTCCAGCACGTGGGTGGTACGAGGTGGTGACATTTCATCCAGCACCATCACTTCATGGATGGGATCGATCAGATCAAATTTCTGGGTGCGAAGACTTGCCCTTCTTTCCCAAAGGCTTTTATACTCTCGGTCATTTCGGGAGAGGTAATGCTGTTTTTTAGCCTGATCAGCCAATTGAAGTGGATGCTGAGTACCCTTATTTTCTTTTCTGAAGATGGCGGCAACCTCAAGAGCTGTCAAATACGTGTTGTAGATTTTTACCTCATCATAACTTCCGATAAAAGCCCCATTATCCGTATCAGTAAACAGGTAGTTGTGGGCAATCCCCATCCGGAGCTTTTTGTTCGGATCTGGTTCATAACCCCGCGTTCTAACCGGACGAATATTTTTATACAGGTTGTCCCAATGGATTGTCGTTTGTAAAGGCTCGCCATTAAAATAGATTTGAATCCCACTGGCAGAAGCAGAGCCATCATAAGTGAAAAACAAGCTAGTCCATTCATCCAATTCTACCTCTTTTTCTGTAGTTACGTGCAGGTAATTGTGAGAAAGAGAATGTACGATCTTGAAAGCAGGCTTATTCTCACTATCCAGATAAAATACCCATCCTCGCCAACCGGTATTCTTATCGCCGATATTTCCCATGATGGTTTGGAAGCTACCCTTATCCTCAATCTTCACCCAGGCACCTCCTGAGAAAGCCTCATCAAGGTCAAAATTTCTCACGTCTGCCACGTATAGCTGCTCATTGTCCTTATCAATCCGAACCCCTTTACCATTTGCACCTTCCACCACCTCCGCATCACCAGATACAGTACACTTTGAGTTGTAATCCAGGATTTGTTGAACACGTCCGTTTTTATCTCTCTTCTCAGAAATGGACTCCAAAGGAAAATAAACATCAGGCTCTGGTGCTGTTATTGCCAAAGGATCAACTGCATTGACATACTCCCTGATATCATCAATTGATGATTGTCTGAGCTCAATTTTGTTTGTTAGCATATCAATTTCAGCATTCAGGCTATCGATTTTTTGCTCAGTCACCGGATCTGGAAGCATGAGCAGCGGACCAAAGTTTTTATCTGTCCCGATCATACCCAGCTCAGGCACATTGTTAAAGAACGCACTCATCTGATAGTACTCTTTTTGCGAGATCGGGTCGAATTTGTGATCGTGACAGCTGGAGCATTCCATGGTGAGACCCATAAAGGCAGTTGCCGTGGTATTGGTACGGTCTTCCACATATTTCAACCTGAATTCTTCACTCACAATCCCTGACTCTGCATTGATGGGATGGTTTCTATGAAACCCTGTGGCCAGGATCTGCTCTCGCTTGGCATCAGGCAAAAGATCACCCGCAATCTGCCAGGTGACAAAATCCTCATACGACAAATTCCGCTTAAAGGCACTGATCACCCAATCTCTCCAAGGCCAGTTCTCCCGCAGCCCATCGGAGTGCAACCCATGTGAATCCGCATATCGGGCAACGTCGAGCCATTCCATCGCCATCCGTTCGGCATAGGCATCGGTTGTCATCAACCGATCAACCAGGTTTTCATAGGCATCCTCAGATTCGTCATTGAGATAGGCATCAATTTCAGGTAAGGTGGGTGGCAACCCCGTCAGGTCCATGGTAACCCTTCTAATCAGTCTTTCCTTATCTGTCGGAGGAGATGGCTCTAATCCTAATCCTTCCAATTTATACTGGATAAAATGATCGATCTCGTTTTCCTGCGTCCCATCCGATATCCCGGGCTCAGGCACTTTTGATTTCTCCGGAGGAATGAATGCCCAGTGTTTTTTCCATTTAGCTCCTTGCTCTATCCATCGGGCAATCAGGGCTTTTTCAGTGGGAGTAAGTTCAAGGTGTGAATCCGGAGGTGGCATCTGAAAATCCGGATCATCGGAAACAATTCGCTGCCAGGCCACACTCTTTTTGAGATTACCTTTTACAAAAGCTTTGCCCCCATTGGTTGGCAAGGAAGCAAATACATCCTCCTCCAGATCCAGCCTTAAATCTGCCTTTCTGGAATTTTCATCCGGACCATGACAGGCAAAGCAGCGATCGCTCAAGAGCGGACGAATATGTATATTAAAGTCAATCTCTTCGGGCAAGTCCTCATAAGCTAGCTCCACATCCTCAGGAAGCTCTGAGCGGCAATTGGAAAGCAATAAGGCAAAAAACAGGCATAAAAAGGTAGCTAACCTGTCATTGAACCATTTAGGGATATTTCGGATAATTTGAGAGGTACTCACTTTCAAACAAATCTTATCAGGCCAGGATATCTTTTACTACTTTACCATGCACATCCGTCAGTCTGTAACGACGACCTTGAAATTTGTAGGTAAAGCGCTCATGGTCAATTCCCAAAAGGTGCATCATAGTAGCCTGAAAGTCATGGACATGTACTGGATTTTCTACAATGTTGTAGCTAAAATCGTCCGTCTTTCCGTAACTCATCCCTTTTTTCACTCCAGCCCCAGCCATCCAGAGGCTAAAACATTTGGGATGATGGTCTCGGCCATAATTCGTTTTTGTCAGCGTACCCTGTGAATAATTGGTTCTGCCAAATTCTCCTCCCCATATGACCAAAGTGTCATCCAGCAATCCACGCTGCTTCAGATCAAGGATCAATGCTGCAGAGGCCTGATCGGTTTGTTTGCAGAGTTTGGGTAATTGCCCGGGCAGGTTGCCATGGTGGTCCCAACCCCGATGGTAGAGCTGCACAAATTTTACACCTTTTTCTACCAGCCGCCGGGCCAGCAAGCAATTGGCAGCATACGTGCCAGGATCACGGGAATCTTCACCGTACAGGTCATAGATGGAATCAGGTTCTCCGGAGATATCGCTGATTTCAGGCACCGAACTTTGCATCCGATACGCCATCTCATACTGAGCGATCCTGGCTTCTATTTCAGGATCCTGAAACTGGTCGAATTGAGCTTCATGCATCTGCTCGAGTATAGCAAGTTGGGCTTTTCGATCATCCCCTGAAATCCCTGATGGGTTATTGAGATAAAGTACCGGGTCTTTGCCTGAAAGAAATCGTACACCCTGATATTTTGACGGTAAAAAACCATTCCCCCAGAGACGTGAATAGAGTGGCTGACCTGTTCCATTTTTGGTGATCAAAACAATAAACCCCGGTAAATTCTCATTTTCACTACCTAAACCATAATTGACCCATGAGCCTATCGAAGGGCGACCGGCAAGCTCTGAACCAGTTTGCATAAAGGTGACTGCCGGGTCATGATTGATTGCTTCGGTATACATAGAATGAATGAAACACAATTCATCTACAATCTGGGATTGGTAAGGCAGCAATTCACTCATCCAGGCACCTGATTGTCCATATTGTTTGAAATCAAAAAGCGACCCCGCCAACGGAAAAGAAGATTGCCCGGCCGTCATCCCGGTAAGTCGCTGACCTTGTCGAACAGAATCCGGCAATTCCTCACCATACATCTTATTGAGCAAAGGCTTGGGATCAAAAAGGTCCATTTGTGAAGGAGCTCCACTCTGAAACAGATAAATAACCCTTTTCGCCTTTGGGGCAAAGTGCGGAAGTCCCGGAAGCCCAATCGGGTTTGCCTGGCCGGAACCGGCTATGAGGCTTGTTGGGTTCATCAAAGAGGCAAGACCAAGGGCACCAAAGCCCATGGCGGACTTCGCCAAAAACTCTCTCCGGCTCTGAATATTCAGATAATTATTGCATTCATTCATTTAAGGGGTCTTCAGGATTTATGTTGTTTCTAGAATAAATAAAAATAACCTATTCCATTATTTTATGCGAATACCATTGCTCAGACATGCTCACTCCGTCAAAGCATTTACCACGGTCTTCTTGGGGATTTTCACACTCCACATACCCCTGAGCTCGCCCAGTGAGTAGCCCAAAGCTTTATCCTCCGGATATTTGGATTGGATAATGGTCAGTACATCATCATTTACCTGTTCCCCCGGAGTTCCATGACAATTGAGGCAGAGTCCATTGGCAATGGCGATCGGCTGAGTAAAAATCAAAGTCTTCTCGTCAAATTCCAGTATCTGGTTGACCGCATTGGTTGGGGAAAAGTCATAGGCATAAGCTTCCAGGATCATCCGCTCCACTGAGTCCGGTTCATCCAGTGGATTCCTTGGCTTCTGACTTACCCTTTTGATTTTCACATCCAGGCTATCTTCCAGGGTCTTCACAATTTCATAAGCATTCGCATTACAATATTCCACTGCACCCACTAGCCCTTCATTTTCAATAGCACCAAGCAAGGCCGTCTGTAAGGTGCTTTGTGAAGCTTTCACAATCTCGAGGCCCAGCTCATTGCCTTTGGCCATCAGGTCTGCATCAGAAACTCTAACAAGCTCCCGGCCCCTCATTTCATCGCGGATGCCGGAAGTGTCTTGTTTTTTCTCAGGTGAGCAATTCGACAACAAGAGAATAATAAGAAGGCTAAAAAATAGGGCATCAAATTGCTTATCCATAAAATATCTTTGGTCTTCGTTAGTTTTGTCAGATTAAAGTTAGGGCAGATGATTGAGAAACTTGAGGAGATCAAAAAAAGGTTTGAAGAGGTCGGTCAATTGATTGTGCAGCCAGATGCGATGGCTGACATGAGCAAATACACCAAACTCAACAAGGAGTATCGGGATTTGGAAAAAATCGTGGTGAAATACGATGAATACTCCCTCGCCAAAGACAATTTGATCAACGCCAAAGATGTTTTGGTAAAGGAGAAAGATCCCGAGTTCCGAGAGATGGCCAAAGAAGAAATCGATGAGCTCACACCAAAGGTGGAAGATCTGGAGGAAGAGTTGAAGATGATGCTCATCCCCAAAGACCCCAATGACAGCCGAAATGTGATCCTCGAGATCCGGGCTGGTACAGGTGGGGACGAAGCTTCACTTTTCGTGGGAGATCTTTTCAGGATGTATAAGTTGTATGCTGAAAGCCAAAAATGGGAGTTTTCCGTCCTAAACTTTAGTGAAGGTTCTACCGGAGGCTACAAAGAAATTGTGAGTTCCGTGAATGGCGAGGACGTATACGCCAAATTGAAATTCGAATCTGGTGTCCACAGGGTGCAGCGTGTACCAGCCACTGAGTCACAGGGAAGAGTACATACTTCTGCAGCTACTGTTGCGGTATTGCCTGAAGCAGAAGAAGTAGATGTAGAAATAAATATGGCAGATGTGCGCAGAGATACCTTCCGGGCTTCTGGAGCTGGTGGGCAGCACATCAATAAAACCGAGTCAGCTGTTCGATTGACCCATCATCCTTCCGGATTGGTAGTAGAATGCCAGGATGGTCGATCGCAACATGCAAACTTCGACAAAGCCCTAAAAGTTTTGAGGTCACGGCTGTATGACCTGGAACTAAAGAAGCACAATGATGCCATCAGTGCCCAACGAAAATCCATGGTTGGTTCTGGCGACCGATCGGATAAGATCAGGACATACAATTATCCACAAGGTAGGGTGACAGACCATCGAATCAATTTTTCAGTCCATAACCTGCCCACAGTCATCAATGGTGAGCTTGATGAATTCATCGAACAGCTAAGAATCGCAGAAAATACCGAGAAATTAAAAGAACGCGCAACGGAATAAACATGCTTTATTTTCCGTTTTTCTTCCAATGAAGTTATTCAGATACTTCTTTTACTGTTCGATGTTACTTAGCCTGGCATGCCAGCCTGAAGATGAGATCATAACGGATTCTCCTGCAGCAAAACTGCTTTTTAGTACTGATACCGTACTTTTCGATACCTTGTTGACAGAAAGGCTAAGCCTCACCAAACGATTTAGGATTTATAATCCGTCAGAGAATGCTGTTCGCATCGACAGGATCTGGCTTGGTCACCACAACCAGTCATCCTATCGGATTTTCGCAAACGGAAAAGAAGGTCCGGAAATAGCCAATGAAGTATTGAATGGTGGAGACAGCCTGCTTGTGCTGGTAGATAGTGAGATCGATCCCAATGACCAGGACCTCCCCTACCTGGTGAAGGACTCCGTGATCATAGATTGGAACACCAACAGCGCTCATGTAAAACTTGTAGCATGGGGTCAGGATGCCTATTATATCAATGCAGCTGCTCTTTGTGATACAACTTTTAGCGGGTCTAGACCCTTTGTAATCTACGATTCGTTGCTTGTTGCACCTGACTGCACTTTGAAAATAGAGAAAGGTGTGAAGATGCTTTTTAATAACAATGCGGCGCTTCATGTAGCCGGCACCTTACTTGTTGAAGGGGAGAAAGATAGCCTGGTCACTTTCCGAAACACCCGATTTGATGATAATTATCTTGAAGCACCCGGTCAGTGGGGTGATCCTCAGATTGGTTCTGGTATCATTTTTTACCCTCAAAGTCGGGGGAATAAGCTGTCCTATTGTATCATTGAAAATGCTGCATCAGGCATCTATATGGGAATCCCTGATGAGAATGATGAATTTGACCTGGATATCAAAAACTGTGTCATTAGGCACATGACCCAATTTGGGATAGTTGCCTTTACTTCTGATCTCAGGGCTGAAAACTCCCTCTTCTACAATTGCGGCTCATCACTTATAGCAAATCTGGCAGGGGGAAATTATGAGTACATTCACTGCACGCTGACAAATTATCCAAACTTTTTTCTTTCAGAGGAGCCAGCGGTAATTTTTTCAGACAATATCGAAACCGGAAGCAACCCCATTGTGGCCCCTTTAAATGTATCTCTTATAAATAATATCATTTGGGGACAAAGAAACAACGAGCTGGTAGTAAATGGCGCTGGTGGAGAGGAGATATCTCTTATATTAAGTACCAACATCATTCGCACAGCTGAATCTATCCCAGATAATTACACCTCTACCGAAAGTAACTTTCCGGAATTTACCAGACCATTCTTCTTTGGATACAGACTGGATTCCACCTCTATCGGTATTGACAGGGGCACCGACGCTGGAATCACAGCAGATCTGGAAGGAAAATCACGGGATTCATTCCCTGATATTGGCGCATATGAATATATTGAAGAATGAGTGTAATCCAGCGTAAAATTTCCCTTAGCCCTCATGCTCGTGGCTTTCATTTGATCACACGTGAGATCGTGGAAGCCATCCCGGAGATCAAGGATATCGAAGCGGGTCTATGCAACGTCTTTATTCAGCATACTTCTGCGTCACTCACAATTAATGAAAACGCAGATCCAACGGTAAGAAAGGACTTCGAGTCTCATTTCAATAAAATGGTACCGGAGAATGCTCCTTACTATTTGCACACTTATGAAGGACCTGATGATATGCCCGCCCATATTAAAGCTTCGTTGCTCGGCCCTTCTGTTACAATTCCCATTTCTAACGGTTTGTTGAACCTTGGAATATGGCAGGGAATTTATTTATGTGAACATCGGGAATATGGTGGATCGAGACAAATAATTGTCACTATATTTGGGTGATTAACGTAGGTTTTTTACCTATCAACCACCAATTTCTGCAGTCAGTAGAATAAACCACCACAAAAAGCTTTTTGGTCTATCATTTGCATGATATATGATTATTATAAGAATCATTGTGAATTTTGTAATTTTTAGAACTCTTTTAACAACATTTATTGCCTCTTTTACATTTGTAGTCGCTGCGCAAACAGGACCTGGAGGTATTTCTACAAACCTTTCTATTTGGTATAAGGGTAATACTGGTACTACTACCTCAGGAAACAGCCTGACTGATTGGGCAGACCAATCTGGCAATGGGTTTAATATCACACAGGGAGTCTCAACCAATCAGCCTCAACTACAGCAAAACGATATAAACTTCAACCCCGGGATAGTATTTGACGGGGGTAGTGACTACCTACCTATTTCAACAAAAAATTACAACGGAACAAGGGCACTTTCCGCACTTACCACATTAGTAGTTTTCAAGACAACCTATTCAGGTAGTGGTTATAACAACAACTGGTCATTTCTTGATTTCGATCGAAGTGACTTTTTTAATGTTTATATCCATGGTGCTAATGGTAACATTTCATTTTCTTACCGATCCAGTGGTACCACCTATGATAATGATGCGCCTACTACCGGCTTAAATGACGGATACCCGCACATTGGGGTAGCCGGATACAACAATGCTGTAACCAATGAAACCACGATTCGTGTGGATGGATTACAAGACCTCGCTTCCAACAGGGTGGGGAATGGTGCCACTATTGGGGTATCTGGGACTCGATATGGCTTTGTTGGTGATGGTTCAGAGGCCAATACTTACAATGGCACAAGAAATAACATCTATTATGATGGATCAATAGCAGAGGTGATCCATTTTGAACGAAGCCTGAATGCGACCGAACTAAACAGGGTTGAGTCTTATCTGGCTGTTAAATACGGGTTGACACTGGGAAATGACGGCAACACGGTATCATATACATCATCGAATGGCACCGTAATCTGGACTGGTTCAGCCACTTATCAAAATGGAATTGCTGGCATTGGTAGGGATGATAATAGCCTCCTGGATCAAAGTCGATCCTTAAGTAGTACGGACAACAACAGTCTGATTTTGATAGGGGCAGAAGCAGCTTTTGGTAGTGACCTTTCTTTTCTAATGTGGGGGCATGATGATGCAGGAACCAATCTGACAACTACCAATCTGCCTGCTGGATTTGAGCAGCGACTTGAAAAAACCTGGACGGTTCAAAGCACCGGAACTCCGGGATCAGTCACCCTGGATTTTGTCATCACCAGCTCAGATTTTAATTCTTACAGCGCAGGGGATTACACCCTTTTGATTGATGCTGATGGGGATTTTACTTCCGGTCATACCGAGCATGCTGCAGCAACCATAGTTGGTGACACTGTAAGGTTTACCGGAGTGACCTTTAGCTCCGGAGAATATTTTACCATAGCTGGCCCTAACCTAAAATCTCCGGGTGGTTTTTCAACAGGACTTCAACTTTGGTTCAGGGCGGATGCCGGTATTCTATCCAGTGGTGGTTTTGTCTCAGACTGGAAAGACAATGGCCCACAACAAAACCACGCTATACAAGCTTCATCAAGTGAACAGCCAGCTATTTTATCGAGCGATATAAATTATAATCCAGGGATCTCCTTTGATGATATCGATGACTATCTACCCATCTCACAAGTAAATTATACCGGTGCGGGCTCCCTGAGTCAGGTATTATCTTTTGTGGTCTATAAAACGACTGTTTCAGGTGGGAATAATGACAACTGGGCATTCCTGGATTTTGACAGAAGCGAGTACTTCAATTTTAGCATCAAAGGGAATGGGGGCTTACGGTTCTCGTACAGCAATGGTGGAAATACCTATGACCTGGACGGCTCTACTACTGGCATGAACGACGGTCTTGCCAAACTTGGAGTAGCTATCTACGACAATACATTAACCAACGAAACTGAGATCCGTGCCGATGGCATGCGAGATTACTACAGTGATAACCTTACCAATGGAGCCACATTAGGTTCTGCCAATACACGATTTGGCATTATTGGGGACGGTTCAGAAGCTTCAAGTTTCAATTCCAGTATAAACAATAATTATTATGGCGGTGAAATCGCTGAAATCATTTATTTCGATAACCAATCATTTACGGCGAGCCAGCTCCAGATTCTGGAATCTTATCTGGGTATCAAATATGGTATCACGCTATCTAAAGATACAGATGGTAACAGTGTAGCGCTGGAAGCTACAAATGGTGATGGAGTCCATGAAGGAGATTACGTGAGTAGCGCCGGTACAACCATTTGGGACGCCTCTGCAAATGATGGTCACGACAATGGAATCATTGGATTAGGCCGAGATGACAACACTGCCCTTTTGCAAAAACAATCACACTGGCAGGATGATAGTTTGAGGGTTTATATGCAGACTTTAGCTGCCAGCAATTTGTCAAATAGTGCAACAAAAGCCAGTTTCGGCTCAGACGATAGTTTCCTGGTCATTGGCCACGATGGTACTCCCTTATATGATTCCGGCGTAAAATATGGTGAATGGCCAGGTGGAGTATACAGCAGAGTGGACCGGGAGCTAAAAGTTCAAAATACGAATTTCACTGCGAGCTTCAGTATGGATATCACACTAAATGCCTATGCTGATCTCGGTGCTTCCGATCCTAATGACCTGGTCCTTCTGGTGGATACTGATGACAACTTTGTAGATGCTTCCATCTTTGGAATTGCTGAAGGGCTTACTTTTTCTATATCCTCTAATACCCTCACCATAGGCGGCATCACCAATGCAGTAGTCCCTGCCAATTCAAGTAGATATCTGGCTGTAGGCACAACCAGTAGCAGCACTTCTTTGCCGATCGAATTGATTTCTTTTGATGGAGAAATGATCGGGAGCCATGTCAAACTAAAATGGAGAGTAGCAACAGAGATTAACAACGATTTCTTTACCGTGGAAAAATCTGCGGATGGTGTAAAATGGACTATTGTTGACATTGTGGAAGGAGCAGGTAACTCAACCACTGAAACCAGTTATTTCCTTGCCGATAAAAATCCATTTAGAGGAGTCTCTTATTATAGGTTGAAACAAACAGATTTTGATGGTAAGTACGAATACTTCAACCCCATTGCCATCAATAATCTGGCAGAAACAAAAGCTAATATTTATCCAAATCCCGCTGACCGATATGTAAACATTTCATCCCCTGATGAAACACCTGTCATCATTAAACTTTATAGTGTTTCAGGCACTCTGATCTATTCTGATGTGCTCGAAAACTTCGCCAAAAACATAGATACCTCAGAGTTAAAGAATGGTGTCTATATTCTAATGCTCAACGACCACAAGCATCTTCTCAAAGTAGAGCACTAATTTTTTTAATTCCTCGATGTAACCTTTTCCGGTTCACTAAGTAACTTCATTGAATTTACCAATTGCATTTGGTCTGTTCAGCACTTTTGCTGAGTTGCTAGATGCAAAAAAGATTAATTCTCACGTGAAATTCGATTGATATTGGAAACAAGCGATGAGCAGCTCATGTCAGCTGTGAAAAAGGGAGACCTTGATAAGTTGGGGATTCTGTATGACCGGTACAACAAACGGATCTACAATTATTTTATCCGATGTACCAGTGATGTCAGCGATAGCGGTGATCTGACCCAAAATACATTCATCAGGGTGATGAAATATAGGGGCTCTTACCAGAAAGACAAGCGGTTTGAGACATGGATCTTTCAAATAGCCCGAAACCTGGTGAAGGATCACTTTAAGAAATTGAAAGTGGTCCAATCCCGGATGGAGACAAATGATCACATTCCGGAAGTGGTGCATGAATCAGATGATAAACAGGAGCAGGAAAACAGGCTTTATCAAGCCATTGACAAATTACCGGATGACAAACGGGAATTGATTGTGATGAGCAAATTCCAGGGCCTGAAATATGAGCAAATTGCTGAAATGAGAGCTACCTCTGTTTCCGCTATCAAGGTTCAGGTCCACAGGATCATCAAAAATTTGAGAGAGATATACTTTGAACAACTAGAAGCATAAGCGGACTGCCGCAATAACAACATACAAAATGAAACATATCAGTGAAGAAAGGATGATTGATTACCTGGAAACGGATAAGATCTCTCAGGGAGATGCAACACATCTCAAATCCTGTAAGGATTGCCAAAACCTGGAACAGGAACTGAAAGAGATGCTAAAACTGATGTCCGATGCTCCAGAAGCTGACACGCCTGAGCATGTGCGTTGGTCTATTGATGCCGCGATCAAAGAAGAAAAGGGAACATCTCACACTGGCTCTTCATTTGGCTGGCTTCAAATAGCAGCTTCCATTGCCATTCTTCTCATTGGCTACTGGCTGGGAAAATCCAATACAGGTAATGAACAACAAATTGCCGAATTGCAAAGCCAGGTGGAGGAGCTCCGTGAAGTTACCCTCACCAGTGCTTTGAAAACGCACTCTGCCAGTGAACGCATCCTGGCTGTGAATCAGATAGAAGAAGTTTCTCTAAAGTCGAGTGACCGACTCATTAAAACATTAATTGAAACTGTAAATACTGATGAGAGCTCTAATGTGAGGTATGAGGCTATCCAGGCTCTGGAAAAGTTTTCAGAAAATAAACTGGTCAGGGATGAGCTAGTGAAATCCCTTGAATTTCAGGATGACCCCCTGATCCAGATCGCACTGATACGGCTGCTGGTAGATGCCAAGGAAAAATCTGCGGTCGAGTCATTGAAGAAAATGATCGACAGTGAGCAGGTAATCCCGGAAGTAAAACAGCAGGCAGAAACAGCCATCAAAATATTAATATAACAAAGGACTAAACAACAAGAATAATGAGACTAAGTATTATCGCAACGCTCCTGATTATCACGATCGGGGGACTTTATGCACAGGAAATCAAGGAGATCAAAAAACACGTAGTCAAGCCTAAAGGCACACTTTCTGAGACACGTCTTGTGCTGACAGGCTTCAGAGCTGATATCGTGATAGAGGGAATCAATGGAAGTGACATTGAAATATCCACCAACGATATCGAAGAAAAACCAGAACGTGCAGACGGGCTAAGATCTTTATCAGATATGGCTATGGAGAATACATCAATCGGACTCAATGTGGAGCAAAAGGGAAGTGAGATTATCGTGATGCCAGCCTCCAGAAGGTCTCAGGATGCCGAGTACATCTTCAAAGTGCCAAAATCTGTCAAAGTAAAGATGGCAGACAATTCCTTTCTTTCGAACAACATTGAAGTAAAAGGTATGAGCAATGAAGTGGAACTAAATTGCCATAGCGGAGACATCCTAATAGACGACGTTACAGGACCGATTGTGGCAAAAACCATCTCAGGAGACATTGAAATCAAATTTTCTTCCCTCAATCAAAAACTTCCCAGCTCCATCAATACAATCAGTGGAGATATAGATATTACGCTTGCTACCTCGGAAAAGGGCTCCTTCTCTATTAGCTCAATATCTGGTGAGGTTTTCACGGATCTGGATCTAAAGGTGAAAAAAACAGGTGAAAACGTCTCCGATGTTTGGGTTGATGTGCAGGTAGATATAAATGAAGAAGTACAAAAGGCCATGCAGGAAACCGAAAGAGCTATGAAAGCCCAAGAGCGATCTATAAAAGAAGCCGAAAGACAGGTTCACAGAAATGTGAATAAAGATCAGTCTGCTGTTTTAGCACCAGTGCCTCCTCAAGTACCCTTTCATTACAATTGGGCTACACCTAGTGGGATTGGTTCAAAATTTCAGGCTGAGCTTAATGGCGGTGGTGTCAATTTTGATATCAGTAGCATAAGCGGAGATGTTTACCTAAGAAAAAGTAAATAAAAATGAAAGGACTTTGGATCATCTTATGTGGAATGGGTTGCCTCACCGGGGTAGCCCAGACCACATACAAAGACAAAGCGGATATTACTTCTCAGCAAAGGATCACCATCAATTTTCCTTTTACAGATGAAATTGTAATCAAAACCTGGGATAAGAAAGAAGCTTCTATAGAGGCAAAAGTGACCATCAACGAAGGCGAAGACGATACTATGTTTGCCATCCAAAAAAGTATCAACAATTCTGAAATTGATTTTTCAATGGATGAGAAGCAGTGGAAAGCCAATGAAAAGAAGCGTGACTCCTGGAATTCTGAGATCTTTATTACCATCTATATCCCTGCATCTATGGAAGTAGATGCAAAAACGATCAGCGGAGATATCATTACAAATTACTTTGACCAATCCCTTGAGCTGAAAACTATCTCCGGAAACATAGATTTAACCATCGAAACCAATAAAGGCCTGGACTTCCGGGCCAAAACGATTTCCGGTGACGTTTATTCTGACCTGGAAATTTCATACCCACAGGGAAAAGATGGTTTGAGAAAGTTCGTCGGCATGGACATTGATGGACGAATTCGTCAGGGAGGCAAAAAATCAAGCTTCGAGACCATCAGCGGCAATGTTTATCTGCGCAAGGGCTGAGGATAAAGTATTGATTTTCAGTAGATTTCAAATATTAATTTTTCTTAAGTACTTGATATGCATTCCTTTTTTTGGTAACTTATACAAGACCAAAAAGAGATGACTATGAATGTAATTACAAAAATTGAGCACTGGGGGGATTCCCACAGACTCAGCTGGTTTGTGATTTTTCGTATTGCCCTGGGTGTTTTTATCACTTACAAAGGCATTCATTTTGTCAATAACCTCGACCAGCTTCGTGAAATGTCTATGAACCTGGCTTACATGTCGGCGATGGCAGCTCATTATGTCATGTTTGCCCACCTACTCGGAGGTCCTTTGATATTTCTGGGTTACTACACCCGCACGGCATGTCTCATTCAGGTGCCAGTATTGATTGGTGCGGTTATTTTCATCAATTTTCCTACAGGTTTCATGTCAGTTGGCAACTATTTTGAGTTAGAGATTTCAATTATTGTGCTGCTGATGCTGGTATTCTTTTCAATTTTCGGGGCAGGTAAGTATTCGCTCGACGAAAAGAGAAGACACGATGAAGAAATGATGAAAGGACGACCCAAAAATATGAATGACTTGAAGTAATAAGAACCAGATTAAGTATTTACAACTGTACTGAAAGAAAATGGATGCCTAAAAAAGCATCCATTTTTTCATCGTTTAACCCAAATTGGCTCCTAGTCATTCACATTGATAAATGGAAGTTCAAGATGATTTACGATGTTGTCCACTTTGGCGTCCCTCACCTTATGGTGAGTGACCATTGCCACAATACCTCCTTTAATTCCCTTACAATACCTGGCCAAGCCTTCTTCAAAATCATGGGTATCAATCACCTGTATAATAATATTGCCACCCTTTGCCAGGTTCTTAAATTTTTCCATTTTACTCTTGATTGTCCAGGTATCCTCAAAATCTTCCGGTGTATTGATGTATAGTAATTGAATGGTGGCCTCAATCCAATTGGCAACTTCGATTATTTTCCTAAACCCTGTCAACATTTCAAGCTCAAAATCAGAGACAAATACAATTGTAGGATTGGCATTTTTCTGTAGTTCTTTTTTTACAATCAGAACTGGTACATTGGCTTCTCTGATCATTCTTTGCGCATTGGACCCAAGGAAAAACTCCTTAATCCCCCTGGCTCCATGAGATCCCATGATGATGAGATCAATGCTAAATTGACTAATGAGCTTAATGATTGCAGACGGCCCCTCATTAAATCCAATATGGTGGTGGGCTTTTACGCCTTTTTTATTTGCCAATTCAACCAATTCCTGCAACTGGTGAGACACCTGCCGTACCTTTTTGGTCACATCCGGATACATTTTTTCCTGATTATGCTCCATTTGGATCCAGTTGACCGGAATAGACATATAATGAAGAAAAATGATCTCTCCATTGCTCTTTTCTGCCATTGTGATGGCAGTTTCGGATGCTACTTTCGCACATTCCGAAAAATCTGTGGGAACCAATATCTTTTTCATCGGAGTGTTGTGTTGTTTTAGATAAGAAAGATACCGGAGCATCTAATCAACAACTATGATAGAGGTTACCTCAAAAACTGATAGTTGTCACACCATGAGGCAAAGTGTCAGTACTCTTTAGTGGAAAATTAATTCCCATAATGCTGCAACTTTAGCGCAAACTATCCTCCAGCCTCTTCCCTCTTCTTCCAATATCTAACCAGTCCTGCCACACTCATCCAGCTAGGGTTGGCAGCTTCATATTGTTTCACTCCCAGATCATCCACTCCCAGGTCTCGGAGCTGCTGCTCAGTATATTTTGAAAAGACCGGAGTCAATTCTTCAAGTGTCCCGCCCTTTTGCCATTCTCTTTTGATCCACTGCCCCCAGTCAGTTAGCATACTTCTCAGCTGATCAAAGTGCTCTTCGATATTCTGGATCACGCCATAATGGGTCAGATAGATTTCTTTCACACCACTCTCAAGAATCAAATCAATAGATGCCTGCCAATCCTCCAGATTGATATCCGGTGGTGGACAGGGAGGAACCACTGGTCCTTCTCCGATTTTGACTCCTGCTACATCTCCCGAAAATAAAACATCACCCAACTTCCAGGCGATGTGATGCCTGGCATGGCCGGGCGTATAAAGAGCCTCGAGCTTAACACCTCCAATTTCTACAACCGATTTATCCTCGGGAGTAACGATCTTTTCTCCTGGTATATCATTCATCTCTCCCCACAGGTAATCCATTTGGTCCTGATAGATCCTCCTGGCAGATTCCATCAACTTAAATGGATGCTCCAAATGCCCCGCCCCAAAAGGGTGTACATAAATGTTGGCTCCATTTCTGGCCAATGCCCATGCTGCTCCTGCATGATCAAGGTGAATGTGTGTGAGCAACACGTGTTTAATGTCCTTAATATCAAAACCAGCTTGTTTTATCTGCGCCTTTAAATGCTGATAGGTAGAATGTGGTCCGGTCTCAATCAGTATGGGGCCGTCATTGCTTTCAATTAGAAAAGTGGCAATGGCATGATCAAATCCTAAAAACTTTAGATCTAAAACGTGAATCATTTTGGTTTCCTTTGTATGCTAAGTAATCAATAATTATGGAGAAGATAACGTATTTTCAGGACCATATGCCTGAGAACATTTGCTTTGGGTGTGGGGTTCACAACCAGGAGGGTCTGCAAATCAAAAGTTTTTGGGACGGAGAAGAATCTGTTTGCCACTGGTCATCGGAGAAAAAATACCAGGGATGGCCAAACCTATTGAATGGAGGGATTCTTGCAACCCTGGTGGATTGCCATTGTATGGGTTCTGCCATGGCAGATGCTTACAAAAGAGAAGACCGCTCATTGGATTCGGATCCCATCTATCGCTATGCTACTGGAACTTTGACAGTGAAGTATATCAGACCTACACCAAATAATAAGCCTCTTGAGCTAAGAGCAAAAGTGAAAGAGGTGAAGGGAAGGAAGACAACCCTGGAATGTAAGGTGCTGGTCGAGGGGGAGGTGACCGCTGAGGCAGATGTGATAGCCATCCGGGTTTTTGATAGCAGCCAGCAAAGTGAAAATAATCCCTTCCAGTAGTAAGTAAATAACCGGTTGAAGTAAATTTACTTAATGCATCCCGAGCTCATCTCTATTGGTGATTTCACCATCCATACCTATGGCTTCATGATCATGTTGGGAGCCGTCCTTGGATATATATACATGTCCAAGACAGTGAAGAAAGAAATGGGTATTACCCGCGACAAGATCCAAAACCTGGCCATCATTGTCATCCTAGCAGCTTTTGTAGGCGGTAAAATTTTCTTCTATCTGGAAAAACCGGATTATTATTTCAATCCACCATCCAACATGTTTAAAAACTTCAGGACCGGATTTGTCTTTTATGGTTCGCTGCTTTTCGCCATTCCGGCAACTGTCTGGTATTTCAGAAAAGAGAAATGGCCGCTGTGGCCCATGATGGATCGGTTGGCCATTACTGCATGCATCATTCATTTCTGCGGTCGGCTAGGATGCTTTTTTGCGGGATGTTGCTATGGAGTACCAACAGATAGTTTTTTAGGGATCACATTTACTGATCCCCGTGCTCAGGCAGAGCCTTTGCACACTGCCTTACATCCGACCCAACTTTATGAAGCTACTTTGATTGGAAGTATTTTAGTGATTCTCTATATGCTAAAACGGCACGACAGACTAGCTGGAAAACTCTTCTTTGTATACGTGATCCTTTATGCTTCAGGCAGAAGTATCATTGAAATTTTTAGGGGCGATGTAAGGAGGGGCTATATTATAGAAGGGGTGCTTTCACACTCTCAATTAATCTCCTTGTTGCTTATTGCTTTTGCAGTTGGCTATTATTTCCTCCGGATGAGGAAGTCAGGTCCCTGATTTACCTGAACCTTGTACACGGATGGTTAACGCTTTGGGAAGCACTTTGATGTGAAAAGGTGGGTTGCCAATCAACTCGCCATCAATGTGAGCATTGAGAAGTGGCTGCTCATCGATCTTGATTTCTGTCGTCTGATGAATATTTACTTTCTTTAATTTGGTGTGAGTACCAGATTTAAGTCGGGGAATGTTCCAAAATCGTAATATCGGATTGATCTTTTCAATCACACAAACATCGAGTAACCCGTCATCAATTTTAGCTGAAGGGTTCAATTTAAAACCTCCACCAAATGTGGTTCCATTTGCAACAGTGAGTAGCAATAGTTTTTTGGATTCGTTTACATCATCAAAATGGTATCCAGTCATCTTTGATTGGTAAGTAGCCAGGATTCTAATCACATGATAATAGTACTTGATGGGTCCCCTTAAATTTCTGGACGAATTAGCAATGTCCGCTACAATCTGACCATCAAAGCCGACACCGACCCCATTGATAAACTTTCTGTCGTTGCATAGTCCCAGATCAATTTGGACTTTCCTACCGGAGATAGCTGTCTGGATCTGTTGTTCGATGGTCTGTCCTATCTTGATGTTTTTACAAAAGTCGTTGGCCGACCCACATGGAACGATCCCAACCGGCCGATTAAGTGTAAGTCCATTGATAGCTTCGTTGAGCGTGCCGTCTCCACCCAACACCACAAGACCAGTATGAGCCTCTTCAAAATTTTCCTTAACTGTCTTTAAAGCATTTCGGTTTTTTGCTGTGAGGAAGACATCATAGTCGTAGTCTTTTGAACTGGCGAAATCAACCAGCTCCCGCAATACTTCTTCTATTTTTTTATGTCCGGCACCAGGGTTGGCAACAACAAAAATTCTTTTCTTCACCAGGCAGGTATTAGTTTTTGAAGGGCAGGTTAAATAAGTCTACATTCCCTCCTGTGAAAATAATCCCAATACGTTTATTATTAAACATTTTCTTATTTTTTAAAACTGCAGCTAATGGTACAGCAGATGAGGGTTCGATGATAATTTTCATTCGCTCCCATACCATTCTCATGGCAGTGATTATCTCCTTTTCCGAGACAGTGATCACTTGCTTCACATGTGATTTGATAATCTCGAAGTTTTTGTCTCCTACAGTAGTTTTCAGTCCATCAGCAATCGTTGGCTTACCATTTACGGGGAGGATTTTCCCTTCTTCCAAAGACTTGTATGTATCGTCTACATTTTCTGGTTCTCCCAGGATTACTTCCATCATGGGGTCCAGGTATTTGGCTGCCAGGGTGGTGCCAGCAGAGAGTCCGCCACCACCAACAGGGGTCATGATTACATCCAGGTCATCTACCTCTTCGATAAACTCTTTGGCCGCAGTGGCTTGTCCGGCAATAATCCGGTAGTCGTTAAAGGGATGGACAAAAACCGCCCCGGTCTCTTCTATTACCTTATCACAGGTTTCCTGTCTCGATTTTTCATTGGGTTCACAAAAAATAATCTCGGCACCGTACTCTTTGACAGCGTCAATTTTCACCCGTGTTGAATCTTTGGGCATCACGACATATGCTTTAGACCCTCCCAGCTTGGAAGCCAAAGCAACTGCCTGGGCATGGTTACCAGAAGAGTGTGTGGCAAAGCCATTGATTCGCTCCTCGGGACGAAAGCCAAAGATCATATTGGATGCTCCCCGCATCTTGAATGAACCAACTTTTTGAAAGTTCTCACACTTAAAATAGACCTTGGCTCCTATCATCTCATCAATCGAGTTGGACGTGAGTACAGGGGTTCTGAAAATGTATTGTTGAATGCGTTGGTGGGCTCTCTTAATGTCAGAAAGAGAAGGTATTGTTTCCATATTATCGTTAATGTGCTTCCAGCCAGTTGGAGCCGTGGCCGATTCCGATCTCCATAGGAACCTCCAGCTCAATGGCTGTCTTCATGAATTTTGTTACGTTTTGAGTTAGTATGTCAAGTTCTTCTTTAACCACGTCAAACACCAATTCATCATGTACCTGCATGATCATTTTGGATTTTAGTTTTTCCTTTTTCATCCAATTGTGAATATTGATCATGGCGAGCTTGATCATATCCGCCGCACTTCCCTGTATTGGCGCATTGATCGCGTTCCGCTCTGCAAACCCCCTCATGGTGAAGTTTCGTGAATTGATATTTTGTAAGTATCTCCGACGTCCCAAAATGGTCTCGACATATTCCTGTTTCTTGGCCTTCTCAATGATGGAATCCATGTATTCTTTCACAGCCGGGAACTCCTTGAAATAGGCCTCTATGATTTCAGCAGCCTCCGATCGTGGAATATTTAGGTTTTGTGAAAGACCAAAAGCGGAAATACCATAGATTATTCCAAAGTTCACTTCCTTGGCTTTTCTTCTCATATTTGGATCTACATCATCCAGATGTACCTTAAACACTTTGCTGGCTGTATTGGCATGAATGTCCACACCATTTTTGAAAGCAGAGATCATACTCTCATCCCTGGAGAAATCTGCGATAATCCGTAATTCAATCTGTGAATAGTCTGCAGATAATAACAAGTGATCCGGGGTGCTAGGTATAAAGGCTTTCCGGATCTCACGACCCTTCTCTGTGCGAATCGGAATATTTTGAAGGTTGGGATTGTTTGAGCTAAGTCTTCCAGTGGCTGCAATGGTCTGCCTGTAGTCGGTGTGAATCTTGTTATCCACCTTGCTCACCATCTTAGGCAACGCATCCACATAGGTAGACTTTAGTTTTTGGTATTCTCTGAAATCCAGGATCCGGGCAGCAATCTCATGCTCATTGGCCATCTTGGAAAGAATGTCCTCTCCTGTGGCATATTGTCCTGACTTGGTCTTCTTGGGTTTATCTGCCAGCTTTAGCTTATCAAACAGGATTTCTCCTAACTGCTTGGGAGATCCAATATTGAATGATTCTCCTGCAATCTCATAGATCTTATCCTGCATTTCAAGAGATGCCTTATCCAACTCCTTCGACATATCACTGAGAACCCCCTCGTCTATTCGTACGCCTTCATATTCCATGTCCGCTAACACAAAGGACAAAGGCTCCTCAACTTCATGAAGTAATTTTTCCAACTTAAGCTCCTTGATTTCCGGCTCAAGTTTCCCTCTAAGCTGCAGTGTAATATCTGCATCCTCACAGGCATATTCTTTTACCTCCTGGACGTCCAGTTCAGTAATTTTCTTTTCATTCCTCCCCTTGCCCGCCAATGAAGCATATGAAATTGGCTTATAGTTGAGATAGTTCTCCGCTAATACATCCATCCCATGACCTGTTTCCGGATCGATGAGATAGTGTGCAAGCATGGTATCAAAAATCTTACCTTTGACAGAGATGTCATAGTTTTTGAGTACCTGGATGTCGTATTTCAGATTCTGGCCGACTTTTTCAATCTTTTCATCCTCAAAGAGGTCTCTAAACAATTCAATCTGATTTTGGATATCGGCTTTTGCCTTCGGGAAGGGTACATAGTACGCCTCATTTTTCTTTATACTGAATGCAATACCCACTAGATCTGCCTCAACAGCCTCCAGACTGGTAGTTTCGGTATCGAAACAGAACATGGGTTCCTTTTTCAGCTTTGCGATCAGGTCATTTATTTCTTTTTCTGACTGTGCCAAATGATACTGATGTTTGACATCCTCCAGGGTATCTTTCTGGATCAGGTCGTTTGTTTTTACTTCCTCACTACCAAAAAGTCCTAGCTGACCGGATTGCTCAGCAGCAGCATCATCGCCAAAGACACGCTTGGCGATGGTACGGAATTCCAGCTCTTCAAAAAGCTTGGTCAAATTCTCCCGGTCAGGATCCTTACTTCTCAAAAGCTCCTCATCAAATTCGATAGGAGAATCAATGTTGATAGTCGCCAACTTTTTTGAAAAGATGCCCTGCTCGCCAAACTCCTCTATCTTGGATTTGAGTGAACCTTTAAGCTGATCAACATTCGCGACGATGTTTTCCACTGATCCGTATTCCTTGAGAAGCTTACTTGCAGTCTTATCACCTACTCCCGGTACGCCAGGGATGTTATCCACTGAATCTCCTTTCAGGCCCAGCACGTCTATGACCTGTTCTACCTTGTCGATATCGAATTTCTTGAGTACCTCGGGTATCCCCAGTATGTCAACCGAATTTCCCATATAGGCCGGTTTATAGAGAAAAATGTTTTCTTCTACCAGCTGCGCAAAATCCTTGTCGGGGGTCATCATGTAGACTTTGTATCCCTTCTTTGAAGCTTTCTTTGCTATGGTACCGATCAGGTCATCTGCCTCATAGCCATCTACTTCCAGGATTGGGATCTTAAATCCTTCCAGGAGCTTTTTGCAGTAAGGTATCGCTACCTGAATTTCTTCAGGTTGGGACTGACGGGTAGCTTTATATTCTTTGAACTCCTCGTGTCTGAAAGTGGGTGCTTCAGTGTCAAAGGCAACCCCGATATGGCTGGGCTTCTCCTTGGTGACAATTTCCAGGAAGGAGTTGGTAAACCCCATGATAGATCCGGTATTGATCCCTTTGGAGTTTTTGATTGGGTTGGGGTTTCTGCTTAAAGCAAAATGTGCTCGATATATGAGTGCCATGGCATCGAGCAGGAACAGCTTTTTCTCTTCACTCATAAATTGTAAAGGTATATCATCAGGTAATTGTCAGGCCAGAAATCTCTTAAAGATTAAATGAAAATTTTTTTAGCCTCCCACCATGACAAAAGCACCCCAGTAATATGGATCTTCCCACTTGTCTTTTAGCTTTTTCTGAGCAGTGATAAATGCATCATGCTTGGATGAGCCACCAAGCCATGCTTCGTAAAAATTTGTCATTAATTCTTGTGTGGCCGCATCATCCACAGTCCACATGGACATAATAATGGCATTGGCTCCAGCTACCTGGAAAGCACGCTGCATTCCATACACGCCTTCCCCATTTTTTACTTCGCCAAGTCCGGTTTCGCATGCTGACAAAACCACAAGATCTGTATTGTCCAGATTAAGATTCATAGCCTCATAGGCTGTTAAAATACCATCTTCGGACAGTTTCAGTGAATCTGAGATCTGACCGGCAATAATAAAGCTATTGGCTCCTGCCAGGATCAAACCTGATCGTAAAAGTGGATTTTCTACATAAGCATCAGTGTCCTCTAAATCCTCGGTATTGTTTTCAAGAAAAAATCCATGGGTAGCTATGTGTAGCACTTCAGGCGACCTGACTTTCTTGATGTTTTCTTCCAGGGCTTCATTGTCTGTGTATGTTATTGTTTTCTTATTTATTCCCTGGTAAAGACTGTCGATCTTTCTGACTTCCACTTGTGTTCCTGGAAGTAAGGCAAGCAGATTATTAGTGCTGACATACCTCAGTAAATTTCCTCGTAAACCTCGAGGAAATGAACCACCTCTTGTCAGTTCCTGCACATCAACAGCTGATCCACGAACCCTTCTTTCTTCATCGCCACCATCAGAATCAATCTGTTCATCCATAATACCCATGTTGTAATTAGGATATCCAAATAAATAACTTGGACCCGGCTCTCCATCCCTGGTATTGATAGCTAGCAAATCCTTGGTATTGGTTAACAGTCTGATCTCCAGTTCGTCGATAATAAACTTTTTCGTCTCCGGGTTTTTCAGCGTATATAAGCTGATCTGATTGAATGCTCCGTCAGGAGAAAAATAGATTTTTTTGATCCCCTCCAGTTTATTGGCAATAGGTCGCCAATACATCCTGTAAGTTTCATTTTCTTCTACCTTGTAATGAATGGCATTTCGATAATTCGATAAGAACCTGGTCTCTAGCAATCGACCATTTCGCATGATCACCATCTCAGGATGATCTTTTGTCTCACTGTTCACAACGAGTGCAGCATAGTAAACCTCGTCGGTGAATACACCGGCAGAGTCTGGTGTAAAATCCCTGAACCGAATGATTTCAATTGCAGCTTCTCCGGGCTTTAACTGCTTCTGGACATCCCGCCAGGAAAGCTTTTTCTGAACGAAGGTGTCTGAAAAGGCTCCCGAGGCACTGCTTAACTGCTTTTCCAGAGCATTGGTGAGCTCTGCCAGAGAATCGATTTTTTGGGTACGTACAAATGCCGAAAGATCCGTAGCACTTAAGAGCTTGGCCATCTGCTCTTTCATTTCTACCCAGCTCTCATATTGGTTGATAAGTGTTGAGTCGCCACTGTTGATAATGGCATCCCTTACTTTGTTGGTGGCATAGAATATCAATCCTTTTATTGCAAGCTGATAATCATACATCTTTCCTATCAGTGATTTATCCTCAATGCTGGATTTGACAATAAAAGAATTGTACTGCTCGAAAGTAGGTTTCAGGTTGTTGTAATAGAACTTGGTCTTTTCCTCCTCGCTCAGGATTGGAAAGACCTGGTTGATTTGGTTAAAGTAATTTTCGAAAGTTTCGTCATAATACTCAATTGCTTCCTTTAGGTTTTCTTTTGCCCAGTTAAGAATTGCCAGCTTCTGTGTGCTCTTCGCATAGACTGGATGATTTCTCCCAAGCGTTTTTTGTCTGATTCGAAGAGCGCTAATATGAAGGTTTTCGGCCATCTCAAAATTCCCATCCATTAGGTAGGCATCACCCAGATTGAAGGAAGCAAATGAAGTTTGAAAATGGTCATTGCCCACCGATTGCTCAAAAGCAAGGATTGATTGTTTCCCAAAATCGATTGCTTTCTCAAGATTATTTGCTACTGTATGCAAAAGGGTCATATTGTTTAGTACTCTAGCATAATCCATACTTTCCTCTCCAACAATCTCTTTGAATATTTCCAGAGCCCTCAGGTTGTATTCTTCTGACAATGCATAATCTCCTGAATAGAGATAATTAACTGCGAGATTATAGGCGTCCAAAGCAAATACAAAAGAACGCTCACCATAAATTTCCTTGTCTAGCTCAAGGTTTTCCCTTAACATAGATTCAGCTCTTTCATAGTTTGCTAATGAAGTATAGATCCTCCCCAGGTTTGATTTAATTGCTAATTCATAATCGATATTGTCACCGGGAAGTCTCTCAATAATCGAGAGTGCTTCTAAGTACACATTTTCCGCCTCTGGTATTTTGCTCATACTAGTATATAGGCCTCCCAAACTGTTGAGAATACCTGCATATTCAATACTCACAGCAAGATCGTTATCAACCATGATTTGTCTGGCTCTTTGTAATTCCCGATCAGCTTTTTTGAATGATCCAAGGATCTGCAACAAGTCACCATGTGCCTTGGCAACCATGGCCTCTTCAAAACTGTTGTTCTTAACAATTTGCATCAGACCCTTTGTCAGCGAGATCCCTTTCGCTGGATTTTCTGTGTAGATATAATGGTCGACAAGAGCATAGGCTGTCAAATAATATTCTTCGCTACGTCTACCAAATGAAGCTTCATCAATTAATAAGAGCTCCTTGTATAAATCTTCGGTTTTGTTGTAGTAGCCCAACTCATCATTGAGATACCCCAGGTTGAAGATCACCGCTTTCAAATCATTCCCGGCTACGTCGCCTATGACTTGCCTGAGATCATATTCCCTTTGATAATATTCCAGGCTTTTCTCCAAATCACCATCCCAATAGAGATAAGCTTCACCCAAAAAGGAATAAATCAATGCACTCAGTGTATCCTGTTTATCAGTAAATAGCTTGAGGTAGTCATCTTCATGATCCAGAAGTGCCTCATAGTCGCCTTCGGCATACAATTCCTCCATTTGACTATATGCCTTCTCTGCTTTCTTGCTATCGAAGACATACTGGCTGTAGCATTGGAAGGAAATGAGCGTAAAAACACAATATTGGACGACTCTATTCATATGCACGGCGGTAATTGCATTTCCCAGTGACTTGTGAAGGCTACTTTAAATTTAATGAATTTTTAACCGAGTCGTTTTCATGAGCTTTTTAATGGAAGAAATTAAATGCCTGTGTCAATAATCAGCTGCCACCGGAAAGCCCATTTCCATTTCAGTTGATACTTTTCAATTCCAGCAGTATGAAGGATATCAATTAATTCTCTGCGCTTAAATCCTCTGAGAACAGAAAGTTTGGCATCATGCCTGACCAACCTGGATCGTGAAAAAATACCAGTGAGGAATTTAATGGCATAATAAGCAAAGAAATGTCTGTGCAGGTCGTTGACAATGATCCCTAACCTTGCTTGCTTCCCGAATGATCTAAAAAGGTCTACTAACTCCTCATTGGTAAAATGATGTAAAAAGAGACAGCAATGTATTACATCGAACTTTTGATTTGAAAATCCTTTTGCCCGAATGTCGGTGGCCATAAATTCGACATCCGGGTATATTTCCTTTGCAAAATCAATGATGGCGGGATTAGCGTCTACTCCGGTGCAGGCTATTTTGGGATACTTCTTTTTCAGCAGATGAAGAAAATTACCACTCCCACATCCCAGGTCTGCAATAGAATTTATTTCATATCTCTTATTAAGAGTTCTTATTGCTGACATGGAAATTTGATCTCCCCCGAGCCATTTATTGATAATATCCAACTCTCTTAGGGTGACGATAAGGTCCTGGCCTTTATAACTGAGGTCATCCATCAGCTCCGGCCGGTTTGCTCTTTGTTCAAGCATTATTATTGAGCCTGAATTTTGAACAGTGCACTCTCCATTGTTAATCCAGGTCCAAAAGCGAAGGAGAGCACGGTTTTGTCATGATCTGATGGTTGAACCTTCTGCAGTAAATCTTTCAGGACAAATAGAACAGTGCTTGATGACATGTTGCCATAGTTGCGCAAAATATTCATTGAAAACTGATTTTTATCCTCAGGAAATCCCAGCTCCTGCTGTATGACCTCAAGTATCCTTCGTCCTCCAGGGTGGATAGCAAAAAAATCAATCTCATCAATTCTTAATTGAATCTTTTCCAGCAGTTTGTCTGTAATTGATTTTATTTCTTTCCTGATAATATCCGGGATATTCATCGAGAGGGTCATGAGAAAGCCAGATTCACTGATATCCCACTCCATTTCCTCTTTTCCTCCAAGCGCAAGATCACAATGGAAGTTTGAAAGCTTATAACCTTTACCCTTTGGATTACCTTCTAATAAAACCGCTGCAGCTCCATCACTAAAAAGTGAATTCGCAAGCAGGTTGTCTGTATCAGCCAGATCCTGTAAATGTAAAGTACAGAGCTCAACAGACACGATAAGCACTTTTGCCTCAGGCTCATTCCCCAGAATATGGTTAGCAACTTTCAATGCATTGAAACTTCCGTAACAACCCATGAAGTTGATGGAAGTACGCTCTACATACGAATTCAATCCTAATTGTTCAATGAGTGCAATATCATTTCCGGGGGCCCTCATTCCTGTGCAGCTGACCACAATGAGGTGAGTGATATCGGAATAACCAATATCCGATTGCTCCAAACATTTTTTTGCTGCCTCTCTACAAAGTTTAATCGATTCCTTATTGTAGATCTCCAGTCTTGCGGATATGCTAGGAAATGGTTTAGTGGAAGAAGCATCGGGAAAAAAATCATACTCAAACTGATACTCCGCCATCACACTGTGTCGATATTGAATACCACTGGCCCGATAGAGTATCTGAAGTTCTCTGCTCTTTCTATTAGACAAGGTTAGATGTCCGAGCATAAAATCCATGTATTCCTGCTGTGTAGCCCTGTAAGTGGGGACTGCTGTTTCAATTGATGTAATGTATGCAGGCATTCTGGTAATTTATGCAAAGAAATTCTGTGAACAATTTCTACTTTTAGCGAAAAGGTCGTCCATGAGTCATATTTAGTATCGGGTCCACAAGAAATGGTAATACATTACCAATATTGACCGATAACTCAGAAACCAGATCATCCCCGAAAAGTTTTTGTATTTGCCTACCTCGTGAAATCCTGTTGGCAAACTCAGACCGCCACAAAGTTTTGTATCGTGATAAGATTTTTTCATGATCGGGTCTCACTTTCCAGTGCTTTATGATTGATTCAGAAAGATACTTCGCAGATCTTACTGCCATTGCCATGCCATTACCACTGAATGGTGCAATGGTGCCTGCAGCATCTCCAGAAAAGATCAGACCATCCTTAGTCAATCCTTTGGCAGAAAAAGATACTTCATTCACTATCAAGGGTTTTTCAAATAGAAACTCGGCTGACTCAAAAACATGCTTCAAATATGGGTTCTTTGATAGAATGCTTGCCTCGCTATGTCCCACACCTCCCATTTTTCGAACTTTATCTCGATGGATTAGGTAGCAAAGGTTAAACTTATCATCCTCTATTCTGTTGATCCCGCAATAGCCTCCCTCAAAGTTATGTAGGGAAATTACCTCCTCACGGAAGCTTCCTGCTATGTGATATTTCACTCCGACGTAGGGTGACCTGCTTTTCAAGAAATCCCTGGAGAGCGACTTATCAATAGTGGAGCGTTTTCCTTGAGCACCAATGACCAGATCCGCGCAAAAGCTTGTTGATCCATCAGTCACCAAAAATCTATTGTTTGTATATTGGATATCCCTCACGGTGGTATTTTCAACTATTTCCACACCCGAATTCCTTGCTTCTTTCGCCAGGTATTGATCAAATCTAAATCGACTGATCCCGAAACCTCCCAGACCTAAAGTTTTCTGTAGTTGCTTGCCGGATATCGTTGTAATCTCAAGCGCGCTAATCTTTGACGGCCCAATTTCATCAGGGAATAAACCATGAAACTCAAGAAAAGGGAGCACTTCATTAGAAATATATTCCCCGCACACCCGATGAAAAGGGTAAGAATTTTTCTCTAATAAAATTACATTGAATCCTCCTCTTGAAAGCAGGATTGAATTTACTAGCCCAGAGATACCTCCCCCAATAATTATTATTTGCGCACTCTTCATGAGAGATCACTTAGATCATTCTTTCAAGTCTGAATTTCACGATTTTCTTTTCGCCGTTTCTAAAAATGACCAACCTGATTTTCTTTCCATCTCTTTTTCTAAATAAAGCATGTACATCTGAGAGGGACGTGTTTCTGAAGTAGGTCCCATTGATAGAAAGAATGATGTCACCCTGCATGACTCCCGCCCGGTGAGCAGGTGTCTCTTCTCTTACCTTGGAAACCAGTAGCGTATCTGAATGATCCCCTTCTGAAGTAAGCGTAATACCACTCATATCAAATTCAAATGGATCCCTGTATTGACTACTTTTCCTCAGATACATAGAGCTATTCTGGTAGTCCAGTACCACCTTAAAACGTCTGAGTAAATCGCCTCCCATAGTACCATGTCTTGAACCCCTTTTGATGGCTTTCATGTAAACACCTTCTAGAGGTATTGAGGTAAGTATTTTTGGAAATGCATATTCCGAAAGCTGAAACTGGTCCATCCTGCCAAGGTTACCTGGAATTTCTCCCCCGAGGCCCCTTCCCAGTCTTACATCAATAACTTCATCAGGCATCACAATATCTTCGGTATTGGATACATCCAGCAAAATCGCATGACTGGCACCAGTATCAACGAGCAGTCTTACCGAATCTGTCTCATCACGTTGAGAGATAAGCGTTTCAACATATGGTTTGGTATAATCTATATCTAGTGGAACCCTGGTAAAAGTTTTTCGAGGTCTGTAGTAGTCAGGATCATGTAATCTCAGTATTTGATGGTCATAATCTATCTCAACAACAAACCTGCTGAAGACATCATATCCAATGATTCCATAGATCTCATCTCCAAGGTTTTTTTTCAGTTGCAGATAATCCTGCTCCAGTACCAACATATTTAGTCCCCTGGCCCTTATATTACCCGGCAAGGACATATAGATGTTTGTTGCCACATAGGCCTTTAAAGAATCCTCAACCCCCGGTCCAGATATATCAATCGTTCTATTGTAATCGAGGCCCAGGAAATCACCAAACAGTTTTTCAGTGAGTATGATCGATTCCGCACCACTATCCAGAATAAATTTTAGTGTGAGATAACCATTTATTGTCACCGGAATGGCAACGAGGTTGCTGTAAAGTTCGATGGGGATGTCTACGCTTTTTTCACCATAGGGTAGATGAAAGCCTATCCTATTTTGACTATAGGATAGTAGCGATCCGAAAATGATGATTAAATAAAGTAAAAACCTGGCTATACCGTTCAACTGGTTAATTCCTAAGTAACAACTGGAAATCCTCTTTCCCTGTTACACAATCTAGAATATTTCTTTTGATCCACCAGCATATTTCACATAAAATGACAGTGTTTTCATGTGATCAATGCTTTGAAATTCACTGTTTTTGATGACGCTTTTTGTCAAAAACCTTTTGGGAAAAAATGATTATATTTGATATGACCACTAAATCACCGCTATTATGAAACATTTACTTACCCTTATACTGGCCGTAGTGGCTTCGGTCGGTTTTTCTCAGAACACGCTCCTTGTTGACAATACTGCCGGAGCTCCTGGTGGAGCTCATGTTTATAATGATCTCCAAACAGCGATAAATGCCACCACTCCTGGGGACATTATTCACGTAAAACCAAGCAATATCAACTATGGTAGTGTTGTCATCACAGAGGCAAATGACTCCATTACTATTTTTGGAATTGGCTATAATGCAGAAAAAGAAATATTACTCCACTCTTTAGTGACTCAAATTGATGTGGATGGCTCCGGAATCAGAATTTCAGGGCTAAGAATTACCACATTGGATATTGCTGACAATACTTTAAATAATGACATCGCGAATATATCAATTGATAATTGTCAAATTGACAGAATTAATGTAGCGAATGGATCAGGTGAGACCGCCAATAATGTAATTGTAAGAAATTGCATACTGGGGGGTTCTTCTACTGGCTGTTGTACTGGAACAATATATATGGATGGTGATGCCGCAAATGTTGTTTTTAACAATTGTATTATTCAAACCAGCGTGGCAGGGGGTTCTCCCGGTATGATTAGTGCTCAGAATGGAACGCTTTTCAGCCACTGTCTTTTCTTTTCAGATGGTGGTGCAAATCCTCTAGCTTTTGAAATACTTACCTCTGCTAGTGTTACCAATTGTACATTCTATGGCATTTCACCAAGCATAAGAAGCACGAACAACAACAATACTTTTTCGAATAACCTAACATTTAATGGAGCAGATACCGTTTTCACAATTGGAGCTGGCTCCTCAGCCATTGACAACGTTCGGGAAACAGACCTCTCTGGTGGTGTTTTCGAGGATACAGATGTTGCCTTTCAACAATACTGGAACAAAGATTGGAAAGTCGCTTTTGACCCGGCATCCTCAGCACAGCTCGATAATACAGGGAATGACGGTACGGATATTGGATTGACAGGTGGATCAATTCCTTACAGGGAAACAGGAACACCACTTCCTTACATTAAACAATTCATAGTCCCCAGCGTAATTAAGCAAGGTAATAATCTCCCTGTGGAGATTAGTGCAGTAGGTAACTGATCCGCATAAAGCTTTGCTATTATGAAAAAGCTATGGATCATAGTTCTACTATTAATGTCTATTCTGCAATTGCATTCGCAGGATAGTACAATTACAGAAGTACGATACTTCTTTGATGTAGACCCGGGATATGGTTCAGGAACATCCATTTCAATTACTTCGGGACCTGCCGTTACAGCCACAACATCGATCGCCACTGGTGCCATTTCGTTGGGGTTCCATGTTTTATATGCAAGGGCTCTTGATGAACATGGAAAATGGGGGATTCCCGAAGGAAGATTAGTATATGTTGACCCCATTGCAGGTGCTATCATAGAAGTGGATCAAATTGAATATTTCTTTGATAATGACCCGGGTTTTGGTAATGGATCCCTTCTTGGAGATCCTATTACTCCTTCAAATCTGGTCACTGTAATTGATGGAATCAATACGGATACACTTTCCATAGGATTCCATACCCTTTTTGTGCGTGCCCGTGCTGCTGGAGGAAGCTGGGGCATTCCGGAACAAAGATTAGTTTATGTTGATTCCGAACAAAGTATCATAGAAATTACTGAAATTGAATGTTTTATAGATAACGACCCGGGTTATGGTAATGGTACTTTGTTAGCGGACCCCATCACCCCAAATAATTTAGTTACAATTTCTGATTTGATTCCAACTGATACACTTACCGATGGATTCCACACGCTATTTGTTAGAGCCAGAGGTTCAGGAGGCATTTGGGGTATCCCTGAACAACGGCTGGTATTTGTCCAGCAGGCAAATGAGGTGATAATGGTTGACGAGATTGAGCTTTTTATTGACCAGGATCCAGGCTATGGTAACGGAGCCATTTTTGGAAATATCTCTACACCTGAAAGTTTTGTCAATGTCCTGGCATCCATCCCCACAGATACATTGACAATTGGGTTTCATTCCCTTTTTATCAGAGCGCGAGGTGACGGAAGCGTTTGGGGAATTCCTGAACAGCGAATTATTTATGTTGACGAAAACGGGACTACTATTGTAAATATCACGGAGATTGAATATTTCTTTGACACTGATCCGGGCTATGGAAGTGCCACTACTATATTGATCTCTCCAGCAGAGACAAATCCCATAAGGGAAATCTCACTGGCGGCTGCGGCCCTGCCAGAAGGACTACACAAAGTTGGCATTAGAGCTAGAAATGAAAATGGTGTTTGGAGTCTAACAGAAACAATGGATTTTGCAACTTTCGGTCCTGGTCGCGAGTTAGATTCCGCGGCATTGGCTGTTGTCTATACGGAACTTAACGGACCTGCCTGGACAAACGCCACAAACTGGCTCTCCGGTAATCTGGATACCTGGTATGGGGTAGATGTAGTGGGCACCCGGGTTGACTCTGTGCAATTGTCTAATAATGGCCTGGCAGGGGAATTGCCTCTTGAAATGGGGTACGTGCTCAATCTGAAAAAACTGGATCTTTCTGATAATTTTTTGGTGGATACTGTGGATGCGGAATTGGCTCAACTTTCTTTGCTGGAAGAACTAGATCTACATAACAATCGTATCGATGAGTTGGCAGACTTATCCAGTATCACGTCTCTGAACACTATCCATCTGGATACCAATTTCTTTGACTTCGGTGACCTTGAGCCATATGTAGGAGTCCCTACATTTACCTATGAGAACCAGCGCATAGTCAATGACGTTCCAATAGACTCCATTGCAAAAATCAACGCCCCTTTAGTCATTGATAAGACCATTGATGGTTCGGAAAACAACTTCCAGTGGTACCTCAATGGAGAGGCAATCAATGGCGCCGACCTGGAAGATTACTCTTTGCTAAGTGGATATCTTCCAAGTGATTCGGGGGTCTATGTACTGAGAGTTACCAATAATATTGTCACAGGACTGGAGCTTGTCACAGAGCCATTCCACTTGCTGATTTCTGATTTTGAGGAGGATTCCCTGGCACTGGTTTCTCTATACAACAATTCCGGGGGTCCTGCCTGGACCACAAATACCAATTGGCTAACGGGTGATCTCAACACCTGGAATGGGGTCTCGATCCAAAACCAACGAGTCACTGACCTCAACCTACCCGGGAATAACCTTAATGGTACCGTTCCAAAAGATTTTGGCTATGCAGATTCCTTGATCAATGTTGACCTGAGTAATAACTTACTTCGGGATTCTTTGCCGGATACCTGGGAGCAATTCTTTGCTTTAGAAACTGCCAACCTGGCTCAGAACGACTTTATCAGCATCCCCAATCTCAAGCTGCTGAATGTTCCAACACATAACCTTACCACCCTTAATGTCGAAGGAAATAAACTTCAGTTTGGGGATATTGAGACCAACCTGGGAATTGGCACCTTCACCTATGTGCCTCAGGATAGCATTGGTTTTTACCGGGATACCTTATTTGATGCAGGGACACCTAGTACATTAGCATACACAGTATCCGGGTCCAACAATACTTATCAATGGTATCGGGCTGATGATTTGCCACCACATGATGAAGCAGCACTATCCGGAGAAAACACTGACTCCTACACGATTGACAACCCGGTATTTGAAGACGAGGACTGGTATAGACTGGAGATTACCAGTCCACTTCTAGTTCCTGACCTCACATTGACCACAGCTTATGTAAATCTAGGTATTTCGAGTTTGAAGCGAGATTCCACTGCATTGCTTAGGCTTTATGATAGCACCAATGGGGACGGATGGTCCAATACTCCTAACTGGAAATCCGGAGCCAATATTGTTGATTGGGTTGGTGTGACCTTGAATGGTGCCCAGGATCGCGTGATAGGTGTATCACTTCCCGCCAGCAACCTCGATGGTCCTGTCCCGGCAAAATTCAGGGACATTACCAAGATTGAGACCATAGACCTGTCAAACAATGAGATCACAGATCTACCCAACATGTCCTTTATGGGCCAATTAAACACACTGGATGTTTCGCAGAACAGGTTGGGTTTTGCAGAAATTGAATACAACCTCGGTATAACAGGTTTTGACTACAGTAACCAGAAAAATATCAGGATAATTGATCCTGTGAGAAGACTACAATTCGGAACTGACGACACATTGAAGGTAAAAGTGTCAGGCACCCAAAATGAATATCAATGGCATTTTGAACAGTTTCAGAATGCGGTAGCAGCAGGACCGATTGATGGAGCAACAGAGACTAATTACTTCCTCGATAGCATCAATTACTTTAGTATGGGTACTTATTATCTCGCAGTGACCAGCCCGGTAGTAACAGACCTGGAATTGAAAAGCGATGACTTTGAGATGATTGCGGTTACAGATGTCTTTGGTAACATTACAGATCCCGATTTTGCTCCTTATCCAAAAGGTGATGTGATTGTGTTAGGGATAGTAGATGGACCCTATGAGCAATTGGATACCGTACTGGTCGACGGAACCGGTGGATATCTCTCAGAAGATGTAGATCTTGGGGATTACCTTTTATTGATGCGTCCCAATTTTGATGAAGATCCGGAATTTATTCAGACCTATACCGGCAACTCTATTTTCTGGATTGAGGCAGACACACTTAAATTGAGACAACCATTAACAGAGGGTGTAGACATCAACATTCAAAAAGTTGTTGAAGTAGAGGTTGGTGATGCAGAAATTGCCGGAATTGTAGACATTGACTTTCCGGAAGATTCCCGTGTGGATATTATAGATGCTCGTAAGCGAGTCAAGAGAGCTGGTTGTTCCATCAGACGATTCCGTGGAGCTGCCAGGGGAGAACAAGACGTTTGGGAGCTGTATGCTTATGTGGAATCCGATGATGAGGGACAGTTTTCGTTTCCAGATCTACCAGAAGGTACATACCTTTTTAACGTAGAGTATCCGGGAATTCCAATGAATCCTGCCTCTGACATTCAGCTTGATGTCAAACCTGGTGATAAACTCAATATTGAAGCTATCATCACTCCGCAACAAATTACGGTAAATGACCTTACACTTGGACTTCCGCGTGTAGTCGGCAATTTGGAATTGTATCCAAACCCTACTGTCTCCGGACAAACACAACTGAATTATCAGGTTGACCGCAAGATCAAAGATTTTGAATTGAAGATTTGGACTCTCTCAGGAATTGAAGTCTACCAGGAGATGATTCCTCACAATCTCGGAAAACAATCCGTAACCATGGATGTAAGCAGGTTTGATGATGGTGTTTACCTGCTCCACCTGGAGGATTCAGGGCAAAATGTGATGATCCAGTTGAAGATGATTGTGAAAAACTAGGCCAGCAATTCCTGAATATCGGTCTTGCTGAGCTGTTTCACCAGACTTTCCTCAATTGTTATCAGGTCTTTGGCAAGTTTAAGCTTGGCATTCTGGAGCTTTAGGATCTTCTCCTCTACTGTATCACGAGCAATAAACTTGTAGGTAAATACCTTGTTCTTTTGGCCAATCCTATGTGCCCTGTCAACGGCTTGTGCCTCAGCAGCTGGATTCCACCAGGGATCGAGAATAAAGACATAGTCAGCTCCGGTCAGGTTCAGCCCAAGTCCACCAGCTTTCAACGAGATAAGAAAGACATTCACATCATCCCGCTCCTGGAACTTCATCACCTGTCCTTTTCTATCTTTCACAGAACCATCCAGGTATGCGTGCTCTATTTTCTGATCCACCAGGTATTTCTGTACGATCTTCAAATGCTTCACAAACTGACTAAATATCAGAATTTTATGATTGTTGCTCAGGGTATTGGAAATCATGTAATGGATATCCTCAAGCTTACCGGAGTCCCCCAAATAATTTTCATCTACCATACCAGGATGATTGGCAATCTGCCTTAATCTTGTCAAACCCTGAAGTAGTAGCATCTGGGATTTTTGGATGCCCTCGCGCTCAATCATGTCCAGAATATTGTTGCGATATTGATTTTTCTCCCGCTCATAAAATGCTCTTTGAGACTCAGAAAGATCACAATACTTGACATTCTCGATCTTCTCCGGAAGTTCGGTAGCCACCTGGGTTTTCACCCTCCTCAGGATGAATGGTTTGATGATCGCATTCAACCTTTTGGTTTTGTTTTCATCGTTTTTCTTCTCAATTGGAATAAGGTATTCTTTCTTGAAATGCTTATTGCTTCCCAGAAGGCCAGGGTTTACAAACGACATCTGCGACCACAAATCCATCGCACTGTTTTCGATAGGGGTACCAGTAAGAATCAACTTTCTGCGAGACTTCAGCTGACAAACAGACTTGTATATGATCGAATCCGGATTTTTGATCGCCTGAGATTCATCCAGAATGATATAATTGAAGTAAAACTCACTAAGGATGTCCGTATCAATCCTGGTGATGCCGTAGCTGGTAAGAATCAAATCATAATCCGAAAATTGTTTGGAGTCCTTGATTCGCTGGGTTCCGGTATAGGTTAAAATCTTCAGTTCCGGGGCAAACTTGCTTGCTTCCATTTCCCAGTTATAAATCAGCGAAGTAGGCATAATAAGTAAGTTCGCTGAACCAGGATTCTGATGTTTTTCACTGGTGAGCAAGGCCAAAGTCTGAACTGTTTTACCCAGACCCATGTCATCTGCAAGGCAGCCACCGAAGCTGTACTTATTCAGAAACTGCAACCAGTCAAATCCAGCCTTTTGGTATGGCCTCAGATCTCCTTTGAAATTTGGTGGCAGCTCAGCCGGGTCTATTTCTTCAAAATCGCCAAGTCTTTCGAGCTTTCTGGACATAGACACATTGGCATAGTTCTGTTCTTTTAGCTCTTTGACCAATGATACGTGGATCTTGTCAAGTTTTACATCATCATCGGTATTTGCAAACGCAAACAGGTCCGTATACTCCGAAATCCAATGATCCGGAATTACCGCATATTCTCCGTTGGGAAGCTGAAACTCGCGTTTCTGTTTGAGTATATATTTCCTAATCGTGGTAAAAGGGATTTCGAATTCCCCAAACCGGATCACTGCCTTAATGTCGAACCAATCGATGTTCTCCGTGATTTGCAGGTCAATGTTCGTTTCACCAACAAAATATTTCTTTTGCCCACCATTGAGCTGCTCAATCTCAAAACCAATTTTCCGCAGTAATTTTTGGTTGGCATTCAACCAGCTCATGGCACCTGTTTTATCCAGGGTAGATCTTGAGTTTTTGAGCAAAAGACCTGAATCAGTCAGGTTGCGAATGAATTGCTTTTCCTGGTTAGGGTTGCGTTGTATCCTGTGGAAGACATAGTCATTGTTGAGTTTCTCCAGGGAGACGCTCACGTCTTTTATCTTATCAGCTTTGTACGAATACGTACCGTATTTAAAGCTTAGTTCAAACAAGATTCGAGATCGCTCTTCCTTTGTCTGACCATTATTTTCTTCGAATAGTGAGCCATAGCTATTGGCTTCTGCCAATTCTGAAAATGTCAAAACAGGCTTTGGCTCAAGCTGTGCTGTTCTGATCTCAAAACCTTTGGCATATACATCGAAAGACGCAATCAGTGGGGCCACAAATTTCTTGTAATAAGTCTCCTCAACATTGCCAGGGATCAGGATGAATTTCTTATTGAAAAATGGCTTGAGCTTTCTTCCGTCAACCTCTTTCTCGAAGGAAAACAGCTTATTATTCACGACGATCCATGCTGGTTGCTTACACAGCAGATAGCTCTCATTTTGATAGAAGTCAACCTTCTCCCCATCAAGTTTTATCGTCGGGAAATAATGAGTATTGTCCTCATTCCTTCGGAAGTGAAAAAGTACGGTAGCCCTGGTTTCAGAAATCTCAATTGGCTTCCAGGTAGGTTCCCCATCCTTACCCATCTCAAACAACAATTTTCCATGGATCAAAGACAAAATCTTGGATCGCCTTCTTTCCAAATAACCTTCCACCTCATCCTGAATCAGTTTATCTCCGGCATTCTTATCATATACTTTTAGAAAAAAATCCTCTGGTTTACCCTTCTTCTTTTGAAAATGCTTCAATACCTCCTTTTGCTGCATGCTATCCATGAGCTTAATGAGCTCGTAGTCATTCTCATCCAGCCCGGCGTCAAACTCGGCAGCATTTTTTGAAGAAATATTTTGATTTGAATAGGTAAGCCTGCCCTTCTCATCGAGTTGCACTACAAAAGACTCAAATAAATATCCGAGATATTCGTGTTGAAATAGCGAATAGATCAATTTAAATGGCTGGTCCGGAGATACTTTCATATTGAATATTATCGGTCCCAAAAGGACTGATTACTGGATCTTAACTTTTAGAGAAACTTCGAAAATAATTAAAATTGATTAGAAAACAGGTAAAATCGGGATTACCTAATCTTTATTTTTATTGGAGGTGGTGAAGGTCTATTTTCTGTGTGGCCTTGATGGCGGGCTGAATTGAAGTGACCAGGGTTATCATTACAATACATAAAACGGTATAAACAACGTCCATAAATTCCACTTTTACGGGATACGCATCATGAATGGCTGTCTGGATACCCATGCTTACAAAACCAAATGTTTGCTGTGCATAGCTGATGCCCAGACCAAGGATCAAGCCAATAAATGCTCCAGTAAACGCCACAATACAACCTTCAAGAAGAAATATATTTCTAATAAACTTCAAAGAGGCACCCTGTGCTACCAGGATCGCTACATCCTTCTTCTTTTCTATGGCCAGCATGGTCAATGAGAAGAAAATATTGATGGAGGCAATAGCAATAATGATGGACAAAATCAGGAACACAAACAACTTCTCAATTTTAAGGATCTTGTAAAGGTTGCCATGGATCTCTTCATTGGATAGCACTTTAAAATCAGGGCCCATCAGTTGAGATAGTGCAACCTTCATATCAGGTACAGAAGCATTTTCATCGATCTGGATTTCATATGCTGTTCGCTTCCCCTGGTAACTAAAAAGCTCTACTGCAAAATCCAGTGGCACGTAGATGTAGTTTTCGTCATAATATTTTTCCACGGCAAAAATGCCTCCGGGTAAGATGGTCTGGGTATTAACCATTTTCTCAGGGTTCATCATATTTGGAGCTACATTTTTTGGGTAGAAAAGCTGTAACGGATAGAAATCATTAGAAGCATCTATTGAAAGGTCTCTTTTTATTCCAAATCCAATAATGGCCAGGTTTACGTCCCCTTCCTTCAATTGAAATCTGCCGTATGCGATTGACTCTTTTAGTCTTCCTTCATGAATGAAATTGTCGCTTACACCTTTTACTTTAGCCACACGCTGAGCATCTTTATATTTGATGAGTGCATTGTTTTCTACTACTTCCGTAACTGACACTACTCCTTCAATTGCAGTTATTTCGTTGAATGTTTCTTCCGAATAATCAAAAGACTTTCCAGTTGCTGGTGTCACGACAATGTTGGCATCGATTGTCCCATAAAGGGATCTGAGCAAATCTCCAAAACCATTAAATACCGAGAGCACGATGATCAGGGACATAGTACCTATTGCCACCACCGTCATTGAAATCAATGAGATTACGTTGATGAAATTTTTCTTCCGTTTAGAAAGAAAATAGCGTCTGGCAATAAATAATGGAAGGTTCAAGATTTATCAGAGTTTTTATCTGCTGGAGGGATTTTTAGGTTGTCTATCAATCGATCAATTTTGCTGGCCTCCTCCTCTGTATTATCATGAAAAAATGCCAGTTCAGGTATGATTCGAACCCTTTTCCCAATTTTATTTCCCAATAGTCGCCGGATCTCTCCTTTCTTATTCTCGATATTGTAAAAAACATCTTCGACATCTTTTACGGGAAAAACACTTAAAAAGACTTTTGCAAAGCCGAGATCCGGTGATACCTCTACACCGGTAATAGTAACCAGTGAATTGTTAAAAAAGTGTCGTGGGTCTTTTTGAAAGATCTCACTTAGATCTTTTAATATCTGTCGGGAAAACTTGTGTTGGCGTTTTGAATCCATGTGTACAAATATCCATTATTAATTTATTAATTTCGAACGCAACACTCACAGCATAAAAATTCAGGTTTGCTACAGCTATTCAGACTCAATGATCCTTATCGGCTCGTATTGATCTTTGTCATCCTTGTTGTGATCCGAACTATATGGTTAATTTACGGTTTGCCTCTCCCTTTGTTTGGTTTTAAGTGGCAACTGCTAGGTAGTTGGTTGGCCCAGGATCACATGATCTATGCAGATAGCTATGATTACACTGGTCCGCTAAGTGCCCTGGTATACAAGTGGATTACGATGCTCTTTGGCCCCACTCGTTGGCCCCACATTATTCTTTCCACTCTTTTGATCATTTTACAGGCTGGTATTTTAAATGCAATATTCCTGAGAAATAAGGCATATCATGAAAACACCTACGTATTAGCATTTATTTACATGATTCTTACATGTGGGGTGATGGACTATTACACCCTATCTCCACAACTGATGTCAATCACGTTCATTATCATCTCTATGAACAATATTTTCAGGAGGATTGATAATCAAGCCACTGATGAAATGTTTCTCACGTCTGGAATTTATTTAGGCATTGCTACCTTTTTCTATCTTCCTGCGGCCATCTTTCTGATCAGTTATCTTATTTCTTTTCTCTTATTCTCTACAGCCATTGCACGTCGACTTATTCTAATGAGTCTGGGAGCCATCATCGTTTATGGTGCGGTCTGGGGATACTTTTTTTGGCACAATGCAGAGCAGTCTTTCTACGATGCTTTTTTCATCGCAGGATTTTTAAGAGAAAAAATATTCTATCTCAGCTACGCCGAATTGTCGCTACAAGCTATTGCCATCTTTTTATTCACAGTGATTTCGTTGAGCATTTTCTTCACTGCCCGATTCACCAATTTTCAGCAAAAGATTCAAAGGGTTATGCTCATTTTCATGATCTCATCGATTGGATGCATACTTGTTTCGCCCGAGCTCAGCGGAGCCGAATTAATTTTCCTACTCCCAAGCGCTGCATTTCTGATTACACACTACTTGCTCCTTTTACGCAGGTGGTGGACAAGGACATTTATACCCATGGTGGTTATCTTTTCTATTCTCCTTTTCCCTTTTTTCTGGCTTACTCATTTTTCAAAAGAGGAGTTATTTCTGGATGGTTCCTCAACCTATAGTGACAAAAGGATCATGATGATTGGTGAAGATCTGTCTGTATATGAGGGCAATACCATTGCATCCCCTTTCCTGGATCCATACGTGAGTAAGTTGAGGATGGAAGGGCTAAACTACTATGAGGATGCATCGGAGATTTACGACACCATCCTTGCTGCCAATGCAGATATCATAATCGATGAATGGGGTTATTTCCCTAAAATGGTGGAGATCTTTCCAGACCTGGGCAAACGCTATAAACAAAAAGGAGAAATCTACGAGAAGATCAGCAATTGATCATCTTGTCTACACGTGTCTGATGGCGCCCTCCTTCAAAATCTGTCTGTAAGAATTCAAGGATCATTGTCTGTGTAAACTCCAGACCAGTAAATCGTGCCCCCATACAGATAACATTGGCATTGTTGTGTGATCTGGCCAACTTGGCAAGCTCTGCATTCCAGCAGAGAGCTGCCCGGATTCCTTTATGCTTATTGGCTGTGATGGCCACACCATTGCCGCTACCACATATCAAAATTCCGAGTTCAAATTCTTTTCCCTCAATTGCATTACACAATGGGTGTACGTGATCAGGATAATCTACCGAACCTTCTTTGAAAGGGCCGAAATCCTTTACCTCATATCCTTTTGCTTCCAGCCACGGTATGATCTTGTTTTTGTAGTCATATCCACCATGGTCGCCTCCTATGGCTATCTTTTTACTCATTATTTTTTCTTTTTTCCTCAGCTGCCCTCAATGCAAGTTCAGCTTTTTCTTCCCTTCTCAATACTCTTTTCGAAATCAAAATGCTCACCTGGTATAACCCAAACAAAGGTAGTGAAATTAGAATTTGACTGAATGGATCAGGAGGAGTGATCATTGCACCCAGGATCAATATTATAATGATCGCGTGCTTTCGATACGTCCTCATCAATTGTGGAGTTACCAGCCCTGCCTTGGTCAAAAAGTAAACCACAATTGGTAACTGAAATAGTATACCACCAGCCAGATTGATCATGATGACTGTAGTGAGATAAGAGACAATATCAAACTCATTCTGAATGGACGGATCGATCTGATAGTTTGCCAGGAAGTAAACAGATACTGGCGTTACGATAAAATATGCAAACAGCACCCCAACAAGGAAAAGAAAGCTCACATAGAATGTAGCACCCGAAGCAGCTTTTCTTTCCCGGGGATAAAGTCCCGGTCTGATAAATCTCCAGATCTCCCAGAATGCATACGGAAAGGCACAGATCAGTCCTATCACGAAAGATGAGGTGATGTGCATAGCAAACTGGCCGGTCATCTGCCTGGACTGAATGATAAAAGGTAACTCATCAATACAGAATGCTTCTGACTGCAATACCTGAGAGAACTTGCATAGCATCTGATAGGTGACAAAGTCTATCCGCGATGGTCCAAGCAGGATTGTATGAAAAATAATTTCCGGGATCAAAAATGCGCCAACAGCAAAAACCATTATCGCAATAAGCGATCGGATCAGGTGCCACCTCAGCTCCTCCAGATGATCGAGAAAAGACATTTCTCTTTCTTCTGCATTTTTTTCATCCTCAATCTGATCCAGCGCCATAGATGTTTATTGATAAAGTGGATATTTACTCATCCACGAATTGATCTCACTTTTAATAGAAGAAACTTTTGATTCATTATCACGATTCACAATGACTTCATCAATGTAATTCACAATCTTCTTCATGTCATCCTCCTTTAATCCCCTGGTAGTAACTGCAGCAGCTCCTATTCGCATACCTGATGTAATGAACGGAGATTGCTCATCAAAAGGCACCATGTTTTTGTTCACTGTGATGTCTGCATTGATAAGGGCATTTTCTGCATCCTTTCCAGTAAGCCCTTTAGACCTCAAATCGATCAACATCAGGTGATTATCCGTGCCATTAGAAATGACATGATAGCCTTTGGCTACAAATTCAGCAGCCATCACTTCAGCATTTTTCTTTACCTGTAGGACATACTTCATGTAATCGTCCGACAAGGCTTCACCAAAAGCTACTGCCTTAGCCGCAATGATGTGCTCTAAGGGTCCTCCTTGTGTTCCAGGAAATACTCCCGAATCAAGAAGAGAGGAAAGTTTTCTTACAGTTCCTTTGGCTGTTTTGATTCCAAAAGGATTCTCAATATCATCCCTCACCATGATCAAGCCTCCACGAGGTCCACGCAAAGTCTTATGCGTAGTGGTAGTCACCACATGACAATGGTCCAATGGGTCGTTGAGTAGCCCCCGGGCTATTAATCCTGAAGGGTGCGATATATCAGCCATCAAAATCGCGCCTACTTTATCTGCAATGGCTCTGAATTTCTCGTAATCCCAATCCCTGCTGTATGCAGAAGCTCCACAAATAATAAGCTTTGGTTTTTCCTTTGTAGCCGTAGCCTCGATCTTATCGTAATCAATTACACCGGTCTCTTTATCTACACCATAAAAGAAAGGTTGGTAAAGTTTTCCTGAGAAGTTTACAGGTGAACCATGTGTAAGGTGTCCTCCATGCGAGAGATCAAATCCTAATATTTTATCGCCAGGATTCAGGAATGCAAGCATTACGGCTGCATTAGCCTGCGCCCCGGAGTGTGGTTGTACATTGGCCCAGGTAGCTCCGTAAAGCTCTTTTACACGCTCAATTGCCAACGACTCAATCTGGTCAACAATCTCACATCCACCATAATATCGCTTTCCGGGAAGTCCTTCTGCGTATTTGTTGGTGAGTACTGTACCTGCAGCTTCTAATACCTGTGGTGAAACAAAATTTTCGGAAGCAATCAATTCAATCCCCTCAAGCTGCCTGTTTTTCTCTTTTTCAATGAGTTTAAAAACTAATTCGTCTTTCATTCGGGTGGTTTAGGTTACCGGATATCAGTAACTTTCAATAAATGGCTTAATTTAATGGGGGCAAAATTAGTCGAACCCCCTCACATTAACAATGTGATCATAATGTTAGGGCTGTTATCTTCGCAACCAACCTGAAAATTAAAAGATCAAAAAAGAAATGCTTGAAAAACTGCGACAGGGTATTGATGAAATAGACAACCAGATTGTTGACCTGATCAATAAGCGGATGGAGTTTGTAAAAAAGATTGGAGAGCTTAAAAGAAGCGGCAATGAAGCCATCTATAGACCTGAAAGAGAAAAAGCCATTATCGACAGACTGGTAGCCAACAACAATGGATTGCTCAACCGTGCCGCTATTGAGGCCATCTTCATGGAAATATTCGCGGTTAGCCGAAATTATGAGCTTCCGGAGAGGGTTGCCTTCCTTGGTCCTGAAGGCAGTTTTACCCACCAGGCAGCTGAATCACGCTATGGAGCCATGAGCGATTATATAGCACTGGATTCTATCTCTGCGGTTTTTGAAGCTGTGAAAACCTCACGCGCAAGATTTGGAATTGTCCCGATAGAAAATAACCAGGAAGGTACCGTTCAGGAAACAATTGACTTTTTGGCGGTTCATAAAGTGACGATTGCGGCAGAAATTGTTCTTCCGATACATTTCGCCTTTGCCACGAAGGAAGAAAACCTGGAAAATATCAAAGTTGTCTATTCAAGAGACATTGCTTTCAGGCAATGCAAAAACTTCCTGAATGACTACTTCCAGCATAAAATTGAGCTAAAGGCTGTCAGCTCAACCAGCAGGGCTTGCCTTTTAGCCAGAGAAGAGGAGCATACAGCAGCTATCTGTGCACCCATTGCAGCCAGACAATATGATCTTCCTATCCTTTATAACAACATCCAGGATTCGGCCGATAACCAAACCCGCTTTCTAATTATCAGCGAGAATTTCCACAACCAGAAAAGTGGAAGTGACAAAACATCAATCATCGCCAAGCTACCTGATGAGCCGGGGGCCCTGGTACGTTTTCTTCAGCAATTTCAAAATGCAGGGATCAACTTATGCAAAGTGGAAAGCAGACCAGCCAAAGAAGGAAGTACATTTAAATATGTCTTCTTTGTGGAATTCGAAGGGCACTATGATGACGAGATCGTCCAAAACACCGTCCGTCCTTATGGAAAGGACATCATCTGGTTGGGTAGCTACGTGCAGGTTTGTTAAACATCACCATACTTGGCAAAGACTAAAACCACCTTTTTCTGTCAGAACTGCGGCGCAAATTCTCCCAAGTGGGTAGGAAAATGTCCTTCCTGTGGGGAATGGAATACCTACGTCGAAGAAATTGTACCGACAAAAGGAAAGACCGCGCAAGTGGAGCCATGGGAGAAAGAACGAAACCAACCAAAGCCCATTCATGAGATTGAATTCGATGCGCAGCGAAGACTCAAAACAGGGTTTGAGGAGTTTGACAGGACCCTGGGTGGTGGTATTGTGCCAGGCTCACTTGTTCTGATTGGTGGGGAACCAGGGATTGGTAAATCCACATTGATGTTGCAGATGGCCATCGGGCTACCGCAAGTAAAAATTCTGTATGCCTCGGGTGAAGAATCTCCTGAACAGATCAGGATGCGAGCCGACCGAATTGGCATTAACTCTAAGCAATGCTATCTGCTTTCTGAGACGTCTGTTGAAAACCTGCTCAACGAAGTGAATAAGCTCCAGCCACAATTACTTGTTGTGGATTCCATTCAGACCCTTTATACCGACCAGCTGGACGCGGCCATAGGCTCAGTCTCTCAAGTGAGAGAATGTGCGGGCAAGTTGATGAAATACGCCAAGCAAACGGGTGTGCCAGTGTTTCTGATCGGACATGTAAATAAAGATGGGGCTATTGCCGGACCCAAGGTACTGGAACATATGGTGGATACTGTATTGCAATTTGAAGGGGACCAACATCTCGCCTATCGCATTTTAAGAACTTCCAAGAACAGGTACGGTTCTACATCTGAACTAGGCATCTACCAGATGCTGGAAAAAGGCCTGGCTGAGGTAAAAAACCCCTCGGAAGTCCTGATTTCTCCGCGAGAGGAAGGATTAAGTGGTATCACCATCGGGGCCACTATTGAAGGAAATCGTCCATTATTAATTGAAGGTCAGTCACTGGTCAGCCCTGCCACTTATGGCACGCCACAACGCAGTACAACGGGATTTGACACCAAGCGACTGAATATGCTTCTTGCTGTATTGGAAAAACGCATTGGCATTAGGTTGAGTTCACAGGACATATTCCTGAATATTGCTGGAGGCATTAGGGTTAATGATCCCGCGCTGGATCTGGCAGTTTGTGCCGGATTGTTTTCTTCGTTCGAAGATGCTCCGATAGATCAGTCCATTTGTTTTGCCGGTGAAGTTGGTCTTGGAGGCGAAATCCGGGCAGTCAATAGGGTAGACGCCAGAATCAATGAAGCGGCAAAGCTGGGATTCAAAGAGATATATATTTCATCTTACGGAGTGAAGTCATTGGACAGATCAAAATTTAAGATTAAAATCCATACCTACTCTAGACTCTCAGAAGCTTTCGAAAATTTGTTTAGATAGTGTCTATCTCTCAGGAGCGTCGGTATCTAGTTCCCTTTTCTTTTGACGGTCAATGATTGTATAGATCCCCTCTTGGCCTTTGACTTCTACTTCTTTGCCCAGGAAAATAGATTTTGCGGCAGACTTTTCTCCTACACCTTCGGATTTACCTATGATGAAATTGATCCCAACCCGGAAATCAAGTGATTTAAAATCTGTGACAGACCAGTAAGCAACCTGATCCACTGACAGGTAAAGTTGCGCGGGGCCTCCCTTAATTGCGACTGCTGCACCCAGGTTAGGAATTTGTTGTGGATATTTTGTTGCATTGATTGAGGCGGTAAGGAAATTACCAACCTGATGATTGATCCCGATTCCGTAAAGCATTTTAAACTGACCCTGGATATATCTGGTGGCTACAGTAGCAGTCACATCATTGGTAGAAGTCAGATGATATTTACCGCTCAGGTATGCCCTTGGTGCCATCAAAGTATTGTAGGGGTCTTCATTAAGCTCGTATGTATTGAATTTCCCAACGAGGGTGTCTTTCAGGACCTCCACAATATCATCAATACCCTTGAGATCAATACCCGTGTATCGTAGAGTGGTATCTCCAAGAGTCCTGTTGAAAATATCTTCTTTCCAAGAAATAAAACCTATGTCATTGACAGAGCCCGCTATGGTGAGATATTGTCCCATGTCAAATTCAAACCCAAAATCCAATCCAAATCCGCTGTTGCCATTTGATATAAGATGGCTGGCTAAATCCCCTGATTTGCCTGCATAGATCCGTTGGCCAGAGCTGCGAATAGCTGCATGCTGCATCTCCAGATTCAGCTGATAATTTTCTCCTTCAGTGACAATATCTGCCGTGAAATTTCCTGGTGAGCTGAGATTATAAAAACCCTGGAAATATTTCAACCTAAATCCTAAGCCAAGACTGGCATCCTCAATAAAGTATCTGTAGCCAACACCCATCTCTCTGAAATGTGTCATGTTGAGTTGAGTCTTTCCGATTTTTAAGGTCTCATCAATTAGACCGGCGTTTCCGTCAACTATAAATTCCACCAGCTCTTTGGGATATAAAATGTCTCCATTTATTCTTTCGTTGGCAAACAAATAAATAGTGGCTCCCGAAGCGGAAGTATATCCAAGATGCAAAAGGTTGATGTTTGTCTCGATAGAAGCCATGTTTCTCTTTTGTAAAGATCCCAGGATCTTGTGGGTATCGACTATCAACGAGTTGTCAACTTTACTGAAAATGTTGTTATAACTCAACTTGTTGTTGTAGCTGGCATGCACTCCTGACATGCCTGGTAGCCCAAAGAATACTTTGCCATTTGGGATATAGGAAGCATTGATCAGCGTATTTTGAAATGTTGTATTTCCCAAATGGTGAAAAGACAAACTATTTTGACCTCTGGAGAGGAAAAACGAAGCGATAGTCAATATGATGAATAGAGTCTTTTTCACTAGAATTCATAATTAACTCCTGCTACTACCGAAGCTTTTATTTCAATAAAATCACTGGTCCTGATCTTGACGAAAAAGTCTCGTCCGGATTGGTTGTTAGTAGTAGTATTTAGTGTAAGATGAAGTGCCACTTTTGAGCCGTTCTTTAGTGCTTCGACACCTTCAGCGGTCAATACGATATCTGCCGTATTGCTCCTAATTCTTTCCACCAAACCATCATTGGTTAGGATTGGTGAGCGGAGTACAAGCTGATCGGGGGCCGTATATAAAGTATCATTGGCATTTCCGATGATATTTACCTCCATCGTCCCGGAAAAAGGTAAGCCATTGTTAGTGACAACCCTTAAAACAGCACTGTCTACTTCATTAAAATCCAATCCTCCTCCAAGGTTAAATTCAATATCTCTGGTTAGATTTTCCAGCTGAAAAGCCAGGTCCATTCTGACCAAAATATCTGTTAGGATTGTATTGTTCTGGGATAAAAAATTTAAGGCATCTGGATCATTCGGATTCACCACAGCCTGTAGATTAAATCCCAGTTGATCGGGTGTTGCGGCCAGTAGTTCGCTCAGTGTTGAGTTAGACTTATCCACTACTAGGGTGGTGATTTGAGATTGACCTGGAGCAGAAGCTGCAGCCACTAGCTGAGAGCTTTCGGTGATATCTCCACCCAGATAAGTGGTATCACTCGTTCCCGAGTCATTATTCACTCCATACAATCCTTCAAACAATATGCCGAAGGGCACCCCGATCGAGTTATCAAATTCGAAGGTGATCGTTGGGGTTGCCAGGATAAAACCTTCTGTTCCAAAATCTTCAAAGAAAGGAATATCCAGGATAGTATTGCCTACGGTCACCGTATCCTGACCGAACCTGCCATAAATTTCATCGAAACCCTGATTTTGAAATGACAGCTGCAATGAGAATGTTTCACCAGGAAGAATCTGCTGACCCGTGGTGAGGGGTATCTCCAGGTGGACATCAACCGGAAACACATTGATCGCTCCCTGATAGGTAAATATTGTCTTATGATTGGCTAATGGTCTTGTCTGATTGCTGTTGGTTGAACCTGAAAATAAGATTGGTTGGCTGGTAAGTGTACTTGATGTACTCGAAACAGTAATGTCAAAATTGACATTTGAGGTCCCAATCAATGTAGCATCCAAGGTCAGGTCTCCAGCGGAGTAAAAAACAGAGTCAATTCTTTCGTTTTGATTGGCGGTATACTCCAAATACAGGGTGGTGTCTACTACAATGGTGGTGTTAGAAGTGACCGGAGGTGTGACCGGTAAATTGAAGCTTGCATTATCAACTATATCACCGATATCAACTATATCTGTAGTGGTAGTATAGGATGCCTGATCGATATATTCAAGAAATAAGACGCTATCTGGACCCACCTGAAGTTCTGTGGTGTCACCAATTTCCACCAATAGCTCGCTCATGGTGTATATGGTCTCCCCAATTGGAGCTGCATAATCACCGTCAAGTTTGATGCCCTGGATATTGTCAAATTCCAGATCCTGTATGTTACACCCCAGCAATAGCAACACTACACTGGAGGCTAAAAGGGATCGCATACTTTTCATTCACCTGTTATTCTGCTAAAATATGCATTTTAGCTGATTTTACGCCTGTTTCTAAGGTTATAACCCTCTATTCCTTGTATTCCTCCTGTATGGAGTAGGATTATTTTGTGATTAAATTTAAAAAAATCTTGTTTAATTAGGTCTATAACGCCATAAAACAATTTCCCAGTATATATTGGGTCGAGTAATATTTGGTGTTTTTCTTTAAACTCAAGAATAAAATCTACCAGATCTTCTGTCGTTTTAGCGTATCCCCCAAAATGATACTTATCAAAAATCTGATAATTCTGATGCACTAGTTGATGTGCTTCCAGCAGCCTTGTGACCATGGAATGAACAAATTCTCCCTTGAGTGATGAGATTCCCAGCACGTTTCCTTCACCCTGAAGTCCAGCCAAGACCCCAGCCATGGTTCCTCCTGTGCCAATGGGTGTGCAGATATAATCAAAATCCATTTCGATTTCTTCCACCAGCTCGGCACATCCTTTGATCGCCAATTCATTGGTTCCTCCTTCAGGAATAAAGTAGCATCTAGGATATCGATCATAAATTTCGTCAGGGCTGGCCTTGAGTTTTCTATAGCTGTCCCTGGCTACAAACTCAAATTGCATGCCCAGGTCAGATGCCTGCTTCAGCGTTGGGTTGCTGGAAGCATTCAACTCCTCCCCCCTGATGATCCCAATACTTTTCAGATCATTTTCTTTTGCTGCTGCCGCTGTAGCAAGGATGTGATTTGAAAATGCCCCACCGAGGGTCACAATCCGGCCTCCTTGCAATCTTGCCTCATTTATATTGTATTTCAGCTTCCTCCACTTGTTGCCCATGATCAGGGGATGGATTAAATCCTCACGCTTGACATAGACCTGGAGTCCTTTTTGCTCAAATAATGGATCAAAAATTTGCTGAATCGGGGAAGGGAGCTGAGGCATAAAACCAAGTTAGATAAATTTGCAAAATGTCAGAGGAGACAAACAACCAGGAAGAGGAAGAACTCTACGAACATCACAACATCATTGTGGACCCAAAACAGTCATTGTTACGAATAGATCGCTTTTTATTCGATCGGCTTCCCAATGCCACCCGTAACAAAATCCAAACGGGTATTAAGGAAGGATTTGTTAAAGTCAATGATCGGGAAGTAAAACCTAATTATAAGGTTCATCCGGGTGACCAAATCTCAGTCTTTCTTACCACCCCTCCAAGAGAAGATGTAGTGGTACCGGAAAACATCCCATTAGACATTGTTTTTGAGGATAAGGATCTGCTTGTAGTCAATAAATCTGCAGGCATGGTCGTGCATCCGGCCTATCAAAACTGGTCAGGAACGCTGGTGAATGCCCTGGCCTATCATTTCGAAAATCTACCTGAAATGAAAGGCAATGTCGGACGTCCAGGTTTGGTTCACCGCATTGATAAAGACACCTCCGGATTATTGGTAATAGCCAAAACCGAGCAAGCCATGAATGGGCTGGCCAAACAATTCTTCGATCACTCCATTAACAGAACCTACCATGCACTCGTCTGGGGAGTGCCAGATGAGCCAAAAGGAACCATTAACGTCAATGTTGGGAGGTCTCTGAAGGATCGACGAGTTACCTCGGCCTTTCCTAATGGTGATTTCGGACGTACAGCCATTACACACTTTGAGGTGATCAAGGATCTCAGGTATGTCAGTCTTGTCAAATGCAACCTTGAAACTGGAAGAACGCACCAGATCAGGGCTCACATGAAATTCATCGGTCATCCGCTCTTCAATGATGTGACCTACGGGGGAGATAAGATTCTCAAAGGCACGGTATTCAGCAAATACAAACAGTTTGTGCAAAACTGCTTTAAACTGATGCCCCGGCAGGCCCTACATGCCAAGTCCCTTGGGTTTATTCATCCTATTACAAAAAAATACATTGAGTTTGATTCTGATTTACCCAAGGATTTTACCGCTTTGATAGACAAGTGGGAGAATTATGTGAATCATACGGATTCTATGGAGGATTAATTACTTCGTAACCGAAATCATCTCCAGAATATCATCCAGATATTCTCTGTTGTTGGATAACCTTGGGACTTTGTTTTGCCCTCCAAGCTTACCTCTTTTTTTCATCCAGTTGTAAAAAGTGCCCCGCTCAACAGCATGCACTATCGGAGGATCAAGAGCTATGTCTTTATAGCGTTTGGCATCATAGTCTGAATTGATCTCACGAAGCTTTTCATCCAGGATCTGCTTAAACCGCTCCAGGTCTTCCGGATCTTTGGCAAACTCCACAATCCATTCATGACCACCCTTTTGAGAACTGCCCAGGTATATCGGTCCTGCAGTGAAGTTTTCAATCTCTGCATCCGTTTTTTTACATGCCTCCGCTATTGCCACCTCAGCATTTTCTACAACCACTTCTTCACCGAATGCATTGATGAAATGTCTGGTCCTCCCGGAAATTCTTATCCTATACGGATCTGTAGAGGTAAACCTGACTGTGTCTCCAATTTTATATCTCCACAAGCCTGCATTTGTGGTAATGATTATTGCATAGCTCTTGTTGAGTTCTACCTGATCCAGGGTAAGTACACGAGGGTTTTCATTGTCCAGATCTTCAAATGGGATAAATTCATAGAATATCCCGTAGTCCAGCATCAAAAGCATGTCTTTGGAATCCGACTGATCCTGTATCCCAAAAAATCCCTCTGAGGCATTGTAGGTCTCCACATAACGCATTCCTGAAGATGGGATCAACGAATTGAATAATTTCTCATAAGGAGTAAATGCAACTGCTCCATGAAAAAATACCTCCAAATTGGGCCAAACTTCAGTGATATCATTGACCCCCTTCAACTCAATGATTCGCTCCAACAGAACGACCATCCAGGTAGGCACTCCACTCATACTGGTTACATTTTCTTCCGCAGTGTGACGAGCCATTTTTTCAATCTTCTCTTCCCACTCATCCATCAGGGCAATCTCAAGAGATGGCGTCCGCACCATTTGAGCCCAGAATGGCAAATTCTTTAACAAGACCGCGGATACATCTCCATAATAAGACCGGGCATTCTCGTCAAACTGGTTCACTTGTTGGCTGCCTCCAATGACAAGGTTTTTACCCGTGAACATCTTGCTGTCAGGAAAATTGTTCACATAGATTGAAAGCAGGTCTTTCCCGCCTTTGTAATGACATTCCTCCAGTGCTTCATTAGAAACCGGAATAAACTTACTTCTCGAGTTAGTAGTTCCTGAAGACTTGGCAAACCAACGGATCTCGCTGGGCCATAGTACATTTTGCTCTCCTTTCATCAGACGGTCAATGAAAGGGTAAATACCTTCATAGTTTACTATGGGCACTTTATTTTTAAAGTCATTGTAATTGTCAATGCTCTCAAAACCATATTTCTTCCCATAGTCAGTTCTGCTGGCCTTCCTGGTGAGGTTCATCAAGAGCTCCATCTGTACCTCCTCAGGATATTTCATAAAGAGTTCGATTTGATGGATCCTCTTTTTCATAACCCACGTCAATATGGAATTGATAATCTCCATCTATACCTTTCTTCTCAACTGAAAATGTTGTCCTAAATATACTCTTCTTACCTGTTCGTCCTCTGCAAGCTCTTCTGCTGTACCAGCCTTGAGGAGTTTTCCTTCAAACATTAGGTAGGCTCTGTCTGTAATGGAAAGTGTTTCATTCACATTATGGTCCGTAATCAGGATACCAATATTTCTATTCTTTAGCTGTGCCACGATGGACTGTATTTCCTCCACGGCAATTGGGTCTACCCCGGCGAACGGCTCATCAAGCAAAACAAATTTGGGATCAACTGCCAACGCCCTGGCTATCTCTGTTCTCCTTCGCTCCCCACCCGAAAGGACAAGGCCCATGTTTTTTCTTACATGAGTAAGACTAAATTCCTCAAGCAGCGATTCAGCTTTCTCCTTTTGCTCCTTTTTAGACATCCCTGTCATTTCCAAAACAGCCAGTATATTGTCTTCCACAGATAGTTTACGGAATACACTGGGCTCCTGGGCAAGATATCCTATTCCCATTTTTGCCCTTTTATACATTGGCTGGTCAGTGATATCTGCTTCATCCAGAAATATTTTTCCGTCATTGGGCTTGATTAATCCCACCACCATATAAAATGTGGTGGTTTTACCTGCTCCATTAGGTCCAAGCAATCCAACAATCTCTCCCTGATTTACAGAAACAGAGACATTGTCGACAACAGTTCGCTTCTTATATCGCTTTATTAGTGATTCTGATCGTAGCTCCATAAAGGCTTTGCAAGATATTAATCTTCTTTAATATCCTTAATGATTAATTGAATGGTTTTATTGCCCATATATTCGTTTAAATCAATATGATAGGCGACCTGTATTGTTTTTGCCTTTTCGATCAGGTCCAGTTTCTCTGCCATACCAAATCCAACGGATTCAAATGTTTTTGGATACCCTTCCTGTGAGAGTATGAGCTTGAGATGAGCATCTTTTATCACTTTTGGGACTCCTTTGACTTTAACCCTCCTGGACATAAATACAGGCTGCAGGTTTTGTGGTCCGAAAGGAGCCATCTGACTGATGATTTTCAGCGTTTTGAAGTTGATAAAATCAAAATCCACCTCCAGATCAATTCCAATCTTCGGTACCAATGAATCCTCGGATATACTCTTACTAACCACCTCCTCAAACCTTTGTTTGAAGTCATCAAGTTTTTCGGGAAGAAGGGAGAGACCGGCAGCATGGGTATGGCCTCCAAATTGCTCAAGCAAGTCTCCACATGATTTGATTGCTTCATAGAGATCAAAACCGTCAACGGACCTGGCCGAACCGGAAATTTTGCCATTGGATTCGGTAAGAATAATTGTTGGGCGGTAATATTTTTCAATACACCGGGAAGCCACTATTCCTACTACCCCTTTATGCCAGTCATTTTTATACAGTACCGTACTTCTTGCGGTCATTAAATGTGCATCAGCTTCTATCATCTCAATGGCTTCCGCAGTGGTTGTCTGATCAAAGTCACGACGTTCTGTATTTTTTAGATTGAGGTGCCCTGCAAAATTGGCGAGCTCAGTTTCATCCTCGGAGATCAGCAACCTTACAGATTCTTTGGCGTGAGAAAGCCTCCCGGCTGCATTGATTCTAGGACCTATATAGAAGACAATATCAGAAATGCCAATGGGAGACTTCAGGCCACTGATTTCAATAAGGGATTGCAGCCCAGCAGATGGGGCATGATTAAGCTTTTTTATGCCATAGTAGGTAAGAACTCTGTTCTCCCCAACGATTGGAACGATATCAGAAGCTATGCTTACCGCCACAAAATCCAGGAAATCATAAAGCTTTTCTAATGGGACGGTATTCTGTATGCAAAACCCCTGCATGAGCTTAAATCCCACACCACACCCACTCAGTTCTTTGAAGGGGTAATTATCATCCGGCCTTTTAGGATCTAAAACAGCTACTGCCTCAGGTAACTCGTCACCCGGCAGGTGATGGTCACATACGATCACATCCAGACCAAGACTATTGGCAAGTCCAATGTTATTTACAGCACGAATTCCACAATCCAGAGCAATCATTAGCGTGAATCCTTCCTCTACAGCCCATCTAACACCTTTTTCTGAAATGCCATACCCTTCCGCATACCTATCTGGTATATAGTAAGCAATCTGATCAGTAAACTGGTTGAGAAAGCCATAGGCCATAGCCACGGATGTGGTTCCATCTACATCATAATCCCCATAGATAAGGATTTTCTCCCCTGAGTGGACTGCATCACAAAGTCTGTTTACCGCTACTTCCATATCCTTCATCAGGAAGGGGTCGTGTAGTTGATTGAGTGTAGGGCGAAAGAAATATTTGGCCTCATCAAAAGTCTTTATACCTCTTTGCAAAAGGATTGTAGCCAGGTTTCGGTTGATATTTAACTCCTTAGAAAGGTGATCAACCTCCTGCACATTGGGTAACTTATACTCAATCCACCGCTTTTCCATAGGATGAAATTAGCGATATCTTCTTAATTAGGAAAAGAGATTTTCCTCAAATGAGGTAGTTGAAATCTTTTTCGGCAATGAAATAATTCTGGAACCAGTATTCATAATCCTCATATTGGACACAATCATCATCAGTTGATCCATTGACCTGAACCAAGGCGTTTGGCTTGATCCATCCTGAAAACAGATGTGACTGATCATGTGGAAGATCGGAGATTCTGATGATCTTATTTCCCTGATAGTAGATGGGAGATACCTTATGACTAATTCCTTGAAACATTTGTTATGCAAGCATACTATTTTTTGCCCTCAAATGTTTCATTTGCTGAATTAAGAAATTGTTAGTTTGCAATGAACTAATTGATAATAAGCATCCCCTAATTTAATTTGTGCCCCTGCATGAAGATCTCTTTCAACGAAATATGGAATTTCATTGAGCTACTCAACACAGAGGAAAAAGGCTGGCTTTTTTCACTTCACGCCGGTAATGTTTCTATCTCTGACCTGACGGTTAATCAACTTTTAGCACTCAAAAAGGATGAGACCTACGATACTGAGATCTTACCAACAATATTCACGTTTAGGGAGATTCTCTGGCAACCCGATGTTTTTACAGAATCAAGTGCCAGCCTCCCTGCACTCAGAATTCTTAATGCCCATTGTTCAGAAATAGCGGAGCAGCTTCGGCAAAACGAAACCAATCTGGAACAACTATATGCCCGGCTGATCGAAGGCATTGGGAAATGCAGTCAGAAAGCTCTCATCGAACTTGAGGAGGGACCAAGCATTACCAGTAAAGTTCTGGGGGATTTCCGAGTGGGTGCCTTCCCCATCATTAAATTTTTTATTTTCCATCCGAAAAATCGCAATGATTATTACAAAGACGCTGTTAACAGGCTGAACTACGCAGTGAAAATAATGCTCACTCAGTTTCATGGCAGGTACACCGAACTTGAAGATCCATATTGGCAGGTGAGCTTTCAAAAAAGAGAAAAAGAGGTCTCTGGGCAACAAAAACCTGCCAAAAACGATTAATAAACTTGATTTTCGATTTGAGTTATTCCGGGAATAAGGAATAATTTGCGCACCAATAAACCCAACTATCTTATTTATCATATGCCAGAACAACAAAAAGAGCGACATGAGACAGCAGAGAGAACCCGCTTTTTTCTGAGAAACCTGGTGAGAGGGCTAATCTGGCTTACAGTAATTGTCGGAGGCTATTTCTTTCTAAAACATAAGTACGATTTTTCATTGAGCGATGTCCTCGGTCCGGTCTATGATCAACCGGTTACGATCTTCACGATATTTCTTTTATCCGAGGTAATCTTTGGGATCATTCCACCCGAACTATTTATGATTTGGTCTCTTCGCAACGAAATTGTGAGCCTATATATCGAGAATATCGTTGCATTGTCGCTGATTTCGTACGTTGCCGGAGTGCTTGGTTATATCATTGGAAGCAAATTCAACAGAACCAGGCTCTATGCTACATTGCAAAAGAATTATTTAGGCAGATTTGAGAAACATCTGAACAGATTCGGTGGTTTTCTTGTCATTGTTGCGGCGCTGACACCACTTCCGTTTTCGGGGATATGTATGCTGATGGGTACTGTAAAATATCCTGTAAAGAGATTTATGTTTTTTGCCCTGTTACGGTTTGTTAGGTTTGGTGTCTATGCTTATATCGTTTGGGAAGCTAATATATTATAATGAGCAAACAGGGAATACTACTTGTTAACCTTGGTACACCTGATTCTACCAGTGTCTCGGATGTGAGAAAATATCTGAGAGAGTTCTTATCCGATAAACGAGTGATAGATATACCGGCCATACCACGGTGGATGCTTGTAAATCTTATTATTGCTCCATTCAGGGCCCCAAAATCCGCTGCAGAATATCGAAAACTCTTCACGGAGAGAGGTTCTCCATTAAAATATTATACGGAAGATATCACTAGACTACTTCAGGAATCCCTGGGAGATGACTATGTAGTTGAGTTTGCCATGAGATACCAAAATCCTTCGATAGAAGCTGGATTGGACGTTCTTAGAAATAAAAAGGTTCAGAAAATTCATGTGCTACCATTATTTCCTCAATATGCTTCAGCGACTACCGGTTCAGTAATTGACAAGGTGATGGAGATCACAAAAGAATGGCAGGTAATCCCTGAAATTGTGTTCACCTCCCAATTTCTGGAGGAAGAATTCTTCATCGATACTTTTGTGAAAAAAGGAAAGGGATGGATTGATCAGCATGACTACGACCATTTCGTCTTCAGCTATCATGGCCTTCCTGAAAGACAAATCAAAAAGGCATCATTCAATAACTATTGCAAACTTGGTAGCTGTTGTCAATCGTTCAACGACAATAATCGGTTTTGCTATCGCGCTCAGTGTTTTCACACTACTCGAATGATTGCTGAAAAGTTGAAGATCCCGGCAGAAAAATACACTGTTTGTTTCCAATCACGACTAGGAAATGACCCTTGGGTGAAGCCCTATACAGAAGAAGTACTAAAGCAGCTGGCAAGTGAAGGTAAGAAAAAAGTACTGGCTTTTTCTCCGGCTTTCGTTTCGGATTGTCTGGAAACAACCATTGAAGTTGGTGAAACCTATCACGAGCAATTTATTGAGCAGGGCGGTAAACGGTGGGATCTGGTGGAAAGCCTCAATGATGACCCGATGTGGGTAGAATGTCTGGCGCAACTGGTTCGAAAATAAACTACCGGACAAGGATTTTCTTACCAATTACTTCGGTAGCTGTCTGAATTTGCAGCATATACAAACCAGGAAGGAGATTAGGCAACCTGTATTGCCCCAGATCATCCACTTCCAGTTGAAACTCCTGACCATTCATTGCAAAAAGTTCGGCTTCAAGAATTTCTTTGTGGTATTGAATAGACAAATCACCAAATGAAGCTACTGGATTTGGGAAGACCGTGGGGACACCCTGAATTTCAACAAAAGTTTCTTTTCGCAGAGTGTCTCTTACCCCCTCCGATACCCCCACAAGTATCACATCGAAAAGTCCGGGATAATTATAATTCACCTGACCCGTAGAAGCCCAGGTGGCCGTTTCAGGGAGTCCACCCTGAAAATACCATTCATAGCTCTCATAGCCGCTGCTCCGATTAGTATAGGAAATCACTGACCTCGCAGTGGTTACCTGAATGGAAGCTGTAAAATCCAGAGTCAATTCATTTGGATCCTCACAGTTCAAGCTATTCTGTACTTCCACTTGCACCTCTGTCAATCGATTGTATATATTTTCTCCCGGACATAGTGTGGAGCAACCATCTCTATGACCAATGATGGCCTCAAAATTACCAAGCGCGTGCTGGTTGTTGGTAAATGGGGTAAGTCCTTCATGGTCTAGCTTCCAGGTGATGACGTCTAACAAGGAGTAATAGTTGGCTGAATTGAGCTGTGCAGATTCATAATTACCCAACATGCATATGCCCATCGTTGTGCTGTTCGAACCACAAAAGTGAGCCCCCAAAACATCATCCTGTTCCAAAGCCCCCGGATCCCTGCCATTGTAAATGGATCCATCCTGTGCTATTAAGTAATTATATCCTATGTCCGACCAACCGTTTACCTGGGTATGATACAGATAAATGTCTCTGACAACCTGCGTATAATTTGAATTGGTATTGGATCCTGCAGAATGATGAACCACCACATGCTTAACGTTAGTCACGCTACGGGTATAGCTTGGCTCCGGTAAACCCGCCCTCCATTCTGACTGGGGAATGGCATTAAAAGAATGGCTGCACTCATGGGACGATTCAATTCGTGAAGAAGCATTTGCGTTTGGTGACACGCCACTATTAATCATGTACATTTCCACTTCTTCAATACCTTCCAGCTTAATTTCGCTTGTGAATTGTCTATCGTAGGATAAAAAGTAAGTGTATTCGGGAGCATCCGGGTCCAGTGGCAACCAATGCAGAACCTCATCCATCAAAATTGAAACTGAATCTCCAAGATATTTTGCTGACTTTATGGCTACAGCAGTGGACGGAAAAGGTTTTTGAACCACTATACGGCCATTGGTCAGCGCTCCATCTATTCTCCATACACTTTCATTGTCCTGGCCGAACACAAGGTGAGTCAGCAGAATGACTTGTAATAAAATGAATTTTATAAAGCGTTTAAGCACTTACCGGAACAATTTCAGCGATCTTATTCACAACGTAATCGACCTCCTCGATAGTATTAAATCTGCTGAATGAAAATCGTACGGCTCCACGGGATGGATCGGAATCGATTGCTTTAAGCACGTGTGACCCAAGCGAGGATCCACTGGAGCAGGCACTACCCCCACTGGCACAAATTCCATTGATGTCAAGATTGAATAACATCATTTCATTGTGATCGCCAGCCGGGAATGAAGCATTAAGGACTGTATAAAGACTCGAATCCAACTCAGCTGACCTCCCATTAAATCTGAGCCCGGATATCCTGGCATTCAGCTGTTCAATCATATAGCTTTTTAACTTGCTAATCTGAAGTTTGTCATTGGCCATGTTTTCATATGCCAGCTCGAGCGCCTTGGCAAGGCCAATGATACCCGTAACATTCTCGGTACCTCCCCGCATATTTCTCTCCTGGGCACCTCCCTGGATCAAAGGGTTGATCTTAACCTGATGGTTGATATACAAAAAACCAACTCCCTTGGGTCCGTGGAATTTATGAGCTGCCCCAGCAATAAAATCTACTGGTAATTCCTTCAAAACATGAGGAAAGTGGCCTACGGTCTGGACGGTATCCGAATGGAATAATGCTTTATGCTCCCTGCATAACTCACCAATAGCCTGAATATCTAACAGGTTGCCAATCTCGTTGTTGCCATGCATCAGGGATACCAGAGAATTCTGGTGCCTTTGTAAAAGCTCTTGAAGCTGGTTCATATCTAGGTTACCCATATCATCCACATCCAGAAAATGACTTTTGATTTTGCCTTCCTTCTCCAGATGTTCCACAGTATGTAATACTGCATGATGCTCAAGTGGTGAAGTAATGATATTTTCAATCTGGTATGTCTCCACCGTACTTGTTAAAGCAGTATTATCTGCCTCTGTGCCTCCGGAGGTAAAGAATATCTCTGATGGGGAGGTATTTAGTAGGTCTGCCACCTTTTTCCTGGATTGTTCGATGGCAGACTTTGTCTTTCTCCCCATCGAATGGATCGATGAGGGATTTCCATAATGCAGCTCCCAGAAAGGAAGCATTTCCTCAATCACCCTGGCATCGATGGGTGTGGTGGCCGCATTATCGAAGTATACGTTCATTTTACAGGGGTGGAAATGATTTCCCGAATATCGGCAATTAATTTGTTTGCCAGATGCTCTGCTGTTGCCTGACTTTCTGATTCGGCATAAATTCTAATAATTGGTTCTGTATTAGACTTCCTTAGATGTACCCACTCCTTCCCAAATTCTATTTTCAACCCATCTATGGTGTTAGAAGGATTCTCCGCATACCTGCTTTCCAGCTCCTTGAGAATGCTATCAAGGTCCATCTCCTCATCGAGCTCAATCTTATTTTTAGAAATGTGGTATTGGGGGTAGGTTGCCTTCAACCTAGAGCAGCTCTTACCATACTCGGCCAGGTGTGACAAAAACAAGGCTATGCCTACCAATGCATCTCGTCCATAGTGCAATTCTGGTAAGATCACTCCTCCATTGCCTTCTCCGCCGATCACAGCTTTTACCTTTTTCATTTGTGTCACCACATTCACCTCTCCTACGGCTGCAGCAGTATACTCCCCTCCCTGCTTTTCTGTGACATCTCGCAATGCACGTGTTGATGAAAGATTACTGACTGTATTCCCTTTTTTCTTACCCAGGACATAATCAGCTACAGCAACCAGGGTATATTCTTCCCCAAACGCCTGTCCATCCTCACATATCATTACCAATCGATCGACGTCAGGGTCCACCACAATGCCAAGGTCATATTTGCCGGCAGCCAGCTCATTGCTAATTTGAGACAGGTTTTCGGGGATTGGCTCCGGGTTGTGAGGGAATATTCCATTGGGTTCACAGAAAAGTGGGTGATATTTTACTCCCAGTTTATCAAGCAGCTTAGGTACTGCGATTCCTCCTGTGCTGTTCACAGCATCTATCACCACATTAAATTCCCTTTCCTTTATGGCATCGACGTTTACCAGGTCCAGTTCAAGAATCTTTTTGATGTGAAAGTCTATGTAGGAACCGTCCCGCTTTACTTTTCCAAATTTCTTGGGCTCACTAAACGTGATATCTGCAGATTCTGCCCATTTTAGTACCTTTTCACCATCTTTTGCTGAGATAAACTCTCCTTTTTCATTGAGGAGTTTCATGGCGTTCCATCCAGAGGGATTGTGACTTGCCGTGAGGATGATCCCAGCCTGTGCTTTCTCAGCAACCACTGCCATTTCAACGGTTGGGGTGGTAGAAAGTCCCAGGTCCACCACCTGGATTCCCTGTGCCAGTAAAGTATTTTCTACTATAGGGCTAATCAGGTTACCCGAAGGTCGTGCATCTCTCCCGATTACTACTGCAGGGTTTTCATGGCGTTCTTTGATCCACATCCCAAATCCAGCAGAGAATTTTACAACATCGATGGGTGAAAGCGTTTCTCCGGCCTTACCTCCTATAGTGCCCCGGAGTCCTGAAATAGATTTGATTAAAGTCAATGAATAGCGATTTAGTAAAAATGAAAAATAAAGTAATCACTAAAGAGTAAGACCAATAAGTAATGCTGGCAAAGTGGATTAGCTAAATTTTGCCATTACTTTATTCACCTCACTGTCCGGATTTCCGCATGCGCTTTCCGGACCTACTGTTTTACCACAATAACCACACGTCGTGCCCTCCTTATTGAGGAATGGACTCTGAGAAGCACATGTTCCCTTAAATTCCCCATTCTTTTTCAGAATGAGTCTTACTGACATAAGGACGAAAAACAGCCCAACAAAACCGATTGCTAATAATACCGTAGCCATAAGGTTACTTTTGGTTCAAAATTAAAGAATATTTGTCTTTCAGTTGAATAAACAATCGATAAGTCACAATCATTCCAATTAAATGTCATTAGCAAAACCAGATCCTAACAGAAAAGCAAAACTCGAAGCCTTTGATCGCTTGCTAACGATCATGGATGAGCTCCGGGAAAATTGTCCCTGGGATAAAAAGCAGACCATGGAAAGCCTGCGTCACCTCACCATAGAGGAGACTTATGAGCTGGGTGAAGCCATCCTGGAGCAGGATATGGAGGAGATAAAAAAAGAACTGGGTGACCTGATGCTGCACATGGCCTTTTATTGCAGAATTGGTTCGGAAACCAATGATTTTGACATGGCTGACGTACTCAACCAGGTCTGTGATAAGCTGATTCGACGACACCCTCATGTATATGGAGACGTAGATGCCAGTGATGAAAAAGCCGTCAAAGAAAACTGGGAAAAGATCAAATTGAAAGAAAAATCAGGTGCTACGGTACTTGCCGGAGTCCCCAAATCACTACCTGCAATGGTGAAAGCTATGAGGATCCAGGAAAAGGCCAAGGGAGTAGGTTTTGACTGGGATGAAAAGGAGCAAGTATGGGATAAGGTTCATGAAGAGCTAAATGAATTTAAGACAGCGGGCGATAAGGAAGCCTCTACCGAGGAATTTGGTGACCTGCTCTTTTCCTTGATCAATTATTCCAGGTTTATCGATATCAACGCAGAAGAGGCATTGGAACGGACAAACTCCAAATTCATCAAGCGATTCACCCTCATGGAAAATATGGTCAAGGAAGCCGGTAAGGAACTCACAAAAATGTCTCTTCAAGAAATGGATGAATATTGGAACAAAGCGAAAAGGCAGGATTAAAAACTCCTTGACTGTTCCAAAATAAGTCCCTATCTTTTTAGAGTTAATCAACCTAAATAAGATGAAAGAACTTAAAATCAATCACGGAGCTGTCTGGGTGATTGTTGTGCTTGGACAAGCCATCCCCATGGTATGGTATGGAATCTTTGCTGAGCAGTGGATGAGCCTTAATGGCCTTACAGAAGAAGACGCCATGTCTGGGGGATCCACCCCTTATATTGTTAGTATCATTACTGCGATTGCCTTTGGATATATGCTAGCCTGGGTATTCATGCGGATGAATGTGCGATCATGGGTGGATGGCCTGAAAACTGGATTTATCATGGGTTTCCCAATTGCCATATTGGGCACCATGACCATGTACTTATTTTCCATGCAACCTTACGCATTAACCTGGATTGATGGTGGACAAAATCTGATAATCTGGAGTATTTCAGGGGCTTTGCTTGGTGGATGGACCAAGGAAAAGTGAGAATTAGCTTGAGTTCTATCCATAAGCAAAACATTGATCTTCCCTGAATTGTTGAGTTAAAAAGCTTTAATGGACCTAAAGATTAGCTCACTTGTCAGGGGAGTTTCAAAAGAACGAATCAAGCAGGGGTTTACCAGGGATTTATTTCTTTCTCTAAACCCCCCATTCCCGAGAGTCAACCTGTTTCAGTTTGATGGATGTAAAACAGGAGATCAGGTGGGACTTGAGTTAAATTTCATTTTCTTTAAGCAAAAATGGATCAGCAAAATAATCGAGGATAATGAGGATGATCGGGTCTGGTATTTTATCGATCAGGGAACAACACTCCCATTTTTCCTAAAATCGTGGAAGCACAGGCATATTGTCGAAGAAAGCAAATCAGATAGTTTCATCATTGATCAGATTTCCTATTCTTCAGGATTTTGGATCATAGATATTATTCTTTATCCAGTTTTACTACTACAGTTTTTGTATCGAAAACCAATCTATCGAAAGTGGTTTGAACGTGAACGGAAGAATTGATCGGTAAACCAATTAAACCGTATTAATAGAAAAAGGCAACCCCCTGGGAGTTGCCTTTATCTTTTGTTTCAATCTTAATCGCTAAAATTTTTTATGCATCCTTCCATTTGATGGTGCATCCAATGGCTCGTTTTTCTTTAACCGCTGGTTTATTTCCTGAGAGTAATGCATTTACTGCAGACTCAACATATTTTTCGCTGGCGTCGGCTGCCTCTCTTGGGCTATCATCAATGGCGCCAATGTATTCAACTTTGTATTTTTTCGCCTCCTCTTTGTTGAGCACAAATACGTGTGGAGTTTTCGTAGCTCCGTAGGCCGCAGTGATGTCCTGTACATCATCCCTCAAATAGGGAAATGGATAATTTCTTTCAGATGACCTAGTCTTCATTTCTTCCATAGAATCTCCTGCTGACTGAGAAGGATCGTTTGGGTTGATAGCAATGACGGGGAATCCTTTTGAGCTGAATTTTTTGTGCAGCTCAATAATCCGCTGCTCATAGGCTTTGGCATATGGACAGGTATTGCAGGTAAAAACAACAATAAAGCCTTTCGCTGAAGGATAATTAGCCAGAGAAACCATCTTACCATCAACATTTTTTAGATTGAAATCCGTAGCATAATCTCCAACCTGATAGCCTTGAATCTCGTCACTGCTTGCATTGGTGAATAAAATGGCAACAACAACCAGTAATCCGGTAATAATTAAAAATGTGCTCTTCATGATTATTTATTATACGAACTATACTTCTTAACGAAATTTTCGAGTTCAGGTTTGTCAAATGCTTTCTCATGGAAGTACTTCCTTCCTCTGGCATCTACAAACAAGGTTGCAGGGATAGCTCCGGACCAGTCTTCATTGATAGCTGAGATGTATTTATCCGCATCCTTTTCATTCAATAATAAGACCTTTGATTTTATCCCGTTCTTTTCAACCATTCGCTGCGCTTTGGCGATGTCCTGCGGATGATCAAGTGTGACAAAGTACACAGTGGCCTTGGTTTTATCGATGGCCTCAAAATGAGGCATCTCCATTATACACGGTCTACACCAGGAAGCCCAAAAGTTGATCACCTTTAATTTATTGTCCGGCTTTTCTATCAATTGATTTAATGATTCCAGACTAACCAGATTGATATCCTGAGCACGGGATGAAACCGCAGTCATGAGGATAATAGAAAGTACAATTATTTTCACGACAGTATATTACGATGCTAATTGAGAATAGTTTTTAATTCCAATAATAATTGTACAATTCTTATATAACTAGCTCACTCCAACCCAAAGATTAGATTCTTCCTTAACAATTTCATAATTTACAAAATAAACATCCTGGAAAACTAATTTTTCAAAAAACAGAACCATAAAATCAAACTTTCTCACTTTCACAGCTCTGCCATAACAATTGAGTTATACTATCAAATTGTATTTTGCAAATTTTATCCACATATCCGCTAATTTATCCACAATAAAATCAAGTTCTCTTATAAGTGCCTGTATATTAATCACTTATGCATAATTCATTAAATTATCAGTTTGTGGATAATGTGAATTTTTCCTATATATGGTCTAAAATGTAAATCGCTGAATACCAACTAGATGTATTTTTTTACTCTTTCGTCTGCCTGATCAATTTTTTACGGTATGCATTGAATATTCTTGATTTGGACACAAATCCAAGGTACTTACCCTCTTCAATCACAGGCAAATTCCAGGCTTGTGTTAACTCAAATTTATTCATAACAGATTGCATTTTTTCTTGCGGAGTCACATGATCAGGGGGTACTTGCATGATAGCTTTAATGATCACATCTTCATACTTATCATTGTCAAACATGATCTCCCTGATGTCGTCAAGGGTTACTATTCCTTCAAGCTCTCCTTTATCATTGACTACAGGAAAGATGTTTCGCTTACTCTTTTTGACAAGTTCTACCATTTCTCCTAATGTAGCCTCAGGCTTTACCAGTAGCAGATCGGTTTCCATCACTTTTTTCAGATCGATGAGACTTAGCACAATGCGATCTCTGTCATACTGAATAAGGTCTCCTTTCTCAATGAGCTTTTTGGTATAGATAGAATACTTCTCAAAGTACGAGATGGTAGAATACGAGATAGCTGAGACAAGCATAAGTGGAACAAACAATACGTAACCACTCGTGATCTCTGCAATCAGGAAAATACCCGTCAATGGGGCATGTAAAACCCCACTCAAGACACCACACATTCCTACAAGGGTGAAATTACTGGCACTGATGGACAAGCCCGGTATCAACGTATTGATGACCTGGGTAAAAAAGAATCCTGCAACGCCTCCCATAAATAAAGATGGTGCAAAAATTCCCCCACTTCCGCCTGCACCAATGGTGAGAGCAGTGGCCACTGGCTTTACCATCAGGATGGCGAAGAGAAAAACCATCAGCATAATCTGGCTTGATTCCAAAGGCTGAAATATGGTTCTGTCAAAAAGGTCTAATTGTCTGCCGGCCAATAAATCTTTAATGGAGTCATAACCCTCACCGTATATAGGAGGAAAGGTAAAAATGATGATTGCCAGGCCCAAACCCCCAATAAGTGCTCTGGAGAAGCTTTCTTTAATGGTTTTGATTCCTTGCTCTACTTTATACATCACTCGGGTGAAGTAGAGTGATATGATACCACAAAACATACCCAACAAAAGATAGTATGGAGCATCAGAGGCTTTGAATGGGTCTGTTAGCTTAAAACTGAATAAGATATCTTCACCTAAGAGGGAAATACTAACCAGCTGACCACAAACAGATGCGATGAGAATGGGTATGAATTTACTGATTTTCACCTCTGTCATGATCACTTCAATAGCGAAAATGACACCCGCAATTGGCGAATTAAAGATTGCAGAAATTGCTCCTGCTGCTCCACATCCTATAAGGAGGGTTCTTTTCTTGTAATCCAGATGGACCATTCTGCCGAAATTGGATCCTATCGCTGAGCCAGTCACGACAATTGGTGCCTCCAGCCCCACAGATCCACCGAAGCCCACCGTAATAGCACTGGTAACCATCCGGGAATACATCTGGGTTTTTCTCAGGATACTGGAATTTTTTGAGATGGCGTAGAGGATTTGAGTGATCCCATGGCCCAGGTGTTCCCTTAAGATATATCTTGCTACAACTACTGTAATGAGAATACCTACAAGTGGATAGCCAAGATACAGGTAGTTAAACCCTGTAATGTCAATGTTTCTTTCTAGAAAAGCCTGTATAGAATGAACTGTACTCTTCAGGGCGACCGCTGCAAGACCCGCAATCAGCCCTATCACACCAGCCATGATGAGCGTGAAGTTATTGTCGCTAATTGTTCTGATACGCCATACCAGCAAGCGCGTCAACAATCTTGGGTTGCTCATCTAAACATATTAGGTCCGGTGAAAAATAGTTTATACTACCAAAGCACCCTTTTTCTTTAGGGCTTCTTCAATATAATCAAAGGTAGAAAGGATCTCGGCTTTTCCATCCACAAGTGCCACATCATGCTCAAAATGTGCCGAAGGCTTTTTATCCGCCGTCACAATCGTCCAACCGTCCGACAGCTGAATGACCCTTCGTGTACCCATATTGATCATAGGCTCTATTGCAAGCACAAGGCCCTCTTTCAGAAGCTGACCTCTTCCTCTCTTTCCATAATTTGGTACTTCCGGTGACTCGTGCATTTTCTTACCCAGTCCATGACCGACCAACTCACGAACCACGCCATATCCAAAACCTTCGGTGTACGATTGAATGGCATGGCTTATATCTCCCATGCGATTGCCCGCACGCATTTGCTCAATACCGAGGTATAAACTCTTCTTGGTCACTTCCAGCAGTTGCTTTACATCCGGGGCGATCTCTCCAACAGCGAAAGTATAGGCATGGTCGCCATAGAATCCATTCATCAGGGCTCCACAATCAATACCGACTATATCGCCTTCTTTCAATGGCCTGTCTGTAGGGATTCCGTGCACCACCTGCTCATTGACCGATGTAATGATTGTGTTTGGGTAATCGTAAAGACCCAGAAAACCCGGCTCTGCCCCCTGATCCCTGATATATTCTTCTGCTATCTTATCCAGCTGTAATGGTGTGACACCAGGCTCCACATGCTCACCAAGAATGGCCAACGTTCTTGACACCACTAATGCGCTCTGACGCATCAATTCAATCTCTTCTCTTGACTTATAATGAATCATATTAAACATTGTCACCGCAAAATTAACACAAAAAAACCCTGACGGATTTGCCAGGGTCAATTTGATCGTTTATTTCTTGTGTTAAGAGTTATCGGTAATGCCTTCCAGTACTTCTTTGATTGGCACTCTTTGGCCGTCTCTGAAAGACACAATCCAGGCATCTTTTACACCCATTTCTCTTAAATACTTTTTGAAAGTATCTGCTTTCCAGTAATCTCTGAACACACCAAGGGTGAATCTTTTAAATCCTTCTCCTTCTTCCTGTGTAAAGTTCTTTGAGTTATCAGTATACTGGCTTAGGTCTTTGCTCGCATAAGCCCCAATCTGAACTTTAAACACAACACCCACATTTTCGTCGATACCATCATCATCTTGGGGCTGAGGCCTTGGAGCTGATGCAGCTGCCTGAGCTCTGGCTTGTGCTTGAGCCAGTTGGTTGCGAAGGTCTGAGATCTGACCAGAGTACTGAGCTATTTGATCGTCTTTCTCAGAAATTTTCTGATCCACACCGTTTAGCTCGTTTCTCAATGTAGAAACCTGACTCTTCAGTGAGCGGTTTTCTTCAATCAGTCCTTTATACTCCTCCGGTTCAAGCTTTTTTACCCGCTTTTTCCATTCTTTCCGCTCCTTTTTATCCATTTCCTGAGCTGATACATCGAAAGATGCCATTGCGACAGCCAGGCCTATAAACAATATAAAAAGTCTTTTCATAATATTTTCGGTTGATATTTAACGCTTTGCTTTATCGTTATCAGGTACTAAAATAACTTATTTTAATACAAATCTAACTTTTCTTCAGTGATCCTATCATATCTTCAGGCTTAACCCACTCGTCAAACTGCTCAGAAGTGAGTAAACCCAGCTCAATGGCCGCCTTTCTTAAGGTAGTTCCTTCTTTATGTGCTTTCTTGGCAATCTTAGCTGCATTTTCATACCCTATGTGTGTATTCAGAGCTGTTACCAGCATTAAAGAACTTTCAAGTTTCTCCTTGATCACCGGATGGTTTGGTTCAATGCCAACTGCGCAGTGATCATTGAATGACTCACACGCATCGCCCAAAAGTCTGGCGCTGGTAAGTAGGTTGTATACCATCATTGGTTTAAAAACATTCAACTCGAAGTGCCCGTAGATACCTCCGCTGGCAATTGCCACATCATTTCCAAGCACCTGCGCACAAACCATTGTAAGTGCTTCGCACTGTGTTGGGTTCACTTTTCCCGGCATAATCGATGAGCCCGGCTCATTTTCAGGTATTAAGATTTCACCAATTCCACTTCTTGGACCTGAAGCCAACATTCTGATGTCATTGCCGATTTTAAACAGGCTGACAGCCAGCTGCTTCAATGCGCCATGAGTCTCTACGATTGCGTCATGCGCTGCTAGCGCCTCAAACTTGTTGTCTGCGGTCTTGAAGGGGAGGCCTGAGTTTTTAGCAATTTTTTCAGCTACAATTTTATCATAGCCCGCTGGTGTATTGAGTCCGGTACCTACAGCTGTCCCTCCCAATGCTAACTCAGACAGGTGATCAAAAGTATTTTCGATGGCCCTGATGGCATGATCCATCTGAGATACGTACCCGGAAAACTCCTGACCCAGGCTTAGTGGTGTGGCATCCATGAAATGGGTTCGCCCGATTTTCACCACATCCATAAAGGCTTTGGATTTCTTATGCAAAGTATCTCTCAGCTTCTTCACTTTGGGCAGGGTCTGCTCAATCAGGATCTGGTAAGAAGCAATGTGCATCGCAGTAGGAAATGTATCGTTGGATGACTGGCTCTTGTTTACATCATCGTTGGGATGAATCGTCTTCTCTTTGTCACCAAGCTTTCCTCCCCCGATTACATGCGCCCTGTTTGCAATGACTTCATTGCAATTCATGTTTGATTGGGTACCTGAACCAGTTTGCCAAACAACCAGCGGAAACTGATCATCTAACTTGCCTTCAAGGATCTCGTCACAAACCTGACCAATCAGCCTGGCTTTTTGCTCCGGAAGGACCCCAAGCTGCTGATTTGCTTCTGCTGCTGATTTTTTAAGGATTGCAAAAGCCCGGATGATTTCCAGTGGCATCTGCATATTAGCTCCTCCAATTTTAAAATTCTCTCTTGACCGTTGAGTTTGAGCGCCCCAGTATTTTTCTGCAGGGACTTTTACCTCTCCCATGGTATCATGCTCCAGCCTGTATTCCATCTATCTGTTTTTTTGTGTCCTAAAATTATTCAAAGCTGTCCAATTTACTGACAGAATAAAGGTATAGACATAAATTATTGACAATTTTTCAGGGTATCGGATAAAAATCGATTGTTAGTGAAACCAATTTCAACGAAATGGTATTAGGTTTGTAGTTTAGAACGATTCTAAATAATGGAACCAATAAGTGTGCTTATTTCTGACTTTCAATACCTCACCCGTGAAGGATTGATACGTATGATCGAAGCTGACCCGGGGCTTTCGTTACTTGGAACAGTAGATGATTCCAGGCAGCTCATCAAAGAAACAGCGGAGCGGCATCCGAATGTCCTGATCATGGACTATCAAAGTAAAGATCCTTCTCATTTGGAGCTCATGAGGGAAGTAATTGATACAGAAACCTCCAGGTTACTGATCATTACCAATGAAAGTAAGAAGGAGCACATTCAGTCATTGCTGGACCTGGGCATCAAAGGGATTGTCACCAAAAGCTGCAGCAAAGATGAGATTCTAAATGCCATTAAGTCTGTCTCCAAAGATTCACGATTTTACTGCAACAGGGTGCTGGATACATTGATGGATCAGGAAGAAGAAAAAGAAATTAATTGTGACCCCACTGTGTTGTCCCAACGTGAGTTTGAGGTATTGAAACTAATTACCAAAGGGTATAAAACCAGTGAGATTGCCGATGAACTGTATGTTAGTGTTCATACTATCAACTCGCATAGAAAAAATATACTTAAGAAACTGAATCTGAAAAGCCCAACAGAGTTGATCGTATACGCAATGGAAACGGGGCTTGTTAAGGTCTGACATCTTTATATCACTAGGAATAGCTATTGGAAATCCATCCTCCGATGAGGTAGATTTGTAGCTTTTTAGATTCAGCTCGAAATAATTAATTACAAACACATTTGACACTCGATAGGCTAAAGTTAAATCAACAGGTTACGATACTAAGTATCACCGAAAATGGGCTGACTTCCAAGCTGACAGATATGGGGCTTTATCCCGGCAAATCTGTTTCGGTGATTTTTAAAGCTCCCTTTGGTGATCCCATTGCTGTTGATATAGATGGCTACACTCTATCCCTCAGAAAAGAGGAAGCGTCATTGGTTGAAGTCCAAATAGGATGAAAATTTCATTAGTTGGGAATCCCAACTCAGGCAAAACTTCTATTTTCAATCGGCTCACAGGCCTCAATCAGAAAATTGGAAACTTTCCCGGAGTCACCGTTGATAAAAAATCAGGTCTGCTCAAAAAAGGCAGCACTTCTCATCAGATTCTTGATCTGCCGGGAACTTACAGTCTATACCCAAAGACTCAGGATGAACAGATCGTATATGATATCTTAAGTGATCCACAACATTCCGACTATCCGGATAGGATCATTGTAGTGGCAGACGCTTCAAATCTTGAGCGGAACCTCCTCCTCTTCACACAGGTAATGGATTTGGGTATCCCCGTAATACTGGCACTCAACATGTCGGATATTGCAGCCAAAAAGGGCCTTGTAATAGATTATGAAAAGTTGAGTGAGCTGCTCGGTGGCGTGAAAATCATGCCCGTGAATGCCAGAAATGGCGATGGGATGGAGCAGCTGGTAAATGAGACTGTTTCAGAAAAATTCGAAAATGCGAAGACGCCTTTTATTGAGGGAGAATTCGAAAAGGGATCATTCCTTGTTAATGACTCCCTCCGTAAGAAGCAGCTGGTAGAGGAGAGGTACAGAAAGATCAACAGGATCTTAAAATTTGTGATTAGACAGGAGCCCACTAAACGCTCGATGTTGAAGCGACAGCGAATGGCCGACAAGATCATCACCCATCCACTCCTTGGGTTTGTTTTGTTTATTGGGGTTCTCATGGTAATTTTTCAGGCGATCTATGCCTGGGCCGAATGGCCAATGGATCTAATTGACACCTTGTTTTTAAGTTTAAGTCAGTGGGTAATAAATGTAATGCCTGATGGTGTGCTCACCAATCTGATTGCTGAGGGAATCATTCCTGGTCTGGGAGGTGTAGTAATTTTCATCCCACAGATCACTTTGCTATTTGCTTTCATCTTTATTTTGGAGGAGAGCGGCTATATGGCCCGGGTAGTTTTTATCATGGATAAAATCATGCGGCCTTTCGGTTTGAATGGACGTAGTGTGGTGCCATTAATTTCCGGTGTAGCCTGTGCTATCCCGGCTATCATGGCCACCAGAACCATCGAAAACTGGAAAGAGCGATTGATCACCATCATGGTTACACCGCTGATGAGCTGCTCTGCCCGGCTGCCGGTATATACGCTGCTTATTGCTTTGGTCATCCCTAACCAGACCATCGGGATATTCAAATTACAAGGTTTGGCCCTACTGGCAATGTACCTTATAGGATTACTTGGTGCGCTGCTTGCAGCTTTTGTGTTCAAGTGGATCATCCAAGCCAGGCAAAAGAGTTTCCTGGTAATGGAGCTACCCTACTACAGGATGCCAAGATGGAACAACCTGATCGTTACGTTATCGGAAAAAGTCAGGCTATTTGTATTTGATGCAGGTAAGGTGATTTTTTCAATTTCAATCATCTTATGGGTGCTGGCTTCTTACGGCCCGGGTGACCGGATTGAGCAGGCCGTTGAAAAGATTCCAGAGCCTGTCACGCAGGAGGATATGAGAGCTTACGAAAAGAAAGTAGCTTCGGTAAGTCTGTCCAATTCATATATTGGAATTATTGGGCATGCTATGGAACCTGCTATTCGCCCTTTGGGTTATAACTGGCAGATAGGCATTGCACTGGTTACCTCTTTTGCAGCCCGGGAAGTTTTTGTAGGATCAATGGCCACCATTTATAGTGTTGGTGAAACGTTTGATTCGGACGAAACATTGATTCAAAGGATGAAAAAAGAACAAAATCCAGAAACCGGCATACCTGTCTATAATTTGGCATCAGGGCTTTCTCTGATGGTGTTTTATGCCTTTGCCATGCAATGTATGAGTACACTGGCTGTGGTGCTGAGGGAAACGAAAAAGTGGAAATGGCCGTTGTTACAGCTGATCTATATGACAGCTATGGCTTATGTGGCCGCATTGATTACTTATCAACTATTGAAATGATTCAGACATTTGTTGTTATCGGTTTATTTGGGCTGGCTGGATTTTTCCTTGGCCGTAAACTTTACCGGTCCATCAAAGGAAAAGATTCCCCAGGTTGTGAAAAATGTGCTGTAAATCAAATTTCAAAGGGGTCGACTAGCTAGTTCTAGTGATATACATTTAGCTAGTGATAGCGATTGAATTGCTTGATTTTTCGAGCCAACTTTGTGGTTAAATTGAATGAGTAGTGCATTTGAGAGATTACATAAGCCAGGAAGATGAAAACCGATTCCATGTGTTGGACGGAAAACATCTGCTGGGCCATTCTGAGGAATGCGTCTTTAAAAAATGCTGTAAGAAGTATAAGAAGAAGGGAAGGCACTGTAAGAAATGTCCGAAGTTATAACTAAGTCTACTACATCATCTCCTGAAGTTTTATTTCAAACTTCTAATGCCAGTATCTCGCAATGCGATGCTCAGGGAAAATACATTCTTTCTTATGCTCACGATCAAATCGTCTTTAGAGCCTGTGAGCTGATCTCTTTCCGTCAGAAAATTCAAAAAATTGATCTTACCCTGCTACTGGATAGTGATACTCCGGACATTGAAATCATCAGTATGCCTCACTGCGATCGGCTTTTTGTCTTCAACATCCATGAAATACTCGAGTTGAAAGATCTGTTTGCCGGCACATTTGTCATGCTGGAGCTCAATAGCATGATCCATAAAGAAATCATCCGAAAAGGGGCTTTCCTAAAGTCTAATTAGACTAATTATAAATTAGTTTTTCCACTATCTATTAAGCAACCTTTGTTATTCCTTTGTAGTTAAATTGTACAACGAGGATACTGTATTAGTCTCATTGTAGTGGTACACCCGGCTTTAAGCTGATACTATTTCAATTGAAATAAAAAAATTATGAAAGATATTATTAGAAGTCAGTCCGTGTTAAAAGAGGAGATTGTTGAAAGTATCAACAAGCAAATCAAAATGGAAGCGACATCTTCCTCAGCCTACCTTGCCATGGCTGGATGGTGTGATATACGAGGATACGACAATTGTGCGAAATTTTTCTTCAAGCAATCTGATGAAGAACGTGGTCATCAACTTAAGTTTTTCCACTATCTGGCAGATATGGAAGCAGTAGCTGTCTCTCCTTCAGTTGATGAAGTGGAGCATGAATTCTCGTCGCTTAGAGCTGTTTTTGAAAAAGCATTGGAATACGAAATTTCCGTTTCAGAGTCTATACATGACATGGTGCGTCTGACCAGGAAGCAAGGAGACATTTCAACAGAAGAATTCCTTAGGTGGTTCGTAAAAGAGCAAATTGAAGAAGAGTTCGTTGCCAGAAAATGTGTTGAACTCTTTGACGTTTTCGGTGAAGAAAAACTTTCTATGGGATTCATAGAAGAGCGTATTCTTGAAATCGAGTACGAGGATTAAGAAAAAACTAAACTAAGTTAAAAGAGGACCTTCGGGGTCCTCTTTTTTTTGTCCTCCTACCAATCCCATTTAATAATCACTAGTTCTAGTGATCACTAGCTAGTAGTAGTGATCACTATTTGGCTAGTAGTAGTGATTGATTGTAGGTTGCGCTTCACGCAATTTTGCTGTTTAGAATTATTCCAAATAATCCGACTTTAGAAATGAAAAAAACAGCATTAGCCTTATCTGCGCTTTTATTAATCTTTGCTAACGCCTGTAATGAAAAAGAGGATCCTTCTCCAGGCATCTCCGTCCCCTCATCCTACACTTTCACCAGAGGTGATGAATCTACTGTAAGTTTTTCAGGTCAGACCGATCGGTTAAATATGCTTTCCGAAATAAAATCCTACCTGGTGACCGGTGATGCAGGTAGTGCCTTGGATGCCACAAAGCTCAACAACATGTTTTCCAATGAGAACGATGCATTTACTGAAGCAGAGCTCAATGCATCCTCAAAACAACTTGAAGACAAGACTTTTCTAGCAGATGTAACATTTTACAAAGATCTTTTTGAGGCGGCTGAGGCTACAAGCGAAGCTGTGGTAGCCAATGGAACTATGGCATCAGCAGGTGTTGCCGGAAGAATACAGCGTGGAAATGGAAACTACGTCCTGGTAAATGAGAAAGGATGGGAATTCACCCAGTTGATCGAAAAAGGACTGATGGGTTCTGTGTTCTTACATCAGATATATAACACCTATTTAACTGATGATCGAATTGGACCATCTGTTGACAATGAAAATCTTGTCGATGGAGCCAACTATACCGCCAAAGAACACCATTTTGATGAAGCTTTTGGATATTGGGGTGTTCCTGTTGATTTTCCTTCAGAGCTTCCTTCAGAAAATAAAAGGTTCTGGGCAAGCTACAGCTACGGCAGGGAATCACTAGTAGGTTCTGTAACAGCTCTAAAAAATGCTTTTCTTAATGGAAGAACTGCCATCGTCAATAATGACGAAGAAACCCTGGAGGCTCAGGTAGCTATTATCTATGAGGAGTTTGAGATTGTTGCAGCAGCCACAGCTATCCACTATATCAACGCTGCGTTGACAGATGATAATGAAGGAGACTTTCTTCATCATGTATCCGAGGCTTATGCATTTGTGAGGGCCTTAAAATTCAGTGAGAAAAGAGCCATTTCCGATGCACATTTGAGCACTATCCTTAATTCAAACTTTGGAACAAATGGTGATTTCTGGACCATCGGTGAAGGTGATCTTGCGGAGGCTAAATCTACGCTTGCAAGTGTTTACACCAGGCTTACCGACATCCAAAACGAACTTTAAAGTATGAAGAAGCTGACCTTTGTTCTATTGGCTACAGTAATCGGTTCCCTTTTTTCTTGTGATGAAAATGGAAACCTGGACAAAACCAATGATTTTGATCAGCTACCCCTGCTTGAGAACCTGGGAATTAATTTGATATTACCTGCATATGAGCATCTGGCAGAAGCGAATGAAGCTTTGTCCGATGCTTTTGTGCTTCTGAAAGCAGATCCAAATGAAACTACTCTGGGTGACTTCCGCGATCAACTTAAAATTGCGCGGTTAGCCTGGCAGGCCTGCACACCTTATCAATTTGGTCCTGCTGAGACTCGCAGCCTCACCAACGAATTGAATATATACCCCATCGATCAGGTTCAAATCAATCAAAATATCAGTTCCAGAGATTATGATCTTTCCACGTTGAGCAATCTGGATGCGAAAGGATATCAGGCCATAGCTTACCTCGTATATGGGGACCCTGAAGCTCAGGAAGATATTCTCAGCTCACTCACTGTGGACCGGCTTCAATACATCGAGGATGTGTTGACAAGAATTAATACCACCAGCCAGAATGTATACGGTGACTGGAAAGATGATGGTGGGAACTACCTTGGGGAATTCATTGCTGAAGATGCCCTGGGTGTGGATGTTGGTAGTTCGGTAGGGAAGTTGATTAACGCCATGAACCAGGACTTTGAACGGAATACCCGCGACGGAAAAATTGGGATTCCGGTTGGGATCCGCACTTTGGGAGAACCTATCCCAAGATCGTCAGAAGCTTATTATTCAGGATATTCTGTTGAATTACTGGAGGCAAATATTGCAGCCTATAAAAACCTGTATTTTGGTGGAAATGGTATAGGACTGGATGATTACCTGGAAGCAGTAGGAGGTACTACAACAGGAAACGAAGACCTGAATCAAACGATCTCTCAACAGTTTGATAAAATTGAAGTAGCCACAGAAAAGATTTCTGATCCCCTACCAGCAGCCATCCAAAACCAAAAGGCTGATGTCGAAATGATCTTTGCAGAAATGCAGATACTGGTTGCTCTACTTAAGACCGATATGTCCTCCACCATTGGAGTCATAATTACTTATCAGGATAACGATGGTGATTGATGAATACCCTGTGGAATAACATAATAAAGCACACTATCTACCGGAAGGTTCCTATCTATCCGCTCATTACGTTTCGCATTTTATTCGGTGTATTGTTATTGATCTCCACCATTCGGTTTTGGATCAAAGGATGGATCTTTTCACAGTATATCGAACCAAAAATCTTTTTCCCGTTTATTGAAGGTATTCAGCCGCTTCCGGGGGTTGGGATGTATGCTGTTTTTAGCCTAATGATTGTGGCCGCTTTGTTTATCACCCTGGGATTCTTTTATCGGCTATCCACAACTTGTTTTTTTATCCTGTTTACTTATGTTGAGTTGCTTGATAAGACCAACTATCTCAATCATTACTATTTTGTATCTCTTTGTACCTTTCTGCTAATCTGGTTGCCCGCCAATAGATATTTTTCTTTGGATGTATGGAGAAGAGTAGTGGAGCCCGTCAAGGAAATACAGGTAATGTTCATTAACATCATTAAACTTCAGCTTGGTGTAGTGTATTTCTTTGCCGGTGTTGCGAAACTTAACTATGACTGGCTCATCAATGCCCAACCATTAAAATTATGGCTGTCGGCCAACGTACACCAACCGGTGATCGGGTGGGTATTTAGATATAAGATTACCGCCTACGTCTTTAGCTGGCTTGGGATGGTCTTTGACACTACCGTTCCTTTTCTGCTATCATTCAGAAAAACTTTGCCTTTTGCCTATGCAGCAGTGATTGGCTTTCACCTGTTGACCGCATTGCTCTTTCCCATTGGGGTTTTTCCATGGATGATGATTGTTGCGACAACGATTTTTTTTCCTGATCATTTTCATCAAAAGTTTATCAAGAAACTATCTTCCTTCTTCACAAGGACTTCTGATTTGAAGATGACCACCTATCCCAGGCTCCCAAAAGCAGTGACCATTGTTTTCGCACTCTTTTTTATCTTACAGATTGCCATTCCCTTAAGGCATCTTGCATACCCAGGAAACTTATTCTGGAATGAGCTTGGCTATCGCTTTTCCTGGAGGGTAATGCTGATGGAAAAGGCCGGTCACATCACATTCTTTGTAGAGGATGGAGATAAAAAACATTTGGTTGCCAATTATGACTTTCTTACTCCACAGCAGGAAAAGATGATGGCTACACAGCCGGACATGATCATGCAGTATGCCCGGTTTTTAGAAAATCAATTCAAAGCTCAGGGTTTCGAAAACCCAAAAATTACTACTCAATCAAGAGTTACCCTGAATGGTCGTGCTAGTAAGCCATTTATTGATCCCGGCATAGACCTGACGAAAGTCAAGAAAAACCAACTATCCACAATCATATTACCTTATGAATAAGGTCCTGTTTACCATAGCGGCAGTTCTTTTAGTCATCCGTGCCGAAGCGCAGATCAGTGGAGAGGTTAGAGACCGGGATGGGAAATCGATCGAAGGGGTCCAAATTTCGATCGAAGGAACTTCATTGCTCACCAGTACTGACAAAAAGGGTGAGTTTCATCTACAAGACCTGGCCGATGGTAGCTACAGGGTTGTCGCATACTACCCTGAATTGAAGTATGCCTATCAGGACATTGTGATGAATGGGACACCAGTAAAAGTTGAATTCCTCCTCGAACCAATCGCACAGGAACTTGAAACTATTACTGTAACAGATACACGGAAAGATGAAATGGGAGCCAGCTGGTTGCAATCTGTCAGTGGTGCTGCCATATACGAGGCAAAAAAGACCGAGCTGATTCTTTTGGATGAGGTAATTGGTAATAAAGCAGCAGGCGTAAGTCGACAGATCTATTCCCGTGTACCCGGTCTAAATATCTGGGAAAATGACGGGGCAGGTATTCAATTGGGTATTGGAGGAAGAGGTTTAAGCCCGAACAGAACATCAAACTTCAATGTTCGGCAGAATGGCTATGATATTTCAGCTGATGCATTGGGTTATCCTGAAAGCTATTACACTCCTCCTTCACTGGCTTTGAAAAAAATTGAAATTGTAAGAGGAGCTGCAGGCCTGCAGTACGGAACGCAATTTGGTGGATTACTGAATTTTGAATTTAAAGATGGACCAAAAGACAAGAAGATGGAAGTAAATTCCGTCAACACCGTAGGCTCTTTCAACTTATTCAATACCTTCAATAGTGTCGGGGGCACCATAGGAAAAGTGAATTACTACGGCTTCTATCAATATAAAGCCAGTAAAGGCTGGAGACCAAATTCGGGCATCAATCAACATAATGCCTACGGTGCCTTTACCTATAATTTCAATGCATTTACAAGCCTCAAGTTTGAGCATACTTACATGATTTATCTGGCTCAGCAGCCAGGTGGGCTAACCGATGCAGAGTTTTACAACAACCCACGTCAATCAAAAAGAGAAAGAAACTGGTTTCAGGTAGGCTGGAACCTGTCGGCTGCAGAGCTGGACTACCGGGTTTCAGATAATGTAAAATTCAACAACAGGATTTTTCACCTGACTGCCAACAGGTATGCCGTGGGCAACCTGGGGCCTATCACCCGTGTGGACGATACCGATGAAAATCGAAACCTGCTCAAAGATGACTATGACAACTGGGGAAATGAATTTAGAGCCATTGTTCATTATCCCTTGCTTGGGCAGAAGTCAGTACTACTCGTAGGAAACAGACTGTATTTTGGAAGTACGCTTAGTGCTCAGGGCGAAGCCAATAATTCATTCGATGCGAATTTCAATTTTATCTATCCTGAGGAGCCTGATGACTCCCAGTTTCACTTTCCGGGACAAAACATTGCCCTTTTTGCAGAAAACATCTTTAACCTGACAGAGAAGTGGAGCATTACCCCAGGGGTACGGTATGAAAATATCCGGACAAGTGCAGATGGATACTATTACAATGAACAATCTGACATAGCTGGCAATATCATCTTTTCAGAAAAAGTGGATGAAGAGCGATCTAAGTTTAGATCCTTTTTGCTTACGGGTATTGGGGTCAGCTATAAGCCCAATGACATGCTGGAGGCCTATTCCAATTTTTCGCAAAACTTCAGGGCTATCAATTTCAACGATATTCGTGTAGACAATCCATCATTAACTGTGGATGAAAACATTGATGATGAAAAAGGCTACAATTTTGATATCGGAATAAGAGGTTCCAAAAATGAGATATTCCGATATGATGTCTCATTGTTTTATCTAGCTTACAAAGACCGGATCGGAAATATCCTTAAAACAGCCGCCGACCCCCGGTTTAACTTCTATGTACCAAAAATTTTTAGGTATAGAACCAATGTTGGAGATGCTAATATCTATGGGGTAGAGACCTATATAGAAGGCAATCTTTTCAGGTTAGCCAATTTGAATGTCAAAAAATCAAGCCTCACCGGATTCATCAATTTTGCAGCCATTAAATCAGCTTATCTCGAAAACCAGGAAAATGGGATAGAAGGAAACGAAGTGGAGTTTGTACCTGCCATTAATTTAAAATCGGGACTCACTTACAAGTATCGGTCCTTTGGCCTTTCTTACCTGGTTAGCTACGTGGCTCAACAATATTCTGATGCGACCAATGCTGATGACTCCCCTACCTCTGTAGAGGGGATCATTCCTGCCTATTCTGTGATGGATCTTTCATTGACATATGAATTGAAACATTGGCGAATTGAGGCAGGAATTAATAATCTGTTGAATAACTATTACTTTACCAGAAGGGCGGCAGGTTATCCTGGCCCCGGGATCATTCCATCAGACGGAAGAAGTGGATATCTGACTATTGGCGTGAAGCTCTAAACACCAAGCTTTGAGACAAAATCCCAAACTACCACCCCAACACTCACCGAAATATTAAGTGAGTGTTTCGTGCCTTGCTGCGGTATTTCCAGTACAACATCTGATTTTTTTACCACTTCCTCTTTCACACCAAACACTTCATTGCCGAATACAAGTGCATACTTAGATTTTGTTTGGGGGAGGAAATCCTTTAATGAGACGCTTTTATCCGCCTGCTCCACACTGATGATCTCATATCCTTCTGATTTTAGCTGATCTATTAATGCAAGAATTTCTTTCCGGTGCTCCCACTCTACGGATTCGGTAGCGCCTAAAGCAGTTTTTTGGATATCCCGATGAGGCGGCTTTCCTGTGATCCCACAAAGCCAGACCTTCTCAACCATGAAAGCATCTGATGTTCTGAATACACTTCCCACGTTATTCAGGCTCCTGACATCATCCAGGATGATACAAACATTGGATTTTTTAGCTTCTTTGAATTCCTCAATTGAAATCCTACCTAGTTCCTCATTTTTTAGCTTTCGCATAAGGAGTGCTTTACTTAATATTGTAATTACTTGATGATGAAAGTCAATCCGTCGTTTACCGAAATCCTTACAGTAAATTATTTCGGCAATATCATGATCAGGTCAAAACTATCTCAAATTTCTGAATGACAAAATCAGCCAAAGGCAAAGAAACCCCATTGATGAAGCAGTACAATGCCATTAAGGCCAGGTACCCGGGTGCTTTGTTACTATTTAGAGTTGGGGATTTTTATGAGACTTTTGGTGATGATGCTGTCAAGGCCAGCAAAGTCCTTGAGATCGTACTGACCAAGCGATCCAATGGAGCCGCCTCTGAGATGGAGCTGGCCGGATTTCCGCATCATTCATTAGATGCTTACCTTCCACGATTAGTCCGAGCAGGCTACAGGGTCGCGATTTGTGACCAGCTTGAAGATCCAAAAACGGTAAAAGGCATTGTAAAACGTGGAGTAACTGAACTGGTGACGCCAGGGCTTTCTTTGAATGACAATGTCCTTGAGCAAAACAAAAACAATTTCCTTGCCGCCATACATTTTGGAGAGCAGGGATGTGGGCTGGCGTTTCTGGATCTTTCTACAGGGGAATTTATGGTCACACAGGGCAATGAACTCTATGTGGATAAACTGATCCAGGGATTCAATCCTTCCGAAATCATTTATTGTAAGTCGCATCGAGATCAATTTCTGGACAAATACGAGTCCCACTTCCACGGATTCGGTCTTGAAGACTGGATTTTCCAACTTCCTTTCACTTACGAGCGACTTATCCATCATTTCAATACTTCCAACCTAAAAGGTTTTGGAATCGAAGAACTGAAAGATGGGATCGTTGCCGCTGGGGCAATCCTTTATTATCTGGAAGAAACCGAGCACAGGGAAACAAGTCATATTGGCCATCTTTCCAGGATTGACGAGCAGCAATTTGTGTGGATGGATAAGTTCACCATCCGAAATCTTGAGCTGATAAACCCAACGCAACCCGATGGCAAGTCTTTGATTGAAGTTTTGGACCACACCAAGACTCCAATGGGAGCCCGATTATTGAGGAAGTGGTTAGTACTTCCACTGAAAGACCAAAAAACCATCGAACGCCGACTCGACACTGTTGAGGGTTTTATTGGGAATGAGGATTTACTGGATATCCTGCTAAATCATTTGTCAAAAATTGGTGATCTCGAACGGCTGGTATCAAAGGTGGCTACCCGGAGGATCAACCCCAGGGAGATGAATCAGCTCAAAAGTGGCCTGAAGCATATCCTACCAATGAGGGAAGAGCTCAAAAATGCTAAGGAGGACATATACGACACGTATGTGGAGCAATTGAATGATTGCAAGAGCCTCCTCGAAAAAATTGAATCCAATCTTAAAGACGAAGTTCCGTTAAACAGCTCCCAGGGTAATCTGATCAAAGAAGGAATTGATGAGAAGCTGGACGAGCTCAGATCCATTGCGTACTCCGGAAAAGATTATCTAAAGGGGATTCAGGAGCGAGAAACAAAACGAACTGGAATCTCCTCATTGAAGATTGCTTACAACAAGGTATTTGGTTATTACCTGGAAGTAACCAATGCGCACAAAGACAAGGTACCGCAAGATTGGATCCGAAAGCAAACCCTGGTGAATGCCGAAAGGTACATTACCGAAGAGTTAAAAGTTTACGAGGAAAAGATCCTCAAAGCTGAAGATCAGATTTTCGAAATAGAATCACAGCTCTACCAGGAGTTGATCTCCTATGCCCAGGAATACATTGAGACGATCCAGCAGAATGCACGGATTGTTGCAACCATTGACTGCCTCACCTCTTTCGCTTCTTTGGCTGGTCGTCACAAATATGTGAAGCCAACTATTTCGAAAGATTACCTTATCGACATAAAAGAAGGAAGGCATCCAGTGATCGAGCAAAACCTGGCCGCTGAGGAAAGTTACATCCCGAATGACATCTATCTGGACAATGAATCACAACAGGTGATTGTCATCACCGGCCCCAACATGGCCGGTAAATCAGCTTTACTTCGGCAAACTGCATTGATCACTCTGATGGCTCAAATTGGTTCGTTTGTTCCTGCCGGTTATGCGAAAATAGGACTCGTCGATAAGATCTTTACCCGTGTGGGTGCATCAGACAACCTCTCCAGGGGAGAATCAACATTTATGGTGGAGATGACTGAGACGGCCAGCATTCTCAACAACCTGAGTGATCGTTCACTTATCCTCATGGATGAGATCGGGAGGGGAACCAGCACTTACGATGGCATTTCCATCGCCTGGTCCATTGTAGAATTTATTCACAATCACCCGCAGTTTAAGGCCAAAACCCTATTTGCTACTCATTATCATGAATTGAATGAGCTGACCAATACCTTACCACGGGTAAAGAACTTTAATGTGTCCGTGAAGGAGCTAGAAGACAAAGTGATTTTCCTAAGAAAGTTGGTACCGGGAGGAAGCGAGCACAGTTTTGGTATTCATGTAGCCCAAATGGCCGGAATGCCTAACCAAATCGTGATCCGATCTAATGAAATTCTGAAGAGTCTGGAGAAAGAAAAACTGAGCGAAAAAGACAAGGAAAAATTGGTTGAGCTTCCAAGTAGTCGCATGCAGCTAAATCTTTTTGAATCCGATCCAAAGTTTGAAAAACTGATGAAGATGCTTTCTGATGTGGATGTGAATACCATTTCCCCGGTTGAAGCTCTCTTGAAAATCAATGAAATGAAAGAACTCCTGAAAGGCAAGAGTTAGCTTGAAATGAAAAGTGTCAGTTTTTTACAATAGAATAGTGAGGACTCCGGTTAATAGTTAAATTGCTTGGAATGACAATGTCCTCTAAGATTAGCATCAACCTCGTACTGCTCCTTTTTATGGTTGTGGAGACGGTTTCAGCTCAAAATGTCAGCTTGATGGATTTTTGTGGCTGGCGGCCAGTGGTCGTTTCGGATCAAGTGCCGGTTGATCTCACTTCTTCACGCTCTGCTGTGATAGTTTCCTCGGAGTCGATGGAGCAGAATGACATGACTCGGCCAAAGTGGGAACCCCTGGCAGCAAAATTCCATGCTGATCTGAGGAAAATGTATATAGACCCTGTTTGCTATGTATATCGCGATGATTTAATGGCAGGTCCCGAAGTACGAAGAGCTTTTATTGCCGAGTTTCAACAACGTGGGATTAAAAACCTGATCTTTATTGAAAAAAAATATGTGGGTCTGAATGAGACCCATGACATAAAAATTGCCCGTTTCAATGGGCAAAATGATCTCATAGCCGAAAATGAAAAGGTCTGGGCCCAAGTAGAGTCTCCCTACGATCTCATTACCCTGCGATTGGGCCGTCAGATAATCCGACAGAACATGGAACGCACAAACTTCCTGATCCCTGAAGATCCCAATATTTTAAAAGATCTGCCGGTTTTCACAGGAGTGCATCTGGCTTCATATCCCGGACTGATTCGCAGAGCCAACCTGGCGGTAATCATTCCCGAGAAATACAAGATTTATGCCGGCATCTCGGCGGAGGAGCAGGAAGTGTTACGACAGGAAAATATCAGGATTGACAGAAAAGTAGCAGCTATTGAATCTCTCATGGGTCAATATCCATACAAATACCAAATGGTAAATTATGGGGATGATGAAACGCTGTATAAACAAGGATTCCAATTTGCGCTATTCCCATTTCAATCCACAGGAGTGACAATTAAAAATATTCTCAACTACAAAGTCTCAGGAACTGAAACAGATTACATTTCAATGGTTCCAAAGGACAGCGCAGGCATCACATTGAAAACAATCCCAGTTGAGCAAATAGTCCATAAATACTATATCAAGCAAACTATAGCCCATGATGTGTATGTCGGCAAAGAGTGGGACAGTGATTTCACCTGGGAAAGCGCATTGAGAAATTTCATTTTAAACCTAAGTCGTGCGTTGAAATAAGTATCAAAATGGCTCGTTTGAATCATTTTAAAACCAGGCCAAAACTTCACTCTCTACCCATTGATGAATATCTAGAAAGAATTCAGCTACATCAGGAACTGCCTTCACTACCATTTCTAAAAAAACTTCATAAAGCGCATCTCCTCCACATTCCATTCGAAAATCTGGATATCATCTTTCGTAAAAAAAGAGAACTGGATATTGGCAAATTTTTTGAAAAGATAGTCAGACAAAAGAGAGGTGGAATCTCGACTGAGCTCAACATTCTTTTCTACCACTTACTTAATGGCCTTGGATTTGAATGCCTCCTGACATCAGGCAGTATCTTTAATAGAGATAGCTGGGGAGCTGTTTTTGATCACCCATTGACAATAGTTCGGCTTGAAGGCGCAGACTATCTGGCTGATGTAGGTAGTCAATCACTATTTATAGAACCAAAACAGCTTTTGAAAGAAGCCATCCAGCTGGATTACAATCAATATTTCAGATTTGTAATGGATCCTGACAATAGATTCATTCTTCAGAAATCCACTGATTCAATTGATTTTCAAAAAATCTACAGATTTAAGCTGGAGCCTGTGGAGGTAATCCAGTTTATGGAAATGTATCGATTCTATCAGGAATCACCGGAATCACCTTTTTTCCACGAAAAGGTAGTCTTTAAACATACGATAGAGGGAAAAGTATTGCTTTCGGATAAATATCTTGAGGTGGAAGAAAAAGGTCTTAAGTCAAAGATCCCAATACTTCATGAAGACGATTTCGCTTCTAAATTATTTGAGTATTTTGGAATGGACTATAATAAATTATTTCGTGAGCGGACCAACCAATGAATGAAAGGCTGTCTCATAAAATTGGCTGAGTATCTCACGCTGACTTTCGTTTTTTTGATGGGTCAATTCGCTGATCGACAGGATCCCTCCGGTCCAATCCTCCTCAATCCACTCCCCGGAACTGTCTAAGGGCTCCATTTTGCTGGTATGCACATGTGGCCAGGTGCTGGCATAGAAATAAGGAGCCTCATTGTTATCATCCCCAGGCATCATCCCCAGGGTAATGAGTGTATCTGTTTCCGGATCTCCTGAGTCTTTTAAAACAATACTAATGGCCAGGTCGAAATGATGTGGCCATATTTGAATTTCCTGCTTCCATTCTAGTTTTTTCTTGAGGTCTCGGAGGACCAGAAAGGAGTTGTGATAATATTTACCCAACTCTTCCATGGCCTCATTGTCATCCAGGTCGAATGGTGCCCCGTTGAGTTGAGGATATTCCTTAAGCTGATAGGGTAATTTGATGGCAAGCTCGGCTGCAGAAAGGCCGAGTTTCCCTATCTGCTCTTCCAGCCAAAGCATTATTTTGCGATGATTTGACCCTTTTACTTCAAAACTTGAAATTGTATTGACCCGTTCATCCACCAGGTAGATGTTAAAATCTTCCAAACTTATCGACGACCTGAACCTTATATTGCCTTCTACCCAATGACCCGCCATTCTTGAAAGCCCCGGAATCCAAAAGAGGGTAGCATTTCTATCAGACTTACTGTCACCAAGAAACCGTCTACCTACGGCTGAAACATTTTGTATGGCTACATGAAATTGACCCCTTGCATTGGAAACACGCGAACTATCTATTTTATGGAAGGGTCTCCAGTCAAGAGATAACATGGCTTAATGGCGGTCACGATGGTGTGCAACAATTTTAATCCTGATATTTCTTTACCGCCCGTTTCAGGGAGTCCCGGTCAGAAGTGATCATAGGATCACTGAATACTTTGGCAGAGAGTGCAGAAATCACACCCTTCTTATATCCAAGCTTCGTGGCTAATTCTTCGCAATATTTGATTTCGCTCAGATAGATTTGATTGTCGATCTTCATGAGCTGAACGATGTTGTATAGATACTCAAACTTTTCATCATCTGTCATGGTCGACAATACCGGGAGTGGCTCTGGCTGATCTACCAGCTCCATGATTTCTTTTTCGGTGATCCCATTTGCTTTGCCAATCATATAGATAAGATCCCGCTCTTCACCAGCAAAATCTCCATCGATTTTGGCAAGAGCTATGAGTGTACTAAGCTGTGATTTAATGCTCATAATATTATTTTTCAAACGATTTAGCTTGCTTCTTGAGCAATTCTCTGTCGGAAGTAATGGTAGGATCGGAGTAAATCCTGGCTGATAATTTCTTCACAACAGCCTTTTGGAAACCAAGCATGTCTGCAAGCCCTTCGCAGTAATTGATCTCGCTAAGGAAAACCTCATTGTCAATCTTCATAAGCTGAATAAGGTTGTACAGATATTCAAATCTTTCATCAAATGACAATGCACTGAAAGTGACGGGCTCTGCACTTTTCTTTGCCATTTCTGATTTTATCAAATCATCAATATCTTTTTCTTTTACCTTATTGGCTTTCCCAATGCTGTATATCCATACCTGCTCTTCGCGATCAAATTTATGATCTGCCAGAGCCAGCTGGACCAAAGACTGTAAATGTGCCTTAATGTTGTCTACCATAATTCGCCAGTTTAATTCAATAAATATAGGTATAAAATCAGAACCTAATGCATATAGCTCCCTGCATTGATATCAAAGGTCGCCCCTGTAGAATGATCTGCCATTCCGCTAGCAATGAATGTTACCAAAGGAGCCAGGTCTTTCGGTTCTGTCATTCGCTCCAAAGATAAGTCACCATTGGTATGTTGTTCACCATATTGGTCAATAAATGCTTTGGCCATATCGGTCTTTACAAAACCCGGCGCGATACTGAAAGCTTTGATCCCGTCCTTCCCATATGCTGTTGCAATGGTTTTTGTCAGTGATACAACTCCCGCTTTGGATGCTGCATAAGACATATACTCTGCCTGCTCTCCTTTAAATGCAGCCCTGGAGGTAATATTGATAATTCTTCCCGCTACTTTCTTTTTCAAAAAATACTCCACAGCCTTTTTACAAAGGATTGCTGTTGAATTGAGGTTTACCTGGATCACCTCTTCCCAAACCTTATACCATTCATCTTCTGAAAGTCCCACTTTTGCCGGTTTGGCGATTCCTGCATTGTTGATTAGGATATCCACTCCTCCCATTTCCAGTACTACTCGCTCAAATAATTTTCCTGCTTCGCCTTTTTTAGACAAATCCGCCTGATATGACTTGGACTCATTGCCTAAAACATGCGCCAGGTTTTCTGCTTCGCGTGCATTTTTATTGTAATGGATGGCAATGGTGGCGCCGGCCTCTGCCAGTTTTGTGGCTATGGCTTTACCGATACCCCGACTCGCGCCCGTTACTAAAATGGTAAGCCCTGATAAATTGATATACATCTCAGATTATACGTCAATGTGATCCTAAAGATGAGAAAGAAATAGATCAGATCACTGCCTAAACCCTAATTATTAGCAATAAGATGTAAATAAGTGTTCGAAATATAAAAAATTACTAATATTTTCGTCAATTCTTTAAAAAACATATTAGCTTGATGAATTTTGGATCATGGTTAAGATATTGAGAAAATGCTTATCTTAGTCGCACCTCCAGCTCATTATTGAATGAGTCGAACACCGTTTAAATTTTTTCTATGGGAATCCTCATACCCTTAATTTTAATTACAATTTGTTGCGTCGTTATATGGAGAGCGGGTGACGGATTTATGACTGCTTCCGAATATATCGGGAGAAATCTATCTGATGGAGTGCGTGGTGCTACCATCAACGCTGTGGCGAGTTCAATGCCCGAAGTTTTCACTTCCTTATTTTTCCTTTTTATCATGAAAGATGCTGAAGGTTTTTCTGGAGGTATCGGTACTACCGCTGGTTCAGCTATTTTCAACAGTATGGTAATTCCTGCAGTTTCCGTGCTCGCGGTGATTGGAATCGGGTTGACCAAGAACGTGAAGGTTTCTCAAAAAGTCATGCTCAGAGACGGGTTGTCTCTACTCATCGCTGAAATGATCTTTATTATTCTCATCAGTGGATCTGAACTGGATTGGTATCATGGGTTTCTGTTGATGATTGTGTATGTGGCCTATATCATCTACATGTTCTGGTCTATGGATAAAAAAGATCGGGAAGAGCTACTCCATGAGAGCCACGTTTCAGAAGAAGATTTTGCCGATATTGGAGGGAAACAAAAACCTTTTTTACTTGGATTGTTTACCCTGGATCTTGAAAGGATTTTTATTGGAAAGAATAAAATCAACAATGTTAACGCCTGGTTTTTACTTGTTTCGGCTACGATATCCATTGCTTTAGTTTGCTATTTACTTGTCCTGGCTTGTGAGTGGATTGGTGAGGAAACCTATACAGTACCATTCTTGGGTACTTTTCATGGGTTAGGCATCCCGGTAATGTTTGTTGCCTTGATTTTGGCTTCGGCAGCGTCCAGTTTTCCTGACACAATCATCTCTATTAAGGATGCTCAAAGAGGACAGTACGATGATGCCATCTCTAATGCGCTGGGAAGCAATATTTTCGATATCTGTTTTGCGCTTGGTTTTCCATTGATGATTTTCACTTTGATCTATGGACCTATTCACATGCCCCCAGAAATGGTGGACATGAGTAGCGAACTACGATTTCTACTTTGGTTATTGACTGTCCTTGTTCTCCTGATTTTTATAGTGGGAACTAAAATTGGCAAAAGCAAAGCATTTTTACTATTGGGCCTCTACTTCCTTTTTGTGCTTTATGTTATCGGACGAGGTTCGGGAAATGAGTACGCTCAGGGACTGGCCGACTGGTTAGTGTCGGTGGTGCGGTGGTTTAGCATCAACTAATCCAACAAATGGTTGCCAAAGAATCAATTTAAACTTTAAATTCGCAGTAAAAATCTCAGATTATGGAATTAACAAATCCTGCAGTTACCAGTGGCGTGCATATCTTCGTAAACATTGCCGTATTTCTTATTGCTTTTGTTTCAGCACTCATGTTTGTAAACTCAAGAAAAGAAAGCAGGAAATAATCATTGCCTGAACATTATCCCATTGGCAGGCAGGTTCCCCTCCCACAAGGAAAACGCTGGGTAATCGGGGATATCCATGGGTGTCACAAAACTTTTTTATCGCTAATCCATAAAATTCAGCTCAGCGCTGAAGATCAGCTTTTTCTTCTGGGAGACTTTATCAACAAAGGTCCTTCAAACTTGAAAGTCCTGGAAGAGATCCTACACTTTAAAGGGGCAATATTTCCACTCCTGGGAAATCATGACAAAATGTTTCTCGATTATTTCTTGGAGCCCACTGAAGATAAGCTGGAAACCCTTAGGAATCTAAACGCCTCTGACTTGTTGGATGCAGATGCGCTTGCGCAGGAAAACATCGCGAAGTTCTACCAAAGCCTACCTTATTACTATGTTTCTGGGGACGTAATTCTTGTCCATGCCGGATTCAATTTCAATGCAGATGACATCTACAGTGATACCAAGGCTATGATCATGATCAGGGAATTCAGGTATGATTCAGCAAAAGTTTCAGGGAAGACAATTGTGCACGGTCATTACCCTACACCATTGGACCAGATAAAGCTCGCTGTTGCTGAAAAGCAGAAAGTGATCCCACTGGATAACGGATGTGTATACCAGGGAAACCTGACGGGAATCGGTAATCTGTTAGCGCTAGAGCTTAATGAAATGAAGTTGGTTGCCCAGCCAAATGTGGATCAAACATGATCACGCTTGTGCGTGCTCACCTTATCATTAGGTAAAATGATTGGACAAATGATTGCCAATACAAATAAGAAAAGGATGAAAAGGAGCATGTACATAATCAGACACTTTTATTTGAGATTCCAAATATAGGATTTCTATCTTTTACAACAACCACTTTTTTGCTGAGAATTAAACAACTCCCTGAGCAATCATTGCGTCAGCAACTTTTACAAAACCAGCAATGTTTGCACCCTTTACATAATCCGTATAATTCTTATCTACTTTTCCGTATTCCATACAATTTGAATGGATGCTTTTCATGATCATCTTCAGCCTGTAGTCAACTTCTTCACGAGTCCAATAAAGTCGCTGAGCATTTTGCGACATTTCCAGTCCTGAAGTAGCTACACCTCCTGCATTTGATGCTTTTCCAGGTGAAAACATGAGTTTTTCCTTCTTAATGATATGGTATGCTTCCAAGGTTGTTGGCATATTGGCCCCTTCGAATACTCCCTTGCATCCATTTTTGATCAGCGTCTTGGTATCTTCTACATCCAGCTCATTCTGGGTGGCACATGGAAAAGCTAAATCCACCTTGAAGTTCCACGGAGTAGTATCGCCGTGGAATTTTGCTGATTTAAACTTATCGGCGTACTCACTTATCCTACCTCTTTGTTCGTTTTTCAATGTCTTAATATACTCAAGTTTTTCAGTGTCTATTCCGTCTTTGTCATAGATACATCCTGCCGAGTCAGAAACGGTCACAGGTTTTGCCCCCAGCTCAAGGAGTTTCTCGATGGTGTATTGCGCAACATTTCCACTACCTGATACTGCACAGACTTTTCCTTCCAGAGAATCGTCTTTTGACGATAAGACTTCCTGGCTAAAATAAACCAGCCCATATCCTGTAGCTTCTGTCCTGATCAAGCTCCCTCCATACTGAAGTCCCTTTCCAGTAAGCACTCCGGAAAATTCATTTCGGATTTTTTTGTACTGCCCAAACATATATCCGATTTCTCTTGCACCGACGCCAATGTCTCCTGCTGGGATATCGGTAAACCCACCAATGTGTTTAGACATCTCTGTCATGAAGCTCTGACAAAATCGCATTACCTCAAGATCAGTTTTACCTTTTGGATCAAAGTCACTACCTCCTTTACCACCACCAAGGGGTAAGGTGGTGAGGCTATTTTTAAATACTTGCTCGAAAGCCAGAAATTTCAGGATAGAAAGGTTGACAGATGGGTGAAAACGTAGACCACCCTTATACGGGCCAATAGCAGAATTCATTTGAACACGAAATCCTCTGTTCACCTGGATGTTCCCATCTTTGTCTTGCCAGGGAACCCTGAAAATGATCACACGTTCCGGCTCACAGATCCTTTCAAGAATATTTGATTCTTTATATTTTTTGTTTTGCTCTACATAGGGAACTATGGTATCGGCCACTTCTGAAACCGCCTGAATAAATTCTTTTTCATGAGCATTCTTTTGAGAGATTTTCGCTACAAATTCCTCTATTTCTTTGGTGTATTCCGCCATATGGATAATGTGTTCGTTTGGTGTCCAATTTAAGTAAATTTTTAACAATTGGATGTTTAAAAACGGACTCCCAAGCCACAGAATTAAAGATTTCAAAATAAATGGCTAAACACACGATAACACTATTGCGTTATATTGTTGGCGAAAACCACCAAAAATATGGAAGTAATAAAACAATTGGATTCTGAAATCCTTGTGCGGGTGAAAAACCTCAGCGGAATTCAGAAAAATGATGTATTAGATTACATTGAAAGGATTCCAAGAAAAGGCCACAGCACAAAGCTTTATAGAAGAAAAGCTATGAAGCAAATCAAGAAGGCCCTGGAGAATCAATAGATGTGATTAGTCTTCGGAGAGGACAATAACCATGTCTTCTTCTGCAAGCGTAAAGACCTCGGATTTCTTAGGGTTGACGTATACTCCGTAACCCCTGTTGGCATCTTTGGCTTCTCTGATTATTCTATACCCAATAGCTACTTCATTCTTTCTGGCTGCCGACTCCAATATTGTATAAAAGTGAATTGGAACGCCTGTCTTCACATACTCTTTCGCTGACTTGATGTAAATCTCCGATCCTTCTGCATCAAAAAGATCTTCAAAAACTCGCATCAGGTATTTATTTTCCGAAACCTGGCTCATCAATAGACTGATAAGCTTATCACTTACAATGAAGTCATCCGCACTGGTGATGTCTGCCAGTTGACGATTTCTGATGTCAAGCATCTCACTCACGATTTTGTAGCGCTCATTCCTGCTTTCTGTAAAATTCCTTAAATGCAGCAATGTGATCAGTGTCTGGGCATCGGCTTCCTGTATAGGGAAATAATTCTGATAGCAAAGTAGAATGATATACTGGTATTGAGTAAGGTGCATATTAGCCAGTGTGTCCCGGTCAGTAGTATCCTGAACCTCAAACTCCAACTCAATTTTCTTAACAGAGTTTTGTAATCTGCGTACTGTCTTTTCAGCATCATCAAATTTTGAGACAACCCTTACGGTGGAGCCTTCCGGCACATAGTAGTCCAATTCTTTGATAATATATTTTGCTCGATCGTTCCAGCCAATTAATAAAATCTGCTCCACCTCCGGAATAGCGGGTTCGGAGTACACGATAGAGCTTTCTTCCAGGAGAATGTCTTTCGGCGCATTTGGTATGAGGGTGTCATCATCCTCTGTGATACCGATCACACGATCTCCCTGTTTGAAAATTGTGTCCATCGGTGGGTTGATCTCAACAGACCCATCTGCATATTGAATACCCATGATGGCAGAATCTTCGTAGGAGAAAAGGATTTCCCGGAAGGTTTTACTTACCAGCGAAGGTTCCTCCATGAAGTAGATCTCATCACCACCGAAATCCATGAGCTCAATGTAAACCACACTTAGTCCGGATTGCCGGCTCGTCTGAACCATGATACGGCTGATGATCTCATCCGAAAGGATCAACTCTACTTCATCCTTACCCACCATTTTGGCCACCTCGAAGTTTTTCTTATTTTCCATTTCGGCGGTGATGTGATATGGAGCCTTTCTTCGTTCAGGATTGGTGACAATGGCTACTATGGTTTTGATAATCTGAGAATCTGAGTTCTCATTGTCCTTATCCAGAATGATGATTGATTTGGTATCAAAAGGATTGGCAATGTAAAGATCATGAACATCGATTGGGTTTCCGGTACGACAGATCACATCTGTATTTCCAGTATTTCCAACTTTGTCACGTATCTCATCTTCCATGAGCACCTTGTCCATATCCGCAAGGATGACAATAACTCCACGCTTTTGGTTTTCATTGGCAATACAGAGCTCTGAAATAATGGTGAAGATTTTGGAAGACCACCCAAGTATCAAAACATGATCTTGCTCAATTACGAATGACCGGCCTTTCCTCAGGTCTTCCATTTTTGTGAGAATACCATTGGACACCAAACCTATCAATGTAGAAACAATAACTAGCCCAATAAATGTGGTAAACATCATGAATAGCCTATAGGGCCAATTTTCTTCATGATTTCCCAAAACACCTGGATCTAAAATATGCGTGAGGTTTACCCACAATGATTCATAGAAAGTAAAGTCCTTCTCTGTTTCGGCATCCGGGTGCAAGCCAATAATTAACAAAAGCATGCCAAATAGGGTGATGGTAAGCACAGAGATAATCCCCAATCCCGAAATCATAGAGATGGTTCCCTTTGACACGAAATTGTCAAACCGGTAATTCAGTCTGTTTCTAAAGGGAAACTTACTCATAGAGATTTTTTGAAATAGATTCTTATTCTAAGATGGTGCAAAACTAATCGATTTAAAAGTTTTTATGGGCACATAATTAAACGTGGTTTCTACCTCATTTCTACAAACCTAAGAAAATCAAAAATGGTGATTCTAAAAAGGTCCTTTTCTTCGTTGCTATCAAATAAAGGCTGCTTTTGCCTGTCCTGCACAAAAAATATAGCATCGTTGTTTAATATAGCATTGTAGACTTTCACTGCTACGGCAGTTTGAGTCTTGATATCAGATTCATTCCATATGAGTTTTTGGGATCCTTCAGAATTTTCAAAAAGCAGCACGAGGTTTTCCTCCGAACTCAATTTCGTGGACCTATTGAGCATAACAGCCACAAAGTCATTTCTCCAATTGTAAGCTAATGTGGGTCTGATGTTTCCCTCTTCAAATTTCTTATAATCAGATAATGTATATAACTCAATCGCAGCTGTACTGTTCTCTTCAATGTCGTAATAAGATCGCCGAACATTCCTGAAAAATATTTCTGAAGCATCTGTGGATTGAAATTGGAGTTTTTCCAAATCAACCTGCTTGTTTTGGTCCGGATGACAACCGAAAATGCCCGCGAATGAAAGTGCCAGAATTATTGATCGCATTATTTCTTTTTTAGACATAGAATGGTCTGTGCATGTTTGTACTCATAGTGTATCGTTTTTGTTGGAGACAAACATTCAAATAATTCTGAAATTTTCATTTTACTCAGCAACGCTTCAGTGAGCAAAAATCTAACAGAGCCATCTGCAAACTGATACTTCTCACTTGAGATTTTTTTCACATGGTCAGTAAAGCCAATCATTGAATCCATTGCCAGATAGAGCAGCCCTCCTGATCTAAGCAATGAAGCAATTTGACGCCAGGCGCTCAAGAAGGATTTTTCATTTTCACAGAAATGCAAGACCCGTGAACAAATGATTGAATCCATATGTGCAAGATCGGAGACATCATCCAAAATACTACGGTGCATGATCCGATCAGGATCTTTACCAAAATTTTTAACCATGTATTTGACAAGGTCTACCGAAGAGCGGTCTGAGTCGATTGCATAGACATCAAAATCTTCCTGCAAGAAATAAATCAGGTTTCTTCCTTCACCACAACCAATATCCAGAATTTTTTGATTTTCAGTGAAATGCCCTTTGAGTATCAAGTCTAGCAATTCAAGGTCGATATCACCGAAAATATTATTGTAATTCTTCTTTTCCGCACCCATTATTTAAAACATATAAATAACGAAAAGGAATATTTAATTTGGAGATAACAATAGAGTTGTTTATAATTATTTTGATTATGTTTTATTTGTATTTCGAACGACGAAAAAACCAAATGCATGAGAGGGGCTGGTTCGCTTAATCCTTTTGGTATGCCAATACTAATTTTTCCGGCTCCTCTCTTTTTCGATCAGTTTAGGTTCTCATAGATACCTGCAACACCCTGACCCCCGCCTACACATGCGGTGACCATACCATATTTACTTTTTCGTCTTTTCATCTCGTTAAACAAGGTAATAGACAACTTAGCACCAGTACATCCCAGCGGGTGTCCGAGTGCAATGGCTCCTCCATTGACATTTAAAGATTCAGGATTTAAATCCAGCTCGCGAACTACAGCCAGCGACTGAGCAGCAAAGGCTTCATTGAGCTCTACCAGATCCAGATCTCCTTGTTTTATTCCTGCTTGTTTCAAGGCTTTAGGCACTGCTTCCACCGGACCTATTCCCATAATTCTTGGGTTCACACCAGCAGTAGCATAAGAAACCATTCTGGCAATGGGCTTAAGATTATGCTCTTTTACCATCCGCTCAGACATGACCATAACGAAAGCTGCCCCGTCAGAAGTAGGCGAGCTATTGCCTGCAGTGACCAGGCCTCCCTGTTTAAATGCGGGTCTCAATTTTGCAAGGCCTTCCATGGTAGTATCGGCTCGCACGCATTCATCAGTATCTACAGTGAACTTATTACTTTTCTTTTGTCCGTTTTCTACGAAAACATCTTCCACTTCAATAGGAAGTATCTCATCTTTGAATTTGCCATCAGCAATTGCTTTTGCTGCCTTCTGGTGAGATAGCATGGCAAACTCATCGGCATCTTCTTTAGAAATTTTAAAATCCTTTGAAATTTCTTCCGCAGTAAGACCCATGTTCAGGTAGTACTCAGGATTTTTTTCGGCAATTCGCCAGTTAAGAGCAGCCTTGTACCCCGTCATCGGTACTAAAGACATAGATTCGGTACCTCCAGCGATAATACATTCGGCAGTTCCAGCGTGAATTCTCGCAGCGGCCAGATGAATGGCTTCCAATCCGGAACCACAATATCTGTTAATGATCATTCCCGGAACTTCAATAGGAAGAGAAAGCAATGAAATCATCCGACCCATCTGCATCCCCTGTTCAGCTTCTGGAATGGCATTGCCCACAATCAGGTCATCAACCCGTTTAGCATCAAATCCGTCAATTGATTTAACCAGATGTTTAATAACATCAGCAGCAAGATCGTCCGGTCGGTAAAACCGAAAACCTCCCTTTTTTGCTCTGCCAACTGCAGAGCGAAAACCTGCAACTACATATGCATCCATGTTTTTTATTTTTTTAGTTTCTTAAAGGCTTACCCTTGAATAAAATACTTTGAATTCTTTCCAATGTCTTTTGCTCTCCACACAAACTTAGGAAGGCTTCCCGCTCCAGGTCCAACAGATATTGCTCAGAAACATTGGTGGGTGAAGTGAGGTCTCCCCCATTCATCACATAAGACAGCTTCCGAGCGATCTTTGCATCATGCTCTGAAATATAGCTTCCATAGATCATAGCAGTGACTCCCGCTTCAAACATCGCCATGCCTGTTCTTCCCTGCACTTTGATATCATCCCTCATCGTAGGCTGAGTATATCCAGCATCGTACATTTCAATCACCCGTTCTTTCGCATCTGCTAACAGCCGCGATCTGTTCAAGGTAATTCTGTCAGATGGCCTAAGGATAAAAAGCTCGCGTGCCTCTTCTGCAGATGTAGCAACTTTCGCAGTAGCGATATTCATAAAATACTCCTGAAGTCTGTTTAGTTCCGGATCACCAGGCATGTATGAATCGGAAGCACGAAGAGTCAACTCCTTGGTACCTCCTCCACCAGGAATGAGGCCTACACCAAACTCAACCAGTCCGATATACGTTTCTGCATGAGCCTGAATTGCATCACAATGTAGCGACAGCTCACATCCACCACCTAAGGCCAGACCAGATGGTGCGGACACTACCGGGATGGATGAAAATCGTGCCCGGGTCATGGTTTTTTGGAATTCACGGATCATCATGTCGATCTCGTCAAATTCCTGATCCACAGCATACATGAATATCATGCTCAGGTTAGCACCCGCGCTGAAATTTTGGCCTTCATTACCAATTACCAGGCCTTTGAAATCTTTTTCAGCTATTTCGATGGCAGTTTGAATGCCTTCTACTACTTCAGCACCGATGGAATTCATTTTTGTGTGAAATTCCAGGTTGACAACACCATCTCCAACATCGTATAATGTAGCACCTGAATTGCTCCATACCACATTTGATTCTTTGAAGGCGTCGAGTAGTATTAAGCCTTCTGTCCCCGGAATGAGCTTATAAGATTTTGATGGGATGTCGTAAAAGTACTTTTTGCCTTCCTTAAAATGGTAAAAGGATTGTTTTCCATCAGCTAGCATTTCTTCCACCCATTTGGCAGGTGTAAGATCCATTTTTTTCATTTGATCCAAACACTCCTTCACTCCCATCACATCCCAGGTGGCAAATGGGCCGAGCTCCCAGCCAAACCCGGCGGTTAAAGCCTGGTCAATTTGGTAAAGATCATCCGCTATTTCAGGTATTCGCATAGAGCTGTACCTGAATACATCATAAAATGTTTTTCGATAGAAATCTCCTTCTTTTCCATTGGCAGATATGGCCAACTTTAATTTTTCTTTCAGGTTTTCTACATTCTTGGTCTTGTCGAGGATATCAAGTTTTAACTTACCCTTAGGCTTATATTCCATGGATTTGAAATCCAGCTCCAGTATTTCACTTGAACCGTCTTTGTTTCTCACCTTCTTGTAATAGCCTTGCTTGGTTTTGTCGCCCCACCATTTTTTATCGTAGAGTTCCTTTACAATTTTTGGAAGCTCAAAAGTTTCTTTAGATTCATCATCTTTTAGTCCCTGGGCAAGGCCCTGGGCTACTTTCACAGCAGTATCAAGACCAACCACATCAAGCGTCCTGAATGTTGCGGACTTTGGGCGACCGATCACCGGGCCGGTTAGCTTATCTACTTCATTAACCGTGAGGCCCATGTCTTCGATGGTATGCATTGCCGACATCAAAGAATAGATCCCAATTCTATTGGCGATAAACGCCGGAGTGTCCTTACAGATTACTGTTTCCTTACCCAGATAGAGGTCTCCGTAGCGGACCAGAAAATCAACAATCTCCGGATCTGTTTTGGCAGTTGGGATGATTTCCAGCAAACGCAGATAGCGTGGCGGGTTGAAAAAGTGCGCACCACAGAACTGCTTCTGAAAATGTTCGCTTCTATCTTTTATAATCAGGTTGATGGGGATGCCGGATGTGTTACTGGAAATAATTGCATTCGGATTTACATGCTTTTCCACTTTCTCAAAGAGCGTCGATTTTATCTCCAGGTTTTCAACGATGGCTTCGATAACCCAATCGGAATCTTTGATCTTTGGAAGATCGTCATCAAAATTGCCTGTGGAAATTAGAGAAGCTTTTTCCTTGGAGTAAAGTGGCGACGGCTTGGAAGCAACACTCTGCTGTAACGAATCGTTGACAATTCTGTTTTTTACTGCGGGATGATCCAAAGTCAACTTTTTAGCTTTTTCCTGATCGGTCAGCTCTTTGGGTGAAATATCAAGCAGCAAGACTTCCAGTCCTACATTGGCAAAATGGCATGCAATACGGGAACCCATGATTCCCGATCCGAGCACAGCTACTTTTTTAATTTTTCGTTTCATAAATAAATTCCTGGGCTAACTGTTGAAACAATTGTTTGTCTTCTATGATGTTTTTTATTGTGCTAATGACTTCAAAAAAAGCCACAAGTTTTTCCTGGGGTATCATCTGCTGAATTCGCTTGTTAAATTCCCGAACAGCCCTTCTCGAAATTTCTCGTTTTTCTTTACCAAGCGTTGTTAGGCATATACGCACGGATCGACCATCAGTTGGATCTTTTTCTCGCACGATCCATCCCTTTTCTTCCAGGCCCTTCAAGATTCTGGTTAGAGATCTGGCTTCCAATCCCATCTGTGGGGCAATCTTGGTAGCAGGGGTGCCTTCTTCCACATCAATATTTAAGAGAACAAAACCGGAGGATGCAGTAATATCAAACTCTGAACCATATTGATTATACATCCTGGATATGGCATGCCATGTGGCCTTGATATTGTAATCGATGGTTTCTTCTCTCTTCATTATATTTATGGTAGATCTACGTACCTGATTTATTTTAGCAGGTATAGTCAAAGGTAGTATAAATATGTTATGCATGCATACTAAAAACAGATGTATATGAAGTACAAAGAGGAAGAGCTCCGGGATATACCAAAAGGGTTGTATTCTTATATCGATGATAAGCCTTTTACTCATTGTATCGAATGTGAAAAATACCTTTTGTCTGATGATACAGAGTACCTCGTAGAAAGGATTTGTAAGAACAATGCTGAGTACGGAACTACAGAAACCATATTTGATTATGCGTTGTGCATGGAATGTGCCATGAAGCTACATAGTCAAATGTCGTTGGAATCTCAGCAAACGCTGCAGAAGTATTTTATGAAAAATATTGATCTGGAGTCACGCACCAAATTGAATCATCTTTCAATTGGAGAATCCCTTGCCAACTGTATGGTAAGTGGGAAAGCGATGAATGAGTGTAAGGAATATCAGGTTTGTGCACATTGCGTTGGCGATAAGGTATACATGGGTAATCCTCCTTACATGCTTTCAGGTAATGTGCTGGAAGAAATAATGAATTTGCTTTCCAACAAAACCCAGGATATAATGAATGGATTTTACAGCAAACATCGGACACCGACACCGGGTATCTACGAACCGGATCCCATTCTTGTGCTGGTTTAGTTTATAAGATCTCCTCTAATCTGTCGGATCCTTTTTCTGGCTTCGGCTGTGTAAAGACTTCCCGGATGATTTTTTAAAAAGTCCTGGTAGGTCTGAATGGCCAAATCATCATTAGCCATGTGATCCTGGTACAAGATTCCTATTTCATACATGGCATCATCAGCCAGAATATCCTGCGGAAATAATTCCAGGATTTTGTTGAGGTAGTTAATTGCATTTTCGAATTGTCCCTTCTGCTTAAATAAGGAAGCAAGCCTCCAGTAAGCTTCATCAACGATTGGATGATTGGGATTTTGATTGATCAATTGTACCAGATTAGTAATGGCCGGATCAATTTTGTGCTGAAAAATCATCAATTCAATATTGGCGAAAGTCTGCATGATTTTTTCAGAACTATCAAAGACCGTATTGTTCTTAATCAAAAGGCTCAGGTCAATGGCATCGTTAGAGATTTCACGGGTTGTTGCCAGTTTCAGAATATCGAGATGGCTTTGGGCGAGCGTAAAATTTCCAGTGTAGTAATTCAATTTCGCATTTCTCAATTTGGCCTCGTATCCGATTGGTGATTCCTTGTTGCTTTTTTCTACCTGCGAATAAAGCAGTGTCGACTCCCACGGAATGCCATTCAGAAGAAAAATATCTCCAAGGTCAATTTTTGCTCTTGATATCAAATGTGGAGACGATCGTGGATTCATGATAACTTGCTGAAGGATGAAAATTGCCGAATCTTTTTCGTCCAGGTAAAAGGCATGAAGCAGGGCTTTGTTTCGTTGCGCCTCTAGTGAAATGTGATTCAAACCAATTTCTTTGATGAGGTTGTCATAATCGGCGATGAGATTCCTGATCTCTCCCCTATTCACGGGAAAGGTATTTTTAATTTTGTTTTCTTTCGCACGAATAGTATAGCGTTTGGAGATTGCATAATTATAACTATCGCGATAAGTCTCAGCGACGTAATCAAAAATCTGTATGGCATCGTCCCAGGCGCCATTGTCCATGGCAATCTGACCAATGCGCATAGATTCATCGCCCTGAGAATTTCTTTTTTTATCCAGTGATCTAGCCTGGATAAAAGCTCCATAAAAGTTTTTTCTTTGGAGCTCCACCCAGATCAATAAATCTGAGTAGAGATAATTGTTTGGCTCGGATTGAATTTTCTTGATCAATGACTGCTCCAGGTAATCAAGATCGTCGTCCTCCTTTAGGATGTTTTGAAAAATATTTTTGACGTAGTTGATGTTCAGCGGATTTTCTTTGGCATAGTTGATATACTCATTGGTCATCGCTGGCTTGTCATTTTTCATTCTGTAAACACCAGCCATATCTAGAGAAAATGAATAGGGATTGCCTGAAACTTTCCGGGCTTCTTTTATAAAAATAATGGCATCATCCAGCAATTGTTGACTGACCAGGTTCTGAGCTATGAGGTTTAACTGGAAATGACTTTGATGATAAGTCTTCATCAAGTTATCAATATAATCTTCTTTCTTATCGAGTTCAGCTGCAGCATGATAAAGTGCTATTACATTGGATTCATACTGGAGATTTCCAGGAAACATTTTCAAAACCTGCTTGATATATTTTTCTGCGGTCCTGAAATCTTTCTCAACGAGCAGGAGCTCAAAATAATTTGAATGAATGATGGGGATGCTGTTTTTGTTATCATCAAGGTCAGCGTATAGTTCGCGCGCCTTGTCGTATTCTCCCTGTTGATAATATTCATTGGCCAGTTGAGCCTTCTCATTGGTTTGACCATAGACGGATTGTCCAATGAATAGCAAAGTATATATGAATAGAATGTTTCTCACTTTATACACAGTTTCCCTATATACAAGTTAATGATATAATTAGTTTATTTTAAAATTAGATCTATTATTAATACTGTGGATTTGTGGGAAAGTCATAAAAAGTTAATTTGGAAATCATATTTGTTTATAAGTCATAGCTCTATTCGGAGATATCTACAAGTTATCCAATATCTAAACGTTTGACATTGAAGACTTTACATACATTAAGTAGATAACCCTGGAAATGAGTAGTTGATAAGTGAATATCTGATTACTTGTTCAGGGAATGTTGATTAAGTGAAAGTTATCAGAGGTTACCAGAGACGTATTTGTTGATTGATAGTCATTGTTAGTTTCAAACAGGATTTACACATGGTAATCCACATTTATCCACAGATTATAAGGAGATATCCAACTGCATATCAAAGTTGGATCTGATCTCAGTTTCTTCAGGAAAATGGATGATAGGTTCGGGAGGAAGGTCCTTTCTAATGTTACCAATAGACCAAATACTGTCTTTGTTTGCATCTATCAGAAACCGAAGAGAATATTTACCTGGCGGAATTTCTTTGAAGCTACAGGTGCTACAATTATGTAGTTGCTGAATTACCTCATTCTTTTGTGCAGTAATTAATTGGATGAAGTAGTTAAGAGAATCAGATTGAACATTTACGGTCATTGTGCCAAGATTCTCTGAATTAGGAAATTTATACTTTAGATCTATTGAGGATAGCGTATCATCTTCTATTGAGATAAATGAACCATTTTCTATTTGTAACTGATAACTAAACTTATCATATTTCGACAGTAGGTTTTTCCTGATGATAGAAAGTGAATCAGGATTTAACGTATCGATGACTATATGATTATCCCAGAAAGTAATACTATCAAGCAATTGTTTTCTTCGTATGAGATTGGGGATATAAGCTTCAGTATAGTTATGATTCCATGAGACTTCCAGACCCTCGTGATAAAAGGAATTCATACTGTCAAGGACTACTTTGAATTTTGATAAATCCCAGGATTTAATAGGTTTAGAAAATTTAATATTTAATGACTGACTTAATTGAATATTCTTTCCACTCCCTGGGTTTGTCTGAAAGGTTAGATCTGCTTTCTTACGTGAGCTTTCCTGAAAGGCAATGTAGACCGTATCAAGGGTAGTGTTTTTCAAAGAGTCAACAGCTTCTACAATTACTCTAATACTATCATTAGGGAAACCATTAAATGGGTTGTAGAATCTTAAGGTTTCTTTGTCATCCGTTATGCTGGAATTAATAGTTAGTATTGAATCTGTCTCAATTATCTTGTAATTATTTATTGGTTTTGAATACCTCATTTCATAGTATCTGCCACTGATGCGAGAAGCATTTACCTTAAGATCTGTGGCGTCTACCTGGTATGAAATGAGACCAATGGAATCTGTTTTGTTGATAGGATTGATAAAGTCGGGAAGATATGCATATGGCTCTTCATCTTCATCAAATGAAAGGTTCTTGTTTAGATCTTCAAACGATATAAGTTTATAAGTACCATACTTGATATTGTTGATTGCAAATGCTCCATTTTTTGTTGTAGTGGTAAAATAGGTTGGAGTATCTTCAAAGATGTCTGTTGAATCAGTTTTAGCATAAAGAGCTACTGTAGCTTTAGGTACTCGTTTATCAGAGTATAAATCTTTTACCGTACCAAAGACTCTCAAAGAATCTATAAAATCCCCAGTTGAAAATGCTAACACCAGATTAATTGGTGGATTCTTTTCTGTAATATCAGTGATGGCATCAAAAAAATTAAAAGTGTAGGTAGTCGTATCCTGGAATGGTTCTTCAAATTGGATGGTGATGGTATTTTTTTTGATAAAGTGTTTAAACTTCACTTGCGTTGTTGGAGAGATGATCAGGTTCTGTTTAATCTTATCAGCTGATATTCGTTCATTAAACTCCAGGATTAACGTTTGATCATCAAAGTTTAATGTTTGGTCTATTGGGTAGGAACTAATAAGTACTGGGGGAATGGTGTCTTTAGGACCACCTGATACTACACCGGGATTAGCACATCTTTGGAAGAAACAAATGATGAGTATGATGTGGAAACCACCCAGTAAATATTTCATGCTTTTAGAACGTAAATTAAGCTTGAGTATTCTCCGTTGGATTTAGCCAACCGATTAGATTTCAATCCTGTTTTAATTGCTGATAGAATGTTGTTGTTTCCCCGATACTTTTCGCTCAACCATGATACATAAATTGAATCAAGTTTCATGGGATGCACTTTAACTACTGATAGCTTACAACTTGCAGCCAAGGTTTTAAAAGAAGATTGAGAGAAATGGTATAGATGTCTGGGTACATCATATGCAGCCCAGTAACTTTTGTAATGTCCGGCATCATATGAATTAATATTAGGTACAGCAACGAAAAGGAATCCTCCTTTTTTAAGTTTCTTACGTAGGAGTTTCAGCGTAGCCCTGAGGTCATGAACATGTTCGAGTACATGCCAGGCAGTGATCACATGATATTTATCTTCAGCAGATAGTTTTTGAATAGAGTCAACAAATTTGATCTTGGTATTAATTAGAGAACTGATTTGCGGATCATAACCGGTAACATCCCAGCCATTCTTAGACATGTAGTTTACAAAATGTCCTGTACCACAACCAAAGTCTAATAATCTCGATCCTTTTTTATACCTGGTTATTAACCTCTGTTTTGTATTCAGCGTAAAGGATCTGGCAAACTTGTAGAGAACATTTATAAGACTATTTGATTTATTGGCATGAGAAATATATTTATCACTCTTATAGTAGTCCTTAATGTTGTTTTCATCAGGTCTGGGATTTGTAAAAACAAGCCCACATTTGTTACATTTTACCAGAGCAAAACTTTCCTGGCTTATAGAAAAGTCGGTACAGATTAGGTGATTGGTGAAAAGCGTATGCTTACATGATGGACACTCTTCAAGTTTTTGATACATACTATCTCCCTATATAAACCATTAATACTGAAACATCTGCCGGAGAAACTCCACTGATACGTGATGCCTGACCAATGGTTGATGGCTTAATTTTCAATAATTTTTCTTTTGCTTCTTTAGATAAGGATGGTATATCGTTGTAATTGAAATCAGGATTAATATTTTGATTCTCCAGTTCACTCATTTTCTCACTATTCTTTTTCTCTCTTTCAATGTAAGTGTGGTATTTGATTTGAATTTCAGCTTGTTCTATACTCTCAGTGGAATATGAATGCAACTTAGTAGTCAAATCAGCATAAATTGTTTGTAGATCTATGATAGAGAAATTAGGACGTTTAAGTAGTTGTGATAATGAAGACTTGTCTTTTATCGGTGCTTGTCCTAAATTCTGGAGGGCTGGATTAATATCATCTGGTTTGAATTTAATCGTTTCTAATAGTGATATGACTTGATTTGTTTGATGTTCTTTATCAAGCATCTGCTGATACCTGTTGTCATCAGCCAATCCTAATCCATAGCTAAGTTTTGTTAATCGTAGGTCAGCATTGTCTTGCCTTAGCAAAAGCCTGAACTCTGCTCGTGATGTAAACATACGGTAAGGTTCCTCTGTACCTTTATTAATGAGGTCATCTATGAGTACACCTATATATGCTTGTGATCTACCAAGAATAAATGGTGCTTGTTCGCTTACTTTTAGATGCGCATTAATTCCTGCAATGAGACCCTGACATCCTGCTTCTTCATATCCTGTGGTTCCATTGATCTGACCAGCGAAATAAAGATTTTCAATCAATTTGGTTTCAAGAGTAGATGTCAATTGAGTAGGCTGAAAGAAATCATATTCAATAGCATAACCAGGTCTAAACATTTTTACGTCTTCAAATCCAGGTACTTTCCTTAGGGCATTATATTGAACGTCCTCTGGTAAAGAGGTCGAAAACCCATTTACATAGATCTCCACAGTGTTCCAGCCTTCTGGTTCTACGAAGATTTGATGTCTGTCCCTGTCTGCAAACCGATTAATCTTATCTTCAATAGATGGACAATACCTGGGTCCGAGACCTTGGATTCTACCATTAAACATAGGTGATTTGTCGAATCCTGTCTGTAATTCGTTGTGGACCTCAGGACTTGTGTACGTGATCCAACAACTTTTTTGTTGAGTCAGAGGATTAGTGGAATTAAGGTATGAAAACTTACCAGGTATATCATCTCCTGGCTGTTCTGTCATTTTTGAATAATCCAGACTCCTACCATCTACTCTGGGAGGAGTTCCTGTTTTCATTCTTCCGGATTCGAAACCAATTTCTATTAATTGTTCGGTAATTCCAGTAGCAGCTTTTTCCCCTGTCCTACCCCCTCCGAATTTCTTTTCACCTATGTGTATGACTCCATTGAGGAAAGTCCCGTTGGTAAGAACAACAGATTTTCCTGGTATTTCTATTCCAAGACTGGTTCTTACACCACATACTCGTTTGTCTTTTACAACCAGCCCAGTCACCATTTCTTGCCAGAAGTCCACATTTTCAATGCCTTCTAATGTCAGCCGCCATTCTTCAGCAAACCTCATTCTATCAGATTGTACTCTGGGGCTCCACATAGCAGGGCCTTTACTTCTGTTTAGCATACGGAATTGGATACTCGTTTTGTCACTAACGATACCGGAGTATCCTCCAAGTGCATCTACTTCACGAACAATCTGTCCCTTTGCCACACCACCCATTGCTGGGTTACATGACATTTGTGCAATGGTGTTCATGTTCATGGTAGCCAATAATACTTTGGAACCCATATTTGCAGCAGCTGCAGCAGCCTCGCATCCAGCATGCCCTGCCCCAACAACTATGACATCGTATTCTTTAAACATAATTAGAGATGTTTCACGTGGAACATCAAAGCCAAAGAACTACTTTGAACCATGAAATGTTCCACGTGGAACGTTAAATTTTTAGCAAAGATATACACGTGTTTTCTTTCTTGCGCATGATTGCTTTCTGATTTGAGGTTTTGTCATTGTAACCCAGGAGATGTATCACCCCGTGAATCATTACCCGGGCCAATTCATGGACAAATTCAACTTCGTATTTTTGAGCATTTTCACGCACTCGTTCTATACTGATTATAATCTCACCGTTAATTATCCCCTCGTTTTCACTGTAGTCAAAAGTGATAATGTCAGTGAATGTATCGTGGTTCAGATAAGATTGATTGATCTCCAGAAGAGACTCGTCAGAAGTAAATACATAGGAGAGCTCTTCCAGGCTGTGGTTTTCTGCAAGGATTACTTCTTCTATCCATGCTCTAATCCTTTCCTCATTTAGAGGCAGTTTGAAATCTATGGAAGAATTTTGAAAGTATATGGGGATCATTTAAGCGATCAGGAAAGATAGAATAACAACTCTACCTGTCGGCCATCATCATTGAAATGGACCTCATCACACAAATGTTTCATAAGAAAAATGCCCCTCCCTCCAGGTTTGTTGAGGTTTTCTGGCGAGGTTGGATCGGGTAAGCTGTGATAGTCAAATCCCTTTCCCTGATCAGAAACAATAAATTTGATGTGGCTGTTGTCAAGTACCAGCTTTAGCGTGACATTCTTTTTGCTGTCATTTTGATTGCCATGTAATATGGCATTGTTAACAGACTCTGTCACTGCAATCATAATATTACCGTAGATATCATCGTCCAAAGAATATTTTTCCTTGGCATTGTCGATGAAGCTCTCAATTATCCTAATGTTTTCAGATAGAGATGGTATTTGGATTTGAATCTCGTTCATTGTTTTTCCTCTTCACTCAAGCGTCTAAAATAGTCGTTTACTTCTTTTTTATAAAATGGATTTAGTTCAATCGGTATAGTTTTTAGTAATTCTATCTCATTTTCTCGGGCTTTGAGATATTCTTCATAGGCAGGAGGATTCTTTCGCTGATAATTATCTGCGGTTTCCCCTTCCCTTTCAGGATCAATTTTTTGCTCACGCATGGATTCTTCCGCCTCCAGCATCTTGGTTACAAGCCTCTTTTGCCTTTCAATAAGCCTTTCAGTCAGCTGCTTATTTACAAGCTCAAGCTCACTTTCTTCCATCTCCTTGATGATGTCGCTAAGTGAATTTCCTATTTTTTCTCCATCTGGCTGGCCATTCAGTTTTTCCTGCAGAGCTTTCATTTGTTGCCTGATCATTTCTTGTTCGGCTGCCATACGAGCAAGCTCTTCAGATAGCTGCCGGCCAGTCTTACCACTCTTTTTCAAGTCTTCTATTTGTTGCCCTAACTGTTTTTGAAGTTCGCTGAGTGAGGGCTGCTCAGAGGGATTGCCTGATGCCATACTCATGGCATTCTGCATTTGCTGGAGTACATCGGAGAGCAATAGAGCAAGGTTGTTTACAGAAGTCATGGCAAACTGCTGATGGCTCATGGCTTTGCCTTTGTTTCGTTCACGGAGTTCATCCATAGCTGAAGAAAGGTTTTCATTGATGGCCCCTACTTCCCGTGTCACAAAAGCACTTATTTGAAAGACCCTTTCTGACAAAGAATAAAGACTGTCCTCTATCACCTGGGCGTTGTCAATAAGTTGTAATTGATCCTGGGACAGCTCGATAAACCGTGGGTCTGACTGCCGCACTTGTCTGAACTCATCAATGATTTCTTCCTGATCAAAAGACAGCTTTACAAGATTGTCCAGGATATTTCGCAGGTTGTCAATGTTTTCCTGCATCATGTCCATTTCCATGTTGTTTTGCATCTCGGACATCTTTTGAGCCATTTTCTTCATTTGCTCGCTGGTCTTCTGTTGCTTAGATTGCGTGGCTTTACTGGGTTTAGCATTTTCTTGAAGCTCCTTAGATAGCTCCTCCAGGTTTTCATTGATATCTTGCTCATCCCGCTCAAACTCTTGCAGAGGTTCCGGGTTCTTTAATTCCTGGTTGAGCTCTTCCATTTTTTCATTCTTATCTTCTATGTCCTGAAACTTCTCCTTAATCTCTTCCTGCTGTTCGGAAATATTTTCATCCTTATCCATTTGAGAGATCCTCTCCTGCTGCTCAGACAGAGATTCCAGGTCTTTGATGTTTTCGCCAAGCATAGATTCAAGCTTGAGTCTTTTAAATAATTCCAGTGCTCTTTCCAGTTCGTTTTCCAGGTTTTTCTCATTGAGCTGGAGTTTTTCGAGTTGGTTTCTTACCTGATCAGAATTCGCATTTTCTTCCAAAAGCTTTTTGAGCTCATCATAAAGTTTCTTCGTCTTCTCATCCAGCAGTTCGTTCATCAGGTTTTGGAGTTGTTCACTTTTGTCCTTGATGGATTGATCCTGCTCTTTAAATTCTTCCTGACTTTTCTTGAGGTTATCAAATTGTTCTTTTAGCTCCTCAATGGACTTTTCCAGTTCCTCCCTATCCTTGAGTATATCCTCTGCCATCTTCTCTTCCTGCCACTCCATCTTATTTCTTGTCTTGAGTCGCTCCTCCAGCTCTTTCAGCTTGTCGTTAAGTGATTCGGCCTCACTTTTTGCTTTGTCCAGCTTCTCTTCAGATTTTTTGGACTTTTCTTCAAGCATATTATCGATAGCTTTTTCATCTGGTTTCTGGAAATAGAATCTCTGGGTTCGACTCTCTTTTGGTCCATTAATACCATCGTTATCGAACACACTCAAATAAAATTCCATGGTCTCTGCCTTGTTAAGAGCAAGTGTATCAAGTGACCAGTTGAAATAAAATTTACGATCCTGCTGATTGATATTGCTAAGTAGCCTCACCCTGCTAAAGGGATCGCTGTAGCTTTTACGATAGTTTAATGTGACGATCGACACTCCGTAATCATCATGTAGAGACCCGGACAAATCTATAGTCTGGTACAATATGGTGTCTGGTAAGTAAACTATCTGGATTTGAGGGTATTCATCTTTTACTACCTTGACGTGGTATTCTATTTCTGACCTGTTATTTCCGTGCTCATTATTAAGCTTGAGGTTATAGGTAAAATCAGAAAGAGCTAGTCTTTCCAGAAGAAAGTCTTTATTGGCTTTACGCTCAAAAGGAGTAACATTTTCATTTATGATCAGACTGGCCGATTCTGTATTGGTGGTATTTAGATTCCATTTGATCTTTGTCCCTTCAGGGATTAACAAGTTTCCGGTGTTACTGATTGTTTCATCATCTAGCCTGGTGTAACGAGGATAATCCAGGTCGATTGAAAACGTTCTCAGTTCAGGTCTGTCCAACAATCGGATTTCATATTCATCAGATAAATAACCTGCGGCCTCAAACTGGAAGGAAATTGGATTATTTACACTGTTCAACTTAAAACCAAAAACTTCGTTGCTTGCTTTCGAAAGCTTGATCCTTCTGTTTTCCATAAGAATGTAAACAGACTCAGGGAGGCTTTCACCAGTGACCTTTAATTTCAGGTCCAGGTTTTCATTTCTAAAAACATTGAGATCTTTGTTCTGAAGTAAAAACTCAAATGGTGCTTTCTTTTTGAACTTTTGGTCATACAGCATTATCCTTTTAGAGCTCTCTGTCACCACCGGTGTATTTATGAATGAAAGCAGTGTTACAATGAACACAAGACCAATGAAAGCGTACAAATATTTTTTCAATACCTTGAAATCAACCGCCTGCTGAAACTGAAATACATTCAGCTCTCTGGTTTTTTGCTCGATGGCAGCTGATACGAGAGAAGCTTCACCAGCAGTTAACTTGTTGATTTGCAAGTAGTTAACTAGTTTATCGCTAATTTCTGGAAAGTAATTGCCAATTTCTTTTGATGCATCAATATCAGAAATATTTTTCCCGATATTGAGAATTTTCATCAGTGGTATGAAGACCAATGTCACCAACGGAACAAGGAAGATCAGTAGTAGTGCAATCAGTAAAATAAATCTGACGGAGGAAGGGAACCAAAAACTGTTTTCCAAAAGTACGACTACAAGAAACAATGAGATAAAGGCAAGCAGTGTGATTAACCCCCCTTTTACCAGCTGTCTGAGGTAGTACTTTCTTTTGTACTGTTTGATTTTATGTTTTATGACATTGATGGCCATATTCTATCAATACGTATTATCGGAACTAAAGATCATAATTGGATATCGAGTTCTTTTTGAAAGTATTCAATGATATGCATTTTTAAAAGTTTTTCTTGTTCTAATAGGTCAAAATGGGGTAATTCTCTTACAAGTTTCCAATGTGGCCATCCCTCTTCATCAGTTCCCTCCAGCTCATAGAAGCCAGAGTAGCTAAGTACTTTGCAAATTGCAATATGCATCAGGTCCTGTTTTTCTTCCTTTGTGAAATTGACGGCGCCCTTTCCGAGCTCTTGAATTCCAATTAGGAAAAGTACAGCGTTGAGATCTCTGGGTCTTTTATTGATTTGGCTGTCCAGAGCTCCCATCAATTTGACCCACTGTCTTTCTAAGTCAATGTCTTTCTTGTATACCATTTAACGGAAAAGCATTATATTTTAGTTGTGGATCTCATTAAACTGACTTCTGAAATATGGAATGACTTTGTTTTGAACATCTTTCCAGCAGTATGCATCAATTGCAATACCACCCTGGTGAGAGATGAACAATTCATTTGTTCTAGGTGTAAGTTAGCTCTTCCCAGAACAAATGATCATTTGGAATCAACAAACCGCTTACTTCAAAAGTTTGCATATGAGCCCAAAATCACCCATGCCTCGAGTTTCCTCGACTATAATAGGCATGGTATCACAAGAAAACTAATTCATAGCCTGAAATATCGTGGCGAGATGGAGATTGGAGTCATGTTGGGTAATCTATATGGCCAGGATCTGCGTCTAAAAGGAACACTCGATCCGGATATCATTATGCCAGTGCCGCTACATCACCGAAAACTCAAGAAACGAGGATACAATCAGAGTGAGCAAATTGCTATAGGTCTTGCAGAAAGCATGAGTGTGAATATGGATGCGAATATCTTGATCAGGAAGATCTATACCAGCACTCAAACGAAAAAATCACGGGTAAGCCGCTGGGAGAATGTAGGAAATGTTTTTGAAGTGGCTTTCCCAGGTCAAATAAAAGACAAAAAAGTGATGCTGGTTGATGATGTGCTAACAACCGGGGCAACCATGGGATCTCTTGCTACTCAGCTGGCTCAATGTGAAGTGCGAGAAATTTATCTTGTTGCCATGGCAGCAGGGGCATAAAAAAACCGGATCTGTAAGGATCCGGTTCTTCAATTTGTGAAAACAGTATCTTAATAATTTGTTCCGGCGCGAATCATGGCGCATCGGAATCCTATTGTCGCAGTAGCTGAGTCTTCGAAAAGAGCCCTTCTTGTTCCTGGTGACATCCAATAAGCAACATCTGCCCATGAACCACCCTTATAAACTCTCATTCTTTTTACCGGAGGAGTATCCACATTGTAAGCTCCTTGCAGACCAGATGTTTCTACCCAGTCTTCCTCAGTATAGAAATCTTCGTTCCCAATGAAAGTCCATCCTGCATCGTAAGTATCTCTTGGATCCAGTTTACCGTCTCTTCGAACCGGGTTCATGTCAGCCACATCCTGGAATGTCAATGGTCGGTACACATCCTGAACCCACTCATTTACGTTTCCAGCCATGTTGTAAAGACCGAAATCATTTGGCGGATAATCATAAACATAGGTAGGGATCATCGCACCGTCATTCAGTTTACCAGCTATACCTGCATAGTCACCTCGACCTCTTTTGAAGTTGGCCAGGAAATAACCCATGCTTTTGCCGTAAGGATTTCTCAATGCGTGACCATCCCATGGATAAAGTCTTCTGTGTGTTTGGTTTTCATCCAACCACTGAGTACCGATAAGTGCCTGAGCAGCATATTCCCACTCTGCTTCTGTTGGTAATCTGTAGTCCGGAAGCACAACGCCTGATTCCAAAGGAATTCTTTGAGAGGCATTGCCCAGAGAAGTCGCCTCTGCTCCGGCAAACTCAGCATCACCACTTGCCAATGGATCAAGCAATCCTGCATCTTCAGCAAGCTTAAGGTTTACTACGGAGGTTCTCCATTTGCAGTAGTTTACAGCTTGTCGCCAGTTTACACCTACAACCGGGAAATATCTGAAACCAGGATAACGATAATAATGATCAACATATGGATCATTAAAAGCTAAATCTCTTGTCCAAACGGTAGTGTCAGGAAGGTTGTTTCTCCAGAAATATTCGTCTGAATCCTGTTTGATATAAAATTCATATTCCAACCAGTTGATGTTCGATACCTCAGTTTCATCCATATAGAAAGAAGCAACTGTGACGGTTCGCTCCACATTGTCGTGAGCGTGGGTAACATCTTCTTCGAATGTTCCCATCACAGTCCTACCACCTTCGATGAATACCAGGTTTGGACCCTCTGGTTGACCACTAAAATCATTTACTTGAAATCCTCCTTCTTCGTTGAATTCCAAACCGGTGGCATTACTGGCCGAGCCGGGATTAGAGCTGGTGGGCTGACCACCACCCCCACACGAAGCGAGGAATACCAACACCGATAGCAGTGATGTTGGATACATTGCTGCATTCACAAATCTTTTCATAACCTGTTTTAATTTACTTTGACGCGCACAAAATACTAATAAATACAATTAATTCAAAAATACATACAATAATACTATTGAATCGATTGTACACAATATCTAATGTCAAAAATGAAAAAAAATTGTGAAAAAATTGGGTTTTTATGCATTAGTTGTTTCTAACTGCATAAAATTTAGTGTTTCGATAGCTTTTTTGACCTCATTGATCTCCTTCACACTGATGATGAGCTTGTTTTTATACTCACGCATGCTACAGTTTTTAGGATGTTGCTGAATAAAAGCCAGCACCGCCCCAAAGATGTCAGATTTGAAGTAGGCCTCATCTTTTTTCTCGGAGAGATAGCATCGCATCACCTCATTCTTAATCGTTAGCTTTTCGAATCCAATTTTGCTGGCCAGCCAACGAAGTTCGACAGATTCAATGAGGTTGTTTACGCTGTCCGGGATTTTGCCGAAGCGGTCTTTCAATGTGCTCTTGAATTTTGCCAGTGTTTCACGGTCATTGATGTTGTCCAACTCAGCGTACAATGAAAGTCGTTCGGAGATGTTTGAAACATAGGATTCCGGGATGATCAGCTCGAGGTCCGTTTCAATGACGCAATCTTCGATCATTTTTTCGAGCTCATCCGCAGGGAGGGATTCGGTCTCAAACAGACTCTTGAATTCATTTTCCTTGAGTTCATGTACTGCTTCATCAATGATCTTGTGGTACATCTCAAACCCAATGTCATTAATGAAGCCACTTTGCTCAGAACCCAATAGGTTTCCAGCACCCCGGATATCAAGGTCTCGCATGGCCACCTTAAATCCATCACCCAGTTCTGAAAACTCTTCAAGTGTGTTCAGTCTTTTTCTGGCATCTGATGACAAGGCCGAAACAGGAGGTGTCAGCAGATAGCAATAGGCTTTGGTATTGGATCGCCCGACACGACCTCTCATCTGGTGCAAATCAGACAAGCCGAAAGTCTGAGCCGAATTGATGATGATGGTATTGGCATTGGGTATATCCAAACCGGATTCAATAATGTTGGTCGAGACCAAAACATCATACTCGTTATTAATGAATTTGAGCATTACTTTTTCCAGTTGTTTCCCATCCATCTGACCGTGTGCAATTCCAATGGAGGCATCGGGTACCAGCTTCAGAACAATGTTCGCTATTTTTTCAATGTCGCTGACTTTGTTGTGGACAAAGAAAACCTGTCCACCTCTCCGTAATTCATGGCTGATGGCATCACGGATAATTTCATCATTGAATTCGCTTATTTCTGTGACTACTCCTCGTCTGTTTGGGGGTGCGGTGGAAATAATGGAAAGGTCACGGGCTCCAAGGAGAGAAAAATGGAGTGTTCTTGGAATTGGTGTAGCTGTAAGGGTAAGCGCATCCACATTGACACGCATCTCTTTGAGCTTTTCTTTCACCTTCACACCAAATTTTTGCTCTTCGTCAATGATCATCAAACCAAGATCCTTGAATTCGATGTCTTTGTTGACAATCCGGTGAGTTCCAATCAGAATATCGATTTTGCCTTCCTTGATTTTTTTCTTTACCTCATTGATATCTTTGGTAGACTTGAATCTGTTGATGTAATCTACGGTGACTGGGAAATCAGCAAATCTTTCTGAAAATGTTCGGAAATGTTGGAGTGCCAAAATCGTTGTTGGTACCAGAACAGCCACTTGCTTGCCATTAAGTACCGCTTTGAACGCAGCCCGGATAGCCACTTCTGTTTTTCCAAATCCCACATCCCCACAGACCAGTCTATCCATTGGGTGGGGTTGTTCCATGTCTTTTTTCACATCAACAGTAGCCATGGCCTGATCAGGAGTGTCCTGATAGAGGAAAGAGGACTCTAATTCCGCCTGAAGATAATTGTCTTGTTCGAATGCGAAGCCTGGAGCTGCTTTTCGCTTAGCATAAAGCTGGATCAGATCTTTAGCGATATCCTTGATCTTGCTTTTTACCTTTTTCTTCTTGTTTTCCCATTCAGGTGACCCGAGCTTACTGATGTTTGGAGGCTCTCCTTCTTTCCCTGAATATCTTGAAATTTTGTGAAGAGAATGAATACTCACAACAAGCAAATCATCATCTTTATAAATGACCCGAAGTGCTTCCTGTTTGTGATCGTTTATCTCCACGGTTTCCATTCCTACAAATCGACCAATTCCATAATCCACGTGGACCACGTAGTCGCCAGGTTGGAGTGTCTTCAGTTCTTTTAGTGTGAGTGACTTGGATTTTGTAAATCGCTCTTTGGATTCTACTTTATGATACCGGTCAAAGATCTGATGATCTGTGTAACAGAGCAGTTCATGGGTATTGTCTATGAATCCCTCTCTTAGACTGGCTACAATACCATGAAATTGTAGTTCGGGATTTATTTCGTGGAAGATAGATTCCAGACGATCGATCTGCTTTTGTGATTCTGAGGCAATAAATTTCTCTAGATAATTAGATTGGTGCTCGAGAAGGTCTGATGCCAGCAAGTCAAACTTCTTATGGAATGTAGGCTGTGGCCTCACCTCAAATTGTATAACCTGATCGTGATTTAAGTAGATGCGCTTACCAAACTCAATTTTTTTTAGGGGATCTGTGAGTTTCTTGAAGCTACTTTCTGAGTCAAACAGATCTTCGGGTTTTAGTACCACCTGGGTGTTCCCACTCATGGCCATGATTTGGTCAAAAGACTCTTTGGCTTTCAGGTATCCCTTTTCGATCAGATCAGATGTTTCCCTGTAATCTTTGAACCAGCTGATTGTATTATCGGGAAGGAATTCAAAGAAAGATTGGCGTTCTTCCTTAATCAGTTTATCCTGAACATTAGGGATCAGGCTGATGGAATTTACATCTTTGGTGGATATCTGTGTTTCCGGATCAAATAGCCGAATGGATTCTATTTCATCTCCAAATAGCTCCAATCGGAATGGATAATTGTCAGAAAACGAGAAAACATCAATAATTCCTCCTCTTACGGCAAACTGACCCGCTTCATAAACAAAATCATTTTTTTCAAAGCCGTATTCTATCAGGAGTTCGGTCACAAAATCCACATCAAGCTTTTCGCCAACACTGGCCTTCATCGTATTTTCTACCAGTGATCGTTTATTGATTACTTTTTCATATAAAGCATCCGGATAGGAAACGATCACAATTTTTTCCTTAGCATTGATTTTGTTCAATACCTCTGCTCGTTGAAGGACGTTGGCATTTTCAGTTTCTTCAAACTGATAGGGTTTTTTATATGAGCTTGGGAAAAAATAGATACTGGACTCAGGAAGAAAGTTTTTTAGATCATTGAGAAAATAGGCGGCTTCTTCCTTGTCATGCAAGATGACCAGATGCGTATTTTCGAGGGATTCATAAAAAGCATACACGAGTAGACTATCAATACTTCCTGCCAAACCTTTCAAGGCAATTGTTTTTCCGGATGAAAGTGCAGTGATAGCACTTTTCACCTGTAAACTTTCTTTGTATTTGCTTTTTAAATTCCTGAGATCCACTCTGAACTTGTTAATTGGGACGCAAAAGTAACTGATAAAGTCGCTTGGTGAACTTATATTGAACCTAATTCACAATATATATGTTCCCTTATCGTCTATCAATTAACGAGGAGGTTCAAATAGGCTAATTAGATTATTTTAAGAATTAGTAGAAACTTTAGTCTAGGTTAAATCGTTATAAGAATAGAAAGCATTAAGCAACTTAGTTGCAAAGATTTCTTTTTAGGTTAGGTTGGTGATAGGCGTTCATCGATTCCAGATGGGCGCCTTTTTTTATAGTAGATTTTGCCGAAGCTTGTTTGTCACCCGTTCCAATTCTACGAGAGATTCGATAGCCACGAGTTCATCTGCCCGGATTCCCAATAGCTTTGAGGCTTCAGCCACTTGCTGCCGTTCTTCCAATGCATATTCATCATCTGCGGAGCTCATTCGAATCGCATCATAGATCAAGACTTTATCAAAACTGGTAATGGATTTTTTATTGAAGGAATTAAAGATTTTGATCAAATCAGAATTTTGATGATCAAAATTTAACCATGCTTTCACGATCTCATCGTCCACACCCACCTGCTCAGCCAGCTCAACAGTCAGCCACTCCATTTCAGGATCCGATACCAAGCCATCTGAACCGGCAATCTTCAAAAGAGCATAACCATATTCTTTCCATGATTCTTCAGGGACCATGGTAATACCATAAAAGGCTGGGGAAAGTTTTGAGTACTCGGAGATCATTTTGATAATGTTTAAATAATTATTCTGAACAAATTAAATTACTAATATTGACGCCAGATCGGAAATCATTACATAATTTAAGTATTTCGAAATAACCTAAGAAGCATGTTTACAGAAAAAGATAATCAACAGATCCAGGAGCATGGAATTGATGTAAAATTGATTGAGGAGCAGATAGCGCATTTTAAATCAGGATTTCCCCCATCTATTCTGGTTGATGCTGCTACTGAAGGAAACGGTTTACATATATTAAGTGACAAAGAAGCTGATGATTTAATCCGATTTTATGAAGGGAACAAGGGATCACTCAAGATACTCAAGTTTGTGCCTGCTTCCGGAGCAGCCACGCGTATGTTTAAATCGCTCTTTGGTTTTTTGAATGAATACACGGGTAGTGATGAAGATTATGCCAGGCTACAAGCTGACCAAAGCTCCGGTTCTGTATTTACGTTTCTGAAAAAGCTGGAAGACTTTGCTTTTTACGAAGACCTGAAAGAAAAATTTCAGCAGATGAAGGGAATTACACTGGAGGAGGCTCAGGTCAAAAGGGATTACTCAGCAATAATTGATGTGCTTTTATCAGACGAAGGTCTTGCCTATGGGAGCTTACCAAAAGGCCTTCTGAAATTCCACAAATATGAGGGCTATTCCAGAACACCCGCCGAAGAACATCTATATGAAGGGGCAAACTACGCTGTTGATGATAAAGGGAATGTAAAACTACATTTCACCGTTTCTCCGGAGCATTTGGAGAAATTCAAGGCTCATATTGAGTCAGTCAAAAAAAGATACGAGAAAGAATTCAATGTGAAGTTTGATGTGAGCTATAGCATTCAAAAGAAGGCAACGGATACCATAGCCGTAGATATGAAAAATGAGCCTTTTAGAAACGATGATGGTTCCCTGCTGTTTCGACCAGCGGGACATGGAGCCTTGTTGGAAAATCTGAATGACCTGGATTCGGAAGTAGTCTTCATCAAGAATATTGACAATGTGGTCCCAGACCGCTTGAAACCTGAAACGATCAAGTACAAGAAGGTGATTGCTGGTCTGCTTTTGAAATATAAAGACGAGATCAAAAATAAAGTAAGCAATCTTAGGTCTGGAAAGGGTCTGGACGAAGCCATCAAACTTTTGAATGATTGGCTTGGTTATCGACCGGCCAAAGAATTTGATAGCCTCAGCACACAAGACAAAATTGATCATGTAATTGCAAAACTCAACAGACCACTAAGAATATGTGGAGTGGTTCAAAGTGAAGGAGATCCGGGTGGAGGACCTTTTTGGGTAAAGGCCGAAGATGGATCTGTATCGTTACAGGTAGTGGAGACCGCTCAAATGAACTTGGATGATCCTCAGCAAAAAGAAGTTTTTGAACGAGTTACACATTTTAATCCTGTAGATGTAGTGGCTTATCTGAAAGATGTGGATGGTAAGAAATTTGATTTGATGAAGCATCGGGATATGAATGCTGGTTTTGTTTCCAAAAAATCCAAAGACGGCAAAGATTTGAAAGCTCAGGAGCTGCCCGGGTTGTGGAATGGTAGCATGGCAGATTGGAATACGATCTTTGTTGCAGTCCCAGCCATTACTTTCAATCCGGTAAAATCAGTTAATGACTTGCTAAAGTCACAACATCAGCCAAAGTAATTGGGGTCTGGTTCTTTGTCCAGGAGAGAAGATAATTCCTTGTATTTTGTGGCGCTTGTACCACCCGAGCCCATCCTTAGTGAAGTTCAGGGAATTAAGCAGGAGCTTTCATCCCGCTATCGCACCCAAGCAGCGTTAAGATCTCCACCTCACATTACACTGCATATGCCTTTTAAATATGCGGTGGAAGAGGAGCACAAGATTATTGCCGCTTTAGAAAAGGTTGAGTTTGACACTTTTGCGATTTTACAGAAGGGATACGGAGCGTTTCCACCGAGGGTCATTTATATAGATGTTGAGGGTTCTCATGATTTATCCAGTCTGCAACAATCAGTTACAAAGTCAATTCGTCGGGAACTAAAGATAGTCAAAGAAACTTATCGAAACGAGGGGTTTAAGCCTCATATGACTGTTGCTTTTCGGGATCTTCGTCCAGCCATGTTTAAGGAGGCATGGAAAATATTTGAAACGGCACAGGTTTCTTATTCCTGGGAGGTAAAGTCTTTCTTTTTACTTAGACATGATGGAAAAAAATGGGGTATTTTGAAGGAATTTGTGGATACTTGAAAAGAATAAAACCAGCCGCATTAACTTTGTAGGTTTGTGATTTTGAGATAGATATGATGAGGATTTACTTTCTGGGGATTCTGCTTGCAGCCTCCCTAAAAGTCTTCACCCAACCAGCATGGGAAGGCAAATTCGAACAATTGGGTACGGTACTCCCAACACCAAATCAGTACCGAACAGCTTCCGGAACACCCGGTAAAGATTACTGGCAACAAGAGGTCGATTACAAGATTCAGGTATCATTGGATGACATCAACCAAAGTATCAGTGGCGAAGCGGGAATTACTTATTTCAACAAGTCGCCACATGAGTTGCCATTCATTTGGTTTCAGCTGGATCAAAATATGAGAAAAGCAGATTCCGATGCCAGGACCACAGAATCAGGAATTATGCCGACATCTATGTCACCGATTGAATTTCAGAAATATCAGAAACAGGATCCGGATGTGGACGGTATCAACATTCAATGGGTAAGATCAGCCTCTGGGATTGATCTTAGCTATACCATCAATAAAACCATGATGCGGGTGGACTTGCCGAAACCGCTCCAGCCCGGACAGAGCATTGCCATTTGGATGGCATGGGATTACAAGCTCAACAACAGGTTGATTGATCGCTATGCAAGATCAGGCTATGAATATTTTCCGGAGGATGACAACTACTTATATACCGTCGCACAGTTTTTCCCGAGAGCTGCCGTCTATTCCGATTATGAGGGTTGGCAAAACAAGCAGTTTTTAGGGGAGAGTGAGTTCAGCAACAATTTTGGAGAATTCCAGGTCGATATTTCAGTTCCGGAAGACATGATCGTTGCTGCCACGGGTACGCTGATGAACCAAACAGAAGTTCTAACAAAAGAACAGATCGAGCGCCTGGAAACTGCAAAATCCACTTATGATAAGCCGGTACTGATTGTTTCCTCTGCCGAAGCCAAACGAAACGAACCCAACCGATCTACAAAAATGAAGCGGTGGCATTTTGATGCCTCAGATGTGAGAGATTTTGCATTTGTTGCTTCACGAAAGTTTGCATGGGATGCCATGGCGGTGGATGTTGGTGATAAGGATGTGTTGGCCATGTCCTTATTCACAAAGGAGTCAAATTCATTATGGAAAAATTATGCAACGAAAGCGACAGCTCATACGCTAAGGTTTTTCTCAGATTATTTATTTGAATATCCATACCCTGTGGCTATTTCAGTAAATGCAGCCTCTCTCGGGATGGAATATCCTATGATCAATTTCAGCTACAGCCGCCCAGACAGACACGGCAAGTATGAAGACAAGGATATGTATAGTCTGATCAGTGTTTTGATTCATGAAGTGGGACACAACTATTTTCCTATGATTGTAAATAGTGACGAGCGAGCCCATTATTGGATGGATGAAGGGATCGTTGCCTATATCCAATACCTTGCAGAACAAGATTGGATGTGGGGATATCCTTCCAGAAGGGGACCATCTGCTAAAGTGATACCCTACATGAACGGAACGCATGGAGACTTTCGTCCAATCATGTCTGATCCGGAACATTTCGTCAGTAAATATGGTAATGCGTATTTGAGACCAGCTACCGCATTTAATGTCTTACGTAATCTTGTGATGGGCCCGGAATTGTTTGATTTTGCAATGAAGACGTATGCAAATACCTGGAAATTTAAGCATCCAACATATGCGGATTTTTTCAGAATAATGGAAGAGGCATCTGCCGTAGATCTTGATTGGTTTTGGAGAGCATGGTTTTATTCTACAGACCACGTAGATGTTTCTGTGGAATCAGTGAAATGGTTCAAAATGTCCGGAGAAAAACCGACGATGGATTTTAACGATTCAACAGACATAAATGATGAGCCCTATCATTTTAATTATAGTAAACCACATCGGGGTGAATTTTGGGAAGAGATAGAAGATGAGAAATACCGGGAGAAAATGTCGTCTTTTAATTTTTATGAAGTAACTTTTGAAAATATAGGAGGACTGGTCAGCCCGATAGTAGTTGAATGGAAATATGAAGATACTTCTACGGAAGTTGAACTAATTCCAGCCGAAGTCTGGAGATTGAATGAGCATACTGCTCGCAAAATATTTGTTAAGGAGAAAAAAGTGGTGAGCGTAAGAATAGATCCAGATCGGATGACCGGTGATGTAAATGAAAAGAACAATATCTTTCCCAGAATAGAACCTTAAGAAAAATTAAAAAATGAGACTTCTGATTGTATCCCTGTTGCTTTCCGCTGTTTTCTTTTCTTGTAAGCGAACGAATAAAAACCAGGCGGATGGGTCTGGTGAGTTAATACTTTACAACAACCCTCCTGCCGAAGGATTTAATGTAGAGGACTCTAACCCAATAGCGATTATGCTGGCGGACCAGGCCATGAATGCCATGGGAGGTCGTGAAGCCTGGGACAATACAAAATATGTTTCATGGAATTTTTTGGGAAGACGTCACCTATTTTGGGATAAAGTAGAGAACAAAGTACGGATTGACAGGGATGACATGGTGATGAGTCTGGACATGGACGACATGACGGGACAGGTTTGGAAAGCAGGTGAAGCGATTCAAAATGTGGATACGGTAAACAAGTATCTGAAGTCCGCGAAAGATATGTGGATCAATGATTCATATTGGTTGTTTATGCCATTCAAACTGAAAGACTCTGGTGTCACTTTAAGCTACATTCGTGATGACACGACCCAGGCTGGCGAACCGTCCAGTGTGTTGTGGTTGACATTTGAGGAAGTGGGTAATACACCACAAAATGCTTATGAAGTTTGGGTAAGTGATGAAACCAGGCTGATTCGGCAGTGGGCATATTTTAGAAATGCCGATGACAAAGAACCAGCGTTTATTTTGCCCTGGGATAATTATGAACAACATGGGCAAATTCTCTTGTCCGGAGACAGAGGAGATCGGAAACTCTCCGATATTAAAGTGTGGGACAAAGCCCCTAAAGACGTTTTTACTTCTCCTGATCCGATTTACAAACCCAGTTCATAAAATCTAAGGCATCAACTTTGCGTTGTAAATACAGATGCGAAGATTTCTAGTTTTATATCTGATTTGTATACCAATTCTGCTGTTTGGTCAGGGGGATAAGATACTAAATCGACACCTGGAACAGTACGGCCAGGCCACCTGGTCGCAAATTCAAACATTAAAAATTCTAGGCAAACATGTGAACGAGGAATATCAGGCTTTCCCGATCACAATCATCAATAAAGAAAACAGTCAGGTTCGTGTCGATGCTCAGAACTACGTTCTTACGTTAGACCATGAGGTTTTTTGGACATCAGGTTTGACAGGTGATTACCTGCCATTAGAAAAGTTGATTCTTCAACACGCAATAACGATCGGTAGTCCCTTAGCCAAAGTTCAGCAGGAGCTTAAGTATGGTGGGTTGGAGGTTTTTGAAAGTACAATGTTCCACTCCTTTGAAAAGAGACAGGAGGATTATTCGGTCAGTTATCTCATGGACAAAGATTCCGATGAGCTAAGGCATATTATTTTGGAAATTGAAGGTAAGGAACCCATGATTGCAAGGTTGACTTTTGACAAATATAAATCCCACCATGGCTTGCTTATGCCCACAGCCATTGCAGTACATATTGGAGACAACTATAAAGAGTGGGTATTTGACGAAATCCTCCTGGGAGTTGCAATCGATGAACGACTTTTTGTGAAGCCAAATAGTCAATAGAAAGACATATCGCTTATTCCACGTAACCCAACCGTCCTCCTGTGCGATAGATAATAGTAAAAACTTGAGAATATGAAAGCGGTTTGGAATAACCAGGTATTGGCAGAGAGTGATGAAACGATTGTTGTAGAAAACAATCATTATTTTCCTCCAGAGACCATCAAAGAAGAATTTTTTAAACAGAGCAGTACACATACAACCTGTCCGTGGAAGGGTGAGGCAAGCTACTACACCCTGGATGTGGATGGAAAGAAAAATGAGGATGCAGCATGGTTTTACCCAGAGACCAGTGAGCTTGCTAAAAATATTGAGGGTTATGTTGCCTTTTGGAGAGGGGTTGAGGTAAAATAATCTTTTCGGTCAATTTGTCAATCTACTTGTGTGAACATAAGCCAATATGGCAGACAATACCGCGTTTCGTAAATGTGGTATGAAGCTTGACATAGTCAACAAATAACAAGACTGGAGCGTTATGAAAGTGGAAAAAAATTTAGTTAGAAACTTAGCGAGAACAGCAGATATATTAAACACAATCAATGGTGGGATGTCACAGACTACCATTAATATTCATTCCCTAGAGAATGAGTGGCTGATTAAGGTGAGAACACCCGGAGTTGAGCTAGAAAACCTACGGCTGGAAGTATTGGACAATCAGTTATACGTTCATCAAATGATGGAGATTGATCAAAATTCACCTGAGAAGGCACCTTATGTCATAGCCATGATTCCACTGGTGAAACAAATCAATGTGGAGGAAATCTCTGCAACGTTTGAGGAGGGTTGGACATTGATCAGATTGCCATTTGATGAAATGGTAGATGGTATAGATAGGCAGATAGAGATTGTAAGGAGATAATTCAGAACAAGGAAGCTACAATTTCTTCCAGATCTGATTTTTTCAATTTTTTGATGATTTTCAATTTAGTTTCAGGACTCGCATTCGGGTCCTGAAGTTTTTTGAGCGTAGCATCATCAAAATATTTTTCGAATTCATGGTTGGAATCAGCGTCCATGCCAAAGACCTCTATTTCCTCCAATGCACTTTGCATGATTTCGCGGCCAATATTCTTGCTGGATTCAATCGGTTTGTATTTCGCACTGCTGTCTCTCAAGGTCCAGCTGCTATAATCAATCCTTAATCCTTCAATTTGTTTTAGCCTGGGATCAAAATCTCCAAAAATCCGCTTGATTACCGCATAAGCTGAAGACTTCCAGGCATCCAGGTCAAACTGTTCGTTGTCCAACTTGTCGATTTGCCTCTTTATCAACTCAGCATATTTTTTATCTCTTGGTGACATATTATTTCAGTTTAGCTGATGGTACTCCAATTGATTACATTCTTACTTAACGAGTCAATTTGCTTTTTGATCGGGTAATTTTTTGAAAGCGTGATATCCGGGTCTTCATTCAGCACTTCCACGGCAATAGATCTGGCCTGCTTCAAGATTTCTCCATCTTTACCAAGGTCAGAGATACGCAGGTCCATCAACCCACTTTGTTGAGTTCCCATCAGATCCCCTGGTCCTCTCAATTTCAGGTCTACTTCGGAAATCCTGAACCCATCGTTCGTTTCTACCATCGTTCGAATTCTTTCTTTTGCTTCGGAGGTCAGTTTATGACCTGTCATCAGGATACAAAACGATTGCTCAGCTCCCCTTCCAACACGACCGCGAAGCTGATGCAATTGTGAAAGACCAAACCTTTCTGCATTTTCGATGACCATGACTGAGGCATTTGGTATATCAACACCTACTTCAATCACAGTAGTAGCCACCATGATTTTAGTTTCCTTTTTGATGAATCGCTGCATTTCCCAATCCTTGTCTTCAGGTTTCATTCTCCCATGGACAATGGAAATGGGCATGTCAGGGTATCTTCTGGAAATACCTTCGTAGCCATCCATCAAATGGTTGTAGTCCAGCGTGGCGGATTCTTCAATTAATGGATAAACGATATAAACCTGTCGACCCTTTTCAATCTCTTTTTCTATGAAGCCAAACATCTGGATGCGCTTGGTATCTGTCATGTGGTAGGTCTTGATGGGTTTTCTACCGACAGGCAGTTCGTCAATAACCGAAATATCAAGGTCGCCATAAAGTGTCATGGCCAGAGTTCTTGGTATCGGGGTGGCAGTCATGACAAGGATGTGAGGATAGGTGTTCTGGTTTTTACTCCATAGTTTGGCGCGTTGGGCCACCCCAAACCGGTGTTGCTCGTCAATAATTGCTAATCCAAGTTTTTTGAATTTTACCCGATCCTCCAGGAGTGCATGCGTGCCAACAAGGATATGTATTTCACCGGCTTTCAATGCAATGTCCAGCGCCTTCCGCTCTGATTGTTTGGAGGAACCAGTGAGTTTGGCCACCCTGATGCCCAAAGGTTTGGCCTGCTCCCTTAGGTTATTGAAATGTTGATCTGCCAGAATTTCTGTTGGCGCCATGAATGCGCACTGAGTTTCATTTCCAATAGCAATGAGCATACTCAGGAAGGCTACCATGGTTTTTCCACTTCCAACATCTCCCTGGATGAGCCTGTTCATTTGTTTGCCGGACCGGAAATCTGTGTATATTTCTTTGATCACCCTTTTCTGAGCCCCGGTAAGCTCAAAAGGCAGATGATCTTTGTAATACTTGTTCAGCAAGTCACTGTTGTTGAACCGGATTCCGGGATAAGCATCCATACGTGAAATCTTCATCTTCAGCAACCTGAGCTGGACATAAAAAAGCTCCTCCAGCTTCAAGCGATATTGCGCATATTGGAGTGCTCTGGAATCCTTTGGGAAATGGATCTGTATCAGCGCAGTCTTTTTATCCTGAAGCCTATACTGATCGATTAAGTTTTGAGGTAAAGTCTCATCTATATGGTGAACGGCTTCTACCAACAGCAACTTCATCATCTTGCTGATAGCTTTGCTGTCGATGAATTTCTTTTTGAGTTTTTCTGTGACTGAATAGACAGGGTGCAAATAGCTGCCGGCTTTGTTTTTTTCGGTGAGGACTTCAACTTCAGGATGGGCAATATTCATCTTACTCCCATAGCGGGTGGGTTTTCCAAATACCAGGTATGGGACTCCTACTGTGAGTCGGCTTTTGATCCATTTTACTCCCTGAAACCAAACCAGCTCAAGTGCTCCACTATCATCATGGAATGTGCCAACAAGACGTTGTTTCCTTCCAACACCCACGGTTTGAAATCCTGAAAACTGCCCAATCAGCTGTACATATTGCAGCGAATCATTAAGCTCCCGGATCTTGTAAAATTTGGTTCGGTCTTCGTAACGGAATGGATAGTATTGCAGCAGGTCTCTGAACTTAAAAATCCCAAGTTCCTTGTTTAGCAGCTCAGCCTTCTGCGGCCCAACCCCTTTAAGGAATTCGATTTTTCGATCAAAGAAACTAACCATGCATTGCCCTTTGTGCTAATTTAATTCCATTCAAGGGACTGGAGCATATGAATAATGTCCGTTTTGATATAGTCAATGACTGGTTGAAGTGAGTCATTTTGTGTGGCCGTCTCAAAATAAAGGGCTCCACGCAAGAAATGATGTACGCTATCGGAAACATGGAATTGGAATTGTGTCGGCACTTCCCCTTCCAGATCTGTGACACTAGCAAAATTTCCGTTTGGCAGCTCAATGATTTTTTCATCGATGGCATAAGCCTTGACGTTGTGCTGAAAAGTGAGCTTATAAGCGTCGCTATAATATCCCTTGAGAAGAGAATCCAAACTCAAAACCGGTTTATAGGTGATCTGAATATTTGCTTCCATCTCTGGATAGTAAATATCCACCCAATATCTTTCTGAGATCCAGGTGGTGTCGTCCAGCAATTTGGCATGCTGAGAATACTCAAAAGCATAGGGCAAAGAATCCGGAGTATGCTGATAGGCATAGGCTGGCAGCTCAATCCTGTTGTATCCTTTGGGTTTTGGGAGATAATCAGGAGTACATGCGCAAAAAAAGAAAATAAGGGCAAATACGAAAAATCTGTTCATCAATCAGTGAAGTCTTTGCTGGTTTCTGTTTTGTTTTCAGCGCCAATAAAAACTCTAACGCGTTTTATTCTCTTATTGTCTACAGCCACAATGGTAAAGAGGAAATTCCTGAATCGAATTTTTTCCCCGGCATTGGGGAGTTTGTTGTTTAGCTCAAGGAGGAGTCCTCCCAACGATTCACTTTCGCTTTTGATGGATTCGAATTCCTGGATGTCCTGACTGGTAATTTTACAGAAGTCGTTGAGAGATGTCTTGCCCTCAAAAACAAATGTATTGTTGTCAAGCTTGTTGTAGGCGATGTCATTGTCATCATCAAATTCATCATTGATCTCACCCACAATTTCTTCAATTACATCTTCCAGGGTGATGAGGCCGGATGTACCTCCGTATTCATCTACCACTATGGCCATGTGCACCTGTTTTTCCTGGAAATCTTTAAAGAGGTCATCGATCTTTTTGCTTTCCGGCACGAAAAAGCCGGGTCTCAACAGCGACTGCCAATGAAATTCCTCGCCCATTTCAAGGTGGGGCAAAAGATCTTTGATGTAAAGGATCCCCTCAATTTTGTCGATGGTCTCATTGTATACCGGGATTCTTGAATATCCTGTTTTGTTTATCTGATCCATCAAATCGTGAAAATCAGTATTGGCATCAACTGCTGTGATGTCAATCCTTGATTTCATTACCTGCTTAACAGAAAGAGTGCTAAAATTCACAATGCCTTTTAGCATTCCTTTTTCTTCCTCACTCACCTCTTTGTCGGCGGTGATTTCCAGTGCCTGGTTTATCTCATCAACTGAAAGATTATATCCCTTGCGCTGAATTCTATTTTCTATCACATTGCTGATAGAAAGCAACATCCAGGAGATAGGAAACAAAATTTTATCCGCAATATTCAATAATGGAGCTGTAAACCTGGCAAAAGCCAGGTTGTTGTGGTTGGCATATACTTTAGGGACGATCTCTCCAAAGAAGATGATCATGATGGTAATGGCCATAGTTAGCACGATGATAATAAGTCCATCAGCATCTTTGCTGCCCACGATTTTCCAGGTAGCAAAAGTGGAAATGGTGACAATAAAAATATTCACCAGGTTATTCAGTATGAGAATAGTGGCGAGCAGTCTTCGCGGATTGAGGACCAGACTATGGATCAGATGATCCTGTCTCTTCTCTGAGCTTTTGCTGGATAAAATCTGATCATGGTTGAGGGAAAAGAAAGCCACCTCAGACCCGGAGATCAGTCCGGACAGAAACAACAATACGAGTATGCTTAATCCATTGACCAGGAAAAAGGATACAGGTAGATCTGTTAAATATGCCAGTAAAACCGAGGGGTAAGGATCGTCAAGAGATGTATCCAATAATTGCTGATTTGGTGAAACAATTAGAACGGTAGATCATCAGTGGCATCTTCCTGTGATTGATTGACTGGTTGGGATTCGCTTTCCTGATATCTATCCTGAGTCTGTTGTGGAGATCCTCCTGATGCCTGACCACCTCCGCCACCGGAGTTGCCTAGCATGGTCATATTGTCTCCTACGATTTCTGTTGTGTAGCGGGTAATGCCGTCTTTTTCCCAGGAGCGGGTACGTAGCTTGCCTTCCACATATACCATGTCCCCTTTTTTGAGGTATTTCTCAGCAACATCCGCGAGTCCGCGCCAAAGTACCACGTTGTGCCATTCGGTTTGCTCCTTGCGTTCGCCTGTATTTCTGTCTTTGTAGACTTCAGAGGTTGCAACAGGGAAATTAGCAACAGAAGCCCCATTTTCGAGGTGTCTTACTTCTGGTTCTTTTCCTAAACGACCAACAATGATTACTTTATTTACTCCGGACATATTATAAAATTATATTAAAAACTTACCTGTTGCAAGTAGTTGATTATCGATTTTGGTTTCGGCAAAGTTAACACTTCTTCATAGGAATACGGTTGTAAATCAAATTCGTTCATCAGATATAAAAAGTACTTTTCTTCAACAGAAATATGGTAGAACCTCAACCATAGAATCCTATGGGTAAGCAAATGTCTAAACTTTTCGCTCACTTGAACATGGCGGACCTGTGTAGAATCAAACGGATAATCTTTTGATGCTAAGGTTTTTCCACCCTCCTGGAGTAAGAATTCATAGAGGCCTTTCCAGATAGAAGTTTTACGTTGCTTCATCAGAAATTGACCATCACATTCAATGACAAAATAGTGAAAGTGTTTTTCCTGAATTTTTGGTTTGGATAGTTTAACAGGGAATTTTTTTTGAGCATGATGTATTGCTGCATAACATTCCTGGTTAAACACACATCTTTCACAATCCGGGCTTGGCTTACATACTGTAGCACCAAATTCCATGATCGCCTGGTTAAATTCTCCCGGCTGATCTTTGTCTATGAGTTTATCCAGGACTTCCAAAAATACTTTCCTGGATTTGCCTTGTGAGATGTCTTCCGAAATTCCATAGTATCTGGAAACAAATCGAAATACGTTGCCATCGATGACAGGAGTAGGCTCATCGAAGCAAATAGAGGCAATGGCAGCGGCTGTGTAAGGACCAACTCCTTTCAGCTTTATCAGTGTATTGTATTGGTGCGGAAAGGCCCCATTAAGGTGTTCGGCCACATATTTTGCTGTGGCATGCAGGTTGCGAGCTCGTGAATAGTATCCCAGACCTTCCCAGTGTTTCAGGACAGATTCTTCTGTGGCATCAGCCAGCTCATTGACAGTCGGAAATGATTCTATGAATCGATAATAATAAGGCAACCCCTGGTCGATTCGGGTTTGCTGAAGAATAATTTCGGATAACCAGACGTTATAAGGGTTCTTTGTTGATCTCCAGGGGAGCTCTCTTTTAGCTTTTGAGTACCAGCTAATTAGTGATGAAGTGAGGTTATGTTCTATGATTTGGTTATTAAATGATCTTTAACTTTTTATTTCACTCGGGCAAAATTAAATTTGGGCCGCCTATTTCTTTTAACGTATCACCTAAATAATAAAACACTGTGACAAAAGCGGATGTAATCAATGAGATTTCCGACAAGACAGGAATTGATAAGTCAGATGTGCAGGTAACAGTAGAAGCATTCTTTTCTGTTATCAAAAATTCGATGGCGCAGGGCGAGAATATTTATGTCAGAGGTTTTGGAAGTTTTATCAACAAGAAGAGAGCTCAGAAGATAGCCAGAAACATTTCTAAGAACACAGCCATAGTGATAGAGGAACACTATGTGCCTAGTTTTAAGCCATCTAAAATATTTGCTGAAAAAATTAAATCCAGCAAGGACCTTAAAAAGGCCTGAAGTGTAAATGAATAAGCAGCAGATTTTTCTAACGGTAGGGGGGCTAGTTCTAATTATTCTATTGTTTCAGTTGCCGAAGGTGGTAGTCGAAAATGATGAGCCAGCGATGACCATGGAACATGAGGTAGAAATGGATGAATCGGTCAGGCAAAGAATTTCAGAATTAAAGGTCAGGCTGGCTGAGAGTGGAAATTCTAAAATTAGTATTAACTTTGCGGACTCTTTGGCCCAAGAGTATCTGCAGTTTCAGTTGACAGACAGTGCAACTGCATACGCAGAGAAGATTCTAGCCACGGATGTATCTGTAGAAGCCAGGCAGCTGGCAGCACTGATTTACTATCAGGCCTACAGAATCGGATCCGGCAGAGGCCTGGGAGAAAAAGCAGTTGGATTTGCAGCGAAAGCGCGTGAACTGCTGACTACTCTGGTAGAAGAACAACCGGAGAATAGTTCATTGAAAAACAAATTGGCGATGACGCTAATGGCATCAGAAAATCCCATGCAGGGAGTGATGATGCTCCGCGAGATTGTGGAGGCAAACCCGGATGACCGGGAAGCTATTCTGAACCTGGGTGTGCTGGCAGTACAGTCCGGGCAATACGAAAGAGCCATCGACCGATTTGACAAATTATTAACGCTTGACTCAGCGGATTATGAAGCGACTTTTTATAAGGCTGTTTCACTCACAGAGTCAGGTAAGAAGGAAGAGGGGAAGGAGCTTTTTGAAAGCGTACTGAACAACCAGGATGCTGACGCCGCAACAAAGGCGATGGCATCTGAATATTTGAAAGAACTTTAAAAAATTTATTGAATTAAAAAGTAAAGACTATGCCTTGCGGTAAGAAAAGAAAAAGACACAAGATTGCTACACACAAGCGTAAGAAGAGACTAAGAAAGAATCGACACAAGAAGAAGTAATCTAAATTTTGAGTAGTGAGTAATGAACTAATAATCAACTCAACTCAAAATGGATGTCGAATTGCCCTTTTAAAAAACAAGCAACTTGTAGAATTCCATCAGGAAGATGATGGAGAGAGATTTAATGTAGGAGATATATACCTTGGCACCGTAAAAAAAGTGGTGCAAGGTTTGAACGCAGCATTCATTGATATAGGCTATGAGAAAGATGCATTCTTACATTATTTAGATCTTGGGCCCCAGGTCCAATCACTCAACAAGTTCACTAAACTTGCTTTAACAAGAAAGGATACAAGTGCCAAGCTTAACACATTTAAGCATGAGCCGGATATCCATAAGCTGGGAAAGATCAATCAGGTTTTAACTAAGAATCAGAAGATACTGGTTCAGGTAGTTAAAGAACCGATTTCCACAAAAGGGCCTAGACTCTCATGTGAGTTGTCAATAGCAGGAAGATACCTTGTATTGGTACCTTTCTCCAACACGGTAAACGTTTCTAAGAAGATCACGGATTCCGGAGAGCGTAAGCGACTCGGCAGGCTGATCAGCTCTATCAAACCCGATAATTTTGGAGTTATCATCAGAACAGTAGCTCAGGGTAAAGACGTAAAAGAGCTTGATAAAGACCTCAAGAATTTAATAAAGATCTGGATTGATGGTGTGAAAACACTTAAAAAAGCAAATCCACGGGATAAAGTGATTGGCGAAATCAATCGTGCCAATACCATCCTTAGGGATATGCTCAATGAATCTTTTGACAGTATCCAGGTCGATGATAAGGAGTACTACGAAGACATCAAATCTTTCATTGGCAACATTGCCCCGGAGAAAGAGAAGATTGTAAAAATGTACCAGGGAAGACTGAAGATCTTCGAGCAGTTTGGTATAGAAAAACAGCTTAAGACTTCCTTCGGAAAATCTGTCAGTGTATCCAATGGAGGCTATCTGATCATCGAGCACACAGAAGCTCTGCATGTCATTGATGTAAATAGTGGCAACAAATCCAATAACGAAGACGATCAGGAAACGACAGCACTAAAAGTAAACCTTGAAGCTGCCGGTGAGATTGCACGACAGCTGAGGTTACGAGATATGGGTGGAATCATAGTGATTGATTTCATCGATATGCGAAGACAGGAAAATAAGAAAAAGGTCTTCGATCGTGTGAAGAGCGAGATGAAAGATGACCGGTCTAAGCATACCATTTTGCCATTGTCTAAGTTCGGATTGATGCAGATCACCCGTCAGCGGGTGAGACCTGAGCTTAATATTGCTACAAAAGAACAATGTCCTACCTGTGGAGGAACAGGACAAATCACGGCGGCCATTTCAATATCTGATCAGATAGAAGCTACAGTTGAACATCTTCTGAAAGGCAATCTGGCTGATAAGCTCACGATAGCGCTTCACCCATTTTTATATTCATACTTTACCAAAGGGATTATTTCTAAAAGAGTAAAGTGGTACTTCAAATACCTGAAATGGGTGAACCTGATGGCAGACTCTTCACTGGCCATTACGGAGTTTAATGTCTTCAACCGAAGAGGAGAAGCAATAGAAGTTTAAAATTTAATACCAACATCCAGGGAGATAATCGTATTACGATACGATGGGTCTTCCTGGAAGTTGATGCCGTTACTGTTCAGCGTATGGAGTTGATTTACCAAACCGCGCTGATACGAAAACCCTCCTACCAGTGCAGTATTCAATCCCACTTTATATTCCAGGCCAACGCCAAGAATGGCTGCAGCATCGATAAACTGAAATTCTTCGACCAGGTTGTAATCTTCATCCACCGGCTGATCGTAGATCTTTACTTCGGGAGCCGCGCCCACCTGGAAGAAAATCTTCATGTCCGGCTGGATCTCATTGGTATATAGTTTTAGTGTGAGTGGAACCTGCAGGTATTGCACATTATAATCTTCGAAAGGGTTAACTCCTGGTGGTAAACTGCTACCATCTTCATTTGAGATCAGAAAAGCCACTCGTTTGGGCATAAACGAGATCCCGGTGCTGAAGAAATAGTTTTCCGCAAAACCATAATCAACTATCAGTCCCAGGCCAAACTTGAAACCCGGATCATCAGCTTCGAAATCACGGGTATCATCGGTGAGTAACGTCCTACCCATACTCATCTGAGGAGAAAATTTCAATCCTAGTTGGAGCTGGGCAGATGAAAATGAAAAGACAAATAATGAAAGGACCAGCAGAACGATCTTTCTCATGTAGTCAAATAATAATGGCTAATTTTAGGAGTTAAAATTAAGGTGTATGCGAACAGTATTCATAATCTTTTCACTTCTTTTATCTGCAGCCTGCCAGCAGGAAACCTGTAGACAGTCAGGGCTAATAGAAAAGCAGGAAGTAAACCTTGAAGTAAAGCGACTGGAGAAGGAGCTATTTGCAGCTACTTCTCAAGCAGATGTCAGAAAAGTTCTGGAGGAAAATCCGGATTATACCCAATACTTTCTGGATGGAGATCAGTATCCAAACCTGGACATACTGGCTGACAAAGTGTTCCAACTTTCGAAAGATGATTACATAGATACTCTATATGCCGAAGCTTCTGAAGTTTATGAAGACATCTCTGATGTAAAAAGTCAATTGGAGGAAGTAATTGGCAGACTCAAAACCCTTTTTCCTGATAAGCAGACACCTAACCTTGTCACTACCGTGACGGGCATGTACAACGACCTGCTGATCACCGATTCCCAGATTATTGTAGGGATAGATTTTTTTATTGGGGATGAGGCCACCTATCGACCTATCAACATTCCCAATTATATGCTCAAGCGGTATGATAAAGAGCATCTGGTAGCCATCATTGCAAAGTTTATGGCGTCCACCCAGGTGGCAACCAGTCCAAAAAACACATTACTTTCTGAAATGATCGATTTTGGCAAAACCTATTATCTGACAAGTAGGCTCTTACCCTGTGTGCCGGATTCTATCTTAATGGGATATTCATTTGAGGAAATGGAAGTGGTGAAAGAAAATGAAAAGATTATCTGGGCAAATTTTGTAGAGAATAAGATCCTTTACGAGACAAGCCATTTTACCAAGCAGAAGTTTCTTGGGGAGCGACCAAACATATATGAAATCTCCGAACGCTGCCCTGGTCGCGTAGGTGCATGGATTGGCTGGCAAATTGTAGAAGACTATATGCGCAAAAACAAAGTGGATTTGTTGACACTGCTAGATGAAACAGATCATGACAGGATCTTCAGTAAATCTGGGTATAAGCCGAAGTAACTAATCCTGAAGTGTCGCTATAAGTTTTTGAATAAGAAGGGACTTTTCGAATCCGTTTTTGGCCAGCTTCCGACTATTTTCCTGATAGGTTTTGAGCAATGTGCTGTCAGCAATAAACGGAAGAATCTTTTCTTCAAAAATTTCTGGTTTTTTCGGATCATGAGAAAAACCACATTTTTCTGATTCAATCAACTCTTTGATCCAACCCTTAAAATTGATGATGATCAGCTTACCGGCTGCCAGACCATCAAATAATTTATTAGGGCTTCCCGTATTGAGTACGGGTACATTCTTGTAAGAAATGTAGATGGCATGCATTCCATCCATCACTTTTCTGACTTCTTTCTTATTTCCAAAAGGCCGGATAGTGATATTATTAAGTTCTTTAGATGCCTGTTTTATCTTTTTTTCCTCTGCCCCTTTTCCCATCAGTGTAAAATGCACTGAAAGTGATCGCTTGTGAGCGAAACGGGCCAGTTCAATCACCTGACCCAGATCATTGGCGGCACCAAAAGTACCGAAATAGCCCATTTGGAATACCTTATTGTGATTTTCGGTCGGTTTAAAAAATTCACAATCTGAAAGGTTGGGGATCATTACAGTTTTCCTCCTGGTGATCGTCTGGATGTAGTCCTGGATGGCCGGACTCAGAGCCACAATCATTTCCGCTTCATCGTAGCATTTTTTCTCGAATGCATAGAGCTTTTTAGTGAGCCATGTATTTCTGATTATGCCCATTTGTACCGGAGCTTCAGGCCACAGGTCCCCAACCTCGAACAGATATGGGATTTTGAGTTTCTTTTTCAGGTACAAAGCAATCAGGCCAGTCGTCAATGGTGTGGTCATGACATAGGCTTTGTCTACCAGATGGATCTTGTGGGCTTCTTTTTTGGCTAGTCTCACAAATTTCAGGTAGGTAAAAACCCGCCTCAAAAAACCAAAATGGTTTTCATAGGGGATTTTGAGGTAATGAACCTCTATCCCATCAATCATTCGGACACCACTTAGCTCATTGTGGGCAGTGATCATACAGACTTCGTGGCCATTTTCTACAAGTCCACGGGCCAACTCATAAGACCTGGTAGACCAGCCTTCTTCAGGAGTGCGGAAATACTGATGAATATACAGGATTTTCAAAGTGGGATAAAGATAAACATTGCGGGGAGAGGTTATGATTTCTTAATGTTCAATGGTATTTAATATTTAAGATAAAGATACGTTGTGAGTAAATGATTTTTCATACTTTCGTATCATGTCTACTGGTTTGAAAACCCTGGAACTCTTAGCAATTCTCTTGTTGATCGTCGTAAAAGGGTACGCTCAATCCATTGTGGAAAAATCTACAATTAGTGGATTTATCAAAGATGTGAATAGTGGCGAAGCGTTAATTGGTGCCACTGTCTTTGATAAAAATAGTAATCAGGGGATTGTTTCAAATGCTTATGGATTTTTTAGTCTGACACTTAAGAGAGCTCCAGTTTCTTTACAATACTCTTATGTAGGCTATGAGAATGAAATTGTTGAATTTCAATTAAAAAGGGATACGACCATTTCTCTGGGGTTGAAAGAAGGAGCGCAACTCCAAGAAGTTGTAATAGAAGGAGTGAAAGAACAACCTTTACACGAAATGAGTCAGGCAAGCATAGTAGAGATCCCCATTAAGCAAATTCAATACATGCCCGCATTTAATGGAGAGGTGGATGTTCTGAAATCACTTCAATTGGTGCCGGGAGTGAAAGCAGGTAACGAAGGGAATGCTGGCATTTATGTAAGAGGAGGAGGCCAGGACCAAAACCTGATCCTGGTGGATGGAGTGCCAGTGTATAATGCGACTCACCTTTATGGGTTCTATTCCATTTTTAATGCAGACGCAATCAATACGGTGACATTGCTTAAAGGCGGTTTTCCTGCCAGGTATGGAGGACGATTGTCTTCTGTGGTGGACATTAATATGAAAGATGGGAATATGCACCAATTACATGGTATTGGTTCAGTAGGACTGATTACGGTAAAGGGTTTGCTGGAGGGCCCGATTCTTAAGGATAAGATTTCCTTCATGACATCAGGGCGGACATCACATTTTGATCCTTTCCTTGCCGGGGGATTAGAAAAAGGCAGGCATGAAGACGTAAAAGGAGATGGCTTTCGCTTTTACGATTTCAATTTTAAGGTCAACTATAAGATCAATACCAAAAACAGACTCTATATCAGTGGTTACATGGGGCAGGATGAGTCGATTACAATAAGGGATTATTTTTATGAAGACTCGATCAGCTATTTTAACCAAAAGATTTCATCTAGAATTCGATGGGGAAACCAGATCGGAAGTATTCGCTGGAATCATGTTTTCAATAAAAAGACTTTTTCTAGCCTGGCTGTGAGCTATAACCGGTATGATTTTCAGGTAATTGATGAAAATAATTATGAAGCTAGGTACCAGACTAGAATTGACACAACGAATATTAAAAGTCAATTTGATTCCGGCATTGAAGACCTAACTATAAGCTATGGATTAGAATATATTCCGAATCCAAACCATCATTTCAGATTGGGGGTAGAGGGTATAAACCACACCTATACGCCGGGTATCAAGGTAAAAGCAACCAATAAATCAGAGCGGGATCAGTCTACCAGTGTTGAAAGAAAATCACCCAAGGAATTTTCCGGATATCTGGAAGATGATTTCTTTCTTACTCAATTGATCAGGGCAAATATTGGAGTGAGATACAATCATTACCTGGTTGACTCCAGGAACTATTCATCTTTTCAGCCAAGGGCCTCAGTTCGGTTGGCGCTATCAGACCGCATGTCTCTCAAAACTTCCTACTCCATGATGCAACAGAACGTCCACCTGTTGACCACAGCTGGACTAGGATTACCAACGGATCTTTGGCTCCCGGCTACAGAAAATGCACCACCCCTTCAATCACATCAGTTTGTTATAGGAGCAGCGACTCAAAGGGGAGATTTGGAGCTTAGCGCAGAAGTCTATCATAAAAGATCATTTGGTATAATAGAATATAAAAATGGGGCTAGCTATCTGGATAGCAATAAAAGCTGGGAAGATCTGATTGAAGCGGGACGTGACGAAAGTTATGGGTTTGAGTGGATGGTGCAAAGGAAGTCAGGCAGGCTCAATGGTTGGTTAGGCTATACCCTTTCCTGGACTAATAGAAGGTTTGAAAATCTTAGCCAGGGCGAATGGTTCCCTTATAGATATGATAGTCGACATGATTTAAAAGTTGTGGCTATTTATCAGCTTTCGGAACGATTAAGTCTTTCCGGAAACTGGATTTTTAGAACGGGAAATGCTGTGACAATACCCACACATGCATATTACAATGAATTCTTTTTGGTAGATTATGTTAATCTGACACTTGGAGACAATTATCAGTATGAATACGCTGAAAGGAACAATTTCAGGATGCGATCATACCACAGACTGGACATCAGTGGAAATTACGTGATTCAAAGTAAAAAATTAAAGCACAGCATTTCGGCATCTATCTACAATGTCTATAATCGTTTAAATCCTTATTTCCTGGAGTACGGATATCGGATTGATATTGGAAAAGTACTTGTTCAAAAATCTCTTCTTGGAATAGTTCCTTCTATCAGCTACTCTGTGAGTTTTTAAAATGAAAATATTCATAAACATATTGTTACTTACTTTTTCAGCGCTCAGTTTCTGCTCTTGTGATCAATCAGATATTATTGAAGTTCCGGAATACCCAAAAAAGCTGGTGACTTTTGTCGTTGGAGTCTCGAATAACCATGACCTGAGGCTCGGGAGATTTGATAGAGGATGGAGTTCTGAAGTAGGCCTTAGCATGGGAGTTCTGGATACATACTGTTGGTCAGAAGGAAGCGAAATTTCGCCAATACTATCTATAAGTGATGATTCCGATCAATTTCTGGTCCATGCTGAGGAAATGTTCTTTGAAATATGCAGTTATAGATATTATGAGAATTTTTCATCTTTTCCAGAAGGCGGAAACACTTATCATCTTGAAATAGAAGATAAAAATTTTGGAGAGCTTTATTCTGAGTATACCCATCCTGATATCGTTCCTTTTGAGATTATTTCAGTTGATCATGTTGGTAGGGGTGTATATGAGTATGATGCTGAGGGTGCTTACCCCCTAGAAGGAAATTATTATGAGGTCACCGTTGAAATTGATGATCCACAGGAAACCAATTATTACGGTTTATCTATGGATTATAAAATAACTCATCATTGGGGTTCCCATGGATACTTGCTAGATTTTGACTACATTGATCCTCAACATGATTACTCAGAGCATCTTTTTGGAAGTAATTATGGCAGGAACTTAAAAGATGAGGCCTTCAATGGCCAAAGATATCAATTGATAATAAGGTTTTTTGTTGATGATTTGCTTCTTCAATTAATGCAAGAGGAAGGGTCTGGCTTTGACAAAAGAATTAGGCTGGTACTTCGCAGCTACTCACCTGAGCTCTATCGTTATTATGAGGAGACCTATTTTCAAAGCCTATCCGAGCAGGATCCCAATGGTGCGCCCATGCCTGTCCAAACCAATATAGATGGTGGTTTTGGAGTCTTCGGTGGATATGCCGAAAACCTACAATCCATAGAAGTGGACCTGGTGGACCTGGCTGAAGGAGATTAGGAATTCATGAATGCCTGTTTCTGACGTATCCCCTGGCCATTTGTGCAACCCTTTGTTCATACTGCTTTTTCAGGTTCAGGGCGATTATCGGTATATTTGAAGTTAGCAAAATAAACCATTTTTAGTCCAATGGCGGAAAAACAACCAGCAAGTAAATCCCTTCTAAAAATAGCACTGATCCTGACGGCTGTTTTGGTCATTCTTGTGCTGATTCCATTTGAAGGACAAAGTCACTGGGTGCTGGGAATATTTGGAAGATTCCACCCCTTGCTGGTTCACCTTCCTATTGGTGTGCTAATTGCCCTTTTTACGCTTGAGGCCATAAATCTTTACAAGCCGGAATTTAACCTGGCCATGGCTTGTAAGCTATTGATCTGGTTGGCAGTGATCACAGCAATACCTACTGTTTTAGCGGGTTTACTTTTGGCCTCCGACGGAGGGTATGGTTCCAAGGGAGTGACACATCAATGGCTGGGTTGGTTCACCGCCTTATTAAGTATCTGGCTGCTGGTTCTTCACCACACAGAAATCATCGTCAAGAAGAAACATTTCTCTAAAATTTATCATGGAGCACTTGTAGTCAATATGCTGCTGCTTTCTGCTGCGGGTCATATGGGAGGAACACTTACTCATGGTTCGGACTACCTCACGGAATTACTGCCCGATGAGATCAAATCGATCATGGGCAATGACCGGAATAAAAGACTCGCACATCTCATTTCTCAGAATGCGGTGTACAAAATGGAAGATCTTCAGCCTGTTTTTCAGGAATCGGTCGTACCAATTCTGGAAAACAATTGCTATAGCTGTCATGGAGATAAAGAACAAAAAGGCGGCCTTCAGCTAAATACGCTGGATCCGGACATTATCCACGGTAAGGACGGAGCCAAGTGGCGAGCTGCCCTTGACATGATCAACCTGGGAGATATGCCGCCCGAAGATGAACAGCCACTGACGGACAAGGATCGTCAAATGCTTGTGGAATGGCTGACCTCCTCACTGAAATATGACATCGAGTTGAAAAAGAGCGAGAGTCGCGTAGTGATGCGAAGACTGACTCGTGATCAGTACACCAATAGCCTGAATGACTTATTAAAAGTACCGGTAAACTTTGGGTCTGTCTTGCCAGAGGATGCAAAATCTGAAATGGGTTTTACCAATAATGGTGAAGTGCTTCAGGTTTCCCCTCTTTACCTGGAATATTATCAGCAAATAGCGCGGGAAGCTTTAGACAAAGCCATCGGACCAGCAGAGAAACCTCCTGTGACTCGCTACAAAATCACCTTCGGTAAAGATATTGGAAAAGATAAGGTGGCCGCAATGATTGGTGGTTATCAGAGTGACCCGGTAAATAAAGACAATTTTGTGATTGACATTCTTGACGAAGATGGAAATCCAATCAAACCAGGAACAAGATATTCTCAAGCTGAGATTGACTCGATCAAAAATAATATTGGTATTGGTATGCGAGGCTCGGCTTCTGATCGATATGGTGTCGTTGATAATGGAATTATTCTTTACTCAGCAGTACCTCACAAGGAGGTTACTCCCAAATCATGGCAGGGTCCGTCGCCAAATCTTAAGCTTCTGATGCGTAAAGTTTTTCCTGAAAACGGGGAATTAAAATTTACGATACATGCCTCACGAGGATATCAGTTAAAAAACGATATTGAAGGAATGATCAGTCTGAGGGATGATCAGCCTGTAGGGATCACAGAGCATACCACCGTTCTTTCTGCCAGTGAAACAAAAAAGAAGAATTCGAATCTCATACTCAAAGATGGCCAACTTGTTCCTAAGGATATCACCGTTTCTTGTTCGGCTCAGTTTGACTTTGAAGCAAAACAGGATGGATATTATCAGATAGATTTCACTCATCCTTATGTAACTGACGATAACATGCCATCCGTGTATCTCCGTGTTGATGGATTCAGGCTTGAAGAAAGGCTGCACATGACTGAGGAGGAAAGTAAAAAGAAAGAAATCACCAGGCCTATCACCCTGATGTACCTGAATAAAGGAAAACACAATCTTGAAATTGGAGGAAAGTTTTTCACCGGATTCAAAAATATATTGGTGAGCTATTTGCCACCTGAGCATAATACCGCCAAGCAATTGATGCAGGAAGCTGAACAAAGCCGGATTAAGTATGAGAAAGAAGTACCTACAATGAGAGCCTTTGCAGGAACAAGGACAGATGATGGTATGGACTACCGAACTTTTGGTCAACCGTTAAATGTATCATCAGCTTCCGGGCAGTTTGAAGAATTTGTCTTCAGTGAGAGGCTGGAAAATTTACCTATTCCTGAGATAGATTTTAATGATACAGAGATCCTTTCCAACATTATGATCCTGGGAATCTGGAATAACTACCTGGTAAAAGACAACAGGAACTCAGGACCTCCATTGTTGATCCGTTCTATTGAGTTTGAAGCACCATACTATGAATCATGGCCTTCGAAAAGTTATAATAGCATTTTCATAGCTTCGGACAACAAGTCCAATCCTGAAATATATACCAGGGAAGTGCTTGAACATTTTATTGGTAAAGCTTTCCGAAGACCTGCAAGGGAAAGTGAGCTTAATCTTTACACAAACTTCTGGAAGGAGATTAAAGATCAATACCCACGATATGAGGATGGTGTTAAGGAAGCGCTTGTGGCTGTACTCTGTTCTCCTGGATTTATTTACCTCCAGAATCCGAAAACGGAAGAAGACATTGAGTATACACTGGCTTCAAAACTTTCCTATTTCTTGTGGAACAGTCCTCCGGACAAGCGATTGATTGAGCTTGCGAAAAAGGGAAAGCTTGAAGATAGAGTGGAAGATGAGGTTGAACGAATGATCAAAGACCCAAAAATCTGGAACATGATCAGCACGTTCTCAAATGAGTGGCTAAGGATAGACAGACAGGAGACCATGAGTACAAATGTCAATGAGTTTCCAGATTTTTCGAGGTTTGTTAAAGCCGATATGCGCCAGGAGACCTACCACTTTATTCATAAGGTACTTGATGAAGACCTGAGCATAGAAAATTTCATTAATTCAGATTTTGCCATGTTGAATCAAAATCTGGCAGAGTATTATGGTATTGAAGGTGTTTCGGGGAATGAGTTCCGACCTGTTACCCTTGAAGATAATGCCATCCGTGGAGGACTACTTTCACAGGGAGCATTCCTGAATGGTCACTCGGATGGTACCCAGGCGCACCCAATCAAGCGAGGTGTATGGCTTAAAGCAAAAATATTAGGAGATGAGCCTCCACCACCACCACCGAATGTTCCTGAGCTAGATCCGGAAACACCAGGATTCGACCAGATGACATTGAAAGAGCAGTTGGAGGTGCATAGAGAAAAGCCCTCTTGCATGGACTGTCATAAGAAGATAGATCCATATGGCATTGTTTTCGAGAATTACAACGCATCAGGAAGGTATCAAAAGATGGCCATGCAAAAACCAATTGACGCGAGTGTAGTTTTACCTGATAAGACTGAAGTGGTGGGTATAGAAGGGATCAAACATTATTTGCTCGATAAAAAAATGGATGATTTCACTACCTCTCTGGTAAAACATCTCTTCACCTATGCATTAGGACGGGATGTGTCGTATGCAGATGAGGAGGAAATCAGCGAAATCGTAGAAAACGTGAAAGATGACGATTACCGATTTCAATCTGTAATTAAGTATATTGCAATATCTGATTCATTTATTGGATCCAAAATAGAACACGATGAAAAAGTCATGGCACTTAGATAGAAGAACTTTTTTAAAAGGTTTAGGAGTTACCTGCATGCTTCCGTACCTGGAAGCGATGGGTAAACCATTGGCCAGGTATGAGGAAGGCATGCCTAAAAGACTTTGTTTTGTTTACTTTCCCAATGGAGCTGCAATACCTCCGGCTGATAGTGCCTATCACAAGAAATGGAGTTGGTTCCCCATCGGTCAGGGAAAAGATTATCAGTTGACCAACACCCTGGCACCTTTGTCACCTTTTAGGGATGACATGTCTATCATTGGTGGAATGAGTCACCCGAAGAGTCGCCATCTGCTCGGTCACCTGGCGGGGGATACCTGGCTCACTGGTGGAGACTTGAGAGGTAATGAGTACAACAACCAGATTTCAGCAGATCAAGTTGCTGCGCATAAATTGAGTCAATATACACGCTATCCTTATTTAGCACTTTCTACTGATGGGGGTATCGGTTACAAGTCACGGGTTTCAACCCTTTCGTTTGATCACAGGGGTTTGCCAATCCCTTCTGAACACAGACATCGTGAAATCTTTGAAAGATATTTTGCTCCGGGAGGAGGCACACCTACCAACGAACGAAGAAAAAGCATTTACCAGGGATTGAAGATCGTTGACCTGTTGATGGATGATGCCAAGAGCCTTCATCGAAATCTCGGTTCCCATGACAAGCAAAAGTTAGACGAATACATGACTTCATTGAATTCAGTGGAGGAGCAGGTTCGTCGAAATGAGCAATGGCTGGATATTCCAATGAAACCATTCAATGCTGATCATCTCAACTTCAACGTCAATCCTACTGTGGATCCACAGAGCTATCTTAGGACTACATTCGACCTGATGATCCTGGCATTCAAAACAGATCTTACCCGCGTGATCACATTTATGATGGGTCGTGAAGACGGAATGGGCTTTAACGACAATTTCCCTAAGCTGGCCTTAGGCTTTAACCTTGGTCACCATGCGATCAGTCACGACTTATCGGATGGACATTGGGAGATGTGGGGAAAATATGATCAGTGGCTGGCCAAACAATATGCCTACTTCCTGAATGAGCTTAAAAATACCCATGATGAATATGGCTCGTTGATGGACAATACATTGGCTCTGTATGGTAGTGCTTGTAGTACGACACACGATGCGGTAAACTATCCGATGGTACTTGCCGGAGGTAAAAACATGGGCGTGAAGCATGGAGCTTATTCTGTGTACGAGGATATGCCAATGTCAAACCTGCTGGTGAGCATGTTGCAGACTGTGGGCGTAGAAAAAGAAACTTTCTCAGACAGTACGGGCACTTTGCCAAACGGAATTCTTTCGTAAACTCGATCAACTTTGGTATATGATTGACGGACAGAAGGTAAGGCACATTATACCCTTATTGGTCTGTTTGTCAGTTGTTTCATTTTTATCATCATGTGTTTCGGATGACCAGGGTCTTTCGCATGAAAAGAAATTACCCGGGGAGGTAGATTATAATTTTCATGTCAGACCCATCCTATCAGATAATTGTTTTGCCTGTCATGGCCCTGACGTGAAAGCAAGACAGGCTAATCTGAGGCTGGATACCGAAGAGGGAGCCTTTTCTGCGCTTGCAGAGTATGAGCATACATATCCCTTTGTAAAGGGAAAGCCGGAAGAATCACTTGCTTTCCTCAAGATGACCTCGACTGACACAGCAGAGATGATGCCGCCACTAGGATCCAATTTGAAGCTAAATGATTATGAGATCAAGATTATCGAAAAATGGATCCGGCAAGGAGCGGACTACAAACCTCACTGGGCTTTTATTCCTCCAGAAAAACCAGAGATTCCTCTTGTGCAAAAAGAAGACTGGGCCCGTAATGAAATTGATTATTTCATCTTACAGAAATTAGAGGAACAGAAGCTCACTCCTAATGAAACCGCTACTAAGCAGCAGCTTTTAAAACGAGTCTCATTTGACCTCACAGGTTTGCCTCCAACCTTGGAAATGCAGGAAACATTTTTAAAGGATGATTCAGATGAGGCTTATAATAAAGTGGTCGATCAGCTGCTAGCCAGTAAACATTATGGCGAAAAGATGGCATTACATTGGCTGGATATTGCCCGATATGCTGATTCGCATGGCTACCAGAATGATGGATTTCGGACCATGTGGCCGTGGAGAGACTGGATCATCCATGCTTTCAATGAAAACTACTCGTATGAAAAGCTGATCATATGGCAGCTTGCAGGGGATCTGCTTCCCGGGGATAACCTGGAAGCCTTACTGGCTACGGGTTTTAACCGAAATCATAAAATCACCCAGGAAGGCGGAGCCATCGACGAGGAATACAGGGTGGAATATGTTTCTGATCGAACCGATACATTTGGAAAGGCCTTTCTTGGACTCACGATGGAGTGTGCGAAGTGCCATGATCACAAGTACGATCCAATCTCCACGGAGGAATATTACAGTACTTCGGCCTTTTTCGATAAAATACCTGAAAAAGGTCTCGCAGGAGGACTGGGAGTGATTTTTGCGGATGCACCCAAGATCAAGATCACGCCACAAATTAAGGAAGAGATCCTAACATTCATCAATAACCGGGATACCGGATCGGTGGAAGTTATGGTGATGGCTGATTCTGCCGAAATACGCAAAACTCATATCCTGGAGCGGGGCGTCTATGATGCCAAAGGCAAAGTGGTGGATTACGCGACTCCGAAAGCGGTCCTTCCTTTCGACTCAACCCAATATGAAAAGAACAGATTAGGACTTAGCAAATGGTTGCTAAGTGAAAACAACCCATTGACTGCCAGGGTGTTTGTGAACCGGATTTGGATGGAGTTTTTCACACGGGGTATCGTTAAGTCAGTTGGTGATTTCGGAATGCAGGGTGATCTGCCCACACATCCTGAACTGCTGGATTGGCTGGCAGTAGATTTCCGTGAAAATGGTTGGGACATTAAGCGGTTGGTAAAACAAATTGTAACATCTTCTACGTACATGCAATCTGCGGTGATCCAGGAGAATAAACTGAAGAAGGATCCCGAAAATATTTACCTCTCCCGAATGCATCGAAGCAGATTTAAGGCTGAATTTATCCGGGATATGGTACTTGCAAGCAGTGGATTGTTGAACGATGAAATTGGAGGACCTAGTGTAAGACCCTATCAGCCAGCGGAAATGTGGGAAGTGGCATCTTCGGGAAGGGGATCCCTCAGAAAATATGTTCAGGATCATGGCGACCAGCTTTACCGAAGAGGGATCTATACTTTCATCAAGAGAACGGTCCCCCCACCGGTCATGCTCACTTTTGATTCATCGCCCAGAGATCACTGTGAAGAAAAAAGACAATCTACCAACACCCCTCTTCAGGCTCTCATCATGCTCAACGACCCAACTGTGCTGGAAGCATCCAGGGTGTTGGCTGAAAAAATCGATGCAGAAGATCTTACAGACAAAGAAAATATCATCAAGGCGTCAAGACTTATCATATGTAGAGATCTGAAAGAAAAGGAACTCGAATTGTTGATGGGATACCTGAACGAAAGCAGGGAGCTCTTTGAAAGTGATCCGGAAAAAGCGCAAAAGTTTATCAATGTTGGTGAGTATCCGACAAAAAAAGATAGAGATATTGTCTCAGTGGCTGCCCTGATGCAGGTAATTCACACAATCTATAACATGGAAGAAGCTATCATGAAGAGCTAAGACCATGCAACCTGTTTTAATGGAGTTTTTATTCGATTACAAAATTTTGTAACCCCAGATCCTGCTCAACTATTCCTTTCAACACCAGTTGAGCCATTTTACGCGCACCCAATTCATTGAAGTGTGTATTGTCCGTTCTGCCATCAGGAAAATTGGGATGTTCCCCGGGTTCAAGATGATGAAATAAGAGTTGAGATTTTTCTTCTCCCCATTCAGTCAGAAGTCTCATAGAGATTTCGTTCATGTCTATTAGCGGGACTTTCTTTTCTGAGGCAATCTCCCTGGTTAGATCAGCGTAATGTTTGTGGGTGTCTTTTAGAACCCCATCCACAAAGGATCTTCTGGAAACGGAAGTCAACAATACCGGAATGGCATTTTTAACACGAGTATCCTCAATGTATTTGCGAAGGTTATTTTGAAATTCATCCGGAGTTGTAGCAGTGGCTTTAGTAGGAACTTCATCATTGTGTCCGAACTGGATAAAGACATAGTCGCCAGCTTTGAGTGTACTCATGATATTGTCCCATCTACCCTCCTCCATGAATGATCTTGTGCTCCTGCCATTTTTTGCCCTGTTTTCAACAATAATATTCTCGTTGAAGAAAGTTTTAAAAGGCGTTCCCCAACCTGTTTCAGGAAATGCTTTTGGATCTTTATCAGCACAGGTAGAATCTCCTACCAGGTAGACAACCACTTTTTCCTCTTGCAGAGCAAATGCAAAATGGATGAGTAGGAAAGAAAGACTGAGAAACACCTTCAGATATTTCATTAATTACAATTTGACAGATTCACTATTTACTTTTTTGTCAATCTTCACCGCTGACTCGTCAATATTTGAATCTGTAAGATCAATATTTTGTGACTCAGCCCCCAATATTAAGAGACCTTTCGTTGCAACCGGTGCAATCAGCTCAACACCTGGAGCGATAAGATTTGCTGTGTTATACAATGTCAAAGGATAACCCTCAGTGGATTGGATTTTCACATTTTTGAAAACAATATCATTAGCATCAATCATAGAAACGCCCGTTTTTCCTTCCAGATAAGAATCCTCAATCTGGATGTTTTTCAATTTCATTTCCGGGAGACCCTGGAAGTACCCGGCACTGCCGGATCGCACTGCCCGAATGTTTTTCATATAGATATCTCTGAATGAAGGCGTTTCCTCGGTAACAGGTACTTTTTCAGGGTCAGCCACTGCAGCCTCCTGGTCTTCTTCCAGGATGGGTGATTGACCACCGTAGAATAAATTGAACCGGATGGGATCAGTAGGAATATCAATCATATCAATGTTGGAGATGTAGATATTTTCTACGACACCTCCTCTGCCTCTTGTGCTCTTGAAGCGCAGCCCAACATCAGTTCCCATAAATGTACAATTGGAAACGTGGATATTTTTCACTCCACTGCTCATCTCGCTTCCCACAGTAAATCCACCATGTCCATGATAGACAATGTTGTTTTTGATGATCACATTTTCAGTTGGCACTGCCCGGTCTCTTCCATCTTTGTCTTTTCCAGACTTGATGCAAATCCCGTCGTCCCCTACATCAAACGTGTTGTCGTAGATCAGGACGTTTTTGCAAGATTCCAGGTCCAGCCCGTCACCATTTTGAGAATACCAGGGATTGCGAACACTCAGGTTACGGATGATCACATTTTCACACATCAATGGGTGAAGATTCCAGGCAGGAGAATTTTGGAAGGTGGGTCCATCCAGCAAAACATTCTTACAATTGATTAGGCTGACCATGACTGGCCGAAGGAAATCTCGAATCTCCTCAAAATTGACTTGTGAGGGATCAGGTACATTGAAATTGGCAGTAAACTCCGCACCTCTTTTAAATTGCTCCGATGGATACCAGACCTTGCCATTATCGCTGGTCACACCACCACTCTTAAGTAGTTTTTTCCATTGTGGCTCGGTCATCTTTTCTTTTTTCACCATTCTCCACGCTCCACCATTTCCATCAATTGTTCCTGATCCGGTTAAGGCAATATTCTCCAGATCCCTACCATTGATTGGAGACTGGCAACGGAATGTATTCAGCCCTTCAAAACTTGTTTCTACTATTGGGTAATCATCTTTATCATCGGTAAAAATGATGAGTGCTCCAGCTTCCAGATGTAGATTGATATTACTCTTCAGTGTGATTGGACCAGTCAGCCACATCCCTCTCGGAACAATCACTTTGCCGCCACCTGCAGCGGAGACATTCTGAATGGTAGCCATAAAGGCCTCTGTGTTTTTTGTGATACCATCGGGCACAGCTCCAAACTCTGCAATTGATTTTTCCAGATCCGGAATGACCGGCTCAGTTACCATTGGCATGTCGAATTCCAGTCCCTCATAGAGTTCATCGATCGAGGAAGATTGGATTGGTAGTGGTTGTTGTGGTACGGGGCCACATGAGATAACGTAAAGTAGCGTGAAGATTATGAATGTGTATTTCATGGTGATATCTATTTGAGGGTTGAAACAATTTTAAACAAGATGATTTTGGGTTTTGCCAAAACCTCTTTGAAGATGTCTCCTTTCAATGTCCGTCCGGACAAAAATTGAAGCGGCCTTTATCTCTTTATTTTTCAAAGTAATATGAAATTATCAATCCAGACAGCCTGTAAGGACCTGTTTTTAGCAGTGTTGCAAAAAAATGAATACTGATTGATCATTTATGAATACTGTCCTAAAAAGTAACAGGAGACATTTGTAAAAGGCCTGTTTTAAGTCAGGTCTTTTAAGAGTTTATTCATCTAAACAATGACCAAATGTTAAAAAGACTACAAAGGAAAATTCTTCTACAAAAGAAGGTATTGGGATTGATTCTGCTATTGATTGCAGGAGTGTCCTACGGTCAGACAACGCTCTCCGGAAATGTAACTGATCCGGACGGTATTGGTTTGCCCGGCGCTACAGTATTTGTTGAAGGGACAAATACCGGAACTACAACAGATGTTGATGGTAATTTTACCGTAACCGCACCAAGCAAATCAAAGAACCTGGTGATAAGTTTTGTTGGTTATGCTAGTAAAGTTGTCCCAATCGGTTCTAAAACTTCATTTGCTGTGGAGCTGGAACTGGACACCGAAACACTTAGCGAAGTGGTCGTAGTAGGTTACGGAACTCAAAAGAGGACTGACCTCACGGGATCTATTGCAAGTGCGAGTGCTGAGATTATTCAGGAACGAGGTACTACAAATCCGGTGCAGGCACTGCAGGGGAGCGTAGCAGGTGTAAACATCACCAATAGCACAGGAAGAGTAGGAGATTCATTTGAATTTACCGTTCGGGGAAAGAGTTCACTCGAAGGAGGAAACAACCCTCTATTTGTGGTGGATGGTGTGATCACCGATAACATCGACTTCCTCAATCCAAATGACATTGCCAAGATCGACATTCTGAAAGATGCGTCTTCGCAGGCTATCTATGGATCCAGGGGATCAAACGGAGTCGTGTTCATCCAGACCAAAGGAGGAGCCAGTATTCCAAGTGGTACAAATATTAGCGTTGATTCATATTATGGAGTTAAGAAAGTAGCTCGGTTACCGAAGATGATGAGCCCGGAAAAATGGAGGGATTATCATTACTCTGCCTATCTGGGGACAACCAACAATGGGGCCGGAATGACAGAGCAGGAATATAATAATGTAGTAGCAAATCCGTCCAGCAACCAGGCACTTATAGATAGATTTAATAGTCTGGAAGGCTTTGACTGGTATGACGCCGTATTGAAGGATGCCTTGCAGTCTAATACCAATATTAATATCAATCACAGGAACGGAGGTTCAGCTTATACGCTGGGTATCGGCTATCAAACAGAGACCGGTAACATGGAGAACGAAGGCCTGGACAAGTTTAACCTGAGGTTGGGCATGGATCAGGATGTGAGTGACAAATGGAAAGCTGGAGCACAGGTCAATATGGCATTGAGTGTGATTGAGCGTGGAAGTAGTGTGGGAATGCGTGAGGCTTTCAGGATGAACCCTTTCCTAAGACCCTGGGCAGTAGACGAAAATGGGAATGACATTATCGGAGAATATTTTCCACAGCCAGGAAAGTTGCAGTTGCCATCACAGCTTGGCACAAACAACTATGTACTGAATAAAACGAGTACCTGGAATCCGATTCTGGAGATCAACAATTCTAACGACGAGACCAGACAATGGAACATGATTGGGTCTACCTATCTGCAGTATAGCCCGGTAGAATGGTTAACGTTCAAATCCACTCTATCTTCTGGACTTAAGACCTACAGAAGAGGTTGGTTTTCTGATTTGCTTACGAACAGTGGAAATAGTCAGGGGATCAATAGCCAATTAGAGAGGGTTGAGGATTTTAACTTCACATTGGACAATCAGGCTAATGTCACCAAGTCATTTGGCAATCATGACTTCAACCTGTTGTTGCTACAAAGTACATTCGTACGAAGGATTGAAGGTTCAGAGCTGGGTTCAACCAATCAACCGTTTGCCGCTGGATTTTACAACATAGGCTCAGCACAAACAGCTAATTATACATTAGGTAGTTGGTTTAGGCAAAACCAGTTGCTTTCTTATGCGGTTAGATTAAACTACACTTTCAATGATAAATATTTGATCACCCTCACCAATCGATGGGATGGTTCATCTCTCCTGGCTGAAGGTTTGCAATGGGAGTCATTCCCTTCAGTAGCTGTGGGATGGCAATTAAGTGAGGAAAGCTTCATGCAGGATATCCAATGGCTTCCTACACTTAAGTTGAGAGCTGGGTATGGTCAGGTAGGAAACAATGTTGTAGATCCATACTCTGCTGTAAACAATCTTGATCAAACATCATACTATGATTTCAATGGTTCAGTAGTCAATGGATTTATTGCAAGTTCACTGGCTAATGAAAAACTTACCTGGGAAGTAACCACAGAGACCAATGTTGGTTTAGACTTCGCCCTTTTCAACTACAGAGTTAGCGGTTCATTCGATTTCTATGATCGATTAACTGATGGACAGCTACTGGAGCAGGACCTTCCATTGGAAACAGGGTTTGATGCTGGCATCAAGTCCAATGCCGGAGAGGTAAGAAACCGAGGTGTTGAAATCCAGTTGAATACCATCAACATTCAGAATAACCTGGTTTCATGGGAAACATCATTTGCTTTTACAAGAAACAAAAACACCATTGAATCCATCTACGGAAGAAAAGAATCCGACATAGGAAACGGATGGCATATCGGGGAATCGGTAGATGCACTTTACTACCAGAAATTTGATGGGGTATGGCAGGCAGAAGAAGCTGCAGAGGCTGCAAGCTACAATGCTGCTGAAGGTAACGTAAAACTTGTAGATGTAGATAATGATGGAGACATCGATCCGGATGACAGAGTAATCCTGGGGTCAGAAGATCCTAGCTGGACATTGGGACTTACTTCACGATTGAAAGTATCCAGTTTTGATTTTACGGTATCACTTTACAAGGTGCAGGATGTATTTGTATACAGCAATTGGCACTCGAATTTTGTGAACATGAGTGACAGAGGAAGAGCCAAGTTTGATGTACCTAGCTGGTATGTTCCTTCCAATGAGGTCGGAGTAGCAGCTCAAAGATCTAACGAATATCCGCAGCCGAGAAATACCGGATCTTTTACAAATGCACTTTATTACAGAGATGCTTCCTTCCTGAAAGTTCAGAATATTTCTTTGGGATACACATTGCCAAAATCACTCCTGAATAAAATTGGAATTGATCATACGCGAGTATTTGTAAACATCCTTAATCCTTTTGTTTTCACGGACTACGAAGGATGGGATCCTGAGTATGCTGATGCATCTTACAATATTCAGCGGGTAAGTAGCGTGACGACTCAGTTTGGTTTGAACCTTAAATTTTAAGACTCGAAAAGATGAAAAAGTTAATATTAATAGCATCCGTATTCACGATTTCTTTATTCGGGTGTCAGGATTTTCTTGAAGAAGAAAACTTATCAAATGTTTCAGATGCAGAATTCTATGTAACAGAAGAAGGATTTGCATCCCTGATCAATGCAAACTATTCTCAAATGAGAGAGATATTTGGGCAGGATCCTGCATTGTTTATGGCAGGGACGGACCTGTATGCTGTAGGACGCGGCCGTTCTAATGAAGATGATCTGGGAGACTATATAGGATTGACTCCTTCATCCGGAGGTGTAGATCACATTTATGCCAATGGATATAAGGCAGTTCAGCTAGCCAATACTGGTTTCAAGTGGGCTGCTGAGGCAGGAGCATCAGATCAGCAGGTTGGAGAACTGCATTTTTTTCGCGCATTGGCTTATTTCTACCTTGTTCAAACATATGGCGGAGTGACCATAATCGAGAGCGCTGTAAAAGAAGCTGTGACCTCTTTCGATCGAAACAGTGCTGAGGAGGTTTACAATCTCATCATTTCAGATTTTGAGATGGCATTAGCCAGCGTGGGTGACGGGACATATGATGGTCACGTGAATAAGCGAGCGGTGAATCACTTCCTGGCAAAGGCACACCTGACAAGAGCATATGAAAGTTTTGCAGCGTCGGACGATTTCAGCAAAGCAGCTACTTATGCTGATGCCGCAATCGACGGACAGGCTCTAAGTCTTTCATTCAACGAGATTTGGGATCCGGGTAATGATATGAACGTGGAGACAATCTTCTCGGTGCAGTATGATGATGAATCTATCAGTGCCAGCCCGGGTAACCTTGGTAGCCAGCAACAGAACTTTATGGGTTCATACCTTGGCGGAAGTGAAGTTGCAGCCAATGCTCCTTACAAATCTTACACCTACATTGCTACAAATTTTGCGTTGAGCCTTTTTGAGCAAGGTGATGAAAGGTATGTAGGTACCTTTATGATGGAAGTATTCGAAAGGTACTGGGATTATTTTGATGTAGACCGTGGGGATCATGGCACACTTGGGGTTCAATATTTCTATGAGCCACCATGGTTTGATGCTACAGATAAAGCGAATTATATCGCAGCAAAGAATCCGGATAACTATTACGATTTTGGAACACACGACTCAGACCGACCAGCGGTAAGTAACAACTTCGAGCTGATCATAGTGAAGAAGTTTGATGATCCAAATTCGTTATTCGCCGGATCTACAGGCGGTGGAAGGACAAGTTCCAGAGACTTTATCCTGGCTAGGCTTGCAGATACTTACCTGTTGGCTGCAGAAGCTTACCTTGGGGCTGGATCAGCAGGGACTGCACTTGACAGAATCAACGAAGTGCGAGGCATAAGAGGTGTAACAGATTATACATCTGTAGACATTGATGATATTTTGGATGAAAGAGCCAGAGAGCTTTTCGGGGAGTATCACAGATGGTTTGATCTGAAGAGAACCGGAAAACTTGTGGAGCGTGCAGTAGCACATCATCCCGGTATTGCAGATGTAGCGCAGATGACAGGAAACAACGGGGAGTTTTTTACGCTGAGACCAATACCTCAGCGAGCACTTGATTTGAATCAAAACAAATCTTTCGCTCAAAACCCGGCATATAATTAATGTGTGGTTAAAGGAATCTTCCGAATTGTGGAGGGTTCCTTTCTTACTCTTTATCTATGAAAGTGGATTATAAAATTTTAGGATTAATCATTGTCATCCTGTCGACTAGCTGTGCTGGTCCATCACAGGATGATAAAACATTGGAAGTGGATGCCAGTCAGCCAATTTATGTGCAGATGGCAAATAGTGAGATTCAGCGAAATCCTGATCCACGACTTATCGAATTCAGAACTGAGCCTAAATGGGAGTATACCAATGGGCTGCTATGCCTGTCGATACTGCGTGTTTGGGAGCAAACGGATAATCCGGTCTATTATGAGTATGTAAAAACTTATGCCGATTCCATGATCACAGCGGAGGGGAAGATACTCACCTACAATATTCAGGACTACAATATTGATCGGATCAATCCCGGAAAGTTATTGCTTGAGCTTCAAGGTGAAACGCCTGATCTAAAATATGAGCTTGCCATTGAAACATTGAGGACACAGATGAAAGATCATCCGCGAACCTCTGAAGGCGGATTTTGGCACAAAAAAAGATATCCGTCCCAGATGTGGCTTGACGGCCTATATATGGGCTCGCCATTCCTTGCCGCATATGCCCAAAATAGAAATGAGCCAGCCTTGTTTGAAGATGTAGTGAATCAGGTAAAGCTGATGGACAAAAACATGTACGATGAGGACAAGAAGCTATACTATCATGGCTGGGATGAAAGTAGGGACATGGATTGGGCCAATGATGAAACAGGACTTTCCCCTCATTTCTGGGGTCGGGCTATGGGGTGGTTCTCCATGGCATTGGTTGATATTCTGGACTATTTGCCAGCAGATCACCCGGGTCGTCCAGAAATCATTTCTATTGTGAATAAAGTAGCTGAAGGTATTGTCTTGTATCAGGATGAAGAGTCGGGAGTATGGTGGCAAATTTTGGATATGCCTAACAAAGAGGGTAACTACCTCGAAGCATCATGTTCCAGTATGTTTAGCTACTTTTTGCTCAAGGCAATCAACAAAGGATATATCAGCTCAGATTATAAAGAAGCAGCCAATAAGGCTTTTGATGGAGTAAAAAATGAATTTATTGCTAGAAATGATGATGGTACGATCTCTTTGAAGGAGGTATGTGCTGTTGCGGGTCTTGGTGGAAATCCATATCGTGATGGTTCGTACGAATATTACGTTGGAGAGCCGAGGCGAGACAACGATCCCAAGGGTGTTGGTCCCTTTATCATGGCGGCCATCGAGTATGAGAAAATGAAATAGTCAGTTTTGGGTTGAATCGGGGGTGTAAACAAATTGTTGCACCCCTTTTTTATACCTCCTGCTCACAAAATTCCGTTGGCGAAACACCATATTCTGCTTTGAAAGCCCTCGTAAAAGAATTCGGCACGTCATACCCTACCATGTAGCCTACCTCTGAAACTGGGATTTTCTGCTGAACTAATAATTGCTTTGCACGGGTAAGCCTGAACGTTCGAAGGAGTTCTTTTGGCTTCTTACCCGTAAGCTGCTTTACCTTCCTGCTGAATTGTGAATAGCTTAGGTTTGTTTCTTCGGCAAGTTTGCTCAGGTCAAAGGCAGAGTTAGAGACATTGGACTCGATAAGCTCTGATAGTTTATTCAGGAATTCTTCATCGTAAGAGCCGACCTCAATCTCTTTTGGCTCAAAACGAAAATCACGTTGAAAGCTTTTTCTCAGCTGTTCCCTTCCTGCCAGTAAATTTTCAACCCTTGTGATCAATACATCCGGGTTAAAGGGCTTTACAATATAAGAATCTGCACCTGATTCATATCCCTTTACCACTTTGTCGTCAGCACCAAGTGCCGTCAAAAGAATCACAGGTGTGTGACTGATAGCAGGGTTTTGTTTCACTTTTTTACAGAATGAAATTCCATCCAGCTGTGGCATCATAATGTCGGAGATGATCAGGTCTACTTCCTCCTCTTCTAATTTAAGCAGCCCTTCTGATCCATCATTGGCAGACAGTACCCTAAAATCTTCCTTGAGGACTTCACAAATGAAATAGTTCATGTCCTCATTGTCTTCTACGACCAATATTGTGCCTCCATTTGCTTTATAATTCACATCTGGTATCGCCGAGTTCACGTCAGGCAACAAGACATCTTCCGGTAAGGTAGATTTTGTAAAATCAGGATCGCCGGTGATCAGATGGCATGGTAGAAATACTTCCGCTTTAGTACCAACTCCTGGCCTACTGTTGACCTCAATGCTCCCGCCATGCACTTCGATTAGGTCTTTGATGTATGACATCCCAATACCACTTCCTTCCATGATGGTTCCATGGTCTTCCTCACCCCGAGCAAAGCGTTCAAATAATTTTTTTACGGTCTCTTCATCCATCCCTTTTCCGTGGTCTTCAATGGTGAGTCGATAAAAGTCTGACGAAGTATTGGCTACATTTTCTTCTTTTTGAACCAGCTCCAGGTTAATAGATACTTTTCCATTTGGGTAACTATATTTTATGGCATTGGAGATCAGGTTGAAGAGAATTTTTTCCACCTTATCTGCATCAAAGGAAACCATCAGGCTTTTTTCACTGCTTCTAAACTCAAGCTTAATACCTTTTTTAAGCGCCTGCTCCTTGAAGAAGTCAAGGGTCTGCCGAACAAAGTCAACAATATCCGCTTTATTTAATTTCAATTCCAAATACCCGGATTCTATCCTTCGGATTTCCAGCAATTGATTGATAAGCTTTTGCAGCCGTAAGGCATTTCTTCTGATGATGTGGTAAAAGTTGTTTTGTCTTCTTGTGGAATCCTGCATCAACTTTTCCATGGGTCCAATGATCAGGCTCAATGGCGTTTTGAGCTCATGGGTGATATTGGTGAAAAATTTCACCTTGGCATTTGAGAGTTCTTCAATTTTCTCGTAAGCCTCGGTTAATGAGTTGTTCTTCGTTTCCAGGTCTTCATTGGCATTTCGTAGGGACACATTAAGTGCCTGCAATGTTTGACGCTTACGGATCAATTGCCATTGATAGAAAATGATGATGACTAAAAAGACTGTGACCAGTATGATAAACCAGGGCTCTCTCCAAACGGGTGGGTTAACATAAAACCTGGCTTCAGCTGGAGTAGGGTCTATATTACCAACGCGATCCATGGCTCTCACCTGGATGACGTAATCACCACCGGACAGTCCGGTGAAAGTATGGGATGATTGGTTTGAAAACCGGGACCATTCCTCATCATTGAGGCGGTAGGAATATTTGAGATCTGACTGAGGAATTTTATTGAAATAATGCTTTCCTGACCAGGTAATGTGCGTGTTTCCTTCCGATCCTACTTCCAGACTTTGAAGAAAAAGCTCTGTTTCAGGGTAATGGACATCCCTGCTGAGCCGAATGGTACGAAACCGGGAGGAAATTTCTTCCGAAGGGATCCTCTCATTGAATACCCTTCTTTTCCATTCTCTGGGAGAGTGATTGATCCACAATTCATTGTTTTTGCCTTCATGGATATTTCCCCCTTCCTGGGTCAGCTTGAGTTCATCTGGAAATACCTCGTTGATCCATGTTTGCCCATTAAAGAAACTGATATCCCGGTCGGTGGCAATCCAGATCTCCTCATTTTCAGCTGAAGCCGTAATACTGATGATATTATTACTGATCAGGTTGTTTTGCAGATTGTGGTTGATCCACTCATCGCCTTCCTGGATATAAAGACCATGCTGCCGAGAGCCAACAAAAAATCTTCCCCTGGAATCTGTGTACAGGATATTGACAAAATCCTGGAAGTTTTGGTTAGGATGTCGAAACCAGCGTAATCCATCAAAATAATACAACTGTGTTCCACCGGCCCAGATTTGGCCATCCTGGGTCTGGACCATGCCATATACATTCAGCTGATCAAATCCATTTGTTCTGGCAGGGTGCAAAATGATATGGGGACGGTCGGAATATGGATCTTGTATTTGTGCCATCCCGCCAGTCTGCCCTTTCTCGAAAAACACATCCGTACAGGCTCCCAGCCATATATCCCCATTTTGAGTTTTGAGAATGTCCCGATAGTCGAGACTCCAGGACAGACTTGCAAGCTGAAAGTTTTTCCATCTTCCATCTTTATAAAAACCTGCTGCAGCTGTGCCCTGATGGCCGCCAATAGCCCAAACAATTTCACCATCCAGAAAAAGCCTGACCGGAGCATCAATCATGCCCTGGGCATTACCAGTTTTCAGCCATGTATCATCACTTTCCGAAACAGCATTTCCATCAACATCCAGGAACCAACGCACTCCTGTTGGAGACTCTCCCATATAGTTGAGATGCTGGTAAGAAAGCCACCTGTCATGGGAGAGGTCTACCTTGAAAACTGTTGACTGATAGCCGTAGATCCAAAGGTAGTTTCCAGCAAAATGCAGCTTTACATGTGCCTGTGGGATTTGGGAATTTAAATGGCTGTATTTAGACCACTTCCCATTAGGGCTTTTTCTATATAATTTACCAATGCTGCTTACCCAGATACTACCATCTTCTGTTTCCAGGATATCTTCTGCATATTCATCATCACCAAAAAGAGCTCCGCATGATTCTTTTACCCATTTACCCTTATCGTAAACCATCGGTGGTACTTTATTCATTTTATTGACCACCCAAATACTGCCATGAGATGACTTCAGGAATGAATGTTCGGATCCCAGATCGATATTGATTTTCGCTCCGATCTTTTTGGATCGTGTGATCTTATTGGCAAGGATCTCATTGATATACAGCTCCAACACTTCACCGTTTTCATCTTCATTATAGGTGATGCCAATCCAGAGGCGATCGTCATTCAATGCCAGTACGTCAGAAAAGGAATCAAATTCACCATCGGCCAAAAGTTCATTCGGGACCCTGACAAGTTTCAGGTCAGTAATTGCCTGAAAATTTTCAATCCTGTTTTCGTTACTCAACAAGATCTTATGATCTCCTGAAATTATGATCAGGCCCTGGTTGGTGGCAGCCATGAGAAGGCCGGGCAGGGTTTCCTTTAAGGAATTAATAGTCCACGATGTGTTCCCCGGGAAAAGCACTTCTGGTACCCACCGATTGTCTTTGAATAAAAACAATCCATCATCATTCGCAACGTAGGTGTTTTTAGTGCCACATAGCACTTTTTGAATGGGTCCCGTGATACCATCATGTTGGTTATACATTTTCCAGTTGTACCCGTTATAGGACATCACACCCGAATCCAATGCAAACCAAAACCTGGATCCATCCTTTTCAGAATCCATATCCTTGATGCCCAGACCATCCAGCTCCGGGAAAAAAGCATACCTCCAGGGCTCCAACATAGGGTCTGTTGAGGAAGGCTCATAGCTCGATTGAGCTGGAAGGGAGAGAGCCAAATAACAAAATATGGTTGAAAATATTAGCCGCATAAACGGAGCGTAAAAGATATGAATTTACATAAAAACAGGCAGAAATATGTTTGCAGCCCCATTTCAGTTAATTATTTAATGGTGCTAGATTTACAATACCCAAGTGAGTCGAAATGAAATTATTAAAACCCCTAACAACACTTTTATTCCTAACCCAGGGAATAATTTCCAGTGGTCAGAATCATCCGGAAATTTATGTCACAGATGATGAAAAGCCTGCTTTTCTAGAGCGAATACAAACCTCAAAACGTACTGCGGACTTTGTCCAACATGTTGAAGATCACGTGGAACCATATGTTGATCGACACAGTACAGATCCCGAATGGATCATCTCCCGGCTGCAAATGTACTGGAAGACAAAATACGAACGCGTCTATGTAAATGGAATGGACTACTCTCATGGGGAAGGCGAAGCACCTGTCCCAACCGTTCGTTTTTCAGGATCTAGGGATTGGGCTACGGACTATTTACAGCCGACCCTGGAGGATGTAATTCCCTACATGGATGATGAACGAGGTATTTATCTTCAAAACGGTGCAAGGGAGGGTAAACCCTGGGAGTGGACTCCAATCTCTGAGACTGGTCACATCATCGAAAGGATCAATGAGGAAATTTTAGAGCTGGCGGAGGAGGCTGCATTCCTTTATTGGCTACATGGTGAGGAAAAGTATGCAATATTCGCTTCTGATATTTTGATGAAATACCTGGAAGGGATGCATCATCGGGAGCCCCCACTCACGGTTGGGAATCATGGCAATGCACATTTGATGGGGCTACAGACTTTCGAAGTGATCCATGAGAGAATTGTAGCACCAGTAACGGTAAGTTATGATTTTCTTTATGATTACCTGGTAAAGAAAGGTCATGACATTCAGATGGCACAGGCAGTTTTTCGCAAGTGGGCAGACCAGGAGATCAAATATGGAGTACCAGGTAATAACTGGAACATGATGCAGGCGCGATACATTACCTATCTCGCCATATCCCTGGAAGATGATGTACAATATGAGGACGGAAAAGGTCAACAATATTATGTAGATCAGGTACTCAACCAGAATTCGGAGAAGCAAAAGGCGCTGAAGGATGTATTGGAAAACTTTGATCCAGAGACAGCCATCTGGCCTGAGGTGGCTCACTACTCTATCATGGTTTCTGATGATTTACTTGAGATCTATTGCATGCTGGACAAAGCCCTGAATAACAATCTGCTCTCCAGGTCACCGATTTTAGAAAAGGCCATTCTTGCCAATTTCCATTACCTCTTCCCCAATGATTTCACTGCTGCATATGGAGATGCCAAGCATGCCCGACTTCGTTTCAATTCACTTGAGTTGCTGATAGCTCAATATCGAAAATATAATCAGCCCGCAAAGGAAGCTGTGATGACCAGCCAGCTGAAGCGATTTGTGCAAAATGGTGCTTATAATCGAGATAAGGTTCATTCCCTGTATGAGCTTTTTTTCTATGAGGAGGAATTGATGGATGTGCCTGCAGCCAGAAGTTTTGATGAGCTTGTGAAGCCATCGTTTTATTCTCCGAATGTCAGCTGGATTGTTCAGCGAAATGGAAATAGCCTGGAAAATGGCATGATGATCTCAAAAAATGCCTCACTGGGCAATCACTCCCATGCCAATGGGATCAATATCGAGCTGTATGCCAGGGGAATGGTGATCGCTCCGGATGCCGCAGCAGGAGTAAGCTATTGGTCTGACGATCATAGGGAATACTATAGTCGTTTTCCAGCACATAATACTGTGATTGTGGATGGTGTTTCCGATTACCGCACCATGGAAGGGGCTTATGATTTCTCCATGGATGGTATTTATCCGGCCACAACTTCCGACGGGCCTTTGCAAGGTGACTATACGTACTCAACGGTGACTTTCAAAGAGCCAAAGACGGATGCCGTCCAGACCAGGTTGACTGGGACCGTAAGAACCTCAGGATCGTCAGGCTATTTTGTGGATATATTCAGATCTTCAAAGCCAGATGGAACCGACAAAAAGCATGAATACATTTTTCATAGCCAGGGACAGGCTGCCCGGCTTTTTGATCACTCGGGGAAGGAAATTCCAACATCCGGGACAGATGAATTGTCTTCAAAAAAGGGTGACCTGAAGGGATATGATTACTTCAAAGAGAAACTATCTGCGGACGTTACTGATCATTTCTATGCACAGTTTTTCATGCCATCAATTTTGGATAAGCAGCTGTTGGTAAATGTATGGATGAAGGGGTATGATAATCGTACGCTCTTTACGGCTATGGCTCCATACTCTCGGGCAATCCACAAAGAGTCCGTTCCCGAAACCCTGTACCATCAACCCTCACCTACTTTGATTGTGAGACAGGAGAGCGAGGCAAAATCCAGACCATTTGTGGCCATCATTGATGCTTACAATGAAGGAGAGACCAGGGTTGATCAGGTAGGTTATTTCTCCTCAAACAATAACTCAGCCGACTTTGTGGGCATAGAAGTGACCAGTGGGCTAAGGAAAGATTTTATTTATAATGACATAGAGGGGCAAACAAGATACATTTTTGAAAGCGGAGAATTTTCAGGCGTTTATGGGGTCATGACCTTTGAGGGGGAACAATTGATGTCAATGTTGCTGGCAAATGGAAAAGTCATTCAAAAAGACGGATGGAAAATTGAAACAACTCAAACAGGAACTGTTCGGGTAGATAATAAAATGGGATGGGTCACCATTGATTCCGGTCAACCATTTACACTGACCTATCCGGTCTCCAAAAAAACAAAAAATGTCAGGTTTTCTTCAGGATCAAGCGTGATTGAAGGCCAGGTATTCAAAGCAGGAAAACAAAAATATGCCCAAATTGCATTACCTACTTTGGATAACCAGACATTTGAAATCAGCTATTGAAATTCGTTTAAAAGGAAACAGGTATTTCTACAAGCGTTTTATCCCAGGCCATTCTCAGGATGGCCGCGTTGTCACCTTTTTCTTCAAACTGGATAGAGAAAGCTTCCACAACATCTGAAATCGATTTTACAGGGGAAGTAATCCTCAGTACATCATTTTTTTCATTGTAGCTGTAAGCTCCCCAGTAGTCGAGGTCACTGTTGAAGATGATCGTCCATTGATCCTTTTCAGGGATAGCAAAGATGGAATAAGTTCCTGCTTTCAGCTGCTTTCCTCCGACGGTGATGTCCTGGTAGGCTTTAAATTCAGCAGATTCATTAGCACCCAGTCTCCAAACTTTTCCAAACGGTACTTTACTACCAAAAATGTCCCGGCCATTCTTCTGCGGACGGCTGTAGTAAATTTTGATAACGGCTTTTTCACCTGGGTCCCGGTCATGGGCATAATTGTCAGGTAGATATGCCGGATCCATGGGGCTTTTATCCAGTCCACGAAAGGTTTGAGCAAAGACCATGCTTGACGATCCGGCAAAGAGGAATAGAAGAAGGTAAATTTTCATCAGTTTTTTGATTTTACATAATAAATAAAAATACTTTTAAGGAAGAGGAATATGAGCAAATGCTTTCTATGGTAAATTTAGTTAATCCATGAAAAACCTGTTTTTTCCATGACGTCTGGTTCATGGAAGCCATTCATCTACTGATAAATTAACGTTAGTCCATTAATGTGTTACTTAGTCCATTTGAATCATGAATAAAGCGAGTTTGATCTTACTCATCGCTATTACTTCTGCAATGTTCTCTGCTTGTGAGAGTAACAAGGAGACCGGGGGAAAGTACAATGTCTTATTTATTGCAGTTGATGATCTAAGGCCGGAGCTGGGTTGCTATGGCGCTGATTACATGCATACACCTAATATTGATAAGCTTGCTTCGGAAAGCAGGATATTTAAAAATCATTTTGTTCATGTTGCAGCATGCGGTCCGTCACGATCGACTTTGCTTTCTGGAAGACGGACAACAAACTGGGATATATTCAAAAATATAAGAGAGTCAAATTCAAAGCCAGACAGTATTTTTTCATTACCCCAGCTATTCAAAGAAAATGGATATAGGACTGTTGGCATAGGGAAAATTTCTCACCAGCCGGGAGGCGTTATGGATTCCCTTCAAACAATACATGAAGTACCATTTAGCTGGAATGAAACCTATGCTCCGGTAGGTGAGTGGAACGATCCATGGCAGGCTTTCTTTTCTTATGAAGGGGGCAAAGCAAGGACCAGCTATTACAACCGACCGACAAATCGTACTTTACCTCCTTTCGAGGCGGCTGAAGTAACCGATAATGGTTATGCTGATGGGCTGAATGCCGAGGAAGCTGTAAAACAATTGCGGAGATTAAAGGATACCACATTTTTTCTGGCTGTAGGTTTCTATAAGCCGCACCTTCCATTTAATGCACCCAAAAAATATTGGGATCTATATCATCCTGACAAGATTCCAGAGGCGGAATATCACGAAATACCTGAAGATGTAAAATCAGATATTTGCTTACATAGCAACAGAAATAGTTACGAACCAAGAGGCACTTATACATGGCCGGGAGACACATTGTGGTGGCGTATTACCCCGGATCGTCAGAAAACACTTAAGCATGGCTATTGTGCCGCTGTTAGCTATGTTGATGCACAAATAGGAAAGGTATTGAGTGAATTGAAAAACCTGGGATTGGATAAAAATACTATTGTGGTATTGTGGGGGGATCATGGATGGCACCTTGGGGATTATGGAATATGGGGAAAACACACCAATTTTGATTTTGCCTTGAATAGCCCGCTTATTATCAAACAACCACAAATGAATCAGCCGGGTGTATTTGCAGAAGGAATAGTGGAAACGGTTGATCTTTTTCCGACACTTGCTGATTTATGTGAAATAAAGCCACCAGCAAATCTTGAGGGAGTCAGTTTAAGGCTGGCAATCGAAAATCCGAAGTCTAGAATAAAAGCGTACGCTATAAGTGAACGGGATGCCTTTGGCAGTTATGGGGTTTCTGTGAGGACGGAGAAATACCGGTTGATGGTATGGACAGATAAAACTACCGGAGACACGATTGATGTTAACCTGTTTGATAATAGTGAGCAGCCAGTGCCGCACCATGATATCAGCGACAGATATCCGGAAATTGTAAAAGAGCTAATCGAAATTATATAGTCTCCCAAAATTGATGCCTTTGAAAAAGTTATTTTTATTCATTTGGGTTACTACCCTGTTAGTTCAATGCACGTCAAATAAGAGGTCCCAAGTAGTATCTGAAGAGGTTATGCAATCTGTTTTCGAAGAAGTGAAGACGCCCTTTAAATACGGGGTGGTTTTCAAGCACCCTGACTCCACTAAGATGATTGACTCACCCACAATCTTCAGAGAAAATGACCTGTGGTACATGACCTATATCGTCTTTGATGGGCAGGGCTATGAAACCTGGATCGCGGAGAGTGCGGATCTTCTCAGCTGGGAATCCAAAGGCAGGATCATGTCATTTACTGAGGACACCTGGGATGCCAATCAGAAGGCAGGCTATGTTTCGCTTGTAAATACGGAGTGGGGTGGTGATTATGCGGTGGAGAAATATCATAACAAATACTGGATGACCTATCTGGGAGGAAACTCTACCGGTTATGAAGCTGGTACTTTAAAGATTGGCATTGCCTATACAGAAAATCTTACTGCAGCTACAGAATGGTCCAGAAGCGAAACGACTTTGTTTTCTCCGGAAGATGCTGATGTACGATGGTTTGAAAACAAAACGATCTATAAGAGCCTCGTCATCAGGGATTCTGAGGAGGTTTCCGGATATCCTTTCGTGATGTACTACAATGCCAAAGGAGATACGGCCAACTATGAAAGTATCGCCATGGCTGTTTCGGAGGACATGGTCAATTGGAAGCGGTTTGGAGAGGACCCTATCATCACCCGGTATGCCGGGATCTGCGGAGATGCTCAGATTGCAAAAATGGACGACATCTACGTGATGTTTTACTTTGGTGCCTTTTGGAAACCCGGTGCTTTTGAGCGATTTGCCTGCTCATACGATTTGGTTCATTGGACGGACTGGCAGGGTGAGGATCTAATTGCTCCATCAGAACCTTTTGATCAAAAATATGCCCACAAACCCTGGGTCATTAAGTGGGATGGGATTGTCTATCACTTTTACAATGCTGTAGGGGACCAGGGAAGGGTGATCGCTTTGGCGACTTCGGAGGAGCTGAAATAAAAAAGGGCCGCCAAATCTGACAGCCCTTTATCTGATTAGTCTATTTAATTAATATCCTTCATTTTGTGGGAAATCACCAGGATTGGTAACACGATCTATTTGGGTTGTTGGAATTGGCCGAACTAAGTGCATAGGTTTAATATTCGGACCTCCAAGTGAATTATACGCCTGCACCCTTTCAATTAACTTTCCAGTTCGTTTCAGGTCATACCATCTATGACCTTCTCCGCATAATTCTCTGGCTCTCTCGTCCAGGATAAAGTCAATATCTACATCTCCTTCAGCAACATTCATCTCTGCTTCATAACCGGGTACCACAGCTCTGACCCTTAGTTCATTGAGCCTGGTGGCTGCATCATCATTTCTGCCCTGCATATGTGCCGCCTCTGCTGAGACCAGATACATTTCGGCTAATCTTAGGACTGGATAGTCCCGGCTACCATCAGTAGCGTTTACGGCTGATCTTTGTGCATCATAGTATTTATTCAGCACCGGGAAGTTTCTGCCTGCCTGTCCACCGACCTGAGTATCATCGGATTGATTATTAACATCTTCACCATTATAGTCAATCCATTGGTAAGGAGCAGAGGCCTGAAGTGCATCATCTACCGGTTCCATCGAAATTTTTATTGCTGTATCTCCGGGAACAACCGTCTGACCATTGATAGTACCTGTGGAATTAGCGATAAATACTGTCTTAAATGTAGCTGCCCATCTGGCATCTCCATCCCTGTTCCAACTTTCCAGGAAGTAATTTGTAGGCATGAACCTTTGGAAAGGTCGGCCGTTTTCCTGGTCTCTGATCATAGCCGGATTTCGTGTATAATCCCAGACCCAATAAAGGAATGATGGATTCCCCCCCTCGTTTGTCAGGGGATCAAGGGTATATTGTACAGTCCAGATAAATTCACTGTTTATCTGATTGTTAAAGTCCCAAAGTTCCTTATAGTCAGGTACCAATGAGAAGCTGTAGTCATCGATCACATTATTGGCCAATGTTTCAGCATCAGCATAATTACCCAATGTAAGCTGAACCCTGGCCATCAAACCTTCAGCGGCTGCCTTGTGAACCCTTCCATAATCTGTGATAGCATCAGGGTCGGGCAAATTATCAATGGCAAACTGTAGGTCAGGAACGATTCCATCCTGATATATTGTGGCGACAGGTGTTCTAAATGCTTCAGTTTGAACGCCAATGGTCTCCTCCAGAGTAAAATGGACATCTCCAAATTGCTGGACGAGAATAAAATAATAGAGCGCTCTCAGAAACCTGGCTTCTCCTTCAATGATTGCTTTCCTTGCATCGGGAATTTCATCAATTGCCGGGACCCGACCAATGATAGTATTAGCCTGGTTGATTCCAGCGTAAAAGCTGTCCCAAAGCCCTATCAGGAATCCGTGTGAGCCTGTCAGGTTCACATCATAATTATTCCACGAAGGGTTGTTTCTGTTTCCACCAAATCCATTGGTATACATGTCAGTCCCTACTACAGTTAGGAAAAACGACCTTTCCTGGCCATAGTAATCCCGCAACGGGGTGTAGACCGAATTTAATCCGTCCAAAATACCTCTTTCATCGGTATAATGGCCATTTGCTGTTGCGATACTGATTGGGTCTTCAGTAATAATGTCACTACAAGAAAATCCAATAAACAGTGTAACTATTGAGAAGTAGCTTGCTATTACTCTTCTAATTGATTTATTTATATTAATATTTTTCATTGTCTTCAGATTTAAAATCTAGCCTTAATTCCAACCATATAAGTCTTAGTAGAGAGCGGGTTGTTAACCCCAACATTTCCGTTTGCCGTTTCCGGATCCACTAAATCATATTCAGCGAATATGAGTGGGTTAAGTGCTGAAAAATAAATCTCGATAGAAGATATTTTGTCAGTTTGTATAAGACTGTTTGTAAGATCATAACCCAGGGTGATGTTCTTTACTTTTACGAACGATCCATCTCTGAACCGAAGTGCAGAGGCATACAGGGGTTGATTACCCTGTCTTGGAATAGGGATCTCATTGCTTGGGTTTTCAGGTGTCCAATAGTTGAAGTTCATATTGTTATACCTTCCTTCCCAGCTGTTACCTGCCACATCATGAAGGGAGCTGTTCACCATTTGCCCCTGACGAGTATAGACAAGAATTGAGAAATTGATACCCTTATAGGACAATCTACTGGAAAGTCCACCACTCCAGTCAGGAACAGTTGAGCCCAGAATGGTCCTGTCATCATTATTGATGGTTCCGTCTGGCTGATTGGTTAAAAATCCATCAGCATCCCGGCCATTTACATCGGCAATCCTGATATCTCCAGGAGCCAATCCTGCAGCCGCTGCTTCAGTTGCGTCTTCGGTTTGATAGATACCATCAAACTGGAAATTATAGAACACATTGATTGGATGACCAATAAACCATTGATTTCCGACGTCATCATCTTCGCCATTAAATAACTCCACAATTTCCTCTTTATTAGAAAATATATTCATGCTCACATCCCAGTTCAAGCCAGAGCTGTTCTTAAGAATTGTGTAGTTAAGCGTTAATTCCCAGCCTCTGTTTCTGGTAGACCCTACATTTTCCAGTACTGAAGAGTAACCGGAGGTAGAAGGTAAAAACCTTTCCAGGAGCAGGTCTTCTGTCAATGTGTTGTAAAACTCAAAAGTTCCGGAGAATCTGTCATCCCACAGTCCAAAATCAAGTCCGATATTGACAGTTTTTGAAACTTCCCAACCTAAATTGGGATTTGAGATTTCAGATTGACCAAACCCAAATGCTCCAGCGTCTCCAAAAGCGTATACAGTACGTGCAAGACCACCCCAGGTTCTAAATGGATCAACAGCAGTATTACCGACTTCGCCATAACCTGCTCTAAGCTTCAGAAATGAAAGTGTAGAAGAATTCAAAAAGTCTTCCTCAGAGACAATCCACCCCAGAGACACTGCTGGAAAGAAAGACCATTTGTTTCCTTGTGCTAAACGCGAAGACCCATCGGCTCTTCCGGTTAAAGTAAAGAGGTAACGTTCATTGTATGAATAGTTTAGTCGAGCCATATAAGATAATAGACCCCATTCTAAATAATCACTATCAATGCCGGTAATCTCTGCAGCTGAGCCCATATTGTTATACGTAAACCTTCCAATAGGTATACCTCTTCCGTTTAGATCTGATTCTACAGTGTTCTGGTTCTGTGTACTAAATAGGCCAACCACATTGATTGAATGATTGTTGATTTGTTTATCGTAGGTCAGCAGGTTTTCTATGGTATAGGCGAAAATCCGTTCATTTTCAATAGAAGCCGTTGAGGCACTTCCGTCGTAATCTCCATTATATCGGCCTCTGCGGGAATTTTTATAATCTGTGCCCAGGTTTAATCGGTAAGTAAGCCCTTCTAGGATTTTGTATTCTGCATACACGTTCGAAAAGAACCTGTAGCCTTTGGTATTATCTACATATTGATTGGGCACATATTCTAATATTGGGGTAGTCTGTAACCCTTCATTTGGATTGGGGAAAGCAATGATATTACCATCAGCATCGTATGGTTCAACAATGGGGACATACCTCATTGACCTTGACATTGGTCCATTGCTCATTTGATCTCTTGTGTCTGTAGTCCCTGTAATACTGAAACCAATATTTATCCGATCGTTTACTTTGCCGTCGACATTAGCTTTTAAAGAGAATCGCTCATAAGCCGTATTTCTAATCACACCTTCTTCGTTAAAATAGCTTCCTGAGAGATAATATCTCATACCAGAATTTCCTCCTGAAAATGAAACCTGGTGCTCCTGTTGGGCTCCCGGATCAAGCACGAGATCTAACCAATCAGTATCTACGCCGGCTGAATAAGAATCCAGAAGTGCCTGCCCTCCTAAAATAGCTGCATCATTGCTGTTGTCTGTCTTCGATAATCCGTTAGCCACTCTTACATACTGCACAAACTGATCGGCATTCATAATATCCATATTTTCAATGGCATTTTTCACTCCATAATATCCATTGTATTCAATCTGGCCTTTCCCCGTCTTACCTCTCTTGGTTGTAATGAGTATTACTCCATTTGCACCTCTTGAACCGTAGATGGCAACTGCACTTGCGTCCTTAAGTACTTCAATAGATTCAATATCACTCGGGCTGAAATCATTGATGTCCTGAGTGGTCGGTATTCCATCGATCACATACAAAGGGTCATTTCCTGCAGAAATTGATCGATTACCTCTAATTCTAATTTGAAGTGGAGAACCGGGAGAGCCATTATTCCTGACAATGTCTACTCCTGCGAGTCTACCCTGAGCCTGATCAAGTACATTTCCGGCTCTGGTTTCTTTCAGGTCTTCACCCGAAACAGATGATATGGCACCTGTCAGGTCACTCTTTTTCATCGTTCCGTAACCAATAACAACAACTTCATCCAGCGCAGAAATATCCTGACTAAGCGTAACATCAATAACCGATCTTCCTCCTACAGAAACTTCCTGACTTCCAAATCCTACAAATGAAATCACTACTACTGCATTTTCAGGTACAGATAAGCTGTAAGTTCCGTCGATATCAGTAATGGTACCATTTGTAGTACCTTTCTCCTGTACCGTAGCACCTGGTAGCGGTTCACCATCGTCATCAGTTATCTTCCCACGAATCTGAATTTGATCAAGTATCCGATCTTCAACAGGAGCAGAGATGTCTTTACCCATTGGAATTAATGCAACCGACTCGTTAACTCTATTGAAGTTCAGCTGAGTTTGTTTGGAAACCTCCTTGAATAAGTTCAACAAGTTCCATTCACCGGGTGATAACTGGACGGTCATATTTCGGATATCCGCTTTTGCATAAGCAAATCGAAAATCGCTTGACGACTCTACATATTCAATTAGCTCTTTAAGCTTGAGGTTCTCTTGTGAGTCCCCAAGCTGAAGCTCAATGAAAATATCCTCTAGATGTTTCCTTTGAGCGCTCGTCTCACTTGCCATAACCATGATAACGGACTGGCAAATGACCATCGCATAGATCGCCATTCTAGACATGCGAATTACAATTTTGTGTAGTTTTACATTCATATTTGTTTTGGTTGATTAAATACTAAAACAGGTATACTTATGTGGATCGAATCACTTGCCAGAGTACCTTCGATCCACTTTTTGTATGTCTTTATCTTATTGTTACTATTCCATCTTTTATCTCATAGTTAAATCCATAAACCTTAGACACATTGAGTAGAAGCTCATTGAGTGTTGGGTTTTTGAATGATGCAGTAAATAATTTCTTCGAGAGAGCTCTTTTCTCAATAGTGACCTCAACACCATACCACAAGGCAACTTTGTCTAATACCTGCCGGATCGGAAGATCATGAAAGGCTAGCACCTGGTTGATCCATCCAAAAACAAATTCCTCGTTTACCTTAGTGAGCTCCGAAACATTGCCGTCCTCATAGATTCTGATCATCTGATTTGCATTAAGTTCCACCGACTTGAAAGGGTCCGTCTTCACACTCACTATACCTTCTTTCACCGCCACATGATTAGATCCTTCCTGATAGGCACTCACATTGAATGAAGTACCCAACACGTTGATGATAAAGTCTTCCGTGGTAATTTGAAAGGGTCTGGATTCATCTCTTGTCACATCAAAAAACGCTTCCCCAATCAATTGAGCCCGACGTTTGTCACTTTCAAATCTTTCAGGCACGATCAGTTTGGAATTCGAATTCAAATAAACTTTTGTGCCATCAGATAAAACAGTAGTGATCTTTTGACCGGCCAAACTGGACTTTTCTATATAGGCGATGGGCTCAATGATTGTTGGGGATTCACTTTCTGCTTTTGTGAAATGGTATACCCAAAAGGACGAGGTGAGAACAATAGCTATCATGGCTGCGATCTTTAGTAGCAGTTTGCCACTAATCTGCACTTGCTTTTTCTTTGGTTGGTTCTTTTCGATCTGGCCAAAAACCTTTTTCTCGACTTCCTTCTTTGCCTGAGAATGATCCTGAGAATAGTCCATCCAATATGCCTGCACGCGCTTAAAGATTTTCTCATTTTCTTTATCGTGCTCCATCCATTGAGTCAATTGATATTGCTCCTCGAGCGTAATATTTCCCTGCAAGTACTTAAGAATGAGTTCGTCGATATTTTTCAAGCTCAATATGTTTGATCTCTAATTGGGCTGGTCACATATAGGAGTAATCTGAGTAGTGTTTTGTCCAACAGATCTGAAATATTTGCAGAGGAGACCAGTTTTTGATTAAAAAATTAGAACCGTCACAGATTTTTTGGCCTATCGTTCAAAACAACTCAATGCCAATGTCGGATTTAAGAGAACAATGCGATGGCTAGCGTCAACCCGAGTACAATATTTGAATACTGGTCTGATAAATCAGAGTCATAAGTATTTGAGATTTCAATCCTTAGTGCTTTGATGGCATTGCTGAGGTGGGAATTGACCGTGGAAACAGAAATGTCAAACTCTTGTGCTACTTCACGTGGACTCTTTTTTTCAATCACGCAGGCAGTGAAAACCAATTGACATTTATCCGGAAGGGAGGATATAAAACCATTTAGTTTTTCCTGAAGCTCTTTTTCCAGTAATACATCTTCAGGGCTGATTTTATCTATTTGTCTGATGCTATTCTCCGCTTCAATTTTATCTGCCTGGTAGAGCAGTTTGATGCATTCATTCCGTACGGAGACCAAAAGGTATGATTTGATTTCCTTGATCCCGAACAGGTTGGAATTGTTCGCCCAAAGGTTAAGGAAAACTTCAGACACCGCATCTTTTGCCAGGTCTTCTGATTTGGTAATGGATTTTGCATAAATGAAAAGATCAAGAAAAAGTTCATCATAGATTTTCCTGAATTTGCTCTCAACAGGCTCAGAACCTGGTAATTCTCGTATGATAGACTTCTTTTTCACTTTCTTAAAAAGACGCTAAATAACTATTCTAAAAACCAATCTTTCAAAGCAACCTACCACTAAATTAGAAATATTTAAACTGATTAGATACGATGATTTTCTTAAAATGTATAGTGCAACACAATGGTTTTTCGGACACAGATTTTTTGTAGAATCATATATTTGTGTGCTCAACACTACGAAGAACTAAGATGAAAAACCTGGTTTCCATTCTATTTTTACTCCTGGTATTCAATGCTTGCCAAAAAGCAAATCAGCCAGAAATTCTTCAAAAACCTAATGTTATTGTGATCATTACGGATGATCAGGGTTGGGGTGATATCGGATATAATAATCCTGATGTGTATACTCCAAATATGGATAAGCTAGCTGCGGAGGGAGCCAACTTTGTCAACCATTACACAATGCCTCAATGTACTCCTACCAGGGTTGCACTCTTCACTGGCCGATATCCAGGTCGTTTCGGGACCAATGCTTTGCAAGCCACGAATAAGCCAGTATTTCAGAAGGGTATTGAGAACCTGGCAACTCTGTTTAAGCAATCCGGATATGAAACCTTTCTGTGCGGAAAATGGCATATGGGGTCTAATCCGGAGTATGGACCCAACCACTATGGATTTGATCAGAGTTATGGTTCTCTCGCTGGTGCCGTTGGTATGTATAATCATAAATACCGAAAGGGTGAATTTGAGGTGGCCTGGCATCGTAATCACGATACGATACCCGGTCATGAGAATGGGGTCCATGCAACCGACCTGGTGTCGCAGGAAGCCATCAGATACATCTCCAAAGAACATTCAGATCCATATTTTATGTATTTGGCATTTCATGCGCCGCATACACCATTAGATGAAAGAGGGAGATTCATTGATCGACCCACTCAGCTTGATCCGGAGGATACTACCAGGTGGCTAAATGAGGATGAAATCGAATGGTTCAATGACCCAGCTGGAAAAATCCAATCAGAACCTGATCCGGAGAAAAGGTTGTTGATGGCCGCCGTACACCATGTGGATCATGCTATTGGAGAAATTGTAAAAGCCCTGGATAAATCCGGGCAAAGAGAAAACACATTGATACTTTTTACCTCAGATAATGGACCCCAGGTGAACTGGCCCGGAAATGCATATCCGGATGATTTACACCTTACGGACTTCAACCAGGAAATACCTATGAGGGGGAGCAAGTTGGATGTTTGGGAAGGGGGTATCCATGTGCCCGGATTTGCCAATTGGCCGGGGCATGTTGCACCAAAAAAAGTGAATGATCCTGTTCATGTAATTGATTGGCTGCCAACTTTAGCGAGTGTAGTTGGGCAGGATCTTGGCAGTTTAGAGCTAGACGGAGTTGATATTTCGTCGGCTCTACTTAGTGATGAGGAGATTGAAAGACGTGATTTCTACTGGACGTGGAACAGTACCATTAATCGCTGGGCACTCAGAAATGGAGACTGGAAAATTGTGAATTATGGTACTGATGAACCAGACAGTCCGGAGGATTGGCAACTTTTTAATTTGGCAAATGACCCCACCGAAGCCACAGATGTAGCCGAGCAAAATCAGCCTGTACGCGAAAGGTTACATCAGCTTTTTCTTGCCCAGCGATCAAAGGATGTGTTTGTGGAGTTTTAAGCTTTAGCTTCCTTCCCAAACAAACGCAAGATCGGCTCTCCGTTTCCATCGGGTGTAGTGTAAACAGGCCGTCCTTCGATGGTGTAGTGGGTTTCCGGCGGAATTCCCAGAGCGTGATAAATACTTTGGTGTACCTGGTCAATTACCACAGTATCCTCGATGGATGAACATGGTCTTTCTTCTGCTGTTTTGCCGAAGACCAGGCCTTTTTCAATACCACCGCCCCACATGAGGATTGATGCCCCATCAGTAAAATGGCGATGCATGCCATAATACTTTTCATCTTCAATGACATCTGGTACCGTGACCTGGTCCTTTACTTTTTCTCCAGGACGACCTTCAAGAATGGCATCACGGCTAAACTCGCTGGCCAGGATTATCAATGTTCGATCCAGATGACCACTTTCTTCCAGGTCCTTGATCAGCTGGGCGATGGGCTTGTCAATCGCCTGTTTCATCGCTTTAGCCCGGATGTGTCCATTTTCATGAGTGTCCCAGCCGAGGAATGGCTCATATTCTGTCGAAACGCTAATAAACCGGGCTCCTTGTTGCACAAGTCTCTTGGCCATGAGGCATCCCAAACCAAAGCGACCTGTATTATATTGTTCATATTTTTTCTCAGGTTCATCCGCCAAGTCAAAAGCCTTGACTTCCGGTGAGTTGAGGAGCTTGTATGACTGTTCCATTGATCGAATTAAAGATTCTTTTTGATAGTCACTACCCAGGTCACCCATCGGGCTTTTGTTTGTCAGTTCTTTGTAGAGCTTGTTTCGGGCTTCGAACCTTTTGATGTCCATTCCCTGAGGAGGACGCACACTTTGCATGCCTGCAGACGGATCCGGGATCAGGAAAGGACCATATTCACCTCCCAAAAATCCTGCGGAATGAAAAGCTTTTAATTCTTCGGCTTCCCCCACTGTGAATCTTTGTCCCAACGCGATGAAAGGTGGGATCACTTCATTTTTCGGACCCAGTTCTTTGGCAATCCAGGCCCCGATGTGTGGCATCTGCACCGATTGAGGAGGCTCGTAGCAGGTATGCCAGTGGTACTGATGCCGGGTGTGTAGGATATGGCCAAGGTCAGCGGAACGATAAGACCTGATGATGGCTCCACGATCCATCACACTTCCGACAGACTCCAGCCCTTCAGAAAAATACAAACCATCAACAGCTGTGGGTACTTTAGGGAAAGTACTTAAAACCCTTTTACTCTCAACGCCTTTGGTATAAGGTGTGTATGCTTTCGGGTCGAAAGTCTCGGTATGGGCCATACCACCGGCCATCCACAATAGGATAACGGAATCAGCAGTTGATGGGATCTTCGGCCCGGAGCAGGAAGATAGAAAGCTGCTAGCGGGAATCGATGCCGACATCGCTGCTGCGGATGCCAGTCCCATTTTCTTGATAAACTCCCTTCTTTGTATTTCAATGTTTGATCTCATGGTACTAATTGATGAATTGAAATTCCGGTAATAACAAAGTGGCCCAAAAAAGGTCCTGAACGGCTGCCTCATCGGGCGTGTCTCCCAAAGCTGAGAGGATCACCTTTTGTTCTGTATCGCTTGGTAAGCGCCCAAGGCACTTTAAGTATAAACTATCCGCGATCACTTTTGGATCCGAATGATGTTCTGCAAGCCATTTTTTTGCACCAGCCTCCAGTAAATTATTGAAGAACTGGCCGTTTGTCAATTCAAGTGCCTGAAGTAAGGAGGCTTGCTCTTCACGTGTTGTGGCCACATTTTCTCTTGTGGGTCTGCCCAGTGCTTTTAAAAACGGATCAAGCTGGACCAGGGATGCACGTGCAAACTTTTCTCCATTTTCCTCAAAAGTAAAATTGACCATTTTGCCCCAGGCGCTGGTACCGAATCTTCTCACTTCCTCCCAGTCAGAGTCATCAAAAGATCCTTTTTTCCAATCCTCCGATGAGACCTCTTTGGTACTGACCCAGCTCCGGTCTGAAGCAATGGTGTCTGATGTTCCGTCAGTATAATCAAGTTTCAATCGGAACAAAATACCAGCGGGATTTGGGATTGGACCCTCGTTTTCTCCTTCGATAGCGATGATGTTTTCCCCTTTAACAATTAGGTTTCCAACATCGGCCTTGCCGATATTTTCCCAGTTATCGTCAGAAAAAACCTTTTGCTCATTGATGTATAGTGTATAGGAATGATCCACGGAGATCAATACCTGTGCTGATTCCGGGGATTTTCCTGATACTAAAAATGACTTTCTGAAATATCTTTTTCCAGGCTTGGGCAATACATCCCGGTCGAATTCTATTTCACGATGCCAGACCCTGGAGAAGTCCTGATCGTCATCTGAAGGATCAAATGCTACTGCGTGATAAACTGGAGTGATCACCTGGCTCACGGCATCAGTAAACTGCTCCGCAGTCAGTCTGCGGATGACAGGCCCCTGATACACGTACCTTTCTGTCTTGATTGCCTGTGGATCTTTATACCCGACCCCGGGTAGTTGGTAAGCACGGGAGGTCATGATGTTTTCGATCAGGTATTTCAGGTCGTAATTATGAGCGATAAAATCACTAGCCAACCAGTCGAGCAGCTCTCCGTTCCATGGTTCATTGTCCATTTCGTCCAAAGGCTCCACGATACCGCGGCCATTAAGACGCTCCCAGATACGGTTGACAATGGTACGATACAATCTGCCATTTTCCGGTTTGATGATCACTTCGGAAAGCAGCTTCAACCGCTCTTTGATGGTTTCGGCTTCTACAGAGCCCAACTCCGAGTAGATGAATTCGGTCTGAGCCATCTTGCCTGTTGGTTTATCGCATCGATACAGCTCCAGGGTGGTGTCAGAGAAAATATTGGCGAATGCATAAGTCTGCGCAAGTGTAAGATTACTTACAAAACTGTTGTGGCAGGAAGCACACTTCACATTCATGCCCATCAGGGATTGCCCAATGTTCTGGGCTGCCTGCATCGACGTGGTTTGGCTGGCATTTACGGCGCCACGCCACTGGATGCCTTTGATAAACCCTTCTGAATCTTCTGAAGGATTGGTAAGCTCTTTTACCATCTGGTGGTAAGGTTTGTTTTCCTGCAAGGAGGCGTAGAGCCAATCGGTGATTTGCTTGCGACCACCCGTAATAAACCCAGTACCGGAATAGTCGTTACGCAGGATGTCGTTCCAGAAGCTGATCCAGTGTTGAGTGTAGTTGTGGTCATCGTTGAGCAAAGATTGTATCAACTTCGTTCTTTTATCCGGATCAGTGTCTCCTTCAAACTTTTGGATTTGTGCAGGAGTTGGCAATAACCCAATGATATCCAGGTAGGCCCTTTGAATGAATTTTTTGTCATCAACCACCTCAGGCCAGGAGATTCCTTGCTCTTCAAAATAGGCATTCACCAAACGGTCGATGGGATGCTGTATAGACCCATCTGCAGGAGGTAGTTCAGGTTTGGTAAGTGCCAGCGGTGCTTCCGGGAAGATCTTGATATCCCCGTCCACCCAGTGAGCCCCGTTATCGATCCACCAGTTGATCAGGTTTACTTCGTCAGGAGAAAGGATGTTACCTTTCTTAGGCATCACTTCATCGTGGTTTTTAGGAAGGGTAATCCTTCTGATAATTTCACTGTTTTGAGCGTCTCCAATGGTGAAGATTGGGCCGGATTCTCCCCCCGCAAAAACACCCTCTTTTGAGTCGAGCACCAGCTCTCCTTTTTGCTTTTCTTCGCTATGGCACTGATAGCAATTGTGCGCAAAGAGTGCCCTTACTTCCAGGCTGATTCTGTCCAACTGGCGGATAGAAACGGAATCCATATTGCTTACCTCTGCCAGCAGAGCACCTGTCTTGGAGCTGTCATAATTTGTGCCTTTTCCTGGAAGGAGCTCAGCCAGGAAATCTTCTCCATGGGTGAGACTAGCTCCCAGGTGACCAGCCACCGTAAGTATGATCGTCGTGAGGATCAGCGATATTCTGTATGGGAGGAAGTTTGGGTTGGATGCTTTTTTGGTCCTGTAGAGTAGTATTGCTGTGATGATTGAGAAAAGTGTGGTGAGTAGCCCGGCAATCTGGTGGTTGAGCACGAGGTCTCCTCCATAGCTATCAAAATTGATAAGCAGGATACCCATGATGGATGCTACAACAGCCGAAAGCGCACCCAGATTTACCAGCCAGGAAATACCTTCACGCAGTCCCTCTTTCCCACGGTATGTGAGCATCTCAAGGAGCAGCGCAACGAAGATCAATCCAATGGGAAAGTGGACGATCATGGGGTGCAAACGACCGATTAGTTGAAAGATCCAATCCATAATAACGAAACCTAGAAAAAATTAATTAAAAACAGATACACAACCATTAATAATTTATACTCCTGCTTTATTAACAAAGTATTAAGTGTATTTGGTCCAAAGATGACCTGAGCTGTCCTGAATCACCAGGACAACTCAAGTCAATTAAGATAATTACAACAAGCTATTAATATCCATCATTTTGCTTCAGCTCCTTATTCAGTTGTATTTCAACATCAGGAATTGGAAATAAGTATTGGTGAGTATTAAAAACGTATTCTGTTGGAGTAAATCCAAAACCACCTCTGCTTGTTGTTGGATTTGCTTTTTCCACTTCGCCATAGGCGTTTAGAATAGCTGCCATTTCAGCAGGTGTATTGGTTCTTTTCAAATCAAACCATCGATGATTTTCAAATGCCAGCTCCATTCTTCTTTCTTTTAGAACAGCATCTCTAAAGGAGTCTTGTGTCAAACCGCTTAAGGGGTCAAGGTCAGCCCTGACACGAACCTGATTAACATAAGTATAAGCATCAGCTGGTCCGGATTGCTCATTGATGGCCTCAGCAAGCATGAGCAGTACATCGGCATATCGCAATACAGGCCAGTTTTCATCTGGTCTACCTTCAATACTGTGTGGGTGTAAGAACTTCTTGATATATGGCACCGCTACCCAATTATTATCAGCATCGAAATACCCTTCAGCCAATGAGATATCCTTTCTAAGATCTCCTGCCTCATATGCTGCAATCATACTAAGGCTGGGAATATTCCAACCGCCTCCACTAACTCCCGGAAATGGGACTACCTGACCTTCTGATAGCCTGGGGTAAAAATTATAAGTAAACCCAGAGTGCTCACCCAGGTCATTGTTTCCCTGAAATTGAATATCGAAAATTGATTCGGAATGATTTTTAAAAACCGGGTCAAATACCTGGGCATAATCATCCAATAAACTATAGCCCAAAGGCAAAACCTGTTCAAGTGTAGAAACGGCCATATCATAATTCTTTTGTGTAAGGTAAACTTTACCTAACAAGGCCAAAGCGGCACCTTTGCTAACTCTCCCAACTTCTGATGCTGGAAGTGATTCAGGCAGTACATCCACCGCAAAATTCAAATCACTCTCAATTAGGTCATATACCTCTGAAGCTGGGGATCTCGTATAATCCCATGCTTCCGAAGGAGCTCCAATGGGCTGAGTCAACAGTATTACGTCACCAAAATGCTGGACCAACTCAAAATAATAATAAGCCCTGATCCATTTCGCCTGTCCTTCGAGATTCATCCTGGCAGCCTCATCAATTTCTGCAGTCGAAAGTTTCTGTATGGTGGTATTTACATTAACTAATCTCTGATATATTGAATTATACAAATTTACAATATTAGAGGTGCTGGGTAGATATTGCCAATATTCGAGAGCCTCCAATGAAGGTCCCTGCCCTCTATTCTCTACATTATAATGCAAGGTGGTGTTGTCAGAAATAAAATCACCAAATTGCCATTGATTGGCAATGTATCCTTGCATTCCGCCATAAAGTGCGTTGACGGCCTGTTCCAACTGATCTTCTGTCTGATAAAAGGTTGAGGCGTTCAACCGTGTAGGATCGTTTTTATCCAGAAAATCCTCACCACACGACCAAAAACTCAAGCCCATGACAATCATCAATATTCTATATATGATAGTTTTCATAAATATATTTCTTAAAAGTTTTTACTTAAACTAAAATTTTATGCTTGCACCAAATGTGAATATTCTTGGAATGGGGTAGGCCTCATCGTCATTCCCAAGGTTTCTTCCTTCCCCTCTGTCTATATCCACATTGCTTCCGGGATATTTTGTCCATAAAGCCAAATTATCTGCATTAGCGTAAAATCTTGTTCCACCTAAAACAGCCAAATCATTTGGCAGAGTGTACCCAACTGTAATATTCCTTAACCAGACGTGACTTCCATCAGATACATATCGAGAGTTTGTTTCTCGTTGCCATTTCCAGGTACTGGATGTTGGTATCCAACCATTTCCGGGATCTTCCGGAGATTTCCATCGGTTGACAGCTTCAGCAAGAATATTGAAAACACCATCCATGTTTAGGGTTGTTTTTTCAATCTGCCGTGCAATGTCATAATCGTATGCTCCGGTAAATAATATGTTAAGGTCAAAACCTTTATAGTCTGCACCCAAGGTTAGGCCAGCAATAAAATCCGGATGAGGATTACCCATTTCACCCATATCCGGAGATGTATTTCCATAGGTGATCTCTCCGTCATTATTTAGGTCTCTGTAAATAAAAGTACCGGGGATGGCCCCATCCTGGGTAGGTGATGCATCAATCTCTTCCTGGGTATTAAAAATACCTATCATATCATATCCCCACATCATGCCAATCGGACGACCTACAGCAGATCGGTAACTGGTTCCGTAAAAATTGTATGAGAAAATCTCATCATTTTCGCCATTGATGGCAAGCACTTTATTTCGGTTAAATGAAATGTTGAAATCAGCATGGATATTGAGGTCATTAGCCACTTTTGTGCGATATCCAACTGCCACCTCAACACCTTTATTTTCCACTTTTCCCAGATTTGTCAACGTCGAGCCAAATCCTGTGATGATAGGTAAGGGAGCGCCCAAAAGCATATCTTCAGTGATCTTGTTGTACCATTCCACTGTCAAATTAAGCTTACCTTCAAAGGCGGAAAAATCCACTCCGATATCGACCTGATTTGATTGTTCCCATCCTAAATTTGTATTTACGAATCCTGCAAGTCTTTGGCCTGGGGCCAATTGGCCTCCGATCAGATAATTATCAGTGATCATGTTACTGGAATTTTGATATTCACCAATATTGTTATTTCCAGTTACACCATAGCTTGTTCTTAATTTCAAATCGGAAATCCAGCTGACATCACTAATGAAGCTTTCTTCGGAGATCCTCCAGCCTGCTGCAAAAGCTGGAAAATTACCCCATAAGTTGTTTTTGCCGAACCTGGAGCTTCCTTCCCTGCGAAAAGTTGCTGAAAGCAAGTATTTATCATTAAAAGAGTAGTTGGCCCTTACAAAATATGCCAGGAGACTCCAGCTCTCTTCGTCAGAACCAACATTAAAATTTTCTGCATTATTTAAAAATTGTACTACATCATCAGGAAACGTATTTCCGCTACCGGATAAGGATCTAAATGTTTGTTCCTGGGCACTATATCCCAGCATGATATCAAATTGATGCGAATCAAATTTTCTGCTGTAGGATAGCAATTGATCAGCTGACCAGTTCATGACGGCCCTATAATTTTCAGATAAAGTTGCATTTCTCGGAGGTGGCTGATTAAAACCACTACCTGCCAGTGTTGAGGGTCTCCATTGGTTAACCCGTCCATCTGTAATTGAAGCATTGAGAGATGTTCTGAATTTAAAATTCTCCAGAAATGATACTTCGACATAGGCATTGCTTAGGAGATTATTTAAATGCTCTGTATTCTTTTCCTGGGTAAGCTCCATTACCGGATTCACCGATCCGAATGTGCCACCACCACCGCCAATATAATCTACAAAACTCCCATCGGGGTTATAGACAGGAAACCTTGGATCTGCCCACAGTGCAGTACCGATGATTGCATCCCTTCCTGTAGTATTGATAAACCTTTCATTGGAACGTGACCCAACAATGTTCAGCCCCATAGTCAGGAAATCATTTATTTTCCCATCTATGTTTGCCCTTATGTTAAATCGCTCAAAGTTGGTCTTGATAATGGCTCCTTGCTGACTTAAGTAACCTGCAGAAACTAACGTTTTTACGTCTCCTTTTCCTGATGCAAGCGTTACATTGTAATTCTGGAATGCCGCATTATCATTTACTATCTCATCAAACCAATCTGTAGAATACTGGGTTTGCTCAGGATATCGGTAATTCAGAGGAATCTGATCAATCGTTGGAACACCATTTCCAGCAAGTATTGACTTATCAATGAATTGTTCTTTTCTCCATTGGGCATACTGCTGACCAGACATCATTTTAATTCTTTTTGAATCAGGGATATTCTGAAAACCGTAGTTTACAGATGCTGTCACTGAAACTTCACCTTCCTGTGCTCTTTTGGTTGTGATAAGAATTACCCCATTTGATCCCCGGGCGCCATATATTGCCGTTGAGGCGGCATCCTTTAGCACTGTGATGCTTTCGATATCATCAGGATTGATATTTCCCATCTGATTTCCGACCGGAAATCCGTCAATTACAAAAAGTGGGGCCTGGTTGGTCCCTAAGGAACCTACACCACGAATCATTATGCTCATTTCCTGGCCAGGGGTTCCATCAGTCTGCGCCACACTTACTCCAGCTGCTTTCCCACGCAAAAACTGCGTGCCATTTGCTACTGGCTGGTCACCCATATCTTTCATGTCTACCACAGATACAGCAGAGGTAATATCAGCTTTCCTTTTTGAGCCATACCCGACAACAACCAATTCTTCTAATTGGGTAGCATCTAATTTTAGCTGAACATCAATTACCGATCGGCCGTTCACGGGAATTTCCATCACTTCATAGCCAACAAATGTGATAACCAAAACCGCATCTTCAGGGGCTTCTATTTTGAAGTTTCCATCATAGTCAGTAGTAGTACCATTGGTAGTGGATTTAACTACTATGGTTGCCCCTGGCAATGTCGCGCCTGTTTCATCCATTACCTGACCTGCAATTGTTGATTGTTCTTCTGCAATACTTATTTCAACTTCTCCAACACTTTTGAGCCTGACCTTGCTAATATTGATCGTTTGATCAACCTGCTTAAAATCAAGGCCTGTTTGTTGAGCGATTTCACGCAACACTTCATAAACAGTGTTATTTGTAGAAGTGATCCGGATGTCACCAAGCCGTTCAAGATCCTTACTGTTATTATAGGCAAATTTGTAATCCGTCTTTGCTTCTATTTCTTTTAGCACAGTGAGTAAATCGGTTTTAGACGACTCAATGCTTATTGAAACTTTGCGAATGCTCTTGTTTTTCTGAGCATATACCTCATCAGCCAATAGAAGATTAAGGCTTATCGACTGAACTATTAAGATCAATAATGAATACTTCATTAAAGTAAATAATTGCTGTAAAAAGTTACTTTTCATATCTTGGGTTTTTATTATTAATAATTTTTAGTGCTTGTAAGTCGATATTCCGTGAGAAAGCTTATCTTCTTACAAGCCGGTATGAAAGTAGCATTTCTTAAATGCTGCTTTCTTCTTTTTTCATTTGGATCCTTTTGTCATATTCTATGGGTTTTATTGATAAGTGATGGTTACTTTCTGATCGTTTATGGTATAGGTGAAATCCATGGAAAAACTAATGGAGAGTAATACGCTATTAAGATCCATCTTTACAAATTCTCCTGAATAATCCCATGGCAATGGAGAGGTGTTAGTTTTTATAATATCCACATCATACCAATTCTCCAATTTGGAGAATACCTCCTTTTCTTTTGCCTTCTTAAAAATGATGGTTTGATCCTTCCACCCCAGTATAAGATCATAATCAAAATATCCTGTAATCAACTTCCTCGTTTCAGGGAAATATTTGGCGTCTTTACCCGGATCTAATATGACTCCTGATGAGTCTGAATGAGTAGAAACCAAGACTTTGCCTGTAGCCAAAGCTACATGTGTCCCACATTTTTGGGTATTGACATTAAAGGATGTACCCAATGCTTTTGCCAAAACATCCTTTGTCTTTACCACAAAAGGTCGTTTAACATCTTTGGCTACCTCAAAAAACGCTTCTCCCTCTATGGTTACTACTCGTTCCTCTTGTGAAAACCTTTCAGGATACGTGAGTTTACTGTTGGTATTGAGTATTACCTTGGATCCATCACCAAGATAGATGGTTGATTTCTGGCCTCTTTGGGTTTCTTTGACAATTTCAGCTACCTGGGTTTTGACCGGAGTTTTTGATTTATCGGTGTCACCAAGATTTAGATACCACACTGCAACAGAGGCAATCAAGAGTATACTTGCTGCATATCGAAGCGATTTTTTCCAAAGACTAACTGAGCTGGTTTTTGAATGTGACTCAAACTGGCTTATTACGGTTTCAGCATTCAGTAGGTGAGAGGTTTTTTTGGCTTCGTCAAGGTCATTATTCTTAGTTCCTTGCTTAAGTCTTTGCCATATTTCATCTATATCCTCCTGCCTCAGTAAGTTTTGCTCTAATGGAAACTTCTTTAGAAGTTCCCTGGCTTCTTTGACATCATTGAGCTTTTCAGGGTGGCTTTTAAGCCATTCCTCCCAAAAAGCATTAAGGGTAGGTGTAGGGTCGATAACCCATTCTCTAAATTTTGGATTTAGAATCAGGTCCTCCGAAGTATAGGATGAAGAATTCAATAGATTAAGTTTGGTTACCTATACTATAATGTGAGCTGCTATTAATATCTATTCAATATTTCTTAATTTTTTTATTATTCTCTTAAATAAGGGATTTTTTTAGCCTCGAAATTGCTTTCCATGCAAGAGTGTAAATTGATCCAACACTTATTGACATAACATTTGCCACTTCCTCGTAGGTCATTCCTTCAAAAAATATAAGTGTAATTACCTCCTTCTGGCGAGAGCTTAATTTATTCAGAGCATTTTCAAGCTTTTTCTTCGCCGTACAGATATCCTGACCCTTTATCAACTCATCTTCAAAAGGAAACAAAATATTACTTTGATTTGAGTAAGATTGGAGTGCAATGGATTTCATTTTCTCTTCCTTTACTCGTGCGTGTTGTACTTTATATCGAAGGGATTTTAGTAGATAGTACCTGATATTGTTTGTTGGTGATAGGTTTTTCCTTGCTTTCCAGATCTCAAAAAATAATTCTTGAATACAATCTTTTATCAGCGAATCATTAGGCACAATAGTTATTCCGTAATTAAACAAATGCTGAACATTTTCACGATAGATTCTCTCATATGAATCGAGACACCCTCCTTTAAAACTATCCCAAAGAGCAATGTCTTTTTCTGCACTATTGTTTGCTGAGGAATGCTGTCCTTCCCATGGAAAATCAAGCCTTTCTCGAATGCTGAAAAGTGCAGGGAATAGCAGCCCAATAGAAATATAAGGGATAAAGTGATGAAGCTGGCTTAAAAAATGAAAGATCCAAAGTGGGTTACCCTCCATACTAACAAAGATAAACGATGTAAGCCGCTAACCTACCTGTGGTGCCCTGAATGAATCACGTTAGTTGAAACAGACTTCATCTGCAAGCACCCATTGCATCTCTTCACCGATTTAGCTAGTTTTAAATACTTGTAGCGGTGACCCAATCCCCAGGCGAATCGCCTAAACCAATCAAAAGGAGATCTCCTGATGAAGTACATCTCGATAAATCTCTATCGAAAAGGAAATAGATTGAGAGCAAAAGCAGGACCATGATCTCCTTCGACGACTTAAAATCTCTGGCCACCTCCTTTCCTGAAGTCACAGAGGAGCCCCATTTTGAGAAAACTTCCTTTCGGGTCAAGGGGAAGATTTTTGCAACCTATGATCAAAAGAAAAAAAGAGCGACGATCAAACTTTCACCGGAGGATCAGGATGTTTTTTCACTGGGCGACCATGGCATTTCCCCGGTCGATAATAAGTGGGGAAAACAAGGTTGGACATTCATCGAGTTGGATCGAATAAGCAGAGAGCTATTCAGAGATGCGGTGATGACTGCTTATTGTGAAGTAGCTCCTAAAAGATTGGCTGAGGAAGTGAGAAAGAATCTCCGTGGGTAAATTCATGAAGAAATGATCCCGGAAATAGCTAGCTTTAGGGAGGTATATTCCAAAATACTAAGACCATCTAACCAGCGTTTCACAACCGACCCCACAATTACCCCATGGCTGACGATCAGGAAAAAATCAATCAACTTCTGGAAAAGCTGGATGTGCTCTTGAAAAAACAGGATGAGTTTACCAGGGAGATTGACTATTTGCGTGGTGAGATCGGGCAACTGAAATCAAAGGGAAATGAAGCTTTGATCCAGGAAGCGACTAAAAAATTTATCGCTGAATCAGATCCGAAAAGTAAAACTGAAGTAAAACCTGAGCCCTCAAAAAAACAAGAGGCACCAGTCAACCGACCGCCCGCCGGTAAATCCGATCTGGAAAAATTCATTGGAGAGAACCTAATCAATAAAATAGGGATCGCCATTACCATCATTGGAGTAGCCATAGGAGCTAAGTATGCCATTGATCATCAGTTGATCAGTCCACTGACGAGGATAATCTTAGGGTATCTGGTTGGAATAGGTTTGCTGGGTTTTGCTATCAAACTGAAAAAGAAATACGAGAATTTCAGTGCTGTTCTGCTCAGTGGGGCTATGGCCATCATGTATTTTATCACATTTGCCGCCTATAGTTTTTATGACCTGATCCCCCAGGTACCGGCTTTTGGCATTATGGTACTTTTTACAGCTTTCACGGTAGTAGCTGCCATCAACTATAACCGGCATGTGATAGCACTGATAGGACTAGTAGGTGCCTACGCGGTTCCTTTTTTGCTGAGCGAGAATTCAGGCAATGCAGCTATTTTGTTTTCTTATATGACCATTATCAATGGAGGGATATTGGTCATCGCATTTAAGAAATATTGGAAATCCCTTTATTATTCTGCTTTTGGGCTCACCTGGCTGATCTTTTTTGCCTGGTCGGTGACCGAATATCAAACGGACGAGCACTTTGCCCTGGCCCTGACATTCAGTTCCATATTTTTTGGCATTTTCTATCTCACTTTCCTGGGCTATAAACTGCTTCAGAAGGAGGAATTTGAAAGACTGGATATTCTTTTGTTACTGGCCAACTCATTTGTCTTTTATGGCCTGGGCTATAATTTCCTTAGCAACCATGAGACAGGTACCCAGCTACTGGGTTTGTTCACACTTATCAATGCCATTATTCACTTTGTAGTAAGTACGATTGTCTACCAGAAGAAGCTAGCAGATAGAAACCTTTTTTATCTGGTTTCAGGACTGGTGCTGGTTTTTATCACCATTGCGATTCCGGTTCAGCTGGATGGAAATTGGGTCACGTTGCTTTGGGTAGGCGAGGCAACATTGATGTTTTGGATTGGAAGGACCAAAAAAGTGGGGATCTATGAATTGATTTCTTATCCCTTGATGCTGCTGGCATTTCTCAGCCTGGTCCAGGACTGGACGACAGTGTATGATCGATATTATTTTGATGAAATCGAATCACAATTCAGGCTATTTCTAAATGTTCATTTCCTGACCTCTGTATTGTTTATCGGGGCCTTTGGTTTTATCAATTTCCTGAACCAGAGTACGCGATATGACACCGCCCTTCCTGCCAATAAAAGGCTCTCAAATATCGTTTCCTTTTCCATCCCGGCAATTCTGATCATCACAATCTATTATGCTTTCCGCCTGGAAATAGCCAACTATTGGAACCAATTGTATGCAAACTCAGAGGTAATGACAGATTCAGGTTCTTTTCTGAATGAAGATTTGATGAAATACAAAATCATCTGGGTTATCAACTATTCCATGCTTTTTGTTTCTCTTCTAGCCTGGGTGAACTTCAAAAAGATTAAAAATCAGCAATTGGGTTTGATCAATCTGGGTCTTATTGTTTTGGTCATGGCTATCTTCCTGATCCAGGGCTTATTTGTGCTAAGTGAATTGAGAGAAAGTTATCTGGATCAGCATTTATCAGAATACTACCGCCAGGGAATTTTCAACCTGGTGATCCGATATGTTTCATTGCTTTTTATTGCATTGACTTTGATCACCTGCTATAAATACATCAGGCTGGAGTTCATGCAAAGGGATTTTGCCCTGACGTTTGATTTTTTACTCCACATCACTATCCTGTGGATTTTAAGCAGCGAGTTGATCCACTGGTTGGACATTGTAGCGTTCACTCAATCGTATAAACTTGGGCTGAGCATTCTGTGGGGATCTTATGCACTGATCCTGATTGTGTTGGGCATTTGGAAGCGTAAAAAGCACCTTCGGATTGGCGCCATCTCTTTGTTTGGGGTGACACTGATCAAACTGTTTTTCTACGATATATCCCACCTCGATACCATTGCCAAAACGATAGTGTTTGTGCTTCTGGGTGTGTTGTTGTTGATTATTTCGTTTCTGTATAATAAGTACAAGCATGTTATTTCTGATGAAGGGGATCGCTAGTTTTCTTTTTGTCATGCTGTCGTTAAGCTCATTTGCTCAAATGGCCCAGTACCAATTCAAGAGAGATTTATCGGGGATTGAAAACCAATGGCATAGGTTGGTTTTGCCTGATGAAATTTTTGGGAAAACGAAACAGAATCTGTCGGATATTCGGATTTATGGAATCACCCCTGAGGAAGATACGATTGAAGCTCCCTACCTGCTTCGCCTGACAAAAGAAGAAACACACTCCAAAGAAATTTCATTTGATGAGCTCAACGTTTCACATAATCAAAAAGGATATTTTTTCACTTTTGAGATACCCTCTAAGGAGTCGATCAACCAAATAAAGCTGGACTTCACTCAAACCAATTTTGAATGGCAGATTTCGCTGGAAGGAAGCCAGGATATGAAGGAATGGTTTACCATTTTGGAGGATTATCGAATTTTGTCCATTCGCAATGATTATGTCGATTTCAAGTATGGAAATTTGACTTTCCCTCCTTCAAAGTATCGTTACTTTAGGGTGCTAGTCAAAAGCAAAGAGAAACCGGAACTCTCAACTGTAACTATTTTAAGAAATGAAACGAAGGAAGGCATTTTCAGAGATTATGAAGTTCATAAATTGAGCGTTCAGGAAAAAGAACTATCACCCCAGACCGAAGTGGAGGTTGAATTGATACAACCAGTTCCTGTTAGTCATATCCGGATTGAAGTGTCAGACACATTTGACTACTACAGACCTGTCACTATCCAGTATCTGGTGGATAGCCTCAATACAGAGCAGGGTTGGAAATACAACTACAGAACAATTGCGACAGGTACGCTGAATTCCCTGGAAGAAAATGAGTTTGAACTCGGTAGTACGATTCTGCAAAAACTCAGGATTATCATCAGCAACAGAGACAATCAGCCTCTAAATGTAGGGGCAATCAAAGCAAAAGGTTATCTACATGAACTATATACTCGATTTGCTCACGAGGCCAACTATTTCCTGGTATATGGAAATGAGCTGGCAGTAAAACCCGGCTATGACATTGGATATTTTACTGAGAAGATCCCGGAGTATATGACTGTCCTGACTTTGGGCGAGGAACAGGAGATCGGACAGACGGAGGAGTCTGGTATTAAGCCACTTTTTGAAAGTAAATCCTGGCTGTGGGCAGTGATGGTAGTTATTATTTTGTTGCTTGGATGGTTTTCATTGAAAATGATGAGAAAGGGGTGATATTTCCTTTAGCGGGACATTTGCTTTGGATTTTCCTAATTAATTGAGTTTAGATTTATCTATCTTTATATTCAATAAACTAGGACATGGAGGCTGCGGAATCAAAAATAAAAGAAGAATTAACTCACTGGATACAGACGTTAAATGATGCTCGCCTGCTCCATTTGCTTAATTCGATTAAGCTTTCAGAAGCTAACACAAAAGTTGATTGGTGGGATGAGTTGACAGAGCACCAACGGGAAAACATCCAACTCGGTATCGAAGATCTCAATGAGGGCCGAACAATTTCTTCACAGGAATTCTGGTCAGAATTAAGATCGGATGACTAAAGACCTGAAAGTAGAATGGACAAAAAGATCGCTTAGGAACACTAAAAATATTCGAAAATATCTTTTTGAGAAGTTCACAATAGAAGAAGTAAGATCGTTTGAAGCAATACTTGAAGGATTTGAATTAAACGTTTCCAGATTTCCTCATTTGTATCCTCTATACAAATACGCCATCGAGAATTTCCATAATCGCAATTCAAGATAATAGACAGGATAATCCGGGAAAGTAATTCATCACACCATGAAAAAAGCAACAGGTATCGGCGGTATATTTTTCAAATGCAAGGACCCCAACAAGGTAAAATCCTGGTATCAAAAACATCTGGGATTAAATACTGATAAATGGGGAACCAACTTTGAATGGCGTCATTCAGATAATCCGGAGATAAAGGGGCATACACAGTGGAGTCCTTTTACAGTTGATACCAGGTACTTCGAACCTTCGGAAAAGGATTTTATGATCAACTATAGAGTGGAAAACCTCGAAGCACTGGTCAGGGAATTGAAAAAAGAAGGGGTCACAATCCTGGATGAAATTGAGACCTATGAATATGGTAAGTTCGTCCATATTCTGGATGTAGAAGGCAATAAGATCGAGCTTTGGGAACCTGTCAATGAGGAGTATGATAAGCTTGTGAATGGAAGAACAAAGTGAAACTGCTAAAAGGAACTTTTGCCAAATTCGATTGCTCTAGACCTGCAAATAGCCGGGCTTTAAAACTGTATAATTCCGATTTTTTAGCGTGTAGTAAAAACTGCAAATTTTGAGCTTACCTCCGCAAAATCCAGTTTTAAAAGATTGAGAAGATGATCTAAGTTAGCCTCCAATTTAATGTTGATGGCTATGCACAAGCGCGTTGTATTGTTGTCTTTCCTCAGAAAAAGGATCATCCTGACCAGGGTCCTTTCTTTTTTACTTGTCATCAGTTTCTGTTCGTACACTACCGGTTGCGTCTTCTACAAGGCTCGACAAAAACCCGTATCAGAAAAGCCCATTGCTGATTTCAGTAAATTTAAGCCTGAGGCATACACATTCCTGGTTCACTTTGGTGATGAGACCTGGCAGTTATCTTCTGTTGAACTAAATCTTGAAGAAGACAAGGTTTATGGATATGTGGCCCCAGTTAACCCAACCATCCAGGCGGTTTATTCAAACATTGATATTGGTGACACCAAGGTGCTAAGGGAAAAAGCCAGGTATTCCCGCCAGGTCCATTTTTACATCAATGAATTCAATGATTTGCAAAATGGCAAAGTTTCTATACATGGATCTGCGATTGAAAAAGCTGTTGTCTATAATGTAGATGGTACCATTACTACGCTTGCCAATGGTGGAATAGCCGCGCTTACCTATCTGGTAATTTTGGTTGTCTATATTTTAATTATCTGTAATTGCCCCCATGTATATGCATTTGATGGAGAGGAATATAACCTTGAGACTTCTCTATTCACAGGAGCGGTGACCAAAGGCCTGGAGCGGCATGATTATAAAATTTTACCAGATTACCTGACTGACCAGGTCCAGATCAAAATAGTCAACGAGGAATTGGAGTTGCAGCACACTGATTTACTTGAATTACTTGTCGTACAGCACGCTCCGGGTACGATCATAGCTCCTGATGCGAATGGCAGCATTTATTCGATTAACAACCCCATTGCCCCTTCAAGAACCCTTACGGCAGAGGGTAAAGATTACTCTTTTGAGATCAATGAACAGGATGATCTTCCATTCGCGTTTGATGCGCATGGGGAAAATGACTTTTCAGATCTCTACCTGACATTTGATTCCATTCCAGAGGAAAAAGTAAATGGCAACCTGGTGCTGAGACTTAGAAACACTACGTGGGGAGGCCTTGTATACAAGCAATTCATATCAAAATTTGGCAGCTACTACGAAAAGTGGTCAGAGAAGAATCAGGACAAGCCGGGAGATAAAACAATGGAGTGGGCCAGGTCACAAGGCATCCCTTTGGCTGTTGAAATCAAGGAAAATGGTAACTGGAAAAGTGCAGGATACATCGACCTCATTGGTGAAATCAATTACAGCACAATCGCCCTACCTGTCGAATTTTCAGGAGATGGAAATCCTGTCGAGATACGGTTGAGGTCAGGGTTTATGTTTTGGGAATTGGACTATGTGGCCCTGGATCTTGAGAATAAACTTGTTGTTGATTATGAAATCCTCAAGCCTAACCAAGCAAGAGGTCAGGAAGGTGTGGATTTCACAGAGTCACTTTCTTATGCCGATGAGAACTACATGCACCATTTAAATTCCGGAGATTACACCGAGGTGGTGTACGAACCAATAACCAGCGCTTCCGGAATGGACCGTACACTTATTCTCCACAGTAAGGGCTACTACCAGTCAAATTTTAATCTTTCGGGAAAGCCACAATTTGGTAAACTTTTAAGATACAGGAAGGATGGCGAACTGTCCAGACAATCCATGCATCTGTATGATGATTATCTCAAATCCGTAATTATTTCGAGCAATGAATAGGTATTCGATTTTTATGATTTTTAGCCTGTATCTGTGCTTGTCAACTTGTATGGCCCAGGATACCCTTTATTTTAAAAATGGTAATGTGGCTATTGGCAATATTGTAGATATTGATTCGGCCAGAGGTAAGGTAGCTATTCTACAAGAAGAATCGACCAGAGTTTTATTGTTTTCAATTTTAAATCGAATCGGGTTTGATAGTAGGAATCACCTAAATAGTGACTTCTTTATTACTCAGAAGGTAGAGTTAATGGAGGCTCCGAAAACCGAGATCACTACACGCAGTCCTTTATTGGGAGAAACTAAATATGTTTACAATGATTGGTTAGTACAGTTCGACCTTTTTTCCCCTTGGAAAAAGGAAACCTTAAATTATCCATACAACTCGAATGTAGGTATTGGAATAGAGTATTTCTTTTCAGAGCGTTTCAGCATATCGGTATTAGGCAGATTTGGCACCAGTAACCAAACCTATTCATTGGATACCATTGACACAAACTTTAACTCCGTGTACTATGATGAGGAGATGGATCATGAATTTGAAATATCTACCCGGTTTTATGCTTATGGTCAACGCAAGTTTACGCCATACTTCGCACCCTCCATTAGTTTTGGAAAGTACATTTATTACCACCGGAAAGATTTTGTCAGGTCTTATGAACTGGAGCAGGATTACTATTATTCTTCTGCGGTCCTGTTTGATCGTAGAACAGACAACTATTTTGAATGGGGCGGAGCGGCAGGTATTCTGATGAATCTTACAAGAAACATAAATCTTTCGACACAATTGATACTTGTTTCATCAAATACCTCAAGAAGTGCCGGTGAATATTATGAGGACAATACCAGTGGAGGGGCCTATGAACTTTATTATATCTATGACGATAGATACAGGTACTCATTTCTTAGGTTTCAGGTTTTCCTTGTTTGTCGCTTTGGTGGAAAACTCAAGTAACATTTTCAACAGCATCTGTTTGCTTTAAGGTTCTGCTTTCAAATTTATAACAGCCCTCTTGCTGTAACAGGTCGTAAGCCTTTGAGACATCTTCATCCAGGGCATGTTTAGTCTTGCTTCTACAAAAAGGACAAGCATTGATATATCCATCTGTATCTATGGTAATGCTGTTGAGTCCGGAAGCATCACATCCGAACCTTCTTTGATTGTAGCTCGTGTGGATGACCAGCGGATAATCCCGATACCTTTTCTGATGATTCAATTGCAGGTAAAACTCATCTAAAATTTGATAATGTTCAGGTAGCAGCTGAACATCTTTTCCAGCGTATCTACCAACCGCACGGGGCTCCAAAAGCTGGATAAAACCAGCATTCATTTTTTTTGCCAATTCGGCATACCTCATCAGATTTTCAGGAGTGACAAAAGAACGAGTCGTACAAACAGACAAAGCTACTGCCAGTCCTGCTTGTTGAGCATTTTTTATCCCCTCCATCACATATCGATATGAATCCGAATGTCCTCTGAACGCATTGTGGATCTCCTCCTGATGGTGGTCCAGGCTGATCGAAACACCTCGTAAGCCTACTTCTTTTAGATGCCTGGCTTTTTTGCGAGTGAGATGATATGCAGATGTCGTGATCCAAAAATCAGATATCCGATTACCGGATTTCACTACTTCAAGCAGATCGTTAAATCTTACCAAGGGTTCACCCCCACCCAGCAGAAATTGAGAAGCCCCCAATGACTGGTAATTCTTTACAATTTGGATTAGTTGTTCTAGTGTTAAAGTTTCCTTTTTATTAAGCTCATCCCATTCAAAACAATGTTCGCAGTTCAGAGGGCATTTCTTTGTGATCATGAGCATCACAAAGCGGACACGGTTGTTAGGCTTGATACCGTCTCTTAGTTGCTGGACTGTGAATTCAAAAAAGCGATCATAGGCTTGGGATGGCCAGGCAGGAGCGTTCATATTCCAGAAATACTTGCCATCTACCTTAATGATTTTATGAATCATTTTGGAATGAACCAGTTTCTTTCTTTCCTCAAAGAGCGCTCTAGCAACACGCAAAAATGAACTGATCGAATTCGTTTGTTTCCAGGTAATAAATAGAATCCAGGCCCAGATGAGAGTAAGGGGAAAGAAGGCCAGAGGGCCAGCCAGGATACGGGTCGAATTCATTTCAAAAAACAGGAGAAAAGATACTGGAAATTGGGATGAGGATCAAATTCAAATTTCTTTCATTTAAGCATATGTGTAAAGTTGATCTAAATGAGATGTTAAGCATAATGATATCAAATTTTTGACTTGCTTCTAAATATGCCAGGATTTTGCTAAATTGTTATAGGCGAAATAAGTATAAAAAGTTGCCTTCGAGATGCCACTGTATATGGATTTTCATCAATTTGATGCTGTTACAGTTGAAGATGTAAAAAAGGCTCATATTGCCGACCTCCGCGTTCAAGAAAAATATGGAGTTCGGTATCTACAGTTTTGGGTAAATGAGCTAACTGGAAGTGTATTTTGTCTGATGGAAGGTCCAGGTCCGGAAGCTTGTGAAAAATGTCATCAGAAAGCGCATGGGAACATTGCTTGTAACATCCAGGAGGTTGAAGCTGGTTTCTTCAACTTATTCATGGGAAAAGGATTACCTACAGACAATCATCTGACCTTGACGTCAACTGGAGACATTGATGTAGCCAATCGAACCATACTTGTTACTGACATTAGAGGTAATATCTCAATAAAAGATGTGGTTGACTATAAGCTAATCTCTACCTCGCATCAAGCTAAAGAACTTGTCAGAAAACTAATCGAAGAAAAAAATGGTCGATTTGTGGAGTATTCCACTGATGATAGTTTAATTGGTGTTTTTGTCTCATCAGTAGATGCTATCAGATGCGCTAAAAGCATTCAGGATAAGCTGTTGAAATCTTCCTCTAAAGTAGAAAACGATCCATGGAATATTGAATTCCGCATTTCCTTAAATCAGGGACAGCCATTGACAGAAACGGGCGGATTTTTTCAGGAAACACTTAATAAGTCGAAAAGGCTTTGTTTGATTACACACAAGAATGAAATTTTACTTTCTCACAATTTATTGGAGACATATTCTAGAGAATTAGTTACAGACGCAAAAGAAACTTCAATTCATATTCTTTCTCAATCAGAGGAGAAATTTGTAGATACTCTCTTTAAAATAACCGAAGAGCACCTTACGACTCAGAACTTTAACGTTGGGCAACTGTCAAGGATGATAGGAGTAAGTCGGCCGCAGCTTTACAGGAAAACATCCGCGCTTACTGGCAAATCCCCAAATGTTTTTATTAGGGATTTCAGATTGGACAAAGCCCGTACCTTAATAAAAAATAAAAAGGGAAACGTAACTGAGGTTGCAATGCAAGTTGGCTTTTCGAACCCATCTTATTTTAGTCAGCTCTTTAAAGGTAAATTTGGTTATTCTCCCTCTGCTCTCCACTAGAAACTTTCTAACAACCTGACATTGAACTAAAGACAACAGTTTTTGAACTAATTCTGGTAGCCCTGCAGGCCTTCAACAGTCTAGCTTTATGTAAAAAAAGCAATGACTGCAACAACCTACGCTGATTTCAATGGAGAAATATCAGGAGAAGTAATACTTCCTGATAATCCAAAGTATAATGATGAAAGGAAATTATACAACGGGATGATAGACAAGAAGCCGGCTGCAATTATTAAGTGTAAAGGCACCCAGGACATCTCAAACGCTATCAAATATGCTCGTGGACACAAACTTGAACTATCAATTCGCAGTGGAGGCCATAATGGGGCTGGTCTTGGACTCTGCAATTCGGGGCTTGCAATTGATTTAAGCCTTATGAAGAAAATTTCAATAAACCGACGTAATAAAACAGCCAACATTGAATCCGGTTGTTTACTCAAAGAGATTGATGCAAAAACTCATGAATACGGATTGGCTTTACCGACCGGAATTATTGGGACTACAGGTATTGGCGGCATCACTTTGGGTGGTGGGATGGGGTATCTTACCAGAAAATGTGGTTTAACTATTGATAGCTTACTGGCAGCTGAAGTTGTATTAGCTGATGGATCAGTAGTAATCGCGAATGAAGAAAATCATCCAGATCTTCTATGGGCTTTGAAAGGTGGCGGTGGAAATTTTGGTGTTGTAAGTTCATTCACCTTTCAGCTGCATGAAATCAGTGAGGTATACGCGGGTCCAATGTTTTGGCCTTTGGAAAAAGCAAAGAAAGCCATGATCTTTTACAGGGATCTGATGGAATCAGCGGACAATGACCTTTACGGTTTTTTTGCTTTTCTCAGAGTACCTCCTGGCGATCCATTTCCGGAGACACTTCACAATCAGGATGTATGTGCAATTGTCTGGAACTATACCGGGCCAGCACATAAACGTGAAGAGGTTTTTAAGCCAATCAGGCAGTTTGGACCTCCAATTCTGGATTTTGTTGGACCCATTCAGTTCCCAGCATTGCAGGGAATGTTTGATTCACTTTATCCTAAAGGGATGCAGTGGTACTGGAAGTCTGATTTTTTTAGAGAATTGACAGCAGGAGCCATGAATGCAATGATAGAACACGGTTCTAAAATTCCACCTGGATTTCACTCTACCATGCATTTGTACCCTATTGATGGGAAGGCAGCTGTGATAGCTAGCAATGCTACAGCATGGGCACAAAGAAATGCAAGATGGACCCAGGTTATTGTTGGAGTAGATCCGGATCCTACCCGTAAAGATCAAATCATCAAATGGAGCAAAGATTATTTCCAGGCGACTCACCCCTATGCCTCCCAGGGAACTTACATTAATTTCATGATGGAGGAAGAGAAGGGAAGAGTTGAAAGCACATATGGGGTCAATATGAAAAGGTTGGTTGAGATAAAGAGAAAATATGATCCAACTAATTTTTTTCATATCAACCAGAACATTAAACCAAGCTAGTAGAGGTTCTTTCTGACTAATAATTATCAAAGTTATGGGACTTCAGAGAATGAAAATTATAACCGTGATTAAAACGACATTTTTGTTAAAGCTTGTTTTTTTACTGATGCTAAATGTTAATGCTCAACAAGTGATCACTGGCCGTTTGGTGAACTTTGAGAATGAACCTATCTCATTTGCAAACATTCTTTTGTTAGAAAAAATTGACTCATCTTTTATTAGAGGAGTAGTTTCTGATTTGAATGGTCACTTTATGGTAGAAGGGGTTGATACTTTAGGAAGAAATCTTCTAAAGATTACTTGTGTTGGCTACGATGATAAATACCACAATTTTGAGGAATCCATCACAGATTATATCATTCAGATGAATACACATGTGGAGATATTTGATGAGTTGTTGATAACTGGGAAAAAGGAATTATTCGAATTGCAAAATGATCGGTTGGTTGTAAATGTTGGTTCCACATCTTCATTTGGTGGCAACGACGGATTGCAAGTACTCCAAAAACTTCCGGGAATTGTCATTGATCAGTCCAATAGCAGTATTTCTATGGTGGGGAAAGGGGAGGTCATGATCATGATTGATAATAAGATTCAACGTATGCCAACCCAGGTAATAATATCTCAATTGGAGGGGCTTCGGGCTGAAAGAATAGAAAGAATAGAATTGATACATCAACCAGGAGCTAAATATGATGCAAGTGGTGCGGCAGGAATTTTGAATATTATAACAAAGAAGAGTACCTCAAATGGATCAAGTGGAGCTATTTCAATTATGGCCGGATATGGTCAAAAAGAAAAGACTGGTCTTGGTGCTAATATTAATTTTAGACAAGGAGTACTGAACCTCTATGGGGATTATAGCTTTAGTTGGAATAGCAATGACAGGTTTACGGTGGATCATTTCAGAGAGTATTCATATCTGGATACAACATATTATTATCAAAACTATTTTACCTGGGATAATAGAAAAATATCCAGACAAAGTGGAAATATCGGCCTGAAATTAGATATGACACCAGGAATATCTGTAGGCGCATCACTAAGTGCATCCACGTCCATGGATCGTGCTATTTCTTACTCTAATTCTTTCAGTCATAAAAATTATCAATTGGAAGACACATTTTATTTTACCCTATTCCCTGAAACAGATATCGTAACATTTGTTAGTAATCTGAATGTTTTTAGCAGAATTGACGAACAGAACACATTGATTTTTGATATAAATAATGCTCAAATAAACTTCGAAAACAGAAACAATGTGATCAGTCATACAGCAGGGTTTCCATTAGACCTGACAACCAAAAGATCTACAGAAATTAATATTTGGACAGGGTCCATTGACTACCTAAATCAGATAAATAAAAAACTTACGTTGGAGTCTGGCTTAAAAGGGAGTCTTAGTGAGGTGAACAGCCATGCTTTGGTTAGTGAGAAATTTGACAGTTCATATGTGGGAAGCTCTATGTTCTCTGGCAGCAATTTGATGAAAGAACAGATTCTTGCGTCATTTGCAACCATTAATTATAAATATTCCTCAAGCTTAAGTGCAGAATTAGGGATCCGTTATGAATATTATCAGTACACCCTAAATGCTGCCAGAGATGAGGAGGATTCTAGAAAACTGTTTAGTAGTCCCTTTCCTGTATTAAGAATTAATAAGAAGATTGATTCTTTAAATTCCTTTCAAGTAGTTTACAATAGATCAATAAGAAGAGCTGCATTCAATACTCTGGGCCTATATTTCTCTTTTCTTGATCCTTATACTATAGCCTATTCAAACCCTCAGCTCCAACCGGCATTTTCAAACAATTTGAGATTATCATTTCAGCATAGATCGGTGATCTTTTCACTGGGCTATCTGAACCAAAAGAATGACATTTTTTGGTATAACCGGGTGAATAAGGAGAAAGGTATACAAATCAGTAACCCTCAAAATTTGGATAAGAGTCAAGTTTATGAGGCGAGTCTAAATTTTCCTTTAAAAATTACTGGTTGGTGGGAAAGTTCATGGTCAATAATATCCTTATTTCGATCAGTATACGATATCTCACGACGAGAACTACCTTATACAAATGATCAGTTGACTTTTTCAGGTCAAATTAACAATCACTTTAGCCTTTCTGGGGGGTGGAGTATTGATTTTAATGCTGATTTTATTAGCCCTCACCTAATCGGGGACCAAATGCATCAACGGAAACCTAATATAAATGCCGGTATCAAAAAGTCATTTTCCAAATCATTAATTGTACTTTCTTTGATAGATATTGGAAATTCTTCCAATGATAGAATTTGGGAGCATAACCACCCTGAATTAAACATGAGAACTTTTGGACATAATGCCTGGTCCGAGAGACAGATAAGGTTAACTTTTACATATAATTTAGGTGAAAACGGTCAGGCAAATCAAAAGAGAAGCTTTCGAGACAAAGAGTTAGAGAGTAGGATATAACTACGACTGAAATACTTCTACCCAATCGGCTCGTTAACTTAAAATTATTGAGATGGAATGAATTTGAGATGGCGCTTATTGCCGTTTACAAGAAATAAATCCACTTTTCAATATCTCACTTATTTCACGCAAAAAACGTGACTAAACCACTTATGGTTCTTCAAGGAGCTAATGACGTAAGAGTCATACAGGTAGAATCAGATGAAATTGTAGAGGCTGTAAAAGCCAATGGTGTTCCTGTAGAATATATCATATTTGATGATGAGGGGCATGGTTTTAGAAAGAAAATGAAATTGACGGGTATGGAAAGATCAAGTTGTTCCTTGATAAGTACTTGAAAAAAGTACCAGAAAGTGAAGTCGTTGCAATAAATGATTTGTAAATAGGTCCGACAAATGATTAGTTAGTCTAAATTGAATACAACCCCAGAATAAACCCCAGGATATAAAGAACCACCATAAATTTTGAGGGCCCTATTTTCTATCCGTGGCATAAACTCAAAGTATGTTTTGAGTTGCAATGGAATAGAGATTGAATTTGTAACCCTGAAAAGGTATCCACCTCCCAGACCTACCATAGGAGCTGTAGATAGTCCATAGTTGGAGCGGTTCTCATAAAAATCAAATATGGCTCCCAGAGACCCTTCCAGAAATGTGTTATTTCTGAATTGATATTTTGAATTGAGAAGGAGTTGCCAGAGAAATTTTTTTGAAGTGAATTCAGTGGGAGCTAATGGATATAGTTGATAGGGGTTGTATGGAAATTGAGATTCTGATGCATTCCAACGAAGATAGGTAACCTGAAATTTCTCTATTACAAGCTGACCCCCAGCCTGTAATCCAAAAGAAAAATTTCCCTTTTGCATAAAATTCAACTGAAGGTTTCCACCCATTGAATAACCAGGAGATTGTAGTTGAGGATAGTGTACCGTATGAAATACCGGCCCACCCCCCAAATTGAAACCAACATTATGGATGTTTTGACTCGTTGCAGAGATAGTAGCTAACAAGCTGAGGCCAATAAATACTGTAAATATTCTATCCTTCTTCATATAGGCATAAAACAGTTATGCAAGTTACTAACATCTTTCATTATCTATTGCTATCTCAATTCGGAAATCTTTTACTTTGTACAAAATGCTCTATTTAGTGAATACTACTTTCTGGCCATCATTTAGTTGAAAGATGATCTGTTAGTTTAAGTTGAATAAAATCCCTGAAACAACTCCGGGGTACAAGGAACCGCCATTGATTTTAAGACCACCAGTTTTTATTTCTGGGGTAAACTCAAAATAGGTAATGAGTTTCACAGGAATGGACAATGAGCGAGTGATTTTGAATTGATATCCACCACCCAGACCAATCAATGGGACAGCGCTTACCTGAGGATCCTCATGATTATCATTTTCTATTAACAGGTTTGTTCCCATGGATCCTTCAAGCAATATATTGTTTGGAAAATGATAATTGGAAATAAGGAGGAACTGCCAGAAATGATACTTAGAGATCCATACTTCAGGTTGATTATAAGACAGGGGTCTGGGTTGCTCCAAGTATGGCTGATATAAGACATGCCAGCCATATTCAGTGATTTGGAATTTTTCCACGACCTGTTGTAACCCAGCCTGGATGCCTATAGAAAGCTTTCTTTTTTTGAAAAAGTTAAGTTGAACGCTACCACCTAGCGAATAAGCTGAATATTTATAATCAGCATCCAGATCGGTATGAAATATCGGCCCGCCACCTAAATTGAAACCTACCTCGTGAATCTTTTGACTCGTTGCATAGGCAATAGAAAGCAAGGTGCAGGCGATAAATGATGAGACGATCAAATTGCTTTTCATGGAATACGAAACAGTTATGTAAGTTAAGTAAAATTTTGCTATTTCACTGAGCAAGGAAACCCCTATTTCACATAAAACGCAAATAACTATTTTTACTATCTTTAACATGCAATGAAACCAAAAGAACTCATCCAGCAATGGATAAAACATTTCAATGCTGCAGATGCAGAGGCTTTGTCAGATTTGTATCATGAAGATGCCATTAACCATCAGGTGGCCAATGAACCTATTCATGGCAAGGCTGCCATCAAAAGAATGTTTTCCGATGAATTTGCTACTGCAAATATGAAATGCATTGCTGAGCACATTTTTGAGGATGGAGAATGGGCTATTCTGGAATGGAAAGATCCATTAGGATTAAGAGGATGCGGTTTTTTCCAGGTAATTGATGACAAGATCATGTTTCAACGAGGCTACTGGGACAAGCTGTCTTTTCTTCGCATGCACAATCTGCCCATTCCAGGTAAGTAATTTTTATCGCATGATTTCATGGTATGCCTTCGAGATGCCGGAATAGAGAGAGGAGGGCTGTATCGATTCTATATTTATATTTCACAGCCCTCAATACAGTATTTTCAATTTATAGAAAAATTGCGTACCTTGAAGTAGCCTAACCAACCTCTGTACCATGAGGCTATGTGTGGTTCTTTCCTTTTTTCTCATTTCGCATGCTGTTATCTCTCAATATAACATCAATGGAAGAATAGTGGACGAGGAGGATGCTGGGATTCCGTTTGCCAATGTCATATTACTTAGTTTAACAGACTCTGTTTTTGTAAAAGGATCAATTACTGATACCGATGGTTATTATACAATAACCAATGTATATCCCGGAAATTTTATCATTCGCGCCTCCATGGTGGGATATATGCATTCATTTTCGAATATGATCACTCTATCCAGGAACTCAGTCAGTAACAATGATCTGGTGTTAATAGAATCCTCCACAGAACTTGACGCAGTAATAGTAGAAGCTGAAAAGCCGCTTTACGAACAAAAAATTGACCGAATGGTCGTCAATGTCGAGAGTAGTCCAATAATGGCTGGTAATTCTGTTCTTGAAATCCTTGAGAAATCACCAGGAGTTATTGTAAACAGACAAAACGAAGAAATCATTTTAAATGGAAAAAGCGGCGTGAATGTGATGATAAATGGCAAGATGAACCGCATGAATATCTCAACACTCTTCAATATGCTAGAGGCTATGCCTTCCACCAACATTGAGAAAATAGAGCTGATTACTACACCTCCCGCCAGTTTTGATGCCGAAGGCAATGCCGGCTTTATCAATCTTGTATTGAAAGATCAGGAAAGCGATGGACTGAATGGAAGCGTGACCGTCTTTGCTGCACATAGAAGGCGTAGGGCATTTGGTGGTGGGGGTACTATCAACTACCGCAGAAATAGGTTAAATGTATTTGCAGACTTAAATTTCTCTGATATGGGATTAAACAGGTGGGGTGATTACACCACGTTAATTCAAAACAGTGAATATATTTTTGATCTTACCGGTTATGCGGATCGGGAAATAGGCATATTGCTTGGAAGTGCCAGGTTTGGTATAGATTATTACCTTTCCCCGAAGACCGTTATTGGAATTCTAGGGACCCCCTTTAGGTTTGACTGGAATAATTCGGTTCAAGGTGAGGTCTATTATGATATAAATCCTGGCATTGATACACTCTTAAGAGGGAACACCAAAGAAAATAATTTGATAAACCAGTTCTTGATTAATGTCAATTTCCAACACACTTTTAGCGAAAAACAACAGCTGAGTATTGACCTGGACTACTTGATCTTTAACCATGACCAAACGTTGGATTATTTGAATCAATTTGTTCCTGAAAATGGTCAAGCAATGGACCCGCAAGAGATCAGGATGGGAAAGGTCACTCCCTTGGATATTTGGGTCGGTAAGTTGGACTACAAAATTGATCTTTCTGATCAAGTATCATTAGAAGCTGGAGCAAAAACAACGATGAACAGACTGGAGAATGAAGTACTCACCGAGCAGTTAGAGGATGACACCTGGCAGTCAAATGATTTTTTCTCTGATTATACTTCAATGGAAGAGCGCATCATTGCCGGTTATACATCATGCAATGTAAAATTTAGTGACAGATTTACTTTACAGGCTGGGTTGCGATATGAGCATACGGTGACAGATTTGAGGGACAGGACCGCACAACAGTTAGTATATAGGAATTATGGAAATTTTTTCCCTACGGTGTTTCTCCAAAGGAAATTTACGGAAAACAGCAATATAAATCTGTCGTATAATTACCGGATCAGCCGGCCAACTTTCAGAGAGCTGGCGCCATTTGTCTTATTAGTAGACCCCAGGACATTTTTTACTGGTAATACCCAGCTGTTCCCCGCACTGAATCATTCTTTGAAAACTACATATAACATTAAAGGAATCAATGCCTCATTTGAATACAATCGAATACATAACTCAATCGCTCGTTTTCAGGCCAGCCGCATCTCTGGGACTGACGTGACTTTATTTGCAACAATAAACCTGGATAAAATGACCATGTATAATTTGACTTTGTCCTTACCAATAACTGTTTCGGATTGGTGGGAGATGAGCTACAACCTAAGTGGAATATTAAGCCAGATTAAATCATCTTATTTTGATGATTACATGGACGTCTCCACCTCCTGGTTTAACATCAACACAACTCAAAGTTTCAAACTACAAGGTAACTTTTCAGTTCAATTGAGCGCCTTATACTTTTCAAAGAGTTTGTTGGGCGTGGCTACCAGACAACCGTACGGAATGGTCTCCTTGGGTCTGCGCAAAGAATTTGAAAATAACCTGGGAGCACTGAATCTCAGCCTGACGGATATCTTCAGAACCAATATCTTGCATTGGACTAGTCAATCATCGCAAAACGATTTCTTTAATGATATACGTTTGGACAGTGATATCAAGTGTATCCAGCTAACCTACACCAATAGTTTTGGTAACAATAAATTCAAATCCAGAAGTAAGCGCCAAACTGGAGCAGCCGAGGATTTAAAGCGTTTGTAGCATCTTACCTCATCACCTCGTAATAATCCCTGCCTTCCGGAAGCCAAAATAAGGCCAGGGTATCTGAGGCACTTTTGGCAGTATATTCAATTTCAAACGGATACTTACCAGGGTCCAGTTCCAGCATTATCTCATTGTCATCCATTCGATCTGAAATCACCATACTTCCCTCCTTGTTCATCTTTCCTGGCCCACTTTTTCTCAAGTAAAAGAAATGCTTGCCCCGCTGAATCACAGAAATGGTTCCTCTGATTAAAACTTGACTATTTGGTTTTATGTGCTCGTTACCTACCAGGTTGATCTCATCCATTGAGCCCGAAAAGGTTATTTGATTGTTGTCATAGATGTCAATGATGTAGGGGTGCAGCGTATCTGCATAAATTGAGGTATTTTGTGGTTTGAGCCTCGAAACAACTGAATCAGCATCCAGTGAAAGCACCCACTTTATAATGTTTCTGACATCTTTTGATTTTAGTAATGGATGCTTGACCATCTGCGCGCTACCCCATTTTCCACCCCCACCTTCAAGGACTTTTGTTGACAAGTCAGTGATCGTTTGTGGGTCCGGGTCATACCGCTCTGCAATCATCCTGTAAGACGGCACACCAGTGTAGTCTTCAATGCTGTGGCAGCTGAAACAGTCATTTGACCTCATGACTTCCAGTGCAGTTTTAGATGACTTTTTTTTAGGGAGTTTCTTTTTGGGTTGTGAGCAACTGCTGATAATGAAAATCATCATCAGTGGGTACAGGAAATACTTCATAATTGGGCCCGAAATTAAAAAAGACACATCGAACACCGGTATGACTTATGTCATATTTCTTTGGGTAACTGTTTTAAGCAGTTACCTCCGTAGTCAAATCTCACGAATCTGTTTTAAATTGAAATTTCATTCCAACAACCTTACCCAAATGACTCAAAACAAATACCTCTCAATCCTGGCACTGATATTTTTACTGGTGACAATCATAAGCTGTAGTAATAAGAATACCCAAAAAAATGGATTTCCACGAACTGAAAAGCAGGAAAATCCAGATCGATATGAAGGGCTGAGCACAGATTTTTTTACCAGTAAGATGAAAGCAGAAACCAGGATTGAAGATGAGCAGGTTTTCACTGAAGGACCCGCAGTAGATAGCGACGGGATTGTCTATTTCACCAATATTCGGGTAAATAAAATTCTCAAATGGGATCCCAATGCCAAAAATCTTTCTGTTTTCAACGATGCCTCTAATGCAGCCAATGGTCTTCGGTTCGATCCACAGGGCAACCTGTTGATTTGTGAAGGAGGAAGCGGAAAGGTGACAAAATTGGACATGAAAACAGGAGTGAAAAGCATCATTGCTGAATCGTATAATGGCAAAGGAATTCAGTCACCCAATGACCTGGAGTATGATTCGTCAGGAAGGATCTATTTTTCCTCCCGAACCAATGATCCTGACCTGGCAAAGGAGAATGTTCGGGGTCTGTATCGCGTTGATCCTGATGGTTCCGTACATCAGCTGCTCGCTGAGCCGGAAGTGCACATGCCCAATGGTGTGGTGATCTCGCCGGATGAAAAGAAGCTTTACCTGATCGAGGCACACCCGGATGAAAACCATGCCCGACACATCCTGTCATTTGGCCTGCAGCCGGATGGGTCACTGGCCAATCGTGACACCCTTTACCACTTCTATCCTGGCAGAAGCGGTGACGGAATGTGCATTGATAGTGAAGGAAACCTGTACGTGGCTGCTGGTCTACACGAAACCCGTGGCACCTCAGAAACCCTCGACACCAAACCAGGTATTCATGTTATTTCCCCGGAAGGCAAGCTCCTGGCTTATGTTGAAACGCCTGATGGAACCGTAACCAATTGTACCTTCGGGGGTGAGGATTTGAAAACCCTCTATATCACCTGCGGGACCTATTTGATGAGTATCAGGACGAAGATTGCGGGGAAGTCGTCGTATTTACCAGCTAATGAGTTGTAGATAGATAATCTTAAGAAATAATTTTATCTGCTTAACACTATTGAACTTCCAAGACCAAAGCTAATCCGGGTACGATAGAAGATTGGATTAGATGAAATGCCAATTTCAGGTCGTATGACCCAACGGTCTGTTGGTTTAACTGAAGCACTTAGACTAAGTAGGAAAGGATTATCTGCGAAGAGGAAGAAGTGATATAAGTGATCATTTATAAAATAAGATAAAGAAGAATTGATAGAGACGTGTGAAGATAGACTTTGAGTAAAAATCAGCTCTGGTCGCATACCCCAAATTATTGGTACACGATATGTAGGAACTCCATAATGTAAATGAAAAGGCAGGAAAAGACTTAGTCTATTTTTTACGAGAGAAATTTTAGGACCAAGCTGAAAGTAATTTCTTAAGTATCTCACGCTATCGGAGCGTGTCACATCCCTTTCAAATTCTATTCCACTTCTTAGATCTACTCTCTCTGATAGCCCATAACTTAATTTAATTCCATACACACTTTTCGTCTCTTTACTCTTATATTGGATAGGCTGGCCTGAAATGAATGGGTCGGGTTCATAAGGCCTGAACTTTACATATCTCAAGGTGTATGAGGGAGTAATTTCCAGTCTTTTAGGACCCGTTAATTCAGCGCTTTGAAAAGACAAATCCTGGCAGTTGGATTTGACAGGTAAGAAGAAAAAACTCAAAATGAGTGTTGCAACAAACAAGTTATTTACCATAATATAAATATACGAACAACTGTTTAGATTCAAATATGATTATTGACCTATTTCTTGCGATTAATTTGAAGAAGATGATTAGGATAAGCTTTACAAAGTTCTGAACACTAAAGAAGAGTAGGTTTGTAATCAGACGGACTCCCTTACAGTCGTTTTCTGTTTACTGATTCTTCTCAAAATATCGGCAGAAATGCACAATCTTACACTCCTCACATTTTGGCCTCCTGGCCAGACAGACATATCGGCCATGAAGGATCAGCCAGTGATGCGCCTTGTGGATATGCTCCTCCGGAATGTTTTTGACCAGCTGCTTTTCTACCTCCAAAGGTGTTTTGGCAGTCTGGGTCACGAGACCTAACCTCTTAGATACACGAAAGACATGCGTATCTACGGCCATGGCTGGCTGATTGTATAGCACCGAAACGATGACATTAGCAGTCTTTCTTCCCACACCGGGAAGCTTCTGAAGGTCCTCATGTTTAATGGGCACTTCTCCGCCGAAATCTTCCATGATCATCTTACTCAGGCCCATCAGGTGCTTGCTCTTATTGTTTGGATAAGAGACACTCCTGATCAGCTCAAAGAGTTCATCGAACGATGCCGTAGCCATGAATTCCGCCGTTGGGAACTTCTCAAATAGTGCAGGAGTCACCTTGTTGATACGGACGTCCGTACATTGGGCACTAAGCACCACTGCCACCAGCAATTCGAAGGGATTGTTGTAGCGAAGTTCTGTCTCGGGCTCCGGAAATGATTCCAGAAAATAGTCAACAAATGCGCTATAGCGCTCTTTTTTGGTCATTGCCTAAAATTAGGCAGACTGCACCTCATATCCCCTGGAGAAATCCAGGATTTTTCGGATAGTCCTTTTGGAGGGGGCGACTTTGATGTCGTCCATATCCGCCTGGAGCTTCCTCAGTTTGTTGATCTGATCTTGTAAATTCTGGTCAGTGAGAATTGCCCGCTCAATTGCTTCACTTTCATTTTCTGTTAATTCATTGTAAAGGAACCTTATCAGGTCATTTTCTGTAAACGTTTTTGTCATAGGCAACATGGGTATATTTAAATTTCTTTTGCAAATTTATCAGGGCATACCTCATTCTCCCCAGAGCAGTATTGATGCTCACACCAGTCGCTTCTGCGATTTCCTGGAAGCTCATCTGCATGTAGTGTCGCATAACTAACACATCCTTCTGCGCTTCGGGTAGTTCCTGAATGTACTTTTTCAACAAATTGTAAGTGTCTTGTTTAATGTGATCATCTTCAATCGGTCTCTCTGAAAACTCCATTGTATTAAAAATATTGCTTCCGTCTTCAGTAATTATTACTGGATACCGTTTTTGTTTTCTAAAATGATCAATTGCGAGGTTGTGTGCAATTCTCAGGATCCAGGGAAGAAACTTGCCTTCTTCGTTGTATTTCCCGGATTTGATCGTTTTCACGGCTTTGATGAAAACATCCTGCATCAGGTCCTCTGCCTGATACCGATCTTTGACAATAAGATAGATGGTTGTAAAAACCCTGTCCTGGTGTCTGTTCAGCAATTCAGCAAAAGCCTCTTCGTTACCGTTTTTGTAGTGTGACAGTAGTTGTCCGTCTGTCATCTTTGCATTTTTCATGTAAAATCACCTGTTTGTTAACGTAGAGGTTTACTGCATATTGTCAGGGTTTAATGATAAAATTAGTTTTCCTAGCATCTCAAATCTATATGAATCTTTCAAATCATACAAATCTTAGCAGGTTAATTTCTATTTTTGCACGCTTTCATAAGGGATCTCCAATCAAAGATTTTTTGTTCTAGACAGCATGACACAAAGCATCGATCAGTACGATCCAAAGGAGTATATTATCATCAAAGGGGCTCGGGTCAATAACCTTAAAAACCTGAGCGTCGCCATCCCACGGGACAAGCTTGTGGTGGTCACCGGGTTATCCGGTTCCGGTAAATCATCCCTGGCTTTTGATACCTTATTCGCTGAAGGGCAAAGAAAATACGTGGAGAGTCTCAGCTCCTATGCGCGCCAATTCCTGGGCAGGATGGAAAAACCCGAAGTTGATTATATCAAAGGGGTCTCCCCTGCCATAGCCATTGAGCAAAAAGTACTGACACGAAATCCCCGATCCACTGTGGGTACAACCACAGAAATCTATGATTACCTGAAGTTGCTGTTTGCCCGTGTGGGGATCACCTACTCGCCAGTGAGTGGTGAGGAGGTAAAAAAAGACAGTGTTACCGATGTGGTTGACTACATTCTTTCGTTTGAAGAATCCTCAAAAGTTATCATTTCGGCCCCTTTATCCATCAAAAAGGGAAGATCCATAGAGGAGGAACTAAAAATACTCCTAAGCAAAGGGTATACCCGGATCCTGATAGATGGAGAAATGAATTTCATAGACGACCTTCAAGGTAAGCCACTTCCGAAAAAGGCCAATGTCGACATCCTTATTGACCGGGTCACGGCAAAGAAGGAGGAGGAAAACCAATACAGATTAGCGGACTCTATTCAAACAGCGTTCTTTGAGGGAGAGGGCAAATGTAATGTCGCTGTTGTAGATCAGGAGACAAGAACCTTTTCTGACATCTTCGAGTTGGACGGCATTCGCTTTGAAGAACCGACTGTCAACTTTTTCAGCTTCAACAATCCTTATGGGGCGTGTAGAAGATGCGAAGGATTTGGAAAAATATTAGGAATAGATCCTGAAAGAGTCATTCCTGATCCCAATTTATCTGTTTATGAAGGAGCAATAGCCCCCTGGAAGAGTGAGACCATGCAAAAATGGCTGCGACCTCTCTTAAAAGACGGCATTCGCTTCGACTTTCCTATCCATCGGCCGGTCAATGAGCTTACTGAGAAGGAATATGAACTACTCTGGGAAGGAAACGAATACTTCAAAGGGCTAAATGACTTTTTCGACTTCCTGGAATCCAAAACCCACAAGATCCAGTATCGGGTAATGCTTTCGCGATACAGGGGCAGAACTGCCTGTCCCGACTGTCGTGGTACACGATTGCGAAAAGATGCTGCCTATGTGAAAATCAATGGAAAATCGATCACTGACCTGGTGCTCATGCCTATTGATGACCTGACGGCTTATTTCGAAAAGCTAAAGCTGAGCGACCATCAGCAATCAGTTGCCAAAAGAATCTTGAGTGAGATCACCAGCCGGTTGGATTATATGCAAAAAGTTGGGTTGGGCTATCTCACACTCAACCGACTAACGAGCACGCTTTCAGGTGGGGAATATCAACGAATTAAACTGGCCACTTCACTAGGTAGTGCCCTGGTGGGGAGTATGTATATCCTCGATGAACCAAGTATTGGTCTGCATCCACGCGATACGGATCGGTTGATTGAAGTACTAATCACTTTACGAGATATTGGTAATACGGTGATCGTGGTAGAACATGAGGAAAAGATCATGGAGGTGGCCGATCAAATCATCGACATAGGACCCGCAGCAGGCTCACACGGAGGACATCTTGTTTTCCAGGGAAAGGTAAGTGAATTGAATGGTCATACAGACTCTTTTACCGCCAAATACCTTAAAGGAATCGAATCCATCGATACACCCAAACGAAGGCGAAAATGGAATCAGTCTGTTTCCATTGTGGGAGCCAGGGAAAATAATCTCAAGAATATTACGGTGGATGTGCCATTGGGCATCCTGACGGTTGTTACGGGTGTGAGTGGTTCGGGCAAATCAACGCTCGTCAAAAAGATCCTCTACCCTACGATTGGGAAGATGCTCGGCACCACTGCGGAAAGCTCCGGTAGACATGAAAAAATTGGTGGTGATTACAAGAAGGTCACTCAGATAGAATTTGTGGATCAGGATCCGATCGGAAAGAGCTCACGCTCAAACCCGGTCACCTATGTGAAGGCCTATGATGCCATCCGTCAGCTTTTTTCTCAACAGCAGGTAGCTGTAAAAAGTTGTTTCAAGCCAGCACATTTTTCATTCAACGTGGATGGTGGCCGATGTGAAGTATGCGAAGGGGAAGGCACGGTGAAGATCGAGATGCAGTTTATGGCCGACCTTCATCTTGAATGCGAAAACTGTAAAGGAAGGAGATTCAAAAAGGAAGTGCTGGAGGTCAAATACAAGGACAAAGACATTGCAGAAGTATTAGATCTGACTGTGGAAGAGGCGCTCGACTTCTTTAAGGGTAAGAATGCAATCACCAACAAGATTCAGCCTTTGTATGATGTGGGATTGGGCTATGTGAAACTGGGTCAGTCATCAAACTCACTATCCGGAGGTGAAGCTCAAAGAGTAAAACTGGCTTCTTTCCTGGGCAAAGGAAAAAGTCATTCATCTGATCATATACTCTTCATCTTCGATGAGCCTACTACCGGACTGCATTTTCACGACATCAAAAAATTACTCGATGCGATCAACTCCCTGGTGAATGAAGGAAACTCGGTAGTCATCATTGAGCACAACATGGAGATTATTAAAAATGCTGATTGGATCATTGATCTGGGCCCAGAGGGCGGTGTGAATGGAGGAAATGTCACTTTTGCCGGGTTGCCTGAAGATATGGTTAAAATCAATGATAACCATACTGCCAGGTATTTGAAGGAGAAACTTTAGCATTTGATAACGTCTCAGGAAGAGGTGGATTCTTTAATGATGTAAAACCACTAACTTTACTCTAAAGCAGTGAAAATGATTGTTGAAAGAACACCTGATGAAATAATTATCAAAATTCCTTCAAATGTTGATATTGAGGGGCTTCAGGATATTCTTGATTATCTTGAATTCAAAGAGGCGACTTCAAAAAGTACCGCCAGGCAAAAAGATGTTGATCAATTCGTCAGGAGAATTAAAAAAGGATGGTCTGAAAAATATAAAAGACCAAAAAGAATGCAGTGAAAATAGTTGTTGATTCAAACATAGTTTTCAGTGCCCTTCTAAATGCTGATAGTAGTATTGCTAAGTTATTTTTCTACCCACAAAAGCCTGTAGACTTCTTCACATGTGATTTTCTTAAGGAAGAAATTGAACTGCATAGCGAAAAGTTAAAAAAGATTTCTGGTCTCACAGATAGAGAGCTGAATCTATCAAAATCAAAACTCTTTGATCGGATTAGGTTTATTGACTATAAACTTATCAACGACCAATCATGGGAAAAGGCCGAGACCTTAGTAGCGGATATTGATCCGGATGATGTTAGTTTTGTGGCTCTTGCTCTGGACTTTAGTAATAGCTATTTGTGGACTGGCGATAAAAAGTTGAGAACAGGACTGAAGCAAAAAGGATTTAAGCAAATAATCAATACCCGAGAATTGATGAAGCTCATTGAAAAGCTCGATGAGTAGTCGTCTATTTAAAAAAATCAAAACATGAGAAAAAAGATAGCTGCAGGAAACTGGAAAATGAATACTAACCTGACCACCGGTCAACAGCTGGCATCAGAGGTCATCAACATGGTGAACAGTGAGGTGAATTCAGATGTACAGGTGATCCTGATCCCACCATATTTCCATATCACAGGGGTGAAAAAATTGATTGGACCTGCAAAGAACATCTTTCTGGGTGCCCAGAATGTTCATCATGAAGACAGTGGTGCCTATACTGGAGAGATCTCTGCCGAGATGTTGCAGTCCTGTGGTGTTACTCATGTGGTGGTTGGTCACAGTGAGCGAAGAGAGTATTTCGGAGAAGATGAGGCCTTGCTGGCCAAAAAAGTAAGAAAAGTACTGGATTTTGGAATGACACCCATTTTTTGCTGTGGTGAAAAGCTTGAGATCCGTGAAGCAGACAAGCACTTTGATTTGAACAAAAAGCAAGTTGAAGGCGCATTATTTGGTTTGTCTGAGGAGGATATCAAAAAGGTGGTGATCGCCTACGAACCAGTTTGGGCTATCGGAACGGGTGTGACAGCTTCTGACGACCAGGCACAGGAAATGCATGCTTTCATCAGAAAACTCATTGCCGATAAATACAGCCAGGCCACTGCAGATAGCATCTCAATCCTTTATGGAGGAAGTGTAAAGCCAGGCAATGCCAAAGCATTGTTTTCTTGCCCTGATGTGGATGGTGGACTTGTTGGAGGAGCCAGCCTGAAGTCACGAGACTTCACAGATATTGCCAAGTCATTCTAATCCCTTGAATTTCGTTGAACTAAAAGTCAGTTGCAGCCAGGAGCTTGGTGAAATTTTAATTGCCGAGCTCTCAATGCTCAATTTTGATTCTTTCGAGGAGATAGATGGGGGTATTGTGGCAGCCTGTGATGAATCTACCTGGGATGAAACTGAAGTAAAAGACCTGATGGATCGCTATCAGGTCAAATTTACCTTTAACATTTCTCCCCAGGTCAACTGGAATGAAGAGTGGGAAAAGTATTATGACCCGGTCATCATTTCAGATAAAATCTTTATTGGTGCCGACTTTCATGAGAGGCCTTCAGGGTTTGCACACTACCTAAGAATAACCCCCAAAATGTCATTTGGAACTGGTCATCATGCCACTACCTCACAGGTACTGGAGGCCCAGTTGAGCATTAATCATCAGGGAAAAACTTTGCTGGATGTTGGATGCGGTACCGGGGTGCTTTCCATTCTTGCACATCAATTGGGGGCATCGAAAATCACAGCTATCGATATTGATGAATGGTGCTTCAAAAATAGTCAGGAGAATTTCACGTTAAACCAATGTGAAAATATTGATTTAAGACTAACAGGGATTGATGGGGTGTCTGAAAAGGAGGTCTTCGATATCATTCTGGCCAACATCAACCGAAACGTGCTGCTGGACCAGATGGCTGATTATGCCACAAGACTAAAAGCTGGTGGCATTTTGTTGATGAGTGGTTTTTATACAGAAGACATTGACATACTGATGGAGGAAGCCAACAAGTACAACCTGGATCTCGTTAGGAAAGAATCAAAGGACAATTGGGCCATATTGGTCACAAAAAAAGGCGATTCTTAATCATTTGAATTAATTTTAGTCTTGATGGAACGGGTGTTAAAGTATTTCCTGCTAACAGGTGTTGCGATATTGCTCGCATTGCCTGGGAAATCTCAGTACTTTTCTGAGAACGACACCTTGTTTTTCAGTCAGGCCATGAAGGTGATCAATAATCGTGGCACTGAGGCTGCTACCAAGGTCGCTTACGACTTCAACGAAGCCTGGAATGGCAACTTCACAGGGGCACATCGAGACAAAATTGTATCCATTGCGATCCAGATGGAAAAGAAGGGGTATTATGAATATCCTCACTTCTGGTATTATTTCACTTACTTGGCGTATGCTAACTCACAGGCACATCTTGACAGGCAGCAACTAACAAGTCTACTCGAGATCAATGACCAGATGGTGAAGTCCATGAATCAGGAGGAGTATTCTAATTTTTTATTAGGCCTCAGCATGTTTATGGCCAGAAAGATCTTAGGGTACACCAAACATGTCAGGATGACTGTAGACAATGGGACATACCAGTTCAGAGTCATTTCGCCTGAAGAAGTGGTTGAAGAAGAAGAGCCTGAAGAGCCCTATTATCCGACAGAGGAAGAAATTATAGAGGAAGTGGCTCAGCCGGACCAGGATGCTTCGTTCGATGCCTGGGGGGCTGTGGACGACTGGGCATCTGGGACTACCTGGGGGTCGGCAGATAGCTGGGGTCAGGATGATTCCTGGCGATCAACCAACAATTCGGGATCTACCGCAGACGACCCTTTGGCAGAGGAAATTCCAAGTACACCCAAGCGTGAGCTTATAGTAGGGGCCAAGCATAATTACATCCAGGAAAAGAGGTTGAGATACAATCATCCCTTCGTTGATGGTCCTGTGATTGACCTCCTGAATATGGGGATGGTCATTGCCACTCCATATGATTCCCTTTTGATCAAAGAAATGGATGGCTACTTCCTGTTGAAAAACAGAGTGCTTGCAGGTACGCGTGCTGTGATCAACTGGCCAGAGCAAAACAAACAATTTGCTGGGGTGGTAGTCTCACTAAAGGAATTTCAAATCAAAGCAGACAGGTCAGATTTCTGGACACCCAATGCCAGCATCACCTTACCCAGTCTTCCAGACCCAATCGAGGGGGTATTTACCTTCACAAGTGTACCTCGCAACTCCAGGACGCTGAGTTCCCAGCCCACCTTCACCTCCAACAATGCTGATGTAAAATGGAATTTTCCAGGAGGTAAACTCAAATATACAGGTGGAGTGAAATTGAGCGGGAATCGCTTGTATGGTACAGCTGTTTCAAGAGAACCAGGCGTTTTGCAGATCCTGGACGGCAGAGGAAACATTGTAAAAATTACTTCAGAGGAATTTTTATTTGAGGATTCCGTGGTGACTTGTGAATCCGGGAAGTTTAGCCTTTTACATGGATCAGATTCTGTTTTTCATCCCTCGGTGAATTTACGCTATGACCAAACAACTGAGGAATTGGTTGTGTACCGAACAAAGCAATATAATGTTACTCCTTTTCAGTCCACCTTTTTTGAGATGAACCTCAATGTAGATCTCTTCAAGTGGGACATGAAGACTGATTCTCTCGACTTATCCATTCTCAATGGCAAAGAGTGGATTGTCGCTACTGCTGAATCAGACAGATACTTTAATATGGAGCGACTCCATAAGCTTGGAGGTATTTACGAATTTCATCCTTTAGGGACCAGTGTTTTTTATGCCAGGAAATATGGCATTACGGAATTCAACCAGGAGGAGCTTACGAATGAGTTTGGTATTGAACTCAACCAGGTAAAAGGAGCGATGAAACTGCTGAAGCAATATGGTTTTGCAGAATACAATCCGGATGGTGGTAATGTAAAACTCAATGATCGGGCTTTTCACTATTATGATGCAGGATCTAAGAAGGCGGATTTTGATAACCTGAAAATTCCCTCACTGAAACCCGACGAGCCCAATATGACATGGAACATCAACAGTGGTGAAATCACGGTTAGGGGTGTTCATAAGTTTTATGTCACTTCAGACTATGGAGTGCGGGCAGAACCAGATAGCAGTATCGTCACCCTCCTGGAAGGCAAAGACCTTAGGTTCAGCGGCATGATCGCGGCAGGCGATTTTCAGTACAAAGGCAAAGATTTCAATTTTGTCTATGATGAGTTTCTGGTACGAATGCCAGAAATTGATTCTATCAGGATCGACGTGCAGGTACCTGACTCACTAAAGGCAGAAGGAGGTCCTGAAAAAAGCTCCCTGAGTAATCATCTAAATGAGACATCCGGTACACTTTATATTGACAGACCTGAAAATAAGTCCGGTCTTGTGGAGGACTATTCTTTTCCATACCTGTCTACGGATGGTGAGTCAGTAGTATATTTCGATGGCCCGGAAGTACTCAATGGTGCCTATGATAAGTCTGTAAAATTTGTAGTTCCACCATTTGAGATGGACAGCACTGAGGGTGCAGGTGAAGGGAAGATGGTCTTTAAAGGACAATTTAACTCAGGAGGCATTTTCCCTACATTTGATGAGACACTCAAGGTCATGCCCGACCAGTCATTAGGCTTCGTCCATCAGATTCCCGAGGAAGGTTACAACCTCTATGGGATGCCTGCCAAGACATACGAAAAGATTACGCTTTCCAATAAGGGGCTTCGTGGAGGAGGAAAGATCGACTTCCTGACAACCACCATCTTTTCGGATGACTTTATCTATTATCCTGATTCAGTAGCAGCGTATGGTTCTGGAGGGCAGATCAATCCGGGTACGGTGCAGGGTGCCAGCTATCCGGAAGCAGAGCTAGGGCCATTCAAAATGGACTGGCTTCCGAGAAAAGACAGTATGTACCTTCAAAATATTGGTGAGCCATTCCGGTTTTATCATAGAACGGCCACTTTGGATGGAGAAGCCAACATCACCTCGAACGGAGTTTTTGGATCAGGAGAGCTGGAGACCAGAGGATCAAGGTCTACTTCAAACTCCTTATCATTTAAAGAAAATTCATATTCCGCGCGACATGCCCATTTTGAGGTGTTTTCAAAGTCTGAAACTCCAGCCATGCTTGGGGAAGATGTACGTCTTGACTTTGACCTTGTAAAAAATGAGGCCTCTATCCGTCCGGAAGTGAGTGGAGTGGCTGCAATCTCATTTCCTTACGCCCAAATGAAAACTTCAATTACCAACGCGGTTTGGGATCTGGAGGATTCCGTGGTGACCATGACGAAACCGGCTAATGTTCCGTTGGAGAATTCCTATTTCTATACCACCAGAAAAGAGCTTGATAGTCTCGCTTTTACCGGGACTGAAGCGGTCTATGATATAAATTCTTATGAGTTGCAGATCAAAGGGATCCCATACATCACAGTAGCAGATGCCAGGATCATCCCGGAGAATAATGAGACCACTATTTTGGAATATTCTGAGCTGCAACCATTCAATAATGCCAGAATAATTATTGACACTCTTAATGGCTACCACCGGTTTAAAGATGGCAACATCAAAATCATTTCCAGAAACAAATTCGAGGGAAGTGCCATCTATGAGCTGCTAGCCGTTGGGGATACTTTCGACATTGTATTTGATCAGTTTTCGCTGGAAGACGTCAAAATCAGCGAAAAACAGAATAAACTGATGACAGTTTCTACTGGAGAGGTAGCTGAGGATCAACGAGTGATAATCAGCCCCGGATTTTTTTACAAGGGCTCTGTGAAAATGTATGCGTATAAACAAGCGCTGGAGCTTGACGGGGCTGTCCAGATTGACCTGGATCGAAAAGGTTATGACAAGTGGATAGAATACACGCGAACTGATGAAGAAACAGCCATTAAAATTGATTTCCAAAATGCACAATTTGATGATAAGACACCACTGATAGCTGGATTACACTTTGATTTGCGAGGAAAACTTTACACTACTTTCATAGAGGAGCGAAAGACCCCATCTGACGAGGACTTTTTCTATCCGAAAGGGTTTCTCGGGTATGATACAGCCAGGAATTACTTTAAGATAGAGACTCAGGCAAAAAGCCGGGGAGAAAGTTATGCAGGGTCTACCCTTACTTACAACCAGAATACCAAAGACGTCATCTTTGAAGGCAAGGTCAATTTCTTCAGCCCTCTGACCAAAGACGTGACCATCGATGCGACAATACTGGGTGTGGGTAACGCTGAAGAGAATACCTATCAAGCAGATGCTTTTATGACCGTCTCAGCACCAAATATTGATGGTTTCCTGGAGATCATGGCAGCCGATCTTGTGGACATGGCCACCCGGCTTGGTTTTTCACCGGCGAATGATTTGTCCCTCGAGATGCTGTACAAATTAGCTAATATGACTTCAGACCCAACAGCAAAAAAATATGAGACCGAAAGTCTAAAAGACTATGTTCCTTTCTACAGCTTATCCGAAAATCTCATCAAACCACTGGTGATTTCTGGTGTGAAAATGAGATGGTCAGATGAACATGGCGCCTGGTACAACACGTCCAAAATTGCCATATCCAATGTGATGAAGACAGATGTCAACTCAAAATTTGATGGGTTTTTAGAACTGAAAAAAGATGCTTCAAATAATGATGTATTAAACATTTTTATTCAGGCTGCCCCTGGCCTGTGGTATTACATTAGCTATCAGGCAGGCACCATGCTGCTATACTCCTCCAACAGCAACTTCAATAGCTCGGTAAGTTCAAAATCCAACTATGGGAAAGCCAAACCCGGTGAGATGGTTGTTATAGAGGGAGATGTGTCAGAAACGCTTAAGTTTGTCAACGATTTCAGACAGAAGTATTATGACATCACCACTCCATACAACCTGCAGGTTCCGGGAGACGTTAGTTTCGATCAGGAAGAAAAGGTCGAGACCGTTGAAAAGCGGGATGATGGTTTTGGATTTTAATGGTGCTTTTTAATATCAAAATATATGGCTTCATCGCAGTATCTGCAGGAAAATAAAGATCGTTTTTTAGAAGAGCTTTTGGAACTCTTGAGGATTCCTTCCGTTTCGGCAGACTCAAGGCACAAAGAGGATGTTCGAAATGCTGCAAAATTTATTCTCGAAAAATTAAGGCATGCTGGAGTCGACAAGACTGAATTGTATGAAACCGGAGGTCATCCCATAGTTTATGGTGAAAAAATCATTGACAACAGCCTTCCTACAGTACTCGTTTACGGTCACTATGATGTTCAGCCACCGGATCCTTTGGAGTTATGGGAAAGTCCACCTTTTGAGCCGGTGATCAAAGATGAAAAGATCTATGCAAGGGGGTCGAGCGATGACAAGGGACAGATGTATATGCACATCAAGGCTTTTGAAGCTATCAATAACTCTGGTGAGCTTAATTGCAATGTCAAGTTCATGATCGAAGGTGAAGAAGAGGTTGGTTCTGATGGACTTGAAGGCTTTGTGAAAGAAAATAAGGCCATGTTGTCTGCGGATGTCATCCTCATTTCAGATACTTCAATTCTGGCAAACGATAATCCATCCATAACAGTTGGCCTGCGGGGCTTGAGCTACTTGGAAGTGGAGGTTACTGGGCCAAACAAAGATCTCCATTCGGGCACTTTTGGTGGTGCTGTAGCCAACCCGATCAATACCTTGAGTAGGATGATTGCTTCTCTGCACGATGAAAATGGGAGGGTAACTATACCTGGCTTCTATGACAAAGTAAAAAACTATGATCAGGCGGCGAGGGACGAGATGGCAAAAGCGCCCTTTGATCTTGAGAAATTCAAAAACAATCTTCAGATTAACGACGTGTGGGGTGAATCAGGATTTACTACGAGAGAAAGAATTGGTATCCGACCTACTTTGGACGTAAACGGTATCTGGGGAGGTTACACCGGCGAAGGAGCCAAAACGGTTCTTCCTTCAAAAGCCCATGCGAAGATCTCTATGAGGCTTGTACCCGATCAGGATAGTGATGAGATCACGGAAATATTCGAAAAACATTTTAAGTCAATAGCCCCTGATTCAGTGAAAGTAAAGGTGACACCACATCATGGAGGGGAAGCAGCCGTGGTTTCTACCAAATCTCCGGCTTATCTGGCGGCCAGCACGGCCTTTGAAAAATCTTTTGGTAAGAAACCAGTTCCATCGTATGAGGGGGGAAGTATTCCCATAGTAGCCCTGTTTCAGCAAGAACTTCAGGTAGATCCTATCCTGATGGGCTTTGGATTGGATGATGATGCCATTCACTCACCCAATGAGCACTTTGGCCTTTTCAACTTTTACATTGGTATTGAAACCATTACCTATTTTTATCAGTTTTTTAGCGAAAGCAATCAAAAATGATTAACCCAAGGTACCCATTTTTATTCCTGCTAATTCTGGCCGGGACAGCGCTGTTTGGGCAGGTGTTGGAGCCTGCAAAGTGGACTGTCAGCCTTGACCCTGCAAAACCTCAGAAGGGGGATACCGTCAGCATCGTTTTTGATGTAAAAATTGATGAAGACTGGTATTTGTATTCTACTGATTTCGATCCGAATTTGGGGCCTATGGTGACGGAGTTTGGCTTCGAACCAGACGAGTCTTTTGAATTGGTTGGTGAGGTTGAACCCATCAATCACAGCAAAAAATACGATTCTTTTTGGGAAGGAGAGATCACCTACTTCAAGAAAACCGCACAGTTTGTTCAGAAAGCGGTGATTCAAAAGGCCGATTATCAAATTTCAGGATATTACACGGGTCAGGTCTGTTCGGATATTGATGGAAAGTGCATTCCAATTGATCAGGAATTTGAACTAACCTCAAAAAAAAAAGAAGAAACAACTGAAGTAGCTGCCTCATCAAAGCCCGGATTATTAAAGCAAAGGGGGTCGACGGATCCTTATGCATTGGGTTCTTTCATGCTGGTGGCTTTTTTGGCTGGCCTGGCAGCGCTTTTCACACCGTGTGTTTTCCCAATGATCCCGATGACGGTCACTTTTTTTACAGGGAAGAATCACTCTAAAAAAGGTGCAATCAAAAACAGCTTGTTTTACGGCTTTTCTATCATCCTGATATACAGTTTTGTCGGGTTTATCATAGCCCCTTTCATGGGTCCGGAAGTCGCCAATGATCTGGCTACAGGATGGGTGCCAAATGTGATCTTCTTTACTGTTTTTGTTGTTTTTGCGCTATCATTTTTTGGATTGTTTGAGATCAACCTCCCCCACAATTGGGTGAATAACGTTGATAAGATGGGTGATAAAGGAGGATTGATTGGCGTCTTCTTTATGGCTTTGACCTTAGTACTTGTTTCGTTTTCATGTACCGGTCCCCTGGTAGGTAGTATTTTAGTTGAGTCAGCTGGTCAGCTTTCATTGAAGCCGGTTCTTGGTATGGTCGCTTTTTCAGCAGCTTTCGCAATACCTTTTACCCTGTTTGCCCTTTTTCCAGGTGCTTTGGAGAAATTGCCTAAGTCCGGAGGATGGCTCAATTCTGTGAAGGTAGTACTTGGATTCCTTGAGCTTGCCCTGGCATTTAAATTTTTAAGTATTGCTGATCAGGCCTATCACTGGCATATCCTCGACAGGGAGGTATATCTGGCTATTTGGATCGTGATCTTCACTTTGATGGGTTTTTATTTACTAGGTAAGATCAAATTACCTGGTGACAGTGAAACGAAAACTACTTCAGTTCCCCGTTTGATTTTAGCAATCATCACTTTTTCTTTTGTGATGTATCTCATTCCGGGTATGGTAGGTGCTCCTCTCAAAATGCTGGCTGGGTATTTACCTCCAATGACTACACATGATTTTAACCTGATTGGACTGCTGAGAGAAAACAGTGCAGGGCATGGAGCTACGGAAAATGAAGCGTTTTGTGAAGAGCCTAAATATGCGAATTTGCTGGAGTGGCCACACGGATTGAATGGGTATTTCGATTATGAACAGGCCGTTTCCTGCGCAAAAAAGCTAGACAAACCGATTTTTATCGATTTTACCGGGCATGGTTGTGTCAACTGCCGGGAAATGGAGCAGCGTGTGTGGTCAGACCCTAAAATCCTCAGTCGACTGCGAGAAAATTTTGTCCTTCTTGCACTCTATGTAGACGACAAGACTGAGCTTCCTGAATCTGAATGGTATGCGTCTGACTACGATGGGCGAATCAAGAAAAGTATTGGCAAACAAAATGCTGATTTTCAGATCACAAGGTTTAATAATAACGCACAACCTTTTTACGTTGTACTGAGCCCAAATGAAAAACTATTGTCAGAACCGACAGCATATGATCTAAATATTGATAACTTTGCAAAGTTTTTAGATTCTAGCCTTGAAGAATACAAAAACCACAAATAGAGACTAAAAACTGACTGAAGAAAATGTTCCAAAAGGCTAATTACCTGTTTTCGATATTGGTAACTGTTGTTCTCCTGTATTCCTGTCAGGAGAAGAAAGAGCAATCCACAGCGGATATTTCAGAGGCAATCGACTCTGTAGTATCAATGGTTGAACCTACCCTGCTTTATGGCATCGCCATTGATTCTTTTGAAGTGGCCCAGGCTAAGGTACGATGGAGCCAAAGCCTGGCTGAGATCCTTTCGAAATATAATGTAGACAATGAAAAGATCTATCAGTTGGCCCATGCTAGCAAGGGAGTCTTTGATGTACGAAAACTGAAGGCAAACTTTCCTTACACAATCATCCATGAGAAAGACAGCCTTAAAACCGCAAGACAATTTATCTACGAACCAGATCCCACTCAATATGTAGTTTTTAATCTGGCAGATTCTATTCATGTTTACAATCACCAAAAACCCACTACCATTCAAGAAAAAACACTTGCAGCTACTATTAGTACCTCGGTGTATGAGTCAATACTTGACCAGGAAGCTTCTCCAATTTTGGTTCATAGGCTGGTAGATATTTTTGCCTGGCAGGTAGACTTTTTCCGAATTCAGAAAGGCGATGAATTTAAGATCATCTATGAAGAAGAGAGTGTGGATGGAGAAGTGGTGAGTATAGGAAAAATTAAAGGGGCATACTTTAAGCATTTTGATAAGGAGTTTTATGCAGTCAAGTATGACCAGGGTGGAGAGGCCGATTATTTCGATGAAGAAGGAAATAGTCTCCGAAAAACACTACTGAGGGCACCACTTGACTACTCAAGGATCAGTTCACGCTACAATCCAAGACGATATCATCCAGTATTGAAAACTTACAGGGCTCACCTGGGCACAGACTATGCAGCTCCTACTGGCACCCCTATTCGAACAGTTGGTGATGGTGTGGTTTTGGAAGCCCGCTACCATGGTGGAAATGGCAACTACGTGAAGATTAAACATAATAGCAACTACACCACACAATATCTGCACATGTCGAGAATAGCCAAAGGTGTAAGACCCGGTACAACAGTGAAACAGGGACAAACCATCGGATATGTAGGACAAACCGGGTTGGCTAACGGTCCGCATCTTTGTTATCGTTTTTGGAAAAATGGCAGACAGGTAGATGCTCTGAAAGTGGATTTACCTCCATCTGAGCCAATAGATCCTTCCAAGAAAATCGATTTTCTACACACAAAAAACGTGATTTTGGATAGGTTGGAGAAAATTGAACCACCAACAGAAAAACACCTGTTGGCCCAAATTCCTGTCAATTAGTAATGGTTATATAATATCGTATCGAGCGCTTAATTCACGCTAATATTTCAGTTTTAAATTGAAATTAAGTTAATTTGGTCTTAAATCACTAAGCTACTTAATGTCCAGATTCCTATTTTCGATAGTTTGTCTAGCCTTACCCTTTCTCTCGCAGAGTCAAAACATAGCAGCTTCGTATGTAAAACTCACTGGTGAAGTATTAAGTGACAAGGATTCATCTGCGATTTCAGCTGTTATTTCTTATGAAAAGCTTCCATACTATGATGACATGGGTTTGACCAAGTCCAAGTCAGATGGAAGTTATGAGTTTTATCTAATCAGGGGCCTCACCTATAACTTCACGGTTAAGGCGACGGGATATGAGACCATCAATACACAAGTGGAAATTGACGACCCTGATGAAGATGAGCAGAAAATTGTAAATTTTACGATGAAGCCAGATGGGGAAGTTAGTCTCATCACGCTTGAAAACCTTATCTTTTCCAGGGGGAGTGACCAGATAAGCTCAAGTTCGTATCAGGAGCTCGACCAGCTGGTGTTATGGCTCAATGACCGTCCTAATGTGATTATTCAGCTGGAGGGACACACAGATTTTGAGGGAAATGAGGGGGCTAACCTGGCTCTTTCAGAGTCTCGGGTAGAATCTGTAAGAGATTACCTTCAGTCAAAAGGAATTAAAAAGAAGCGAGTATTGACCAAAGCCTTCGGAGGGACTGTTCCTCTTTCTACGGACCGAACCGATGAAGCCAAAGCCCGCAACAGAAGGGTTGAGGTAAGAATCATAAGAAATTAAGAATCCGCAATGAAGAAAATTATATTAGTCATCACCGCTTTCATGAGCATGACATTTGTGCTTCAGGCTCAGGAAACTGTCATCTGGGGATCAGAGGTAGTTGATGTATCCTCCGAATATTCTGCCCTGGAGTACTCGGCGATTCAAGCTTTACACAAGCCCAATGTGCTACCTGCAGGTGGTGGAAACCCCAATGCCTGGAGACCTAAAAAGGATAGTAAAGAAGACTATATAATGGTCTCATTCGATCAGCCGATAAAGGCAAAACAGGTTGCTGTGGCTGAATCCGAGAACCCGGGAGCTGTAAAACAGATTTTAGCTTATGATGGGGATTATAACGAGTATCTACTTTTTGATCTCACACCCAGATCTATCCCTTTGGAAAGCAGACTATTGAATTTGTTTTTTGATGAACCTGCATACGAGATCCACGCTATCAAAGTAGTAATTGACGGTGAGACTGTTCCTGGTTACAACAGCATAGATGCCATTGGGATATCAACCAGTAACATTCCTATCAGTGTATTGATAGACCTTGCAGCAGACGTAAATAATAATCTGCAAACCGAAAAGCTCAGTGCGAATGTGAACAGTTCATATATCGAGCACAGCCCGTTGATTTCACCAGATGGGAAAAGACTTTATTTCAGTAGAAAGTACCATCCCGACAATACAGGTGGAATAAATGATAGTGAAGATATCTGGCTTTCTGAGATGGATGATGAAACAGGAGAGTGGAAACCTGCCATTAACGTCGGTCCTCCTTTGAATACTGAAGGACCAAATTTTATCAGCTCCATTTCCATTATCAATGGAGAGGAGGTATTGATCCTTGGGAATAGATATGGAAAGCGTGGAAGAATGTATAATGGAGTCTCCACCGCAAAGAGAAATGCTGATGGCACATTTTCGGAGCCTGTCTCTTTGGAAGTGATTAATGAGTACAACTACTCCCCTAAAACAGATTTCTTCCTGGATCCTACAGGGAGTGCGCTTGTAATTTCTGCGGAACGGGACGATAGCTACGGCGGCAGAGACTTGTATGTCTCCTTTAAGGAAGGTGATATTTGGAGTGAACCCAAAAATCTTGGTGAAGATATCAATACAGCAGGTGCTGATGTCGCCCCGTTCCTGGGCACCGATGGCAAAACTCTTTACTACTCAACTAATGGTATTAGTGGTTATGGTGGTTCAGATATTTTCGTGACGCTTAGACTAGATGACTCATGGACAAATTGGTCAGTACCAGAAAACCTGGGATCTGGTTTGAATACACCTAGTGATGATCAGTATTTTAGCATCCCTTCTTCTGGAAGACATATCTATTTCTCACGAGGTACTGTGGATGATGATACAGATATTTTCCGTTTTAAAGCTGATGAGCTGTTCCTAACGGATGATAGTCCCTACCTCGCTTCAATGGAGCACTTGCTGGAGTCCATGCAGCCTAGTGACTATCTTGTTACATTAGTGGGTCAGGTTACCAGCGGTGGAGAACCTGTTCCAAATGCCAGAGTGACACTTGAGCGACTACCTGATGGTCTGTTTATTGCGGACATGTTGACCGACCAGGATGGTAACTATAAATTCGTTGTGCGTGGGGGTTCCAGGTACGGTATTTCTGTAGATCAGGAAGGCTTCATGTCTGAAAGATCGAATTTTGATTTCAATGAGATCACAGCATCGGATACAATCTCCACTGGACTTGCACTCACTAAAATCGAGACCGGAGCAGCCATCGTGCTCAACAATATCTTTTTTGATTTTGATAAAGCAGTCTTGAAGACATCGTCTTATTCTGAACTCAAAAAAGCACTTGAGCTTCTTCAGGAAGGGAAGATTCAAAAGATTGAAATTGCAGGACATACAGATTCCACAGGTGATGATGTTTACAACCAGGGCTTGTCTGAGAGAAGAGCCAAAGCTGTATATAACTACTTCATCTCAAATGGAGTGAATAAGGAGCAGGTTACGGCAATTGGCTATGGAGAAAAGGAACCAAAGGTGCCAAATGATACTCCGGCAAACAGACAACTAAACAGAAGGGTAGAATTTAAGATCCTGGAAGCTTTATAAGGCGCTAATCATAAGCTGCTTTACACCTAGAATACGGTCTGAAGGATAAAGTTTTTCAGCTTTTAGGATGTAGGAGTGAGCTTCTTCAAATTGCTGGTCAGTATAAGCTTTTACAGCCAGATTGAAATATTGAAGTCCCGCGAGTCTTTGAAGGTCTACTGTTTCTCTGATTGTGTAAGATCCCTGCAAGTCTTTTTGTATTTCACCAACTCCCCTAATGTCGACAATGCTATTGCCATCAGCCATAAATTGATTTATGCGCTCCTGAATTTCATTGTTGTCATTTATGTACCCATCAAGCGGGTCGGTTGCTTCAAGAAGGACATTTTTATTGTCGAGATGAACTACCATGAAGATATGATAATCCAGCTCGTAAATGGAGAACGTGTAGTCGAGTTGATCTAAAAGATATGAATATAGGATAGTTCCTGTCAGGCAATCATATTTCTTTCCAATGAAAATATCACCAAAGGAAACATAGTTCTCATACCATCCCAGCTTTTTCCTGTGAACATAATAAAATGCCCATTCGAGAAATCCGTCCTCGTCATTATATCCCTCCTTCTTGCTACGAAGTTTATCTACCAGCGCATCCAGATCTGATTTGATCTCACTAAATTTAGCTACATCAATGTCTGACTGACTGGATAATATGATCTGCAGCGGATCATTTGCTGAGAATGCAGCTTCTTCAAAGGCTGAATGATAGGAGATCTGTCCCCAAAGGCTTGAAGACAGGAGTAGAGATATCAATATGTATGAAAATGATTTTAACACGATTTCTCTGGTTCCCCATTAAGGTAAGTGTACTTAAATATTACGCTAAAGTTAACAAACTGTTGTAATGTTACCAAATTGTTAAGTTTTGGAAATGATTAATCATATCGAATTATTTCAGCGACAACGTAAGAAATCCCTGTTTTTGAGAGAAGAGGGTTATAAGCCAAGGAAGGCCAGGTTAATGCTTTTGGAAGATTGGATATTTAATCATCGGAACTTAATTCATGAGGCATTGGAAGCTGATTTGCTTAAATCGCCTCAGGAAACCGATCTTGCTGAGATCTACACAGTTTTGACAGAGATCAGAGAAGCTAGAAAAAACCTGAGATCCTGGGTGGAGCGGGAATATATAAGGACTCCATTTACCTTTATGGGTACTTCCGGGTTCAACCACTACGAGCCGAAAGGAGTATGCCTGATTATCTCACCCTGGAACTATCCATTTAATCTGGCTTTAGGTCCGATTATATCAGCCGTTGCGGCAGGGAATACTTTTATTCTTAAGCCATCAGAATTTACCCCTCACACTTCATCCCTACTTAAGCAGCTAGTCGGTGATGTATTTGAGGAGGATACAGGTTTTGTTGTTGAGGGTGATGCAAAAACATCACAAGCACTCCTGAAGCTTCCCTTCGATCACATATTTTTTACTGGAAGCCCGACCGTTGGTAAAATTGTGATGGAGGCTGCATCGAAGCATCTCTCTTCAATCACATTAGAATTGGGAGGTAAATCTCCATCGATAGTGGATGAAACAGCTGACCTGAAAGATGCTGCTCAAAAAATCACCTGGGGAAAGTGGTTAAATGCTGGTCAGACCTGTCTGGCACCAGATTATCTATATGTTCATCAAAAAGTCCACACCAGGTTTTTGAGGTATCTCAAAGAGCAAGCCAGAAGGATTTATCCTGACGAATCATATACGGGAATAGTGAATGAAAAGCATTACTCCAGGTTGAAAGAAATGATCGAAGATTCCATTAAGCACGGTGCAATAAAGTTTGAAATTGAAGAAGCTCATTCCATGGGCAAAATGCCTCCTGTGATTCTGGAAAACATCTCAGAAGAGATGCTCGTAATGAAAGAGGAGATTTTTGGTCCAATATTACCTGTGATTAAATACACTGACTTGGCTGAAGTGATCAACTATACTAACAGTCTGCCAAAGTCCCTCTCACTCTATTTTTTCAGTAGAAGCCATAAAAATCAGGAAAGAATCCTTAAGAGTACTTCATCAGGAAATGTTGTTATCAATGACTGTGTGCTTCAGTTTGCCCACCCGGGGTTGGCTTTTGGAGGTGTTGGCCAAAGTGGCTTTGGTAAAAGTCATGGGAGGGATGGATTCCTGGCTTTTTCTAACAAAAAGACAGTTTTGAAGCAGCGTATAGGACTGACAGCGGCTAAACTATTTTACCCGCCCTATTCAAAACTCAAAAAGCGAATGATTAATGTACTGTTAAAATACTTCTAGGATATATTTTTGATTCATGCTTAAGTGTTACGGAAAATTTTTAATCATCCTATCAGCATCAGTGTTATATGCATGTGATTCTCCTTCCGGAAATCATCAATACCTGGGGGACTGGGCTGCTGTTTGGGAAACAGATCCCGCCGGCTATCCCGGTTTGTCGAACCAGCTGGATTTTACGATGAAGGGTCATTTTTTGATTGAAGAAGACAGCATTACCATAGAGGGATATGGCTACAAAGGATGCATTTTTACGGAAGACACCATCCAACATAAATTGACCTGGCAGGTAAGCAATGATAGCCTGATCCTATTTAATGACCCTAAAACACCAGGTCTGACGTATAAAATCATCGAGTCAGGGGAGCAACAGATTAAACTCCAACTCGAAGATATTTACGTTACGCTTTCCAAATAGATCATTTATATTATCTGGCCGTTAATAGTAAATGCATCATTGCACATTGCTGGATGATTTCATTCTTATTCCGTAATTTGGTATCATAATTTAATCAGTCATGAAGAAGGTATTCATAATCTTAGGATCATTTTTCGCCCTGTTACTATTGGCAGCTGTTTTACTTCCTATCATCTTCAAGGATGATATTCGGGCGGCCATAGATAAGGAAATTAAAGCCAGTATCAATGCCAATGTGTACTACAATACGGATGCATTTGGAGTGACCTTGTTCAAGAATTTTCCAAATATCACCGCATCTGTTGGTGATTTTGGAATCGCTGGTATAGACCAATTCGAAGGAGACACCCTGGTAGATGTAAAGCAATTTGAGATCACCCTTGACATCATGTCCGTGATTTCCGGAGATAAAATTGATATTGTCAGTGTGCTACTGGATCAGCCGGACATTAAGGTATTTGTACTTGAAGATGGATCGGCTAACTACGATATTGCTAAAGATACGGGTGAGACCCCTGAACCTGAAGAAGAAAGCACTGAGCCAGGAAAGCCATTGGACATTGGCATACAGAAATGGGCTATCAAGGATGCAAATATCCTATACGATGATTTGTCTTTGCCATTTTATATCATCCTCGTTGGGATGACTCATGAGGGCTCCGGTGATTTTAGTCAGGATGTATTTGACATGATCACTACCACCAGCGTGGATCAAATGTACCTGGGTTATGATGGGGATGAATATATCACTAGTAAGCACTTTTCTGCAGACATTACGATGGCCATGGACCTTGCCAATATGAAATTCACATTCAAGGAAAATAAATTGGCTTTGAATGATTTTGGCTTTGGATTCGAGGGCTTTGTGAGTATGCCTGAGGAAGATATTGATATGGACATCAAGTATGCTGGTAAAGACATTGATTTGAAGAGTGTACTTTCTCTCATCCCGGGAGTCTATCTTGAATATTTGGATGGCATCACTGCCGCCGGATCAGTGGGATTTGATGGATATGTAAGTGGAACATATAATGAAAACTCAATGCCTAAGGTCGCGGCTAATTTTTCAGTCGATAACGGGAAGATTTCTTATGCTGAGTATCCTGTTCCTATGGATCAGATCAGCATTAAAGCAGCCTTTGACTATCCTTCGGCTGACCTGAGAGAGTCCAGTTTCATCGTGGATAATTTTTCCATGTCCCTGGATGGCGAAAAATTGACCGCTTCACTGACCTTCAAAGATTTTGAAGACTACTTCTGGGATTTTAAAATTGACGGAGGGGTCGATCTTGAGAAGGTGACTAAAATTATTCCATTAGAAGGCATGGAATTGAAAGGAAAAATTAAAGCAGCCCTGGCCACATCAGGGCGCATGTCTGATCTGGATGCGGAACGTTATGAAAAATTACCTGCCTCGGGTTCAATGAGTATTGCCGGGTTTAGTTTTTATTCAGAGGAAGACCTCCCACAGGGTTTTGGTATTGTGGAGGCCAATATGACTTTTAATCCAAAAGAAGTAGTTCTGACAAAGTTTAAAGGCAATGCGGGCAAAACCGATCTGAATATGGATGGAAGTATCACAAATCACCTCCAATATATTCTGGGCGATAGTACCAAGCTGTATGGTAACCTGAACTTTACTTCTGCCATTGTAGACGTGAATGAATGGATGGTGGAAGAAGAAATTTCAGAGGAAGAAGTTGTCTCAAGTGATACTGCTGCCATGGAGCTGGTCCGTATTCCGGAAGACATAGATTTTGTGCTGGCATCAAGAATTGATCAGATCATTTATGATAATCTCACACTAAAAGATTTTGCTGGTAAGCTGATCATCAGAGACGGAGCCATGACCATGGAAAAGGTCAACTTCAACCTGCTGGATGGATACTTCGAGATGAATGGACTTTACAACTCAGCAGTAAGTCTGGAAAAGCCAAAATTTGACTTTGACCTACAGATCAGGGAGCTATCAATCGCATCTGCATTTAAGTCATTTATTACCGTACAGAAACTTGCGCCTGTAGCTGAGAAAATGGCGGGTAAGTTCTCTACCAATTTCAACATTGGAGGTACGCTGGGTGAAGATATGATGCCGATATATGAGGACTTAATTGGTGCAGGACTTGTGAACATTGCACAGGCATCATTGAAAGACATCAAGATTCTAAGTGCGGTATCTGGGGTGACAAAACTTAACCAGGATGATGGTGAAGTAACGATCAAAGACATCATCATGTCCACAGAGATCAAAGGGGGACGACTGCATGTTGAGCCATTCAACATTAAGCTTGGTGGAAAGTCCGCCACAGTTTCCGGAAGTACCGGTCTGGATGGAAGCCTTCAGTATGCCATGATGATGAATGTGCCATCAGGCCAGGTTGGAGAATCCCTGAACAGTGCGATCTCCTCATTTACAGGGATGAATAACCTGGTTTCAAATAGTATTGACCTGACGCTTGGGATCACAGGTGATTACAATGATCCGAAAGTAAAATTATTGAGTGCCAAACCTGCCGGAAGTGGCGGTGATGCTGGTTTGAAAACGGCCCTGAAGACCCAGGCTACTGAAGAGATAGCCAAGCAAAAAGAGGTGGTCACACAAAAGGTAGAGGCTGCCAAGGACTCAGCCAAAGCAGTAGTAGATGAGAAAGTAGCCGAAGCAAAAGAAGAAGCAAAAGAAAAAGTTGAGGAGACCAAAAAAGAAGTAGAAGATAAGGCCAAGGAGGCTGTGAAGAATCTGTTTAAGAGAAGGTGATCTGAGAATTCAGAATACAGTATTAAGAATAAAGGAGTCAGGGTTTCCATCAGAAAGATCTTGCTTCTTGAAGGACGGAAGTGTATCGTTATTAAAATTTATACGTATAAATAATTTATCTTTGTCGTATAAACTGAAGAGCGATGGATGCCAAAATCACACTTTCATTTGAAAAAGAAGTCATAGAGAAGGCCAAGCAGTATGCTGATGCTCAAAATATCAGCTTGTCCCGTCTGACAGAGTACTTATACAGACAAATTACGAGCAATCAATACAAAAGTCTGGAGGACTGGCCCATTGCTGATTGGGTTTCTCAGGTTTCTGAGGGGGCTGCTGAGTATCGAACCAAATCACAATCCAGAAAAGATCTGAAACAGGCATTTTTTAAAGCTAAAAAGTGAAGATCTTTTTAGATGCCAATGTATTGGTTTCGGTTCTCAACAAAGAGTACCCAGTATTCACACATTCAGCCAGGGTATTGAGTTTAGCTGACAGTTCGAGCTACCAATTGTGCACGTCAACCATTAGCCTTGCTATTGCTTTTTACTTTGCAGAAAAGAAGAGTGGCGCTAAGAAAGCCAAAGAAAAAATTTCAATTCTAATCTCCAAAATCGATATTGTTGAATCCGACAAAAAAGTAGCTATGCATGCAGCTAAAGATAAACAGGTTGTGGACTTCGAGGATGGGTTAGAATATTATTCGGCTCTCCACTCGGGATGTAAATATATTATCACCGAGGATGTCAATGATTTTCACTTTTCTAAAATTGCTGTGGTGACCTCCGAACAGTTTATGACACAGGTAATTACCAAATAGGCAGATCAGACTTTTTCATCTGACTGGATCATCCCATCTACGAGTTTGATGACCCTGCTACCATATGTTGCATTCTTTTCTGAGTGCGTCACCTGGATGATGGTCATGTCTTCTTCTTTATTCAGTTTTTGCAACAGCTCCATGATCATCTCACCCTGATCTGAATGCAGGTTTCCGGTAGGTTCATCGGCCAGGAGTAACTTGGGTTTGCCGGCTATGGCCCTGGCAATACCAACCAATTGTTGTTGTCCTCCGGAAATCTGTTCGGGGAAAAGGTCTTTTTTAGCCACGATGTTGAATCTATCCAACAGGTCTGCAACGATAGATTTCCGCTCTTTTCCGCTTACACCTTTATAGAGTAAAGGTGTTTCGATGTTTTCATATACCGTCAGGTCTTCAATCAGGTGGTAGGCCTGGAAAATGAATCCGATATAGTTTCGGTGATATTCTGTCTTGGTCTTTTCTTTGAGCTGGTGGACGGGTTGGTCTAGCAGGTGATACTGACCCTCAGAAGGATGATCCAGGAGACCAAGGATATTCAATAGTGTTGATTTACCAGCTCCACTCGGCCCCATGATGCTGACAAATTCACCTTCGTTGATGTCGAGGTTAATGCCTTTGAGGACAAAAGTGCGTTGGAACTTAGACGAGTAGTAGCGGTCGATATTAGATAGTTTGATCATGGAGTTAAATTAAGTTGCGATGATCACATATCCAATATTGTGCCTGCATGGTAACCTGTTGATTATCAAGCGGATTACTTTATTTACGATAGCAATACTGTCTAATAATTGGACAATGAGTGTATAGGAGGTGTACAGTCCCCTGAGACTGATAGAATAATGGGTAAGTCTAATCGCTTTTGGAAAAACGAATGATTCCGGCAATGCCTAGTGAAGCAAGGATGAGAAACATAAGTATTGCTGCTACAATTTCAAACATTGGTTAATTCTTTGATTTTCCTAAGGTTACGACTTACTAATAGACCTAGGAGTAAAACAAAGATAAGTAAAAGAAGAATCCCAATACCAATTAGTACTCTTACTATTATTAAATCAGATTCTTTTAAAAGTAACGATGAAATACCTCCTGCAGTTGCAATAATTGTTATTGTTAATAGTCTGATCAAGTCAGTGTCAAACTTTATTGCTTCTTTGATTCCATCTATATTAGTCTTTTTCAATTTAGATCATTGATTATATCAAATGTATAGAATATACCTTACAAATAGCGGAAATATTTAAGTAGTACCCATACGAAGGACTGTTAACAATCAGTAGTCCGTAATTCTAATGCCTGGGATATTCAAGCTGTGAACACCCCAATACCCATATTCATTTTTGAATTTTAGCCAGGCATTGTCTTTGTGTATTTCAATTGCTTGACTGCCAGAATTTACCTCATAAGTAATATCAATGTCAACTTTTGCATCATTGTTATTGATATTGACGGACTGGATAGTAAAAACTAGTAATTTGATGGAATCAATTGGAGTAAGTTGGACCTTTAATCGATCAATAAATACTTTGTTACCTAAGACTTCCTCCCCTAATTGACAGGATGATGACAAGAGAAAGTCCATGTATGTAAAATCTAATGACACCAACTTATTAAGAAATTCTTCAGTTTGATTACGGAGATCTTCAATATCATTTGGATGAAATTCTTCATAAATAAACTGTGTGAACATTCCGGGTATTGGGATTATTTGCATTTCTTCTTCAAGAAGCTCTTCAGTAATAAACTTATAGATATCCCGGTCTGGGGTATCATATAGCACACTTAATGAAATTTCATGTTGATGCAACAAGTCCAATAAATCATTAAGGGCAGTCGGAATTTCTTCATCGGATAAGGAATTTTCTAGGGGCAAAGTTGGTTGGCCAATTACTTGTTTTACTTTTTTCGTACCATGCTTTTTACAGAAATTCTCATAATCTGTGATGTATTCAAGCCATTGTGATTCAAGTTCAGCAGGTAAAGGGATATCCCCTTCTCCAAAGTGGGCACCATACTCAGCTTTGAGCTTTAGTTTTTTAACCTCATTATCAAAGCGAATTTCTTCTTCGGTCTTTTTCTTCCCTTCCATATATTTTCAGTTATGTTCAAGGATCAGATGAAGATAAGACTATTAGAGGGAATAGCTAGGAAATGATTACATTTATGTCGTATAACTGGATTTAAAGAGTATTACAGAAATATGTTCACTCTCATTCTTTGGATTAATAATAGATCTATTTCTGTTTATATATTCGTTATAATTGTTTACCGCGACAATAAAAGATTAATAGCACGCTTGAGAAATGATTGATATTATCCTAATTGTAGCATTCTTTCTTCTATTTGCAGGTGTATCTCTTGCAGGGATTCGTGAGTTTTCTCGAAAACTAAAAGAGGATTCTAAATAGATTTCTTTATCCTTCTGTCTTTATTCACTCCCCTTCTCGAAAGTGGGCACCATACTCGGCTTTAATTTTTAGTTTTCTTCACTGACTATGGTCAATATTTTATCACACAAAATGATGATGATTTGATAATTTTATCTGCAATGGATGATATTAAGGATAGCATTTGCGAGAAAATTAATGTTGTGGAAGCCAAACTGGAATTCCTGAAAGATGGTCTGGCATAGCTTACAGAGGCATTTCATGAATTCGCAGAAGAAATTGATGAATACATTGAGCACCAGGCAGAGAAAAATGAAGAATTTGATAAGAGATTGAGCGCTCTGGAGAATGGACGCCGATAATTATTTAATTGCTCATTCATACCGTAAAGCCTCTACTGGATTCCTTGAGGCTGCTCTCCAGCTTTGTAAGCTCACCGTGAGCAAGGCTACTCCCAAAGCCAGCACTCCGGCTAACCCAAAGATCCACCAGCTCAGCTGTGTTTTGTAAGCAAAGCTTTCCAGCCAGCTGCTCATGGCAACCAGGCCAAAGGTGTGGCAAGTACAAAAGCAATGATCACCCACTTCACAAAGTCCCTATTGAGCATCACAACTCAGATGTGTTGGCTCCGTTCACTTTCCGCACACCAATTTCTTTTATCCTTCTTTGGATCATGAAAAGTGATAGTGCAATTAAACCCAGAACAGCAGTAGAAATGGCGATCACCATAAAATAGGTGAGGAGTAAGAAAAAATCTCTTTCTCTGCAACCAGAGAAACCAATGATAGTTTGTTTGAGAATTATCACTATTCATCCCGTAGCTTTTTTACCGGATTGATTCTTGCTGCATTGAGTGTTTGAGTACCAATCATGGTGAGTGCAATTACCAATACTCCAAGGAATCCCATCATCAACTCTATCAGACCGATTGGTTGATGGTAAGCAAAGTTTACCAGGATCACTTTATCCAAAATGAGATATGTAGTAGGCAAGGCAATTACAGCGGAAACCACTATTAAAAACAAGAAGTTCTTACTTAATAGTACGATTAAACTTACATCTCGAGCGCCAAATACTTTCCGAATGCTGATTTCCCGCAATTTCGTTTCGGTAGTGAAGACGACCATTCCAAATAATCCAATGGACGAAATAAAAATGGTCAGAAAGGAAAGAAATCCAATTACCTTGATCATCATAGAAAATTGAGCATACGCCTGTTCGATTTGGTCATCGTAGAATTTGACATCCAAAGGATGTCCATTGTCCAGCTCTTTCCAGGCTTTTTCAATGCTGGCTAAAGTAGATGGCCAATCACTTGAGGAAATTTTCACATTCATATAACCACCCGGGTTGGACGAATATCTTAGTACATATGGCTTAATAGGAGCAGTAAGAATTAAATAATGAAAATCTTTTAATACACCCGCTATAACTGCACTTTCCCCATCTATTATTATTTCTTCACCAATTGCTTTTTGTGGGTCACTGTCACCAATATTAAAACTTTTAATGACTTGCTCATTGACAATTACTTCGTTTGCCATCGGATGCAAAGATCCACTCCTAAAGTTTCTGCCAGCTAAAAATTCGTGTTCGTGAAGAGGTAAATAATGCTCATCAACAAAGTTTTGAAATACTTGAGAGGAATCGTTTGAGTTTATAAGTGATAGATGCGTCCCATTTGAACTTCCTAAACCTGAGATCCTGTGCGATTGGGAAATTTCTTTCACCTCTGGTAATTGTGATAGTTTTTGTCTGAGGATTTCTGCGTTATTGCCTTGGAGCTTAAGATTCAAAATATTTTCAGTTGAATAACCCAGGTCAAAGGAAAGAAATCCTTTGTATTGATTATGACCTATCATGGTTATGGTTATGAAAATGAGTGAGAAAACATATTGAATGACGATAAGTGATTTTCTCAAATTGATGTGATGGAATATTCGTAAGGATGAATAACCCTTTAGAACCTGAATAGCTCTAATCCTTGAAAAAAAGAAAGCAGGAAATAATCCAGCTATTATGCCAATGATTATCGCTAGCACAGCAAAACTTAATATTGTTTTTGCTGATAGCTGCAATGTCACAAGTTCGTTTATGAAGGGGTGGAGAGAAATGACCTGGCTTCTTAAAAAAAGGAACATTGGAAAAGCTAAAGCCAATGCTAACAAAGAGATCAATATAGCCTCTATAATGAATTGACTAATTACGTGACTTTTTAAACCTCCAATCACTTTACGAATTCCTACCTCGCGTGCACGTTTTAAAGATCGGGCGATCGAAAGGTTGGTGTAATTGAAACAGGCGGAAATGATTACAATAAATGTCATAATTCCCATTATCCAGATCGCAACAAGATCTATCACCGGGCCTATTTCATTTGCCAGAAAGGTTCCAATTGAAATTTTATTCAGTGGTTGAAGTGCTAATGAAATCTTTTGATTATCAATGGTGGCATTTTCCTCCTGGCATAGTCTATCCAGGCTCAATTGCACCGTTTGAATGTCCTGATTTGCTGGAATTGTTACATAGGTATAATTCATGAAAATGCTCTGCCAGTTGTCGAAGCCTCCGTCCGTATACGGTTTCAGGATCTCTGCTGTAGAAAAAGAGACCAAAGCCTCAAACTGCAGATGAGAGAGTTTGGGAATGTCCTGCAACACACCGGTCACATGATAATTCAGTGAGTCAAACTTCACCAATCTGCCCACTACGTTGGTCTCACCAAACAATTTTATGGCAGATTTTTCCGTCAATACCATTGAATATGGTTCCTTTAGTGCCGTGCCCGGATCACCCTGTTGTAGAGGAAAGGAAAACACAGTGAGAAAGTCATTATCTGCCCAAAGGCCATGAAGCGTAATTTGATTTTTGTTCACTTCAGCTTCACCACCAAACCCACCACGTACCATTGTCAACGCATCAATCTGTGAGACGGACTCTTTGATTTTTTTTCCAGCTCTGACGGAGGATGAAGCTAGTTTCATTACAACACCATCAGCTTGATGGTTTGAAGTGATTACTCGGTAAATACGGTCCTTTTTCTCGTGAAAATTATCGTATGAGAGCAAGTCGGAAATAAAGGAGATCATCAGCAAACCTACAGACATGCTGACCGCAAGACCCATGATATTGATTAGAGAAAAAGTCTGATTCTTCCACAGGTTTCTCCAGGCAATTTTTAGATAATTTTTTAACATATTGGTTTTCATTTATTTAAATCAAGCAGACATCTCATTGTACAATCTGCTTGAACCTCCTGAATACCTCAGTCGAGATTCTGCATAGTACCCAATGCCCTTTGGACTCCAACAGTAATTTCATTCATACCGTAAAGCCTCTACTGGATTCCTTGAGGCTGCTCTCCAGCTTTGTAAGCTCACCGTGAGCAAGGCTACTCCCAAAGCCAGCACTCCGGCTAATCCAAAGATCCACCAGCTCAGCTGTGTTTTGTAAGCAAAGTTTTCCAGCCAGCTACTCATGGCATACCAGACCAGGGGTGTAGCGAAGAAAAATGCGATAATCACCCACTTCACAAAATCTTTATTGAGCATTACCATCAATTCCGAGGTGTTGGCTCCATTCACTTTTCGCACTCCTATTTCTTTTACCCTTCTTTGGATCATGAAGAGAGACAATGCGATGAGTCCCAGAACGGCAATAGAAATGGCGATTAACATGAAATAGGTAAGAATGATCTTGATATTCTGCTCACTTCGGTAAAGTCTATTGTAATTATCCTCAACAAACTCATAGTAAAAAGAGTAATTAGGAATGTTGTATTGCTGCCAGGTTTTTTCAATCAGGTCGATGGTCTGCTGCATTTCAAAAGGTGAAACCCGAATAGATACACGGTTGTAGCTTGAGGGATCCTTATACAATATGATTGGGCTAATTGGCACATGCAGCGATTCATAGTGAAAGTCACCAATCACACCAATCACATTAGCTCTATTTCCACCATAGGAAATTACCTGACCTATTGCTTCTTCCGGTGTTTTCCATCCGATTTGCCTGGCCGCTTGTTCATTGATGAGATACCCGTCATAATCTGCATCTGTTTCATCAAAATTTCTTCCAGCAATCAGGGGAACATTATACGTAGACAAGAAATGCGCATCCACCCGCACATTGGGCAGTCTGAAGTCGATGTTGGTCACTTTACCATCGGACTCAACTTCTGCTCCATCATTGTCCCAGAGGCCATCGGAAGGTACTCTTTTGGATCCTGATACACTGAGGATGTTTGGATTGGATGTAAGCTCCTGACGAAATACATCAAGTTTTTCAACCAGCTGAGGCGTAGTAGGGATCACAATGATATTCTCTTTTTGCAATCCCAATTCCTTATGCTGGATATAGCTGAGCTGCTTATAGACGATCAAAAAAGAGGTGATCAGTGTGATCGAGACAAAGAATTGGAAAACCACAAGACCGGTTCTGAATGAGTTTTTGCCAAAAGACAATCCTTCATTTGATCTGGTCGATACAGGTTTGAATGAAGAAAGCACTATGGCAGGATAAAGCACTGAAAGCACTCCGGCCATAACCGTTAAAAGAATAAAACCGGCAATCATTGGAAAATTGTCCGTGAGCACAAATTGTAAAGGACTTCCCAAAATATGGTTGAACTCAGGGAGAAACAGGTATACAATACCAGCAGCTAGAAACAAAGCTGTGAGACAGAAAAGAACGGACTCACCAACTAATTGGGAGATGAGCTTCTTCGGGGACGCCCCCATGATTTTCCGAACCTTTATTTCCTCCAGCCTGCGGGAATACATGGCTAAATTCAGGTTTAGGTAATTGATAGTACCTATGATCAGGATCAAAAGCGAGATGGAAGCCAGGACATAGATGTATCTTTCATTGCTATGCCAGTTGAAGTGGATGTCCGTAAGTGCTTCAATTCTTATTTTAGTCCAGCTAGACCCACCATCCAGGTACTCATCAATAATATTGTCAAGCTGTGCGTCGATGTCGGAAGGGAGGTGAGGGATCAGGGCAAAGGTTTCGTAATTATTGCTCCCCCAGCTATTCATTTCTTCTTCTCCTGCGAAGGATTCAAATGTGATAAATGAGATGAGAAATTCCGGATGGAAGTGGCTATTTTGATTCCACTTATCAAACACACCCACAATCTTCAAATCCTGTTTCTTTCCATCCCGGGTATAAAAGGATATGACCTCACCGATCACATCAAGCCTGTTGAAATATTTCATGGCTTGCTCATCCGAGATGATCATGGTAAGCGGCTCTTCCAGCAGGTTATTATCAAGCGGTAATCCATCAAAATTGAATATGTCAAGTAGCTCTGGTTCGGCAAAACAAACCTCATCTTCCCTTGTCAATTTATTGTCACGAAGAAATGTAAACGAGGCATTTTTAGTCCTAGCGATATACTCAATCTCTTTCAGCTCTTTTTCCAGCATGGGAGCAACAGGAGGCGCGACATTTGGGAGGTGGAGGTTTTCGCTGCCGTCGGGATTGTAGAAATAACGGTGGACACGATAGATCTTATCACTGTTTTCGTGAAAAGTATCATAACTGAGTTCGTTTTGAATCCAGATGGTGATCGTGATGATACATGAAAATCCCAGCGTCAACCCGAAGAGGTTGATCGCTGTGTTGAGCGGATTTTTCTTAATGCCCCGATACAAAGTCTTGAAGAATCTTGTCATGTTTTATTGTTTGATCAGTAAGGATTCCTGATAAGAATATATCAAAACCGTGCCGAATTGTAAGGTATTGAAAATCAGATATTTATAGAGTATATGGGATCGAATATGTAAAATATTTGGACAACTAGATGTACGTAAAATGGACAGTGATATTAAAGGAAGAAGGAGAAAGGGGATAGGAGAAAGGAAGTTATAATTCCTTTCTCCTTGTTCATTCTCTTCTTCCTCCTCTATTCATATCTTAATGCCTCCACCGGATTTCTTGTTGCCGCTTTCCAGCTTTGCCAGCTGACAGAAAGGAGTGCGAAACAAACAGTGATCAGTCCTGAAAGAAGAAAAATCCAAATACTTAAGTCTGTTTTATATGCAAAATCCTGAAGCCACTGGTTCATGATATACCAGGCGATGGGAGAAGCTATAATAAATGCGATTAGTATCCATTTAAGGATATCCGCATTGAGCATAGATAATATTTCAGAAATCTTTGCTCCATTCACTTTTCTAATACCAATCTCTTTTATTCTTTTTCTTGTGGTAAATTCAACCAAACCAATAAGTCCAATGCATGAAATGAAAATGGTGATAATTGCAACGATCTGAATAGCTAGGGCACGATCTTCCTCTTGTTTGTACAATCCATTGATGTAATCGTCATAGAATTCAAAAGAGAAGCTATAACCTGGTACCACACGAGTGAAAACGTTTTCAATATTTTTTAATGTCTGTGATAAACCTTTGGGATGTAACCTAACAGTAACGAACGAAACAGATTTTCCATTTGTAATCATCAATGGGCTGATACTGTGGTAAAGACTTTTAAAGTTGAAGTCTTCAATTACCCCAATCACTTTTGCACTGAACAAGGTTTTGCCTTCAAATGTATTCCAACCGGTCTTTTTGTAGGCTGATTCATTTATTAGGCATACTCTTTCCTCCTCATTTTCAACCATGTTTCTCCCCTGAAGTATATTTAAACCAAATGTTGGAGCAAATGCCTTATCACTAGAAATTACATTTATCCTACCAAATTCCTGATTGGCACTCATATTTTGAACATTTGCAGGGATCCCATGGGAAACACAGGCTTCTTTCACTCCTGGGACCTCTTTAATAGAATTAACTAGGAGCTTTGCTTTTTCAGCAGCTTTATAGTGAATTGGAATTTTGATTAAATGCTCTGTATTAAATCCTAATCCACTAGCCTTTACGAAATCAATTTGTTTGCTTATTGTGATTAGTGAGATCAATACAATTACTGAAGCAGTAAACTGAAGAACATTCAAATATTGTCTAATGGATGTACTTTTGATTACTGATATGCCTTTTCCTGTGATTAAGCTATTTGGATGGAGTGAGGTGGCCATTGTTGCCGGATAAATCGCAGTAAGTACTGCTAATACCACTAAAAATCCGGAAAAAATCAGGATGGATTCCCATGAGAAGAGAATTTCCATATAATTAAAGCTCTTGCCAAAGAGTTCAGAAAAAATTGGATATAGAAAATTAGCAAGCCCAAAAGCAAGTGCTGCGGCTAAGAGGATTTTTATTAACGATTCAAAAATAAATTGCTTGATTAAATTCAATCTACTTGCCCCTAGCGTTTTTTTCATCCCAAATTCGCTCATCCTTTCGATATTTTGAGCGATTGACAAATTGATGTAATTGAAAAGAGATAATAAGAGCAATATGATTGACAACCAGCTAATAAGCTTAATCAGCTCAATATTTGCATGTTTCAGGCCATCCCTGATTGAGGTGTCAAAGTATATATTTTCATACGGTGTGAGGGAATAAATACCCTCCTGTTTTTCATTATCAATGCTCTCATTTATAGTCTTGGTTATCTTTCGATTTAAGGACTTGTCGGGTGTTTGAGTATTAAGCTTTGCAATCGCATTATAGAAGTAAGTACAATTATTATCGTAGCAACTATATGAAGATAAAATACGAAGTTGTTTTGAACAGATGAGCTCACCTGATAAAGTGCTTTTTTCAGGGAAATCCTTGATTACCGCTGATACAATTAAACTCTCCTTATGAGATACGTCAATTATTTTACCTATCGGATCTTTATCTCCAAAAAGTTTTCTTGAAAGGCTTTCAGTTATTATTGCATGATTCTGATTATCGAAAATTTCATTGGATGAACCTATTATAAATTCAACTGGAAAGACTGAAAAAAATGATTCATCTGTATGAATTGTTACAGCTCTATGATTATTTCCCTCGAACACAATTGGTTCTGAATGAATTATGTAGTTGGTGATCAAATCTATTTCTGGTATTTGATCCAGGAGTGCTTCTTTTGCTTGTTCAGGAATTAATGAGCTTTTCTCCTTTTGTAATCGAAAGATTAGTTGCACATCTTTCAAATGAATGTCATAATTGTATTCTGAAATAATAAATGAAGCAACGAGAATGAGAACGGCAATGCTTACACCAAAGCTTCCTATAGTTATAATAGAGAAAGGCTTATTCTTAAATAGACTCCTAAGGGCAATTTTTAAACTTATCATATTATTCACATTTAAGCGCCTCCACTGGATTCCTGGTCGCAGCCTTCCAGCTTTGCCAGCTAACCGTCAACAGCGCAATCCCTAAAGCCATTAATCCGGCCAAAGCAAAAACCCACCAGCTCAGTTCTGTTTTGTAGGCAAAGTTTTCGAGCCATCTACTCATGGCAAACCAGGCGATGGGCGTGGCGATTACAAACGCAATCACGACCCATTTTACAAAGTCCTTATTGATCAACTTCAATATTTCTACAACTCTGGCACCATTTACCTTTCTAATACCAATCTCCTTTGTTCTTGAAGTTGAGATAAATAAGTTGAGAGCAAATAGCCCAAGGCATGAAATTAGTATTATAACAAATGTTAGGTTTTGAACTAATTTCTGAAGTCCAACTTCACGTTTATAAATTTCATCAAAGTCGTATGTCCAAACTAACTGATCAAACTGGCTTCCCAATCCCAGATTTGTAAAGTGTGTCTTAAGAAATTCCATTAATTGTGACTTTGAGCCAGGGGTAACATGGATCCCTAGCTGATTTTGATAGCCATAAAATCGATTTCCAAGAACAATTGGAGTAGAATTGTAATAAAAAGGCACATTTTGATAATTATCTAAAACCCCAACAATTTGTGCACTTCTGAATCCTGGTCCATTTTTAAATAGAGTACCTACAGGCTTTTCTAAACCAGCTTCTTCCACAAATCTTTTATTGACCAGGACTTCAATGACTTCAGAGGACCTGCCTCTATTCCCGTTATTCCAGGTTTTCCATTCATCCATCGATCGGAAACATAATTCAGGATTGAGATTAGAACCTTCAACAATCGGTATTTTGTAAGCATCAACGAATTTATCGTCGCCATGAATCACCTGGGCAACCACTTTTGATCCATCTGCCAAAAAAACCGTATCTAATCTTGGTACACTACTAAATGGCCCCTGTCCGTGGGCAATATTTTCAACGTAGCTAAGTTTAGACACTTCCTCTCTAATAGGAATATCTCTCAAGGTATAAACCAAAACTGTATTTTTCATATCAAATCCCAAATCAGCATTTCTAACCAAATTGATCTGCCGATCTAAGAACAAGACGCAAATGATTGTGACGATGGTGATTATTAATTGAAACTGAATCAAGGTTTGATAAATCCTACCTCGTTTCATTTTAGAGGAATGAGACAAACTGATTATTGGAATTGCCTTTTTTGAAACAAGATAAACTAGTAAGCCTGTAGTTAAACTTATAGAGAATAAGACAAGAATAAACCAAAGCAATAGATCCGTATCTGTTGCAGTCAAGAGAGTATATTGATAGGCTTCAAATGTTGAAAGACCCTGCATAATCAAAGGATATAACATCAGGATTATGCCAAATGCAATGAGAATATGTAGAGTAGCATTTACAAGATACTGAATACAGATTGAAATTTTAGAAGCTCCTAAGGTTCTACGAGTCTTAATCTCCTGGCCTTTTGAAGTGATAATTCCCAAATTAAGAATGACATAATTAATTACAATCAGGAAGAGTATTGAGCATCCGATAGATATAAGAACATTGATCAATTGTTCATCACCATGATTTGTGTTACCGGGGATACCAGCAGAGAAGAAATATACGTTTTTTAAAGGTGTAGCTTCATATTCCTGAAAACTTTGGTCGTAGCTATAATATTGATTTCCCACCTTTACACTAGGTAGACTTTTTATCTTTTGAGTTAGATGAGATTTATTGGTATTGGGAGCGTGCAGATACAGTTCAGCAGACATTGCACCCCAGTGATTATATGATGATTTTTTTGCTTCTTGCTGAATATTGGCAATTATCTGGGGTTTGATAGTAGATTCTTCCGGATAGTTACTTAAAAGGCCAACTACAACAAACTCATATTTTTGTTCTGGACTGAATGCCTCTTCAGCAAAGATTGTTTTTCCTATTGGGTTTTCTTGTCCAAAGAGTTTGATGGCAGTTTCAGGCAAAAGAAAGACACCATTTGGTGTGTTTTTGAATTTAGCAATAGAGCCTGCAATTACTTCAAAATCAAAAACATTAAAGAAATTGGTATCAACATGGGTAATCGGAATATTTTCAAAAACTTGATCCCCTAGCGTGTAATTCAACTGGTTTTCCCAATGAATTACCCTGACATGTTCCTTTACCTCGGGTAGGTGGTCTTTAAAATATGGTCCAATAAGCATAGAAGAATTTGACCATATCTCGCTTCTATCTTGACTTACCGAAAACACCTTGTAGATATCCTCATGCTTTGAGTGAAACCGATCCGTATTTAATTCTTTGTAAATAAATAAGTAGATATAAAAGGCACATCCAATCCCCAGGGTCAGACAGAACAGATTGATGAGTAAATACTTTGGATGATTTATTGATTGTCGAAAAAATGTCAGGAGGTATAGTTTCATTGCAAAGTATTTTGTTTTCTATTCATACCTCAGCGCCTCCACCGGATTCCTCGTTGCTGCTTTCCAGCTTTGCCAGCTGACAGTTAAAAATGCTACTGATAGTGTCACAAGGCCCGCAACAGCAAAGATCCACCAACTTAAATCTGTTTTATGCGCAAAGTTTTGTAGCCATCTATCCATGATAAACCAGGCAATAGGGCAGGCTAGTAGAAACGCCAAAACCACCCATTTTGTAAAACTTAGATTGAGTAGGAGAACTATTTCGGACTTCTTTGCACCGTTTACTTTCCTGACCCCTATCTCTTTCGTTCTTTTCAATGATTCATGTATTGATAAGGTAAATAAACCAAACAAGGAGATCAGAAAGGATGCAAATGTGCAAATCAGAAAAAGGTCTGCAAGTCGTCTCTCCTTCTCATACTGGACCTTAAGCTCATCTTCCAGGAATGTATAATTGAGAAAACCGCCATTGGGATTTATCTCCTCGTAAAGTCCTTTCAAAAAAGCCAATGATTCTTCCTTATTCCTTTCATCAATTTTAATGACAAAATCATCATCAATGTTGTGGAAATAGACAATAATCAGCGGATCAATGGCATAAGACAAGTGCTGGAAATGGAAGTCTTTTACTACTCCGATGATTTTCCAGTCTTTTCCCCAATAAGTAGCATCAAGTGATGCATTTGAAATGTCCGATATGCCGAATTGCTTTTTAGCTGCTTCGTTAATCACTACTTTCTGCTGTCTGCTCAAATCCATATCTTCAGAGAAAAATCGGCCTTCCAAAATCGTAAGATCCAAAACCTGCTGGTACCCGGGTTCAACAGTCAAATTGTTTATATTAATCGCTTCATCCTGGCTTCCGGATAATTTCCAGGGAATTTCATAAATTCTTCCTACCGGTAGCTGCCCCTTGCTGCTGCTAAGTATATATGGACTCTTTCTTAGTTGGGCAACGATATACTGATGATTCTCTCTTCTCTCTTGCTGAAGCTTTGCAAGGGCTTGCATTCTTTGCTGTGCTTTCTCTGCATCTTTCTGGGGATCATAACCTGATATCATGTCACGGTCAAAGTATTTTACACTCAATACTCCTTTTTCATCATATCCGAGATCCTTAGTGGTCATAAAATCCAGCTGCTGATAGATCCCGATCGTACAGATCAGCACGATCACAGTCATTAAGAACTGAAAAATAACGAGCGGATTTTTCCCGATAAGTTTAAAGGGAACTGAATCAACTTTGAAGATTTTGATGGAACTTAAATTGACCAGTTGGAAAATCGATAAGATAAGAGAAAGGAAAATAAATGAGATAAGAATTCCCAACATGATCATAAATTGATGCCCAACAAAGAAGGGAATGTTAGTTTTTAATAGGTGGTTGAAGGACGGAATTAAAATATGATAGATGATGAGAAGAGCAGGAACAGCAAGCAGCCCAAGTAAGACTCGGTCTGTAAGTATTTGTCCAAATATATGATGGCGGCTGGCACCTAAAACAAGGTCAATTGAGTAACGTTTTGTTTTGTCATGAAATAAAATTCCCTGGAGATTAATGAAGTTAAACAGGCAGATTAAAAAAAGAACCATGCCCATTGCCATCACCATTTCGATGGTTTGAATATCACCATTTCCTTCGAATACAAACTTATTGAAGGAGTGATAAAAGTAAACATCAGAGAATGGAACCACGGCAAGGGAACTCTCTTTGAACTGAGGGTGGTTCTGTCCTAAACTGTCCACTTTTTTATTAAATGTAATGGGATTAAAAAGATCATTGGTAAGAAGCATATCTACACTTGGATTTGACCAAAATCTAGCAGAGTGAGAAGGTATTATGAAGTCAAACTGAATGGTGCTATTGGAGGGTACACGTTCGACTATTCCGGCCACCTGATAAGTATTTTTATTGTCACATTGTACGGTCACAGTTTTCCCGATGGGTTCTTCGCCGGGGAAAACCTTATCGGCAAAGGCCTGGGTGATCACCAGATGATTAGGGCTTGCCAATACCTCTTTAGCTCCGGAAGACAACTGGAAGTCAAATATTTCAAAGAAAGTGCTGTCGGCAACTAGCCCAGCACCAGTAAAAACATTATTTTCAGAAATGAATTTAATGTCTTCTGGTCGGTATTTTACTAGGGTTGTATGATTCTGGATCTCCGGATATTCATCATAATTGAAATTGAAAAACAGTTCCCAATTAATCAGATCTTTTTCAACCATGGGCCCATTTTGAACTGTTGTGAGGTAGATACTATCCGAATGTTTATGGAATTTATCGGTACTAGCTTCATGATGGACCCACAATACGATGAAGAATACACCCAGCACTCCAATGATTAAGCTCAACATGCTTTGAATAGACAACATGAGATTGCTCCTCATGCCGATAAATGAATTTTTCAAGTAGTGAAATATCATTGTTTTTGTGTCACGGTTTAAATTATTACATATACCATAATACTTCCAGGATACCCTGTCTCAGTTTTATGTCAGGTAACTATTCACAAACAATGAAGAAAAAACATGCCTGAAATGTAACACACAGATTATCAATGAATTGTGAGAACTGTTATTCCGGTAATGTCAAACATTTAGACAATGAGTTGTCTAGTAATTAAACAATTTCTACTCACTCCTCAGCACCTCCACAGGATTTACCCGGGCGGCCCTGATCGTATGATAGCCTGCGGTGAATAAAGCGATCACCATAGCAATACAGCCGGAGAGCAAGAAGATCCACCAGGCCATGTTTGTTTTATAAGTAAAGCTTTGGAGCCATCCATCCATCAGAAAATAGGCAATCGGCCAGGCTACCAGGTTGGCGATGACTACCCATTCTGCAAAATTTCTCAGTAGAATTCCTGCCACCTGGATAAAAGTGGCACCAATGATCTTTCGTACGGCAACTTCTTTGGCTTTACGAACAGTAGTGTAATGGATCAAACCGATGATGCCGAGACAGCATACAAAAATCATGATGAAGGTAAAGATGTGGACCAACCTGGCGGTTTTCTTTTCTTCTTCATAAAGGATGGAAATGGTGTCATCAAAAAAGGCATATTCAAAAATCTCCTCGACGTAAATCTGTCTCCATTCTTCCTCAACATCCCTGATGATTCCACTAACCTCGTTGTGAAACTGATCCTGACCATTTAGGTTAAAGCGGATTCCGGCAGTATCAAACCTACGTGGATTATAGTCCAGAAAACAAGGTCGGATAGGGTCATAGATAGGGGACGAGTGAAAGTTCTCTACAATACCAATGATGGTTCGGTCCTGGCCATTGAAATGAGCAGTGTATCCAATGGCTTCAGCCGGGTCCTCGAATTGAAATTCTTCTATGGCTTTTTGATTGACCAGTACGACGGATTCGTCATCTCCTGGCTCAAAGCTTCTGCCTTGAAGTAACCTGATACCGTAAGTGTCGAGGTAGTTTGGGTCTACAGATTTCTGCTCTATATCGACTTTAACTCTCATTTCATTAGCTATCCTGATCGCATCGCGATAATTGCCCTCTCTGGCTGGGGTCTCAGAAGACAACGCAATAGAGCTAATCATCGGATTACTCAATAATTCGTTTTTGAATCTATCTTTTTGTGCTTCGTCACCCTTAAGATTTACCACCAGGATGTTGCTGCGATGATATCCCATATCCTTAGACTCAATAAAGTTGAGTTGACGAAAGATAACGACTCCACAAACGATCAAAATTTGAGCGATGATAAACTGAAAGGTGACCATCCAGCGGTTGAATTTTCCACTCCCCTGGGCGGTACTGAATCCTCTGTTGCGAATCATCTCCACAATATTGGTTTTCGAAATCAGGATAGCGGGGTAGATCCCGGCAACGATGCTGATGACAGCTGGAAGGATAATAAGGAATATCCCAAATTTTAAGCTTAAAAAGTTCCAGGATACTGGAAGTCCTATTAGCTGGTTGAGGTTTTTCATGAGCAGTACGGAAAGCAGTACACCTCCCAATGTAGCGACCAAAGACAGGATTAGCGTTTCGAGCAAAATCTGATTGATCAATCGCTTTCTGGTATTCCCTAACACCTTATGGATGCCAGCAGACTTTCCACGGGAAGTGAGTTGAGCAGTTGTGAGGTTGCTGTAGTTGATACAAGCCATCACGATGAGCAGGATCCCAATGCTCATGAGTGAAAGAATGGTCGACTGGCTCACGATACGGTTATTGTAATTACCAAACCGGCTATCCTGGTGGACTTCTGCCAGAGGTTGCAATTTATATACCCGGAATGCTGCCGTTTCAGCAGAAGTATTTGCTGCGTGTATTTGCTTAATCTTTTCTTCGATGAGGGTGATGTCTGATCCGGGTTTAATTTTGACCAGACATTGAAAGCTGTCGCTGAGGCCTCCCCAGGAGCTGAGAGCGCCATCGGTCACCACATCGAAGGTTTCCATTGAGGCAAGTATTTGGAATCTGAAATCAGAATTTATCGGGAAATCCGAGACCAGGCCGCTCACCTGAAATTTCATATCCTGAAATTCGATTTCTCTTCCCAATGGACTTTCGTTTCCGAAATATTTCTCTGCAATAGATTGGGTGAGGACTACCTGAAAAGGGTCTTTCAAAGCTGAGGGATCACCTGCCATCCATTTCACCTGGTTATTGTAATTAAGGACATCAAACAGGTTTTGGTCAACCAAAGCAATTCCCTCCTTCTCATTGAAAAGCTGGGGTTTAGAGTCTTGTCCCTTACCCATCACTTTCACATTATTTCCTCCCATATACATCATCCGGGTCACTCCTTCCAGCTCAGGAATCTGACCATTTATGACATCTGGCAAAGGAAAATTGACACCGGTGCGATATTCAAGACCTCCTTCCAGATAAGCAAGTCCTGAGGTGACACGGACAATCCGGTATATATGGTCAGCATCCGTATGAAACTTATCATATGCAGACTCAAAATCAATCTTTGAGAAGATGATCAGAAAGCAGGCTATGCCAATGGTTAAACCCGTGATGTTCAGGATGGTATTGAACTTGTTTCGAAGCAGGTTTCTCCAGATTATTTTTAGATGTGTCTTGAGCATGGATTAGGTTTTTTAGATTTCAGGTTTTCCTTATTCAGATCTTAAATTTTCAGCAGGGTTTATGAGTGCCGACTTGATGGCGTGATAGCTTATGGTGAGTAGTGCGGTCAACAGCGTTAAGAATCCTGACCAGGCGAAAATATCCCAGGACATATCAATTTTATATACATAGTCCTCCAGCCAGCGCTCCATCACCAGGTATGAAATGGGGGCAGCTATTAGGATTGAAATACCAACTAGAACCACAAAGTGACTGGTGACTAGTCGGAAGATGGTCCGGACAGATGCACCCAGTGTTTTTCGGATGCTGAGCTCCTTTTTACGCTGATCCACCAGGAATGCCGATAATGCAAAGAGCCCCAGGCACGATATGAAGACAGCTAGTCCTGCAAAGTTTGTGAAAACAGATCGTGTACGATAGACATTGTCATACATCTGTGCATAGGATTCATCCATAAATGAATATCTGAAAGCCGAGTTGGGAACAAAGTCCTTCCACACATTTTCCAGGCCTTCCAGTACCATTGGAATATTTGCGGAGCTGATCTTAACAGAGACCATAGATTGACTTTTGCCATAAAAGAAGGCCAGTGGTTCTACCTCCTGCTTGAAGGACCTGAAGTTAAAATCTTCAACCAAACCAATGATATTCCATTTTTGTCCGAAGCGCATCAATACCTTTCCTACCGGGTCATCAAGTCCCAGTTTTCTGGCCATGGTTTGATTAATGATGACGGACTGATTCTCGGAAGCTATTTCTTTGGAAAAAGTTCGTCCAGCCAACAGGTTCATGCCCATAGTATTGATGTAGTCCTCATCAATGATCCACGACTGCCCAAAGATCGGCTCATCAATGTCTTGTCTGTCTTCGTTCCAGAAGCTGTTGCCATTGCGTTTGGTCCCTTCCACTGGCAGGTAATCACTGATACTTACATCGACCACACCATTTGATTTCTTAAGCTCTTCCTTAAATGGATCGATTTTGTCGCGAAGCATATTGGTTCCCAAAATCTGGATGACCTGATCCTTTTCAAATCCCACTTTTTTGTTCAGGATGAAATTCATCTGACGATAGATCACCAGGGTACCTACAATCAGGAAAGCTGAGATGGCGAATTGAAATACTACAAGTACTGTACGAAATCGCTTGGATTTAACACCGAGGGCAAGATTTCCTTTCAATATCTGGATGGGGTAAAAGCCTGACAGGTAGAGCGCAGGATAAATTCCGGCAATGACTCCAACAATCAAAACACCGGCAAAAAGTGATGGCAGGAACCAGGACTCACTCCAGGGTATTGTAAGGGATTTTGCGGCAATATCATTGAAATAGGGAAGTAGCAGTTGAGCAAGTCCTAAGCCTGCAGTGAAGACAATTAGGGTGACGATGAAAGATTCAATCAGAAACTGGCTGATCAGACTACTCCTTTGCGAGCCGATTACTTTTCGAAGACCGATCTCCGGCGCCCGATTGGCTGACCTGGCTGTTGTGAGGTTGATGTAGTTGACACAGGCAATGAGGAGGATGAAAACAGCTATGGCTGCAAATGACTGCACAATCTTGATATCGCCCCGCGGATCAAATTCCCTGATATCGCCTGAATAAAGGTGTATATCCCTGAGTGGCTGAAGTTTAAAGTATGCTTTCTCCTCAATGGTACTACCCAATTCTTTGTTGAAGGCTGTCAGGGCAGGTTTGAAGTATTCCTTAATAATGACTCCCGAGAATTTCTTCTCAAACTGATCTACATGGATAGAGGGTTTGAGTTTTAGATAGACAAAATAGTTGTTCTGGGTCCATCTTGTTTGCTCTCCCTGTCCGAATTCGACACCAGAAAGGGTCAGAAAGTAATCATATTGCAGGTGTGACGTGGTGGGAAAGTTTTTCATAACACCTGTGATCCTGCGTGGTGTTTCATTGTCACCATTCAGGATGATAAATTGCCCTACAGGGTTTTCATCCTTAAAAAACTTATGAGCAATTTTTTGTGAGATCACAATAGTATTTGGTTCACTCAATGCTGTGGAAGGATCTCCAAAAACCATGTCGAATTTGAACATATCCATGATAGACTGGTCAGCATAGGCAAATCCGGTTTCGTGAAATTCCTCCACCCTGCCCTGGATCTTGATGTCGTTACTTCCTGCACCATAAAACAGATTGTTGGCCATGATACGGCCTGTTTGTTCTGTCTCCTCGAATATTTCATCTGCTACACCTGCCATGGGAGCTGGCATGGACCAACCTCTTTGCCAGGAACCTTCATTATTAAAGGAAACGATTACCCTGTAAATGTCTTCACCTTCCGGCACGGAGTTGTCATAGTTCAACTCATGGATCACATAAAGGGAAATCAGGATACAAGTGGTTACTCCAATAGTTAGACCAGCAATGTTGATCAACGAAAAGACTTTATGCTTTACAAGATTTCTCCAGGCAATTTTTAGATAGTTTTTGAGCATGAGTTAATCTTTAATATGGGATCATTATTCTGACCAATAAAAAGGAGAAACTGTCCTCAAATAAGATAGTCTCTCCTGTTGGCGTGTATATATGCATTATTTGCATTCAGTATATATCTTAAAGCATGCCAGATATTTAACATGCTGATTATCAGATGTTTATTTTTTTACAAGATCGTCAGCCGTCAAAATATTATACATGATGTGTTAAAAATCGAACAGTGATTAATCAAGCGTGCTTTTCAAATTTATTCTGCCCTCAACACGTCAGCTGGATTGGTTAACGCAGCTTTTATACTTTGAAAGCCTACGGTCATGATTGTAATAATGAGACTGGCGATCACGGCAAGACCAAAAATCCAGAATCCCATATCAATCTTAAATTGGAAGTTTTGAAGCCAATTGTCCATCACAAACCAGGAAATCGGCACCGCCATCATTGCAGCAATGACAATCAATTTTAAGAAGTCGTTCAGGAATAGCCACAGCACGTGAGCAATACCTCCTCCCAAGACTTTTCGGATACCCACCTCTTTGATCCTCCTATTTACAAGGAAAGAGATGAGACCAAACATGCCCAGGCAGCTAATAAAGATGGCCAGAAATGTGAATATCTTGATCAGACGGAAAGTACGTGTTTCGGACTCATAATACCGGGCAATGTGTGCATCAAGGAATTCGTAGTCAAAGATGTAATCGGGGAAAACGTTGCTCCATTGCTCCTCAATCTGACTGATGGTATGTTGGGCACCATTCATATTGATTTTGACGGAATATGTATTCTGGGCAAAATCCAGATCGGTAATAAAAATGGGGGTGATTTCAGCATGGAGGTCCAGATTATGAAAATCAGAAACCACACCAACAATAATCCCTGTAGTGGATCTGTTTACATGTAGTGTTTCACCAAGGACATCCTCAGGAGATTCCAGGTTTAATTTTTTAACCAACATTTCGTTGACCACAAACTCTTTGATCGAATCAGATGGAAAGTAATTTCTTCCGGCTATTAATTTCAGGTCAAAGGTTTCAAGGTAATCCAGATCAGCGGCCTTTACCTGGATGGAGAATTCTTCATTTTCCACGTGGTCACTGAACCGAACACTCGTTCCCCAATTTTTATTATATGAAGGTGGAGCCAGACATGCACTGACTTTTTCTACTCCGGGGATGGCCAAAAATCTGTTTTTTAGACTATGTCTTTTCTCCTTATCTATCTTGGATGGAATGTCCACGGTGATGATGGCTTCTTTGTCGAAGCCAAGGTCAGTATTGAGGGCATAGTGCATTTGTTTCCCGATGACAATCATGCCCACAATCAACATCTGAGAGATCACAAACTGAGTAACTATTAGCGATTTGCGCGTGAGCAGTCCTCCCACATGTTGTTGGGTGAGTTTACCTTTCAGGGCAAGCACGGGAGAGATGCCTGACAACAACAATCCGGGATATACCCCTGCAAATACCGTAATAAGGATATATAATACTGCAATGAAACCCAGCATGGAAAGGCTGATCAATTGTTTGAAATATATTTTGACATCAAACCATTCATTGAGATACGGCAGGAGCAGAAAAGCTAAAATGAGTCCGAAAAACAATGAAAAGAGACTCAATAGCGCCGTTTCACTCATAAACCGTCTGAAAAGCTGCCATCGATAACTGCCCAGGACTTTCTGAACACCCACTTCACGTGACCTACTGATGGCCTGAGCTGTTGACATATTGATGAAGTTGATACAGGCTGCCAGAATGAGGAAAAGCCCAATGAAAGCAAATACAATCAGGGTTTGATGAGAGATGGCACCACCATATTGTGTGTTGTAATGAATATCGGAAATGTGCTGGAGCTGATAGTGATGCTTATTCTTCGCGTTCGGACGATGGATGGCATTATATTTTTGTAGCTCATTTTCTACCAGATCCGGGGAGATATTTTCCTTTAATAAGGTGAAACATTGCAGGGTTGTAGTAATTCCATTCCAACTATCTTCTGCGATAAATCCTCCGAACTCTTTGGTAGTGGGATAGGAAATAAAGATTTCGGATTGTTGGTGTGAATTGGGTGGCAGATCTTTCAATACTCCCCTAACAGTAAGCTCAATCCTGTTATCTAACCTCAAAGACTGGCCTATCGGATCGATGTTCCCAAAGAGTTTTGAGGCCATCTTACTGGTGATAGCTACTGTGTTGGGCTCAGTAAAAAAATCAAAAGAATTACCTAAGATCAGGGGGTAGTTAAATATTTCAAAGAATTCTTTCTCAACAAAGGCTACTTCTTCACTATATTTTTGTTTGGAGCCATTCAGGGAAAATGAAATGATTTTTTCCTCTTCGTTGGCAATGCGAGCTACTTTTTCCGCATAATCATAATCAGCTTTGAATGCCGGACTAAGAGCAGGAGGAGCACTTGCAGTATAATCAATGATATCACGGCGTTCCTCAGTAACGATCCGATAAATCCGCTCAGATTTCTCATGGAAATTGTCAAAGCTGAGGTGATATTGGGTAAAAAGAAAAATCAGGATACAGCAAGTGAACCCAAGCGCCAATCCGAAGGTGTTGATGATGGCGAAACGTTTATTTCTGGTCAGATTTCTCCAGGCGATTTTAAAGTAATTTCTAAGCATGTCCTTGATTTTGAAGTGCTCACTACATTTAAATCAGTTCATCAATAGAGTCAGGGTCCAGGACATTTTCCAGTTTTCTTTTTTCTTCTTCTGTAATGATTTTCCCGTCAAACAGGTTGATTACCCGATGAGCAAAAGCAGCGTCACGGTCTGAGTGCGTTACCATTACGATTGTGGTACCCTCTTTGTTAAGCTCTGTCAACAACTTCATTACTTCCAGGCCGTTCTTGGAGTCCAGGTTACCTGTAGGCTCATCCGCGAGGATCAGTTTAGGGTTGGCCACTACTGCCCTTGCGATCGCTACACGCTGCTGCTGACCACCGGATAGCTGTTGTGGAAAATGCTTTTTTCTATGTCCAATTTTCATTCGGTCCAGGACTGTATCCACCATTTTCTTTCGCTCAGCAGCGCCAAGCTTCATGTAGATCAAAGGCAGCTCCACGTTCTCATATACATTCAGCTCATCAATGAGATTGAAGCTTTGGAAAATGAAGCCGATGTTCCCTTTTCTAAGAGCAGTGCGATGCCGCTCTTTGAAGTTGGATACCTCGGTCGTATCAAAGATGTACTGACCTCCGGTAGGATTGTCCAGCAACCCGATGATGTTGAGTAAGGTTGACTTCCCACATCCGGAGGGTCCCATAATGGCTACAAATTCTCCCTTTTTTATGTGGAGATTCACCTTGTTTAGTGCGGTGGTTTCCACCTCTTCGGTGCGAAATATTTTTTCGAGGTCTTGTGTCTTTAGCATTTTTTTATGTTTGGAGCAAAGCGCATGGAGCAAAGGGCATGGAGCAAGAGCAATGCCCTAAACCAAATAACCTGCTAGGTTTTATTTAGTATTGTTTTTCTAAAATTTGTAATTTTTCTACTTAAGAGATCTAATTCGATAACGAACTGATCCAATTGATCTTGATTAATAAATTTTCTTTGATGGGCAACAACAAGAACGTTGACCACTTCAAAAACAGATCGTCTGGCCATATTAAGGAAATTGGCAAAATCTTTATTTGAAAATGATCCTGAACCCTCAGCGATATTATTTGATACACTCAATGATGCACCTCTAAGCTGTTCTGCAGTTCTGTATTTTCTTGTTTCGTCTATCATATCTGCCAGATCATACATTTTGTCATTCATAGAAATGGATTCCTTCCATATCTCAAGGTCCATGAACCTAAATTTTGCTTTCATAATCGATTTAATTTTTTGTTAACATCAATTAAATCTAACTACTACTCTTTATTAGTTCCACATACCTCACTTTTAATTCCTTACCTTATCTTTTTGCTGCAAGCAACTATGCCCTTTGCTCTTCGCCCCTGGCTCTAGAACACCAACTTCTCATTATCCCCAAAAGCTTCATAGCTAGAGGTCACTACTTTTTCCCCAGGCTCAAGACCTTCGAGTACTTCGTAGTAACGCGGATTCTGCCGGCCTATACGAATACTTCGCTTTGTAGCAAAGGTTTCATCAGGCGACAGCACATATACCCATTGTCCACCTGTTGATTGAAAAAATCCTCCACGATCTATCAGGACTGCTTCCATGGTCACACCCAGTTGCAAGCTGATCTGGTAGCTCTGACCGGTTCTGATATTGTCAGGTTGCTTATCCGTAAATACCAAGTCGATATCAAATTTTCCGTTTCTCACTTCGGGGTATACCTTGTTCACTTTCAGGTTGAAGGTATCCGACTGTCTTTCAAAAGTGGCAGCCAGTTCTCTTCGGATCCTGTCGATATAGTGCTCATCAATCTGAGCTTTAATCTTATAGCTGGTCAACACATTTACCTGGCCAATCCGCTGACCACTGGCAATTGACTGACCTAGTTCAGCATCGAGAAATCCCAGCTGGCCATCTACCGGAGCCTTGATATTGAGGTTCTCCTTTCTTTGGTAGATCAGCTCCAGGTTCTTCTCCATATTCTCCAGGTTGAGAGAGATCTTCGTGATTTGATTTTTCCGATAGATAGAATCCTGTACGTTGCGCTTTAATGTAAGCTCCCTCAGCTTCATGGCCATTTCATAAGATTCTTTTGACTGCAAAAAGTCTTCTCTGGCGATCAATTCTTCCTCGTAAAGCGACTTGTTCTGATTATATGCCCTTTCTTTTTGGATGAGGTCATATTCCTGGTTGATCAGGTCTCGCTGGAGGAGGAGTTTTTGTTGCTCCATATTGATCTGGGTCTCCCGAAGGAAGTTTGATTTCTCTGCCAAAGAAGCTTCACTGTTCAGGATGTCAAGGTTTAGTCGGTTATTGCTGAGCTGGATGATCACATCCCCTTTATGAACAAATGTGCCTTCCTCTATGAGGATCTCTTCCACGATACCACCTTCGATGGCATCCATGTATATGGTAGAAATTGGTTCTACAAATCCCACAATTCGGATATAGTCCTGGAAGGAATCATATTTCACCGTTTCCACTGTAATTTTTTCCAGATCAGCACGGTAAGTGCTCATGGGGTCACGGAACACAAAGGCCAGCGCCACCACCAGGATAAAAATGACACCAGCTATGTACTTCCAGTGTTTAGGTTTTATCCATCTCTTATCTTCAATCTTCCTGTCCATAATTAAAAGCTCCCGTTTAGGTAGAAATCAATCAATTTCTTGTTTAAAAATAATTGTAGTCGAGTGCGAAGACTCTGACCTCTTGCCGTAGCCAGATCATTTTTTGACTGGTAAAACTCCATGATACTCGCCAATCCTTTTTCCCGTTTCTTCTCTATCACCTCAAAAGCCAATGCCCGACTTTCTTCTGTTTTAAGCGCAGACTTATATTCAGCCATCACACCATAGTAGTCCATGAGTGCTTCATTGATCAGGTATTCTGTATCTCTGGTCATGATCCTCAGATTGTTTTCTGCTTCGGCAAGACTGATTTTGGATTGCTGGATATTGTTCCATTGGTTGAGTTTGTTGAAAATCGGGAAAGACAAGCTCAGACCATATGATAAATTGCTGTTCAGGTTGACCTGCTCATTGTATGGAATCACATTTCCTTCCGTATCAGTCCGTGTTTCGGTAAAAAAACTTCCCCAGCCTATGCCGGCACTGAGATTGGGCCTACCAAACGCTCTGTTCATACTCAATTGTTTTTGAGCTGCATTAAGTCTCGCCACGCTGGATTTCATTTCCGGAAGAATTTGAATATCAAAGGGATCTTCATCTAATTCCGTCACGCTAATAGGCTCAGCAGTTGGATCAACAGCAATATCTTCAGGAACAAAAGTAGAATCAACTGGCAGGTTGAGCAGCTTTTTCAGTTCGTTCTCAGAAATGTTGGCTGCATTACGCATTCTGATCAGTAGAAATTCATCACTCGCAAGCTGGGCTTCCGCTTCATACAGGTCACTTCCGGATGCCAGTCCCAGGTTGATGCGCTTTTGGATGCGGTAGACTTCTTTGTCTGATGCTATGAGTTGTTCTTCTTGTATGTTGGCAAGTCCAAGATTGATGAGGTGCTGGATAAAGGCATCCATCACGAGGTAGGTGACATCATTGATGGCTTTTTGATAGTCATTTTGGAAAGCTACCTGTCTGAATTTTTCATATTTCAGCTGGTTTTGTAGCCGAAATCCATTAAACACGGTCATGTTGGATCGAATGCCCACACTATTAGATAAGAATGGATCCGAATCAATGATCTGGTTGGTATTGGGGTTGGTAGTCCTTCCTTGCGAGATGTTTACACTGGTGCTTGCATTCAGATCAGGTAAAAAGTTTCCATAAGCTCTTTTGCTGTTGGCATCCTGGCGAAGAACCTGGTATTCTACATTTTTAAGTGCCAGGTTATTATCCAAAGCATAGTCAATGCAATCCTGATAGGTCCATGGTTTCTGTGCATAGAGACAAGATGAGATCAGCAATGATGTAAATATGGTAATCCATTTTTTCATGTGAACCTTAGGATGCCAATAGTGTGCCGTGTGTTTTAAATGCCTGAATATCAGATACATAAAAATTGTTGCATGGTATTCCTTGTAAAGAAAGTGAACAATCAAATGTCAAATTATTTTACACTTGTCATTTGCGTTGTTTGCTTATTTATTTTTGGTAAAGGAAACTAAAGATCATGCCTGGCAAAATATTGATAGTAGACGACAACAAGGGAGCACTCAGTGCACTCCGTCTCTTGTTGGATCCGGAATTTGATGAGATTGAAACCTTATTCAATCCCAATGCCATTCTTGGGGTATTTCGCAAGAAGGAAATTGATGTGGTCTTGTTGGATATGAATTTTACTGCCGGAGTAAATTCAGGAAATGAAGGATTTTACTGGCTGAAGCAGATTAAAGAGCATTCTCCCAACACAGAAGTGATCATGTTGACAGCCTATGGAGATATTGATTTAGCCGTCAAATCTGTAAAAGAAGGGGCGACTGACTTTGTGATGAAACCCTGGGAGAACGAAAAGCTGTTGGCCACGGTTCATTCAGCCTTACGCATTAGTTTATCTAATAAGCAAGTTCATGAACTGAAACGTAGGGAGAAGTCGCTGAAAAGTGAGATCAACCGGGAGAGTAAAATGTTGGTCGGCTCATCTCCTGCTATGCTTAAGATCATGGAAACGGTGGAAAAGGTAGCCAATACGGATGCCTCGGTACTGATCACTGGAGAAAACGGAACTGGCAAGGAATTGATCGCACAGGAGATCCACCAAAAGTCGGATCGAAGAAGCGAGCTGCTCGTGAGAGTAGACATGGGAGCCATACCCGGGTCATTGTTTGAAAGTGAACTTTTCGGTCACAAGAAAGGTGCCTTTACTGATGCCAAGGAAGATCGCATTGGCAAGTTTCAACTAGCGGATAAGGGAACCCTATTTATGGATGAAATTGGTAACCTTCCTTTGGTGATGCAATCGAAGTTGTTGGTGGTATTGCAAAACCGGGCTGTTACTCCGGTAGGTTCCAACAAGGTCATTCCGGTTGACCTGAGAATCATTAGTGCTACAAACAATAACCTGGAAGACGAAATTGCAGATCAACGATTTCGGGAAGATCTTTTGTATCGACTGAATACCATTCGCATAGAATTGCCACCACTTCGTGAGCGTGGGGAAGACATTGAAGAACTGGCTACTTTCTTTTTGATGAATTATCAAAAGAAATACAAGAAGCAGGGGCTTAAGCTCAGTCAGCAAACGATCAAGAAACTGACCCGATACCATTGGCCCGGGAATGTGCGAGAATTGCAACATGCCATAGAAAAGGCTGTCATTCTCGCTGATTCGGATGTCTTAAAGCCAGATGACTTTTCGTTGAGACATACTGACAATCAGCCGGTGAATAAATATCTCACCCTTGAGGAGATGGAAAAATCCATGATTGAGGAGGCGCTGGATCGATACAATGGTAATTATTCGCATGTAGCAGACAAGCTGGGGATTACCCGTCAGACCTTGTACAATAAGGTAAAGCGCTATGGTCTTTAAAGATTTCCGGTCAGCCATCGTTCTGCGTGGAATTATCCTCATTGGTGCCTCTATCGCAGGCACTCTTTTTTATGTAAAGGGAAACTGGTGGGCCCTGGGCTTTTGTGGGGCAATACTCACAATTGTCCTTTTTAATACGCTGTACTTCTATAACGCCATCAACAGGAAACTAACCCTGTTCTTTGAGTCAATCCGCAATGAGGACAGTTCCCTCCATTTTCCTGAGAAGGTAAAGTCAGGATCTTTAAAGAACCTTCATCGCAGCTTGAACAACATCAATGAAGTGCTTTCTTCCATCAAAACCCATAGTGAGCACAAGGAATGGTTTTTCAAGGAATTGATGCGACATTCTTCTACCGGATTGATTGCAGTGGATTCTAAAGGTTACGTTGAGATTGTTAACAAGACTGCTTTGCAGCTCTTTGGAGCAAAGCTGATCGTACATATCGACAGGCTCAAACAATTAAATAAAGAGCTTTGGGATACATTTCAGGTATTGGAACCCAACCAATCTAAAACAGTCAGGACTGTTGTCAAGAACGAACTCCACGTGGTGATGGTCAAAATGGTGAAATTGAAATTTCAGGAGGAGGAATTTCTGATTTATTCCCTGAATGATATTAAAAGTGAGCTTGAAGAAAATGAATTGGATAGCTGGCAAAAACTGATCAGGATCATGACGCATGAAATCATGAATTCGATCACGCCTATTTCATCCATCAGTGAGACCCTGTCGGGTTATTTTAAGAAAGGGGAGAAAATCACGGAAAACCAGTTAACAAACCTCGCGGATGGTCTCGAAGTGATCAATGAAAGAAGTAAAGGCTTGACACATTTTGTTGAAAATTATAGGAGGCTGAGTAGGGTTCCCAAACCCGAATTTCGTGAAATTGTGATTGGCGATTGGTTAGAGAGTTTAACTAAACTGGCTGCTCAAAGGGTAAATACTGCCAGGGTTCAGATGAATGTGATCAATCAAAACAGGATAAAGACTTTTTTGGGTGATCAAAAATTACTCACCCAGGTTGCTTTGAATCTGATTTACAATGCCATTGATTCACTTTCCCAGATTACCAATGAAGAGAGATCACTTAAGATCAAGGTAGTTGAGAAAGAAAACAAGATTCGGATTCAGTTCATCGATAATGGTCCAGGTATTCCGATGGAACAGATTGACCAGGTCTTCATACCATTCTTTACTACGAAAGAAGATGGATCCGGTATTGGACTCAGCTTATCCAGGCAGATCATGCGTCTCCACAAGGGCCAGTTAAATGTGCGATCAAATCCCGGAGTAGAGACCGTTTTTGAAATGGTGGTGTGAGTAGTGAGGATTAGATGATCCATTATCATTACAGAAATGATCGTTAACTTTAAGTAAATATTCTGATCATGGGTACAGAACAGTTAAAGGAAGAAATAGGCCAATATATTCAGCATGCAGATGAAAGGTTCTTACAACTGATTCACGGAATGATCAAAGCAGATCAAACTTCTACAGTAGGTTATCAACCGGATGGCACTCCAATCACTAAACAGGATTTGATTACCAGGGCACAAGCATCTGAAGAAGATATTAAAGAGGGCCGTGTAAGGAGCTTAAAAGCTCTGAAAGCAGAAGTAAGTACTGGTAAATGGAAGTTGTAATTACTGCGAAAGCGGAGTTCCGCCTTGGAGAAATACACAAACACTACTCAAAAGAAGTTTCACCGGAAAAAGCTACTGAAATCGTCAATCAAATAATAGACCGGGCACTAAGCCTTGAAAAACTGGCTAACAGAGGACGCATCGATGAAGATCTCCGACCATTCGGTAAAGGTCATCGCTATATTTTGGAACGTCACTACAAGATCATTTATCGAGTAGAAGAAATGACTGTTTATGTAACAGATATTTTTAGTAACTGGCAACATCCAGATAAGAAGATTAGAAGAAATCGATAGGTTATTTTCAATCATGATGAAAGCCTTGCAATTCTTGTTCAAGTACTGCTAAACTCTCACCAAAAGTTTTTGGACTATACCCCAATGTTTTCCTGGCTTTATCAATCACAAAACCTGTTTTCATAGGGCGCTTTCCAGCCTGACTAAATGTAGAGGCATCTACAGGAGTGATCAGGCTTTGATCAAAGTCGAAGTAGTTGGCTATTTTGATTGCGATATCATACGGACTCATGATCTCATCTCCCGAGATATGAAAAATACCCTCAGCTTGCTTCTGTAGGATCAATAAACTACCCTCGGCCAGATCATTCACATTCGTAGGGGTCCTGATCTGGTCAGTCACTACCTTGATCGGTTGTTTGTTTTTCAGGCTTTTATAGATCCAGGTAATGATATTGGAGCGACTCATGTCCCTGCCCACTCCGTACACAAGGACTGTTCGAGCTATTGACCAGCTCATACCGGAACCTTGAACCAGTCTTTCCGCCTCAAGCTTGCTTTCCCCATAATAGTTGACAGGGCCGGTCTCATCTGTTTCGAGGTAATTGCCTCGTTCCCCATCAAATACGAAGTCTGTTGAAATATATTGGAAATGCCCTCCGGACTTTGACATTTCATTCAGCAGATATTGTGTTGCAGCCACATTACTGGCCCAACATAATGCTCTATTGATCTCACAATCATCCACCTGGGTTTTTGCTGCCGCATGAATGAGATAGTCGGGTCTTGCCAATTCAATTAGCTTTTTTACCGCATCTTCATTTGTAAGATCACAAGGCAAATAAGTGTAATTCCCTGCAGGGTTCCTGTTTTCGCCCTTTCCTGTTGCTATGACTTTGTAGTCTTTGCGATGAGTAAGAAGTGTAAGTAAATGTTGTCCAAACAGTCCGTTGGACCCGGTGAGTAGTATCCTCATGGGCTACTCAACCGGAGGGTACTCATACCCGTATTTTTGGGTAATGGTTGATTTAGGTACCATCTCCACTTCCATTGTGAGATAAATGGGCTCAACTGGCTTGTAACCGGCACCTGTTTCAACTGCCGCAATTTTATCAATGACATCCAGACCCTCTACAACTCTCCCAAAAATGGTGTAATTGCCATCCAGGTGATATGCTCCACCAACAGTCATATACTTTTCAAGTCTTTCAGGGGCAAACTCTCTGCTTACATCAATGTTATACTCACTTTCAACCAATTCTCTCAAACTGAAAATGAATCTTTGCAAGCTATTCTGGTCACCAGTTTGGTTGATTTCGAGGTACTTTTCCCTAAGGTCAACAAATCGTTCGTCAGCTAATAGTTTACCCACGTTTTCGTTAAGCTTAAACTGATCAATGGTCAGCTCTTCCTCTGAAAAAACTTTTCCATCCACGATATAGAACTGGACGGAGGATGACATTTTCTTAGGGTTTTGGTTGTCTGGCTGACGGGCAGCAGCCAATGCACCTTTTGTGTGATAAAAACCTTCGACAAACTCTGATGGCAATCGGTCGCCCACGGGCTCCTGCTCACCTTCCCTGGCGAATACATCCCCACCCTGGATCATAAAATCTTCAATAATTCTGTGCCATTCCGTACTGTCATACTTTCCGCTTTTTGCCAACCGAATGAAATTTTCCTTATGAATGGGAGTCTCCTCATAAAGTATTGCTTTCATGTCTCCAAAAGCTGTATGGATGGTGATTAAAGCGTCTTCATTTGGGTTGCTACTGTTGCAGGCTCCTAAAGCTAGCAACACAAGCAAAGCACAGAAATTAAATTTCATACCACGTAAATTTTGAATAAATATAATCATCCCAACTGTTTTTTGATCTTTTTCAGGATTTCCTGCCCTCCATTCTCAAGCACTTTGTTAGCAAGAGTGGTTCCAACATCAGCCGGATCTTCACCTGTCAGATCATAAATTATTCGTTCCTTTCCGTCCAGACTAAAAATGCCACCCTTTAATTTAATCAGCGCTCCTTCTAGTGTAGCATAAGCAAACACCGGAATACTACAGCCACCTTCCAGTCTTTTCAGGTAAGCACGTTCTGCCAGAAGCTGTTTCTCTACCCCCGGGTTATTCACTTTATTGTAAATATGGCTTTTCTTATCTGTATCCAGGTTATGATGGGCTTCCACAGCTATACATCCCTGGCCAACAGGTGGGATAAACTCAGTGGTAGACAACTTAACCTTAATGAGGTGATCATATTCCATTCTATGTACACCAGCATGGGCTAGCACCAATCCGTCACAGACTCCTTTCTGCATCTTGGAGATCCTTGTTTGCAGATTTCCACGCATGTCCACGGTTTGGATGTGAGGGTAAAAGTGCTTGAACGCTGCTATCCTTCGGGTGGAGCTTGTACCAAGGATAAGCTCTTTGCTCGTGAGATCGATTTCTTTTTCGCTGACAATGACATCTTCTATAAATGCCCGTTCAGAAAATGCAATGATCTCAAAACCATCAGGCAATGAAGACTGCAGATCTTTGGCACTGTGAACAGCAATATCCACTTCTCCCGATTCCAACAAGGCCTCTAACTCTTCAGTAAACACCCCTTTGCTTCCGATTTTAGCAATGGCTACATCCTGGATCTTATCTCCCTTGGTTTCGATTAAAACCTTTTCTGTGGTATATCCGTCGGATTCCAGGAGGTCAGCTACATAGTCGGCCTGCCATACCGCCAGCTTACTTTTTCGGGTACCTATTCTTATGGTTTTCAATCAGGCGTTCTTTTTGTTGGTTCTGGTTTTGTGATAGTTGTTCTCAACAAACTCAATGATTTTACCAGCGATATCTTTTTTCGTTGCTTTTTCAATTCCTTCCAGACCGGGAGAGGAGTTGACTTCCAAAATTAATGGACCTCGGTCGGACTGAAGCATATCTACACCAGCAATATCCAGTCCCATGGCTTTAGCAGCTTTGATTGCGGCAGCCTTTTCGGCTTTTGAAAGCTTGATAAGCTCTGCAGTGCCCCCACGATGGAGGTTTGATCTAAATTCACCTTCTTTTCCCTGTCTTTTCATGGCTCCCACCACCTCTCCATCAACGATGAAGGCGCGAATATCAGATGCCTTGGATTCTTTGATGAATTCCTGTACGATGATCCTGGCTTTTAACCCGTGAAAGGCTTCAATTACGGATTTAGCAGCTTTGATTGTCTCTGCTAAAACAACACCCAGGCCCTGTGTGCCCTCAAGTAACTTGATGATTAGTGGTGTACCCCCTAACTTCTGGATGATTTGTTTTTCCTCCCGTGAATAATTTGTAAAAGCTGTTCGGGGTAAGCCTAATCCATGCGCTGCCAATAGCTGCAAACTTCGGAGTTTATCTCTGGAGCGAACAATAGCTATGGATTTGTTAGCAGAAAAAACATTCATCATTTCAAACTGACGAACCACAGCCGTGCCGTAAAAAGTAACAGAAGCACCAATCCTTGGAATGACAGCATCATACCCTGTTAACCTTTCGCCTTCATGGTAAATCTCCAATAGATTTTTTTCAATGATTATATCACATTTCAGGTGGTCAATGATGTGTATTTCATGACCTCTCTTCAATGCAGCATCGCGGATCCTGGATGTAGAGTAAAGATCTGCTTTTCTTGAGAGGATGCCTATTTTCATTGATTCTTAGAATTAAAGGAGAGGTCTTTTTTTGATACGTCCACCACAAATCTATTTTTTAACACTTTTCTGCCCAACAATACCGGGTTCTTCATTTTGCTACGGTCTGTTAATGTGAATTCTTCATTGAATAACTGCCCAAACAACCGGATATGGGTCTTGATGGTATACCTCGTCTCAGACTTTCCATTTGAGCTCTTCACTCTTTTTTTGGTAAACATATTCGTTTGGAAATCTTTCAGTACATGATGGTCCATAAAGCCCGGAATTTGGAAATGCAATATTCCATCAATTAGTTTGATTTCTATGCAATGAATGGATGAAGTAAATGCTCCGGTATCCACTTTGGCATTTACATCAAAGATTTCAAAATCGGGTAAGTCGACCTTATCTTTCCTTCCTATGATGATTTTGTCTTTCATCTCCGTCGGAAAATGTTGCAGAAACTTAAAGATAGGTTCATATAAGTGATCCTTGGATTGGCATTTCTTTCCAGATTGCTAATAGCATTACTCAATAAGAGATGAATTTGTTCCATAGACTCTAATGAATTAGCCGATCCGAAATTTGAAATAAACTTCATCTCATCCTCATTGTGTCCGCCAGCAACAGCAGCTGAAGTTGAACGTAAAGATTCCCTAACTAGCGCCAGACCATATTCCAGCTGGTTTTTCTGATCGGATTTGGACCGTTGACCAAAGCCCTCACTTTGTTTGACAAGCTCAGAGTAATTTCTCTTAAAACAACTTCTCATCCACTCCTGGAATTCCTGATAGGCAATTTCGCCCATGCTTTCCAGCTCCTGGAATGCCTTGCTCATACTACCATTGGCAAGATGGGCCACTTTCCTGGCTTTCTCTTCCGGAACATCTTTCCTGTTGACTAAATAACCTTCAATTTCTTCATCTTTGAAAGGTGGGACAGAGATTAGTTGGGTCCGGGAAGTAATGGTTGTGAGCAGATTTTCATAGGCATACGTCACCAGAAAATAGATGGTGTTGGTAGGCGGCTCCTCAAGTACCTTCAGGATGGCGTTGGCAGATGAAGGGTTCATGAATTCGGGATACCAGATGAAGACAATCTTAAATTCACCTTCAAATGATTTCATGCTCACCGTTTTGATGATCTGCTTGCTATCCTCCTTTGAAATCAACAGGTTTTTACTTTCAAAACCATTGATGTTGATCCAGTCACTCAAATCGGGAAAGAAGTTTTGCGTAGCAAGCTCTCTCCATTTTTTGAGTGAGTCGCTGAATGCCTTGTCGTAATCTTTCGGTTTGGCAGATGGTTTTGGATAGAAAAAATGGATATCCGGATGGATCAATTTATCAATCCTCAGGCAGTTTTCACATTTACCACAGGCATCTGTTTCAGACTTATTTTTGCACATGATGTAGGTGGCAAATGCCAGTGCCAGCGGGAAATTGGCGCTACCTGGAATCCCGCTAAACAATTGAGCATGCGCAATACGATTGTTTCTGTGTGCAGAAATCAGATATTCCTTGATGTCTCCGTGACCGGGGATGTTTTCAAACTTCATTTGTGTTGCTTTTGCCAGCTTCTGATATCTGCTGTATTGTCAAAGACATATTTTAAGATCTCAATTTCTTCTTCTTTCATCTCTATATTTCTTCTGCCCATTACCTTTTTGATGGTGTCAATGGCTTTTTGAAATTCATAGGTCATAAACCCTCGTGCACCACCCCAGGCAAAAGATGGGATCAATTGACTGGGCAGTCCTCCTCCAAAGATATTGGCACAAACACCAACAGTGGTTCCTGTATTAAACATTGAATTTATTCCTGCCTTGGTATGGTCACCCATGATAAGGCCACAAAACTGCAATTGGGTTTTTTCAAACTGGTGTGTCTGATAGTCCCACATTTTTACTGGCTCGTAGTTGTTTTTGAGGTTGCTATTGTTAGTTCCAGCTCCAAGATTACACCATTCTCCTAACACGGAGTTTCCCAGGTAGCCATCATGGGCCTTGTTGGAATTTGCAAAAACGACGCTGTTGGAGACCTCACCTCCAACTTTTGAATAAGGGCCTACGGTAGAGTCTCCTCTGATTTTGCTTCCCATACGGAGTGAGGCGCCTTCACCAAGGCTAAAAGGTCCCCTGATGATAGATCCCTCCATCACCTCGGCATTTTTGCCAATGTATATGGGTCCGTTCTCAGCGTTGAGGATAGAAGCTTTTATACTTGCACCCTCCTCGATGAAGATGTTTTCACCATATGTTTTTGTATGAGGATCAGTTATTGGCTGACTTGTTTTATTCGATGTCACAAGAGCAAAATCTTTGGTTATTTCCCTGCCGTTTTGTAGAAATATGTCCCAGGGATATTGAATCCGGTCAATTTGCCCTTCAAAAGTCTTTTTATTGACGATTGATTCCTGGGATTCACCTTTGAATGCCAGTAGTATGTCTTTATTTAGCAATGCTTCATGGCTCCCAAGTGCCATTACGGCTTCAACAAGTGCATCGGATGGTAATATTGAAGCATTGATCCAAAGTGTCTGAAAATCAGCATCAATTTTTGGAAAAGCACCTGCTAAGTAGCTTTCAGTATCGTAACCAAAGTGTGGTTGATCCAATCGGATGCACCACTTCTCTGATATCTTAAGTATCCCGATCCGCATTTCTGCTATCGGACGTGTATAAGTGAGGGGAAGTAGCGTTTTTCTGCTGTCCGCTGGATCAAAGAAGAGGATACTCATGCGGACAAAAATAGAAAAGTCCTCAGGATACCTGAAGACTTCTCAAAATATTGTTGCTGGAATTAAAACCAGATTATTTTCTGTACTTTTTGTTGAATTTCTCAACACGTCCGGCAGTATCAACAAATAGCTTTTTACCGGTGTAGAACGGATGTGAAGCAGAACTAACTTCAATCTTAATCAAAGGATACTCGTTACCATCTTCCCATTTGATCGTTTCATCACTTGTCATAGTAGACTTTGTAAGAAACTTAAATTCACTTGAAGTATCTAAAAAAACTACTTCTTTGTATTCCGGATGTATTTCCTTTCTCATCGTCTTTTTTATCTCTTTCCTAAAAAGGACTGCAAAGATATGAGAAAAATGCAGATTAACAAAAGGCACAATTTTAATAATTTTGCCGGTGTGAAATATCTTTTACACCTGTCAATCTTATTGGTAGCCAGCTATGCTTATGGACAGAGTACGGACCTCCCACTCAATGGCTGGCTTTATCCTTCTATTGACCGTTGGGATATCAAATCGGAAGTATCGTTTCATTCGGCAGTAAAACCTTTTTCAAGAAAGTATCTGAATGCGTTGTCTTCAGACTTCGACTTTAAGAAATCTCCAGGGGATCAATATGATCTCAATTACTTGAAGAAGGAATCTCCGGAGTACCAAGATTCTGTTCCTACGCGAGATCCGTTGCTAAAATTTTTCTTTAGGCACCCTCCGGATTTCGTATCCTACTTTGATGATGACGTCGACCTACATTTCAATCCCGTCATTTATTTTGGGTTGGGCTCTGACACTCAGCTGGATGAGTTTACCTATGTAAATACCAGGGGGGTGGAACTTAGAGGGACAATTGACAATAAAATTTCCTTCTATAGCTTACTCACAGAAAATCAGATGCGATACCCTCAATACATCAATCATGTGATTGATTCTACCCTGACCGTACCCTATGAAGGTTTTTGGAAACGACTTTCAGATGATGTTGGCATTGATCTGCTGAGGGCGAGAGGTTATATAGACTTTGACATCAGTCGACATGTGGCTGCACAGTTTGGTTACGGTAAGCACTTCATAGGCAATGGTCGTCGATCACTTATTCTATCTGATTTTGGAAATAATTATCCATACTTTCGGCTTAATACCCAATTTTGGAAGCTCCAATACACCAACATTTATGCTCAGCTCATCGGTGAGGTCCGAGGAGGAAGTAGCTTTGGATTACTGGGTGTGGGTTCCTTCACCAAAAAATATTTGACATTTCATCGGTTGGGGATGCAGGTGATCCCGGACCTTGAGATAGGCTTGTTTGAGTCTGTGGTTTATGGCCAACCCGATTCGCTGGGTAGCAATAACCTGAAGCTGGAATATCTGAATCCAATCATATTTTATCGGGCGTTGGAGCAGCAGGACGGAAGCGCCGACAATGTATTGCTGGGGCTTGATTTTAAGTACAACCTGTTCAACAGGTTCCAGATCTATGGCCAACTGGTCATCGACGAGCTAATTGTGAGTGAGGCTTTTTCGGACAGTGGTTGGTGGGGGAATAAAAGCGGAACACAGATTGGGGCTAAATATGTGGATGCCTTTGGTATTGGTGATTTGAATCTTCAGGCAGAACTTAATCGTGTGAGACCTTATACTTACAGCCACGAAAGCTTGTTTACGTCTTATTCTCACTATATGCAGCCTCTTGCTCATCCTTCGGGAGCTAATTTTACCGAAAAGATTTTTTCTTTTGATTACAGACCTTTTCCAAAATGGAAATTCGGATCAGTATTTATGCTTGCTGAATATGGCAACGACCTCGGTGATGTTAGCTACGGTAGAGATATCACTAAGTCATACAACCTGAGGCCCACTGACTACGGCATTGAGCAAAACCAAGGCGATCTAACGAATTTGTTTATGAATCAGACCTCACTGACCTATCAATGGTTGCATAATGTGCTGGTTGACCTGAGCTATGTTTACCGAAAAGAATCTGGTACAAACAATAACATCGGCGAACCATCGTCTATTTTAGCATTGTCATTCAGTTGGAATTTTCCCATTAGACCCTATCACTTTTAAATGAGGACATATCTAAGAATCATGGGTTTTGCCAGGCCACTCGGATTGCTTGTGCCTCAGTTTGTCATCTTCACGCTTTTGGCTACCATTTTTAGTGTTATCAATATCTCCATCCTGGCTCCTGTTATGGAAATCCTTTTTGGAAGCAAGAGCGAAAGTTGTGATTGTGGGGAGGTGGTAGACAATGACGCTGCAATTGAAATGCCTACTTTCAATTTTTCAGTCGACTACTTTATAGACCTTTTCTACTATCATTTAAATACATATAAAATAGAGGAGGGTATTATCACCACATTGTACTTCGTTTGTGGGGTTCTGGTCACCAGTGTATTGCTGTCCAATATCTTCAGATACCTGTCGGCACTGATTTTGGAACGGGTCAGGATCAATGTCATTGAGAACTTACGAAATAAAGCCTTTTTTGCGATTACCCATTTTGATCTGGGATATTTCACAGAAAAGCGCAAAGGTGATATCATGTCGAGAGTCTCTTCCGATGTACTTGAGGTTGAATCTTCTGTAGTGAGTTCACTAAAGGTCTTGTTTAAAGAACCTTTTCTTATTATCGGATTTTTTACTGCGATGTTTATCACCTCGCCGAAGCTCACCCTTTACAGCATGATACTCATCCCGCTTTCCGGGGGCATCATTTCCTATATCGCCAAGCGGCTAAAGCGAAGGGCAAGGCTGACCCAGGATACTTTGGGGAGAATTAGTAACGTAATTGAAGAAAGCCTTTCCGGGATGCGGATTATCAAGGCATTTTCAGCCAAGAGATATATTACTGATAAATTCAGAGGAGAAATTTCAAATTATTCAAGACATAATTACCGGATGGCTTCCAGATTCAACCTGGCCAGTCCAATTTCAGAGTTTCTTGGAGTATTTGTTGTGTGTATGATCATTCTGATTGGTGGTGGCATGGTTTTAAGTGATGAAAGCTCGCTCACTGGAGCAGAGTTCATTGTCTTCCTGGCGTTCTTTTCACAGGTACTTACACCGGCGAAGGCCATCTCTAATTCACTCACTACCATTAACAGAGGATTAGCATCAGGAGAGCGGATCTTTGAATTGATGGATAGTCAAACGAAGATCAATGAAAAACCGGGAGCCAGGGAGATCAACTCATTCAATGACGCCATTCGGTTTGAGAAGGTAAGCTTTGGGTATGAAGAAAAGCTGGTCCTTAAAAAAATCAACCTGGAGATCCCGAAAGGAAAAGTCATCGCGCTTGTAGGACCATCAGGGGGAGGAAAATCCACTCTCGTAGACCTGGTACCAAGGTTTTATGATCCCAAATCCGGACTCATCACCATTGATGGAGTAGACTTGAGGGATTGCACCATCTCAGGGGTTCGTGGACTGATGGGGATTGTAACGCAAGAGTCTATACTCTTCAATGATACGATCTTCAACAACATAGCATTTGGAAAGCCAGACGCCACAATCGAAGAAGTGAAAGCAGCTGCTAAGGTGGCCCATGCAGATATTTTTATTGAACAATTTGATGACGGATACGAAACGTTGATTGGGGAGCGGGGGACGAAGCTTTCCGGTGGCCAGCGACAAAGGCTAAGCATTGCAAGGGCAGTTTTGAAAAACCCGCCAGTGTTGATTCTTGACGAGGCCACTTCTGCATTGGATTCGGAATCCGAAAAATATGTTCAGGATGCCATAGAGAACATCATGCAAAACAGAACGGCCATCATCATTGCACATCGGTTGAGCACCATCCAAAATGCCGATAAGATTGTTGTGATTAAGGATGGTGAAATTATACAGGAAGGCACACACACCGCTTTGATGAAAAGTGGTGGGCTATATAAGAAGCTCATCGAGATGCAGTCATTCTAATTTTTTTAGCACATTTTGATCTTTAATTCATAGCTTTATCACCTGATGAAAAAATTCAAAATTTTCTTCTATCCCATCTATCTCCTGATTGCTGTCGTGGCACTTTACTATAGTATAGACATCTTGTCAAATCAGCAGGAATACATGGAAAAGGTCAACGACTTTGCTACGCTGAGAAAACTTCCGCAATATCTTCTAACAGTAGTATTGATTGTTAGCTTATTAATGCTGATCGAGCTTATTGTTGAAAATGTTCACCTTTTCCGGCTGAGAAAAAAAGTTGCAAATGCTGAAGAGGAGTTGCTGAAACTGAAGGCCAAATTATATGATCAGTCAGGTGAGTCTGCACCAAAAAATGCACTTAAAGAGGCGAAAGTGGAAGAAGATGATGATGAACAGGAAAACGATTATTTGTTGGACGACGAAGAAGAGAAAGACTGATTAAAGCATGCAGGATCTCATTAAGCAGGAGCTGCTCGAAGCTCAGAAAGTACTGGATAATTTTATAAAGGATGAAAAATTGCTCTCCGCCATTCAGCAGGCAGGCGAGCTAATGGCCCACTCCATCCAGCAGGGTGGCAAAATTATATCATGTGGAAATGGTGGATCACATTGCGATGCCATGCACTTTGCCGAGGAGCTGACGGGGAGGTATCGTGATAACAGACCCGCTTTACCTGCTGTGGCCATTTCAGATGTCTCTCACATCTCCTGTGTCGGTAATGATTACGGGTTCGACGAGATCTTTTCAAGATATGTGGAAGGTTTGGGTCGTCCGGGTGATGTGTTGTTGGGGATTAGTACCAGTGGCAATTCAAAGAATGTGATCAGGGCTGTGGAAGCAGCCAGGGAAAAAAAATTGAAAGTGGTGATCCTGACTGGCAAAGACGGTGGTAAACTTCAGGGGATGTCAGATGTTGAAATCTGTGTGCCTCATTTCGGTTATGCTGACAGGATCCAGGAGATCCATATCAAGGTTATCCATATTCTCATTCTTATGATTGAGAAGCTCACCAAAGAATAAGAAAGGCAAATCAATTTTCGACCTATCTTTACGCTTTACGCAAAAAATACCCTTTCGTAAATGTTAGCAAAAACATTTGGTAGTGCAGTTTATGGCGTTGATGCTATTCCCATCACAGTTGAAGTAAATGTAAGTCCGGGCAAAAATTTTTATTTAGTTGGGCTTCCGGATTCCGCAGTAAAAGAGAGCGAACAAAGAGTAGAGTCTGCATTAAAGAATTACAACTACCGAATGCCGCGGATCAAGGTTGTGGTAAATCTGGCCCCTGCTGATATTCGTAAGGAAGGCTCGGCTTATGATCTGCCCATAGCTCTGGGAATACTTCATGCATCAGAGCAATTAGAGTTTTTGAACCTTGAAGATTACATGATCATGGGTGAACTAGCTCTGGACGGGACATTGCGACCGATCAAGGGTGCATTACCAATTGCGATTGAGGCCAGGAAGAAAGGCCTCAAAGGGTTTATCCTTCCTAAGGAAAATGCCATAGAAGCGGCCATAGTGGATAATCTCAAGGTATACGGAGTGGAAAACATTAAGGAAGCTATAGACCACCTGACCGGGGAAAAGCCGCTTGAATCTACTTTTTATGAGACCCGTGACGTCTTTCTCAATGAGATTGATATGGTAGAGACGGATTTTGCAGATGTGCAGGGGCAGGAAAATATTAAACGAGCGCTCGAAATTGCGGCGGCAGGCGGGCATAACGTGATAATGATCGGTCCACCAGGAGCTGGGAAGACCATGTTGGCTAAAAGACTCTCATCTATTTTACCACCATTGAGCCTGCATGAGGCACTGGAGACGACTAAGATCCATTCTGTCGCAGGGAAGCTCGACGGTAATGGAAAGCTAATCTCAGCTCGGCCCTTCAGATCACCCCATCATACAATAAGTGACGTGGCGTTGGTCGGCGGTGGAGGGATTCCTCAGCCCGGAGAGATTTCGTTGGCTAATAATGGGGTGCTTTTCCTGGATGAACTCCCGGAGTTTAAACGAACCGTGCTGGAAGTGATGAGGCAGCCACTTGAAGAAAGAAAGGTAACAATTTCGAGAGCCAAAGTCTCGTTGGATTACCCGGCTAATTTTATGCTGATTGCCAGTATGAATCCATGTCCCTGTGGATATTATAATCACCCGGAAAAGGAATGTGTTTGCCCTCCCGGAACTGTTCAGCGATATCTGAACAAAGTAAGTGGACCATTGCTGGACCGAATAGATTTGCATGTAGAGGTGACCCCGGTATCTTTTGATGAGATGACAGCACAGCGAAAGGCTGAATCCAGTATTGATATCAGGAACCGTGTGATTCAAGCCCGCGAAATTCAGAAAACCCGATTCAAGGATCAGCAGCAGGTCCATTGCAATGCCATGATGGGATCATCCAAAGTAAAGGAAATCTGCAAGATCAATGAAGCAGGAAAGGTTCTGTTAAAGACGGCCATGGAAAAATTAGGGTTGTCTGCACGTGCTTATGACAGAATCCTCAAAGTTTCCCGAACCATCGCTGACCTGGCTGCATCTGAAGAAATTAAGATCGAACATCTTGCTGAAGCTATTCAATACAGAAGCCTGGACAGAGAAGGCTGGGCAGGATGAAATTTGAATATGCTTTTGTGCTCCTACATAGCGCTAATTTCAGGGTATATATATTTGTTAGCTTTTTACTAAGAACCACTTTATTGATAAGTGGCATTTAAAAAATCTTTATGTCTTACGTCAAACTCTCCATTTTTAGTATCTGCACAATTTGGCTGCTCATTGGCTGTGAGCAAGATCAGGCTGTAAAAACCATAGATATTCAGGAACTAACAGATTATTATCAATCCCCCGAATCTGATTCTGCATTGTTGGAAATAACCAATATTGCCGGGCCAGACATAGTGCCTAGTCCGGCATGTTTAGCGGCTGCCCCTACAGGTGAAATATTTGTTGGGGTCGACATGATGGGATCTTTGGGGAAAGAACCAGGCAAAGGAAGCATCGTGAGGCTGGTGGATGGTGATCATGATGGCACTTATGAGCAGCACACAGAGTTTGTCAAGGTTGATAACCCACGAGGTATATTGGTTGTCGGCGATCAGGTATTTGTGCTACACACGGTATTTGATGAATCCACAGGTGAGGCAGATAGAATGGATCTGGTAGTTTTTGAAGACAAAAACTGGGATGGTCAGGCCGATGGGCCAAGTGATTATCTAATCAAAAATATTTGCTCACAGCACCCATTAAAAGGTCGTGGAACGGACCATGCTACCAATGGTATTCGGATGGGAATCGACGGGTGGATCTATATAGCAGTTGGCGATTTTGGCTTTCACGATGCAGAAGACAGGACAGGTAAAAAGATGACAATGCTGGGTGGAGGAATTGTGAGGGTTAGACCTGATGGTACTGAAATGGAAGTATATGCCCATGGTACCCGCAATATCTACGATGTAGCCATTGACCCATTTATGAACATTTATACCAGAGGCAATACGAATGACGGCGGAGGATGGAACGTCCGTTTTATTCACTATACACAAAGTGGTGAGTACGGGTATCCCATGAGATTTAAATATTACACGGATGAAATACTTCCGGCATTGATTGATCTTGGTGGAGGTTCTGGTACAGGTAGTTACTTTATGGATGACGACCGGTGGCCAGCTGCATACAATCATGTGCCGATGATGGCGGATTGGGGAAGGAGTCAATTGTATACCCATAGGGTAACCTTGGATGGTCCTGGCTTCACCCAGTCAGAAAAAGAGTTTATCAAACTATCACAGATCACAGATGTGGATGTAGATGGTTCGGGAAGGATGTTACTTTCCGCCTGGGACGGGGCAGGATATCGCGGAAGTTCGGAAAAGGGCTATGTAGTGAAGGTTATACCCAAAGACTGGGTTTATGAACCCTTCCCAAATCTCAGTGAAGCATCAGTCCAGGAATTAGGGGAACTCCTAAAAGCTGGTAATTCAGTAACCCGATCCAGCGCTCAGCAAGAATTAATTAGAAGGCCTGGTGATGAGCCTGGTCAAGTGGCCCTGGAAGTGGCTAAGGACAGGTCATTGTCTCTAGCCTCCAGGGTGGCTGGTGTTTACACTTATGCTCAAATCACATGTGGTGATGGGGTTGAGCAGCTATTAGAACTCTCGAAAGAAGATAAGATCCGTGAATTTGCGTTGAGGGCTTTGACTGATCGGGTAACCTGCCTCGAGTCAGTTCCCCTGGACCCATTCATATATGGAGTACGGGATGCAAATCCCAGGGTACAGGCAGCAGCGATTGTTGGATTAGGTCGATTAGGGAATCCTAAAGCAGCAAAAGCCTTGCTTGATGTAAAAGTCGCGGTCACAACCGAAACACCTGAAATGGGAACCGAAGGGCCACATGCTGCACCTAACCCGGACATTATTCTTCCACATCTGGCAGTTCAATCTTTGATTAAGCTCAACGCTGTTGAACAGGTGTTGGAGGCGATTGACAGCAACCCAAAACTTGCGCTGTGGACACTTAGGTTTATTCATAGTCCAAAAGTGATAGATGGTTTGATCACTAAATATGAAGATTCTGAGGATGAACAATTGAGAAGTGAAATACTTATAACCCTGTCCAGACTATATCACAAAGAGGCCCCCTATGATGGAAGCTGGTGGTGGGGCACCAGGCCTGATACCCACGGCCCCTACTATAAAGGAATTACCTGGGACGCATCAGAAACAATCAAAACATTCCTCATTGAGGAAATGAAAAAGTCTGCTGAGAATAAAAATATATTTGCATATCTCAATGATCGTCACCGGATGGAAATTGAAGAGCTAGGCACGATGGCTGAGAAGGAAATAGCGGAAGAATCCAAAGTAGATCTTGATGAAATAAAAAGTAAAAAGGGGCAAGTTGGTAAATCATCAATAGAAGATGTGATTCTGGCTGTTTCGGAGATCAAGGGAGATGCTGCAAAAGGTAAGCAACTATTCACCACCCAAGGATGTATAGCGTGTCATAGCATATCAAAAGGGAAAACCATGAAAGGTCCATTTATGGGTCAGATTGGTTCAATAATGAATAGGGACCAAATCACGGAATCCATATTAAAACCCAATGCGTCTATTTCTCAGGGCTTTGCTTCCTTTCTGATCAAAACGAAAGACGGTAAGCCTTACATGGGATTTGTCACAGCTGAATCAGCTGATAAGATCACCATCAGAGACATTGCCGGTCAGGCCACTGAGCTGGAAAAAAGCAATATCGAAAGCCGTGAGGAAATGGAAAATTCAATGATGCCTTCTGGCCTGGCTAATGCACTTTCATTTGAAGAGCTGGCATCACTGGTGACATATCTCCAAAGTCAGAAATAAGGAATTAAACATGGCTCGTTGAGTGATGAAAAAGGTTGTTTGGATTCTTGTAATTACGCTTTCAATTTTAGGAGTCATTTGGTTTTCCTTATTTACCAGGGTAGATAGAAAACCTTACAAAGAATCTGAATTTTATCTTGAAATGGATGCCAGACTGGACTCTTTGTCATCTGCTTTTGAAGAAGTTCTACATGAGGATCCTTTACAGGTCGGTTGGTCAAAGATTTCCATCACACCAGTTGAACCAGCCCCATTGGCCGGATATTCTAATAGAAATCCGAAGCTGATGGACAGTCTACATGATTCCGTCTTTGTTAGGACAGTGGTATTTCGGCAAGGGGATAAGAAAGTCGCTTTCGTTTCAGCTGACCTGCTCATTTTTCATCCAGAAGTCACCAAAAAGATTTACTCAGGTCTTCCTCATGGATGGTCAACTCAACAATTGTATCTAACTACAACTCACTCACATTCAAGTCTGGGTGGGTGGGCTCCTGGGCTGGTTGGTAAAGCCATTGCCGGTCCGGAAAATGATACAACGACTCAGTTTATTGCAGATCAGGTGATTGAAGGGATTCAGAGGGCTGAGCAGGCTTTAGCATCTGGTCATGTGGGAATGGTGGAATCCAATGTTGAACAGCTGGTATATAACAGGCTGGCTCATGATAAAGGAATTACGGACCCATGGCTCAAATCACTTTTGATCAATAGAAAAGAAAAGCTGGGGATCATGAATTTTTACGCCGCACATGCTACCTGCCTCAACAGTCAATGGCACAGATTATCAGGGGATTTTCCTGGTCATCTGAATAAACTGCTCAGTGAAGACACACTTTACAATTTTGCATTGTATGGGGCTGGAGCAGTCGGTTCAATGGGACCTGTTGCTCCTGGTGAAGGTTGGGATCGCGCTGAGCAATTCGCTTCCAGGCTTAAAAAGCAGATGGATTTCCTGCCGATGATTGCTTCATTTTCTGACATTTCCTCAATCACCTCGTTTCATTTGCCATTACCATTAAGAGATCCTTATGTGAAAATCACTGAAAACTGGGCAATAAGACCTACCCTATTCAAGGCGTTGGCCGGGGACTATGATGTCGCCATCAGCGTCTTCAAACTAGGTAGTACAGTATTTATTGGGATACCAGCAGATTTTTCGGGGGAATTGGCGGTTCCCTTATATCAAAAGGCACGGGATCTGGGATTGAACCTGGTGATTACTTCATTCAATGGAGGATATATTGGCTATGTAGTCAAAGATGAGTGGTATGACCTTAATAAGTATGAATCCAGGTCCATGAGTTGGTATGGACCAGACAATGGAGCTTATCTTAGCGAGATAATTGAAAGGATTCTTCAGATTGTATCATGATCATCACCAAACCGACCTTACTAGTCAGTGAAAAGATAGCCAGAGCCAATATCCATAGGATGGCTCAAAAGGCTAAAAAAGCCGGGGTTCAGCTCAGACCTCATATGAAAACCCATCAGTCATCCATTGTCGGAGAGTGGTATAAGGAAGAAGGAGTGAGCAAAATCACGGTTTCATCAGTAGATATGGCCACCTATTTTGCTGATCATGGCTTTGATGATATAACTATTGCCTTCCCGTACAATTTACTTGAAGCTGGTCATATCGAAGCATTGGCTAAAAGAGTAAAACTAAGTGTACTGATTGAGTCGCATGAATCACTTGAGCACATGGCTACCCATGTCCGGGCAAAGCTCAATTATTTTATCAAAGTCGACATTGGCACCCATAGGACCGGGATCAACCCGGATAACCCCAGGTTAATCCATTCATTGGCCAGGTCTACAAATCCTGACCATCGATTGGTTGGACTCCTTGGGCACGCAGGACATTCATATCAGGCCAATGATAAGAAAAGCGCTCAGAAGATATTCAAGGAATCTCAGAAGGCATTTAAAAAGGTCATTGCTGAACTGGGAAGGACTGATCTTATTATTTCATACGGAGATACCCCCACCTGTTCATTGTTGGATGAGTTCCCCGGGGTGGATGAGATCAGACCTGGAAATTTTGTCTTTTATGACCTCATGCAGTATGGTTTTGCGTCATGTGAGTTTAAGGATATTGCAGTCTGCATGGCTTGCCCGGTAGTGGCTATTCATGAAGACAGAAAAGAAGTCATTGTATATGGTGGTGCTGTCCACTTTTCTAAAGATCATATCAATGTGGGTGGCAAAAGAAACTATGGGTTGGTTGTCAGGCTCAATGAGACCGGGTGGGAATCGTTGGATAGCTCTTACATGAGTAAGCTATCGCAGGAGCATGGTACTGTATCTGCTTCAAAAGACTTGTTGGCTTCAGTGAAAGTAGGTGATGTCCTTGGGGTAATCCCTGTACACAGCTGCCTTGCCACCGATGTCAATGGCTATTTTTATACCTTAGATGGTCAGCAAATTCGAATGAGAGATAAGAAATGAAAAAAAGATACTTAATCATAACACTGCTAGTATTTGGTTCTATTGCTTCCTATGCAGCAGATTCACTTGAAGTAAAGATCGGGCAGATGATTTTGATCGGATTAGGAGACTTTAGTACTGTGGATCAAAGCGAGCCGATTTTTCAGGAATTGAGAGATGGCAAGGCAGGGGGGATCATCCTTTTTGAAAAGAATCTATCTAAGAAAAATACTGAATCTGAATTGAAATCAGTACTGGAATATTCACAAAGTCAGGCTTCTATCCCCTTGTTTGTGGGCATAGATGAAGAGGGTGGACGAGTCACAAGGCTCAAGACACAGTACGGGTTTCCTAAGACTGTCAGTGCTGAATACCTGGGCAAACTGGATAATCTTGATTCCACTAAATATTATGCTGTGGAAAGAGCTACACTGCTAAAGGGTTTGGGCTTCAACATGAATTTTGCTCCATGCGTGGATGTGAATGTTAACCCGAACAATCCGGTAATTGGCAAGCTGGGGAGATCATATTCCGACTCTGAGCGGGTTGTTGCAACGCAAGCACAGGTTGTGATCAATAGCTACAAGGATCAGGGAGTTATCCCGGTGATGAAGCATTTTCCTGGTCACGGTAGCTCTCAAAATGACTCCCACCTGGGCGTCGCTGATGTTTCTAATACCTGGGAATTCCGTGAATTGTATCCTTATAAAGCCCTGATAGATTCGGGCATTGTCAATGCTGTGATGACGGCGCATATTGTAAATCGGTCGCTGGACAGTAATATGCTTCCATCTACACTTTCAAATGAGGTTGTTTCTGGTTTACTCAGAGGTTTTTTTGGGTACCAAGGGGTGGTGGTATCAGATGACCTCCAAATGAAAGCCATTGCAGATCACTATGGACTTAAGGAAACGATCCGGTTGAGCATTGAAGCTGGACTTGATATTCTTTTATTTGCAAATAATGTCCCTGATTATCAATTGGTTTCTGCTGGTCAGATCGTTCAGATCATTAAAGAGATGGTTCAGGAAGGTGTGATTAGTGCAGAGAGAATTGAAGAATCCTATCAAAGAATTATGAAATTGAAGCTAAATATTGGCCTAATAGAATAAATTCGTTGAAAATTACTGACCTAATTTATGATTCAATATAACCCCAAATCCTGGTTCTCTCTCATATTTGATGTGTATAGCAGATACGTCATCAAGCTGCTGTTTCCGTTAATTCTGTTTGTCGGGTTATTCACCACTGTGTTGTGTTTCCTCATCCTGGATGTTTTCGAATGGCATTTCAGTGGTACAGTGGCTTTTCACTCCATCCTGGGGGTTATCCTGGGTTTATTTCTTGTTTTGCGAACCAATACTGCCTATGACCGCTGGTGGGAAGGAAGAAAATTATGGGGTCAACTGGTTAACGACACGCGACAGCTTGCCATCAAAATCAAGAGTTTTTTACCTGCTGATGCCAAGGAGGATTTGGAATTTTTCCAACGAATGATCCCCAATATCACTTTTGCCATGAAAGAACACCTGCGAGACAGTATCCTTATTGGTGAGATGGACCTCAGGGATGATGATGTCAAGAAGACCATTATCAATAGCAAACATAGACCTAATGCAATCTCGAAAGTACTATACAAACGTGTGATGGATTGCAGAAACAGAGGGTTGCTTACAGACCAGCAACTGTTTATACTGGATAAAGAATTGAAGGGTTTTACGGACATTATTGGTGCCTGTGAGCGAATTAAATCTACTCCGATCCCTTATTCATACAGCATGTTTATCAAGAAGTTTCTTTTTATCTATGCTGTTACACTCCCCGTCAGTTTTTTATGGGACTTACGCTATTATACCATCCCGGTAGTCATGCTGGCCTTCTATTTCCTTGTCAGTATAGAACTGATATCTGAAGAGATCGAGGAACCTTTTGGAAATGACATCAACGATTTACCACTGAATGATCTGTGTGTTAAAATCAAAAGGAATATTATCGAAATAATGAGCTAGCCTTAGATGGGCACATTCACATGACGTTCAGCGTGGTAGCTTGATCGCACAAGCGGTCCTGATTCCACGTACTTAAGCCCTCTTTTCAAGCCTTCTTCTCTGTATGCTGCAAACTTATCCGGGTGAACAAACTCAGCCACCTCAATGTGCATTTTTGTTGGCTGTAGATACTGCCCAAGTGTCAGGATATCCAGGCCATTTGCTACCAGGTCGTCCATTGCCTTATGAACTTCGTCAGTTGTTTCACCCAGTCCAAGCATGATGCCGGACTTTGTTCTTTTACCATAAGCCTTGGTCCGTTTGGTTTGCTCCAGGCTTCGTGCGTATTTGGCCTGGGGTCGTACCCTTCGATAGAGACTTTCTACAGTTTCCATGTTGTGAGAGACCACTTCCTGACCACCTGAAATCATTCTTTCAAGCGCTTCCCAGTTACCTTTTACATCCGGGATAAGCGTTTCTATGGTTGTCTCAGGACTAAGTTCTTTTGTTTTTACTACCGTCTGGTACCAGATCTCCGCACCACGATCTTTTAGTTCATCCCTATTGACTGATGTTAATACCGCATGCTTCACACCCATGGTTTGGATAGCCTCTGCCACTCTTTGGGGTTCTCCTTCATCGTATTCCGGAGGACGCCCGGTAGCCACTGCACAAAAAGTACAGCTTCGGGTGCATACATTACCGAGGATCATGAAAGTAGCCGTGCCAGCTCCCCAGCACTCACCCATGTTGGGGCAGTTTCCACTCTCGCAAATGGTATGTAATTTATTCTGGTCAACGATCTGCCGGACCTTAGCATACTCTTTGCCCACAGGCAATTTTACACGTAGCCAATCCGGTTTTTTCCTTTTCTCAGGTTGTATTGTAGGTAGTTCAATCATTATTCAGTGCAAATAAACAAGATGCCAGCCTTACAAACAAGCCGCACTATCTACGGGTTCCCCAATACAGCGTAATGTAGATGGAATTAAACCATGCTGTATTCTTTGCTGTAGGGATGATAATGATCTCTTTGGTAAACAACTCCGTGGCGAATCCGGTCTCTACCCCGGCCACATTGTTTTTGAATGGACCGAACTCAAACGAAAGTCCTGCCTTGGCATTTACTCCAAAAGCTAAATCAGATTCTCCAATAGCCCTGATGAACTTCCCGGAACCCTGAATATTATCAAAACTATGGATTCTCGGATCGAAAGGAACGTAGCCATTATTGTGTTGGATGTAGTACGGAGCGATTAGTCCGAGAGAGGGCCCTCCACCAAAAATAGTGCTGATCTGCACTCCCTGTTGAGGAGCTTTTTTAAACCACAGGTGCTCTCTGCCGTAGCTCATCCGGACAGTGTAAAAACTATTTTGTTTGCCCCAGATAAATGATGTACCAGATGGAGAAAAGTATTTTTCTTCTTTTGGATGCTTGACATTAAGCAGGTCCAACGCAAAAAATTGATATACGTTTTCGTCAAGCAGTCTGCCCAGTTTAAATGCTGCTCCGCCGATCAGTCCGCTGTTAGTGTTTTTATTTACCCCCCAGGTAAACTCAGAAACATACTCAAAATCCTCATCCAACTGCGCGTAGGACGAAAAGCATGTCATCAACAACAATATTGCTATGGTGGTCTTCATTCTCCTATAAAACAAGAACAGAAAAATTGCCCTAATGGTTTTCAAAAAAATGTCTACTAAGTTAGACAATTTAATTTTTAATAAATACGATTTTTACTAGTAATGGATGCAGGGTAACTACTCATTCCAGATTTCAGCTTCCTTCTTATCAAACTTGGGTTCTTTGATCTTCTCCTTTGTGCCGGCGGGCATCTCCTGATTTCGGTTTAACCGAACCCAGAAAATATTCCATTTTCTCAGCCCCTGCTTGATCATACTGTTGGAAATATTGTCTGCTCTGTGGTAGTTAGCACCTGGGTGCATATCCTTTTTCTTAGACCACTTAGATTTGTATGAGCCTTCATAGGATGCTACATCTGAAGAAATGGCTTTAAATTCCTTTTTATCTTCAGCTGGTACTGCAAAAGGTCCATCATATCCTTTTCGTTTAAATGATCTGATTACTTCATTGAAATTTACCACCCATTTACCTTGTGTAGGCACAACACTATTGAAATTTGCCCATTCTCCCTGACTAAATTTCTTTTCATCTTTTGTGTCAAATTGGTGTCTGGGTTTTGAGTACCGCACATTTGCCACTCCTTTGTTTTTGAAGGGTGATCCTTTTGAATACCTCGTGGCCACTCTAAAAGTCTTACCCTGAAATGGGGAACCTGCAGAATATCTTGGTGATCGCCTGAAATCCTTATTTCTGTAAGGGGACCCGGAGATTGATCTCGCATTGGTTTGATACCTGGTTTTACCAAAAGGATCAGAAACAGAATACCTTGGATTGATCTTGTAATCCTTGCCTCTGAATGGAGAACCCTTTGAAAACCTGGTTACAGATTTATACCGGGCACCCTTGAAAGGTTGGAATGTAGTATACCGTGGATTGGCATTGTACCTGCTTCCGGCAAATGGAGATCCTTTTGAATACCTTGGAGAAACAACCATCTGACGCTTCGAGAATGGGTTCGGTTTTGAATATCTCGGTGAGACATTGAATTGACTCTTTGCAAATGGGTTGGGAGGCGAATATCTTGGAGAAACGTTGAATTGGTTCTTCGAAAACGGGTTTGGAGGTGAGTACCTTGGGGAGACATTAAACTGTCTTTTGGAGAAGGGATTAGGTGCCGAATACCTGGGCGAAACCTTAAAAGATTTAGCTGAAAACGGCGAGCCAGGGGAATATCTTGGGGCAACACTGAAGGTTTTTCCTTTGAATGGTGAGCCTGCAGACCTGGCGACCTGTTGATATTTTTTACCTCTAAAAGGAGATCCTGGAGAGTACCTTGGGGCTACCCTTGCATATTTTCCACTCCTAAATGGTGAAGCCGGTGAATAGCGAGGAGAAACTCTTCCTGCTCCGAAAATGCCTGAAGGGCCACTGGTTGAATACCTTGGAGCGACACCTTTATTTCTAAAAAGGGACCTGGGACTTGCAACGGAATATCGGGGGTAAACTTTTTCCTTTTTGGTTTTTCCTGATCGGTCGCTGATGCTACCGCCACCACCAGACTTTGGCTGAACTTTCTGAGTCTTCAGCTTTCGTTTGGAGTCAGTGATGATCTGAGCCTGTGCATCGGATACAATAAACCCGTAACTCAGGGCAAAGAGGACCAATATTGTAGATAACCTAAGCAAAAAAACCTGTTTGATTACTTCAAAGATTTGAAATAAACGGGACTAATCCCAATTCGGAGGGGATTCAATCTATGCTAATAACGCATTATTTCCTGAATCTTGTCCATCAGGCGGCTTTTTGGGAGGAAATTATCTTCCAATTCCTTAGCAAAGGGAACCGGCGTATCAAGACTTGCACAACGCATCACAGGGGCGTCCAGATACTCAAAGCAGTTTTCAGATACCCAGGCGGCGATCTCAGCACCAATACCTCCTGTCAGCGTGTCTTCATGAAGAATGAGCACTTTGCCTGTTGTACGTACAGCGGAACCCACTGCCTCTTTGTCCCATGGTTGTAGACTCCGAAGATCGAGTAAACTTGCTGAAATATCCAATGCCGCAATTACATCCTGCGCCCATTGAACTCCCAATCCGTAGGTTACAATACATAGATCTTTTCCTTCAAGGATCATATGAGCTTTCCCAATAGGTAAGGTGTAGTAATCATCAGGGATCGTATCTTTTGCTGATCGGTACAAGTATTTATGCTCGAAGTAGAGCACTGGATTGGGGTCTTCAATGGAAGCACAAAGCAACCCCTTGGCGTCAAACGGATTCGAAGGATATACAATCTTCAACCCAGGGACATGGAAAAACCATGATTCGGTAGACTGCGAGTGAAATGGACCGGCATTGACATTGGCACCGGTAGGTAGTCGAATAACAACATCGGCATTTTGACCCCATCGGTAATGAGATTTAGCTAGATTGTTTACCAGCTGGTTGAAACCACAGGACACAAAATCGGCAAATTGCATCTCAATAACAGATTTCATCCCTGCAATTGACAATCCGAGGCCAGCCCCAATGACTGCTGATTCACTGATCGGCGTATTCCTGATCCTTTCTTTAGAAAATTGTTCGACAAATCCCTCTGTCACCTTAAAAACACCACCATATTCGGCGATGTCCTGTCCCATGACGATGAGGTTGTTATGTTTTTCAAGGCTCTGCTTCAGACCGTCAGTGATGGCATCCACAAATCTTTTTTCGCTGGTTTTATCCGTCTCAGGATCCTTGATAATTGGTTCGTATTGCTGGAAAACATCCTGCTCCTCCTCTTCCAGCCTAAAATCAATGTCATTGGAATCATATACCTCTCTGGTTGCAGAAAGTATTTCTTCGGAGATTTTCTTTTTGATTTTTTCTAGTTCGCGAGGACTAATGAGCCCCTCTTTCAGTAGAAAGTTCTCGTAAGTCGCGATGGGGTCTTTGCTAGCCCATTCATCCATGAGTTTTTGAGGAACATATTTTGTCCCTGATGCTTCCTCATGTCCACGCATCCGAAAAGTTCGGGCTTCTACAATGACTGGCTGAGAGGTTCTTCTGACTTCTTTGGCAATTTTCCTGAGCTCATCGATCACTTCCAGGATGTTATTTCCATCCAGACTGTAAGCATCTATTCCATATGCTGGGCCTTTTACTGTAAATGAATCGAAATTGAATTGCTCACTGCTCGGTGTAGAGAGCCCATAACCATTATTTTCGATAAGAAAGATCACAGGTAGATTCCAGACCGACGCCAGATTGACTGCCTCGTGGAAGTCTCCCTCACTGGTGCCACCATCTCCTGTAATAGCCAGGGTTACTCGTTTTTCGTTATTGAGTTTATGAGCCAGGGCAATACCATCGGCCACTCCAAGCTGCGCTCCAAGGTGCGAGATCATTCCAACGATGTGATGCGCTGTTGTACCAAAATGGAAAGACCGGTCACGACCTTTTGTGTATCCGGAAGGGCTTCCCTTGAGCTGGTGGAACAGCTTCACAAGCGGCACTTTCCTCGAGGTAAAAACACCCAGGTTACGGTGCATGCTCATGATATAATCATTTTCGTTCAGGGCAAGTGTAGCCCCTACTGATACCGCCTCCTGGCCTATCCCCGAAAACCATTTACTGATCTTTCCCTGACGCAGCAGAATGAGCATTCTTTCCTCAATCAGACGTGGTGTAACGAGCTCGCTATAGATCCTTGTAAGCTCTTTTTTGGAATACCCTACTTGCTCAAAACTGATGCTCATAATTCGGGCCTAAAGGTAATTTGAAAACAAGTCAAGTGAAACCACATCGGTTTGGTTAATTTTATGGCGATGATTAATTATCACAGAGAGTCGTTGCGCAATGGCCTGGATGTCATTGTACACGAAGACCACAGTGCTTCCACAGTATGCCTGAACTTACTCTATAAAGTAGGAGCAAGAAATGAAGATCCTGAAAAAACCGGTTTTGCTCACTTGTTTGAACACCTGATGTTTGGGGGATCTAAGCATGTGAAGAATTTTGATGAGCCGTTACAAAAAGTAGGTGGGGAAAATAATGCCTTTACCAGCAATGACATGACAAACTACTATGTCACAATTCCATCGGATAATGTTGAAACTGCCTTTTGGCTGGAATCTGATCGAATGTTGAGCCTTTCTTTCGATCCTGAAGTTCTGGAGGTGCAAAGAAAAGTTGTGATTGAAGAATTCAAACAGCGGTATCTCAATCAACCTTATGGGGACGTGTGGCTGAAATTACGCCCTCTCGCATATCAAAAGCATGCTTACCAATGGCCTACAATCGGTAAAGACATTTCACATATAGAAAATGCCACAATGGAAGATGTGAAAAACTTCTTTTATCAGTACTACCGTCCATCCAATGCCATTTTGGTAGTTGCGGGAGATATTACCGTTGACAGAGCTATGAAGCTTTCTGAGAAGTGGTTCGGCGAGATCGATGATCAAAGAACACTTGTCAGGATGCCCGACATCGAGCCTGAGCAAACAGATGCGAGAGAGCTAACCATCCATAACAAAGTACCGGTGAAAGCCATCTACAAAACCTATCATATGGCTGAAAGGGTCAACGAGCGATACTATGCAGAAGATCTTTTGAGCGATATCCTTGGTAGGGGTCATTCCAGTATCCTATATCAGCAACTTGTGAAGGAGAAGAAATATTTTTCTGGTATTTCATCCTATGTTACAGGAAATATAGATCCGGGGCTAATGGTTATTTCGGGCAAGCTGAATGAGGGAGTGGATGAGCGGATAGCCAATGCAGAAATTGAACAAATCATCCAGGAAACAATTGCAAAAGGAATCCAGGGGGAGGACCTGGAAAAGGTAAAGAATCAAAGTGAGTCGAGTCATCTGTTTTCACAAATTGAGGTTCTAAATCGGGCTATGGGCCTAGCTTTCGCGGCTTTTTTAGGTAACATTGATCTTGTGAACATCGAACAGCAATATTTCAGAAAAGTAACCAAAGAGGAGGTGGTGGGTGCTGCATCCAGGGTGTTGAGACCAACAAACTGTTCTACATTATTTTATTTACCCGAAAACTAAATGAAGCCGAAAATAAGGATTGGTTTTGGATATGATGTCCATGCTTTAGAGGAAGGAAAGGAGTTTTGGTTAGGAGGAATTCAGATTAAGCATCGAAAAGGTGCTGTCGGACATTCTGACGCCGATGTGCTGATTCATGTCATATGCGATGCCTTGCTAGGTGCTGCCAACCTGAGGGATATTGGCTTTCATTTTCCTGATACGGATGAAAAGTACAAGGGTATCGATAGTAAGAAATTGTTGAAAGAAGTCAACGCATTGATCACCAAAGAAGGTTATGGCATTGTGAATATAGATGCCACCATTTCACTACAGAAACCAAAGGTAAGCCCGTACATAGAGCATATGAAGGAGTGTCTGGCAGAAGTTCTCGGACTTACTACAAATGATATATCTATCAAGGCAACGACGACGGAAAAACTAGGTTTTGTTGGAAAAGAAGAAGGTGTCGCAGCCCAGGCAGTTGCCTTGCTTTACTTTGACTAGTTATTGCACAACAAAGATCTCAAAACGATTGCAGGGATTAAAAAGTCTGTAGACCTGTAGGCCCTGTATAGGATAATCATAGGCATATACCCTTCCTCCGCTGAATATGGTTTCCGTTACTTCAATCATGTTGGTGGTATCCTGAGAAGTCATCATATCGTCAGATTGGTAGAAGTCATTGGTGAAGACAATATTCACCTGGTTGCCAATGCTTGTGGTTGGCTCAAATTCCCTCAAAATAATATCTGTGCTATCACCATCTTCAGTGATGAACCCTATACTATAAGCTGGTAGGTTCTCACTGTCAAACCCGTAGGTCATGATAAATGCGATGGCATTGGGAATGAAGTCTTTAATGACTCCTTCATCTGATAGTGATTGAAGACTATCGTCAAAGATAAATGGGATATTAACTGCATACACACCATCATCATTCGCATTGAAAGTTTCGCCACTACGATCAAACAAAGTCTTTGAAGCAGTAAATGCACCATTGGATCCGGCAGTCCCTGTATAGGTTGGTGTAACATCGCTGGATACAGGGCATAATGAACCTCCCCCGGCTTCATCAAATGAGCTAAATGATAATGTGGATATGGTGATATCATTCCCTCCTACAGTCATGGTGAGTGGATCCTGCAGGATTAGTTGATCGCCTGCATAAGAAAACCCCGAACTAAAGTTGAGGTTCACACCACTTCCATTACTGTAGATTTCTTCGAATGAATTACCTACCCCGGCAAAATCTGCTTCAGCAATGCGTTTATCCAGGTTAATTGTCCAAAAGAATGATACGCCACTGTTGTCAAGATACACTTGTTGAATGGGGGGCTCAGCACCAAAAATCTGTGGAGAAAGACCTTTAAATTTGTCCAGGTTGGTTGCTATAGCTGTAGCCAGCTGGTTTACATCATTGGTTGAAGCGGGCTCAAAGGTGAGCATGGTAGGACTGGAACCTCCATCGGTTTTACTTTCAAAAATCAGTTTACCATCTTCTTTCCCCTCGTAGTTGAATTCAAATTCGGCTCCAAATGTGGTCTGGTCCAGCTCAAATAAATAATGAAAGATGCCATAAGTTTCAAAGATCAATTCCAACCTCATGGAATTATCAACCCTATAGCTCATGTAGTGATCAAGAAACTCACCATCGTTGGCGGCTACATCGGATCGAACACGAACACGACCATCCAGGGCAAAATCAAGCAGCATGAAGAAGCCACCGCTTTCTCCGGTGGGTGTGTAGACCACTTTCCATCCATTGGCCGGCTCGTTCAATTCATCAAAAAGTCCACCTATGGCTGCCTCCACCCTTTTTTCAACGCTGTCTATATCCTCTTCATTTTGCCGGCAAGAAAGCAGCATCATCAATGGCAATATGTAAAAAATCCACTTCATTAAAGTTTAGCCTGAATTATGTTTCTCAGTGATTCCAGATTGATCCCGGTTACCTTTTCATAATGATTAGATATGGCAGAAACCTTCTGCCTGATTAAAGACCTTCCAATATTTCGGGTTTCACATTCATTGGTTTGGCAATTGGATTCTGCAATGGTAAATTTTTCGTGAAATTCAGAATCAAAGAGATAAAAGGCTACCGTTTCCGCGAAGTCTTCGTTGGGGTTTAAGGTTGCGTAAGGTGTAACGAACCCCCTTTCAAGGGCTTCTTCATCCGTCAATGTGTACCAAGAGCCGGGACCGGAATAACCATTTGGTGAAATAGTCTCAAAGCCTGCCGGTAACTTGTATCGTTGGTGTACAATGTGAGAAAATTCATGATATACCACATTGAGTTGTAAATCTCGCCAGTCTTCATCATCAGGGTTCACACTGTTTACATCAGTAAAAGTGATTCGAGCACCGGCATCAGCTGTTCCCAGGGTAAGTGTTCCGTCTACGTTATATATTGGCCCGCCAAGGAAAACGACTTCAGCTGGCACATGGGTGCGGAAAAACTCTTCACCATTGCTCACTTCAAGATAGGGGTCAATCCAATAATCCTGGATAAAATCCAGCATGGGCATTACAGCAGACAATCTTGGAGGAATGGCGCGCTCATTAGGATCTACAAATCGGTCCTCATACTTGTACCGTATAGCCACATTAAATTCTTCCAAAAAGTTATTGTTGATAAACACATCCAGGTCTGTAAGGTTACCCTCGTCCACCTCTTTTACAGGAACACTCAATTCCTCTGTAGGAAAACATGACGGCCCTAAAATAAGGCCAACCATGAGGAGAAGACTACTTATTCTTGTTAAACTCATCTTGCATTAGGTTTTAAACCACCAACATCGATTGCAGACTGCGGAATTTGCAGGGCCTTGCGCGGATCATCTGCTTCAAGTAAAATGGCTCCATTTTCAGGTGTAATATGGATGACTTCGAAACCAAACCTTTTGATATCAAACCATCGCATTCCCTGAACCAAAAATTCTTTCTGTCTTTCGAGGATCACAAAATTGAGGAGCACTAGCAAATCAGTAAATTCAGGATCATTATCTGCACCAAACCAGCTTCTGAGGCTTTCCATGGTTACGGTGATATCATCTCCCCGGTAACGTCTTTCTACAAAAACCTGGAGGTCAGCAATTGCTCTGCTATTGTTACCAAAATAAGCATTCGCTTCAATCCTGTTTAACAGTACTTCTTCTCCTCTAAAGACGGGAGCGATACAATAGTAAAGTCCGGTATTAGAATTTAAACTACTTCGCTGAAAGAGAATTTCATAACGCAAAGGAAGCACCGCGTTGATTCCCATCCTAAGTGCAGGGTTTTCCCTTTCGTCTGTGGACCCGGGAAACGGGTTGAGTGCATACAGGTCCGAATGCTCGTTTCTACCAATACCATGGGCGAAAAAAGGCACATGCGTAAGGGTGATTTTTCGCATTAACAAAAGGTTGCTCTGTAAGTCCGGAGAATTGTAAAGCTGTGGGTAGGCATCAATGGAGCTTTTAGCACTTCTAAACTCATCCGTAGTCATATCACGCACAAACGAACCCGGATCTGATCCCAGTAGCTGATCGCTATAACGGATGCAACTCTGAATATCGTCTGCATTGGCAGCCCGATAAAGGTAGAAGCGGGAAGCAAAGGCCAGCGCAGCATTTCTGTTGAAGTGATATTTTCCGGAATTGGTATAAAAATTGTCATTGACCAGATCCAGACCGCGTTGTAGATCATCTTCTATCTCTTCGTAAACCTCTGCAACAGTATTTCTCTCATATTTTGCCAGGAAAGTTGTTTCAGGGGTTTTTATATACGGTACACCTAAATCTGTATCAGCAGTCTCGGAATTGTAGTGAGGAGCAAAAATGTTGACCAACATAAAATGTCCGTAAGCTCTAATGAGCCTGGCTTCTCCTTTGATGGCATCTTTATATTCTTCTTCCTCTTCGTTGGTTGCTTCAATGTCATTGATAACAGCGAGGACTTCATTGGCATGTGCGATGGCGTTGTAGGTTTCATTCCAAAAAAATTCTGGGGAATCCTGTTCATCCGGACCAGTCGTACCATCTGTCCAACTAAATAACTGCTCGTGATTTTGCCGTATTGTTGTGCCCTGTGTGAATGTGACATTATCCGTCATCCAATCAGTGAAAGCAGGACTGGCAACGGAATATCCATTAGTCAAAAGTTGGCTGGCTTTTTCCAGATTGTCCAGCTGCACCCTATTGTCTGGCGGCTCATCCAGGAAGGCATCACAACCGGCAATTCCGACCAGGAGCAACGATAAGATCCATATTTTTATCTGACCCTTCATCAAAATCCAATGTTTAATGCCAAAATCACCATCCTTGGTTGCGGCAAGGCCACACCCCCACTGCTAAAGAATTCAGGATCCTGTCCGTTGAGCTTACTGTCTCTATAGAGTAGTGCCAGGTTTTGGCCTTCAAGTGAAATAGAAGCAGATCCCAGCCTCATTTTACTTACCAGGTTTTGTGGTAAGCTATAGGAAAGGCTTGCTGATCTAAGTCGGACATAGGTGCCATCGGCTGTCCTTGCCGTACTCTTATTATAAAATTGGTATGCCAACACATAATCGAAGTTGGCAGTCGCGAGATTTCTTTCAAGGATCACAGGAATATCGGTGATTTCTTCATCACCCGGAGCCACCCATCGATTGACAAGATCTCGAGGCAGAGCGTCGAAGTCAGTGTATGCAGAGTAGAAAGCATCATTCAGGCGTATCTTGAAGTCAAACTTATAGGAAAGCAAAACATTAAGGGTCAGATTTCCCCAGGTGAAAGTATTGGTAACACCGCCACCACCTCGTGGTTCTGATGGTCCTTCATATTCCAGTTTGGTAGAAAGTCCCTCTCGATCCTGGAGGTCAAGATCAGCCAGAGATACTTCTCCGTCTTCATTGAAGAACTGTGGAACACCTGTTTCAGATAATCCCGCAAATTTTGTTGAGAAAAGCCCTCGACGTGGCCCACCCAATACTGCAGCTCCATTGGCATTGATGGCATCGACTAACCTTGGACCAAAATCAAGTTTGGTTATGCGGTCATAGGTATAGCCAACATTAAAACTTGATCGCCACGTAAAACGATTTCTGTCAATATTGGTTGTTGAGACTGAGACCTCAAACCCATCTGCTTCCATATTGGCAAAGTTTCCCACCTTGAGCCCGCTTCCACCAACCCCGCTAGTTTGTACGGCGCCGATCAAGTCGAAAGAATTTCGTTTGTAATAATCCAAAGAGGCGTTGACTTTACCTCCAAAGATGGAAAAATCCGTACCTACATTAAATTCTCTAAGTTTTTCCCAGGTAAGCTCACTATTGGTAAGGTCCTGAATGAAAAGATAGGGTTCTACATCAGTTGGTCGGACAGTCACATCTGCCTGAAGGTTTAGCAGGGCACTGGTATTTGGTGGGAGGTTTCCGGAGATCCCGTATGTCGCGCGTATTTTCAAATCATCCAGGAAGGAAAATTGCATAAAAGGCTCCTGGGAGATATTCCAGGCACCACTCACATTCCAGGTGGGTAAGAAACGTACATCACGTGCCCGGCCCAACTGGTTAGATCCATCATATCTGGCTGTGAAGTTGGCTATGTATCTTGATTTATATGAGTAAGCACCATTAACGAATGATCCAATAAAACGATCACGTTCGTTCCCTAAATCATAATAATCAATATCCTGAATGTTGAAGAACTCGATAATATTTGGGTCAGTGACCACGATTTCTCCACTGCCATAAATAACTCCAAGACCTGTAGTGCTGACGTTTGATCTGTTGGTGAACCTGATCTCCTGACCTGCCAGTATATTGACCTCGTGGACTTCTCCGATGGTTTTGTTCCACTCTGCACTGACCCGACTAAAAAAGTTGAATAAGGTTGTCTGATCAAGGTATTGAAACCCACCCTGCGGCAAGACAACTGTTGGGTTCAACCCGGGATTATCCGGATCATTAAAAAGCAAGTTGTTTGCATCCTGAATGAATTGGGTGTCATTGGCCCTATAGGCTTCCGCCTGGTTAGAGTTTTCATGGACGGTATGATCTCTTTTGGTATTGGCATACCTTGCCTGGAACACACCTTTGATGGAAAGATCTTTTAAAGGGTTGATCTCAAAGTCCGTTTGGGCAGACACGTCTGCAACCTGAATCTCCATGAAGTTGTATTGCAGTTCATCTATGATGTTGAATGGGGCATAATTCCTTCGGAAATATTCCGGGTTCCCATTGTCATCAAATGGCCGAATAGATCTGCTGGTATTCAAGGCGTAACTAAACGGATTTATGTCAAAACTCCTGCTATACTGGCCGGTTAGTGGATCTAATTCTCTGTTTCTTGTACCCGGCACTTGTTGATTTCTAAGACTTCCTGTAAGCTTTAAACCAAATGAAAATTCATCAGAAATGAAGTAGGTATTTCTTGCTGTACCAGTAATTCGCTGAACATTATCGGCGATGGTCTGACCCTGATCGTCAAGATAACTGACCGAAAAATAGTTATTTGATTTCTCGGTACCAGAAGTGAAGCTAAGAGAGTGTGTTTGCTGGAGACCTAAATCATTGAAAAGAACCTGAAACCAATCCGTATTGGCATTTTCGTAGGTGTTGAGAAACTCTTCATTGAGCGTGCCGTAAGGACCCCAATCCAGCTTATGGTTTGCGATGAGGTCAAACATTTTACCCATCGCACCATAGTTCTGAGCTCTCACAGATGTAGTGATATCCAACAAACCTTTATTGTAAAGTTCCCGATAGACAGACATCTCCTGGGCCGAGTTCATCAGGTAGAATTGATTATAAGTTGGCCTGATTTTCCCGGTAAAATTTGCCGAATAATTGACCCGCAAAGCTCCACTTTTACCTCTTTTGGTGGTGATCACAATCACGCCATTGGCAGCCCGAGCACCGTAGATGGCTGTAGCTGATGCGTCTTTCAGGATCTGAAAGGACTCTATGTCGTTGGGGTTGAGGTTAGCTACCGATGAACTTATCAGGGTATTGGCATCTCCCGAGATCAGGTCTTCAGTATTCACGCTGGCCATATCCTCGAGGATCACCCCATCCACCACAAATAGCGGCTGGTTAGATCCGTTGATTGAGGTGTTTCCCCTAATTCTGATTTTTGGTGTGGTACCAAAAGTCCCTGAGACATTATCTACGGTAACTCCGGCTACCTGACCTTCAAGTGCCCGGCTCACATCTGTAAGGCCATTCAGCTTGATATCATCCATAGATAGGCTTTCCGACGAGCCAGTGAACAGTTTTCTGTTTACTTCCTGAAAACCTGTGACAACAACTGCCTCCAGCTCTTCGGTTTCTTCCTTTAACTGAACATTGATGGGAGTAGGAGGATCAGAAACTGGCACTTCTACCGTCTCCATCCCTACCATCGTGACTTGCAATGTCTGGCCAGGTTCTGCTTCAAGCGTAAAATTGCCATCGAAATCAGTGACAGTACCCTCACTGGTTCCCAATATTCTGATGGTCACACCGATCATTCCTTCACCTGAAGCATCCGTGATTTTACCCTTTACAGACTGTTGGGCATACAGAAAGTTTGCAGCTGCTAAAAGAAGTACAATTATTGTAAATCTCATACCCGTCGTCAACTATCTCCCTGAACAGTAAATTTTAGTTGGATAGATCAAAGTTCAGATCATAAACTTCAGTAACCAAATCCCAGAAATTATTATAGATCGAATCTAATTCTGTCTCAGATACATCGAAAGTAAGTGTTCCGTCTACATCTTTTAATGTCCCATCAGCAATCCATTCAGAGACCTTGGCATCCTTAAAATAGCGGAAGTCATCTTCAAATTGAATATCCAGTTCACGACTGGTTAATCCAGTGATCTCAAAATCATAAAATAATCCAGCTGTTTTTGGGGTGCCCGCTTGTGGGTCTAATTCGATGAAATCCTCGTCCTGCTCCCAGTTGCCTTCTTCAATAAGTTCATCTGTACCCTCACCGACAGTTCTAATATATGTCAGATCACTCTTAAATTCGATTTTATAAACCCCGCTCGCATCCCCACTAGTGTTGTTATTTTCATATCCTGCTTCTTTCACTTCTATTGCGAATTCATCCAACTGCCATACGCCTACTAAAGGGTTTACTTCAGGCTCGTCCTTACTACATGCTGCCAACAATATCATGGAGCCCAGCACTGCGATAAAAAAAATGTTTTTCATATAATATTTTGTTTTGAATACTTCTTATCAACTTTAATTAACGGTTATCAAAAGAAATCAATATAAAATTATAATTCCCCTATTCTATATAAAATTAATCACATCTTATGAATTCACCTAAAGTAAGACTCCTTACAACGCAGGATGGTTCGACTACACTCTATTTGCCGGAGTTAGACGAGACCTACCACTCAACCCGAGGGGCTCTTGGTGAGTCCATTCATGTTTATATTGAGAATGGGATAAATACATTAACCAATACCGAGATCAAATTGTTGGAGGTTGGCTTTGGTACCGGATTAAATGCCTTGCTTACTTACCAATTTGCAAAGAAAAAGCACGTAAATGTCTGCTATCATACGTTAGAACCGTTTCCCTTACTTGCAGATACTTATAAGAACCTGGGTTATGCTCAGGTGAGTGAAGAGCAGGGGGTTTTTGAAAAAATGCATGCCATTGTGGAGGGTAATTTCCAGTTCACACCATTTTTTGACTTTAACCGATATCAAAAAACACTTGAAGAATTTTCTCCAAACATGTCCTTTGATATCATCTATTTCGATGCTTTTGCACCATCCAAGCAACCTGAGATATGGTCTAAAGAAAATCTAGGTAAATGTTTTAGCCTTTTGGATGCTGGAGGGATCATGGTGACCTATTGTGCACAGGGGCAATTCAAGAGAGATTTGGCGGCTATAGGTTTTCAGGTGGAAGTTTTGCCTGGTGGTATGGGTAAAAAAGAAATGGTCCGTGCCAGGAAGCCGGAATAATTAGAAACTAAATTCGAAATCAATCAGTCGGGAAGCGAAATGACCTACCCCTTCGTGGATCAGCTGATATTTATCTTTTAACAACGAATAACCCAACGTCAGTTTGCTATCGGGGTCCACTATCCAGTATTCTTTGACTTTAAATCTTTCGTACAGGTCTTTTTTTTTGATCAGGTCATGGTCCTTATTACCTGGAGATAGAATTTCAATCAACATGTCCGGGACACCGTGGATGTGACCTTTTGGATTTAAGATTGACAAGTTCTCCTTAAAAATTATTGTTAAATCAGGCTGAACCGCATTGCTATTTTCATCAAGATAAACATCAAATGGTGAAGGTATGATTTCACCGATGTTGTTCTTTGAAAAATAGCTATTGATCCTGGTTAAAAAAGTTTTAACCATTTTCTGGTGGTTGTATACTGGCGATGGAGACATATAAATCACATTGTCTATGAGTTCAGCCAAAGTACCCTCGGGGAGACACTGGTATGCTTCCATGATTGTTTTTGGAGGACTTGCAATAGAATGGCCCATAAGTGTGAACTTTACTTAAAGATAAACAAAAGCCTCTAAAGAAAGATCATGGTTGCACAACCCGAATCGCATCATCAGTGAATTTTCTCCCCATTCCATTGAAAGCTGAGACGCAAAAAATTCCCACCGCTTTTTCATCTTTATCCTGCGGCACAATGTTGCTGTATACGTTCGACAATGGTGTGGCAAAAAGTTCGCTGAAACCACCAGGCCGGTTGGTTTCGTCAATCACATTGGTGAGGAAAAACCACACATCATAGTTGATGGATTGAATCTGAACGTACACAGAGTCTCCTTTTTCGTAGGGTGGTAAAAACTGAAAGTCATCACCAGGGTCTTCGTCGAAAGGGTTGATCAGATCTCGGATCGGTTGGATAAACAAGATATTATCAACCGGTGCACTCTGGGAGAAGCCCGCATCGTAGGCGATATTGATCTCTGAAGGCTGATTGAGATACTCTCCATTTTTCCAGGTTTTGATCCAGTAGGTATCTCCTTCTCCTTGCAGATCTCTGGACCAAAATTCGGCAGCGAAGAAATCAGGTATAAAGTTCTGAGCTCCTTCTTCAGGGCGGAAAGTGATGCTATCAATGGTGGGTACGGCATTCAACCTGGATTGACTCAAAAATTGCTTGCCATCAATGAGTACTTCGAGAATGTAGAGATTGCCTACCGTTCCAAAGGAGTCGGAAGCAATTGCTGGTGCCCAGGTGTAAACCCCTTCATCAGTTTCGGAGAAAATAAGGGTGTCTTTAGGAGAGGTCCCTTCTACCTCAAGTATACGAACACTTGCCCCCTGGATGCCTTCAGGTGGTGAGTTGTCAAAATAGGGTCTTGTGTATTGAAGAATGATCTGTTGTTCTCCTGTTCGATGTTCCAGCCAGGCATCCACAGCTAAAATAGGATCAGCATCAGCAAGTTCCACACTGATATTGTCTTCGCATCCAAATAGACATCCAGCGATAAGTAAAGTAAATGCTAAACGTTTCATTCGATTAAAATTTGAAGTTGTAGGTGATAGAAGGAAAAACTGATCCTATAATGGACAATTGTGTAGCCTGAGTAGAAGCCGGAGTTCCGTATTCCTGCCTGTCAGAGCCCTGGGAGAAATAAATAGAGAATGGGTTTCTTCGACCATATACATTGTATACGGTAAAAACATACGAATCTTCAAATTTCCTTTTCTTGCCCTTTTTATTGTATTCCTTGCCAAGTAAAGTGAAACTAAAATCCAACCGGTGGTAATCCGGAATTCTCACTTCGTTTCTGGAATCAGTGCTGTTGAGAGGGATGGTGTATCCCTGTATTTCATATCGCTGATCCGGGAAGTTTGTTGGAGTACCTGACAGGTAGGTAAAATTTCCGGAGATAGACATTCTTTTGTTGATATCATAGAATGCTGCAACCTTCAGGTTATGGGTCTGGTCAAATCTTGTAGGATACCACTCGTAGTTGTTAACACCATCAATCCTGAGTTCCGTTCTGGCAAGGGTATAGCTGATCCAGCCGTTTATTTTACCTGCATTTTTCTTCAGATAGAATTCAGCTCCATACGCTCGTCCGATGCCTGGGAGCACATCTCCCTCAAGTAATTCGTTGATGAAGAGCTCGGCCCCATCAATGTAGTCTAGCTGATTTTGAGTCTCCCTATAGTAAACCTCTAGAGAAGTTTCGTAATCATTGTCTCGAAAGTTTTGGAAGTATCCAAGGGCCCACTGGTCTCCGATTTGTGGTTTCAGGTTGTTGGTACTCGGGGTCCATACATCCAATGGATTTGATGCTACGGTATTGCTGATTAAATGGATGTATTGGACTGTCCGGTTGTAGCTGGCCTTGAGTGAATTTGTCAAACCCAGTTGATATTTGACTGAAATCCTTGGTTCAAAATAGTTGTAATTGGCAATACTCTCCAGGCTGCTATATTCTTTTGATCCTGTTACTGTTCGTCTTTCGCCAGGTATTGTATCATTAAATGTGTATGCGGTGCCTTCTCCCAGGTAGTCGAAATGAGAAAAGCGGACACCATACATTGTGGATAGCTTATCAGTAAGCCTTTGTTCATTTCCAATATATAGAGAAGTTTCAAAAGCCTTTTTCTCAGCCAGACTGATATCATTACCCTCTCCGTTGCTCACGCCAATGGCGTCAGCAGGTTTAAAACGATAGAGCACAGCCTCGCCACCAAATGTCAACTCATTTCTTGGATTAATAAAGTAGGTAAATTCTGGCTTGAAATCGTATGTCTGAATCCTGGAAGTCCACTCAAATTTATCCCTGTCAGTTTCACCAAAAGCCAACTCGTAGTCATAGTCGCTAAAGAAAAGGGTGAAGTTGCTAAAGATTTTCTCACTGAAGAGATGATTCCAGCGCAGGGTGGCAGTGTTGTTTCCCCATGAAAATCCCTGCCTGGCATCAAACTTAAACACGTCCCGTCCAAGGTATCCCGACAGGAAAATCCGGTCTTTCTTGGAGATATTGTAATTGGTCTTGATGGTCAGATCATAGAAATATAGTTGTGCGCCTTCATTAAAAATATCCGTGAAGGGACGGGCGAGGACATCGGCATAAGACCTTCGACCGGCCACAATAAAAGATGCCTTCTCCCTGACAATTGGACCCTCTACTGCAAACCGGCTAAATATGGTGCCGATTCCACCAGTAAAATCATAAGATTTATTGTTTCCCTCTTTCATCCTAACATCAAGAATGGATGAAATTCTTCCTCCATATCTGGGGGGAATACCTCCTTTGTAGAGTTTTACATCTTTTACAGCATCTGGATTAAACACGGAAAAGAACCCGAGCAGGTGTGAGGAGTTGTATACTGGGGACTCATCTAGTAAGACCAGGTTTTGCCCGACTCCACCACCCCGTACATTAAAACCTGAAGCACCTTCTCCGACAGTACTTACTCCGGGGAGTAGTTGTAGAGATTTCACTACGTCTACTTCGCCAAGAAATGCAGGAATTTTTTGGATGGTTTTGATATCAAGCTCAGCAGTGCTCATCTCTACATTAGTCACATTGTTATCTTCTGCTTCTGCTGAAATAACCACTGCTTCAAGCTGCTTGTCTTCAGTCGGTAAATCAATGTCTATTCGGACATTTTCCTTAAGGTCTACCTTTCTGGTAACTGTTTTGTATCCCACAAATCGATATTTGATGGTATATTCTCCTGGAGGTAAGGTGAGTGAATAAAATCCATAGACATTTGTGATATTGCCACCTGAGAGTTCCTCGATGACCACATTTGCACCGATCAAAGTTTCACCATTGGAGGCATCCCTGACATACCCGCTTAAAGTAAATTTTTCCTGTGCATGTGCATAGGAGATCATCAACAACAGCAGTGATGAGAGTAAGTGTTTTTTCAATTTTTTGAGCTTTTTGACCGAAAATTATAACGGTCTGATCCAATCAAAGTTTTAGAATATTAAACCATCAACACAAAAGGCAGAATTATTGTTTAAATGGCTCTCTTATCTGACGAAAGGCTCAACAAAAAATTTTATTTCCGTCTCTTGATCGCTTTTACAATCATCTCCGCATGCACCCGGGAATTTTCAATGAACCAAATACTCGTTTTTAATCCCCCGCAGATTACCCCGGCCAGGAAAATGTTTTTCATGTTGGTTTCCATGGTTTCTGGATCGTACTCCGGAGTTTGGAATTCATCGTTACCAATATTGATTCCAACCGTTTTCAGAAAGGAGAAATCAGGCTGATATCCGGTCATGGCCAACACGAAGTCATTTTCAATTGTTTTAGCTCCTTCAGGTGTATTTATGTCTATGGTACGTTCCTCGATCTTGGTGATTTCAGAATTGAAATGTGCTGTAATAGATCCTTCTTTGATGCGGTTTTCGACATCCGGTCTTACCCAGTATTTTACCCTGGGATTGATTTCGGGCTCACGAATAACCATTGTGACCTCTTTGGCTCCTTTTCTGAAAGTTTCCAGTGCTACGTCCACCGCAGAGTTGGCTGCACCAACCACAGCAACTTTCATCCCATAATATGGATGAGGTTCATCATAATAGTGTTTTACTTTTGGTAGATCTTCTCCAGGGACATTTAGCTTGTAAGGAAGATCGTAAAATCCGGTAGCAATGATGATGTTTTGTGCTTCATAGGTGCCCTTAGAGGTAGTCACCTGGTAGAATTCATCTTTTTTTTCTATTCCCTCTACTTGCTCATACAGATTTACATTGAGCTTCCAGGAGGAGGCTACTCGTCGGAAATACTCCAATGCCTCAGCCCTTACTGGTTTTGGGTTGTGAGAAATAAAAGGCACATCCCCAATCTCCAACCTGTCTGAGGTGGAGAAAAAAGTCATATTTTTTGGATAATTGTAGATAGAGTTGACCAGGCAGCCTTTATCGATGATGGTATGTGATAAGCCTGCTTTGGTAGCTTCAATACCGCATGCCAGCCCTATAGGACCTGCTCCGATAATCAATATGTCAGTCTTTTGATTCATTGACATGGATAGATTTCAAATGGTGTGATACAATAGTCGAGTTTGATGTCATGAGCCTCGGCAAAATTAAATTCATCAAACAATGGGCCCAGGGTAAGGCCTACCTTATTCACTTTTGGGAGATCATTAAGAAGTCGGTCATAGTATCCTTTACCATAGCCTATCCTATTGCCCTTTTTATCAGCTGCCAACAATGGGATGAGCACCAGGTCCACAGTGCTGACATCAGCAGCTACCGCATTGATAGGCTCTGGAATTTTCAAGCGATTGAGCCTGAATTTTATTTGTGGATGGTAATAATAATGATTCATCCGCTCCTTTCGAAGATCGGTACTGGACACTACGACCTGAACATTATTTTCAATCAGTGATTTGATGATTGGCCAGGTGTTCACTTCTTTATTTCTTTCAATAGGGAGAAAAGAGTGAACTACTTTGGCAGACTTCTTCAAGATAAAATCTACCACTTCAGACGCAAGCATTCTATTTCTACCTTCCCATATATTGGAAGATAGAATTTTCCTGGCTGGCAGAATCTGCTTCCGCAAAATGGATTTAAATTCATTCATCCAGCAGGATGTTAAACCTGAAATCAAAGGCATTAAACTTTTCCAGGAGTAACTTGATGAAATCCGGGTGGTTTAGGTGGAAGTTTAGGAAATTATCATGCCGTTCCTGGAGGCCACCAGCGGGAAATAATTTCTCTTTGAGATTGTCGATCTGCGAAATGGCTATCTCATTGTTTTTCTCTTCTGACTTTTTGATTTTCTTACCTATTTCATCCAGGATCTTAAATCCTTTGGCACTTTCGGCCCCAACAAATCCTGAAAGTGATGGATCAACATCCACCGCTTTGCTTTTGATTTTTTCAAAAAGCTTATCAAGTTCTTTCTTTTCTAGACTAAGATCAAACTCGTGATTTCCGACGTTTTGGAGAAAAAGTGTTTTGATTTGATTGATCTCTTCAAACAGTGAAGCTGGTTTCAGGTTGAGCTTTCTGAATTTCTTCGCACTGGATTTATTAATCACCAACCCAAAGCTTCTTGGCATCAATACAGGAAAAGGGACATCAAAGGCTGCAAAGACATTTTTGAGCTGCATCCAATAGCTGATTTCAGCCGGACCCCCGATGTAAGCCAGGTTTGGCAGAATACATTCCTGGTAAATAGGTCGAGTGATCACGTTCGGACTAAAATTTTCTGGACGTTCACTGATGAGTCTGTCCATATCCTCATCAGAAAAAGACAGATCGGTGTTTAATACCTTAAATAATCCATCTTCCCTTACTATTCTTTCTCTAAGCTCATTGTCGATATAGAAAAAGTTAATCTCTCTGGAAAATGCCTGAGACTTATATCCAAGCTCATTAAGCCGTGTGGAAGCAGCTTCTACGAGTGGATTAGCAACATTTTCAAAAATTTCTCTTTTGATCACTGGGGCGAATTCCTCTTTCAAGGCAGGATGGTCGGCATCCACAACGATCAGTCCTTGATCGCCAAACAATTCATTTACGTAGAACCTGGTAGCTTCGGCCAGTGTAGAGAAATCGAGATAGGCCTGCTCAAATAGCTCCACGGAATCAGGGAGCTCATGGAAGATCGTATTGATGGAATGTGGCTTAAACCTCCCTACGGGTCCTCGCTGGTCTGTATTCCATTCATATCGCTTGCCAAATAGATTGAAATGATTGATTTCAGCGAAATCGTGATCTTCTGAGGCCATCCAATAAATCGGCACAAAATTGTAATTGGGGTATTTGGCCTTAAGCGCTTTGCAAGCATTGATGGTGCTCACAATCTTATAAATGAAGTATAAAGGTCCTGAAAAGATGTTGAGCTGGTGACCTGTCGTGATCGTGAATGTTCGCTCGTGATTAAGGGAGTGAATATTAAAATCAACGGCCTCTGTGGTTTTGAGCGGGCCGTATTGCTCTACCAATACCCTGTTGAGGGTATTCCTTTTATCTTCAGGAAATGTTTTTTGAGAAATAAGCTCTTCAAAATTATCAACCTTGGGGAAGGTGTGATAGAATTCCTTTAACTCACTTTTTTGCTTTAAATAGTCAAGAAATAACGGAGAGAAACAGCGGGTTTCTTCCAGCTCTATATTTTCTAAAATCATGTAAGTCGGTAGTCGTTAAGATATTTTTTCATTCAACTGCTTCGCCATACAGGTCGAAAGCAGTGGCATCAGTAATCCTGATTTTTGAAAAATCTCCTATTCGAAGATAGCTATTTTCAGCATTGACCAACACTTCATTGTCCACTTCCGGAGAATCAAATTCAGTTCTCCCAATAAAATGATCCCCCTCCTTGCGGTCAATCAGAACTTTCAGCACCTGACCAATCTTGTGTTGGTTGATTTCGTCAGAGATATTTTCCTGTAGTTCCATTACGCGATCTGCGCGTTCAAGTTTTACTTTTTCAGGAACATCGTCTTTCATACCAAACGCATGGGTGTGCTCCTCATGCGAATAAGTGAATACCCCAAGCCTTTCAAAGCGAGTTCTTTCAATGAAATCCATCATCTCCTCAAATTCGGCTTCTCCCTCACCTGGGTGCCCGGCGATCATGGTGGTACGAATGGCTATTCCTGGCACTTTATCACGGATAGTATGAAGGAGTTCCTCTGTTTTTTCCCGGGTTGTTCCGCGGCGCATCAAAGAAAGCATTTTAGTAGATCCGTGCTGCAATGGTATATCCAGGTAATTGCAGATATTGTCTCTTTCTGCCATCACTGTAAGGACGTCCTCTGGAAATCCTGTTGGGAAAGCATAATGCAGGCGAATCCACTCCAGACCATCTACCATAGATAATTGATCCAACAGATGAGCCAGGTTTCGCTTTTTGTAGAGGTCCAACCCGTAATAAGTAGAATCCTGGGCTATGAGAAGTATCTCTTTGGTCCCGTGTTTCACGAGGTTTTTGGCTTCTGTAACAATTTGCTCTATGGGTTTGGAGACATGTTTACCTCGCATTATAGGGATTGCACAAAAGCTACATGGCCTGTCGCAGCCTTCTGAAATTTTAAGGTAAGCATAGTGGTTGCTTGTGGTGAGGACCCGCTCACCAATGAGTTCATGCTTGTAGTTGGCATTGAGTTTTTTGAGCAGTAAAGACAGCTCCATAGTACCAAACCAGTCATCTACATCAGGAATCTCTGTCTTGAGATCGTCTCTGTATCGCTGTGAAAGGCATCCCGTCACGTAAACCTTCTCCACCAATCCTTCCTGCTTGGCATCGACGTATCTTAGTATGGTATCAATGGACTCTTGTTTAGCATTGTCAATAAAACCACAGGTGTTGATGACCACAATGTTGGCATCATCTTTCTCAGATTCATGCGTTGCGTCAATTTTATTGCCCTTCAGCTGAGTGAGTATTACTTCAGAGTCTACGATGTTTTTCGAACAACCCAGAGTGACAATATTTACCTTATCCTTTTTTGCTTTTGTCTTCACGCTTAAAAATTGATCTGCAAAGCTAAACAAAATGCTTCCCACAATAAGTTCGCTACAATCTCTGTTATTATACCTTTGTGCCACATTTTCACTATGGACAACCGGATAGTATTCTTTCTTATCGTCATTGGCATACTTGGCTGCAACGAGATCAAAGAGTGTGACCTTGATGATAACAGAAAGTTTGCTGTGATCGAATTTTATCACATTTCTGACAGCTCAATAAGGGATACTCTCATTTTTAACCAGGTTTACAGTTTGCAATCGCCGTACAATTTTGCCGATACCATTTTGGAAGCTACAGGATTACCACTGGATCCCACCAGTGATATTACTTCCTTCATTTTTGAAACTGATTCCGGGGACTTTGACCTGGAATTTACCTACCAAAGAGAATTTTCAGTCTACAGTGTAGATTGTGACCCATCAATAAAGTTTTTTGAATTGACAGGGACATCTAATGTCTTTGATTCCATAGCGATCATAAACCCAGTTCTTAATCGAGAAGAATTCACCAATGTTGAGATATATTTTTAGCCTGCTTATATCAATTGGTGTTTCCTATGGTTTTGCTCAACAGGCTGCCGACAGCACAACCGTGAAACCAAAGAAGGATTATAAGCCTTCAATGCTTATAATGGGGTATAATGCCGTTCCATTGGTGCGTACAGTGTTTTTCAGTGGTAGTGCAGCGCAAAATGGCCAGATCGGGGTAGACTTTGCCAATAATCTTTTCATGGTAGATTTTGGTGTTCAACGTACAGAGCGCACGGGGAGTAACTATTCTTATATTAATGAAGGCACTTTTTACCGTCTGGGGGTTGAGACCAATGTGCTAAAAAATGCATCTGATGCCAATGGTCTGACGCTTGGCTTGAGGTATGCCCGTAGTAGGTTCAGTGATGAAATGGAGATGACAGACGATTTTGGCTTTGGAGAAGTGACTATAAATACAGCAAATAATGTGGCTAAATCGCGGTGGTGGGAGCTTACGTTCGGATTGAATGTGAAGGTGTATAAGCAGATCTATTTTGGCTATCTGATCCGATATAAGCTATATAAGGTCACCAAAGACATTGGACAGCTAAAGCCGTATGATCTGCCCGGATTTGGATTAAATGAGAATGACACTTCTGTCGGGTTTGACTACTATATTCGGTGGATCTTGCCTTTTGGAGATAAGGCTCAAGTGGTGGAAAAGTAGAATTATAAAAACCTTACCTCGGATACTAGCTTGTAGCCAATTTCTTCTTCCAACCTCTCCAGTACCTTTTCTTTGTTGTTTGTCAGTTCCTGCTTCAGTGGTGCAGAATCAAGGTAGACAAACATAGTCCCCTTATCGATGCGAATTTTTGACGTCCTCGAAGCCACCACATTACCCATTATTTTCTTCCAGGAATGTATCAGTTTTTTCTCATCCCATGCCTTCTCCAGGTTTTCGGATTTAAGGAATTGCTTCAGTGCCGATGAAAAAGATGAGGTGTTGTGCTTATCCATTTAAATGTCCATTTTCGATTTCATAGAATGCTACTCCCTTATTTTTTTCAAAAAACTTTTTGGTGCGCTCTTTTCTGGCATCAGAGATGAAGACTTGTGAGAATCTTTTACCATCGGAGAGGAGCTTTACGAGGTGACTGATCCTGTGATCATCCAGCTTGTCAAAAATATCATCCAAAAGTAATAAAGGCACCTCGTCTTTTTTAGCCTTCAGAAAATCAAATTCAGAAAGTTTCAAAGCAATGATCAAAGATTTCTGTTGACCCTGTGAACCGAATTTTTTCGTTGGTTTGCCATCAAGAAGAAAAACAAAATCGTCTTTGTGACTACCCATGGTGGTTCGTTCCAGGATCAGGTCTTTTTTCACTGCTTCGTTAAAATGCTTATCAAAATCTTCTTCCAGGCATTTTGTACGGTAGCGGATAGCAGGGATTTCATCCACCTTGAAAATCTCATGATAGTTACGGGTAAAAAACTCACGAAATTCTTCCAGAAAATCATTTCTCTTAGAAGATATGGCCTTGAAAAGAGGGATGAGCTGTTCATCATAGGTGCGGAGCAGATTTTTATTGTAAGAAGATTTGCCAGCATTCTGTTTTAGAAAACTATTTCGTTGGCTGAGCAATTTTCTGCATCCGATGAGCTGCTCCATATAATGATGATCATATTGCGAAATCACCCTGTCGAAGAGTTTTCGTCTCACTTCACTGCCTTCTCTGATAAGCTCATTGTCATCAGGAGTGGTGAGCACACATGGAATCGACCCGATGTGATCACTTAGCTTTTCAGGCTCTTTGCCATTTACTTTAAACACCTTTTTCTTTCCACTTTCAAGATAGCAGTTGACTTTCAGGCCAGACCTGAAATCTCCGATGATCGAGAAGTAGGGCTCACCAAAATGTATGTTGTCCTGGTCGATATTGTTCTGACTGCTGCGGGTCATGCACAAATAATGGATGGCATCAAGCAGATTGGTCTTGCCCATGCCATTGAGCCCTAGCAGGCAGCTGATACCTTCCTTAAATTGAAAGGTTTCCTCCTGATAATTCTTAAAATTTACAAGTTTTAATGTGCTGAGAACCATATCTTTTTGATCAGCGCACCTTTTGGTTTAATTTCGCAGGGCCGAAGGGAATTCCGACGCAATATTAAGCATAGAACATTAGCAAAAGTTATGGCTGCAAAGACAAATACAAAATCAACCAGCAAATCATCCTCAAAGTCATCATCAAAATCATCCGGTAAGGCAGCATTCAGCAAAGAGACTTACCTGACCTGGTTTGAATCTATGTCCCTCATGCGACGATTTGAGGAGAAGGCAGGCCAGCTATATGGTCAACAAAAAATCAGAGGCTTCTGTCACCTGTACATTGGTCAGGAAGCCTGTATGGCAGGAAGTGTTTCTGCATTAAAAAAAGGAGACAAATATATCACAGCCTATAGAGATCATGCTCATCCATTGGCATTGGGCACTGATCCAAAAGCTATCATGGCAGAATTGTATGGCAAAGCTACCGGTGTTTCAAAAGGTAAAGGTGGCTCCATGCACATGTTTGATAAAGAGAATGGGTTCTTTGGTGGTCATGGAATTGTAGGAGGTCAGATTCCTCTAGGCGCTGGTATTGGCTTTGCAGAAAAATACAATAAAACTGACAATCTGTGCGTGTGCTTCATGGGAGACGGTGCTGTGAGACAAGGTGCATTTCATGAATCACTCAACATGGCCATGACCTTGAAGGTGCCAACAATCTTTGTGATCGAAAACAATGGCTACGCCATGGGTACCTCAGTGAAAAGAACTTCTAACGTTACTGACCTGTATACTTTGGGTGAAGCTTATGACATTCCTTCTAAAGCAGTTGATGCCATGTCTGTAGAAGAGGTGCATTACGCCATGGAAGAAGCCGCTGAAAGAGCCAGAAAAGGTGATGGACCCACTTTGCTTGAGTTCAGAACCTATCGATACAAAGGTCACTCTATGTCTGACCCTGCTAAATACCGAACCAAGGAAGAGGTAGAAGAATATAAGTCTAAAGACCCTATCGAGCAGGTAAGGGCTACTATTCTTAAAAATAAGTTTGCTACTGAAGAAGAGCTAAAGGCGATCGATCAGAAAGTAAAAGATATCGTTGCTGAGGCAGTGGAATTTTCTGAAAATTCAGATTGGCCAGCTCCTGAAGAAGCTTACAAGGACGTATATGTACAAGAAGATTATCCATATATCATGGATTGATGGAAAAATCATATCTTTGCGACCTTAATTTTTAAAAGCAATGGCAAAAACCAAGACTAAAGAGGGAGAGGGGATAGAGATTTTAGAGGATCCGGGTGCCTTAGTCAGCAAAGCTGAAGAGTTTCTTAACAATAAGAAAAACAGGAACTTAACCCTGATTATAGGGAGTATTGTTGCCCTGGTTATCGCTGGAGTTTTTGGATACAGATATTACATATCCAACCAGGATCAGGAAGCTCAGCGTGAGATGTTTCAGGCAGTATATTATTTCGAAGCAGACAGTCTGGGCAAAGCCCTGAATGGTGACGGAATCAACTATGGATTCTTGCAGATCATTGAAGATTACCCTGGAACTAAGGGAAGCAACCTGTCTAACTTTTACGCCGGAGTGACCTATTTAAAATTAGGTGATTTCGATGGAGCCATCAGGTATCTCAATGACTTCAAAAGCTCTGATTATCTGCTTCAGGCCAGGGCATATGCTTTGATTGGAGATGCTCACCTGGAACTGGGTGACTACAGCAGTGCAATTTCATCTTACAATGATGCGATTGACTACAAGCCAAACGAAAGTTATACTCCAATTTACTTGAAGAAACTTGCCTTGGCTGAGGAGCTTCAGGGCAATTTTTCCGGAGCTGCAAATGCGTATGGCAGAATAATAGAGGAATTTAAAGAGTCAGAGCTGATTCAAGAGGCTAAAAAGCAAAAAGCCAGATTAGAAGGATTAGCTGCAGAATAACAAAAATTAAAAAAATTGTTAGGGATAGAGCAGCCATGTTTTATCCCTTTTTTATTGGATGGCAACTTCAAACAAAAATTTAAGTTCAGGTAGGCCCACAAACCTGAAGAACCCAGAGAGCTTCCGAATAGGAATTGTTGTATCAGAATGGAATGAAGAGGTGACAGAAGCCCTTTATTCCGGGGCTGTTTCCACACTGCTTCAGGCAGGAGTCTTAAAGGAAAAAATTGAAAGGAAAGATGTTCCCGGGAGCTTTGAGCTTCCGCTCGGTGCACAATGGTTGGCATCCCGCTCTGACATTGATGCTGTAATCTGTATTGGATGCATTATCCAGGGAGAGACCAAACATTTTGATTTTATCTGTGATGCATGTGCACATGGAATCACTGAAGTAGGACTGAAGTACAACAAGCCCGTAGCCTTCGGCGTACTCACTACAGACAATATGAAGCAGGCCATGGATCGGGCAGGTGGAAAGTTTGGAAATAAAGGAGATGAAGCGGCTAGTACAATATTGAAAATGCTCAATTTTTAAATGATGAAAGTATTAAAATTTGGAGGTACATCTGTTGGTAGTCCTGAAAGGATGAAGCAGGTAGCAGAGATTATCACTTCGATAAAAGGAAGAAAACTGGTTGTTTTGTCTGCCGTATCGGGCAACACAAATAAGCTTGTAAGTATCTCTGAAAAGTGTGAGTTGGGGGAAAAAGCAGGTGCACTCAACCTGCTCAAAGAATTAAGACAGGTTTTTGATCCATTTTTGGACCAGCTTTTTGAAAAGAAAGAACTACGTGATGATACCGAGACATATATCAATCAGGTGATCGATGATATTGAAGGTCTTATTGATCAGCCTTATAGCCAGCAGGTAAATAAAATGTTGGTGGTTCAGGGAGAGTTAATTTCCACCCGGATTTTCACCAACTACCTGAAGGATCAGGGTGAAGATGTAGCACTTCTCATGGCTCAAAATTTCATGACCCTGGACGAAAATGACGAACCTGATATGGTAATGATTGGCAAGAAACTTGACCATCTATTGGGTAAAACCTCTTCCAAGACACTCATTACGCAAGGTTTTATCACCAGAAATGCTGCAGGTGGTATAGACAACCTCAAGCGTGGGGGTTCTGACTACTCTGCGACCATCATTGGTTCAGTTTTGAAGTCAGATGAAATCCAGATCTGGACAGACATCGACGGAATGCACAATAATGACCCAAGGGTTGTGGATAAGACTTTTCCTTTAGCCAAGCTGAGCTTCGAGGAAGCAAGTGAGCTTGCTTATTTTGGTGCCAAAGTACTCCACCCTACCTGTATTGTTCCTGCACAGCAATTTGGAGTGCCTGTCCGAGTTAAGAACACCATGGACCCCGCTGCCGGCGGTACACTTATCTCAAACGAGAGTGACGGTGGTGGTATCAAGGCTATTGCTGCCAAAGACAGCATCACGGCCATCAAGATCAAATCCAGCAGGATGGTGATGGCTTATGGTTTTATGCGACGGGTCTTTGAGATCTTTGAGATGTATAAGACTCCCATCGACATGATTACCACTTCAGAAATTGCGGTTTCACTCACCATAGACAACAACGAGCATTTACCAGAGATTGAGCGGGAGATCTCCAAGTATGGCAAAGTAGAGATTGACAAAGATCAGACAATCGTTTGCATTGTGGGAGATGATATCGCCGAGAAAAGAGGTTTAGGAAAGCAAATCTTCAAGGTTCTGGATGATGTGCCTATCCGCATGATCTCGTTTGGAGGTTCAAGGAATAACATATCCATTCTTATTGATTCGGCTCATAAGAAGACCACCCTTCAAAGGCTGAATGGTCTGTTTGAAAAATAATCTTTAATGCTGGAAGGCAAAGAAGATCAGCCAGACCAGGATAAAGATAGGGATCAGCATCGGGATTGAAAACCGAATGATATACCCAAAGAAGGAGGGCATTTTGATACCCACTTGCTCTGCTATGGATTTTACCATGAAATTTGGGCCATTGCCGATATAGGTCATGGCTCCGAAAAACACTGCAGCGACAGATATTGCCTTTAAGTCAAGAATACTATCTCTAAATCCTCCATTGGCGAAGGAGACGACATCTTGCAAGCTGTTGATACTGGCTCCGGTGGAGGCCATGGCAGCGGTCAGAAAATTGATATATGTGGGCGCATTATCCAGAAAGCCTGATAGTAGCCCGGTCCCCCAGTAGAGTGTATTGTGAGAGATTAATTCAGCTCCTTCAGGAGATTTTGCATAGTTGCCTACCATTTCCAGGGCGGGCATCATGGTTCCGAAGATCCCAATAAAAATGAAGGCCACTTCGCGAATAGGCTCAAAGCTAAAGCCATTGCCTTCCAGGGCGTGTTTGTCTGCAAGCTTGAAAGATAATACGGCAGCAGTAAGCATGATGATTTCTCGGATGAACGAGAACTTCTGTCCATGGTAATTGATAGCGGGAACCCAGGAAAACACATTAGGGTCAAGGAAAACTGAAGCCACTACGATGGCCAACCAGATGAAGTTTCTTGATCCGCGCATGCTAATGTTTCCGGTTGGTTCAGGAAGCTCTTCACCTTCTGATAGATCTGTCTTATTTCGTACATCGAAATAATAGAAGATGCCCAAAATCAATACGAGCGCAAAAGCCCATGGAAGCAGGTTGTGAGTAAAGGTCCAGAAGAATGGCACACCTTTAAGGAATCCCAGAAAAAGGGGAGGATCTCCTATGGGTGTCAGGCTACCGCCGATATTGCTCACAACAAAAATAAAGAAGATGATATGATAAGCTTTTACCCTGTTTCTATTCAACCGAATAAAAGGGCGTATTAATAGCATACTGGCACCTGTGGTACCTATGATGTTCGCAATGACACCTCCGATGGCCAGAATCGCCACATTGGTCATTGGTCTGGCTTCTCGGTCCACATTTATCATGATCCCTCCCGAAGCCACAAAAAGTCCTGTTAGCAGAGAGATGAATTGGAAGTACTCAAAAAAAGAATGCACCGGAGAATGTTGATTGTGCAGGCTAAAGAGATAATAGGCCACCACAAGAACCGCTAGTGCTACTGATATGATTGGATAATTTTTATGCCAGAAATGTTCATAAAACAATGGCCCGGTAGCGATCATTAATAGTAGTACTACAAATGGGATTACACTCCATGGACTAGGGCCATGATGTTCTGCTTCTTCTGTGGGCTCCGTGTCGGAGATCGTGGTCTCAGATGCGATCTCAGTTTTGTCAAGAACTTCTGACTTTGCCTCAAAAGCGCTTAAGACCCCAATGGATAATAGAAGAATTAGAAAAATTCTGGGAAGTAAGCTCATTGGGCGGTATAAGGGGTATTTTGATAAGTCCGTACTAAAATACTATTCAGCATAGATAATGCAAATGGTTTACTTAATAACTTAATTCGTTGAATTGTTAACCTGAAATTAACACAACTTTTAGTATCAATTTCTGTCGTAAAAACAACTCAAGGTAGGTGCAATATACCGGATACAGTATCCTGAGAAGCACCTGTTGCGTTCCCTATTGTATTGGGAATGCCAAGCTTCCTGAGCAACCCAAGAAAACCAAAAATCAGTGCTTCCTTGAAGTCAATTATTTCTGCAGACGGCTTGATGATCTGAATATTTTGATCTCTCAAATAATTTTTTATTCTCGTAATTAAATAGCTGTTATGGGCTCCTCCCCCTGTAATGAGTACCTGCTGATTTTTAGTCAGATGCGACTGCACAGCATGAGCGATCTCAGCTGCCAGCAATTCAACAAATGAATGTAATCCAACCTTTGGATCCATTTTATTATCCTTCAAGATGTTTTCATTTATCCATTGATTACTCATTGACTTCGGTGGTCTTATTTTGAAATAAGGAAGTTCCTTTAAACGATTTGTCCACTCTTCATCGTGATTTCCTTCCATCGCTAGCGCTCCATCTTCATCATATGGGACATTGAGCTTCTGTGCAAAGAAATTGAGCACCTGGTTACAGGGCGCAATATCCCAGGCCAGGACGTTTTCGGATTTCTTTACCGTAATATTAGCAATTCCTCCCAAATTGATCCAAGCATTATAAGCAGGAAACAACATTGTTTCACCTTTTGGCACGAGTGGAGCGCCTTGTCCACCCATCAAAATATCCTTTGTTCGGAAATCATCGACCACAGGAAGACCGCATATCTGACTGACCACAGATCCCCTCCCAATTTGCGTGCTGATTTTTTCTGATGGTTCGTGAAATACAGTATGTCCATGGATTCCTATCACTTCAATAGGGAGATCCTTCGGTAACACCCGTTTTAGTTGTTCCCCAATCCATTCTCCATAAGCTACATCCAATCTTGTAAGGTCGTATCCTGAAAGTAGTGCACTCTTTTTTAGCTCATTTTTCAAATCCTGTGGCAGATTCACGGTATGTGACTTCACAATCTCAAATGACCAATGGTCTTCCAATTTGAAGTTGGCAATGCAAACGTCAATGCCATCTAATGACGAGCCTGACATGATACCAATGGCATTGTATTGATTCAAGGTTTATGATGCTTAATTTTACTCTTATTACATGAATGGATGGCTAAGAAAAGAAATATTGCGGTAGATATAGGCAATACCAGAATAAAATCAGGTGAATTCGAAGATGGTCAGCTGGTAAAAGTAGAGCAGTGGGACTCCCTGATACAGCTTTATGCACTTAAAAAGGAATATACTGATCATTGGATTTTTTGCTCTGTTCGTGGCAACCGATATGAGATCGAACAGGTCTTTGATAAAACAAATTATGTGTATCTGGATCACAAGACCCCCATCCCAATTCGTTTAGATTATAATACGCCTGAAACATTGGGGATGGATAGGGTGGCGGCTTTAGTTGGAGCACAAACGCTATTTCCAAACAAGAATCTGCTAGTGATAGATGTTGGAACCTGCAATACATATGACATTCTAAGTTCGTCTGGGGTTTTTAAAGGAGGTGTGATAGCACCGGGGTTTAAAATGAGAATGAAATCCATGCATCACTATACCAAAGGCCTGCCGGATATCAGTGATGAGTGGGAAGAACTTGGCGAGGGCATGCTGGGCAAGACAACAAAGGAATGTTTGAAAAGTGGCTCATTTAGTGCAGCCATCATGGAAATAGAGGGTTTTATTGATCATTTTAGCAAAGAATTGCATGATTTAACAATTCTTTTGACAGGAGGAGACGCTACTTACTTTGAATCGAAGTTAAAAGGGCCCATCTTTGCAGGCTCTAATTTGGTTTTAAGAGGTTTGAATAGAATAATGCATTTCAATAATGCGTAAGATTAAATCAGTCATATTTAGTGCTGTTTTCCTGATTTGCGGAGGAGTGTGGGCCCAAACGATTACGTCACTTTACTCTTCTCATGGAATTGGTGAGGTTTCGGAAGTTGGATTGCCGCAAAATTTTGCTATGGGAGATATCGGATACGGTACACCTTCCCCATTTGGGATCAACCTTCAAAACCCTTCCATGCTGTTCTACAACCCATTAAGTTCATTTTCAGTTGGGCTGATGGGAGACTTTCGCAAGTATGATGGGGATGGATTATCTGATAATTCTAATTCTAATGCGGTTTCGCTGAGATACCTGGCCATGGCTTTTCCAGTGGTAAACTCCAGATGGGCGACGTCATTTTCCCTGTTACCCTATAGTTCTGTTAATTATAATTCTTACTCAATAGATACATTATCTAATGGTGTGGCGGCAGTTAACCAATATCAAGGGAATGGTGGTCTTTCAAGCTTATCCTGGTCTAATGGGATCAGAATTTACAAGTCTCTTGCATTAGGAATTAAGTCATCATTTGTGTTTGGGACAATAGAAAAAGACTCACGTGTTCAATTAACTGGGGAGGACTTTTCCAGCAGTTACATTATCAGCTATAACGAAAATACTACTTATAAGGACATTATTTTTTCTTTAAGTATCTCAAATAAGTTTAAGCTCACGAATAAAAGTTTTATTAATGCAGGTGCGGTTTACAATTTATCCGGAGAGCTTAATGGTAACCTTGAGACTGGCTATGAAAGATACTCAGGATCCACTTTGCTTCAAGAGGTCAGTCTTACTACGGAGTCAGCTGCTTTTAAGCTCCCAAGATCGTTTGGGGCCGGCCTTTCTTACCAGATAATCAATAAGTTACTGATCGGAGCCGACATAGATATCAAACAATGGCCCGGCAGTAGTGAGAACAGTGGTGATAGCTATAATGATGCCATTTCTTTGAGTCTTGGAGGAGAAATAATTCCTGATATTCAAAGTGTAAGCAATTACTTCAAAAGGGCCAGATATCGAGCTGGAATAAACTACAAGGAACTACCATACCTTGTAGAAAATACACAAATTAACGATTTTGGTATTAATTTTGGAGTTGCACTTCCTGTTAGCGGGTATTCAAGTATTGAGACTGCTTTCAAATATGGTTGGAGAGGCACAACAGATAATGGCCTTACCAGGGAGTCTTATTTCCAGGTTGTACTAGGTGCGACAATAAACGACCGCTGGTTTATTAAAAGAAAGTATGATTAAATAATATTTACGAATGAAACTTCAAGTGAAACAATACACATTTTTATTGCTCTTGATAGCGATGTCTACCATAGCCATGGCTCAGCCGGGTTGGAACTGGGGTGATTCGATCGATGTAGCCAAGGAAAAAAATGCATTGTATACCGATCAGTTGAAATCAGAAAATTACGCTGCTGCTGCCAAGGCACTGGACTGGCTGCTGATCAATACACCGGACCTTAATTCATCGATCTACATCAACGGTGCAAAGATCTTTGAAAACCTGGCGGAAAAGGAAACAGATGCCACCAAAAAGAAACAGTATGAGGAAAAAGCTTTGAGTATGTATGATCTACGGATCAAATACTTTGGTGATGAAGCTTCTGTAATGAACAGGAAAGTGATCGCTGCATATGGCTTTTACAAAGACGATAGTAAGAAATATAAAGAGCTTTTCGAAATGCTCAAAAAGACCATCGAGATGAATGGTGCTGATGTATTTGATGGTAACCTGCTTTACTATATGATTGCTACACATAAATATAAAAGGGCATCAGATGCATTAACTGATGAGGAGGTATTTGATATCTACTCACAGATCATGGAAATAGTAGATCAGAAAAAGGAAAATGGAAAGCCAGTCAATGTTAAATATATTGACACCATTGACAAGTTGCTTACCAATACAGTAAATGTAGACTGTAATTTCATTGAGGAGAAATTAGGTCCGAAGTTCCGGGAGACGAAGGACATTAAATTAGGTAAAAAGATATTTGCTTTGATGCTGGCACAGAAATGTACTGACAGTCCGCTAGCCATTGAAGCTGCAGAGGCTATCATTGAAGTGACACCTGATTTTGCGATCGCAAAATTTGTTGCCAGCAGATATCAAAAGGATGAACAGCTGGAGAAAGCAAAAGATTACTATCAAAAAGCCATTGAGTTGACTGATGATGCTGCTAAGAAAGCAGATGTATATCTGAGCATCGCTAAGATCCATCAGGTTCAGGGTCAAAAAGTATCTGCAAGGGACAATGCAAGAGAAGCGCTTAAAAATGACCCTTCGTTGTCTGACGCATATGTCCTGATTGGTGATCTTTATATGGCTAGTTTCGAAGAATGTAAAGGTGGAGAAAGCCGTGTGAAGGACCGTTCTGTATACATTGCTGCATACAACATGTATCAAAGGGCCGGCAATGGTGAAAGAATGACCATGGCTAAGGCGCAGTTCCCTTCGATTGAAGATATTTTCAACGAAAGTTATGAAGAGGGGCAATCTGTATCGACAGGATGTTGGGTTGCTGAAACCGTAAAACTTGAGCGTAGGCCTCAGTGAAATTCAGAAAGATAAATATGAAAACGGTCATAGGTTATTGCTATGACCGTTTTTTTGTTTGGGGCGCAATTGTTGTGCTTCTGTACTCGGGTTGTCAAAAGGAATCAGAAAAAGTGGTAAATGAGATTTACGAGGGACCTTTGATTGCAATAGATAGCGTGAATACAGAGATGAGTGATGAAGGAAAGATAGTGGTAAAACTTAAAGCTCCCCGACAACTCGACCTGGCTAATGGTGATACCGAATGGCCCCAAGGACTTTACCTGGAATACCTGAACATGGAAGGTGAGATCACCTCTACATTTGTGGCTGATTATGTCTATAAGGATTCCAAGGAAAATATTTATCGGGGGGAGGGCAATGTAGTGGTACAAAACCGAACAAATGGTGATGAACTTAATACGGAGGAATTGTTTTGGGACCCAGTAGATGAGATATTTTATACTGACCGCTTTGTCACAATCAAGTCCGAAGATGAAGTACATACTGGTGAGGGACTGAAGGCTAACCAGGATTTTTCCTCTTATCAAATACTCAAACCTTCTGGCACCATCAATATCATTGATCAATGAAGGGAGTAGATGCCATCATCTTTTATTTAGGTGTAGCCATTTTTTTGATTGCCATTTACGAAGCCATGGTTCTGGGAATTGGTCAGGCTTATGGTATCTTTATGATCAGTCTCGTGTTGTTCTTCGTTTATGGCTACCGTAAACGGAATAAGAAAAAGTGAATGCTTAAATGATTGATCCGGCTCTTTTATCTGCCATTTTAGTCTGTTTATTATTTTCAGCTTTTTTCTCAGGTATTGAAATTGCTTTTATATCTGCAGATAAGCTTCATATAGAAGTAATGAACCTCAAAGGCTCTCTGACCGGGAAAGTGCTCTCAGAATTTACTGGTAAGCGGTCACATTTTCTGGCCACTACCCTGGTTGGCAATAACCTCTCGATAGTGCTGTATGGTATCCTTATGGCCAAACTTATAGAGCCCTTTCTTTATAGTGTGTTGCCGGCAGCACTAAGTGCAGACATTTTCATCCTTGTAGTACAATCGCTCATATCCACACTCATTGTGTTGGTTACTGCGGAGTTTCTACCCAAGAGCATTTTCATGATCAATCCGGATTTTATGTTGCGACTTTGTGCGCTTCCTATGGCATTGATCTATTATCTGCTCTATCCTGTGGTGATGCTGATAGTAATCACATCCAGGCTTATGATCATACATGTTTTGAGGTTTGATTTTTCGGAAGATAAGCCAGTTTTTGGACTTACAGACTTGAACAATTACATCAAGAAGAATCTACTGGATCTTGACAATGAAGAAGAGACGGAAATTGATGCCAAGATCTTCAACAATGCTATTGAGTTCAAATCTGTGAAGGTAAGGGAGTGTATGATCCCCAGGACTGAATTGGTAGCTGTTGATGTAGAAGGAAAAATTGAGGATCTCAGGCAGGCATTTATTGAAAGTGGCCACTCAAAGATTCTGATCTACCGTGAATCTATTGATGACGTAATAGGCTATTGTCATTCTTTGGAGATGTTTAAAAAACCCACTGAAATAAAACAGATTCTTACTCCGGTCCTGATAGTACCTGAAACAGTGCTGGCCAATGAGTTACTAATCCAGTTTATCACTGAGCGAAAGAGCATTGCTTTGGTCGTAGATGAATATGGGGGAACATCCGGTATCGTGACCATGGAAGATGTGATTGAAGAAATATTTGGAGAAATCAGGGATGAACACGATGATGAATATCTTGTGGAAGAGGCGCTTGATGAGCACAATTTTATACTCAGTGCCAGACATGAAATAGACTACCTTAATGATAAATATGATTGGGAACTGCCCGTTGGAGATTATGATACCCTTGGCGGACTGATTTTATCTATTCATGAAGATATACCACATGTGGATGAAGAAATTGATATTCCACCGTTTAAATTCACTATTTACAGCATGGAAGACAACAGGATTGACAAAGTGAAGATCTTTGTTGGTGAGAAGGCTGATTCTTAATTAGATACACAGATAATAACATTTTTTAATTAGTGGGGGACTCGTTATTTTTGCCCCCCTTATCACTTATGTGAGGCAAGATTATGGCGTTGATTAATACATTAAGAAAGAGAATGGGCAAGATCGTTGTCGGTGTTGTGGCATTCTCCATGGTTGCTTTTATTCTCACAGACTTTCTACAGTCTGGTTCCGGCCTGATTGGGAACGACAATGAGATCGGAGAGATAGCAGGTGACGAAATTACCTATGAAGAGTTCCAGCGAGAAGTGGATGAACTTTCATATGTTTTTGCTGTGAATCAAAATAGAAATCCATTGACTGAAGACCTGGCTATGATCAGAGAGCAGGCATGGAATAAACTGATTCTCGAAAAGGCATATTATCCACAGTTTGAAAAGCTTGGAATCTCTGTTACCGATGCCGAAGCTGTAGATATGGTCCAGGGTAATAACATTAACCCTCAGATCCGTCAAACATTTACAGACCCAAATACAGGTTTGTTTCAACGTGAAAACATTACCAGATACCTGAGCACAGTAAATCAGGATCCACAGCAAAAGGCGGCCTGGTTGTCATTTGAAAATACACTAACTCCAATCCGAAAGATGACGAAATATGAGTCTTTATTTGATAAGACTAATTACGTCACCAAAGCTGAAGCGAAGACAGCTTATGAGGAGCAGATGACAAATATTTCTGTTGAATATTTTTATGTCCCGTTTTACTCCATCGCGGATAGTACCATTAGTGTTTCCAGAATTGAAATGGAAGCGTTTTTGAATACAAACAAAGATGAATATCAGCTGGAGGAATCAAGGGGCTTGAGTTATGTTTTATTTCCTATTGAGCCATCAGCGGCAGATACAGCGTTTATGTTGAGGGAAATTACTGCATTGAAAAGAGGACTTGAAAATGCTCAAAATGATTCAACCTATGCATCTATCAATTCTGATGGGCTTCAGCCATTTACAGTTATCAATGATCCGGAACTTTTACCCGAATCACTTAAAGGTCTTGAGAAAGGAGCTGTAACTGATCCTCAGATAATCAACGGTCAATATCAGATTTACAAGTTATCTGAGATCGGGGATGGTGACGAATATTACAGTAATGTGAGCCATATTCTGGTTCCTACGCAGGGACAGACCCCTGAAGCTAAAGAGAATTCTTTGCTGATGGCACAGGGAATCATTGAACAACTAAACAATGGTGCTGATTTTGGTACTTTGGCTGCCATGAACAGTGCTGACCAAAGCAATAGCCAGAATGGTGGTCTTATTGGCTGGATCGGTGAATCAAGTCAGTTAGTTCAACCTTTTAAAGATGCTGTATTTAGTTTCAGTGGAACGGGTGTGATACCGGAGCCAGTAGAAACTCAATTTGGTTATCACATTATCCAGGTGAATGAGCCAAAAACCACACAAGTAATCAAGTATGCCAGAATTGTGAAAGACTTTTTTGCAAGTGATGAAACACTCAACGAAATCTACAGAAAGGCTGATCTCCTTTCTGTCAATAGCACGGATGTAGACTCATTCAAAGCAACTGCAGAAACTTCTGGATACACTGTAAGAAATGCTTCTGGTCTTGGTAAGAATGACACAAGAGTAGGAACAATCTCCGATGCCAGATCTGTTGTATTATGGCTTTACAATGATGCGTCAGTAGGAGATGTTTCTGAAGTTTTTGAGCTCGGAAACTATTACATGACTGCCGTGATGACTGGAAAGCAGGAGAAAGGCACTGCAAAGCTTGATGCCATTGTCAACGAGATTGAAGCCAAGGTTAGAAATACCAAGAAAGCAGAAATCATTAAAGGTAAAATCGCTGATATTGTAGGCGACGATTTCGAAGCAATGAAAGATGTATATGGTGATGAAGCCCGATCAGGAGAAGCTGATTTGACTTTGAGTTCAAATTCTTTCACCGGAATTGGTTTTGCACCGGAAGCTGTTGGAATTGCTTTCTCACTCAATGAAGGTGAAAAGACCAATCCATTTGAGGTTACTAATGGCGTATTAATGATCAGATCAGTCACCAAGAGTGTACCAGAGGAAATTGAAGATTACTCCACCTATTTGACTCAGGCGCAAGCAGCAAGACAAGCACAGAAGGAGATTATTTCAAATTTCCCACTTACATTTTCACCATTATTTATCTCTGGCAGGTTGCATGAGGCGGTGACAGATTTTGCAGAAATTACTGATCTTCGCTACAAGTTCTTCTAGTTTGATTTATTTTCTTCAATTGAATCAATTAAATTGAAGGGATGAGTTGGGATGTTGAGTCTTTCAAAGAGAAGGTAGAATCTGAGCATACCTTTCCAGGGATTTATGTCTTCAAGTTTATTGTACCGACTGAAAAGAAGGAAGCTATCCTGGAGCTGTTGCCTCAGGGTAAAACCTCTATGAGGTCGAGTTCCAACAATCATTATGTGAGTATTACCTGCCGAGCTCAACTAAGCAGTAGTCAGGACGTTGTAGAAGTATATTTTGAGGCCAATAAGGTCGAAGGTACCATAGCATTGTAAATCCAAATAATATGTGGAAGCAAGTAGACGACAAACTTACCAGGACCATAGAGTTTGATGATTTTGTATCAGCATTTGGGTTCATGACCAAAGTGGCAATTATCGCCGAAAAAATGAACCATCACCCTAACTGGAGCAATTCTTATAACAAGGTAACCTTCGAATTGAGCACACATGATGTGGGCGGCAAAGTGACGGAGCGTGACAGAAGTTTGGCTTCAGCAATCGATAAATTGCTGGCTGAATGAACGAGGAAACGCTGCTGTATTTAGTGTCCACTCCTATCGGAAATCTTGGGGACATTACTTACAGATCAGTGGAGGTACTCAAATCAGTGGATAGAATACTTGCTGAAGATACCCGGACAAGTGGGGTACTGCTCAAGCACTATGGCATCTCCACTCCCATGGAGAGCTTTCATGCATTCAATGAACATCAAAAGGTAAATCAGGTTATTGAAAGGATGAGGAAAGGTGAAAGGCTGGCCCTTATCACTGATGCTGGCACTCCGGGCATATCTGATCCGGGATTTCTTCTGGTAAGAGAAGCTTTGAAAAATGAGATCTCCCTGGAGTCACTTCCTGGAGCCACTGCTTTTGTTCCAGCCCTGGTACAATCGGGATTTCCATGTGATCGGTTTATATTTGAAGGATTTCTTCCTGCAAAGAAAGGAAGGCAGACAAAATTGAAAATGCTGGTAGAGGAAGAACGGACAATAATTCTATACGAATCCCCACATAGATTATTGAAAACGTTAGAGCAACTTGGCGAGCTCATGGAGCAAAGATTGGTTTCAGTTTCACGAGAGCTTACCAAGAAATTTGAAGAAACTGTAACCGGCACGTTTGAGGAAGTGATCAACCATTTTCAAAGTGGTACTGTAAAAGGTGAATTTGTAATTGTCATTGGAGCCAAATGAAAATTGAAAGCATCGTAAGGGAAACAGAGCAGATCATTAAATCATGCGGGCAATTTATCAGGGAGGAATCCAGGAAGTTTTCCATGGAAGATGTAGAGTTGAAGGGTAAAGCCGACCTGGTGTCTTATGTAGATAAACAATCAGAAAAACTGTTGGTCTCTGAGCTCAAAAAATTATTGCCCGAAGCTGGCTTTATCACCGAAGAAGGAACCATTGATCAGCAGGTGAAAGAGTATACCTGGATCATAGATCCATTGGATGGCACCACAAATTTTGTGCATGGGATCCCATCCTATGCAGTGAGCATAGGCCTCAAAAAAGGTGATGAGATGGAGATGGGTTTTGTGTATGAGATTAACCGGGCCGAATGCTTCTATGCCTGGAAAGATGGAGGAGCTTACCTTGATGGGACCCCAATAAAAGTATCGCCAGTGAAAGACATCGAGGAAGGACTATTTTCTACCGGTTTTCCTGCCAATGATTTTCCCAAAGTTGATGAGTATCTGATCATTCTTAAGTCATTATTGTCTCAATCCCACGGCCTCAGAAGAATGGGAAGTGCTGCTTCAGATCTAGCCTACGTGGCCTGTGGAAGGCTTCAAGGATTTTTTGAGTACAACCTCAAGCCCTGGGATGTTGCTGGTGCCTGTCCCATCATCAAAGAGGCTGGAGGATTTGTCTCAGATTTTAAAGGCGGCGGTAATTATTTATTTGGAGGTGAAATAATTGCTGGTTGCGGTGTACATCCACAGCTAGTAAAACTGATCGATAAACACTGGCATAGCTAAAATATACCAAATGGGACCTTACTTAAGCCCAAACCTTCGAGCCTTCAGAGCAGTTTTTACACATCTCGATTTGGCTTCTGGAGTGAAATAGTGATTCTCTAAATTGCTGATAAGCCCTTGAATGCCATATCTCTTCAAAATTTTGTTGATCCAATCTTCCCATTGGATGCTCAGCATCTTTGTCGAAACAGCAGGGTACAACCTGCCCGTCCCAGGTAATCACACAAGAGTGCCACATCTTCCAGCATTCATCCGTCACTTTATATTTTAGCTCGTATTTTCCCTGATCGTTTTTCGCATATCTTGAGTATTTTTCATCTGATGGGATTAACGGATGACCTTCTGCATACTCATAGATTTGGGCAGTTTTAAAGGCTACTTTATCTACACCATAAGCTGTTGCCAGTTGCTTTACTTCATCTACCTGATGCTCATTGGGTCCCACAACCAGGAATTGCCAGACAACCTGAGGTGTCGCACTATTCAGCTCATTTTTCCACTTGATGATCTTCTGAGTTCCTGCGAGTACTTTTTCTAGTCTTCCATTTTTACGATAAGCTTCATAGACTTCTTGTGTAGTTCCATCTATTGAGATAATCAGTCTGTCTAATCCGGATCGAACGGTTTTTTCTGCCTGTTGATCTGTAAAGAAATGTGCATTGGTAGAAGTGGCTGTATAAATATTCTTTGAGTGCGCGTACCTGATCATATCATTCAGCTGGGGATGGAGATACGGTTCTCCCTGAAAATATAGGATAAGGTATGTAAGCGTGGGAGATAGCTCATCAATAATTTTTCTGTACAATACATCGTCAATCTTGCCTGTAGCCCGTGTAAATGATCTCAACCCGCTGGGGCACTCTGGACATCCAAGATTGCAGGCTGTTGTTGGCTCGATGGAAACACTTACCGGCATCCCGGATATTCGGGGTTTTCCGGTCATACGTGATATTTGATAACTCAGGTATATAGAAAGCGCATTGATTAATCGTTTAAGGGTTAGCTTTGAGGCCAATTGAAGTGTATCACTTACGCTGATGAACATACTTTAAACATACAAATTTTGAAGCCAACAACCCTCTTTATCTACCTGCTTCTTATTTTGGGAACGGTAATTCCCGGTACTGCTACCTCTCAGCAAGTGTCCCTTTCAAATCAGGCTGAAATATCCGTTATGACTTTGGGGCCATACCAGGAGGAAATCTATTCAGCTTTTGGGCATACGGCCATTCATGTCAAAGATCCATTAAATCGGGTAGATTGGGTTTTTAATTATGGAGTATTTGACTTTGATCAGGAGAACTTCTTTTGGAATTTCGCACGAGGCAAGCTATTATACCAACTAGGTTTATCTGATTATACACGATTTGTAAATCATTATATTGATGAAAACAGATATGTGATTGAGCAGTACCTGAACCTGACACAACAGGAAAAGCAGCAGGTGGTAGATTTTCTCATCAATAATTATAAACCTGAAAATAGAGAGTATAACTACAATTATGTCTATGATAACTGCTCAAGCAAGGTTCCCGAGATTTTAGGCAAGATCTTCCCAGGGCGTATTGAGTACAATCATTATTATGCAGAGGAAGAGACCACCGTCCGGGATTTGATGGATGAGTATCTTGCCTATCAGCCCTGGGGCGACTGGATCATTGATGTAGGTCTTGGCTTCCAAATTGACAGTGAGGCAGCCCCGGAGACTTACATGTTTTTACCGGATTACGTAAAGCTGGCCCTGGACAGTGCTGAGTTCAGTAGGGATACCTTAAGTGTACCTCTGGTGGAGCGAACAGATCTGGTCTACCAGGCAAAGCCAGAGAATTATACAAACGGTATTTTCACTCCATTCAACACTTTTATCCTGGTATTTTTCATCGTTGGATTCTTTACTAACAGAGATTTTAAGCGAGAAAAACGGAGTCATTGGGTGGATGTTGTCCTGTTTACTTTTGTAGGAATACTTGCATGGTGGCTGGTTTTCTTGTGGTCTGCTACTGACCATTTGAGCAAAGAAAACATGAATATCTTTTGGGCCATTCCTTTTCATATTCCACTGGTTTATTTCCTGAATATGAAAAAGATGCGAAAGATTTCCATGATTTATTTTCAGCTAGTCGGGGTATGGTATCTTATTCTTTTATTGATTTGGGAGGCTATCCCACAACCGCTACATAATGCACTCCTGCCTTTGGTAATAACCATGATCCTGCGATGTTTTTACATTGCTTTCGATCTGCGTAAAAAGCTTAGAGCGAAAGCCATATGACAATATTATAAGTTCCAAGTCCGATAAATATCAGCCCGGGTAATCGATGAACCAGGAATTGATTATCTGCAATGTTGGAGAATTTCCTTCCGAGCATTATGATAGATATCATGAGAAGAAAAGTCCCTACAGAGATCCCTATCAAATAATACCAAAACAGCCAACCTTCAAGTGAAATAAGATCGTGAGTTTGGAGATACGCTGTAACTGTTAGCCAGTAGGGCAATGTGAGGGGGTTAAGCAACCCTAAAACAAGACCTCTTTTAAATCCACTTCTTCCACTCGCTTTTACTCTGGTTAAAAAAGATTTAGTGTTTGATGAAGTCCATAGATTAGCGACGCCCAAAATAAGCATTGGAACGGCGGTGATAACATAAAAATGGTCTGTGAACCATTCAGACTCGCTTAGAAATAGCTGAAATCTAACTGTGATACCAGCATAAACAAATTCCACTAAGGATGCGGCCAGTGAAAGGAAAACTGCTGCTCTTCTTTTTCCCTGGATAGACAGCTGCATCGTAGAAATATTGATGGTGCCCGGAGGGATGGAACCAAGATAGCTAACTATAAAAGCAACCAGGAATACCAGCATCAGGAGGCGTTGAGAATTTTGTTGTATTTACGGACTTCTTTCAGCTTTTTCATTCCTTCTTTCAATGACCAGTACCGGTGGCCATTCCGCTTATTGAGGTGACTAATTTTAGCTAAAGTAGCCAAATGCCAGTTAATGTCCTGATAAGCCTGAATGAGTGAATAACCTGGCTGATAGATGTGGCCAGGCTCAGCTCCTGCCCCATTTAGTTCTAGAATCTTAAAGTTTTTTAGCTCAGCAAGTTCTTCCAGTGAATTACATCGAAGATCAAAACGGCCAAAATAAAAATTTGGAATTTGGTCAGCAATCTTATCAAAAGCCCTTTCTAATTCAGGGCTTATTTTGTCATTTTTATTTAGAAACTGAGTACCCCGACAATGATTTCCGATAGACTCTATCTCAACCAATTGGTTTTTTGAAGGAACCATGGTCAGCAATGGAGCTATCCTTTTATGATCCATGTCCACCTGCAAGCTGGCCCTGGGATTGCTTCCCAACAATGTTTTGATGGTTGATTTTCCATCTCCGGTCACTGATAAGAAGGCTTTTTCAACCACAGAGGTGATCTTGCCTTTTTTTTCATCTGGAAAACGAACATAAAACACGCCCAATTCCACCGGATAAGTAATCAGTTCCTGGATGAGGAATGGGACCGGGCAATCTCTGATATAATTTCCGAGGGCAGCTTGATCTTTTATCTTTTCCACCCAGGTGCCCCGCTCACCAATGTCTGGCTTGGCGATAATAGGGAAGCCAATTTTATTGGCAAAATGAATCGCTCCCTGCTTTTCATTTTTACTGAATAGCTGGGTTTGGGGAATAAACTTTTTGGGAATGAGTTTATAGATGTCAGATTTCTTTTCCCCCATCATCCCACCAAACTCAATGGACGGGTTAGCCGCCGTAAAAAAGAAAAAAGAGCCTCGCTTGATTGCTAACCAGGTATAGTAGAAGCCAACCGGGAAGTATAAAAATGAAAAAGGCCAGTATTCCCAGTTCGACCATCGGATCCACCACTTTTTAATTGGGGATAGCTGATCAGACATTGATCATTGGCTCTTTTGATACCTGACTGTGGAGCTGGCTACACCAAAATGATCTGGCAGCTCAACCTCAGGGTATTGGTGCTTTACTCCGATCTTGATCAATGCCATATGATGAATGGCATGTTCAATGTTATAGGCGAGTTCACGATAGAAATTACTGTCTATTCTAATTGGATCAGGGCTGTCTACCTGGTAATCACCCTCCAGCTTTAAGGCAAAATCTGATTGCTCCTTATTGAGAAAATCTCTGATAGATTTGATGACACTCCTGGCTAATGCACCATCTGTTTCGATCAACTGATCGTGCTTTCGGTTGTCATAATTGATCACACCATTGGTTTGAGCATCCATCAGGCAAAGAAAGAATTCTAATGTATGGCGGACATGCTGACCGATGCTGGCCTGACTTAAAACCTCAAGAGGTTTTCCAAAAGCATCTTCTGACAATTGGGCGATGACGAAATCCAGCTGGTCAAGTATCTGGTGTGCAGATTTGTTAATCGACATATTATTAATAGCTAATCAATGGTAACAAATTCACGCGATGTGATCAATCACAAACTCTAAAATTAAAGCTATTTATTTAGAAAATTGATCCCGGTTTAGGTCTTATGTTAATTTGTCAATCACCTGATAAATCATAGCGCTTTCAAAACCGCGTCGGATCAAAAAATTTGCGGTTTTTTGCCTCTTGATGAAAGTGTCTGACTCTGAGCTCAAAAGTTGCCATTTTTTTGATGCCTGATCGTGAATGGTCTCAATGTACCTTGCATCGGATATACTAGAGAGTCCTTCATCAATGATTTCGTCAGGTAATTGAAATTTTTGAATTCCATACCTGATCTTGATTTTCCCCCATTTGTTAAATTCAAACTTGTCATGACAATAGGCGTTTGCAAAGCGCTGCTCATCAAGAAAGTTATCCTGCTTGAGTTGTGTGATGATGTCGTCAGCTTGAGATGAAGGCAATCCCCATTTGATAAGCTTTTCCCTCACCTGATGAGGTGCACGCTCCCTCGATGAACAGTAGCGCATTACTTTGGCCAATGCCTGCTCTTTGAGGGACCCAGCCATTATTTGTAGAATCCTTTTCTCTTCAATACTGTATCAAGGAATCTGATTTCATTTTCATTGTTGAAAATTTTGTGCGGGAAGTAAAGCAGCTGGGCTTTGCTTGCAAACAATACAAAGTAGTCTTTTCCATGCCTGGCTCTTTTGATTTGTTCCCATTTCATGGGCATACCTTGTTTGTTGTTGAGTTTGATCAAAATCTGCTGACTACTGATTTCGTAGGAGAGTTTTTGGAACATAAATTTACCCTGCTCCAGCTGAGTGACTCCAGCAAACTGGATCAACCAGAAAAGGAAATAGAGACCAAGGGCAATTGTAGCACCAATGACCCACCACCAATTGGGGATCCAGAAATAACCGGCACATATGGCCAGGTAGATAGGAGCTACCCACCATTGCTGGGCTACGATACCCAAAAAGGCTTGCTTAATATATACCTTGGTAGGTAATTGATATTTTCTTGTTCTTACAATCATTATTTATCTGCTTTTAAACTCATGTCCAGGCTTGTGTAGGAATGTGTGAGTGCACCTACAGAGATATAATCCACGCCTGTTTCGGCAATTTCACGGATATTCTTTTCAGTAATTCCTCCTGAAGCCTCGGTTTCTTTGGTTTTATTCACTTTTTGGACCGCCAGACGCATTTCTGAAGGCAACATATTGTCTAGCAAAATTCTTTTTACCTGAGGAAGTTCAAGCGCTTCTTCCAGCTCAATCATACTACGGACCTCGATCTCAATATCCAGCTCCAGCTTATTTTTTTTTAGGTATTCTACAGCCGAATTCACAGCTTTTTTTATGCCACCTGCATAGTCTACATGATTGTCTTTGAGCAAGACCAGGTCATATAGACCAAACCGGTGATTGACACCACCTCCTATGTGAACAGCCCATTTTTCCATCATACGAAAATTGGGCGTCGTCTTTCTGGTGTCAAGCAATTTTGCGCTTGTGCCTTCAAGTAGCTTGTTGAGCTTGAAGGTATAGGTGGCTATACCGCTCATTCTTTGCATGCAATTGAGGACCAGTCGTTCACTCTGTAGGATATTTCTAGTGTTGCCGGATACCACAAGGGCAATGTCGCCATTGTCTACCCAGTCTCCGTCCTTTTTGCTTAGCTCCACCTTGAGGTCAGGGTCTACATGATTAAAAATATTCACAGCAAGCTCCAGTCCAGCAATGACACCACTATCCTTGATAAGCAGTTTTGCTTTGCTTTTATCTTTTTTTGGAATGGAGCCAAGAGAAGTATGATCCCCATCCCCAACGTCCTCTGTCAGAGAAGATTTGATGAATTTATTGATACGAGCTTTCGATAGGTAGGTCAAAGCCATAGGCCGCAAAAATAGGCTACCGAATTGTTTCTAGGGCTATTCGCGGCTAAAATTGATGGTATCTATCCTAAAATTAGAGCCTACTTTTTTTATCAGCATTACTACCCTATAGCTACCATTACTTACTGTATAGGTACCAATGGTGTATTTCAATCCTTCAGGCGATGATCCATGGTGTATGTATCTGAAATTTTTAGGGGGATTTTTCATGAAAAAATCCTTGATCACCACTTCCGCCTGAGACTTGCTGTAATTTGTACTTTTCCCATCAATCTTGATCTCCAGGTTATCGTTGCAATACTTAATAAGCTCTTTGGAGCTTCCTGCTTTCATGGCCGCACTGATGTTGGTCAATGTTTGGTCCTCCTGAATGAGAGGCGAAAACAACATCAGAAACGCTGATATCACAAAATGAGCTATTATCATGACTTAAAATTATCAAAAATTACGCCAAGTATTCAGATTTAATTTAATGATTGCCCCATATCGAACATTAGCTTGGGGGTCAAGGTTTATATTTGCAGCATGGACAAAAAAGTAATACTTATCATACTTGACGGTTGGGGAATTGCTACTAATAAGGAAGTTTCGGCAATCGACAAGGCCAATACACCTTTTGTAGACGGACTATATAAAAAATATCCAAACAGCACATTGGAGGCTTCCGGACTGGCAGTGGGTTTGCCAGAAGGACAAATGGGTAACTCGGAAGTGGGTCACATGAATATCGGAGCAGGGCGCATTGTATATCAGGACCTTGTGAAGATCAACAATGCTGTGAAAGATGGATCACTGGCGAAAGAACCTGCATTGACAGATGCATTTGCCTACGCAAAGAAAGAAAATAAAAATGTCCATTTTATTGGGTTGGTATCGGATGGTGGTGTGCACTCACATATTCTTCACCTGAAAGGACTAATTACTGCTGCCAAAGAAAATGACTGCAAAAATGTTTTTGTCCATGCATTTACGGATGGTAGAGACTGTGATCCAAAAAGTGGCCTTGGATTCATTCAGGACCTGGAAGATCATATGTCCAAAAATGTGGGTAAGGTAGCCAGTGTAGTTGGAAGATACTATGCCATGGACAGGGACAAGCGATGGGAGCGCGTGAAGCTGGCCTATGATGTCATGGTAAAAGGGGAAGGTGAGAGCTTCGAAGAAGTAACAGAGGGAATCAGGAAGTCATATGGTGCAGATGTTACGGATGAGTTCATCAAGCCAATTGTACACACGGAGGGAGGTAAACCAGTTGGTAAGATTGAAGAAGGAGACGTCGTGATGTGCTTCAATTTCCGCACAGACCGTGGACGAGAGATTACGGAAGTTTTAACCCAGGCGGATTACCCTGATCATGGGATGCAAAAGCTGAAATTGTATTACCTCACCATGACCAACTATGACGATACGTTTAATGATGTAAAGGTGGTGTTCGATAAGGACAATTTGACGAATACACTTGGTGAAGTGCTATCCAGACATGGTAAAAAGCAGATCCGGATTGCGGAGACTGAAAAATATCCTCACGTCACATTCTTCTTTTCAGGGGGTCAGGAGACTGAGTTTGATGGCGAAAGTCGTATCCTGTGTCCGTCGCCAAAAGTGGCAACGTATGATCTGCAACCTGAGATGAGTGCCCACGACATCAAAGACAAGATCATTCCCGAGCTGAAAAAACAGGAAGCCTCTTTCATCTGCCTGAATTTTGCTAATCCTGATATGGTTGGCCATACAGGCGTTTTTGAGGCTGCGGTAAAAGCTTGTGAGACAGTGGATCATTGCACAAAAGAGGTGGTTGGGGCTGCCCTGGAGAACGGCTATACAAGTATAATCATTGCCGACCATGGCAATTCAGACATTATGCTGAATGCAGATGGATCACCAAATACTGCTCATACAACCAACCTTGTACCAGTAATTGTCGTAGACAATGACTTTAAGGGTAAAGTAAAGCCTGGCAAGCTAGGAGATTTAGCACCGACTATTCTCAAGCTTATTGGATTGCCCAAACCCAAGGAGATGACTGGCGATGAGCTAATATGAGGCAAATTTTCCTGATGGTATTGATGGCAGCTCTTTGGAGCTGCAATGAATCTGGCGAACAAGCACTTCGTGTGAAAGACTACTATGATCTGGATTCACTATTGGATCGCCAAATCGTCTTACTTGCTGAAACAGATCTTAAATTACAAAAGCAAGTGACACTCGATGGTGAAAAGGAAAATGCTGTTTTTGATCCGGATACTACCCTGCTCAGGGATGAGTTCAAGATATTCCGTGAGTTCGATCTGAATAAGACCAACTATGTAGGGGCTTATGAAACCACAGTTTCAGGAAATGAGATGAGGTATGAGCTTAAATCGGATCAGAAGAGTCCGGTTAAATTTCTTGAGATCGAAATCCTAGATGATAAAATTCTTCGGATTGAAGGGCTATTTATCGAAGATAAGGAAATCTTTCAGCATCAAAGGGAGATCAATATCAGCTTCGTGGACGGGCTGATGGCGACTTATTCAGTTCGTGGGTTTCAGGATATGGTAATGAGGGATACCGTTCATTTTTTCACGGAAGCCAGGTTTCAGTAATCAAAGCCATCTTTTCGTTTTGATATAGATAACCATCAGGAGTGTAGTAACTCCAATGATTATATAAAAACCCTGGGGATAGGCAAATTCCCAGCTGAGCTCTGGCATATGCTCAAAGTTCATCCCGTAGACCCCGGCAATGAATGTCAAAGGAATAAAGATGGTCGCGATGATGGTCAGCACCTTCATCACTTCGTTCATTTTGATGCTTAGCTGAGAGAGGTAAATATCCATGATGTTGGAAAGCGTTTCTCGATAGGTATCAATGTTATCTACTACCTGTTTTACGTGATCACTGGTGTCCCTGAGAAAGACAAGGGTGTTTTCAGAGAATACTTCGGATTCTTTATTCTCCAGGCCTAGCAAAGCATCTTTTACCGGGTAGATGAACCGCCTGAGCTGTAGTAGGTCTCTCTTTAGTTGCTGAATATCTTTAAGTTCGATACGTTCGGGTCGCCCAACTACCTGATCATCAAGATACTCAATTCTATTCCAGATCTCATCCAGGGTTTCATAATAATAATCGATGATTAAGTCGAGTAACATGTAGGCCAGGTAGTCAGCACCACGCTTTCTAGCTCTTCCTTTACCATCTCTCAACCGTTTACGCACGCTGTCGAAAATGTCTCCCGGTTTTTCTTGAAAGCAAATCACATAGTTTGCATGAACGATGATCCCTGCCTGCTCAATATCCACTTTTTTCAACTCCTGGTTGTAGTTGATCATTTTTAATGTGAGATATAGATAATCATCATAGACTTCCATTTTAGGGCGTTGCCCTGTATCTACAATGTCTTCAAGTGTAAGCGGGTGAATATCAAGGATTTCGCCAATTTTTGAGATGAGCTCTGTATCATGCAAGCCCTGAATGTTAATCCAGGTGACTGTTTTATTGTGGTTGTAATTAACCAGTTCATCCGGATTGAGGATGTTTACTTCGTGAATTTGGCTATCAGTATAGTCGATCACCTCTATCAGGACATTTTCCGCATAAATTTTTCCTGTGTAGATGATGCTCCCGGGAGCGAGTCCTGTTTTTGGCCTTTTTTTCTTCCCTCCCATGATTGGATTTAAAGGATTTAGAGATTTTAAGGTCTTATAATTTACTTTTTCAGATATTTTCATGAGGTAGATATTCTAAATCCTTGTGTGAATTGGAGTGTTTCACAAAAATGGAACAGTTGTGCTATCAGCCAAAATTATGGAGCAAGAAGTAATTAATAAGTACTCAATCAAGAAACCAGCTTTTTAGACTAAAACCTCTTCTTTTTCGCGTTTTGATCTGGTTGGGTCTTTGGGGAGGCAGATGCCAGGAGGCAAGTCCAGCTCGGGAGGAGTAAAAACCGGAATCCCGCCATCTTCATCCGAGTCATTGTCTTTCTTTTTTCTCCTGTTGTGATGAATAAAAAGTACACACAGTAAAACTGCGTATACAAATCCAAATAGCAGAAGATCAACAACAATGCTCATCATAGTACCTTAAATTAATTGATAATTTGCATCAATCAAAGGACAAGCCGATAAACTTCACTAATTGCGATTAAAAGGTGATTTTATTTATTGGTTATTATTTATTTATTTTTGTTGGCCGTTTCAAAGTTTTCAACCTCTGGGAGAATAACAAAATTTATAAATCGCCATTCACTGTATGCTTCTAAGTATTTTTTCTGGGGAAAATGAAGGCCTGTTATTCGGGATTTTCGGAGTCGTTATTGTAGCTTTCCTCATCGTAGACCTAGGTCTTTTTCACAAAGCACATCACAAAGTTTCGCAGCGTGAGGCACTTCTTCAAAGCCTGTTTTGGGTAGCTGTTTCATGCGTATATGGAGGCCTCATCTATTTTTATGGCGATGGTTCGGCCAGCACCCTGGAGTTTTTCTCTGCTTACGTCACAGAGAAAGCACTTTCAGTTGACAATATTTTTGTGATACTGCTGATTCTCAGGTACTTCAAAGTTCAGGAAGAACATTATCACAGTATACTTTTTTGGGGTATACTAGGTGCCATTGTTTTTAGGGCCATTTTCATTTTTGTGGGTGCTCTCGTGATTTCACAGGCTCATTGGATCCTGTATATTTTCGGTGCCTTCCTTATCTATTCCGGAATCAAAATTTATGCTGATGACGAGGAAATGGAGATCGAACCGGAGAAAAACCTGATGCTTCGATATGCCAAAAAAATTCTTCCATTGACAACAAAAGACGACGGTGGAAAATTCTGGTTGCGAGAGAACGGTAAACTCTTTTTTACTCCGTTGTTCCTGGTAATCATTTTAATTGAATCAACCGACCTGATCTTTGCTGTGGATTCTATTCCGGCAGCATTCGCGATCACTCAAAACGAGTTTGTGATCTATACATCAAACATCTTTGCTGTAATGGGTCTTAGAGCAATGTTCTTTTTGCTTGCTAATGTGTTGGACCGGTTTTACCTCCTGCAAAAAGGTCTTTCTATTGTCCTTATCTTCATAGGGGGTAAGATGATGCTGGAGATGGAGATCATTCAAAAAGGATTGGGGTACGTTCTTGGTGTTGAGCATATCCATATACCCACTTTCCTTTCATTTGCAGTGATCATGGGTGTGCTGATCGGATCAATAGTACTGTCGCTTATCTTTCCTAAAAAGCCCGAGCTGGTCGAATCGCAATAGATTTTCACTTTTAGATTGACCTCCTTTATAAGGATTCGATAAGAGGACCAAAAATAAATTCTTAGTATAATGCATTCTGAGATGGCAAAATTTAAAGACCCGGTTTTCTTTTTTGTGATCCTTCTCTTTATCCAATGCAACAACCCTAAAAAAGATAATGTAGACATGGTTTCTGACAATGATCAGTATTCATATAAAGTAAAAAAGACTACAGCTCCTGGTGAGACCAATGCTGATTGGAATAAAACTATGTGGGATGAAACTCAGGGGCTACACCTGGAAAATTATATGGGCGAAAGGCCAGAACATTTTCCAAAGACCAAAGCAAAACTGAGGTATGACGATGACTTCATCTATGTGATATTTCACGTTCAGGACAAGTACGTTAAGGCCGTTGCCACAGAGACGAATGGAAGGGTATGGCAGGATAGCTGTGTGGAGTTTTTTTTCTCCCCCGGTGAGGATGTTGAAAGGGGGTATTTCAACTTTGAGGCAAACTGCAAGGGTGTTTATTTATTTCAAATTCATCCGAGTGATGACACCAAAGCTTCATTTACAAAGGATGAATATGATCAAATAGTCATCTCACATTCAATCTCGAGAGATGGTACCCAGGAATCTGCTGATCCTGAAATCTGGACACTGGAGTATAAGATACCTTTTGCTATTTTATCAAACTACATTGAAGTTGATAAACCTCAGTCAGGTGTGGTTTGGAGGGCCAATTTCTATAAATGTGCAGACAAGACTTCGCATCCGCATTGGCTAACATGGGCCCCGGTTGATCATCCAAAGCCGAATTTTCACCTTCCGGAATTTTTTGGCCGATTGACCTTCGAGTAGGCAGTATTCTAGTTCTACTTAGTGCATAAAAAAAGTGTGAAATTGCTTCTATGCCTTTTATTGTGAATGAAAGAAAGCTAATCAAAACAGTATTTCTGTTTTTGTTAAGCCATTTATATCCTATGATAAAGAATTAGACTAGCCATGTAAAGTTTTTTAGAGATCATCAGTGATTGCGGAGGGATGTCATTTAATATCATTCAAATGCGGACCAATGCTGTTATCGAAATGTGGGAAAAAGCTTTAACTTTAGAACACAACCCATCAATCATGAAACTTATAAGTGTATTTCTCTTACTGCTATTGACAACGAATCTTCTCGGGCAGGATGTCGAAATCCCGACGAAAGAATGGCAAATGAAGACGGCCGTACTTGCCCTGCCAGAAGCGAACCGCGATAAGGCAACGATACTTGGCTATGACTCGTCTGGTGATTTGATTACCCTCCGTGAGGGTAGTAATGAATTTATCTGTCTAGGTGATGACCCAGGGAAAGAGGGTTTTAGCGTAGCAGCATACCATAAGGAGCTCGAACCTTATATGGCAAGAGGCAGGGAGCTTCGCAAGCAGGGAAAAGAAGCTGGTGAGATCTTTGATATACGGGAGGAAGAAGTTAAAAACGGAACACTTTCTTTACCGGATAAGAGCACACTTTATGTTGGTAGCGGAGAATTAGATGCCTCAGGAGAAGTTCAGAATCTAAAAGTAAGGTTTGTGGTATATATTCCATTTGCTACCGCAGAATCTACAGGCCTCTCTCCAGCCCCTATTGGTCCTGGGGCTCCATGGATCATGAATCCGGGTACTCACAGGGCACATATAATGATCACCCCGGAATGAATTCTGATGATTTAATGATATAAATGCTTTGAAAAATCGTCATTTTCAGCTATCATTCGCTACCCAACATTAACCTATTTGTGAATATGATAAACCCCAATCGAAGATTCACTTCAATCATTGTTATTTCAATAACCATTTTTCTGCTATCTGTAAGTGAAACAACAGCTCAGCAGATCTCCAAAGAAGAACTTATTTTTCTCACTCCCGAATGGAAAGGTGAGCGTTTTGCAGACGGTCGACCTAAAGTCCCCGATGCGATATTAGACCGGATGAAACTCGTGACACTCGAGGAGGCGTGGGCTGTTTTGAAAGGTGAGAATTTCAAACATCAATATGCCGATGAATGGATGACCATTAACCCCGACAGCGTGCTAGTAGGACGAGCAGTTACCGCCATTTTCATGCCCGGGAGACCGGATGTGCATCGGGTCATTGATGACCGTGGTCATAACCAGGATGGTCGAATTAAGTCGCAGAATGCCTGGACCATTGATCTCCTTGTTCAGCGGGATGTGTATGTAGTGGATCAGTTTGGGCTGAAAGAAGACGGGCCCACCATCGGAGACAACCTTGGCAATTCCATCTATGCCAAGACCGGAAACGGCATTATTTATAATGGAGCTCTTCGAGACATTGATGGACTGAAAGAAATTGGTGGTTTCACCTCTTTTTTTAGAACCTACCACCCTTCACATCACCTCAACAATCCTGATGGCGCACTCAATACTACTCTTGTGGGGATCAATACCCCAACAAGGATCGGAGATGCTATGGTAATACCAGGCGACGTCGTATTAGGCAGAGATGGTGGAGTCATATTTATCCCACCCCATCTTGCGGAAAAGGTAGTGAAGGTGTCTGAGGTTGTAAGGCTCAGAGATATGTTCGGACACCAGCGGCTAAGGGAGCAGAAATACACTCCTGGTCAGATTGACAACCGTTGGTCCGATGAAATAGAAAGAGATTTCTCAAAATGGCTCAATGATCACATAGACGAACTTCCAGTACCCAAAGAGCAGATACAGGAGCTGTTGAAAAGCAGGACCTGGTAAAATCCCAATAATCCTATTAAGCAACAACCTCATGAAATCACCCCAATCAAGAAGATCTTTTTTAAGTAAAAGTGCAATGGCTGGTGCCATTGGGCTCACTCCGATTACCATGTTTGGCAATGAACTGGAGCATGCTGTGGACAGAACCCCAAAGTCTTCAATGCCTTCTGACCTAAAAATTACGGATGTAAAATGTGGTTATATCCGTAACGGAAGCAGCCTTTTTGTCAAGATTTACTCTAACCAGGACATTTGGGGGTGTGGTGAAGGTGTGGACGCTACTCCCGGCACATATCATCTGGTGAAGATGATGGGCCGACAGCTAGAAGGAAAAAACCCGCTAAATGTCCATATGCTTTTTGAAGACATCCGAAGGAGTGGCTTTTTCAGAGGAGCTCAGGCTGGTATGTATGTGGCTGTATTGACAGCTATTGAGACAGCTTTATGGGATTTGACAGGTAAAGCACTAGGGCTTCCTGTTTACCAGTTGCTGGGAGGCAAATTCCGGGATAGTGTAAGGGTTTATTGTGATACGGCTTTGTATCAAAACAGGCTCCCTACACCTCAGGATTTTGCCAATGCTGCCAAAGAGGCTAAAGACATGGGCTTTACTGCCATTAAGTTTGACCTGGATCAGGCAAATGATCCCAACAAATATGACAAGTATAACTGGACAGCCAGTCCCGCAGAGCTCAAAAGGATGTACGACCAGGTGGCTGCTGCCAGGGAAGCGGTTGGTCCAAATGTCGATATCTGCTGCGACATGCATGGAAGGTATGATATGGTCACCGGAAAACAGGTGGCCAAGATGCTTGAACCTCTCAAGCTGATGTGGCTCGAAGAGCCTGTCCCAGCAGAAAATGTGGATGCTTACAGGTATATCACCGAATCTACTACCACTCCAATCTGTGCGGGTGAGAACGTTTACCTGGCTCACGGTTTCAGGAGGATGCTGGAGATCGGTGCAGTTGATATTATTATGCCGGATATACAAAAAGCAGGTGGCCTGGGCGAAGCACAGCGAATTGCTAACCTTGCCAATCTATATTATGTGCCGTTTGCGCCACATATGGTTGCCTCGTACCTCGGAGCGATGGCGGCGGCACATGTTTGTGCTACTGTTCCGAATTTTATGATCCTGGAATGGCAGATCTATTTTCATAAGAACCCCATGTTCGAAGAAGTCGTGGATTTCGATGGCCCAATGGTGAAGGATGGATTTCTAGCTATATCAGATAAACCGGGCATTGGAGTAGAAATAAACGAAGAAGGGATGAGGAAATATGCGCCGGAAGGTGTTCCCTTCTTTGAATAATTCTCCAATCTGACATACAAAGTCAATAATATTTTAAGGAAACATTCCATTGAATTTTGCATGATCTGCTGATTATGGAATCATTTCTTCCAATGATTTGCAAAATCTGCAAATAAGATTCTGCAAGTGCATAGTCATTGGTGCATTTTGCCAGAAATAAATATTCATACCCAATATCCAGTTTTCGGTTGATAGCTGGTCCCCTTACTTTTATATCAGATTAATTGATTAATGGATACCCAAATCTAACTTAATCTCTAATCACCGTCTCTTCATGAACCGGCTAGACCCATCCCCACGAGGGGGTGGGTTTCCTTTTTTAGTGATGTTTACTGTTCGTTGATCCAGATATTCAGTAGCGGAGCATTCCAGGTGTAGGGTTTGCCTAGGATATCAAGGTCCCCGTCTCCATCCAGATCGGCCATCCTTCCTTCATGTATTCCAAAACCTCGCACCAGGATCATTTCCTGAAATTGCCCCTTTCCGTCACCTAAGAGAACTCTGGCTTTAGCATCCGGGTTGCCCTCCCCAAATCGCATTTCCGCAGAGAATATGTCCGGGTTCCCGTCATTGTTATAATCCAATACCTGAAGGGTGTGACCATTATCCAATTCATCTATTAGCCGGGTCTTGGCCCACGTACCTGTCCCGGACTTTCGTTCTCTCCACTCATACATATACATTGGACCCAGTCCATCGCCCACGGTCAGTATTACCTCTGGCCTGCCGCCTTTGATAAAATCACCGACTCCACTGCGAGAGAATGTGTAACTAGCATCAATGATGTTTTCTATGAACTGTCCATCCCTGTATTTGAACCAGCGTCCACCTCCAACGATGTCTAACAGTCCATCTCCATCAATATCGATACTCGTCAATCCCTCATGTTCGTTTACCGATCGCCACGCAGGATATCCGTTGAATCCTACTAGTGGTTCCATTTCACTATCCCTGCTGTATCTATATACAACCTGGAGTGGCCATTCCACACTTTTTTTGGGATTTTGAGGCACTTCCGCCATGATTAATTGATCAGCTCCCTGATTCCAAAACACTAGTTCAATTCTACCATCACCGTCAAAGTCACCAAAAAGCTGATCATGATGTTTATTGCTCCCAGATTTCTTAATGGTATATCTATTCCATGGTGACGTCGGGTCAAAATCTGGGTAAGGGTTTTCCCACCACCAAACTTCATTGCTTTGAGCATCTCCACCAAAGACAATGTCCAGATCACCATCACTATCTATATCATGAGCAGCTGACCCAGCTTCTATTCGAAGTAGATTTCCTTCGATGATATATCTTTTCCACTCACCATCCTGATGCCTATAAAGTGTGAGAGCAGGCGCGGCAGTTCTTTCGGCAATGAAAAAGTCCTGATCTCCATCCTGATCGATATCTGCAATGAGTGAAGCAGTCTGTTGATTACCTGAATTGGGAACCTGCAATGTTCCATCTTCTGTGGAGATTCTTTTCCAGGTAACTTCTTTTGCCCCAACAATTTTATGATTTACTACCTGTGCCATGAGCGGGATGGCAAAGAGTATTGTGAACAGTAATAGGCTTGGTTTTTTCATTTATAATGGGTCATTGGCCTATTCAATTTAGTGAATTTTTGATGGCAACGATATTGGGCCTGACAAGCTTTGCCTCCAAATAAGTAATTTTATTACCATGCTTGGACAAAAACGGCTTATTTATATAACCCTTCTAATACTAACATTTTCTTCCAGAGCTCAAATTATAACAGAGGTTAGTTATCAGGGACGACCGCATTTCCGGATCATCTCACAGCAAGGTGAATACCTATACGATCGTAATGGAGGAGGTTTTTCTTCAATAATGGATCCTGAGGGAATTGAATGGGTTGGTTATCAGCCTGGAAAAGGAAGGGTTCCGGAATCGGCTGCATTGGATTTCAGAGGATTACCCAATCTGGTGTTTCGTGGGGAAGATTCCGGGGCGGGACATCCCGGTTTTGATCGCTGTATTTCTGAACTTGTTGCGCCCAATAAGATTCGCACAAATTCAGTTTCAGGGAAGTGGGCATGGGAATGGAGATTTTATAAAGAGGGGGCTTTATTGGAGGTGCTTAAGGTGGATACCGGCCGGGCTTATTGGTTTTTGTATGAAGGTATTCCCGGTGGAAGTTTTGACCCCAATCACAAATTTTGGGGGAATGATTTGGACGGGATTCGCTTCGACCGACCAGTCCTCAAGTCAGATTCAATTGCCAGAGGCTCCTGGAGATGGGCCTATTTCGGTGATAAAAGGTTGAATAGGTCACTTGCAGTGATTCAGCTTACACCAGATGAGGAAGAAGATAATTTTTCCTATATGGGAAGCTCTTCAGCAGGGATTTTAAGCTCTGACGGAATGGTTGTATTTGGTTTTGGAAGGTCTGGAAGTGCACCAGCTTTGAAAGGTGAGAACAAATTTTTTATTGCGTTCACCAATCATGGAAGCAAAGATCCCAGAGCCATCCATAACCAGATTAAAAAGCTGTTAAAGAAGTTCTAAAAGCATCAACCTTCACCATCTAATAGATCAGAGAGATTAACACGGAATACAGAGGCAAATACTTCAATATTTTTTAAGCCAATATTCCTTTCTCCCCGTTCTATCATCCCGATGTAGGTTCTGTGAAAACCGGTCTTTTCTGCCAGTTTTTCCTGAGACCAACCCCGCTCAACACGGTGTTGTTTAACTCGCTTTCCGAACGAGATCAGAATATTTTCATGCACCGGCCAAAACTGTTAAGAACAAAAGAATAAGTCCACATACAATAAGTAGCATAACTTACTTTTATTTAGTTAAACAATGGACTCTTAGCTGGTAGTGTGGTTGAAATAGCGGTTAACTATTTTGTATATTGTTATGCTATTCCTGTGCCAAAATTCCTAAAACGACTTATCAGAAGTGGTTTAATTCGGTGAATGGTATGAAGGTGAAGTTTTTCTGCTAGTAAGAGAAGATGGACATTTCATAGATGTTTAGCCAGCCTTTGTAACAAACTGACTTATTCATATTCGTCCGGGTTAAGAATTACGAAAGATCAATCATTTTTCACTCTTCAGGTAATTTTCGTAACTTCATACAGCAACACAAACCCATTAAAAAATGAAAATTGAAAGAAGAGATTTTATAAGAAAAGCAAGCCTGGCAGTAGCATCTTCGGCTGTCTTTTCTCCCAATGTCTTATTGAGTGCTACAAGACAACAAAAAGAAAAGCTGGGTGTTGCCCTGGTCGGTCTTGGATATTACAACACTGACATCCTTGCTCCGGCATTACAAAAGACAAAGCTATGTGAGTTGAAAGCTATTGTCACTGGTACACCTAGCAAGATTCCTGTCTGGCAGGAGAAATATGGAATACCAGATAAAAATGTCTACAATTACCAGACCTATGAAAAGATGGCTGATAATCCTGAAATAGACGTCATCTACGTAGTTCTTCCACCCTCCATGCATGCAGAATATTCAATTAGAGCTGCTAACATCGGCAAGCATGTTTGGTGTGAAAAGCCTATGGCACCCTCTGTTAAGGAGTGCGAAGACATGATCAGCGCAGCAAAAAAGAATAAAGTAAAGCTTGCCATAGGCTACCGTTGTCAGCACGACCCTAACATTCAGGCATATATGAAAGTTGGAAGAGAAAAGCGATTCGGTAATGTAAAAATGATTTCTTCTGCAGCCGGCTATTTTGATGGGCGTACCGATCATTGGAAACAAAGCAGGGCCATGGGGGGCGGATGTATGGGTGATATGGGTGTTTATGCCCTACAAGGGGCTCGTCTTGCAACAGGTGAAGAACCCGTCTCAGTAATTGCGCAGGCTTCTACTACCAGGCCAGAGATTTATCATGAAGTAGAAGAAACGATGATGTTTCAGTTGGAATTCCCCAGCGGAGCTCGGGCAGCCTGCCAAACCAGCTTCGGTATCCGGATGAATCACCTGATGGTCAACTATGAGAAAGGTTCTCTGAGGATGGAACCCCAGTCAGGTTATAGCGGCAATAAGGGTATTATGTCAGATGGCACCGAAATCAACTTCCCTGTAGAAACCCAGCAGCCCATCCAGATGGATGACGATGCATTGGCAATCATGAACAACAAGGATATGTTAGTCCCCGGTGAAGAGGGTTTGAGGGATATTACAGTGGTGGAAGCGATTTATAAGTCAGTGCAGACTGGTGGTGAGGTGAAGATTTAGTGGAGAGAAGGAGGAAGGAATGAGGAAAAAGGAGCAAGGAGGAAGGAATAAGGAGGAAGGAACAAGGAGGAGGAGAAGGATTTCTTTTTCAATCTTCTCTATTTCTTAGCCATTGATCCAACTCACCTATTCGGCTGATATGCTCATCCAGCCATAAGGTAGCCTGTGGGTTTGCTGACTGGGAGATGTAGTAACAGTAGGTGTCAAGATGATTTGACAAGGCCAGTTTGTGGAAGAAAGGGATGTAAAAGCCCCACCAGAGCCCTCTCTTTTTCTTTCCTTGTAATTCACCCAGAGTGGTGAAAAAGGACTTCGTGTTGGAACAAAATTGCTCTTCGGGGGTCTTGTCTTTGTTTTCGTCGGTAAGGTTTATGGACCCAAAAATGGAGAGCATCATAGCCACTGTTGAGAAATCTTCGTTTTTCTTGTTTTTCTTTTTGTCTACAGGTACTAAGATGTTGATGTTGTTGCCATCACGCTCGGCACTTCCATTTAGCTGATTTGTTAAGAGCTGGTGTGCTCCGGAGGACCGATTGGAGTTAGGTTCCAAAAACAGGAAGTAATAAAGGGAAAGCAAGCTTTGTACAGGTTGATCTTGTGTAAACAAGAGCTGGCCCAGAAGCAGGTGACTGCTAGCATGAGTGGGATTGTTTTTAATGCCTTTGATCAATGCCTTTTCAGTGGCTTCATGGTCATTCAATGCAAAGTGCGTCAGTGCCATATTATAATAAAGGAGGTAATGCTTCCCTACTTTTCGTAGTCCTGCTTTGTAAGCTTTGATGGCATTTTGTGGTTGCCCCAGAGCATCGAGTGTATTGCCTTTTACAATATATGCAGGGATTAGGCTATTGTCATCCAACTCGATTACTATGTCAGCATATTTTAATGCACTGTCATATTCGTTCATCACACTATAGGTCATAGCCATCTCATAGTTAGCGAGTGAAGATCTGGGGTTGAGGTATAGTGCATGCTGGTAAACTTCCAGTGCACTTTGATAATCACCTGCATCGTGGTACTGTACGCCCTCCCGAACATACTTTTCCACAGTATTCTGGCTATGTGCTACCATTGCTATAAAGGCCAGCAGCAGGGTGATCGAGGCTTTCATAGTGATAAAGATAGTAAGGAACAGGGAACAAGGGGGAAGGAGGAGAAAGGACCAAGGAACTAGGAGGAGAAAGGAACAAGGAACAAGGAGAAAGGAGAGAGGAGAAAGGAAATAGGAAATAGGAAATAGGAAATAGGAGCCTACTGCCACCTGCCTGCTTTAAACCTAATTCTTGTTTTCATTGAAACCCGATCTTTCGGGCCTTCCAGCCTTTATTTTCCAGTTCGGAAGCGCTGTCAAGAACTTTTTTCTTCAATCCCTCTTTGTAGTCGGCCATGGCTTTGGATACTTTTTCATCAAAAGCACCAATGATCTGGGCTGCTATCAGGCCGGCATTTTTAGCTCCGTCAAGGGCTACGGTTGCAACAGGTACACCAGCGGGCATTTGCAGGATTGAGAGCACGGAGTCCCAGCCATCGATAGAATTTCGCGACTTGATAGGAACGCCAATTACGGGGAGGGTGGTCAAAGAAGCAACCATCCCTGGCAGGTGTGCTGCACCTCCTGCACCGGCAATAATTACCTTTAGTCCCCTCTCGGCAGCCTTTCGACCATATTCTACCATCCTGTCTGGCGTTCGGTGGGCAGAAACAATTGTCACTTCTACTGAGACATTCAGCTCTTCAAGAATTTCAGCAGCTTCAGCCATGACCGGAAGATCAGACTGACTACCCATGATGATCCCTACCTGTACTTTGCTCATGCGATTACTTTTAAAGTATTTTTTACTTTATCTACCGTTTCCTTTAGCTCCTGGGCATTTTTAGCAGTTACTGTCACATGGCCCATTTTCCTAAAAGGCTTGGTTACCTTTTTTCCGTACAAATGTAAATGTACCCCTTCCATGGCCATTAAGTCATTTATTCCCTGATATTTGGCGTTTCCGGTGTATCCCTCTTCGCCTAGCACGTTGACCATCGCTGCCGGAATAACGAGATCAGTTGCTCCGGAAGGTAGGTTCAGAATAGCTCTCAGGTGTTGTTCAAATTGTGATGTAATATTTGCTTCGATGGTATGGTGCCCGCTATTGTGGGTCCGTGGGGCAATTTCATTCACCAGGATATCCCCTTCTTTAGTAAGAAACATCTCCACGGCAAGAATCCCAACCATGTCTAGTTTGTCAATAACGTCTTTTGCAAGATCGTAGGCTGCTTCCTCAATTTTAGCAGGGATCTCCGCAGGAGCAAACAAATACTCCACAAGGTTAGCCTCTTTATGAAAGACCAGTTCAACTACAGGAAAACAAGCGATTTCACCGGATTCATTGCGGGAAACAATCACACTAATCTCTTTTTCAAAATCAATGAGTTTTTCCAGTAGGGAGGGTTTATTGAATCCTTTATCCAGATCTGCTTCTGTTCTGATGACCTGGACCCCTCTACCGTCATAACCTTCTTTTCCCAACTTATGGACACCCGGAAGGAAATAACCATGGTTTTTCAGGTCTGCGAGATCTTCAGTTAGTACGAAATCTGCAGTTGGAATCCTGTTAGCCTTATAAAATGTCTTTTGCTTTCGTTTGTCCTGGATCAACTCTATGATCTCCGGCTGTGGGAACACTTTTTTGCCCATCTTTTGGAGTTCCTTCAGGGCATCCGTATTTACATTTTCAATTTCGATGGTTATCAGATCTTTGTCTTTGCCAAAAGCCATTACTGCATCGTAATCAGTAAGTTTTCCTACAGTAAAAGACTGGGCAATATCCTTACAGGGGGCATTTGGATCCGGATCAATGATGTGGATATTTAGGTTGAAGTCAATGGCGGATTGGATGACCATGCGGCCGAGTTGTCCACCACCGAGTATGCCGATCTGCAAGTCCGTGATTTCCATGGCGCAAAGATGTGGTTTTTCGTGCAAAATAGTGGTCATGCCTGGATGCAAAGAACGTGGATGGTTTTATCCGCAGCCAAGCAGTTTTTTGAAATCCATATCAGGAATTCCTCCCTGGCTATTCTCTTCTTCTTTCGTTTCCTTTTTGCTTGAGGTTTTCTTGATTGATTTTTTTGTGGATTTTGGATCCTTGTGTTTATTCATCTCATCAGGGTTACCTATAGATAACGTAATCGCATGCAATTCTGTTTGGGACACCATGTTAAGCTAGAAAATATGCTAAATATTTTGTTAATTCTGCGAATACTCCTACTCTGACCGAAAGACCCGCTTCACCCGCTGGCTTACATTGGTCAGGATTTCATAAGGGATCGTATGGGTCCATTTGGCGAGCTCTGTGATGGTAGGGATGTTACCAAACAAAATAACTTCATCTCCTTCTTTCAAGTCCATCCCACTTACATCTACCATGGTCATATCCATACAGATATTTCCGATGGTTGGCGCTTTCTTGCCATGAATATTTACCCATGCATTGCCGTTCCCAAAAACACGTAGGTAGCCGTCTGCATAGCCAATAGGAAGGATGGCAATCTGGCCGTCTTTTGGGGCCTTCCCCATCCTGGAATATCCAATGCTGTCCCCTTTTTTCACTTTTTTTACCTGGGATACAATGGTCTTCAGCGTACTGATAATTTGAAGATCTTTCATCTTGCCGGAAGCATCAAACCCATACAACCCGATACCCAACCGGACCATATCAAACTGATAGTCCGGCCAACGTACAATTCCCGCCGAGTTTAGAACATGTTTGATGGGTTTGTATCCAAGGGTTGAGGTGATTTCCTCATAGCACTGTTCAAATTCCTTTATTTGGCCAAGTGTGTAATCATCGTTGATAGCTTCTTCCTGGCTACTCAGGTGTGTAAATACACCTTTGATCTCCAGCTCACTGTGATTCTCTAATATAGTCTTGAGTTCGTTCAGGTCTTCCCTGGGGATCCCTAGTCTGTTCATTCCTGTCTCTAACTTGAGATGGACCCTGGGCATTTTTTTCAATGTTGACAGCATATGCCGAAGCATTGTTAGGCTATAAACCTCGGCTTCCAAATCAAAGGTAGTGAGTAGGGAAAGCGTTTCCCAATTCGGATTCATCACCAGGATCGGTATTTTGACTCCGTGCTTTCTGAGGAAAATCCCCTCATCTACATAAGCGACACCAAGCCGATCAACTTGCTGGTACTGGAGCAGGTTAGCGATTTCAGCAATTCCACCTCCATACGCAAAAGCTTTTACCATAACCATTAGCTTAACATCCTTTTTGAGAAGATTTCTGTAGCTATTAAGGTTGTGAAGCAATGATTCGAAATTTACTTCTAAAACGGTACCATGATTTTTTTCTTCCAGGAAAGAGACAATCTTTTCCAATCCGAATACCCGTGCTCCTTTTATCAGGATCATCTCATTGGCAAACGTGAGGTCAGATGCCAGGAATGCTTCTACGTCCGGAAAGAAATGTTTTTCCGTATCAAACTGTCCTTCGGATGCTGTAATATTTGGTCCGATACCGATAATTCTGTCTACAGCATGTGCCTTAAGAAGTGAATTGACCTCATCATAGAGCCGATGATCTTGTTGGCCTGATTGGAGGATATCTGACAGAATTACTGTCTTCTGACTGTATTGAGTTTGCTGCTGTAAATAATTTAGTGCTATTCGAATTCCTGTGAGATCATTGTTGTAAGTATCATCCAGAATATAAGTGTCATTGGTCCCGTGTTTCAACTCAAGTCGCATCGGGACAGGAACAATATGCTTTAGACCATTGGCAATTTCGGATTGACTCAGCCCGCTCATCATAGCTACAGAGATCACATGGTACAGGTTTTCGAGGTCCTGATCAGCCTTCTCTCCAAGCCTGAAGCTAAATTCCTTCTTTCCATATTTAAAAATGTGTTGGAAATGGTCTTTAGATATTGTGATTTCAGCGTGTGTTTGGGCACTCCAGGCAAGGAGTTTTTCGCTATACGCCTTGTTCAGGTGATGGTATATTTCCTGATGGTCCTTACAGCAGATAATTTTATCAGCCGTCTTAAACAACCTGGATTTCTCGTCAATTTTTTGTGATATGGACTCAAATCCCTGACTATGCGCCTCGCCAATATTAGTAAAGATCCCTATTGTTGGCTGGATGACTCCCTGGAGTTTTTCCATCTCACCTTTTTGGGAAATGCCTGCTTCAAATACGGCTATTTCATGCTGATTATTCATTTCCCAAACCGAAAGGGGTACGCCAACTTGTGAATTGTAGCTTTTAGGGCTTTTGACTACCTTAAATTTCTCTGACAAAACAGTACTCAACCACTCTTTGATCATGGTCTTACCGTTACTGCCCGTTATTCCGATCACTGGAATTTTAAATTGTGTTCTGTGATGGGCAACCAGCTTTTGTAGTGCTGCAAGGGTATCGTGAACCTTGATTAGATTGGTATCATCCGAAATATTTACATCTTCGGAGATAACGAAATTACGTATTCCTTTTTGGTAGAGGTGGGGAATAAACTGATGACCATCATGGTTAGCACCTCTCAGACAGATAAAAAGTGAATCAGGATGTCCTGGGGATTGCCGGGAGTCGATCACTAACTCTTGAATAGATCCATCATTATTGAGTCGCAATATTTTGCCCCCAACAATTTCCGCTACAGCTGAGAAAAGCATGGCTGCTAAATTAATGTGTAAGGCAATAGTACATTGTCGTGTCCTGCCTTATTTTAGATCAAGTACCATTTCATATTGATCTATTTCATTGATGAATCCAATATTCTTAAGAAAGGTATTGAAGGACATATTGGCTTCTGGCACATTCATGATGGTCATGTGCGTGGTAGCAGATTGCTTGAAAGCTTCACAAACCAGAAAATTACCAATACCCTGACCTCGGTAAGACGGATTTACGGCGATCTGACTGATTCTCCCAAGGCGAGGCTGAAAAATGATGTAACCTGTTATCTCATCTCCCTGGTAAGTTTCGAGGATGCACTCATTGTGAAGGTTGAATTGTAATTGCTGTGACTGATCAAGGAAACAGGGTTCCATTTCCCAAAATTTCTTGTATTTAGGGTTGACTTCTTCTTTGGTGCGAACATTGTGATTTTTCTCAGAATGAAAATATCCACGCTTGGCGTAACATCTAAATCCACGGACAATCTCAAATCCAATGTCTTCATAAACATGGATCGCCCTTTTGTTTTTTTTCACGGCTTCGAGTATTACCTGTTCCACGCTGATGGATAGTAAATGTGGGATGAGGGTCTCATAAAGGATTTTTGTTAATCCCTTTCCCCGGGCCTCAGGAATCACCCCGGTGCCTCCATTGTAGGCACTCCATTTCCCATGATAAGTGTTGAGTGTATGGAGTACAAACCCCTGGATAAACCCACCACGTACAGACAAGATTGAAACGTCTTCTTTTATGTTCAGCTTGTCCGTCAATCTTTGTACAAAGAGGTCATAAGAAAGTGATAGCCCTGGTTCCTGGTCAGCCCAGGCTTCCCTAAATGAATTGTATAATGGCTTTAGAAATTCTCTGCTGAATTTCTGAATACCGTCCTCCATTTAAAACTGGGGAATTGAGAGTAAAGGAACACTCGGGTTAAGAGCGATGGTCTTGGAAATGGACTTCTTAAACAACTTCTCAAAGAAAGTATGCTCTTTAGGTACCACAGAAAGTAAATCCAGATTATGCGACGAAGTAAACATTTTCACCCCGTTCAAGACACTATCTGCCTCAATGGTTCTTACAGAGGCCTTGTGGTTCAAAAACTTTTCGTGAAGCTCTTTCATTTTCTTTTGAGTGGCTACTGTCACATCTGTGGGGTCCTTAGCCACATGGAAAATCAATATCTCCGATGAGAACAGATCACTGAATTTGGTCAAAATTTCAAGGTTTTTGTAATTGACCAGCCCCTGAAAATCTGAGGCTAACCCTATATTCTTAGGGTTGAAGGATTTTGTAGACTCAGGAACCACCAAGACAGGCACTTCAGCACTTCTGATGATGTCTGTGGTATTACTTCCCAAAAACTTCTCTACATTGGAGTGATCTGATCTAGTACCCATTACGATCAGGTCAATGTCTTTCCTTTGAGTTTCACTAAAGATGGCATCCACCAGGTATGCAATGAAGCGATCGGACTCGTGAGGAACGTTTTTGAGTTCGATCATTTCAGATTCCAATGAATTAAACGACTTCTGTATCTGATCTTCATAATCCGTAAGCAGGGAATTTATTAGTGTACCTCCACTAATGTCAGGATGTGGGGCATGGATATGAATAGAATTGACCATGTGGATCTTTGCCCCACACTTTTTTGCCAGGTCAATCGCAATTCTTAAGGCATTTTTAGAACAATCTGAAAAGTCTACGGGTACTAAAATATTGTTGATTTCCATCTTTTGGATTTTGAAACTAAAGATACAAATCAAATCTATGGAATATTCAAAAGAAGGCTGTTGAATAACTATATTTTCCCTAACCGTTGAGAAAATCTTATCAGTAAAGTTATTTTTGTGAACCAAACTAGCCAATAGGCTAATAGATTATGGGAAGTTAGCTCAGTTGGTTCAGAGCACCGCCTTGACAGGGCGGGGGTCGCTGGTTCGAGTCCAGTACTTCCCACATTAAAGTGCCTACCGGCAATTCTGCAGGTAGGCATTTTTTTATTCTACTGCTTGTCCGGATAAGAAAAGGTAAGTGTAGGCCTCACTTTCATTCGTTTTGACCCTGATACTTTTTCGGAATGCACCCAATTTCGAAGGTGTAAATTCTACTTGTAGGGATGCTTTGGATCCTGATAGAATTTCTTTCTCAGGGAAATTTACTACAGTACATCCACAAGACCCCCTGGCCTCAAAGATCCTGATAGGACTGCCACTGTTGTTTGTGAACTCAAACTTAATTATTTGCTTTTCTTGAAGCTTCACCTTTCCCAGTTTGGTTTCTGCATCTTTCCATTCAAAGTTTGGCGTATCTGAGTAGGCAGCCGCCGCGAAACCCATCGCAAGTAAAAAGATAAAATTTTTCATTTCAGTTTATTTTTTGATGATTCTACAAATGTGAGAATAGGCTTTCTAAAAGGCTGTTAATGATTTCCAAACGATTGTTAATGGGTTGTTAAAGATTCTGTTCGGCGCTTAAACATGTTTTAATTTTATAAAATGAAGAACACTCCCATCCGTGTTTTAATCCTCCTGGGTGTTGTAGCAATTGCAGGCATCATGTTTACCCAGATCTTTTGGGTATCGAGGGCTATGGACAGTCATGAGGAACAGTTTAACCGGTCTGTTCAAATGGCACTTAGGAATGTGGTGGAATCTCTTTGTGTGATCAACGGGAATGACATCCCATCCAATGACCCCATCGACCAGATTTCTAATAATTATTTTATTGCCAGGACCAACTATAAAATCGATCTGAAATCTCTGGATTTTCTCATCACAGGAGAATTTCAGAAGAGAAATATTGAGCTGGACTTTGAATACGGGGTTTATGACTGTCAAACTGATCAGATGGTTTACGGTCAGTTTGTGTCGATGACTGGAGGAATAGAACAAGCCCCATCTGGAAAACTTCCTGATCTTATGAAAGATGAGTATTACTTTGGTGTTTATTTCCCATCCAAGAAAGCTGGACTTGTCAGTGAAATGGGTTTCTGGCAGTTCACTACAGTCCTTACATTGCTTATTGTAGCCTTTTTTGGATATGCCATGTTCATTATACTTCGCCAAAAACGATTGAGTGAAATCCAAAAAGATTTTTTCAATAACATCACTCATGAATTTAAAACCCCATTGTCTACGCTGAAAGTATCCTCAGAAGTAATGATTGACAGCGCATTGGATGATAAGCAAAAGAAATATTCGGGGATTATACTGGATGAAGTTGGTCGATTGGAAAAGCAGGTAAATCAGTTGCTTAAAGCATCATTTATTGATCATTATAAAGCTCAAAAATTTGAATTGATAGATCCAAATATGGTCCTGACTGAGGTAGTCAAGTACTTTCAGGAACGGGAAGGGCTCAATGTATTTTTACAACAGGTAGACCAACATGTATCAATTAAGGGTGATAAAAACCTTCTGGAAACCATCATTTTTAATCTCCTGGATAATGCAAAAAAATATGGAAATGGTAAGGTAGAGGTCAGGTCAGCTATTGTAAACAATCGATGGATGCTCAGTGTCAGTAATGAAGGAAGCGAGATTCATGTGAGGCATCAAAAGAAGATTTTTGATAAATTTTACAGGATTCCCACAGGAGATCAGCATAATGTGAAAGGCTTTGGGCTGGGGTTATATTTTGTAAAACAATCTACCCGTCTGATGAAAGGAGAAGTTTCAATGTTTAGTGGGGAAAATCAAACTTGTTTCACACTAAAATTTCCAGCACGATGAGTCCCAGGATACTGATAGCCGAAGACGACACCAACCTGGGAATTGTCATTGAAGATCATCTCAAGTCCGAGGGTTTTGATGTTCATTGGGCTCTCGATGGCCTGGAGGCCCTGGCAAAATTTGAAGCCCTGGATTTTGATCTTTGTTTGCTGGATGTGATGATGCCGAGGCTTGGATGGTTTTAATCTTGCAAAAAATATCCGCGAGAAAGATGAATTCATTCCCATCATCTTTTTGACAGCCAGGTCTCTTGAGGAGGATAAACTCAAAGGATTTGAAATCGGGGGTGATGACTATGTGACTAAACCCTTTTCCATCAAAGAGCTGACCCATAGAGTCAGGGTATTTCTACGGAGATCAGTTCATCACAATAAACCCGGAGAGGAAATTCAAATAGGGAAATATAAGTTTGATAGCGTCAATTTGACACTTAGTGATGCTTTTAAAATGATTGACTTAACTCAGATTGAAGCAGACTTGCTAAAGCTATTGGCTACTAATTGCAATAAGCTGGTAACTCGTGAAGACATCCTGGTCAGGATCTGGGGTGAGAACGACTATTTTAAAGGAAGAAGCCTGGATGTATTTATCACCAGGCTTCGTAAATATCTGAAAGAGGATTCCGCATTAGAGATCCGAAATCATCACGGAGTGGGTTTCACATTATTGAATCACCATCTTTCTGACTAGCCTTTTCTTGTGATGACTGATCTCCAGAAGGTACATTCCGGCATCCTGACCTCTTAAATCGATGAGCTCTGAAAAAACACCGGAGTATCTGGGAAAATAGCGAACAAAAACTTCCTGTCCTTCTAAATTATAGACTTTCACATTTAAGGGCCCCTCTTCTTTTAGCTGAAATTTCAATCTGAATCTGCCAGGAGAAGGATTAGGGTAATAATCAAGGACTTCCAACTCCAGCAATTCATTTTTGCCAACCTTGCCTCTTTTTCCCAGCTCATTGTCGTCAATCGAGCTAATGGTTATTTGCTTGCTACTCTCTTCATTTTCGGTGATCAATTCATCAATTTCTTCCTCCTCATCAATTATCATGATTTTGTGGCGCTCTCTGATCTCATCCCAATCCATGTCTCCCAGGATCTCTATTTCTTCTTTGATATCCAGCCCCAGGTTGGCGAGTGCTTCTTCAAGTTTATAAATCTGTTTTTGAAGTTTTACAGAAAGAGAATCATCGTCCATCTCATCGTAAGACTTCATTTTTTTCACTACCTTCTTTACTTCAGTATCGAAGTCAAAAGCATAGGAAGAGGATGAATCTGTTTTTTGGATTTTTATGTTTTGAGTCCCACCTGGAGCTACCGCAACACGAGTAACCTGATCCATATCCTCCGAAAAAGATTGCAACTCTTCATCAGCTTCCATTTCCTCTTTGGAAGAATATGTCTTACTAAACTTTTCAGTTTTTCCATCAACTTCTCGGGTGATGTCTATCGTAATCTGTGATTCATTTTCCTGGGCCATTACCAGGCCCTGATTTGCCAAAAGGTAAACTGCAACAAAAAATGAGGTAATGATAAATTTTTTCATGGTCCCTATATTTTGGTTAAAGACAGTTCTAAAGTAAAAAGGTTGCCAATACGTTGTTGTTAAAGGCAGGTTAAGGTGTGTTAAAAATGGTTAAATGAGCATTTCAGGCCACTTTTAACTCTAAATTTGTAGCATGAAGAAAGCGCAAATCAGGTGGGTCATCGGGATGATGAGCGTAGCCATGCTTGGCTTGATAGCTTTTCAGTGGTATTGGATAGACTCTGTCATTTCGGCAAATGAAGTGAGATTCAAGCAGGATGTGACTGAGGCATTGAACCAGGTCTCTCAAAAGCTGGAGCGCCAGGAAGCGCTTGACGCTATGCGTGTTCAAAAAAATCTTTTAACACCTCAACCCAACATATACCGACAGTGGTCCTCTCAAGGTCAGCTACAGATCACTGAAGATATTGTGGTTAAAAAAGATACCATAGTCGGTCCTTCAGGTGTTCAGATCATCGCGGAGTTCAAGGCGTCGGGGGGAGGAATCTCTGCATCATTTGAGTCAACATCTGGTATTTCTAATGAGCAAATGAACGAGCTCCGCCGTAGAAACGAGCGGGAGCTTGAAGAACTGAACCGACAACTACAGATGCTATCGAACAAGACGGAGATGGCATTTTCGGTCATTGAAAATGTAATGGTTGCCGGACGATCACCATTGTCGAGGTTTAATCCCAATCAATTGGATTCTATGCTGACAAAAGAACTTCAGAATAAGGGAATTGATCTTGCATATAATCATGCGGTTGTGATGCCTCAGGAAAAACGATTTGTTTATCTAAAGAATCCATCGGAAAAATTGACTTTACAAAACAGTGAGCTCAGGGCTAGTCTTTTTCCCAATGATCTAATTGGGGAAGCCCCTGAGTTAGTCATCGATTTTCCTGAAAAGGAGCAATATCTCCTTAAAAAGATCTGGGCTACTATGATAAGCTCTGGTGTATTGATCGCCCTCGTGTTATTTTGTTTTGGCTATGCAGTGCGCACAATCGTGCGTCAGAAGAAGCTTTCAGAGATGAAAAATGATTTCATCAACAACATGACCCATGAGCTGAAAACACCTATTGCCACTATCTCATTGGCTACTGAGGCACTGAGTGATACAGATATCAGCGAAACACCCGGATTGAGGGCAAGGTACCTCAAGGCCATAGGGGATGAAAATCACCGGTTGGGTGATCAGGTGGAGAAAGTACTTCAGATGGCAGCTTTGGACAGAAATGACCTGAACTTGAAATTTGAAAAAGTTGACCTTAGATCATTACTCACAGAAGTGGAGGAAAAGAGTCAACTCCAGGTAGAAAATAGAAATGGCCAGCTCAAGTTAAATGTAGAAGGAGAGGAGTTACCTGTTTGGGGGGATAAAGGGCATCTCACCAATGTATTCCTCAATTTGGTGGATAATGCAATTAAATACAGTCCGGACGATCTTTTTATCAGCATGAGAGCCCAACAACATGGAGATTCCATATGGGTATCTATCCAGGATCATGGTATCGGAATGACCAGGGAGTCGATACGAAACATTTTTCAGAAGTTTTATAGAGTTTCTACGGGTAATATTCACAATGTGAAAGGATTTGGCCTGGGACTGGCCTATGTCAAGAGTATCGTAGATGCACATCAGGGTTCTATTTCAGTAGAGAGTGAGCTCGGAAAAGGAAGTAAATTTGTCGTTAGCTTACCTCAAAATAATGGAAAAAATTAGAATTCTAATCGCTGAGGATGATCCAAATCTTGGCCAAATCCTCAATGAGTACCTAAACCTTAAAGGGTTTGATTCCACACTTTGTCCCGATGGAGAGGAAGGCTCAAAGACTTTTAAGCCAGGCAAGTTTGACCTGTGCATCCTTGACCTGATGATGCCGAAGAAAGATGGATTCACACTAGCTGCTGAGATCAAAGCCATCGAGCCAAAAATCCCCATCATTTTCCTTACAGCGAAGTCAATGAAGGAGGATATTTTGCATGGTTTTAAGATTGGTGCCGATGACTACGTGACCAAGCCTTTTAGCATGGAGGTACTGCTGATGCGGGTGAATGCAGTCCTTAAACGAACTAAGCAATCCATTGATGGTCCAGGTAAATTGCCAGAAGAATTGAAGATTGGTAGTCTTACCTATCAGTATGCAGACAATCGGTTGGTCAGGCCATCTGGTGAGATCAAACTCACCACAAAAGAAAATGAGCTTTTAAAACTATTTTTTGATAACCTCAATCAAACGGTTGATCGAAGTATTGCGTTGAAGAAGATTTGGAAAGACGATTCTTATTTTAATGCGAGGAGTATGGATGTGTACATTGCAAAAATCAGGAAATACCTGAAAGAAGAAGAGTCATTGAAATTGCTCACGGTGCATGGAGAAGGATTTAAGCTGATCCATTTAACGTAGAATCAAAGTTTTTCTTCCAGCTTGTTGATGTCCTGGTATTTGTGCTTGTAAATGAAGTAAAATAGGTAGTTGAACTTACTCAAAGAATTGTTATCGGAGGTTTTGGTTTCCTCAATTGCAGTGCTATTGGTAATTACAGCATCCTTGCTCAGACCCTCCTGAGTTTTAACAGTCTCCTCTTTTTTGACTTCCTTAGTTTCCGTAGTTACTTTAATCTCCTTGGAGTCCGCTTGCTTTTTCTCCGCTTCGTCTTTGTTTTCCGTTGTAGGGTCGTTAGCGAGACCAAGAAATGGTAGCATGCAAAATACCAAAATGGGTAATATGTAATTTGACGGTCTCAGCGCGAAATATTTTTATCAAAATTAGTAAATATAATGCACTAATTACTTTTCCCTCTCGTAAATTTTTGTTAAGAGCGGTCCATGATTCTATGCTTTGGCAGACACTCAGGGTGATTCTCCTGAACGTATTTGATAAGTTTTTCTCTCACGCTACATCTCAGATCCCATGCGTTGGGAGAAGTTTTGGCTGACATGAGAGCTCTCAGTTGTATCGTTTTTTCTGTTGCTTCAACTACATGAAGCACACATACTTTTTTATCCCATAATGGTTCCTTTTCAAGAATTTTATTTAGCTGGTCACGTATTTTATCAACCGGAGCGCTATAATCAAGGTGAAAAAAGACAGACCCAATGATCTCAGCTTTATTTCTGGTCCAGTTTTGGAAAGGTTCATTCACGAAATAAGTGATCGGCAAAATAAGCCGTCTCCAATCCCATAAGCGAACCACCACATAGGTTAAATTGATTTCTTCAATCCAGCCCCATTCATTTTCCACCAGTACGGCATCATCAATTTTCATGGGCTGAGTAAAAGCGATCTGAATGCCTGCCAGAAAATTGGCGATGGTCTTCTGGGCGGCAAACCCAATGATTACACTGGCAACACCTGCTGAGGTCAATAGACCAGCTCCAAACTTTTGGCCTCCTTCAAAGGATAGGAGCAGCGCACCAATTGTAATGATGATGATAATAAGGATGGCCGCGTGCTTCACAAAATTAAGTTGAGTCAGAATCTTTCTTTCATGCCTGTTGTCCTCTTTTTTAGTGATATCATATTTATCAAGCATGATATCTTCGATCACATTAGTGAACCTGATCAGTAAAAATGAAAAGGAAAGGATCAGTAGCGTTCTGAAAAAAATTAGCAGCCACAATGGGCCGTCAGTCACATGCAAGGCAATGAAAATAAATGTCACAGGAAGCAAAAATGAAACCGCCTTACTACAACGTTTCTTGAAAAACAGCAGGTTTTGTGAATGACCTTTTTTGATCATCAGGTTGATGCTACGTTGGATCAGCCACGCCAAAATCAGTCCGGCAAGTGTTCCAATTACTACTGCTATAATGGCTTCTGGTATTGATTGTAGGATGTCTTTCCAGTTGTCCATATCGTATAAATAAAAAAGCCCCATCAATATGAAGGGGCTTGTTTTTAAATAAGGGTGGAAGATCGGGTTCGAACCGACGACCTCCTGAACCACAATCAGGCGCTCTAACCAGCTGAGCTACAACCACCATTTTTTAAAAGGAATGCAAAGTTATATCCATTGACGGATATTACAAATAGCGAAGCGGAAAATCAGTTGATACTTTTATCTGTCAAAACTCAGACGCTGTCCCAGGATGCTATCATTAATTGCTCCATCATCATACGCCAGGTGCCCCGAGACAAAAACCTTTTCAATACTGGACTTAAACTGATGTCCTTCAAATGGCGACCAGCCACATTTTGATATAACATTTTCTTTTGCAACTGTCCAGGGTTTGTAGAGGTTGGCTATAACAATGTCTGCATGATATCCTTCTCGAAGATAACCCCGTTCGGCAATCTGAAAACAATCAGCTGGTGCATGGCACATCTTTTCAGCTACCCGCTCCAGAGAAATTTTTCCCTGATGATGAAAATCCAGCATTGCCACCATGGAATGCTGAACAAGCGGCCCACCTGATGGGGCTTTGGTATAAACATTTTGCTTTTCTTCCAAAGTGTGAGGTGCATGATCGGTAGCAATTACATCGATGCGGTCATCAAGCAATGCTTCCCAGATCTTCTCCCGGTCTGCATTCGTCTTCACAGCAGGATTCCATTTAATGAAAGATCCTTTTTCTTTATAATCTGAATCAGAAAACCATAGATGGTGGATACAAGCTTCAGCAGTGATGCGTTTTTCTTTTAAAGGCTTTTCATTGGAAAAAAGCCCTGTTTCTTTTCCGGTAGATATATGAAGTATATGAAGCCGTGTATTGTGTTTTTTTGCCAGACCAACTGCATAAGATGATGATAGGTAGCAGGCTTTCTCACTTCTGATCAGGGGGTGCATCTCGAAGGGAATATCCTCTCCATATTTTTTCACATATGCTTCCTGGTTATTTCTTACGGTCATTTCATCTTCACAATGTGTGGCAATGAGCAATGGTGCTTCATTAAATATCCTCTCCAGCACCTTTTCATCATCTACCAACATATTGCCTGTGGAAGAGCCCATAAAAATTTTGATTCCACAAACGGACCGTATATCAGTTTTGAGTAGTTCATCCAGGTTGTCATTTGTGGTACCCATGAAGAAAGAATAGTTAGCCAGGGATTTCTGAGCTCCAAGCTGATATTTTGCAGCCAGCAAATCCTGGGTTACGGTTTGAGGAATTACGTTTGGCATTTCCATATATGATGTGATACCCCCAGCGACTGCAGCCCTGGATTCTGTAAATATTTCAGCTTTGTGTGTGAGACCCGGCTCCCTAAAGTGAACCTGGTCATCAATCGCTCCTGGTAGCACTACTTTTCCCTCAGCTATGACCTCCAAATGGTTCTCACTGATCGAGATATCATGACCGATTTTTTCAATTCTCCCGTTCTTTATAAAGATATCCTTTACCTCTGACGTTCCTTCATTGATGATTTTACCCGACTTGATTAAATAACTTTTACTCACTTTCATGGAATTAGAATAATCTATATTGCTTAAATCATATTTCGTAATGTAGGTTTTATTCTAATAAATAAGAAAAACTACTCTTTTACGAAATAAAAAGTAACTGTATTTAATATATACAAAATTTATGTTTGTGTTTAATAAGCATAGCGATATAAAAAGGCATTCTTATTAATTATTTTGATTACCACTTCTTGGAAACTCAAAAATCAATTATTATTGTAACAGAAAGATGGATTTACTCTTTCTTTCCATAGCTGGTTGAAAAGATCTTGTTCGGGGTTTAGGAGCTATCCTATCCCCTTCAAGATCACTTAATCAGGCTTGATCCTCTCCTCCCGATTAGCAATCTCCCACGTAGTAAAGAAAATATAATCAGTTATCTTTTTAACTTTTTCAAAGTTGATTTTATCCACGGTGTCGGTAGGCTGATGATAATCTCCGTGAGTACCACTGAAGTAAAAGATGATTGGAATATTATTTTGTGCGAAGTTGTAGTGATCTGATCTTTTATAATACTGGTTTGGGTCATTGTAATCGTTGTATCTATAATCCAGGCGAAGCTTGGTAGAATAGTCCTCATTTACCGATTTGGCTACTTTGTCCAGATCTGACGAAATGCGATCCGACCCAATAATATATATGTAGTTAGGATCTTCGCTGTATTTGAGATCTTGCCTTCCAATCATGTCTATGTTTAAATTGGCTACCGTATTTGCCAGGGGTATCTCCGGATGTGCAACATAATATTTGCTACCAAGTAAACCCTCTTCTTCACCTGAGAACGCTACAAACATGACACTCCTTTTAGGTCCATCGCCATTTTCTGCTGCTTCAGAAAAAGCTTCTGCTATTTCAATAATTGCGCTTGTTCCGGAGGCATTGTCATCCGCACCATTGTATATTTTTCCTTCTCTGATACCCAGGTGATCGTAGTGAGCAGATATAATTACTACCTCTTCGGGGTTTTCAGATCCTGCCACAAAGCCCAGTACGTTTTCAGAGTTTATGGTCTCAATGAGCATATCCGCATTAAAAATGATCTTTTTAGTCACTCCTCTTCCCTTTCGTAGCAGGGATTGAAAAGATTGCTCAAAAATCCATTCTGCCAGCTCCGGGTTTGCGATAATCGTTTTTGTGCCCATATCATCCACTGAGAACTCAATTTTCTCTCCAATCATGACCACTCCAAACCTGTTTAAGGCATATCGATACTGATCTTCGTTCCTCACAATGATAAAATATCCTGCAGCCTCACTGTTCTCCAGCTCAACAAGCTTGCTACGCCAACCTGTCATTTCCTCGGCACTAAAAGCAATGTATTTCCCTTTTACATCAAGACCCCGAAGGTCGAAGTCTTTGATATCGCCGCAAAAGACCAGATCGATGTATTCTTCACCCATGGTTTCCATCCTGGAATAGTAGAGGAAGTCGACAAGGTTTTTCTTTACCTCATCACCCCTTTTAAAGTATGAAGTATTGTACTTGCTGCGGTATAAGTGAAATTCCTGAAAATAACTGTCTCCCTGATTGGTTTTTACCGGGGGTGCAAGTCCTGCTATTTTGAATTTGTTGGCGATATAGTCGGCAGCCATTTTTTGACCTCTTTCCCCAGTAGCTCTCCCCTCAAATTCATCAGAAGCCAGGGTACTTATTGATTCTTTTAACTCTTCCAGCGTGATTGTTTTGGCATATTTGATTGCCTTTCGATTCTGACCAAAAGAAAAAGGGATGAAGAGAATGATGGCGAGGAATGAGAGGAAATATGACTTCATTAATCAATCGATTTGAACTATGCGGGGCAAATCTAAACTAAATTAATTCGCCCTAAATAAAGCAATTATTGAACCAAATTATTGTACAGTCAATTGTATAGTTTTGCAAGATAATACGACACGTATAATAACCACCATTGCATGATAAATTTAAATGAGCGAGTTGATTTTGGTTCCAGGCACATCGGCCCGGATTCAGAAGAGGTAAAAAAAATGCTTTCAGAGATTGATGCAGACTCCATCTCATCCCTTATAGATCAGACGATCCCAAAAAATATCAGATTAAAGCATCCGCTTGAACTCTCTCAGCCGCTGAATGAGCATGAATACCTGAAAAGAATCAGGTCCATTGCTCAGAAAAATGTTGTAGCAAAATCATTTATTGGACAGGGTTATTATAACTGCATCGTTCCAAAGGTCATACAACGCAATATTTTTGAGAACCCGGGTTGGTATACAGCATACACACCTTATCAGGCTGAGATAGCACAGGGTAGGTTGGAAGCACTAATCAACTTTCAGACCATGGTGATGGAGCTCACAGGGATGGAAATTGCCAACGCCTCTCTTCTTGATGAGGGTACTGCTGCTGCCGAAGCTGTGACCATGCTCTATAGTGTCAGACCCAGAGAAAAAAAGGAAGCCAAATGCCTTGTGGTGGATAAACATATTTTTCCGCAGACATTGAATGTCATTAAAACAAGAGTAGAGCCCTACGGTATTGAGATTTTGGTTGACGATATAGAAGCTGTCGATCTTAGCAATGATAAGATATTTGCAATTTTTATCCAGAACCCAAACAACAATGGTGAGGTAAAAGACTATTCTTCCATCATTTCCGAAGCTCATGCACATAGCGTCACTACTGCCGTGGCAGTTGATTTGCTGAGTTTATGTTTAGTCACCCCTCCTGGTGAATGGGGTGCAGATGTTGTTGTTGGGACTTCACAGCGATTTGGTGTGCCTATGGGGTTTGGTGGGCCACATGCTGCTTTTTTTGCGACCAGAGAAGCTTATAAAAGATCGGTACCTGGCAGGATCATAGGTGTATCCATGGATGCTGATGGTAACACAGCCTATCGTATGGCACTACAGACTCGCGAGCAACATATCAAGCGGGAAAGAGCTACATCAAATATTTGCACAGCCCAGGTTTTGCTGGCCGTGATGGCTTCAATGTATGCCGTATATCATGGTCCTGAAGGCTTGAAAAGAATTGCAAGCCGGGTTCATGGTTTAGCCACTACTACAGCTCAAGCATTGCAAAAGCTTGGCATCAAGGTTTCTTCTAACTCTTTTTTCGATACCCTAAAGGTGGAAGCAAACGTTCAGTCTGTATTGAAGCAAGCCAATGAATCCTTGGTTAATTTCAGGTATTTTGAGGACGGCACTATAGGTATTTCATTTGATGAAACACACACTCCTGCTGATGCACAAAAGGTGATCGATATTTTTGCAAGGGCTTTAAACCATAATACAGTCCAAGTTGATGCGGAGGTAGAAGCAAGTCTCCCAAAGTCAATCCTTCGGTCGTCTGCTTACCTCACTCCTGAAGTGTTTCAGACTTATCATTCTGAGCATGAAATGCTGAGGTATATGAAAAGGTTAGAAAATAAAGATTTATCTCTTGCCCACTCAATGATTTCGTTGGGTTCATGTACAATGAAACTGAATGCTACCACGGAGATGATTCCTGTTAGCTGGTCCGAGTTTGGAGATATGCACCCCTTTGCTCCGGCCAGCCAGACCCGGGGATATCAGGAGCTGATAGATGAGCTGGGTAGTTGGTTGAGTACTATTACCGGGTTTTCGGCAGTTTCCTTTCAGCCCAATTCAGGAGCACAGGGAGAGTATGCCGGGCTGATGGTGATCCGACGGTATCTGGATGCAAATGGAGGAAAATATAGAAATGTGGTTTTGATTCCATCTTCTGCGCATGGCACAAATCCTGCCAGTGGAGTGATGGCTGGAATGTTGGTAAAAATTGTGAAATGTGACGACCACGGCAACATTGACGTGGCAGATCTAAAGGAAAAAGCCGAAACCTATAAAGATGAACTGGCGGCATTGATGGTAACCTATCCATCTACTCATGGAGTTTTTGAAGAAAGCATCAAGGATATTTGTGACATCATTCATCAGCATGGTGGCCAGGTATATCTGGATGGTGCCAATATGAATGCACAGGTTGGCCTTACCTCTCCCGGAGAAATCGGGGCAGATGTTTGTCACCTGAATCTTCATAAGACATTTTGTATCCCTCACGGAGGAGGAGGGCCAGGTGTAGGGCCGATTGGTGTGGCTGCACATTTGGTGCAATATCTTCCTGGCGAAGATTTACATATCTCTTCCGCTCCATACGGTTCTGCAAGTATCCTTCCAATCTCTCATGCCTATGTAGCAATGATGGGCGGAGAGGACCTCACAAGGGCATCCCAAGTGGCTATTTTGAATGCTAACTATATTGCAAAACGGTTAAGTAGTCATTATCCAATTCTTTATACCAATGAGAAAGGGCGAAATGCACATGAACTGATCATTGACTGCAGGATATTTAAGTCTGCAGGAATAGAGGTAGAGGACATCGCAAAACGAATGATGGACTATGGATATCACGCACCAACAGTGTCATTCCCAGTGAATGGTACAATGATGATCGAGCCAACCGAATCCGAAACTAAAGCGGAAATCGATCGGTTTTGTGATGTGATGATTTCCATCCGGAAAGAAATCGATGATGTGGTTGGTGGCACTACGGATCAGACCAACAATGTATTGAAAAATGCACCGCATACCCTGACAAGATTGCTCTCTGAAAATTGGGATTTTCCTTACAGCAGAGAGCAGGCGGCTTATCCGCTACCATTTTTGAAGAAAAGTAAATTTTGGCCATCAGTCACCAGAATTGACAGTGCCTATGGGGATCGAAACCTGGTTTGTAGCTGTATCCCTGTGGAAGACTATGCTGAGCAGGATCTAATCACAAAGTCTTAAGCTGAAAGATCCCTGGACATGGTTATTGTCGTCGTAGGATGCGCTTAGGTAGCCAATGACCTCGGTGGAAGTGACGGCAACAATTTCGATAAATCCAGTGTTTGCCGTATACTCCGTAATACCGTCTTCAGAAAATACTACAAAGTAATTTGGGGTAGCAAATGGAAGGTTGAAATTTCCACGATCGTAGGGTATTGCAATAGAGATGTGGGGGTCTACTGTATTTACTTTGGTACATGGATCTGTCAGTTCTTCTTCAAACAAGATGCCAGTCAGACCCTTGGCATAGAACTGGTCATGCCGCACGCGTCCACTGCCAAAAATCCATTCTTTACCATCGATTTCTCCCACCAAGGGATCATTCTCAATTTCAAAGTACTGGTCTTTGCATCCGATTAACAGTAAAACTGAGAGAGGAAAAACTAGAAATCGGCTCATGAATCTATTTTGAAGCTAAAACGTTCAACACCTTCATTTCTTTTACCAACAGGATAAGACTTTTCTGTAAACGAAACTTCTCCATCATTTGTGATCGTGATGGCTGTTGTGCTACAGGTGCCATATTTTTCTGTGCGGATACACATGGCCGAAACGGCTTCTTCCATATTTTTTGGTATGCCTGTATCAGGCAGGTCTTCTAGGTTTGCCGTTTTGCTGTCTCCCATCATCTCAATTAGATCATCGTGTGAGAAGTTGCTCTCAACGAGGGATTTAAACATTTCTTTTGAACGCACAACTTTTGGCCAGGGTGTATTGAGTGTGGCATTACTCACTGCATGAATACCATCTGCAAGCTTACTGGGTTCTCCATTTTGGTTGTTGTAATGCATCAGGTCATTATTGTCTAGGGCAAGCAGGTTATATCCGTTGAACCTGGATGATTCTTTTTCCAGACTCCGAATATATTGATCCGCCAGCACCCTGGAATCAAGAAAATTGACTGGGATCTGACCGCGGGAAGCTTTATTATTTTGATAGTTCATCGGATCCCGATAGTTGGTTACTGCGGCTATGTGTCCCAGTTGATTCACCCCGATCCAGGTGCCACCTGCTTCCAGGTCTTTACCCGCAAGCAATTGGTTTGGTCCATCCCAATAATGAGCAACTTTTGTTGGCCGTTCATAGAGTTCATCCCGGTTGGCAACCAGGATCAACTTATATTTTGGATGAATATTCCTGCCTAAAACAATCAGACACATATCTTTGGTCAAATTTTTTGAATGAAGAAAATCCTGGGCTATATCATCGACTATCAAAGAAAACACTTTGATACAAAGTTATATCTTTCCACTGCCCTTTTTCTGGTACTGATTTTCTTCTTCAACTACTATTATGATTTTGAGAATTCGGTACTTGATAAGTACAACGGTCAATTTCGTGACGGAGTTCACATGTTCTTATTTCACGGATTGCCGTACCTGGTAGTTTGTCTACTGCTTTTCCTTTTCAATAAAAATAGGGGCTGGGCTTCATCGGGTCGTTTTTGGCTGATGTTCGTAATTGGATTTACTATCCTGGCATTAGATCGGTCTTTTTATGGATATGTCATCTTCAAAGATCATTTTGATGTTCGGGATTATGTTTTTGTATCAAAAACAGCCCGTTGGTTGAGTAGTACTTTCATTGTGGTAATACCCTTGTTGATTATTTACACAATTGTCGAGAGTGATAACCCCAAAATCTATTATGGGCTCTCCCCAAAGAAATTTGATTTTAAGCCTTACCTAATCCTCTTATTACTTGCAGGTATTTGCGTGGGCATTGGCTCTTTTTTCGCTGATCTTCAGGCCTATTATCCACGATATCAATTTTCTCGGGGAAGTTATTTTGCCGAGCAAAGAAACTTACCGGAGGTAGTTACGGTTTTGATTTATGAGCTGGCATATGGGTCGGATTTTGTGGGGGTAGAGATATTTTTTAGAGGTTTTCTGATCTTTGCATTTAGCCGGACACTTGGTGGCTATGCCATATTACCTATGGCGGTAACATATGCAGTGTTGCATTTTGGTAAGCCGATGACAGAGGCCATTAGCTCAATCTTCGGAGGTTACTTATTGGGCATTATTTCCTACAATACCAGGAGCGTGTGGGGAGGAATTATCATCCACATGGGGATTGCCTGGTTAATGGAAGTGTTCGGCTATCTACACAGATTGTTGTAAATTTAAAATATGGAATCAGAAATGATCATAATGCTTGGCATTGGAGCCGTCCTGGGGATAATCATTGGTTATTTACTGGGGAAGCTCAATTCCAAAAGTGGAGGGGATGATCAGAAGATCAGGTTGGAATTGCAAATGGAGCGGGAAAAGGGTCAGAAGCGAGAGCAGGATCTTGTTTCTCTCAATAACCAGCTAAAAGAAGAACGACAGGGAGTGATCAGGCTCAACCAGGAGAATGCCAGTCTTCAGGCCAACTACAAAAACCTCCGTGAGCGGCTTGATGAACAGCGTCTGGAGATGATGAAAGTGCAGGAGAAGTTTACAGCTGAGTTTAAAAACCTGGCCAATGAGATTTTTGAAGAAAAGAGTAAAAAATTTACAGATCAGAACAAGTCAAACCTGGATGAGCTGCTGAAACCTTTAGGAGACAAGCTTCTTCAATTTGAGAAGAAAGTGGAGCAAACCAACAAGGACAGCATGATCAGTACTGCAGAGCTCAAAGTGCAGCTGGAGGGATTGAAAACCCTGAACCAACGCATGAGCCAGGAAGCGGAGAATCTGACAAAAGCATTGAAAGGAGATGCTCAGGCCCGTGGAAACTGGGGTGAGATCGTTCTGGAAAGGATTCTGGAAAGGTCCGGACTAGAAAAAGACCGGGAATATTTTATGCAGGAGTCGTACAGCTCCGAAGAAGGTAGAAGGCTGCGTCCGGATGTGATCATCAAACTACCGGATGATAAAAACCTGATTATTGATTCTAAAGTTTCTCTGGTATCCTATGAAAAGTATGCCAATGCTGAGAATGATGAGGAGAAAGAGCAGGCATTGAAGGCTTATTTGGTTTCCGTCAAAACGCACATTAAAGGTCTAAGTGAAAAGAATTACCACGAGCTTTTTGAGACAGGTTCTTTGGATTATGTTTTGATGTTTGTCCCGATCGAATCAGCTTTTGCAATGATCGTGCAGCAGGGAGGTGAGCTTTATAATGAGGCTCACAACAAGAATATTATCATTGTTTCCCCTTCCACTTTAATTGCAACCCTGAGGACGGTGGCCAGCATCTGGAAACATGAATATCAAAATAGAAATGCACTTGAGATTGCCAGACAGGGTGGTGCATTATATGATAAGTTCAAAGCATTTGTGGATGATCTGATTGAAGTAGGGAAATCACTTGACAAGTCTAAACATCAATATGGCATGGCCATGAATAAGCTGGTGGAAGGAAAAGATAACCTGATCAGGAAAACTGAGCGTCTTAAGGAACTGGGTGCTAAAACCAGCAAAGAGATGGATCCAAAGATTTTAGATCGTGCTGAATCTAAGTCTGAAGATATTTCTGTTACTCAACCAACAGGTCTTTTCGGTTAAGCGATTTTTCTACATTTGCACTTTTTTACAAGAAGATTATGGAATTGACTGCTGATAATAAGCTAAAGAAACTGATTGTGGTTGGGGACAGAGTGCTCATCAAACCAAAAAAGGATAGTGAGAAAACTTCCGGAGGTATATACCTGCCCCCTGGTGTTGCAGAAAAAGAAAAGGTTCAAAGCGGGTATATCGTAAAGGCAGGACCTGGTTATCCGATCCCGATGGCTATGGACGAAGAAGATGACTGGAAACCAGAAGAAGAAAAAATAAAATACATTCCCTTACAGGTGAAAGAAGGAGATTTAGCGATTTTCCTTCAAAAAACAGCCTTTGAAGTCATGTATGAGGGTCAAAAATATTATATTGTTCATCAATCATCCATCCTCATGGTGGAGCGAGATGAAGACCTCTTTGACTGATAGCCTATGAATAGACTTCTTTTTTTCGGATTCCTGTTAGCTCTTACAGTAAGTTCAAAATCGCAGGATATTGATAAGCTGGCTCGTGAGATAGAGCCTAAAATGATCGAATGGAGACATTACTTCCATCAGAATCCGGAGCTATCAAACAGGGAATTCAATACAGCCAAAAGAATTGAGCAGCATCTCAGGGACCTCGGGCTTGAAGTTCAAACAGGAGTGGCTCATACGGGCGTTGTGGGAATATTGAAAGGAGGTAAACCAGGTCCGGTTGTCGGTATCCGGGCTGATATTGATGGATTACCTGTCACCGAAAGAGTTGATCTTCCCTACAAATCTGAAGCTATTGGAGAATATAATGGTGAAAAGACCGGTGTGATGCACGCCTGCGGTCATGATACCCATATTTCAGTGGTCATGGCCGTTGCAGAAATTCTCACTGGCATGAAAAAGGACCTCAGAGGTACTGTGAAATTTGTATTTCAGCCTGCCGAAGAAGGTCCTCCCAGAGGCGAAGAGGGAGGAGCACCACTCATGGTGAAAGAAGGTGTGCTAAAAAACCCGGATGTGGACGTCATGTTTGGCATGCATATCAAGTCAACCATGCATGTTGGATCTATTGGTTATAAAACCGGAGGTATCATGGCGGCGGCTGACCGACTTTACATTACTGTAAATGGTAAGCAATCACATGGTTCCAGGCCCTGGAGTGGTGTAGACCCGATTACGGTCTCTTCTCAAATCATTTATGGTTTACAAACAATTGTTTCCAGGCAGGTGGAACTCACCAAGGAAGCTGCGGTTATTTCCATTGGTAAAATCGAGGCTGGAGTAAGATATAATATCATTCCTGAGAAGGTAGAGATGGTGGGCACTATAAGAACTCTGGATGAGGAGATGCAAAAGGACATTCATCAAAAAATTGAAAAGACAGCAAAACTGATTGCAGAAAGTGCTGGCGCTACAGCTGACGTTGAGATTACCCAGGGTGCACCAGTCACTTACAATGATCCTGAGTTGACCACCATGATGGTTCCATCCTTCAAAAAGTCATGTGAGAACCTTGAGGTGGTAAATGCCAGTACGGGAGCTGAAGATTTTGCGTTTTTTGCTTTAGAAGTGCCATCCATATACTTCTGGGTCGGTGGTTGTCCCAAGGATGTAGCATTGAAAGATGCAGTTGATCATCACACTCCGGACTTTTATGTTGACGATGCCGGAATGATTACAGGAGTAAAGGCCTTCCTGAACCTTACCCTGGACTACATGAAAATGAATAAGTAGGGTCTGCTGAAAATCGCCAAAGAACATATATATCTATATGTAAGCTTTTAAAAATCGTGATAATACTTCGATTTGTTTTTAAACAGGTGCAAGATTTTTAGATCAGGAATGAATTGTTTCATGCATCTGGAAAATATCATGACTGATATTTTTTTGGCTAGCCTCAGTCACATCATCTAGGCGATCCCATCTAGTTCCTGGCTTCAGATCGAAGCATACATATACATCTTCTCTTCAGCCAGTCGTATCTAATGTAAGTGAGACTTTTTCAGCAGGCCCTAAGTAGTCTGGAGTTATTACAATGGGGTATCGATATTCAGATATAGCTCACTATATGGTATGTTGTTAAAACTATTTGCTGTGAAGCTTTAAGAACGGATCGATTCCGCGAATTCCTTAGAAAAATAAGTCAGGATCATATCTGCTCCAGCTCTCTTGATGGATGTAAGTACCTCATCACGGGCTCTGTCAGCATCCAACCAACCTTTTTGTGCAGCTGCCTTGATCATGGCATATTCGCCTGATACGTTGTAAGCGGCAACCGGCAGATCGAAATTGGCTTTGAGTTCGGCAATAATATCCAGGTACGCTAGGGCGGGCTTCACCATCAGTACATCTGCCCCTTCTTCAATGTCCAGCTGAGCTTCGATCATAGCCTCCCGACGATTAGCTGGATCCATCTGGTACGTTTTCTTATCTCCGAATTTGGGTGCTGAGTCGAGAGCATCCCGGAATGGTCCGTAAAAAGCAGAAGCGTATTTAGCGGTGTAGGACATGATACCCGTTTCTTTGAAGCCTGCTTCATCCAGTTGATCCCTTAGGAAACCTACCCTGCCATCCATCATGTCGGAAGGACCAACCATATCAATACCCGTTTCTGCTTGAGCAATGGCCATTTTTGCTAGTACCTCCAACGTTTCATCGTTGAGGATTTTTCCGTCTTCCACGATACCATCATGACCGTCGGAGCTGTAGGGGTCCATGGCCACATCCGTGATGATCACTGCTTCAGGAAATTCCTGTTTAATCTGTTTGAGGGCCTTGAGATAAAAGAATTTGGGGTCATAGCTGCGGGTGGCCATCTTATCCTTGTATTTTTCTTCTACAACAGGGAAAACATCAAAGGCCCTGATTCCGAGCTTCATGCACGCTTCAATTTCATTAAGCATCAGGTCTGAAGAAAGTCTGAAGATCCCTGGCATGGAATCAACCTCAGATTTTTTATTTGCTCCTTCCAGAAGAAATAATGGTAGGATCAGGTCATCTGTCGTGACATTGGTTTCTCTTACCAATGAGCGAACACCTTCATTCTGTCTGTTTCTTCTTGGCCTGCGGGAGAAGTAATTCATCGTAACTTCAGTTCAAATTGATTTTCCAGGTATCTGTAGCAAACATACATCCCGCCAAATCCAATTAAAATAGTTAAGAGGACATAAGCAGGCTCATCCAGTAGATTTGTGATGGAAAAAAGTGGATCATCAAAATAAACGAATGCTCCAAATCCAAGGCCATTATTTACAAAATGAACAAACATACAAAGTACGATGTCGCCAGTCTTGTAGAAGATGTATGCCAGGTAGACTCCGGCCACAAATGCTCCGATCCCTTGCCAAGGATTGAGGTGAAACAAAGCAAACATGAAGGCAGACATCAAAATAGCTTTCTTCAAAGAGTAATTTTTTAAATAACCCTCAAATATGATCTTTCTGAAAAGTAATTCTTCCATGACTGGAGCCATGATAGCCACAGTCATAAAAGAGGAAATATTTTTTTGAATCAGGTTGGCCATGATCTTTTCCAACCATTCTGGAATGGGAATAAAAGAGGTGATCGGATCAATAGCCATGATCATAAAGACAGTAAAGAGAATGGAGATCAGGTAAGTCTGCAAAGAAGCAAACTTCATATTCTCAAAAAGATACTTGAAAGAAGCATTCTTAAACTGAAGAGCAAAAAAGATGACAATTAGCATGGACACCAGGCTGGCCAGAAGTGTGACCAAAGACTCAGACATGATACTCATAAGCGGCTGCACAGTGAATGCCAGTCCTATAGATAATAAAATATAGATTCCCAGCAGCCCAAAGGTCTGCAGGATGTTTGGGTATTGCATCTTCATCCCCCTAAAATGGAGGATCATTCTCTAAATTCCAATAAATCACCCGGCTGGCAGTCTAATGCCTTACAAACAGCCTCCAGAGTAGAGAACCGGATTGCTTTGGCTTTTCCTGTTTTTAAAATGGAAAGATTGGCTTCTGTGATCCCCAGCTTATCTGCCAGATCCTTGGACCGAACCTTTCTTTTGGCCATCTGCACATCCAGATTGACAATGATAGGCATAGGCTTAAATGGTTAAATCTAGTTCTTCTTTTAATTTTAGACCTTGCTCAAAGGCAACTCCCAGTGCAAAAATGATTGCGCCGATGAGCACAATGTGCCAGCCCAATCGAGTTTCGCTCACCAGTTCCATTCCCTCAATGTGGTAGTTACTGGTGAACCACAAATCCCCAATCTTAGCCAGGATCTTTTCACCCAACATGGCCAGGGCAATAAGAATACCCAGCATTTTGATCTTTTTAATATTTTCTAATGTAAATGGATATCCTGAACGGATATTTCCAACCACTTTTCCGGCCGTATGTAGAAGCAGGAAGAAATAGGCAGAAACAGTGCTGATAAAAAAGATGAGTAAGATCTTCAATGGCCAATTCAAGGGAGCTTTCATCCGGGATTGGATGTCATAATATTCAATATTTTCATGTAGGGGAAACATAGGAATTATTTTGTTCGATATTTCATCACTATTTACAAGCCAAAACGGCTCTCCAACCTCAATCATTTTACCTGTTGGTAATACCAGAAAAAAAATGATGGCAAATACGCCACCAGCTAAAGCCAGTCCTTTGAATACTCTGAGCATTATCAGGATGATTTTTAACTTATTCATAATAGATATTAAATTATTGTAAAACAATAATAAATGTTTTATTTAGAATAATTTATGTTTAGATGAAATTATTTGTAAAAAGTACTCAAAATCACATGAAATTGAAGATTTCAGTTAGGAGTAAAAGCAAAGTTTGTGAAGGATTAAGAATTATTAAGATTTATCTATACTTGCACAAAACAAATATAAAATATGAAAAAATTACTAAAATTATTGTCAATCACTGTGCTTATTTTTGGATGTTCTGAAGATCCGGAATCTGATGACATCGCCCTTACTTGTTTATTGAATCACCTCGAAATTTCTGAAGTTGGAAGCCAGGATTCTGATGATATATCTTTTTTCTATGACGACGAAGGAAGAATTACCAAGATTGTTGAAGTAGAAGAATACATGAATGGTGGATCAGTGGAAACGAATACAGAAGAGTATCAATTCATCTATGATGCTGGCAAATTAACCACCATGAAAGAAGTAATGGAAGATGGGAACGTGAGTCAAACATTACAGGTAAGCTATGATGGTGAATTGGTTTCTGCCGTGAGTATCGAAGATAATGAAGGTTATATATATGAATATCGTTTCATGTATGAGTCAGGGGTGCTTGTAAAAATTGAAAACTGGCATAAAGATGGTACTCAATTTTATCTTGTTGAACATGAGGAGTTTACATATTCACAAAATAACCTAACTCAGATAAGTGAATTTCAGGCCAATGAAACTACTGCTTCAGAAACCAGAGAAATTACTTATGATGAAAACCTGAACCCCTTCAAAGGGAACCTTGCAATGTTATTGTGGTGGGGTGACTTTACAAGATATATAAGTGAGAACAACCCGCTTACTGTTGATGAAACAGAAATATTAGGGAACGAAACTTATACATATAATGAGACTTATGCCTATGAGTTCGATAATGCTACAAATCTTGTAGAAATCACGCTATCCAGTGATGGATATGAAGACATCTATACTCTTACCTATGATTGTGAATAGACTGTACTTCACGTGCAATCAATCATCAAGCAATTAAAAAAAATTGAGCAGGGTGTTTTCAAAACAGCCTGCTCACATATTTTAAAGTTCCTTTAAGGTTTAGGGAAGCACGAACTTCAAGAGTTAAAAGCCATAACTGTCTTCTCAATAATATCACAACAATCATGGAGTTGCTCTTCTGTCATCACCAAAGGAGGAGCAAAACGAATGATATTTCCGTGTGTTGGCTTAGCCAGCAGCCCATTGTCACGCAGCTTCAGGCAAAGATCCCAGGCCATACTGCCTTCCGGGCTATCATTGATCACGATGGCGTTTAGCAATCCTTTTCCGCGTACAAGCGTCACCAAATCAGATTTCTGAGTCAACAGGTTCATTCTTTCACGGAATATTTCTCCTAGAATTGCAGCGTTTTCAGTAAGTTTTTCATCTTTCATCACCTGCAGGGCCGTCATGGTGACTTTGGTTCCCAGAGGATTGCCTCCGTAGGTAGAACCATGGGTGCCAGGAGTGATCACTTCCATGATATGATCATTTGCCAGCACTGCTGATACAGGATAAACGCCACCGGATAGTGCTTTTCCCAGGATCAGTATGTCTGGTTTTACATTTTCATGATCCGCGGCCAGCATCTTTCCAGTCCGGCCAACACCAGTCTGGATCTCATCATCAATAAACAACACATTGTGCTTTTTGCAAAGCTCTGCCACTTCTTTGAGGTATCCTTCATCAGGGACAAACACGCCTGCTTCACCCTGAATGGGTTCGATCAATACACCTGCAACCATAGGATCGGCTATCGCTTTTACCAATTCCCCGGGGTCATTATATTTCACCGTTTCAAATCCGGGTGTATAAGGTCCGAAGTTTTTTCGAGCTGTATGGTCGGAAGAAAATGATATGATCGTTGTGGTTCTGCCATGGAAATTCTGGTCAAACACCAGGATCTTGGCCTTGTGTTCTGGGATTCCTTTTTTCTCATAGGCCCATTTTCTACAGATCTTGATAGCAGTTTCCACAGCCTCAGCGCCCGTATTCATGGGTAGCACTTTGTCGTATCCGAAATAAGATGTGATGTATTGCTCAAACTCGCCCAGTACATTGTTGTAAAATGCCCGTGAGGTCAGGGTAAGAACATCAGCTTGTTGTTTAAGCGCCTCAATGATCTTTGGGTGACCATGTCCCTGGTTCAATGCAGAATATGCAGATAAGAAGTCATAATATTTCTTGCCATCTACATCCCATACGAACACACCCTCTCCTCTTGCTATCACAACCGGTAGCGGGTGATAGTTATGCGCTCCATGCTTATCTTCAAGGTGCATAAGTTCCTGTGCTGTATGTTCGATCTCAGATATTGCCATTTCCTCCTTTGTTTTTGACTTGTACAACAAGCTTATTTGCCTAAAGTTCAAATGTAGGTTTTACAATCAGAGGCCACAAAGGATTTCGTGAACTTTATAGATGTACAATCAAATTGTGAAAGATGTTGGAACTTAAAAAGTTTTATCTGATATTTGCAGTCCTTTTTAGAAAAGCAGGAATATTATGTCAAAAGTTTGTCAGATTACAGGAAAGAGGCCGATGGTGGGTAACAATGTTTCTCACTCCAACAATAAGTTGAAGAGAAGATTCAATCCCAATCTTCAGAAGAAGAAATTTTATCTGGCTGAAGAAGACAAGTGGATCACTTTGAAAGTATCTACTTCAGCGATCAGAACCATCAACAAGATCGGTTTGAATGCTGCTTTGAAAAAAGCAAAAGCAAAAGGATATATTTCCTAAGAATATTTCCTTAAAAGATATTGCAAAGCCTGATTGTACGATCAGGCTTTTTTAATTTCGTCAGCATGATAAAATATCTTGCTGTTCTTCTCCTCCTTTTCAATTTTACTGATGTGGTATCTCAAAAAGCAGATTACACACGTCAGGATTCCCTGAGAGGATCAATCACTCCTCAACGTGAGTGGTGGGATCTGCTTCACTACGATCTTCATGTTTCTGTTGATATACCCAAAAAATCTATTTCGGGTAGAAATATCATTACTTACAAAGTATTGGAGAGCAGTCAATTACTGCAGATTGATTTGCAATCACCTATGCGAATAGATCAGGTAACGCAAGCGGGTGTAGAACTGGATATCATCCACGAAGGAGATGCACACTTTATCAAACTAAAAGAACCACAGAGTGTAGGTAATACCAAAACCATTGAGGTTGTATTTAGCGGCCAGCCAAGAGAAGCCGAGAATGCTCCCTGGGATGGTGGTTTCGTCTGGACCAATGATTCCAATGGAAAAGACTTTATTGCCAATGCCAACCAGGGTATCGGGGCCAGTGTCTGGTGGCCAAACAAGGATCACTACTATGATGAACCTGATCGGGGTTTGAAATTGAGTATCAATGTCCCAAGGCACTTGAAAGCTGTTGGAAATGGCCGGCTATTGGAAGTGAAAAAAGAGAAGAACAAGACCCAGACGTATGTATGGGAGGTGAAAAATCCCATCAACAACTACGGGGTGAATGTCAACATCGCGGATTATGTCAATTTCAAAGATGTTTATCAGGGTGAGAAAGGTCCCCTTGATTTTGACTTTTGGGTGTTGAAAGAAAATGAGAAAAAAGCGAAGGAGCATTTTCAGGATGCCTACAGAACAATGGAAGCCTTTGAGCACTGGTTCGGCCCATACCCTTTTTATGAAGACAGCTACAAGCTTGTGGAAGTGCCTTACCTGGGGATGGAGCATCAAAGTTCAGTTACCTATGGAAATGGCTACCTCAAAGGATATAAAGGGAGTGATCTCAGTTTAACCGGCTGGGGTTTGAAGTGGGATTATATCATTGTGCATGAAACCGGGCACGAATGGTTTGCCAACAGCATTACGCATAAAGATGCTGCCGATATGTGGATCCACGAAAGCTTTACTTTCTATTCGGAGAGTATATTCATTGAATATTTCTATGGGAAGCAAGCTGCTTCCGACTACCTGAAAGGAAGCAGATATAGCATTCAAAACCAGGAGCCGATTATTGGAGATTATGAAGTGAATGACCGTGGAGCTGATTTATATAATAAGGGAGCTAATGTGCTGCATACGCTCCGTCAGGTTATTGATGATGATGATCTTTGGAAAGACTTATTGAGAGGTTTGAATAAAGAGTTTTACCATCAGATAGTGGAGACAAAAGATATAGAAAGTTATCTGGCTGATCGATCTGGATTAGATCTGGATGCTTTTTTTGATCAATATCTACGAGACCCGAGAATTCCTGTACTGGAGTATATTTTTTCCGGAACAGACATAGCATTTAGGTGGACCAACTGTATTGAGGAATTTGATATGCCTGTAAAGATTTTATTGAATGATGCACCGGTAACAATTCATCCAACCAGCACCTGGTCCAACTATGCAGTGGGCCATGGAGTGAATAAGGTAAATATTGACAAAGAATATTATGTTTATCTGAATGAAGTTGTAGTGAATAGGATTAATGAATAGACATTCCGCAATTTCTTTGTTCAATTGTATATTTTCCCTAAATTTGCACTCCCTTAAAATTAAAGGTGCTAAGAAATGGCTAAGAAAGGTAACAGAGTACAAGTAATATTAGAATGCACTGAGCATAAGACATCAGGACAACCTGGTACTTCAAGATATATTACTACCAAGAACAGAAAAAACACTCCTGAGCGGATTGAATTGAAGAAGTACAATCCTATCTTGAGAAAATATACCGTACACAAAGAAATTAAGTAAAAATGGCTAAGAAAGTAGTTGCAACCCTTAAGCAGCCTGGTGGAGCCAAATTCGCCAAAGTAATTAGAGCTGTAAAATCTGAAAAATCAGGATCGTATGTTTTCAAAGAAGACATGGTGCCTGAAGCTGAAGTAAAGAACCTGGTTAACAAAGGTTAATACTTAGCTATCAAGATATTGAGCCGGTTTGCCATAGCATTCCGGCTTTCTTGTTTCTAGCGTTTCGTGATAATTTTTGGTATTTTTAGTATAACTAAATCCAAAAGACCATGAAACCTATAAATCTATTCGCCCCACTATTCCTCATATTATTTCTATTGATTGAGGTTGAAACAGTAGCCCAGGTGCAACAGGGGGATGTAAACCTTGGTGTCAATTCTTCCATTCAGGTTACCTCCTTTCAGGGTAGTTCTATTACTACCACTTCATTTATTTTTTCCGGTCAATACTATGTAACTGATAACATCTCTGCTGGTGCTGCGCCCATCGTGGCATTTAGTGGCTTTGACTTTGGAGGACTGAAAACGACAAGCTCCACATTTTCACTCAGCCTTTTTGGTAACTACAATTTTTTACTCGAAGGGGGTGAATTTTTGCCTTATGCTGGTGCCAGTTTAATGTTTACCAATACTACAAGCACAACTAAAGGAGGGACAGGAGGTGATACTGAAACTGTCAATGGAAAGGTGAATTTTGGTTTAAACGGGGGAGCCAAGTATTTTATAAATGAGCGCGTCAATATTGATGGCAACCTCAGCTACACATTTAATGTTTCGGCATCCAATAAATCAAACGGGACAAAAGTATCCGTAGATTCTGACGGAGGTACATTTTTGTTTACAATTGGATTAGGTATAATCCTGGGCAGCAGAGGAAATTAAGGTTTCTGTTTTATAGCTTATGTCTCAATTAGTTCAAAAAGGATTAGTTCTTCTTATCATAGCTTTTTCTTTAACAGGAAGAGCTCAACAAATTGCTGTTTATCCGCTTGGTAAGTTTGACCTGGAAAAGGAGGTCACACAGGTAGCCATTGCGAATGATGCGCTCCTGACAGCCGCTATTGACAAAAAGGGACTATTGTTATTATGGGATATTCAGAACCTCAATGTCAAGGCCAAAAAGGAAACAGGCTTAAAACCCATCTATCTCTCGTTCATGAGGGATGATGATCAGGTAATAGTGATAGACAGAGGCGGAGATGCTTTCATTTACGACCTAAACCTTGAACTTAAACAAAGCTTTGAATTCGGAGTCATACAGCTTCCCGGTCTTGATCCAGAGCGGAAGCTGATCACTTTTATTCGTGATGATGCTGTGGTTGTCTATAACCCAAGATCCGGATTACCTCAACATACAATCCAGCTAAAAGATCGAATGAAAGAGCCTGCTTATTTGGGGTTTGACCAATTTGGCAACCAGCTTTTTGTGGTTGATAAACTGGGAACTGCCCTCACAATTGATCCAATCCGTCAGCAGGTATTGAGTGAGTTTAGGATCAGAAGTGACGAAATCGACAATTCAGCATCGGTGTTGCATTCCGTAAGTGTCAATTCAGCTGCCAATTATTTTGTTGCGGGTGCCCAGGAAGTATTTATTCCTAAAGGAGGACTTGCAGCCAATACACAGCCACAGCGCCGCAACTCACTCATTGCATTTGATGGAACCACCAAATCGGAAATTAAGCGGATTAGGGTCAATGATCGACTTGATTACCTCCAGATAGGACCCGAATTGCACAATGTGACAGGGTTCACAGAAAACAAATTTGATGTGACTATATACGATATCATCAATGGGATGGAAGTAGCCAGAGTGACGCCACCAGACATCCCTGTATCAGTAAATCTTTCTGCGGGAGGTCAGTATCTTGCAGTAGGTACAGATCGGGGAAATACCATCGTTTATGAACTGGTCAGACAATCAGCACCCCAGATTGAAATACAATCTCCGGCAATAAATAGGAACATTGGAGAAAATGTGATGAAGGAAAATTCGGTGGAAGTAAAAGGAACAATACCAAATACCCGGATGAAAGAGCTTTACATAAACAGTGAAGCTTTGGATATAGGTGTGTCCAATAGTTTTCAGAAGCGGGTGGATCTTATACCGGGGAAAAATCGAATTAATATTTCGGGAACTGATTTTGACAATAACCTGCTGACCAAAGAGATTTATATCACCTACGAACCGGAAAAAGTCATCAATTCAGCTGGACCATCAGCTTTAAACACTCAAAAAAGAGTAGCGCTTGTCATTGGTAACGCAGACTATGAAAGCAATGCGAAATTGAATAATACAAGAAATGACGCAGTGCTAATGACTGAAACGCTGAAGTCATTAGGTTTTGAAGTCACTACTATCCTGGACGGCTCTTATGAAGAAATGAAAAATGCCGTACTTGCTTTTGGCAGTAAAATTCAAAATGTCGATGTTTCAATTTACTATTATGCCGGACATGGGTTAGAGGTAGAAGGGGTAAATTATCTTGTACCGGTTGATGCACACATTGAAAATGCCCTGGATGTGCAGCAAAAAACCCTTCCGCTGACTAGTGTTATCAGAATGGGGCAATATGCCAACAGGCAGGGTCTGAACATGATTATACTGGATGCCTGCAGAAACAACCCTTTTCCAACCGGGCAACGCGGAGGAGCGGGTCTTGCAAAAGAGAATGCACCAAGCGGGACATTAATAGCTTATGCCACCTCCCCCGGCAGCGTGGCTTCTGATGGCACAGGGAAAAATGGGTTATATACAAGTCAACTTGCAGAGCAAATGAAAATTCCACAGAGAATCGAGGATATCTTTATAAAGACACGGAATAATGTGGAACAACTAAGTGGGGGGACACAACAGCCCTGGGAAGAGGCCAGACTCAATGGAGTTTTCTACCTGGCATTTGATTAATCCATCCAAATTCATAATGGTGAGCAAATACACCTTATTTTTGCCTCCCCAAAAGCGATCGCCATATGAAGTTTAAGAATATATTTTCACGAGAGAAGAAAGAAACTCTTGATCAGGGATTAGCTAAAACCAAGTCCAACTTCTTTGAGAAGCTTGGAAAAACGGTGGTTGGTAAATCCGTCGTTGATGAAGATGTACTGGATGAGCTGGAGGAAGTCCTCATTACCTCAGATGTGGGTGTGGAGACTACCGTGAAAATTATTGACAGAATTGAGGCACGTGTGGCTAAGGACAAGTACCTGAATACTAATGAACTCAACCAGATCCTGAGAGAAGAGATCTCTGGCCTTCTGGCGGAAAACAATACAAAAGACCTTGTTGATTTTGATCTCCCAAAAGTGGATGGACCTTATGTCATACTCATAGTGGGGGTGAATGGTGTAGGAAAGACCACAACCATTGGAAAGCTGGCCGCTCAGTTCAAGGCTATTGGGAAGAATGTGGTCCTTGGCGCAGCGGATACCTTCAGAGCAGCCGCTGTTGATCAGATAAAGCTTTGGGGAGAACGAGTGGGTGTCCCTGTCATAGAAAAAGGGATGCAGACAGATCCGGCCTCGGTTGCATTTGAGGCAGCGAAGTATGGAGCTGAAAACAACGCGGATGTAGTGATCATTGATACTGCCGGTCGCCTTCATACCAAGGTCAACCTGATGAATGAGCTGAGTAAGATCAAATCTGTGATCAAGCGATTTATTCCTGATGCACCACATGAAGTGTTGTTGGTTCTGGATGGGAGCACCGGACAAAATGCATTTATTCAGGCAAAAGAATTTACAAAAGCTACTGAAGTTACCTCACTGGCCATCACCAAGCTGGATGGCACCGCTAAAGGTGGTGTTGTAATTGGAATTTCAGATCAATTTAAGATCCCGGTAAAATACATTGGTGTTGGTGAAAAAGTTGAAGATCTCCAGGTCTTCAATAAGATGGAGTTTGTGGATTCTTTTTTCAGTAAATAAGCTAAACTACTCCTGAACAGATTTTCGACCCAGCGATGTCACTTTACGTCCCTGTTTTCTCACACCTTCAAAAATTTTACCTCCGGCATCACTAATTGCTTCCCAACCGGACTTCAAGGTATCTATACCTGCTTTTTTGGTGGCTTTTAGCAATCCGGTAAATATCCTTGCCGAGGATTTCAGGACAATTTCTTTTAGCTGGCCAACTGACTGGTTGAAAGCGAATTTTTTAATCTGCTCTTTGGTGGTGACTTCATAAGTGCCACAGTATTTCGAAGCAATATTTCCAATCCTTAATGTAAGAAACGCATTGGTTGATCCTTCCATCAGCGAGTCCAGGATGATATTTGCTGTAGGTCCAATAAGTGGAATTGATTTACCTGCAGAATTTCGGAAAAAAGACTGGAGTACAGGTTCAATCTGGGTAGAAATATCCAGATCTTCAATTTCTGAAGCCAGGAGTGTGCTGGCTCCGACATTGGCATACAAATACACCATTTCTCTTAGTGTAGGACGTTGATAATAGAGATGGGCGATCCGCCATACCATTCGGGACTGGGTTACTAACACAGTGAATGCATCAAGCTTTCCATTTTGGGATACTGAAGTTGTTAGAAAAACGATGTTTGCCGTATCCCGGATCACTTTTGAAGCTTCTTTGTTGAGGTATTCAATAGACTGAGGCAACATTTCCACCTCGTTTGGAACAAGACCAGCACTTTTCAGGTGTTTGTTTCCCTTCAGACGCTTGAGTAGATTCTTTTGATATTTAGCGAGTTCTTTTTCGTTTTTTGGCAGCTTGAGCGGAGAGGGTAGTTTCAGGTATAATATTACTGGCCAGGCGAAGAGGCCAATGGCAACAATAGAAAGGAACGCAAGGAGGATGTTAGCATAAAGTTCACTTGAAGATCGAACAAGCAGATATACTCCTGAGATTTGATTGATCACAAACAATAAAAATCCTATTATTAGCAGAACTGATAATGGGATCAGGATTTTAGAAAACTGCTTGATCATTTGCGTGGACTTTGGTACCCATTACGTTTCACGTCTGCCAGGCTTTCAGGTTTCATCACGATAGAAAATGAGGCGTAGTCCCTGGACACGTGAACTTTGGTACAAAATCCATTTTGATATTCATAAATATTGTCTCCATCTGGAGATGTCAGGCTGTATTTATGATCTCCTATTTTCTTAAATTGAAGATATCTACCAAAATATTGAGAATACATTCTCTCATTTCCTCTGGGCTCCTGGTGGTATACCTGCGAGGCAGCATATTTTATTGAATCTCCAGATTCTACATATCCTTCAATGCCATCAATGATGAGTTTATACTTTCCATTTTTGAAATCAATGGAAGTCTCTTTTTGAGTAGATCCATTTAGCGTATTGAATCCCTCTCCGGAAATAAGCATTCCGTCCTTAAATTGTTCTTTCAGTACATATTTGATGTTGAATGTGAAAAGAACCTTGAATTCTACTACATTTTCCAGTGAATAAGTTTCAATCCCATTCTCAATGGTCCTAACTACATCTACCGTCCCAATGGGCTTGTCATTTCGGACAACTTCATAGTGCAGAACCTGTCCATCTGCTGACTTTATCAGGATGATAAACAATAATGCTATGAGAATAGGACGAATCAATTGTATCTTGTTTCTTATAATCTTAAAGACAATTTACTAAATCAAAGGTTTCCATGCGACTTAATTTATAAGAAATCTTTCCAAAAATGTCATGAAAACAGTTAATATCAACTTTACAAATTCAGCAGGATTAAAACTAGCAGCAAAGATTGATTTTCCACTGGTTGGAGAGCCAAAAGCCTTTGTGCTGTTCGCCCATTGTTTTACCTGTTCAAAAAATTTAAAGACAGTAGAAAACATTAGTAGAGCCCTCACTCAGTCCGACATGGCTGTCTTTAGGTTCGATTTTACGGGTTTGGGACAGAGTGAAGGAGATTTTTCAAAAACGAATTTCTCCAGTAACCTTGATGACCTGAAAAAAGCCTATGATTTTCTTGACAATGAATATGAGGCACCAAAAATTCTGGTAGGACACTCACTTGGGGGTGCTTCTATGCTCCATGTGGCTGGTTCTATGAAAAAAGTTGAGGCCATTGTCACCATTGGAGCTCCAGCTTCCCCAGCACATGTCAGAAAGCTTTTCAAAGGTTCTCAAGATGAGATAGACAAAGCTGGTAAAGCAGAAGTTGACATTGGGGGCAGAAATTTTACCATTGAAAAGCAATTGATCGAAGATCTGGAAAGAAATGATTCAAAAAAGCTCATCAAGGCTCTAAAAAAGCCGTTACTAATTATGCATTCGCCCCAGGATAAAATCGTCGGTATAGAAAATGCCGCTGAAATTTATAATGCTGCTATGCATCCAAAGAGTTTTATTAGCCTTGATGGGGCCGACCACCTCATGTCAAAGACAGGGGATTCATTGTATGCGGGAAGCATTATTGCCCCCTGGGCTGCCAGGTACATTCAGGTAGAAAAAGAACCAGTCGCTCCTGAAGGTGAAGTATGGGCCAGAATTTCAGAGAAGGGATTCGTTACGGAGATTACTGCTGGCAAGCATCATATGATAGCCGACGAGCCAGAAGAGCAAGGTGGGAATGATCTTGGACCATCTCCTTATGGCTATTTATTGGCTGCGCTGGGTACCTGTACTGCCATGACTTTGCGGATGTATGCTGACTATAAAAAAATAGAACTCAAAGAAGTGAAAGTGAAACTCACCCACGAAAAAGTACATGCCAGTGATGGGATTTCGGTGGATGGTAAAAAATCTAAGATTGATCAAATTAAACGATTTATTAAACTGGAAGGGGATTTGAGTGAAGTGCAAAGAAAAAGGCTTATTGAGATCGCGGATAAATGCCCGGTTCATAAGACGATAGAAGGTAAACCGGAGATTATTACCGAGGAGATTTCAACTTTTTAGTATAGTCCCTATTAAATATCTTTTCGTATTAAGCGTTGAAGGGAATTAACCATATTTGCAAAAATTCAACTTTCTATGCGGCTTCTTATATTAGCTCTCATTACATTTTTTGTTTTTACGTCAAACCTAATCCATGCTCAGCCAGCTCCTGTTAAAGAATTTTTTTCTGAGGTTAGGCTGTATGTCGATTCAGCTGAATATACATGGACAAAGGATAGAATCCGGGTTAACGATTTCGAGGAAAAACTGGCATTCCGATACAGCGATGAAAATACGGTCATGGAAGTTTACCTCTTCAAAAAGCAAGGAGTAAATTTTGAAAGTCTCGAGCTCATCAAAACCGAGGATTTTGAGATTATAGATCCTGTTGTGCAATTCGAAACGTTTGTCAGGTTTAAAGTCAGGTTCAGAGACCTGGATCAGACAAACTTTCTCAAGTTCATGGTCATGATCAAAATGGATGCATCTACCACAGTTATGACTGAGATTCCTCTCCAGGCCTACACGGACACCTATGTGGATTTTTACCCAAGTATTACAGAATTATACATTGGTGAAGAAAAAACATTTGAGCTGACTACAAATAATATCGACAACATTCAAATAGAAAATCGGTGGACTGAAGGTCTACCTATAGATTACAGGGTGACCCGAAGTGGGGAGCAGCTTTTTATTCATCTTGTTCCAAATGAGTTGGGCAGCCAGTTTATCGAGTTGGATTTCATGGCAAAAAATCCATCCCTGAAGAATGGAAAGCTCACCTATAAAGCAGATTCTATCTATCAGCGATTCAGGGTGATGGCGGGCCGGTTGGCTTTCCTTCAATTTGATAAGCAGGAAGTAACTCCACAGGATGACAAAGCAAGTGACATTGAGATACAGCTCGACAACCACTACAACCTGAAAATTGGTAAGACCTACAGAATAGAGAACCAAGAGGCAGTAGGTGGTCCTTTAATCGCAGAATTATTTACAAAGAACCGACTTAATAATGACAAGATTCTTTGCCTGTTGCGGGTGTATGCATTTCATCGGAAGTCTGAAGGTTATCTATACATCAAGGATGGTGATGAACCTCGTTTTGTAACCAACCTTGATATCACTCCAAAAACCAATATCCAGACGATTTCAATCAAACGTGAGGGTAGGGATTGGGAAAATACCAACGTGGTCTTCCCTGGAGAAACCATTGGAGTCCGCTTTGAAGGGGATGGGATGCATAAGGCCAATTTTGCCTTTCAGGGTATTGGGAGAATAAGCCCGGATTCAGCATTTCAAAATGAGAACATTGCTTCATTTGAGTTTCGGGTACCTATGTCAATTGCTTCCAGTAAAATTGAGATTTTTAATCATAATCAAAGTACCGGGAAGTCATTGTCAGTACGTGAATATCAAAAACCTAAGGCCTTTGACTATGTGATACTGGATTTTGGGGATGAGCAACATGTAGTTAGTGACATTGACAAACCCATCTACTATGACAAGACAATCACGGATCTGATCTTTTCTTTTGACCGGGCCTTGATTGATCAGAACCTCAGTATTAATGGAGTCCAATACCTGACCATTGATGTGAAGGTGAGTAATAAAAAGGGCAACCTGATCGAGATTTATAAGTTTGATCAGCTAGCTATTTGTCCATCAGAGAGATCACCCCGATATTCCTTTTATAATATGGATGAATGTAGGACAGATGATATAAATCTTAATAATCATTTGGCTAAAAAGACTTTTGATTTAGAGGAATGGTCCAGGATAGATCTCACCGTTTCACATTTGAAGGATAAGTATGGTGGTAAGGGACAAACCAAAAAGATTGTAGTCTATCTAAAAAGGGACTATACATTTGATATAGATGTCTCTTTTCCTTCTGGTCTGCTGATCTTCAAAAAGGATGAAGAAAATCCAGATGCAAAATTTGCCAATTTTGGAGGGATCAGTTTTGCCATGATGTGGCAGATGAGTTTCTATCAACCTGGTAAAATTGCCAAATATCGACCGTATAAGATTGGTGCCGGGTTTATTGCGTTAAATGCCTTTAATTTTTCGGAAGATGCAGATCAGGACATCGGTTTGGTAGTCATTGGCTCCCTATATCCAATTTCAAGTGATAATAAGCTATCCTTTCCACTTCATGCTGGATTTGGGTATTTGCTTGATGATAAAAAATTATTTGGATTGATCGGTCCGGGAATCAGAGTGAGGCTATAGGTGAAATTGTTAATACGACATTTTAGGTTCTTACTGATAGGGGCAATCCTTGTTTCATGTTCAATAGATCGGAAACCTAAAAATGTGCTTTTTATCATTGCCGATGATCTCAATGATAACCTGGGCATTTATGGTCATTACATGGTCAGGACTCCAAATATTGACCGTTTGGCTGAAAGAGGAATGCTTTTTAACAAAGCTTATTGCAATTTTCCCTTGTGTGGTCCTTCGAGAGCCAGCATGATGACGGGGCTTTATCCAGATCAGACTGGTCATCATAACCTGCGGGATTATATCAGAGATCATGTACCCGATGTCATCACGATGAGCCAGGCATTTATGAATGCCGGATATGAGGCCACCAGAGTAGGTAAGATTTATCATTATGATAATCCAAATGGCATTGGCACTCCAGGTCACGATGATTCGCTATCGTGGCATAGGAGATACTACCCCAGAGGGGTAGATAAGGAGCTAGAAGATCAAATCCTCACACTATCTCCTGGAAGGTTTGGGGCTACCCTTAGCTGGTTGGCCACGGAGGAAGCGGGAGAGCTACATACAGATGGGCTCGTGGCTACTAAAGCCATTGAATTGTTATCGGGGTATAAAGAGAATCAGACACCGTTCTTTCTTGGTGTAGGATTTTATAAACCCCATACGCCTTATGTGGCACCTAAAGAATACTTTGAGATGTATGATCGGTCTGAGATCATTATACCTGCAATTCCAGAGAATTATTTTTCATCCCTTCCGGACCCTGCAGTTAAATATCTGACCAGGTGGAAGGTACAAAATAACCTTTCGGATTCCGTGAAGCGTTCAGCGATTCATGCTTATTATGCCACCATCAGCTTCCTTGATGCACAGGTTGGTCGGGTGATGGATGCCTTGGATAGTCTGGGTTTGTCAGACAATACCATTGTGGTGTTTACTTCAGACCACGGTTATCATATGGGTGAGCATGATTATTTTCAAAAGTTAACCCTCTTTGAAAATTCAGGTCGTATTCCTTTGATAATCTCAGACCCGGAGATTAAAAATGGTGGTACTATTACAGATTCATTTGTGGAGATGATTGACTTTTATCCTACACTCTGTGAGCTGACTCAGGTAACTCCACCTAAATATCTGGCAGGTAAAAGCCTTGTTCCAGTTTTGGAAAATTCAACTTCCGAAGTAAGAGAGTCAATTCTGACACAGGTGTATAACAATTACACCGTGCGAAACAATGAATACAGATATACACGCTGGGGTAAAGGAGGACTAGGGATGGAAGAACTTTACAATCTCAAGGATGATCCGGAAGAATTGATAAATCTGGCCGGCACCGAGTCATACAACAAAACCATCATTGAGATGTCGGAGTTGTTGGATCAAAGAATTAATTATGCTAATCAACCTCCTGAGGGACTTAAAGTATTACCTTCTGAGTGATTACTCTGTAGCAAAATTTACATCCGTTTTTAACTTATTGTCAGTCACCTCACCAGGCATATTCACATAAATCTCAAAAGGATCTATTTTTTTGTTCATTTTGAAAGCTTTGTTCCGCTGAAGGTTCTGCATTGTACTCCACGCATTGCCTAAATGACGATATGGACCCTGATGCCCTAAAGTGTAAATGGGAGTGGCAGGAATAGACCCTGAAATTATTCCATTAGAGAGATCGGAAGGGACCTTTTTCACGGGGAGAGCCACCGTATAAGTGGTCGTGCCCTTGACCAGTTCCCATTTGTGGTAGATAGCCAGGGCCTTTCCGCTAATGAGATCAGTTTTATCTTTTACAAATGCGCCAAGTTTATCAAAGTCAGCTTGCATGGCACGCCCTACATCATCGATGGCGCATTCCGTCTTAATCCCTATATAGTTACACCCTGGATAATTTCCTCGTCCCGTAAAAGTCAGTTTGGAATGAATCTCCCCATCCTCCACATAATCCTTGAGTAGCTCTAACCCCCGCCGGTAGTCCATGCCCAACCAGGCAACCATTGCTTTCTTCATCCAAAACATGAAAAAAGGCAAACTACTATCCATGAACCAGGTTACTTTGGTCCCGTTGTCCAGTTTTTTCAACTCAAACCAAACTTTTGCAGTGGACTTGTAAGGGGTAAGAAATGTAAGGTCCAGGTAGACAGACTCGTTAGCTTTTTCATCATAAATCTTCATATTACCTCGCCCTACATGCTTACCTTCCCATTCATATGATTTCTTGTCCTCAGATACGGTCACTTTTGCCTGTGGCTCCATGATCAACCAAGGGGACCATTTTTTCCAGGTACTTAGATCATTAAGTGTGGAATAGACTTTCTCCTGCGATGCATTGATGGTGATTGATTTTTCTACATTGAATTTAGGCATGACATGAAATCTTTTGGTGGTATTAATTTAAACAATGTTGAAGACAATTCTCTTTGAGTTGAGTGGCTAAAATGTCAGTGGTATCGACCTGCCACGCATTGTGAAGTCCTCCAAATCAGACTATCTTTATAAAATGCTTCAAAATACTTTCCTTCATTTAAAAAAGGTGAACCTTAAACAGGAAGGTAAGTTATGGGCGAAAGGAATTACTGACTGGGATCAGTACGAGGCTGCTTTTGATAGACAGCTCAGTTTGTTTGAAAAGCCAAAGCCGACTTTTGAAATTTCGAGGCAGCACTTTGCAAAACATAATTATCATTACTTCATAGAGAGGATTCCTGTATCTGAATACTACCGGATAGCACTCCATTGTCCAGAAGATGTATTGTTTTTAGATATTGAAACCACAGGTTCCGGATTCAGGTTTGATCAAATTACTGTGGTAGGGTGGTCATTGGGCAATGACTTTGGATTCTACATTACCGGAGAAGATCCGCAGGCCATGTTGGATGCGATTGATCGAGCGAAGGTTGTAGTAACTTTTAATGGATCCGGGTTTGACATCCCTATTGTGAAGTCAGCTTTCCCTGAAGCAAATTTTCCTGTTTGTCATATTGATCTCAGATATCTGACAAGACGAATTGGTCTAAGAGGAGGACAAAAGAAGATAGAAAAGGCTATTGGTATGTACCGGGACTCTGATATTCTTGACATGACTGGCCAACAGGCCCCTATCCTGTGGAGTCAGCACCTGAATGGTGATCCTCATGCTTTAGGTACCTTAGTAAGGTACAATTATGCTGATGTTTACGGCATGAAGATTATTCTAGACTATGCCATAGGCGAGATACTAAATGAATTTCCGTACCTTGAAGTAGCTCCATCCACCTTCGCCAGACAAAAAGGAAAGATCCCTGAGCGGTTTCTCGAAAAAGAGGAAGCCATTAGGTGATGTTTACCCTTTCTTTTCAGCTACAAATATCCCTGCAATCACAACCACAGCTCCTACCAATTGGAACCATGTCATGGTCTCATCCAGAAAGATCCAGGCCAGCACTATAGTAGAAACAGGCCCCAGGCTTCCCAGTATAGAAAAGTTATTTGCTCCCAATCCTTTAATAGAATAAGAGATCAGATATGAAGGAATGACAGTGGCAAAAATTGCCATCAGCAAGCCGATCACATAAACTTCATAGGTCAACGCAAAAAGGGGTGTGTCAGTGGTTAGTAAATAGTGTATAATCACACAAACACATGAGACCACCATGGCGTAAGAAGTAAATAATGTGGCTCCGAATTTGGGAATCAACCAGCCAGACCCAACAATATAACTTCCATAGGTGAGGGCACTAAGGAATATTAAAATTCCTCCTAACCATACATTTTCCTGCACTGAAAGATTGAGTTCTGCTGCGAATATTCCAACTACTCCCAAATAGGTAATGATCACGCCAAGTAATTGCTGCCTGGTGATCTTTTGTCCAAGAGCAAGCCATGAAATGAGTAATACCAGGGTAGGATAAAGGAATAATATGATACGTTCGAGGCCAGCTTTGATGTAGTTTAGGCCAAGAAAATCGAAATAGCTAGCCAGGTAATACCCAAGGAACCCAAACAGGATAAGGAACCCAAAATCTTTCGCTTTAAGGTTAGAAGCTCCACTATCTGTGTCCTTATTTTTTCTTAATTGATTCCAGGAGATCACCCCCAGGTAAAATGGTAGGGAGAAAAGCATCCGGAGTAAGAGTAATGTAATGGTGTCTACATCATATTGATAGGCCAGTTTCACCATGACGGCCTTGCTTGAGAACATCAGGACACCAAGTATGCCCAGTAAAACAGATAATGCTTTGGTTGACAAATGATAGCGATTAGATCGCAAATCTATCAAATGTCGATCCGGCAGGTATACATTTTTATGAAGGAATTAAAGCGGAATACTTATTCCTCTTTGCCTGATTCACCAGCGGTTACAGTAACCTCTGACTCTTCTTCTTTGTGGAAGAATTTTTTCTGGAAAATAAGGATAAAAGTGATCCCAAGGAAAATGGAAGCATCAGCTACGTTAAAAACAGGCCAGAGCGCCATGTAATCGCCACCAAATACAGGGACCCAATCCGCTACTCGCCCTTCCCAAATATCGATATAGAACATGTCTACTACCTGACCATGAAACCAGGGTGTAGGAGCATCATACGGGGCGTTATCAAGATATACACCAAAGAAAATACTATCCAACACGTTACCAATGGCTCCCCCAAGTATCATCGCGACACAGATCAGAAGCCCTTGAGGGGACTTACTGATGTATAGCTTGTACAGGTAATATCCTATAGCCACCATGGCGATGAGTCTGAAAATGGTAAGGATAATCTTACTGTTTTCAAATGGCATTTCCATTCCAAAAGCCATGCCGGGGTTTGTTAGATAATGAAGTTTAAAGAAATCACCGAAGATCTGGATCTGTCCTTTCACTCCCATTTCCATGTTGAAATGGACCAAAAGCTTTACAACCTGATCAAGTAGGATGACGAGGAAGCTGATCCCAAAAAAGTATAATACGTGAGGTGTTTTCTTTGCTGTCATTTTTGTACGTCTATTGCAATCCTGATTGGAATTCCATCAATATCCAGCTCAGTTCCATTGCTCAATTCATTTTTATACTCCAGTTTGAGGGCTTGGGTTTCCTTTTGGATATATTCTTTGAATGTTTCTACTGCCTGTCTAGTCACCTCATCCCCCGAAAAGTACTGGATTGAGATTTTATCTTGTACCTCCATTCCCTGATCTTTTCGGAGGTTCTGTACACGATTTACAATGTCTCTGCTAATACCTTCCTTTTTGAGGTCATCCGTCACAGTAATATCTAAGGCCACTGTTAATCCACCCTCTGATGCAACTAACCATCCCGGAATATCCTCTGAAGTGATCTCTACATCTTCCAGGCTTAAAGTAATTTCCTCACCATCCAGCGATAGCGTGTGCGAGCCTGCCTGCTCAAAATCTCGAATGGCGTCCTGATCCAATCCATTGATCAGTGGTGTAAGCGACTTCATTTTCGGCCCGAAGGTCTGACCCAGTTTTCTGAAATTGGGCTTAATCTTCTTGACCAGAATTCCACTAGTATCATCAATCAACTCTATGTCTTTCACGTTGATTTCTGTTTTAATCAATGTTTCTACATCCAGAATTGTCTGCTTTTCTTTCTTACTCAGTACCGGAACAAGGATCTTCTGCAATGGCTGACGCACCTTGATCTTTTCTTTCTTCCGCAGGGAATGAACAAGAGATGAGATGGACTGTGCAATATGCATACTGTCGCTCAATGACCGGTCGATCAGGCTTTCGTCTGCTGAACGGAAATCAGTCAGGTGTACACTTTCAGCGACACTACCGTCACCTATTGGTGATACCAGGTTTTGGTAGAGCCAATCCGCATAGAATGGCGCGATAGGACTCATCAATTGTGAAACGGTAAAGAGACATTCATAGAGTGTTTCATAAGCTGCTCGCTTATCCTCATTCATGTCGCTCATCCAGAACCGTTTTCTTGAAAGGCGGATATACCAGTTGGAAAGCTGGTCATTCACAAAATCCTGGATCGCCCTTGCTGCCTGAGTTGGCTCGTAGTTCTCGTAATTGGAATCTACTTTTTGAATCAGCTCCTGCAGCTCTGACATGATCCATCGGTCAAAACGAGGTCGCTCTGCAACAGGAATCATAGCATCAGGATCTATGGTAAATCGATCCAGGTTGACATAAAGAGCAAAGAAGGAATAGGTGTTGGTTAGTGTACCAAAAAACTTCCTTTGTACCTCCGCTACGCCTTCAAGATCAAATTTCAGGTTATCCCATGGATTTGCATTGGCAATCATGTACCAACGAGTGGCATCAGGACCGTATTTTTCTATGGTGTCAAAAGGGTTGATGGCATTCCCCAACCTTTTCGACATCTTGTTGCCATTTTTATCCAGCACCAATCCATTCGCCATCACATTTTTGAAAGCTACCTGGTCATAAAGGAGTACTGCTATAGCGTGTAATGTAAAGAACCAACCACGTGTCTGATCTACGCCCTCGGCGATAAAATCAGCGGGATAGTTGGCATCAAAAATATCTTTGTTTTCAAAAGGATAATGCCATTGGGCATATGGCATAGCGCCGGAATCAAACCACACGTCAATTAAATCCGGCTCCCGATACATGGCCTGACCTGATTCACTCACTAATATGATGTCATCTACATATGGTCTGTGAAGGTCGAAATCATCACTAATTCCTTCTTTCATCAAGCCAGCTTTTACAGAATTATTTACTTCAGTCTTGAGCTCTTCCAGACTTCCGATGCACTTTAGTTCTTTCTTGTCTTTGGTCACCCAAATTGGAAGTGGAGTCCCCCAGAAGCGGGATCGGCTCAGGTTCCAGTCAACCAGGTTTTCAAGCCAGTTGCCAAACCTGCCGGTGCCGGTGGCAGCCGGTTTCCAGTTGATCGTATTGTTAAGCTCAACCAATCTGTCTTTGAGCGCCGTGGTCTTGATAAACCAGGAGTCAAGCGGATAGTATAACACTGGTTTGTCAGTTCGCCAGCAATGTGGGTAACTGTGCTCATATTTCTCTACACGGAAGGCCTTGTTGTCTTCTTTCAGCTTGATGGCGATAAGCACGTCGGTGGGCTTGAAGTCCGGGTTTGACCGGGTTTCGTCATCGTAGTATTCTTCTTTGACAAAACGACCTGCAAAATCTGTTACTTCATCCACAAACTGGCCTTTTTTATTGACCAGTGGCACTTGCTCGCCTTGTTCATTTTGGATAAGCACTGCAGGTACTCCATTTTGCTGAGCTACTCTAAAGTCATCCGCACCAAAAACGGAGGCAGTATGTACCACGCCGGTACCATCTTCAGTTGATACAAAATCTCCTGCGATTACTCTGAAAGCATTTTTTTCCAGGTCTTCATTGGTTACGTATGGCATCAATTGCTCATAGCGAACCTCCAGCATGTCTTTACCAGAAAATTCTTTCGTGACCTCATAAGGAACAACTTTGTCTCCTTCTTTATAGTCAGATAGCTTAAGATCTTTGGCTTTGGCTGAGAAATGGCTTCCTACTAAATCTTTGGCCAGTACAACACTTATTGGCTGATAGGTGTACTGATTAAATGTTTTTACCTTGACATACTGGATTTTCTCACCGACGGCCAGGGCACAGTTTGAGGGTAATGTCCAGGGAGTGGTCGTCCAGGCCAGGATTCTTACATCTTCATCGTCAGATTCAAACAAAAATGAAGATTGCTCGCTTTTCTTTACTTTAAACTGGGCTACTATTGATGTGTCTTTCACATCCCGATAGGTACCAGGTTGGTTCAACTCATGCGAACTCAGTCCAGTACCTGCAGCAGGTGAATACGGCTGAATCGTGTAGCCTTTGTATAGCAGGCCTTTGTCGTAAAATTTCTTGAGGAGGTACCAGAGCGTCTCCATATAGTCCCGCTCGAAGGTGATATACGGATCATCCAGATCGACCCAATAGCCGATCTTTCTGGTGAGATCGTCCCACTCACCTTTGTATTTCATGACCGCCTCTTTACATCGCTGGTTATACTCTTCTACAGAGATCTTTACTCCGATATCATCTTTCTTGATACCAAGTTCTTTTTCCACCTGAAGCTCAACTGGTAGACCGTGGGTATCCCATCCACCTTTTCGCTTTACCTGATAGCCTTTGAGGGTTTTATATCTACAAAAAATATCCTTAATGGTTCTGGCCATCACATGGTGAATCCCAGGTGTACCATTAGCTGAAGGTGGTCCTTCGTAAAAGGTAAAGGTCTCGGCTTTCTCCCGGCTTGTAACAGATTTTTCAAATATCTGTCCTTCCTCCCATTTGTTCAGGAGGTCCTCGGCTAGATCCGGGTACGAAACTTGTTTATGTTCAGGATATTTTGCTGCCACGTTATTTTTTCTTCGCTTTCCTAGATGAGTTCTTTTTGGGAAGGGTATCTATGTCCCCTTCGATCATCTCCGGATAATCATCTTTCAGATCCATTCCCCGCTTATTGAACTTTCCACTGTCGAATTGCAGGATCAATGCCGGAAGTACGATCAGGTTAGCCATCATTGCAAACAATAAAGTAAGGGAAGTTAGTTTCCCAAGCGCGATAGTACCTCCGAATTCCGAGGCGGTGAATATTACGAATCCACAGAATAAGATGATCGATGTATAGATCATACTTGCACCAGTTTCCTTAAGACTTTTGGTGACTGCTATGCTAACCACTCCTTTGCTGGCCCTGAGTTCCTGTCTGTACTTAGCCAGGTAATGAATGGAGTTGTCCACAGAGATTCCAAAAGCGATGCTGAATATGAGTGCTGTACTCGGTTTGAGGGGAATTCCAAAATAGCCCATGATCCCTGCCGTGATGACTAATGGGATGATATTAGGAACCAGAGAGATGACAATCATTAAAAAGTTTCTGAACAACAAACCCATGATGGCTGCAATGATCAAAAAGGCTAAAACCATAGAGGTGAATAAATTTTCTATCAGGTACTTATTTCCTTTGATAAACATCAAAACAGTACCCGTTAAAGTGACAGAGAGCTTGGATTCACCGACTATCTCTTCAATCTTTGGTCTGATAACTTCGGTAACCAGGGAGTCCATTACATTACTGCCTACATCAGGCATTTTTAGAGAGACCCTGATGTATTGACCTGTAGAGTCAACAAAGTTTTTGGAAACACCCTCCATATTTCCACTCTGGTCAAGGTAGCGGAGAATAAAGGCGGTCTCCCTGCTATTTGGCAAGTCGTAGTATGCCGGACTTTGATTGTAGTAGGCCTGTTTGGCTGCTTTGATGAAACTCACAACAGAAACCGGCTGAGAAATCATGTCAATTGAGTCTTTGAAGAAAGTCTCCAGTTCATCAATTTTTCTCAGATTGTCCAGTCGTTGAACTCCCCGTTTATTTCCAGTATCTACAACAACTTCCAGGGGCAACACTCCGCTAAAATTCTCTTCAAAAAAGGCCAGTTCTCTTTTCAGCGGGCTGTCTTCAGGAAGGTCGTCCACCATGTATGATATTGATTTGATAGTGAGCATCCCGGCTACTGATGCTACCACGATTACAACAGTAGTGACGAAAATGAGCTTTCGGTGTCTGTGGACGATATAATCAAGAAACTCAAGTATCAAAGAAAGGATCTTGAAGTCAAGATGCTTCAAATGCCGCGTACTCGGTGGCTTGAAGAATGAGAATACTGATGGGATTAGAATCAGGCTCACAATAAAAGTGCACATGATATTTACACCTGCCACAATACCAAACTCCATCAGGATAGTGATACCAGTAAACATCAGTACCAGAAACCCCACTGCCGTAGTGAAGTTGGTCATGAACGTGACGATCCCTATGTTTCTAATAATCGTTTCGAGTGCTTTTCGCTGATCACCATGGATGGCATATTCCCGGTGATACTTGTTGAGCATATACACCGAATTCGGTATTCCGATGACCACGATAATGGACGGGATCAGTCCGGTGAGCAATGTGATTTTATACTCTAGAATAGCTAGCGTGCCCAGTACCCAGATCACAATTACTCCGATAATGATTAAAGGGAAGATTACCGCTTTGATAGATCGGAAGAAGCCAAAAAGGATCAATCCTGTGATGATAACAGAGATAACAAGGAACTTATTTAGCTCCTGTTTGATCTTGATTGTATTGACAGATCGGACGTAGGGCAGCCCTGCAAAATATACTTCAATACCTGTAGCTTCTGAAAATTGCTTACCCGTAGTCATGATGTCATTAATCATGATGTCCCTGCGGTCAGAATTGAGTACTTCTTTATCCACAGTGACCAGAATAAGCGTGGCACCGTTTTCTTCGTTGATGAGCTGACCGGAGTAAAACTTTAATTTTCTAACGTTATCCAGCATTACGTCCAAAGAATCCTGATCCTGAGGAATCTCAGGAAATGCAGGAGCCAGGTCGAAGCGTCTCTCGGCTGTGTTTTTTTCTAATGTTTTGAGATTTGGAAGACCTAAAACATTGTTTACACCAGTGATGCTTCCTAGTTCTCGAGTTAAGTACTGAAGTTTTTGAAAATTATCAACTTTGTAAACTGAGGTATCGAGGATACCGATGGCCATAATATTGCCATCTTCACCAAAGGTTTCCTTAAACTGTCTGAAAAACTGTTGTTCGGGGTCATCTTCAGGCACAATATTGGCCATGTCGTACGACCATTGGATGTTTTGGGCTTTATAGGCCATAAATACAGTAATCACCCCTAATATCACCATTAGGGTAATCCTGTATTTCAAGATAATATTTGCGATTTTGGTCCACATTCGGAAAAGAGCTGCAAATGTAATATTTAAAAAACATAGAGGCTACATAAATTCAAAATGACTCAAAACTTGCCCCGGATTTTATACCCTGGTGGCAGGTAAAGAGTAGCCATTTAGTATTTTGTACAGTTTTATTGCATAGGAATCTGTCAGTGAGGAAATAAAATCCGAGACGATTAGTAAGTGGTCATACATTGACTGATTAGGTTTTTCCAGGCGGAGCCTAATCGATGGATTCAGAAGAAGATAAATTGATCTTTGTCTTGGATTAAATGCATCTTTTTCAAAAAACTTAAAATATACTGCTCTGGCAAATGCGTTCATCAACCTTTCAATCACCTCAAATCCTCCAGCCTCTCGCTCCAAGACCTGTTTTGCTCTGTATATTTTATCAATGGATAATGTGCTTATTTTAGCCAATGCTTCTGCAGATGGAATGATATCTGTAAGGGCCTGATCAAACTCTCCGGAAAGCATCGATTTTTCATGACGCTTAAAAACCTCAACTGTCTCAGTGATTAATTGGCTTATGGCAAGAGCTCGCAGCATTCCAAGTTTATTATTCTGGTCTTCAATTTTAAGCAACTTGGCTTCATTGAACTTGTCACCAATGATGGCTGCCAGCAAATCTTTCGTCTTTTCAAAGCTCAACAAACCAAGCCTACAACCATCTTCCAGATCAATGATGTTATAACAAATGTCATCGGCAGCTTCTACGAGGAAGGCCAACGGATGACGACACCAGGCTTCATCATCAATAGAGACAAGCCCCATATCAATGGCCATGAATTTGAACTGTTCGAAGTTGGACCTGTAAACACCGTATTTCTTCTGACTTTTCCTGCCCTTGATAACCGGAGCCGAGGAAGTCTTTGGATACTTGGTAAAAGCACCCAATGTTGCAAAAGTCAACGCGAGTCCACCTTCCTTTTCGTCATTCATGATTCGAAATCCCTGGGCATTTCCTTCGAAGTTGGTTAGGTCCTCCCATTCCTTGCCAGTCACCAGGTTTTGAAAAAACTGCCCATCCGGATGATTGAGATAAAAAGAGGAGATCGCAGATTCACCGGAATGTCCGAATGGCGGGTTGCCCAGATCATGTGCCAGGCAGGCTGCCCCAACAATACTACCCAGGTCATGAATGGTAAACCCTTCTTCTTTTAATTCCGGATGACTTTGGAGCAAATATTCACCGGCTGCTCGACCTAACGAGCGACCCACACTGGAAACCTCAAGGCTATGTGTCAATCGTGTATGCACAAAATCATCTTCAGGGAGCGGGAAAACCTGTGTTTTGTCCTGCAGTTTCCGAAAAGGATGAGAAAAGATCAAGCGGTCAAAATCCTGGTCAAACCGGCTTCGGGTTTCACTAATGGGTTTTACATCCTTATCACCAAATCTTTTGGATGAAAGCAGTTGTGTCCAGTTCATGGGGCAAGTTTAGCGAGAAATTGAATACAGGCATCAGAATGATAAATTTGGCGAACCAAATATTGGCTATTTACCGAGAAGAATTGGGATGTTTCCATGAAAAGCGAGATCGAGGTCTGTATAGCTCATCCTCTCTATCACAGAAATACTTTGGACCGAATTAACCAAAAGTAGGGAATGGTGTATTTTGGATTACTATAATCGAACACTCATTATACCGAAAGTATAACTATGATTCTCAGGCTTATTTACTTATGGTTCTCTAATAACAATGGATCCTGATTCAACAGATCAGTCATCACCCGATAGAGTTTGGTGTGGTACTCGTTAAATGCTTTTGGCCTTTCGAAGAAGTTTTCAACAGCAACTGAAAAAAATTCAGCCTGGTTGGTGCTTCCGTATTCCCGAAAAAAGGTTGCCTGTCCATTTTTCATTTTGTTGATTTCATCAGTTGCCAGATCCTGCCACTTTTTGATGTCTTCGTCTTTTAGAAAATCAAATTCTCCATTTTCCACGATGTTTTCCAGTTGCAGGGCATGGGCCATCTCATGAAGACCCAGATTCACGCCCTCATTGTTGATATACCCTTCAACAAAATGTTTCCAGGAGAGCACAATGGCCTTTTTCATTGGATTCACCTCACCCTTGTGGTATTGATTACTCGATTGGCTGTAAAAATCATCCGGAAAAACCAGGATGTATTTGAAATGACGCAGGAAGATTTTAGGTAATCCGAAAGTGAGTTGGATGGCTGAGGCAGCAATGAGTACCTGCATCTCTTCTGTGACTTCATCCATATTTCGGGGGATAAATTCCTTTAGACTGATAAACTTGGCTACCCGGTACTCAAAAATCTTTTTTGACTTTTGAGGTAGCGTATTATAAAAGTCAAAATGCTTTTCAAGAATGGCTTTTTGAGTGGGTTTAATCCCAGTTGTCGAAAGATTGGTGTGATTCAGAAAGTATTCGTATTGATACTTTGTAATTAACCTCCCTAACACGAAGGCCACTGCAATCCCAATGAAGAATGTTACCATGTTTGGATAGAAAGATATGCATTTCTAACCAGTTATTTATGAACCAGTGCTGAGTTAAGATTAGAATTGGTAAGTATTGAAATAAACTATAGTGTGTGAATAACGAGAAAATTTTGATATTTTAAAGTTCAATTTGATCTAACGGTAGATGGTAAGACTATGCCTTTTAATCGTTCTGTTTGCATGCTTTGGATGTAATACTTCAAGCAAGGATGACCTGGTAGGTCTCTGGCAACTTGACAATGTTCATTTTATGCACTTCGAGCGAAAGTTTGAGCAAGCCATTTTAGCCATAAATGAAAATGGGACCTTTGCTGTCTCGGAAGCAGAAAAGGATTTTGTTGGGGTTTATAAAGTCAATCAGGATACACTGAATTTTTTCAGTACGGATGAATCATGGTTTAATGAAAAATGGAAGCTAAAGGTTAAAGATGGGAAGCTGTTTTTGACAGGTACGACTGACAAGCACATCAGCACTTCCCTGGAATTTATATCGCTTGAAAAAATTCCAAACCTAAATGATGTTGAAGAAAAACTAATAGGTAGCTGGGATCTCTATAAGGTTCGAGGGAATGGAAGATCAGAAAAAAGCCTTTCCAATACATTATTACACATATCAGAAAATGGTCAATATATGATACTTGATGACCTTGGTCTACTGGAGCACGGGAAAATGTATATCAATTCACGACACAATAATATTGTGTTTGAAAGCAGCGATGTCATCTGGGATGTATTACTGATCGACGGTGAGCTAAGACTCACCAATGAGCAAACAGGTCTTCAGTATTGTCTGAGAGAAAACAAATCAGATTAGATGCTTCTCAGCAAATTGTTCAGGTCTGTCTTGGCTTTTAGGCGATCCTTCAATTCTTCTACAGAAACTCGCTCCTGCTGCATGGTGTCACGATCCCTGATTGTTACAGAATCATCTTCCATGGTTTCATTGTCGATGGTTACACAATAAGGGGTTCCAATAGCATCCTGCCTTCTGTATCTCTTCCCAATACTGTCTTTGGCCTCATAAATCGCGTTGAAATCCAACTTGATGTCATCCATGATCTTAAGTGCCTTCTCAGGCAATCCATCCTTATCCACCAGAGGCAATACTGCAACTTTATTTGGAGCTAGAGCTGGCGGTAGTTTTAGAACAGTTCTTTCACTTCCATCCTCCAGTTTTTCTTCCTCGTAAGCAGCCGACATCACTGCCAGGAACATTCGGTCCAGCCCGATACTTGTCTCCAATACATAAGGCACATAGCTCTCATTGGTATTGTTGTCGAAATACTGAAGCTTTTTGCCAGAGAACTTTTCATGACTTCCGAGGTCGAAGTTTGTTCTGGAATGAATGCCCTCAAGCTCTTTAAATCCCATAGGGAAGTTGAACTCAATGTCGCAGGCGGCATTTGCGTAATGAGCCAGGTTCAGGTGATCATGGAATCGATATCTGTCATCTCCCAGACCTAAAGCCTTGTGCCATCGCATTCTTTTTTCTTTCCAGTGCTCATACCATTCTTTTTCACTTCCGGGTTGAATGAAGAATTGCATCTCCATCTGCTCAAACTCCCGCATCCGAAAGATAAACTGCCTGGCGATGATCTCATTTCGGAATGCTTTTCCAATCTGGGCAATTCCGAAAGGCAGTTTCATTCGGCTGGTCTTTTGCACATTCAGGTAATTGACGAAAATTCCCTGAGCCGTCTCAGGTCTCAGGTAGATCTTTCCTGATTCATCGGCCACTGAACCCAACTCGGTAGAGAACATCAGGTTGAACTGGCGAACATCAGTCCAGTTTCTTGATCCGGAAACAGGATCAGCAATTTCAAGCTCATCAATCAAATCTTTCATGGCTTTCAGGTTGCCACTTCCCATTGAAGCTTTGAGTTTTTCCTCAATTTCATTGATCTGACTTTGATAGCGTAGTACGCGGTCATTGGTCTTTAGGAATTGCTCCTGATCAAAGGCATCTCCAAATCGTTTTGCTGCTTTTCCTACTTCTTTGTCAATCTTTCCCTGGATCTTAGCGATCTGTTCCTCGATCAGCACATCGGCACGATATCTTTTCTTGGAATCTTTATTATCTATCAAAGGGTCATTAAACGCATCCACGTGACCACTGGCTTTCCAGGTGGTTGGATGCATAAAGATGGCGGCATCTATACCCACAATGTTTTCATTCATGCGAACCATTGCTTTCCACCAGTAATCCTTGATATTGTTTTTCAGCTCTGAGCCGTTAGGACCATAGTCATAGGTTGCACTTAGTCCATCGTATATCTCACTGCTGGGATATATAAAGCCATATTCCTTGCAATGAGAAGCAATATTTTTAAGGGTAATTAATTCGTCTCCGTTCGCCATAGTGCGCAAAGATAAAATTTTGAGGGTCTAAAAAAACAGAATTTATTCGCTGGCATTGACATAATTATTTGCCATCATCAAAAAATAATCTAATTTTGCAGTCCATTAAAATTTCAAGGAAAGTATGATTATTGTAAACGTTAAGGAAAACGAATCAATAGATAAAGCCCTGAAGCGATTCAAAAAGAAATTCGAAAAGACCGGAGTTCTTAAAGAATTGAGAGAAAGGACTGCGTTTACCAAGCCTTCTGTGAAGAGAAGAAGCGAAGTTATCAGAGCTTCTTATCGACAAAAGATGCGCGATCAGGAAAATATCTAATCCCTCCCCTCAGGTATTTCTATTTTATTTAGTAAGTTTAGTGATCCTCATCCAGAGGAGATACTGAGCTTATGACAGATTCTTTCTTAAGATACCTTCAATACGAAAAACGGTATAGCACACATACCATTGAAGCATATCAGCGGGATCTGACCCAGCTTTCAGAATATCTATCTGAAACTTTTGAGATTTCTGATTTTAAAGAGACAGATCATGTTCACTTACGTGGATGGGTCGTTTCTCAAATTGAATCAGGGGTATCCCCCCGTACGGTAAATCGAAAGATTGCCACCCTCAAATCATTTTTTAAGTATCTGCAGGGACGTGAGCACATTGCAAGTAATCCTGCCACCAGACTCAAACCACTCAAAACCGAGAAGAAGCTCCCATCCTTTGTCAGGGAATCTGAGATAGATACTTTATTGGATCAAATCGAGTATGCTGACAACTTCGATGGGCTTAGGGATAAAGTTATTCTTGAACTCCTATATGGTACCGGCATCAGGTTGGCAGAGCTGATTGGGCTTAAAGATCAGGATATCAACCTGTTTCAGGAAAATATTAAGGTGCTGGGAAAAAGAAATAAGGAAAGAGTCATACCAATTGGCAAAAATCTCGTTCAATTAATTAAGAGCTATAAAGAAAAAAGGCAACTTGAAGATTTTGCAGAGATGACGCCATATTTAGTAGTTACCAACACCGGCCAGCAGCTTTATCCCATGTTTGTGTACCGCATCGTTCAGAAGTACCTTCAACTGGTAACTACGCTTTCCAAGAAAAGTCCGCATGTGCTTAGGCACACATTCGCAACACATTTGCTCAATAAAGGAGCCGATTTGAATGCAGTAAAAGATTTATTGGGGCATACGAGCCTGGCAGCTACCCAGGTGTATACCCACAACTCGATGGAAAAATTGAAGTCTGTTTTCGAGCAGGCCCATCCAAAAGCTTAATGTTTAATTTCTAAATTCTAATAGACATGAAACTACAGACGCATTCTATTCACTTCGACGCAGATGTCAAATTGATTGATTTTATCCAGAAAAAAGCCAATAAACTGGATACCTTTTATGATCGTATCATTGACGGAGAAGTGTTTCTGAGGTTGGATAAGGATGACTCAATGGAGAACAAGATTGTCGAAATAAAGATCAACATCCCAGGCCAGCAACTCTTCGCAAAGATGAAAGCCAAATCTTTCGAAGCTGGCACCGACGAGGCTGTTGAAGCTTTACGTCGCCAGCTGAAGAAGTATAAGGAAAAGCTTTACGCTCATTAATCTTACAAAGGGGCTTCGGCCCCTTTTTCTTTGTCTAGTATTATTCCTCGTAGGCCCAGTCGATGCCTGTTTTCATGTCTTTCACCACGATTCCACTCTCTTTTAAGGCAGACCTTAGCTCATCCACCTTTTCATAATTTTTAGCATCCTTCGCATGCTTGTATTCCTTGAGTACGATATCAAGCAACTGACCGCTAGGTAATGAATCCTCTGCTTTTATTCCCAACACTTCTTCATTGAATTGGATAAACGTGGTTTTCATCCGCTCAAATGTTTCCTTGCCAAGAGCTTCTATTGACAGCTGTCCTGTATGGATGGCATTGATCTTTTTGAGGATGTTAAACAGATGACCGATTGTCAAAGCAGTGTTAAAGTCATCATTCATAGCATAATAGCAGTTGTCACAAAACTTCTCTATTTGCTCTTTTTGTTTTTCATCAATGGTCCCTGCTGCTTGATCCGGAAACTCTAGTTTTTTGATGATACGCATACCATTGGCCATTTTGAAATAACCCTTTTGGGCAGCAATCAATGCCTCGTTAGAGAAATCCAATGTACTAGCGTAATGTGACTGCAGCATAAAAAACCTGATCGTCATCGGGCTAAATCCCTGATCAAGAAGCTCGTGGTCACCAGTAATGAGTTGTTTTGGTAAAAATGAATTGCCGAGTGACTTACTCATCTTCTGGCCATTCACTGTAAGCATGTTGGTGTGCAGCCAATACCTGGCAGGCTCTTTTTTATAGGTGCCGTATGATTGAGCGATCTCACATTCATGGTGTGGGAATTGAAGGTCCATGCCACCACCATGTATATCGAATTCTTTACCCAGGTATTTTGTGCTCATCACGGCACATTCCAGGTGCCAACCCGGGAACCCGTCACTCCATTTGGTTTTCCATCGCATGATATGTTCAGGTGCAGCTTTTTTCCACAAAGCAAAGTCGAGTGGGTTCTTTTTGTCATCCTGACCGTCGAGCTCACGGGTCTGGTTTAGCAGGTCTTCTATCTTCCGGCCACTGAGCTTGCCATACGTATTCTCCTTGTTATACTTTTCTATATCAAAATAGACTGATCCGTTGGATTCGTAAGCCAATCCATTTTCCACAAGCTGGTCAATCATAGCCAATTGTTCCATCAGGTGGCCTGTGGCTGTTGGTTCAATGTCCGGGCAAAGGATGTTGAAGGTGGCCATTACATCATGGAAGTCGTTCGTATATTTCTGTACGATCTCCATGGGCTCCAGGCTTTCGAGGGTGGCTTTTTTAGAAATCCTGTCTTCACCACTATCAAGCAAATGGCCCACATCAGTGATATTCCTAACATATCGGACTTTATACCCTAGAAATTTCAGGTACCTATATATTACATCGAAGGACATAAATGTGCGGACATTCCCCAGATGAACGTCACTGTAGACAGTTGGGCCGCAGACGTAAAGGCCTACATGAGGCGGATTTAAGGGTTCGAAAACTTCTTTTTTCTTAGTGAGTGTATTATTGACCTTTAGTTTGCCAATCATGCTTGTTTTTTTGGATTTCCTTTAGACAGACGAAATAACTTAATAATGGTTAGTTTGTTGACTAATTTGAATTGATTTTTTTTTCCTTTAGCTTTGCATGCAAATATAGAATTAAGGATTGAGGGGGCTTGTGTCCCCTCTTTTATTGTCAATAAAAATTGTTTTTGATGGGTGCAGAAGAACAAGTGCGGTTAATAGCAGAAGAAGCAATTAAAGACAATGAATCCCTTTTTCTAGTTGGAGTAAAGCTAAAAGGTAATCCGGGGAACCAAAAGTTACTTGTGTGGATTGATGGTGATGAAGGCATCACGATTGATCAATGTGTGGCGGTGAACAGAAAAATTTCTGCTGCACTGGACGAACAAGAGGATTTGATTCCGGGAAAGTACAATTTAGAGGTTTCTTCTGCAGGTATTGACTATCCATTACAATTATTTAGGCAGTACAAAAAGAATGTAGGGAGGTCGCTCAAGGTGGCATTGAAAGATGGTAGCGTGGTAAAGGGCGAACTGATCAATGTAGAAGAAAAGGGGATCACACTTCTTGAAGAGTCCAAAAAGGATCAGAAAGAAGTGGAGATAAGTTTTGATGAAGTGGAACAATCTAAAGTAGTAGTATCATTTAAATAGAAAATGGACGCAGGAATTTTAATTGATTCGTTTGCAGACTTTGCCAGGAATAAAAATATTGATCGTCCTACGATGATCAGGATTCTTGAGGATGTCTTTCGTACAATGATTCGGAAGAAGTACAAAGTGGATGATAATTTTGATATTATTATCAATACCGATAAAGGTGACCTTGAGATCTGGAGGTTTAGAGAGATCGTGGATGATAATTCAGAGGATATCTGGGATCATGACAAGATCAGCCTGACTGAGGCGAGAAAGATCGAGCCTGATTTCGAGATTGGTGAAGAGGTAGCCGAAGAGATCAAATTAATCGATTTTGGACGTCGTGCTGTTATGACTGCACGTCAGACACTGATCCAGAAGATCAAAGACCTGGAGAAAGACATCTTGTTTGATAAGTATAAGGACCTTGTAGGTGAGATCATCACTGGAGAGGTTTATCAAACTCTTAGCAGGGAGGTTCTATTGATAGATGGTGAAGGAAACGAATTGAACCTGCCAAAATCTGAACAGATACCAAAAGACAGGTATAGAAAAGGTGACTCTGTCCGTGCCATCATCCATCGTGTGGAAATGGTAAACGGTAATCCAAGGATCATCCTTTCAAGGACATCTCCAATATTTTTGGAAAGACTGTTTGAAAGCGAGGTGCCGGAAGTATATGATGGCCTGATCACTATCAAAAAAGTAGTGAGAGAGCCTGGTGAAAGAGCCAAAGTAGCAGTAGAATCATATGATGATAGAATAGACCCTGTAGGAGCTTGTGTGGGTATGAAAGGGTCCAGGATTCACTCAATTGTAAGAGAGCTGCAAAATGAGAATATTGACGTTATCAACTACACTGATAATCTTGACTTGTATATCGCAAGGGCATTAAGTCCTGCAAAGATTCAAAGCATGAAGATCAGCGAAGAAAAAGACAGAGTTTCTGTTTACCTCAAGCCTGACCAGGTATCTCTGGCTATCGGTAGAGGAGGACAGAACATCAAACTTGCCAGTAGACTGGTAGGTCTTGAAATTGATGTCTTCAGAGAGTTGGGTGATTTTGAAGATGAAGATGTGGATCTGGATGAATTTTCAGATGAAATTGAAGATTGGGTAATTGATGAATTGAAAAGGATTGGTTTAGACACCGCAAAAAGCGTGCTTACACTCCCTATCGATGATTTGGTAAGAAGAACTGATCTCGAAGAAGAAACAATTACAAACGTTGTAAATATTCTTAAGCAAGAATTTGAATAATAACACGGTAGCAAGGAACCGAATTTATGTCTGAAGAGAGAACATATAGATTAAGTCAAGTAGCACGAAAGCTGAACGTAGGGAGTGGTACTATCCTGGACTTTTTGGAGGAAAAGGGTCATCCTATAGATAGCAATCCTAATTCAAAAATTACCCAGGAGCTCTTCAATATGCTTTCCAAGGAGTTTGCAGACTCTGCTATGGACAAGGAGGAGGCTTCCGGTCTGACCATTGGAACTACGCATTCTGACAACCTTGTCATCAAGTCTAACAAGGAAGCAGAGCCCGAGAGCACAGAGGACGATCAGATCCTGATCAAAGACAACAGTGCCAAGGAAGAGGGTGGTGCGGAGCGTGCTGAGACAAGCCATGGAGCCAGCAAGCTTGGTGGTCCAAAAGTGGTTGGTAAGATCGACCTGGAAAAGAAGAAGAAGGCTGAGCCACCTGCAGCTCCACCTAAAGAAGAAAAGCCCGAGCCTGAGGAAAAACCTGAGGTGGAGAGCAAGAAGAAAGAGGAGGAGAAGCCTGAGAAGGAGAAGCCAGAGGTGGTAGAAGAGAAAAAGGCTGAACCCAAGGTAGAGGAAAAGAAAGAAGAGCCCAAAAAGCAGGAAGAACCTGAAGAGAAAAGCACCATTAAAGCTAAGGGTGACTCTTTGAAAGGGCTGACTGTGCTTGGTAAAATTGAGCTACCGGCCGAGAAGAAAAAACCAAAACCTGTTGCTTCATCGGACGAAAACAAAGAGCGTAAGAAGAAGAGACCTAGAAAGCGTATTCAGGGGTCTTCGCCTCAAGATGGAGGAAGAGGTGATCAGCGCCGCCCACAAGGTCAGGGAGGAAGAAGAGACCAAAGAAAAACAGAAGAGTTATCCGATAAGGAGATCCAGGATAAGATCAAAGCTACACTTGCAAAACTAAGTGGAGGAAAAGGACCGGGAACATCCGGAAGATCTAAATATCGTAAAGACAAGCGATCCGCCAAGGCTGAGGCAGAGGAAGAAAGATTGCAGGCGGAAGAGAAGCAGTCAAAAATCCTGAAGGTAACCGAATTTATTTCGGCGAGCGATCTGGCTTCATTGATGAACGTATCAGTGAACGATGTAATCAGTACCTGTATGGGACTGGGAATGTTCGTTTCCATCAACCAACGGCTGGATGCTGAGTCTATCACCATCATTGCTGATGAATTTGACTTCGAAGTTGAGTTCACTGATTCAGACGACGAGTTTGAAATAGAGGAGGTTGAAGACAAGGCTGAAGATCTGGAAGACAGAGCACCTATTGTTACCATCATGGGTCACGTTGACCATGGTAAAACATCACTTCTTGACTTTATCAGGGATTCGAAAGTGACTGAAGGTGAAGCAGGAGGTATCACTCAGCACATTGGTGCATACGATGTGATGACAGAGACAGGCAAGCGCGTAGCATTCTTGGATACTCCGGGTCACGAAGCCTTTACAGCTATGCGTGCCAGGGGAGCAAAAATCACGGATATCGCCATTATTGTGGTTGCAGCAGACGATGCGGTGATGCCACAAACAAAAGAAGCAATCAATCATGCTCAGGTGGCTGGTGTACCTATTGTGATTGCTATCAATAAGGTAGATAAGCCAAACTCTAACCCTGACAAGATTAAGGAGGAACTTTCCAATATCAATATACTTGTCGAAGACTGGGGTGGAAAATATCAGTGCCAGCACGTGTCTGCAAAGACCGGTGAGGGTATAGACGAACTGCTGGAGAAAGTACTTCTGGAAGCTGAATTGCTTGAGCTTAAAGCCAATGCTGAAAAACCAGCTGTAGGAACGGTGATAGAAGCCACACTTGATAAAGGTCGTGGTTATGTGACTACGCTGATGGTTCAGGCTGGCGTGATGAAAATGGGAGATGTTGTACTTGCCGGTCCACATTTTGGTAAGGTGAAAGCAATGTTTGATCACAGAGGAAAACGAATTGACAAAGCCGGGCCTTCTACTCCGGTTCAGATGCTTGGTCTGGATGGGGCACCACAGGCAGGTGACCGATTCAATGTAATGGAATCTGATCGTGAAGCGAGAGAAATTGCTACGAAGCGAGAGCAAATCCTTCGAGAGCAATCTATCCGTACCAAGAAACACATCACTTTGGATGAGATCGGAAGACGACTTGCGATTGGAAGCTTCAAAGAATTGAATGTGATCATTAAAGGTGACGTGGATGGATCAATCGAGGCCCTTGCTGACTCCATGTTGAAGCTTTCTACCAATGAGATTCAGGTCAATATCATTCACAAAGCAGTAGGACAGATCTCTGAATCAGACGTATTGCTAGCATCTGCCTCTGATGCGGTTATCGTAGGTTTCCAGGTACGACCATCAAACAGTGCGCGTAAACTGGCTGAAACTGAAGAGATCGAGATCAGACTTTATTCTATCATCTATGACGCGATCAATGATGTGAAAGATGCGATGGAAGGTCTGCTTGAGCCAACTTCAGAAGAAGTCATCACTGGTAATATTGAAGTACGTGAAGTCTTCAAAATCTCCAAAGTGGGTACCGTAGCCGGTTGTTATGTCACAGATGGAAACGTAAAACGATCCAACAATGTGAGATTGATCAGAGATGGTATCGTGGTTTACGAAGGCGAGATTAATCAATTGAAGCGATTCAAGGAAGATGTAAACGAAGTGAAGAATGGATTTGAGTGTGGTGTGAGCATCAAAAACTTCAATGACATCAAAGTTGGCGACATCATCGAAGGCTTTGAAGTGAAAGAAGTAAAAAGAACGCTTTAGACTACATTTGTAGAACAGTAATGAAAATTAGCAGGCATTAAATGCCTGCTTTTTTTGTTGGTGAGAAAAATCAATGGATCACCTAATAAATGAGCTATTCTTCTTGGGGCTTTATTTATAATCTTACCAAACATTTAGTAAGTTCGATTTAAAGAGGCGTTTGTAAACTCCAATAGCTATAATCTGATGGAAATAAACACAGCTTTAAACCTGCTATTTATCGGAATGATCACTGTCTTTGTGGTCTTATTACTTGTGTATGGAACTGGCAATTTGCTCATTCGTGTTGTCAATCTATTGTCTAAAGAAGATAAAGAATCCAAAAATGGACACATCTCAAACGAAAAGATTGCAGTATTGAATGCTGCAGTAGAAGCGTTCACCGAGGGCAAAGGAACGATAACCCAAATAGAGAAATTAAAATAAACACCCATGGGAAGAGAAATTGGATTAGGTCTGGTTTACAGGGATATGTGGCAATCCTCAGGAAAATATATGCCTAGGGTAGATCAGCTGGTACGAGTGGCAGAACCGATCATTGATATGGGCTGCTTCAGAAGAGTAGAAACCAATGGCGGTGGCTTTGAGCAGATCAACTTGCTGTATGGAGAAAATCCCAATACTTCTGTAAGAAAGTGGACTCAACCATTTAATGATGCTGGGATTGAAACCCACATGCTTGAGCGAGGGTTGAACGGACTCAGGATGTATCCCGTTCCCAGGGATGTTCGTCGTTTGATGTTTAAGCTAAAGAAGATCCAGGGCACAGATATTTCCCGATCTTTTGACGGACTCAATGATACCCGAAACCTCAAACTCTCCATAGAATATGCAAGAGAAGGTGGGATGATTGCTCAGGCTGCTTTGTGTATCACGCACTCTAGGCTTCACACGGTAGACTATTATTTAAAGATGGCCGAAACACTCATTGGAATGGGTGCAGATGAGATTTGTATCAAAGATATGGCAGGGATTGGGCGGCCGGCTTCAATGGGAAAGCTGGTAGAAGGTATTAAAGCCATTAAGAAAGATATCCTTGTTACTTATCATGGTCATTCCGGGCCGGGGTTTTCAGTAGCCACCTCTCTTGAAACGGCCCGGGCAGGTGCTGATTTTATAGATGTTGGGATGGAGCCCCTTTCCTTTGGAACAGGTCATGCTGATCTTATCACTGTTCATGAGGTACTGAGAGATGCCGGGTTTAGTGTCCCAGATATCAATATGAAGGCCTATATGCAGGCCAGGTCACTAACTCAGGAGTTCATTGATGAATTTTTGGGCTATTATATCAATCCTAAAAACAGGTTGATGAATGCCTTATTAATTGGCCCGGGGCTTCCGGGTGGAATGATGGGAAGCTTAATGTCCGACCTTGATAACAATCTATTATCGCTCAATAAATGGAAAGAAAAGAATAACAAGCCACTTTTAACTCAGGACGATTTGCTCATTAAACTCTTTGAGGAGGTAGAAGAAATCTGGCCCAAGATGGGTTATCCACCACTAGTCACTCCCTACAGCCAATATGTGAAGAATGCTGCACTCATCAATGTGATGCAGATGGAGAAGGGTAAGGAAAGATGGTCGTTGCTGGATGACAATACCTGGGATATGCTTCTGGGAAAATCAGGTCAACTGCCTGGAGAAGTTGCTGATGAATTGAGACAACTGGCTAAAAATCAGGGCAGGGAATTTTTTACTGGAGATCCCCAAGACCTGCAACCTGATGCACTGAATGAGTTCCGGTCAAAAATGAAAGAAAAAGGGTGGGAAACCGGCCCCGATGATGAAGAGCTATTTGAGTTTGCGATGCATCCTCAGCAATACGAAGACTTTAAGTCAGGAAAGGCGAAAAAAGAATTTGAAGCGGATTTGGCAGGAAAAAAAGCCAATGTACAAACGACTTCAGAGGCTGTTGCTACAAGTCAGGTACCCCAGCCGAAAGAACTCAACATTAAGGTAAATGATGAGACATATAGAGTCAGTATATCTTATGGTGAGCAAAAGGAATCGCAGGGGACAGAAAAAAAAGAATCACAGAGTAATGTCCCAGTTTCTTCGCCAAATGGTAGCACCAAGGAAATAAAAGCTCCACTCGAAGGAAAAGTTTATCTGACAAAAGAATCAGGTGATAAAGAAATCAAGCCCGGAGATAAAATCAACGTAGGTGATATTGTATTGTATATTGAGGCTATGAAAGTGACAAATGCCATTAAAGCAGATGTTTCAGGTGTGGTCACCGAAGTATTGGTGAAAGAAGGGGAGGAAGTTTTTGATGACGATGTCCTGATTAAACTGTCGTAATCCATTGGAACTCGTTGAGAAGCTTTACCGAATGACGGCCATCCAGAATATAGTGGATGAACCATTGATACTATTGATGATCCTGATTGCTTTTGTGTTACTCTACCTCGGTATCAAAAAGCAATATGAGCCACTACTTTTAGTTCCTATAGCGTTTGGAATACTCATTGCAAATTTTCCTGGAGGGCAGATGAGTGTGGATAAAATAGATGAAAGTCTAACCCTGTATCAGATCGCTGTGCAACATGGGATAATGAATTTTATTTACTACTCCTTAATAAAAACAGGTTTCCTGCCTCCCGTTATATTCTTGGGTGTGGGTGCCCTTACAGATTTTGGTCCTATGCTAAGAAATCTTCGTTTGGCATTTTTTGGGGCTGCTGCCCAGATTGGCATTTTCACTGTTTTAATTTCAGCCGTTGCCCTGGGGTTTACATTGAAAGAAGCAGCCTCCCTTGGGATAATAGGAGGAGCAGATGGACCAACTGCCATCTATACCACCATTAAATTAGCCCCTCACCTGCTTGGTCCTATTGCGATAGCGGCCTACTCTTACATGGCTTTGGTTCCGGTTATTATTCCTTTAGTGGTTCGATTTACAACTACCAAAAAAGAGCTGATGATCAATATGAAGGAACAGGATCGCCTGTACCCTTCCAAAACACCAATCAAAAATTTGCAGACTTTAAAAATTCTGTTTCCAATAGCCGTTGCGACCATCGTCGCTTTACTGGTTCCTTCATCAGTGCCGCTTATCGGCTTACTGATGTTTGGCAATTTGGTAAAAGAAATTGGCGTTTCAACAGGTCGTTTGCATAAAGCTGCCTCAGACACCATTCTCAATGCAGCAACCATCTTTTTGGGGCTGGCGGTTGGGGCTACCATGACGGTAAAAGCTTTTCTCAATCTAGAAACGCTGTTGATCATTGTGGGTGGTTTTATTGCTTTCGCCATCTCTATTGCAGGTGGGATTTTAGCTGTGAAGGTCTACAACCTGTTTGCCAAAAAGAAGATAAATCCGTTGATTGGTGCCACAGGGCTAAGTGCAGTCCCCATGGCTTCCAGGGTGGCAAATGAATTGGCCTTGAAGCATGATCCCGGAAATCACTTGCTGCAATATGCTATGGCCAGCAACATTTCCGGGGTGATTGGTTCCGCTGTAGCAGCTGGGGTACTGATTTCGTTCCTAGGATAATTATCCACTTGGTCCGGTCATAAAATTTGATCAAGAGAAGCATTAAAGTCAATTAGCCATTAAATTAGTGACTGGATGGGCGTGGAACATTTTGCCCATCGATTCACCTTAAGAAATATCTATGAAACAGACCCGAAAAACATTCCTAAAGGTACTGGGTGCCAGTACGATGATTGCAGCATTCAATCCAACAAAAGCCAGTCAAATGGCAGCTGCAGCACCAAAAACAGATCTTAATCTTGGTATTGCATCTTACACGTTGCGAAAATTTAACCTGGATGAGACGATCAGCATGGTGAAGGGTTTGAATTTGAAGTCAGTTGCCTTTAAGAGTATGCATATGCCGCTTGAGAGCTCCGAAGCAGAACTGAAGGCTATCTCGCAAAAAGTAAGGTCAGCAGGACTTGACTTATATGGTGCCGGAGTGATCTACATGAAAACTGAGGACGAGGTAAATCAGGCATTTAAATATGCCCAGGCAGCGGGTATCAAAGTTATCATCGGCGTTCCAATCCCAGAGGTACTGGCATTGACAGAGCAAAGAGTAAAGGAAACAGGTATCAAAGTAGCCATTCACAATCACGGACCGGAAGATGACGTGTATCCAAGCCCAAAATCAATCATGGATAAAATTGCTGATATGGATGAGCGACTTGGCTTGTGTATTGATGTGGGACATACGCTGAGAAGTGGGTACGACCCAGCTACCGAGATCAAAAAATACAAGGCTCGATTGTATGATGTTCATCTGAAAGATGTGAATAGCTCAGAACCGGACGGAAGCACACTGGAAATGGGTAGGGGCGTTTTGGATCTTCCTTCCGTATTGAAAGCCCTTGATAAAATCAACTATACAGGCGTAATTGCTGCAGAGTATGAAAAAGATGGAGACAATCCACTACCAGGACTGGCTGAATCCATTGGCTATGCCCGAGGGATCATGGCCATGCTTTAATAGTACTCATAGTCATAAGTGATGGTGTATTCGGGCTCTCCGTAGACATTGAAGATTTCAGTGCGCGTCTTGAGTCCGGATTCATCGTAGTAGAATTCTCGGTGGTTGTATTTTTTGTCTTCTTTGTAGTACGAGGCTGATGTCATTATTCCATTCTTATAATTCATCTGGGTGGTAGATGGAGTCCCGCTTAATGGCTGCTTGCTTGTCACTTTAGTTAAATAATCTCCTTGATAATAAAAATTACTCTCAAGCAATAACTGTTTGATGGGGGGAGAAATAAGGTTAGAATTTGTGCTCGTTCCTTTCGATAATACCTCCCTTTTCGGGTAAAATATTGTTGAGGAGTGTGAGCTAACTTTTTGATCATCATAGTCGAAAGTTTCCTCATACATAGTCATTATCATGCCCTTTGAAAGAGCCTTTTCTCCTTGATAATAGATATCCTCGTTAAGTTCTTCCTCAACTACATATTTAGTAGGAAGTGAATAATCATTTTTTTCAGTGGTAATTTTTTTTGTATAATTCCTCTGGTCGTTAGGGGGATCATCCTGAAATTGATACTTTGGCCAATCGTTCCCATAAAGGATATTGTTAAGTGCTTCCCCCAGATCAAATCCATCCATAATATGGAGGACACCGACTGGGTTTGGAGTAGATTTAAACGACCTCTCAAAAGGCTTTTCAAAATCATATGGATAAGTAGTGTGCTGTTCAACCCTATCCACTGTGCCATCAGGTAGATAATAGGCGATCGCAATGATCTTCCCATCCTTTTGCTGTGTGTCCCTCTGATGACTAATATACCTGGTCGTCACAGTCTTTACATTTTTTAAAGCGGCCTGTGGATTCATGGTCGTAAAATCCATCACTTCTGGTTCACAGCTCACAAGCCAGGTTGCTATTGCCAGAAAAGGAACGGCTAACAGGGATTTAGACCAATGGGGAGTTTTACCTCCAAGAATATTGTTTATCCTTCGCCTTACATTCATGGCACTGAATGAAACTACCCCTCCAAGCTGCTGTGTGTTTGTAGATAGCTTCAGCAGAGTATCTGAATAGATATATTTGTCATATCCCCTGGCTGTAAATTGATCAGCTTCGTATTCTGCATTAAGCTTGATTTCTCGTCTAACCAGCCACGAAAGAGGATTGGCCCAAAAAACAATACAGTAGATTTCTGAAACCAGTATATCTAATGTGTGCCAGAATCGACTGTGACATTGCTCATGTGCCAGGATGATGTCCAATGCCGGATCATTCAGAAAACTCCGGTTGATAAAAATATGATGGAAAAATGAGCCACCCGAGAAATGCGGGTTGTCAATGAGGTAAAAGTGCACCCCATTCCTCTCTTCTTTTGGATTATTGATCAATCTCCAGATAGAGAAAAGAGAAATCAAAAATCTTATTAACAGGATGAAGCAAACACCCAAATAGAGATAAAATGCCATGCTTACCCAGCTTATTGAGGACTTTCTTTTTATTTCATTGTTTTGAGCTGTTTCAATACTCAGCTCAGATTGGGATATAAAATCTGTTGACACTTCTGTCTTTTCGACAAATAACTGATCGATCTGTATGGGGAGCTCAGTTACTACTTTTTCTGCCGTATTAAAGGCTATAAAGGGTAGCATTAGCGGGATGATGAGGCATCCTATTAAATAGAAACGTCTAATCGAAATGGATAGATAGTTTCTGGTTAGGAGGAACCCCAGGAAAAACACAGAGGATCCCAATATTACCTCAACCCAGTATTGTGATAAGCTATTCATCTTTTTGTTTTTTTATCAGTTGCTGTAATTCTTTAATTTCTTTTTCAGTCAGGTTTTCATCTTTTGCCATGAAAGACATTAGGCGCGAATAGGAGCCCTCCAAATAGTCATTCATCAGATATTTAAATAGCCCCTGGCCGTATTCTATTTTGCTGACCAATGGATAGTACTGATGAGTTTTCCCATAAGTCTGATGTCCTACCATCCCCTTTTCCTCCAGGATTCGGATCACCGATGAAACTGTATTGTAAGGTGGTTTTGGTTCGGGGAGTTCCTCAATAAGGTCTTTTACAAAGGCTTTTTTCAACTTCCACAAGAGCTGCATGATTGGTTCTTCTGCTTTGGTAAGACGTTCCATGCAATAAATGTAAAACGGATTTTTCAGTTATACAACTAAATATATAGTTTATTTTGATAACGCAGAAAATTTTTGTAAATCTTTGTGGCAACGGTTTACTGATTCATTATGATGAGTAACATTTTTATGATCTTTACGTTTGCTTGTACATACAACTATGAAAAATTCTGAAAAATCGTACTTCTGCAACTGTCTGTTTTTCTCATCTGCCTCATTTGCTCGAAATATGTCTAGACTGGCAGAGGAAGCATTTGCCAGGACAGGATGGTCTCCTTCGCATGCTTTCGTGATGATCACCGTAAATCGCTTCGATAAAGGGGTGATTCCTTCTCAAATAGCAAAGGAACTGCATCTTACTCCGTCTACTGTGACCAGACTCCTGGACAAGCTGGAACAAAAAGCTATGGTCATGCGAGAGACAGATGGAAAAAATAGTCTGGTTAAGCCCACAAAAAATAGTCTAGCACTTAATGATGAATTATTGACTTCATGGAATCTTCTGTTGGAGAATTATAAGCAGCTGCTAGGTAAGGACTTTTCTGAAAAGCTGGCGGATCAGTTATATGATGCCTCCGAAAAAATTAAAAATCAATAAAAGAATGAATATGAAAAGAATTGGAATTTTGGGATCTGGCAATGTCGGAAGGGCGTTGGCGGATGGGTTTATCAAGCATGGATATGAAGTGAAGATTGGAACGGGCAGTCCGGTGAAGTTATCTGAATGGCATTCCGGTGCGGGAGATAAGGGCAGTGTAGGATCCTTCAAAGAAGCAGCAGCATTTGGTGAGCTACTGGTTTTGGCAGTAAAAGGAATCGTGGCGGAAAAGATACTGGAAGTGGTAAAATCAGAAATATCAGGTAAAACCATCATCGATACAACCAATCCTATCGTTGAGGAGGCTCCTGAAGAAGGACTTGTAAAGTTCACCACGGATTTGAATACTTCATTGATGGAGGTTTTGCAGTCAGCGTTTCCAAAAGCCAATTTTGTGAAAGCATTTAACAGTGTAGGTGCCCACCTGATGGTAAACCCTTCGTTTGCAGTGACTCCAACAATGTTTATTGCCGGAAACAATGAAGATGCAAAGAAAGTTGTTACCAATATATTGGTTGAGTTTGGCTATGAGGTAGAGGATCTTGGAGGAGTGAAGTCAGCAAGAGCGATCGAACCCTTATGTATTTTGTGGTGCATACCAGGATTCAGAAACAATGAATGGGGGCATGCATTTAAGTTACTTAAGAAATAACCTATGCTTCTCCGGCCTGCAAGTGTGTGTCCTTTAAAAATTAATTATTATTCACATGAAAACAATTGTAGTGACAGGAGCTAATCGTGGGATTGGATTTGAAATATGCAATCAATTAGGCAAGCTAGGTCATGAAATAATTTTGACAGCCAGAAATGTGGGTAAAGGAATCGAAGCTTCGAACAAGCTCAGAGACAAAGGATATAACTCACATTTCTATCAATTGGATCTGGAAGAGGAAAAGAGCATAACTCTTTTTACACACGAAATGAGTAAATCACATAACAAGGTTGATGTACTCATCAATAATGCTGCAATTCTGCGTGACAATGGTATGCATCTAAGAGACCTTGATATGAAGGTTTATGAAAGAACTATGAAGATCAACTTGCAAGGACCCATGTTACTGACACGCGCAATGCTCAAACTATTGAGAAAAAGTTCGGACCCAAGAGTTGTCAATATAAGTAGTGGTATGGGTGCTTTAAATTCGATGGGAGGAGGCAATCCGGCCTATCGCCTTTCTAAGGCAGCACTTAATGCGCTTACCGGAATTTTTTCGGCTGAAGAATCCGGAATTAAGTTTAATACGATGTGTCCAGGTTGGGTGAAGACAACTATGGGAGGTTCAGCAGCAACCAGGGATGTGGAGAAAGGTGCAGAAACAGCAGTCTGGCTCGCTTTGGAGAAAGATATTCCGTCAGGAAAGTTTTTGAGAGACAAAAAAGTAATCGATTGGTGATTAATCGATTCTTTTTCTCAGTTTTATTGGCTTCCTGTTCTTTCTCATTCGCATATTGATCAGCTCCACAACTAGAGAGAAGAACACTGCAAAATAGATATATCCCTTCGGAACATGGAAATGTAAGGCCTCGACCATCAACATAAAGCCAATCAGGATAAGGAACGAAAGTGCCAGTATTTCCAGTGTAGGGTGCTGATTGATGAAATCACTGATTTTTTTGGCAAAAATCATCATAATCACAATGGATATAATTACAGCAATGATCATTAAGGTGATTTCATTTGTTAATCCTACAGCAGTAAGAATTGAATCAAAGGAAAAGATCATATCTAAAGCAATGATTTGCAAGATGACACTGAGAAATGAAGCTGATTCCTTTTGGCTCTCATGTTGCGCCTCTCCTTCCACTTTGTGATGGATTTCCATGGTGCTTTTGGCAAGGAGGAACAACCCACCAATAAGCAAAATCAGATCACGTCCGCTTATTTCATGTTCAAGAACAGAAAAAAGCGGTTCAGTAAAAGAAATGATCCAGGTAATTCCAAGGAGTAAACCTACCCGCAGGACCAAAGCCAATGTCAAGCCAAGATTTCTAGCTTTCCCTTGTTGGCTTTCGGGAAGCTTATTGGAAACAATTGAGATAAAAATGATGTTGTCGATCCCCAGTACTATCTCCAGAAAGGTGAGCGTCAATAGCGCAATCCAGTTTTCCGGCTGAAGAAAGATCTCCATCGCTCAGCTTAAAGCTTAAATGCTTCCTTGATTTTATCTACATAGTCGAGTTTTTCCCAGGTGAAAGTTTCCACCTCTACGGATTTTTCATTCCCCTCACCGTCTTTGAAAGTTTTGGTGAGTTTTTGAGATTCCCTTCCCATGTGACCGTAGGCTGCAGATTCAGAGTAAATGGGTGTTCTTAGTTTCAGCCTGGTCTCGATTCCATAAGGAGTCATGTCGAAGATCTCACTGATCTTTTTAGCAATGGCACCATCAGTCATGTCTACTTTGGCAGATCCGTATGTATTGATATAGATGTTTGTAGGTTCTACTACACCAATGGCATAAGAAACCTGTACCAATACTTCTTTACATACTCCTGCAGCTACCATGTTTTTAGCAATATGTCTTGTAGCATAAGCTGCAGACCTGTCAACCTTCGAAGGATCTTTTCCTGAAAATGCACCACCTCCATGGGCACCTTTTCCACCGTAAGTGTCCACGATTATTTTCCTTCCTGTCAGTCCTGTATCTCCATGCGGACCACCGATCACAAATTTCCCTGTTGGATTGATGTGGTATTTGATATTGTCATTGAACAATGCCTGGATCTCCGGGATCAATTTCTTTTTTACACGAGGGATCAAAATGTTGATGAGGTCCTGCTTGATTTTCTCCAGCATCCTGGCTTCCTCGTCAAAGTCATCATGCTGAGTAGAGATGACAATGCTGTCGATCCTGATCGGTCGGTTGTTGTCATCATATTCTATAGTTACCTGAGATTTAGCATCTGGACGCAGATATTTAATGTCTTTGTTTTCTCTTCGAATAGCCGCCAACTCTAACAATAGATTGTGAGATAGCGCCAATGCGAGCGGCATATAGTTGCCTGTCTCATCTGTTGCGTAGCCAAACATCATTCCCTGATCCCCTGCTCCCTGTAGCTTAGGGTCAGTCTTATCTACTCCCTGGTTGATGTCCGGAGATTGCTCATGAATAGCCGATAAAACTCCGCATGAGTTGGCCTCGAACATGTACTCGGATTTGGTATAACCAATTTTTTTGATGATGTCACGGGCTATTTGCTGCACATCCAGGTAGGATCTGGATTTTACCTCTCCAGCAAGGATCACCTGACCGGTTGTCACAAGTGTTTCACAGGCTACTTTTGATTGTGGGTCAAATGCTAAAAAGTGATCAACTAGTGCATCAGAGATCTGGTCAGAGATTTTATCAGGGTGCCCTTCGGATACGGATTCAGAGGTAAATAGATATGACATTGCTATTCGCTATTATTTTAAGGCTGCAAATATAGCATTTTTCGATACTTAAAATTCAGGAAGGGTAATGTCCAATGCTGAAGACTGCCGGTATCTTATGCAGAGAAATTTTCTTTTTCTTCCATTCTTCAATACGCATCGTCCTGATCAGCTGATGTTGACCGAAAATATCTGCGGCAATAGAGAAAAGAGTACCCTTGCTAAGCGTCTTAACAACCTTTTCAATCAATTTCATATTCCTATATGGAGTTTCCATAAAGATTTGAGAATACCCCGTCTTTTCCAGGGTATTTTCAGCCTCTTTCAAAAAGCGGATACAGTCTGCATCCTGGATAGGAGCATAACCATGAAAAGTGAATCGCTGGCCATCAAAACCTGAGCAGATTAATGCAGTCTGTATGGCAGAAGCACCAGGCAGGGGCACTACTTCACGTCCAAGCTCATGGGCAAGACTGATGGCAATATTTCCCGGATCAGCCAGTCCAGGCAATCCAGCTTCTGAAAGGATGCCAATTGGATGATTCTGCCAGCTCTTCATTACCGTAGCTATCCCTTGTCGGGAAGCCTTTTTGTCCATAACTTCAAACTCAAGTTGTGATATCTCAAGGTCCAGGCTAAGGCTACTGATATACCTTCTGGCTGTCCTCACATTTTCCACCAGAAAATGGCGGATGTTTTGTAAGTAGGATTTTACAATAGGACTAATATCATCTGGTTGAGCATCGGATGTGAGATAATTTGGAATTAGGTAGATTGCATTCTTCATAACATGGGAAAATCACTGATCATCATTGGTATTATCTTAATCATCCTGGGCCTTTACCTTACTTTTGGAGGGAAAATAAATCTTGGAAAGCTGCCTGGAGATATCATTATTAAACGGGAAAACTTCACCTTTTACTTCCCAGTAACTACCATGATATTGCTTAGCCTTGTCTTGAGCCTGGTAATTTTTATTGTAAATAAACTAAGATAAGAAATCTATTAAAAGTGAAGTGATTTCAGTGGGTTTTTCCGCATGTACCCAATGACCCGCACCGCTTACAGTCTCAAACTGCGCATCGGGAAAATGAGTCAGGATCAATTCATGGTCCGAATCTTTGATATAATCGGAATTGGATCCATTGATAAATAATGTCTTACCACCATAGGTTTTTCCTTTCTCTAGGCCTTTACCAATCAGTTCAATGTTATCTTCAATTGCCTGGTAGTTTATTTTCCATTCAAAGTCTCCCGCTTTATTCCGCCCAAGACTTTTCAGGATAAATTGTCTGACACCCGGGTTTGAAATTTTGGAGCTCAATGCGTCATCAGCATCTTTACGTGATTTTATAGATTTTAGGTCCAAAGTTTTGAAGCTATCAAGAATTTCCTGATGATGTGGGGGATAATATTTTGGTACAATATCCACAACTACCAGGCTTTTGATTATCTGCGGAAATGAGGTTGCCAACTCCATGGCTACTTTGCCCCCCATAGAATGACCTACTATATGAGCACTACCAAGCTTTTCATTGTTTATAAGCTCCATGATATCCCTGGCCATCACTGGATAATTCATTTCATCATTGTGTGGGGACAATCCGTGATTTCTCAGATCTACCAGATAAACTGAAAAATTTTCTGACAGCGCTTTGCCAACCGTTTGCCAGTTATCCGACGAACCAAATACCCCATGAAGAACTACGACTGGTTCTCCTTCGCCAAGAACCCTAAAATTTAAATTCATTGCAGCTTTCGTTTATACATTTGAATAGTGTTTTCCAGTCCATAGTAGAGTGCATCACAAATAAGTGCATGCCCAATGGAAACCTCGTCCAGGTAAGGAATAGATTCTTTGAGAAACTGAAGGTTATGAAGGTCCAGGTCATGACCTGCATTGATACCTAAACCGATTTCGTGAGCAACTTTTGCGGATTCCACATAATCCCTCACAGCCATCTTAGGGTTTTTATGGAAACTTGAAGCATACGGTTCTGTATATAACTCAATTCTGTCTGCACCACATTTTTTTGCCCCTTCCACCATTTTGGGATCAGGATCTACAAAAACTGATACCCGTGATCCGGATTTTTTGATCTCTATGATCAGGTCCTTGAGTAAACCCTCATTTTGAACCGTATCCCAACCGGCATCTGAAGTGATGTTGTCCGGAGGGTCAGGTACTAGTGTGGCCTGCGCAGGTTTAGCTCTTTGGATGATTTCAAGATATCTGTCATCGGGATATCCCTCAATATTAAATTCAGTTGTTACCTGATCTTTTAGCGTCATGACATCACTATAGCGGATATGTCTTTCGTCCGGGCGCGGGTGTACTGTGATTCCCTCTGCACCGAATCTTTCACAATCCAAAGCTGTTTTCAATAAATCCGGATTGTTACCTCCGCGAGCATTTCGCAAGGTTGCAATTTTGTTGATGTTTACACTAAGTTTGGTCATCGGTATTTGGCTTAACTTCGCGCAAAGTTCCATAAAATTTGAAACTGACATGTCATTAAAAGCACAAATTGAGGCAGAGATTAAACAATCGATGCTGAACAAAGACAAAGATCGACTACGAGCCCTGAGGGCAATTAAGTCCCAGATCTTGCTGGCAGAAACTGAAAAAGGTGCCAAAGAAGAGCTTACAGCAGATGCAGAGATGAAACTTTTGACCAAGGCAGCCAAGCAACGCAAGGACTCATTGGAGATTTATGAAAAGGAAGGCAGAAGCGATTTGGCAGAAGTGGAAAAAGCCGAATTAAATGTGATAGAGAGCTTTTTACCCAAGCAATTGGATGAAAGTGAGGTCAGGGATATCGTGAAAAAAATAATTTCCGATGTTGGCGCTTCAGGGCCTCAGGACATGGGGAAAGTGATGGGAGTGGCTACCAAACAGCTTGCAGGAAAAGCTGATGGGAAAGTGATTTCTACCATTACTAAAGAAATCCTTAGCAGCTAAAAGTGAGCTGGCTCGATATACTTTTCATCGTAGTTTTTGCTATTGGAGCTATTAAAGGCTACAACAAAGGGTTTATCATTGAAATTTTCTCGTTTATAGCCTTTTTTTTAGGCTTATTTCTGGCCATCGAACTTACTTTGCCACTCGCAAATATTTATTTTGAAGGTAGCGATCATTTCTATTTGCTTACCGTTTTTGTCTTCATTGGAGTCTTTATTGGCGTGATTTTTGGAGTAAATCTTCTAGCCAGAATCATCAAGAAAGCTGTTGATCTGACTTTTTTGGGCTTTTTTGACAATATACTGGGAGTGGTTGCCTCAGTAATCAAGTGGGCATTCATTATCAGTGTATTCTTTTGGGTATTGGATTCAATTGGATTTAGACTCTCTGAAAACCAAATGAGTGATTCGGTTATTTTTCCCTGGATCAAGGACATTGGACCAGCTATTTTTAGGTGGGTTGCCAATATTTTACCTTTTATCAGGGATATGATGGATTCGATGGATGATATAGGTAAAAAGCAACGGGAACTTTATACCTTTCTGCAATCTTTTAAGTATGTTTAATTATCATGGAAATTAGAAAAGACAGCGGTTTCGAATACATAGATGAAGGAAAGGGCGAAGTTTTGCTTTTACTTCATGGACTGTTTGGTGCGCTTAGCAACTGGGACGGTGTGGTCAATCATTTCTCAAAAAATTACCGGGTGGTTATCCCATTGCTACCCATATACACCATGCCAGTAAGGCAGGCAGGATTGGAAGCACTCAATAAGCATGTAGAAGAATTTGTGAAGTTGAAGGGACTCACAGACCTCCATCTTATTGGGAATTCTTTAGGAGGCCATATCGGATTGATTTATACGCTTAAAAACCAGGAAAATGTTAAGTCACTGATACTAACCGGGAGTTCAGGTCTTTTTGAAAATTCTATGGGAGCATCGTTTCCTAAAAGAGGAAGCTATGAATTTGTGGCAGAACGTGTTGCCCATACTTTTTATGATCCAAAGACTGCTACTAAAGTGCTCATTGATGAAGTTTTTGAGACAACAAAGAGTATTTCCAAGTGTTTAAATATTGTAGCATTTGCCAAATCAGCACAGCGAAACAATATGGCGACCGAGGTAACAAAAATTACCGTACCGACATTGTTGGTATGGGGGCTGAACGATACGATCACCCCACCTATTGTGGGTCATGAGTTTAATCAGTTGATCCCAAATTCCACTTTGAGATTCATTGATGAGTGCTGCCATGCACCTATGATGGAAAAACCTGAAGAATTTAATAATCTTGTAGAAGAATTTCTAAAAGAAAAGGAGTTGGTATGATTGCCAAAGATTTAATCAACTATATGGTGCCACCACTGAAGCTGACCGACAGAATCGCAAAAGCTAAATTGTGGATGGATGAGCTTCGGCTCTCTGAGCTACCCGTGGTTGATGATAATCAATTTTTAGGCTTTCTTGATGAGGAAATGCTGCTCAATGATGAGTTGCAGTATGATACGGTAAAAGAGTATCCACTTGTAGGCAAAAATTGTGTTGTTTTTGAAGATCAACATTATTACGAAGTCCTTAAAATATCTAATGTAGAAGGTTTTAGGCTTGTCACTGTAGTTGATGCGTTAAATCATTACCTCGGGGTCATCACTACTGAAGATGTAGTTGAAGTTTTTGCAAAATCATCTTCTGTGAGCACTCCTGGTGCAATTCTAATACTAAAACTCAAAATACAGGATTATTCATTGAGCGAAATCAGCAGGATAATAGAATCCAACGAAGCGAAAATTTTAAGTAGTTACCTGGCCCCGAATGATGAGGATCCTGCCAAGGTATCTTTGACATTAAAAATCAATAAAGAAGAAGTTTCTCAAATTGTGTCAACACTAGAAAATAGTGGATACACTGTCATCAATGCCTTTAATACGGCAGCTGCCACACTGGATGATAAAGAACGAATAGACATTCTGATGCGCTACATCAAAATTTAGTCATGTCTAAAGTAGCGATTCATGGTCATCAAATCACCGAAAACTCAATTGATTCGGTCAGAACATTTCTGGACAGATTAAAACAGGAAAAGAAGGAGATTTTTGTTTCTTCTATACTTAAGGAGAAGAATCATACATTGTCCTTCGAGGAGTTTCCCGAATATAAGCCCAGACAGGAAATGGAATCATTTGAATTTATTGCCAGCCTGGGAGGAGATGGTACTTTGCTTGAGACCATCACCCATGTGGGAAAGTCCGAATTGCCCATTATGGGAATCAACACTGGTCGGTTGGGTTTTTTAGCCACCATTTCAAAGGACAATTTAAATGAAGCCCTCGACCTGTATTTTCAGAATGAATTTGATTTTGACATAAGAACCTTATTGGAATTCACCTCGGAAGACCAGTTGTTCGAAGGGAAAAACTTTGCTTTGAACGAATTCTCGATTATCAGAAAGGATACGTCCAGCATGATTGTGGTAAAATGTTACCTGGACGGGGAATATCTAAACACTTATTGGGCTGATGGTTTAATGGTTTCGACGCCTACAGGCTCTACTGGTTACTCATTGAGTTGTGGAGGGCCAATCATTATGCCTCATACTAAGAATTTCATTATCACTCCGGTGAGTCCACATAATTTGAACGTGAGACCATTGATAATTTCTGAGGAGAGTAAACTTACTTTCAAGATTGAAAGTCGAAATCAATCTTTCCTCGTTTCATTAGATTCGAGGTCAGAAAGTATCGATCATTCCAAGACTTTATCTGTCTCAAAAGCTGATTTTTCAGCGAAATTGATTAGAATTAAGGGAATTTCTTTTTTGGATACATTGAGAACAAAATTGTCTTGGGGTTTCGATAAGAGAAATTAAATTTGTGTTTGGACTAACCAGTCATGAGTACACTTACACGAAATTTTGTTAATAAATGCTCAAAAAAGTCCATTTGCTTGCTTTCCTACTGGTTTTATGCGGGACTACGATAGTAGAGGCACAGAGTAGGAAGTATAAGATAAGAAGAGAAACAAACAGGGTTATTTCCCACTATAAAGGGTTTGCGCAGAGCAAGTTTAGACCGCACTATTTTGCATCATTCAATGTAAATGCATTAAACTACTTTGGGGATCTTGCACCACTAAATCATGCTGCAAGCACTGATATTAGCTTTACAAGGCCTGGTTTTGGGGCTGCTTTGGGCTATAGGTTTAGTCCTGCCATGTCTTTTAGAGGAGCCTTGAGCTGGGGTCGCATTAAAGGAGATGACTTCACTTCAGATCCCCAGGATGAAGCGTCAGCGCCGAGGTATGCTCGAAATCTCAGCTTCAGAAATGACATTAAAGAGCTTCAGGCCGGGTTTGAATATTACATCATGCCATCTTCCGGCGGCATCACTACAAGGGCGAGAATGAATGCCTACGTATTTTTTGGTGTAGCAGTCTTCCATCATGAGCCAAGAGGAAAAGTCCCTCAATATGATTATCAGGCCAATAATACAAGTGAGGAATTGGCTCAGAGTGGAGAATGGGTGAAACTGAGGCCTTTGGGAACTGAAGGACAATTCCTTGATGGAAGTAGCGTTAAACCTTACAGTCAGTTTCAGCTTTCGATTCCAATCGCTGTTGGTGTGCGAATGGCCTTACCAGGTCCATTTGACGCAGGTGTAGAATTTGGATATCGGTTTTTGTTTACTGACTATATAGATGACGTTAGTGGTACCTATGTGGACCTGGATAGGTTTGAGGATCCCGTGGCGAGAATTATGTCAGATAGGTCTTCAGAGCCAGTTTCTGCTTGGAATGACGAACAAAGAGCAGAAAACCTGAACATTATTAACTATACTTATGAGAGCGGCGAAACATATAGGATCAATGGTAGTAATGGCACGGGACTTGAAGGCTCCATCCGCGGAAATCCTGACAGAAATGACATGATTTTCATGACCACTATTAAAATCACTTACCTCATCTACCCAAGAACTGCGATTTCTCACAAAACGAGGTAAACTTGAAAAGCGCTTTTTCCTTTTCACTTGTATTATTCCTTACTCTCAGGGCATCTGCTCAATTCATTGAATTTGGGGCTGGGTTAGGAAGTTTCAATTACCTGGGAGACCTCAATGCTTATCCCAGGCCAGGCCAATCCGGCATCGGTGGGCAGGCATTATACAAGCTAAATTTTACAGAATATGCAACAGTGCGATTCTCTTTGGCCTATGGGCAGCTCCGTGGAAATGACGAGAGCCCAGTGGATGCCTTGGCTCAGGAGAGGGTGCATTCTTTTAACCAAAGTGTTTTTGAATTAGGCACCATTGCCGAATACCACTTCCTCGATTTTCGGGGCCCTGACACATATTTGGATTGGTCCCCTTTCATATTCATGGGGTTTGGTATACTGAAGCTTGGAAATCCAGACATGACGAAAGCACAGTTTAGTGAACTGCAGCCAGTTATACCCATGGGTATGGGCTTCAAAAAGATGATTGGCAAGCAGTTATGTTTAGGGCTGGAAGCCGGCGCAAGAAAGACATTTTTCGACTATCTGGATGGTATTGGCGACAGTGAGCAGATCATCAAAGACTATCAATACGGCGACCCAGTCACCAATGACTGGTATTTTTTCACCAGTATCAGCCTCACCTATGTTATGTATGAAATACCCTGCCCGTTTTCATACAGACCTAACAAGTCCCTTTTTTCACGTTAAAATCAGTTAAATTCTTTAATAAATCAGGGTAAAACCAAAAAATAACACACCTTTGTAAACTGGAATTTTTAGGCCTGTATGGGATTGAAGGAGCAAATTGATTTAGGCAATCTACCAAAGCATGTTGCCGTTATAATGGATGGTAACGGGCGTTGGGCAAAGAAAAAAGGTGCTGCCAGGATTTTTGGACACAGAAATGCAATAAAAGCAGTGCGCGAAGCAAGTGAAGGATGTGCCGAATTGGGCGTGGAATGCCTGACTCTATATGCCTTTTCTACCGAAAACTGGGCACGCCCTAAGATTGAAGTAGATGGGTTGATGTCATTGCTGGTTTCTACCATAAATGATGAGTATGGTACGCTGATGGAAAACAATATCAGGCTACATTCTATCGGTGAAATCAACCAACTGCCTGGAAATGCAAGGGAAAAGCTGTTGGATACTCAAGAAAAAACTAGTGGCAATACTGGTTTGAATTTAATACTTGCCTTGAATTACAGTGGCAGATGGGATATCCTTAATGCAACAAAGAAGATAGGAGAGAAAGTGAGGAGTGGTGAAATTGCTCCTGAAGAATTGACCAATGAGGTTTTCCAATCTCATTTGTCTACCGCTGGTTTTCCGGAGCCGGAATTACTCATACGGACAAGCGGAGAGAAAAGAATTAGCAACTTTCTGTTATGGCAAATGGCCTACACGGAAATGTTTTTTACGGATGTTTTATGGCCCGATTTTAGGAAAAAAGACCTTCATGAAGCCATCATTTCATTTCAACAACGAGAACGAAGATTCGGACTGATTAGTGAACAAATCAATATTTAAGGAATGAAGGGGAGTCTGCTCACCATAGTTATTATTCTGTTTTCTTTGCTTGAGGTTTCGGCCCAGGTAAATTTTGGAAGAAGACAAGCGGATGCTACAAGCCAGGATGGGCTTTCTATCAATTATTCCAATCCCAGAGAATATGAGATTGCTGAGATTACCGTGTCTGGGGTACAATTTTTGGATGACAATGCACTGATATCTATCTCCGGTTTAAAAGTCGGTGATAAGATCAAAATTCCAGGTGATGACATCTCTTCTGCTATTAAGAAGTTGTGGAAGCAGGGGATCATTGGGAATGTGAATATTTCTGCCAGCAAGGTGGAAGGCAATCAAATTTGGTTACTAATAGAACTTACCGAGCGGCCTCGATTGGTAAATTATGAGTTCGAAGGAGTCAACAGAAGCCAGGAAAGTGAGCTGAAAGAGAAGGTGGATCTGTCTAAAGGACGTATCCTCACTGACGTGACCATGAAAAATACTGAGCTCACTGTAAAAAAATATTTTGAAAGTAAAGGTTACCTGAATGCCCAGGTAAAAGTGGTGCCTTCGCAAGATACAGTGATAAATAATGGTGCTGGAATTAGAATCATTGTAGACAAAAACAAAAAGGTCAAAATCAAGAATATCACATTCGAAGGGGATACAATTTTTCCTTCAACGAAGCTGAGGAGCAAGCTTAAAAAGACCGGTGAATTGCCCAAAGCCACCCTACCTACTGATCTTCTGTCAAAAACACTCAATCTGCTGAATCAGGTAAACCTGTTTCATTTTATTACCCATAGAAAAGAGACAGAGGAAAATGAGATTAGTGAATACATCGCTGAGCATCTAAATGTGAATTTTTTCAAGTCATCCAAATACATATTGTCTGAATACAATGAAGACAAAAAGAAGCTGATTGCATTTTATCAGTCTAAGGGTTATCGGGATGCTGAAATCATCTCAGACTCCGTTTATAATATCAACAACAAACATCTCAATATTGATTTTGTGGTTGACCCGGGCAAGAAATACTATTTTGGAGACATCTCATGGTCAGGAAACTATGTGTATGATGATGACATTCTGGCACGAGTATTAGGTATCGATGAAGGGGATGTTTATGACCTTGAGCTAGTCAACAAGCGACTCCAGTTCAACCCGACTGGCGCCGATATCAGTAGTCTTTATATGGATGATGGGTACTTATTCTTCAGGGTAGAACCTATTGAAGTAGGTTTTAACGAGGATTCTGTAGATCTGGAAATGAGGATATTTGAGGGGGCTCAGGCCACCATCGATAAAGTAACCATCAGTGGTAACGACAAAACGAATGACCATGTGATCTACCGTGAGCTGAGAACAGTTCCCGGTCAGAAATTCAACAGGTCTGAGCTTATCAGGACACAGCGAGAGCTTTCGCAGCTTGGCTATTTTGATCCTGAGCAAATCAATCCTGACGTAAAGCCAAATCCAGTAAAAGAAACAGTGGATATTGAATGGCAACTTGTAGAAAGGCCAAATGATCAGATTGAACTCTCAGGTGGTTGGGGAGGTATATATGGATTTGTAGGCACGCTTGGTTTAAGCTTCAACAACTTTTCGATGCGTAATATCCCTCACTTTGAAAAATGGCGACCACTTCCTATGGGTGATGGGCAGAAGCTTTCTATCAGACTGCAAGCAAACGGAAAGAGTTTCCAGAGTTACTCTATATCCTTTAATGAGCCATGGCTCGGCGGTAAAAGAAGGAATAACTTTGGGGTGAGCTTTAGCCACTCTATCTCCAGGTTGCGTACGAGTTTCTTCAATCCCGATGAATTCCGGGGTTATCTAAAGGTATCCAGTGTAACAGTTTCATTAGGTAGAAACGTAAGGTGGCCTGATGACTATTTTACTGTAAGTAATTATCTACAGTATCAGAAGTATGATCTGTTCAACTATGGTAATTCATTAGGATTCCCAACGGGTGTTTCAAATAGTGTGATCTTTAATTCCACTATTGCGAGAAACTCTTTCGACAGCCCGATGTATCCACGTACCGGCTCCGCTGTTTCATTGAGTGCTTCATTTACACCGCCTCTGTCATTCTTTAGAGACATTGACTATGAAAATGCTTCCAACGAGGATAAGTACAAATGGCTGGAGTACCACAAATGGAATTTTGATGCAAAATATTACCTGAAGCTAATTGGAGATCTTGTATTGGCACCCAGGGCTCACTTTGGGTATATCGGATCGTATAGCGACAAGGTTGGGGTTGGTCCTTTCGAGCGATTCCAGCTAGGAGGTGATGGTCTCACAGGTCAAAACTTCCTGTTGGGTACTGATGTAATCGGCCTCCGTGGTTATGAAAACAACAGCATTACCCCAATAGATGCTGAAGGAATTCGTGGTGGAACGATATTCTCAAAATATGTGATGGAGCTCAGGTATCCGGTTTCATTGAATCCTTCGGCTACAATCTATGTGCAGGGATTCTTCGAAGCAGGAAACAACTGGCAAGGATTTAATGAGTTTAACCCTTATGATCTAAGAAGGTCGGCTGGTTTAGGTGTAAGGATCTTTATGCCTGCCTTCGGATTGCTCGGACTGGACTGGGGATATGGATTGGATCCCGCACCGGGTCAGCTTGATATCAGCGGATCACAATTCCACTTCTCTCTGGGTCAACAGATCAGATAAGTTAATGAAAAGAATAGCACCATTTTTTCTTTTTCTTTTTCTTTTGGGGATAAATGATATTTTTGCCCAAAAATTCGGATATGTTGACACCCAGTATATTCTGAGTCGAATGTCTGAATATAAGTCTGCACAGGCGGAGATTGAAACCCTGGCAAAGGGTTGGGAGGGTGAAATCCAACAAAAGCTGGCAGAAGTAGAGGAGATGGAGATAGCCCTGAAAGCTGAGGAAGTGTTGCTCACTGCCGAGTTAAAGGCAGAAAGAAAGCAGGAAATTGATAGGAAGTGGAGAGAGGTGAAGGATTTTCAGCGACAGATTTTTGGGTCGGATGGCCTGTATTTTCTGAAGAAAAAAGAACTTATAAAGCCTGTTCAGGACCGTGTATTCGAGGCTGTAGAACGTGTAGCCAAGAATAACAGACTTGAAATAGTATTTGACAAATCCGGCGAGTTGGTAATGATTTATACCAATCCGGTACATGATTATACGGATTATGTCATTGAAGATTTAGGTATAGGAGAAAATAAAGAGACAGAAAATAATTAAGAAGAAAAGTAGTTTCGGAACGATTTTGGGAAGAAGCTAGATAAATGAACATTTAACAATTATGAAAACGAGATCATTATTGATAGCAATAGCCTTTACTGCAATTACGTTTGTAGCTGCAGCACAGGGTGATTTAAAGATTGGTTATACCACACCTGATTATATATTGAATCTGATGCCTGAAGCTAAACAGATTCAAACTGATCTGGAAAGCAGGGGTAAGATTCTTCAAAATCAATTGCAGGCTAAACAAAAAGAGCTACAAAACAAATATGCTGATTATCAGGCCAATGCAGCTTCTTGGGATGAGCTTATAAGAGCTGATAAGGAACAGGAGATTAATGCCTTGGACCAAAGTTTGCAGAAGTTCCAGCAAGAAGCTCAACAATCAATTCAGAATAAGCAAAATGAATTGCTTAAGCCTGTTTATGAAAAAATTGGTAAGGCAATAGAAGATGTGGCCAAAGAAAATGGTTATACACACATCTTCAACCTGGGGGCTCCGGGCGTTGATGTTATTCTATATGCCAGAGAGCAGGATGATGTGACAAATCTTATCTTAAAAAAGCTGGGGATCAACCCTCCTGCTGAACAGTAAAATAATTAAGAAAACCGAATGAGCCCGTCTCTAAACAGACGGGCTTTTCTATTTCTAGCTAAAGATGATTCCAGTGATTAGACCAATGATCACAATGAAAGGAGTGGGGATCTTTGTGAAGAACATCAGGCATATTGTGCTCAGTATTATCGTATAGTTTAAAGTGGTTTGTGAAATAGGCTCCAACAGCAAGAATGTAGCAGCAATTACAAGCCCTGAGCTCACAGCGTTGATTCCCTCTAGAGATGCTTTTACCACCCGGTATTTTTTGAGCTCCTCCCAGAATCGACTCACAAAGAAGATAAAGAATGTACCTGGAAGGAAAATTCCGGCTGTAGCCATGAGTCCACCTAGTATCTGCTGGCCAATAGAGGCATCTCGCATACTAAGTGTTCCCACATAAGCACTAAAAGAGAACACAGGTCCCGGCAATGCTTGCACGAACCCATAGCCTGAAAGGAACTCTTCCGAGGTGAGATACTTTTTGAATTCAACAAACTCTGTGTATAAGAGTGGAACCAAAACCTGACCACCACCGAAAATCAGGGATCCATTCCTGTAAAAGTTTTCAAAGAGTCTAATAGGCAGGTATTTTGTGATACCTCCCAGTATGGCCGCAAAAACAAGTACTGATATCCACAGAATAAAATTGGACCAGTTAATCTTGATTTTGTCTTTTTCCTCAATGGGTTGTTGTTTAAACTTAAAGGCTGTTACAAATCCCCCAAAAAGCATAATGATAGGGAAAGTCCATGGAGACCTGAAGATGTAGGCAACAAAAGCCGAGATGAACATCAAGAAGAAACCAGTACGTGTGGATACCACACTGCTGCTGATCCTGTATGATGAATAGGCTACAATACCAACTGCTATGGGTTGGATAAACTTAAGAAAATCAACAGAGATGTTCATTTCCTGAAAATAGGTCATAAAGATCCCCAAGGTGATCATGATACTGACAGCCGGCAGCATCCAGGTGAGCAAGGTTAGATAAGCCAGACCTGGGCCACCGATTTTAAATCCAAGAGCAGTGATGGTTTGAGTAGACGTTGGTCCGGGTAGTACCTGGCAAAGTGCATAGAGCTCTATCAGGTCCTGTTCGCTCAGATAGCCACGCTTTTTGACCATCATGTCAAGAAACATAGCCAGGTGAGCCTGCGGTCCACCAAATGAGGTAACTGAAAGAATCAGAACGTCTCTAAGGAAAATGAAGTATCGTACGGTCCTAAAAGTCATTTATGCCTTTAGCCCAATTTCTCTTAGCCGTAAGTTAAGAAATTCACCGGCAGTGATATCACTATATTGTTTGGGATTTTTTTCATCCACACAATTTTTCAGGCAACTGAGATCCATTTCGGAGATTGGATGCATAAAGAAAGGAATTGAAAATCGTGATGTTTTCATCATTTCTTTGGGTGGATTCACTACTCGATGGATGGTGGACTTCAATTTATTATTTGTAAGGCGGGAAAGCATATCTCCAACATTCACTACGATCTGATCTGGTAATGCAGTGATAGGAATCCATTCGCCGTCTCGTCTAAGTACCTGAAGACCATCAGCACTAGCTCCCATTAGCAATGTGATCAGGTTGATGTCACCATGTTCAGCGGCTCGCACAGCATCTGCAGGAATGGCGTCTGGATCTTCAATGGGGAAGTAGTGAATTTGTCGCAAAATGCTGTTCCCCTGCCTTACTTTGTCATCAAAGTAGTTCTCCTCCAGTCCCAGGAAAATAGCAATTGCCCGAAGCATTTCAATACCTGTTTTCTCCAGAACCTGAAAGGCTTTGACCGTATGGTTCTTAAATTCAGGAACCTCAGTTGGCCAAATGTTATCCGGGTATTCACTCAGTTTATTCTCATGTGGTTGTCCAACATGATAGAACTCCTTGAGATCACCAGTATTTCTGTCTTTAGCTTTTTCTTTTCCCTTGCTTATGTACCCACGCTGACCAAAGAGATCCGGGCGTTCGTATTGCTTTTTTACATCATCGTCCAGGTAAAAAAATGTCTTTACGGATTCATAAAGAGAACGTGTGAGCTCATCGGATAACCCATGGTTTTTTATAGCCACAAATCCTATATTCTCATAAGCCTGTCCAAGGGCACGAACAAAATCATTTTTTCGTTCAGGGTTACCAGATTTAAAATCAAGTAGGTCCAGGGATGGAATTTCTGAGAATAACTTATTAGCCATATTCTGTGATGTTTCTTTTCAAAAATAACTGAAAATATGACTAGCTGAACACTTGATGAAGCACTTTCAGAGATTTGATCTCTCCCATCGGAGTTCCATGATGATTGTAATATTGGATGATCAGGTCCAGCGCTTTAAGCCGCTCTATGCCAGATGAGGTAATGATATCCTCCAGGTCGGAATGAACAAGGTTGGAAATGTATTTCATGGTAGTGCTGTCCGGGCTTTCCATCTCCATCGACTCCAGGAAACTTTCTTCATCTGAGATTCCTATACCCAAGTATGGGGTAAATCGAATTAGGAAATGCAAGTGAAAGTTCTCAATCCCTTTATTGATGGAATCCAATAAAACAGTCATATCGTGAAGAAATTGAAAAAGCTCCTGCTGAGTCCCTTCTTCATGGTGTAACACCTTTCCCAATATTTCGGAAAGAAATAATACTATCGTGGACTTTTTTATGTTCTGTGTAATAGAAGGGGTAGTCTTCAGGTACTTATATTCCGAAAGGCGCTGGATCTCTCGCCCGTCTTTGATATAGGCCACAAGATCGAGCAATGAGAAGGGTTGGAAATAACCGATACTACGCTTTGACTTGCTACTTCTGATGCCGTTTACCAGAAAAGGGACCAGTCCAAATTCCTCTGTAAATATTTTCACAATAATGGAAGAGTCCTGATACTTGATATAATGAATGACGATGCCTCTTGTCTTCCTGATCATTAGTTCACCACAGCTATTTTACCAACATATTTCTCTTTCCCATCATTGGTGGAAGTAAAGACAATATAGATCCCGGAATTCACCTTAATGTTGTTGTAGTCAAGAAGATCCCACGAGGCCGTTCCGCCGTTTGTTTCTAATTCACGGATCAGCTTACCATTGATATTGGTGATCTTAACATACGTATCATATTGTAAACCGGTAATACCTACAAGACCAGCAAAGTTTGGCCTGACCGGGTTTGGGAAAATACTCACTTCATTGTAGTGGTCCTTTCCGGCAGATGAGCTACCTCTAAAAGAAACCAATCCTTTGTTTGTTTGGATATACATTTCACCATTATCAGGATTATAGACCAGTTGGGATATTTCGTTTGAAGGCAATGGACTATTCTCTGACGTGAAAAAATGATCCAGGGCTGTGAATGAAGCATTGAAAACCCATAGACCATCTTTGGTGGCGATCCACAATCTGTTTCCTCCATCAATAGCCAGATCAAAGATATTGTCATCCTCAAATAGCAGCGTGTTTTCGAAAGTTGGATTCACTGGTTGAGAAAATTCAGGGAGAAAAGAGGCATCAGGAAAAGAGATGAGCCCCTGTACAGTCCCTACCCATGCAACATCTTCTAAATCTACTTTCAGGGAATTGATGTTGTTGGAGGGCAATCCGTTTGTGGTACTAAACCGGGCTCGCCCATTCGGTGGTTCAAATGCGAAGAACCCACCTCCTTCAACAGTAGAATTTTGAATTATAATGGGGCCTTCTTGGGTGTGAAGGATTTTTTCAGGTTTGTCTGTTCCAACGATTGGTTCATTGTAAGTAACAAATTCACCATTCTCCTCCATTACAATTATTGGACTATCACTGTTATAAGAAGCAATCCAAAGTAGCCGGGAAGGCGCAAGGTCAGAAATAATAGGACCCAAATTCGATTTACTATTAGCCAGTGAACTGTTAAGATGATTAAAAACCAGGTCATCCTCCATGGAATAGATCCCATAGCCGACAGACGATAAATACCCCCTGTTGTTTTGGAAGGCAATATCTGATAGATTATAAAAGCCATCCACTATATGATAGCTCCAGATATTGCCATCAAAAAAATTATATCCCAATCCATCACTCTCTCCCTGATAGGATTCAGGGGATGGACCATAGAAGAGAAAGATCTGACCTTTTTCTGCAACTATATTACTTGGTGTGTCATTGATTGGCCCCTCGGGAAAGATTGTTTCGCTAGTCGTCTGTCTTACCAGCCCATTTTTTTCGGTCCCAAGCCAATATTCATCGGAAAAGATAAAGTCATGCATCAGGATGGATTGTTGATTTAATTCAACCCTCAACGTATTGCCATCGAAACTGAAGATGCTATTTGCCGTACCAATCAATAATTCTGACGCACTTTGCAATGCAACAACTGGAGAAGGAATCACTGTACCGCTTTCAACCCAGGTACCGTTTTCATAAGTCAGGACAATTGTATCATTTTTAATGCAATGAAGATTAGCGCTGGTTTTACCAAAGAAGCTATTTTTCTGAGAAGATGTTTCTTCAAAAAAGCTCCAGTTATTAAAATCCAGTAGGTTGTCATTCAAACTTCCTCGCTGAATTCCTTGATTGGTAATTGCCCAAAGGTCATCTTCGTCAACAATAAGGTTCGTTACCGAAACGTCTACACCGTTCAATCCAATAGAGCGGAAATTTTCGGTGATTTCTTGTTTGGAAATAGAGATAACAATAACACCGAGTGAGGTTGCTATTAATATATCATCCTTCCAAAATTGAATGTCTTTTATTGCTTTATCTGTTGCCAGGTCAGTTGCTTTAAAATCTGGAAACTTGATCGTTCCAGCATCAGTAATGAGATCAATACCTCCGGAACTATATCCGATGACCAGTATATTTTCCAACTCATTAAAAGCCATTGACGTGATGTCCACATCAGAGAGGCCATTGATTTTGGTGACCTTATTCACACTTTCATCCTCCAGATCATAATAAAAAAGCCCATTTTCTGCGGCACAGAAGATTTTATTACCCGCCTTCTCTATCAATTCTACTTTATTGTAGCTAAAATGGGTCCTCCAGGTCTCCAGGGGGATGTTTTGAGCCGAAACAGCTGATAAGATCAGAAGCCAAAAAAGACTACTTAGGTTTATTTTTAGCATAAAAGCATGATCTACATAAAGCCTCATAAATATCATTCTCACCTAGCACAATGGTCTGTTTGGATTTCGTCCTCCTGTGAGAAAACGTGGCTATGCCCCCACAGCTCATACAAATAGCATGAACTTTAGTAACAAAATCTGAAATCGCCATCAGCTTGTCCATCGGATGGAATGGCCTTCCTTTGAAATCCATATCTAACCCAGCAATGATTACCCGTTTACCCTGAAGTGTAAGATTACTTACAACATTCAGAATCTCATCATCAAAAAATTGCGCTTCGTCAATGCCTACCACATCACACTTGTCCGCACGGAGTAGGATATCATTGGCAAAACCTACCGGAGTGGAGTGGATCTGGTTTTGATTATGCGAGATCACCTTTGTCTTGTGATACCTGTTTTCGATTTTGGGTTTGAAAATCTCAACGCTTTGGTTAGCTATCAGGGCTCTGTTTATTCGACGGATCAACTCCTCAGTTTTACCCGAAAACATACAACCACAAATGACCTCGATCCATCCGATGTTGCCTGATTTTTTATTAACTATTTGAGGTTCTACAAACATAATTAGTTGCTAAGCGTATCAAATTTAGTGGATATGGGTTTAGCTGTGACCTATCAAAGATTCATAATGGAAAATAATCGTTTGATCTTTCGTTTTAGAGCCACAATAAATAGCTTTACTTTGTTTGGTAGGACCTGCTCCGAGCGTGGTATGTAAGTAAAATTGAGATGGCAAATAATATCAATGATCAGTTTATAAGTAGTTACTCAAGAGATTTTGCAGAAAAAATTATTGCTAATCTTCCAGAGTCGGACAGTGCTGTTGATGGCAAGGGGATCTTAAATCTCACACCGTCCAGGCAGGTGAACTTTTTCGTCTTGAAGTTACTGTATGGGCAATGGCAGGATGAAATGAAGAAGTTGGAAAGTCCATACTTCAATTTTAAAAATGATGAGGTGAAAAAAGCGCTAACTACTTATATGAATGTGCTTTCTCAACACATTGAAGTATCACATGAAGATCTGAAGCCTTTACTTGAGAATGGAGTTAAGGATACTTTGAGTTGGATATTTTTTCCCGGAGAGACCTTAAGGGCTGAAGTTGAAGAAAAAGGGTACAAGCAGCTTTCGGCAATGAAAAGTATCTCAAAATATTTTAAGGTTTATCAGGACGATCTTTCATACCTAATCGCTGAAAGGTCTGAGATGGGAATTACGGAATTTTTAGATGAGTGGGATCAATTGATGGATCAAAAATCCAAAGACGCTATCATCGAAAAGGAGTTGGGAGTCCTGAGCGAGGTGTTGGAGATTTCTTTAAGTGGCCTGGTGGAAACTGAAGAGGAGTCTGTTGAAGAGGAGACAGAAGAAGAAATGGTTCTGGAGGTAAAGGAAGATGTTGAAGAAAATTTCTTTGACAGTGTTGAAGATAAATCTGAGGAGGAAGATTATCCAGAGGATGAATTAGAGGACTCATATGATGATGCCCAACCAGAGGAGGAAGTTGAGGAGGAAACTTCTGTCCTGGATGAAAATGAAGACCATGATCAGGATGATGAGCCTACCGGGAATGGTTATGCTCACTCAGAAGCGAGTGAAGAAGAACGGGTAGAGTTGGACGATTCATTGAATCAAAAATATGCCAGGACCGAGGAAACTCTCAACGATCAATTTAAAGAGGATCAGGAAAATGATGAGCAGGTATCTGTAGCCGCCAGACACCAGCAAAAGAAAATTTCTTCAGTGCTGGAGGCTGTTTCGGTAAATCAGGAATATATGTTTACCACAGAACTATTTGGTGGGGAGAAAAGTATATTTCTCGACGCTGTAGAAAAAATTGAATCTTGTGATTCCTTTGATGAGTCGGTTGAGATGCTGGTATCAAACTACTCAAAGGATTACTCCTGGGACATGAACAGTGTCGAAGTGAAAGAACTGCTAAAGGTGGTATTTAGAAGGTTCAGATAATTCTACATCCTTTGGAGTACCTGCATTCTGTGGGCATCCAACTTGATAAAGACAAATAATAGTAAGGTAAAACCCCATAAGCTGGACCCACCATAGCTGAAGAATGGTAGAGGAATTCCAATAACTGGAAATAGCCCGATTGTCATGGCAATATTGAGGGCAAAATGGATAAAAAGGATTGAGGTAACACCATAACCATAGATTCTTGCAAAGGCAGATTTTTGTCTATTGGCCAGGTAAATCAACCTAACAAGCAGTGTAGTGAAAGCTGCGATAAGCAACACACTTCCTATCCAACCCTGCTCCTCTCCAATTGTAGAAAAGATAAAATCTGTGGTTTGTTTGGGTACAAAATCAAACTTTGTTTGAGTTCCTTCAAGGTAACCTTTCCCTACCCAGCCCCCGGAGCCAATAGCTATTTTTGATTGAGTTACATTCCACCCAATCCCTAACGGATCAGCATTGGGATTAACCAAAGACATTACTCTTTTTTGCTGGTGTGGTTTTAATACCTCGGTAAGTATAAAGTCCACACTAAACACAAAAGCCACAGCAACGATTGCAGTGATGACGGTTATGACGATTTTATTCAGAGATTTACTTACAAGTCCCACAATCAGCATGGCAATAGCTGCTATGCAGATGAGTAAAACCAGCTGGTTTAACAATAAAGTAAGAATAAAAAGGACGGCTATGCCTATTGCACCCACAAGGAAGATAGGATGCATTCCCTCTTTGAATAGAACAATAACTAAGGAAGCAAATACAATTGCAGTACCAGCATCTCCCTGCAATACTACCAGGATCATGGGAACGAAGAACAGTAGGAATCCTATGATCTGAACATTCAGTTCTGATGTTTTTCTCGTGCTTTTGCTAAAGTATCGGGCTAATGCCAGGCACGCAGCGAACTTGGCAAATTCCGAAGGTTGAAATTCAAAGCTTCCAATACCAAACCAGGATTTTGATCCTGCAACTTCCTTCCCAAAAAAGAGAACCGCTATCAGTAGGAGTATTATGCCACCGTATACAAAATAGGACACGGCATCATATATCCTAAAATCCAGTAGCATAATGAAGGTGATCAGGCCTATAGATGTACTGATCCAGACAAACTGCCTTCCCGCACTTGTACTAAAATTGAAAATGCTGTTGTTGACATCAGGATTATACTCTGCTGCATAAATACTCAGCCATCCACCGATCACCAGCACAAAATAAGTGGCCACTGTAATCCAATCGAGACGATATATGAGTTGATCTTCTCTCATTGCAGGGTAGCGGCTACCTCCTTTAGAGGTTTTAATTTCAGCGTATCTTTCTTCTCTACTTTCTCTACTTTTTTATCAGCAAAGTCGCCTTTCAGCACATAATCTTCGAGCCATGTACGTTTGATTTCCCCATTGAGATATTTTTCAATGATCAGACTGGCAGTAGCTGCAGCAGCCCGGGCTCCCCATCCCGCATTTTCAACATAAGCTGCCACGGCAATTTGTGGATTTTCTTTTGGAGCAAATCCCATGAATCCTGAATGGTCTTCTCCGTGCGGGTTTTCAACAGTACTGGTTTTACCACATACAGAAATGTCTGGCATCCTTGCTCTTAAACCTGAACCGAATAGTACTACCTGCTCCATACCATCGATGACTGGTCCAAAGTTTTCTTCTGATATGCCTACTTCATTCCTTGCGAAATTTTGTACGGGCTCATTATTTACACTTTTCACAATATGAGGAGTAATGTAATAGCCCTTATTAGCAACAATGGCACAGAGATTGGCCATTTGAATAGGTGTGACGAGTAACTCACCCTGGCCGATACTTAAAGAATAAATATTAGAGAATTTCCAACGATTTTCTCCGTAAACCCTATCGTAGTAACTCAGCGATGGAGCAAAACCTGGTGACTCATTAGGAATGTCTACGCCAAGTTTTCTACCCAGCCCAAACTTAGTGATATAGTCGTGCCATTTTTCAAGGCCGATTCTTGAATCGAGAAATGCACTTTCTTCATACCCTTGTTGTATTACTCGTTTAAATACTTTGAAATAGAAATTATTGGAAGACTTTTCGATGGCGCGTCTCACGTCATAAAGACCGGGAGGAGCATGATCACCAATGAGTCCACCTTCGCACATAATCTTTTCGTCCGGACCTAGCTGACCTTCTTCCAATGCAATGAGTGACTGAACTACCTTAAACATGGAACCAGGCGGATAGGTAGCCTGGAGTGGTCGATTAAATAAAGGCTTAAGGGTATCATTTTGAATTTCCATGAAGTTCTTACCCCGATCCCGTCCACTTAGATTGGATGGATCGTATGATGGGTAAGATGCTATGGTTAATATTTCGCCAGTTGCGGGATTGAGGGCAACTACTCCCCCTACCTTTCCTTTTAGGAGCTTCTCAGCATATTCCTGAAGCTCCAGGTCGATGGTTAGTTGGATATTTTCTCCGGGTATTGGAACAGTATCATATTCACCTTCTTTGAAGGCTCCTTTTACCACACCCTGAACATTTACCATTTGGTACCTTGTACCTCGCTTACCTCTTAAATATTTTTCGTATTCTTTTTCCACTCCGGTAATGCCAATGAAGTCACCAGATTTGTAATAGTTGGTAGTGTCGTTTCTTATGGTTCTTCTGTCTACCTCACCTACATAACCGATTGTATTAGCCATGATGGGAGATGAATAATCCCGAACTGTCCTTGGCAAAGCATAAAAACCGGAATAAGAGACCAGCTGATCCTGGATGGAGGCAAATAGGTCGTTGGGGATTTGCTCCATAAATTTCGAGGCAAGAATAGGAGAAAAGGATTTTGCCTTGTCGTATTTTTCTACAAACTCCTGATGAGAAATTTGCAACAACTTACAAAGCTGCGTGCTATCCTTTAACTCAGCTTCTTTTGGGACTATCATCAGGTCATATACTGGTGTATTAAACACCATGAGGCTATTATTTCGATCATAAACCAATCCACGATACGGATAATCTATGATTTTCTGGATAACGTTGTTTTCCGCTGCCAGCTTATAATCCTCATTGAATACCTGTATAGAAAGAAGTCTGATGGCAAAGACCAAACCTATCGTTATGATAAAAACCTGAATGATCAATCCGCGATTCATATTCTTTGTTTTCTGGGACTCAACAAAAAACCAATGGTCAGGATGATGATAAAACTAAGGATGGTGCTGTAAAAAATTTTTCCGGACAACAACCAGAAATTATTCAATCCTCCGTTTTCAACTATAAAAATAATACAATGGTGGATAAAAATTAAAGGTAAAGCATACTTGGTAAACCCCCACATTCCAACAGCATTGACAGATAGATCCACGTCATCTTCGGAATGTTCATTGGCAACATTATACCACGAATCTTTAATGAAAGTAACCAACACACAAGCAGCAGCATGGATGCCAGGAGTGCTAGAAAAGATATCGATGATCAACCCACTCAACATTCCAATGATCATCATCAAGCTTCTGTTAGTGCCATGAGGCAGTAATAATATGTAGCCTACATAAAAGAAGCCAAATGCCGTATCAAAAAACACTAACCGATATAGCAATGGTATTTGCATCAATAGAAATGCAGCCAGATATTTCGCTTGTAATATGTGATTTATTCTGATCACTGTTCTAGTAGGTTTTCAAGGCTGTCTTGTTCAGTTTTCAGGTCATCGGAAATTACATAAGCATAAGTCAATGAAGTGAAATCTGTTGTCAAATCGATTCTGGCTCCGTAATAAACATCTTCCTCCTTTACATCTATTTGCGAGACTACACCGATCATAATGCCAGGAGGAAAGACAGAATTATAATCAGAGGTGACTACAGAATCGCCGACCTGTAAGTCTATATGTTTTGGAACAAATTTTACTTCTGCCTCAATGGGAGAAAGACCATCCCATGAGACAGTACAGATAGTATTGGTTCGTTTCAATGTGCTGCTTATCATCAGGTTTCTATGTAATAAAGAGATCACAGTTGAAAAGTTTTGAGATACAGATTTTACCTGACCGATCACCCCTGTTCCAGAAATAACTCCCATTCCAGGAGCTATGCCTGCTTGTTCACCCACATCTAAAGTCATGAAGTTCATACTTCTCCTGTAGGTATTGTTAATTACCCGTGCTTTAGTGGCATGATACCTGGCTATGATACTGTCGTTCCCTGCAAAAATCAGAGGACGATTGATCAGCGAATCTTTGAGCCGTTCATTTTCCTCCAGCAGCTGTCGATTAATTTTCTGGAGATTAAAATAATTTTCGGTGTTTTGAGTGGCCTGACTAACACTTGCTGCTAAAGCGTTGGATGAATTCAAAAACGATGCATTATACCTATTGTTGTACTGAACAATAAGCCAGGCACATAAAACTTCCAATACAATAAACAGACCGAATGTTCTGTAACGGTAGAGGAAGTCTAAAAGGTTCCGCATTTATTTCTAGGTCATTAGCACCGGCTTGTAAGTATTGAGCAGTTTTAGTGCAAGACCGGTACCTCTTACCACTGCCCTTAACGGGTCTTCTGCAATGTGAATTGGCAACTTTGTTTTCATTGAAAGACGTTTGTCTAATCCACGAAGCAACGCTCCGCCTCCAGTCAAATAGATACCATTGTCGTAGATATCTGCAGAAAGTTCAGGTGGTGATATCTCTAGTGCTTTGAGGACTGCTTCTTCTATTTTAGACACAGATTTGTCTATGGCGAAGGCAATCTCTGAATAGGAAATCTTAATGACTTTAGGTATACCAGTCATCAAGTCTCTTCCTCTGATTTCGTAATCTTCTGGCCCGTCATCAAGCTCTGTAAGTGCGGATCCTACTTCGATCTTTACACGCTCAGCTGTTCGCTCACCGATCAGGAGATTGTGCTGTCTTCGCATATAGTCCAGAATATCTTTGTTGAAAGAGTCTCCGGCAACACGAATGGATTGGTCACATACAATACCGCTTAAAGCAATCACGGCAATTTCTGTTGTACCGCCCCCAATATCAACCACCATCGATCCGACTGGTTGCTCAATATTGATGCCTATACCGATTGCAGCAGCAATCGGTTCGTGAATCATATAGACTTCCTTGGCCCCGGCATGTTCTGCTGAGTCCCTGACCGCTCGTTTTTCTACTTCTGTTATACCAGAAGGAATACAGATGACCATTCTATGGGAAGATGGCAACCATTTTTGATTGTTGCTATCTATCATCTTGATCATCCCTCGGATCATGTGCTCAGCTGCATGGAAGTCAGCAATCACACCGTCTTTTAGCGGACGAATTGTCTTTATATTTTCGTGAGTTTTTTCATGCATCTGCATGGCCCCTCTTCCGATTGCAAGTACTTTGTTTGTAGACTTATCAATTGCAATGATTGATGGTTCGTCTACTACAATTTTCTCCTTATATATGATTAAGGTGTTGGCAGTGCCAAGATCTATTGCAATATCATTGTTAAAAAAATCAAAAAAACCCATTTATTATTTGATCAAAATTTTGGCGTGAAAGTTACGAATAGTTTTGTATTCATAAAGTTTACTAGTGTTTAAAATGTCTTGTTCCTGTAAAAACCATGGCTAACCCATTGTCATCACAATAATCAATAGATAATTGATCTTTTACAGACCCCCCCGGCTGGATAACAGCCGTTACACCTGCTTTGTGTGCAATCTCCACACAATCTGGGAATGGGAAGAAAGCATCTGATGCCATTACAGCACCATTCAGATCAAATCCAAAGTTCTTAGCTTTTTGGATAGCATGCTCCAGTGCATCCACTCTTGAAGTCTGGCCCACACCACTGGCAACCATTTGCTGATCCTTTACAAGAACGATGGTATTTGATTTGGAATGTTTACAAACCTTGGATGCAAAAATCAGATCTTCAATTTCGGTGTTTGATGGAGTTTTCTTCGTCACAGTCTTCAGATCACTTTTCGAATCTGTTTTGCTATCATAGTCCTGGGCAAGTACTCCATTAAGCATAGACTTAAATACTGTATTGCCTCCCCACATTCTCTTTAGCTCCAATAAGATCCTGTTCTTTTTTGTTTTTAGGATCTCGAGGGCTTCAGAAGTAAAAGACGGTGAAATGAGAATCTCAAAAAATAGGTCATTCATTGCTGAGGCTGCCTCTTTGTCAATCTCTTTGTTACTGATCAAAACTCCCCCAAAAGCGGAGGTGGTATCAGCAGCAAAAGCTTTTTGATAGGCATCAGCAACACTAGTACCTTCTGAGATACCGCAGGCATTGTTGTGCTTAAGTATCCCAAAAACGGTCTCATCCGTGAACTCACTAATCAATTGGATTGCTGCCTCAATATCTACAAGGTTGTTATAAGAAATTTCTTTTCCATGAATCTGATTGAAGTACGGTTTATCATTTGGATAGAAAACTCCTTTTTGATGTGGGTTTTCACCGTATCTGAGCACTTTACCGTCGGCTGCACTGATTTTGATGGATGGGACTTGTTTGTCCTCATTCATATAATTGAAGATGGCAGAATCATAGTTTGATGAAGTATCAAAGGCCCTGGCGGAAAATAGTTTTCTGTCGGTTATTTCGGTTTCTCCGCTACCATGTTCAAGTAATTCCAATAAGTCTGCATAGTATTTTCTGGAGCTGACAATCAACACATCTTTGAAATTCTTTGCTGCTGCCCTTATCAGCGCTATCCCACCGATATCGATCTTTTCGATGATATCCGCTTCTGATGCACCACTGGCCACAGTTTCTTCAAAAGGGTACAGGTCAACAATTACCAGATCAATTGCTGGAATTTCGTGCGTGCCCTTTTCTTTTTCATCACTATCCAGACCCCTTCGATACAGGATGCCACCAAAAATTTTAGGGTGCAGCGTTTTGACACGACCTCCAAAGATTGCCGGATAGTCAGTAATATTTTCTACGGCCATCACTTTAGCTCCAAGATCCTCAATGAAGCTTTGTGTGCCACCGGTTGAATAAAGCTCAACGCCAAGATCTTTTAGTTTTTTGATAATTGGTTCCAGCCCATCTTTGTTGAAGACGGATACTAGTGCTGATTTAATTTTTACTTTACTCATTACCCTCCAAAAAATAAAGCTGCAAAGCTAAGCATTAATCATACTTTCAAAAGTGTTTGTCTCAAGTAATCCTCTACAATTTGAGGGAAGTGCTCGTACTCAAGATTGTGAATTCTTTTTGCCAGGTTTTCTGGACTGTCATCAGCCATTACAGGGCAGCTTGCCTGGTACAAGATTTTTCCTTTGTCGTATTCTTCGTTTACCAGGTGTATGGTGATACCAGATTCTTTTTCATTATTTGCAATTACAGCTTCATGTACTTTGCTGCCATACATGCCTTTTCCGCCATATTTTGGGAGCAGGGCAGGGTGAATATTAATTATTTTATCAGGAAATTTTTGGATTAAGTATTCAGGGACTTTCCAGAGAAACCCTGCCAGGACAACAGCGTCAATTTCAATACTTTCCAATCTTTTTAGAAAAGATTTTTCAGAGAATTCCTGCTTATTAAAAGCGATTGAGGGAGTTTCAAGGTTTTTAGCTCTTGCAAGTACTCCCGCTTTTGGATTGTTACAAAATACCGCAACCACCTTAAAGTCTTTGGAATTACTAAAATATTGAATCAGGTTTTCGGCATTGGTGCCGCTTCCCGAAGCAAATACTGCTAATTTGATCATAGAATTTTTTAAATCAATACCATGCTAATCATACCGGATAAAATGATCAGGTTGGTGATCATGCGAAGGTGAATATAATGTTGCTGTCTATCTGAGATGGCTAATTTATAGATGAACCAACCAAAAACAGGGACCAGTAACAAAAAGTAATATCTGACCAGTATGCTTTTTGTAGTCAGCAGGAAGGAAAGTAAAAATGATCCCCCGGCCGCAATGACAAGATAAATGAAGAGCTTAGCTCCACGGATTCCCCAAACAACCGGTATAGTCTGACAACCTGCAGCTGCTTCTCCTTTCACATCTTCAATGTCTTTGATTACTTCCCTTACCAGAACCGTCAGAAAAGCGAAAAGTGCATAAACATAGACCAGGAGTTCATGCTTTCGGAAAAATACTGCAACGATCAGTAAGGTCAGACTGGTTAGAAAAGAAATGGTCATGTTACCAATAATTGGCAGTCTCCTGAGATGATTAGAGTAATACCATAAGCCAAAAGTCGAAAAAATATGAATGACTCCAATCCGGATGTCTAACCAAAACCCGATGCTGATCCCTGTTAATGACAAAATTGAATGTGAGAGCATGGCGAGTCTTCTCCTGAATTTTGTGCCTACTACCACCTTCTTAGGTCTGTTGATCATATCAATTTTCTGATCGTAATAGTCGTTTATGATAAATCCTCCGGCTGCGATCATGAGTGTGGAGACGATCAAAAGGAAAAATTCAATTGAGAAAATAATTGATTTCTTCTCCAAAAAATCTGATACTAAAAAAACTGCGGTAAATATCTGAGTGATACTAATTATTAAGAGGCTGGGGATTCGGCTGGCCTTAATGAATCCAGGAAGGTCGGTAGTGAGCAGGCGAATCATCCTTGAATATACGTTTCAAATCTGAATTTATTTTGTATGCTTTGTTAACAAAGACCTGGATTTATTAATAATCTTTTAAGAACGGTAGATGAATGAATTAAGATTATTCCATCCCTTTGTTCCGCATTTGCTTAAACTCAGTGTATCTTCTATAGATAGCTATCCCAAACCCTATGGAGAAAAGGAAAGTACCCAACCACAAAATATTGATGTATGGTTTTTCCACAGCTTCCAAAATGATCCAGTCTTTTTGAGTCCTGCTGATGCCAAGCACAAAGCTGTTTTCGGCAGGTAGAATTTCCTGAATGGTAATTTTTGAAGCCAAATCATAAACCGTAGCTGGGATTTTACCTGCCATTCGGTCTTTTATAATATAATATGGTTCTGCGGTATAGGTTTTGGTTTCACCTTCAATCTCGATGATGGCTTTCACAGCGATATCGCCTTCAGCTAGCTGTACTCCTTCCAGGTTATTCACTGCCTGGATGTCCTTGAGTACTGCGACGTAGTCATTGATAAAAAACTGAGTACCCGGAATAACTTTCACGGATTCCTCCTCACTCCATTCTATTTCCTGCTCAGGATCCGGGAAGGTTCTGACGTGGCTATACAAATCAGCGGTCACGGTGCGGTTAATATCCGGTGAAAAGACTGTCATGCCCATGGTTTCGTTGATTTGAAGCCTTGGGTAAAGGGTAAAGGACTTTCCGGATTCCTTCTCGTACAACACTTCAAAGTAGCTATTCTCAGCATTGATGATGTTTACAGTATCGCCCGGAGTTAATTGCTTCCCAGTAGAAGAAACTTCATCTGTAGTTACCACTAGCTTTAGTGGGTGACCCGTTGCTGCTACACTGTTGATATCAACAAAACCATGGTCAGTAGTTTTCTTCCTGATACCCTTGTAGTGCAGGGAGTACTCGCCCATTTGGCGAGGCTCGTTGAGGAAGAGTAGCAGATTATTCTGATTTACCTCATCCGGAAACTCCTTGTTCCACAGAAGACCTGTATTGTTTTTGGATAAAATTTTGGAATATCCGGAAGAGAATAAGATACCAATGAGCATCATAGCGACACCAATATGGGCTATTGATCCCCCTGAAAGCTTAATGTTTGACTTAGAGAATTGTAGAAGGATCTTGCCATTAGCTATTACTGAATAAACTGATGCAGTAAGCAAAGCCAAGTATGCTGGGTCCTGAATTCTTGCCAAAACGAAAATTGTCGCTGATACAAGTAATGAAATTATTACTGGTAGTGTAAGTGACTCTTTAAGTTTTGTCTTGTCCATCTTGTTCCACCAGAAAAATTGACCGGTTCCAGATAGAATGGCGAGGACAATTGCAAAGTAGAGTTGAAAATCCGTATAAAATGCTACCTGATCTACGGGAGGAGCAACATTGGAGTCAATTCCAAAAAGCCCCATGAAGGAATTATAAACAGGTATGGAAGTTGGTAGAATAACCTGAAAAGCCATAAGTGACAGTGTCACAGCCCCCATAAAGATCCAGAACTCTCTTGAGTATGCACTGATCTCGGAGGATTCCGATGGCATTTTTTTCCATGATCTGGCGATCAGAAAAGTGGTGATCCCGATGAAAACCAACAGATAGATCAGCAATTGTCCTGATAAGCCCAAATCAGTAAAAGAGTGAACGGATGTGTTTCCCAAAATCCCACTTCTGGTCAAAAAAGTTGAATAGATAATGAGAATGTAGGTAGCAGTCACCAGAATAATGGATGTCTTAAGAGCCGTCGGACTTTTCCTGAAAGCAATCATCGTATGGATTGCAGCAACCAGCACCAGCCATGGAACATAGATTGCATTTTCCACAGGATCCCAGTTCCAGTATCCTCCAAAGTTGAGCGTTTCGTAAGCCCAGTAAGCTCCCATTAAAATACCGATACCAAGAATTGCAGCAGAAAACTGTGCCCATGGCAATGCGGGTCGGATCCATTCTTTGTAGTCCTTTTTCATGAGTCCACCCATGCAGTAGGCAAACGGAACTACCGTTGAAGCAAATCCCAGAAAGAGTGTCGGTGGATGAATAACCATCCAATAGTTCTGCAATAGTGGATTAAGTCCACGTCCATCCTGAGGTACGAAGTCAGGATTCATATTGAAGATGGGATCCTGTACCGCATCTCTTAATAAAATAAATGGAGAGCTGCCTATCTTCACATTGAAGACAACTACACCCAGGATCATTGAAGTAAGGAAGATCTGCGTGAAAGCAAATACCGTCATGACTGGCGCTTTCCACTTTTTGTTAGTGTGAATGATGATCAGTCCAAGAATCACATTCCAAAACATCCAAAGCAAGAACGACCCTTCCTGGCCGTTCCAGAAACTGGAGATCTGATAATAATAAGGGAGTATCTTGGAAGTATAGTTGTATGCGTAGTGATACTCGAAGTAGTGATTGTGGATGATCAAAAAAAGTGTGACACAAACACCAATGATGGAAACGGCATGCACGTAAAACAATAGCCTGGAATATTGCTTCCAATCATTGCCTTCCTTTTGTGCCTTAAAAAAGGCATATGTTGCCAGGATAGCCGAAACAAATGATGTAATGACAAAGAGATGACCTAAATCACCAATGAAATAATGCATAATTTATAGGTTGACCCCCTCTTCCTGATATTTAGAAGGACATTTGAGTAGAATTTTGTCTGCCACAAAGCGTTCATTATTGTATGATCCTACAACTACCACTTGTTCGGATCTCAAAAAGTCAGTCGGCATGGGGTTAGGATGGTAAACCATTTGCTCATTGTTATGTTCATCAATCAATGCAAATCGGAACGAACGATTGTCAGGGCTTGTCTCGACGTTGATTACATTTCCATGGGGATCTTTTTTAAGCTTGCCAACTACGTGTATCTTGTTACTGTTTCCATTTTCCGCCATTTCGTGTGCTTCATTGAAAGAAACGTAAGTACTCGCATCCCCCGCAGTAGATATGATGATCATCAAGGCTACTGCTATTACTACCAATCCAATGATATGTGTCTTTTTCATCCCTCTTTATTTGCTTTTTCTTCAAGCTTTTTCACCCTCCTGTCCATTCTCCAGAGAAAGACAAAAAAGCCTACAAGTAAGATCAATATTACTCCAACTACAACGTAAATCTTTCCATCCTGCCTGAACTGATCAGCCATCGGAATTTGAAAGAAACCATAAAAACTAACCAAAAATATGCTCAACAAGTTCATCATTATAAACCGAGTTTTTCTGACACCAATTCGTACCTTATTTTGATGGTTGCTAACCAAAAACCTAGCAATGCCCACCCAATCACTGCTGGGTAAAACACAAGCCTCATTTGGCTGTCAAGGTCATAGGCGTTGAAACCAGGATTTCCACCATTACCAGGATGTAAGCTGTCTTCAGCTAGTCTGGGTAATATGAAAAGCAGTGGAATTAATGTTGCAAATGCAAAGATGTTGTAAACGGCGGAAATTTTCGCCCTTTGCTGCTCATCCTTAATGCTTCCTCTTAATACGAAGTATGCGAAATAGATAAGGAGTGCAATGGCCGACATATTTTGCTTGGGGTCGCTGCTCCAGGGTTCACCCCAGGTATAGTTGGCCCAGAACATTCCTGAAATCATTCCGAGGATGCCAAAGAGGATACCTACCTCAGCAAGTTGCACACTAAAAATATCGTTGGTAAGCTTTTCTCTTGATAAGTATCTGATAGCTTGAATGCAAGAAGCAGTGAATAAGGCAATCATACCAAACCACATGGGGACATGGAAATAGAGTACCCTGATTGTTTCGTTCAATATGGGTAGCCTGGGAACTGGAAGCAGTAGTCCTCCTACAAAAACATAGAGTAACACCGCCATTGTTAGCCATTTCCACCATTCGGTCCGTAGCATGTACTTCATTACGATTTCCAGGTAAATGGGAAAAGAATAAATGAGAGTGCAATGATAATAACATTAACACTCAGGAGGGTCAATAAGTCAGAAGTAATATCTGATGCCGGAGCCCCCAGAATTAGTTGCTTTGAGATTGATGTTGCCATGAGTAAAATGGGTATTACAATTGGGAATCCCAGGATCGCCATGAGTGTGGCATTGTTTTCTGTTTTAGATGCTAATGATGAAACCATAGTAAATGCTGACGCTAAGCCGATACTCCCGGCAAAAAGATTGACGAAAAACCAGGTGTTAAGGTTTCCGGGTGACCCAAGTAAGAGTGAAAATAAAATTATTGATATCAGAATTAACGCGAGTTGGTAAAGGTTGCTATAGATCAATTTCGCTGCAATGATCTTCACTGGTGAAGCAACAAAGTACAGGTAAGATGTCCGGTTTTCCTCCTGCATAAAACTCTTGGCGATGGCGTTAACAGAAGTAAAAAGAATGATCAGCCAGAAAAGTGCATTCCATACTTCCGGTTTGATGAAATTCATGAATGACATGTAAGAAATGATGATGATGGCAGATAGATAAAGCAGGATGCCAAATACCGGGTATCTGTTTCTCCAGTCCGTTTTTAAATCCTTTTTTACCAGCTCGAATACTTCTTGCATAAGATGCAAAATTACATGGGTTATTCGTTAAAAATTACATTAGGGCTGGTTATCTAATGTTTGAAATTGTTAAGGTATGATCTATAAATAATGACAAATCCGTGTATTAAGAAGATATTCCAAATACTTTTGCAGCCTTAATACCAGACGGTGCAGTAATATGAGCAAAACAATATTAATCACAGGAGGGGCAGGATTTATCGGGTCTCACGTTGTTAGACAATTTGTGGCAAACTATCCAGACTATCATATTGTGAACTTGGATAAGCTGACTTATGCAGGAAATCTTAATAATCTAAAGGACATTGAGTCTGCACCTAACTATAAGTTTGTCAAAGGAGATATCTGTGATTTTAAATCTATGGAATCACTTTTTGGTGAATATAATTTTAATGGGGTGATCCATTTGGCAGCAGAGTCACATGTCGATCGAAGCATAAAGAATCCGCTTGCCTTCATTGAGACGAATATTTTGGGTACAGTCAGTCTTTTAAGTGCAGCAAAATCTGCCTGGAAAAACTTTGATAGCAAAAGATTCTATCATATATCAACTGATGAGGTGTATGGGTCTCTTGGAGAAGATGGTTTTTTTACCGAAACCACCTCTTATGATCCTCAATCGCCCTATTCAGCTTCCAAAGCATCTTCTGATCATTTCGTGAGAGCTTATAGTAATACTTACGGAATTCCAGTGGTATTGTCTAATTGTTCAAATAACTACGGCCCCTTTCAGTTTCCGGAAAAACTGATCCCTTTAATGATCAATAATATCCAAAACAACAAGCCCCTCCCTGTCTATGGTAAGGGTGAGAATGTTAGGGATTGGTTGTATGTGGAGGATCATGCCAGGGCTATTGATTTAATTTATCACGAAGGAAAAATTGGTGAGACCTATAATATTGGTGGATTCAATGAATGGAAAAATATTGATATAGTGAATCTCCTATGTGATTTATTAGACAAAAAGTTACAAAGAAATCCTGGGACTTCTTCAAAGCTGATCACCTATGTGACTGACCGGGCAGGACATGATCATCGATATGCCATTGATGCTTCTAAAATCAAAAATGAATTGGGGTGGGAGCCTTCACTTCAATTTGAGGAGGGATTAAACAAAACAATCGATTGGTATTTGGAAAATGAGAAATGGTTGCAGGAAGTAACTTCAGGAGATTATCAATCATATTATCAGGAGCACTATAAAACTGAGGCATAAATGAAAGGGATCATTCTAGCTGGAGGCTCAGGCACACGTCTTCATCCATTGACATATGCAGTAAGTAAACAGATCCTTCCTGTTTATGACAAACCGATGATTTATTACCCACTTTCTGTATTGATGCTGGCAGGGATCAGAGAAATTCTCATTATTTCAACACCCCGGGATTTACCAGTTTTCAAAGAACTTTTAGGAGATGGTAAAAATCTTGGATGCTCATTCTCTTATGCTATCCAGGAAAAGCCTGAGGGTTTAGCTCAGGCTTTCATCATAGGTGAAGATTTTATTGGCGACGACAAGGTTTCTTTAATTCTTGGGGATAATATTTTTTATGCTTCAGGTCTTTCAAAAAAGCTTCAGGCAAGCATTGATCCTGAGGGAGGAATTGTTTTTGCTTACCATGTTCAGGACCCGGAGAGGTATGGAGTTGTAGAGTTTGATGAAAATGGGAATGCCCTTTCAATTGAGGAAAAACCAACTCATCCAAAATCAAATTATGCCATTCCCGGTCTTTATTTTTATGACAATGATGTTATTGAGATCTCAAAATCAATAAAGCCGAGTGCTCGGGGTGAACTGGAGATCACTTCGGTAAACAATGAGTATATGAAAATGGGTAAGCTTAAAGTTGAGAAACTCGACCGTGGAACGGCCTGGCTTGATACTGGCACTTTTAAATCTTTAATGCAAGCTGGAGAATTTGTACATGCTATTGAAGAAAGACAAGGGCTGAAGATTGGATGCATTGAAGAAGTGGCATATAAAATGAAATTTATCACTCAGGATCAATTACTGGAGTTGGCTAAACCACTTGAGAAAAGTGGATATGGGGAATATTTACAGCAATCCATAAAATGGAAGTAATTGAGACTCCGTTGAAAGATTGTTTTGTCATCAAAGTACCTGTCTTTGGGGATAGCAGAGGATTTTTCCTTGAATCCTTCAATCAAAGAAAGCTGAAGGAAAAAGGAATTGATTTTGAAGTAAAACAGGTCAATTTTGCTAAATCTGAGAAGAATGTACTGAGGGGATTGCATTACCAGGAAGCACCAAATGCTCAGTCGAAGTTGGTTGGTGTAATCAATGGAGCGGTACTGGATGTCGTGGTCGACATTAGACCAGAGTCGCCAACTTACCTTAAACATTATAAAATCATTTTAGATAGCAATGACACCTTTTTATTGGTCCCAAAGGGCTTTGCACATGGTTATCATACGCTGAAAGACGAAACGATTTTTTATTATGCAGTTGATCAGTTTTATGCACCCGATTCCGAAAAAGGCATAAGGTTTGATGATCAAAAGCTTGCAATAGATTGGGAACTGAACCTCACTCCCAAAGTGTCAGAAAAAGATTTAAAACAACCATATTTATAGTAGTATGAAAATAGCTGTAGTCGGCACAGGATATGTTGGACTTGTAACAGGAACATGTTTCGCGGAAACAGGTAACCATGTAACATGCGTTGATATCGACGAAAAGAAAGTTGCCAGGCTTAAGAATAAACAAATGACCATCTATGAGCCTGGCTTGGATGTGTTGTTTGAAAGAAATATCAGACAAGGCAGATTAGAATTCACCACCGATCTCAAAGAAGGAATCAAGGGTGCTAAAATTATTTTCCTTGCCCTGCCAACACCACCTGGTGAAGACGGATCTGCAGATCTGAAATATGTATTGAAAGTGGCTGAAGACCTTGGACCAATTCTCGAAGAGTACACGGTAGTGGTTGATAAGAGCACCGTCCCTGTAGGAACTGCAGAAAAAGTGCATGCCAAGATTGCTGAGAATGCCAAAGTGGATTTCGATGTGGTTTCAAATCCCGAATTTTTGCGTGAAGGGGTTGCGGTTGATGATTTTATGAAGCCTGACAGAGTAGTGGTTGGAGCAGAGTCAGAAAAGGCTAAGAAGGTAATGGACCAGTTATATGGTCCTTTTGTGAGGCAGGGTAATCCTGTTATTTTCATGGATATCCGATCAGCCGAGTTGACTAAATATGCCGCTAATTCATTTCTGGCGACCAAGATCACCTTTATGAATGAGATCGCTAATATGTGCGAGTTGCTTGGTGCAGATGTGGATATGGTTAGAAAAGGAGTCGGAACGGACTCAAGGATTGGTAAACGATTTCTATTTGCTGGTATAGGATACGGTGGAAGTTGCTTCCCAAAAGACGTTCAGGCCTTAGCCAAGTCTGCGAGTGAGGTCAATTACGATTTCAAGATCCTCAATTCTGTAATGGACATCAATCACAATCAAAAGAAAAAGTTGATTGATCCTGTAAAGAAATATTTCGGTGGAGACATTTCAGGGAAAACCATCGCCATATGGGGGCTTGCATTTAAACCATATACAGATGATATCAGGGAAGCTCCGGCATTAGAAAATATTACAACTCTTCTTAGTCTTGGTGCTAAAGTCAAAGCATATGATCCTGAAGCCATGGAGAACGTGAAAGAAATTTTTGGAGATAAGATCCTCTTTGCAGAAGATGAATATGATGCTTTGAAGGATGCAGATGCATTGATGATCATGACGGAGTGGCCTGTTTTCAGAACACCTGAATTTGAGAAAATGGCTGAGAGTCTGAAGAACAAAGTAGTATTTGACGGAAGAAACTTATACGATCCTAATCAGATGCAGGAGCTTGGTTTCGTATATCATAGCATCGGAAGAAAAGCAATCACCCAATGACAAAGAAAAAAGTTTTAATCACTGGGGGAGCCGGATTTCTTGGATCCCATCTTTGTGATCGATTTATTAAGGAAGGTTACCATGTAATAGCCATGGATAACCTGCTAACTGGTGACATTTCAAACATCGAACACTTACTCAAGGAGAAAGACTTTGAGTTTCACCATCATGATGTATCTAAATATGTTCATGTTTCTGGTGAGTTGTCATACATCCTTCACTTTGCTTCACCAGCAAGTCCGATTGATTACCTGAAGATGCCTATTCAAACAATGAAGGTTGGGTCTTTAGGAACGCTGAATTGCTTGGGACTTGCAAAAGATAAAGGAGCCAGGATTCTTGTAGCTTCAACGTCAGAGGTATATGGTGATCCGTTGGTACATCCACAAAAGGAAGATTACTGGGGAAATGTGAATCCAGTTGGTCCCCGAGGAGTCTATGATGAAGCAAAGAGGTTTCAGGAAGCCCTGACTATGGCATACCATACCTTTCATGGATTGGAAACCAGGATAGTAAGAATATTCAACACATTTGGTCCACGTATGAGGTTGGATGATGGTCGCGTTTTACCTGCATTCATTTCTCAGGCTTTGCGCGGTGAGGACCTGACTGCTTTTGGTGACGGTAGCCAAACAAGATCATTTACATATGTTGATGACCTGGTCGAAGGTATTTACCGGTTATTGATGAGTGATTACCCTCACCCGGTGAATGTTGGTAATCCTCAGGAAATTACCATCAATGAATTTGCTGAGGAGATCATTCGTTTGACGGGCAGCAAATCAAAAGTCATTTACAAACCACTACCTAAAGACGATCCAAAGCAGAGAAAACCGGATATCACGCTGGCAAAAAAGGTCCTTAGCTGGGAGCCAAAATATTCTCGGGCTGAGGGATTGAAACCAACATTAGAATACTTCAAAGAAAAGGTTCTGGGATAAGGCCCCATTATGAGTCGACATTACAATCATGTTAGCATTTTTTATTGCGGCAATGATTTAATGGAATATCATTTACTTTTGCAACCCTAAATTGATTTGGGACCCGATCAACAACATGTTTCGGGTTTGAAATTTTAGTTTGACACCCTAAAGATAACCGACTGAATTATTTCTATGGATAATATCATCCCACATAGACATTCTGTAACCCTTGATGATCGAATTGAGAAAAATGGTCACAAGCCTAAGCTCGTTTGGTTTACCGGACTTTCTGGTTCTGGTAAGTCGTCACTTGCTAATGCATTGGAACAACAATTGCACAACCGTGGATTGAATACGTACATTTTGGATGGGGATAATATCAGAAGCGGGCTGAACAAGGATTTGGATTTTAGTGAGGAGAGCAGAAAAGAGAATATTCGTCGAATCGCAGAAGTTTCAAAGCTTTTTGTAGATGCGGGAGTTGTCGTTTTGACGGCTTTTATTTCTCCATTCAGAGAAAACAGGAGATTTGCCCGTGAGCTGGTAGGATCTGAACATTTCATTGAAGTATTTGTAGACTGCCCATTGGAAGTCTGTGAAGCTCGGGATGTAAAAGGTCTGTATGCTAAAGCCAGAGCAGGAGAAATCCCGGATTTCACAGGCATTACCTCTCCATTTGAAGAGCCGGAAAACGCTGATATTGTGGTAAAAACAAATGAATTGTCCTTAGAAGATTCATTAAAAATATTAATTGATAAGGTATTACCTAAACTAAAGTAATGCAGAGTTATAATCTCACACATTTAAAAGAACTTGAGTCTGAGTCCATTTACGTCCTCAGGGAAGTATTTGCTCAGTTTCAGAACCCATGTATTTTATTTTCCGGAGGGAAGGATAGTATAGTTGTTACACACCTTGCTAGAAAAGCCTTTCACCCCGCTAAAATCCCTTTTCCATTAGTACATGTGGATACAGGTCACAACTTCCCAGAGACTATCGAATTTCGGGATAACCTGGTTAAAAAAATCGGAGCAAAACTTGTTGTTGGATCTGTTCAGGCTTCTATTGACTCAGGGAGAGCTGCAGAAGAAAAAGGTAAGAATGCCACAAGAAATGCTATTCAGACAGTAACACTACTTGATACCATCGAGGAGCACCAGTTTGATGCGGCAATTGGTGGGGCGCGGAGAGATGAAGAAAAAGCCAGGGCAAAAGAGCGATTTTTCTCTCACAGGGATGAATTTGGTCAGTGGGATCCAAAGAATCAGCGTCCGGAGCTTTGGAATATATTTAATGGCAAGCAGCATTTTGGAGAACACTTTCGGGTGTTTCCATTGAGTAACTGGACAGAAATGGATGTATGGCAGTATATCCTTGCTGAGAAGATTGATATCCCATCCCTATACTTTGCCCACCAGCGAAAGGTTATCAGAAGAAGCAATACCTGGTTGCCAATTTCAGATTTTATCACAATTGATCAAAAGGAAGAGATTTTAGAGAAGAAAATCAGATTCAGAACACTCGGAGATATTACAATTACAGGGGGAGAAGAGTCAGATGCAGATACTCTTGAAAAGATCATTGAAGAAGTTGCGGCTGCACGTCAGACTGAACGAGGAAACAGAGAAGACGATAAGCGATCCGAGACGAGTATGGAGGATAGGAAGAGACAAGGGTATTTTTGAGTTGGCGGTTTGATAGTAAGCAGTAGGCAGTGGCAGTCAATAGCAATGGATATAGGGATTTGAAAGTTTACCAACTTGCATACGAGACGGCTAAAGAAATTTTTGAGATATCAAAGCTTTTTCCTGGTGAGGAAAAATATTCCCTGACTGATCAAATAAGGAGATCGTCAAGATCGGTTTGTGTCAATATTGGAGAAGGATACAGAAAGAGAAGATACCCGAAACACTTTTCAAGTAAAATGTCTGATGCAGATGCTGAGTGTACAGAAACTCAGATTTGGTTGGATTTTGCTCGAGACTTTGATTATATAGAACCTGAAATTAGAGATAGATTATATTCAAAATATGAGGAAGTAGGAAGAATGCTAGGTGGAATGATTGAAAATCCAGACAAGTTCTTGCCAAGGAACTGACTGCCACTGCCCACTTTTTACTGCCACTATTATAAATATTATACCAAATGGAAGATCAAAAAAATTACCTCAACATGGAGCTCCTTAGGTTTACTACAGCAGGGAGCGTTGATGATGGAAAAAGTACCCTGATAGGAAGGTTGCTTTTTGACTCAAAATCCATTTTTGAGGATCAGATGGAGCAGGTTAAGCAATCCAGTGAACGAAAAGGATTACAAGATACTGATTTGGCCCTGTTAACCGATGGACTGAAGGATGAACGTGAGCAGGGAATCACCATTGATGTGGCCTATCGATATTTTGCGACACCAAAGAGAAAGTTCATCATTGCTGACACTCCGGGGCACATCCAGTATACGAGAAACATGGTTACTGGCGCATCTACTGCGAATGTGGCCTTGATCCTAATTGACGCTCGAAATGGAGTTGTGGAGCAAACCTGTCGACATTCGATTATCGCGTCTCTGCTTCAGATCCCTCATATTGTTGTCTGTATCAACAAAATGGACCTTGTCAATTACGACAAAGAAGTCTATGACAAGATCGTTGATGATTACGAAAAATTCTCTGCAAAGCTCGATGTAAAAGATGTTCGTTTTATCCCAATCAGTGCATTGAAAGGTGACAATGTTGTAAACCGATCCGAAAACATGAAGTGGTTCGAAGGGTCTACATTGTTATACACACTGGAGCATATTCATATTGGAAGTGATCATAACCACATTGATTGTAGGTTTCCTGTTCAAACAGTTATTCGTCCAAAAAGTGATGAATATCATGATTACAGAGGCTATGCCGGACGAATTGCCGGTGGTATTTTCAAAGCCGGTGATGAGGTAGCGGTATTGCCATCTGGATTTACATCCAAAATTAAGTCTATTGATACTTTTGATGGTCCGGTCGAAGAGGCATTTGCACCAATGTCTGTTACTATTCAACTAGAAGATGATATTGATATCGGTCGAGGTGACATGATTGTTAGGGCAAATAATCAACCAGAGCAAAAACAGGATTTAGAGGTAATGTTGTGCTGGCTAAACAACAAAGGACCTGTTCCTCGTGGAAAGTATACACTGCGCCATACCACTGCAGATATGAAAGCGATGATCAAAGAGATAAGATATAAGCTGGATATCAATACGCTTCATAGAAACGAGGAAGATAAGGATATCAAGATGAATGATATCTGTAAAATTCTATTGAGAACAACAAAACCTGTTTTTGTGGACCCTTATAGAAAAAACCGGCAGACAGGAAGTATTATCCTTGTCGATGATACTACTAATGAGACTGTTGCCGCTGGAATGGTGGTTTAAACATTTAATGTCATTCCCGAGAGCGAAGTGAGTCGGGAATCTTTATGAATCCTAACAAACCTTATGCGTCTTCACACTCTCTCCAAAATAGCCCAAAAAGCCGCCCTTAATGCAGGAGCTGAAATCATCAAGATTTACGAGTCCGGTGATTTTTCAATTGAAAGCAAGTCAGATAATTCTCCGTTGACTCTTGCAGATAAAGCTTCTCACAAGGCTATTGTTGAAGAATTAGCGCACACCAATATTCCTATTTTAAGTGAGGAAGGTAAAGAGGTCCAGTATCAGGAAAGAAAAGACTGGGAATACTTCTGGATGATTGATCCTTTGGACGGAACTAAAGAGTTCATCAAAAAGAATGGTGAGTTCACAGTTAATATCGCTTTAATTCATAGGAATAAACCAGTTTTGGGAGTGGTGTATACTCCAGTGCTCAAAGATTTGTTTACGGCCATTAAGGGTGAAGGTGCTACAAAGAATGGTGAAAAGATTTCTGTTAATCAATTCTCAAAACCTGATAAGGGACTAAAAGTAGTTGCCTCAAGGTCGCATTTGAATGAAGATACTCAGGCATTTCTGGATGAATTGAATAAACCAGAAATCGTATCAAAAGGAAGCTCTTTGAAATTGTTAATGGTAGCTGAAGGAGTAGCCGACTTGTACCCTCGTTATGCCCCAACAATGGAATGGGATACTGCTGCAGCTCAAATTGTCGTTGAAGAAGCAGGAGGTAGGGTATTGATTAAGGATTCAGAGGAAGCCGTCAATTACAACAAAAAGAATTTGTTGAATCCGTATTTTTTGGTTTCAGGAATAATTATTTAGTTATATAGCATGATTTCTAGGAGTCTCCTGATTACTGATTCCTGTATTCTGACTTCTTTACATATCTTTGCGGCTTAATTCGGACTTTCATTAATGAAGAAATCCTTTTTTCGACTCTTTCTTATATTATTTGTAGGGTTAGCTGCTACTGAAATTACTACCGCCCAGGATGCTCCAAGTATACAAAATCTACAAAATATCAATGTCGACGATCTGTCTGATGATCAGATCAAACGTTTTATTCAGCAAGTAGAATCAAGTGGATACACAGAACAACAATTGGAATTGTTGGCCCGTGCCCGTGGTATGTCAGAGACTCAAATTCAAAAATTGAGGACACGGATCACTCAAATCCAAACAGGCACTACTGGAACAACACAATCAGAGAGTGAAACACGACTAAGAGAATCACCTTCTTTTCAAACAGATAGGGAGACACCCTTTGATCCCTTTGCTGATATAATCCCTGCGGATACGTTGATGAAAGGAATTGAGCTGGAGATTTTTGGAATGTCCTTTTTTGAAAATGAAGATTTAACGTTTGAGCCTAGTCTAAATATTGCCACACCAAAAGACTATCAAATTGGTCCGGGAGATCAAATAATTATCGATGTTTGGGGTGCCTCTGAACAGACCTATCAATTGGATGTTTCACCGGAAGGAAATATCAGAATCCCAAGTCTTGGTCCCATTTATCTGAATGGCTTAAACGTTGATCAGGCAGATGCAAGAATCAAATCCAGGCTGAAAGCTATTTATAGCACATTGGGTAACAATACGTTTGCACAAATCAGCCTTGGCCAGATCAGAACCATCAGTGTAAATGTAATTGGCGAAGTAAAACGACCCGGAACCTATTCAATGTCATCCTTTGGGACAGCTTTTAATGCGTTGTATTATGCAGGGGGACCAAGTGAAACAGGGTCATTAAGAGATATTCAGATTTTTAGAGGTGGAAAGAAGATAAATACACTAGACGCTTACAACTTTTTGATCTATGGAGAGGGTCAGAATATTATGCTTCAGGACAATGATGTCGTATTGGTCAGACCCTATCAGAACAGAATAGGTATAGATGGAAAGGTCAAACGACCCGCCTACTATGAACTAGTCAAGGGTGAAAGTTTGGAAAAAGCTATTGATTTTGCTGGTGGCTTCTCACCTGATGCGTACAGAGGATCTATTTCATTGAGGCGTAACCTTGCCAATTCCAAAGCGGTTCAGACAGTGAAAGCTGATTTTTTTGGAGATTTTTTAATTCAAGGGGGGGATTTCATAGAAGTTGGAAAAATCACCAATCAGTTCACCAATCGAGTTCGTGTTGAAGGAGCTGTTAATCACACAGGTGAGTTTGAGTTAAAGGAAGGGATGATGCTTTCTGATCTGCTAGATCTAGCAGAAGGATTCCGTGGGGATGCTTTTATGGGTCGCGGATTAATCATTCGTCAAAACAAAGATTTCACGCTATCAAGTACAGCTTTTATTCCTTCAGAACTCGTTTCAGGAAATTATGATATTGAACTTCAAAATGAGGATCACATTAAGATTCAATCCATTTTTAACTTGAAAGAGTCCTACAGCGTCACCATCCAAGGCGAAGTACAAAAGCCAGGTAACTTTCCATTTGTCAAAGGGATGACTGTTGAGAATGTCATCTACCTGGCAAACGGATTTAAGGAAAGTGCCGCACGGTCTTTTGTGGAAGTGGCAAGAAGAGTAAAGGATGAAAATGGTAGTGATGACGTTTCTTCAAAGGTGTTCAATTTTTCGATCGATAAGGGATTAAACATTTCAGATGAGGCCTCTGATTTTGAATTAGAGCCATTTGATTTGATTGTAGTCCGAAAGTCGCCTTACTATGAAGAGCAGGTAATGATCGAGATCGAGGGTGAAGTAAAGTTTCCGGGTAAATATGCATTGGAAAAGAAAGATGAACGCATTTCCGATGTATTGAAGCGGGCGGGCTTTCTCACCAGATATGCATATCCACGGGGAGCAACACTCATAAGAAGAACAGAGTATTTCGTTGATGAGGAAGATGAAGGAGATGAGGCAGCTCGGTTACGTAGAGAAGAACTCCAGGAATTATTCGAAAGGGATACAGTGATTGAGGATGCCAAACAAGCTTTTAAAACCCAGGAGTCTATTGGTATTCAATTGGAAGAGATTATTAGAAATCCTGGTTCAAGATTTGATATGATTTTGAAAGAGGGGGATGTCATCAGCATCCCTAGAGAACTTCAAACGGTAAGAGTCCGTGGTGAAGTACTTTATCCAAGTACGGTTCGTTATGACAATACTTTATCATTTACCGAAGTAATTTCGCAAGCCGGAGGCTTTTCTGATGTTGCAAAAAAGAGCAAAGCTTATATAATTTATGCAAATGGCTCAGCACAGCGAACAAAAAAATTTCTATGGTTTAAGGATTATCCGAAGGTGGAGCCAGGGGCGGAGATAATAATACCTGAACGACCGGAGAGAAGGAAATTAAGTCCTGGTGAGATTATTAGTATTACCAGTGGGATAGGGACGATTGCGTTGATTATTAATAATTTGACTAGATGATATTTGGAGTTGGAGGGCCATTCCACCCAAAGAGTGATTTTTTTACTTTCTTCAAAAGATTATATAATGTCTAATGAAAGTTCAAAATTGGAAACAATTAATCTTAGGGAAATACTATTAATTATTCTCCGCAGGTGGAAAATATTACTTTTGATATCATTAATTTTTTGCGGAATGGGGGTTGTAGTAGCATTAACTAAACAAGTAGAATTTGAGAGTAGAATCACTATATTACCCGAAAAGGGGGGCGCTGCTTTAGGTAATAATGCAACTGGGCTTTTGAAGCAATTTGGTCTTTCCTTTCCATCACCATCTGACTATTCTATTCAACCTGTTAATTATAAGTACGTAGTTAGCGGAATAAGATTTCAAAAGTCAATTATTAAATCTACAATAATTTTAGAATCGGGTGAAAAAATTACGTTTTACGATTATCTTGATTCAATAAGTTCTTCAGAGTTTTTTTACTTCATCCCTTATTTTTTTGAGTCAGATAAAAAGAAACCTTCAGTTAATTTGGGATTCAAATTTTATCAAATAAGTGAGGGAGAAAAAAGAGTAATTGAGCAGTTGCAGGATAGGCTGACAATTACAATTGATGAGATTACCGGCATAATATCCATAACAGGAAAGATGCCTGATCCAGTTGCATCTTCAAGTTTGGTGATAAATGCAAAGGATGAGTTGAATAATTACCTTCAAGAGGTTTCAACGACTAAAAGCAGAAGAAATCTAGAATTTATTCTTTCAGAATTAGATAAGGCTGAAACCAAATTTCTTGAAAAGCAAATAGAGTTGTCCAAATTTATTTCATCAAATAAAAATATAAGTAGTGAGTCAATTAAGTTTAAGAGGCAGAACCTGGAACAGGAGTACCAATTATTGAGAGAAATTTATTCCAACTTAAGTCAGCAAAAACGTCAAGCTGAGATTGATTTAAATAAAAGTGTTGATTCCTTTATTGTGTTAACAGACCCTATTATTCCCCAGGAAAAATCTGAGCCTAAAAGGAAAAGAATAGTCATCTTGTTTTTTATGATTGGTGTATTCATTTCCTTGGTTTTGATATTTATTTATCATCATCGAGAGAATTTTAAAGATAACCTGGCCTCTTTCCGTAATGATCTCAGGAGTAGTTGATAAATAATTGATAGACTCATTAAACAGATCATTTAAGAAACTACTAAAAGAGGAATTCTTTAAAGTATCCTTATTTTCAGGCTTTTCTTCCCTTGTAAAACTTTGTGCAAGTTTTATTATGTCAAAGCTTATAGCAGTTTATGTTGGTGTAGACGGTTTAGGCATTGTTGGACAACTTACTAGTTTTGTAAATATTGTCTTGCTTTTTTCTGTTTTTGGGATGTCTACTGGGGTTACGAAATATGTAGCAGAATACAAAGAGTCCGAACAGCTAAAGTATTTTGTTTGCACTGCAAACCTTTTGATCATTATATCGTGCCTGATAACATCATTTATTTTAATATTTTTTAGTAAACCTATTAGTCACCTTATTTTTTTTAATGAAGCATATCATTTTTTTATATCAATGCTTGGCTGGTCAATTACCCTGTTTGCAGCAAATAGATATTTGTTATCGTATATTAATGGGTTAAAACTATTCAAGAAGTACAACTATATAAATGTCATTTCTAATATTGTTGTGTTGTTATACAGTGCTTTACTCATATATTTTTTTAAACTTGATGGGGCACTATTTGCTGTAGTAAGTAGTCAATCATTCATATTTATTATCTCAATTATTCTGGCATATAAAAATTTTAGATACCTATTAAGTGTAGGAGTAAAGTTTGTCCAAATGAAAAAGTTCAAAATGTATATGAAGTACTCTTTGAATACATTTGTCTCGACGGCCTCTTTGCCAATATGTCAAATGATGATTCGGGAAAAGATCACAAACTCAATCTCAATTACTGCAACTGGTTTATGGGAATCAATGAATAGAATTTCCAATATATATATGCTGTTTTTAACTACGGCCTTAATGACATATTATTTGCCCAGGTTATCTGAAATTAATTCTGATTCATTGCTTCGTAAAGAAATATTTGGGATCTCCAAATTTGTCGTACCACTAGTGGCAATTTCTTTACTTGCCCTTTTTCTACTCCGAGAACTTGTAATAAAAATATTATTTACTTCTGAATTCTATGATGTTTTGATTCTCTTTCCTTATCAAATAATAGGAGATTTTTTGAAATCTATAGCTTGGCTTCTAGCATTTGTTCTAATTGCAAAGGGGAGGACAGTTACAAATGTCTTGTTAAACTTAGTGATTTACGTTTTCTATTATATTGCAATCATTTTCTTTGTCGAAAGACTAGGTTTTGTTGGTGCTAGTACAGCATACTTCATTACTTATTTGGTTTATTTTATTCTAGTAGTTTTTATTTTTAGAAAGCTATTGATTTTAAAAGTAGAGTGAATATTAATCTTAAAGTTTCAATAATTATTTCCTCATATAATGGAGGTGAATACTTGGAAGAAACAATATCTTCAGCATTGAATCAAAATTATGCAAATTTTGATGTTATAGTTATCAATGATTGCTCCACTGATAATACTGAAAAAATAATTAAATCATTTGCTAATAAACATAAGAATTTGACCTTTATTGATAACAAAATCAATATTGGATTTACGAAATCTGTCAACAAGGCTGTATTAAAGTCAGATTCAGACTATTTGATAATTTTAGGTCACGATGATTTATTGAGATCAGATCATATCGTAAAGATAACACGTAATATTGGTGATGATACTGTAATTATTCATTGTAACGCTTATTGTATTGATAAGAATTCAAACACAATTGGACTTTTAAAAAATGATGGAGAAATCGAAAGATTTTCTCAAAATCCACGATATTATATTTCTACTAAAAATTTTATTTCTAGTTGCGGTATCCTTATCAATAGAGCCAAACTAATTGAAGTAGGTCTTTTCTATGAAAAGCATTTAGTTATGGGCGAGTGGTTTACTTGGATTAAGCTTTTGGATGTAGGAACCATTAAATATACAAAAGCAATTAGAACTAGCTACAGACGACATGATACAAATATTACTAATGTCTTATTTAAAATGCGACTAGACCTTTTGGAGTATTATTTAGCATGTAAAAAGTTGGCTTTTAAACTTTATTTCAAAAAGTTATATTTTGGAGAGAGGATAGTAGTTTTAGCTTCTTTGTTTATGGTTTATGTAAAATATATTATTGTTAAATGCAAGATTTTAATAATTCGGGACAAGGGGGTAAGCTAAATGAGAAAGGTTCTTTTATTGAATAAAGGTTGGTCCGATAATTTAGGAGATAGAGCAATAAAACTTTGCATTACACACTTACTTCAAGAACAAGATTGTAATGTTACTTTTAGAGACTTAACAAGTAAAAGTTTAGAAAATTACAAATGTGAATATGAAAATGTTGGGAAATCAAAATGGGAACGCTTCGTAAAAGTTGCATCTATACTTCCGATTGAAATAAGGTGGACGATTAAAAACCTATGGTCAGTTATTAACCATGTTAGAAGAAATGATTTTATTGTTATTGGAGGTGGACAATTGATACTATCAAATTCTTATTTTCCATGGTCTATTTTTGTGTGGGTTTTAATTTCTAAATTATTAAGGAGAAAGTTGTATTTCTACGGAGTTGGTGTTGGAATGGATTTCCCAAATTATCATCAAACTCTTTATAAGTATGCTCTAAAAAATATAAATCAGATTGTATTGAGAGATCCAAAATCTGTAAAATATTTAAAGGAATATTTTAACATTGATGGGAAGATCACACATGATGTTGTATTCTGTATTTCAGATTTGACTAAACCTGAAGTTAAAAAAAGCAATAAAGTTTTAGTGGGAATTATTGACTATGAGGTTTATCTACATTATAACCCTAATTCAAATAAGGATAGGAACGCTTACCATCAATATTGGCTTGATCTTATTGTAAGTTATGATTTGATTGGAAAAGATATTGAATTATTTAGTACTACATCTAAAGATTTGGAAGAGTCAAAACAGTTTCAAGTGTTTTTGTCAGAAAAGGGGATAATTGCTTCGTTAATACAAATAACAGATTTGGATGGGCTACTTGAAGCCGTTTTTAATGCTTCCTGTGTATTCTCAGGTCGAATGCATGCATTAATAATTGCAATTTCTTACGAATGCCCAAGAATTATTCCATTCAATGTTTCTCATAAGATTAATGAGTTTGAAAGAAATTATCTTACAATGATTGATTTGCAGGGGATTAAAAAACAAATAAGAAAGGATATAGAAAAATTAGTTGAATGTATGAGTTAATTAGATTTCAATTAATCTTTCTTACAAATCGAGCGGGATTTCCAACCCAAAGTTGGCCAGCCGGGATATTTTTAGTTACAACACTACCTGCTCCTATTAATGAATTTTCTCCAATATATACTCCTCCCAAAATTGTAACATTAGCTCCTATTGATACTCCTGTTTTGATAAATGTAGACTGAAATTTTGCTGGGTATTGCTTTGAACGAGGATATTTATCATTTGTAAATGTAACATTTGGACCAATGAAAACGTTATTTTGCACCCTTAAGCCATCCCAGAGATAAACCCCACATTTTATTGTAACATTATCACCAATTACCACATCATTTTCAATAAATGTATTACAATTTATATTGCAATTATTTCCAATTGTAGCCTTTTCCAACACTACACTAAATTGCCAAATTTTTGTTCCTTTGCCAATGCTCTTCGTTTGGACATCAGCGAGTGGGTGAATAAAATAATCTATATTATTAGTTTTCATAGCAATGCTTTCTTATGTCTAATAAGTAAATAGTTACATTAAATAATTAACCAATTCAATTCATTTCAAGTAAAAAAAGTTACCGTACCTTTACGAGGTAAACACTAACTTAGATGGGCGTAAAGTTATTACAACTTCCTAAAATACAGGATAGCCGAGGTAATTTAACCTTTCTTCAAAGTAAGGAACATATTCCATTTGAAATTCAAAGAGTATTTTGGATATATGATGTTCCCGGAGGGGCAGTCAGGGGTGGGCATGCTTATAGGTCACAGGAGGAGGTTATTATTGCTTTATCTGGTTCATTTGATGTAATAATTACATCACCAACTGGAGAGAAATCCAAATTATCATTAAACAGATCATATGTCGGGTTGTTTATACCAGCATTAACTTGGCGCCATATAGAGAATTTTTCAACAAATGCGCTTGGGCTCCATTTATCGAGTTCAAAATTTGAGATGGAAGAATATATAAGGGATTTTAGTGAATTTAGGACTCTAGTTTAACCATAAAGAAGAAGATGCCAAACTTATCTAATAGGGTTACAGTTTTTGATTGTAGTTTAATTTCTTTACCCAAGATGGGGGCACATGAGGGGAATATCACAGTAGTTAATAATCAATTTGAAGTCCCATTTGAAACTAAGCGCATTTACTATTTGTATGATATTCCAGGTGGAGAATCACGCGGAGGTCACGCACATAAAAGCCTTCACCAACTCATTGTTGCTGCGAGTGGAAGTTTTGATGTTATACTAAATGATGGATCTATTAAGCGAACCATTAATCTTTCCAGACCTTATTATGGATTGTATTTTCCACCGGGAATTTGGAGAGAGCTTGATAATTTTTCTAGTGGGTCTATCTGTTTGGTACTGGCTTCAGAGATATACGATGAAGAAGATTATATTAGGACTTATGAGGAATATTTAAAATTTAAGTCCACGGATTAGAGTCTTTTTTTCACCTACAAATATTTGTGATCTTTATTAAATAATCAACTATGCAAATCCCATTTCTGAATATTGAACCTATGCATAAGCCATTAAGGGCTGAAGCGGAAGAAGTTTTCAGAAGAGTGTATTCTAGTAACTGGTTTCTATTGGGACGTGAGCTTTGCTCTTTTGAGGAATCCTACGCAAATTTTAGTGGAACTAAGTTTTGTGCTGGTGTAAGCAATGGATTGGATGCATTGATTATTGCCCTAAAAGCACTGGGAATTAATCATAATCACGAAGTAATAGTTCCATCAAACACATTTATTGCTACAGCTTTAGCTGTGAGTCATGTTGGAGCAACTCCTGTTTTCGTTGAGCCGAATATAAAAACATATAATTTAGACCCAAAATTGATTGAAGAGAAGATTACAAGGAATACGAAAGCAATTATACCGGTTCATTTATATGGACAAGCTTGCGAAATGAAGGAAGTCATGCAAATAGCTAATAATCATGATCTTTTTGTTATAGAGGATAATGCTCAAAGTCAGGGAGCTTCATTTAATGGAAAATTAACTGGAAGTTGGGGAATTGCAAGTGGTATAAGCTTTTACCCAGGGAAAAATTTAGGTGCCTTGGGTGATGCAGGAGCAATTACAACAAATGATGAGAACATTTATAAAAAAATATTGCAGTTTAGAAATTATGGAAGTGATAGAAAATACTATCATGAAGTTATTGGCTTTAATAATCGGATGGATGAGTTACAGGCTGCTTTTTTAGATCTAAAGTTAAGGCATCTCTTAATATGGAATGAACAACGAAACGCTATTGCTAAAGAATATAAGAATAGGTTAGAAAGTGTGGGCGATCTTGTACTACCTTTCACTCATCCTTTGGCTACTCACGTTTATCATTTGTTTGTGGTCAGATCAAAATTTAGAGATTTGCTAAAACAATTTCTTAGAGAAAAGGGTATTGATACAATCATACATTATCCGACTCCTCCCCATTTACAAAAAGCATATGCTTCAGCCGGATATAGAAAAGGTGATTTTAGCATTGCAGAGGAGATTGCAAATTCATGTTTAAGTTTACCTATTTGGCCAGGTTTTGGAGTAGAAGAAATTGAATACGTTGTTGAAACTATCAAAACGTTTTTCAAGAGAGTATAGTTGGGGAGAAGATGGTATCCAATAAAAGCAATTTTAGATTTGTATATTATTTGCTTGCAGTAGTAGTAATCATTTATTTCTTCATTTACTTCGTTCAGTATGGTACTTATAGTCAACAATCAAATTATGGTGGGAAGTTATATCTAGCGGCTTTCGGGTTCTGTTACCTGACCTTAAATATTTATTACATTATCGCTAAACCAAAAACCTATGGTTTTATATTAATTGTGTCAGGAGTAGTTATATATGACTCCTTTGATTCAATTTTTAATTTGGTTTTACCACATATTGTTTTTTCAGTTTATTTGTTTTTGTGGATATTCTTTTTTTTTTATAATAAATATCATTTACTTATTCACAATAAGGGACAGGTTTTGCTAATCTTTTTCTGCATTTCAACTTTTATCTCAGCTCTTAAAGCAGAAAATCAATTTGTAAGTATCGGATATACTTTTACTTGCATTTATCTATTCTTGTTTTCTTCATTATCAGTATCCTTTACGTTGCAATCTTATAAAGAAAACAAGGTTGACGCTTTGTCAATTGTTGGGGCAATTTGTATCATCACTACTTTGTTGTCTAGTATTTTTGTATTCTATGAAACCCTGGGGAAGGGTATTTCTATTTTTGAGTATATTCAGATTAATTATAATAGAAATTTTACTGGTAACCTTTGGATGACAGCTGGATTTATGGAACCAGCTGGCTATTCAATAGCAGCTGCTATTTTTGGAACCTTTATCATTGTTGCTTATTTCTTTTTAGACAGAGAGAAATCCAAAAAGCATAGTTTCACAGAAATTTTTACTAGATATACTTTAATAAGGTATCATTTTTTACTGATATATAGCTTATTTTATTGGTGGTTATTGTTTTTTACAAGTGGCTCCAGATCAAGTATTATAAGTACAATTTTAATATTTTTAACTGTTTTATTTGTTACAATTCGTTTCTCTTCTTTTAGAGTGAGATTAAATAAAAAATTGATCCTCTTTGGAATTGTTTTAATGGTACTTTCGAGCACTATTCTGATTTATAGATCAGCATCAATATTCAATAGTTTTTATAGATCAGCATCATATAATGATACCACTTCGCTTTATTTGGTTGATACTTATTTTTCTTTCAAATCATTAATGGAAAATTTTTGGGGGAATGGGGCTTTGAACTCAAACTTATACTTAAAGACAAATTGGTCTGGTTACTTGGTTGCAAGAAATTTAAACAATCTTATTTCCAATCTTTTTGTTATTGGCACCACATATGGGTGGTTATCAATGGCTTTATACTTTTTAATCATTTACGAAATTGTAATTAAATTAAAGAATAGTTTAAAATACTTCTCGTTAGAGAATTTTAGTACATACAATGTTTTGCTTATTTACTCAGCATCAGTCTTCATTGTGTCAGTTTTACCTTTTGGTTTTCAAATTGGGCCGTTTATTAATTGGTCTCCAGTTGATATTAATGATCATTTAATTAATGCTTCAAACATACAGCCTAAAGTATATCCAGTAGTTTTAGGAAGTCTTTTTCTAGGTGTCTCCTTAAGTAATACTGGTTATAGATTAATATGAAAAAAGTTTTGTTTATCCAATCTTCAGTGAGTCAGTATGGTGGCGGCGGGGTAGCACAGTGGCTATTAATTAATTGTTTAAGGGAATTGGATCACGATGTTTATACATTGAGTATTTGTGGTGAATTTCCCGAAACATATCAGGGAAAACATTTTACAATGAATAAAGCTTCGAGTGAGGGTAAGTTTAAATATGGATTTAATTACACTATATATTCTTTTGTAAAAAAATGCATTAGAAAAATAGCTCCAGATATTATCTATGTAGGTCAATTCACAAGTAAATTTTCATTTCTTGTTGCACTTTTAGGAATAAAAACACTCAAAATAGGAATAGTACATACAGCAGATATTTTTTGCCATAATTCTATGCTGACTCATAAAAAAACAGGGGGAGCCTGTAATGGTGGTATTGGTCTGAAATGTATTAAGAATAAATGTGAACCACCTGGTAGATTTGTCATAAAATCCTTATTTAAGAAGATATATAACATTGCTATGAAAGTAGTATTTGATGAATTTGTGTGTCATAGCCGTTATATGGAGACAAAGCTTCAACATAACTTTACGAATCGTATTACATATATCCCTCTCTCCTTTGTTAATGAAAATTATTCCACAACCGAAAAAGAAAAAAAGGAGAACGACAAGCTGATATATTTATTTATAGGAACGCTGGACTGGCATAAAGGTATTATTGAGCTTACTAGGGCTTTCATTCAGTTGACTAAATCAAGTAGTTGTAAAAATCACAAGTTTTTAAATATTGTAGGTAGTGGCCCATTAAAGAATAATGTTAACAGAATATTATATGAAAATAATTCAAGCAATATAAAAATGTTTGGGAATTTAAATAGACAAGCTATGCACAATGAGATAATGAGGGCTGATGTAATTATTTTTCCTTCTTATTTTGAGACTTTTGGGTTGGTTGCATATGAAGCAATGTTTTACAAAAAAATACTTATTACTTCTCGGCGAGGGGCTTTAGAGGAAATCACTGAGCCTTATAATAATAAAATATACCTCAATAGTATTACTTCGGATTCGATAATTAAGGCATTTATTGAATCTGAGATTTTATATGAAAAGGAAATTACTGCAAGCAACTCATTTCTGTTTGAAGAACAAAATTCAACAATATTTCATTTAAAGAAATTTATGGAATATAAAGCGATGTAGATATATACTCCATTGAAATGTTTATATGAGACTAATAAAAGATCGATCAAAGGGTAAAAATACAATTCTTACATATTTAATTCTGATTGTTACATTTCCGTTGGCTAAATATTTAACAAGGTTTGCGTGGTTAAAACCAAATCATATTTCGGGTCTAATATTTTTACTGACTTGTACATCAGCCATTTTTTTTTATCTACATCAATTTAGCATTTGGATACCTTGTTCTATCTATTTTATATCAGCAATGCTGGATACGTTAGATGGATCATTTGCAAGGTTAACTCACCAAACGTCCCTTTTTGGTAAACTGGCGGACTTAGTTACAGATAGATTTGGGTTAGGAATTAATTTAATAGCAATAAGCAGTAGTCTCGCACAAGATTATTATTTTAAATCAGATATTCTAGTTTTAAGTTTTGTCTTTTATATTATCGTGACTATAAATACTATTTCCCATTTGATTCATAAACCAGTAGATGTTACTAATATCAATGAACAAGAAATTGGCCCTTTACGAAGATTTTTCTATGAAAGAGGTCTTTCCTTTCCTCCGGTTACCGATTTTGAAGTAATTACGTTTCTTATTTGTGTAGCTCCTATGACTAGTTACTACATTGAAATATTAATTTTTTCAATTCTCATATTTATTTTAAGATCTTTTATAGAATACTTTTTGTACTGGAGAAGTTAATTAGAAATGAAGAAAATCGCTTTTGTTACAACTACATTTTCTCCATATAAAATAGCGCTTTTTAATAAGGTAATGGAGCTTTCAGCCGATGAGGTAAAATTCTTCATTATGGCAAGAAATGAAAAAATAAGGGATTGGGATCTGGATCGCTACAAGATAAGGTTTGATTACCATATTTTTAAGAAGCTTAGTTTTAATAGCACTGATTCTAGAGGATATTATTTGAACTATGGTGTTATAAGAGTTTTAAGAAAGTTCAAACCGGATATTATTGTAAATAACAATTATGGCAAACCTGCCAATATTCTCTCTTTTTTATATTCTCTTGTATTTGGTGTAAAATTCATCATAATGGAAGAGTATCATATAGCCTATTATAAAAACAATTTATATTCCAGGTTATGGAGATTCATAATGCAAAAATTTGCATATAAGTTTATTGCATGTCATTTCCCTGCTTATCTATACTTAAAATCTAATGGAGTAAAGGATGATAGAATTGTTCTTACTAATGAGACAGTAGATGTAGAACATTTTGATAATCGTGCTGCTGAGTTTAAAAGAACCAGCCAATATCATCACCTTATTGCAGAGTATGGTGAAAAGGTGATCCTTTATATTGGACAGTTTATCAAACGAAAAAATGTTGAGATAATACTGGAATCAATGAACGATTTAGAAAATCAGGATGGTTATTGTTTACTATTAATTGGAGCAGGTCCGCTGCAATCTAAATATGAAAATTATATTAAGAAATATGACTTAGGAAATAGCGTGAAAATTCTGGGATTTAAGGAGCAGGATGATATAATAAAATACTTAGCGATTGCAAAAGTATTGGTTTTACCTTCAATCTTCGAAATTTGGGGATTGGTCGTAAATGAAGCTTTGGTAACCGGAACAATACCCATAGTTTCTAGGACATGTGCTTCCTCTACACTAATAATAGATGAACATAATGGCAGAAAATTTGCCCCTCATGATGTAAAAGCACTTAGAAATTGTATTGTGCAAGTGATAGACAATTATCCTATTTATTATGAAAACATTAAAGACTCAAAAACTCTGCTTTCGTTGGACAGATATGCAAAAGCAGTCATTTCATCATATAATGAATAATCATTCTTTTAATCGAGATTTATTTATTAATTCAAAATGACTTTTGGCTTTTAAATAATCCTCTTCAAAATCAATTTCAATAAAAAACTCACTTTTAATATCCAGGGTTTTTATTGGAATGATCCCGATACTATCTGCTAGTACTGCCTCCATATACAAATTAAGATTACCATTTTTGAACAACTTTTCAGAAGTTGATTGAAAATGGTCCTTCATGTTTTTTGAAAACTTAGCAATGCCTAGAAATTCACCAACAGCCAATTCAGGATTCATTGTTTTATTAATTTCAGCTAGAGAACCATCAGGGTTTAACCTTACTTTCATTTCTTCCTCTCCACATTCCTTCTTTTGGTATGGTAGAACAATATCACCTTTTTGATTCGATAATTCTATCCAAACTTTCTTTGAGACTATAGTGTCTGCATGCAGGAATAGAAAATCTTGATTTATGTATGGTAGAGCTACGAATAATGAACCTAAGACGTTACATGTATTCCAAAACGGGTTATAAATACATTTCAAATTATTAATTGTTTTTGTTTTTTCAACAATTTGATCTGCCTCGTATCCGGTCACTACTAATATTAAATCAATATTTAGTTCCTTTAGTATATTAAGATTATAATCTAATATAGATAGGTTCTCCTTTAAAGGAAGTAATGATTTTGGTACATCATTTGTGTAATTGTTTAATCTGCTTCCTCTTCCAGCCGCTAAGACTACTGCAATCATATCGAATTATATATTATTTTTTCAATAGAGTATATTCCTTTATATGAAGGATCATTTTGCACATTTCCTGTCACCTTCTTTGCTATTTCGCTTACTTGATTTTCTTTAATCCCATAATCAGAGAGTCTATAATCTATCTCTAGGTCCTTTTTTAAATCAATTATTGACTCTGTGAATTTATTGGCTGATAAACCCAAATCTTTAGTTAATTCGTTTATTATATTTTCTTTTGAGATTTCTTTTAACCAACCCCTGTATAACATTATTAATCCCTGTGCATGGCTGGTTCCTGTATCAGGTCCGATCACATATTGAATCCTGTGGGGCAAGCATGTACTACTATAAGCTAAATTTAAGCCCATTAGACATGATGAAATAGCCATTTTTTGCATTGATTCACAATCTCCTTCTATGGCATTTCTTAAATGACTGAAAACTGTCTGAATAGCATTAACTGATTGGTATTTAATTATTGGACTGCTGACCAATGAGCAATATGTTTCTATGGCGTGAGTCAAACAATCAAAACCTGTTTCAGCCTTTAGTTTCTTAGGTGCGTTATTATATAATTGGTAATCGATTAAAACATGGTCTGGTTGCAATAAACCACTTCTGACCCCACCTTTTTTGCCTTTTTCTGTGTCACTTACAATTGCCCCGAAAGAAAGTTCAGCTCCTGTTCCGGCTGTTGTAGGGATTGCTAATACTGGAATTTTAAATTTTGGCAATGCTTTTTCATTTCGGAATAATTGCGTGCCATTTATTCCATCCCAACAGACTGATAATAATTTTGCAGCATCAATTGCTGAGCCACCCCCAATAGCGATAATTTTATCAGGTTTTTGAATTTCCTTTACGATTGAATCAACCTCTTCAAGTGGAACTTCTGGCGTAATAAATTTTAATGATAACCCTCCAGAAGTTCTTGAATTCAGAAAATTGAGAAAAGTTTGAACACTTGTGATTTTGACAATAGTTGGAGTGGATATTATTAAGATAGTTACATTCTCAAAATATGAGGAGTTGTCAATCGAGAACTCAGAAAGTGTTGCTACATCTATTCTGGCTTTAACTTGATAATACATAATTATAAATTCTTAACTATCTCGTTTTCATGAATGACCTGCTTTCTTCCAATGGCAGAATGCTTGTCATAAATAGTTCCTAAATTATTATTCAAATCCTTGAAAATCCCATACATATCATCATAAACTGTAAAGTTTTTGGTTGAAGGATGTATCACTTTTCTAATTTTTACTAAATCTTTTAAAGCTTGATCAACACCATTATAGTCACCACATGCTATTTTCATAATCACAAAGGCTCCAATAGATGTAGATTCAAAATTTTCTAAGACATAGACAGGTAGATTTGTTACATCTGCTTTAATTTGATTTATTAAGTCAAATCTGGCCAAACCACCACTAACAGTAAGTGACTTAACTTCAGCCCCAGAACTTCTAATCAGCTCTATTAAATCTCGAGAGACATAAGCTGTTGATTCAAATACTGCTCTCGAAAACTGAACCTGAGTTGAGTTCCTTCTCAGACCAAAAAATGTACCTGAAGCATTTGGATTTGAAAATGGAGCTCTCTCTCCAAGCAAGTATGGTAAGAATAAAACTCCATCAGCACCTGGTTTAGATTTACTTGCAGAGTTTTCCATTTTGAAGTATACTTCGGGATCACTCTCATTATAAAAGCTTTGTTTATACCATTCAATAATACCTCCACCTAAATTATTTGATGCTCCTAAAAGGAATTTTCCCAGAGCTCTAATAGGTTGATTTAATAAAATATTTGAGTTGAACTTTAAATAATCGTCTCTCAGGACCCTTACGGAGGTCACGGTTCCCGATACATCACATCCATTTGTGCTTTCACCATTGCTGGAACCTAATACAGCACATACTGCATCATAGGTGGAAATAATAAACCTGCAATTAGGGTTTAGCATAAATTTTGAAATGGTTGTGTCATTTACTGGCATGATTTTGCCAATTTCATAAACTTTTGGCAATTGATTCACATCAAAATCAAAATGACTTATTAACGAGCTTTGGTATTGACCATTACTATAGAATGACTTTCCGGCATTTAAGGGATCTGTAAAAAATTTATTTGTAAAAAAATAGTTTAGGTACTCACCAGCACCCGCCCACCATTGAACTTTCTCAAAAATATCAGGCTTATTCTCTTTGAACCATAGAGCTTTAGGGATTAATGTGGATGGGGAACATGCTAATCCAGTGCTCTTATTTTGTTCAATAAAAAAATTGTCATTGGCTATTCTCTCAGAAATAGATTGTGATCTTTTATCCGAGACCATTAGAACCGGTGTGACCGGCATCATATTTTGATCTAATCCTAGGATACATGAGGAACTTGTTGTAACTGTGATGTATTGGATTTCATTTGCCAAATCCGTATTATCCCTTATTTCTTCAAGGATATTGTTTAAAAGATTGATCCATTCTGTAGCATCTTGCTCAACTCTCTCATTAAATAATTTTGTATGAACGGGAAAAGCCTTTGAATATATCTGATCACCTAAAGAATTAAATATGATTCCTCTTATGGATTTAAGCCCAAGATTTATAACTAAAAACATATCTGATTAAGCTGTATATTGATTAATTAGTTTTGTAAAAAACGGGATAATGCTATCAGATATTTCATTATAAAATTCATTGTGATTAAAATGCGATTTTTGGCTATAAGCCTTCAAGGCATTTTGTGTTTCTAATTTAAGCTCAGTTGATACATTTATTTTTACAACACCATATTTGATACATTCTTGTACCATTGAGACTGGCATTCCAGTACCACCATGAAGGACTAACTTAAGATCTGGATATGCGGATATTGCTTCTTTCAACAATTTTGGTCTAATCTCAGTTACGGTTTTGTATTGACCATGTGCGTTTCCTATTGCTAAGGCCATTAGGTCAAACCTTCCAAGTTCAGCAAACTTGTTTAAATCTGACATTGAAAAATAATCTGCAATATCAGAACCATAAAACCCGTCTTCAACTCCCTTAATTGTTCCAATTTCTACTTCTAGTATTGTATTTCTGCCTGATTTTTTAATGGATTTAAATAATTTATTTGACTCATTAATATTTTCATGAATCTCATTGTGAGATCCGTCATACATAACTCCTGCAAATCCTGTAGATATACAAAAATTAATTAATTCTGTGTCATTACAATGATCCAGGAAAAAGAAGAGCCCATTGTTTTGGTACTTATTAATCAAGTTGTTGATCCCAATCTTACTTTCCCAGAAATTGATATATCTAGCAGAAAATTGGGCAATTGCAGGCTTATTTAAGATTTTTATTACCTGGCTTAAAATATCAAGATGTTCTATGTTTTGAACATTAAAAGCAACAAGTGACCCGCCTTTTTTTTTCTGAATTTTTAAAACATCAACTAGATCCATACCAAAAGGATTAACTACAAATATTTTTATTTAAGAAGTCTTCTTTTTAAATAATATTTTCAAGCATTCATTAAGTTGCGAAGTTAGGTATTGAGACATATTAATCGGATGATTTTTCATAATGATTTAATTGCATTTGAAAATCTGATGAGAAGTCCAACTTTAGTTATCAATTAATTTATGATTTGATAATAATGATATATGTAAGAGTGAGATTATGGCTAGGATAAAGATTTTTGATTTTAATATTATAGTGGGCTCATATAATGCCATTGTGGATGAGTTTATTTTAAAGGCCAAGTTGAGAGATTCATCATATGCAATATTTATGAATTCACATATGATATATGAGTATTATCATTTGGAGGGATTCAAAAAAGTAGTTGATAATGCTGATTATGTTTGCCCTGATGGGATGCCCCTTTATTACTCAACTGTAATATGTAAAGAAGAAAAATCGGAGCGAATTGCAGGGAATGATATCATTTTCAGTATGATTGAGAAGGCAAATAGAGATAGTTTAAGGGTATACTTCTATGGCTCATCTGAATATATTTTAAATAAAATAATGAAGCGCCTTTCAGATGAATATCCAAATTTAAAAGCAAAGGCTTTTAGTCCTCCCTTTAGAGCACTAACGGATACTGAAATGGATTTACATTGTGACATGATAAATGATTTTGGAACTAATGTAGTGTTTGTTGGATTGGGTTGTCCAAAGCAGGAATTATGGATGGATCGTGCAAAAGGCAAAATAGGTGCCCTAATGTTAGGCGTAGGGGGGGCTTTTTCTCTTTATGGGGGAGTTGATAAAAGAGCTCCAAAATGGATGAGAGAGATGTCCTTAGAATGGCTATACCGGTTCGTATTAGAGCCTAGGAGGTTGTTCAAAAGATATTTTATTACTAATAGTTACTTTATTTATCTTTTTATAAGAGAGTTCATTATTAAGAAAGTATTTAAATGATATAAACCAAATCAATGAAGGTACAGGATCCAGCCGAATTTGTTTTTATAGAAAATGAAAATCAATAGAATTGCACATAATTTATTTTTCTTCAATATTGATCTAATTGATTAACTCAATCAATACTTCCAAAGGTCAAGCATGAACAGTTCTTGGATGCCAGGAATTAAAATTCTAACTGTAAAATATTTCAGAAATAGCTTTTGTAAATTGGTAAAGTAAGATTTAGCTTGATAATTATTCGCCATTTCTAAAAATTACTTTACTTTGGCATTCCATTTGTATGAATAGGTCAAAAATAGTCAATATGCCCAACCGACGCTATTCAAAATTTTTCCCATTTTTATTTCTTTTAGCAGATATAGCATCACTCAATGCTGCTTTCTATCTGGCTAACTATCTGCGCTTTGGGCAGTTTATTTACTTGAATGATAGCTATGCTACCCTTCAGGCAGCTTTAAATATCGTCTGGTTTTTTATCTTCTATTTTTCAAGGCTTCAAAAAATAAATAGGGAAAGCAGGCTTCTAGATCACTTGAATAAAGTGCTTACTGCCTTAATAATTAATTTGTCCGTTGTGTTTGCTCTTTGGTTTGCTGCAAAACCATTTTATTACTCAAGACAACATCTGTTCTTTACCTACCTTTTCTTCACCTTTTTTATCATTGGTTGGAGATCAACATGGCACTATGTAATCAGATATTATCGTGCTCGAGGCTACAATTTCAGAACTTTTGTCATCGTTGGATACGGAGAGCTAGCCATTGATTTAGTTGACTATTTTAAACATAATCCAGGAATAGGATATAAGTTTCTAGGTTATTTTGACAATGATGAATCAAAAACGTCTAGTGATACAATAATTGGACCAGTTGACAAGATAAAGTCATTTGTCAGGAAAGAAAATGTGGATATTATTTTCTGCTGTCTACCCAGACTTTATGACAGGGAAGTAAAGAAGCTTATTGACTTTGCTGAGAATAATCTGATTAAAATAAAAATCCTCTCCCAGTTCAGCAAGCTTGGGAATAAAAATCTATCCATCCAAAAATATGGGGAAATCCCCATTATCAATGTCAGTGCTATCCCACTTGATAGCCAGGCTAATCAGCTTGTAAAAAGAGCATTTGATATAATATTTTCAAGTCTTGTAATAATATTTATTCTCTCATGGCTAATGCCGCTCATAGCACTCTTGATCAGAATAGAGTCCAAAGGCCCGGTATTTTTCCTTCAGCAACGAAATGGGAAAGATAACTCACCTTTCTGGTGTTATAAGTTTAGAACCATGGTGGTTAATCAAGAAGCTGATTCAAAACAAGCGACAAAAAATGATCCCAGGATTACTAAAATTGGTAATATCCTAAGGAAAACCAGTATCGATGAGCTTCCGCAGTTTATCAATGTCTTTTTAGGAGACATGTCGGTAGTGGGACCAAGACCTCACCCACTAAAGCTAAACCTGGAATTCCAACCCAAAATAGATCGGTTTATCCAACGCCACGCGGTAAAGCCAGGAATTACCGGACTGGCTCAAGCAAAAGGTTTTAGAGGTGAAACATCAGCGTTCAGCGATATGAGTGGCCGGGTTCGTCTTGACCGATTTTATGTTAAGAACTGGAGCTTGTTGCTTGATTTCAAAATCATTGTACTTACAATCGTGTCTATCTTGAGAGGTAGTGAGAATGCTTATTGAAATACTTTTTTCAATATCTCATTTATAAAATCAACTACCCATATTCCTAACTTCTATTAGTTTTACAACCGGAATAAAAATTCAAGTGGTCTGGAATTAAATTCATGGACCGTTTTAGATATTTCTACATGAAAAAAGCACTCATCACGGGAATCACCGGGCAGGACGGAGCATATTTAAGTGAACTTCTTTTAGAAAAAGGCTATGAGGTCCATGGGATCAAGCGAAGGGCTTCCCTGTTTAATACGGATCGGATAGATCATTTGTACCAGGATCCTCATAAAAAGGGCACAAGACTTTTTCTTCACTACGGAGATTTAACAGATTCTATGAATCTTACCAGATTAATTCAGGAGATCCAACCGGATGAGATCTACAACCTAGGCGCCATGTCTCATGTGCGTGTAAGCTTTGATACTCCGGAGTATGTGGCAAATGTAGATGGGACTGGAACATTAAGAGTTTTGGAAGCTGTGCGTTTGCTAGGTCTAACTGAAAAGACCAAAATCTACCAGGCATCCACTTCAGAACTGTATGGAAAAGTACAGGAAGTGCCACAAACTGAGAAAACTCCTTTCTATCCTCGATCACCTTATGGGGTTGCCAAAATGTATGGCTTTTGGATCACAGTAAATTACAGAGAGGCTTACAACATGTATGCCTGTAATGGAATTCTATTTAATCATGAATCACCTTTAAGAGGTGAGACTTTCGTTACCCGGAAGATTACGAGAGCAGTCTCAAAGATGGCACTTGGTCTTCAGGATGTGGTCTATATGGGTAACCTGGATTCCAAACGAGACTGGGGGCATGCTAAAGATTATGTAAGAGGTATGTATTTAATGCTCCAGCAGGATAAACCTGAGGACTTCGTTCTTGCAACCGGAACCACAACTTCCATTAGAGATTTCATGAGAATGGCATTTGCTGAAGTTGGCGTAGAACTGGAATTTAAAGGAAAGGGAGTGGATGAAGTTGGGCTTGTAAGTTCAGCATCGAATGAAGAATATGACTTTAAAGAAGGTCAGGAAGTAATCCGAATTGATCCGAAATACTTTAGACCTACTGAAGTAGACCTTTTAATTGGAGATCCTTCTAAAGCAAAGGAGAAACTTGGCTGGGTACCTGAGTATGATCTTAGTGCACTTGTAAAGGAAATGATGGAAAGTGACCTTAAGCTTTTCGAAAAGGATAAGTATTTACTTGAGGGAGGGCACGATATCCTTAGTCAAGCCGAATAAATTTTTATCCGCAAAGACGCTATTTTGAATGCCTCAGAGAATGTAAACGTTCATGGCGAACTTGGCGAAACCTCTGCACCCGTATCGGTTAATAAATAATTGTCAATGAATCAAAACGCTAAGATATTCGTTGCCGATCACCGGTGTACGTAGATTCTCCTATTATCAGATTCCTAAAAAAGGAATTAACAATGTCTTTGTTCACACTTCAAAAGAGCTGGATCTGGGAATCAAAGGGATGTCAATGAATCCTCCTGGAAGAATTACCTGAATGTGTTTGCAATAGTTGTAAAGTAGAAGGGATTCATTCATACAATACTCAAAGGGCAGGTTAACAACTTATCAACTAGTTTATTTTATTCAGATAATCCTTTAATCATTTACAAATTTCAAATTGTATGTATTTTCATTTGTAACAACTTTAAAAATATGAATTCCATGCGATAAATTTTCTGGCAAATTCCATGCACCATTTTTATCCATTTCGATGAGGTATTCTACGCCATCAATTCTACAAAAAGAAATTACTTCTATTTTCTCGTTTTTTGGATTAATAAAAAGTATCCGATTATCGCTCAACACTAACTTTCCTATTGCTGACTCTATGGTTGAATGATTAAGTTCGTCGACTATAACATAATTTGGCTCTATTTCGGCCATCACACTATTGATATTTTTAAGGCCGTGCATATTCCAAACAATAACCTCAAAACCGAAATTTTTAAGTGTATTTCTAAATTTTAATGAAGGGTATCGGTTATCCAATGCTAATCCCCTAACTCCAGCATGTTTTAAGAATGTAAGTGATGAATCTGAGATTTCTGTATGTTTAATTAAATAATATATTTTAGAATCATCAAACACTTTTTTAATGTTGTTTAGCTCAACCGTATTATCTACTAAAAAATTTAGATTAGGGCTATAAATTCCAAATTTATCAGTAATTAGTGCAATTTTATTGATGCTTATATTCTCCTTTATGTCTAATAATAGTTGATAATTGTTTCCTACCAAATCATATGCTTCTTCCAGTGTTGGGATACCAATAAATGAAAATTTATCTCCAAATTTTTTTTGGTAATTAAAATTGATATTACCCAATTCACTAAAATAATAATCTCTCAACATTCCAGAATGGGTACTCGTTTTGTCAATAGTTTCATTATGATGTAGCACCAATATTCCATCTTTAGTTGACCTTATATCAACTTCAATAATTTTAATACCTAGTTTCATTGATGCATCTATTGCTACCAATGTATTCTCGGGATATTGAGCTGAATACCCTCTGTGTGCAATAAGTTCTTGGCAATCAGATCGTAGTATATGAAGAAATATAAACGAGAGTAATAGGATCATTTTAACTCCAATTCTTATCATAAATTTTTGGGAATGTCTATTAAAATTAATTGAAAGATTGAACTTTACAATTGTTCTGATATTTAAAATATAGTATTTATTTAGATGATAGTAATTAGCCTCTTTTTTTGAAAAAATCCTCATTTAAATTCTTTTATTGCTATGTTCAAACAATTTCAAACTAAAGGCACTTATTGACTGGATATAATTTGCGTTATTTATTGTTGTTTTTGATGCATACTTAGTTTAATTGAGTGAAAAGAGCAGTTATTACTTTTGGAATTCCTGCGTCCAACGTGGTTTATAATAGAATTTAATGAATCAAAAAGCTAAAATATTCGTTGCCGGTCATCGAGGCATGGTGGGTTCAGCCATTGTGAGACATCTTGAGGCTGATGGCTTTGACAACATCATTGTCAAAACTTCCAAAGAGCTAGACCTGAGAAATCAACAGGCAGTTGAGAACTTTTTTCAGACCAAAAAACCAGAGTACGTGTTTTTAGCAGCTGCCAAAGTGGGAGGTATCCATGCCAACAATACCTACCGGGCTGATTTCCTATACGACAACCTGGTCATGGAGGCAAATGTGATCCATTCGGCACATGAAAATAAGGTCAAGAAATTGCTTTTCCTGGGAAGCTCATGCATCTACCCTAAGATGGCTGAGCAACCACTGAAAGAGGAAAGCCTCCTCACCGGTTTGCTGGAGCCAACCAATGAACCTTACGCGATCGCCAAGATAGCAGGTATCAAGCTCTGTGAGAGTTATAGAGACCAGTATCAGGCTAACTTCATTAGTGCCATGCCTACAAACCTGTATGGTCCCAATGACAACTACGACCTCAACAACTCTCATGTACTCCCCGCACTAGTTCGGAAATTCCATACAGCGAAGGTCAACAATGAGCCCAATGTCACAGTATGGGGCACAGGATCTCCCCTACGGGAGTTTCTCCATGTGGATGACCTGGCTGAGGCGTTAGTCTTCCTGATGAATAACTATGACGAAAAGCTTTTTGTGAATGTGGGCTATGGGGAAGACCTTTCCATCAAAGACCTGGCACTGTTAGTTAAAGAGGTAGTAGGATATGAGGGTGATCTGGTATTTGATACCACTAAACCTGATGGTACCCCTCGTAAACTCATGGACAGTTCAAGGATCCATAAGCTGGGCTGGAAACCAAAGATTTCATTGAGAGATGGCATTGCAAAGGTTTATGAAGAGGTGGATAAGAATGAGTGGTGAAATTCCTTGCCTAGCTTTTAAAGACTTTATCTTCCAGCCTACTGATTCTTGTTTCCATTTTATCCTGCCTGGATAGGAAATAGTCATTCATTTTATGGAATTCAGAAATCAATTTCTCCTGACTTGATATCAGTTTCTCCTGACCGTTAGCAAGCCTCTCCAGAATTGATCCATGATTTTTTAGTATTTCTTCTTGCCTGTCTTGTCTTTTCAGAGACTCAGCCAATAATTCCACTATTTTGTCTTCATTTTTCATTTTATAATCTTCTGATCTTCTGATCTCTCTCTTATTAACGGAAGTTAGTCAATAATCATTTCAACTTTCCGGGAAGAAGCATGAAATTTTTTATTCAAAAAATACCGTTGTAAATAAATAATTATTATATTGGATAACGTTTAAGAACCGCTAATTTGAACCTTTTACGATATATCCTGCCGGTGCTGGCATTGGTGTTGCTATGTGAATATACATTATTTGCTAATAATGGTGTAGTAAATACCGGGAAAAATGAATCACTTGCCAGCCATACTTTATCATTGAAACATGATGAACAACTGGCACAATTGTTTAAAAAAGGCGCCCAATCGGCAGCAGAATCCCGGTTTTATCTCCCTAACCTCAAGCCCCCTTCTGAAAACGATCTGAAGACCCGTCAGCAGATCGATGCTACCTTAAACAAAGTCATTGCAGAAAATCGCTTCGTCCAGTTTCTGGATGAAAATGCAATCATTGACCTGCCGGTTGGGATACAAACGACTGTCGGGGTACTTACTTACACCATCCTGATCGATAGCCTGATCCTGAATCCAATGGGATCTTACCTTTTTGCTTCTATGAGTTTTGATGCGCCCGGACTGGGAAAGATCCATTTCAGAGGTGCGGGCATAAAATTCTCCAAGACCGGAGGTATTGCCGATGTGGGCGTGCTGGAGCTGGTGGGTAACTATCCCTTAGATTTAAGTGAATCTCAAAAGCTTATCATCAATGGGGATCAACAAGGCACGTTCGTAGAGTTTGATTGCTATGGGTTTCGGCAAATGTCACTGGATGCCAGCATGGTTTTTTCGAGAGAGAAACTATTGCCCGAGGACGAACAGGGCCAGATCATCCCAAATGAAAGTGTTTCCTTCGATTTCAGGACGGTAGTCTCCGACTGGAATGACCTGATTGTGGGGGTAGATATACCTCGATTCCAGGTAGTGGGGCTGAAAGGGTTTTCCTTCGAGGTGAACCAGGCTATGCTCGATCTGAGTGACAAAAGAAATGCGCCAACTATTATATTCCCACAGAATTATTCCCAATACTCCCCTTTCCTCGCTTCAGGAAATCCCAACCTTTGGCGAGGGGTGTATATCAACCAGGTATCGGTTTACCTTCCCGCCCAGTTTGAGTCGAAAACTGATGGGATCAAGGAACGACCATCCATCAATGGCTATCATCTCCTGATCGACGATCAGGGTTTTTCGGGAATGATTACGGGTGAAAACCTCATACCTCTTGACAAGGGCAAGATTGCCAACTGGGACTTTTCCCTCGATGAGATCCATCTGGCCCTGGTAGCCAACGAAATCCAGGAGTCCGGTCTGCGGGGCAGGATCAACATCCCCATCAATGAGATTGAAGAACAGGCCAATCCTGAGGACCGGATTTTCCAGTATACAGCTTTGCTCCTCCCTGGCAATGAGTACCTCTTTAATGTGACTACTCCCGATCAGGTCAATTTCGATCTTTGGAAAACTTCCGAGGTTACTTTAGACCCTTCCTCGTATATCCTTATCGAGCTCAAGGACGATAAGTTTGTTGCCCACGCACACCTGAGTGGAGAGATGACCATCAATGCCGGATTGAAAGATGGTGAACGTGACCAAAACGATGAGAAGAACATCAAGCTGGCTGGAGTGGCTTTTCAGGACCTGCAGGTAAGCTCTGTGAAGCCGTACGTGAGACTCGGGTCATTTTCTGTAGGGACCAAATCCAGCGTGATGGGAGGATACCCCATCCAGGTGAATCATATTGGTGGAGGGCAGTCCGGCAATGAACTATTCTTAGATATTGATGTGACGCTTTCACTCACTGGCAAGGAGGGTGGAGGTTTCGGAGCTGGTGGTGGTGTGAGGTTTATCTCTGAAGCCATAGAGACGGGTGATGATTTGAGGTATGAGTACCGCAACCTGGATATCACACGCTTCCAGATAGCCATTGATCAGGGTTCGTTTGCGTTTTCCGGCGATCTCACCTTTCGCAGGGAGGATCCGGTCTATGGCAATGGGCTAAACGGCACTGTGAAGGCGCGATTTACAAACATCAGCCTGGGTGCCAGTGCCATCTTCGGTACCAAAGCAGGATTTCGCTACTGGAGCGTGGATGCGATGGCCAACCTGGGTACAGGCGTTCCCATCCTGCCAGGAGTTTTTATCAATGAGTTTGGGGGAGGTGCCAGCTACCACATGCGGCGCACCAATCAGCGGATGGGTTCTAACATCATCCCGGAAGACAATGAGATGATGTGCGTGCCTGACGAGACCATCGGGTTGGGGATCAAAGCCATTGTCGGGCTCAAGGGGCAAAATGAAAAACTTTTCAATGCGGAAGCCATCTTCGAGGTGACCTTTCGCAGCTCAGGCGGCGTGAAAAATATCAATTTTATGGGGAATGCCTACCTGCTTTCCATGCCAAAGGAGGCGTCAAGGGGACGACTTGGCGAGCGCGTAAAACGCATGGCTTTAAAAGCCAGCCAAACCGACATTCTGAATGGAGATCCGGCCATAAGCAATGAGGTTTTCGGACCTCCCGATACGCAGGGAGCCCAGATCTATGCGGGTATTATGATCAATTATGATTTCGACCGGCAGGTGCTGCATGCCAACCTGAAAGCCATCATCAATGTAGCACAGGGGGTGATCAGAGGAGGGGGTGACGCCGTGCTTCACTTTGCTCCTGACGAGTGGTACATCTATATTGGAAGGCCTGAATATGCCAATCGGTTCAATCTCAACCTGCTGGGGCTTGCCCAGGCGGATGCCTACTTCGTGATGGGATCTACCGTACCGGACTCTCCTCCCCCGCCCGAAAACGTTTCCGAGATCCTGGGTGGCATCAATCTCGACTATATGAGCGACCTCAACGCCCTGGCAGATGGGCAGGGCATCGGTTTCGGGGCAAGCCTGCGGATCGATACCGGCAACAAGACCTTCCTGATCTTCTATGGACGCTTCCAGGCGGGTGTAGGCTTCGATGTGATGATGCGCAACTATGGAAGGGCCACCTGTGCGGGCAGGGGCCCGCTGGGCATCAATGGGTGGTATGCCAATGGCCAGGCCTATGCCTATTTCGATGGCAACATCGGGGTGCAGGTCAAGCTGTTTGGCAATGTGAAGCGGGTGGATATCCTCAAGATCGGGGCCGCCGTGGTGGCCCAGGCCAAGCTGCCGAACCCTGTCTGGATCAAAGGCACGGTAGGCGGACATTTCACCGTGTTGGGTGGCCTGGTAAAAGGCAACTGCTCCTTCGAGGTGACCATTGGGGAGGAGTGCGAGATCCGGCAGGAAGGCTCTGCCCTGGAAGGTGTGAATGTGATCGCGCAGCTCACCCCCCAGGATGGGCTCGGCGAGGTGGATGTGTTCACGGCTCCCCAGGCGGTGTTTAACTATGAGCTGGAGAAGGAATACCAGCTGGTGGATATGAGCAACCGGAAGGTGGATTTTAAGATATCGCTGGACCGACTTGAATTGACAGGGCCAAATGGTAGTATCCCCGCTTCAATCCAATGGAACAGTGATCACACAGTAGCGGTCTTGAAGACAACCGAGATTTTGCCACCGGAATCCCAGCTGACATTGACTGCAATCACATCTTTCATGGAGAAGAAGAGTGGAAGGTGGCAGCGGGCTACAGTCAATGGAGAAGACCTGATTGAAAGCCAAGTCATAGCATTCACAACCGGGGAGGCTCCCAATTATATTTCACCGAATAATGTAGTCTACAGCTATCCGACTAAAAACATGCTCAACCTCTATAAGCAAGTTTATCCTCGTGGGTATATAAACTTATTCAGGGACAGGAGTACCTATTTGAAGAAGATAATGAATTTGTACCGTTAGTAAGATTTACTTCAAGTGGTGGATCAAGAGAAACGCCGATGTCCTATGATGCGGGTCAAAGGCAAGTCAACTTCACTTTTCCCGAACTACAGAATGGCACCATCTATCATTTGAGTCTTGTGAAGGTGCCCAAGCTGCAAACCAACATCGAAGGAAATGTAGTGCTGGCTGAGCAACGTGTAGAAAAAGTGGATGCCAGCATCACCACCAGGGGGGCAACAGGATCAATCAAGCAATATGATGAGCAGGTTTTGTTTGAATCGACTTTCAGGACAAGTGACTATGGCACATTTGATGAAAAAATGCGAAGTATCCAGCTTTCATCAGGGTGGAGGTTTCCGGTCACCACTGGTGTCCATCTGGTCGGGTCAAACTTTAGTGGTCCTGAACCTTTTTCGCGAGAAGAAATCTATGGTATACAGGGTGGAACACCTATGATCAGGATGCAGGCCGACCTCACTCGAAATACCTGGTTTTACAATAAGGTCAATCCGTTAATCTATGAAAATTATCCACTGCCAGGAAACATTACAATTTCTCCTTCGGTTCGTGATGTTTCACATTATGGTTTGGTGCCTGTTCGGGCAGTGCAGTTAATTCAGTACCCAAGTAAATTTCAGCTTTCCGAAGAAACTAGTGACCCAATGTCATTTGAGTATAGCCAGGGGATAATGGAGTACCAGTTGGCCTATTTTATGTCCAAGGACTTTATTAATCTCCGCAATCAGGCAGCAAATTATTTGTATCAAACTGGTTCAAATAATTCCATCCTTACACGATTGACTGAGAGCCAGTTCCCGGTTATTGAAAAGGGCCATTATGTGGTAGATGTAAACTATTATATCCCTGGACAGGAAAGGCCTGTAAGTACTTATCGTCATAGCATTTTTAACCCGATCAACTGATGATAAGAAAGTGCCATATATCAATTTTAATGGTTTTTTACTGCATTGGGTTGATGGCACAAGAGCCTGATCATGGCGTGCAGTTAAAGGGGAAATCCAATGGGACTGAAATTCTATTGAGATGGGCACCCACAACCCCTGTTGTTTGGCAATATGCCAATACAAATGGGTATACTCTGGAGCGGGTTACACTGATGGAGAATGGGAAAATCCTCCGAGATAAAAAGCTGGAGGTATTAGGTGTTTTCAAACCGTCACCATTGGCTTCATGGGAGACCGCGGCTGAAAAGGACGACTATGTGGCTGTTGCAGCACAATCTATTTATGGAGAGGGGTTTAGTATGACTGAAACCTTTAGCTCAGATATGGTTAAAGCCATTAATCAGGCAAGGGAGATTGAAAACAGGTTTTCATTTGCATTGTTTGCTTCGGATATGTCTGGGGAAGCTGCTCAATTGAGCGGCTTGTTTTATCGTGATGAGGAGGTATACAATGACTTTCAATATTTGTACAGACTATATCCTAATATTCCTTCAGATCTGCTTCCAACTGATACAGCCACATTATTGATAGGACTTGAGGATGAAATTGAATTGCCAGTCGTCAATGACGTGGATGTTCAGTTTGGGGATCAAATGGTTGAGCTAAGCTGGGGGAGCATCTGGAATGGGTATTATGGTGGCTACTGGGTCGAAAAATCAGAAAGTGGCGGGCCATTTCAATCCATCACCAATGTCCCCATTGTTCAGGCAACAAATACTGAGACCCCGCGCATTTTTGTCTATGATAGTCTGGCAGGGAATGGACAGAAATACGAGTATCGTGTAGTTGGAATTGATCATTTTGGTGAGAAAGGTCCTCCATCTGTTGCAGTATCCGGAGCAGGTAAACCGGATTTTCAGGGAGTCCCGTCGATTGACCGGGTCATTGAAATATCGTACGGTACCAGAGTAGAATGGAGTGTTCCTGAAAGCTCGAAGTCCTTGATTAAGTCGTTTGATTTATTGCGACAGAATCAGTTAAATAAAATAAATGAGGTCGTTCTCCGAAATATTGCTGGTAGTCAAAGAACAGCAACAGACACTCTCCCTCAATCATCAAACTACTATATTATCCGAGCCACTGATAGATACGGGCGAAGTGTAAACTCTTTCCCTTTCTTTTATCAGCTGGATGACAGCATTCCACCTGCTCCACCTGTCAATTTTACCGGAGTGATTGATACAACGGGACTTGTTCATTTATCATGGGATAATAATATGGAGAATGACCTATACGGATATAAGTTATACATATCCAATTATTCGGACGCGGAATTTATCCAGGTGCCAGGACCAATTATCACTCAGTCTCATTTTACAGACACAATCAATCTGGAAACATTAACTGAAAAGATTTATTATCAGCTAAGGGCTTTGGATTCCAGGTTTAATCCATCAGAGTCATCAGAAACTCTTGAACTTAAAAAGCCCGATCGAATTCCTCCATTACCTCCGGTTTTTACACATATAAAGGCTGACTCGGCAGGTATCCAATTATCCTGGAAAGGAAGCCCAAGTAAGGATGTGATCAGCTATTATCTGTACAGAAGAAGTGAAGCCGAGGAGGATTGGACATTTATTGAACGTTTTGATCCTGCAGACTCTATTAATGAATTCCTTGATGCAAAAGTTGATGGACGTCTTACCTATGGGTACACTTTAATAGCAGTAGATGACGATCGGTTGGAGTCCAGGCCTGCAGAACCAATAACAGCCAAAGCTTTAGATATTCCTCAACAAATTTTTACGGGTATATTCTCATTCGTTGATGCTGAGAATAAAGCTGTAAATCTTAGCTGGGAGGCTTCGAATAAGGCTATTTACTCATTTCAGATTTATAAGAGCAAAAATGGTGAAAGCTCATCGCTATTCAAGGTGATAGAAGGTTCCATTTATGAATTGAATGACAAGTTTGATCCTTCAGATGAGTTCATCGAATATCAGCTTTTGGCAACCTTCAAAGACGGTAGAAAGTCCGGTTTTTCAAAGAAAATCCTGGTTGAGTTATGAGGTTGTTTGAGAGACATATTGGATCGTGGAAGTCATTAAGATGTGTGTTGGTTTTGGTGGGTGTGATGGGGATGATGACTAAAGGAATTGGTCAGAATATTTGGGCTTGGGAAGTTAATATCTACAAAGGTAGCTATTCATTTCAAGTTGTGGATGGCTCTGGGAATGTTCTCAATAGCCCATCATCTCAAAAACCAGAGGAGATTAGATTTGTTGGATCTTCACTAGATCCCATACCTATGGGTGATGCTTCTGGTAGTTTTGATGGATTTTGCTGGGGAGGGGATATCAATGATGAAAATATTGGAATTGATTGGGAGGTATATGTCAAAACGCAACCATTTTATTCACCTTCAGGTTTGAACTTAATTAGTTGCGTTGATGATAACTTGGTACTCACCATTATGAATGATGGCTATGAGGGTCACAAGTATTCGTTTTCAGTTTCTTATGAAAGTGGTCCATGGAAACTTATTTCAGAGAAGTTTATGGAAACATCAAACCCTCAGCATGTATTTCAATTTGATTTAAGCGAGTCCAATTTGTTAGAATTCTTTGGAGAAAAGAATCTCGAAAGCGTTCTGGGTAATTATCAGTTTAAAGCAGAAGTAACTACATGTGATCCGAATAATATAATAAACTCAAATATTTGGGTTACAGACCTGGTCGAAAGACCTCCAAACGAATTAGTTAAATATATTGGTAGAGAGTGCCCGGATCATGAATCAATTTTCTATTTGCAATCCGATGTCAACGTGATTAAAAGAGAATTATTCGATTTTACAGTATCAAGTCTTGTTGAAATTGAAGAAGGTATTATTTGTAATCGAGAAATAGTTACTGATCCACTGGGCAAAAAATATTGTCCAGCGCAAGTTTTGTACAATGAAGAAATTCCAATTCATAACTATCGCAGCCGTCTCCATTTACCTTTAGAGCCAGGACCTTATGTCTTCCATTTGGCAAATAAAAATGGTTGTATGATTGATCCGCTGTTCTTTAGGGTATTGCCCTTACCTGAATTATCCTTCACAACAAAACCAAATCCCCCCTCATGCTATGGAAATGATGACGGTTCTATTGATGTAGAAATTACAGATGGAATACCCCCTTATTTATATAAGGGTGAAGTGGTAGATAAGAAATTTACAATCAGTGGGCTTTCAGCCGGGGAATATGAAGTAAGTACCTCTGATAATTGTCAGGAATCAAAAACCATAGAAAAAGTGGATGATGGAAGTGTATTCGAAACGACTTTCTTAGGTTTTGAAAGCCCAAACTGCAATGACAATGGGTATATAGAACTAGGTACTACTTTTACTGGAGAAAATGTACAATTCTCGCTACTTCAAGAAGGCAAGATAGTAAGAGATTTTCAAGATAACCCCATATTTAATGGATTGGCTCCAGGGTCATATAAAGGATTGGCTAAAGTTGATGGTACTTGTTTATTCGAATCTATTCAAACTGAGACCTTAGAACCGGTTGAAAGTGTAGTAGTTGAAGTGGATAATTCTGATGCTATATGTCCAGAGGATTTAGGATCGATAGATTTGCTTTTACAGTCTTCTGGAGATTATTTCGAGTTAGAATATTTGGCGACTGTGAACGAGACATCATTTAGTGGTGAAATATTTATTGATGATTTTGAAGACAATAAGTACTATATCCCAATTCCACCAAACAATTACCATTTTCAATTAGAAAATAAATGTAAAGATCAAATCATTTATAACTCTGATTTAATCATAAAAGGAATTGATCCAATAGTCATAGAAAATGAAACAATTACAGAAATAGAATGCTATGAGGATGTTGCCTCCATACATCTTACATTTTCAGGAGGAACACCTATCACATCTTCTGATAAAGACTATCTGGTTTCACTATACAATGAAAATAACATAATCTTTTTTCCAACTACAGAAGGTGAAAGATCAGAGTTCTTCTTTGAAAATTTAGGTCCGGGAGAATATTACTCGGTAGTGAAAGATGCCAATGACTGTGAGCAATCATTTGAAGAGGATATCATAAAAATTGACCCTGTTTCCGAAATAGAAATTTTTGAGATTAAAGATACCCATTTCGATACGAATCAGGTGAAACCAGATCAAGATGGGAAATTAATGATCAGATGCCATGGTGAAACAGTGAATTTTAATCCCGAACTCGAAACTGATTATCGAGGTGGTACTGGGGTACTTACAACCAAGCTCGAACTGAAAGGGGTATTAGTACCGTTTACCAACTTAAGCCCCGGAGCGTACACATTTACGGTCACCGATGATAATGATTGCTCTGACAGCAGACAATTCGAACTTCAGGAACCAGCTTTGATGGAAGGGGATTTTGTTCCAACGACCTATTCACATGGAAAGCATATTAAGTGTGTTGGAGAGAATAATGGCGTGATAAAAGTCAGCATAAGTGGTGGAATACCCCCATATGATTATGCTATTAATGGAGAAATACAAGCAACGGATGATCCTGATGGTAACTGGACCTTCTCTGGTTTGACAGCCGAATCACCCCAGACCTCATATACAATTGTTGTTACTGATTACCTGGGTTGTGAAATTACACAAGTAGTCATCTTGGAACCACCAACCAAGCCGATATTGGAATACTCTATAATCTCTGAAGTGATTGGTGAGTATGAGATTCCATGTAAAGGAGAATCAGCCACAATCAGGTTTACGGGTTCAGGAGGTGATGAAATCAATGGATATAGACTTCAAATCAATGGGGAAATAGTTGGTTTATTCGATCCAGATGGAATCATTGAAAAGGAATTCTTAGCCGGTAGCTATAGTGTAAAAATTCTCGATGATCTTGATTGTGATTCTGATGTGTTTCAGCTAGACCTGAGTGAACCAGATGAACAATTAAGCTTTACATCAGTAGCGATTCATCCAAACTGTATTGGTGGAGTGGATGGCTCTATCTCCATTGAGGCCTCAGGCGGTGTTCCTTCATATGAGTACAGTCTCGATTGTATTAGCTGGCGGGATGATCATCTTTTTCCGGGTTTAGAAGCTGGAGAATATGAGGTGTTTGTAAAAGACAATAATGAATGCACAACGAGTGAAACGATTGTTGTCCTTGATAACCCCAATCCTTTAACTATTACACATACAGAAACCAAGCCACCTTCCTGCCACCATGGAACGGATGGATCTATCACAGTTCAAACGACTAATTACAGACTCAAAGAGGGCAATAAGCTGAGTTATTTCATTTCAGGTGGACATTATGAGGATGAGGTAATCGAAGTTGTCGCTGAAGTTGACCCACTACTGGAAGACCATTTTATGACTTTCGAAAACCTGTGGGACACGAAGGATCCTGATTTTGTGACCGAAAATTATGAAATCTGGGTGGAGGACTTCTATGAATGTGGGGATTTGGTAGATCAGTATATCGGGAATCTGGCTTTGATTGCACCTGATCCAATTAGACTTAGTGCCGAAGTTAAAGCTCCATCCTGTTACAATGGCGAAAATGGCTGGTTTGTGATTTCTGCTCAAGGGGGTGTTCCGCCCTATGAATTTTCACTGGATAATCTATCTTTTGTGCCCTCCAATACATCTGATAATTCAAAGTTTAATTTTTCTGATCTATCGGCTGGTGATTACACGGTTTACGTTCGTGATGCAAACTTTAAGTCTGATCAACCAACTTGTCTGGCGGCTTTGGATATCCATTTGCCTCAGGGTTTGGATATTGATGTGATTGAGCATGTACAAAACATCTCATGCGTTGGAGGAGATGATGGCGCGATTGAAGTGGATGTTGAAACTTATTATGAAAGTAGCCCTTTTGAATATGAGGAGGATCGATTGGGTTTGGATTGGTTTTTTGGATCAAATCCATTGTCTGAAGGAAATTCTCTAACCAATCTATCCAGGGGAGTGTACACCCTGAAAATGTCCTATGATCAGGATTCGCTTGTTTGTCGAGAGCAGGAAGAAATCGCCATGATAGGTCCAAATATTCCGCTTTCTATCGCAAGCGTTAAAACCTACCCAACTTCTTGCGGAGAAGTAAATGATGGCAGAGCAATTGTCAATTTTACTGGGGGATGGACTGATTCAACTACTTATTATAATTTGAATGACGAAGGATGGAAGCCTACACTGGGATCATCAATAGTAATCAATGAACTATCAATTGGAGATCATAACCTCAAAATTGGTCAGTCAGTATTCAATTGTCAGGATGAAATTTCATTCACCATACAAAAGTCTAAAATTAGCATCGATACTGTTTTCATTCAGGCTCCAACATGTTCAGATGGGTCAAATGGAATGGTAATATTGAAAGCCTCAAATGTTGTAGAACCAAGGTTTTTAATAGCTGACAGTTCATACAATTCATCTTCCGGTACTTATTCAGGATTATCCAATGGAAAGATTTATAACATGGTGGTAATTGATGACACAAATACACTATGTGCCTCAGACACCATTTCTTTTTCATTCCCGGACTGTGATGATGACACGGAAGATGTAGTTATTACGGGAGTTCCGATCATTCAACCTGTTACCTGTGAGACATCAGGCGATGGAATTGCTCAGGTAATCGCAACTGGCGGATTACCACCTTATCAATACATGCTTGATGGAGGTACTGTTCCCAGTGGAAACCTTTCCAATTTATCATATGGAATCCATAAAATAATAGTATTGGATGAGCTGGGTAAAAAGGACTCTGTTGAATTTTTCATGGAGGCTGAAACCAGTTTGAGCATTTCATCCATTGCTACTACCAAAGTCACTTGTAGTGGGGGTTGCGATGGTTCAGCTATCATAGATATTGAAGGTGGTTCAGGGTCAAATGAGGTTAGATGGGAAGATGATTTCATTGGTCATGAGAGAAGAGAATTGTGCCCAGGTATTTATTCGTTTCAGGTGATTGATAAGGGGAATGAGGTTTGTCTTCTTGATGGTGAGGTAAATATTTCTGCATTTGAACCATTAGCAATTGAGGTAATTCGATTGATAAAACCGACCTGTCCGGGAGGTTCTAACGGGAAAATTGGTATTCGGGGCTTAGGAGGAAGCGGCAGCTATTCTTATGCCTGGGGTGATGGCAGCACCGAATCAGGATTAGTAATTATTTCAGCAGGTTTTTATGAGGTGACACTTACGGATAACCAGCTGAAATGTAGTGTTACTGAGGAAATTGAGCTCTCTGATATTCCCACCATTTTAGTTTCGGACACTATTTTGGGTATCCCCTCATGCAGAGGAAGCACTGATGGGAGTATCGAGTTGGTATTGGAAAACGCTGTTTCTCCACTCGTTCAATGGGATGATGGTGGTATGGGCATTTTCAGGAAAAATCTTTCATCTGGCACCTATCATTTTACCATTACCTCATCAAATTCATGTCAGATTTCCGGAGAAATAGAACTTCCTGCTCGTGATCCATTATCTGTAGACGTTTCCAAAACAGATAATCAATGCTACGGTCTTTGCCAGGGGACTATTGATTTGTCAATTTCGGGAGGACTTGCACCCTACTACATTGAATGGGGATCAGGATTAAAATCACCTCATCTGAATCGACTGTGCAATGGCGTTTATGATTACCAGGTTATTGACCGATTGGGCTGCGTTGTGGAAGGATCTGTGGAGATCAGATCTCCCGATCAATTGTCCATCGAGCTTATTTCAATCAATGACGTAAGCTGCCGAGGACAAAGTGATGGTTCCCTTGAAATCTCTGCATCCGGTGGGGCTGGAAATTATTCTTATGAATGGAATACAGGAGATAACACCACGTCACTTAAGGATTTGGCTCCTGGCACCTACGACATTAGCATCTCTGATGAAAATGGGTGTAGTGCAGCAGCTACCTATACAATCAGTCAACCCCAATCTCTTTTTCTCAAATATGAAAACATTATTGATCCGTCATGTGATGGAGGGAATGATGGACAAATTGAAGTTTTAGCGGCAGGAGGGAACTCTGGCTATCAGTATTCCTGGGATAATTTGTCTACTGCTTCCTTCATTGATGAATTATACGAAGGGGACTACCAACTGACCATCCTTGATGAAAAAGGATGTGACTACACTAAGACATTTACACTGGAGGCGCCTCTGCCATTGAGTTTAGTTAATACTCGTGCTCTGGATCCAATTTGTTTTGATGAAAGTTCCGGGTTGATTAGTATAGAAGTAATTGGAGGAACACAACCTTACTCCTATTCCTGGGGCTCAGGTCAAACAACTTCAACAATTGAAGATATACCTTATGGTGAATATGAACTAACAGTTACTGATAATAACGGCTGTGTAATTGCCTCTTCCTTTCAATTGACAAATCCTGAGCCACTTTCTATAAAGGGAATTGAAGAACTCGTGATGCTTTGTGAAGGAGGATCAGTGTTTATAAGCCCAGAAGGTGATTGGGATAAATACTCATGGCAAGGCCCATCAGGATTTTCTTCGGAAAGCCATCGCATTGAGGCCTCCCTACAAGGAGAATATATGTTGAGCGTTCAAAATGAAGATGGATGCGAGGTATCCCAATCTTTTTCTATAGAGTGGTCTAAAAGTATTTTAAATGCCGATTTTATCCGGATTAGTGAAGCCGTGGTAAATGAGCCTTTGATTTTTGTGGACCTTTCACTCCCAGTTCCGGATGAGGTAGAATGGGTAATACCAGAATCTGAAAATGTTATTGTTACTTCAATGGATGATCAATTTATTGAAGTGGTCTTTACTGAGACAGGTGCATATGAGCTGGGATTGGTGGCTTACTACCAGAGTTGTATTGCGGAGCTTTTCAAAACAATAGAGATAGAAGCGGGTACCGGAGAATCCTCTAGTGCTAGGGTTGCGGAGATTGATGCCATCTATACTTCAGTTTTTCCAAACCCATCTCAGGGTAATGTGGAAGTGATTGTAAATGCACAAACAAAAGAGCAGGTTTCTGTCCGCTTGCTGGACATGAGCAGGTACGAATTAATTAAGGAAAACCTCTCAGGTAAACTGGATTATTTGCTTCAATGGGATCTTTCTGAAGTACCCTCTGGTGTTTATTTCCTGGTAGTTCAAGCAGGTGACAATGTTCAACAAAAAAGGATCCTGCTGGTGAGATGAAACTATTTAACCAATCTTCTGCATTCACGGTTTTGTTTTTCGTCTATTGTGTACCCATTCAGGCACAGACTTTCACTCCTATCGCCACCTCGATAACACAAGTAAACGATGCCCAGGCTGCATGGGCAGATATGAACAATGATGGATGGCCCGACCTCATTCTTTCCGGTACGGATCACCTGGGCACTTCTTCGCTGGCCTATTATGCAAACAATGGCGACAGCTCCTTCCATGTGCTGGAGATCGCACAGCTTTCGCAGGTAAAATTTGACCTTGACGATTTTGATCAGGATGGATTCATAGACCTGCTTGTTTCAGGCAAGACCCCTGGCGATGAGCAGGTGGTCCGGGTATATCGCAACAACCTCGGCACGTCCTTTACTGCTATGGCGTTTGCGCTGGAGGGGGTGACCCATGGGGATGTGTTGTGGGCAGACCTGGATTGGGATGGCCGGCCGGAGGTGGTGGTGTCGGGCGTGGATGCTGCCGGTGAGGAAGCCCTGCTGGTGTATGCGGCGGAGGGTGCGACGTATGTGCCGGTGTGGCCGGAGCTGGTGCCGCAAGCCTATGGCAACCTGGCGGCGCTGGATGCCAACAACGACGGGCTGCCCGAGCTGCTGGTGACGGGCTATGATGCCCTGGGCCGTCCGGGGACCCGCCTCTACACTGTGAGCAGGGCGCTGGCTGCCGAAGGGTATGCCGAGGGGCCGGATGGGTATGCGCTGAGTGCTTCGGCGGTGGCGGACCTCAATGAAGATGGCTTTGCGGACCTGGTGATGGCGGGGATGACGGATGCGCTGGTGAAGGCTACACATGCGTACCTCAACAACCAGGTGAATGGTTTTGCACGGTCCGGCATGGTGCTGGATGCTGTGAGCAGTGCTTCGCTGGCCCTGGCCGACCTAAACCTGGACGGGCTCACGGATGCGGTGCTCATTGGGCTGGATACGGATAACGATGCGTTGACCCGGTACCTGACCAATGCCGGGCCCGGTGGCGGGTATGCGCTCACGGCTGCTGCCCATGCGCTGGAGCCGCTCCACAGTGGGGCGGTCGCGGTGGCGGATTTTAACCGGGACGGGAGTCCTGATGTGTTTCAGACGGGTCAGCAGGTGGGTGGGCTGTATGCGGGGCTCTATGCTTCGGACCGGCACCTGACTGTTACCAACGGGGCACCTTCAGCTCCGGGGGGATTGGCCTCGGAGGTGGTGGACGGGGCGGTGACCCTGAGCTGGGCCGCTGCCACGGATGACCTGACGCACCCCCTTTCCCTGACCTATAATTTGTATATCAGCGGCTCGCCCGGTGGGGCGGACCTGGTGCTTTCGCCCCTGGCCGATGTGGCGACGGGCTACCGCCGGATCCCCCGTACGGGGAATGCCGGGTACAGGACAGCGTTTACGATCCATGACCTGCCCGAAGGCCGGTATTACTGGAGTGTTCAGGCCCTTGACCATGCGTTCGCGGGGTCGGCTTTTGCCGGGGAGGCGGAGTTTGTGTTGTGTGATCCCCTGGTGGTGGGGGCGGATACGGCCGTTTGCCATGGCGCCACGCTCACCCTGGAGGCGGGCGAGGCCGGGGATGTCGTGAACTGGTATTCGGTAGTGGAGGACCGGCTGTTGGCTGGGGATGAGCGCTCCTACGACCATCGGGCGCTGGTGAAAGATACGCTAGTGGCCGAGGTGACGCGTCAGGGGCTTGGGTGTGTGCTGTACGACTCTGTAGTGGTGGACGTGACGGGTTCGGTAGCGCTGGACCTGGGGCCGGACTTTTCGGTTTGCACGGGCGACGCTACTACGCTTACGCTTTCGGGTTTTGAGCAGGTGAACTGGTATACGGAGGCCGGGCTGCTCGCGGCGGACCAGGAGACGCTGCAGTACCTGCAGGCTGACAAAGATACGCTGGTAGCGGAGGTGTCTTTCGGGGGTGGCTGCACACAGTACGATACCGTGGTGGTGGACCTGTATGCCCCGGTGGCCGTTGACATGGGGCGTGATACGGCTTTGTGTGTGGGTTCGCCGTTGTCGCTGTCTCTGGAGGGCTATGCCACGGTGAACTGGTTTTTGGAAAGTGCCGGGCTGGAGGCTGCTGATCAGGCGTCATGGCTGCTGGAGGTGGAGGCCGGTGACGCAGTGATAGCCGAAGGGATCGATGAGCATGGCTGTTCGGGTTTTGATACGCTGTGGGTGGAGGCGTTGTCGTTGCCTGTGGCGGACCTGGGACCTGATACGGCGTTGTGTCACGGGGCGGTGCTGGAGCTGCTGGCGGAGGGCTTCGAGGCGGTGAGCTGGTACGCTGTCGGGGAAGGGTTGCTGGGTGAAGGGCCGTCGCTACTGCGGGAGGTGCTGGCCGATGATACGCTTGTGGTGGAGGTGCAAAATGCGGCGGGCTGTGTGAACCGGGATACCCTGGTGACTGAGGTGCTGGCGTCGCCGGTGGTGGATTTGGGTGCGGATGTTCGGGTCTGCGAGGGAGAGACCGTGCTGCTACAGCTGCAGGATCCGGATTTTGGACGGGTAGACTGGCATGATGTGGCCGGGAATGCTTTAATACATGATCAATGGTTTTATGCGCATGCGACGGGTCCCGATAGCCATACGGATACGTTGGTGGCGGTGGTTGCCAGCGTGGCGGGGTGTGTGAGCGGTGATACTTTGGTGGTGGCGGTGGATCCGAGACCTGTTTTTGCACTTCGGGATACGACCGTTTGTGCAGGTACGGAATTGGTGCTGGCTGTGGAGGGCGACTGGGATGAGGTGAACTGGTACACTACGGGCGACCAGGTGTTGGCTACGGATCAGCCGGTCTATGCATTTGAGGCTATGGCATCCATGACCATCTGGGCGGAAGCGATCCTGGATGGTTGTGTGGGGTTGGACACCCTGGAAGTGACGGTGAACCCGTTGCCGGTATTTGAGCTGGGAGAGGATCGGTCTTATTGTGTGGGTGACGCCATTAGCCTGGCGGTGGAGGACGTGGGGGTGGATTATGTGTGGAGCAATTCAGCATTGGGGGTGTTGGCTACAGGGCCTGAGCTGGAGGTGACTGCTGCGGAGAGCGATCAGTTTTCGCTTTGGGTGGAGGATGCAGCCGGTTGTGTGTATGAAGACTCTGTGATGGTGATTGTCCATGCTTTGCCGGAGGTGGAGATCATGGGAGAAGCAGAAGTGTGTGCGTTAAGCCCGGTGGAGCTTATGGTTGATCATGCGGATGTGGCATCGGTTCGCTGGTTTGATGCGGCGGATGTGACCCTGGGGGAAGCGCTGAGCCTGGAGGTTGTGTTGCCGGAATCCGGGCCGGTCTATGTCCGGCTGGAAGATATGAATCATTGTGTGGGTCGGGATACCGTGGAGGTGGTTGTGCATCCCCTGCCGGTGGCGGATGCCGGGGAGGATGTGTTTCTCTGTTATGGTACCGGGACTACGCTTGGAGGGAATGACGGGGAGGGCGACCTGGTGTTTCGGTGGGAAGGCGATGAAGCGGTTGCTGCTCAGGATGTGGCCAATCCTTATTTAGAACCGGTAGCGTCATCGTGGTATTTCCTGGAGGTGACGGATGGTAATGATTGTGTGGCGGAGGATTCGGTGTTTGTGGAGGTGAATCCGCGCGTTGTGGTGGATGCCGGGTCAGACCGGGTGTATTGCCTGGGTGAAGAAATGACGATTGGCGGGGATCCTTCTGCTTCGGGCAGCCTGCTCGACTATGTGTATCAGTGGTCACCGGGTGACGGGCTTTCCAATGCCTCGGTAGCGAACCCCGTGGTGCGTGCTGAGGAAGATCAGACCTATGTGTTGTCGGTGACTTCCGGAGATTGCGAAGCTGAAACGGATACTGTCCGGGTGGTGGTGCAGTCTCCACCCGAGGTGGAGGTGAGTCCGACTCAAAGCATTGGGGCCGGGGAGTCTGTCAGGCTACAGGCTTCGGGAGGTGTTGCCTATCGTTGGTCACCCGCCGAATTGCTGGATGCTGCGGAGGTGGCCGAGCCCCTGGCGACGCCTTTTAAGAATACGACATTCACGGTGGAGGTATGGGATGAGCTGGGCTGTATGACAATGGACACTGTGGTGGTGCTGGTGCAGAACAACTTGTTTATCCCCAACCTGTTTACTCCCAATGGGGATGGCAGCAACGACTTTTTCAGGGTGTACGGTTCGGGGGTTAGCGAGATCCGGTTTTCGGTGTACAACCTGAATGGGGAACTGCTCTACAGCAGTTCACAGCCCGATGAGGCACTGGCGGTGGGCTGGGACGGCACTTCACGGGGTCGACCGATGGGCAATGGTACCTATGTTTGGACGATCGAGGGGACGTTTTTTGATGGGAGCCCGCTACGATTTAATGAACAGGTAAGGGGGACGGTGAAGTTGCTGAGGTGAGGGGGGAGGGTAAAGTACTACTTGAACACCTACAGGCTGTTACCGAGTTTGCCATTTATGAGACCCTCGTGTTAGGTGGTGTGAGAGGTGCACTCTAAGCTTATGACTCACGTCCTTATTCTCGATTTGGGCACAGTTTTAATTATTCTTTTATTGATTTTTAGAAAAGATTGAATCACCAATAGAATGAAATATTTCCATACACAATAATTGAAATCAGAATACCGATTATTACAATCAGAAGAGTTTTTCCAGGCTTAGCAATTATATATTTTCTGAGACTGGAAAAGAAGATAGTAGTTCTAATTTCTCTGATAGGATATTTTGTGTCGTCGTCAAGGTTTCCGTCACTCTCAAAAATTTCATCGGCTCTCTTTCTACCTACTAAGTCAATTAGTTTTATATAATCTTCCCGTTTAATCTCCTTTATGTTTTTGCCTTCATCATTCATGAAAAGTCAATTTTAGTTGGCTCAGCATTAACTACGTGATAAAACCACTAATATCACCTTATAAATCTAAGGCATTTTTCCTCATACAGGTATGCAGGAAGGGGTTGTTTATGCTTACAATACTCAGAGTTTTTTGTGGTGAGGCCGAGGATAGGGATGTTATACTATTCTGTGTTGTTCAATTCCCACCCTTGCCAGGGGGGCTCTTGATACTTTTTCTTGTCAAAAAGTATCCAAAAGACAACGGAAAATGAATAAGTGCACGGCTTTCGCACCACACGCCTCCCACAAGGCCAACCTCCGGCAACACACCCTCGCGCTATCCGCCGCCATTTTCCGCCAGCCGCAGTGATTGCCCATGAGCTTTCCTGTATTACGTTTTGAAGATAATTGAATGATTTTTCTAGCGACTTTCTCAGTGAACGATCTTATGTTTTATTAAGGTGAAATTTGATGTAATGGTAGATCTAAGATATTTTACAGGTGTGCAGGAAGTGCTATTTCAGAGTTCTTGTGGTTATCGAAGTTAGGGAGAGTTGATTATTCCAACGTTAATGAATCCAACCTCTTCTTAAGCTCATCTATTTCTCCAGGTTTTATTGTAATAACACCTTTTCTATTTGCTTTCTCAAGCACCTCTTTTGTTTGTTCAGGTGTAAGTCCATATGTAGACTTAGGCTGAGATGTACCAAAATAATCGTATAACCTAAAGCCAAATGTGATCAGCAGGAAACTCATGAATAAGCCTACAATTCCCGCTTTAACTCGTTTCATTGATGATTCAGGTCCTGGTAGGTATTTAGAAATTTTCCCATTAAAACCGCCCCAGGCCCATAATGTAAAAGCCCCAATGTAATATACGATGAAAGTGACAGGTGTCTTTGCCATATAGCTACTAAACAGTATTCAATAAATCTAAGGGATTTCCCTCATACAGGTGTGCAGGACGGGGATTGTTTATGCTTAAAAAAGGTAAGCAGGACGGGTGAAGTTGTTGAGGTGAGGGGATTACTCAGATTTTATTATCAGCTGATTTTCTTGTCAGTTGTTTGTGTGTCAGAATGTTAAACATTAGCCTCAGAAGCTCAAGTCCCATTGCCAAATAAAGTAATGGTTGGTAAATGTTTAATGCTGTTAGTCCGGTCAATTTTGTTATGAATCCAAATGTCAAAATGAGTATCGTAAATCTTGGGATCAATTGAAAGTAGTAAATCTTTATCCCCAACAGTGGATTAGAAAAGTTAAAGTAAGTAGTTGCTAGTAAGGAAATCAACAGAAAAATACTGAGAATATTGAAATACCAAAAACCAGTAAGTAAGTTATTGAAGGAGTTCTTTAGGAGATCAAAAAATCTTATGAATGTATATATATCACAAATGGCAAATAATTGTAAGATCCGTGAATTTCCAATTAGGTTGTTCATTAGTTGGGGTTTTTGATTTCCGATCTATCAAATGTGTTCTACAAGCCAATGCCATTAGGTATAGCAGGTTTATAATGACCTTCAATGTTTAGATAAATCTAAGTCATTTTCCTCATACAGGAGTGTGGGTGGGGTTAGGGAGGGCTAGTGGGAGACTTTGAAATGCTATTAATTATAGCTTTTTCTTAAATAATTGCTCAAGCCTTTCTGGGTTCTGTCTTGTGTCCCAGATAGCTAAAATGTTGATTTGATTTTCAAGGCCCTGGTAAAAAATCATGTAATCCCTCACGATTTTTGCTCTGATACCTTGCTCGTCTGTTTGCTTTCCAATTTCAGGATGTTCGGAAAGTAGTTCAATTGCTGAATTGAACAGATTAATAATTTTTTGGCGTAGGTTTATTCTTGTTCCGTTCAATCCAGTATTCGAGGATTTGAAGTCTATCTTGTTGGGCTCGAATTGACCAAATTATTTTTCGCTTAGCCACTTATCTGTTTCCTTGTTTGCTTGTTCGTGAGTCAGATATTTACCCTGATTGATTTGTTGTCGACCTTCATGGATAGCTGCACGCTGATCATCAGATAATTCATAGATTTCCTGGTCGTCAAAATCTATTTCCAATAGCCGATAAACTTCCTTCAATAGATCAAGGTTTGTTGTTTCCTGTATTCGTTTGATCAGACGTTCTTTCAAATTAACCATAATCAAAAATAAATGAACTTGTTCAGATGCCCTATAATTTACTTCAATTGCGCTTATTGGGATGTTTATTACCTACAGGTTACAAATGGTAAAATCTAAGAATTGCTAATTAGATGTGCAGGAAGGGGGAGAATTTGTCATAATCTTTGGGGTTGAGAGGGATGGGAATGGGAGCCTGCTGCGGTTTAATTACAGGTGCGGAGGGTGAAATGCTCATAGTCCATACTGTGACTATGAGGAGATACAGATACACCTTGAAATAAATGACATAAACAATGTTAAGGCCGGAGTTAACCTAATTTCTTTTTAGGATCTTTCCTTACATCAAAAAATGAAAGGATAATTATTTTTTGATCTCGAATTCGGTAGAGCACCCTTGTTTGGGGTGAAAGTTGAAACCCTCTAATGTCCCCATTCTCAATTTGTCCGATCCTTGGATAGTTTTTAAGAAGCTTAAAGATTTCATCTGTCTTATGAACAAACTGGTTGGCTGTTCTTAATCCCCATTTTTCCTGAATAAAGCTAACTATTGAATTATAATTTCGCTCTGCACGAGGGGTGACAAATACTTGCATTAATACTTCTTCTTAATATCCTCCCATGCAATGAGGTTTTTGTCGTCCTGGGATTCTTCATAGGATGAGTAAACTTCTTTCTTCTGATCCTCAGTCAAGGTCTTCCAGATTTGCCCTTGTTCAGTGTTTTCACCCTCCTTCAGAAACTCATAGACAGTCCTAAGAAGCTGTTCGTCTTCAATTTTGTTTAATATCTTGAGAAGATCTGATTTTAGTTCTATTGTCCCCATTTCATTAACATTTAATCGAATTTAAGTATTTAAAGATTAAAAGTGAATTCCATATTACCCTCTATAAAATCTCTTAATTTCTCTTGTTAGTTTCAGGAATTACTTGCCCGCTGTTTGGATAAGTTGAAAGAATTTCAACCTTATGATACAGTTTGGAAACAGTTAATTCGGCATACTTTGGAGAATCAGAGGCTATGTACTCTCCAATTTCACTTAAGTCAGTTAATGCGTTGCTGGTCCAGACTATTTCAGCCACCTGTCCAGCTTACCTTTTGCTTCTTCGTGAGAATATGATTGACCTGATTCAACATCTTTTTGGCCTTTTTCGATTTTCTCTAGCACAATTAGCCTTTCAATCAATTCATCAAGTTCGAAATCCTGAGGCATGTCTTTTAGCGAATTAATGCCCACTTCTTTGTTCATAGTATAAAGTTACTGAAGATTGGAGAATTATATCCTAGTTAACAAATGGCTTTAAAAAAGGATGTACTTGTTTGTTGATACAGCGAAAAGTTCTGAGGCTTATTCCATTAACAAATTAAATGGCTAAAATACCCATGACATATACGGGTATATGGCCGAGATCAAGTATATTACATATACATGCTACAAGTATTTAAGAAACAGCTATGGGTAGTGATTGCGGTGATTGTCATTGGCTACCCTCTTCAGGCGCAAGACAATAAGTAGAACTCCTGCGTGAGAAATAAAATCATACCATACCGACCTGATCTGAAGATGAAAGCCAGAAGGCTGAGGAAGGAAAGTACATCCTCTGAGGTCTTTCTATGGATGGAAATCAAAAATAGAGCACTGGGAGTACAGTTTCATCGTCAGGTACCGATGCTGGATTTTATTGTGGACTTCTACTGTCATGAGATCATGCTTGCCATAGAGATAGATGGCAGTAGTCATAATAGTCCGGAGGCAGCTGCCTACGATGTCTATCGTCAAAAGAAACTTGAACAAGAGGGTGTGATTTTCCTTCGATTCGATGACCTGGAGGTCAAACGTGAGATGAGGTATGTAGTAAACGAGATTTTTTGGACAGTAAATCGCTTGAAGGATGGGAAGTAGCGGACTTAGAAGCACCCCCCTTTATCCCCCCTCAAGGGGGGAGGAGTTTCTGCTTCCTGAAACACCTAATTCTCCCCCCTTCAGGGGGGCTAGGGGGGTGCTTCTACTCCTTCTACTCCTCTCCCACCTTCTACCCGCCCAGGATGCTGTCCATACCTTCAACCAGTTTACCCCCCTGCTCTACCAGCCGGCGACGCCGGTGCTGGACCATGCTGCCACGGTGGGCTTTTTTCATGACCAGTACGATATCGGCTCGGGAGACTATATAACCAACAATGTCCTCAATATGGAGCTGCCCCTTACCAACCAGGTGAATGGCAACCGGTACATGGGTATTGGACTGGGGTTTGTAGAAAAAGACTTTGGGGAGTCAGACCTGCTGAAAACCCAGCAATTTGACCTGGCACTTGCAACGAGTATCCGGATTGCTTCGAACCAGTTTTTGGCGATGGGACTCTCCGGGAGCTACACCAACAAACGGACGTCGCTAGAGCGTCTTTCAACGGGGTCTCAATGGATACAGGAAGAATTTCGATACGATCCTAATGCCAACCTGGGGGAAGCTTTTGTCCATAGCAGGGTAAACTACTTGAGTCTGGGGACCGGCATCTTCTGGAGTGTGAGCCACGATGACCAGGAAAGGTTTTTCGTGTCGGCAAGTGCATTTCACCTCAATACACCGGGAGAATCTTTTTTTGGAGAGTATTCTGAAGTTCCGATGACCTACCTGCTCAGCTCGGGTATCACACTTGTTAGGAGTAGACAATTTGAGGTGGAGCCACAGCTCTTTGTCACCCGGTCAAACAAAAAGACGGAGTATCAAATCGTCGGCTCGGTGAAATACACCTTAGACAATACAAATCCATATGACCTCGTACAGCCAGGTGCGCTGGAGCTACTCGTGAATGCTGGTACTGTGCCGGATATAGGGCTGGGCCTGGTCTGGCATCAACCAAATTTTAAGCTCGGGGGCAGTTATTACGTACCTGTTGGGCAGTCGGTGGACTACTACCAAAGCAGGTTCCAGATAGCCGTTGGTCTGGGTTTGGTCACCTGGAAGCGGGAGCCCCAAAAGGTTGTGATCGAATCACACGAACCAAGACGATTTGATTTTCGGGAGCAAAATACCCAGCCCGCACAGCAGGAATCGGAGGTTCACCAAATCGATGAAAAGCTCAATGAACTGGATGATGTGAGGTCGCTTCAGTTTGAGCTGACGAAGGACTTAAAATTCAATTTTGGTGAAGCTGAGCTGATTGGGAAGAATGATCCCTTCCTGAAAGACCTTGTGCAGATGCTCAAAGAAAATCCTGACTATCGACTCAAGATCATAGGGCATACGGACAATGTGGGCTCACCCCAGGCCAACCTGGCCTTGTCTCGGGATCGCGCTAAAGCAGTGGAGGATCACCTGATTTCAAATGGTGTGGATGAAGGTCAGGTGACGACAGTCGGGATGGGTGACACTCAGCCGGTTGATGAAGGGTACACCGAGGAGGCCAAAGCGAAAAACAGGCGAGTCGAATTTATCATTTATATAGACAGATAAAGTTGAGAAGCATCAAAACGATATTGATTTTGCTTTTAACTGGTAGCTTCCGTCTCCTCAGCGCTCAGAACTTGGAAACCATCGGGCAGGGAAAGGCATTTTCGATTTCCGGTGGGCTCAACATCAATCAGGTATTTTATCATGCTGATGGAGTGGAGAACCGGAGAGATCCGTATAACTATTTTATTTCAGGCAATCTCAACCTGGCCATCTACGGATGGAGTGTTCCGCTTTCATTTTCCTATTCGGATCAAAACACTTCCTTTCAGCAGCCTTTTAATCAATATGGGATGAGTCCCACCTACAAAAATGTGACTGCACACATCGGCTTTCGCAGCATGAATTTTTCCAGGTATAGCCTCGCCGGGCATTTGTTCCTGGGTGCAGGGGCTGAAGTAGCTGTGAATGAAAAGCTGAAAGTAGCGGCCATGTACGGACGGCTCAATAAAGCGGTGGAGTCTGATACTACCCAATCACTGAATACACCCGCCTATAAACGGATGGGAGGAGGGGTCAAAGTCACCTATGGTACAGCTGAGAACTTTGTGGACCTTACTTTCTTCAAGGCTAAGGATGATGTAGCGTCAATACCCAATCCACCGACCGAGGAAATCAAGCCTGAGGAAAATTTGGTGTTGGGATTAGGCTTTGGAGTCAGTCCGATCAAAGGATTATCATTGAAGGGTGAGATAGCAGGAAGTGCCTTGACCACCGATGTCCGGGCTGAAACCGTATCAACCGGCAACATTTATGATCACCTGAACTTCCTGATCCCACAACGGGTATCCTCTTCTTTCTACAAAGCCATGAATGGCACAGTATCGTATCAGTTTAGTCAGTACGTGTTTGGTGTGAACTATGAAAGAGTTGATCCGGGATACCGAACCCTGGGGGCCTATTACTTCAACAATGACCTGGAGAATATCGTGCTAATACATCGGTCTTCCTGGCTCCAGCAAAAGCTGAATTTGAATTTGAGAGTTGGGGTGCAGAAAAATAATCTGGACAATACCGAGCTGAGCTCCATGAGGAGGGTATCTATGTCCGGATCGGTCAACTATCAGATTACGCCCCGGTTCACCACACAGTTCAACTACTCGGATTTCAATACCTATGTCAACTTCCGTCCCCTGGTAGAAGTGATCGATCAGTCTACTCCATACGACAACCTGGATACGCTTAACTACCACCAGCTGGCCAGGCAGGCTTCATCCAATTTTAACCTGGTGCTGAGTGAACGGAAGGAGTCTCGTCAAAATCTGAATATCAATTTCTCTTACCAGGAAACCACGGAGGGCAGGGCATCTGAGGATGCTTATTCCGGAACACGATTCTACAACCTCAATACGGCTTATATCCTGAGTATGGGAGAGACCGGCTGGTCGTTCAACATGGCCGGGAACATCAACCTTACACAAGCGCAGATCAACAACCTGATTGTGGGGCCATCAGCCTCTGTTAGAAAAAGCATGATGGAAAACAAGCTGTCTACTCATCTTACCTTTTCCTATAACCAGGCTCGGGTGGAAGGTGCTGTTGCTACCCGTATCTACAACCTCCGGGCCGGAGGTCATTATACTTTCAAAGAGGTACATCAGTTCACCCTTAACATGACCGCCATCGACCGCAACAGTCCGGGCAAGGAGATAGGTAGTCACTTCCGGGAGTTTGTAGCTGAGTTGGGGTATAATTATCGGTTTGGGGGAGGGTGAGGGTTACATTAATGTTAATGGAGTTACTATATTTATATAGCTATAGCAAGGATATAACTTCTGAACTAGAAAGAATCGGCAAGAAACCGATAAGGACTATCAGATAAGTGTAATCGAATGAAACACCTTGAATTGTTAGCCTCTGAGATCTTTCAGCGTATGGATGCACGTGACACCAGGCAGGACAAGCTTAATTCACTGCTTTCAGTCATTTCAGTAGCGGCTGTGATCATGACTGGGCTGAGTATTGTTACCACTTTCTTTATTGTCTTTTCCTGAACCTTGATATGCTTAAAGATTCCGTAACGAATTTTTGATATTACTCCCTACCAGGCTCCGTTATTTACTCGATGAAATATAGACTGTTCATTTTATATCTTTTACTACTCTCAGGTTGCGGCTTGAATTATGATGAATGCCTGGATCCGGATTGTGCATCATCGCGGATCTATAGGTTCAACCTGATGGATTCAAACGGTAACGATCTGATCTTCGACGGTTCCACGTATCAATTGGATGATGTGATACTGAAAGATACTTTGGGTAATACATACAGCATTGCTGAAGTTCGTCTTGGTGCGACCATGCCAAAAGCTTTAGTGGTAGAATTCGATGAGCAGCATCGCGATTACCTGCTTTATCTAAAATCAACTTTCATCGATTCACTCACAGTTGATTTCTATGCTACTGTTGAGAAATGTTGTCCGGATAGTACCTATTGGGTTGAAAGTGTCAAATATTCTAATATTTACTCTTATCCGTTCAGTGATACTGGCGCTGAATACCTTGTGGTGGAATGAGTTAATGTGGTTGTATTCAATGTGCAATTGACTCTGAATAAGTCGAAGGTCTGTGAGGGCACAGAGCTTAGGAAAGTTACGAGGGCACAGACCTTGGGAAAAGGGTGAGGAAACCATATGAGCATCATATAATTAATACCCTCATAACAAACTTCTATGCTAGTTTTGGGTAACTGGTTTTAGCTTTGGATATTAGACCCAATAAGGATGAAAAAAATAACTTTAATACTCGTATTCGCTTCAATTGTAGCAGTGACAAACGCTCAAACGAAAATTATCGCCCACCGCGGGTTTTCCAGTGCAGCTCCGGAAAACACTTTGCTTGCTTTCCAAAAGGCCATTGAAGTGGGTGCCGACTATTTTGAGCTGGACGTTCAGCGCTCCAAAGATAATAAGGCCATGGTCATCCATGACGCCACCATTGATAAGACCAGCAGCGATAGCCAAACCGGTGAGGTCGTTCAGATGAATTCCGCAGAGCTGAAAAATATCAAGGTCGGGTATACAAAGAAGTTTGGCGATCAATATGCCGATGAGAAGATGCCTACCCTGAAGGAAGCCCTGGAAGTGGCTAAGGGAAAGATCAAGGTATGCATTGAAATAAAGTCGTACGGGCTGGAGCAGGAGGTACTGGACGCCGTGAACGAATTGAAAATGAATGACCAGGTCATCATCTTTTCTTTTTACTACCCTGTGCTGGCCAAAATCCGACAGCTGGATAAAAAGATCCCCATCCTGTATCTCATCAGTGTAGCAGATAAAATGACCATTGACTACGCGAAAGTCATTGATGCCGAAGCGATTGGAGTTGGTGGGGGAACCAACCTGACGAAAGAGTACATCGATTTCACCCACAAACAAGGCGTGGAAGTCTGGCAATGGACCGTGAATGACGAGCAGGAAATGCAAAAACTTATGGGTATTGGGCTTGATGGACTGATCACAGACTATCCGGACAAAGCGTTGGCGTTGAGGAAGTAGGGGTTGTTTCGTGAAGGCACAGAGGTTGCCAACCAAAAGGAATTTGTTGAAAGTTGGAAGTCCCCTTAGGGACGACCAGTCTTTAGAATTACCATTGATTCCCGTAATGGTCAGGGAGTTACCAATCCACCTCTATGTTGAGCAAAAAGGGTTTGACCCTTGTGCTGGAATAATCCTGTTAACAAACTCATAATAATACGGTAAGCAGATATTCATTTGGTTCTCCTATTGTAGGCACTATTTTGCGAAATGATTAAATTATCCGAGTGAAGATCGATAACAAAGTCGTTTACGAAAACCTCAACAAACTCTACGAAAAGTCCGATATCATCCCATTGGATGACTCGCAGAAATGGGTGATCTTTAGCGACCTGCATGTGGGGGATGGGAGCTCCACAGATGACTTCCGGACCAACTCTGACCTGTTTCTCACGGCACTGAAAGATTTTTACCACAAAAAAGATTACGGACTCATCCTGAATGGTGATGTGGAGGAGCTCCAGCGTTTTTCCCTCAAAAAGATCACGAGTAAATGGCCAAAATTGTACGAAGCGTTTGAGCTTTTTGCCCAAAGGGGAAATTTCATCAAGACCATAGGCAATCATGACCTGGAGCTGGAGTTCAAAGAAAAGGTACCTTTCAAAGACAGCCTCAAGGAGGCGGTCAGACTGAAATATAAGGATGACTCCATTTTTGTTTTTCATGGCCACCAGGCATCCAAAAAGTTTCAAAAACACAATGAACTCATTGGCTTCACGCTGAAGTATTTTGCCAATCCACTGGGCATCAAAAACTACTCGGTGGCACACAGCAGTAAGAAGCAATACAACATTGAGAAAAGGGTTTACCATTATTCCAGTTACAATAAGATTGCTTCCATCATTGGCCATACCCATCGGCCTTTGTTTGAGTCCCTGCACAAAGTAGAGCGTCTCAAGTATAAAGTGGAGCAATTGTGCCGCGACTTTTCACTTCACAATCAAAACGAGGGGAAGATCAGCGAAGCAATAAAACTCCTGAAAAAAGACATCAGGAAATATTATAAAGAGAACAAGGATCACAACTTTCAAAGCTATGTGTACAATACTGCCTTCCATGTGCCTTGTGTGTTCAACTCAGGATGTGTCATTGGCAAGCGCGGTATGACATGCATAGAGATTGAGGGTGGGAATATCAGCCTCGTCCACTGGTTCGACAAAAAGATCAGTAAGAAGTATCTGCTTCAGACAGGCTATGAACCGGGTCAGTTACCCGATACAGATTATTATAGAATGGTAATTAATAAGGAGTCGCTTGACTACATTTTTACCAGGATTAAATTTCTGGCTTAACAGGATATCTGTCTTCGGTTTTAATAACCCATCTCAATCTGCACATTAATGCAGGTAAGACAATGACGGGTGGTTTATTGATAATGATTAAATTCACCCGTTTCAAAAAAATCCAAACCCAATGAAATCATTTAATCCCCGGCATTTATTAAGTTTCATTTCTCTTCTGGTTGCTTTCGTTGCCATCAGTCAACCCAGGATCCCTCGGGTAAATATTGTTGTCACTCCTACCCAGTCAGATTGGACATACAAGACAGGCAAGCAAGCCGACTTTGATGTGAAAGTCTATAAAGATGGCATGCTGGTCCCGAATGTAGAGATCACTTACGAGGTAGGGTTGGAAAAAATGCCTGCTATGAAACAAGGTAAGACAACCCTGAAAGATGGGACAGGTCAGATCACAGGAGCAAAACTGGCAGTACCCGGATTTTTGGCATGTACTGTGACCGCAGAAGTTGATGGAAAAACGTATAGCAGCCGGGGCACGGCGGGATTCGACCCGGACCACATTCAACCTACCGTAGCCAACCCATCAGACTTTGATCAGTTTTGGGCCGATGCCAGGTCAGAGCTGGCTAAAGTACCTATTGATGCTGAGCTAACCCTATTGCCAGATCTATGCACATCTAAGACAAATGTCTACCACATCAACCTTCAAAACATCGGCAATAGCAGATTCTATGGGATTCTTTCAGTACCAAAGGCACCTGGAAAATACCCGGCCCTGCTCAATGTCCCGGGAGCTGGTATCCGTCCGTATGGACCTGACCGCAGGTCAGAAGAAGGATTTATTACCTTATCGGTAGGCATCCATGGTATACCGGTAAACCTGGATCAGGTCGTTTATGACAACCTGCGCAGTGGAGGACTGAGTCAATACTGGACCGTAAAGCTGGATGATCGGGACAACTATTATTACAAAAGAGTTTACCTGGGCTGTGTTCGTGCAGTGGATTACATCTTCTCCATGGAATCTTTTGATGGGGAAAACATCGCTGTGAATGGAGGAAGTCAGGGGGGTGCACTTTCAATCGTTACAGCAGGGCTTGACCCGCGAATAAAATACCTGGCAGCTTTCTATCCTGCTTTATGTGACCTTACGGGATATCTTCATGGCCGCACCGGTGGATGGCCTCATATGTTTAGAAATTACGACGAAGAGGTGCAGCCCAATTGGCTTAAAGTTGCCCCTTACTATGATGTTGTTAATTTTGCCCGCCGGGTGAAAGTTCCGGGTTGGTATTCATGGGGATTCAATGACGTCACCTGTCCGCCGACTTCCATGTATGCCGCTTACAATGTAATAGAAGCATCCAAGGAGCTTAACCTGTTTCTTGAAACTGGTCACTGGACATTCCCTGAGCAATGGGAGCAGGCCAATGCCTGGTTATTTGATCAGCTGAGGTAACAAAATCATTTTAACAATAAAAAAGGACTGAATGGCTAAGAAAAAATATGATGTATATGCAATAGGAAATGCATTGGTAGATTATGAAATTGAGATCAACAATGATTTCCTGAAAAAGCATGAGGTGGAAAAGGGTTTAATGACCCTGGTGGATGAAGATAGACAAGCAGTCCTGTTAAAAGCCGTTCAAAATCAGATCCGAAAAAAGCAAGGGGGCGGGTCTGCTGCCAATACCATCATTGCTTTGAGTCAGCTGGGAGGCAAAGGATTTTACTCGTGCAAAGTAGCCAGCGACGACGATGGAGTTTTTTATATCAAAGACCTGAATGATAATGGGGTAGATACCAACCTGAAGCCAGATGTCCTGGCCAGTGGCACTACCGGCAAATGCCTGGTGATGGTGTCGGAGGATGCCGAACGTACCATGAATACGTTTCTTGGAATCACCGCGGATTTCTCCACTGAGGAAATCTCTGAAGAGGCGCTGAACAATTCAGAGTATCTTTTCATTGAGGGTTACCTGGTTTCTTCAGAGACTGGACGGGAAGCCATGAAAGTAGCAAAAAAGCTGGCTGAAGAGAATGGTGTAAAAGTCGCCCTTACTTTTTCAGATCCATCCATGGTCAAATATTTCAAAAAGGAAATGGAAGAAGTAGTGGGAGCTTCGGTAGACCTGCTATTCTGCAATGAGGAGGAAGCTATGCTTTTCACCGGCAAAGAGACATTAGAAGAAGCCCGTGAGGAGCTCAAAAAAGCTGCTAAGAAATTCGTCATTACACAAGGTAAAAACGGAGCCATGGTATTTGATGGGGATACCTTCATAGATATAGAACCGTATCCAATCAAAGCTGTTGACTCTACAGGTGCCGGCGACATGTTTTCAGGAGCTTTTCTGTATGGGATTAATCACGGGCATACTTTTGCATCATCAGCTAAGCTAGCCAGTAAAGCGTCGTCCGAAGTAGTTTCAAAATACGGCCCCCGATTGGCTTACTTTGAATTGCAGGAGATCAAAGAAGAAGTTTTCGGATAGAAATTATTTGGGAGGCAAACTAAATAGGTTTGCCTTCTATACAATCCACAATTTTATAGACCCCACCATTTCCCTTGGTCATCAGGTACAATTCACCCTCATGGTCTTTTCCAATCCTCAGGTCTACCCTTTGATGTCCCGAAATTTCAGCCATATCTGATATTTTTCCATCAATAGCAACATCCAGGCGGTAGAGGGGCGCTTGCTCCCCTTCAACGATATCCGCCACTTCGGTATAATAGATCATTCCCCTCGATATGTCTCCAAAGATGTACTTCCCTTTCAATACAGGTATTTTACTTCCCGAATAAACAAACCCTCCTGACACGGCACTTCCTTCATCATGATCATATTGAATGGCAGGGTAAGTAAAGCCTTCATCATCTTCAGGAAGTGGATAGACAAATTCAGGATTTGCATTTGCGTCGAATAAGAAAGTACCCTCCCGAAATGGCCATCCGTAGTTAGCTCCCGGTACACCAATATTCACTTCTTCCAGACTGTGCTCGCCAATATTTGTAATAAACATCAGGCCAGACCCGGTCTCATCCCAGCTGATTCTGTGAGGGTTTCTGAACCCACTAACCCATACTTCACCCAGCGCATCCGGTGTATTCACAAATGGATTATCCGGAGGGATACCGTATTGCCCATTAACGCCATTTTTTCCTGCGGGGTCAATTCGAAGGACTTTCCCCCATACCGTCTTGTTATTATCACATAAAACAGAGTAACCTCTCAATGCTGCTCCTGCATCGCCAATACCCAGATATATTTTTCCATAATCCGGAGTTCCTTTCCTGGCCAATGGATTAAATGTCACTTCCTGGAATGTATGTACACTACCTAGCATATCCACTCTGAGCAGCTCCCGATGGCTTCCAGAAAATTCTTTAGAGCCCGGTTCGTCCGCTTCCCATTCCAAAAGGACAAACTGTAAAGTCATTTTAAGACTGTCATCCAAAGGAAAATCTGCCGGTTTTGTTGAAGGAGATTCAGAATGTGTGGTATAGAAAATGCCGTTTTTTTCAAACTCCGGATGAAAAGCCCAACTACCAAGACCGGACCCTTTTCCTGGATTGTCTTTAAAATCTGGTAACTCTTTGTTAAGGTCAAGGTAAACAGAAAGCTCATTTCCTTTGGTGATTTCATACATCTTCCCTCTTAAATCATGCAGCATTACACGACCTCCAGGAATCGGTTCCATTTTATTTATGCGGGTAAGAGGGGGCATTTCTGAGCTGGAGGGCACAATGAATTGTTCTTCAACGACCAGGGTCATATTGGAATGTGCCATTTTTTCCGGGATGGGATTGATTAGCCCACCGGGGCGATTATTTTTATTCCGCTTTTCTCCTTCCGAAAACCGATGAATAAAAGCCAGGATATCTTCCAGATCCTGCCCATCGATCATGGGAAAGGGCGGCATATACTGTTGGTATTTTTCATATAATCGAACGGCACGCTCATCTCCACTGGCAATGACGGCAGGCGGATTATGAATAAAAGTCACGATCCATTCCTTTTCGACCTTGGAGGTGATTCCTGCCAGGTTGGGACCGATTCCCTCGTCAGAAAAGTCGTGGCAGTTGGCACAATACTGATTAAAAAGCTCCATCCCCCGCTGGATATTCATTTCTCCCCTGGCGTAATTACTTTTTCTCTTATTTTCTTGTTCAGACTTTTCTCCTGATGATCCAAAACCCATGAGGATGGAAAGAAAAAGGACAGTTGCAATAGGGATGGAAATGGATTTTATCATTTTCAATATCAGGAAATTAATGTCATTTATTGGAGAAGATAACCTCAAATATCGGGTTCGATTCTTTTATGACCAATTCTGCATGTTGATTAAATCCATTTAAAGGCATCCGGGTCTGCTATAAATAATGAATAGCTGAACAATTAAAAATTCATTTGTCAGTAATTATTCTTTAATCTATCTTTGCCCTCCATTTGGAAATTAGCAGTTAGAAAGCATTATGAAAAGAACGTTTCAGCCATCGGTTAAGAAAAGAAAGAACAAGCACGGATTCAGATCAAGGATGGAATCTGCAAACGGTAGAGCTGTTTTGGCAAGAAGAAGAGCAAAAGGTCGTAAGAGACTATCTGTTTCTGACGATACTCACAAGAAATAATCATGAATTGATGGCCTATGGAAACGAAAGGCCAAGTCAAATACACATTCCCTAAGTCAGAACGACTGTCAGGGAAGAAAAGCATTGAGGAACTTTTTGCAAAGGGTTCCTCTTTTTATGTACATCCGATTGTACTGAAATACCAACTTGTAGAGGGGGCCTCACACAAAATCCTAATCGCAGTATCAAAAAAGGCCCTTAAGAAAGCCGTGGACCGAAACCTGGTCAAAAGAAGAATCAGAGAAGCCTATCGATTAAACAAACATCAGCTCTCTGCAAAAAATAATTCTTTTTATAACTTAGCTTTCATCTATACTGACCAAAATATTCTGGCCTATAAAGAGATTGAAAACAAACTATGTAAGCTGTTACAACGTTTAGAAAAAAATTAAAGCCTGGTGTGATGAAAAAGCAAAAGATTGGATTCCTGATTCTAATAGCCTTTTTAGGAGTAAGCGTTTGGTCATATAAATCCATTGAAAACGATCGGTATTTCGAGATCGTTAAGAACCTCGACATTTTTGCCACACTCTTCAAAGAAGTCAATAGCTACTATGTGGATGAGATCAATCCGGGCCAGCTCATGCGGACAGGTATTGATGCGATGCTTGGTTCACTCGATCCATACACAGATTATATCCCGGAAGATGATATTGAAGATTACCGCACCATTACTACAGGTGAATATGGTGGTATTGGAGCCATTGTTGATGAAAAGGATGGAGTAAGCACGATTGTCATGCCCTACGAGGGTTATCCGGCATTCAAGGCAGGGCTTAGGGCAGGAGATCAGATCATAAAAATTAATGGAATTGATATTAGTCAGCGAAATTCTGAAGAACGTAGCAGGCTGCTGAAGGGCCAGTCGAAGTCTGAAATCGTACTTACCATTAGACGCCCGATAAAGAATGAAGAATTTGAAGTGACCCTCCACAGAGAGAAGATCACAATAGCTAATGTGCCTTACTATGGTATGGTGACTGACAACATTGGGTATATAAAACTGACAGATTTCACCACAGAAGCAGGAAATGAAGTAAAGAGTGCCCTTAAAAAACTCAAGCATGATGGGGCGGCAAAAATTATACTGGATCTTAGAGACAATCCCGGGGGCTTACTGGAAGAAGCCGTAAATGTTTCCAATGTATTTATCCCAAAGGGCGCTGACGTAGTGACCACTAGAGGTAAGCTGTCCAACTGGACCAAATCTTACAAAGCTTTAAACGATCCTGTTGATACACAAATGCCATTGGTAATTCTTACCAACAATGGGAGTGCTTCTGCATCCGAAATTGTTTCTGGTGTTGTGCAGGATTATGACCGTGGTGTGCTCGTCGGTAGAAGAACATATGGTAAAGGACTGGTACAACAGACCAGACCACTTGCCTACAATTCCCAGCTCAAGGTCACTACTGGAAAATATTACATCCCCAGTGGCCGGTGTATTCAGGCTATCGACTACAGCCACAGGAATGATGATGGAAGTGTAGGAAAGATCCCTGACAGCTTAAAGACGGAATTTAAGACGACAGGAGGCAGGATCGTTTTTGATGGTGGTGGAGTAAATCCGGATATCGAAGTTGAAAAAGATCATTACGCTCCAATTACCTATAGTCTTGTGAATAATGATCTGATCTTTGGCTATGCTACAAAGTACTACTATGAGCATCCTGAAATTGGTGACGCTAGAGAGTTTAGCTTTACTGATCAGGATTACCAGGCATTTACTAACTGGTTGAAACCTAAAAAATATGACTATACTACCCAGGTAGAAAAAAACATTGAACACCTGATTACATCAGCCAAGAAGGAAAAATATTACAACGACATAAAGGAGCAGATCTATGCCCTTCAGCGAGAGACCCTGCACAATAAGGACCAGGACCTCAAATCCTTCAAAAGGGAAATCACCAGATTGATGGAGCAGGAAATAGCTGGGAGGTATTACTACCAGGATGGCATCATTGAGTCTTCTTTCAGCAATGATGAGGATATTCGGGCTGCTATCGATGTTCTT
>OZ271841.1:3630000-5762347 GCA_965601755.1 Cyclobacteriaceae bacterium
ATAAATATACCATACAGTGAGGGTTGGGGTGCTAAGGTCCCAATCCGAGAGGGAAAGAACCCAGATCTACAGCTAAGGTCCCAAAATCTATGTTAAGTTGAACTAAGGAGGTCCAGTTGCCCAGACAGCCAGGATGTTGGCTTGGAAGCAGCCATTCATTCAAAGAGTGCGTAACAGCTCACTGGTCGAGCGACAGGGCATCGATAATAATCGGGCATCAAACATAGTACCGAAGCTTAGACCCGCCAGCTGGCGGGGGTAGGGGAGCATTCTGATGGCGGCGAAGGTGTCTCGTGAGAGATATTGGAGCGATCAGAAGAGAAAATGTAGGCATAAGTAACGATAATGCTGATGAGAAATCAGCACACCGATAGACTAAGGTTTCCCCGGCAATGCTAATCAGCCGGGGGTTAGTCAGGGCCTAAGACAAACCCGAAGGGGGTAGTCGATGGACAACGGGTTAATATTCCCGTACCACCTTTATTTTCGATGGGGTGACGGAGTAGTGAAAGTACCGCGTACTGACGGAATAGTACGTTGAAGCATGTAGGTATAGGACTGGCAGGTAAATCCACCAGTTTTGCTGAATGTGATAGTACCACAATGCTACGGCAGCGTGGATAGTGTACCTAATCAGACTTCCAAGAAAAACCTCTAAGGTTAGGATAAAGGTGCCTGTACCGTAAACCGACACAGGTAGTCAAGGAGAGAATCCTGAGGTGCTCGAGTGAATCATGGCTAAGGAACTAGGCAAAATTGCCCTGTAACTTCGGGAAAAGGGGCGCCCGCCGTAAGGCGGGCCGCAGTGAAAAGACCCAGGCGACTGTTTATCAAAAACACATGGCTTTGCGAAATCGAAAGATGAAGTATAAGGCCTGACACCTGCCCGGTGCTGGAAGGTTAAGGGGGGATGTTAGAGGTAACTCGAAGCATTGAACTGAAGCCCCAGTAAACGGCGGCCGTAACTATAACGGTCCTAAGGTAGCGAAATTCCTTGTCGGGTAAGTTCCGACCTGCACGAATGGTGTAACGATCTGGGTACTGTCTCGGCCATGAGCTCGGTGAAATTGTAGTAGCGGTGAAGATGCCGCTTACCCGCAACGGGACGAAAAGACCCCGTGCACCTTTACTATAGCTTCACATTGACATTGGGATAATGATGTGTAGGATAGGTGGGAGACTCTGAAGCTGCGCCGCCAGGCGTGGTGGAGTCGTTGGTGAAATACCACCCTTTATTCTTCTGATGCCTAATCCGCCAGCTGGCGGAGACAGTGTGTGGTGGGTAGTTTGACTGGGGTGGTCGCCTCCAAAAGAGTAACGGAGGCTTTCAAAGGTGTCCTCAGTACGCTTGGTAACCGTACGTGGAGTGCAATAGCATAAGGACGCTTGACTGTGAGGCCTACAAGCCGAACAGGGTCGAAAGACGGATATAGTGATCCGGCGGTTCTGTATGGAAGGGCCGTCGCTCAAAGGATAAAAGGTACGCCGGGGATAACAGGCTGATCTCCCCCAAGAGCTCACATCGACGGGGAGGTTTGGCACCTCGATGTCGGCTCGTCACATCCTGGGGCTGGAGAAGGTCCCAAGGGTTGGGCTGTTCGCCCATTAAAGTGGCACGCGAGCTGGGTTCAGAACGTCGTGAGACAGTTCGGTCTCTATCTGTTGCGGGCGTAAGAAGCTTGAGTGGATCTGACCTTAGTACGAGAGGACCGGGTTGGACCAACCGCTGGTGTACCAGTTGTCTCGCCAGGGGCACTGCTGGGTAGCTATGTTGGGAAGGGATAAGCGCTGAAAGCATCTAAGCGCGAAACCCACCACAAGATGAGGCTTCTTTTAAGGGATGTTCTAGATCAGGACGTTGATAGGCTACAGGTCTAAAGGCAGTGATGTCATAGCTGAGTAGTACTAATTACCCGTAAACTTTCCGATACAACACTCGAATACACAGTGAATTTCAATTCCTATTGTCTAATGTTTATCTACTCATAAAGTTGAGTAGTAAGATATCATGCCGCCTTCATCAGCGGACAAGATCTTTTGGTGATTACCTGCCTGCCGGCAGGCAGGTTGCTGGTGGGGTCCACCGGTAGTAAACAGGTAAGCACTTACGATTTTTTGGTGATTATTGCGGTGGGGTCCACCTCTTCCCATTCCGAACAGAGAAGTTAAGCCCACCAGCGCCGATGGTACTGCAGTAAAATGTGGAAGAGTAGGTCGTTGCCAGATTTTTATTTTTAACTGCCGTAGGCAGTAGAAGGGATGTTGAGTAATCAGCATCCCTTTTTTATTTACCCATCCATAAACCCATCAGGTTTTTATTACTCGATGGGTTTTTTTGTTTTAAATACTAAGCGAAATAAACCTGCTGGCTTTTCAAAACCTGGCATGGCTACTTATTAAAAGTAAAAATGGACTCATCGCTAACTGAACAGAATCTATTTTTCTGTTAATTTTAAGCAACTACTCCCTGACGAGAAAAGAGCGAAAATTTGACCCATATGAAAAGGAAAAAGGGAATCCACGAACTGTATCAAAACCCCGAAATGGCTGACCAAAACCTATGGGGCCGAAAGATAAACCCAGAGACACGTAGAGGCTTCTTAAAAAAAGCTTCACTTACCGCCATGAGTATGGCTGTGGGAGGAAAAATAGTATTTGCGGAGAATATGCCCTCAGGTCTTATCCCAGCCATCCTGGCAGACAATGACCAACCCTTCGAAATACCTGGTAAAGATCCCGGATTAGTTATACTCAATGACCGACCAGTAAATGCAGAGACTCCCCCTCACCTACTTGATGATAAGATTACACCTGCAGATAAGCTCTTTGTCAGAAACAATGGCATTCCACCTGAGAACATTGATCCAGACAACTGGACGCTCACATTTGATGGTGAATCAGTAGTCAATAAGAAAACGTACACACTCGCCGAACTAAAGTCCAGGTTTAAAAACTATACCTATCAGCTTACCCTGGAATGCGGTGGTAACGGTCGTAGCGAGTTCAACCCTCCTGCTAAAGGAAATCAATGGACAACAGGAGCTGTAGGGTGCTCTAAATGGACAGGTGTTCGCTTAAAAGATGTATTGGATGACGTGGGTATAAAATCAAATGCTGTATATATTGGATACTATGGTAAAGACACTCACCTATCAGGTGATCCGGAGAAAGTAGTAATATCCAGAGGAGTTCCTATCTCTAAAGCCATGGAAGATGAGTCTCTCATTGCCTGGGCTATAAATGGTGAATACATTCCGATAATGAACGGATACCCCCTTCGCCTTGTATTTGGCGGCTGGCCAGCCTCTACCAGTGGTAAATGGCTTGAAAGAATATCAGTCCGAAACAAGGTACATGATGGTCCTAAGATGGAGGGTGATTCTTACCGTGTCCCGTGTGAAACAGTACCCCCTGGAACTAAAGTTCCGGATGAAAATATGTGCATTATAGAATCCATGCCAGTAAAATCCCTCATCACCTATCCAAAAACAGGTGCACAAATCTCAGAAGGCCGAACATTAGATGTCAGGGGACATGCATGGGCCGGAGATAACAAAGTCAATGAGATGCAATTTTCTATAGATTTTGGTGTCACCTGGAAGAAATGCCAACTTGAAGCCCCGGCAAACAGGCTGGCATGGCAACACTGGAGTGCAAAAGTTGATTTTCCACAAAAAGGATATTACGAAGTGTGGGCCAAAGCAACTGATGATCAGGGAAGGTCCCAACCCATGATAGTACCCGGCTGGAACCCAAAAGGTTACTTAAACAATGCTTGCCACCGAATTGCAGTAATGGTAAAATAATGGATATCAATAACCTTTCACGTCTGGTAAATCTTTTGGCAGGGCTGACTTCGGTGCTGCTGGTGTTTTTCGTTTCAGGGATCCTTTTGAAGTTTGATATTCTGAGAATTCCTGCCCAAAATGAGGTTGCCGCTGAAACTGGCGACTTAACGGAAACAGTTTCTAATCAGGCTGTTCCCACAGAGGTGGTGGATCCATATACCGTATTAGAAGCCGATGATGCGCTGCCCATTGTAGTGGGAAATTGTACCAACTGTCATTCTGCCAAACTCATCGCTCAAAACAGGGCTACTCGCGAAGGATGGAAAGACCTGATTCGATGGATGCAAGAGACCCAAAAACTCTGGGACCTGGGAGCCAATGAAGACATCATCCTGGACTACCTGGCGGAGTATTATGCTCCGGAGAATATTGGCCGAAGGAGAAACCTTGAAAATATTGAGTGGTATGAGCTGAAGTAGGAAACTAATCCAACCAGTACTGTCTAATCGGATCTTCACAATAGTAGCAGACTCCGATCAGTTCAGACTCACCTACCACTAGAAAATCTTCAAAATCTTCAAGGTCTTCGTCCAGGATCAAATTTAAAATTATTGCTCTTACCTCTCGCTTTCAGTCAGCTAATTTGTAACTTAATCCTACCAACAATAGCAACATAAACCCATGGCCTCGAATAAGATCAACCGAAGAAACTTTATTGGGAAGACCTCCGCTGGACTGGCTGGGATCACCATTGTTCCCCGACATGTAATAGCAAAGTCAGGAGAGGTGCCGCCATCAGACAAACTAACCATTGCAAATATTGGGTGTGGAACGGAGGGGATTCGTCAAATGGGGGATCACCTGAAAAACCCGAAGATCCAGGTCGTCTCAGTTTGTGATCCCAATAAATACTCAACCAATTACCTGGATTGGTCACCCCACAGCATTCGAAATACCATCAGGGAAACGCTAAATGAGCCCAATTGGGGAGAATACATTACCGGTGTGCCGGGAGGTCGTGATCTCATGCAGGATTTTGTGGAGAAATATTATGCTAAGCATAAGCCTTCAGGAAAGTATAAAGGCTGCTCGTCTTATGAGGACTTCCGTGAGCTTTTGGAAAAAGAAAAAGATGTGGATGCCATCAAGATCATGACCCCGGATCATCTTCATGCAACTATTGCAATAGCTGGGATGAAAGCCGGTAAACATGTGATCACTCATAAACCCATTGCCAATAGAATGTCCGAGGCCAGATTGACGATTGACATGGCCAGAAAGACAAACGTCAAAACACATCTCCTCGCGTGGAGAGGCAGACCAGAATATAAGTTGATCCGTTCCTGGATCGAGGATGGCGTAATTGGTGACCTTACTGAAATACATAACTGGTCATATCGGCCGGTATGGAAACAATGGACAAAACTTCCTAAAGAGACACCACCAGTCCCTGATGGATTTAACTGGGACCTTTGGCTGGGCCCGGTACCTGACCGGCCTTACCACCCCAACTACACTCACAATGTTTTCAGGGGATGGTTTGAATTTGGAGGTGGCAGTGTGGCAGATATGGGACACTACAGCCTTTTTCCTCTTTTCGCTGAGTTCGGGATCACCAAATCTCCTGTGAGTGCAAAGGCATTTGGCACTACCACCCGGGAAGCGGATAATAATGTATTTAAATGGGTTGACAATAAAGTGGCCTTCCCCGCTAGCTGCCTGGTGAAGTTAAAATTCCCTGCACAATCCTCCCTTCCGGCCTTTGATTTATATTGGTATGACGGAGGAATGAAGCCATTTCCTCCTAAAGAACTCGAAGAGGATGGTCGGGACATCCCAAATGAAGGTATGATGTTCGTAGGTACAAAAGGTAAGATTTTAGCCGGTTTCAGAGGTGAAGATCCTACTATAATTCCCGGTTCGAAGATGAGGGCCTATGCTGGAGACAAGACTGTTCCTGACCAGGAGCCTCAGGGAGATAATATTTGGGTGGATCCCATTCTTAAAAATGAACCTTGCCCTGGGAACTTCCCAAAAGCAGAGACAGTAACAGAAACCATCAACCTCGCAGGTGTTGCCATCCGATCAGGTGAGCAGCTTCAATACGATGCCCAAAGTATGAAGATCACGAACAATCAGGAAGCCAACTCTTACCTTCACAGGGAATACCGTAAGGGGTGGGAATTATCTATATAAAGCATGAACAGGAAAGAACAATCCAGAAGAGCATTCATTGAAAAGGGCTTGCTATTGAGCAGCTCAAGCTTTCTTCCTTATCAACTACTAACAGCAAAAAATATGACGCTTTCAGATAGAATGGTCAGGGATGATATCTCGCTGGCACAATGGGCACTCGTGGATGAAGTAAGATCCGGTAAATGGAAAACCGTGGATTTCCCCAAAATAGCCAGAGAGGATTTTGATCTTAATGGTATTGAGTTTGTCAATACCCTGTTTGAAGTTCCTACGGTCAATTACCTGAACCAACTGAAGAAAAATGCAGATGACCATGGCGTGAAGATGGTACTTATCATGGTAGATGCCGAAGGTGATGGGGCAGAACCAACTCCTCAACTCAGGAAGCAGTTTGTGACCAATCACAAGAAGTGGATTGATATAGCTCAATATTTAGGTTGCCATGCCATCAGGACCAACTGCAGGGGCAATGAAAGCTCAAATAAGGAAGAGGCTCTGAAATGGGCTGCTGAGTCTTACAACATGCTCCTGGAATATGCTCAACAAGCCAGGATTAAAGTCGTAATAGAAAATCATGGTGGGGTGAGCAATGATCCTGATTGGATGGTACAACTGATGAAGGAAGTCGACAACCTGTATTTTGGAACTTATCCTGACTGGAGAAGCCCCGGACCTGACTTTGATAATGTGGATTACCTGGCCAAGACACTCCCCTACGCATATGGTCAGTCTTATCGAAACCAACCAACAGAAGAGCTTTCGGCCAAAATGATCAAAATGAGCAAAGATGCAGGCTATCGGGGGTGGTATGGGATCGAGTCAGGAGGAAGGGATGAAATCAAAAAAGGAATTAAAATTTTGAAAAAGTATCTTTGATTTGAATAAACCTGTCTGGTTAATTATCCATTACAATGACAACCTGACCAGATCTTCCCCCCAATTAGTAATTGGAAACTTGTCTTTAATTCGTCTGTCTACTCCTATTACATAGCAGATCCTAGAGCAATAAGCCATCCTGTAATCATTATATAAGGTCCTGTTGTCATCCCGATGCATGGGTTATTTTTCAGTTGTTCACTAAAAATAGTAATAATTTTCTCGTAAATCCATACCAACCGTTTTTTAATATTTTAGTATCTTGAGTAAGAACCTGAATTCTTATACCATGCTGAAGTCCACATTCAAGCTTAATATCGTATTAGTATTCCTCATATCATTGACCCAGATAAGCTGTCACTCCGACATAATAATTGAAGAACTAAAGCACTATGATTACCTGATAGGTATGGAAACTTCTGATGTATTAGCGTTGGATGGATTTGAATTTAAAACTAAAATGGTGGAAAGTAATAGCGATGGAGCATGGATCCGTACTCATCTTTTACATGGTTCAAATTGGATACTTACCTCTGAAATAGCTTTACCGGATGGTCCAGCGATCATAAAAGATATTTTGGTGTTTGATAAACAATATTCTTCCTGTGGCCGGTGTTTATATTCAACAGAGCATTCGAATGTAATTCTTACAATCCACCCTTATATGAAAACCAGCAATGAAACGATATTGGATACCTACGAGATCAATCGGGAGACTGGAAGATTCAAAAAAATTAACCCCGATATGCTGGAACGAAACACTCATTTTCTGAGTCTTTCGGAGAAATAGGTTCAAAATCCTCTTTTTCTTACTGTAAAAAAAGTCCTAATAATGTATTTAATGCTTAATTACTAAACTCCTAAAAACCAGTCTTTTATACATTTTAATACTCTTCCAATCTCAATTTTTAATAAAAACCTCTAAAATCTACGCTCAACTGCGTAGAACAAACGCATTTTATCCGGTATTCGCACTACGAAAATCACCTAGCAAATCCGATCATTCATTGCATACTAATCACCTATTTTTCAATTTTAGGTATTAGACTCTTATACAGTTTGTGGATTTGTTGAACTTTTGTAATCACAAAGCAAGATAAAAAGCATATGATGCCAGCTATACAAACCACCACTACACTCAAAACCGCTCCGCGGACTTTACGCAATGAATATATTGTCTTTCCGGGTAAAGGCATTCCATTTATCAAGTTTGACGGATTGAAAGGTTCACTCACGATTAATGGAACTGCTACTGGTACGGATGTTGCCAGTAAGTTGATTCCTTTAACTACTATGGTAGATGAATACCTAAGTACACATGACAGACTGACTTGCAATTTCCTTTTCAAGGATTTCAATTCAAGCACATGTAAAATGTTGTTTAAGCTTTTCAAAAAGCTTCAGGGGCATAAAAGAAATAACAAGTCTATCACCATCAACTGGCTGGTAGATTTTGACCAGGATGAAATGATCGATACAGGATTGGATTTCGCAGAAATCTATGATCTGACATTCAATGTGCAGTACGCATTCAGTAAAAATTAATGGCTCAGGTGCGGGCAGCTTGACCAGCTAGGCTGCCTCCGCACCGGGTCTTTTTGCAAATTCTGCAAGCATCTACACTTTTTTTACGGCTTTCTATCATAATAACCATTTGTTACTCCGATTTTGGTAAGTTCTGATATTTAAATCCAAAATCTTCAACCATTGTGTGATCGATTGAAACCAATTGGTCTGCCTTCCCGGTAGTCCGTTTTCAAATCTTTTGAAGTGTGTGCACTTTCACTCTCACAATCAAACACTTAAGGAGATGAGAACACTAACAAAAGAAAAAATCCAATGGCTGATCCTGATCTTTCAGATCATCTTTTTGGGAATCGTATTTGCAGCAACTGCACAGCCAAAGAAACCTTCTATTGCTTTGATCAGCATAGATACCAAAGGGCTGGAAATAGACAACACTACAATGGCCAGCATTGCCAGGCTGGAGTTGGAAAAAACCAATCACTTTGAAGTATTGGATAAGTATGACGTACAGGATGTGGTCACTCAAAACAATATCAATCCAGATACCTATTTTGGTAAAAACAATGTAGTAATGGTGGGTAAGGTACTGGGCACTGATAAAATGCTTACTGGCAGTGCAGAGCGATTTGGTGATAAGATCATCATGATCTTTCGCCTGATCGATGTGCAGGAAGAACGCATCGAAAAAACTGCAGTGATGGAGTACCTCAACATTCAGGCAGAAATCCAAAATATGACCATGCTCTGCCTTAATGAGCTTCTTGGTATAGAAAACGATCCTTATATGGTAGACCTGCTTGTAGAATATGACCTGCCCATAGCCTCTACCAAAACCTCAGTCAACCTCAATGGACCCAGGATTGGGATGGTCTATACCATGGGTGATACAGGCCAGCGACTGCAGGACCCTAAGAACGAAGGCGGCTACGACATGTTTCCCGTCACCACCATGTTTGGTTACCAGCTGGAGAAGCAATACCTAAGTGCAGGTGATTTCCAGGCACTCGTTGAAGGGATCTTTGCTGTAAATGGATTGGAGTCTGGAAAATTTGTCCCCTCTATCACCTTTCTAAATGGATTTCGGTTCAATACTTCGGGCATTGAGTTCGCGACCGGGCCGGTATTTAGATTGGTGAAGACTACCGATGGTTTTTATCAGGATGGTAGATGGATTCGAGAGGTTGATGCTGCAGAAATCCCCGTAGGCACAGAAATCGTGGAGCGTCTTGACAACCGTGGAGTGTACAGTCTATCACTGGGTATGGTAGTGGCTGTGGGTAAAACATTCCGCTCCGGCTACCTCAATATCCCTGTGAATGCCTACATGATACCCAGAAAAAATGGCACCACCGTAGGTCTCACCTTCGGCTTCAACACTACAGCTAAGCCAAAGCTTTAACCGGCATAAATCCTCAAATGTGTTTGCAGGTAGAGTGATCAATGCACTCTACTTTTTGATTTGGAAGGCATATGAGTTTCAAGGCTTATTATGTCTTTACACATCACCAACCTCACCTTTCCCGCTTTTCTTCGTTTGATATTTTTTGTAAATTCATAAAAGTATCACCCTTACACATTAAACCCATCATCATGGACAGACGATTATTCCTTCGATCCTCTGGCGTTTCCATTGGCTCTGCTCTCACCCTACCTGCCATACTCAATGGCTGTAGTTCAGAAAATCCTCAAGCAGCACCGGCTGACCCTTCTACCGACTTAAGCACCTGGGAGGGGGTTCGTGGCCAGTTTCCACTGGATCACTCCATGATTCAAATGTCTCAGATGCTACTTGCTTCTCATCCCAGACCAGTGGCTGATGCCATTTCCCTCCAACGACAGGCCTTTGATGCCAGTCCGGCTACCTACTGGGAAGAACATTTCCAAACAGCAGAAGGTATTGTGGCCAGGGCAGCAGCCAAATATATGAATGTTGACCCGGGAGAGGTGGCGCTGACCGATAGTACTACCATGGGCACCTCACTTCTTTTTAATGGCATGAAGCTAAAACGAGGTGATGAAATCTTGTCAACCACCCATGATCATTACGTCACCGATAAGTCTATCGATTTTGTATGCGAAAAAACCGGAGCTATAAATCGGAGAATTGAGGAATATGCTGATCCCAGGACTGTAACTGTAGGAGAAGTGACCTCAAACATTACCAAAGCTATTTCCGACAAAACGCGCGTGGTGGCAGTGACCTGGGTTCAGTCCTGCACCGGAGTAAAACTTCCCATCCGGGCCATCTCCGAGGTGATCAGGGAAGTCAATGTCGGTCGATCCCTGGAAAACCGGATCTACTTTGCAGTAGATGGTGTCCATGGATTTGGCAATCAGGATGAGGACATTGCCGCGCTAGGCTGTGATTTCTTTTCTGCAGGTACACATAAATGGATCTTCGGACCACGTGGCACAGGTATCCTGTATGCACGTAAAGACGCCTGGGATTTTATCCGTCCTACCATCCCCCAGTTTTCAGATTATCCCTATTTTGAATGGATGGGAATGGCACCTGATCGCGAGCCCACTTTTCATGAGCTTATGAGTCCCGGAGGTTTTCATGCCTTCGACCATCGATGGTCACTGGATGCTGCTTTTGAATTTCAGATGGCCATCGGAAGAGATCGTGTTCATCAACGTACAACTGACCTCAATACCCGACTCAAAGAAGGTATGCAGGGCATTAGTGGGGTGGACCTACTTACCCCAATTGATCCTGAACTCTCAGCAGGTATAAATTGCTTTATTGTTCGCGATCTGGAAGCCACAGAGACTGTAAAACACTTCCACAACGCAGGTGTGATCGCCAGTAGCTCTCCATACCGTATCTCCTACGCCCGGCTCACTCCATGTGTGATCAATACTGAGGCTGAGGTGGATGCATGTCTTGAGATACTAGGTCAAATAGCTTCAACGACATAGATACTCAATGATTCTTTATTAAGGTTAAGGCTTGAGACTGCTCAAACCAAACCTTTGTCACAACAATATTGATTTAAGGGTGGCTAAAGATCATGATTGTTTTTATGCAAGAGCAAAAAATGATATTTTAGTCGCCTTATTACCAGTAAGGTTTTTCAGATTCAATTAAAACAAAATCTAGATGAAAAAGGAAAATGCAGGTCAGATAAGTCGAAGGAGTTTCACCAAAAAAAGCGCCATAGGTACGATGGCCCTTGGACTTGGATCGATGATCCCATTTTCAGCTAAATCTTATAGAAGGATCATTGGGGCTAATGAGCGGGTAAACATGGGAATCATTGGTTGTGGAGGTATGGGGAATTCACATATGACCGCGCTTTTACGTATGGGAGACCTGAATAACGTGGGCGTGAGCCATGTATGTGATGTATATGATAAGCGTCTGGCAGCCGCAGCGGAAAAGATGACTGCAAGACCCATAAAAAATTATAAAGAGATTCTGGATAATAAAGACATTGACAGTGTGCTGATAGCTACTCCCGAGCATTGGCACCACAGGATGATTTTGGATGGACTTGATGCTGAAAAGCATGTATACTGTGAAAAGCCCATGACTCATACTATCGAAGAATCCAAAGAGGTGGTCGAAAGAATGAAAACGGCAAAGACCAAATTGCAGATTGGTGTTCAGGGAATGTCGGATGACTCTTACTCCAAGGCCAATGAATACATTAATCAGGATGTGTTAGGTGATGTGGTGATGGCCCACATCGACTATTCGAGAAACTACAAGGGAGAAGACTTTTGGGATTACACAGTAGATTTTGATGCAAAACCTGGTGTGAACATCGATTGGGAAGCCTGGCTTGGACCGGCTAAAAAGCGCGATTATGATCCTTACCGTTTCTTCCAGTGGAGAAAGTACTGGGATTATTCAGGTGGGATTGCCACTGATCTTTTTATACACAGAATTTCCAGGATCATCAGGTCTGTCGGCTTTAAATTTCCTGATAAGGTGGTGGCTTCCGGGGGATTGTGGCACTATGAAAATGCCAAGGGTGAGATTCCTGACACATTCAATATGATGATTGACTATCCTGAAGGAGTCACTGTAATGGTGGTGTCATCAATGGCAAACGATACTTCCACCAAGCACATGATCCGAGGTAAAAAAGCCACGCTTGAGTTTACAAGGGAAGGATTTGTGATTACCCCTCAACAGACCGGAAGAGAAAGTGTGAAAGAGGAGGATCTCATAAAATTTAGAAAACGCGGTGCCGAAGATATTGTGTTGCATCACAAGAATTTACTCGATGCCATCAGGGAGGATGTGCCATTGAAATGCGATCACAATTTGGCTTACTACGGTGTAGTGGCTTGTAGCATGGGTGTTCAATCATTTAGAGAGCGGTCATATCTTCAATGGGATAACGGCAGGCAAAAAGTTGTGAAAGCATGACGATAACACATTATTTATAATAATTTTCCGTAACTTTCTCAGATTCAGTAATTAAGTCCGTTTACTATCCTAATTGAATTATGAGTTCCGATCGGGACATGCAGTCCAACTTTATCAGTTGGGTTAAACAAAAGGCTGACCAAAACCATTCATTTGTTGATGATCTGGCAGATCTTCTTAATGTTAGTAAAGACAGTGCTTATCGTCGGGTCAGAGGTGAGACATTGCTTACGTTTAATGAAATAAGCAAAATAAGTTCACATTATCGGGTATCCCTGGATTCTTTTCTTAATCTTTCAACTAATGCTGTGGTGTTTAATAGCCGTCAGATTGGTGAAAACTTTTCTTTTAAAAACTATCTTTTATCCATCGAGGAGCATTTAAAGCTAGTATCTTCTGCACCTCAAAAGAGGATGATCTGGACCGCAAAGGATGTCCCAATCCTTCATTACTTTCAGTCACCCGGACTGACAAAATTCAAGTTGTTTTTTTGGCAGAAGACCATCCTCAATACCACCTTCAAGGATCTGGATAGCTATGATCCAAATAGTGTAGATCCTGAGCTGGTGACAATAGCCAAATCGATCTGGCATCTGTATTGTAAAGTTCCATCGTATGAGATATGGAGTGATGAAACTTTAAATATTACCCTTCGACAGATCGAGTATTATTATGAGTGTAATCTCATTTCCCGCGAAGTTGCACTTAACCTGACTAAAGAATTTATTGACATCATCAGGCATCTCAAAGGTCTTGCAGCTTTGGGTAGAAAGTATCCGATGGGAGGTGAGGACTACCCTGACAACGGATCTTTTCATCTCTACTACAACGAGATTGCCATCGGCGATAATACCATTTTCTTCCAGATTGGTGAGAAGAAAGTAGTTTTCCTTACCTATAGCATGCTGAATATTCTTTCCACAATGGACGATGCATTTTGCACTGAAACGGATCAGTATCTGCAGAATATCATCCAAAAGTCAACCCCACTCAGCGTTTCATCTGAAAAAGAAAGAAACAAATTTTTCAGAAGCATGGAAGCCAAAATAAGCCAAATACATGAGCGGATCGAGAAATCCCTTTAAGGGAGATGGTTAATTAAGCTAAATAATATTTTCGGTCTTCCAACCATTAAATAGCTCCTGGTTTCTTGGAAGAATTGAGGGTCATTTCTACAATCATTTGCGCAATTTTCAGTTAATATTAAAGCTAACTCATAAAGAAATTTTGCAATTGGCAGATATTAGGATTATTTCGATCAAGGTTTCAAGCACCGTCTAAAATGAAAAAGTTCATAAACGTCTTTTCTTTTTCCTTTCTGATCATGTCATCAATGTATGCTCAGGATTTATTAGTAACAACAGCCGGAGATTCGGTAAACTGTGAAATCATCAATATAGAACCTGATACTGTAAGGCTGAAAACCAGGGTCAATCGACGGTCAGTGGAAACCTTCTACTCAATGGATAAGGTATCCGATATTCAAATTGGGTTTTTTGAACGCATTCAAACGGATTCAGCGGCTTACTATAGGATTGAGACCCTGGATGGTAATGTATATTTTGGTGAGATCCTGGGTAATCAGGGTAATTTAATGAAGGTAAGAACCACCAATATTGGAGATATATCCATCAATACGCATGACATAGCAAGTATGAAACGTGTTGGAATGGATAAGGTCCAGGCGGATAGAGGCAGGTGGTTTGATTACTTACAATCAAGTAGGTATTTCTACAATCCAAGTGGTTATGGACTTAAGAAGGGGGATGCTTACTATCAGAATGTCTGGATTTTCTTCAACCAGTTCTCCATGGGGATTTCAGATTATTTTTCAGCAGGAATCGGTATGGTACCATTATTTCTTTTCGGAGGAGCGCCTACACCCGTGTGGGTGACACCAAAATTCTCAATTCCGGTTGTTGAAAATAAGTTTAACATCGGAGCCGGTGCATTGCTTGGTACTGTGGTTGGTCTGGGAGACCTGGATGGAGGATTCGGAATAGTATACGGGATAGGTACGGTGGGTAGCAGGGACAAAAACTTTAGTGTGGGTGTTGGTTACGGGTATGCTGAGGGCGATTTTGCCAAATTGCCTGCAATCAGCTTTAGTGGGATGCTACCCTTAGGAAGGAGAAACTATCTGATCACAGAAAACTACCTGATTGATGATATAGCATTGTTTTCCATTGGGGGCAGAAGCTTAATCAACAGGGTTACCCTTGACTATGGCGTCCTCCTTCCTACACAGGCAGGAACCTTTATTGGCATACCCTGGCTTGGCATTGTGATTCCAATAGAGACTAAACTCAATTAAAAACTGATCATCTCATTGAAATTGCTTACGTCTTCAGGTTTGCCGACCACATAAAGCATATCCCCTAGCAGTACTATGTCATCCGGCAGTGGATTGTTGATGATGTCGGTGTCTCTGAGGATGGCGACGATGTTGACATTGAATCTCCTTCTGATCATAGATTCACTCAATTTTTTTCCCACAATATCATTTTCTTGCTGTTGCACGGTAAGACACCTGACATTCATATCCGGAAACTGTGGCTCACTACTGACCTTTTGGGTATTTGATGGTCTAAGCATGTCATAGTTATCCCCCCGAATATTCTTTACGAAGGTATGTATAGCTTCTTCCGGCACCTGGTACTGGTTCAGGAGCCTGGAAAATATCTCAATAGATGTCTCGAATTCTTCAGGAATGACTTCGTTAGCCCCTATTTGCTGGTAGCTCTCAATCTCTGCAACAAAGCGGGTTCTCACGATCAGATAGATGGTTTGGCAGATACTCCTGATGTTGATAATTACTTTTCTTGTGGCATTGGGGTCAGAGATGGCAATGACAGCCACACGAGCTTGATGCACATGCAAGTGTTCCATTAGGTATGGATTTGTAGCATCTCCGTAATAAATGGGTTCACCTTTTGCGCGTTCACGGCGGACTGTGATAGGATTCATTTCAACAATCACGTAAGGAATGTTCGAGAAACGGGCTGCAGCTGCGACATTTTTTCCATTCAATCCATATCCGATAATAATTAGATGGTCTTTTAAGCCTGTGGTATCTACTTCCAAATCTTCCTTTGCCGTGCTCTCCCATTTGGCCAGTTTCTTCTGCAATTTAGATTTGAGCATGAGGTTGGTGATTCTATCAAAATTCTTAATCAGGAATGGAGTAGCACCCATTGTAAGAATTGAGACACTTAGAAAATACTGGTATGTACCCCTATCAAGGAGGTTGTATTCCATTCCCACACCGGACAGGATGAAAGCGAACTCACCCACTTGAAAGATTGACAGTCCAGTGATTACCGCTACCCTGAAATTGTACCGCAATACGATAGCCGCGATTCCCGTAAAAAATGTTTTCAGGAAAATTACCAATAATGTGAGTCCAAGGATGACAGGGAAGTTGAAATACAAAAACCGGAGGTCAAGGAGCATTCCTATGGAAACAAAGAATATCGATGTGAAAATCTCCCTGAATGGGATGATCAGGCTGGTGGCCTGATGGCTATATTCTGACTCTGAAATAATTAATCCTGCCATAAATGCACCCAAAGCAAGGGATAGACCAATGGCTGAAGTAGCCCATGCAACCGCAAAACAGATCACAACAATAGTCAACAGGAAAAGCTCTTTGATCCTTGTCTTGGTGATTGCATAGAGAATCTTTGGAACAATGTAACGAGCGCTAATAATTACCACGATGACTACGAGGACCGCTTTGATTAATAACTCAAGGATGGCCATTGCGGGATTTCCAGCCTTGCCGGCAATTACCGGGGTGAATAGCATCATCGGGACTACAATGATATCCTGGAAAATCAGAATTCCGAGGGCCGCTTTTCCATGGGGACTGTTAAGCTCATTTTGCTCCTGTAGCAACTTGAGTACGATTGCCGTACTACTCAGTGAAACCAAAAATCCAAGAAAAATTCCTTCCTGCCACGTGAATCCTCCAAAGAAATAAGAGAATCCAAGGATACCTAATATTGATAAACCCACCTGAAAACTTCCCCCCACAAAGATGGTCCCACTTATGGAAGCCAGGTGCTTGAGAGAAAATTCCAGGCCAATCACAAAAAGAAGCAATATTACGCCTATTTCAGAGAGCATTTCTACTTCATGAGATGCCTCTATTACAGCAAACCCTGTAGGACCGGCAAGGATACCTGTCAACAGAAAACCCAGGATAGGAGGAAGGGTGAACCACTGGCATATAAAGACCACTACTATAGACAGTCCAAGTATGATTACGATCTCCTTTAGCAGCTCGAATTCTTCCATGGTTTGAAGATATAAAATGAAGGTGAGTTGAAGGGTTTAATTGGATTTAAATCTTTCTAAGAAGCCATTCTTAAAAGATTTGCTCACGGGAATTTCATGCGATCCAATGTAAACTTTATTAGAAGAAAAACTATCAACGTGGTTTAAATGAACGACATATGACCGATGGACCCTGATAAACTCATTGCCCACCTGTTGAAGGAAATGGGTAAGGTTAAAAGCCGCTGTCAATGACTTTTCAATGGTATTAATTATGGTGTAGCTTCCATCTGCTTTTGCAAACTGTATTATTTCAATGGGTATTTTTTCCAGGATCCCCTGATGTCTGAACAAGATATGAGATCCATTTACCTGATCTTCTAGCCTACTTTGTGCCAGGCCAATCGCAATTTGGATGTCTTTAGTGCTGAATGGCTTTACAATGAAATTTATGGGGTGGGTCTCAAACGCGGAATGGAGTATATTAGGATCAGAATGTGCAGTGAGATAGATGATTGTGGCCTTACTCAGTTCCTGAATTCTCTTTGCTGTCTCTATTCCATCCAATCGGCCCTTTAGCCTAATATCCATTAATATGATCTCAGGTTGATCCCTTTTGAAACTTTCAATTGCTGATTCTCCTGATCTCACAATGTCTGTAACCACACACCCCATGGAGATCAGGATATCCTTAATGTCTTGTGCAACGATTACTTTGTCTTCTACGATCAATACTTTTAAGTTCATGGCTCATGCGGTTGGTGAAGGATCCTGGAAACAAACTTCTGCAATTGTCCCATTGTCAAAATAAAAATTCAACTCCCCCTCCAGCTCCTGTACAAATGAAGTGATCAACTTGATGCCAAATCCATTTTCACTCATTAGGGAGTTTCTTATACCATTATCCATTACCCTTAGAAAATACAGGTCATTGGACTGTTTTAATGTAACATTTAAATGGGGATGATTGACCTCTGGGAAAGCGTGTTTAATTGAGTTACTCACGAGTTCGTTGACAATTAATCCAATGGCAATAGCTGTGTCATAGTTGACTTGAATTGGTGTAATTTGGGTTGAATATTCAATCTCAGTGGTGTTTTCGTGGGTACTAAGCAATTGTTTGATCAAAGAATGGAGGTATTCGTCTATGTTGATGGTTTCTTTTAAGATGTGACCCTCATACAATTGTTGGTGGATCATCGCCATTGCATAAAGCCTGTCCTTGTTCTTTTCCAACTCTTCTTTTGCCTGTTCATTTTTGGTTTTGTTTGATTGAATGTTGAGCATGCTTATGATCATCTGTAGGTTATTTTTCACTCGATGATGAATTTCATAGAGCATGAATTCCTTTTCTTTATTTGCTAATTCAAGACTGTGTCTTTGGGATTCTATTTGAGCATTCTGTGCAGATAACCGGTTGATATACCGATATCTTTTGATGGTAAAAAAGATGACTATCAAGAGGATAATCAATGTGAGGAGGATAATGAAATTCCGCTGGTTAAGTTGGATTTCTTTGAGTTCGAATTGGGCATTTAATGCTTCAATGGTCTGATTTTTTTTATCAGTTTCATATGCCACCTGCATTTCTGCCAGTTGCATGCTTGTTTTGTCATTGTAGAGGCTGTCTTTCATTTCCGTTAGCTTTTCCAGGTACTGAATGGCAGCGTAAGGGTTTTCCTGCTGAAGACAAATTTTAGTCATCACCTCGTAGCAGCTAATGACAATTTCTTTCAGATGTGATCTTTGAGCATTTTGAAGAGCTATGTTAGATTCCTTCATAGCTGCCACGGGATCAGATAATTTGAGCAAATATTCAGCTCTCACAAGGCAAATTTTGCTGTAAAAAGCATTCTGACTCATCGAGGCTGCAAGGGCTTTCACCTGGTTTATCAGGGGAAAGCCTTTCTCCATGTTGCCTAGTTCAAGGTAGGTTCTGGCAAGATTATACTGAATAATGCTTTGACTTATTCTTGTGCCAATAGAGTCCCAGAGATGTTGTGCTTTTATGAATACCTGCTCAGCTTCTACGTATTGTCCATTGGCAATCAGAGCCTCACCCAATTCATTGAGTTGACCTGCATAGGAATTGCCTCCCGTTGCTTCACCAATTAGCTTTGAGCTTTGTCGATAGTAGTGAATGGCTGAATCATATTGTCCAGCATTCATAAATGTACTTCCTATGTTGTTCAGGCTAAGACCGAGTTTCTCCTTGTCATTACTATCTACTTCCTGCGATACTTTCTTATGATACCTTATGGCTTCCTCAAAGGCTTTTTGATTGAATACCCTACCGCCATGTGAGTAGTATTTTGTGGTATTCGAATAGCCAGGGATTGAATTTCTTGTGTCTTGTGCTTCAGTCGAGTACTTAAGAACATTGTGATAATCGCCTAACTGGCGATAGACTACGGCGATGTGATCAAGGTTCTCGATCATTTCTCCTTTCTCCTCCAGTAGCGTGTTGATTAGAAGCGCTTTCTCCAAAAATATCAGTGCTGAATCATGTACAGCGTCGTAGAGAAAGCTTAAACCGGTGTAGTGATAATCCTGAGCCAAATTAAAGGAGTCGAGATATTCGAGATGGTAAGCTGCAGCTTGTGCATGAAGAGATCGTGATTGAGGATAATAGCCGTTGATCCATCTTTCGATACCTCTGGTCTGGCAGATCATTGCAACTTCTTTCCTGTTATTTGAGGCCTTAGCATAATAGTCAGCAGAATCCAGGAGCTGAGGAATTTGCCTTATGTTTTGATACATCAAACTCTTAGCTAATTCAAGGAAAATCTGAGATTTTGATGATTCATCAGAGTCTGAAAGCATCTTATACAAACTGTCAATTTCAGTAGTTTGTGAATAACCAGTCAAGGGGATCAGAAGACACCACAACAGGAGGCAAATAATCGGCGGCTTTTTGCTCATATCGGTTGGTTAGTCTTACTAAATATACCAATTTGAAGTCAGATTGTCCAGTTTAGATGTGTTTAGAGTATCACCCAGTTTTCAAGATTTCTGAAGCAATATCTCCTTATTAAAAAAAATAGGCTTACTCATTTATAATGTTGCATCACTATTGAGGAATCCAAATTCGTGGGTGACATTCATTTTTGGAATATGCGCGGGGATCAAATGCTGCCATGATATAGACAGTGAACATGTCATTCACAAAAAAAATGATACCGTTCACAAAGTTTTTTTGATTGATTTAAGCAAAAAGCTTATGCTTGATCTTCAAGCCCGAACTAAACATCACTGCCATGAACAAGATAATTAGCTTATTTTCCACCCTTCCTATTTTTCTCCTTATTACCTGTAGCCAACCAGAGACACCAAAACCTCCTATTGAGGAGTTTGGCTACTTAAGTATGAGCGTTGCACTCCAGATCGATGCCTTGCCTGCTTCAGGCCGAACTGAAGCTGTGAGTCCAGATGATTTCGTTGTGACTATCCACGATCCTGAGGGAAATGAGTTGTATCGGTGGGAACGTTATGTGGACGTACCCGCGGAGGTTCAGTTACCCACAGGTTCTTATTTCGTAAGAGCCACCAACCTGGAATCTCCCGCTCCTGCGGCTTTCGATCAGCCGTGGTATTTTGGGGAGTCGGAGGTATTCACCATCGACAAGGAAGAGCTGAAGACTGTGAATGTCACCTGTACCCTCGCCAACTGCAAGATTTCTTTCAATTATTCATCCAATGTTTTGCAGAATTTCACTTTATGGAATTCTTCTGCTAGCATTATTGCACCAGATGGAGAGCCGGGTGGTTCGCTTCAATGGGCCATGTCAAATAGCGACCTCGAGGGCTATTTTCTTACGAATTTTCCGATAGCTATCGAGGTTTATCTGGAATACACTAAGATTACCAATGCTGACGAGAAGATCACCAGAACTTTCAATCACACCATCTCTGATCCACAACCAGCCACCCATTATTTGGTGAACGTGGATGCTTCACTGGAAGATGGCAAGATTGTGATCAATATTACAGTGGATGATGATTTTGAAACCGTGGAGATTCCATTAGGTGATCCACCATCTGATCCTTCAGGTTCACCCGCTCCGCCTTCACCACCGGGTGGTGGCCACACCCCTCCGGGGGGAACCGGAGATCCTGTACTTCCCGCATCCTGAGCCGGCTAACCCTTTAAGTAGTAGTTTCTGTCCCCTAACCCCCAGGTCATGAAAAAGTCACTTACCCTAACCCTGACTACTTTTTTTATGCTCTTCCTGGTCATCCGATGTGATCAGCCGCAGAGTCCTGACCCTGCGTCTACTGAATTCGGCTATCTCAGCCTGAGTGTCGGGCTTCAGATCGAAGAATCACCTGCAGGAAGAATCGAAGCTGTCAGCCCGGACAATTTCATTGTCACTGTCTACAATGTAGACGACGGTAGTATTGTCGAGCAATGGAATACCTATTTGGAGGTGCCTGAGCAAGCTCAATTGCCAACTGGAACCTATTATGTGACAGCTACCAACCTGGCTGAACCTGCAGACGCTGCTTTTGAGCAACCCTGGTATTATGGGGAATCTGAAGTTTTTACAATTGACAAAGAAGAGCTGAAAACCATTTCTGTGCTATGTACTTTGGCCAATTGCAAAATCTCATTCAATTATTCTCAAAACGTGTTGGATAATTTCACAACCTGGAATGCGACTGCCACAATCGATGATGGCAACGGAACAGGAGCTTTCCTGGAGTGGTTGCAAAGTGATCCTGAGGAGGGCTATTTTCTCACCGATTTTTCTATTGACGTAGAAGTTTTCCTTGAGTATATCAAGCTGACAGATCCTGATCAGTCCATCACCCGCACGTTCAATCACACCATCCCTGACCCACAGCCAGCCACCCATTATTTGGTGAACGTGGATGCTTCTCTGGAAGATGGAAAAATCATAATCAATATTACCGTCAATGATGAATTCGAAACAGTGGAGATTGAATTGGGAGATGGAATTGATCCTAATGCCACTTGGATACCAGGTGAACCTTGGGTTGATCAAAGAGATGGATATGCATATAGAACAGTCCAGGTTGGCGATCAAACATGGTTTGCTGAGAACCTTAGGGCGACTGATTTTACTGACGGTGAACCTATACAGGAAATCATAGATCCAGCGCAGTGGCCTGAGAATACAACTCCTGCTTATTCTTGGTACAACAATGACCAACAGAGCAACGCTATCTGTGGTCCATTATATAATTGGTTTGTGGTAGAGAGTGGTAAGGCGTGTCCTTCAGGATGGCATGTTCCAACACGGGAGGAATGGCTTCCTTTGCTGGAAAACGCTGGGGGGCTTCAAGTTGCAGGTAATTCCTTAAAAGAGGTAGGGAGAGCTAATTGGATTTTTAATAACACGGAGGTTACCAATAGTTTAGGCTTTACCGCGCTACCAGGGGGTTTCATTGGAAATTCGGGTATTTCCCAGGAGAAGGGATTTTTTGGGCATTTTTGGACAGTTACTGTCGTCTCTAGCATAAATGATCCCTCGACCGTGAGGTTTTGGGGAAGCGATCCTTTTGTAGCCTACATGGGTGCCCCAAAAAATTATGGATTATCTATTCGATGTCTCAAAGATTAAATCTATACAAAATGAAAAAGTCACTAATTCTCTTTTTCTCTAGTGTGTACTTGCTGCTTTTTGCTATTAAATGTGAAGGGCCCGAAGATGCTGCTCCAGATCCGGCCGATTTTGGCTATCTGAACCTATCTGTTGGACTGGAAGTTGAAGCCATTCCAACCGGAAGGGTGGAGGCAGTTAGCACCGACGATTTTCTTGTGACGATCCATGATGCCAATGATGGATCGGAGGTATTGAGATTCAATACCTACCTCGAGGTGCCCGACGAAGTGCAGTTACCGACCGGGTTGTATTTTGTAAGGGCCACAAATCTTGAGTTCCCTGAAGATGCGGCGTTTGAACAACCCTGGTACTTCGGAGAGTCGGACGTTTTTACCATAGACAAAGAAGAGTTGAAAACGATTTCTGTGCTATGTACTTTGGCCAACTGCAAAATTTCATTCAACTATTCTCAAAATGTGTTGGATAATTTCACAAATTGGAACGCCACTGCTACCATCGACAATGGCAATGGCACAGGAGCTTTCCTTGAGTGGATCCAGGATGATCCTGCAGAAGGGTATTTTCTGACTGATCTTCCGATTGATATTGAAGTGTTTTTGGAGTATATCAAAATAACCGATCCTGATCAATCGATCACCAGAACTTTCACTACTACCATTGATGATCCCCAGCCAGCCACACACTACCTGATCAATGTGGATGCAGCATTAGAAGATGGTAAGATCGTCATCAATATTACAGTGGATGATGATTTTGAAACAATTGAGATTGACTTGGGCGATGAAATTATTCCCGAAACCGTGACCGATATTGATGGCAATGAATATCCTGTAGTTCAAATTGGAAATCAATTGTGGATGGCAGAGAACCTCAGAGTAACTCAATTAAACGATGGCACACCAATTCCGAATGTACCTGATGCAGATACCTGGGCTACAACTTCCTCCGAAGCCCTCTCCTGGTTACATAATAATGAGTCACAATACAAGAGCACATATGGTGGATTGTACAATTGGTATGCTCTGGAAAATGGAAATCTCTGCCCATCCGGTTGGCATCTCCCCTCCAATAATGAATGGGTTGCACTGGAAAATTTTATTGGCGAGGGAGAATATTCCACTGCCGATGCTCTGAAGTCCACTAGCGGTTGGACTAACAATGGTAATCAATATAATGGATTGGATATTTATGGATTCAACGCGCTCCCAGCAGGTGCTAGGTTTAGCACAGGATCTTTTCTTGCAACCGGATTTACGACTTTTTGGTGGACCATAGACCTGGATCAGCAAGCTAATCGTATTCTCCGTGTCTTTTCTGGCGGTGGTGGACAACTTGCCTACTCCGGAGATAACTCAAATGGGGGATTCTCTGTCAGGTGTGTCAAGGATTAGGTCATCAAAAAGTCACTAAATTATTTCCCAATGGAGATAAATACTAACAAATGAAACGGTCACTCACTTTAACCCTAACAACCATTTTCCTGCTCTTTCTGGTCACCGAATGCGGCCGCCCGGAAAATCCTTCACCTGAACCACTGGAATTTGGTTATCTGAGTTTAAATGTAGCCATCGAGATAGAGGCGATTCCAACCGGAAGAACAGAAGCTGTAAGCCCTGACAATTTCCTGGTCACTATCCACAATGCCGACGATGGTTCAGAGGTGATGCGATTTGATACTTATCTCGAAGTACCTGATGAAGTGCAATTACCAACAGGCACCTACTTTGTCAGAGCTACTAATCTGGAGTTTCCAGCCGATGCGGCTTTTGAACAACCCTGGTATTTTGGAGAGTCTGATGTCTTCACCATTGATAAGGAAGAAATCAAAACCATCGACGTGAACTGTACACTTGCCAATTGCAAAATCTCTTTCAACTACTCTCAGAATGTTCATGACAATTTCACCAACTGGGATGCGACAGCCACCATTGATGATGGTACTGGCACAGGAGCGTTTCTTGAGTGGATCCAGGATGATCCTGCAGAAGGGTATTTTCTGACTGATCTTCCGATTGATATTGAGGTGTTTCTGGAATACATCAAGCTAACTGATCCCGATCAGTCGATCACCAGAACTTTCACTACTACCATTGATGATCCCCAGCCTGCGACACACTACCTGATCAATGTGGGTGCAGCATTAGAAGATGGTAAGATTGTAATCAACCTTACTGTAGATGATAGTTTTGAGACTTTTGAAATTGAGTTTGGGGATGGTTCCGTAGGAGGTGAAGAACCTCAGGGAGAGACGGTAACGGATATAGATGGCAATGTGTATTCAACAGTTCAAATTGGTGACCAACTTTGGATGGCAGAGAATCTTGCTGTGACTCAATTAAATGATGGAACGCCCATTCCAAACCGTGTTGGTGATGAATGGATTGGGCTAACTACCCCTGCCTATTGCTATTATTTGGATGATAAAGATACATACGAAGATGAGTATGGTGCACTATATAATTTTTTTACCGTAGAAACGGATAAATTATGTCCTGTCGGATGGCATGTTCCAACAAGAGCTGAATGGAACGTTATGGTCACATTGTACGGGGGTACATTGGTCGCTGGAGGTGCTTTGAAGTCAACTACACCTGATTGGAGAGCACCTGCTGAGGGTGCAACTAACGAATCAGGATTTACCGGACTACCGGGTGGAGCCAAGGCCTCAAGTGGTAATTTTCATGAGAATGGAATGCTTGGCTTTTAGTGGGTTAATACAGAAATTGATCAGGACTATGCTTATAACAAAGCACTTGTATGGCAATACCCTTTTGCGAGTGAAGGAGCTATTCTGAAAAACCAGGGATATTCTATTCGATGCCTAAAAGACTAATCTAATTAAACCTTGATACGGAACCTGCAATTCCTCACAATCTGCATAGTCTGTTTGTATACCCAGGCTGTTCCAGGACAAAATGTAATTATTTCAGATACCAATTTTAAGGCTGTTTTGGTTTCAAATCCATCATAATCAACACCAATCTTGACGCTGAAAGTCAGGTGAGCGTAGCTCCTGCTTACCAAATCCCCAAACGGAAAGTTGTTTAATAACAATTATTTGATGATTATCCGGATGAGCTTTGGATAGACTAAATCCATTATCTTTTCAAAGTGTTAATCCCAAAAATGAAGACCCATTTCTTATCTATATGTTTTCTCCTGTTCTCATTTTTTTGTGTAGCACAAAAACAGCAAGCCCCTAACATCCTCATCATCATGACTGATCAGCAGTTTGCGGATGCCATGAGTTGTGCGATGGGAGATGAATATATCCATACACCCAACATGGATAAACTGGCAGCCTCGGGTGTTAGGTTTACTCGGGCTTATACCCCAAATCCTCTGTGCACCCCTATGCGAACAAGCATGATGACCGGAATGTTTCCACATCAGACCAGGGTGCAGACAAACAATGACAAAAAGAACTTCCGATCAGATGACCATATATACATGGGTAGAATCTTCAAAGATGCCGGATATGAGACTGGTTATTTTGGGAAATGGCATGTAGCATTAGACGAAAGTGAAATGGAACTCCATGGATTCGACTCCTTTGGTGAGGACAATCCCCGGCTGGATGCCGATCCTGTAGGCGCCTTTATTAAGGAGAAGCGCAAAAAGCCATTTTTTGCTTTTGCCTCTTTTTTGAGTCCGCATGAGGTGTGTCAGTGGGCCCGAAAGGAAGAACTACCAGGTGAACCTCTTGGGGAAATGCCAGAGTTAGAGGCATTACCTCCATTAATGGACAACTTTGGGATACCTCAAAATGAAACTGACATTGAAGCTTACATTCGTAAGTCATACCAGGCTAACAGAAGGTTTACAGTTGGGGATTACACCTATGCGGACTGGCGGAGACTGCGGTGGGGATATTATCGACTGATCGAGCGAGCGGACATTTTTGTTGGCGAAGTACTCGAATCATTAGAAGCATCTGGCAAAGAAGAAAATACCATTGTAGTCTTTCTTAGCGATCATGGCGATTGTGCCGGAAGTCATCATTGGAACCAGAAGACGGTGTTTTATGATGAGTCCACACGTGTTCCATTTATTGTTTCCATGAAAGGAAAAACGACGGGCTCAACCTCCGATATCCTCGTAAATGTTGGGGTTGATCTTATTCCTACTCTCTGTGAGTTGACTGGAGTTGAAGTCCCGAATGACCTTCCCGGCAAGAGTATGGCAGGAATGATTTTAGGAAGCAGCAATCAGGTGGATCGTGAGTACCTGGTGATACAAAATCATATGGTGCAGGGAGATCCTGTGGATGGTATCAGCCTGATGCCCCATGGAAGAATGGTCAGGAGTGAACATTTTAAATATTGCCTCTATAGTGAAGGGAAAAAAAGAGAATCGTTGGTAGACATGCGGTTTGATCCGCTGGAAATGATCAATCAGGCGGAAAACCCAATTTACCGGGAAGTACTTGAGCAACATCGAAACTATCTCCAGGAGCACGCCGACAAGCAAAAGGATGAAGTAGCTCAAAACATGCTGGACATGCTTTGATCAACCGAATTCCGGTCCGGCGATGGCAAAATGTTTTTCAGTTTCACCTGGATACGAATTTCCTTTCAGATACATCCGGGTAAAACTTCTTTGGGTCGTGAATCCAGCTTCTTCAAGCCATCCTACTAATCCTTTTTTATCTGCCAGGACATCAATGACCATTGAGCCATGGATTTTAGTCATAGCATTTTCCACTAATCGTATAGCAGCGTCTGATGATTTCGCAATAACAGGTCCCATTTGAGTGAAATTTGTTCCCGGACGAGTGAACAGGTAGCCATTTACTTTATCATTTTTAAAAATACATCCGTTCACATTCGCACCTTGTTCCAATAAATATTTTAACAACCCGCTTCTGTCCGTGCCGAATACTTTTTGATCCAATGCAAAAATTGATGAGAGTGCTTCTTCATCAATTTCCCTGACTATTGTGTTTACAGGTTCTTCTATATTTCTTTCCCCTGTATGCGTCATGCGAAATATTTCGTATTCATCCTGAAAACCAAGTTTCGTATAGACATGAGCACCTGCCGGTGTAGCATCCAGTTTAATCGATTCACAATCTTTGAGGGATTCAATCATGGTAGTCATCAATAACTTGCTGATGCCTTTTCCCCGGTAAAGTTTTGAAACCAGCATCATCCCAATCCAGGCCACCTGGTTCTTGAAATTGGTAGAGGTGATCGTCCCGACGACCTTTGCTCCGTCCAACGCTACCAGGCAATACTGAGGAAACTGCTCCATCAGAAAAAGCCAGTCATTCTCCGTCTGATTCCAGTTTTCAGCGTTCTTGATCTGCATCAGGGAGGGGAGATCTGATGGGTGCATCTGACGGATTAGGATATCTTTACCTGACATAATTAGGGTCTGCTGAAAAACACTAATGAAATATTAAATCTATATATGAGCTTTAATAATCGTGATATTGTTTCCATTTGTATTAAGAAAGTGCAAGGTTTTTAGATCGGGATTACATTATTTCATGCTTCAGGAAAATATCGTGGACGATATTTTCCCGGCTAGCCTCAGTCACATCATCTACTTCCTGGCTTCAGATCGAAGTATAAAGATACATCTTCTCTTCAGCCAGTCGTATCTAATGCAACTGAGACTTTTTCAGCAGGCCCTAATTATCTTGGTCACTTTAACTTTCGAAATTTAATCAATCACAAAATCAATTAGGGAACATGGACACAATAGCCTTTAAGATGCAGCTCAATGAGGGTCAGAAGCAAGCGTATAAAAAGCGGCATGACGAAATCTGGCCGGAATTGAAAAAGGTGCTGAAGGAAGCTGGGATCAGTGACTACGCTATTTTCCTGGATGAGGAAACCAATATTTTGTTTGCAGTTCAAAAGGTAACTGAAAATAGCACCAGGCAAAACTTAAAGAATGAAGAGGTTGTGAAAAAGTGGTGGGATTTTATGGCAGACATCATGGAAGTCAATCCTGACAACTCCCCAGTGGTAAAACCATTGGAAAAAGTATTTTATATGGCTTAATCCATTTTTGGACCTGTAGAAATGGAAAACTTATATCTATCTCCTCGATACAGGGATCTCTCTATTTCCACAATCTGGCCTTTGCTGGAGAAGATCACACCATCCAGCATAAAAGCAGCGATGGGTTTGGTGTTTTCAAAGTAATTGTTTTCATTGTTGGGAGAAACAACCACAGAACCAAGGTTTCTGTAGACATTTTCCAGTTTCAGGTGGTACTTGTGTTCGTAGATCCCAATCAGATATTGATCCAGGTCCAGCAGATTGATTTTTGGACAGACATTCAGTGAGATATACTTGGTCTCATCTTTAATCATGGTCTCATCGGCATATCTCAGTCGATGCAGCTTCAGAACTGGTCCTTCGATAACAAAATGCTGATTGTCTATCTTGGAAGACAAGCCATCCGGTAAGATGGTCTTTTCGAGTGTAATATTTTTAGGTGTAAAGCCTTCTTTTATGAGGTTAGTGCTGAAACTTTCCCTTACCGCACTAAATGAACCAAGTGCCCGGGTCAAATGCTTGTCTTCGGTCTTGTTTAAAACGAAGGTGCCCCTGCCCTTTATCCTGGTTACCCAGCCTTGCAACTCCACCTCATGCAGGATCTTTCGCGCAGTGGTATTGCTCACATTATAGGTGCTAATCAATTCATTTTCAGAAGGCACTTTATTGCCAGGAAGTAATTCGCCTGACTGGATCTTTTGGATGATCTCCTTGCTGATGGCGATGTACTTCGGTGCAGGTTTATTCATATCATGCGATAATCAAAAAATCAAATTTAAAAAGATCGTTTTATTGGGAAGTCAAAAATTAATCTTATATTCGTTCTTCTTTCACTTAGTGCGTTAACCTAAAGATGAAGATAATACCCCGATATTGGTTCATTGTTTTGTTGCTGTTGATAGTGACTTCTCTGAGTTTTCTCGACCGTCAGGTCTTGAGCATCACCATTATCAAAATCAAAGAAGACTTATTTATCTCCGATGTAGACTATGGGTTCATCAACTCAGGATTCCTGGCCAGCTACGCCATCATGTTTACACTTGGTGGTGTATTGATAGATAAATACGGGAGTCGGCTCGGATTGGCTTTCTCTGTTGGGTTCTGGTCATTGGCTACCATGCTCCATAGCCTGGCTGGAAGTATCATGCATTTCACATTATTTAGGTTCATGCTTGGAGCCGGTGAAGGTGGATGTTTTCCCGGAGCAGTGAAAGCTGTGATTGAGTGGGTGCCTAAAAAGAAAAGGGCATTGGCCAATGGAATTGCCATCGGAGGTGCTGCATTTGGTGCTGTAATAGCACCTCCTCTCTGTGGGTATCTTTTAGGGTTCTGGGGATGGAGGATGATATTTATTATCACGGGTGGTTTTGGTTTCATCTGGATCCTTGTCTGGATGTTGGCTACCAGGAAAAAGCAGGAAAAGGCAACCACGAAAATCATTGAAAATAGCCCTACAGGAGAGAAATTCAGCTTTATTAAGACATTTAGGTCAAAAGAAGCCATTGTATTTATGCTGATGCGATTCCTGCTTGATCCGATTTTGTACTTCTACATGTTTTGGATCCCTAAATATCTCAATGAAGAGCATCAAATGGGAGTTGAGTTTATTGGGCAGGTATTGTGGATCCCATTTCTGGCTTTGGGTATTGCTAACATCGGAGGAGGATGGTTCTCGGATCTGATATTCACCAGGACCCAAAAGACAAGGGAATCCAGGTTGATCGTGATGGGGGTGGCAGCTTTGCTTACGCTACCGGTCATATTTATCGGATCGATTGCTTCGTATGTGGTGATCCTTTCCATCATGGGTCTGGCATTTTTTGCCCATGGATTGTGGATCACAAATTACATTACTTCAATAGCTGATGTTTTTGGAAAGCGATCCACATCTACGGTGGTTGGATTGTCGGGTACTGCCGGAGCATTATCCTCTCTCGTACTTAATCCTATCATCGGATTGATCATCACCTCTTACTCTTACAGTCCATTGTGGATCTATTCAGGGTTAATGTATCCTGCGGTGTTTGTCGGTTTTATGTTGTTTATGAAACCTAAAAAGATGAAAGTAGGAGTAGAAGTTTAATTTTTTTGAAAATTAAGTTAGTGCGTAAAGAAATAAATATATAGCAGTAAGTAAAAAAGATACATGACAAGAATTGGAGTTTTTGGAGTTGGCTATGACAAGTATTGGTCGCAGTTTGACGGTTTACTTGACGAGCTTTTAGAGAAGCAGAAAGTTTTCATCGACAAGGTCAAGACAAATGATGTAGAGGTAGTGGATTTCGGTATTGTAGACAATCCGGAAAAGGCTTACAAGATGGCGGATAAGCTAATTCGCGAAAATCTTGATCTCATCTTTTGTGACATGCTCACCTATGCTACATCTGGCACTTTCGGGGTGATTATCAAAACAGTTCAAACCCCAATGGTACTGGTGGCCCTGCAGCCTATGAAGGCGCTGGATTATACCAAGGCCTCAACGTATATGCAGCTGGCAAATGATGACATCTGCGCGTTGCCAGAATTTGCCGGTGTAGCAGTCAGGATGGGGAAACCAGTTCCCAACATGATCATAGGCACATTGTATGATGACCCTGAGGTGGATACACAGATCAACGAATACTGCAGGATCGCTACAGTGCTTGGAGGATTAAGAGGGGCTCATCTGGGACACATTGGTCACCCGATCAATGCCATGCTCGACATGCATTCAGATGCTACGATGCTCACCTCCTTTTTTGGGAGTCACATCGCCCAATGTGAAGCCAACCAGCTCATGAAATGCTATGACGAGGTGAAGGAGCAGGACATAAAAGCCATGGAGAAAAGGATCCTGGACTTTTTCGACACGCCAGATCCTGTATCAGATCCGATCTCGGAGAAGCTTCGGGACGAAGACCTTAGGGTCGCAGCCCATGTGAGTGTGGCACTAGAAAATTTTGTGAAGGAAAACCGGCTGGACGGGTTGGCCTATTATTACGATGGACCAGAAGATAGTGAGCTCAGAAAAGTGATGAGTAATCTGATTGTTGGTAACTCATTGCTTACAGCCAAACATATCCCCATGTGTGGGGAGTCTGACCTCAAAACATTGATCAGTCTGTTCATTTTCGACAAGTTAGGGATCGGTGGAAGTTTCGCCGAATTTCATCCAGTTGATTTTAAGGAGGGGTTTGTTTTGGTTGGTCATGATGGTCCACACAACATTTCCATTGCTGATGGTAAGCCTGTCTTGAGAAGCTTGAAAAAGTATCATGGTAAACCGGGTCATGGTGCAGGCGTGGAATTCAAGATTAAGGAAGGACCTATTACGATGCTTTCTATCAACTCCACCTATGAGGGAAAATTCAAATTTATTATCGCAGAAGGTCAATCGGTAGCTGGCCCAATTCCTCCAACCGGGAATACCAATACCCGTGGGTTTTTTGGCCCTGATGTGAGGACATTTCTGCACCGGTGGATTTCAGAAGGCCCTACCCATCATTTTGCACTGGGAATCGGGCATCATGCCGAATCCATCAAAAAGATCGCTGATTATCTCAACCTGGATTCAGTCATTATAAACACTAAATATTAACACCAAAAATGAAGTATTATGAAAAACAGTTTTACAGCACTTCTATTGAATGAAGTTCATTTGCTCAGGACAACAGCTTGCCTGTTGGTGATGGCAATGAGTGTTGTTCTTTCTTTTCCCGTAAATGCTCAATCATCTATTTCTGGTCAGATAACCGGAGCTGATGGTTTCCCTATTCCTGGGGTGAGTATTTCAGTGAAAGGGACTACCAATGGCACTATTTCTAATGCGGAAGGTCGATATAGCCTAAATGTCAATGATTCGGATATTTTGGTTTTCACCTTCATCGGTTTCCAAACTGTGGAGCAAACAGTAGATGCTCGCCAGGTCATTGACGTGACCCTGGAGGAGGACCTGAAAGAGTTGGATGAAATTGTAGTAATTGGTTATGGTACGCAGAGGAAAGAAGACATCACAGGATCTATCTCCCGGGTTGATGGGGAAGAAATGTATTTGCCTTCAACAAGCAGTTTTGATCAGATGCTACAAGGAAGGGTTTCGGGAGTTCAAATTTCTCAGACCTCAGGTGCACCTGGTGGAAACGTGAACATACTCATACGAGGTGTTAGCTCAATTACTGGAGGAAATCAGCCATTATACGTGATCGATGGCTATCCAATCAGTGCAGGCGGTAGCACAGACTTCAGCTCATACGGCGGGAACATGTATTCTTCTGATGGGATCACAAACAATACCCAGGCCAGGATCAACCCTTTAGCTTCTATTAACCCGGCAGATATCGAATCCATCGAAGTATTGAAAGATGCTTCCGCAACAGCCATTTATGGTTCACGTGGAGCCAATGGCGTAGTGATAATCACTACAAAACGAGGTTCTTCCGGGAAGCCAAAAGTGAGTGTGGACATTTCCTACGGAGTTCAGAATGTGGCCAACAAACTTGACATGATGAATTCTGCTCAATATGCAGAATATGTTGCCGATGGACGTGACAATGCCAGGGTATATGTAGGAGGGTCCGCCTCGGACCCGAATGAGGTCAGAAGTGGGGCGCATTTTGTAAGGCCGGAATTCAGAAATCCGGAATCTATTACGACCAATACAGACTGGCAGGATGTGATCTACCAGACTGCACCAGTATCCAATTACCAGATATCAGCCAGTGGAGGGACTCAAAGTATTGATTACTTTGTTTCTACAGGCTTTTATCAGCAAGAAGGTATTGTAAAAACTTCGAATTATGATCGATTCAACCTGCGGACAAATCTGGATATTCATGTGACTGACAGGGTAAAAATTGGAACCTCTCTCTCAGGATCTTATGGGTATGGAAATTTCCCAAATACAGAGGGCCACTATGGTACAGGGGGAGTGATTTCTCAGGCATTGGCAGCTTCACCGACTATACCAGTATACAATGCTGATGGTACCTATTATAATGAACAGGCTGATGTAACATACGGACTGGGATGGTTACAAAACCCGTTGGCGCTTTTAGATGGATTTAGTGATAAAAGGAAAAATGCAGATATCTATACCAACAACTTTCTGGAAATTTCCTTGCTGGATGGACTTACATTCAGAACCTCAGCGGGTGTCCAGTACAGCACCAGTGCTATCAGGATATGGAGATCGTCGGAAATTCCATTCTTTACCACATTGGATTACCCATCTAATGCAGGGGCAACCAAATCAGAAACGCTCAACTGGTTGAATGAAAACACATTAAACTATAAGCACATATTTGCTGACAAACATAATCTGGATGTATTGGTGGGGTTCACAGCTCAGAAGGAGAGCTTCGACAGACTTTCTGCGGGGGCTTCAGACTTCCCAACAGACAACGTGACATACCTGTCTGCAGGAATTGTAAATGCCGGAACACATATCAATTCTCAATGGGCCATGTTGTCTCTGCTTTCCAGGATCAACTACGCTTATGATGGCAAATATCTATTCACGGGGACGGTAAGACGAGATGGAAGCTCCAGGTTTGGTGGTAACAACAAATGGGGAACATTTCCTTCTTTCTCACTCGGCTATGTCATCTCTGAGGAATCATTCATGGAGGGTGTGAGCTTTATCAGCAGCCTGAAGCTGAGAGGTAGCTACGGACACTCGGGTAACAATCAGATTGGAAACTATTCCCATATCGGACTGCTGAGAACTGCCAACTATGTGGTAAATAATTCTCAGGCTCCCGGACTGGTGCCAAGTAGTTTGCCAAACAATGACCTAACCTGGGAAAAGTCCAAGCAGACAAATCTTGGAGTTGACCTGAGTTTGTTCAATCAAAGAATCTCAATTACTACCGAATTATATAAAAATCTGAAAACTGATTTACTTCTTGGTGTAGAGCTACCTGCTTCATCCGGTTTCTTTTCTTCAACTCAAAACATTGGGGATATTGAAAACAAAGGGTATGAGTTGACTTTGCAGACTGTGAATGTACAGGCCAATAAATTTGAGTGGAATACCGGTTTTACATTTAGTAGAAATATCAACCGGGTGTTGAAAATTGCTACCGAAGGAGGAAGAATAACCAATTCGTCTTCTCAAATCACGCAAGTGGGATCGCCAATAGCAAGTTTCTACATGCAGCATGCAATAGGAGTTTACAGAAGTGATGCCGATGTGGCAGGAACAGCGGTAATCCATCCCAATGTACAGGGCGGAGACCTGATTTTTGAAGATGTGGATGGTGATGGTACCATTAATGCCAATGATAGAAAAATAGTGGGAGATCCCTGGCCGGATTATACCTGGGGGCTTAACAACAATTTTTCATATGGTAATCTGAGTTTAAGTGTGGCACTGAATGGTTCCCATGGGGCGGAGACATACTTCCAGGCAGGAACCATGATATTAAACATGGCGGGAGTACAAAATCAGTTGGTACTTTCAGACAGAAGATGGAGATCTGAGAGCGATCCCGGTGATGGTTTTCAGCCTCGTGCTATAAGAAACAACTATGCCAATGCATTTGGTACATCCTCCCACTTCTTATTCGATGCATCATATGTCAGAATCAAGAATATCAATTTGGCATATAAGCTTCCTGCTGCCATGGTTTCAAGAATGTCACTCAGTAATGTTTCAGTTTATGTAAACGTAGCTAACCTACACACTTTTACTGATTATCCAGGGTATGATCCTGAATCTACCACTTCCGGAAACAATGTTGTTAATTCCGGGCTGGACTTTCTCACCTATCCATTGGCCCGAACATACACTTTTGGGCTGAATGTAACTTTCTAACATGTAAAAAAATGAGAATCATGAGAAAATATATATTCATAGCTATCGCTGCCACAGTCGTTAGTGCCTGTGATGGATTCCTGGAATTAGAACCAGAGTTTAGTTTGAACGAAAGTGCATTTTATAAGACTTCCGGTGATTTTGAAACAGCGTTGATCGGGGCATATTCAGAGTTGCAAAATATCCATGATGGAGACTTTTTGTATCTGACAGAGTTAACAACTGATAATGCTGAAATTCAATGGTCTTCACCGACTACATCAGAGTCAGAAGCAGACGAAATGAACGTTACACTGGCAAATACTTTCATAAATGCTATTTACAGTTCTAGCTTCACCATGATTGCATGGTGCAACAATATCATCACAAAGATTGATGATGTTTCTCTAGATGAGAGCCTAAAAGACCAGTACAAAGGAGAAGCATTGTTTTTAAGGGCTTATAGTTATTTCAACTTAGTGAGACTTTACGGAGATGTACCAAAGGTCACCGCACCTTTTGGTAGTCCTGATGAGATTGCCAGTTCAGACTTATCGAGAAAGCCTGTTAGTGAAATTTACGATCTTATCATAAGTGACCTTTCCACTTCTGCTGATCTATTGTCAGGAGTTTCAGGATTAAGTAAATCAAGAGCTTCCGAAGGTGCAGCAAAGACCTTGTTGGGTAAAGTATATCTGACACAGCAGGAGTATGGTTTATGTGCAGATGTACTTGATGATGTGCTGGCCATGGGATATACGCTGGAGGATGACTATGCTGACCTTTTTACACCTGGGAATGATGACTTGTCTGAGTCGATTTTTGAAATAAAATATCTTTCAGGAAATATTGGAGAGGGTAATTCCTTCTCATCCATCTTTACACCACCTTTATTCAATATTGCCCTGTTTCCAGGAAATATGCAGGGTTCTGGAAGGATCAACCCAACGGATGATATGGGCAATGCCTATGAAGATGGTGATTTGAGAAAAGCCGCTTCTTTTGCTGATTCTGTGTTGCTACTGGATGATACTTACGCCGATAATAATTATGCGAAGAAGTTTGTAGACTTTACCACTGGTGTAGTAGGAGATGGTGGAGTCAATTTTACTTCACTTCGATATGCTGATGTTTTGCTGATGTATGCAGAGGCACTCAATGAAACCAATATGACTGTAGACGCTCACGATTATGTGAATATGGTCCGGGATCGGGCCGATCTTGGAGATCTTGCCGGACTGACTAAAGCAGATCTTACTTTGGCTATAGAACAGGAAAGGAGAGTAGAGTTTTTCTGTGAAGGACACCGGTGGTTTGACCTGGTCAGGACTGGTCGTGCTGAGACCGTGATCAATGCACATTTCGATGACCTGGGGCTAAATTTTACACTTGAGCCTCATGAGTTATTGATGCCAATACCTCAAAGGGAGCTTGATATTGATCCTGATTTGGGCCAGAATCCCGATCACTAAATATCCTTATGAGGTCACTCGAAAAAGAGTGACCTCATTTCGATCATTTATTGAAACAGAGACTTATGACTTTTCATTTTTTCAGATCTTTCGAGAAATATTACCTTGCATTCATTGCATTTTGTGTATTGGGTTGCTCGGGTCCTTTAAAGAAGGAAACCGCAAGCAAAGGACCTAACGTGATTGTTATCTTAACGGATCAGCATAATCCAAAAGCCATTGGTGCTCATGGCAATCCATATCTGAAAACCCCAAACATTGATTTCCTGGTCAATGGGGGCATTAGTTTTATGAATTCCTACTGCACATCCCCTGTATGTGGCCCGGCCCGAAGCAGTCTCATCACTGGGATGATGCCACATAATACAGGTGTGAATTACAATGGCGAATCCATGAGACCTGGTATAAAAAATCTCGGTGAGATCCTGAGTGGGGAAGGATACAACACCGTGTGGGCAGGGAAATGGCATATCCCCGACTCTTACCCACAGAGCAAGGATATTGATACGTTGGCCGGCTTTAAACTCCTGGATTTTTATCAAAATGATGCATCGTGGGCTTTGGGAGAAGATACTGACCAGCCACTGGCTGATGTTACAGTTGACTACATCAAAGGATATGACAGCGAAAAACCTCTCCTGATGTATATTCAGTTTCACAATCCCCATGATATCTGTCATGTACCCCGAAGGCCGGATGACTATCCAAATGTTGGATCGGATGTTGAATTACCTCCTTTACCGGAGAATCATGAAATTGATCCGTTAGAGCCAGAGATGGTGGCGAACAGTCGATTCAGAGACCACTATGGGGACGAGCTCCTGCTCTCCCAGGATAATGATGAAACGCGCTGGAGAAACTATCTGTGGTATTATTATCGGTTTACCGAAATGGTGGATGTTGAAATTGGAAAGGTGTTAGACGCGCTGAAAGAGAAAGGTATGCACGAAAACACAATTATCGCCCTGAGCGCTGATCATGGTGATGGGATGGCCGAAAAAAAGTGGGCGGCCAAACTTTCCCTTTACGAGGGGCCGGCCAGGGTACCATTTGTGCTGTACTATAAAAACCAAATAAAAAAACAAGGAATGGATGACAGATTGGTGGTTTCTGGTGCTGATTTGGTACCTACTATTTTGGATTACCTGCCCGTTTCCAGCAGTCTGAAATTTGATGGGATAAGCAGAAAACCTTACATCGAATCCGGCCAATTTGATTCCGCAGATTTTGTAGTGACTGAGTTAGCTATTGATCCATTTGACAAAACACTCACCGGTAGGATGATCAGGAATTGGCGATATAAGTACAACTACTATTCCGAGGGTGCCCGAAATGAAGAGCTTTTTGACATGGTGGAGGATCCACTGGAGCAAAATAATTTGGTCTCTGATCCTGGATATTTGGGGATAAAAAATAAAATGAAGGAGTCATTGGTTCGGAGACTCAAAGAGACCGATGACCCATTTGAAATCTGAATTTAAGATTCAAAAAAACCTTAACCTATGAAAATCAGAAAATCAATATCAATCCTTTTGGCTTTCCTCATATGTGTAAGTGGGATCCAATTATTCGGGCAAAGCTCCGATGATTATGAAACCCTAAAGGCTGGCTTTCTGAATCCACCTCGAGGTGCTCGTCCCAAAACCTACTACTGGTGGCTCAATGGGAATGTAGATACCGTCAGGGTAAAAGAAGAAATAGCTGCAATGAACAAAGCTGGTATCTCCGGTTTTGACATCTTTGAGATTGGTGTGCCAAATAGGGATACCATGGTGGCACCTGGTCCGGCTTTCTTAAGTCAAGAGTCTTTAAAAGCAATAAAGGTTGCCCTGGTCGAAGCGAAAAAGTACGACATGACCGCTGGGCTAAACCTGGCCAGTAGCTGGAACGCCGGTGGAGCATGGGTCGCCCCGCAACATTCAGCCAAGTCGATATATTTTTCTAAAATCCGCGTTAATGAAAATACCGGTAAAAAAGTAAAACTTCCTTTTCCGGATATTTCCAAAAAAGATGCAAAAGGAAAAGACAGGGTTATTAAATATCAGCGCAATGGGAAACCTGTATTTTATGAAGAAGTAGCAGTTGTGGCTGTGCCAATCAAGGATGGGGAGCCTGTTCGGGACCCTTCAAAGTTTGTTGATCTATCTGATCATTTTGATTCGGACAAGGAAAACCTGACCTGGACTTTGTCCGGTGACTGGGAGGTCCATCGATACATCTGTTCGAACTCAGGGGAACAATTAAAGTTGCCAAGTAAAAATTCTGTTGGTCCGATCATAGACCACTTTGATGCGGACGCTACCGAAGCTCATTTCACCTATATCATCAATAAGATAAAAGAAGTGATGGGTAATGATCTGCGGGAAACAGCATTGAAGAGTTTATACCTGGCCAGCTACGAGGCCACTGGATTCGTATGGACTTTAACGCTACCCGAGGCATTCCAAGAAATTAACGGATATGACATCACACCATATCTTCCGGTTTTGTTCAATGAAGAGGCCTACAGCGAATCAATAGTCAATAGGTTTAAAAAAGATCATCAACGAACGCTCTCTGAACTGATGATTGAAAATTTTTATCGAAAGGGAAAATCCATTGCCAATGCTCATGGCCTGAAGATCAATTCAGAGTCAGGAGGTCCTGGTTTTCCACTTCATAACGTACCAGTCGAGCCATTAAAATCTCTGGGTGTGATGGACCTGCCTCGGGGAGAGTTTTGGATCAACCATAATCGGTTGAATGCGGATGGGATTGATATCCTTCGTGTAGTAAAAGAAGTATCATCAGCGTCTCATATTTATGGTAGGGGAATTGTGGAAGAAGAAGCATTCACTTCATTTCAACATTGGCAGGAAGGGCCCTTTGATATGAAGCCATCCGGGGACCGTGCTTTTGCTGAGGGGATGAACAGGGTAGTGGTCCATGGATTCAGCCATAACCCGGCACAATATGGTTTCCCGGGCATCGTGTACCATGCTGGTACTCATTTCAACGATAAGCGGGTATGGTTTTCTAAGGTCAGACCTTTTACGGATTACTTAGCCAGAGTTTCTTATATACTTCAGCAAACCAATTTTTTTGCTGATGTCCTCTACTATTACGGCGACGCGGTACCCAATTATACAGGACATAAAAACAGCCGTTTTACAGTTGGTCCTGGATACGATTACGAGGTAGTTAACACAGAAATCCTTTTAAAGGCTGTGGTTAAAAATGGGAAAATCGTATTACCTACAGGGGCAGCATTCAGTGTGCTGGCACTGGAAGGTGAAAAGGAAATCAACCCGCATGTATTGAAGAAGATCGAAGAATTGCTTCGTGCTGGAGCAAAGATTGTAGGGCCCAAACCTGGTGACGTTTCCCAAATGCCCGGAAAGACTCCTGACATGCCTGCCCTAATTGATAGAATATGGGGATCTGGTCCTGCGAGAGTAAATGAAAAGCAATCTGTGGTGGTGCTGCATGATTTAGGGATTGGACCTGATATTGATTACCTGGACCTCACTGCCAACACACTGGATTTTGTGCATTACAGCAAACCCGATCTGGATTATTACTTCCTCAGAAATACTACGGATGAATGGTTGACAAGGGAACTGGGCTTTAGGCAAAAAGGGAAAGTACCTGAAATATGGGATCCTGTTTCCGGACAGGTAATCCCGGTCTCGGTTTATAGACAGGACGGCGATTATTTACGTCTGCCGGTGTCACTTCCTCCCAGGGGTTCAATGTTTGTGGTTTTGAGAAAAGGAAGCCAACAGGCAAAATTTGAAGATCTGGTTAAATCTGGTTTGTATCCTCCTTTGATGAAATACACAGAAGATGGGTTGTTTTTGATGGAAGAAGGGGTGTTTAGGGCAACTAAGAATGGCAAAGAGCTGACACTAACCAATTTCATCAAACGACAGGAATTGGATGGCGCATGGGAGGTGTTTTTTGATAAGGATTGGGGTGGGCCCGAAAGAGAAATATTTCCAGAGCTACAAAGCTGGACAGAATCCGAAACGGAAGGAATCAAATACTACTCAGGAAAAGCCATGTACAGGAAAACCTTCCAGTATGAGATCAATGCATCAGCTATGAAGGGACAGCGGTTATTGTTGGATCTGGGGGATCTGTCAAAAGTGGCTGAAGTATGGTTGAATGGTAAGTCCTTGGGTATCACCTGGGCAAAACCATTCCAGTTTGATGTGACAGACATCATGAAGCCGGGAGATAACCTACTCGAAATCGAAGTGGCCAATGTATGGTCGAATCGGATCACTGGGGATCATCTGACAGATGGCAAAGACTACACCTTCACAAATGTTGAGATTACGGATATCCACGGGTTGAATAAGATCGATGTCCCCTGGGCTGAAGTGCCATTGATCAAGTCTGGGTTACTAGGGCCTGTGCAACTGATCACTGTCAGCCCCATTGAAAAGTAGTTGTCCTGATTTGATGTGATTTAGAGTACATTCCACCAATGCGTGAGATGCTTTGGTTCAAGTTGAAATTTTGAGATATAAAGTTGGGGCAGTTATTTTCCAATTCCCCAAAGTTTTTGGTTTTATATTAGGTAAAGGGTAATATTACCTACCAGATAGTACCCAAAAATGTGAATTTGGAAAAGGAGCGGCTCAAGCGGTTGGTAAGATTAATGTCGGGTGGTGATGCCCAGGCATTCAGGGAATTTTTTGATTTGCTCTATCCTCGATTTTACAGGTTTGCATTCTATTATGTGAAATCTGACATCCTGAGTGAAGAGATCGTTTCGGATGTGTTTATGAAGCTCTGGAACAACCGGGAAAAGCTTCATGAGATAGAGCAACTTGATCTATACTTTTTCCGAGCGGTGAAAAATCAGGCCCTCACTTACATCAAAAAGGAATCAAAACATTTGCTGGTCTATTCAGATGAATACTCTTCGAAGCTTGAGTATGTGGAGCCCGAAAATCTATTGATTGCCAAAGAACTTTCCAGGAAAATTGAAGAGGCAATCTGTGAGTTGCCAGACAAATGCGAAATCATATTCAGGCTGGTCCGCGAAGATGGTCTTTCTTATAAGAAGGCAGCAGAGCTACTGGATATCACGCCGAAAACAGTTGAAAATCAGATCTCTATTGCTACTAAAAAAATAAAAGAAGCTTTGGATGGATATTATAGCCAACCTAAAGCAGAACGCAAGATCATCTCCTTTTTCAACCTCCTCTTTTTTTAAAAATATTTCAAAAAATCACCAGATCGTTTGGGGGTAATTGCCAAATCCTAAGTTTATCAAGGTAACAAGGATTTTACGGCAACCGAATGACCGATTATTTACAACTAATAGCCAAAAAGCTAGCTGGCGAGATCAATGACTTTGAAGAGAGAGCCCTCGATGACTGGGTCAAAGATTCTAAAGAGAATGAGCTGGCTTATCGTCGGTTTGAGGAATTTTGGACCAAGGGCAAGTATACTTTAAAAGTAAATGGTCAGGATGCTGCCTTCAGAAAGCTGACTAAAAAGATTGGCATCCCCTATCAGGAGGCTGCCAAAAAGAAATCAAATACAGGTATTTGGTTAAAAGTAGCTGCTTCAATTACCATACTTATGATTTCAGGGCTAAGCTGGTTATACTTTATAAATCAGTCAGATAGTCCTGTTGCAGAAGTCCGGGAAGAGACCATGATCGTCAAGAGCAACCCTCGCGGTCAGAAATCACAGGTCACATTGCCTGACGGGACCACTGTTAAGCTAAATGCGGAAAGCTATATAGAGTATTCAAGTGAGTTCAGAAATGAACGCTTTGTTAAACTGGTTGGTGAGGCTTTTTTTGATGTGGTCCGGGATACACTTCATCCTTTCAAAGTGGTCAGCGGAGATATCCAGGTAATGGTACTAGGCACTTCATTCAATGTGCAGGCTTTTCCATTTGAAGAGACCATGTCAGTAGCTGTGGCTACAGGAAAAGTTCAGGTTGAAAAGAAACATCATCACAATGGAGAGCAAACAAGTCTACTGTTGCCTAGTGAGATGCTCTCCATTGATCATAAGACAGGAGAATTTAAGAAACGTCAATTCGATCCGGACCAGGTGTTGGCATGGCGAGACGGGGTGCTGACTTTTGAAAAAGCCTCCTTTGAAGAAATTAGTAAGCGACTCGAGCGCTGGTATGGTGTGGACATTGTGGTGAAACGAAAGACACCCATATCAGATGGATTTACAGGGCGATATGAAAATCCTACCCTCGAAACAGTGCTGAAAGGAATGAGTTTCTCCTCCGATTTCAGCTTTAAGATAAGTGGAGATACAGTATTGATAAACTAACCCCAGAAATAATGCACAACACAAGCTAATCATAAATAAAAAAGGGCCTAACTATTCGAGAATGTTTGGACGACCTCCTGGAATAGCATAGACCCAAAGTCCCAAGTAATGTTAACCTAAGACCAATTAAAATTATGAATTCAAAACTACTAAGACAACTGGTCATTATGTCCAGACATCTATTACTTATTTATTTGTTGCATGGCGTCCTCTCCTGTGTGCTGGTAGCTTCAGATCTGAATGCACAGCTCAAGGAAAAAAGCATTGACGAGATCTACATGTCTTTGCAGGTAAAAAATATGACGCTCAACAAAGCATTTGACAGAATAAGCCAGCAAACAGGATTTTCGTTTGCTTTCAATGAGGAAATGGTAGATCTCAAAGAGCGGATTGATATTGATGTAACCAACGCCTCCCTGGGCGATGTGTTGCGAGAGATTTCCAAATCATCCAATCTCCGGTTTAAGCGGGTGAATGATAACATTCATGTGGGTGTAGCCAATGAGGAAGTTTCGAAACCGATAGAGGAGATCCTGGACTACGCCCAGCGATCAATATCCGGAAAGGTAGTTTCTGCTGAAGACGGTAGTGAGTTACCCGGTGTGAGTGTAACCATTAAAGGCACCACAAGCGGTACGGTTACCGATATCAATGGTCGCTACTCCTTGAATGCTCCGGAGGGATCTGTTTTGATTTTCAGTTTCGTAGGTTTCGCAACCAACGAAGTCACAGTAGGAAACCAATCTGAGATCAACATCACGATGGATACCGATGTCCAAACGCTTGAAGAACTCGTGGTGGTGGGCTATGGCACTGTGAAGAAGAGTGATCTAACAGGGTCTGTTGCTAGTGTAAAATCCAAAGAAATCAACTCATTTCCTACCACCAACATGATCCAGGCACTTTCCGGAAGAACCACCGGTGTGCAGGTATTGCAAACTACAGGTGCACCAGGAGCTGGGATCAGTGTTCGGATCAGAGGTACCAACTCTATCCAGGGAGGAAATGAGCCCCTGTATGTCATAGATGGATTTCCTTACTCGGGTAATCCCACCAACATCAACAACTCAGATATTGAAAGCATTGAGATACTGAAAGATGCCTCCGCTACTGCCATTTATGGATCCAGGGGAGCAAATGGTGTTGTGATCATTACCACCAAGCAAGGATCGGCTGGTAAAACAGTGGTTGACTTTGAGTCCAGCTACAGTGTTCAGAAACTAAGGAAAAAGCTTGATTTGATGAATGGTGTGGAGTATGCCACCATGGCCAATGTACAGGCTGCAAATGATAATCTTGCACCATACTTTACTCAGGCAGAAATTGATGCCTTTGGCGAAGGTACTGATTGGCAGGATGTGGTTTTCCAGGAAGCTCCTATCTGGTCATCCTCACTGAATGTGAGTGGTGGCAATGAAAAAACGAAGTTTTCGATTGGTGGAAGTTACTTTGGGCAAGATGGTATTGTGAGAGGAAGTGATTATGATCGTTATACACTCAGGACCAATATTTCACATGATGTATCTGATAAATTTAGTATCGCACTTGCCAACACAGCTACCTATCTGAAAACGGAGAGAAGAGATAGCAACGGAGGTTCAAGAGGAGGATCCATGATCAATGCTGCTGTTGGTGCTGCTCCCATTTCAAATCCTTACAATACAGATGGCACTTATAACGTGTTGGCCCAGGAGTTTCCATTTGTTCCAGTTGACATCATCAATCCGCTTAATTTCATCTATGAGCAGACTGACGTAATCAAGGCAAATGTGCTCTTAACGAATCTTGCATTTCAATATAAACCAATCGAGGAGCTAACCATCAAAATATCTGGTGGTATTGAAAATAGAGATGATCGAAGGGATAGGTATACAACCAGGAATTTCATCAATTCTGAAGGAAGTGCTTCAGTAAGTACTTCGCAGTTCAGAAGTTTATTGAGTGAAAATACTATCAGTTACAACAAGACTTTCGGTGGTATTCATAGCGTTTCAGCCTTAGCTGGGTTTACCTTTCAGGACTTTACGAGTACTTCATTAGGAGCTAGTGGTCAGGGATTTTTGAGCGATGTCTTTGAGACACATGACCTCAGTGCTGCAGCTACACAAGGTGTGGCGGGAACCGGTTATTCAAATTCTTCAATCCTTTCTTACCTGGGCCGACTTAACTATGGACTTAATGAAAAATATCTGTTCACTGTAAGTTTCAGGGCTGATGGATCTTCGCGATATAGTGAAGGAAACAAATGGGGGTATTTCCCTTCCGGAGCATTTGCATGGAGAATCTACGAGGAAGATTTTTTCACAGCTGACAATATTTTTTCAGATCTAAAATTGAGAACAAGTTGGGGATTAACGGGAAGTCAGGCCATTGGGGCTTACTCGACTTTGAATTTGCTTTCATCTGGGTTGGTTGTGCTGGATGATGCATTGTACAACTATTTTGCGCCGTCAAGCAGGCTTCCTGGAGAGCTCAAATGGGAGACCACTGAGCAGATCGACTTTGGAGTTGATTTTGGTTTCCTGAATAACAGGATTCAGGTTACCGCTGACTATTATATCAAAAATACACGGGACCTCCTGAATACTGTAATCCTTCCATCCTCAACTGGATATGTTTCCACAATTAGAAATGTTGGGGAAGTGCAAAATAAAGGACTTGAACTGGGAGTGGATGCAAAAGTCCTGACCGGTGAGTTCAAATGGAATATGAATGCCAATATTTCATTCAACAGGAATGAGGTGATCAAGCTGCAGGATGGTGAAGACATCTACGGTGGTCGGGTTTCTGTGTTGGCAGTCAATGATGATGCGACTATCTTAAGAGAAGGAAGACCTATCGGGCAATTCTATGGATATGTGGAAGATGGGTATGATAGCGAAGGGCAAATAGTGCTTAAAGATCTCAATGAGGATGGTTCTATCACAGCTGAAGACAAGACGTATATCGGCGACCCCAATCCGGACTTTATCTATGGGATCAATTCTAACATGTCCTATAAGAATTTTGAGTTGACCTTGTTCTTCCAGGGCACATATGGTAATGACATCTATAATGTGAGCTCGATCCCAACAACGATTGATTATGGGCAGGGGCTAAACATGCCGCGGGAAGTGTACCTGGATTACTGGACTCCGGAAAATCCTGACGCCAAATATCCAAAAATAAGTAGGAGCACTTCAGCCTATAATTCAGACCGATGGATTGAAGACGGTTCATTCCTCAGATTGAGGAATATTGAATTGGCATATAATTTCTCTGTTCAACGCTTTGAATGGCTGGAAAATGCACAGCTTTATTTCAGTGGCCAAAACCTGTTAACCCTAACCAAATATTCCTGGTGGGATCCTGAGGTGAATTCGAGGGGAGCTGATACTAGAGGGTTTGATCATTTTACTTATCCGATTGCCAGGTCATTTACTGTAGGCTTTAGGCTTGGCTTCTAATTAAGAAATCATTCACACATTAAATATTAATGGAAATGAAAAAGGAATATAAAATAATGAAGGGATTATCCCTGACTGCTAAATACTTCGTAGGATTGACATTGATCTTCGCTTTTACTTCCTGTGAAGACCTGTTGAATGAGGAACCGAAAACGGTGGCTACAAGCCAGTTTTACCAGACCCCGGAAGAGATGGAAGCAGGTGTCTTTGCCATCTACAGTGCTTTGGGCGGCAACACACGTGCCGAACAATATGCTGTTTTGGACTATCACTCCGAATTTGTTTACGGAAGGGGTAGCCGATCCAATTACAATGATTTTGCTGGGTTCAATAGCGGGAATATTAATGTGGCCGGTGGTCGGTGGAATATGCTTTATTCCGGCATTAGAAATGCCAACATTATTTTGGCCAATGCTGCAAATGCCACAGATATCGATCCAGCTGACCTGGATGCCTTTGTTGGTGAAGCAAAGTTTCTGAGAGCTTGGGCCTATTTTGATCTGGTGAGAAACTGGGCGGGTGTACCACTCAGGACTGACCTCAATATGGGTGAAAGAGACATCCCTAAAAGCTCTGTAAGCGATGTGTACGACCTGATCCTGGATGATCTCTCGGAAGCGGAAAGTGCTTTACCTCCGGATGCTGCCAATGTTGGTCGAGCCACAAGCTATGCAGCAAAAACGCTGTTAGCTGATGTTTACCTGACATTGGGGATGTATGCTGACGCCAGGGATAAGGCTGATGAGGTGATTTCATCTAATAAATACAGCCTGGTGCCTATTTCCACTTTTGAAGACTTTCAATGGGATGTATTTGGTCCTACAATCGTCACTTCTTCCGAAGAGATCTTTTCGATCAAATGCACTAGGCTGGATGGTTTTGGCAACTGGACTCTGTTCATCACCAATCATCCCAGCACAGGAAATTTCAATTTTGGTGGTGCTTATGCCTCATACAGCGATGCAACCAATCAATTCTATATCGACTGGGATGACAACGACATCAGAAAAGCGCTTTGGGACCAAATTGATTTTGGCTTGGGACCAAATACGCTTGTCAGTAAAAAATTCATTGATCCTGAGGCGGCAAGCAGAACGGGTGCTGGTAATGACATTCCTGTCTACAGATATCCCGATGCCCTGCTGATCTACGCTGAGGCTGCAAGCCAGGCAGCCAATGGTCCAACGGCTGATGCGATGGAAGCGCTTAACAAAGTCCATCGAAGAGCTTATGGCCATGATCCAAATTCACCATCTCCGGATGATTATGTGTTGGCAGATTATGATGCGGATAGTTTTTTGGATTTGGTGCTGACAGAAAGGGCTTATGAATTTCAAATGGAAGGAAAGCGGTGGCTGGACCTGAAGCGTACTGGAAAAGCTGCTGAGACCATCCAGGCTGTTCGAGGAATTGAGATAGCAGATTCACACTATTTGTGGCCAATACCAACAAATGAAATTGAATTGAATAAATCATTTTCTGCAACAGACCAGAATCCAGGTTATTAAATATTATTCATGAGAGTATCTCTTTCAGCGTCATTCTGAATACAGCGCAGATAATGCTTTTGAGATGCTCTCTTTTTATACAGAGATAAATGGAGAAAATAGAGCGAAGAAAAGCCTTAAAATCATTGGGAGCCGTTTCCCTTGGGTTGGCAGCCACTTCCCTGGCAAAAGGTGATGTCCTGGAACACCCCAGACCCACACAAAGAAAGACGATAGAGACTGATATCCTGATTGTTGGTGGGGGTACCGCAGGAGTTATTGCAGCAATTCAGGCGGGAAGGACCGGGAGCAAAACGGTATTGGTGGAAAGCGGGAGCCAGCTTGGCGGGACCACAACTACCGGGGGCGTATCATTTCCAGGGATATTTCACGCATGGGGAAAGCAGATCATTGGGGGCATTGGCTGGGAGCTTGTGATGGATGCCGTCAGGCTAAATGATGACATTTTACCTAACTTTTCTATCATCCCAAACAACAAGACAATCAGGCACTGGCGTCACCAGGTTACTGTAAATGGAGCTTTGTATGCCATGCTGGCGGAAGAAAAATGTGTGGAAGCTGGAGTGGATATCCACTATTACGAAACACCAACGGAAATATCGTTTAAGAAAGGAAAATGGACCGTAAAAACAGTTGGTAAAGGCGTACAAAATGAGATCCTCTGTAAGCAAATCATCGATTGCTCGGGGAATGCTGCTGCAGCTTCTTTAGCCGGATTTCCGCTTTTGAGGGAAGAAGATACTCAACCGGGTTCATTTATTTACCGAATAGGGGGCTATGATTTTGATTCGCTCGATCTGGATAAGATCCCGAACGAGTATCACGGCACGCTGAGAAATAATATGATCATCAATAAAGGGGAAAAGGTGGAATCTTCTGTCAATAATTTCCCTGCCACAGTTCCTTATGGATACGTCTATGTTCATGGTGCGGATTCTTCCACGGCAGAATTGCACACTAAAGCGAATATAGAAGGACGAACAGCTCTATTGGAGCGGTTACGAACACTCAGGACATTCCCTGGATGCGAAAAGCTGAAGATCCTGGATGCCCAGACAGAAACTGCCGTAAGGGAAACCTACCGGATTGATGGATTGTACAAGGTAACAAGAGATGACTATGTAGAAGGAAAAGTCTTTGATGACTCACTTTCGTATTCTTTTTATCCCATCGATTTGCATCGCAATGGAAAGTCCATCTATCAGGAGTTTCTGAAAGAAGATGTCGTAGCGACAGTTCCATTGAGAGCTTTGATCCCAAAGAACAGTCAAAATTTTTTGGTGGCAGGACGTTGTCTCAGTAGCGATAGATTGGCCAATTCAGCACTCAGGGTACAGGCCTCCTGCATGGGCATGGGTCAGGCTGCTGCCTTAGCTGCATTTTTAGCCAACAAATATGATGTGACGCCAGCTGAGGTCCCTTTGCCGGAATTGAAAAACATGCTTAAGGAGTATGGTGCGATCGTCCCTGGATGATCATTTTTGATAATTTGCTGATATGTTCATTTGGATTGGGAGGATGTTGATCGGTTTAGTGATGACTTTGCATGGACAAGGTCAGGATGATATTGGCTATTTTCAATCTTCCACCATCACGCTTCCTGGCAATACGGATTTAATAGAAAGAGTAATCTATGATAGCCTCCTGGATCAGCAGATATATCAGGTATCAACCAGCCATGGTATACCAATGCATTATTATATGCAGTTAAATACCGGGGTCTGCTTCGACAATCAATGCAGACCCCTCAGTATTTTGGTCTTCTGGAATATCACCGGCAGATATCTTGGTTTCAACCTTGAGGACGGAGAATTTCTCAGCAAATATGACCACGAACCATTTTCGGTAGCCGAATATAAAAAGCTGCATCAATTACTGGCGGATCCATTTCTTCCTTTGGGTGAATATGCTTTTGAAGAGCTTGTGCGGGATACAACTACGATGGAGTCACCCGTGGATGGAGTATCCGGAGCAACCTCAGAGGATGTATTGGACTATATCGTGCCAGGAGCTGCCTACACGACTTATAAGTTGTGGAATGTAGTCTATGGGCCAATTCAACAGCAGGTAGTCCAGCAGACAGAGAAACAGCTTGATGCTGAGTTGTTCAATAAAATTCTTGAAAGCACCAATCAAAGCGACATCACCTGGGCGCTGGAAAGAGTTGCATTGATAAAAGAACTGGATGAACAAACGATCAATCTGATTGCTGATATAATTGTTGAAGGTGAGTATTTCCAGGCTTACATGGCATTGAGATCTTTGAGTCAAGAGCAATTGGATATTGATCACTTGCAAAAGAAATTAATCAGATTGCTGAGTAAAGCAGACCAGGGAGTAATCGACCTGATCCTTGAGCGGTTGATGCATGCCAATACTTTGGGAAATCGCACCATTGATGAGTCTTTTAGTCAGATTCAGTCTCTTAACAATACACAATTATTCAGTCTCCTGGAGCTATATGAGCAACATCAGATCAGTGATCAGCGTTTGTGCCCAATATTGGAGAAGTCAATGGCCAATAAGAATGCTTTCGTCAAAAACCAGATGCTGAAGTATTATGACAAGCTTTCGTGTAAGTAGGGCCTGCTGAAAATCACTATTTTTTCCATTTGTTTTAAGCCGTTAAATGAAATTTCAAAGATCTACCATTGATGTAATTTTTATTACGTAAATTACGTAACGCAAAATATGTAATGAGAAAGCCAACGAATCCGTTTGTGCTATCTGGGTATCATAGCCCTGGTTATTTCTGTGATCGAGAAGCCGAGTTGAAGTGGTTATTTGATCAATTTGAGAATGAGCGGAATTCCGTCATCTATTCAAGGCGAAGAATGGGAAAGACCGCCTTAATTAATCATTTTTTCCATCATCTTGAAAAGAGAAAGGGTGGTCAGGGGGTATTTCTGGATTTGTTAGGGACCACAAACATTTCTGAAGCAAACCGTAAAATTGCGGGTGCTATTGTTAAAAAATTTGGGAATCCTCAAAAAGGAATAGGTGCAAAATTAGCCCGATTGATGGGTGCCATTGGTGCCAAAGTTGGCCTGGACCCTGTTACGGGGGCTCCTGAAATTTCTATTGGACTGCAACAAAAGGAAGAGATTCCCCATTCCCTGGAGGCTATTGGGAGATATCTTTCTGATGAAAAGAAACCCATAGTGATTTGCGTAGATGAATTTCAACAGATAGTCAACTATCCGGAGAAAAATGTTGAAGCAACTTTTAGAGCCTGGACACAATCCTTCCCCACGATCAGGTTCATATTTAGCGGAAGTCACAGGCAAATGATGATTTCAATGTTTAGTGAAGCATCACGGCCATTTTATCGCAGCGCTCAGCTCCTGCATCTTGACCCAATTGAGGCAAATGCTTATCGGGAATTCATCAATAGCTTTTTTAAAAAGAACAAGCAGGCCATATCAGAGGATCACATTAATAAGATTTTTGACTGGACACGTATGCAGACCTATTATGTACAGTTGGTTTGTAATAAGCTTTACGGAAGAGGTACAACAATTGATTGGGATACAATTGATGAGGTTTTTCACGAGATAGTCCAACAGGAAGTGCCTTTGTTTTCATCAATGCAGCAATTATTTACGAGTTTTCAATGGAAGCTCTTAAGGGCAATTGCCCGAGAGGAATATGTTGCTAATCCATTATCCAAAGATTTCATTGGAAAGCACCATTTAGGCGCTGCGAGTTCAGTAAGCACAGCACTCAATAATTTTTTGGAGAAAGATTTTGTCTTGAAAGAGCATGATGAATATACGATACAGGATACCTTGTTTATGCGTTACATTCAACAACTCTAATCAATTCTTTTTATCTTCAATATATGAAACTCATACCCCTCATGATTTTCTCAATATTTATCCTGGCTTCATGCGCTGATAGCCAAAGCCCAGGGAAACAGATATTAGGGAAAAGGAATATGGAAAAGGTAATGGAAGGAGATAATGATGTCTCTCAAATTCACAATCCTGAAGGGAACAAATGGATCAAGTTCAATAGAAATGGATCCTTTGAGACTGGAGGAGATCCTTTTGGCTATAATGATGGTAACTGGGAACTGGACGATCAGCTTGTGCTATTCCTGGATAGCCGGGAGGAAAATGATGATAGTGAGTGGAGATTATCGATAGAGGGAAATCAGATGACCTGGACTGGGATCGGAACACCCAGACAAGAAAGCTTTAAGCTTGTACATGTAAGAGCTCAGCAGGAATAGATGGCTAATCTATTTCGACTTGTCGGAAATGATACTTTCAAATGACAGTTGGAAGGGTTCGCCATACATATGTGCATACTCATGAATGAATTGTTCATAGCACTCTTTAGCAAGTGCAAATTTTCCTGAATTGTTGAGAGCTCTGCATTTGATAATAAGCCCGTCCTGGTTGATCATATCAAATTTCAATATGGCGTTGGCCAGCTTGATCTGTTGTTTATAGTCCAGTTCAAAGTTCTCGTTAAGCTTGACCAGAGCGTCAATCGCTTTTAATGAGAGATTTGCTTTGAATTCATCCAGCCATTCACTTTCAAGGTCCCTGAGGATGTTTCCTTTCTCAGCTATCTCCAGGATAAGCTCTGGATCCATTGTGATTTTATCTTCAGAGGCATTCATGATATATTGGTAATCACAAAAAACATCCTCTCCTAACTCCAGTGCCCATCGGTCTCCATGACTCACTATTTTGATATCTCCTACACTATCGAGAAGCCCTCGTAGTTTATTAATGTTTACGTTTCGGTTGTTTCTGGCCTTTGTCTCTGATTTATCTCCCCAGACTTCTTCCCAAATCATATTGCTGGAGACTCCTTTCCGCTTATTGCTGGAGTGGAGCAAAATCAGGCAAAAAAGGAGCTTAAGGGTTGCCGAGAATTTATCAGAAATGTCTTGCCCGTCCTTATCGATTACCTGGAAAGTACCCATGAGAAGAATAGACCCTTTGATATCTCCTTGGGGTGTTCTATAAGATGATGAAACAGACGCTAAAGGAGGATGTTTTGGTATATTTTGAATTGCTGGCTGTTTCTTGAGTTTTTTTCGAAATACAAATGCCAGGACGATGAAGACTGCTATGAAAGCCATTATCCAAAACCTATAATCTTTTTTTTGAGGTGGTGACTGAAAGGCCGTTTCTTTCTGAAGAGGAGGATAATTAAGGCCGTAAATATTCGTCAGGTAGTTGTCACCATCTTCTTTTTCCAAAAGGATAGAAATGAGTCGGTTATTGGATTTGTCCAGGTACAGGTCTGCAAATGAGTGAATATCTGAAAACTTGAAAGTCAAAGAGTCATCATAGCTAGTCTTTTCACCTGTTGTGAAGTCATATCTTTCAAGCCAAACTGAGGCTTCATATTTTTCTTTTGGAAAACTAAGTACGAAAAAGGATGAATCTGATTCTGAAAGTACGAGGGAATTGGATTGCACCTGATCTTCAAAGCTTGGCGTGGATTCAAACAGAATGGAGGCATCCATAGTTTGCAGATCAATTAAGAATGCCTCGTGAAAAGCCATAGGTCCATCAATCTGGTTCCCACTTTTACTCCCATAGCCACCGAATAGAAGAATCTTTTCGTCATTTAGCCAACCTGCTGAAGCCAGGTATCTTGGTTCTATTGCGCTGATGTTGACATTTGTAAAAAGACTGTCGTAGAAGCCTACAAGTCTGTTTTTATACTTGTGAAATCCGTACCCCCCAAAAAATATAGCCTTTCCTTCATTGTTCATTAGCTTGTTGGCATGCCAAAACGTAGGTTCTTCATCAAATTCCGGGTTTGTGCCTAACCAGGAGAGTGCATTAATATCAAACTTGTGAATAATCAGTTTAGTCAAATCATAAGTATAGATTTGGTGACTCACGGGGTGATAAAGGCTTTGCTGGCCTTGTGGTAGCCTCCTGGTATTTGTAATCATATTTTTTGACTGCTCACCTGAAGAAAGATCATAACTGACCAACTCTTTAGAGGTAAGAAAGTATAGGGTCTCATCGCCATCAAAAACAACCTGAGGTCTTTCATTAAATGATATTTTCTGTAGATTTTTCCAATATATATTGTCATCAATCAACCATTCTCCACTATAGATTTTCATTGGAAAATCATTGATCTCATCATAGCTAATTTCATTGCTATGCTTGATCAGTGGCCAGTGCCTTACCGTTTCACCGTTACTGGAAATTCTGATATCCTTTACCTCCATACGAGGGACATCTGTTGTTTTAATTCCGTTGAGTATTGATTTTCCAAAAACAATAAAATAGTCACTTTGATTGAAGGGTAGTGGAGTGGATTTGGCTTTATCTCCGATACTCAAATCAACAATACCTTTCGAATTATCAAACTTCAGTTTGCAGTGTATCCATTCCCGATATGAATTTGGGATTTCATTCCACCGGTAATATATATTGGAAGTGGAGCCGTCCACAACGAGTGTAATGCCACTAAATTCTTCGTTATTTCGTGGTGAGCAAATCAGGTCAATTTTGTCTCCGTTTTCACCAATCAATCTAAATATGTATCCGAATTCGGAATCCTCCTGCCAAAACCTCAGATCAAATTCCATTTCAAGATCTTCATCTACAGCTATTGGTTCGAATGGGGTTAGGTCAAGACCGGTCCTTAAGTCTTTGGTGGTTTCAAAAGATTTGAAATGCACACCTCCATCAATTATCTGGGCAAGAGTAGCATTAATACAAATGAATGAAAAAATAACAAAGAGTCGGATGGGGTTCAGTTTGAGCATTCCATGTTCATCGATCAAATTATCTAAATTAAGATAGATAATAAAGTTACTTTTTCAAGAGATAAATCATTTACAACAGTCTAAGTAAATATAATAAACCATTGAAACTTATAGAGGACTGAGCGGGGAATGACCATTTCTTTCCCCGGAATAATTCTCCTGGTTGGGACTGGTGATACAATCTATTCCATTCAGTCAATAGTTTTCAAATTTGTTGTTATAAAATGGGCGGAGGGGCCAGATCCACTTTACTTCCCCAGGATTTATTGGCTTTATTGCCCATCACCACGACCAATTCACCACCATTTGCAATATCGCTATGGCTAAACCATGGCTGCACCCAATTTTTTCCATTGAGAGTAGCAGATTGAATGTATTTATTATCAGGTGAATAATTTTCTGCCTTGATGGTAAATTGTTTGCCATTTGCAAGATTGACAACTGCCTTTTCAAATACAGGACTCCCAATATTATAAATAGTGGTTCCGGGTGTTACGGGATAAAAGCCTAATTGAGAAAATACCACAAAAGCAGACATTCCTCCACCATCTTCATCACCAGGCACACCCATCAGGTCATTGCGAAACCATTGATCCAGCAGGGTTCGGATCCTTTTCTGCGTCTTCCAGGGTTGACCTGCGTAATTGTATAAATATGGAATGTGTAGTGATGGCTCGTTTGCCATTGAAAACTGACCAACATTTCCTGTCTGATCAGGTAGTTGAGCATAGAATTCAAATTTACTCTTGCCTAAAGGTTCTGCAAATGTGCTATTAAGGTGTTCGATGAAGGACTCTCTTCCTCCCATCAGCTCTATGAGATCATGGATGTTGTGCTGGACATCCCACCTGTAGGTCCAGGCGTTGTTTTCTCCATAAAATTTTCTGGCACCCATTCCCCCGGAAAATTTGTAGTCGAATGGTTGGATGAAGTCTCCGTCACGGTGGCGAGGATGGAAAAATTTTGTTTCAGCATTGAATAGATTTCTGTAATTATAAGAAGCCTTGATGAACCTCTTATAATCCTCTTCTCTGCCCAGTTCTTTAGCAATCTGTGCGAGACACCATGCATCGTATGAGGTTCCCAGTGTTACCGCTACTGGTTGTCTGCTTTCAAAAGCATTGACTTCAGGAGCAGTTTCTTTTTCACCGTCCCTCAGAGCTGGAAAGTACCCCTCCTTTTTATAAAACTCATCAATTTCACCTGCTGGCATACCCGACCAGGGGGCTAACGTTTTTTCTGTAATGCCCGCTTTACAGGCTTCATAGGCTTTTTCCAGATTAAATCCTCTCAGCCCTTTTCTGTATGCGTCAATGACAGAGGCTACCCCATGATTTGAATTCATTCTTCGGCTATCACCTGTCACTTCCGGAAAAGTGGGCATCCAGAACTGATCCATTTGTTCTGCCATCAGAATAAATGAATGAATGATATCTTCTTCCTTTTCGGGCTCAATGAGGACTCGCAGTGGATGGTGGGCACGATAAGAGTCCCAGATCCAGTCATCAGTATAAAAGGGCTGTCCGAAGTCATCATGGATTTTTCCATCAAAAGCACTGAAGTATCGTCCGTCTTCAGACAGGCAAACAGGTCGTTCATAACATCTGTAGAACGAGGTGTAGAAAATAATTTTTTCTTCCTCTTCTCCACTTACTTCAATTTTGTTTAGTGCCTGATTCCAGATATCTCTGGCTGCCTGCTGAATAGATTCAAGTGATTTTCCCTGAATTTCCCTTTGATAATTTCTTTTAGCCTGCTCTTCGTCGATAAAGGAAATGCCATATTGGATTTTGATGTTTTTTGTTCCCTTCGGATATTTCAATACCAGACATGCATTTCTCCCTGTTGAGCTCTCTTCAGTCGAAAGCTGGCCATTTTTCAAGGCCACGGTTTTTTCAGGTACTGCTCCCGGAACCATGTACAGGTATACTTTGGTGTCATTTTCTATGAGTTGAAACCCGCTGACAGCCTCTCCATTCCAATCCATTTTACCTCGCCTCGAATTCACAATAAGATATGGATCTTCGTCCTTGCCAAAGGTGATATCATACATTGCGGACTGATGTGAAAGACCAAAATTGACCTGTGTCTCCTGGTCATCCAGATATACTGAATAGGAGTAAGGACTGAGCTCCTCATTATCATAGCTATAATTAATCACCGGTTTGATATCCTCCTGAGCACCCTGAAAGGGACTTAAGTTGAAGGCTGAACTTCCCCTGTGACTTGTAATGATCAGTGGAAGCCCCCTGAGATATTCTCCGGTAAAATCTTTTCTTTCCGGATATACTCTCATGATACTATTAGGAAGATGCATGGTGGGAAAAGTGGGCACAAGCAAATGGCTTATGTTACCCATATATGGATTCACATAATCGATTGGATCCTTCTTATTTTCATCTGCCTGAGAGAGCTCCTTTCCAGTGATGGAACACCCAAGAAAGAATGCTGATAAGATTAAAATATAGAATATTTTGAAAGTGGATTTGATGATCATTTTTGAGCTATTAGACTAATTTGAATGTAATTTTTTGTACGGGGAAACCACTATGGCTTGTATTCCTTGGGGTTTCAGTTATGGTCTGATTGGAGTACCATCATTGGACCTTACCTGAGTCCAGTTATAATTGTATTCAACAGGTGGGTATTTTTTGGCAAGTTTTTCATTGATATCTACTCCCAGACCCGGGGCTTCATTGACAAACATGTAGCCATTTTCTATGGTTGGCGTACCCGGGAAAACTTCTCTTGTTTCATCCTTAAAGTGCTGCATTTCCTGGATGCCAAAATTCCATACTGCCAGATCAATGTGCGCATTGGCTGCATGTCCTACGGGGGAGGTATCTCCGGGACCATGCCATGCAGTACGTGCATTAAACCATTCTCCTAAGCGCGCAACTTTCATAGCGGGCGTAATTCCTCCTATTTGGGAGATATGGATTCTGATGTAGTCATACCACCGCTTGCTCATGGGTTCTACCCACTCATGAGGATTGTTTAGTAATTCTCCCATAGCAAGTGGCACACTGGTTTGCTGTCGGAGTAGTTCAAACCAGCCAATGTTTTCCGGTGAGAACGGATCTTCCATGAAAAATGGTCTGTATTCTTCTACTTTTTTGATCAGATCAATTGCATCCATAGGCTGCAACCGTTCATGCATATCGTGCAGGAGCTCGATCTCATCCCCAAAACGTTTTCTGGCTTCTTTAAAGATCTCTACCGTGCCTCTTTTATATGCCTGCATATCCATGGTATTGTCTCCCTCAGCGCCAAACCCACCAATTTTCCAGTCCGGGTTTTTGGCAAGGTGAGTAGAGCCGTATCCGCCCAGCTGAATCCGAATGTGCCTGAATCCCTGATCTTTGTATTTCTCTACATTGTCCATTACCTGGCCTGTGCTGACACCGGATGCATGTGTATAGGTGTCTACCGCAAACCTGGCTTTTCCACCAAGCAAGTCGTAAACAGGTAAGCCGGCAATTTTTCCTTTGATGTCCCACAATGCCTGATCCAGGCCACTCAATGCATTATTGAGAACGGGCCCGTTTCGCCAATATGAACCCTGGTAAGCTGTCTGCCATAGGTCTTCAATGTTGCCGGGATTTTTACCTCGACAGAAATCATCCAGGTAGACATCAATGGCTGAAACTACCGTGTGTGCCCTTTGGGTAAAGGTGGCACAACCAATTCCATAAAGTCCATCCTGGTTTGTCTCTACCTTGACAATTACCAGGTTGGTGCCATAGGGTGCTGTAAGAATGGCTCTCACCTTCGTGATTTTCACATTAGCACCTTTCAGATTTTCTTTTTCATTTACCTTATTTGTCGCAAAGGCATTATTTGTTGCGGCGACAGGTAAGAGCATAGCTGCTTTTAGAATATCTCTTCTATTTGTCATCTCTATATGGGTTTAATGTTATCTGAATTGGAGTACCAATGCGGATTACCAACCAATCCAATGGATCTTTCTTTAAATGGGGTTTTAAAGCTTTGAAATTATAAGGGAAGGATTAATACTTAATTAATTATGTATTAATTCCAGGTATCAATCTTAAAATCAAAAGAGTGCAGGTTGAAGATGATAACCCTCATGTCTAAGTCTTTTGAAAAAAAGTAGTGAACCTAATCGATGGATAGTAGAGATTATAACAATTAGTTTCTGTTAAAACACTTCATTCCGAGCGTATAAAGCTATTTCTACAACCAATTTGTAGATCGATTGAGTAGGAGAAACAATGGTTGCGTGAAGAAAAAATTTTGCGTAAAAATTTAAAATATCCCAAAAACCGACCTCTGGATTAATTTAAAATTAACAAAATTTTAAGCCCTCCCACTCAATTTTAATTAATTGATTTTTTCAAAACTGACTGGTTGCCCCAGTGACCGGACAGTTCAATTAATTAATACTTAATCCCATTTTCAAATAAACCCTTAACAATCGGATATGATGAAAAACCAAACCACTCAATTTATTTATCACACAACCAATTTTTCTCCATGTTCATAAAGAGAAACTTGGTGTAGTTGCTGATTACTCTGGGTAATTCCATCCAGGGTAACGATCCTCCACAGCATATTGAATTCTGATCACATACCTATTAATAAGGAGTGAATAGAAATGCCATCTGTGGAAATACAAGAAGACATTTTAGAAATAAAAGTCTTAGAAAAATTAATAACAACTCAAAATCATGATTTATGAAAAAGAAGTACAGAAAAATGAATTTCTGGGCAAGGGAGTCTACGCTACTTAGGAGTGCTTCCATTGTCTTGCTTTCATTTCTATTGGTTCTCATGAGCTTTAATGGAAATGCAGTTGTAACTCCGGATGATCAGGAGACCATCACCGGTGTAGTAACTGATGGATCAGAAGCTATCCCTGGCGCTAATGTGATCATTAAAGGAACAAGCGAAGGCGTAGTGACTGACTTTGATGGAAAGTATCGCCTTACTCTTCCATCTGGTCTTGAAAACCCCACATTGGTTTTTTCATTTGTAGGCTTTCAGACCCAGGAAGTGCCGATCAATGGGCGAAGCATTATTGATGTGACAATGGATGTTGATCTTCAATCTCTTGAAGAGGTGGTTGTCGTTGGATATGGCAATCAGAAACGAGTCACACTGACAGGATCTGTAGCCCAGATAGAAAGCAAGGAGCTGGCCGTTACCAAAAACGAAAACGTAATCAACATGCTGACCGGTAAACTGCCGGGTGTACGTGTTGTACAGAAAAGTAGTAGGCCTGGTGCATATGACACACAAATTGACATTCGTGGTATGGGCGAACCCCTGTTCGTTGTAGATGGAATGTATCGCGATCAGGCATACTTCGCTCGTATGAATCCTGAGGAAATTGAAAGTATTTCCATTCTAAAGGATGGTGCAGCAGCTATCTACGGTGTGCGGGCTGCCAATGGTGTTGTTTTGGTGACAACCAAATCAGGAACCGCACAGGAAGGAAAAGTGGATATCACATTCAATACCAACTTTTCAATGCAGCAGTTTTTGTATGTGCCTCAGGGTGTGAGTGCTCAGGATTATATGACACTGAGAAACGAACAAAACTGGCAGAACTTCAACGGCAACTATTTTGTACGCCGTAATCCGGTTTTTTCTGACGACCAGATTCAACCCTACCTGGATGGCAAGCCATCTTATGATTGGATGGGTGCTGTGTTCAAAAAGACTACACCTCAGGTACAGCACAACCTGGGCGTAAATGGTGGAAGTGAGAAACTTCGCTATTTCTTTAGTCTCGGGTATTCAAAGCAGGATGGAAACTTCACCAGTGGGGATTTGTGGTCGGACCGGATAAACCTTCGGTCAAATATCGATGCTCAGATCACAGATAGATTGAATGCCAAGGTGATGATTGGTGGTATCCTTACCACAACTCATGAACCGTACGGAAGTGGATGGTCAACCTATAAGAATACATGGCTGCTTCGTCCTGATGCACCCATATATGCAAATGATAACCCACTATATCCAAATGGAGATGCCGGTATTTTGTATGATGGTCACAATATGCTGATCGAAACAGATGCTGATTATGTGGGTTATAACTTAACCAAAGATCGAAGGGTAAACAGTACTTTGATGCTGGAATATGATATTCCGGGCATTGAAGGATTGTCAGCAAAAGGATCTTACGATTACCTGGTAGGTTTACCGGACTATACAAACTATAGAAGTACATATAATCTTTATGTCTATAGTGCCGGTACTGATACCTACACACCATCACAGAAAAACACCCCATCCAGCATCCAGCGAAGTGCAGATTTCAACTCTACTTCGACAATGAGGGCTGGATTGTACTATGACAATACTTTTGGTCAGCATAGTTTCAACTCATTCCTCATCTTCGAGGAGGCCTATTATAAGTGGGAAAATTTCTCTGCTTACCGGGAGTTAAAAATTGACTCTGAATACCTGTTTGCAGGAGAAGATCAGAACCAACAGGCCAGGGGCGGTAGCATTGGTGACCGGTTGACTCAATCAGCTATTGGACAGGTTACCTATGACTACCAGGATAAATACCTGGTCGATTTTAAGTTTCGCTATGATGCATCTTCCCGATTCCCTGCTGGTAGCAGATTAGGGTTTTTCCCTTCTATTTCTGCGGGATGGAGAATCAGTGAGGAAGGTTTCATGGACAATGTAAACTTTATCAGCAACCTGAAACTAAGGGCTTCCTATGGTGAAATGGGAGATGATAACAGTGCTGCCAATTACCCTCCTACTACTGGTTACAGCCTGAATGGTAATGACATTGGCTGGTATTATAATGGAGTGCTTAGTGGTGGTGTTTCGCCGACAGGGATCCCGAATCCAAACCTGACATGGTATCAGATCCAGATTTACAACCTGGCAGTTGACTTTGGATTGATGGAGGATAAGCTGAGAGGCTCGCTTGAAGTTTTTAAACGTGACAGGTCTGGGTTGCTTGCCACCAGTAGTGCCGTAGTGCCAGGAACAGTGGGTGCAGAGCTGCCTCAGGAAAACCTGAATAATGATCGAAATTTCGGATATGAGATTTCGCTTTCCTACAGAAACCACGTTAACAAGTTTTCATACTTTGTAAATCCACAGATTTCAGCAACTAAAAGCATGAGGACAAGCTGGCTTGAAACACCTGCCGCAAACTCATATGACAAGTGGAGAAATCGAACAAGTGGACGATTCAATAATATCTGGTGGGGTCAGGAATCAGGTGAGATGCTGACTTCATATGATCAAATCCGAACTTATGACATTCCGCTTGGTCAGGGTACACTACCTGGTGACTGGACTGTGGAGGATTGGAATGGTGACGGTGTAATTGACGGAAATGATAATCATCCGATAGCCACATTAGGTCTGCCTGTTTTTAATTACGGTATTATGACAGGTGCGTCATGGAACAATTTTGATCTTCAGATGAATTTCCAGGGAGCACACGGAGTTTACGTTCAGTATTCTGAAGTACTCGTAGAAGCGTTGGCTTTCGGTGGACAAAACACCCTTGATTGGTTTCTTGACAGATGGCGTCCTGTAGACCCTGATGCAGACTATTTCAATCCAAACACAGAGTGGATCTCAGGCTATTATCCGGTAACAGGTCATAACGGTCGAAGAACAGGTAATAACAATGTTCAGAACTCTTCCTACATCCGTCTGAAGACACTGGAACTAGGTTATACCCTACCTGTTGGTTTGGTTTCAAAAGCAGGCATCAAGAATCTAAGAGTCTACGTGAATGCTTACAACCTCCTAACCTTTACAGGTCTTGAAGGTGTTGATCCTGAGCGACCTGGTTCTCAGGGAGGAGCTTCTACAAACTACATAGACTTCTATAGCTACCCTGTTAACAGAACTCTCACACTTGGAGCGAGTCTCAAATTCTAAAACAGTAATCATGAAAGTAAAATTTATATTATTTACAATCGTCCTTGGGTTTATTGTCTCTTCATGTCATGATTTAGACCTGGAGCCTAAAGGAATATTAGGAGAACCCGAACTGTTTGGTACTGAGTTTGGGGTTAAGAAATACTTTACTGGAATCTACAATTATCTGCCAATTGAAGACTTCCTGTACTATGCCAGACCTGGTAACGCCTACAATAACCCAAATACAGGTTATCGCTCCGGCAATTACTGGGAAGCTGGTAAGTTCAACCAGGGAAATATGAGTGGAGAATTCTTCAATACCTGGCTGGGTGTGAATAACAATGGTTTTGGTTATTGGCCCTATGCCCGTATTCGAATTGTAAACACGTTCATTCAGAATTTCCCCAATTATGCTGATAAGTATGAGGAAGCTGAATACAATGCGCTTTTAGGAGAGGCTCATTTTTTCCGTGCATTCTTCTACATGGGACTGGCCAAACGTTATGGTGGTGTGCCTATTGTAACTGAAGTTCAGGACCCTCTTGGAGATGCAGAGGAGTTAGCTGTTTCAAGGGCAACAGAGTATGATACCTGGAAATTTATCCATGATGATTTACAGTTTGCGATAGACAATATGAAAGCTAGCAGTGAGGCTGGTCGTGCCAACAAATGGGCTGCTGCTGCATTGATGTCACGTGCCATGCTATATGCCGGTTCTATTGCAAAGTATACTCAATACCTGGGCTTTGGTTCTGAATCTGCCGTACAGGCAGGTGTAGCTGGAATGGATCCTGCAGATGCGGATGAGTTTTTCCAATATGCTTATGATGTCAGTAAGATGATCATCGATGAAGGTCCTTACTCACTTTACAACAAGGAGTCAGACAAAGCATTGAATTTTGCCAACTTGTTCATCGATGGCACTTCTCCGGAAAATATTTTTATCAAAGACTTTGATAGAAATGCACCTGGAAATACTCGCTTGCGTCATACCTGGGATGCCCTGATGAGCCCTTCTCCGGATATGTCTTCTTTCGTAGGGGCAGAAAGCTATCCACCACTTGATTTCATGAAGATGTATGAATTCCCGGACATCGTAGACGGATCAGGTAACCCTGTTCGATTTGATAGTCGTAGCGACATCAAAAATAACATGGAGCCACGCTTGAGAGGGACTGTGTTTTTCGATGGTGATGAACTTCGTGGAAAGACGTTCAGCATTCAAAGAGGGATCTATCTTTCTTATAATGGAACAGCTGCTGATGCTCAGGATGGTAGCAACAACGCACCTATCAATAGCCCTGACAACAGAATTCTTGGTAGAACAGATTCCCAGCCTTACAATGGAGTTTCCATTACAGGAAGACACGGAGTATTTGAAGATAGAGGTGGTGAAAACAATTGTATCACTGGTGCCTTCATCAGGAAGTATGTTAACCCCAATGTTGGAGTAAATGACGTGAGTGTATACACAAGCGGACAGCACTGGATTGTTTTCCGTCTGGGAGAAATCTATATGAACCTGGCTGAAGCTGCTTATGAATTAGATCAAAAAAGTGAAGCATTGGATTATGTCGAGGTGATCCGAGAGCGGGCTGGTTGTCAGGTGACACGTACGGCGCTCGATCAGACTACCAGTTCTATTTTGGGCTATCCAATCGAGGCTACACTGCAGTACATCCGTGATGAGCGTGAAAGAGAGCTTTATGGTGAGAATCACTGGTGGTGGGACCTTCGTCGATGGAGAGTTGTGGACCAGGTGTTAAGCAACTGGATTCCCAGATCACTTAGTGCATACTATGTGTTTGACGAGGATAAGTTCATCTTCCTGGATGAGGCGAATAAGTTCAACAGGTCATGGAGTGCGAGCAAGTCTGCCATGTATGAACCAATTCCGCAGGATGAGATCAATAAGAATCCGAATCTCCTGCCTCAGAATCCGCTTCATTAATGCTTAACTATTAATTAGAATAACAATGAAAAAGATATTTTATATAATGATAGGGTTCGTTCTGCTAGGACTTCCTTCATGTTTTGAAATAGACAACTGGGATGAACCAGGAGCTCAGTTTCATGGTAAAATAATAGATTCATACTCTGGAGAGAATCTACTGACATCGCAGAATGATTGGGCTATCAGAATATGGGAAACCAGTTGGACAGAATCTGTCCCTCAGTTTCAAACCATTCCGGTAAAACAGGATGGTACATATAATAATTCGAAGCTATTCGAAGGTACCTATGACATGTTGCCTTATGGCGGACCATTCTGGCCCATCACTGATACATTGAAGAGTGTCGTCCTTGGTGGTGCAGCCGAGCAAGACTTTACGGTGGTTCCGTACCTTATCGTAGAGGATTTTAATGTGACTTTCATCGATGAGAGCAACATTGAACTTTCATGTCGACTCAGAGCACCTATTCGTAACGGACTCCCTAATCTGTATGAGATCAAACCTTTTTTAAGTCTCAATACATTTTGTGGTAATTCCAATTACATAAATATCGGGGAGTACAACAACCAGAGAATTCAGATAAACAGGAGCTGGATGGATGAAGTGGGAGATGTGGAAACCAGTGGAGTATATACTATTGGGCCACTTCCTGTGAAATCCGGATATACCTATTATGTAAGGGTAGGTGCAGCAGTTAATGATGCAAATAGAAAGCATAACTATTCTCCAATTGTGAAAATAGATGTGCCATAACAATTTGGTTATTTGATTGAAAGCAGATGAAAAAGTTTCCCTCCCTTGTGGAGGGGGCTTTTTTTCATCTTCATATTCCGGGCGTATAATTCAGGAGGATATTTATTCTTGATTGAACTCATAATTCACTTTATATCCAAGCTTAAAATTTTTCTTTTTTATCTATGTTTTCCTACTTCAAACAATTGCTTGTATTCCTATCAGTAGTGACTTTCCACTCAGGTCTTGGTCAAAACAATCTGAAACTATGGTATGAGCAACCAGCCAGGGATTGGAATGAAGCTTTACCAATTGGTAATGGCAGAATCGGTGCTATGGTATTTGGTGGGACAGAAAGAGAACAACTACAATTGAATGAAGAAACGGTTTGGTCCGGAGAACCGGGCAATAACGTTCCGGAGAATTTTAAATCATCCCTTCCCGAGATTAGGAAACTGATCAATGAGGGTAAATACAGGGAAGCTCAACAATTAGCTGATCAGGCTCTTCCAAAACCCACTGCTAGCGGTATTGACTACGGAATGTGTTATCAGCCTGTTGGTAATCTATATTTTGATTTCCCCGGACACGATGAAGCGACAGATTATTACAGAGACCTGGATATTAAAAATGCAATAGCTTCTGTCTCTTACCAGGTTGGGAAGGTGAATTATAGCAGGGAAATGTTTACTTCATTTCCTGATGATGTGCTCGTAGTCAGGATTGAATCAAGTCAGCCGGGAGGTCTGACCGGAACAATAAGTGTTCAATCCCCTCATGTCACTCATCAGGTGAGTGTAAATGGAGACATGGTGATACTTACAGGTGTATCAGGCGATCTGGAAGGTAAAAAAGGGAATGTCAAGTTTGAAGCGATCGTTCAACCTCGGATAGAGGGAGGAAGTGTTGAGGTGGGAGAAAATTCCATATCCATAAGCAATGCTGATGCCGCCACACTTTTTGTTTCAATCGGCACCAATTTTATCAACTACAAAGACATCAGTGGTGATGAACATAAAAAAGCCCAGAGTATCATAAAAGCCATATCTGGCAAAAAGTACAAACATATTAAGCAAGAGCATATCAATGCTTACCAAAAATATTTTAACAGGGTTTCGCTAGACCTCGGAGAAACAGAGCAATCTAAAAAGCCAACTGATCGACGTATTACCGAATTTAGCTCTACAAAGGATCCTCACCTTGCGGCCATGTATTTTCAGTATGGGCGCTATTTACTTATTTCAAGCTCACAACCTGGAACTCAACCCGCTACCTTACAAGGTATTTGGAATCATTTAGTGTCTCCGCCATGGGACAGTAAATACACCATTAATATCAATACCGAAATGAATTATTGGCCTGCTGAAGTGACTAATCTCTCTGAGATGCACGAACCACTTTTCGACATGCTCAGGGACCTCTCTCAGGCAGGTATGGAGAGCGCATCAAAGATGTATGGCGCTCGTGGTTGGAATGTCCATCACAATACGGATATCTGGAGGATAACAGGTCCGGTCGACGGGGCTTTCTATGGTCTTTGGCCAATGGGGGGTGCATGGTTGAGCCAGCATTTGTGGCAGCACTATCTTTATACAGGAGATCAATCATTTTTGGAGGAGGTCTATCCCATTTTGAAGGGGGCCGCTGTTTTTTATGTAGATATTCTTGAGAAAGAACCTGAGAATGACTGGCTGGTAGTCAATCCCTCTATGTCTCCTGAAAATGCGCATCAAAATGGTGTGTCTATCACCGAGGGAACCACCATGGATAATCAATTGGTGTTTGATGTGTTTTCCAATGCGATAAGTGCGGCAAGTGTATTGGAGGTTGATGGTCAATTTACTGATACACTGGAAATGATGAGGGATCAACTACCACCCATGCAGATAGGTCAGTTTGGACAATTACAGGAATGGTTGCAGGACCTTGATAGAAAGGAAGATAAACATCGGCATGTCTCACACCTCTACGGACTTTATCCTGGCGGTCAGATTTCACCAGTTACCAACCCCCAACTTTTTCAGGCAGCAAGAAATTCCTTGGTCTATCGTGGAGATGTATCTACGGGCTGGTCAATGGGATGGAAAGTAAACTTGTGGGCTCGTCTGCTTGACGGTGATCATGCCTACAAGCTTATCTCGGATCAGCTCTCTCCTATTGGTGCAAAGAGTGGTGGAGGCACCTATCCGAACCTGTTGGATGCCCATCCACCATTTCAGATCGATGGTAATTTTGGATGTACATCGGGGATTGCAGAAATGCTCATCCAAAGTCATGATAGAGCATTACACATTTTGCCTGCATTGCCAGAAGTATGGTCATCAGGGCACGTACGCGGTTTGGTTGCACAGGGAGGTTTTGAAGTGGATTTGAGATGGGAAAACGGTGAGATCAAGACTATATCGATTCTTTCCCGACTTGGAGGAAACTGTCGGATCAGAGTGAGCAAACAGCTCCAATCAAAAGCGAGTATAACCCAAGCCGAAGGATCGAATCCCAATCCCTTTTATCAGAAAGCCCCTATAAAAAATCCTGTGATATCAACTAAAGCTGAACTTGGAGCAATAGATCAACCAAAATTTCTAGAGTATGATCTGGAAACCAAAGCAGGAAAGAAATATGTGCTAACAGCTGAATGATCAGATTAAATATGTAACAACCCAAAAAATAAATCCATGATGAATTTAAAGACCCAATTATTAATACTTCTATTATTAATATGTAACTCGGCCACATTTGCAGAACCAATTAAAAGTATTCGGGAATTTGGTGTTTTGCCTGGAAATGACCCAAAAACCAACACCCTTAATTTACAAAAGGCGATAGACTGGGCTGCTACGTATGGTACATCGTTGTTCGTAGAACCCACTGATGAGGCATATCCAATCAACGGGGGCATCATCCTCAAGCAAAATGTCTCGTTAATCGGTGTACATGGCCCAACCCCACGAGGGACAAAGCATCCTCAAAAAAATGAACCTGTAGGTAGCGTTTTCAAAATTCTGGATGATAAAAAGGCTTTCATCACGGTGGAGTCTGGTACACAGATCAGAGGGATCCAGTTTTGGTATGCGGAGCAAGAACTTGAAGATCCGGCCAAAATCATCGAATATCCTCCGACAATCCAAACCAGTAAGACCTCAAGTACACAAGGTGTAACTCTATCTAACCTGACATTTTATGGTGAGTTTATCGCCATGGACTTCAATGCGACCCGTGAATATATTTGTGAGCTAATTCTTGTAGAGCATTGTTACGGCTATCCCCTGAGTGGCGAGTTTATAAAAATTGACTATTGTTATGACATTCCCCGATTTTTACATTGCCATATCAATCCTGCCATCATGCGAAAAATCGGTCTTCGGTTTAGCAAAGATGTCATTGACTCCGTTGTAGACCGTAAGACCTTTGCTTACTCAGTCAACCATACGGATAATGCTCAGTTGATGGATATTTTCACATTCGCCACGTGGGGTGGAGTGTATTTGGGTGATGAAAGCTATGGCCAGCTAACCAATTTCAATTTGGACTGTGTAGCTGTTGGTATCTATAAAGGTGGGGCAAATACCAAAAACAGAAATTGGATGATAGCGCAGGGATCCATCATTGCCAATGCCGGGAATACAGTGGAAGAAATACACCCCATTATTGTGGAAGGGCAGGGACATACTGCCTTTACTAACGTGGAGGCTTTCTCTGGAGGAAATGGTGCCCTCACCAATCTGGGAAAGTCATACGATTTTATGACAGTAAGAGGAGACCAAAAACTAACCATTTCATTAGTTGGTAGCAGGATGAGGAATTATGAGGCAGAAGCCCCTATCACTGTAGAAAATCAGGCAGCGGTGATTCAGGCAGTTGCTTGTGTGGATAAAGATGAAAATCTTTACAATAAGATCATTGGACCAAAATAGACGACTCTAAAAATTCAGACAGCTTGACCCCGGCTTTTTGAATTTGTGAAACATTAAACCCCTTAACCCAATGAATCAGAAACCCAATCACCCTGAAACAGTCTTTAACGGTACACTGTGGCAGGTGTCGCAAATGGCTATCATCCTGCTTATGGCCTGCCTTTTTTGGAGGTGTGGCCATGATACAGGTTCGCTTCAGCACACTACCTGGCGTCAATATGGAGGAGGGGCGGACCAGTCCAGATTTGTCCAGGCGAGGCAAATTACAAAAGAGAACGTAGGCAATCTTGAGATGGCCTGGTTCTATCCAACCATGGATGACCGGAATTACCTTTTCAACCCCATTATTGTAGATACCATCATGTACCTGGTAGCAAAGAATCAGTCACTTGTTGCACTCAATGCTGCCACAGGAGAAGAGATCTGGATTCATGCCAAGTTATCGGGGATCACCTGGAAAGGGTTGAATTATTGGGAGAGTGAGGATCGGAGCGACCGGCGGCTGATATTTTGTATGAGTAATACCATTCAGGAGATTGATGCATTAACTGGTCAGTCTATATTGACCTTTGGTGACAGTGGTAGCGTGGACCTGAAGCAGGGCTTGAAACGTGATCCTTCACTGATAGGCAGGATACAACCCACGACCCCTGGAATAATATTTGGAGACCTTTTGATTTTGGGATCTTCCACTGGGGAGGGACTGTTTTCCAGCCCTGGACATCTTCGTGCCTACAATGTCATTAATGGAGAGATGGAGTGGATCTTTCATACAATTCCCCAGCCCGGTGAGTACGGTTATGAGACCTGGCCAAAGGATGCTTACCAGTATGCCGGAGGTGTAAATACATGGGGTGAGATCTCACTGGATGAAGAGAGAGGCATTGCCTATTTTCCCATCGGGTCTCCCACGTATGATTACTATGGAGCAGACCGCGCAGGAGACAACCTGTTTGGCAATTGCCTTTTGGCATTGGATGCGAGAACAGGAAAACGACTTTGGCATTTCCAAATAGTCCACCATGACCTATGAAATTATGACAATACAGCTGCCCCTCAGCTACTGACAATCACTCATGAAGGCAAATCCAGGGATGTGGTAGCTCAGGCGACAAAATCAGGCTATGTATATGTGTTTGATCGCGTTACTGGTGAGCCAATTTGGGACATAGAAGAAGTGCCTGTTCCTCAATCTGATGTGCCGGGTGAGCAAACTTCTCCCACTCAGCCAATCCCAACGGTACCACCTCCATTTACACGGCATAGGGTAACAATAGACAATATCAACCCATTCTATTCAGATGAGAAAAAGGAAGCATGGAAGAAGCGACTTGCGGAAGCTAAAACCGACTTCTTTTCACCTCATTCTGATAAATATGAGACCATCGTGATACCCGGTGCTGTAGGAGGGGCCAACTTCGGAAATACGGCATCAAATCCTGATAAGGGTCTATTATATGTGATCTCTCATGAATATCCGTCAGTCTACAAACTCGAGAAGGTAGAGCCACCTGTTCTCAGTAAAGAAGAGGTGAAGGCTGCTACTGGGCTTTATTCACAGTTTTGCAAAGGGTGCCATGGTGCCAATCTTGAGGGAGCTGCAGCTCCGGCACTGAAGGGTGCAGGCAACAAAGTGTCGTGGGAGGAATTTCAATCCATTATCTCAGCGGGTAAGGGACAAATGCCTGGATTCCCTCATATCGATGAGAAAGGAATGGATGCACTCTATAAATATCTGGGAGGGGTGATCAGACGAAGGAGATCATTTAACTCTGATGGTGAAGAACAATCAGTTGATGGGCCGGTCGTTGCTTCGGGCGGGGCACCTGTTCGTCCAGGCAGCGACCGGAATTTATATGGCAGAGGAGGGATGAGGGCCTATCCCGAAGGAGTGCCACATCCTGAGGATCAGTACCGCTCAGGGTATGGCCTGGAGTACATGGACCTCATGAGTCCACCATGGACTTCAATCTTTGCCTATGACCTTAATGCCGGCACCATCAAATGGAGGAAACCTATTGGCGAGAACTTCCAGATCGAATCGGGGAGGGACACTGCTGGCATCCCTGGCGGGCCAGCAAGAAAGGGTATGCTAGTCACTTCTTCAGGGATTGTTTTTTCCACCATCAAAGGAGGTCAGATCTATGCATTTGATGAAGATAATGGAGAGTTGTTGTGGAAATACCAGCTATCTAAAGAGACTATGGGCCTTCCGGCGATGTATGAGGTAGACAGCAGGGATTATATCGTGGTGAGTGCAACAGCATCTTTTACCGAGCATAGTAAAGACTGGTCTAAAGAGTTAAACGCACTTCCCTCCGGCTATGTAGTGTTTGCCTTGCCCTCGCAGGAATAGTTATTTAAAGAAAATAAGTTTAATCATGGAACGAAGAGACTTTATTATTAAATCCACAGGCTTGGCTGTCACTGCGTGGATGGCGCCAAAGCTGGGATATGCATTTCCAGAGCGACCCGGGAAGATGGATCGGATCGGCATGAGCACTGTGACTTTTAGAAATCGATTCAAACAAACAAAACCAAAAGATATCAATGTCATTGAGAATGAGTTATCTCTCCTTGACATACCCGAATACTATAATTCAAGGTTTAATGTAACCAAACTTGAATTCTGGGCTCCACATTTCGAATCGATAGACAGAGATTACCTGGATGCTCTAAAGGACAAAGTGAAAGCTGCAGGGTCTAAATTGATCAATATTCAGGTTTGGCCAATAGTATTGAAGAAGAAAGGTTGGAGAGTATCAAAGTGGTGAAACAATGGGTAGATGCTGCAGCCTACCTGGGTTCAAAATGCATTCGAGTAAATCCCGGTGCTTCCAATGGTTCAATTGAAAGTTGCATTAAATCCATGAAGGAGATTAATGAGTATGCCAAAAAGAAGAAAATTATACTGCTGACTGAGAACCATTTCGGCATAGAAATGAATCCGGATGTGCACCTACGGATCATCAGGGAGGCAGGCCCAAAAAATATCTATACGTTGCCTGACTTTGGAAATTATCCCCGCGATATTATGTATGAATCATTGGAGAAGATTATTCCTTATGCTTATCTGATTTCTGCCAAAGCTGATGCTTTTGATGAAAATATGGATCATGTGGCATATGATTTTGATCGATGCGTCCAAATGTGTGAGCGATTAGGTTTTAAAGGGATCTATTCTGTTGAACAATGGGGAGGAAAAGCCCACACGCTGGATTTTGAAAAAGTCACAGACTGGATGATAGACCATGTAAAGAACAATATCTAAAAGCTTTGAAATGAAAACACCCAATAATTCATTTAATCTCAAAATGCTATTCCTATCTATTCTGTTGACAGGAATGGCCAGTTATACCCAGGCACAATCCGGAACTGGTGGCAAGGGGAAAAGCTTTATCCCGGATGTTACGTTTAGTGGATCCGACCTGGTAGATTGGCAGACCTTAGGTAAAGCTACCTGGAAAGCAAAAAATGGAATCATCCATGTATCAGCCAAAAAAGAAGATGGATTTGGTATATTATTAAACAAAAATTCCTTTCAGGATATTGGCTTTAGATCCCTCTTTAGCATAGATGGGCAAGCCGAACTGGGTTTTTTATTCAGATTCACTCAGTTAGATTCAGGTTATGCCGCTGTCATGATCTCTGTTGCGGAGGGAGAGCTGCAAGCTTTTGATATTCATTTTGATAAGAAAGGGAACGAGCTGAAAAGGGAAGAACTGCGATATGCACGTGGTATTATCAGAAAAGCTCCACCTAAACCTGAACCATCAGAAAATGAGAATAACGGTCAAAGAAGAGGAGACCGCAGAAGACCTGCCGGACCTGAGATAGCATTACCATTGGAACGACCCAGTAATGAGTATCAGGCCGGAGAATGGAATCAGTTAGAAGTCTTTATGGACCTGGATATGGTTCGGACTTTCTTAAATGATGGTAGTACATTAAGTAATGCCATAGATGAGTTAGGTGACGGGTATGGATCTTTTGGGATATATATCTCAGGAAAGGGAGCAGCCAGTATAGATGACTTTGCTTATAAAGATCTTTCAATCAGGTTCACACCAAAAGAAGCCAGCGCATCGAGGTATACAGTTCAGCGTATCAGCGACATGTTTTATGCCTGGAGTTCCACCGCTGCTGACTTTAACAATGACGGACACACGGATATTGCATCCGGTCCATACATTTATTTTGGTCCTGATTACACCCATTACAGGGAGGTTTATCCGGGCTTCACTTATAATCCGTCCAGTGAATTCCCAATTACAAACTGTGAATATTCCTTTGACTTCAATCAGGATGGTTGGACGGACATTATGATTGGGGCACCAATTGGGACTATCTACATGAATCCCGGAAAAGAATCCCGAAGATGGAACGCGACCAGGGTGATCCCAGCCATACAATCTGAAGTGACAGTATTTCAGGATATTGATGGAGATGGCTTGCCAGAACTGATTTATGGTGCAAACAGGGAAGTTCGCTTTGCAAGATATGATCCCAAAGATCCTACTGCAGCCTGGACAGAATATACCGTATCGGAAGGTAGCTATGCAAGTGCTCATGGAATCGGAGCTGGAGACATCAATGGAGATGGACGTATCGACATTGTTAATCCAAATGGTTGGTGGGAGCAGCCTGCAAAGCTGGATGGCTCTCTGTGGACCTATCACAAAGTTGCTCTCTCAAGATATGGACATAGAAATGCCGGTCTGGGGGGAAGTGTCATGGCTGTATATGATGTAAACGGTGATGGTATGAACGATGTAGTGACCAGTTTAAATGCTCATGGATTTGGGCTGGCATGGTACGAGCAGACAAACTCAGAAGACGAGAGCAAGACTTTTGTGGAACACATGATCATGGATGATTACTCTACGGATAATGCCGGAGATGTTACTTTTTCAGAGTTGCATGGTTCCACCTTTGCAGATATTGATGGGGATGGAATACCGGACTTCATCGTTGGAAAAAGGTATTTTTCTCACCTGGACAATTACTTTGACCCCGATCCCTATGGTCCACCATGTATATATGTATATAAAACTGTCAGGGATACGAATGCGCCAGGGGGAGCCCGGTTCGAACCTGAGCTTGTACACAACAGATCCGGTGTTGGGTCAGACGTACTTGCACATGACCTGAATAAAGATGGAAAGATCGATATCGTCACTGCCACTGATCGCGGCACTTTCATCTTTTGGAATGATAAATAGATCCGTCAAAAGAAAATTATGAAAATCAATATGAGCAGAATAATAATCCTGGTTTTAGGATTCTTTATGAGTATAAGTGCGTTTGCACAGAACAAGTTTAAAAAGCATACCCTTTCACCCGGACTGGTGATGGCTGGTTATCAGGGCTGGTTTGGCACTCCTACGGATGGTGCGGACCGGGGGTGGTACCATTACAACAGGAGGGGTAAGTTTGAACCAGGTTGGTGTACCATTGACATGTGGCCTGATATGAATGAATATGAAATACAATACGAGACAGCATTCTGGTATGAGGATGATACACCCGCTAAAATCTTTAGCTCTCATGATGAAAGTACTGTAAGACTTCATTTTAGGTGGATGAAGGAATATGGTCTGGATGGAGTGTATATGCAGCGCTTTGTGGCAGAAATAAAATCTGAAAAAGGGAGAAACCATTTCAATAAAGTCCTGCAATCAGCCACTAATGCAGCAAGTGATTATGATCGCACAATTGCCATCATGTATGACATGTCAGGGATGGTTTCCGCAGATACTTCTGTTATCATGGAAGATTGGAAAAAGCTCCTAGAAAAACATCAATACCATAACCGATCCTCATTCAAGCAATACCTTTTTAAAGATGATAGACCTCTTGTGGCCATTTGGGGCGCCGGATTCAATGATGGCCGCAAATACAACATGGCCGATGTAGAGCGGCTTATCAAATTTTTCAAATCGGATGCGGGAGGTAACTGTGCAGTGCTTTTGGGAGTACCCACTTTTTGGAGAGAGCAAGGCCGAGATTGTGTAGATGATCAAAACTATCTTGATATACTGAAAATGGCGGATGTGATTCACCCCTGGTTCGTAGGGCGATTCCGAAGCGAAGCAGGCTATGATCAATTTATGCCTGATCTGATCAGAAAGGATAAGGAGTGGTGCGATAAGGAAGGGTTGGCGTATATCCCGGTTGTTTTTCCCGGTTTTAGCTGGAACAACATGAAACCAGGTGCTCAAAGCAGTACCATCCCAAGAAATGGAGGAGATTTCATGTGGAATCAATTAAAAACAGCAGCGAATCAAGGAGCGGAATTGTTATACATCGCTATGTTTGATGAAGTAGACGAAGGCACTGCAATTTTTAAGGTAGCGCATAGAGTTCCGGTTGGGGAAAGCACATTCATTCCAATGGATGAGGGTATTGAAACAGATCATTTTCTTTGGATGACGGGTGAAGCAGCGAGGATGCTGAAGAAAGGAAAGACATTTCCTGATCAGCAGATCATTAGAAAATAAAATGACCCCTTAACCCCCCTATATATTCCACCAATACGTCAGCTTCACCACCAAAGATCTGTTTTTCACATTGATCGGAGCCGGGAAGTAATTGTCACTATATACAATGAAGAGATCCGAAGCCGGGGCATAACGCCACTGTAGCCGTGAGTTGATATTGATATTATCTATCTGCTCATTGTATTGAGCAAAAGTGGTGAGATACAGATTATTGGTGAATGTTAGGTCGAGCCTTGGCCCAACCAACCAGAAATCAGATGTGCCCCATGGTTCTATCATGTTGATCTTGTTATAGCTGGACGTCATGGAGAAATTTACGTAGGGCTGAAATCTATAACCAATGTCTGTAGTCAGGTTAATTCGGGTGCCATCCTGGTAATAGCCTCCGTACCGTGTTTCAAATCCATAGGTGAATAAGCTCTGAGGCTTAGAGGTGAAGTTTGTACCCCAGGATGTCCAGGTATTCTGACTTCCTGTAGGCAACTCCTGTTTTCCTGAGTTCGTTGGATCGAATGGAAATTGTAGCTCAACGAAATCGTAGGCCAGCCAGGTAGTGAAATTATGTTGGCTTTTGGTTCTGAAGTTATAAGAAAAAATGAAAAGCTTATCTGTCACTCTGTTTCGGCTGGCTGAATAGATATTGCTAAGCCTCAAAGAGGGGCCATGAGTATTCAGAAAACCTTTCTTTGGAAAGAAATTATAAGATATCTCAGGATTGATCCGGAAAAAGTCGGTACGAGGAACATAGCCAACTTCAGCAGTATAGTTTTCCCCTACATATTCATATTGACCCTCTATGGTCCATTTACGGGTTTTATAGCTCAGGTTGCCAGCTACAGTGAGATCCTTTTCGGTGTGCACCGGGCTGAATGATTTCAGGATCAGTGCTTTCCCGGTCCATAAGTTATTGGATGAAGCCAACTTGTATTCAAGACCGATGTTGCGGTTATAGGCCAGCGTATCAGGCTGTTCATTTCCCACTATCGATACATTATCTAATGATTGCTTATTTACCATCAGCAAAGTGACATTGCTCCTGGAAAAGACCTGCCTTTGCAAAGCAAGAGCAGCAAAATTCTGACCACTCAATCCCTTTTCTTCTACCGCACTGGTTTGCATATCCATGAGCCCGATTCTCCAATTCTTATCCAGCTTCCCGCTGAGTCGGGCACCAAAGTGAATGGGGGCATCGAGACCAATTCGTCTTGAAAAAAATGGTCTGATCCTACCGTAACCAAATGTGGCTAACAGATCAGCGTTCTCCAGAAAGAACTGCCGTCTCTCCGGAAAGAACAATTCGAACCGGTCGAGGTTGGTCACCTGCCTGTCTACATCTACCTGAGAAAAGTCAGGGTTGATTGTTAGGTCCAGGTTGAGGGAAGAATTCAAAGCTATTTTGGCATCACCTCCGACCTCCATCTGGTAATTGGGACTCTTGTTGTTTTCGTAATCTTTAGTGACACGGCCCAGAGTATAAGGAATGATGGAAACATTAGGGCCGGGTTCCGGAGGAGGTTGATCCCATACCAATACACCCGAGTATGCCAATGAAGAAGTTGGAAATTGACGTGGCACAGGTGCCCACGCAGATTTTTCCGTTGTTTTGAGATCTAACCGGCTAAAGTTTATACCCCACTCTGTGATGCCTTTTTTATATCTGATGCTTTTAAACGGGAGCGACATCTCAAACACATATCTATCATCATAGGATTTTACCTCAGAGGTCCACTTATTGTCCCAGCTCAGACTTACGGCACTACCTTCCGATTCGATTCCATCCCATTGAGCCCCCGCAGCATTGGCTCCGAATGTGAATCCATTAATTTGGTCATCGAAGGGGTCCATAAAAAAAATAAAATTGTCATTGTTGCCAAATTGCCAGTCCCGCTTGAGTGATTCTACATAATAGCGACCTGGTAATGCATGATAGCAGATGGCTATCAGGTAAATATTGTCATCATCAAATGCCATTTTCACTTCAGTTTTGGCTCTGCTGAAGCTGGTGTCCATCGGGAGAACATTATAAAAATCTTTGGCCACATCCGCATCCTGCCAGGCGGCATCGTCTGCTATACCGTCAACCAGTACAGGTTGTGATGTCTTTTTGATAGTGATCCTGTAGTCTGCATTGATTTTTTGTGAGAAAGCATGATTGCAAAACAGAAGGAAAAATGCGGCTAATACCGAAATATGTTTCACTTATTCTAAATATTGGATTGAAAGGATAATCCGTGCAACCGAACAATCCGGTTAAACGATGACCTGTAACTAACTAATGATGATAAGTCTTCTCATAAAGTGACTTAAATCAACATGTAAAATTAACACATATAATGCCATGTACCTTAACAGTATTAAGGTTGAATTCCACCTTTAACCACAAGTATGGAAAATACACCTACAACAAATTATAGTTTTAGGTTAAATTCTGCCCAAACCCGACCCGACTTTTGATGAAAATCGCTTTGAAAAAATTTCAATAGACATTAGACTTTCGTAAAAATCAATAACAATCTATTTTTCTATAGTTAGGTATTCAATCGTTTTTCTGTTTGCGCACACACAGACACCAATGATTATTTGGTGAATGCTTTTAATAACCTTATAAAATATTACATTATAATATTTCCAAAGAATAAAAAAAGGCCGTTTCCACAACGTATTGCCATTTTTTGAATGATTGCAGAGAATTGTCCGACCAAATTGATGTCATTTTCAAAATATGGATCATAAAAATGTTAATTGTGTATATTTTATGACTTACTATTGAGAAATTAATAATGAATCAATTCATTTGTTGCGTAATCCAACACAAAAAATGCGTAGCATATGAAGAGAATCTTTACGAGAAGTTTCATTGTAATCTTACTATTACAATTCACTTTTAAGGTCACTGCACAGACGACAGTGAGCGGTGTGATTAAGGCAGAAGACGGTAGCACACTACCAGGTGTAACCGTCCAGATTAAGGGCACAGACCTTGGTACTATTACTGACGTAGAAGGTAATTATAAAATTGATGTGCCATCAGATGGCACATTGATTTTTTCATTCATTGGAATGGAGACGGTTGAAAAACCTGTTAATGGACTTTCTGCAATTGATATTATTATGGCAGATGGTTCACAACAACTTATGGAATTGGTTGTTGTGGGTTCCAGATCAACCGGACGAACCAAGCTGGAGACTCCGGCTCCTGTTGATATCATCGACATAAAGGGGCAACAAATGAATATGCCTCAAACGGATTTGGCACAAATGCTTGTGGCATCGGCACCGTCTTTTGCTGCATTCAGATCTCAGGGTGGTGACTTATCATCCCACGTGGACCCACCTACCCTGAGGGGTTTGGCTCCAAACCAAATGTTGGTATTGATCAATGGAAAAAGAAGACACACATCTGCCCTGCTGGCTGGAACACAAACAGGTTCTTCGGCCAACTCTGTAGACATGTCCTTTATTTCTCCCGATGCGATCGATAGGGTGGAGATCCTGAGAGATGGAGCAGCAGCACAATATGGATCTGACGCTATTGCTGGTGTGATGAACATCATTCTTAAAGAAGGTACAGGTAAATTCTCTGGTAGCTATACTGCGGGATTTAATCCGAATATGGCACCTAAATTTTCGGCTGATGAACTTTCCACACTTGATGCAACACAACAAGCACTTATCGATGATACAGAGCCGGATGGTTTGACTCACAGATTAGCTGCTAATTACGGGCTTGAGTTTACCAGTGGCGGTTTCCTCAATATCAGTGGTATGTACAAACAGACTGAAAGGACCATTCGTCCAAACGTATTGGGAGAATCCACAACCATGTATGGTGCAGATTATTTGACTAACCAAAGAACTGACACTTATGGTAATCCTATCATTACAAACCCTGAGTTGATCGAGGCCATCGCTTCAGGTGCTCCTGCAGCTGAGATTGCAGCCCTTCAAACAGATGATGGGTTGTTAGCAGCCAGAGGTTTAACAAGGGAAGATCTTTCTGCCTGGTCTGGACAGCCTCGAAGCAGTCAGGGTGTGATTTCCTTTAATGTGGGTGCACCGATTTCTCCCTATGCTGAATTCTATGCATTTGGTGATTTCGGATACAAGTACACAGAAGGTTACAGCTGCTTCTTCAGAAGGCCTGCTCAGACGGACAGGGCAAACTTTGACCTTTTTCCTAATGGTTTCCGACCTCAGATCCTTTCAAATCAGGGCAACATAGCTCTAACTGCAGGTATTGAAGGAAAAATGGGTGACTATCGATATGACTTCAGCAATACCATAGGATCAAATTCCATGCGTTTCGACATGTTCAACACGTTCAACGCCAGCTTGCAGACAGAGTCACCAACGGAAATGATGTTAGGTACTCATGCTTTCACGCAGAACACTACAAACTTTGACGTATCCCGATTCTTCCCCGATGTATTGAGCGGCTTAAACATTGCTGTAGGCGCGGAAATGAGATATGAAAACTATCAAATCAAAGCCGGTCAGGAAGAAAGTTATTTAGCAGGAGACGCTGGTCTTTACACAGCAACCTCGGACAATGAGCTACTGATCGGTCCTGATGGAATGCCATTGGAAGACAGGTCATCTGCTCCTATCGTAGATGGTGATGGTAACCCAACTTCTCTAGAGTATGCTGGTATCAGCAAGACTTTTGTGAAAGGATATAGTCCTAACTGTCAGTGTTTCCGGGGTTTTGCACCTAAAAACGAAGCCAATGAAACCCGATATGTGACAGGAGCTTACCTGGATATGGAATTGGATGTGACCAAAAAATTCCTGATCAGCGCTGCTGTTCGTGGTGAGAGCTACTCTGACTTTGGAGGGGTATTAACGGGAAAAGGTGCTTTCAGGTACTCTATCACTGATAATTTTGCATTTAGAGGTTCTGCCAGTACAGGTTTCAGAGCACCATCACTTCAGGAGCTAAACTATTCACATACCTATACTTTCTTCATTGGACTGGATCCATATGACGGAACACTTTATCCTAACAGTAGCAATGTGGCTTCAGCCATTGGTATTGGTCAGCTTCAGGAAGAGCGTGCAAGTAACGTGAGTGTAGGTTTTGGAACAAAGCTGTTTAAGAAACTTAACATCACGGTGGATGCTTACATGATCAAAATCACTGACAGACTATTTAGTACCGATGAATTCAATGCTTCAGAAGCACCTGTACTTGCTCCTATCATTGGAGAAGGACTTGCCAGCTTCAGGATTAATGGTGGAGATATCAGCTCAAGAGGTATCGAATTTGTGGCGAATTATGGTACAGGCCTTGGTGCAGGAAGTCTTGATTTCACACTCTCTGGAATATTTAGAGATAACCAGTTTGATAAAGCAAGTGTACCTGAACTCAACACGCTTTTGACCACCGAAGAACTGGAAGCCAAATACATCGACAGAGCTTCAATCGGACAGTTTGAAGAAGGTACTCCAAGTACAACCATGATTGCGTCAGCTTCCTATTCAATTGGCAAGTTTTCAGCCATGGTTAGAGGGTACTATTATGGAAAAGTAATTGACAGGGCGTCTGCTTCACTTCAGGAAGAAGATGGTTCATTCCCTGATCAGGAATTCTCTCCTCAAACCACCGTGGACTTAGGAATAACATACAATTTCTCTGATAACCTGGGACTGACAGTAGGGGGTAACAATGTATTCAATGCTTATCCCGATATCCTGATCCCACGACAAAGAGGTATCAACCTGTACTCTAACTATCAGCAGGGATCAGCCGGGTCATACTATTTCGCCAGACTGACCTTCAAGTTCTAATCAGCAAAAATCAAACGATAAAGACATCATTATGAAAAATCATATTTTATTAATGCTATTCGCTGTTGCAGTAATGTTCATGGCTTGTGAAGATGAGAAGCTCGAACCGGAATCTGTTGCAGCACCTGGCGGGGGAACACTCACAACCTACAAGGCTTATGCCCTTGATTCGGTTCCGGGTTTTGGTAACATCTATGGCAGGGCGGTATTTTATCCTACCACCACCGGCTACACCTTGCTCCAAGTATCTCTCTACAATGTGATGGAAGGAAGCTCTCATCCTGCTGTGATGATCGCAGGAACTGACGTGACCGAACTCTACGCCATTGAAAATACTGGCGAAGGTTACTCCTTCGGAGAATTTTCCACAGCCAAATATTTTGTGATCAATACACCTTCATTCTATGACGGCCTGGATACTTATGATGCAAGCATCGAGATCAGCTTTAGTACAGCTGACCCAACGGTTGTAACCAGTGGAGGAATCGGATTAAACGCTGAGCCAGTAGAATCAAATTAAGCTTTAAATAAATAATAAAATGAAAAACACAATGAATAGAAGAGCGCTATTGAGACGAAGTGCATTGGCTGCAGGCGGTCTTACAATGGGTGCAGCCCTTCCTTGGGGAGCAGTGGCAACACCAAATGCTCAGCCCTTCTGGACCAACACCCCAAGAATGACAACGAGGCCATTCAACTGGTGGGAGTATCCGTTAAAAGCTAAGCTGAATGCCAACGAAAATAAATTTGGTCCTTCTAAGCTTGCCCAGCTTTCGCTTGTAGAAAATGCCAACAAGGGTAATATGTATGCCCATATGGAAGTGATGTCCTTAATCAATAAACTGGCTGAAAAAGAAGGAGTAAAACCAGAGCAGATTATACTGGGTCCTGGATCCACAGATCTTCTTGAGAAAATTGCCGTGGTCACTTTCATGGATGGAACAGGTAATGTGATCTCTGCGGATCCGGCTTACATGTCTGTAGTACGAACAGCTCAGGGTGTGGGTGCCGAATGGAAGAATATTCCAAACCTGCCAGACTGGTCACATGATCTTGACGCAATGTACAAAGCCATTGATAAGAAAACCAAACTGGTTTATGTATGTAATCCAAACAACCCAACAGGGGCAATTACTGATCCTAAGAAACTATGGGACTTCTGTTCCAAAGCATCGGAAAAAGTGCCTGTATTTGTTGACGAGGCGTACCTTGACTTTATGGATGATGAGGATCAAAAGAGTATGGTTGGCCTGATCAACGAGGGTAAGGATATCATCATTGCCCGTACTTTCTCAAAAATCCACGGAATGGCTGGTTTAAGGGTAGGATATGTAGTAGCCAAAGAGGACCGCATTAAGTCTATTGACGGAATCCTGAGATCATCATATAACCTATGTGTCACATCTCTGAAAGCTGCTATGGCAAGTTTGGAGGACACCGCATACCTCAAAATGTCCCAGGCAAAGAACAAAGAAGGAAGAGATTTTATTTCTTCTGAATTCGACAAAATGGGCATCGAGTACATACCATCCTACACCAGTTTCATTTTCTTCAAGCTGAAAGGTATTGAAGGCGAAGCCTATATGAAGGGTATGTATGAGAATGGAGTTGGTGTCAGGTTATTTGAGATTGATGGCGAGCCATGGGGACGTGTAAGTATGGGTACCATGGATGAGCTGAAAATGTTTAGCCAGACATTAAAAAATGTTCTTTCCTAAATAATTGATGCTAGATATAAACTTGACTGAGTGGATTTTTGGATATCGGCTTCGATAACTGGAAATCCACTTTGTCTTATTTGAAACGGGTATAATGTTGTTGACTATATGAACTTGGCAGTTACCAAAACCATCTCACTTTTATTGTTGATCCTGATTGGATTTTTCCTTCAAAAGCGAATTATCAATAAAGAGCAAAAATCAGGGATCAAAGAAATTATTCTGTCTGTTGCTCTACCAGCTATAATTTTCATCTCACTTCAAAAGGTCAATTTCGAAGCGGAGATGATCATCCTGCCCATCATGGCCATGGTATTTAACATATCGATGTTTTTTATCACTGATTTGCTTACGGTACTATTCAAGGTACCTAAAGATACCTCTGCTTACAGGACACTAAAGATGTTGGTTCCTTCACTGGCGCCAGGGCTGTCATGCTTCCCTTTTTTGCTGGAGTATATAGGTGAGGAAACTCTTGCCAACGCCGCTCTAGCTGATATTGGCAACAAGATCTTTGTGTTGATTATACTATATATGATCAGCATCAGATGGTACTTCAATGTGAACAAGATTCAATCAGCAAGTAGTAAAAGCAAGCTCAAGTCTCTGATTGGTTCTATGGTGAGTGAGCCAGTCAACTTTGTAATTTTTGTTGCGGTGTTAATGTTGGCTGTGGGAATTAACTATGAAGTATTTCCAGAATTTCTAAGGATGGCAATTGATCGGTTGAGCATTATCATGACGCCATTGATCCTGTTGTTTATTGGAATTTCTGTTCGTTTTGACTGGCAGCAGATCAAAACTATATGGTCGATCTTACTTACCAAGGCTGCAGTTGCCTTTCTGCTGAGTGGTGTAATCATTCTGACTTTTGGAGTGACTGATCCAGCTATGGTATTACTGATCATTCTATTCCCTCAGAGTAGCTTTAGCTTTTGGCCATTCGCACATATGTCTGCAGTCACCAAGATGGAAAAGAACGTGACAAAAGATGACAATGGAAAAACATTTGATCTTGATCTGGCGATGAACGTCCTGGCATTTTCATTACCGTTTTCAACGATTGTCATCCTTACCATCTGTACTTTTTCAGAGTCAGTGACGTCGGATCCCTATTTCTCTATTACAACGGGGATCATCTTTTTGATCATTGCAATGCTGAGGCCATATACACAATATCTCAAAAAGGGGATCATATACAAGCATCAGACAAATCCCTGACAGTTTCTTGAACTTCTAGATTTTGCTCTGTTTTCCATCATTGAAAAGTAATGATCATGAAAACCTATTTGATAATTGTTGCTTTTGGTCTTTTTCTATCCGGGTGCTTACCTGATAAGCGAGCTTCTGTAAAAGACCGTGTCCGGGGTGTGATGGCAGACTCAGCGATGGTGGTGACCACACATCCATTGGCTTCTCAGGTTGGCCTGGATATTATCGCAAAAGGTGGAAATTCTTTTGATGCAGCTTTAGCTGTACATTTTGCATTAGCAGTGGTTTTCCCTGAAGCAGGTAATGTTGGTGGAGGTGGATTTGCTGTGATCAGAACAGAAAAAGGTGAGTTAGCTTCACTCGATTTTAGGGAAAAGGCGCCCTTATCAGCAGGACGGGACATGTACCTGGACAGTTCGGGGGATGTGATCAGTGGTATGAGTCGGCTGGGGCATCTGGCTTCGGGAGTGCCGGGATCGGTTGCAGGGATGTGGGAGCTTCATCAGAAATACGGAAGCTTACCCTGGGAATCATTGGTAGAACCTGCCATTAAACTGGCCGGAGAAGGATTTGTAATCACAGACCTGGGTGCCAACAATATCAATGGAACACTGGATTACATTGCTCAGGCAACTCAGTATACTCCCTGGATATTGAAAGAGGGTGGTTGGAGTGAAGGAGACTCAGTGATACAGGAAGAATTGGCTTCTACACTGAAAAAAATAGGAAACAAAGGTCGTGATGGATTTTACCTGGGAGAAACCGCTGACCTAATCGTGAAAGAAATGGATAGTGGTAAAGGCAAGATCACCGCAGACGATCTTGAAAAATATGATGCCATCTGGAGAGATCCGATTATTGGTGATTACCGTGGTCATCAAATCATTTCTATGCCACCTCCTTCGAGTGGTGGCGTAGCGTTGCTGCAGCTTCTAAAAGGGGCAGAACAATTTGATATCAAAAATATGGGGCACAATACCAGTGAGACATTACATATTCTTACTGAGCTGGAGCGAAGAGTGTATGCGGACAGGGCTACCTATCTGGGTGATCCTGATTTTGTGGATGTGCCTGTGGACATGCTGGTGAGTAAGGCATACAACAAAAAGAGAAATGCTTCTATTGACTTGGCTCGAAAGACACCATCGCAGGACATCAAAGAGGGGAGTGTGGATGTGATTGAAAGTACCCAGACTACTCATTATTCCATCGTGGATTCAAAAGGCAATGCCATTGCAGTGACAACGACACTCAACGGCTATTTTGGTTGTAAAGTCATGGTTGAAGGCGCTGGATTCTTCCTGAACAATGAGATGGATGATTTCAGTGCCAAACCTGGCGTACCCAACATGTTTGGCCTTCTAGGAAACGAGGCGAATGCCATTGCTCCGGAAAAAAGGATGCTGAGCAGCATGACGCCGACAATCATTGAAAAGGATCAGAAATTGTTTATGGTCAATGGCACTCCTGGTGGATCCACGATCATTACTACGCTATTCCAAACAACCATGAATGTGATTGATCATGAAATGACCATGCAAGAGGCAGTGAATGCGAAGCGGGTCCACAGTCAGTGGTTGCCTGATTCAATCTATATAGAGCCGGATGCACTACCTGACTCTGTTGTATTTGGACTGGAAGCTTTAGGGCATGGCATCAGCAGCCGTCAGCGCAATATGGGTAAGGTCAATGCCATTTTAGCTTATCCAGAGGGTCAGCTTGAAGGTGCGGCGGACTATACCCGTGGGGATGGCACAGCACTTGGATACTAAATAGGATGAATGATGAGTGAGAAACCAATTGATTTTAAGGGTTTAACCATCCGTACTGATTATAAACCAGGTGATATGGCCTACATGCTGTATATGCACTCCAGGTTTTACGATTTCGGTTTTCACTTTGAGATGTATGTGGCTGAGTCGCTACTGGAATTTGTCCGAAATCTTAATGCTGAAAAAGAGTGTATCTGGATAGCAGAGGACCTGGAAAAGATTGTTGGAACCATCGCATTGAAAAATACAGATGGGCAAGCTCAGCTTCGTTATTTCCTCATCGACCCGGATTACCGGGGCAGGGGCCTTGGTCGATTTCTGATCAACCAATTCATGGGATTTCTAAAGAAAAGCGATTACCAGTCGTCATTTCTACTCACAGAAGATTCCCTCGACACTGCCATTCATCTATACAAATCCTATGGCTTCAGCTATGTCTCCTCCAGAGACACCGATTTTGGTTTGATAGAGAGCAGGTATGAGTTAGCGGTAGGGTGAGATTTATGTAAAATATGTCAAAACAAGCTAGTAAACGATTGGAAGAAAATGTTAAACCAGGCTTGTTTCCTGTTCAGCATTTAACGCAACCAATCACTTTTTTCGGAATAATTTAACTAAAGGAAAAAACTGTTTGCAATAGTCACAAACTATGCTACATTTGCAGTCCGAATTTTTCGGGTTCAGACAGAAACTGAAGAAAAATCGGGCTCTTAGCTCAGTTGGTTCAGAGCACCTGCCTTACAAGCAGGGGGTCAATGGTTCGAATCCATTAGGGCCCACTAAAGGATAGAATCCCGTTTGCAAAGCAAACGGGATTTTTTGTTTCATGCCGAGCCAATCTTGATTGAGCGAGGGCATGAAACAAAAAATTACCATTCGACGGAGGAGAATAGGATTCCATTTAGACTTCGGGGTTGACATGGATCACCGTAGGTAATCCGTCAATTCGCTTATGTTGGTTACAACACTTGTGACAACACCAACATTAAAGCCTTTAACAGACAATGCAAAGCAATGACAGTTTTCTATTTGCAGGAGTGGTCACTTATGGGTCACCGAAAGTAATCCCTTTCAAGATTTTGATGGCTTGTGAGCCACAAGCCATGTAGAGGTTCTTCGCTTGCACTATATTATCCTAGAGACATTCAAATACCTGACTATATGGGGTGTGGAGGAACACCGAACGAACTATTGGATCTCAATATTAGATTAATGCAAATATTATAGATGTCATATAAGATAATGACACAACTGCGAAGGGTTGCATTATTGATCACACCTTAACGATGATGATACCTGTCTGATCGATAGGTAGATACCAATATATAATATCAATCCCGATGCCATAACAAGCGCTTTTGTAATTAACGGCAGATACCTTACTTTAGGTCTAAATAAATACCCATAATTAGACCTGATGAATCTACTCAGAGCAATTCCGATAGTTTTGATTTTTCCTTTGTGTGCTCAGACATTCACAGAAAGAGAGCTCAAAACAACTATTGATGAAGTCACCATTTACTTACAGGGAGGCCTGGTAACAAGAAGTGGTAAACTACAGATCCCCTCAGGAAAGTCATTGTTACGGGTAAAGTCTCTTTCCCCTCACATAGATGCGAAGAGTATTCAGGTCAAAGCGCTGGGAGATTTCACAGTCTTATCTGTAAATCATAAGATAAATTATCTTGATGAGTTAAGGAAAGATGACAGAATCAAAAGTTTACTTCTGAAAAGAGAGGAAATAGAGCTAAACATTGCTAAAAGTGAAGCACGGTTGGAAGTTCTTGTTGAGAAGCAAAGTCTATTGAATGAAAACAAAAATCTTGGAGGACAAAACTCCGGTGCTTCACTTGCCCAGATAAAACAAGCCATTGATTTCTATGACAAAGAACTAACGAGCATCAAGGCCGAAGAGATCAGTACTAAGACTAATCTAAAACGTCTCAATGAACAAAGGAATCGAATAGATCGGGAAGTTGCGGATGTACAAAATCAGAAAGAATTACCTACTGGTGAAATTGAAATTAGGGTTGAAGCCAATTCAATAACAACAGGTGAGTTTGAAATTAGTTACCTGGTTGGAAATACAGGTTGGTATCCTAAATATGACATCAGGGTTACCAGTATTGATCAGCCCCTGGTGCTTAATTATAAGGCAGACATCTATCAAAATACCGGCGTCGATTGGCAGGAGGTTAAGTTGAAATTATCCAATGGTGATCCAAACCAAAGTGGCGTTGCCCCGCAATTGAACACATGGTATTTGAACTATGCCAGGAATACCGTAGTAAGTAGGTCTAATGGCGCGATCTCTAACGCTGTTCGAAATGTATCAGGTAAAGTTTTAGATCAGGATGGTGAACCGCTTCCGGGTGCTACAATAATTGTAAAAGGCACCACAATAGGCACTGTCACCAATTTGGAAGGGAATTACTCACTTACCCTTCCTAATGGAGCAACACACCTGGATGTTTCTTATATAGGCTTTAGCTCTAAAGAAGTTGAAATTACTTCAGAAAGTCTGAATATTAGAATGGATCCGGATATGACAGAGCTGCAAGAAGTTGTGGTAGTTGGGTATAGTGGAGCGAATAGACGAGCATTGTCAACTGGTGCTGTGAATCGAAGTGCACCAAAAGCAGCAGAAGTCATTACAACCACTACGATTGAGAATCAAACAACCGTGGAGATTGAAGTTGATGAGCCATATTCAGTTAAATCTAACGGGGAAAAACTATCTGTGAATTTCAGCGAGTATGAAATCGAAACCATGTATCAGTATTATGCTGTTCCAAAACTTGACAAAGATGCTTTTCTCATCGCAAGAATTGTGGATTGGGACCAATACAACCTTCTTGAGGGTGAAGCTAATTTGTATTTTGAGGATCGGTTTGTTGGCAGATCTATTCTCGATGCCAGGTCTTTGGAAGATACGTTGGAGATCTCATTAGGGAGAGATAAGAGTATTGTAATCGGCAGGGAGAAAGTAGATGATTATACAAAAAGAAGAACATTGGGGACTAATAAAATCGAAAGCAGAGGTTTTAAGATCCTGGCTCGAAACAATAAATCTCAATCAGTCAAACTAACTTTATTGGATCAGATACCAATAGCCGCAATCAGTGATATTTCTATTACAGCCACTGAGCTATCAGCAGGCAAATTAAATGAGAAGACTGGCGAGGTGATTTGGGAGCTTGAGTTGAGCCCGAAGCAACAAGCTGATTTTCAACTTAGCTACGAAGTGAAGTACCCAAAATATGAAAAGGTTTATCTGGAGTAAGAGCGTCTGGCCCACGTTCCGTGTTTTAACTAACAAAAACTGACTCGATGCAAGTTGGTGAAAACACCAACTTGGGACTAAATGGGTTTGGCCTAAATGAGTGAATTCAAAACCAAACCCATATCTTACAACTCCTGCCCAATACTTTTCCACTTCCATCCCTCAAATTACCTATGTTTGGAACCAGTATCCTACAACACTTCACCCATGAACCCAAACATTCTCGTCATTGGCAGCAGCAATACCGATATGGTCACGCTATCCGATCGGTTGCCTAAACCTGGAGAAACGGTCATCGCTAATGAATTCTACATTGCACAAGGAGGGAAGGGTGCCAACCAGGCAGTGGCTGCGGCTCGACTGGGTGGTAAAGTAACTTTTGTAGCGAAAGTGGGGAATGATGACTTTGGCAGGCAGGCGATTGCTGGCTATCAGAAGGACGGAATCAATACGGATCTGATGAGCCAGGATTCTGATGCCCCTACCGGAACAGCCCTGATCAATATCGATGCAGCAGGTGAGAATATGATCGTGGCTACCATGGGAGCCAATGCGCGACTATCCATAAAAGACGTTGAGAAATCTCTTGACCATATGAAACATACAAAAGCGGTTTTATCCCAATTGGAAATCCCGCTTGAAACGACACTTTATGCAGCAAAAAAAGCCAGGGAGCTGGGCAAGCCATTTATCCTCAATCCTGCCCCTCCCAATACGTTAACGGATGAGCTGATTGCCCTGTGCACCTACATCATCCCAAATGAAACAGAAGCCAGCTTTTTCTCCGGGATCACCTTAAATAGTGATGAAGACATCCAAAAGGCAGCCGATTACTTTATCCAAAAAGGTGCGGAGAATGTGATCATCACCCTCGGTGCGCGAGGGGCTTTTTTACACAATGACAGGACGTCACAATTTATTACGGCCCCTAAAGTAAAAGCCGTGGATACCGTAGGGGCAGGCGATGTCTTTTGTGGCTCCTTCACACTGGCCATTGCAGAAGCGAAGCCGGCTCCCGAAGCTGTTCTCTTTGCCAATCAATGTGCATCTTTGGCTGTGACTCGTCAAGGTGCCCAAAAGGGGATTCCTTATCGGGAGGAGATCACGGAATAGCAACATTATTTCACTTTGCATAAGGCCGTGGAAACCATTAATCAGGAAGTTTTGATCTACCACTGGTGGGTTGAGTAACCATACTTTTACCACAGGTTTAAATGACTGTTATCTTAGTCGTATTCACTTGGTTATTTTTTGATTTCTCCCTAAAATAGCCCAGATTAGTTTTTGCGAATTTCTCAACTACCCATGCAATTCCAGGCAAAATCCTTAAATGATCTTAATCATTCCACTGATGAAAAGAAGGAATTTCAATTTTCAAACGATCTGGAATGCTGGCAAGCTTTCAAAAAAGGAAATGAGGCAGCTTTTATTCATATATATAAGCAGTATTTCAATAGGCTTCTGGATTACAGTGTTCAATACACCTTAGATAAAGAGCTGGTTTTGGATTGCATTCAGGATATTTTCGTTGAATTACGTAAAAATCGTAAAAACCTTTCTGATACCAATTCAATTTTAAAGTACCTGCTCATATCCCTTAAAAGAAAGATCATATACCGGCTGAACCAGGCCAAATCTCTGGATTTACGACATCAGAAAGTAGAGCGTTTTGAGATAGAATATTCGGCTGAAGATTATATAGTAAACAGACAAATAGCTGAGGAGAGAAACGACAAAATAAAACATGCCTTGTTGCAACTTTCTGAACGCCAACGCGAAGCCATCTATTGCTTTTATTATCAAAACATGAATTATAAGGATGTGGCGGATGTCATGGATTTGTCCAGTACTAAATCTGCCCGTAATCTCATCTACAAAGCCCTGAAAGAGTTGAAATTAACCCTGATTGTAGATGTATTTGCCGTATTTTCTCTCATCCATTTTCTCTAAAATAGATAATTTTCTTTCATTAATTTTTCTGCCCCAATAAGCAGGGCGTAAATTTTTTTTCAATTTCATGATGTCGTTTTGGGGGTGTGCTTTCTTATTAGATTATAAGAATAGCAAATGAATTACCACAACTATCAATTAGAAGATTTTCTTTCAGACGAAGATTTTAAACAGTGGGTAATCGATCCTGACGCAGATCGCGATCATTTCTGGAAATCCTGGATAGCATCTAATCCGGAGAAAAAAGACATTATCTACCAGGCAGTCGAAATTATTCGGGGGATAAAGTTTAGAAACAGAGAGGATTTTAAAGATCACGATGATTTGGATGATCAACTGGAATCAACCCTGGAGGCTATTTTGCAAACTGATATAAGCACAACAGAGCAAACAGGGAATCATCGAATTAAGATTTTTCATCTGATTCCAAAAATTGCAGCCTCGTTACTTTTTGTTATCGCCTCAGCAGCTATTTTCTATTATCTAACGACTTCCTCAGAAAATGCAGGAAGTGTGGCGAATATTAATACTACTATAAAAGAAAACCCTGCAGGACAGAGGTCTACTACACGTCTGCCAGATGGCACCATAGTAATATTAAATTCATCCAGCTCAATTACCTATCACGACCCATTCACCGATTCTACGAGATATGTTGAACTCGAAGGTGAGGCATTCTTTGAGGTAGCCCACGATCCAAACAAACCTTTTGTGGTGGCTTCTGGTACAGTGCAGACCGTAGCTTTAGGCACATCTTTCAATGTGCGCGCTTTTAAGAGCGAACAGGATATCAGGGTCTCACTTGCTACAGGAAAAGTAAAAGTTAAAATAACTGGTAAATCAGCTGAACAAGAAACTTTATTGGAACCTGGCCAGCAGTTGGCTTATGATAAAGTTTTAGAGACACAAGAAAAAAAGGCGTTTGATGAATTGCTTGATTTAGGATGGAAAGACGGCATCATCGTATTTGAGGATGCTGACCTGGATGAGTTCATTACCACTGTGGAGCGTTGGTATGGCGTCACTTTCGAAGTAACAGGTACGCAGCAAAGCAGATGGCATATAGAAGGGAAATTTGATAATGAGACCTTAAAAGAAATAATGGAAGGTCTGAGTTTCACCTACAACATACAATATGAAATGGAAGGAAAAAAAGTGAAAATAAAGTTATGACATGAACCAAAAAAAAACGGATACCCGAAGTTTAGCGACAGGGGTATCCGTGTACAATTAACAACAAAATATGTTATTAAAAACCCAAAATTATGAAGAAAAAACTACTACAACTATTCTCTAAGTTGTCCAAATATCTAATATGCCTGATACTGATACAATTTCTCAGTACAAGTGCATTGTGGGCAAATGAGAGGTCTACACAGCAGATTCAAAGTGTAAAAGAAGTTCGGTTTAACCTTGAACCGGGTAAAATCCAGCTACTCGAAATCATCAATCAAATTGAGGAGCAAACCGATTTTAAATTCTTTTTTGACAAAAGGTATATCGACCAGAACATTGGGATTCAGATAGATCAGTCTGAAAATATTGTGGCTGATGTACTCCTGAAAATATCTCAGGATGCTGGTTTGAAATTTAAACAAATCAACAAAACGATTAATATTAGCAAGATTCCTGAAACGGAACGCGCTGATGATGCAAGTTTGGAAATCATCATTCAGGGTACCACAATAACTGGCCGTGTCATTTCATCTGAAGATGGTGAGGGACTACCCGGAGTAAACGTAGTCGTCCAAGGAACCACAAATGGAACGGTGACAGATGTCGAAGGAAATTACAGGTTGGATGTCCCTGATCAAAATACTGTTTTGGTGTTTAGTTCTGTTGGGTTTACAACTCAGGAGATTGCTGTCGGAAGCAGATCTGTTATAGATGCACAACTTACTGCAGATACCAAAACACTTGGTGAGGTAGTTGTTACTGCATTGGGTATCTCCCGGGAGAAAGAGTCGCTTGGATATTCAGTGGGGACAGTAGGTGGAGATGACCTGAATGAAACGCCTCAGGCAAGTGTTCTTAACTCGATGCAGGGAAAAGTTGCGGGTGTACAGATTTCTCAAACTTATGGGGTAAGAGGTTCTTCCGTGAATATGGTGATCAGAGGAGCCTCATCGCTCAACTCTGACAATCAACCACTATTTGTTGTGGACGGTGTACCTATTTTCAATACTTCGGATAACAACTTTAATCAGGTTGACCTCGGTAATGCAGTGTCAGACTTAAATCCCGAGGATATCGAGTCAGTTTCAGTATTGAAAGGACCAAGTGCTGCTGCTCTTTACGGATCACGTGCAGGAAACGGAGTAGTGCTGATTACTACGAAATCCGGAAAAGGTGGAGATAAAGGTTTGGGGGTTGATTTCAATACTTCTTTGATTGCCGATAATCCATATAGATATCTTCCGGTTCAGAATGAGTTTGCTTCAGGACAGGACGGTGCATTCATCTTTGAAAATGATGCCTATGAATTCTGGGGACCTAAGTTGAATAACGGGTTCATTGCCCAACAAAGAAACCAGGATAGCCCAAGCGAATTGGTTTCCCATGAAAACAACATCAATCGTCAGCAAGATTTTTATCAAACTGGTTGGACCCAGGTAAATAATGTGGGGATCAATGGAAACTATGAGAATGCAAAATTTCGTGTTTCTTTAGGTAACTACAATAACACAGGTATCATGCCAAATGTGGATCTCAAAAAGAACAACATAGGCATCAATGGTACAATGAATCTGACCGATAATTTGGATGTAACCGTGATGACCTCCCTGAGTGAGTCAAAGTCGGGTAACAGGCCAAATACTGATGATAGTTTCCTCACTCCCACCAGAGCCATACTAACCATTGGGTCACAAGTTGACATGGCTCCTTATAGCAATCCCGAGACATGGTGGATGCCTAACCAGGAGGGTGTTGAACAACGCAGATGGAAAACAAGATGGAATAACCCATACCTGATGCAGGAGTTGGCGACAACCGGTTTTGATCGCACACAAGCGATCACCAAAATACAGATGAGCTGGGAATTCATTGAGAATCTACGCTTCACAGGAAAATATTTACGTAGTCATCTAAGCCAAAGAGCTGTAAATCAAAGACCATGGAATACTGTTAATGCAACAAAAGGAAATTTTGACATTCAAAATTCCAGCTTTAGAGAGCAAAACTGGGAAGGTCTTTTTTCTTACAACAACACATTTATGGGGGATTTCGACCTGCAGGCTAATGTTGGAGGAAACCTTCGATACAACTACAAAGAAAACCTTCAGAACTCTACCACAAACCTGGTGATTCCTGGACTATATACAATAAGCAACGGAGCACCTGGTTCGGTTATCTATAACAACTTTCTGAGTGAAAAGAAAGTGAACAGTCTTTTCGCGCAAGCTTCCATTGGCTTCAGAAATATGGTATATCTTGACCTAACAGCAAGAAACGACTGGTCCAGTACACTACCAAAAGAAAACCGTTCATACTTTTATCCATCGGCGTCGCTTAGCGTGCTGGCAAATGAAATATTCGATCTGCCCGAATGGATTGGCCTAGCTAAGCTTCGCGCTGGATATGCCCAGGTGGGAAATGATGTAGATCCTTATCAGCTTCAGCGATATTATAGTTTTGGTGAAGACTGGGGATCTGTGAAGAGAGCAAGTCTGGATTTAACTGCGAAGAATGCACAGCTAAAACCAGAAATAGCTACATCGAAAGAAATCGGTGTTGATCTTTCATTTTTTGATAACCGATTATCTCTGGATGCTACATACTATGTAGTCGAGAATGAAAACCAGGTACTTGGCATTAATACGCCGATTACTTCAGGAGCCCAAAGCAAACTCATCAATGCAGGATTGGTAAGGAGTAATGGGTGGGATGTCACGCTCAATACTTCTATCATCAGACAAAAGGATCTCTCTTTTGATTTGGGATTGAATTTCACCAGGAATAGAACCACCATTGTAGAACTCGCAGATGGCATTGAATATTTTGGGTATAGTAAGGGGTATGCATATTTCTATACTTATCCGGGAGATCAGGTTGGAGATATTTACCAGGCACCTTACTTCAGAGTACAGGATGAAAGCTCAGAGTACTATGGACATGCCATCATCTTTGACAATGGAAAACCTGAAAGAGATCGGAACCCTGACAATTTTGAGAAGATTGGGAACTACAATCCCGATTTCATCTTAGGAATAACCCCGAATATCCAATACAAGAATTTCAGCCTTGGAGCCGTTTTTGACTGGAGAGCAGGAGGGGAATTCTATTCAGAGACTTTGAGGCAAGGAAAGAATGATGGAAGATTTCCTGAATCAATTAATGGAAGCGTGGATTATGACCCCAATGTGGATATAGTTCAGCAAATCAAAAATAATCCCGAAAAATACTCACATGAATGGATAGGAGGTCGCGACTCAGAATATGGTGGGTTTGAATGGCCTACAGAGGCTGAAAGAGAAGCCAGAAGTTATGTGAATGCTTCCGGAGAAAAGGTATATGTCAATGATGCCAGTTTTGATGTTGGAGTCAGAGAAGATGGCAGTGGGGGTTATATCGAAAACTTTGGAGGCCCGGGAACAATATGGCTAAGTCCGTATCATGCGCAAAAGGGAGCTGACAGATACCTGGCATCTGCTAATCTTTTCAGTGCTACTTACGTGAAGTTTAGAGAGCTATCACTTACCTATCGCGTCCCCAAAGCAGTGGTCAACAAAATGAAACTGCAAAATCTATCAGTATCTCTGTTAGGTCAGAATTTGTTTGTTTGGACCAAACACGATGTATTCATTGATCCGGAAACAGCTTTTGTCAATAATAATGGTAAAAGGCAACCGGGTTATGAGTTTTACTCGGTAATTCCTTATACCCGTAGTTTCGGTTTCAAATTAAGTGTTGGGATTTAATAATAAACAACAATCATGAAGAAATTAGTAATAATATTATTATCCGTTACAATCATTCCATTTATAAACTCATGCAGTGATTTTGATGAATTAAATGTAAGCCCGAATGATGTAAGTGATGTCGATCCGAGCTTTCTCTTAACTACAAATACGAAGAATTTAGCTTATACCTATAGTGAATTTGGCTATTGGGGCTCAAGGATTCCTTCCTTATTACAGTATTACCAGGTCGGTGATGGTTATAAGTCAGAGGAACTAAACGCACTCTATTGGGTGCCAGGGAGTAGTAGTCCCTGGGAATCTATTTACTCAAGTTTAGTGAATGTTCAGGCTATGTCAGACCTTGGTGTAGAGCAGGAAAACGTCTTTATTGAGGCAGCAGCTTTGGTCTATCGGGCTGTACTCATTGACCTGGCTTCAAAAATTTATGGGGATGTCCCTTTTTCCGAAACGAATAAGCTCGACGAAGGAATTGTGTTCCCTAAGTATGATCAGCAGAAAGAGATCTATGAAACGCTGTTGATTGATTTGAAAACAGCAAAGACCATGATTGAGGGTCTTGATGCTGAGCTACCCGTTTTAGATGGATATGATCTGTTGTACAATGGTGATAAAAGCAAGTGGATTAAGTTTATCAATTCCCTCAGGATACGGATGTGCTTGTTGTTAAACAGCAAGAAGGGTGAAATGAATGTGGATGTAGACGCCGAATTTCAGGATGCAGTCCAGAATGTTTTTACGAGAAATGCTGACAATGCTATTTTGAATTATCTTGGGAATTCTCAAGGCACATCTTTTAGAGGGGGGCCATTTGTTGCTTCCGAGCTTACTTATGCCCGAAGAATGGGATTAACTTTCCTAAATACTTTAAGAGATCAAGATGATCCAAGAATGTACAGGTGGTTACGACCTGTTGAACGGAAATGGGATGAAGATGTGGCAACAGAGACCATGATCGAGTATACTGATCCACTTGGACAATCCTTCGATGTTGAACTATTGCCATATCCAGCTGGCTATGTTGGTTTGGATACCAATCTATACGTAGGGTTACCTATTGGTAACAGGGCATCATGGACGTCATATAATGCTGGTCCTTATGCTTCCTCTGTGGAGCCTAAAACCACCCCGTTTAATAGCCGCCTTAGCGATATCTATTTTCAGAATGCCAATGACTATGTGGGGATGAATATTATCACCTATTCTGAAGTTGAATTTATCCTGGCCGAAGTAGCCTCAATTGGTGCTTTTGGTGTAACTAATACGGAGTCTCACTACAAAAATGCCATAGAAGCTTCAATGAATGAATGGGGAGTTTTTGATGACTACGTAGGAGGCTTTGATTTTGATGATTTTTATAGCCATGCATCCGTGGACTTAAGCCTGGCAGCTAATGAGCACGAACGTATCATGACTCAGAAATATATTTCAATGTTTTTCAGAGCTGAGCCATGGTTTGACTGGCGTAGAACAGGTTACCCGGATTTTGTAGTGCCTGCTGACGCTGATCAGCCAGCAATACCTATCAGGTATCATTACGACACACCAAATCCTCCGGATCCTCAGTATGTTGAAGAATACAACGAGGCTGTTGAAAGGTTGGAGAAAACTGAGTTTGTGCAGGCGCCAACAAAAGATGATACCCGCTCACGAATTTGGTTATTGCAAGGTACGAACTTACCTTATTGAGGAAATTCAGATATTGAGGTTGTAAGTGTAAAAATTAAAGAAAATCTAAATGGAGTGGAGTCGAAGAAAGTTTATTAATACTGGGATTGCAGGATCTCTTGGTGTTTTCAGTTTCAGCGCAGGCATCAAAATGCCAGGCGGTAAAGGAAAGTTACCCGGAGGGTTTTGGCCAGTCATGATGACACCCTTCAACGAGGATTTATCTATTGATTACACTGGATTAAAACATTTGATCCGTTGGTATGAAGAAGCTGGCTCTCAAGGGCTCTTTGCTAATTGCGCCTCTAGTGAAATGTATCAGCTCAGTCCTGAGGAACGCATTGAGCTGACACGTTTTGTTGTGAAAAATTCAAATGTCCCGGTAGTTTCTACCGGGACATTTACTGATGATGTAAGTGAAAACGTTGGATTCATCAAGAAGATCCATGATACCGGAGTAGATGCTGTAGTCATCATCCCTTCAGTCATAGTAGGGAAAGAAAAGGATGATGTAGCCATGATGAATCACTTTGAAGAACTGATCAATAAGACATCAGATATTCCTTTGGGTATTTATGAATGTCCCAGCCCTTATCGGCGATTGATAGAACCTGAGAAACTGAAACAATTGACCAGGTCAGACAGGTTTCTATACTTTAAAGACACGTCATGTGATGAATTGCTGGTTGAAGAGAAAATAAAGGTTTCAGCCAAATCACCATTAGGCATTTATAATGCACACTCACCGGATGTATTGCATTCTATTCGTCATGGCGGAGCTGGAATCTCCTGCATAGCAGGTAATTTCTACCCTGAGTTGTTTTCCTATCTATGGAAAGAAGGCAGGGCAGAGACTGTTTCTGAATCGGTAAAAAAGGTCAATGATTTTGTCCTGGCTAATGATCGTGTAATTGGTAATAAATATTCCATTGCAGCCAAATACTTTATGAAATTAAGAGGGCTTCCTGTAACCGTGGCTAGCAGAAAAAGTAAGCAGGTACTGGACACTTCAGATAAAGACCGTCTGGATCAGCTTTGGAACGAACTGCGCGAATTAGGTGAAGACCTTAACATTCAGATCGTATAAATCTGAGCCAAGCTCGATCACAGTTTATCAAAAGAGGCGTTTGGACAGAAATCCATTAAGAGATAACTTCCAGTACCTTTTCCATATTCATACTTCGTGATCCTTTTACCAGGAGATTTCCGTCTGCTATGGGATTGGAAGCAAGATGTTTTTGAGCTGCTTCCACATTTTCAAACCAATGGGAATTGGATACAGCAGCTGATGCATGTTTCATCTCCGGACCCACCAGGTATACAGAGTCAAAGTCAAACCCATCGAGGTCGACACCAAATTGCCTGTGTCTTTGGTCGGAATTTTCCAGCTCTTTCATGTCTCCCAGGATCACATGCTTGGGGCCAGTAAGACGGGAAAAGCTCTCCAAAGCCGCTTGCATTGAGGTAGGGTTAGCGTTGTAGGCATCGAGGATGATCTTCAACTTTCTTCTTTCTATCACCTGGGATCGTTGGTTTGAGGAAACATAACCAGATAAAGCAGAAGCGATTGATGCGTCGTCCACACCAAAATAGCGTCCTACAGAAATGGCTGCAGCTATATTTTGAAAGTTATAAGCTCCAATGAGCTGAGTGATAACCTCCTTGCCACCCATTGAAAACTTAATAAAAGGATCAGCGCTGATCAATTTTACATCTTCAGCAGGATAGCTCTCAGGATTTTCAAACCTTTTGATCATGTTGTTGAGCACCCGATCCTGTAGATTAATAAAGGGTGTCCCTCCCGATTTCCTGAGATGGTCAAACAGTTCACTCTTACCACGGATCACACCTTCAATGCCTCCGAATCCTTCCGTATGGGCCTCTCCAATGTTGGTTATTAATCCGTATTTGGGTTCCGCAATACCACAAAGCTCAGCAATGTCACCTACCTTATTGGCTCCCATTTCTATCACGGCCATTTCAGTGTCCACAGGGATTGAAAGTAAAGTGAGGGGAACCCCAATGTGATTGTTGAGATTGCCTTTGGTGCCGATGGTGGAGTATTTTTTCGCCAGTACCCGAACCAAAAGTTCTTTTGTTGTGGTTTTGCCGTTTGATCCGGTCAGTGCAAATACTTTTCCTTTGAAATGCTTTCTGTGGTAATTTCCCAGATACTGGAGTGCCTGAAGGGTGTTTTTGACCAGGATGGTCTGTGGGTGGTCAGCGTATGAAGGGTCATCAACCACGGCATATTTGGCTCCGCTGTCAATGGCCTGAACTGCATATTTGTTGCCATTGAAATTGGGTCCGGTCAGCGCAAAGAACATATTCCCTTGTTGTATGGATCGGGTATCCGTTGACACACCCGTAGATTCAAGAAATTTACTGTAGAGAGATTCCATCAAATTGGCCATATTGCAAATATATCCCAATGAATTCCAAAGCAATTATTTTGATTCAGGCGCTGGACGATGTGCAGCAATATGCTTTTGACTATCCGCTGGAAAAGCAATTAAAAGTACTGAAAAATGCCACCGTGTTAACTTTAGATAGTCAGTCAGACCGTTCCATTACTTCATCTGTTAAAAAGCTTTTGGAGGAAAATGAACAAAAGGTATTGATCCTGGATACCAGGATCTCACCCAATATTGGAATTGGGCAAATGATCCTGAATTCTTTTGTTCAATCCAAAGATCTTGAGCTGATTTGTCTGGGGAATTCGAAAAGCGTTATGCCTTTCGTCAAGCTGTTTGATGGTAAAGTTTTTGAAGCTGAGGCGGAAGTGGTCGCCTACCTTAGCTCAAAGTGATCGGCATCTTCCTGGAATGGATACTTTGATCTGAATTCTTCAAGCTCAGCCCGGTCCAGTGTTACAGTTATGATCTCCTCTGTCGTAGAAAATGCCATTTCTTCTCCCCGAAAATTGTAAGCCGCTGAATGTCCAGGGTAACTGGCACCGGGTTTATCCGTTCCTATCCTGTTTACCCCTATACAATAGCTAAGATTTTCGATAGCCCGGGCACTCAATAAGGTATTCCAGGCGTGAATCCTGGGAGCTGGCCAGTTGGCGAGGTAAAAGATCAGGTCATATTCATAAGGATTTTCATCCTGTTTTTTTGACCTGGCCCAGATGGGGAATCTAAGGTCGTAGCAGATGCGGGTTCTGATTTTCCACCCCTTCAACTCAAAGATCAGGTCTTTGTGGTCTGTGGTATATGAAGCTCCCTCACCACCAGGAGTAAACAGGTGCTTTTTGTTATAAAATTTAGTGCTTCCATCTGGGGAAACCACCAGCAGTCTGTTATAAAATTCGCTCTTTTCGGTGATTACACAACTCCCAGCCACGACAGCGTTGCGCTGTGCTGCAATCATCCGCATCCAGTTGTGGGTCTTGCCATTCATCAGTTCTGCCACGGGCTTTGGTTTCATCGTAAAGCCCGTTGTGAACATTTCCGGAAGGAGGATCAAATCTGTTTCTCCTTTAATGCCCCAGATCAGTTCCTCATAATGCGCCAGGTTGGCATCAATGTTTTCCCAAACGATATCTGATTGTATGAGAATGACCTTTAGATTTTCCATTATCTGCTCTTCAATATTATCTGCTCTTCAATGCAAGGGGTGCCTTGATTTTGTATTCTGTATCTACTTTTCCTTTGCTGATATTAGCCAACTTACCCTTTATCAGGCGTTTTTTGAATGCAGAGAGATAGTCAGTAAATAAAATTCCCTCGATGTGATCGTATTCATGCTGAATGATCCTGGCCTGGATCCCATCGAAAGTTTCTTCATGAAGAGTCCAGTCTTCATCAAAATATTCAATCGTGATCTTTGGCTCTCGTTTCACATCCTCACGGATACCAGGTATGCTTAGACATCCCTCTTCGAAATCCCATGGGTCACCACTGCTATCTAAGATTTGAGGATTAATAAATGCTTGTTTACGCCCTTTGCCTTCTTTTTCCTCGATGGGCTCACTGTCTATTACAAATAGCCGCAAAGATTTTCCTATTTGTGGGGCAGCCAACCCAACACCCGAAGCATGGTACATGGTTTCGAACATATCGCTAACCAGTTCCTTGATGTCGTCCCCCTCAGGGATTTCCGCTGTTTTCTTTTTCAGAACAGGGTCTCCGTACAATATAATTGGATATATCATGCTTTCGATGCTAAGTAAGATTGTAAAATAATCGTTGCACTCACTTTATCAATGTTTCCCTTTTCTCTCCGATCCTTTTTCTTGCTGCCAGCCACGATCATCGAGTCCAGTGCCATCTTGGAAGTGAATCTTTCGTCGTGCAAAAATAACGGCTTATCAGGAAACAGTTTTTTAAATTGATCTGTAGCTTTCACTACTAGTTGTGTGGCATTAGTTGCTGATCCATCGGGTTTGGTAGGCCAGCCAAAAACTACTTCACTTACATCCTCCTTACTGAAATAATCTTTTAAAAAGTCCATCAATTGTGCGGAAGGCACAGTGGTGAGTGGGCTGGCAATGATGCAAAGGGGGTCTGTTACTGCTATACCGGTCCTTTTCCCTCCATAATCAACGGCAAGGATTCTCGCCATCAGTTCTGGCGGCTTATCTCATGAAATAATTTATTGACTTTTTCCTCTAATCGTATGGCACGTGGAAACAAGATCTTATTTTCAATCTCTGCATGATACCACATTTCCCTATCAAAGGATTTTATTTCGTTGCTTATCACCCTCCAGTGAATTGAGGGATCGTTCCTGTCCTCAATCAGGTTGCGGATCCCTTCAAGTTCGTCTTCCTCCTCATGAGTAGCATGAATCTTTGACAACGAAAGATGATTCAGCTTGAGATGACTCTCAATTTTGTGAGGCAAAATAGGTTTCTCAAACTCCAACAAGTGCTGAATGTAGTGAAAGACCGTATCCTCCTCCTCATAGATGTGTTCGATAAACTCGTCGACAAACTCAGGAAATACCAGCGTTAGGTCATTTTTCGCCTCATAATTATTGAGCAGCTTCACGATGTAAGGCAGTTTGTCTTTAATGAAAAGGTGATGTGTATGCTTGAGGTACTCGATAACTATTTTCAGGGGATAATGCTGAAGTTCTCTGAAGGAAAACTGGTGTGACTTGTTGAAAAGGTAAAAGCTTTGAATAACCTGCTCCCGCTTTAATCCCTTTTCGGCACAGATTTCGCTGAGCTTCGCGTTAGGGTACTGATAAAACTCTATCCCGAGGCAGTTTAATGCCCGGGCGTAGATAAAGTTCTCGTCTACCAGAGAAGCTAATGTTCGATCAAATAGCCGCATTTAGTTTCAAAGATACTAAGACAATGGAAAATTGAATAATAACTTTGGCGGAAACGAATTTATAATTAATGCGTTTTACAGAAACATAAGGAGCAGAATAATATTTTATATTTAATATTCTATAAAAGATATCAGGGTGAAGGAGAAGAAACTTTCAAAAATTGCAATTGGCTTTCCACTGTTTATTTCCATAGCAGTAGCTGTTGGGATATTTATTGGGGCCAATATGGCCGGCCCGGAAGATGGGGTTTTCAACTTACAAAAAAGCCTATACAAATTTCGACAGGTACTGTCCTACCTCGAGAATGACTATGTGGATGAAGTAAACCCTGATGAGCTGGTAGAATCAGCGATTGCTGAGATGCTTGAAAAGCTCGACCCACACTCTGTTTATATCCCGGCAGAAGAGCTGGACCTGGCAAAGTCTCAGCTCGAGGGAAACTTTGAAGGAATTGGCATTGAGTTCAATATTTTCAAGGATACCATTTATGTAGTGAGCGCCTTGAGTGGCGGACCATCAGAAAAGATCGGTCTCCGGTCCGGCGACAAGATTATCACGGTAGACGGTGAAGATGTTACTGGTGAAGACCTCAACAACAGGAGGGTTATCAATTTGCTTCGCGGACCAAAAGGGTCGGAAGTAAAAGTTGGTATCTTTAGAAAAGGCTATAAAGAGCTCATCGATTTCACGATCATCAGGGATGTGATCCCACAATACTCAGTGGATGTTTCTTATATGGTAGACGATGAGGTGGGATACATTAAGGTGAGTCGGTTCTCAGCCACTACGTACATGGAGTTTAAAGAGGCACTGGTCCAGTTGAAGTCTCAGGGAATGAAAAAGATGATTTTGGATCTAACAGGAAACCCAGGTGGCTACATGGATCGCGCCGTAGATATGGTGGATGAAATCCTGAAAGATCAGCAGATGATTGTCTATACCAAGGGCAAAGAGTCACGCTACAATTCTCAACACTTATCAAAGAACCCCGGAGATTTTGAGCAGGGTGCTGTGGTAGTGATGATCAATGAAGGGTCAGCATCAGCATCTGAGATTGTTTCAGGAGCGCTACAGGATCACGATCGAGCCATCATTGTTGGTCGCAGGTCATTTGGCAAAGGGTTGGTGCAGTTACCAATTTCGCTAAATGACGGGTCAGAGTTGAGGTTGACGATCTCAAGGTATTATACACCGAGTGGCAGGAGTATTCAGAAGCCTTATGGCCAAAACTCAGATGACTACTACAGTGAATACTATGACCGGTTTAAAAATGGTGAGATGTATGTAAAAGACAGCGCAAAAGTGGTTGACTCATTGGTTTACCAGACAGATGCCGGAAGGGTAGTCTATGGTGGAGGAGGGATCATGCCAGATTATTTTGTGCCATTGGATTCTTCTCAGACCAGTCTGTTCCTTTCGCGGCTATCTAATACCAATACCATTAGGGAATATGCATTGAAGTACTTTGAAGCCAACAAAGAAAAGCTGGAGAAGTATTCGTTAGAATCGTATATCGCAGAATTCAACGTAACAGACAGAATGTTGGAGGATCTCCTGAAGCTGAGTTATCAAAACGGTGTGAAAAAAGATTTGCAGGGCTTTGAAAAATCCAAAGAGCTTATCCGGGTTTATACCAAGGCATTTATCGCCCGTAGTGTTTGGGACAACAAAGGCTTCTATCCAATCTTTAATGAGCAGGATGAAATTTTCCAGAAAGCCATCTCCCTGGTGGATGAAGCGGAAAACCTTTTGAAGAAAGGTGCCAGATCATCAAATTGATATGGCGGCCTCGTAAGCCTGATCATAATATCTGATCAGCTGATCCCAGCCGAACAGATTTGACGAGGCCTCACTGCGGTTTCTCATCTCAATTCGTTGCCTACGTGATAGCCTGGCAAAGTTATACAGTCGATTGGCCAGCTGTCCGGCAGCATGGTCAAATGATTTTTCCTGTCGTTGAATCACATAGATACCTCGCCTATCATGGTCTTTTACATTCTTTTTCACGTAGTCACCGAAGCCGGCGAGGTCACTGGTCACAGCCGGGATACCACTGGCGAGACACTCAAGGGGTGTATAGCCCCAGGGCTCATAGTAGCTGGGGAAAATCCCCAGGTGACAACCCCGAACAAATTGTCCATATTCCATTGAAAAAAGCGTGTTGGTATAATTGATGAAATCCGGGTGATACACTACCTTCACCCGGTCCTCTTTTTTGTTCACGAGGTTGGAGGCCCGAATGAAGTTTAGGATTTCATCGTTGGAATCATCCACTAGGTTGTGAGTGACTACTGCAGGGAGTGTATCAGACTTCCAGGTTTGCAGTGTCCTTCGATAGCGGAGTCTCCAGTAGTCATCCACAAATCGGTTCAGGTCGGGGAGACGGGTATCATCACGGGCTGCGGCATCAAAAAGTAATCTTTCACCTACCTGGCGCTTGATAGCATTAATCGTTTCTCTAAACTCTTCAAGGAGGGCTCTGCTTTGAAGAATCTCCGGATTGATAGAGTAGTAGGGTTTTTTGGTGATGAAAAACATAACCACGGTGAGGTCAGATTTTTCAGTGAGCAACCTGTGGTTCAGACGGGCCAGAGCTTCCAGGGTAAGGTCATACCCTTTGTTTAGATACTCATATCGGCCGGAGGTGAACAGATAAAGCGTTTTGTTCAGGTCGAAGGTATAGCTTGAAAAAAAGTGAGCCATAGTAAAGCTATGGATCTTATTTTTTGCTTCAACATGGAGATTTTGAAACTCATGTAAAGCTTCAAAACGCTCATTATTGATCCCATTGGGTAGCACATAGTCAGGTGACCTTCCCAATAGCTGTCTGCATTCTTTGGCAGTAACCTCACTTACCGTGGTGAAGACATGGGCTCCATGTACTGCGGCTCGCTCCAGGGCCACAATTGATTCTATATTGAAATGTTTTGCCTCCCGCTGCCAATCCATAAATGGCAGATGCTCATAAAACTGTGGGTCATTCATCGCCAGGTACCGGCCAAGCATGGTGGCATGCGTGGTGAATACAGTTGTGACATTTAAATTTTTTCTGCGGATTTCAGGCAGGCTGGTCGCCGACATCCACTCATGGAAATGTGCCAGCACCTGTTTGTCATTTCCTTCATTGGAAAGGTGCTCCAGGAAAATCTGAACCAGTTCACCAAAAGCAAGTACATCATCAAAAAGGCGATCGTCAGGAGGTGATGAGATGCCATGGTTCTCCCAAAGGAAATATTTAATCTCACCCAGTTTATGCATAATACTACCCAGGTCAAATAATATCACTTTGGGTCTACCACTGACCAGCCAGTGACCATAGTGAACTTTATAGCCTTCACTCTGCATCTTCTTCGCAACCTTGCCAAAAGAGTCTCTGGCATCTTCAATTACTTCAAATTCTGAAGCGTAATTGGGCATCCAGGGGCCAATCAGGCAATAGTGAGCTCCCCATTTCTTGGTTACAGTAGGTACTTTGGAACGGATAACCGTGTAGATTCCTCCGACCTGGTTTACAACTTCCCACGCAATTTCTACCAGGTAGGTCTTCCGGATTTCTTTTTTAGTTATTCCCATGATTCAGGTTAGAATGGTGTTATCAGTAAATATATCCGAAAAGTTGGTTAAATGCTTTCATAGAATATTTAACATTTTTCCATGTAACCATTGAAGGGTGTCGAAGTATTCAAGATGAAATATTTTTTCATATGAGTGCAACCAAACGGTCTCTTTTGTCATCTAAGGGAATATGAACATGAGAAATTCCAGAATAATCACCTTGCTCCTTCTACTCATGCTTTTTTCATTTATCAGTGAGGTAGAAGACAAATTCAAAGAACAGATAAGTCTTTGGAAGCACCGGTATGCTGAAAAACTGGAAATGGGATTTAAATTCACTCCTCTCGATCTCAATTCTGACTCCCTGTATTTCAGTGTATTGAAATAATCTTTCAGCAGAATCGTTTTATTACAGGGATTATCTATTACAGTTTATTTATCTTTAGACGCTAATAAATTGTTAATGCTCTTTTTTTGATACAGACTCCCACATTTAAGGTCTGTTTGTTTTTTTAAGAAAAGAAGTAATTTTCAGGAGTCAAAAGGTGAAATCAACATTATCATTTAAGAATTATGGATCAAGACAAGTATATAGCTTTACTTGAGATATGGCAGAAAATTGCCTGGATTGGATTTTTTGTAGGGGTCAGCGTAGCAGTTTTAATTTTTTTGGTCCATCAGATATCTTATTTATCTGCAAAAGGCTATAAACAGAAATTTGATATTGCCAGTCGGCATGAGGTCAATAGATATATATTGGCCAACTACGCGTTAGCGGTAGCGGCTTTTTTTCTCATCAATACCTTACAGTACGAAACTGTACAGCTTAGCCCGATCTGGTTTTTTATCCGGATGTTTATCGGTATCTGCGGTGGTACGCTACACGGGTATATCACACATCTGATATTTAAGTATTACTATCCGGGTCCATTGGATAAAAAATTGAAAAGGCTGAGATATACACCTCGGACCAACCCAAGAACAGGGGCAAAATTGAAGCTCCTATCTGAGGAAGAGGAGGATGCCTATCTTGACGAAGGGATGCAGGCAGAGGAAGATGCATTCTCTGTCGATTATGATGTATGGATTGACACCAATACGGGTGAAACATTCATCGAAAAATATAAAGGATATCTGAGTGCACTTGAGTGTGACAGATGTGGGTTCCAGACCTTGAAACTTCAAAAAGAAGAGGTTTTGCAAAAGGCTACTGCCTTCGAGGACGGTGAGCTATTAAAGGAATACAAGTGCGGCTACTGCGGAAGAATCCGAAGAAAAAAGGTGAAGCTTTCCAAAAGAATGGAAAGAGACAGAACGAAGAGTGTCCTGGTGGATAATCCACTTCGTCTGGATAAGCGAATCAATCATGTCAAGGTGGAGATCCACAGCGTGGATGGAGATAACAAAATCTTCGAGTTCCAGAATATTCAGCAAGCAGAGAATTTTCTAAAGGAATTTGACTTCGATAAGGTCGAGGAGGCTCAATAGCGCTTGTCTGATATTATTGCCTGCTTGATTTTCTGATGAGATGTGTCTGATTGGTGATATAAACACCAATCAGAACTGCTATCATTCCTAACAGGTGGTTGAGGAGTAGCGTCTCACCGTCAAGTAATCCCCATACTACCGCTACCAATGGGATGATATAGGTGACTGATGAAGTAAATACTGGGTTGGTAAGCTGCACTATCTTGTTGAAGATGATCAGCGCGAACGCAGTACCCAGTACTCCCAGAATGCAAATGTAGAATACTGCCTGGAGCGTCCCTTCCTGACCAAGCTTGCTTGTGAAATCACTGAATCCGAACAAGGTAACAGCAGCAAAAGGTCCAACAAAGAATAATGAGACGCTGGTAATCGTTACGGAACGATAGTCACTCAGTTGATATTTGATCAGGTTGGAATTTGTGGCATATAGCATAGTGGCTATGATGATAAACAAGCCGTAGAAATTGATCTTGCTGAGCTGTCCTTCAGACCCTGCGGTGATAAGAAGAATCGAGCCTATAAATCCAACCACTATGCCTAACCATACAGACGCTTTTTGCCTTTGTCTGAAAAACCATAACCCAAAAAGCACCGTAAACAATGGTGTCAAAGTATTCAGTATACCTGTCACGGCACTTTCTATCCGGGTTTGAGCGATGGCAAACAAAAATGCAGGTATGAAGCTACCGGACAAGCCGACGGCAAGGAAATATTTTATTTTTTCTCTCTTTACCAGCTTAAACCTGTTGGCTACAAAAGGCAGTAGGGTAATAGAAGCGGAAAGCATTCGAATGGACCCCACTTCCAGAGGGGACAAGGCCACAAGGCCTTTTTTGATGAGAATAAATGAGCTGCCCCAAACCAGCGCCAAAAGCATTAAAAGTAGCCAGGCCTGAAGCGGGGTCTTTTCATTCATTAGAGCATTACTTCCTCCGCAAAGGTTTCAGGGATGGCAGCCAGGATTTCATTGAGCTCGTCAAGTGTTTCTGCTTCCACCAACTGTGTTCTAAACGGTTTGAAGTTGGGGATACCTCTGAAATAATTGGTATAATGTCTTCTCATTTCAAAAATCCCTTTTTTCTCCCCTTTCCATTCCACTGAAAAGTTGAGATGCTTTTTGGTGACATTTACCCTTTCCATCAGGTCAGGCTTATCCAGATGGAGACCAGTCTTCATGTAGTGTTTGATCTCATTAAAGATCCACGGATATCCAATGGCAGCCCTTCCAATCATCACACCGTCTACTCCATACCTGTTTTTATACTCCAGGGCTTTCTCTGGTGAATCGATGTCACCATTGCCAAAGATTGGGATGTGGATATCGGGATGGTTCTTGACCTCAGCGATCGGTCCCCAGTCAGCCTCACCTTTGTACATCTGCTGCCTGGTGCGGCCATGAATCGAAAGTGCCTGGATGCCCACATCCTGAAGTCGCTGAGCCACCTCAACAATTTTGATGGTATTGGCATCCCATCCAAGCCTGGTCTTTACAGTCACAGGTTTAGACACTGATTTTACAATCTCAGCTGTCATGGCCTGCATCTTAGGCAGATCAAGCAGAATGCCTGCTCCGGCACCTTTACAGGCTACCTTTTTCACCGGGCAGCCATAATTGATGTCTATGATCTCAGGATTGGCTTCCTCAGCGATAGCAGCTGCTTCACGCATCGACTCGATTTTATCACCAAAGATTTGTATACCTATTGGGCGCTCGTAATCATAGATATCGAGTTTCTCTACGCTTTTTTCCGCATTGCGGATCAGGCCTTCCGATGAGATAAACTCAGTGTACATGAGGTCTGCTCCGTTTTCCTTACACACGGCTCTGAAAGGGGGATCACTTACGTCCTCCATAGGAGCGAGGAGCAGCGGAAATTCACCTAATTCAATGTTTGAGATCTTAACCAATTCTTATCCTTATTTTTGCCGTAAATTTAGCTCAAATATGCAGAATATCCTTAGGAACACCTCAACAGACCCTTCGGGTTCCACACCGTGGTTGATGCTATTGATTCTTGGAGGATATGTAATCGCAGCTTTATTTCTGTTTTCCTTCCTGGCTCAGGCCATCATTTTGCCCTTTTTTGAGTTCGACTTGCAAAAGGCCCTCTCTGTACTAACGCCACCGTACAGGTCAGATGATGCCAGGATACCCTTGCTCATCATCCAGGCAGTGACCTCGATAGGTGCTTTTGTGATTATCCCGTGGTTTTTTATCCGGCGAAACTTAAACCTCAGGCTTGGTTCGTTCCTTACATACCCTTCACAGCTTTACCAGCCGTTGCTGATGACCATCCTGATCATGTTTAGCTTCATGGTGGTCAATTCAATGTTTATAGAGTGGAATAGAAACATTGTTTTCCCAGAGTTTTTAGGCTGGTTTGAAGATTACGTGTCCTCGAAGGAAGGTGAACTGGAGCAGCTCACCAATTACATTACATCATTTCAGAATATCTGGCAGTTCTTATTCGGGTTTTTAATTATTGCAATTTTGCCTGCCATAGGTGAAGAGCTACTATTCAGGGGGTTGATTCAAAACCTTTTTGCTGATGCACTGAAGAATAAACATGCGGCTATCTGGCTTACTGCTTTTATTTTTGGTGCGATGCATATGCAATTTTATGGGATGGTGCCCAGGGTGCTGCTGGGAGCGTTGTTTGGTTACCTCTATTTTTGGTCCGGCCACCTTTCCATAGCCATGTTTGCGCATTTTATCAATAATGGATTCACTCTGGTGCTGCTCTACCTCAGCCAGGAGGGTTGGATTGATTATGACCCTGTAAGCAAAGAAAATACGCCGCCCATTATGGTGGTGGTCTTTTTCTTTGTAGTAGTTTCGGGGTTGTTATTGCTATTTAGGAATTACTTTAGGACGGGCGAAAATGGTTGAATGGCAGAAGGTTTATCAGGACCCACAACAGTATCGGGCAGAGATAGTGAAAGCAATTCTTGAAGAGCATGATCTGGACCCCGTGTTGGTAGATAAAAAGGATTCTGCCTACCAATTTGGTCATTTCGAAGTCCATGTGGCAGCAGATCATGTGATCAGGGCACTCAAAATAATTAACGAAGAGATCAGGTTTTGACAAAATTTACAGATTTATATAAGCGGGTTCTTTCAGCCCTGGCAGGGGCTACGGTCATTGTTTCCTCCTTACTCATTGGCGAGTGGTCATACTTCATAGTATTTTTAGCCATCAGCATCTTTTCCCAATGGGAGTTTTATCGACTGGTGAAGCTTCGTAGCTATTTACCTATCAGACTCCTTGGGGTAATTCTGGGCACTACCATCTTCTGTTTTTCTTTTTTTATTGAGAAAAACCACCTGGACCCCAAATATTATTATGCGATCTTCCCATTAGCCTCTTTGGTTTTCCTGATCAAACTTTATAAAAGGAATGATACTTCGCCGTTTATCAATATTGCATTGTTTTATTTGGGTATTACCTATGTAGCACTTCCCTTTGCATTGATGAATGTGGTAGTGTTTTACCATGGATACTATAGCTACCAGATCATGCTGGGCCTGATGATGATCATCTGGTCTAGTGATACAGGTGCTTATTTTGCTGGTATCAGGTTTGGCCGGACAAAACTCTTTGAACGCATCTCTCCCAAAAAATCCTGGGAGGGCGCCCTGGGTGGTGCAGTAGTAGCACTGCTAATGGCCTATGGCATGTCTCTTTTCTATAAAGACCTTTTGCTGTGGCAATGGCTTTGCGTGGCCATGATCGTTGTTATAGCGGGTACCTATGGAGACCTGGTAGAGTCTTTATTCAAGCGATCTATGGAAATCAAAGACTCGGGAAGTATAATTCCCGGTCATGGTGGCTTTCTCGATCGTTTTGATAGTCTGATTCTTTCTGTTCCTTTTATTGTTGTTTTCCTAAAGCTTTTTTAATTCGTACACCCCATGAGAATACATAAAGAAGGGTATGTTATCATTCCAGTTTCAGCAGTGCTGATCGGTTTGCTTTACGCGTTGTTGTATTATTTTATTCCGATAGCTGTCATACAATATGTGTTGGCTGCAGCCGCAATTATTTTTTGGATTCTTATTGTTCGGTTTTTCCGAAACCCAGAAGTGCCCACGTCAAAGCTACCTGATCAGGTACTGGCACCCGCGGAAGGGAAGGTGGTTGTGATAGAAAAAACCAGGGAAGAAGAATACCTCAAAGAAGAGCGAATTCAAATTTCTATTTTCATGTCTCCACTAAATGTACATGTAAACAGGAGCCCCTTCAAAGGAAAGATCAGCTACTTCAAATACCACCCTGGTAAGTACCTGGTAGCATGGCATCCTAAGTCCAGCACGGACAACGAAAGGACTTCTATTGGATTTGAGCTGGAAAGTGGCAAAAAGATGCTGATCAGACAGATTGCAGGTGCTGTGGCGAGGCGAATACGTTTCTATCCACAGGTTGGTGATCCTGTAGATAATGGTTCTGAAGTAGGTTTTATCAGGTTTGGGAGTAGGGTGGATGTATATCTTCCACTGGATGCAGATATCAAAGTGAACATTGGAGATACTACGGATTGTGGCAAAACAGTACTAGCCACATTAAAGTAATTGTGGGGTTTAATTAGGTATAAGGAATTGCAATATTCAATCATTAGGGATAACTTGATGGGATATTCTTAACCGTACCTAACTTATACTACAATGACTTTAACCATCAAACACCAGGATACTTACTCACGAGGTGAGCTACTCCTGAGAACCATTTTTGGATTCCTGTATATTGGGATTCCGCATTTTTTTCTTTTGTTTTTTGTTAGCATCTGGTCGGCCATTCTACAATTTATCTCGTGGTGGGCCATTCTTTTTACTGGTAGATACCCTCAAAGTTTCTTTGAGTTTCAGGTGGCTGTAATGCGTTGGAATATACGACTCAATGCTCGACTAATGAATTTGAGTGATGGCTACCCTGCATTTGGAATTCATGCGAATGATGATCAGACTTCTATTGATGTTCCGTATCCGGAATCACTAAGCAGAGGATTGGCCATTGTTAAATTGCTTTTCGGTGCCATTTATGTAGGGATTCCACATGGATTTATTCTCCTCTTCAGGCTCATCTGGGGCTATATCCTCACTTTTATTGCTTTCTGGGTGGTATTATTTACTGGTAAATACCCGGAGAGCTGGCATCAATTCAATGTTAACACCATTCGATGGAGCACAAGGGTGAATATATACCTGGGCTTTATGAATGACAAATACCCTCCATTCTCGGGAAAACCAGACTGAAATGACAAATGAAGAAATATATCATCCGGTAGAACAACCGGATGATATTCCTGTTAGAGATCGAGAAGATGCCATGGGTGCATATCTGATGATGTTTGCAGCACTGGCAGCCGGTCTACCATTACCCATAATCAACCTAATTGCTGCTCTGATCTATTATTTCACCAACCGGGCTAAGAGTAGGTTTATTGAGTTTCACTCTCTGCAATCGCTTTATTCCCAGATCCCTACTACCATTTTGAACGCTGGACTGGTGTTCTGGACCTTGAAAATTCTCTTTCAGGATGGATCATTCCTTAGTGATGAATCCTTCGCATCAGACTTTGCCACAGTTGGTGATGTATATTGGGGATATATCTATGTGGTGGTTGCCGCTAATCTGATCTATGTTATATTTAGCATAGTAGGTGCAGTTTATGCACGAAAAGGCCGGATGTATTATTTTATATTTTTTGGTAAGCTGGCTTATCACTTTGCCTACAAAAAAAGAGAAGAGGCAAAACCATTTCTGAATCAACCACCTGCTTAAGTCTATGATTCAAAAGATCTACAAGGAACTGCTCATGGTTGTCGGGGTATTTCTGCTGGTTTGGGTTGGAATCATTCTATTAAGACCTGTGCCGGAGGCACCTGAGCTTGCCGTTTCAATTGAGACTGAAATGGAGCTCGGCGACAAGCTGGCAAAAGAAGTACTCGACAATTATACGTTGATTGAATCAGACACCGTCAATGATGCTATCTACAAGATCAGGGATAAGTTACTCAGATCTATAGAACTTACTTCGTATGACTACACATTTTATGTGGTGAAGGAAGAGCAGGTCAATGCTTTTGCTACCCTGGGTGGGCATATTTTTATTTTCTCCGGGATGATTGAGATCGCTGAAGAACCCGAAGAGCTAGCAGCCGTGCTTGCTCATGAGATTGGGCATGTAGAAGAAAGGCATGTTGTGAATAAGCTGGTAAAAGAGCTTGGCGTTACGGTGCTGTTTTCCATCTTGAGCGGAGGTGATCCTGTGCTGGTTAGTGAAATAGCCCGGGCAGCAGTTTCCAGCGCTTTTGACCGTTCTCAGGAAACTGAAGCTGACCAGTTTGCCATGAGAACACTTGTAAATGCTCACATCAGTCCGAGGTATGTCGCATCCATATTTAGAAGGATCAAAGAAAAATATGGAGGGTTTGATGAGCGGCTGGAATTCCTGATGTCACACCCAAACCTCAATAAGCGGATCAAAGAGTCACTGGAATACCCGGTAGAAGACGATTTCAAGCCGGCAGCGCTCGAAATTGACTGGGCGGCGGTGAAAAGAAACCTCTAGAATCTCCTTAAATAATCCAGTTCTTAATAAGTTTCCGCTTATTTTGTTGCGTTGAATATTGAATAAACAAAAGCCTAGAAAGACACATGATTGATCTAAAAGATATTACTGTTCAGGATCTAAAAGCACCCCTTGAAAATTTTTGGAACCTGGCTGCTAATAAGACGGAGTTGCTGAGAAAAAACTATAAAAGTGACACAGGTTCTCCAGTGATCACCAAAGCCGGTAAATACGTTCCACAGGGTTGGACGGACTGGACACAGGGATTTCAGTTTGGAATTCCCCTCCTGGTATTTGATGCTACAGGGGCTAGTGATTTGCTGGGTAAAGCCAAAGAGGACATCAAAGCTAAAATGCCTGCTCATTTAAGTCATTTCGGAGTACACGATCATGGGTTCAATACCATCAGCACTTATGGTAACTTACTAAGACTTGGCAACCAGGGGAAAATAAACCTAGAATCCTATGAGAGAGAATATTACGAGCTGGCCATAAAGATGTCGGCTTCGGTGCAAGCCAGGAGATGGTCACAAATAGAAGATGGAGGTTTTATATATTCATTCAATGGGCCACATTCTTTGTTTGTAGATACCATCAGATCGTGCAGAGTACTATTGATGGCTACCAAACTGGGGCATCAGCTCTATGGTGAGAATGATCAGAAAATTGACATGCTTGACCGGGCCATCAAGCATGGTTTGGCTACAGCCAAATACGGAATATTTTATGGTGAAACAGATCGAACGTATGACGAGTGGGGCCGAACAGCCCATGAATCGGTCTTCAATATGAATGATGGTCGATACCGATGCCCCAATTCTCAGCAGGGATTTTCAGGGTTTACTACCTGGACCCGCGGATTGGCCTGGGCTATGGCTGGCTTTACAGAAATACTGGAGTTTATCCGTGAGGAAAACCTTCAGTTTGAAAACAGACCAGAAGTAGAAGCGACATTCATGAAAGCTGCCAGGGCGACCTGCGACTTCTTTATTAAGAACACACCAACTGATGGCGTGCCCTACTGGGATACAGGCGCTCCTGAGTTGCATAAGCTCGGTGATTATCTCAATAAGCCTTCTGACCCCTTCAATGATTATGAACCTGTAGATAGCTCTGCAACGGCCATAGGTGCTCAAGGTCTGTTCAGATTGGCGAGTTTGCTAAGCAAAGAGGATGCGTCAGCGGCAGATAAGTACAAGAAAGCTGCATTAAACAGTTTGGCTACGCTGCTAAAAGAGCCATACATTTCTTCAGAAACTACCCACGAGGGCATTTTGCTGCACGGCATCTATCACCGGCCAAACAATTGGGATTACATCCCTAAGGGCTCTAAAATTCCATATGGAGAATCGTGCATGTGGGGCGACTATCACATGACTGAGGTTTGCCTGATGGCCTGGAGGATGCTAAAAGGTGAATCACCATATAAATTTTTTAAGTAAGCTGGAATAACACAAATACTCATCATGCCAAGATCAATCTTTCTTCTGCTTGTATTGTTTTCATATTTGCAGGCTGTTTCTCAGGAGCGACCTAATGTGATTCTTATTATCACTGACGATCAGGGTTATGGAGATATTGGATATCACGGAAATCCGGTCGTGAAAACACCCAATCTCGATCAGCTGGCTAAAGAAAGTATTAGGTTTTCCAACTTCTACGTATCTCCGGTTTGTGCCCCCACACGTTCCAGCCTGATGACTGGAAGGTATTCCCTGAGAACGGGTGTACATGATACCTATAATGGAGGAGCGATCATGGCCACGGAAGAGGTCACTATTGCAGAAGTGCTGAAGCAAGCGGACTATAAAACAGGGATTTTTGGAAAGTGGCATCTTGGAGATAATTATCCTTCAAGACCTTCTGATCAGGGATTTGATGAGTCATTGATCCACCTGGCTGGTGGAATGGGTCAGCCAGGGGATTTTACCACATACTTCAAATTTGACAGCAGCTATTTTGATCCTACACTATGGCATAACAATGAAATGGAGGACTATAAAGGCTACTGCTCAGATATTTTTGCAAGCGAAGCCTTAGCGTTTATCAGGACAAACAAAAACAACCCGTTTTTTTGCTACCTGGCATTTAACGCTCCGCACACGCCACTTCAATTGCCTCAGAAGTATTATGACATGTATAAGGATGTAGATCCTGAGGCACCCTTTATGAACAGTGAAAAGCCCATGCCGAAAATGTCTGAGCAAGATAAGGAAGCAGCCAGGAAAGTTTACGGGATGGTCACCAACATCGATGATAATGTAGGGATGATCCTGGATGAGTTGAAAAAACTCAAACTTGATAAGAACACCGTTGTGATCTTCATGACTGATAATGGGCCACAACAATATCGGTATACCGGTGGATTCAGAGAAAGGAAAGGTTCTGTTTACCAGGGAGGCGTGAGAGTCCCATTTTATCTTAGATATCCAGAAGCCTTCAAAAAGGGCCAGGATATCAGAGCAAATGCCGCGCATATTGACGTTTTGCCTACGCTCGCAGAGTTGTGTAAGGTTGATATGCCTGCTGAAGTTCACCTGGATGGCCAAAGCTTATTGCCTTTGATGGATGGCAGCAAAAGTGCATGGGATGAAGATCGCTCACTGTTTTTCTACTGGACCAGAAAGTATCCTGAGCGGTATCAGAACATTGCCCAACAGATAGGGAATAAGAAACTGGTAGGTCACACTTCCTATGGATCAGATATCGAAGGGTTTGAACTTTTTGACCTGGAAACTGACCCCTATGAACAAAAAAATTTGGTGATGAGTAATACCACAATGGCTTTAGACCTAAAGGCTGAGCTGGATCAGAAACTTTCGGAATTGATCAGGTCTCCTCATTTAGTCAATCAAAGCTCGATAATCATAGGGACTGAGTATGAGAATCCTATTTATCTCAACCGTAACGATGCAACCGGAGAACGAGGAGTTTGGCGACAGGAAAATGTTTTTGGAAAGTGGGTCGTAAGCCTGAAAGAGGGCACTTACGATGTTGAGTTTAAATTTATAGAGTCTGTAATAGGAAAGGGAATATTAAACCTTGAGACAGGTTCTGTCATCAACAGAATGCGCTACGACCTTGGTGAAACTGACACCCTGGTGATGAAAGATGTGACACTGCCTGAAATGCAGAGAGGTGATCTTGTTCCTTTCTTTAACCCCGATGGATCTGGCCAGGCAATCTTCCCGCTTTGGGTTAAGCTGACGAAGAAATAAGTTACTTTACTGGGCTCTGGTTAAGGGCTCTTCATGGAGGCACTATCGCGACCTCACTTTTGTGAGATCGGAAGTAATCTGGAATCTAGCAATGCTGCTTTACGGTGACCGGCTGTCTTCAGGTAATCCTGATTTTGAGAGAATTCAATAAACCTCGCGACAGATTCGTGCTCTACCAGAAGTACTGCATCCCAACGCTCCTCTTCAGGCCCAATTAAATATCCCATACTATCACCATAGAATAATACACGACTACCAGCCTTATTGAGTAATGGCAAAGTCAGGTCCATGTATAGGTCATACGCTTCCTTCCCGGAGATTGCCTTTGCAGGTTTTATTTTTTCAACTCCCTCATAATCTGCCAGCGTTTTAAACCTGAGCAAATTCAGCATTACTATTTTTCCCTTATCATGGAAATTTTGATAAAACTGCTTTCCCAACTCCGGATTGGAATCAATGTATTTTTTCATGATTTATTCAGAACGGTTTGTGTTTTGGCAAAGATATTATTTACCACCTCAACCGCTCAAGAATCTGCCTCAGATATTGCTCGTCCACCTCAGAAAAATCGTTCAGTTTGTCGCTGTCTATGTCCAATACTCCCATCACCTCTCCATTATTTATGAGGGGGACCACGATCTCTGATTTGCTGGCACTGCTACAGGCAATGTGACCTGGAAACTGATCTACATCAGGTACAATTAAGGTTTTCTTATGCTCCCAGGCCTGGCCACAGACACCCTTTCCTTTAGCAATGCGTGTACAGGCGATCGGTCCCTGAAACGGTCCAAGTACTAATTCATCATTCTTTATGAGGTAGAACCCAATCCAGTAGAAATCCAAAGCTGTTTTCAGAGCTGCTGAAATATTAGCAAGGTTTGCAACCAGGTCAGATTCGTCAGCGATTAGTGCATAAATCTGCGGAGCCAGGGACTTGTATTTTTCCTCCCTGTTGTCAGTTTGGATGAGATTGAGTGTCTCCATTTTTTACTCGTTGTAATAGAATTTTAAGCGATCTTCTAGAATTTTAGTTTCAGTTCCGGAAGAAATATTCAGTTTAGGAGCAGAGATTCCTTCTTTGAAAGTGTTGCTGCCAATAAATACACGGGCTTCATCCCATAAGCCTTTGTCAATAAATGCTTGCAGCGTTGCACTACCCCCTTCAACGATCAGTGACTGTATTTTACGTTTATGAAGATCGGACAAAAGATCTTCCAGAAAATGATTTTCGGCCAATCGGATCCACTCAGTTTGTTTTAATGCTTCAGGAGATTGGAGCGTGTAAACCAATGTCGGTTTTTCATCTGTAAATAGATTTAAATTCTTTTCGAGCATTTTTTTTCTGTCTAAAACTACTCTCAGCGGGTCCTTACCTTTCCAATCTCTGGATGTCAGTTTTGGGTTGTCGTATATAGCTGTATTTTTTCCTATAAGAATGGCATCTTCCTCTGTTCGCCATTTGTGCACGAGCTGCCGCGACGAGGAATTGCTAATCCATTTGCTGGAGAAATCAGACCTTGCGATAAATCCATCTCTTGTCTGTGCCCACTTCAGAATGATATAGGGCCTGTTTTTTTGAAAGAAAGTATTGAAACGGGCATTCTGTTTCATTGCCTCAGCTTCGTATATCCCAGTGTCAACGTTAATGCCTGCATTCCTGAGTTTTTCAATACCTCTTCCATTGACAAGGGGATTTGGGTCCCCTGCAGCCACCACTACTCGTTTTACCTGATGCGTAATAAGTAGATCAGCACAGGGGGGTGTTTTACCTTGGTGACTACAAGGCTCTAACGTAACGTAGACTGTTGCTTGCCTGAGCTTCGATTTATCGGTTACACTGTTGATAGCATTCACCTCTGCATGAGGACCTCCATACTTCTGGTGATACCCTTCCCCAATAATTTTACCGTCCAGAGCTACCACACAACCAACCATGGGATTAGGGCTTACCTGGCCCAGACCATTCCAGGCAAGTTGTAATGCCCGCTGCATATATTTCTTATCTGAAGCTGAATCCATTTGGAAACGCTAAATTCGCCATATTTCATCGAACATGCTTTCCAACACAAAAACTATTTTCAAGGGTATTGTTGATCAACTTGCCAACACTTATGACCTGGAAGAATCAAAGAATTTAGCTTACCTCTTAATGGAGGAGGTGGCTGGTCTAAGCAAAACCGATATACTAGCTGAAAAAACTATCACTGCTTCGGAAGGTATAAATCAAAAAATCGAAAAAATCCTTCGTAGACTTTTAGCTCATGAACCCATTCAGTACATCTTTGGCAAAGCAGCATTCTATGGACTAGATCTTTCAGTGAATGAGCATGTTTTGATACCCCGACAGGAAACCGAAGAGCTTGTTGATTGGATCATCAAAAGTAATCATAACGTTGAGAGAATTCTGGACATAGGTACGGGAAGTGGATGTATCCCTATTGCCCTGGCCAGGGGTTATCCATCGAGTGAAATTCATGCATGGGATGTTTCTGCCGGAGCACTAGAGGTTGCCACAAGGAATGCAGCAATCAATGATGTCAGGATACACTTTCAACAAGTTGACGTGCTATCAAATCTACCTACTGGGCAATTTGATTTGATTGTGTCTAACCCCCCTTATGTGCTTGAAAAAGAAAAGAATGAAATGCATTCTAACGTGCTTGATCATGAACCGGAAGCAGCCCTGTTCGTTCCGGATCATGATCCATTACTTTTCTACAGGACCATCAGCCAGCTTTCCGAAGGTCACCTCAAACCCGGTGGGTGGTTATACTTTGAAATCAATGAAAAATATGGTCATGAAACAGCAAGCCTCATGAAGGAAAATCATTTCGTTGAAATAGAAATCAGACAGGATCTGAACAGGAAAGACCGGATGGTCAGAGGCTGTAGGCCTACAGATCAAAGATAATTCTGACCCTTACAGAACCTTCAACCGGATCACCATTATAAGTTGCAGGAGTCCATTGAGGTCCTTCCTCGATCAACCTGACAGCTTCCTCGTCACAGCTGGCACTGAGGCTTTTTTTCACTTCAATGTTGTTGACGGATCCATCAGAAGAAACAGTGATTTTTAAGACTACAACACCCTCAATCTGCTGACTTTTGGCAGCTTCCGGGTATTGAAGGGAGGTGTTTACATATTCCCGGAAAGCATTTCGCCCGCCCGCAGGTTCAGGAGATTTGTTCACGACGTTGTCATATCCAATGATTGCTACTTTCTCGGGGGTAGAAGCCGGAGAAAGTACGGTATTGACAGGCTCCGTATTTTCAACAGCCACTTCTCTGGATACCAATCCCTGTCCGGAGAAGGTTAAAGTACTTCCAATATTTACACCAGTTAATTCAAACTGGCCGTTCAGTCCACTCACCGTACGATTTCCACCTGCAGATACCTGGACTCCCGCCAGAGGTTCACCGTCTTCGCGGTAGTATACAGCTCCTTTGACGTATTGGGTTTCTGCTGCGATCGCTGAGCTTGCCTGGGCAGGAGCGGCCAATGATTTCTTAGCAGCCAGTTCGTCAGTCTGAATGTCTGCAGTTGCAGAAGAAATCCTATCATTAATTGCTTCCTGAGAAGCAGATTCCTGGAGTGCCACAGGTTCGGGCTCATTGGTTTCAGATGGCTGGTCATTAATAGCCAATTGTCCGGCTCCTGCACTTGCATCATCATCAACATCAGTTTCAGCTTCTGCAACAAATGCATCATCGGATTCAGTAATATCAGCTTCAGGGAGTTCCTCTTCTTCTACTTCAATGTCCTCTGTCTCAGGGGGCTCGCTTTCAGCTAAAAGGGGTTCTATTGCTGTATCAGTTGTCTCTTCAGTGGCCATTGTATCCAAATCCAGAACCATCTCATCATTTACAGGTTCCTGATCATTTTTCATGGATATCTGGCTACCCGGTAATGCATTATTTACCACAAACCAGATTGAACTAAAAGCGGCAATGAGGAAAGCAATAGTAGCAGCTATGCTCATATAGCCCGGCTTATGGTAGATCTGCTTTTGCTGAAGCCGCTCCTTTAGTGTCGAAAGGTCTTCTCTGATTTCAGGTGCCGAATGTTTGGAAAGTCCCTCGTAGGCTTCCTCTTCAAAAGAGGAGCTCAGGATCTGTCTTTCTATCCGATTGGCTTCCACACCCTTAATTTTGCCCTCCAGGTAATCGAGCAGTTCTTGTTCGGAAACTGGCTTATTTTGTTGTTTATCTTTTGACATGTTTGGCCTCCAGGCAGTTTTTTAAATTTCTCTTACCATTTTGAATGCTACTTTTTACCTCCTTCATGGAGAAAGAAGTAGCATGAGTGATTTCCTCATAGCTCTTCTGCTTCAAATAAAACAAAGAGACACATTCTTTTTGTTTGTCCTTGAGCCCGTCCATACACTCCTTCAGGGCTTCCAGGTCATTATCTACTTCGTATTCATCATTTGGATGCACAACAGCTTCATTTTCCATAACCAACCCGTTAAATTCTTTTAGGTTGTTTTGTTTACGAAGGGTCATCAGGCAATGATTTTTTGCCACGACGTATAGCCAGCTCTTAAAGTAGGTGACCTCCTGAAACCTCAGCTTTTCTGTAAGCTGCTCAAAGATAATCATCACGGCATCCTGACTTTCTTCTCTGGACTTTAGGTATTTCAGGCACAGGCCATAAACCAGGTGCATATAACGCTGAAATAGGATGCCGAGCGCCTCCGGATCACCATCACTTTTGTAAGCTGTGATGAGGTCGGTATCACTTTGGATATCTATATGTGATGTGGATTTTTTCAATGGCAGATATCAAAAAAAATAATTCACCTTTTATGGAATCTCTGAGAGTTCTACATCTCAATGGTAGATCAAATTTATTATCAAGATGAAAAAATTAACATTTTTATTAGTAATTCTACTCATTTCAGTAGCGGAAAAACCAGCATTCGTGGTTACCGGTACTGTATTCGATATGAATGGTGATGCGATTGAGGGTGTATCTGTAAATGAAAAAAATACAAAATCCAGCACCTTAACAAACGCAGAGGGGAAGTATTCAATCAGTGTAAATGGTACTCAGAGTATACTCGAATTTTCAATGAAGAATTTTGAAATTCAAAGAGAACGGGTTGGAAATAGAAGGCAGATAGATGTGATCCTGACTCCATTAAAGGTTAGGAATGAAGAGGATCAGATCAGCTCACATGAGATGGAGTCACCAGCTGAGATGCCATCCCCTTCAGGTCCTATACGAGATAGGTCCTACAAGAAAGCTTCGTATTCTAATGGGTATGGAGGCGCAATGATCGTGCAGGATCACCAACCAGTTTTCAATACGGAAGAATATGATGGTATAGAGGAGAATATCTTCCATCGACCAACAGATAAGCCGTTATCTACATTTTCCATTGATGTAGATGCTGCCTCATATAGTAATGTGAGGAGGTTTTTGAATCTCGGTCAAAAGCCGCCAAAAGATGCTGTGAGGATTGAGGAAATGATCAACTACTTCACTTATGACTACGATGGACCTGAAGATGATCACCCTTTTTCTATCCACACTTCATATGGAAATGCGCCCTGGAATGAAAATCATTTGGTGGCACATATTGGTCTACAAGGCAAGCGAATTGATGTGGACGAGTTACCCCCTTCCAATTTGGTATTTCTGATTGACGTGTCCGGGTCTATGAGTGCACAGAACAAACTTCCGTTGCTGAAGTCGTCAATGAAAATGCTTGTTAATGAAATGAGACCTAATGATAAGATTTCTATCGTGGTTTATGCGGGAGCTGCCGGATTGGTCTTACCTCCTACTGACGGGGAAAATAAAGTAGCCATTGTCAATGCATTGGAAAAGCTTCAGGCAGGAGGATCCACCGCAGGGGGAGCTGGTATCCAGTTAGCTTACAAGGTGGCAAAGGAGCAATTTGTAGAGGGAGGAAACAACCGGATCATCCTGGCAACTGATGGAGATTTCAATGTAGGAGCTTCCAGTAATGGTGAAATGCAGCGCTTGATTGAAGAAAAGCGAAATCAGGGAATTTTCCTTACTGTCCTGGGCTTTGGTATGGGCAATTATAAGGACTCTAAAATGGAGATTCTGGCTGATAAAGGAAATGGTAACTATGCATATATTGACAATATTCAGGAAGCAAAGAAAGTGCTGGTGACAGAGTTTGGAGGAACGCTATTTACTATAGCGAAAGATGTCAAGATTCAGGTGGAGTTTAACCCTGCAGAGGTTCAGGCTTATCGCTTGATTGGGTATGAAAACAGAAAGCTGAGAGATGAAGACTTTAATGATGATACAAAAGATGCTGGAGAGTTGGGGAGTGGCCATACGGTAACGGCTCTTTATGAGATTATCCCTGTGGGAGTAAAAAGTGAGTTTGGATCTTCAATAGATCCCCTAAAGTACCAGGATGTAAAATCAATAAATAAAGCCAGGGGAGAGATGCTGACAGTGAAATTCAGATATAAACAACCTGACGGAGACAAAAGCAGATTAATCGTGAGAACACTAGGTAAAGGTGACCTTAATCCAGCGGATAAGAATTTGCAATGGGCATCAGCAGTTGCAGGATTCGGGATGCTTTTGAGAGATTCTGAATTTAGAGGAGACCTTACTTACAACAAAGTGCTAACACAGGCAAAGGCTTCAATAGGAAATGATGATTATGGTTACAGAAGCGAATTCATCAAAATGGTAGAAGTGGCAGGCAGGATACAATAGTCGTCACATGGGTATCCGGATTAACATCTTATTACTCTGGTCTTTGCGTTATAGGCTAAGATGGATTGCTGAGATACCCATTTTTTTATTTTTTTTTTAATATTCAAGCAACCCTTTAAACATTTTTCATGGTATTCTGTTAATTGAATACTTTTTTAAGAAAAGTGTTTTTTGTCATTTCTACATCACTTATTAATGAATTCTTTAGCTAACGCAATGATATGAATGATAAATTATGTAGATTAACACAAGAATCACCATTTGTTAAATGCCTTGAATGTATAGAAAATGAATAAGTCACTTTTACTCGTATTGATTCCCATCCTAATTTTTGGTTGTTTGGCAGAGAGAGATTACATCGTTGAGTCAGACTATAGCTACAGAGGGAAATTCAGAAGATATAAAACGTTTGACTTCATGTCTACCAGTGATACAGTGGGATTCAATGGTCTCAGTGACAGCATGATTCGTGACGAAATCATGCGAAGACTGGAATCACAAGGATATAAGTTTGACAGGGATAAGCCTTCCATGCTAATCATTTATACGGTCTTTGGTGATGACCTCAAATTCAGGGGATTTGATCAGATGGATCTCGAATATTGGGATGAAAAATACAGCTTGATCGCCGAATATGATGATGAACTGGCCAAAATAGATGAGGCAGACTATAACAAGGTGAATTATGAGCTAAAAGAAGGTACGCTTTTGATAGATTTTGTTGATAGCAAAACACACAGCGTGATTTGGCAAGGCTACGCAAGCGGCCTATTTGATGACGCTAACTTCTTCAGCAAGGACATCAAATACGCCGTCCGCTCTATACTCAACAAGTACAAACTCGTAGCTTACAACGAGCGTCTATAGCCTAAAACCGTATTCTGGTAGTCAGGTAAAAGTTTCTAGGTGGCTGAATAAGAAACGCGGGGTTTCCATTAAAATCAGGAGCACCATAAGTATAATATTGCCTGTCGAAAATGTTATTTACCATAAACGTAAAATTCACTTTCTCACTCACTCTCCATTGGGCATTGATATCAAAAGTTGACCATCCTGGCACGACGAGTTGCTCATTGTTTGTCAGTTCCATGTATTGCGCTGTCATGAAATGATGTGTAAATGTCAGAGCAAGGTTTCTTCTTAGGTGAACCGTCAGATTCTCGTTGCTTATCCACTCCGGACTTAGAATATGTTGCCGATCAAAATATGTATTGTCTCCAAATATGTTCACTTCTTCGATGGAAGTGTTTAGATAGGCCAGGTTGCCGTGTATATCCAGGTATTTAACAGGTGACCACATCCAGGTTAATTCAACTCCCTTTCTGGTACTTTGTGGAATATTCTGCCTTTTTTGTACCCCAAATGCAACCACCTCACCTATAGGTGCAATTTCATTCTGGAAGTTCATGTAAAACAGATTTCCTTCCAGAGATAATTGTTGAAGGTTTAGCTTATATCCAGCTTCGAAATCATGCACAAACTCCGGCTCGAAACCATCTTCGGATCGGACAAAATCGATGTTGGATGCATTGAGCTGAAACCCTCCATAAAGATCAATCTTCGTGGGTTCCCGGCCATTAAAGCCATAGGAGAAATAAAGCGTTTGATTTTGGTTTGGTATATAGTTGATACCAAGTTTAGGATTGACAAAAGTCCAGGATTTGGTAATTGCTCCAGCATCTCCTGAACCGATAAAATCGTAGTCAGGATTGATGTTGAGCTGCATTGACCGTATCTGGAGATCTCCAAACACCTGAAATCGCCCTAGCTGATAATCCACTTTTCCGAACCAGCTAAACTCATTTTTGTGACTTTTTTCCTTGTAGTAAGGATTTGAATCATGCGGCAAAACAGACTCTCTGTTTTCTCTATGGAAGGTATATGCATGAATACCCATTGAGAAGTTTAACCTTTTTGTGTTGAGGAAAACATTGGAGATAAGGCCGAAATGGTCATTCTTTAAAGGGTAGTTTATTTGGAAAAAGGTAGTGTAGTAGGTCCCGAAGTAATTTTCTACATAGACACTGTCATCATCAAGCGTCCCTTCAGCAAAATCTCCCCCGGAACCACCATAATAGAGAGAAGAACTCATGTTCCAACTGTTGTTGAATTTGTGGCTATGCTGAAGCTGGACCAGATATTGCGAAAAGTCGTCATTGTCATCATCGATCAGCGGGTTAAATGTTGGGTTGTCATTTAACGTTGGTTCATCCACCACATAATAACCCAGCCCATTTGCCGACCGTGAGGTAAAAGCTGTTAACCGAACCATATCCTTATCACCATAGTAACCACCGGTGAGGAAGAATGAATATGCCTCTGACTTTGTGAAGTCTTTGTATCCGTCACTCCATAGCCTCCCGAAACTCGAGTAAAATCCGAATCCCTTTTCGGAGATTCCGGTATTCACATTGTAGTTAGCTCTGAAAGTGTTGAAAGATCCGGCACCCATTTCAACAGAGCTTCCCACTGGATTCTTTTTGAGATTGATAGACTCAAAATTTACAGATCCCCCATAGCTTGAAACACCGTTTGTTGATGTACCGACTCCTCGTTGCACCTGGATAGACTCGAAATTGTTGGAGATATCAGAAAAGTTGGAAAAGAATACACCATGATCAATCATGTCATTCAAGGGGACACCATTCAGGGTGAAGTTGATCCTTTCCTGACCAATGCCTCTCAATCGCATGCTGCCATAATTTCCAACAGATGTGCCGGACTCTGAGTAGGAGATGATCCCGGGTGTTTTTTTGTCGAGGATGAAAATGGGATGCTGGCCGACATACTCCTTCTCAATTTCCTGATGTGATATAGTGGTTTTGGCTACCGGGTCATCTTCAAGGGCCCTCACACCACGAATCACTAAAGACTCCAGCTCATAATTGGATGTCATTTCGATAGCTATATCGGTTTCTTGCCCGACTGGAAGTGTTTGATCCTCATATCCGATGTAGTTAATCACTATAGTATCACCTGGTGTAGCTTCCAGAGAAAAACGACCGGTATGATCTGTCAATGTTCCGTCAAAGGAACCTTTGAGTGTTACGGTGGCACCTACTAAAGGGTCACCATAATCTGAATCTGTGACTTTACCGCTCACAATATTTTGTGCGGTCACTAATAAGACATTGCCAATCAGAGACAATGCAATCATTGAAAACTTTTTCATTTTTGTTTTATTAACCATTCATTGGGAAGAGGGGAACTCCCCATCAATTGGTTATCATACTCCCTACGCCGGCATTACCCGGATCAGGTTATTTGGGTATGATCTCAGCCTGAACTATTAGGCACCCCTTAGACATGCAAAATTATGGGATAATTATTTGGTAAAAAAATTGTCAATCGCCTGGACGGCATTGGCTAGTCGAATGTCCTCTATCCCTGAAACTAATTTGTAAGGCAGATTGTGCTCAATCAAATAATTTTCATACACCTTCAAAAAATGCTTTCGGAGCTGTGGGTGCTCCCTTTGCGGGTCGTCTCTCCAGGGTAGATCAATATTGGATAGCAAATAGAAATCATAAGGAATTTTCGCGAGCTGTTCTTCAATATATGGATCAGTATTACCGTATTTATGATCACTCCATACCTTGATCACAATCAGGTTGGTATCACAGATCAGCCACTCATTAGCCATCTCCAATTTATCTTTTTCCCATTCAATCTGGCCTTTGGCTATCTCCAGCAGATCAGACTGAGTATATGCTCCTGGCAGCCTGTCGAGATAAAATCGGGCATATTCCGGAACCCACTCCGTATCATAATGTCTGGCTAATTGTGCAGACAGTTCACTTTTTCCAGTAGACTCTGGTCCAATTACCGCTATCTTCTTAATCATAGGCCATATACGTTTTTCTCCATGCAAAATATCCCATCGTTGCCAGGATGGTGAATACAAAGAATTGAAAACTTGTGAGGTAAAGTTCTTTGTAATAGTAAAGCGGTACAGCAATCAGATCCGTAATGATCCATGCGATCCAGTTTTCAAGCTTTTTTCGGGCCATAAGCCACATACCCACAATGGCTGTGGTGGTAGTGATAGAATCCCAGTTGGGAACATCACTATCTGTAAAGTCAAGCCCAAACCTTATCAAGGTAAATGAACCGATAGCCAATATAATAGTGATGAGCCATTCCGACCCGGTCATCATTGAAATTTTTATTTGTGGCCGATTATCCTTTGTATTTGTCCAGAAATACCAGCCATAAATACTCGCAACAAGGTAGTAAAAGTTGATGCCTGTGTCGGCGTACAGCTTATAGTTGAACGTGATATAAATGTAAATAACTACACTGATGATCCCTGTTGGATACACCAGGATGTTTTCCTTCATTGAAAACCAGACACTCAGCAACCCAAAGATGACTGCAATAGCTTCCAGGCCGTTGAGCTGAAGGAATTGTTCCCAAAGAACCTCTAAAATTTCTTTCACGGCGCAAACATAAATTTATTTTCATCACAACCTTTAGAATCTAAACCTTTCCACGTAGCTTTGCACCGCAAATAATCTCATTATTTGCATGGATCCCAATACAAACAAACTACTCTTCGAGGCACTCACTTACGATGATGTCCTCCTTCTTCCAGGTTATTCAGAGGTACTTCCAAGAGAAGTAGAAACAAAGACGCAGATCAGCCGAAATATCAGCCTGAACATCCCTTTGGTGTCAGCTGCTATGGATACTGTGACAGAAGCGGCATTGGCTATTTCCATGGCGCTGGAAGGTGGCATTGGGTTTATCCATAAAAACATGACCATCGAAAAACAGTCGAACCAGGTCAGGAAGGTTAAAAGATCACAAAGTGGTATGATCCTGGATCCTATCACACTTCCCATTGATAGCGTAGTAGGTGATGCAGAGAAAATCATGCGGGAAAACAAGATTGGAGGTATCCCTGTAGTAGATAAGGATAAGAAACTTATTGGGATCATCACCAACAGGGATCTTAGATTTCAGAAAAAAATGACTACTCCTATCAGGGATATCATGACGAAGAATAATCTGATCACTGCTGATGCGGAAGTGGGGTTAAAGGAGGCAGAGCAGATCCTGCAGGAACATAAGATTGAGAAGCTTCCTATAATAGACAAATCCGGGAAGCTGACAGGGCTGATCACCTATAAAGATATTTTGAAGAACAAAGACCGGCCATTTGCATGCAAGGATGAATATGGTCGTCTACGGGTTGGAGCCGCCATCGGGGTAACCCCGGACATGATTGAGCGGATTGAATCTTTGATGAATGCGGGTGTTGATCTGATCAGTTTGGATACCGCTCACGGGCATTCCAAAGGAGTGATTGATGCTGCAAAGCAGATCAAAAATAAATTTAAAGATCTTGACCTCGTAGTCGGTAACGTCGCTACAGAAGAGGCCACCCAGGCACTGATAGAAGCTGGGGCTGATGCGGTCAAGGTGGGTGTTGGTCCCGGAAGTATCTGTACCACACGAGTAGTAGCCGGGGTGGGTGTGCCACAACTATCAGCTGTTTTCGAATCCGCGAAAGCTGCACAAAAGAAAGGGGTACCAATAATCGCAGATGGTGGAATCCGGTTTTCCGGTGATTTGGTGAAGGCGCTTGCTGCAGGAGCAAGCAGCGTGATGATTGGGTCACTACTGGCAGGTACGGAGGAAGCGCCTGGCGAAGTAATCATCTATGAAGGAAGAAAGTTTAAAACCTATCGTGGAATGGGGTCACTGGAAGCCATGGAAGATGGTTCAAAAGATCGGTACTTCCAGGATGCAGAAGATGATATCAAGAAGCTTGTTCCTGAGGGGATTGTAGGCCGGGTGCCATATAAAGGACTCGTTCAAGAGGTACTTTACCAGCTGATAGGCGGGCTTAGAGCCGGTATGGGATATTGTGGAGCGGGCACCATAAAGGACCTTCAATCTGCTAAGTTCGTGAAGATATCTGCTGCCGGTGTAGCCGAAAGTCATCCTCATGATATCACAATTACACGCGAAGCGCCTAATTATAGCCGTAGATACGGCAAAGGTGAACGTTAAAATACCTTAAAAAGGTATTTCATGGCAGTATGGAGGTATTGCCATGTTTTTTAATTAGCGTGCCCCACGTATTTTTGCACGACACATGCTTTCCATGAAATTAAAGACCAGGCTTAGCATATTAGGAGCTATACTTTCATGGTTGCTGTTTATGTTTTTTGACATCTACGGACTACTCGTGGATCGCTATGACATGAACGTAGCCTTGAGTCATCTGATCCCTCAGATATTTCTGACGTGCTTCATTGTCGCTGTCCTGCTCTATTACCGTTTTATTATTTCCAAGGCGGAAAGCATCAACTTCATTGATCTGCTGTGGCGTGTATTTCTCACTGGGCTGGTCACAACGGTGATATCCTTGCTGATCAGGCTCTTCATGAATGTTTTCCGCAATAGCTCGATCATTCAGAACGAGATCACGATCAATGTGCTTTATCACATTGTAGGTGGACTTGTCATTGTTTTCCTGGTGTCCACATTTGTGGTTTGGAAGCGACTAATTCTCTATCAAAAGTCGAAGTCGCTGATCCAACTGTGGAACTTCTTTGAGTATGCCTTACTATCCAGTTTGTTGTTCGACCTATTTGACAACAAGCTGATGACTACCAACTTCAATATTTTCCTCATCTTCCTGTTGGGTTTTGCCCTGGTATTGTCATTCAACCTGAAGTGGATAGCTTATCTCAACTTTAAGCAGAAATGGAAGAGTATTCTTTTTATCTTGTTGTCGGGTGTATATGTTTACCATTTTTTACTCTTCCTGATCACCTTTTCCTCTACTGAGTCGCTTACCATCGACTTGTTAGATAGGGTATTTGTGGTGGCACTCCTTATTTTCATTCTGCTGTATGCAGTAGTGTCCATCCTTGTAACGATTTTCAACTTACCTACTTCTTCGGTTTTTGAGCGGAAGCTTCAAGAGGCTATAGACTTTCAAAAGCTGAGCCAGGCCATACCAAGTGGTCAAAGCATCGAGCAGACCTATGATGTGTTGCTAGACAGTTCCATGAGTGCAGTATTTGCCGATGCAGCATGGATAGAGATGGATAGTCCCACTGAGATACTTATTACCAGGTCTATTGCTGATGAGAAAGTGCAAGAGATAAAAGCCGGAGTGAAGGCGGATTATCTTCGATCAGTTTTAGACAAAAAGTTCGAAGGAAATTTTTCCAGTGGAAAGGCCTCTGGAGTTGTAAAACATCCCGAGTATAAATCCATCATTGCTCTTCCCATCATGGTAAAAGGCAAGCAGGAGGGTACTTTGGTGCTACTACAAGAGGTTGTAGACGCCTTTAACAGAGAGATGGTTGATATCATTGTCACGTTTGTGTCTCAGGCAAGTGTATCCCTTGAGAACTTTCGACTCATCTCTGAGGCTCTTGAAAATGAACGATATAAGGAGCAGCTAAAGATTGCAAAAAGTGTCCAAAAGAGCCTCCTTCCCTCAGCACTCATTAGCACCAGTGATTTTGAGATAGATGCAGTATCCTTTGCAGCTGATGAAGTAGGTGGCGATTACTATGACATGGTGGACATGGGGGCTGGTCACTATAAGCTAATCATTGCCGATGTGAGTGGAAAAGGTACCTCTGCTGCATTCAACATGGCACAAATGAAAGGTGTATTTCATAGTCTGGCGCAAAACCAGGATGGTGTGAAAGAATTTATCGTAAGAGCCAATGCAGCCTTGGGAGACTGCCTGGAGCCTTCATCATTTATCACGGCTACATATTTTGAAATTGACACCAACAAAAAGGAAATAAATTTTGTTAGGGCAGGGCATTGCCCTACGCTTTTCTTTAGAAATGAAACACAGGACGCCTGCTACTTCAAGACAGAAGGTTTGGGATTGGGGATAGTAAGAAACTCTGACTATGCGACTTACGTTGAAAGGAATAGTATTAAATATCAGTCAGGGGATTTGCTGCTCTTATATACGGACGGAATCACTGAGGCCAGAAACAAAGACTCACAGCAGTTTGGCTCGGATGGTTTGAAAAAGGCATTCCTTGAAAATGATAGAAGCACACCTTCCGACCTGAGAAAGGGGATCATTAAAGACTTGAACGAATTTTTAGCTGGAAATAAACTGGATGATGACTATTCATTGGTCACATTGAAATTTTTATAACAAATGAAATGGTAGAAATAAGTACCAAAGAAGAGGCAGATTATTGTTTGATAGAGGTTAATGGCGAAGTGGATGCCAGCTCTTCCATTGAACTGGACGATGCGATAAAAGAGGCACTTGAAAAGAAACTCAACTTACTCATTGACCTTCAAAAGCTGGAATACATTTCTTCTGCCGGATTGGGTGTTTTTATCTCCTATCTCGAGGAATTTAAAGAGAATGAACGGAAGATGATCTTATTTGGTTTGAAGCCTAAGGTGAGAGAAGTTTTTGAGATCCTTGGGCTCCAACATATTATCAAAATGGTAGATACTAAGTCTGAAGGCATCGATGCAGTATAAGCTGTCCATACCGTGTAGCAAGACCAACCTTGAAAAGGTCAGGAACTTTGTGGCGGAGGTATTGAACGATACTCAGCTGGAAGAAGTAGAGTGTCATAAAATCATATTGGCTGTAGATGAGGTTTGTGCCAATATGATGATCCATTCTAATGGCTGTAATCCATCTAAGAAGCTGGATATTCGGATTGAATATGTGCCATCCAAACAGCTTGAGTTCATAATCAGAGATACGGGAAAGCACTTTGATATAAAAGGATATCATGAGCCATCTATGGAGGAGATAGTCTCCTCAAAGAGAAAAGGAGGCCTTGGTTTGATACTGGTTAAAAGAATAATGGACGGAATTGAGTTTTCGACAGAGAAGAATTATAATATTTGTAAACTCACGAAGAAACTGAATTTCGAAGTATGAGAATTGCCATATTAGGATGCATCCTATTGCTGGGCTCCTGCGAATTTTTTAAACCTAAACAGGAAGTTGATGAGCTTCCTATCGCCAAAGCGGTAGACAACTACCTGTATCCTTCTGACCTGGAGGGTTTGCTCCCTCAGAATATTTCTCCTGAAGATAGCACAAAGCTTGTTGAAAGATACATAGCAGACTGGGTAGAGAAACAGTTGATGATATTCAGGTCCTCTCAAGTAGTAGATTACAACGAAGCTGAGATTGAACGAAAGGTGTTGGATTATCGGTATGCACTTATCGTTCACAACTTTGAAAAGCAATATATCCAGAGGAACCTGGATACGGAGGTGAGCCAGGAAGATATTGAGAAGTATTATGAAGAGAAGTCTGACAATTTTTTGCTGAAGCAAAATATCATCAGATGTATCTATGCTCAGGTCCCCTCCAATGCTCCGGACCTCAATCAGTTTAGAAGAAACTTCAGGGCCTACCCTGAGTCCAACCTGGAGGATATCAAGGCATATAGCTCCCGGTTTAGCGTTAAATCTTTTTTAGAAGACTCTCTCTGGGTTATTTTTGATGATGTAATCATAGGCACTCCGCTGGAAACCATTCAGAATAAGACTGATTTTCTATCGAGAAATACCTACTCAGAAGCAACCAGGGACGATCAGATCCATTTTTTAAAGATCTTTGAATTTAAAATTTCTGATGAGATTTCCCCGTTAGAGTTTATTAAGGAGGATATAAAGAGTATAATTATTAACAAGAGGAAACTTACATTAAAGAAAGAACTCGAAGAAAAGATATATAATGAAGCGCGTGAAGAGAACCTGTTCGAGATTTATCGCCATTAGTGCATTTTGCCTCATGGCTATTTCTGCATTTAGTCAGGATGTAGTCATTGACAAGATCGTGGCCAAAGTAGATGATTTTATTGTTTTAAAATCTGACCTGGAAAAAGCGTATCTGGAGTATCTGTCCAGGGGCGAATTCAGAGGGACCAATGCCCGGTGTCAAATACTTGAGAACTTAGTGGTGAACAAGATGTTGGTTGCCAAGTCACTGATAGATTCCGTTGAGGTGGCTGACGAAGAGGTACAGGCGATGCTTTCCCAAAAGATAGATTATCTGGTTTCACAGTTAGGCACAGTGGAAGAGCTGGAGAATTACTATGGCAAGACCATGGAACAGTTCGAAGAAGAGCTTTTTGAACTGGAAAAAGAAAAGCTGATCATTCAGCGAATGCAGGGAGAAATCACTTCTGAGCTTAAGGTTTCGCCTGCCGAGGTGAGACGATTTTACAATAACATACCAAGGGACTCTCTTCCTTATTTCTCTACCGAAGTTACTGCCGCTCAGATCGTGAAGATACCTAAAGCAGGCAAGGAACAGATTGACAAAGCACGTGATCAGCTCAATGATATCAGGGCTAGAATAGTGTCCGGTGAGTCGTTTGAGGCTTTGGCTCGTCAATACTCTGAAGACCCTGGGTCTGGTTCAAAAGGTGGACAGCTACCATTCTTTAAGCGTGGTGACCTGGCTCCTGAATTTGAAGCTACGGCTATGACGATGAAACCGGGTGAATTGTCAAGACCTGTAAAGACAGACTTTGGATTGCACCTAATAGAGTTGCAGGAGCGGAGAGGAAATACCTTCAGGTCCAGGCATATCCTATTGATTCCAAAGCCCTCACAGAAGGATGTCGAAGACTCAAGGCTGTTCCTCGACAGTCTGCGTAAAGAGGTTCTGAAAGACAGTATTGCATTTGAAGATGCTGCGAAAGAACATTCTGATGATCAGATGACGTCTGACAATGGAGGATTTTTCACTGATCAGGCAGGATCATCAAGGGTGCCTATCGACCAGTTGGACCCTACGATCTTCTTCACACTAGACACTATGCAGGTTGGAACTGTGTCGGAGCCTATCTCTTTCCAGCAGCCCGATGGATCCACAGCATTCAGGTTGCTTTATTACAAAGACAAGGTGCCTCCTCATCAGGCCAACCTTCGACAGGATTATCAACGGATCGCCAGGGCAACCCTGGAATCTAAAAAAGCAAAAATTTTGAATGAGTGGTTTGAATCAGCCAGAGGGGATGTGTATATTGAAATCGATCCGGAGTATAATACATGTAATCTCCTGACACAATAACTTAAAAAGGATCCATGGCAAAAATTGAAAATGAAGTAGCCCTGGCCAATGATTTATTCACGGCCTTTGAGAAGCTTGAGAACGAAATTGGAAAAACTGTAATCGGGCAGAAAGAGGTAGTGAGGCTACTGATTACCTCAATTTTTTGTGGCGGCCACTCATTACTGGTTGGTGTGCCGGGCTTAGCAAAGACCCTCCTGGTGCACACTATTGCCAATAGTCTTGGATTGGAATTTAGCAGGATCCAGTTTACACCTGACCTCATGCCTAGCGATGTGCTGGGGGCTGAAACATTGGATCAGGAAAGAAATTTCAGATTTATCAAAGGACCGATTTTTGCCAATGTTATTCTGGCTGATGAGATTAACAGAACGCCTCCCAAGACTCAATCCGCCTTACTTGAGGCAATGCAGGAGGGAGCTGTCACCATCAGCGGCAAACATTATGTACTGGATAAGCCCTTCTTCGTACTGGCTACCCAAAACCCGATTGAGCAAGAGGGTACTTATCCGCTTCCGGAAGCACAGCTCGACAGGTTTATGTTCATGGTCAAACTGGAATACCCCTCGCTGGAAGATGAGCTGGAGATCGTCAAAAAGACCACTACAGGTCTTACGGATGAGGTAAGTAAAGTATTGTCCAAGAAAGAAATCATTGAGTATCAGCAGTTGGTAAGGAAAGTACCGGTGGCTGATAATGTCTTTGAGTATGCTGTGAACCTGTCACACAAGACACGTCCAGGCACAGCCATGGCAGCTGCGGAAAGTAATGAATTTTTGGAATGGGGTGCAGGCCCTCGGGCCAGTCAGTTTCTGATTCTTGGTGCTAAATGCAACGCTTTACTCAATGGTAAATATTCACCTGATATTGAGGATGTAAAGGCTGTGGCTAAGCCAATTCTCACCCACAGGATCGTGAGAAACTTTAAAGCTGAAGCTGAAGGTATTACCGAAGAAATGCTGATAGAAAAGCTGCTCTGATTAGAACTGCTGCAAAAACCTCAGATCGTTTTCCGAAAACAATCGAATGTCATCGATCTGGTATTTCAGCATAGCTATACGCTCAATGCCCATTCCGAAAGCGAAACCGCTGTACTCTTTAGGATCTATATTCACGCTTTCCAGCACGTGAGGATCTACCATACCTGATCCACCTATCTCTACCCAGCCGGTTTGTTTACAGATCTTACAACCGGACCCACCACAAATAAAGCAGCTGATGTCAATTTCTGCACTTGGCTCCGTAAAAGGGAAGAATGAGGGCCTGAACCTGATTTGGGTGTCTTTGCCGAACATTTCAGTTGCGAAGTGATAGAGGGCTTGTTTCAGGTCTTTGAAGCTTACATGCTTATCCACATGGAGTCCTTCTACCTGGTGGAAGAAGCAATGAGCTCTTGCTGAGATGGCCTCATTGCGGTACACCCTACCAGGCATGATAGCTTTGAATGGAGGTTTTCCATTTTCCATCAACCGAATTTGCACGTTGGAAGTATGTGTGCGCAAGAGGATGTCGGGATTCTTTTCGATGAAATAGGTGTCCTGCATTTCACGAGCAGGATGGTTTTCTGGGAAATTGAGTGCGGTGAAGTTATGAAAGTCATCCTCAATTTCAGGGCCGTCGGCTACTGAAAAGCCCTGCCTTTCAAAAATCCGGATGATTCGGTTCCTGATCCTGGAGAGAGGGTGAATAGACCCTTTCTCATACACTGGGGGAAGGGTAACATCAATTGAAGAAGATCTATCAGAGCTGTTAGACTCCAGGTTCTCCGAAAGCTCTTTCAGTCGGGCCATAGCCATTTGTTTGAGCTCATTCAAAGCAGGACCGATCACTCTTTTCTCTTCAGGAGCCACTTTTTTGAAAGACTCAAAGAGATCGTTGATGACACTTTTTTTACTGATAAATTTGAGTCTAAAGCTTTCCAGTTTTTGACTATTATCAGCAACAAATGCTTTTACCTCTTCTTTATATGCTTCAATTTCCTTTTTCATAATCTTATATGGCTGGCAAAAGTAATAAAGCCATACTTGTTATGCGCTACAAGAGAAAGAAGAAGCTGTTTTAGGACTGGATCTTATGCAGATTTTGAAATAGCCATGGTTTTTGCAGCCTCCAATTTGGCTGTTGCACCAAGCATTCTCCTCTTAGAAACAAGGTGATCTACCAGTGTCCCAAAACCAAACGTCACACCAAAGAGGAGTACCAATAATACGCTGTTGTTGAAAGTGCTGTTAAGCAGCAGCGCCATGGCAATCATTGTGATATTATACAGGGCAAGAATCTGTGTAGCCTGTGCATGGTTCAGGCCAAGCTTCAGGAAGCTGTGATGAATGTGATTTCTGTCAGGGCTAAAAGGAGACCTTCCTTGAATAAACCTGATCGTAAAAACTCTTAGGGTATCATAAAATGGGACAATCAGGCAGGCAATAACCAGGGCCACACTTGATTGAATGTCAATCAAAGTGCTGATAGCCAGCCCGTCACTTACGTTTATCACTTTGATAGCAAGTGTGGAAATCAGGAAGCCCAGTATCATCGACCCCGTGTCACCCATAAAGATTCTGGATGGATGCCAGTTGTAGATGAGGAATGCAAGCAATGATCCGGATACTGCAAAGCTTATTAAAGCCAGATCCGTGGCATTGACTGTATAGAGTATCCAGGAGAAAAAGAGTAAGATTATAATTCCAAGGCTAGCAGCTAAACCATCAATTCCATCAATTAAATTGAAGGAATTGGTCATGGTTACAATCACGCAAATAGAAAGGATATAATCGAGGCCGAAAGGGAGCGCACCAATGCCGGCAACATCATAGAATCCGGTGAGTCGGATATCCGCTAAAAACACAACAAGTACTGCAGCAAACACCTGTGTAATAAGTTTTTGATGCGCGATCAGGCTTGAAATATCATCCCGGATACCCAGAAAAAATATTAGACTAACTGCACTGAACAGATATTTGTTGGATACTAAATCAGTTGCTGGAAGCGTTATAAGGATAGCCATCATGAAGCCAAGGAAAATGGCAATGCCTCCCATGGATGGAGTGCCTTCAAGGTGGACTTTTCTTCTGTCTGGCAGGTCCAAAAGTTTTATCGACTTGGTTACCTTGATAACCACAGGCAACAACACAAAAGTGACCAGGAAGGCAGATAATATGGCGATGACAAAAAACATAATCTTATTTAGCTGCTAATCAATTTCTACAAATTATATGCCTAAATAAAGGAACCGTTAGAAAATAAATCACAAAATTTCGATTGATTGCACCTATCCTCCGATTAGCAGAACACTCTCATAGCTTGGTGGTGGGGTGGAATGTGTATGCTAAAATCATTCTACAACACAAATAAAGTCAAAAAAAGTGCAATTAATAAGGGTCTTCATGAAAAACATGTGGTTTTGAGGTCAATACAACAGGCTTTTTTTGTCAGCGCGGATCGCGAAATTTTGAAAGGAATAAGTTTTAGAAATATTTGAATTATCTGTTGCTTAATATTTTCCATCCCCGTAAGTTTGCAGTCCTTTTCGGATAAGGGAAAGGAAATTAAAATAAATATTCCTCAGTAGCTCAGTTGGTTAGAGCATCTGACTGTTAATCAGAGGGTCACTGGTTCGAGCCCAGTCTGAGGAGCAAAAGCCACCCAATAGGTGGCTTTTTTCGTATGAAGGCTATAAGATATTATGCATATGTGCTTCAGAGCACATCGTCCGGGAAGTATTATACAGGTCATACGAGTGATCTTGACCGGCGTCTGGTAGAGCATAATTCAGGACGAAGTAGCTATACTTCAGGCCGAGGTCCCTGGAAACTGATTTATCATGAGTCTTTTGCTTCGCGATCTGAGGCAATGAAGAAAGAAAAATATTTAAAGACTGGTAAGGGTAGAGAATTCATTAATTCACTCCAGAGCATCTGATCAGCCTAGGCGGAAGGGTCACTGGTTCGAGCCCAGTCTGAGGAGCAAAAGCCACCCAATAGGTGGCTTTTTTCGTATGAAGGCTATAAGATATTATGCATATGTGCTTCAGAGCACATCGTCCGGGAAGTATTATACAGGTCATACGAGTGATCTTGACCGGCGTCTGGTAGAGCATAATTCAGGACGAAGTAGCTATACTTCAGGCCGAGGTCCCTGGAAACTGATTTATCATGAGTCTTTTGCTTCGCGATCTGAGGCAATGAAGAAAGAAAAATATTTAAAGACTGGTAAGGGTAGAGAATTCATTAATTCACTCCAGAGCATCTGATCAGCCTAGGCGGAAGGGTCACTGGTTCGAGCCCAGTCTGAGGAGCAAAAGCCACCCAATAGGTGGCTTTTTTCGTATGAAGGCTATAAGATATTATGCATATGTGCTTCAGAGCACATCGTCCGGGAAGTATTATACAGGTCATACGAGTGATCTTGACCGGCGTCTGGTAGAGCATAATTCAGGACGAAGTAGCTATACTTCAGGCCGAGGTCCCTGGAAACTGATTTATCATGAGTGTTTTGCTTCGCGATCTGAGGCAATGAAGAAAGAACAATATTTAAAGACTGGTAAGGGTAGAGAATTCATTAATTCACTCCAGAGCATCTGATCAGCCTAGGCGGAAGGGTCACTGGTTCGAGCCCAGTCTGAGGAGCAAAAGCCACCCAATAGGTGGCTTTTTTTCGTATGAAGGCTTTAAGATATTATGCATATTTGCTTCAGAGCACATCGTCAGGGAAGTATTACACAGGTCATACGAGTGATCTTGACCGGCGTCTGTTAGAGCATAATTCAGGACGAAGTAGCTATACTTCAGGCCGAGGTCCCTGGAAACTGATTTATCATGAGTCATTTGCTTCGTGATCTGAGGCAATGAAGAAAGAAAAATATTTAAAGACTGGTAAGGGTAGAGAATTTATTAATTCACTCCAGAGCATCTGATCCGCCTAGGCGGAAGGGTCACTGGTTCGAGCCCAGTCTGAGGAGCAAAAGCCACCCAATAGGTTGCTTTTTTCATATGAAGGCTTTAAGATATTATGCATATGTGCTTCAGAGCACATCGTCAGGGAAGTATTATACAGGTCATACGAGTGATCTTGACCGGCGTCTAGTAGAGCATAATTCAGGACGAAGTAGCTATACTTCAGGCCGAGGTCCCTGGAAACTGATTTATCATGAGTGTTTTGCTTCGCGATCTGAGGCAATGAAGAAAGAACAATATTTAAAGACTGGTAAGGGTAGAGAATTCATTAATTCACTCTAGAGCATCTGATCCGCCTAGGCGGAAGGGTCACTGGTTCGAGCCCAGTCTGAGGAGCAAAAGCCACCCAATAGGTGGCTTTTTTCATATGAAGGCTTTAAGATATTATGCATATGTGCTTCAGAGCACATCGTCAGGGAAGTATTATACAGGTCATACGAGTGATCTTGACCGGCGTCTAGTAGAGCATAATTCAGGACGAAGTAGCTATACTTCAGGCCGAGGTCCCTGGAAACTGATTTATCATGAGTGTTTTGCTTCGCGATCTGAGGCAATGAAGAAAGAACAATATTTAAAGACTGGTAAGGGTAGAGAATTCATTAATTCACTCTAGAGCATCTGATCCGCCTAGGCGGAAGGGTCACTGGTTCGAGCCCAGTCTGAGGAGCAAAAGCCACCCAATAGGTGGCTTTTTTCATATGAAGGCTTTAAGATATTATGCATATGTGCTTCAGAGCACATCGTCAGGGAAGTATTATACAGGTCATACGAGTGATCTTGACCGGCGTCTAGTAGAGCATAATTCAGGACGAAGTAGCTATACTTCAACCCTGTCTTCAGCGCAAAGTCACCATTAAGTGACTTTTAATTACTAACCTTCGTCTGGTAACCAGCCCTTATTACTAACTTGACGGTTTGAACCAGAATCACATCTATGAAAACCCATTCATTTAGGCTCTTAACTTTAGCTGCACTTGCGTATTCACAAAACTTTGCCGGATTTTCTGCTGATTTTTATGTGTCACCAGATGGAAATGATTCCAATCCCGGGACGAAGGAAAAACCATTTGCCACTCTCCACAAAGGAGTAGAAATCGTGACCGGAATTTTTGAAAAGGAACCTGATGAAAACTGTACCCTCTGGCTCACCAGCGGAAAATACTTTATAGAACGACCAATTGTCCTTGATGCCGAATTACTGAAGAATCAGGAGGGAAAATTTTCTGTTAGAGCCCTACCAGGAGAAGAACCCATTATTACCGGTGGTATGGAAATAAACGGCTGGCAAAAACTTCCAAATGGACTGTGGAGAGCAAAGTTTGTTGCTAGTCAGGACATGGCGCCTCGTGAACTTTTTGTTGGTGATAAAAGAGCCATCAGAGCGCGGTTTCCTAACGATGGATTTTTACATGTAGCCAAAGCAGGTAATGATCGTCGCACGCATTTTTTCTTTGAACCTAATGATTTTCCTGTCCCAGAAAACCCGGAAAATGTTGAGCTTGTACTGCTTCACGACTGGTCAATCTCACGGATTGCTGTCAAGGAAATTGACCTCGCTGTCAACAAAATCACAACCGTGGATTCTATCGGAGCTAAAAGTCCCGATTTTTTCCATATTGACCATTGGGAACCTCATCCCAGATATTATCTTGAAAATGCCATCGAATTCCTTGATGCTGACTATGAGTGGTATTTTCAGTCAACAGAAAATGCTATTTACCTTAAACTACCGGATGATTTAACGCCCAACGAACAACCGATTGCAATTCCCAATGTCTCTGGTCTGGTGCACCTTGAAGGAACTAAAGAAAGAAGTGTGAAAAATATCCATTTTGAAGGAATTGTATTTCAACATTCGGCATGGCAAATTCCTTCACTCGGATATTGTGGTATACAGGCCTGTCACTTTGATCCAAGGCCGGATCGCGATGGATGGGCAGTGGTGCCTGCAGCTGTAAAAGGAGAATGGGTACAGGGTTGCAGTTTTATTGATTGCACCTTCCAGCAACTGGGAGGCTCTGGACTATGGCTTGGAGCTGGTAGTAAAGACTGTATGATCACAAATTGCAGTTTTACAGATATTTCAGGGAATGGCATTATGATTGGCGAAGGGACTGATAGAAGAGTAGACGGAGATACCTGGTACAAGTCAGCACCGGAGCAGGCTGCCCAGGCCAATACCATTGAGAACTCCACAATTACTAAATGCGGTCAGCAGTTCTATGGAGCTGTGGGAATTTGGTGTGGGTTAACAGCCGAAACTACTATTCGGAACAACACCATTTCATATTTGCCTTATACAGGGATTTCTATTGGATGGGTTTGGAGCCCTGTACCAACACCTTGTCGTGATAACAAGATTGAGAGAAACCATATTCACCACATCATGCAGAAGTTGAGTGACGGAGGGGGTATTTACATGTTGGGATTGCAACCGGGTAGTAGAATTGAGAATAACAGAATTCACGATGTGGACCTGAACGCAGGTAGGGCGGAAAGCAATGGGATGTTTTTAGATGAAGGAACAACTGATGTTGTTGTATCCGGTAACCTTATCTATAATATCGCAAAATCACCCCTTAGGTTCCATAGGGCAACTACAAACATTGTAGAAGGAAATTACCTGTTTTGTGGAGAAGAAACACCACCTATCCGTTATAACAGGACCAATGAGGATGACATTCGCAAAGTTGGCAATTTCGTTTTTCATGAAAATGACCCAGATTACAATGAGCAACTCCAAAGGGTCACTGATGGATGGGAAAATGACCTTTGAAAGGATACTACTTGAGAGTATGTTGGCTCCCAATACGTAAAAGCATTAAATCACATGATGTAATTCGTGTATTTACGTCATTTTTTAATTGGTGACCGGAGCATTTTTCATTCCAAAAATCATCTTCCGGACAAGGTCCACCGGAATAATCAACAAGGCAAATCCCAATACATACATCCATTCCTGAAAAGTCAGTGGAGTAGTACGCAGGATAGTACCACCTATATAAGTAAAGATTACCTGCAGCCCAAAAATCATCAGCATGACCCGTAGAAAGCCAGGGTTTTGCCTAAGGTTTTCGAACAGGTTCAGGTTTTCTGTTCTTACATTGAAGGCATTAATCAGAATCATAAAAATGAAAATGTTGAAAAAAGCTGTGAGAAAGACAGCTTCATTGATGATCCCGTTTCGTGTAAATAACTGATGGAACGGCTCAAAAGAAAGAAAAAAGATGGAAAAGAAGGTGATAAATAATCCACTGGTTAGAATAGAAGAACCCATATTCTTTGTGAGAATGTGAGCTTCCCGATCTACTGGGGGCTCGTTCATATAGCGTTCCAGGGCAGGCTCACCTCCGAAGGCAATCGCAGCCAGAGTATCCATGATCATGTTGATCCAAAGCAGTTGGATGATAGTCAGGGGGAAATCAATCCCAACGAGTGGTCCCAGGAAAGCAGTAGTCACAGCTGCCACATTCACTGTGAGCTGGAAAACAATGAATTTTCGGATGGACTTGAAAATCGTCCTTCCATACCGGATAGCGTTATTGATAGAATGGAAATTATCGTCAAGAATTACAATATCCCCTGCTTCTTTTGATACTTCCGAGCCACTTCCCATGGCAAAACCAACATCCGACTGTTTTAGTGCTGCTGAGTCATTGACACCGTCTCCAGTCATACCAACCACTTTTCCTACACTTTTTGAGATCCTTACCATCCTGCTCTTGTCCGATGGCAAAGCCCTTGCAATTACCTTAAGTCGAGGGAGAATGGCTTTGACCTCATCATCCGACATAGCATTCAATTCCGAAGACTTTAGCACGATGTCGTCCTCTTTTGTAAGCAAGCCCACTTCTTTGGCAATGGATTTGGCCGTTTCTGTACGGTCACCAGTGATCATTACCACGTGTACACCAGCCTTGTGCATGGCTTCGATAGAGGCGTGTGATTCATCCCGTATTTCATCTCTAATGCCAATAAGCCCCACCAAAACAGCATTGGCTGGTAAGGATTGGGAGTCATTCAGTTCGTTCTCAGAGACAGCCAGTGCAATAAGGCGCATACCGGAATCAGCCAACTCATCGAGCTTGGCATTGACTGCTTTTTTGTTGCTAAAGACCTCGATTTTCCCATCTTCATGGTGAAAGTGATTACAGATGTCCAGTATAACCTCAGGAGCTCCCTTGATCAAAGTGAGTTGATTGGACTGGAATCCTTTAGGAATGAAATCTGATCTGACCTGGCTGGCTGAATATTTTCTTTGACTGTTAAAGAGGATTTCTTTCTGGCGAACAGCCTCATAGACTTCCTGGTCGCTATTGTTCTGGACAAACATTAGTAAGGCCTGCTCGGAAACGTTACCGCCTACAATTTCGCCTGCAGGTGAGACAAAACTTGAAGAGTTCTCAGTAATTGAAAAGGAGACCAGGGATCTGGATGTGATTGGGATCGTTTGAAAGCCTTCGTAAATGTTTCCAGCACCGGTGATGAACAGTTTTGCTTCCAGCCGGCCCTTGGTGATGGTTCCTGTTTTGTCTGAGAATAGCAGGTTGATGCTGCCTGCAGTTTCAATCCCCAGGAGTTTTCTCACAAGCACTTTCTCACTCAGAAGTTTCCTCATATTGAGGGACAGTACAATGGCAATCATCATTGGAAGCCCTTCCGGTACGGCGGCTACAACAATGATAATTGCTAGCACCACCGCTGAAAGCAAATCGCTTACTACGGTGTGCCAATTTCCAAAGTATTCAACGATGCCTTCAATCTCAAATCCATTGGCAATCACCGATTTTTGAAACATAAAGGTGAAGAATATGAGGATGGCAGCTATGTATCCAAACTTGCTGATGAGCTCTGCAAGGCCTTTGAGTTTGAGCTGTAAAGGAGAAAGTCGGTCATCTGATTCTGCCAGCTCTTTGGATAAGACTCCATAAAAGGTATTGTCACCTACACTCTCAATTACAAGAATGGCTTCTCCATCTTCGATCACAGAACCTCTGAATACGCTGTAGTGGTTAGCCAGGTCTTTATTTTCAGGTAGATCATCCGGACCAATGGCGTGCTTCTCCACAGCTTCAGCTTCACCGGTAAGTGAGGCTTGATTCACCTTGGCTTCCCCTGAGATGAGATATCCATCTGCAGGAGCCTTGTCTCCTGCCTGAAGCAATACGTAGTCTCCCTTTACCACATCATTGACCGGAAGTTGAACCACATGGCCATCTCTTAAGACATTCGCTTTTATCCTCGAGGCTTCCTCCTGTAATTTCTGAAAGGAAGTTTCATTTTTATATTCAGAAAAAGTAGAAACGAGGGTAGCCAGAATCACTGCGGCACCTATAGCTACAGCTTCGTACCATTCAGTCATCCCAAAGAGGGATAGCACAAAAATCAATACGAGTGCAACACTTAGGATAATGATAATAGGGTCCTTGAAATTGTCCCTAAGCTTGTCCCAAAAACCTTCAATTTTTGATGGAGAGAGTGCGTTGCTGCCATATTTTTTTCTGGATTCTTCAGCTTCGGCCTGGGTAAGCCCTTGGTATTGGAGTCTCATAATAGTTTAAAATTTTGTCTATTCCCTAAGGAATATAATCCTTGAGGTAGATAGTTGTAGTCATTTTCCAAAGCTGGTTTTACCGAATTTACTTAGATTTTAGACGATTTTAATGCTCTTACTGCAAATTTTTCTTCGAACAATCATATTTTAGGCTTTTGTAATCTTGATTGATGATCAATCATATATCACATAGAATGTATTTCAGCAGGTCTGAGGACTAATGAATTGTACGTAATCCAAGTCAATGGATCAGGTGTTGGTATGCATGAAATGAATTTCATGAAATGTTCTATGAAGGGTCTTAAAACAGGGTAGGATACCATGACTTCTGGATTGAGTCATGGCACCTATTCCGTTATTTATAGATCATATCTCCCCATAGCCTCAGGTTGATAGGTTACTTTGAGAATTTCAAATTCAGCTACCCGATCCTTTATTTTCCAGGAGACATGGTCTCCAACAATTCTACCAAGAAGAGTGCTGCCAATATTTGAAAAAACTGACACTTTTCTTTCCTGCTCATTAGCTTCTTCAGGGTAAGTAATGTGCAACTCAATTTGCTTTCCTAAGCGTAATTCCTTTAATAAAACCTTGCTGTTCATGGTTATTACTCTCTCGGATATTTTCGTTTGATCCAAAAGCTGTGCATACAACAACTCACAAAAGAAATGCTCTACGATCTCAGGTATTTTCGCTTGCAAAAGGGCATAATAACGTCTGGCCATTAACCGTTCGTAATCCGGGATAGTTACTGTCTTTTTCATTATACATATAAAGTGATGATTTCATCAAACATGAAGTATGCCAGAAAATAAGGGCCTAAAATTCCATTTAAAGCACTTTTTATGTTTATGAGCTGAGGAAGAATTACCCGGCAGGACATTTTTTATACACCTTTTGGCTGTCGATTGATTAAAGTGATCTTATTGCCTGACTTTTTATCAGGAGATCAACTTTCTATTTCAATCTCGGTAATGTGAGGCCTTTATAAACAGCAAGCAGTCTGATGCAAACGATTAATGAAATTGAAATCACCAAATTCCATTGTCGTAGCACATATGAATCTAAAATCAGGTAACACCCGGCACCAGCCAGGCATGCAGTAGCATATATTTCCTTTCTGAAAATGATAGGTACTTCATTGGTCAGCGTATCCCTGATCACTCCTCCCATCACTCCACTGAACATGCCCATGATGGCAGCTATTTCTGGTCTAAAACCTAACGAGACCGCTTTTTCTACTCCCAAAATAGTGAAGAAAGAAATACCCAATGTGTCAAAGAGCATCAGGGTCTTTTTTAGCTTGTAAACAGTTCGATGGAAGAAAAATGTGGTGACTACGCCCAACAAAATGGCATAGATGAAGGCAATGTCACTGATCCAAACCAGTGGGTAACTGTCGAGGAGCACATCCCTTAAAGTACCACCTCCAATGGCAGTTAAAAATCCGGTAAACATGGCTGCAAACCAATCCGGCTCCTTATCTTTCAACGCCAGGGCCCCTGAAATGGCAAAAAAGTAGGTCCCGAAAAGCTCAAAAATGTACTGGATTTCCAATGTGCCTATAGAATTTTCGGATAATGATAGAATGCTTTTCCAAATAATTCAAACGAAATGAACTCAAAGCTGGAAATCATCAAATAGCCAGCTCACACTGAAGACGAAAAACAATAAATTCCTTCGATGCACTGGTAAGGTGAGAAATATCACTTTGGATCTTTAGGTCATGATTACTGATATACCAGGAAAAGCCCATAGTATATTCTTGTGAGGAGCTTAGAGAGCTTAACGATGATATTGGGTTGATCTGAGTGTACCTTCCGGCAATCTCAAAGTTTGAAGGGAACAGGTACCCAATTGCACCAAAGATTCCACTGCCGTAGCCATATCCTTCTTTTCTGTCGGAGGCATCCCTATAGGTGTATTCAGAGCTAATCGATAAACCTCTGTATTTGAAGATCCCATCTACCATGACGGTTGCCAGGTTCGAAGAAAGGTAAGTGGCTTCACCGGTAGTATCTGTCAGAAAAGATCCTAGATTCCCCCGCGACCTGGCTGCGTTACTATTATAATCACCTGTAATGCCAATGGACAATTTCGGAATCGATTCCCTCATCAGGTCCGAACCAAAGTAATCACCTTTGTTGGTAAAGGCACCCATGGGTAGAAATTCTAACCTACCAGTATATTCTCTTCCTGATTTGGGATTATCGGCAATTAGATTTCTTCCATTTCCCTCCGAAATGGCAATAGCATGCTTTATAAGGAGCCTGTTGATATTAAACTTATGATGTATTTGAATCCCAATATCCCGGTCCAGAGTAAAGGATGCATTGACGAGACTGCGGTCTACAAATTGCATGTTTTGTGACGATATGACCCGCTCTCGATTTCCGGGTAGCTTAGTCTGACCTGCCCACAATACCCAGTTGCCGGCAAAATTCCACTTGATGACAGCATCCAGGATGATGCTTGCTGTCTCACCGCTTTCAGGGATCGCACCTGCGCGGGTATCCCTGTTTGAAAGACCCAACTCTATCTTGTACACAATCCTGGGATCTAAAGCATACCCATCAAACTTTAACCTGTATCTTCTGATTAAAAAGCTCTCACTCCACGTTGAATTTTCCAGATCCTGTGTGCCACTGTAAAGGGTCTGAAACCGAAGCCCGAATTTTGTAGCAAAGCTGGAATCTGCCGCTTTGATGTACAACCCGTCACCAAAACTATTTACAGAAAAACTTTGAGATGTTGTGCTATCCACAAAACATAAACTCAATAGCATTACTATACATAATTTGGAAGAAAATGAATTGATCCCCACGAAGTATGATTGATTTTACTTTTAGAAAATGAAAAATCAATATTATGAAGATTTTAACTGCTTAACAATTTATTAACATCAAATACATTTTCGGGTAACATAAGAAAATTGAATTGTAGGATGGCTTCCTGTAGTCTTTTGTATATTTACTCTTCACGTTTGACCCAAACCCACAAAAAATGAATAGTAAATCCAGAAGAGATTTCATTAAATCCTCAGGAGCGGTAGCGTTGGGTGCAGCCATCCTGCCGACCACTAACCTATCAGGACAGTCCGAACAAGGAGCTGCTAAAACACTAAAAGTTGGATTGGTTGGCTGTGGAGGCCGGGGCACCGGTGCTGCTGTGCAGGCTGTAAATGCCGATCCCAATGCTGAATTGGTAGCCATGGGAGACATATTCAAAGATCGGCTGGACAATTCTTATATGTCTTTACAGCAGGAGATTCCAAATAAATTGAAGGTAGATGACAGACATAAGTACATAGGTTTTGATGCCTACAAAAAAGTCATTGATGCTGTTGACGTGGTTTTACTGACTACACCACCGTGTTTCCGTCCTGACCACCTCAAAGCTGCCATAGCAGCAGGAAAGCACGCATTTTGTGAGAAACCAGTAGCCGTGGATGCTCCTGGTGTAAGAAAAGTGATAGCGGCAGCCAAGGTAGCAGAATCTAAGAAACTTTCCATCCTGAGTGGTTTTTGCTACCGATATGACAATAGCAACAGGGCAATATTTGAGCGGATTCACCGGGGAGATATTGGTGAGATCAGAAGTCTGACCACATTCAGATTTGGGGGTGAGTTGTGGTCCAAGCCCAGAGAAGCTGGCTGGACTGACATGGAGTATCAATTGAGGAATTGGTTATACTATGATTGGTTGTCTGGTGATTTTATTACTGAGCAGTCTGTCCACAGCCTTGACCTGATGGCATGGGCTATGGGAGACAAAACACCTATCAGGGCCATCGGAAACGGCGGACGGCAAAAAAGAACTGATCCAGTTTATGGAAATATCTATGACCATTTTGCCATAGAGTATGAATATGAAAATGGGGTACGAGCCAGCCATTTCACCCGCCAGATGGCTGGATGTAGGAATCGAAACACAGTAGATGTATTTGGGTCAGATGGTCAGGCTCAACTTCAAATGGGAAGAAATTTGAGCATAACAGGGAAAAACGCATGGCAATTCAGGGGAGATAAAAACAACATGTATCAGACCGAACATGATGAGTTTTTTGCTGCTATCCGGAGCGGGCAACCAAAAAATGATGGAGTCTGGATGGCCAATAGTTCTATGCTTGCTGTCCTCGGTAGGATGGTGGCTTATAGTGGACAGGAGATCACCTGGGAGGAAGCAATCAATTCCGATATAAAATTAGGCCCTGACATCAATGATTATGATTGGGATCTGAAATGGGAGGGGTCTGATGTGGCCATTCCGGGTATCACAAATGCTTCCATGATCTATTAATTTTATTTTACTATGCGTCAATATCTAACAGCATTGTTAATAATGCTTTGCTTTGGGTGCGTTAATGCCCAGGAGTTTTTGTTTGAGTTTGGAGAGGTGATCCCTTTGTGTAAAGCCATTGAGCTGGATGATAAAAAGCCGGAAATGATCCGGTGGCACAATGTCAACACTGAGAAAGCAACCTGGGAACACAGGGACAGCATCCTTGTTTGCTTTGGCAATCCCATAGGCGTGGTTCGCAGCGCCAAAAAATACCGAAACTACATCTTACATGTTGAATGGAGACACATGGAGCCGGGGGGCAACTCAGGGATGTTTATGTGGAGTAAGGCCGAACCAGGAGATAATAGGTTACCGGATGGGGTTGAAGTTCAGATGCTTGAGCTGGATTGGGTAAACCTCAATACACGCGATGGGAAGAAACCTCCGATAGCTTATGTACATGGTGAGCTATTTGGTGTAGGCGGAGTGAAAACAGTACCGGATAACCCCCGGGGCGAACGAAGCAAATCCATCGAAAATCGCTGCAAGCCTCGAGGCGAATGGAATACATATGATGTAGTCTGTGTGGATGGAGAAATCAAGCTATCAGTCAATGGTAAGTTTGTGAATGGCATTAGCCAGGCTACCCAGCGCGAGGGCTACATGTGTTTGGAGTCGGAAGGAGCAGAGATCCATTTCAGGAACCTGAAGGTGATTGAATTGCCGTGATCCTGCCATCAACTGTAAATTATATATTTCACAAAGATTTTGCCTGATTATTGAAAACGTTAAGGTTTAAATATAGGTTTGCATAGAAATCCTTTAAATTAGATTTCCAATCAAGCTGTATCAAATCCTATGAGAGTTCTACTTCTTTTACTCACATTTTTTGTTATTTCTTGTAGTTCACCAACAGAGAAAGAGTCCACTAAGACTCGGCCTGTAGTGATGGCCTATTATGTTGCGGAACGCGACTATCAGCCGGAAAAAATCCCTGTAGAGAAGCTTACACACATCATTTATTCATTCACCAATGTGATCGATGGTGAGATGAAATTCCGAAAGCCTGAATCGGCAGGACCGAAATTACAGCAGCTGGTAGATCAAAAGTCCAGAAACCCGGAGCTGAAGGTAATGATTGCCTGTGGTGGATGGGGAGCTGATGGTTTTTCCGACATGGCCCTAACGGCTGAAAGCAGAGAGAGGTTTATTCAAAGTGCTTACGCATTTGTAGAGGAGTACCAACTGGATGGGATCGATATGGATTGGGAATATCCAAGCATTTCCGGTGCCGGAACGATGGCTCGTCCCGAGGACAAAGAGAATTTCACACAATTGATGAAAGGTCTGAGAGAAGCCCTGGATAAGACAGGCAGACCACAAACCCTGACCTTCGCCTCTGCCGGGTGGAAAAGGTATTATGACAACATTGAGCTGGAGGAGGTCATGAAATATGCGGATTATATGAACATTATGACATATGATCAGGTAAGTGGAAATTCCATCTATACCGGGCATCATACCCCCCTGGGGGCTGTGAGTTACGAAACGGTTGCCGGTACTCCTTTTGGAAATTATATGGACAGCTTGTACCAGGCTGGAAGACTGAAAGACCCCAACCCAAGGTCAGCAGAAAAGATTGTTAATTTTTTATTGGATAAAGGGGCAGACCCAGGCCAACTGGTAATTGGTAGTGCATTTTATGGTAGAGCGTGGAAGGGGGTCCCGCCAGTTAATAATGGACTGTACCAGCTCAGCAGTGGTATCCATATTGGATGGAGTGCCTATCATCACATCAGAAAAACGTTTGAGCCGGATTCTAATTTTGTTAGGTACTGGGATGAGGATGCAAATGCTCCCTACCTGTACAATACAAAGGATAGCATCATGGTTTCATATGATGACACAGTATCAGTCAGGTTAAAGACAGAATATGCAATCGAAAAAGGTCTGGGGGGAATCATGTTTTGGGAGTTAGGCAATGACACCAAAGAGGAAGGAAGCCTTTTGGATGCTATCTTTCAGGCAGCCAGCAAATAATTAATCATTTTTAAAGTTTTAGGTAATGAAATACAGTTTGATTTGGGTATTAGTGATGTTGGTGGCTGCTTGTTCATCACCGACTAGTGAGAAATCAGGACCGGAAAAAATCCCGGTTTATGCGTGGACCGGTGGTCCCGGTAAAGCGACGGACGCTGAGATCAAAACACGATTTGAAGATTATAAAAAACATGGCATTGATGTGCTCATGTATAATGGAGGTCAGGACCCGACTGTCTATGCCCGTGTCGGGAAAATAGCCAAAGAAGTGGGGCTTGGATTTCACACATGGATCCCAACGATGGTTCAATCTCCAAAACCTGGCATTGATACCACCTGGTATGCCATTAATGGGCTTGGAGAGTCAGCATATGATAAACCGGCTTATGTGGACTATTATAAGTTTTTATGCCCAAGCAAACCAGGCACTTTCAACTTTCTGGATAGCATGTATTCCAATATAGCTGCAGTGGAAGAAGTAGATGCCATCCATCTGGATTACATTAGGTTCCCTGACGTCATTTTAGCTCGGGGACTTTGGGATAAATATGGTCTGGTGATGGATCGCGAATATCCCCAGTATGACTATTGTTATTGTGATGACTGTACGAGCGGGTTTATGGAGAATACTGGAATTGACATCAATGCTGTGGACGACCCATCAAGTGTTGAAGAGTGGAAACAATACCGATACGATCTAATTACCAATATCGTCAATAAATTAGCGAGTTCTGTCAGAGCGAAAGGCAAAGAAATTAATGCTGCTGTATTTCCAGGCCCGCATTCTGTGGCAAAGAAGATCGTGAGGCAGGAATGGGATAAATGGGACCTGGATGCGTTCTTCCCCATGAACTACAATGATTTTTACCTCGAAGACACCCAGTGGATTGGTGATGTCACAAATGAAGCAACTACTTCAGTAGACAGGCCGGTCTTTAGTGGATTATTCATTTGCCTTAATCCGGAGACTAAAACCTCAGATCCTGAAAACCACGGATTGATTCCTGAGGATTTAGGAAAAGCCATCACCCTATCAATGGAGAATGGTGCGGCTGGAATTTGTCTGTTTACACCTGAGCGGATGACCCCTGAGCATTGGATCGAGCTAGAGAAAGTGATCTACAAAACACAATAAAACCAATCAACCCAATTTACTTCGATTGATCAGGAATCCGACTTTGCCGTTCACAGGTTCGATGGTAAAACTTTCAACACCGGCAGGGATGACAAAGGTTTCTGAATAGTGGACCGTAAAGGGTTCAAATTTTCCAGTGATTTTGGCCTCTGCACCATCTATGAGGTTGAGCACATTTATCATGTGGTCACTGGAAATTTTCACCGGCTTATCCACATAAAACCTGATCAGCTCAAACTCACTTTGATCTGAGGAACCAAGTAATTGAGCTTTTACCCCATAAAAGTCTAATTCAGTAACATTGTTTAATGGAATGTCATTGGGATTTAGCTGATTGGCTGCTCCAATAAATTGATGGATTCCAATGGACTCATCCTCCTCGGTAAAAAGAGCGATTTCATGAATTGTGGAAGTTGTGGAAATAGCCAGAATCATCAGCTTACTTCCTTTATCATGAGGTGTCTCGTCGGGAATGATAAGATGGTCGTGCTTTTTCATCTCAACCTTATTCAAAAGCTTCCGTAACTCGCGTTTTGATTTTTTTGTGGTTGCTTCTTGCGCTGCCTGTTCGAAATATTCCGGGGAAATACCTTGTTTTAATCCAAGTGATACACCCGATTGAGATCCTGATTCCATCACATAGTAGCATTCTGAATGCTGCTGGAAGGTCTCTAAGCTTTCTCTGACACGACTCCCAGGAAAAGTATAAATGTTTAAATCCTCCGAATCCAGCGTGTCGATGAAGTTGTGTCTGATGGGAAAGTCCAATCCGTATTTCCTGAAAATATTGTTTCCCAATATTTTGGCAGGATTGAAATATATCAAATTTATCGCTGGCGACTCGAACAAGATATTTTGAAATCTAAACAACACATTGTTACGATCAAGGTTGCAGTCAAATCCCCAGCTGAAATCATCCGGATTATTTGGTTCTTTTTTTTCGCCATCCCACAATTCAGGGTCAAAAAATGGCGCGTTAAAGAAAGGTTGTGTGTAGGTGTAATCATAAGCCTTCCTGATTATATCTCCTGTGGCTATTTTGGGTTTCTTCCAGTTGTTTGTTTCAAGAAAATAATCACAGTCGTGTATTAAGGTGCGCTTTATTTTATCACAGATCTTTCGTTCTACAAAATGAAACCAGTTTGATTTTGCTCGGTAAGAGTCCTGTAGATTGTTAAGGCCAATATTTTCAATTTCCCCCCTTCTGAATCTTTGGTCCTGCTCCCATCTTGAGAGATCCGAATAGATGAGAATATCAGGTTCACAAATCTTGTACGCGCCAATTCCATAGATCAGAATGACTCCAGCTTCTATAAAGTCTATATTCTTTCTAAGACTATCTAGTTTTTGCGTATCAAAGTAATCCTCAATTGTAAATGAGGGGTTGGTCAGACTTGTGGTACCATTGCTTTTCCTGCCTGTTAGTTTTTGGATCTGCTCAGGTGTTTTGAAGATATTGCGAGCCCTGCAAGTTACATTCGGAGAAAAAGTATCTTTTAGCGCCTGTATGTTTGGTGTAATGTGCGTTCCAAGATTTGACTCAATTGTAATGATGATCTTTTTCTTCGGAATTTTACTGATCCTGGCTTTCAATAAAGTTCCAATGTCTTCCCAGCCTTCCCAGCATGAAGTTTCATCACAAGGTATTTCTATGTATGGATTTTTATTGATCATAAGTGTTTGATTCGACTACTTATTGATCCGAAATGGCATCAACCAGATCAAATTTTAATATACCTCCTTTTGTCAATTGTTGGTGATCAATGAAGTATTTCTCAAATACTTTTCCATTAAAAGACATGCTTTCAATATAGATGGAATTATTTGATGATTTGTTGGATTCAATAATAATTTCTTTACCTGAGTAGTATTCCTGGTTCAGTTTAATGGTTACTTTATCAAAATATGGCGAGGTAATAGCATAATCCATGTCTCCGGGGCAAACAGGGTAAATACCCAACATACTAAAGGCTACCCAGGCGGAAAGCGATCCTGTATCATCATTACCAGGTATACCATCGGGGCTGTTTTTGTAGTATTTGTTGATTAACCTGTTGACCTGGAACTGGGTCTCGTGCTCCTTACCGGAGATATAGTTGAATAGATATGGAAAAGTGATATCCGGCTCATTGGCCATATCAAAGTTGTCTGTTTCAAAGAGCAAATGAAGCTGCTCGTAAAACTTTTTCTTTCCTCCCAGGAGTTTGGAAAGCCCTGGAATGTCATGAGGCACATAAAAACGGTATTGCCAGGCATTCCCTTCTACATAACCAACCACCGCTTCAAAATTTTTCCCGGCTTCTGCGTCAAAATTCGGGATCCATCTGCCATCTGCGAATTTGGGACGAAGCATGCCTGTCGACTTGTCATATAGCTGCTTGTAACCCAATGATTTTGCCATGTATTGCTTTGATTCTTTGGAGTATCCAAGCTCATTGGCGAGTTGTGCGATATTCCAGTCAGCAATGTAATACTCCAGAGAGGTGGACACACTGCCTCCCCAGATATCAGCAGTATCCACCGGTACATAACCTAACTTATTATATGCATCAATGCCAGGCCTGAGGTTGTTTTTACTTTCCTCCGTATCCGAGGCTTTCTTGATAGCTTCATATGCTTTTGAGACATCAAAGTCTTTGATGCCTCTTAAGTAAGTATCGGCGATTACAGGTGTTGCCGGGTCGCCTACCATTACATCGGTCTCCATAGCAATGAGCTCCCACTTTGGTAACCAACCACTTTCGTCATACATATCCACCATTGTATTGATCATTTCAGACTGTATTTCAGGATAGACCAAACTCAGCAGTGGGTGTACATTCCTGTAGGTGTCCCAAAGAGAAAAGACGGTATACCTGTTGGAATTCGTATTCCCGACTTCACTGGATGACATTTTGGGATAATCTCCATTGACATCATTCACGATGTTTGGATGGATCAAATTGTGATATAAAGCAGTATAGAAAATCGTTTTTGCATCTTCATCTTTTGATTCAATAGCTACTCTTCCCAATAGCTCATTCCATTTTGCTTCGTTTGCCTTTTTGGTCCCCTCAAAATCAAATTGAAGTTGTTCAGTGTTGAGGTTCTCACGAGCATTTTCAATGCTTACATAGGAGATGCCGACTTTTACACTGATTTGCTCATCCTCTGAGGTGTCAAAACTGAAATATGCTCCAATATCATCCCCAGCCATAGGATACATATACTTTTCATAGGGTTTATAACTGTCATTATATCCAATCCATTCACCTTCCACTCCCTGGTATTCAGGCATCTTTTTCCAGGCTCCAAAGGTCATTGGTGCCTTGCTTAACTTCATGACAAAATATACTGGCCTCACATCTTCATCACTGTAGCAAAATGTGCCAAAGGTTTTAAAGCCTTCCACCTCCGTGGGAGATACAATTTTCAGAGATGAACCAGTCTCATTGGTAAGACCCAGTCCAAGGTTCAACAATATGTGTGATTCCCCTGCAGGAAAGGTATACCTGCTGAGACCGGTCCTCAAGGTACTGGTCATTTCTGCAACTACATCATACTTCTCCAGCTTATTGGAATAGTATCCGGGACTGGCCATTTCGTCCACGTAGGTGCTGCCATACTTTTCCGAGTCAAATTCCAGTTTCCCGGTAGTAGGCATGAGCAAGATACTCCCCAGGTCCGGGCATCCTACTCCACTCAGATTAACATGGCTAAATCCTGTCAGGAACTTGTTTTCATTCACATATGGTCTGGAGTGCCATTCAGAATCCTTCTCAAACTTATTTTCCTGTCCTTTTTTGTGGGCTACATTAAAAGGTGTCACTGATGCCATGCCATGAGGAAAGTTGGCTCCCGGATGGGTTGCCCCATAGTTAGAAGTTCCAATAAAAGGATTCACAAATTGGGACACGGTCTGTCCAAAAGAGAGCGTATAGAGAGTCGTTAGTGCGAGTGATATAAGTAACCTCATTTCAGATCGATTCCTTTATTTCTGAATCGATTAAGCTTAGGGTCTTGCGGATCAAGGTCTGTAATAAGTGAGTGTACCCAGTTTATCTGACCCACTTTGAAGGGTTGGATGTTTCCAATATCGTCAGAGAGGCACAATGCTATTACCTGTGATGAAGATTTTATGATCGATTTTTTGATAAATGCATTTTCCCTGTCCCCATCTGTAATTCCAAGCTCTTCATGGAGACTATTGATTTCGAGGAAACTAAAATCCGCATGAATCTCGGATAGAGAATTGATTACTTCCATGCCCATGGTGCTTTGTGTTTGTATGGAGACACGTCCTCCAAGAAAAATGGTCTCTACCATATCATATTCACAAAGCAAAGTGGCGATCCTAAGTGAGTTGGTAAATACAGTTAGATTCAGGTCTTTAGGTAATGATTCAACCAACATGAGGTTGGTGAGATCACCATCTAAAACAATCACCTGATGGTCTTCTATGATACTTGCCGCCTTTTTAGCAATGATCGTGCGTTCGGTCTGATTAGAAATATTGTGGTCAATCTTTGCCTTGGGGAGATTGGGGTTAGCCATAGCTCCACCATGTACTTTTTTGATGTATCCCTGCTCTGCCAGATCTTTCAAATCCCGCCGTATAGTGTCTTCGGAGACGTTGAGGATTTCACTCAATGTTGATGAGTGCACCTTGTTGTTTGCCTGGATCTTTTCCAGAATGATATGCTGTCTTTCCTCCTTGAGCATTCAGTTAAAAATTGGGTTTGGAGGCTAATTTACTTAATATTTTAACTATTAATGATACATCAGATCATCAAAAGCGCATAAAAATGCATGATAATTGATTTTTATTTTGTTTTTGTGCGTATATGTGCAGATATTAATGGATAAAGTGTAATTTTAGGCATCATAAAGCACTTGAGGGGCAAATAGATATTTGTTTTTGCGTTTTATGAGATTGAACAGCGAGTAGTTACGAAGCAGCCCTAATACAGGAAGTAAATCAAAAGAAATATTAAAATCAGCGCCATGAATTTAAAAAACTATAACAGACGTCATTTTATAAAGGTAGGAGCTCTTGGGGTTTCTTCCACCTCATTGTCATTCTCATCTGCCAGATCTTTTTCTGGTTCTGCCACCAAACCTATCATCATATCTACATGGGACCATGGTGCTATGGCCAATAATAAAGGATTTGAACTATTGACAAATGGATCCGAGGCTATTGATGCTGTCCAACAAGGGGTGATGGTCGTGGAGTCAGACCCAAAAGTGAGAACCGTAGGAGTAGGTGGTTACCCGGACCGAGATGGAGTAGTAACCCTTGATGCGTGTCTGATGAAAGGTGATGGGTCTTGTGGATCAGTGGCATTTCTTCAGGACATTGAGAATCCGGTTGCAGTCGCCAGAAAAGTAATGGATGAGACACCACATGTCATGCTGGTGGGGTCAGGGGCAAAGAAGTTCGCGTTAGACAATGGCTTTGAGGAAACGGCATTATTAACAGAGGACTCTAAAAGAGATTACAACAACTGGCTAAAGCGGACAGACTATATGCCGCCAATAAACATTGAAAACCATGATACGATCAGCACACTGGCCATTGATCAAAATGGTGTGATTGCCGGAGCCTGTACCACGAGCGGTGCATCATATAAATATCATGGTAGAGTGGGTGATTCTCCAATCATTGGTGCTGGTTTATTTGTAGACCAGGAAGCTGGTGGAGCCTGTGCCACTGGTTGGGGTGAGGAGGTAATCCGTACAGCTGGCTCAGCCATGGTGGTGGAGATGATGCGAAATGGTAAAAGTCCACAAGAGGCATGTGAGGCCATTGTAAAACGGATCAATGAGCGTAGAAAAGGCAAAGAAATTCAGATTGGTTTTCTGGCCATGGACACAAATGGAAACTACGGAGCATATAGCCTTAGAAAGGGATTCACCTATGCTGTGAAACATCAGAATGAAGATGCGATCAAAGCTGCAACCTATTTGTATTAATGCTCAGAGCTCCAAAAATATCAACCACCAAAAGCTCGGAGGGGCAGCTTGAAAAAGTCAGGCTAACAAAAATTTTGCTTGATGGAACGTGGAAGTTTAGGAAACTAGGGGACAAGGAGTGGTTAGATGCCTCAGTACCTGGTACTAATTTTACGGACCTGCTTCAAAATGGTATCATAGATCACCCCTTTTATAGAAATAACGAGGATAAGCTTCAGTGGATTGAGAATGAAGACTGGGAATATATTCGTCAATTTGAGGTTGAAAAAGATGCTTTACTTGATGAGGTGAATATCGTGTTTGAAGGGCTGGATACATTCTGTGAAGTCCATCTGAATGGTGAAAAAATACTGGAATCTGACAATATGTTTATCCAGTATAGGGTTCCCTGCAAAGACTTGCTTAAGCCGGGCAAAAATGAAGTCCATTTGATTTTCAGGTCGCCTATTAGGATGGTGGAAGGCATTCAAAAGAAGAATGGTTTTCAATATCCTGCAGAGAATGACAAGACAAAGGATAGACTGAGTGTTTTTGTTAGAAAAGCTCCATATCATTTTGGGTGGGACTGGGGCCCCAAGTTTGTGACTTCAGGCATTTGGCAGTCTAGCTACCTGGAGGTGAATGCACAAACCAGAATTAATGATGTGGCTGTTCAACAGCAATGGGTTTCCGATGATCTGGTCAATGCTGTGTTTAATGTGGAACTTGAAATCAACCCTACAGAGTCTCTGAAGGTGGAAGTTTCTTGTGCAAATCATCCTGAGCTTGATACAGTAAAAGACGGTTTCAATTTAAAAGAGCCAATTATCATCCCGGTCAAAAATCCGGAAAGGTGGTGGCCGCATGGACTGGGAGAGAGTCATCTATACCAGTTCAAAGTGAGAGTTTTGGCCGGCGATGAAGTTTTGGATGAGCGATCATTAAAGATTGGTTTCAGGACCGTAGAGGTAGTGAACGAACCCGATGAGTTTGGCGAAAGCTTCTATTTCAAGGTGAATGACCATCCTATTTTTGCCAAGGGTGCCAATTATATCCCATCCGATAGTTTTCTTACAGAGACGTCTGATCAAAAATATCGACAGCTATTTGAAGATACATGCAATGCCAACATGAACATGCTACGTGTTTGGGGTGGCGGGATCTATGAAAAAGATATTTTCTACGAGCTTGCAGATGAATATGGTGTCTTGATTTGGCAGGACTTCATGTTTGCCTGTACGCTGTATCCAGCCAATGATGAGTTTCTGGATAAAGTCAGAAAAGAAGTTGTATATAACATCAAGAGGCTAAGGAATCATGCCTGTCTGGCCCTTTGGTGTGGAAACAACGAGGTAGAGATGGGGATTGCTTTCTGGGGATGGAAGAAGAACTTTAATTATTCTGACAAACTTTGGGAGCAGCTGCAAGATGACTACAATAAGCTTTTCAAGGATTTTCTTCCTTCATTAGTGAGGCAGCATGATCCTGATAGGTTCTATTTTTCTTCTTCACCGATTGGTTTTTGGGAAAATCCGGAAGATGATAATAAAGGGGATAACCACTACTGGGGAGTCTGGCATGGTGAGGAAGATTTTGAAGAATTCAGAAAGCGGGTCCCCAGGTTTATGAGTGAGTATGGGTTTCAGTCTTTCCCACTACTTCAGTCAATCAAGAAGTTTACGACAGAAAAAGATTGGGATATTACTTCTGAGGTCATGACCACACATCAGAAGCACCCCAGGGGAAACAACCTGATCAAAAAGTACATGCTCAAGGATTTTCCTGAGCCCAATACATTTGAACAATTTCTGTATCAGAGTCAGGTTCTGCAGGGAGATGGGATGAAGGTGGGATTCGAAGCACACAGGGCAGGCAGGCCATTCTGTATGGGTACACTGTATTGGCAGATTAATGATTGCTGGCCAGTTGCCTCATGGTCTAGCATTGACTATTACGGCCGGTGGAAAGCCTTGCACTATCAGGCGAAGCGGTCTTTTTCCAGAGACTTACTGGTCGTTGCAAAAGATAAAGATGAAGTGACCATCAAAGCCATTACAGATGGCCTAACAGACTTGAAAGCCACGCTTACCATACAGGTGTGTGACTTTTCAGGTAGAAATATTATTCAGTCTTCAAAGGAAATTGACCTGCTTAAGAATAAAAGTGTTGAGGTTTTCAGAGCCAAAGAAAGCAATCTGGTAAAAAAACATACCCCCGAGACTGCTTATTTACTGGCTACCCTTAAGGGGCCAGGTGTAGAAACCTTTGAGACTATTTTCTATTTTAGAAAACCTAAAGAATTATGCCTGACAAAACCAGTGATCGAGTACCAATTAAAGGAGACGGGAGATCAGTTGGTCGTTGAGCTTCAATCAGATACACTTGTGAAAAGCCTCTATGTCTATAGTGAATCACTGGAGGGTAATTTTTCTGACAATTTCTTTGATTTAGTTCCACATAGGAAGAAAACAATCTTTATATCAAAATCCCAACAGCATGTTTCCGATCAAAAAATCAAGTTCCTTTACATCAACCCGAATGATGTAGATGAATCTTGAGTTTATTGATATAGCCATAATCGTTCTCTATCTGGGATTTACTGTCTTTCTAGGCATGTACATTTCCAAAAGAGCTTCCAGTAACCTGGATTCATACTTTCTGGGGGGGAAAACCATTCCCTGGTGGGTCCTTGGTGTTTCCAATGCATCAGGAATGTTTGATATAACAGGTACGATGTGGCTTGTATCAATGTGCTTTGTATATGGTCTTAAGAGTGCCTGGCTTCCATGGATCTGGCCAACTTTCAATCAAATCTTTTTGATGGTCTATCTCTCCGCATGGATGCGCAGATCCGAGGTGATGACAGGTGCGGAGTGGTTGAAAACACGTTTTGGGACTGGGAGAGGAGCAACCCTTTCACACCAGGTTGTCGTGATTTTTGCAATCATCAGTGCCATCGGATTCATCTCGTATGCCTTTAAAGGCATTGGTGGATTTGCGGCCATATTTTTCCCCTGGGACATTCCACCCAATTACTACGCTGTAATTATTTTCACCATCACCACTATTTACATTGTGAAGGGTGGGATGTATAGTGTGGTCTTTACCGAAGTGCTTCAGTTCCTTATCATGACCATTGCGGCAATCGCAATAGGCATCATCGCCATGAATGAAGTTACTGCCGTTCAGATAAGCACGGTGGTACCCGAGGGGTGGAAAGACCTGTTTTTCGGATGGAGATTAGACCTTAACTGGTCAGGCATTATAGATTCTGTAAACCTGAAGATGGAACAGGATGGATTCACTCTCTTCGGTTATTTCTTCATGATGATGCTATTCAAAGGAGTAATGTCGAGTATGGCTGGCCCGGTGCCTAACTATGATATGCAAAGAATTCTAGCCACAAAATCTCCATCGGATGCCGCCAAAATGAGCGGAGTTGTTTCGCTGGTGATGTTTATCCCAAGGTACATGATGGTGACTGGGCTTACAGTACTTGCTTTGGTATATCTGGGTCCGAAGATCCAGACTTCCGGAGAAGTCTTTGATTTTGAGCTAATTCTGCCATATGCCATCAATAATTTTATCCCGGTAGGACTTACTGGTCTTTTAATTGCCGGGCTACTCGCGGCATTTATGTCAACATTCGCAGCATCTGTGAATGCAGCCCCCGTTTACCTGGTCAATGATATTTACAAAAGGTATATCAATCCTGACGGAAGCGACAAACTTTATGTCAGATTGAGCTACCTGGTTTCTTTTCTTCTGGTAGTGATAGGGACTTTATTCGGATTTTTTATCGATAGCATCAATGCCATCATGCAATGGATATTCGGAGCACTCTTCGGAGGATATGCGGCATCCAACCTGCTAAAATGGCACTGGTGGAGATTTAATGGGTTTGGTTATTTCTGGGGTATGATCTCAGGGTTGATTGCCAGCCTATTAATGCCCGTTCTATTTCCCGAATTGCAGCCACTTTATGCCTTTCCTTTTATTTTCATCTTTGCAATGATAGGTTCTTTAGCTGGTACACTTTTAACACCCCCGGATGATGAGGATGTGCTCACAGAATTTTATAAAAAGGTAAGACCCTGGGGTTTTTGGAAGCCTATCCATAAAAAAGTGATACAGGCTGATCCTTCATTTGTCAATGATGCCCAAGCTGGTAGAGATGTCCTAAATATCGTTGTAGGCACTATATGGCAATTGTCTATGGTGATTATCCCTATCTATTTGGTGATCAAAGAATTTAACTATATGTGGATAGCCATTGGTGTTTTTATACTTGGCTCTATCCTACTCAAGAAGTTTTGGTATGATAGACTAACTGATTAATCGATGAAAAAATTAGCAATTGTCTTTTTAGGCATTTCAACGATGTTGGGATGCCAAAACCCTGAATCCGGTACTGAAAGATTTACGGTGGATTTTGAGAGTCCGGTTGAAATGGTTAATCCGCTTATGGGAACCGATTCAGAGTTTAGCCTGTCGAATGGTAATACCTATCCGGCTATTGCTACTCCATGGGGAATGAACTTCTGGACACCTATGACGAGCAAGATGGGTGACGGCTGGACGTATAAATATGATGAATATAAGATCAGAGGGTTTAAACAGACACATCAGCCCAGTCCATGGATCAACGATTATGCTGCGTTTTCATTTATGCCAGTGACCGGGGCATTGAAATTCAATGAAGAAGAAAGAGCCTCCTGGTTTTCACACAAAGCTGAAACAGTATTGCCTCATTATTACAAGGTATACCTGGCAGATTATGATGTGGTTACTGAGATTGCACCCACGGAAAGGGCCGCACAGTTCAGATTTACTTTTCCTGAAAGTGATCAATCCTACATTTTATTGGATGCTTTTTTTAAGGGATCGATGGTGAAGATCATTCCTGAGGAGAAAAAGATCATTGGTTATTGTAGGAATAACAGCGGTGGGGTCCCCGATAATTTTCACAACTACTTTGTTGCGCAGTTTGACAAAGAATTTGAGGTAAACCATACCTGGGGAGATGGATGGAAACTTGTTGAAGGCTCTACAGAAAATGAAGGTGAACATGTAGGCGCTATCATCGGATTCAAAACCGGAAAGGGTGAGAAAGTAAACGCAAAGGTGGCTTCATCTTTTATTTCTCCGGAGCAGGCTCAGCTAAATCTTGACAGGGAGATTGGTGATGACACCTTCGAAATGACTAAACAAAAGGCATTTGAAGCCTGGGTTGCAGAGCTTAGCCGACTTAAGGTGAAAGATGATAATATCGACAATATCCGAACTTTCTATTCATGCCTGTATCGTGTATTGCTTTTCCCAAGGAAATTCTATGAGATTGATACCAATAATGAGGTGGTTCATTACAGTCCTTACAATGGAGAAGTATTGCCAGGATATATGTTTACCGATAATGGCTTTTGGGACACTTTCAGAGCGGTATTCCCATTTTTCACCCTGATGTATCCTACACTGGACGCTCAGATCATGGAAGGGCTTGTCAATACTTACAAAGAATCGGGATGGCTACCCGAGTGGGCCAGTCCCGGGCATAGGGATTGCATGATTGGGTCAAATTCAGCCATCAACATTGCGGATGCTTATGTGAAAGGTGTTAGAGATTTTGATGTGGAAACATTGTATGAAGCCATGATCAAAAATGCCACTACCAGTGATGGAAGGCCAACTTCGAGTAATGGGAATCCTATCCGATCTGTTGGAAGGGAAGGTGTGGAATACTACAATGAACTAGGGTATGTGCCTTATGATGTGGGCATCAATGAGAACGCCGCCCGAACATTGGAATATGCATTTGCCGATTTCAACATTGCCCAGCTGGCAACAGAAATTGGTAAGGCTGAAGATGCCATACATTACTATGGTCAATCCAAGAATTATGTCAGGCTTTTTGATCCTGAAACAGGCTGGATGAGAGGCAAAAATGAAGATGGATCTTTTCAGGCCCCATTCAACCCTTTGAAGTGGGGTGATGCTTTTACAGAAGGAAATAGTCTCCATTATACCTGGTCAGTCTTTCACGACATCAATGGTTTAGCCGACCTCATGGGAGGTAAAGCATCGTTTTCTAAAAAACTGGACGAAGTATTTGAGATGCCTCCGGTCTTTGATGATTCCTATTATGGATTCACCATTCACGAAATCAGAGAAATGCAGATCATGAATATGGGCAACTACGCACATGGCAACCAGCCTATTCAGCACGTGATTTATTTGTACAATCATGCTGGTGAACCCTGGAAAGCGCAGCAAAAGATCAGGGAGGTGATGGAAAAACTTTACGCTCCTACTCCGGATGGTTATTGTGGGGATGAAGACAATGGGCAGACTTCGGCCTGGTATGTTTTTAGTGCACTTGGTTTTTATCCGGTCACACCAGGTACTACCCAATATGTGATCGGGAGTCCATTGTTCAAAGAGGTTGTCATGACTTTGGAAGATGGTAAGGAATTTACCATTCAAGCACCTGGCAACGATGACAAGCATGTTTATGTCAATAAACTTTTCCTGAACGATGCAGAAAGATCAAAAACCTGGATAGATCACTTTGATATCCTGAATGGTGGAACGCTTTCATTCGAGATGACAGATCAACCAAATCAGGCCTGGGGTATTGATATAGAGGATGCACCCTTTTCTATGTCTATGAACTGATTTCTAAGAATTCAATCAAATAACGCATAAAAACGCATTTATTAATGCGTTTATTTTAGAGAATATGCGTGAAATTATTTGATTTAAGTAGTGATTGTTTTATCATTACATAGAGGATGTTTTGAAGGTCTGAAGACTTGATTCAAACCCTTTTTTAATTGTCTTATGATGATTTTAATGGTGGGTTGAATGCACCTCTGCAACTGAAAATCTTAGATTTGTGTTTACATATGATTGAGTTTTGTTAGGGCAGGTTTATCCTGCCTTAATTTTTTGCTCAATATTTAATCTTACAGATGAAATTGACCTTAGAAGCTTGTGTAGAGACATTGGGCCAATGTTTACAGGCCGAACAAAATGGGGCAAACCGAGTAGAATTGTGCGCGGATTTAGCTAGTGATGGACTTACACCTTCCAATACGCTGATACAGCAGGTAAAAGAGAAGTTAAAAATTCCTATCAGGGTTATGATCCGTCCAAGGCCCGGTGATTTTGTTTACTCGGTATCAGAGCTTGAGGAGATGAAGCGTAGTATTAAGGTGTGTAAAGAGATTGGTGTTGAAGGTGTGGTTTTTGGTGTCTGTACGAAGAGTGATGAGCTGGATATAAAGGCATTATCTTCTTTGGTAGAAGAATCTAGACCATTAAAGGTAACCATTCATAAAGCCATTGATACCTGTAAAGACCCCTTGTCCGAGGTGGAAAAGCTGAAAAGTATTGGTGTGGATGCTATTTTGACATCAGGAAAGGCTGGCACCGCCAGGGAGGGAATGGCTCTTCTTAAAAAAATGGTCGAAGTATCTGGCAACATCGAAATTGTTGCTTGCGGAAAAGTAACAAATGAAAACCTTCCTGAAATTGATCGGCTGATTGGAGCGCCTGCCTACCATGGTAAGAAGATTGTTGGGAATCTGGATTAGCAGTTACTGGCTATTCTTTCCTTAACTTTTTCTAATCACCAAAGCTTTTTTGCCTTTTTGGTGCGAGATGCAACATTACTCAAAAACCATATCAGCAAAGTTCATGTATTGCTCCCAATCATAATCAGTCACATCGTGACCTCCGGATCTCATATGATATCCTGTTTTACCAACCATTTTGGGTTGATCTACTGCGGGCATTTGAGAATCATCTATACACTTTTCACCATAGAGTTTGTAAACGGGATTTGCATGGTAAGTAGATAAGAATTCTCCTTTAGGGTCCGCCCAACGATCGTCCTCAGCGCTAGCTACATACAAAGCTCGGGGAGCAACGAGGGCCAACAACATATGCTGATCCATTGGTAGGGCAGACTCATTCTCATTGTATTGGGTAAAGTTGTCATTGAACCAGTGTGGAAAGGCGGTATTAATTCGGCCGACCGTTTCCCCAAACGCTCTCCTGGAAAGTGCAGCTCCGCCACACCCGGAATCATTTGAAATGACAAGAGCAAATCGTTGATCATTTACCCCAGCCCACAAAGAAGTTTTACCCAGCCTGGAATGGCCCATCACTGCCACCTTTTTAGCATCAATTGCAGGATCAGTCACCAGATAGTCCATTGATCTACTCATGCCAAATGCCCAGGCACCAATACTCCCCCATTCTTCTGGTTTGGGTTTTGACTGACCCTGACCGTAGAATAAGGGGTGAAGTCCATCCTGAAAGCCATCGTCATAATCCGGGTCCAGGTCGCCATAATAGATGCTTGCCAGGGCATAACCTCTGTTTATAATAGATTCGAGATCCCAACGGTAACTTCTTGCTCCCCGGGAGGCATCAGTTGCTTTATTTTCGGTAATGTTAAAATCTTCATTATTTCTCACCCAGGAGTTAGTCAGAGAGACATTTTTATCATCCAGCAGTGTGTGGTTTCCATAGAAATTAATGGTCATGAAGCAGGGATGAGGTCCGGCACTATTTGGTGTAATGATCATCAAATTGAAAGGAAGTGACCCATTCACAGTGGTGATAGTAATAATAACCTCTTTGAGCAATGCTTTGCCAGATAAGATAGAGATTGCTTCTTTTTCAACTTTAAAATCCATCGAGTAAGGCACATCAGGCACTTTGCCGTACATCTGATCGGCAAATAATTCCATGATCTCAGGCCTTCGTTTGGTCTCCCAATCCTTTACTGACTTAATTTTTCCATGCTTCTCTGATTTTAATAATTCAGGTAATTCATAATCCGGAATTCTGGACTCATCATAATTAGGTTGGAACTGCCCAAAAGTGGAGGTGTACACAAAGAGCAAAAGGGTTATGGCGAAGTATTTCATCATTCAAGTGTTAAGGACGGGAATTTAAGCATAAGGCTTATTACTCATTAAATATGTCATCCAAAAAAGTAAAAGCAGATATAATGTCAGTATATTCTTCGTGTAAATTCACTTAAAACAGACAAAATGACATTAAAGTGATTCAAAACAGAAGCTTTTTTGGAATGGCACAGAATTCGATCAATCATCAGCATACGATGTTAAACTTAAAAAACTTAATAAAAATGACACTTATTAAATATAAACCCAACGATTACGTACCAGGCACATTTGGTAGCTTTTTTGACAGATTTTTCAATGACGATTTTTACAATGGAAACAAGTATTCACCCACTGTAGACGTTGCAGAAACCGAAAAGGAATTTGAAATCCAGTTCCATATCCCGGGAATGAAAAAAGATGACATTAATATCAATGTTGAAAATGACCGACTGACTGTAAGCGGTGAAAGAAAATTTGAAAGTGAGAAAAAAGAAAAGAACTACCACAAGGTAGAAAGTCACTATGGAACATTCAGCAGGTCATTCTATCTGCCTGATTCAGTGAACGCAGAAAAAATCGACGCGTCATATAAAGATGGAATTTTGACAGTGACAGTGCCAAAAGATGGCAAAAAAGAGTCAAAAAGAACCATTTCAATTAAGTAAGCTTTAATATAGATGAAGAAGAAGGGTGGGCTGTTGCCTGCCTTTTTTCTTTTTAGTAAATTAATAAGCACTCGGTGTTAAATATTGTTAACCAGGTGTATCCAAATGGGTGGTTTTTCAGTTTAACCTAACCACAAGCAAAGAAATCAGTTTATATAATAGAATTTTAATTGAGAGGTGAAAATGAATAGAAGGAACACAATACTAGCCATGATATTTTCCTCATTTCTGGGAGGAGTGATCGCAATAGGAGGCTTTACAATTATACAACCGGAAATCAACAATAATGTGGTACCTGTCAATGGATATCAGAATCCAGTCAGTTTTACCAATTATGTTTTTGATTCAGCAGATTTTGTTGTCCCGGAAGGACTAAACTTTGTCTATGCCGCTAAATCAGCTACACCAGCAGTTGTACATATAAGGACAACTTACTCTGCGGAAGTGAGTGAGTTTCATAACCCCATCCAGGAGTTTTTCAGGGATTATTACGGGAGCGAGAGTCAGCCAAGGCAAAGAGAAAGACAGGGAGCTGGTTCGGGGGTAATTGTATCACCCGATGGTTACATTGCCACCAATAATCATGTAGTTGAAAATGCCTCAGAAATTGAAGTGGTGCTTAGTGATAACAGGAGCTTCAAGGGGACAATTATTGGTACTGACCCTGATACAGACATTGCACTGGTAAAAATTGATGCAAAAGAACTTCCTACGATGGCTTTAGGAAACTCTGAAAGCATTCAGGTAGGTGAGTGGGTTTTGGCGATTGGAAATCCATTTGCATTTAGATCCACCGTAACAGCCGGGATTGTAAGTGCAAAGGGTAGAAACATTGGTATCCTTGCAAGCAGGGACCGGGACACACAGATCGAAGCATTTATTCAGACAGATGCTGCAGTAAACCCTGGTAACAGTGGTGGAGCGCTAGTCAACCTTAAAGGAGAACTTGTGGGAATCAATACCGCTATTGCCTCTCCGACAGGAGCTTTTGCCGGGTACTCTTTTGCAGTGCCAACGACTTTAGTTAAAAAGGTGATTGCAGATCTGAAAGACTTTGGAGCGGTTCAGCGCCCTTTGTTAGGTATCAGGATTCAGGATATGAATGCCTCCCTGGCAGAAGAGCATAATGCAGACATTCTGCGTGGAGTATATGTGGCGGGTGTCAATGCAAACTCTGCAGCTGAGGAAGCTGGAATCCAGCAAAATGACATCATCATTGCTATCAATGAAAAGCCAATAACTAATGTAGCTCAGCTACAAGAGCAGGTAGCCCTAAACCGTCCTGGAGATAAGATTTCAGTCACTTATGTGCGAAATGGCAAAACCTATAATACACAGGCAAAACTGAAGAACATCCTCAATACTACCGAGATGGTGAGTACAACAAGCTCATTTGAAATCGAGGGGGCTAAAATCACACCTATTGGCAAAAATCTAAAGGAAAAGTTAGGTATTGAAGGTGGAGTTCAGATTACTTCCTTAGAAGATGGAAAATGGAAGCGCGCTGGCATCAAAGAAGATTTCATTATCACGAAGATTGATAAGCGTGATATCAGGAATCCTGAAGACCTTACCGGTGCTTTAAGGATTGCCAAAGGAGAAGGAATACTCATAGAAGGACTGTACCCTAATGGCGAAAAAGCCTATTACGGTATTGGATGGTAAAGTTAGGTTAGGTTAGTTTGTATAAAGGTCATTCACTATATGTGGATGGCCTTTTTTAGTTATTAATCCCCCGCAAACCCGTACTTTTGATTAAGCATTAATCCTATGAGCACATCAATTCAAAAAATTTTAAACAATCTGGAAATAGAAGCATTGAACTCAGGTACTTCATTTGGCCAGCAATGGCTAAGTGGAGGTAAAGAGAAAATAGATTCTTTCTCTCCCGTAGATGGTGAAAAAATCGCTTCTGTGTATACCACCTCCAGGGAGCAATATGAAGAGGTGATTTCAAATGCACAGGAAGCATTTCATTCATGGCGTTTGCTACCAGCACCCCAGAGAGGAGAAATTGTAAGACAGATTGGCCAGGCCCTTCGGTATAACAAAGACGATCTGGGCCGACTGGTTTCTTACGAAATGGGTAAGTCGTTGCAAGAGGGGCTTGGTGAAGTTCAGGAGATGATTGATATCTGCGATTTTGCAGTTGGTTTATCTCGACAACTATACGGACTCACGATGCACTCCGAGCGACCTGGTCACCGGATGTACGAGCAGTGGCATCCATTGGGTATTGTGGGGATCATTTCGGCTTTCAACTTTCCAGTGGCTGTTTGGTCCTGGAATGCAGCACTTGCCTGGGTATGTGGAGATGTCACCGTATGGAAGCCATCGGAAAAGGTTCCACTTACGGCCATAGCTTGCCAGAAGATTGTTGAAAAGGTATTCAAAAGTAATGATATCGAATCTGCAGTGAGCTCCCTGGTCATAGGAGCACGTGATGTCGGAGAGTGGCTGGCAGCAGATAGCAATGTTCCACTAATTTCTGCCACCGGATCTACCAGAATGGGTAAAGAGGTAGGAAAAACAGTAGGCTCCAGATTGGGTAAGACAATATTAGAACTTGGAGGAAACAATGCCATTATCATTAGTCAGCATGCTGATTTGGATGTGACCATCCCTGGAGTAGTCTTTGGCTCGGTAGGTACTGCCGGTCAACGATGTACCAGCACCCGAAGGCTGATTATACATGAAAGTATTTATGAAGATGTAAAAGCCAGACTGGTCAAGGCGTATGGTCAGCTGAAGATTGGTGATCCATTGGATGCATCAAATCATGTAGGACCATTAATAGATAAGGATGCGGTTGGAATGTATGAATCTGCAATGAAAAAGATCATTGAAGAGGGAGGCAAAGCACTGATCGAAGGTGAAGTACTGAAAGGAGATGCCTGGAAATCGGGCTGTTATGTAAAGCCGGCTATCTATGAGGTGGAGAACCACTACCCCATAGTATGCAGTGAGACTTTTGCGCCAATCCTATATCTCATCAAATACAAAACGATCGAGGAGGCCATAGAAAAGCAAAATGCAGTGCCACAAGGACTTTCTTCGGCTATCCTCACAAATAACCTGAGAGAGTCTGAGCTGTTTCTTTCTCAAGCCGGATCAGACTGCGGTATCGCCAATGTGAATATTGGAACATCCGGAGCTGAGATAGGCGGTGCTTTTGGGGGCGAAAAAGAAACTGGAGGAGGCAGGGAATCAGGATCAGATGCCTGGAAAGCCTATATGCGACGTCAGACCAATACCATCAATTATTCTGACAATTTACCACTGGCTCAGGGAATCAAATTTGATTTGTAACCATCAAAGAGCAACATACATACCTGGTTAAGCAAATCGCCTCGCAGCTTGGATTCTCCTTCTGTGGAATTTCGCAGGCTGCTTACCTTGCGGAGGAAGCCCCAAAACTGGAAGAATGGCTCAAAAGGAATTACCAGGGAAAGATGAGCTATCTGGAAAACCACTTTGAAAAACGACTGGATCCCAGAAAGCTGGTGCCAGGAGCAAAATCAGTTATTTCGCTGGTTTATAATTACTATCCCGAAAAGGATCAGGCTACCCGTGACGGATTCAAGATTGCCAAATATGCATATGGCAAGGATTACCACTTTGTGATCAAGGATAAGCTCAAAACATTTTTTGAGGAACTAAAAAACCAGATTGGTGAGATTGATGGGCGGGTGTTTGTCGATTCGGCACCTGTTCATGAGCGAGCCTGGGCAGCAAAATCCGGGCTGGGATGGATCGGCAAAAACTCCTTATTACTCAACAAAGAAATGGGGAGTTTTTTCTTCCTGGCTGAGATCATTTTGGACCTGGACTTAATTCCCGATGGACCGGTTAAAGATCACTGTGGTACCTGTACGGCCTGTATGGATGCTTGTCCCACTGATGCCATCCCGGAACCTTATGTGGTAGATGGAAGCAGGTGTATCTCCTACCTAACAATTGAGCTGAAAGATGAAATTCCAAATGAATTCCAGGGCAAAATGGACAATTGGATCTTCGGGTGTGATATCTGTCAGGATGTTTGTCCCTGGAATCGATTCTCCAAACCACATCAGGAAAAGGAATTTGAACCTGGTGGATGGGAAAACTTTACTAAAGAGGATTGGACCGAATTAACTGAGGAGGTTTTCAGGAAGGTCTTTCAAAAGTCTGCTGTGAAAAGAACAAAGTTTTTGGGCCTCAAGCGAAACATTGATTTCCAAAAGGATTGATATTCAGGTCCATTTATTAAAAGTCTTAAATTCGCGGTAGCTAAAAAAGATCATGGAACCTAACCAGGCCATATTACTCATACATTGCAATGACCGTAAAGGACTCATTGCCATCATCACCCAGTTTCTATCCGACCACAATGGTAACATCATTGACCTGGATGAGCATGTGGAAAAAGAAGAAAGCATTTTCTTTATGCGGGTGCACTGGGAGCTGGCAGGATTTGATATTCCTAAGGACGAGATCAAGCAGGTTTTTACAGAGAAGATCGCCAATAGGTTTGAGATGGAGTGGGAGCTATACTTCACTGACAAGCGACCAAAGATGGCCCTGTTTGTTTCTGGGAGCTCTCACTGCATGTATGACATCCTGGCTCGTCAATACTCAGGTGAGTGGAAAATTGATATCCCACTTATCATCAGCAACCACGAAAAGCATCAGGCCCTTGCTGACAGGTATGAAATTCCTTACCATTATTTTGACATCAACAAGGAGAATAAGCCAGCTGTTGAGCAGGCACAGATTGAATTATTGAAATCACATGACATTGATTTCATAGTCCTGGCCAGGTATATGCAAATTCTGAGCCCGGAATTCATCAGGACATTTCCACACAAGATCATCAACATTCATCACTCATTCTTGCCTGCTTTTGCGGGTGCAAAACCCTATCACCGGGCACATGAGCGTGGTGTAAAGATCATTGGTGCCACGAGTCATTATGTGACAGAAGACCTGGATGCAGGACCTATCATAGAGCAGGATGTGGTGAAGATTACTCACAAAGACTCCATCTCTGACTTGGTAAGAAAAGGCCAGGACCTGGAAAAAATTGTTCTTTCCAGAGCCATCTGGAGTCATTTGCAAAGAAAGACGCTGGTTCATAAGAATAAGACGGTGGTCTTTGATTGATTAGTTATTTGCGATAGTCCGAATTATTGATTATTATTCCTAAATGGATAGGGTTATTCTGTTAGGAATGAATAATAAATTCTCCCTCAAAACAAATCTATGGGGGCATCTCATTTTGGGGATACTGCTTGTTATTCAAGGTGTTTACCACATAGAATCTAATATTTTTTTTCCTTTTGGGCGGATGATGGGGATAATACTGGTTCCGGCGGGTATAGGTTATTCGATCTATGGATTTTTGTCTTTTAATAAGTCTTCAAAATATGCACCTGGTTTTTCTATCAATGAAGACGAATTATCTTTCAAAAAAAATCTTTCTAAGCCTGCTCAAAAAATCCCATGGAGTCACATCAAAAAGATTGAAATGGCCCCCTATTTATTGATAGTATCTACTGAAGAATCTGAAACTGTCATGCATTACTCGAGTAATCCGGAAATATCCAAAGAAATCAAATCCGCAATCAGAGAAATGGCCGAATCAAAGGGAATCGAAGTACTTGTTGGGTGATATATTCTACGATAGAGAGGGCAATAGATCAATTTTAGTTGAGGAATCTATATCTTAGTTCTGATGTTCTTACTAGAAAGAAATGACAGAAATTATATTCATTGTTGAGGAATCACCAGAAAGTGGGTTTGAGGCAAAGGCCTTAGGTGAATCTATATTTACAGATGGTGAATCTATGGATGATCTAAAGAACAACATTAAGGAAGCAATAAAATGTCATTTTGAAAAAGACTCACCTAAGATTGTAAGACTTCATTTTATCAAAGAAGAAATATTTGCTGCGTGACTTTACCGAAAAATTTGAATGGTAAAGAATTAATAAAGTAACAATTCACTTCAACGAAAGCGCCCCCGATGGACATTTCATCACCTGGGCCCTGATCTCTTCCTCAGAAGCATTTTCCAACTGAATCCACGGCTTTTCTTTTGGTTTGAATACGCCCGGTAGTCCACCCACACACACTCCTGAATGAATGCATTTGGTGGGTTCCCAAACTACCGTAGTGTCTCCTTTAGTATATGTCTTTCTCATGGTTGTCCTTTTTATGTCAATTTAATCATTATTAACTCCTTATCCGAAATGTCCTCACATAAAAAGCTTGCTGGAAGGAAGGTGGTTGAATTATTAGATATTCATTAAAAGTCCGATTATTTATATTCTAAAAATAAATTAACTAAATTAAATGGTCATTTTTTAGAAAATAGCAAAAACCCCATGCTAAAAGCAATCACTAACCTGCTTGAATGGCTGTTTACACCATTTGAGAATTTCGCCCGAAAGTATTTCCTGTACCCATTTCATTGGCTGCTCACCAAAGTCGATCCTCTGAGCTATAAAGTAGAAGGTACTTTGTTCAAAAAGATCCTGCAGTACAGTCTCTACCCCATTTTCATGACCCTAACTATAGTGATCGGGTTTGAAATGGTAGAAGGAGGGTATACTGTGCGGACATTCTTTGGGACCATCATCATGTTCCTCATCTTTGGGTTCATCTTTGCTCCCCTGGAGCGCCTCATCCCATACAGCCGAAAATGGCTCAACGACAGTGAAACAACTACAGACATCATGCTCTTTTTTGGAGGAAAATTTTGGGGAGACTATATCAATGCTCCGCTCAAGCTGGCTACAATCGCGCTAGTTGTCCAGGAGATCTCACCGCAAATAGGCCAGGACATCTGGCCAACCTCTCTTCATCCTGTGATCCAGGTTTTCCTATTGCTTTGTGTCAAAGACTTTTTCAGATATTGGTACCACAGGTGGATGCATGAAAATGAGTTTATGTGGAGGTGGCACTCTGTACACCACTCTTCCAAAAGGCTTTACTGGTTCAATGGTACACGCAGTCATCCATTGGAAGGTCTTGTATCCAGCTTTCTCTGGGCTATCCCGTTTGCATTTATCAAAGCACCAGTGGAGATTGTCTTCGTGACCGGATTGCTAGGGAGGACCATCGGCCGGTTCCAACACACCAACCTGGATGTGATCCTGGGGCCCTTTGACTATATTTTTTCTTCTCCAAAGAATCACCGGTACCACCATCAGAAAAACATTGAAGAAGGCAATTCAAATTATGGAGGTGATGTCATCATTTGGGACTTGCTATTTGGTACCTTTTATCTACCCAAAGGCAAAAAGCCTAGTGACGACATCGGAGTAGATCTGCCGAATTACCCAAACACATTCGCCGGACTCATGATGGCTCCATTCAACTATCATAAGATTAAAAAGGCAGCAGCCAGCCCGGGATTGGAGGAAGCCGAAGTATCAGAAGCAGAACCGATTACCGACTCAAAAGCACAGGTCCTGACCAGCAAGTAAGTTTTTAAATCCGTGATAAGATGCCTATATTTCCTCAATCAGAGAGCATTTGAAGCATATCGATATTAACTGTGATCTGGGAGAGCTGGCTGATGGCAGCGACCTCCAGATTATGCCTTACATCTCATCCTGCAACATTGCCTGTGGAGGACATGCAGGTGATCCGGACCTGATGCTGAAAGCTGTTCAGGAGGCCTTCAGATATCATGTTGCCATTGGTGCTCATCCGGGGTATGTCGACAGAGCCAATTTTGGAAGAAAATCAATGGATCTGAGTGCCACTGAGATTTCGATGCTGATATTTGATCAGCTATCAAGGTTGCAAAATATTGCCTCAAATACCTTTTCGTCCGTGAGGTATGTAAAACTCCATGGAGCCTTGTATCATGATGCTTCAGAAGATGTCGTAGTAGCAGGGGCGGTCATAGAAGGAATTAAGAAAACAGGGATGAAATTGAGTGTTTTAGGACCAGCAGGCTCAGTTTTAGAGCGGATTACTGTTTCAAATGGAATAGAGTTTTACACGGAATCATTTATCGATCGGAGATATAATCAAATGGGTCGTTTAGTGCCCAGAAGTCAGCCGGATGCGGTGATAGCGGATGCTATGGGAATTGAAAAGCAACTAAAGGAGATTACAGTGAATGAAAAGGTTTCTACGATTGAGGGTGACAAAATTGATCTGAAAACAGATAGCATTTGCATTCATGGAGATCATGAGGGGGCTCTTGAACACGCGAAACTTGTCAGGAAGATACTTGCTGCAGAGGGGATTGGCGTTAAATCCTTTCTTTCTTAAAATGGAGGTCAAACGATTTGGTGACCAGGCCTGTATCATCTGTTTTGAAGAAAAAATTTCACATCAGGTACATCATCAGGTAATGTCTGCCTATCAGTTTTTCCATACTGCCGAAATAAAAGGCATCACCGAACTTATTCCCTCATACAATTCATTGACGATTGTTTTCAATCCGAAAATTACCCCGTTTGAGGAATTAATGATGATGGTTGATAATGTCGATCTTCAAAAGACCGGGTATATAGGGCAGACTTTTCGAATGCCTGTTTGTTATGAAAATGCAGCGGATCAGGATGTCTTTTGTCAAGCAACAGGCTTAAGCTGGTCAGAGATAGTCGATATCCACATTTCCAGCAGCTACCTGGTTTACATGATGGGTTTTCTTCCGGGTTTCCTGTATATGGGAGAAGTTGACGAAAGGATACAGTTACCCAGAAAGAAAATACCCAGAAAAAAAGTTGAAGCGGGATCTGTAGGCATCGCAGGGGTGCAAACGGGTGTCTACCCGATTGCCTCACCTGGTGGATGGAATATTATGGGACGATCTCCGGTCAAGTTGTTTAATCCGTCATCAGCTAAACCATTCCCGGTTGAGATTGGAGATGAGATCACCTTTTATCCCATCTCGGAAAGTGATTTCATGACAATCAAAGGTGACAAGGGCTACAAAATGGAGGAAATCAATGGCAGCTAACCAACTCTTGATCAAGAAGCCCGGGTTATACACCTCCATCCAGGACCTGGGCAGAGTGGGACTAATGAATAAGGGTGTTGCCAGGTCTGGTGCAATGGATGCTCACAGTGCCAGACTTGCCAATTGGTTAGTGGGAAATGACCTCGATGCAGCTCTGCTGGAAACCACTTTTCAGGGACTGTCAGTGGAGTTTCAATGCAGTACAATCATTGCGATTACAGGTGGGGACCTCGGGACAAGATTTAATAACCAGCCACTTGAGATGTACTGCCCATTACAAGTTCAACCAGGAGATGAGCTGGTGTTTGAGAAAAGACATACCGGCATTCGTGCATATCTGGCCATATCCGGGGGTATTGAACACCAAAAAATTATGGGGAGCCATTCGGAGCATTCGATGATTGATCTGGGGGTGAAAAGGATTGAGACTGGAGCAGTGCTCAAAATCAAGTCAGCAGGTAAAATAAAAACAGGAAGGAAGGTAGCGAATGAGTTGAAACCTGTTTATAACAAACATTTTACAGCCAGAATATTACCAGGTCCTGAATTTAATCGGTTCCCTCAGCAATACATCGATCAATTAACCACTCTGCCCTTACAGGTTTCTTCAGACGCTAATCGGATGGGGTATCGACTTCAGGGAGACATTACTCCAGGTGAAATCCCAAAGGGTATCTTGTCTGGGGGTGTTATCACGGGGACCATACAGGTGCCCACATCAGGTCAGCCGATCATCCTGATGAATGATGGACCTACTACTGGTGGATATGCACGCATAGGAAATATCATCACTCCGGACCTGAATTATGTTTCCCAGCTAGGTCCGGGAGATTCAATTCGTTTTACATGGGTCACTTTTGAGGAAGCAGATCGAATTCTGAAAAATTATAATTCGCTGATGGATGGACTCTTCGGAGCGGTGAGCTGAGGTTTCAGGCCTCCTCTTTAGCTTTTTTCTCCCTGTCGATGGTAAACACGAAGGGTAACCCAACGAGGGAGGATAGGGCTGTGACCATGAAGAAAAGTATCGTGAATGCGATGGCCTTTCCTTCCTGAATCTGAAGGTACTGATAGCCATAAAGAAAGACCAGCTCCCGGGCACCTACACCGCCAATGGTGAATGGCAATACCGCCACGACTGAGGAGATCATGAAGAGGGTAAGATAATCCACAAATGGGTCCTGCACATTGAGTGCAAGTAGCAAACAAAAAGCACTTGTCAATTGCCCGATCTGTACCCAGAAGGAGAGATGCGAGGTAGGAATAAAAGCTGATTTAAATACCGGAAAGAGAATTTTGACGAACAGATAATAGACGGGCAAGACCAGAATCGCCAAAACCAGGATCACCCATTGGACCCAGGGGATATCCACCTGGAAAGAACTGGAAAGCAGTAATAAACACCCCAGGATGAACAAAAATGCCAGTCCACTGATCCGGTCAAGGATGGAAACAGATACCAACTGTCTGGTTCTCGCTGCCTTGTATTGCTGCTTAAGCACGAAAACTTTATAGCCATCACCTCCGATAGACCCGGGAAGAAATAAATTGTAAAACATCCCCACATAAGAGAGCATCAGGTTGTACTTATCCTCCAGGTAGATCTCCAGGGGACGCAAAAACTGCTTAAACCGGAAGGCTGCAACAATCTTGGATAGATTGAATGCCAGGAATGCCAGGAAAAATAGTGGTACACTCGTGTCCAGGATACTGGCTTTAAACTCATCAATATCGATCTTCCTAAAAACAAAAATCAATGCTCCGGTTGTCAGACTCAGTTTGACAACAAGCTTGATGATGGCATTGATCTTTTTCTTGTTCATGGGTTAAACTTGATTAGGCCAAAGTCAATTCCCTTATGATTGAATTGATAGAAGGATTCGTAAGATTGGTCTTTTTTGATGAGGTTCAAGTCAGCAAGATAAAATCGATTGGGTGATGATGTGGAATCAAGTTTCAAAACTTTTTGCGTATCGCGCTCAAGGTAAAAAATCGCTGAACGAAATGCCACCTCTGTTTTATAAATGTAGATGGGCTCTTCCTGGGTGATCGCCTGGATCTCCTGAGCGATCTCCTTTTCCTGAGCGCCCAGCTCCTCTGTTGCCCGGATCGGTAAAATGATCAGATCAAACAAGATCCGCATGAAAATAAATGCTGTGATGAAAGACATCAATTGCCATTTTGGCCATTTGACAAACCAGTACAGTGAACCACCAAAGCAAATCACGCTAACCACTGAGATTACTGATAGATGAGAAATGTTTTCCAGTCTGGGTATGAAAGGGAGGACCATACTGGTGATCAAAAACAGGATGATCACACCCAGGAAGATATACTTCAGGATGATCTTTAATCGTGATTCCATTTCAGCTTCGAAGAATGGGTATGTGATGACCGTAATCATCAATGGGAAAAACATGTACAAATACCTGCTGGCTGTGCCTGGGGAGATCCAATACACCCAAATATTGGCCAGGGTCAGGACCAGACAAAAACGAATGTAGTCATTAGATAAGACAGATTTTCTGCCTTTTTTCGAGATGAATAGCAGAATAAGCAATGATCCCGGTGCCAGGATCTTCAACAGCTCCAACGGAAATTCGATCAGGTGTAAGACCACTCTCAGTGCTCCGTTTTCAAAGGGTGTTCGTTCCATCGACTGGCTCACAATGGAATCCTTTGAAAAAATGAAAAGCGAGGGGTCGTTATACTGACCATAGATCAGCCCATATCCACCAACGATGATGATAAAGGTGAAAATGCCCGCAAAGTGACTGAGTTTGAAAAGCCCCTTGAAGTTTTTGTAGTATAGGAATACCGTAACAATGGAAATTCCCTGAAAAACGATTGACGGAAGTCCTTTGGTGAGTACCCCAATAGCCGCCAGGAAGTAGCTCACCTGGAAGAGCATCCAGAAATTAGATTGCTTATAGAAATGAAAAATCGCCAGGAAGCTGAGGTAAACGATCAGTGAATAAAAAAGATCGATCTCACCGGAAGTAATGGTGAAATAAAAAAGCAGGTCAGAACAAATGTAAAAAAGCAAAGCTGCATATATTCCGAATGTCAGGCTCACATATTTCCTGCCTGCCCAAAATGTAGCCAGACCCATCAGCAGATAGGAGACCACAGAAAAGAAGCGAACGGCAAATTCTGAGTAATCATTAAATAGTTTATAGCCCAGAATGATCACCCAATTGAAAAAAGGAGGCTTCTTGTAGTAATAAACTCCAAATTCAGTAGGTACCCAGATATTGTCATTGTACAGCATTTCCAGGGCGATCAGGGCCCGGCGCGGCTCCTCCAGGTAGAGTGGGTAGATCCCTAGGTTGAGGAATACTGCTATCAGGAGCACCAGAAATACCAGAATAGGGAGAAATGTGTTTTTGTTATTGATTGAAGTGATCATGCCGGGTTCAATGAGATCTGTTTTTTCAATTCAAAATCACTAACCTGGTAAAGGTAATATGGGCCTTGCTGAATGATCAGATTCACTTCCTTATCAAATCGGTCAAGGTTTTTAGAGGTTAAAATATATTCGATCCCTTCTCTTTTACTCAGAAATTCCGGAAGCAGATCCCAATTTTCTTCCAGCTCTTTTTGTTCTTCAAATCGCTGATACCATTCGTAAAGCTTTTCTCCACCCGAAGGCACGTACTTCTGTGTGATAAACAGGTCACAGCGAGTTTCCCTGATGAAATCGAATCCCACCTCATTGAGTGGGCCTAAAATCATGGTGCCAGGCTCCATATTTTCTCTCAGATAGGATGTCATGGATTGATAAGCCGGATCTTCCTGTGGGAGTTTAGATATTTTTCGGTGGAGTACATGAGGAACAGAAATCAGACAACCAGCAAGCATCGCTACTTTGAGCGCACTGTGAAATCTGGACCTGGCAATGGCATGCTGTAGCTCATATAAAAGCAGCATACAGGTAACTAAAAAGGAAACTGAGCCAATCCTGAAAACATAGAATTTAAGAAGTTTCCCTGTGGTGTCTACTGCACTGATGCCAATGGCAAGTAACAGCAATATGTAAGTGGCAAAAGCAAAGAGCCAGAGATTTTTCACCATGGAATTTGATGTCCTGCGGTAGAAAATTATTCCCAAAATGATTGCCACCAGTAGCATCCAAAATCCGTCGAAACGGTGAATCCTAAAAAAGGTCCAGCCCTTATAAAAAGAAACGGTATGATGCGGATTTCTGTAGTAGGTATACACCCAATCCAGGTTTACCCCATTGATAACGTTTCGTTGGTCAATCAGTACCTGGCTTGACAAATAAAACAAATATGGAAGTACCATTAACGTGAATATTGCGCCATAGCTGATCACCGTTTTTAACGGTAACCTTTTCAGGTTTAGGTAAATAAACAGGGCGATGAAATACCACCCACCCACGAGAACGTGAAAATAAACAGCCGGTACAGTCCACAAGACAGAGGCCTTCCATTTTTCGTGAATCACAGATTTTAGTGAAAGCAAAATGAAAATGTAGGCGATGGTTTTTGTTTCAAAATCCTGGAAGATCCACTCCCCGGCAAAGAACGCCTGGTTGCGATTGAAAATGACCTGTAGCAGGAAGAAGACGGAAAGATTTGTCAACTGAAAAGCCGCGAAAATCTTGGCCAGGAGGATGGAGAATATGGCATAACAAATAATCCGACCAATGATTGCTACCCATTCAAATGAAAGCACTTTCAGGGCCATTCCTACTGGCCATTGGAATAAAAGTCGTGTACCGGGGCTCTCGGAGAATGAAAATGAATCTGGTACCCAGCCTGGATCCACATATTGCAGGGCCAGCCCGAAATACATTTCTTCATTCGCATCTGGTAGTGGGATGAAATGATTGATACAAAGAATCGCAAATATCAATGGTGCCTGCGGCCATCGGTTAAAAGCATCAATCCACCGCATCCTATTGATAGAACTTTTTTACAATGTAGACCGGTCTCTGCCTGGATTCGTCAAAGATCCTGTAGACATATTCACCGATAACTCGGATGGAAAAAAGCTGCACACCACCAAAGAACATGATCGCCAGAATCATCGTGGTAAATCCCTGAGGTACGGCATCAAATGCAAAAAGCATCACCAGGATATAGATTGTATAAGCAATGCATCCAAACATGATGAATAATCCCAGGTTGCCCATGAGTCGAATGGGAGCATTGCTAAAACCAAAGAAGCCGTCGAAAGCTAACTTCACAAGTTTTTTGAAAGTATATTTTACCTCCCCGGCATCTCTTTCATCCCGTTCATAGATAAAAGGTAACTGCTTGAATCCCACCCATGTCCTAATGCCTCTGATGAAAGGATTTCGCTCTTTTAAAGAGACCATCTCATCCCGCACCTGGCTGGTAAACATCGAAAAGTCACCGCTATCAAGCGGAATCTTGACATGAGAGGATTTTGAAAGTACTCGGTAAAACAGGAAGTAAGCAAATCGTTTCAGGAAGTTCTCTTTGCGCTTCTTTCGGACTGCGTAAACTACATCGTATCCGGAGGTAAGCTTCTCATGAAAGGAAGCAAATAGCTCCGGAGGATCCTGCAGGTCACCATCCATGATGCCAATGTATTTTCCTTTTGCATGTTCGAGACCTGCCCAGATCGAAGCCTGGTGGCCAAAATTGCGGGAAAAAGACAGGATTTTAAACCGTTTATCCTTTTGATGAATCTCCAGCAGTTTTTCTTCTGTACTGTCGATGCTGCCATCATTGATGCAGAGAACCTCGAAGTTCTCATCGAGGCTCGATAATGATTTCAAAACCCTGTCATAGAGCTTTGAAATCATTACCTCCTCGTTGAAAAGTGGTATGATTACAGTAATATTCGGACTCAAAATGAGTAAGCCTTATTCAGGATAGCTTTTTGTTATTCTTTTTTCTTGCTAGTAGTTCCACCTTTGCGCTTTCCTGATCCGGCAATGGATTCTCTCATGCTCGTATCAGACTGGATGTTTTCCAGTTTGTAGTAATCCATCACACCAAGGTTACCACTTCTGAAAGCATCTGCAATGGCCTTAGGTACTTCTGCTTCAGCAAGGATTACTTTAGCACGGGCTTCTTGCGCCTTCGCCACCATTTCCTGCTCTTCAGCTACCGCCATGGCTCTTCTCTCCTCAGCCTTAGCCTCGGCTACTTTCAGGTCGGCAGAAGCCTGGTCAGTTTGAAGTTTCGCACCGATGTTGGCTCCTACGTCCACATCCGCAATATCAATAGAGAGGATCTCAAAAGCAGTACCTGCATCCAATCCTCTTTGAAGCACAAGCTTGGAGATCTTATCCGGGTTTTCCAGTACCTCTTTATGAGAAGCAGCAGAACCTACTGAGGTTACAATACCTTCACCTACCCTTGCAAGGATCGTGTCTTCACCAGCACCCCCAACGAGTTGTTGGATGTTAGCCCGAATGGTTACCCGCGCTTTGGCAATCAACTGGATACCGTCTGCAGCAACAGCAGCTACAGAAGGTGTGTTGATCACTTTCGGATTAACCGAGATTTGCACCGCCTCAAAAACGTCTCTACCAGCCAGGTCAATAGCAGTAGCCTGACGGAAAGTAAGGTTGATATTGGCTTTATCTGCTGAGATCAATGCTTTAATGACCTGCGGTACGTTACCACCTGCCAGGTAGTGAGTTTCCAGGTCAGAAGCCTTTAATGTTCTTCGTTGGCTGGTTCCTTCTTCAGCGATATAAAGACCTGCTTTGGTAGCTGTAATAAGTGAATTTACTACAATAGATGGTGGCACCTTACGGATTCTCATAAACACCAGTTCTAGCAACCCGATCTTAACACCGGAAAATATTGCGGTGATCCAGAGGTTGACTGGGACAAAATAGAGAAACACAAAAAAGGCGACAATGCCCGCTAATAATAACAGAATGAGGGTAAGATCCATTTTATTGGGTGATTGGTTTTACAATTATTTTTTTATTATCGATTTTAATAATCTCAATTTCCTGATTTTCACGAATGTACGTCCCTTCCGATCTCACTTCCAATTCCTTGTCATTAAAAATTGCTTTACCTATCGGTTTGAGAGAAGAAATAGTGGTGCCCTGATCACCTACGTTCAGCTGAAAGCCCGAATCTTCATTGAAACGACCTGAGTTGATATCTTTCAGGGAGAACCGTTCCCAGGATTTGGTTTTAAATGCATATACGATAGCACCTCCGTTGAAAACAATGGCGCCAAACAAAACCAGCGTGCCGCCAGTGGTACCGAAGTAGTCATAGCCCAGGTATACGCCGTATACTGAACATAAAAAGCCTGCGATGCCTACAATGGTTGTTCCTGGAATAAAGATAATTTCCACGATGAACAGGATCATCCCAAGTACAATCAAACCGATGACGGAAAACCACTCCATTTTTTTACATATTAACTAGTACGCTTTGGCAAAAAGCACGCGACCTTTCGACGGCTTTCCGGAATAGATACATTTGCCTTCTTCCTGCTTTTGATCCAAAGGGATACAACGAATCGTCGCTTTGGTCTCTTCGCTTATCTTCGCCTCTGTCTCCGCTGTACCATCCCAATGAGCATAAATAAATCCTCCATTTGTTTCGAGGACCTCTTTGAATGTCTCATAGTCATCTACCTCTTGCGTATTTTCTTTTTTGAAATTTAACGCTTTACTGTAGATATTTTGCTGGATTTCGTCCAAAAGATTGGAAACAAACTCCACAGCTTCATCCTGATTGATAGTTTGTTTCTCTTTGGTGTCTCTACGGGCTATTTCCACGGTTCCATTTTCCATGTCCTTAGGACCAATGGCAATCCTCACGGGTACTCCCTTAAGCTCATACTCGGCAAATTTCCAGCCCGGCTTGTGTGTTTCACGTTTGTCAAATTGTATGGAAAAGCCTTTTGCTCGCAATTCTTTGGTGTAGCGATCTGCCAACTCTGCTATCCTGGCTAATTCTTCATCAGTTTTGTATATCGGTACGATCACCACCTGGATAGGAGCCAGCTTGGGAGGTAAAACCAGACCATCATCGTCGGAATGTGCCATGATCAAAGCTCCCATGAGCCGTGTGCTTACACCCCATGAGGTGCCCCAAACAAATTCTTCTTTACCTTCTTTCGTGGCATACTTCACATCAAATGCTTTTGCGAAGTTTTGACCCAGGAAATGTGAAGTACCGGCTTGTAACGCTTTTCCATCCTGCATCATGCTTTCGATACAATAGGTTTCTACTGCACCGGCAAAACGTTCGCTTTCTGTTTTCACACCCTTAACTACTGGCATCCCCATGTAATTTTCAGCAAAATCAGCATAGACTTCCAGCATTTGCTTGGTCTCTGCCTGGGCTTCTTCACGTGTGGCATGAGCGGTGTGTCCTTCCTGCCACAGAAACTCAGCAGTTCGCAAGAAAAGTCGGGTTCGCATCTCCCAGCGCACCACATTGGCCCACTGGTTGATAAGTAGCGGTAGGTCCCGATAAGACTGGATCCAGTTTTTGTATGAATCCCATATGACTGTCTCCGATGTAGGCCTTACAATGAGCTCTTCTTCCAGCTTGGCCTCCGGATCAACGACCACACCTTTGCCTTCCTCGTCATTTTTTAGCCTGTAATGTGTCACAATGGCACATTCTTTGGCAAATCCTTCTACATGGTTGGCTTCTTTGGAAAAAAAAGATTTTGGAATAAAAAGTGGAAAATATGCATTAGAATGACCTGTTTCTTTAAACATTTTGTCCAGTACATCCTGCATTTTTTCCCATATGGCAAAACCGTATGGTTTGATTACCATACAACCTCTAACAGGCGAATTTTCGGCTAATCCGGCTTTTTTTATCAGTTCATTGTACCAAAGTGAGTAATCTTCTGATCGATTCGGTATTGCTTTCCCCATTTACTGTTATCTTGGTATAAAATTTGCTTATTTTTAAGAAAATATTCGGCGGCAAATATAACCGGAGTAACCGGAAACTATTAAGTTACGTTGAATGTATTAAGTTTAAATAAGGAGGATCATGAAAGCATTCAAAAAAATAGCAGGGATTTCATCAATGATCATCGCATTGATGGTAGTGGGAAGTTCGGTTTATGCGCAGGAATACGATGATTTGTATTTCACACCCAAAGACCGAAAGGAGATAAAGTATGATGGAGAAACCGTCACAAAGAGTGATGAATCCAGTTCGACTTATGAGTCTTATACCAACAATACTTATTCGGATAAATATTCATCTCACAACGTAAATCCGGATTATATCGCCAGATATCAATCAGGTAGCAGCATTAAAAGCTACAATTCTGATGACAATGACAATGCAAACTACAGTCAGCCATCAGAAAGCATTGTAGAGTATTACGATGAAGACAATCAATATGCCAATGACAACACCAGTGGTCAAACCATAATCAACAACAATTATTATGGTAACACCAACAGCTTTAATGATCCTTACTGGGGTAACAATTGGAATTCATGGAATAATTGGAACAGATGGAATCGTTGGAACAGGTGGAATAGATGGAACGCCTGGAATGATCCTTTCTGGGGTTTTAACACGGGAATTTACTACGACCCATTCTTTGGATGGGGAAACTCGTGGTCGGTTTCATTTGGATTCGGAAACAGATGGGGATGGGGCAACCCATGGAACAGATACTATATGTATGATCCCTTTTATAGTCCATTTTATGCAGGTGGATTCTACGATCCATGGTTTGGAGGCTTTGGCTCACCTTATGGAGGTTGGGGCTGGAGAAATTCCTACTATAGTGGATATTATAACGGATTTTACAACGGCTATCACAATGGCTTGTCCTATAATGATCGTAACACAAGAAATGTAGTGGTTGGTGCACGAAGCAGTACACGCGGTGGGTTTGTATCTAACAGTCCAAGAACAAATTCTACAACCCGAAGCAGTATTGATGGTCTGAGCAGAAGATCCGACAGCAGAGATTTTACTGGTACACAGAACGAGTATTTCTCAAGATCACGCACCAGTGCGACTTCCGGTAGGACAGTTTCTTCTGCCAGGTCAAGTACTTCGGGTAGATCAAATTCTGCTGCTACCTATGATGCTAGGTCGTCTAGATCCAGCTCTGCCGATTACTCCAGATCAAATACTAACAGCAGAAGCGGAAGAACTTATTCTACTCCTTCTTCTACAAATACAAGGTCATCTGGTACCACTAGAAGATACAATAGCTCATCATATGACTCCAGGTCTTCTTCATCTTCCAGCGGCCGATCCTACAGTCCAAACTATAGCAACAGCAGGTCATCCTCCAGCAGCTATAGAAGCAACAGTTATGGATCTTCTTCTGGTAGAAGCAGCGGAAGTAGTTATTCTTCAGGATCTTCATCAAGATCCTCAGGCTCCAGCTACTCACCATCCAGGTCAAGTGGAAGCAGTAGCGGAAGAAGCAGCGGCTCTTCAAGTTCGGGAAGAAGCGGTCGTTAAAAGAAAATATTAGGTCAAATTATTGGATATGGTAAGTACATAATGAGTGTTATGTACTTACCAGATTCCTGACCCAAACGAGGTCAGGGCAGGACAAAAACACACTATTCAAAATGAAAGCTTCAAGATATATCATGCTGATGGGAGTAGCGTTGTTTACCCTTTCAGTTTCAGGACAATTAGAGGCTCAACCATTGGGTTATTACAAAGATGCCCTGATGTTTAGCCAGGTAAGCCCCGCATACGGAAGCTCTGCGAGGGTACAGGGTTTTGGTGGTGCTTCAGTATCACTGGGTGGAGACATTAGTGCAGCGGGTGTCAACCCGGCAGGTATTGGCTTTTTCAATAGGAGCGTATTTAGTGTAACCCCCGGAATGAATTTTCATTCTTCAGATGCCAGATACCTCTCCAGTAATGTATCTTCAATCAGAAATAATTTTAATGTAGCCAATGTCGGCGTAGTGCTTAACAATACTGTGGGCGACATCGTCAACACAAAGTTTAAAGGTGGGTCCTTTGCAATTTCATTACATAGGGTAAATGATTTTAACAACACCATTAGATATCAGGGAAGAAATGATAACAACTCTGTGATAGATGCTTTCATCGAGGAAGCCGGCACCCAGGACCTCGATGAGCTGGGAGATCAGGCCTATTCGGCCTATATCAACTACCTGATCAACCCGGTATATAATGGCAGCAATCAAATAGTCGGATATGATGCCTTTACTTACGGTTATCCCCTTCAGACTGAGACCATCACAACAAGCGGAGGACAATATCAACTCAACCTGGCCTGGGGAGGTAATTATAACGATCGGGTTTATTTTGGAGGTGGCTTAGGTATTCAAACAGTATCTTACAGTAGGGTTCGAAGATTTATTGAAGATCAATATCAACCCTTTGATTCACTCAATAGCACCCAAATCAATGATGAACTTAATATCAATGGGTCGGGTATCAATGCCACCTTTGGAGTAATTGTAAGGCCGATAAACAGATTAACGCTTGGACTTTCCTATGTAACTCCTACTTTTTATGCATTGAATGATGAGTACAGCTTTGTACACAATACCCGATGGAATGGTGCAGAAGTAATTGAGGATGGTGAAACTGTGGTATTGAATGACCTAAACTACACAAGTGACATTTCAATCAGCAATTATACATTGCGAGCACCATCACGCCTTTCGTTGGGTGCATCCTTGTTTTTTGGTAAACTTGGTCTTGTGACGGGAGATGTTGAATTTGTGGATTATACAAATGCACATCTACAATCTAATGACTTTAATACCAACGGAGACAATGATTTCATTGGTGACAACTTCAGGTCAGCAATAAACTATCGTGTGGGTGCAGAAGCAAGATTGGAATCCTTTAGATTTCGAGCTGGATATTCCTTCCTGGGAGACCCATATGAGGGAGCTGGATTTAGTGAGGGAAAACGAAACATCTCTGGAGGGATTGGTTTCAGAAAGGCTGATTATTTTATCGAGGCGGCATACGTACAGTCAAAATTCAATACCCTGTATCAGCCTTATACCATATCTGTGGATCAACCTGAAGCGGATATTGAAAACAGAAACAGCTCGTTTCTACTCACTATTGGCTTTAATTTTTAAAATAATCTTTGATAAGCCGGGTCAGGGCTTCTGGCTGAGGGTCAGAAGTCTTTAGCCTGGACTTGCTATATATCTTATGTCTGGTTTCAAAAAGCTCAGTAAGCTTTTTTTCAGGATTATTCTGCATCAAAGGGCGACTCTCTGAGAGCTTGATTCGTTCTAAAAGGGTTTCCCGGGGGGTGTCTAAAAAAACAGTTAACCCTGCATTATTCATCCTGTCAATGTTGTTGTAAAAGCATGGGGTGCCGCCTCCTGTTGCCATCACAAATTCGCTATTATTTTCAATGGTCCTGGTCAGCACGTCTCTTTCTACAGTCCTGAAAGCATCTTCCCCATTATTGGCAAAATAATCTGATATGGACATGTGAATTGTTTTAATTATTTCCTCATCCAGATCTATAAAAGGCAGATTCAACTTATCAGAAAGTAGATTTGCCTGATAGGACTTGCCAGATCCCGGCATTCCTACTAAAAATATCTTACGGTAGTTGCTCAATTCGCCAGTCTGTTTAGGGTACTCATATCCGGTACATCATTATGGTGCCACTTACCTACCACAGTCCCATCGGAAAGCAAAAGGATGCCGGGGTTGGACCTTACCATGGTTTTTAATACGGTTGCGTCAGCATAGAAAAAAGGAATGGCTAATTGGTATTCATGTCTCAGTGCTTCTACCTGTTCATATCCTGAAGAAGTAAGGATCCAGGGTTGAAAGCGTTGTGCCAGGCCGGCCAATGCAGCGATATATTCCATATGATCTACAGAAGCATTTTCAACATCGTAGATTACCAGCAACAATTTATCCCCTTCGAAGAGCTGGTCTGTGTAGTCTCCCTCATCAGTCCATACACTAAGGTCTGTGATTTTTGGCTGTGCTTCCGGGTTAAGCAGTTTCATTTCCTTAAACTCGTAGCCCTCATCGGTGGGATATTGTTCGAAGGAAAAGGTTTCACCATCTTTCTCCATCACATACTCATACTGGAGTTCTTCAGAAGGATTCATCAGTGAAGGAAGGTGATTTCCAATGGCATAAGCCCTGAAGTCGATGAATGGCAAATGTCTAATGGCAAAAATTCCGATATAAGTAAAGATCAATGCTGTAATACCAATGGTCAGGTGTTGCCATTTGACTGGGTAGAAAGCCTGATACTTGTCCCGATTGATGAAGATGATCACAATCAAAACAAGTAGGATTAGGTCCTTATAAAACGATTCCCATGGTGTGAGCTTGATGGCATCTCCAAAGCAACCACAATCCGTAACTTTATTGAAGTAAGCGGAATAGAACGTCAGGAACGTGAAGAACACAATCATGCCGAGCAATACCCACGCAGAAATCTTCATCTCATAACCAATGATCACTGCAATACCCAGGATGATCTCAAGAACACTCAGCAACACAGATAGGAACAAAGCTGCCGGGATCAGGTATTCGAAGAAAGGCGCAAAATCATAAGAAAAGACGTCAAAATATTCTTCCAGCTTTATGGCTGTGCCTTTAGGATCATTGATCTTTATCAGTCCGGAAAAAATGAACAAAGCCCCAACAGGGTACCTGGCAATTTCTTTGAGTATTTTCATATTAGCTTTCCTTTAAAGGTCTCCTAGTTAAGTTTAATCAGACAGAATACTGCATAGTTGATCATGTCCTGATAATTGGCTCCTATTCCTTCGGAGATGATTGTTTTACCGGAATTGTCTTCAATTTGTTTCACTCTAAACAGTTTCATCAGAATTATATCCGTGATTGAGCTCACCCGCATCTCTCTCCAGGCCTCTCCGTAGTCATGATTCTTGTTGGTAAGTAATTCAAGTGTCTCTCTGGCAGCAGTGTCATACTTTGGTTCAAGAAACTCGTACGAAAGCTCCATGGGGTCTTCTTCTGTTAGGGTCATCTGGATGAGTGCGATGATGCAATAGTTGATAATGCCAATAAATTCTGACCGTACATCCTCTTCTACTTTTTGAGTACCCTTTTCCTGTATCGATCTTATTCTTTGTGCTTTAATCAATATCTGATCAGTGATAGAGGGTAGTCTTAGAATTCTCCAGGCGGTACCATAATCGAGCGTTTTCTTCTGGAAAATCTCCTTACATGTTCCAATTATTTGTTCGTATTGCGCTACTGTTTGACTTTTCAAATTGTTAAATCAATTAACTTGGATTCCAATATTTCACGGACAAATCTAACACTATTGAAACTTCATCAAACATTAAATATTAAAGGTAATTTATACGAGCTGAGTGAACCCAAAGTGATGGGTGTGATCAACGTGACACCGGATTCGTTTTATGCTTCTAGCCGCCAAAACAACATTGACCATATTTTGAAGGTTGCAGAAAAGATGATTTCTGATGGGGCATCTTTTGTTGATATAGGGGGGTATTCCTCTCGCCCCGGGGCAAAAGACATTACGGTTGAACAGGAATTGGAGCGAGTCATTCCAGCTATCGAAGCAATTAATCGGGAGTTTCCGGAATTAATTATATCGATTGATACGTTTAGATCTAAAGTGGCTGACGAATCGGTTTCTGCGGGGGGCTCGATAATCAACGATATTTCAGCGGGTGATTTGGATGCACAAATGGTGGATGTGGTAGCTAAGCATCAGGTGCCTTACATTATTATGCATATGAAAGGTACTCCTCAGAATATGACTGAAAAGACTGAGTATAATGATCTGGTTAGAGATATAATTTTTTCACTTTCTTCAAAGATTGCACTATTGGTGGAAAGAGGGGTGCCGGACATCATTGTGGATCCTGGATTTGGGTTTGCGAAAAATATTGACCAGAATTTTGAGTTATTATCCGGGTTGGAAGCACTGGCTGTATTGGAACGTCCGGTATTGGTAGGAATGTCAAGGAAGTCAATGATCTATAAAACCCTAAAAATAGAACCAGAACAAGCTTTAAATGGCACAACTGTTGTGAATACATTAGCTTTGTTGAAGGGGACTTCCATTTTGCGTGTTCACGATGTGAAGGAGGCTGTTGAAGTGGTGAAACTTGTCAATAAACTGAATCTGTGATCTTAGGGTTTAACATTGGTTTTTTAGAGATAGATCTGGTGGATATCGTTGATATACTCCTGTTCGCTTTCTTATTGCAGCAGGTGTATAAATTGATGAGAGGAAGTGTCGCCATCAAGATTTTTCTGGGATTTCTGGTTCTTTACCTTGTTTACCTCGTTGTGAATGCTGCCGACATGGAGCTGTTGAGTACAGTACTCGGTCAGTTTATGGGGGTTGGAGTATTGGCAGTGATCATTCTTTTTCAGCAAGAAATCAGAAAATTCCTTCTCTTGCTTGGGCGTACGCATGTTTTTAGGGAAGGGTCTATTTTGGAGAATATCAAGTCGATCTGGTCGCTCAATGGCAACAACAAAAAATCTGAAATCACACCAATAATTGAGGCTGCTAAGACCCTGGGTGGTTCAAATACCGGAGCCTTGATCGTAATTTCAAGGAATTCTGAGTTAAAGTTTTACGCAGAATCCGGTGATAGACTTGATGCCAATGTTTCAAAAAGATTGCTTCTGGCAATTTTTAACAAGTTCAGCCCGTTGCACGACGGGGCAGTTATTGTTTATGACAACCGAATCATCGCTGCTCGATGTATCCTGCCCGTCACCGAACGGGATGATCTCCCGGCCCAGTATGGACTTCGCCACAGAGCTGCTGTTGGGATGTCTGAAAACACAGATGTCCTGATATTGGTAGTGTCAGAGGAGACAGGCCAGCTAACCACCGTAAGAAACGGTGTGATCAGTCAGAATCTTTCCGCACAGGAGCTTCGAAAGAAAATCAATGATTATCTGTTCGAGAATGAAAACTACGAAAGTACAGGTGAAACAGTCCTGAAAAAAGCAAAAGAAGAAGCTAAAAAGGAAGAAAAAGTGGCAAATCCGGTGAAAGACCAAAAGCCAGAGCAGCCCGTAGATGTCACTTCTTAATCCTTGGAGCCATTTTTGGTTTTGGTTTCTTAGCAGGGGCTTCAGCTGCCTTTTTATCCTCAGATTCTAACTTATACAACCGTCTGATCTTGTTTATCAGGTAGAGTTTTTGTGCTGTGAAGCTATCCGGATGTAGCTGGCTAAAAAGCAGGTCAAACTCTCTAAAAAGTCGATTATTTCCCGATTTGAAGCGATCCGGATCAATTTTTTTGGATATCAGGTACTCTTTCCAGGTCATCTGGCAAAGCTAATTCAAACAATTATCATTCTATAGAACTATTCTTTTCAATAGCTTTGCAGAAAAAATAGTCAGATCCTCAATCCTTCCCCAACAACCAAACAGCACAATTATGCCTGACTTAAAGAACTTAACGCTATCCACTAAGGAGAATATCCTAACAGTGACCATCAACAGAGAGAAGAAGCTAAACGCACTCAATAAAACCACGCTCAACGAACTCAAAGAAGTAGTACAATCTATCTATGACGACAAAGAGATCAAGGGCGTGATACTTACTGGTGCAGGCGAAAAAGCTTTCGTAGCAGGAGCAGATATCAGCGAGTTTACAGAACTCAATGAAATGATCGCCCGGAAATTTGCCGAAGAAGGCCAGGAGGTGATGGCGCAAATTGAGAATTGTCACACCCCGTTCATTGCCGTCGTCAATGGCTATGCATTGGGAGGTGGCTGTGAACTGGCTATGGCATGCCACATGCGCATAGCCACACGATCAGCCCAGTTTGGTCAGCCGGAAGTGAATCTGGGGATTATCCCTGGCTACGGTGGCACTCAGCGCCTGACTCAATTGATTGGTCGGGGACGAGCCAACGAATATTTGCTCACCGGAAACATGATAAGTGCTACGGATGCCGAAGCATTTGGTCTGGTAAATCATGTGGAAGCTGATAAAGAGGCAGCCCTCAAGCGGGCACATGAATTATTGATCACCATAAGTAAAAAAGCACCGATAGCCACCGGCCTGGTAGTAGACTGTGTGAATGCAGTGTTCAATGATGAGAATGGCTATCAAACAGAAGCGAATGCCTTTTCGCGATGCTGCGGCACAGAAGACTTCAAAGAAGGATCACGTGCTTTCATCGAGAAACGGGCGCCTGAATTTACGGGTGATTAATGGCGAGACTCCGAACACTTGCTGGACAGACAGTCGTCTATGGTGTAAGTGGTATCCTGGGAAGGCTCATCAATTTTGCATTAGTTCCCCTTTATACTTCGGTATTTGTTGAAGCAGAATACGGAATCGTTATAGAGCTGTATGCCTATGTCGCTTTTCTGAACGTTTTGTACTCCTATGGGTTTGAAACATCTTTCTTCCGACATGCCACCAAAGAGCAGGATTATTCCGGATATTTCAATGTAGCTCAGACCAGTCTCTTGATATCCTCACTTCTATTTAGTGGGATACTGGTACTTCTTGCCAACCCGATAGCGCAATTCATTGAATATCCGGACAATTCAATTTATATCATCTGGTTAGCCATCATTATTGCCATTGATGCTATTGTAGTTATCCCCTTTGCCCGATTAAGACTTGAGGGTAAAGGCGTCCGATTTGCCACTTTCAGGATGATCAATATCCTCATCAACGTCGGACTAAACCTGTTTTTTATTCTATTCTGTCCTTGGTTCATTGCCAACCATCCGGATGCTTCAATTGCTCTCTGGATCGAAAGAATTTACTCACCAGAGATTGGAGTTGGATATGTATTTATTTCCAACATGGTAGCCAATGCCTTTTACCTGGTTTTCTTTTTGCCTGACCTTTTGCGGGTGCGGCTTACACTAGATAAAAGGTGGAAAACGATGTTTAACTATGCTGCCCCGTTATTGATTGTGGGCCTGGCAGGAGTCATGATAGATACCCTTTCCAGAACCATGATAAAATATTGGTTGCCTGAAGGATTTTACCAAGGAAAGACCAGCCAGGACATACTAGGCATTTTTGGAGCCTGTTTTAAGCTATCGGTATTTATGACCCTGGCTGTACAGGCCTTTCGTTATGCTTTCGAGCCGTTTTTTTTCAGCGAGTCCACCAATAAAGATTCACCCGATCTGCTAAGCAAAGTCATGAATTACTTCATCATCTTCGGGGCTTTTGCCTGGATGATGATTTCGTTGCTTTTGCCGGATATTGGGCCGATTTTCCTTCAGTCCGATGTCTACCTTGAAGGGCTTGATATTGTTCCCTGGCTGTTAGGAGGGGGGCTCTTTCTGGGGATCTACTATAATTTATCTGTCTGGTACAAGCTCACAGACAAAACGATCTATGGTGCTTATATCAACATTTTTGGGGCATCCATGACGGTTGGATTAAATATTTGGCTGATTCCTATCATGGGTTATATGGGAAGTGCCATTACAACGTTTGTAGTTTATGGAACCATGATGGTAATCAGTTACTTATATAGTAAGAAGCATTACCCTATTCCTTACAAAGTAGGAAGGGGATTGTTTTACCTGGGTTTGGCAGGTGGTTTGATCATAGGTGCTTATTTTTGGGAAAATTATGCTATCATGAGATATGTGTACCTGGTCTTTTCTGCAGGTATTTTTATTACAACAGCATGGTTTTTGGATATTAAGAGATTGATAAATTCCTCCGGATTGTAACCTGTTTGTTATTATTTCGATTATAATTCAAACATTTAACTGAGAGAATAGAGTGATAAAATACTTTCACTTATGGTTTTTTCTAATAATTCTTGTACAGGGCTTTGACGCTGCAGCTCAAAGAAAGAACAAGGATATTTCTCCTATGGATGTAACCCAACTCTCGGAGGACATAGCTTTAAAAGCTGAGAGTACCCTGATCGAAGCTGAAAAGGAGATGATTCTGGAAAACTATTCCAAGGCCTATGACCTATTCCAGGTAGCACTCGGATTGAACCCAAAGAATCCTACCATTCATTTCAAAATAGCAGAAGTATTATCAAAGAACGGGGAATCACGACAAGCCGTAGGCTACATCAAGAAAGCCATTGAGCTTGACAAGAAGAACAAATACTTTCATGTGCTGGCAGCTGAGATCTATAAGTCAATCTCTGAGTATGATCAGGCTCTCAAGGAATATGACTTCCTGGTAGAAAATTTCCCGGGTAACAATTCATACCTGTTTGATATTGCCATCATTTACCAGTTTCAGGGTAAAAATGAGAAAGCTTTGGCCACTTACGAACGAGCCGAACAGATATTTGGGCTCAATGAATTTGTGTTGAGGGAGAAACAAAAGATCTATCTGAAAGAGCGTAACTACGAGGCATTGATCACCGACTGGGATGAGCTCATTGCTGCATACCCCGACAACAAAGATTACACCATTGAGCTGTGCGAATTTTTATTGCAGCGAAACAGGGTCGATGAGGCAAAGGAACGGTTGGAACGGCTACTGAAAGAAGAACCTGACAACATGAAAGCGGAGCTACTTCTTAGTCAGATTTCACTTCGATCCGGAGATCTTGACAAGGCCATTAAGCTGGCAGAGAGCACCCTGTCTGATTCTGCCTTTAACTATAAGGCGAAATTTCAACTATTAAATGCCCTGGTGAATCTGGCTGTGGATTCCGGGAAAGTAGAAAAAGTCAAAGATTTGTCTGTTTCTCTGGCCAATCAATACCCGGACCAATACGAGGTGCAGGCCTTTGTTGGTGACTTGCTTTTTAAAATGGGCGAAGAAAGTGCAGCCGTAGATTATTACCTCGCTGCCCTCAAGATTGAACAATCAGATTTTAAAGTCTGGCAAAACATTCTCAATATTGAAATGCGGATGGAAGCCTATGATCGTGTAGTGCGCCATGCTGATGCGGCCATGGAGTATTTTCCTAATCAGGCGATTCTATACTTTTTCTCAGGTACGGCCAACCAGATGATAGGTAACTATCAGCAAGCAGTAAATGTCCTCGAAACAGGTAAAAAGTTTGCTTTAGAAGAAAATCTTATCGTATTGTTTCAGGGCCAACTGGGAGATAGCTACAACAGCTTGAAGATGTATGAAAAATCCGAGGTTGCGTATGAAACTGCATTACAGTATGACCCGGACAATAGCCATGTACTTAATAACTACAGCTATTTCTTAAGTCTGAGAAGTTCAAATCTTGAAAAAGCATTAAAAATGTCGACCAGGCTGGTGGAGTTATTTCCCGATGAGCCGACATTTTTGGATACTCACGGGTGGGTGCTCTATACATTGGGTGAATATGATAGGGCATTGGTTTTCCTGGAAAAAGCAGCACATTTAAAGCAGGATGGTACCATCATAGAGCACCTGGGAGATGTTTTGTTCAGGCTCGGCCGTGTCGATGAAGCAGTAAAGCAATGGGAAAGAGCAAGTAAGTTGGATGATGCCTCAGAAAATATTGATAAAAAAATCTCGGACAGGAAGCTATATGAATAAATCTCAAGTTCTTTATTTAATGCTTTTTGTTCTCCTTTTTTCTTCATGTAACAAAAACATCAAAAACCTTTTTGATCGGAACAATAATGTGCTGGAGGTTAATGAAGTTGACTTTGACTACCTCTCAGCCAAGGCAAAAGTGGATTTTCAAAGTGAGAAAAACCTTTCCCTTTCCGCCAACTTCAGGATTAGGAAAGACAGTGTTATCTGGATCTCACTTTCTCCGGGACTTGGGATTGAAGCTGCCCGGATTTTGGTAGCGCATGATTCTATTTGGGTGCTCAACAAATTGGATAAGACCTTAGAGCAGATGGATTATGCTTCCGTGAGCAAGGATTTTGATTTCGACATCAATTATCAGCTCATACAATCTGTTATTCTTGGAAATCTGATTTTTCCATATGAAAGCGAGCAGGTGGTGCGGTCGGCCGACATGTTTACCTATGCTACAAGGTCAGGCAGCTACCGATTCGAAAATTCAATTGGTTCATTGAGCAAAAAACTTGAAAAAATTGAGGTACGTGACAATGTCACAAAAAATGAGGTATCAGTAGGCTACCAGGATTTCCAGATGGTAGGTGAACAAATCTTTCCTTTTAAGATCTTTGCATTGTTGAAGTATGGGGGGACGACCAAAAAAGACGATACCAAAGTTGACATTGAGTTCAATAGGATTGAAATTGAAGATAAACCCTTAAAATTTCCCTTTAACATCCCGCAAAGGTATGAGGTGGAGTAGTCCTTATAGTGTTTGTGCTATTTTGATATTTTTTCTCTTTCAGGCCCCTGTCTACGGTCAGAAAACCAAGACAGAGCTGGAGAAGGAGAAGCGGGAGAACCTTCAAAAGATTGCCGAGGCAGAGAAGATTTTAGCGGATACCGAGAAAGAAAAACGGGCGACGGTGGGACAGCTTAGGGCGTTGAATCAACAAATATCTGCCCGGGAAGGATTAATCAGCTCGTTGAATCAGGAGGTAAGTTTAATCGATGTGGAAATGGGAGATCTTGGGGTCATCGTAAGGTCCCTGCAGCGAGACCTGGAGATCCTCAAAGAGGAGTATGCTGCGATGATCTACTCCGCATATAAAACAAACCATGGCTTCAATAAAATCACCTTTCTGTTTTCGGCGTCTACTTTCAATCAGCTCTTTCAGCGATTGAAATACCTGGAGCAATATGGTGAAGCGAGAAAAAATCAGGCAGCTCAGATAGAAGCGGTTTCTAAAGAGCTTACCAGTCAGAGAAATCAGCTTGAAGTCAAAAGAAGGGAACAAAATGTGATTCTAAGTCAACAGATTGCTGAAAATAAAAAGCTTTTGGGGCTAAAGACCAAACAAAATAGTTTGATCGCAAACCTATCGCAAAGAGAAAAAGAGCTCAGCAAAGAGCTTGCTGCTCGTAAGAAAGCTGTTGATGAGTTGGATAACCTCATCGCTGAGGTGGTACGAAAAGAGATTGAGCGATCCAAGTCACTATCTTCTGCAGCACAGGCCAATGAAGAACAGCTATCCAACGTTTTTGAATCAAACAAAAACAAGCTTAACTGGCCGGTTTCTCCAGGCTTTATTTCTCAGAAATTTGGCCGGCAGCCCCATCCTGTTCTCAAAGGTATAGTAGAAGACAACCCCGGAGTAAACATTCAGACCAGCCCTAACGTACCTGTAAAGAGTGTGTTTGATGGAAAGGTCATTCAGAAGGTGTTTGTGCCTGGAATGAACAATGCAGTAATTATCCAACATGGGGAGTATTACACTCTTTATGCCAAGCTAAAAGAAGTCAATGTAAAGATTGGGCAACCGATAGCAGCAAATGATGTTATAGGCACGGTATATACAGACAACACAGGGCTGAGCGAGCTGCATTTTGAGGTTTGGAAGCAGCGGATTAAACTAAATCCTGAGCAGTGGCTACTGATAAAATAGAAATTAATATTCTAAAGCATCAATATTTAATTATCTTTGAATTTAAACTTTAAAAAAATCATATGAATACGGTATTAGCAATAGGAATGCCAGGAGGATGGGAAATACTGGTAATAGCACTTTTCGTCATTATCTTTTTTGGTGCTAAAAAAATACCTGAAATCGCGAGAGGAATGGGAAGAGGCATCCGTGAGTTTAAAGATGCCACCAAAGAGATCAAAAATGAAATCGAAGAAGGCGGCAAGACCTCTACCGCTTCTGCTTCTAAAGTAAAAGAAGAACAGCACAAAGATTAATCAATCTTGCAAGCCAATTCAACTTATCAGCAGATCAGGCAGCAGCTTGATGGTGGGAAGATTACGTGCGCAGAAGTTGTATCACATTACTTAACCAATATTCGAGAAAAGGACACTGACCTCAACTCCTTTCTTTCTGTATACGACAAAGAGTCTATCCAGCGGGCAAAGGAGGTTGATGACAGGTTGAATCGTGGGAAAGCCGGTAGGCTTGCCGGTATGGTAGTAGGTATCAAAGATGTACTTTGCTATGCTGACCACCCACTACAATGTGGAAGTAAGATTCTTGACGGATTCAATTCTCAGTTTAATTCTACGGTCGTTCAGCGGTTGCTGGATGAAGATGCCATTATCATCGGGAGAAACAACTGTGATGAATTTGCGATGGGTTCTTCCTGCGAAAACTCAGCTTTTGGGCCGGTAAAGAATGCCGACAATACCAACAGAGTGCCGGGAGGCTCTTCAGGAGGTTGTGCGGTAGCCGTTCAGGCAGATATGTGCACTGTTTCTCTTGGTACTGATACCGGAGGGTCTGTAAGACAGCCGGCTTCATTTTGTGGTACTGTAGGGCTGAAACCCACTTATTCAAGGATATCCAGGCATGGTCTGGCGGCTTACGCCAGTACATTCGATGTGATTGGTGTTTTCTCCAATGACATCCGAGATGCTGCCCTGGTGCTCGAAATTATAGCAGGTGATGATGAGATCGACAGCACAGTCTCTAAAAAACCGGTTTCAAAGTACAGTGAGGAGCTGGAGTTTGATAAAAATGTCAAGATTGGCTATTTCAAAGAAATTGTTGAGAGTGAGGCCATCAATGAGGAGGTAAAGGAAGTATTCCTGGAAAAGATTGACCAGCTGAAAGCGCATGGCCATACGGTGGAAGAAATTTCATTTCCTTTAATGAAATACGCACTCCCAACCTATTATATCCTTACCACAGCAGAAGCCAGTTCGAACCTTTCACGCTATGACGGTGTCAAATATGGTTATAGGATTGATGATCCTAAAAACCTTGAAGCTATGCTCAAGACAACACGATCACTGGGTTTTGGACATGAAGTCTTTCGACGCATTATGCTGGGTACATTTGTGCTTTCGGCAAGCTATCACGATGCCTATTACCTGAAAGCTCAAAGGGTAAGAAGAAAAATAAAGGATGAACTGGAAGCGCTGCTTCATGACTTTGATTTCATCGTGTTGCCAACCGCCCCTTCCACAGCTTTTGAGTTAGGTTCTAAAACTGAGGATCCAATGGAGATGTATCTGGCAGACTTATTCACGGTTCAGGCATCAGTAGCAGGAATACCTGCAATTTCTGTCCCTGTGGCTAGAGATAAGGATGGCATGTCAATTGGCCTACAAATCATGAACAGGCATTTTGAAGAGTCCTCATTGTTAGCATTTGGTAATCATGTCATGGAATCAATTGCAAAATGAGATATCTGACGATCATATTGGCCTGCATTTTTGGAATCTCTGGAGTGTTTTCACAGGAACTGACCTATAGTTATTCTTCAGAAGTTCCGTATGATTATATCCCGGATGCATCGTATGACCTTGCGAAGGACAGGATTTCATGTATCGAGACTGATGTGCCGCTGAATTATAATGAAAGGGTAAAAGCTTTTATTGACTATTTCACTGTTAGAGACCGAAACTATACCCGCTCTATCATGAGCAAGGTAGATCACTTTTTCCCCATTTTTGAAGAGGCACTGGCAAAATATGACATGCCTGAAGACCTCAAGTATCTTTCTATCATTGAATCGGGATTGGTCCCCAATGCTGTTAGCCCCGCAAGCGCTGTGGGTTTGTGGCAATTTGTATCTTATACAGGCAAGATGTATGGTCTTAGCAACGACTGGTACCTGGATGAACGTATGGATCCATATGAAGCAACAGATGCTGCATGCAGACACCTTAGAGACCTTTATCGCATGTTCGGAGACTGGGAGTTGGCATTGGCAGCGTATAATTGCGGGCCGGGTAATGTGAGAAAGGCCATTCGTAGAAGTGGCTACAAGAAGACCTTTTGGGAAATCTACAGGTATCTGCCTCGTGAAACAAGGTCTTATGTACCTCAATTCGTCGCGATGATCTATACATTGAAATATGCTCCGGAGCATAATTTATTTGTCGATGAGAAGGATTTCCATAGGTATCCAGTGACAGATACCATTACTGTCAGCCAATATTTCCATCTGGAAACATTTTGCAATCAGATGGGCTTATGTCTGGATGATATGCTAAGGCTTAACCCTCAGATCAAAAGAGGAGCCTTACCCGAAGGGACAAGAAATTTTGGACTGCGTATTCCCTACGACCTTAAAGAGCAGATTGTTGAAAACAGGGCGTTCTTGATGGATACAGCCTCTAAGGTGGGGAAAGAAGAACTGGTCTATTTATCGCGCAATATGCCGGGAAGTACCTACGGCCGCCAGAAGGTGGTGTACAGAGTGAATAGTGGCGATGTGCTGGGGACCATTGCTCAACGTCATCATGTGAGGATATCTGATATCAAGGAATGGAACAATCTTAATTCAAACCTTATCCGTGTAGGTCAACGTTTGAATATTTGGGTGCTCCCAACCTACAACAGCTCAACAAAAGATCTGTATCTCAACTCAGCCAATACCACAGCAGCAGCTCCTGCACCAAAAGTAGATCCAAATAATACCGGGCAAAAATTTCATACGGTTCAATATGGGGATACATTGTGGGATATTGCCAATATCTATAAAAATCTTTCGATCGAAAAGATCAAACAGCTCAACAACCTCACGAGTAATGTGATCAAGCCGGGCATGAAGCTTATTATTTCCGAATAATAAGATTTGTTGAATTGGAATACTGTTCGTATAACTAAATATTTAGTTTTTATTTATTATGTTTATGTAAAGATCTCATTTTTAGAGGGTCAGCTATTATCATAATCCTTGAAGGATGTATCTATAAATGGAAATGGTATCTCATTTCTGAATATCAGCTCATTAACTTAAAGGGAAACTGTTTAAACCTTACATTTGTAATAAACCAATCAAGCATGAAAAACTCAATACTTTTCCTTTTTGGAGTACTACTGTTGGTTTCTTCCTGTAAGGAGGCCAGGGATCAGATGAGAGAAGATCTCAAGCCTACTGCAAGGGGTGAGGTCGGGGAGATCATATTGATCATGGATTCTACTCAATGGGTTGGTCCGCTAGGTGAGCAATTAAAGGATATGTATCGTGCGCCCATGCCAGGATTACCCCAGCCAGAGCCTATGTTCGATCTCAGCAAGGTAAATCCTTTGAAGATAAACGATGTATTCAGGTCTTCTACCAACATGATCTTCGTGATGACACTGGATAGTCAGACAGGTCAAAGTCAGCGAATAAAGGAGTACTTCACCAACAAGTCTCTGAAGTTGATCCAGGGTGATTCCTCACTATTTATGGCGGTACACCGCGACGAGTTTGCAAAAGGGCAGATTGTACTGTATCTCTTTTCTCAAACGGAAGATTTGCTAATCCAAAAGCTGGAGCAAAATCGTGATCAACTGATTGGTATTTTTGAGAATTCAGCCATTGAAAACACAAAAGATAAAATTTTTAAGAGCAAAGAAGTAGCGCTCATGAGGGCTTTGAAAGAGGATTTCGGTTTTGAATTAACCGTTCCTTATGGGTGGGAGTTAGCGAAGCAGAATAAAAACTTTGTGTGGTTGAGAAGGCTGGAAGCCGATTCTGAGCAGGACGTATTCATTCATTCAGAACTGTATACCGACCAAAGTATCTTTGATAATATTGGAGCTTATCGTGACAAGATCACAGAGACTTTCCTTAGGGACAGTGAAAAGCCTGAAAAATACATAACCAGGCAGTTGCAAGAATACGTGCCACTAGAAACCAAGCAGATTTCATTTAAGGGGCAATTTGCCATTGAGGCCAGAGGATTATGGAAAATCAGCGACAATTCCGGAGGAGGTCCTTTTGTCAGCTACACCATTGTTGATGAGGCTACTCAGCGTGTTTATTATATCGAAGGCTATGTTTATTCCCCCGGAACAAACAAGAAAAACCTGGTTCGGGAAGTCAATGCTATTTTAAGTACCTTTAGCCTTCCACCAGCAGAAAACTCAGCTGCTATGCAGTAACCAACCCTACTTTTTATGTGTGCTAAAATCAGAAAGAATGAAGCCCTGGACTTCCATGAAGCCAGTCCGGCAGGTAAGATAGAAGTAAGACCCACCAAACCACTCAGCAGCCAGCACGATCTGGCCCTGGCCTACTCACCTGGTGTGGCAGAACCTTGTAAACTCATACACAAAGACAATGAGTTGGTATATAAATACACGGCTAAAGGCAACCTGGTAGGGGTTATATCTAATGGGACGGCAGTTCTCGGTCTTGGAGACATCGGACCTGAGGCTTCCAAGCCGGTGATGGAAGGAAAAGGAGTACTTTTCAAAAAATTTGCGGGTATTGATGTGTTTGACATTGAGATCAATGAAGACGATCCGGATAAATTTATTGAGATCGTGAAAAGCCTGGAGCCCACTTTTGGGGGCATTAACCTGGAGGATATCAAAGCCCCTGAAAGCTTCAAGATTGAAAAGGAGCTAAAGCAAAAGATGAACATCCCGGTGATGCATGATGACCAGCACGGGACAGCCATCATTTCCAGTGCAGCGCTCATCAATGCGCTGGAGGTCAACGGGAAGAAAATCGATAAAATCAAGATTGTGGTGAGTGGAGCGGGTGGAGCAGCTATTGCCTGTACCGATCTCTATGTGGCCCTTGGAGCCAAAAAGGAAAATATCATCATGGTCGATAGTAAAGGCGTGATCAAGAAAGATCGACCGAATCTGGATGAGAATAAAGCCAGATATGCAAAAGATATCAAAGCCAATACCCTGGATGAGGCGCTTGAGGGGGCTGATATGTTTCTTGGCTTATCCATTGCTGATATTCTCAAGCCTGAAGTGCTGAAGAAGATGGCTAAAAATCCCATTGTCTTTGCACTTTCTAATCCTGATCCTGAGATCTCCTATGATTTGGCGATGAAGACCCGCGATGACATCATCATGGCCACTGGAAGGTCCGACCATCCTAACCAGGTCAACAATGTGTTAGGGTTCCCATATATTTTTCGTGGTGCATTGGATGTAAGGGCCACGGCGATCAATGAAGAGATGAAGCAGGCTGCGGTTTTTGCCATTGCCAAGCTTGCCAAGCAACCGGTTCCCGAAATGGTCCTAAAGGCTTACACAAGCACCACGATGAAATTCGGGAAGGAATACCTGATCCCCAAACCACTCGACCCAAGGTTGATAACCTCTATCTCACCAGCAGTGGCCAAAGCTGCCATAGATAGTGGAGTGGCACGGGTACAGATCAAAGACTGGGATAAGTACAATGAGGAATTATTAGACCGAATAGGGATCGATCAGCGACTGATTTCCAGAGTAGTTTCCAGGGCGAGGAAAGATCCTAAACGAGTGGTCTTTGCTGAGGCAGATGATGTAAAGATCCTGAAAGCTGCTCAGATGTCCGTAGATGAGGGCTTTGCCATTCCAATTTTACTTGGGAATGAAAAAATTATCAAAGAAATAATTGCAATAAATGAGCTGGATGGGCTGGAATCTTGCCAGATCATCGACCCCATTACTCAAGCTAAAAAGCTCGATCAGTATGCAGATAAGCTTTATGAGAAGCGTCAAAGAAAAGGGCTGACACTCCGGATGGCACGCAAACTGATGATGAGCAGAAACTATTATGGAGCCATGATGGTGGAGCTTGGAGAGGCAGATGCATTAATATCAGGTCTATCAAATGACTATCCCAAGACGATCTTGCCTGCGTTGCAGATAATCGGCGTAGCCAGTCATGTAAACCGTGTGGCCGGCATGTATATTCTAAGCAGTAATAGGGGGAATTTCTTCTTCGCAGACACCACGGTGAATCTCAATCCCGATGTCGATGCGCTTGTAGACATTATCGGCCTCACCAAAAATGCTGTTCAATTCTTTGATACAGAGCCTAGCATGGCAGTACTGAGTTACTCAAACTTTGGATCGGCTAAAGGTGAGGTACCTGTGAAGACTGCAAAAGCTGTAGCTTTGGCAAAAGAAAAATGGCCTGATTTGATTATTGATGGTGAAGTTCAGGCCAATGTTGCCTTAAATAAGCAACTGCTGAAGGAGAATTACCCTTTCAGTATTTTAGCCAGTCATCCGGCAAACACTTTTATTTTCCCAGATCTCGATTCCGGTAATATTGCCTACAAACTATTGATGGAGCTTGGAGGTGCTGAGGCGATTGGACCTATCCTGATGGGAATGAATAAACCCGTTCATGTACTTCAGGTTGGAAGCTCAGTGAGGGAAATATTTAATATGGTAGCCATTGCCGTAGTGGATGCTCAAATAAATCCTGAAGAAAATGATTAATTATTTGTCTGGTAAGTTGGTAGTAAAAGATCCAACTTATGTGGTGGTGGATGTTGGTGGTGTGGGCTATGAAGCCAAAATAAGCTTGAGCACGTTTGGGGCGGTCAAAAACCTCGACACGGTGAAGTTGTTCACTCATCTTCATATCAAAGAAGATGCACATACGCTTTATGGTTTTTCTGAACCATCGGAGAAGAAGAGGTTTTTGGATCTGATTTCCATTTCGGGCGTAGGTCCAAGCACAGGACTGATGATTTTGTCCTCTCTTTCACCGGAGGAGTTACAACAAGCTATTATTCATGATAATGTTCCTGTGATCCAAAAGGTGAAGGGGATAGGGCTCAAAACTGCACAGCGGGTGGTGCTTGAGCTTAAGGATAAAATGAAAAAAGAGGGACTATTGGATAAATCTGTCGATATTTCGATCAAATTTGACAATACATTGAGGACGGAAGCGTTATCCGCTTTGACCACTTTGGGAATAGCCAAGCCAGCTGCTGAAAAAAGTGTTGATTTGGTTTTGAAAGAGCACGGCCAGGAAATTAAACTTGAAGACTTAATCAAACAGGCGTTGAAGAGAGCCTGATTCGTACTTTTATTTCATTTGTTTGAATTCAAAAGCCTACATAATAGTATTCTTAAGTGTAGCGTTGTTTTTTGGTTGGGAAGCTGAAGCAATCACCCTGGATGAATCTTTTTTATATATCCCAAGCCCGGATACTATATCTGAAGATACCATTCCACCGGACTCTGTCGGACCTTACGAGCCTTCTTACACACCAACTTATCAACCTGACTACCGCTTTGGAGACCCGTTTTCCAATCGTCCCAGTTCATCACCACTTTTGCTGAGTGACCCTTCGAGTATTGACCTCCAGGTAGAATATGATTCCGGGATCAACTACACTGTATACGAACGTATTGGAGATGTGAATTTCCGACCGATGACATCCATGTCCTTTGAAGAGTATGACAAATACAATGACAAACAGATTGTCAATGAATACTTCAAAGAACGCTCGGCGGGGCTGGATGGTGAGAGCGCTGTGAGCGGTAGGAGTTTAATCCCAAGGCTTTACGTAGGGCCCGTTTTTGATCGATTGTTTGGAGGAAGCTATGTAGACATTCAGCCGAACGGGTTTGTCAACCTGGATTTTGGTGGCCGGTTCCAGCGGATTAACAACCCTGCTATACCTCTACGTCAGCAACGGAACGGAGGATTTAATTTCAATCAACAAATTTCCTTAAATGTGGTGGGTAAAGTGGGTGAAAAGCTGGCCATCACCGCCAATTTTGACAATAACAACACTTTTGACTTCCAGAATAACCTCAAGGTGGAATATACCGGCTATGAGGAGGACATTGTAAAGAAAATTGAAATTGGTAATGTCAGCATGCCTGTTTCCAATAGTCTGATGACGGGAGCACAATCTCTTTTTGGGATCAAGACTCAGCTTCAGTTTGGTAAATTATTCGTGACCAGTGTGCTGTCGCGTCAGCAAGGACAAAGTGAAGTGCTGACAATAGAAAGTGGCTTCCAGGGACGGGAATTTGAGGTACGGGCTTCGGACTATGATGAAAACAGGCACTTCTTCCTGGGACACTTCTTTAGAGACAATTACCAGAATTGGCTCGGAAATCTGCCCCAGATCACCTCTGGTGTAAACATCACAAGAGTAGAAGTTTACCTGATCAACAGGACGCAGGATACACGGACCACAAGAAACGTGGTAGGATTTATGGATTTGGGAGAAGGTAGTAGAATTTATCGCCCGGGAAATCCAAACATCGGAACAGGACAGGGAGTAGGCCCAACGCGAAATGAAGCGAATAATCTATATGCTAATATTCTTAACAATTCAGGTGTAAGAAACTCGAGTGAGACCTCAGGAACGCTTCAGAACAATTTCGGATTTGTCAATTCCACTGATTATGTACTTATCCAGACTGCCAGGAAACTTGAAGACAATGAATTTACCATCAACAAGCAATTGGGATATATCACTTTACTTAGGAAGCTGCAAAATGATGAAGCTTTGGCAGTTTCTTACGAGTATACCTATAATGGACAGGTGTATAAAGTGGGTGAACTTACCGAAGATTATTCAGGATTGGCAGATGATCAGGTGATATACATGAAGCTGCTCAGGCCCAACAAGATCAACTCCGAAGTACCATCATGGGACCTGATGATGAAAAATATCTATAACCTCAATGCAAGCCAGATTGATCCAAATGGTTTTACCCTGAGGATCCACTACCGTGATGACCGCACCGGGATTGACAATCCATCTCTTCATGAAGGCCGACGTACCAAAGACAAGCCCCTGATCGAACTAATGGGGCTGGATCAGCTAAACCGAAACAATGACAAGCAGAAGGACGGGAACTTTGACTTTATTGAAGGTATTACCATTGATACCAGGAACGGTAACGTGATATTTCCGGTCCTTGAACCTTTTGGAAGTGAGTTGCGGAAATATTTTGACCCAGCTACCGAACCCAGCCTCATAGAAAAATATGTATACGATACGCTTTACAGCACCACAAGGGCTGATGCACAGCAGGTAGCCTCACAAAATAAATATTTTATCCTGGGTAGGTTCAATGCAGGCTCTTCTAGTGAAATTGTACTCCCGGGTATCAACATTGCTGAAAATTCTGTGGTTGTTACGGCAGGAAATACCCCATTGACTGAGGGGCTGGACTACACGGTGGATTATAACCTTGGACGGGTCCGAATTATTAATGAAGGGATCCTAAATTCCGGTAAAACCATTAATATATCCTATGAGAAAGCCGACCTGTTTAATTTCCAGAGCCGCTGGCTCTATGGTACCCGCCTTGATTACAGGTTTAGTGACAAGTTCAACATTGGTGCTACGTTACTCCACCTCAATGAGCGTCCCGGGGGTATTACACGGTATAAGATTGGTGATGAACCAACCAGCAACACCAAATACGGATTTGATATAAACTATCAGACGGAGGCCAATTTCCTCACCAAGATGGTCGACTTCCTGCCGCTGATCAGCACAAAAGAAACTTCAAACCTTAGGTTCAGTGCGGAGTTTGCCCAGATGGTCCCCGGCACCTCCAATATTGTAGATGGTGAGGGCACCTCCTATATCGATGACTTTGAAAATGCCATCACACCTTTCAATCTCGCCGGTGCATTGGGTTGGGACCTGGCCAGTACTCCTAGAACAAGAACCAATGAATTTGATCAGTCTACACCAGACTCTCAGTTGGGGATCAATTATAAAAGAGCAAAATTGGCCTGGTATAGTGTGGATCCAAATTTTTACAATGGGAACACGTTGATCAATCAGGCTCCCGAGAACCTCACAGATGATGATTTAAAGAATCACTATATGCGGCCTGTATTTCCCCAGGAAATCTATCGACAGCGAGACCCACAGATCTGGATTACTCCTGAGAGGATTTTCGATGTTGTTTATTATCCGTACGAAAGAGGCCCTTACAACTACAATCCGAATCTGACTCCTGAAGGATATCTTCCAAACCCTGAGAGTAACTGGGGTGGAATTACCCGGGCAATCACCAATGAGGTTGACTTTGATAAGACCAACATTGAATATCTCGAATTTTGGATGATGGATCCATTTCTTCAGGGAGAGCTTGGCAGGGTGATTGATGGAGTCTTCAATAGCAATAACACCACCGGAGGCGAGCTCGTGTTTAACCTGGGTAGCGTTTCCGAGGATTTGATGAAAGACAATGGCAGGCATGCTTTTGAAAATGGTTTGCCTGTAAATGATGATTCGGCCAGGGTGGATTTTAACGATTGGGGACGAATAACTACCGAACCATTTCTTACAAGAAACTTTGAAAGTGCGAAACAAAACGCACAGGATATAGGTCTGGATGGACTAAACAATGATCAGGAACGCCAGTTTTTTGCTGACTACCTAAATCAAATCAATGTGGTAGGAGATGGTTTGGAGAGGATTCGGGCAGATCCCTCAGCAGATGATTTTCAATACTTTCTCGGAGCAGACCTCGATAATAATGATGCTAAAATACTTGAACGATACAAAAACTTTAATGGCCTTGAGGGTAATTCGCCAGCACAGACAAATGATATCGTAACCGGGTCCACACAGCAGCCAGATAATGAAGACCTCAACAATGACAATACCATCACAGAGCTGGAAGAGTATTATGAGTACAGAATCCCATTAAGACCTGGTGACCTGGAGATTGGCAAGCACCACATTGTAGATGAGATCTCCGATGATACTGATCCAAATTCCGCCAAATGGTATCTTTTCAGGATTCCAATCAGAGATCCTGACAATGTAATTGGTGACATCAGCGGCTTTAAAACAATGCGGTACATCAGGATGTACCTCACCAAATTCCGCCAACCAGTTGTGCTCAGGATGTCTAAACTTCAGCTAGTGGGTAGTCAATGGAGAAAATACCAGGAGACACTGCTGGAGCCGGGCTTTTATGAGCTGCCAGAAGCATCTTCATCTGACTTTAATGTTTCGGTGGTGAATATAGAGGAGAACAGTACCGGGTCCGAAACAAAAAATAAGTATCGGGTTCCTCCGGGGATCAATAGAGACAGAGACAACACAACCATCGTGAACCGGCAGGTGAATGAGCAATCGCTGCAGATATGCGTGGAGGATTTAAAAGATCAGGATGCACGGGCAGTCTTCAAAAATGTGGATATCGATCTCATCAACTATGGTCGGTTGAAGATGTTTTTCCATGCTGAGATTTACAAGGAAGACATGGTTCTGGATGATGAGGTAACGGCCTTCCTGCGATTGGGAACTGACTTCACAGAGAACTATTATGAGATTGAACTTCCTTTGAAGATTACACCACTTGGGGTATCCAGTGCCAGTGATGATGAGCTTAGAAGGCTGTTGTGGCCCCTGGAAAATGAAATTGATATTGCCATTGATGAACTTCTTGGGCTAAAATCAACCAGGAATCGCGGGGGATTTGATATTCAGGTGCCGTACCAGCAATCTTCAGCTGATGGAAAATATAACCTTACCATTAAGGGGCGGCCTGACATCAGCACTATTCTGACCATGATGATTGGAATCAGAAACCCGAGAACTGATGATAATGAACCAAAATCTATTTGTCTCTGGGCCAATGAGATGCGGGTGACGGATTTTGACAAGACCAAAGGCTGGGCAGCCAATGCCAATGCCAGTGCTAAATTAGCCGACCTGGGCACAATCAATGCTTCTACAAGATATTCTTCCATTGGATTTGGTAGCATCCAGGAGAATATTCAGCAAAGGGATCGGGCGGAAACTTTCCAATACGATATTTCTGCCAACCTAAACCTGGATAGATTTCTGTTCCCTGAAAAGACTGGATTGAAAGTCCCTATGTATGCCAGCTACGAAAAGTCAAGGACCACACCTCAATTTGATCCACTTGATCCGGACGTGCCACTGGAGGCCTCACTCAATTCAATTTTATCGGCCTCGGAAAGAGAAAGATATCGCAAAATAGTTGAGGACAGAAGTGTGAGAAGAAGTCTAAACTTTACCAATGTTGGGAAAATAAAAGTAAACCAGGAAGCCAATGACCATTTCTTCGACATTGAGAATATTTCACTTTCGTATGCCTATTCCGATATTGTAACAAGTAATGTAAATACAGAAACCTATCTTCAGAAAACAGAGGCTGGGGGGGTTGCTTATAATTACTCCCCTTCAGCATTTATCATAGAACCTTTCAGAAATGTAGATGCTTTTAGCAGCCCGTGGCTGAAACTGATCAAAGACATTAACTTTTCTCCGATTCCTTCCAACCTCTCCTTCAGGGCAGATCTAAGGAGAAGCTTTGTGATGACTCAGCTATATAATGATGACCTTACCATTGATGGAATTGATCCCTACTATGAGCGATTGTTTACATTCAATAGGACCTATGCCATGCGTTGGAACCCGATAAAAAATCTAAACCTCGATTATAGTGCAGCTGCCAATGCTGTGATTGATGAAGACTCAACCATCAATGGGGACATCAATACAAGTGCAGAACGCGATTACATTTGGGAACAGATAAAAGATCTTGGGCGGATGAAAAACTTTAGGCAGGATGTCAATGCCACATTTCGTGTGCCGCTTGATAAGTTACCTGTCACCGACTGGTTGAATGCAGACCTCAAGTATTCCGTAGGATACAATTGGGTGGCAGGATCACTTAATCAAACGGATTCGGCTGACAATTTCTTTGGACATACTATCTCTAACAGGAGAGATAGAGGAGTGGCAGGTAAAGTAGATATGGTGAAGCTTTACAATAAAATTGACTTCCTGAAGCAAATCAACGCCCCACCAAGGCGAACCTCAGGAAGTGAACCAAAAAGCTTTAGTCCAGGTAAGTCTTTCCTCAGACTATTGATGTCATTAAGGTCAATTACGGCTAATTATAATGTCAGGGAGAGTACAACACTGTCAGGCTTTGTGATCACACCGTTTCTTTTAGGAATGGATAGCTCGTGGAATTCACCTGGGTGGAATTTCATCCTGGGAGGGCAAGATGCCGGTATCAGGCATGATGCTGCCAGAAATGGATGGCTTTCCAGAAGCCCCGTTCTTACTTCGCCATTTCAACAAACATTCAGCACAGATATTGATATTAGAGCTGCCATTGACCCGGCACCAGATTTCAAGATCTCCCTGGATGCCAAAAGAACCAATACGGCAAACTTTCAGGAAATCTTTAGGTATGACCCTGGCCTCGATACTTTTAGCAGCTTGACTCCCGCCAGGTCCGGAAGCTATAATATTTCATTTATATCTATAAAAACAGCCTTTGGACAAAATAGGGATGACAATACCTCACTTACCTATGAGAAATTTTCCGAAAACATTGATGTGATTCACGACAGACTTCAGGGAGTAAATCAAAATGGTGAATTTAACCGGCTTTCGCAGGACGTACTGATACCTTCATTTTTGGCCGCATACTCGGGGCAGGAAGCTGATCAATCAAGTCTGAGTCCCTTCCCAACCATTCCTGTACCTAACTGGAGGTTGGACTATACCGGACTTTCTAAGATTCCGGGATTATCGGATCTCTTCTCTTCAGTTTCGGTGACACATGCGTACCGATCTGCGTTCAATGTAAACAACTATACCAATTCGCTTAAGTACAGCGACAACATTACCTTGAACAATAATATTCTTGACTACCCGGAGGCGACGATCATCGATCCTCAGACCGGACACCTTGTGCCTGTTTATATTATCAACCAGGTATCCATAGCTGAACAATTTTCGCCCTTGATGGGTATTAATATCAGGACGAAAAAGAATCTATCTACCAGGATTGAATACAGAAAAGAACGTAATCTTTCACTGAACATGTCCAATGCACAGATTACAGAAGTGAGTAACAATGATGTCACCTTGGACTTTGGGCTAACCAAGGAGGATTTCAAGCTACCATTTAAGATACAAGGAAGAACAGTAGCGCTGGAAAATGATGTGACGATAAGGGTGGCCATGACCATTCGAGACTCTGAAACAATCCAAAGGAAGCTGGAGGGAGAAAATACGGTGACGAATGGAAACACGAATTTCCAGCTCAGACCGTCACTCACCTATAAGCTGAACGATCAGCTTGATCTAACCATGTATTTTGAAAGAAGTGTTACAGATCCTAAGATTAGTTCGTTCCGGACAGCTACCACTGCCTTTGGTACACAACTAAGATTTGGCCTGGCACAGTAGCGAATCTGAATAATTGATATAATTTTAAAACCGGAAAAATATTACCATCCAAAATATAACATACTTATGAATATTCCTGATAATCTCAACTACACTGAAGACCACGAATGGATCAGAATCGAAGGTGATACCGCCTTTGTGGGTATTACGGACTTTGCTCAGGGTGAGCTTGGTGACATTGTATATGTGGAGGTTGAGACCATAGGGGATGAGATAGCAGCAGGTGAAATTTTTGGTACCGTAGAGGCTGTCAAAACCGTCTCTGATCTTTTTATGCCAGTATCGGGTGAAGTGCTTGAATTCAACGATCAAATAGAGTCAAATCCTGAGATTGTAAACTCAGATCCATATGGAGAGGGTTGGTTGATTAAGCTTAAGATTACTGATAAAGGAAATAAACTACTCTCACCAGAGGAATATAAATCCCTGATAGGGCAGTAAGGTTTGAAGACCCTTACTACCATTCTGCTGGTTGTATGGACACTGCTAATGGCCTGGTTACTACTTGCTCCTGGGTCACCTGACATTGGTGATTACAATTTTCCTGGTATTGATAAAGTCGCACATTTTTCCTTGTTCCTCGGTTGGAGCGGATTAATGACCCTTAGGGGACTCTATGGGTCGATGAACACCCGCTGGATTTTACTGATGGTTTTTTGCGTTTCTCTCATAATAGGTGCTGGAACGGAGCTTTTGCAGGGTTTCATACCCAACAGGTCAAAGGACTTAATGGATTTTTTTGCAGATGTTTTGGGGGCCATTTTCGGGCTTATACTGGCCTTTGCTGTAAAAAAAGTCCTACCAACAAAGTAAATTTCAAACTAAGAATTTCGTTTTCATCCCAATATTGTTTATCTTAGTAGAACGTTTTTATGCGTTTTTGAGAAAAAGGAACTTTTGCAGCTATTAATAAAGTTTTATAATACATATATTTGAAAGCATAATATTCTGGGAATAGATAATTATTTAGAATTATGGAATTGAAGAAGAATCCAAAAGCCGATCTCAACAAGAAATACGGGCTTTTCCTTAACGTAGGGTTAAGTATCAGCTTGTTGCTTGTGATCGCTGCCTTCGAATGGCCTACATTCGATGACAGTGGGTTGGTTGATCTGGGTCAGGTAAATGATGATTTTGAAGATATCATGGAGATACCTCCCACCGAGCAACCACCGCCACCACCACCAAAAATTCAGCTTCCTGAGATTATAGAGGTTCCTGATGAGGAGGAAATTGAAGAAGAGATCGAGTTGGATCTTGATGTGGAAGTAACAGAAGAGACAGTAATCGAAGATGTGGTCTTCGAACCAGAAGAGGAAGAAGTAGAGCAGGTATTTACCATTGTGGAAGACCAGCCAGAATTCCCAGGAGGTCTCCAGGCATTCTACAAATACGTCAGTGACAACATGAAGTATCCTTCGCAAGCTCGAAGAATGGGTATTGAAGGTAGAGTTTATGTGCAGTTTGTTGTTGACAAAAGCGGAAACGTAACAGAGGTTGAAGCTGTGAAAGGTATTGGTGCCGGTTGTGATGAGGAAGCTGAGCGTGTACTAAGAGAATCACCACAGTTCAAGCCAGGAAAGCAACGAGGTAGACCAGTGAAAGTAAGAATGGTACTTCCAATTATCTTTAAGCTGAGCAACTAAGAATACTCAAAACATATTATATGAACCCCGTTCCTTTAGGATCGGGGTTTTTTGTTTTCAATGCTATTTCTATTTGTTAGCTTAGTATGGTTCAAAATTGATCTTTAACCCCTGAAATGCCTATGAAGCTACTACCCCATAGTGAACTGTTGAAACTAAAACGCTGGAATACACCAACCATTTACAACGGATGGGAGCAGATCACAGCAAAAGACCGTACAAAAGGATATTTCAACCTGGAGGAAACCAGGGACTTTATGCCTCAGATGGGTCCAATGGTGGGCTATGCGGTTACGGTAATATGTGAGCCAAGCAACCCTAAACATAAAGAAAACAAAAATGCCTGGTCAGAGTACAGAGAATACCTGAGTACGATTCCATCGCCAAAAATTGTTGTTGTCCAGGATCTTGATAAGCCTGGTCATGTGGGTTCATTTTGGGGTGAAGTGAATGCCAACGTACACAGGGCGCTTGGCTGTGTGGGCACGATTACAGATGGGTGTATTCGGGATGTGGATGAAATGACCAATGCAGGATTTAAAGCTATTGCCAGCAGAATGTGTGTCGGTCATGCCTATAGTACGCCTGTTGCATGGGGAGAGCCGGTACAGGTGTTTGGCTGCAAAGTAAACCCTGGAAACCTGATTCATGCTGATAAACATGGATTTCTCGTAGTACCTGAGGAAGATATGGATGCATTGTATGATGCATCATCTTTTATGGATGCTAATGAGTGCAATACAGTCATCGCAGCTGCCCGAAATGCTTCTGGAAAGAGTCACGAAGAGGTTCTTCAAGACCTTAAGGACGCTTCAGCAAGATTTCAGCGGGCCGCAAAAGAGAAATTTGGCAAGAACGGAGAATGGTAATTTTCAATACTCATGTATGGCAGACCTAGTTCATCGCAATAACCTGATTCTTCCAGAAAACATCCAGGGTCCTTTGTGCATCTGATGCCTCTTCTGACCGACCAAGCATTTTTAATGCTTCTACCTTACCTCTCAGGGCTTTTGCCCGATTGGTCCTGTTTTGCAGACTTTGATTAAACTGGCTTAGGGCTTCTTCTGCTCTGCCTTTGGTCAAGAGCCATTCACCATACAGCTCAAATGAAGGGTAGGCAATAAATGGTGGTCCTGGATCATAACTACCACTAGATTCAAGTCGGGTGGCCTCTTTTAAATGTTCTTCAATAGCTATCTCATTGTGATTAAGCATAGCAATTAAGGCTTCCATCTGGTGAATGATGATGCCAGCTTTGAGGATTCCCTCCTGGGTAGGAGCAAACCGTGTAGGGCCCGCACTACAAAGCACAATGCCATCTTCACCCACGAGCAACTTAGCTGCTTCTATGTGCAGTTGAAGTTTATCCCGTTCCCTGCCAATTTGAGTAGCATCTTTTTGGTCAAAAGCCAATAAGCTATTGAAAAAGTGCTTTTGGGCTTTTGACTCCAGACTAAGTTTGCTATAGTCTACATCAACAGGCTTCTGATCTTTCAGCCATTCACCACTTTCAATGCGCTGTTGATTTTGCATCATGATGGTATAGGCGAGTGAGGCAGTTGAGTCCAGGTTGTAGCTGATCATTTCTTTCATGAGCTGCCCGGCTTTATCATAATTTCCCTGCTGCAAGTACCCGTAGTGCAACCAGGCCATGGAATGATATCCTCTGTCACTTCCGGTAAGTCCTTTCCTTTCAATCCGGTTCAAACTGGCCTGGTAGGAGTCCTCATTAGAGCTTACTACCTCATTCCACATACCCAGAGCAACATAAATATGCGAAGGCATATGCAGTGCATGTGCAGCATCCGGGGCCACACGGGCATATTCGTTAGCAGCAGCAACCGCAAGTTTGGCAAATTCGGGATTGTCATTGGAATGAATCATGTAATGTAAACCTCCCGGGTGTGTAGGATTTTCCTTAATGATTCCAGCTGCTACTTCAGCGGACTTACTTAAGTACTCCCTGTTGTCATAATCAGCCCACATGAGAGCCAATGAGTAGAAAGCTGCTACTTCCAGATCATCGGGGTACTTCTTATAGAGAGATTCCATGTGGTCGGCGTATTTTTCGTTGCGCTCTTTTAGTTCTCCCTCGCCATACAATAACTCAATACCCTGCCAGAATTCCCTTTCCAGTCCTTCTTCAGCTTTGCTCAACCGGCCTTCCATGGTATCACCGAGCTTCGACATGACTTTCCTTCCTTCCTCTACATCCTGCAGACCCCAAAGAGCTTTATAACTACACATGGCTTCACCCCAGTATGCCATGATCTCCTGCCCATCAGCTTGCTGGGCCTCAAGAAATGCATCTTTTGCATCATCGTACTCAAAACTATGTAGCAACAAAAGTCCTTTACTGAAATCTTTAGAGGCTTCGTGAGAAACCGGAAAACGATAATTGATGTCACCCAGAGTATACAAATCTCCAGCAGTATCCTTGGTTTGGCTACAGCTGATCAGAATAACCGCTAGAAATACCTGGTAGCATGTCTGACGGCAGGTAAAGTTTGTTTTCATGAATAAGCCGTTAAAATGGTGTAGAAGCCGAAAAACCCTCAATAAAGCTAAGCAATTTTCAGGATTATTATTAATAAGATCTTGCTTTTGGCACCCCTATAAAGGTCTTAAATGAGGTCCAATTAGACTCATGAAAGCTTTAATTATACCCGAAATGATTCCTAAAACTGCAGTTTTTCTGTTTGGTCTATATAAAGTTTTCTAGGAATACCATAAACCGATACTTTAATTTCACCACTATAGGTGATTTCAATTTCTTTACCTCCAAACATACTGATTAGACCCCTGATCACACCAATATCTCCAATATTGACCGTCGCATCCAGAGGAACCTTAAAATCTGATTCTGGCTTTATTTTCAGATTCAATGATTTGTTGATCTGACCGATAATCCTATCCTCAGTTTTTACATCTATAGTCACTTTCTTCAGGGTCATTCCACGCTTGTTGGGGTTATAAAACACTGCATCGGCATTCAGATCAGCTGTTTTCCCCTTGAGTTTGGAGACTTGGAGCTTTTCAATCCCACGAAATTCAGGAGCCTCCTGAATGGAAGCACATTGTGAAAAAAGGGAAATGATGAGGATAAACGTGAAGATTCGAATCATGCGCCAAAGATAGTTGTAAGCTGCACTTTATATACGGAGATATCATTTTCTAGTTGAAGATAAGATAATGTGATTTCTACTTAAACTATTAAATTAGTTAAACAACTAAAATTTTAGTTTTATTGATTATATTTAACTAAAAATATAGTTATGGAGTCAAAGAAGAACAAAAAAGCAGATCTTGAGAGGATGTACAGACTTTTTCTCAATGTAGGATTGTGCACAAGTTTATTACTTGTGATTCTAGCGTTCGAGTGGCCAGCATATCGTGATGGTGGAATTGTTGATTTTAATCCGGGTGTTGATATCTATGAACCAATTATCGAAATACCACCAACAGATCAGCCACCACCACCTCCGCCCAAGATTCAACTACCGGAGATTATTGAAGTGGAAGATGAGGTAGAAATTGAATTGAAACCTGAAGTGGATCTTAATATAGAAGTGACTATTGAAACAATCATCGAAGATGTTGTTTTTACTGAAGATGAGGAGGTCGATGTGGTTGTGGATTTTGTTGAAAGCTATCCTGAATTCCCCGGTGGGATGAAAGCTTTCTATAAATATGTTGGCGACAACATGAATTATCCTACTCAAGCGATAAGGATGGGTGTAGAAGGTAAAGTCTTTGTCCAGTTTGTGGTAGATAAGGAGGGAAATCTGTCAGAGGTGAAAGCGATCAGAGAAATTGGTGCCGGGTGCGATGAAGAAGCAGAGCGGGTATTGAGAGAATCCCCAAAATTTATTCCGGGAAAGCAGAGAGGGAGACCTGTAAAAGTCAGGATGGTGATGCCAATTGTGTTTAAACTTCAGTGATTAAGAAGCAGGATATGCCTGGCCTTAGTGCCAGGTATATATTGTATTGGCTAAAGGATCGAGCACACTGAATTCACTGAATTCTTTATCTCCATTGAGGTGCCACCAGTCGAAATAGGCAGCAGCTGCTTCTTCCAAAGTCGTACTTTCTGAAATAAACTCAAGCTCATCTTTGTCTCTTGCCCTAAGTATAGGATTCAGAGAAGGAAAATTCATTACCACCTGATCACTTTGGATAGAAACAGCTCTGATAGATTCTATGGTCCACAAAACCAACATACCCAGATCACAATTTTCCATATAATAAGATGAGATGGGGTTTCTGGGAAATACTGAAATTTCATCGGTTTCATTGCGGTATACCAGCAATGCAGGGATATCGTCGGGAGTAAAATCAGGAAGTGTGGTCAATTGATATTGTCCACTTCTTAGTAATTCAATATAGGTCTCCACGTCAGGGTTGGATGGAGTTTTGTCATCCTCTTGGCAGCCTAAAAAACCAAAAGTCAATAAACTCAATGCAATAAAGTGGGGTACCTTCATCATTTTTTATTCTAAGATAAAAACAAATCCGTTAATTGTAAAATCAATTCAAGAATGAATGAGTTTGTTTTCTTACAAGGACATGTGTAGGATCGGATAGGGTTTTCCTGTTGGATCAAGGGCTGAACGACCCACTACTTTGAATCCATAATGATTATAAAACCCCACGGCCTGCTCATTTTGCTCGTTTACATCCACTTTGGTAATGTTCATGATATCCACAGCATAATCGAGCAGTGTCTTACCTATTTTCTTACCTCTGTAGTTTGGATGAATGAATAGCATCTCTACCTGATCTTGCGACACTCCGAGAAATCCAATGATCTTACCTGATTCTTAGATACACCTGAGCTTTACAGCATCCAGATAGGTATTCAAAATAAGTGGTTTAAAATACATAATATCTTCTTCTTTGAGAAAATGATGCGTGGCTCGCACGGAAGCTTCCCAAACATCGACTACCTCAGGATAGGACGATTTTTCAATATTTTCTATCGGGTAATCCACAGTGAAGATAAATGATTGTACTTACCTCTATAAATTTAATGATTGATTGGAATTATTTCACTGAAAACTGTCGAAACTCTCTTGGCGAAGCTCGGAAATCTGATCCTGGATCCTGGTTTTGAATAAGAAGAATTCAGTGGGATTCATATGTGGTTGAAGACGATCCAGACCTGATTCCGCATAATTGAATAATCGCTGCCTTACACTTTCTTCTACAAAAGCCTTCATCAGGCCAGGATGATTAGGGTTTGCATCTGTTGCTCTTACCAGTAAATCATAAGCCATCATATTTGCTTCTGACGACACCCTTTTAGCTATTTCAATAATGAGGGGTACATTGTATGCATTCATTTCTGCATGAGCTATCAGTTTATTGAAAGTTGTAGAGTCAGGTGTGTTGCCATCAACCAATTCAAGTGAGGCCAGTTGTATTTCCCAATCATCTCCGCTCATATAAGGGATGAAAAGATCAATATATTGGCTACGTGAAGAGGGATTCTCCATGAGTTTTTCCCGGTATATTTTCATCCAAAGCCCTTCAATATACAGTGGATCAGCCTTTTCAAGGGTCTTCCTGATAGCTTCGCTGGTGAGTGTCTCATAATTGTAGTAAACAAAGGACTTTGTCATTTCTTCCGAAAGATCAGTGCCTCTTTCCATTGTCTGTATGTCTTTTTTCAGCGAAACGTAAAAACTATCAATCGCTGAGAATTGTTCAAGACTTCTATAGACCTCGTCCATTTCATTTTGTTCCAGCAAGGTAGCAATGAGATTAACCCTTGCTTCCTGGTTGCCATAGCTAATGGCTTGTTCAAAGGATTCTCTGGCTATCGGAAGAATATGCTGTTCCAAAGCCATTTTTCCTTTTTGATTGTAAAAGATCCCTTTCCAGTTGTTAGATGCCTGGAAGATCATATCATCCATGAGTATGAAAGCCTGGTTGATATTACCCATGAGATAGCTCCTGATAGCCACAGCTTGTTTTGCTGATCGAAAGAGTTCTTCATTCATGGGTACATTCATGGCATTCAGCAGGAAATTGTTCTCTTCCGGGTCATCACTTGTCCATGAATAGTTTACCAGATATGTCCCCTTATGGAGTGGGAGCTGACTCTTATTAAAGGAAATTGTATCCAGGGGGAGATCCATGGTCACTTCGTTTCTTAGGGCACTTGAAAGCACATTGGACTTTACAGCCAGGTTTTCGATCTCGTAAATTTCAGTTAGGGAAGCGCTGTCGGCATCATTTCGAACTACAAGATAGTTGGTGTGATTGGCTTCGTTCCAGCTGCCAGTAGAAGTGGCATTTCCAAGATATTTTCTGGCAGAGTCCAGGCTCCCAATTTCAGTATAGAGTAAGCCGAGGTTATTCTTCAGATAGCCATTATTAGGAAAATCAAGTAACCCTGTACGTAGTGCCACAATGGCTTCTGTAGTTTCATCCATCATCTCTGCAGTCCTGCTTTGATTGATGTAGGATTGAGGTGAAGGATATCGGTTGGTAGCCCGCTGGAATCTGAAGTTGGCTATTTGAAATTCTTCCCGTTCCAGGTGGTGCATCCCTAGCTGGTAGTTGGAGAAATGATTGTCATGGCCGTAAATCCGAGCTTCTTCAAAGTACCTGACGGCAAGGTTTTGGTCATCTTCTGTCTGTGCCTGTACACCCAAATAATTGTAATGCCCACTTCTCATGAGAAAGTACGGTTGTTTCTGAGCAAGGAAAAAGAATGCAGCTATCGCCGCAAAGCCAGCCAGCCTCGCTGAGATATAGGGAAAGTTTTGAGAGTGGTAAACAATTTTAAATACCTGTAAGCCGTTGTTCAGCGGATTAATAAAATTGAGAATGATATAGGCCAGAAAAAAAGTACCGAAAGCGAGGTGTGTGTAGATGATAAAATACAGGAAATTTTGATAGGCTGGGTCATTACCTCGAAACATGCTATGTGCCAAAAAGAATAGCGTGATTAATCCCAGGGCAAAAAAGAGGACCCTCGCGTTTCCCAGTTCTATAAATTTGTTAAAACCGCCTTCCTTATACCAGAAGCTCCAGCCAGCGACAACAGCTGAAATAATGAATAATACGAATGGATCAAAAAACCGGACGTCAAGTGGAATCAGATCGGCCATATCTGCATAGTAGAGACCAATCAACAGCAAGTAGCAGAACCCAAAAATCATTAGGTGTTTCTCACTATTTTTACTGCCCTTGACCCGGCTAACCAAATACAGGATGGCAAAAACGTTTTCTTCTGCTATAAGTACCAGAAACAAAAGAGCAATGATTTGGAAAGAGAAATACCCATTGGTGATGAGGTGATCAATCAGCAGATTTGAGGGAATCCCGATGAATGCCCAAAGAATAATTGTTATTCCACTAAGGATAAGGATACGGTAGATTAATGATATTCTCCAGAATGCCTGAAATATGTATGCCGGGAGTAGATAACTGAGAAATAAGACAGCCGTTGCATACTTGGATGAGCTGGAAAAGCCAAAAGCACCAACTTCTTCCATCCGGAGGAAAAAGAAGAAAAAAACGATGACAATAGAAAACCCAATAAACATTCCACGTGAAAGTGTGGAACTGACTGCAATGATTGTAGCAACGCCAAAAAAATAGATGGCAAGGAATATTGTGTCGAATGTGAGATGGCGTTCTATTGGTCCGGCGCTGAAGACTTCAGAAAGCTTATAGATCATGCCTTTGAAGTCCAGTAGGAAAGGTCCTTTCTGAAAGGTGTGAACGATTAAATTTTCGCTATTGGCTTTGGCGATGATACCCCATGAGATGGATGAATCATATCCATTGAAATAGAAAAAACAGAAGGCAATGACTGCCAGAACATATAATCCCAGGAAAAACTTTTGGATCAGATCATAGCCGCGAAACATGATTACTCAAGTACTTTCGGTACTCGGAAATACTGATCGTCGTGAGCTGGTGCGTTCTTCAAGCCTTTTTCTCGTGGCAGTACCTCCCCAACTTTATCTTCTCTCAGGGCATTTACTTCAAAAGACATATTGGTCAGAGGTTCAATCCCCTCAGTATCCACTTCATTCAACTCCTCTACCCAGTCCAGGATCTCTTCCAGGTCTTGCTTGAGCGATTCCTCTTTCTCCGGCTTCAAATCCAGTCTCGCCAGATGAGCAATCTTTTGCAGAACTTCTTTATTGATCTTCATAGTTTGGACACAATATTAGTGAACACAGCCAACTTTTACCTATCTGTTTGCAGGTTATTAGCTGTATTCAGTTCGGTTTGGATGATTTCATAGACCCTTTGTTTTAATTCATCTACTTCTTTATGGGAAGTTCCGTTAGGGAAAACAGGCTCATGGATTACTATCTTGCAGACTGCCCTATGAAACACATAACGATTGTCATCCGGTAGTATTTGAAAGTTGTTGACAAATGTTACAGGAAGTATGGGTACTTGCTTTTGGACAGCCAACTGGAAGGCACCGTCTTTGAATGCTTCCATGGATGGGGGTGCTTTTGCTATGATCCCTCCCTCTGGAAACATAGCCAAATTGAATCCATGGTCCAGGGCATCTTTGGCTTTTTCAAAACTATATTGCTTACTTCTCAAGCTAGACCTGTTTACCGTGATGTGGATTCTTCTGTACATGTAACCGAAAACCGGAATAGTTGAAAGCGAACTCTTGCCATAGAATTTAAAAGAAAGTGGGATGAGACCCATGGCTGGAATATCGATAAAAGAAAAATGGTTGCCACACAATATATAGCGTTGATCTTTTCGAGGCTGTGAGCGAAAGGTGATCCGGTAAGGAATTAATGTTAGTTTAAAGAAAAGTTTTGCCCAATAGTGGTTAATTTTCAAAGCCAGGAAATGCCAGCTTTCCCTTTGAGCAATGATTAAGAAAGGAAACAAAAAAACAACAAACAAGCTGATGAAAACAGCAATGATGTATAGGGAATACAATCTAGTCAGTATCTTCACTTCCTAATGTGTCTGGGCCGTTTTTATTGAATTAAAATAACACAAATAATTTTAGCTGTGACAGTTTTAGATATTCAAGGTGTCAACAAAGCCTATAGCGGTCATCAGGCACTCAAAGATGTCAGCATCCAAATACCCCAGGGTAGTATCTTCGGACTGCTTGGTCCGAATGGTGCAGGAAAGACCACACTTATCAGGATAATTACCAGAATAATTGAGCAGGATAGCGGTGATATTTTCCTGAATGGAGAACGAATTACTGCTCGGATGGTGCGGGAGATTGGTTATCTGCCTGAGGAAAGGGGCCTATACAAAAAAATGAAGGTGGGGGAGCAGTTGCTTTACCTGGCCCAGCTCAGAGGGATGTCAAAAGGAGATGCTACTAAGAAGATTTACGAGTGGTTGGAGCGGTTGTCACTGACCCCATGGATCAAAAAGAAGGTGGAGGATCTATCGAAGGGCATGGCACAAAAGGTCCAGTTTATTGCAACAGTACTTCACCAACCGCAACTACTGATTCTGGATGAGCCGTTTTCAGGTTTTGATCCCGTGAATGCTAACCTGATCAAAGAAGAAATACTCCGGCTTAGGGATCAGGGTGCTACCATTATTTTTTCTACACATAGAATGGAATCTGTAGAAGAATTGTGTGATCACATTGCTTTGATCAACAAATCTGAAAAGATCCTGGAAGGGCCAAAGATTCAGATCAAAAACCAGTTTAAGGATGGTACCTATGTGATCACCCACCTGGATTCGTTAAATGGGTCGAATGGATTTGACGTGCTTAGTACTACACAAGATGAGTTTGGAAGGCTGGCAACAATGATTAGGGATACCGAGCAAAAGGGATCTAATGCAATCCTGAAATCTGTGATGAAAAATACCGAGGTGTATTCCTTCGTTGAAAAGGTACCCACGATCAATGAGATTTTTATCAAAAGTGTAAAGGAGGAACCCCATGCATAATATTTTTCTGGTAATAAAGAGAGAATATCTGAGCCGGGTGAGGAAAAAGTCTTTCCTGGTGATGACGATCGTGGGCCCATTGCTTTTTGCTACGCTCATGGTTGTACCCATCTTTCTCATGGATCGGGGTGGGGATGAAAAGGCGATTTTAGTAGTTGATGAGAGTAACTTGTTTGGGCATGTTTTCGAGGATGAAGAAAAGATTATTTACTCCTATAATTCGATTGCTGATGAGGAAGAGGCAAAGAATACCATACAGCAGGGTAAGTTTGATGGTTTGTTGATAATACCTGACCGGTCGATCGATGATCTATCTGAAGTATCTTATTACTCCACCTCTAATCCGAGCATTTCATCACTCAATCACCTCGAGAGGAAACTGAGAAATGAAATTGAGCAACAGAAGCTAATCCGGTCAGGACTTGACCAGGAGTTTCTGGATAAACTAAAGGCCAGGATATCTGTCAGCGCCTTTAATATATCCGAGTCTGGGACTGAGACGCAGGGCAGTGCTGTTGGTGCAACAGCTGTGGGATATGTTGCATCATTTATGATTTACATGTTTATCTTCATTTATGGAGCCATGTGCATGCGTGGTGTGATTGAAGAAAAGAGCAGCCGAATCATTGAAATTATTGTGGCTTCCGTTAAACCATTTCATTTGATGATGGGAAAAGTACTGGGCATCGCTAGTGTGGGACTCTCTCAATTGTTGCTTTGGATCACACTAACTTCTGCGATCCTTTTTGGAAGTAGTTTAGTATTTAGCCAGTCTATGCAGCCACCTACAATGGATCAGATTCAGCAGATAGATCCGGGCAGTGAGGTCATTGCTGCCAGCAATCCGCTTGAGCCAGTATTCCAGGTTGTGGACTCACTCAATCTCGCACAGGTTGTACTGGCATTCGTTTTCTTCTTTGTGAGTGGATATCTGTTTTATGGAGGATTGTTTGCTGCTGTTGGCTCCGCGGCAGACAGTGATGCGGATGCCCAGCAATTTATGCTGCCAGTTACGATTCCCTTAATCTTATCCATCATGTTATTAGGCGTAGTGCTCAATGATCCCAATGGTTCCCTGGCATTTTGGATGTCCATGATCCCCTTTAGTGCCCCCGTAGTCATGATGATGCGTGTGGCCTTTGGAGTTCCGTTTTGGGAGCTGGGTCTCTCCATGATATTCATGATAGGAGGATTCATTTTTATGATCTGGTTTGCCAGCAGGATTTATCGTGTGGGTATTTTGATGCATGGCACCAAAGTGAATTACAAAGTGCTTGCCAAGTGGTTTATGTCTAATCAATAGCTTTAATGTTTATTAGTGCCTTATGGTGAAACGTTTTAAGGAAGTAACCAGTGTCAACCTATATCCTGAGCGACCAAACTTTAAGTGGATAGTGCTTATTCTTTCTTTCACCATTGGTGTTGGCTCGATTGTCTATACCAATAATCTGGTGAAAAAGATCAGGGAGCGGGAAAGAAAGCAGGTGGATCTCTATGCCAGGACGCTTGAATACATTGCTAATGACCAAAGCGATGCGAATGTTGACTTCATGCTTGAAGAGATCATCAAAGCCAACACCACCATTCCTGTTATCCTTACGGATCAACATGGTAATCCCGAAGATTTCAAAAACCTTTCCAGAGGTGACGATTTCGAAAATCCAAAAGATCGGAGAGCCTTTCTACTCAAGGAGATAGATGAAATGAAGGAGCAGCGCGAACCTATTGTTATAACCCTGGTGGATAGCGAGGATCAGATCTATGGCTATAAGTTCATTTACTATAAAAACTCCTCCTTGCTGACAGAGCTCCGGTTTTATCCTTACGTTCAGCTTTCCGTCATTGCAATTTTTGTATTCATTGCATTCATTGTATTTAATTATTCACGATCTGCCGAGCAAAACAGGGTTTGGGTGGGGCTGGCCAAAGAGACCGCTCACCAGTTGGGTACCCCACTCTCTTCTTTGATGGCATGGGTAGAATATTTTAGAGCCACTTACCCGGACCAGGAAGAAATCATAAATGAGCTAAATAAAGATATAGAAAGATTGGAACGCATTACTGAACGGTTCTCAAGTATTGGTAGTGTCCCTCAATTAAAAGAAGAAAATGTCTTTAGCCTGGTCCAGGAAGTAGTAAAGTACCTCGAGAAGCGTTTATCCACTAAAGTAAGTATTTCAGTAACCGTGTTTCCCGACGATGACATCTCGGCAAATATCAACCATGCACTTTTTGCCTGGGTCATTGAGAATCTATTGAAAAACTCTGTAGACTCTATGGAGGGTAAAGGTCAGATCTATATTAAGATCCTGAAAGTAAATGAAGGTCGCGTGGCCATTGACGTGACGGATACTGGCAAAGGAATTCCCAAGAACAGGGTTAACCAAATCTTTACACCTGGGTTTACTACGAAAAAGCGTGGTTGGGGACTTGGACTGACATTGACCAAGCGAATTATTGAACATTATCATAAAGGGAAGATTTACATCAAAGAGACTGAAGTTGGCAAGGGTACTACCTTCAGAATATTATTAAGATCCTGAGGTTTTAAAATTTTACCTTTCCTGGGTGGATTTTTTGATTTAATTTCGCACCAAAATTTCAGAGTTCTCATAAAAAATTTCATAAATGGCTAATAAAGGCAAAATCACCCAGGTAATCGGTCCGGTTGTGGATGTCAGTTTTAATTCAGAAGACGCTAAACTTCCCAGGATTTACGATGCCCTAAAAGTTGTGAAAGGTGATGGTACAGAAGTAATCCTTGAGGTTCAACAACACCTGGGAGAAGAAACTGTACGAACTGTGGCAATGGACGCCACTGATGGGATGACTCGAGGTATGGAAGTCACTGACCTGGGTACACCTATTACCATGCCAATCGGTGAAGATATCAATGGTCGACTTTTCAACGTGGTAGGTCAAGCCATTGATGGAATGGACCAGCCAGATGGAAAGAAAGGATTGCCAATTCACCGTTCGGCTCCGAAATTTGAAGATCTTTCTACATCCACAGAAGTATTATATACAGGAATTAAAGTTATTGACCTGATCGAGCCTTATGCAAAAGGTGGTAAGATCGGTCTTTTTGGTGGTGCCGGTGTTGGTAAAACCGTATTGATTCAGGAATTGATCAACAATATCGCGAAAGCTTACTCTGGTCTTTCGGTATTTGCAGGTGTTGGTGAGCGTACAAGGGAAGGAAATGACCTGCTTAGAGAGATGATCGAGGCCGGGATCGTTAACTACGGAGAGGACTTCAAGAAATCCATGGAAGAAGGTGGATGGGACCTTTCCAAGGTAAAGAAATCAGATCTAAAAGATTCTAAGGCAACCTTCGTATTTGGTCAGATGAATGAGCCTCCGGGTGCTAGAGCACGAGTTGCACTTTCAGGACTTACCATTGCAGAGTACTTCCGTGATGGTGATGGATCAGGCAAAGGAAAAGACATCCTTTTCTTCGTAGATAATATCTTTAGGTTTACACAGGCAGGATCTGAGGTATCAGCACTTCTTGGAAGGATGCCTTCTGCGGTAGGATATCAGCCTACACTTGCTACGGAGATGGGTGTGATGCAGGAAAGGATTACATCTACAAAGAGTGGTTCAATTACTTCTGTTCAGGCAGTATACGTACCTGCGGATGACCTTACTGACCCTGCTCCGGCTACTACTTTCTCTCACCTTGATGCAACCACAGTACTTTCGCGTAAAATTTCTGAGCTGGGTATCTACCCTGCTGTGGATCCCCTGGATTCTACATCAAGGATCTTGAGTGCTGAAATCCTTGGAGATGAGCACTACAACTGTGCTCAGCGAGTAAAAGAGCTGTTGCAGCGATACAAAGAGCTTCAGGATATTATTGCTATCCTTGGTATGGATGAGCTTTCTGATGAGGATAAGCTTGTCGTACACCGTGCCAGAAGGGTTCAGCGATTCCTTTCACAACCATTCCATGTTGCTGAGCAGTTTACCGGTCTCTCAGGAGTTCTTGTAGACATCAAAGATACCATCAAAGGTTTCAACGAGATCATGGAAGGAAAATACGATCATCTTCCTGAGGCGGCTTTCAACCTTGTTGGAACCATCGAAGATGCTGTGGCAAAAGGAGAAAAACTATTGGCTGAAGCTAAAGCATAATTATGTATCTCGAAATAATCACACCAGACGAGAAGATTTTTGAGGGAGAGGTGGAAAGCACGATTTTCCCAGGTAGCGACGGGTCATTTCAGATATTGAATGGCCATGCTCCCCTGATCTCATCTTTGACAGCTGGTGATGTAAAAATCGTCTCAATGGTAGATAAGAAGCTTAAAGAGACTTATTATGCCATTGATGGAGGAATCGTTGAAGTGCTAAACAATAAAGTAGTTGTGCTAGCAGAAAGCGTACCAGCAGAATAATTAACGAATGATTTGATCTACCGGGAGTGAAAGATCTCCCGGATCTAACATGGCATTGATTAACCCTACTTCAGTGTAGTTGATCACTTCTTGAAGCCTGATCTCCTTTTCAATGATTTCTTTTTTGTCAAGAAGGCTTTGCCTCTTTATACCATTGAGCAGATAGGCGTTGGGAGTAAACCAGGTGTCACCCTGCTTGAAAATCAGGTTGGAATATGAAGAGTCTGTTATCTGTCCATCCCGAACAATAATTATGTCTTCGTTTTCTTTTTCAGGATTTAGTAATTCATTGAGGTTTTCTCTGTTGAGGTACTTAAAAGAGTATTCCAGCTTAGCAGATTCTACAGCTCTGAGCTTTGAAATGGGTTTTGGGACATAGTGATTTACACTTATATCATGATCTTTCCCATCGTACCGCAGCCGTACTTTTCTCTTATCTTCTCCTGATAATTCGGGTAAGATATTTGATAGTTTAGGAGGAGGGCTGTCAGGATAAAAATGATTAAATGTCGTATTTACCCTGAGTTGATGATAGTCTAGCAGCTGATAGGCCCCATCTTTGAAGCAAATACTTTCAAGAAACCTGAACATATACTTTATCAATCATTTCCTGATATTCCTTTTTGGGGTCACTTAATGCCGTGATACCGCCTCCACTTCTGAAATAATATTTCCCATCCATATTTTCGATAAACCGAATCATCACACCACTGTCAAATGATTGGCCATCGAAATGACCGCAGATGCCAGTAAAGAAATTCCTTCCTTCCTTCTCGGCATTCTCTATGATTTCCAATGTTTGCTTTTTGGGAGCACCGGAGATGGAGCCTGCGGGTAGCAGGCTAAAAAGATTATTACCCAAATCCTGTGGATTTTGAAGCGTACCCACAATTTCTGAACTCACCTGCAATAAGTGTTTGTCGGATGTTTTGAGCTCACTGATGAAGCGGAACTTTGTGACATTTACCCCTGTGGCTATCTGGCTTAAGTCGTTCCTGATAAGATCTACGATAGTGATATGTTCCGACATCTCTTTGAGGTCATCCATGATGATGGCTTCTGCATTCGGAATAGATGCATCAATCGTTCCCTTCATAGGATAGGAATAGATCTTATCTCCATCGATCCTTATGAATGTCTCCGGGGAGAAGACCACAAACTCATCTTTGTATCTGATCCGGTATAATGCCTGACTTTTATCAAAGATTTCATCTAAGTTGAGGTTTGTGGTTACAGGAGTCTTAAAAGTAAGATTCGTAAGATATGAATTACCAATTTTTAGCTGATGAACTACTTCATCAAACGCCTTTCTGAACAAATCATAAGAAACTGGTGATTTCTTGAAAGAAAGGTCTTTATAATTCTTAGAATTATCGGGTCCTGGTTTTTTATTGGGAAAGTGATATCTCAGTTCGTCTGGTTGAATTTCTGACGTGGGCTTTATCCATGCTTTATCAGCTAAAAAGTTAGTAAAACAGACAAAAGGTATTTTATTAGCATAAAGCTTGTTGAGAAGAGTAATGGCCTCAGCTCGCTGATAGATCATTTACGAACGACTAAATTCCTAATGCGCTCGAAAGTTCGTTTTTCAAAATTCCAGAAAAAAGTAAACTGCCCAAAAATAAATGCATACAACAATAAAAGGATGTTGTAGATGGGCCAGATCAGGATGAAATAGATCACATAGAACCAGGTACTTGGTTCATGGGGATACACAAAACTCAATACCGGCTGCTTAATAAAAAGTACGGTGGTGCCAGTCAGCGCAAAAACAATTAATACGATGACTACCTGCCAGGTGGACTTAAGATCCCACTTATTTTTTAACTTCTCAACCCAACTCATGCATATGTGGTTTGAAATCCGGCCATTCAGGAATTGATCTGACAACAATCGCTTCCTTTTTTACCGGATGGATAAATTTCATTTCAAAAGAGTGCAAACTTATACTTTTATCTCTATTTGCTTGCGTGAAGCCGTATTTAATATCTCCCTGAATGGGGCAACCGATCTTGGACAATTGAGCCCTGATCTGGTGGGGACGGCCTGTTTTTGGCTTTACTTTAAGTAAAGAAAGCTTGTTTAAGCTAGCAATAAGCTCATAAGACAGCTCGGCCTTTTTTGCCTTACCTTTCGGCTGGTTGTAAACGTGGGTGATGTTCTTTTTATCATCCTTTTCCAGCCAGTGAATCAATATCTCTCCTGTGATCTCCAATCGCTCTTTTACTACTGCCAGATAAGTTTTTTCCACCTGATCTTCCCTAAAAAGGGCATTCATTCTCTCTAATGCCTTGGAAGTCCAGGCAAAGACTGTGACTCCGCCCACAGGTCGATCCAATCTATGTGTAGGATGCAGGAAGACGTCACCCGGTTTTTTGTACTTGTCTTTTATATAGTTCCTGGCCCAATCTGTTAGTGTACTGTCACCCGTCTCGTCTCCCTGAACCAACCATCCTGTCGGTTTGTCCACGATGAGCAAATGATTGTCCTCGTAAAGAACCTTTGGTTTTTTTGCCATTTAAGTGCAAAGGTACAAATTCAAGATGCAAAGACTCCAGAAACTGCCTGCAGTAAAATGGGATTGATCTTGTAAATCCTCTTATTGCATACAAAATGTATCATTATTGTGACAGCAGTATGAGTTATTAAATATGTTTGCGGAAAATTCAAGAGCCACAATAAATGGTTAACAATTTTAAATTTATGTGAAGTAGCCTCACATTTTTGATGTGCTCACATAATTCTTTAAATTAACGGGCGAACCAACCAACTATGGAGATAAAAAAGTTATTGTTTAGTGCCCTGCTCGGAGTCTTTAGTTATTCCGCTATGTCCCAATTCTCTGGAGGTACGGGCACTATCAATGATCCTTATCAAATTACAACCCCATCGGAGCTGAATCAGATAAGAAACTATCTAAGCTCTAATTTCATACTACTCAATGATATAGATCTTACTTATGATACTCAGAATCCCGGAGGTCTCTTTTATAATGGTGGAGAGGGGTGGGAGCCCATTTCAAGTTCATCCAGTACAGGGTTTGGTGGGAGACTAAATGGCAATGGTTTTAAAATTACAGGTGTCTTTATTGATCGTGGACCGATTAATCAGGACTATGTAGGATTCTTTGGTAATATAAAGGGTGGTGAAATAAGCAATCTTACACTGGAAGACTTTTCCGTCATGGGAAATAATTATGTAGGCGGATTGGCTGGAACAAGTTCAGGAGCGATCAATGACTGTGCCATTATCAATAGCTCCATTGATGGTAGTGTTTCGGGGGGGCTTGTAGGAGACCTGAATGAGGGTGGTATTTTGCGATGTAGGGTGATTGATGTTGATATAGATGTTAGTGGTTCTTTTACTCATGGTGGCATTGCTGGGAGAAGCCAATCAGGAGCGATCCAAAATTCTTATGCAATAATTATAGTAGGTGGATCTTCAACATTGGGTGGAATTGTAGGCCACAACACGGGGATTGTAGAAAATTGCTACGCCTTAGGTACTGTTGATGGAGATTCTAATGCTGGTGGATTGGTCGGAAATAATAGTGTTTCAGGTATTATCCGATATTCCTATTCCACTGCTGCTGTTTCTGCTACACTGAGCTCTGTGGGAGGGGTGGTAGGAGCGAATACTGGCACCGTTCAAAACAGTTACTGGAACACCGAAGAAAGTGGTATAGGCACTTCAGCAGGAGGAACACCACTTACATCCAGTGAACTAAGCATGTCCACATCTTTCACAAATTGGAACTTCACTAGTACCTGGAATATCTATGATGAGCAAACTTATCCGTTCCTCAGGGTTTTCAGTGAAGACTCAATACCGGGACTAAGAAAGTTTCTAGGAGGATCTGGAACTATGGGTGATCCATACGAAATCACAACAAACATGTCACTTTCATATGTGCGTGAATATCTGTCAGCCTACTTTATATTAATGAATGACCTTGATCTGTCTGATGATACAGGAACTTCGGGTGGACATTTTTGGAATGATGGAGCCGGTTGGGAGCCAATTGGAACCTCAGCATCTCCTTTTAATGGCAACTTTGACGGGCAGAGTCATACAATTTCAGGGCTGTTTATTGATAGGTCGTCTGAAGATGAAGTAGGATTGTTCGGATCTACTGGAATATCGACGGTTATCCATGATTTGAAGCTGCAGGGAGTTGATGTTCAAGGAGGGACCAATGTTGGAGCCATAATAGGAGAAAACCTTGGTGATTTAAACGGATCGTCAAGTGTCGGGGACGTAGTTGGGAGTGCCTCAACAGGAGGGCTTGTAGGTTCTAATTCAGGAGCCATTTCAGAGTCTTATACATCGGTGTTATTAAATGGCGGAAATACAACGGGGGGATTTGTTGGATTCAATGAAGGATCAATCACATTAAGCTATGCCATAGGAAATGTGACTGGAGTGGATAATACCGGTGGTTTTGTCGGAGAAAATGATGGAAGTGGAACCATAAACAACAGCTATGCAACGGGTGATGTTTCTGGAAATGAGTTTGTGGGAGGCTTTTCAGGAAATGCCCTCTCGGGATCAGATATTACCTATAGTTATTCGTTGGGAAGTGTATCGGGTTCTGCTAATTTCGGAGGTTTTATTGGTGCTAATCTGGGTACTATTGATGATTCTTACTGGAATATGGGGACTTCCTGTATGTCATCGAGTGATGGTGGAGTGGGGAAGTCAAATTCAGAATTTCAGCAAGGCGAAACATTTAATGCGTGGGACTTTTCAAGCACCTGGATTATTGATGAAAATGCTTCTTATCCTTATTTAAATTTCCAGGGATCTGCGGATGTTCAGAATTTGGCAGTTACGATTGCCAATCCTATTCCTCTAGTTGCAACACTGGCGGATTTGATAGACGAATGCACTATCGAAGAACCCACCGCGCCCAAGGCCACTACAAACTGTGGGGTTGAGGTCTCAGCAACATCAAATGTTTCATTCCCTGTAGAGGACCAGGGAACTACCATGGTTACCTGGACTTATGAGGATGCTTTTGGCAATCAATCGACCCAGGAACAGAAAATAATAATCACAGATATCACTGGTCCAACCCCTGACGAACCAAGCTTATCTGATCTAACAGGGGAGTGCTCAATATCAGCGCCAGTAGCCCCCACTGCTACGGACAATTGTGGGGAAAATGTGGTAGGGACACCCGATGTTGTCTTTCCCATTGTAGCTCAGGGAACCACGGTGATTACCTGGAGCTTCGAAGACCAGAACGGTAATATATCTACTCAAAGTCAAAATGCTATTGTCGATGATATTACAGACCCTTTAGTAGATGTGGCCTCTTTACCAGACCTGAATGGAAATTGTGAAGTAGCCGCACCTACTTCCCCAACGGCAACGGACAATTGTGTTGGGACTATCACAGGGTTGGCAAACGTTACATTTCCGGTTACTGCGGCAGGTACAACTGTGGTGACCTGGACATATGATGATGGAAATGGCAATGTTGCTACTCAGACTCAAAATGTGATCGTTGAAGATGACGCCGCACCAGCACCCGATGTAGCTAGCTTACCGGATCTCAATGAGGAGTGTTCATTAAGTATGCCAATTGCACCAACAGCCACTGATAATTGTGACGGCATAATTACCGGATTGACTTCTACGGCATTTCCAATCACTGAAAGTACCACCATTACATGGACGTACACAGACGCAAGCGGTAACTTAATTGAACAGACACAGGATGTTATTATTGCCGATGTGACGCCACCCGTACCTAACAATTCACCACTTACAACTTTGACAGGAGAGTGTGTTGTGGTAAAGCCAACAGCGCCTAAAGCCACAGATAATTGTGGGGGTGTAATTACAGGGACCACTACAACTCAGCAACTCATTACAGAAAGTACAACCATCATTTGGACCTATACAGATGCAAGTGGAAATGTAACTACTCAAAATCAGGAAGTGGTTCTGACAGACGAAACAGCACCCTTCCCAGATCTTCTGAATCTTCCCGATCTCGTCGGAGAGTGCTTTGTAAATAGTCCGGCTCTCCCCACGGCCCTCGACAATTGCAATGGCACGATTCAAGCGACTACAGAAACTAATTTTCCAGTTACAGAAAGCTCCACTATTACATGGACCTATACTGATGCAAGTGGAAATACATTTTCTCAACCTCAGAACGTTGTGATTACTGGTATAAACAACAATGTCACGAAGTTAGGGGGAGTTCTCACAGCTGAGGCAATTGGTGCTTCCTATCAGTGGATCAATTGTGTAGACAATGTGCCGGTTTCTGGTGCAACCAACAAGGTGTTCATACCAACAATTGATGGAACTTACGCAGTCGAAATCAGTAAGCTGGGATGTACCGAGCTTTCAGATTGTTACGATGTTACAGTGTTGGGTCTTGAGGATAGTGACAAGTTCAATGTTTCAATCTATCCAAATCCTGTGACTAAGCAAGTGACCATAAAAAATGCTTTGACTAAGGAGCTGGAAATCAAAATTATCAACACTCTCGGTCAGGAGCTAATTCAAACTACTGGTTCGGCACCTACCATTCAAATTGATGTGCGGTCACTCTCAAACGGTGTTTATTTCATGCTCATGAATGACCAAAAGAATGAGTTTATGAAGCGGATCGTGAAGTCGGAGTAATTTACAGAACCTTCAATATTTTGTATTACAATTGTATTACATATCATTGAATACTATGTTGACTGTAAGACTCGATCCGGAGCTTGAAGAATTCCTTAATCAATACAGTGAGGACCAGAATGTTTCCAAGTCCACTGTTGTGAAGGAAGCGCTTGCATTGTATTTTAGTAAGATCAGGCTGTCTAATAAGCCTTTTGATTTAGGTGTGGATTTATTTGGTCAATTTGGTAGTGGTGATAAAGACAGGTCTGCCACCTATAAGAAAAGAATCAAGAGTAAACTTCGTGAAAAGCATTCTCATTGATGTAGGACCTCTTATAGCACTTTTCGATAAGAGTGATCAATATCATGATAGGGCTATTGACTTTATCAAAGGTTTCAAAGGATTTCTGTGGACAACCTGGCCAGTCATTACGGAGGTGACACATATGCTGGACTTTAATACAAAGGCACAAATTGGTTTTCTGGAATGGGTTAGGCGAGGCGGTTTGCAGCTTGTGGACCTTGACTTAATGGACCTTGAGAGGATAATAGTATTCTGTCAGAAGTTCAACGATGTACCCTTGGATTTAGCTGATGCGTCATTAATGGTAGTCGCTGAGGAGAAGAACTTAAAAGAAATTGCAAGTGTTGACAGCGACTTCTATATCTATCGGGACAAAAAGAATCGGTATTTGAAGAATATATTCTAAAACTCACTGATAAAGTGAAACTCAATATCCGGGAAGTTATCCTGAACCATCTGGAGCCAGGCTTTTGACTCCGCCATAAAAACCAGCTTACCTTCTTTGTCCCTGGCTATGTGACGGTATTTATCTTTCACAAAAGCGTCCAGCTTCGATTGCTCTTTCGCACTGATCCAGCAGGCTTTATAGATATTGACTGCTTCAAACCGGGCGCTTGCCTTATATTCATTCAGCAGTCGGTGCTGCAAGACTTCAAATTGCAGGGCTCCTACCGTACCAACAACTTTTCTGGCACCCATTTCATAAGTAAAAAGCTGCGCCACACCCTCATCCATGAGCTGATCCAGCCCTTTTTCCAACTGCTTGGATTTCATGGCATCCAGGTTGATCACCTCCCTGAATAGTTCCGGTGAGAAGAATGGTATTCCTTTGTATAAGGCTTTTTCTCCTTCAGTTAGTGTATCTCCGATTTTTAGGTTTCCGGTGTCATAAAGTCCCACAATATCTCCCGGGAAGGCCTCATCTACCGTTTCTTTTTGCTGTGCCATGAATGCAGTTGCATTGGAAAACCTAAATGGCTTATCCTGTCGGACATGGTAATAGTTACTTCCTCGTTCAAACTTCCCTGAGCAAATCCGGGCAAAAGCAATCCTGTTGCGATGCTTCGGATCCATATTGGCATGGATCTTAAAGATGAAGCCGGTAAATTTCTTTTCTTGAGGAGTAACCAGCCTCAGCTCGTTTTCTCTTGCCTTTGGCGGTGGAGCGATCTGGATAAAGCAATCAAGCAATTCGCGAACTCCAAAATTATTGACCGCACTTCCAAAGAACACAGGAGCTACTTTTCCGTTCAAATAGTCCTCTTTGTTGAATGGGTCATACACGCCATTGACCAGCTCAATCTCTTCTCTCAGTTCTTTGGTCATCGACTCCGGTAAATGCTGATCCAGCTTAGGGTCATCTACCCCTTTGATTTCCAATACATCGGTGACCTTCTTCGTTTTATTGGGCTCGTACAGGTTGAGGTTGTTCTCATAAATATTAAAAACACCCCGAAGCGATTTACCCATACCGATTGGCCAGCTCATAGGACGAACTTTGATATCCAGCTTTTCCTCGATCTCGTCCAGCAGGTCAAAAGCATCCCTTCCTTCACGGTCCAGCTTGTTGATAAAACAAAGCACGGGAGTATTTCGCATACGACATACCTCCATTAGCTTTTCAGTCTGCTGCTCCACCCCTTTCACGCAGTCAATCACCATAATCACACTGTCAACAGCTGTGAGCGTGCGGTAGGTATCTTCGGCAAAGTCCTGGTGACCCGGTGTATCGAGGATATTGATTTTCAGGTCTTTGTATTCAAAACCCATTACAGAGGTAGCTACAGAAATACCTCTTTGCTTTTCAATGTCCATCCAGTCAGATCGGGTGCTAACATCAATTTTATTGGATTTTACCGCACCAGCTGTCTGAATGGCGCCTCCAAAAAGCAGCAATTTCTCAGTCAGTGTCGTTTTTCCGGCATCGGGGTGGGCAATGATACCAAAAGTCCTTCTCTTGTTTATTTCCTGTTCTAAAGTCATGGATGTGAATATCAGGCCGCAAAGTTAAATCTATTCGCTTACCTTTGAAACGTGCGACGAACTTCCAGATACATTATTTACTTTGTCATAGGAATAGCCATCTATTATGGGCTGGAGGCAGACAAAAATCCGGATGCCTTGAAAGAGGTGCATAATATAGCACCGATAGCGATTCTGGTCATTTTTGCAGCTTTGATGGTGGTTCGATATATCCGAACAAAGCGGGGCGAGTAAGGACAATCTATAGGCTGTCAATCAGTCAATTTCTGATGCTTTCGCAATTTTTTCTTCTCAATTATGACATTCTGTCACAATTTCCCTGTCATTTCCCTGTTGGCACAACCATTGATGAATAGAAAAGGACAGGAAAGAAAAGTAGCATTAAACATAAATTATTACAATGGGAAAAATTATCGGCATAGACTTAGGTACAACCAACTCATGTGTGGCGGTAATGGAAGGAAACGAACCTGTTGTCATTCAAAATAGTGAAGGACACAGAACCACACCTTCTATTGTGGCCTTTCTGGATGATGGAAAAGGAGAACGAAAAGTTGGAGAACCAGCAAAACGTCAGGCCATAACCAATCCGCACAACACCATCAGTTCGGTGAAGCGGTTCATGGGTAAGAAATACAAGGAAGTTTCTGAAGAAAGGAAGAATGTTTCTTACAAACTTGAAGCCGGAAGCAATGACACGATCCGAGTAAAAATCGGAGATCGCAACTATACACCTCAGGAAATTTCAGCGATGATCCTTCAGAAAATGAAGTCTACAGCTGAAGATTTTCTAGGTCAGGAAGTAAAAGAAGCTGTGATCACCGTGCCTGCATACTTCAATGATGCAGAACGTCAGGCTACAAAAGAAGCCGGTCAGATCGCTGGTCTGGAAGTAAAAAGGATTATCAATGAGCCTACTGCCGCTGCATTGGCATACGGTCTTGATAAGAAGAATAAAGATTTAAAAATAGCCGTATATGACCTTGGTGGTGGTACTTTCGATATCTCTATCCTTGAACTGGGAGATGGAGTATTTGAAGTAAAATCTACCAATGGGGATGTTCATTTGGGTGGTGATGACTTTGACTCTGTGATCATCAACTGGTTGGCTGAAGAATTTAAGAAAGACGAAGGCATCGACTTGAGAAAAGATCCGATGGCCCTTCAGCGATTGAAAGAGGCATCTGAGAAAGCTAAAGTTGAGCTTTCCAGCTCTAGCAGCACTGAGATCAACTTGCCTTACATCATGCCTGTAGATGGTATACCAAAGCACCTTGTTAGGTCTTTGAGTAGAGCCAAATTCGAGCAGCTGAGTGAGGACCTGGTAAGAAGGTCAATGGAACCTTGTAAAAAGGCATTATCTGATGCTGGCATGACCGCTTCAGACATTGATGAGGTCATCCTGGTAGGTGGTTCGACAAGGATCCCTAAGATTCAGGAAGAAGTTGAAAAATTCTTCGGTAAGAAACCTTCTAAAGGTGTGAACCCTGATGAGGTAGTAGCGATTGGTGCTGCGATCCAGGGTGGTGTATTCACTGGTGAAGTGAAAGATGTATTGTTGCTTGATGTGACTCCGCTTTCACTGGGTATCGAGACTCTTGGTGGTGTTTCTACCAAGTTGATCGAATCCAACACTACGATCCCTACGAAGAAGTCAGAGACTTTCTCTACAGCTGCTGATAGTCAGCCATCTGTTGAGATCCACGTACTTCAGGGTGAGCGTCCGATGGCCAAAGACAACAGGTCTATCGGTAGGTTCCACCTGGATGGAATTCCACCGGCACCAAGAGGAGTACCTCAGATTGAGGTGACTTTCGACATCGATGCCAATGGTATCCTGAATGTTTCTGCAAAAGACAAGGGAACAGGAAAAGAGCAAAAGATCCGAATCGAGGCTTCTTCAGGCTTGTCTGATGAAGAAATCGAAAAGATGAAGAAAGAGGCGGAAGCAAATGCTGAGTCTGATAAGCAGGCTAAGGAGAAGATCGAAAAGATCAACCAGGCTGATTCATTGATATTCCAAACTGAAAAACAGTTGAAGGAATTCGGTGACAAGCTTTCCGAAGGCAACAAAACGGCTATCGACGGAGCATTGAAAAAGCTGAAAGAAGCCCACGCTTCTCAAGATCTGGCTGCTATTGAAACGGCCATGAATGAGTTGAATACTGCATGGTCTGCAGCTTCACAAGAGATCTACCAGGCACAGCAAGCTGCTGGTGGAGCTGAAGGTGCTGCCGGAGCAGGTGCTCCAGGTGGCGAAGAAGCAAATGCAGGAAGTGACTCTGAGGTTTCAGACGTAGAGTTTGAAGAAGTAGACGAAGACAAGAAGAAGTAAGAACTTCTTGGTTAAAAATAGATGAAAGGACCCTCCCGAGCGGAGGGTTTTTTTATGTCAAAAAAATCTTATTAATCAACCTACAGGCAGGATTATGGACCCAAATCAGTAATTTTAGTGACCCAAACAACATTAACCCAAATTCATGTACTTATTCTTAACTTTTCTGGGCTCGTTTTTAGCCCTTACCCCACTCAAAAAAGATGACGACTTCACCATTATTAAGAAAAGAGTCGTTGACGAGCTTCTAAAAACTTCAATTGACAATGCCAGGGTAGAAGACATCTTTTCCAGGATGAATCCTGATGGCAGCTTCAATGATATCGACTATTCTGACCTAAGTAGGACAGCCGGATTCCCCCATCGACGACATACATATGACCTGGTATATCTCGCACAGGCGTATCGAACACCCGGTTCAAAGTATCACAAGAGCAAGAAAATCAAAGAGCGTGTAACCACCAGCCTTAAATACTGGGTGGACAACGACTTTTTCGGTGACAACTGGCACAACAACCAGATTTCCACGCCGACCAACTTGGTAAACCTGATGCTCTTGATGGGTGACGAGTTCCCCAAAAACCTCGTGGAAGGTGCACAACCAATTATTGGCAGGGCACACATGAATGCTTCCGGGGCACGGCCAAGTGGTGACCGAATTGTGATCGCGGGTATCCTGGCAAAGAACCTTTTGTTTATCGGAGATAAAGAGCAATTTGATAAGATCATCGAGCTGATTGAAGGGGAAGTGAAATTTTCCACCGGTCAGCGAGGGATGCAGCATGACTACAGTTTTCATCATCGTCACGACCGGGTCAACAATACGGATTCCTACGGTTATGGAAAGTACGCTAACAATTTTGGAGAATGGGCCTACTATGTAGCCGGAACAAAATATGCCTTTTCCACAGAAAAGATCAATCACCTGATCGACTACTACCTGGATGGGATCTACAAGCAACAGGTTTATGGCATCTATCAGGATATCAGTGTAAAGAACAGAAGCATCACGCATAAGGCCACTTTTGAACCGAAAGGAACCGAAGAAATTGAGCGATTATTGATCAGTACAGACTACCGAAAAGCCGAGCTTGAGGAGATCATGCGGTTGCGAAAGGGTGAAGCACAACCTACAGCCTCTTTTGCCAAATTTTTCTGGCAAACGGAGCACTTTGTGGTCCAACGACCCAATTTTTACACCACAGTGCGGATGTTCTCTACGAGGAACAAAAACATGGAAGTGCCCTACAATGGTCCCGGGAAACCCACCCACCACAGAGCAGATGGGACCAACTATCTCCAATTAAAAGGAGACGAATACCACAATATCTGGCCGGTTTATGACTGGCAAAAGATTTCAGGGACCACCATCATGCAAAAGCCACAGCTTCCCGGACCTGATGAAATTCAAAAGCCCGGCTACAAAGATTTTGTGGGTGCTGTCACGGATGGGTATTATGGAGCTGTAGCATTTGACTTTGTCAGCCCTCATGACCTGGTAACTGCTAAGAAGTCCTGGTTCTTTTTTGATGATCAGTATGTATGCCTTGGGACAGACATCTATTCTGATCCCGATCTTCCAGTGGCAACAACGCTCAACCAGGTTTTGCTAAGAAGCAACGTCACCGTAAAGCAGGGATCAGAAGTCAAAGAACTTTCTAAGGGAAGCCGACAACTTGAAAATACAAAGTGGGTACACCAGGATAAGATTGGATATGTTTTTCCTGCCCCATCCACTGTGCAACTTTCCAACCAGGTTGAGGAAGGCCGTTGGTCCGACATTACTGATCAAAAAAATATCTCCGATGAACTGATACAGGAGGAGGTATTTATGCTTTGGCTTGATCATCGCAAAAGTCCGGACAATGCTTCTTATGAGTATATGGTATTACCGGATGTTACGATTGAGGAATTGAGCTCTTTTGAGGAAAACAACCCGATTGAAATTGTAAGCAATACAGGTGCGCTACAAGCTGTTAAGCACAATGAGCTGGGTGTTTACCAGGCTGCCTTTTATCAGTCAGGGAAGGTAGACTTTTCAGATGATTTATATGTGAAACTTGAAAGCCAGGGGATGGTCATGCTCAAGGCAGATCAGGGAAAGATATCAGAGATTTCTGTAGCTGATCCGTCCAGAAAACTGAATAGATTGATGCTGATCGTATCAGGGCACTATGAGGTAGATGGCGATGGATATCACAGCTACCCTAACCCTAAGGTTGGTGAAACAATGTTTATTATTGACCTCCCGCAGGGAGTCTATCATGGTAAAAGTGTTACTTTCAAACTGTGAGTGCCATCAAGGAAAAGTTATTTAATCACTGCCGGCAGCTGGTCAATGAAAAGATTGCAGTGTTGGAGCAATCTATGAAAGATTTCCAGGAGGCTGCCAATGAAGACTCCAAGAGCTCGATGGGAGACAAGTACGAAACCAACCGGGCCATGATGCACCTGGAGAAAGAAAAAGCAGCCACCCAGCTTAACCAGATGCAGAAAATGCGCCAGCTACTCGACTCCCTCAAGATAGATAAAAAGACAGAGCAGGCTGCAATCGGTTCACTGGTTACCACAGAAAAAGGAAAATACTTTCTATCTATTGGCCTGGGGCCCATTAACTATGAGGGTGAGCAATATTTTGTGATATCGGCTGCATCACCCATCGGCCAGGCAATGGTTGGCAAGAAGGTGGGTGAGGTTGTTGAGTTTAGGGGAGGAAAGGATAAGATTATTAAAATCGATTAAGAATCTTAACAATTACATTTTAGCTAATTCGACAAGTTCTTTTTTTAATGACTCCTGGCTAGGTCTCTTTGCATTATCATTTACATTTCCTTTTCTGTCCACAATCAGATACCGTGGAAATCCGGTCAAATTAATCTTATTTGAAAGGATGTTATACTGATCATTATTTAATAAATAGTGGGTTCCATTTAAATTATATTTTGCTATCATCCCTTCCCATTTTTCTTTTTTTGAGGTGCATCCAAAATAAATAAATTCAATGGGAAAGTTTTGCTCCTTCAAATCCTTAAACAAAGCTTCAGAATAAGGGAATTCTTGTAGACATGGTTTACACCATACTCCCCACAGATCGATATATAGGACTTTATCAGGATGGTTTATTTTAATTTCAGAAAAGATATCTCCAACTTCATCTAATGCTATTAAATCAGATAGTGATAGGTTATCACTGGAGATCGAGGTGTTGTTCTTTTCAAGAATCGATAAAATATGATCTGTAAATTCTTTGTGATGAATTTTGTCAGACAATTCATCTATCATGTAAGAAACAACTTCATCATATCCTTTACTAATGAGGGTAATACAAACTTTGGTAAATAATAAATCCTTTGAGAGCGTATCTGTAAATAGGCGATCTACTGTCTCAAAATAATCTAGAATGGCGGAATGAGGATCACCTTCAGACAGATACGCTGAGTAAGATGATTCTCTATATAATTGTCTTTCATAATATTCGTTGAGAAAACCTTCTGTGTATTCAGAATTATTTAAATCTGATTCTTCAGATTGCAAATATTTATTTAGAGCGGAGTAATACTTGTCATTCAACTGACCCCCTTCAAACCTCCGCTTATATTCAGCTATTTCATCACCAATTTCATATTTGAATTTACTCTCAAACCACATTCGTTCGTCCACCTTAAGACTATGTTTGTCCCATTCCATTAGCCATTTGTTTAGACTTTTTTCGAAAGCATCGATTCTAGTGATAAATAGGTCTGTATCATTATTTCCTACTTTAAATGAGAAGATTTGAAGAGAGTCATATAAACTCCTGTATATCTTTTTACTTGAATGTATGGTAGAGTTAATTTCCATCCGGTTGCCAGAAAAAATTACTGAATTTGCGAAATTGTCTCCCGATGCCCTTAAATAAATACTATCTCCTTTGCCAGCATAAAAAGCAATTATCTGATTGTCATACATTAGCATATTGTCATGAGGGCTGAGAATTGGGACTTTTAAGTTGAACTCTCCTTTTTCGTTAACTTTTGTAAGGTGGTTTTCGCGTCCAAAGATTTCATGAGAGATTATTGTGATCGTTCGGTCAGAAGGATTATCAATCTTTCCTGAAACAGTATATGACCCAGGTGTAAGATCAATTTTAGACCCTGGTTGCACTTGACACAATGATAAACTTATAAGTAGCTGAATAATTATGGCGAAACTAACTAGCATAGTTGTATATGATTTAATCAAATATACACAAAACTAAATAGTTAGTTGACTGTAAAATAAAGTTCTTTGCGCCTTAGCGTCTTCGTGGCTAACTTATACTTGCCACAAAGGCTCAAAGACCAAAGATTTTCAAGAATCTCTGTGATAACCTTGAGGTATTCCGACCACATAATGATAAGATTTATCATACACCAAGATGCTATACAGAGGTAAATTTGATCTAAGATGGATCAAAGGATAGAAAAAACCCTGGATTATATCGAGCACAATCTCGATCAACCATTGGATCTTCAGTCTCTGAAGGAGATAGCCAATCTCTCCATCCCGCAGTTTCATAGATTATTTAAGGCGGAGACGGGATCTACACCCTTTCAACTGATTGAAAAGATCAGGATGGAAAAAGCTTATCAATTACTACTTACCGGATCCAAGAAAGTGCATGAATTGGCATATGCTCTGAACTATAAGGACTATGAAACCTTTTCACGAGCCTTTAAAAAGCATTTCAAGATGTCACCTGATAACATCAAGTCTATTTCTGTGCGTATAAACCAGGAGGTGCCAGGGGTAAAGCAGATCATGATTGAGGTGACAGATGAGGAGGATGAAAAAAAGATCATCGATTACGTCAGTCAACTCATAAAGGAAAAAGAACTGACCGAACATGATCTTGAGCAGGCACATTTCTTCATGATCAGGGAGAAAACCGACAATTCTGTCAATGATAAAGTCCTGATCAAGAATAAATATGAAATGTACTCGGATCAGAAATTATGGGATAAAATAATTAATCATGATGATGATAAATAAAGAACTTTTATACTTGATTTTATTGATCCTGATTGGGGGCTTATTTCCTATTTGGTCAGTATTTGTTGGGCCAAGGATCCGTAAGGAATTAATAAGGGATCCGAATAGGAAACTGGATTTTTATCAGCAAACCATCCTGTTTCTCATTGTAATGACATCGATCGTATTGGGTGCTATGTGGTTAAATAATGAGCGACTTGATGTCATTGGTTTGAGTTTTATCAATCAATCTTTATGGACCACAAGCTTATACCTATTGGTTTTTGTTACCTGGTGGGTATTTCAAAAGATCACCTTAAAACCTGAAAAGATAGATGGCCTGTTAAAGCAGTTTGAGGAGGTAAAGTTCATTTTGCCAACAACGCCAATCCAATATCAGTGGACCACCGCTTTATCATGTGTAGCCGGAGTGTGTGAGGAGGTTATCTATAGGGGCTTCATATTTTGGCAGCTGGACCAGTTGATGCACTGGTCGATTGCGCTTTTACTGACCAACCTGTCGTTTGCGCTTTCACATTACGGTTCAAAGATTAAGAATATGACAAATGCTTTTGGTTTGGGCTTAATTTTTTCGGGCGCTTATTTGCTCACAGGGTCATTGTGGTTGCCAATCTTTTTGCACATCGCTGTCGATTTTTATAGCTCCACCATGGCTTCCAAATTGTACATCAACCCGATGGTAAATGAGAATTGAAAAGCGATATACTCTGCATTGTAGTACATCTCAGGTTTATGACGCCTGGTTGTCTGAGGAATCAATAATCCCACCAGTTGTAAATATAAATAGCGATCCCAAGCCAAATGGTGTTTACCTGCTAAAGACCAGGGATGCAACGATGGTTGGACAGTTTCTGGAGCTTGTCCAAAATAAGTTGATTAAATATTCCTGGCATTGGGAAGGCACTGACGAAGAAACCATGGTGACTTTACGGATTAAGTCGGATAGTGATGGCACAGCTATCCAATTAATTCATGAGGGATTTAATTCAGAAGAAAGCTTAAAAATGCATGCCAGTGGCTGGGATGAATATGTTTCAGCATTAGAAAAGTTAATCAAATCCAGGACATAATCTTTCCAAAAGAAAAGCCAATTAAACCAGGATATCCCTGATTACATGCCCATGCACGTCAGTCAGCCTGAAGTCACGGCCACCAAAGCGGAATCTTAATCGTTCATGGTCCACGCCCATCAGGTGAAGCATCGTAGCGTGTAGATCGTGAATGGTCGTTTCATTTTCAACGACCCTGTATCCGTAGTCGTCGGTTTTGCCATAAATAGTTCCACCTTTGATACCGGCTCCGGCCATCCACATACTAAAGGCAGATGGGTTATGGTCGCGGCCATCGGTACCCTGCGCAAACGGAGTTCTGCCAAATTCACCAGTGAAGACCACAATCGTATCTTCAAACAAACCGCGGGCTTTCAGATCTTTGAGTAGCCCGGCAATGGGCTGGTCCACGGCATGGGCATTGCGCTCATGACCGTCTCTTAGATTGTTATGCTGATCCCATCGGTCGGCTTCTACACTTGGGCAGGTTAGCTCAATAAAGCGGACACCTCGCTCTACCAGTCTTCTGGCAAGCAAACACTGGGCACCATAGCTCCTTGTGTGAGGGTCTTCTGATTCCATGCCATATAGTTGCTTGGTAGCTTTGGATTCCGAATCGAATTCAGTGAGTTCAGGAACTGACGACTGCATTTTATAAGCAAGCTCATAATTGGAGATAGCAGACTCAACAGCGTCTGCATGTCCCAGCTTCCCGATCAGGCTGGCATCCATTTTCTTCATGAAATCCAGCTTCTGGTTTTGGACACCTGCTTTGCTTTCTTCAGGAATGATATTGGCCAGTGGCGAAGGTCCGGCTTTCAACACTGAAGCCTGGTATGATGCTGGCAGGAACCCACTATTAAAGTTGTCCAGGCCTCCCGGAGGCACCAGGCCTCCATCAAGGACGACATAGCCGGGCAGGTTGCTATTTTCACTCCCCAGGCCATACGTTACCCAGGCACCCATGCTGGGCCTGCCCTGTAGTCCACTTCCCGTATGCAGAAAGTAGTTGGCATTGGTGTGCTCAGGAAAGTCAGAGACCATAGATCGCACCAGTGCAAGATCATCCACGCAAGTGGCAATATGTGGAAACAGGTCGCTGACCCACATGCCACACTCTCCATATTGTTTAAAATCCCAGGGGCTTTTCAGGATTTTTCCTACGTTGTCAAACTGGGTCTTGTCAACCTTGAATTTCTTTTTTGGGTCTTCCCCATTTTCTTTGGCCAGCCTGGGTTTAGGATCAAAGGAATCTACCTGGGATACGCCACCATCCATGTAGAGAAAGATGACATGCTTGGCTTTCGGGACGTGATGTGATGCCTGCATCATCTGGCTGATGGCTGATCCTGGCTGATCAATCTTACTACAGGCTGCATTCAGTCCCCCGAAAAGGCCAGTGAAGGCCATGGCTCCGAATCCACTGCCGCACATGCTCAGCATTTCCCGCCGTGATACTGCACTATGTATGATATGTTTTCGTCCCATTATATTAAATATATGAATTCTTTCAGATTAAATATGGAGTGACAGAAGTCTTTCCAGACTACCAGGTCATCGATAGTATTTCCGCTTTCTACCTCATGCGTAAGTGCCAGCTGTTCTATAATAGCCCGAGTACTTTCCAACTCTTCCAGTGTTGGAGCTCTGGACAAGGTATGCTTATATATAAATGAAATCCGGTCTTCAATGGTTTCATCAGCTTCTTCCAAAACCCGTGTGGCCAGTAACTCCGCCTGGTGCTTGACAAATGGATCATTCATTAGGATCAATGACTGGGCAGGCACATTGGTGGCGTTGCGTTTTCCGAACGTGGTGAAAGGAATGGGCCTGTCGAAGGTGAGCATCATCGGCTGCAGAAAGTTTCTTCTCACTTCCAGATAGATGGTCCTTCTTCCATTACCATCTATGGTGCCCGATTCTCTTGGTCTTCCACGACCCGTCATAAACTTAGTGAGATGGACCAACTCAGGCGGTCCGTACATAGTCCTGTCCAAATTGCCTCCGGCAAAAAGGAGTCCATCCCGAATGGCTTCTGCCTCGAGTCTTCTGAGTGGGAAATGCGAAAGGAAAAGATTGTCCGGGTCCTTTGATTTGGCCTCATCGTCCCCAACAACAGATCGTTGAAAAGTGTTGGACATCACAATGTATTTGATCATTTGTTTGATTGACCATCCGTCTTCCCGGAACTTGATGGCCAGAAAATCCAGCAATTCCGGATGAGTAGGGAGCTTGCCCTGAAGTCCGAAATTGTCTACCGTTTCCACGATACCTCTGCCAAACAGGTGGTGCCAAATTCTGTTGACCATCACTCGCGAAGTAAGTGGATTCTCGGGATCAAGTATAGCATCTACTACTTCTTTGCGCCCACTGCCTTTTTGGATGTTGGTACCTCCTGATGAAACCGCACTAAGAAATCCCCGGGATACTTTTTCATCTGAGAGTGTATTGTGATTCCCCCTGACAAATACGTGACTGTCAACCCCGAATCCTTCATCAATTCCTGTGAAAAATGTAGAATCACCAACCTGATCGACTATCTTCCGATAGCTTTCCAATTTTACTTTTGCTTCAGGGAAGGTGGTTGTGAGCTTATTTCCTTTGAACAAACTATTGATTTTCTTGACTTCCCCGGATGTGATATTCTTGGCTAGCCACCTGTCAATCAACTCTTCGTTGTTGGATGGGCTTTCTTCCTGAACCGGAACATGCTCTGGCCATTGATCATTATAAGCGATGACATACTCTACCTCGACATAAGCATTTTCGGGTAAGCGGTAATCAACCATTCCGCCGTGGTTTGCTCCCGGATATATTTCGATGTAGGCTTTATGACCTTTCCAGGCAGAAAGATCAAACACCACATTTTCCCATTCTTCGGAGTTTACTTTTTTCTCAAGTCCTCCATAGATCGGATTTCTGATCAATTGGAAATTGTCTATGATGATCCTCATGGAGGCCTTCATTCCCTGGGCCCTGATTCCGATAAAATCGTTGGTAATCGTGAAATTGGGTGAACGCAAAACACCAAAGATGCCGGTGGAGAAATACTTGCTTGAGGCTTTACCTTCATCCAGTCCGCGGATGGTTTTACCTTTTTCATCGAAAAGAACTTCTCCAAGAGTACTTGCTTTACCGAATGCAAAACCGTCGCTTTTCCAGCCATCTAAATCAGTGCCCCTAAAATCTCCAATGAACTTTATGTTACTTGGAGATGTGTTGGCTTCAGAAGCCTCGATTGAAGGCTGATGGGTAGTAAGCTCTTGCTTCCATTTGTCGGCTACCAAAGCTTTGATATCTCTCTTGATTTCACCAAGCTTGTCCAGGTTCTGAAGCTTTTCATAGGTGACCTGTGAAGATTTTGGGGTGAACCGGCTACTTTCCATCACACCATATAGGGCATAGTAATCCGCTGTTGGTATCGGGTCAAATTTGTGGTCATGGCACCTGGCGCAGGAGACAGTTAGTGCCTGAAAGGTCTTGGTGGTCACATCGATCATGTTGTCTATCCTGTCGGCTTCATCCTTGCGAATATCCACGGGACTGTGTGTGCCCTCGCCCATTGCATAAAAAGCGGTGCCAATCTGGGATTCATTGGTACCATCCTCACTGTTCCACCTGACAGAATCAAGTAAATCTCCGGCTATATGCTCTTTAACCAACTGATCATATGGGATGTCTTCGTTGAACGCTCTAATCAAGTAGTCTCTGTACTTCCAGGTTCCCGCTACTTCGTAGTCAAACTCGTGCCCTTTGGTCTCCGCATACCTTACCAGGTCCATCCAGTGACGTGCCCAGCGCTCACCAAATGCAGGGTTGTTGAGGTAATAGTCGACCATCTTCTCGTAGGCGTCCGGACTTTCATCCATCTCATACTCCAGAACCTTTTCGGGCGTTGGTGGCAGCCCGGTCAGCAGATAGGAGACCCTGCGGATCAATGTGTTTTTCTCTGCTCTGGGCGCAAGCTCGAACCCTTTGTTTTCAAGCTTTTCCAGAATAAAATCATCTACCTCATTTGCAGAAAGGCTTTTGTCAAAAGATTTGGGTTCTGTTTGCTCAGGTTGGATAAAAGACCAGTGAGGCTTCCATTCTGCACCCTGATCGATCCATTTAGTCAGAACGGCAATGTCATATTCACTGAGTACAAGATTAGACTCTGGAGGAGGCATCATCACGCTGGGATCCTCATGGGTGATCCGCTTGATGAGCTCGCTTCTGCCAGGGCTGCCTGGTTCTATGGCTTTTCCGTTTTCTCTTAGTGCTGTAGCTCCTTCAAATGTATCGAGACGGAGATCGCCTTTCCTGCTGCTGGGATCAGGACCATGGCAGAGGTAGCAATTTTGAACCAGGATAGGCTTTACATCGTAGTTGAAGTCAACTTTCTTCGGAAGGTTTAAGCCGCTTCCTTTCTGATCACATTGAACGGTGATCAGACAAATGAGTAAAAACAAGGGCACGGATACCCACAAAGCAACTTCACTCCCTTTAATCCTTTCTTGCATATTTTTGATTAATGTCCTTTTTATTGATCCTTTTGAGGAGGTGCTGCCAACTGCAGAGGGGTATCACTATCCGTCAAAAGCAAAAAATCAATTTTTCTTACATTTAGAAATGCTTTTACCTTAGGCAATCCTAATTTATCTCTAAATATAAAGATATTGCAAAAAATGTAGCCGGGCTATGGCAAACCTTTGATCTTCTAACCCTAAAACCCAAATCTTGAAAAAAGTAAAAATTGGTATTCTCGGAATGGGCCGAATCGGACAGGTCCACCTAAAAAGTATTTCCAACAGAATAGAAAATGCTGAGGTGGTGGCAGTAATGAATCCATCGGAGAGGGGCCAATCATTTGCGAGAAATTACCATGTTGGAGCAGTTTCCAGTGACCCTGATATCGTTTTTAATAATGATGAGGTGGAAGCGGTTCTGATCTGTTCACCCAGCGATACCCATGCTGAATACATCCAGCGAGCGGCACAAGCTGGTAAAGCCATCTTTTGTGAGAAACCACTCGATCTTTCATTGTCCAAGATCCAGGAAATACTGGATGTAACCGAAAAGCATAAGGTGCCCCTTATGGTTGCTTTCAACCAGCGTTTTGACCCTGACTTTGCCAAGATCAAATCCATAGTGACTGATGGAGAAATTGGTGACCTACGAATGATCAAAATCACCAGTCGGGATCCGGCACCACCACCCATTGATTATATCAAAAGTTCAGGGGGCATGTTCCTGGATATGACCACCCATGATTTTGACATGGCCAGGTATATCGCCAATTCAGAAGTAAGTGAGGTCTATGCAGTAGGCAAAAACCTTGTTGATCCGGAAATTGGAGAGGCTGGTGACATTGATTCCGCTGTTGTCATTCTAAAGTTTGAAAATGAGGTGACAGCCGTGATCGAGAATAGCAGGCAGGCTGCTTATGGATATGACCAACGACTTGAGGTTTTTGGCTCCAAAGGAATGGCACTGGCAGATCATACCAAAAAAGATAATCACGTATTGTTGAATGAAGGTGGAATGCATCAGTCCCGGCCCATGGACTTTTTCATGGATCGGTATGTGGACTCATATCTCTATGAACTGAATGCCTTTATCCAGGCCATCGCCAGTGGGAAGCCGCAGCCTGTGACAGGTGAAGATGGGTTGAAGGCTACAAAAATTGCATTGGCAGCCAACCAATCCATGAAAGAAAATAGACCGGTTAAACTAGAATCTTAACAACCATGAACCTTAAGACGATTACACCCTTTTTCCTCATTTTGTTGATCCTTACAGTACTCTCGTGCAGTCAACAATCGAAAAAACCAATCGATCCGTCTCTGACCTTGTGGTATGATGAACCAGCCAGCGAGTGGGTGGAAGCACTACCTGTTGGCAATGGCAGGCTGGGAGCAATGGTTTATGGTCGCACAGGTGAAGAGATCATCCAGTTTAATGAATCCACTTTGTGGACCGGACAGCCCCATGACTATTCACATCCGGATGCTCATGAGGTATTAGATGAGCTGCGAAAACTGCTATGGGATGGGAAGCAGGATGAAGCACACAAACTCGCCAATGAGAAGTTTATGTCTAAGCCATTAGGGCAGCTGAGCTACCAACCTTTTGGAGATATCCTGATCAATTTCCCGGGACATGATTCAGTAGGTGACTACAAACGTAGGTTGGATCTGGACGAGGCTATAAGCACTGTAAGCTACAATGTGCGAGGAGTGGAATACACAAGAGAAGTTTTTGTGTCACATCCGGATCAGGCAATTTTTATTAGCATTAAATCTTCTGAAAAAGGAAAGCTAGATTTTTCAGTAGGACTTCAGTCACCACATCAGCAACATGATATTCAAGTTCAGGAAAACCAGGTGATCCTTTCCGGCAAAGCTGATGACTACAAACAAACAAGAGGTGATGAAGCCTATCCTGAGAGTGAAGTCAGGCTTGAAGCACGCCTAAGGGTGATCAATGAGGACGGGAAACTGAATTCAGACAATAACAAAATAGAGATATTGGGAGCATCTTCTGTGATCTTACAACTCGTAGGAGCGACCAATTTTGTGAATTATCAGGATATTTCAGCAGACCCCACGGCTAGATGTACAGATTATCTTTCAGTGATCGATAAAAGGTCATATGATCAGATTAAGTCAGACCACGTAGCAGATCATCAGCAGTTATTTAACCGGGTGCGCATAGATCTTGGTGATACAACCATTTCAGGGAGAACCACAGATCAAAGATTGGCTACGTTCAAAGAAGATGAGGATCCGAGTATGGTGGCGCTTTTGTATCAGTATGGAAGGTATTTGCTTATCGCTTCCTCAAGGCCAGGTACACAACCAGCGAACCTTCAGGGGATCTGGAATGATCGATTGACTCCTTCCTGGGACAGTAAGTACACCATCAATATCAACACAGAAATGAATTACTGGCCGGCTGAGATGACGAATCTTTCTGAGCTGGCTACCCCTCTGCATCAAATGGTCAAAGATTTATCTATGACAGGGCAACAAGTTGCAAAGGAGCATTACAATCAGGAAGGATGGGTAGCCCACCATAATACCGATCTATGGCGAGGCGCTGCCCCCATCAACAATGCCAATCACGGTATTTGGGTGACAGGTGGAGCCTGGTTGAGTCAGCATCTCTGGTGGTCTTATGAATATAATGGAGACAAAGAATTCCTGGAAAAATTTACCTATCCCATACTGAAGTCAGCATCAGAATTCTTTGCTGATTATCTGGTTCCCGATCCAAATCATCCTGAATGGCTGGTCAGCGGACCCAGCAACAGTCCGGAGATTGGTGGACTGGTAATGGCTCCCACGATGGATCACCATATCATCAGGAATCTGTTTGCCAACACCATTGAGGCAGCCGGTATCCTTGGAATAGATGAAGAATTTGCCAAAATGCTGGAAGAGAAAAGGTCAAAGATTGCCCCGAATCAGATTGGTCAACATGGACAGCTGCAGGAGTGGCTGGTGGATGCGGATGATCCGGAAAACGAACACAGACATGTCTCCCATCTGTGGGGGTTACACCCGGGCAATGAGATCCACCCGTTGACCACACCGGAACTTGCAGAAGCCTGTCGGGTCACCTTGTCACATCGGGGTGATGGGGGAACCGGCTGGTCAAGAGCCTGGAAGATCAATTTCTGGGCGCGATTGCTGGATGGTGACCATGCCTTTTTGATGCTTAGCAACCTCATGGTGCCTTCAAAAATCATGGAGGGAGACAAAGTCAGAGATCGTGGCGGTTTGTACAACAACCTGTTTGATGCGCATCCTCCGTTCCAGATAGATGGTAATTTCGGCGCGACATCAGGTATCACAGAGATGCTGTTGCAGTCACACCTTAGAGATGATGAGGGGAACTATTACCAGGACCTGTTGCCTGCTCTGCCGAGTGCACTGCCTGATGGCAGTATCTCCGGGATCAAAGGCAAGGGTGGCTACGAGTTTTCGATTCGCTGGGCTGGAGGAAAGCTTGCCGAGTGTAAGGTGAAATCGCTGTTAGGCAATACTTTGCTAGTGAGGTATCAGGGTAAACAGGTGAAGATGAAGACCGAGGTTGGAGGAGAGTATGCGGTGGAGTTTTAAAATGTTCAGCAATTGTGAAGACAGATAACTGAATTCAATTGAATTAGAAATTGCAGTTTCGTCGACTGAGACGAACAGATTATTTATAAAAATCGTTAATTTGTAGTAAATCAAAACAGATGAGCTTACAAACTGAGAAACTTGAACTGCTGGAATGGCTGGCAACTTTGAGGGATAAAGCCCTCATAAAAGAGCTTGTCGAGTGGAAACGAGCTCATCAGAGGGTTTCTATTGATCAGTATAATAAGGAGCTTGAACAGGCTGATCAGGAAATAGAGAATGGCGACTTTTTAACCCATGAAGAGGCGCTAAAAGAAATCCGTTCATGGAGAGAAGATTAGTCTGGAACAAGCGGCCTTCATTATTTTTAAAACAAACACTAAAAAGGATCAGCAGGGAATCTGTTTCAAATGCTGAGAAGGTTGAAGAAGCAATTTTGGAAAACCTGGACAATGCCTTGACAAATCCTGAACGCTTCCCGGCTGATAAGTTTAAGAAGAACAATAATGGTGAATTCAGGACTTTTGAAACTCATAGTTATAGGGTTGCTTTCAAGTTCACTGATAAAGAAGTCAGGGTTTTGAGGATTCGACATGTCAGACAGGAGCCTAAAAACTACTGATGAGGTTTTGTCTTAAGCTTCATAGGTTATTTATTCTTTTCCTTTTACCTGCTCAATCCATGCTTCCACCTCTTCTTCCAGGATACTTAAAGGAACCGAACCGGTAAGAAGCACTGTGTCGTGAAAGCCCCGGATATCGAATTTATCTCCTAAATCATTCATAGCTTTTTCCTTGAGCTCTAGTATTTTCAACTGACCAATTTTGTATGAAAGAGCTTGGCCAGGCATAGCCATATAACGTTCAATCTCACTGGTGATTGTAGCTTTTGATTCGGCTTCATTATCCATAGAAAACTGAATGGCTTCTTCCCTGGTCCAGCCTTTTGAATGGATTCCCGCATCCACTACCAGTCTGATAGCCCGGTGCATATCCCAGCTAAGCATGCCAAAGTACTGGTAGGGGTCCTGGTATAAGCCCAGGGCAAGACCCATCTCTCCTGATTCTGCATATAAACCCCATCCCTCAGAAAATGCTCCGAAACCTAGAATTTTCCTGAATTCTGGAAGACCCTCATTTTCCTGTTGAATAGCTATCTGAAAATGATGTCCGGGAATAGCCTCATGAAGAAATGTGTTTTCGTCTGCAAAAACGTTATAATTTTTTACATTTGGTATAGGAATATAAAAGATAGCCGGACGACTACCATCTAGTGACGCACGGAAATAATGGGCACTTGCGGTTGCTTCTCTGAATGCTTCTACTCGCCGGACTTCGAATGGAGTTTTGGGCTGAATATTGAACAGACTATCCAATTTTGGCTTAATCAGATCATGCATTGTCGTGAAATTGTCGACAACTTGTTGCGGGTCATCAAAAGGTTTTAATTCCGGATTGCTTCGAACAAAATCAAAAAAGGAGTTCAGGTCGCCTTCAAAACCTACTTTTTCTTTTATTGCTTCCATCTCAAGCCGAATCCGTTTTACTTCTTTCATCCCAATATCAAATACTTCATCAGCAGATAAATCTGTAGTTGTATAGCTCTCAATAAGATACTTATACCAATCATTACCGTTTTTTAGAGCACCAATTCCAGAGGATGGTCTTCCAGCTTCCAGATAGTCGGTTTTTACAAAATCTGACAATTCCTGAAACTTATTAATAATGGTAATGCCCATTTTGCTATAAGCTGAAGTGAGTTTATGTCTATCCTCACTTGAAATACTATCAGGAAAAATTTTTATCGGACTATACACCACATTTTCCTCGACGGGTAATGATGCCAGACTTTCGAGTTGTGGGATCAATTTTTCAATCAGGGGAGTAGGTAACACATATCCTTCTCGAATCCCCTTTTGCAGATTACCTATACAAGTATCAATTATAGTAATATAATCTTCGAGTCTGCTTAGCCAGTCTTCATAATCTTTAGTATTTCTAAACGGATGACTGGCTTTCCCAGATGCTTGTCTCCCATAGCTGGTATGGAATCCTCTAAATTGGGAAATTGGGAAATATTCTTGCGGAAATTCAATAGAATCGGATTCTAAATACATCCTACACTCATAAATTAGCAACCTCATGCTGAGAGCATCTTCTCTGCTTAATTCTTTTAGATTATACTTTTGAGCCTTCTCTAAATACCTTTTGTTGAATTTTCTCCTTTCAGATCTTACATATTCAGATAATTCATTAGGAATGGTATCATTATATCGATAATCTCCAAGACTGGTGGCAGTAAATGGATGCATTTGGAGATATTCTTCATGGTAAGTATCAAAAAAATCTGATGGTGATTGCGTTGGTAATTCAGTTTCTAAAGGATTTGAGCATGAGAGGAATACTCCAATTAGTATGCATATATTGATTGATTTCATTGCAAGAAATGGTTGGTGATTACTAAAGATACCTCATAATTTAGCTCTTGCGAAATATGTTTAACTGGGTATCAGGGTAAAGAAGTGAAAATTAAGCTTCATGTCGGTGTTGTCACCGACATAAGCGCTTCGCAGTGCTTGCATTTACCCTCTAATCAGGACCAATTCAATTCCTTGAAACCTCCTTCAGATTGTATCCCTAATAATTAGTTTAATGTAGCCCTACCCTCCTGAATCCAACTATCTTTGCAGCAAAACCGATAAAGACTAATGGTACAAGACCTCAATAATCCCTGGCATAAAGTTCGTGTGGGGGAAGGCGCCCCGGATATCGTAAACGGGATCATCGAGATCCCTCAAAATACAAGAGCCAAATATGAGCTGGATAAGCAGTCCGGATTGCTCAAGCTGGATCGGGTGATTTTCTCGTCCATGTATTATCCGGCCAACTATGGCTTTATTCCCAGGACCTATTGTGATGACAAGGATCCACTGGATATCCTGGTGTTGTCTCAGATTACCATTGTACCTATGTGTATCGTTTCGGCTAAAGTCATCGGTGTGATGCAGATGCTTGACGATGGCGAAAAAGATGATAAGATCATTGCCGTAGCGGAGAATGACATGAGTGTGAACCACATGAATGATATTTCCGACCTCCCTGAGCATTTCGTGAAGGAGCTCAAAAACTTTTTTGAGGATTATAAAAAGCTGGAAAATAAGACAGTGGAGGTAGAGGAATTCCAGGATGCCAAGACAGCTAAAGCCATCATCGAAAAGAGCTTTATTGACTACAACTCCTATATTGCCAATAACTAAGTCGGAATGATTCGTCTGATCAGAACCGATGCCAAAAACAAGGACTTCATCGAGCTGGTCAGGATGCTGGATGAAGAATTGACCATCATCGATGGCGATGATCATGATTTCTACGATCAATACAATGGCATTGATGCTATAAAATATGCCGTGATCGCATTCAAAGATGACCTGCCAGTCTGCTGCGGAGCTATCAAGCCATTTGATGAAAAATCTGTGGAGGTCAAGAGAATGTACACAACCACTGAAGCCAGGGGATTAGGGGTAGCCTCCAAAGTTCTTGCAGAACTTGAAGCCTGGGCATCTGAATTGTCATTTACGCAGATCATCCTCGAAACGGGTAAGCGACAAAAAGACGCCGTCAGGCTGTATGAAAAAAATGGCTATTCCGTGACTCCTAATTATGGACCTTATGTGGGGGTTGATAACAGTGTTTGCTTCAAAAAGGTCTTATAGGACTCTTATTTCCGGATGGGCTTCACCTGGAAGTATGTCGCCGAAAGCAGGCTGATGATCAACCCAATCACAAAGACGGTCATAAACATGATGACAAACTGAAAAAATAGGTTGTCGAACATGGCCAATTGCTCAAGGGTTTCTGCTTTGGCGATTTCAAACTCCTCGGGAGACATACTCGCTTTCATATTGTCCAGCGTATGCTGCCTGTAATTTTCCATGCCTTCCGGATCAATCCACTTGAAATAGACGACGTTGTATAAACCAAACGCCAACGACGGAAATGATGCAATTCCTGCCCCAATCCCAAACTTTTTAAGAAAGGAAGTCTCATTATTGAGTACTTCGAATTCTCTGATCCCAAAAACAACAAGTAACAGGGAACCTATGATCGTGGCATAGCCAACAATCTCGCTGATTTCATAATTTTCTGGATCCGTACCAAAGATGGCCAGTAAAATAAAGTTGATGACCATCAGAATGGCCGTCGAAATAAGTCCGTTTTTAATGATTGTCTTTTTCATCTTTTTTTGGTGGCTAAGCAAGGTTGAATTCACAAAAAACCGGTCATACTTTCGGGTGATTTTGTGTTTTTGGCACTAGAAATCTACAAAATTCCGTACTCTTTTCCCTGTTTCACGGCTTCAGTCCTTCTTTTGGCGTGGAGCTTACTTAGGAGATTGGATACATGCGTCTTGATCGTGTTTTCAGAGACAAACAATTGATCTGCTATTTCCTGGTTTGAATATCCCTCAGCCATTTTTTGGAGAACCTCATATTCCCTTTGGCTTATTTTCAATAAATCCAGTTTATCGGGTTGTGGAACTGTCTTGTTTTGTAAGAGCTCTTTTCGAGTAGAAAAATGGCTTTTCAGGATAAATCCAAAAGCTACAAGACCCAATGCACTCAACACCAAAATGAATTCCTGCTCCCAGTCTGAGTAGAGAAGCGAGTACTTACCCAACTCCAGCAGAACGAGCAGCAAGATGGCCAATAAACCAAACCTAAGAATGATGTTTTTCATCAGTGTTTCACCTCTTGAAAAAACTAAATTAGCTGTGGAAACTGAAAAAGTCTGTTCGGAAAGGCATTATTCCGAAATTGATTAAATTTCTAATATGGACTGGAAAGATTCATTTGAGAAATATAAGGCCATAGTAGAGCAGGCAGGTGTCGAGCTTAAAGGCAAAACGGTACCATACACTTCCGACAATGGACATATGTTCTCCCAGCTCAATAAGGATGGCGAAATCGGGATCAGGCTTTCTAAAGAAGAGGAGAAGGCCTTTAAAGAGAAATACCAAGCAGATCAATTCATGTCCTACGGAGCCAAAATGCACGGTTATGTAAAAATCCCCAAAGAACTCATGGATCAGACAAAGCTGGTAAGTAAGTACATGAAATCCGGGCATGAATTTGTACTGTCCCTAGAGCCCAAGTAGTTTAAGTTTGATTTCTGGGTACTCATTACTTGCGACTTAGCCACAAAGTATCTGCTGTTTGACTTATAATGAGTCAATGTCTGCTTTTGAGCAGATAGAATGATATATATCTTTATATATAAATATATAAAACTTATTTTTTAAAAAGTTCATATTAAAATAGTAAAAGATATATATCATATACACAAAGCCTGCCCCCACTCAAACCTTTTTCTGCTGTGCTGTCAGGTAAAACATAACCTGTGGGTAGGTCATGTGTAGGCAACGTGACTCTAACTACTAATCGTTTCCAGAGTTATCGAAGGGATTCTGAGCAAATGGTGCCATCCTGGGTACTAATGGTGCAGACTCCTAGCAAGCATTAAATCCTAGCCTGATAAGTATACAGATCATGGTATCGCCCCTCTTTCTTCAATAGCTCATCATGCGTGCCACGCTCGGCAATATTTCCCTGCTCGACGACCAGGATCTGATCGGCTTTGCGGATGGTACTCAACCGGTGAGCGATCACAAAAGAAGTTCGACCTTTCATCAACCGGTTTAAACTCTCCTGGATAAAGCTTTCGCTTTCTGTATCCAGGTTGGAGGTGGCCTCATCCAGGATCAGGATCCTGGGGTTGGCCAGGATCGCCCTCGCAATGGCAATACGTTGTTTTTGTCCACCGGATAGCTTCACGCCTCGCTCCCCGATGAGCGTATCCAAACCGTCCTCAAACCTGTCTGTAAACTCTGTGACAAATGCAGCCTTAGCCGCATCCATCAGTTCGGCTTCCGTGGCATTAGGTTTGGGGAAAAGAATGTTTTCGCGGATAGTGCCCTCAAACAGGAAGTCATCCTGCAGTACCACACCCAGCTGGCTTCGATAACTCTCCAGAGATACTTTGGACAGGTCATGCCCATCGATGGTGATGGTACCACTATCCGGATTGAGAAATGAGGCGACTAAGCCGGCAATGGTCGTCTTCCCTGATCCCGATGACCCTACAAGCGCTGTGACAGAGCCCGGCCTGGCCTCAAAGCTGATATTCTCAATCACTGGCTTGCCCTCTTCATAGGCAAAGCTCACTTTATCAAACACGACTTCGCCATTGATCTTATCCACCTGCAATGTTCGCTCACTACCATCATCCTCAGCCTTCATGTTCATGATCTCTTCGGTGCGGTCGAGCCCGGCAAATGCTTCTGTGAGCTGGCTACCAATGTTGCTCATCTGCACAATGGGAGCGATCATAAATCCCAGGTATAAGGTGAAGGCAAGAAAATCACCCAAAGTCATCTGATCCTGGATGATCATGTAACCGCCTATTCCCATAATCCCGATACTGGCCAGACCAAGTAGAAAAGTGGCCGAACTGGTGACCAGGCTGGTTGATGTGAGACTCTTTTTCACATTCAGGAATAGTTTTTCTACTCCGGTCTCAAAGGTTTTTACCTCCTGCTTCTCGGCATTGAATCCTTTGATTACACGGATGCCACCCAGGGTTTCTGTTAGCCGTCCAGTCACCTCAGCATTAATCTTACCGCGTTCTCTGAATATCGGTCGGATGTACCCAAAGGCTTTGAGTGAGATGAATCCGAAGATGGAGACAGGAACCAACACATATAAAGTCATCCACGGACTGATCCTGATCAGTAAGATGAGTGAAATAATGGCTGTGAGCAGCCCTCCGAATAACTGAACCAGACCTGTCCCCACCAGGTTACGAACTCCTTCCACATCTGTCATGATTCTGGATACCAGCTCTCCCGACTTGCTGTTGTCGAAGAATCTGACAGGCAAATAAATAATGTGTTTTTGGACTTTCACTCTCAGCTTGGCGATGAGATGCTGCGCTTCCACGCTGAGGATTTGGGTCAGGGCAAATGAGGTTGCTGATTGCACGATGATGGCCCCGATCACAACTCCTACCAGGATCTTGAGCATATCCAGGTCACTATTGGCGATTACATCATCAATGAGGAATTTGCTGGCTCCGGGAAGGACCAAACTTGCCAGTCTACTGATCACAATCAGTACCAATCCAATGGCAATAATCTTTCTTCTGGGCCAGACGATGGTCTTAAAAACATGGCCAATGCTCACACGTTGTTTGCTCATATTGATTTGAGACGAATGAGCGCCAAAGATATTTGAATTCTTATTGGGAGATCCAGCTGCTCACTTCTTCTTCAGGAATTCTATTGAGGTAAATCCTTTGGAACCGATTTGCAACATAAGTGGTGCCGGTTATTAGCAGATGGTTTTCTTCGTCTAATTCCGGTCTAATAGAAGCCAGTGTATAGGGATTCAAATAGCCGATATTGTGTTTACCAACAAGCTCACTAGTGGTCTGATCAAAGATGTAAAGTCCTATTTGCCGGGTTTCAGTTTCAGCCGCAATGATGGTGTATGTGGTTGTGCCTATGTCATACGATGCAATGTCCATCGGTGTATATGACCTGAATTCTGTTACATTTCCATACAGCGTATACAAATCTACGCTGGAAGCTGTGGCGGTGCTGGAAATAGAAGCATCCACCGAAATGAAGTTATCATTGAACTGGAATCCACCTACAGCAAAAATATTTCCTGAAATAGGCATTGCTTTTCTGATGCCTCCGTCTGTGGTTTGTCCCTGGAGGACCCCAGTTGGAGTTCCTCCGAAGTTGCTGAACACCATAGACATGCTGTAGTTATAAAATCCATTGAAATAAACTGACCCTCCGGGAGTTTCACCCACAAAGAACGGCAGGGGCTGATCACCGGGATTCAGATAATGATCCAAAATGGTGGCTTCCACATCTTCTCCTGCACCGATGGTATAAGCAGCAGTATTGACAATACTTCCATCCGTGGCGATGTACGAAATCACACTTTCAGCGTTGAATGGGTCGTAACTTAGCACGAGGAACTGGTTAGAGGAGGAAGATGCAGCAGCGGCCAAAGGATAAGTAAGCGGGACATTCACGATCTGCTCATCTGTGAGACTGTCATTCACTGAAATGAGTTGTACCTGGATCGTCTGTGGATCCATTCCAAAGAAATAGTATCGTCCATTCGCTTCCATCAGCTCTCCTGTTGGCAAAACGGGAGCAGGATCGAAAGTCAACTCTGCTTCAAACTCACCTTCTTCATCTACTTTGATCAACTGAATCCCTGAAAAGTCAGTTCGGTCGATTTCAGTGGCTGTGAGGATAATAAAACCAGATGCAGTTTTGATCACATCGATCGCATGGTAATCAACACCATAATTCACATCATCGTAGACCTTAAAGAAACCCGTTTCAGGGATTGGATCTTCCTCGCTACATGAGATAAAAAAGGGTAGGGATATTAAAAGGTAAACTAATTTCTTCATCTGGTTCTTAATAAGCCTGGAATTGCTTGTCGATATATCTTAATGGGAATACAAAACTTAATGACACGTTGATGTTATCCATCTTCAGCTCGTCGTTCACATCCCCGATGGAGGTGAGTTCAGTTTGAGTAAATCGATTTCCATTATTGGTGATGTCGGTGAGCCCGCGTAGATAAACCGCCTCAAATACTGTCCGGATATTCAGGTAGTCAAGACTCACTCCAACCCCGCCGAGTACACCGGCATAGTTCTGGAATTGCTGAGTCACACCCAGTATTTGTGTTCCACCTGATGTAGGTATCGGAGAGCCTGTTGCATGGTCTGTATACATGATATCCACCTTTTTTTCGGCATGCGTGATAATGGAGTAATATCCTCCTGCCATGACAAACGGACGTGTCTTCCCGGATTGTATGATTTCATACTTGAGCGTTAGTGGCACATCTACTGCGTCGATCCGTTGCTCTATGCTGTATTCCATGTCGAACAGGTTGGGAGCTACAAATCCCCATGTTCGGTAATTGAAATACTTGTACCTGATCCTTTTGTAGGTAGGTTGTATCCCAATGGCAAACCCCCTATGATAGAAAGTGAGATCCATCCCGGCCTGAGCGCCTGGTAGACTGAATACTTCATAACCTTTATCCAGATCCTGCTCTGGTAATCCAATCGTGCTGATGGAGGAATAGGATACAATAGGATTTGGATCGGTGTAATTGATTCCCACTTTCACTCCCAGCCACCATTGGGTTTTGAGAAACTCTTCTGTGTATCCCCCAATCCCAGGGGCTCGTCTTGCCTGTCCGACCAATGTGAGGGTTGAAAACGCCAGAAGGGTAAATAGTATTGATCTATTGAATAATAAGTTTCCTGGTTTCATTCAGTTTTTCTGATGTGACTCGTACAAAATATATTCCTTTAGAAAATTGGTCCAGGACCAGTGAGACTGTGTGTTTTCCCGGATTTAGTTTACGCCTAAAAGTAGTTAAAACAGCACCTTTTATATTGATCAACTCAAAATGCAAGTCCTGAATATCGTTGATAAAGAATTCTAGTTGCGTATAATTTGTAGCCGGGTTTGGGTATAATTTCTCAATCCTGTAGAAATCATTTCTGAATTTTTGCTGTCCGGTGATCACATCGCTGATCAGATCCATTGGGGTGTAAGTGCCTCCATTGATCAGGTCTGGTCCTGTCACATAATCACCGAAGAAGATATCATTTGTCAGTGTGGCCTGATCCACTCCCATCCATTCAAAAAGAATGTTGGCATAGATCTGCCGATAGTCAAACTGCATGGCCACATTATTTAGTGACAGATCCGGGTTGGTACCATAAACACCCCCTCTAAGTCCGGCACCCCACATCATGATTGGGCCACCGGTTCCGTGATCCGTACCATAACTTCCATTAGAGGCAACCCTACGTCCAAATTCTGACATGGACATGGTGAGCACCCTGTCACTAATTCCCCTTTGATTCAGATCTTCATTAAAGGCCCGCATCGCAGATGAGATATAGTAAAGCAATGCGGCATGACCACCCATGGTAGATTCACCTTGCACCACTTGTTGTGCGTGGGTGTCAAATCCTCCGATCTTCAATAAAAATACTTTTGTCTTAAGTCCACCGGCAAGTAACCGGGCTACCAGTTGCAGCTGAGAAGTCAATGGGTTTCTGTTACTGGCTGGCAGGAATGGGTAATTCTCCGGGTAGGTGACCGCAGTATCTGCAGCTGCATCGTAGATCTCTACCAATCGTTTGATATAGGTCTCGGACTTATCTTCCAGACCAAGGATCCAGTCCATTTCTTTTCCGTATGGAGAGCCATCTAGAAAATTGGGCGGCAGCCCCCTTGGGTCGACACCTTCGTCAGTAAATCCTTCAAGCTGATCGATCAGACTCGCCAGACCTCCGGGACTACTACCTAGAGAAAGAGATGTAGGGATATTTCCTTCCTGATGAAAAAGCAACGACACATCATTTCCCATCTCCAACGCCAACGGGTCTGGCATGTCTGTATTGGGGAAATCATCCGGATACGTTTCCGGCAGATAAATATTAGACAGATATCTACCTATCCAACCGCTTGGGAAATAGTCGTCAGCTCCACCACCCATAAACCAGATATCTCTGCCCCGGAAGTGGGAGCCGTTATTCTTTTCATAGGAAACTCCCTGAAATACTGCAGCTCTTCCGATATCATACATGTATTTGAAGTCCTGCATATCAGGGTGCAGACCGACCTGGTCTGATGTAGGAACTGTACTGTCCAGTGGGATCAATGTCCTGTTTCCTACCTTGTAAGGTATAGCCACATTTGCTCTACGACTGTAATACTGGTCGTAAGCCTCCAAAGGAATGAATGTATTCAATCCGTCATTACCTCCGTGCATCTGGAGGATGATCAGTACTTTGTCATTGTCACTGGCTGCGGCAAGTCTTTGCATCGATTGATACCCTCCCAACACCTTGAGAGGTACTCCCTGGAATGCTATGGGAGCACCAGCTGCAAAACCTAATTTCTTTATAAACTTCCTTCTATCCATTTTCTTACATCAATTGGTACTCCGGCGATTGCAACATCGCATTAAATAGATTTAGTAATTGTCCTCCAGCATCGGGATTGGGACTTCCTCCATTCCATCTGATCACCCAGGCTGCCTCAGGGTCCGGATCACCATCATCGTACAATGCCTGTAGAAAATAGTTCAGTCGTTCGTTCGTGATTTCGCTGTTGGGGTCATCAAAGGCGATGACTCCTGAAACGGGTAAAAAATATTTTGTTAGCTCAACAACCAGTGATTTAGCGTCATTAGCTACTGCTGAGAAATTGTCAACAACAAATTGTAAAATGTCTACCTGGTTTGGCTCAGGGTTCATCCCATCACTTACCAGCCCTCTAATAAAATCGTATCTCCGTGTGAGGTAGTTGGTAGTGATCCAGTTCCGGTTGAAGATTGGGTATTGATGATATGCAGCATAACCGGCCACCTCAAAGGGCTCATAGTAGTCCATTCCCTGGTTGTCGATTGAACTGATCATGCTACCTGCTGTGTCATAAAATCCTGTCAGGTCAGTATTCGGATCAGGTATCGTTTTTCCAAAACTTCTGTTGAACCCAACTACCAGGTCAAGTGGTGATTTGATCAAGCCACCAAAACTGTCATCGAGATATCCCGCGGCTCCTTCATAGAATTCACGACTGGTGAACAGCGCCTCCAATACCGGCTGGATTTTGTAGTTGCTGGCAGTGAAAATATCTGCCATATCCTGGATGATTCCTGCCTGAATGGTAGGATTTACTTCATGGTATACAAAGAACCTGTATAACTTTCTGCAGGTGTAAATGTGTGTTTCTTGCTGGTTGTAGATGATGTCTATCAACTGACTGATCTCATCTAGAAGACTTTCTTCGGTGGGCTCGTTGCCAAGTAGCAAGGTAGGGTCTGGTGTAACAGTCGCATTTCCCAACCGTTCACTAAAAGTCTTTTCGGTATTGTCGTGAGCCGAAGCTACCTGTGTATTTCCTCTCACAATACCCCGTGGGAGGTTGGTATCAGGATCTATATTACTAAAGGAATTGTCATTTATAAAACCTGAAAAAACCTTGGCGCCTTCCTGTACATCCGTTTCCGTAAAATAGATGTAATCCCCTTCATACTGAGGCTCAGGGATAGAGCCTTCCAGTCCTTTGCCGATCGCATAAAGCTCCAGAAGCTCCCGGGCATAGTTCTCATTGGGATTACCTTTCACATTGTACCTGCCATCCAGGAAAACCAGCATGGCATTGTCTACTGATATTTTCTTCGTGAGCTCCTTAAAGTTGAGAATGATGTTCGTTTCGGGAGCCAACGGATCGATCACGATATCGTCCTTATCAAAAGCGTAGAACCGAAACAGTGCCAATTGATGGTAAAGCGCACGATGGTTGTTTACTACACTTCTTTTGGTAGTAAAATGCGTGTGCATAAAAACCACAAGCCGTTCTCGAAACGCATAAGCAAGTGACTGATTCAAAGGAACCCCCGGACTCATCATCTGCGCGATATGCCACCGCATGACCAGGCTTTCATAGTTAAAATCTTCGGTGTCTGTTGATGAATCAAGGCTGATCCAGGGTAACCCGGTATTGGGATCTATTGGCTCTTCCGGATTGGGTAGATTAGCATCAAACAGCTGAGCAACAGCTTGTTGAGGTGTCATACCCGCAAACTGATCGATCTGCTGTTTTGTGGCGCCACAACATGTTCTTCTGAGTAAATGAGCGGCACGTTGAACGCCTAAGGGATCGGTAAAAGTGGTTAGTGCCATCTAAAAGTATTTTCCATAGCTAAATCAAATATAAAATAATTAATAAAAAATCTTAGAATGGTCTAATTAAATTTTTATTAATAAATAACCACGGGGTGACCAAAAAAAACAAAACCACCCCCTTGGATCAGGGGTGGCAATCGTTATATAAAGGTAATAAAATATTTCTGTGGACGAGCTTATTTTTAAGTCATCTTCATGGAACTAATGGTCCAATTACTTCTTTTATAGTATATCGGGTCATTCACTTTCTCATTCATTGTGCATTCTGACCCAATCGTTTTTACTTTGTTGTTGAAATAAAAATTCTTTAAGCATGTCGCTTACATATTCTGCTATGATGCCTCTCAATGCATCAGCACCCGCTTTCAAACTACTTGATGTCATTTCGAATCAGGAAGTAACTCCCGAAACTATCAGGGGTAATCAGGGTTTGCTTGTGATGTTTGTCTGCAATCACTGTCCTTATGTGAAGCATGTGGAAGATGAGATCGGAAAGATAGCTCACGAGTACAGGGCAAAAGGCATTGGCACCATTGCCATCTCATCTAATGACATTGAAAAGTATCCGGATGACGGCCCTGAAGGTATGAACGAACAAGCTCAGCGAGCCTCATGGGATTTTCCTTACTTGCTTGATGAAACCCAGGAGATTGCCAAAGCCTACAAAGCAGAATGTACTCCTGATTTTTTCTTATTCGATAAATCTTTGAAATGTGTTTACCGGGGAAGAATGGATGCTGCATCACCAGGAAATGGACAACCTAATGATGGAAAAGACCTAAGAGATGCAATGGATCACCTGATTACCGGAAAACCCATATCCGATGATCAAAAACCAAGTATGGGGTGTAACATTAAGTGGAGGTCATAATCCACTGAACTACAGAAGATTTATTAATTTACGGCCTCATTTCATCCCATGAGCACAGCTTCAGGAAAGTTTAAGAGAATTACGACACATCGCCTACTGGAAATGAAGGCGGCCAAAGAGCCAATTGCCATGCTTACAGCATATGATTACTCTATGGCCCGAATCATTGATAGCGCGGGAATTGACATCCTATTAGTAGGGGATTCTGCATCTAACGTGATGGCCGGAAACGAAACCACGTTGCCGATCACGCTGGATCATATGATCTGGCATGCCACCTCTGTGGTAAAAGCTGTAAGCCGGGCACTCGTCGTGGTTGACATTCCTTTTGGTAGCTACCAGGGCAACTCCAGCGAGGCACTCAAGTCCAGTATCCGGATCATGAAAGAATCCGGTGCTCATGCCGTGAAGATGGAAGGTGGAGTCGAGATCAAAGAAAGTATCGTCAGAGTCTTATCAGCCGGTATCCCGGTGATGGGTCACCTGGGTCTTACACCTCAGTCAATTTATAAGTTTGGAACCTACACGGTAAGGGCTAAAGGAGAGGGAGAAGCCAGGAAGCTGGTAGAAGATGCCAAACTGTTGGAAGAAATTGGTTGTTTCGGGATTGTGTTGGAGAAGATACCTGCCAAACTGGCAAAGGAAGTTGCAGATAGTGTGAAAATACCAATCATTGGAATAGGTGCCGGACCGGATGTAGATGGTCAGGTACTGGTGATGCATGATCTTTTTGGAATCACGCAGGACTTCAAACCTCGGTTTCTCAGACAATACGCCGACCTCAATAAAATCATTGGGGAGGCAACCCAGCAATATATCAAAGACGTAAAAGCAAAAGATTTTCCTAGTCAGGAAGAGAGTTATTAAAATAGATTATTGAACAAAATCACAAAATGGCAAAAGAAGCATCAACCATTATTTACACAATCACTGATGAAGCGCCCGCTTTAGCAACACACTCATTTTTACCCATCGTACAAGGGTTTAGTGCCTCAGCAGGTGTTTCTGTTACCACAAGAGATATTTCATTAGCAGGCAGAATCATTTCTTCCTTCCCGGAGGTACTTACCGAAGAGCAGAAAATGACAGATGATCTGGCATTCCTGGGTGATCTGGCAAAGACACCTGAAGCGAATATCATTAAGCTTCCTAACATCAGTGCATCTATTCCTCAATTGGTTGCTGCCATCAAGGAACTTCAGTCTCAGGGATATAATCTTCCGGATTACCCTACTGAGCCAAAGAACGACGCTGAGGCTGTGGTGAAAGCAAAATATGATAAAGTAAAAGGTAGTGCGGTAAACCCGGTTCTAAGAGAGGGTAATAGTGACAGGAGAGCACCAAAAGCCGTGAAGGAATATGCGAAGCAGAACCCTCATTCCATGGGGAAATGGGCGAGCAGTTCCAAATCTCATGTTGCGAGCATGCCTTCAGGTGACTTTTATGGCAGTGAAAAGTCGGTTACCGTTTCAGGACCAACTGAGGTAAAGATTCAGCATGTAGATGCTTCGGGCAAAGAAACTGTTTTGAAAGCCCAGACCAAATTGTTGGCTGGAGAAGTGATAGATGCCGCTGTCATGAGTGCCAAAGCATTGAGGACATTTATTGATGGGGCAATAAAATCGGCCAAAAAAGATGATATCCTGTTTTCATTGCACCTGAAGGCAACCATGATGAAGGTGTCTGACCCGATCCTTTTTGGGCATGCGGTATCAGTCTTCTTTGCACCGGTTTTCGAAAAGCACAGCAGCACTTTTCAGTCATTGGGAGTAGATCCCAACAATGGAATGGGTGACCTCCTGGCAAAAATTGATACGTTAGATGGAGCAAAAAAGAAAGAGATCTTAGCAGACATTGATGCATGCTATGCTTCCCAACCGGAACTGGCCATGGTAAATTCTGACAAGGGAATCACCAACCTGCATGTACCGAGTGACGTGATCATCGATGCTTCTATGCCCGCCGCGATCCGTACTTCAGGACAGATGTGGGGACCTGATGGTGGTCAGAAAGACACCATGTTTACGATCCCTGACCGATCTTATGCCGGAGTATACCAGGCGGTGATCGATGACTGTAAGGCCAATGGCGCCTACGATCCTACTACCATGGGTAGCGTACCCAATGTAGGTCTGATGGCTCAGAAAGCAGAGGAGTACGGTTCGCATGACAAAACATTTGAGATCCCTGCAGCTGGTAAAGTGCAGGTAGTAGATAGCAATGGAAATGTGCTGATCGAGCACGCGGTAGAAGCCGGAGACATCTGGAGGATGTGTCAGACCAAAGATGCTCCTATCCAGGACTGGGTGAAGCTGGCAGTAAACCGATCCAGAGATTCTCAGACACCAGCAGTGTTCTGGTTAGATGAAAAGCGAGGACACGACGCGGAGATCATCAAAAAAGTAAAGACATATCTGAAAGACCACGATACCAGTGGACTGGAGATCCATATCAAAGCACCTGTAGAAGCTACCAAGTTTTCAGTTGAAAGAATCAGAAAAGGACTTGATACGATTTCAGTTACAGGAAACGTGCTCAGAGATTATCTAACAGATTTATTCCCAATCCTTGAGGTTGGTACGAGTGCCAAGATGCTTTCGATAGTGCCATTGATGAATGGAGGAGGACTCTTTGAAACAGGAGCTGGTGGTTCTGCACCTAAGCACGTTCAGCAGTTTGAGGAAGAAGGCCACCTGAGATGGGATTCACTGGGTGAATTTTTGGCGTTGGCTGCTTCTCTTGAGCACCTGAGCAAGGCTGATAACAATCCAAGAGCACAAATCCTGGCAGATACGCTGGACGCTGCAAATGGTAAATTCCTTCAGGAGAATAAGTCACCTTCACGAAAGGTCAATGAGATAGACAACCGTGGAAGTCACTTCTACCTGGCTCTTTACTGGGCCGAAGCATTGGCTGCCCAGGACAAAGATCAGGAGTTGAAAGCGAAGTTCACTCAGGTAGCAAAGACCATGAAGGAGAAAGAGTCTGCTATCAATGATGAGCTGCTGAAAGCACAAGGATCAGCCGTGGATATTGGAGGATATTATCGTCCTGATGAGGCAAAGACTTCAGGTGCTATGCGACCAAGCAAAACCCTGAATGCTATCATTGATGGATTGAAATCCTGATAAGATTATAAGGCCTCTTCCTTTTTCAGGAATTCTACCTGGAAAAGGGAGGGCCAATCTTTACCCGTTACATAGATCTTGCCGGATGCCTGGTGGTAGGCAATGCCATTCAGTACATCATTTACTTCATCCAACCCTACTTTTTCACTATTTTCAAGGAGTCCGGATAAGTCAATCATCTTTAGAACTTTCCCGGTAGAGGGATCGATCACTGCAATGTTGTCTTCAGTGTAGATATTAGCGTAAATCAATCCGTTAATATTTTCCAGCTCATTCAGTGATTTCACAGGACCTTTATTGTCATACACTTCCAGCCTGCCTATTTCTGAGTAATCTCTTGGATCCAACAGGTGCAGTGTTTCAGTACCATCACTGACTATCAATGTATCTCCAAGGGTTGTAGCACCCCAACCTTCATGATCGTAATTGAATTTGCCTGTCTGATTCAAATCTTTATCAAACACAAATCCCACATTACTCCTGTAGGTAAGCATCATGATGTTGTCACCCCAAAAGGTACTGCCTTCCCCAAAGTATTCTGAATCAATATTCACTTGCTTTATTTTCTCGCCGGTTTCCAGATTGACTTTGCGGATCGATGATCTGCCTTTCCTTCCGGTACTCTCATACAATACATCATTCATGAAGAAAAGCCCCTGGGTATAGGCCTCAGGATCATGAGGGTATTTCTTTATGACCTTATAGGTGAGCTTTTCAGGCGCTACATCGGATAGAAATCTCACCCGGGGAAAATGGGTTTCTGATTTTCCTCCTTTAAAAAATACAGTGACTTTAAAGCGTTTTTCACCAGTAAGCGCTTTACCAGACTTCCAGGTGAAGCTGTCTGTTTGATAGGTGATCTCTTGCTCATCATCATCGAACAAGATGGAGTCGATCTCTTTTTTAGCACCAATCTTGAATTCAACGGTCTCCCCAATTGTAAGAAGCATATTGGGGGAGGGGCTGATGATGCTGGTGTTTCTTGGGATCCTGGGAGACTTTGAGTTGGTCTCGTTCGGCTTTTCACCACCATCATTACAGCATGTAAGAACAAAAAGAGTATTAAGTACTAGGAATGTCAATCTCATCTGATTAAAATACGTTTGAAAAAGTAAATATCATTCCAACAATCCAGAAAATGAAATCATTGATGGATGCCCAAATATCTATTTAATTATGTCAATGAAACGAATTTTAGTACCAGTAGATTTTTCCGATGTCTCAAAAGATGCGGTAAAATCCGCTGCAAGCCTGGCCCGCAAAACCGATGGCGACATAGTTATTTTTCATGTAATTGAGACATCAGTCGAGACTGAGAAACTAAGAGCACAAATTGATAGCATGCTGGCGATGAAAGAACTCAAAGGCATTACCACCCACTACAAACAAACTACTGGAAACCCTATCGATGAGATTGTAGAACAACAACTGGATCTGATTGTGATGGGCTCGGAAGGTGCTGAGGGAATTGAGAATTTATTGCTGAGTACATTGTCGGAGAAGGTCTCCCGAAAGGCCAAATGCCCTGTGATCAATGTGAAAAAATTTGTTGACCTGTCGGAGATCAAAAGCATTGTCTTTCCTACCGATATGAAGACAGATCAATCCAGTGTGATCAAAGATATTAAGGCACTACAGTCTTTTTATGGTGCACACTTGCACCTTATCAAGGTTTTCAACGATACACTTGTTCTTGAAAGGGATGTTGAGAAGAGGTTGGAGGATTTTGCCAGTGCCATGCAGCTAAAATCCTATTCAGTCACTGCCAGGCCAAACATTGATAAGGCTGAAGAAATACTCGAGTTTGCCAATGAGATAAATGCTCCCATGATTGCCATGGGCATTCACGACAGACAGGGGTTAGGAAAGATCCTGGGTGGCTTTATCGCAAAGGATGTAATCAATCAGGGAAAGATTGCCATATGGACAAAAGTCCTTGATGAAGAAGATTAATGCTCGTACTTTTTGGTCTGAGGGTAACTCATCTTCATGAGTGTTGGTACTGTTAGTCCCTGATACAGCACTGAACAAACTACTACGACATAAGTCATGGTAATGATAATTTCCTTACCATGGAAATCTGTCAGTGAAAGTGACAGCGCAATCGGAAGCCCTCCGCGGAGGGCACCCCAGGTTAATATGGGAATAGTAAATGGGGCAAAAGACCTCCTGGTAGACATCAGTTTGATGGGTATATATACACTAAGCCATCTGCCAAGTAGTACAATATTGACAGCGAAGAAGCCAGCAGCAAAATAGTCTATCCTAAGTGGTATTACCAGCATTTCAAGTCCGATGAGTACAAATAGCATGGCTGATAAAGATTCTTCGATGAGGTTCCAGAATTTGAACACATAGTCGCCAGCCGCACTGGTCACGTGACTGCCCCGACCTTCATTGCCAATCACAAGACCCATAATCACCGCAGCTTGCTTTGAGGAAACGTGGATAAAATCAGCCAGGTATGAGCCCACCATCACCACGGCAAGTGTTATCAGGATTTCTACCTCTACGTCGTCATTGTCTACATATTTCAGCAACCTGTAGCCAATGTACCCGAGCACTAGACCAATAAAAATTCCCCCTCCTATATCGGCACAGATGATATATACAGTTTCAAACACGCTCAGCGTGTGATCTTCTTTGGCATGAGCGATATCCAACAGTGTAAGTGCCAGGACCACAGCCACCCCATCATTGAATAGTGATTCTCCTTTGATTTTTATTTCCAGATCCTTTGCCATGTTGAATCGTTTCATAGTTTGTGTGACGGCAATAGGGTCTGTAGGGGAGATCAAAGCTCCAAAAACCAGGCAATACAAATAGTGTAGCTCAATGCCTACCAGGTAGTTGAGCATGTAGTAGACCAGCGTACCAATGACGAATGTGGAAATAAAAACCCCTGTGGTTGCAAGGAGGAGGACCGGAGTTCGCTCCCTGGAAAGTTTCTTAAAATCTATCTGCAATGCCCCGGAGAAGAGCATAAAACTGAGGACTACCTGATAAAGCACCTCCGCATAATCGTATTCCTCCAGATGTACTGCTCCGATCTTAAATTGTGGGAAAAAGTATCCTACTGCAAGCAATATGACCGAAAGCAAAATGGCCATGATCATCAATCCTATTGATGACGGTAGCTTTAAAAAGATAGTGTTTACAAAAATGAATAGCCCAGCAAGAAATATAAACAGTGCTATGATGTCAAAAACATGCATTCGATTTGCGTTCCCAGTCTCCTAGATAGTTACTTTAATTTTTGCCAAAACTACCATTCGTGTTAATAGTTTTGTCCGGTATCCAACCAGACTACGGCTTTGGGTGGTTTCTAATCTTGGCTGATGAAAATTTGACTGTGAATATAGTTTTTTTATTGTTTACTTCAAAAAAACACTATTCAGGCCAGCCATGACCAGAATTCCGCCCACGAGCGCAAATATCTGCGTTATCAAATAATTATTGACTTTATTCGATCTTTAGTTTACTACTCAGAGGCTTTTTTTAGCCTTTCCTTGTAGATAAAGTAACTCGTGCAAATCAAAAGTGTGGTAAATATGAGTATTAGTTCCATAACACATCAGTTTATCTCTTAACTTCACAAGTTGCAAAGGCTATGCCAATTTTAGATGTTGTTTGATTTTGACCTCAAAAATTATTTTTAATTGACAGCTATTCGGATCAAATCCCTTCAACTTTCTTTCAATACTAAAAGTCAGTTAACCTTTCATGATTGGAGCGTAGAAAAACAGTCTGAGGCACTAATCCTGGGGCCTTCGGGCAGCGGAAAGACCACTTTGCTTCATTTGATGAGCGGCTTAGCCAGTCCCACCAAAGGGGAGATAGAAGTGAATGGAAGTAAGCTTCACGAGATGACAGGCTCAGAGCTTGACAAGTTTCGGAAAAAACAGGTAGGGATTGTTTTTCAGCAACCACATCTGATCAAGTCCTTATCTGTGATTGAAAACCTTCAATTGGCGAGACATCTGGGAGATCTACCACAGGACAACAAATGGATTGAGGAAATCATTGAACAGCTTGACCTGGGAGAGATCAAAGATCGCAATGTAAAAAAGATCAGCCAGGGGCAGGCCCAACGTGTTGCGATTGCCCGATCAATCATGAACCGACCCACAATCCTTTTTGGAGATGAACCTACTGCTAGCCTTGATGATGAGAACTGTGAAAAGGTGATCAGCCTTTTGAAACAGGAGGCTAAACTCTGTGGAGCCACTTTGGTCATTGCCACGCATGATCAGCGGGTAAAAAAGGAATTTGATCATCAACTTGTACTCAAACGCCAGCAGGGATGAATATTTTCTATTTGAGCTATAAAAACATATTAAGCAGGCCCCTGAGTAGCCTACTAAGCTGGTTGCTGCTCAGCTTTGGGGTGTGTGTAGTCGTATTGATTCTCCTGTTAAGTGACCGGTTTAAAGACGAAGTGACCAGAAACAGTACGGGCGTGGACCTCGTGATAGGTGCGAAAGGCAGTCCATTGCAAATCATCCTGTCAAGTATATTCCATATCGATTTTCCTACCGGAAACATCGACATTGCCGATATCATGCCTTTCACCAAAAACAGATACATTGAAAGCACGGTGCCTCTCTCCCTTGGGGATAGCTACGAAGGCTATCGAATTGTAGGGACAATAAAAAAGTACGGAGAACTTTATGAGGCGGAAATTGGTGAGGGCGGCTGGTTTGACGCACCCCTAGAGGCTGTAATTGGAAGTCGGGCAGCCGAAGAACTGGGACTAAAAATAGGTGACCAGTTTGCTAGCCAACATGGATTTGAAGAAGAAGGGGATGACCACGGAGATCATGGTTTTGTGGTGGTTGGTATCCTGAAACCCACTGGAGTTGCCATTGACCAGCTAATCCTGGTGGACATGCAAAGTGTTTGGATGGTTCACGACCATGATCATGAACATCAGCATGAGGAGGAGGAACCGGATAGTCTTGTTGCAATTCCGGACTGGGGAGTTGAGCTGTCATCACACCAGGTTGAAGAAAGTCAAATAACTAGCCTGCTGATTAAGTTTCGGTCACCTATGGGGGCAGTCATGCTACCCAACCAAGTGAACCAGACAAGTAATCTTCAGGCAGCATCACCGGCATTCGAAGCTTCGCGACTATTCAGCATCCTTGAGAATGTGCTGAAAGTCATGAACTTTTTGGGCATGATAATTATTGCTATTTCCGGAGTGAGTGTTTTTATCTCTTTGCTAAATTCACTGAAAGACAGAAAGTACGAGATAGCGATATTGAGGTCAATGGGAGCTTCCAGAAGATTTGTACTATCAGGTATATTATTTGAAGGGTTGATGATAACCGGGTTTGGAGTTATCACTGGGTTCCTGTTGGGGCATAGCATCATTTTAATTGTATTTGAGCAGTTGCTTGGAAGATCCTCAGGGCTCATTGCTTTCGTGCCGGGTGAAGAGTTGTTATTTATTGCCTGCATCGCTATTGGTATATTTGCTTCAGTGATACCAGCGGTTATGGCATATAAAACGGATATATCAAAAACACTCGCTCAGGGTTAACAGTTGAATTGGAGTATGAGAATATTGGTTTTTTTAATGGTTGCAGTATTTACAGGGTCCTGTCAATCGCAACAAAAGAAAGAAAACATGGGACCTGAAGAGTTCAGGCAAGCCATCGCAGAGGATAGTGAAGCCATCATCATTGACGTCCGCACTGACAGGGAAGTGGCTGGAGGGATGATTGAGGGAGCTTTGCACATGGATATTAATTCTCCCGATTTTGCAGATCGTGCCGCGAAGCTTGAAAAGGAAAAGTCTTATTACGTTTATTGTTTATCCGGTGGCAGAAGTGCTAGGGCCGCAGGCTACTTCAAAGAAATTGGCATTGAAAATGTTGTTAACCTTGATGGTGGTATCAGAGGATGGCAGGATGCCGGCCTACCCCTGGTTAAGCCACAGGAATAGTAGTTTGATTTACTACTTTTCTCACCACAATAGATAGTTGATTTATGATGAGAATACTTCTTTTATGTGTTTTTCTGGGCATGACTACTTATGGCATGAGTCAGGGCTCCTCCAATCAAAATTGGGAAACCCTTTCAAAGCTGGAATTTGAAAAGTCTCATGACGAGTATGGTGAGATCTACATACCTAAGTTTGGACCTGAAATCAAGGCACTTGCAGGTAAGGAGATTGAACTCGATGGCTACATTATTCCCTTTGAAGGGATGTTTGGTCCTACCAAGTTGATCATTTCATCTGTTCCCATTGCTTCTTGTTTCTTTTGTGGAGGAGCGGGTCCCGAATCAGTCGCTGAAGTATATTTGAGCGAATCTGTGAAATACACTGCCAAACGAGTGAAAGTAACCGGAAAGCTTACACTTAATAAAGAAAATTCAGATCAATTAATGTACATACTGAAAGAAGCTAAAATGCAGGTCCTATGAAACTAGTTATTCCATTTTCAATTTTATTCCTCACCTTGCTTATCTCCTGTGAGGATAAGCCAGATCAAATAAAAGCTCTCAAAGATGAGGTAATGGACATACATGACGAGGTAATGCCAAAGATGGGAGATCTGCGCAAAGCCAGTAAGAGTCTAATGATGAAAGCCGAAACTTTGGATTCATCAGCAGCAGCCGAATTGAAGATTATTGCGGATGATATTGAAGCAGCTAATGAATTTATGATGGAGTGGATGCGACAGTATGAACCTGATCTTGAGGGCTCTGAAGCTGAAGTATTGGAATATTATAAGGAACAAAGGGAAGGAATACAGGAAGTAAAAGAAAGAATGCTTAATGCCCTTGAGAAGGGTCAAAAAGCACTCTCAGAATAAGTTTACTGTTTTTCACAGTTATTTAGCCATTCGGTTACCTGCTTTACACCAATCAGTCCGGCATTGTTGCCCCATGAGTTAGATACATAAGTCACTACTTCAGCAATTTCAAGATCCGAAAGTGTAGGAATAGGAGGCATTACTTGGGTGTATTTTACTCCATTTACTGTAATTGGCTCAAATTGCCCGTTTCGGATACCGCATGCTGCCTTGTCCGGATTAGCCTCAAGGAAATCAGATTTGGCCAATGGAGGGTATAGCTTAGCTAGTCCTTGCCCTTCAGACTGATGGCATGCCAGACAATAAGTCTTATAAATTTCCTTGCCTGCAACCATGTACTGTTGAAGTTTCACATCATCTTCACTGCCAGCTGAGCTTGAAGTTTCAGCTTTTGGCGCTGGCTTTTCAGATGAAGATGAAGTGCTTTTTTCTCCACCCCCGCCACAGGAGTAAAGACCGATTACAATTACTGCAACAAATAGTTTAATTAGTGTTTTCATTTTTCTCAATTAGTCTACCGATATCATTTATTAAGATGTCTACCTGCTCTGGTATGGTACCATCATAAACACCCCGTATTCTTCTTTGTTTATCCACCAGAAGAAATGCACCACTATGTATGTAACCACCAGGAGCATTTTCGTCTTCATTGGCCACCACCAGGTAGCTGGTTTCGCCAATATCGTAGATAGAGTCTTTGTTTCCTGTCACAAAGTGCCATTTTTCTGACTTCACACCCAGCCTTTCTGCAAAGTCTTTGAGCACCGCGACAGTATCATGTTTAGGATCTATGGTATGTGAAAGAATGGCTACTTCCGGTTCCTGCTCATAGGCTTCGTAAACCCTCAGCATCTGTTGCTTCATCACTGGACAGATCGTCGGACAACTGGTAAAGAAGAAATCTGCCACATACACCTGGTTGTGGAAGGTTTCATTGGTTACAAGGCTGCTGTCCTGGTCTACGAAGGCGAAGTCCCTGATGGTATGAAAGATGGTGTCTTTCACTACCTCTCCATTTACCTCTTTCTCTGTTATTTTCTTATTGCCAAGTACAGGCAGTTCAGAGGAGGTATTTACCTGACCACAACCAACGATAGATAAAACAGATATAGTGATTATTAAAAGTCTCAACTTTTTCTTGCCCTCAATCTTTTGTAGATCCTAATCGCCAACATTAAAAGTACTGCGAATATAATCAACCCAATGCTACCCCATAACCAACTCATTTGATTTTTCACCACGATGAGAAAAACGATAGCGACCAAAAGAAACGTGGCTATTTCATTCCAGACACGAAGCTGCTGTGAAGAATATTTCTGAATGCCTGCCTGAAGTGATTTAAATATCTTATGACACAAAAAATGATAGATGTATAAGAGAAGCACAAACGATAGCTTGATATGCATAAAAGGCATCTTCAGAAACTCCGGCTGCAGGATAATCAGGGTGGTGCCCATGATCAGGGTCAGAATGGCAGATGGCCATGTGATCCCGAGCCAGAGCCGCCTGGACATAAGGGCGAACTGGTCTGTGAGAATAGATTTTTCCGGCTCTTGTTTTTCAAACGCTTCTGTGTGATAAACAAAGAGTCTGACGATATAAAAAAGTCCAGCAAACCAGGTGACAATAAAAATGATATGAAGGGATTTTATGTATAAATATTCCACCTTAGGGAGCTTTTTTGATATAGAGATGGTTTATAGAAAGTCGGAAAGCAAAATTGAGATGTATTTCCTGACAAAACAAGGAATTTATATCTTCGAAAGAATAATATCAAAAAATGGCTGAACAATCCAAAATATGGTTTCTCGAGGAAGTCGATCTGTTTGATATCCTGTGTCCCAGCAAGACGCCAAATATGGAAGCCAAGCATCCCCCCAATCAGTTTAATAAGGATGAATTCATCTACTTTCCTGATCAGCCATCATCCAGCATATATATGATTGCCGATGGCAGGGTAAAAATTGGTTCGTTCATTGAAGATGGCAAGGAAAATATTAAAGCCATTCTTGGCAAAGGAGAGATCTTCGGCGAGCTGGCGTTGGCGGGTGAATCGAAAAGGTCAGATTTTGCACAAGCTTTAGACAATAATACCAGGATCTGTTCGATGGGTATTGATGATCTGCAGGATCTGATGAAAGATAATCAGACGCTGGCACTAAAAATCTTCAAGATCATGGGGCTGCGTCTCCGTAAAATGGAGCGGAAGATCACTTCGCTGGTCTTTAAGGATGCCAGAACAAGGATTGTGGAGTTTTTGAAAGACATGGCTGAGGAAAGAGGGCAGAAAGTGGGATTTGAAACCATGATCAAAAATCATCTGACCCACAAAGACATTGCCAGCCTGACAGGGACCTCAAGGCAAACAGTGACTACTGTGCTGAATGAATTGAGGGAGTCTAATATCATCAATTTTGACAGGCGGAGGATTCTGATACGAGATGTTGCAAAACTGGCTTAGGCGATTTTCATTCGTAATCCCAGTATTTATCTCTTTTGAGCTCTTTTAACACCAGACTTCTGCCATCACTCGACTCCATCTTTAGTAGGTAATTAGGATAGCTGCCATTGATCCAGTAAGTCATCGTTTCCTGGTTATCTTTTGTAATACTTATTTTCCATGGACTTTCAATAAATTCAGGATCTAATCCTGCCAATTCATCTTCCGGATTGGACTGTTGGACATTCACTTGTGCATTGATGGGTTTTGGTATATTCGCTTTGTTGGTCACCTGTGTAGGGAAGAGCAAAACATCGAATTGCAATCCATCACTAAAGTTTAATGTACGAAGTGTATAGCTCAACTGGTCCTCAAACCAGGGTCCTTTGTTGATTTTTGTTTGTCCGGATCCCTCACCATCGAAGTAGCTCATGTAATCATATTGATATCTGTTACCTTTTTCCATGAATTGCTTTGAAGTGTTGCCACACCATTCCTGAGAAGTATGAGATAGCTTATGCAGGCTTTCCGGGTTGTCTCTGTGAATAAATAAGCTCGTCAGGAAGTGATAGGGGTAGGCGAGTGTTTCCACACGACTGAACTTATTGATTTTCATAACCGGATACAGATCGTCCCGACTATAATCATCAGTTTTTACCCTATAGGTCTTATTGAATTCTTCTTTTACAAGGATATAAATGTATTCAAACGGTCTACTCTTCCCGTAGATCTCTTTGGTGGCTTCGTAAATGGCAACCTCAGCCTGTCCATCATCCCAGAGGCTGTTTTTTGCCCATTCATAATTAATGAAATCTTTTTTCGCCTCGTCAGAGGAGTTTTTATAACCAAAAAACAATGCCGAGCCAAGGGCTAGCAAAATCGGAATACTAATGAGAATCTTCTTCATCGGGGTCTACAAATTGAAAATCGATATCAGAATCTTTTAGATCCTGGAATGTATCAATGTCACTCAATTCATCTAACAAGTAGAACTCCTTTTGAGTTTTGGCAATCTCCTCCAAAAGTTCTTTAAGTACCTTGTCATGCCCATACTTTTTACCCTCGAACAAGTCTGGTGATGGTCCTTTCATCCCTAAAAGATAATAACCGCCGTCTTTAGCTGGACCAACCACATATTCGTTTTCATCTAGCTGTTTGAAAGCCTCATTTAGATGCTTTTCAGAGATCTCAATAGAATCACTACCAATGATAACTACCTTTTTGTAGCCTGTTTCAAAAGCTTTCTCAAAAGCGTTACTCATTCTTTCACCCAAAGTTTTACCTTTTTGAATAAGAAGCTTGTATTTGCTATCATCCCAAATGTCCTCTATCTCTACATATTCAGAGTAAAAAACTGCTTTGTCTACCTCTAGTTCTGAGGTGATTTCTGCTGTATGCTCTACCAGGTATTGATACACGTCCAGAGCTCCATCAATTCCGATTTCCTCTGCAAGCCGGGTCTTTACATGTCCTGGTACAAGATTCTTCACAAAGATGATTAGTAGACTTTTATCCATTTTTTCGCTTTTGTTCTTTCAAGAAAATTTCAGTCGCAGCCATTCCAACAACTGCCATGTATTCAACAACTATCCAAAAGAGTGATAGTTCATATTCGTCTTTCCCATATCCTAAATAGGTAATGAAAACCATGAAGGACCACAAAATTGGAAAATAGAATCCGCTAAGAAGACCTAAAGGTAATAAGGTTAAAATATACCAGGGATGAACGGTAGTTGCCATCAGCAGATATATCATCAGGATCCCGAGCATAGATGGCGGTATTTCCCACTCTTTTTTGATCGCAAGGGCGGACATGGTCATGATTGAAATACAGGTGGAGAAGGAGAGCCATGGTCCCCATGTTTCAATAGGATTGTAACCTTTGAGCAGCCATCCGATCTCACGAATGATATAATATATGCTGGCATTAAACTCGAATTTATTGGAATACAGCATAAGGCTTTCCTTAAACCCTGCAAAAGACTCTGGCGAAAAAAGAGGGACCATTGAAAACCCGAAAACAACGACCGCAGCCAGGGAGATGATGATTCCTTTTTTCCATCGAAATTTCAAGAAGAGGTAAGGAAGGAATATCAATGGGATCAATTTAGAAGCAGCGGCCAATCCAAGAGCTAAGCCAGACCTCACAAATTGATTATTTGATAGCCCATAGAGCAATAACAGAATAAAAAATATGACAAATCCTTCGAAGTGGATGTTGCCTACTACTTCAATAACTAAAAGTGGGTTAAGAAAAAACCAGCCTGATATTAATGGTGATTGACCAAATGATTTTGAAAGTTTTATGAGTAAAAAGACACTTCCAAGATCAGCCAGGAAAAGAAAGCATCTAAGAATATTTGTTCCAAGAAGATAATCATCACCACCAAAAAATGAAGCCAGCCAGAATAAAGCCTGATTAAGAGGGGGGTAAACAGTATATTTTGATTGAGAGTTAAGGACTCCAAATAGTTCTGGGTCCAGCTCTGTTAATTCATCAGGCTTGAGTAGAAAAGGATTAAATCCCTGAACAATTAATTTCCCATCCCATAAAAATCTGAAGACATCATCCGAAAGATGGGGTAGATCAAAGAATAAAATGACCCTGGTCATTACTCCAAGCCCAATGATCCAGGAAATATTCGGTTCTAATCTGGCGATCCATACATAGCAGAAAAATGCTGAGAAATAGGCAATGAATAGAACCATAGATTGATCCCTTGCGATGCTCAGTCCGATGGTGGCAATGGAAATCAGATAGATCAGGAACGAAGTAAGCCTGGATGCATTATGGTGATCGATCATTTAGAAAACGGGATAAGAGATCTGTAAAATACAAATCCAAATCCAATGGCCAGCATGATATGCCAGGGCAAAAAACCAAACTCTCTAAAATAGATGCCCAGTAATATTCCTGAGATAAAATACAGGGAAAGCAATCCTTCAACGAATACAAGTGGAGAAACAGAAATTTTCAGATATGGATCGCCTTTTAATGTAGACCCTTTACCACTGATATTAAACTTTGGTGTACGGATGAATGGTGTCTTAATTCCCAGGTACCCTTCTGAGACAGCCAATGAATTGTGCAGGGAGAGTCCACTGGTAAGTGTCATAAATGCCGGGAAATCTTTAATGAAATTTTTCCAGGATGCTTTGGAGTCTATCCCTTTGGCCGCGGTCCAATAAAACAATGCTATGATCGCAAAACCAATAACAAACACACCACTCCAGCTCCAAATCCAATGATCGTTGGTAGATTGTTTTATCAGGATCAGAGGCACTGATGTCATAGCGGCGATAAATAGCCACAAAAAAACAGAGCTATTCAGTAGGTGGGCAATGCCGTGAATTTTTGTACCTATTGAGAGCTTGGACCTGAGGATTTGAGGAATGCTTTGACGCGCTGTCTCAGCTGCACCTTTGTTCCATCGATACTGCTGCGATTTGATGGAAGGAACAATTGTAGGCAATTCTCCGGGGCTGACAGTATCCTCTAAATAGTTGAATTGCCATCCTTTAAGCTGGGCCCGATAGCTAAGATCAAGGTCTTCTGTGAGCGTGGTGGCTTTCCAGCCTCCGGCATCCAGGATACACTGTTTTCTCCATACGCCAGCAGTGCCATTAAAATTAATAAGTCTGCCGGAATGAAGTCTCCCCGATTGCTCAACGGTAAAATGAGCGTCCAAAGCGAATGCCTGAATTCTTGTGAGCAGATTGTAGTTTTTATTGATGTGTCCCCATCTGGTTTGGACCATTCCCGTTTGAGCCTCAAACTGCGGGAGCGTCTGATAGAGGAAGTCTTTCTTTGGAACAAAATCCGCATCAAAAATGGCTATAAACTCCCCGGACGATTGCTCAAGCCCGTACTGAAGAGCTCCTGCTTTAAATCCTTCCCTGGTTGGCCTTCGTATGTGACAGATATTTAAGCCTTTCTGTTTCCATTCTTTTACAGCATTTTCAATGATGGTTTGAGTTTCGTCATCAGAGTCATCCAGGATCTGAACTTCAAGTTTGTCTTTTGGATATTCCATGTTGCCAACAGCATCAATCAACCTGCCAACGACATATTTTTCATTGTAGATTGGGAGCTGGATGGTGACTTGCGGAAAGTAGCTAAGCGCTGAGGTTTTCTGAGCTTTTGGTTTGCTTCGTTTGTATTGGATGATGAGATACAATTGTACAATAGCAAAAAGACAGATCACCGAGACTGAAAAAACATATCCGAATATGATTAACCCCTCCATCTTACAAATATCTAAAAATGGTGTATAGAATCTTATATCCAGCCATGATGGTGCCCTTAATTGTGCCTGAGACTTTTGAAACACCAATTCTTTTCCGATAATTCACCGGAACCTCATGGTTTTTCAATTTCATTCTCGCTGCCTTGAGTTGCATTTCTACGGTCCAGCCATAGTTTTTATCTTTCATTTCAAGTGCAATCAGGCTTGAGTATTTAATGGCACGAAAAGGTCCCAGGTCAGTAAATGCAACCCCATAAAACAATTTGATCAATCTTGTTGCAAGCCAATTTCCAAATATTTGAGGAACGGTCATAGACCCGCTTTCTTTTCGCCCCAGGGCTCTGGAACCAATCACCATGTCGGCCTGACCATCAACAATTGGTTGTAACAGTTTTGGCAGCTCCTCCGGGTAATCAGAATGGTCTGCATCCAGAAATACCACAATATCAGGCTGGAAGTCAGACGCTTTGATATGGTCCAATGCTTTCAGACAGGCACTGCCATAGCCTTTTTGTCCCTCATGAAGAACGGTAGCGTGTTTACCTTTTGCTACTTCGGCAGTATTGTCTATTGAGCCATTGTCAACCACTATCACTTCATGGACAAAGTGCATAGGTATCTCGTCCAGCACATTTCCTACTGCGTTTTGTTCATTCAATGCCGGGATAATTACACTTACTAGTGGTTTTGTAGACTTCTGTCGCATGCAGTTTGCAAAACTACTCCCATCTCACAAACGAAGCTGTCATATTTTTGACAAACCCCAAAACTTGAGGTTAATGTACGTTTTAAACGAACTAAATCTTATTTTAGCAGCCAAATTGATTTCTTGATCAGCATATTATGTATAAGACGATTAATGGTATTCAACATATAGGTGTAGGTGTACCAGATACTGAAGTGGCTTGGAAGTGGTACCGCAAATTTTTTGGGATGGACATCCCAATGTTTGATGGTATTGCACCAGCCCCATTAATGGATATTTATACAAACAACAATACCATCACCAAGCGTGCGACCATGATCTTCAATCTTCAGGGAGGTACGGCGATGGAGGTGGTGTGCCCAACAACATTCAAGGCGTCTCATGCCAAAACAAAATTTGAGTTGGGTGATCTTGGGATTTTCACCGGACACGTGAAATGTAAGGACATCAAACAATCCTTTGATTTTTTCAAGAATGGTGGTGCTGAGATCTTGTCCGACATTGTGATGGACCCATCAGGGAAGGAGCTTTTTTACGTTGCAGATCCTAATGGGTTGATTTTCCAACTGCAGGAAGGGGACAATTTTTATACCAAAAGAAGGCATCCTACCGCAGGGACAAATGGATGCACCATTGGTGTATCTGATATTGACAAAGCGATGACTTTGTATGCTGATATTCTGGGATATAGCAAAGTAATCTATGATAAAACAGGAAAGTTTGACGACCTGAATAATCTTCCTGGGGGTAAAAAGAAATTCAGACGTGTGAAGCTGACACAGCCTGGTCCCGTAGGTGGAGGTTTTGCCAAAGTTATCGCTGAGACATACATAGAGCTGGTTCAGGCCATAGATTATGCACCCAAAAAAATCTATGAGGGACGGCTTTGGGGAGATATCGGCTTTGTTCACCTTGGTTTTGATGTGAGAGGTATGGTTGAGCTTGGAAAGGAATTGGATGAAAAAGGTTTTGGCTTCACCTGTGACACCAAAGATACACTTGATATGGGAGGAACAACCAGAGTCCATTGTACATATATAGAAGACCCTGACGGCACGCTAATTGAGTTGATTGAGGTGTACAAGATTCCAATTCTTGAGAAGTTGGGGATTTTTCTGGATGTGGAGAAAAGAGATCCTTTGAAGCCTTTGCCAGATTTTATGCTCAAGGCACTTCGTTTTAGCAGGGTAAAAGCCTAAGATATGAATCCTCGAACCCTTCGATACTTAAGCCTTGTAGGAATAGTGGCCGTGATGGTGCTGAGTGGGATGTATGGCTATAGGACCTGGGTAGAAGGGGAGACTCGATGGTACTTTGTGATACTGGCTTTCGGAATTGCGATTTTGTTGGTCTATAATATGATCGGTGGGAGGCAAAGGCGGAAGTAAACTGAGCCTCTTAGACCTCATTTAACTGCAAAGTTTGCCGATTCAGTCTCCCTGCAGACTACAAAGTTTAAGTATTCCCAAAATGGTTCATTAATACATGATATTTTTTAGTACCTAATGTCTTCGAAGTTTTAGACTTCGTTAAACTTTTGTAGTCTAGGCCACTTTTGTAGTCTGCGGGCTCAAACTTTTGCAGTCTACTGACTGATTCATTATATTTAACGGATTAATGAGCTAATTTGAGATTAGCGTCCGGGAAAGTATATCACATCTACAACCGAGGTATCAATCGCCAAAAGATCTTTTTTGAAGATCGGAATTACGAGTTCTTTCTTCACAGGTTTAAGCGATACGTTTTCGGGCATGTTGGTTTATTAACTTACTGTCTGATGCCTAATCATTTTCACCTCTTAGTTAAGGTCAATGAATTTGAGTTTTAGGAGGACACTCTACTCACAGGAGTTGAGAAGGCTTTTAAAAACTTTTTCATCTCCTATTCGAAATCTATCAATCAGGCTTGTAATCGTACAGGGGCTCTACTCCAGTATAAATTCAAACGAAAGGAAGTAAATGATGAAGCCTATTTATCTTAGTTGATTTACTATATCCATGCGAATCCGGTGAAGTCAGGTTTCACAAAAAACCTTGAAGATTGGCAGTATAGTTCCTACAATGAAATCTTAAGCAACAAGAGTAAATTGGTTCAAACCCGGGAAGTACTGGATTGGTTTGGTGGTGAGGAAGGGTTTATCGAGTTTCATCAGAAAAATTTGGCTAATGAACCAGATCGGAAAGCCGAGGACTTTGATTGGGGGTGATTTTGGGTCGGCCGGCTAGACTAAAAAAGTTTTAGCAAGACCAAAATACTGAAGATTTTAGATGATATAGAAAGAATAGGTTTTTTCTCAAACTATTTTAGGTGGGCTTAAACTTTTGTAGTCCGCGGGGTGGTAGATAGGCGGAGAAGGAAAGCTTTGGCGAATAACTTTCCTGTTCCCAGACAAAAATATACCAGAGCATTTTTAGACTCGAATTAATATAAGCACCATATTACGTTAGAAATCTGTATCAGCAGCAGTTAATTCCAATTCTTTAATCCAGATGTTACGATACAATACATCGTGTCCTTCTGCCTGAAGCTTCAATCCTCCGGGACGATCAGTAATTCCTTTTCCGCCATCATTGCCTCCATCAAGCCCGGAATTAGGCCCACCCCATACCTGATTGATTGTATGATTTACGTGCACTTTTTTGCCATTGAAATAGACGGTCACCAGGGGCTTTTCAACAAGTTTTCCTTCCTGAAATCTGGCCTCCCTAAATTGAATGTCATAGGCATTCCATTTTCCCACTCCATGGTAAGCATAGTAAGGTGATTCAGTTTCGTTGATGAGGGCACCCAGGCCGTGTTTGGTGGAGTCGCCGTCAAGTATCTGGATTTCATACCTGTTTTGTAAGTATACGCCACTATTGCCTCCTGGTTCTTTGATCAGGAACTCCACATGGGCTCTGAAATCTTTAAACTTTTGTTTAGTGACAATGTCAGAAGCCCCATACAACCCACCAGCAGAAGCCGGGTCATTTGAGTTGACAACAGTACCCTCACCTACAGGGTCCTCTTGTATTTCCCATTTAATAGGTAGTTCAGCTTTCAGTCTTGGACCGTCCCAATAGGTCCAGTTTTTATCTAGCATGGTTTTGGTCCCATCAAATAATATGGTTGCATCATCAGGAGCCTTAGCTCCAACCCCTATATCCGTTTTGTCGTTGTCTTCAACGGTCTTTTTCTGTCCAGGCGAGCAAGAAATAATGATTATGGAAAGGAGGAGTGTACTGAAAACAGCTTTCATAAGGATTTAGGTTGTTTATAGATGAAGTGGGTTTTATCAGGAGCTAATATACCGGAACTTATCTGGTTGTTGTAAATGCGTTGTATTTTAAAAAGTTGAGTATAAAACCTCATTCGGATTATCATCGAGGTATTAGCGTATTAATCGTAATGTAGTTTTTGAGATTAGGACTCAAACAAAGTCCGGGTCATAATACTCCTGCCGAGTGTAATCTCATCGGCATATTCAAGCTCCCCTCCCACTGGGATCCCTCTGGCGATGCTGGTTACTTTAACATCATGACCTTTCAATAGTTTAGTAATGTAAAATGACGTGGTATCGCCTTCCATAGTACCACTCAGAGCAAGGATTATCTCCTTTATTTCTGAATTGTTTTTGATCCTATCGATGAGAGAATCTATTCGGATATTGTCCGGTCCAATTCCATCCATGGGAGATATTCTACCTCCAAGTACATGATATAATCCATTGTACTGGCCTGTATTCCTGATGGCCATTGCATCAGTTGTACCTTCCACAACGCAGATGATAGAGGTGTCTCGGTTCATCGTCATGCAAGTACACTCGTCGGTATCGCCAATGATATGGCAGGTGTTACAATACTTGATGTTTTGACGCAAATCAACGAGCGCCTCCGATAAAGAGGTAGTATCCTCCTCAGGCCTGTTTAGAATATGAAGAACCAGCCTTAACGCTGTTTTTTTTCCAATGCCGGGAAGCTTCGCTATCTCCTCAACGGCTTTTTCTACCAGCTTGGATGGATATTCCATGTCATTCTATGGTAGCCTTGATCCCCGCTTCACAGATTCCTTCCCGCATAGGTTTCAGCTCTTTGAAAGTGCCTTTCTTTACAGCGCATTTTCCCTTGAAATGAATGATGTAGGTGCATTGCTCAGCCTGGGTAGCGTCGTGTTTGCAGACTTTGATAAGGGTGTTGATCACATGATCAAAGGTGTTGAAGTCATCGTTGTGGACAACCAGATCATTGACCTTGCCTTCGTCTACTTCATCAGCAACTTCTACGAGTTCTTCTAGCTCAGTTTCAAAATCTAGATCAAATCCCATAGCGCAAAATTAATAGATGTCTTTAACTTACCGAATTTTAATACAATTTGATTATGCAACCGGTTACAGTAGGTCTTGTTATTATAGGGTATTTCCTGGTCCTGATTTTCATTTCTTATCTCACCTCAAGGAACTCCTCCGATGAGGATTTTTTCACTGCAGGAAGACAGTCCCCCTGGTTTTTAGTGGCTTTTGGGATGATTGGGGCGTCTTTATCAGGAGTTACCTTTATCTCTATTCCAGGTGAAGTAGGAAACAGCAACTTCAATTATTTTCAGGTTGTTTTGGGGTATTTGCCCGGATACCTTGTGATTGCCACAGTATTGATGCCTTTGTACTATCGGCTAAGACTGACCTCTATTTATACCTTTTTAGAAGAACGATTCGGGTTTTGGTCCTATAAGTCAGGGGCTTTCTTTTTCCTGCTGAGTCGCGTGATCGGATCATCTTTTCGGCTGTTTTTGGTGGCTGGTGTACTGCAAATCTCTTTTTTCGACGCTTTTGATCTGCCTTTTTGGGTATCAGTACTTGTTTCCATTCTACTTATCTGGATCTACACCTTCAGGTCGGGGATAAAGACCGTGGTGTGGACAGATACTTTGCAGACACTTTTTATGATCGCCTCTGTGGTGATTAGTATCCTCTTTATTAAAAACGAGCTGGGTTGGGATACCGGTGAATTGATATCTCAAATCTCAACAGATGAGCGAAGTACCATTTTTCAATGGGATTGGCAAAGTGGCAGAAACTTTTTTAAGCAGTTTTTCGCAGGTGCGTTTATTGCCATTGTGATGACTGGACTGGATCAGGACATGATGCAAAAGAATTTAACAATAAAGACACTTCGGGATGCCCAGAAGAACGTATTTTGGTTTTGTATCATTCTTGTAGGTGTAAATCTGCTTTTTCTAAGTCTGGGATTACTCCTTTTTCAATTTTCAGAAATAAGGGGTATCCCAATTCCAGAAAGAACCGATTATTTGTTTCCAGGATTGGCGATTAGCCATTTTTCCACCATTGGTTCAATCGTGTTTTTGCTAGGTATCACCGCAGCTGCATACTCCAGTGCTGATTCTGCGCTTACCGCTATGACCACTTCTTTTTGTGTGGATTTCCTTGGCTTCAAACCTGAGAATTATAAAAAGAATAAAAAGATCAGGATGATGGTCCACATTTCCTTTTCAGCGTTGATCTTCTTTGTGGTGTTGATCTTTCATGCTGTGAATGATCAAAGTGTGATCACAGCCGTCTTTACTGCGGCTGGGTACACTTATGGACCATTATTGGGTATGTTCAGCTTCGGGATGTTTACAAAGTTTCAGATAAAAGATCGATGGGTACCCATTGTTTGCGTTCTCTCCCCATTGTTGTCTTATCTGATAAATCTTTACTCACCGGTGCTATTTGGAGGCTACAAATTTGGGTTTGAGATCATCATTTTGAATGGATTGTTGACATTTTTAGGACTCCTTGCTATCAGAAAGAAAGGAGACTAAAGACCAATTTCCAGGGTGGGATCCCAAAAATGTTTTTTCAGGTGAACTACCTGATCCTCTTTCACTTGTATTCCCTCTTTTTCTAAAAGCTCTTGCATCAATGTGGGCGTTGAAAAGGCATTTTTTCCTGTCAACAATCCATTTCGGTTGAGCACGCGGTGGGCGGGTACATCATTTGGTGCGCCATTCATGGCCCAACCCACCATTCGGGCGCTTCTTTTTACTCCCAGATAATTCGCGATAGCTCCATAGGAAGTCACTTTTCCTTCCGGGATCATCCTGACCACTTCGTATACATCATTAAAAAAATTAGGGTTATCTTTCATAGGAGGAAAAGTTGAATTCTAGTAGTCATATGGAATTTGTCATACATTTTTATTCATTGCTGGAATTGATATTTTTTGAAAAAAATGAACTTACTCATTTCATAAGTACAAAAACGTCTTAAAAAAATTACAATTACCTATATTTGGTTTAACAATTTATTAATAACGTGGTTAGAACTCTAGCATCGCCTGGAATGTCCAACTAAAATTCTTTAAAAGATCACCGTCATGAAGATAGAAGTTCAAGATTTTGTTCCTGAAAAAGCCAAAGGAGGTTTATTTAAGTCGGGAAAGATTCAGCCCTTTGAGGAAGTTGTTGACGAAATGAATGAATGGCTGGCTAGCAATAGTCATATCAACGTAGTAAATGTTGAGACCGTGGTTCTTCCGAATATCCACGAAGAGGAAGGCAGCCGGGATACTGAATTGTATACTGCCGGGGAGTCACATTCTCAGTGGTATCAGTTGATCCGTGTTTGGTACACCCTTTAAGCTCAATCAAACAATCCTTTTATACGATTAGGGGGTAGTATGCCCAGATGTTCATAAGCTAACTCAGTGGCTTGTCTGCCCCTTGCTGTGCGTTTCAGGTATCCTTCCTGGATTAGGAATGGTTCGTAGACTTCTTCAATGGTTTCAGCCTCCTCACCACAGGAAGTAGCAATGGTGGACAGACCTACAGGACCTCCTTTAAACTTGTTGATTATAGTTGAAAGGATTCGATTGTCCATTTCATCCAAGCCATGCTCATCCACATCCAGGGCGTCCAAAGCCATTTTGGCAATATCCAAAGTGATTGCTCCATCGCCTTTGATCTGGGCAAAATCTCGTGTCCTTCTCAAAAGATTGTTGCAAATCCTTGGAGTACCTCTGCTTCTTCTGGAGATTTCGTAGGCTGCTTCCTCATCGATAGGCGTTTGTAAGATATCAGCAGAACGGAGCACAATCCTCATCAAGAGTTTTGCATCATAATATTCCAGTCTTGAATTGATGCCAAAACGCGCCCTTAGTGGCGCTGTCAGCAAACCTGATCTGGTAGTTGCTCCGATCAGGGTGAAGGGGTTTAGCGCAATCTGTACAGATCGTGCATTGGGACCGGAGTCCAGCATGATGTCGATGCGGTAATCTTCCATTGCAGAATACAGATATTCCTCAACAATTGGATTCAGCCGGTGGATCTCATCGATAAACAACACATCATGATCTTCAAGGTTTGTCAGCAGACCCGCCAGCTCGCCTGGTTTATCAAGGACAGGACCGGAAGTCACTTTAAGGTTACTGCCTAATTCATTTGCAATAATGTGGGAGAGTGTGGTTTTCCCCAGACCAGGTGGGCCATGAAGCAAAACATGATCCAGTGGTTCTGTCCGCTGCTTGGCTGCTTCAACAAATATTTTTAAGTTTTGGATGATTTTATCCTGGCCAGTAAAGTCTTCAAAAGATAGTGGTCTGAGTGCCTTCTCAATTTCCTTTTCAGCACCTGAAAAACTGTCGTCGTCTGCGCGTAGATAATCTTCTCTCATAGATTTGTCAAACAAAGATAACTTTAGCTTGGGACAATCATTTAATATTGTAAAAAACCCTCAGCTATGTCAAGGAAACATGTGATCCGAATCATATTAGCTATAGCTCTTTTAATCCTTATCTACCAATTTTTTACCAGTCAGCCAGATATTGAGCCGGTGCACCTGGAGGGTAAAACAATGGGATCTATTGCGTACAATGTGAAATATACCCATGACGATAATCTAAACTATAAAGTTGAAGTAGACTCCATTCTGATTTCATTGAATAATTCACTTTCAACTTACATTGAAGATTCGGAAATCTCCAGGTTAAATCAATCTTATGAGATTTCAAACCCCTCACTGATGTTTAAGGAGGTTCTGAAGAAAAGTGAAGAGATCTGGATCGCTACTTATGGTGCTTTTGACCCCACCATTGGACCCCTCGTAAATGCATGGGGCTTTGGTCCCAATGGCAAGCCGAACTTTTTGGACTCTATGGTTGTAGATAGTTTGATTCAATATGTCGGCTTTGGAAAACTGCTTTACAATCAGGAAAGCCTCAAGATGGACACTGGGATGTATCTGGATTTTAGTGCCATTGCCAAAGGCTATGCAGTGGATCTGGTGGCAGAGTTTCTGGAAAAGCAAAAAGTGAGAAATTATATGGTTGAAATTGGTGGTGAGGTAAGGGTGAAGGGAAATAATGGAAAGGGTGATCCCTGGAAAATAGGTATAGAAGATCCCATGGTGAGCAGGTTGGAACGAAAACTGCTGGCAATCACCGAACTCAGTGATGTTTCAATGGCCACATCCGGAAATTACAGAAATTATTATGAAGAAAATGGAAAAATAGTGGCTCATACTATTGACCCTAGAACCGGATTTAATGCGCACAATAATGTGTTGAGTGCGTCAGTATTTGCGGAGGAGTGTGTAACGGCTGATGCATATGCTACTGCTATCATGGTACTTGGTCTTGATGCTTCAAAAGCCCTGCTCAATGAAAATAATATCGACGCCATCATTATTTATTCTGATGGAGAAGAAATAGGAGCGTATGTTTCCCAAAATATTGCTTCTATGGTCAACTTTGTCGGCGATATCAATCAACCCACTGTTCAATGATCATTGTTATCCTGGTTTTACTGTTGACCACAATCCTTGGTGGATTAGCTACATTATTGATTGGGCTGAAACCTAGCGCCATAAGGCTACCATTGATATTTGCAGGTTCCTTTCTCTTTGGAGTGACGATCATTCATATCTTACCTGAGATCTTCACATTGAGTGATCAGCCCATGACCATCGGGGTCTTTATCCTTATAGGTTTCTTTTTTCAACAGTTGTTGGAACATTATACTTCAGGGATTGAACATGGGCATTTTCATTCACATAAATCAGGTCAGTCATCTATCTCAGGAATTTCACTTTTGGTAGCCCTTGTCATCCACTCACTTATGGAAGGAGCCCTCTTGACGCACGATTCACCTTTCCATGCCAGACACGAGTCGCATACTTTATTGCTGGGGATCATACTTCATAAGATGCCTGCAGCTTTTGCTTTGATGACTACAGTAAAGACAGGTTCAAGGTTTACTGTAGGTCAATGGTTGATACTGATCATTTTTGCGATATCCTCACCACTAGGCCTGATTTTTAGTGAATATGTCCTGGCACTTTCCCATGAATATTTGCTTTACCTTTTTGCTTTAGTATCCGGTGGTTTTCTCCACATCTCAACTACCATTTTTGTAGAGTCCAGTCCCGAACATAAGATTGGCTTTAAAAAGATCATTGCCGCCGTAGGTGGGGCAGCAGTAGCGATAGTCGCTGAGTTTTTTCTTTAGTTTATCCTACTTCCTGTTACTTTTCTTTGGTTATTGTCATACAATTCGTTTTTTTGATTTTCTGGCTTTGAGGGTTAAAGCCAACTTGTATAAATTGTGCACTTCTTTTTATCAACACTAACAACCCAATCCCAAGATGGACAAAGAAAAAATGAAGGCCTACTGGAGGAGGAATATCAGGTATTTGCTGATACTGCTTTCCATATGGTTCCTGTTTTCCTATGCAGCTGGAATTCTTTTTGCCGAACCACTTAATCAATTCAGACTTGGCGGATTTAAGCTAGGCTTCTGGTTTGCTCAACAAGGTTCGATTTACATATTTGTAATCATAATCTTTGTCTACGTGTACCTGATGAACAAACTGGACAAGGAGTTTGACGTGGACGAAAAGGAATAAGCTATGGATGTACAGATTTGGACCTTTATACTTGTTGGGATTACTTTCACCATATACATTGGGATTGCAATTTGGTCTCGTGCCGGTTCCACAAAAGAATTTTATGTAGCCGGGTCAGGGGTTTCTCCCCTCGCCAATGGTATGGCTACGGCAGCTGATTGGATGTCTGCAGCTTCTTTCATTTCAATGGCCGGTTTAATTTCATTCATGGGCTATGACGGAGCAGTTTACCTGATGGGCTGGACGGGCGGCTATGTATTGCTGGCACTTCTTTTAGCTCCGTATTTGAGAAAATTTGGGAAGTTTACCGTGCCTGATTTCATTGGAGATAGATATTACTCCAACATTGCCAGGACAGTTGCGGTCATTTGTGCCATCATCGTCTCATTTACATATGTGGCTGGGCAAATGCGTGGTGTAGGTGTGGTTTTTGCCAGGTTTCTGGAAGTCAATGTAGATACAGGTGTTTATATCGGGATGGCAATCGTATTATTTTATGCGGTGCTGGGAGGCATGAAAGGGATCACCTATACTCAGGTGGCTCAATACTGTATCCTCATTTTTGCTTTTATGGTTCCTGCTTTGTTTATATCAATCCAATTGACAGGTAATCCTGTTCCCCAATTGGGATTTGGAGGGATGCTTAGCGATGGTACATACCTATTGGATAAGCTGGACAATCTGCACGCTGAATTAGGGTTTGCCGAATATACCTCCGGGTCAAAAACGATGATAGATGTATTCGCCATTACTCTGGCACTGATGGTAGGTACAGCAGGTTTGCCACATGTCATTGTTAGGTTCTTTACTGTGCCTCAAGTGAAGGATGCTAGACTATCAGCTGGTTATGCATTGGTGTTTATTGCGATATTGTACACTACTGCCCCAGCCATTTCAGCCTTTGCCAGGACCAATCTGATCACTACAGTATCTAACAAACCCTATACTGACGTTCCCGAGTGGTTCTCCAACTGGGAAAGCACCGGACTGATCACTTTTACAGATAAAAATGCCGATGGAAAGATCCAGTATGTTGGTGACAAAGAAAAAAATGAGTTGGTGATTGATCAGGATATCATGGTGCTGGCCAATCCTGAGATAGCCAAGCTACCTAATTGGGTGGTCGGACTGGTAGCTGCCGGGGGACTCGCAGCTGCGTTGTCTACTGCGGCAGGTCTGCTGTTGGTTATTTCCACTGCGATCTCTCATGACCTGATCAAAAAGCAGATAAAGCCAGATATCTCGGAGCGAGGGGAGCTTATCTGGGCACGGATTGGTGCAGTGATTGCTGTTACTGTTGCGGGATATTTTGGTATTAATCCACCTGGTTTTGTGGCAGCTACTGTCGCTCTGGCCTTTGGTTTGGCAGCTGCTTCCTTTTTCCCTGCGATTATACTGGGAATATTCGATGCACGAATGAATAAAGAAGGTGCGGTAGCAGGCATGGTGGTTGGCATCACAACGATGTTTCTATATATGGCGCATTTCAAGCTGGGTTGGTTTACAGGTACTGTGCCACCGGCAAGTGAATGGTGGCTGGGGATTTCACCAGAAGGATTTGGTACTGCTGCCATGCTGATCAATTTTGTGGTGTCCTTTGGTATCTCGAGGTTTTATCCTGCTCCCCCTGAAGATGTTCAGGAGATCACCGAAATGATAAGATATCCCCGCGGAGCTGGAAAAGCCCTCGATCATTGATTAAATTGCGATTTCTCACTTATTAACCAAAACAGAGTTAACCTACTATGAGTCACAAAATACATACCCTCAGCGGATACATTCATGAGTACCAAAAAAGCATTTTGCAACCGGAAGAATTCTGGAGCCGAATAGCGGAGTCTTTCCATTGGCAAAAGAGATGGGATAAGGTACTGGAATGGGATTTTGAAGGCCCGGATGTCAAGTGGTTTCTGAATGGAAAGCTCAACATCACAGAAAATATACTCGAAAGGCATTTGTTCATCATGGGTGACAAACCTGCCATCATCTGGGAACCTAATGACCCTAAGGAAAAGAATATAGTACTGACATATAGGGAGCTTTATGAAAAGGTATGTGAGTTTTCCAATGCGATGAAAGCTCAGGGCATCAAAAAAGGGGATCGCGTAATCATATATATGCCTATGGTACCGGAGGCCGCTATTGCCATGTTGGCCTGTGCAAGGGTTGGAGCCGTTCACTCGGTAGTTTTTGCAGGATTCTCTGCATCCTCCTTAGCTGATCGGATTAATGACTGTGAAGCCAAAATGGTGTTGACCAGTGATGGGAATTTCAGGGGCGCCAAGACCATTGATGTAAAAGGTGTGGTAGATGAGGCACTTGAAAAAACAAAAAGTATTGAAAAGGTAATCGTTCTGCAACGGACGAAATCAGATGTCTCTATGAAGGACGGAAGAGATATTTGGTGGCACGACGCGATCAAAGGCCAGCCTAAAGAAAATAAAGCCGAGGTAATGGATGCAGAGGACATGCTTTTCATCCTTTACACTTCAGGGTCTACAGGAAAACCTAAAGGAGTGGTACACACCATAGGTGGGTATATGATCTATTCCTATTATTCTTTCATCAACGTTTTCCAGTATTCACAGGGTGACGTCTACTGGTGTACAGCAGATGTTGGTTGGATCACCGGTCATTCTTACATAGTGTATGGACCACTACTGGCAGGAGCTACTACCTTGATGTTCGAGGGCGTACCTACCCACCCACATCCCGGAAGATTTTGGGAAATAGTGGATAAATATAAGGTCAACCAATTCTACACAGCACCAACAGCTATTCGGGCGTTGCAGGCACATGGACTGGAGCCACTTGAGCCCTACAGCTTAGATTCTTTGAAAGTAATTGGATCAGTGGGGGAACCCATTAATGAGGAAGCCTGGCACTGGTATCATGATCATGTAGGAAAAGGAAAATGTCCGTTGGTGGATACCTGGTGGCAGACAGAAACCGGGGGTATCATGATTTCTGCGCTCGCAGGGATCACACCAAATAAACCAGCTCATGCTTCATTCCCCTTACCGGGCATCGAACCAGTCATTGTAGATGTAGATGGTAAGGAGCTTGTGGGCAACAATGTGCAGGGAAATCTATGTATCAAGTCGCCATGGCCGGGAATTCTTAGAACTACCTATGGGGATCATGAGCGGTGCAAACAGACTTATTTCTCCACTTACAAAGGCATGTATTTTACTGGAGATGGAGCCAAAAGAGATCATGATGGCTATCTAAGAATCCTGGGACGGGTGGATGATGTTATCAACGTATCCGGTCACCGAATGGGAACTGCTGAGGTAGAGAATGCTATCAATGAACACCCGAAAGTGGTAGAATCAGCCGTGGTAGGCTATCCACATGATGTAAAGGGGCAGGGCATCTATGCCTATGTCATCTGCGATATGGAAGGTAGGACTGAGCAAAACCTGATCAATGAGATCCGAGAGACTGTAACCAAGATCATTGGACCGATTGCCAAGCCAGATAAGATCCAAATTGTACCTGGGTTGCCAAAGACCCGATCAGGAAAAATCATGCGAAGGATCTTGCGAAAAGTGGCCAGCGGAGATTCTGGCAACCTGGGAGATACCTCCACTTTATTGAATCCTGAAGTGGTTGAAGAGATCATCAAGGGAGCAGTAAAATAAAATCTTCATTTATCTAAGCTGATATGAAAAGAATTTCCGGAGACACGGTGAAATGGGGAGTAATCGGAGCAGGCGATGTCTGTGAGGTGAAAAGTGCTCCGGCGATGTACAAAATCGAAAATTCAAAAATCACCGCGGTGATGCGTCGGAATGGAGATAAGGCGGCTGATTTTGCAAAACGACATAACATAGAGAAATGGTATACGGATGCAGATCAGTTAATCAGTGATCCTGATGTCAACGCCGTTTATATCGCGACACCACCCAGCTCCCACAATGAACTGGCCGAAAAGGTGGCCAAAGCAGGCAAACCAGCATATGTTGAGAAGCCTATGGCCAGGACCTATGCCGAGTGCCAAAGCATGGTAGAGACTTTCAAAAAGTATGATCAGCCACTTTACATTGCTTATTACCGCAGGGCGCTGCCCAACTTTCTGAAGGTGAAGGAACTGATTGACAGTGGAGTGATTGGAGAGGTGCGAATGGTTAACGTTGAGATGATCAAACCTGTAAAGCCCAATGTGATCACTCACCTTGAGAACAACTGGAGGGTGGACCCGGAAGTTGCCGGAGGAGGTTACTTTTATGACCTGGCCTCACATCAGTTTGATTACCTGGATTTTTTACTTGGCCCAGTTTCAGATGCTAGAGGTTATTCATTGAACCAGACTGACAATTATGCTGCAGATGATATGACTGTGGCTTCTTTTTCATTCCCCAATAAAGTTGTTGGCACAGGAGTATGGTGCTATACAGCCGGAGAGACTGTAAGTAAAGAGCAAACCACCATTATTGGAAGCAAGGGGCATATTGTATACGGCACTTTTGAAAATTCTATTGTTTCCTGGCAGACAGATTCTGGCGAGAAAGAATCCAGTGATTTTAAGATGCCTCAGTACATTCAGGAACCCTTAATTCAACAGGTGGTGGATGAGCTTTTGGGCAAAGGCAAATGTGTGAGTACTGGCGTGAGTGCTGCCAGAACCAACCAGGTGCTGGAGATGATTGCGGGTTAGTCATCAATAAATACAAAAATTCTTCTGAGAGCATATGAAGGGTAGAGGGACTGAACCATCAAAATGGAAGCGGGTAAGGTGGATCATACTGAGTTTATTCTTCCTAACGATGACGCTCAACTACCTGGATCGGCAGATCATTGGGTTGCTCAAGGAAGATTACCTGGAGCCTATATTTGGATGGAGCGAGCTTGACTACGCCAATATCGTGATTGCCTTTCAGGTCGCTTATGCCCTTGGGATGCTGGGCATCGGTTATTTGATTGATAAGATTGGGACCAGGTTTGGCTATGCCATTACCCTGGTAATTTGGAGTGTGGCGAGCTTTGGGAATGCACTGGCAAATGGTCTTGTTGGTTTTGCTCTGGCCAGAGGATTTTTAGGATTTAGCCAGGCAGGAAATTTACCATCAGCTGTCAAGTCCATTGCTGAGTGGTTTCCGAATAAGGAACGGGCTCTGGCAGCCGGGATACTGAGTTCAGGTGCAAATGTGGGAGCCATAATTGCTCCGATTATCATCCCTCTTATCGCCATATCATTGGGGTGGAGATGGTCATTTGTCATTCCAACGATCATTTGTTTGGTATGTATTGTTCTTTGGTTCCTTTTTTACGAGAAGCCTTCATCCCATAAAAGAGTTTCTGATGAAGAGTATAATTATATCCACAGTGATGAGATCACCATTCCGGAAAAGAGCCTGGTGGTATCGAAAGTCAAATGGAGAAAACTTTTACTCTACAAACAAACCTGGGCTTTCGCGGCCCTGAAGTTTTTTACCGATCCTGTCTGGTGGTTTTTGATGTTTTGGCTTCCATCATTTCTCAACAATGAGTATGGCATGTCCCAGCTTGAATTGACCATGCCGTTGACAACCGTTTATTTATTGTCGATGTCCGGGAGTCTAGCAGGGGGTTGGCTATCCGGTTTTTTTCTGCATCGGGGATGGCCACTTTACAAAGCACGACGTGCAGCATTGCTTCTCTTTGCTGTTTGTGCCTTGCCGATGGTCTTTGCCCAGTTTCTTGGGCGAATAGATTATATATACGCGATTCTGATTATTGGATTAGCCACTGCCGCCCACCAGGCCTGGTCAGCTACTAACCTAACTACCGTAACTGACATGTTTCCTAAAAAAGCCGTGGGATCTGTTGTAGGCATCGGAGGCACGATTGGAGCTATTGGTGGGGTGCTTCTTTCGGCTACAGCAGGACTGATCCTTGAGCATTATTCAGGGTTAGCGCAGATCCAAACAGGCTATTTTATACTATTTCTTATCTGTGCCGTTTCCTATTTGCTCTCCTGGATCATATTTAGTTTGCTGGTCCCAAAAATGCCCTGGGTAGAGTTGGATTAGGCTTTGAAAAGACCAAGGAAATTGTTTTTTTGGCTCTGAACCGAATAGTTTTTTTCGATCAGGGCTCTCCCTTTTTTGCCCATCTCAGCTCTGAGGGATCCATCTTTCAAAAGTTTTCTAAGGGATTCAGTCCACTCTTCAGTTGTGCTGGCAAGGAAACCAGTTTCGTCATGTTGGATGATATCGGTATTTACCCCCACGGGGGAGGAAACAGCTGGGACTTCAAGGGCCAGGTACTGGATCAGCTTAAAACCACATTTTCCTTTGGACCACTCGTCATCTGGTAGTGGCATAACGCCAATATCCAGCGTAGCCAGGTCCTTGATCTCAGATTCTTTGTTCCAGGGTATGAAAGAGTAGTTTTTGAGTGGAAGTTTAGGATCCTTATTAGCAATCACCCGAAATTCAAAATCGATTTCCTTTTCAAGTTGCTGAAGAGATGGTAAAATGAGATCAAGGTACTGGAGCGTACTATGTGACCCAGTCCATCCAATTATTTGTCTTTCTGCCTGTCCGGTAGGCAGGCTGATTTCCTGCCTGACCGGCAGGTAGGCTTTAAAATGCACCCCCGTATCTACCACCGTTGGAACCACCACCACATTTTCATTGTACTCCCTGGTAAAATCAGCTAAATATTCATTCCCAACAGTTACTTTGTAGCTCCATTTACAGATAGAAGCCACTTTTGATCGCCATTTCAGCCATTTCCAGATAGAAGATTCTATATTTTGGTCAGGCAGCCAGATGGCATCATCGAAGTCATAGATGATTTTCTTTTTCAGGACTTTGGCGATGATCCACTCGAAGATGGGGGGACCGAATGGAGTAAGCTCCCTGTGGATGAAAATGAAGTCGTATTGACTGACCTTAAAAAGGACAATAATTCTTCTTAGAAAGCCATTAAAAACTGATAGGAATTTAGATCCAACTCTCTTTTCAGCGTAAAGCGCCTTCCATTCCGTGAGAGATATGAAGGACTGGGTTTCAATTTTTATCTGACTTGTATCCAGGTGCTTAAAAAACAGCTCAAAACGGAAGCGCTGAGAGGGAGCTTCATTGGGAGGGTATGGTGTAAGGGTGAGTATTTTCAACCTGTTTGGTATGTTTTGAGTGGTGTGTGTTCTGCAATCAGGTCAAAGTCCCGGTCATTGTGAACTAGGGTAAGATCGTGATGTATGGCATACCAGGCTATAAGGCAGTCGTTGGGCTTGCGGATTGTGATGCCTTTTTTACGTAGGGAGCGGTAGAGATTGGCAGCTTCAATTGTTGCCTGGAGATAGCTAGGAAGAATAGAAAGCTCACTTAACATTAAGATTGCTTCTTCAAAGTCATTATCATTTCTAAAACCCTGCAGGTATTCTTGAATTATGGGCAAACATGTATAAATTTCAATGCTTTCATTATTCAGAGAGTATTGTACATAATTACTTATTTCATCTCTTGAGTTGATGGAAAATTGAATCCATGCAGAAGTATCAATCATCAATCTTTCCACTGACTCTTTCTCCATTCATCAAGATTGCCTTCCCATTCAATTTCTCCCATCTTCTTAGAAAATTCTTTGCGTCGATTCGATCTAACCATCTGCTCAAGTGCGGCATGCACGGTGGCTTTTTTTGTTTTATGCCCGCTCATTTTCATGGCTTCCATCAATAATTCCTGATCTATTTCAATATTTGTCCTCATGACTTTACAATGAGTTATTTTGTTATTTATACACAAAAATAACGTAATTTATACACATAGAGTTCGGGACCATTTCTTACGCTGACCCAATAAAATCATTTATACAGGCATGGTTTTTTACCTCTTATCCAAACAAAAAGACTTGATTTCCCAAAAGGAGATTACTTTGTAGCATAAATTTGAGAAAATACTCAAGGCAAAAACTAGCTAATTGTGGGACTCCAGGACCTCTTCATTACACCCATTTATATTATCCTGCTATCATTTCTGGCATACCTGGTAAGGCCATTGGTGACCACCCCGGAGACCAGGAAGTATTTTCTGCCCGCTTTATGGGTTCGTTTTTTCGGTGCCATCATGCTGGGGGTGATCTACCAGTTTTATTATAGTGGTGGGGATACGTTCAATTATTGGGAGCACGGAAGTCGCTGGATCTGGGAAGCGTTTTTGGATGATCCATGGAATGGACTTCGTTTATTGACTACCTCGGGAGGTACACACTTCCCGGAAACATTTGAATACAGCCAACATATCTGGTACTACAGGGACCCCAACTCCTATTTCATCGTCCGGCTAGCCGCATTCATAGACCTGTTCACCTTCCATACTTATTCAGCAACAGCTTTGTTTTTTGCGACGTTTAGCTTCAGTGGACTCTGGGCCATGTTTTCAGCTGTTGCAAAAAAGTACCCTATGAATGTGAAATGGCTAGCCCTTGGAATATTATTTTTCCCATCTGTTGTTTTCTGGGGTTCAGGGATTTTGAAGGATACGGTTACATTGGGAGCCTTAGGGTGGTTGACCTGGGGATTGATTGAGATTATTGAGTTAAGGCAAAGAAACCTTAAATCTGTAATATCTATACTCTTAAGCTCGTGGATGATTTTTTCAATAAAAGAATACATCCTAATATGTTATGTACCGCTTGTTTTCGTTTGGATTTATTGGAAAAACATAGTTGCAGTTAAAAATCTGGTATTAAGAGTCATTATTGCACCAGCGCTAATTATTTTATTTGGCACAATTAGTTCTCTGCTTACATTTTGGGTATCTTCTCAGAATAATAAATATGCCATTGAAAATATTGCTGAAAGAGCACAAATTACTGCATATGACATTAGATATGGCTGGGGAGCAAGAACTGGAGAAGGTTCAGGTTATATACTTGGAGAATTGGATGGCTCATGGCAAAGCATGATCAGCTTGATGCCAGCTGCAATTAATGTAAGTTTATTCAGACCATATCTTTGGGAGGTGAACAATCCCCTGATGTTGATGAGTGCTTTGGAATCTATCGTAATACTCATTTTATCTTTTGTTGTGGTTTTTAATGGAAGGTATAATTATTTGATACAAGATCCATTTCTCATGTTTTGCCTTTTATTTTCATTGTTATTTGCTTTTGCAGTTGGAGTGAGCACATTCAATTTCGGTACCTTGATGAGGTATAAAATTCCCATGATCCCATATTATTTAATTTCGCTATTCCAAGGAATTTATTTCAAAGGACATAAAATGCAGGGATAAGTTAATTTAGAATAAATGAGTGAAGAGGTAACTAATTACTATGATGAATATGAGAAACGGCAGTTTAAGCGGGGGACTCACAAACGTCATTTTCTGATCTTTGAGTGGTTAAAATCACACGGACTCAGAAAAAACGATGAGGTTTTGGAAGTGGGGTCCGGTATTGGGACAGTTACGGGCTTAATTGCAGATTATTTATCACAAGGTTCAATTTTGGCAACTGATATCAGTCCAAAAAGTATTGAAACCGCAAGAAGTATACTATCTAAATTCAGTAATGTTAGCTTTTATGTTGGTGAAATCACTGAATATAGTAATGAGAAAAAATATAATGTTATTGTCCTTCCAGATGTGTTAGAACATATCCCTTACGAAAATCAGGATAAGTTGTTTTTTAAATTGGATCATTTGTTGAAGGAAGATGGATTCATTCTTATCCATACTCCTAATCCTTTTTATACTGAATGGTTAAAAATAAATAATCCTGATATTCTACAAATTGTTGATCAACCAATTCATTTATCTATGGTTTTGGAAAAACTACAAAAAACTAATTTATGCATAGATTTTGTCAAAGCTTATTCGATATGGACATTTGAGCCAGATTATCAAATCATAGTATTAAAGAAGAGGTCTCGGTTCAATCAATTTACATCAAAGTCCCAGGTTAAACAAACACTATTGGATCGACTGGTTTTTAAAGTATTCAGAACTTTAGGAATTACCTATTTCAAATTACCAGGTATCAAATGAATGTTTTATATCTAGCCGACTTAAACTCAGTTCATGATATAAAATGGATTACCTATTTTAAAGAAAAAGGGTATGGTTGCTATGTGATACAAAGAAAAGAGCATTATAAAAGATATATTGAATCTCAAAATAAAATCTCAGGAGTTAAAATTGAAGGGGAAATTTCTGATTATTCAACTTTAAGGTTTTGGAAGAACGGTACTCAAATCAGTAAGCTCAAAGATATTATTCAATCAAATAGAATTGATATTTTTCATATTATGTATGCTGAGCCCAATGTTCTATGGACCATCATTAAGAAATCAATAAATGTTAAAGTTGTTTTAACCACAAGAGGAACCGATATTTTGAAGACTATTCCGCTGGCAATGGGAAGTAAATCCATATTAAACCATTTTGTATCTAAAAAATATAAAAGGGCTTTTGACTTAGTAGATTTTACTACTTCAACATCACACTCGCAAAAGGATAGAGTCAGGCAATTATTCGGAAAAAATGTTGCTATAAGTATCATCAGGACTGGTATTGATATTCAAAAGATGGACGATAGAATCGCAGATATAAATATTGTCGATACTCCTTTCATACTTTTCCCACGAAAAATGAAACCTATTTATAACCATGAATTTTCTGTTAGATCACTTGGATACCTGCCAAAATCTATCAAAAACCGATATAAAATGGTTTTTATTGACAAAAATGGTTTAGATAAAGAGTACATAGCAAGTATTATGAAGCTTATGAATGACAATCCTGATCTCGATTTTGTTTTTTTAGAAGAACAAAATGAAGACTCGCTTAAGTCGCTTTATGAATCAGCTTCTTTAATCGTAATGAATCCCCATTCGGATGGCTCATCTGTTACCGCAATTGAAGCAATGTATTTTAACAAACCTTTGATTTTAGGGCCAATTGATTATGATCCTGAGCTATTTAAAGATGTACCTAAAATCAGTAAATGGGATGAGGTAGCAATGGCAAGAGCTATAGAAGGAGAGCTAAATAAACCTACATTCTATGATGGGCTAAACGTTGTTTCGAAATTCGCAAACAGGCAAATAGAAATGGAAAAACTGGACTCTATCTATAGATCTCTCTTTAATTAGAAATGGGCTTCAGGTTTAAGAACAAAAAGATAGCTATTATTTCACCTGAACCATGGGAACATGTTTTTGTTTCAAAACATCACTATTCTATACAACTAGCCAGACTAGGTAACGAAGTCTTTTATATCAATCCACCATCAGGCTTCGAATCAATCTCAAAAACGGATTTCAAGGATGTATATTCAATTAATTATACAGGATTCCCAAAAGGACTACGTTACTACCCAAAATTCATAAGACAATATTTTCAAAGAAGGGTTCTTCACAGAATTCAAAATTTAGCTTCCGTAAACTTTGATATTATTTGGTCATTTGATAATTCTATATTTTTTGATTTAGACTCATTTGAAGATAAGGAGCTCAAAATCTCGCATATAGTTGATTATTCAATGGACTTTCAGTTTAAGCAAGCTGCAAAAACTGCTGATTTGAATTTAAGTTCCTCACATTACATCGTTGAAAAACAGCAACAGGTTAATCCAAAATCCTATTTCATGAACCACGGAATCCCTTCTGAAATAGTAAGAGATGCATTTGCTCTTGAACCAAGTTCGAAATTAAAGGCCGGGTATGCCGGAAATCTTAATATTCCATATATTGATTGGGGCCTTATAAGAGATGTTATGCAAAAGCAAATTGATATTGATTTTTATTTTGCAGGAAGTATTAAGGAACCGTTGCCAGTTCAGGATTTATCTAATTTTAAATACGTTGGACAATTGGAGAAACCTAAGCTCTTCTGGTTTCTAAGTCAGATGGATATTCTTATTCTTGCATATAAAGCCGATCACCACCGGGAACAACTAGCTAACCCTCATAAACTACTCGAGTATCTATCCACTGGTAAACCTATAGTTGCAACTTACACATCTGAGTATGTAGGGTCTGATCTGTTATATATGTCGAACAAGAATTCTGAATGGTGTGAAAAGTTTGAAGAAGTTGTTCAGTTGGCTGGTAAAGAGTCTGATGGACTTATTCACAGAAGAAAAGAATGGGCAAAGAAAAATACTTACTTGAGACACATTAATATGATTGAAAGTCTTGTGAATGGTTGATTATTTAGTTTCCATAATAATGCCTGTCTACAATGGAGAACTCTTCATTAAAGAAGCTATTGAATCTGTATTAGATCAAGATTACAATAGTTGGGAACTACTAATTGTAAACGATGGGAGTATAGATAATACACAATCAATAATTGAATCCTTTAGGGATAAAAGAATTCTTTCATTTAGGCTGTCCATCAATAAGGGGGTAAGTGCTGCAAGAAATCTGGCTTTATCAAGGATGAAAGGAAAATTCTATTGCTTTTTAGATGCAGATGATATGCTTACAAAGACTGGTATATCTACTCGTTTGAAAGTTATGAATGATAATAAGGAGTTGGTTTTTGTTGATGGGGCAGTTGAAAAGTGGGATGAAAATCTCAATCAAATGTTAGATATATGGGTTCCAAGGTTCGAAGGTAATCCTTTATCAGACCTTGTTTCTTTAAGCGGAAATTCATTTTTTGGGCCTAGTTGGATGATCCGGAAGCAGGATGATAAATTGCCTCGATTTAATGAGGAGATGAGTCATGGAGAAGATTTACTTTTTTATATGATGCTTTCACGGAATAAGGCAAATAAGTATGGACATTCAAGTGAACCAGTATTGAAATATCGGGTTCACAAAAACTCTGCAATGAGTAATTTAAAGGGGATTGAGCGTGGTTATCAAGTTATTCGATCAGAAATTATTGGATGGGATGAAATAAGTAAAAGTGATATTAAAAGATATGATAATCGTGTTAAAAGAATCCTGTCTCTATCTTATCTGAGAAAAGGAAAACTAATTAAAGCAATTCAACATTTAAAGTGAAAGTGCTATACATCGGCTATTGGGGAGCAAATGATGGGTTAAGTCAATCTACAATTAACCCCCATCTCCAAATATTGATGGAATTCAATGAGGTATCCAGTTTGACATATATAAGTCTAGAAAGGGATAATGAAAAAAAATTCTTAATTCCTAAAAATGAGAAGCTCATACATGTGCCACTACATGTAAAAAATTTTAATTATAGATTTCTTAATAAGATTTTTCAATTCACTTATGTCTTAAATAAAATAACTCGAATAGCAGTAAAAGAAAGATTTAAGTATATAATCTGTAGATCTTCATTAGCTGGAATATTTGGTTTAAGAATATTTAGGAAAACCGGTATTCCCTTTATTGTAGAGTCTTTTGAACCTCATGGGGATTATATGGTAGAGTCTGGAATATGGAAAAAATATGGACTTAGCTACTTGCTTCAAAAATACTGGGAAAAGAAGCAGTTGAAATATGCTTTAGGTATAATAACTGTTTCTTTTAGATACCAAGATGAATTAGTAAGAAAGCAGTTTATAACTGAGGATCGAGTTTATACCAATCCATGTGCCGTAGATCATGAAAAGTTTCAGTTTTCTTATTCCGAGAGGCTTAAGATCAGACATCAGTATAAAATTCCAGAAGAAGCAGCTGTTGGTATATATGTCGGTAAATTCGGTGGAATTTATTTCTCACTTGAAGATTCATTAAATCTTTTTAATAGGTGTTTCAAGGCTATTGGTAATTTTTATTTATTTATTCTGACGTCACAAAAAGAAGTCATTAGTTCATTATGGGAAGAGGAGTATAAGGATAGGGTTTTTTGCCTAACAGTAAATCATGATGAAGTTCCCTCTTTTTTATCGGCTTCTGATTTTGGTTTTTCGCTGCATAGCCCAACTCCGTCAAAAGCGTTTGTATCTCCAATCAAGAACGGTGAATATTGGGCAAATGGTTTACCCATTATCATTTCAGATAATATAGGCGATGATTCAAAGTTGGTAAAAGAAGACAAGAGACTTGGTAGGGTTATGGGTGGTTTATTTGATGGTGGAAATTACGCCTTGGAAATTGTCAATGAGATAAAAAGAGGCAATAAAAGAGAAAACTTGATTGGTTTTCAAAGGGATTTTCAATTGGTGAATAAAACATACAAAAATTTGTTGTGTTTTGAATAGGATACTTATAATGTCATATCATTTTCTTCCAATGGATGTGATCTCATCCTATAGGGCAAAGGGTTATGTGGATCATTTTAAGAAGCATGGTTTTGATCCAACCTTGGTAACGCATCATTGGCAGAATGATTTATCAAAACTGGATATTAGTTTTGATAAATCAGAAAGTGGAACAGTTATACGTATTCCACTTAAAAAGACCAAATTTTCAAATTTTGTAGCTAAAATAGAAACAATTAAATATATAAGTCGATTGTCCATTTTTATAAGATGGATATTCGGATTATTAGATTCTGATTCTAGATGTTGGGATAGCTATTGGTCAATGAAACAGTTTACTTTCAAATATCTTGAAATGGAGAAATTTGATATAGTTATGGGAATATTTTCTCCTCATTACCATCTCAAACTTTGCTATGAAATAAATCGAAGATTTGGAATTCCATATTTCATTGACTTTAGGGACTTGTGGGATAATAGAGTAATACATAGAGATTATTTACCTACAATTACGGAGAAAATCCAGGATTTTATTATTAAATATCATTGGAAGCGGTGGCTTGTAAAATCAATCTTCTTTTCAGTCACAAGTAAAGAATGGGCATTTAAGATCAAAGAAATTCTTGAAATTGATGGAATTGTAATATTAAATGGATATGAAGAATGGGATGTAAGTAAGAACAAGAATTCTGGAATCTTCACTATTCTACATGGTGGAAATTTATATACACATCAAAAGCTAGATATATTTCTAAATGGATGTAAAATGTTTATTGAGAAATGCCAACCATCCAGATTCGTTGTAAAGTTTATTGGAGCTCGAACCAGGGATTCAAAAGATAGATTAAGTTCTTATCTATCCAATCCTCATGGATTGATAAGGCAATATTTGGAACCAAAATATTGTATAATATCAGGTAGAATTCCTAAAAAAAAATTGATGGAGGAGATGGCATTATCAAGTCTATTATTATTTCCAAGTTTTCCGAATTCACCTGGCACATATGCAGGAAAAATTTTTGACTATTTAGGTTCATATAAGAACATTCTTGTAGTTCCAGACGACAATAATGTTATATCTGAATTAATAGGATCAACAAAAGCTGGATTCATTGTGAACACTCCGGATGAAGTTTGTGAATTACTTGAAATGTTATATAGCGAATGGGAAGAGAATAATAATTTGATTTATAATGGTGTCAAAAGTGAGATCAGAAGATTCAGTAGAGAGGCTCAGGTTTCTAAATTGGCTAAAGTGCTAAAAAAGAAATTAAATGAAAATTGAGCATTTCTCTTTGATGTAACAATAATTGACTTGAGAGTATTCAAACACATTTTCTGGGAAATTTGGAGTGACTTAAAACGGATTCGGGAAAAAGGATCATTTGTTCAAAACTTGACTCTAATTTCTTCCTCAAAATCAGTTGTTTTTGTGGTTGGATTTTTGTTTACTCCGATACTAACGAGAGTGTATGGTCCCGAAGCATACGGATTATTTGCCCAATTTAATGCCTATTTAGTTGTTTTATCAAGCTTGATGACACTGGGATTAAATACTGCTTTGGTTGTACCCAAATCAGAAAAGGAATTTATCGGTTTGTCACAAATTATTTTGCTTACCACTTTAGTTGTGACTGGACTTTTTTGTTTGTTCTTAGTTGTAAATTCTATTTTTAAATGGGTACTGATTGTAGATAGTTCTTATTATGACTTTCTCTTAATCCCAGCATTGGCATTATCTGGTTTGTTAGTAGTATTAAATGGCTGGAACATAAGGAAGAAAAACTTTCGAAAGGCCAGTTTTCTATCTACAATTAATGTTTTTTCTTCAAAAGTATTCAGTTTAACATTTGGTGTTGTTACAGGCGGAAATACCCTTGGAATCATTTTAGCACATATTTTGGATCTTGCAATAAAGTGCATTGGGAATAATTTTATACTCGGATGGAATAGGATAAAAAGGTTATTTATTTCTATTGAGTCATTTAAAGTATTAAAGAGTTATGCCAAATATCCCATATCTGTCCTTCCATCACAATGGATAAGTATTTGGATTGGTCAGCTACCTGTCCTATTTCTAGGGCCCTATTTTGGAGCTGTTTTAATTGGGCAATATGGACTTAGTAATAGCATTTTATATATTCCGATTCAATTGATAGGACAAGGAGCTATGGGACCATTATTATTACAGAAATCAATCGAATTGAGGGAACAAGGAGGAAATTTTTTTGCTGAAAGAATATTTAAGATTCAAGTCGCTCTTATTGTATCTTCAGTGTTTGTGTTTTCAGTAATGTACCATTTTTCTGAAGGGATGTTTACATTTTTTTTTGGAGATGAATGGGTAGATGCAGGTAGAATTGCATCAATTTTAAGTATATTCTTTGCTTTTGATCTTATAAGTGTGCCTTCATCAAGTATAATGAGAGTGCTCAGAATGGAAGAGTATAGTTTGTACTTATCAATCTCCAGATTGGTTTTATGTTCATTAGGAATTTTTCTAGGTATCTATTATGATAGTTTTTATGTATCAATTTGGTTGATTGCAATTGGTAATTCTGCTGTCAGGATTTTTGCATTTTATTTTTTTGGGTATCTCGCTAACTTAGATCTATTAAAAATCACTTTGATTTTTCTTTTTTGTTTATTGGTTTACAATGGCATATTGATAGGGCTAAAATTGCTTTTATAATGAAAGTGTTATTAGCAATTATTGTCAGATTTATACTATCAATTTGAATTAATCCACAATCCATCGAATTTATAGACGGATTAAGTTGTGTGTTCTACCTTTGACTAGAGTTTGAATACGTTACTGTTTTAACTAAACTTCATGGTTGAATTTGAACATGCACTTATAACACGATTTAATCTCAAAACTCTATATTCTTCTTTTGATACTAATGATTCAACTTGGTTAGATGAAAGATTTGAATTGTTCGAAAGATTTTGTTTCCCATCAGTAAAAAATCAAACCAATCAATTATTTAGATGGTACATTTTATATGATACCAATCTTCCAATTAGATATAAGAATAAGCTTGTTGGCTATACCAATGAAATGCGAAATCTACATCCAATTTTTCTAGAAAAGTTTGATAAAGAGGTTTTAAGTAGTTTGATTTCTCAAGATACGAAGGCTGATTTTTTAATTTCTACAAGGTTAGATAGTGATGATTCTATAGAGAATAACTTTATTCAATGTGTCCAAGACAATTTTGATTCGCAAGATTTTAGTTATCTCAATTTCTTAAATGGCTATGAGTATGTCCTAGACAAAGGCTTTAATAAATTAAACAGTTTTCAAAGGAATCCTTTTATGTCTTTAATTGAAAAAAGGCAACCAAATAGTAATTATTATACCATTTACAAAACACCACATGACGAAGTCGATCGATCTAAGGTACATAATTTAAAAAGTAGCCGTTGGTGCATAAATATTCACGGGGGAAATGTAATTAACTCAGAAATCGGAAGGCCCTTGTTTTTTTGGGAATTGGATAAATGCAAGAGTTTCAACTTTGAATTTACTCATAAATTTCGTCTGGATCAGTTTTTTAAATATACAAGGCGTTTTGTATCAAAACGGATTAGTCGAGTTCTTTAAAAGTTCAAATATGGATTTCAAAAATGATATGGTTTGGGCTATGAGAATTTTAAGTGAGGGGAACGTCAATCGACTCATGCAACTTACACGATTATCAAAACCCCCAATTCTAATTGGAGGATGTGGAAGGTCGGGTACTTCTCTTCTTCAGTCAATTCTTTCAGCGCATCCATCAATAATCTGTCCTAGTATTGAAACCAATATTTTTATACAGCCACGAAAGTTTAGATCAATGACCTTTAATAGGTTGAACAATTTGAGAAAACTGTATGCTTACTTGCTAATTGAAAATACTGAAAAAAGATTTGCGACAAGATGGTGTGAAAAGACCCCCAGAAATATTCGGTTTTTTGATAAAACATATAATGAATTTGGAGGGGACATCAGGTTAATAAATATTGTGAGAGATGGTAGAGCTGTTGTTACTTCGATTTTTCCAGAAACTGGGAAATATCATATAGACCCTATACGATGGGTGAAAGATGTACAACTGGGTACTATTCTCGAAAGTAAGATTAAGTTGTTGACAATTAGATATGAAGATTTGATTCTAGATTTTGAAAAAGTAATCAAAACAATATGTGATTATATAGATGAACCAATGGTGCCAGAAATACTTGATTATTACAATTATTCTAGCATAAAAGATCATGGAGCTTGGCATGGAGGTAAGCTAAAGCCAATTTTTACTAGTTCTTTAGATAAATGGAAAAGCCCAAAACACAATAAAAGAGTTGAGAGTTTGCTTTCAACTCCCGGAGCTACTGAATTATTAAAATATTACTCATATCTATGAAAGCCTTTATAATGAGATCATTGAATAAGATCATTTCTCAGAATAACACATATATTGAGAAAAGATTTTTAGTTCACAAATCTGCAACAATTATCAACTCTTCCCTTGTAGGTGATGTATTTATTGAAGAAGGATGTAGGATTAGCAAGTCAGAGCTCAATGGGAAGATATCAGTAGGTAGATTTACCTCTATTAATGGACCTTCGACAGCAATTGTTTCAAAAGTTAATTCAGTGAGTATTGGTGCTTTTTGTTCAATTGCAAGAAATGTACTAATACAAGAGTATAATCATAAAATTCACACATTATCGACCTCTTTTATTAGGAAATGGATTTTTGATGAGCCTTATATAAATGATATTTCTTCCAAAGGGAGGATCCAAATTGGAAATGACGTTTGGATTGGAGCAAACGTTGTAGTGTTAAGTGGTGTACAAATTGGAGATGGAGCAGTAGTTGGAGCAAATTCCACAGTTACTAGAGATATAGCCCCATATACTGTGGTATCAGGCTCACCTGCAAGAAAAATTGGCTTAAGATTTGATAGAGAAGTAGTTGAAAAACTTTTATCCCTAAAATGGTGGAATTGGTCTATCGAAAGAATAAGAAAAAATAGAGATCTGTTTTTCGATGATTTAACAGATGAAAAAATTTCTAAAATTGAATAGAATTCTGATTGGCGTATTTATCTATGGCTTATTGATTTTTCAATTGCATGGACAATCATGCCCTACAACCGAATTTACATTTGGAGATGATACAATATGTCTTAATCAAACAGTGGAGATAGTCAATCAATCTGTCAATGGAATTGAATTTGAATGGGATTTTTGTGTTGGAGTAGATTTAAATTCCGTTCCCACTGTGACCGATATTTCCCCAGGCACAAGTTTTGGATTACCCTATGATGTCGATTTAATCGAATGGCAAAACATGTATTATGCATTTTCAACAACATTTAGTAGCAATGGAATTGTAAGATTGGATTTTGGTGGGAGTATTACTGATACACCAACAGTTACACCCTTAAGTTTATCTGGACTAATTCCTAATCCAATATCTATCAGTATTAAAGAAACTACAAATGGATTCTATGGATTTGTGGTAGATTTTTCCAATAATAAACTTTATAAGTTAGACTTTGGGTCTAGTTTAATAAATACTCCTACTGTTACTGATATTACTAGCGGTTTAAGTTTATCGTCACCAGTTTCAGTTGAAGCAATAGAGGATGAAGGGGAGTATTATGTATTAGTAGTTAATTCAGGCAGTAAAAGAATTGATCGCTTAACCTTTAGTTCAGGCTATGGAAGTACTTATACATCCGATACAATATCTATCAGCCTGCAGAGTGATTTAAGTGATTTTGCATATGTTGTTGAATGTGATGAGAAATACGGTTTTTTGGTATCTCGAAATGGGAATAGTGTTAGTCGCCTAGAATTTGGGAGTAGCCTTTCAAATACACCAACGGAAACACTTATTGCATCAGGTATATCATTAAGCAGACCAACTGGAGTTACAATTTTTAGGGAAGGAAATCAATATCATGGATTCCTAACATCTAGAGACAATGATCTATATCATTTTTCATTTGTAAATGGTATTGAAGCAAATCCAGTTGGCTCAAATTTGGGAAATATAAGTGGCTCAAATAAAGATTGGGGAATAAGTTCAATTAAAGAGGATGGGGAATGGCATCTTATTGGAGGAAATTTTGGAACTGGAAAGATGCTACATTATCGATTCCAAAATGAATGTTCTGCCTCTGTCTTCAGTTCAAAGGATTCTTTACCCACAGTAGGTTATTCAACAGAAGGTATAAAGTATATAGGTCTTACATCAATTGATAATAGTGGACATTTGTCATACAATGTGGATACACTTGTTGTCACCTCCTCTAGCGCCCCCGATATCTCCTTTTCCATCTCCTCCAATCAATGCATCTCTAACTCCAACACCTTCACCTCATCTAACGTGTCGGGCAACATCATCTCCTACTCCTGGGATTTTGATGGGGATGGGGTAGAGGACAGCACCGACCCGAACCCTACGTATCAGTTTGCGGAGGCGGGGACGTATGAGGTGAGGTTGACTGTGGAGAGTGATGAGGGATGCACGAATTACACTAATGAGAGTATTTCCATATACCCTGAGCCGCCAACTCCAGTATTCAATATAGATGGATCATTATGTAGTAATAATCAATTAGATTTTACAGTTATGAATGACCTTAGTAGCTTTTCCGGGATAATCGAATATGATTGGAATTTCAATGGGGAGTATTCTAGCCAATTATCTAGTAGTGCTTACACCTTTTCTAATCCAGGTGAAAAGAATATCAGGTTAACCCTTACTGTGCCTAATGGATGTTCTACATTCTCTGAGCAAATAATTACAATTGGTTCAGGAGCAATTGTTGACTTTGAATGGACGAACAATTGCTATGGTGATAGTGTGCATTTTATCAATAACTCTTCCGGGGAAAATATCACCAATTATTTATGGGATTTTGGTGATGGAGGAACATCACTGGGAAACCAACCTAAATACCTATATAGCGAGGCTGGTGATTATATAGTAAGCCTAACTGTGGAAAACTCAGATGGTTGCCAAACCACTTTAGATCAGCAATTGAGTGTAAATGATCAAGATCTAATTGCTATTAATTATGGAACAGCAATTCAAAATATTCCTTTGTGCCTTACAGCTATTGATTTGACCCATTCATCTGATTCAATAATACATTGGGATTGGGATTTTGGTGATCAAACCATAAGTGAAAGTGATTTTTCACCATGTCATATATATGAACAGCCAGGCGATTTTACAATCAATCTAAACGTAGAGACAGCTCAAGGTTGTCTGGATAGTATTACCGAAATAATCAATGTTATAACACCAAAATGCCCTACTGTAGACTTTTCGGTCGTTAGTGATACAATATGTCTTAATCAAACAGTGGGGATAGTCAATCAATCTGTCAATGGAATTGAATTTGAATGGGATTTTTGTGTTGGAGTAGATTTAAATTCCGTTCCCACTGTGACCGAGATTTCCCCAGGCACAAGTTTTGGATTACCCTATGATGTCGATTTAATTGAATGGCAAAACATGTATTATGCATTTTCAACAACATTTAGTAGCAATGGAATTGTAAGATTGGATTTTGGTGGAAGTATTACTGATACACCAACAGTTACACCCTTAAGTTTATCTGGACTAATTCCTAATCCAATATCTATCAGTATTAAAGAAACTACAAATGGATTCTATGGATTTGTGGTAGATTTTTCCAATAATAAACTTTATAAGTTAGACTTTGGGTCTAGTTTAATAAATACTCCTACTGTTACTGATATTACTAGCGGTTTAAGTTTATCGTCACCAGTTTCAGTTGAAGCAATAGAGGATGAAGGGGAGTATTATGTATTAGTAGTTAATTCAGGCAGTAAAAGAATTGATCGCTTAACCTTTAGTTCAGGCTATGGAAGTACTTATATATCCGATACAATATCTATCAGCCTGCAGAGTGATTTAAGTGATTTTGCATATGTTGTTGAATGTGATGAGAAATACGGTTTTTTGGTATCTCGAAATGGGAATAGTGTTAGTCGCCTAGAATTTGGGAGTAGCCTTTCAAATACACCAACGGAAACACTTATTGCATCAGGTATATCATTAAGCAGACCAACTGGAGTTACAATTTTTAGGGAAGGAAATCAATATCATGGATTCCTAACATCTAGAGACAATGACCTATATCATTTTTCATTTGTAAATGGTATTGAAGCAAATCCAGTTGGCTCAAATTTGGGAAATTTAAACGGCTTTGATAAGGATTGGGGAATAAGTTCAATTAAAGAGGATGGGGAATGGCATCTTATTGGAGGAAATTTTGGAACTGGAAAGATGCTACATTATCGATTCCAAAATGAATGTTCTGCCTCTGTCTTCAGTTCAAAGGATTCTCTACCCACCGTAAGTTATTCAACAGAAGGTGTAAAGTATATAGGTCTTACATCAATTGATAATAGTGGACATTTGTCATACAATGTGGATACACTTGTTGTCTCCCCCTCCACCGCCCCTGACATCTCCTTCTCCATCTCCTCCAATCAATGCATCTCCAACCCGAACACCTTTACCTCCTCCAACGTGTCGGGCAACATCATCTCCTACTCCTGGGATTTTGATGGGGATGGGATAGAGGATAGCACTGATCCCAACCCGACGTTTCAGTTTGCGGAGGCGGGGACGTATGAGGTGAGGTTATCAGTGGAGAGTGACGAGGGGTGTGGAAACTTTGCACAGGAAAGTATTACCATTTACCCGGAGCCGCCCGTTCCGGTGTTTACGGTGCCGAAAGATTCTTTTTGTGTGGGTGAGCCGGTGGTCATAAGTAACCTTACCGATGATGTAGCATGGGATGGGATTGTAGAATATGTGTGGACAGTGACAGACCTGACGGATACCACGACCACTGCGCCGGAGCTGACTTTTGGTCAGCCAGGAGAAAAAATTATCAGGGTAGTCTCAAAGATCCCCGGATGTGAGTCAATAGCGGTTACAGATACGGTCCAGGTGATAGAGTCTCCAGTGGTGGACTTCACAGCCGACCCGGTATGTGATGGGGAGACGACTATTTTTACGAATATTTCTGGAATGGGTACGATTCTGTGGGATTTTGGGGATGGTAACACCAGTACCGAATTGAATCCGACGCATACATTTGCCACTCCTAATACCTATTCGGTCTCTCTGGCTGTCACGAATGACCTGGAATGTACCACCACACTGGTCAAAGAAGTAGCAGTCAATGCTATTCCGCAGGCTAACTTCCAATACGATCTCGTATGTGCTGGTAGTGAGTCTATTTTTGAAGATATGTCGGTGGTGGATCAAGCCGATATCAGTTCCTGGCAATGGCTGGTGGATGGTGAACTGGTATCAGAAGAACAATTTCCAACGATTATGTTTGAGGAGGCAAAAGATTATGTTGTCCGGTTAATTGCAGGATCTACAAAAGGATGCGAATCATTCTATGAAGAGGTCGTCACCGTGGGTGCAGCGCCTGATGCAGGCATTGGTATCGAGCTGGGGTGCCTGGGTGAACCTACCGTGTTTACTGATCTGACAGACCCAACTGAAGTGCTTACCAGATCCTGGATGATTGATGGGCAGCCTTACACTGATGAGTCACCATCTGTTACCTTTAATGAGCCTGGCGATTATGAGGTAGAGTTGACAGTGACCAATAACCAGTTATGTTCGTCAATAATTACAGAGACTTTTACAATTCATGAGCTGGCCGTACCTGATTTTACCATTTCGGGACAGTGTAACAATGAGATTATCCGACTTGAAGATGTCTCTGTCAGCGCAACGGATCCTATCATCTCCAGGAACTGGTTCATTGATGGAAATCCTTTAGGGCAGGGGGCAAGCGTGTCTATTTCAGGCTATCTTCCAGGAACGTATGACTTTACGCTTGAGGTGACTACCGAAAATGGTTGTGTCGTTTCTTCAGATCAGGCATTTGAGATTGTTGAGACTCCTGTAGCTTCTTTCACTGCGTCCAATGACTATGGAGTGCCTCCATTTAGGTTGGAATTTAACAATACATCACAGATGGCCAGCGTCAACGAATGGTATGTGAATGACGCACTTATCACGACAAACCCAAGCCCGTCCATAGTATTCAACGATTCAGGAAGTCAACATGTGCGTCTGATCACCTATAATTCCACTGGTTGTGCTGATACTGCCGAATTGTATGTCAACGCCATTGAACCTGTTGTGGATATAGCTCTGACTGATGTGCAGTTGGTTGAAGATGGAAACAACTATGATATTGTACTGGATGTGAAAAACTCAAGCAACTTACCAATTGAGGCGATGAGTGTAAGCGTAGAGCTTCAAAACCAATTTACAGTTTCGGAGCAGATTTATCAAAGAATTAACTCCGGAGAAGAATCTATAGTAATGCTAGGTACTTCCGTACCCAAATCATCGAATGCTCCTGCCTATCTATGTATTTCTATTAGTACGGCATACGAGGAGGCTCCTGCCAAGCTCAGCAACAATGAGGCATGTATTACCATAGAGCCGAAGATCAACTTTGAACCTCCGTATCCTAATCCGGCTACTACTGAGACCAGCTTGAGATACATCTTGCCTGAGGGTGGAGAAGCTACCATCGAAGTTTACGACGTGGGAGGCAATCTTGAAATCCTACAGAATTTTGAAGATCTGCCTGAAGGTCTTAATCAATTCACTTTAAATGTTTCAAACCTTGATGCAGGCACTTATCTGGTAAAATTCAGATATAATGGAAGTGTGATTGTTTCAAAAATTATCAAATTGTAAAGAAACATTTGTCAAGAAATAAGGGTTTTTGTGAAACAGATTGTTGTCTTTTTGAGTAATTATAGCTATAATCCAAATAATTACAATAATTATTACCTTTGTAGCAAATAAAATTTGGGTATGAAACTAAACCTGGCAAGTGTCAAGCTTGATGAAATAGATAGAAAGATCCTGGAGATATTGCAGACAAATGCAAAAATTACCAACGCTCAGCTATCAAAAGACATTGGCTTATCCCCTGCACCCACACTCGAAAGGGTCAAAAAGCTTGAAAACTCCGGTATCATCAAAAGTTATCATGCACAACTTGATACGGACAAAATCGGACTAGGAGTCCATACTTTTGTTCAGGTCACGCTCAAGGGTCATAATAAAAAGAACATTGACATATTCCTGGGTGAGATCAATAAAATACCTGAAGTGGTAGAGTGTCATCATATTACAGGGACAGGTGATTTTATTCTAAAAGTAATTGCCAAAGACATTTCCTCTTACCAGTACCTGATGTTAGAAAAGGTAAGTGAAATTGAAGTGGTGGACAGTTTGCAATCCATGGTGATCCTTTCTACTTTCAAGGACAGCAAAGTGATTCCAGTCCCAATATCATGACAGAAAAGCATAATCTCATTCTCTCTGAAGCTCAGGTTCGCCAGATCATCAAGAGGATTGCCTACGAGATCTACGAAAGAAACTTCAATGAGAAAACATTAGCCATCGTTGGAATCTACGACAAAGGCTACAAGCTTGCTGAGTTAATCAATGATGAGCTCAAAGCAATCAACGGCAAGCAAAAAACAAAGCTCATTAGATTGGATATCAATAAGCAAAAACCACTGGCTGAGGAGGTAAAGCTTGATGTAGCACTTGAGGAATTGATTGGACTACCGGTTGTCCTTATTGACGATGTCCAAAATACCGGTAGAACTTTTGCCCACAGCCTGAAGGCACTGCTTGAAATAGAAATTAAGAAATTAGAAACAGCAGTTCTTGTCAATCGCAGTCATAAGCTTTTCCCGATCATGGCGAGCTATACCGGCTATGAGTTAAGCACCACCATAGACGAGCACGTAGAAGTAATGATGAGCAAGAAAATTGGTGTTTACCTACACTAGTAATCAGGTATTGAACCACCTCCAGAAACGTTGGAACACGTTTCGTTTTACATCTTTTGCTTGCTCTTTTCTGGTTTCTCTGGTTTGTAGGATCTCCTTTTGAGGTTCTTTCTTCTTTGCCACCTTGGACTGCATTTTGTAGTAATGCTGGGCCTTGGCCTTTTTCTTCTTCTTCAGGGCTGCTGCACGATCCTTTTCTTCCCGTTCTTGCTTTCTCTTTCTGGCAGCCGCTACAGGGTTAAAATCATCACCGTTTTTGCCCTTTCTGTTTCTGCCTGATTTTTTTCTGTTTTTTGTTTTTTCTTCTTCACGCTTCTTTTCTTCTTTAGGCTCAGGCTTTTTAGGTTCAGGTAAATCGATCTTACCTTTTACCTTCAGTCCTGGTAAGGTGATCTTTGGTGCCCTAATCACCTCAATTTCTTCCTGAGCTTCATTATCATCTTCAGCGGCATTCTCCTTTTGGGGTTCTTCAGCAGCCTCTTCGGTCACAATATCTTCTTCAACGGCAACCGAATTCTCCTCAACCGAAACTTCCACTGTCACTTCTGGATCAGGTGTCAGTTCAACCTCTTCAGTGTCTTCAAGAGGTTCCGCAATAACTTCTTCAGCTGTTTCGTCCTGCTTTAAAAATTCTGGAGCAAATTCGGTATAAATCTTTTCTACCTGGTCCTCTGATAATTTAGTATGTGCCCCACTGTCCAGCTCAATGTTGTTTTGCTCACAATAGGTGATCAATTCAGAAGGCTTAATCTTGATTTTCCGGGCTAAAGAACTAATTCGCATGATTGAAACTTAATAGCCACGAAATTATAAATTTTATGTTTTTTATCCCGTCAATAATCGCGATAAAGGTCCGGATGCCTCACCAGCATCTCCAGACTCATCCTCACAAGCTCACCCATATTTTCACAATGTAGGAAATCATTGTCACTATAATACTCCGCCAGCTCATTGCGGAGTTGGATTACATTTTTTCTCTTGGATAGTGTTTCCTTGCTCATGGCGGTGAGTAAATCATCGATGCGGATGCGTTCTGCTTTCACTCTGGTCGCGATTAGGGCGCGTTCTTCACGTTGGTATTGTCTCACGGTCTCCATGGTCATGTGCTTTAGACCGATCTTGATGATTGGGTTATTTTGCTTGAAATATTGAGGGAGATAGATGGCTTTCCGACCTTCATAGGATTGTTGGTCAAAATCAATGGCCCGGAATCGGTAATCAATCTCTTCAAAGTCCGGAGTCACGTCCACTACAAAATTGCTGGAGTGCATATCTCCCAGGAGTCGAACAAAGCAGCGCTCATTAAATTTCACAAACTCTTTTGAAAATCTGATCTCGTTTAGGTTGGGATCTTTCAAGTGATATTTTATGAATTGCTCTGCAGGAATACCTACGATATGTTCTTCGATCAAGGTGTCTTTGTAAACAGCAAAACTGATCTTGTTAGGTGAAAGCAAATGCTCCAACTCTAGCCCGTAGATTCTGCTGGCATCGGCATTTTTGATGTAGAAGTAATCAAAGTTGTCGTTGATTCGATTGACTATTCTTACCCGGAAAGGTTGAGTGTTTCCATAAACACAGAGGTCAACCCGATCTACAAAAAGGTGATCCATGACACTTACATCACCATCTGCCTTGATAATTGAGTAGATTTTTTTTAGCGCAAAATGGATAGACTCCATATCACTCTGTGAGAAAAATACAGTTTCCCAGAGCGTGTCATTGCCTTTTCTGTCATAGAGGGGGATAGAGTTGTCATATCGCAGCAAGTGTGAATATTCAATAGGCAAATCGAAGATCCTGTCATATTTGGTCAGGTACGACCTCAGATGAGCGCTGATTTTATAAGGAATCTTTTTTTTGCTAATGATAGCCATCACGAAAGCATTTTAAGAAATATATCTGGCGCTTTGTCTGCCCATGACCTAAAGGCCTTGCTTATATCCTTGTGTTGAGGAAGATAGTCGATCAACTTTTCAATTTCAAATGAATCACTGTAGATTCCAGCTCCTGCTTTCTTAGCATCTATGGCATTACAGGCTTGCTCGTAGTGTCCCTGCACCGGGACCATCAATACAGGCTTGCCAAGATACATGGCCTCACATACGGATTCAAACCCTGCCGTGGTCACATATCCTTTAGAAGAGGCCATTTTTTCAATAAATTTTTCATCATTCAGTTGGTGATAAGTGAGAAACTCATCTATCACCAGGGTCTCCGGGGCATCTTTTTTGTCCCAAAAGCAATGCAGTTTCTCCTGTGGGTATTTTTGATGAAAGTGGTCTACCTCAGAAGAATACCCAGGGTTGAGCATATATACAAGCAGGTGTTGTCCCTTGCTTGTTTTCAGCCGACATACTTCCCTTCTCAACAAAGGTGGTACCACATAAAGTTTCTCTCCCTCCACATCATGGAAGGGCTGGAAAGATAAGGCTAGAATCCTATCAGCGCCAAGACTGACAATTTTGTTACCAATCTTAAGGCTTGCTTTATCCAGCTTCCTCTTTGGAGGAAAGTCAAACTCCGGGTGATCGATCAAAAACTGGTGCGCAAGGCAAATGAATTTGGCTTTTGGTCTTTTGAGGAAATTATAGATTCCTCCCAGAAAGTCATAGAAATTGATGATTACATCTGGCTTTCGGTCTTCGACAATTTCATGAATACGATTCAATGACTTCACGTATTTTTTACTACCAAGTACTGCCTGGATAATCGTTTTAAGGGGTTTAACAGACTTTTGCTTTTTGTCAGTGGCAAAATTCGGACTCTCTAAAAGTTCAACTTCAATACCAATCTTATCAATAAAAAATTTTGGAATTTGCCGCCGTTCACTTTTCCCAACAAGTACACCGCATATCTCATGCCCGGCTTCTCTCAGGATCTGACTCATGGACAGGGCCTGCGTCATATGACCCCTTCCTTCACCCTGAATGATAAATAGATATTTCAAATGTTGACTTTTTGATGAAGATAGCTAATTCTGATCAGACAGATTGATCAATAAACTTAAGTGTAAAGGTAGTACCTTGATTCACTTTTGACTTCACAGTAATGGTGCCATTGTGCAGGCGCATGATTTGTTTGGATAAAGTGAGGCCGATTCCGGATCCTCCTTTTTTTGTCGTATAGAAGGGAATGAAGATTTTTTCCAGGGCTTCTTCGTCTATTCCGGGTCCATTATCTTCGATAGTAACTACCGTACTTCCATCATGGATAGTCAAAGCCTTTATCTTAATTGTTGGGTTAGTAATTTCATTTTCCTCTGCCTGAAGCGCCTGCATGGCATTTTTTATCAGGTTGATAAATACCTGCTCAACCTGGTTTTCATCTAGTGTGATCCGCAATTCTTCGGGTATTACATCCAGCTTAATTTTGATGTCAGTAGAGGCCATCTCATATTTGAGCAGAATCAATACCCGGTCAATCAGCTCCTTGATCTGGATACGTTTTAAATTAGGTAGCGTGATCCTGGTCATGTTTCGGAATTCACTTACAAAGGCCATCAAATTGTCGCTGCGCTTATGAATGGTATGCAATGCCAGATGAAAGTCAGAAAGCTCATCATCCTTTATTTTTACCTCATTCTTTTTAAACCAGTCCTGGATCTCCCCCTCCAAAGTCTTGGCCAGCGAAGAAATAGGGGTTACAGAGTTCATGATTTCATGGGTTAGCACCCTGATCAGGTTTTGCCAGGCATCCATCTCCTTTTCCTCAAGTTCACTCTGAATGTTTTGAAGAGATATAAGCTTGAAAGTCTCCCCCTTCAGGGAAAGCTCAATGGCATATACAGCGATCTGGGTCTCCTCATTTTCTTTTACCACCCTTACCAGGTCACGCCCCCCGGTTCTGAGCTCGGTGATAGTTTTTACCAGAGGAAGACTCACCCGCTTCAGGTCATTGATATTTCCAAGCTGATTCACTCCCAGCAAAGATTTTGCAGCGCTATTAAAGATCTGAACTTCTCCGGAGGGCTCAAATGTGATGATGCCAATAGTGACATGCTGAACGATCGTTTTCAGGTATTGATGCTGTGCCTCCTTATCAGATCTAAGCTCGCGGATATTCTCAATCACCTCTTCGAACTCGGGATAAATGGGTTCTCCCAATGCCTTGCTGGACATTGATTCAGCTAAAGATTCATCCTGGATGCGATTCAGAAAGATTGAAATCTCGTTTTCGGATCGTTCGAGGAAATAGTAAAGGTTATATCCCTGTAAAATCACCAGACCCAGGAGCAAAAGCCTGGAGAGATTTCCAGAATCTGAGTAGATCAATGCCGAAAAGACAAAGATCGTGACAATAAGTAAACCAATCCTGGCGAGCAGATGGTGTTTGAAGTTCTTAAAGCCCATGCTTTTCCAATCGTCTGTACAACGATGCCCGGGTTAATCCTAATTCTTTAGCAGCCTTAGAGATGTTGCCATGGTTTTTGTCCACCGCCTTTTGGATCACATCTTTTTCAAGCTCATCCAGGTTTAGGTTGTCGCTGGCTTTTTTGATGGGGTCAGGCTTTTGACTCAGGAAGAAAAAATCATCCGGCTCTAGTACATCATTTTCACTCATGATGATAGCGCGTTCAATGGCATGCTGTAATTCCCGAATGTTGCCTGGCCAGGAATATCGTTGAAGTTTCTTAATGGTGGGTGGTTTGAGTTTTTTTCCTGGCTTGCGATATTTAGAGGCGTACATATCCGTGAAATGCTCTGCCAGTAGAGGAATGTCATCCGGCCGTTCTCTCAAAGGTGGTAAATGTATCTCTACAGTGTTAATCCTGTAAAGTAGGTCCTGACGGAAACTGGAGTCCCCAACCATATCATAAATGGGCATGTTTGTGGCACAGATAAGACGAATATCTATGGAGATGGATTGGTTGGATCCAATTCTGGTTACCTCACGGCGCTGCAATGCTGTGAGCAGCTTTGACTGTAATGGAATGCTTAGGTTCCCAATTTCATCCAGGAATAAGCTTCCATTGTTGGCGACTTCAAACCTACCCGGGCGATCTTCCTTGGCATCCGTAAAAGAACCTTTTTTGTGGCCGAAAAGCTCGCTCTCAAACAGGCTTTCTGTAATAGCTCCCATGTCCACACCTATGAAGACATTATCTCTTCTCAGGGATTTCTGGTGGATGGCTCTGGCGATCAGTTCTTTCCCTGTTCCGTTTTCGCCCAGGATCAAAACGTTAGCATCGGTTGAGGCCACCTTATCTATAATTTTGAATACTTCTTTGATCTCCTTGCTCTCCCCAATAATGTTTTTAAATGAAATGTTGCTATCCTCTTGCAGCTGCTTGCTTGTTTGTTTTAGTTGCTTCACTTCTTTGTAAGAGGCCTTAAGTCTGGCAGCACTGCTCAGCGTGGCAATTAGTTTTTCATTTTGCCATGGCTTCAAAACAAAATCAGTAGCGCCGGCTTTCAGTGCTTTCACAGCCATCTCCACATCACCAAAAGCAGTGATCAGGATAACGACAGCCTGGGGATCTTTCTCCAAAATTTGTTCCAGCCAGTAAAATCCTTCCTTACCACTCGTGATGTCTTTGCTGAAGTTCATGTCCAGCAAAATGAGATCATAAGAGTCATTGTTTAACAGGAATGGGATTTTCTTGGGATTTTTTTCAATGAGTACTTCAGATGCATATTTTTTGAGCACCATCTTGGCTGCGAGCAACACATCCTCATCATCATCAATGATGAGAACCTTACCTAATTGATTCTCCACGCTACTTTTTTTCATGGCAAAAGGTCAGAAATAATGCCAAAGGTCAGCTTTCTTTATTTAAAGCTTCTGCAGGCACTTTTATCTTAATAGATCCTGTTGTAAATGTACGATTAGATTCTAAAAAGTGTCCTTATTCGTACAGTTTTAAATAGGAAAGATAGGGCAATCCGGAGGCATAAGGAAGCATTGCTTTTTGCTTCTCAAATTTTGTGAACACTTTCAGATACTTGATCTGCGACTCGATGTATTTGTCCTGCTGGATATTCAACTTGAATAAGTCACTCTCCCCAATTTCAATATTGAAGAGTTCGGCTTCAAATAACCTGTTGTAATTATTGGCTAATGATTCGTATTGAGCTGCTAGCTGCTGGTTAGCCTCCAATTCGGCAAAGGCAGACCGGATGTCAGCAACTACCTTTTGTCTGGTTTGCAAAAGCTCAAACTGATTGCTCTCCTGGTAGATTCTGGTCTTTTGAAGATAGCTTCTCTCTTTTCTGAGAAGTATCGGGAAAGAAAAGTCCATACCGATCTTGTAATTGTCACCAAACTGTGGAGATTCCAACCCCTCGATGTTGAATGGGGCATCAATCAAGGAATAGCTTAGGTTTAGCTCCGGCTTTAGGCTTTCTTTGTTCCATTGCTCTTCTACCTCTAACTGCTGCTGTTTTGCTTTTAGCTTCTGGATTTCGGGATGGTTTTCTATCGCCCAATCAATAAGGATATTGACAGCTGAATCTTCTGGTACGATCCAGAATTCATCTTCATTCAGTGGATAAACGTTTTCAGCAATCTCTAATGGTACATCATTGGCATCCCAGAGATGAATAGATAACCTTAATCTTGCATTTATCAATTCAAGTTGGGCATTGGTGTAGTCGGCCTGTCTGTTTTGGTACGTAATCTTTGCCTGTATGGTGTCTACAACAGCAGCTTCTCCAAACTCGTAATCAGTTTTTACCCGACTGAAGAGCTCTTGAGCGATGTCAAGGCTTTGTTCCATGAGTTGAAATTGCTGATAAGAAAAATACCAGTCCCAATAACTCTTGGTGATATCAAGCAGGACTTTATTGGCAAGTTTAATCTTTTCAGATTCTGCAATATAGGTGTATAGCTTGGCCTGCTTGATCATAGACCGCCTTTCGTCAATAAACAGACCCTTTCCGATTGGAAGGCTTACTCCTGCGGTAAACTGCCAATAGTCGGCTGAGGCACTCACATAATTCTCTTCACTTAAAAATTCTCCTCTGTTTCTGTAGGCTTCAAATTTTGGATCAATGGGAAACCAGACAGGAATTTTTACCGCATTATAAAATTTGTTGTAGTATTCCGTACCCTTAAATTGTTTGGCCTGGTATCCCGATTCTATTTTTGGGTCTAAAGTGCCTTTTGCTCCTGTGATCTGGGCCTCAGCAAACCGGTCCTGTAAATTGGCTTGTCTCACAATGGGGTGAAAAAGCTTGGCATTTTCTATCACATCTTCAAGCGAAAGAAAGAGTGAATCACTCTTGGGTTCGGCACCCTGGCCGTAGCAAACTGCCCCAACAACCAGCCAAGATATGATTAAATAAAATCTCATTTTTTAGTAGTATCTGATTCTACTTTTACCTCACCATTCTCGTAAATGCTTGGAGGAAATCCATTAAGTTGCCTCCACAGTTCATACCAGATTGGAACATCATTTAGCATTACCCAGCCTTTGATGCCAGATCCCATTCGTAACTGCTCTGGCCACTGTTCATCATTTGGGTTGGGGGTCACAAGTATCCTGAATAGCCCGGGCTTGCTTTCTACCCGATCTATCACTGACACAACGCCACCAAAAGTTCCTACCGATACATTTGGCCACCCCGAAAACTGAAGCGCGGGCCATCCATCAAACTCAACCCTTACTTCTCTACCCACTGAAATAAATGGAAGGTCCATGGCTTTGATAAACATTTCGGCAGCCTTATCGGATGTGGAAGGCATAATACTGGCTACAGCCTCCCCTTCTTTGATGGTTTCCCCGATTCCAGCTTTCAATGCCTTGACCAGGTACCCTGATTGAGGAGCTACTATTTGATATTGGTCATTTCGGATAACCATATTGGAATACTCATTTTCCATCTTGGCCAACGATCCCTGGCTGTCATAGATATCTGCAATTGTTGCAGCCAGGTCTGACTGAGATTTGCTGATTTTGTCCTGGTACTCGGCATCCACAGCCGAAAGGTTGACCTGAGCATTGATCAGCTCTGCCTTGCTTTGAAGCCATTTATTTTCTGCAGCCACTACCTTCGCATAGCTTTCCTGAAATTTAGATTCCAGCTCCTGGAATTTAGTCAAAGAGATGTTGCCAGCCTCATAGCGACTCTTATTTCGGCTAAAGGTATTTTCGGCGTTGGCATATCGTACTTTTTCAGTTTCGTAGGCTGTGCTGTCGATAACTAACTTAAGTTCTGCTTGCTTTAACTTATTCGACGCCTGGTTCAGTTTCATTTCTCTTCCCTGCCTCAGCGCTGCGATCTGGCTGTTTAATGCTGTCCTTTTTGATTCTTTCGCATCCAAACCTCCTTTTTTTGCTTCTATTTGTTCGGCGAGTCTTTTGAGTAGCAGTGGGTCGAAATATTTCTCTTTTACCTCTGCAAGTGAAAGTATAGTATCTCCCTTGTTGATAAACTGACCTTCACGGACCTTCCATGTAATGATCCTTCCGGCAATCGCAGTTTCGATTGTTTGAGGTCGATTTTCTGGTCTTAGCGCGGTTAATGTACCTGAACCGCGGATGTTTTGCTGCCAGGGTAAAAACAATCCTATGATGGTAAGAAACACAATCACTAACAATACTTTAGCCAGCATCCTACCCATACCAGGAGTCTTTAGTGTCCTTAGTGAATAGTATTCTCCTTCATCTACTTCAGGAATATCAATCTGATCAGATATCTTCAGCATGCTAATAGATGTTTTTTACGATTTTCTCATTTTTAATCACCTTCTCAAAAGAATCATCAGCTATGATTTCTCCATCTTCCAGATAGATCACCCTATCCACGGCAGACATCACTAATGGATCATTGGAGACAACCACCAAAGTCCATCTGTTGGATGGATCGGTGAGCATTTCAATAAGCTTTAACCTGTCATGCTTCATGAAATCCCCAAAGAAATCATTGAGGATCAGCAACATTGGCTCCTTAGCAAGACATCTGGCAAGGATCATCTTATTGACAAATGAGCTGCTAAAACCTTTTCCTGCACTCAGGATGGGCGTATTGAATCCATCCGGCAATGAATAAATTTCATCCTGAAGCCCCACCCTTTCAATGGATTTAATAGCATTTTCCATGCTGGCAAATGGCTTACCTACCAGTATATTTTCAAGTACAGTCCCTTCAAATATGTCTTCCTGAGATACATTTTTTCCAATCATATCCCGCAAATAGGTGCGATCGAGGTCACGCAGATTGTAACGGTTGAAGGTTACAATGCCATCATAATGCGTATGAATCCCTGCAATAGTGTTGGTAAGTGTAGTTTTACCTGAGCCACTACCTCCGGAAATACATACCCGTTCTCCTGGTGAAAGTTTCAGATTAATATTTTTTATAGAGGCCGTTTTTTTGCCAGGATAGGTGTAGCTCAGATTCTTTAACTCAACCATCAGACCATCTTTTTTGATCTGAGATTGAGGAATATCAATTCCACCTGTTGACTCAAGCGGCAGATCTGTAACATGAGCGATCTTATCAACAGCCGTAAGCATGTCATAGACAACGTCCATATACATAATGATTTTTTCCACAGAGTTTAGGATGAGAATGATGATTACCTCTGAGGCAACAAACTGTCCGAGGGTGATTTCCCGCTGAACGACAAGCATCGTACCTATGATGAGCAAACCACCTGTCACAATAGCTTTGAACAGGAGAATGTAGCTGTATTGACTGATCAGGACTTTGAAATGTGTACTTCTGTTCTTCAGGTAGTTGTTTACATTGAAATCAGTCTTTTTAATGGGAAGGGTGGTATTTCCAGATAGCTTAAATGAATAAAGTGTTCGCGCCATCTCCTCTAGCCAGTAGACCACTTTATACTTATATTTTGATTCAGTAATGGAGGAATGCAGACCTTTCGGACCCGTGAAATAAAATATGGCAAAAAGGATGGTAAGTAGAATGATGCCAAAGAAAACAAAGAACGGGTGGTAAAAGGATAGAAGGAGCAGTCCGAAAATAATTTGAATAGCACCAGTAGACAGGTCTATGAGTAACTTTGGCAACCCCTTTTGCAAGGTGAGTACATCAAAAAATCTGTTCATGAGCTCAGGCATATGCAAATTGAGCACTGATTCCATTTGGATCCTGGGAACTCTAAATGCAAATTCGAACGCTGCTTTGGTGAAAACTCTTCTCTGTAAATATTCAACAATGGTGATCTGAAATACCTGTAGCGCTCCGGTAGCCAAGACACCAAATATGATGAATCCAATCAAAACATACACGGAACTAAATATCACACCACCACTGATCAGCTCTACAGCTGCCTGGATACCTAGTGGAAGTGTTAATCCCAGAAGTCCGATCAGTGCAGCATACACATAAACATAGAATATATCTTTCTTTTCAGCTACTAATAGCTTATAAAGCCGTTTGATGGGAGAGATGTAATTTACCTTACCATTCACGTCCGGATCACTCACCAGACTTTGATAGTCAAAGGCTGTCAGAAAGATTACCTCTAGTCCCTCTGTACAAGCTAGGTTTACCCAATCCAGGTCATCACAGGACCACTTTTCTGTTTCCTCCTTCCGGATTTTTATTATTTCATACTTAGTGCGTTTTTTTTGAACAATTACCGGGCATAGTTCTTCATCCTTGTCAAAAACAATGACTGGTGACGACTGCACCTTCATCATTTCTTTGAACCGACTCTCGACAAGATGCTTTTCCAGCATGAGCATTCCTGAGTTGCTACTGGACTCAGCCAGATCCCGGATAAATTCTACCAGTTCTACATTCTCGTATTCACGTGTAAATTCCTCATTACCGCCAAAATATTCGCTCCCCAACTCAATATTCAGGATGTCTGAACACTCTTGGATGATCCTGATTATCTGCTTATTATTCATCCTTCTCTGCTGATTGAGTTAAAAATGATTGATTTGATGAATTCGTAATTCCGCTTATATGGATCATTAACTTCACTCATTTCTGTAAGAGAGGGGAGATGGTTAGCGAAAAATATTTGTTGATTTGCTGCTTCAAGTGCTGTGGAGACCAGTGCATGAGGGAATGGGTAGTCCGGATTCACTTCTTTTACAAATCGAGCAATATTTTTACAAAGAGATTTGTATCCTCTGAAAAGCCCCTCTTTGTTGTCTTCATCAACTTGTTTGGTAAGATAGATCTTATCAGATTCTGCAACAACAATTCGAGCTAAAGCTTCCTCATCAACATCTGGGAAAGAATTATCCTGAATTTTTTTTTCAGTAATCAACTTAAGCGCTTGATCTAGCTTTTGCCCGGGATCTGTAAGATGATGGGTTTCGTATTCAATACGATAATCAAGCCATGCCCAGTACCAGCTAATGAGGTAGACAAGTAATCTATGCTTGTTTTCGAAGTATCTGTAAATTGAAGCTTCAGTAGACTCCATTTTCACTGAGAGTTTCTTGAATGTAAACCCCTCAAACCCAAGCTGGTCAATCAATGGAATGCTGTTCCTGATAATCTTCTCACCCAATTCTGTGGATTGAGGATCCTTAAGTGATAGATTATCATTCAATCGTATTTGTAAAACTGTCACCTATAGTATATTAAGCTATAATAATTGATAGTATTACTATCAACGATTTTCTCAGATATTTGTTGTTTATTTCTTTTATTTATCTCTGAAAATGTTATATTTGATATTCTATTAGTCCTTTTATTTTGAGTTTTTGACCTTTAGGTTCAGACACGTCCATGTCTGAACCTTTTTTTATTTATGAGAGACTCTTTTATGAAGGCTTAATGTAGAGGACCTACTTCAAACTGAATGTAACCACATGCTGATCCTGGATGAAATGATACCCCTCAGCATTTTTCAATACTCCCTGATATTCACCTCCCGGCCCATCAACCCTTGTGATGTTTGAGGGCTTAAACGGATCAAATTCAATGATCTGCTCACCATCAAATGCGATGATCTTTTTTTCGAAGACCTGGAAATAATTGCTTCCAACAATAGGTACTTCAGTGACCATGTTACCAAACTGATCGAAAATGAAGAAGCCACTAGTTGCATCAAGAATAATCACTAAGTTTTGATAGGCTCTCATATGGCTTACATTCTCCAGGTTAATCATACTGATCGGGGTGGTGAAAATCAAAGACTTATTGTTTGCGTATTTTCTTAGCTCCCCACTAGCAGTTTCAAGCACCCAGAAACTATTGTCCACCCCAATTGTAGCCAGGCTGGCAAAGCCAATGTCCAAATTGCTCAACTGGTATGTAGTGGCAGTTGCTACAAATCGATCTAAATAAACGATGGTTTGATTTTCCCGATAAAAAAGAAAAAGTTTTAGTCTGTTCCAGGGCTCTATGGTTGTAACATAAGAGTAGTTGATGCCTGAAAATACTTTATCTTCACTTCGATCCTGGTCATATCTAAAGATGTCTCCATCAGTAGTGCCCAGGTAGATCTTGCCGTCCTGATCCAAGGCATAAGAAGCAATATTAAATGGTACGCTCAGGCTATCGACTTTTTCCCATCGCTGAGCGAACGCTGTCAGTGCGGAAAGTAAGATAATGCCGATTGAAAGCTTAACCTTCAAAAGTAGTGAGCGTGGTGGTTTTACCATCGAATACTGCGTAATGACTGTAATTTACCCACTCTCCAAGGTTTAGATACCTTGATTGTGCACCGACTTCAAGATCTAATGGCAAATGCCTGTGCCCAAAGATATAATAGTCGTGATGGGTCTCTTTTTCAAAAGCCTTGCAATATTGCCATATCCATTCATCTTCTCCCCTGAACTCATTGCTTTTGGCATCATTAGATATTCTGCTACCTCTGGACCAAGCATGCGCAAGCTTCATACCTATATCTGGATGAAGCCACCTAAAGCACCATTGAGCTACCTTATTTTCAAAAAATTTCTTAAGAAACTTATAAAAGTTATCACCGGGGCCAAGTCCGTCACCGTGGCCGATTAGAAATTTTTTCCCCTGGATGTTATAGGATTTTGGTTTGCGGTAAACAGGTATTCCGAGCTCGTTGGTGAAGTAGTCAAACATCCAGAGGTCATGGTTTCCTGTAAAAAAAACCATTGGAATACCTTTATCTACAAGATCTGCAAATTTTCCCTGAAGCCGGATAAAACCCTTTGGTATGGCACGCTTATACTCAAACCAGAAGTCAAAGATATCTCCTAGTAGAAAAATGGCCGCAGCATCTTGTTCTACGGAGTTAAGCCAACGGATGATCTTCTTTTCACGCTCCAGGCTGTTGTCCTTTGGAAGGGTGCCGAGATGGAAATCACTGGCAAAATATACTTTCTTTCCTTTGGAAAGAACTTCGAATTGATTGTCCATAAAAAAAGGAGCTGAATTACCAGCTCCTCAATTTAGCATTATTTGGTCTCTTCTGTCGCCTTCTTCGATGCCGAAGACTTTGCTTTCCCTGATTGTTTAGCTTCCGTTCCATTATCTATATTGGCCTTCTTTGCAGGAGCGCTCTTAGATTTAGCAGCGGAAGTTTTTGTTTTACTTGCTGATGTTGCCTTGCTTTTGGAAGCTGCTGCACCGGATTTCTTTTTTGCCGGAGCCTTTTTCTCAGGCTTCCCGTTTGTATACTCCTGAAAATGGGTAGGAGTAGCAAATGGTCGTTTACCGATTAGCTTTTCCAGATCATTCTGGAAAATGATTTCTTTTTCAAGCAGCTTTTGAGCAATAATTTCCAGCTCTTTAAGCTTATCCTTCAGTAATTGCTTGGTTCTCACATAGGCTTGATCGATAAGGCTTTTCACTTCTTTATCTATCAACTCCGCTGTAGCGTCAGAATATGGTTTAGTGAAGTTGTAATCTGATTGCTTGCTGTCGTAGAATGATACATTACCGATTTTGTCATTCATTCCGTAAACAGTCACTATGCTGTAGGCCATTTTCGTGATTCTTTCCAGGTCACTCAGTGCACCTGTTGAGATTTTGCCAAAAACCAATTCTTCAGCAGCTCTGCCTCCAAGAGCCATGCACATCTCATCGAAAAGTTGCTCTGTTTGGTAAAGAAACTGCTCTTTGGGCAGATATTGTGCATAGCCTAATGCTGCGATACCTCTTGGAACGATACTTACTTTTACCAATGGATCGGCGTGCTCCAAAAACCATCCAGCCACGGCATGCCCGGCCTCGTGGTAAGCCACGATCTTTTTCTCTTCAGGTGAAATGATTTTATTTTTCTTTTCAAGACCCCCAATCACTCGGTCGATGGCATCCTGGAAATCTGACATTTCAACTTCTTTCTTATTTCTTCGAGCGGCAATCAGGGCAGCTTCATTACACACATTGGCAATCTCCGCCCCAGCAAAACCAGGAGTTTGAGCTGCGAGGTGTTTTGGGTTTACATCTTCCCTAATCTTAATCGGTTTAAGATGAACCTTGAAAATGGCTTCGCGCCCAATGATGTCTGGCTTGTCGATGCTTATTTGCCTATCGAACCTGCCTGGTCTCAATAGTGCTGAGTCCAATACATCTGGTCGGTTGGTTGCTGCAAGAATGATTACCCCTGAATCCGTAGAGAAACCATCCATTTCCACAAGGAGGGAGTTCAATGTATTCTCTCTTTCATCATTAGAGCCCGGCATCTGGCCCTTTCCTCTGGATCGTCCAATGGCATCAATCTCGTCGATAAAGACAATACATGGGGCTTTTTCCTTTGCTTGTTTGAAAAGGTCTCGTACCCGAGCTGCACCCACTCCCACAAACATCTCTACAAAATCTGATCCCGAGAGCGTGAAGAATGGCACGCCAGCTTCTCCTGCTACAGCCTTTGCCAATAAAGTCTTACCTGTTCCCGGAGGGCCTACAAGTAGGGCACCTTTTGGGATTTTACCACCCAGCTTGGTGAATTTTGCGGGGTTTTTGAGGAATTCAACAATTTCTTTAATCTCCTCCTTGGCTTCCTCCAACCCAGCTGCATCTGAGAAGGTGATCTTTACCTTATTCTCAGCATCGAACAAAGCTGCACGGGATTTTCCAATATTAAATATTTGACCACCAGGGCCTCCGCCACCAGCCATTCTTCTCATCAGGAACCAAAATCCAAAGATGATCAGGAACAGGAATCCCCAGTTAAAAAAGATGGAAGTGAAATCACTTCGGGTATCTACTTCGTACCCTATGCGTTGATCCTCGGGTAGCTGCTGCATCAATTCATTGAAATCATCGTTGAAGATGGTTTCATTCACAATATTGAATTTGTAATGCGGCCCATTGTTAATCCCTGTGAAGGAATTCTGGTCAATATCAATCTGATACTTTGTGTCTTTCAAAGCATCTTCTTTAAGTGTGATTTCTACAAAATCCTGACCTTTTACAAGGACTACTCTCTTCACATCATTTGCGAGGACCATCTCTTCAAATCGCTTGTCGCTGATTGTCTTCGCAGAGTTTGAATTGCTGAAATAAGTAAATCCTATCACTACCGCTATCAGGGTAATGATGATCATCATTTGATAGTTGGGCTTATTGGGTTTCCCCAATGGTTTTTTTTGTCTTGGTCTATCGGCCATCGATTGTATATCTTCTAATTACTATAACTACTTAACAACGTTTGAGGATTATTTTAGTTCTAAGCAGAAATGGTAGAAACCTTAGCATCTCCCCACAACTCTTCTAACCCATAAAATGCTCTTTTGTCTTTGTTGAAGACATGAGCGACTACATTTACATAGTCGATTAAGACCCACTCTTTATTTTGTTTTCCTTCAACTTTCCAGGGCCATTCTTTAGATAATTTGAAAACCTGTTCTTCTATGGAGTTAGAAATTGCATCTATTTGAGTATCCGAAGACCCCGAACAAATAATGAAATAATCAGCAACTGCATGTTTTATATCCCGTAAGTCCAACACCACAACATCTGAAGCTTTCTTCTCAAGCATTCCCTGAACTACAAAGTCACTCAAAGTTTCAGAATCTGTCTCACCAACCTTATTTTTCCGCATTCACCATGGGTTTTCTATTTTTAACTTCAAAAGTACGAATTTAAATTGCATAAAAACTTTGCCAAAACACGTTTTCTTGGGAAAACTATCACTTCCCTGCCAGAATGTCACTCTACCAATGATTTCATGGCACAACTTGCCGCAAAAGAGCAGGTTACACATGGTGATATACTGACAGCGGATTTCCAGTCCAAAGGTAAAGGCCAGCGAGGAAATACCTGGATGAGCGAAAAAGGCAAGAATTTACTATTCTCTATTTTTCTACAACCTAATTTTCTCAAAGTCGATGATATTTTCTTGTTGAATATTGTTGCAGGACTGGCTGGGACACAGCTTATCAACCAATTTGTTCCGGGAGCTGAATGCGAGCTTAAGTGGCCTAATGATGTGTACGTAAATGGGAAAAAGATCTCTGGTATTCTCATAGAAACGTCAATCAGTAAACAACTGGATTTTGTGGTTGTAGGGATTGGGTTCAACGTAAACCAATCACATTTTGCATTACCCACAGCCACATCTTTGAAGATCGAGACCGGTCGAGACCATGATCTGCTTTCTGTTCTCGAAGTATTTTCGGAGAATTTTGAAAGCTATTATGACTTGCTTGAGCAGGGGAAAAGAAGCCATATTCTTAGATCATATCATGATAAAATGATGTGGCGTGGAGAAGTACACACCTATAGAAACAACGGGACGGAATTCGAGGCGGTACTTATTGGTATCAACGAGTCCGGAAACCTGGTATTGAATTGCAATGGCGTCAGCAGACAATTTCGAACCAAAGAAGTCGAGTTTGTCAGCTAGCAATAAATTTATGATTAATGGCAGGTTTGTCTAACTTTGCAGACCTTAAAAATTGCATCAAATAAATTATCATGATAGAAGAAAAGGTTAATTACAAAGTAAAAGACATCAACCTCGCTGCCTGGGGAAGAAATGAAATCCGATTGGCTGAGGCGGAAATGCCTGGACTTATGTCTTTGAGGGAGGAATTTGGTCCTTCTAAGATATTAAAGGGAGCAAGGATTGCAGGATGTCTACACATGACAGTTCAAACGGCTGTTTTGATTGAAACTTTGACTGAACTGGGAGCTGAAGTATCCTGGTCTTCATGTAATATTTTCTCTACCCAGGACCATGCTGCTGCAGCCATTGCTGCTGCTAACATTCCCGTATATGCATGGAAAGGGATGAATGAAGAAGAATTTGACTGGTGTATAGAACAAACCCTTTTCGCTTTTGAAGGTGGTAAACCACTTAACATGATTCTGGATGATGGGGGTGATCTCACAAATATGGTGCTGGATAAGTATCCTGAGTTGGTAGCAGACATCAAAGGCTTGTCAGAAGAGACCACGACTGGTGTACACAGACTTTACGAAAGAATGAAAAAGGGCACACTACCAATGCCTGCCATCAATGTAAATGACTCGGTTACTAAATCGAAGTTTGACAATAAGTATGGTTGTAAAGAATCATTGGTTGATGCGATTAGAAGAGCTACAGATGTGATGTTGGCTGGCAAAGTTGCGGTAGTAGCTGGTTATGGAGATGTAGGAAAAGGATCAGCAGCTTCATTGAGAGGTGCAGGTGTGCGAGTGATCGTTACTGAAATTGATCCTATTTGTGCGTTACAAGCTGCAATGGATGGATTTGAAGTAAAGAAAATGGCCAATGCAGTGCCAAGAGCTGATATCGTTGTGACCGCCACGGGAAACAAAGACATCATTACTGGTGAGCACTTTAAGCTGATGCATGATAAAACTATAGTGTGTAACATTGGTCATTTCGACAATGAGATTGATATGGCGTGGTTAAACAAAAACTATGGCAGTACAAAAGTAGAGATCAAACCGCAGGTAGACCTTTACAATGTAGATGGCAACGAAATTATTCTCCTGGCGGAAGGTAGATTGGTAAACCTTGGTTGCGCCACCGGTCATCCTTCTTTTGTAATGTCCAACTCATTTACTAACCAGACTTTAGCTCAGATTGAGTTGTGGACAAACACAGACAATTACAAGCCGGGTGTTTATATGCTCCCCAAGCATCTTGATGAAAAAGTAGCAGCACTTCATCTGCAGAAAATTGGAGTGGAGCTGGAAGAGCTTTCCAAGGATCAGGCTGATTATATTGGAGTGGAAGTTCAGGGACCATTTAAACCTGAGCACTACAGATACTAATTCGTAATAAAGAATAATTCATAAAAGGTGAGCAGTAAAAGCTCACCTTTTTTTGTTTGTGAAGTATTTATCTATGTTGGCTTATGGTTCTAAGTTTTGTGTAGCCTTTATCGTATATTTGGTAAGGATCATTTAGAATAATGGAATGGTTCTGCAGGATTTCCGCCTAAATACCTGAATTATGAAATCTAAATTGATTCTTAGTTTTGGCTTTGCCCTGTTTACACTAGTGTCTTCCGCACAGATTGTGTTCCCAGTGCTCAGTCCCCGTGGTTCTATCACTCAATGGGTGGGCAATACTTATGTCACTATTGGCTATGAACGTCCGGCAGCTCGCGGTCGTGAAATTTTCGGTAACATCGTGCCTTATGGAGAACTCTGGAGAACTGGTGCGGGCTACTGTACACAAATCAGCGTTGATCAACCAGTAAAAATAGGAAATGAACGAGTTGATGCGGGTAGGTATTCATTATTTACCATACCAGGTGCAGATGAATGGGTGGTTATTCTCAATGCTGACACCACATTATATGGAACCTATGGATATAATGCTGAAAGGGATGTCATCAGATTTTTGGCAAAACCCGAGAAGACTAGCAGGTTTTATGAAAGTCTAACTTTGGACATTGATGTGGTGCCAAATGATGCTGTTGTTTACTTATCCTGGGCCAACACTCAAATCTCATTTACAATCAACACAACCATCGACGAGGAAATTATGTATGGTGTCAAAGTTGAGTTACTGGAGGGTGAAAGCAATGATCCCAATCAATACGCTCTTGCAGCAGAGTATATGATCATGCAAAATACAAACCTTTACGATGCGCTGATCCTGGCAGAAAAAGCAGTGACACTTGATCCGAATTCCTGGGCTCGCATGCTCAAGATTCAAATTCTTGAGAAGCTCCACAGGTATGAAGAGGCCCTAAAGGAAATACAAGAAGGAAAAGAAAATGTAAAAACCAGAAAATACAGCAAGAAGGAATACATGGATAACGATCTGCAATATTGGGAAAAACATGCGGCTCGTATCAGAAAAAAAATAACTGAGCAACTAAATGAAGAATGAAAGGGACAACAACCTTGCCCCTTTCTAGTCTCTCCTTTATTAAATGCGTCCACATAACAAGTCTGCAATATGGCTCATTCACAAACTCTCTAGCTTCTTAGTCGACCAACCTTCTTTTTAATCTCAGAACTCTTCCACCAGCATCCCCATTTTACCCATTTGATAGTCTCTCATTGCTTCCATTATCTGGGTCTGATTGTTCATGACAAATGGACCGTGGGTGGCCAATGGCTCATTGATCGGATTACCTGAAAGCAACAGGAACCGGGTGTCTTTTTTGGCTTTAACACCAACTTCAGTCCCTTCATTTTCATAAATGATCAACTGATGTTTATCAACAATCCCATGTCCCGACACAGAAAGTTCACCATCCAACAAATACAAGGTGGTATTCCAGCCTTCTGGCACATGAAATACATGTTCCGCTCCTGCATGTAATTTTCCCATTGCAGACAATAGTGGGATTTGTGTTTTTACTTTGCCTTCCTTCGCATTCATCTCACCTGAAACCAATTGGATAAATCCCTCGCCCTTGTCTGGGGCAATGTGAGGAATTTCGCTCTTTTGAAGTGCCAGGTAATATGGCTGATCCATCTTATGCGCTGCTGGAGTATTGACCCACAGCTGAATGATTTCCTGATGCCCCCCTTTTTTTGCCAATTCTTCTGAGGGTCGCTCACTATGGATCATCCCCATTCCCGCGTTCATCCATTGCACTCCACCTTCACTTACCACACTACTGTTTCCTCTTGAATCTCTGTGATGAACACTCCCCTCAAATACAAAAGTGACAGGTGAAAAACCTCTGTGTGGATGTGGTCCAACACCTGCATGCTTGTGATTAGTATCCGGTTTTACTACCAATCTGGCATGATGCAACAACAAGAAAGGGTCAACCTGTTCTACATGCTGTGTAGGCAAAGGCTGCCTAACGGGTATACCACCCATATCTACCAGGTTTCCATATAATATTTGCTTTACCTTTTTCATTTTAACCTCCATTTATATGTATATACATATATTTTTTAAAAAGGTTGCAGTTTTTAATGAGTTAAAACTTTCTTAGTGGAGTTTCACTGAGCTTTTGTTTCATTATATCCCTGATAGTTAGGATACTAATATCACTTTTTCTTTCATCCTGGAGATGTTGAATACTCAATCGAGAATCATTGATAGCCCCAAACAAATTGATGAATTGCACATAGGCTTTTATATAGTTCATATCCAGGATCAGAAGTCTGAATGGAACTTTGAGTGTCAATAGTATCAAATATATTATCCGGTATATGCTATGCAAGTGGATGGCATGTAGCATCATTTTGTTTCGTTTGGCGATGATCTTTACATACGACTTTTTCATTTTGCCAATTGTTGTTGAACTCGGGTGTTTGCAAATTGCTTTAGGCTCAAAGTAACATTGATATCCAGTTTTCCACGCCCTCAGACTTAAATCCACATCCTCTCCATAGAAAGGGCTATAGATCTCATCAAAGCCACCAAGTTCATCTAGTTTTAAACGGTCGACCAGGGCCCAGCCTCCTGAAAGAAATAATGTAGGTAACCATGAACTTGTTTCACTTAATGGTAAATAGTTTATGTTGGCCCTGATAGAAATTGGCGTGATCGTTGGGTATTTGGCCGCATCCTGGGTTTCACCATCCTGAAGACCAATTACCTTACCCATTACGCCAAAAGTGTCTGGCTTTTCAAAATACCTGAACAAAAGCTCAAAGTAGTCTTCAGTAAGTTCTACATCGGTATTTAGGAAGAAAACCAGATCCTTTGATGCCTTTTTGATCGCAGAATTGATGTTCCTGGAGAAACCCTTATTTTCTGAGTGCTCAACCAGGATAATTTCGGGGTATTGTTTTTTAAGATATTTTACAGAATCATCCCTGGAAGCATCGTCGGCAACAATCACTTCAAAATCGACCACATGTTTTTGCAAAGCGAGATAAAGCTTGGGTAGATTTTTCTTCAGTAAGTCAGCTCCATTGTAGTTGGGGATGGTAACTGAGATGCTTTTCTTTTGAGACATTTAGCGGGTTTTTCACAATGGTTTTAGAAATTGAGTGTAAATCTATTTTCATAGATTACATTAGGATATTTTAGCATCCCAAAATTAATGCTTTTCACCATGGGTAAACTCAAGGATTATTTTGATCAAAATGAAAGTAGACTGATGACTAAATGGGAACATTATTTCCCAGTCTATGAGCGTTACTTTAGTCCCTTTGTTGGTAAAGAAGTGAATATTCTGGAGGTGGGTGTCTTTCATGGAGGTAGTTTGCAGATGTGGAAGGATTATTTTGGTCCGAAAGCAAAGATTTATGGTGTAGATATAAATCCGGAATGTAAAAAGCTGGAGGAGGATCAGATAGAAATATTTATTGGTTCACAATCAGACCGGAAGTTTCTGCGTGGTCTTAAAGAACATTTACCACCACTGGACATCATTCTTGATGATGGTGGTCATACCATGCAACAGCAAATTGTCACTTTTGAAGAACTGTATGATAAGGTTAAGGATAATGGTATATATATGTGTGAGGATGTTCATACCTCTTATTGGTTAAAATTTGGAGGAGGGCACAAAAGGAGAGGGACTTTCCTGGAATACTGTAAAAACAAAATAGATTCGATAAACGCATTTCATTCCAGACAGTCATCATTTAGAAAAGACCGATTCACTACCAGTATTAAATCGGTTCATTTTTATGATAGTATCGTAGTTTTTGAAAAGGACAAAGTAGAATACCCAAAAGAGATAGCCTCCGGCACCAAAAGCTATGAACATCCAAGGGTTCGTAAATCATTCATCCAGAAGTTGCCTGATCACTTCATTAAGGTTACTAACCTTGTTTTGAGATTTCTTCGACTTCCAAGTTTTATCTGGAAGTAATTATAATGCCTTAATTAGGTGCTGGTATCGGGAGAGATTCTGCAATAGATATTCAGGGTATGTATCATTCAATTTCTCAAATTTCACATCCCAATCACTTCCAAAGATGTCCCCACCCTCGCTAATGATCTTTTCTAGTCGCTCAGGGTTTTTGATTTCCTCCTTATTAAACTCTTTGTGAGAGAAAGCTTCGATTTTAGAGATGATACTTTCTACACCCCCTACGGTGGTAAAATGCCATCCTCCATTAGAAACGAGTTCACTTTGTAAATTCATTTTTTTGGAAAATTTGGGATCCCTGTGGAGTCGAGCAGTTTTAATGCTCATTTTTTTAAGCTTTTTCAGCGGCATCATCACTGGTCCCGGCCAGGTTTTGTCGGGGCAAATACCATTGAGAAAGTATCTGTAATACTTTTGTTCAAAAACGATGGCATGGTCATTTTTCAGGTGCTTTTGGATCGCTTTTGGATTCGGAATTTCATCCACATCCGAAATAATGATCCGGTCATCCTCATTTGCTGTCCTCAATCCTTTAAAAAAAAATTCTCTTTGAAAATTTTCCAGGTCCCAGGACTTTACCGGACGAAATCGAGTGAAGAAGTTAGGGTACCCTTTTTCAATTTTTATATAAGTGATTTTGTCCTCAAATTTCTTAAACCGATCCCAATGTTTTTCCAAAAACATAGGTTTTGCATTCCCTTGAAAGGTCCTGTTTGCTTCCACAATTACGTATTTATCTACGACTTTATCCAGGGTATTTAGGCGAATCTCCAAAAGATCCAGCTCATTGAAAAAGGTAAAACAATCGTAAATCATGTTACTTTTTTGAGAAGGTCCTCGCAATGGACTTAACAAGACGTGTCAAACCGAGCTTTACATTGATTTTTATCAGATCTACTTTTTCTGTAAGGCTGATTCTAATCAATCCGGACTTATAGTATACGGTATCACTCTTGTCTTTGAACCAGATGTTATACTGATGATCATCCATCCATTTTTGGATCTGATTCATATATGGGTTGACATATAGTTTCCCATGTGTTTCTATGCTGATCACTTTTGGTGTACTCTTAAGATCCTGCAATACATACCATTCACAGCCTTCGGTATCAATACTCAGCAGATCAATGTTACCGGGATCCAGGCTGGAAAATTTCTCACAGGGCACAGAGAAGCTCTCTGACTCTCTCACCTCATATTGATCATTGACAGTGGCTGGGCTATAGGGTAACTCACTGACAAAAGTTGAAGCAGCGGCCTTACTCAGGTTGATGGTTCCTTTTTTATCGAAAACAGCTACCTCATGAAGGGTAATATTGTCAAGTCCTTTAAACGATTTTTTGATGGCCTCAATGGAAGATGGATCTGGTTCAACGAGAATGGTTTTGGTACCATTCTTAATGAAATTGATCACATTGGAGGTCTCAGGTAAATACACACCGACCTCACAACAGGTATGGATATCCAGTTTCTTTGCTTGAATTTTTTGATAGATCAGATTCCCTTTCGCCATATTTTCAATTCTTTTTCCACGCCTTCAGCCTTTCGATCACAATTCCCGGATCGATTTGTAATTGGTCCGGGGCAGTGGTTGAGTCTTCCAGATACGCACTTTGCTGACCTATTGGTCCCCATCTTCCTGCATGCATAGGTCGAACACTCGGATAGAGGCCAAGGCATTGGATGCCTGCAATGGATGCAATGTGCAACGGACCGGTGCTGCATGCCAGCAATCCATCGCATTGTTCAATGAAATCAATAAAGCTGCTTAGTGTGAATTTTCCCGTAATGTCCGTCACATTTTCAGCCTCAAAGATAGCGGGTAATTCTGATCGGATTATTGCACCTTCATCCGCTGTTCCGCTGATAAAAAATTGGAATTGATCTCGTGGTAGCCCATCAATGACGTCCTTGTAAGAGTTCAGAGGCCATTCCATAGCGCTGCCTTTTGACTTGGCATGAAGGATTACGTTGATTTTGTTTGTCAACAACTCTGATGCTGACTTTTTATTTGATTTTTGCCACCCGGAAAATTTGTCAAGCTGCTCGAGTGAATATTCTTCTTCAATACCCAAAGGAGAAAACAATTTGGTGTTAAGCTGGGCCTCGTGGAGGGGGCTGTTTTTCCTGGTGAAGCTTACCAGCTTGTTGCATGTCCACCAATGAAATACCCTATGGCTGGTTCCAATTCTTAGTTTAATGTTCTTTTTGGCAGCCAATTGAGCTACTTTCTTATTGGGGAATACATGTATGATGCAATCTGCTTTCGGTAGATCCCCGGATTTACTGATTTCATTCCAGTTCAGGAACTCATCCACATGCTGAGATTTTTTTACAATTGCCTCTGTGTAGCTGCTACCAAGAAAATAGAGGAAGACACCCGGAATTTTCTCTTTCAAGATCCCGGCTAAAGGCAATGTGAGAACTACATCACCAATCTTATCTGTTCGGCTGATGATGACCTTCAAAACCTGGAATATTTTTGATTTGACCAGATCTTAATGTATTTCAAAAAATTGGAGTGGGCCGACAACATACATACAATAAAACCATAGTAGCCATCTAAAAATCCCAGTTGAAAGAAATACTTTTTAATAAAAGTAAACCACGGGTTTAAAATGACATGAACTAGGAAGGTTACTTTTTTGCCTTTTTTTATAGCCTCTTTCGCAGCAATGGTAGAGAAATTATTGGCTGTTTGGGCATGACTGGCAATCGTTGGGAATGAGTAGTGTAGAAGATCCGCATTTAGGTAATTTATCTGATCATCTCCCAACATCACCCTGTAGTGTGGATTTTCACCTCCCCACTGAGCCTTTGTTCGGTCAAACAACCTTACTTTTTTGTCAGGATACCACCCACAATGCCTGATCCACTTTCCACAGTAGTTGGTCATGCGGTTGAACTGATAGCCATCATACTCCCAATTGTTTTTCACAACTGAGACTTTGTGGCGGGCATCTTCACTCAGGGATTCATCAGCATCCAGGGAAAGCACATGGTCATGACTGGCCCTGGTGAGGGCGTAGTTGATCTGTTCTACGTATCCTTCAAACTTGTGCTGGATAAATGTGACCCCATTTTCTTTACAAATATCCGGAGTACGGTCAGTAGAATAACTGTCTACCACAACTACTTCATCTGCAATACCTTTTACTGAATCCAGACATCGCTGAATGTTTTCTTCTTCATTCAGGGTAATGATCACGGTGGATATTTTAACAGGCTTACTCATGCTAACTGTTTCCTAAATAGTGACTTTAATGTCTCGAAGTGGATGTCTTCATTAAACTTTTGGTCTGCCATGGTTTTACCAGCTTTTGCCAGGGAGGATCTCCATAGTTCATCTTTCATTAATTTTTCAAGCTGTTTCGCAAGGTCTTTAGCATCGCCGGGTTTAAAAAGTAGTCCGGTCCTTTCATGGTCAATGATCTCGGGCACTCCACCTCCGTTGGCCCCGACAACTGCTACACCTGCTCGCATTGCTTCCACCAATACTAGCCCAAAAGTTTCATCGGAGGATGTTAACAATATTACATCAAAATTTGACATTGATTCAATAGGATTGTTCACGAAGCCCATAAAATGCACCTGATCTTGTAAGCTGAGGCTGGATACCATTTCATTGAGCTTTTGTTTATACTCATCATCTGTTGATCTTCCTATCAAATATGCTGAGGCTTTCAGACCTTTTTTGTTGAGTAAATCAAGCGCTTCTAACAATACATGTTGATGTTTTTTTGTATCAAGCCGTGCAACGAGTCCGATCTTCAAATTGAGATCATCTTTAATCACTTTAGAACTTTTTTTTGGTTCTGGCACACCATAGTAGAGTACCTGCACTTTTTCAGCAGCCACTCTGGTATTTTTTAGGATCTGCTTCTGAAGTTTTTCAGTGATGGCTAACACGAGGTCAATTTTCCTGTACACAAAGGAGTGAAAAGGATTTTTCTTTTTCCGTGGCATATTCATTTGCCTCGTGTGCACATGCTTAAATTTGTGCCGACTAATGACTTTTGCAATTGCTATTGGAAACAGGTCTGTTTTCACATGGGAGTGTACAATATCAGGCTGAAACGATCTGATGGTGGATAGTAATTGTATTACCCTGCTTGATATTCCGGTTTTGTCCAGACCTCGCAATTTTATTTTAGAATCCTTCAAACTTCCGTGAATGAGCGAATCCTTTTTGATGTATCCTTGAACCTTAAGAGATGAATCCTGATTTAGTTTTTTACAACATTTCACGAAATAAAGCTCCAACCCACCTAGCGATTCACTTGTGCACACCTCAAGTATTTTCACAGCTTTGGATTATTTTTTCTGGCGTAGTCCTTCAGGCTTTCCCAATCTTTGTTGGTCCATTCTCGTACCTTGTCAAGTTCAGTTTTCTGGATCAGAGGTTTCGTGATCACCCATCTTTTGGGTAGCAGTGCGGCGAAATACATGATCAGATGGAAAAGAAGCCACCATGGCCTGAAATATATCCATGTTTCCCATCGGTTTTTGCCTCCTTTGATCTGACCACTATAAATATGCTTGCGAAAAAACTTGACAGCATGCAGCTGTTTTTCTTTCCATGCAGTATGTCGGGGCCGGACTGAAACAGCCTTTTTACTATAAGAAGCTCCACAGTATTTGACAATCAGATCTATGAACTTATAGGGGTCTGACAAATCTTCATGAAAAAGGATCAGTGGCTTTTGAGTTGAGTATTTCTCAATGACCCTTATTTTATCCATGAAAATCATTTCTTTACGATCCCAGAACCCATTGTTGTGCTCTACATCGATGAAATCAATAAATTCTTTAAAAAAACCACCTTTTACATGTCGCTTGTACTGTGATGCAATCCATTTATCCTGCCTCCGGAATACGACTATGATATGGGCATCCGGATGTTCTGAGCAAAACCACTTCACTTCATCCTCAAATTGACGGTCAAACTCCCGGCTAACCAGGTATTTAGGGTGTTTGCCCTTATCGATTACATCAAGGGACTTTTTATACTGATTGGTTGGAATGTATTTTATCTCTTTGAAATAAGGAAAAACACTGTGTTGGAGGTAAGTAGAGGCTGTTTTACCCAATCCAACATGAAAATATATCTCTGGTTTCTGGTTGTTCATTTAAATATTCAAAACAAATCCTTTTCCTATTAATTATTTAAGAAAAGTACATTTAAAATTACTTGAAGCTTATTTAGATTAATTATAAACAATCTGGGTTTATTCCCGTATAAATCATGTAGATACATTAAAGTATTGGTTTGGTATGTTATCCCTTTTCTCGAGTGTGTATATGAGTAATCAGGAAGTAATAGAAAATAACGATAAAGAAAAACGGGCAAAGTTTCAGTATCCGGAAAAAACCAGGATGGAAATCTTTGATAAAGAATTCCTCCCAAACATAGATGCTATGTACAATTTTGCCTACAGACTAACCTTTGACGAGGATGATGCAAAGGATTTAGTACAGGATACCTACATGAAGGCTTACCGGTTTATCAATTCGTTTCAGAGAGGTACAAACGCAAAAGCCTGGCTATACAGAATTTTAAAAAATAGCTTCATAAATGACTTCAGAAAGAAAAGTAAGGAGCCATCAAAAGTAGATTATCAGGAAGTAGAGAACTTCTACAATTCAGATGATGTTGATAGCAATAAGACAGTTGATCTGAGGGTGGACACACTCAAAGATATGATGGGTGATGAGGTGAGCAATGCACTGAACTCCCTGGCGGTTGATTTCCGCACTGTTATTATTTTATGTGACCTGGAGGGATTTACCTACGAAGAGATGGCCAAAATATTGGATATCCCAATTGGAACAGTTCGATCCAGACTGCATAGAGCCAGGAATTTGCTTAAAGAGAAACTGAAGTCCTACGCTGGAAGCATGGGATATAAATAATTTTTGTTTACTTCGTTGAAATAATTTTGTCATCTGATGGAAGAATCTACAGATAAGGCGGGTAATTCCGGTTGTAGCGAATACCTCGAAATTTTGCACTTAATGTTAGATAATGAGGCAACCAAAGAACAGGAAGTTTATCTATCCGCCCACGTTGATAAATGCATGTCATGTCTGAAGCATTATGAAGTCGAGAAGGAAATTAGAATTTTAATAAAAACAAAATTGACCAGTCAGCCGGTCCCACCCGGCCTGGCATCACAGATAAGACGCAAGATTTTTAAGAGTGCCTGAACCATCAAAGAGGGGAAAGGCCTTTATTTTTTCTGCACCTTCAGGAGCAGGAAAAACGACTATCGTAAAAAGGCTACTCTCCGAACTTCCGCAATTAAGTTTTTCAATTTCAGCTACCACACGACCTAAAAGAGTAGGGGTAGAAGAGCATGGAAAAGACTATTATTTTCTCTCTCCTGAAGAATTCAAGGCTAAAATAGCCGAAGATGCCTTCTATGAGTGGGAGGAAGTATATCCCAATTTATTTTATGGTACGCTCAAGGCAGAAGTTGACAGGATCTGGCAAAATAATCAGCATGTGGTCTTTGATATTGATGTGGTTGGAGGACTCAATCTCAAGAAAATTTTTCAGGAACGAGCCATGTCCACTTTTGTGAAGGTAAAAGATGTGGAAACTTTGAAGGATCGGTTAAGTGCTCGAAACACTGAGAGCGAGGAGCAATTGTCAGTCCGTATTGAAAAAGCCTGGCAGGAAATGCAACGTGCTAAGGAATTTGATTATATCCTTGTAAATGAAAATCTCGAAACTGCTGTAGAGGAGATTAAACAGGAGATTCTTAAATTCTTAAGCAAATAATGAACGTCGGACTTTTTTTTGGTTCCTTTAATCCAATACATATAGGTCATTTGATCATCGCCAATATTGTGCATGAAACTACTGAGATGGATGAGGTTTGGTTTGTTGTTTCACCTCAAAATCCATTAAAAGCCAATAAAAATCTACTTCACGAATTTGATAGGTATGATCTGGTTGAAGCTGCCATCACAGAAGATTATCATTTCAAAGTGAGTGATATTGAATTCAATTTACCACGACCAAACTACACCGTTCAAACGCTTACTGTTTTAGCAGAAAAACATCCAAATCACAATTTTAACCTGATTATAGGTGAGGACAACCTGGCAGCCTTGCCCAGATGGAAAAACTATGAACAAATTCTGGAGAACTTTGGATTGATCGTATACCCTAGACCAAATGCCCCTGAGTCAAAACTTAAGAATCATCCGAATGTGATGATGATTGATGCCCCTCGTATGGACATTTCTGCCACATTGATCAGAAACCTAATCAGGGAAAATAAGTCCATTAAATACCTGGTGCCGGAGCGAGTCCGTCAAAGAATAGAGGCAAAAAAGCTGTTTATCTAAATCAGATTAAACAGTCATAATATCTTTCTCCTTATGGGCAAGAAGTTTATCTATCTGCTCAACATGCTTGTCGGTCAACTTTTGCACTTCTTCTTCTGCACTTTTCACCATATCCTCAGACATTCCGTCTTTCAAAAGGTTCTTCAGGGAATCATTGACATCTTTTCTCACATTCCTTACACTTACCTTACTGTTTTCCGCTTCCGCTTTGGCCTGTTTTACCAGTGTAAGTCGGCGTTCTTCTGTGAGAGCAGGAATATTGATTCGAATCAATTCGCCGTCATTTTGAGGATTTAGTCCCAGGTCACTATTAATGATGGCTCGCTCAATTTCTGGAATCATTTTAGCTTCCCATGGTTTCACTGCAAGGGTTCTTGCATCCGGTGTAGTAACTGATGCAATCTGGTTTAAAGGACTCATGGCACCATAATATTCTACTTCTACTCCATCCAGCATATTTGGTGTAGCCTTTCCGGCTCTGATTCTTGTTAATTCACCGGACAAGTGTTTCACAGCCTTGTCCATCATTTCTTCAGCATGTTCCAGATAAAAATCAATATCCTCCATTATTGTGATTTTAGCTTTTTGAATTAATTAATCAGTGTACCTACGGTTTCCCCTTCAGTGATCTTATTGAGGTTTCCTGGTTTGTTCATATCAAAGACGATAATTGGCAAATCATTTTCCATGCATAAGGTAAATGCTGTCATATCCATGATATTTAATCCTTTTTCATAAGCTTCCTGGAATGACAGTGTGCTGTATTTTTCTGCATTGGGATCTTTTTCCGGGTCAGCAGTGTACACTCCGTCTACCCGTGTGCCTTTTAGTACGACATCTGCTTCAATCTCAATTGCCCGTAGACTTGCTGTAGAATCAGTAGTGAAGTATGGGTTTCCGATGCCAGCACCAAAAATGACTATTCTTCCTTTCTCAAGATGCCTGATGGCTCTTCTACGGATAAATGGTTCGCAAACCTGCTCCATCTTCAACCCAGACATGAGTCTTGTATACATCCCATGCTTCTCAAGGGCGCTCTGTAATGCCATGGCATTAATGACGGTGGCTAACATGCCCATATAGTCTCCCTGCACCCGATCTATCCCGGATCTCTCACCATCTACTCCTCTAAATATATTGCCACCACCAATAACAATGGCCAGCTGAGTTCCGGCTTCATGTACTCTTTGGATTTCCTGTGCATATTGTTCTAATCTTTCGCTGTCTATTCCGTGGTCTTTGCCACCCATGAGTGCCTCGCCGCTTAGTTTGAGGAGAATGCGTTTATACTTCATTGAGAGTTTGTGTGGTAGTTGAAATTCAAACCTCACAAAAATATAAAGTTTATTTAAGCTAGCCCTAAAAAGTAGGCGCTATACACTAAAAGAAATCAGGACTTGATTCTTATTCACATTTTCACCGGGAGAAACCCTAATGTCTTTTACTTTACCATCACCAGGTGCTTTGATCACATTTTCCATCTTCATTGCATTCAAAACCAGTAAGCTATCTCCTTTTTTCACCTCCTGCTCGGGGGCAACCATAATATCCAGGATGGTCCCTGGCATGGGGGCCAGTACCTCTGAGCTATCCATTGCAGATCCAGTAGCTACTCCGAGCTTCATCATCATTAAATCCAGTTCATTTTTGGCTTCAACCTTTAGCTCATAATCGTCTACCAACATCCAAATTTGACTGCCTTCGACCGACAAAATCCTTACTTCATGACTTTTTCCATTAGCAAGCAGCTGATATTCGTGAGATTTCTTTTGTATTAATTGGTGCTCATATGCTTTCCCATTGACCAGCGTTTTTTCGCCGGAAAGTTCCAGAGAAACCGATTTATCCTTATTAATAGTACAGGTTAGCTTCATTTGGGTGTAAGGTAATGAAAATCCTCTTGGGTTGATTCGAAGGTATCCACATTATGTGTAAAACAAATAATTCAAATACTATCTAGAATATCAAATCAAAAATTTGAATATAATAAAAATACGTATAATTTTGCATTCCCTTTTTCGGGCAGACCGTAAAAAAGGGAAGCGTTTTTGACTTAATTATGCCGGGGGGATACCAAAGCGGCCAACTGGGACGGACTGTAAATCCGTTGACTTATGTCTTCGAAGGTTCGAATCCTTCTCCCCCCACAAAAAAGCACAGGTGTCACCTTGTATTTGCATCGCAGATATGAGCGCATTTTGATAGTGGATTATAAGCGGGCGTAGCTCAGTTGGTAGAGCGACAGCCTTCCAAGCTGTAGGTCGCCGGTTCGAACCTGGTCGCCCGCTCTAAGATCAAAATGTTGACACCTGTCAAGAACTTTGAGTTATTGGTTCAGGGTTATGAGGATTTGTCCGAAAAACTATGGAGGTCCAATTCTCAATACGCCGACTCAGTTCAGGCTTTCCTGGACAAATCGGAAATCTGCCGATGTAGCTCAGGGGTAGAGTACTTCCTTGGTAAGGAAGAGGTCACGGGTTCAAATCCCGTCATCGGCTCTAGACACAATGCATAGCATTAACTAAGGAAGCTGTAAGGCTGCCTTGAAGTAGTTTAAGTATTTATTAAGTAATTGAAAATTATATTTAGAATCTAAATTGAGGATTATCAGACATGGCTAAAGAAACCTTTGATCGTTCAAAACCACATGTTAATATTGGAACCATTGGTCACGTAGACCATGGTAAAACAACACTAACCGCTGCAATTTCATCTGTTCTTGCTAGTAAAGGACTTGCTGAAATGAAAGACTTTTCTTCTATTGACAATGCTCCTGAAGAAAAAGAGAGAGGTATCACTATCAACTCTTCGCACATCGAGTATCAAACAGAATCTCGTCACTATGCGCACGTTGACTGTCCTGGTCACGCGGATTATGTGAAAAACATGGTAACTGGTGCTGCGCAAATGGACGGTGCTATCATCGTTGTAGCTGCCACTGATGGTCCTATGCCTCAAACAAGAGAGCACATCCTGCTTTCTCGTCAGGTAGGTGTACCTGCTTTGGTTGTTTTCATGAACAAAGTAGACCTTGTTGATGATCCTGAGCTTTTAGAGCTTGTTGAAATGGAAATCAGAGAGCTTCTTTCTGACTACGAATTCCCAGGTGATGACATTCCTGTAATCCAGGGATCTGCTCTTGGTGCACTGAACGGTGAAGCTAAGTGGGTAGAAAAAGTAGAGGAATTGATGAAGGCTGTTGATGAGTACATTCCAATTCCGGAAAGAGCTGTAGATAAAGATTTCTTGATGCCTGTTGAGGACGTATTCTCAATCACTGGTCGAGGTACTGTTGCTACAGGTAGAATCGAAAGAGGAGTGATCAACTCTGGTGATGCAGTTGATATCATCGGTATGGGTGCAGAAGGACTTAAGTCTACAATCACTGGTGTTGAGATGTTCCGTAAGATTTTGGACAGAGGAGAAGCTGGTGACAACGTAGGTCTTCTTTTAAGAGGTATTGAAAAAGATGATATCCGAAGAGGAATGATCATCTGTAAGCCTGGTTCTGTAACTCCTCACGCTCACTTCAAAGCTGAAGTTTACGTACTTTCAAAAGAAGAAGGAGGACGACACACACCATTCTTCAACAAATATCGTCCACAGTTCTACCTTAGAACTACAGACGTAACAGGAGAGATCAAACTTCCTGAAAACGTTGAAATGGTAATGCCTGGTGATAACGTAACCATCGAAGTAAACCTGATCAATAAAGTAGCCCTTGAAAAAGGTTTGAGATTTGCGATCAGAGAAGGTGGTAGAACTGTAGGTTCTGGCCAGGTTACTGAGATTCTTGACTAAGGTTTTATAGCAACATGGGAGATCGTGAATTATTTTCACGATCTCATTTGTTTATACAAACTGATTAATCTAAATTTGCAGTCCTTTTTGGGCTGCTACCTTTACGGGTGTAGCTCAATTGGTAGAGTAGCGGTCTCCAAAACCGTTGGTTGGGGGTTCGAGTCCCTCCTCCCGTGCAACGAATAGATACAATGAATAAAGTCATTACATTTTTTAAGGAGGCATACGACGAGTTGTTGACAAAAGTGACTTGGCCCAAGTACTCTGATCTGCAGAATAGCAGCATTTTGGTCCTTGTGGCATCATTGATATTCGCGATGCTGATTGGCGTTTTTGATTATTCTTTTCAAAACGGCATGGATTGGTTTTATAACGCTTTTTAGAGATGTCTGATTTTAAGTGGTACGTGGTTAGGGCGATCAGCGGTCGTGAAAAGAGGGTAAAGAATTATCTGGAGCAGGAGATTACGCGAAACAAAATCGAAAATCTTGTGCCTCAGGTGCTGATCCCATCTGAGAAGGTTTACGAGATGCGGAATGGAAAGAAAAGGGTAAGAGAAAGAAACTTTTTCCCTGGCTACATTCTCATCCAGGCAGACCTATCTAATGGAGAGACGCAACACGTCATCACCAATACACCTGATGTCATTGGGTTTCTTGGTGAAGGAGGAACAAGCTCAATTAAAGACCCTGTTCCATTAAGGCAAAATGAGGTAAACAGAATTCTCGGTCGGGTAGATGAAGCAGAGGAATACGAAGAGAAACTGGTTACACCATATATAGTAGGAGAAACAGTTAAGGTAATGGATGGTCCATTTAGCGGTTTCACGGGAACAGTAGAGGAGGTTTTCGAAGACAGGAAAAAGCTAAACGTTACTGTCAAGATTTTTGGAAGAAATACCCCTGTAGAATTAAATTATATACAGGTAGAAAAACAAGATTAAATAGATGGCTAAGGAGATTACAGGTTATTTAAAACTTCAGGTTAGAGGTGGTGCAGCGAATCCATCTCCACCGGTAGGTCCTGCACTTGGTGCGAAAGGATTGAACATTATGGACTTCTGTAAGCAGTTCAATGCCAGAACCCAGGATAAGCAAGGTCAGGTACTTCCGGTAGTTGTTACCATTTACTCTGATAAGTCTTTTGACTTTATCATTAAGACTCCTCCCGCAGCAGTATTGTTGATGGAGGCTGCGAAGATCAAAAAAGGGTCTGCAGAATCTAACAGAGCAAAAGTAGGTAGTGTAACCTGGGATCAGATCAAAACGATTGCAGAGACTAAAATGCCCGATTTAAATGCATTTAAGATCGAATCTGCAATGAAGCAGGTAGCTGGGACAGCCAGAAGTATGGGATTAAAAGTGACCGGACAGGCACCTCAATAATCAGAGAATGGGAAAATTGACAAAAAATCAAAAGAAGGCAGCAGAGCTCGTAGATTCAGAGAAAGAGTATTCTCTGGAGGATGCTGCAAAACTTGTAAAGGAAATTACCTTCACCAAGTTCGATGCTTCTATTGACCTGGATGTGAGATTAGGCGTAGATCCTAAGAAAGCAGACCAGATGGTGAGAGGTGTTGTGTCTCTGCCTCATGGTATAGGAAAAGACGTGAGAGTACTTGTATTGTGTACTCCTGATAAAGAGGAAGAAGCCAAGGCTGCTGGAGCTGACTATGTAGGTCTTGATGATCTTATCGAAAAAATTGAAGGAGGTTGGACTGACATTGACGTTATTGTTACCATGCCTACCGTAATGGCCAAAGTTGGAAAGCTTGGTCGGGTATTAGGACCAAGAGGTCTGATGCCAAACCCTAAGTCAGGTACTGTGACAATGGAAATCGGACAAGCAGTAAAAGAAGTAAAAGCTGGTAAAATAGATTTCAAAGTAGATAAGTTTGGAATCATTCATACCAACATCGGAAAAGCTTCTTTTGATGCTGATAAAATCCGAGAGAATGCATTGGAAATGTTACAAACCATTGCTAAGCTGAAGCCTGCTTCTGCAAAAGGAGCATATTTCAGATCTATCTCCATGTCCAGCACCATGAGTAAAGGAATTAATATTGACAAAAGTACCATAGCAGGATTAGCGTCATGACAAGAGAAGAAAAAGCACAGGTAATTGCTGGTTTGTCTGAAAAATTTCAGGAATCAGACCACTATTATATCACTGATACAAGCGGATTGTCCGTAGCAGAAATCAATAAGTTTCGTGCTATGTGCTTCAAGCAGGGTATCGAGTATAAGGTGGCAAAGAATACATTGATCAAAAAGGCACTGGAATCATTGGAATGGAGCGATCCCAAGATGGATGAGGCTTTGAAGGGAGTTTCCGGGATCATGTTTGTGAAGGAGAATGCAAGTGCACCCGCCAAATTGATCAAAGATTATAAGAAGGCTGATCCAAAGGATCGACCTCGATTTAAGGCTGCTTCCATAGATTCAGATATATTCGTTGGTGAGGATCAACTTGAATTCTTAAGTAAACTTAAGACCAAGAACGAACTTATCGGCGAGGTTATCAATTTACTACAATCACCGGCTAAAGAAGTACTTTCTCTTCTGCAAAGTGGGGAACACAAGCTTGCTGGTATTGTTAAAACACTTTCAGAGAGAGAATAAATTATTACACAAAATTAACTATTGATTTAAAATGGCAGATTTAAAAGCGTTCGCGGAGCAATTGGTAAACCTTTCGGTTAAAGAAGTTAGCGAGTTAGCAAATATCCTAAAAGACGAGTACGGTATTGAGCCTGCTGCATCTGGACCTGTAATGGTAGCTGGTGCTGCTGGTGGAGATGCTGCTGCTGGTGGTGGAGAAGAGAAAACTTCTTTCGACGTAATTCTTAACTCAGGTGGAGCTGCAAAACTAGCAGTTGTGAAACTTGTTAAAGAATTGACTGGTCTTGGACTGAAAGAAGCTAAAGAATTAGTTGACGGAGCTCCTAAGCCTGTTAAAGAAGGCGTAGACAAAGATGAGGCAGAAGCACTTAAAAAGCAGCTTGAGGAGGCTGGTGCTGAAGTCGAATTAAAATAAATAGACATTTCTCACTAAGGCGTAGGCCTGGTCCCAAGTAACATTGGAGTCAGGTCTTTTGCTGTTTGTATACATTTTACCTGTTGTTGATCGTATTTTAGAATTAAACAGATAAAGCTTTGGCTAATATAAAAAACGGGAGAATTAATTTCTCTTCAATTAAATCGGTTATCGATTATCCTGATTTTCTGGACGTTCAGCTGAAATCTTTCGAAGATTTCTTCCAGCTGGACACCCCATCAGAAAACAGGGAAGATGAAGGGCTCTACAAAGTTTTTATGGAGAACTTCCCAATCACTGACTCGAGAGAAAATTTCGTACTTGAGTTTGTTGATTACACTGTAGATCCTCCCAAATACTCCGTAGAAGAGAGTATTGAAAGGGGATTGACTTATTCTGTTCCTCTCAAGGCAAAATTGAGACTTCTTTGTAATGATGAGGAAAACGAAGATTTCGAAACGATAGAGCAGGAAGTATTCTTGGGCAACATCCCTTATATGACTTCCAAAGGATCATTTGTGATCAATGGTGCAGAAAGGGTAATTGTTTCTCAGCTTCACAGATCACCTGGGGTGTTCTTCGCTCAAAGCAAACATACAAACGGTACACTATTATATTCAGCCAGAATCATCCCTTTCAAAGGATCCTGGATTGAATTTGCCACCGATGTAAACAACGTCATGTATGCTTACATCGATAGAAAGAAAAAATTCCCTGTTACTACTCTTCTTAGAGCCATCGGATACGGATCAGACAAATTGATCCTTGATCTTTTTGGGCTTTCTGAGGAAGTAGAAGCCACTGAAAAGGAATTGAAGAAAGTTGTTGGTCGACGATTAGCTGCAAGGGTTTTGAGAACCTGGACAGAAGATTTCGTTGATGAGGATACAGGAGAGGTTGTTTCAATCGACCGAAATGAAGTGTTGTTGGAAAGGGACGGTATCGTCTCTGAAGATGATATTGAAACTATCAAAGAATCAGGCGCAAAATCGATTATCCTGCACAGGAAAGACGTAAACGTTGCTGATTACTCAATTATCTACAACACGCTTCAAAAAGATAATTCAAACTCTGAGAAAGAAGCTGTAGAGCAGATCTATCGACAACTTAGAAATACAGATGCTCCTGATGAGCAGACGGCGAGGGACATCATCCAAAGCTTGTTCTTTAGTGATAAGCGTTATGACCTGGGAGAAGTAGGACGCTATAGAATCAACAAAAAATTAGGTCTAAACATCAGCTATGATACCCGTGTATTGACTACAGAGGATATCATTCTGATCGTTAAATACCTGATCGGGTTGATCAACAGCCGTGCAGTAGTTGATGATATTGATCACCTGAGTAACAGAAGAGTAAGAACAGTTGGAGAGCAGCTTTACACTCAGTTTGGTGTAGGTCTTTCAAGGATGGCCAGAACTATCCGTGAAAGAATGAACGTTCGTGACAACGAAGATTTCAAGCCGGTTGATCTGATCAACGCAAGAACGCTTTCTTCAGTGATCAACTCTTTCTTCGGAACGAACCAGCTTTCTCAGTTTATGGATCAAACCAATCCACTCGCTGAGATTACTCACAAGAGAAGGATGTCTGCGCTGGGACCAGGTGGTCTTTCCCGTGAGCGAGCAGGGTTCGAGGTTCGAGACGTACACTATACCCACTATGGTAGGTTGTGTACCATCGAAACTCCTGAAGGTCCAAACATCGGTCTGATCTCCTCACTTTGTGTTCACGCCAAAGTGAACCAGATGGGATTCATCGAGACACCTTACAGGGATGTTGACGAAGGAAAAGTAGACATGACAGGTAATGTAAAATACCTGACAGCTGAAGAAGAAGATACATTCAACATTGCGCAGGCAAATGCCCCTCTGAAAGATGACGGACAGTTTGTTAATGACCGAGTAAAAGCAAGGTTCGAAGGAGACTTCCCAGTGGTAGATCCTAAAGAACTAAAATATATGGACGTTGCACCGAACCAGATTGTATCGGTTGCAGCATCTATGATTCCTTTCCTTGAGCATGATGATGCGAACAGGGCTTTGATGGGATCAAACATGCAGCGTCAGGCAGTACCATTGTTGAAGCCTCAGGCACCAATCGTTGGTACCGGGTTGGAAGACAGGGTAGCCATTGATTCAAGAGCGCTGGTTGTGGCAGAAGGAGATGGAGTGATTGAAAGTGTAGACGCTAAAAAGATTATCGTTAAATACGATCAGTCAGCTGAGCAGGAATTGGTTTCTTTCGATGGTTCTAGTGTTGAGTACAAATTGACCAAGTTCCGAAGAACAAACCAGGATACCTGTATCAACCTTAAGCCAATTGTAAAGAAAGGGCAAAAGGTTGTAAAAGGTCAGCCACTTTGCGATGGTTTCGCCACCGAAAAAGGTGAATTGGCACTAGGACGAAACCTTTTGGTAGCTTACATGCCATGGCAAGGTTACAACTTTGAGGATGCGATTGTTATTTCCGAGAAGGTTGTTAGAGAAGACATATTCACTTCAATTCACATTGAAGAATTTGAACTTGAAGTAAGAGATACGAAGCGAGGTGAAGAAGAATTGACTTCTGAGATTCCAAACGTTAGTGAAGAGGCTGTGAAGAATCTTGACGAAAACGGAATCATCCAAATGGGAGCTGAAGTGAAAGAAGGCGATATCCTGATCGGTAAGATTACTCCTAAAGGAGAGTCTGATCCTACTCCGGAAGAAAAACTTCTTAGAGCAATCTTTGGTGATAAGGCCGGTGATGTGAAAGATGCTTCGTTGAAAGCTTCTCCTTCATTGAGGGGTGTGGTAATTGATACTAAACTCTTTTCAAGACCTAAGAAAGACAAAGATCTGAGATCAAGAACTAAGAAAGAAGTTGATTTGCTGAAGAGCAAATACAGCAAGCAGCTTACGGATGTAAGAAGTGGTATGATCGAAAAACTGACAAAAATTCTGGATGGAAAGACTTGTCAGGGCATCAAACACAAGTTTGGTGAGGAGATTTTCTCTAAAGGAACAAAATTCAGCCGCAAGAATATTGAGGCTAATCTTTTCCCTGAAAGAAATATCTATCGCGATGAAAGTAATTATAATGTTCCGGAAGAGGCCAATCTGATTTCAGATTTGATCATAGAAAACTGGACTGCTGATGAGGAAGCCAACAATCAGGTTTACCGATTGGTGAAGAATTACATGAGCAAGAGGAATGAGATCTCTGGTATCTTCAAGCGTGAGCGGTTTACCCTTGAAGTTGGAGATGAGCTCCCTGCAGGAATTGTTCAGCTTGCCAAAGTTTATGTTGCTAAGAAACGTAAACTAAAAGTGGGTGATAAGATGGCTGGTCGTCACGGAAACAAAGGTGTAGTTGCCAAGATCGTTCGTGAGGAAGACATGCCATTTACCGAGGACGGAACACCAATGGATATCGTCTTGAATCCACTGGGTGTACCTTCAAGGATGAACATCGGTCAGATATACGAAACTGTACTTGGATGGGCAGGATTGAAGTTGGGTAGAAAATATGCTACACCAATTTTCGATGGCGCGACAGAAGAGGAAGTTCAAAGTGAGCTGACTGAGGCTGGATTGCCATCATTTGGTAGGACATTCCTATATGATGGACTGACAGGAGATCGATTTGATCAGCCTATTACCGTCGGTGTTGCCTACATGCTTAAACTTGGTCACCTTGTCGATGACAAGATGCACGCAAGGAGCATTGGACCTTACTCACTCATCACTCAGCAACCTCTTGGTGGTAAAGCACAGTTTGGTGGGCAGAGATTTGGTGAGATGGAGGTTTGGGCACTCGAAGCATTCGGTGCGGCTAATGTCCTTCAGGAAATCTTAACGATCAAGTCCGATGATGTGATCGGTAGAGCAAAAGCATACGAAGCCATCGTAAAAGGTGAGAATATGCAGAAGCCAAATATTCCTGAATCTTTCAACGTACTCGTTCACGAACTTCGTGGATTGGCACTTGAAATTACTCTTGACTAAGATTTAAATAACAGCCCCGGCCTCTGGTCGGGGTAACCTATAGATCATTAATATGGCATTCAGAAAAAATAAAAAATTGAACCTTGACTTTTCTAAAGTCACTATTAGCCTTGCTTCTCCGGAGTCAATTTTAGAGAGCTCTCACGGTGAGGTTACACAGCCTGAAACCATCAATTACAGAACCTATAAGCCTGAAATGGGTGGTTTGTTCTGTGAGCGAATTTTCGGTCCTGTGAAAGACTGGGAATGTCACTGTGGAAAATATAAGCGTATCCGATACAAAGGGATCATCTGTGATCGATGTGGTGTTGAAGTAACTGAGAAGAAAGTTCGAAGAGAGCGAATGGGTCACATCGAGTTGGTTGTACCTGTAGCGCATATCTGGTATTTCAGATCATTACCTAACAAGATTGGATACCTTCTTGGTTTACCAACCAAGAAACTGGATCAGATTATCTACTACGAAAGATACATCGTTATCAATCCGGGTGTGAAGGAAGAAGATGGCATCAGCCAGCTGGACTTCCTTACTGAAGAAGAATATCTTGATATCCTGGATAAGCTTCCTAGAGAAAATCAATTACTTGACGACGAAGATCCAACTAAGTTCATCGCTAAGATGGGTGCGGAAGCACTTGAGATGTTGCTTTCAAGGTTGGAGCTTGACGAAATGTCTTATCAGTTGAGACATCAGGCTGCAACAGATACTTCTCAGCAGAGAAAAGCTGAAGCCCTTAAAAGGCTTAGAGTAGTAGAAGCATTCAGGGATGCACGCACAAGGATTGAAAACAAGCCTGAGTGGATGATCATCAAGATGGTGCCTGTAATTCCACCGGAATTACGTCCATTGGTGCCATTGGATGGTGGAAGATTTGCTACTTCTGACTTGAATGACCTTTACAGAAGGGTCATCATCCGAAACAACAGGCTAAAAAGATTGATTGATATCAAAGCGCCGGAAGTAATCCTTCGAAACGAAAAAAGGATGCTCCAGGAAGCTGTTGATTCACTTTTCGATAACTCAAGAAAAGTAAATGCTGTACGTTCCGATGGAAATAGAGCATTGAAGTCCTTGAGTGACATGCTGAAAGGTAAGCAAGGACGATTCCGTCAGAACCTATTGGGTAAGAGGGTTGACTACTCTGGTCGATCTGTGATCGTCGTAGGTCCAGAGCTGAAAATGCATGAGTGCGGTCTTCCAAAAGACATGGCTGCTGAATTGTTCAAGCCATTCATCATCAGAAAGTTGATCGAAAGAGGTATCGTTAAGACGGTTAAGTCTGCGAAAAAGATTGTTGATAGAAAAGATCCAGTGGTATGGGATATCCTGGAAAATGTATTGAAAGGACATCCGGTCATGCTAAACCGGGCCCCTACACTTCACAGGTTAGGTATCCAGGCATTCCAGCCAAAATTGATTGAAGGTAAAGCGATTCAGCTACACCCACTGGTATGTACTGCATTCAACGCTGACTTTGACGGTGACCAGATGGCGGTTCACGTACCTCTTGGGCACGAAGCCATTTTGGAAGCTTCATTGTTGATGCTTTCTACACACAATATTTTGAACCCTGCCAACGGTGCACCTATCGCTGTACCTTCTCAGGATATGGTACTTGGACTGTACTATATCACTAAGGGAAGAAGAAGCACAGACGAAGAGAAAGTGCCTGGGGAAGGTAAAATATTCTACAATGCAAAAGAGGTTGTCATCGCTATCAATGAGCGAAAGATCTCTAAGCATGCCTACATCAAGGTAAGGACAAATGTTCGAAAAGAAGATGGAACGCTTGAAACTCAAATCATTGAGACAGTAGCAGGAAGGGTATTGTTCAACCAGTATGTTCCTGAGGCTGTTGGTTACGTAAACGAACTTTTGACCAAGAAAAAGCTTCAAAAGATCATTTCTACAGTATTTAAGATCTGTGGAATGTCAGCTACGGCTCACTTCCTTGATGATATCAAGGAGCTTGGATTCCAGATGGCTTACAAAGGCGGTCTTTCAATGGGACTTGACAACATCAAAGTTCCTGATGAGAAAGATCCTTTAGTGAAGCAGGCAAAAGAAGAAGTTGAAGTAGTTTGGAACAACTACCTGATGGGTCTGATCACAGACAATGAGCGTTACAACCAGGTAATTGATATCTGGACAAGGACTAACACTCAATTGACCAATACGCTGATGAAGCAGCTGGAAGAAGACAACCAGGGCTTCAACTCGATCTATATGATGATGCACTCCGGAGCACGGGGTTCAAGAGAGCAGATCAGGCAGCTGGGTGGTATGAGAGGTTTGATGGCTAAGCCGCAAAAGAACCTTCAGGGTTCTGTAGGTGAGATCATCGAAAACCCGATTCTGTCGAACTTTAAAGAAGGACTAGACGTAATCGAGTACTTTATCTCTACCCACGGTGCGAGAAAAGGTCTTGCGGATACTGCACTTAAAACTGCGGATGCTGGTTACCTGACCCGTCGATTGGTTGACGTTGCACAAGATGTGGTAGTCAATGAAGATGACTGCGGAACCTTGAGAGGTCTGTCAGTATCTGCATTGAAAGACAACGAAGAAGTAGTAGAAGCACTTTCTGAGCGTATTCTTGGAAGGGTTTCTGTACACGATATATATGATCCGATCTCAGAAGAACTGATTGTAGAATCAGGTGGAGAGATCACAGAAGAGATCGCTGAGAGAATAGATTTTAACACAAGCATCGAGGAAGTGGAGATCAGGTCAGTATTGACTTGTGAGTCTAAGCAGGGAGTTTGTGCGAAGTGTTACGGTCGAAACCTTTCTACTGGTAACATGGCCCACATTGGAGAGTCTGTCGGAGTAATCGCAGCACAATCTATTGGTGAGCCTGGTACACAGCTTACTTTGAGAACCTTCCACGTTGGGGGTACTGCATCCAACATCGCTGTTGATGCAAACATCAAAGCCAAGTTTGATGGTGTCATCGAATTTGATGAGCTAAGAACAGTGGACTCTACAGACGAAGAAGGTAACAAGATCAAGGTAGCCATGGGTCGATCCGGAGAGATCAAGATCATGGATGCCAAGAAAGAGCGGGTACTTATCGCTAACCATGTGCCTTACGGTGCTATTCTTAAAGTGAAGGATGGCGACAAAGTGAGCAAAGGTGATGAGATCTGCTTCTGGGATCCTTATAACGCAGTAATCCTTTCTGAGTTTGATGGTAAAATCGACTTCGAAGCGATCATTGAAGGTATTACTTTCAAAGAAGAATCTGATGAGCAAACTGGTCACAGAGAGAAAGTAATCATCGATACCAAGGATAAGTCTAAAAACCCGGCCATCGTTGTTGAAGGTAAGGAGGATTCCAAAGGATATAACATCCCTGTTGGAGCTCACCTTTCCGTATCTAAAGGCGATACTGTGAAAGCAGGTCAGGTACTGGCTAAGATTCCAAGAAAGACTGGTAAGTCAAGAGATATCACCGGAGGTCTTCCGCGAGTAACTGAGTTGTTCGAGGCAAGAAACCCTTCAAATCCTGCGGTAGTAAGTGAGATTGATGGTGTAGTAACATACGGAGGTATAAAGAGAGGTAACAGGGAAATCTTCATTGAATCTAAAGATGGCGTGAAGAAAAGATACCTGGTGCCTTTGTCCAAGCACATTCTTGTACAGGACAATGACTTCGTGAAAGCTGGTGATCCACTTTCTGACGGAGCCATTACTCCAGCAGATATTTTGGCCATCAAAGGACCAACTGCAGTACAGGAGTACCTTGTGAATGAGATCCAGGAAGTTTACCGACTTCAGGGTGTGAAGATCAATGATAAACACATTGAGACCATCGTTCGTCAAATGATGCAAAAAGTAATTATCATCGATGCTGGTGATACAAACTTCCTGACAAACCAGGTAGTGGATCGATTTGCATTCATGGAAGAGAACGACAACATCCTTGACAAGAAGGTGATCTCTGATCCGGGTGATTCAGAAACACTGAAACCAGGTATGATTATCACAAGTAGAAAATTAAGAGATGAGAACTCTAACTTGAAGCGTAAGGACATGAAACTAGTTGAGGTAAGGAATGCCGAAGCAGCAGTTTCACAACCTATACTTCAAGGTATCACTCAGGCTTCTTTGGGAACTGAAAGCTTTATTTCAGCAGCTTCCTTCCAGGAAACTACCAAAGTATTGAGTGAAGCTTCCATCAAGGGTAAAGCGGATCACCTGATTGGTCTGAAGGAGAATGTGATCGTTGGTCACCTGATCCCAGCCGGTACAGGAATTCGAAAATTCCAAAACAGGATTGTGACCTCTACGGAGGAGTACGAAAACCTGGTTTCTTCTAAAGAAGAATTCGAGAGATCTAAGGAATACGAAACCTAATGGAGGAAAAGAAAGACGATAAAAAAGATAAAAAGCAAGGGAACCAAATCAACATCGAGTTGTCTGAAGAGACAGCCGAAGGGGTTTACGCTAACCTGGCCATGATTGCTCATTCAAGTAGTGAGTTTGTGATCGATTTTATCCGTCTGATGCCGGGAGTACCTAAGGCAAAAGTGAAATCAAGGATTGTTATTACCCCAGAGCATGCCAAAAGGTTGTTGGCTGCACTGCAGGATAATATCAAGAAATATGAAGCCACTTTTGGCGAGGTAAAACAAGCTGATGAGATCCCTAAATTCCCTGTGAATTTCGGTGGCACAATGGGAGAAGCATAAATCTTTAAATGATTTACGTTTCCCATTGTGTTATATAATCAATATTTCTATCTTTGCGTCCCCAAATTATCGGGACACAAATAATTGACATAACAATAGCGTAATGCCAACTATACAACAATTAGTTAGAAAAGGCAGGAAAAAACTGACTTCAAAATCAAAATCTCCAGCTCTGGACAGCTGTCCACAGCGAAGGGGAGTATGTACAAGGGTGTATACTACCACTCCTAAGAAACCTAACTCAGCCATGAGAAAAGTGGCCAGGGTGCGTTTGACCAACAGCAAAGAGGTTAACGCCTATATACCTGGAGAAGGTCACAACCTTCAGGAGCACTCTATTGTATTGATCAGAGGCGGTAGGGTAAAAGATTTGCCCGGAGTAAGATATCATATCATCCGTGGTGCATTGGATACTGCTGGAGTTAATGGCCGATTGCAAAGAAGATCTAAATACGGTGCTAAAAGACCGAAGGATAAAAAATAATCTGAGTAATGAGAAAGAATTCACCTAAGAAAAGATACATCCTTCCTGATCCAATCTATCAGGATACACTTGTTACCAAGTTTGTAAACAACCTCATGCTGCAGGGTAAGAAGAGTATATCATATACAATCTTCTATGATGCTATCAAAATTGTAGAAGCAAAGACTAAAGAGAACGGATTGGAGCTTTGGAAAAATGCACTAAGTAATGTTTCTCCTTCAGTAGAGGTAAAAAGTAGAAGAGTTGGTGGTGCTACATTTCAGGTACCAGTAGAAGTAAGATCTGAGCGAAAGATTTCCCTTGGTATCAAGTGGATGATTAAATATGCTCGTCTTAGAGGAGAGAAGACCATGAAAGAAAGGTTAGCCGGCGAAATTATTGCTGCTTCAAAAGGTGAAGGTGCTGCAATTAAGAAGAAAGACGATACACACCGAATGGCAGAGGCAAACAAAGCATTTTCTCATTTCAGATTTTAATATATAATGGCAAGAGATTTAAAATTCACCAGAAACATTGGAATTGCCGCGCATATTGATGCCGGTAAGACAACGACTACTGAGCGAATTCTTTACTATACAGGTGTAAATCACAAATTGGGTGAGGTTCATGATGGTGCAGCTACCATGGACTGGATGGAGCAGGAGCAGGAAAGAGGTATTACGATCACATCTGCTGCTACCACCGTATTCTGGAATTATAAAGGAGATAAATATCATATCAATATCATTGATACTCCCGGTCACGTGGACTTTACTGTTGAGGTAAACAGGTCATTGAGGGTATTGGATGGACTCGTATTCTTGTTTAGTGCGGTTGACGGTGTAGAGCCTCAGTCAGAGACTAACTGGAGATTGGCTGACAACTATAAAGTGGCCCGAGTTGGTTTCGTTAATAAAATGGACCGACAAGGTGCAGACTTCCTGGCTGTTTGTAAGCAGGTAAAAGAGAGATTGGGTACTAAAGCCGTACCACTTCAATTACCAATTGGAGCAGAGGACAACTTCAAAGGTGTGGTTGACCTGGTTTCCAATATGGCTATGGTTTGGAATGAAGATGATTTCGGAATGACATATTCTGAGATTCCTATTCCTGAAGACATGAAAGAGGAAGTGGCTGAATATCGGGAGCATCTTTTAGAGTCGGTAGCTGAGTATGATGATACCTTGATGGAGAAGTACTTCGAGGATCCGAATTCTATCACAGAAGAAGAAATAATTAGAGCACTTAGAAAAGCCACCATTGATTTGGCGTTTGTTCCAATGCTATGTGGTTCTGCCTTCAAGAACAAAGGTGTTCAAACAATGCTAAACTATGTGATGGAATTATTACCGTCACCGCTGGATAGAGACAACATTGTAGGTACTAATCCTGACACAGAAGAAAAGATTTCCAGGAAGCCATTGGCCACTGACCCATTCTCAGCACTGGCATTCAAAATTGCCACGGATCCTTTCGTTGGAAGACTTTGTTTCATAAGGGCTTATTCAGGAATTCTTGACTCAGGATCTTACGTTTTCAACATGAGATCCGGTAACAAGGAGCGTATCTCAAGGATCTTCCAGATGCATGCCAATAAGCAGAATCAAATTGATTCTCTTCATGCAGGAGATATAGGAGCAGTTGTAGGTTTCAAAGACATCAAAACGGGAGATACGCTTTGTGCAGAGAAGTCTCCAATCGTATTGGAATCTATGATCTTCCCAGAGCCTGTAATCGGATATGCTATTGAGCCTAAACAACAGGCTGATGTAGATAAATTGGGTATTGCTATTTCCAAATTAGTGGAAGAAGACCCTACACTGCAGGTAGAGACGGATCATGAGACAGGACAAACCATCCTAAGAGGAATGGGAGAACTTCACCTGGATATCATCATTGACAGATTGAAAAGAGAGTTTAAGGTTGAGATCAACCAGGGAGCTCCACAGGTGGCGTATAAAGAGACTATCCAGTCTAGTATTGAGCACAAAGAAGTTTACAAGAAACAAACTGGTGGTCGAGGTAAATTTGCCGATATCGTATTTGAAATTGGACCTAAGGACGAAGATTTTGAGGGCGAGGGACTACAGTTCGTAAATCAAATCGTTGGTGGTGTAATTCCTAAGGAATTTATCCCTGCGATTCAGAAAGGTTTTGCTGAAGCCATGAAGAATGGTCCTTTGGCTGGTTATCCAATCGATAGCATGAAGGTGAGATTGTATCATGGGTCTTTCCATGATGTCGACTCTGATGCCCTATCATTTGAGATGGCCGCCAGAATAGGATTCAAAGAAGCGGCTTCCAAAGCAAGTCCAGTGTTACTGGAACCTGTAATGGGTGTAGAGGTAGTGACTCCTGATGAATATACAGGGTCTATCACCGGAGATCTTAACAGAAGAAGAGGAATCATGAAAGGTATGGATACCCGAGGAAACTCCGGTGTGATTAAAGCTAGTGTGCCTCTTTCTGAGTTGTTTGGATATGTAACTGACCTGAGAACAATGAGTTCTGGAAGGGCCACAGCATCGCTTACGTTCTCACACTATGACGTAGTGCCAAGAAACATTGCTGACGAAGTGATTGCTAAAGTAAAAGGTTAAGCAACAGACATGAATCAAAAAATTAGAATCAAACTTAAATCCTACGACCATAATTTGGTTGACAAGTCTTCAGAGAAGATTGTAAGGGCGGTTAAAACAACCGGTGCAGTTGTGAATGGACCAATTCCATTGCCTACTGTAAAGGAGAAATTCACAGTATTGCGTTCACCACACGTGAACAAAAAAGCAAGAGAGCAATTTCAGTTGTGTACTTACAAAAGACTCGTTGACATCTATTCCAACAGTGCCAAGACAGTTGATGCTTTGATGAAGTTGGAATTACCAAGTGGGGTGGATGTAGAGATCAAGGTTTAGATATTAAAACTTACTGGATTAAAGAACCAATTTGGACAAATTTCGATTGGTTCTTTTTTTATGTCAAAAAGCATATAAAATTTTTGATCAGATCTGCAAATTGCTATCTTTGCAGTCCTTTTTCAAGAAAATTTCTGCTGGAGACAGTATAAATATAATTTAAAAGCAAAATGCCTGGAATAATTGGTAAAAAAATAGGGATGACGAGCGTGTACAATGAGGATGGTAAAAACCTCGCATGTACATTAGTTGAAGCTGGTCCATGTGTGGTTACGCAAGTGCGTGACGTAGAGACTGATGGGTATAAAGCGGTTCAGCTGGCTTATGGTGAAAGGAAAGAGAAAAACACACCAAAAGCATTGAAAGGACATTTTGCAAAAGCAAAGACCAGCCCAAAGAGTAAGGTTGTAGAATTTAGAGATTTTAGGGCTGAGTTTGAGGACAAAGTAGTTCTGGGTAATACTATCAAAGTTGATGAAGTATTTCAAGAGCAGGATTTCCTTGATGCTATCGGTACCTCTAAAGGTAAAGGTTTCCAGGGTGTAGTGAAAAGGCACGGATTTAGTGGAGTTGGACAATCTACTCATGGTCAGCACAACAGACTTAGAGCACCTGGTTCTATTGGTGCATGTTCATTCCCTTCAAGAGTATTCAAAGGTCTGAAAATGGCTGGACGAACCGGAGGTGATAAAGTGAAGGTGCTTAACCTAAGGGTATTAAAAATTTATCCGGACAAAAATTTGATCCTCGTGAGCGGATCTATTCCGGGAGCTAAAAATTCATTTGTAATTCTAGAGAAATAATGAAACTGGCTGTATTAAATATTAAAGGTGAGGAGACGGGTAGAGAAGTATCCCTTGACAAAAACGTCTTTGGAATTGAGCCAAATGAGCACGCTGTATATCTTGATGTAAAGCAGTTCCTGGCCGCTCAGCGACAAGGTACTCACAAGGTGAAGGAGCGTAATGAAATTGTTGGGTCTACCAAAAAACTTAAGAAACAAAAAGGTACTGGTACAGCTAGAGCTGGTAGTATCAAGTCTCCAGTTTTCAGAGGTGGTGGAACAATTTTCGGTCCTAAACCAAGAGACTACGATTTCAAACTTAATAAGAAAGTTAAGAGATTGGCAGCTAAGTCTGTGCTATCTACCAGGGCTAAAGACAAGAAGATCACCATTCTGGAAGACTTCAGCATCGAAGCACCTAAGACAAAAGATTTTGTTTCAATTCTTTCTAAGATACATCCTGATGGCAAAAAGGCACTTATCGTATTAGGAGCTTACAACAAGAACATCTACTTGTCGTCAAGAAACTTCCCTAATGCCAAGGTAGCTGTAGCAGATGAATTGAATACATACGATTTAATGAATGCTGAGCAGATCATTCTTGCAGAAAGCTCTGTTGAAGTAATCCAAAAAAGACTAAACTGATATGAGCGTATTACTTAAACCATTAGTAACTGAGAAGGTATCTGCGATGAACGAGCATGGAATGTATGGCTTCATCGTGGCTAAGAAAGCCAATAAGGTACAAATCAAAGAGGCTGTTGAGAAGACCTATGGCGTGAACGTGGAGTCTGTAAACACCATGATCCATGCTGGTAAGTCTAAATCTAGATATACCAAGTCTGGTGTGATCTCAGGTAAGATGCCTACATATAAGAAAGCCATTGTGAAAGTGGCTGATGGAGAATTGATAGACTTTTATAGCGGAATATAATTATGGCTGTTAAGAAACTAAGACCAGTAACACCCGGAACAAGGTACAGAACAGCACCGGTATTTGATCAGGTGACCAAAACCACTCCTGAGAAGTCTCTTGTTGCTTCAAACAAGAGAAAAGGTGGTAGAAATGCCCAGGGTAAGATGACGATCAGAAATGTGGGTGGTGGTCATAAGAAGAAATTAAGGATCATTGATTTTAAAAGAGACAAACATGGTATCAACGCCACTGTAAAGTCTATTGAATATGATCCGATCCGTACTGCAAGAATTGCTTTGTTGTTCTATGCAGATGGAGAGAAAAGATATATTCTGGCACCTTCCAACCTAAAGGTTGACATGGAGATTGTGTCAGGGCCTGGAGTAGCTCCCGAAGTAGGTAATGCTTTACCACTTTCTGATATTCCTCTGGGTACTATCATTCACAACATTGAAATAAAGCCTGGTAAAGGTGCATCTCTTGCAAGAAGCGCAGGATCTTATGCTCAGTTGGTTGCTCGTGAAGGTAAATATGCTACACTGAAGTTACCAAGTGGTGAAATGAGGCTTGTATTGACAACTTGCTATGCTACTATCGGTTCTGTTTCCAATGCTGATCACATGAACGTGAGACTTGGAAAAGCTGGTAGAAACAGATGGTTGGGTAGAAGACCACGAGTAAGAGCTGTTGCTATGAACCCTGTAGATCATCCAATGGGTGGTGGTGAAGGACGTGCTTCCGGAGGTCACCCTCGATCAAGAAATGGATTGTATACTAAAGGTAAGAAAACCAGGAATCCGAATAAATATTCTAATAATCTGATCATAACCAAGAGGAAATAATGGCAAGATCGCTTAAAAAAGGTCCATATATAGATTTCAGACTCGAGAAAAAGGTAGAGGTGATGAATGAGTCTGGCAAAAAATCAGTAATCAAGACATGGTCAAGAAGATCCATGATCTCACCTGATTTTGTAGGACATACTTTCGCAGTTCATAATGGAAATAAGTTCATCCCCGTGTTCGTAACAGAGAATATGGTAGGACACAAACTGGGTGAATTTTCTCCCACCAGAAATTTCCGTGGTCACATTGCTAAGAAAGACAAGGGTAAAAGATAATCTCAGATGGAGGCAGAAAAGAAACTAAAAAAATCAGTTAAGATTCGTCTGCAAAAGGACGAGCTTAAAAAATTCAAGGAAGAGAATGCAGGACAACTAGGTCCGGTAAAATCATCTTTGAAGAATATCCCTACCTCTCCGCGAAAGATGAGATTGGTGGCTGATATGATCAGAGGTCAGCGAGTGAATTATGCATTGAACATATTAAAGTTCGATACACATGCAGCCTCTAATGTTATTGAGAAGTTATTGTTGACAGCTATTGCTGACTGGCAAGCTGCCAATGAAGATGTGAAGATCGAGGATGCGGATCTGATTGTAAAAGAGATCTATGTAGACAGTGCAAGGATCCTGAAAAGATTACGTCCTGCACCTCAGGGAAGGGCTCACAGAATCAGAAAGAGATCAAACCATGTCACTATTGTAGTGGGTGATCAGAGCGAAAACGTTGTTTCAGCAAAAGAAAAAGAAGAAAAATAAATGGGACAGAAGGTTAACCCGGTTGGTTTTAGATTAGGCGTCGTTAAAGGCTGGGATTCTGCCTGGTTTGGTGGAAAAGATTTTAGCGACAAAATCGTAGAGGACCACAAGATCCGTGAATATATCAACGCAAGGATCCCCAAAGGAGGTATCTCCAGAGTAGTGATTGAGCGTACGCTTAAGAGAATTACATTGACAGTGCACACTGCCAGACCAGGTGTTGTGATCGGAAAAGGTGGTTCTGAGGTTGATAAAATTAAGGAAGAGCTTAAGAAGATTACCGGCAAGGACCTTCAGATCAATATTTTTGAGATCAAAAGACCCGAGCTTGATGCTAAATTGGTTGGAGAGTCAGTGGCTCAACAGCTTGAAGCAAGGATCTCTTACAGAAGAGCTATGAAGCAAGCGATTGCCTCATCTATGAGAGTGGGAGCACAGGGTATTAAAATAAAAGTTTCCGGACGACTAGGTGGTGCAGAGATGGCACGATCTGAGCAATATAAAGAAGGTAGAATTCCTTTGCATACGCTTAGAGCAGATATTGATTACGCTATTTCAGAAGCTCACACGGTCTACGGAAAGATTGGTATTAAAGTTTGGATCTTCAAAGGTGAGGTATTTGGTAAGAGAGACCTTTCTCCTAACATCGGCATGTCCGGAGGACCAGGAGGTGGTTCATCATCTGCACCGGGCGGACCAAGAAGAAGAGGAGATGGACCTCCAAGTAGAAAACAAAGAAGATAATTTCTAAAAGTATTATATAGAGATGCTACAGCCGAAAAGAACGAAATTCAGAAAGATGCATAAGGGGAGAGTCAAAGGAATTGCTCAGAGAGGGCATTCTTTGGCTTTTGGAAACTTCGGCATCAAGTCATTGGAACCAGGTTGGATCACTAGCCGTCAATTAGAGGCTGCTCGTATCGCGATGACAAGGGCGATGAAGAGAGAAGGACAGGTTTGGATCAGGATTTTTCCTGACAAACCAGTGACGAAGAAGCCAGCTGAGGTAAGGATGGGTAAGGGTAAAGGAGCTCCTGAATATTGGGTAGCTGTAGTAAAGCCTGGTACCGTATTATTCGAAGCTACGGGAGTTACTACCGACCTGGCCAGCGAGGCGCTGAGGTTAGCGGCACAGAAGCTTCCTATTAAAACTAAGTTCGTTGTAAGAAGAGATTATCAGGGAACATGAAAAATTCAGAATTGAGAGGACTCAGCCTGGATGAGCTGAAAAGCAAACTGGCTGTAGAAAAAGAAAGTTATAGCAAATTGAAATTTGCGCATAGTGTAACCCCTATTGAAAATCCAATGAAGATCAGAGAAACCAGAAAGCTGGTTGCAAGGATCCAAACTGAAATTAGGGCAAAAGAATTAAGTAAGTAATCGATGGAAAGAAATTTGCGAAAAGAACGGGTTGGTCAGGTAGTGAGCAACAAAATGCAAAAAAGCATTACTGTCACCGTCAGCAGAAAGGTGAAACACCCTATCTATGGTAAATTCATCAGAAAGACCACAAAGTTTACTGCTCATGATGAAAAGAATGAGTGTGGTATCGGTGATACAGTACGTATCATGGAGACTCGTCCCTTGAGCAAAAGTAAGCGGTGGAGATTGGTAGAAATAATCGAACGGGCTAAATAAAATGATACAGCAGGAGTCAAGATTAAACGTAGCAGATAATAGCGGTGCAAAAGAAGTACTTTGTATCCGTGTGCTTGGAGGAACCAAAAGAAGATATGCATCAGTGGGCGACACCATTGTGGTATCAGTGAAGTCTGCATTGACTTCCAGTAGCTTGAAAAAAGGTACTGTTTCTAAGGCGGTCATCGTTCGAACCAAGAAAGAAGTTAGAAGAAAAGACGGGTCATACATCCGATTCGAGGATAATGCAGCGGTTTTGTTAAACCCTAACAACGAGCCTCGAGGAACCAGGATCTTTGGACCTGTAGCAAGAGAGCTTAGAGAAAAGCAGTTTATGAAGATTGTTTCATTGGCACCTGAAGTACTTTAATCATGAAGAATACCGATAAAATAAAAATTCATATCAGAAAAGGTGACACTGTAAAAGTGATCGCTGGAAATGATAAAGGTAAAACGGGTAAAGTACTCGAAGTGCTTACTGACAGATACAGAGCATTTGTTGAAGGTGTAAACATTGTGACAAAGCATGTGAAGCCATCGGCAAAAAATCCTGAGGGTGGACGTGAGCAGACAGAAGCTGCTATCCATATCAGCAATCTCATGGTAGTTGACCCATCATCAGGAGAAGCAACCAGGATTGGCAGAAAGAAAAACGAGAGCGGAAAATTACAGAGGTATTCAAAAAAATCAGGAGAGTTTATCACTAATGGCTAAACCGAGATTAAAAGAAAAATATTTGACGGAAATCGTTCCGGCATTAAAGGAAAAGTTCCAGTACAAATCAATCATGCAGGTGCCTAAGCTTGTTAAGATCTCTATAAACAAAGGGATTGGAGAAGCAGTTGCCGATAAGAAAATGGTTGATGTAGGAGTGGAAGAACTTACTACCATCACTGGACAAAAAGCTGTACCTACCATTGCCAAGAACTCTGTTTCCAACTTTAAGTTAAGAGAAGGTATGCCAATTGGTGCCAAAGTGACTTTACGTGGAGATAGAATGTACGAATTCCTGGATCGATTGATGACAGTAGCCCTGCCAAGGGTGAGAGACTTCAGAGGTATCAAGGAAAGAGGATTTGACGGAAGAGGTAACTACACACTAGGTATCAAAGAGCAAATCATTTTCCCTGAGATCAGTATCGATAAGGTCAATAAGATCACTGGTATGGATATTACGTTTGTGACGACTGCACAGACAGATGAGGAGAGCTTTACATTGTTGAAATCATTCGGTTTACCTTTCGTAACTGGAAAAAATTAATATTTCTTATGGCTAAAGAATCAATAAAAGCGAGAGAAAGAAAAAGAGAGAAATTGGTAGCCCGATTTGCTGAGAAGAGAGCGGCTTTGAAAGAAGCTGGTGATTATCAGGCTTTGGACAAACTACCAAGAAATTCTTCTAAAGTGAGATTGCACAACCGATGCAAGCTTACTGGTAGACCTAAAGGTTACATGAGGAAGTTTGGAATCTCCAGGGTTACATTCAGAGAGATGGCTTCTGAGGGGAAAATCCCAGGTGTAACAAAAGCGAGTTGGTAATCTCGATAGATAGAATAAAATATATCAAAAATATTAATTAATTTTGCACCCCTTTTTGGGGGTTTTAATTGTAAAAGAAATGGTAACAGATCCGATTGCGGACTTTTTAACAAGGATAAGAAACGCTATAAATGCTAATCAGCGCATTGTAGAGGTTCCTGCTTCTAATATCAAGAAGGAGATGACAAAAGTTCTTCACGATAAAGGATTTATCCAAAACTACAAGTTTGTGGATGATGACAAGCAGGGGATTATCAAAATAGCATTGAAGTATAATCCTCAGACCAAACAGTCTGCTATTACTAAGCTGGAAAGAATTAGTAAGCCGGGTCTAAGGAAGTTTGCTGATGCTGATAGCCTTCCAAGGGTATTGAATGGATTAGGAATTGCTATTGTATCTACATCAAGAGGAGTGATTTCTGATAAAGAAGCTAGATCACAACACATAGGCGGAGAGGTCTTGTGTTATGTATATTAATATTAGGAACTGAAGAGAAATGTCAAGAATAGGCAAAGCACCGATAGAATTACCTGAGAATGTTAATGTAACCATTAATAAGTCTACGGTAAACGTAAAAGGCCCCAAGGGAGAGTTAACTCAGGTCATCAATCCTGATTTGACTGTAAAGCTTGAGGACAGGACATTGATAGTAGAACGTCCTACAGAGCAAAAGCGGCATAAAGCAGCTCATGGTCTGTACCGGTCACTGATCAATAATATGGTGATAGGAGTTGAGAAAGGCTATCAGCATAAGCTGGAGCTGGTAGGAGTTGGATATAAAGCAACGGTGCAGGGTAACCTCCTGGAGCTTAGCCTTGGATATTCTCACAGTATATATATGGCTCTTCCTCCTGAGGTGAAGGCAACCGCTGAAACTGAAAAAGGAAAGAACCCTGTAGTAACAATTGAAGGGATCGATAAACAACTTGTAGGGCAGATTGCTGCTAAGATTAAATCCCTAAGACCAGTTGAACCTTACAAAGGTAAAGGTGTGAGATATCAGGGTGAGTATGTACGAAGAAAAGCTGGTAAAACTGCTGCTAAATAGAAATTAAAATGGCTGTATCTAAATTTCAAAGAAGGAAAAGAATTAAGCTGGGAATCCGCAGAAAAATCAGCGGTACTGCCGAGCGACCAAGGTTGTCTGTTTTCAGAAGTAACCGTGCCATTTATGCGCAAGTCATTGACGATGTAAAAGGCGTTACCATGACATCAATTTCCTCCAAAGAGATTGGAAAGGATGTATTAAACATCGCAAGCTCTAAAGAAGTAGGAATAAAATTGGCGGAGAAAGTAAAGGAAGCCGGTTTGGATACTTTGGTTTTTGATAGAAATGGATACCCATACCACGGCAGAGTAAAAGCATTTGCAGAAGGAGTCCGAGAGGGAGGAATTAAATTTTAAGATATTATAATGACACAAAGCAATATCAAGGCAATAAAAGCTAGCGAAATCGACCTCAAAGAGCGAGTAGTAGCCATCAAAAGGGTTGCGAAAGTTGTAAAAGGTGGTAGAAGATTCAGCTTCTCTGCAATCGTAGTAGTTGGTGACAGTAATGGTGTAGTTGGATATGGTTTGGGAAAAGCCAATGAGGTAACTGATGCTATCACGAAAGGTGTGGATGATGCTAAAAAGAATTTAGTACGAGTGCCTATTTTCAAAGGTACTGTACCCCACGAAGCCATTGGTAAATATGGTGGAGGATTGGTATTGCTTAAGCCTGCCGCAGCGGGTACCGGAGTAATTGCCGGTGGTGCGATGCGTGCTGTATTGGAGAGTGCTGGTATCCATGATGTATTGGCGAAGTCTAAAGGATCTTCTAACCCGCACAACGTGGTTAAAGCTACTTTTGATGCATTATTCAAAATGAGAGATCCGTTCTCAGTAGCTAAGCAGAGAGGTGTAGAGTTGGAAAAAGTTTTTAATGGTTAATGACAATGGCAAAGGTTAGAATCACACAGACCAGAAGCACTATCAAAAGAACTCAAAGGCAGAAAAGAACCATTGAAGCCCTGGGTCTTGGTAAGATCCATAAGAGTGTAGAGAAAGAATTAAATCCACAGGTAGAAGGCATGATCAATGCCGTTCAACACCTGGTAGAAGTAAAAGAACTTTGATCATGAGATTAGAATCATTAAAACCCGCAGCAGGTTCGACTAAGAGTCGCAAAAGAATTGGTAGAGGACAGGGTTCTGGTAAAGCAGGAACTTCAGGTAGAGGACATAAAGGAGCTCAGTCTCGATCAGGTTATTCAAGAAAACTAGGATTCGAAGGTGGACAGATGCCTCTTCAGAGAAGGATTCCTAAGTTCGGTTTCAAAAACAACAATAAGATTGTGATGAAGCCAATTAATCTTGATGATTTGCAGAAACTCAGTGAGGACAAGAAATTAAAAGAAATCACTCCTGAGATCCTGAGAGAAAACGGTTTAGCTGGAAAGACTGACCAAATCAAGGTTTTAGGTAGAGGAGAATTGAAAGCTAAGCTGGCTGTAACAGCTCACAAATTTTCAGGTTCAGCTCAGGAAGCTATTGAAAAAGCTGGCGGTTCAGTAACCGTACAGGCATAATATGAAAAAGTTTTTACAAACCATACGGAATATTTTTGCCATTGAGGAGCTGAGAACAAGAATCCTAAATACAATAGGATTCTTAATCATTTTCAGACTTGGATCCTTCGTGGTACTCCCTGGAGTGGATCCTTCCAAACTGGAGACTGGTGCCGGTGGGATTTTCGGGCTGCTAAATACTTTCCTTGGTGGAGCCTTTGAAAGAGCTTCAGTATTTGGATTGGGTATCATGCCATATATCTCTGCATCCATTGTATTGCAGTTGATGACAGTGGCAGTTCCTTATTTCCAAAAACTTCAAAAGGAAGGCGATAGTGGAAGAAAGAAAATCAATCAGATCACAAGAGTACTGACCATCTTTATTTGTATGGCTCAGTCTCTCGCGTACTTGTCTGCATCTATTCCATCAGAGGCAATTGTCCTTGAAAATGAGTTTCTGTTTAAATTATCATCAATGGTAATTCTTACTTCAGGAACAATTTTCTGTATGTGGCTGGGTGAAAGAATTACTGATAAGGGAATTGGAAACGGTATCTCCATGCTTATCATGATAGGTATCATCTCAAGGTTCCCTGGAAGTATCGTAGCTGAAGCTGTAACGAGAGGAATGAGTCAGGCATTGATCTTTATCCTTGAGTTAGTAGTATTATTCTTCGTAGTAATGGCTACCGTAGCACTAGTACAGGCTGTACGTAGAATTCCGGTACAATATGCCAAGCAGGTTGTTGGTAATAAAGTATACGGTGGTCAGCGGCAGTATATTCCACTGAAAGTAAACTCTTCAGGTGTAATGCCGATCATCTTTGCTCAGTCATTGATGTTCCTTCCGGCGATGCTTGCTGGTTTCTGGAGAGAGCAAAGTGATATCGCACAGTATATAGGTACTACATTTTCAGACATTCAATCATGGCAATACAACTTATTGTTTGCTGTGTTGATCATACTCTTCACATTCTTCTATACAGCAATCACGATCAATCCAAATCAGATTGCAGATGATATGAAGAGAAATGGTGGTTTTATTCCGGGTATTAAACCGGGAAAACAGACCTCCGAATTTATAGACAGTGTAATGTCGCGGATTACATTGCCCGGATCATTCTTCCTGGCAATCATAGCCATCCTTCCTGCTTTCGCTATGATAGCAGGTGTCAACAGTGGGTTTGCACAGTTTTATGGAGGAACCTCACTATTGATCATGGTAGGTGTGATCCTGGACACACTACAACAAATTGAAAGTTATCTGCTGATGAGGCATTACGAAGGAATGATGAAATCAGGCAGAGTAAAAGGTAGAACACAAACAGCAGTTGCATAATGGCAAAACAGGCATCCATAGAACAAGATGGTACCATTGTAGAAGCATTATCAAATGCAATGTTCAGAGTGGAGTTGGAAAACGGGCATGAAGTCATTGCGCATATCTCAGGAAAAATGAGGATGCACTATATAAAAATATTACCAGGGGATAAAGTGAAGTTGGAAATGTCTCCTTATGATTTGACAAAGGGACGAATCGTTTACAGATATAAATAATTTGAAGATAAAATGAAAGTTAAAGCATCCGTAAAGAAACGCAGTGCTGATTGCAAAGTGATCCGAAGAAAAGGGAAGCTTTATGTAATCAATAAGAAGAACCCAAAGTTTAAACAAAGACAAGGATAAAAATGGCACGAATCGCAGGAGTTGACGTTCCGGATAATAAAAGAGGTGAGATAGGTCTTACCTATATCTACGGCATTGGAAGAAGATCTGCTCAGAAGATACTTACTGAAGCAGGAGTAGATTGGGACAAAAAAGTCTCAGACTGGGATGATGATGAAGCTGGTAAGATCCGGACCATTATCGGAGAGCAGTTTAAAGTTGAGGGAGTTCTCAAATCAGAAATCCAATTGAGCATTAAGCGTCTTTTGGATATCGGATGCTACAGAGGTTTGAGACATCGTAAGGGATTACCTGTTCGAGGACAGAAGACCAAGAACAATGCCCGTACAAGAAAAGGACGAAGAAAAACTGTTGCAAACAAGAAAAAAGCTGTTAAGTAATTGATCAATGGCACAGAAAAGAAAAGATAAAGCTAAAAAGAGAGTAGTTGCTGTCGACACTATTGGACAGGCGCATATACAGGCTACTTTCAACAACATCATTATTTCCATGACCAATGCTTCAGGCCAGGTAATTTCTTGGGCGTCAGCAGGAAAGATGGGATTTAAAGGATCAAAGAAGAATACTCCTTATGCAGCTCAAATGGCAGCGCAAAACTGCGCTCAGGCAGCATTTGATCTTGGTTTGAGAAAAGTGGATGTCTTTGTAAAAGGACCTGGAGCAGGTAGGGAATCTGCTATCAGAACGATCCAAAACATCGGTATTGAAGTAGCTATGATCAAAGATGTGACTCCGCTACCTCACAACGGATGTCGTCCACCTAAGAGAAGAAGAGTTTAATTTATTTAATAGAATAGATAAATGGCAAGATATACCGGGCCCAAGACTAAGATTTCAAGAAAATTTGGAGAGCCAATCTTCGGTGCTAGCAAAGCACTTCAGAAGAAAAACTACCCTCCTGGTCAACATGGAAGAGGTCGAAGAAGAAAGCAATCTGAATATGCTATTCAGCTGGCTGAAAAGCAAAAGGCTAAATATACTTATGGAGTCTTAGAGCGTCAGTTCGCCAACATATTTGAAAAAGCATCAAGAAAGAGTGGAATCACAGGGGAGATTCTGCTTCAGCTTCTGGAAGCAAGGTTAGACAATACTGTCTACCGATTAGGCATTGCGCCTACAAGAAGAGGGGCCAGACAATTGGTTACTCACAAGCACATCACTGTAAATGGAGAGATTGTAAATATTCCTTCATTTACACTGAAAAATAATGATGTGATTGGAGTACGTGAAAAATCTAAGTCACTGGAAGCAATTTCTAATAGCCTTGCATCCAATTCAAGACAATTTTCTTGGCTTGAGTGGAATCATTCTGAGCTATCAGGTAAGTTTTTAAATCCCCCGACAAGAGAGGACATTCCTGAGAATATCAAGGAACAACTTATCGTTGAATTGTACTCTAAATAAAAGGTTTCTAAACATTTAAAGAATAAAAATATGTCAATTCTTGCATTTCAAATGCCGGACAAAGTGGTGATGGAAAAAGCCGATGATTTTCACGGTCTTTTTACCTTCAAACCACTCGAAAAAGGATACGGTGTCACTATTGGAAATGCTCTAAGAAGGATCTTACTTTCTTCTTTGGAGGGTTATGCAATCACTGGTGTGAAGATTCCTGGTGTATTACATGAATTTTCTACCATCGAGGGAGTAGTGGAAGATGTGAGTGAAATTATTTTGAATCTTAAAATGGTTAGATTCAAGAGAATTACAGATGTTGTAGAAAACTCTATTACCGTATCAGTATCTGGTAAGTCTCAACTGACTGCCGCTGATCTGGCAAAAGCTACTACATCATTCGAAATATTGAACCCTGAGTTGGTTATCTGTAACCTGGACGAAAGTGCCAAGTTTGAGATGGAGTTGAATGTAGAGAAGGGAAGAGGATATGTGACTGCAGAGGAAAACAAGCCTGAGGAAGCTGGATTTGGGTACATCGCTATGGATTCCATCTTCACTCCGATCAAAAATGTAAAATATAGCATTGAGAATACCAGGGTTGAGCAAAAGACTGACTTTGAGCAATTGATCATCGATATTGAAACTGATGGTTCAATACACCCTGAAAATGCATTGAAAGGTGCTGCTCACATTCTGATTCAGCATTTTATGTTGTTCTCAGATCAGAGCATGATCCTTGAGTCGCAGGAGAAAGGTCAGCCAGAGGCAGTAGATGAGGAGTTACTTCACATGAGAAAACTGTTGAAGACTCCATTGAATGATTTGGATCTATCAGTAAGGGCATACAACTGCCTGAAAGCAGCTGACGTTAGGTCACTGGGAGACCTGGTAAATCTGGAGATTTCGGATATGATGAAATTCAGAAACTTTGGAAAGAAATCCCTTGCAGAGCTTGAGCAGCTTGTAGCTGACAAAGGCCTGACATTTGGAATGGACCTCTCAAAGTATAAATTGGACGAGGAATAATGAGACACGGAAAGAAATTTAATCACTTAGGTCGAACAGCTTCTCACAGAGAGGCCATGCTTTCGAATATGGCTTCTTCATTGATCATCAATAAGAGGATCAACACTACTTTGGCAAAAGCCAAGGCTTTGAGGAAGTATGTAGAACCCATCATCACCAAGGCTAAGACGGATACAACTCATTCAAGAAGGATTGCCTTTTCTTATTTGCAGAACAAGGAATCAGTTCAGGAATTGTTTGGTCCTATCGCTGAAAAGATTGCCAACAGGCCTGGTGGATACGTTCGTATCATCAAGACTGGCAACAGGTTAGGTGATAGTGCCGAGATGTGCATGATGGAGCTTGTTGATTTCAATGAGTTGTTGCTCGGAGAAACAAGTGCTAAGCCTAAGACAAGAAGGTCACGTAGAGGTGGATCAGGTAAGACGAAATCAACTCCTGAGGCAAGTGCTGAAGCAGCAGTAGAATCAGCTCCGGTGGCAGAAGAGGTGAAGGAGGAGAAAAAAGCTCCGAAAGCCAAGGCTGAAGAGGCCAAAGCAGAAGTAGCTGAGCCTGTTGAGGAGAAGAAAGAAGAAGCTCCAAAAGATGAGAAGAAGGTAGAGGCGAAAGCTGAAGAGCCTGCTAAGGAGAAAAAAGAAGAAAAATCTGATAAGGCTTCAGACAAAGAAGCCGATGATAAATCTGAGAAGAAAGATTGATCATTGGATTATCAAAATATTAAAAAGGGATCAGTTGAAACTGTTCCCTTTTTTTATGTACGAGGCTGAATAATAATTTTATATTTTTGCACACCAAGATGAAGGAACACACCAAGAAAAAAGCAATCCTATTACTCGCAGATGGTTCACTTTATGAAGGGTTTTCTATTGGAAAATCCGGTACTTCAGGAGGTGAAATTTGCTTTAATACGGGAATGACAGGCTACCAGGAGGTCTACACGGATCCCTCCTATTATGGTCAAATTATTGTAAACACAACTGCTCATATTGGGAACTATGGCGTCCATGATGATGAGCAGGAATCAGATAAACCCAAGATTAAGGGTTTAGTTGTCAATGATTTTACTCACCAGTATAGCAGGAGTACAGCAACAGATGGACTGAATGGGTACCTTGAAAAAAATAACACAGTAGGTATCACAGATATTGATACCAGAAAGCTGGTTCGTCACATCAGGATGGAGGGCGCAATGAATGCCATCATATCCAGCGAAATTCTTGACAAGGATGAGCTGATGCTTGAGCTGAAAAAGCTACCTAACATGAAGTCTCTTGAGCTTTCCAGTGAGGTTACTGTAAAGGAGCCTTACGAGTTAGGAAGTGGCAATACAGGCCTCAAAATTGCTGTCATTGACTATGGAGTAAAGAAATCCATTCTAAAAAACTTTGAAATAAGAAACTGTCACTGTAAGGTTTTCCCAGCAAAGACTTCCTTTAGTGATATGGAAACCTGGAAGCCAGATGGATACTTTTTATCAAATGGCCCCGGAGATCCAGCAGCGATGGACTATGCTGCTGAGACTGTAAAAGAATTATTAGGCGCAGACAAACCAATCTTCGGGATTTGCCTTGGTAACCAGATCCTGGCCAGAGCTGTAAATATCGATACTTTTAAGATGCACCACGGTCATCGTGGTTTGAACCATCCGGTAAAAAATCTGCTGACAGGTCTTGGAGAGATCACCTCCCAGAATCACGGATTTGCTGTTAGTATGGAGAGTTTGGAGAAATCCAAAGATGCGGAATTAACCCACATAGACTTAAATGACAACACTGTTGAGGGACTTAGATTAAATGGGAAACCTGCATTTTCTGTGCAGTATCACCCGGAATCATCACCCGGTCCACATGACTCAACTTACTTATTCGACGACTTTATTCAGTTAATTAAAGAAAACAAATAATGAGCATTATCGAGAGCGTATTCGCAAGACAAATACTTGACTCAAGGGGAAATCCTACTATTGAAGTAGACGTAGTAACAGAAAATGGCACCCTGGGCAGGGCTGCTGTACCTTCAGGTGCTTCTACCGGTGAGCATGAGGCGGTTGAATTGAGAGATGGTGATAAGTCAAAGTACCTCGGTAAAGGTGTTTTGAAAGCTGTAGACAATGTAAATGAAAACATTGCACCAGAAATCATCGGTTACTCAGTGTTTGAACAAAAGATCATCGATCAGTTAATGATTGATCTTGATGGGACTGAAAATAAATCCAAGCTGGGTGCCAACGCCATTCTTGGCGTTTCCCTTGCTGTAGCAAGAGCAGCTGCCAGCGAACTTGGATTACCACTGTTTAGGTATATTGGTGGTGTCAATGCCCATGTATTGCCTGTTCCTATGATGAACATCATCAATGGTGGGTCGCACTCAGATGCGCCTATTGCATTCCAGGAATTCATGATCAGACCTGTAGGAGCTCCTACATTCAGTGAAGCTGTGAGAATGGGTGCTGAGATTTTTCACCAACTAAAAAAGATTCTACACGATAAGGGATTAAGTACTGCTGTAGGTGATGAAGGCGGTTTTGCTCCTAATTTCTCTGGAGGAACAGAAGAAGCTCTTGATAGCGTGATTAAAGCCATTAAAGATGCAGGATACAAGCCAGGTGATGATGTAACTATCGCTATGGATTGTGCATCATCTGAGTTCTTTTCAAATGGTAAGTATGATTACACCAAATTCGAAGGTGACGGAGCAAAAATCCGATCAAGTGCTGAGCAGGTAGATTACCTCGCTGAGCTGATCAGTAAGTATCCTATCGATAGCATCGAAGATGGATGTGATGAGAATGATTGGGAAGGATGGAAAATGCTTACAGCAAAGATCGGAAGTAAATGTCAGCTAGTAGGAGATGACTTGTTGGTTACAAACGTGAAGTTTCTTGAGAAAGCGATCAAAGAGAAAGCTGCCAATTCAATTCTTATCAAGGTAAATCAGATTGGAACCCTTTCTGAAACACTTGCAGCAATCGAGATGGCACATAAGGCTGGCTGGACCGCGGTAGTATCACATCGTTCTGGAGAGACTGAAGACAATACCATTGCTGACATCGCTGTTGCAACCAATGCAGGACAGATCAAGACTGGATCTATGTCACGATCTGACAGGATGGCTAAGTACAACCAGTTGCTCAGGATCGAAGAGGAATTGGATGATGTAGCAGTGTATCCTGCAAAAGGATAAACAGGCTTTTCAAACGGCCAGAAAGTAAAATTTTTAGAAAATAAGTTTTTTGATCGTATCTTTAAGTTCATGATTAACAAGGTCTTCAATAGAATTCCTCCATTTTTTAGGAACTTTTACTTTCTGGCCATTTTCTTTTTCCTGGTCTGGATGCTCTTCTTTGATTCCAACGATATCATTACCCAGTCCAGGTTGAGTGGCAAATTAGCCGATCTCAAAGAGGCCAAAATTTTCTATGAGGAAAAGATCATTGAAGTAAAAAATGATCGTGAAGCCCTGTTGAATGACAAGAATCTGCTGGAAAAAATAGCCAGAGAGAAGTACTTCATGAAAAAGAGTGGTGAGGAGATTTTTGTTCTGGTAGAAGAATGAGGTCAGCATTAATACTATTCATTTCATTTTCATTATTTCTTAGTGCCCAGGCTCAATACAGAGCGCCTTCTAAAGGTGGAGGAGGCCGTGGACTCACTGATAGGATCTACTTCGGAGGAGGAGGAGGATTCAGCGGTGGATCAAACTACATAAACGTAAGTTTGAGCCCTCTGGTGGGTTATAAAATCACAGAGCGCTTTTCCAGCGGTGTGCAGATTTCTTATCAATATGTAAGATTTAATTCTTTTCGTGCCAATAACTATGGTGGTGGGCCTTTTCTGAGGTTCAACATTACTCAGAAATTCTTTACCTATTCACAATATGAATACATGAATTATGGTGCGCTTGCGGTGCCACCAGATACTGGTCCACGATTTGATTTCAATAGTTTATTCGTAGGTCTGGGATACTCAGAACCCATTGGTAAGAATGTAGCATTTAACATTACGGCGCTCTATAATCTGTTGTATAAGGATGGAACGCAGTCTCCTTATGATAGTCCGTTAGTCTTTAGAGTGGGAATTGTAGCTGGATTGTTTTAATCCGGATAAAGTGCCGAAGAAGGGACTCGAACCCCCATGCTCGTAAGAGCACATGTCCCTGAAACATGCGTGTCTACCAATTTCACCACTTCGGCAATGGAAGGACGAAGGTAGCTATTTCTCTTAATCTGAACGCCTTCTTCTCCTAAATTTTGACACTTTTATTCTCCTAATTTCACATTAAATCGTGTGCCGAGCTGTCTCAGGTCTTCCACTACAGGATCCAGTAAAGGAATACCTCTTGTTTTACGTTCACTTTCCATATGTCTTTCCGGATCGCCAGGAATAAGTACCGGTTGACCTTTTTTTACCGGTTCAGCCTCCCTAAATCGTGTGATCCAATTGTCCATATGTGATTTAAATTCACCTGCAGGCCTGAATCCGTCAATTCTCATGGCCCCGAAGAAATGTCCAATTCCTTTACCTACCTGATCCTTCAATGGGTCTAAATAGGCAACGAAAGGTGGTACCCAGGGCCCATAATTTGCCCCGGAAAGTACTGCCGAAAAAATATCTACTACCGAGGATAGTCCATAGCCCTTATGCGAACCATGTTCACGATCTCCACCAAGAGGCAATAGAGCTCCACCATTTTTTACTGCATATGGGTCTATGGTAGGTTCTCCGTTGGCTGTTTGCATCCAGCCTGTTGGGGCTTCTGTACCCTTCCGCTGTAGGATCTCAAGTTTTCCATTAGCAGCAGTGGTTGTGGCCATATCAAGCACAAACGGGGGTTGTTGATCGGCCGGTATTGCCACTGCAATGGGGTTAGTCCCGAGTAATCGTTCTTTGGAGAATGTAGGTGAAACCAGCGGGCTTGCATTGGTCATGGCAAATCCAATACAATCCTTCTCCAAAGCCATCATGGCATAGTATCCTGCAATACCGAAATGATTTGAGTTTCTTACGGAGATCCATCCTGAACCAACTTCCAGCGCCTTCTGAATGGCCAGTTTCATGGCCTGTGGACCTACTACGAGGCCAAGACCTAAATCGCCGTCTACAACACCCGTACTGGGGGTCTCATGGACTAGTTTCACATTAGGACTGGTATTTACTCTGTCTTTATCAATCAGTCTGACATATCCCGACAAGCGTGCAACACCATGTGAATCTACTCCTCTCAGGTCAGCACTGAGTAAAACCTCAGCACCAGTTCTGGCCTCTTGTTCACTGCTTCCGGCAGCTATTAAAATGGATTTGGTAAAGTCAAATAGTGATTCGTAGGAAATAGTCATAATACCCTAATAAAGTTTGAAAAATAGTTGGTCTGGTTTGAAAACAAAAATATCGACTAACCTTTAGTAGAGCTGTCGGTTTTTGAGCGTTTGAATGGTATTGAGTAATACACCCTCTTTCAGGGCATAAGCTGAAACTCTTAGGTGTTTAATTTTTAACTTTTGAACCACATAGCTGATGAGAATGGTTGCCACCACAATCATTTCCACTCGAAGTTCAATCATCCCTGGAATTTGCATCCTTTCAGTCCTGGTTTTCTGAATTAGATCTGCGGCGATCTTTCGGTAATCTACTATTGGAAGGGGATACTCAGTATCTCCCGGTAGTTTTTCGATGCCGGTTTTAAGTCGGTATATATCGCTTAGGGTATCAAAAGTGCCTGATGAGCCGATGAGCGTATCCAGGTCATAGTTTTCGCAAACGTTGAAGAGCAAGTCAAGTTCATCTTCCAGAAACTGCTCAATATCCGATATTTCCTGATCGGTAATGGGGTCATTTTTATGAAATTTCTCCAACAACCGAAGACCACCGATTTCAAAGCTATGCATCCAATCGGCCTTTTCGTCTGTTCCGATGATAAATTCGATGCTTCCTCCACCGATATCCATAATCAATTGAGGCGCAGGACCAATTTTTAAGGCCCTCTTTACCCCAAAATAGATATAGTTGGCTTCTTCAAGCCCGCTGATGATTCTGGTCTTGAAACCAGTTTCCCTTTCTATCAGGTCAACCAGGTCTTTACCGTTTTTGGCATTTCTGATGGCACTGGTCGCAGTAGCTGAAACTTCCTCTACCTGATATGCCTCAATGGTTTTCTTAAAGCGTTTTAAAGTGGTAAGAGCCCGCTCAATAGCCTCTGGGATGATCATCCCTTTGTTGATGCCGTTCTCACCAATCTTGACGGCTACTTTTTCTCTGAAAAGCACACGGAAGTCATCCCCATCCAACTCAACGATAATGAGGTGGAAGGTGTTCGTACCCATATCAATTACTGCTACATTCATCTTCCAATGCGTTAAGGCCCGCAATTTAGAATAGTTTTTCCAATATTCTTGTAAGGCAGGCATGACTATTAAACAATCATATAGCAAGGATCGATCCGAACTTTAAAAATTACCCGGATATTATATTAACTTAACCAAAAATGAAGTTTTAAACACCTCTTTATGGGATCGAAAAAGTCTCCTGAACATCATATCGCAACTAACTCAGAAAAATTAGAGCAACTTGTAAAACTCAACCACGAAGCAGAGGCAGCTGGAGGAAAAGAAAAGATTGGTAAACAGCATGACAAGGGAAAACTAACAGCACGTGAACGAGTTGAATTGCTCCTTGATCCAGGGACCTTTCAAGAAATAGGTAAGCTGGTGCTGCATCGGGGCCAGGACTTTGGTATCGATCAACAGCAATACCTGGGAGATGGAGTGATCACAGGCTATGGGACAATCGATGACCGGTTAGTTTACATATTTAGCCATGACTTTACGGTATTTGGTGGCTCACTGTCTGAAACTTTTGCAGAGAAGATTGTCAAAATCATGGATATCGCACTGAAGACTGGCGCTCCAATCATAGGGTTGAACGATTCCGGAGGGGCTCGGATTCAGGAAGGAGTCATGTCCCTGGCTGGATATGCCGATATTTTCTACCGAAATACCAGGTCTAGCGGAGTGATTCCTCAAATAAGTGCCATCATGGGGCCATGCGCCGGAGGCGCGGTTTACTCACCTGGAATTACAGATTTCATTTTCATGGTGGAGAAGACAAGTTACATGTTTGTGACTGGTCCAAATGTGGTGAAAACCGTGACACAGGAGACCGTGACATCCGAAGAGCTAGGCGGGGCAACAACGCACGCTACCAAGAGTGGAGTTACTCATTTTTCCAATAGGAACGAAGCAGAATGTATCTACGGTATCCGGAAATTATTGAGTTATATTCCCTCAAACTGTGAAGATGATCCTCCATTCGTCCCATATGAGGCAAAAGAGGATGAGATAAGATCTTCTCTGGATACTATTTTACCAGATAATCCAAATCAGCCATACGATATTAAAGAGGTGATCAACGAAGTAATTGATAAGGATAGCTTCTTTGAGGTACACGAGCAATATGCAGAAAATATCGTTGTAGGTTTTGCCAGATTGGGGGGTAAAAGCATCGGAATTGTAGCTAATCAACCCATGGTTCTTGCGGGAGTATTGGATAATCATGCGAGTAAAAAAGGGGCCCGGTTTATTCGCTTTTGCGATTGCTTTAATATCCCACTCCTGGTTTTTGTAGATGTTCCTGGCTTTTTGCCAGGTACCGATCAGGAATGGAATGGAATCATTTCCAATGGGTCAAAAATTCTGTATGCGTTTTCTGAAGCTACTGTGCCCCGTGTTTCGGTGATCACCAGAAAAGCCTATGGAGGGGCTTATGATGTGATGAATTCCAAACATATAGGTGCTGATATGAATTTTGCCTGGCCGACAGCAGAAATTGCCGTGATGGGTCCGCAGGGAGCAGCGGAAATAATTTTTAGGAAAGAAATACAAAGATCAAAAGATCCTGAAAAAAAGCTTCAGGACAAGATCGAGGAGTACACAGAGAAGTTTGCTAATCCGTATATTGCGGCCAGTCGGGGATTCATCGATGAAGTGATCATTCCACACAATACCAGGGTAAAACTTCTGGCGGCATTTAAGATGCTGGAAAACAAAGTGGATGAGATGCCCCGAAAGAAACACGGAAATATTCCTTTATAAGCAGTTGAATTTTTTATGGAGACGAAAGAAAGCAGAGATTTTTTGTTCAAATATCTTAATAATGCGTCACCGACAGGGTTTGAGTCGAGTGGCCAAAAGATTTGGTTAGATTATGTGAAGCCATACATAGATGATTATATCTCAGATACTTATGGCACTGTGGTGGGTGTACTGAACCCAAAGGCGGATTATAAAGTGGTAATTGAAGCCCATGCAGATGAGATTAGTTGGTTTGTAAATCATATCACAGAGCAAGGGTATATCTATGTAATCAGAAATGGAGGCTCTGATCATCAGATAGCTCCATCAAAGCGAGTAAATATTCATACCAAAAAGGGGATTGTAAAAGGGATCTTTGGCTGGCCTGCCATCCACGTACGTGACAAGGCCAAAGAAGAAACACCATCCCTAAAAAATATCTTCATTGATGTAGGAGCATCTTCACGAGCCGAAGTAGAAAAGATGGGTATCCATGTGGGGACAGTCATCACTTTTGATGATGAGCTCATGGAATTGAACGATAAATATCTGGTGGGCAGGGCCCTGGATAACAGGATCGGTGGCTACATGATCGCTGAAGTACTTAAGAAGATCAAAAAAAACAAAGTTGATCTTCCATTCGGTCTATATGTCGTTAATGCGGTGCAGGAGGAGATTGGACTCAGAGGTGCCGAGATGATCGCTCATCGGATTAAACCTAATCTAGCCATCATCACTGATGTGACGCATGATACTGATGCCCCGATGTATGATAAAGTTACCAGCGGAGATATTTCCTGCGGCAAAGGACCAGCTGTATGCTATGGGCCTGCCGTTCACAACAACGTCCTGGATATGATTATCAAAGTTGCAGAGAAGAAAAAGATCCCATTTCAACGACGTGCAGCAAGCAGATCTACGGGTACTGATACTGATGCATTTGCTTATTCGAGTGAAGGGGTAGCATCTGCCTTGATATCGATTCCTTTGAAATATATGCATACTACTGTGGAAACTTGTTCTAAGGTTGACTTACAACACACCATTGACCTGATCTATGAAACGGTGATCCAGGTAAAAGACAAACAGGATTTCAGGTATATTAAATAATTCTTCCTGGTAAGAGGGTTTAGGTAAGAGCGTCATTTGAAATTACGCATCGAATGTTGTAATTTCCTCGTTCATTGATCCGACCATTTTAATCTTAATATGGTTGGGTCAATGTTCATTTTACCCAAAACCTAAATGATGGAATTAAACAAAAAATTATCCCGCAGATCGACCCTTAGAAATCTAGGACTTGGTATTGCGGGTGGTAGCCTTGGTATCTCAGGGTTCTCAGCCAATGCAGAAGAGAAAGAGACGTATCGAAAAGCTACCAAAGGACTGCCTCCTTTAAAGATCACCAAAGTATCTGCCATCGCAACCTGTCCGCATTCAATTGAGTTGATTGTGGTTAAGGTAGAGACCAATGAACCCGGACTATACGGGCTGGGATGTGCTACCTTCAGACAGAGGGCACATGCGGTGGTAGCAGCAATCGATAAATACCTCAACGACTTCTGTGTCGGTCGGGATGTGGACAACATTGAAGATATCTGGCAGGCTACCTATCAAAGTTCTTACTGGCGCAATGGACCCGTTTTGAACAATGCACTGAGCGGGTTGGATCAGGCCCTATGGGATATCAAAGGTAAACGAGCCAATATGCCCGTTTACCAGCTGCTAGGTGGTAAATGCAGGTTTGCGATCGATTGTTATGCCCATGCAGGAGGTAATTCACCTGATGAAGTGGCAGAGAGTGCTCAGAGTTTCATTGATAAGGGATTTAGGCATGTGAGGATCCAAATGGGTGGCTACGGAGCTAGTCAGGCCCTGGGAGGATATGGAGCAAGCCAGGAAAAGATTCCTGCAGACTTTAAAGACAAGGGATTTGGGATGCCGGATGACAACTATATGGATCCTATTTATTACACCAAAAGTGTAGTAGACATGTTTAAAGCAGTGAGGGAAAAATGTGGAGATCGGGTGGAGCTGTTGCATGATATCCATGAGCGGGTACAGCCGACTGATGCCATCAGAATGATTAAAGAGCTTGAGCCATATCGACCATTTTTTATTGAAGATCCGTTCTCACCAGAGAATAATCGATATTTTAAGCTCCTTAGGCAACAGACATCTGTACCCATTGCGATGGGCGAGCTGTTTAATAATCCACACGAATGGGTAGATCCTATGAAAGATCAGCTGTTTGATTTCATACGCATCCATATCTCACAAATTGGTGGAATTACTCCGGCCATGAAAGTGGCGAGACTGGGAGAGTTCTTCAATGTTAAAACTGCCTGGCATGGACCTGGTGATGTCTCCCCGGTAGGGCATGCTGCCAATGCCCATATTGATTTTGCAGTTTGGAACTTTGGGATTCAGGAATCAGTACACTTCTCTGATCGGATCCAGGAGATCTTCACCGGATGTCCTTATGTGGAGAATGGTTACATGTATGTAAATGAAGTTCCAGGGCTTGGTGTAGATATCAATGAGAAGGAGGCTGCTAAATATCCATTGCCGGATAAACAGCTCAATAACTGGACGCAGCTAAGGAAGAACGATGGAACAATAATCCGGCCCTAAGGTGGAGTATTTACTAAAGTACCTCGTGGTCGGGTGCCTGGTATTGGCCCTGGTTACCGGATGCAAGGACAGCCAGCAGGCACAAAATCAGATTCCTGAACAATTCACTCAGTATTGCATTTCCTGTCATGGACAAGATCTAAAGGGAGGTGTGGCGCAAAGCCTGATTGATGGATCCTGGCAGTTTGGAGCACGTAAAAATGATATCTTCCGATCTATTAAGTTTGGTCATCCTAGCTTTGGCATGCCCTCTTGGGGGGCAGTCTTTCAGGATGAGGAAATTATGGGATTGGCAGACTACCTGTTGGCCAATGAGACGAAATCTGCTGATGATGATAAACCCCTCCCCTCTACAATTGAAACTTTGGACTATATACTGAATACTGAGGTTGTTGTTGAGGGGTTGGAAAATCCCTGGGGTATTGCATTTCTGGGAGAAAATCATTTTCTGGTCACTGAAAGACCCGGAAGACTAAGGGTCTATGAAAATGGTACTTTGAACCCTTCACCCGTTGAAGGTACGCCTGAGGTCGTGGTAGGAGGGCAGGGAGGACTACTGGATGTGGCAATTGATCCGAACTATGATCAAACAGGCTGGGTGTACCTGGTGTTCAGCCATGGAATAATAAGTGATTCAGATACCATTCCTCTGGCCATGACATCTGTTGTTAGGGGTAAGATTGTCGATAATGTGTGGTCCAAAAATGAAGTAATTTATGAAGCTCCGCATGAAAGCTACTTGAATACCAGAATCCATTATGGTGGTCGAATTGCTTTTGATGACCAAGAGTTTCTTTATTTATCAATTGGTGATCGTTCACTTTCAGACCGTGCCCAGGATCTAAGCCTGCCGAACGGAAAAATCCATAGATTAAATAAAAATGGCAGTATACCAAAAAGCAATCCATTCTATGGTGATGCTGATAAGCTATGGTCTATCTATTCTTATGGCCATCGAAATCCTCAGGGGCTGACCGTTCATCCGAAAACCAATAAAGTATGGGTGGCTGAACATGGTCCTTTAGGAGGGGATGAGGTAAATCAGATAAATGCCGGACTCAACTACGGATGGCCGGAGATTTCGTATGGGATCAACTACAACGGAGAATTGATTAGTGAGTTTGAAAGCAAAGAAGGCATGGAACAGCCTATTTGGTACTGGAAACCTTCAATAGCCGTATCAGGAGTTAATTTTTACGCTGGATCTCAATTTCCTAAATGGGAAAATCAATTACTGGTCAGTGCCCTGAGATTTGAGGAGGTCCAGTTGCTGAATGTGAAGGATGGCAACGTAATATTCCAACAGACGCTACTGAAAAATTTTGGCAGAGTTCGTCAGGTGATTTCAGGACCAGAAGGAGCTATCTATGTGGTATTTGATAAGCCGGGAAGAGTAGTGAAGCTGAGTAGGCAGGAGGTGTGAAAGACTGATTAGCTGAAGCCCCAACACTCCGCAAGTGTCTAAAACAATTCCGCCATACAAATTGTCTTTGTTCAAGATAATTTGAACAGACATATTATGGCATCTCCAAAAGTTGCAGCAAAAGAGCCCAGATCATTTGAATTGAAAGAAGGTAAAATATATGCCTGGTGTGCATGTGGTCAATCGAGGAATCAACCATTTTGTGATGGTTCTCACAAGGGTTCCGATTTTTCACCAGAAGTATTTAAGGCTGAGAAGTCAAAGACCGTATGGTTTTGCATGTGCAAGCATACTGGCAATAGACCTTTCTGCGATGGAACGCATAAAAAAGTTTAGGCAAAAAAAAGACTACAAAACGAATGCTTTGTAGTCTCTGTTTTCTTGTGGTGTCCGGATTATCCGATCACAACTCTTTTGAATTCTGAAACTGTCAATCCTTTGTTGATCCCATCCAGGTATTGCTGGATAGATACACTGTTGTCTTTTACGAAAGCCTGGTTTAGCAGAGTATTTTCTTTGAAGAATTTCTGAAGTTTACCCTGAGCGATCTTGTCAATGATTTGCTCGGGCTTACCTTCGGCTCTGGCCTGCTCTTTTCCAATCTCTATTTCTTTTTCAATGGTTGCCGCATCCACACCCTCTTTGTCTACAGCTACAGGGTTCATTGCAGCAATTTGCATGGCTACGTCTCTACCAGCTTCAGTTACATCTGTGCCATTGGTATTGTTCAACGCAACAAGCACACCAAGCTTACTGTTTAGGTGGATGTATGGTACAACCTTTTCACCTTCAAGGACCTCATAGCTACTGATTTCCAGCTTCTCGCCGATTTTCCCAGTAGTTTCTGTGATTTTTTCATTAATGGTCAGGCTACCAGATTTTATCGATTTCAATTCATCAACAGAAGAAGGGTTTTCTTTTGAAGCCACTTCAATGATTTCCTCTCCTAATTTGATGAAGTCTTCATTTTTAGCAACAAAGTCAGTCTCACAAGTAAACGCGATCAGGATTCCCTTTTTGCCGTCGTTGATGGTTTTTGCGAAAACAACACCTTCTGAAGTCTCCCTGTCAGCTCTGGAAGCAGAAACTTTCTGTCCTTTTTTCCTCAACAATTCTACCGCTTTGTCGAAATCTCCTCCCGCCTCTGTTAGTGCCTTTTTGCAGTCCATCATACCGGCACCGGTCATCTGTCTTAGTTTGTTTACGTCTTGTGCTGTTATAGCCATTTTTATGAATAAGTTTAATGTTTGGGTAGTCCACTAACAAAAATTGAACAGCGAATACTATTCGTGTCCAATTTCTGATTATGATAATATTATTGTTTTACGATTAAGCTTCCTGCTCCTCTTTGTCTACTGCTCGCTTTTCGTCTTCGTCCTCTTTAAGCTTAGCGTCTTCTTTGTCTTTTTTGCGCTCTTCCAGCCCTTCTTCAGCAGCTTTGGCAATATAGCCTGTGATCAGGTTGATAGATTTCCATGCATCGTCATTACCTGGGATAGGGAAATCTACTTCAGTTGGATCAGAGTTAGTATCCACAATAGCAAATACCGGGATATTTAGCTTCTGAGCTTCTGCCACTGCGATGTGCTCACGCTTGATGTCAATTACAAAGAGAGCTGCTGGCAACCTGTTTAGGTCAGAGATACCACCAAGTACTCTTTCCAGTTTTTCTCTTTCACGAGTGATCATCAGACGCTCACGCTTTGCTAGGTTTTGATAAGCTTCATCTTTCATCAACTTATCAATGCTTGCCATCTTCTTCAAAGATTTTCTGATAGTAGCGAAGTTTGTCAGCATACCACCCAACCATCTTTCAGAAACATAAGGCATATTCAGCTTCTTAGCTGCACCTTCAATGGCTTCTTTTGCTTGCTTTTTGGTAGCAACAAACATGACCTTTCGACCTGATCTTACGATGGATTTTAAAGCGCCAGCGGCATCTTCCATGCAAACCAATGTCTTGTTGAGGTCAATGATATGGATGCCATTTTTCTCCATGAAGATGTACTGAGCCATCTTAGGATTCCATTTTCTGGTTAAGTGTCCAAAGTGAACACCTGCATCCAATAAGTCTTTATATTCAATCTTAGCCATCTAATCTTATCGTTTACTGAATTGGAATCTCCTTCTCGCCTTTCTTCTACCGTATTTCTTGCGTTCAACCATTCTTGAATCTCTGGTCATGAAACCTTCTTTCTTTAATGCTGGTTTGAACTCCTCATCTATCTCAACAAGCGCACGGCTAATTGCCAATCTGGTAGCTTCAGCCTGACCGGCTGGCCCACCACCATCTACGTTAATCTTGATGTCGTAAGTTCCATCAACATCAACAGTCATGATTGGCTGTTTTACAATAGTTTGTAAGATTTCAGAAGGGAAGTATTCCTTCAGATCTTTGTCATTCACAACAATAGATCCTTTGCCGCTCTGCAAGTACACACGTGCTACGGATGTTTTTCTTCTCCCAATGGTGTTAATTATATCCATTCAGGTTTATAGTTTAATTTCTTTTGGATTCTGAGCTTCGTGTGGATGTTCCGCTCCTTCATATACATATAAGTTGCTGAACAACTTTCTTCCAAGGCTGTTTTTTGGCAACATACCCCTTACTGCTCGCTCAACTAAAAGCCTTGATGTCTTGGCTTTAGCTGCAAGTGGCGTTTCAAATCTTTGACCACCTGGGTAAGTAGTGTGTCGGACATATTGCTTGTCTGTCCACTTTCTCCCTGTCAACCGTATTTTATCCGCATTGATCACAATCACATTGTCTCCACAATCAACATGTGGTGTGTATCCGGCTTTATGCTTTCCACGGATAATTTTTGCTACCTCACTGGCTACCCGACCCAAAACCTTTGATTCAACATCAATTAGGATCCAGTTTTTTTCAACTGTGGCACTATTTAGAGATACTGTTTTGTAACTTAAAGTATCCAATTTGATTTGTTTTTCTAATTCAATAAATTAATACCCTCCCGAAAAGGGAGCACAAAAATAGAAGTAATCCTTTATAAAAGCAAAACTCCCATCTACATTATCATAAGTATTTTCTCAATTGTTTGATCAGGACATCGAAATCTTTGGGATATGGCGCCTCTACAGCAATATAATCCTGTTCTTTACCTTCAAAATCCTGAAAAGCAATGTTGTGAGCATGCAAAGCTACACGATCTATTAATGGTTTCTCTTCTTTCCACTTACCTAAAGAGTAGTTACGCTTAATTTCTGACAGGTAAATATTCTTACCTCCATATTCAGGGTCACCGCATACCGGAGCATTGTGAAATGCGGCATGCACCCTGATCTGGTGTAAGCGACCACTCACAGGGAAGCACTTGAGTAATGTATGTAATTTGAAAATCTCAAGTGTGGAAATCAATGTCAAGGATGGCTTTCCCTCTCTAAAATCTACCCTGGATTTGCTGGTAGATGAATAAATTGGTTCATCAGCCTCCAGGTTGTCCAGCTCATGCGTGCCATCCACTACTGTGTGATAGACCTTCTTTACCTGACGTCTTTCCAACAAAATTGAAAAATGGCGATAGGCTTCCTTGTGTTTGGCTATTACTAGTACACCGGAGGTTTCCTTATCTAGACGGTGGCATACCTGTGCATCCGGGTTGTAGTTTTTTGCCAACTTGAGTATATCAATAGGATCATTTCGATCCTCCAACGTGGATATATAAGGTGGTTTATTGATGATGATGAAATGGTCATTCTCCTTGAGGATGATCTCCTCAAATTTGAGCCCTTTGATGTATTTGTGCATTACTCTTCCTCGTCGTCGATGAAGCGATGTTCCACCGCCTTACCCTTTTTGAGCGTAAAGCTAAATACTGAGCCCTCTTTTAGCTTACTTTCAACCTCAATAGTTGTAGAATGTCCTTCCAGGATGTGCTTTACGATAGATAATCCAAGGCCGGTCCCACCTTTTTCTTTAGATCTACTTTTATCTACTCGGTAGAATCTTTCAAAAATCCTGCTGATATCTTCTTTCGGGATACCCCTTCCATTGTCAATAACCAATGTTTTGATCCGCCCCTTTTCTTCGACAAATTTTACAGAAACATGTCCACCGGATTTGGTGTATTTGATGCCATTGGAGACAAGGTTGATCAACACCTGATAGATTCGGCGGTAATCAGCAAATACAAACATTGGCTGATCCTCCGGGTGGTCAATCTCCATGGTGATCTTACTTTTTTCTGCTTTACCCTCCAGCTGATCAAAAACTTCTCTACATAGCTCACAGATATCAAAGTGCTCGAAATGCATCTTGATCTCACCAGTCTCCAGCTGAGATATTGTCAGCAGGTCCTGAACAAGGATATCGAGACCATCCAGGCTTCGAGCAGCTTTTCTAAGGAATTTCTTACGCACGGATTTATCCTTGACTGCTCCATCAAGCAGGGTGTGCACAAAACCCTGTGCGGCAAAAATCGGAGTCTTTAATTCATGTGAAACGTCTGCTATAAACTCCCTTCGGAATGCTTCCATGCGTTTGAGCTCACTGATCTCCGCTTGCTTCTTTTCAGCATAGTTAAAGATTTCTTTGTTGATCCTCTTTAGTGGGTTTAGGCTGGCACTGATCCCTGTGCCTTTGGTAATAAATGACAAATCCTGGGACCTGATGTCCTGCAATGCATCATGAATTTCTTTGATCTGTCTAAAGAATAGAAACTCAAGACAAATTCGGATGAGTATGTAAGAGGAGGAAAAAGAGAGTAAAAAACAAATAACGAGGGCTACATTCAAGGCTTCATCAACCAAAGATAAAAATGCAGTGGTGATCACCGAAATGAGTATGGCAAGCAACAAGGCAAGTGCCCTGGAATTGATCAACATACCTTAAAACTAACTGATATCAAACTTATAGCCTACGCCTTTGATGGTTGAGATATAGCCTTCACCGATCTTCTCTCTCACCTTTCTAATGTGTACATCTACCGTGCGAGCCAGTACATATACATCCGTACCCCATATGTTTTGCAGGAGTTCATCCCGGCTAAACACCTTACCAGGGTTTTGTGCCAGGAAGAAGAGCAATTCAAATTCTTTTTTGGGTAAAGTGATGATCTTTTCACCGGCCATGACCGTGTAGCTCGACCGATCCACAATGAGGTCCCCTATTTTGATCTTGTTGGATTCCTTTTTCTTTTTGGATTCTCTTCTAAAAAGTGCATTGATACGACTAACCAGTGCTCGTGGCTTGATTGGTTTGGTGATATAATCGTCGGCCCCCATCTCGAATGCAGCGACCTCGGAGTATTCCTCAGATCTTGCCGTAAGAAAGATCACAAAGACATTGACCAACTCCGGAAGTTCCCTTACCTGACGACAAGTCTCTACTCCATCTTGCTTGGGCATCATAATATCCAGAATAATAAGATCCGGAACGAACGTTCTGGCTACTTCCACAGCCTTAATTCCATCAAGAGCTGTTTTGACTTCATAACCCTCTTTAGTGAGGTTGTATTTTACCAGCTCGAGTATGTCGGCCTCATCATCTACCACCAGAATTTTTTGGTTGTGCTTGGACATGAAGTAATAGGTTTAGTAAAACTTGGTTAATCTAATGTTTACAGTATAATAATACAGCAGGCTCAGTTTAGCTATCTTATGATCCTTGCTTCAATTCCACTCGATAATATTCAAAATTAAAGAGAAATCAATTTTATGTTAAAATGGTAACAATTTGTTAACGAATTTACTCATAACGCTCCTTCAGATCATTAATCATATGTGAAATATCACCATCATAACCATCAAGTAAGCCTTTCAGGGAATCTGATTTAGAATGATACCTCAGAAACGCCATGAAGTAGGCATTGTTAGGTAAGTTTTTGTCGAAGATGTCCTTATACTTTTCATTGTAGAACGATACCGTATCTATGTTAGACGCAATCTCAGAAATCACCACATCTTTCAACTGCTGCCTGATGCTATCAGGTTCATTCAGGATCTTCAAATAAAGACTATCCAGTTTTGTTGTCCCTTGAAGCATATAGCGCTTGAAACGCTCACTATCCTCCAGCTCCTGGATGTATTCAGTAAGTGATTGGGAAGAATCCCCATAATGGTCCATGAGGAATTGCTGGGCACCTACCTCTCCTATAAATGAGGCCAGGTTTTCATTAAAATCAATTTCATCTTTAATAAAGATGGTTGCGTGGACCAGCTCATGAATGATTACTTCCGCTAACTCTCCATCACTTCGCTCCAGCATATTACTCAGTATGGGGTCTTTCAGTATCCCTAAGGTAGACCAACCACTAACTGTGCGGATTCTTGTGTCATAACCTTCTTTAGCAAGTTTATCTCTTTCCTTTTTGGCTCTTTCCAGCTCAAAGAAGCCTTTGTAAGGCATGGAACCCAGGAAGGGAAATTTCCATAAGTAGGGCTTTAATTCGAATGGTTCAGACGCTGAAAGATTCCATAATATTGGTTTACCTCCCTGGTCATAATAACTGAAGTAGTTGTCAGATTCGTCAAGGCCCAGTGTTTCCATTGCATATTCCCTAACTTTTAGCGTGTACTCGAGTTTAGCCTTTAAGGTGTCCGGTTGATTGGGGTCCTGAAGAATAGCTGTAATAGATACAGCCTTCCTAATGATGTTGAGCTGCCCCCATCCCTGCTGTAAACCATAGATCAATAACTTACCATTGATGAGTATCAAGACGAGCAGGACAGTGAAAATGGAAATGAGAATTTTCTTCTTCATGGATTCTCAGACATTTTTGCAAATTAATTGCTTACCATCTATAAATCTTGTGAAATGTTTCAACTAATTTGTAATTGAATACCTGCTAGGACGTATTCTAATGAAAAACGGTTTGGGATCACCCATGCCGAGATTAAACAACAAAATGCTAATATTTTTAGCTAAAATGCATAAATAATTAGCATCTATTACATAATTTTGCTTTATCAATAAGAAATCTACCATCATGGCTGACAATACAGAAAAACTCAAAGCGCTTCAACTGACCATCGATAAGCTGGAAAAGACTTATGGAAAGGGGACCATCATGAAGCTGAGTGACAACAAGGTGCTGGATGTGCCCACGATATCTACAGGTTCTCTGGGGCTTGATATGGCCCTTGGAGTAGGAGGTATTCCCAAAGGAAGGGTCATTGAGGTTTATGGTCCTGAATCTTCAGGTAAAACAACTTTGGCCATGCACTGCATTGCTGAAGCTCAGAAAAAAGGGGGATTGGCTGCCATTATTGATGCAGAGCATGCATTTGATAAGACCTATGCGGAGAAATTAGGTATAGATACGGAAAACCTGCTGATCTCACAGCCAGATAATGGTGAGCAGGCTTTGGAGATTGCTGAGCACCTTATCCGATCAGGGGCTATTGATATCATTGTGATTGACTCTGTGGCTGCGCTTGTTCCACGAGGTGAGCTGGAAGGCGAGATGGGTGATAGCAAGATGGGGCTTCAGGCCCGGTTGATGTCTCAGGCTTTGAGAAAGCTGACCGGAGCTATCAATAAGACAGGATGTGCGTGTATCTTCATCAACCAGCTTCGAGAAAAGATCGGAGTGATGTTTGGTAACCCAGAAACGACCACAGGTGGTAATGCCTTGAAATTTTATGCTTCTGTGCGACTGGATATCCGAAGGATTGGTCAGATCAAGGAAAGTGCGGATAACATCATGGGTAACAGAACAAGGGTGAAGGTGGTCAAGAACAAGGTTGCCCCTCCTTTCAAAGTGGTAGAATTTGATATCATGTATGGGAAGGGGATCAGCAAATCAGGCGAGATCATTGATATCGGTGTGGAATTGGATATCATCAAGAAATCGGGTTCATGGTTCTCCTACATGGACAACAAGCTCGGACAGGGAAGGGACGCTGTGAAAGAGCTTGTAGAAGATAATCCTGAGCTGATGGAAGAGCTGGAAATGAAAATTAAAGCCAAGATCCATGGACTGGCTGAGGAAGCTACTGACGAGAAAACAGCGAAGTCCAAGAAACCTGAGCCTACCGAGGCTGAATAATTAAGATCTGATAGCGATTACCGGGTCAAGTCTTGATGCCATTGCCGCGGGGACTATCCCGGAAATTACTCCTACTGTGGCTGATACACCAATGCCAAGCACGATATTACTTGTAGTGAGCACCAGGTCAAGTGAGCCCAGGCTAACAAATGACAGCAGATATACCAGGAAGATACCAATTCCTCCTCCAAGCACGCTCAGGAATATGGCTTCAAAAAGAAACTGGAACAGGATGAAGTAGTTTTTAGCGCCGAGTGATTTTTGTATCCCAATGATGTTAGTTCGCTCCCTCACCGAGACAAACATGATGTTGGCAATACCAAAGCCTCCAACCAGGATTGAAAACCCCCCTATAAACCAGCCAGCTAGCCCGATGACATCAAATGCTGATCCGATAAAATTGGAGATTGCCTCTGGTCTGTTGAGGGCAAAGCTGTCTTCCTCTTTAGGTTTCAGACCTCTTTTGATGCGCATGAGTCCTCTCAATTCTGATTCTAATTCAACAAGGCCAATGTCACTTTCCTGTCCTTTTACTGTGATGGTGGGTTGAACTCCCCACATCCTCCCTACATGATACATTTTGCTAAAGGTTTTGAATGGAAGGTAAATCTGATCATCATGACTGGTTATACCCATAAAGCTTTCACCTTCTTCTTTTATGGTACCTATCACATAGAATTTTAGGCCTTTAATCTTGAGTTCCTTCCCTATGGGGTCTACATTAGTGAAAAGGTCATTTTTTATTCGGTGACCTATGATGACAACATTTCTTCCACCATTGATTTCATCCATAGTAAAATATCTACCTGACTCGATTGGGACCTCATACACATTGCTGTGATCGTAAACCACACCAAATACCTCCATGTCCGTACTGCTGGAGCTTTTATATTTTGCTGTCACTCCACCCCGAACGGCGAATATGGTGATGTCTTTGGCGTTGGTCACATTTGAGGCCAGGAAGCGATACTCATCATAGGTCGGGTTTGGTCTTTGTAAATATTTCCACCAGGGATATTGTTCTTCGCCAATGCCATAAGGCCATTTGTCAACATTGATGTTGTTGGTGCCCAAAAAACTCAAACTGTCTTTAATGCTGTCTTCGAGCGAGTCTACAAGGGTGAAAACAGAAATAATGGCAAATATTCCGATGGTGACACCTAGAAGGGAAAGCACCGTTCTTAGTAGATTTGTTCGAAGTGCATTCCATGCAAAACGAAAACTTTCCAGAATCAGCCTAATTATTAATGCCATGAGATAAAATTAGTACGTAGTTCATGGTGATAGTGTTCTCCAAAAGAAAACAATTTACTACTTTTGCGGACTTAATAAATCTCCTCTGGTTTGAACCTTCGAAGTTAATCAATTGAGCAGGAATTTTAAGGTCACTACTTCGAGAAATGCATAAATGTTGAGTATGAAAAGTCTATATGTTGAGTTTCGGCCTGGGATAATCGGTAGATTGTCTTCAGCTGAGGTCTTCAGGGCTTATTACATTTCCAGGGCTGAATGCCCAACAGCATTCGATCAGGTGGCCAACACAAGATAAATTAAATAACACACATGAAGTTATCTGAATTTAAATTCGACTTACCCTCAAGTGCCATTGCACTCCATCCAACTGAAAATCGGGATGAGTCCCGTTTAATGGTTGTTCATAAGGATACTGGTGAAATTGAACACAAGATATTCAAGGACATGGTAGACTACTTTGGAGAAGGTGATGTGATGGTCATCAATGATACCCGGGTATTTCCAGCTAGACTTTATGGAAATAAAGAAAAGACTGGTGCCAAGATCGAGGTATTCCTTTTGAGGGAGTTGAATAAAGACATGAAGCTTTGGGATGTGCTTGTGGATCCTGCCAGAAAGATTCGTGTGGGCAACAAACTCTATTTCGGAGAAGGTGAGTTGGTAGCAGAGGTGATTGACAATACTACTTCACGAGGTAGAACCATTCGTTTCCTTTTTGATGGGGACGAAACTGATTTTTATAAAATGATCGATCGGCTTGGAGAGACACCATTGCCAAAATACATCAAGAGGAAAGCGGAACCCGAAGACAGGGAACGTTTTCAAACGATCTATGCCAAAAATATTGGTGCAGTAGCAGCTCCTACAGCCGGACTACATTTCACCAAACAGGTGATGAAAAGACTTGAGATCAACGGGGTGGACATTAGCCCAATTACCCTTCATGTTGGACTTGGTACATTCAGGCCGGTAGATGTTGAAGATCTGACCAAGCACAAGATGGACTCTGAAAACTATATGGTGAATGAGCCTACCGCGGCCAGGGTAAACAAAGCGCTCGATGAGAAAAAACGAGTATGTGCTGTTGGAACCACGGTGATGAGAACATTGGAATCCTCTGTTTCTGCGGGAGGCCGATTAAAAGCCAATGAAGGATGGACAGATAAGTTTATTTTCCCACCGTTCGAGTTTAAATTATGCAATGCGCTTATCACTAATTTTCATCTGCCAGAGTCTACGCTTTTAATGATGGCTTCTGCTTTTGGGGGTTATGACCTGGTGATGGAGGCTTATCAGACAGCCATCAAAGAAAAATACCGTTTCTTTAGCTATGGCGACGCGATGCTAATCATCTAAAGGATGTCTTTAAATGGTGTGGTAATGGTTGCTGCTGGTAAAGGCCAGCGCATGAAAAGGTCCATTCCAAAGCAATTTATTTCTGTTGCCGGAAAGCCAATTCTGGTCCACGCCATGGAAAAGTTTCTGTTGTTTGATCCGGGAATTGAGATTGTGCTGGTGCTCAACCAGGACTTTGTTTCTATGTGGGAAGAGATACAACAGAAATACCTTCCAAATGTAAAAATCAGTGTGTCATACGGAGGTAAGGAACGTTTCCATTCGGTATCGTCCGGCCTGGATTCGATAAAGAATTCGGAAATCGTAGCCATCCACGATGCCGTGAGACCCTGTGTGAATATCGAAACTGTTCGGCGGACATTTGAGAGTGCGGAAAAGCATGGAAGTGGAATTCCCGTGATGCCGCTCAAGGATTCAATCCGAAAGATAGATGGAGAAACCTCGAAAGTCGTAGACAGGAGCCAATTCAGGATCGTACAGACTCCACAGACCTTCAACACAAAATTAATCAGGGAAGCTTACAAAGGTCCCATTGCAGAAACGGTCACCGATGATGCGACGGTTTTTGAATCATGCCATGGAGAAGTGCATCTGGTAGAGGGAGATTACAATAATCTCAAAGTCACCACGCAGGAAGACCTTTTCTTTGCTGAGACATTATTAAACAAAAACTCCCCGTCTTCCTGAGAAAGCGGGGAGCTCAATATTTTACTCAAATACCCACCTAATATTCATCCTCGTTAAAGAAGAAGTCTTCTTTAGTTGGGTAGTCCGGCCAAATCTCCTCGATATTCTCATATGGCTGGCCATCATCTTCAAGTTCCTGTAAGTTTTCAACTACCTCCAATGGGGCTCCAGACCTGATTGAATAATCAATCAACTCATCCTTTGTTGCAGGCCATGGGGCATCTTCTAAGTAAGATGCAAGTTCAAGAGTCCAATACATAAGCTAACTGCCTTTTAAAATAGTCGTGCAAAAATAAATTTTCTAATGAGAAATCAAACCCTATTAGTAAGACACTTAAATGTAAAAACCAACATTTTTGTTTCAAAAATCTTGAAAAAGATAAATTATACCCCCGTAAGATGCTTTAAAAGGGCTTCTTTGACTTGAATCTTGTTTTTTTGCTGATTAATTTTTTTGTCCACTAACTGCTGCATTTCACGGTTCCCAGCTGAAAAATTGGCCTGATTCTCTTCAAATTTTGCAAAATCCTCCTTGTCTCTGCTAAGAAGCTCCTTCAATATCCCAACTTTGATGCTTTGTTTTTTATCCTCATCAAGCTGTTTGAATTCAGGAAACCTGTTACTGGCCAGCTTTTCGATAAAATCCCGCTCAGCAATGAGTTGAAAAAACCAAAATGCCTCTTTTCGCAATCTTTTCAGCTCTGGATGTTGAGTTTTGAACCTAATCAGGTTTTTACGCTGATAGTCAAGATCTCTGTGGTGATATGGTGCCTCTTTGTTATAGTAACTCTTTAAGTTTTCCACCAACTTGATAAGATCTATCTGCGGGGGAGCATTAAAGGTTTTCTTTCTCATGTATGAATCGAACTCCCTTTTCAGTTCGACATACTCCTCCTTCGGAATATTACCGGTTTCATTCCACTTCTCTTTCAGCTCATTAATTTTTTCGAATCGCTCCTTGCCGTGTAGTTCTTTGATCTTTTTTGCTTCCTCAACCAGCGAGGAATAACTTTCCTTACGTTTTTGCATGAGCCTTTTTTTATCCTCATAAAAGGATTTCTTTCGCTCAAAAAACCGGCTGATGATATCCCAAAAATCTTCGTCCAGCGACTCATTTACATCATCCGGAGCATTCCCTGTTTTGATCCACCGGGTTTTAATATCGTGAATCTTTTCTGTAGACTCCTGCCAGTTGATGATTTTTTCAATCTCTCTGGCTTCTTCGATCATCGCTTCTTTGAGTTCTTTATTTCTAACCCTGTTTTGACCAATCAGGGTTTTAAGATCTTCTTCCAGCTGCACAAGTTTATTCTCAACAGGTAGATAGTCTCCCAATCCATCATGGGCAGGCAAAGAGTCTTTTAGATGCTTGAGCTTCATCAGGAATGATCCCTTGTTCTCAGCCTCATCGATATCTTTTTCCAAAGATTCAACCTTGGCCGAAAGGTCTTTGAATTTTTCTTCGAAATAGGCAAGGGAGCTTTGCTCATTCCCCTCTTTGATCTCTCCTATCTTTCTTTCAGGGTGACTACCCCAGGGTTTTAAGTATATATCATCTCCTTCGATGAAACCAAAAGGAATCTCTTTTTTACTCACGATAAAAAAAGTATTGTGGTGGATTGGAATGCAGAATTATAAAGAAGTAAATTCGTCCTCATTTTGAAAAAATAGTGTTATCCAAAGGATAAACAATTTTAATCTTTTAAAAGCTTTCGCTTTTGACCTCTATTACATACGTTGTGAGCTTGAAAATAGTTAAAAATGTCTGACGAAAAAATAATTTTCTCAATGGCGGGTGTGAATAAAATTCATCCGCCCAAAAAACAAGTACTCAAAAATATATATTTATCCTTTTTCTATGGAGCCAAAATCGGTGTACTCGGGCTTAATGGATCAGGAAAATCATCACTACTTCGAATTATCGCTGGGATAGACAAAGAATTCCAGGGCGAAGTGGTTTTTTCTCCGGGTTATACTGTGGGTATGCTGGAGCAGGAACCGAAACTTGACGCTGGAAAGACCGTAAAGGAGATCGTCAGTGAGGGAGTCAAGGAAGTCACAGATCTTCTGAAAGAATATGATGAGATCAATTTAAGGTTCGGTGATCAGGAAATCCTTGGCAATCCTGACAAAATGAATAAACTCATCGAAAAGCAGGGACAGGTTCAGGAAAAACTGGACCGGCTGGATGCCTGGGAGCTTGATAGTAAGCTGGAGCGGGCCATGGACGCTTTAAGAACACCTCCAGGGGATGCGATGGTTGATAAGCTATCTGGAGGGGAAAAGAGAAGAGTAGCCCTTTGTAGGTTGCTATTGCAACAACCTGATGTCTTGCTACTGGATGAGCCTACCAACCATTTAGATGCCGAATCAGTAAGATGGCTGGAGCAATTCCTCCAGAAATATGAAGGTACCGTAATTGCCGTGACACACGATCGCTACTTCCTGGATAATGTTGCAGGCTGGATTCTTGAGCTTGACCGTGGTGAAGGCATCCCATGGAAGGGAAATTACAGCAGCTGGCTGGATCAGAAGCAGAAACGTCTGGCTCAGGAAGAGAAATCCGAATCTAAAAGAAAGAAGACCCTGGAGCGTGAGCTGGAGTGGATCAGGATGAGTCCTAAGGGAAGACAGGCCAAAGGAAAATCCAGGTTGAATGCTTATGAGAAATTGCTAGGGCAGGAAGCAAAAGCTAAAGAGGCTCAGTTGGAACTTTACATCCCACCTGGACCGAGGTTGGGTAGCAAAGTGATAGAAGCTAGTAATGTAAGCAAATCATTCGGTGATCGCTTGCTATTCGAAAACATGAATTTCTCCCTACCACAAGGAGGGATCGTTGGTGTGATTGGTCCTAATGGAGCAGGTAAAACTACCCTGTTTAACATGATTTCCGGTAAAGAAAAGCCCGACACGGGATCATTTGATGTAGGGTCAACGGTGGAGATGGCTTATGTAGATCAGGAGCATCATGATTTGAATCCTAATGACACCGTTTTCAAAGCGATCAGCGGAGGAAATGAGATTATACAGCTGGGTGATAAAGAAATGAATGCCAGGGCTTATGTAAGCCGATTCAACTTCACAGGACCTGACCAGGAAAAGAAAGTCGGTGTATTGTCCGGTGGGGAGCGAAACAGGGTTCACCTGGCCATCACATTAAAGCAGGGAGCCAACCTGATCCTGCTCGATGAGCCAACCAACGATCTGGATGTGAATACACTCAGGGCGCTGGAAGAGGCTATTGAAAACTTCGGGGGTAGTGCCGTAATCATCAGTCACGACCGTTGGTTCCTGGATCGTGTGGCCACACATATCCTGGCATATGAAGGGGATTCGCAGGTCTACTGGTTTGAGGGTAACTACTCAGACTATGAAGAAAACCGCAAAAAGCGCCTGGGAGACACAGAACCACACAGGATCAAATACAAAAAGCTAACAAAGTAAGACTTAAAGGCTATACTCAAAGGCTACTTCTTCGGAAGTAGTCTTTCATTGGCTCCAGGTAGTTGTCGATCCAACCCTGGTAATAATCCGGCTGCCCATCCGGGATTTCTGAATGCGTCAGGGTCATCCGACAACCATCGGAGGTTTCTTCAAAATTGATTTTGATAGTAGAGTCAGGATCATCAGGGTTGAAATCAGATGACCTCCATTTTTGGACAATTTCTTTTGAAGGAACCAATGAGACATTCTTTCCTTCAATGTATCCATCCCACGCGGTGAATTTTTCGCCTTCTACGTCACTGCAATGTGCTTCACCACCTGTCATTTCGCTGTGGGTTTTACTACTGAGCCATGCAGTATAAAGTGCTTTGGACGTCACAGGAAATTCCTCTGTTAGCTTCACAGTTTTCATAAGGTCGACGATAAGCTATTAAATTAATGATCTTGATTAAAGTTAGGTCTTATTGATCATTACTAGCTTTTGCCTGTCGGATTTTTGAACTGACTCAATAAATTCTTTCAGCTGAGGATAGATGGAAGGATTGTATTGTCCTTTATGTAGCGTGAAGGTCCTGATGAAGGTATAGTTATTCTCTTTTCTGATCACCTTAACGGAGTATTCACCAAAATCTGATTTTATTGTATTGTCTGAGATTGGCCGCTCCGGATGGAAAAACTGGTCAAACGTCACCTGTACTGTATCAATCTGGGTATAAGGATATCTGATTTCCATAGGTACCTTTCTTTCAGCCTCCTTCACATTTATGTAATCGATATTGGTGAATAGGAATGGATTGAAAAACATCCTTCTACCCATGAGTGAAGCTGAATTGCTTATCTCCAGGTTGGCTTCCAGGCTGCCATGAGGAACTTCCGAGCCTTCAATTTTTGAAATGGACAGGTCAAGGAGTTTGACATCGCCCCACTGATGATTGTCAACAAACCAGTCTGACTTTTCCTTTTCAGTTTTGTCTACCACATACATGAAGCCATCATTTTCCACTTCAATCCCGGAAAAATTCCTCCTTATTTTGCAGGCACCTACTCCATTTTTGTCTATGGTCATGTTGACCACTGTCCGCTGAGTATTTTCCTCTGTCTTATACGAACGTGTGCGGATTACCTTGCTGTTGGGCCCATCGATGAGCAATGCATCACGGTCGCTTGTAAATGTACCCAGATACCCAAATGGATTGGTCTGCGAGGTACACTCCAGCCAAATTGTATCGGCTTCCAGGGGGACGGTGAGTATTGCATGATTGAAATGCGCATTGGGAAAGTCACCTTTGATAGCGCTGGTACTGCGACCGGCCTTGATCAGGGTGTAATGGGATTTAATCCCAACAGTTTCCAGCAGGGATTTTGTATAGAATGACAAGGCCTTGCAATCACCATATTTATTGGAGTGTACAAATCCGCTTTCAAAAGGTTTCCATCCACCGATACCCAATTGAATGCTTACGTATCTTGTGTTTTGCTGTAGATATTGATAGATCTTTTTTGTCTTTTGCAGTGGGGTGTCATCCGGATTGACGAGTGCTATAATTTGTTGTTTATCGGCATCTGTCAGGGTATTTTGTGTGCTGTTCAAACCATCTATCCACTCACCGAAAGATTCCCATGATGAAAGGTCACCAACGATCCCATTCATCTGGAATTTGCCTGGTGCAACCATTACTGAGGGTGAATAGTCCTCAATATCATACGAATAGCTTTTGTAGGTATAGGCTGGCAATGAATCGACCGCCCACTCATATAGGTAATGATTGGGTTCGTTGATGCTGTCACTGGCAGGAATATTTGATTTGTATCGGAACGGGTGATCGAGAAAACTTTCTACTACAAATTTTGAAGATACAACAGACAATTTTTCATCTTCCTGTGCAATCCATCTCGGGTAAAACAGAGATCCGCTATAATTGATGGAATATTCAACCGTGATAAAGTAAGGAAATCGTCGCTCGTTAATTTTGAGATATTTGATTCTGTTATCGGTTGCCATACTAGATCCATTGGCTGAATAATCCTGAAGATCTTTGAGCTTATAAGATTTGATCTCATTCAGATCACTGTCCAAAACGGATATTTTTACAGATTCTATTTCCTGAAAATCATCGTAGTACAATTTGATCGTATTGGTATTGCTTGCGTATTTATCTAAGATACACGACATGTATTTTCTAGAAAGACTGGACTGGTCAATCCTCTTAATTGTAAATCTTGTTTCATCGGTTAGGACGATTTCGTGAGCTCCCTCTGTAAATAGTTTTAGATTGTCCAGTGATGGCTGACCGACCGAAACGAAGCCGGACAGCCATGCTATGACATATAGTACACGAATTTTCATTGGATTTTTTTGAGGACTACCACTTCATTGTTTTTGTCTGCTGCCATCTGATAGAACTGTCTCAGATAAGTATATTCATCAGGTGAGAAATCTTGCTTCGATATTTCGAAGTTGCTTAGGATTGTAATGGTAGTACCAAGCTGGGTTGCTGAATAGGTGAATCTTCCCGCCCCTTCAGGTAGTTTCACAATGGCCGTTTGAGGTAATTCAGCCACATAGTTTTCAGGTACCTCAATCCTGGCAATAACCACGTTTCTGTTCTTGTATGGAAAGTCTACAGGGGAGATCCTTTCTTCTCTCACAAAAGGATTTTCAAGGATAGCACCGTAATTGATGGGTTGCAGATAAATGATTCCGGGGTCATCAAGTTCTCTTGAAATCTCAAATTCAAATGTTGTAGTGTCAATGAATTCTGAAGTATTTAGTGAGAAGCCGGACAATTCCCACTCACTAAATGATTTGGCGAGATCATTGGTGTATTCTTCTTCACCGTCTCGTTTGTATTTGGAAAATGTATTCATAGAAGAGTAGTCCCGGTGTTCCACATTTACTTTTGTGTGGATCTTGTTTTCTGCCACACGCATGTCGCAATTGACCGATGAAGTTGTTGTGGCGTTTTCTTTCAGGTTTACCCATTGCCCACCGCTATCATGGACCATCCATCCATTCCCATTGAGACACCTGTATGGCAACACACCGAAAGGCATATCAGACGCTGCGTCGCACAGGTATAACCTGTCATCAATGACTACCGAGGCGATCACGTAATTAAAGTCCTGGTAGTTGGGGTAAGCCGGATGGACAATGCCATGTCCTCTTGTGCTCAATATAATTGGGTTGGATTGTAGTCCTGCTTCCCGATAAGCAGCCACAAGGGAAAGATTAATATCCGATACGCTACCTTCCTTATCACTAAAAGTCTTTCTACCTACATTTTCACTGGAGATGGAATACAACTCGTTCCATGAGACATTCTTTTTAAGCCAATAGTAGAGCTCCTGGGCCTGGAATAGTGGTGAGGAACCCGTCATCTCATCTATTTTTTCTTTTGCGTAATTTCCTTTTCTGAGTGACTTGCCAAAACTTTCACGTTCAAGGAGCGTTGTGTTGAGCTTGTCATAACTCCCTGCCATATGCTTCAGCGTACTATTCGGATATTGAATGGTCATTAACTGAAATTCCAGTCTTGCCGGAAGGTTTGGTTTGTTGTTCATGAATGGCTCTTCGATAATTGGGGGAATGTTTTTGGCAATGTATTGCAATTTCTTACTGTTGGAGGTTAGCGTATTTGTATACTTGGGGTTAGGATTGTCTCCAGTGGGTATACCTCTGCTGGTGATTGTGAATTTTTCTTCATAGGTTTCTTCAAATCGTTCCATAGGGAAATAATTGCCCACCTGGTTGATTTGATAGTAATAGTATTCAGGCAGCACCAGGTGGATGTCGGAATAAGCTACTGGTATATCCTCCTGAAAATACCAGGTATCCAGGTTGCTAATGAAATCAGACCTTTTACTGTAATTATACTCCACGACTGAGCCTTCATTAACATCCGGAAGTGCAAAGCTTATTTCTACCCAATATTCATTGATCCTCGTTTTATACTCTTTGTCATTCGTGAGCTTGGTTTTTACTTCTTTACCATCAACAAGATTGTAGGTATATCCTTTTAGTTGGGTTAGCTCTTCCTTGTTGCTCCCAACTTCAGGCTCATAAATTCTGATAGAAACATTGGCCTCATCTTTTCCAGCCACTTTAAATATCTTTTTCCGAACAGTGACTTCATACCTGTACTGAAATCCCTTTTCGTTGACATACTGGAAGTGGACATCAGCGAACTTTCCGATGATCATTGATTCTGCCTCCGGGTAAAATTCGCATGACGCCATTTCAAGCTCGTCCTGTGAGATCTTTCCATATTTGAATGGCCGCTTTTGGGCATAGATGAGAAGCGGGAGGCAAAGGGTTAGTAATGCAAGGTACTTTTTCATGGGGATTAGGGTTGATGATTTTATCCTTAAAATAAAAAAAGTCCCGATCAGATCAAGACTTTTTACCGAATAACTGAATAATATTTTTGTACAAAACAGATTCCGTCCTACAAAATATTACTATAAGTCATTTTTAACCCAGTTGAGAATAGCATCTGATACCTGATCGGGTTTTTCCTCCTGAGGGAAATGACCAGCCTCCAGGCCGACTGAAGTTGAATTGGAAAACCCTTCCTCAAAAATTTTCAGGTATTTGGGTTTAATAACGGAGTCCTTCAATCCCCAGATGAGAAGGGTCTTTTTGTTTTCGATCGGCTTTTTCTTTTCCCACAATTCCTGAAACCAGCCCTGATCGTTCAGCAATGACTTTGCAAATGCCAGTGTGCCTTCTCTTTCTTTAGCGGAAGGAAAAGGCTTTGTGTAATGTCTAAGTATTTTCTTGGTAGGCTTTTGAATAAATACACTGGGTAGAATAAATCGTGCTGAGAAGTTGAGTTTCCTGTATAAAAATGGAAGGAGCGGATTCTTTAGAATCTTACTCATTTTCTTGAATTCCGGTTCATTCTCAGCACTCCACAACCAGGAATTCATGATGACTAGTTGCTTGATCCTTTCAGGATGATTGATCGCAAAATTTAAGCCGATCGGCCCACCAAAGTCGTGCACAACCAATGTTATGTCTTTCAGATCCTTTTCGAGGATAAATTTCTCCAGAGACCTGGAATGATTGTGTGTTGAGTAATCATATTCCGTTGGTTTGTTAGAAAGTCCAAAACCCATATGGTCAATAGCTACACAGCGAAAATGGTCACTTAAAGCTTTGATGACATGTCGAAAGTCAAAGCTCCATGATGGGGTGCCGTGTACATACAATAATACCGGCCCTTTCCCTTCATCCACATAATGCATTTCATGACCATTGATGTGATGATAGTGAGATTGGAACGGGTATTCCGCTTTGTCTAGCCAGGGAAATTCTTTTTTCATACCTCAAAGCTCGTAGTCCTGAATTTAAAAATTCTTGGTCTATACCAAGCTTAGATCTTCACGGTATTGTAGAGCTTGCTGAAGTTGGTGGCCTCGATATTTAGATACGATGCAATGTATTTATGTGGGACCAGCTGAAGCAGGTGGCCACTTCGGGCACAAAAGGCTTTGAACCGTTCTTCAATGGTTGTGGATTGCAACTCGATGTGACGACTGATAACTCCCGAAAGTAGCGCCTCACTCATTTTTCTAAACAGCCTTTCAAGACTTTGAGATTTATCAAAAAGCTGCTGTAAAGCTTCAAAAGAAATGTAGTCCATTTCGCTATCGGTAAGGCACATGAGTGAATAACTAGAAGGGGCCTGGAACGTAAATGATTCAGGGATAGCACAAAAGTTGATGGGGTAAGTAAAAGCAATCACATGCTTATGTGTGTCTGTTTCGTAAAAGGACATTTGTACCCCCTGCCTCACGATGTACAGGTTTTTTTGTACTTGCCCCGGCATTGTGATAAACTCTCCTTTTTTGATGGCTCGTGTTCTCAAAGAGTCCTCAAAACCTTTAAAATCCTGCTTGCTTAGATCGTGAAACTGGCTGACGTATTCATAAAGATCCATAGCATGTTCTTAAGTCTCCAACTCACCTTTTTCAGACAGCATAATGGCGATAGGAGCTGTGGCAGGAAACTGAGAAAATACAATGATCATGATGACCGTGATAGGTATACTCAGGATCATACCTGTTACACCCCAGAGGGCGCCCCAGAATGACAATGCCAGGATGGTGACCAGGGCACTTACATTCATTGAATTGCCCATGAGTTTGGGTTCTAACACATTTCCCACAAGCACCTGGATGGCTCCCACCAAAATAAGGACCAGAACCCCCGGGCCAAACTCACCGAACTGTAGCAGACAAAAAATTGCCGGGAACAAAGTAGCGATTAAAGATCCAATTGTGGGAATGAAATTGAGGAGGAAGATCAGGAATGCCCAAAAGGCGGGAGAATCAATCCCAATGATCATGAGCACAAAATAGCTTAATACTCCTGTAATTAGGCTTACCAGTGTTTTTAAACCTAAATACTTGGCCACAGACCTTTCAATTCTCTCAAGAATGCCTGAGACCTTTTGATACTGGCCTTTACCTGGAACTACTTTCTTAAGCTTTTTCTCAAAATGAGCCTCTTCTAAAAAGACAAACAAGAAATAAATCAAAATGATAAATGTGTTGCCAAGGATGTCTGCCAGGGATGTGAAAATGGTACTCAGAAGACCACCAAAATTGAAATTTCCAATGTGGGTGGTCAGAAACTCCATCAAGTCGATATTCAAAAAGTTGTTGATTTTTTGGATCAGGTCATCCACATTCTTTTCATACTTATCATACGACATTGCCAGTGTCTGAATACTCATTGTGATGACCCTGGATATGGTACCTATCGTGATTAGAATAAACAATGAGGTGATGAGTGTTTTGGCCCAGGACGGGAACTTATCCCGGACAAAACTGATCCGGTCAAGAAGTGATTTGAGCTCTCTCACGATAAACCACAGCAAAACGGCAAAGACGAATGGCACAATGAGGTCCTGGCCAAAAGTTAATACTACGACAATGGAGATGGAGACTATAAAAAAATAAGCAGTGTTTCTTAGGTTCATGGTGTCAGTCAGGATATAAAGCTAAACGAAATCTGCTTAAGAAGTTTATAGCATTGTTCTGAAAGTGAGGTTGATCCTGGGGGATTTCACAGTTTTGGTAGGAGGTAGCCTATGCCACCAGTTTCTTTGAATTTCACCACCCATCAGTAGCAGGCTGCCATGATCCAGCATCAAATCAATCCGATCTTTGGACTTTTTGTGCTTGAAAGCAAACTTTCTCCTGGCCCCAAAACTCAAAGAGCCAATAGCAGCATCTTTTTTCAGATCTTTTTCATTATCACTGTGCCACGCCATACCCTCATCACCGGAATGATAGAGATTCATCAGGCAGGAGTTGTAGGTGGTTTTTGTCAATTCTTCAGTAGCCTGCTTGAGCTCCAGCAGCTCACTGGTCCAGGGCAAGGCGGATTTTGTGATCTTTGAATAAGTGTATTCGAATGGGATATCTGCATACCAGGCTACTTTTCTTTTGGTCACAATGCGCTTGCCAAACATCATGGCTTCATCATGTCGCCATTCAATATGCTCGAAAAGGAGCTGGAAGTATTGATCAGCCTCCTTTTCGGAGAATACCTGACCAAAATAAAATACCTGGCCATCGTAAGGGAGAAGGTTTTTGTGATTTACAGCCATATGCTAAAGGTGTCCTACCCTGAGGAGTAACGGGAATTTTACCTTTTTCGATGCATTCTCTGGCCATCGGTCAGCAAGTGATGTATGAAGTTCAGTGACAGGATTAAATTTATTCTGTGAAGTGAATTTCTTGACTGCGGACCAGGTATTTAAATATCCGATAAAATGCTCAAGGTTCCACTCCAATTCAATGCTGAAATCAGGCGTCGAGAGCTCCTGAAATGGAAATGGAATAGTTTGGTAGTACTCATCGATATATTTTCTTTCTTTATCCCAATAAGGCCCGATGACATTTTGGTAAAAGATATCGATCAATTGATCAATTTCCATGGAGACACTTACCCTTCCATAGCCTACCACACATATGATTGCATCTTTTTTTCCAGTCCTTCTGACCTCAGCATAGAACTTATCAAAATCGAACCAGTGAATGGCTTGCGCCACAATGATCAGGTCAAAAAAGTAGTCGGGGAAGGAGGATTTCTCTGCTGGTTGAACAACATAATGAATGTTTTTGGCTTCCATGGCCTGATCAATTTGGGCCTGGCTGATGTCGGTGGCAAAAACTTTATCAAAAGACCTGGCCAGCTCAAATGCAACCTGCCCGTTTCCTGTACCACAATCCCAGGCTATTTCATTATGCGGTGTAACCTCATTGAGGTAGCCAAAGAACTCACTGGGGTAATGAGGTCTGAACTGTGCATATTTCTCCGATTCAGTCGAAAAATGATCCTTCATGGGTCATGGTTCTGAAGTCGTTATTTCGACATCTTTAAACATGTACATGTTGTCACTCAGCCTGAGTGGTTTTCCACTGCTCCCTGAATTGTGATTTAGCTTCAAAATAAGTTCCCTGGTGATGACATAAGGGAATTTTTGCTGGTAGGAGTCATCCGTCATATCAGGATTGAGATCACCAAAAATGGTGGGTCCCTCATAATCCTCCGTATGATTATCATCATCTATGAGTAGATTTTCGATCGTGATTGTTTCAGGCATATAACAGGTATACCCAAAGTCGTGCTGTCCTGAATTACGCCCTCCGATAAGACTGGCACTACTGATTTCCTGTCCATTATTGGGCACGAAAGTGCAATTACGGATGATGAAATCACCTTGCCAGGTGCTGCCATAGTCGCTTCTGAGGTTTACCAGCGTTCTTCCACGAATGGTTGAATTTTCTATAAGTAGGGTGCCGGTGCCAATGGCATTGATGCCCATATGACCCATGGTGGAATTTCGGATGGTCGCATTGGCCACACCCATGTGCGCATCGAAGCGGGAAAATATACAACTATCATACATCAGGTTTTTACTGTAATTCGATCCCATGATACCCCAGTAGGTCCTGTCGTTGATGTCGTTTGTCTGGCTGCAATTGATAAATGAAATGTTGAGTGCACGATTAATTGAAATGTCATATGTACCCATGGATACCGGTAAACCAGCTGAACCAATTGTTCTGTATGTTTTGTGTCCGGTGAGGATGGTATTCCTTACGGTGACGTTTCCGCAGTCACGGGCAATAATAAAACCGCCATATGGTGCACCATGTTCGCCTTCGCCTGTTACCCTATGTTCTAAGCCCTCTACGAGGACATTGGAACGTTTGATGGCCAAACCCCGACTATAGTAGGTGTATTTTGATTCAGCCTGATTGGCAATGGTAGTGAAAATACCACCTTTGATTGTCAATGTAGTTTCATCCATTGGGAGGGCATTTATTTCTGTGATCTGGTTAAACTCCCAGATTATGGGTGTGTTTTTGTCAACATTTCCATCCTTATCAACGATGAAAATATCTGTCTGTGATGACCCGTTATTCTGATTTAGACCATATCGAATATATCGTTTAACGTTTGAATTGGTGACAGTGATCAGACAACTGGAGGGCAAGTTGGCATCAATTTTTGTTTGGTTTCTTCTCAGTATAGAGATGCCTTCCAATGGAAAAGATTCCAGGTTAGAAGTGACCTGAAAGATAGGAGCCTGTCTGTTTTCAACGTTGGTGTCATCAATGGTGAATTCTGCAGTACCGAAATCTGTGTCTGTCATGATGATTACGGTCCGTTCTTTACCTCCGATGTAATATGTAGCATCGTCGTCAGCTTTTACTGGTATTCCGTATTTGTTTGCAACAGCATGCGTAGCTGCTATTGCATCAATATCATCTGTTTTACCATTGCCCTTTGCACCAAAATCACCATAGCCTAGAGATCCCCTGGATTTGAATTTGTCCAGATCTTTGGGGGAGACGTTGACCTCCAACACTCCCGAATCATCAACCTTGACTTTTGTTTTTCCTTTTTCAGAAGTGATTTTGATATCATCCGGAGTTTGGGCTTGCCCATATTGCAGACCAGAAATCAGGAATAGCGCTATAATTAAATATTTCATCAAAAAATGAGGTTTTGGGTTTAGCTGTAAAGAACAAAAGAAAATAGCAATATCGCGAGATATGGGATAAAAATTGGCTAGGGCAAGTATTTTCTTTTGATTACCTCAAGGTGGTGTCTTTCGTGACCAATGATTGTTCTAAGAAAATCTTCAAGGGAGACCTCCTGGTCCCGGGCGACTCCTTTTATGGCCAATTGTGCATCAGATAAAGTGTTGACAAAGCTTAATGAGGCTGCACGGATATTTTGTAAATCCGAAATAAGTTGACTCATGGTGAGCTCGTCAAACCTGGCATTCTTCACGAGGGTATTTTGATCATAACCCCACAGCTCAATTTGTTGGTTTCTGCTGAGAAGAAAAGCCCGGTACATTTTTACTCGCTCATGGTCAGAAATATGACCGATTATTTGTTTGATACTCCATTTCTGAGGCAAATACCGATAAGAACCTTTTTCTTCCGGGATCTTTCTTAAAAACTCAAGCTGAGATGTAGAAGAGTATAGGTCTGGTAGATTGCCATCCTGGGCCAGGTGAAAATAGTATGGAAAGCCATCCTGAGGCTTGAACTTCATCCAATAAAAATACTGAAGCCAATGCTTATAGCGTCACAAATCCATTGAGGAACTTCTCAATTTCGGGAAAGTAGTCCTCAAAGAGCTTTTCGCCTGTATAGGTGAGCAATTGTACAGCACCTCCTTCATTAGAATAGTAATATCCGCAATAGGTAAATCGCATTCCCTGGATGGTGCCAGTCATCTGCATCATGAGCACCTGGATGCCATTAACTGTTCTGTATTCCTCTTTAGTAACCTTAAGATCAGGAGCTGCGGCTCTGGCGTTATCAATCGCAATATTTTGAAGGCTTTCGATGGGAATCTCCAGCTTTTCCGTGATCATCATGGCATACAGATCGTCTTTTTTCTTTTGAAACTGGAATTCATAGGCATCATTTTCGGTGCCTTTTCGGAAATTCCAGCTTTTCGGGTCCATGTATAATCCAACCCCAACTTTACTGCTCTTAACCAGAAAGGATGCGTCTTTATGCTTCTCAAATTTCTCATCATTGACTGGTATTGGAACTCTTTCGGGTGCGGCACCATCTTTATATGTCCAGGTTCCGTCATCATACAGGACCACTTCATCTCCTGTGTCTGTAATGGCACTGATCTGAGCCTGAGAAATTGAAGCTAAAAGCAATACTGCTGCTACTAATAAATATCTATTCATGATTTTGCTGGTTGGATGTTTCTATGATTCGAATTTATCCAGATATCATCAATTCACCAGCAAAAAAATCGTTGATATTTAGGTCGTCAACAACTGAGGTGGCTATTTTTTTGATGATGCTTTTATGGCAATATCTACTGATTTTGCAGCCCATTCCTTGAGCTCATTGCGATCTTCCAGTACATCGGCTGGAACCTCCCAATAGGGCATCCCTTTTTTCTTTTTGTCCGAATAATAGGGCTTCATCCCTTTGTCGATATAGTCTTGTTCATTGCTTTCATCCACCTTTAGGCGGAAGGTCCCTGAACCCAGCATGCCAAACATGAGTCCATCCTTGAAAAAGCCGTGTCCGCCAAACATTTTTTTGGTTTCAAACTCCCCAAATGCAGAGAGTTGATCTTTGATATAATCCAGGTATTCTTCGTTTGAGGCCATCTATTAGTTGTTTAAATGTTTTTCTAATCCGTCAAGTCCTTCGACAAGGGTCTTTCTCATTTTACTCTTCATGAGTCCACTCAGCCAACCCATTGGTGGTTTCATCCGATACCAGAACTCTTGCGTGACATTGGTGCCCCCTCCATTCTCTTCAAAGGTGAACTTACTTTCCAGAAATCCCATGGGGGCGGAAGACTCAAGAAACCGCAATTTGAAGGATTGTTGATCTTTCCATTCAAAGATTTCCTCTTTGATATAGCCATTAGGTACAAAATCACAATGACGAACTGTTCCTACGCCAGATTTCTTGTCTGACTCAAATCTTGATGCTTTGATCGATGGATTATAATCGGCAACATTCCCAAAGCCCAACGCAACTTTATCCCAGACCTGTGACAATGGCTTATCGATCTTTTTCTCTACTTTGATGTAAACTGGTTTTCCCATAATTAATGTTTTGAGTTTAGACGGTTGTTGCTGTAAAAACGGACGAGATTAATTTAATCATCTGATAGTCAATTATTTAATTGTGCTTGATGCTCAACCCATGTTGGGGAATTTTCCAACAAATAGGTATGGAGGCTTGTGGTTCTACCTTCTAAAGGGTCCAAAGCTTTCACCAGTTCCAACCGCAAATCAAGTCGCGCTTTGTTGTTGATATCGTTTCGCTCTCTCACCAGTTTCAATTTATTTGCCTCGATGTGAGCGTCTTGTTCGGGATTATAAATTTGATTTAAACCGGTGCATTGACTGCATGTGCCCTCTTTGTTGATCAGTGCGCACTTATGCTCGAATATCCGGGAGAGGTGTTTTCTGGCGTCGGCAAGAGCATGTTTCACTTTCCCCTCTGACAAGTTGAGGATGGCCATGATTTCAAACACCTTGAAGCCATATACCTCCTTGAGCCATAAACAGATCTGTTCATTAAGAAGTAGTGTTTTTGTCGTGCAATTAAAGCAGTAATTGAGGTGTTCGCTCAGGATAAATTTTCCTTCCGGAGATTCTTCCAGGATGCTTTTCTTTTTGGCAAATAGGTCAGGATTCGCAACATGCACATCTCTTACGACGTCCATCCAGTCTTCTCCCCAACGCTGTTTCACCCTAAAATGATCTCTGGCCAGGTTGGTGGCAATTGAGAAAACCCATGTCTTAAAGCTGGAATTGCCTTTGAATGTGGAAATACTTTTACTGACCTTCAGATAAGTGTCCTGCGTGAGGTCTTCGGCATCTTGCTTATTTGTGGTTAACCGAAACAAGTAAGACTTCAATTTGGGTCTTAGATCCAAAAATTCCTGTAAGTATTGCTCTTTCTGCTGCATATTATTCCACCAAAGATCCTTACCAGACTCTAGTAAAATAACAATTTTTGGATGGTCTTACAAATCAAACCCCGGGTATCTAAACCATTTAGTCCTCCATAATCTCGAAGGTGAAAGCCTCCTGATCTTCAAATCCAAACTCATCTTTGGCTGTGACAACAACAGAGTGTACACCAGGTGCCAGCGTTGGTAAGGGGTGTTGCCAGATGTGAGAAGAAACTTCCGGTTCCACGTGCCGGTCTCCAGTGCCATGATACTTTTGATACATCCGGGTGAAAGCCGGATCAGTTCTTTCGATATACTGCATGGCTACCGATTCTTGTCCATCCAGCGATAGCATGACCACATCACGTTCTCCTCCATCAAAGAAATTTACCACCACATAGGTGTTTTCTTGCTGATGGCCACGATCAAGACCGACCGGATGGGTTTGCTTGATACTGTCTTTATGAGATAACAGGGGATCGAGTGTGATTCTTAGCCGGTCGGTAGGATCACCTCCGGCAGGGATAAACCTGGGTTTGACCTTAGTGCCTTCGAAGTAGAAGATGTAGTATCCATTGGGGTTGCCATCAGCCATGATGTTGTCTCTTACGCCTCGCTCATCCCGTGGACCCCGAGCCCAGCCACTGCCCCGAACTTCTGCCAGGGTATGGGCGATAAACGGGTAGCCATGCCATCCATGTGTGTGGTTTACCTCCACTTTCCAGCTATTGCTGGTATCGTGTCCTGCAATACCATAGACATACTGGAACCTACTAAGGATTCGGAGAAGTTCTTTGAAGTTGTCTGTATTGGTGCCTTTTGGGAATGTCCGGTTGTTTGCATAGGTGATCAGCGGGATATGCGTAATGATCATGATGAGTTTATCAGTGGGCACATGCTTCAGGTCATTCTCAATCCATTGCATCTGCTCTTCATCGATATGCCCGATGTAGCCATTTCCCTTTCCCAGAAATCCAACATTGTTGAGTGCCAGGAAATGTACCTGACCGTAGTCGAATGAATAATAATCAGGACCGAAAACACTTTTATAGGTTTCCGTAGCGTGCTCGTGATCTGGTGATTCCGGGTTGACGTCATGGTTACCCGGAACATTCCAGATGGGGATACCGATGAGCGACATCAACTTGTTGTGTCGTTCATACAATCCAAGGTTGTCATTCACAAGATCTCCTGCTACCAGCCCGAATTTGGCATCGTAGGGATTGCCAAAGAGCTCATCGATGATGTCTTTTCTCATTTGATCAAGTTCCTCATCACGAGTAGTCTGTGGGTCAGCAAATCCCATGGCCTTGAATGTATCTGGGATGACTTCTTCTATGAGCGGAAAGTCGATGGTTTTGGGAAGTGGTCCGGTTGGTTCTATCACAGGCCATTTCCATTCTGCAACTTTTGGCGTTCCTTTTGGGTAGTGGCGGTAGTAGAATTGAGGAAGCTGCACCTCGTCTAAGGGAATGCCATATCCAGCAGGTTTGGAGATAAAAAGAATACTTTCGGGAGGTAGGTCAATGGTATACTTTCCCTTTGAATCTGTTTTGACGACTTCTATACCATTGGAGACACTGACTCCTTCGATCCCTTTTTCATTGCTGTCGAGCTGACCGTTTTGATTCGCATCGAAAAACACCGTGCCTTTGGCTTTTTGGGCTTGTGAGATCGAGGGAAGAAAACAAATGGTGAAAAAGATCAGAAATAGAAGGGTTCTTGTTATGTTGTTCATGGTTTGGTTTGGTGTTCTGTAGCCTACTAATCTACTCCCAGGATTAGCATAAGTACCCCTGGCCAATTAAATTTTACAGTATCTTAATATGTTCGCTTAAACGCAAGTTGTGGCACCACTCCAAGTGGTGCCACAACTGCGGTGCTCTTTAAATCAATTTCTGTGATCGTAACTCAGCACTTCACTAAGTTTCCAGACTTCATTCTCCAGTAACCACACATGAGTGAACTTTGCCGAGCTGGTATAGACATCTTCTTTTCCTTTCTCCCTGATATAAAAATGGTGTGAACCATGTTGAATAGCACCATATAGTTTGCCATTCTCATATAATGGGTAAACTACCAGGCTACTTTCTTCTACTTTCCGGATAGGCTTTTGGTCACTGCTGTCACAGATGTACTTCCTGGTGTTTTCAAAGAATAACTTTCGATCCTGAACACCACTTTGATCATGGTAGAATCTTAAATCATCTGCAACTACACTTTCAAGGTATTCAAGGTCGCATTGATTGAAACCGCGTTCAAAGAAGGTGCTATCCTGTGCTTTTAAGGAAATGAATAACTCAGATTCTGCTGAGACCTGTCCAAAAAGTATGCTGCTTTGACAACAGGCAATAAAAATGAGTAATCCTCTCATTTCATTTTCTGTGTAATGGTCAGTTAAATCCCAAATACTTCATCACAGCTTCATCGCCTTCCAGCCTGTTAGTAGGTTTTGGATTGTCAGCGTTGAAAACCTTCAGGTCATCCTGAAGCAGGATGGTGACAAAATCCTCTACATACCGATCATCGTAGGGAATGTTTCTGTAGCTCAGTTTCAGGCGGTGAGCAAAGAAGTTGTAAGCAGCAGTACGTTTTGAGTAGCCATAGTCATGTCTTTCCCCAGCCAGGTGCACGTTTTCCACTTTGTGTTCGGCATCATACAATGCATAGACTTTTTGCAGATAAGGGAACTCAATGTTAGGGGTATTCCTTGTCCAGTCTACACCGTCTGAAATCACCAGCTGTGGTCTGGGTGCACAAAGGGCTGCAATCTCCACATTGTTGGTTTGATGTGATTTGCTTTTGTGGATAGGCATTCCACTCTCACAAACACATCCTCCAAAGAAGTGCGCAGATACCTGTACCACAGGTACGGAGGCCTTCACACGCTCATCGATGGCCGCCAACACAAAAGTCTGAGTTCCGCCACCGGATCCTCCAGTCATACCAATTCTTTCTGAATCAACGTCAGGACGTGAAAGCAGGTAATCCAGTACACGTTGGCTGTTGTAAGTTTGTAATAGCAGCGCAATAGGCATCTTGTGATTAACCTGGTCGCATTCTCCATACCCGACCATATCATATGCGAAAACAATGGCTCCCATTCGGGCGAGAACAGCCCCCCTGCGCTGAACGTAATGTGTGAATCGTTTATTGGCCAGGTGTCCATGCGGACTCAGGATAGCAGCATATTTATCTCTGTTCATTGTTGGCCGGTAGAGGTTTCCTGTTACATAGAAGCCAGGGAAGCTTTCGAGGGCTATGTTTTCCACGATATAACCATCCATCTCACGCGTGCTGTTGATGATGACTTTAGGTGCACCTTTGGCTTTGGGCATCTTATCGAGCTGCATCCCATCCACAATTCCTTTCCTGATGACTTCTGCTCGTCGCTCCCACGATGCTTTATCATCCCAATTGGATGCAAAATCTTTCATCATCATGTTGCCTTCTGCCTCAGTCCAGTAGTGCCCCTGGCATAACATGGATTCCTGGGCAAGGAGAGAAAACTGAATAATGAATAAAAACAGGGGGAGGATTAATGCTTTCATATTTGACTAAAAGGGTTAAAAAAAGTCCAATTTAGTCAGGTTTGAGTAAATGATCCCCTGGCAGGAGCTTATTTCCTGGAGCTCCTCATGGCTTTGACTTTACTTAGTGAAGTATCAGCGATAAATTTCTGGTAATCTTCAGTTTCAGCTCCATAAATCGCAATCTTTCCCTCTTCATTGCTATGAACCCCATCCATATCTTTTGGTCAGCGGGGAGGATCGAAAACAGGGTTGACCTTTGGAGAAGAATTTAGTGCGTTTAAGCTTAATGTCGGTGTTGTCACCGACATGAACGCTTTAAAGATGCTCCATGTAGTGTGTTAAGAAACCAAAGTCATCTTGATTCAACTCATAAAACCTGGCTGATGAGAACCAATAGTCTTCAGGCATCTCACAAAGCCCTGCTTTCACCGGATTATAGTGAATATAGTCAACCTTTTGTGTGGCAACTTTACGATTATACATTTCAGCCTTGTATGGTTTTCGCTTCCAAAAATGGAAGTCCCGATCACCCTGAGTACTTTTATACAATGCTAATTCGGATGATTGATTTGAATCTATCATCTGAAATTTAATTTGTTGTGCTGTATATCTAAGGAACATTAGCTGTACATCCTTTTCTATCCACTTTTCCTTCTTTCTCCATAATAGATGTGTATGGTTAGGCATAATGACAAAAGCATAGAGCCAAATACGATTTTCTGTCACCAGAAATTCAAGGCTATCAAGGACTATTTGCTTGCGTGAATCATGGAATAACAAAGGTTGCCAGTTAAGGCAAGTAGCGGTAAAGAATACGATACCGTCATTTTGCATATATAAATATAATATACTTCTATGAATAGATATCGCTTGGTCGGTGACAACACCGACCTAAAGCTGGTCAGGTTTGAGTAAATGATCCCCTGGCAGGAGCTTATTTCCTGGAACTCCTCATGGCTTTTACTTTTTGGAGTGAGGGGTCAGCCAGGAACTTTTGATATTCTTCAGTTTCAGCACCGAAGATCGCAATCTTACCTTCCTTATTGCTGTGTACTCCCCATCCATATCTTTTGGTCAGCGGGGAGGATCGAAAGCAGGGTTGACCTTTGGAAAAGAATTTAGCGCGTTCTTCGGCAAGCTCATCCTGTATGAACTCATTTCTTTGAGCAAAGACACCAAACAAAACATCATCCGAGGTGAATTTGTAGGGATTGGCATGAACCATTTCATACTGAAGGTTGGCCACAGATTTTTTGTCACCTCTTAGTGGTGGAATCTCTCCCATTTTAATCGGGCAATCTTCAGCGATTTCAATGAAAGTATTCTGATAGTTGGTGGAATGCACAGTCATGTGTATCAATGTTTGTCTTTAACCAATTACATGTGAATAGCAAGATAAAAATTTCCGCTAGACGACCTCCTTAGACATATACTCAAAAATCAAGTAAATTTGTATTCCATGCTAAAGGATGAATACGATAAGCTTTTAGCTGAATACCGAAAGGTAGGAGGTCCTGAATTTGATCAAAACGATATAGATCAGGCAGCCATTTCGTATGCTTACAATACTTGTGCAGTAGAGGGTAATACCATCTCTTTAGGAGAAACAGAGACGATTATCATTACAGATAAGGTAGTCCCGGGCCATACGCTGCGAGAGCATCTCGAAATCAAAGATGCGCATCAAGCTTTCAAGAAAATGTACGGGTTCATCGAGGAAGATTTCGAAATGAGTGAGTCACTCGCTATGACTTTCCATAAGCTGAATACCAGATCCTGGATAAAAGAAGAATCCTCAGGACGGTATAAGACTATAACAAACCGGGTGGGAGGAAGGTCTACTCCTTATCTGGAAAAGGACAGACAATTGTTTCAAGATTTATTTAAAAAGATCCTTGAGATCAAAGATCCTTTCGAGAGGGCTTCAAAACTACACCTGGAAACCGTCCTTATCCATCCCTGGCAGGACGGTAACGGAAGGACTGCCAGGCTCATGATGAACTATGAACTGTTAAAAAATGGTCATGGTCATCTCCAGATCTCTAAAAATGATAAGGATATTTATTTCAAAGCTATCCGGGATGCAATTGATCAAAAAAGTGCTCAGCCATTTCATGATTTTCTTTATCGACTAGGGATCCAGACATACCAGAAGAAAATTGATTTCCTCAAAAAAAAAACAATAGGTAGTCAAGGAGATTCAGTCTGGGATTATAATTCCGTAGCAGATCTATATTGAAAAATTTCCTTTTTCGATTATCAGTGTGATATAGAATTGTTCCTAATCACCATTCACTTTAATGGGCTTTTCCCACTCCTTTTCCATCCAATAGGGTAGTTTCCAGTAATTGCCCTCAAAGTCGCCAAAGTATATCTCCGAGATGCTCATCTCATGAGGATGTCCGGTAGCCCAGAAAAAGCAGAAAGGCGCTTTATAGTCCAATGGCTTACGCATATAGGAATGATTCAACGCGCTGTTTTTAGTCACTTCAACGGACTTATTCCAGGTTTTTCCTTCGTCTTTACTTTCCCAGATCACAACTTCGCCACCCACGCCCCATGTTTGTGGTGAGGGTTCGGTTGGGGCTACAACTTTCCAGGAATCGTCCATCAGGTAGAAGCTGCCCATGTCATAATTGTGATCAGAGGTGGTGATGTGTCGGGTGATCCATTCGCCATCCTGGTAGTAGGTGAGCTTCCATTCGTAAGGAGCGTTATCAGGGCCCGGTTCGTGACCATTGCTGATCACATACAGGCAGTAAGGGTTTCCTGCCTCATCAAAACTCATGTCTTTCATGTATACATTCTTACCCTGTGAGTAATAATCGATCACTCGAATGGGAGACTTCACCTTGTCCACCGGAGTTTTTACACGCTTACCTTTGATGGTTTCCCAGGTCTCTCCCAGATCGCGGGTTTGCATGTAATACAGATCAGTCCTCGTATCCGGATGCCCGTCGATGTGTCGATTGAAGAACGTACCCGCTATGGCTCCTCCCTGGTTTATTTCACTAGCCTGGTAATGACCTGCTCGTTCGCCCTTCTTATTCGGGATTCCTGCCAGTTTTTTGTCTTCGGTCCAGTTTGTGCCATCAGTGCTCGTCTCAAAATACAATTCTCTTATACCTGTGTACTTGGTAAAGAAATGAATGAAATGTGTTTCTCCTTTCCAGATCTGCGGATAGGTAAATTCTTCCTCCGATACGATGTCAAATTGAGAGATGTCGAAAGGTTTGGCGCTGCGGAGCTTGATGCCGGGACGTCTGTTGCCCCGGCCACTCACAAATACCCAAAGGAATCCATCATCGTCAATCAATAGGGAGGGGTTATCGTGTGGGTCATCCACGCCCATTTTATCATAGACCACTACCGGCTTGGAAACCATGCCTGTTTTGTGATCATAAATCCCAATCATACAAAGCAGGTATTTGTAGGTCTCACCAGTCGTGCCTCCATACACAAAGAAGGTTTTGTCAACTTCCTTAGCGTAGATCGCCAGTGGTCTGTGTTTGGCTGTGTAAGTACCCAGCCCACCCGAATATTTGTCGCCGTAAGGGTATTTCTGGTTCAACTCAAACCAGATACCCCGGTATCCGTCCATCTGAAGGTTACGAAAATCCAACTGACCGAAGAGAGATAGGGTAAGACACAATGAAAGGGTAGATAAAAGATATTTCATGGGCTGGGGTGAGGTTTACTGGTTTAATAAGTTGTCAAGTATTTTCTGGCTGGCCTTGAAGACTGTACCGTGCCGGGTTCCGTCCGGAAAGTGAATCTGGTCAGAGATGTCACCCCAGTTTTCGAGGTCTGAGGAGGCAACGGCGCCCATCTGATGTTTTGTGTACATATCAAAGTAGACAATCCACTGGTCATTTATTTTGGTCACGGTCGGTCCTTCCACCCAATTGATGGTGATCGGATCACTGGCAGGACCATAGCCTTCTGTCAGGTTTTTGCTTCTGGCAATGCGGATGTTCTTTTCTGCTTCAGGTACCTTGGTCTCATTTTTCAGGAACATGATGTACTCATCCTGATGGGTGGTGATCACCGCATCGATCACATTGAATCCCTGGTCATAGAGAAGTTTTGTCTCACTGAATTCCTCAAAGTCTTTGGTGGTGACATAATACATCCTGTGATTGAGTCCGTTATCACCTGAATCTTCAGTTTCCGGGAATCTGCCTGGGATAGTTGTAGCCCAGTAGATCATGTACAGACCCTGCTTTTCGTCATAAAACACCTCGGGTGCCCAGCAGTTGTTGGCATCGGGTTCGTGCTCCATCACCGGGATGTATTTTTGGTCAGACCAGTTGATCAGGTCTTCGGAGTAGGCATAACCAATCCCTTTTTCATGCCAGCTGACTGTCCAGACCATGTGGAATTTCCCATCCGGTCCTTTGATGATGCACGGATCCCGCATCAATTTATCTTCACCTACCTGGGGTGTCAGGAAAGGTTCATTGTTCTTAAGGGCCATCCAGGTGTAGCCATCATGACTGTATGCCAGGTGTAGTCCATCTTCGCCATTACCATGAAAAAAGGAAAACATGTAAACATCCGGCTTTTGGTTGCAAGCCGCTAGCGTTATGATGAAAATGAGTACGAAAAATTGCTTCATGGGTATTTTCTTCATTGTGATACTTTGACTTTGGAAAGTTCTTTCTTCACAGGCAAAGTGATAAGGGTTGTTTTTCCATCAACAGAAAGGGAGAGCGTATGTAATCCCGATTTTTGTTGGTGCCGGGTCTGTATTTCTGGTGAGACATCTTCTGAAGGTACCAGCACCCAAATGAAAGATTGTGATTTCTCAAGTTTTGACGCATAGATCACAGCGGGGTTAGGCTCCTTGATCCCGTAATCCTTGCTATACCAACCCTGGATGAACGGTTCTTCCTGCCCTTCCACAACATTGGTTTGCCAGGAGACATCTCCAAGCGGCACAATCTTCAGGTTCGGTTCGCCTGGATTATCGGAATATGTTACATCGTCATTGAAACTGATTTTTCGTTCGGGGGTGAAATGCCACAAGGCCTGAATGTCAATGGGTTGGTCAGCTTCAATGTTGTCCATCACTACCCAGAACAGATCGTGCACATAGAGCACAGACCGTGAGTGGACGACTTTGGTGTCTACTCCTTCGAATCCATCATTGAAGGTACCATAGGCGTAGTCATATAGGTCTGTGTGGATGAAGTCGATACCTTCCTCTAGAGGTGCAGCTGCCATGGTAGGTCCTTCGTCCTGGCCCTTTCCATTCACAAGGATCACATTATGAGAAAAGGAGCTTCGGAAGTAGCCTCGCCAGATCTTCGGATCAAAGCTAAAGTAGTTTTCATGGGTGTACCGGCCTCCATCAACCAGTAGATCTTTGCCAAAAGCAGCCACAGAAAGATGTAGCTTATCCCGATGCTGATGACCGGTGCCATATGCTCCAAAATCGAAGAAGGACCAATGGGCATCAGCATCCCATCCGTTTCTGGTGATGTGGATGCCAGCCCATGGAAAGGTGAGCGATGTGTTTTGATCTGGTTTTTGGCCTAAGGTACCATTTGTAGCAACCCACTCCCAATCCGGTCGGTTAAACTTTTTAGCTGCAATCAACACCCTTTCTCTCAGATCCTCTCGATCAGAGTCACTGTTGATAGGCTGATGACCATCAGGTCGCATGCAGTAGGCCAGGTAATTGTACATGGTTTCTATTCGATCCATGTATCCTTGTGAAATCTCCTTTTCAGCTTTTGTAAAATTGTTGGCGACCGATTCAAAGCGTCGGAGCGCCACCCACTGGGTTTTTGTAGAAAGCTCTGTTTGAAGTCCATCCGGATATACCTGCCGGTTGATCTCCGTAGACATCACGTTCAGGGCATAGCTGGACCAGTCCTCAGCCTTGCTGAATTCAGGGAAGGATAAGCCTACGAGAGCAAGACCATTCATTTCCATGGTGGTCCAGTTGTGACCGGATTTGTGATACTGTCGCAAAAAATTTGCCTGATCAGTGATGCTGGTGAGCATAAGCAGGATCCCGGCATCGGAAAAGGACGCTTCCTTGTGGAAGGCATAAAACATTTGTGGCCAGGTAGCACCTAGCCTTCGGCCACCTTCCAGGGTTCTCCATTCTACTTCACCGATGTCCCGATAATCGATTCGCTGGTTAGGATCCAGGACCACATAGACAGAATCATCTTCCTCAGGCAAGGGGTGATGGATCACCCAGTCTTTCACAATCTGGTCGAATGTCTTGATCAGGTTGTTGTCATTCGTATTTTTCCAGGTGGCATAGAGTGAGGTCAGGTAGCTATGACCATTCAGGGAGTAGCCAAACTCATCGTCCTTAATTGGACCGGTGTAATTCCATTTCCATCCTCCATCCACATACGGCATCTTGACTTTTGATCCATGGATCGTGATAGAATCACTCATCAAAAGGTTTGACATGATCTCAGCCTGCTCCTCATCAATAGGATCCAGGGTAGTCACCACCCAATCGCGATCTACGTTTCTGAAGTAAGATACCAGGGCAGTTGCGGCAGAGAGTGTATCTCCTGTTTCCAGGTTTGCTTTAACCTGCTCCAGGCCCGGGTAGTCAAGATTTAATTCACTGAAAAGGGACCTGATCCTGCCTGGATATTCTTTGACCAGCTTATCGGTAGAATTATAGTTCCGCCATTTATTTACATCTGACCCCTTGCAACCAATGATAAATATAGAAAGTAATAGGAGTGTAGACTTAAAGATTTGGTACATCATGTTGGTTGGGTTTGTTATTGATTTTTTATTAATCAATCCATAAAGCTAACCTGCTTCCACTCAAAGTCAATCGGATCATTTTGTTGTGGAGCACCAGGGGTAGTTCGCCCATTCCTGATCTGCTCTGTAAGCAGGGCCTTCAGCTCTTCCACAATCTCTGGTTTTGCAGCCTGCAAATTATCGGTTTCTCCCGGGTCAGCTACCAGGTTGTAAAGCTGAATAGGGGGTAGCGTATCCAGGGCGGCAATGTCCCGGCCAGGCCTTGGAAAGCTCCAGCCGGCAGAGCCCGGAGCCATGATCAGCTTCCAGTCACCTTTTCTGATGGCAAATCCACCATTTACAGAATGGTGAATGGCTGAAGATCTCGGATTAGGGTTGGTTTCACCCACCAGGTGTGAGAGCATGGAAAAGCTGTCTTCTCCTTCATGGTCCTGCAGAGTTTGTCCGGTGATGTCTGCCAGGGTTGCCATCAGATCGGTTGTGCAAATCAACTGATCATTTACCTCACCCGATTTCACTTTTGCGGGCCATTTCACTAAGAAAGGTACCCGATGCCCTCCTTCATAAATATCGGCTTTATGCCCCCTGAAGTGATAGCTGGGAAAGTGCCCCATTTTGGTCATCAATTCAAAACCGGCAGCAGGCGAGCACCCATTGTCAGAAGTAAAAATGATCAATGTGTTTTCATCAATACCCGTTTCCTCTGTAGCCGCGATCAGTTGACCTACATAATGATCGATCATCATGACGAAGTCTCCATATGGAAGCAGGTTGCTTTTGCCAAACCATTCCTCGGTAGGTAAAATGGGCGTGTGCGGTGAAGGAAGCGGTAAGTAAAGAAAGAAAGGTTCTTCCTTGCCAGCTCTTTCTTTGATGTAGTCGATCGATTTTCGGAAGAGATTGGGTGTGACATCTTCATGGATGAAATCACTTCCGGTAGGGCCTTCCCGCCACCAGGAGTATTCCCCTTTATCTACCGTGATCTTGTCGGGTTGTGCGGTGACTTTTTCATCTTCCACATAGACATAGGGAGGGATGTCCAGCGACGCCGGTATGCCGTAAGCATATTCAAACCCCAGGTCATTTGGGGAGTTGGAAATGGGTTGCGTAAAGTCAATGGCATCATAGTCCTGGGGCTGATAGTTTAAGTTGCCCAGGTTAAGTGAATCTGATGCCACCCAGTCCCAGCCCAGGTGCCATTTACCCATAAATGCGGTGTGATATCCAGCCTTTTTGAGCAACGAAGCCACTGTAGTCCTTGAAGTGGGGATCAGGGCTTTTGACTTTCCCGAAAGTACCCCTTGCTTAAGCTCAGTTCGCCAGTTGTACCGACCGGTGACGATACCATACCGCGTAGGTGTACAAACAGAGCTTGAGGTATGGGCATCGGTGAAGATCATCCCGTCCCTGGCCAGCTGGTCGAGGTGGGGTGTAGAGATTTTGCTTTCCGGGTTTAAGATGGTCAGGTCACCATACCCCAGGTCATCGGCCAGGATGTAGATGATGTTGGGGTTTTTAGGAGTTTCCTGGTCTTTGCATGAGAAAAGTGCAGTGGTAAAAAGCAATAACAGCAGCGCTGGTTTTAGGTTAGTCATATCCGATCAATTTTTTGGGTTAGCCAAAATAGTAAAACCAGGGGAAAATAGATGGTTGACCTTACTTAGACTACAAAAGTTTATGGATCTTAGCCTATAAACCTGCCCGCTGATTCTTCATAAATTTTTGTAGTCTTGGTCTCGGACCAGACTAATGCTCCTTTAAAAGTTTCTGGATCGACCCAAATGCTAGTATCAGACAGTCTAAAAACAAAAAAACCGCTTTCCTCACCGAGTATCATACAGTAAACGATTTTGAAACCTGACGGCATTAAAAAAATTGCTCTTAAGGCCCAATTTCGGCCATTTTTAACTTGTACCAGAAACCACACGTGGTTCCGCTCTCAATCACACGTGGTTTTGATCCCAATCACACGTGGTTTTGCTCTGAACCTCTCGTGGTTTTACCCAAAACCTCTCGTGGTTTTACTTCCAATCACGCGTAGTTTTACTTTGAATCACGCGAGGTTTTACTTTGAATCACGCGAGGTTTTACTTCGAATCACACGAGGTTAAGGCTGCAATCAGGCGTGGTTAGGGTTGCGATCACGCGTGGTTTTTTTATGCATGTCTATTGCTCCCCAAAAAACTTTTGTTGTCTCGGTCTGGCCCAGTCTAAAGTTCCTCAATTACCCCGCTCAGCTCATCCATGTACTCATGCAGGTATTCAGGCACGCTGCCCTTGCTGGTATCGATGATCCAGAATTTGTGGGTGGTGTTGAGCTTGAGCTCCAGGTAGTAACCTCCCTGGTCCGCACAGTCAGGGCAACCAAAGACCGTATCCGTTTCATTGAGTAGGTCTGTCGGAAACTTATCAAGAAGACCAACTGCTTTATCATATTTGGCCTGCTCCAGTTTGGCATAATCTCCGATGTAAAAATTTTGGCGGTCAGGATATTTGTCCAGGGTGTCTTCACCCAGCTGGTTTTTATCCAGTTTGAAGATCCTGACACAATTGTCTCCCAGGCAGAAACCGGCAAACTTCCCAAAGATGAGATAGTCTTCGGAAGATAGTTTGGGAGAATCATTTTCCTCACAGGCGGAGAAAAGAAAGAGTATACTGAGGAGTAGTACAGATAAGCTTAAATTTTTCATTGGGTTTGAGTTTTTCCAATGACAGCCGATTTTGAGGAATGGTTGAAATACTGTGTGGGAAAATTATTTACCCATAGCTAATCACCACATTCCCAACCTTGCTCCCGGATGCCACATACGTATACGCTTCCTTGATCTGATCCATGGGATAGGTCCTGTCAATCAATGGTTTGAATTCATTGCTTAACCACAACTCACGGATCTTGACGAGACTTTCCAGGGGTTTGACCGGGATGGCGATCTGGCATCGCTTACCACCTGTCATTGGAGTAGTCATCATGAGCAGGATATTTTGGCCTCCTGGACCCAGCTCGGAAGAGATGTATTTACCTTTTGGTTTCAGCAAGGGCTTACATTTCCCGAAAGTACTCTTGCCGACAGTATCGAAGATGTGGTCATATTTTTCAACAGTTGTGGTGAAATCTTCCTTTTCATAGTCGATCACTTTATCTGCTCCCAGCTTTTTCACCTGCTCAAAATGCACTTTTCTGCAAGTGGCTGTCACCTCAACTCCATGGTGCCTAAGGAATTGAATGGTGGCAGCACCAATGGCACCGGTGCCTCCATTTATCAGGATCTTTTGTCCGGGGCTTATCTGGATTTTGTTGATGAAATTGTATCCGTAGTGGCCTGCTTCCGGACTGGCCGCGGCAACCTCATAACTTACTTCATCCGGGATCGTAAGTATGGTTTTGTCTTCACGAATGGTCATATACTCAGCCTGTGATCCCAAAGCCCCACTATCGTCAAACCCCCAGACCCGGTCTCCCTTTTTGAATTTGGTCACGCCTATGCCAACTTCCACCACTTCACCGGCAAAGTCTGTTCCAAGCACCTGATGCTTTGGTCTTCCCAGCCCAAGGAATAATTTCATAATGAAAGGCTTCCCGGTCAGGATTGCGCAATCAGTCCTGTTTACAGTTGTGGCATGCACCCTGATGAGGAGTTCATGTTCCTTTGGTTTCGGTGCATCCATCTCGATGATCTCGATTACGGATGCATTTCCATATGTTGAGCGGGTGACAGCTTTCATTGATTTTGTGCAGGTTCAAAAACCTAAAAATAATAAGGGAGCTAATTTTTGATCCGACAATTTTATTTTAATCCAATCAAAGATAAACCGTAGCCTTCTTTGAGGACTAGCCTTTTGCCAGGCTTGACTTACGTAACGTCATAGCTAGAAAGTACTGGCATTAATTGGTGGGTTTACAAAAAACGATCGAGGAATTATTTAAATTAGATAGGGACCTGGTGAAGAATAGGAGACGTAATTTCGAAGTATTATTCAATGAGGTATGGAAGAGCAAAGACTGAATTTTGAAATCGATCAGAAATCGAGTGAGCCAAAGTATAAGCAAATTGTAAACGCTGTTATTGAAAACATTGAGGCGGGCAATATAAAGACCAGATTCAAGCTGCCGTCTATTACAGAATTGAGCGTGAAGTATCTGGTTTCACGCGATACGGTGGAGAAGGCTTATAACCTATTGCGGGATCAGGGGATAATTGAATCTGCCATGGGCAAAGGCCATTATGTGTTGGTCTCATCCCCAAAATCGATGATGAGGGTATTTGTGCTTTTCAACAAGCTGAGCTCATACAAGAAGGTTATTTACCACACTTTGGCTAACAAACTCAAGGACAAGGCAAACCTTGAGCTCTTTATTTATCACTGCAATATAGATCTGTTTGAATCCTACATCAATGAGAAGTTAGGCCGGTACAATTACTATCTGATAATGTCTCATTTTGATAATGAGGATAAAGCCAGAATAGCTGGTATTATTAAGAAAATCAGCCCTGAAAAGCTGATCCTTTTGGATAATCTGGTTGAGGGTGTAAAAGATTTTAGAGGTGCTGTGTATCAGGATTTCAAAATGGATATTTACGATGCGCTTGTGGAGGGTTTAGACAGGTTAAAGAGATTTAAAAAAATGGTTATTGTTTTTCCCAATAATGTGCCTTACCCTTATCCCAGGCAAATAGTAGAAGGATTCAAAAGGTTTTGTGGATTTAACCAGTTTGAATATGAAATCATTGATGAATTGAACGAAGATTATGTAGCCGAAAAGGGTACAGCTTATCTGGTCATCGAGGAGAATGACCTGGCCAACCTCATCAAGTCAGTGAGAAGATTGGACCTGAATATTCCTCGTGATATTGGTATCATATCTTATAATGATACACCACTAAAAGAGGTTCTTCTGGGAGGAATATCAGTTGTCACCACCAATTTTGAACAATTGGGCACCACAGCTGCAAACATGATATTGAATCAGGAAAAAGGATCCGTAAAGAATGATTTCAAGTTGATTTTAAGGAATACTTTGTAATTCAGATTGTTAGAAAGTCACATCAATCCTTTTTAGATATTCCTATCCGGACCATCTATCAGCAATTGCAACATGATTTGGAATTTTTGTTGGTAACCACCAGTCATGTTTTCAGATGTATCAAAAAGCTCATCTCGTTTGATGGGGACACTGAGGGGTAATGTCCAGGCCCTTAGTGCTTTCGCTACGGAATCCATGGCATTGATGCCCTGGATAGCCTGTGTACCATCAGCCCAGCAAACCAGCCCGATCATTTTTCCGGAAAGGTAAGGTTTTGGTGAGTTGGCGCTGTATTCCAGCCAGTCCAGGCAGTTTTTCATAGCACCTGTCATGCTACCATGATAGAGTGGAGTGAGCCAGATGTGCACATCAGCATCCTGAAAAACCCGATTCATTTGCTTTACAGATTCCGGAGTCTCGGTGATGGCAAGATCAAAAATGGGAATGCCGGAATCGGCTAATTTGAAAACCTGTGTGCTAATACCCAGCTTCACCAATTCATCTTCCAGATGCGTGCCTATTCGTTCAGATGTGGAGTTTTCTCCTCGCTCGGTGGAGCCATTAAAGATAAGTGCCTTCATGTTGTTCTTTTCAGGAAAGCATATTTAAGTACAACTGAGATAAGGATCAAATTTTAGTTCATTGAGTTTGGTAACATAGAAATAAAAATCTGTGATCATGGTTGTATTGGAGTTTTTAATGGGCGATTGAATTCTTCAACGAAGTTATGATTGGTTATTGAGACGGTGGCCTGTGAGACACCATAGCCGTCAACTTAAAACCTCCAATTCTTCTTTCATTTTTCATCTTAATTGAATCCTGAAAGGATGAAATTATTATAGAAGCCAGATGAACAATAGATCTAAACCCTGAAAGGGTGTCATTATAACCATTCAAACAAGAACTTTTCTTCATATGGAATCTCATATTTATTGAGAAGAGCTAAATATTCCTCTTTAAAAGTTTTCTTTTTATGATGTTCTTCTTGATTGAGAATATATTGATAGACGTTATTGAGCTGCGAATGAGAGTATGAAAATGCTCCATATCCCTCCTGCCAGCTGAATTTTCCAGGTAGCCACTTTTTCTCATTGATAAAATTTGTAGTACTGTTTTTAACATCTCTCATCAAGTCCGATAATGCTATAGAGGGCTTCAAGCCAACAAAGATATGGACATGATCAGCAACCCCGTTTACAATGATTGATTTCTGGTTTTTGTTTTCGATGATTCCTGAAATGTATTTAAACACTTCAGGTCGCCAGGTTTTATTCAACAAGTTCGCTCTTCCTTTTACTGCAAATACTGCATGAATGTAAATTTGTGAGAATGATCCAGCCATAATGTCACTCCTTCGGAGTTTTAATTCGTTCTAATGATATTTTACTATAATTCTGTCATCCCTTCGGGATTTAGAAATATACACCGTTTTAAGAAATAAACCTTAAGTTGACGGCTATGGTGTTTCACAGGCCATGGGTGGGCGGTTTGATAGATCCTGGGCAAATTAAGGTGAAGTGAATAATTCTTCTCACGCTCGCTAAGATCCTTCATTCCACTGCGCTCATTTAGGATGACGAAATGGAGCTCGATTATGGTTTCGTTGGCACAAAACTGAATTCATTCCCTTTTCCGCAATTCATTTCTTCGCATGGGCATCGCATCGATGAAAGCAAAAAGCTTGTCATTTTTCAACAGTTCTGCTTGTCGGAGTTTAATGCCTCCATCCAGACCAATAAGGACTACCTCAAATTCACCTTCAAGTTGTTTGTTGTCGGCATACAGATCATCTGAGGAGGTCCACGCTGATTTTTTCAATCCGGTTGCAAACTCATCTGGTTTGATGGTGTACACAATTAATCTCCTGTCCTCCACACCGGCTATATCTCGGTTGAGTTCTGAAATTTGATCCTGGTAAACCGGATGATCCGCATCTTCCACCAAAATCAGCAGCAACCGGTTTTCCCATCGGTGGGAGGATAAATCCTGTGTAGCACCCATACAAGAAGTAAACATGAAAATCAAAAAAAGCGATCTGTTCATCATCAGCTGATTTTTCTTTCAACCCGGTGTATGGGCTAATTGTTTGTTGTCCAGCTAAATAAGCTCCATTTCTGACTGATCTTTTAAAAAAATAAAAATAATTGTAAAAAGTACACGTATTCCTGTTATCTTCATAAAACATTAAATTTCAATGAGATGAAGCGCACCCCAATCTGGATCATCATCCTATCCTTTTCACTACTTACATTTTGTGCTGAGCATAAGCAACAAGAGGATTCCGGTCCCCGAAGAGTCGAGATGCTATTCCTGGGTCATGATTCGGAACATCATCCGTCTGCTGAGTATATGCCAATCCTGGCTGCAGCACTGGCTAAGGATGGAATTAACCTGACCTATACAGACAAGGTAGAGGATCTCAATCCCTATAAGCTGGATCAATATGACGGGCTGATTATCTATGCCAATCATGAATACATCTCACCATCACAGGAGCAGGCCTTGTTGGACTTTGTGGCGAGTGGAAAAGGATTTGTGCCAATCCATTGTGCCAGTTATTGCTTTCACAATTCCAAAGACTATATCAACCTTGTAGGGGCCCAGTTTCTCAAGCATAAGGTAGACAGCTTTAAAACAGATATTGTTGTCAAAGATCATCCAGTGGTTTCGAATGTGTCTGAATTTTACACCTGGGATGAAACGTATATACATCACAAACATGCCGATGACCGCACCATTTTGATGGAGCGCGTAGAAGGAGATCACCGTGAGCCATGGACCTGGGTGAAAGAGTATGGGGAAGGGCGTGTCTTCTACACAGCTTATGGCCATGATGAACGTACATGGAACAATCCCGGGTTTCAGCAGCTTGTCAGGCAAGGTATTTTGTGGTCTGTAGGGCCATCGGTCTATGAGAAGTGGGAGCAATTCTCACAAGGTATTCCGAATTTGGTCTACACACCAATGGACAATATCCCCAACTACGAAAAGCGGGATCCAAAGCCAGAGTATGTGGATCCGCTGTCGCCGGAAGAATCTAAAAAACTGATCCAGGTTCCACAGGGATTTGAGCTTTCACTCTTTGCCAGTGAACCTGATATCATCAATCCTATCGCAATGGACTGGGATGAGAAAGGCCGACTTTGGGTAATTGAAACCGTGGATTATCCCAACACTGTGAGGAATGAAGATGGTGTGGGTGATGACCGTATCAAGATCTGTGAAGATACTGATGGTGATGGAAAGGCGGACAAGTTCACCATTTTTGCCGATGATCTTAACATTCCGACCAGCCTGGTCTTTGCCAATGGTGGTGTGATCATTTCGCAGGCTCCGCACTTCCTGTTTTTGAAAGACACCAATGGAGATGACAAAGCCGACGTGAGGGAAACCATTATCACCGGATGGGGAACGTTTGATACCCATGCCGGTCCTTCCAACCTGAAATATGGTATTGACAACAATATCTGGGGAGTGGTAGGATATTCCAGCTTTGAGGGTGTGATCGCCAATGAACCGAGGAAATTCAGACAGGGGATCTATCGCTTTGCTCCGGATGTTTCTTCTTTTGAATACCTCACTCGCACCAGCAACAACACATGGGGCCTTGGGTTTACGGAAGACAATGAAGTCTTTGCTTCAACCGCAAACAATACACATAGTGTTTATTTAGGTATTCCGGATAGATACTATCAGGGAGTGGAAGGCATAAAGCCTGTAAGCAGTGAAAAGATTGACGGTCACTATGCCATGCACCCTATCACGGATAAGGTACGGCAGGTCGATGTGTGGGGAGGATTTACTGCGGCGTCAGGACATAGTTTTTACACAGCCAGAGAATACCCTGCTTCTTATTGGAACAAGACTGCCCTGGTGTGTGAACCCACCGGACACCTGGTTCATATTGCGCATATTGAGAAATCCGGAGCAGGATTTAAAGAAAAAGACGGCTGGAATCTCTTTGCCAGTGCCGATGAATGGGTAGCACCTGTAGAAGCCAAAGTAGGTCCCGATGGGCAGGTATGGGTAGCGGACTGGTACAACTTCATCGTTCAGCACAACCCGACCCCAAGCCCTGACAGGGGAGGCTACCAGGCAGAAAATGGAGAGGGAAATGCCTATGTAAACCCATTGCGGGATAAACAGCATGGCAGGATCTGGAGAGTGGTCTACAAAGGAAGTGATCCGGACAAACAGCAGATCACATCGCTTTCAAAAGATGATCCGGATGGATTGATCGAGGCCTTAAAAAGTGATAACATGTTCTGGAGGATCACCGCACACCGTCTTTTGGTAGAAAGGCAGGATGAGGAGGTATTACCGGCGTTGTATAAACTTGTAAAAAGTAATTCACTGGATGAGATCGGGGAAAATCCTGCTGGCATGCATGCCCTATGGATCATGGATGCACTCGGTGCGTTGGATGGATCCAACCAGGAGGCTTACGAAGTGGTGGTAAAAGCCCTGGGACACAATTCTGCTGCAGCGCGTAAAGCAGCAGTGGAACTATTGCCAGTTAGCCTGTGGTCTAAGGAGGAGCTTATGGCTTCGAAAGTGCTTACCGACGAAGATCCACAGGTAAGGCTTGCTGCCATTTTGAAGCTTGCAGAAATGCCCTCCTCAGTCAATACCGGGAAATTGCTCTATCAATTATCAATGGACCCTGAATACGGTTCAGACCCATGGTTATCCAGGGCGATCTACACTTCTGCGGTTCGAAATAGACAAGGCTTCATGGAAAGCTACCTGGCTTCCAATCCAAGTTTTAGTCTGCCTCTGGATTCTTCAGCTTTTGAAACATTGACTGACCGAGAAGCCTTCATGGCGAATTATTACACCAAACCATCTTCTGATCAGGCTGTTTTGGCAGAATCTTCAGGTGATGCCAAACAGATCAATATTTCTGTGATCAAAAATCAGATGAAGTATGACATCAAGGACTTTACGGTCAAGGCAGGCGAGACAGTAGAGATCGTATTTACCAACCCGGACTTCATGCAGCATAATTTACTGATCATTCAGCCGGGTCAGCTGGAGGTAGTTGGAGCTGCTGCTGATGAGCTGGCACGTAGCCCGGATGGTGCTGAGAAGAATTACGTACCACAGATTCCACAGGTATTGTACAACACACCGCTGGTTGATCCGAATAACACAGTGCGATTGACCTTCAAGGCTCCGAGCCAGCCAGGGGATTATCCTTTTGTGTGTACATTTCCAGGACACTGGCGTTTGATGAATGGCATTATGCGGGTGACTGGTTCAGAAGTGAACTGATCGAAAATCTAAATTTATTATGGGATTGAATGTAAAGTTTGGGGTAAGCACCTGGTTGTGGACTTCCCCCTTTTCTACAGAAACGACACAACTGTTTAAGAAAATCAAAGACATGGGCTATGACCTGGTGGAGATACCGGTGGAAAACCCGGATATCATTGATACAGCCAAAGTCAAAAAAGCGCTGAAAGACCATGACCTCGATTGTGTGGTATGCGGTGCTTTCGGACCCACGAGAGACCTTACCAATGATGATCCAGCCATCGTAAAACAGGGAATGGATTACATAGAATCCTGCTTTCAAATCTGCAATGACCTCAGCACGAGTTTTCTTGCCGGCCCGATGTATTCAGCAGTCGGTAAGGCACGGCTACTTCCTGAGGATCAGAAAAAGATAGAGTGGAACAGGGCTGTTGAGAATTTGCGGAAAGTGTGTGATAGTGCACAGACCAAAGGGTTGGAGATTGCTTTGGAGCCACTCAACAGGTTTGAGACGGACCTGATCAATCGAACAGAGGATGTAGTTAGACTCATCAATGACATTAACCATCCTTCCGCTAAGATCCTGCTTGACGGGTTTCATATGAACATCGAAGAACCAAGCATTGAGGAGGCCATCAAACTGGCAGGAGACAAATTGATCCATGTGCAGGTGTCCGAAAACTACCGGGGCACTCCGGGAACAGGCCAGACACGTTGGGAGGATTATTACAAGGGTTTAAAAGCCATCAACTACCAGGGTGCAATATCCATTGAAAGCTTTACTCCTGAAATCCAGGAGCTAGCCGGAGCCGTTTGCATCTGGAGACCATTAGCAGATAGCCAGGATGACTTTGCATCGGAGGGATTGAAATTCCTGAAGGACTGGGCATCGAAATAGATTATTGTTTATCCCACCATTCTTCCTGAGGATAGGTTGATCCCAGGCTAAACCTTTCACCAATTACCGGGTGAATGATGGGCGTTTTGAGTCGCTCGCTCTCCGCTTTGAATCGCAGGATAGGATCTGTCCATTCATGAAGAGACAGTTTGAAAGCACCCCAGTGAATAGGCATGAGCAGTTTTCCCTTTACATCGATCCCTGCCTGCACACTCTGTTCCGGCATCATGTGGATGGCTTCCCAGGCCTCATTGTATTGACCACATTCCATCATGGCTAAGTCAAATGGGCCGTATTTATCACCGATTTCTTTGAAGTGGGGACCGTACCCACTATCACCACTGAAGTACAGTCTTTGATGTTCTCCCTGAATCACCCAGCTGGCCCATTGGGTAGCATTGCGGTCATTTAAACCCCTTCCGGAGAAATGTCGAGCTGGGCAGGCAACCAATTTCAGTCCTTTGTACTCCACACTATCCCACCAATCCAGCTCAGTTATTTTTTCTTTGGAGATCCCCCATGATTCAAAATGTGAGCCTACTCCCAGGGCCATGTAGAAGTGCCCCACCTCGTCTTTGATCTGCATAATTGTCGGATAATCCAGGTGATCGTAGTGGTCATGAGAAAGGATTACCGCATCGATGTTCTTCAACTCCTCTACCGGGATTGGTTTTTTGTAGGGATACCGTTTTGATCCGAATGAGATTGGAGCAGCGACTTCTCCCAACATAGGATCAATCAGGATCCGTTTTCCCTCTATCTCCACTAAAAAAGCTGAGTGTCCAAACCAGGTCACCGAAGAGATACTATCTACTGCCGCTTGTCCGTTCTCACCAAATTTTACTGGGAGGCTGTCAACAGGCGATTGGTTTTTTCCAAAAAGCATATCAGGCATAGTTCTCATGATCTCCCCAAAGGACCCCATTTTGGTCTCGATCTGGTTGTCAAATGCTTTGTCACCGTAGTTAGGTGACTTTTTAATCTCTTTCAAATGTTCACCTTTCGGCTTTTGACCGATCTGAGGAGAAGTTTTGACAAATATGACGACTGCGATCGTGAAAACGATAACGATACCCATTAAGGAAACGATGAGATACATGAGTGCTTTGGCAATTTTTTTAATCATTCCTTTATTGACGGGGAGGGGAGGAAATTATTTTAATTATTTGTCTGACTACTTTTCAAGACTTTGAGAACTTAAAGCAAATTCATTTATGTATTATTTAAATCCGTTGTACTTAATTGATGGATTATTTAAATTTAGATTATGAGGATTTCGATGGTAGTCTCCTTATTGATTATTTCATTAAACTGCCTGGGACAAACTCATTATCTGGGATTTGAAGCGGGGGTTGTTAGGACCAACATTAATGGAAGAAATTTCCTTGAAAAGAATGATTATAGAACCGGTTGGACTGGTGGCTTAGTGTATCAACTGCATTTAGATAACAACCTGATTTTCGGCACTGGCTTGACCTATTTTGAAAAAGGTTTTAATAATGAACTTACATATACTGACTATGAGGGAAATCCTGTTGAGCCTCTTGGAGGAACGAAAACATCCTATAACTATAATTATTTATCAATTCCCGTTAAGGGTGGATTTCAGTTAGGAGGTAAATTGGCTTGTTTTGTCAATTTAGGTCTTGTCTCTTCTGTTTTGGTACATGCTTCAATTGATGAGCCTGGTATTGAAACAATAATTGATGAAAGAAGGACCAATGTGACCGACCGGGTGTCCAGATTTGATTTAAGTGGATTGGGCGAAATTGGAGTTAGCTATGAATTGGTTAGCTCGTTGGTTATTTCTACTATGCTGACATACCAACAAAGTTTTACATCTATCACCAATGAAAATTATTTTCCTCAAAACGAGATCAAACATTACGGCACTTCACTGACGCTGGGGTTAAAGTATAAAGTGAATTATTGAAATGACAATCTAGGATTTTAAGAGCAAATAATTATTCAATCGTAAATTCAATTGGGAAAGATTCACTGGTAACCCATCTATGATGATCAAATGTGAATCTAAATACAGACGAGAAATGATTTCTGTATTCTCCAGGACCAAGCACGGGAATATCCTCATTGATAGAACAAACATAAGGATTAAAGTAGGGTGAATCTCTACTCCAGGGTATTGGAGGATACCACGAGATCGTGGTCACAAAAGTTTCTTTAGGTGCAATACTAATTGGTTCATGTCCACAAAATATATCTAGATAAGGTCGGCCATAGTCTGTTACATTACCAATTTGATCTATGGACCAGACTCTGCAATAGGTCCTGATGTCCATTTCCTTCTGATAAAATTTAACCTCATCAAGGGTATGGTTGGTAATTGATAATTGAAAGAGAATATTGTCACCTACCTTAAAGGTCCTAGCTTCTCTGAAATCCTGATTCAGTAATTTATAGTCTATAGTCACAGGTAATTCATAGACATCATCATGACATGAGACAATGAATAGGATAAATGTCAAAGTGACAAAACGTTTCAAATTTTGATGTATCACTGTGGATTTTCAAAATGGTAAAGTTACAAATAATGGATATTAAGTTTTAATACTCTAAAAGACTAATTTTGAAGTTCACTTAATGTGAACCTTCGGTTCTAAACTTCAGTTACCGGATATGACTATGGAAACATTGAAATATAAAGTGATCAAATCACGAGATCAATACGACAACTATTGTAAAACTCTTGACGCATTAATTTTTGATGATAGTAGTGGCCCTCAAAAAGAAGATGAAATGGAGTTGCTTACATTGTTAATTGAGCGATACGATCAAGAAAACTCCATCCTTGAAGAAGTAGACCCAGTCAGATTGTTAAAATCTTTAATGGAGGATCATCATTTGAAAGCAAAAGATCTTGTAAATATTTTAGGAGTAAGTAAGGGTTTGATTTCAGATATTCTCAATTACAAAAAGGGCCTTTCTAAAGAGGTCATTCGGAAGCTTTCAAGCTATTTTAAATTAGGTCAGGAAGCCTTTAACAGACCCTATGAACTTAGACCTTCGGACAACAAAAAGAAGCTACTAAGAGATCGATCATATAGTGGGTAGACAAAGAATGGTCAGCGACTGTGCATGGTTGAGCCACATCTAAAGGAGAATAACCCTTTGACTACTTCCCCAGAAAATGCAGCTTCATAAAATCGATATACACATCATAGTCTTCCGGTACAGTGCCATGACCTCCGGAATGCATAAAGTAACCGAGGTCGTTTAGAATGGGAGTACCGGCAGCAGGCCACTGAGTGGTTTCAAGTCCCTTTTTACCAAATAATTCATACACTGGAGCGGCAGCTACGGCAGCATCAAATTCCCCTTTAGGGTCTGACCAGTAATCAGTATCTCCTGTCTGCAAAAGCAGTGGTCTGGGAGCAATCAGCGAGACGAGCATGTGTGCGTCTATCGGACTGGTATTTGGGTCGAAGGCGTATTTAGCCCGATTCCCTGCAAACTGATAATAATATCTGGTAGGATGGATCATGTGGGCGATGGTTTCCCCATACTGTCGTCGCGAAATAGCGGCTCCACCCTCTCCGGAGCAGCTAGCGATAATCATCCCAAAACGCTCATCCATGGCACCTGTCCAGAGTACGGTCTTTCCCAGCCGGGATACACCATGCAGGGCAACCTTTTGAGCGTTGATGTCCTTGTCCGTTTCCAGGTAATCCATTACGCCGCCGAGTCCCCAGGCCCAGGCAGAGATGGATCCCCATTCATCCGGAGCGGGGTAGTTTTGATCTTCGGTAAAAAAATGGCTTCGAATGCCATGCTCAACACCCCCTTTGAAATCGGGTTCGATATCTCCATAATAGATCGTAGCGACAGCAAAACCCTCATCAATGAATTTCTCCAGTACAAAAGGACTTCGCATTCTTCCTTCTGAAGCCGGGATCCTTTCTCCTTCCCGGGTCCAGATCATACCTTCTTTGATTCCCGGGTCGTCGATGAAAACACTGTTTGCAGAAAAGCTGATCCTTAAAAATAAAGGTGCGGGGGTAGTGGCTTTAGACGGGACATACATCAACAAGTCAGCTTTGTGCTTTGACGTATCGCCGGTAAAGTAAATGGTCACCTGCCTTCTGATCGCCTTACCATTCAGTGTAGTGGTACCTTGTTCAAAAACATCAAAGCTGACATCTCTTGTTTTCGGAGCTTTTCCAAATTGCTCACTTTCAAAAAGTCGGTGGATTTCAGGTCGGCGTTGGGATTGCCAGGTTTTGGCGTCCTTTACTTTTTTGCCATTTTCCAGAACCAACAATTCAGGGAGGGAATAGGCTGGCACTTTCGATTCATCATTGTTGATCGGTATTCCAGCAGTGGTTTTACGTTGAGCGTGGATCAGCAATGCCAACGATAATGCGAGAAGACAAAGACCTAGTTTTTTCATGGCAAGTTTTGGTTAGATCTTGATGAAAATCTGACGCTTGTAGAGAATATACAAGAAGATCCATACCAGGGCCAAAGCTCCCAATGCCTGAAAAACCTCATGCCATTTTTCATCAAAAGGGGCATATAATCCTCCAAACAACCGTGCTGATGTGTATCCGAACGGGATAAAGCCATAGGCAAAATAGACCGTCAACGAATTCATCCCGATGACTTTGAATGGAAAAGCCCATCGCTGATATCCTTTCACATCTATGATCCAGTAAAACAGGGCCATGGACATAAAGGCAATCCCACTGGTGAGCAGGATGAATGAGCTTGACCACAGTTTTTTGTTGATGGGAAAGTGAAGATCCCAGATCAATCCAATTACTATAGCAATTGCCCCGGCAACAACGAGTGTTACGGTCTTTCTGTTTCCATTCCAATCCCTTCTGAGTATGTCTCCTGCGATGCTGCCAAAAACGGTGATACATAATGCCGGGAATTGGGTCAATATGCCATTTTCATCATAGATTCCTTTTACTGTGTGTAATCTGCCCGGCAGGAAAGTCCGGTCAAACCAACCTACAAGATTTCCTTCGGGAGAGAGGTCACCCGGCCCAAATCCAGGTACCGGGACCAAAAATAAGAGTCCGTAATAGGCGACAAGTATCCCGGCGATCCAGTAGAGTCTCTGCCGAATATCGAAATTCAGGAAGAGCAGAGAGGTGATGAAGCAGGCGAATCCAATCCGACCCAGTACACTCACAAACCGAATTTGCGAAGGTTCGAAGAATTTGATGGGCTGGTTTTTATAGATGATCCCCAACACGATCAGCAGAAGCATCCGTTTGAAAACCTTCTTGTACAGATCGTTTTTGCTCAAGCCAATGTCAGTTCCTTTAGTCAGGGAAAAGGAAAGTGAGACCCCGGCTATGAACAGAAACAAGGGAAAAATAAAATCATAAAAGACAAACCCATTCCAGTCTACATGATGCAGCTGATGAGCCAACCCATCTACCCAGCTCCATCCGGTTTTACCATCCAGGAGCACAAGAAAAGTGCCTCCCCCCGAGATGAATAGCATGTCAAATCCACGTAGCGCATCGATAGAAAGAAGGCGTTTTCCCTGTTGCATCATTATTTCAGTTTACTTGCCGAAGCATTGTCCAGAAAGAGTTTTGTATTTGCGTGTTTTCTTAAAATAGTTCCCGGGCATGCCGTGCTGATCTCCGCGTATAAGGTGTTGTAAACAGCTTCTGCTTTTCGTTCATCAGGAACTACACAACTGATTGCCTTTGATTTCAGAATTGCAGGAATGGTGAGTGTCAGGGCATGAGTAGGCACATCATCAAAGGAAGGAAACCATCCCTCACCCAGTTGTTGCTTACGGCAGGCTTCATCCAGCTCCACCTCTTTCACCCATTTAGGATCGTTAAAATCTGCTACCGGTGGATCATTAAATGCCAGGTGTCCATTTTCACCAATACCGATACAAGCAACATCAATATCATGTTTTTTGAGCTCTGCTTCATATCTACTCATTTCTGCTTCAATGTCTGGAGCATCACCATTTAAGAAAAATGTCTTTTTAGGATTTACCTTATTGAGGATCCGTTCTTTCAGGTACTTTCTAAAACTTGCAGGATGTGTTTCAGGCAGACCAGTGTATTCATCCAGGTGGAAGGTTACTACCTTGCTCCAATCAATATTTTTGGTTTTAAGGGCTTTCAGAAATGTGAATTGAGAGGCTCCCGTTGCCAGGATGATGTGTGATTCTCCTTTTGCCTGAATGGCTTTGTTGATTGTTTCGGCAACAAAGTCAGCTGCAGCATTTCCCATCACATCGGGATTGTCATAGATGGATACCTGAAGTTGGTCAGTAGTAAATTGTTTTTCCATTGATTGAGTAAAGAATTGATTTATAAAAAGTCTGCAATAGCAAACCAGGTTGTTAATATTGAAAACAGGATCACCGCGACAATCCCAATGTTTAACCGGGTGCTTGCCAGGTGCTCATTCATCAGTGTCTTTTTGTTGATTAGTATAAAAATGGGAATAGCCACTGCCGGCAGAATACAAGCCTGGAAAGCCTGAGAAAAGATCATCAATGCAGGTGGTCGCTCATCTAAAAAGACAGTTCCAAAGGCGAATGCCATACCCAGAAAGATCAGTATTCTGGATTGGGTGCTGTGAATATTCCTGGACTGTCCGGTGTAGTCAGATACCAACCAGGGTGCTATCAGCACGATGGGGAAGATGGTGCTGAGACCTGCCCCCGCAATCCCAATGATCAGGATAAAGGCAGCGGCCTTTCCGCCTATCGGTTCGAATAAAGAAATCATCTCCACCGTATTATCCAGCTTCATGCCATAGATATGAAGGGTGCCAGCAGATACTGCCATGATCACTCCACTGAGTAACAGCATCATCCCTGCGGAGACAAAAGCATCTTTTTTCTCGGTCTTCAGGTCCTTGATTGTCCAGCCTTTTTCAGAAACGACCACACTACGCATGATAAAAACTGCTGCCGAACAGGTAGTACCAGCTATAGCAGCAACCAAACCCAGAGAGCCGGGAGTGTCAGGAATTCCTGGTATTAATCCCGATGCAAGTGATGAAAAGCTGGGCTTCACCATGAAAAATACGATGATAAAGGAGATGCCCATTACTACTACAATGCCTGTAAGCACCTTTTCAAAGGCCTGGTATCTACCATACCAGATCAGGAATAGCAGCACAATGCTGAAAAACAGGATGATCCAGAACCTGCTGATGATGGCTCCATCGAAAGCCAGCCGTATTCCTTCCTGGATGAGATCGGCAACGATTCCCATCACACCCATCAGTGCCAATAGTTCGCCGATGATCAGTGCAATGATGATATACAAGGAAAGGATCCAGCCGTTTTTGAATTCCATTTTGAAGTTGAAAAGGGCAGTATTTCCTGTCACGAGGGTTACTTTACCGTAGGCAACCATCAGGACAAAAGTGAAGATACAAGAGAGTACTAGTGCCCAGAAAAGAGTCATGCCATGTTCAGCTCCGGTCTTGGCCATGGTAGTCACACTACCGGTTCCAATGTTGTAGCCGATCAGGAAAAGTCCGGGGCCAACAGCACTAAGAGCAATAAGAAGTTTTTTCATTTGGGTTAGGTTGAGTATTGAGTTTGTTTAAGGTTGTGAATACACCAATTCACCTGCGATGTATGTTTTATTGATGATCATTTTATTGTTAGTAATACTGAATACAATCAAATCCGCTCTACTACCTACTGAGATATTTCCCAGATCATCCAATGACATCATCTCAGCCGGATTGGTACTAGCCATCTGAATGGCATCTCCGAGGCTACATTGGGTATAATCCATCACCACACCCACACACAGGTTGATGGGGGAGGCAGCACCCGCAAGCACGTTTTCTTTCGGAAGTTTTACCACGTTAGGAGTTAGCTCCAGCATACGCTCACCACGCTCATACATGCCGGGAGGTAAACCCGCCAGATCCAGTGCGTCGGATACCAGGATAGTTTTGTTAGGACCTTTGGCCTTATAAAAACTCCTCACCTCTTCCCGGGTCAGGTGGAAGCCATCTGCGATGATACTGGGTGTGATCCGGTCATCAGCCAGCTGAGGCCAGATAGGGTTATGATGCCGGTTGATCATATTGGCGCAACCATTGCCCAGATGCGTGGCCATCCTGGCACCAGCATCCACGGCTGCTGTTATTTGTTCAGCCGATCCATTATGATGTCCGAGGGATACGATCATGCCACTTGCCACACATTTTTTGATGAACTCAATGGCACCATCCAACTCCGGAGCGACAGTAATCAGTCGAATACCACCTTCTGCTGCTGCCTGAATTTCGGAAAACTCTTTCCAGTCAGGTGCTTTGATGTATTTTTCAAGGTGAGCCCCTCTGAAGCCTGCAACTGGTGAGATATAGGGACCTTCGAGGTGAAAGCCAGGAATGGATTTTCCGATTTCAGGGTCTTTTCTGGCCTGGGCAAGGATAGCAAAGTTCTTTTTAAGGAGATCGATATCACTGGTGATGATGGTGGGAAAGTAAGAAGTAACCCCAGCCATCCACAGGGCTTTGGTGGCTTTCTTCACACCTTCTACCGTGAGGTCCGGTCCGGAAAAGTCAACCCCCATATACCCATTGATCTGGATGTCTATCAGGCCGGGAGCAACAAATAACTTGTCACCTGAGTCCGAATCTTCCAAGCGATCAATGCCAGAAACCTTTCCGTTTTCCATTTGGATGGAAACAGACCCTTCGTCGGAGTAAAGGATCCCATTGACTGTTGATGGTTTATCGATCATATTGAGTTGTGAAAGGAGAAACAGAACAAGGATGGATAAAGAGCTTAGATTCATTTGGTATGGATTTTTAAGAATTTAAAGACTAAAAGTGGCAACATTTTCCCACTGGCCACTTTCCACAGACTTTTCAAGGGCTTCAAGAACAGCTATTCCTTTTAGAATGCTTTCATGGCTTCTGGGTTCTTTTCCAGTTCTGAACATCTCCACCATATCTACATAGGTGCGTCCCGGATATTCTTCCTTCACCCGTGGTTTCAGCTCTACAATGCCATCCTTTGATTCCACAAAAGTTTGCCAGCCGTACGCCTGGGTAGTAAATACCAAAGAAGCCAGTGTCCCATCGGCAAAGACCAGGCTTGCACCGCTATTCTCATTATTTTTGATAATTCTGACTTTTTCGACATCCTCGCCAAACATAAACATCAAAGGTTGTATGATGTGAGGTCCATAGAAAAACACTCCCCCATACTGTGAGCTGATGTCTACTCTGCCAGATCGGATGATGTGGGTGATTTGATCCATTTCCTTGATTTGCTCTGCCATATCAAAAGTCTCTGCATTTTGTGCGATAGAGCTGAAAGATGTAACCGGTGTGCCCACTCTTCGGGCCATCTTCAGGAATTCAACACCTTCCTCCAATCGATAGCAAAATGGTTTGTCAATAAATGAAGGAACCCCAGCTTCTACAAAGGGTCTCGCTGCATCCAAATGAAATTTTCCATGTCGGTGGTCTACAATCAGTGCATCAATTTTACCAAGCATCTCTTCGGGGTCCTTCACCATCTTCGGGATGCCACCTCTTTCCATGGCATCTTTGGCAAATTCCTCTGTCTCACCCCAGACATATTTTACTTCCACACCTGGAAATTTCTTATCAATGTTGAAAAGTTTACCAAAACTTCTGGTGTGAGAGTTTTCAGCTCCGATAATCCCGATGGTAATTTTCTTTTCTTCTGAACTATTGCCAAAGGCTTTCGTTGCAAGATGAGGGGTTGAAGATAAGGCCAGGGCCGCTGCAGCCCCTTTTCCGGATTTTTGAATGAATGTTCTTCTGCTGTGCATGTAGATTTTTTGTTCGTGATATCGGATAAAATTATTAAATAATATCTATCGTCGTTTATTTTTGGCGCCCGATTGACGAAGCATGAAAAATTACTCAGATAAAATAGCAGGCGAATTAGCCCTAAAACCACATTTTGTAGAAGCTACCATCAAGCTCCTGGATGAAGGAGCAACCGTGCCTTTTATCTCCCGGTATCGGAAAGAGATGACTGGAACCATGGATGAAGTGGCCGTTGCAGGAGTCAGAGATCGCATCACCCAGCTTCGGGAGTTGGACAAAAGACGTGAGGCCATCCTGAAGTCGATTGATGAGCAGGAAAAGCTCACTCCTGAACTAAAGAAAAAAATTGAGGAGGCCGAAACGATGACGGCGTTGGAGGATCTTTATCTTCCTTACAAGCCAAAAAGAAAAACCCGAGCTTCCGTGGCCAAAGAACGTGGACTGGAACCACTGGCCAAATTAATCTGGGAGCAGGGCAGGTTCTCACCATTTGATGAGGCTGAGAAATATATCAATGAAGAAAAAGAAGTGGCCGATATCGAAGCTGCTTTACAGGGAGCACGAGACATCATTGCTGAGTGGATCAGTGAAGATGCTACTGCCCGAGAGCAGATCAGGAAACTATTCAGGACTGAAGGTGTGATCAAATCTCGAGTTCTGAAAGGCAAAGAAGCGGAAGCTGCGAAGTACAAAGACTATTTTGAATGGGAAGAGCCGTTGAAAAAAATTCCGTCACACAGACTTTTGGCCATCAGACGCGGTGAAAGAGAAGGTGTGCTCACCATGGATACTTTCCCACCGGAAGAGATGGCGTTTGACAAGCTTTCAAGACAGTTTTTAAAAGAAGCCAATGCTGCTACTGAGCAGGTAGAGCTTGCATTGAAGGATTCTTACAAGCGATTAATCAAGCCGAGTATTGAAACAGAAATACGGCTAGAGTCCAAAAAGGCTGCTGACCTTGAGGCCATAGGCGTATTTGCAGATAACCTCAAGCAGCTGCTCATGGCTGCACCATTGGGACAGAAGGCAGTGATGGCCATTGATCCCGGATTTCGAACAGGGTGTAAGCTGGTGTGTCTCGACCGCCAGGGTAAGCTGCTGGAAAACACCACCATTTACCCCAACGAGCCTCAAAAGGATACACAGATGTCTGCTGCGGTTGTTTCAGCACTGGCAGAGAAACATCAGATTGAGGCCATTGCCATAGGGAATGGTACTGCAGGTAGAGAGACCGAGCAGTTTATCAAAGGGATTGGTCTGCCAAAAAGTATTTTGATTGCCATGGTGAATGAGAGTGGAGCTTCGATTTACTCTGCTTCTGAAGTCGCCAGGGAAGAACTGAGTGATTATGACCTGACAGTTCGAGGTGCGGTATCTATCGGCCGCAGGATCATGGATCCGCTGGCTGAGCTGGTGAAGATCGACCCCAAGTCGATTGGTGTGGGACAATATCAGCATGATGTGGATCAGAATGATCTCAAGCATTCACTCGACGATGTGGTGATGAACTGTGTGAATGGTGTTGGAGTGGAGTTGAATACGGCCAGTAAGCAGCTATTGACCTATGTGTCCGGACTTGGACCCCAACTGGCGGATAACATTGTAAAATATCGAAATGAGCACGGCGCTTTCAAGAGCCGTGAAGAGTTGAAATCTATTCCGCGACTAGGAGATAAAGCATTTGAGCAGGCTGCGGGATTCCTAAGAATCAAAGGTGCCAGCAACCTGCTGGACGAAAGTGCGGTCCACCCTGAGCGGTACGAGACTGTGCAGACGATGGCCAAAGATCTGGGGTGCAAGGTGGAAGACCTGGTAAAAGACGAGAATCTCAGAAAGAGAATAGATCTTAAGAAATATGTTTCCGGAGACCTTGGTCTGCCCACATTGAAAGATATCCTGGAAGAGCTGGCTAAACCCGGCCGTGATCCTCGACAGCAATATGAGGTGTTCTCGTTTGCCGATAATGTGCATGAGATGTCCGACCTGACCATCGGGATGAAACTCCCGGGTATTGTTACCAATATCACCAAGTTCGGTGCTTTTGTGGATGTTGGCGTACACCAGGATGGTCTGGTTCACGTGAGCCAACTATCTGATAGCTTTGTATCTGATCCTTCCAAAGTGGTGAAGCTTCAGGATAAGGTGATGGTAACGGTTACAGAAGTGGATGTTCCAAGGAAACGTATTTCATTATCGATGAAGTCAGATCCTTTTGGAAAGCCAAAGCCAAAACAAAAGTCAAAGCGAGAGGACAAACCCATAGAAGGCGACCTTCAGGCCAAGCTGGCGATGCTGAAAGGGAAGTTCGGGGGGTAGGTTTTGTTTTATCGCAAAAGGCAAAAAGGTGCAAGTGCCGTCAAGTGGTTTTATCTATTCTTTGCTGATAGGAGGCTAAAATTCAAAGGGCCATTACCATATGGCTTCTTTGCAATTAGCCAGGATTAACTCATCTTTTGTTATGAGATAGTGATTTTGCTGGTCAATGACTTCTGCAGTAATTAGCAAGTCGAAAGGGTCTCGGGTCCAGTTAATTCGGAGTCCTCTATGAACTAAGTCAATATATGGAGTCGTACTGAGTCTAACTTCCAATTCATTTGAAAGCTTAGATAATATTTTATTTGGTGGCTGTGTGATTCTGTTCTTCTGAAACAAGAAGTTCAATTCAATAAGAACGATTGGGGAACAATAAAGCAATCCTTCCTCCATCATCGAGCTTGCTTTTTCTCCAAAGGGTTTTAAACTACCTGAATGAAGAAAAACAATTGAATGGGTATCAAGATAGACTACAGGTTTTTCTCTTCGTCCCATTCCCACACTTTAGTATTGACGAGTTCTTCAGGATTTCCAACAATAATGTTTTCTGCTTTAAAGTTTTCGAATTTTGACTTTGATGAGTCAACAGGCGAAATAATAAATTTTTTACCATTCTTTACTATTTCTCTGGATTTCCCACTTTGCAGAAGTTCATCCAGTATGCGGAACATTTCTTTTCGAAACTGTGTGGCTGTAATAGCTTCCATATTTTAAATGTACATATTTTATTTATATGTACATAACATTATCATCTATGTTTTAGTTTTAATAGTAAAAATATTTATGGCAAAAACTTATTCCTATTTGCTTGATTTTTTTAGAATGGAATAACCATCACCATCCAGTTCCATGATAAATCCGACGGTAGTGGCGTACGGGCGATTTGGTTTGTCTAAAATTGTATGAATCTCTAAAATATTTATCTTATTCTCAACAAGGATTTCAAAAATGCTCCTAAAGGCAAATATCGATTTTCGATAAGATTCAGTCTGCAAATCATTTGTATTTGCAGGATTAAAGCCAATTAAATTATTGAAAGGAGAATTTGTCGATATTCGATCAGATTCGATCACTGTTAGAAGATACTCTCCAATGTTATCATCCTTAGGAATTTTAATCCAAATTTTACGACCATCACTTGAACCAGCAATTCTATAATTTTCATCAAATAATGAGATTCTGCCTTTAGGAGTTGAGGATGGACAGTCCTGGCTGAAATTAATGGGATACGAACAGTTTATTTCTGACTTCTTAAAAATTTCACCATTTTTTATTTCAGTTATTTTTTCTTCGTCTTTAAAAGACCCATTTTCCAGCATATCAATATTGGAAACAACATCTTGTTTTGTAAATCCAAAATCAGAATCAAGATTCTCATCACTCATTTCCAACTGATTGATAGCAGCCAGAGCAATTTTGTGATTTTCCAGTGGTACAAATTTCTTCTTCAACAATGAGTCATAACAAGCCAATGATTGATGGTAATTGGCATCAAGGAAGTTACTCACTTGTAGCTCCCCATATGATTGGGCAAGTATCGTGTGATGTAGTAGAATTGATACTAATACCAGTAAAGTCTTCGATCGATGCATAGCTGCAAATAACTGAATGTTTAGCTAAATATAGCTATTATTCGTTAAGTGCTATGATGTGAGAATAAGAAACCTTATAAGGTCCCTTTACATCCTGAGACCTAATTTGGATTCTTGCAAACCTTGCATATTCTTCGCGACTCTTGTGGTGTTATTATCCCCTAAAACTCCACCTTGGGAGCGCTCTCTGCTCCCTGGTCTGCTTCAAACAATGGTTTTTGTTCAAAACCAAAAAGTCCAGCTAAGGTTATTTCAGGAAATGATTGTATTAATATATTATAATCTTGTGTGGCAGCATTGAATCTTTGTCTTGATACGGCAATTCTATTTTCTGTACCTTCCAATTGAGACTGTAATTCAAGGAAATTTTGATTGGATTTTAGATCGGGATAACTTTCTACAGTGACTAACAGTCTTGACAATGCAGAATTTAGTTGACCCTGCGCTTGCTGGAATTGCTGGAGTGTATTCTCATCAAGATTGGCTGGATCAATTTGTATGCTAGACGCTCTCGAACGGGCTTCAGTCACGCCAGTCAGCACTTCTCTTTCCTGCTCTGCAAATCCTTTTACCGTATTCACTAGATTGGGGATGAGGTCATACCTCCGTTGATATTGGGTTTCAACATCAGACCAAGCAGTTTTAACTTTTTCAGACTTTTCGACCATGTTATTATACATTCCTTTAAGGGAATTATATAAAAGGAAAACAGCCAAGAGGATAATTCCTATGGTGATCCACTTCTTACTCATATTTCTTTAATTTTAGCTCAAATTTAACAAGTTATCTCAATCAGAATAAACGGATTGTTTAGTGATTAGACGAATTAATTCCCTTATTGTTTTATTCCTTATTTGTGGAAGTATCTGCGCGCAAAACATCGTGCCGGTTCCGCCATTAAAATCAAGGGTTACCGATCAAACAAATACCCTTTCCGAGACTGAAAAAAGGAATCTGGAATCCAAATTATCTTCTTTTGAACAATCCAAGGGGAGCCAGGTATCTGTGCTTGTGGTCTCTACCACCGGAGATGAAACAATCGAACAATTCAGCATTCGAGTTGCAGATGAATGGGAGATTGGAAGAGAAGGCGTTGACGACGGAGTCATTTTTCTTATTGCCATCCAGGACCGTAAGATGCGGATCGAGGCTGGCTATGGTCTAGAAGGAGCCATTCCTGATGCTCTGGCCAAAAGAATTATTTCCCAGATAGTCACCCCTGAATTCAGGGCTGGTCATTTCTATGATGGCATCAACGACGGCGTGGATGCGATCATCAGCCTGGTGAATGGGGAGGAACTGCCTGTGGCTAAGCAACAACAAAGAAGTATTTCCGGGAGATCTGTGCCTAAATTCAGCTATTTATTCATCATTCTTGGTCTGATCATTTTTGGTGTTATTAACTCTATTCTGAGGAGCAAACTGGGTAAGGTTTCAGGGTCTTTGATCACTGCGGGGTTGATTTTTGTGCTGTTTTGGCTCATTGTCAATGTCACAGTGGCAATTTTTGCTACCATTATCCTTTCGTTGATATTTAATATACCTCACGGTGGAGGCCGGGGAGGTGGATATCACGGTGGCGGATTCTATGGCGGTGGATTTAGCAGTGGCGGTGGATTTTCAGGAGGCGGATTCTCCGGTGGCGGAGGTGGCTTTGGAGGTGGTGGAGCCTCTGGAGGGTGGTAAAAATATAAATTGACTAATGTGAGCAAATATCATTTTACAGAACAGGAAAAAGAAGAGATTAAAAAAGCTGTCCAGGACCTGGAAATGGTCACCAGTGGAGAGCTGGTGCCGTACTTCGTGCCATCAAGTGACAAATATGAAGAGGCAACGTGGTATTCAGCTGCAGTTGTTGGGCTGTTTACCCTTGTGGTGATTGCTTTTTTGTCATATACATGGGCTTTACCGATGCAGCTCACCCCTATAGATACTGCTCTGATCGTGATAGGCTTTATGCTATGTGGTTTTCTTACACCAATTATCTTCCCGTTTTCTATTCGATGGATCACTTCCAGAGGGACAATGGAGCAACGGGTTTATCAAAGAGCCATTGAAGCATTTTTAGAAGAAGGAATTTACAAAACAAAAGATAAGATCGGCATCCTGATCTTTGTGAGCAAGCTGGAACACAAAGTGATTGTAATTGGGGATGAAGGGATTAGCACCAAAGTATCCGGAGAGGACTGGCAGGTCATTGTAGACACAGTGGTTAAAGGGATAAAGCGAAAAGAAATTGGACCAGGGATTGTTGAAGCAATAAGCCAATGCAAAGATCTCCTGCTCAGCCATGGATTTAATACCCGCCAGGACAGACCCAATGAATTGTCAGATGACCTAAGAATCGGTTTCTAAATATCAGACCTCAGCTTTATTTCTGAAAGTCCTTATTACAAGGATAAGTGTAGCTACCACAAAAATAACCCCTAGCCAGGTGTGAGGGTCTGAGGTCCAGGATGGTCCTTTATCGACGACTACATAAACAGTATCTGCAGATTGTTGGGCCTGAAGGAGAAAAGTGGCGATGAAAAAGGTGAATACTGAAAGGATTTTTTTCATAATGCATAAAAGTAATGGCTTTTATCGAACTGACATGGGCCATCGAATGAAATTCAAATAAAGAAATTCATTTTTGGAACTTGTAGTAAAAGGGTAGTATCGGAAATCCAGTATAATATCTACGAAAAATCCCCATAGCTACTTTATTTTTTAACCTGACTGTTGTATTAGGTTTAAACGGTTAACAGAACTGGTTTAAGAAGCCTTTGAATTATTAGGCAAATGGGCTAAAACTCTGAAGATGTGGTGTAGGTTTTTCTGAATTTTTCAAGGGTGGCATCTGACCCCAGCACAATCAGGAAGTCACCCTCGCTGATAAACGTATCAGGAGTTGGTCCGGGGATCAACCCCTTAATGTTGTCTTTGACCCCAATAACAGTGACACCTGTATTTTTTGAGATATCCAGCTCTTCTAGTGTTTTGTTCCTGAATTCTTTCCGTAGATGCTTGTAGCTCACCTCCTCCAGTCTGAAACTGGTACTAGATACCCCATTGATCAGGTCCAGGAATTCGATCACTACTGGCTTAGTCACCAGCTTAGCCATAAACATCCCACCGAGTGTGTCTGGCATAATCACATGGTCAGCCCCTGCCCGGTAGAGTTTTTCCTCAGTCTCCTTAGTGGTGGCCCGTGAGATGATCTTGATTTTTTCATTGAGGTGACGTGCCGTGAGCGTGATGAAGACATTGTCGGCATCGGAGGGTGTGGTAATGATGATAGTGGAGGCTTTATCAATCCCGATCATTCGCATATTGTCGTCATGTGTGGCATTCCCTATCACCCATTTATAAGATTCCGGGATTTCATCTTTCAGGTTTGGATCTTTCTCAATCAAAACAAATTCCTGATTGTTTTTGGCCAGCTCTTCACAGGCCTTGCTGCCATTTCTCCCGTAACCACAGACGATCACATGATTTTTGAGTTTACTGATTTCCATTCCAGACCGATAACTTTTAAAGATTGATTTAAGCTTTCCCTCAAACAGATATGATGATACCACAGAAACAATATAAGCGAAAAGTCCCAGGTTGAGCAGGATATATATAGATGTAAAGATTCTACCTGCTGCACTCAGCTCTTTTACCTCTGTGAATCCCACCGTACCTACTGTAATGATGGTCATATACAGAGCATTGACGAAATTCAGGTCCTCGATGACTGAAAAGCCTATGAGCCCAACTACAATAATCCCGAGGAACAATCCCAGTGCACCGATCAGCTTCCCAAAATGTTTATTCATCAAAATATACCAGAAATTCTACCTTAAAATAATGATTTCTTAGTTGATAGGCCCTTTTGGTGTGGGCTTTATTCTAAAGAAGACAGGTTTGTATGAATGAATTTTAATGATTTCCAGCAATGTCTCTCAATTCTCTTGTACGTTCAGTGATTTAAATGGGAACTAATTGATTCTAAGAATTCACTGTTGTGTATTATTGGATTTCAAAAGCCAAACAGACCAACTACCTAATGATGAAATTTATTGGAGGATATCTGATTCTCTTGATCACCCTACTTGCTGTCTCTTCATGTGCACCCGGGAGACAAGCTACGATTGAAGCACCAAAACTGACACTAAATCTCCCACCAGGTGAAAATAATCCCCGGAATAGTGAAGGAGATTTTATTTCCTTGAATGACGGTACCATCATGTTTGTCTACAGTAAATATGTAGGAGAATCTTCGAGTGATCATGCACCGGCCTCCCTGGTTGCACGTTTTTCTGAAGATGATGGTGAGACCTGGACTTCAGAGGATCGGGTGATTGTAAAGAATGAGGGAGGCATGAATGTGATGTCTGTTTCGTTGCTGAGACTACAAAATGGGAACATTGCGCTTTTTTACCTTAGAAAGAATTCCACGGAGGACTGTATTCCTATGATGCGAATATCTGCTGATGAAGCCAAAACCTGGAGCGAACCTATCATATGTATAAGTGATAAGCCGGGTTACTATGTACTGAATAATGATCGTGTCATTCAACTGGAGAATGGCAGGTTGCTCATGGCTGTGGCCAGGCATAAAGGGCCGGAAGAAGAGTGGAACAATGCCGGTAGTCTCTTCGCCTATTATTCGGATGACGATGGAATGACCTGGACCGCAAGTGAGCAGGTACCCAATGATTCAGACATTGTCACGCAAGAGCCTGGCTTGATTGAGCTGAAAGATGGTCGGGTGATGATGTATATCCGGGCCAGTGGAGGGTTTCAACAGCTATCATATTCCTCTGATCAGGGTGAGACCTGGAGCGCAATTGAGACAAGTAATATCCCGTCACCACTTTCCCCGGCTACCATTGAAAGAATGCCGGGAGGGGACTGGTTGCTGGTCTGGAACAACAATGATGGTAGTGATCCGGAGCTGGCCGGTAAACGGACACCCCTTACCGCTGCCATGTCCAACGATGAAGGTGAGACCTGGACCCACATTAGAAATATCGAGGAAGACCCGAATGGCTGGTACTGCTACATGGCCATGCATTTCCTCTCTGACGATGAGGTCTTACTGGGCTACTGCGCTGGCAATAGGCTGGAAGGAACCGGCCTCGCCGTGACGCACCTGACGAAGATGAGTAGGGGGTGGTTGGAAGGGGAGTGATTGCGCCCTTTCAGGGCTCTGCTTTTTTGAGGTAATGTTGATTCTAAATTAAAAACAACAATCTCAACCGTCATTCTGAACGGAGCATTCCCATACGATCAAATTAAAGCTGTTTGAAATCTCAAGACTTTTTCTTTCTAAGAGAAAATTGAAGGCGAAGTGAAGAATCTTGTCAATGATTAGGGGATTCTCCAATTCTACTCACGAGCATAAGATTCTTCACTCCGCTACCGCTTCGTTCAGAATGACGTTAAAAAAAGACAGTATTAGTTTCGCTGTGAAAATTATTTTCTTCTAGTTTGGTCTAGCATCCATTACGCCCCTTCAGGGCTCTGACTACATCGTGAATAGGCTCAGGGCTTTGCCCTGAGGTAGTGATTTCGCTCCTATGGAGCTTCAATTCTGCAATTAATGTGTATGACAAGCTTCAATCAAGGAAAAGCTCCAAAGGAGCGCCATCGGAATACATAGCCCTGGCTCTTTGGTTAAATCAAAATCTTAACAAGCTCCAAAGGCGCAATCATGTAAATTATTACCTGCGGAAATCAACTACCTCAATGTTACGCTGTTCGGCAGCTTCTCTGATGATTTGCTTGAGTTTGGCCTCAGAAATAGATCTACATGGAACCGATCTTTGCCCGTTCGTCAGTTTAAAATCAATTTTGTATTTACTGAAGTGAATACTCTTGATGTCTTCCCAGTTCAATGTTAACATTACCCCATCGAACCAGAATTTTGTTCTGAGTTCTAATAGCTTTTCTGTTATTTTAATTTTTGCTGAGTATTTTGATTCTAAGGAATAACCAAGGATAGAGTAAACCGAATAATAAATGCTCAACAAAAGCATCATTATTCCTATTCCCATACGGAAATGTGATCCACTATGATCAAGGAATTGAATTACACCATTTACGGAGAAAATTACCGCTATCACGATGATCAACCATTGTTTATGTGCTTCAATTAAAACTGTTCGGTCCATAGTACAGAGAAAAACGTTCAACCATCTTCTGATTTTCGTAAATCTAACCTGATTTTTTATTTTATGCTATAACGGCTTAAGTGAGAGCCAGGAGTGTGTATGAGAGGTCGTCGAATATATATTAAAAACAACAATCTCAACCGTCATTCTGATCGGAGCATTCCCATATGATCATAATAAAGCTGTTTGAAATCTCAAGACTTTTTCTTTCTAAGAGAAAATTGAAGGCGAAGTGAAGAATCTTGTCAATGATTAGGGGATTCTCCAATTCTACTCACGAGCATAAGATTCTTCACTCCGCTACCGTTTCGTTCAGAATGACGTTAGAAAAAGAGGGCTTAAGTTTCGCTGTGAAAATTATTTTCTTCTGGTTTTGTCTAGCATCCATTACGCCCCTTCAGGGCTCTGACTACATCGTGAATAGGCTTAGGGCTTTGCCCTGAGGTAGTGATTCGCTCCTATGGAACTTCACTGTTACGCATGAGTTATATGCTTCAACTAAGTATAGCTCCAAAGGAGCGAAATCAGACAACACAGGGCCTTGGCCCTGTGTGTTAAATCACAATCTTCTTAAGCCCCAAAGGGGCGCAATCTTTAGTCGTTTTCCTCTAACCACCTCAAAATCGTGTAATTCGTTTCCTCAGGTTTTTCTTGTTGGATCCAATGGCCACAATCAAGGCTGACTTCATCGACATGGGGAACAAATTCTGATAATCCTTCAAACTTAGGGATTACATCGCGGTCACCATAGATCATGAGTGCAGGCTGCTGGATGATAGGATCAGCATTTGCCAATAAGTGCCAGTTGCGGTCTAGGTTTCGATACCAATTGATACTTCCAGTAAACCCCGTTGCTTCGAAAGAGGAGATGAAAACGTCCAGTTCCTCGTCGCTCATAATAGGATCACCCAGTGGTTCTTTTGCCTTAGCGAGATTGATCATGGCCATACCTGGTTCTGGTGCTTTTTGCGGTACGTTCTTCCTGAAAATATTGCGTAGAAACTGTGATACGTTTTCATTTAGAATAGCATCTGCAACACCAGGCTGTCTATTGAAGTGAACAAAATAGTAATCACTTCCGAGAAACTCTTCCATCATTTCTATCCAGGGCCGTTCTCCCCGCACCTGGTATGGTAGCGCAAGGGCAATAACGCCTTTCACACGGTCCGGATGCAACAGGGTCAACCCCCAAACGACCATGGCACCCCAGTCATGACCAACAAAGATGGCATCTTCATATCCATAGTGATCAAGCAGGGCTGTGAGGTCACCCGTCAGGTGTTCAATGTCATAATCCGTCACTTCTTCAGGATGTGATGAGCCACCATAACCTCGCTGGTTCGGGACGATGACATGATAGCCAGCTTCTACGAGCACAGGCACCTGGTGCCGCCAGGTAAAGGCATGCTCCGGCCAACCATGGCAAAGTACTATGGGTTTTCCCTGGTTTTGTTGACCTGCTTCAAAAACTTCCAGTTCCACGCCATTTACTGAGATCATGGTAGGATATGGAAAGCCTGTTTCTTCAAGGATTGAGTTCATTACGTTTGTCATTTGCATTTGTTTTTAAGGATTTGATGCAAACGTAGAACCGGGATGTGACAGCCCTGTGTCAGGGGTCCTGATGAATTATTGATATTTATCGAAATATTCCTGTAAGGTCAGGTTGTGAGGTTCGAAGTGTTCTGATAGAATTTCCATTTTGCGTATCCGGTCCGGTCGAAAGAATCGAAAACCCTTGCGCAGCCGACACCAGGCAATCAGGTACCAATTTTCAGCACTCACGATAGCGAATGGCTCGATCACCCTGGTGGTAGCGTCACCCTCTTTATTGATATACTGTATTTTTACCAGCTTGTAATTGGTCAGCGCATTTTGCAGGTCGGACAGATTGCTGCTATTTCTCTCCTGATTTAAAACCTCGTCATATTGAGTTCTGTTGGCCAGCAGATTGGCTTTGTCCTGAAAAGTATATCTGAGGATTGATTTGATCTTATCAATAGCGTCGCTATAGTCCCGGACAAAGGAAGCATCCTTGTTTTTCAAGACAAGCTGCTCCGCAAGTATCAGTGCGTTGGCCTGTTCTTCGGTAAACATGATGGGCGGGATGCGATATCCTTCCATGAGGTTGTATCCCTTTCCCTCTTCAGTCAAAATAGGAACGCCAGCCTTTTCCAGGGCTTTGACGTCCCGATAAATTGTGCGGATGCTTACACCAAATTTCTCGGCAAGGCTTGATGCCGTCACTCTGCGTTTGGTCTGCAACTGCGTTAAGATAGCAGTCAGCCTCGAAATTCTCTTGATGTCATCTCCTTCCATTCGGGTTTATTGAATTTCGGCGATTATGGGTTAACTCACTGATATAGTGCTGTGATCCGGACTAATTTAACTCGGATAAAAGTAGTTTATCTGCCGGTGCATTCAAAGCATCTTTAGAAGGAGGATTACCCCCCTTCAGGGCTTTGCCTACATTGAGTGAAATCTCAAAGCTTTGCCCCCCAAGTGGTGAGCTCTAATGGAGATGGACCAGACATCATCTAACCTTACTCCAAACAAAAAAAGCACCTCATAATGAGATGCTTTAAATGTACACCCAGAAGCCTGCCCGCCGAAGGCAGGGAGTCGATCGTAGCGATCAGCTTCTGATATTATGTACACCCAGAAGGAGTCGATCGCAGCGGCGAACCGCCCCTCAACCTCTGGAGCTAAGTGCACTCGGAAGGATTCGAACCCTCAACCCCCAGAGCCGAAATCTGGTATTCTATCCAGTTGAACTACGAGTGCAAAAACGGAGTGCAAATATAGAACTTTATCCCAGGATTTTGAATCAATTTTTTTGAATCAGGAAGTAGGGAAACAAAAAAAGTCACCCGCTGAGCAGGTGACTTTAATATTTATAGATAATCTAATTCCTTATTTAATTAGACCTAGTGTTACAAGGAATACCATTACGTCCACATTTCCATCCTGATTGATGTCAAATTCATCAGACTCATCGAATGAAACAACCAATGCTGAGCTAGATAATGTAGTAACATCCAATACAACAGGTTCACCATCGAAATTGAGCGTAAGAGTTTGTGCAGATTCGTTTAATACCCAGGTACCTTCTTCATCAGGCTCTCCGGGATATGAGGAGACGACAGTACCATTACCATTAAACGTAATAGACATCCCCTCAAATTCATTGATTTCATTGCCCCATGCTTCCAGTTCTCCTTCAAATTCTGAGGCGGCCTGCCCCGTTTCATTGGCCCACCATTGCAAAAAGTCAGTGCCATTAATTGTGGCAGAAAAGTCAAATGAATTGAATGACCAGGTGCCCTCTAACTCAGCGGCAACAAATACGTCCCCTTCGTCTCCGTCATTACATGAAGTGAAAACAACAACACTACCCAGCAGGCAAGCAAATAAAAAAGGTTTAGCTAGTTTGTACATATGATTATAAATTATTGGTTTAGATGGTTGAAAGTCTCAAATATGGTGCCTAAAATTTTTACGGGACAAATTTGTAGGTGATAAATACGTGTTATTACTGAGGTCATATGGCAGCTGTTCCTATTTTTGCACCCATGAATCCGGAAATGATACACGATATCATCAAAAAGCGAAAATCCTATTATCCACCTCAGTTTTTGGATAAGGAGATACCCAGAGCCGTGCTAGATGAGCTCATGAAATCTGCAAATGAGGCTCCTACACATAAACTCACCGAACCCTGGAGATATAAGGTGATGACAGGTCCTGCAAGGAAGCGTTTTGGTGAGTTTATGTCTGAGAAATACCGTGCAATCACACCCACACCAGAGTTTTCTATTGCCAAATACGAAAAAATCAAGACGAATCCCCAAAAGTCCGGGGCTGTATTGGCCATCTGCATGCAAAGAGACCCTAATGAAAGGATTCCGGAATGGGAAGAGCTGGCATCTGTCGCGATGTCTGTACAGAATATTTGGATTGCCTGTTCGGGATATGGGATCGGTGCCTACTGGTCCTCACCAGATCTGATCCAGTATTTTGGGGAATTTCAAAAGCTCGCGGAAGGGGAACGATGCATCGGAATATTTTATATGGGTTATATTGGCAAGGAAGTTCCGGGCCCCATCAAAAAACCAATTGAAGATAAGGTGGTCTGGATCAATAAGTAAATCCAACCATGACCCATAAAGTTGTCTCCGTAATAGATACCGGATATGCCTCCTTTGAGGAAGAACGAAAGATCCTAAAAGATGCCGGTTACAACCTTAAAATCTTCGACGGACATAGGAATGACCTACCGGCCAAAATAGCATTTGCCAAAGATTCTGAAGGCCTCCTGATCCGCTGGAGTGAAATCAATACAGCGTTTCTAAAGCAATTCTCAAATCTAAAGGCTATCTGCAGATATGGAGTAGGTTATGATAATATCAACTTGGAAGATGCCCGGCAATTTGGTGTGAAAGTGTCCAATGTCAGCGGCTATGCCAGCCATTCAGTCTCTGATCATTCACTGATGCTCTTGTTCGCTGTTTTGCGAGATCTAGCTGGAAGCATCAAACAACTCAGGGGAGAATACACCCAGCCGGGAAGAAAAGACAGCTTTGAGCTACATGAAAAGACCCTGGGAATCATCGGAATGGGTAGGATCGGGTCCACCTTTTGCAAAAAGGCTCAACCACTGTTCAAAGAAATACTAGCATATGATCCGTATATCTCAGCTAACAGATTCGCTGAAGTGGGAGCCAGGAAAGTAGAAAAGGAAGAACTGATCAAAAATTCTGATGTAATCTCCTTGCACTGCAACCTCACCGATGAGTCACGACACATCATTGATGACAAGGCATTCGGTCTTATGGAGAAAAAGCCCATCCTCCTCAACACTGCCCGTGGAGGAGTGGTTGACGAAGAGGCGCTGAAAAAAGCGCTGAGGAAAGACCGGTTATTTGGAGCGGGCATTGATGTTTTCAGGGATGAACCTCCATTAGCTGATATGGATGAAGTGATCAACCATCCAAAAGTTGTGGCAACAGGTCACAATGCCTGGTATTCCAAAGAAGCCCAGGATGAGCTGCAGCTAAGAGCTGCAAAAAACCTGGTGAAGATGTTGCAGGGCCAGGAATGCGAGGATCAGTTGGTTTGAGAGGATGAAGTCATATGATGACTTCAGGTCCATTAAATGATACTAGCATAGAAATCCTTAAGCTAGAAAAAGTAACGCAGCCTTTTCAGAATGAGTCATCCTATGACTCTATCATCAACTCAGTAGCACAGCCTTAAGCTGTTCGTAGTTAGCTCCGATCTGGACAGCCTCTTTCTCTTTTTTCATCAGCTCTGAAACGAAATCCGGAAGAGGCAACTCTTTCCCCAGCGCCTTGTTCACTGTTGAAAGGAACTTTGAATAATGTGCTGTCTCAATGAAAATTCCCGTTTCTTTTTTGCCTAATCCATTTTTCAAGGCGTCATACCCAATTGCACCATGTGGATCGAGGATGTAATCGTTCTCAGTGTGACAATTCCTGATCACCTCAAGTGTCTGCTCGTCATTTAACGTATATCCAGAGATAAGCCCGGAGATCTCCTGATAGTCTTCTTCAAAGAGGGCCTGCAACCTGGAGTAGTTGCTAGGGTCTCCGATATCCATGGCATTAGATAGCGTATGAATTGTGCTTTTGGGCTCATAGCTGCCACTCTGCAGGTATCGTGGTACCACGTCATTGACATTGGAGGCAGCAATAAACCTTGAAATGGGAAGTCCCATTTTGTAGGCCAACAATCCTGCCGTGAGGTTACCGTAGTTTCCACTGGGGACTGATACCACGAGGTTTTTCTTTTTTGGAGCTTCCCGGTATGCCCAGAAATAGTAGATAGACTGCGGAAGCCACCTTGCAATACTGATGGAGTTGGCTGATGAGAGGTTCATCTTGCCTGTAACATCCTTATCCAGAAATGCTTTTTTTACCATGGCCTGGCAATCATCAAAGTTGCCATTTACTTCAAGGGCCTTGATGTTTTTACCCAGGGTGGTCAGTTGTTTTTCCTGCAGTTCGCTCACCTTCCCGGTAGGGTAGAGGATCACTACATTCACTCCGGGCACATCATAGAATCCTGCTGCCACAGCGCCACCAGTGTCTCCGGATGTAGCCACAAGAATCGTCACCTCGTCATCATTACTTTCGTTGAAGTAACCCAGGCATCTTGCCAGGAATCGTGCTCCAACATCTTTGAATGCATATGTTGGGCCATGGGTCATCTCCAGGCTGTAGATGTCATCTGAAACCTTTACAAGAGGAATATCAAAGTCTAAAGCATCTTCGAGGATCTCTCTTAGTTTAGTTTCCGGAATGTCTTCACTACAGTAGTGACGGAGAACTTCATAGCCAATATCTGCCTTGGAGTAATAATCCATGGTTTCCAGGAAAAGGAAATCCAATTCAGGGACATCTTCCGGGAAATACAGCCCTTTATCCTCCGGCAGACTTTTGATCACAGCTTCTCGAAATGAGACAGCAGGGGAGGTCTTGTTTGTGCTGTAAAATTTCATGATATGATGGTTGATCCTTGGTGATTGATTTTTGATGTATGCAGGATCAGGTCAAAACCAAGGGCGTTGTAGAGATCCTTCACCTCCTGTTTTACCGCTTCCAGGTCATTCACATCTTTAAAAAACGAAAACATGCTTGGTCCTGAGCCACTGATATTAAAGCCTACGGATCCGTTTTCGCACATGATCCGCTTCACCTCTTCGTAGCCCGGAATCAGTTTTTTTCTTACCGGTTCAGCTATGAAATCGGTTACTGATTTTTTCAAAAGATCAAAATCAGCGGAATACATAGCGGAGATCACGCCGGCCACATTAGCCCATTGATTTCTGGCTTCAGGGATGGCAAGTGTTTTTGGAAGTAAAGCCTTGGCTTCGGAAGTTTTCACTTCCACGTCCGGGAAAATGATCAAAACAAGCAGGTCTTCTGGCGTTGGAACCTGAAAGATGTCCAACGGATCGTAGCTGCGGATGACGTTGAAGCCCCCCAGGAGTGCTGGTGCCACATTGTCTGCATGGTACGATTTGGAGGCAAAAGCTTCTCCCTCCATCACAAAAGGGAGCAGGTCTTTAGTATCAAGTGGGTTCCCCAACAGGTAATTGACACCGAACACAGCACCGGCTGCACTGGAAGCACTACTTCCCAAACCACTTCCGGGTTTGAATGATTTTTTGATGGTGAAAGTAAAACCAGCTCTTGAGTTGATATGATTCAAGAAAGCCTCTACTGCTATGGTAGCTACATTCTCCTTTGGATTTGTAGGTAGATCAGCACCTATGGATTTTTCAAGTACCAGCTGATCATCAGACCTTTTGCTGATTGTGATCTGATCGCCTATTCCTTCAATGGCAAAACCAAAAGTATCATAGCCACAGCCGACGTTTGCAACCGAGGCAGGTGAAAACACAGTAATTTGATCCATAGTTATTGATAGGATTGTGCGATGCGCAGGACGTCGGCAAATATTCCGGAAGCAGTCACATCTGCACCGGCACCGGCTCCCTTGATTTCCAGTGGTTGATCCTTATATCTGTTGGTATAAAATAATACAATGTTGTCTTTACCCTCAAGGTTATAGAAGGGATGTGTTGATTCTACCTCATCCAGGGATACATTACCGACCCCGTTATTGTATTTTGCTACTACACGCAGTCGTTTACCCTGTTCTTTGGCTTTTTCATAGATCGACCTGAAATGATCCTCTTCCTTCTCGATCTTGTCATAGAAGTCTTCAACAGAGCTGCTTTTTAGACAGCTTTTTGGAAGGAAGCTCTTCATAATGATATCATTGAGCTCAAATGAATACCCGCTTTCTCTGATAAGGATAAGAATCTTTCTTTTCACATCCTCCATGAAAAGGTCGAGTCGTGGATCTGGTTCTGTATAGCCCAGTTTCTTGGCTTCTTTGATTACTTCCACAAACTTTTTCTTTCCATCATACTCATTGAAAAGAAAGTTTAACGTTCCTGACAGCACTGCTTCAATCCGGTGGATCTCATCTCCACTCTTGATCAGATCTGTCAATGTAGAAAGGATAGGTAAGCCTGCACAGACATTGGTCTCAAACAGGAAGTGACCACCATATTTCTTTGCTGAACCTTTGAGCTCTTTGTAATGTTCCTGTGGCCCCGTAGCAGCAATTTTGTTTGGAGTGACAACGGAAACACTTCGCTTTAAGATGTCCGGATACAGGCCGGCGATTTCACTGGCCGCAGTGATATCCACAAAGATGCTATTTCGCATGTTCATGTCATGCATCTTTTCCAGGAAGGCTTCTTTCTGGAATTTTTCTCCACTGTCCAGGTGCTCCTGCCATTTTGTAGCAGGCAAGCCTTGCTGATCAAAAGTCATCTTGCGTGAGTTGGCAATGGCAATCACCTTGATGTCGAGGTGGTAATGCTCTTTAAGGAATCCGTTTTGATTACCTACCTGCGCCATAAAAGCTTTTCCTACGTTACCAGCTCCAATGATAAACAGGTTAATCCTTCTGTAGTCAGAAAGGAAGAAGCTCTCATGAAGGGCGTTCAAAGCCTTTCTCAAGTCTAGTTTTGGAATCACAGCTGATATGTTTCGCTCGGACGATCCCTGTGCTATTGCTTTTACACTGATACCATTTTTTCCCAGGATACTAAACATCTGGCCACTCACACCTACCTGGTCCTTCATGTTGTTTCCAACCAGGGCAATGATGCTCAGGTCCTTTTCAGCTTCCACTACATTGATGTTACCATTTTCAATTTCAAAGCTGAACTCTTCGTTGAGTACTTCGACAGACTTTTTGGCATCCTCTTCACGTACACCAACTGAAATGCTATGCTCGGAGCTTGCCTGTGTGATGAAAACCACGTTGATCTTAGCTTCTGAAAGTGACTTGAACAGTCTGAAAGAGAATCTCGGTATCCCCACCATGCTAGACCCGCTCAGCGTTACCATCGCAATGTCTTTGATGCTGCTGATTCCCCTGATCAGTTGCTTTCCTTCATCCCATTTTTTTGTAATTAATGTGCCCGGATGGGTTGGGTTGAATGTGTTTTTAATGGTGATTGGAATGCCTTTTTGCAGGGCTGGCTGGATGCTTGGAGGATAAATCACCTTGGCACCAAAGTGTGAAAGCTCCAACGCTTCCTCATATGATACATGTTCAATAAAATGCGCATGCTTTACCAATCGCGGATCAGCAGTCATCAGGCCATCCACGTCTGTCCAAATTTCCAGATTGTCCACATTGAGAATACCCGCAATAATTGCGGCTGTGAAATCAGAACCTCCCCGGCCAAGTGTTGTTGGCTCATTTGACTCGGAAGAACTGATGAATCCAGGAAAGAGGTTTACCTGCTCGAAATCCTTGGTGACAGCCTTAATATTTTTAGTGGTCTTCTTAAAGTTGACGTTGGCTTTGCCAAAATGGCTGTCGGTTACGATATAATCCCGGCTATCGAAGTATTTTACTTTGACTTTTTGCTGTTTTAAGTAGTCAAAAAGGATCAGGTTTGAAAGACGTTCACCACAACCCAGCACGAAGTCACTGCTTCTGGGAGTCAGTTCTTTGAGCAGCCACATTCCGTGGCCAATTTCAGCTAGTTCATCTGTGATTTTGATCAGGTCTGCTCCGGGCTTCTGACCAAGGAGGTCATAATAGAGTTTTTGGTGAGCTAAAGCGATGTGCTCGATGATGATCTTGTACTCATCATTTCCTTTAGATGCCAGCTCACTCATTTTGACCAGTTGGTCAGTGACCCCACCAACTGCTGAAGTAACAACGATCAACTGCTCTTTGGATGAAGTAATGATCTCTGCAACCTGACGAATCGATTCCGCATTCCCAACAGATGTTCCTCCGAACTTTAGTACTTTCATTATATCTTTTTATTTATTTCCATTGTCACCCGGAAAGTGACTTTCAAATGGTCGCGTGAAATTATCCAATTTTCGGCTTAAATCAGATGGCCGAATAAATCTGGTTTCTTATTTAGGTATTCTCCAAAGAAGTTTTTTTCTTTCATCTTATCAATTAAAGACCCTAGGTCGGCCTTATTCTTCAATTCTATCCCCACAAGAGCCGGACCTTTTTCTCTGGATGTTTTTTTGGTGTATTCAAAAAGGATGATGTCATCGTCTGGTCCCAATACCTCACCCACAAATTCTTTTAGTGCTCCCGCGCGCTGCGGAAACCTCACAATAAAATAGTGCACAAGACCCTCATACAATAAAGATCTTTCTCTAATCTCTTCAGTCCTGGTGATATCATTGTTGCCCCCTGAAAGGATGCAGACAACATGCTTGCCTTTTATTTCATCTTTGTATTGATCCAGTACGGCCACTGATAACGCACCTGCCGGTTCCAATACAATCCCGCTCTCATTATACATGCTGATTAATGAGGAGCAGATTTTTCCTTCATTGACCAGGGCTACTTCCCTCAGGTTGTCCCTACAGATCGGATAAGCAAAATCACCTACTCTTTTCACCGCCGCACCATCCACAAACTTGTCGATGTGCTCGAGTGTTACCACCCCATTTTGTTTGATGGCTTCATACATCGCAGGTGCCCCTTCAGGCTCTGCTCCGATGATGACTGTTTGCGGGCTTAAGGCTCTTACCACCGCCGATACTCCCGCAGCCAGACCTCCTCCACCAATAGGCATGAAGAGGTAATCCATATTGAAGTCGGCATCCTGGATCAATTCCAGACCTATAGTTGCCTGACCTTCGATGACCTTGGGATCATTAAACGGATGTACAAACGTACTCCCGGTCTTTTCCTCGAATTCTTTTGCTTCTTTGTTGGCATCGTCGAAGGTATCTCCCGCCAGAACGACATCAATATACTCCTTGCCAAACATTTTTACCTGTTGCACCTTTTGTTTAGGTGTAGGCACAGGCATGAAGATGGTCCCTTTTACTTTGAGTTTGTGGCAGGAGAATGCCACGCCCTGTGCATGGTTTCCTGCACTGGCACAAACTACTCCTTTCTTGAGTTCCGCCTCAGAGAGTGAAGTGATCTTATTGATGGCACCACGAATCTTGTAGGATCGGACAATCTGCATGTCCTCTCTTTTGAGATAGATCTTGGCATCGTATCGCTCACTCAGGTTGAAACTATACTGAAGGGGTGTTACCGAAGAGACATCACGCATGGCTCTGTGAGCCACCTCAATGTCTTTAAATTCGGGTGAATACCCCTCCAGTGAAGTAGTTTTTTCGGCCATTCTTAGTTTTCTGGTCGTAGCTTGCGGACTGCGGCACCAGCTCTCCAAAGCTCAGAATCTTCCAGCTCCTTCAGCTCCTGCTCTAGTTTTACTCTATAATCAGACTGTTTGTTAGCTTCGATGGTGATCTTGGCTTCATTACCAGTTTCCACGCTGTTGTACAGATCTTCGAAAACAGGTTTTACAGCATCACGGAATTTCTTCCACCAGTCCAAAGCACCTCTTTGTGCTGTAGTTGAGCAGTTGGCATACATCCAGTCCATACCATTTTCAGCGATAAGCGGGTAAAGCGACTGTGTAGCTTCTTCTACCGTCTCGTTGAATGCCTCAGAAGGAGAGTGGCCTTTAGCTCTCAATGTTTCATACTGAGCAGCAAACAATCCCTGGATAGCACCCATTAAGCTTCCTCGCTCTCCAGTAAGGTCGCTGTATACTTCTTTTTTGAAGTTGGTTTGAAACAGGTATCCTGATCCTACACCAATACCTAAAGCAACTACTTTTTCTTTTGCTTTACCTGTAGCATCCTGGTGGATCGCAAAACTTGAGTTCAAGCCTCTTCCTTCAAGGAACAGTCTCCTCAAGCTGGTACCTGATCCCTTAGGGGCAATCAGAATTACGTCAACATCTTTAGGAGGGATAATTCCTGTTTGGTCGTTGTAAGTCACACCAAATCCGTGTGAGAAATACAATGTCTTACCAGGAGTAAGGTGTTTTTTCAATGTTGGCCAAAAAGCAATTTGTCCAGCATCAGAAAGAAGAAACTGGATGATGGTTCCTTTTTCGCAAGCCTCTTCCAATTCAAAAAGTGTTTTACCTGGTTCCCAACCGTCTGCTACAGCTTTGTCCCAGGTTTTTGAATCCTTTCGCTGACCAACGATTACATTAAAGCCATTGTCTTTTAGGTTAAGCGCTTGTCCGGGACCTTGTACCCCGTAGCCAAGCACAGCGATGGTCTCGTTCTTGAGTACTTCTCTCGCTTTTTCAAGAGGAAATTCTTGTCTTGTTACTACTTCTTCTTCGACTCCTCCAAAATTGATTTTTGCCATTGTTTTTTAGTTTGTGAAAATTAGAAATCTTTTATGGTTAGTTTGTTTGCTGTTGAATCTTCCAGCATCTTAATGAATGCTTCGGTTTTCCTTTTTGATTTTGAAATGGCTACTCTGCCAGAGCGCACGAATTCCAGTAAGCCATGTGGCTCCAGTTTTTTATAGAGCTCATGCGTGTCAGACTTATGACCAGTCTTTTCAATTACAATATGGTCTTTTTCTACCACCAAAATCCTGGCTCCACTGTTTCTCACCAGTGTTTCGATAGAGGTACCGTTCAGGAACACATCCGTAGGTACTTTGTACAAAGCAATCTCCTGGTAGTAGATCTGATCATCCTCATAGACAAAAGCACCCAGGACATCAATCAGCTTCCTGATCTGCTTCACGACTTTTTCTATGGTCTCACGTGTAGTTGTCACTACTATAGTAAACCGGCTCACACCTTTTACCTCGGTTGTAGAGACGTTTAGACTGTTCAGGTTGATCTTTCTCCTGTTGAATATGATGGTGATGTGATTCAGCAGACCAGCTTTATCCTCTGTCAAAACAGATAAAGTAAAATCTTTGATGGTCTTATCTTCTGAATGATCATCGTTATATAGACTATTAGACATATCGGTTGCTTTATCGTATTACTCTAAACGGATATCTGAAACGCTGGCTCCTGCTGGAACCATTGGGAATACATTCTCTTCTTTCTCTACTACTACTTCAAGTAATTGAGGACCTTCTGCGGATAGCCATTGGTCCAAAGCAGCATCCAAATCTTCCCTTTTCTCAATTTTCTGCGAAGGTATGCCGTATCCCTGGCAAATCAATTGAAAATCAGGATTGGTTAATTCAGTAAATGAATATCTCTTCTCATGAAAAAGCTCTTGCCATTGACGTACCATCCCCAAAAAGTTATTGTTGAGGATGAGAATTTTCACACCGATCTGGCTCTGGAAGATTGTTCCAAGTTCCTGGATGGTCATCTGAAAACCCCCATCTCCGATTACCGCAATCACTTCCCGGTCAGGCTGCCCCATTTTGGCTCCCATGGCTGCTGGTAAGGCAAAGCCCATGGTGCCAAGGCCACCTGATGTTACATTCGATCTTGTATCATCAAAGGCATAATATCTACTTGCCGCCATCTGGTGTTGCCCTACATCGGTAACAACGATGGCTTTTCCTTTGGTCTTTTCAGAAATCTTGTTGATCACCTCCACCATTTGTAATCCCCCGGACTTTCTGGTGATAGCCTTATTGATCACTTTATCAAATTCGATCTTATCACAATCTCTGAACTCCTGGATCCACGCTTCATGCTTGTTGGCATCTACCTGCTTGATCAAAGAGATTAAAGCCTCTTTAGCATCCGCATTGATGGCAACATCGGCTTTTACATTCTTATTGATCTCTGCCTGGTCAATCTCTATATGGATAACTTTTGCCTGTTTGGCATACTTTGTCAGGTTACCAGTTACCCTGTCGTCAAAACGCATTCCCACTGCGATCAATACATCACATTCATTGGTTTTGACATTGGGTCCGTAATTGCCATGCATCCCCAGGTACCCTACATATAGTGGGTGACTAACTGGTACTGCGGACAATCCCATCAGCGTAGAAGCCATAGGAATACCAGCTTTTTCTGCAAAGTTGATCAGCTCTTTTTGTGCTTTTGACAAGATTACACCCTGTCCAACCAGCATCATTGGTTTCTTGGCTTTGTTGATCAATGCCGCTGCCTCTTTTACCGGCCCTTCTTCCAGTGCCGGGTAAGGATGGTAGCTTCTGATCTTTTCACATTTGGTGTATGAATAATCAAACTCCTTTACCTGTGCATCTTTGGTAATGTCGATCAAAACCGGACCTGGTCTACCTGTATTGGCAATATAGAAAGCCTTTGCAATGGCATATGGGATTTCTTCTGGTTTGGTTACCTGAAAGTTCCATTTCGTGACCGGCATTGAGATTCCTACCACGTCGGTTTCCTGGAAAGCATCGGTGCCCAACAGGTGAGAAAATACCTGACCTGTGATGCAAACGATTGGGGTAGAGTCGATTTGAGCATCGGCAATTCCAGTGATCAGGTTTGTGGCTCCCGGACCAGAAGTAGCAAAGCAGACGCCTGTTTTCCCTGTGACTCTTGCATACCCCTGAGCAGCATGGACTGCTCCTTGCTCATGTCGGGTAAGAATGTGATTCAACTTGTCCTGGTAGCCATACAATGCATCATAAATAGGCATGATGGCACCTCCGGGGTATCCGAAAATCAGATCGGCACCCTCCTCAAGTAAGGAAAGTAAAACAGCCTCTGATCCTGTTACCCTGATAGACTTTTTAGTCTTTTGTTCTGCAATTGCTAATGAAGATGTATCCATGAGCTTTATATTTAAAATTCATCAGTAACACAGCCTTCGGTGGCTGACTTTACTGAAAGTATGTATTTTTTAAGTATTCCTCTTTCTGCTTTATATGCTGGTTTTTTCCAGGCTTTCCTGCGTGCTTCCATCTCTTCATCAGTGATTTTCACCTCCAAAGTATTGGTTGTCGCGTCAATTCGGATGATGTCACCATTCTTGATCAATCCGATTGGGCCACCTTCCTGTGCCTCAGGAGTGATATGTCCTACCACGAAACCATGAGACCCTCCGGAGAACCTGCCATCTGTGATCAAAGCGACATCTTTACCTAGTCCCGCACCCATTACGGCACTTGTTGGTTTTAGCATTTCCGGCATGCCAGGAGCACCTTTTGGTCCACTATATCGGATCACGATGACCTCACCTTTCTGCACTTCCTCACCAATCCCTTTGATGGCTGCAAATTCATCCTCGTAGATCCTGGCAGGACCTTCAAAAACATCACCTTCCTTGCCTGTAATCTTAGCAACAGCACCTCCTGGAGAAAGGTTGCCATATAATATCTGCAGGTGTCCACTTTTCTTGATAGGTTCAGCAAAAGAGTACATGATTTTGGGTTCCTTCTTTAGTGCTGGAATGCTTTCCAGGTTTTCTGCCAATGATTTACCTGTCACTGTGAGACAGTCGCCATGTAAGTATCCATGATCCAGCATGATCTTCATCACACCTGGGATGCCACCCACGTTGTGAAGGTCCTCCATCAGGTACTTCCCACTGGGTTTCAGGTCTCCCAGAAACGGAGTCTTGTCACTGATCTTCTGGAAATCATCCAGATCCAGTTTTACATTGGCAGCCCTGGCCATGGCCAAAAGGTGAAGCACCGCGTTGGTAGATCCTCCCAATACCATCACCATGGTAATAGCATTTTCAAATGACTTTCTGGTGATGATGTCACTTGGTCGAATATCTTCTTTCAAAAGGTGTCTGATAGCTTTTCCTACATGGTGCATTTCTTCTTCCTTGTTTTTGCTTTCAGCAGGGTTGGAAGAACTGAAAGGCAGGCTCATTCCCATGGCTTCTATGGCAGTAGACATGGTATTGGCGGTATACATACCCCCACATGCCCCAGGCCCGGGAATACTATTTTTGATCACAGCTTTGTAGTCTTCATCAGAGATGTTGCCACGTAGCTTTTCGCCATATGCTTCAAATGCTGAAATGATATTCAGATCCTCACCATTTAGTTTGCCGGGTCTTACCGTTCCTCCGTAAACAAGGATAGAAGGCCTGTCCAGCCTTGACATGCCAATCATCGCGCCGGGCATATTTTTGTCACATCCTACGATGGAAATCACTCCATCATAGAATTGCGCCTGAACCACTGTTTCTATAGAGTCGGCAATCACCTCTCTTGATACCAAAGAATATTTCATTCCAGTGGTTCCATTAGACATTCCATCACTTACCCCGATGGTATTGAAGATGAGTCCGACCATGTCTGCTTCACGAACACTCTTTTTTACCTGGTGTGCCAGGATGTTGAGATGCATGTTACAGGGGTTGCCTTCAAATCCAGTACTTGCTATACCGATTTGGGCTTTATTGAAATCTTCTTCGGTTAGGCCGGCGGCATAAAGCTGTGCCTGAGCCCCGGGCTGGGATGGGTCCTGTGTAAAGGTTTTGCTATACTTATTTAATTCACTCATGGGTTAAACAATGGTCAGTCCTTGATATTCGTCAAATTTTACTTTTTGCTGGTACATCAGGTGTAGATCAAATCCTATTGACTCTTCCCAATCCTTTTTGAAGGGCTCGCCATTGATGGAGTCAATGGCAGTCACCTCAGAGGCTGTACCACAGAAGAAGGCATGATCGGCCTTATATATTTCTTCTGGTTTAATGTCTTTTTCTACTACTTTGACATGCAGGTCTGCTGCCAGTTCGATGATGGTTTTACGTGTGATGCCTGGGAAAATATTACCGAGCTTGGGCGTATATAGCTTTCCATCTTTTTCATAAAAAATGTTGCTACCCGGACCTTCGGAGATAAATCCATTATGGTCGAGCAAAATGGCCTCGTCATACCCAAGATGTTTTGCTTCTGCCGTGGCCAGGGTGAATGCCGCATAATTGCCAATGATCTTGGCGTCAATAGGTATAGATTTTGGTGAAGGCTTAGTATATGAAGAAACCATCACATTGAGGGGCTCAATTCCCGGGTATTTGGCCCATTTCCAGGCGGTCATAAAAATATGGATATGATTAGACGGGGAAAGCATCATATTGGGGCCGGCAAAAACCAACGGGCGAATATACGCATTGGTAAGGTTATTCCTGGTGATGAGTTCATAAGCAATGTGGATCAGCTCGTCGATGGAATAGGGGATCTTCAGGTGAATCTTTTCGGCAGACTGTTTCAGCCTTTCGAAATGCTCTTTTGGTTTGAAAATGTTGAACCCGTTCCCATTGTTGTAGGAACGCAACCCCTCAAACACGCCGGTGCCATAATGCATCGTCTGGTCAAAGAGGCTCGCTTTTGCATCCTTGGCCTTGATCCATTTACCGTCTAAAAATACTTCTGTTTTACTATCGTAGTACATAACAAAAAACGCCATCCTTGTAGGAATGGCGCTTAATAATGTCTTTTAAGGATTATTTACAATATCACCATTCCCCTTGTATTCGTGTGACGACCACAAGCGTAATAATAGGAGTAATGACAATATTTAAAATGTTCCTGTTCATTTGTGGAGACAAAAGTAATAGAATCGTTGTTAAAACAGCAAAACCACAATCATTTTTTTTGAAAGTTTGGTATTCAACAGGTTTGCTATAACTTGGTTCCTCACTACTTAATTCAATCTAACCATGGAAAAATTACTTCTCTTATCAATTATTGTATTGCTTTCTAGTATGATCAGTCAGGCTCAGGATAAGCCGGCCCGATTTATTGTGATAGGAGCACACCCCGATGATTGTGACATTGATGCCGGGGCAACAGCCGCTATGCTGGCATCTATGGGGCATGCTGTTAAGTTTGTATCAGTTACCAATGGTGATGCAGGGCATCAGAGCATGGGAGGTGGGATACTTGCCAAGAGAAGGATGGAAGAGGCTAAGGAATCAGCACGAAGGTTAGGGATAGCAGAATATGAGGTACTGGACAATCATGATGGTGAATTGACTCCCAATTTGAATGTCCGACTTCAGATCATCAGAAAGATCAGAGAGTGGGATGCTGATGTAGTGATTGCCCCAAGACCTAACGACTATCACCCTGATCATCGCTATACCGGGGTATTGGTTCAGGACGCTGCCTATATGGTGGCAGTTCCCAATGTGGCACCAGATACACCACCGCTCAAGAAGAATCCCGTGTTTCTATATACCCATGATATATTTCAGTCTCCTGAACCCTTTAGACCTGACATCGCAATAGGTGTGGATGAAACCTTCGAAAAGAAAATCGACGGGCTGGACGCACACGTGTCGCAATTTTATGAGTGGTTACCCTGGATAGGTGGTTATTTGGATGAGGTTCCCGAAGATCCCCAAGAAAGGAAAAAATGGCTTGCTAACCTAAGGCCTACTACGATATCATCAGAAACCCGAAAGTCTTTGGAAAAGTGGTATGGACCCAAGAAAGCAGCTAACTTCACTAAGGCTGAAGCGTTTCAGATATGTGAATATGGCAAGCAGCCATCCGAGGAGGAGATCAGAATGTTGTTTCCGATGTTGAGGAAGTAGTCACAACTTAAAATCATAGATCTTTTCGATATTCTTCCTGTTTATTGAAAGAGGCATAGATCGCAGTAGCAGATTCCGTAAGCTAATGAGAGCCGGGTTTTCAAGCTGACCGATCTTTCCCAGTGTCCAGGAGCGGTTGACGATTTGATGTGTTCGCCTGAGTCGCTTTCTTTCAAAATTTGTAAAGGCCTTTGCAACAGTCGGTTCGTTTTTGATACACTCGGTAAGTATCACAGCGTCTTCAATGGCCTGGCAGGCTCCTTGTCCCATGTTAGGCGTGGTAGCGTGAGCAGCATCTCCAATAAGAACCAGGTTGTCTTTTGCAAATTTTGGAATTGGCTTCAGGTCAATGATATCATTGAAAATGATGGTATCAGGATTAGTGTCCCGGATCAGTGCTGGAATTGGAGGATGATAATTGGAAAATGTATCAATCAGATCCTCTTTCCTGAACGATCTAAGCTCTTCTGAGTTTTCCGGCCCATTTTTGACTGCAAACCAATAAACTTTTCCATCTCCTACAGGTACAATTCCAAATCTGCCTGAGGATCCCCAGGTTTCTGTAGCCTTATCAAGTGCAACCCCATCAGCTTTTTCTGCGATGCCCCGCCAGCAGGTATAACCCGAGTACCTGAGTTTCGATCCGGGGAATGCCCAGTCCCGGACAACAGCGTGAATGCCTTCAGCTGAGATGAGATGGTCACAGGTGATAGAATGACCATTCTCGAAGATCACCCGGTATTGATTTCCAACCTGACTGATCTCCTGGCTGCGAAAGTCATTCAATATGTTTTCAGCTTTTAGCTCTTTCAGTAAAACCTGATGCAAGGCTGCCCGGTGTATGGCCACATTAGGAGTTCCATCACCAATTGAACCCAGGTCAGTTGAAGTAATGGATTTTCCTTTGTGATCCAGGATGTCAATTTCATTTAAAGCATTACCTGCTCCAGCTATTTTCTTCTCAAGTCCAAGTACCTGGTACGCTTTCATGGCATTTGCGGCCAATACAAGACCAGCCCCAACAGGTTTGAATTCCGGAGCAGCTTCAGCTACTACTGCATCAATTCCATTTTGTTGAAGCCCGACGGCCATGGTAAGACCTGCGATGCCTCCGCCGATGATCAGGAAGGGTGTATGTTGTGATTGCATAATGATTTATTGTGAGAGCAAATTTCAACAAGCCCTGAGTATATGCCTTTTACATATGTTAAATAATCATTGAACACCAGCACGAATTCTGCTCAAACTTACCTGAGTAGTACCCAGGTAGCTCGCAATGTGTTTGAGGGGGATCCTGTTGGAGATTCCAGGGTGCTTCTTTTCCAGTAACTCATATCTTTCAGCAGCGGAAAAGAAGCGAATGGCTTCAATCCTTTTTTGGCACTCCAGAAAAGCGAACGTGGCCATTTTCCTGCACAGAGTTTCGATGTCATGATAGCGAAGACATAGTCGCTCGAATTGATCGAAAGGGAAGGACTGAATGGTAGAGTCTTCAGTTAGCTCCATGGCTTTATGCGATGGTTCTTTGGTGAACAGACTTTCCAATCCGCCGAAGAATTGGCCATCCATGGCGATATAGTCAGTGATGTCTATACCATTACGGAGATAGTACACCCTGCCAGACCCTTTGACGATGAAATGAAAATGTCGATCCACCTGGTTGAAATCGAGCAATGAATGGCCTTTGGGATAATCTTTTTGAGTGGTTATTTTTCTAAATTCATCAAGAGATTCTGATGACAGTGGAGACATGGAAGAGATGAGAGAAAACATGTCCATAATGGTATGAGGTTGGTTGAGGCTAAATGTAGTAGATCCGAGGAAAGATTCGTGTCATTTAGGTCATTGTAATGAGCTTGAAAAGTTGGTATTTGATGGTCTGATGCTTCATTATTCCAAGTTAATAAAATAAACCTACCCAATCCTCAAGCCATTCTTTACCTTCATTCCTGGCTCGATCAATATCACCTCTTTTCCGTCCACAGCACCCAGGATCAGGCATTCACTCATGATGTTGGCTATCTGCTTGGGTGGAAAGTTCACAACAGCCACTACTTGTTTTCCGATGATGTCCTCTGGCTGATAAAGTGTGGTGATCTGTGCTGACGTTTTACACACTCCATACTCGCCAAAGTCTACCTGAATTTTGTAAGCGGGATTCCTGGCTTCTTCAAATACTTCTGCCGATATCACGGTTCCTACCCGCATTTCTACTTTCATGAAGTGAGTCCATGAGATATTGGTGTTTTCAGTTTCCATGATTTAGCGAAATAAAAAAGAGTCAGACGAAATGCTTGCCTGACTCTCAAATTTTAATGTTTTATAAAATTAGGACTTTGAGGTAACATACTCGTTTACGAGGTCTTCCAGGACATGCAGTGGGACTGCTCCATTGGTAAGCACTACATCATGGAATTCCCTGATGTCAAACTGATCTCCCATTTTTTCCATTGCCATGCTTCGTAGCTCAAGGATTTTCAGCATACCAATTTTATAGGCTGTAGCTTGTGATGGCATCACAATATGGCGCTCTACCATCCTTCGGATCTCCCGGTCTGTTCCTGATGTGTTATTGGTGTAGTATTCGATTCCTTCTTCACGGGTCCATTTTTTCAGGTGAATACCAGTGTCGACTACGAGTCGGCATGCCCTCCATAGCTCCATCGCCAGTCTGCCATAATCGGAGTATGGGTTCGCATATAATCCCATCTCTTTAGGAATAAACTCACAATAAAGCCCCCAACCTTCGACGTAGGCAGTATACCCACCAAATCTTCTGAATTTTGGGATACCGGTAAGCTCCTGGGAGATGGTCCGGTCCATGTGGTGCCCAGGGATACCCTCATGATAGGCCAGTGCCTCCATTTCATATTTTGGCATATTTCGGGTGCTGGCCAGGTTTGCATAGTAAGTGCCAGGTCTTGATCCATCAGGTGCCGGACTTTGATAGAAAGCTTTGCCGGCAGATTGCTCCCTGAATTTTTCAACCCTTTTCACCATAATGTCTGCGTTAGGTTTGGTCAGGAAAAGCTCGTCAAGCCTTGCTTTCATGTTGTTTATGATAGCCTTCGCACTATCAATGTACAATTCTTTCCCAGCGTCAGTGTCGGGATAGTAAAATTGATCATCTGCTTTCAAATACTGAAAGAAATCCTGTAGTGAGCCTTCAAATTCTACTTCTTTCATGATTTCTTTCATCTCTCCATGAATTCGGGCGACCTCATCCAATCCAATCTGGTGAATTTCCTCACCGGTTAGCTCGGTAGTAGTGGTTCTTTTTAGCGCATTGTCGAAGAATGCAGGGCCATCAGGAAATTTCCAGGCTCCATCATCAGTTGTTGCTCTTTTTTCCTGCTCTTTCAAAAAGGCGATGAGCTTTTCATAACCAGGTTTCACGCCGTTGAGCAGACCGTCTTTGGCTGATTGTATAAGGGCCTCTTTTTCGCTGGCGTCCAAATCAATAGCGCTTACCTTGCGGGTAAAGTCAGCCAGGAGCGTACTTGGTTCCCCACTATCAAATGGAGCTCCCTTCAGGATGTTTTCACTATCGCCAATGACCATGGGGAACACAAACTTTGGTGGCATGATCCCCTTTTCTTCTCTCAGTTTCAATTCCACAATCAGCTCGTCCATCAGTTTATCCACACCGTTTAGCCTGGAGATATAGGCTTCAGCATCACTTTTATCTATGATCTGATGGATATTGATCAGGAAGGCCGGGATCTCAGCATGTGTTCCATGCATTTGGTTGACCGGGTAGTTATGATGCCTGTATTTGAAGTCCTCGATGGCTTCCTCGGCATTGGCCTTGAAAAGCTTATAGCTAATCTTTGTCTGCTTGTCAAGCTTGTCGGGATTGATGGAATCAAGCAAAAACTGAAGTTCTTCTTTATTGATCTCCAGTTCCTTTTGGGCGTTTGCTTCTGACATCTCGTCCCACTTCCCGTAGTCTTTCTTGATACCCAAATAGCTTTGATACATCGGTGACCGATCCACCATTGCGTCAAAGGCTTTATCAAAAAAATCGTTGGCTTTTTTGGATTCCGCAGCTATTTCTTCAGATGAATAAGTCTGATCAGAAGGGCTACATGAGTCCAGGGCAATGGCAATTGTTGCGATAGCCAGAAATTTGGTTGTAAAATTCATAGTGTTCCTCTTCATTAATAATCTTTTCTATTCCAGGCCCAGCGATTTCACAAAGGCTTTGTCGTTAGGTTCCCTACCCAAAAAATCAATGAGCATTTTCATTTCATCTTCTTCAGACCCTCTAGAAAGTATTTTGTTGCGATAATCCATCCCTACTTCCGGATTGAGAATGCCCTTTTCCTCAAAAACAGAAAACATGTCCTGGGCATACACATCGGACCAGAGATAGCCATAATAACTTGCAGCATACCCGTTGAGGTGCCCAAAAGCAGCCTGGAAGTGCGTGCCTGGCACATAGTCGTATAATTGAATGCTTCCTATCAACTCCTTCAAAACTTCAGTGGTGCTCTTTTCACCATTTGGATCAAACTTGTCGTGAAGCGTCATGTCATATGAGCCATAAAAGACCTGCTGGAGGGTATTCAGACCCGAATTGAGGTTTTTTGCTGCGAGCATTTTATCAAACAGATCTTTTGGTAAAACCTCGCTTGTTTCATAGTGCTTTGCAAAGAGTGACAATGCCTCATAATTCCAGGCCCAGTTTTCAAAGATCTGTGAAGGCGCCTCTACAAAGTCCCTGGAAACACTGGTGCCAGCCTGAGCACTCAGCTCAGTAGTACTAAACATGTTGTGCAACACATGTCCAAACTCGTGGAAAAAAGTGTTGACCTCACTATGAGTCATCAGGGCTGGTTTATCTTCCGTTGGTTCAGTAAAGTTGCAAACCAGGGATGCAGTGGGAATCTGAAATCCCTTATCCATTTGTTTGGATAGTCGCATGGGGAAGCAAGCAGCATGATTGTACTTGTTTGGTCGGGGATGTAGGTCCAGGTAAAAGCGTCCAATCACCTCGCCCTTGTCGCTGACATGGTAAAGCTCCACATCCGGATGCCATACTGAAGCATCTTCTATCTTTTCATATGTGACTCCAAATAGCTTTTGAGTGATTCGAAATAGCCCGTCTTTCACATTTTTGATTGGGAAATACTGTCTCACTACTTCTTCATCTACACCATATTCTGTGGTCTTCAGCAGGTTTTCGATATAGCTAAATTCCCAGTGGTTGACTTTTTCTCCTGGCAGCCCGAGGGATTTCTTATGATTCAGCAACTGGTCATAATCCTGCTGCCCTTTGGGTTTTACACTATTGGTTAGCTTAGTTTCAAAATCCCAAACAGTTGCCGGGTCGCTGGCCATCCTGGTTTCAGTCTGGTATTCTCCAAATGTGCCATACCCCAGAAGATCAGCCATTTCTTTCCTTTTGATGAGCATCTTATCAAGCACCTCCAGGTTGCTGTCTGCAGCACGGTTATTATATTTAATATAAAGCTGTTTTCTGGCTTCATCAGATTTAGCATACTGCATAAATGGCCTGTAGTCAGGGTAAGAAAGACCCACTTTATAGGTTCCATCTTCCTGACGGTGGGCCTTTTTATAGTCTTCGGGCAGTCCTGTCATCTCTGATTCATCCAGGATCAGGTGATCTACATACTTGGCAATGTTTGTTGAGAATTCATTACTGATGGTAGAGAGAGCATTGAGAATCTCCTTCAATTGCTCACGCTCCTCTACTCCCAGGGCAAATCCATTCCTTTCGAACTCTATGATGGTTTCTTCCAGAAACTTGGCCTTGGATCCATTCAAAGATTTGGCCTCGGCTGATTGGCTGTAAGTCTTGATGGCAGCATATAGGTCTTCGTTGAGCTGTAACTCATTGAACATAATCGCAAAATCATTCCTTACTTTTACAGCTGTTTCCCGTATCGCACTGTCCGGATGGGTTGATCCCATGAGGTAAACCAACGCATATCTATTGGAAAGGTCATTGTAGAGGTCGTCCAGCTTGACCATGGTATTATCAAATGACTTTTCAGCATCAGGGACACTTACAATCTCATCTATGAGGCCACTTAGCTGAGCTCTGGATGTATCATAGGCTTCCTGAACATATTCAGCTGTTAAACTATCAAAAATAATGGGGTCATTGAGCTCAACCAGAAGTGGGTTGCCCACATCGGTTGCTTGTTCGTTTTGTTCACATCCTAGTAGAAACACGAGTATGGTGAAAATTGCCAGGTACTGCTTCATAGATTTACTGTTAGTTGGAAAACTAAAATATATAAAGAGCATGCCAGATCATGCAATATTTCTATACCCGTACCAATAACCACGTGAGCGGTTATATGCTTATATAGAAATCACCATAATTGGGTAAATGAGGTGATATGTAAGGGAAAATTAAGCCAGTACCTGTTTCACCTTTTCTGCCGCGTCTTTAAGCAGAATGGCTGATGTTACTTTCAAGCCAGATTCTTCGATGATTTTAGCTCCTTCTTCGGCGTTAGTTCCCTGCAGCCTCACAATGATAGGGACATCAATCTTTCCGATTTTCTTGTAGGCTTCCACGACACCATTTGCTACCCTGTCGCATCGAACGATACCACCGAATATGTTTATCAGTATAGCTTTTACGTTAGGGTCTTTCAGGATAATTCTGAAACCTGCCTCCACAGTCTGAGCATTGGCTCCACCCCCTACATCCAGGAAGTTGGCTGGATCTCCTCCGGAAAGCTTGATCATGTCCATGGTAGCCATGGCAAGGCCGGCACCATTTACCATACAACCAACATTTCCATCAAGTTTTACATAGCTCAGCCCGGACTGTCCGGCTTCTACCTCTGCAGGATCTTCTTCACTAATATCCCTAAGCTCTACCAGGTCTTTGTGACGATACATGGCATTGTCATCCAGGTTAACTTTGGAATCCACAGCCAGGATCTTATCATCAGATGTTTTCAACACCGGGTTGATCTCAAAAAGAGAAGCGTCGATGCTTTCAAATGCTTTGTATAGTGAGAAGATGAATTTCACCATTTCTTTGAAGGCGTTCCCTTCCAGCCCCAGCGCAAAAGCCACTTTTCGAGCTTGAAATCCCTGGAGGCCTACATTAGGATCGATCCATTCCTTTACAATTTTTTCAGGAGTTTTCTCTGCAACCGTTTCAATGTCCATTCCACCTTCGGTAGAAGCCATGATCACGTTCTGCCCCGAAGCACGGTCCAGTAGGATTGAGAGATAATATTCCTTGGGTTCCGAAGCACCTGGATAGTAAACATCCTGGGCGATCAATACCTTATTTACTTTTTTACCTGCTTCACCAGTTTGGTGAGTCACCAAAGTGCCCCCGATGATGGCCTCTGATTTTGGCTTTACCTCATCCAGACTTTTGGCCAATACCACACCATTAGATCCTGTTTCTTTGATCTTTCCTTTTCCACGACCACCAGCATGGATCTGTGCTTTGATCACATACCATGAGGTACCGGTTTCTCTGTTAAGTTCTTTAGCCGCTTCATGCGCTTTCTCTGGAGTGTCTGCTACGATCCCTTCCTGGATCTTAACACCGTAACTTTTTAATATTTCCTTAGCCTGATATTCGTGGATATTCATAATCGGGGATTTTAAGGCGAATCTAGAACATCACACTTGTTTATTCAAGGATTTTGTAGAATTGGTTGACCATCTATTGCCTATCTATATATTTGCGCATGCTTACTGCTGAAGGGATTTACAAATCTTACGGTAGTCTCCAGGTATTGAAAGGGATCGATGTCCACATCAATAAAGGAGAGGTGGTTTCTATTGTAGGTGCTTCAGGAGCAGGAAAAAGCACCTTACTACACATCATTGGTACATTAGATACGGCGGATAGTGGATCCCTGAAGATCGCCAATACCATGATCACCGATCTAAATCAGCAGAAATTGTCGGATTTTCGTAACAGTGAAATTGGCTTTATTTTTCAGTTTCACAATCTATTGCCAGAGTTCAGTGCGTTAGAAAATGTCATGATTCCCGGATTGATCGGCAAGAAATCTCCCACCAGCATTAAAAAACGGTCGATAGAATTGCTGAAGATGCTGGGGATCAATGGTAGACAAGATCACAAACCCTCTGAACTTTCCGGAGGTGAGCAGCAGCGCGTTTCCGTTGCACGTGCATTGATCAATGATCCTTCAATCATCTTTGCAGATGAACCAAGTGGCAACCTGGATTCACAAAATGCAGATGAATTACACAAATTGTTTTTTAACCTGCGGGATTCTCTGGGACAGACTTTTGTAATAGTGACACATAATGAATCTCTGGCAGCCTCAGCGGACCGAACAATCGAAATCAAGGATGGGGTTATATATACACCCTCATGAGCATATCACAAGGGGTCAGGTTTATGCTGATTGCTACCTTCACCTTCAGTTTGATGAAGGTTTGTGTAAAGGTCCTGTCTCACATTCCACCCATTGAAATCATCTTATTCCGCTCGATCATTTCTCTGGTCATTTGTGTATACTTTCTACACAAACAGAAGGTAAGTGTATGGGGGAAGAACAAAAAAATCCTGATATTGAGAGGTGTCTCCGGAGCAGCGGCACTTGTGTTATATTTTGGGTTGCTGCAGCAAATCCCCCTGGCGGCGGCTGCCACAGTGTTGTACATGTCTCCGATTTTTGCTGCAATACTGGGTATTTTTCTTGTAAGTGAGCGGGTGGCGCCTGTTCAGTGGCTGTTCTTTCTTGTAAGTTTTGCTGGGGTACTGACGATTACTGGATTTGATACCAGAATATCCCTGACCCATTTGATTATTGGTATTTCATCCACTGTGTTTAGTGGATTGGCCTATAATTTCATTAGGATCCTCAAGACTTCCGAACACCCCCTGGTGATCATATTTTATTTTCCATTGGTCACTCTGCCTATTGCCGGGACATGGTCTACCCAGGTGTGGGTGCAGCCAGTAGGTTGGGACTGGCTCTTTTTGATTCTGGTTGGGGTATTCACCCAGATTGCGCAGTTTTTTATGACCAAATCCTACCAGACGGAAGAATTGTCTAAAGTGGCTATCATCAATTACACCAGCATAATCTATGTGTTGGGCTTTGGATGGATATTTTTTGGGGAACAATTCAATTTCATGACCTATATTGGTATGGGATTGGTATTGCTTGGGGTAGTGGCCAATGTGGTCTTCAAGAGATAGCCCTCAGTCGTTGTCTGAATCTCAAAAAATTGATTGGATGAATAACTTAAACCGGATATATAAAGAGTCCCTTGGACTACTTACTGATTTTTACCAGCTGACCATGTCATATGGCTATTTCAAGAAGGGGATGGCAGAACGCGAGGCTGTTTTTAATCTCTTCTTCAGGAGCAATCCCTTTTCCGGTGGATATACAGTGATGGCAGGACTTTCCCAGGTAATTGATTACCTGAATAATTTTAAATTCACTGCCAGTGATATTGAATACCTTTCTACTCTCAATGATGCTGATGGCAACAGATATTTTGATGAATCCTTCCTGAAATATCTGAAGGGAATGAAGTTTGAGTGCACCATAGATGCACAGCCTGATGGATCTGTTATTTTTCCTCATGAGCCTGTGATTCGGGTAAGGGGGCCACTGATCCAATGCCAGATCCTTGAAACTCCCTTGCTTACAATTGTTGGTCAGGCCGCCCTGATAGCAACAAAGGCTTCCAGGATTACTTCTGTCACTGGCGATGAACCTGTAATGGAATTTGGGTTGAGACGTGCTCAGGGTATTGATGGGGCGCTAACTGGCAGCCTTTCTTCCTACATTGGGGGTTGTCACTCCACCTCCAATGTGCTGGCAGGAAAACTTTTTGGGATCCCTGTATCGGGCACACATTCACACAGTTGGGTGATGGCATTTCAGAGTGAGTTAGAAGCATTCCAGGCATATGCTGATGTGATGCCAGGTAATTGTGTGCTCCTGGTAGACACCTACGATACCCTGGAGGGTGTGAAAAAAGCTGTAGCGGTTGGTTTGGATTTAAAGGCACGTGGTAAAAAGCTGAAAGCCATCAGAGTTGATTCCGGAGACTTGGCTTATCTGAGCATTGAAGCCCGGAAGATATTGGATGAGGCTGGTCTTACCGGTACACAAATTGTAGGCAGCAATGATCTGGATGAGTACCTGATATCCACACTCAAGGATCAGGGAGCTAAAATCACCATGTGGGGTATAGGCACCAAACTGATCACTTCTTATGATCAACCTGCTCTTGGGCAGGTATATAAAATGACTGCCATCAAGAATGAAAACGGAGAATGGGAAAACCGAATTAAACTTTCTGAGCAAAACATCAAAATCAATATGCCAGGTATCTTAAATGTTCGGAGATTTTTTATCAACAATAAAATGGCTGGTGATATGATTTTTGATGAACGCGATAAAATGGATGACTACAGGATCATCGCCCCGGACGACTTTACCAAGCGAAAAAAGTTTGCCATGGACACCACGTTCGAAGATCTACTTGAGTCGATATTTGAAAATGGTTCCCAGGTCTATAAAGTGCCTACATTTTCAGAAAGCAGAAATCATCACTTGCAGCAAAGAAATTTACTCGATGGATCAAGTAGAAGGTTAGTCAATCCACACGTATATCCTGTTGGTCTTGAGCCGAAATTGTTTGAGCGACGGGCCGAACTGATTTTAAAACTTAGAAACAGATAACACCCAAACTATGCATGCATTAATATTGGTTGATATCCAAAATGATTTTCTTCCAGGAGGTTCTCTAGAGGTTAAGGAAGGAGATGAAATTATTCCCTTTGTAAATGAGATAATGGATGACTACGATCTCGTTGTTGCCACCCAGGACTGGCACCCAATAGATCATGGAAGCTTTGCTTCCAATCACCAGGGTAAAAATATAGGTGAAGTAATAAAGCTGAATGGTCTGGATCAGATCTTATGGCCGGATCATTGTGTCCAGCATTCAAAGGGAGCGGAATTTTCTCGTGGTCTCAATATGCATAGGGTACAGATGATCTTCCACAAAGGAACCGATCCTTCAATTGACAGCTATAGCGGAATGTATGACAATGGTCATTTGAAGTCAACTGGTTTAGGCGAGTATCTTAAAGAGGAAGGAGTGGAGCGAGTTACCTGCGTGGGGTTGGCGGCAGATTTTTGCTTGAAATTTACGGCTCTTGATGCTGTAAAGAAGTTTGGGTTCCGGACCCATGTGCTGATGCGTGGAACAAAAGCAGTAAATATTAACCCCGGGGATTTTGAAAAGTCTATGGAAGAGTTGAGAAAGGCTGGAGTAGATGTCAGATAATCAAATCGACTATGCATTGTGAACGTCCATTTCCACAACACATAGTCTTATTATTTGATTCTACCAGAGTATTGTCCTGGTGAGTTTTTGAACTTCTCATTTTTTTTCGAGAGCTCTTACTTAAGATCCTCTCTGATTAAATCGTGTAAGATTCTATCTGCTTCCATCAAAGCAAGTTGCTCATGATTCAGCGAGCCTTTGATAGTGCCATGGATGTCCACTTTTTGCTCATCAGAAAGTGAATTTTTAAACTCTTCTTTCATAGCTCTGTCAAGTACATGACTGGCTTCCCAAAGCGCTTTTTGCTCAAGTGAAAGAGAGGCTCTTAATGCTTCAGCCTTCTGGCTGGAGGAAAGTTCACGATTTTCTAAGATAGCCAACTGAAACACATCCAGTGTTGAGTTAAATGCTTCAAAGTTCTCTGCTGATTGCTCCATAGTTGCCGAAAGCAACAGTTGCTGCTCGTCAGTCAATGTGGATGTTTTGCCGAATGATGCTACTGATAACATCACTGTGAGGGCAAGGGTCATTGAGATTTTAGTTACGTTTTTCATTTTGTTTTTGTCCTTTTATTTTGAGTTTCTATACTCTTAGACGTCACAAAATGGACGAAAGTTTAAAAACAAATGAAAAAATATATGAAAGGTTGTTTTCTTTATATAAACGCACAAAAAAAGCCAATGAAAATTAATTCATTGGCTTTTACCCTTCTGGGATAGATTAATTCTTATCCTACAGAGTGCATATATTCAACAAGTTCTACAACTTTCGTTGAGTATCCCCACTCATTGTCATACCATGATACAACTTTCAGGAAAGTATCATTCAACTGGATACCTGCACCAGCATCGAAGATAGATGTTCTGCTATCTCCAAGGAAGTCATTAGATACTACATCTTCTTCAGTATATCCAAGAATTCCTTTTAATTCTCCTTCAGAAGCAGCTTTCATTACTTTCTTCACTTCATCATAAGTGGTAGCTTTTTTCAGGTTTACCGTCAGGTCAACTACTGATACATCAGGAGTTGGTACCCTGAAAGACATACCAGTAAGTTTGCCGTTCAATTCAGGAATAACTTTTCCAACTGCTTTTGCAGCACCTGTTGATGAAGGAATAATATTTTGATAGGCTCCACGTCCACCTCTCCAATCTTTCATGGAAGGACCGTCAACAGTCTTTTGTGTAGCTGTTGCAGCGTGTACGGTGGTCATCAAGCCTGACTCAATGCCAAAACTATCATTCAAAACTTTTGCAATCGGAGCCAGACAGTTTGTAGTACATGAAGCATTAGAAACAAACTGCAGGTCAGATGTATATGTTTTGTGGTTTACACCCATTACAAACATTGGCGTATCATCCTTGGATGGTGCAGACATAATGACTTTTTTAGCACCTGCCTGGATGTGCCCTTCTGCTTTTTCTTTAGTAAGAAATAAACCAGTAGATTCAACTACATAGTCAGCCCCTACGTCGCCCCATTTCAGGTCGGCAGGGTTCCTCTCTGAGGTTACTCTGATAGCTGACCCGTTCACAACGAGCTTGCCATCCTTTACCTCCACAGTGCCGTCAAACCTACCATGAGTTGAGTCATACTTTAACATGTATGCGATGTACTCTACATCGAGGAGGTCGTTGATACCTACTACTTCGATGTTTGGTTTGTTTACAGCTACTCGGAAAACAAGTCTTCCGATTCTACCAAAACCATTGATTCCGATTTTGATTTTTGACATGATCTAATATTTTGGTGAGTTTTAAAATGAGTTACAAAAGTATAACTAGAATGATCAGAAACAAATTTCATTTTTCACCTCTTTTTGTCATAAATTGGACACTCAATAAAAATGGTTGAAAATTCTTCAGGTTGCGATCAGCAAAAGCCTGTCAATTTTTAACTTCATTGATAATCAGCTTATTCTCTAAAAAATTTTCAAGGATTGTCCCAACCTAAAAATATCAAACCCTTTTTGACTGTGAAGAATCTATCTGTTCTTAAAAAATTGTCTGTTCTTAGTTTGTTCATTCTACTGATTTCCAGTGCCTGCCAGCAAACCGAAGAAGTCAAGCGTCCAAATATCCTTTTTGCGATCAGCGATGATCAGTCATTTGGCAGTACGAGTTTTAGTGGCAACACTTTCATCAATACCCCAGCTTTTGATCGGGTGGCAAGTGAGGGTATTTATTTCACAAATTGCTATTCAGGCTCACCAGGCTGTGCTCCCTCCAGGAGTGCCATCGTTACCGGAAGGCATCACTGGCAAAATGAGCAGGCGGGACAGCATGCATCCTCATGGCTCAAGAAATATGTTCCATTTATAGATCTGCTGGATGAAAACGGGTATGTAACAGGCAGGACTGGCAAAGGTGTAGGGCCATTTGAATATGCTGATAGTCCGGACCACCCTTTGTGGAGACATTCGAATGCTGGAGGAATAGAGCATAGTACGATTGACTATAAGAAAGGTGACGAGGAGGGTCCCTGGGCTGATGGCATTGCTTCAACCAACTATTTTGAGAACTTTAAATACTTCATGGACAGTGTCCGTAAAGATGAGCCATTTTTTTTCTGGTATGGCGCCAAGGAGCCGCATCGCGTTTTTGAAAAAGACTCATGGAAAAGGTTTGACAAAAAACTGGAAGACGTGCAGGTTCCGGGATTTCTTCCTGATACTGAGCTAGTTCGTGGGGATTTGCTGGACTATGCCATCGAGATTGAATGGTTTGATTTGCACCTTCAGCGTATGCTGGAATATCTCGAATCAATCGGGGAGCTAGACAATACTATAGTAATTGTGACGGCTGACAATGGCATGGCATTCCCGAGAGCCAAAGCCAATGGGTATGAATATGGAGTACATGTACCCATGGCGATTAGGTACCCGGGATTTCCCGGGAAACGTCAGGTGGATGATGCCATAGGGTTTGCCGATCTTGCTCCTACCATCCTGGAATTGACCCAAACCAGCAGTGCAGGGATGCAGCCTATTTCAGGAAAGAGCATTGTAGAAATTCTTACTTCGGACAAAAGCGGAGATGTGAGTGAAAGTAAACAATATGCTTATGCCGGCAGAGAACGACATTCTTCTTCCAGATATCAAAACTGGGGGTTTCCACAACGAACCATTTCTGACGGAAAGTATTTATTTACCTGGAATGTGAAGCCGGATCGATGGCCGGCAGGGGCACCCCAAAAGTTTGACCCCAAAGATACGACAGCACTGTTGCCCATGTATGGACTCGATGAAAACGGGAAATATATCGATGATGCTGCTTTTACAGACATCGATGATTGCCCCACAAAAACCTTCCTCATTGAAAACTACAATGATGAAAAGATCAGGCCATTTTTTGAACTCGCTTTGGGGAAAAGACCGGAGTTTGAGTTTTTTGATGTAGAAAAAGATCCGCATTGCCTGAATAATCTGTCAGGAAACGCAGCATTCAAGGAGATAGAAGAACAATTAAGGTCTAGCCTCATGAATGAGTTGGAAAGAACTGGTGACCCAAGAGTTGCTGGTGCTGACCCTGAAGTTTTTGATAGTTACATCAGGTATTCAAGAATCAGGGATTTCCCTGAGCCAGATCCATTAAACGATCAGCTGCTGATTAAATGACCAGGGATTGATAATCTGGATTCTTCTGGATGAAGTCCTGAATAAATGGACAGGTAGGTTTTACCTTATATTGGTTCTGAGTGGCAAAGTTTAAGGCAAATTCTGCGAGTGTAGAAGCAATTCCATAGCCTCGGCTGGCATCTGGAACATACGTGTGTGTAAGATCCAGATAATCGTCAGCGTGTTTTTCATAAGCTAGCTCTGCATTTCCGCCTTTCACCTTTACAAAGAATAGGTGGTTTTCCGCATCGTGTGATATATTTAAATGAGTTGTCGCTAACATGTTTTTTCTCTTTTTGCTCTACTATAGTGTACTCACTAGTTTCGAGATTGTTTGAGAAAATGCAAAATGATTAGATTGCTATCAAGACAAATAAAAAACCCATCACTCAAAGAGCAATGGGTTTTCAAAGTCCATTTAAATAATGAGTTTTTGACTTAAAATTTATTCAAAGCTGACAGTTTCCAGCTCAGTAATTTCTTCTTCATTCACAATTACGTCAGGGATTGTAATGTCACTGAATCCACTCTCGTCTTCAGGTTCTACCACCACAGTATAACTTCCAGGTAGTAGTAAATTGATTAAATAGGCACCTTCTTCAGGTTGTGTGGAGGCAGTGTCTTCATCAGCATTGATAGCATGTACCATTACATTTAGATCCGAAGGAGAGATGAGCCCGCTGATGCTGCCATATGGGTCTTCATCGTGGACCAGCTTTACTTTAATCACTGGTTTAAGGATATATTTTCCATTTCCTTTTTTCACAATTGACTTTGATGCCACAAAATCAATGACCACGTCATAAAACTCTCCGGCCTCTATTTCGGCATCGACCTTTATTTTTAATCCTGATGAAGAACCGGAGGGCACTTTCAGATCAAGCGTGTCACCATCAATTACTATCTTGTTGTTATCTCCCAGGATCACCCTGATCTCTTCCAATTCACCAGCTTGAATTTCAGTTTCGGCGAGTAAAGCTTCAGCCCCATTTTGGAGTTGCAATATGTCATACACTTGAGGTTCAATATCCACAACAATCCACATTCCTTCATTGTCTTCCTCGTCGTCGTGATCATCTCCAAGCATACGATCATCTTCTTCACCCTCATTTTCATTCTCCTCCTCATCTTCGATTTCCTCATCGTCGTCATCCACCTCCAGACGATACTCAAGACCAACTACATCTATTAAAACCGCATCATAACTTACAGGATGGTCAACGAGCTTGAAATTGACATGAGCAGTTTCTTTTCCAGTTATATCACCTTCATTACATGCTGCCAGGAATAATAAGAGATACAAAATGGGTCCAATAAATCTCAGTTTCATTGAATTATGATTTAGTTGCTGATTTTAGATATGACCATTGGATCAAAGCTTGTGCCATAGTAAAATATTTTGTATTTTGATCTGATAATCAGTGTGTTATAAAATTTAGAAGAGACTGATTTTTCCCAATATGAGACTGATAATCCCAATTTGAAAGTGTCCGGACTAAGTAGGAAAAGAACAATTTTTATACTGATGAGTTGATTCTACAAGCGTTATGTTGCTGCCAAGATCACCATATATACTGATTTTATCCATCCTGATTACAGGTTGCGCTGAAACCAGGCAGGAGATTAATGATGTAGGAAGTGAAGAGATAGTTCTGCGAGACCTGGACGAAATCGAAGAAGATGGGAAGCTCAAAGTTTTAACCATCTATAGTAGTACAAGTTACTTTCTATATCGGGGTCAAACCATGGGATTCGAATATGAACTACTGAAACGGTTTGCCGATTACCTTGATCTCGAACTTGAAATTATTGTTGCGCAAGATATCGATAGTTTGTTTCACCAGCTAAATGAGGGTCAGGTAGATCTTGTTGCGCATGGTCTTACCGTCACTGAGCAGCGAAAAAATAAGGTAAGCTTTACTGATTATCTTTATCTCACTCACCAGGTACTCATTCAGAAAAAGCCCGACAATTGGCGTGAAATGAAATGGAGTGATTTGCAAAAGTCCATCGTTCATGACGCCATAGAACTCATTGGTGACACTGTATCTGTAAGGAGGAATTCGGCTTATCAAGAGCGTCTTGCTAATCTTTCCAGGGAGATCGGTGGGGAGATAATTATCAATCCTTTGCCAGGACATCTATCCACGGATGAGATCATAAAAATGGTAGTGGATGGTGAAATAAAGTATACCGTGGCAGACAACAACCTGGCTAAAATCAATGCCTCTTTTTATCCAGTGTTGGATATTGAAGTGCCCATCAGCTTTTCGCAACGTATTGCCTGGGCGGTACGACAATCAAGCCCTAAATTATTGTCATCAGCGAACCAGTGGCTCAAAGAGATGAAAGATACGGTAGACTATTATGTCATTTACAACAAGTATTTTGAGAATGAAAGGAGCTTCCGACAAAGGGTCAAAAGTGACTTGTTTAGTCTGAATAACAAGAAAATTAGCCAGTATGATGATATTATCAAAAAATACGCCAGGGCGATCAACTGGGATTGGCGGCTGCTCTCAGCATTGATCTATCAGGAATCAAGGTTTAAGCCCGAGGCCAATTCATGGGCCGATGCGGCAGGCCTGATGCAGGTAATGCCATCGACTGCAGAAGAGTTGGGGATCCAAGATATTTCCGACCCGGAACAGAATATCAAAGGTGGAACCAGATATCTGGAGCAATTGTGGGAAAAGTTTTCCATGGTAAGGGATTCGGTCCAGCGGATTAAATTTGCTATGGCGGCATACAATTGCGGTACTTACCATGTGATAGATGCCCAGGTGCTGGCAAAAGAGGAAGGCCTCAATCCCAACAAATGGGATGACAATGTGGAAGAAATGATTCTGGAGCTAAGTTATCCTGAAGTATACAATCAGCCGATAGTAAAATTTGGCTATGTACGAGGAATAGAACCCTACACATATGTGCGTCAAATATTTGATAGGTATGATCACTATAGTCAGTTTGTAGATTGAATTTTTTTTTCCACATATTTGAGATTTAAACCTAATCTCAAATGCGATACCTCCCAATCTTAATTATCCTGTTCTTAATTGCTTCATGCACTACCTCACCAGAGGACCCCAAAAGCATGGAGCCATTGGTGATTGCTCCGTTTACTGGACTTGATACCCTGGCAATCAATGATTGGTGGAACAGAGGGGAAAACCCCATCATAGATATGGATGTACCAAGGGAAGATGTGGTGGCATTTGGTATTTATACAGTGGCGAATAAAAAGCTGAAAATGACTGCCCAGTTGTATCCACTTTATCCCAATGAAGAAAGAGAAGTTCGTCTGGAAGTGGACCAGGATGGATGGAAAGAGGTTGCCAAGGCAAAAATTAATGACCTGGGTTGGTCTGCAACTTTCGTTGTTGAAAACTGGGATGACACTAAGGATACCCCGTACAGGATCAGACATGGAGAGAAAGCGATGTTTGAAGGCCTGGTTCGAAAAGATCCCAAAGACAAAGAAGTAATTTCAATTGCTGCATTGTCGTGCAATAGTAACAGGGACCGGGGAGACCGTGCTCACTATGTCAGAAATATCAATCACCAGGATCCTGATGTAGTATTCTTTGCAGGGGATCAGTCTTACGATCACACTGAGCACACCGCAGCCTGGCTTAAGTTTGGCTTGCAATTTAGAGAGGTGTTTCGTAACAGGCCTGCCATTACTATCCCGGATGATCATGACATAGGACAAGGCAACCTGTGGGGTGAAAGTGGGAAAATAGCTGAGTCATCTGCCGGCAATGATGGTGGCTACTTCTATCATCACGAATATGTAAAACTTGTAGAAAGGTGTCAGACATCTCACTTACCCGACCCGTATGATCCTACACCTATTGAGCAGGGCATCGGCGTGTATTATACCAATCTGATCATTGGTGGTGTTGATTTTGCCATCATCGAGGACAGGAAATTTAAATCAGGACCCAAAGGGAAGATTCCGCAGATTGGGCCAAGACCCGATCATATCAGGGATCCGAACTATGATCCTAAAAGTGTGGATGTGCCTGGCCTGGTGTTGTTAGGCGATCGACAATTGACATTCCTTGACAATTGGGCCAGCCAGAATGATGGTGTGGTGATGAAAGCAGTACTTTCTCAGACCGGCTTTTGTGGAGGTGCACACATCCATGGTAACAAAGAGAATCGGCTACATGCAGATATGGACTCCAATGGATGGCCGCAGACTGGCCGAAACAAGGCTTTGAAGGCCATTCAGAAAGCCAATGCGGTACATATAGCAGGGGATCAGCACCTGGCTACCGTGATCAAGCACGGAATTGACGAGTATGATGACGGGCCTTGGGCTTTTGTGGTGCCAGCCATCGTAAACAATTACTACAGCCGTTGGTGGTGGCCGGAAGATGAGAAACCCGGAAAAAATGCCAATGACGTCTTACCCTGGACGGGTCAATACCTGGACGGCTTCAACAACAAGATCACAATGCATGCTTATGTCAATCCGGAAAGCCCGTCCAAAGGAGGAGGATATGGTCTGACAAAGTTCAACAAGTCCACTAAAGAAGTCACTTTTGAATGCTGGCCAAGAGAAGTGGATGTGACGAAAAGTGATGCAGCTCAGTTTACAGGATGGCCATTTACTGTAGATATGTCCAGGTGATAAATCAAGGATTGGAAATCCTTTGATAAAATGATAATTGGAGTTGCAGTGCAATTGACAAAAGTAAACACTACTTTTGCGTCCTTTTTCGGACAAACATGAGCATTAGAAACATTGCTATCATAGCACACGTAGACCACGGCAAGACTACCCTTGTCGACAGGATTCTGCACCAGGTAAAACTTTTCAGGGAAAATGAGGAAGTTGGAGAGCTAATCCTTGACTCCAATGATTTGGAGCGGGAACGGGGTATCACCATCCTCTCCAAAAACGTTTCCGTACGATACAAAGACACGAAGATCAACATCATCGATACTCCTGGTCACTCCGATTTCGGAGGTGAAGTAGAGCGGGTATTGAACATGGCTGATGGTGTGATCCTATTGGTAGATGCCTTTGAGGGCCCGATGCCACAGACTCGATTCGTGTTACAAAAGGCCCTTGAAATGGGTCTGAAACCGATCGTGGTTGTCAACAAAGTAGACAAACCGAACTGTGATCCTGAAGAAGCCAACGAGAAAGTATTCGAATTGATGTTTTCTTTGGATGCTACTGAGGAGCAGCTGGATTATCCGGTTGTGTATGGTTCGTCTAAAAATGGATGGATGGGACCAGATTGGAAGACTCCAACAACGGATATTTCATACCTACTGGATACCATCATTGAATATTTTGAGCCACCAAAAGAAAATCCTGGTACACTTCAACTGCAGATTAGCTCACTGGATTACTCTTCATACACCGGTAGAATTGCCGTTGGTAGGGTGCATCGAGGCAGTATCAAAGCTGGTGATCAGGTCATGATCATGCAGCGAGATGGTCAGACCCACAAATCAACTGTAAAAGAGCTGTACCTGTTCGAAGGTTTGGGAAAAGTAAAGACTAAAGACCCTATCAAATCAGGTGAGATCGTGGCTGTGATGGGACTGGAGCAGTTTGATATCGGGGATACCATTGCTGATGCAGAGAATCCGGAAGCCATGCCTCCTATTTCAGTGGATGAACCTTCAATGAGCATGTTGTTTACGATCAACAACTCGCCATTTTTTGGCAAGGAAGGAAAATTTGTAACCAGCCGTCACTTAAGGGAAAGGCTGGATAAGGAAATAGAGCGTAACCTAGCCCTTAGGGTACAGGAAACAGACTCCCCAGACCGGCTGATGGTTTTTGGTCGAGGGATCCTCCACTTGGCTATCCTGGTAGAAACCATGCGTCGAGAGGGGTATGAGCTTCAGCTTGGTCAGCCTCAGGTGGTGATAAAAGAAATTGACGGATTCAAACATGAGCCTGTAGAGCTTTTGTTCGTGAATGTGGCTGATGAGTTCTCTGGTAAGGTAATCGAAATCGTGACCCAAAGAAAAGGGGACATCATCAACATTGAGAAGAAAGACGATCGGGTAAACCTTGAGTTTAAAATCAGCGCCCGGGGTTTGATTGGGTTGACCAATCCTATCCTTACTGCAACAGAAGGAGAGGCTGTGGTATCGCACAGATTCAGTGGTTATGAGCCATGGAAGGGAGATATTCAGGGCAAGCGTAAAGGTGCTTTGATCTCCGGTGAAACAGGTACGGCCATCGCTTATTCCATAGACAAATTGCAGGATCGGGGTAAATTCTTCATCGATCCCAATGATGAAATCTACGAAGGCCAGGTAATCGGTGAAAGCACCCGGGTCGATGACCTGGTTGTAAACGTAACCAAAACAAAAAAACTCACTAACATTCGTGCTGCAGGATCAGATGACAAAGTGACCATTGCACCAGCGGTGAAATTTTCCCTTGAGGAAGCCATGGAGTATGTGGGGAAAGATGAATACGTAGAGGTGACCCCTAAAACTATCCGATTGAGAAAGATCTTCTTGCTGGAGCACGAGCGTAAAAGACAGAAAAAAGACTAAGCCATAAGCGTATTGTCTCTCAAAGGTGTTATCTTCTAAACATCAAGTGTTTATGAAGAGGATCTTTGTTATTGCGGCGCTCGCAATCCTGCTGTATGATCTCCAGGCGCAGGACTGCGCCTGCTGTTCTGAATCACACCAACAATTTGATTTTTGGGTAGGAGATTGGACTGTCTATGATACCCTGGGCAACCTGGTGGGAGAGAATACCATTGAAAAATTAGTTGCAGAATGTGTGCTGAGTGAGTACTGGCGTGGGGGCTCGGGAGGTGTCGGACGGAGCTACAATTATTACAATCTTGCGGATAGCACCTGGAACCAGGTTTGGATTGATGCCTCTGGAGCCAATCTCGTACTCAAGGGGAGGTTGGTTGGTAAAAGTATGGTGCTACAAAGTGAGTTATTGTCCGGCCAAAAAATCGATTGGTACCGAAACCGTATCAAATGGACACCAAATGTAGACGGAACGGTCACGCAGCTATGGGAAATCCTGAATAAGGATGGGAAAGTGATCAGTCAGGCCTTTCAAGGGATATACAAAAAGAAATAAATCTACGGATTCCCTCTTTTAAACAGTTCCGCTCCCATTTTTTGATAAAATCTTTGAAATTTTAATTTTCAGGAACAATTCTTCATTTTGTTGCTTAGTATATAAATAGGGTTGTTGATAGTAAGCACCTTCAAAAAATCCTATTTATATGTTTAACCTAAGTAAACTTTAAAGTCATGGCAAATTGTTTCGCGCTGATTGGCTGGAGCCTTCCGGTCATAGAAAGCATGCAAAAAATTGATAAACCCTTCGTAGTGGTCTCATTCCCCGATTTTGAACCGTATGCAAAGGAAAATAACATTCCATTTGTTTCTTACCAGCTAGATGAGTGGAGTGACAGTTCAAACTCACTGGATCTTCTGGAGAAACTCAAGCCACATAATGTGGATGTCGCTGTACCTCTTTTTGAAGAAACAGTGGAGTGGGCTGGTGCCCTCAATTCTATTTTTAGAAATGATCCCAGGGTTCTCAACAGAGCTTTCTTATTCAGAAATAAAGCCATGATGAAACGAAAAGCATTGATTGGAGGGCTAAGGGTTGGCTTGTTTGAAGAGGTACATAATCGGGAACAGGTTCGAAATTTCATGAAGCGGCTAAATGAGGCGAACCTTCAGCTGGAAGGTGAGGATGATAGCTGGGTACATATGAAGCCATTTGCTTCAGCAGGTACTGTAGGCCACCGACTTCTGAGAAGCATGGCTGATATTGATGCCAAGGTAGAGGATTCGGATTTTCCGTGCATGGTAGAAAGTCACCTGCCCGGACGGGAATTTTCCTGTGAGGCCTTCATCAACAAAGGGAAGATCAGGTTTTTGAATATTACTGAGTATGTTCACCTGGGTTATTCCAATTTCATTCCGGAAGGTCACTATCTGAACTCCAAGCGAGACCTGATCCACAAGCATGTACAGAAGATGGTAGATATTTTTGGCATCGAGTATGGGATGGTTCATCCAGAATGGTTTCTTACCGAAAATGATGAGTTAAACTTCGGAGAGACTGCTTGCAGAATTCCAGGAGGTCACATCCTTGAGCTTTGTTCCAAGTCATACGAATTTGATGCTCTGGCGGCATTTGTGCTGTGTCATGACCCTAATATCACGGAAGAGGAGCTTGATGCAATTTTCCCTCCAAAAGATTTTAAACCTAAAAACTACAATGGCAACGTGATGATCTATCCTCAGAGGAGACAATTTTCAACGTTGGAGATTCCTGAAGAGCTTAATGAAGAGCCTTATTTCGTTGATCATACCCTTGTTCCGCCGCTATCCACCCAAAAAATCAGTGATGATAGGGAAGGTTTTGGTAATCACTTCGGAACCATTAACTTCAGGGGAGAAGATCCTGACAGAATGAGAGAACTATTGTTGCATTATGAAACAGTGGACTTTTATGTCTAATGACTTAATATGCCGGACACAACAGCACTAAACCCATTAAAGGAAAGGGCTTTTGATAATTTTGAAAGAAGCTACAGTGAATTTCTGGATGCTTCCGACCTCACGAGACCTGAAAAGGCCTCCAAACTAGCCAGTCAGATCGACCTGTTAAGTCTCACAAGAGATGGGTTATCTTTTTTATTCAAGAAAAGCGAGGAGTTGGATCAGTCAGGGTTTTTCAAAAATTCTGCGTGGCATGATCCCAGAAAACTCGTCCCGGGACTGGTACGCGGGACCATGAAGGCAGGTCATCCTTCGAGTAGCTTTGAAATACTGAGTGAGCTTCGTATGCTAGCTTATTCAAGGTCTGACTCCCCAAAGGTTAGCTCCCAGGAAGCTCATGATTATCTGGAGGAGGTTATTGTACATAATCTTGACCTGGCGCTGAAAGATACCTCAGAAGAAACACGTGAGTCATTCTCAGAGCGAGAACTTAAAAAGGCGTTTAACCTGTTTGGTTTCTTAGTTTCTGAAATGGACCTGAGTGGTATCACCGAAAAACTTTCGGAGGAAATCCAGATGATTTGTGAGCAACGACCAGTGGTGACGGAAAAAGTCCGGTCATTGCTGACTATAGTTGAACATAAATTGGAGGTAAAAGATGATTCAGGGAGCGGAAAGCGATTGTTACGATATGTAAATGCAGTATACGGGCCTTCTCCTAAGACATTGAAACGACCTTCTCCCGAGAATTACACTCGTTTTTTAGAAAAGTGTAATCGAAAGGAGTTGGAAAATGAAGTCCTGGCAATGGGCAAATCCATGGGATCCACAGGGCTGGTTTCTTCTTACCATGCACTTTTGCTTGTTCATTTGTTGACCGAATCAAAATATGAGAACCTTGTTCCGGAATGTCTGAATCTTAATGACCGGGGGTTGGCAGAATGGAATAAGCACAAAGACTTTCTAAAGCCACTGGTGCTTGAAACAGTGGGTATTTATAATGCCCAGTGTATCTACGGGTTGGCAAGAATGCTTGGTAGAAACTTGCTTTCCCGGAGACCAGTAAGGGTTGGCCTCGAGAACCTGAGACGAATCAAGATCAATCCTCAGGTAGAAAACAGAATATTAAAATCCAATCATGACAGCCGGGGAAACGTGACGGCGATACAATATCTCATGGGTGCACTGATCAGGGTTTTAGGTCAGCCCCTGGGAGTGGGTCAGGGAAATAATCCCACCTGTCAGTCGGCGCGTGGGATCAGTATGTGGAGTCAGCATGCTCCTGCGAAACTAGTTGACATGGTGATAACCGTAGCCACCCAGAATAATCTCGTGATGCGTTTTGAGAATCACGACCTTGTATCAAATCAACTTGGGAAAGGCCTGGTAGAAAAACTCGACTATGATCTGGATGGGGTTTCTATTGTTTTGGTGCCGCATCTTGACAAGATCTACAATGAAATGATGCGAAGGGCTTCAGGAAGAGGAGAAGATCCACATAAGTGGGTTAATCCGGCCATGTATGGCCATTGGATACAGCTAGGATTTGCTTCAGCTTATGATTACCTGACCAACTCAATTATGGACTTTAAGGGATTTCTCCGAATATTCTTCAAATCGTTTCATCCGGAGTATAACGACGGGCGACAGCTTTCCTATCCAAATCCAGTTGGGATCATTATTACTTCTTCGTCCGGAGAAATGGTAGGTTTTCACGCCATTTCATTGTTAAGAGTCGATAGATCACCTTCTGGTGAGCTACGTGCTTATTTTCTCAATCCAAACAATGAGGGAAGACAAGACTGGGGACAGGAAATCAAACCTACAGTTTATGGAAATGGAGAAAAACACGGTGAATCATCACTTCGACTGGAGCACTTTGCGTCTAGAGTTTATGCTTTCCATTACAATACACTGGATTTAGACCCAGGATTGGTTGTCAACGACAGAGAAATAGAATTAGTTGAAACCCTCGCCCGAGAAAGCTGGGGGAAATCTTATACATGGAATCAACAAACAAAACTATGGTAAGGCACTCCAGCAGGATTGAGCTGAGTCAATCCAGTCTTAAAAGCAACTTCAACTTTATTCGAAAAAAGGTAGGTACGGGTGTAAGACTCTCCTCGGTTGTAAAAGCCAATGCCTATGGTCATGGCATACACGAATTTGTGCCAATGGTAGAGAGGTGTGGTGTTGAGCATTTTAGCGTGGCTTCAGCCTTTGAGGCAGAAGAGGTATTGAAAGTATGTAGTGACGAATCCAGCATCATGATCATGGGTATTCTTTATGATCAGGACATCTCCTGGGCCATAGAAAACGGCATTGAATTCTTTATATTTAATTACGACCGCCTGCCCCTGGTACTGGAAAAAGCAAAGCAGACAGGCAAAAAGGCAAAAGTCCATATTGAGGTGGAGACAGGAGCAAACAGAACCGGCATGAATGCCAAAGAAGTACCGAAAGCACTGTCATTCTTAAAAAAGTATTCTGCTCACATCGAATTTGAAGGATTATGCACACACTTTGGCGGTGCGGAAAGTCTCTCCAATAAATTTAAGATCGACGCGCAGCATCGTAGGTTCAAAGAATTTATGAAGCTCTGTAAAAGCCGAAGTTTAAGACCTAATCACTATCATATTGCATGTTCTGCGGCTGCCCTGGCTTTTCCGGAGACGACCTATGACATGGTGAGGATCGGTGTGGCGCAATATGGCTTCTGGCCAAGTCCTGATATTTTTTATATGCATCTCCAGGAATCAGGTACCTCACCAAACTCCACAAATCTCAAACGAATCTTCACCTGGAAGACTGATATTATGGATATCAGGTATGTGGATGAGGGCGAGTTCATTGGCTATGGCACTGCCTTTCAGGCAATCAGAGATATGAAAGTGGCGGTATTGCCTTTGGGGTATTCCAATGGCTATCCAAGGGCGCAATCCAATCGCGGACATGTTCTGATTCACGGTAAAAAAGCGCCGATCACCGGATTGATCAATATGAATCTTTTCATGGTTGACGTGTCTCATATCAAAGATGTAAAGGTAGGTGATGAAGCTGTTCTGGTAGGGAGACAAAAGAATAATACAATTAACGTAAGCTCATTTACTGATGTCACAAGGCTGCTAAACAATGAAATGCTTAGTCGACTACCAGCAGCTATTCCAAGGAAAGCTGTTCGTTGAAATCTCCAGATCTTCTCAGGTAATACTATTTAAACCGTTATTTACGGGCAATCTACGCTGTTTTGCGTAGGCCATTTACAATATTTATCTTATTGATGTTAAGGTACTTAGAACTATATTTGTTTAAGCTGATAGTCCTATTTCTTCTTAAAATTTTATCATGTTTGAAGGAATCGAAAAGTTTGGCATGACTATCGCGGTTTAGTTGGAATTAATTTAGTGTTTATTATGGGAGCCGCTTATTTCACCCCAAAGGTCTTTGCGATATTCGGTCTATTACTCTTTTCAATAACGGTACATGCTCAGCAGTATTCGGCCGGGATTAATACGGAAAATCCTAATGCCAATGCCGTTCTTCACCTCGTAGCTCCAAATGGAGATCAGGGCCTACTTATTCCCTCTCTCACCACTATTCAGCGAACAGGCATGGGACTCACTGCTACAGACAATGGGATGCTGGTTTTTGATGTGGATGATGGATTGTTTTACTATTGGCTCAACCCCTCCTGGATCGCCCTCACCACCAGTGATAGTGATAACCAAACCCTGACCATTGCCGGAACCAATTTAACCATATCCAATGGCAACACTGTAGATATTGGCGTTGCCGAAGCTGATCCAAGTGTTCCTGCAAATGTCAAAGATGGTATAGACTGGACAGAAATCGCCGGGATACCAGCTGACTTTGCTGACAACACAGATGATGGGATTTCAACAGTTTTAACTGATGCATCTATCAACGGAGACGGTATTGGGACTCCCTTAAGTGTAAATACCGGAACGGCTGCCAACCAAATCGTACAATTGAATGCATCGGGTCAGCTACCTGCTGTAGATGGCAGCAACCTCACAGGTGTAACATCTGCTGTTTTGACCGATGGAACGACAATTACCGGTGATGGGAGCGCTACACAGCTGGCTGTCGGTTCCGTGCCTGCCGGACAAGTCACTGGTTTGGCTACTGTTGCTACCACTGGAAGCTTCGGCGATCTAACCCTGGTGCCTGTCGGTTTAGCTGATGGAGATGATGTAGGGCTCACTACTGTGACCAGTGCTGATATCGTAGACAATGAAATTGCTAACATTGACATCAATGCCACTGCAAACATTGCCGCGACGAAGTTGGAGACCACGGTCATGGTGGAAACCGAAAATGTCAGCCTGTTGAACAATGATGCCGGGTATATGACTGCCGCTACTTATGATCCTAATACTGTGGCGGGTGACGCCTTTGACTTGGGTAATCATTCGACTACCACAGCGCCTGTGGCAGGGGATGTCCTTACATTTGATGGAGCCATTTGGGATGCTCAGGCTTCAACGGGTTTAACACTTCCATATACCCAATCAGTTGCCGATCCTGCTGACCTATTTTACCTGACCAATACCGGGGCAGGTGGAGCAGGTGCTTTTGAAATCAATAATATTACAAATGCTTCAAGTGCTCTATCTGGCACAACCAATGGAGTTGGACCTGGGATGGACATCTCAGTGACCAGTGCTACAAATACTAATCCTGGTATTTTGGTCAACCATAGCGGTGCAGGAGCAGGCCTTAATATGTCCTTATCCAATGCAACCAATCCTGATGCCGGATTATCGGTCAATCATGCAGGTCTCGGACCTGGTATTGAAATCACTACGGCAACAGGACCACCCATGTTTATCACAGGTGGTAATGCCGGTGAAGTGCTTACATCTGATGCCTTAGGGAATATTACCTTGCAACCTGGGGGTATTACTTTCCCTTTTGCTCATACAGAGGACACAGACCCTACAGACCTCTTTTACCTGGATCAGCAGGGGACAACAGCTTCGGCTGCAAGGTTCAGCAATTCAACCGGCACCTTTGCTGGTAGCGTGGTAAATATTGAAGGAAATGGCTTATCCGGATCGCAAGGTTTAACAGTTACGCAGATTGGTGGTGGCGATGCAGGTAATTTTTTAATATCAGGTGCTGGTGCTGGAACGGCAGTTTATGGATCAACTACCGGTACCGGTATTGCTGGGTTGTTTGAAATTGGCAATGTGGGGAACACTTCGCCAGTCATTGAAGTACTCAATGCAGGTAGCGGACCCGACATCAGGTTGCCTACCGGAGCAACTGCCGGATATGTACTCACATCCGATGCAGTAGGGAATGCAAGCTGGCAATTAAACGGACTCACTTTGCCTTATGCTGATTCCGGTAATGATGGAGGCCCCTTATTCGGCCTGTCCAACGCAGGCACTGGTCCAGCAGCTTTTTTTGAAAATACCAGTAATGCTACGGCTGTACGCCTTGGAGGAAATGTTATTTTCAACGAAGGTTCAGGACGAATTATCGGGGTACAACAAAACACAGTAGGCAATGGGGACAACCTGGCCATTGCAGCCGCCGATGGAGTAGCAGCGGGTCCCGCTAATGGGGGCATTTTGTCGTTAAGGTCGGGTGCCGGCACTGGCACGGGTGGTAACGGAGGAAATATTGAAATACTACCGGGATCTGGATCAGGAGGTGGGTTCGCTGGAGGAGTATTTATTAACGGGATTACCAGGTTTGGCAACCAGGCCGGTGGATTTGGAGGTTTGATAGAGCTGGAAGATGATGCTGGCACCAATTCAGTGGGTATTGAAGCTGATCCCACAACAGCATCATATATCATTACGCTACCACCAGCTCAGGGAGCAGGTGCCTTGACCAACGATGGAGCGGGAGTACTTACCTGGGCAGCGAGTTCTAATGCTTTTACTTTGGATGGAAACAATAATTTAATTGCAATTTCAGGTGCTACACCCCCAGGGTTTGAAAACTTTTTAGTTGGAATAAACAGTGGGAACAGCCTAATTGCAGGTGCCGATCACAACACACTGATTGGGAACGGTGCCGGGCAATCAATTACCTCGGGTTCAACCAATGTAGTCATTGGCTTAAACGCGGGTGGAGCCGGATTGACCACTGGAGATGGGAATGTGGTGATTGGTGAGGGGGCTAATGTAAATGCTGGTTTCCCGAATGTGGCAGTAGGTCAGGGTGCTTCAGCAACAGGAAGTAACGCTGTGGCCCTGGGTCCGGGTGCATCTGTCAGTGCTGTCGTAACGGGGTCCATGGCATTGGGTGCAGTATCAAATGCCAGTGGAGATAATTCAATTGCCATTGGATTTAATACAAACGCTCCTCAGGATAATTCCGCCATCATTGGTAATGTCACCATTCCGGATTTTCATGTTGGAATAGGAACCGAAACTCCGGCCGCCAAATTGGCAATTGAAAGGCCTGGCGGTACCGGTGATGGACTAAGTGTGGTAAATGGTGGCACAGCTGGAAGAGGAATTGTAATCGATATGCCCAACACCGGCAATACAGACCCTGCTTTTGTGATTGCGCAGAATGCAATAGGAGTGGGAGCTGATATAAGGATAACTAACGCTGCTTCAGTATCCCCTGCATTGTCTGTAACCACACAAGGGGATGGCAACGTCGGCTTTTTTAACCAGGCACTCAATACCAGTGGAGCAGATGCCATGTTTGTGGAGACCGTAGGGCTAGGGGGTGCTGGGGTTTTCCAGGTTAACAATGCCACCAATGCAGTTGCAGCTTTGTCTGTGAATACCAATGGAAATAATGGCACAGGGATTTCCGTGACCAAAACAGGGACCAATGGAAATGGCCTTTTAATCGATATGAATGGTGCCGGAGCTCAAGGAATATTCGTTGGCGGGACAAACCCGGCGAGTAGCTCTATTGAGACCGATGGCGATGTGCTTTTCAGGGCGAATCTAATTACTCCGCCACTAAACCATGATGCGGCGGCTGTGACTACAATTCCAAGTGATACGCGCATAGTAAAGATCAGTAACGCCGGACCGGATATTGATCAAATTGCTCCTGGTGTTGAGGGTCAGGAGATTATTTTAATTGGTGATGTGGGAGTCCCGGGGTTTAATATTATCACCGGAGGAAATCTTAGGCTTGATATAGCAGGGCCCCATCCTATGAGCCCTGGAGCTTCGATACATTTCGTATACATAGAAACCCTCAACCTATGGGTTGAAATCAGTCGATCCGAATGAGAAAATTGCTATTCCATATCATCCTATTGCTACCATTTGTTGGTTTCACGCAATTTCACACGGGAGACTCAGCAAAACTGGCAATTAGTTCCGGGACGGTTTTCTTTATGGGAGGGAATACTACACTCAACGGACCATTGATCAATTTTGGTACCATCGTGAGCTTCAGGGACATGGATTTTGTAGGGAATACAGATGTAGGAAACCTAAAGTTTACCGGCGACATTGATCAGAGTCTGAGTGGTGATACCATTGATGTAGGAAGCTTTGAGCTGGATAAAGATGGAAATCTTATTTTATTGACAGGTCAGGTCCGCGCAACGGGAGGGTTGTCAGTCACAAGAGGAGTGATCCAATCAGATGATGAACTGGATTTCATTCAGGCAGGCAATGTCGATGCCACGGGTACCGGCTATGTGGAAGGAAAAATGATAGGTCGCTTAAACAACTCTGCCACATTTACATTCCCAATGGGACTCACAGGTCCTAATGGCAATGGTTTTAAAAATTACCTGACGCTAACTGCCAGCAAACCCGGAACATTTGTCCGGATAGAATGCAGAAGACCCAATCCAAACTTATTGTTTCCTGATTCTCTGATGGATGGATTAGCAGACGAGGTGGAGTGGGCAATTCAGGTTCTGGGTCAGGATTCTGTAGAGGCAACCATCGCCATCGACTACTCTGGAGTGGACCTTTCTGAGAGCCAGTTTCCTAACCTGATCAGGGCTGATATCCATGAACCAGCTATAGCCATGTTTTACAGGGAGGATACTTTGCATCATGCCTTGAGCACTGCAACAGCAACTGACAACTCAGTAGGTAGAGATGGATATATTGAGAGTGACCAAAGAGTATGGATCACGAATGCAGGAAGAAGGTTTTCTATCGCATTGGTACCAAAAGCTGAAGGTGATGTCTTTTATGTACCTAATGTTTTTGCTCCAAATGCCCTGATGGAGGATAACAAGATCTTCCGACCATTTTTCGTAGGGAGCTCAATCAACAATCTTTCAATAGAAGTCTTTGATTCATTTAATCAAATCGTGTATTCCGTGAATGAAACAGGGTCGGGTCTTGATATAACGCAATATGGTTGGGATGGTTTTTTACTGAGTAATCAGGAAGCACCAGGCGGGGTGTATTATTATAAGATTATATTGAAAACCAATAGCAACACATATACTAAAGAAGGTCCTGTATTGTTGATGAGATGAGATACATTTTGGTCATATGTCTAATCCCAGCAGTGCTTGTGGTTAAAGCCCAGGAAGGACAATTTTCGCAATACTTCTCTACTACTTCATTGTTGAATCCGGCATTTACCGGAGCTATCCCCAACATGACGCTCAACACCAATTATAAGCGCGCGGGTAATGAAGAAAATAAAGAGTACCAGGAGTTGATCCAGGCTACATTTACCTATCCGTTTAAAAAATTCACCAGTAAGTTTAACCAGGTCGGGGGAGCTGGAATTACTTTTTTTAAGGAGACAAAAGGGGCTTTTCGCTTATTTGAGAGTTCAAAAGTTCTGCTGAATGGAGCCTATACAATGCGACTCAGCAGGTTGTCTAACCAATACCTGATTTTTGGACTTCAGGGGGGGATTGTTCAGCAAAAAATTGGAAGTGATTTACGTTGGGGATCTCAGTTTACCAGGTATCTGGGTTTTAGATTAAATGGTGAGGATTCTGGCTATGATAATTCATTACCTGGTGAGTTTGTTGGTTCTGAATCTGTTTTCTATCCCATTTTTAATTTTGGAGTCATCTATACCGCTTTCGACAATGCCAACTTTTATATCCGCGATAAAACACTGACTTTAGGTTTGAGTATAGACAACCTCAACAGACCCAGCTTTGCCTATGATGATGCCGGCAGCATACAATCTCAAAAATTCTGGCTGATCAAAGCCTTTGGTTCTGCTAAAATGGAGCTGGGACCCAGGTGGTATATCTATCCATCCGCTTTTATTGCCTATTCCCAGGGAAGTGTACAGGCGAATTTGGGGACTTATTTTTCCACTTTTGTTAGCTCAGTGAGGTCAAAAACGGCTGTTATGCTGCAGATGGGGTCCTGGTATCGGGTTGGGGATTCAATTATCGGAATGCTGGGGTTCCAGGTGGAGAATGTGAAAGTAGGATTCAGTGTTGACCTAAACCATGCCACATTTGAACTTCAAAGAGCTGATTTTGTTGCATTCCCAACCTATGAAATCTCCATGGCATTGAATCTCAATACCAAGAGTCCATTAGGTAACGTATCAAGTCCAATTTTTTAGTGATGAGGATTCTCGCAGGTATTTGTTTGATTTTTTTACTGCTGAATGCACAGGGGCAACAGTCAGTTCCTGAGATGGTCCAGATGGCGGATACCCTTTATAAGTCACATCGTTTCCTGGATGCTGTAGAATTCTACGAAAAGATCAGCAAGTTGGACAAGGATAACCTGATGGCAAAATATCGACTTGGCATCTGCTACAAGGAGACACTTCAATATGAAAAAGCCAGAAAAGTGCTTTTGGAGTTGGGTGAAAGACCCAATCATGAATACCAGGCTAGATCTTTGTATTACTACGCCAATCTTCTGAGACTCGATGAACAGTTTAAAAATGCAGATTCGGTGTATAGCTACCTAATAGCATTACCGGAGGTAAACCCCGACCTGATCGCTCTTTCCCGTAAGCAAAGGGAAGGTTGTGCCCTGGCTTTGAGACAGAGGAAGGTAAACCGGGGCTTTTCTATCAGATTATTTGATGATGTAAACAGCAAGTTTCACGATTTTGGAGCTGTAATCAACCCATCTAACCAAAATGTGGTTTTTGCTTCTACCCGAAACAGGAGTATTTCACAATATGAAGGCAACCAGTATGATGGACTGTTACCAGATCTGGTAGCCTATGAAAAGCGGAGAAACGGGAGATTCTCATCTAACACCAATGCTCAGAAATTCGATGGCCTCAATACGCATTGGGCAGAGGGATCCGGGTCTTTTACGGCAGATGGTAAGACGTTTTATTATTCTTCCTGCGAGACAGATGATGGTTCCGGGTGCCGGATTATGGTAAGTTACCTTGTTGATGGTTCATGGACTTCAGCGGAACCGCTCAATGATTATATCAATGAGCAGGGTTCAGAAAATAAGCAGCCATTCATCACGGGTGGAGGTGATACTTTATTTTTCAGTAGCAACCGGCCAGGAGGGCTTGGAGGTAGCGACATTTGGATGAGTCTCAGAGGGCTTGAAGCTGAATCGTGGAGTCCACCTATTAACATGGGAGGTGTGATCAATTCTCCGGAGGAGGAAATTTCTCCTTATTTCTCAAGTGCATTTAATTGCCTGTTGTTTTCCAGTGACGGACACGTGGGGTACGGTGGATATGATATTTACCTGGCTAAAGGCGAGTCTTTCTTCGAACCGGAGATTTATAATTTAGGATACCCGTTCAATTCTACCATCGATGATACTTACTTTATCATTTGCGATAGTGTTGGTTTTCTCGCCTCAAATCGTGGGCAGGGCCATAAAATTCTAAATATCTACAATTTCGAAATAGGGGATGAAGCCCTATTTCTTTCACTCCTGATATCAGGTGAATCTCTTATTGATTCTAGGATTGTGTCTCGTTTTAGAGATGTGAGATCACTGGACCTGGTTACTTTCAGAGTGGAGGATTATCAGGGTTTCGAGTTTTTCGAACCGGTTAACCGTGAAAGACCACAGTCGGATCTGATCGCAGGAGATTCTTTGGGAGGCGCCAAAGAGAGAGAAAACACCAGGAGTTCGGGCATGCGTAGCGGCCAGGGAAGCCTTGCTTTGCAGAGGCAGCAAAGAGCCAGTTTCGTGATCCCGAAAGTAGATAATCTTCAGCCCTCTACGAATGATCAGGCAAGTACCGACCAAACCAAGACATCGTTGAATCAGGCATTGGGAAAAAAGTCAAATATTTTTGAAGCATCTTATGAGACAATCTATTTTGACTATAACCTTCACAATTTAAGACCTGAAGCTGAACGCGCATTAGCAGCACTCGTGGATCAATTGCGCGGGCAAGAGTACACTCAAATTTCCATACTTGCTTACTCAGATAATATTGGTCAAGAGACCTATAACTACGACCTGAGCCGTCTCCGGGGAGATGCAGTGAAGCAATTTCTTGAATCGCGTGGGGTACCCGGAGAGAAGTTGAAAGTTCTACCGAGAGGGGAAGTCACAAGAAATGAAGATCACTGGTTCAAAAGAATTTTGAGTAGAAAAGTGGAAATAACAGTGAAGTCTCAAAATAATATTGAGTTTAAGATTGCTCATACATATATCGTTCGGAAGGATAATAGCGTAGAAAACATTGCAGGTCTTTTAGGAGTTTCTGCGGCTGATCTCAAATCCTGGAATGCCTTTAAATCAAATACCATTAAAGCTGGAAATACCATTCGTGTATACGAAAACAGGGGTGGAGTCAATATCCAATACCTTGTCTCTGAAGATGAAGCTAATGCGTTCAGTGAGAATCCTGGAAGTTAGTTGAGGCACGTGGCTACAAACTTTTGGAGACCAGGATATATGCCCCCCAGTTATAAGGATCGCTTTCTACCTTTTTGAAGGCCGTTCGAGCGGCAAAGAATGCTTTTTGAGAATCCTGAACCTCTTTTAGCTGCTCATAGTACAGCTTCATGAAAGTCCGAGCGGCGTTGTCATTGATCTTCACCAGGCTTATCAAAACATTTTTGGCACCTGCTACCAAAAATGCACGCTGAAGCCCAAAGACCCCCTCACCATTTTGAATGGTTCCCAGCCCGGTCTCACAAGCAGCTAATACCACAAGATTTGTTTCATCGAGCACCAGGTTCATAGCTTCATAGGCTGTAAGAATTCCATCATTTTCACTTTCATCGGATCGGGTTAGAAAAAGGCCTGAGCTATAAAGCGGATCGATATTGTCAGGGTCATCATTGAAATATCCATGTGTGGCTATATGTACTACACCTGGATTGGAAAGTGTCTTGAGTCGTTGCTCTGTAGCATTGTCAAAGTAAAATGATTCTGATTTCCACCTCCTGATGTCCAGGATTTTTGAGATATCACTAGCTTCCTGCTCTGCCCCTGGCAGCTGGTTGAGCTTATAGCCTGTATTTAGCTTCGTGAAGTTTGGGTTTCCAAAGATCTTCACATCACGAACAAAGGAGGATTCAGCCTGGTATAAAAGATCTTTTCCGCTGGTGATATTGATGATATCATATTCATCCATTACGTACATATCTCGAAAGTGATCATAAAACACTACCGGGTTGATCTTGTGAAAAATGCCATCTGGTGAGAAATACACATGAGAAATATCCTGCAAATGAGGGCTTAATGGCTCCCAGAAAATATCATAGCTTGAGGTGTCTCTGATGCCGTATTTCAGAGAGTTCTTGTATAGGCTATACCCTCTGTTGAAATCTGTATAGTCAGACCATTTTACTGGCTCAAGCACCCTGTTGGGCTTGATGATAAACGCCATGTACCTGGATTCGTCCTCGAATCCCTGGTGTAATTGCTCATCGCCTACACTTACCTGGTAGTTTCGGAACTGAATGATATCAATGATGGCAGAACCTTCGCCAAGTACATCACTTATTTCTTCCCACGTATGATAAGTGGATTTGTCCTGCTCTGAAAAAACCTTGAACGACTGAGATAGCTCTTTCTCCAGATCTGTACATTCATTTTCAAGCATTTCGATAGATATCCCCTGCTTGTTACGTTCCTCTATCGTAAGCAGGTAGGCCTGTGCCAGCCTGTATTTCTTATTTCTCCACTCGTTAAACAGGTTGATCACATGCTGATTGTTGCTGCTCTGAATCAGGTTTCGCATCTTTTCTGAGGCATAGAAAAGAATCCCTTTGGTATTGATGAAGTGGTTGAGGGCATCAGTGGAATAATTACTATTGAGGTATTTTTCTGAGAAAGCCAGGGAGCAAAACCGTTCGATATTGTACCTGGTTTCATCAAAATACAGCTTCCGTTGATTGTCTGTCAGGACCGGGAATACATCCTGCATATGTTTGATTTCAGCACCCAGGGCGGTATTGAAAGCATTTAGTGCAGCCAGCGTATCGTTCACGAGTAAATGATATACCCCCAGATCATTGAGTGTTTTGATGTACATGGGGTTATATTTTCCAAGTACTATTTCCCGGATCTGTCTGCATTCATCCAACAGTTTTCCTGCAAGAGAAAAATTCCCGAGCTGTAGGTAAAGCAATGCCACATTGTTGAGTGAAGTGGCATATCGTGGATGGTCAATGCCGTAGATGACTTTGTCGAGGTCCAGTACCTTGGTATAAAGATCCAGAGCCTTGCCTAACTCATTTCGGGCTTTGTGCACACTGGCCAGGTTATTCAGGGTACTGGCATAGTCAGGATTCATCGTACCAAAGAGCTGCTTAAATCCTTCTGAACTTTTAAGGAAAAATGCTTCCGCTTCATCTATTTTTCCCTCATCCATATATATGGTTCCGAGGTTATTTTCCATGTAGGGCCGTATTGTACGGATATTTTGACCAGTCTCCAGAGCCATCGATATGTACTTACCTGCGTCACTATTGATGTGAAGCCTGTGATACAGAAACCCTAGCTCATTCAGCGTTTCCAGCATCAACATAGGATCATCATTATATTTCTGATTTTTTACTTTCAGATTATATAGCAGGTAGTTTTCTGCATCTGAGTATTCGCCCTGTTCTATCTTCAATGATGACAGACGATCTATGGCCTGTAGATAAAGCAATTCGTCATAGGACTTGGCCAGTCTCACGGCTTCCGACAGGTCTGCCTCACTTCTTTCCATGTCTCCGAAATGACGTCTGGTGGTCCCAAGCTCTATCTTAAGTAGGATACGGATCGAGTCATTGTTGTTGGCATTGATCTCCAGGGCCTGGTTGAGTGCTTCCAGGCTAGCTTCAAAATTACCGACTTCGCGTTCATAGATGCCCCTGTTGTAGTAATAGGCAATCTCTGCTTCCGGAATTTTATTTAGTGTTCCTCCAGTGATTTTCCCGGCAAGCTCTATGTACTCCCGGGCTTCCTGAAATTGACCAATCTCCTGGTATACCGCGCTGAGGTTGTAGTAGAGTCCCAATAGATCCTTGTCAAGCGAATCCTTTACTTTCAATTCATGCCTGAGACCCTGATGAAAGGCTTCCAGACCCCTTTTCTTTTCGTTGAGCTCCAATAGGATAAGAGCGAGGTTGTTGTACATGGCCGCATAACCTATCTCTACCACGCAAATGTTTGAATCAAGGTCTGCAAGAAGCGAAACAGCGTAAAACTTAGATTTTTCGGGATTGGTATAGATAAAACGCTCTGCACTATCCAGCTTTTGCAAACAAGTTTGTGCATGGGGTTTGAGGCAAACTAACAAGAGCATTGCTGCCAGGAAGAGCTTTCCACACGCTTTCATCACAAGGCTAAAATTACTTAATTAAACCTTCTAATTAAAAAGTATATTTCTGCAACGAATGCTGGAGCTGATTAATTTAAATGAGGTTGTCACTGATCGCTTTTTTTACAAGCTCAGCGGTATTGTTTACATCAAGCTTTCTCATGATATTGGTGCGATGGGTATCTACTGTTCTCACACTTATGGAGAGCTTTTCAGCAATTTCTTTGTTTCTATCACCTTCCACCAGCATTTCCAGGATCTTCTTTTCTCTTGGAGTGAGCTTGGTGTTTGGCTTGTGAAATGGATCTTTTCGGATCAAGCGTTGAGCAATGATTTCGCTCACTTTCTGGGACATGTACTTGCCACCTGTGTAGATTGTTTCAATGGCTTCAATCAATTCCTCCTGACTGGAATCCTTTGGGAGGTACCCCATGATACCCGCATCAAATCCTTCGATAATGTACTCAGGCTCCATGTGAATGGTGAGTAAAAGTACCTTGATCTCTGAATGATTTTCCTGAATGTGTTTAGCGAGTGCAAGCCCATTCATCTGAGGCATAGAAATGTCTGAGACTACAATCTCGGGTGGGTCTTTTTCGATCAACGCAACAGCTTCAACTCCATTGGAGGCTTCGCCTATGATGTCAATATGGTCGCTTCCGCTGAGTAGCGATTTTAGACCTATCCTTACCATAGGGTGGTCTTCTACTAAGATGATCCTGATCTTATCCATTTAACCTATACTTTACGCATACTTCTGTACCAACTCCCATGTCTGATTGAATGCTAAACCCGCAATTTATGCTGTTTGCCCGTTGAGCCATATTAGAAAGCCCGTTACCGCCTTTCTCTAAAAAATCGGAACCCATGTCAAATCCAGGGCCTGAATCTTTAATTGTCAGCTCAATATTTTTATTTTTTAAACTTAATTCAATTTTAATTTCAGCTCCCCCTGCATGCTTCAATGCATTGTTCAAAGCTTCCTGTGCTATCCTGTACAAACCTATCTCTACATCAGCGTCCATCCTTGGAATATCCTCGTCGATGCTGAGCACAATATTGGTTTCGTTATTTTTTTTCAGGTTGTTCACCATATTTTTCAGTGCTAAGGGCAACCCAAAGTCATCCAATACACTCGGCATGAGGTTATGCGATATGGATCGAACCTCTTCCATAGTACTTTCCAATATTTCTTTGATCCGCTCGGCAATGCCCGCAGATTCTTCATCTACATTTTTTTTAAGTTGCTTAATGTAGATAAGGGAGGTTGTGAGTAATTGGCCCAACCCGTCATGTAACTCGCGAGATAGCCTTCTACGTTCCATTTCCTGACCATCGATCAGGGCAGTCATCCCTCGGGTTTTCTCATCCAGCAATTCTTTTTGAATTTGTTTTCTGCCAGTGATATCCCTGTTGACACTCAATATGGCTTTTCTGCCTTTATAAACCACCTCAGTAGCATGGATGTCAAGTGTTTTCTCGATTTTACCAACCTTAACAGTGATTTCACTCAGGTAATGTTTCTTTTGAGCCAGGGTTTTAAAGATCACATCCCTCGTCTTTTTGGCGTTGGTATCCAGGGTATCTTTCAGCTGCTTATTTAGAAAATCATTCCTTGTGATGTCGTAAACCTCGCAAGCCACATCATTTACTTCCAGGATGTTTTCGTTTTCTGCATCAATGATAATGATGGCATCATTCGCATTTTGGAAAAGAGACCGGTATTCTTTTTCTGACTCTCTCAGCGCCAGTTCCGTTTGCGCACGTAGATCTATCTCACTGCGTAACTTATTATTGATCTTATCAAGTTCTTTAGTCCTCCAGTTTACCCGTTTTTCAAGAACCTGGTCCATTACCGAAAGCTGTTTTTTGAGGTGGATCATCTCTGTTACATCTTTGGAATGACCAATATAACCTGAAATACCCCCTTTTTTATCAAACAGTATATGGAATTTTTGTTTGATCCACCTGTAGCTGCCATTCTTGGATTGAATGGGAAATTCGAATACGGTAGTGGAAATCTGCTGTTCCCGCTGAATCTGGTAAAAGTCGCTAGCTTTTTGTCTGTATCTGGAATCAATAAGGTTTAACAGGTTGGAACCAAGGAGCTCATCTTTGCTATAGCCGGTAAAATCCAATCCTTTTTTATTGATATCCACTAACTCCCAGTTGGCATTGAACTGAATGATTGCTTCATCAGATTTAGCAATGATTTCCTGATAAGCCCATTGGCCATTTACGCTCTTTTTAGATATTTCAGGATTCAACATTCCAGCAACATACCAATCTTTATTTAAATCATCAAACAGCTTGTAGAAGAATAGCTGATAAATGACCTCTTTTTGTTTGCCAGATGATGTGAAAGATATCAGTGTTTTTGTGCTTTTAGTGGAATCCAGCTTTTCGAAGATCTTGCTAATTCTTATCCTGTCTTTTTCTGTGATCAGATCAAAGAAATTGACTGAACCAGCAGATCCACCCTTAAAGCCAAGTAATTTAGCACATAATGGATTATATTGTAAGAAATTGCCGTGTTTATCTGTTACCTGGTAGCCAAAATTTAAATCCGTGGCCAATTGCTCAATGATACCAGGTGCATTTAAATTACTTTCATGTAGTATTTCTGAAAATGATTGCTCCACGTCATTTGGGTTATAATTACCACGTTGACTCTTTTTTCATCACTTTTTAAAGATATTAATCCAATGATTCGTGAGCAGCAAATTTGTTAACAGTAAATCTTAATGGTGGTCTCCGATGAAGGTCAGAAAATACTTGCTGCCAGGTATATTTATTTTTTGATAGTAATTAACGAATACAACGGATTTTAGGCCAGGCTTTCTTGAACTTTTTCTTGCCCATCTATTTTAAGATCCTGAGCAAACCCTCGCGACAATTTTATTTCAAAGCTGAAGGTTGAGTGCGTTTCATCTATTTTCTCAAAGCCATATTCCAGTTTGTAATCAGTCTTTCTGGCTATTTCCATCAATCCAATCCCTGCTGTGTTTTTCTCACTGAAAGTATCATTTGACAAAGCTTCTCTATAGAGTTCTTTCAATTCCTCCTTATCCAGGTTATTGATTTGCTCGATTTTCTCAGTGAGTGCTTTTACGTTGGTGTTGGGTATTTGATTACACGTCTTGATCTTGTAATATTTTGGTTTGGCTGAAATCAATACCAGTACCGATTCTGATTCAATAGAATGGTTTTCTTTTTCAGGCCCGTCTTCCAGGTGGTAATAAACGTTCTGGATACATTCGGTGAGAATTGAGTAGAATTTTTTCTGCACTCTCCGCTCCGTTTCAAACTCATTAACCCTTTTTTCCACAGAACCGATGATAGCTGACAACAGGTCAAAGGTCAATATTCCTTTGTACATCAAGATGATGTTGTTGTCGTGAATGTTTTGGTACTGAATCATAATGTTTTGCTGTATTTAAGGTTTAGCGATTTATTGTTTTGATTGATCATGAAATGCCGACACTGTCAATGTAGAAGTTAAATTCTATATCCAACAATGCCGATATATCCTCGCCGGTTTCCAGCATGTCTTCATCATCTTCTTCGTAAAACCAATTGATCTCCAAGGCACATGATGTCCTATCTGCACCATCTTTGATTCTTCTGAGGATTTGGAAAATACATTTTAGAGAGCTTGTATTGAAATACTCCAGGCCAACATTTATGGTGACATCTCTGCATTCGTCCATCGCATAGTATTTGTCAAAGAAGCTCATTAGTTGCTCATAAAATATCACGGCATTATCCGGGCTTGACCTTCCTTTCAGCTCCAGTATACCTGTTTGAGTATCAAAAAAGATATATGGAGTGAGTGATGATGGTTCTATGGTAAAGTTTTCCATGATTTCTATGTTTTGTTCGGTTCCGGTTATCGTAATCAAATTCTAATTCCTACACCTTAAGCAGCAGAACTTTGCTTGCTCATCGATTCTTCAAGTATCTCGTAAGTTTTGGCTTGCCTGGGTTCGCGTCTCACATCCTTCACAATTTTCCTTTTAGCTCCGTTCACGAAAATATTTTCAAGTACAGATTCAAAGGATTTCAACCCAATGGCCACCAGGCCTTTTAAAATTAAGATGAGGTATGCATAGCCCACGAAGTACTCCAGAAGAGGTCCTACATAAAGCTCCTCAGATACAAAAAGTAGTATTGTGGCTGTAAACATGATGGTAGATGCTTTCTTACCTACCCGAGCCTTCATGAGATTGTCTAATGCCTCATTCAGCTTTTCGTTTTTGCTCACAATTTCATCATTTTTCTCTTTGATCTTGGTGTTGGCTGTGTCTAATCGTTTTTGAAGACGGTCACTTATTTTCAGCATTACCTGACTTTCTGCGGTCTGTCCTTCAAATTGTTCTTTGAAGGCGATGATGTCTTCGTGTGTGTAAGACTTATTATCAATTTTCTTTTGAAAATCTTCTAATATGTCGTTTTCGTCCTGAAATAAACTGCTCATAGCTGGTTGCAATTTTTTTGGTTGATTAGTTGTTGATGATGATCGGAGTCAATGACTCAGATTCTTCACCCCATCTGCTGGTCTCTGATTCGGCTTTATAGTTGTAGCTTAGGTTGTCTTCCCAACGTGTCACTTTCTTCTTACTTTCCAGGTCTACAAGCAATAAGCTGGTGCTTAAAGCTTCCAGACTGCTCGATGGAGAAAGATTTTCTTCTACTGTAACCATATCTGCATATTGACTTCCTTCAAATGCATTGTCTTCCTGATATTGATCGTAAATGACCGTGGCATGAACTTCTGATCCCTTCTGCACATAGCAAGACTGCATGACCCCACAAACTGTGAAGGCTACCAGAACTTTTAAACCGATTATATAGTGTCTCATTATTTCTTGGGGTTTATGATTAAACAACAGAGTTTTTATAAACTTCCGAATTCAAAAGTAGATAAGCCACCTATTATATGTAATCGGCAAATACCTTGATTTTATAATAGAGTAAAGTACCTATGATCTATAGGTAAAAATGTTAAAAGCACACTTATTTAGTCGAAAAGGGCCTGTTTTTGCCTTTTTTTCAGACAACTGGCTTTTTAAACCTGATAGTGTAGGAGGTACCGTTTTGATGTTGGATTTTCATTTTTCCATCGATTTGTCGAACGAACAACTCGATCAGTTGCATTCCGTAAGATGACTTGAGGTTGGCTCTTTTTTCATCCGAGATCCCGATCCCTTTGTCCATGGCCCGGAGTACATATATGTCTTCTTGCCTGTGCAAGGAAACCACAATCAACCCACCTTCCTCCGGATAAGCATATTTGATAGTATTTGATAGTATTTCATTCACTATCAGCCCAATATTTAGTGCGGTATCTACATCAAAGAGCTCAGCCACTACATTGATGTCCAGTGTAAAGGTCCGCTTTTTGTCAGAGTAGGTTTTTACGATATTGTCACACAATGTTACCAGGTAGTCATTGATCTTCAATTGGTTCATGGGCGAAAGCTGGAGGAGCTTTTCGTGAATAGCAGAGATTGAATTGATCTTGGTGCTGGTGTCTTTGATGAACTCTCTCAGCTCATCATTTTTTGTATGCGTTCCCCTGATATAAAGCAGGCTGTTGACCATCTGGAGATTGTTTTTGATCCTGTGATGGAGCTCTTTGTACATAACTTCCCGATCTTCCAGTGCTTCCTCCAGGTTCTGCTGTACTTTCTTTTCCCTTGAGACATCCCATGTGAGTCCGATAGCCCGTTTTGACTTGCCTTCCCGGGTTTCGATGGAGGCTTTAAGGTTGATGTGGTATAACACACCTTCATTCGAAATTACCCTGGCCTCCACTTCAAGTTCAGGAGCCTGTAGATTTTCAGGGTTTAGCGTTTGTGCTACTTCTTCGCGGTCGAGTGGATGCAGAAACTGTAGCCAGCTTTCAAAGCTGCCTTTGAAAAATCCAAGCTCAGAGATGCCCTGGATCTGAATGTCCCAAGAAACTTCCTGGGTGTCAAAATCCATGGTCCAAACACCGATACCTGCAGCTTGAGATGCAAGCACAAATTTATTGGTTATTTGAAGCAGGTTAAATTCCAATTCCTTCCTCTCTGTAATCAAATACCGAACAGAAAGGTAATTGGCAATCTTGCCGTCCACGTCAATAATGGGATTTATTACAGTATCTACCCAATAGAAGCTCCCGTCTTTGGCTTTATTTTTCACCTCGGCCCTCCATGTATTACCTTTTGATACCGTGTTCCACATCTCTTTCCAAAAACCTTTTGAATGGTAGCCGGAATTCACAATGTTGTGGTTATTGCCAATCAGCTCGGTGAGATTGAATTTTGATGTTTCGCAAAAAGGTTTGTTGGCATGAATGATCATTCCTTTTTCGTCCGTAATCGATACCAGGGCACTCCTGTCCAGGGCATTGTTGATTGCAGCAAAGTTGTTTTTTTCTATTAATAGCTCATTCTGCTGTTTTTTAAACTCTGTATTGTCAGTAGCAATGTGGACATAGTATCTGAAATAGCCTTTTTTGCCATAAATTGGTTTGAGAGTATTTCTGTAGATGTCTTCCCTGAAATAGGTTTCATAGGTATAGCTATTGACCGTTATTACCTTCTTTTTTGCTTCCAGAAGTTTTTGGTATGTATCTGCCGAAAGGAAGTCTTTGGCGTTCACTCCTCTGAGCTTCGAGGGGTCAATCCCATGTTTTTTGTACACCTCACCACCCGTGAAGAGGAAGTTTAGTTTTGAATCGAACAGACTGATGGAGCCAGAAGGAAAATTATTCGCCAGGGTCTGAAGGTGATCTGCATGTGTTGCTGATTTATGTAATATCTCATGTTGTTCAGTGAGGTCAATGGCTTTGTATAGATAAACAGCATCTGCAGCATTATTCAACATAGTAATGATGCACTCAACAGGGTAATGCGATTGATCTGAACGAGTATGTATACATTCGAAAACAACCTTTTCCTGTTGTCCTGAATGGAGGGGAGCAACGATTTCTTTTAGAGATTTCTTTGAATGACGGGTGAGGGTATCAAATATTTTAGCTTTTAGAAGTTCCTTTACCGGATATTTTAAGTTCTTCTTGGCCGTCTCGTTGGCATCAAGAATTTTGAAATCCTGATTGAGTAAGTACAACTCATTCTCGGTGCTTTTTGTCAGGTCTTCCCATCTTATAGCATATGATTCCACAAGTATTGACTGACCGTTAAAACTATATTTCAGCTTGCTAGGAAGCAGGTAAATGGCTCCGGGCTCCAGCTGCGTATCTTTTTTAACTAAAGCTATTTTGTGCTTTTTGAAAACTACCTTTAGTTCCTTTAAAAGAGTGTTTGTGCCATTTGATAAGATAAGAACAGCTTTTCTGTCCTGGGATATTAGCTGTTTGATGCCTTCTACGTCACAATTTTTCTTTTCAATAAACGTGACCTTAAGGTTCATATGGAGAGCGGTGATTAGGAGGAAAATCTATGTTAAAATGGTAATGATAGTTGTCTGCAACTGAGATTATAGTACTACCTATGGTAGTCTTCTTCTTTTTCATTCTTCTCTAAGATTTTATCAAGGGGAAATTCACAAATGATAAGTGTACCAATCTTCTTTTGAGACTCTATTTTTAATTCTCCACCTATTGCTGTAGCCCTCATTTTCATATTTGTAAGTCCATTTCCGGATTGATCCTCGTTCTCAAAGCCAATGCCATCGTCCTCGATGGTCAGTGTAATCAGATCACCCAGCTTATTCATTTGGATAAAAATATTTTCACATTGGCTATATTTTATGGCATTGTTGAGCGCTTCCTGTACAATTCTGTAAATATTCGTTTTCACTACCTGATCTTCAATCGGGGGAACCTCAGAATGGTTGAAGTGGACACCGATCTTATCAGAATTATATGTTTCTGATAGTAGGGTGATGCAGGTCAGGAGTGGGAAATTTAGAATTTTCCTGGGTAGCATGTTTTCCGAGATGCGTACTGTTTCATCTACTGCCTGATCAAGGATGTGCAGGATTTCCTTATTGTTGATACTGGCAGCCTTCATTTTCAACTTGATCAGATTAAGAAGCTGCCCCAGGCTGTCATGGATTTCCACAGCAATCCGTACACGTTCTTTTTCCTGACCATCCACAAATGACTTAATATTTGCTAACCGAAGCTGCTCCCGAAAATTCGAGTGTAGTACGCGATCAGTTACATTTTTGAAGACCACGAGTTTGGTTTGGTTACGACCATCGGAAAACTCATTCAGATAATGGTCACCAAAATACCCTTCTCTTTTAGTTCCTTTAATGTGGATGTGGAAAATATCCTGATTCTTAATCTTGTCTACCACACTCTTCAGGTCACCACTAGGCTGGTTGTCATCCAAAAGCTCCAGCGAAACAAGCTTGTTGATATCTTTTTCCGCTAGCTCTTTGAAATTCATTTCGGTTAAATCTTCAAACTTCCTATTTACATACTTGATCTTGCCATTAATAGAAAGTACAATATATTGATCAACAGATTCTAGTATTGAATGGAATACCTCATTGTTTTCTACCAATACCTTCTCGCTTTGAGATTTGAGAAGAGCAACGCGTATTGTGGTTAAAAGACTCATCTCATCAAATGGCTTGATGATGTATCCGTATGGAAACAGGTCTAGAGCCTGTGACATCGTTTTGTCATCAGTGAGGGCCGTTAGAAACACAATGGGAACGTGATACTCCACACTCAACTTTTTCCCTGCAACTAACCCGGCATCGGGAGTTTCCATCATCAGATCCAGCAAAGCGAGGTCAAATTTCTGGGTCTTCATTATTTCCAATGCCTCGCTGCCCTTAAAAGCACTAACAGTCTGATATCCCGCATTTCGCAAGATTACGCATATGTGTTGGTTCACAACAGCTGAGTCTTCTACTACTAGGATATTCTTCATAAAATAAGTATGACCAAATATTTAGCTGGTTTATATGTCATCTTTAAGATATCCTAATTTAAGTAGATAATTCTGAAAATGCCTATAATACGTGTTAATTTGACCGTTTAGCGTACTACCTAAACCATTATTTTCGATAAACTGACCTTATCGATCGAGTAAATCTAAATCCTCCCCAATTTAAGGAGTTCAGGTTGATTGTTTCAGATAAAATGGACCATATTATTGTCATTCCTGAAGACATTGCGGTTATTTGTTGAGAAAATTATTTAAATTGGATATTAAATCAGGATAAAACCAGCAACTGCTATGAACGTAAGTCCTAACCATATTGGAGCCAATGGAATATCAGGCTCAAAGAAGGATGCAATAAGACTATTGATAGCGGATGATCATCTGGTAGCCCGAGAAGGTATTGTTTATTTGTTGTCTGGTTCTTCAGCAATAGAGGTGGTGGGTGAGGCCAACAATGGCAAAGAGGCCATTTCAATGATTGAAAGTCTAAAACCCGATATTCTGGTTTGTGATATCAGCATGCCAGATATTAGTGGTATTGAGCTGTTGAAAAGGTTGGATGAGAGTGGCCACAACATCAAGGTGCTGATCTTGTCAATGCATAAGGATCCTGAATATATTTTAAAAAGCTTTGAGTACGGTGCGCTGGGTTATCTCCCCAAAAATGCAGATGAGGGTGAATTGATCAAAGCAATCGAGACCATACACAATGGCGACAGGTATCTTACCCAGGAAGTCTCAAACGTGCTTGCTCAATCCATGCTGGCCTCTAAATCTACTGTGAAGTATAACCTGACTTCCCGAGAAAAAGAGATCATCAATAACCTCGTCAAAGGTTTAAGTAACAAACAAATTGCCGCCGAGCTTTTCATTAGCATCCGGACCGTAGACACTCACCGAACCAATATCATGAAGAAGTTGAAGGTGAAAAATGTGGCTAGCCTGGTGAAGCTTGCTTTGAACGAAAACCTTTGTGACTAAAGTCTCTTTAGCTATTTAGCAGTTTCTCAGAGAAGTAGATATTTACCACCCGTTTTAATGTTTCAGCGGTTAAAGGTTTGTTGATAAAGCCTTGCACATATTCACTGCCATCCGCTTTAAATCTATCGTCCGGGTTGAATGAAGTGGTGAGCATAAAAATCATCGGTTCATAACCTGTAAAATTGATTTTTTTATACTCCTGGATAAAGTCCCAACCAGACATTCCCGGCATATTAATATCAAGCAATACCAGATCTGGCATGTTCCTGGCTTTTGTGGATATATCGGATTCTTCGTTGCATCTGTGTAAAAAATCAATGGCATCTTCCCCGGTCTTGCACACAAATACATTTTCGGTAATCATGTTTTTTGTGATCATTTTGCGGTGAACCAGGTTGGTTGCTGCATTGTCATCTACCAGTAATATTGAATTTACTTTCATAAATGAATAATTAATTCACAAAAGCCAATGAAGGATCTGCGACTTCAACTGTGGACTTAATATTTTTTGAGATAGTGAAGTAGAAAGTGGTTCCGGAGCCAAATGTTGATTCGGCCCAAATGGTACCTTCATGGATTTCTACAATTTTTTTACAATGTGCGAGCCCAATGCCATCACCTTCATACAAGCTTTTGTCATTGAGACGCTGGAAGATCACGAAGATCTTGGATAGATAATTTTCCTTGATGCCTATGCCATTATCCTCAACAGCAAACTTCCAGTAATTGCCAAACTCATTGGCGAAAATCCTTATGTGTGGTTTCCTTTCAGGAGACACAAACTTTAAGGCATTACCAATAATGTTTTGAAACAGTAATCTTAGCTCAACTGGGAAAGCATGTATGTCCGGCAAGGAGCTCATGACTTCAATAGTGGCTCCTTCTGCCTTGATTCGATTGCTCAGGTCTTGCTGTACATCTTCTATCAGTTCCTGAAGGTTTACATTAACAAGCTCTCTATTTCGTCCTAGTCGGGAGTACTTAAGCAAACCCTTGATAAGGTTTCTCATCCTGCTAACAGCTTCTTCAATGAAGGAAAAGTATTCTTCAGTGTCTTCGTTAAACAGTTCATGTGATTCTTCTCTGATCAACTCAACCATGCTGGTGACAGTGCTCAAAGGTTCCTGGAGATCGTGAGAAGCGATGTAAGTAAAGTTTTCGAGTTCTTTATTTTTGGCCTGAAGCTCTTCTGCCTGAGATTTCACCATTTCTTCAGACCTCATTCTTTCTGTTAGATCCCGTGTCACTTTGGAGAAGCCCAGGACCCTATCTCCGCTGTCATAGATGGCTGTGAGTAGGACGGATGCCCAAAAAGGGTATCCATCTTTTCTTAGCAGCCATCCCTCATGCTCCGCACGGCCGTTGAGGCTGGCTTTCTCCAGCAACATCTCTGGTACTAAGTTTTTTCGATCTTCCTCCGTAAATAGAATGTTACAGTTTCTGGAAATGATCTCTTCTTCCGAATAGCCAAGTATTCGTTCCACACCCTTGTTCCAATTGGTGATTTCCCCTTTCACATCCAGGAAAACGATAGAGTAATCCTGAATCTCGCCCACCATCTTATGAAATCTCTGCTCAAGGTTTTCACTGATTGTCACATCCTTGATGAAGGAAACAATCAGGTCATTATCACCAATGTTGACGGCGTTGGAATTGATGTTTATATGAATCTCCTTTTTATTTTTTCTACATGCCGTGACCACACTGCTAAGTCTTGATTGGTTTTGAGTCACTTCGCCATTTAGCAGGTTGTTGATGTAACCTTGGCCGGACTTAAGCCGCTTTTCTGTGGATCCTTCCGGAAAGAGCTCTTCAATGGGGAATCCAACCATTTCACCCGGATTGAATCCAAAAATTTCCTCAGCTCTTTTGTTGACAAGCACAATTAAGCCATGCAAATCAGTCACCACTACTGCATCCTGGAAGGCATTGCAGATGGCTCTGTAAGCTTCAGTTTCTGAGATAGATAAAGAAGTTTTAACTGACTGCGACATTTTCTGTTAGTACTGAATTTACTACTTCTCTAAAATGATCAAATGAGACAGGCTTTTGCATGAATGCATCCACTCGCACATCGGAATATGCATCCAGACATTCATTTGAATGATTTGAGATCACGATGGTCTTTGGCTTGTACTCCAGGGTTTCCATCATCTCCAAACCATTTAATCCCGAGATGCTCACATCAAGGAAGATAAGGTCTGGTTTGTATCGGAAAATAGACACTGCCGATTTAAGGGAATCATCATGGCAGCTGATGATATCAAGGTTTCCCAATCTTCTGATAAATACTTCCAGGATCTTCACAAAAGCAGGATTATCTTCAATGATGATGCATGTGTTTCTTGTTTTCAATGACATGTTAAACTGTGTTTTTGGTTCTTGTATGATTTTCTTGATGCGTTCAGGCTATCAATTAGTATAGGTTGTTACATACTGCTTTTGTTTAGTGTTCTTTGTTAACTGGCTTGTTGATGTGGATACTTATTTAATTCAATGCCAATAATGGATACATTGAATGTGGTTAAATGTGAATTAATCACTTCCATCTCAAGGAAGTGCCCCTGTCTCTCCAAATCCATCTCGATGGATTCGTTGATTAGCTGACTATAGGTGAGCTCTCCCAGGCAATGCGCATTGAAAGAGCTGGAAAAGACGAAAATTCTGCTCACTGAGCTCATTCTATAAAACCCGGAATACATTTCATCTTCATATTCATTCAAGGAAAGATCGAAAAGCTTCAACCCATGGTAGTTTGAAAAATATTGGAGCGTATCATTCTTATGATGTATATAAAGTGCGCAAACACTAAGCTCCTGCTCTTCTTTAACCACCAGACCATATTCGGATGCCAGGCTTCTGTAGTTATTGGCTACTTTGTCAATGATATCCTGATTGCATGAATCATATTCATTTACCAGTGTCTGGATGCGATCTGACAAATCTTGTCTGATGTGCTTATCCTGTTCAGGGCGAAGAATCGTGTTTAACAGTATCACCACCTTATGTCCCTGCACGCTGTTGCCAACCCATTGAAAATTGATTTGACTGTTTTCAGGGTAATTGACTATTTCAAAAGATTTAGGGAATATCCGTGAGACCTGCTGACTCAATTCTGTGTTGTCACCCATCTCCTCGTTACCAATTCTGGACTGGAAAGAAATCCTTGGAAGGTCTACCAGATCATATATTTCTTTTGTCCGGAACTTTCTCAATTCTTCTTCGAACGTGCTCCTCAAGCAATCAATATCCCATTGAGGTGGAATGTATTTATTGATTTTGGCATCATTTATTCCAATTATGAGAGTATCCATATCTACCGGTCCGGTGAGAACGCGAATAATTTCTGGTTTCTGACTCAAGACCTTTTTCAGAAGGTCTATGCCACTAGTATCATCTACATTAACGCTAGTGACTATCATATGGATATCTTTCGACATCACTAACTCCAATGCTTTGGTGCCTGAGTGAGTGGAGTATAAGTTGTATGCCGATTGAAAGGCATCGGTAAAAGCCCGGATGTTTCCATCGTCTTCATCAACATATAAAATGTTGAAAAGACTTGGGTCTTTTCGGTTAGTATCAATTTGCTGCTGGTTGAGTGTGGTTTTCATTTTACTTACTACTTCATTAATGTTATTTGTTGCGTGGATTAATAATTGAATTTCTTGTTTAGGAAACCCAGCTTTGATGTCTGGTATCTGCTGATTGTTTTGTGATTGGACTGAGCTCGTTAAAGTGGAGTTCAGCTTTAATATTTTCATTTGAAACTATGCTTTTAAGCACTTGCCTCGCTTGTTGCAGCTCTACTTCCTGTTGCTCCAGGCGGGCACTTTGAACAGAGATAATCTTGCCAGAACTGGACAGTTTTAAATAAGCTATCATGAACAGTCCACAGATAATAGAAGTGGAAAGCAAAATAAATGTTGGGAGATCGAATGACTCTACCAGACCCAATTTCGAGTGGGTGTTTGCAACCCCATCTGTTACGAACAATGAATTGATCAAACCTGCAACTTGGGCAGGTCCACTTTCATTCAAAAACGCTGCTAAGGTGAAAAAGCAAATGATCAGAATAGATACTCTATAAGACTTCAGCATAGTTTCTTAATTGATTAAATTTCTCTATTCAAAACTACTTTTAGACGTGAGTTTCATCAATACAGACTTAATCGTAAATCCCTCTACGACAAAAACCCTAGAAATAGTAGTGAATAACCTATCTGAAGGGGTGAAAATGCCACTTTGGCGTGCTGGGAACAGGTTTTTAGCTCAAACGATCAATAGGAGAACCCAATGAGGAGGACATCATCCAATGCCATGTTGGAGCCCTGCCATTTACCTAAAGTGGAGACCAATTGCTGTTTTTGGTCCTCCATAGAAAGTGGATAGCTGGATTCTAGTAGCTGCTTTAACCTGGCAGATCCGAACTTTTTATTTTCAGGGCCTCCGATCAGATCTGTGACGCCGTCACTAAACAGGTAAAATTTCGAATTGGTTTTCTTTAGGTCGATGATGTGAGTTATGTATTCATGATCATGCTCAAAGTACTCACCTACCTGGATTCGATCTGCCTTTATAATATTTAGGCTTCCTTCATTTACCTGATACAAATTCATTTTTGCACCGGAAAATTCCATTTCACGGATCGCTTTGTTGATTCGGACAATTCCAAAATCTGCACCGGTGCCTAACAATGATTTTTTAGCAGTATTGTTTTTGAATTTCTTTTGAACAGCATGGTGAATCTCCAGCAAAACGTCATTGGGAAAAAATATTCCCTGTTCATCAATGATCTTTTTCAGTAACTTAATGTAGGTCCTGGCCATCATGCTGGCAATATGTCCGTGACCCATACAATCAAACACAGCCAGCAAGATTGCTTTGTCATTTTCTGCAAACCAATAGCCATCACCACCAACAGTGTTCATAGGGTTGATGATCACAAAAGAATTTGGGATACTTTCCTTAATTCTTTCGGGTGAAGGTAAGAGCGAAAAATAGTTTCTTCTGGTACCATCTTCCATTCTGGAAATCCTGGACTGGAATACATCCGCTCCATTGGTCTTTATGCTATTTAAATCTGCCTGGTTGATCATTTTTAAAAACTAAAATTTATTGCAAACCCACTATGACATAAGCCTTGTGGTTTTTCCATGCGATAGGGATCACATAGACTAGCGTGTTCTCCGGAAATTCAAGGTCATCAGGCCTTCCTTCAAAGACCAGTGGCACAGAAATGATAAAATCTGAACCAAGGTTGGCCCGGATATTTCCGGCTATTACATTTGAGATTTCTCCTGCCATATCCATCAGATCATCCTGATCCGGGTCTTCTATCCCTATGAATAGGCTAATAAGTTCTTCGAAAAGCTTCTGGTCTGCAGAGAAATAGACATACCCTTTTTTGTTTCCCGATACACCAATCATTCCCGTGTACTGCTTCAGTTCGAGCTGTTTAATGTCTTTTAAGAAAGGAACATTTATCTCGGATTCATGCTCGGTCAGCACACTGAAATAGTTGTTTACTGAATCAATAAACAGCCTGCAGGTACTTTCAAACTCTTCCTTTTTAATGTCCATTTCCATTTCTCTTTAAAAGTTTATCAAGAGCCTTGGTAAGGTTTTCACTATTTACAGGCTTATATATAAATCCTCTGGCACCTTTCTCCAACGCTTGCAGACCAGTCAGTTTGTCCGACAATGCCGTGATCATCATTACCTTGGCTGCCGGATGTATGGACATAATGTTTTCAAGGCATGTGATTCCATCCATCTCAGGCATGGTAATGTCCATTGTGATGACATCTGGCTTGTGGGTTTTTACAAGCTCGATGGCTTGTGAGCCATTAGAGGCTGTGCCAACGACCTCCAGGTCATAGTCACTTAGATTCTTCTGAATCGTGCGTTGCATCATGGTAGAGTCATCAACAATCAGGAGCTTCATCAGATAATATGTTTGAATTTGTGATTCATTCCTTCCAATAGCTATTAGGCAACCTTTTCGAGACTGTGCTCATTCACATTTGGTAAGTTGACCGTCACCCTAAAGTACTTTTCATGCTGAAAGTTGATTTTGAATGATCCGTTGAGCTCCTCCACAATGGATCTGATCACACTCATTCCCTGGCCTCTGCCCGAGAGTTTGTCCACTTTGGTTGTCGTGGAAAATCCGTCATTGGTTAGCAGTTCGGTAATCTTACATTCGTCCAGGTCTTCACTTTCTTCACTGGTGACCAAACCTGAGGCCAAAGCATGAACCATGAGGGTATTTTTATCGATGCCCCGACCGTCATCTTCATAGGTCACCAGGATGCCTTCGTAATCTGTCCTTCGTAATGCAACGGATATCTTTCCGGTTTCCTGCTTTCCTTTACTCTTTCTTTCTTCAGCATCTTCTATACCATGAGAAATGGAGTTTCTCATCATCTGATTTAGCATATCTCTCACAGGTTGCAGATATGGATCTTCCAGCACAATTGCGTCGTCAATCTCCAGCTCCAACTCAATTTCTTTCTCTGTTTCAGCGCAAAGTGTCTTCAGTCCGGCACGAAGGTCGTTTTCAAATTTTTCCAGGCTATTTACTACTGGTTTGGTATATAGGTTTTTGTAGATCTCTCCAACCTTCTCCAGCATGTTTTGCAACTCAGTAAGTGTTTTATCGATCTCCTCCAATTCATAAAGGATAGAAAGGAACTTGTCAGCAGTTATCTTAATGTCCATCATTTTTGTGATGGAATCCTCTATTCGATGCACCCGCTCACTGACAAGCTCAACACCCGTGGTCATTGCATTGCCTTTGATCTTATGGACTGTTCGATAGGTATACCGTAAGAGTTCACTAAGGTTCTCGCTTTCGTTTTGTTCATACAGATCAGAAATTGACTTTACGGTTCTTCGTGTTTCACCGATGAACTCCTGTAGCATCACAGGATCTACTTTCAATATATTGAAGAGATATTCAGTATCCTGATTTTTTTTGCTTTCTGTTTCTTTCATGTGCTGTTGCAACAATACTGATTCTGTTTCATCTGTAATGGTTACCAATATTGACTGTATTTCATCACAGTGAATGATCCTGGTAAAAGAGATCCGGATGTGCTTGCTGATCACCACCCCATTTTTAGTAATATAGATTTGGACTTCTTCCACAGGGTTGAGCTGATTCACCACTTCCTCATCCATGTCCGGATTAAACAGGTGTTTCATAAACATCTGCAACGCCTCAAAGTCCCTTTCCATGATCCGTGGACGCATGAAATTGCAGAAGTTTTCATTGGCTATCATCTCATTATCAAAGATCTTCTCAACTGCTTTAGAGTATAAATTGCTGATTTTAAGATCTTTATCAAGCAGAAAGATGCCCTGGCCTACATTCTCAAATACAACTTCAGATTGTTTGTAGATATTTTCATACATGTATTCAGCACGGTCTTTTGCTTGCTTAAGCTCTGCCTGAGTTGAGATGATCTTGTCAAGCATCACATTGAATGTCTTTGCGTATTGACCTATTTCATCACGCGTATCAATTGCCACTCTTTCTGAGGTACGGCCAGCAGTCACTCCCCGAGTAAATTTCTCAAGAATAGAGACATTCCTGATCAGTTTTAAGACAATCATCGCCACGAGTGTAAATGTGATTATGCCAATCAGAAAATCTAACAAAAGGAACAGGAAGAAGTCTCTTCTGGCATCCGCAGCCATATTTTCAGTGTAGTTATGCATGTTATCAAGCATGTAATCTTCTACCAGCTTCAGGGAGTTGATCTTACTTGTGACCACCCGGTACCATTCTGTGGCGTCAACATCGAGGTCCTCAGTTACGCTGAGCTTTGCGCGGAAGCGTTCTACTTCCTGGATGTCTGCACCCTGCATTGTATTGAAATAATAATTTTTTGAATCCTGATCCGAGATGGTTAGGAAGGCATCTAGGTAAGCGTCCTGTGAAGATACAAGTGAGGCAAACTTAGATGCTATGTTTGTGGATTGACTGGATGTAGAAAAGACGAAAGTTCCAAGCGCTCGCTCAATGCTGGCGTATTCTTTGGCGTCTAAAAAGTAAATGATGGCATGAACCTGCTGTGCTGCTGTCTTGTCTCTGGTTTCATTAATCAGCTGATTCACCGTATTTAGTGCTACTTTATTTATTTCAGAGAAGTTGCTAATGATCTCATCAGTTTTTAAGGTATGCTTGTCTACATTGGAGCGCAGTGCGAGCAAACGTTCCAGCTGCCCCTTCATGTTTGCGATGTCATCTTCGTGGTTGATCAGCAACTCCTGGTATTTGCGTCCGCGTAGCTCTACATACAGATGGCTAAGCAGACTGTCGGTCTTATGTCGTTGCCTGACCAGTTTTTCATGAAATGATTCCCCACTATTAGCCTGAAACCCTACAGAGATGCTTCGTTCTTTCTGGATTTCGTGCACAAGGTGATTGATATCTATCCCAATGTTTATGGCTTTATTTAATCTTCTGGCATCCTGATAATCATAAAAGTCATGTCTGATTTGCAGAATATCGAAGCAAATAATTGTCACAATGAGTGGGATGAGCACCAGTGCAAATTTTCGCTTAATAGATAAGTTATGTAATCTTTTCATATCCCGAAGGTGGGGGTTGGTAATCGACTTATTTTCAGCTGATACTTACAAGCGCATTGTTGACCGTCTCTATCAAACTTTCAGAAGTAAATGGTTTGAGTAGATAGGCTGCAGCACCCAGTTCAATACCTCTGTTCAACATTGTCTGTTGTCCAACTGCACTCACCATAATCACTTTGGAATTGAGCTGCTCTTCATGAAGCACCTTGATGATTTCAATCCCTATCATATCAGGCAAGATGTTGTCCAGCGTGATAAGATCAGGATTGAGGTCTAGTGCCAGATCGATGGCTGTTTCACCATCTTCAGCCTCTCCAACAACCTCATAACCCTCTTTAACTAACGCAGACTTGATGACTGACCTCATATATGCCGAATCATCAACGATTAACACTTTCTTTCTCATGCTCTTATTGTTTTGATTAACTAAACCGGTCTTTTTCACGTCTTCCGATCCGTTTTCTTTTTGATGATTTTCTATTGTGATCATGCTGAAATCTCTTTTAAGGTGAATAAATGGTCGTTCATTTCAGTGTGGATGCTGATAGACATCCCTTTTCTTTCTGGAAAATGCCTGCTTAGCACCGGTGCAAACAGTAGTTGGCTTCGCTGAGAAGCATGCCGAGGCAAGATGAGTTCTGCAAATGCCTGCTGGATAATGGTTCTAAATTTTTTCATATTGATGGTTTAATTTTTAGCGACCTACTTAATTTTCATTAAATAGTACCTCAAAGCTCTTTATTCTCGTCCCCTAAGGCAATACTGCGATAATCGTAAATTGGATTAAGCTAAAGCTCTGAAATGGAATTAGGTGAAATCACGTAGATTGAAGTCAGAATACCGGGAAAGACTTTTTTCATTGGTATGGTTAGTGGACAGAAGAAAACCCGCCCCGGAAGTCCGGGTCGGGTCAAGAGAACTGTACTGAAAAAAACCTATGAACTAAAGAATATCTTATGCAGCCTGGTCATATAAGTTGCCAAATATCCAGTTGCCCGGCAAATTGATGTCGTCACTAATGAGAAATTCTGCGATCGCATTAACCAGCTCCTCCCTCGACAAAGATTTGTCGTTGTTAGCATCCAATGTTTTGAATGACTTGGCTACCAGGCTGGCATTTAGCCTGAAGGAAAGAAAGATGTCCAGATATTCCTGCCAGGAAATATTACCATCACTATCTACATCGTAGAGATCAAAAATGCTTTTGACTGTGCTATTTAAAAATAGAGGAGCCTCATCACTCGCCGAGTTGATTAGGCGATCCTCTATAAACCTGAACCATTCCTTTAGGGAGCATTGTTTATCGTTATTCTCGTCTATATAATAGGCGAGACCATCCCACAACTTCATACACTGGTTCATAATATCTTTTGATTCCTCCGTATCCATTTCTTCCCCTCTGACCATACACAGGTTTTCGGCAATTGCCACAAAGTCATCTTTTTCGATGTAGCCATTGTTGTCAAAGTCCAGTACATTAAATATGTATCGGTGCTTGATTTGTTGAAGGATCGTTAGCATTGGTTCCTGAGTTTTTCTTTGTTTATTTATAAGGCCAAAGTAAGCTCAAACCGCAGGATGTATCAATCGGGTAAAGGGCTGAAAAAAAGGTACAGTATTCTACTTAGCATACATTGGTCTTTCACTTAGCCTTTGGTTTACAGGTGATCTGAGACCCAAATTTTCATGAAGATGATCTGCGAAGTGAGTCTACATTTAAGATATTGTTACCTTTAGCTGCAAAAAGATTCCCAACAAAATAACTATGCGATATTTCAGGTTTCTACCCATCCTGTTCTCTTTTGTCCTATTCACTGGTTGTAATCCCAACGAAACAAGGCAAAAACAGCCAAATGTTGTATTCATTCTGGCAGATGATTTTGGAGCGTTTGATGTGAGCAGTCTGGGATCTACCTATTATGAAACTCCCAATCTTGATAAAATTGCAACAAATGGCACCATATTCACCAGAGGTTATGCAGGGAGCCGGGTGTGTAGTCCCAGTAGAGCTACCATTCTCACAGGCCAATTTACAGCACGACATGGTATCACCGATTGGATAGGAGCCAAGACGGGTGAAGACTGGAGGGATCATAACAGGCATGACCTGTTGCTGCCTGCTGGCTACCAGCCTCAGCTCCCGGCAAGTGATTTGGTGCTACCTGAAGCAATGAGGGCCAATGGATATAAGACATTCTTTGCAGGAAAATGGCATCTCGGGAATAAAGGCTCTTATCCTGAGGATCATGGGTTTGAGATCAACAGAGGAGGATGGGAGAAGGGAAGCCCGATGGGAGGCTATTTCTCACCCTGGGACAATCCAAGTCTTGAGAATACCACGCCTGGGGAAAACCTTTCGATGCGATTGGGTAAAGAGACTGCCAATTTCATTGCTCAGCATAAGGATTCAACTTTTTTTGCATATCTATCTTTTTATGCAGTTCATAGCCCCATTCAGACTACGAAAGAAAAATGGCAGAAGTACAGGGAAAAGGCTATCTCTATGGGTGTGGACTCCATGGGATTTAAGATGGAAAGAGTCTTGCCCATCCGGCTAAACCAGGACAATCCGGTATATGCCGGGCTGGTCGAGGCCATGGATGACGCCATTGGCGTGGTCCTTGATGCGCTTAAAGAACATGGTGTGGATGACAATACCATCGTAATATTTACATCAGACAATGGTGGCGTGGCATCGGGGGATGCATTTTCTACCTCTAATGCTCCTTTAAGGGGAGGTAAAGGTTATCAATGGGAAGGTGGGATCAGGGAACCATACTTCATCTATGTGCCCTGGCTTGATAAGATCAAACAGGTTCATGTACCTGTAACCGGAGCAGATTTCTATCCCACCATTTTGGATCTTTGTGGTATAGAGCAACTCCCTGAGCAACACAAAGATGGGGTGAGTCTGCGACCGTTGCTGGAAGGAGGACAAATTGCAGATCGTCCGCTTTTCTGGCATTATCCACATTATGGCAATCAGGGTGGTAATCCATCTTCTATCATCCAAAGAAATGGATTTAAGCTCATTCATTACTGGGAAGATGGTAGCAATGAATTGTATGACATCAACAAAGACGGAGCAGAGGAAACGGACCTCTCAGGAGAATTCCCGGACAAAGTAGCTGCCATGGAAAAGGAATTGTTGGATTGGCTCAACGCTGTAGGGGCACGCTTGCCTGAAAGCGATCCGCTATATGATGAGGCAAAAGCAGCCGAGAGAAAAGCTTACATCCTGAATGAGTTACTACCTCGCCTGGAGCGTCAAAGATTGGAGATGCTCTCTGAAGATTACTCTCCCAACGACAATTGGTGGGGGAGTATCGTCAACGACTAAGAGGTGGCAGAATCAGCTCTGATGAGGAGCTTGATTGCTCATATGCTTTCATGTATTCCAGGAAGGTCCTGGCCGTTTTGTCCAGGTTTTCGATGGACCCACCGCCATCGAGTACCTCGCACATTTCATATACAATCCAGCCCTGGTATCCAATGGCTTTTAGCTCATCAAACCAAGTTTTATAGTCGATGATACCCTGGCCCATGGGAACCGCTCGCATCACCGGCTTGTCTTCCTGGTAGTTAGTGAGATTGTGTACATAGTTGAATCGTGGTTGTGTCACATAATCTGCTGCAATAGTATTTACGATAAATGGTTTCATCGTCTGAATAGACTCACGAAGCTCTTCCTGGCTAAGTCCTTCCAGTACGGGGGACCATGCATCCCAACCTGACATTACATTAGGCATGTTTACTTCTCGCATCAGCCATGACATGGCATCATGATGAAGGGCAATGTCGTGGTGGTTTTGTACGGCAAGCGTAACTCCATGTTCTGCTGCCAGTTTGCCGGCCATTCTGAGACCAGCCACCACCTCTGAATATTGCTTATCATAAGAAATACCAGGTCGCTCATATCCGGTGAATATGCGCACCATGTTGGTGCCCAGGTCTTTAGCCAGCTCGGCAATTTCGCCAACCCAGGCGGCCTGGATCTCTGCATTGGGAATGCCTGGCTTATCGATACCTGCAGTGAAGTCCGTATATCCGGCCAAACCTACCAGGGTAAGCCCCAGAGACTCAATCCTTGCTTTCAATTTTTTTCTTGCAGCTTTGTCGTAGTCGTGAGGAGAAACATGAGGTCGCTTAGCTACCAACATCACACCTTCATAGCCCAGTTCTTTGGCTTTGACCAGGAACTCATCTACCGTAAGTGGGGTCTGACCTCTCCAAACTCCCAGGTAGCTTACGGAATGCAAGCATGTCTTTACCTTGAAATCAGCAGGGTTTCCGGAAGGTGCCTTGATGGCCTTCTGTGCCAAAAGCGTAGTGGAGATTAGACAAAATATGATTGCAAAGGGGAGTGAATGCTTCATGGGTTCATTTGTTTATCAATTTGAAAGTTAATAAACAATTTGAAACCCATTTCAATCCTTAGCAGCTTAAAGATCAAGCCTGTGTATTCACCGCGCTCTGCGATGACCTATAGCAGTTATGCGTCTAATTGCTTTAGTTACTATCCCTCAAAAACCAAATACTAACCTTCAACCCACCAACGTGGAACATCACACCTCCCTCCTCATAAAAGTCCCAAATCGATACAGTAAAATTGTATTATTCTAATAAATAGACCATACGATCCCATCAGCTTGCTCCTGGGGTGAACCCATGGTGCTCCCACAGTGCTCCCATACTCGTCCCATTCTCACTGTAGGCAGGCAATTATTGTACTTAAATAAGATGGTGAAGCTTATATAATCAAGGCCCACTCATGAGCGAAATACCCCCTTGGCTTATATTTTTGGACCATCAGGTCACCGCAAGGATGCCCATATACTCCCGGCCATCAACAAACTTTTATTTTGAGGCTATGGTGTATCTTCACTCAACAGCAATCCGCTTAGTCTTTTTAACTCAATCTCTGCAATCTTGGCTGTGTTGCGAGCTTCCAGATATCGCACTTCCGCATTCAGGCGGTTATTCTGAGCTTCCCGAAGCTCTAACGGATTTGACTTTCCTATCCTGTATCGTTCCAAAGCAATCTCCTCATTTTCCTGAGCCACCTCAAGGTTTTGGCGTTCAAGCTCTGCGAGCTCAACAGAATTCAGGAAAGTCAGGTAGGCTGATCTTACCGCTGTCACAAGCTGGGATCGGGCTTGCTCATATGCAACCTGGCTGGATTCAGCTTGTATCCTGGCATTTTGTATGGACCGTTTCTGGTTGAAACCATCGAAAAGGGTCATCCTTGCCGTGAGACCGTAGTTGACGCCATTGGATTGGTTGCTTTGCAGGAAGCCTGCTTCCGCATTAAGGTTGGAGTATGAATATCCCAGATTAAAGTCCAGAGAAGGCCACTGCTGACGCTCTAGCTCTACTTTTGAAAGAATAGCCACTTCACGGCTGCTGCTCAGGAAATTGAGGTCCGGATTGTTGTGCAATGCTGCATCAATCACCTGATCCTCATTAGGAGGTGCCTCAAGTTGATAATTGTAATCCAACTTGAAATCCACATCCCGCTCCTGTAATGCAAGAAATTCAATGAGTTGAAATTTCCTTACTGAGATGATCTCCTTTTGCTTTACATAGGCTGATTGGTCTGTATTGTAATCCACCTGAGCCTGCAAAAATTCCAGTTTACTTGCATTTCCTACCTCGTATTTGTCCTGGCTGATCCTAACTCGTTCCTCAGATAGTTTGAGCGTGTTTTCCAGCAGAGCAAGCCTTTCCTGCTCCAGGGCTGTGTTGTAATAGGCCTTCATCACATCTGAAACGGTAGTTTGTAGCTGAGACCTAAATATATATTGATTGGATCTTTGGATTTCCTCCAGACGGTCTTTGGAAGCAAACATTTTAAGTCCATCGAATAACGTCCAGGTGAGACCAGCAGATGCATTATAGCTGGTAGATACAGCTCCTGCCCTGGACTGTCCGTCTCCGTTAGCGAATTGGAGCTCCGTGTCCTGAACGGTCTGGCTGGCTGTTCCATTGAGTTCTACCGTAGGCAAAAACCCTGCATTGCCTAATGTATTGTTGTTTTCAGCAATGCTGAGATTATTTCTCTCCAGCCTGATGTCATAGTTTTGTTCCAATGCGAGGCCAACAACCTCTTCTACTGTCCATAATGAATCTGTTTCCTGTGCTATCAGGCTGGTGCTAAAGAATAATAAGAAGAATCGGATCATACCCTTGCTAGACGTTTCTCTTTACTGGTTAAAAATGAATAAATGGCTGGGATGACAAATAGTGTCAGGAAAGTGGCAATGACCATCCCCCCAATGACGGCAATACCCATAGATACCCTACTCTCAGACCCTGCTCCCAGTGCAAGGGCAATCGGCAGAATGCCCAATATAGTGGAAAGACTGGTCATCAAAATAGGCCTGAAGCGTTGCTTTGCCGCTCCAATGATAGCTTCCAAAATGTCCATTCCCTGGGCTTTTCTTTGATTGGCAAATTCCACGATAAGGATTCCATTCTTGGTTACAAGTCCAATCAGCATAATCATTCCTATCTGAGAGAAGATGTTTAAGGTTTCGTTGAAATACCATAAGCTGAGCAAAGCGCCCGACAGGGCCAGGGGTACTGTAAACATAATTGTCAGCGGATCTCTGAAGCTCTCAAATTGTGCAGCAAGCACTAGGTAGATCAGGATCAGGGCCAACCCGAATGCAAAGTACAGGTTGCCTGAACTTTCCTGAAACTCCAGGGATTGGCCTGACAACGATGTCTGGAATCTTTCATCAAGGACCTCATCTGCTATTCGATCCATTTCCTCAATACCCTGACCTAGAGAAACACCGTTAGCTAACGAGGCTGAAATAGTTGCCGAGGTAAATCTGTTGTAGTGGAACAACTGTGGAGGAGTAGATCGCTCTTCCGTGCTGATCAGGTTATCTAACTGCACAATGTCACCATTCCGGGCCTTGATGTAAATCGATTTAAGGTCAAGTGGTTCATTTCGATTATTTTTTTCCAGCTGACCAATAACATAGTATTGCTTTCCATTCATAATGAAATAGCCGAACCTGTTACCGCTTAAGCTGAGCTGTAAGGTCTGTGCGATATCCCGAACCGAGACCCCCATGCTTTGGGCTTTCTCTCTGTCAATTCTCACACCTAGTTCCGGCTTGCTGAACTTAAGGTCTACATCCACAAAGTTGAAAGAACTACTTTCGTTTGCTTTTGCAATGAATTCAGGTAGCACCTCCTTCAAATCCTCCAGCTCACGTCCCTGGATCACATAACTTACAGGAAGGCTACCGAACCGACTGCCAATAGAAGGAGGCTCCAACACAAAAGCTCTGGCTTTAGGGTTCGCCTGGATCATTGGAGTGATAGTCCTCACAATTTCTCCCTGAGATCTTTCCCGGTCCTGTGCGTCGCTTAACCTGGCGATGATAAAGGCCGAATTGACTGATGCTGATGCGGTAAAGCCCGGTGAAGTAATGGTGATGATGGATTGAGATTCCGGTACCTCTTCCGTCACAATGTTTGAGATTTCCAGGGCATATTCATCCATATATTCGAAAGTAGCGCCCTCGGGACCGGTAGCCATTACCCGGAATACGCCTCGATCTTCCAGCGGTGCAAGCTCTGTTGGTAAGAACTGTACGAACACATAGATGAGTGCTGTGGCCACCAATACAATCAGACCAGATAACCACCTGTTGCCCATAAAGCTCTCTAAGGCATTGTTGTAAATTTGATTGAGCCAAAGGAAGAAAGGCTCTGTCTTTTCATAAATCCATTGTTTCTTTTCCCTTCTTTTCAGCATTTTGGAGGATAGCATAGGCGTAAGCGTCAATGCTACGAAAGAGGAAATTACTACAGCCACTGCGACAGTGATCCCAAACTCTCTGAATAAGCGGCCAGTGAGTCCCTGTAGGAAAACAATCGGGAAGAAAACGGATGTTAGGGCGACAGTTGTTGAAATTACAGCAAAGAAGATCTCCTCCGTTCCTTTTTTACCTGCCTCTTTTGGCTCCATACCCCCCTCAATCTTGGTATAGATGTTTTCTAGTACCACAATGGCATCATCCACCACGAGTCCAATAGCCAGTACGATCCCCAGTAGCGTCAGTACGTTGATTGAAAAGTCCATCGTGTACATAAAGAAGAAGGATCCTATCAGTGCGATAGGTACTGTAATTACGGGAATAAAGGTTGTTCTCCAGTCTCTGAGGAAGAAAAAGATAATCAACACCACCAGTCCAAAGGCTACAAAAATGGTTTGCTGAACCTCCGAGATGGAGTCACGGATATATTCGGTATTATCAAATGCCACCTCCGTACTGATATCCTCAGGTAAGTTTTTTTGAAGGCTTTCCAGTCTTCTGTAAAATTCCTCTGCTATGTCCAGGTTGTTGGAGCCCGGTTGGGGGACAATGGCATTCAATACCATGGGGATGCCATTGTTTCGGAGTCCTGTCCTTTCATTTTCCGGATAAAATTCTGCCCGACCTATATCTCTGAAGCGAATGATGTCATTGTCCGTTTCCCGGATAATCAGATTGTTAAATTCATCCGGTGAGGAAAGACGTCCGAATGTTCGGACTGTAAGCTCTGTGGCAGTACCTTCAATACGACCGCTAGGCAGCTCAATGTTTTGAGTTTGCACGGCATTGTACACGTCGAGTGGCGTCAGCTGGTACGCAGCTAGTCTCTCGGGATCCATCCACAACCGCATGGAGTACTTTTTCTCACCCCAGATGAGGACTTCACTCACCCCATTGATGGTTTGGAAGGTCTCTTTGAAGATATTGTCCGCTATTTCAGTCAGTTCGAGGAGGTTCCGCTTTTCGGAAAAAATCCTGAGTGCAATGATGGGCGATGAATTGGCATCTGCCTTGGTCACAATCGGTGGGTCAGCATCCGGAGGGAGGTTATTGAGCGCCCTGGATACTTTGTCCCGAACGTCATTGGCAGCGGTCTCCAGGTTGGACTCCAGGCCAAACTCTACGGTAATGCTGCTTCTTCCGTCAGCGGATATGGAAGAGAGTGATTTGATCCCGTCAATACCATTTATAGATTCCTCAAGAGGTTCAGTGATCTGTGTTTCAATCACATCGGCACTTGCTCCGGTGTAGCTTGTCGATACCGTGATGATGGGCGGGTCTACACTTGGGTATTCTCGTACTCCAAGGAAATTCCAGCCGATGATCCCAAATAGGATAATCACCAGGGACATCACAATGGCCAGTACAGGCCGGTCAATGGATAAGTTAGATAAGCCAGCCATTAATTGAATCGAATGTTTACTTCAGAACCATGGTTTATTTGCAATACGCCGGTAGTAATTACCGTGTCACCCGGGTTCAGCCCGGTAGATACCTGCACATTTTCTTCATTTCGTAAGCCAGTTTCGATGGTTTGTGAGACTACTTTGCCACCTTTATACATAAAAACCCGCTTCCCGTTCAATTCCGGGATCACCGCCTCGGTAGGGATGAGCAAGGCATCCGGAATTACCTCAAGAATCAGGTTGATTCTTGCAAACTGACCAGGGTAAAGCTTATTCTCTTTGTTGTCTGCCAGAGCCCTGATCCTGATACTTCGGGTCTGAGGATCTACCTGGGGCTCAACTGCATAAATTTTACCGTTGAAGACTTCTTCCGGATAAGCATCAACCGTAAAGTTGATTCGATCATCCACATTGACCAGTCGCAGATATTTACTGGGTACACTAAACTCTACCTTTACCGGGTCAATTTTGAATAACTCTGCGATGGCTGTGCCCGGGTTCAGATAACTCCCTACAGAAATCGACCGGAGGCCTACAATTCCATCAAATGGTGCCTTGATGTAGTGCTTTTCCAACCTGGCCTGGAGCACACGAATTTCTGCCTGGGAGGTGTTCAGCGTCGTCAGTGCAGTTTCATATTCTTCACGGCTGATAGCTTCTTTTTCCAGAAGCTGCTTTTGCCGGTACTCATTGTCTTCGTTGAGTTTCAGGATAAACCTGAGCCTTTCAAGGTCTGCTTTGATCTCATCATCATTCAATTTTACCAGCAGCTTGCCTTTTTTGATGAATTGGCCCTCTTCGAAAAGGATCTCACTTACCTTGCCTGCCACCTCACTATTTAGCAGCACAGACTCGTCTGCAAGGACAGTTCCTGTGATGTTGATCTGGTTTTTTAGATCTTGCCCTGCGAGTACCAGGCCATCTACAGTGATCTTAGGCCGTGAAGCAGGTCCGCCAGCTACTGCCGAGGATTCTCCATCCGGAAGTTTAGGATAAATGATTGCGCCAAGGATAATGATAACAATGGCCACGTAAAGGATCCGTTTTACTGTTTTGTTCATTCAGGTTTAGGAAAAAAGTGATACCAACAAACTGATGGTAATGGTCAAATAATTAGTTCATGCAATTTAGGTACACGTATTTATTCGAAAAAGGGTGTTTCCTCGTTCGGAAAATTGCCGGGGTGAGCGGTCAGCTTCTCATAATAAAGAACTCAAAGACCTGATAATTGTAAGGAAACCGGGAGGGGTGAGGTTTAGTTCCCGGCGGGAAATTATATAATTAATAAAGAATAAAAAAACCTTCCGAAGCAGTGTCCGGAAGGTTGAATCCATTTGTTTCGACTGGTTAAGCCCTTTAATTTATTGGAATGTTAATAAAGCGTATCACTCTTTCATCCCTCGCTTTCTTTTCTGCTTTTTCTTCTTCGGTGTAAAGTCCTTTAATCTCAATATTTAGCATATCACCTTTTTCCGAATTTACAATAAGATCTTTAATAGAGATAATTTGAGTCCAGTCTTCGATATTTTCAACTTTTACAGAACCCTTTACTTTGAATTCACCATCTACCTGACCAACAAGGGAATAGACCAGTTGAGTTTGAGGTGTCGGGTTTTTATCCTTAAAAGAGATTGTTGTAAAGCCTTTAAAATTATCGTTATTGATTAATGAGTAATCTATCCCATTTTTTAAAGTGACTTCACGAGTATCCAGCATTATCGTAAACTCATTATTCTGTATGGATAGTTTCGTTTTTGCAAATGCGTGGTAGTTCACTGTGAATAAAGTCAGGGAGAGAGCAGCAAATGCGACAGTACCTGCCTTTAAAAAATTGAGGGTTTTGGATTTTTTAGTGTTCATCATGGTAATTCTTTTTTTAATGAATGAAAGGTTAAAATGAGGCATGAGTTTATTTGAATGCCTGATCACGATTTGCTCCAGGAGTAAGGTTTGATAGGCAAGAGAAGAGTATCCGTAATCAATAATGTTTTGATCCGCTATATATTCGTGTGATTCCTTGATGGACCTGGAGATCATCCAGATGATGGGGTTGAACCAATAGAAACAGGCCAGTAATTCAATAAAGATCAGGTCGTAAGAATGCTTCTGCCTAATGTGAACCTGTTCGTGTGCCAGTATTTGATCAAATGAATCCGAATTGAAGACAGAGGTATTGATAAATGCATATTTGAGAAAAGAAAAAGGAGGGATGGATTCAGAAACCTGTACTACGTGAGTATTTCCAAACATGGAAATAGGATGATTTTTCTTCAACATCCAGACCTTTCTGAAAGCCAGGATAAACCTGGACAGCTTAATGAGAAAGCCCAAAATAAATGCGGATACAAGTATCATGACAGGTAAGCTGTATTTCGGATCTTCTCCAAACGCTGTAACGGTCAGATTACTTGTTTGCCAATCCTGTATCGTGACGATAGATCGATTCAAAGTATCAGACTGAGTAGAAAGAAAATCCAGGCTTAGCACCGGGATCACAAGTGCCAGGCATGTGCTTACGAGTAGATAAAACCGGTTAAAAGTGAAGGTCTTTTGATTTCGGAGCAGAAAATAATACAGTGAATAGAACAGCATCATCAGGATACTCGACTCTATGAGGTAATTAACCAGGCTATTCATCTTTTTTGGATTTTAGTTCTTTAAGCATCTTCATGGCTTCGTCCAGCTCTTTGTCATCCAGCTTCTTGCTTTCTGAAAAGAAATTGACGACCTGCTTCAGGGAATTGTCATAATATTCGGTGACCAGTTTGGAGAGCTGGCCTTTTCGATATTCCTCCTTACTTATGAGCGGATAGTATTCATGGGTCTTGCCATAAGCGGTGTAACCCACAATTTCTTTTTGCACCAGCACCCTGACAATCGTAGAGATGGAATTGTAGGGTGGTTTTGGTTTGGAGTATTGATCCTGAATGTCTTTGATAAATCCTTTTTCGATCTTCCAAAGAATCTTCATGATCTTTTCCTCAGCTTTCGTTAGTGTGATCATATGTTTATTCCATTATGCCTGAACAAACATATAACTAAAAAATAAGTTATACAACTTAAGATTAAATTAAATAACTTAAAAATAAGTTATGAGCGCAAGATATTGAAACTCATTCATGCTTGTTCTTTTTATTTCAGTGTAACGGTACTAACTTGATGGTAAATAAATGCAAAACCCATGAATGAACTCACTTTCTTATTTATCATAATTGGAGTAGCTGTTATCGTTTTTCTCGTTACCAGGGAATTTTGGTGTTGGTGCTTTTAGATTAATCACAAGAATGAATTATTAGCAGAGCAAAATCATATACTGAAAAACATTTATATTCAATTGGGGGGTGAGTCTCATGAAAACACTGAACTAAGTATGGGGAAGTTGAATCAAATGCTGCGCGATGGGGCTATCACGAGGAAGGAGTATGATGAACATTTAAAGCGACAAAAGGGCAAGGGTGGATATCATTAGATAGGATAATAGTTTACCTGCAATTTAGTTTTTTAGCTATCTCCAGTTATTATGAGGCTGTTCTGTTTGAAATAGTAACGAAGAAGTAACCATTGTTCAAATGAGAGTAATAAATCCTTCTGTGTTAATTATTATGGGAATTATGTTTGAGGTTATTGGGGCTCTATTTCTTGCCCTTGAATCTTTTGGATCAAATAGGATATCTAAGATGATGTCCTTTGTGAATAGGTTATCCAGATGGAGTAAGCAAAGTTTTGTTAACCTATTTATAGTAGGCTCCCCCCTTGTTATTTTACTTTCTTTAGCAATATTCTTTGAAATTGAGGCATTAGTAGGCTTAACAATTCCAATATTGTCACTTGTGATTTTCCATTCTGTTCTGATGGATAATTCTTCACAAATAGAAAATTGGTTATTAATGAAAACTACGGAGAAGCGAATTAGTCCAATTGGTTTTATATTGTTGTTGATTGGTAATGTATTTCAAATAATTAGTGTGATATGGCAAATGCAAGGAAATTGATGAAAATATAATCATCAGCAATGCCCCCAAAAGATCAAGGCATAAAAAAAACCCATCTTTCGATAAGGGCTATTGTAAGAACCAGCTTAAAAAAAATTAAAGTTAAGAATTCGAAAGGCATTGGAATGTTAATTGAAGTTGTTTGCTTTCGTCAGCGTCAAAATCTTCTTCAACATATCCATCGTTTGTCCAAACTCTCATTGTTTCTATTTCCTTTGAAGCCAAAGTGCTTAGCTCCTTCTTTTTTCCAAACATTCCGCCGAAATATAATGTAAAGTTTAGGTCACAATTAAAGTCACCGTCATTAGTAAAGGTCAGCCTTGATCCATCCCGGAATAAAACATTCATTTCGTCATCATCATCAATACAATTTCCTGCTCCGATCGCTTTAGTTATCATAATAATTCCGTTTTGACCCTGGATTAAATAAATTCCAAAACCATTTTTCCCTCCATCTTGCGATACTATCACCATATCTCTACTTGCGACAGAGCTTTTACCTGTGACCTTATCAATGGTGGTTTCTAAAAGACCGTCACAGCTAAAGTCAATAGAATTGGTCGTATTATTAGTATCTTTAAGGAGTTCCCAGGTGTTGTCGTTATAAAGTATTACGCTATCTCCATCTAAGGTTATTGCAATATCTTGTGCCGATAAAAATGACGTTATACAAGCGAAATAGGCTATTATCAGGAGGGGCTTTATCATGAGGTGGTCAATTTAGTTATGTTCAATTTAAATAAAATAACACACCAAGACGAGAAATTATGAAAATATCAGTCAGAACTGTCTGAGAGGGTAAATTGCTAGTAAATAGAAACTTTCGTTACTTTTCTTAACATATAAAAATACAAAGCCCTCTAAATCAATGACTTAGAGGGCTTAAAAGTAGTCCGTAGGACGTCTGACCGTCAAGAAACAGTCCAGTGGACTGTTTTGGGGAAGGGCGAGCCTGTAGGGCAGCCCCCAGGGACTGCAAGAAGGATATAGATGAGATAAGATGAGTGACTGAAAATAAAAAAGCTCTTGCACAGATGTGTGCTCGAGCTTTCTTGAAGTCCGTAGGGGACAATAACTATCTGTAAATCAGTATATTAGAGTGTAAAATACTATCAAAAACACTTCCCTATTAACGCCATTTTACTTATATTTACTATAAATCACTTCACTAATAAGTACATTAATGGTTACACTAAAATAAACTAGATAGATCACTAAATAAATCCCTGGACCTGAAATGGGCTGAAATAAGTGCAATCCTATCGGAGAGACAAGCAGAGGTGAGCCATTAGATATTCAGTCAATGAACTATTACAATAGGTACAACTAAAATAGAAATTCATGGCAGCATCTTATAAATTAATAATCCGGGATAAGAACTCTAAAGATCAAGCAGTGAAACCTCCTAAAAAGGGAAATACAGGTATTACAGAGGGAACGAGGAGGACAATCAAAAATGTGATGCGGTACTTAAAGTTGACAACCTTACCCTAAAGGATATGATGCAGGAAGCAGAAGAACTGGAAGGGTTTTTATAATTACCAAGAATTTCTGTTTGGAGTTTAGAGAAAGACAAAACTTCACCAATAACTACACAAAAAAAGCCTAACTATTTTATAGTCAGGCTTTATGTGGTTAAAATGTAGTCCGTAGGGGAATCGAACCCCTGTTACCAGGATGAAAACCTGGCGTCCTAACCCCTAGACGAACGGACCATGTTTTTTATGTATTGCAACAGCCTTATGCTGTTCTGGCTCCAAAGAATCCGCCACTGTTATGAGGGCCTGCATTTTTTGGAAGTGCAAAAATAGATGCTTTCAGAGATTATACAAATCAGGAGTGAAATATTTTCGAAAATTGGCAAATAATATCGAAATGGATTTGACTGCAGTCAACCACAAATACCCAAAGGCTCAAAGAATCAGTGGTTTTTAGCATCTTTCAAAAACCACGAATTCACGAATGGACTTTGCGAAAGTTCTTATAAGTCCTGCCACAACTCTGGGTCGTAGTAGGACTAAGATATTGCTTTGACCTTCTTCTTATTAGAAGTAGGATCCTTTTTAATAAAAGAGTAGTGTGAAAAGGAAATCATCGGCATTTCTGGCGTAAATTTTCGGGTACCTTTATTAGCCGCAGATTCACTAATTATTGATGAGTGATTTTATCTGGGAATTACACGAATCTCAATCTGAGATTGAAGTGCATGGATGATTATTTGGAATGACTTTCTTTCTGTTCAGCCCAGAAACCTCAGAATTCAACTTGTTTGAATGATCCGTGAGCATTGATTTATGCTTTTCCTATGTTGGATATATGATCATGGGTTTAGGTTATCTTATTTAATACCCTCCGTTTAAGAACTCATTAGTGATTTCTAAGACTTAAGCAAATAATTATTGAGCTAAAATCACATAAGGTGACTGTCTATTAATTGTTGCAAAAGCACGATAGACAATCTTACAAGCTATCGCATTAATTATTGTCTTATGCTCTTTACCTTCCTGTTTCTTTCTTTGGTAGTATCTTTTTAATTGTGGGTCATGTTGAATAGCACTATTAGCACCATTAAAGAGCAAAACCTTTAGAGATTTGTGACGATAGACACTTGTTTTAGTCTTGCCTTTTGTGATTCCAGAGCTGGACTCAAATGGTGCCAGACCCGTAAAACAATTGAACTTTCTGGGATTATCAAAAGAAGTAAAATTGTTGGTGTAGACTAACAAAAAAGCACCAATTACTGTCCCAATTCCCCTGACTGAACTAATCAACTGATAGTTGCTTTTTAGTTCTTTACTTTGTTTTATAGTGATATTAATTTCCCGTTCGACAGATTTAATATCCTGGTCAAGCAGATTGATTTTATCTTCAATATTAGAGGTGATATAGCTTAGGTCTACCACTTTCTCAGCCTCTCTATATGATTTAATACTATTAATAAATGCGGTCCGTGTTTTAACGAGCTGGGCTCTGAAGGTTAGTAGGTTTTTCACCTTCATAAGTTCACCTGAAGGTAATTTAGAAGGTTTTACCTTGTGTTTTTGAATTACTGCATACTCTGCAATTCGTCTTGCATCTACCTGATCTGATTTGCCCCTGGTAATTCCCAGGGACTTCTTAATCTCAAGTGCTGGTACTGCTGAATAAGTGAGCTCACTACTCTGCAGTATACTGCTTAATAATAATCCATAGTTACCTGTGTGCTCAAAACAAAACCAAAGATCATCCTGGTTATATCTTTTAGTAAGTGACTGTATCATCTCGGTCACTCCCTTTATGTCATTGTTCACTCTTCTTGCTTTATCAAGTATCTCTACCTGATCATTCATTGGAATATAATCGAGCCATCCCTTGGAGATATCAATGCCTACAAAAATCCTTTTCATAAATTTGTTATTAATGTTTGAAAAAATCTGAAGAACCGAGATCGGATGGTCTGCTAAAACCTTTAATAAGTCTTAAAACTTAACATTCTAATTGGCAACTGATCCGAGAAAGGGTTGAAGGTCTAAATCACGAAATAGTTATCAACTATGCATCCGTATAGTTCACCTTCTTCCCTTGGTTCTTTGGATTTAAAATTCATAAAAAAGTAACAGGACAAGTCTAAAGGCATCTGTGGCCTTTATATTCTGTCGAATCTTTTAGCCACGAATTCACGAATGATTTCTCAATTATGAAGGAGCTTTATATCACTGATATCTTCAACTGAGATGAAGAGTGAATTTGAAGTCTAGCAAGGGGTTCGATGTGTCGAACCCTCGTGGGAATAAATTAAATCTCATCCCGGATTTGCTGGACTGGTAAATGACAGAGAATCCGGCTTTGATTGGATATAGTACAGAAAACCAGCACCATTATTAGTGAATTGGTGGCTGAATTTTCCGGTTGTTTTGCAGCAGAAGCCTTTAGGACTTCGCGGCCATTCCTATTCAAATTCAAACTTCCTTCAGATTCTTTATCTTACTTGCTAACGGATTGGAAATTGCTGTGATAAATTATTTTTTTCGCGGAATATAAAATATTAAGAAAATAGAAGTTATTTCGAACTTGAAATAAGGGTTTTCTTATCCAAAGGATTTTAAATGGATGAAATGGCAATTCTTGCAAACTTGAAATGGCTGAAAAGACCATAAATATTGGACTGGGAAATATCCAGTCAGATAGCTATTTTGAGAAGGTATATACCGAATACTTCGACAGACTATTTGCTTATGCCCTTGTTATTACCAAGTCTGAGAGTACCGCTAAAGACGTAGTCTCTGATGTGTTTTACGGGCTTTGGAATTCAAAAAAAGACCTGTATACCGTCAAGGAGCTGAAATCCTATCTATACACAAGTGTTAAGCACCAGGCCATCCGGGCCATTTCAAAAGATTTTTCGAAATATCATAGTGACAAGTACAACCTGACCATCGCCACCATTGATGGTTTGGACCCCGAAGAGCTGCTGTTAGGCAAAGAACTCACCGAATTTATTGACAAGGCTGTAAACAAACTACCTCCCCAGTGTGGGTTAGTCTACCGAATGATTAGGGAAGACAACCTTTCTTATATTGAGGTTGCCAAAGAGCTTGGAATTTCCCATGACACAGTGAAGCATCACTTGAAAACTGCCCTCAAAAAACTCAAAATGGAACTTGAGCATCACTTCATGGAATCAAAAGTGGTGAAATGGGTATCCAATGGGAATGACTGATTGCTGAGTGTTTGAAAAATTTTTAACAATTCAGGAGGTTTATTGTGAGGGATTAGTGAGAACATAAAGAAATACCTCATCCAATACAAATTTTCTCAAACAACCTACCCATACCTCCCTTTTTTTACTCTCATACCAACACTGCAGCGAATTCATTTAGAACTCCACCCGGTGTGACCTGATTTTGAATGGAAGATATTATTTTCAAAGAGCTTACCAATCACGAGCTCACTGAAGCGGAAAAGGCAAACCTTGAGTTTTGGCTGAACGAACATCCAAGACACAGGAAGATTTACGCACAGTTGAAGCTAACCATTCTACATCCTGAGCCAAACAAAAGCGAGAACATCAAGCAGAGTACCTGGGAAGGTCTTGTAAAACAGCTAAAAGCTGATCAAAAGAAAGCATTACCACCTAAGCAGGTAAATATTTCCCGATGGATACAGGTGGCCGCAGCGGTTGCTGTTCTCATCGTTTCTGTTTTCGTGATAAAGATCAATCTTGAAGAACCGGACCTGGCATCGAGCAAATTTGCTGACCATAAAACGGTTGAGAAAACAAGTCAACCAGGGCAGAAGATCACTTCGGTACTTCCTGATGGATCGCTGGTAAAGATGAATGCAGGTACCAAAATAGTCATCCCGGAATTTTTCACACATGAAAAGCGTGAGGTATCCCTAAGTGGGGAAGCCTATTTTGAAGTGGTTAAAGACGTCTCAAGGCCCTTCATTATCCACGTAGATGGATTTACAGTTGAAGTACTTGGTACTGCATTCAATATCAAAGCTTATGAAGACAATGGTTATCGCGGAGTAGCGGTGAAATCAGGGAAAGTAGCAGTGACCAACCTAAAGAAAAACCAGGTAGTAAACCTTGCTAAAAATGAAATGATCCGCTTCGATGAAGAAGGTGTGATGGAAAAACTACCTGTACTGGATGAAGATCTCTTTTTTGGATGGACAGACCAACGAATGGTCTTCAAAGATAATTCGCTGAACGATGTACTGCACGCCATATCCAACTGGTATGGAGTAGATATTGAAATTTCAAAGGAGATAAGTAGTGACAAACCTTACACGGCCAATTATAAGAACCCGGTAATGGAGGAAGTCATGCAGAGCTTATCGCATGTATACAACTTTAAATATTTAATCGATGGTAAGACAATAACAATCAATTAAAAAGAAAAGAGAGCCTCGGAACTTTGGGGAAAGTGGAAGGGCTCTCTTAAATCTCAGTTTTAGTCACAATAAATAACCAAAACCAAATGAATGCAAAACTACTAAAAATTGTAATTCGCATGTCGAAGTACGCAATTTATGTGATGATCGTTTGTCAGTCACTTATCCTGGTGATGGCAAGCGATTTAGATGCCCAACGGAAGTTTCTGGAAGAAATTGACGTTGAGGTAAGCGATAATCAGGGAAGCAGAACTTTGCTTAACCTGATTTCTGAAATTGAATCAACTACTGATTTCACTTTCGCCTTTTCAAAAAGGGATGTGAAGGAAAAAGAGGTATCCATTGATGGTGGGCACTGGAGCATGGACGACCTTCTCAAGGAGGTGTCACTTCAATCCAAAATGTCTATCAAGCGTGTCAATGAAACCATTGCCCTGATCCCAGGAAGCAAAAGCCCTAACGGACCCAAAGTAAGTGAGAATATTACACTTCAAACCCAGGTAAGTGGTACCATCATCGGAGAAGATGGCGAAGCATTACCGGGTGCATCAGTAATCGAGGTAGGAACTACCAATGGTACAGTTACAGATATTGAAGGTAAGTTCTCATTAAGAGTACCTGCTGATGCCACTTTAATCGTGTCGTTTGTGGGTTACCAGTCTATGGAGGTGCCTTTGAATGGTCGTACTCAACTAGATCTTCAGCTGAACGTTGATGTGTCCGCCCTTGCGGAGGTTGTTGTAGTAGGATATGGTACCCAGGAAAAGGTGAACCTGACTGGTTCTGTGAGTGTAGCGGATGGAAAAGTGCTTCAAAACAGACCTATTGCTAACGTGGGTGAAGGTCTTCAGGGTATGGTCCCCAACCTGAACATCAACATCCGAAACGGAGACCCTACAGAACCTATCGATTTCAACATCAGAGGATATGAGTCTATCAATGGTGGTAACCCACTGATTCTGGTAGACGGTGTTCCCATGGATCTTAACAGAATCAACCCTGCTGACATCGAAAGTGTGAGTGTATTGAAAGATGCTTCTGCTGCAGCTATTTATGGTTCGCGGGGTGCATTTGGTGTTGTATTGGTCACCACTAAGAAGGGTAAAGGTGAAAGAATCAATGTTTCCATAGGATCTGAATTTACTGCTTCAAAGCCTATCATGTTTATTGATCCAATTGAAGACCCTCATGCATATGTTCAGGCCAGAGGAGCCGCCAACATGCGCACAAACAACAACTTCGGTTTTGATCAGGATATGATCGACGGTACTTTAAGGTACAGTGAGAACCCAACATTGGAGAATGCTTGGGGAGTTTATCAAGGAAACCTTCGTTTCTATGGATTCAACAACTACCAGGAAAAACTGCTAACTGACTGGGCACCTCAGCAAAAATATGATGCCAGTATTTCGGGATCTACCGATAAAGCAAGCTACTATGCATCTTTTGGAGCATTGAATAAGGACGGTTGGATTAAGAATAAAGAGAAGAACATCAACTTTAAGCGGTACAATGTGTTGCTGAAGGGTGAGTTCAGTCCAAAAGAATGGATTAGCCTGGATAGCCGTGCGCTTGTTACTACCGAAAAGAGTGACCAGCCTCACTTTTACAACTGGGATGTTAACATCAATACTACAGCAAGGGTAAACCCTTTGAACCCGATTACATTCCCCGATCTCCCTTATTATTTGACTCCGGGGGACAGAGCTGATTACGAGAGATACATCGGTATGCACTTTTCATCAGTAAACTTCCTTCCATATCTTGAGCAAGGTGGACGTCAGAAATGGACCAGAAATGATATCATTCTAACACAGGGTGCTACAATCACCCCATTGAAGAACTGGAATATTCGAGCTGAATATTCATCCAATATCACGTTCAGAAACTTCCAGGATGCGGCTAGCAAAGTGGAGGTACTTGAAAACCAGGACCTGGACGCTTTAGTTATTGGAAACGGATTCAGTGGTAATGACTTCATTCTAAATGAAATCAACTACGATGTGTATCAGGTTATCAATATGTATACTGACTACACCATCGAATCAGGCGACCACTACCTGAAAGCCATGGTTGGTTTCAACCAGGAATGGGGTAACTATCAGTGGGTAAGAGCTCAGGCCTATACTTTACTCAACCCAGCTGTGCCGGATCTAAGTTCAACAATAGGTAATGAGCTTGCCAATGGATCTAAGCAGCATGTTGCTTTAAGAGGTGCATTTTATCGATTGAACTACATCTATAATGACCGATACCTGGTTGAAGCTAATGGTCGATACGATGGTACATCAAGATTCCCTAAAGAGGATCGTTTTGGGTTTTTCCCTTCATTCTCTGTGGGCTGGAGGATTTCCAACGAAGCTTTTATGGGTGGAACTACAGCATGGCTGGACAACCTGAAGCTTAGGGCTTCTTATGGAGAATTAGGAAATCAGCTACTGGTTGATGATGATAATGACCCTATCTACTATCCATACATCCCTACTATGGCCTCAGGAGCATCAGGTTACATGATGAATGGCGGTGTATTTACACCATATGTTAGCAGACCAGGACTGGTAAGTCCTACGCTAACCTGGGAAACTGTAGTGAGCCAAAACGTTGGTTTAGATTTCACCATGTTTGGTAGCAGGTTGGATGTATCATTTGATGCTTACATCAGAGATACAAAAGATATGTTGACCAGAACCGAATTCCCAACTGAGCTTGGAGTGCAGGCACCACAGGAGAATGCTGCAGATTTGAGAACTACAGGTTGGGAGCTTTCTGCTACATGGAGAACCAGAATTGGTAATGATTTCAATTATAACGTTACCCTGGCATTTTCAGATAACCAGGCAGAGATCACCAAATACAACAACCCAACAGGTTCATTGGATGAATACTATGTGGGTATGAAGATTGGAGAACTTTGGGGTTATGAAACAGTTGGTATTTTCCAGACACAAGACGAGATCGATAATGCTCCAACCCAAAATCAGGTTGTTGGAGGGGCAAACTGGGCACCTGGAGATATCCGATATGCAGATTTGGATGGTGATGGCACCATTACCAAAGGTGATAATACTTTAGAGAATCCGGGTGATCAGAAGATCATTGCCGTGCAAGCACCAAGACATCAATATGGTGTAAACAGTAATCTAAGTTATAAGTCTATCTCTTTAAATGTTTTCTTCCAGGGTCTATTCAGTCATGAATATTGGCCACCTAATGGCAACTGGAACGCATTTTATCCTTACAATGCCGGGCACGTTGAAAAGTACTATTTGACCGATACCTGGAGTGAGGATAACAGAGATGCCTATTTCCCGGCTCCGCACATTTCCACAAATACCAAGAAAAACGTACATGAGCAATCACGATATGTTCAAAATGGTGGATATCTAAGACTGAAAAACGTCACCCTCTCTTATAGCCTCCCTGCTGGATTGGCTAATAGAGTAGGTTTATCAGACGTACAGGTATATTTAGCTGGTATGAACGTGTTTGAAATAACCAAAATGCGTAAACCACTGGATCCTGAAGTAAGACCTACTGTAACTCAGGAGTATTACAAGCAGCGTTCTTATTCGCTTGGCTTCAGAATATCTATCTAATACCATTAAAGGAAATAAAATGAAGAAATATATTTTAAGATTTGGTTTACTGGGAATCGTGACCATCATTTCGTTTGGATGTAACGATGAGTTCCTTCAGAGAGATCCATTGGATCAGATAAGTAATGAATCCTTTTGGAATGCTGAAGCTGATATGATTGTTTACAACAACAGTCTGTATAATATCGCCAGACGCGAGGATGATGTCTCTATCTTAATGGGGCATGACGAAGGATTTGACAGTCAGAGTCGAGGTTGGATCTATCACGATGGTTTTTCTGATAACTCTGCTCCACGACATGACCGTGCCTTGAGATTTCAAATAGTACGTGCTGGAAAACATGCCATTCCTAACAACCCTGAGTGGTTTGGATACAAAGGATGGAATTTTCTTTCTGCAGTCAATTTTGGTTTGGAGAATTACGACAGGGTTCCTGTAGATCAAGCCATTAAAAACAAATACATTGCTGAGGCTAGACTTCTGAGAGGCATGTTCTATGCCGATAAAGTCAATAAATTCGGTGATGTGAAGTGGATCGATAAGCCATTGACCCACCTGGATGACGACGTGTTGAATAGTGCTAGAGATTCTAGGACTATGGTGATGGACAAGGTGTTGGAAGACCTCAACTTTGCTACAGCACCTGGTAATATCCCTGAAGATAGAGAGTATGGAGGTAATCCGGGTAGATTGAACCGATGGGCAGCACTACACATTAAGGCAAGAATCTGCCTTTTTGAAGGTACCTGGAGAAAATACCACGGACTGGGAGATCCAACTCCATGGCTGCAGGCTGCTGCTGACGCTGCCCTGGAAATCATGCAAGATGGTCCATATTCCATTTACAATACTGGAGATGTCACTACTGATTACAGTGCGATCCATCAAATGGAAGATTATAGCGGTGTTTCAGAGATTATTTACTGGAGGCGCTATGAAGCAGGTATCTTCACTAATCACGTCCTTAATTATCACAAAGGATATGTAGGTGGAGCAACAAAAAACATGGTTGAAGACTACTTGTGTACAGATGGTTTACCAATCAACATGTCTCCTCTGTATCAGGGAGATGCCGTTTATACCAATATCTGGGTTGATAGAGATCCAAGGTTGAGGCAATCTATCATGCATCCTGCGGATCAGGCCATTTATAGATATGGTAACCATGCTTTTGACGCTCAAAAGTATCCTAAGATCCAGGGAATGGCAGGTGGTCAAAGCAGTACCACAGGATACCATGTGATCAAACTTTGGCAGCTAGGACCTTCTTATGCTACTTACAACACTTCTACAACTCCTGCCATTGTATACAGGTTAGGAGAGACTTTGTTGATCTATGCGGAAGCTAAAGCAGAGTTGGGCACCATCACTCAGGGTGATCTGGATATGAGTATCAATTTGCTACGAGATAGAGCTGGAATGCCAGATATGGATATCAACAATATCCCTGTTGACACCAGATATACTGGTGATGGCGTTTCTCCGCTAATTGCAGAGATCAGAAGAGAGCGAAGAGTTGAGCTTTTCATGGAGGGCTTCAGATACGATGACCTGAGAAGATGGAAACAAGGTGCGAAACTACGACAGAAAGACTATGGTATGCGTTGGGATGATGCGAACAAGGCAGAGCTGCCAGGTTCTGGTCAGGCAACCATAGGTAGCTCACTAGTAGACGGCGTTCCTTACCTGGAAATTTATAAAGGTACTGATTTTGAGAATCCTGTGTTTGATGAGAACAAGCATTACCTGTGGCCTTTGCCATTGAGCGCTATATCTCAAAACCCTAACCTGGGACAAAACCCAGGGTGGACTACTGGTGAATAGTTAGGGCCTGCTGAAAAGTCTCAGTTACAAATGTTATTGGCATTTTCAGCAGACCCTAGTTAATCCATTCAAATAAACAACATGTAAAACCGGTGATCTTATGGGTCATCGGTTTTTTTATTGTCTGTAGCCTGAAGATATATTAAAAAAAAAGTCCGGCAGAGCTGCTAACTCTACCGGACTTTTTCAACCAATTAACAGGCTGATGTTTTACTACCTGATGAATTTAAAGTCGAATAATATCTGACCCCAACTCATTGGTGTTATTGCCTGGTGGGCTGACGAATCCATTCACTGCAATGGTATAATATTCTTCGTCATGAAGTTCCACACCAGGGATTGTAAGAAGTACTTCATCTGTCCCTGCTGCCTTGATCTCAAGGGTTGAACGTCCTGAGCCTACAAGCTTAAAATCAGAAACATCTTTAAATGACCTGTCGCTAAGGATCTTCGTTTCATTAGCATATATATCTATTGAGGGAGCATCCGGTGAAAGATGTGCAAACCTCACCATGGTTTCGCCATCAGCCATGCTGGGAAAGCTATCTCTGACCTGTATCATTTCAATGCTTCGCAGTGAGTCTGCGATAAACAAAGAGTAAGTATCCCCAGTCTCAAAATTCAATGTTGTATCCAGTACTGTAGCTACATTGTTGGCATCAGTAAAAGTCAAGTTTCTGTCACCGGAGTAAAAATTCAGATAGTTGCTATAGTCCTCATATTCAAAAGGCAACGCGTTGATTTGACCTGTAGTACCTACGGTGATGTCTAAACCATCGGTATCGGGTGACCCATGGTAGATACTCACATAAGATACCTCGGTTATAACCGGTACCGGGTCTTCGTCATTGTCAAGGCAACTTGTCAGAAAGAGAATACCTAATAATCCTACAGTCGAAAGCAGGTAAGAGAATCTCCATTTTTTCATATTATTTAAAAATCTCATCATTATTCTAGTTTTAGTTAACATATAACTATATAAATACTTATATATCTAACAATGAGCACGTTATGCAGACGGTTGAGTTGCATTTTTTACTGATTTAACATTTTTTTAGAGCATAAAATGGTTTAAAGAGGGATTTTACTAAAATCTGCAAAAGATCAAACATCAGCTACTGTGTTACTGGCAGGATTCATAAATTTTTGATTTAAAAAGGATGGTATATTAGATGAATGATCCAAAAAATCCACTGATATTTGGAATCCTCTAAAGAACACCCTGACGCTAAAATTGAAAAGCAAGGAAACACCGGAACACATTGACGCTTTAGGGATTAATAATATAATCCCCATAAATACTTATCCCAGTCAGGAAGAGAAAGATGAAGTAGTCATTTGGTCCAATTTTCAGGCAGGGAGTGAGGAAGCACTCATTTACATCTACCGCAAGTATGCTGCAGTAGCCTATAATTATGGCTGCCAGTTCACAAGTGACAAAGAGTATGTTTGGGATTGTGTGCAGGATCTGTTTTGTGAGATGATCAAGAACAAGAAGCGACTGGGAAAAGTCACTTCAATCAAAGGATATCTTTTCAAAGCCACAAAACGAAAAATATTCAAAGGCCTCAAAAAGATCAACAAGACCCTGATTGTTGATAATTCAGATGGTTTGTTTGAAATAAGTATTCCGCCAGGGATCGCCAGTATTGGTCAGTCGGGGGGCAACGATCAAAATAAGATAATAGAGGGCTATATCAATGAATTACCAGCCCACCAGCGTGAGATCCTCTTATTGTATTTTTATGAAGGTCTCAGCTACCAGGAAATAGCCGACATTTTCGAAGTGAAGGTCAAGTCCATACGGACCATGACTTATCGGGCTCTCGAGAAGCTCTCTGTTCAGATGAAAGCAAATAAGGACCTTATCCTTACTTTATTGCTGGCTATTTCTTTGAAATAATTCTATATAAACAACTTTTATTTTGCTTTAGATGCCAATAATATGGTGTTTATTATAAAAATATTGTAAATATTCTAAAAAGGAGTGGTTGTCCGGGGACTTTGGGCCTCTATCATGATAAAGGGCAATCAATGCAAAAAGGAGATTTTACAGAATTCCTCGAAAATGAAAAGTTTATCCGGTGGGTAGTCAACCCTAACCCTGAATCCGATCATTTTTGGAAAAACTGGATTGCATCACATCCGGAGAGAAAGGATGATGTCAGGATTGCAAGAAATTTTCTTCACTCGGTTGAATACAAAAAGCAACACAAGCTTGAGGACTTAAAATACAAGAATGGACTCTATAAGCTGATAGAGGTTCATGATTCGCAGTCTGAGGAATCCTCTTTCAGCTCAGACAGGATCTGGAAAACCATTGGTATCGCGGCAACCATTGCCCTGGCAGTTTTGATAGGATCCTTCTATTATCAGCAGTCTGATAACCTTACAGAAGTAGTTGCGCCTACTGAGGTGATAAAGCAAACTGCCTTTGGACAGAAGCAAATCATCCGGCTCCCTGATGGGTCTACTGTTCACCTGAATGCAGGCTCAAAAATTGCTTACACCGAACCATTTCAGGACAATAAGAGAAAAGTGACATTAATTGGCGAGGCCTTTTTTGAAGTGGCCCGCGACGAACAAAGGCCTTTTGTGATTCATTCCGGTGTTGTTTCAACTAAAGTTCTTGGGACAAGCTTCAATGTAAGGGCGTATCCCGATGAGCATCAAATTGTGGTTTCGGTTGAAACCGGAAAGGTGGGAGTAAACATCGAAGAGAAAGACCAAAATGTTGAAATCAATCCAACCGAGCAGGCCACCTATCTGGATGGTCAGAATTCATTCAGCGTTTCCACATTTGACAGGCAGGAAATACTAGGCTGGAAAGATGGGATCATTCAATTCAAAGATATGCCTTTGGATAAGGTGATAACCAAGCTTGAGCGGACCTATGGTGTTGAGTTTTACATCAACAATCCGGACCTGAAATTGGAAGAAAAGTATAGTGGAGTATATAAGAATGCACCACTTGATCGGATCCTGCAGGGAGTAAGTTTTGCCGTAGGATTTGAATATGAACTAAATGATAAAACCGTAACAATAAAATCAATCAATGAATGAATGAAATATTGAGGTACTGAAACAAAAAGATGCCAGGGAAGCCCTGACATCTTGAGGCCTTATCGTTAGCCCAATCTCTGTTTGCGACACAAGAAGGATAACAATAAGGATTAGCAAAAATGATTTTTCACTAACACAGTAAAATTAATGAATAAATATCTACTTAAAGAACTGATTAGAGTGTCGAAGCTAGTCTTCTATATGATGATTCTGCAGACCGTTTCAGCTTCATTGCTGTTGGCTACAGGAGTCAATGCTCAAAACGAAAGCATTTATGAGATCAGCCTGGATCTAAGCGCTCAGCGCCGGTCTGTGGTTGATATTTTAGGCGAAATTGAACAAAAAACTGACTTCAATTTTACCTATACTGCTACTACCCTTAAGGGAAATAAAGTAGTTACCATTCACACAAGAGATAAGTCCCTGGGTCGTGTACTGGAAGAGATATCCAGACAGGCTGACCTGAAATTCAAAAGGATCAATGACAACATTCACATTTACCCAAAAGAAAAGAATGAAGAGGCTGTAGAAGAGGAGATTCCAGTGCTTCAGCAAAGCATAACAGGGAAAGTAACGGATAATACTGGCGAAGGTCTTCCAGGAGTTAATGTTATCGTAAAAGGTACTACTCAGGGTGCTGTTACAGATATTGATGGAAACTATTCTCTGAACGCACCTTCAGCCGGTACATTGATTTTTAGTTCAGTGGGGTTCCTGGCTCAGGAGGTAGAAATTTCTTCAAGATCCGTGATTGACATTCTCTTAGAGGCTGATGTTACGGCTTTAGATGAGATCGTTGTAATTGGATACGGACAGGTTGAAAAACGCGACGTCACCGGGGCCATTGGATCTGTAGATTCAGATTTGATTGTGCAGCAGAATCCCGTTCAGCCAGCCAGAGCCTTGCAGGGACAGATTGCTGGAGTAAACGTGCGAAAAAGCAATTCCCAGCCTGGTGCTGATTATGACATCGACATTAGAGGAGTAAGCTCAATTAATTTTAGCAGTGAGCCCCTGGTGGTAATTGATGGAGTCATGGGTGGAAGAATGAATACCCTCAATCCCAGTGATATTCAGTCCATCGATGTTCTGAAAGATGCTTCAGCTACAGCCATTTATGGTGCTCGTGGAGCAAATGGAGTAATCATTATCACCACCAAGAAGGGTACTCCCGGAAAGACCAAAGTAACCTATGATGCCTATGTTGGGGTAAAGAACCCACAATTACCTGATATGATGAATGCCCAGGAATTCTACCGGGCTTACAATGATGTGGTGATTGCTGAAAACCCGAATGCGAATGTGATCTGGACTGCTCAGCAACAGGCCAATGTAGATGCAGGAAGATCAACAAACTGGGTGGATGAAATCACCAACCCCGGACTTCAAACAAGCCACGTTGTGGCCGTTTCGGGTGGAGGTGAAAACACTACGCATTATTTCTCTGCTGGTTACCTCAACGAGAGTGGAATCGTCATCAATACAGGATTTGATCGATATAACATCAAAGGTAGTATTGATACAAAGGTCAATGATTTTCTGAAAGCAGGATTCACAACCTACTATACTGTTAGTATTCGGAATCTGGGATCACGAGAAACCTTAAGAGGTGGATTACGAGCTCGTCCTACTGGATCAATTTATTACGATGATCTGATCAATCCGACAGAAACCAACGAGATCAATGTAGATGGCTATGCCATGTGGATGGGAATTGCAGATACTCAGGTACCAAATCCATTGATTGAAACAAACACCAACAGGGTGAACGTTGAAAATCGCAGCGCTAATTTCCTGGGTAATGCTTATGTGGAACTTAATCCACTGGAGGGATTATCTTTCAAAACTTCATTGTCTACTTCAGTCTATAATGACAGGGAAGGTGACTTTAGAGGATTGTATTCAAAAGACCGTGGTTTCAGACAACCAAGAGCCTGGCTGACAAACAATTTCAATACTTCATACACCCTTGATAACATATTGAATTATAAAGTGAAAGTTGGCTCTCACCAGTTGAATATAACTGCTGCACAAAGTGCCCTGAAAGAAAGAGATGAACAATCAGGTTCAAGTGTTCAGGATCTACCGTACAATTCAGGTTGGTATGCTTTTCAAACTGCAGCCACCATCACTGGATTAAACAGCAGTCTGATTGAAAGGTCTATACTTTCTTACATGGGTAGAATAAACTACAACATCAATGATAAGTATCTGCTTACTGTAACGGGTAGGTATGATGGATCTTCCGTATTGGCTACAGGAAACAAGTGGGCCTTCTTCCCATCTGTGGCGCTAGCCTGGAGGGCTGGGGACGAAGCCTTTATTCAAAATTTAAATCTATTTTCTGATCTGAAAGTAAGGTTTAGTTATGGCCAGGTAGGTAATGATGTGGTCTCTCCATACAGCACGCAGGCATTTCTTGGCCGAACGGCGTATGATTTTGATGGACAGTCTGCTTTTGGATATACACCAGACAACATTGGCAATTCTGATCTAAGATGGGAAAAGAGTTCTGAGATCAACCTGGGTTTTGATATGGGATTTTTTAACAATCGGCTAACTGCGACAATAGAACTCTACAATAAAACGACCGATGATCTGATCCAGAATGTTCTGCTTCCTACATCTACCGGCTTTGGTTCGGTGACTTCCAATGTTGGAAAGATTCAGAATAAAGGGATTGAAATCTCTCTTAATACAGTCAACGTTCAAACCACTGACCTGAGATGGTCATCAAGCATTAATTTCTCAACAAATCACAATGAGATCTTAGAGCTCTATGGTGGTACTGTTACCCGGGATATCGCAAATGGGCTTTTTGTGGGTGAATCACTAAGATCTCATTACTACTATGAATTTGATGGGATATGGCAATTGAATGAAGAAGAAGATGCAACCACCTATGGTCAGGTTCCTGGTTCCGTGAAGGTAGTCGATCAAAACAATGATGGGATTATTACCAGCAGTGCAGATGAAACATTGGATGACAGGGTCGTTCTGGGTAATGAGTTACCCAGGTGGTTGGCTGGTATCAACAACCAGGTGAACTACAAGAATTTTGATTTCTCTGTATTCGTTTACACCCGTCAGGGTGTGATGTATCGAAACAGCATGCTAAGTGGTACCATGGGTGATCTGACGAGTAGCCGTTATAACAGGCTGGACCTGAACTATTGGACTGAGGAAAACCCAACCAATGACTATTACGGTGTATGGCAGCCTAATCCATATCGTCAGGCCATTCAGTATAAGGAAACCAACTTCTGGAGAGTTTCTAATATCACTCTGGGGTACAGCTTACCGACTACTGTAATGGAAAGATTAAAATTAAGTCGTGCGAGAATTTACGTTCAGGCAGACAATCCATTCCTATTTGTGAAAGATCGGGTAATGTGGCTTGATCCGGAGTATAATTCAGGTTCTTATAATGATGACCTTCCGGCAACGACCTTTATCATGGGCGTCAACCTGTCATTTTAATCCACTATTAAAACAAAATAGAAATGAGAAAATATATCATATATAATTTCCCTCTGGCTCTCGTGCTTCTATTTGGAAGTGTGGGATGTGAAGATTTTCTGGAAGAAACTTCAGTGACTGATATCACAGCAGACTCTTATATTAACAATGAGGATGGATATGAGGATCTTATCAAAGCCTGTTATCCAAAACTCCGTGATATCATCATGAATTACTCCCTGGTTTTGAAGGGTACAGACATCATAGGTAGCAACTGGACTGCAACATCACCGGCCAATGGTCCGGCTTTGGATCAGTACAATGTAAGTCTGAACTCTGAGGTAGGAGATCTGCAGTCATTTTGGGATGATTTGTACAAGGAGATCAGTCGGACTAATTCTGCAATCGAGCGTGCCGAGGGGATTCAGTACAGTAATCCTGCTTTGAAAGCAGCCCGAGTAGGAGAAGCTAAGTTTTTGAGGGCATTGAGTTATTTCTACCTGGTACAAACCTGGGGAGATGTGCCCATGCCACTGACAGAGACCGTAACGGCGAACAGGGAAGTTGTTAGAGTGCCTGCAGCTGAGGTTTACACCCAGATCATTACTGATCTTCTGGAGGCTGAGGCAGATCTTCCGGTGACTCCTTCTGAATATGGAAGAGCTACCAAAGGAGCTGCTCAGTTTTTGCTTTCAAAGGTTTATCTGACCCGCGGTTGGAACTTTAATAATTCTCTTGGGGGCAGCGACTCTGATTTTCAGGAAGCGCTGGAATGGGCAGATAAGGTAATTGCCACTTATCCACTGGTTTCAGACTATAGCATGCTGTTTCCTGAGCGAAATACCAATCCTCTGAACCAATACAGCGGACCACAGAATGCTGTTAATAGCGAAGTGGTTTTTGCGGTCCAGTTCAATGAAGATAATTTAACCAATGGCTCTGATCAGGGTCAACCTGGAAATTATTATCACTCTATCTGGCCAGGTAATTCTGAGCTAGTGGGAAGTGTTGGACGTACAAGTGACTACAACAGGCATTTAGGACAAAATGTGCCGCAACCAGCGATGTACAGATTGTATGATCCTCAAATTGATAGCAGATATAGCCACAACTTCCTGAATGTCATCTATGCACTTACTCCAGTAAATAACTACGCCTATAGTTTTACGGACCCGGGTTTAACGGTAAGTTACAATGTCGGTGATACTGTTGCTTACTGGACCCCATGGAATCAGCCGGCTACTGGTGCTGATCTTGGATTTGACGAAGGAGGGAGCAAGCCTTATTCCGTAACCAATATCGATGATTATGTCAGCGGTCTTAGACCTACCCGTCTTTCCAATGCGCATCCTACTACCTGGAAGTTTTGGGAGCCTAATATCGAATATGGTGATGGATACGGCACTTTTGATTATGCGTTATTCAGGTCAGCTGAAGCTTATCTGATAGCAGCCGAAGCAATTGTAAAAGGAGCAACTGGTGGAGCTCTTGGTGGAGCGGATATTTATTACAACGTGATTGTAGATCGTGCAGTAGGTGCAGGAAATGATCCGATGTGTGCCCAGGTTCCTGAAGATATCAATGATTTTGCTGTGGTCTCATACCGAGCCACTCCAGGCAATATTGATATTGACATGATTCTGGATGAACGCGCAAGAGAGCTAATGGGAGAGTTTACCCGTTGGTTTGACCTGAAAAGGACAGAGAAGTTGATTGAAAGAGTGAGCAGAATGAACTTATGGGCTGCCAATGGCGGTGGATTGGATGAGCATCATTTGTTACGTCCGATTCCGCAAGGTGAGATAGACCGGGCGTCAAACATCATTCAGCAGAACCCGGAATATTAAGTTATCCGATGATTAATTGATAAAAGGAGAGGAAGTTCGCTTCTTCTCCTTTTTTTGATTCATCCAGTGCTTGCTCACCCTAATGATATCCAGGCATATGCTATTTTTAAGAAGCCTTGATGGCTTTAAAAGACTATTTAACCATGAAATTTAATCTCGACTTAAATGTATTTTCATTTTTACTGATCGCTCTGCTAGTGCTCGGCTGCAATACCGAAGCAAAACAGGAATCAGATCGAAATCCTATCGTTCAACCGTTTTCCTACCTGGACCTGTCAGGCTATCAGCGAACCCTGCTTAATGGTTTTATCGAAAATATGTTCCCCAGGGAGGCTTCGTTAGGCCAGGTGATGGGAGATGAAGTTAGCATCAGAAGTATCACCCGTTTGGCAATGGCTTTACTATTTCGTAATGAAAATAGCGACCGAGAAAATGCCATTAAAATTTTAAGGTGGGTGCTACAACAGCAGCACCAGGATGAAAATGAAAAAATTTACGGAGCCTGGAAGACAGCAGTGGTTAATGATAAGCTGGATCACAACTGGCGTGAGTTTGTCGGATGTGATTTGATCATCATCTACCATCACTATAAAGATGTGCTTCCTGATGAATTGCTGCTCAAAATCAAGGATGGGTTGATACACGCAGCCAAGGGTGCCCAGAAACGAGATGTAACACCACAGTATACCAATATATCGGTGATGAGTGCCTTTCTCATGAACCAGGTGGGGACCTTATTTGACATTCCGGAGTTGAGTGAAGCGGGTATGCAGAAGGCTCGGGACATCAATGAGCTATTTCACAGGTACAATTCATTCAGTGAATTCAACTCACCTACTTATGATGGAGTGTCATTGGTTGGGTTTGCTTTGTGGAGGGAACTGTCCCAGGGAGAGATGAAAACAATGGGCATTGATTTAGAGCAAGCCTTATGGCGTGAAATAGCAGATCATTACAACCCAACGCTTAAGAATTTCACAGGTCCATATTTTAGAGCCTATGGGATGGATGTGAACAAATATGTATCCATTACCAGCCTATGGATAGCCGTAGCATTAAATAACGAAGCAATTGCTCCGCTACCAAAGGATAAAGGTGCTAAATACTTCGAAGTAAGCAACCTTGCACCCATCTATCACCTGGGCTTGTCCATCGCAGAATCAACACTACAAACACTCAAAAGTCCGGCAAAACCCAGGTTCATCTCTCAGCAAATCCCCAATAATATTTTTAAAGGTGATAGCATTAAAGAAGCTACCATTCAAATGAATGAAAATTGGATGATGGGTGGATTGTGGGGTAATCGTCGATCCTGGAACCAGGTTTATACAGGTACTATTCATTGGATGGGCCGTGATGGCGAAACTGAATGGTTATTGGTTCCTGGAACTGGTCTTGCAAATGTTTCTGTGAGTGATTCTTCAATGCACATTTACGCAGCTTCAACCGAATCCGGACCTGCTAATGATTGGGAGCTTAAGGTGTACGTTTATTCCCGGGGATTATCCGAAGAGAACTTTTCGGGAGCTGTCTGGAGATCAGGAAATATGGAATTCAATATTCATACAGATTTAATCTATAAATATGCGGAAATAGTTAATCCGTCACCCAGAAACACCCAAAGTTCGATCAGTGAATATTACCCCAAAGTAGCGGAGATTTCCTTTCAGATTCCTGGTAATTGGAAGTCTGAAGATCCCCTGGTGGAAATTATCCCACACTATGAGAATAGCCAAATTCCATAAAAAAGTTATCAGTTCCGGGAGTAGATCTCATGGTGAAAGAGTCCAGGGATTGACGGAATCTTTGGCTGTATTGATGAAATTAGACATCTTTACGGATGATGGGAGAACTGCGGATAGACCAAATGAAGAAATTGGTAGTATGATCACTAAGGATATTTCCATCCATTTAAGCCAGAGCGGTAGAAATTTTGTCAATGTGGCAAAAAATTACTCACCGGGTAACTGGTTTATTCAATATACCACGTTGAATGAACAGATAGTTGCCAGGTCAGGTTTCCAACAAGATGACTTGGATCGGGACGATCCACTGGTTTTTTGATTCGGGTGTGAACCAAAAAAAATGAGGAATTCAATAAACTCTATTAACTATAAATATTAAATAAGTTCAGGATAAATGAAAAGAAGAAACTTCATTCAGAAGGGAAGTTCTGCTCTGGCAGGAGTAGCAGGGATTTCTATAGTCCCTTCATCTGTTTTAGGAAAATCTTTAGGACATGTAGCCCCTAGTGACAAAGTCAATCTTGCATGTTGTGGTATCGGACATCGTGGTGCTGAGGTAGTAAGAACCTTGCATAGCACAGGTCTGGCCAACGTTGTTGCGCTTTGTGATGTGGATATGCGTGGAGAGCATACTTTGGATATCATCAATAAGTTTCCAAATGTTCCCCGGTACCAGGATTTCCGGGTGATGTTCGACAGGATGCATAATCAATTTGATGCTGTCACAGTAGGCACACCTGATTTCTCACATTTTCCAATTACGATGCTGGCAATGTCTATGGGTAAGCATGTCTATGTTGAAAAGCCCATGGCGAGAACCTTCAATGAGGTGGAGCTGATGATGGAGGGTGCCAAAAAATACAATGTGGCTACCCAAATGGGAAACCAGGGACATTCAGAAAGCAACTATTTCCAATTTAAGGCGTGGACTGAGGCTGGTGTCATCAAAGACGTTACCGAGATCACGGCACACATGAATGGTCGCAGAAGGTGGCACGACTGGGATGTCAATATGAAAAATTTCCCTAATGGTGAGACTATTCCAACAACGATGGACTGGGATACATGGTTGATGCAGGCACACCACCATGATTTCCATAAAGACTACCACCATGGACAATGGAGATGCTGGTATGACTTTGGTATGGGAGCATTGGGAGACTGGGGTGCACATATCATGGATACTGCCCATGAATTTCTGGATCTTGGATTGCCGAATGAAGTAGATCCGATCAAAATAGAAGGACACAACCCCTTCTTTTTCCCAAAAGCATCAACACTTGCTTTTAAATTTCCAGCACGGGGAGAAAAGCCACCTGTTACCATCACCTGGTACGACGGTGTGGATAATATCCCTCCTGTTCCTGCAGATTATGGTGTTTCGGAGCTTGATCCTAACATACCACCTCCAAGCAATGGTAAGCTTCAGCCAGCAAAACTTAATCCTGGAAAAGTTATCTACGGCAAAGACATGACCTTCAAGGGAGGCTCTCATGGCAGCACCTTGTCCATTATTCCTATTGACAAGGCAAGGGAAATGAAATCAGATCTTCCTGAAGTTCCTAAAAGTCCTTCTAACCATGCCGAGAATTTCCTCAAGGCGTGTAAGGGAGAAGAAAAATGTAGATCATCATTTGATGTGGCCGGTCCATTGAGTCAGGTGTTTACACTTGGTGTGATGGCACAAAGGTTAAACACAAAGATTGTTTTTGACCGGGAAACCAAAAAGATCACAAACAATTCACTAGCCAATGCTTTGCTTTATGGTGAAGCACCAAGAAGAGGCTGGGAAGAATTCTATACTTTATAATTCTAAAATTACATCTAAATGAAAATGGGAAAAGTCACTGCATCACCCATCACAGGTATGCAGCAGTTAGGAAAAGCAATGCTGACTTTTTCCATTTTTCTACTCTTTAACTTACAGGGGTACGCATCCGGAACAACAGATGGGTATTCAAAACAAGAATTACTCTTAAAACTAATTGAGCTGAATGACGAGAGAATTCCCGAAGTCATTAGCCGGCAATGGACTCAAGAAGGTCACCTTTATTATGGCGCTGTATACGACCATGACAGCGTGGTATCGCCTGGTGCCACCTCAGGACTAATTGTGTACCTGATGAGTGGCTATGTGTCCAAAGAGTCTAAGTACTATAAATCCAAAGAAATTCTTCGGCACATGACCATGGCAGCCGAAGGCCTGGTCAACCTGCAGCACGAAGATGGCACCATAGACCTACTTTCCACGAACTTTCATTCTACTCCTGACCTGGGGTTTACCATCTATCCTTTGGCACATGCTTATGAGATGATGCTTCAGCATGATAAGCTGGACTACGGAACTTTTCCTGAAACCATAAAAGAGTATCTCATCAACGCAGGAAGGGCCTTATCAGTTGGTGGAATTCATACTCCCAATCACCGGTGGGTAGTATCGGGCGCTTTGGCCTGGCTATATTCTTTCTTTCCTGAGGAGGCTTACAGAAGCAGAGTAGACCAATGGTTGGCTGAAAAAATTGATATAGATCCGGATGGACAGTATCACGAACGCAGCACATCGGTTTATACCCCCATCACAAATAGGAGCCTGCTTGCTATGGCACAGAAGATGGGTTACACAGAGCTTTATGATGTCATCCGAAAAAACCTTGACATGACATTCTACTTCGTGCGATCCACTGGAGAGATCGCTACGGAATCTTCAAAAAGGCAGGATAAGTATGTACAAAGCGACATGTCAAAGTATTATCTCGCCTATTATTACCTGGCACTTGAAGATAAGGATAGCAGATATGCAGGAATGGTCAAATACATAGAGGAAACAGTGCCTGTAGCGCATTTAAGTTATATGTTGCCCCATTTGTTGACCGACAAACAGCTGATGAAGCCATTAGTTGATGGGGTTCCGCTTCCGACCAACTATCACAAGTACTTTAAGTACTCAGATATGGCCAGGATCAGACGTGGTGACGTCGATATGTCCGTGATCACCGAAAATCCTATCTTCCTAACATATTTCAAGGGAGAGGCAGCATTGGAGGCGGTGAGGTTATCCTCTGCTTTTTTTGGTAAAGGTCAGTTTAGCAGCCAGCAGATGGAGCGGGTAAATGAAAATACGTATAAGCTCACCTCAAAGATTTATGGCCCATACTACCAACCCTTAGCTGAAGATAAGTTACCTGCTGAAGGCGAGGCATGGGGTCAGGTACCTAGAAGTGAGCGTGAGCAATCAGAGATTCAGGAGCTTGAAGTCACAATGCTTATAACCGAGGATAATGGCAAAGCGACAGTAAGTATCAAAGTGGATGGCCCGAAAAATTTACCTGTGACTTTGGAGTTAGGCTTCAGAGAAGGGGGTGAATTGAGCAATGTCGTTCCGAAACAAAGGATTGATCAGGCTTATATGGCTTTACCTGGTCAATTTGCCATATATAAGTACGGAGAGGATGAAATTAAGGTGGGTCCGGGGGTTGTTCACCACAACTGGACGCAGCTGAGAGGGGCTTTGCCAAAATTACAGGCGGATTGTGTATACTTTACTAATTATGCACCATGTGAATTCAAGTTTACTTTAGAATAATTGATTTAATTTGAGATTCCCTTCAGTTAAAGAGCTTGATAAAGAAGAATTTTTGCATAAACAAAAGGAATAAACCCATGATGAAACCAACCAGAAGAAGTTTTATAAAGAACGCATCAGCAGCAACCGCCGGAGCATTTATAATACCGGGCTTGATGAGTAATGCACCTTCAAAACGTCTCAATGTAGCCATCATCGGTGTGGGTGGCAGAGGCCGGGCCAACTGGATGAGGCTGTATGATCAGGAAAGAGAGAAATGGAATGAGAACGTAGTAGCTGTGTGTGATGTGGATGACAACAGAGCGGCAGAGGGCTATAACTTTATGCCTAAAGCCAAGCGCTACAAAGACTTCAGGGTCATGTTTGACGAGATGCACAAGAAAATTGATGCGGTGATGATCAGCACCCCGGATCATACCCATTTCCCGGCAGCCATGGCTGCTATGGAGCTTGGAAAGCATGTGATCGTTGAAAAACCCCTTGCACACAATATCTGGCAGCTTAGAACCCTTCAAATGGCAGCAAAGCATTATGGAGTAGTTACTCAGATGGCCAACCAGGGCCACGCTACCAATGGTATCAGGCTGGTAAAAGAATGGTATGAAGCAGGCCTGCTGGGCAATGTCACAGAGGTAATTGCCTGGTTTGATGGCCCTACTTTCGGTCCTAACAAATACTTCAATAAACCGGATAGCTGGCCACCTAAAGAACAACCAATTCCTGATTATTTTGACTGGGATCTCTGGGTTGGTCCTGCAGCTTACCGTCCTTACAATGGCGTTTATGCTCCCAAAACCTGGAGAAGCTGGTTTGATTTTGGAAATGGGGAGCTTGGTGACTGGTGTTGCCACACGCTGGATGCACCATTCTGGTCGCTGGACCTCGGCATGCCTGATGTGGTAGAAGCCGAATTTAAAACCCCGGTAAAAGACACAGGATTTGTTTCTGATCAGGCCATCATTCGTTGGGACTTTCCGGAAAGAGATGGAAAAAGCCCTGTGACCATGCGATGGTATGAAGGAGGTCTGAAGCCAGTTCTGAAGCCTGAATGGGGGCTGGAAAAGCTACCGAATAGTGGAATGATCATGGTAGGGGATAAGCAATCTCTAATGACCGGAGCAAGGCCAAATGATCCGCGATTGATCATGGACTATGAAGATTGGAGAGCATTTCAACCCAACCTTCCGGAAAAGACCATTCCACGGACACATGAAGAAAATCCGCAGCAGGAATGGATAGATGCCATCAAAAACGGCACGCTTCCTGGCTCCAACTTCGATTATGCTACTAAACTAGTAGAGATGGCCATGGTAGGAGTGCTCGCTCAGCGATTTGATGCACGAATCGAATACGACGCTAAAAACATGAGGGCAACGAATCATCCTGAGCTGGATGCCTACATCAAGGAGCCAGTGAGAGAGGGCTGGGCTTACGGGGAGAACCTGTGGGCTTGATATCTCTAATGATGGTCTAATTAAAAAAAAGTATGATGGTCCCCTTTTCAGGAAGTCTTGAGATTTTCAAACACGTTCTGTTTGGGGTCATCTTTATTGGTATAGTGTCTGTGTCTGTTGGACAGACACCAGGGCCCAACATTTTGTTTATTGCGGTAGATGACCTCCGACCCGAATTGAATTGCTACGGGGCTCATCATGTTAAAACACCAAACATAGATCGGTTGGCAGCGAGTGGTGTCCTGTTTGAGCGGGCCTACTGTCAGCAGGCTGTTTGTGCGCCTTCAAGAAACTCCATTCTTACTGGTCTTCGCCCTGATGCAGTGGGGATTTATGACCTGGGTACTCACTTCAGAGACAAAGTTCCGAACGTAGTGACACTCCCTCAGTTGTTTAAAGCCAATGGCTATAGAGCAGAAGCTGTTGGGAAGATCTATCATCAGGGGCATGGCAACAAGAATGATGTGCAGTCGTGGTCTGTGCCACATGTTTCAACTGGACAATTAATGAAGGACCTCAAGCCCATTACCAGTGGTGATACCACAGGACTCCAGAGTGACTTCCCACTGGTTGATGGTATCAAAATACCATTTTATGCTTCTAACCAACCTGAAGGTAACATGACAGATGCGAAGGTTGCCGATTGGGCAGTTGATAGACTGAAAGCCCTGAAAGACTCGACCTTTTTCCTGGCTGTTGGATTTATCAAACCTCACCTTCCGTTTGTGGCACCTAAAAAGTATTGGGATCTTTATGATCCTGATAAAATAAAGATCCCGGAACGGAAGAATCCCGATGGTATGCCAGACTTCAGCCTGGCTAGTTTCGGTGAGCTTCGAAAATATCACAACATTCCTGCGGATGGATACCTCGATGATGAGACTTCAAGAAATCTAATTCATGGTTATTATGCTGCGGTGAGTATGATAGATGCTCAAATCGGAAAGCTCCTCGATGCGTTGGACCAAAATGGATTGACTGAAAATACCATCGTAGTGCTCTGGGGCGATCATGGGTTTAAGATTGGTGAGTACGGCAATTGGTGTAAACACAGTAATATCGAATTGGACACGAATGTCCCGTTGTTGATCTCTTCACCCGGAATTAAGAAAGGGGTGAAAACCACTTCACTGGCTGAGCTGGTCGATATTTACCCGACCCTTTGCGATCTGGCCGGTATTGATAAACCTGAGCATCTGGAAGGTCAGAGTCTGGTTCCAGTCCTGAAGGATAAAGATGCAATTGTCAACAAGGTGGCAATCAGTCAATACCCCAGAGGTAAAAAACTTGGGTATGACCAAAAGCAAGAGCTTATGGGATATGCAATTTGTACTGACAAATACCGATACATCCGCTGGCAGAAGTATGAAGATCCCTCCGAAGTGATTGCCCGGGAATTGTACGACCTGAAAAAAGGAAGAGTGTCTGGTCAGAACCTGGCAGTCATGCCTCAATACAAGAAAGTGCTTAGTCAGCTGGATCAGCTTATGAATGAAGAATTAGGCAAATACCGCCTGTTGAAACCATCTAAAACTGTCACCGAATGAATAGAAAGCAATTTCTAAAATATTTTCTTGCAGGTTCTGCAGTGCCTTTTTTTCCTACTTCCTTATTAGCCCAGGAATTACCCAACGTCCTGATCCTGGGAGATTCAATTTCTATTGGCTACACACCTTTTGTTCAAGAGCTAATGAAAGGGAAAGCCAATGTTTACCGCCCGGTATTCCCCGATGGAAAGCCTGAAAACTGTGCTGGAACCACTAAAGGAGTAGATAATATAGATTATTGGCTGGGGGACACAAAATGGGATGTGATCCATTTCAATTTTGGTTTGCATGATCTCAAACATGAAGATCCGCAGACTGGCAAAGCCACAAAGAATCCGAAAGACCCTTATCAGGCTGACCTCAAGACCTACAAGAAGAACTTAAGAGTGATTTTAGATCGATTGCAGCAGACAGAAGCCCAATTGATCTTTGCCACGACCACTCCGGTGCCCAACAAGTTGGTTTCCCCACTCCGTGAACCTGAAACCGTAGTGAAATACAACAAAGCGGCTGTTAAGATCATGAAAAAGGCTGGTGTACCCATCAATGATTTGTATGCCCTGACCCTACCAAAGCTAGCTGACATCCAGCGTGAGAACAATGTTCATTTTGTAGAAGCAGGTAGCAGGCTGATGGCAGAGAAGGTGGTGGAAGAGATAGGTGTTTTTATTTAGAAACCCCGGGGTTTTTTATCTAAACAACTGTTTGATAAATTAGGGGTTGTGAAAGGTGGTGGTAATAAAATTTTCAGCGTCTTTCGTTAACTAAACAATTTTAATTCAAGCGAGTGAACCCCTTTCGAAAAACGCTCAAAGAACCAATTGTAGCAATTGGTTTGATTGCCCTATTATTTTCCTGCTCCCCGGAAAAAACTCAACCTTTAGACACCTATAACTGGAGTTCCTATCTGGGTGGTTTAGATAGGAATCAATATGCACCGATAAGCCAAATCAATAAGTCCAATGTCCAGGAGTTAAAACCTGCCTGGGAATATCATGCAGAAAATGGAGATTCATCCAGGATGGGCATGCTGGAGCACAACCCATTGATCGTAGATGGGATCTTTTATGGAGCTTCCTCTACACTCAAAGTTTTCGCGCTCAATGCGGCCACAGGTGAGCAACTGTGGAGCTTTGATCATCAGGCGGGTAATACAAACCCCAGAAGGCAAAACCAAAGAGGATTGGTTTACTATTCGGATGATGAAGTGAAGCGAATCTACTTTACCGCTGGTAATGAGTTGATCGCCCTGGATGCCAATACCGGTAAGCCATTGACTTCATTTGGAAACAATGGGAGGGTTGCTTTAAAGCTCACCATTGAAGAAATCGGTAAGGAGTTTAATCTAAGAGCCTCGTCTCCCGGTGTGATTTACAATGACCTCTACATTTTAGGGTCACAAGTGGGTGAGAGTCTGGGGTCACCTCCCGGAGATATTCAGGCCTACAATATCCATACTGGTGAATTGGTCTGGTCGTTTCACACCATTCCTCGACCGGGAGAATTTGGATATCATACATGGCCCGAAGATGCATGGAAGTATATCGGAGGTGCCAACGCCTGGTCTGGGCTGAGCCTGGATGCAGCAAAAGGAATAGTCTATGCGCCCACCGGATCGGCGACTTTTGATTTTTACGGTGGAAACCGCCCTGGTGCCAACCTGTTTTCCAATAGTGTGATTGCCCTGGATGCCAATACAGGTAAACGAATATGGCATTACCAGATTGTCCACCATGACTTGTGGGACAGGGACCTTCCTGCTCCACCCAACCTTGTAACAATAAACAGAAATGGCACACGAATAGATGCGCTAGCCCAGGTCACCAAGCATGGATATATCTACATGTTTGATCGGTATACCGGTGAACCTGTCTTCCCAATTGAAGAAGTGCCAGTACCCATGGATACTGAGCTTATTGGTGAACAGATCTGGCCCACACAGCCAATTCCTGTCAAACCGCCTCCATTTACCCGGATGTCTTTTCAGGAGCATGAGATTGGTAATTTGGATCCGGTAGCCAAAGACAGCCTGGTAGATATCTGGCGAAGAGCCAAAAAAGACCACCTCTATTCTCCACCTGCAAAAGACGGAACATTGGTCTTTCCGGGGTTCACCGGCGGTGCCGAGTGGGGTGGTGCAGCCGTTGATCCTACAAAAGGTATCATGTATGTCAATAGCAATGAGATGCCGAATGTGATATATATGAAGGCAACCAATGAGCTGCAAAATCAGGAGCTATCTGCTGGTGCCAGGATTTACCAAACCTATTGTGTTTCCTGCCATGGTCCGGATATGCGGGGCAAAGGCACCATTCCTCCTATTGTGGATCTGAAAAACAAGATGAACATGGGTCAACTTGATTCATTGTTGATCCTGGGTAGAAACATGATGCCTACCTTTTCCCATCTCACCAAAGAGCAAAGAGTTGCAGTGAGCAATTACCTGTTTGGGCTGGAGTCAGCAGGTGATGATGTGCACCAGGTAAGTGACAATGACAAAGTGCTTTCACGCTATAATTTCACAGGATACAACCGGTTTGTGGATAGCTTTGACAACCCTGTGATTGATCCGCCATGGGGTCAATTATCAGCCATCGACCTGAATAAGGGCGAGATCCTTTGGCAGGTTCCATTGGGAGAGCTGGATGAATTGACGGCCAGGGGGATCCCTAAAACAGGAACTGAGAACCTGGGAGGTCCGGTTGTTACCGCAGGAGGACTGGTATTTATCGCAGCAACTAAAGATGAGTATTTGAGAGCGTTTGACCAGGAGACGGGTGACGAAGTATGGAAATATAAACTGCCGGCTGCAGGGTATGCTACGCCCTCTACCTACATGGTGGATGGGAAACAATACATTGTACTGGCCTGTGCAGGCAGCAGGATGGGCACGGTAAAGAGTGATCTATATGTGGCTTTTGCTTTACCTTAATCAAAAAACTTAATTGATCGGATGAAAAAACAACTATTGCTTAGCCTGCTGATCCTGGGTGTAGTCTGTGCTTATGCCCAGGATGCCTATGAAACAAAGTCAGAAATCTTTTATCGATCCGCACAGGATAAAAAAGATGCCTACATGGATGAAAGGTGCCGCCTGGATTTATACTACCCAAAATCGGTTGAGAAGTTCCCGACGATTGTTTGGTTTCACGGAGGAGGAATTACAGGTGGCAACAAACACCTTCCGGAAAGACTCATGAATCAAGAGGTGGCCATTGTGGCTGTCAACTACCGACTTTCCCCAAAAGTGAAAGCCCCGGCATATATCGAAGATGCAGCAGCGGCTATAGCCTGGGTCTTCAATCACATCGAAGAATTTGGAGGAGATCCGGACAAGATTTTTATTTCAGGTCATTCCGCAGGAGGTTACCTGGCTACTATGGTTGGCCTTGACAAAAGCTACTTGCAAAAACATGACATTGATGCCAATCGAATAGCAGGGTTGATCCCCTTTAGTGGGCATACCATTACCCACTTTACCATTAGAGGTGAGAGAGGGATCAAAGGAACACAACCGATCGTAGATGAATATGCCCCGCTATTCCATGTGAGAAAAGATGCTCCTCCATTGTTATTGATCACCGGAGACCGTGAGCTGGAGATGCTGGGGAGATATGAAGAGAATGCCTACCTGATGCGGATGATGCGTGTAGTTGGTCATCCTGATACACGTTTATTTGAGATGGATGGCTATGGTCATGGGATGACGGAGCCGGCATACCCACTTTTGCTTAGTGAGGTGAAGAGGGTCCTTGATTTAAAAGGTCAATAGGTCTTCTTTGGCTAGATGAGACCATTAAAATAGGAAAATACTTTATTGACGAGACCCAACCTAATTGTTATGAAGCACAATAAAATTTCCAGTATTTACAAAAGTCTGGTATGGATTGCATTTCTCTTTACATTTTCCTGTGGTCCTTCAAGTGATAAATCTTTAGATATCATCCTGTGTATTGGCCAGTCCAACATGGCCGGGCGGGGCGCGATCGAGGATCAGGATACCTTAACACTTGAAAACGTCTATCTTTTCAATGCTGAGCAGGAATTTGAACCTGCCAAAAATCCGTTGAACAGGTATTCCACAGTGCGTAAAGTCATCGGTATGCAGCGGTTAAGTCCGTCATGGACCTTTGGGATCGACTATCAGTCTATCAAAGGGGGCAAAGTGGGTTTGGTTGTCAATGCCCGCGGAGGGAGTAAGATCATGGAATGGCAAAAGGGAACATTGCATTATAATGAAGCGATGATCCGGGCATTACAGGCTCAAAAACATGGAACCATCAGGGGTATCATCTGGCATCAGGGCGAAAGCGACCGCAATGAATCGGAATTGTATCTAGACAGATTTAATCAGATGATCACTGATATGCGAAAAGACCTGGGCATACCGGAACTCCCGGTGGTGGTAGGAGAAGTAGGAAACTGGCGAGGCAATTCAGATCCAATCAATGAGGTCATCAGAAGTCTCGAAAGAGAAATTCCCTATGTGAAAGCTGTTTCTGCTGAGGGGCTCAATCACCTGGGGGACTCTACCCATTTTGACTCCGACGCTCAACGCAAACTTGGGAAAGCATATGCGGAAGCTTTGATAGCCCTTCAAAAGGCGGATTGATTTTTTAGTTTTATACCAGTAGACACCATATTCACACCCATGGTGATTTAATAAAATACCGCCACGTGAGAAGCAATCTTGCAAAATAATTTTGAAATCCTAAAAAAATGTCTCACATTAGGGGTGCTTTTTGCTCATTTTACCCAAAAGATGAATTTATCTGGAAAATTCGAAATTGATCAGGATTTGGTGACACGTCTTAGGGAGGGTGATGACGTTGCTTTTGGGAAACTTTACGGGAAATACGCCAATAAGATTTTTAACATCAGCCGTAAGATGGGCCTTCGAAATGAAGATGCAGAAGGAGTGGTTCAGGATGTCTTTCTCCGCATCTGGCGAAACAGGTCAAACCTTGATAGCTCGCTTTCTTTCAATGCCTATATTATAGCGATCGTCAGGTCTATTGTATTGAAAGAATCCCGCAAGCATGCCCGGTTTATAGCTTTTCAACATTACGCCATCCAGCATTTCCCCGGAGGCACCAATGAGACCGAAGATTATGTGATTTTCACCGATTTGGATAAAAAATCTACGGAAGCCATCGAGCAATTACCTGCTAAGCAAAAGCAGGTTTTCATGATGAAGAATTTTGAATATTTATCCGTTGAAGAGATCTCGGAGAAGCTAAACCTTTCGAAGAGAACCGTAGAAAATCAAATCTATCGGGCTACCAAACATTTAAAAGAATCTCTTTTAGACAAAAAAATCCTCTAGGGCTTCATTGTGCTACCTACTTTCTTTCTTTAAGTCGTTCAACGGTCATTTGCCAGCCAGGTTATTTCTTTACAAACTTAGTTTTGTGGAGTTGCCTTTTGATGTACTTATCGGCCAGGAAGCTTATCTTAACCCCTGTAATATCCTTGCTCGTCACTTCTTCCGGCCTGGTCTTGCCTATACCGGAAGCATGCAGGTTAAATATACCAAAGCCATCCAGCCTTACTGTATGGCCATCCTGAAGGAGCTCCGGTATCAGTTCAATCATAGCCTGGATCACCGCAAAAACATCCACCGGGTGTAGGGTAGACCTTTGTGAGATGAGCGCGGACAGCTTCCTAAGATCCGTGGACCTTCGATCTGTGAGCACAGGGTAGTACTTCGGGTTATCGTCCTTGGCGAGTCCCGGTCTTTTCGTTCTTATCGCATATTTTACTGGCATAATTAAGGGGTTTGGAGGTTAATCAAATTCGTTTCAGGTAGCTCAATGCGCAATTGGTTATGGGGTCTGCGCTTGTTGTACTTCAAGTCTGCCCAAATAACAGGCGAAACCAGGCCAATCTGAACTAGAAAGATATATATTTTTTTACAAAAAAACATAAAACTTATTTTTTAAAAGAGATATATGTATATATAAAATAATATATATAATATAGTCGATGTAAAATCAGACTTTACCCCTTTGATGCCCTACGATCAGGTGATAGTTGGCCTGGTGTCTATGTTTGATTAACTATAAAAGGGGATTGAGTTCGCCTATATCTGATTTTTGTATGTTCGGTGGGTATCAGCTCATTCAGTCACTCTGTACCAGTGTCTGTGGCTCACAGACACTCATGGCCTTTGAAATGGGTATTGAATACGTTTCCGAGGATTTCCAGGCCTATGATGGTGAAGCGAATCAGTGAGCATACGGAAACTTTTGCGAATAATGGTATAAAAGGAGTGAAGTGAATAAATTCACTTTGGACAAATGTCGTGCGATATAACTCATAAAGTATAAATCTAATGTGGCATTGGTTTTTCCTTACAAGTAAAACAAGATGAGATTTCTCCTAATTCTAGCATTAATTGTAACTACAGGTAAGACTTTTGGACAGATTGACCAGGAACTAGCTATTCAAAACGCTCTTAGTGCAAGAACTACAACTGAAACTGAAAACTTCAAGGGAAAGTATAGGTTTGTTAAAAAACATTGTGATTTGTTGAATTCAGGAATTGTTCAATCTAATTATCTACTTGCTAAGAAAAAAAAATTTGTAAGAACCGGATTACTTATACTTTCTTTTAACTCTGAAATTATCTATTCAGAAATCTTTGATTGGGACTTCAACAAGGAATTTACGGATTGGGAGCATAGAACTCTTAAAGCATGGTCAAGGGAGGGGTTGAGCATTGATTCAATCAATCCGGAGTACCTAATTCGATTACCCTATCGAAGTACCTTTGGTTATGCTTGTGGTGCGGGTGCGGGAATGCCTAAGGAAGGCCAGCTTATGATGAGTCACGTTGAAGAAAAAAATGTCTCAGAACTTAAAGATTGGCTAAATAGTATTAATCCAGTTTTACAAGGTTATGCCTACTTAGGGTTTTCCCTACTGGAAGCGCGCGGGACTGAGATAAACAAATCAATTAAGGAAAAGATGATTGAACTTAAATTGAGTGATGTTCTTGTCTATTCATGCTCAGGTTGTACAGTATGGGAACCAACTCCATTCTTAGAACTGCTAACTGACGAGAGGGTCAGTTATTTTATCAAGGACAACTTAGAATAAATCAAGCGCAAAACGGCACCAGTGTCTGTGGCTCACAGACACTCATGGCCTTTGAAATGGGTATTGAATACGTTTCCGAGGATTTCCAGGCCTATGATGGTAAAGGGATCAGTGAGCATACGGAAACTTTTGCGAATAATGGTATAGAAGAAGTAAAGTAAATAAATTCACTACACACAAATGTTACCAGCAATATGTGGAACAAACTGACTTTCGTCGCTTCTCTACTGCTGTTTAATACTTCAGAGATCGTTGCCTGTAGCTGTATGGGTTCAGAATCAATTAAGAAGGCATTTAAGCGGTCTGATATTGTCTTTGTTGGTGAAGCTATTTCAAATCAACCATTCGATGTTTCACAAGAACCTTTGGGTGACGGATATATAGACATCTACTACCACAACGAAATAATTTTCAAAGTGCACGAATGGTTCAAAGGCGCCACTTCCGCAACACAAATTATTTATTCTGGAATTGGTGGAGGTGACTGTGGGTTTTATTTCCAAGAAGGTGAACAATATATTGTCTATGCAACAAATGAAGGAGTATACATGGAACTTGGTTTCTCGAAGATGCAAACGAACATTTGTGACCGAACAAGTAAACTTCAAGATCAAAGTGAAGATCTAGCTCAACTTAGGAAACTTCATAAACCAAGCAAGATCAAAAGTCATGATTATGATCATTTTGAAGAACCCACCTTCCAAATGGAGGATTCGACAACTTCATTCATTTTTCCATTCACCAAAGAGAATTCTAATGAACCTGATTTCCGAAAAGATTTACGGAGCGATTCTGTTTTTTGTAGACTAATCTGGAATCAACCTTTCTATGAACATGCCATCTTATTTAGAATAAAGGGACTTAGAAATAATTTTGAGCTGACAGTTAAACAAGTCATTGAGAACAATCGTGATGGAAGAGTAATTTTCGTAACCAAACAGTTATCCTTTAAATCTGATGAACTCAAAAACATCCTTGAAGAAATTATTCAGAATGCTTTCTATTCACAACCAAGGATTCAAACAGGAATCATTAGTAATCATCCATTACTATATTCCATTGAGCTAACTACTCAAGAAGGAGGTAATCATTTCACAAAATGGATGGGGTCAATTGAAGTTTACGATCAGCTCATATTGTTTCTGATGAATTTTGGATACCAGAATGAACTCTTTGAAGACTTGTATTAAAGCTGGTTATACGCCTAAGTGCTTTGCTGCCAGAGCCTGTAAGACTTAACCACTCACTGCACACCCAGCTGTTCGACATGTTCCATAGGGCATGTCGGACATGGAATAAAAAGGGATTTCCAAATCCCTGCTAGATAAACCATTCATAGCTACCTTTTATGCACACCAGTCTGATGGAAATGATTTAGATTTATCGTGATATAAGGCAGTTATGTTGCACAAACGCAACATAACCGAATGTTAGAGAGAATCACTTCCTATGAGAAAACTAATCTTAATTGCCTTCACTGTAATAACAATTACAAGATGTAACAGCCCTCAATATGAAGAAGCTTTTGCATCAGCCTGTGAACAACAAATACTGGAACAAACTATTGTAAATGAAGACCTTGAATATTCAATTTCACTTCCTTCAGACTATGTTGTGCAGCGTGATTATGATGTGCTAAGTATCTCTTCTGTCAAAAGAACCGATAAAGAAAACTATATTGAGTCATGTGGCTTAACAGTTGAATCAAATACAATGAACTTTAAACTAGATGAATTTTATAAAAATGCTGTTCATTGGGATGAAGAAGGCTACTTAGAAGAATATGACAATTTTACAATCGTTGATCAAGGAAACATTATTTTGAACGATGTTGATTTTATTTGGAATACCTATCAATATGGTGATGAACAAACTTTAAACATGTTTAGCATCATGAATGGAAAAACGTATCGACTAATATTTCTATCTTATATAAATGATTTTGACAGCGTATTTTGTAACTACGTAAACATCGCAAAAACTTTTAAGCTAGATGTGAACATAGAAGACTCTCTCTAACATTGACTACAAAAGTCAGTACAACTTCACCCCAGCTGTTCGACATGTTCCATAGGGCATGTCGGACATGGAATAAAAAGGGATTTCCAAATCCCTGCCAAATAAACCATTCATAGCTACCTTTTATGCACACCTGTCTGATGGAAATGATTTAGATTTATCGTGATATAAGGCAGTTATGTTGCACAAACGCAACATAACCGAATGTTACCCAGCATAGACTTCAACTCGCATGAGACTCTGCACGAACTGCATCAACTGTAAATCCGAGATCAACTTCCGAACAACAGCATCGGATAGGTTCGTGCTGGCGAAGAGACGAGGCGAACAAATCAAGTTGAACTGCGAATCTTGCGGAACAACCAAGGAATATCATGTGAACAACCTGAAAGCTGAGGAAAGCAGAATAGTTGGAATCATCTCAGTGCTCATTTTCCTCGGTGGAACAACTGCATTGTTAATTTACCTATGGCCTTACATTTTTCAATTGGCTTCCGTTTATGCGATTTCTGGAGCAGTCGGAATCCTAACGGTTCCATTTTTGGTATATCAGGCAATCAACTCTGGACAGGCGAACAAGGTTAAGTACTTTAACGCCAAGAGATACGGCTAACTCCAACGAAATGGCTAACGGATATGAACGCTGGGTAACAGACGCTGATCGGGCATATGTCCGAGTGCTTTCTGGCTGGTTTTAGTGCAACTCGACCGTGATATCTGCCGCTGAGAAATGGTAGTGCTTTCTAACACCTTTTGCTCGCAGGATTTTTAGACTTTCAGAACGCAGTGCCTCTCTGAACCGTTGTGAGCTTCGGCAGATTTCACTACTTTAGAGCTATTCACTAGCTGCGGACATACGCCCGATAGCTGATCGTTATGGCCAATTCTTGCAATGAAAATCAATTATCTCTTAGCTCTTGTTCTGCTTTTATCTGCTTGCGGCAAACCAACTCTTGACTATAACTCTCAAGAATATTTGGAAGCGGTTGAACAGTTTGAAAAAGAGAACTACGATTCAACTCAGTTTATCTTACTCCAGGCTTCCAAGGAATATCAACTTCCAGACACAGCTTTGAACTACCTGGCTTTAACTTATCATATATCGGACAAGAGGGATTTAGCAATCTATTATTGGGAACTGTCTGTATCTCAAAACCCTAACTTTGAACTTGGTTACTACAACCTGGGTCTCATGTACGATTACCAAGAAAACCAAGAAGCTGCTTTGGAAAACTACGATATGGCTATCAAGATTGATCCAAACTCAAAAAAATCACTCTACAATAAAGCTTCAATATTATTCCAACAAGAAAAGTATCAAGAGTCTTTGAACTTAGGGAAGAGAGCTATTGGTATCGATTCAACTTATATCCTTCCGATCAATCTGCTTGGCAGGATTTATCTTGAACAAAATAAGCCAGATTCTGCACTGATTTACTTTCAACGATTAGTTCAGATAGATTCAACCAACCCTGAATACCTCTTCTATTTAGCACGTTCAGAATCGGAACTAGGTAATTTCAATGAAGCTTTGAAGCATTATAACGAATCTTATAAATTCGACCCGATTGGAAATCATGTTTTGTTTAACAGAGCTACACTTTTTCAAGAAAATAGCCAATATGATAATGCCAAAAAGGACTACTGGACATTATTAGGTCAAGATTCGACAGATGTCGAGTGCTATATTCGATTATCATGGATTTATTCCAACCAGAATAAACTCGATAGCATGAAGTTGGTTCTCGAAAATTCAATCAAGATAGATCCAAACTATTCGAACGCTTATCTCTATTTGGGAGACTATTACAACCGAATCAACAAGATATCCAAAGCTTGTGAACTCTATCAAAAAGCATCTGAACTCAATAACCAAAGAGCTACCGAACGACTTGCAAATGGATGCAACAATGAAAATGTAAAAAGCTCATAACATTGGATAGAGACGAATAGCCTAAAGTATTCCATAGCTATTTGCCTGCGAATCTCACCGCTAAAACCTCTCTGGGAACTGATAGTTTTCTTCTGCATTTGGAGCAGTCTGAAGCCTTCATCTGTGGAACTATGTAGTATTTTACCCGTTGCATCTCACCGAGGTTTTAGCTAGTTTAGAATTTCATTGATTGGGTAGGGCCACTTGCACTGTCCAGGCGTACCTCCAATTAACTTCTGAATGCCAAAATACCTTTTAATAATCATCTCCGCATTAATCTTTGGATGTGATAGTAAACATGATGCACTAGAAGGAAGAGTTTGGTATCCAATGAAGATCGAAAGCAACAAGAACTCAACATCATTAGGGTTATATGCCTTTGAATTTGGAAGTGATGCTACCCTAACAACATACACGATTGGCACACAACATAAGGTTTTATCAACTCATAGTAGGACCAAAGACGAGATAACTTTTAAGACAGAACTAGATTCTCTGACTGTGACCTATGCAGTTTCAGATAGCAAACTGATAATCACTTTTGACTCAGCAACTACCGTATATTATACTGAATTTATCAACGTAAATGAGACTGACTTAACGGAAGAACTGGATAAAATTTTAGTATCAAAGTCATGGCGACTAAATACCGACATAATCGAATTTCATGAGTCGTTGGAGAAAGGATACGTCAAGTCCGAATTACGTGATGAGCTTTTGGATGCCAGCATTCATTTCAAGAATGGTAACTACTACAATCGTCATGAAGTTTTTGCATGGGGAACGAACTATTTTAACGGAATGAATTTTTTGGTGTTTGGCAACTCAACTGGATACATTGAAAATCAGTATTTCATTATCCAATCTGTCTCTGATACCTTGATTAGTGGATATAAGTTTGATAGAGATGGACAACAGCAGAATATCCAATTATCAGCAGTGGTTGATCGAGATCTAAAACCAGCAATCATTGGCAACTGGGAAATAAGTTCATTTGAGGAAATTCCAAGTGAGTTTAACGAACTCTGGTATACTTATGGAAAAGAGGTAGGAATAAGGGAGTATGATCTTGAAAACAATACGCTATCATTCAACTTCAATTCTGATAGTAGTTTTCAATTCTTTGCAGGAAGCAAAGTTGTCTCTATGGGCAATTGGTATTCTGACATTTCAGGGAACATAATCTATTTAACCGTCAAATACGAAGATCAAGAAAGAACGAGTTATCGAACTACATATTTAAGCGTGATTTCCTTGAACGATGCCGAATTAGTCATCCACAAGAAGGAAGACATAATTCTGGGAAACGGAAGTGAATTCGAACGAAAAGAGTATATCCAAACGTATAAAAAGGTAGTAACAACATTGAGCATGCCATCTCTCAAATCCCCATCCGTTGATAAATAGCTAATAAAAGATATGTTTTGGTGATTGGATATGTAATAAATCAACGTATTTACTAAGTAGAATGTAAATATTTCAATCCCTGTGAGTATTCTGTATGAGTTAGGGCTATATAATAGCGTACATAAACCTACATGGATCGGAAAAGCCAAATAAGGCAATACTTTGAAGGAAAACTCTCCCGACAGGAGGCTCAGGAGTTTTTGAGGTGGTTCAACTCAGCCGAAAATGAACACGAAGTACATGCTGAGATTGACAAACTCTGGCATGCTGACGATAAATCCATGCAGGAATGGGATGAGACTGCTGTATTTAAGAACATCCAGGAAAGAAAGAATAATGGACGCTCTCTCAAAATGCAGAAGGATTCCACCCGGTCGCTAAAAAAAACTTCCCGGATTCCACTTCTTAAGGTTGCTGCTGTTGCCGCCGTGGCGATAGTCAGCACATTGATATACCTGAATCTGGATACATCGATCCCTGAGGAGCCTGTAGTCTACAGGGAAATTGTGAAATCAAATCCTCCGGGTCAGAAGTCCCGTGTGTATCTACCCGATGGATCTGTTGTAAATCTCAATTCGGGTAGTCAGCTGAGCTACACCGAGGGCTTTCATAATGGCAGGGTTGTGTACCTGGAGGGAGAAGCTTTTTTTGACGTAAAAAAGGATTCTCTGAGGGCCTTCACCGTTCACAGTGGAAGGCTGACGACCACAGCACTGGGGACAAGCTTTAATATCAATGCCTTTGGTGAAGACGAAGAGGTGGTACTGGTCACCGGAAAAGTGAGCGTAACGGATACAAGCTCCAAACAGAAGCTTTTGCTCGATCCCGGAGAGAAAGCGATGATCAGAGAAGTTGATAGCACTTTGAAAAAAGAAACGGTAAACATAGTCGCATATACCTATTGGAAGGATGGGATCCTATATCTGGACAAGGTCAGCATGCATGATGTGATTAAAGTGCTGGAGCGTTGGTATGGGGTCTCCATCAGTGTGGAAGGGACAATTCCGAATGACAAATGCACAGGATTATTTAAGAAGAATGAATACCTGACCAATGTGCTCAATGTCTTAAGTCACTCTGTAGCATTCAATTATAAATTAAACGATAATGGAGTAAAACTGATGTTCAACTGAGTAAACAAAAGCCTATGAAAAAATCCTGACAAAAAAGAAACCGGGAATCGATGATCCCCGGATCAAACAATCAATCGATGGAAGGAAAGTTGCCGCTCTCCTGAAATCCAAAAGACTTATTGTTCATTTTTAAAGCATTACAAAAGTATGGAATACAAAATAATTCAGACCATCGCCATGGTTACAAAATATTCCTTGTATGTCTTTTCCGCCTTATTCATTACCATTTCCTCAGTTTTAGCTGAAGGTGTAGTGGGGCAGGTGAAGAGCATCAAGGAGGTAGTTATAAATATTGATGAGTCCAGTGAGAAGCTGGGTGAGGTATTAAAAAACATCGAAGCCCAGACGGACTTCCGCTTCTTTTATACAGATAAAAGCATCAAGCAAAACAGTGAGATTTACTTGTCGAATACCAACGGAACTGTAGCTGAAATCCTCAAGGAGATTTCAAGTCAGGTGGGTGTTAAGTTTAGACAGGTAAACGCTACCATTAGTGTTAGCAGAAAGCAGAATTTAATAGCATCAAACAAAATTGAAGTTGTAATTGAAGAGCAAAGTACTGTAACAGGTAAAATCACTGATGAGAATGGAGATGAATTGCCTGGAGCATCGGTTCAGCAAAAAGGTACCACCAATGGTACAATTACCGATGCAGAAGGAAATTACACTTTAAGTGTACCGGATAATAGCACATTGATCATTTCATTCGTCGGATATGTGCCTCAGGAAATCGCAGTGAATGGACGCTCGGTCATCGACCTTGCTTTGAAACCTGATATCACAGCCCTGAGTGAAGTTTTAGTGGTTGGTTATGGAACACAGGAAAAAAGGGATGTTACCTCTGCCATATCTATGATTAAGGGAGAGGCACTTACCGTAATCCCAACCTCCAACCCAATGGATGCAATGAAAGGTCAGATTGCGGGTGTCGACATCCTGCAAAATGGTGGACGTCCTGGTCAATCACCCACAATCAGAATTCGAGGTAGAAGGTCACTCACCGCTTCCAATGATCCCTTATTCGTAATTGATGGTATCCCGATGACTGCCGGAACAGCAACACTGGGAGATTTTAACTCCGCGGATATTCAATCTGTTGAAGTATTGAAGGATGCTGCATCGCAAGCTATCTATGGATCAAGAGGATCTAATGGTGTGGTGCTGGTTACCACCAGGAGAGGTGATCCTGGCGTTACGCGGGTAAACTTTACAACGAGCTATGGTGTTTCTCAGCCTTTCAGAACCATACCCATGATGAATGGCGCTCAATTTGCGGATCTGAAACGTGAGGGTAACAGGTTAGATGCCAATGGTCAATCAGGACGTGCTGCCTGGGGAGCTCCCGGCTCAAGCATACCGGATGATGCCGCAGTTTTTAATGATGCAGTTGAGTTGAATTCTGTTCAAAATGGCTTGTCTACTGATTGGCAGGATCTGATCTATCAGAACGGTGCTCAGTTAAACAACCAGCTCAGTATATCTACCGGAACTGAAAAAACACGTGTTTTTCTGGCCTTTAGCAATTTTGATGAAGAGTCATTGATAGAAGGCGTTAATTATAAGCGGTATACAGGACGTATCAATGTGGACCACGACATCAGCAAAGTATTTAAGGTAGGTGTATCCACTATTTACTCTAACGTCACAGATAATTGGGGTTCCGGATCAGTCATTTCTGAAGCTGTCAACCAAACTCCCCTGGGTTTACCATATGATGCAGAAGGCAATATTATCTTTTTGCCTATTTCTGATGGTATTCGGTCTAACCCACTCTCTGAATTGGTTCCCGGAAAACGTGTGGACGAAAGAAAAACAGAGCGCATGTTTTCTTCAGTCTATTTGGACGTTAATATCATGGAAGGACTTCAATATAAGTTCTTAATAGGTCAGGACATTCGAAATTATCAAAGAGGTATTTTTGAAGGACAATTCACCAATACACGGAAGAATGGTTCTCCATTTGCTTCTCTCCAAAAAGCTCAGGAATCCGGCTATACGCTTGAAAACCTGCTTACTTACAATAAGTCATTTGGAGTACATAGTTTAGGACTTACTTTTCTGCAAAGTGCTGCTGACCAGAAGTTTAACACCAATTTGTTAGCAGCTCAAAACCTTCCTTATGAGTCAGCACTTTGGAATAAGCTGGATTTGGGTACCATCACAGCCTACAACAGTGATTTTGCAGAATATCAGCTGCTGTCATATATGGCGCGTATTAACTACTCTTTTAGAGGTAAATATCTCTTACAGGCTAGTATGCGATGGGATGGATCTTCCCGATTGGCAGAAGGTAATAAGTGGAATAGTTTCCCTGGGATATCAGCTGGCTGGAGGTTGAAAGACGAAGCATTTTTGTCCAGTGCCAGTTTCCTGACAGAGCTTAAATTGAGAGCTTCGTACGGTAAAGTTGGTAACACCTCTGTTGCTCCGTACCAAACACAAGGTACTTTGACCAACACATTTTATGATTGGAACAATAGCGATGCAAAAGGATTTAGACTTGATCTGATCCCGAATGCTGAACTAAGCTGGGAAGTTTCCGAATCTTTTGATGTGGGTGTTGATTTCGCATTCTTCAATGGCAGGCTAAGCGGTTATGTTGACTATTACACAACCTCTACCGGTACCTCATTATTGCTAAACCGTCAACTTCCGCAGACCTCAGGGTATGCTTTCATTTTGCAAAACATTGGAGGAACGCAAACAAATGGTTTTGAAATCACCCTTCAATCGACCAATATCGATATCCCTAATGGGTTGAGATGGAAAACGGAATTTAACCTGGGAAGCTTGAAAGAGAAGATCGTTGACCTGGCGCTACGTGGTGAAAATGGTGAACTCATAGATGATATAGGTAACGAATGGTTTATTGGTCAACCGGTCAGAGTATTTTATGACTTCAATAAAATAGGAATCTGGCAGGCTGATGAAGTAACCGAAGCTGCTTCTTACAATCAATTTCCGGGAGAAATCAAGATTGAGGATCTTAACAATGACGGTAGAATTACCGCTACTGATGACAGAAAAGTATTGGGCAATGATGTGCCCAAAGCATACGGAGGTCTGACAAACAGTTTCTCATACAAAGGGATTGACCTTTCCTTTTTTGTCTATTACAGAGTTGGTTTTATGATCAGAAGCCAGTTCAGTAACGGTCAGGCTACCATGCAAGGCCGGTACAATAACCTGGACGTCGACTATTGGACCATTGATAATCCAACCAATGAATATCCAAGACCTAATAAAAACCAGGAAAGCATCCAGTATGGGTCTTCGTTGCAATATGTGGATGGAGGTTTCGTGAAGCTCCGAAATGTTACGTTGGGATATTCTTTCCCAGAAAGTATAGCAAGCAAGCTTAAAATGACGAAACTGAGATTGTTTTTTACAGCACAAAACCCACTTACATGGTCTGAGTATAAATTATTTGATCCGGAAAGAGCGGGTAATGTTACCAGTGGAGAAATGCCTTCCAATAGGATGTTTTTGAGCGGTGTTAACATTTCTTTCTAATCAATGACTAAAAAATTGAAATGATCATGAAAATGAAAATAACAAAATCAATATTCATAGCTATCGCAGTGATTGCATTCAGTACGCAATCATGCGAAGACTATCTGAACGAGGAATTAATTTCCGGTGTCTCTGCCGGTGGTTACTATTCTAGAGCCGCCGGGTTAGAAGATGCCGTGGATGCGACCTACTCGTTTCTACGAGAAATATATAGTAATGAACGTGCTCATTCACTGAGCATTTTTGGAACGGATACCCATACAAACGGTGCCGATGGCGGTTACAAGGGTTTCAACAGATACGACAATGAATTAAATTCAACAGTCAACATCCTGGATCAGCAATGGACATTCCTGTATCAGGGTATCAATCAGGCCAATGCAGTGTTAAACCGCATTGACGGTGTTGCTGACATGGCAGAAAGTGTAAAAACTGTGCGTCGTGCCGAAGTAAGCTTTTTACGTGCATTTTACTACTTCTATCTTGTCCGTACCTGGGGTGATGTACATTTCACGTTGGAAGAGACCGTAGGTGCTGAAGTGAATGCCAATAAGACCGCACAGTCTACTATTTATGAGGATGGGATAATTCCTGACCTTGAATTTGCCATTGCCAACCTGCCTAACACACAGGGTAACTATGGAAGGGCAACAAAACCTGCTGCAGAATTCTTATTAGGGCAGGTTTATCTGACAAGAGGTTATCAATCTTTTGGCTCAGCCAATGATTTTGTGGAGGCAGAAGCATTGTTATCCAATGTGATTGATGATTACAGCTTTGCATTGGTTCAGTCCCATAAGCAGTTGTGGGATCAGGACAATCAGATAAATAGCGAGGTCATTTGGGCCATACAGTATTCAACAGATCTGATCCTGAATTCCGGCGTAGGAAACCGTGCTCATTTGTATTTTGGAAGCGAGTATGATGTTCAGCCTGGAATGATCAGAGACATTGCCAATGGACGTCCCTTTAAGCGGTTCAGGCCAACAGACCACATGATAGATGTTTGGGCTACTGAACGTGTAAACGATCAACGGTACGAAGACACCTATAAGCACGTCTATTACAGCAATGACAACAGGACTGCCGGTAATGGTATCCCATTATGGAAACAAGTGCACGTTGATAAAGGGGCCAGAAAAGCAGATGGTTCTATAGTGACTGCTGCTGATATCGGACAAAGGAGGTTTGAGGTTGGTGATACAGCGCTTTATTACCCTGGCCCCGGACAGGATGCTAACTGGCTGGGTGATGAAAAGCTTACAGTGCGATACACAGTAATTACAAAAGATAAAGCCTCTTACCCGGCTAGTGATCTTCCAACTTCAGATCCTAACTATTATCCTTCGGATCCATTCTTTTACAATGAGCGATTGTTCCCAACCATTGCTAAATTCTTTGATCCACGAAGACCAGCCATCCAACATGAGGCAGGGTCACGGGATTGGTTTGTGATGCGGTTGGCAGATGCATATCTGCTGCGTGCAGAAGCCCGGTTCAATGACAACGACGCTGCAGGTGCTGCAGCTGATATCAATGTGGTCAGAACGCGTGCTGCAAAACCTGGAAAAATTGCGGATATGCAAATTGCAGAGGGAGATGTAACGCTCGATCGTATCTTACTTGAACGCGCACTTGAGCTGGATGCGGAACAGGTAAGGTGGTTTGATCTGGCCAGGACAGGGAAGCTGGTAGAATATGTGAGACTGTATAATCCACTGGGAGCACCCAATATTGAAAGTTATCATATTCACAGACCTATTCCTCAGACCCAAATCGACAGGACCCTGGGAGGTTATCCTCAGAATGAAGGATATTGATTTGAGTGTCTTGATTTGATAATGTAACGAGTAAAATTGGCCGGAGGTACGTTCCTCTGGCCAATTTTGATTTTTAATGACGGCTGGTCTTAAAACACAGAAAATGATTTAGCGGCACCTGGATGAATGAGTCATGCTGGTGGTTGCTCCGGGTAAAACATTGAAATGGAATCACATAAAAAACCTATAAGATATTTAAGACACGCAATCGGAGTGTCTTGGCTACTGATCATCTCAATGTATCTTTTTTCTTGTGAGAAAGAGCAAAAAGAGTCCGCCAGAGAAGCTGAACCCGTGTTTAAGCTGATACCTTCTGAGGAAAGCGGAGTGACTTTTCAAAATACCCTCGAAGAAACAGTAGAGACTTTCTTCGATTATTTCACTTATGTATACAATGGCGGAGGCGTAGGAATAGGAGACATCAACAATGATGGACTTTCTGATATTTACTTCACTGGTAACCAGGTCTCCAATAAGCTCTATCTCAACCTGGGTAATATGAAGTTCAAAGACATCACAACATCTGCCGGTGTGGAAGGTGGACCCGGTTGGAACAATGGAGTGACTATGGTAGATGTAAATCTTGATGGTTTTCTGGACATCTACGTGTGTCGTGGAGGCTGGCAGGATACGGATGAGGAGCGAAGAAACCTTCTGTTCATCAACCAGGGTGATCTGACTTTTAAAGAACAAAGTATTGAGTTCGGACTTGACGAAAAGGGCTACTCCATACATGCTTCCTTTTTTGATATGGACAATGACAACGATCTTGACGCTTATATCACGAGCCGGCCAGACTCTTTTGACCTTCCGTTGACACAGATGGTGAAGCAGAAGAAACTTTCACCAAAAAATAGCAGGGATAAGCTGTATCTCAATGAGAATGGAAAATTCAAAGAAATTGGGTTACAGGCAGGCATCACGGACAATTATGGGTATGCACTGAGTGTCGTGACAGCCGATGTCAACAACGATGGCTTCACAGACATTTTTGTGGCCAATGATTTTGCTGAAAGTGATTACCTCTACATCAATCAGGGGGATGGAACCTTTAAAGAAAAGATAAAACAGGCGACTAATCACGTTTCCATGTATTCCATGGGTACAGACATTGCAGACATTAACAACGATGGGCTCGAGGATATTTTTGTAAGTGAGATGCTTCCCGAGGACTATAAACGATCTAAAGTGTCGATGCCTTCCATGGATGTGGAGGGGTTTTATGCGATTGTCAACAGCGGCATGCACAAACAGTATATGCACAATGCACTGCATCTCAACCAGGGCAATCTCTTCTTTAGTGATATATCACAGCTGGCTGGTGTTGCAAAAACAGAATGGAGTTGGTCATCTCTTTTAGCTGATTTTGACAATGATGGATATAAAGACATTTTCGTTGCGAATGGTTACAAGCGCGATGTTTTTGATGGGGATGTGCAGCATAAGTTGACCAACTTTATCATGAATAATAAGCATAAATACACTTCACCCCAGGATATGCTTGATAGGGGATTCAAAGAGTTCATCGATGTGTACGATCCAATCAAAGTTAAAAATTATCTCTTCAGAAATAAAGGCAATCTGGAGTTTGACAATGTGAGTGAGACGTGGGGCTTCAATGAGGCCAGTTTTTCGAATGGAGCAGCCATCGCAGACCTTGACAATGATGGCGACCTGGACCTTGTGGTCAACAACATTGATGGGGAAGCTTTTCTTTATGACAATACCTCGTCATCCCAAAATAATTATCTAAGGATAGCGCTGATCGGGCCGGCAGGAAATGCAGATGGGTTGGGGGCAAAAGTGACCCTGTACTATGATGATAATATTCAGTATTTCGAAAACAAGATCGTCAGGGGATACCTTTCATCCTGTGAACCTGTAGTTCACTTTGGTATCGGGAATACCCTAAGAGTAGATAGCATCATGGTACGCTGGCCTGATGGTATGGAGAACATTATTAGAGATGAGGCTGCCAATCAGGTACTTCAGGTAAAGTATGCTGAGTCTAAGCCGGAACCTTCTGAAAAGCCCAAAGAAAAATACCTGTTTAGGGAGACAACCACAGACCTGTTGACCAGTCCTTTTAAACACCAGGAAAACGTGTTTAATGAATATAGTGAGCAGGTATTACTACCCCATATGTTTTCCCGAAGCGGACCATTTATTGCAGTGGGGGATGTAAACAATGATGGTGCTGAAGATTTTTATGTGGGGGGTGCGGCTGGCCAGGCAGGGGCCTTATATATTCAGAGCGAAGGAAAAATGATCAGGACTTCGAAGTCAGTATTCAATGCTGACAAAGCATATGAAGATATGGGCACAGTTTTTTTCGATGCTAATAATGATGGGAGCCTTGACCTGTATGTGGTGAGTGGAGGTAGTGAATTTCCGGAAGGATCGGAGCTATATCAGGATAGACTATATATAAATGACGGCAAAGGGAACTTCAAAAGAAAAGAGATACCAAAGACTGTCAGCAGCGGCTCGTGTGTGGTGGTGCGTGACATCAATGGAGATGGTTATGCAGACCTCTTCAGGGGTGGCCAGGTGGTAGCTAACAATTATCCAAAGGCTCCGCGTAGCTACGTGTTGATAAATGAAAAGGGGAATTTTGTTGACAGGACCACTGAAATTTCTACTTCCCTTTCTGAGATAGGGATGGTGAACTCAGCTGCCTGGGTAGACATGAATGGTGACAACTCAGCAGAGCTGGTAGTGGTAGGAGAGTGGATGCCGATCACGGTTTTCGAATATAGAAATGGTAAGCTGGAAGATATTTCTGGTGATCTTGGTCTGCAACATACACAGGGTTGGTGGAACAAAGTGATCGCCAACGACATAGATGACGATGGCGATATGGATCTGCTCCTGGGTAATCTGGGGGAGAATTACAAGTTTAAAGCAAGTATCGAAAAACCGTTTGAGGTCTTTGCCAAAGACTTCGACTACAATGGAACGAACGATATCTTTCTAGCCCGGTATTATCAAAACACCATGGTTCCGATCCGGGGCCGGGAATGCTCTTCCCAGCAGATGCCGGTGATAGCGCAAAAATTTCCGACGTATCTCTCGTTTGCCGAATCTGATCTCCGTACAATTCTGGGTGCAGACATTGAGCAGGCTCTTCATCGGGAGGCGTATCTTTTTTCCAGTGTCATGCTGATCAATGAAGGCGGCACACTAAACTTAATGAAGCTACCAGTAGAGACCCAGCTCTCTACCGTAAACTGTATTGCGGTGGAGGATTTCGATAAGGATGGAAAGAAGGATATACTGCTGGCGGGGAATAAGTTCGATGTGGAAGTAGAAACCACGGCAGCAGATGCTTCACCGGGTGTATTTTTGAAAGGAACAGGGGGCCTTGGGTTCAAGAGCCTTATACCCATGGAAAGTGGATTTTTCGTCCCTTACAATGTGAAGGACATGCAGCTAATTAAAATAAAAGATGAGTGGACTGCTATCGTAAGCGTTAACAATGAAGGGTTGCGAATGTTCTCGACTGCGATGAAGTCTGGAGTAGGTGTTGGTGCAGCGAAATAGTACGACTGTAACGCCTTAAATTGATTTACAAAAATAAACAGCAGACCAAAATCATGATCTCATGCCGCTTAAAAACCTTTCTGAAAAGGTCTAAGGTTAAGGTGATATGAGCTTCCACGGTTTTGATGGAGATACCCATTTCATTTGCTATTTGCTTATTGGACAAGCCATCAAATCTTGACATTTGAAAAACCAGTTTCCGTTTTTCAGGGAGGGTTTTCAATACCTCCTTGATCACCTCCTTTAGCTCATTTGCTTCTATGCTGTCTTGAGTTTCATTTTGTGGCTCAAGCATGTGAATCTGATAATCAGCAGATGCTTTTTCCCTGATACGTTTCTTAAACTCGTCATAAATTACATTCCTGGCTATCTGATAAATATAGGAGCTCACATTTTGGGTGACATCTATCAAATGACGTGAGGTCCATATTTTCACAAAAACTTCCTGTGTGATTTCCTTCGCTTCGTCCCCAGTTACCCCGTGCTTGATACAGAAAAAGTAGACTTTAGAGTGAAAGACTTCATAAAGCTGGTTAAATCCCTCAATGTCATTCTTCTGCATCAGAAGAATTGCTTTCTCAATATCAGGCTGACAGTTTACCACAAAATAAAAATAATAGTAATTTAATTCTTTGGGTGATCGATGAATGTTATCCTGGAAGTACTGGCGTGATTTTCATTTAAAATATTTTATCAGAACACCAATTTCATTGCTTATTTATCAAAATATACCAGTAATTATGGTGATAAATGTAAATATTTAATTTCAGTATAGGGTAGGGTGTGCTTTAGGAAGTATTAGAGATACACACCCAATTGAATTGAAAGAAGATCTACTTATAAAGTTTTTTAAAGGCGAGTGTTCCCATGATGAGGCCTATGAGGTTTTGAAATGGATGTCCACAGAACAGGGTAAACAAGAATTTCATCAGGCTTTTGAAGACTTTCATTCCGAAGATCAGGTATCTGATTCGCAAAAGACTGAGATGTATGACTCTGTCCTCACTAAAATCAAGTTCGATGAGATTGCCAGAAAGATCCAGGCAGAGAATGAATCAGTACAATTGGTTTCCTCGGTGCATAAATCCAAGCGAAGATTCTACCTGGCCAAAGCTGCAATTATAGCCCTGATTCTTGGGTTCATCGCCACTATTTTGGTGTGGAAACCATCGGGAACAGATGAAGAGGTAATAAGCCAGGTGGTGCCGATCGTAATCACCAAGAGTACAGAAGCCGGCCAAAAATTAACCGTTCACCTTGCCGACGGGTCAGTGGCCGTATTGAATGCCAACAGTTCTATCAGCTATCCAAAACAATTTGTTGATTCAACCAGGAGCATCGAAATGTCTGGCGAAGTTTATTTTGATGTAGCCCGGGATCCGAAAAAACCCTTCGTGGTACATACTTCACAATTGTCCACCACAGCACTGGGTACTTCATTCAACATAGAGGCTTTAAGTGGGCAAAACCACCAGGTAAGCCTGGTCACTGGGAAAGTTGAAGTAAAGTCACTGGCTGATGACGCTACCGAGATATTGAATCCGGGACAAGCTATATCTTTTGATGGGCAAAAACTCATCAAGTTGTCCTTTGACCCGGAAACCAAAGTCCTATGGAAGGATGGCATTATTTATTTCAATTCCACACCACTTGACAAGGCCTTCAGGGTGTTGGAAAACTGGTACAATGTTAAGATTGAAATAGTGGGAGAAAATCAGACCAAAGGCCGATTGATCTCAGGAAGATTTGACAATGACTACCTGGTAAATGTATTAAACAGCTTAAGCTATGCTCAGAATTTTGAATATACGGTGGACCAGAAACGGGTTACCATAAGATATAGAAAATAAAAAGACCCTTCTGAAATGCGGCAAACATTTGATCAGAAGGGCACTAAGTATATAGGTTCAATTAAACCCATTCAAATTTATGAAAAATAACTTTTACTACAGTTTAGTAATGTTAGGGAAGTATTCGATTTATGCTTATGCGATTGGAGTTATTCTGCTGAGTACCGCTTTTGCGAAAGACGGAGCAGCTCAGAATATCCGCAGTGTAAAAGAAGTTCGAATAACCCTGAACATGTCAAAAAGCAGTCTTCTTGATGTTTTCAAAACGATAGAAGCTGAAACAGATTACTCCTTTGTTTATGATCCTGACAACTTTGATATCACATCAAAAGACGGGATAAGTCTTCGCGTCAGAAACGCCACACTCGAAAATGTACTATTGGATTTATCACGACAGGCCAAAATTGGCTTTCGGCAGGTAAATAACAGGATCAGCGTAAAGGCGGCCCCTGATACCCAGAAAGAGATAGAAATAGTGATTGAACAGGAAACCATTACTGGTACGATCGTTGACGAGACCGGTGAGGGATTACCCGGAGCCACCGTACTGGAGAAAGGTACTTCTAATGGTACCATCACCGATGTGGACGGAAAATTTACCCTTTTAGTCAATGAAAATGCCATCCTGAATGTGTCATTTGTTGGCTACAAGCCTGTTGAGGTTCCGGTAAATGGGCAGACCTCACTGAGTATTTCATTAGAAGCTGATGTGGCTTCTCTGGAGGAGGTAGTGGTAGTAGGGTATGGAACTCAAAAGCAAGTCAATGTTACCGGGTCAGTATCAACGGTCAAATATGATGAAAAGCTGGAGAACCGACCAATAACGAATGCTTCACAGGCATTGGGAGGTAACGCCTCGGGAGTGTGGGTGAGTCAGAATTCAGGAAAGCCAGGAAGTGATGGTGCCACCCTAAGAGTGAGAGGTTGGGGTACGCTCAACAATTCGAGCCCATTGGTAATCATTGATGGAATCGAAGGATCTTTCAATCAGCTAAATCCGAATGACATTGAAAGCATTTCCGTCCTTAAAGATGCTGCCAGTGCAGCCATTTTTGGATCCAAGGCTGCAAATGGAGTCATCCTCGTCACCACCAAGATGGGTAAGAAAGATCAGAAAATGCAGGTCAACTTCAATGGTTACTATGGTCTTCAGTCACTGGGAAGAAGGTTTGATATGATAGACAACAGTGTGGAGTATATGGAGATGTATAATGGAGCATTGGCAAATGAAGGTTCCAGCCCGCTGTTTCCGGATTACCTGATTGATGCCTTCAGAAATAGCAATGACCCATTCAAGCATCCCAATGCCAATTATTTTGATGAGCTATTCCAGGTCAACCCAATCCAGGAATACAATTTATCATTCAAAGGAGGCTCTAGCAGCACTTCATCGTTTCTTTCATTCAATTATTTGAGCCAGGAAGGAATGATCCCCAATACAAACTCAAATAGATATGGTCTTCGTGCGAATATTGAATCCAATGTGAATGACTGGCTGACCGTAAGTGGGCGTATCAATTATACAAGACGTATCTCTGAAGAACCATATGAAGATATCGTGTATGGTTCATTGGGCCGCGTCTATGCTATGTTACAAGGTGTGACTCCTTTCACGGCTCCATATACCAGGGACGGTAGATTTGGTACGGTTGAAGCCATTGATAACACAGGTTCATTCCTGTATGATAATAGGAATCCATTGATAGATGCTGCGAATGGATTGACTTCACGAGAACAAAATTATTTGGTGTTGAACGCTTCTGTAGGAATCCAGCTACATAAAAACCTTTTGTGGAAGACTACCCTGTCGTCCACCTCCAACTGGAATCTGACGGATAGCTACAATGAAAGTGTATTTGGTTATACTGACTCAGGTATCGAAACTACGACTAAAAACTTCAACAGGGAAGGTCTTGAGATCAACCGCGGTCAGGTATCCACCATAGAGAATAATACATTCTCTACGCTGAACTACAATCAGAAAATTGCCGGAATCCATGATATCTCAGCTATTGCTGGTATTCAAATGCAAGATCAGGTAATTAAGAATGTATTCTCGCGCAGAACAAATGCGCCTAAAGAAGGACTTACCCAGGTCGATGCAGGTACTTCAGGAATTCAGGGCGAAGGAAACATGGTGGGGATCAAGATCTACTCTTACTTTGGAAGACTTGGGTATTCCCTTTCTGATAAGTATTTGTTTGAAGCCAACCTTAGAGCAGATGCCTCATCGAGATTTGCAGAGGGCAATAGATGGGGAATATTCCCGGGATTTTCAGCAGGATGGAGAGTTATTGACGAAGGTTTTATGCCAAGCTCCAGCACGCTTTCAAATTTGAAGCTGAGGGCTTCATGGGGACAGCTTGGCAATCAAAATATCTCAGGGTACTGGCCATATCTGACAGTGATCAATCAGAACAATGGTTTAAGTTATAGCTATAACGGCAGTTTTAGCCCTGGGGCAGCAGTAACATCCCTTGTTGACGAAAACATCACATGGGAAACAACAACTACCATCGACTTTGGTGCAGACCTTGGATTTTTTGATGACAAGGTAAACCTGGTATTTGATTACTTCAAGAAAAGAACTTCGGACATTATCGTACAGCTTCCTATCCCATCAATCCTGGGTGGATTGTCTGCACCATTTGAGAATGTGGGTGAGATGTATAACGCAGGAGTGGAATTTGCATTGAGCTATAATAATCAAAAGCTCAATCGGGGAGATTTTGCTTATGATGTAGGATTAAATCTTACTTATGTCACCAATGAAGTCACAAGTTTCAGAGGAGGTGATTCACCAGATCAATTGTTTTTGATCCGAGAAGGTTATTCATACAATACACTTTATGGATTCAAGGCGATTGGCATCTACCAAACTGATCAGGAAGCGCTTGATCATATGAGCAATAACAGCTTTAAACCTCAAGCTGGTAATTTAAAATTCGAAGACTTAAACAATGACGGAAGACTGGGTTTTGAAGACAAGCAGGACTTGGGTAATACAATTCCAAAGTTCACCTATGGATTCAGCGGTAGCATTAAATACAAAGGATTTGATCTCAACATGTTGTTCCAGGGTCTGGCCAAGCTGCATGTCTATACACAAAGCGCCTTCACCAATGTAACGGTCGACAATCCAACCATCACTGCCAAATGGCGTGATGCATGGACTCCGGAAAACACAGATACAAACATTCCGGCGCTTCGTCTAAATAGCTCCTGGGATAACCAGGAAAGCTCTTTTTGGGTAAACGAGGTTAGCTTCTTAAAGCTTAAAAACATTCAGTTAGGATATTCATTGCCAGAAAATATGCTGGAAGCACTAGGTGTGCAGAAGTTGTATGTGTATGCCAACGCACAGAATGTGTTCACGCTGGTTGATCAGGCCTACGAAGGGTATGATCCGGAACGTAGCACCTTCAATGCGGGACATAATATGTATCCCGTGCCACGAATTGTCTCATTAGGACTAAACCTTAACTTCTAAAGCAATGAAAAAAAATATATTTAAGTATAGCTTAATCATCATACTGGCGATATCCCTAAATGGATGTGCCGATGAATATTTAGATTTTTTCCCGGAGGATAAGATTACTTCAGCAAATTTTCCGGAGAGTGAAGCAGATATAAAATTATTGCTGAATGGTGTATATGCCGAGCTAAGAGAAACATCCATTTATAATCAGGGTTTATTTGGTTTCGGAGTGCTGGATGGAGCCACACCCAATGCTTATAACTGGGGGAATACCCCTATCTCGAAATCTGGAAATGGGCAATTGACTTCTGGTGATGGTGGAATAGTGACCTTCCGATGGACGCGCTGCTATAGCATTATTTATAGGGCAAATTTCCTGCTACAGGCGATCGAAGAGGTTGAGCTGAGTAATGAGGCCAGAGATACATACATTGGTGAAGCCCATTTTTTAAGAGGGCTGGCATATGCTACACTGGTTGAATCTTATGGTGGAGTACCAATACTTCAGGGCTTGATTAGCGCAGAGGATGCCCGTGGCATATCCAGGGCCACTGCGGCAGAGACCTGGGCTCAGGCTATTGCTGATTATGATGTAGCCATTGCCAACCTTGATGCAGATGCGCCTGATTTGGGGCGGGCCACTCTAGGTGCAGCATTGGGAATGAAAATGCGTGCATATCTTTATCAAGGCATGTATAATGAAGTGCTGGATGTGATAGATGATATCGAAGCATTGGGTAAGTATTCATTATTTCCTAGCTATGAAGGTTTGTTTAGGTTGGAAAATGAAAACAACCAGGAAGTACTCTTTGATATCCAGTATATGTCGGGTGAGAATTCACAAGGATCACTTCATGATCAATTTTGTGGCACAGGGACCGGTAGCTGGACGAGAGGGACAAGGTATGTCCCCACAGATGATCTGGTAAATGCTTATGAAACAATAGACGGTTCACCTGTCGATCCTTTGGATCCATATGCTAACCGTGATCCAAGATTGGAGTTTACGGTGGTAGTGCCAGGGTCCTTTTTCCTTGGATATCAATTTCCAAACTATATCTATCCAGGTGGAGCATATAATCACCCGGGTAACAGACTTAAGCATCTAAGTACAAGAAAGTATAGGATTGAACCAATAGAAGATTTGCCTCCTTCGGGACAGTCAGGTTTAAATAACATCATATTAAGATACGCTGATGTGCTCTTATCCAAGGCAGAAGCCATCATAGAGACAAATGGAAATATTGATGAAGCCGTTGCTCTAATCAACAGGATTAGAACTGAGCGAGACGATGTAACGATCACGTCCTTGCCAATGGGGCTGACACAGGCCCAGGCGAGGGACAGGCTGAGACATGAAAGAAGAATAGAATTTGCCATGGAGGGTCTCTACTGGATGGATATCAAACGATGGGGTATTACCCAGGATATCTATCCATTAGAAGTAAAAGACCACAATGGTGATGTGATAGAAACCAAATTTCCGGATGGGTATTTGTCGCATTATGATCTCCTTCCAATCCCTGATAGTGAGATCTCTCTCAATGAAAATCTGGTCCAGAATGAGGGCTGGTAAACTCCCGACTCAAGCTAGATAATTATTCACATGCAACATCCGGATTTTTCCGGATGTTGCTTTTAATTAGATGTCTTAATTAGAATAACTTGAAAATGATAAAATATTCAATGGTTAGAACCTTCCATTTCTTACTTTTTTTTGGCTTTGCTACATTAGGTGTGGCAGCTCCTGATTCCCCAAATATTATGGTTATCCTGGTGGATGACCTTGGGTATGGCGATCTCTCATGCCAGGGGGGTACGGATATCCAAACTCCAAACATCGATGCATTATTTGCAGATGGTCTTAAAATGACCAATTTCTATGCGAATTGTACGGTGTGTTCTCCAACACGAGCTTCACTTATGACTGGGAAATATCCTGATTTGGCTGGTGTGCCAGGAGTGATTCGCACGCATGAAGAGAATAGCTGGGGCTTTTTAGACCCTCAGGCAGTGAGCTTACCAGATAAGATGAAGGAAGCTGGTTACCGAACTGCACTGGTTGGTAAATGGCACCTGGGACTGGAATCACCTAACAAACCCAATGAACGAGGATTCGATTATTTTCACGGATTCCTGGGCGATATGATGGACGATTACTGGACACATCTGCGTCATGGCAATAACTATATGCGTGAAAATGACCGGGTAATAAATCCGGAAGGCCATGCAACAGATGTATTTAGTGACTGGGCCATCGATTATATTAATCAGAGCAAGGGGAAGAGCCAGCCATTCTTCTTATACCTGGCTTACAATGCACCTCACTTCCCAATCCAGCCTCCGCAGGAGTGGGTGGAAAAGGTGAAAAAAAGAGAAGGGAATATTGACGAAAAACGACTTAAAAACATCGCTTTTGTAGAGCACCTGGATGATGGGATTGGTAGGGTGATTAGCTCACTGAAAAAGTCAGGACAATATGATAATACGGTGATCATTTTCTCCTCCGATAATGGTGGACACCTGCCTAGTGGAGCGTCAAACGGCACACTTCGTGGTGGTAAGCAAGACATGTACGAAGGAGGTATCAAAGTGCCTACTTGTATGGTATGGAAAAACAAAATACCTGCAGGTGGTGAAACTTCTCGGTTAGGACTTACGATGGACCTCTTTCCTACACTGTGCGCTATTGCGGGTATCGAACCACCATCGGAAATAGATGGGATCAATATCTACCCATCAGAGAATGCAGGTATTGAGGAAGAGCGCACAGTTTACTTTATGCGAAGAGAAGGGGGCGGCAAATATGGAGGACTGTGTTATTATGCCATACGCAAAGGCCCATACAAATTGCTCCAGAATACGCCTTATGAGGCTTTACAGCTATTCAATATAGAGAAAGACTATCAGGAGAAAAACCTTATTGAAAATGACTCCGAAGAATATAAGAACCTACAATATGACTTATCCCAACACATCCGTAAATCAGGGGCTATCCCCTGGCAGGAAAAATAAACTTATGATAAAGTACTTGATGCTCTTTGTCATCCCATTTTTCATGGGATGCAACCAGGAGGCCACCAAAAAGCGACCAAATGTGGTCATATTTCTGGCAGATGATCTGGGATACAATGATGTGTCAGCGTACCGGAAAATGCACCCGGTTCATTCTGATGCTCCTCCAACCACATCCACTCCCAATATTGACAACATGATGGCACAGGGGATGAGCTTTACGGATTTCTATTGTGGCGCAGCTGTTTGCTCACCTTCACGCTCAGCACTGATGACCGGTAGAAATGCAACACGCGTTGGGATCTACAACTGGATCCCACCAAATTCTCCTATGCACATGAGGAGCGAAGAGGTTACAATCGCTGAAATGCTAAAAGGTGCTGGGTATAATACAGGTCATTTTGGTAAATGGCATCTGACTTCAGAGGGACCGGATCAGCCTCACCCTAATGATCAGGGCTTTGATTTCAGTGTGTACGCCTACAACAATGCGCAACCATCCCATCACAATCCCAACAACTACTTTAAGAATGGTGAGCCGATGGGTGAGCTGGAAGGATATACCTGCCAGATAGTGATTGATGAGGCGATTGATTGGCTGGAGGGCATAGATAAAGATGCGGATCCATTTTACCTCAACGTATGGTTTAATGAACCCCATCTTCAGGTGGCAGCCCCTGAGGAATTGACTAAGAGACATACATATAACCAGGATTATTATGGGGCCATAGAAAACCTTGACCTGGCCATGGGAAGGATGTTTGATTACCTGGAAAAGAATGGTTTGAGTGAGAATACGATCATTCTTTTTACTTCAGACAATGGATCCAGATGGGACCATTCAAATGATCCGTTGAGAGGTGAGAAGTGTTTCAATTACGAAGGTGGGATCAGGGTACCATTCGTGGCCAAATGGCCCGGACAAATACCTGCAGGCAAGATCAACAACATGCCAGGAAGTTTCACAGATGTGCTACCATCATTAGCAGAGATGACAGATTCACCACTTCCCGGTAGAAAACTGGATGGTATCAGTATAGCTTCTGTTTTTACCGGGAAGCAGGAAACCACTGAAAGGAAAGAACCCTTGTTCTTCTATCGATATTTTCACGACCCCATTTGTATGCTCAGGGAAGGTGACTGGTGCTTGCTGGGCTACCAAAACCTGATACCCAAAGCTGAGTCATTGAATGAAGGTGCTTTGGCTAATATTAAACCCGGCCCTGATGAGCCACGGGGATCCCAGTGGAGCTTTCAGGAATGTCATATGTCCTTTATCCAGCAGCAAATACCAGATAAGTTCGAGCTCTACAATCTAAAGGATGACAAAGAACAAGAGTTTGATCTATCAGATAAGTATCCCGAGAAAGTAGCTGCCATGAAGCAAAAGATGTTTGAGCTAAAGGCTGAAATGGTAGCGGATGGTGGAGATTGGTTTCAGTGATTTATCGCTTCATTTTAGTAATCAATTCAGGGAAAGTTTATCATTGAGGGTTGCAACATTGCAACCCTCATTTTTTTACATCCAATATGACCAGAAGCATCATCCCGTTTCTTTTTCTCATTACACTTTTTTGCCTGCAGGATGCCATCGGCCAACAAAGCGAAAAACCCAACGTTGTGTTTGTGCTGGCCGATGATCTGGGATATGCGGACATCAACAGTTTTGATCCCCTTCATCGTGGTTACTACGAAACACCCAATATCGACAGGCTGGCCAGGCAGGGGGTGAAATTTACCCAGGCCTATACCAATGCAGCGAATTGCTCTCCCACACGTGCAGCACTGATCAGCGGGCAGTATTACCCCAGGCAGCCCATTTATCATGCGGGAAATCCCTTTCAGGGTAAGATGATCCCAGCACCGAATGCACATGTGCTGCCCCGGGAAAAGGTCACCCTTGCCGAAGCCATGAAAGCAGCGGGGTATAGCACCGCTTTCATAGGAAAGTGGCACATCGGAGACCCACCTGAGACCGGGCCGATACAGCAGGGCTTCGATATCAATATTGGTGGCTACAACGCCGGGAACCCTGGCTCCTGGGAAGGTGGATATTTTCAGCCCAACAACAATAAATATATCGATGATGCCAGGGAGGGAGAGTATCTCACCGACTACCTGACCAGGAAAGCCATAGAATATATCGAGGACCATCAGCAGACAGCCTTTTACCTGCAATTGTCCTACTACACCCCGCACAGCCCCTTTCAGGCTCCCGAGCATTTAGTTGAAAAGTATAAACAGAAGCAGGGAGTAGGAGGGCACAATGATCCCACCTACGCGGCGATGATCGAATCCCTGGATACAGGGGTAGAAAAGCTTATGGATTCGCTCGATCGGCTTGGTTTGGCGGACAATACCATTTTCATCTTTTATTCTGACAATGGAGGACGGGGTGGTTATGGGTATTTAGGCAGAGAAGACAATGACATCACCAGCAACGCACCTTTGAAAGGCGGGAAGACCACATTTTATGAAGGAGGTATTCGTGTGCCATTGGCAGTCCGCTGGCCAAAAGTCATTGGTTCCGGGCAGGTCAGCCAGGAGCCGGTTATGAGTATCGATTTTTACCCCACGCTGTTAGAAGCTGCCGGAGCAGGAAGCCCCGCAGGCTACCCGCTGGATGGAGTAAGTTTCATGCCAGTGCTGAGAGACACCAAGGTCATGCTGGAGGAACGACCGCTCTACTGGCATTTTCCCGGCTATCCCAACAATCCCTGGCGCACAGGTCCGGTCAGTGTGATCAGAAAAGGTCCGTGGAAGCTGATGAAGTTTTATGAGACAGCGCACGTAGAGCTCTACAATTTGCAGGAGGACATTGGCGAGCAAAATGACCTGCACCGCGAAGAGACAGCGGTGAGTAGCCAGCTGCAAAAGCAACTTGAAAGCTGGCTGAGAGCACTTGATGCACCCATGCCACAAAAGCGGCATTGAAATACTGACGAAAAAGCTCCGATATCATCTTTCAGATAGCGTCTGATAAAAGATGAGTTTAATTATGATTGGATTTAAGACCAGAATGTACGGTTAAGTCTCTTGCAACCGCCTGATTGTCTCAAGACGGAATAGCTGTGAATCGGTAGTATGCTCGAAGTTTATTGAAAACAAATGGAATAGAAGTCCATAATATCCTTTGATTCATTAAATTGTTGCATCAATTATGTCGATTGAATGCCTAATTTCTACCTGATAGCTTTCCTTTTTTTCACCGCCCTGTCGGGCTTCAGCCAGCGAGGAAAATTGGTGCCGACGCAGATGGAAAGCATCAGTGATTATTATATCCAGAACTGGACCACCGAGGATGGCTTAACTCAGCATAGCGTAAATGACATGATCCAAACCCATGAGGGGTACCTCTTATTGGCCACCTTTGGTGGGTTGGTAAGATATGATGGCGCAAGTTTTGAAACCTACACTATCGGGAATACACCCGGATTAGAATCTAATCGGATCTTTACCTTGCTGGAGACAGAAAGTGGTAGCCTGTGGGTGGGCCACAGGGAAGGTGGGGTATCCATTTTGAAGGATTGGGAAATCCAAACACCTGAGATACTGGAGGATATTTCTAATGAGTTTGTACAGGATTTTTGCGAGGATTTGGATGGTAATGTCTGGATCGCAACCGCCAATGGACTCTACAGGTACTCGGCCGGACAGCTGGATAGGTATCATATCGCTGAGGGTCTGCCAGGCAGGGTGGTGAGTAGGCTGTTCCTGCATAATTCGGGTGCGGTTCACTTTGTCACCGACATCAAGGACCAGCCTGGTTTAGCTCACGGTCTTATTTTTGAAGGAAAAATAGAAATCCTGAAGAAGTACCCGTCTTCTACACGGTTCCATATTCTGGATTATAACAGCAAAGGAGAGCTCTGGATTGCTTATCCGGATAAAATTGTAGCAGAAAAGGATGGCTCAATCATTAAATCCCTTGAATTGGGCAATCATGACTTAGGAGAGGTCCATAAGTTTCTTAAGGATCGCGAAGGAAATCTTTGGCTTGGGTCCCAGCAGGCCGTCGCTGTGATTAAAAGGGAAGAAATGCAAAATGCAAAAAATAGTCCCTTAAAATTCCAAAGGATCCTTCATTTTCCGAGAGACAATGATATCAGCCGCATCAGTCAGGACAAGGAAGGAAACATCTGGGTGGGCACATCCAAAGAAGGGCTCTTCATGCTTAAAAAGCGGGCGGTCAAACGATATTTTCCTTCAGCCAATGACGCTTCTTCGGTATATACCAAGGTGGCTCCTGATGGCTATGGAGGTGTCTGGTTTTCTTCTGCGTGCAATGACCTGACACACTACAGCCATGGCAAGTTCAGCCAATTCGAATCTTTTGAGGGTTGCGTGCGGGAACTACATAACGACCCTAAAAACGAAGCCGTAGTTTATTTGGGGGTTGATGCTGAGTTGGGGAAGATCGAGGACTTCAGGTATGAGAAAATTGCCGACCTACAGGAGTTGGTAAACGAGCATCCCATGTTTTTGAATATCACTGCCATTCAGAAGGCAAATGATGGTGCCTTTTGGCTTGGTACCTCGGGAAATGGGATTGTTGTTTTCAAAGATTCGGTAGTCAATCATTTTACCTCATCGGAGGAGTTGACGGGGGACCTGATCCTTACCATCAAAAAAACAAGAGCTGGAGATATCTGGGTAGGAACCAATACAGGCATTACCGTTTTTGGTGCGGGTGGCACCAGGAAAATCACTGTTGAGGATGGTTTGGTTCGGGGAGATATCCGGAGCATTTTCGAGGATAGTGATGGAGTGATCTGGGTGGGTAGCTATGGGGCTGGTCTATCAAGAATTGCGGATGGCCGGATTACCAGTTATACTACCAGCGATGGACTATTCGAGAATATCGTTTCCAGGATCACCGAAGATGTCGATGGAAATTTGTGGATGATTGGCAATTTGGGCTTGCATATGCTTGATAGGCATCAATTCAATGACCTGGAAGCTGGCAGGGTATCAAAGCTGACCTGCAGATCATTTGAGTTGGAAGATGGAATGATCGAAGGGAATAACTGGGGGCAGGTTGCCAAATCTGCCGATGGACTTACCTGGTGGCCAACCTTAAAGGGGATGGCGGCAATAAATATTGATAAGAATTACCAGGACCCTTTTCCTACCAAAACGCTGATCCAAAAAGTTGTCATTTCAGATGGAGTAACTGCAGGTCCAATCGGCGAAAGTGTAACGCTCGCCAAGGACCAGAGAGACATAGAGGTGGAATTTGCGGGCATGAAATTTTCCAATCCGGAGAAGATCCATTACCGCTACAAACTGGAAGGGTACGACAAAGACTGGAGAGAAAATGGGATCAAGCGAACGGTGAATTATACCAACTTAAATCCCGGCAGCTACCAGCTGAAGATTGAAGCCTCTAATTTGAATGGAGCCTGGGAAGGCGAACCTGTGACGTTGGAGATCATAGTGGAGCCCACGGTATGGGAGATGCTCTGGACAAAAATCATGGCCGGATTACTGCTGGTACTCCTGGTGTGGCTGTCTTTCATTTGGAGAAACAGGTACCTGATCAGGAAAAAGGAGGAGATGGCCGCCATTGTTAAGTTACGGACCAAAGAGCTGCACGACAAGAACCAGGAGCTGGAAGCCACCCTTGAAAACTTAAAGATTACCCATGATAAATTGGTGCAGTCTGAGAAAATGGCCTCTCTTGGCACCATGATCGCCGGGGTGAGTCATGAGATCAACAACCCCTTACAGTTTATTCAGAACGGCCTCGACATCCTGAAGAAGTCCAGACATGCTATGGTGGGGGTAGATGAGCACCTGGATCCTTCGTTGGAGATCATAGGAAATGGTGTAAGGCGTGCCTCGGAGATCGTGCAGAGTTTAAACCAGTTTTCCCGTGCCAATGAAGATTTCAATGAAGTGTTTGATGTCAAGGAGGTCCTGGAAAACTGCCTGGTGATCCTGAGAAATCGATTAAACTCGAAAGCTAGTGTGGCGGTGGAGATCTCTGACGAAAAGCTGATGTGCCATGGCAACCAGGGCAAGTTGCACCAGGCCTTTCTTAACCTGCTTTCCAATGCCGAACAGGCCATTGATGAAACCGGTAAAATAACCATCAAGGCAAAAAAACTGACAGATAAAATTGAGGTAGCTATTTCCGACACAGGTCACGGCATCAGCCAGGAAATCATATCCAGGATCTTCGACCCCTTTTTCACCACAAAGCCTCCGGGCAAAGGCACAGGTTTAGGATTGTCTATTACCTACGAGATCATCGTTCAGCACAAAGGCTCAATAGATATCAAATCAGAGCCTGGCAAGGGAAGCACATTTATTGTTCATTTGCCCTTGTGATCCATTCCGGAGTTCGCGCCCAAAATAAATAGTAATTAACTATTTTAGCGATCCATGGCTGAAAAGCAGTTATTTTCAATCAATAGAAACCGGGAAGTCCTGAGTTGATGAATAGACCAAAAGTACTCTTTGTAGATGACGAGTTAATCACGCTGAAATCATTTGAGCTATATTTCAATGGCATCTTTGATGTTTTCACCGCCAGCGAGGGATCAAAGGCGGTAGATCTGTTAGCGGAGCACACGGACATGGCTGCCCTAATCACCGATTACAAGATGCCCGGAGTAAGCGGTCTCCAGCTGATCAGGCAGGCCAGGTCTACCCACCCCGGGTTAGTCTGCTTTCTTATCACAGGCTATACCAATACCCCGGAGATCCTGGAAGCCTTATCAGAAAATGTCATCGCTGAAACCATTACAAAGCCATTCGATCTGCCGAGCCTGGAGAAAAGAATCATTTCAATCCTGGATTAGGTCTGGTTTGGGATGTTTCTGCTAGCCAAAACAATCTGGCATTACAAAGAATTCAATGGTCTATTTTCTTATCAAAGTCACCGTGGGGACTCTGATCTGTAGGTTTAGCTTCCGCTATAAAGAATATTTTTGATTCTACTTATTCCATTGTACATTCCGGTTATTAAGTAAAAGGTTAATAATTTGTGATGGCGGCCAATAAACCAAAGAAATCCAATAGGATCAAAGAATTAATACAGACCTATTTTACTTGTTATGAGACAAGTGACAAAGGCACTCTAGAAACTCTTCTTGATGACAGTTTTGAGTTTAGCAGTCCGCATGACAAGAAGTTGGATAAGATTTCTTATTTCAGGAAATGCTGGGGTTTTAATAAGTATGTCAAGCAATTCCAAATTATAAGATTTATTCAAGATACGGATAAAGCAATAGTGATCTACAGAGTAATTGCATATGACAACAGTGAATTTGAAAATGCAGAATCCTTTGAAATCAAGAATGACAAAATCTACAGGATAAAGGTATACTATGGAGACCTTCCGGAAAAGTAGTGGGAATCAAAATTGTTAGCCTGGGATGGAATCACGACAAGAGGCCGATACCGCTTAATACTTTAGAAACCCGTTTCACCCCATTTTTAATCCTTCTTTTCATCTTTTCAATAATTTACATTTTTCCATACTTTTAGGGTCCGAAAATTGTCTTCGGACCAATAATGATCCCAAATCCCAAAGAGAATTCACGTAGCTACGAAGCGCTGTGGAACCAGTTTCGCGCTGGAGACCTTGACGCGCTGGAGGTGATTTACCGGGATCATTTCAAAGCACTCTATCAGCATGGGATGACCATCTGTCCCAGCCAGGACCTGGTGAAGGATGCCATCCAGGAGCTGTTTACCTCACTGGTGCAGCGGCAGCAGACGCTCACCTCGGTAGAAAATGTGAGTTTTTACCTGTTAAAGTCGTTGAGGAATAAGATCTACGATGAGCTCAACAGTCGTAAGAAAACAGAGATCGCTAATGAGGCTTACAAAAAGGAAGAGCTGGTAAATCTTGTGGGTGAGGAGGTCATAGCTGATGGGCCTGGTCATAGCAAAGACCAGCTGGTCTCAGTGATCAATCAGTTGCCGGACCGACAGCGGGAGATTGTCATGCTCATCTTCTTCGAAGGCAGATCCTATGAAGAAGTATCCAAGTTGATGTCCCTCACTGTCAACTCCGCCTATAAGCTCACCTGGAAGGCGGTGAACTCCTTGAAGAAGAACCTGAGACAACTTAAATAGGTGTCAAAGTCATCGGTCTAAATTGATGGAATCAATCACACGGAAGTAACTTCTGCGATAGAAGGACTGTGGATTAGTAGTGGCGCGGTAGGTCCCTTTAGGGATTTAAGGGTGTGCGGTGGGCTTAAGGAGTAATAGTCTTTCGAACAATAAAATCTTTTATTATCAATTATTAGTTGCCATTGGTGCATCCATGGCTTTCATCTTAATTGGCTCATAAATGAAAGGAGAGGAATTATAATTGCCACTAATTCAAGATCTATCTAAGATCATCGTCTCCTTAAGTAATCCCCCTTTACCACAGTCCTAAATCTTTGCAATAGGCCCTTCACAAAGGGGGAAGTAGGGGGATTACTCTGGTTCATTTCAAAGTACAGAAAGCATCTACTACGTGAAATAGAATGAATTAGTCTGATAAATCTCTAGTGCGATGCATCCTTGGCTTTCAAAGCTGGTGGCCTGTGCGTCAAGTGGCTCACAGGTTCAAATATGAAAGGGCCGATACCAAACCTACATCGTCCTCTTCGAGAGACGATGAATGGAGAGGACCGGTTCCGGGTTCCGTCTGGTGAGGACCAGCCTACGGCTGACAGGTACCCGCCGGGGCTACGAGAGACGATGAACCGAGATAGAGTTCGCGGGCGGCCCCCCTTTAGGGGATTAAGGGGCGTGGGCAGGCTTTAGTAGAATTGAATTCGGACAATACCGTTTAGGAGTAGTCTGTGAGACACTGACAACAGCCAGGGAGTAGAAGTAATGCAATAAACTTTCTTCTCGGTGTAATTACAAATCTGTCAGTAAACAATAATGATTGATGAAATATTTACATAATATCAAATAAAAATACCCCTATCTCCATAAAGTTCACATTTTTTTAACATCAAGGCGGATAGATTCTTCAATGCTTCAGGTCTTTATAGCACAAAGCGACGATTTTGGAGTACAATAAATATAAAACCGAAGATTTTGTTCTGGATCCTGACTTCAGGAAGTGGGTAATGTCATCCACGGCTGAGTCCAATGTCTTTTGGAATAGCTGGGTCAAAAAACATCCGGACAAGATAGACACTGTAAAAGAAGCCAGGGATATTATCCTTTCCATGGCGAAAGTTTCCTATCAACCACCTGCTGGAATAGAAGATGAGATCTGGACCAAAGTGGCGGGAAGTGCTGTGTTGCCGACCCCGGATAAAGTAAATGTGATCCCACTTAACTCCGCATCCGTGCTGGGAAAGCCGGAAGAAAATGAAAGATCCTCCCTATGGCGCTACATGAAGGTGGCTGCCGCGGCGGTCGTTGTGTTGGCCGGTTCGATATTCTTTTACACAAACTATATGGAGCGTCAGCAAGCCGAGTTGGCTGAGCTCCAGGTGCCGGATGAAACCATTGTAAAGTCCAATCCCAAGGGCCAAAAGTCTACCATCATGTTGTCTGATGGCACCAGGGTCATCCTCAACAGTGAGAGCGAGCTGACCTACACCACTGGCTATGGTAAGGCAGACAGGCAGGTGACTCTGTCAGGAGAAGCCTTTTTTGAGGTGGCGGAAAATGCTGATAAGCCATTCACCGTCCACACCAACCACCTGAGCACCACTGCCCTGGGCACGTCTTTCAACGTGCTGGCCTACGAAAATGAATTTGAGGAGGTAAGCCTGATATCAGGTAAGGTGCGTGTGGAAAAAAACGACAATAAACACCATGAGATACTTGCGCCTGGAGAGATGATCCAGCTGGACCGGGAAGTGAACATGGTGAAAAAGGCATTCGATCCCGAACACAAGGCGATCTGGCGAAATGGAATTCTCTATCTGAAAGATACCCCCTTTGAGGTGGCCATAGCCAGACTGGAGCGGTGGTATGGAGTGGATTTCAAAATTGAAAATGGGCCCTCAAAAAGCCTGACCTGTAATGGACGATTCGACAACGAATACCTTTCGAATGTGCTGACTAGCTTAGGCTATTCTGCAGGATTTCAATATGATATTGATGATAAGACTGTTTATATAAAATTTTAACCAAAGTATGCCAATGAAGTAAAACCTCAATTTATTAGGTATTTACTGAAAAAGCCCGGACACAGAGATGCTACCAACATACCAGTCCAGGCTTCCATTCAGTGAAAATTGTTTCACTTAACTAATCAAATTTATGAAAAATAAATCTTTACAGTATTTAAAGATGGCAGGGAAGTTATCGATTTATGGACTCGTGATCACACTGCTGCTAGTCAATACAATTCTAGCCAGCAATGGTTCTGCACAGAATGTCCAGAGTGTTAAGAAGGCTTTGATCTCTTTGTCGATCAACAACAGCTCACTGGAGGCTGCCTGCAGAGAGATCGAAAGGCATTCGGATTTCAGGTTTGTTTTCCTGAGAGAAGACATGGGCCTTGATAAAACAGTGAGCATCAAAGCGCGCAACAAGACAGTAGAGGAGGTTTTATTGGAAATATCCAAACAAGCCAATGTAAGCTTCAAACAAGTGAATCAGCAGATCAGTGTGAGACCTCAGGAAGACAGGGATATCGATAAGGATATCCAGGTGATCATCGAGCAGGTGACCATCACAGGTAAAATCACTGATGAGACAGGTGAAGGACTGCCTGGTGCTACCGTGCAGGAGAAAGGAACCAGCAACGGGACCATCACGGATGTAGAAGGCAACTATTCCATCTCAGCACCAGCCGGTAGCACTTTGGTGATTTCATTTGTGGGATACCAGACGCTTGAAGAGCCCGTGAACGGCCGTACGAATATCAGCGTTACGCTGCCAGTAGATATTTCTTCTCTGGAGGAAGTAGTGGTGGTAGGGTACGGTACTCAAAAGAAAGTGAACCTGACCGGATCAGTGGAGCAGGTGGAGGGTAGCACCCTTACCAAGCAACCCGTATTCCAGGTGTCATCGGCACTTACAGGTACAGTTCCCGGACTTACCATCGTTCAGAACAGTGGTCAGCCAGGTAAAGATGTGGGGCAGATCAGGATACGTGGCCTGGGATCATTGGGTGACGGTTCCAAGAACGACCCGCTGGTACTCATTGATGGAGTACAGGGCGATATCAACGGCATCGACCCAGGAGACATTGAAGATATATCTGTACTGAAGGATGCGGCAGCAGCTTCGATCTACGGATCAAGAGGTGCAAACGGAGTAATCCTGATCACCACCAAGAGAGCTAAGGCCGGTGGAATCACCGTGGGATATAAAACCTATTTGGGCAAGCAGTCAGTAACCGGGCGTCCAAAATTTGTTGGAGCCATGACTTTCCTCGAAAATGATGGCAATACCCCTCAAAACATCATTGATGATTACAGAACTAATCTTCAAAATGGAACCAATCCTGATGTGTATACAGATACAGACTGGGTAGAGGAGCTCTATTCAGAGTCGGGCTTTATGCAATATCACCAGGTGAGTGTAGGTGGTGGCTCTGAGACACTTAGAGTAAACGGATCCATTTCGTACCAGGATCAGGATGGAAATATTCCGAACTTCAATTTTAAGCGATATAATGGACGATTCAACTCTGATCTGGTAGCATCAGATAAATTGGACTTCAATTTTGATATCAACTTTAGCCAGTCCAGAAGCAAAGAACCGGCTCAGGGCCTGGGTAACATCACCCGGCAGGCTTTCAGGATTCCCCCTATCTATTTTGTGCGTCATTCCGATGGCTCATGGGGAGATGGCTGGAATGGACAAAATCCAATTGCATTCTCTGAAGACGGTGGTTTGAACGCTGTAAACGAAAACTATTTCAGAGGTATTTTGAGGATGAACTACAAGCCTGTAAAAGGTTTGAACCTCTCTTTGATGTACTCTCCTGAATACAGAGATTATCAGCAAAAAGAATTTGTAAATCCTATTGAAACGATCGTTGATTTCGATTTGGGTACAACCAGGTTGACTCCAAACAGGGCTTCTTTATACCATGAGATACAAAATAGCCTGGAGCACAATGTAAATGCTACTGCAGCCTATACAGTAGACTTTGGCGCAAGTAGCCTCACTGCCCTTGCAGGTTATGAAATGATCAAATTCAACTATACGGAGCTGCAGGCATATCGGGATCAGTTCATCTTGCCGGATTACCAGGTGTTGAACGCAGGTTCTGAAGAGAACGACAGAAACTTTGGAGACGCTACCCACAAGGGGCTATTGTCTTATTTTGGTAGGGTAAACTATGCTTACCAGGACAAGTATTTGTTCGAAGCGAATGTACGAAGAGATGCTTCATCCAGGTTTTCACCGGATAACCGCGTTTCGATTTTCCCTTCCTTCTCAGTGGGTTGGAGAATTGCCGAGGAAGCCTTCCTGCAAAACTCTGATGCGATCAGTGATTTGAAACTAAGAGCTTCATGGGGTCAGCTGGGTAACCAGCAGATTGGAAGTGACTTCCCTTATGTTTCGTCTATTTCCCTGGCTGGAAACTACGTGTTTGGTGGTAGCATCTATACCGCAGCTACTCAAAATGTGTTGGCCAACTCTGCCATTCAGTGGGAAACCACCGAGACTACCAACATCGGTATCGATGCAGGGTTTATGGAGAACAGGTTGACACTGACCATGGAATACTATGTTAGAAAAACCAATGATATCCTACTTAGGATCCCAATTCCTTTGAATGTAGGATTGGAGCCATCTACGCAGAATGCTGCAAGTGTTGAAAACAAAGGATGGGACCTGGCCCTTGGATGGCAGGATGATATCAATGATTTTCAATACAGTGCCAGATTCATTGCTTCAGACTTTGTGAATGAAGTGACTGATTTGGCCGGTGTAGGTCCGATCATTAGCGGTGGAGGTATTACGCAGGTAGGTGAAGCGATCAGCTCTATCTATGGTTATGAAACCCAGGGGATCTTCCAGACACAAGAAGAGATTGACAATGCACCGGCACAATTCGGTTCATTGCAACCTGGAAACCTCAGATACAAAGACCAGTTGACCGTAGATACCAATGGTGACGGTGTGCCGGATCAGGCCGATGGTGTGATCAATGGCGACGACCGGGTAATCATAGGAAATTCTATTCCAAGAATGAGTTACGCTTTCGATCTGGGAGCTCGCTACAAAGGTTTTGATTTCTCTATCGCCTTCCAGGGTGTAGGTAAAAGAGACATTCGTTTAGGTGGTGATGCAGCCTGGGCCATGTTTAATGGAGGAAAGATCCAGGAATGGCACATGGAAGAAACATGGACTCCTGAAAGAACAGATGCTAAATTCCCAATCCTGGTCCCAACCAGTGCTGGTAGCAATGACATTCAGAATTCAAGTACCTGGATATTCAACGGAGCTTATTTGAGGCTGCGAAATATCAACCTTGGTTATTCACTCCCAGCTACTTTGATGGAGAATATCTTCCTGAGTTCAGCCAGGTTTTTCTTCTCGGGTCAAAACCTGATCACCTGGGATAAGTTGCCTGATGGAATTGATCCACAAGTTCCTAGCGGAACCGATGGGGACTTCTATCCGATCGTTTCTTCTTATACCCTGGGTGTTGAAGTGAAATTCTAAATAATCTGTTTGATTATCTAAAAACATTGAATAATGAAAAATCTCATAAAAATAAATCTCATACTTGCTGCCCTTCTAGTGTTGGGCGCCTGTGAAGATGTGATAGAGCTAAATTCATTGACTGAGCCAACGGATGCCACTTTTTTCTCCAATGAACAAGAATTGGAGCTGGCGCTGACAGGTGTTTACACCTCTGTAAGGTTTCAGGGTGGGTACGGATTGCCTGTCCAGGTAAATATGGACAATGGTGGAACAGATATCGGCCTGGTTCGTGGTGGCTTCCTGAGTTTCGACGAGGTGGGAGCCGGTTCGCACAGCGCATCATCAGGTGGTTTTGCTGATATCTATTCACACTTTTATAAAGGAATCGGTAGAGCCAATAACCTGCTCAATAACATGAGCAGAGCACAGGATGTGGTTCCTGAAGCATCCTACAACAGGATTCAGGCAGAGGCGCTGGTTTTAAGGGCGTACTATTATCATTACCTACTCGAATTGTTTGGTGATGTGCCTTACACTGAAGTATTGGCCACTTCTCCCGAAGAAGCCTTGTTGCCAAGAGAGTCTAAAAGCACCATTGCCAACAGTATCATGGATGATCTTGATGCCGCGGCAGCGGTTTTAAATGATGATCCTGAAGATCCGGGTAGAGTGACTCGTGGTTTTGCTTTAGGGTTGAAAGCCAGGATAGCACTTTACAATGAAATGTACACAGAGGCCGCCGCTGCAGCCAAAACGGTGATCGATGAAGGTAATTACCCACTACATCCAAATTATGGGGAGTTGTTTACGAGGGCAGGAGAGAATTCTGCTGAGACCATGTTTGTGATGCCTTTTATGGAAGGTTTTGCAACCACTCAATTTCCAAGAGCTCAAGGCTCAAGAAACCGAAACTCCTATAGTACGGTAGTACCTACACAATCTATGGTGGATAGCTATGAAGCTACAGATGGATTGCCCATTGATGAGTCGGTAGTATATGATCCCAGCAATCCATTTGCAAATAGAGACCCAAGATTGGCAGCTTCCATCATCCTTCCGCAAAGTGAGTGGGCAGGTTTGATCTTTGAAAGCCATCCCGACAGTCTTACTGTAAGGTTGGCAGATGGATCCAATGGTGGTTCAAACAAAGATTCCCGTATCGTCATTTGGCCGGCAGCTTTCTGCGGATACTTATGGAAGAAGTACACAGACGAAGATGCTCAGTTGATCAACCAGACATTCAGTGATCTTGATTTTAAGCTCATGCGATTTGCGGAGGTACTGTTGACTTATGCAGAGGCAAAGATTGAAAATGATGACATCGATGCTACAGTGTTGACTGCCATCAACAGGGTGAGAGCGAGAGCTTACGGTGTAGATGTGTCTGATACCGGTAGCTACCCTGAAATTACCACCACAGATCAGGCGGAGCTCAGGGAGATTATCCGTCGTGAGCGTAAAGTGGAGCTAGCCAATGAAGGCTTCCGACTTTTTGATATCAGAAGATGGGAAATCGCCGAAAAGGTGATGCCAGTGACACTATACGGTAGAATTTTGGATGAAGCAAATGCGACCATGGTTCCGGATATCGATGAGGATGGTTTTGTTTCATATGCTGGAGTCGAAAGCCAGTATGATCTGAATACTGATCAGCGATTCCCTAATGCACAAAACAGGATTTTTACTAATCCGAGGGATTACCTGTTGCCAATTCCTCAGTCAGAGATCGATACATATCGGGGTCTTGGTGCTGAGATCAACCAAAATCCGGGTGGTTATTGATAAAATGAGTTTGATCGGTTGGGCAACTGTCCAACCGATCTTATTTCATCTGAATGATGCACGTGAATATGACAATGAGTAATTTATTCCGGGGTTTTGTCCTTGTATTATTTCTTGTTTCCGGATGTGAACTACCAACAGAAAAAGCCCAGCCAAATATCCTATGGATCCTGGCAGAAGATCTGTCACCGGATCTGGGATGCTTTGGCCAATCCCAGGTAAAAACACCTGTGCTTGATCAGCTGGCCGCAGAAGGAGTGAGATACACCAATGTGTTTACTACAGCGGGTATTTGCACCCCTAGCAGAACTGCCCTGGCAGTGGGCATGCATCAGACTTCCATCAACGCTCATCACATGCGTTATCCCACGGAAATGAAGAATGCCTTGCCTGAAGGAGTCCTGCCTGTAAACGAGATTTTCAGAAGAAACGGGTATCAGACAGCCAACATCAAAGGTGGTGTGGGGACAGGTAAAACGGACTGGTCATTTCAGTCTGATTACAGTGCCTACGACCATAATTCATGGGAGGAGCTGGATGCTGAAAAGCCTTTCTTCGCTGTGGTTAACCTGAGATTAACCCATCGTCCGTTTGAAAAGGATGAGAAAAACCCCATTAACCCGAATGAAGTGAAGGTGCCCCCGTATTATCCGGATCATGCGGTTGCGAGGCAAGACTGGGCCGACTACCTGGAGTCTGCGCAGCTGATGGATGGTCAGGTAGGCGAGGTGCTGAAGGTATTGGAAGAGAAAGGATGGTCTGAAAATACGATTGTCTACTTCTTCAGTGATCACGGCAGGCCATTTACGCGAGGTAAGTCCTTTTTGTATGATTCAGGCCTTGAAATTCCCTTGATCATTAAGAGTCCGTCAGGTCTGAGATGGCATGATTATCTGCCCAATGGAACAGTGAATGATCAACTACTCAGTTCTCTGGATATTGTTGCCACTTCCCTTTCTATGGGGGGAATATCAAAACCGGCCCAGCTACAAGGCCGCATATTCCTGGGAGAAAATGCTGAAGCGGAGAGAGATTTTATTTACGCGACGGCTAACAGGAGTGGAGAAGTCTTCTTCAAAAGCAGAGCCGTCAGAAGCGATCAGTATAAATACATAAGAAATTACAACAATGGATTCTCCGTTAATGAGGCTTCTACTGCTTATCGAAAGGCGAATCACCCCATTTATCATCTACTCAATATCTTAGCGGAGCGTGATGAATTGGATAAGGCCCAAAAGCAATTGACATTGCCATTGCCTGAGGAGGAATTGTATGACATTACTAATGATCCGTTCGAGATTAGGAATCTCGCAGGAGATCCAGCTTTTGAAAAAGAATTGCAAGCCATGAGAGACAGGTTGTCTGAATGGCAGAAAGAGACCACTGACTATGGTATGGAGAAAGATCCGGAGGCGCTAGCCAATGCCTTCGAAGCCTATGGAAAAGAGTCTTTTGAGAAAAACGAGAAAAGAATCCTGGAGCAAAGAGCCAGGGTGTTACAACAATTAAATTAACTGGAAACAATATAAATGATGAAAGCATTAATGATTTTACTTATCTGCCTGCTCAGTATCTCTTCTGGGATGAGCAAAGAAAAAAAGGCAGTCTTCATACAGGCCGAGAGCTTCGATCAAAAAGGAGGGTGGTTTATCGACCAACAATCCATGGACGTGATGGGCTCACCATATCTGCTCGCTCACGGTATGGGCACACCAGTAGATGACGCCATGACCAAGGTGGTTTTTCCTGAGAAAGGAAAATACCGTGTTTATATCAGAACCAGAAACTGGACCGCACAATGGTCTGATGTCCCGGCGGGCAGATTCCAGGTGCTGATTGATGGAAAGCCTTTAGATAAAGAATTTGGAGTGAGTACACGGGAATGGTCCTGGGTGGACGGCGGAGTTGTTGACATCAAATCTGATGTAGCTCACGTGGGACTACGCGACCTGACTGGTTTCAATGGCAGGTGTGATGCCATCTACTTCACTGCGGAGAAAAATGACGTTCCGCCAAATGATCCTGACCAGATGGATAAGCTGGTAGAAGAATTGACCGGGAAGAAAAAGACCGTGGAAGAAGGGGAATACGACTTTGTGATCATTGGTGGAGGAATGGCCGGAACATGCGCGGCAATTTCAGCAGCCAGACTAGGTGTGAAAGTAGCTTTGATTCAAAACCGACCGGTGTTGGGTGGAAATAATAGTTCTGAAGTTCGAGTACACCTGGGTGCCAGGATCAACCTGGAACCTTACCCAAATATCGGTAACCTCGTCAATGAGATAGGTCCGGACCGAGGAGGTAATGCCCAGCCAAAAGATTATTATGAAGATGACAAAAAATTAAAGGCTGTATTGGCAGAATCAAATATCTCATTGTTTCTGAATACTCATGCTAACAAAGTGGAAACGAAAGATGGGAAGATCACTAAGGTTTATGCTGAAAACATTGAAACAGGTGAGATCAGAGGTTTTTCTGCTCCTTTGTTTGCAGACTGCACAGGTGATGGTACCATAGGCTTTCTGGCTGGAGCAGAGTACATGACAGGAAGAGAGAGCCGGGACAGATTCAACGAACCGACGGCACCTTTAGAGGCAGACAACCTAACGATGGGGATTTCTGTTCAGTGGTTTTCGGAGGATGCTGGTTATCCTGTAGCCTTTCCTGATATTGAGTGGGGCTTACCCTGGAATGATGAAAAAGCCTTCGCCATCAAAAAAGGTGACTGGGACTGGGAAACCGGAATGGGCAAAGACATGATCACGGAGACTGAATTTATCCGGGACTATGGTTTGCTGGTGGTTTACTCCAACTGGTCATATCTGAAAAATGATTACTCTAAGAAGGCAGAGTTTGCCAACGAACGCCTGAAGTGGGTGGCCTATGTAGGTGGAAAGCGAGAGTCCAGAAGATTGGTCGGAGACTACATCCTTACAGAAAATGAGTTGAGAAACCAGGAGTTTCTTCCTGATGGCACCGCACCGACTTCATGGACCATTGACCTTCACTACCCGGATCCCGAAAACCTGGAGAAATTTGACGGTGAGGCATTCAGGTCTATCGCCAAGCACACCAAGATTTATCCATACCCTATCCCATTCAGATGTTTATACTCTAAAAATGTAAACAACCTGATGATGGGAGGTCGTGATATCAGCGTTTCTCACGTTGCATTAGGAACAGTGAGGTTGATGCGTACCGGAGGTATGATGGGAGAAGTACTGGGAATGGCTGCATCGGTGTGTAAGGAGTTTGGTATCTCCCCACGTGAGATCTATGAAAGTCATTTTGCCGATCTGGAAGAGCTGATGCTAAAAGGCGTTGGAGACCCAGATCTTCCGTTTACCCAAACTTACAACAAAGGTGGTACGCTTCTAGAGACGGTTGAGTAAATGATCAGGTCTCTCCTAATAGCGATACTAACAATATTTTTTCTAGAACGTGACCTCACCCCCGGTTACGTACCAATGAGTCAGCCTTTTGTTGCTGACTCATTGGATATTGAGCTTACCCCATTGTATGATGAGGACAGCTTGTTGGAGGGTTACACGGCTTTTATTTTCACTCCCATCTGTGAGGAAGATAAGTGCTATGCCGTGGAAATAGATTTCTTTTGGGATGCCATCGGAAGATATACTCACTATGATACCATTCCGGGCAGCCCATTGACAAAGCTGGAGCATGAACCCTTTACTCCGGAAGAATACGAGAAGCTTCACCAGATCCTGAGTGAGCCAGCTTCCGTTTTGGCCAACTATGAAAAGGAAGACCTGGTCCAGGATATTGAGGAAGAGGGCGTCGATGGTGTTACAGGTGCTACCATCAACGAGATTAAAGAAAGCGTGATCAGTGGGGCTGTCTATTCATGCTACACACTTTGGCATATCGTGCATGGAAAAGTGGTAGACAGCATTCAGGCACTCACCTACAGAAACCTCAACGATCAGCTTGTTGAGAAGATGGTTCGGAAAGAGGATCAACAGATCAACTATTATCTTATCAGTATTTTCACCGAAAAAGATTTTCTGGAATTCTTGCCACATATCCTTTATACCATTGAAAATGGACAGGGGTATTATGCAAAAAATGCCATTGAAAAAATGCCTGCTTCTGTTTTAAAGGATGATCTGGCGCAAGACTTCTTCACGAAGCATTTTGAAAATCTCAATTATTTTACTCAAATATCCCTGCTGAAAAAATTGGACCCACAATCCATCAGCAATGAGTTGAAATCCACCCTGCGAAATCATCTGAGCGAAAGAAATTCCCAGAAAAATGAGCTGATTCGTATGCTGATTGGGATTGAGAATAATTGATTATTCTGAATACATTCAATAACTCAATACATTCTTTGGTGAAACATTGAGAAACAATAATTTTCTTAATTTAAATTCATAAATCAAAAAATAGTTGTACATTAGATTAATTGTAATTAACCCGGTTATTGATCGCCTTTGATTTTCAATTTCATATTTAGCGTTCTGTTTATATAAAATTTATTAACTGGATGCTCGGTGGAGGGAATTTTTGAGTAGCGAATAATAATTTGTAGACCCTGGCCGATATGATGAATTCCAGCTATTCAGGAAAAGATGATCTTTCAATCTGGAGAGATTTCATTGCCGGGAACCAGTCAGCACTATCCTATATTTATTTTAAGTATGCTAAATACCTGCTTTCTTATGGTTATAAGATTTGCAGAGACAAAGAATTAGTTGAGGATAAAGTCCAGGATTTGTTTGTTCAGCTCTGGGCAAAGCACGAAAGGTTGGGGGATACGGATTCAATCAAGTTTTACCTGTTTCGGTCACTTCGCAGAAAGCTTGCTGAGTCGGTAAGAGCTGACAAGCTCAGGTACGCGGTTGGCCTGGAGATGATCGATCAATTTTCGGGACCCTTCGAAAGCCAATTGATTGAGATAGAGACCCGTTCTGAAAGAAAAAAGCTGGTCGAGCAGTTGCTGGCACACCTCAACGACAACCAAAGAGATATTCTGCATTTGAAATATACTGTGGGTCTCACAAACAATGAGATAGCAGAGATCCTCAGTATGGAGCATCAGTCTGTAAAAAATACTGTATTCAGGTCTATCAGCAAGATTCGAAAATTTCTGGAAAGGCATCAGATCACACTCTCTTCACTGACTAAAATCGGCTAGTAATTACCCACCGGAAGTAATTACCAAAAAAAAGTTTGGCAAACCTGAGTACCGATCGTTAAGATCCCCCTTTACTCCACTATAGTTTGCTTTGCTATGCCTGCATCTTTTGAATTCATAGAAGAACTTGTTTGCGACGATCGGTTTTGTAAGTATGTCCTGAATCCGGACAACGAGACCGTAGCGTACTGGAATGAGTTCAGAAAGAGCAATCCTGATAAAGAGGATGAGATTAGAGAGGCACGGCAACTTGTTTTATTGCTGGGCAATGAAAAGGAGGTAAAAGATCGGGATACTCTGAAGAAGACCGATGAGCTCTGGCAAAAAATCCAAAACAATATAGTCAGGAATGATGACCAGGGGTCAAAAACAACCTCTCGCAATGAGTTGTTCCTATTCGGTCTGAAGGTAGCGGCAGTTCTCACAGTCATGTTCTGTGTTTCTTTCCTGATAGTTGACATTCAACCGGCTACCGGTGAAAGGCAAATAAGTAAAACAGAGAACTACTTTCAGCGGGTGACCCAGAAAGGTCAGAAGGCCAGCTTTTACCTTCCGGATGGTTCTTATGTCAACCTTAATTCGGGCTCGAGCCTGTATTACTATGTCTGCAACGAGTGCAATACCCGCGAATTGATCCTGGAAGGCGAGGCTTTTTTTGACGTGAAGAGAGACACCGAACGACCATTCATTGTGAAGACCACCAATTTGTCTGCAACAGTTTTAGGAACCAGCTTCAATGTGAAAGCCTATCCGAAAGAAAGAAAGACCGAGGTTGCTCTTGTGACCGGTAAAGTCTCGGTGGCAGGTGAAAAGTCCAATTCAACCATTCTCACTCCTTATGAAATGGCTACTTACGCACACGATGGACAGAAGACAACTGTCGGTGGATTTGATGTGGAAAAGATCACAGGCTGGAAAGATAAGATACTGGTTTTTGAAGATGTGAGTTTCGACGAGCTTACCGAAACGCTGAGTCGGTGGTATGGTGTGGAGTTTATTATTTCAGACTCGGCCAGGAGCGTGAAATTTAGAGACCGAAAAGATTATAAAGGGAAGTATAACAACAAAAGCCTGGAAACAGTACTGGAGGCCATTGGCTTCTCTTATGACTTTGATTATAAAATCAAGGGTAAAAAAGTATGGATACAATAACTAAACCGAAAGGAGGTACCTATAGAACATCAACAATAACCAGAGCCCAAAGACAACTGGCTAACTAAAAAAAGTGTGATAGCTGCTAATTGAACCGCGTAAAAGCCTCAATCAACAACTACCCCTTTTTGTCTTTGATGAAAATTTTATCAACTAAACTCAAATGTATGAAAATTAGACCTTTACAAGTGGTCAGGATTATGACCATAAAAGCACTGGCAGTCATTTTGCTGCAGGGCTTCACTATTACATTTCTGATGGCAAAGGGAGGAGAAACCAAGGAGAAGAGCATTGAAAGCATTTATCTTTCATTGAAGCTGGATGGAGAATCAATTACGGATGTCTTCCAAAAAATTGAAGAGAAGACGCCATTTACTTTTGCCTATAGAAAGAGCATTATTGACAATAAAACGAAGCTGGATGCCACATTCAGCGAAGAGTCGTTGGCAAGCCTGCTACGATATGTCTCACAGAATACCGGACTTAGCTTCAAACGTGTGGATGAAACCATCCAGGTGAGCAAGTCTTTCCTGTCGGAGCCATCCGTGGAAGAAGTAAGTGCCAGCATCGAACAAATGGATGTTAGAGGTAAGGTTGTGGATCAAAACGGTCAGGGCCTGCCTGGTGTTTCTGTGATTGTTCAGGGTACCACATCGGGAACCACCACTGATGGTGATGGTATATATAGGTTGACAGTACCTGATGGCGCCACACTGGTATATTCGTTCGTTGGCTTCGAATCTCAGGAAATACCAGTATCCAATCGGTCAGTGATCGATGTATCCATGAAAGAGGATATTGAGGCCCTAGACGAAGTAGTAGTAACAGCATTAGGTATTGAAAAGGACCAGCGAACATTGGGATATGCTACTGCCAAAGTAGCACCAGACGATTTTAATGTAAACAGGTCTCCAAATTTTATGAATACCCTTCAGGGAAAAGTGGCCGGTGTCAACATTTCCAATATGGGATCAGGTCCCCAGGGAAGTACCAAGGTAAGGATTCGAGGTCATTCATCTTTCGGAGGTAAAAATTCTCCACTGATTGTGGTGAATGGTGTCCCAATTGACAATACCAACTTTGGTGTAAGAGGTGAAACCAGTGAAGTAGGTAGCAACAGAAGGTCTGATAGTGGGGATGGATTAAGCAGTATTAACCCTGATGACGTTACTTCCATGACTGTTTTGAAAGGTGCCGCTGCATCAGCACTTTATGGAGCTCGTGCAAAAGATGGGGTGATTATGATCACCACCAGGAATCGTTCCCAGGGCACAGGTATTTCTGTGACCTATAACATGAACTACACAAATGGCACACCAATAGACCTGACTGATTACCAATACGAGTATGGCCAGGGAGAAGGGGGCGTCCGGCCAAATGCTCCCGGACCAACATCTGGTGTTTGGAGCTTTGGTGAGCCAATGGGAGGCACCCAAATTCTTTTTGATGGTATAACGGCACCTTATGAACCTACTCCCGGAAAGATCAGACATTATTACAACAACAGTCAGACGTTGATGAACTCTGTAACTGTTGCTTCCGGTGGAGAAAATGGTGGCTTCAGCCTTTCGCTATCAAACATGGATGCTAATGCCATTCTTCCCGGTTCTGATTACAACAGAAAGACCATCAATCTTGGTTTTACTCAAAAAATCAAAAAGCTGACCGTATCGGGAAATATGAACTATTCTTACGAATACAGAAAGAATCCTCCAAACATCGCGGAGCAGGATTATAGCCCGGTGGTTATTTATACCTTGTCTTCTTCCATGCCTATGGATCTTCTGGAGCAAAATGCCAGCGATGAGAATGGGGACGAAATCAGTTACTCAAGGTTTACAAACAGAACAAATCCATACTTTGCTTTAAAGCGGTTTGAAAACAACTACAAAGACAGGGTTTTTGGTAATGTTACTGCCAAGTATAATCTGACTGATTGGTTATATGTTCAGGGTCGGGTAGGACAGGATTTCTTTTCCAGGGATGTTGATTACAACCTGCCAACAGGATCGCAAAGGCAATCTGCGCCACCTCCGGGATTCGTTAACGGGCAATATGTCCAGGATCAAAGAAGGTATAGAGAAGTTAACTCAGACTTCCTGATTGGATTTTCAAAAGATGTTGGAAATGTTGGCATCAATATCAATGCTGGAGGAAACAGCATGTATAGAAGAGCAGATGTATACACCATTCTTGGTCAGAACTTTTATACAAGGGATCTATACACAATTGGTAATGCCAGCACCCAATCTCCAAATTACTCTCTTTCTGAAAGAAAGGTTAATTCATTGTATGGGTCAGCAGAAATTTCATATAATCAGTGGATTTTCCTACAAGGAACAGCGAGAAACGATTGGTTCTCCACGCTGTCACCGGAAAACCGAAGCATTCTTTATCCCTCTATAACAACAAGCTTTGTTTTTAGTGAGGCTTTGGCAGGTGTGCTTCCGGACTGGATCAGCTTTGGGAAGTTACGAATTGCATATGCTGAGGTGGGTAGTGATACAGATGTTTCACCTTACTCAAACAACCTGTTCTATTCTATCAGTACTCAACAATTGCTGAACCAGCCTGTTGGTAACATCAATGCCGGTACCATTCCGAACCCAGACCTTAAACCAATGAGGGTACAGGAGAATGAGATTGGATTGGAAGTGACGCTATTTGATAACATAGAATTTCAAGCGTCATATTACAACAAGTTATCTTCTGATCAAATCCTTTCAGCACAGATAAGTGATGCCTCCGGATTTGGCAATCAGTTGATTAATGTGGGTGAAAGTAGAAATAAAGGAGTAGAACTTCTTTTGTCATTCTATCCGGTACGAAACAATACCATTACGTGGAACTTCTCCGCAAATGGGGCATACAACGAATCTGAAGTGTTGAGCCTGGGTGATGATGTAGATGGATCTTTCATTACAGTTGGTAATGCAGAATTTCATGGAGAGGTCAGACAGGTTGTTGGTCGACCCATGGCACAGCTGTATGGTTGGGGCTATTTGAGAGATGACCAGGGACGTATCGTTTATGATCCAAATAGTGGAAGGCCACTTCGTTCAGAAGAACAATTGAATTTTGGAAGTGGTATTCCTGCATGGGTAGGAGGTTTTACAAATTCTTTCGAATTTAAGGGTATAACTGCTTCCTTCCTGATTGATTTTAAATTAGGTCATAACCTGATTTCCGGTACGCATACCAATGCCTATCGTCATGGTCTTGATAAGGCAACTTTACCGGGACGAGATGTTGGATTCATTGTCGGAGATGGTGTAAATCCTGATGGGGGAGTCAACGAAACTCAGGCCGCAATTCAGCCATTTTATGAAACCATTCGAAGTTTCAGGATGTCCGAGCAGTCTGTATTTAATGCCGGGTCGTGGCAGTTGAGACAGATCACGGTGGGTTATGATTTCACAAGATTCGTAGCCAACACAAATGTGATCAAAGGCCTAAGGCTCAATCTGGTGGCCAATAATGTTGCAGTGCTGAAGCAGTGGGTACCTCACGTACATCCTGATCAAAACGGAATTATTGATGACAACATGATTGGACTGGAATCCACAGGATTACCAATTACCCGAGATATTGGATTTAATCTTAATGTTAAATTTTAAGAGAAAGGATATGAAGAATATTTCAAAATATATACTGAGTTCAATCCTCGTTATTGCAGTATTTACTTCCTGTGATGACGGATTCGATGAATTGAATACTGATCCGGTAAGGTTGACTTCGATTGATCCAACCTTTCAGCTAAACAGGGCGATCATCAATGCTGCTCCTGGATACGACAATTTCACCTATGAGACAACCATCGTTCGACAAATGATCACGCCATTTATCGGTGTTGGAACCGGTGGAAATCTTAATCAGGACAACCGGTCCGCCACAGCCTCAAACTGGAACCAGGGTTATGATACTTCTATCAAAAACCTGGTGGACGGAGTGGCTGCTCTTGAGGAAGCCATAGCCAATGGGGAGAGCAAGACCAATTTGCTATCTATTCTGAGGATCTGGAAAGCCTATGAATTTATGGTTCTCACAGATACCTATGGTGAAATTCCTTATTCACAGGCTGCAAGGGGATTTTTGGAAGGCATTGCCTTTCCGGAATATGACACACAGGAAGCTATCTATGATGATATCCTTAATGAATTGTCTGAAGCTTCAGCAGCGCTAAGCACTTCAGGTGACGCCATTAGCCAGGAAGTATTATACGTGGCAGTGGGAGATCAGATCATACGATGGAAGCGATTGGGGTATTCATTGTTGCTTAGAGCTGCTATGAGACTTTCTAAGGTCAATTCCACCAAAGCTCAGCAATTTGTAGCTACTGCTATTGCGGGTGGTCTCATGCAATCCAATGATGACAATGCCGTAGTTCGTCATGATCCGGCGTACAGAAATGGCCTTGGAACTAACTTAAATGGAGGTCAGGCAGGATTCTATTACATCGATAAAGAATTCATGGATTGGATGCTGAATAACAATGATCCAAGACTGCCTGTGATTGCAACAAGATATGTTGGAGCATCACAAAAAGGCGGTCAGGTACCTGGTGCAGGAAGTAATGATCCGGCAGATCAAATTGGTATGCCACAAGGTTTTGATAATACTACTATTCCAACCCAGGTTGCAGCTGATGGTTTAGCGAGTCTATATGACTACAGTGAAATGGACAGACTACGACTGGGAGCTCCAGAAGCTCCAAGCTTCCTGGTTACCTATTCGCAAACCATGCTGCTTTATGCAGAAGCCATTACAAGGGGTTGGACAGCTGGTGATGCTGACGCGGCTTACGCGGCTGCAATCAGGGCTCACATGGAGCAACTAGCTATGTATCCTGGTGATACAGAGGTGGATGAAACGGATATTGTAGACTATATCGCTGCTCACCCGCTAACCGGTACAACAACTCAGCAAATTGAGCAGATCAATGAGCAATACTGGATGTCTTCTTATCTGAATGGACATGAAGCATGGGCGAATTTCAGAAGAAGTGGATACCCTGTTGTCGAACCAAATCCGTATCCCGGATCAGAGTTGGTCAATGAAGATTTTATTCGCCGATTGACTTATCCTGATTCCGAAAAGACGGTTAATGAAGACAACCTGAATGTTGCAATCGGTCGTCAGGGTCCGGACAACCTGGAGACCCGTGTTTGGTGGGATACCCCATGATACTTTAAAAGCAATTTCTTGATTATTTTTAGACCAATTGGCCCGCTAAGGCCAATTGGTTTACTTCAAATTTGGTGTGGCAAGTGTCTGCACCAGGAACTTTTAAACAAATTAACCCTTGGACATCCCCTTTCTTACCAATGACCCACTGTTTATTCTGGCTATTGGCATCCTTGTCGTAGTCGGTGGAATTATCGGATTTAGACTTCATGCTTTTCTGGCCCTACTTGTTGGAGCTTTTGTAGTAGCCTTGCTTACACCGGATGCTTCTATCATCACTTATATCACTGGAAAGGGTGGTTCCCTTGCAGATGCACAAAAGCTGATCAACCAGGATGTGGGACTCAGGATAGCCTCAGAATTTGGAAGTACCTGTGGGAAAATCGGCATTTTGATCGCTATGGCATCAATTATAGGGAAGACGATGCTTGAAAGTGGTGCTGCCGAAATGATTGTTCGGTCTACCTTGAAGCTTACAGGAGAAAAACGAGCACCCATTACCTTTCTGGGCAGTAGTTTTTTCATTGGAATACCCGTATTTTTTGATACCGTGTTCTACCTGATGGTGCCCCTGGCAAAAGCCATGGCCATGAGGCTCAAAAAGAATTATTTATTGCTTATTCTTTGCACAGCAGCTGGTGCTGCTATGGCCAATTCCCTGGTGCCACCCACACCTGGTCCGCTTTTCCTGATAGCTGAGATGGACATACCCATCGGCATGATGATGGTGGGAGGTTTTTTGGTAGGGTCAGTAACTGTTATTGTAGGGTATTTTTATGCTGCCTGGGCCAATAAAAAATGGCCTGTTCCTCTGAGGGATTCAATGGAGGCTTCATTAGAAGAAATTAAAAAACTCTCAGAAAAAGAGGGTAAAGATCTACCGGCCATAGGGTTTGCCCTACTTCCTATACTGATCCCAATTTTACTAATTACGTTGGATGCCCTTATCCAGACTTTTTCAGAAGGTACACAGTCAAGCTTGGGAAATATCATGGGATTCCTTGGAGAAAAGAACCTTGCACTCGCACTAGGAGCACTTTCCTCACTAATTATTCTGGTGGCTCAGAAAAGTGGGGACAAAGAAGGACTAAAGAAATCAGTGCAAACGGCCTTGATGAGTGGTGGTGTTATCATTCTGATAACTGCGGCCGGTGGTGCATTTGGTGGAATGCTTCAGCAGACTGCCATCAGTACACGTATTGCTGAACTGACTAGTGGCTATCAAATGGCTTTGATACCCTTGGCTTTTTTCATTACGGCCATTGTGCGGACAGCTCAGGGTTCTGCTACCGTGGCGATGATCACCGCGTCAGGAATACTTGCTGGGATGGCGACATCGATGTCGCTCGAATTTCATCAGCTGTATATTGGATTAGCCATTGCCTGCGGATCAAAGCTTATCCCATGGATGAACGACAGCGGATTCTGGATTGTATGTAAAATGAGTAACCTGACGGAGCAGGAAGCCCTGAAGACCTTTTCCCCTCTTTTAACAATTATGGGAATTGTAGGACTTATTGTGATCATGATAGCAGCAAACCTCTTTCCACTCGTCTAGCCCCGTGATCTGATTCAAATATGATATTAAAACCCAAAAAAAATATGAAAAACATTAACCGAAGAAAAGCCCTTACATCCATGATCACTACCTCAATAGGTACCACAGCAGTGGTGGGATCAATGGGTTCTGTAGTATCATCATGCGCTCAGACTCAGCCTGACCAAGCCCCGGAGATAAAAAAGGAAAAAAAGCCGATGCTGATGAAGGTGGGTTGCCAGCATGGAGGTACCGGAAAAGAAAATCTGGAATTTCTGGCCAGACACGGAGTCTTCAACATGGATGGAGGAGCTCCTAAGGTTATTCCGGGAGTTGGCTGGGACCTGGAAGATTCGCTGGCTAAAAAAGAAGCTTGTGAAAAATATGGCATTAACCTGGATGCCTATCACCTGCCACTTTCCTCAGCAGGTTATAAGCGGGTAGCCACTCCAAACATCATGCTGGCCAATGACCCAGAGCGTGATAAGGAGATTGAAATGATCCAGCAAATGATCTCTGTGGCTGGCAAGACGGGAGTGAAAGTCCTGTTGTACAACACGATCATCATGGAAATTCTAAGAACAGGGAGAACAACTGATCCTACCAGGGGCAATGCGTCATACAGCACCTGGAATTACGAAGAAGCCTTGAAAAGAGGAATGGACAAAGAAACTGTGCCCGGGGCTCCTATTTCAATTGATGATCTCTATGAACGAATTACCTATTTCCTGGATCGGGTACTACCAGTGGCCGAAGAGTATAATGTCAAACTAGGTAACCACATTGCCGATCCACCAGCGCCGGCTGGTTATAGGGGAATGACGCGCTGGAACAGTCCCGAAGTTTTCGAAGGCATCAAAAGGTTTGGCCAGCTTTATGATAGTCCATCCCACGGCTTCAACCTTTGTCTTGGATCCACTGCTGAGGGACTCAAGGACCCCAAAACGGAGATTTTGCCAATCATCAAGTGGGTGGGTGAGCGCAAGCAGATCTTCAATATTCACCTTCGAAATATAAAAGGAGGCTACAACAACTTTATGGAGGTATATCCCGACAATGGAGATATGGATTTTGTCGCAATTATCAGGGAATTGAGAGAAGTGGGATACGATGGTATGGTCATGCCTGATCATATACCTCATCATGAAGACCCGGCGAGCGGCCTTCAGGGACATGCCTTTGCCTTTGGACATATTAAAGGCATCATGGCTGCATTAGATAGCGAAGTGTAACTTGTAATTTCCCGAATGTGGACCGCAGAAAGTTTTTTGGGAATGCTTTAAGTCTGGGAAGCATTGCAGCGTTCAATTTAAAGGGGTATGAGCTCATGTCTAAAGATAGTGTGAAATCGATATCACCATCAAAAGGTCTGGTGGAATGGAATGTTCACTTCTTTAGCTCGAATACTGAAAAGTATCCATTTCATCATGATGCCACCTATACACCTGATGCCAGCAAGTTGCCCAAAGATCCTCTTAAAACATACCTGGCCCATCTGGATAGAGAAGGCATTGGAAGGGGCGTTGTCGTTCAGCCGGAACCCTATGGTGATGATCATTCATTGCTGCTGGACTGTCTTGAAAAGGAACCTGACAGGCTGCGAGGAACCAGTTTATTTTATCCGAAGGATTCATTGGCCCCCATGAAGCTGGCCTCCCTGGTCAAGGCACATCCAGAAATCGTAGCTACTCGCTTCCATGCACATCGAGGCAAAGAAAGTTATCTGGACACTTTTGATGATCCTGGTGTTAGGGCGCTATGGAAGCAAGCAGTGGATCTGGACATTATCATTGAGCTCCATATTGGTCCCAATTATGCACAGCAAGTCAAAAAGGCGATAGAGGCATTTCCAGGATGCAAAGTGCTCATAGATCATTTTGCAGAGCCTCATATGGGAGATGCAGTGGAATTTGCCCATGTGCTGGCGTTGGCTGAGCTACCCAATGTGTATATGAAATTTTCAGGTCTGAATCATTTTGCCAGTGATGGCCCGGATTACCTAAGTGCAAAACCATTTTCAAGACAAGTTTTCAATGCTTTCGGTCCGGATAAAATGGTAATGGGTGGGGTGTCTCTGAGCGCGATTGAGGCACATATGGAAAATTATTCTAACGCTGAAAAAGCCAAAGTGACGGGTGAAAATATTCTTAAATTACTGAGCTGGAATTAAACAATAAATGAATCAATTAAACACGGGAATTATTTTTTATGAAAGGGCTTAAGATTAAGGATATTATCATCACTCCAATAGCAATTGTAGATCCACCATTGCTGAATGCGGCAGGGCTTCATGCCCCATACGCTTTACGCACCATATTGGAAATCTATACCCATGACAACATTGTCGGCATCAGTGAAATTCCTGGAAACGTAGAGATCAATGAAGCACTTGAGGAAGTAAAAGAGTTGCTCATTGGCATGGATCCTTTTCATTTGAATTCAATAAAAGATACCATAGAAAGTCACTTTGATGAAGAGACTACGCATCAGCGTGGAGATACTCCCTGGGACCAACGCAAGATTGTGCATGTATTTAGCAGTGTGGAGGTAGCCTGTATGGATATCATGGGCAAAGTGCTTGAAAGACCGGTAGTGGACTTGTTGGGAGGTAGAAGAAGGGATCTTGTGCCTTTCGCGGCTTACTTGTTTTATAAGTATAAGGGTGCAGGCGGCGAGTTTGAGTTTGGTCTGGATCCTAAAGCTTCCGGGTGGGCAGCAGCCCGTCAAAAAGAGGCTGTAACCCCTCAAGGTATCGTCGACCAGGCCATTGCCATGGTGAAGGAGTTTGGGTTTAAGTCGATCAAGCTCAAAGGTGGGGCTTTTGAACCTGCAGCCGAAGTAGCTGCGATGAAGGCCTTATATGACCATTTTGGTCCAGATGTTCCATTACGTCATGATCCCAATGCCATATGGAAAGTGGATACTGCTTTGGAATATGGAAAAATGATGGACGGAATACTGGAATACTGGGAGGATCCGGTGAGGGGTCAGGAGAATATGGCTGAGGTAAGAAAGAAGCTTAGCATGCCTTTGGCTACAAATATGTGCACCACAAGTTTCGAAGACATACCTGGCAGTATTACCATGGGATCTGAAGATATCATTTTGAGTGACCATCACTTTTGGGGAGGTCTGAGAAGTTCCATGGAGCTAGCCAAGATGTGTGAAACTTTTGGCAGAAAACTTTCGATGCACTCCAACAGCCATGCGGGGATATCCCTTGCTGCGATGGTGCACCTGGGTGCAGCCCTTCCGGAAGTGCCTTATGCATTGGATACACATTATCCATGGCAGTCGGACGAGGTGATCCGCGGTGGAAGGATGCAGTTTGAGGAGGGATCGGTGCGTGTACCCGACGGGCCCGGTCTTGGCGTAGAAATCGATCGGGAAGCCCTCAAAAAGCTTCATGAAAATTATAAAAGGTGTGGCCTGACAAAACGTGACGACCTGGTGGAAATGAGGAAAGTGGTGCCAGACTGGGAGTTTAAGAAGGTGCGGTGGTAATCAGCTAAAAACAAATTCGTAATTAAATATTTAAGCAACATGAATCTAAAAAAACAAAAACTAGAAGCCCTGATGAGAGATCCCAACGAGGTGAAGTCTGACGGCCAAAATGGAAGGCGATCATTTTTCAAGAAGGCTGGGATTGGTGGTCTCAGCTTAGTGGCACTCACGGCAGCTCCCATCGAAGATGTGCTGGCGGAGTCTGCGAAGAATGTCAATCGCAGCTCAGCGCCGACAGACTTGAAGATCACTGATATGCGTATTGCTGAGGTGTCGGATGTAATGTTTCGTACACCTATTGTGAAATTATATACCAACCAGGGAATTGTAGGATATGGTGATGTAAGAGATGGGGCAGCAAAGGAATATGCACTATTCCTGAAGAGTAGAATACTCGGAGAAAACCCATGTAATGTAGAAAGGCTATTTAAGATTATTGAGCAGTTTGGAGGTCACGCAAGACAAGGCGGAGGAGTTTGCGGAGTGGAAATGGCGCTTTGGGACCTGGCCGGTAAAGCATATGGAGTGCCAGTATATCAGATGCTTGGTGGTAAATACCGGGATCGTGTTCGGGTCTATTGTGATACCACGACTTCTTCAGACCCGGTTGAGTATGCCAAACGGATGCAGGAGAGGATCGACAAGGGCTACACTGCACTGAAGATGGATATCGGAATTAATTTGATCAGAGATATTCCGGGAGCAGTCATTAACAATGCTGGAGGAAAGTTTGATCCTTATCAGTATGAATATAGAAAATACAACCTGACTCAGCATCCGTTTACCAGGATACAGGTGACGGACAAAGGGATTGACAAGTTGATGGAGTTCCTGGATGTGATGAGGTCACAGATCGGATATGAGATTCCTATGGGAACAGACCACTGGGGACACTTCGGTGTGAATGAAGCCATCAAGCTCGCACGAGCAGCAGAAAAGTACAACCTGGCTTACATGGAGGACCTGATTCCATGGCATTATATGGAGCAATGGAAAGAAATCTCCATGTCTACCACCACACCTACACAGACGGGTGAAGATATCTATACTCTTAAGCGAGGATTCAAGCAACTTATTGATATGAGAGCGGTTGACATTGTGCATCCAGACCCGAACACCTCAGGTGGAATACTCGAAACTAAAAGGATTGGTGATTATGCCTCTGAAAATGGTGTAGGATTTATGCACCATCATGCATCTGGTCCTGTTTCCTTCCTGGGTTGTGTGCATAGTGCTGCGGCCACAGAAAACTTTATGTGGTTAGAGCATCATGCTGTTGACAAAGCAGACTGGGAGAAACTTGTCACTGGTTTTGATGGCCCTATTGTAGAAAATGGCTATGTCAAGGTACCTGAGAAGCCAGGAATTGGCGTGGAGTATGATGATGAAATGTTGAAAAAGTATCTTGTGAAAGGTGAGAAGCTTTTCGCCCCGACACCGGAGTGGGATAATATCCGAGCCTGGGACAGAACCTGGAGCTAAGCAATTAATTTAGGTATTGTAATTTAAGGACAGCAGAGCTTAGGCTTTGCTGTTTTTTTTTGTTTAAATCATCTAATTTTATCCTATAACGTTGTCAAAGCATCTCATTTAATCCCAGGAATATGAAAAATCTATACCCTTACCTCGTCTTACTTTTTATGCTTATCCTGCCGGGTTGTCAATCAGGAAGTCAAAATACAGCTCAGGAAAATAAGGATTCACTGACCACTGAAGAGATTCTCAATGAGTCGAAAGAAGCTCTCGCAGCCAGAATGAAATGGTGGACTGATGCTAAGTTTGGTATGTTTATTCATTGGGGACCCTATGCCGTCCCTGCAGGGGAATATAAAGGTGAGACTGTTAATGGTATTGCCGAGTGGATTATGCACCGTGCTTCTATACCAGTTGCAGAATATGAGGAGTATTCACGCCAGTTTAATCCGGAAAAGTATGATGCTGACGAATGGGTGAGAATTGCCAGGGATGCGGGGATGAAATATATCGTGATAACATCAAAACATCATGACGGCTTCTGTTTGTGGGATTCCAAAGTGTCTAGCTATGACGTCATGGACTTTTCGCCAATCAAAAGGGATCTGCTGCAGGAGCTAAAAGACGCTTGCGACAAATACGATGTTAAGCTCTGTTTTTATCACTCTATCATGGACTGGCATCATCCGGATGCTCAGGCGCCACATTATCCAGAGTACAATACCAGAGAAAAGCAGAATCCGAACTTCCAGAGCTATGTAGATAATTATCTCTATCCACAATTGACCGAGCTGGTGGAAAAATACGACCCAGCTGTACTTTGGTTTGATGGCGAATGGATACCTGAATGGACACATGAACATGGAGTGGACTTGTACACATATCTGCGAAAACTCAATCCAGATCTGATTATCAACAACAGGGTAGATAAAGGCCGGCAAGGGATGCAGGGTATGAATAAGGGAGATGAGTACCTGGGTGATTTTGGTACTCCGGAGCAGGAAATTCTTGAGGGTACCAGTGAATACTTTTGGGAGTCGTGTATGACCATGAACGATAGCTGGGGGTACAAGCTCAAAGATGATAACTGGAAATCTGAGGAAATGCTAATCCATAACCTTATAGATATAGTAGCCAAAGGAGGTAATTACCTGCTCAACGTTGGGCCAACTGCCGAAGGTTTGATTCCCGGCCCAAGCATAGAACGATTGGCATCCATTGGCAATTGGATGGAAGTAAATCAGGAAGCCTTGTATGAAACAGATATTTTCGAAGGTGGCTACAAGCAGGGTGAAGCTATCCGCTTTACCAGCAAGGACGATGGTACTACACTCTACGCTATTTCTCTGGAAAAGCCTGACCAGCAGCTTGTTTTGGAAAACATCAAACCTGTTGACGGTTCCACCATTCAATTATTAGGTAGTGATATGAAGTTGACATGGGAGATTAATGATGACAATCTAGTGATAAACCATCCCGGTGAAATTCCCGCTAGTTTGAAACATGCCTGGGTGTATAAGATCCAGATGTCCAAGTAGACCAAAAACTAATTTAGACCAGAACATTTATTTGTAAAGCAGTCATCATTTTTTTGTTTGTCTCATTCTGTCATGCTTACTTTGAACCAAAACCACGGGGTGCTGCATTAGCGGCTGAGATTTTACACCCGTAGGACCTGATCCGGATAATACCTGCGCAGGCAATGGTTAGAGATTTTCACTAAGGACTCTACTCCTACACCCGCATCTGTTATCCGGCTCCGGAATTTTTAAAACAGATAAACACTGAAAAGATGGCATTTGAAGAGCTGGTGAAGCAGGATCTCACCAATTGGCAGGGCAGGAAGGAATGGTTTTTTAACCGGGAGCATACAGACACTTATGAGCTGTGGTATGAAGGCCGATATAAGCGTGCCGAATTGTTTCAGAAGAAGATCATGACCGACCGGCTGAAGAAGGATGACCGAATAAAAACCCTTTTAGAGTTTGGTTGCGGGACCACTCGATTTACCCGCTGGTGGCATGAGATCGGGATTGAGGCTACGGGCGGAGATCTAAGTCCGTTCATGCTCGCACAGGGGCGACAGCTTTTCGAAGGAGACCTGGTGTTGGCCGATTCGCATCACATGCCATTTAGAGACAATACTTTTGATGCTGTGGCATTCATTACCACTTTTGAATACTACAAAGATCCGATTAAGGTGATTAGGGAAGCTGCTCGGGTTGGTAAGTATGGAATCGCATTTGGGATGATGAACCGCAATACAACCAAATATATCCGAAGACGTACCCAGCAAATGTTTGGCAAAAATCCTTTTTATGTGACAGCCAATTTCTACACACCCAAATCATTGATAAAAGTAATCGATGAAGCCCTTGAGGGTGAGGATTATACCGTAGAGTGGCAGTGTACCGGTCTACCAAAATGGTTCCCTGTCCAAGAATGGCATGTTCCTTTTGGTGATTTTTTTGGTGTGTATGTGAAGAGAAATCCATAATGATAGATTTTCCTATAGTAGGCAAGATTCAGGATGATTTTTTGAAATCACACGTATTTCCTGCCAATGGGGCTACACGAGCCGAAGTATTCAAAGGACCTAAGTATGGGGTTGATACCGGGGTAGTCAATATCACAGACACACTTTCATTAGTTATGGCTACCGATCCTGCTTCCCTCATACCTACCCTTGGATTGAAGGAATCTGCGTGGCTCACAGTTCACCTGGTTGCCTCTGACATTGCCACGACAGGAAGCATGCCCCAATATGCTCAGTTTTGTTTGAATCTTCCTGAGTACATCACGGCTAGCCAATTCGATGAATATTGGAAGTGGGTCTCCACCTATTGCGAAAAGCTGGGAGTGTCGATTACTGGTGGACACACAGGCAAGGTTCAGGGGCAGAATAGTACTGTAAGCGGGGGTGTAACCATGTTTAGTTGTGTGGAAACACATAAAGTCCTCACCAGTGATATGGCCAGACCTGGAGATGACCTGATCCTGGTTAAAGAACCTGCCATCATTAGCACTGCTATAATGGCTCTGAGCTTTCCGAAGACTATCGCAAAATTCTGTGGGGAGGAAATGCTTAAGAAAGGTCAGGAACTCTTTTATGAGTCCTCTGCCGTAAAGGTGGCCATAGATGCAGTTAGCTTGGGGATTCACACTCAAGGCATCAGAGCCATGCATGACGTCACAGAGTGTGGGGTGATTGGGGCTACCATTGAGATGATGATGGCTGCTGAATGTGGAGTAGAAGTATACGATGATAAATTTGTAAAAGGTGAAGCCCAACAGATGATTGGAGATTTTTTTGGTTATGATCCTCTATGTACCATAGGAGCCGGAGCCTTGCTTATAGCAGTCCATCCTGATCATACCTCAAGAATTATAAGCACTTTATCCAACAAAGGTTATCCTGTTCAGCTTATTGGTAAGGTGAAAACAAGAGAAGAGGGGATGTATAGGGTAGGGGAAGAAAAAGAGTTGCTCAAACATCCGGGCACAGACCCCTATTGGAGTGTGTTTTTTGAATCACTGAAGAAGGGATTGAAATGAAAAAGGAATTGACAGGACTTTATCTTGTGGTAGACCCGAAAATGGGGATGGAGTTTCTGGAGTCCAAGGTAAAGGCCATCTTAAAAGGTGGGATAAGTGTGATTCAGATTTGGGACCATTGGGATGTAGACCAGGACAGACTTGCGTTTATTACCAAACTTCAATCGATAGTAGAGGATGTCCCCATTCTTATAAATAATGATCTGGATCTGGCTCTATTAGCTAAAGCAGATGGAGTGCATTTTGACCACCCGGATAATGTGCCGGATTCCATCACTGAAGGTCTGATTGTTGGGGTCACTTTAAGTAATCGTGTAGACTGGAATGCACTCAATCAGGGACCGGTGGACTATATTAGTTTTTGCTCCATGTTTCCATCCTCTTCAACCGATGCCTGTGAGCTGGTAGATTTTCAGGTGGTTCGAGAAGCAAAAGAGAATTTCCATGGAAGTGTATTTGCCTCAGGAGGGATTTCGCTTGAAAATGCCGATCAGATTATCGATTTGGGTGTATCTGGAATTGCCCTTATTTCGGGATTACTAAAAGCGGATAATCCTGAACAGACCACTAGAGCTTTTGTAAACAAAATGATCAAAGAATGAAGTTAGATTTTTATAAGAAGTTATGTTGCCCGTTTGATAAAAATGACCTCAAACTGGAAATTTTTAAAGAGGAGAATAAAGAAATCAAAGAGGCGCTGATGACATGCAATCATTGCCATCGTTACTATCCAGTAATTTTTGGCATTCCGATTATGTCACCTGATGAGTATAGACAACCACAACTAGAGGCTCCCATACTTAAGAGATGGGGATATCAAATCAGCACTGATAAACCTCAACAGCTTCTTCAATAAGATAAGCCAGCAAGCAATTAAGAAAAATTACTTCATCTGCTCTATGGCTTTCATCACGGCTTCGGCTTCAACCATTTTTCGGTCACTCTGAGCCCGATTAATATGAGATAACCGATGAGCATCATTCATTAGCTTACGATACTTGTCATAGAGCTTATTCTTTCTTGATTTCAATAAATTTAACATATCTATTAGTTTTTGATTACAGACATACCACCATCTACATGCATGATTTGACCAGTGATGTAGGATGACTTTTGATTTAGTAGAAAGTATGCGGCTTGCGCAATATCTTTAGCAGTGGCTACTCGTTTGAAAGGATTTTGATCCAACAAAGTTTGTCTTCGTTGATCATTAGCTAGAAGCTTACTGGCAAGTGGTGTATCGGTGAGTGATGGAGCGATTGCATTAACGCGAATTTTTGGTGCCAATTCGGCGGACAAAGCTCTTGTAAGTCCTTCAATAGCTCCTTTCGAAGATGAAACCACACTGTGAAAATTAAATCCCCCCTGTACTGCCACGGTAGAAAAAAGGACAATTGAAGCCTGGTCGGATTTCTTTAGATTCGGTAGTACTTTTTGAATTGTCTTTACAGCTCCAACAAGATTAAGCTGGTAGTCGTCCTGAAAATCAGAAGGAGAGAAGCTTGTAAATGGTTTTAAGTTAATGCTTCCGGGGCAATAGATCAGCCCATCTAACTTTTCCGGGATTGATGTTTCATCCAACTCATCTTTGGTGGCATCATATTTTAGAAATGAGACGTTATCGGTGTCATTTTCTTTATGACTAAGATAAGTTGCAATAATTTTATGCTCATCTCCAGCAAATTGCTCGATTAAAGCTTTACCAATACCAGAAGATCCACCTACAATTAAAAAATTACCCATGGCATATTAAGTTTACTCCATGGGTAACCTGATGTTTTATTAAGATGTTTTGAAAAAATTACCGATACCCAGAAAAGGTCGGGAATTTGATCTTATATAAACTTTTGCTTTTGGGAGCCAAGTTTTTCGATAGAAAGCTCTACAACATCACCTTTTTTGAGGTATTGTGGAGGATTGAAGCCAAGTCCCACACCTGGAGGTGTTCCTGTTGAGATCACATCTCCAGCTTCCAATAGCATATACTGAGAAAGGTAGTGTACCAGAAATGCAGGCTTAAATATCATGGTACCGGTATTTCCATTTTGTTTGGATTCACCGTTTACACTAAGCTTCATGCTTAGGTTATTGAAGTCTCCTACCTCATCTTTGGTAACCATGTAGGGTCCAAGTGGACTAAACTGCGGGCATGATTTTCCTTTGACCCATTGGCCACCGTGTTCCAATTGGTAAGCTCTTTCAGATAGGTCATTCATGACCGCAAACCCGGCGATGGCATCAAGGGCTTCTTTCTCACTGCTTAAATATGAAACATCTTTATTTAAAATGATCGCCAATTCTACCTCCCAGTCGGATTTTTCGCTGTTTTTTGGAATAGGAATGTCATCATTTGGACCGGTGATGGTATTCGTAGCCTTCATAAAAATAATAGGCTGTTTAGGTACTTCCATTCCGGATTCGGCTGCATGATCAGAATAATTCAAACCGATACACATGATCATGCCAGGCCTGGCAACACACGAGGCCCATCTTTCAGATTCGGGAACATCCGGAAGTTTGGAAGCGTCGATTTTCTTTAACTTCTCTAGTCCTCCTGAATTGAAGAAATACCTGTCCCAGTCACTGAAATGTGCTGAACAATCTTTCCTCTTACCATCAACAAGGATCCCCGGTTTCTCCGAACCTTTTTTTCCAAATCGTAATAATTTCATTTTTTAGCTGTTAAGTGTAATGAATCCACCATCGATAGGATAGATGGATCCGGTAATAAAAGAGGCCTCATCGCTACACAGATACTGAATAAGGCCTGCAATTTCTTCTGGCTTCCCCATCCTGCCGATTGGTTGAGTTTTAGAGAGCTTTTCAAACATTTCTGCCTCTTTGCCAGGATAATTTTTTTTGATAAAATTATCTACAAATGGGGTGTGAACTCTTCCGGGAGCGATGGCATTACATCGGATATTATCAGCCAGATAATCCTTTGCTACTGATAGCGTCATGGCCGAGACAGCTCCTTTACTCATGGAGTAAGCGAAACGGTCAGGGATTCCAAGCTCGGCTGCTACCGATGACATGTTGATGATTGCCCCTCCACCGCTTTTTTGCATTAGAGGAATACAGGCATTCAGGCAATGATAAACTCCCTTAACGTTTACATCTACAATTTTTTGAAATTCCTCCGGGGAAGTATTCGTCGCAGTACCTATATGGGCAATCCCCGCATTATTGATCAGAATGTCTATTTTGCCAGCTTTTTGATAGGCTTGGTCAACAGCCTGCTTCACTTCTTCATATGAGGCAATGTTGCAATTGACATACTTGGAGTTATGGCCCTGACTGTTGATCTCTTCTTCCAATGCTTTACCTTCCTGATCGTCTATATCGAAGAAGTAAACATTTGCTCCACTTTTAGCTAATAATTGAGTGGTGGCTTTACCAATTCCTTTTGATCCACCAGTAATGATGGCTGTCTTGTTATTGAGTGTATACAATGCTTTTTATTTGAGTTTCGAATATAGTAAACCATTTTATTTGGATTGGCATAAAAGGAGACCTTTCCTTATGCATTTCAGTAATGAGATTCATTTCGACAAAACCTCCTATATATAGGTTCTACCCTTTCCTGAATTATTCCCGATTTTTCTGAGTGTGGTAAGTTCGTTTACAGCTCAACAACTCATCAAACAGTTATTAAAAAAATAGTAATTTACGATAGGTAATAATTCGACATCCTCAAAAATATGGTTTTTGTTGCCGCACACAGTATCAAATATTTAATTTGGAATGTTAACTTTAGTTTAAAAATCCACTAAATTGTGTGGGTTTTCCAAAAGGGCGTAAATGCACAGTAGATGCTAATGAGGACAACTTTTGGGGGAGGGTGATTTGCTGGGGAGTGTCACCTCCAGGAAAGTAACCATAAAAGTTCGGGATTAAAGCCCCGATTCTCAAATCATTGTATAATCAACTAATTACTATGTTAAACTTTTATTTATGATGCAAAATTACAGTAGTAAAAGTCGGCTCCATGCTGGCTTTGATTCCAAAGCTGAATCAGGTAAATCCTGGGTAAGCGGAAGAATTTTTTTACAGTTTCTTGTCCTGATGGCCATGCTATTTTCTCTGCAGACATATGCACAGAATGTAGTGAGAGGTACAATCGTTGACGAAGGAAACGGAGAAGCTTTGCCCGGAGTGGCAGTCCAGATCAAAGGGACACCATCGGGGGTAGTAACTGATATTGATGGGAAATTTAGCATTTCAGCTTCTTCCGATGATATATTGGTTCTTTCTTTTGTTGGGTTTAGAACCGCTGAGATTCCGGTCAATAACCGGACAGTGATTGATGTTTCCATGTCTCCTGATCTGACAGAGTTATCTGAAGTTGTTGTTACTGCTTTTGGTATTGCTCAGGAGAAGAAACAGCTGGGCTATGCTGTTACAGAGCTTGAAGGAGACAATTTCACGAAATCCAGAGCGATCAACCTGGGTACTGCACTCACAGGTAAAGTGGCGGGAGTAAATGTAAGTCCTCCGGCAACCGGTGCAGCGGGTTCTTCAAGAGTAGTTATCAGGGGTGGATCTTCACTGACCGGCAATGATCAGCCACTATACGTGGTGAACGGTATCCCAATGGATAATTCAAACCTTGGCTCCGCTGGTATGTGGGGTGGTAATGACAATGGTGACGGACTGGCTTCATTGAACCCGGACGACATCGAAAGCCTGACTGTACTTAAAGGAGCAACAGCTTCTGCCTTGTACGGATCCAGAGCATCTAATGGAGTAATTTTGATCACTACAAAGTCTGGCCAGGCAGGAGATATGCAGGTTACTTTCAACTCTAACTTTACTGTTGATAGAGTGTATGATCTGACTGACTTTCAGAATGAATATGGAACCGGTTCGAATGGACTAGCTCCTACAAGTCAAAGTAGTGCTTTAGATAATGGCCAGGTATCCTGGGGAGCCAGACTTGACGGAAGTAATGTCATTCAGTTTGATGGTGTTTCAAGGCCCTACTCTGATCTTGGTGAAACAATCAACGATTTCTATAACACAGGCTATACCTGGACCAATACCCTTGGGCTCTCTGGTGGTACTCAAAACATGAACTACAGGATTTCTGCATCTGATTTGAGCAATGAGGACATTGTGCCAAATTCTGGCTATAACAGAAGGATGTTGAATGCTAACATTGGTGGTAAATTCGATAGGCTCGAGGCACAAATCACTGTTCAGTATTCTAAGGAAAATGCCAAGAACAGGCCGAGATTATCAGATTCTCCTGGTAATGCTAACGCAACCGTAATGATGAAAGCACCTAACATTTCTTTCGAGGACATGAAAGGTCCTACAGATAAATTGGGAGCTGCAGCGGATGGAACTGAGCTAAGACACCAGGGGAATACGTTTGCACAAAACCCTTATTGGGCTGCTTATCAGTATGAAAGGCTTGATGATAAAGACAGGATCCTGGGTAATGCTCAATTGAAATATAATATCACTGACTGGTTATATGTACAGGGTCGTGTGGGAACTGACGTGATTTCTGTAGATTTCAGCAGCATAAATGAACCTTACGGTACTGCTTACAGGCCTTTGGGTAATAAATTTGAAAGAGCACAAAAGATCAGGGAAAATAACGCTGACGTGTTTATTGGTCTCAACCAGGAATTTGGTGTCTTTGGTGTGGATGTGCTATTGGGTGGAAACAGAATGAGAAGATCTAGCGAAAGCCTTCAGGTTGGAGGACAAAACCTGGTCATTCCTTTCTTCCATTCAGTTAACAACGTAAATCCTGATAACAGGAGTTACTCATATGGTTTCAGCGAATGGGGAATTAACTCAGTATTTGGTTCGGCTAATTTCAGCTACAATGGATACCTTTTCCTTAACGTAACAGGAAGACAGGACTGGTTCTCTACCCTTAATCCTGATGATAATGCGATTTTCTATCCATCAGTTGGTTTGAGCTATGTGCTTTCCGACATGGTAGATCTGCCGGGAGCTTTCACTTTCGCCAAATTGAGAGCTTCATGGGCTCAAGTTGGTGGTGGAACGCCTAATCCGTATATCCTGAACTTAACATATGGTTTGGATGCCAATAGCCTTGCTGGAGCTACCAGAGGAGCTATTTCAAACGGATCAATTCCCAATGCTGCCCTGACACCATATGTGACTACAGAATACGAAATAGGTGCTGACTTGCGATTCCTCAACAATCGTTTAGGAGTAGACGTTGCTTACTACAACAGAACCACAACTGATGATATCCTGAACGCAACTATTTCAAGAACGTCAGGTTTCGGTAGTACCACTGTTAACATCGGTGAGTTGAATAACCGTGGAATTGAGTTGTTGTTGACTGGAACACCTGTTAGAACCAATAATTTTTCCTGGGATATTTCATTCAATATGGCTAATAATATCAGTGAGGCAGTTAGCCTTGGGCAAAATGCTGCTGGTGAACCCATTGAAGTGCTGAACCTTGATCAGGCGCGTACCCTACAGGAGCGTATCAGACATGATATTGGAATGCCTCTTGGTTTGATTGCAGGTTACCGACATGCTACCATCGATGGTCAAAAAGTTTACACTGCTGAAGGATATCCTGTGAGAGGTGACTTTGAAGTACTTGGAGAAGGAAGACATCCTTTCAGTGCTGGTCTTAGCAATACTTTAACATATAAAGATTTCTCTTTCAGCTTCCTTCTTGATATGCGAAGTGGTGGATCTATGTACTCAGGAACAAATGTCATTGCTTATGCATTTGGTATGCACAAGGAGACGCTACCAGGAAGAGAGGAAGGTTTGACAATTACCGGAGTTGATGAATCAGGTGCTGCGCTTTCAGTTCAAATTCCTGCTACTGACGTACAGGCATATTATGGCAGATATAATGATATCACAGAGTACTTTGTCTATGATGCAAGCTTTGGTAAGTTGAGAGAACTTTCCATTGGATATAATGTTCCTCGAACCATACTTGCCAACCTACCAATTGAATCCCTAAGTATCTCTGCTGTTGGTAGAAACCTATTGTTACTTTGGTCAAATGTACCAAATGTCGATCCTGAATCAGCATATACAGTTGGAGCAGGCTCGCAGGGTTTGGAGTATTTTGCAGTTCCTACAGTAAGGAACTTCGGTTTCAATTTATCAGTGTCATTTTAATTGAGGATTACGATGTATAGAAATATGAAAAATAAACTTGTTGCGATGGTATTTGCCATCTTGGTAATACCCATCGTATCGTGTGATAATGAGGCATTGACAGATTTGAATGTGAATCCCAATGCATCAACAGAACTGGACTTTGATTTCATCCTGGCAAATATTCAGGGAGATATGACCACTAATGGTTATGTACAGTCCAGGGGTAATATCATTTACAGTTCTACCATGATACAGCAGTTTGCCAGCACAGCGGGCTTTGTATCCGGAGATAAGTATTTCTGGAACGAGCAATATACAAGCGCTGCTTTCCAGAGCTACTATCCTTCTGTGATCAAAAACGCAACACACGTCGTTGATAACCTGAAGGATACAGAGGAAGTCAATACCTATGCCATGGCACTGGTTGTAAGAACCTATGCGCTTCATAGATTGACTGACCTGTATGGAGATATTCCATATTCAGGCGCAGGAAGAGGTTTGGCAGGTGAGGATAATTGGTTCCCGGCATATGATGATCAGGAGATGATATACGATATGATTGTAAGTGATCTGCGTGAGGCCAGAGATATCCTGAGCGCAAGTGCTCCAAATCCTGGAACCCAGGACATCTACTATGGAGGTAATCTGGACAACTGGAGGCGATATATCAACTCTCTGCTACTCAGAGTGGGTATGCGTTTGACAAAAGTGGATGCTACATTGGCTCAGAACATTGTAGAAGAAGCTGTAAACCATTCGGCGGGAGTATTTACATCGAATGATGATAATACAGTTGTTATTCACAACGATGCTGCTACCAATGGTAATTCTGCTGTAATTATTTCTGACAATTATAAAGCAGGTAATGCACGAATCAGTGGAACTTTTATTGATTGGATGCAAGCAACCAATGACCCGAGGTTAATGATTATCTCTGGTGGTGTAGGAAATCCTGATGGGGATCCAACATTATGGGATACCGACCCGGCAAATCAGATCGGATTGCCAAATGGTTTAAATGCAGAGACAGCCGCAGATTATGCAATAAGTGAAGGATTAATTGCCACGGCAGATCAATATACAATAAATCTCTTCTCATTCATCAACCCATTGTTGTATGATTTCTCAGATCCAATGTTCTTACATACTTATGCAGAAACAGAATTACTTCTGGCAGAGGCTGCACTGAGAGGTTGGAACGTGCCAGGTACTCCGGACGAACACTTTGACAATGCCGTTGAGGCCGCAATTGATAAGTGGACAGCTTACGATGCAAGCTTTGAAGTGGATGATGCCGATATTCAGGCTTATATTACTGGGTTAGGATTTGCTGCAGCTAGCAATGCCGACAAAGAAAGACTGATCGGTGAGCAATACTGGGCGGCTACTTTCCTTGATAATTGTTACGAGGGATATGCAAACTGGAGAAGAACAGGTTATCCTGTATTGACTCCAACTAACTTCCCTGGTAATGTTACAGGTGGTACCATACCCAGGAGATTGAGATATCCTGCTTTTGAGGAGAGTGAAAACCCTGATAATTACGCGGCAGCGGTTGCCAGTCAGGGAGCAAATACACTGACCACCAGAATTTGGTGGGACGTTCCTTAAGATTGAATTTTATACTGTAATTAATGATCAAGCCGGAACCTTAACGATTCCGGCTTGATCGTTTTACACAATTGTTCTAAATTGATAGATATGGTTTATCAGGTTAAACGGAGATTATTTCTGTTAAGCATCACCTGCTTATTAACTTCTGTTTGCATCTATGCCCAGGAAGATCAGTTATTTGAATTGCTACCTGCAAGAAAGACGGGTATAAAGTTTAAAAATGTCATAAAAGAAACAGCCTCTCACAATGCGCTTACCTATGAGAACCTTTATAATGGTGGTGGTGTAGCGGTAGGAGATATCAACAACGATGGATTGGAAGACATCTATTTTGTCTCCAACATGGAATACAATAAACTCTATCTCAATACTGGCGACTTCAAATTTCGTGACATTACCGATAAAGCTGGAGTTGCAGGCAGAACAGGGTGGAAAACGGGCGTTGCCATGGTCGATGTCAATGGTGATAACTTAATGGATATTTATGTATGCTACAGTGGCAAACAGGAAAAAGATATTCGTGCTAACCAGCTTTTTATTAACCAGGGCAATTCTGTTTTCGAAGAAAAAGCACAAGAATACGGGTTAGATGATTCATCTTATTCTACCCAGGCAGCATTTTTCGATTATGACAAAGATGGAGACCTGGATCTTTTCTTACTCACCACCAATGTACAGGTGATCACTGAATTTGAATTTACAACGGCAAGGGATGTGATCGACCCGAATGCAGGAGATAAGTTATTCCGAAATGATTCAGGAAAGTTTACGGAAGTCACTCAGGAAGCTGGAATCAAGGCTAATTCTTTAGGTTTTGGTCTTGGAGTTGCCATAGCAGATATCAACAAAGATGGGTGGTCCGACATTTATGTCTCGAATGATTACATCGAACCAGATTATCTCTATATCAATAATGGAGATGGGACTTTTACTGACAAGCTGACGGAATATTTACAGCACATATCACATTTTTCCATGGGTTCAGACATCAACGATTTTAACAATGATGGCTGGCCGGACATCATGACACTTGATATGCTTCCCGAAGACAATAAAAGACAAAAGCTGCTCTTCGGTCCTGAAAATTATGAAAAATATGCGCTACAGGTAATGAAGGGCTTCTATCACCAAAACATGCGTAATATGCTCCATTTGAATAATTCTGATGGTTCTTTTAGTGAGATAGGCCAGTTTTCGGGCCTTTCAAATACTGACTGGAGCTGGGCGCCACTGTTTGCGGATTTTGACAACGATGGTTGGAAAGATCTTTTTGTTACCAATGGATATTTTCGAGATTATACCAATCGTGATTTTTTGAAATATAAGGGTGACTATTACTTTCAAAAACTTGTAGCCAGAGAAAAGGTAGATACCCTCGAACTGGCTATGTCCATGCCTTCTACTCCCATTCATAACTACATCTTTAAAAATAATGGAGACCTGACTTTCACGGATAAAAGCCTCGATTGGGGGTTTGGTGAACCGGGTTTTTCTAATGGTGCTGCATATGTCGATTTGGACAACGATGGCGATCTTGATCTGGTGGTCAATAACCACAATGAGCAGGCTTCAGTGTATCGAAACTACAGCAGGGAGCGAGGGACTGCTCATTATCTGGCTTTGAAACTAAATGGCGATGGTGCAAATACTTCCTCAATTGGTGCAGCTGTCTACGTTTATACGAAAGACAAAGTGCAATTTCAGGAGCTTTTTCCGGTCAGAGGATACCAATCCACGGTAACTAACCGATTGTTTTTTGGGCTAGGAGAGGTTGACGTTATTGATTCAATAAGAATAGAATGGCCCACCGGTGGTGTATCACATCTTAAGGAAATCAAGACCGATCAGCTGATTGAGATTTCGGAGAGTAAGAAGCAATCAAATATGGTTGATTATAAAAAAGATTCTGATAGCCCAATTTTTGTTAAAACCAGAGATATCCTGAGTTTTGAACATATTGGGCAGGATTACAATGACTTCAAGCGACAACCACTGCTATTGACAATGATGTCCGCTTGTGGACCTGAGATGTCGTTGGGCGATGTATCCGGAGATGGACTCGAAGACATTTATATATGCGGTGCTGCCGGTGGGCTTGGCAGGCTCATGATCCAACAGCCAGAAGGTAATTTTTTGGTGAGCGGTCAATTTATTTTTCCTGAAGATAACAGCAAGACAGATGCTGATGTATTGATTGTGGATGTTGATAACGACAACGATCTAGATGTTTACCTCGCCAGTGGTGGTTATCATGAATACCTGGCGAATGACCCAAACCTTCAGGATAGGCTCTTTCTTAACAACGGGAAAGGAAGTTTTTCAAAAGCCGAACAACACCTGCCGGAAATGCTTAGTGCCAAATCTTGTGTAATAGACATGGATTTTGATCATGATGGAGACGTTGACCTGTTTGTAGGTGGACATGTGATGCCTGGTCAATATCCCATCCCGGTGCCAAGTTATCTGCTTGTGAACGATGGCTATGGACGTTTTACGGATGAGGCTTCAAATTTACTTCCTGAGTTTGATGGCGGAATGGTAACTGGTGCAGCCTGGATTGATGCTAATCAGGATGGATGGGAAGATTTGATAATAATTGGAGAATTCATGTCAATAAGATTGTTTGTTAACAAAGAGGGCAAGGGTTTTGAAGAAGCGTCTTCGAATTATTTTGATGTTCCTACAAATGGCCTTTGGTCAGCCATAGAAGTTGCTGACTTCGACAATGACGGAGATCAGGATATGATCGTTGGAAATTTTGGAACAAATTCACAGTTGAAAGCTTCCGAAGAACAGCCAATAACACTTTATTATGATGATTTTGACAATAATGGGTCAGTTGATCCAATCATGGAATATTTTGTGCAGGGAGAGCCTTATCCATATGTCAGTCGTGACGAATTGCTCAATCAGGTATTTGAATACAGAAAAAAATTCACCTCCTATGAATCATACTCTACGGCAAAAATTGAAGATTTTCTCTCCAAAGAGGATCTTTCGGATGCAGGTAAACTAAAGATTGATGAATTAAGGACTATTTATTTTGAAAATACTGGGCAAAAATTTCTGGCCCATGTCCTTCCGGCTACAGCACAATTTTCGCCGGTTTTTGCCATTGAGGTAATTGATTTTAATAGGGATGGAAACAAAGATTTTGTCCTTGGGGGCAATCAAACTGCCATCAGTATTAGAATGGGCCAGATTGATGCAAACTATGGTCAGTTGTACCAGGGAGATGGAAAAGGCAATTTTGAATATATTCCTCAGGCCAAATCAGGTCTTGCGCTGAAAGGTGATACAAGGTCTTTGAAATGGCTGGATATTAATGGGGAAAACTACCTTTTGGTAGGTATCAACAATAAGGGAGTGGATGTTTATAAAGTGAAAGAGCGATGAAGCAAGTATTTTTTTTTCTGATAATTATAGCAGTTGGCATTCGGGGATTTGCAGAAAAGAAAACCAGACTGAACGAAGTAAACCTGCTGGTAGACAACATCTTTAATTTATCGAAAGTGATGTTGCACGATGTAGCAAACCCACCTGTGGCAAGTCGAAATTATGCTTATTCATTATTGGGGGCTTTTGAGGTGTTGGTAGCCAGTGGTGAGCTTGCAGCAATATCCGATAGATTTATCGAAGATCCCAACTTTGAGCAGGAAGAGATCCCGGTTGACCTTTCCAATTCTTTTTGTGCTATTTATGCTATGCTGGAAGTTGGGAAGGGAATAATGCCTTCCGGTTACATGCTTGAGGATGATCAAGATGTTCTGAAAAATACTTATAAAAAGGCTTATAAATGGTCAGATGAAGAACTAAGCAAAAACATTTTATTTGCTGTCCGCATGGCCCAAAAAGTGTTAGACTATGCGAAAACTGACGGTTATAACTCATTAAGCACCTATACAAGGTACACTCCTTCAGGAGAACCCGGAGGATGGTATCCTACTCCTCCAGCATACCTCGAGCCTGTAGAGCCAAACTGGAACACAATCAGGGCATTTTTTATGACCTCAGCAGACCAGTTTAAGCCAGTTCCTCCAGTTCCTTTCAGTACTGAAAAGGATAGTGATTTTATGAAAGCTTTGAATGAGGTCTATGAGGTAACCAGGGAATTGACCAGTGAACAAAAAGAAATAGCTGCTTTTTGGGATTGTAATCCTTTTGCTGTTGAATTTTCAGGTCATGTGATGATTGGTTTGAAGAAAATATCCCCCGGTGGTCATTGGATTGGCATCACCGGTATCGCCAGTCTGCAGTCAAAATTATCCTTTGTACAAGCGGTAAGGGTCCATACTTATGTTGCCTTAACTCTTCACGATGCATTCATCAGTTGCTGGGATGAAAAATACCGAAGTGATCGGATCCGTCCTGAGACAGCAATTAATAAATTGATTGATAAAGAGTGGAGGCCGCTCCTACAGACTCCCCCTTTTCCCGAATATACAAGTGGGCACAGTGTAATCTCTACGGCAAGTGCGGAGATGCTTACCTATTTGTTTGGTGAAGACTTTCGCTTTACCGACACTTCAGAGGAGTATTTTGGCCTGGAGCCCAGAAGTTTTAACTCATTTAGGGAGGCCTGTAATGAAGCGGCCATTTCCAGACTTTATGGTGGCATTCATTACAGAGATGCTTGTGAGGACGGCCAGGACCAGGGAAGGAATATTGGAAAATATATCGTTTCAGTTTTATCAGAAGCAGGTAATCCCTGATCAAATAAGGTCTTGGGTCAGCCTATGAATTACTGGGTTTTCTCAAACATTATGAAGCTATAATCAAAAGATTTGGAACTCAATCGGATAAGTGCTTGATACACTGGTTTTATTGCGTATTTTTAGAAAGATTTAGATTTCTATTATTCTTCGGTGGGTGCACGTTGATTACTATTTTGTTGAGGTGACATATTTCAAAACATTCCTTCTTTCACTAATAATTATTTCATTTTCCTATCATGCTTTGTCGCAAAATGCCCAACCAGAGTTATATGTAAAAAGAACAACGGGGCCCATCACAATAGATGGGGTCCTGGATGAGAAGGACTGGGAACTTGCTGATAAGACCTCTCCCTTTTGGCAGTATTTTCCAATGGATACCAGCCATACACTTACACCGACAATAGTGAGTCTTACATATGATGATGACTTTATTTATGTGGGTTTTATCAGTCATGATCCGGTGCCAGGACCCTATGTCACAAAATCTTTAAGGAGGGATTACAGAGGTTCGGAAAATGATGCTGTAGCAATTGTTTTCGATCCTTTTAGAAATGAGACCAATGGGCAACTCTTTAGTATCAATCCTTTCGGTGTTCAACGTGAGGCCCTTATCTCAGGGATTGCCGGTCGGCAAAGAGTAGGATCTACCAGTTCAGGCTTTGACCTTTCCTGGGACAATAAATGGTTTTCTGCTGCTAATATTCAGGATAGCTCATGGTCTGGGGAGATGGCCATTCCATTGAAAACGCTAAGGTTTGAAAAGGGCTCTAAAGTATGGAATGTGCATATGTATGCCCAGGATAGTAAAACTGCTGAGCAATCGACCTGGGGCCATGTACCTAGAAATCAAAGCACGTTGACGCTGTCATACCCAGGTGTTGTAATATTTGAGGAGGCTCCAAAAAAGCCAGATTATAATATTTCCCTAATACCTTACATTTCTGGAGGTGGTGACAAAGATTTCACAACAGGCGAATCACATGGAACCATCAATGTGGGAGGTGATGCCAAAGTTGTAGTAACACCATCCTTAAATCTAGACCTTACTTTCAATCCGGATTTTAGCAATGTGGAGGTAGATCAACAGCAGACGAATATTTCCAGGTTTGAGTTGTTTTTTCCCGAAAGGCGTCAGTTCTTTATAGAGAATGCAGACATATTCGCTTCTTTCGGGGACCAGAGAATAAGACCTTTTTTCTCGAGAAGAATTGGTTTAGCTCAAGACCCTACCACCGGTCTGCTGGTGCCGAATAAGATTAACGCCGGAATGAAACTTAGTGGGAGCTTAAACAGGGATTGGCGGATAGGAGTATTGAACATGCAAACGGCAAAGGATCACTCCATCCTTCAGCCAGGATATAATTATTCTACTGTTGCCATTCAGCGGAGAATTTTCAATCGATCAAATATTTCAGTGATTGGAATTAATAAGCAGGCCACTCACATACTTAATCAGGACAATCAGTTTGATTTTGAAATTGATGAAGGTGATTACAACAGGTTGTTAGGTGTAGATTACAATATTCTTTCTGATGATGGGGCCTGGAATGGAAAGGTATTTTATCACCATTCTTTTTCTCCGGACAGCACCACCGAGGATCATTTTGCTCACGGGGGAACAATTTCCTACAATAAGACAAACTACACCATCACTTGGAGTCATCAACTGGTAGCACAAAATTATAATCCGGCAGTGGGGTATGTCCCCCGTAGAAATTATCTGCTTTTGGCACCAGGCTACCAGTATAGATTTTACCCAAATTCGAAGGTTACCAGTCATGGTCCTGGCATTGAAACGGAATACTTTAGGAATGAAGATTTTGGACACACTGACTACCGCTTTTCACCATTCTATGAGATCGTATTTGCCAACTGGGCGGAGATCAGGGCTGAGGTTGCACATGAATACATCAAGCTTCAGGCAGACTTTGATCCCACCAGATCTGGTGATGGCCTACCACTCCAAATGGGCGCTGATTACACATATACAAGCATGAAGTTATCATTCAGAACGGATCGAAGGAAACCACTCTATCATGATATGGAGATTCAGGCCGGGCAGTTTTTTAATGGAAATCTTCTGAGTATAGGAGGTGAAACCAATTATTTATACAGACCTTATGGTATCGCTACATTGATATATCAATACAATAGAATCCGACTCCCTGAACCTTATGCAAGTGGTGATATTTGGCTATTAGGTCCTCGGTTTGATATTACATTTACAAAAAGTCTCTTTTTGACTACATTTTTCCAATACAACAGTCAAATAGACAATTTCAACATGAACGTCCGGTTGCAATACCGTTTTGCTCCTGTTTCGGATTTTTTCATTGTCTATACCGACAACTATTTTCCAGATACATTTCAGGCAAAAAGCAGGGCAATCTTTGCTAAAATTTCTTATTGGTTCAATATCTAGTAAATTGGCCCAAAATCCCCATATTGTTTAATTTTAAGGGGTTTTCAAAAAAGAATTCAGGTGAAATGAAATATGTTATTCTAACAGTTTTTTTCTTATCATTTACAATCGCATGTGACTCAGACCAGACTATATCTGGCGAAGGGGAAGAAGTTCCGAAAAGTGCAATCACTACACCCATTGAAGGAATGGACGGTATCTCAAACGCTCAGATTGTGGTTGGGGGTGTATTAGTAGAAGAAGGTCAGTCATTCAATGGGATGAAGCATGGCAGCTGGGTGACATTTGACGACAATGGCCTGATAACTGGCTCGATCACGTATCACAAGGGTGTAAAACAGGGTGCTACTGTAGAAATTGATAACCAGGGCTACATATCAACCTATTCCAATTACGCTAATAACGAATTGTCCGGCTCATACAGGGTTTATAACAGACGAAGGCTTATCGAAGAACGGAATTATGTAAATGGTAAGTTAGAGGGTGAACTCCGTAAATTTTACCAGGACGGGACACTGATGGAAGCGTCCAACTATGAACGCGGAGTACTCAATGGGATTGCAAAATGGTATGACACCGAAGGAAATCTCTCCATAGCCTATGAATATGAGGACGGGAAGCTGATTAATCAGGAAGCTGAAGTGGAGTGACCTAGGAAATTAGTCGCTCAAGAAAATCTCCCACAAAATAAGCCAGAGTGGCAGCAGCTCCTCCCAGGATCAAAGTTTCCAAAATGCTTCTTAGTTTAGCCGTATTGGTTACCAGGCCCTTTAGATAACCGATCCCAACAAATGTGAATGCAGTGAGAACTGATGAAACTGCGAATAATTGAGCTTCTAAGGTACCCAAATAATCGATCACGTAGACTATGAGAGGTATGAACCCCATGAGTATAAATGATAGAAAGGTTATCAAACCCATGGCGAAGGGAGACTTGGTCTCTTCGGCCATTTCGAGCTCTTCCTTCATCATCACATCCACCCATCTGTCTTTATCTGCGGTAATTGTATCAACAACCTGGTCAAGCAGTTCCCCTTCAAAGCCTTTGGCAGCGTAAATCTCTCTTATCTCTTTTTTTTCTTCACCAGGGATGGTTTCTACTTCCCAGTATTCAATTTGTTTGTGTTTGTTGTAGTTCTGGATTTCTGACTTCTTGGAAAGAAAACTACCCACAGACATGGCAAAGCCATCTGCGATGAGGTTGGCAAATCCAAGGATGATAACAATTGAACTTTCAAGGCCTGCTCCTGCTGCACCCGCTACTACCGCAAAAGTCGTTACAGCACCATCAATACCACCATAAACAAATTCACCTAGGTAATCAGAGACCCTGGAAAGGAAATCTTTCTCGCCATGGATGCGTCGCTCGTTATGGGGCTGGAGGTTCTGCTCGCTTGCTGCCATCTAAAGTAAAACCCTAGCTGCTGGTTTCTGTTTTTTCAAAAACCCTGCTAATCGAGCATCCCGAGTCTGTATCTGTGATAGTGAATTGTAAGGTGGCAGAATTTACATCATAAGATCCCCCATTGCAGGTAACAATGCCTTCATCTTCAATACAAAGGCTAAGGTTGTCTATATCCAGGCTGTATGTACCCTGCTCACCAAATGTCTCTCCCTCTATGGTGATCTCCGCAAAATAAACTCCATCATCCTGAAAAGTATATCTGATACAATCTGTTTCTGTGCACTCAATCTCTCCCTGAATATCCATGCTCGGGTCATCGCAGCCTGCCAAAGTTTCGAAATTAGCTTCCCAAACCCCGACGATAAACCGGTTGTTTTCTTCCAGTTCCTTTTTGTTGCATGAGGAAAGAGAACCTATCGCCAGGATGGATAATAAAACGATGAGCTGTTTCATGATTTTTTTACTTTGTCACAAAAATATTGGAGATTAGCCAGAAAGCATAAGAATAGCTTTTTATTATATCTAACTACACTATAGGTACCTGGCTATTCGCAAAAACCAAAAACAGCGTTTTATGATCTCCCAAATGAGTAAATCAATCAGTTTTTTATTTTTACTTGTACTCGTCGTAATATTTTCGTGTTCTTCGGAAAGACAATCGTCTCAGCCTAAAAAGCCCAATATTGTTATCGTATATCTGGATGATCTCGGATATGGTGATGTAGGGGCATATGGATCAACCATACTAAAAACTCCCAATATTGATAGGCTCACCAATGGTGGGGTCAGGTTTACCAATGGATATGCTTCCTCGGCCACATGCACGCCTAGCCGATATGCGATACTTACTGGAGTCTATCCCTGGCGGGAAAAAGATGCCAAAATACTTCCCGGTACAGCTCCTTTATTGATTGGAACAGAACAAATGACCCTGCCAAAAATGCTAAAGAATGAGGGGTATGCTACAGGGATCGTTGGTAAATGGCATTTAGGGTTGGGAAGTGGAAATGTTGATTGGAATACAAAGATTAGCCCTGGTCCAAACGAAGTTGGATTTGATTATTCCTACATCCTGGCTGCCACGCAAGACAGGGTGCCGACTGTTTATATCAGGAATGGACATGTGGTCGGTCTCGACCCAAAGGATCCAATACAAGTGGACTATCAAAATAACTTCGAAGGGGAACCAACAGGCAAGGAAAACCCTGAGCTTCTCACCATGAAGTGGCATCATGGGCACAACAACAGCATAGTCAATGGTATTCCCAGAATTGGTTTTATGAAAGGTGGAAAATCTGCACTATGGAAAGATGAAGATATGGCAGATGTCTTTCTGGTCGAAGCTCAGGAGTTTGTGAAAAAGAACAAGAATGAACCATTTTTTCTCTACTACGCCATGCAACAGCCTCATGTGCCAAGGACTCCTCACTCCAGGTTTGTGGGAAAATCAGGATTAGGACCCCGGGGTGATGCCATCGTTGAAGCTGATTGGTGTCTTGGTGAGTTTTTAAAAACGCTGGAAGAAGAAGGAATATTGGAGAATACACTGATCATTTTTTCCAGTGACAATGGGCCCGTATTGAATGATGGATATTATGATGATGCTGAAGAAAAAAATGGTGATCATACCCCATGGGGTCCGTTTAGAGGGGGAAAATACAGCTTGTTCGAAGCAGGAACACACGTTCCTTTCATTTCCTACTGGAAAGGCAGGATCCAGCCGGCAGTCTCTGATGCGCTGATCTGTCAACTTGATTTATTCTCTTCTATAGCTTCATTGGTAGGTAGTAAGGAAAGCATAGCGGATAGTGAGCCCTTGCTCGAAACTTTGATGGGAGAAAGCAGCCACGGCCGGGAGTCTTTGGTGATTGAGGCTACTTCTAGAACAGCCTTGAGAAAAGGTGACTGGGTGATGATTCCTCCTTATAAAGGAGCTACAATCAATAAAATGGTCAACATTGAACTGGGCAATAGTGATGCCTATCAGCTGTATAATCTTAAAGAGGACATCGGAGAAGAAAATAACCTGGCTGAAAGCCACCCGAATAAACTTCAGGAGATGGTCAAAGAGTATCAGGAGATCCGTGGAACGGATATACCAGAAGTGCAAGAACTTGAGTTGAAATAGATAAAGAGGAGATGTGGATTGGATATGGAAGTCGATATATAATATTAATAGTATCAGTTCTCCTATTTCCAATTGGCGTAGAAGCTCAGACAACAATTCCTGATGATTATCGGCTTGTTTGGCAGGACGAATTTGATCGTGGTGACAAACCTAATCCGGAATACTGGTCCTTTGAGTTGGGTTTTGTAAGAAACCACGAATTGCAGTGGTATCTAGAAGATAATGCATCCCTCCAAAACGGATTGCTGGTGTTGGAGGGTAAGAAGGAGCAAATTCGAAACCCAGCTTTTGCCCCTGGCACTGAAAACTGGCGCAACAAAAGGGAGTATGCTGAGTATACCTCTGCAAGTATAAATACAAAAGGTAAATTTTCATTTCAGTATGGTATTCTTGAAGTCCGGGCAAAAATAGATACCAGTATGGGTATGTGGCCAGCTATCTGGACATTAGGTGATGAACGTCCCTGGCCGGCAAATGGCGAAATCGATGTTCTGGAGTTTTATAGAAGAAATGATAACCCTATTATTCTGGCCAATGCAGCATGGGCCGGAGAAAATGTAAGGGCTCAATGGGACGAATCAGTCGTCCCTCTGGAGGAGCTCATCAGTGAAAACCGAGCGTGGCCTGATAATTATCACATTTGGAAAATGGACTGGACAGAATCTTATATAAGACTTTATCTTGATGAAAGTCTACTCAATGAAATTGATTTAAGTGAAACGATTAACCCAGATGGATTCAATCCTTTTCATCAACCTCACTATATCCTTCTAAACCTGGCCATTGGATCCAATGGAGGAGATCCCTCTAGTACCAACTTTCCAAAACAATACCTGGTGGACTATGTAAGGGTATACCAGCGGGAGTGATCTGATTCCTTTAGTGAGCTGAAATCAATCATTTAACAATTATTTAATTTTTATTAAAAGAACTTAAATGATATCATATTCATTATGATATTGTATTTTTGTTGTGATGATTTCATCATAATAAAGGATTAATTAAAAATTGGACGTTTAAAATACTCAAAATATGAAAGATGTATCATTTGAATACGAACGCAAGAAAATAGCACTTGTAGCACATGATTTCAAGAAGAAGGATTTGCTCGAATGGGCTAAATATAATAGAGTGACATTGTCATGTCATGACATCTACGCAACCGGAACTACAGGTACGATGATTGAGCAGGAGCTCGAGGTGCCGGTAACTAAATTAAAAAGTGGTCCATTGGGCGGGGATCAGCAAATCGGAGCTAAGATTGCGGAAGGTGAGATAGATTTCCTGATATTCTTTTGGGACCCTATGTCTCAAATGCCACATGACCCTGATGTGAAAGCACTTTTGCGTATTGCCATGGTATGGAATATTCCTGTAGCCTGCAATAGGGTAAGTGCGGACTATGTGATTTCGTCTCCGCTTATGTGGGAGAAGTCTACACAACTGAAGCCAAACTATGAAAAATATGAGTCAAGGAATGTAGAAGTATAGGAATTAAAACCTGATCAGGTGGGTCGTCAAAAAAGGCTCATCTGATCTTGACCATTTCTAAAATTCAGCTCTGGGTAGTGTACCTCCTTTGTACAATCGATATCATTTAGGGGGATTCGGCTTCTTCCATCCTGAATAAACAGTTTTTTCACAGGATATGCTTTCATTTTTTCCTCAGGGTAGACTTTGATACATGTTTTAAGCGCATCTACATCATCCGGATTGTCCGATCCATTGAGCCACGTTGCTACGCTATCTGAGTCCAGTATGGCAAGCTGCCTGGGCCCCTCACTCGCCTTGGGGCGGTTATGTACTTTTTGACATAAAGGATTAGCATCTGTGGTAACTATTGCGACTGTATCCCTTTGCAGTTCCTCGTTTTTACTTTTCCATGTTCGCCAGACCCCGGCAAGAAGCATAGGTTCCTCGGATTTTAACTGGATGTGGAAGTTATAGGATGTTTTTCCCTGCCAGTGCCAGTCGTAGTAACCATCTGCTACAATCACACATCTCCTTTTCAGGGCTGAAGAGTAGAAAGGATTGTCAAAGTTCTTTTTGAACTTTTCATTGTATTGTGTCTCATCAAACAACGATTCGATGCGTGCATTTAAATACCTGGAAGTATACTTTGATTCATACTGATGACTGTCTTTCACAAAACCTGGGATTAATCCCCAGTTGAAGAATTGAAATCCCTGAGATCGATCACTTGTGATGACCGGGACAGGCCAATGGTCAAAAGCAGAAGTGTGATAGACAGGACCCTGTTGTTGGTTGAATATTTCCAGCTGCTTTTCCAGCTTATCAATCTCCTCCTGACTTTCGCCAAACTTGACCGCGTAATCGCGCTGCTTTTTTGTGAGGTATCTGAGGTTGTAGCACATGATCTCTAAGTTAACCTGTTGCAAGCCTTAATAAAAATTGAATTTGGGTGAGAGAAGGAAAGCTGTAGTTGACAAGATCATCATTTTTTCAGAATTTGGTAGTGGTCATGGACTACATTTGCCATGCTTTTTTAATCCATTTTTACAATCAACTAAATGAAAATAAGATCACATTTTATTTTTTGGTTAGCATTAACCATGCTTATTATTTCTTCGAGCTGCACAAATGAGCAAAATCCATCTACCAATAAGCCTGAGGATCCATTTTCAGGTTTGGAGCACTTGTTCACACCACCCAAAAACTATGTGGTCTACAAAACCTCAAAGCCTATCACGATAGATGGAGATATCAATGATGAGGCCTGGCAAAAAGCCGAGTGGACTGATGAATTCAGGGATATTGAAGGATCCCTGAAACCCGATCCGTATTTACGTACCCGTGTAAAGATGCTTTGGGATGATAAGTACTTCTACTTTGCTGCGGAGCTTATTGAACCTCATGTTTGGGCCACACTCACTGAACACGACGAAGTGATCTTTTTTGACAATGATTTTGAGATTTTTATAGATGCTGACAATGATGGTAGCCGAAATTACAAGTATCCTGACCATGATACCCATCGGTATTATGAGTTTGAGATGAATGCCTTTAACACCACTTGGGATCTGTTTTTGACCAAACCTTATCGAAATGGAGGGTTACCAATGACTAACTGGGAGATCAAAGGATTGAAATCCGGTGTGAAAGTCAAAGGAACAATAAACCAACCAGATGATAGAGATGAGGCCTGGACCCTGGAAGTTGCCATTCCATTTTCAGCCATTTGTTTTGGCAGAAAAAGAGAAAACCCACCTTCTGATGGTGACCAATACCGGGTCAATTTCTCCAGGGTTCAATATGACATAGAGATCATTGATGGTAAATACACCAAAGCAAAAGACAGTACAGGTAAAGAATTGCCATGTTATAACTGGGTATGGTCACCACAGGGTGTGATCAATATGCATTTCCCTGAACGTTGGGGTTATGCGCAGTTTACTGATATAATTGTTGGAACGGGAGAAGTGCCTTTTGTCTCTTATTATGCCGAAAAGCAGAAGAAGTATTTGTGGCTGATCTATTACAGACAACAGGAGAAGAAAAGGGAAAATTCTAAATACTCAGCAAATCTCGATGATTTTGGTCTGAGCGATGAAATAATCATCGATGGCAAGAAAAATACGGTTACACTGGAATCCACTACACATCAGTTTCGGGCGACCATTCAATCTGAAGATGATCCTACGACATGGTCTATAAATCAGGAAGGGTTTGTGGGACAGTCAGCTCAGCCATAAAACAACATCACTATGAATCGCAAAGAATTTATTGGAAAGGGGTTGGCAGCAGGAGCTTTCTTAGGTCCATCGGCAGTAATAGGCAGTACATCCCAGGCAAGCTCAGGCTTATCTGAAAAGACATCAGATGAAATATTTATAGAGCGAGCGGTCAATGGTCGGCCGCATGAAGGAAAAGTTTTGGCAGCTATCCAGCCACATTGTGATGACATTGCATTTTTTGCTGCAGGCACTGTAGCAAAGCTGCTCGACGAAGGGTATACCGGTTATCTCATCCGAACAAGCAATGATGATGCGGCGGGCAGGGGAAAGACCATGGGAGAAAGGGTTTATAACAATGAGAAGGGGACCTACAGCGTCGCGGAAGCACTTGGATTGAAAAAGGTTTATGACCTGGGATATCGCAATCACAGAATGGATGAATATAACATTCAGGAAATAAAGGGGAGGTTAATCTTCTTGTTTAGGCTTTTGAAGGTTGATACGGTGATTTCATATGATCCATATGGAGCTTATGAAGAGAATCCTGATCATTACATTACTGCAAAAGCTGTGGAGGCTGCTTCCTGGATGGCCGGAATGAGCACTGACTATCCAGAGCATCTGGAGGTGTTACAACCACATGGTGTTTCCGAAAAATATTATTTCGCAAGAGGTCCTCAAGTAGTCAACAGAGTGGTAGATATAGCCAAGTATATTGACAAAAAAGTAGAAGCAAACACGGCAAATATTTTCCAGGGTCCTGGGGTGTCGGGAGCTGCCTTGAAAAAGCGCCTCGCGGAAGAAGGCAAAGAGCTTCCAATTTTGGGGAAGAGTGATGAGTCCGCTAATCATGCTTATATCAAGCATTTTATGCTGGATATGGATTCTGAAGCTATCAGGGGTGTCCCTTCAGATAAATTGGTTGGAGAAAAATACGGCCTGGGTTGGGCTGAAAGGTTTCATTATATAGGGACTAAAGAGTCGGTTCAAACCTCATACATCAGGGAGAATGCGAGGGAGAGATAAACTATCCATAAAGAAATAGTTAATCTTACAAAGAATTGCAACTTTCTGCCTGTTTTATTAAGTATAATGAAAAAAAACCTACTAATCGCGCAAATATTTCCATAATAACTGCATAAATCTGTGTACTTGTAAGTATATTACTCAAGTATTTTAGTATTTATTAAACATTAATTAGCGTATGATTAGATTTTTACAGGTTTTACTCTTATTTATAAGTGTAGCCGCATACGGTCAGACCATCACTGGAAAGGTCACAGCAGGAGAGGAGGGACTTCCTGGTGTCTCTGTGATTGTGAAAGGTACGACCAGTGGAACATCTACAGATGTAGATGGAATGTACAGATTAGACATCTCTGATTTTAGTGATGTCACCTTAGTATTCACCTCAGTTGGTTTCACCACACAGGAAGTTGCAGTGGGCAACAGAACTGTCATCGATGTTGGCATGGTGGAAGACGAAGTTCAATTAGGTGAAGTTGTTGTTACAGCTTTGGGAATTGTGCGTGAAGAAAAGTCTTTGACTTATACTCAGCAAACTGTGGATGGAGAGGAGCTCACCAAAGTGAGGGATGTGAATTTCCTAAGCAATTTAGCTGGTAGAGCTGCTGGAGTACAGATTCAGAAAAGTAGTGGAGGACCCGGTGGATCGACTAGAGTTCAGTTGCGAGGAAATAAGAACCTCACCGGAGACAGTGATCCACTTTTTGTAATCGATGGTATTCCAATGGTTAACAACAAAGGTGGACAACCAGGCATGTGGGGTGGTGTTGATGGCGGTGATGGGATATCGCAGCTCAATCAGGACGATATTGAGAGCATTAGCATTTTAAAAGGAGCAAATGCTGCTGCACTGTATGGGAGCCAAGGGGCCAATGGTGTGGTTTTGATTACTACAAAGAAGGGGCAGGCTGGTCAGGCAAAAGTCACCTTAAATACAGGAGTTACCTTTGAGAGTGTACTGCTGAAGCCTGACCTACAATTCAAGTACGGAGCTATTGGCGGGATCAAAGAAAGCTGGGATACCAACCCCGGTAATTATGACGATAATTATGTCGATGACTTCTTCAGATCTGGTGTTAATTTCATCAATTCCATTTCGATAAGTGGAGGCAATGAGAGAACTACGGCTTATTTCTCATATGCCAATACAGAAGCCACAGGTATCATGCCCAACAATGAGTATGGAAGGAACAACATCACTTTCAAGCAGTCTACTAAATTGCTGAATGATAAATTGACGATTGGTTCTAGTGTTATGTTGTCACAGGAAAAAGTTGAGAATCGCCCGGCAGCTGGATATTATCTTAACCCCCTGACTGGTCTTTACAGGTTCCCAAGAAACGGAGCAATTCCTCAATATGATCCCTCTTTAGGTTTACAGGGATACGAATTCTTTAAGAACAACCCTACATTTTTAAATCCTGACAGAAATGTGGAAGAGATGAACTGGTTTGTAACTGATCATCACCAGTCCAATCCATGGTTTTTACTTCAAGGTCAGCCAAGTGTAAATGAGACCAAGAGAGCTATTGCCAGTGTCAACTTGAATTATCAGTTTTCTGAAAAAGTAAGTGTTGCTGTACGAGGTAACCTCGATTATGCCGATAAGCTACAGGAGACTCAATATGCCTCTGGTGGTAATACAACAAACGTACACCCAAATGGAAGATGGGATTACGCCAAATACCAGGATCAACTTACCTATGTAGATGCCATCCTGAGATATGATGAAAATTTCGGAGATTTAACCTTGGGTGTAATCGGAGGAGCTACATATCAAAAGCGTGTGTATGGTCAGGGAGTAAGCGTAAATACGGGAACACAAGGATTACTATATCCAAATGAGTTCTATTTCCAAAACCTTCCTAGTTCGGTGGGTATCAGTTCGACCCTTGGTAGTCGTGACGTAAAGCAAGGTGTATTCATAAATACCACCTTAGGATTCAGAGATTTGGTGTTTCTAGATTTTTCTGGTAGAACAGACTGGGCATCTACATTGGCCCTGACTGGAAACGAAAACTATTTCTACCCGGCCATTGGTATGTCTGCTATTGTTAGTGAGATCTTAAATATACCTGAGCCAATTAGTAACGGTAAGATCAGATTGTCTTATAGTCAAGTAGGACAAGAAGTACCATTTAACCGAATTGTACCTTCAAATACAATAGATCCCGTAACTGGTGGAGTCCAACGTGCTTTTGTCGCACCCTTTAATGATTTACAACCAGAAATTGCGACAACATTTGAAGTTGGTACTCACTGGGATTTCCTCGATAGCAGAATTGGTATTGACTTCACGTACTATAACATAACTAACCGTGATGAATTCTTTATTGTTGATGCACAATTGGGGTCAATTTATACTGATCGTTGGATTAACGTTGGAGAGCTTAACAACAAAGGGGTAGAAATCATATTAAATGCAACGCCTATTTACAATAATAACTTTGAATGGAATACAGCTCTTAATTTTTCGAGAAACATTAACACAGTTGTAAAAGGAGATCCAAACAATCCTGACAACTGGATCAATACAGGAAGTTCCGAGGGTTATTATGCACGATTCAAAGAAGGTGGATCTGTTGGTGATCTTTATACACTGAGTTTTGTAAGGGATGATCAAGGCAGAATTGTTCTTGGCACAAACGGGGCTCCTCGTAAAACAGCAGACAATCTTGAGTCTACTGATTTAAATTTCAGAGGAAACTTGAATCCGGATTTCATCATGGGGTGGTCGAACAATTTGAGTTATAATGATTTCTCTTTATCCTTCATCATTAATGGTAATTTCGGAGGTTTAGCCGTGAGCAAAACCGAGGCCATGCTCGATGAGGCGGGTGTTTCCCAAAGAACTGCGGATGACAGGGATCAGGGATTTACTGCCATCAATGCGGTTTCAAGCGAAGGAAATCCCGTAAGTCAGATTGATCCGGAACTCTATTATCGTACAATTGGTGGAAGAAACGGTATCATGGAGCCTTATGTGTATAGCAGGACTAACGTAAGGTTAACTCAGATGGCGCTGGGTTATAATACGAGGATAAGCTCAATCCCATTTACGTTCTCGATTGTGGGCCAAAACTTGTTGTTTTTGTATCTGGAGGCCCCATTTGATCCGGAATTGGCTATGAGTACCAACAGGAATTCACCTTCCCTTGATAATTTCAATGTTCCTGCGACACGAACCGTCGGACTTAATATCCAGGTTAATTTTTAATTAGAGAGATATGAATAAGATATTTATATATATAACAATAGTCACACTCTTGGCTTTCAGTGCTTGCACGGAAAACTTTGAAGAAATAAATACAAATCCATACCAGATCTCGGATGCGTCTCTAAGACAAGACAATAACCATGTTGGGGCATTTTTCCCAACCATGCTTGGTAATATATTCGGCGATCAGATTGAACACAATTTGTGTCATGACTCATGGGTGAGGCACTTAGCTACCCCAACTCCGTTTGTGGGCGGCATCAACAATACAACCTATTACATCCGTTGGAATGTTTATTGGAATCGTTGTTACAATAATGTGTTTTCTCCTAGTGCCAGAGTGATTGAAATAGCGGAAGCCGAAGGAAATGATGTCTTTGTTGCCTGGGCAAAATTGATCCGGATTCTGTCGGCTTCAAGGTTATCTGCCTATCACGGGCCGATCATCTACACGAATTACGGTTCACTGGAGAATACCATCCTGTATGATAGCGAAGAAACTTTGTATAATACATGGTTTGACGAACTGGATGAAATAGTTGCAACTTTAGAAGCCAATTCTGAGTTTGGAGGAATGGCAAAATTTGATGCGAGTTACGGTGGCGATATTCCTAGCTGGATCAAGTATGCCAACAGTCTTCGATTGCAATTGGCGATGCGAATTTCCAATGTAGCTCCTGATTTAGCCAAAGCAGAAGGCGAGAAGGCCATTGCTGCAGCTGGAGGTTTGATTACTACTGCTGCTGATGATTTCAAAATAAAGCTTTATAATGGGTTTTTCCCTCCAGCCAGAATAGCCTGGGGGTGGGGTGATACCCGTATGAGTGCTTCTATGGAATCTATCCTTGTAGGGTATGAAGATGGAAGGCTCTCTAAATACTTTGAACCTGCTACAGATAACACGTTGTACCCGGAACATCCTGATTTTCCATACAAGGGAATCAGAAATGGTGCGACATTGGGAGCAAAGGACGACAGGCTCTCTTATTCCAATATCAGCGCAGATTTTAACCCAACAACTTCTGATGGGATGCGTCGTTGCTTTATGTCATCTGAGACGCACTTCTTATTAGCAGAAGCTGCCCTAAGAGGATGGGCTGGCGCTGGGTCGGCACAAGAGCATTATGAACAAGGGGTGATGGACTCGTTTGCAGAGTGGGGCGCAGCAGGTGCTGCTGACTACCTTGCGGATGACACCAAAATACCAGTAGATTATAATGATCCTAAAGCAGGCACTGGTGATGTGAATGATTTCCGCAGAGGTGAGACAGATCCGAGGCTCATGAACCGCTGGGATGCCACCGTAAAATGGGATGAGGCAGCCGACAATGAGACAAAGTTGGAGAAAATAATCACCCAAAAATGGATTGCTGCCTATATGAATACCATTGAAGCATGGGTGGATCATCGCCGTACTGGTTATCCAAAACTACCTTACAACTATCAGAATGATAGTAACGAGGATTGGGGGATTGTACCAGCTGATGATTTCCTAAGAAGAATGCCATTCGTAAACGCAGAACGTAACAACAACGCAGCTGGTGTTGCTGATGCCACTACCAAGTTAGGAGGACCGGACGAAATAGGTACTCGCTTATGGTGGGATACTGGTGGTCCAAACTTCTAATTCTAATTGATTAGAAACACGGGGGTTGTTTAGAAGGTGATATCTTCTGAGCAACCCCTTTTTGTGACATATGCTTCATCTGGTTCTCAAAAATAATATCCGGTTTTTTACTCATTAGTTATAGCAAAAAGAGACCTTTTGAACGGGTCAAAATATTACATATTTTTATAGGTATTAAAATGGTTTGGTGTTGAGGGTATACAAATTAATTATCGGAAGTGGTCTGCTGCTTTTGTCGTTATTCATGGGTTGCAATAATGAACTTGAAGCGCCACAAAAAGGAGATAAGTTATTCACAATGGTGCCGCAGGGTTATTCCGGACTTCATTTCACGAATATGGTGGAACAGAGACGGGAAAACAACCATATGATCAATTCCATGTTTATATCTGGTGGTGGAGTAGGCGTTGGAGATATCAATAACGATGGTTTACAGGATGTCTTTTTTACAGGAAACCAGACAAGAGACCGGTTGTTTTTGAATAAAGGGAATTTGAAATTTGAAGATATTAGTGATAAGGCTGGTATCACTATAGATGACCTTTGGTCTTCCGGAGTAACCATGGCAGATATTGACAATGATGGGGATCTGGATATTTACGTTTGTAGGAACGTGTACCTCGAAGAAGAAAAGAGTGCCAACCAGCTTTACATCAATAATGGAGATTTAACCTTCACTGAAAGGGCGGAGGAATTTGGGTTAGCTGATATAGGATTCAGTGTTCAGGCAGTGTTTTTTGATTTTGATAAAGACGGACACCTGGATATGTATCTAGTAAATCAACCTCCAAGTATCCCAGGTCGGGGAAATAAACTGGACTACGCCCGATTTTCCGATATTAAGTTCAGTGATCGTTTATACAAAAATATGGGCAATGGCCGGTTTGTTGATCATACCGATAAGGGAGGTATCAGAAACTTTGGGTATGGACTATCAGCCACTGTTGGTGATCTAAATAATGATAGTTGGCCGGATATCTATGTCACCAATGATTTTGATGTTCAGGATCACGTTTATATCAATCAGCAAGATGGAACATTTGAGGATGTAGCGTTAGTTGCTACAAAGCACGTATCCAACTTCAGTATGGGTAGTGACATAGCCGACTACGATAACGACGGCAATCTGGATGTGATGGTTGTGGATATGATGGCTGAGGACCATAAAAGGATCAAAACGACAATGGGAAGTATGTCGCCAGAGGATTTTTGGCAACAAGTAAGAGAGGGAAAACACTACCAGTACATGTTTAATACTTTACAGAGAAACAATGGAAACGGTACCTTCAGCGAGCTAGGGCAGTTGGGAGGGGTAACAAATACAGATTGGAGTTGGGCTCCGCTGTTCGCAGATTTTGATAATGATGGTTATAAGGATCTGTTTGTAACCAACGGAGTAAAAAGCAATAATTTTTACAGTGACCTATCAAGCATTTATGATAAAAAGGTAGACAGCCTAAATCAGGTTGCAAACCAAAGAGGGATCGATCCAAAAACGATAATTGATGTGATGGATTTTGTTGATTTGGCTCCAACAGATAAGCTTCCAAATTATATTTTCAAGAATAATGGAGATCTCACTTTCACTAAGAAGACAGAGCAGTGGGGGATGGATACACCCACCCTTTCCAACGGGGCCGCTTATGCTGATTTTGATCTGGACGGGGATCTGGATCTGGTCATTAACAATATAGATGATGAAGCAATGCTCTACAGAAATAATTCAGTGGATCAGAGCCTCGGAAATTTTGTCCGCTTTAAGTTATCGTCTAAGGATAATAAAAGTGTTTATGGGACCAAGATCAGCATCTATAAGGAAAACAATATTTGGCAGGTAAATGAAATCACCAACGCCAGAGGATTTATATCAAAGAGCGAAGAGATTGTTCACTTTGGTATCGGTACCAGTGAAAGGATTGAGAAAGTAGTCATAGATTGGAACGATGCGACCAGGTCTGTACTAAGAGATATTACGGCAAATCAAATGCATGAGGTTGTGAAACAGGATGCTAAAGAGATTGCTCCCGAGAAGAATCAGGCCAAACCAACGATGTTTTCAGATGCAGAACAATCCCTTGGTTTATATGGGGTTTTGCATAGAGAAAATGAATATGATGATTATGCAAAAGAAATTCTCTTGCCCCATAGCATGTCACAATTTGGACCTTCCATAGCGGTAGGTGATGTAAACGGAGATGGTTTGGAGGATTTTTTTATGGGAGGTGCTGCTGGTTTTTCGGGAACACTCTTCCTTCAAACTAAAAATGGCACTTTTGATAAAATTGTAGAAGGGGCATGGACCCAGGACAAAATGAGCGAAGATATGGGAGTAGCATTGGTTGACCTGGATGGTGACAAAGACCTTGACTTATTTATAGTAAGTGGCGGGAATGAGTTTGAGCCTGATGATCCTGCTCTGAGAGATCGATTGTATTTAAATAATGGTCAGGGTGGATTTTCCCGGGATCCAAAAAATTTCCCTGAATACTTAAGTAGTGGATCATGTGTTGTTCCAAAAGACTTTGATAACGATGGGGATATTGATTTGTTTATAGGAGGCAGACTCACACCAGGGAAATATCCTCATCCAGCCAATAGTCACTTGCTTGAAAATAGGGGTGGAAAACTGGTTGATGTCACGAGGGAGAAAGCTGCCGAGCTTAGTCAGCTGGGATTAGTTACTTCTGCTACCTGGGTAGATTATAACAGTGATGGGCTTGATGATCTAGTAGTGGTGGGCGAATGGATGCCTGTGACCGTATTTACGCAAACATCCAAAGGGAATTTTAAGAAGGGCTTATTGGATGGCTTATCTGAAAGCGAAGGTTGGTATTATTCCATAAAAGCCGATGATATGGATGGCGATGGTGATCAGGATTTGATAGTTGGAAACTTAGGGTTAAACTACAAGTACAAAGCATCCATAGATGAACCTTTTGAAGTATTCAGCTATGATTTCGATGGAAACGGCAGTTTGGATATTGTATTGAGCTATTATGAACACGGTGAATCCTTCCCGGTTAGAGGCAAGTCATGTTCCTCACAACAAATTCCATCCATTGGGAAGAAATTTGATACCTACGAAAAGTTCGGCAATTCAAACCTTCTTGACATATATGGACCTTCTTTAGATGTCGCATTAAACTTGCAAGCCAAAACCTTTGCATCAGCGTATCTTGAGAATAATGGTGATGGTAGTTTTGCATGGAAGCCTTTACCGACACTTGCCCAATCGTCCTCTGTCAATAGTATATTGACTGGTGATTACAATGGTGATGGCTATAAGGATATCTTGCTTTCAGGAAATCTTTATCAGTCCGAAATTGAGACTCCTCGTAATGATGCAGGGACAGGACTATTGCTCACCGGAAATGGGAAGGGTGATTTTGAGCCGGTTTCTGTTCAGAAAAGTGGCTTTTTCGCACCCTTTGATGCAAAAGACATGAAGCCTATCAGAGTAGGGCAAAGGGAAATTATACTTGTGGCTAATAACAGTTATTATTTGCAAGCCATTGAATCAACACCCCTCTTATCCGAAAACATATCAAAGACTGCACTTTAGGATTTCTCAAATGAGAACAATTTTTTATTCACTTTCTATTTCAGGTTGCTTACTATTTGGATGTTCTAAGTCAGCTGAGCACACGCACTCCAGGGTAGTGGAGATTGAAGCCAAGGTAAAGCCAGATAAGCAGACGAGGGAGATGATCCACAGGGTCGAGAAGGCATATTCAAGAATTGACCCTGAAAATGTTCAATACATTTTCAATTGGGAACGAGCAGAAAAGCTCAAAGAAAGAATGGACGAAATGGAGATTGGAGCAGAGCGCAATTTGGTAGTCTATAAGTATGGTGAAGCATTATTTAGAGCTGGTGAAATTGACAAGGCTATCGATGTTTTCCAAAGTTTCCATGACTTCTTTGAGGAGAGGATTGTACCTGATCAGGATAAGATCCTGGTCGAACTTAAAACTCAGCTAGCCATAGCTTACCTACGTAAGGGAGAGCTGGATAATTGTCTTGTTAACCATAATAATGAGTCTTGCATAATCCCAATATCTGAAAAAGCTGAGCACATTGACACAGTAGGTTCTACAACTGCCATCAAATATTTGAATGAACTGTTGGAAAGAAAGCCTTTTGATTTTGAAATTAGATATCTACTGAATGTCGCCTATATGACCTTGGGTGAATACCCACATGGGGTTCCTATAGAATTTCGCATTCCTGAGGAATATTTCTCACAAAGTGAATTTCCGAAATTCCAGGACGTAGCATCTGACCTGGGTGTGGATATTGATGGAATGTCTGGTGGAATATCTATCGATGACTTTAACAATGATGGCTACCTTGATATGGTGGTCTCTGCCTGGGGTCATGATGATCAGATCCGGTATTTTGAAAATAATGGAAGTGGTGGCTTCAACGATATGACAGCATATTCAGGGCTGGTTGGGGTGACTGGAGGGTTAAACCTTAAGCATGCGGATTTTAATAATGATGGTTTCATTGATTTCATCATACTGAGAGGGGCATGGCTGGAGAATTATGGCAAAATCCCTAATTCACTCATTAGAAATAATGGAGATGGCACATTTTCGGATGTCAGTGTTGAGACTGGTATATACTCAGAACATCCTACGCAGACGGCCGTGTGGGCAGATTTTAATTTAGATGGGTGGGTAGATATATTTATCGCCAATGAATCCACACCAATCGGAGAAAACCAATGTGAGTTATTTATCAATAACTCAGGTAAGACGTTTACTAATGTTGCATTGGAGGCAGGCATTACCAAAACCGGTTTTTTCAAAGGAGTAGCCTCAGGAGATATCAATAATGATGGATATGAAGATATTTATCTATCGAATTTCAGTGGTGAAAATCTGCTTTACATTAATACATCCAGCGAAAAGAAACTTGCTTTTAAAGAAGCAGGAGACGAGCTAGGAGTGAGTGAGCCACTACAAAGTTTTTCCACATGGATATTTGACTATGACAATGATGGATTCGAAGATATATTCGTTTCCGGGTATTCCACTGATATCATATCCCCGCCTAACATGCTGATGGCCAATATATTCTATCCCCACGATGATGGGCTAAAAATAAGGCGCCCCAAGCTTTATAAAAATAATGGTGATGGCACATTCACAGACGTGGCATACGACTTGGGTTTATCAGAACCAGTTACAACGATGGGTTGCAATTTCGGTGATCTCGACAATGATGGTTTTCTTGATTTTTACCTGGCTACAGGAGACCCAAGTTTTCTTTCCATAGTCCCCAATAAGATGTACAGAAATAACAGGGGACAAAAATTTGAAGATGTAACTTTTAGTGGTGGCTTTGGACATATACAGAAAGGGCATGCAGTGGGATTTGGTGATCTGGACATGGATGGTGATCAGGATATTTATGCTGTAATGGGTGGTGCATATGAGGGCGATAATTATCATAACATCCTGTTCGAAAACCCGCTTGGAAATACGAATAATTGGATAAACATATCATTAGAAGGTAAAACGAGTAACCGGTCTGCCATTGGAGCCAGGATTGCACTTACAATTGAGGAGGAAGGCATAGAGAGAAAAGTTTACCATACCGTGGGCACTGGAGCCAGTTTTGGAGGTAATAGTCTCCTGGCAGAGATTGGGATCGGTAGGGCAAACACTATAAGGAAGTTAGAAGTGTATTGGCCCACTCAAAGCAAGAGCATATCAAGTTTTCAGGACGTAAAGATTAATACTTCTATAAAAATCGTAGAGGGGCAGAATGAGATTGATGAATTGAGTCTGAGCAAGGCTTCTTTTATGAAAGGGCAGCACCATCTACCCTGAAAGATTGAAAATCAGTTTGACCAAGGGATTGAAAAACTGAAATGGCTTTAATTGAATAGAAGTTGTGGTTTTTTTTAAGTAAAACAAGCTAACTTAGGGTTTCGTGTCTGTGCTCAATTTAATTGTGTGCGCAAACATTGTCAAGTCAGATATAATATTGAAAAAGGAAGGAAATCTTAGAATCAAAGACATTGCCAGGCTTGCAGGGGTATCTGAAGGGACTGTTGATCGTGTTTTGCATAACCGGGGCAATGTATCTGATGCTTCCTTTGCCAAAGTAAATGAAGTCCTAAATAAGATTAGCTACAAGCCCAACCTGATTGCACGATCTCTGGGTAGAGGGGTGAAGAAAAAAATTGCTGTCTTAATTATAGAACCAAAGGATGATCCTTACTGGAATGCTGCCCATACTGGCATCGTCCAGGCAAAAGAAGAATGGCTTCAATATGGAGTCACAATAGATACCTATTTCTATCTGCATGATGGAGAAGCTTCTATAGAAAAAGTAGTCAGGAAAATAATTACTACCAATCCTGACGGGGTTGTGCTGGCCCCTCTCTTCCATATCCAGGCATTGCATGCTGTACAAGAATTGAAAGATAATCACATTCCTTATCTGCTGTTCAATGCAAACATTCCAGAGTCTCAACCCCTTGGATTCATAGGGCAGGACCTTTATCAAAGTGGTAAACTTGCTGGATTTTTATGTAGCCTGGGGCAGCATAATGATGATAGCTATGCTATTCTGAGTGTGGGGGAGGATACCAAGGAATCTGTGTACCTCATGGAAAAGGAGCGTGGTTTCCGTGAATTTTATGATAGCAATTACTCCCATCATGACATCAAAAGTTATGTGCTGGAAATGGGTACACCAGAGTTTTATGATCGCATAGATCAATTGCTTTTAGATGATAAGCTCAAAGGTATTTATGTTACTACTTCCAATGCTACATTTTTGATAGCCGAAAAGATTTGCAACAGTAATAGAAGGGACATACGCCTGATAGGTTATGACCTTCTTGAAAATAACCTCAAATATTTACAGGAGGGGATCATCAGTTTTCTGATCAGTCAAAATCCTAAAAAACAGGCTTTCCGCGGAATAGGCTACATGGTAAACTATCTACTCTTTAACAAGGATGTACCTCGACTGGACCTGTTTCCATTAGAAATTATTTCACAACATAATGTAGATTCCTATATCGATTCAACAGTCCATTAAAATTTTAACTATGAGAAATTCGCTTACATTTTTCGGAATATTTATCCTGGTGTTGCTTTTAGGGAGTAAGACCCTCCTGGCACAACCATATGACCTGCTTATCACAAAAGGGCATGTTATTGATCCAAAGAATAACCTAAACGGAGTAATGGACGTGGCGATAATGAATGGAAAGATTGCGGAAGTTGCTTCTAAAATTACCAAGGAGGCAAAGAAAACTGTGGATGCCGATGGTTTGTATGTCGTGCCTGGATTGATAGATATCCACGGCCATCATCACTATGGGACCGAGCCGGACCACTATTTAAGTAATGGATATTCTGCATTGCCTCCCGATGGGTTTACCTTCCGCTCAGGTGTGACTACCGTGGTTGATGCAGGGGGAGCAGGTTGGCAAAATTTTGGTCAATTTAAAGAACAGGCCATAGATAATTCGAGGACCCGGGTTTTAGCTTTTCTCAATATCGTGGGTGCAGGTATGCGCGGAGGAGCTTATGAGCAAAATGCAGATGACATGGATCCAAAGCTGACTGCTATGGTTGCCAGGAGGTATTCTGAGTATGTTGTTGGGATCAAATTAGCTCACTACTCTGGTGAGGAATGGGGTCCTACAGAGCTCGCTGTTGAGGCTGGTACATTGGCAGATATTCCTGTGATGGTTGATTTTGGTGGTTCGGAACCACCGCTTTCGCTCGAAACATTATTTCTTAAAAAACTCAGACCCGGTGACATCTTTACACACTGCTTTGCCAATGTCAATGGTCGGGAACCCATTGTGGAAAATGGGAAAGTTCGTCCGTTTATTATAGAAGCACAGGATAAAGGAATCATTTTCGATGTGGGGCATGGCGGAGGAAGTTTTCTTTATTCTCAGGCGGTTCCAGCGATCAAACAAGGGTTTAGGCCTAACTCTATCAGCACGGATCTGCATACCGGGAGCATGAATGGAGGAATGAAAGACATGATCAATGTAATGTCTAAACTGCTTAATCTTGGGATGACCCTGGATGAAGTGATTGAAACCTCGACCTGGAACCCAGCGCAGATCATCAAAAGGGAAGAACTCGGTAATTTGTCGGTAGGTAGCGGAGCTGATGTGGCGATATTGAGTGTGGATAAAGGTAAATTCGGATATATCGACATTGCAGGTTTTAAGATGAATGGTGACAAAAGGATTGTGTGCCAGATGACCCTTCGGGATGGTAGGGTAGTTTGGGATCTGAATGGTCTTGCCGCTGAACCTTACAGCGATAAATAATTGAAATCTTGAAGTTAAGCTTGGTTCAATCGACTCTTTTGGTGCGTTGCCTGTTTGGGGTGGCCATACTACTGCTAGTGCAGTGTAATCAATCCAAACTGCCAGATGGTGATCCGGATAATGGTGGGCTTGTTGTTCCCGATGGATTTGAGGTAGTGGTTGTAGCAGACAGTATTGGAAGCGCCCGACACATGGCAGTAAACGATAACGGAGACATCTATGTAAAGCTCCGTGGAGGCAAGCCCAAAGGAATTGTGGGCCTACGCGATGAAGATGGTGATGGCAAAGCTGATTCTATTGTGTATTTCGGGAACTATGAAGATGTGGGCAATTATGGTACGGGTATGCGTATTTACCGGGGTTACCTATACTTCAGCACAGCTGGAGAGGTGTACAGGATCAAAATGGAACCAGGCAAGCTTGTTCAGGACACTGAACCCGAGCTCATAATCATAGATGATTACAAAAATGATCCCCATGGCTATGAACACATCGCCAAACCCATCACTTTTGATGAAGAAGGAAATATTTATCTCCAGTATGGTGCTCCGGGAGACGTGTGCCAGGTGTTGAATAGAATTCCAGGAGAACCCGGAGAATACCCTTGTTCGGAACTTTCAGAACATGGAGGCATCTGGAGGTTTGACGCTTCCAAATTAAATCAGACCCTTCAAAAAGATGGGGTACACTATGCTACCGGGATTCGGAGCATTGTAGGTATGGACTGGAATACTGCTGATCACACGCTTTATGCAGTGGTTCATGGTAGAGATGATCTGGCCCGACGAAACCCTATCCAGTATTCAAAATGGGAAAGTGCGATATATCCATCTGAGGAATTTCTGAGATTGGAAAAAGGTGATAATGCCGGATGGCCCTACTTTTATTATGATCATCTCAGAGGTAAAAGAGTGTTGAATCCTGAATATCTAGGATTAGGAATTGATGAGCGTAGTGGAGAAGAATACAACCAACCTCTCATAGGTTTTCCTGGTCATTGGGCTCCTAACGACATCCTTTTTTATACGGGAGATCAGTTCCCCGAACATTATAAGAACGGAGCTTTTATAGCTTTCCATGGGTCTACCAACCGGGCACCCTATCCCCAGGCAGGTTATTTCATTGCATTTGTTCCATTTAATGATGGTCAGCCATCAGGACCGTGGGAAGTTTTTGCGGATGGCTTTATCGGAGATGAGCCCTTGGCCAACGTGAGTGATGCTCCTTACAGGCCAATGGCACTTGCTCAAGGGCAAGATGGTTCGTTGTATCTTTCTGAAACTGTCCAGGGAAAGATCTGGAGAGTAATGTTCAAAGGAGATAAGAAAGGGTTCAGTAAAGAAAATCTGGTCGTTACAGAAGCACGCAAAAAACTCCCTCATATCCGTACTCCTGATAAAGAGGAGGACAACCTTCAGAAGGGATTAGTTATGGGAGGGGAAAGGATCTACGCTACTTATTGTGCGCCTTGTCATCAGCGAAATGGCAAAGGTGCGGAAGGTAGATTTCCTCCGTTGGTTGGTTCTTCATGGGTAACAGGTGATAAAGCCAGATTAATTAATGTCATTCTAAATGGCCTGGAAGGTGATATTATAGTAGATGGTGTAGGGTATAATGGCATTATGCCAAAACATGATTTTCTTCAGGATGAGGAAATAGCCGAGCTCCTCACCTTTGTCAGACAAAAATTTGGCGATGGTGCAGATGGAATCACAGCAAGTGAGGTAAATAAATTGAGAAATAACAATTAAAGAATCAGTAATAAGTTTCCAAATAAAAATCAACATATCATGAAATCAGACAGACGTTCAATTTTCAAGAAAATACTTATGGGTACAACAGGGCTTTTTGGTCTATCTGCGGTTAATGCTGCTCCAGCCAAAACAGAGGAGGACGACGAGATAGTAACCAACAATGTGACCTATGATGATCAGGTTCCGTTATTTTCAGGATCACAGACCTATGGCGGTTTAGTATATGTTGCCGGGAAAGGTGCCCATTTCGAAGGAGACATCACCGCGCATACCAAGCACGTATTAGATGAAGTAGAAAAGGAACTGGAAAAAGCGGGGTCAGCCATGGATAGGGTGCTAAAAGTCAATGTTTATCTCCACGATCTGAATGATTACAAGGCCATGAATGAAGCCTACAGGGGACGTTTTGGTGATAACCCACCAGTACGGACAACCATTGCACCTTATGGTGGGGTTCCGGGAAATTCATTAGTTGAGATTGACTGCATTGCAGCGCTTAAAAAGAAGTAAGCTATGACGAATAGAAGAGATATTATAAAAGGTCTGGTCACCCTGCCCATGGCAGGTGTGGCTGCAGGAGGGGTTCTGGCCAATCCTGCTCCGGGTAAGGTGACGGGAAGAGATTATTTCAAGGAGTTGGGTGTTCGCACGTTTATCAATGCTGCGGGTACCTACACGGCACTCACAGCTTCATTTATGCATCCTGAAGTATTGGAAGCATATAATTACGCCTCCAAACAATATGTTGGGTTAAATGAACTTCAGGATAAGGTAGGTGAGAGACTTGCAGAGTTGCTAAAATGTGAGGCAGCCATGGTGACTGCAGGAGCTGCTTCGGCCATTACATTAGGAACTGCAGGCATAGTGACGGGTGGAGATTCTGAAAAAGCTGTACGGATCCCTACCGATATGACTGGAATGAAAACGGAAGTGATTTCTCAAAAGACTCACCGTGTAGGCTATGACCATGCCATGCGTAACTGTGGATTGAAAGTGGTTGAAGTAGAAACCAGAAAAGAGATGGAGGCCGCTATCAATGAAAACACGGCTATGTTATGGTTTTTGAATTTTGCTAACCCTAGTGGAAAAATTCAATACGAAGAGTTTCTGGAGATTGCTAAAAAATACAAGATCCCAACAATGATCGACTGCGCAGCCGATGTGCCTCCGGTTGAAAACCTATGGAAATATACAGAGATGGGATTTGATCTGGTCTGCTTCTCTGGTGGTAAAGGGTTGCGAGGTCCTCAAAGTGCTGGGTTGTTGCTTGGAAGAAAGGATCTTATTGAAGCAGCAAGAAGAAACGCGCCACCTAATGGAAATACCGTTGGTAGAGGGATGAAAGTTAATAAAGAGGAAATTCTTGGGATGCTCGCAGCGGTTGAAGCCTATCTGCAGCGCGACCATGCGGCCGACTGGAAACTCTGGGAATCACAGGTTAAATTGATTGGTGAAGCTGCATCTTCCGTAAAAGGTGTGAAATACGAAGTTCATGTACCTGAAATAGCGAATCATGTTCCGTCGCTGAATATCACATGGAATGAAAGCAGAGTGAAAATCTCACCTAATGATGTGAGAAAGGCGCTTAGAGATGGACACCCTTCGATTGAAACTGTTGGAGGAAGTGAAAATATAGGCATCACCACCTGGATGATGAATCCTGGTGAAGAAAGAATAGTGGCCAAAAGGATAAAGGAAATCCTTGAAGGTGCTGCTGCATAAGTATAATTAGACAAAATGTAATAAAGGGTCTGCTGAAAAGTCTCAGCAGACCCTAATGCAAAGGTTTCGGATGATGGTTAAAAGACTAATGTTAGCCTAACCATTCCGAATCCTGAATACTCATCTTATTGGTGTATTTGCTGTTGAGTTGATTTAATTCATGCATATTAGCGGTGAAAAAGCTATTTTTAAATTCTCAATCAACAACCTATACACCTAAGATGAATATTAAATTTTTTGGCCTTTTTGTTTTATTGGCCGTTGCTATTATAAGCTGTAATTCACCTCAGAAAAAGGAGGCAGCCTCTGAGTCGACTGTAAGTCTTGGAACAATCACTTATAGCTATCGCAGTTTACCAGATCAATCTGTTGAAGCTATACTCGACTACGTAGTAAAATCAGGTTTAAATACCGTAGAGTTGATGGGCAGTCCGGTAGAAGCTTATGCCGGAATTCCAAAAACTAAAGATGCAGATACTCTTAGACAATGGAGGACCTCTGTGTCCATGGATAAGTTCAAGGAGGTGAAAGCCATGTTTGACGCGAAGGGGGTTTCTATCCATATCCTGAAACTGGGAAGCCACAAATGGACTGATGAAGAGATCGATTACGCCTTTGAAGCGTGTAAAGCTGTTGGCGCTGTTGGTATAACCATGGAGATCTCTGAGGAAGCAGCTGAGCGAATGGCTCCATTCGCAGAGAAGCATGATAAGTATGTGATCTTCCACAACCATGGTCAGCCGGGAGACCCTAACTTTAGCTTCGATCGCGTACTGGCTTTTGGTCCCAAGCTGATGCTGAACCTTGATATTGGACATTACTACGGTGCTACAGGTAAAAACCCTGCAGATGTCATCGAGCGACTCCATGATCGCATCATCAGCCTGCACATCAAGGACAAAACCGGCCCAGACGCTGCCGAACCCAACAGCAACCGACCATTTGGAGAAGGAGGCACACCAATTGGGGATGTACTCAAGGTGATCCAAAAGAACGGCTGGCCGATCATTGGAGACATCGAGTTGGAATACAAAGTACCGGAAGGCTCTGATCCTGTTGCTGAAGTGAAGAAGTGCTTTGAGTATTGCAAGGGGCTTTTGAAGTAGAGGACCCCGCTGTTAATCGCTTACTTTGCCTATTTCTTACCATTCGAGAATTTATAGTTGGTATTTCCTCCTGGTTTTTCTGCTTGGAGGAAATACAGGCTGTAATCAGCCAGCCAACGAGTATACAAATGACAACTCGTTTTCTAGAAAACGAGAAATAACCATTCCAACAATTGATATTTCTCAGGATACCTCACGTCATGTAGTCATCGCCCAAGGCACTGAAAATCATCGTCAGGGACATCCCAGTACATTGCTTCTACCAGATGGCAAGACCATGTTTGTGATCTGGACTTACGGTCATGGTGGGCCAGCCGGTCCAGTCAAAAAAAGTGAAGATGGCGGAATAACATGGAGTGATTTCATGGAGGTTCCTAGTAGTTGGAATGAATATGCCAATTGCCCGCCACTGTATTTACTCGAAGACCCTCGGGGTAAACAAAGGCTCACAACATTTGTAAACAGGGGACCCGATGGTTATAAAATGTATCGGGCAGAGTTAGATCTGGAGCATAATGAATGGTCTCCTTTTGAGCCTGTTAAAATTGCTGGAAGAAACGATACCTTGATTGCCGATGTAATGCCATTTACGGCCATTGAACCCATCGATAGTGGGAAAAAGTTGTTGGGTGTAACCAATATACGAAGACCATATGATGAGGGGAAAACCAACATCCTCGCCCAAAGTATGTCTGAAGATGGAGGGATCACCTGGAGTCCATGGAGGATTGTTTTAGACCTGGGAGAGCCCTATCGACCCTGCGAACCGGAGTTGATCCGTTCACCAGACGCCAAACAATTGTTGATGATCATCAGGGAAAATGAGCGCTCTGTGAATTCATGGGTCATGACTTCGGATAATGAAGGGAAAACCTGGTCCGAGCCCTTCCTGGCAACCGCCAGCGTAACCATGGATCGGCATCAGGCGACTTATGCAACTGACGGACGACTTGTTATCGTGGGTAGAGACAAAGCTGAAAAAAGCACAACCAAAGAGCATTTTGTTGCCTGGGTGGGTACCTACGATGACCTTGCTAAAGGCAGAGAGGGGCAGTATCGGGTGAAACTGTTACATACATACAGATCCACTGAATATCCGGGGTTGGAAGTCTTGCCAGACGGAACTTTTGTAGCAACAAATGCTGTCGGCTATCGCCCTGGGGAAAACCATTCTATTGTCTCAACCCGGTTTACTCTAGTGGAGATAGATCAAAAACTTAAAGCACTTAAAAATGAATAAAAGAAACAAATTGCTGGCAATTATTATTCTCCATTCCCTCATCATAAATTTTGTGGTGGCCCAGCAATCCACCTATAAATCCCCACTCTTCACCAGTGGTGAAAACGGCTACAAAAGCTTCCGGATCCCTGCTATTGTCACTTCCACTGAGGGTACTTTACTAGCCTTCTGTGAAGCACGAAAAGAACATGGTGATGCCGGGGATATTGACCTGATGATGCGCCGGTCAACAGATAGTGGAATGAGCTGGGGGGAACCCGTCACCATCTGGGATGACAAGAATAACACCTGTGGGAATCCGTGCCCGGTAGTGGATGAGATGACCGGAGAGATTTTTCTTTTACTCACACACAACCGGGGAGATGACAATGAGACCGAGATCATCACCAAAAAATCGGAAGGAACACGGACTGTCTGGGTGACAAGCAGCACAGATGATGGACTCACCTGGTCTAAACCTAAAGAAATCACCAAAACCACCAAGAATCCGGACTGGGGATGGTATGCAACCGGCCCTGGTAATGGGATTCAGATCAAAAACGGTCCAAGGAAAGGGCGGTTAATCATCCCAAGTGACCACAGCTACGATGACGCCAATGGTAACGTCAGAAATGGTCCGTACGAATATGGCTCACATGTAATTTACAGTGATGACCACGGCAAGACCTGGGAATTGGGAGGCACTATCCGACCCAAGGTCAATGAATGCCAGATGGTAGAGCTAGCTGATGGCAATGGTACGCTCTTGATGAATATGCGGTCCTATTTTGGACGCAATCGCAGAACACATTCCATAAGCTATGATGGAGGGGCGACATGGACCAGTCCGGTAGATGTGGATGAACTAGTTGAACCGGTTTGCCAGGCAAGCATCCTCAGGTACCAATGGCCGGATGAGGCGAATAAGAGTGTTATCGTATTTTTGAATCCCGCCAGCGCCGGCAGGGTGAGACACAATCTTTCGCTCCGTATCAGCTATGATGAAGGAAAAACCTGGCCGAAGATCAAAACCATTCATGCAGGACCGTCAGCCTATTCCAGCATAACAAAGACGAAAGAAGGAAAGCTCGCCTTGTTCTATGAGGCAGGAGAGGAAAATGCCTATGAGACCATGGTTTTCCAGCTGGTTGAGGTGCCTTTTTAAGAATATAATTGTCTCAGGCTAGTTCAGGATTCAAACGATCACTGGGGTGATTCAATTTGCCTGACAATTCAATATATTGAAGCATGAAAATAGCAGTAATACCCGGTGATGGCATTGGGAAGGAAGTGATCCCTGTTGGTCAGTCTGTCATTGAAGCAGCTTGTGAGAAATATGGAGTGGATATTGCCTGGAAAGATTTTGACTGGAGCTGTGAAACCTATAAGCAGACAGGTCGCATGATGCCTGAAGACGGGCTGGATCAATTGGCGGGGTTTGATGCCATCTATCTGGGAGCCGTTGGCTTTCCAGGAGTACCTGACCATGTGTCTCTTTGGGGGCTGTTGATCCCGATCCGAAGACATTTTCAACAATATATTTCATTGAGACCTGCTCGCCTGTTTGAAGGGATTCAGTCTCCATTGGCTAACAGAACGGCCAAGGACATCGATATGCTGATTGTGAGAGAAAACAATGAAGGCGAGTACTCTGAGATAGGCGGCAGGATCTATAAAGGGACTGAAATGGAAACGGTGAGCCAGGAGAGCATTTTCACCCGAAAGGGAGTCGATAGAGTGATGCACTACGCCTTCGAGCAGGCTAAAAAGAGAAGGAAAAAGTTGACCTCAGCCACCAAATCGAATGGGATCATTCATACCATGCCATTCTGGGATGAGCGCTTTGAAGAGATAAGTAAGCAATACCCGGATATCGATACAGATAAATATCATATCGATATCCTGACAGCCAATTTTGTACTGCATCCGGATTGGTATGATGTGGTGGTAGGATCTAACCTTTTTGGAGATATTCTTTCAGACCTGGGTCCGGCAGTGGCAGGGACGATTGGGATTGCAGCTTCCGGAAATATCAATCCTGAAAAAGAGTTTCCCTCGATGTTTGAGCCTGTCCATGGCTCTGCTCCTGATATAGCCGGGAAAGGTATTGCCAATCCTATCGGAGCCATCTGGGCTGGTGCCATGATGCTTGAACATATCGGACATCAACAAGCTGCGGATACAATCATGGAAGCGATCGAAATCTCTATCAAGGAAAAAGTAGCACTCACCAAAGACATGGGAGGCAAAGCCACCACTATTGCGTGTGGAAATGCTGTGATTGATATTGTTAATGATTTGTAGGGGTACAAAAGTTAGATAGTAATTTCGATTTGGTTTTTTTATCTGATCATGATCGGATCTTATTCATCGTATAACTGAGCTATCTTGATTTCTGGATTTATAAACTTGAGCAAATGAACCTTAGCATATTTTGTCCGACATGGGGAATGAATGAAACGGATTGGAAAACCAAACTACTACGAATCAAAGATGCAGGTTATGACGGGGTAGAAACAGGAGCGCCATTGGACAAGGACCAATGCTATCTGGTAAAGAATCTTTTGGAGGACCTGGGCCTGAAGCTTATTCTACAGCAATGGACAGAGGGGAAAGATGTTCAGCAGCACAAGGATTCCCTGCAGGAACAGATGGAAAGAAATGCATTAATGGATCCTTTATTTGTAAATTCCCAAACGGGTAAAGATTATTTTGAGGTTGAAGATATGATCGAGCTACTTCAATACTCCGATGAAGTAGCTGCGAAATTTGATATAGAGATCTACCATGAAACCCACCGGGGTAGGTTTGCCTATTCAGCACATGCCACCGCGCGGTTTCTTAATGCTTTACCAGAACTGTTCATTACAGCGGATTTTTCTCATTGGTGTTGTGTAAGTGAGTCTTATTTGGATGATCAGAAGGACGATCTTGCAAAAGCGATTTCCAGAACAAAGCACATCCATGCCAGAGTGGGGTATCCAGAAGGTCCTCAAGTAACAGACCCCCGGGCTAAAGAGTGGAAAGAAGCCCTGAAGTATCACCTGGAATGGTGGGACCAGATTGTCGATCTTAACAAAGACAAAATCATTACAATTACTCCGGAGTTTGGACCTGCTGGTTATCTACACACACTCCCCTTTACAAATTTACCTGTGGCAGATCAATGGGATATCAATTGTTTTATGAAGGACATGTTGAAGAAGAGGTACCCCCAATCCTAGTGCGCAAGCCCTTCCATGCATATACCACTTCAAATACTTTCCTATCTTTATTACTTTTAGAAATCCTATTAACCCAAACCCATGAAAATAACCCAGGTCACCCCCTTTATTCTGCACATTCCAGTTACAGGCAGTCACATTGCCGATAGTACCCATAGCATCAGCCATTGGGGTGTCGTGGGAACTAAGATCACACTGGATAATGGGTTAGAAGGCTTTGGGTTTACAGGCACTCATGCCTATTTACCAGCTGATAAGCTGATCACCAGTTGCATTGGGGATTGCTATGCTCCATTGTTATTAGGAGAAAATCCCCAGCTGATCTACAACTTGTGGTATAAAATTAACCGAAACCCTCCGATGCAATGGATTGGACGGGCCGGGATAACGCAGCTCGCTTTGGCAGCGGTGGATATCGCCTTATGGGATCTGAAAGCTAAAATTGAGAATGTTCCACTATGGAAGTTGCTAGGTGGAAATATAGAAGAACTACCTGCTTATAATACTGATGTGGGTTGGTTGTCTATTCCGGATGATGAATTGGTAAACGGTATTAAGAGAACCTTGCGGGAAGATGGATTTAAAGGGGTTAAGATCAAGGTAGGTTCCCACGATACCAACAAGGATGTTGAACGCATTCGGCTTGTGCGAGAAGCAATTGGCAAGGATATTACCCTGGCTATTGATGGGAATGGCAAATGGGATTTGTCAACGTGTTTAAAATTCTGCGACCAGGTTGAGAAATACGATCTCTATTGGTTTGAAGAACCACTTTGGCATGATGATGTTGCTGGTCATGCGGAGTTGGCCAGACATACGTCAATTCCTATTGCACTGGGCGAGCAACTATATCACGAGCATGCTTTCAGACAGTTTATTGAAGCGGAGGCTGTTCAGGTTGTACAGCCAGATGTGACCCGTTTGGGAGGCATCACTGAGTTTTTGAGAGTCACGGAGATGGCATTGGAGGCCAGTTTGCCGGTTGCCCCTCATGCAGGAGAGATGAGTCAGGTACATACACACCTTGCATTTGCAAATCCTGTTTGCAGGATTATTGAGTATATCCCCTGGATCAAAGATGCCTTTACTGATCCTGTAAATGTAAAAGCTGGTAATGTAATACGGCCTGAACTACCAGGTGCCGGCACCACACCCACAAAAGAGGCTTTCAAAGAGTTTAACCAGTTGTGAAGTGTTTTGAGCCTTTAAGAAATTAAGATCCTTGAGTAAATTCTCTTAATTTGCTCAATGCCTTAATGGTTCATAAATACATACAATGTTAAAAGTAACCAATCAGCAACGTCAACTCTTTGAAGTAAAGGGATACCTGGTAGTCACAGGACTACTAGATGAGGAGGAATTATCTAATTACCGGGCGATCTACGAGGATTTTATTCACAACCGGGTAGATGCTTCACGGTTCCGGTCAGATTTAGGGAGTCATGTAGAAGAAAAGAACAAAAAATCTGTTGAAAGGATCACCCAGATCATGGTTCCTTCCCGGATTTTGCCTGAACTACTCTCTCAATCCCTACATGAAAAAACCCTATCCATTGCAAGACAATTAATGGGGAGGGACATGGCCCTGGATTTCGACATGCTCATTGATAAAGCTCCCTATTCGGATACCCCTACCCCATGGCACCAGGACTGTGCTTACTGGATTGACATGCCGGACAAAAGAGCAGTTAGTTGTTGGGTGTCATTGGATGAGGCCAAAATCGATAATGGTTGCATGTGGTACATTCCAGGATCACATCACCTGCCGATGAGAGCACATCATCCTGCCGGTAAGGGTGGTGGTGCTTTGACTTGTGATGCCAGCGAAGCAGAGGGAGTTCCAGTTCCTCTCAAACCAGGAGATTGTGTTTTACATCATGGAGGCACCGCCCATTATAGCAGAGGTAACAGCACTTCACTACGCCGCCGGGCATTTATCACCAACTTCCGACCACAAGCAATGGTTGACTATGAAAGAGCGCAGGGAATGGATCACACCGGAGAAAGAAAGGTAAGATCCTGATCATAAATGGAGCCGGAAAGTAAGACTAGCTGAAGCTATATTCTGTATATTTCGAAATAATTTCAAAGCTAAAGTCATGACTCTATCCAGCCAGTCCATAAGATGGTTTATTTCCATTTATCTTTTATGTGTTTCCACATTGGTCGAAGCTCAGCGAGCGACTATCTCTGAAGAAAAAATGAAAATAGAGACTTATGAATTTGGGGATCCTAATCCTATTCCAATCCTTGCTGAAAAACCTCAAATCTATCCATATCACAAGTTTGACGGATACAGTGTTGAAAAACATCCGATGGAATGGAAGGTGGTAACATTGGAGAATGACTACATTAAGGTAATGCTTTTACCTGAGGTAGGGGGTAAAATATGGGGAGCCATTGACAAGCGAAATAATTTCGACTTTATCTACCTGAACGAAGTGCTGAAATTCAGGAACATAGCATTACGTGGTCCCTGGACCTCCGGAGGTATTGAGTTTAACTTTGGATATATTGGTCATACACCTTCCACAGCTTCTCCGGTAGACTATCAGCTTAGGGAGAATAAAGATGGTAGTGTGAGTTGTTTTGTAGGTGGATTGGATTTGCCATCACGCACTCATTGGCGGGTGGAGGTAAGGCTGGCCCCGGACAAAGCTTATTTTGAGACGCATGTACAGTATTATAACCCAACCAATACCTCAAGGTCCTACTACAACTGGATGACGGCTGCTGCCCGAACAGAAAATGAGCTCGAGTTTATCTATCCCGGAGATCAATACCTTACCCATGGAGGGAGTGCTCATCCCTGGCCTGTTGATGATCAGGGCAGAGCATTACATATTTATGAGAACAATGCCTTTGGGTCTCATATCTCCCGTCACGTTGTTGGATCCCATGCAGATTTCTTTGGAGGATATTACCATCAGGATGGTAAGGGATTTGGTCACCTGGCACCTTATGAAGAAATGCCCGGCCAGAAGCTCTGGCTTTGGTCTTTATCTCGTTCCGGTGGGATTTGGGAAGACCTGCTGACAGATAGTAATGGGCAGTACATGGAGTTTCAAGCGGGTCGGATGCTTAATCAGTTCTCCGGCAGCCCATCACATAATACCATTGCCAGTGCTGGCTTTGGTCCACACACCTATGATTCCTGGAGTGAGTTGTGGTTTCCCATAAAAGATATTGGGGGAATGGTTGAAGCTTCATCTTACGGAGTGTTGAATGTGGAACAAAATGGAAGTGAGCTGACCATTGGTTTGCAATCGCTTATTACCGGTAAGCCGGAGATTCAGGTCTTTCAAAAAGGTGTCAAAGTATATACTGCCAAAAAGTCTCTCAGACCCAATGAGACGCTATTAGAAACGGTGAAACTCCAATCAGAGGATCCATTTGAAGTCAGGATATCGGGATATGATCTGAATTATTCGTCTTCCACTACAGACTTGATTGACCGAAGTTTTGAAAGTGTTGTCCTGGAAAAGGAGTCGGTTTCCATCCAATATCATGAGGCCACAGAGTTGAAGAAGAACAGACAGCCTGCCGAAGCCATGAAACGATTTATGGCAGTACTGGATGAGGATCCATATCACATTGGAGCACTTTGTGCAGTGTCAGAGATCCTTTTACAACAGGCGCAATATTCACAGGCTTTGCAATACGTAAAGCGAGCACTTAGCATTGACACATATGATGCTCAATCAAACTTTATTGCCGCAGCGGTCTATCAATCTTTGGATGATGATATCAATGCATTGGAAAGTTATGGCTGGGCTGCCCGGTCCATGGAATTTAGGAGCGCGGCCTACCAGGAGATGGGAGGAATTTACCTGAAGCGGTCAGAACTCGAAAGGGCGAAGAGTTATCTGTTGAAATCATTACGGTTCAATGCGGATAATTTGCAGGCCAAACACCTGCTTGCTGTTGTGCTGAGAAAGTCAGGGGAGATACAGGCAGCAAGAGAATTGCTTGAAGAAATCATGGAAACCGATCCATTGAATCATCTAGCTAGCTATGAGTTGGATGTTGTCAATGGAAAAGAGCTGAAATTTGGCCAAAAAATTCAATCGGAATTAAAATATCAATCCTTTCTGGAGATGGCATTGTGGTATGATTGTTATGGACAGGATGATGAAGCAATGCAGATTTTGGATCAGTCACCAGGTCACCCGATTGTCCTATTATGGAGGGCTTACCTGACTCGTTCAGATGCTGAGAGGAGTGCTGCAATTGTTAAGAGCTTGCTTGAAGCGCCTGCCGAGTTTGTGTTTCCCTATAGACCTGAAACCCTTGAGGCATTGGTTTGGCTAGCTTCAGAAACCAGCCATTGGAAAGCCAAATACTATTTAGCGCTTAATTATTGGGCACTAAGTAGGATGGATCAGGCGAAAGAATATTTTGAAGCCTGTCAGAAAGATCCTGTTATGCCATCTTTCTTCATCGCCAGAAGTCAAATGAAAGGGCTGATCGATGGCGAGGAGTCATTTGATGATCTGGAGCATGCTTTGAGTCTCGATAAGAAGCAGTGGAGAAGCTGGAACCATCTTATAGAAGCATATCTGTCTCATGGGTTGTATGATAAGGCTGTTTCGAACGGTAAAGCTGCGATAAAAAGTTTTCCTGAAAACTATGAGCTTAAGCTGAATCTGGTGGAAGCCTATCTTTTTTCGGGTGATCATAAGTCGGCGGTAAGTTTACTGGATAAGACCCATGTCTTACCCTTTGAAGGTGCCTCAAAAGGCCGACGACTTTATGAGCAAGCTCTTCTCTTCTCCGCACTCGAGAGCTATGAGGCAAAGAAATACAGTCAATCGATACAGTTTCTTGAAAAAGCCAGGGAATGGCCCGAATACCTCGGTGTCGGAAAACCGTACGATCCTGACAACCGCATGGAAGACTATTTGCACGCGATGTGTCTCAAAAAACTCAATAAAAATAGCGCTGAGTATGAAGCTCAGGTGGTAAATTATACCTTGGAAGATTTTCAGGGCGGCTACCGCGATATCCTGGGGTTATTACTGATGGAGCAGGATAAAGCAGATACAATAATATCTTCTATGAACAAGGAGAAGGAGGAAAGGAATAAAGCCGCTCAATGGATACTGGCAGCATATCAAAACGATGCTGCTAGTACCTCCGATCTGGCCAAATCATTTGAAGGAGACCTGTATTTTGATATCGTGGAGAAGCTGGTGGAGCTGAGTAGATAGGGCGTCTTCTGGATTAATTTTTGAAGATTAGATTTTATTAAAAGTCTAACTAAGGAGGTGAAATTCTGAAAACGAGTCCCGAGGAGAATGTCTTATTAAAGTGAGACTCAGAATAAATGAAAGATGGAGAAGCCTATGTTGCGAGAAATAACCCTCACAAAACGAATCGCAATCTTTTAGGAAGAATGAATTCAGGAGGCTCCTGAATTCTGATTTCTGTCTACTGTCTCCTGAAAAAAAGTAGCGAAGGGGGGAATCGAACCCCCGACCTCCGGGTTATGAACCTAATTTTGGATGGTTTCTAATGAACCCTATTGGTCTAAAAATGCCCTTTATGTATGTTTAAAGGCACTTTTTTGTTTTTTAAGACTTGGATGGCGTCAGCTTAAACCGTAAATTGTTGTACTTATGTTGTACTAAAATTGGTTAGCGATGGCGTCCATAAAAGTAATTTTAAGAAAGACTAACAAACCCCGAAAAGATGGTAAGTGGCCACTGGCCCTTCGTGTTACCAAAGATAGAAAATCAAAATTTATTTGGCTGAAGCAATATATTGATGAGAAAGACTGGGATAGTCGGAACGGAACGGTAAAACGTTCTCATCCCAATTCAGTCAGACTCAATCATTTGATTGCTAAGAAAATAGCTGAACTCAACAACCTTATGCTGGAGATTGAAGATAAAGAGGAGAGTACGTCAATCGTAGATATAAGAAATGCACTCACTAAGAAAAAGCGCAAGAATGTAACATTCTTTGAGCTTGCTCAGGAGCGTTTGGATGATTACAAGAAGAGAAAAGTATTTACAGTTCATGATACTGACGAGGGTCGCATCAAGACCTTCAAAAAGTTTTTGGGAGGAAAGGACATTCACTTTCATGAGATCACTGTAGCACTATTGAAAAAGTTCAGGACATACCTTATAGCAGTTAATGGAAACTCCGAAAGAACGGTAGCTAATTATTACATTCTTATCCGTACCTTATTCAATCAGGCTTTGAAAGAGGGTATAGTGGAAAGAAAATACTACCCATTTGGAGGAGACGGAATATCTGTAAAATTGGGTGAGAGTGCCAAGATAGGCCTGAATGAAGAAGAACTAAAAACTTTGGAAAGCCTGCATTACGAAAAAACCTCTGCCAAATGGCATACGCTAAATGTATGGCTTACGTCTTTTTACTTTGCCGGTATTCGTATATCCGATGTGGTAAAACTCAGGTGGAGTGATATACCTGATGGCCGACTTTATTATAGAATGGATAAAAATCAGAAAAGGGTGTCACTCAAAATACCGGAAAAAGCCCAGCGAATTTTTGACCTTTATTTACCAGACAAGAGATCGGAGAACGATTTTATATTTCCTGATCTCAAAAAAGCAGACATCAGGAATAAGGAGGATGTCTACACTAAAGTAAAAACTGCGTCAAGACGATTTAATAGGTATCTAAAGAAAATTGCCAAGGATGCTGGGATAGCCAAAAACTTATCTAATCATATATCCAGGCATTCATTTGGAAACATTTCCGGTGATAAGATTCCCATCCCAATGCTTCAGAAACTATACCGACACTCAGATATCAAGACAACCATTGGTTATCAAAATAATTTCTTATACCAGGATGCTGATGACGCCTTGGATGCTGTGATTGGATTCTAAATACTTGGCATTTGTTAGTTTTTTATTTAAAACCCCTCACTAAAAAACTCCTCAAGGGAAACACCTAGAGCATTTACAACTCTTACGAGGCTACTAAAGCGCAGATCTTCACCTTTCTCATATCTCCAATATTGTGAGCGAGAGATGCCATGCTCAATGGCAAAAGTTTCATAATTCATGTGTCCCTTTTCTAATCTTAACTGCTTTATCCTTTTTGCCAGCTTGGCTATTTGCTCTTTTTTAGAATGATCTTCAGGTTCGTTCATCCTGTAAAAAAGCCACAAAATACATTCAAACGTTACTCCTAAAAGAGTACATCTAATTAGATGTGTTGAGTATGTTTACTTATCTTAGGTGTTAGGCAACAGAATGGTCAGACTATGGTTTTAAATGAAAAAGAGAAGTTAAAGTCAATATTGGCGAGGGTTACCCATGATATTTTAAGTCCTATTCATAGGATACAAGGACTTGCAAGATTGACCTCTAATGAATCAGACTTTGTAAAATGCAAAGAGTATGCACGAGTCCTCCTACAAACCACCGAGGATTTGGCGGGTCATGTAGAGGAACTTATGGCAGCATATTTTGAGGCTGATCAAACTTTAATAACCGTCAATTTAGAGAACACTGTACAAAAGATAATTAATCAACTTCAGCCTCCTGATGACGTTACTATTGAGGTTTTCAACCACTGTATAAGTGCATTTAAATGTCATGAAAGTAAGCTATTTTCTTTGCTCCAAAACTTGATAAGTAATAGTATAAAGCACAGGGATATCAAAAAAAGCAGGTGTCTCATACAGGTACAGTTTGATCAAGTAGATAGTGGAATAGTAATTACAGTATCAGATAATGGACCTGGAATTCCAGTCGAGCTACAGCAGAAAATTTTTCAGGTCGGGTTCAGAGCAAATTCTACAGCCGCTGGACATGGATTGGGCTTATTTATAGTTAAAAGTATAGTTGCAGAACTTTGCGGAAAGATTAGCATAGAGAGTACCACTGAGGGCAGTACCTTCTACATTAAACTTCCAAATGCGGGTGTTGAGAACATTACATGAGTTTGATTTTCAACCGTTTTGCTCAAAAATATTCCTCCTAATATCTTATCTTAATCTATGGAGGCAGGAAAATATGTATGAGCAATTACGGGTCTATCTTGACAGTTTTGTGAAATTAGACGATGAGGCTGCTCTAGAAATTGAAAAAAAATTTGTCAAGAAAAAATTCCCTAAAGGAAGCTTTCTAGCTCATGAGGGAGAAATCACAAGGGAAGTACATTTCATAATCAAAGGGTGTTGCCGCTTTTATCATGTTAAAGATGGAAGAACCGTCACTCACTGGTTCTCATTTGAGGACACCTTCACCACCTCACTTCGTAGTTTTACAACTCAAACGCCATCTGTAGAATACATCCAGGCTGTTGAAAATTGCACCGTGTTAAGTCTACAGTATGAGGAACTCAGTAAACTGTATGAGCAGTATCAACAATGGGAACGATTAGGAAGATTGGTCATGGAAGATTTTGGTCGCCAAATGCTAGATAGGTTAACGGCTCTCCAAACACTAACAGCAAAGCAGCGCTATATAATGCTACTTCAATGTGAACCTCGGATTATTCAAAGAATTCCGCTCAATCTTGTGTCCTCTTATTTAGGTATTACTGGGGAAACACTCAGCCGCGTACGCTCTGAAATAAGAATTTCCTGATTTTTTTTGATATATGTCAATAAAATGCTGGGTCACTAACACCGTATGAAACGGAATAATGTCAAAACAATTAAATTATTTGCCCAAAAATCAACAAAAATTATGTCTTGACAACAACACCCAAACCAGCATCTTTATGGAAAATTTCAATGCCTTCTACCGAATGCTCAATGGTGATCTCGGGCCTGTAACCAACACCATGACACGCCAGCACTATCTGGATTTTTTGAAAAAGCGTTTTCAGGACTATGACAGATATTTATCGATCAGTTTAATTAAAAAGAACGGAGCCTACCATATTAAAGAACAGCGAGAAACAAGTTTTTGTGAGATTCTACCTGTGTCTCAAGAAGAAAATCCACTAAAAGGAAATCATTCAGCTCTAAATTTTATTTGCCGTGAATTGGATATTTCAACAGGTGCTATTAGACAATGTTGCGTGGCTGAATATGAACAGTATGCCAGTTTAGAATTAATGGTATCTGACAAATATGAAAACCTGTCGGAGCATCAGGCAAAATTTTACTACTATCAAGTGTTTTGTGATGAGACGGTGGCTGAAATCAAAGAAAAGATGACCAACAGCATCTTGGAACAAAAGGAAAACCAGATCAAATCCTTCATTCAAAAATACCAGGCGCTTGTAAACGGATATGTACAAACCCTACTGCTTGATTTGATCCCATCACAGGAGCATAATTCACTTTTTCAATTATCCGAAAAGTACACTACCACAGATGTATATAAAATCATTTACCAGAGCCTGGATGATATTCTTCACTTTCTGGAAAAGTCTTTCGGAAAGTACCTTGATACATCGTTTCCGGTACCTTACAAGAGCAGGTTGCTGATTGCAGCCATGCACTCCAACAGGCTTAGTGAGGTGCTGAATCATCTTGAGTGGTCAAACTTAGATTATGTTTTGCATGACATTGTGATTACTCCATTTCATCGTTTGGGAAAACTGGAACCAATTACGATAACTTACCAACATCAGCAATATGATTTGGCATATTTGCAAGCATTTCACGAGGCAGTGGTTGATGAAAAACCGCTAGATCATAAAGGTGTGCTCATGATACTGTGGTGTATGAATTATAACTCGCTAAAATTTTTCAACTATCTCACAAGTCAAATCAGTAGAGAACTAAAGACCTTAGACAGTATAGGAGAAAAACTGGAGAAGTTATACTACTATCAAAAGTTAGGTAATCAATTGCCTATGAAGACAGAGTTCAGCTACAATTATCAACTCTTACCTCTCAAGAAACAAATGGCTATCTGGTTGCAGGAAGAAATTAGCTATCAGAAAAAGAAAGCCAAATACAGCCACTATGGATTTTTAGCCGAGATTGAGAATGATAAAAGACAACTTAAAATGTCAGTGGCTCAATTATCGTTATTTGTACGGGCTTTTTTTGAAACTGGTTTGGTAGACGGCACCAGACACGAATTATTGCAGTTTATCACTCGGCATTACCGCACTGATCAGCAGGAAACCATATCTTTTGGCAGTCTGAAAGGTAAGTACTACAAAGTGGATACAGGCACCAAACGAGCCGTTGGCCGTATGATGAAACGCATGCTTGCCCATATTGAGAACGCTGGGAAGGTCACTTAGAATTCATCCCTTTCCCTCAGCATATCAATACACCCATGCTCATCAAGCAAATTGAGCAGACTTACGAGACACCTGTAGCCGAACCCCTCAGTTTTTAACAGATCCGGTGCGCTGAATTCCAGCATCTCTTTCAGGTTATTGAACTCCATCCTGTGCATAAAATCGGCAAGTTCCTCTATGATCGGGAGTTGATCTACCGGTTTATACAAAATTTCAGGGTCCCTCGGGGGTGACTTTTCTGTCATTCCAAATGTGGTTATCTCTGTTTAAACCCAATATAAGAGGGTTCCTGTGAAGTATCAATAAAAAAGTTTTCAAAAAGATGATTTTCTAACCAACTGAAATACAGTAGGTTGCCTCTTGTCTTAGGGGTAACTGGGACCGGTGAAGGACTGTTTTCGCATAGAAATAAACCTTCACTTTACAGCCATAAACAGATCAAAGATGGCTGTATCAAATCAATATCACCATTCTGTAACCTTATCCACTCACTGGGTGAGTAGAGAAAACCTCAAACAGACCTTAAAGGGAATTGGCCTGTCGCAAAATGACCAGTTGATTTATAGCAGTCATCACTATCTGCCCAGCAGGGAAGTATTCTCGCTGCTAGAAAAACAATTAACTGCTAAGTGATGGAAATAATCGTTTTTGAAAAGGAAGCCTACCAACGTATGCACCGTGATTTGATGGGCATGTTTAAACAGGCATTAAAAGAAGCCAAAGAAGAAGCCCTGGCCAATGCCGATCCGGCCAATGACTGGCTTTCTACCGATGAAGCTAAAAAACTGCTCGGCATCCGCAGCAAAACCAAGCTGCAGGAACTGCGGGATATTGAAGCCATCAAGTTCACCAAACATGGCCGCATCATTCGCTACTCCAAAAAGAGTATCCTGGATTACCTGGAGCGCAATGTGCCCAGTTACTGATTGTAAACAGACTGTAAACAATGTAAACATGGCCTCATTGCAACAGCAGATAGATTTTATACAGAAAGAGCATGACCGTTGTAAACTGGTCTACGACTTTCTGCTTAGGGAATTCGGGCAGAAACATATTCATCTTTTTGATAAAGAAATTTCAGAGAAGGTTCAATTCTATCATCACGTGATAAAGTCCCTCAACGAGCTCAAAACACTTAAACCTGACCGGAATGGAAAAAACAGCTAATCAAAGACTTTATTTTGATTTTGGGGAGGTATTTCAAAATACCAAGTCGTTTATTGACCGGCACAACAGCAGGCAAACCCAACTCCCCCAAAAACTCAATGCCAACCACCGGGCCACAGCGGAGCTGATTATCCGACTATACCTCAAACAACTCAATAAAGCCGCACAGCTTGATCAACTTGATCCAGAAAATCTTCCCGGATTTAATACCTACAACGAAAGTCTGGCCAAGTGCAAAGGCTGTACTAAACGAACGATCATCAACCACCGGGAGCGTCTGGTAAATGCGGGGTTTATCAGAAAAGAACAACACTGCGGCCAGGGAGGCGTGGAAATCTGGATCAATCCGGAGGTGATGGGTACGGTGAAGTTATCCACTAGCTATGGGGATAACGTGATAAAAATTGGGCAGTTAGCCTCTCTTTTTTTAGACAAAGCGAAAAATTTTCACCCTTTAGTTCATGAACAACATGAACAAAAAAATAATAATAGCAAGGTGGATAATGTGGATAACGTGATAAAAGGTGTTCCCTACGGTCACGAGAGTGGCAAAGCCACAGGAACATCACATGAACAAGACAAGAACACGGAGGAAAATGCTAACCCTGCCTCAAAACGGCAAGAAAAAGCTCCTGAAAAGCTTTGTGAAGCTGAAAAACAGGAACAAAAGCCTGGGGCGGGGCGCATTTTCTTACTTTCTCTGATACGTCAGTTCTGGGCTTATGCCCGAAAAGTGCTTTATCCAGATTTAGTACTATCAGAGCCGGAAGAACGGGAAATTCTCAATCTCATCTGGGAGTCAGTATATGGTAAGCTGCATTGGCAAGCCAGTGAAAAAGACTGGCTCAACTACCAGGAAACGGCTTATAACAGGGTCAATATGGTAGCGCGCTGGCTGGCCAGAAGTCCCGGACACTGGATTCCCAAACCACACATCTACTTTCACCCCAATAATGAGCGAAACGGCTTCAAAAAGACCTGGCAGTGGTATGTAAGGCAGGAAACGCTCAAAATTGGAATCAGGAATCAGCTACTACTACAACAGGTGAAAGCCGAATGGCAACAACATAAGCAGGATAAGGGCCGATTCCAGCAAAAGACCCGTTTACAACTGTTCCGCATCCAACAGAAAAGACTGGCCAATTACCGGGACGAATCCTTGATGCGGGCCTATCAGCAATGTTTACAACGCTGTTTACATCTGGAAAAACTGAAATGTAAACAAGCCAATCATGCTTAGTGAACAAATGCAACGAGAAGCTCTTTCCAAGTGCATCGTTTGGTTCTACGATGGCAATGTCCGCACTTTTTATTCACTGGACAAGACCCACAAACGGGCAAAACCTAATCAGGCCCTGGGTATCCGTAGGCTAGAGAAAATGCTGATGGAAACTTTTAAAGGACAGTGGGAAACAGCGATCATTTACGAAAATAAAGCTAATGGTAATGAGCTGGCACGGTTTAAAAGAGGTGCAAGAGTTTAGCCAAAATTGGCATGACTGGACCGACTCTTGATGCGGTGTGAGAAAACTAGAAGACAATGGAAGAAAACATAAAAACAGGGCTATTTGAGCGATTTGAAGCCTTTCTCTACTCAAGAAAGTTCATCTTTATCGTAGTGATCGCTGGGACCATCCCCATGATCATGCACTCCCATCAGTTATTTTACAATGCATCGCCATTTCAGGGTAACGACCTGTGGAAAAACATTTATGCACTCTTCTATGCCATTAGCTTTGACCTGACTATCCTGGTGTTCACTATCCATGTGATCAAAAGAAAACCTGCGCTTTATGCCCTCTTCGTTTTCATCATCAACCTGCTTTATTACAATCCCTTTACATTTTTAGATTCTGAACTAATCACTGCATTCACGAAAGTATTTCTAGCCGGAGTGCTGGCGTTTACCGGCTACAGCTATGCCGAGCTATTTGTAGGAAAAGTAGCGGAAAACCAACGGTCAGAGAGAAAGAAGCTTGTTTACAAAACAAACAACAATCCTGTAAACGGACAGGGTAATCAGGATTTTAGATGTGGACAGTGTAGCAAAGGATTTCATTCTCAGAAAGCTTTGAACGGGCATATGAAGGTGCATTGACAATAACTTTAATGTATTTAAGCATTTGCTTAAACTTTTAATTTCTTACCTTCGTTATTTAAGTAGTTGCTTAAATAATAGAAGTATGACAAAATCATGTATCCGGGTATTTGCTGATGTAGCACAAATCAAGCAATGCAAAACCGAAATAGACCGAGTAGCGCCAACTATTGCCAGCATCGCCAGGGCCTTGAGCCTGTCAGGCAATGAAGTCCGGCTCAAAATCCTATATCTGCTTAGTAAGGAATCCCAACTGTGCCCTTGTGACCTAAGTGACATTTTGGGTATGACTGTACCAGCCATTTCGCAGCATTTGAAAAAACTGCGTGAGGGAGGACTTGTAGTGAGCGAAAAAGTAGGACAAACCGTGTTCTATTCACTGCACAAAGAGAATCTTAATGTAATCAATCCCATTTTAGACAGCCTTGTAATAACAGAACAAAAATCTACTGTGTCATGAATACAAGTAACCAACATTCCAAACAGTCAGCTATATCAACCAAAAGCGCGGGTGCCGGATTGCTGGCTGCTATAGTGGCTTCTCTGTGTTGTATCACCCCGGTATTTTCGCTGCTGGCGGGAATTGGTGGTATCGCAGCCACTTTTTCATGGATGGAGCCATTGAGGCCGTACTTAATTGTGCTGACAATTGGGGTATTAGCTTTCGCCTGGTATCAAAAACTGAAGCCAAGTACAAAGGAAGAAATTGACTGTGCTTGTGAGGAAGATGATAAACCCTCCTTCTGGCAATCTAAAAAGTTCTTAGGAATTGTAACGGTGTTTGCGGCTCTAATGCTCGCTTTTCCTGCGTATTCGCATATATTCTATTCAAAAAATGACAGTACTGGTGGTACTGTCGATAAAGAACAGACGCAAATCAAGTTTGCTGATTTTAAAATTAAAGGTATGACCTGCACAGGCTGTGAAGAGCATGTAAAACATGCGGTATTTGCTTTAGATGGTGTACAAGATGTATCTGCCTCATATAAAGACGCCAGCGCTCAGGTAAAATACGATGTATCATTAGTTGATGTAAACAAAATTACTGAGGTAATTAACAGCACGGGATATACGGTCACTGCTTCTAAAGTAAGCGATTGGAATGGACAGTCTAATGCTTTTCAGACTACAGAATTTCAAACTATAGAATTAACAGTCAAAGGAATGACCTGTTCGGGTTGCGAATCCCACATAACCCATGCAGTAGGTGAACTTGATGGAGTTGAAGAGGTGAAAGCATCATACGAAAAGGGTAATACCATTGTAAAGTTTGATCCAAGCCAAGTACGAAAAGACAAAATCGTAGAAGCGATCAACAAGACCGGATACAAAGTAGTCGAAAAGCCTAACAATCAATAAAATGGAAAAAGAAATCGTTTTACAATCCACCATCACCTGCCCAAACTGTGGGTACCAAAAAGAAGAGACCATGCCTACCGATGCATGCCAGTACTTCTATGAATGTGAGAATTGCCAAGAAGTAATCAAGCCCATAGGCGGTGATTGCTGCGTGTATTGCTCTTTTGGTACTGTCGCTTGCCCGCCTATTCAGGAAGGTGGAAAAAATAGTTGCTGCTCATGAAATCGACATTAAAAACTCAGACTCGAATTTTTACATCAACCGAGGATGAATATTTAATCAAAGATTCCATGTGACCTTTAAAAACATTTATATACACATGAAAAAATATGATGTAATCGTCATCGGATCCGGTATGGCCGGAATGACCATCGCCAATAAATGCGCTAAAAAAGGATTAAAAACAGCTGTCACCGACTCACGACCTTATGGGGGTACCTGTGCCCTTCGTGGTTGTGATCCTAAGAAAATTCTGGTGGGAGCGGCTGAAATCATTGATCGAGCCGATAAAATGAGCGAAATAGGTATCTCCGGGGATATTTCGATCAATTGGGAAGACTTAATGGCTTATAAAAACGACTTTGTTTCTAAAATGCCCAAAGGCGTTGAGAAAGGATATGAAAAGACAGGTGTGGAGATGTACCATGGAGCAGCCAGCTTCGAGTCAGAAAACATTGTCCGCATTGGGAATGATCTACTGGAAGGTGGTAAAATCGTGATTGCCACAGGTGCCAGACCAGTGAGGCTTGGTATTACCGGTGGAGATTTACCGATTGACAGTACCAATTTTCTAAACCTGGAAAAGCTTCCTAACCATATCACTTTTATCGGTGGCGGCTATATTGCGATGGAGTTTGCCCACCTGGCTGTTCGGGCGGGCAGTAAGATTACTATCTTCCATCGTGGTGATCGTCCATTGGAAAATTTTGATGAGGATATCGTAGAACATCTTGTCAAGGCCACCAAAGAATTAGGTATTGATTTACATCTTGAAACCGAAGTAATAGGCATTGAAGAAGATGACGATCAATTCAAAGTCATCACCAAATCTCCGAATAGCACAGAGACATATAAGACCAATCTTGTGGTAAATGCTGCTGGAAGAGTTCCTGAACTAGATGGATTGAATCTTGAAAAGGCCAACGTCAATTACAGTAAAAAGGGAATTGAAGTGAATGAATACCTCCAAAGTGAGAGTAACCCTGCAGTTTATGCAGCAGGTGATGCAGCTGATAGCAATGGGCTAAACCTCACGCCTGTAGCCGTAATGGAAGGTCATGCTGTGGCGGCCAATATCATTCGGGGCAATAGCAAAAAACCAGATTACTCCGAAATGCCAAGTGCAGTATTCACCTTACCTACACTGGCTGCTGTGGGTATGACTGAAGAGCAAGCGAAAGGGTCAGGGAAAGAACATCAGGTGAAAAGTGCTTCTGCCTCCAACTGGTATAATGCCAAACGGATTAATGAATCCACTTATGCCTACAAAGTGATTTCGGATAAAGATGGCCACATTTTAGGCGCTCATATCATCGGCCCTCATGCGGAAGAAATGATCAACCTTTTTGCGATGGCTATTCGGGCTAAACTAAAAGTTGCCGATATAAGGAACATGGTCTATTCCTATCCCTCTATGGGGTCGGATATCGGGTCTATGGTTTAAGTGAAATTAAAAAAACATTATCAATTCGTTGTTCACCACCCCGTGAAGAAACGTAGCTTTAATGAAATGTGAAAAAATATGATACCCAAAGACCTAACAAAAGATATAAAGACACGCTTGCAGAGCATCAAAGGCCAGGTGGATGGCTTGATAAAAATGCTGGATGAAGGAAAAGATCCGGAAAAAATTTTACTACAGTTCAAAGCAGCACAAAAAGGGTTGGACAAAGCCCATTATTTATTATTGGATGAAGCTTACCGGAAAGCTCTTGCCATTAAGATTTCAGAAACCGTTGAAGCCTGCCCAGGAAATTGCGGTAATGAAGATCGTATAGAATTTATCCGCCAGCAGTTTCCCCACCTGGAGTTGGATAGCCTTACTCAAAAAATGAAGGAAATAGCAGAGCTAAAGGAACGAATAGGCAATGCAAATGAAAAAAGCGGCTCATAAGCCGTGTCTCTGTATTGCAAGTGTCGGATTTCCACTTAGTATGATCCGGTAAAATCTCCATTTTTCATCGTCATTTTTCTTATCTCAAGAAAAATAAATCAAATTTTGTAGTCATCGCCTCTTGGCGACCACCCCCTCCCTCAGCTTACCTTTGAATTGTTCTTATCCGGAAAGAATCTCAAATCATTTTACAGAACAATTCAAAAGGAGGAAAATATGAAACGTCAAGTAGAAATATTTACGGCTAATTGCCCAGTTTGTGATCCGGTGGTCAGTATGGTAAAAGACTTAGCCTGTGATCAATGTGAAATAACAGTCTATGATCTGGTAAAGCAATGTGAGGATAAAACCTGCTTAAGTCAACTGGAATCTTACGGGATAAAAAAAGTGCCGGCCATAGCAGTCAATGGCAAATTGCTGGACTGTTGCCAGGATCAGGGTATAACCAAAGAAGAACTGATCAAAGCCGGTATCGGCCAGGGATAAAACAATAAGGCACGGCTTATTCATAAAATTTTCTCTGTAGCCGTGCCTGCAGGGAAAGCTTTTATACCAACAAAGTTATGAAACCATTGAACAACAAAATTCTACAATGTATTGACAATTGCAACGAATGCATAACCGCTGCGCGCATCTGTCTGGACCAGCATATGGGTGAACCCGATATGAAAAAATGCCATCAGCTTTGTCTGGATTGTATTGCCCTTTGTACCGCCTGTATCCAAATGCTGGCTTCCCAGTCGGATTATGCAAACAGGATTTGCGCCATTTGTGCCGATCTGTGTAAAGCTTGTGCAGAAGAGTGCGGCAAATTTGACAGTGAAGTGTGCAAGCAGTGTGCAGAAAAGTGTGAAGCTTGCGCGGAAAGTTGTGCTAAGATGGCGGCATAATATGAGAGTCTTAAAATCTCTGAAGCAGGATTTCGTAAGCATAGCATCCTTGTTTACTTCGGTATCTACCTTGTTGTGCTGTGCCTTGCCTTCATTGCTCGTAGCTGTGGGTATGGGGGCCGTTGTAGCTGGGTTGGTATCAGATTTTCCTGCACTGATATGGTTGAGCAAGTATAAGGAGTGGACATTTCTGGTAGCCGGTATTTTGATCGGTTTCAACTTTTGGCTGTTTTACGGCCGAAAGAGCAACCAGGTATGTGAAATAGACGAATTCGGTAATGAAACACCCTGTGATACTGCCGCCCGGTGGAGTAAAATTATTTTATGGATATCCTTTGGGCTTTACGTGCTTGGCTTATTCTCTGCTTACTTGCTGCTTCCACTTCAACAATTTTTAGGGATTTAGAAAGTAAAGATGAAACAAACGATAATAATTATAATAGTTGCCATGATGGCACTTTTAAAAACCTACGCTCAAGGACATGGGCCACTCTACGGACTACAAACGCCAACCTTAGCCAAGGGAGGAGTAGATTTTAATGCTGCTGCCATGAGTCTGGCCACTAAAGATGATCAGTCTTTCATGCTCAGGTATATTTGGTCTTATGGTGTTACAGAAGACCTACAGTTAAACATCACCACACCGACAATGATCAACCGGCTTTCAGATTCGCCAAGGACAAGGGGAAACAGCAACATGCCGGCCAATGGAGATATTGAAGCTTCGGTCTGGTATCGGTTTTTTTCCAATGCATTTGGCGTGGGGAAAAGATTTGAATCTACAGCAATATTAAGTGTTTCTACACCTACTGAGGATACAAGGGGAGGCATCAACGTAAGCAACTCCATTCATGGAGCGATCTCTACCGGATATGCTTCCCGAACCTGGTACGCCTGGGTAGGTGGCGGCTATCAGTATTACTTTGAAGAGGCAGATGATCAGTTGGGAGACTTACCCTACGCAAGTTTGGTCATAGGCTATCGTCCCAACATCTTCATGGGAGACTATCCAAAACCCGACTGGAGGGTATTTGTAGAGTCGCTAGCGGAGTTTCCGGGTGCAAGCATGAATGAAGGCCAAATTTCCCCTATTGATCAAAGAGGAAAAAAAGTAATGATTGGACCTTCATTTCTTGGTCTTTATGGAGCCTGGGGAATATCCTTCGGGGCATTATTTCCAGTCTATCAGGATGTCGTGCAAGGCCCTCAAGAGCGATACAGACTCTCAATGAATATAAGTTATTGGTTGTAACATTAAATAAACAGAAATATGAAAAAGTTAGGAATAATAGTAGTGTTAAGCATTATCAGCTTCTCTACTGCAATGGCTCAGTTGGTCAAAGTAGATCAGGAAGTATTTGGAATGGATTGTGCGCCTTGCGCCTATGGCCTGGAACGCGGGCTCAAGAAAATGGATGGTTTGCAAAGTGTTAAAGTAAGCCTAAACGATGGCAAAGCATATCTTAAGCTAGCTGCTGACAATGATTTGACCTTACAAAAAATTCAGAAAGAAGTTAAGAATAACGGATTTTCAGCTAGAAATGCAGTAGTAACGTTAAATGGTGAATTGGTGAAGAAGGATAATGAGTGGAGTATAAGCGTAAACGGAGAGACATTCAAAATCAGCTCAGATACTCCTGATGACATACTTGCAAAACTTAAGTCCGGAAGGATTAAGCTGAAAGGATGGGTAGAAGATAAAGAGGATGATGAGTTAAATAGTAAATGGAATATTAGGATAACCGAAATCTAATAATTTTAAAATATTTATGAAGAAAAGTGTTTTATTAGGTCTAAGTCTGACTTCTGCGGTAGCCCCCTTCTTTTGTTGCTGGGGGCCGGCTATTGTTGTTGGTATTGCCGGTTTTTCGGGCACGGTTACGTGGTTTTCGTGGCTACACCCGATGAGGCCCTATTTATACACACTGGCCTTTTTATCATTAGGGTTTTCATTTTACCAGGCGTATGGTAATAAAAAGAACAATCAAAGTTGTGAGAATTGTAAAAAGACAAAAAATAAAAGTATGCTGAGTCAGGTGTTTTTGTGGATAACAACGGTGGTAGTCATATCCCTCTTTATCCTTAATAATTCAAATATGTAATTTTACAGGGAACAAAATCTTATAACACAAAGTCAAAATTTTGTAAGCGATACAATCAAATGATTCTTCACATTTGCAGGGATATAAGAGATTTGAACAAATCCCAGATTATTCCGTTAATTTGCAATAAGTGAGAAAAGCAACGTCCATATTCCTTTTGATCATCATGCTTTCCAGCAACGCGGGAGTGACTATGGGTACACACCTGTGTGGGGGGATGGCGGTCAAAACTGCTTTAATGCTGGGACATTCCGATTTGGATTGTGGCATGGAGCAAATGGAAATGGACTGTGTAAATTCACCTGAACAAGGAGCTACAAAGCTCACTAAATCCAAATGCTGTGACAATCATTACACTTCTGTAGAATCAGATGATGCTGTTTTCAGCAAAACATCTTTGGGTTCTGTCAATTTTGAATTTCTTGTCGCATTCGCTTACACTTACGCTGGGATTGATCCTTTTGTACAGGATAATTCCACACCCTACACCCACTATTCCCCTCCCTTGCTGAAACAGGACCGGCCGGTATTGTTTCAGTCATTCCTGCTTTAAATCGCATAATTTGATTTCTAAGTCGCAATAGGCTCATCCTTTTGCGCCAAACCCTCATTTCAAGGGTTTGCTGAACTGTTTTGGTTCATTTTCAGAAAATCACATTATGCTTAACAAGATCATTAAATACTTTCTTGAGAACAAATTAGTAACGGTTCTCATCTTAATTGGCTTCGTTACCTGGGGCATTGTAACCGCACCTTTTGGCTGGCAGCTAGGCTCTTTGCCCTCTGATCCCGTGCCTGTGGATGCCATACCAGATATCGGTGAAAACCAGCAGATCGTTTTCACGCAGTGGCCGGGCCGGTCACCTCAGGATATTGAAGACCAGATATCATATCCGCTCACCACTTATCTGCTGGGTATTCCAGGAGTGAAGTCTATCAGGAGTTCTTCCATCTTCGGTTTTTCCAGCATCTTCATCATTTTCAATGAAGACATTGAATTCTACTGGTCACGTTCCAGAATACTGGAGAAGCTCAACTCCCTTCCTTCAGGTTTGCTACCGGATGGAGTACAGCCTGCCCTCGGCCCAGATGCCACCGCTTTGGGACAGGTCTATTGGTACACATTGGAAGGCCGGGACTCTGAGGGGAATCCAACAGGCGGTTGGGATTTGCACGAGATACGTACTGTTCAGGGTTTTTACGTCAAGTATGGTCTCAACGCCACTGAGGGAGTTTCAGAAGTGGCCTCTATTGGAGGCTTTGTAAAGGAATACCAGATTGATGTGAACCCGGATGCGCTGAAAGCCTATGACATTCCACTACATCGGGTGATGCAGGCGGTGCAAAAATCCAATAAAGATGTAGGAGCTAAAACCATAGAGATCAACCAGGCTGAGTATCTGGTGCGTGGGCTGGGCTACATTAAAAACCTGGAGGATATAGAAAAAGCCGTGGTGGCCGTGCAGGATAATGTGCCTGTCAGGATCAAAGATGTGGCAGTAGTAACGCTGGGGCCAGCAACCCGCAGAGGCATGCTGGACAAAGATGGTGCAGAGGTAGTCGGTGGTGTGGTTGTGGCACGTTACGGTTCCAACCCGCTACAAGTAATCAATAATGTAAAGGCTAAGATCAGCGAGATTGCACCCGGCTTACCCAAGAAAACATTAGCAGATGGTACGGTGAGTCAGCTCACCATTGTACCTTTTTATGACCGTTCGGAATTGATTTATGAAACACTGGGTACGCTGGAAGAAGCACTTTCCCTGGAGGTGCTAATCACCATTCTGGTTGTAATTGTAATGGTTTTCAACCTCAGAGCTTCCCTGCTGATTTCCAGTCTTTTGCCGATTGCGGTACTCATGGTCTTTATTGCTATGCGGTATTTTGGTGTGGATGCCAATATCGTTGCGCTTTCCGGAATTGCGATTGCCATAGGTACAATGGTAGACCTGGGGGTGATCTTATCAGAAAACGTCATTAAACATATTGATGAAGCCCCACCCGGTCAGAAGTTGATTGAGACTGTTTATAAAGGCTCTGCTGAGGTAGGTACTGCGATTCTAACGGCTGTTTCCACCACCATTGTGAGCTTTATCCCGGTCTTTACACTTCAGGCAGCCGAAGGAAAATTGTTCAGACCATTGGCATTTACGAAGACCTTTGCCCTGATAGCCGCTTTATTAGTATCGCTTTTAATTCTTCCGGCATTGGCACATTGGTTTTTCGGCATACGGATCAAAAGTGAGAAAATGGCCCGCATCGTCAATGCCGGATTGATACTGATAGGTTTGGCGGTAGCCCTGTTTAAGAGCCTGCTGCTGGGGTTGGTCTTGATCGCTTTTGGATTGATCTGGTTTATCCGAAAATACAGTCCCCGTCAAAACTGGGTCACAGAACATCTTAATCTAATTATTTCGGTGATTGCCGTTACCTGGTTACTGGCCAAATACTGGCTTCCACTGGGGGCTCAGAAAAGTGTATGGGTCAATTTCCTTTTTGTGACCCTGCTGGTTGCTATTATTTTGGGAGGGTTCAGCTTTTTAGAAAAATACTATAAACATGTGCTGACCTGGTGCCTGCACAATAAGGTCAAGTTTCTGATCATCCCCGCTTTGCTCATCCTGTTGGGAGCTAATATTTGGCTGGGCTTCAACTCGGTATTCGGCTTTGTAGCCAAAGGCTTTGACCTGGTAGGGTGGAATATCCGCCCTACAGCGGTGTGGTCTACGATGGTACATACTTTTCCCGGAATTGGTGAAGAGTTTATGCCTTCTTTGGATGAAGGAAGTTTCTTGCTCATGCCTACTTCCATGCCGCATTCGGGTATTGAATACAATAAAAAAGTGGTGGGGCAGCTGGATATGCTGTTGACCAACATTCCTGAGGTGGAGCTTACCGTTGGGAAACTCGGACGCGTTGAATCGGCTCTTGATCCCGCCCCGATTTCCATGTATGAGAATATCATCAACTACAAATCGGAGTACATGGCTAATACCAAAGGCTTTCGCCAGCGCTACCGGGTAGATAATGATGAACGTTTTATCCTGAATTCGGGAGATACGTTGAGCAATGAGCAGGCTTTGCAGGCTGGGGTTTCACAAGCTCAGCTTATCCCGGATGAGGATGGACAATATTTCCGCAACTGGCGTCCTCATATTCAATCGCCCGATGATATTTGGGAAGAAATCGTGAAGGTGACCAAAATACCGGGTGTTACTTCAGCCCCTAAATTGCAGCCCATTGAAACCAGGCTGGTGATGTTGCAAACCGGCATGCGAGCACCTATGGGAATCAAAGTGTACGGGCCTGACCTGAAAACCATTGAAAACTTCGGGATGAAGCTGGAGGGTATTTTAAAAGAAGTTCCCTCAGTAAAAGCAGAGGCCGTTTTTGCCGATAGGATTGTAGGCAAGCCTTATTTGCACCTCAATATCAACCGGGATGAGATCTCTCGGTATGGCTTGAATGTGGAAGACGTACAGCAAACCATTGAGACAGCCATCGGAGGAATGAAAATTACTTCCACCGTGGAAGGCCGGGAGCGCTTTCCAGTTCGTGTCCGTTATCCACGCGAATTGCGAGACGATCCCGAATCTCTGAGCAAAATCCTGATCCCTACGCCCACTGGTGCGCAAATACCCATCGGACAGGTTGTGGATATTGAATATCAGCGTGGCCCGCAGGCCATTAAAAGTGAAGAAACATTCCTTGTGGGCTATGTCCTTTTTGACAAGAGAGATGGGTATGCCGAAGTAGAAGTAGTCAATGATGCACAAAAAGCCATACAAGATCAGATTGATGCCGGAGCGTTAGACGTGCCTTCCGGAATCAGCTATAAGTTTTCCGGCAGCTACGAAAATCAGGTAAGAGCCGAAAAACGACTTTCTATTATCGTTCCACTTGTATTGGGGATCGTTTTCCTGATTCTGTACTTCCAGTTCAATTCTGTAAGCACCTCACTCATGGTGTTTACAGGTATAGCCATGGCATTTGCCGGAGGTTTCATTATGATTTGGCTCTATGGCCAGGACTGGTTCGCAAATTTCAGCCTTTTCGGCACCAATATGAGGGACTTATTTAGGATGCATCCGATTAATCTGAGTGTGGCGGTTTGGGTAGGTTTTATTGCCTTATTTGGCATTGCCACAGATGATGGGGTGTTAATGGGTACTTATCTGGATCAAAGTTTTGATCGGAACAGGACCAAAACGATTCCTGAAATTAGAGAGGCAGTCATAGAGGCAGGTTTGCGTAGAATCAGGCCGGCCGTAATGACTTCAGCCACTACAGTTATAGCACTACTGCCCATATTGACCTCAACAGGTAGAGGTTCAGACATTATGATTCCCATGGCGATCCCGGCTTTTGGTGGAATGCTAGTGGCGGCCGTCACTTACTTTATTGTGCCTGTGCTCTACTGTTGGAGAGAGGAAAGAAAAATCAAAAAATTGGAATCATGAAGAAACTACTGATTATACCTATACTGATGCTTTTTGGTTCTGTGGGATATACCCAGACCTTGGAGCAGTATTTTGAGATAGCAGCAAAGCAGAATCCTGGCTTACAAGCAAACTACAAGGACTTTGAAGCAGCTATTCAGAAAGTGGAACAGGTTAGTGCATTGCCAGATCCTAACTTCTCTTTTGGCTATTTCATTTCCCCGGTAGAAACGAGAGTGGGGCCGCAACAGGCCAGGTTTTCGTTATCGCAGATGTTCCCTTGGTTTGGTACCCTCAAAGCCCAGGGCGATGCTGCCACTTTGATAGCAGAAGCTAAATATCAAGCCTTTTTGGATGCGCGAAATAAGCTCTTCTACCAGATAGCAGCCGCTTATTATCCACTGTATGAGCTCAACCGCTGGATCGCCATAGAGAAAGAGAATGTTGCGTTGCTGGAATCATACAAAGCTATCGCCAATAAAAAGTTTGAAAATGGTCAGGGGCCGATGGTAGATGTGCTAAGGGTAGATATCATGCTCAAGGATGCACAGACCAACCTTGAAATTTTGACTAAGAAAGAAAAGCCCCTGCTGGCAACATTCAACAACCTGCTCAACCGGGACGAAACAGAAGCGGTGGAAGTAGCTGATACGTTGGTGACCTCTACTTTGGCAGAAGGTCATCGGAGAGATTCGCTACTGATACAAAACCCCGCATTGGAAGAACTGGAGCTTAGAATTAAAGCCAGCGAAGCATCAGAAGAGGCTGCCACAAAACAAGGATTGCCTAAAATTGGATTGGGCGTAGACTATGTGCTGGTTGGTGAACGGACGGATCTGCCGGCCGGACAGGCGGGTATGCCAGACAATGGTCAGAATGCTTTAATGCCCATGGTTTCGGTGAGCATTCCCCTTTTCAGAAGCAAATACAAGGCTGCGATAAAAGAGGCCCAGCTCAACCAGGAAAGCTACCGGTTACAGAAGGAAGATTATAGCAATACCCTTGCCTCTAATTATGAAATGGCCTGGTTTGAAATCACCCGGCAGCAGGAGCTACTTCAATTATACGCCTCGCAGGTAGAAGAAACACAGCAGGCTCTAAACCTGCTCTTTACTGCTTATGGCAATTCAGGAAATGAATTTGAAGAAGTGTTGCGCATGCAGCAGCAGTTGCTCAAATATGAAAAAATGCAGGCTACAGCCGAAATGGAGTACGAATTGGCTGTAGCAAGGCTCAATTATTTAACCGCAAAAAAATACTAAAATGAGTACCAATAATAAAATTGTCATTATCGCTATTTCAACCCTGGCTCTGGGCTTGTTGTTGGGCTGGTTGATCTTCGGAGGTTCACCTGATAGCCAGGCGTCAGATGAAACACATACCCACGTAGCTGAAGCAGGAGATCAGGTGTGGACTTGTTCTATGCATCCGCAGATCAGGCAAAATGAACCGGGAGACTGCCCCATATGCGGAATGGATCTCATTCCGGTTTCATCAGAAGAAGACGAAGGTATAGACCCTATGGCGGTATCTATGTCGCCAACAGCCATGCAACTGGCCAGTGTGCGTACTGCGGAGGTAGGAGAAATGGAACCAGCCAAGCAGGTGCGGTTAAATGGAAAAGTACAGGAAGATGAACGATTGGTTTCTTCACAGTCAAGTCACATTCCGGGCAGGATAGAGCGGCTACTGGTCAATTTTACCGGAGAATATGTACGTAAAGGGCAGGTGATTGCCTACATCTACTCACCGGAATTGGTCACTGCCCAGGAGGAGCTTTTTGAAGCGCAAAAAATTAAAAACACCCAGCCTCAGCTTTTCCGCTCGGCTAAAGAGAAGTTGAAAAACTGGAAACTGAGTGAGGCGCAGGTCAACCAAATCCTGGAAAAGGGACAGGCTCTGGAAGAGTTTCCCATTACCGCAGACATTGCCGGCTACGTACTGAATAAAAATGTAAATGTCGGGGATTACATCCAACGCGGAGAACCAATCTACGAAATCGCTAATCTGTCAAGGGTATGGGTACTGTTTGACGTGTACGAGTCGGACATGCCCTGGGTCAATAAAGGTGATGAAGTGAAATTCACCATCCAGTCTTTGCCCGGAGAGGAGTTTGAAGGAAAGATCAGCTTTATGGATCCGGTGATTGATCCAAAGACCCGCGTGGCAAAAGCCAGGGTAGAAATGCCCAACAAAAACAATCAATTGAAACCGGAGATGTTTGCCAGCGGAACGGTTAATGCGCAACTGGAGAACAAAAGCAATGCCTTGGTGATCCCAAAATCTGCCGTGATGTGGACGGGTAAACGCTCGGTGGTATATGTAAAAATTACTACCGACAAAGGCGTACATTTTATGATGCGCGAGGTACGCCTGGGGCCTGGGCTGGGTGAAAGCTACATCGTAGAGTCCGGCCTTGAACGTGGTGAGGAGATAGCTGTGAGCGGTACTTTTAGTATAGATGCAGCGGCTCAACTGGCAGGCAAACCCAGCATGATGAACCCTGAAGGTGGCCCATCTATGTCGGGGCATGATCATGGGAGCATAGAGATGTCGGCCTCTTCTTCAACTTCCGCAGATGAGAAAACAGCAGAAGTGAAACCTGTTTCAATCAGCCGGAAAGCAAAGGATGCACTAAAACCTCTTTATGAGGAATACCTGAAGTTCAAGGATGCGCTGGTGGCTGATAATTTGATTGAGGCTCAGCGTGCGGCAAATGAGTTGAAAGCAAAACTGGAGGCAGTAAATATGTCAATATTTACCGGGGACTCACATGATGCGTGGATGAAGCATAGCAGTGATTTGAAAAGTGCCTTGCAGCACATACAGCATGTGGAAGATATTGAGGCCATGCGTAAAGCATTCCAAGAGATATCAGAAGGAATGATTGACTTGACCAGAGCTTTTAATCCATTAGAGAAAACGCTGTATGTCCAGTATTGCCCTATGGCAGATAGTAACAGAGGAGCCAACTGGCTAAGCACCGAAGAGGAGATTCGCAATCCGTATTTCGGTGAAGCTATGCTTACTTGTGGTGAAGTGAAGTCAACAATCAAATGAACTTAGGGCTAAATAGCCTTACCAAAAACTAAGTAAATAATTTAAAACTTAAACCAGCAAAATAAGATGCAAAACCAACAGAAACACGGAAACAATTACGGTAAATTTTTCGCAATGATTGCCACCGCCATGGTAGCCATGTTCTTCCTGATGTACACCCACTCTTACCAGATCATTGATCATTTCTGGTTTAGTGAAACCCGGTTATTTATGACCATTATTATGGCCGGTTCCATGATTATCATCATGCTACTGTTTATGCTGAATATGTATAAGAAGCGCAATGTAAACATTGCAATTATAGCATTAGGCGTAGTGCTCATTGCCGGAGGTATCGGACTTGTCAGAAGTCAGGTTACCGTCACAGGTGTTGACTACATGGAAGGCATGATCCCACATCACTCAATTGCCATTTTGACGAGTGAACGAGCTAAAATAAAAGATGTACGGGTAAGGAAACTAGCTGATGAAATCATTAAAGCGCAACGCAGGGAGATCATGGAAATGGAGTGGTTGATCAATGATATTAAGGAGAATGGAATAGTAGAAACCGAAGAGGAAAGGAAAAACAGACCAGTTCCGAAGTTTCAGGGATCAACAGAAAAAGAGACGCGAAATCTGAATGAATAGATTTTCCAAAGTGGTAACAATAAAACCCGAATGTCCATGACAGAATCCTTTAGAACCGGAATGATATGGGGCTTGATGTTGACGGTGATCACCATCACCTTATCTTATTTTTTGCCCTACGAAATGGTTATTGAATTGTTTGCATTCGCCATGGTGCTCATAGGGTCTGTCTACTTTGGTTTTGCTTTTAAGGAAGACAGCCGGAAAATTAAAATCATTGAATTAGTATCAGCCTCAGGATTCGTATTGACTGGAATTTTAGGTTTATGGATAAATCCATGGTTGATTGTAGCAGGTCTGTTTATGCACGGGATATGGGATTTACTGCATCATAATGGTAAATACTTGACCAAAATACCAGCTTGGTACATTCCGCTTTGTGTGATCTACGACTGGATGGCAGGTGGCTACCTGACTTATTTTCTACTATCAAACTAATCGTGGAATGAAAGAATGTTGTAAAACCGGGGATGAAAAAGCCCCATCAAAAATAAAAAAATGGGCAAGCCGGATCACCTGGGGGATTGTGATTCTCCTGGTAGTCGGTGTGGCCATCGTTCAAATGTTTAATCTTTAAAATTCAATTATTATGAAAAAGGTACTATTAACACTTGGGATCGCAGCAGTTCTTGCAAGCTGTGGATCATCCAACAAATCAGAAGAAAAAGCCGAGCAAGCAACTACTGCCAAATCAGAACAGACTGCGATGGAGGAAAAAGCCTCTTCGGCAGACAAAAACACAGATGTAAGCACGGTAATTGAGGCTTACCTCTCCATCAAAGACGCGCTGGTCAATGACGATCAGGAAAAAGCCGCTACCGCAGGTAAAACACTGGCCGGTGTTCTGGGCGAAATGAATATGGGCCAGGTCGCAGAAGGTCAAAAGAAAGAGGCCAACGAAATCATTGAAGTGGCAAAAAATCATGGTGAGCATATAGCCGAAAGCGAAATCGATCACCAGCGTGAGCATTTTGAAGCACTTGGTAAAGACATGAAAGATCTCATCGCCATCACCGGAACCGATCGCAAGCTTTACCAGCAATATTGCCCAATGTACAATGACAATAAAGGAGGAATGTGGCTGAGCGCATCGGAAGAAATCAGAAACCCTTTGTTTGGCTCAAAGATGCTCAAGTGTGGTAAGGTAGAAGAGGTCATCAACCTCTAAACCATGCTGAAAAAAGCGATAATAGCCATTTTGATAGTGGGTGCGGGGATACAATTGATACCCGTACCCAAAAATCAGAGTGATGAACTACCGGAAACGGATTTTTTTCAGTCTGTTGAGGCTCCTCTTGCCATCCGAAACATGGTAATCGCCTCATGCTACGACTGTCATAGCAATAATACCGATTATCCGTGGTATGGCAGGGTTCGTCCGTTGGCTTGGTTCCTTCAAAAGCACATAGATGAAGGTAAGGAAGAGCTCAATTTTTCCTCCTTTCGGGAGTATTCTGACCGGATGAAAAGAGAAAAGATACGCTCTATGATTTCACAAATACGAGATGGAGAGATGCCCCTGCAGGAATATCTCTGGATGCACCCTGAGGCGGAATTGAATGAAAAAGAAAAAAAGAAATTGATAGAATTTTTAAATCAGATCAACAAAGATGGAACCGATTGATAACCTAAAAATTATACTCTGGCTATTATTGCTCACCACTAGCATCTATGCATATCCACAAAACCTAACAGAGCAATTCACAGAGGGAAACGTGGAAGACCTGCCTGTCAGGGAGTACAGTATTACCATACGGTCGGAGAAAGTAAATAAAGCCGGAAAGGAAGTCATGGGTATGACCATCAATGGTAGCATTCCCGGTCCAACCTTGCGATTCAAGGAAGGTGAGTATGCCGTTATTTTTGTGAAAAATGAATTGGACGAAGAGACTTCAGTGCATTGGCACGGTTTGTTGCTGCCCAATTTTTATGATGGTGTGCCCTACCTGACCACTCCGCCTATAAAGCCGGGTGAAACACAGAAATACGAGTTTCCCATCAAGCAATCCGGCACGTATTGGTACCACTCTCACACAATGCTTCAGGAACAAAGCGGTGTGTATGGTTCCATAGTAATTGAACCCAAAGAAGAAACGCTGGAATACGACAAAGAACTGGTCATGTTGGTGTCAGACTGGACCAACGAAAAGCCCATGAATGTACTTCGGTTTTTAAAAAGAGGTACTGAATGGTACAACTGGAGAAAAGGAACTGCTACTCCGCTGAATCGGGTGATTGCACGAGGAGCCCTGGGTGCTCAATTTAATTTCTGGAGGCAAAGAATGGAAAGCGCTGATATTGCTGATATCTACTACCCGGCATTTCTTGTCAATGGAGAACAAAAGCAAGAGTACCCTGATTTTAAGCCGGGAGAACGGGTAAGATTGAGGATCATCAATGGGGCAGCTTCCACCTCATTTTGGATGACATTTGGTGGTGGGAACCCCACAATAGTCTCGGCAGATGGTCTCAACGTAGTGCCGGTAGCGCACAACAAGACCTTTATTGCTATCGCAGAGACGTATGATTTTATCGTAACTATTCCCGAAAAGGGGAAGATGGAGTTTCGGATTACGGCCCAGGATGGCTCAGGCACAGCATCTGCTTTTCTGGGCAAGGGCGAAGTGCTTTCGGCACCTGATGTGCCGCGTCCTGATAAAATAGGCATGATGAAGCAGATGTCTAAAATGGATATGCGGATGGGAGCCCCTGCGCTCAAGTTTCGGCCGAAAAATGATGAGCCGGAAAAAATGATGAAGGACTGGGGTATGCAAATGGATCAACCCATGAAGAAGATAGAGATGAAAAAAGGTGATGCACACATGACTGATCATGGAGGAATGGATAATATGGGAAATGAAAAATCCGAAAACAGCATGACCGATATGCACATGCAGGAAAAGAGTGGCAAGCCAAAAGAAAAATCGGATATGCCAATGCAAGGGATGGGGATGTTTTCTGAGTACAACTATGATTATTTAAAATCTTCGGAAAAAACCACATACCGAGAGGACTTGCCAGTACGTGATATTTTGCTGAACCTGACAGGAAACATGAATCGCTATATCTGGAGCATGAACGGAATTCCACTTGCTGAAACAGATAAGATTGAAATAAAGGAGGGCGAAGTAACCAGGATCACATTCAACAACCTTACGATGATGCATCACCCTATGCATTTGCACGGACATTTTTTCAGAGTGATCAATGAAAATGGGGTTTACTCACCGTTGAAACACACCGTGAATGTACCCCCAATGCAAAAGGTTACGATAGAATTTTATGGCAATGAATATGGGGACTGGTTTTTTCACTGCCACATCCTCTATCATATGATGGGAGGCATGGCACGCGTGATTAGCTATGACACACCGAGAGATGAGCGATTGGAAGAATATCCTGTTTCTAATCTTGTGCACGAAACCAATAAGTTTTACAGCTGGGGCATGGCTGATTTAGCTTCTCACACTGGCGCACTTAATCTGGTGTCTTCCAATATTCGTAATCAATTCAACCTGGGCATAGAGTACGGTTGGAATCAAAACTTTGAGGCAGAGTTTTCTTATGAATATTATCTCTATGATTATGTCCGGGTTTTTGGAGGAGTAAATGTTGAAAACACCACCAGAAACAGTCTGGATGATATTAAAACTACGGCAGTGGCCGGTATCCGCTGGTTCACTCCTTATATGTTTAATGTAGATATTCGGATAGACAATGAGCTAAGACCAAGGGTGGGTATTGGCAGGTCCCTGATGTTGTTTCCAAGATTTTCTGTATTCGGATACTATGAGTATCAGTTGGACGCAGGTTGGGTCAATACCCTGGAAGGAAACAAAAATTACACACAAGAAATAGTCTGGAATGCTGGTGCAGAATATTTATTATCTAAAAACTTCTCACTGATGGGAAGCTATGATAATCGTTTTGGTGCTGGTGGTGGACTTTCAATTAGATTTTAATGCGAAAAAATAATCAATACTATATACGAAAGACTCATCGCTGGTTGGGAGTGATCATAGGAATTCAATTCATTTTCTGGACGATTAGCGGACTCTATTTCAGTTGGACAGACATAGACGAAATCCACGGTGATCATTTCCTGGAACCTGTTGAAGAAACAGCAAAGTTAGGAAAGTTCGACATTCCTGATTCATTGTTGGTGGGTGAGCTAGCCCTCCGACTGATCGATGGAAAGCCTTACTTGTGGGTAAATAATTCTTTGCTTTTCAACACGGATAATGGACAGCTAAAGCAAGGAGTGACGAAGGATGAGGCTGAGCGAATTGCCAGGAAGTATGTAAAAGACGATTTCCAAATTGTATCAAGTTCATTAATTACAGAGGTAGGTGCTCATCATGAATATAGGGGAAGGCCATTACCAGCCTGGGCAGTAAAATTTGACAATTCTGAAGAACTGACGGCTTATATCTCCCAACGTGATGGAAGTTTCCAAAGAGTACGACATCAATCCTGGCGTTGGTTTGATTTTCTATGGATGTTTCATACGATGGATTACCAGGGAAGGGACGACTTCAACAACCTTTTACTACGGGCATTTTCATTGTTCGGGTTATTCACGGTAGCATCCGGATTTACACTGTTTTTTATGACTACAAAAAAGAAAAGAAAGAGAAATTTAAAACCTAAATATTGAAGCTATGAAATACATCTATGCCATCATACTTGCCATGGTACTCACCGCTTGTTCTACTTCTGGCGAAAAGCAAACAGATGAGAAAGCAGACGAAATGGATCATTCCACTCACATGGCTGAAAGTAAAGAACAACCCAAGTCAAAAAGTCCCATGCAAACAGCGATGGCAAATGTGGGTAAGAATCATGTTCACATTGAATATCATTCGCCTAGCAAGAGAGGTCGGCAAATATTTGGCGGACTTGTTGCCTATGGAGAAGTATGGGTTACAGGAGCGCATAATGCTACATCTATCCGCTTTTCCAAAGATGTGGAAATTGGTGGAGTGAAAATCCCAGAAGGAAAATATGCACTTTTTACGATACCGGGAGAGAATGAATGGACGGTCATTATCAACAAGAATTGGGATCAACATCTGGTTGATGAATATAATGAAGATGAGGACCTAGTTAGGCTCACCGTGACTCCTAAAATATTAGAAGAACCTGTTGAATCACTGACCTATGAAGTAATTGCGGAAGATGACAATACAGGAGCGGTTGTCATTTCATGGGATGATGTAAGAGTTTCTTTTACTATCCAGAACGCTTAAGAAAATAATTATGACCGACTTTTTAAAACAATGGGGTGAGGCAGCCTACACCAGTACTGGATTTTTCTGGATGGCCTTGTGGGCATTTATTCTGGGATATGCTGTCAGTTCCCTGATCCAAATATTTGTGACAGAGAAGCGCATGCAGCAAACCATGGGGGATGCCGGGGGCAAGAGCATGTTTCTCGGCACCTTTTTCGGTTTTATCAGCAGTTCTTGTAGTTTCTCAGCTTTGGCTACTTCCAAATCCCTATTTCAAAAAGGAGCCAGCTTCGCCTCTTCCATTGCTTTTATGCTTGCCTCTACCAACCTCGTGGTGGAACTGGGGATTATCATATCCATTTTCCTGGGCTGGCAGTTCGTGGTAGGTGAATATGTGGGTGGCATTTTGCTGATCCTTTGTAGCTGGCTGCTGATCCGATTGATTAACCCTAAAAAACTCATAGAAAAGGCCCGAAAGAACCTGGATCAAAAGCAAGATGAGGAGGAGGGTACTTCTTCTATTAAGAAGAAAATCAAATCCTCTGAAAGCTGGGCTAAGGTAGGCAAGCAGTATGCCATGGAGTGGAAAATGGTCTGGAAGGATGTGACAGTGGGGTTTACCATTGCCGGGATCGTATCTGCTTTTGTGCCCGATAGCTTTTTTCAGACCCTTTTCATCAATACCGGAGAAGGACAAGATTCATTTGGTTTTTTCACCTTGCTCGAGCATGTAATTGTGGGGCCGGTAGCGGCATTTCTCACTTTCATCGGATCCATGGGCAATATCCCACTTGCGGCCTTGCTTTTTGGTAAGGGTGTCAGCTTTGCCGGGGTGATGGCCTTTATTTTCAGTGATTTGGTGGTATTTCCAGTGTTGAGAATCAATGCCAAATATTATGGTTGGAAGATGTCGCTGTTTATCCTCTTTCTGTTGTTTACCTCGCTGATCGGTACTTCTTTGCTGCTGCATTACGGCTTTAGTCTCTTTGATTTATTACCTGATAGCTCGGGCAAGAGCATTACGGAGAGCGATCATTTCAAGATTGACTATACCTTCTTTCTCAACATAGCTTTTCTGATCGTTTCTGGAATCCTAATTTATTTGGGTTTTTTCAAAGGGAAAGACGTAATGCATCACAAAGAAATGGCACCCAAAAGCCCGATATTGGAGAAGACGCTCAAATGGCTGGCCTTTGTATGTTACGTATGGCTTGCTGGCGGAATTATTGTCAAACTAATCATTCTATAAACCATGAAAAACCACGAACATCATCACAACGGCCATCACGAGCATGAGGGTGGTCACGACCATAAAGGACATGCTTCGGATCATCATCAGGGTTCGCATGATCATCACGACCACCATGCCCACATGATTGAAGACTTTAAAAAGCGCTTTTACATCAATACCGCGCTTTCTATTCCGGTACTGGCATTTTCGGAAATGATCCAGAACTTTTTTGGCGTTGAGTTCAGCTTTCTGGGTATGGGCTATGTGGCGGCCGGTCTGGCTACCTTCATATTTTTCTAAGGGGGCTGGCCTTTTCTCAAAGGGCTTAAAGACGAGCTTTCGGAAGGTGGCCCAGGTATGATGACCCTGATTGCCATTGCTATTACTGTGGCCTGGGCGTACAGCACTGCGGTGGTTTTTGGGCTGGAAGGAAAAGTTTTTTACTGGGAACTGGTGACCCTGATTGATATTATGCTGCTCGGTCATTGGCTGGAGATGCGCTCGGTGATGGGGGCGTCCAAAGCTCTGGAAAAACTAGCCGAATTGATGCCTTCAGAAGCACATAAAGTTGAAGGCGATGACATTCATGAAGTTAAGATCAGCGAGCTAAAGAAGGGTGATATCATCCTGATCAAGCCTGGAGAGAAAGTACCTGCCGATGGCAAGATTGTGGAAGGCGATAGTGACTTAAACGAAAGTGCCCTTACCGGAGAAAGCAAACCTGTGCAAAAATCCCAAGGCGATGAAGTGATTGGCGGGGCGATCAATGGAGATGGAAGTCTGAAGGTGGAAGTAAAATCTTCCGGGGAAGACAGCTACCTCAACAAAGTCATCCGGCTGGTGGAGGAAGCCCAGCAGACCAAGTCCAAAACTCAAAACCTGGCCAACAGGGCGGCTGGTTGGCTAGCTTACATTGCACTTGGAGTAGGAGTTGTAACATTCATTGCATGGGCGTTTTTCAGCGCACAGGGTACTGATTTTGCCTTGGAGCGTATGGTGACTGTTATGATCATTACCTGTCCGCACGCACTGGGTCTGGCAGTACCGCTGGTGGTCGCTATATCAACCGCTTTATCAGCCAAAAACGGGCTGCTGATCCGCAACCGGACAGCCTTTGAAAACAGTCGCAAGATATCCGCTATTGTGTTTGATAAGACCGGAACACTTACTGAAGGGAATTTTGGGGTAAACAGAGTTGAAGTCCTGGACGGCCGGTCCGAAGACGAGCTGCTGGCTACTGCGGCTGCCATTGAACAAAGCTCGGAGCATCCTATCGCCCGGGGTATTGTAAAAGAAGCCAAAAACCGTGAATTGAAGTTGCCCTCTGCCTCAGACTTTAGTGCTACTAAAGGAAAAGGTGTAAGCGCCAGGGTGGATGGTGCGACTTACCAGATCGTCAGTCCAGGTTATTTAAAAGAGGAAGGAATAGACTTGCCTGAAGGCACTAATTCCGATAAAGCTGAAACGGTTGTTTTTGTCCTAGAGGAAGGAAAGCTAATTGGGTTTATTGCCCTGGCCGATCAGATCAGGAAAGAAAGTAAGGGGGCAATCAAAACACTTAAAGAAAAAGGGATCAAGGTACTGATGGCCACCGGGGATAATGAGCAAACGGCTAAAGCAGTAGCCGATGAACTGGAGCTGGACGGTTACTATAGCCAGGTACTGCCACATCAAAAATCGGAATTGATTGAAGAACTGCAGTCAAAAGGGGAGTACGTAGCGATGACTGGTGATGGTGTAAATGATGCCCCTGCACTGGCTAAAGCCGATATCGGCATTGCCGTAGGTTCTGGCACTGATGTAGCGGCCGAAACAGCCGATATTATCCTGACCGAAAGCAGCCCGGAAGATATCAGTCGCCTGATCTTATTTGGCCGGGCTACTTACAAGAAAATGGTACAAAACCTGGTCTGGGCTACTGGCTATAACGTGGTGGCTATACCATTGGCGGCCGGAGTGCTCTATTCCCAAGGCATCATGATCAATCCGGCTGTAGGTGCTGCTTTGATGAGCCTGAGTACTATCATCTGTGCGGCTAATGCGCAACTGCTTAGATTAAAAATCAGGTAATTAGATTAATCATGAATTAACAGCGATAGCACAATGAACGAAAACAAAATCCATATCAAAAACATGGTGTGCCAGCGATGTATCCTGGCCGTACAGGACATCCTTCATGACTTGAATATTGAAGCTGAAGAGGTTGCACTAGGGAAGGTTACGATCACTCACGAATTGAATGCCGATAAGAGAAAGGAACTCAGCGATCGTCTAAAAGATCTGGATTTTGAACTACTGGAACCGGGGCGATCCAGCCTCATTTCCCGGATAAAAACCCTGATCGTAGAGCAGATCCATCACAGCAAAGAGCCTTTGAAAGAAAACTTTTCCACTTTCCTGGCCGACAAACTTCATCACGAATACTCGTACCTAAGCCGCCTTTTTTCATCGGTGGAAGGTATCACGATTGAAAAGTACATTGCCCGTCAGAAAATTGAAAAGGTGAAGGAGCTGCTCTTTTACGATGAACTGTCTTTGTCGGAAATCGCCTTTCAAATGGATTACAGCAGTGCTGCCTACCTTTCCACCCAATTCAAAAAGGAAACCGGAATGACACCTACGGAATTTAAAAATAGACATCAGCCCGGTCATAGGCGTTTGGATAGTCTTTAGGCAAAATTTTGAATAGGAACCGCAAAATTCCATAACGCTTTCCAATGTAGCACCTGCGACCTTTGTATCATAAAGAATTTCATGACTATGAATACAATCGTTGCACCCAAAAAAAGCACAAAAAAGGAATCATTCCCGGTTACCGGGATGACCTGTGCCGCCTGCGCTTCCAGTGTAGAATCTGTTTTATCCCATACTGAAGGGGTAACGAATGCCAGTGTAAATTTCGCTTCCAACTCGGTTATGGTGGAATACGATCCTTCTGTCACTTCCGGTGATCTGCAAAACGCATTGCGAAGTGTAGGCTATGACCTCATCATCGATGCGGAAGACCCTTCCCAGGCTCAGGAGGAAATGCAGCGTCAGCATTACCTGGACGTGCGGAACCGTTCTATCTGGTCGGCTATCCTTACACTGCCGGTCTTTATTCTAGGTATGTTTTACATGGACTGGATGCCGGGGCGATGGATTTCATTGGCTTTTACTATTCCCGTATTGTTTTGGTTTGGCCGGAGCTTTTTCATCAATGCTTTTAAACAGGCCAAACACGGCAAAGCCAATATGGACACATTGGTTGCACTTAGCACCGGAATCGCTTTTATTTTCAGTTTGTTCAATACCCTGTTTCCAGAGTTCTGGCATAACCGGGGTATTCACCCGCATGTATACTACGAGGCAGCCACCGTGATCATCACCTTCATTTCTTTAGGTAAGTTGCTGGAAGAAAAAGCTAAGTCTAATACCTCATCGGCCATCAAAAAACTAATGGGTTTGCAACCCAAAACCCTGAAAGCCATCATTGATGGAGTAGAACAGGAGGTTCCGATTACCTCGGTGCAAAAGGGCTACACCATTGTGGTGCGCCCCGGAGAGAAAATACCGGTAGACGGGACAGTACTGTCCGGCAGTTCCAATGTGGATGAAAGTATGATCACCGGGGAACCGGTACCTGTGTCCAAGACCAAAGGCGAAAAAGTATTTGCCGGTACAGTCAACCAAAAAGGTAGCTTTCAGTTTGAGGCCGAGAAAGTAGGCGGGGAAACGCTACTCTCACAAATCATCAAAATGGTGCAGGAAGCTCAAGGCAGCAAGGCCCCGGTTCAGAAACTGGTTGATAAAATTGCCGGAATATTCGTACCGGTGGTGATGGCCATTTCTATCGTCACTTTCATGGTATGGATGTTTGTAGGTGGAGATGATGCCTTTACACATGCATTACTTACCTCGGTTGCTGTATTAGTAATCGCTTGTCCCTGTGCATTGGGCCTTGCCACCCCTACGGCCATCATGGTAGGTGTGGGTAAAGGAGCAGAAAATAACATTCTGATCAAAGATGCCGAAAGTCTTGAGTTAGGTCATAAAGTAAATGCGGTTGTGTTAGACAAAACAGGTACGATCACAGAAGGTAAGCCTACGGTTACTAATCTCTTTTGGTCGGATAAAGCCCATGAAGATTACCATGCCGGGGTGCTGCTCGCCCTTGAAAACCAATCGGAGCATCCATTAGCCGATGCGGTTGTAAAAAAGCTGAAAGAAGAGGGAGTGCAATCGGAAGAATTGAAAGGCTTTGACAGCATCACCGGTAAAGGGGTAAAAGCAGCCGATACTTCAGGGAGATATTATTTCATCGGAAACGCCAAATTGATGGCTGAAAACCGGGTAAACATCCCTCAAGATATTCAACAAAAAGCAGCAAAGTGGCAGGAAGAAGCTAAAACAGTGGTTTACTTTTCTGATGATAAAGAAGTGCTGGCTGTGTTAGCTATAGCCGATAAGATCAAAGCTACTTCTAAATCAGCCATTGAAAAATTAAAGAAAAAAGGGGTAGAGGTGTACATGCTCACTGGTGATAACAACCAAACTGCGAAGGCAGTGGCCAAAGAGGTAGGATTGACCGATTTTAAAGGTGAGGTATTACCGTCTGAAAAAGCTGATTTCGTAAAAGAACTGCAAGCTAAAGGAAAAGTAGTGGCCATGGTAGGTGATGGTATTAACGATAGCCACGCTCTGGCCCAGGCTGATGTAAGTATTGCTATGGGACACGGCTCAGACATTGCGATGGATGTGGCCAAGATGACTCTGATCACGTCCGATTTGGAGTCTATTCCCAAAGCTCTCAAGCTCTCTACCAGAACGGTGAAGGGCATCCGCCAGAACCTCTTCTGGGCATTTATTTACAACGTAATTGGTATTCCGATCGCGGCAGGGGTGCTTTACCCACTGAACGGGTTTCTTTTAGACCCAATGGTTGCAGGAGCAGCCATGGCCTTCAGTTCGGTATCGGTGGTGGCCAATAGTTTGCGACTGAAAACAACTAAGATTTAAAAATCAAATTTTCAAACTTTAAAATAGACTTACAATGAATACTTTAAAATTCAAAACGAACATTAATTGCAGTGGATGTCTCTCTAAAGTGACGCCCATCCTGAACGAGGAAAAGGACATTCAAAAATGGGAGGTTAATCTTGAAAGTGAAAACCGTGTGCTCACCGTTGAAACTTCGAGCCTCAATGCGGAAGAAGTAAAGAAAACAGTTCAGCAAGCCGGTTTTAATGCTGAGGTTATATGATTTATTTATGTTCACTTAAGCGAACATTCAGGTTCTTAGCGACTCTTTCGCTCAAATAAACTTCATTTTTATCATCTACCAGGAGTTTGACGGACCCGTCAAACTCCTCCTTTTCTATAATTACCCACCTCTGACCAAGTTGTAACCCCTTATTGTCCAAATGATTTAAAAAGCCTTTATCATCTGTAGCCACACTTCGGAAAACATATTTTTTGCCAGGTTCTGCTTCGGAAAGCGGTATAATACTCAGGTTTGGAAAATTACCGTCTTTATCTGGAATGGGATCGCCAGGCGGATCTGTCTCAGGATACTCAAGAAAGCGCTCCAGTCTTTCTATGAGTAAAGATGATTGAACATGCTCTAGTTGCTCAGCAATAGTATGTACTTCATCCCATTTAAAGTTCAGTGTTTCTACGAGAAAGGTCTCCCAGAGCCGATGTTTTCGTATGATTTGTTTTGCCAGAAAACTCCCTTGATCGGTTAAAGTAATATTGTTCTTATCCTCTATCAAACCTCTTTTTCATAGAGCCGCCTGAGCATGTCTGAAGCCGAAGCAGGACTTCTGCATTATTTCGGCTACAGCACTCACCGTGACAGAGGTCGCAGTTTCTTCAAGAAAGAAGAGTGCCTTGACGTAATTCTCGACTATAGTTGATATCATTGATAAATTTAGACTAATCTAAAATTTTATTTTTGCTAAGCAAATTATTAATTTTGCCTTATCAACATATAATTATATGATAAACGTAAAAATAAAGTATCTGGCGTTGGTTTTTTTGGTGCCCTTGTTTTTTTATTCATGCGATGAGGTATTTCCTGAAGCACCAGCAGAAAATGAATTGTTGGACGGTCCGATGGAAGACCTTGCATATTCAGAGCAGAACAGGTTTTTGGCTGGAGATGTAGCCTTCAATGATGAGGTTTTTACACCAGAGAATGGTTTGGGGCCTATTTTTGTAGCCACCTCCTGTGGAAGCTGTCATCCGGGAGATGGAAAAGGGCATCCTTTCACCACACTTACACGATTTGGGCAGACATCACCTAATCAGAGTAATAATATTCCACCAGGAGCACCACAGCTGCAGAATAGGGCCATTCCGGGATTTGAGCCGGAGAGGCTACCATCCGGAGTTCCATTTATGAAGTTTACTCCTCCGGCAGTTACCGGTCTTGGACTGTTAGCGGTCCTCACAGATGCACAAATACTTGAAAATGCCGATCCTAATGATGATGATGGAGATGGTATCTCCGGGGTCCCCAATTATATTACTCCTCCTGATTACTTTCAACCGCAATGGTTTCATCAATCCTTCAGTGGTAAATACATTGGGCGTTTCGGAAAGAAGGCTGCCGCCATTGACTTATTGCAACAAACTGCCACCGCATATAACCAGGATATGGGCGTGACATCTACATTTGAGCCGCTAGATGTGGCCACCAACCTCTCAGTTGATCCGGAAGTAAGCGATCAGACTATAAGGGACGTAGTTTTTTATTTAAGAACGCTTAAAGCACCAATTCAAAGGGAATCCGATGCTTCTGATGTTATTCGGGGTCAACAAATCTTCACCGATATTAAGTGTGGCTCATGTCATATCCCCTCCTGGACAACTCCTGAATCTGATATTGGAGCTCTCAGCAATAAGACTTTTTATCCTTATACAGATTTGTTGCTGCACAATATGGGACCTGGTCTCGATGATGGAGCTACGGAAGGTTCAGCAGAAACGTATGAATGGCGAACCCCACCACTTTGGGGACTTGGTCTTTCGCAGGATTCCCAAGGAGGTGAGTTGTTTCTGATGCACGATGGTCGTGCAAAAACGATTAAAGAAGCTATAAATATGCATGGTGGGGAAGCATCCATCAGCCGGGATAGCTTTGAGCAGCTCAGTGAAACAGATAAGCAAAAACTCCTCACATTTCTTAAATCTCTTTAGCCACATGGACAGAAAAGAATTTCTAAGTTTAATAGGAGGCTCCTGCTTAGCGATTGCTGGAATTGCCCCGTTTTTTTCAGGCTGCACTTCCATTCATAAAGTGAGTGCCGTGATAAGTGATAATAAGCTAAGGTTATCAAAGAATGAATTTACCAGTGACCAGGGAAAACCTCTGGAAGTGGTACTGGTAAGGGCAACCTCTTTGGCCTTTCCTATTGCCTTGTACAGAATCAATCCTAAGGAATACATCGCACTTTGGATGGAGTGTACGCATAAAGGGTGCGAAGTAAATGCACAAACCAATTATCTGGTATGCCCCTGTCACGGAAGCGAATTTGATTCAAAGGGCAATGTATTGCAAGGCCCGGCAGAAGCTAACCTCAAAACCTTTAATACAAGCACAGATCATGAAAACATCTACATTCATTTATAAAAACCGCAAACTGCTATTCCTGATTATTTTTTTTGGAATGGGAGCATCTGTAATGGCGCAGCAAATAAGTAATGACACAACTGATCTCCAAATGAATATGGATGCGGTTTATAACCGTCCGTTTTTACAGGCAGGCAGTTTTCCGGTGGCCTTGGGCGGTTATGTTGAAGCACATGGTCAGTATTTCGTGACTGATGGAATTAGCGAGGGGATTTCTTTTAAGATACCCAGAATGACGCTGTTCGTTTCTTCCTCAATCCTGGATCGGATTAAATTCCTTTCCGAAATAGAGTTTGAAGAAGGCACCAAGGAAATAAATATTGAGTTTGCTGCTCTTGATTTTGAATTTCACCCCTTATTTAACCTTAGGGGAGGAATCATCATGAATCCTATAGGTGCATTCAACCAAAACCACGATGGGCCTAATTGGGAATTTGTAGACCGGCCTATTTCAGCTACCACCATAATCCCGTCTACTTTCAGCAATGTCGGGTTTGGTTTTCATGGCAAAACCTATCAGAAGCAATGGGTTTGGGCCTATGAAGCTTATGTGACCAATGGGTTCAATGATCAGATAATCGCCAACAGCGAAGGCCGCACCTGGCTACCGGCTGCCAAAGAAAATGTAGATCGGTTTGAAGAAAATTTTAATGCCGTACCACTGGTTACACTGAAAACGGCAATTCGTCATAGGCAAATTGGAGAAATTGGGCTTTCATGGATGGGGGATGTATATAATAAATATGAGGAAGATGGACTTGTTTTGGATACAAAAAGAAGGTTGGACGTATTTGCTGTAGACTTCAATACCACCATCAAAAAAAAGGTGAACATCACAGGTGAGTGGGTTTGGGCCTTCCTGAATATACCAGATACCTACTCACAGCAGTTTGGCACGCAGCAACAGGGAGGATTCGTTGATGTTGTTTACTCAATTATTAAGCGAAAGATGCTGGGATGGGAAAATGCCAGGGTTAATCTGGCTGTGCGCCTGGAGCATGTAGATTACAACGTAGGATCATTCAATGAAACCAGGGGCACTATTCATGACGATCTACAAGCCATTGTGCCTGCCATTAGTTTCCGGCCATCTGCTCAGACGGTGATACGGGCCAACTACCGCTACATGTGGGAAACGGATCTACTGGGGAATCCACCTGTAAAAACAGCAGGAATAGAAATTGGGGTTTCCAGCTATTTTTAGATTAAGGGGCAATGGGTTAGTGAACGCTGCAATCTGTTCCTTCGTTGACCTATATAATAATGCTTTGCAATACCCTTGCATGGCTTTATTACGTACATTTGTAATGATGAGAATCACATGCTACATATTCAGTTTTTACTTTATAGTCCTGTCAGGGGTGGCATGTGCTGATCCTATCCCCGAAGATTCTCAACAAATAGTGACAACTGTGGAAGCGGAGAGTTCAGGTCATAACCATGATCATAAAGCTGGTTGGGATGGTTGTACTCCTTTCTGTGTGTGCCATTGCTGCCACCTTCATTTCTTTCCTGCTACTGGTGTTGTTTTCTCACATCCTTTGAAGCTTCCGCTAGTTTACTCTTCTTTTTATCAGGATTTCAGAAGCCTGGAACTTCACGATTTTCTCAAACCCCCACGAGCTTAGTTTACAGGTTATAGGGTTCGGTATGTCTATTTGGCAATGATGTTATGCATTGGCCGGATTTCATATTGTAACCTATAATCTCCTTCTCTTTTCCTTAATTCCGTAAGGTCATCTTTTCCTTGGTTCAAGGAAACTTTGGAAGATTTTGAAAAAAACCAATAAAAATAAAACGAAGAAAAGGAAGAGAAGAAAAATCACTGCCAAATGGATAATCAAGTGGTTTTTCATTGTGATGGTATGCCTTATCCTGCTCGCAGCGATGGTGGCTCGTGTTCATCACTTCTTCTCTGTCCATATGAGATAATTTAATAAATGGTATGATCAATAAAATCATTTCTTTTTCTATAAAGAATAAATTCATTGTGGGCTTGCTGACACTGGCCCTCATTGGAGTAGGTATCTACTCCATGTCCACGGTCAACCTGGGATCGGTACCGGACATTACTAATAATCAGGTACAGGTAATCACTGTTTCTCCCAACCTGGCTACCGAGGATATAGAGCAGTTTGTTACCTACCCGGTAGAGCTGGCGATGGGTAATTTGCCGGGAGTAAACGAAATCCGTTCCATTTCCAGGTTTGGCCTGTCGGTAGTAACCATTGTCTTTGAAGACGATATGGGTACCTATCTGCCCCGGCAACTGGTGCAGGAAAAACTGAACGAATTAAAAGAAACTATTCCAGAGAAATTCGGCAGTCCTACCATGGGGCCTATTTCTACGGGTTTAGGACAGATCTATGAATATACCATTCAACCCCAGGAAGGTTATGATTCAGTGTACTCTCCCATGGAGCTACGTACCATCCAGGATTGGATTGTCAAGCGGCAATTGACATTACTGGATGGAGTCGTTGAAGTCAATTCATTTGGGGGCTATATCAAGCAGTATGAAGTGGCCATTAATCCGGAAAAACTCAATGCTCAGAATGTAAGCATTTCTCAAGTTTACGAAGCACTCTCACGAAATAATGTTAACACGGGAGGGGCTTATATTGAAAAGAACAATATGTCCAACTTCATACGAGGTGAGGGCCTGGTACGCTCGCTGGATGATATTCGCAAAATTGTTGTTAATAACGAAAACGGCATACCGATTACTATAAGCGATGTTGCCGAAAAAGTTCATTTCGGCAGTCAGGTCAGGTACGGGGCATTCACGCAAGATGGACACGAAGCTGTGGGTGGCATTATTATGATGCTAAAAGGGTCTAATCCAAATGCCGTGATCCAAAATGTAAAGGAACGCATGAAGGAGGTGGAGAAATCGTTGCCTGAAGGGCTGGCTATTAATACAATCATTGACCGGAGTGAGCTGATTTCAAGAACCACCGATACGGTAAAAACCAATCTTTTAGAAGGGGCTTTGATCGTAATATTTGCCTTAGTAATCTTACTGGGGAGCCTGCGTGGTGGTATTATCACTGCAACTACTATCCCCCTTTCGTTGCTATTTGCCTTCATTCTGATGAAACAGTTCAATGTGTGGGCTAACCTCATGAGCTTGGGTGCTATTGACTTTGGGATAATTATTGATGGGGCGGTGATCATCATTGAGGGCACCGTATATGAAATCCAGAAAAGAATCAAGTCTGGCAAGCTAGGTTTCAATCAGAAAGTTATGGATGAAGTGGCCTATGACGCGGGAAGTACCATGATGGGGTCTGCTTTTTTTGGGCAGATTATCATTTTGATTGTCTTTGCTCCGATACTTTTCCTCACCGGGGTAGAAGGTAAAATGTTCCAGCCTATGGCCTATACCTTCGGCTTTGCCATGATTGGTGCTATTATCCTTTGCCTGACCTACGTGCCCATGATGTCAGCATTATTTATGAAGCCCATCCAGAACAAAAAGAACTGGTTTGGCAGCTTTGAAAGATGGCTGGAAAAGGTCAGCGACAAGATCATTAGTGGTATACAATATGCCTACCTGCCCTTACTCAAAAGTGCCCTGCGTTTTAAAGCTGTAGTGATCATGGTGGCTATTGTGCTGCTAGGTCTTGCCGGGTTTATCTTTTCAAGGATGGGGGGCGAGTTTGTACCCCAATTGGATGAAGGGGACATTGCGATGCAGGCACTGATCAGGCCGGGTAGTTCACTTTCTGAATCTAAAGAAGTCTCTATAAAAATAGAGCGTATTTTATTAGATAATTTTCCTGAAATCAAAACGGTAACCGCCCGGATTGGTGTGGCAGACATTCCTACCGACCCCATGCCCATGGATATTGCCGATATGTACCTGATCCTGGAAAAGGACAAAGAACAATGGGAGACGGCTGAGACTAAAGATGAACTAATTGAGGCCATCAAGAATAAGCTGGATGAGCAATTGACAGGCGTGAATCTGGTATTTACCCAGCCGGTAGAATTGCGATTCAACGAACTGCTGGAAGGAGTGCGTGAAGATATTGCTGTGAAGCTTTATGGTGAAGACCTGGAAGTACTGTCAACGAAGGTGCAGGAAATGGCTGGTATTATTCAAACTGTGCCGGGTGCAGGGGACGTAAATGCGGAAAGAATTTCGGGGCTGCCTCAGATGACGGTGCGTTATAACCGTGATAAGATAGCACAATACGGCCTGGATATCCAGAAGCTCAATGAGTACGTAAGCTCAGCCTTTGCCGGTGGTGTGGCCGGAGTGATCTTTGAGGGAGAAAAAAGATTTGATATGGTCATCCGCTTTGATGAAGCTCACCGAAAGAGTATAGACGATCTGCGCACCTTATATATTGACCTTCCGGATGGTACCCAGGTTCCCATTAAAGAAGTAGCGGATATTAGTTATGTGCCAGGGCCCATGCAGATTTCTCGTGACAATACCTACAGAAGAACCTATGTCGGAGTAAATGTGAGAGGGCGGGATGTAGAGTCGGTAGTCAATGATATACAGGAAAAGCTGGATGCTGAGTTGGACTTGCCAGCAGGCTATTATATCACCTACGGAGGTGAATTTGAAAACCTGGAAAGGGCTAAAAGTCGGTTGCAGATCGTAGTGCCTATTGCACTCTTCCTGATTTTTGTGCTGCTGTACTTTGCCCTACAATCCTTCTCGCAATCCATCATGATTTACATCGCCATTCCACTGGCAGCCATTGGAGGTGTGTTTGCCCTTTGGTTGAGAGACATGCCATTTAGTATCTCGGCTGGTGTCGGATTTATTGTGCTCTTCGGGGTGGCCGTGCTCAATGGTCTGGTCTTGATCAACCGCTTCAACTCATTAAAAGAAGAAGGTGTGACCAGTATCAGCGACCGTATTCTAACCGGAACAAAAGAACGAATCAGACCTATTATGTTAACAGCCACTACAGATATATTCGGGTTCTTGCCCATGGCATTTAGTAGCTCTGCAGGTGCCGAAGTACAGCGACCCTTAGCGACCGTTGTGATAGGGGGAATGCTTACAGCGACATTGCTCACGCTGGTAGTACTACCTGTACTTTACACCTTTGTAGAAGGAAGGAGCGATAAAAGGAAAGGTCTTCAAACCCCAAATGCTAATCTAATTCCTGTATTGCTCATGGTGGGTGGCCTTGTTGGATTACCTACCCTTGCGAATGCCCAGCAACCACAAGAGGGTTTAACAGAAAGATTCAGTGATTACGATAGTCTGCCTACGATCACCCTGGAACAAGCTAAAAAGAAAGCGATTGAAAGCTATCCGAAAATTCAATCGGCACGCTTGGAGATTGAAAATCAGGAGGTTTTAAAGAAAACCGCTTGGGATTTTGGTAACACGCAGGTATTTACCGGACGAGAAGAGGTTGGCAACGGCTCTGATGGAGTATATACCCAAATTGGAATTCAACAACAACAGATAGATGTGTTTGGTATAGCACCTAGACTGAAATTGCAAAAAGAACGTGTAGCATTGGCTGAGAAAGCCCTTGATCTGTCAGTGATTGAACTGGAGCGAGAAGTGAGCCAGGCCTGGTCGCAGGTGTATGCCACCAAAAGTCAGTATCAGGTGTATGAACAACTTGATTCTTTATTTATAGGTATAGAGCGGGCAGCCCGCATCAGATTGGAGACAGAGGCTACGTCCAAGCTGGAGTACCTGGCCACCTCCAACCAGGCCAACCAGGTACAAATACAAAAGGAACAAGCCTACAGAGATTACATGACTGCCCTACAAAGGCTAAACCTCTGGTTTGCCAACGATACCCTTTACACTGTACCGGATGTACCCACCAATCAACTGGACGAACCGCTCAATTACGCAGTAGATTCATTAATGAGCCACCCCTTAATGAAGGTATCAAAACAGCAGGTAAATGTGGCTGAAGCTGTAATAAATGAGCGAAGGTCACAGTTTTTGCCGCAGTTGCAGGGGCAATACGGTAAACAGCAGGTAGATGGGCAATCCGGCTTTTACACTTACCAGATAGGTATAAGAATACCATTGCTCTTTGGACCTGAGTTGGGAAGAACTCAGTCAGCAAAAATCCAGCGTGATATTGCCGGGCAAAATTTGATGCAAAACCAGATGGAACTTAATGCAGCGTATCAGGCAATGAGAGAACAGTACCTGAAGTGGTTCAACTCGTGGGTTTATTACCGGGATACGGCATTACCACTCGCTCAGGAGCAACGAGCCGGGTCAGTTTTGGCTTATCAGGAAGGTGCTATTGATTATGTCACCTTTCTGCAAAACATCCGGGATGCTATCCGCATTGAAGTGGATTCCTGGGATGCCTTTGGCAACTACCTCGATAGTCGCTTCCAATTGGAATACTATTTAAAGTCATCAAATTAATAAACCGATAAGTCATAGATATAAATAGATAAAAAAGATGAAGAATCAATTGATATACATTTTGGCACTGCTAATGATAGCCGTTGTATTTACAGGCTGTGGTAGTAAATCGGCTGATACGGCTGAAGAAATGCAGGAAAGCCATACAGAAGGTGAAGAAGGTGGCCACAGTGAAGAAGAAATGGGCGTGGTATACTTGTCTGACCTTAAGTTTAACAGTCTCAAGATGAAATTAGACAGCATTCCCATGCGGGCTTTATCCGGGGTGGTAGAAGCCAACGGACAACTGGAAGTGCCCCCTCAGTATGAAGCCACGGTAACGGCCATACTAGGTGCAAACGTGACTTCAATCAAAGTAATTGAAGGGGATAAAGTTAAGAGAGGGCAAGTATTGGCCTACATTTCTCATCCTAATATTACCCAGTTGCAAACCAATTATGTTAAAGCTTATAGTCGACTGCAATACCTTGAGAAGGAGATGCAGCGGCAAAAAAGGCTGTATGAAGAAGAAGTAGGTTCTGGAAAAGCCTATCAGGAAACCCTGGCCGATTACCAGTCTATAAAGGGTGAGGTCAAAGGATTAGAGGCTCAGTTAAGGCAATTGAGTATTAATGTTAAAACAGTAAAAGAGGGTGACATTTACCAAAATGTGCCAGTAGTCAGCCCCATTGACGGCAACATTGAAAAAGTGTTGATACAGGTAGGGCAATTTGTAGAACCCCAAACCAAAATGTTCATGATTGTTAATACAGAGCATGTGCATGCCGACCTGATGGTATTTGAGAAAGATGTATATAAGGTGAAAGAAGGACAAAAAATTTCTTTTACTATAGAATCGGTTCCGGACTCTCAGCTTTCAGCAGAAATTTATTCGGTAGGTAAAAAATTTGAGCAAAATCCCAAGGCGGTGCATGTGCATGCCGAAATAAAAAGTAAAGAAGATTTTCTAATACCGGGTATGTACATCAATGGAAAAATCCATACTGAAAGTAAAACAGTTAAGGCACTGCCGGAAGAAGCCATTATTGAAGAGGAGGGTAAGCCCTACATCTTTCTGGCTGAAGCACGAAAAGAAGAAGAAGGAGAAACAGAATGGGAATTTAGGCCGATAGAAATAAGAACTGGTGTTAGCAATGATGGTTGGGTAGAGATCAACCTGTTGGAACCTTTGCCGGAGGGAGCGAGGGTAGCCTGGAATAATGCTTATTATCTAATTGCAGAAATGAAAAAAGGCTCCACTGAGCATGGCCATTAATATAGAAGAATCATGATCAGAGCATTAGAAGAAAATTTAAAATCACACGAAATTAAGCCAACAGCCATGCGTCTGTTGGTTTTAGAATACTTGCTTGAAAGAGATGCCGCAGTGAGCCTTACGGATATCTATGAGGCATTTGAAAAGTCTGATCGGACAACTCTTTACCGAACATTGAAGGTGTTTGAAGAAAATGGCATGGTACATAGCATTGATGATGGTACCGGTGTGCCCAAATATGCTTTATGTGAAGATGGGTGTAAATGTGAAATAGAAAGAGATCTGCATTTACATTTTCACTGCAGAGTATGCGGACAAACCAAATGCCTTACCAGCTATAAAATACCCAATATAGAGTTGCCTGAACGATATCAACCTGAAGAAGCCAATCTGGTAGTGAAAGGAGTTTGTGATGTCTGTTCAAGCATTCCAAAAAGCGATTAACATGAAAAAACTACAAGTACAAATACCGGTGATGCTGCCGGAAGTACCGGATGAAAAAGATCAATGTGTAGATAAACTCATCGGCCGCCTTCAGGATACCCAAGGCCTGGAAAAAGTGCATGTGGCTGATGAAACTGATAATGGTGTTCCACAGCTCTGCTTTCACTACGATCCTGAGGTGATATCCATTGACCTAATCCAAAAATTAGCGGAGCAAACCGGGGCAGAAATCACCAAGAAGTTTGGCCATAAACTCATAGAAGTTGAGGGGATACGGCACACTCGGCATGCCCGTAACTTTGAGCGAAATCTCCGGAGCAAAGAGGGGATTTTGGAAGCCTCCGTCTCAGGCTCCGGCCTGGTGCGTTTGGAATTTGATACTACCAAAATAGATGAAGCGGAGATACTGAAATCGTTAAGGAAAGAAGGGCTGGACATCCCCGATACACGGGTAAGTGCAGAGCGATTTTTACAGCAGGCCAGCAAATCTGAAACAAGGGAAACTCAGGAAAAAGAACATGATCATGAGGAAGGGGAAGATCACGACCACTCACACGGAGGCATTTTCGGCAAAAATACCGAGCTGATTTTTTCTATCATTTGCGGGGCACTGCTCGGCATTGGTTTTGGGCTTTCTTATGTAGAAGCTATTCCTTCATGGGTAAGCTTGACGCTCTACATCGCAGCGTATTTCTTTGGTGGTTTTTATACGGCTAAAGAAGCGGTAGAAACTGTTTCCAAAGGAGGCTTTGAGATTGACTTTCTCATGCTGGTGGCAGCCATTGGTGCGGCTATTTTGGGTGAATGGGCGGAGGGTGCTTTACTGCTGTTCCTCTTCAGCATGGGCCATGCCCTGGAGCATTATGCCATGAACAAAGCCCGCAAATCCATTGCCGCCCTGGCAGAACTGGCCCCAAAAACCGCATTACTCAAAAAGAACGGCAAAACTGAGGAAGTGGGCATTGAGCATTTGAGCTTGGGAGATATCATCGTGGTAAAGCCCAACAGCAAAATTTCGGCTGATGGTGTAGTAGTGGATGGCACAAGCAGTGTGAATCAGGCCCCAATCACCGGAGAAAGTGTACCAGTGGACAAGGAACCGGTGGATGATCCCGACAAGGACTGGTCACAGGTAAGCGAAATAAAGGATGAAAACCGGGTGTTTTCCGGTACCATCAATGGCAACAACTCGCTGGAAATAAAGGTGATCAAAGAAGCTAAAGATTCTACTTTGTCACGGCTGGTGAAGCTGGTCAATGAAGCACAAACCCAAAAGTCGCCCACCCAGCGGTTTACCGATAAGTTTGAGAAATATTTTGTGCCTTCGGTGCTGGCCTTAGTAGTGCTGTTGAATTTTGCTTTCTTGGTCATTGATGAAACTTTTAGTGAAAGCTTTTACCGATCTATGGCCGTGCTGGTGGCAGCCAGTCCCTGCGCCTTGGCTATTTCTACTCCGAGTGCTGTTTTGAGTGGGGTTGCCCGGGCCGCCAAAAGCGGTGTGCTCATTAAAGGTGGGCGGCCACTGGAAGACCTGGGTGTGCTCACGGCCCTGGCTTTTGACAAAACCGGTACGCTAACCGAAGGAAAGCCAAAACTTACCGAAGTAATTACCCTGAGTGAAGTGAGCGAAGAAGAACTGTTGAAAACCGCCATTGCTGTAGAAAATCTCAGTGATCACCCTTTGGCTAAAGCCGTAGTGCGTGATGGAAAAGAGCGCCTGAAAGCTGCCAATATACCTCAGGCCGAAGATTTGGAAGCCGTACTCGGAAAAGGCATCAAAGCAAATTTGAATGGCGATAAGATTTACATTGGTAATCTAGACTTGTTTGAGTCGCTGGATGATTACAAACCATCTAATGACATTGAAGAAAAAGTAAAGTCATTGGAGTCAGCCGGTAATACCACCATGCTGATCCGGCAAAATGACAGCTACCTCGGCATCATCGCCCTGATGGATACCCCGAGGGAAGAAGCGAAAAATACCCTGGAGCGGTTGAAAAAGATTGGTATCAAACGCATGATCATGCTTACCGGAGACAATCAGAAAGTGGCCGATGCGGTAGCTAAAGAAATAGGCCTTACAGATGCCTGGGGCAGTCTGCTGCCGGAAGAAAAAGTAGAAGCCATTAAGGAGCTTAGACAAAAAGAAGACAAAGTAGCCATGGTTGGCGATGGTGTGAATGATGCCCCGGCCATGGCCAACAGTACCGTAGGAATTGCTATGGGAGCGGCAGGAAGCGATGTAGCTCTCGAAACAGCAGACATTGCCCTGATGGCCGACAAGCTGGAAACTTTGCCCTTTGCTATCGGGCTAAGCAGGAAGTCAAAAGGGATCATCAAACAGAACCTGTGGATGAGTTTGGGTATTGTGGCCTTGTTGATACCCGCCACGATTTTCGGGTTTGCCAATATCGGTATTGCAGTGTTAATCCACGAGGGTTCTACCCTGGTGGTAGTATTTAATGCGTTGAGGTTGTTGGCTTATAAGAGAGATAATAGTTAAGCCTTTGATTCTTATGAAAAAAAGCCTTTTGAAATACCTAATCGGATTGATATGAAATTAAATACCATCATGCCTAAAAAGCTTCAGCCTTATTTTAAACGAGAACTGAATGAATATGATCAGCAATTTAAAGCCGGTAATCTTCAGGGAGCCTGGCACCATCTTGAGCGAGCTCATATAATAGGTCAGGCATATCCCTGGCATCACAGCTATGTTCACTGGAAAATGCTGCTGTTTGGGGTTCATATAAAAAGTGCGAAAGAAATACTTGGTCAAATTCCCAGATTACTTGTAGGGGGTGTTAAGTCTTTTGTTGGAAAGATTCCGGTTGGAAATACCGGAGGAGCCAACGTACCGCCCCTCAAGCCAATGAAAATAGAAGGGGATCTAAAAGCCATATTTAAAAGGGCTGGCATTCATCCAAATACAGAATTTCATGAATAAAAGCACATTCAAAATAACCAATATGGACTGCCCCTCTGAGGAGCAAATGATCCGCATGAAGCTGGAACCTCTGAGCCAGGTAAAGCACCTGGAGTTTGACATTCCGGCACGGAAGCTGGAAGTATTTCATCAGGATGAAGTACTTCCTATACAAAATGCTATCAGTGAACTAAACCTCAACGATCAACTACAAGGTACTTCTGAGGCAGAAATGCCCATTGCCGAAGACGAGACCAAGCAAAAGAAAATACTGTGGTGGGTATTGGGCATCAATTTTGGATTTTTTGTAGCCGAAATGACCACCGGATGGATATCCAGTTCCATGGGCCTGATAGCCGACTCGTTGGATATGCTGGCTGATTCTATTGTTTATTCCCTGAGCCTATTTGCTGTGGGAGCAGCTATTTCCCGTAAGAAAAAAGTAGCAAAGATCAGTGGTTATTTTCAGATGGGGCTGGCACTGCTTGGCTTTTCGGAAGTATTACGCAGGTTTTTCACCCAAAGCGAAACACCCCTTTTCCAGTGGATGATTATTGTTTCCCTGCTGGCTTTAACGGGTAACTTGGTCTCGCTATGGCTGATTAACAAGGCAAAAAGCAAAGAGGCCCACATGCAGGCCAGTGCAATTTTCACTTCCAATGACATCATCGTCAACGGAGGGGTAATACTGGCCGGTGTACTGGTTTATTTTCTGGAAAGTAAGTGGCCCGACCTGGCGATTGGAGGCATTGTTTTCGCTTTTGTAATGCGCGGTGCTATCAGAATATTAAAGTTAGCAAAGTGATACTTAAACTCTATATATATGAATGCGTGGTTTTGAAACCGTTCATTAATGCTGATATCCGATACTTTGATAGTGAACAAAAAGAAGAGGTAAAGGAATAGATTAATCAATAGAATAAGAATACGTATTGGAAGCTGATATTATTAAAATCAACTAAAGAAATCACTACAGCCTGACTAAATCAAAAGATATTCGGATTTACTTCTTTTGTTAGCTCCGGGAACAGAATGTTGATCAACCCATGATTACGAAAATCATAGTCAATGTTCAATGATTTGTGTTTTGCTAATTTCTTTTGAAAGCTCATTTTCTTGTCAGAACTAATGACTATATCCCAAAGGCATTTGATTTTTAATGCATTCTCAATATAGACCCAATGTTTGGGATAATATTCTATCGCATTATTGGTTAAGGCTACAAAATTTTTCAAATTAAAGCCTTGTATTTTATTGTCGTGAATGGACTGCAGGGTATAGATCACTCTGTCAATATTTGTTACATCATCAATATAATAACTCCTGCCTCTTAACCTCTCATAAAATTGAATCCGTAAATATTGCCGCTCTGCTTCCAACTGGTTGCTGGCGGTAGTATTTTGTTGTTCAAAAAATGCTTTGTCTGATGTGGTCAATTCATATCCGGCTTTGAATAATGATTTGACAACTATTTCTCGATAAGCATAATATTCAGGTTGAAATACGTATTGAAGTGCTGATAAACCTTCTCTATCCAATACATTTACATCCTTCTCAATATGGTTAGCCCTTAGTATAAACTGCAAAAAGTTTGGGTGTGTTTGGGATGTAATCATTTCAATGATAAAAGGCCGACCTGTTTCTGGGGCATGCTTATTCTTAAATGAAAGTTTCTTGTTGAGAAGTCGTATTTGTTGTTCGTTAAAATGCACGAGCTTACTAAGCTCCTTCTCAAAAGGAAAATGATCATTTTTGTAGAGGTGTCTCATAAAATTTATCATATCATCAACTTCTTCCTCCGCTGTTTCTAATTCTCGTTTCCGAGTTTCTATTTTTTGTCTTTGCTTTATCTCCTCAGCAATCTTTTGTTGTCTGGCTACTTCCGACCTGTTGTTCTTTTCAAGATCAAAGTAGTAAGCTTTTTTAGTGTTAGGGTCAAAAGTTAGTTGTTCAAGAGTGACTGGCTTTTGTATCCATTTATGCCTAAGATCATTTTCAGAGTTTAAAAATGGCTTTTTAAAATCGCAAAGAAGTTGTAAAGTGTCCTCTGATCGTTCGTCCAACTTGAAGAAATTTTGGTGACTGTCGAGGTACTTTATATCTCTTTCGGTTTGTGTTTGCCCATGGACATTGAAATCGTCTAGAATCCAGATAAGGTAAATACCATTTTTAGTATAAAAATTCTGGCGATCAAGAATGTATTTCAGTGGTAGTGCAGAAAGCTGAATTTCAAAGGCTATTTGATAACCTTTGTATGAGAAGTACACATCTGGCCTTCTCTTTTCACTTCCCACAATAATAAATTTATCATCTATCTGTACAGATTCTGTATCAACATCAGGAGTTTTGAGTGCTAATGAACCGATTCTATTTTTCAGATACTTGTGTCTTGGGCTTTCTTTAGCAGCAATAATTTTGTTAATCGCCTCAAACTCCTCTGAGCTGAGGTTATTCTGCTTTAAAATACAAGGATTTGATTGTGGAGAATGTCTAAAATGTAGTCTGTCATATTTACTAGTGGTGATGAATAACTCCTGATCGCATTCCTTACAATGTATCACATGCTTTTCAATAATAAACTGCTTTTTTAAGGCAAAAGCTTCTTTGGTGTTAGAAAAAATTTCATCAGCATCGAGCTGTTCACCTGTTATTTTATTGAGGCCGTATTTGATAGATCGCTCATACATTTTTGTCTTTGAAAATAATCATTCAGTTTTAAAAATCACAGCTTATAGATAGTGCATAATAGAGACGTTTATGAATTCAATTTTAATCTCAACCCATTCAACTGTTCCAGATACTTAGCTGAATTATCTTCTTTTAGCCTTTCCAAATTTTGAAGCTTCCACTGAACAGACGGAAAACGCTCAAAATCATAAATACTCCAGTCGGGCTGAAGACTTTGAACGGATAACAGGAACTCTTTATCACGGCCTGTTAGAGATTCGTGGATTGCTATGATAAGATTCTCCCTCGCTTTTTCAAAATCCGAGTATTCAAAAGACTCGTTGGTCATTCCTTCAAATTGATTGGTCAGCGTAGTTTTTTGATCAAGAAGATTAGGATAGAGTAACTCTTCCATTGGGCGGTTGCTACTGAGAATAGCTAGAAGCAACCCTTCTCTGTGCTCATCAGTGAATTCAGTATTGGCTAAAAAGTACTTCACATCAAAAAGGTCTCTCGGATGCTGACGATCTAAGGCAGCGCATATTTTACCTCCGTAGAGTTGGCCCATACCAATGACTGGCACCTCACAAAAAACCTCAAACTCTTCCTGCGCCTTTTCGCATAATGGCAGTATATCGGGATCATGCAAGGCTCCCCGGTTGGTTTGGTTTACTTCCAGTTTGATTTGCGCACCTTGGTGTGCGATCAGAAGCTTTGAGGTTTCTTCAACAAGGGATATCTTAGCTTTGGGCAAGACTGTGAGAATACTTTCGCTTATTCTGGAAAGGCCATCCGATATATTTTGTAATGAATCTTTTCTGTCTTCAATAGGAAGATAGGTCAGGTCAATATCTACGGATAAACGTGGCATATTGCGAACAAACAAATTGATGGCCGTACCTCCGTGCAACGCAAAGATTTCTTCTTTGGCCACCTCTGGAAGTACATTGAGCAATAGAGCTACCTGTCTGCGGTATATTTCAGTGGCCATAGTTTTCCAGTTCTTGAGGTACGGTGATTTGATATTTAGCTACGTAAGTCCCGTTTTTGACCAGGCTTCTTTTACCGCTACCCAAATCTATTTGATCAAACTTTAGATGCCTGAACCAGGCATGTTTAGCTTTCTCTGCCAGATACAGGAATAGCCTCTTCACCTTCACGGAAGTACAGGCTTCCAGTAGTGTTTGCACTTTGGCCGGTGGCAGGTTGTTCAAACTCTCCATGAGTTCATAGCATTCCACCAGTTGTTGTTTTTCCGGTACCAGGTACAGGCATTCCATCATAGCCCGGGCTGCACCGGATATTTTGAGTTGGAAAGTGGACTGGTCTATAGTAGTTAACCCCAAACCGGGAGGAAGAAAAGAAGTACTTAAATAATTGATCTCAACACCCCATTGGTATTGTTTGAACCAGGCGGGTAATCTTTCATCCTTATCTCCAAAGAGATAAACTTTTTTGGAGTGAAGCTCCAGATACTGCACTTTACCCAGATAAGCCAGGGCCGACTTGGCACCTATATGTATGCTCATGCCCTTTTGAGACTGGAGAGCAAATAGCGCACCTGTAACGTCCACCTTTTCATCAGTTCGCTTCATAGCCCCGGAACCCATGGATTCCAACCACTTGCTTTTTCGGTATCGCTTCTGCAAGTCAAGGCTGTATCCTTTTTCAGTTAGCCAGGAGGCTAATAATACAACACCGGGCGGCTGTAGCCGTAAGAGTTGGTTTATTTTTGACTCATTTTGGGTACTCATGGTACTAATTTCGTTATAAAAATAAACCAATTCAAGCAGTGGTTTAAAAAATGTTATAAATAGGCACCTTTAGTACTTGAATCTCACTAAGTATAAACCGTTCGCGGTTAAATTGAGGGATCATCTTAATTGCGATTTGTTTGTGTTCATTATTTAGAGTATTTAGAGTTAAAATGAACGTGTACTATCTACCGGAACTAAAGTATAAGTAAACCAACCTCACCTCCCAGGGATACAACAACTGCCGTCTTCCGGTATTCAGCCCCTCAACTTCTTTCAGTTTCAAGCGCAGCGTTTCCCGACTGATGCCGAACCTTTCGGCCAGTTCAGCCTTGCTCACAAACCGTATTTGAAAAAACTGATCATCCATTAGAAACCGAATAAAACCATTAGAAATTGAAGTGCCAGAAGCCAGCAGGTACTTGCACGAAAACCCTTCATAATCCTAAAAATAACTGATTTTGACCGGATTTCCCTGACCAAAACAAGCCTTGCCAAGCCCTCTTGGACTGCATAGAAAATAAATATTCATTTGAGCAAAAAATCCGAATCAAATGCTCAAATGGATAGTAGGTGGAGCGGCCGCTTTTTTCGTAGGCCGGTATTTGCTGAGGCTCAATCAAGCCTCTAAGACTATTGTGACCCGGACGTCCTTGCAGGTCAATAAAGTCAGCCTGTCGGGCATAGAACTCAAAGCCAACATTCGTTTACAGAATCCCAACCCTATCAACCTTTCGCTCCAGTATCCTTTTGTCAACCTCACTTACAAAGAGGCTTCCTTGGGTACTTCCCAGGTGAAGGACGAGACCATCCAATTACCGGCCAATGGAGAGCAGTCTTTCAACCTAACCATCCAGTCTGCCGGGTGGCTTTCTCTTATTCAGGTACTGGGTACCGAGCTAGTACAAAAAATTCGCAGTGGACAAAAAGCCGTGTTGGATGTGGTTTCCACCATCACTACCAAGGTGAACGGTATTCCTTATAGTCAGCAAGAAACCCTCAAACTCAATATCTGATGCAGGCACTGAAGAAAAGATATATCGCCTCCGGACATGAATTCGATAAACTCTTTCCCATGAGCATCAAACAGGACAAAGTGATCCGTCCGGAAGGAAGTGCCAGGCTGCACCATACCATCAACCTGATCAAGCAAGTGGTAAGGGAAACCAAAGGTGATACTGCACTGCTTGCCAAAACCCTGAAAGGTCGGACACTAAAAGGCACTTGTGAAAACATCTGGGATTTTGTGTACAACCACATCCAGTATGCCCGTGACAAAACCGGGGTAGAACAGGTCAGACGACCGTCCCGTACCTGGGCGGATCGGAAGAAAGGCGTGGATTGCGATTGCTACACCGTTTTCATTTCTAGCATTCTTACCAACCTGAATATTTCGCACAGGGTAAGAATCACTAAATACGGTGGCAAACCTTACTTTCAACATATCTATCCCATTGTGCCAACCAGGAGTGGTTATATCATTCTGGATTGCGTCACTGACCACTTCAACTATGAAGTGCCTTACTCTGAGTCTAAGGATTTTGATATAGCCGACCGCAGATCAGTGGACGAGATCAACGGAATCCGGGAAGTCAGTGGTGTGGACTCAGCTGATTTGTTGATACATGGCTTGGGCATTTATAATTTGAAACAACCCAGGTTACCTCTGCGACAAGTAAGAAGGGTTGATCCAATGAAAAATCAGGAGACAACATCAGATAAGCTTACTATCAGAAAGTTACCCGAGCAAAAAAACGCGCCCCAGTCGGCATTGCAAATAACCCACCCCCAACCAAAGGTGAAAGTAAAGGAAGCTTTAATCAATCCAACTTCACCTTTGGCCAGAGAAAGGACAAAAAAAGGTTTAGGAGTGGCAGGAAGAATTCTGCTGGCCTTAGGAATAGGTTTAGGCGCTTATAAACTAACAGAAATTTTAACATGATTAATTATGGAATTGCATAGACTAGACGGATTTACCGCCTCTGGATTGGATAATGTCGATATCCAGGACATAGACTTTGAGACTATGGAGGAAGGAGAAATGAGCGGCCAGCAGATTGAAGCCCTGGAAGCTCTGGGCTATGTCCAAAGCCCGGATATCGCTTACGAAATACAGGATGAAAACGGCAATGTAATCATGTATGCTGATGCCGAAGAAAACCTGTATGTGATTGATGGCTTAGGCGAGCTGGGCTTTTTCAAGAAGATTGGCAGGGGCTTAAAAAATGCGGCCAAGTTTGTTGGCAAGAAAGTGATCAAACCGGTGGCCAAAGGAGTGTCCAATGCGGCCAAGTTCACGGCTAAGAAAGTGATTACTCCCGTAGTAAAAACAGTGAACCGCTACCTGAATCCGGCAACAATTCTCTTGAGAAATGGCTTTTTGCTGGCGATGAAAACCAACCTGATGAAAGTGGCTGAACGCCTTCGTTTTGGTTACCTCAGTGATGCGGAAGCCCGAAAGCGCGGCATGAATATGAGTGGGTTTGCTAAGCTAAAGGAAGCCATCAGCAAAGCGGATAAAATCTACGAGTTGGCCGGTGGCAAAAAAGAAAACCTCAAAAAAGCCATTCTTACTGGTAAAGGCAATCGCGATAAAGCGGTACCCTTGAGTGGTTATGGGTTAGGCAGTCCCTTATCCGCAGCGGATGATTATGTGGATCCTTTTGAAAAAATGATCGTGGAAGCAGATGCCGATGAGGTGGAACAACTACTGGATGATGGCATTGAAGTAGAAGGTTTAGGTGTGGTGGTGACCGGAACCGCAGTTGCTGCCGCTTCCGGAGCAGTAGGTACTATTTCCGCTTTACTTAATAAAATCACTGGGGTATTTGACAAAGCCAAGAAAACCCAGAGTGACGTCAAAAGCCTGGTGAGCACAGCCAAATCTTTTGTACCAACACCCAGCGGTGGTTCAGCCTCGGTGCTGCAACCGCAGCCTATCCCAAAACCCTTGGTCAGGTTCAGTCCGCAAACCACTTCGCTGGTGCGCAGGCCTGTAGCTACTTCTCCGACCCTGCCAGTTAAATCCCCCAGCACACCTGCTCCTACAACCACCGCGCTGGTCAGGAGGGCACCTGCATCCACTTCGGTAGTAACAACGACCGATGAAAGGCCAGAAAAGCAGGGCTTCTTTCAAAAGCACAAAACCCCACTGCTGATTGGTGCGGGAGTCTTGGTAGCCGGTGGCGGTATATACTATGTAGTCCAGCAGTCTAAAAAGAAGGAAAAGTCCAAATCTGTGGACGGCATTCCCAGGGATACGAAGGGAAGATTTAAAGGCAGTGGTAAATCCAAGACGAAAAAGAAAAGTGTGCGCAAAAAAAACAGGAAGCTGGTACCTACTGCGCTACTGTAAATGAAAACTTTAATACAAATACGATGAAAACAAAGGCAACAGTAAAAGACAGCCTGATTGAAACAGGCAAAAACCTTGGCTCAGGCCTGGTCGGTATGCTGGCTGGTTCGGCTGTAGGCAGGCACTCGCTCTGGATCGGGGCAGCTACCATCTTCGGTGGAGCCTGGTACGAGCACGACTGGCTTACTTCAGCCGGGGTGGGCATGGTGGCTTCCAATGGCTTTGCCCAGCGAAGCGAAGAGAATGTATCCGGCCTGGATGGGTTTCAGAATGAAATTGGCAATGCCAAAAACCGGGCATTATCATCTCTGAAGGCCCTGGGTAAGAAAGTGTACCTGGACAAATTGTCTCCCTCACTGAGCGAAAAGCTTGGCCTGGATGGCATGGAAGACAGTGAAGTACTGATGGTCAATGGCTACATGGGCGATATCGGCAATTTTGATACATCTGAAGTAGATGAGATCATACGCCAATTGGAAGATGGTAATGCTGAAAGTCTCATAGAGGAACAATCAGGATTTGAAAGCAATGAGGCCGTGGGTGATCTGGGAGCTTTTGGCAATCCTGATATTACGGAACTACAGGGCACTGACGCACTGGAACTCAATGCTGTGGCCTAAAAAGCTTCAAGTTGAAAGCTATAAGCCACAAGCTATTTACGCTATGAAGATCATCTAACTACTCTGTACTCAATACTAAATTCTAATAAACATGATACGTAAAAATTCAAGAGAACAATTTCTGGAAATTGTCAATGCCCACCTCTCACTCCGGGAGCAGGGCAAGAAGCACGACCCGGCTATGGTTAAAGTAGCTGAAGGGATCAAGGAAGGCCGCTTGCAGTTGTCTGATAGTGCCTATTACTCCATCAAATACGGAGGCGACCGGGCTACCATCCACATGTTTGAAACCCAGGATGCCAAGGAGATTGGGGTGACCAACGTGACCCAATCCAAGCTGCCTAAAGATCGGCTGTTTCTTTGCAATCGGATCATCTTGCTGGCCAAAGAGTTTGAAGGTGAGTTGCCCCAATCCGATACCGCCTGGAAGCAATTGATCAAGTCTGCCAACTTTGATTCCATCAAAGCGGTGGCAGGTCTTCAGAACGGGGTCTGGACATTTGTGGCCAACAAAAAGATAATTGTGGATGAGCGACCGATGCAGGAATTCGTTACCGACAACAACCTTCAGGTCAACCTAGGTACCTATTATCTGGAAAACCCGAGATTTATTCGTGATGACGAGGAGTTTGAGTTCACCATCGAGCTGGGTGATGATGCCCCGGACAAAACCCTGATCAAGGTCGTACTGGCCGGTACCTCAACTGTACCTGCTTAATCTGCACACTGATGGAAAAACAGACCCGGGAAATACGGAAGACTTTCAGCTTTCAGGTAAATGAAGCGAACAAGCTGTACACTCCTCAAAAGTGGGAATTGCCCAAAAAGACCGCTTTTGTGAAGGGATTACAACTCACTTCCGATTTTCCCAACAAGCTCTACTATCGCGGATCGCAACGAATAGAGATTGGAGGAGATGAGCTTTTCCCTGAAGGCTTTGACAGCAAAATCCTGATTTCCAGCATCAGTGTCGCACCGAGGGAGCGTTTCTTTGATTTGGGTGAAGTTCAACCTGGAGACCTGTCTGTCAAAATCCGCTACGAGGATAAAGACCATGAGCGGGCGGTTTTGGGCAATGGCTATCAGGTATCTGTGGTGCTGTTATTGGAAGAGGAAATATGATCAGAAAAGTGACCATACCGCCTACATTGGAAGGTGAAGTAGCCGAGAAACTGCTCATCAAAAGACACTTTGTACCGGTGGAAATTTCCATCACCGAAAACGGGCAGTACAGAACTTTTAAAGAAAAAGTACCACATGGCAGCCGGAAGGTAGTAGGAGTGATCATCACGCATGATGCCTCTGATCATATGATGCACCATAACCGGGTCTATGTGGGAAGTGCGCCAGATACTCATATCAACCAAGCGTTGGTCTGCGGGTTGAAAGATGATCTAATCGGAAGTCAGCCGATAGTGTATCAGATTGAAGTTAAGGAAGGTGAAAAACTGTACTACGCCCAGCCTAAACGGTTGGAAATGTCGGAGCTGAAGCTGAATGGTCACCAGGATAAATTCAAAGATCCGGTGGTGGTAGAAATCAGGGATTTCTGGACAGATTTTAAAGAAGACTATTGGGTTTGGGAAAGTAAATATGCCGGGTTGGGTAAAGTGCAACTGGAGGTAATTCCAGCGTCAGGAGGAAATGGTAACGGTGATATAGATGACGATGAAGAGGATGATGACTGAATTGATGATACTGGGAGAACTATCCATATTCAGCCCAAAAGGCATAGAGATGAAAACCGAAGTGATTGAAGCCACCTCAGTCTTCCGGGATCATGACCGGCTCAAGCAGGATCGTTACCTGTTCAACTTTGATACGAACTGCAACTTCAACGATGTTGAACTGAACGAGCCAATTCCGAATCTGCCTATTCATCCTATGGATATTGAAATCAGCGGTGATTATGTAACCGGAGCATTTAAAGATGTGGGATATACCACCGGGCCTTACAAGGTAAAACTTTGGCTGATGATTGAAAAAGAACCCGAATAATTGAAAAATGACTGAAGAACTGGCCATACGATACATCCCTCAAAGGGTGCAGGAACGTGGGTTTCAATCTTACCGGATGGTATTCCAAGATTTGAACCTGGAGCCAAAACAGGAAATCCAACTAGCTGCTTTTAACGAACTCTGGATATTGCTGGAAGCCGAATCCGGCATCCGTATCAGCTCAGATTTTGGGGAGTATGATTACAACAATCCCCGTCTCTCAGAAAACACCCACGAGCATGCGGATCGGATTGAAATCCTGAACCAATCCTCCGAAACCAGAAAAGTAAAGTTTATCCAGGTGATCTTAAAATGAGGTGATATGGAAGCAGACAGAATCAGAAGACCCGGATCCGTTAGACTAACCGATGAGCAGTATGAAGAAATGGAAGCTTTGGGGCTGGAGAATGAAAGTGCGTATGTAAAGTATAAACTCAGCGGGGCACAGAAACACTTGCAGGTACTACGGGATAATCCTACGCGGGTCAGCGAAGAAAAACCGGATACTGCACCTGTAAAAGTTACTGGTGACTCCTTTGAAGACAAACTGGCACTACAGAAGCTTTCTATGGAAAATGAGCAGCTCAAGCAAAAGCTGGAGGAAATAAGCCGAAGCAGGGATGAGTCGCTCAATGGCATTCATAACCAGGTGGAGGGGTTGCTAAAAGACGAACTCCTTAAGCGTGATTATGATACTTTGAAAAAGGAAAATGCCGGTTTGCTGAAGGACATAGAAAAGCTGGAGAAAGAACTAGAAAAGTCCGAAGAGGCACTGGAAGAAAAATGCGATGAAATTGAGGAGCTGGTCAAAAAACTCAGCCTGGTAGAGCTGGGCAAAGTGCTGCTGCCGGGTGCTATTAATGGGTTGGCCAGCAAGTACCCCAAGGAAATGCAGGGATTGGCTACCACCCTGGGAAGTCTGAGTGGTGAAGATGTGAAGCAGTTACTTCCGGCAGCCAACCTCTCTGAAGAGCAGCAAAACCTGCTCAACATCTCCGAGTACTTCCGAGAGTTGTTTGACGATGAGCAGTTTGAGCAAGTCGTGCAGATGGTCAGCCAGCTCGGTGAGCAGGTCAAGGAAGATGCCACTATGGTTACCAAGGTAATCTACTACCTCAACCAGATGAAAAAGATCAGAAAGTCCAAGCAAAAGCAAACAGAACAATCGGAAAGAAATAATCTAAGCTAATGGAAGAATTTAACCTCAATATCAAACTGAAAGCTAAAAACCAGGTAGAAGTTAACCAGGTCAAAAAAGCCTTCGAAACGATGGTGGCCACCTTCAAAGTGGAGGGCATCATCAAGATGGAGAAAATCTTCAAATCAGATGCTTTTGTACGCAATGTGGTGAAAATGAAACTCGGAATCAAAAAGTAATGGCCGTACCAGCGATAGCATATAAAGCCGGGCAATTGGCCTGGCAAAACCGTCCCCGGATTAGCATCAGCAGTCAGGTGACTTCTACTATTCTGGCGGTAGGTGCAGCGGCTGGTGTATTTCTGGGCATTAAAGCAGTGGTGAAAAACTTCAAACAGGGTATTCGGGAAAACCAGGCCCTGACAGAAGGTAATCCGGCCGCATTTGCCACCCAGCTCAAAATGGCCTTTGAGAATGACAACTATTTCGGTTGGGGCACCGATGAGGCAGCCGTATTTGCTGTGCTGGAGGCCATTCCGACCAGTTCGGTGATGAACAAAGTACAGCGGGCTTACCGTGACCTCTACGGAAGGAACCTGGCCGCTGACCTGAAAGACGAACTCTCTTCCGAAGAGTTCGCCACCGCTTTACAGATTATCAATTCAAAACCCTGATCATGGCAACAAAGACACGAAAACGCAATACAAAACCCACATTGGCAAATCGGAAACAACCGGTACCAAAGCAAAAGACGGGTGTTCAACGAAAATACATCATCTATGGCCTGGGAGCCGGGGCGGTATTAGGTGGTGGCTATCTCTTGTACAATTATTTGCAGGACAGGGCGGTGATGCAACGCGGACAAGGACTTACTGTTAATAATATCATCCCGGCTTTGCCTGCCTCAGTTCCCCGAACTACGAGCAGTAGTTTCTTCCCACTGAGAAGCGGATCAAGGGGTGAGCTGGTCAAGCAACTTCAGCAAGGCTTGCTCAGACTGGGAGGAGAATCCGCCAGCCATATCCGCAGCACCAGCATCCGGCCAGACGGCACACCTGATGGAGTTTTTGGTGGTGGAACAGAAAAAGCACTCCGGGCAGCAGGCTATAGCACCACCGTTTCAGAAAGTACTTTCAGCAAAATTGTGGGCAGCAGCACTTCTGCTCAAAGCAGCACCCTGAGTAGCAAGGCCATTGCAGACGAGCTGCTCAAAGCAGCCAACAGCCGCAATCTGTTTGCTGCCTTGGCTGCCCTGAAGCAAATGCAAAATACGAATGATTATCTGGCAGTGAGAAGCCATTTTTCTAATGCCATTGTCGGAGGAGTCAGAGTTACCAGTCCAGTGAATGCCTTGCTCAGCGTAGCTTTTAAAAATAACGAACCGGCTAAGGTAAAGATCAGAGCTGAGTTCATCCGTATGGGCTTAAAGCAAAGCCCGTCCGGCACATGGACCTTGTCCGGACTGGGCGAACTGGAGACCCTGGAGGAGCTGCAACAATATTTGAAAGATAGCCAGGCTCTGAATGTGGCCATTACCCAAAAACATACGATGCTGCGCAACGGACAGGGGGATTATATATTGCCAGCCATTCCGCCCAGAACGATAGTAGGCTATCTGGCCAATAATAATAAGGGCATAGCCCAAATCATTACTGAAAATGGGGTGACCGTATACGCCCCTACACAAAACTTAAAACTGATTTAGCGATGAACAAACTCAAACAATGGTTAAAAACGAATGTAGTTCCGGTCTTGCAATGGCTGTGGAACTACCTGAAAGTATGGCGGGAATTATCGTCCATAGCCGTAGCGCTCTTTCTCTGGGCCAACAGTGCCTGGTTCCTTCGCAAAATAGATCCCACTGCCGCTACTTATGATGCGGGGGTATTCCAGGTCTATCTGTTTGCGATTATTGGCCTGTTTTTACTTCACGGGATCGTTCGCATCCTGATGAAGCTGATCTGGCCCACTTCCGATGATTATTTGGACCATCAATTTGCTCAAGACTTTAAAACCATTACCTCATGGCAAAAGCTAAAATTATCTACAGCTATCTTCTTTGCTTTTTTGTTTGCAGCAGTCTTTCTGGCCAGGATCATCTGAGCAAAAGAAACGAGCTACAAAAAATATATCTCAGCCAGGTAGGTGTCCGTGAGCAAGGCGGAGCAAACCGAGGAGAGAATGTGGAGCAATATTTAGCTTCCGTAGGTTTTGACCCTGGCTATGCATGGTGTGCCGCCTTCGTAAGTTGGTGTTACCAGCAGGTGGATGTGGAGCACCCGAAAAGTGCATGGGTGCCGAGCTATGCCACCAAGCAAAACCTGATCTACCAAAGAGGCAAGTTTATGAAACAACTTCCACAGACGGGGGATGTCTTCCTGATTTGGTACGAAAGGTTGAAACGCCCAGCCCATATTGGTTTTATAGACCAATGGCAGGATGCCTGGGTGATCACGGTGGAAGGAAATACCAATGACGATGGCTCACGAGAAGGTGATGGCGTATATCGCAAACGAAGGATCCAGCGACAGGTGTGGGCAGTAAGCAATTTCATTGATCCATAAATTCATGCTCAGCAAAACAAGAAACATACTACGCAGCAAAGACTATAAGCTCTTTGATAAGCCCTATGAACTCAATATAGTGGCCTACCGGAGCAAGTATGTTCGTAGCAACCGCTTTGATGACGAAATCCATGTGTTTTACAAAAATGAACTCGGAAAGTGGGTATATCATGTCTTTCCAGCCACCACCGACCCGGGGCAGTATTGGCTCGATAATCCCATGCATCCCCAGGGAACGGCATTTCTGAAAAAAGGTCAATATATGGATGCTTATGCCATTGGACTACACAGAGGGATTTATGAGGCTGTAGTTCAGGTAGAGGATGTTACAGTCATTCGTGATTATGATCGTAAGGGCATTTTCAACTGGTTCGAAAGCGGTTCCCCCGACACTGGAAAGTTCGGGATCAACATTCACCGGGCTAGACAATCCGGGTCAGCCAAGGTAATTGATAGTTTTTCTGCTGGGTGTCTGGTTTTTGCCAATGCCGAAGATTACGACTTATTTATGAAGCTGGCCAAAATTCATCGCAGTATGCATGACAACCGCTTTACGTTGACATTGGTTGACTTTCGAGATGAGCGCAGAAGAACGTTGAGTATTACTGCCTGGACATCTTTGATTGCCTCTTCAATAGCCGTGGTGGCCAATTCTTTTATTAACTCCAGACGCTATGAAGTTATCTAAAAATACGAAGAAAGCAGGGTTGGCACTCATCGGCTCTATGGCTGGGTTCTTGATGGCTAAACAGTTGAAAATAGAGGACTATTACCCTTTCATTTTGCTGGGCGGCTTTCTGGGTAATACCATAGGAGAAGAACTGATACCGGAAGAATGCTACCAACAAAATACGCTTGGGTATATAGACCGGAACGGACAACTTAAACTTATTCAGTTATGAAGCTTGATCTCAATAAATTCTATGTGGTGTATAAACCCACCAAGTACTCTGAGCGAGTGGATGTGTTCGATGGCCGACCGGATTCGTTGGCCGGACTGTTCCGTCAGGTTCTGGGAGGATTGACGATTGATAGAGTACACGCGATTTACACTACCGCTGCAGAAGCAGATAAAGCAGCCGATAAGCTGTTAAAGAGAAAAAGAAAGCTAACGAAAAAGGCCAAACCCGTCAAGCGAGGAGAAGGCTATGCCATTTTCGGTAGCGAAGTAAAAGCTAGCGAAAAGTACCGGGTGCAATCCAAACCCAAAGTGTATCAGACCAAGAAGGAAGCCGAGTCTGCATTAAAACAAATGCTCAAAAAAGGCTGGAAACGATCTGATCTTAAAATCCTGAAGTACTAATGAAGAAAGTAGTCACATCGGGAAACAAGCCAATAGATAAGAAAGTACGCTATGCGGTGTTCAATCGCAATGATCGCTTGATCAGAAAAGGCATGTTCACGGCCAGTGAGATTCAGCAGTACCTCAATCAGAAAGCTCATGAAGGCAAAAGCTACTACGCCATTGAACTTAAGGGGCTGAACCGCAAGTTGACCGCCAAAGAGCTGAAGCCTTTGGAAGATAAGATCAAAAGAAAAAATCCTGAGCTTCCTGCCAAAGACTTGACTGACTTGAAGGCTCTGTTTAAAATCCTACAAACTAAACCGGCCTGGGAAGGCATGATCAAAGCCTACCATTTTGACACGGCCCTGCGTGAAGAAATCCCCTTGAGTATATGGAAAAAAATGGGAGGGGACACCCTGTAACATGGAAAGATCTATTTCTCATACCGCCTCCCAGTCATCTGCTGCCCGAATGATGCCCGTTGCTCTCCAGGATGAAGACGTGCCTAAAATCAAGGCCTACTACAAATATGAACTGGCCGAGATGTACCACGTTTGCACCAAAACCTTCTCCGCCTGGATCCACATGTATTTTGAAGATCTCCAGCAGTTCGGTTATACCAAACACACTAAGTTGCTTCGCCCGGAGATTGTGAGATTTTTGTTTGAAAGGCTGGGGGAACCATAAAATCTTGATTTAACCGGATCTATATAAAACATCGTCCCCCTTCCAAATAAAAAAATGGGCAGGAGCACTAATACGCTCCTGCCAAAGTTAAATCCTCAATGGGAGCGGTCGGTGCGTCCCTTTTTACAGCACTGATGCCATTCTCCATGCCAGACCGAGTCACATACATCTCACTACGGCCGATGATTTCACCGTTTAAGGCCTTCAGGTTAAAATAGTATTGGCCATTTACAGATTGTCTACGATCATATCGACTTTCATAGGGAGAATTTGATTTTACTGAAGCTATACCATTCAGGCACCCTTGTTTGGTTTTATACCCTTCACCATTCAGGATAATCTCACCATTTCTTGCTCTTAACCGATAGTAATACTCACTGTTTGCTGAGCTTTTGAAGACTTGAAATTTTGGATTTTGCATAATTTTTCGAATTTTAATGTAAAACATGCTTTCACCCTACTACCAAAATCATTATAAACGCTTTTTGGTATAGCTTTATGAGAACCTAGTGAACTGGCAGGAATACGAAGACGAAACAACCGAAGACATCATCGAGTATATCAAGATGAAGGGCGATGATGGATTTGAAAAAGCCGCCCAGGCTGCCTTTCACGTCTTCTGTTTTCGTTTTGGTGAGGATTTGGTAAAAAAATGTGAGGTCATTTGTAAAAATAATGGCCTTGATAAGCAGGTGGCGACCATGATATCACAAAGAACGTTTCACCGTTTTTGGAAATATCCCAAATACAACCATGAAAAATCAAGGGCTGCTGATCATGATACAGGCGTTAAATTTTATTTATACAGAATTGCTCAAAGGGAACTGATTAATTGGCGGAATGAGCAAAATTCGCCTTATACAGGTGAAGAAGATATTGTTTATAAAATGCCTGAACCGAACTACGACAATTATGCTGTTGAAAAAAGAGGAATTCTCAAGAAGCGGTATGAAATAGTTAAGAAGGCACTTGAGAGGCTTTCAGAAAAACACCGAATCATATACCTGACTTATGAAGCACATTTTGTGGAGGGGCATAATTTGCCGGGACACTTATTAAAAAGATTACGAGCGGAGCTCAACTTAACACAAAGCTCTGTCAGGTTTTACCGGCATCAGGCAAATGAAAAAATCAAGGAGTATATAGAAATTTATGGCTAAGGATAAAAAACATATTACTACCGATAATATCAACGAATGGCTTGGTTCCCTAGGATTTCTCTTTCCAAGGGATCATCGTGAATTAGCACGGTTTGAGAAGCTATTTGAAGAGTATGATCATGAGCTATCAGTAGATATCCTTGACCCTAAGAAAATAATGTCAGGGGAAATTGAAGAAATCCAAGCAGATGGAAATGTTGAAGATCAGCAAACCACTCAAAATTGGAGAATGGCCGCCAGAAATTTCAATAATATTCCTGAGCACATCTTAAAGAAAATGAGGCGAAATCAAGATAATGGAGATTCCGGTCCAGAAGAAGAAACAGATTGAACTGTTTACTGCATTCATAGTAAATGAATATTCTAACGGATTTATTACTGATCTCGAAAGAATAGCTCTTTTCGAGGATATTCCTTTCTATTATGATCACTATGAAAATTTCTTTGATGGAATGCTTCTTTTTGATGGTTCTAAGTTTCACATTCATTTAAATATTGACCGTGGGAATGCACCACAATCGAAAAGAAGCCGATTTACTTGGGCACATGAGTTTGGCCATTATTTTTTAGATGAACATCGTGAAGGTTTGAGATCTGGCAAGTTTGATCCACATCCATCTTTTACTAACCTGGTAAGAAATAACATGATAGAAGTGGAAGCAGACTATTTCGCTTCTTGCTTGCTCATTCCCGAATATAAACTTAGAGACGTTTCTCCTGGTAAGGGATTTTCATTTGAAACAATTATCAATATATCGGATACTTTCCAAACAAGTATACTGGCCACTCTTATTCGTTTTGCTGAGGTAGGTTTCCATGAAATTTTTGTTGTAGTATCTAAAGATAATATTGTGAAGTGGTTTGTGAGAAGCACAGACTTTCCCAAATATCCCTTTCGTTTCAAAGTAGGAAGCAAACTGCCTCCGACTACTGTGGCAGGAGAGTATTTCACTAAAGAAGATGCCAAATATTCAGAAATTGAGGCGGTATATGTTGAGGATTGGTTTTATGCAAAAAATGGAGACCGTGAGTTAAACGAACAATGTCTGTATATGGATCAATACGGTTATGTTATCAGCCTGATTTGGTTTGATTGATCTACAAGTTTATAAATGTCTAATCAAACGAATAATGAATTTCGAAGATTTTGAACTTCTTGCTAAGAAACATTTAGAAAAGCTGTTAAGAAATGACTTAAGGGGCAAGGTCAAAATTGAGCACCGAAAAATGTTTGTTTCTGCTGCAGGTAACCGCTACGAAGTTGATCTATCCTATGATTTTGAAATCGGAAATGCTAGGTACCTCACCTTAGTGGAATGCAAACAATGGAATTCTAACGTCACTCGCGAAAAAATAGGCCACTTTAAGTCAGTATTAGATGAATTAAAGGCTAATAAAGGTATTGTAATTACAACCAAGGGTTTCCAAAAAGGTGCCATCGAATTTGCTAAAACCAATGGGATCGGATTAATCAAAATATCCAATGACGACCAGTTTAAGGTCATTTCTCATTTTGTAGGCGATATTGAAGTCTTAGAGTCACATTTGTTAAAAGTTGAAGTCTTCAGCCCCAAATCAAAGACTTATTGTAATGGGTTATTTTATACATCCGATATTTTCGATTTTGTAGAGAAAAGGTATGGAAATGAAATCGCAGCGTTTCTAAGATCTGAAAACGAATCTCCGAGTGTCTCGGTGGTGAGCAAACTCAGCGAATTGGGCTACAATTGGAATCTTGAATATGAAATCATAGAGAGTGCTGGATTGCATGTGAAAATGAGTAATGAAGTTCAGATGAGGATACTAAACATGAAAGTTATCATGGTAAATGTCGGTAGATATTAGGCCTAATTGGCTATAGTACTAAATGACTTTATAGTTGATCGTAACGAAAATGTGAAAAAGTACAGTGTCATTTTTGTGCACAGATCTTACGATTTTAATGGCAGAATTTTGATAGCCAAACTCCCGTGTGACATCTACACTGCTAACAAATTTGAAATCTTTCGGGAAGTCGGTATTGGGTAAAATACTGTTCAAGTACTTATTCCAGTTCTTTCTCGATTTAACAGTATCTTCTAAATCGTAAACCAAAATTACTAGAGTGTCTCTCTGGTGGTAATAATTGAAAATCTTTTTTAAATGGTCTTTGGCAGGTGCTGGCTTTCGATAAATAAATGCTTCACAAATACAGAATATTTCCTTGTTTGCATCATGTATCGGTAAATCTCTTTCGCCTGGCTGTTTTTTGGTTGTCTTATTTTTTGGGTCGGAAAAGCCACCCCTTGATTGTTCTCCGACATACCAACCCCAAGGATTTATACGAGAATCCAGCGATAACTCTACTAGGTCATTGTATTTGTCTTCACTTTTGATTTCGGAAATAGAAACTATCTTATCCAGCATTTTGCTAGCTGCTCTGGCAATTTCTTTGGTGATAAAACCTTGGATAGACCTATTACCATTAACATCATCTGGAAACAACTTTATTAGCTTTGATGGAGGGCTCTTGAAAATTCTCAGGTAATATGTACTTAGCAGTTGCAAGTCATCGGTACCAGCAACTTTATTCTTTAAAATTTTTATAAATTCTATTCCCTCCTGGTCAGAAAATTCATGATAGCTCTCTGCTTGTTCGAGAATTATTAGACCTTCTTCTATCTTTTTTCTGTTTAAAAGGCTTTCGATCTTAATTTCTAGCACTTCAGGTAGCATTTGATTGGGCATCTCAAGCTGATTAAAAGTATTATCTAGTTCTTCGTGTTCACCTAATTTGAGAAGAATAAATAACTTATTACTAAAGAAAATAGAACCCAAAGATTCAGTATCTAACTCCTCCGATTTAGAAGCATAGTCTTTCCATTCTTCTAGAGCTTCCCGGTACAAACTAAGATCATTTTTCTCCTCCATGGCCATATTTATCTTGGCGGCCATCCGATTTAATGCGAAGACAGGATACTGAGGATATTGGGTACAAAGTTGATGGAATATCGCAAATGATGAGCTTGGGTCTCTTTCCAATCTTATAAGGGCTGAGTAAAATCTTTTATGATCTACATGAGGAAGTTCTCTGACTCCAACCACTGCTGATTTACTTGGTTGGTGGATCGCATCTAGTTCTTTTTCATCTTTTTTGAAGTAAGCCAGCAACATCCGTGTTTGAAAAAGTTGTACTTCATATTCTTGTTTTTTCTTTGATACATTCTGTTCCCAGAACTCAACAATCCTTTCAATGTGACTTATCAATTCGGGGTATTGGCTTATTCTAAGCAGTACCTGTTGAACTTGAGGAACCCAAAGCGTTTCCTCCAGAAAGGATTTGATATCCGATTGTTGAATTTTTTCAATTAATCTTCTTTTGACCCCTTCCGATGTTATCCATTCTGCAATAGTCAAAATTTTAACAATATCCTGGGATTTAATAATAGCCTCTACAAATACCTCCTTATTTTCAAACCAATTTAAGGCTCTGGCTATTTGCGGAAACAAGGCCTCTTTTTCAGAATTTTTAAAGCCCCATTCTTTGTTGTAGTCAAATAAATCTATTCTGCCTTCCTCTGGAACATCCTTGATATGACTTTTTATGTAGTCAATGATTTGCTGTTCAATTCTTGATTTTATTTCCAGCAGGTCATTCTTTTCAAAACCATATGGGACAGTTGGCAGGACTAATTTGCGTAACACCTGGATTAGCACTCCAAGGTGCGTTCTTAATTTATCAGCAGTGAAATGATTTTCCTTGTGATAATATCCCTTTGTCGGGTTAAAGTAGAATCTAGGTTCAAGAAAACTGTTTAATTTTTGCTGCTTGTAAATGAAATATATCGGATAGAGCCATTCAATATATTCTAGCCTTTCAATTTTCTCACTCCACAACGGCAAGCCGTCCTCTTCTTTCTTTTCGAAAAAATTATACTTTTTAACTTCAGTTACCTCGATTCGATCAATGTAAAGCTTAAAAAATGAGTTCGTTAGCGTTTGAACATTAGGAGTGTTTGTTTCAAGTTGGCCTTTGTACTTCCAATAAGTGGAGCATTTCATTAACCAGGCTAAACCGTCCCATTGAAGCATCGGGAACTGAATAGTGCCGATACTGTATAATGATCTTGTTTCGAAGTTGACGAATAGGTCAACCAATTTGTTGAAAACATTTGGAATCAAATATTGCTGGCTTGCTCCATGGATAGTATGATTAAACAAAGGACTGTTTTCAATCAAGGAAAGAACAGCTTTCTCTTTTTCTTCTTTTTGTTCCCTACTTGATTGTGTTGCTTTTCTTGATTGTCTACTATATGGAATGTCGTATTTACTGTGATTAAGCTGACGATAGACTTGGAAGATTATTTTTGCAGCCTCTCCGTTTTTGACATGTTCTCGAGCTACATGCAAGGCTAATTCTGTGCAATTGCTCCATAATTTTTTTGCTAATAATGGCCTTTCTTCAATTGGAAGATGATCATTACTAATTATCTGATCAACAATCCAAAAGCTCAATGAAGTGAATGTCTTTTCTACAATTAAATACGGTAAAATCTCCCTGCGACATGAGATAATACCTTGTACTATCTTCCACAGAAGAGTGGGTTTATTTACAGAATCGTGGAGAAGTTCAAAAACTCTTTTAAAGTGATAGTAGTTGGGATGGTCTTCATCTTCGGTTTCTTCTTTCTCGGTTTCAAGGTCATTTTTTACAATGACTCTAATCAAGTAAGAAAGTTCTTTACGGCAACTTTGATCGTACAAATAGGTAGTATGCGCTTTTTCTTCCCATCTATCCAGGCCTTTTAGCAGTTCAAAATGATCCGAACCATCAAGTGAGAAATCATCACGTTCTTCACGGCTGTGGAATAATAGTTGAATATCACTGGAAGAAAGGCGCTGATCAATACTTACTTTTTTAAACTCAGTATCAATTCCACTTAAATCAGTTTCATTTTTTACAAGTTCAAAAGCGGCCTGCAAGAACCTTTTCTTGGATTCTTCAATACTGCAGTAGAGTGAGCTAGAAGCCCAACCGTAATAATGCGTTTGATTGATAAATCTTCTCAACCTCTCCCGGTCAGAAACAAAATCGCTATCCTCAATTAGTAACTGCCAATAGTAAGCTGTGATTTGATCCGATAATCCCGACCAGTATCGAATCTTAGTATGGTAGAAATTGAGATAATAAAAACGGCCATCTGGTGTTAAAACTTTCTCATCAATCAATTTTTGAATGGGCGGAGTTTGTTGATAAAATGAGCTAAATGATTGGTGGAGCTGATCAAGGACTTTTTTTTCAATTTGTAGTCCCTTGTCGTCCTTATGAGCTATTTGATTTTGGTAAGCACAGAGAAACTCAAATTCTTTCCAGTAATCCAGATATGGCTTAAAATAAAAGTTAATGTTGGATATTTCCACCGTGTCTTCTGATGCTGAAAGCCAATTCGACTCAAATAATCCTACATCACTTAAGGTTAAATTGTTCTTTTTCTCATACTCTTTTCGGATTAACTCAAAATCATGTTTTGTAAGCTTAGAATTTTTCTTAGCCCCATCTGGAATGGAACTATACAAAAAGGTAAGCTCATTTTGATATTTATGTATTTTCTGAAATGTATTACAGGCGGATGATACGGTCCCCGCTACTTTAATAGTACTTAAAACATTTCTTAGCCAGAATTTTTGAAAGAGGCTTTCAGTATTTATTTGCTTGCCATTATCCTGCTCATATTGGCTTTTAAACTGGTTGAACTGATCTAGCGAGTAAGTTTGATCTCTTGGTTTGGCCAAATGGATAGCTTTAGCCAGAAATAAAGACACACCCCACTTGAGATCCTCCTCTAAAGCCTCTTTTTCTTCCAGGCGATTGCCTCTATCAATGGTATACGTTTTTATAAACTTATCTAATTCCTTTCTCTTTTTGCTCATAATTCATAATCTGAAATAATTTTGATCTGGTCATCATCGTACACGCACAACCCCACCTGCTCCACACACTCCAAAAACAACCTCACCCGTTTCTCTTCTTTTGCGTCAAAAAGGAAAGAGTGATACATCAATCTTGCTAAATAAGCCCAGCAAAGCAGCTTCTAATGCCTGATACTCTGATACCCATTAAAGAAATGAAATTAATGATTACTAACCAATACCTATCCCGAACCAACCCGAAAGCAATTTTCTCTTCTGTGCTATTATTGATGAAAAAACATCATGGCACAGAAGAAAATACGAAAAAGACGATCATCATTTGGAAAAGCAGCCAATACCCAAAGGGTATCGATGATCAGCCGTCATGCCAAGCGCACGCGAAAAAGAGGGGAAGCCTGGACAGCAGCTATCCGCAGGGCAACTCGCGAGTTGAAAAAATCCGGTAAGCACTAATCTAGTTCTATGAACGAGGTGAAACATTTGCACCCGCTGTTTGGTACACAGGAATTGGAAGATTTGGTTTGGAGACTGGCGAGGCATCATGGTTATAGTCCAGGTCAGAATGCTATCGTATTCCAAGCTAATAATGATCTTCCAATAATTGGTTCCCAGGTTAGTTACCACAACCTTCATTTGGAAATGCTTTTTGATTGGCAATCTGTTGATTCCTATCGTGAGGTAAGCCAACTTCCTGGCTACCCATTCGCGTTGGCCATTGGCTGGCCGCCTTATCAGTTTTATTTTCACCCGAACTATCCATATTCAGATCATCTACCAGTGGTTGTGACCTTCATCTATCACACGCTCCAGCTATTAAGCGTTGGTGGGTTACTTGTCATTCTGACCACAAATACTCAAAAGGACTGGCCAACTGGAGAACTTAACAAAATTGCCGAAAAGATTGATGAATTTATCCTTCCACCAGTTTTCGGTAGATCAGCGGAACACGCTTTGATAGTCTTCAGGCGTAAAGCCACCGATTCGGTGCGCTACGAACCAGGTTTAACAAAAACTAAGAAATCATGACCAAAGCCCAACAAGAAGCCATTATCATCAAAGCCCTGAAATGCTACCAGAGACATCTGACTGAAGAAATCAGCTTTCACAATGCCATTGGCCAGACCAATAGCATTCGGAAAGCCTTGATTGATGAACTCCATAAGGCCGAGGATGTGCTAGACCCTTTGGTAGCTGCTAGTAAGAAATCGTTCAGCAAAAAGCGCAAAAAATGAGAGAGTACCACCATGAAAGCGCTGAATTTTAAGGAGAATCCTTATCAAATCTCAGTCGGATTAGAATCTCCTTTAGGAACTCTAGATTTTGTCAAAAAGACTCCAATTACCTATTACGGAGGCAAACAACGGCTGGTGACCTTGATCCTATCTCTCATACCTAAACATAAACTCTATTGCGAACCCTTTGTGGGAGGCGCAGCCGTTTTTTTTGCCAAAGAGCCATCCGAAATGGAAGTGATCAATGATCTGAATGGTGAAGTAGTGAATTTCTACCGGGTCTGCAAAACAGAATTTGCCAAACTGGAAAAACTTATCCAGGCTACTCCGCACAGCCGACAGATCCACCGGGAAACCCAGGATATTCTAAAGAATACCGAAAAGCTCAATCCGGTACAACGCGCCTGGGCCTTCTGGGTACAGACCAATATGAGTTTTTCTTCCCGAATCTTTGGCGGTTATGCCTACGAACGGAACAGCAATGGAACGCTTAAGCGATTTGTCAATAAGAAGCTGACATTCACCAAAGACTTACAGCATAGGCTGGATATGGTGGATATCGAGAACAATGATGCCTTAAAGGTGATCAAGAGCAGAGATGGTGCCGACAGTTTCTTCTATTGCGACCCACCTTACTTCAACTCTGATATGGGCCACTACAAAGGCTACACGGAAAAGGATTTTACCCAGCTTCTGGAAACCTTGAGTGAGATCAAGGGCCAATTTTTGCTGAGTAGTTATCCTTCGGATGTGTTAGATGGATTCACCAAAAAGCACAAATGGCATACTATTACTAAACAGGTAGGAGTGGCAGTTACCAAGCACACCAATAAAGTAAAAACAGAAGTGTTGACCGCTAATTATCCGCTGAAATATGAGTTGAATGGAGCAAACGATCAGCTACAGATGAAGGCCAAATGCTTGAAACTCAACTTGAATTTAGTGGATGTTTAAATAACCCGAACTCAAAACGAATCAAGCCGAAAGCTAAATCTCAAATAGGTCTATCCTTGACCTATGATTTCGGTCAACAACTATTCAGAGAAAATCCAGGGGGTCAATCTGCAAGCCCTTCCCAAAGTGCTTCTTGAGGGACACGAGTTCTTTTTAGAAGCAAATGCCTGGTACAAAAAAGACCAAACTGTAACCGAATCAATAGACCTGTACATTCAGAAATTAAACGATCACCTCAAACAGAGAAATGATGCTGCCAGAAAATTTATAACCAAGTTTCTCAGGATGCATAATCAGGTGAAAACCAAGCATCAATTAGGGCTTTACATCAAGTCGCTGCAAAAGGCCATTCTAGAGAAAAGCATCAGAAAATCATCTCTATTGGCCAGACATATCGCTAAAATTCAGGAGGTATTGATCAATCAATACAACACGCTTCCTGATAATGGCCAAGTCAAAATTAACATCAATGACTCATGGAAAAAAGAACTGGAGTTAGCCTCAGAAATCAAAGTTTTAAATGGTATTGATACTGCGGTTTCGGAAGTGCCATCCAAACCCAAGCGAAAGAAGAGCCTTTTTGACTCTATGAATGAAATAGATGAGAGACCTTCAGAAAATTCATTCAGGTTAGCTGGTGATTTAGGGATGCTGTTGGGAGATCTGGAGCGATTTGAACTGGCCATTACGCTGGAAGGAGACCAGGGTGGTGGTAAGACCCGCTTCAGCTATCAGCTGGCCAATGCCTTTGCTGTCCTGGATATGAAGGTGGCCATTTTTTCGCTGGAGATTGGCCGCAAGTCCAACCTGGTCAGAAGGATGCGGGAAGAGTACCTTGAAGCTGAAAACAGGAACAATATTTTTATTACTGATCAGTTGCCCGATGGTTTTGATACTATTCGTAAAGCAGCCAATGATTTTGATATAATTGTCATTGATAGTTGGAACAAGCTACATGTCAAATCCTCAGAATTTGACCGGCTAAGAAAAGAATTCCCCAACACAATTTTCATAATCATTTTTCAACGCACCACCCAGGGTACCATCCGGGGAGGTACCGCACCACTGTTTGATGCCGGTATCAACCTGGAAGTGGTTAAAGTAGACGATACATTCATCAACAACTATGCTGTGGCTACTAAAAACCGCTATGGAGCGACTGGTATTCAATACAATGTCACCCAGCAAAAAATTATTGATCAATTTGAACCCGAAGTAAATGGAGAAGGAATATAATTCAATCATCCGACTAAATACCACGCTAAACATTGGTCACTTATTGTTCAGCTCAATTAGCTTGTTGATTGTGATCATTACAATGTGGGTGAATGTTAATGTGCGTTTAGCCCGGTTGGAGTATGAAGTGAATACCCAAAAGCAAACTAACTCGGATCTCAAGATTACTCAGGATAAGCTCTTTCAGCAGCTTACTAAGACCAATTCGGAAATGACTAGGCTACTTTATGAGATCAAACTGGAGCTAAAGGACAAGGAGGATAGGGTGGCATCCGATAAAGGAAATTAACTATGACAATTCTCACTATTTTCAACTTCATCAGAAAATATTACTGGATAGTCCAGGCAGTTGTGATTGTGGTACTTTTTCTACTACTCAAAAAGGAAAAACAGAAAACTGATGATTACCAGGAGATATATCAGCTCAAACAGCGTGAGGTGGAGATATGGCGGGATGATGCCGGCAAGAACCGGATCCGTGCTGAAATTGCTGAGATCGATGCAGCCAATGCTAAGCTTGTCCTGGAATCTAATCTAAAAGAAACGATAAGAAGAGAGGTCGGCAATCTAAGACGTAATCTGATCAGCTATTCATTGGTTCACTCATCTACCAGTGGATCTTTTCAAACCGGTTCAGTAGATACCATCTATCTGGTAGAACCAACCAAAGCTTTACAGCCCATTCCGGCAAAAAAGTTTACCCTTAATTATCCCGACCTCAAATTCAAAGGACTGTACGTGCCTTCCTTGGATACCCTGTTTGCTGAGTACAAGGTCATCCACAATTTTGAAGTTTTTCATTATTACAAGCGACCAGGAAAGAAACCATTCAATTTCCTAAGAAGAAAACAAGCTGTGGCAGAGATAAAGTTTGACAACCCCAATACTCAGGGAGATAGTTTATATTCGGTTGTTCTTGAGAGGAAAAAAGGATTGCTGAAAAGGCTATTTGATTAACAAATAGACCTGTATAAAAAAAATCCCGGTTTTGGCCGGGATTTTTTTGTAGCGGGGAGCAGAATCGAACTGCCGACCTCAGGGTTCACTTATCACTAGCTTTCACTAATGCGTGGACTATATCACCACCTTTCCTTATAAATAAGGAGTCAGGTGTAGGGCGTTGCTGTTGTATTACGTGGTAAGATCGTACCACACCAACTAGTCTCTGCACCTTTCCCGGACGCTTCCGGGACTTGGCTCATGATTGCCATATCCTGATTTTCTTTTCAGAACTTAGGTTTCCATGAATTAACCCTATTCCATCCAGACATTTCTGCCTGGGGGCACAACCGGCTTTTTTAGCCAATTATGAATCCTGCGCTCTAACCATCTGAGCTACCCCGCCATTTTTTCAAAATATTGACATTCAACCGTTTATTGAATGCATTTGTTGTACTTATGTTGTACCAAAATTCTTTACCTTTACCTAACCCTTTGAATTTCAAAAGGTTGTGGCTCAATCGCTTAGGGTTATGAATCCGACGCTCTAACCATCTGAGCTACCTCGCCATTCATTTGATAAATCGATCACTACTTTGTCGAAAACCAGTGCATTCTGAAAGACTAATACTGGCTTCCTCCGTAAAACGGAACGCAAATCTAAGAAACTGTTTCTTTTTTCAACATCAATAACCAGCTATTTCATTTTTTTTTATACATTAGAAAAAATTCCAGGACATAAAAATGGCGAAGGATAAGTTTATTGGCGAATATGGGATCAACGCATCCAAGAAAATGTTGTACCCCTATATCAGTACTGCTTCGGGACTGTCCCAGTGGTTTGCTGATGATGTCAACATAGATGAAGATAAAGTCTATACTTTCATCTGGGACGGCGACGAAAACAGAGCCAAAATGGTCAATAGCCGGGCCAACTCCCATGTAAAGTTCGAATTTGTAGATCCTGAGGATGATGACCCATCATTTATTGAGTTTCGAATTGAAATGAATGAATTGACCCAGGAAACATTCATCCGAATCACAGATTATTCCGATATTGATCACGAAGAAAGCGAAGAGCTCTATGCAGGATTGATTCACGACCTGAAAGAGATTGTAGGAGGATAAGTATCATTTGTGCTTAGTCCACGTTAATAAATTATGGCAATTTTGCGCATGTTATGTTAAAGCTGGACAGGCTCATCCTTAAATCCTTCATTGGTCCGTTTATCCTGACCACAGCACTGGCAACATTCATCCTGTTGATCCAGTACATGCTCAAATACTTCGATGATTTCGTTGGCAAGGACCTGGGTTTTATGGTCTTTGCGGAGCTGATCTTCTATTTCAGCCTCAACATGCTTCAGGTTGCTCTCCCTTTAGGGGTATTGGTCTCCTCTCTCATGACTTTTGGCACGCTGGGTGAGCATTTCGAGCTGACAGCCATTAAAAGTGCAGGCCTTTCTCTGGTAAGGGTTTTGCTCCCGGTATTCTTTTTTGTTGTAGTGCTCTCCTACGGTGCCTTTTTATTCAACAATCACATCGTACCCTCTTCCAACCTGAAGGCTTTCAGTCTTCTGTACGATATCAAAAAGAAAAAACCTGGCCTTGACATCAAGGAAGGAGTTTTCTATGGAGGTATTCCGGACTATAGCATCAAAGCCAAAGAAAAGCTTTCTGATAACTCCACCTTAAAAGATGTGATCATCTACGACCACACCCAGGGCACAGGAAACAACACCGTAATCCTCGCCGATTCCAGTAAGATGTATACCTTATTTAATGACCGGTATCTCAAATTGGAGCTTTACCACGGCAACTACTATTACGACGAAGAAGGAAGAAGAACCAGAAAGCTTAACCGGCTCACCAGGACTAACTTCGATAGAATGGACATAGTCTTTAGTCTTTCCTCTTTCGATCTGAAACGAACGAAGGAAGAACTCTTCCAGAATAACCGCCAGATGAAGAATATAGAGGAGCTCACGGATTATATTGATTCTCTGAGTGGAACCATGCTCACCTCAAAATATGAATTTATAAGACAAAGAGGAGGGTTCTACTATCATATGAGTGATAAGATAGACATGATCATTGATCATTGGGGTATTTCGGAAGACTCATTGCAAAAGCTTCGAATGGATCCAGCTACACTATCCGAAGAAGAAGCTGAAAGACAAAGGGTGGAAGAGGAGGAAGCCAATTTAGCTGAAAATAAAGAAGAGGAAAGTTCTGCCGAGGATGAAGCAGAGGAAAGTGCACTTGCTGATAATCAGGATGCCTCCGAAAAAAATATATCTGAAGAAAATTCCACTCCCGAAGACAAAAGTGGTGAAGGAAGAAAAGCTCAACTTTTAAAAGGTGGTGCCATTACAAGCAGAATAATGGAGGATAATCTGGCAGCAGTGAACATTGATATGGATAAGCCTCCTGGCACTGTAATTGAAACCAAAAAGGAGGTAAAAGAGCCTGAACTGCTTGTGGATACGCTTTCCTGGGCCTTTTTAGAAGAAAAGATGAAGGATAAGGAGAGTCAGGTGATCCTTTCTGCTAAAAATGCTGCCCAAAAAATCAAGGTAAACATCTCTTCTATGTCCAGCCGCTTATATATGATGGAGCACGACATCTATAAGTATGAGATCGAGTTATATAAAAAGTACAGTCAGGCTGTTGCCTGTATCGTCATGTTCCTGATTGGAGCTCCCCTTGGTGCAATTATCAAAAAAGGAGGGCTGGGTGTTCCTGTGTTGATTTCTATACTTTTCTTTATTATTTACTATGTCCTCACCATCATGACGGAGAAGTGGGCCAAGGAAGGAATTATGGACCCTGTTTTGGCTGTTTGGACTGCCGATGCAATACTGTTTCCAATCGGGCTGTTTTTCCTGAGGCAAGCCAGAATTGATGCGCGAATCTTCGACTCAGATGTTTATGCTATCTGGATGGAGAAATTCCTTTCCAGATTCTCAAAAAAGTTAGTACGATAAATTATTTGTTTTTCAGCCACAACCAATCTAAATTTGCGGTTCGATAAAGAGATTAAGAAACAGAAGATGTATTTAGCCAAGGAAAAGAAAGAAGAAATATTTGGTAAAAATGGTAAGAGCAAAACAGACACAGGGTCTGCAGAGTCTCAGATTGCCCTTTTTACGTACCGCATCAATCACCTAACCTCACATTTGAAAGAAAACAAAAAGGATCACTCATCAAGACTTGGTTTATTGAGGTTGGTTGGTAAAAGACGCAGATTACTCGATTATCTCCACAATAATGATATCGAGCGATACAGAAGCATTCTTACAGAGTTAAAAATCCGTAAGTAATCAAGATTTAATTACAATAAGGGAATTCCAACGAATTCCCTTTTCTCATTTATAACAGAGGTTCTGTGCCTCACTTATCATTCATTGATATGAACCCTATTACAAAGAAATTCCAATTGTCTGATGGACGGGAAATCAGTATTGAAACCGGAAAACTAGCCAGACAAGCCGACGGTTCTGCTGTTATCAGGATGGGCAATACCATGCTTTTAGCCACCGTCGTTTCAAAAACCGAAGCAGGTGAGGGAGTAGACTTCCTGCCCCTTTCTGTAGATTATCAGGAAAAATTTGCCGCAGCAGGGAAAATCCCCGGCGGTTTCCTTAAGAGAGAAGGAAAACTAAGTGATTACGAAGTTCTTATTTGTCGCTTGGTAGATCGGGCCATCCGCCCACTATTCCCGGATGATTATCATGCGGACACCCAAATCATGATTTCGTTGATTTCCGGTGACGGTGAAGTGCCACCGGATTCTTTAGCTGCTTTGGCTGCCTCTTCAGCATTGGCCGTATCAGATATCCCCTTCCTGGGACCTATCTCCGAAGTGCGTGTAATCAAGCTGGATGGAGAATATATAGTGAACCCATCGCGTGAGCAGATGGAAAAAGCAACATTGGACCTTATTGTGGCTGGTTCTTTGGACAATATCCTGATGGTAGAGGGTGAGTCGAAAGAAATTTCTGAAGAGGAGATGCTTGAAGCCATCAAAAAGGGGCATGAAGAAATAAAATTACAGTGTCAGGCACAGGCTGAATTGGCCAAAGAAGTTGGTTCTTTGGAAAAGCGCGAGTACGATCATGAGCCGTCAGATGAAGATCTGAAGAAAAAAATATCTGATGCATGCTATGATGCATGCTACAAAGTAGCTGAGCAGCAGATCGCTGATAAAAAAATCAGATCAGAGGCTTTCAGCGCTATTAAGGACAAATTCCTTGAAGGATATTCTGAAGAGGAGCTGGAAGAATTGGATGACTTCCTGGTAAAAAAATATTTCCACGATGTCCAAAAAGATGCTGTCAGAAACTTTGTATTAGACAGCAGAAAAAGAATTGATGGTAGAAAACTCGATGAAATCAGACCTATTTGGTCCGAAGTAGATTATTTACCATCCGCTCACGGATCTGCACTTTTCACTCGTGGCGAAACTCAGTCTTTGAGTACTGTAACGCTGGGGTCAAAGCTTGATGAGCAAATGATAGATGGTGCAATGATCTCCGGATATAATAAGTTTATCCTTCACTACAATTTCCCAGGATTTTCAACTGGAGAAGTAAGACCAAACAGAGGACCTGGAAGGAGAGAGGTAGGTCACGGAAACCTGGCGATGAGAGCCTTAAAGCAATCCTTGCCAACAGAAGACAATCCTTATACTATCCGAATAGTGTCTGACATCCTGGAGTCTAATGGATCTTCTTCCATGGCGACAGTATGTGCTGGTTCATTGGCCCTGATGGATGCTGGAATCAAAGTATCTGGTCCTGTATCAGGTATTGCTATGGGTATGATTTCCGACAGCAAGACAGGAAAATACGCAATCCTTTCTGATATTCTTGGTGATGAAGATCACCTGGGTGATATGGACTTTAAGGTAACAGGTACTTCCAAAGGGATCACTGCCTGCCAGATGGACATCAAGGTAGATGGCTTGTCTTACGACGTATTGAAAGAAGCATTAGAGCAGGCCAAGAAGGGTAGAGAACATATCCTTGGTGAGATGGCTAAGACCATCACTGGTCCACGTGAAGAAATGAAGCCAAATGCTCCTAGGTTGGTACAGATCAACATTGAGCGAGACATGATCGGTGCGGTAATTGGACCTGGTGGTAAGATTGTTCAGGAGATCCAAAGAGAGTCAGGTGCTACTGTAGCTATTGAAGAAACAGACAAAGGCGGCCTTGTTACCGTATTCGCTGCGAATAAAGAGTCTTTGGATGAGGCTGTAAAAAGGATCCGTGCTATCACTGCCATGCCCGAAGTAGGTGAGATCTACGAAGGAAAAGTGAAGGCGATCATGCCATTTGGTGCATTCGTAGAAATCCTGCCAGGCAAAGACGGTCTGTTGCACATCTCTGAGATCAAGTGGGAGCGATTGGAAAGCATGGATGGTGTGCTTGAAGTGGGCGAAGAAGTCAAAGTGAAGCTTGTAGACATCGATAAGAAAACCGGGAAATACAAACTTTCAAGAAAAGTTTTACTGCCCAAACCTGAAAGAGAGAACAAAGCTCATTAAATTAGATGGAATGAATTGGGGCTAATCCTTTCATTCCACTATGCGGCAACTTAAGATAAGTAAACAAATTACTAACCGGGAGAGTGAATCCCTGGATAAGTATTTTAATGAGATTGGGAAGGTAGAGTTGATCTCTGCCGATGAAGAAGTTGAGTTATCGCGAAGGATCAAGGAAGGTGACCAGGTTGCACTGGAAAAGCTCACCAAGGCCAATCTCAGGTTTGTGGTCTCTGTAGCCAAGCAATACCAAAATCAGGGTCTTTCATTGTCTGACTTAATAAGCGAAGGCAATCTGGGTTTGATCAAAGCCGCACAGCGTTTTGATGAAACCCGGGGCTTTAAGTTCATATCCTATGCCGTCTGGTGGATCCGGCAATCTATTCTTCAGGCGCTGGCTGAGCATTCCAGGATAGTAAGGTTACCACTCAATAGAATTGGTTGGGTAAGCAAGATCCAAAGAACATTTATTGAGCTGGAGCAGCTCTATGAGAGAGAACCTACGGCTGCCGAAATGGCAGATAAGCTCAATGTGTCAGTAGAAGAAATTCTTGATTCGTTGAGAATTTCTGCCCGTCAGGTCTCGATAGATTCCCCATTGAAAAACGAAGAGGAAGGCAGTCTACTGGATGTTCTCATAGATGAAAGCAGTGAGTCACCGGACGAAGAGATGATCAGGGATTCATTACGAAGAGAGGTAAGAAGTGCGCTTTCTACGCTCACACAACGGGAAACAGACGTGGTTACCTATTATTTTGGATTGAACAACCAGGCACCAATGACCCTGGAAGAAATTGGAACAATTTTTAACCTGACACGTGAAAGAGTCAGACAAATCAAAGAAAAAGCTATTAGGAGACTGAGGTATACTTCAAGGAGCAAATCATTAAAACCATACTTAGGGTAGTCAAAATGACATATCCTGATTTAATGGCCTAATGTTTGATCCATTCGGCGTATAATTACGTTCAAATTCTCAGCAAAGAGACGATTTTTATAATGGATAACGAAAAAGTAAAAGTATTAATCATTGGTTCAGGTCCTGCAGGATATACTGCCGCTGTTTACGCTGCCAGAGCAGGTCTAAAACCAGTTTTATATCAGGGAGGACAACCTGGTGGTCAGCTTACGCTGACAAATGATGTTGAAAACTACCCGGGATACCCTGAAGGTATCAACGGACCACAGATGATGGTTGATTTCCAAAAACAGGCCGAGCGTTTCGGAACAGAAATCAGGTATGGAATGGTCACTTCAGTAGATTTCTCCGGATGGCCTCACAAAGTGACCATTGATGAGAAAACAACGGTAGAGGCAGAAGCAGTGATCATTTCTACAGGTGCTTCCGCTAAATGGTTGGGTCTGGAGAGCGAGCAAAGGTTGAACGGAATGGGTGTTTCGGCATGCGCTGTTTGTGACGGGTTTTTCTATCGCGGACAGGATGTTGCTGTAGTTGGTGGAGGAGATACCGCAGCTGAAGAGGCTACCTATTTGTCTAAACTGGCTAAAAAGGTTTACATGCTGGTGAGAAGGGATGAACTTCGAGCCTCTAAAATCATGCAGCAAAGAGTATTGAAAGCACCAAATATTGAGGTGCTGTGGAATACTGAGGCAGTTGAAGTTTTAGGTAAGGACCAGGTTGAGGGATTGAAAGTGCTTAATAACAAGACCAACGAAGAGCGTGACCTGGAGATTCAGGGCTTTTTTGTGGCCATTGGACATAAGCCTAATACAGATATTTTCAAGGATATACTTGACATGGATGAGATTGGTTATATTAAAACCATTCCGGGTACTAGTAAGACCAAGATTCCAGGTGTGTTTGCCACGGGTGATGCACAGGATAAAGTATATAGACAGGCTGTGACAGCAGCAGGCTCCGGATGTATGGGAGCCCTTGATGCAGAGAGGTTCCTGGCTGAGAAGGAAATGGAAGTAGAAGCAGCCACAGCTTGAAGATAAGAATGATTTTGTAATTAATAAGGGAGTCCCTGGTTTCAGGGACTTTTCTATTAAATACCCTTTTCGATTCACTGACATGAAGATAAATATTCTAGCCATTGCCGCGCACCCCGATGATGTTGAGTTGTCATGCGCCGGCACGCTACTGGTCCATCAAAAAAGAGGATTTACAACCGGCATTATTGACCTTACAAGGGGTGAAATGGGAACACGTGGTACCCCTGAAACGCGAATGAAAGAGTCAGCAGCCGCAGCTGAGATTCTAGGCTTATCTGTGAGAGAAAATCTTGGGCTTGCCGATTCATTCTTTGAAAACAACAAAGAGAACCAACTCAAGTTGGTACAAAAAATCAGAGAATATCAACCTGATTTCGTCATTGGTACCGCGATATACGACAGGCATCCTGACCATGGTCGTGCTTCCCAGCTGACTGAGCAGGCTTGTTTCCTGGCTGGGCTCAAAATGGTGGAAACAACATCATCAAATGGCGAAAAACAGAAGCCCTGGAGACCGAAAAGATTGTTTTTTGCCATTCAGAGTACATCCCTGGAACCTGACTTTTTTGTGGATATCTCTGATGTGATAGAAGAACGAATGGAGTCTATTAAAGCTTACAAAACCCAGTTTTACGACCCAAATAGTAAGGAACCACAGACGTATATCTCAAGACCGGAATTCCTGGACATGATCACTGCCAGGGCGCAGGAATATGGGCACCGGATCCAGGTAAAGTATGCCGAGGGATTCAATACCAAACACCCTCTGGGAGTGAAGGAGCTGTATCACCTGGTGTGATAGGGGACTAGTGTGATTTGGCAGACTTGATGTAGTCCTTCACATAATAGGCCAACAGGAAACCTAAGGGGATGATAAAAAGAAGTCCGACAAGTAATATGATAATGATCTCAAACATTTTTCAAATCACGTAATAATCTAAGTGTTTGGGAATACATAAAAATTGCTATTCCAAATAATAGGAAGAGAATAATAAAACCGACCAATAATATCAGAAATTCAGTTGTATTATTTACTCCACTTAAAATTAACGAAAATATTCCTGTTGCTGTTGCTATTATCAGAAGTCCAAATAGCTTTATGACTTCAGTGTTAAATTTTATTCGTTCAACTATAGCTTGATTTGCCATGGCCCAATTTCAATTGTCTCTCAAGATATTAAATAAATTAGAAAATAGCGGTATTGCTTGCGCTGATGCTTTGATTTTTGTTTGATTGTGGGGAGCTTTACTTTCGATAATAAGAGTTCTTTCTATCAAAATTCCTGATAGCCACTAAAGCTTCTTCTTTTGAGGAATAATCGATTTTTGGGTTTAGATATTCCTCATTCAACCATTTGATTGCTTCAAGCACAGGAACATTCTCATAGTAGTGATCCCGATAATAATGGACGAGTTTCAGCACTTTCAACCCATCAAACCAGTGAAAGAATCTCTTTTCAAATGACTGATAATCAGTTGTTTGGTTGATGGTTTCTGCCAGGTTTTTCTCGAAATCCTGTTGTTCAAGGAAAGCAACAATGCTTGTTGGTACCTGTGGGGTTATACTCCTGTTTTCATAAACTGCAGGGAGTTGTTCAATGAAGCTTCTGATGTCTGCAAAGATAGCTGGGGCATAAACCGGGTAGGAGGGATCACCTTTTTCAAGATATTTATCCACTGCATGTCCCGTCCCGAAAGGCACCCGATCGGATAGCCTGTCCGAAGGATAGATGGTGGTGGTATTGATCTCTGAGATCTTGCCCAGAGCAGTCATTTTATGGATAAAATAGAAGTCTTCCCCAGCTTTTCGGGTGTTCATGCCTCCTTGTCGCTCGTAGGCATCTGATTTCACCGATATACATGAGCCCAACGTCTGAAAGGCATAGGGAAACTCTGCCCATCGCAGTGCATCTACATAATACCTGAGATAAAGCTCATAGTTAGTAATAGCTTCAGGGTTCTCCCCATGCAATGGATGCTCATAAAAGGAAAGTGCAGTATTTGAATTGGTCGTGGCAAAATGGTTTTCAACTTCCACCAGGAAATTAGGATCGCATCTGCAATCTGCGTCATAGCAGACTATGATTCCTGCTTTATCAAAGTAGTTAAATATTCTAACGGCTTCATCCATGCCTATTTTCCGGGCCAGGCCAACACCCGCTTTCTTTTTGGGCAGTACCTGGAAACTGCTGAGCATAGGAAAACGAGACTTTGCCTCCTGGAGCCGGTCAAAAGCTATTTGGTTTGTTTGGTGAATGTCTGGATCGGCCTCTTCCTGTTCATTCACAATGACAATAATCAAAACTTTACAGTTTGGGATTTCACACTGCTGTAGTGAATCAATGGCCTTTTCTAGCGCTGGCTCATTGTAAGCCGGTATCACCACAATGATGTCGGCATCCTGGTATTGAGAGGGATCGAATACAGGCTGTTTCCAGGCGTACCGATCCAAATAGATTGAGTGTTTCAAGGGGAAAGCCTTTCGATTGTCCAGCCTTCACCTTTTCGGGTATAAAGAATCCTATCATGAAGCCTGCTCGGGCGACCTTGCCAAAATTCAATGGAGTCAGGCACAATACGGTATCCCCCCCAGAAATCCGGCAGCGGCACTTTGCCTTGTTTAAACTTTTCTTTCATTTCCTGAAGCTTCATCTCCAAAATACTGCGGGTGGTAATGACCTGGCTTTGCTGAGAGACCCAGGCTCCCAGCTGGCTGGCAAATGGCCTGCTGGCAAAATACTTTAGGGAAACACTGGTGGGTACTTTTTCCGCAATACCCGTAATTGACACTTGTCTCTCCAGGATATACCAGGGGAAAAGAATAGAAACTCTTGGATTTTCACCGATCTGACCAGCTTTTCTGCTTTTGTAATTGGTGAAGAACACAAACCCCTTCTCATCAAAAGCCTTGAGCAAGACTGTTCTTTGGGTAAGCATCCCCTGTTTATCTGATGTACCCAACACCATCGCATTGGGCTCGTTGACTTCCGCCTTTATTGCTTCATCAAACCATGATCTGAATTGGCTAAAAGGGGATTTATCTACTGACTTTTCGTCCAGAACCTCCCTGGCATATTCTTTCCGTAACGAAGCAACTTCTAATGACATTTGTGTGGTATACTACGATAAGTTGAAAATTGTTTTATTTGTTGCTGAACCAAAGATACAGATTCACTGAAATAGTCAAATGGCCAGGTCATACCAACAATTTATCAAGGATGCTGGTTTTACCTGTGGCATAACTATTCAAGTGACCTTTGAAATCAATAACACATGAAACTAAGGATAGACCTGGATGTAGCCAGTAGTGAAGAATGGATCAATGCTGTCATCAGTGATTTTGATGAATTTCTAAAGGATCATGCCAATTGTGAGCGGAAAGCCTCCGCTATGGCCATGAGCTTTGTAGCCAAATATCCGGACCGAACTGAGATACTGGATGAGCTCATCGAAACAGGTATTGAAGAGTTGGAACATTTCAACCAGGTATACCAGATCATGAAAAAAAGAGGCATTCAGCTGCCTCATGAGATTGGTCAGGATGTATATGTGAAACAATTGTTGGACCTATGCCACAGTGGTAAAGAACAGCGATTTATGGATAGACTTCTTTTGGCATCATTAGTAGAAACAAGGGGCGCAGAGCGTTTCAGGATGGTTTACGAGGCAGTTGATGACAAAGAGCTGAAAGAATTTTATCACGGGTTATGGGCGTCGGAAGCGCGACATGGAGAAATTTTTATTAAGATGGCTTTAAACTATTTCGATGAACAGGTTGTCTATAACAGATTGACCGAGATGAAGTTGGCAGAGGCGGAGATAATAACGAATTTACCAATTAAACCTGCACTGCATTAGATGGATTACTTTGGAGATGATTTATTAACAATACCCAGAAAAGGCGATCTGCTGATTTCTGAACCCTACCTTCCTGATCCTAATTTCGAGCGAACGGTGATCTTCCTTTGTGAACACGATGAAAACGGATCTTTGGGTTTTGTATTAAATAAAAAGTCAAAAGCAGTTGTCAACGACCTAATGGATGAGTTAGACTCATTTAATGCTGATATATTTGTGGGTGGTCCTGTCCAAAGAAATACTTTACACTTTTTGCACAAAGGCAACATAGACCTTGATGCCGACGTGAAAGTAGTCGATGGTATTCATTGGGGGATGGACTTTGAAGGATTGTTGGAAAAGATAAATACAAGGCAGGTTGATGAACAAGACCTAAAATTTTTTGTTGGATATTCTGGTTGGTCACCTGGCCAACTATTGGAAGAATTGAAAGAAAAAACGTGGATTGTATGTAAATGTGCCAATCAGGATTTAGTTTTTGACACTGATCCTGAAGATTTGTGGAGTGTGGTTCTTAAAAATATGGGGGGTAAATTTAAGGTGATGGCCAACTACCCCAGGGATCCAAGATTAAATTGACCAGCGGGAACGGTTTATATTGGAATAATAAAGTCCAAAATTATGGATGAGATGAATAAAAAGGTTTCGGAAAATGAAAATCCGGAAATCGTTCAGCAGGAAGCTGAATTGCATGATCATAAGAATAATGTTTCGAGTAGTAGCTCCGAACGGAAATCTCCTGATACTTCTTCCGGTTCAGCAAACAATCAGGATGAGAAAACCGGGGAGAGTAAAATTCCCGATACCCCAGTCAAAGAGGCTGAGGACGTTCCTGCAGAAAGCCAGCCTGAAAAGGAATCACCTTCGGAAGTAGAATCCTCTACTCCTGTAGAGGAGCCTGTCACTGAAAAACCGGTTGAAGAATCCAAAGAAGATTCGGCAACTGAAAATCAGAAAGAATCCACAGAGACGTCAAAAGCAAAAGATACAGCGAAACAGGAGTCCGAACATCCCAAAGGCGAAACGAATGAGGACGATCATCATTCCCACGATGATCACGATGATGAGCTACCCGATCTACTCTCTGATGTAGATCTGGACCACGCTGGCAAAAAAGAACTTTTTGATCTGCTCAAGAAGCATAGCCACCTTGATCACATGCGCACACTGGATCATGGGCTGAAAGAATTAAAGCCGCATTATGACACCCTCTATGACAAAGAGAAGGAAATAGCGCTTAAAGCCTTTATCGAAAATGGAGGCGCTGAAATAGACTTTGAATATAAAGGGGACGATACAGACCGGAGCTTTTATGAGCTTTATGACCTGCTAAAAGAAAAAAGGCATAAGTTCTATGTCCAGCTGGAAAAGGACAAGGATGAGAATCTAAAGCGAAAGAATGAAATCCTTGAAGAGCTGAGAGAGTTGGTCGATGGAGAGGAAAGCACCGCATCTATCAATAAGCTCAAAGAGCTACAAGCGGAGTGGCGTAAAATTGGCCATGTGCCGGGGCAATATGTAAAAAGCCTGTGGGCAAACTACAATGCGCTGATCGATCGGTACTATGATCACAGGAGCATCTACTTTGAGCTCAAAGAGCTGGATCGGCAAAAGAACTTAAAAGGAAAGCTGGAATTATGTGAAAGAGCTGAGGCACTGGATAAGCTTGAAAATATAAAAGGTGCCATTACGCAGCTAAATGAGCTTCATGAAGAATTTAAGCATATCGGACCTATCCCCAGGGAAGATCAGGAGCCTGTCTGGCAGCGTTTCAAAGCCGCTTCCGATAAGATCTATGCCAAGCGTAAGGACTTCTACGAGGTAGTCCGTAAGGATCAGGAAAAAAATATGGAAGCCAAGAAACAACTTGGTGATCAGGCAGCAGAGTTTACAAAGTTCGATTCAGACAGAATCACTGAATGGAATCAAAAGACCAAAGAGATTCTGGAACTACAGAAAAAATGGGAAGCAATTGGAAGCCTCCCCAGAGAGCATGCCAAAGAGATTAACAAACACTTTTGGGGGCACTTTAAGGAGTTTTTTAATAATAAGAACAACTTCTTCAAAAAGCTTGAGGGTATGCGCGAAGAGAACCTCAAGAAGAAACAAGAATTACTGGAAAAAGCCCTGGCAGTGAAAGATTCTGATGATTGGGAGAAGACTGCCAATACATTGAAAAGCCTTCAATCCGAATGGAGAGACATCGGTCCTGTGCCGGAGAAATTCCGAAACGAAGTTTATAAGAAATTCAAAGCTGCTTGTGATCATTTCTTCGAAAGGAAAAGAGGCAAAAATCAGGAACGAAACCAGGAGTTTGAAGAAAACCTCAAGAAAAAGGAAGCCGTATGTGATCAACTTGAAACGGTACTCAATTCGGATACCATTAAGCTTGATGAGATCTACGATCTTCTGGATCAATATGCTGAGATTGGTTTTGTACCCAGACAATCGATTAAAGCCATTCATGGCAGGTTTGATTCCATTACCAATCAACTCATCTCTTTGGAGGAACTTTCAGAAGACCAACGCAACGAGCTGAAGACCCAGGTGCAGGTAAATAAGCTGAAAGGCAGCCCGCATGGAGGTCAAAAGATCAACAGGAAGGAAAATGCTATCAAGCGCAAGATTTCTGCTATCGAGAGTGACATCACTACCTGGAAAAATAACCTGGAATTCTTTGCCAATAGCAAGACTGCAGACAAGCTGAAAGATGATTTCAAGGACAAGATCAGCTCAGCTGAGAAAGAACTTGATACACTGAAAAAGCAGCTGGACGTGCTGCATCATTCTTAGTGATTGGCTGAATCTTTCACCCATTTGATACTGTGATCACCTGTTACAGCAATTGTTTGTGCTGGCTGATCTAAAGTAAAATATGACCAGGGTCCTGGAATGAAAGGATATTTCTCCAGGACCTTTTCATTTACCTCAATTCCAAACCCAGGTGTGTCAGGCACTTGAAGGTATCCTTCTTTGATTGTAAGAGGATCTTTCAATATCTCATCTGAAACAGGAAATGGATACATTCCTTTACGGCCCGGTGCTGAATAGCAAGGATATTCAAGCCATTCTACTACAGATTCAGGCCAGCATATCCCCAGCTGAGCAGAAACCAGGATTTCCAGCTCATGACCCCAACAGTGAAAAGCAAACCGAAGTCCTGCTGCTAGTGTTAGTTTAATCACCTCATTGGCCATATCGAACCCGCCCTGACAGCAAACGTCCATCTGCACATAGTCAACAGCATTCTTTTGGATCAGATCCTCAAAGCCGGCTAAACTTTGTTCGTGTTCACCACTTGCAATAGGCACATAGTTTTTGCTTTTCAATACAGCATAGTCTTCATGTTGCTCGGGAGGGAGAGGTTCTTCCAGCCAGGTTAGATCGTATTCCGTCATGGCTTTTGATAGATCAGTGATCATTCCAGAAGTATAGCTTTTGTCTCCCATACGCCACCAGGTATGGGCATCCACCATCAGACCAAAGTCTTTACCTACTGCCTTTCTCATGAGCTCCATGGTTCGTAAGTCCTCTTCAACGCCCAATGCAGGGCGCATTTTGTAGGCTTTGAAACCCTGTTGCTGGATAGCTGATGCCTCCTCGGCAAAAGATTCGGGTGACTTATACATCCCTGCACTTCCATAGAGTTTGATTGTATCGCGTTTTCTGCCTCCAATCAACTCTGAAACAGGACAACCCTCATATTTGGCCACAATATCGATGAGTGCTATCTCAGCAGCAGCATAGAGTTTTTTCAGTTCAGGATCTCCATCGAAATCAAGTGTTTGCCATTTTAGGGGATCTTTCTCTATCAGGAAGGGAGAGATGATTCGATCAATTTGCTCCTTAGCCCTCTCATAAGCCGGACCCGGAGCATAGCCTTTTAGACCATTGTTGGTCGTCACACGGATGATCATGGCATCCCGCTTAATGATGCTTCGCTGCCCGCCCCAGAATGATAGAAGGATTGGTTCTGGCATAGGGTATGAAAGTAAGATGGCCTCTACACTTACAATTTTCATTGGCTGGTTCTTGAGATTCGATCATCAAGATACCCATTTCAGGATTAATAAGATTCCCTGATAGGACCAGGAAGTTTAAAAAGGTTGACTCAGGATCGATAATCTACCCGGGCAATTTCAGCTATTCCCTCATCATATGCAGTAGGTAGTATCCCAAAGCGTTTGATGAATTTGTCGCTATTAAAATCATAAGGCCTGTCATATTGATACATCATCTCTGGCATTTCGAGCATTACAGGTACGAAAACACCCATAAGCCTTGCAATAAAGCGGGATACAGATCGCGATTTTGGTTTTACTCCTAGTGCCGCAGCAAATTTTTCTATCCACTCCTTACCAGTATAGGGATTCGATGCGGTTGGTAGGTGCCAGGTCTGATTATAAGCATCAGGAGTGTTTCCAAGCAGGGCTGTAGCCTGACCGGCATCTTTGATATGCGTAAAAGAGTGTTTGAAATTCAAAGGACCCATCCAGTTGGCAGTCTTGCCTTCCGAAAGGGGTTTGATGACCGTTTCGGTAAGCATACTCACGTTTTGAATTGATGGTCCGTAAAAATCAGCTGACCTGGCAATAAGCGCTGATAGTTTACCTGATTCTACCTCCTTCATGATCATTTCCACCAGCTGTTTCCGGACCTTCCCTTTCTCACTGCTGGGATTCATAGGTGTATCCTCAGTCATGCCATCCAGGTACTGAGGATCGTACATGTATATATTGTCAAAGAATACCAGTTTTGATTTGTTTTCAATACAACCTTCAATGACCGCTTGCATAAAGGTAGGCCAGTTTCTTCTCCAGATTTTGAGATTAAAAGGAAAGCCAATGGTGACATAAACCACATCTGACCCAGCGATAGCTTTCTGAATCGAGGTTTGATCAGTCAGGTCTGCTGACATCAGGATATCAGAACCATTTACCTGTTTGGGGTTTCTGGCGACAAGTCTTATTTCAGAAGTGTAATTTGATAGTGATCTGGCGAGTTCCTTGCCAATGGCACCTCCTGCTCCTAGAATGGTTTGCATTTTGATCGAGTTTTCCCTGATGACGAATAGAGGTGTGAAATGTTTTAGAGGTCTGTGAATTACAACGACAGCGATAATGCTTTAAACAACTTGCCATCGGTAATCATGCAGCCACTTTCCAGCATTTGAAACACTTCCATCTCCCTGGTCTGATTGTACACCTTTTCAGTCGTATAGACTTTGGCATCCTTAGGCGGTTTTTCAACCGCTTTCTCCAGCTCTTCCTGTTTTGTGAAATCTGTTGCAGAAGAAGTGATACCTACAAGCACCATCCGGTCCTTTAAACACTGAAAGATCATTAGCTCGTTGGTCATGCGTTTCTCCAGGAAATCGACTTTGCGAAGAATACTCTCAAAAACGACATCACTAAACAAGGTTAGAATATCTTCCGCCTTTTTAGGCGTCTCTGTCTTGAGCTTTTTCCAGTCTTCAGCCGTGATCCCATTTACGACCAGGTATTCTATAAACTCATTTCGCAGTTCTGTCAGCTCATCCGTCGTTAAAGCACGGTATTTTGGTGTTACAGCCATGTATTGATTTCAGATTTTAAGCTCCCAACAAGGGGAGATGCTTGATCTTATGATAGTTTAAAGCCATGCCAATGCAAGCTTTCATTGGTTCTACAGGGACTTCATCAGCAAGCGTAAAATGAATGGCCCGATTGCCTTCATATTCAAAGATATCGCCATGTACCAGCCTAAAGGTATCCACCAGGCCGGTTGTACAGATAAAGTAGATAGAGAATCGATCCGGGATGCTGCTTTTCCAGCCTAGCCTAATCGTACTTCCGTTCTTAGTCAGGTAGCTCGCCTCACCCCATTTCACGGTTTCGATCAGCTTTTTTAATCCCTCGGTCTCTGCAGCTGAATCTAAAATGAGTTTCCTCAAATCTTTTAGCCTGGCTGCGATCTCCATAGGATAACTCTTAAAAATCTCGTCGACTTTTGGATCCTTAACTAACTCCATACTTTAATTTAAGGCATTTTTGATAAACCCTCGGACTTGATATTCCAGGTCCCGTCTTTTGGAAAGCCCGGAGCATCTGTTTCTGAATTGTCCCAACCTGCGGCCATCATGGCAACAGCGGTGAGCAATCCGCCATTACCGGGCAGATACAAACGAAGTCTTTCATTCTGATAGTTATGTCCGTTCACCAGGTAAGTGTTTTTCTGCATGGGCATAAATAATGCATTGATCGCTTCTTCAGGTTTTCCAAGGCGAGCGGCTGTCATGGCGATCATTGGATAGTCCCAGCCCCAAGTGGTTTCCCATTGCCACTCCTCCAGAATCCTTTCAAAGGTATTGTCCATGATCTCAGGATCCACCTTTGTAGTCTGTGGGAGCATACCCAATGAGCCCAATACCACCGGATGGTCTCTCTTTCGTTCTATTTCATCGTAATAGCCTTCAGCACCTTCTGCAGGGAGGTACATCCCTTTTTCCATTTGAAGGTCTACCAGGTTGTCCGAAACCTCCATCCACTTTGCATCCGCATTTAATCCAAGTCGTTCCTGCCATTTCAATGCAGTCTTCAAAGCATAATACCAGTAGGTGACCTCAAAGGGCGGATTGTTGGTCTCGGTAGGATGGAAAAGCTCCTGAGCCGGGATCAATGGCTGACACAAATGGTATTTCCCATCCTCTTTGAGTTGAGCAAATGAGGCCATAAAAGTAGCGGTCTCAAATACCATCTCTTTGTACTTGTTCAGGGTTTCTTCAGTGGGGTTGGCCCGGTAAAGGAGCTCCGCCATATATATGGGGTGAGGTTGCTGCCAGGCTAGAAACTCACCAACCGAAGATGGGCTTTTGCGACCCTCCGGACCGGTCATCTTTTGCCATCGCACGCCGTCATACCCCTGCCACTGTGCGGTGCCTCTTGCTTCTTCCATCACCTGGTAGTACCAGTCCATACTGTTTTCCAGTAGATCAGCTTTACCCCAAAGCGGGAAATGGACACCATGCCACCAGTGCATCTCCAGGTGAAACTTGCCATACCAGCTGTTCATGGTCAGGCCTGTTTCCTGGGGTGGTAATGACCCGGAACATTGGATCTTTGTCAGGTATTGCGAAAGGATCACCCTTCGCTCCAGTTCTTCCGCTCTGGGATCCGTGCAGGCTCCAAAGTCGATAAACCCACCCGTGTTCCAGTAATCTGCCCAGCCCCGGATACTGCTTTGAGTGGTTGCCTCAAAATTATCAATCGGAACGTTCGACTTTTCCTTTGAAAAAGCCACACTGAAAGCGAAAGATTCCTGACTGGCTGACGGTTCCAGCCAAAGACGATGTGGAGCTTTCTCCTTTAAGTCCCCTGAGCCCTCCCAGGAAAGGTTGGCGAAATACTGGTCATTGTCCAGGTTTCTGGTAATCATCCGGGTGTTTCCACTTCCTGATACCAGGGTCTGGTGCCTGTCTGTGCTTTCCCAGTCATAGCCCGGACAGACATGACATTCATTTCCATAGGGAAATTCCATCTTTACCTTGATTCGGCCTTTTTCGAGCAGCGGAGAGGTGATTTTAGCAGCAATGGCATCGTTTTCCTGGTGACCAAAGAGCTCTACTTTCACAGGTTCCCCGTCAACAGTATAGTTGCTTTCGATCTTGCCTGTCCATAAATCGAGTCGCTGGTTAATGTTTTTTAGGTCCTCGATGCCTAATTCTTTGCCGTCCTCAGTGAGGAAAACAAGCCCGATGATGCCCAGGTGTAGTCGATGTGGGTTTGCTCTCAGCCAGTCAGAGGCTTTTTTTGCCCTACCATCCTGCGGTTGCACTGCATAAGGCACCACCTTGTCGTTGCATGACTCATATTCCCGGGCTACATCCTCAATGTTGTAATCATCAGGATTGGGGATTGTATGCCACCCCCATTGGGCCTGTGTGCCGAGGGCCACACCTCTTTCATAGGCCTGATGAAAGCTCTGAAGCCCTGAGACATCTACCGTAAATGCAAACTCTCCATTTCCAACAGATAGTGAACCCAGGGTGTCAACAGCTTCGATCAGAACATTATTGCGACTGACCACTGATTCACGATCAATTGGCTTATCTCCTACAGGCTGAGGATTACAACCAGCTATTACCAGGAATATGAGAACAAAAACACTAAGGGTAGAGGTTTTATTGGGGCACTTCATGCGCCCAAATTAAAACGATTAAACCTTTAGGAAAAGCTTCTGTTTATATAATACATATAAGAATACCCATTCCACTGCCAAAAAGCAAAATACCATGACAAGGGCATTGTATGGTTCCCCCACAAGCTGCCCCAGCCATCCAAAGAGTGCATTGGTGGTGTAAGACCAGCTGATGAAGTCTCCGGCCATGTATATCAGGATGGAGTTCATGCCAATCACTCTGAAAAAGAAGGACCACTTCTGATAACCTTTTACATCAATGATGAAGTAAAATAAGATCATGAGTAGGGTACTGATACCGCCACACATCAATACAAATGAGCTTGTCCAGAGGTTTTTGTTGATGGGGAAAATAAAGTCCCAGATCTGGGCAATCGCAATCATGGCCACTCCAAGAATCAACAGGTTTACCAAAGTCTTTTTCTGTGTCTCCACAGTAATGTTTTTCAACTGATCTCCTACATAGATCCCTAGGAGAGCCGTTGTTATTGCTGGTATCGTAGAGAAAAGACCCTCGGGATCATGGATCCCCAGATACAGCTTGCCAGGCATGACCAATCGATCCAGGTACGAAATGAAGTTGCCTTCCATTGATAGCGTTCCAGCAGGGAATCCTGGCGCTGCGGTGAATAAGAGTAACAACCAGTAGCCAATCAGGATGGAAAAGAACCAGATCATCTGCCCCTTCTTACTGGCATGGATATATATGATGTTGGCAAACATATAAGCCAGTCCAATCCTGCCCAATACACTTCCAAAACGGATCTCTTCCAGGGGCATGATCTTGAGCCCGTTGTTGTAGATCACTCCAAGCAATACCAGGATGAGCCCTCTTTTAATCACCCGCATGGTTAGTGACTGCTTGTCCTTGCCGCGCTCCAACTGCTTACCTACAGAAAACGGAGTAGCAACACCCGCTATGAAGAGAAAGAGTGGAAAGATGATGTCATAAAAGGCAAAACCATGCCAGTCAGGATGGACAAACTGATTGGCCATGGCCGTCCAAAAAGGTGCTTCGGTGATTTCGGCCAGGCGAAAAAAGATCTCTTCAGCTCCCATGATCCAAAACATGTCAAATCCACGTAAGGCATCAAGGGAATAAAGGCGCTGGTTTGTTGGTGTTAGATTCATTCGATATGAAAAATTGTGATTTCAAATATATCAATAAGTCCTTCATTGGAATTTCTAAAATCTCTTGGGGCATCCGGATCAAATGAGATGATTTACACACTCTGATCTGTGAATTCCAGGTGAAGAGTTTGTTATTAATTACCATCATCGGGGTACGAATGGACTATTATCAAGTATAAAAGTTAACTTAGTTAATATATTAACCAGATAACCCCAATATGCAACGCAGAGATTTTTTAGTGACTTCAGGATTAGTTAGCCTTGGATTTCTAGGCCTTCAAAGATGTACAACAGGTGGTTCGCAATTCGTAGAATCTACCGGATATGGCGACCTTTTGCCAGACCCTGATGGAATATTAAATCTACCCAAAGGATTTAGTTACAAGATCATTTCCAAAAAAGGCACCCCTATGTCAGATGGCTATTTAGTCCCCGGTGCTGCAGACGGTATGGCTACTTTCAACATAGACAATAAGGTGGTGATTATCAGAAACCATGAACTGTCTCCGGGTGATCTTGAAAACGGACCTTTTGGAATGGACGAGAAAAACCTTCCTACAGGGGCAACAAAAGACCTTGTTTATGACTTTGGAAGTGGAAAAAATGTAGGAGTGGGCGGTACCTCTACCATCGTTTTTGATGAGAAGACACAGACGATTGAAAAGGAATATCTAAGCCTTGTAGGCACGGTTCGAAATTGTGCAGGGGGCCCAACGCCATGGAACAGCTGGATCTCATGCGAAGAATCGACGTTGAGAGCCGATGGCACATTGGAAAAAGACCATGGCTACAATTTTGAGGTAAAAGCAACAACACAATCTGGCATCCAGGTGCCAATTCCATTGAAGGCCATGGGCCGATTCAACCATGAAGCAGTCGCTGTTGATCCAAAAACGGGTATTGTCTATCTCACAGAAGACGCTGGTGATGGGTTGATCTATCGTTTTATTCCGGAGCAATATGGAGACCTGACCAGGGGTAAGCTTCAGGCGATGAAATTAAAGAGTAAGTCGTCGTTCGACAGCCGCAACTGGCAGGAGGATTCAAAGGATGTGATGCCATTGAATGAAAAGCTGGATGTGGAGTGGATGGACCTGGAGGATATTCAGTCTCCTGAAAATGATCTTAGACTGAAAGGCTATGACTCAGGCGCAATTCGATTTGCCAGGGGAGAAGGCATGTGGAATGGAAAAGGAGAGATCTATTTTGCCTGCACCAATGGCGGCCAACAGAAAAATGGGCAGATCTTCCGATACATTCCCAGCCCTGAAGAGGGAACGGCAAATGAGGCAAGCAGTCCTGCAAAACTTGAGCTGTTTGTAGAATCACACGATGCTCAGATGCTCGAACATGCCGACAACCTGACCTATTCTCCTTGGGGAGACTTGATCGTGTGTGAGGATAAGCGAGAGCCTAAGCTCGTTGGAGTCACCCCGAATGGTGAGCTGTATCACTTTGGAGAAAATGTTGGTTTTAAATCTGAATTTGCAGGAGCATGTTTCTCACCAACCGGAGAGACCTTGTTTGTCAATATTCAGGGACCGGGACTCACATTGGCCATTCAAGGCCCCTGGAAAAAGCTGAAGGCATAAAGACATATCAGATTTCAAATAGCGCGGAAGTTACTTCCGCACTAGTGGGCGGTTGGGTGTTGGCTCATTCGTGACGATTGACCTATTCTTCCTCTATGTTGGATGAATATGATTATGGATACTAGATCACCTGGTTTAGCACCATCAGTGCAAGCAACTCATTAGTGGATCCGTGGCTTTAAAATAATTGACTCAAGTCCGATCTGAACTTCTGCGCTAGTGAAATGGTTTTAAATTAATTGGCTCAACTATGCCTGGTCTGGCAGTGAAATTAGCTAGTCGAAATCATCAAGTATTGTATCAATCAATACCTTGAGTTCGATTGGCTTCTGAATAAGCCTGACAATCGTACCGTTTTCAATGGATTCAGAAATTTCCGAGTTCATCTCAAAACCTGTGAGTAGATAGCATTTGATCTCCGGTCGAGTCTTTTTCACACTTCTTATAAGCTCCAGCCCATCGGATTCGGGCATTCTCATATCGCTCACCAGCACCTGGATGTCGTCGTGTTGACCAAGGATGTCAAAAGCCTCAGAGGCTTTCCTGGCAGTGATGACATCATGAGCATCACCCAGTACCAATTCCAGGGCTTTCAGAATCACCAGCTCATCGTCTACGAACAAGATTTTCAATCGATTACTCATAGCATCGGGATAAGTAAATATACCTTAACAACGGTATACGAAATGAAGATGCGTGCGGGAAGATGATGCCGTCCTTCTCAAATGTCATCACAAGCTGACTTTAGACGGCAAACATAGTTAAAACAAAGTCAAATAACGTTTGTCAATCAAAAGATCAAAAATGATGGAAAATGGACGATCACAAAGTGATTTGGCATGGGTATCTGTTTTGATCTGCAACTAAATGTCAGATAAATTCAATTCCAATAACTCCTACCTTCGACTTTCGTTATAGATTTACTGCATGCAATTTCTATATCCTGGCGTACTGTGGGCACTAGGACTGATATCGGTTCCAGTTATCATTCATCTTTTTAATTTTAGAAAGGTCAAAAAGATTTATTTCTCCAATACTTCCTTTCTACACCAGGTAAAACGAGAAACAAAAAAACGCTCTCAGCTAAAGAAATTGCTTATCCTGGCAGCGAGAATTCTATTTATCATATTTCTGGTACTTGCTTTTGCACAACCTATCACGGTGGCCCCGGAGACCACCCTCAAATCTTTGAGAAAGATCTACCTGGATAATTCGCTTAGTATGAGCCGACAAGGCCTGGGTGGGTTGAGCCTTTTAGATGAGGGAGTACAGATCGTAGAAGACCTCATTGCATCCGGAGAGTCAGGACTCAATTATTCACTTACTACCAATGATTTTCGTTCCGATCCGGCAAGGCTTCTGGTAGGAAAGGAGCTCGAGGAGCGATTGACAGAGGTGGAGTATTCCCGTAGGTTCCGGACTTTGGAAGATGTGATGAACCGATGGGGAAGTGACAAGACTTCTTCACTCGCAGAGTACTTCATCATATCCGATTTTCAGGAATCAATTACCGGAGACTTTTCAGCATTGGCAAAAGACTCACTTTCCTCAATCTACCTGATCAAGCTTTCTAATGAGCTGGAAGGAAATATTTTTGTGGATTCCGTATACCTTGATGCCATTCTCGGATTGAGTAATGACAACAAACTCAATGTTGCTATCCGAAACATCGGTTCGGAGGATAGAAATGATGTGCTGGTAAAGGTGTTTACTGATTCAATTCAGTTTTCTACGTTTACCCTGGACCTGCCTGCTCAGTCGGTAAAAAATACCAGTGTGAACATCGGTGCCTTTGATCAGATTTCAGGCAACTACTACATTGAGATAGAAGATTTTGCACAGGCTTTCGACAACAAGTACTATTTCACCATCAGTGAGCCCAAGAAAATTGAAATATCCATTTTGTACGAAGAGCAGATCAACAGATACCTGAGAGCGGCCTTCTCCAATAATGAGATCTTCAATCTCAATACTTATTCTCTCTCAAATATTAATTACCAGGAGATTCAGAATTCAGATTTGATTGTGTTGGATGGACTCAATCGTATCCCGGACTGGATGGATGCAAACGCTGTTGCAGGCAAGTCCGTGATGATTGTGCCGGGAAGGCAACCGTCCTTTCCTTCTTATGAGCAGATACTGCAGTTTTCTGTAGGACCACCCGCCGACACGGCAACTTACACAGTAAGTTCCCGGAGTCTTGATACCCCCTGGTTTACTGGAATTTTCTCCAGGCTCTCTGATCAGATTTCTTTGCCAGCAGTTGGGAATCCCCTGGAGGTGCAGGGCTTTTTCAACGTCTTGCTAAATACCAATGCTGGTAAGCCCTTTCTGGTAAAATCGGGGATGGATAATTTATTTCTGTTTACAACACCCCTGGTGGATGAACGCACTGACTTCCATAAACATGCGTTGTTTATTCCGGTACTCTATAAGCTGGCTCAATCCTCTGCTGACCGCACACAGAACCTGGCTTATTCTTTTGATGAGAAGGTCATGACCATAGATGCTAACCTGGTGCATGAAGCAGCCCTGCCAAAAATATCTAATCAGGAGCGCACCTTCATTCCTGGTGTGATGCGAACAGCAGACAAAGTGCTACTGGATATTCCTGAAGAGATTACTGAGCCAGGCTTCTATACACTTAGTATTGATACGGATACGGTCACACACCTGGCCTTTAACTACAATAAAGCAGAATCTAACATCAATAGCATTTCTACCAATGATTTGAAAAGTGTGATTTCAGGAATGGGAAATGTACAGATCTATGATGTGGACAATGCTGAAGAATTCAAAAGACACTTCAGTGAAGCCAACGAGGGCGTTGGGTTATGGAAATATGCATTACTTTTGGCCTTAATATTCTTACTCATTGAAATGCTACTGCTAAGATTTAGTTAATGAAGGTTCTTCTCAGCAACGCTACAATTTTCGATCCCGCTTCAAAATTTCATCAAAAAACATCTGATATCCTTATTGAGGATGGTGCCATCGCCAAAATAGGTAAAGGACTATCTGCTAAAAAGACCATAGAGTGCAATGACAAGCTGGTATTTCCCGGATTTGTCGATCTCTTTGCGCACTTCAATGATCCCGGCTTTGAGCATAAAGAGGATCTTGCCAGTGGTTCAAGAGTGGCTATTGCAGGAGGGTTTACTGATGTATTGCTGGCGCCCAACAACCAACCTGTCACAGAAACGAAATCCGATGTGGAGTACCTTCGTACAAGGTCCGGCTACGGGGTAGATCTTTGGCCAATGGCTGCAGTGAGTGAAGGCACAGAGGGTGAAAACCTTACTGAGATCCTGGATCTGCATACTGCCGGAGCAAAAGCCTTCTCCGATGGCACAAACAGCATTTGGAATACCGAGCTTCTGCTGAAAGCCTTACAATATGTTCAGAAGTTTGACGGACTGATCATCAATCGACCTAAGGACAGACACCTTAGTCAGCATACACATATGCACGAAGGGGTGGTGAGCACGCTGATGGGTATTAAAGGTGAACCTTCTATCTCAGAGGAGCTGGCCATTCAGCGGGACCTCGACATTCTCCGCTATGCGGGAGGGAGGCTGCACTTCAATCAAATATCCACAGAGAAATCTGTAAGACTCATTAAAAGAGCCAAAAAGGAAGGCTTAAATGTGACTTGTGATGTGGGAATTCATCACCTTGTGTTCACAGACGAGCACATCGTAGATTTTGATCCGAACTTCAAGTCAGATCCACCATTTCGCTCAGAAAAAGACCGTAAGGCACTGATAAAAGGTTTGACTGATGGTACCATCGATGCGATAGTCTCGGCCCATCAGCCTCAGGATCCGGAAAACAAGGAATTGGAGTTTGATCTTGCTGCTTTTGGTCTGATCAGCCTGCAAACATTTTATCCTTTGTTGGTCAGCCTCGAGGCTGAGCTATCAATGGAAACGATCATCACAGCCATTACAGTAAATCCACGTAAGATCCTGGGACTGGCACCCGTGGTGATAGAAGAAGGATTTCCCGCCAAGCTTACCCTTGCACTGCCCAAACAATCCTGGACCTACAATCAAAGCATCAATCAATCAAAATCAGAAAACTCACCCTTGCTGAACCAACAACAGACGGGCAAAATTTTCGGAATCGTGAACGGAGAATTCTATGAAGGGCCAGATAATGTTTAAAGTATCGGTTAAGTATGCACTGTTTTGTGCGCTTTTCCTGATCGTGTTGTTTTTCCTGTCTTCTTTCTTTGGAGCAAACCCACTGATCGACCTCACCCATCTGTTTTTTGATGTGATCATCATTGGGGTGTTTATATTTTTTGCCCAGAAGGATTACAAAACCAATTATTATGAGGGTTATCTACATTTCTGGCAGGGGATGACCCTTGGATTTTTTGTATATACTGTAGTTGCAGTGATATTTTCCCTTTTCCTGGCTGCATATCTTTGGTTAGATCCAGGGGTGTTGTCGGCATATAAAGAGTCTGCAATCGCTTTTCTAAGCCAAAAAAGAGACATTTATGTAGAGCAATTCGGCGAGGAGGGATTTCAGGTACAGTTAGATGGTATTGAATTGGTCACTACCATGGATTTAAGCGTGAGTTCCGGTGTGAAAAAAATAATTGCCGGATTCTTTGTTACGCCGGTTATATCCATAATTTTAAGGAAGAAACCAAAATAATTACCCCATGGAAGACCAACCTAAGACCACAGTACGTTCAGTTTCAATCAAGTATGGACTGATCCTCGGAATGATCGGAATCATATATTTCATCCTGTTAGATTTTTTGGGACAGGCCCAAAACCAGGGATGGAACTATCTGGGAATAGTATTTTCTGTTGTTGCGTTCTACTTTGCTTATAAGGAATTTAAAGAAGATGGAGATGGATATATGACCTATGGTCAGGGGTTGGGAATCGGCACGCTATCTTCTTTGATCTCTGCAACAATATCCGGATTATTCACCATTATTTATATCAATTACATCAATAGCGCCTTCATGGAAAACATGAAGCAAATGCAAATTGCCAAGTTGGAGGAGCAGGGAATGTCAGATGCTCAGATAGAGCAAGCCATGCCTATGATGGAAATGTTTACAAGTCCAATAGCAATGTTCATAATGATCATTATTTTTGGCACATTTTTCGGATTTATTGTGGCATTGATAATGTCGGCCATATTTAAGAAATCAAATCCTGAAGCCATTTGATTAAGTGAAGAACACACAGGTTAAAGTATCAATTGTAGTACCGGTATATAATGAAGAAGAATCCGTTCCGGAGTTATTCGAATGGATTCGGAAAGTTACCACAAAGCATAAGATCACTTATGAGGTGCTGTTTATTGATGATGGTAGCAAAGACCGTTCCTGGTCAATTATTCAGGAGATAGCAGCAAAACATCCGGAGGCAAAGGGCCTTAAGTTTAAGCGTAACAATGGAAAGTCAGCTGCCGTTCAGACTGGCTTCGATCATGCTGCCGGTGAGATAGTGATCACAATGGATGCTGACCTGCAGGACAGTCCGGACGAAATTCCGGAGCTGATTCGGATGATTGAGGAGGAGGGCTACGACCTGGTATCAGGCTGGAAGAAAAAACGGCACGATCCCATTTCAAAGACGGTCCCTTCCAAGCTCTTCAATCGGGTCACCAGGATGGTGTCGGGGATCAAGCTGCATGATTTCAATTGCGGCCTCAAAGCATATAAGTCTGATGTGGTAAAAAACATCGAAGTGTATGGTGAAATGCACCGATACATCCCTTTGCTGGCCAAATGGAATGGGTTTACCCACATCGGGGAGAAAGTAGTGGAGCACAAAGCCCGAAAGTATGGGCATACCAAGTTTGGGGCCAAGCGTTTTTTTACCGGTTTCTTAGACCTGGTATCAGTCACCTTTGTATCCAAGTTCAGAAAGAATCCAATGCATTTCTTCGGGATCTTTGGGACGTTATTTTTTATGCTAGGTACAGGGATTGCCGTTTGGCTTATCGGCGAAAAACTGTATAACCTTTCCCACCAGCTCCCGGTTAGGGAAGTAGTAGACCAACCACTCTTCTTCCTGGCCCTGGTAGCGATCATCATTGGTACACAATTATTTTTAGCGGGCTTTCTGGCCGAAATGGTTATCAGGGTTGGCCATAAGAAAAATGATTACCTGATTACTGAAACGACAGGCAATGCCTAAATTTTCTGTTGTTGTTCCGGTATACAACCGTCCTGATGAGATTTTAGAGCTGCTTGAAACACTGACTCGACAGACCTTCAAAGACTTTGAAGTGGTCGTGGTGGAGGATGGCTCTACCATCGAATGCAAAGAGGAGGTCATGTCATTCGCCTCAAGGCTCGACATCAAATATTTTAAGAAAGAAAATGGTGGTCAGGGCTTTGCAAGAAACTTTGGCTATGAAAAAGCTGCTGGTGATTACTTCATCGTATTTGATTCTGACTGCCTGATCCCTGATCATTACCTAAATACCGTCAACAATTATCTGAAGGAGGGCTGGGTGGATGCCTATGGCGGGCCGGACTCATTTCATGAATCTTTCACTGATCTGCAGAAAGCCATCAGTCACACCATGACCTCTAAGCTTACCACCGGGGGGCTGCGGGGAGGTAAAAAGCGGGTGATAGGATTTCATCCGCGAAGCTTCAATATGGGTATCAGCAGGGAGGTCTTTGAAAAAACAAAGGGTTATCGTATCCCATTCATGGGTGAGGACATGGAATTTAGCAAACGGATCATTGACTCTGGCTTTAAGACGGCGCTGTTTCCGGAGGCATTCGTATATCATAAGCGACGAACCAGCCTGGGAAAATTTTCGAAGCAGCTAAAGTATTTTGGGAGAGCCAGGGTGAATCTATCACGATTTCACGATGGACAGCTTAAGCTCATCCACTTTTTGCCCATCGTATTTACACTTGGCACACTCCTGACAGTTTTACTGGCAGCTCTGGGCCTGGTGATTGGTTACATAGCCCTTGGGATGCTGGTTCTTTACTTGGCTGCTGTGGCAGTGGGTGGCCTGCTCAGGACCAAATCTCCTGGAGCCGCATTTTTGATCCCATTGGTGGTCCTGATCCAGTTTTTCTCCTATAGCCATGGACTGATCTATGAGTGGGTCAGGAAGCTCCGGGGGATAGATCCCAATACAAAATATATAGAGCTGTATTGATTGACGTGAGTTCGATGGAGGCCATCGCACGTCCCTGAGACTATACAGGGAATCCCCCGCGAGCTCGATTTATTTTACACAATCAAAATTCTGTAGTGGTGCGGTAGATCCCTTCAGGGAAAGAGGGTGTGCGAAGGACTAAATCGCCTTCAATATCCCGCTCCAAAACGGTGTTGTATCAATTCAATTCTACTAATGCCTACCCACGCCCCTAAATCCCCTAAAGGCCTTATGATTGTAAAAGCATAAGCTTCTATGTGATTTAGTTTTGAATAAGTAAACAATAATCAAACTAAAAGATAGAAGCTTATGAAGAGTAAAAGTAAAGAATTGAGTTTCGATGGTCAAAAGGTATACGTAGGGATTGATGTGCATTTGAAGAATTGGCGAGTTACCATATTACTGGAACACATCTCTCATAAAACATTTTCACAAGATCCCAATCCTGAAGTTCTTTCTACCTATTTAAAAAAGAACTTTCCGGGAGCTGAATACCATTCGGCCTATGAAGCTGGATTTTGTGGTTTCAGTGTTCATCGATCTCTAGAGGAACAAGGCATTCATAATATTGTCGTTAATCCGGCAGATATTCCCACTACTGATAAGGAGAGGAAGCAAAAAGAAGATAAACGAGATAGCAGGAAAATCGCACGTTCATTACGAAATGGAGATTTAGAACCTATTTATGTACCAACCAGGGCAAACGAAGAACTCCGAGGTCTGGTAAGGTATCGCAAAACTCTGGTAAAAGAGATTAGTAGGAATAAGACAAGGATCAAGGCCTTTTTACATTTTTATGGAATTGAGATTCCAACTGAATTGGATTCTGCTTCACGTTATTGGTCAGCCAATTTTTCCAAATGGTTAACCACCATAAGGTTGAGTACCGAATACGGTCACGCTGTGATATCCGGAACACTGGATACGGTGACTCATTTGAGATCCACTTTACTGAAGATTAACAGACAGTTAAGAGAAATAGCTAGAAGTGAAGAGTATGCTCATCGGGTTAATTGCCTGAGAAGTATTCCGGGAATAGGACTGATCGTATCGATGACCTTGCTTTCTGAATTAGGAGATACTAGCAGGTTTAATAGCCTGGATAAACTGTGCTCTTATATAGGGCTGGTTCCAACCACTAATTCTTCTGGGGATAGAGATCTGGCAGGTTCGATTACTTCCAGAAGTAATAAGCCACTGAGAGGAGTACTTGTAGAAAGTGCCTGGATTGCCAGCAGAAATGATCCTGCTCTAGCTTTGACTTATAATACCTTATGTAAGCGAATGAAGCCCAATCGAGCTATCATTCGAATTGCTAAGAAGCTATTGAGCCGAGTAAGGTATGTATTGAAGAATGAAACAGAGTATCAGTATGCTGTGGCTTAACGAATTAACTATCATCATAAAACAACCTCTAATTGAAAGACAGCTATGGATCCCGTGCGATGCTACATTGTAGTATTCGTTTCCTAAAGGCTGCTGCTTTCATTAAATAAGAATTAAACAAGGAAATGCGGCTACTTCAGTCCGTTGATAGAAGGATGTTTTTATGATGAAACAAAATGGCCTAAAAAAAGGGCATTTGGAAAAAAGTATTTGTGATCCGCTTGGATTACAACATAGAAGGGGTCAACCCGCGAGCTCAATTTATTAAGCACAATTCATCTAATGCGGACCTAAAATTAAACTTTACATCGTCATCCTGAGCGAAGTGAAGCCTTGCCTGCCGGCAGGCAGGGATCTTAGAATTCGGAAGGACTCCCACCGTGTTAAAATAGCGTCTCCTAAAACATATGTCTTTCTACATCGTCCTCTTCGAGAGACGATGAATGGAGGGAAGTTAGGGTCATACCTAAGGCCAACCCACACCCCAACCCCTAAAGGGGAGCTCCCCGCGAGCTTGATATATTAATCATAATCGTAATCCTGTAGTGGCGCGGTAGGTCCCTTCAGGGATAAAAGGGTGAGCGTGGGGCTGATCTTCCGTCTGGTGAGGACACCAGCCGAGGCTTCTAATACCCCGTGGTCAGTAGCTCACGGTGGCTCACAGACTACTACATAGATATACTTTATCTACATCGTCCTCTTCGAGAGACGATGAATGGAGGGAAACACAAAGTATATTGAAGCTGTATTGACTATTTTTCACACCGGTAGATCACCTCATTCTCAGGGAGTGCATATCGGTGAATCTCCTGCCTCCTCAGCGTATGCACAAACTCATCTTCCAATACTTTGAAACCTGCTTTTCTGATCCTGTCAGGATAGTCTTTCCCATACATGCGCACATGATCATCCTGGCCAAACACCTTTTCCCTTTCTTTTGGTGAGGTTATAGAGAAATCCTCAAAGGTCTTGTCTTTCAGGGGAAAGAAAAAGGGAACCTGCAGAATGGCCCATCCACCGGGCTTCAGCACCCTGCGGATCTCGCTCATGGCGAGGATATCGTTGTCCACATGCTCCAGCACATGGTTGCAAAAGACGATGTCAAAAGTATTGTCTTCGAAAGGGATCTCATGGATATCCATCTTTACTTTTGCCAGGGGTGATTCGATGTCACCAGTGATATAATCCAGAAATTTGATATCCTCAAATCTCGGCATGAAGCAGAGCTCAGGAGCGATGTGCAGCATCTTGTGCGGTTGGGTGAAGAAGTCCGTTTTGCGTTTCAGGTAAAGCCAGATCAGCCGGTGACGCTCCAGGCTCAGACAGCTCGGGCATAAAGCATTGGGGCGGGAATTTCGGCCGTAGGGCAGGAATTTTCTAAACTCAGCCTCGCAGATTGGACATTCAACATCTTTTCCTTTGTAGAACAGTGCCACCACTTTGAGCCCCCAGTGACTAAACAATTGGAGGTATTTTCTGGGGACGTTCCGTAGTAAAAAACTAATAATTTGTTTCACAAAACCCTGTTTCAGCGCATAAAGATAGGTGAAGATAAACTATCTTAGATTTCAATTCTTCGCCTACTGTAATGAATAAATTACTTCTCTACTCATTTTTCCCAATGTGTCTGTTGCTGTTTGGGGAGAGTTGCTTTGCTCAGAAAAAAAAGCCCGATGACCCGGAGGCATATTTCCCCACAGAAAATGTGAACCCAAAGTTTAAAGACGACAATACAAGAGAAAATATTCCTAAGAAAAAGATCTACAGCGTGATCTATAAATATAACCTTGAGGGCACACTTTATGGCAATCCGTGCGCGATGGAAGAGACCATGAGGATGGGATTTATCTATGTGGTGCAGCCCAAAGGCTGGCTGCCTACCAATCAGCCCTGGCCCATAGTGGTGCTCAACAATCTGTGGGTCAATACAAAGCTGGTGGTGACGCGATCGCCATTCTGGAAAATGATATTGAAAAACAGGATAGAGAAGTGTCGCGACAAAAGTGGTGATATCGTAGGCTAACAATAATAAACTATGGAAGGAAGACCGGTAAAATTCTCACAGACTACACTTACAGAGCTTATGATACCTTCCTATGCCAATTTTGGAGGTAAAATTCATGGAGGCATCATCCTGTCATTGATGGATAAAGCTGCCTATGCATGTGCCATCAAGCATGCAGGTAATTATTGTGTCACCGTTTCTGTAGACGGAGTAGATTTTCTTCAGCCTGTAGAAGTAGGGGACCTGGTAGCGTTGAAAGCCTCTGTTAATTATGTCGGCAGAACTTCCCTGGTTGTTGGTATCCATGTCACAGCAGAAGATGTAAAGCAAAACTCTATTAAGCATACGAACAACAGCTACTTCACCATGGTGGCCAAAGGAGCAGATGACAAACCCACAGAGGTCCCGCCACTCATCCTGGAGGAAATGGAAGACATTCGCAGATTTATTGAAGCCATAAAACGAAAAAGCTTCAGAAAAGAGGCCGATGCTAAAATGCGGAAGACATTCTCAAAGTTCATTCCGACGGAAGACTTTCACCTGCTGAATGGTCAGCGATGCGAGACACGGCTCTCGGGGGGCAAGGAATTTGAGGACCTGTTTGAGAAACCCTAACTCAATAAACTGAATACCCCCACCGGCTGGCGGATTTCAGGGGTGAGCGAGGGGCTGATCTAGAATATAAGTTATCACTAAACCAAGACCTGGGACTCACCATGGCCAACCCACACCCCTTAATCCCCTAAAGGGGGGCAGCCCGCGAGATCGGTCTATTAACCGCAATTGTAATTCTGTAGTGGCGCGGTAGGTCCCTTCAGGGATAAAAGGGTGAGCGAGGGGCTGAATCGTCTCCAATATCCAGTGGTCTGTGTCTCACAGACCACTCCTTATGACTTTAGTTCCGTCTGGTGGGGACACCAGCCGGGTTTAATAGTGAGGACCAGTGTACGGCTGACAGACACCAGCCGGGGCTGCTTGTCCTCTTCGAGAGACGATGAACGGAGGGAAAACATTTAAGCACGTCATTCCCTGGAGTCCCGATAGCTATCGGGACAGACCGAGCAGGGAATCTGTCGTGATTAGAAGGAAGGTCTTATGATAAGTCGATAGATTCCCTACTCGCTATCGCTCTAGGGAATGATGTACTAATGTCGATAGCTATTATATCATATCATCAAGCTCTGTCTCACTGACCACTCCATATATATACATCCTATCTACATCGTCCTCTTTGAGAGACGATGAACGGAGGGAAGTTAGGGCATACCTAAGGCCAACCCACACCCCTAACCCCTAAAGGGGAGCTCCCCGCGAGCTCGATCCCTAATCACAATTTGTTCAATGCGGACCTAAAAACGAACTCTACATCGTCATCCTGAGCATCGCGAAGGATCTTAGAATTCGGAAGGACCTCTTAGCTATACCTAAGCTCATCTACCAGTTGAGTTCCGTCTGGTGGGGACACCAGCCGGGGTTCAATGTCTCCTGCAAGGGGACCACTCCGATACTACCAAAGACATACGTTTTATATACATTGTCCTCTTCGAGAGACGATGAACGAAGGGAAGTTAGGGTCATACCTAAGGCCAACCCACACCCCTAACCCCCTAAAGGGGAGCTCCCCGCGAGCTCGATATATTAATCATAATCGTAATTCTGTAGTGGCGCGGTAGGTCCCTTCAGGGATAAAAGGGCGAGCGAGGGGCTGAATCGTCTCCAATATCCCGTGATCCGTGGCGCACAGACCACTTCTTATATATACAACCTATCTACATCGTCCTCTTCGAGAGACGATGAACGGATGGAAAACATTTAAGCACGTCATTCCCTGGAGTCCCGATAGCTATCGGGACAGACCGAGCAGGGAATCTGTCGTGAAAGCCTAGTATTCAAGTATCGTCTCCTGCAAGGGATGATGAAAGGAGGGATTCTAATAAAGCCAACCCACACCCCTTAGTCCCCTAAAGGGGAGCTCCCCGCGAGCTCGATCCCTAATCACAATTTGTTCAATGCGGACCTAAAAACGAACTCTACATCGTCATCCTGAGCATCGCGAAGCCTTGCCTGCTGGCAGGCAGGGATCTTAGAATTCGGAAGTACTCCCCCGGTGTACGAGTATCGTCTCTTACATAAATACTAATAACAGATAATAGGCAATCGCTCCCGATACCCCAGAGATTGTGCCTTTCTGAAGAAGTTACAGGCTTCTCGTTGGTTGCCCTGAGCCATATGTCCTTTTGCAGCGATGAGGTAATTAGGAATGCTGTCCGGCCACATCCTGATGTTCCATTTCGTGGCCTTCACAGCCCTTTCAGGGTCACCAGTCTTCAAATAAATATCCGCCAGGTTGGTATAAAGTGCATAGTGTTCTTTGGGCACATATTTGCCTGTAAGCACAATAGGGAATCCGTCACCATAGATGGCCCGGTAGCCTTTTACGGTCATCTCGTCGGCTATCTCATAGAATCGCCGGGCTTCATCAAGGTCATGAAGCTGATCCCTGTATATCTCCGCCAGCTGCATATATACCTCGAGCGTTCTCACATCCATCAGCAACAGCTCATGCAGCTTCCTGATGGATTTGTGTGGCTGCTCGGTGATTTTATAAGCATTGGCCAGCTGCTGCTTCATCACAATGGGTGTAGTCTGCGCATATTTCTCAATGAGCTCCATATAAAAAATGGCATTGGTGAAATCATGAGACTGATAGCTGGAAAAGCCATTGGTGAACAGTGTGTCAAACAAATTGTCTTTGTACTCGACCATGTCCTGCTCTGCCTCAAAAAACACCCCTAAAGAATTGAGGAGATTGAGGGCCTGATCTACATTGCCTACGGCATAGAGCTGCTGGCTGTTTTCAAAGATTGACCTTCTCTCGGCCAGCAATTCTTCTTTTTTCACCGCATCATAATAATTCTTGATGCCGAAAATGCCCATCACAATGATGGCAACGATGAAGGTGAATCCCCACGCATAGGCTGTGGCTATCCAGTTTTCACGGTAATTGATCTTGGGTTCTGCATATTGCCTTCGTCCTGTCCTCGGTGGGGTATACGGCTGCTCTGCATAGGTGTAGGTAGGTGGTGGCGGAGATCCGTATTTCTGACGGATGTCGTACCGAGCCTTTTCATAGGGGTTGGAGAGCACCTGGTAGGCATGGTTGATCTCCTTGAAACGCTCCTCCATATCAGGGTCATTCTGATTCCTGTCAGGATGATACTTCAGGGCAAGCCGCTTAAAGGCTGATTTGATCTCAGTCTGACTTGCTTGCTCAGTGACTCCTAATGTTTGATAATGAGAAGACATTTTTTATTCAACGGTCTTGTCAGAATAAATTGTTAAGCAAATATCTTTTGTATAAACCAAAAACCCAGCAAACAACACAATAACCCCCCAAATACGCTGATTGTTCCATAAATCAGTGCCTGTGATAAAAGGTTTTCCCTTACCATTTTGAGTAGATCCAGGGAAAAAGTAGAAAATGTAGTAAAACCTCCACAGAAACCTGTCATCAGGAATAGCTCCCAATTCAGCGATGAGTTTCTGGCAAAAAGCCCAAACAGCAGACCCAGGATCAAACTGCCCACCAGGTTGACAAGCAGCGTTCCCGAGGGCATCTGGATATTCCAGCTCAGAGACCATACAAATACTCCGTACCTGATTACAGAACCTAGAAAACCACCTATCCCGACAATGAAAATTTCTTTCATGAATCTAAAGTTGTCAAAAATTCCTTCGAATGTTGAATGAGCTTAGGGAAAAATATCCTGAAATCCGCTTCGAACAGCGCATAGTTCTTTTCAAGATCAACATGTGCCTTTTCCAGGCTGGATTCAAATTTTGTGCGTCTGGACATCCCAGTGAGGGTCTGCCGGATACCTTCAAGGGACTGATAATGATACAGCCAGTTGTCTTTTTTCATATAATGCAGCATCCTGACCACCCGCTCCGGTAGCATAGCCTTATTGTCTTCCAGGAGCTTATAGAATTTTTCTGTGAATGCTTTCAGCGGCTCATCATGGTAGTCATGCCAGTTTTTTGCCAGAAAATGATCATAGTATACATCCACTATCACCGGGGAATAATGATGATATTTTTCCCATAACCGCTTTTTACTTTCCAGCACCACAGGGTGATCATCGGTATACCGGTCTATCTCCCGATGCAGAAGGATACCATTCATCACCTCTTGTTCAAAGCTCAACATCTGATTGCCTTTCACAAAGTCACCGATGAAATTGCCTATGATGAGCTTCTCATTTTCTCCTGACAGGTATATGTGAGCTAGAAAATTCACTAATTAAGGGTAAAATAATATTTTTGTCTAACCTTTTTATTTAAACTAAGTTTAATAATTAATTTGATTGGCCTGATGGGCAGTTAGGTTATCGTCCACCATACGAATTGAAAATGTCAAGAACTCACCTGAATTTATTGGTACAATTAGCGAAGATTGATGGGGTCGTTGTGCAGGATGAAATTGACCTGATAAAGAAAATCGGTAAGGCCAATGGCATGTCATCAGAGGAGATCAGTGAATGCTTCGAAGATCCCACGCTCATAGAAGACCTGGACCATCTGTCAGACGATGAGAAGTATGACTATATCTACAACATCGTTCAATTGATGAAAATTGACGGACGTCTCTACAAAGAAGAAATCAGGTTTTGTGCCAAAGTAATCAGCAAGCTTGGGTATCAGGAAGATGTGCTGAGAGAGCTCATCCTGAAGATCTATTCAGACGAAAATATATCTGCGGACAAAAACGCATTGAAAGAAAACATCCAGCAATATTTAAAGAAGTAGATGGATTTAGCGGGGCATTTTCTTCAGCTTCTTGACCTGTTGAAGGTTGAGCGGGAAGAAGATAGGAAACAGTATGAAGAAAAAATACGCAACCGATCCCTTGAGGACCGGAAAAAGGAGGGGGTAACCTGGTATCCGGTGGTTGTGGGAAAATCTTACTTGAGTACCGGCGAAAAGTGGACCCTCCAGCTGGAAAAGACCACGCTGCATTATTCAAAGAGTCATTTTCAGTCAGGCTCTTCGGTCAGCGTATTCCTCCACGACAACAAAAACAAGCTCTCTGCCAGTGGCATCATCAGCCGTATCTCCGATAAGTATATGACTGTGGTATTGAATCGGGAGGATCCTCCGGACTGGCTGGAGGATGGTAAAATAGGTGTAAACCTTCTCTTTGATGAAAGCACGTATGATGAGATGGAGCGTGCCATGAATAAGCTGGCCAGGGTAGAAGAAGGCAGGCTAAACGAACTGATTCAGATCCTCTGTGGAGCAAAAGCGCCGACTTTTAAGCCTTCGGTCCCTTTGCAGCATCCTGGCTTGAACGAGACGCAGAACGACGCACTCTCGCTTATCAATGCCACCAATGACATTGGGTTGGTCCATGGGCCTCCCGGTACAGGAAAAACGACCACCCTGGTGGAAGCAGTGAAGGAGACTGTCTCCATGGAAAAACAGGTGCTGGTCTGTGCCAGTAGCAATGCCGCCGTCGACCTGATGGCCGAGCGGCTTGGGGCTCAGGGCATTCATGTACTTCGGTTGGGGCACCCCGCCCGGGTCACTGATGAAGTGGTAGCCAGCACCCTGGATGCGCGGATAGCCGAACACAATGATGCCAAACTTTTGCGCGACCTGAGACGAAAGTCTGAGGAGATGCGGAGCATTGGGAAAAAATATAAAAGGAACTTTGGTTCCACTGAGCGCCAGCAGCGAAGACTCCTGCTTCAGGAGGCCAAAGACCTGAAAGATGAGGCCATCTCGCTGGAAAACTATATGATACAGGATGAGCTGAATAAGGCACAGGTCATTGCCTGCACCCTGGTGGGATCGAATAGTGCTTACCTGCAAAACCGGACCTTTAAAACCCTGATTATTGATGAGGCGTCCCAGGCGCTGGAGCCTGCTTCCTGGATACCTATCATGAAAGTGAACCGCGTAATCATGGCAGGAGATCATTTTCAGCTCCCCCCCACGATCAAATCCATTAAAGCTGCCAGGGAAGGGTTGAGCGAAACCATTTTTGAGCGGGTGATCAGCAAGTATGAGGACGCCAATGTGATGCTGGAGACCCAGTACCGCATGGAAAACCCCATCATGCAGTTTTCCAATGCGTATTTCTACAAAGGCAGGCTGAAGAGCGATGCATTGATCAACAACCGCAGAAAGATTTTCCAGAACCCCGTAGAGTTTATCGATACAGCCGGATGTGGCTTTGAGGAAAAGCTCAACCCTGAAACCCTTTCTACATACAACGAGGATGAAGCCTGGTTTTTACTCAACAGATTGGGTAAGTTGATTGTAGCGCATGAGGAAGAGGTGAAGCAAATGGATTTGGGCATCATTGCTCCATATAAAGCCCAGGTGGAAGTATTGAATGGTTTGATGGAGCAGGCTGACTGGAAAGATGCCGTGAAAAAGATTACCATCAATACTGTAGATGCCTTCCAGGGGCAGGAGCGGGACCTAATAGCTATTTCAATGGTTCGCAGTAACCCAAATGGAGAAATTGGGTTCCTTGGCGATATCCGCAGGATGAACGTAGCCATGACCCGCGCGAGATACCTCCTGCTGATGGCCGGAGATTCCTCCACCCTCAGCAACAATGACTTTTTCGATCAACTGATCCGCCACTACCAGGACCAACAATTCTACAGCAGCGCCTTCGAATACCCCGAGCTGCTGAGTCCATAAGCTGATTCGTGGTGGGATATTATATCCCGTGGTCTGTGTCTCACAGACCACTCCTAATATATACGATTTATCTACATCGTCCTCTTCGAGAGACGATGAACGGAGGGAATCAACTAAGGCCAGCCCGCAAACTCGATTTATTTATCACAATCGAAATTCTGTAGTGGTGCGGTAGGTCCCTTCAGGGATATAAGGGTGAGCGAGGGCTAAATTGTCTCCAATACCCCGTGGTCTGTGTCTCACAGACCGATCCTAAACTGTAAAGGCCTACCCACACCCCTTTATCCCCTAAAGGGGGGCAGCCCGCCAGCTCGATATATCAATCACAATTCATCCAATGCGGACCTAAAAAATAAACTTTGCATCGTCATCCTGAGCCTCGCGAAGGATCTTAGAATTCGGAAGGACTCCCACCGTGTTAAAATAGCGTCTCCTAATACATACGATTTATATACATCGTCCTCTTCGAGAGACGATGAACGGAGGGATTCAACCAAGGCCAGCCCACACCCCTAAGTCCCCTATCAACTATGCTTTTCAAGCTTCGTGATTGAAAAAGGGGTCAACCCCACGAGATCGATTTATTAATCACAATCGAAATTCTGTAGTGGTGCGGTAGGTCCCTTCAGGGATATAAGGGTGTGTGGTGGCGAACCCTGTTTCAGGATCGTCTCCTATTACAACTCCTACTTACTATTATGCACATGCACATCCATCTGAGGGAATGGAATGTTGAGGCCGTGTTTAGGGAATTCTTTGTAGACCTTCTCATTCATGTCAAAATAGACTGGCCACAGGTTTTCGGCTTTCGACCAGGTTCTAACCACGATATTCACTGAGCTATCGCCCAAAGAATGCAAAGCGATGAATGGTTCTGGATCTTTCAGGATCCTTTCATCCTCATCGATCATCTTTTTGAGCAGCTCTTTGGCTTTGTCCACATCATCTCCGTATCCAATGCCAAATTGCCATTCATTCCTTCGGTCATCTTCTTTGGACAGGTTGGTCATATCAGAGTTGGCCAATGCGCCATTGGGGATATAGACCACCTTCTTGTCGAAGGTATTGATGATGGTGTAAAAGATCTGGATCTCCTTTACGGTACCCAGGTATCCCTTGGCATCGATGACGTCGCCTACTTTGAAAGGTTTAAGGATCAGGATGATCACACCCCCGGCAAAGTTCTGCAAGGTACCCTGCAGGGCCAGACCAACGGCCAAACCTGCGGCACCGATGATGGCCACGAAGCTGGTGACCTCTATGCCCACCATATCGATGACAGAAACTACCAGTGCGGCTTTCAGTGCTATGTTGAGCAGGGTGACGAGGAACGGAGTCAAAGAGGCGTCAAAGTCTCTTTTGGTCAGTACCTTCCTGACAGCCTTTGAGATCAGTTTAATAATCCATAAGCCTACTAATAGCGTAATGATGGCCAGCACGATGTCCGGTCCGTATTTCCATAATAAGTCTACTGCGGTTTGAGTCAGATCAAACGCTTTGTTTACTTGTTCTTCCATAATATTTTAGTCTTCCGGATAAGGGATAAAAATAAAGTTGGTGAATTGCTGATCTACAATGAACAGACAGCAAAATTCGTCAGGGTCTTTGTACGCTTCCACGAACTTATCTCTTTCCTCCACAAGTTTTCTGTCGAGAAACTCTTCCAGAAAAGAAGCATAATAGTTCATTTCGTTTTCCATTTTCCCTTTCTCATAAAGCAAATTACCTATCGGAATGTTTTCGCCAGAGACCGGAAATATGGGAAAATCTGAAAATTCTCGCTTTCTGATCTGATAAGAGGCTTCTTTGATGAGCTCTGCCACCTTCACAAAATCTGATGATATCTTCCCTAAATATTTGGGGTTTAACTCGGGGTCGTTCTGCATGGTAATTCTTTATTGGTTAAGGCATCCCAGTTGGTAATCCCGGGTTTCGAGCCATTGTTACCTGGTCGCCTTGAGATACAAAGAAAGCACTATTTGAGTTCCATACGTACTCTTTACTGGTGAAACAAACATTTCTCTGACGAGAATCCCCCAATGAGATATATGCTATGTCGAAGCTTGTTGCAGGGGCTTGTGCTACACCGCTACAATTTGCGAGTGTAGACTATTGCCTAAATGTAATACTTTACAAAATCGAAATTCTGGAACCCTGAATAGACTATCACGGCGGTGGGGATAGTGCGATAGCCAATATTGCGAAGCAAAAGCGGGATGGCCCGCCAAAATACCCGGGCGTGAGGCTGGAAGTGCGGTTGATAGGCGATTATTTTGGCTTGATTTTTTGGATACTTTTTCATCAAGGAAAAAGTATCTGCCTGCCCGGCATGAGGGCTTAGAAAGAATTCAATACTTATAAAAAATTGCGATGTTTGGTGTGGACGCCAACCATGAGTAAAGAGGTAGGTTTTGTTATTCGTTTTTGGCCTTCAAAAATGAAAGCCCCCCTGGCAAGGGTGATCATCAAACTATTTCGTAAGAGAATGAAATCCAGAACCCCTTCTCCAGTCCAGCAAGGGGATTGTGTCGTCACAATGATGAGATCTGGCGACTCCTGATTGGCTTCTTCCCAAATCAAGTTTGGGAAAGGCTTCAATAACGAGATTTGTTGCTGAGGCCTGCTAGCGAAACGCAGCTGCCACACTTTACGTCATCCCCTAGAGCCTTAAGGCGAGTAGGGGATCTTTTGTAATCGTAACCTTCTAACGAGATAGATTCCCGACTCGTCCTGAGGGACTCTCGGGAATGACGGTAGATTGGTCAGATTGGTTTTTGTTACATAAACCTTCCTAATGTTATGGATGACGATACTATTTGGAGAGGTGCGTTGGGACCCGATTGATTTTTCTTTGGGGTCCCGACCCCTCGGTTCGTTTCTTTTCATCAATGGAAATGCGAAGCATTCATGAACTCATTTTAAATCAATAATTCATGTGAATAAAAGAAATGAAAACCCCTCCGGTAGGAGTGATAATCAAACTATTTCGTAAGAGAATGAAATCCAGAACCACTAATAGAAGGATAGTCTGTGAGCTCTGCCTTTGCCGGCAGGCTGGCACAGACCATGGGTAGTATCAACTCCGAACCCCGTGGTATCAAATTGGACTATTTCCTGGCCAACCTCGAATGATTTAATACTCAAATAGCCAATTGGTTGTTATATTTTGTATGATATACCATTCATTATACTTCATTTCAAAGCTTTATGAATGGTAAGTCATTCATAAAAAATTTATGTATCATATAACTTGTATGATATATCATTCGTTATACCTTTATAGTATAGTTTTTGAATGATATGTCATACGCAAATTGGTATTCGATGAGTAATAAAGCCCTGAGTGAGACTATAGGTGCTTTTATTAAACAGAATCGCTTAGAACAAAATAAAACACAGGACGAAGTAGCAGAACAGGCTGGAATCAGTCGATCTACCCTGAGCCTATTAGAAAGAGGAGAAACAGTCACTGTACCTACATTGATACAGGTGCTTCGGGTACTGGAACTTCTTCATATAATGGATAATTTCCAAATCACAACCCAGCTCAGCCCCCTGGCGTTAGCTAAGCTCGAACGAGAGAAAAGAGTCAGAGCAAGAAGCAAAAAGTCACAAGATGATAATTTGGAAAGTGAATGGTAAGAACGGCTATTGTACGCATTTGGGATCAAGTCGTTGGTGCAATTGCATGGGATGAAAATCGTCAATTAGGAAGTTTTGAATATGATCCTTCCTTTGTGGAAATAGGGTGGGAATTAGCTCCATTAAAAATGCCAATAACCCAAAACAGGCGTATATTTTCTTTTCCAGAACTCAGAAAGCCCAAGGATAGTGAATATGACACTTTCAAAGGATTACCCGGGCTATTAGCTGATGTATTACCTGATAAATATGGGAATCGATTGATCAGCACATGGCTAGCGCAAAATGGTCGTGCAAAAGATAGTATGAATCCAGTTGAGCAACTTTGTTTTATCGGCAAAAGGGGAATGGGGGCACTGGAATTTGAACCTTCAACATTCACTCAGGATAAAAGCACATTTAAAGTTGAAATTGATAGTTTGGTCGGTATTGCAAAGAAAATGCTTTCCACAAGAGAAAACTTCAATACCGACTTCAGTAAGGATGAAAAAACAGCCATGAGGGAGATTCTGAAAATAGGAACATCTGCAGGTGGTGCCCGACCTAAGGCTTTGATTGCATACAAGGAACAAACAGGCGAAGTACGTTCAGGTCAGACAAGAGTTCCAAAGAACTATGAGCACTGGTTGATAAAGTTGGATGGAGTCAGTGATGAGCAGTTTGGTGAGAGTACCGGATATGGAAGAATTGAATATGCTTATTATAAGATGGCTACTGAATGTGGAATTAACATGATGCCTAGTAAACTTCATTTAGAAAATGGCAGGGCACACTTTATGACCAAACGATTTGATCGGGGAAATGGTAACATCAAACATCATATTCAAACCTGGTGTGCCATGAACCACTTCGATTTTAATGAGGTCACCAGTTACAGTTATGAACAGCTATTCCAAACTATGCGGGAATTACGACTACCCTACCCAGCTGCTGAGGAACTTTATCGTAGAATGGTATTTAATGTTATATCAAAAAATTGTGATGATCACTCCAAGAATTTTGCATTTCGATTGAAGCAAGGTGATAAATGGGAATTGACTCCTGCTTACGATATCTGCCATGCTTATCGCCCGGATAGTATCTGGGTAAGTCAGCATGCCTTGAGTATAAATGGTAAACGTAAAAACATCAAGAGATCAGACCTGGAGGTGGTAGCAAAATCCATGAGTATCAAAAAGGCAACCTCAATAATTGATCATATCAACACTGTAGTTAAAAGATGGCCGGAATTTGCTGAAGAGCAAAAAGTTAAACCCAAAAAGCGGGATGAAATACAATCAACTCTAAATACCTACTGATATGCTCTATATAGAAAAAGGCATTGAGGTACCTGGTACTAAAGAAGTCCTGGGGAGAACCGTTACAGGGCCCAAGCGGTGATAATCAAACTCTTTTGTAAGAGAATGAATTCAGCACCACTAGAACGATGGTCTGTGAGCCACAGACCATGGGTAGGGTAATCACTTCCCCCCGCAAGCCATCTCACGCCGTATCGACGGACCGCCGGTATTCTGGCGGGCCACCGCTCTGTTTCACCTTTTGTGAAAATTGAGGTATTAGCTCTTCGCAGATTAAATAGGAAATCTGAAGGCTTATTTCTTAGCTAACCCCTTCAATTGCGATGTCTTGTCCTGAAATGGGTTTACACAAACCCAATTATCAAAAATGGACAATTCAAAGAGAAACTTTATCCGTGCCAGCAGCTCATTTACGATTGAAGAGCGCCATGGAATCATTAAGGAATATCTAGAAGGTAAGCTTACTAAAACTGAGATCTGGTATAAGTATACTGGTCAGACAGAAGAACATGGTGCAATCCTTCGATGGATGCGAATGTATGGTTATATTGAGCATAAGAAATCTCAAAAACCTCGGTTTAACCAGTCATTCAATTATCCAATCATGAAACGAAAATACGATGACTTGGACAAGGCTCAGCTTCAGGAGAAACTCCAGGAGCTGGAACGACTGCTCGAAGATTCTAAGCTTCGAGAGGAAGGTTATCGGATCATGATTGAAAATGCGGAGAAAGCCTATAAAATACCGATCAGAAAAAAGCCAGATACCAAGTAATAAGTACCTTAAAGGAACGACATGGACGTATCAACCTGGGACGACTATGTCGATTATTTGGTGTCACCAGGCAAGCCTATTATCAACACTATAGCCGTGAAGAGACCGTAAGCTTTGAGCAAGAGCTTATCGTTAAACAAGTCATTAAAATCCGTCAAAACCATCGACGAATAGGAGGCAGAAAACTCTATGAGCTTTTGGAATCTTTTATGATCGAACATCAGATAAAAATGGGTAGAGATGCATTATTCGATGTTTTAGCTTCCCATGATCTGTTGGTTAAAAGGCGCAAGCGAAGGGTATTCACTACTCAATCGTTTCATTGGTTACGGAAGTATTCTAATCTTATCAGAGACTTTAAACCAGTAGAACCCAACAGAATATGGGTTAGTGATATCACATATTGGAAGATTGGTTCTGGCTTTATTTATATCAGTTTCATTACAGATGCCTATTCGCATAAGATCGTGGGTTATCATGTGGCTGATACGCTTGAGACCATAGAGACACTTGAAGCTCTGAAAATGGCCTTGAATACATTAAAAAGAATACCAGAAGGACTCATTCATCACTCTGATAGAGGTATACAGTATTGCTCATCAATCTATGTAAACCTGTTGCTCCAGTATAAGATCAGAATCAGCATGACTGAATCGAGTGATCCTTTGGAGAATCCGATTGCTGAAAGAGTAAATGGTATCATTAAGAATGAATACCTGGACTGTTATGAAGTTGAATCTCTTCCGGAAGCTAGAGAGCTTTTGGATCAGGTCATCATCTTGTACAATGATGAAAGGCCTCATATGAGTATTGGTAATTTGACTCCAGCTACAGTTCATGACCGTTCGCTCACGACTGAAAACTTATGGAAATAAGTTAAAATGTAAATCAATGACAGGACCAATGAAAATTGTAAATTACCAATAGGATTATATGTTAAATCTGTAAACTTATTTTAGGACGATACACGAAAGCAAAAGAGCGTAGGCCTGAAAATTTAGCGGGCGTGTGGAGGCAGGTGGGGGGAAGTCATTAAATTTTCTTGACTTTTTTGCTTCGTTTTTGTGTCAAGACAAAAATGAAGAGCCTCCGCGGCTCAAGCGGTGATGATCAAACTATTTTGTGAGAGAATGAAGTTCAGAATACTTCTCCGTACCTAAGAGAGTTCAATATAATAACATGATGGTCTGTGAGCCACTGTGAGCCACAGACCATGGGTAAGATTTGCGAGTGGAGGCTATTACCTAAATGTCATATTTTACAAAATCGAAATTTCTGGAAACCTACATAGGCTATCACGGCGGCTGGTCCCCCTATAGGGGCTAGGGGCGTGCGGTGGCTTCTGATGTCTGAAAGTCTGAAAGTCCGAACGTCCGAACATCGGAACATCCTTTATCAATTCCCCTTCACCCTCATCCATAAATCCCCCATGAGCTTCCTGCCATCGCGTGGATTCTTGTCTACCTCGGTCAGCTCCACAAGTCCTGAATCATGTGTGGTGATCTTGTATTTGAAGACAAAGTCCTTTGAGCCCGGCTCGAAGGTGAACAACCCAAAGCGCAGGTCATTGAAATAGAGGTCTCCATCCTCTTCCGAAATAATGTACCACCCTTCCGAGATCCGGATCATGCGCTGAATGCGTTCGTTATCAACCAGGGAGCCCAGCAGGTGATGGTCTTTCGGGTAGGATTGAAAGGCGATGGGCTGCGAATCGAAAAGTGAATAAGTGCCCAAAAGGTATGTGTCTTCAGTATCTACGTTGGCACTCCAGAGCACAGTGTTCAGTGGCGAAGGCCGGGTGTCCAGCTCCGAATACACTATGTTTTGATCTTCAAGCGCACTTTTGAACTGCATGTAGGTATATCCTTTCAGCAGGATCGTTATGGCCAGGTAGGATGAACTTAATATGAGCCCAAGCCTATTGTAATACCGCCGTTTGGGGGCCGTTCGTTTCTGTGTCATGGCGAGAATGACGCAGACCAGGAAGGGAAGCGTATACAGCGGGTCGATGACAAAAATCGTCTTAAATGCCAGTCGCAGGTCCAGGGGCCAGAACAACTGTGTACCCCAGGTAGTGTGCGCATCCAGCATGGGGTGCGTCACAAAGGCCCAAAAGAACAGCCAGGCCCAACCCTTGAAGTCCTTGTATGTTTCATACCGGGAGACCAGCCATGCAAAAAGGGGAGCAAAGAGTATAGAGTAAGCGATGGAATGCGTAAAGCCCCGATGAAAAGCGAGGGCTTTGGTGGTATCCGTAAAATGGGATGCCAGCACATCCAGGTCAGGGATGGTGCCCGCTATGGCTCCGTAAAGCATCGCTTTGTTGCCCACTTTCTTACCCAGGACAATTTCTCCAACTGCTGCACCTAAAACGATTTGTGTTAAAGAATCCATCTACGAAAACTTATTCACTTATGCACGTCTCCTCAATAACAACACATTCTCCACATGATGCGTCTGGGGAAACATGTCCACAGGCTGTATACCTTCTACAGTATAATGCTCAGCCAATAAGTTCAGGTCCCTAGCCTGTGTGGCAGGATTACAGCTTACATAGACAATCTTTTCTGGCCTGATCTCATTGAGCTGCTTCACCACGTCGGCGTGCATCCCGGCGCGCGGCGGGTCCGTAATGATCACATCCGGTCTTCCTGTCTTTTGCACAAAGCTTTCCGTGAGCAGGTCTTTGATGTCGCCAGCATAAAACTCCGTGTTGTCAATGCCATTGAGTTCGGAATTGATCCGTGCATCTACGATGGCCTCTTCTACATATTCTACACCTACCACTTTTTTTGCTTTGTGAGCCACAAAGTTGGAGATCGTACCTGTGCCGCAGTAGAGATCAAACACCAGTTCATCACCCTTCAAATCCGCAAAATCAAGGGCAGTCTGATAGAGCTTTTCGGCTTGAACAGGATTCGTTTGATAGAAGGACTTGGGTCCTATGCGGAATTGTAGCTCACCCATGCGCTCTGTGATATAGTCCTGACCATGATAGGTGTGGACTTCCTGGTCATGAAAGGTCTCGTTCTTCTTTTGATTGATGATATATAGCAGCGCATTCAATGTTGGAAACTTTTCCTTCAGGTGCTCCATCAATCCTTCAATCGCTTTTTCATCCGGCTCAAAGAACTGCACAATGACCATGATCTCTCCCGTAGTGGTTGTGCGGATGATCAGGTTTCGCAGCAGGCCATGCTGATCTTTCAGGTTGAAAAATGTCAGCTCATTTTCCAGTGCATATTGCCGGACCGTCGTTCTGATCTCATTAGAAGGGTCGGGCTGCAGCCAGCATTTTTCGATATCCAGGATTTTATCAAAGCGGCCAGGGATATGAAAGCCCAGCGCATTCCTGTTGAATTCTTTCCCTGAAGCTATCTCCTCGGCTGTGAGCCAGCGCATATCGGAGAAAGTGAATTCAAGTTTGTTGCGATAAAAAGTAGTGTCCTCTGAACCCAAGATGGGTAATGGTTCGGGAAGGTCTGTCTTTCCGATCTTCCTTAGGTTATCTATTACCTGTCTGGCCTTGTAGTTTAGCTGAGCCTCATATTTCATGTGTTGCCACTTACAGCCACCACAGGTGCCAAAATGCTCACAAAATGGTTCTTGTCTTTCCTGTGATTGCTGGTGAAAATGAACGGCTTTACCCTCAAAGAATTTTCTCTTTTTGCGGGTGATCTGTACGTCTACTATGTCTCCTGGCACCGCCTGAGCTACAAACAGCACTCGATTGTCGTGCCTGGCAATGCTTTTTCCCTCTGCCGAAATACCTGTTATCTCAAGGTTTTCGATAACTTTACTATGACTCATCTGCAGGCAAAATTAATAATTGTATCGTCATGAGATCACCTGGTTGTAGGGCATGAAAAGAATTCTTCCGTTAATCTTACTTCTGATTTTTGCTGGTGCTGCCAATGCCTTCCACATAGTTGGAGGGGAGATATCCTTTGAGACCATCCGGCCAGGCATCTACAGGATCACACTTATTCAGTATTATGACGAAGCGCAAACGCAGAACAACACCTATGATGCCTTTGCCACGGTGCATATGTTTTCCAACAAAGATGGATCCACAAAAGCCATCATCGATTTGCCGAGAAGACGGATATCCAATGTGCCTTATTCCAACATTAAATGTGTCATCGATGAGCTAAATACCTCGAGAGTGGAGTATACCACAGATTTTTCTCTCAACCCGGAGGAATTCGCAGACCCCGAGGGATATTACATCTCCTGGGAGAGGTGCTGCAGAAATGTGAGCGTGGACAACCTGGTGAATCCTACAGGAGCTGGTATGAACTATGTGGCAGAAATTCCTCCGCTGTATAAGGATGGGGCCCCGTTTATCAATTCCACGCCAGCTTTATTCAGGCCTCTTGGGGATTATGCTTGCGTAGGTCAGTTTTACTATGTGTATTTTACGGGGACGGACCCCGATGGAGATTCACTCTCCTATAAGATGGCTACGCCACTGAATAGTTCGGCCACTTTTCCTCCGGCGCCTACTCCCCAGCCAAAGCCACACATTCCTGTTCGCTTCCTGAGCGGATATTCAAAAGATGTTTCTATCAAAGGATCGCCTGCACTGGGAATTAATAGCGCAGGCCTGCTGACAGTAAGTCCCAGCGAGACCGGCCTGTTTGTATTTTCTGTCCTGGTGGAAGAGTGGCGTGCGGGCGAGAAGCTTGGAGAGGTGCAACGCGACTTTCAGATGCTGGTAGTAGATGGCTGTGAACCGCCGGATCCGCCCGAAGTAGCTGTCAGGATTCCCGGCGAGCCCGATTTCAATCCTGAAGTGGATGTCTTGAGCTATGCGGTGGTCGATAACAAATGTTTTGAGTACCTGGTGACCAACATTGAGGAGGGTGAAGAGATATCGTTTAGAGCAGAACTTTCTGAAAGTGCAGAAGAGCTGGAGGACATCTTTGAGATCACTTCAACGTTTGTGGATGCCGGGGAGGATACATTGCTGGTCACCGTTTGTGCTCCGGATTGTCCACCAATACGAGGCCGGCCGTTTTCCATCGACCTGATTGCTGCGGATGATGCCTGTCCGCTACCTCAGATGGATACGGTGAGGCTTACTTTGGAAATTGAGTCACCACCGAATGAATTTCCTGTAATCTCTCCTGGTGACAATAGCTACTTTGTAAACGAAAGTGACATCTTCTCACTTGATATTTCAGCGATGGACGCTGACAATGACTCAATGGACATGTTCGTGGTGGTAGATGGTGTGGATGACCCGGAAACCTTAGGTTTTTCGCTACAGGTACATTCCAGTGAGGCAGGACAGATTGAAGGAACCTTGCAATGGGATACAGATTGTTTGCTTTATGACTTCGAAGATGACCAGCAATTCAATGTGCGAGTGTTTGTTGATGACAGAGACTCCTGTATGGTCATGAATCCTGATCACCTGTTTTTATCGATGAATGTCGTGCTTCCACCTAATACTTCACCTTCTGTGACTACCGGGGTGACAGCTTACCAGGTAAACCCATATGAAGAAGTGATTTTTGATGTTTCCGCCACAGATGCAGATGGAGATTCTATTACACTCAAAATGATTACCCCTGATTTTGATCCGGATATGTTGGGCATTTCATTTAATGACGCCTCAGGCACAGGGGAGGTCACGAGCCGTTTTCGGTGGGACATTGATTGTGCATCCACTTTTGCGACCAATAAAGATCAGTTTGAGTTCATGTTTTTAGGAGAAGATTTTGATCTCTGCAAAGTAAATAATGAAGATACCCTGGTGGTATTGATCAATGTGGACTTTGAGCCCAATTCGCCTCCCGAGTTTAACGACTATGATGATTATCGCATCAAGATCAATCAACCATTTGCCCTCGATATTGCTGCGACGGACAACAATGCAGAAGATTCTTTGACCATCAGGTTTTTGGAAGCCGCTTATCGTCCCGGGTCGCCAGGCCTTAGTTTTCCTACCAGCAAGGGTAAAGGAGCTGTCACCTCCACACTTAGCTGGACACCGGAGTGCGATCTGCTGGATCTCGATGAGACCAGTACGTTTATTGAGCTGGCTTTTGAAGTAATAGATGAGGGGTGTCCTGTTGCGTCATCGGACACGCTCAGAATACAGTTCGAACTCTACGACGACCAGGTAAGTTTCGATGAGTTTTTACCTCCCAATGTCTTTTCACCCAATGGCGACGGGATCAATGAAGACTTTTCCCTGTCAAACCTTGAGGACCCTTCGATGAATTTACCGGGCGACAACTGCATGAATACTTTTGAGTATGTCAACATTTTCGATAGAAATGGCAAATCTGTTTACCGAACCAGTCAAAGGGATTTCACATGGTCTGGCGGAAACGTTCCTGCCGGGGTATACTTCTACGTGGTAAAGTACTCTCAAAAGGAGTATAAGGGCTATCTTAAGCTTCTTAGGTGATTGCATTCTATTCGTATTTCAGCTTAAAATATTGCGAATCTGTCAATATTTGGAAGGTTTTGTATTTGGCGTAATAAATAGAAAGCCGACCTGGTTTACCTTCTAAACAAAATAATATTCTGGATATTTATTAAGATGTAGAATATTATTTTACCACATCTTGAGATCTTTCCTTTATAGGGGCCTGCCGGTGCAAAATCAGGGACTGATAGAATATTTGGGAATATGACATGAGTTTTGAAAATATTTCAAAAAAAGGGTCGCTTTTTGATAAAATATTCCGGTAAGATCATTTTTACAATACGTCTAGTTTGAGATGAGAGAATAAGGGTGAAATAGATAATTTTTAATAAAAAGGAGATTAAAATCAATATATTTTAAAAAATTGGCCCTTAGAATTGAATTTATGATAATGAAATGACCAAAAAAGTATAGGAATAATTTTGAGATGTGTGTCATAGTTATATTTATTTGGCCTTTGAAACATTGGCAATATTTTATTAGCCAAAAGAAAATTAAAGCTTAAATTAATGTATGACACTATGAACATGATCACCAACACACTTCTGGGGATGACTTCAGGAGCTTCGATTACTTCAGTGCTGTCGACTGCATCAGTAAATGAGACGATGTCGGTAGTACAAGACTATGGGGCGGACATTGCCAATTCATTATTAGTCTCTAATAATGTTTGGATGATGGTTGCCACGTTTTTGGTATTTATTATGCACCTGGGTTTCGCCGGTGTTGAGGCGGGATTCGGTCAGGCCAAAAACACAGTCAATATTCTTTTCAAAAATACCCTTACTCCTATTATAGGTATCCTTACCTATTATATCCTAGGGTTCAATTTAATGTATCCTGGTTTTGCTGAAGACAGCTCAGGATGGTTTGGTTTTGCTGGATTTTTCCTTGAAAGCGGCAGTACTGCTGACGTGACAGTAGGTTACGCAGATGGAGGTTATACTTACTGGACTGACTTCTTATTCCAGGCGATGTTTGCCGCTACTGCTGCTACGATTGTTTCTGGTGCTGTGGCTGAGCGTATCAAATTAAGCTCTTACCTGATCTTCACAGTTATCTTCGTTGGATTGGTTTATCCTTTGATCGGTAGCTGGAAATGGGGTGGTGGAGCCCTTGACATGATGGGATTCTATGACTTCGCAGGTTCTACACTTGTTCACTCTGTTGGTGGATGGGGAGCCCTTGCCGGTGTTATCATCCTTGGACCACGATTGGGTAAATATGTTGACGGCAAAGTAGTTGACAAGCCAGGTTCTTCAGTGCCTTTGGCGGTAATCGGTGTATTCCTTCTTTGGTTAGGATGGTTCGGATTCAACGGTGGTTCAGTGCTTTCTGCAGATCCAGGGTTGACTTCATTCGTTCTTGTTACTACATGTTTGGCTGCTTCAGCAGGTGGACTGGGTGGTTTCATCGCTGCTTACTTTATGTTCAAAAGACTCGACCTGGGTATGGTATTGAACGGTATCCTTGCTGGTCTTGTAGGTATCACTGCCGGTGCTGACGTTATCGAGCCTCCAATGGCTATCGTAGTAGGTCTGGTTGCAGGTATCCTTGTAGTAATCTCTGCTGTTACGCTAGACAAACTTAAGTTAGATGACGTGGTAGGTGCTATCTCTGTTCACCTTACTTGTGGTGTATGGGGTACGCTTGCAGTAGGTATCTTCTCTACAAATCCTGAACACTCTTTCGGTGCTCAGCTAATCGGTGTAGCTGTTTGCGGTGCCATGGCATTCGTAAGTGCATTCATCATCTTCTACGTAATGAAAATGGTCTCTGGAATCAGGGTATCTGAACAACACGAAAAAGAAGGTTTGGATAGCCACGAGCACGGTATCAGAGGATACACTATCATCTACGAATAAAATCCTTCGGGTTTTATAAAAAAATTAAGGCCTCTGAATCTGGTGGGGACCAAAAATGATTCAGAGGCCATTCAAAAAATTCAATAAACTTTTAATCAATAAAAGCTCATGAACACAATTACTAAGATATCAAAAAAAATATCAGTTCTATTCTTAGGACTTATTATAGCAACAGTAGCTGTTGCGCAGGATGAGGATGCGGGCTTATCAATCAGCGGTTCTGTTGACACTTATTATAAATATGATTTTTCAGGATACGCTCAGCGTACAGGAACTTGGTTTGGAGAGGATCAAAATTCAGTTTCAATAGGTATGGTTGATATTGCGTTATCACACGAATTGGGTAAAGCATCTTTCGTAGGTGAAGTTGCCTTTGGACCAAGGGCAGATGGAGTTGCTGGAACAGGATTGGCTACTGCTCCCGGATCTATTCAAAACTTGTATGTTTCTTATGCCTTGACTGATGCACTTTCAGTAACTGGAGGTTTCATGGGAACATTCGTTGGTTACGAGGTGATTTCGCCAGCTGCTAACTTCAACTATAGTGCATCTTACCTGTTCAGTAACGGACCTTTCCAGAATGCAGGTGTAAAACTTGACTATGCCATCAGCGACTCATTTGGAGTTATGTTTGGAGTATTCTCATCTTCATGGGATTCTTATGTAGCTGATCCTGGATTAGGAATGAACAGTATTGGAGCACAGGTTTATGTTGCTCCGGTTGATGGATTGGATGTATATATTAACTATATCACTGGAAGCCTTTTCTCTCAATGGGATATTACAGCAGGTTATCAAATCTCTGACGCGTTTTACTTAGGAGCTAATATTGCTCAAAACTTTGAGTATGATGGCGATGAAGATGGTGGATTCTTCGGATTTGCCCTTTACCCACAATATGCTCTTACTGATGCTGCAGCGATTGGTGTTAGATTTGAAAACTGGACGCCTGAATTCACAGATGCTCCTACTATCAACTCTTTCACACTTTCTGGAAACCTGAAAGCAGGAAACCTTACGTTCATTCCTGAATTGAGAATTGACTCAGCTAGTGAAGACATCTTCTTCGATGGAGATCCTGGCGATACTGGAAATACTTCTCCTGCAGGTTCATTCACTGAATTGTTGTTTGCTGCTGTGTATGCTTTCTAAGAAAGCTTAAAATATATTTAGATTATTAAATGCAGGCAGCTAAATTAGCTGCTTGCATTTTCAGTTTATTTTAAAATTGATGAGTATTTGACAATAAAATCAGCATTTACTGAGAAAATATCAAAAAAAATCACATATTTGTTAGTTAAATCGACAACCAAAATAAAACAATAAATAAAAATGGCAAAAGCTAAACTTGAGTACATCTGGCTTGATGGATATAAGCCGACCCAATCCCTTAGAAGTAAAACAAAAGTCGTAAACAACTTTGGTGGTAAACTCGAAGATTGTGATGAATGGTCATTTGATGGTAGTTCAACTGAGCAGGCAGAAGGTGGTAGTTCAGACTGTTTGCTTAAACCTGTAGCTTTATTCAAAGATCCCGCTTTTGATAATGGCTGGTTGGTGATGACCGAAGTATTGAATGCTGATGGTACACCCCACGATTCAAATGGAAGAGCAACCATCGACGATGAAGACGATGACTTTTGGTTTGGGTTCGAACAGGAATATTTTATCTGGGACCCTGAAACTAATAAGCCAATCGGTTTCCCAGCTGGTGGTTATCCAGCGCCTCAAGGTCCTTACTATTGTGGTGTTGGTGGACAGTTTATATTCGGCAGAGATATAAAAGATGAGCATTTAGACATGTGTCTTGAGGCTGGTCTAAACGTTGAAGGAACGAATGGTGAAGTAGCTACAGGTCAATGGGAATTTCAAATATTTGCCAAAGGCGCTACCAGGGCTGGTGATGAGATATGGGTTGGTAGATACCTATTGGAAAGATTGGTTGAAAAGTATGGCCTATCTATCAACTACCACCCAAAACCACTAGGTACGCTTGACTGGAATGGTTCAGGTATGCATGCTAATTTTTCTAACACGTTTATCAGAACTGCTGGATCAAAAGAAAAAATCGAGAAAGTATGCGAAGCTTTCAGGCCAGTAGTTAAAGAACACATTGCAGTATACGGTGCTTACAACGATCAAAGGTTGACAGGAAAGCACGAGACTGCTTCTATCCACGACTTCTCTTATGGAGTATCTGACAGGGGTGCATCAATCAGGATTCCTGTTTACACAAAGAATCACGGATGGAGCGGATACCTTGAAGACAGAAGACCTGCATCTAACGCAGATCCTTACAAAGTAGCTGCAAGAATCATCAAAACTGTAAAATCTGTTAAATAACCTGGGTTTTCAGGGAGATCCTGAATATCAGGATAGAGAAAATCATATAGCATCGGGGATATTCCCGGTGCTATTTTTTTTTATCCTTTATGATTTTAAAGGCTGGTTATTCACCAATAACCCAACAACTAGATCCTTTTCAGGTTTTTGCTTCTAATGAATACTTCCTGATCATTCCAGATCACTTTGCTCCACACCTCATCAACGTCCAGAAGTTTTAACCTGTGGCCTTTGTCAATCATTTCTATTGGTTCAGCACCCGCTGAGGGGCCGGACATGAGAAGGCTGTTGCCCTGCGAGACTATCCCATAATTCTGAAAGAATGCATTATTAATGAGAAGCATCGCTACAGCTATCGTCACGATTTGAAAAATGGCTGAGGTCACTGGCTGTTCTTGATGCTTTTTCTTTCGATAGATATATAAGGTGATGAGCAATGAGATAAAAAACAATGCAGTCAGGAGCTCATACTTATATTTTTTGGCCACGCCAGCGATAAATGCGCTGTCAGAATATTCGTAGCCAATCAGCTCATGTTTTTCTGCGAGCTCTCGCATTTTTGACAAGACTCTTTTATCCGAGGTTTGATTATAGTAGAGACTGAGAAAATACAACGCGTTGGCATAGTCGCCCAGACCTTCTTTGATGAATGCCATTCGGGCCAACATAGCGGCTGATCCCTGGTTTTGATCAAACAATTTCTCGTAATGTTGAAAAGCTTCAGTATATTTTTTTCCCTGGTAAAGACTGTCTGCCTGGCGCAGTAAGTCCTGATTTTCAGCGCCAACCGTCAGTAATGGGACGACAAAAAAAATGATTCCGAGAAAGGTTGACCTAAAAAATAAATTCATGCGTTGGTTTTTGAATTTATGATACCTACATTTGCATCCGCAATTTAAGGAAACGCCCTGAGAAGTTGCAAAATCCCATAAAAATGATTCGCTAGCTCAGCTGGTAGAGCACATCCCTTTTAAGGATGGGGTCCTGGGTTCGAACCCCAGGCGAATCACTTCCAAACCCCGGTTCAGAACGCTGAATCGGGGTTTTTTATTTCACAAAGATCAGACCTTCTCATTCGAGCGCATCAGATTTCCAAAACCTGATAAGTTTAGCGTTTATTTAATAAAGAAAAATAATAGGAATGGAGAAAAGGATGGGGTCCTGGTGTCGAGCGCGACCCCGGTCGAACCCCAGGCGAATCACTTCCAAACCCCGGTTCAGAACGTTGAATCGGGGTTTTTTATTTCACTAAAATCTTATACCCATTCCTAAACCTATCACCACAAACCCATCAGGTTTTCAAAGCCTGATAGGTTTAACTTTATTTAACAAAGTAGAACAGAAAGTTGTGGGAAAAAGGATGGGGTCCTGGTGTCGGGCGCACGCTGGCGCAGACTGTGCCTTCTTTAGCGTAGGAGCCGACCCCGGTCGAACCCCACTGCGTCTGCCGAAATGTAATGAAGGTAGAGGCAGATAACTACAAATTGAAATTATATCCAATTACAAATAGTACAGGCCATGGATCTGTTAGGTCCGTGATTCGATTGTCATTTTTAAGCTTATCGTAATCATCTTTAAATGAACTTGATCTAACCGGAAGCAATATACCGAGGTCCCAATAATTGCCTTCTTTATGGATGGAGTTGATTTTGACCCCAAGCCCAAAAGAAGCCCCTGCATAGACATCATTATATTCATCCTCAAGACCATTAACCTTTATGGCTGCATTTGTTCCATACATTCCGGTAAGATAGAATTGGGCCATACTCGAACTCTTAAAATCTTTGAGTAATCCTATGTTATATCCAACACCTGCTAATTGATATCCCAGGCCACCAAACAGATTAAGGCTATTAGCCACATTGGTTCCAAACCTAACACCAAACCCACCATATGGAAGCCCACCTCCAATGCCGAATGAACTTTCTTTCTTTTGTGAACTAAGATGAAGATCCTGGGATATAGCAATGTTGAATGATAAAGCAGTGGCGACAGCAAATAATAGTATTTTCATGATTCGATAAATTTTAAAATGTCCAGTTTGAATCAATTATTTTGACTGTACCTTCAACAGTTGAATATTTCTTCATTCCATTCTCAATAAGAAAGTCTTCGTCATCATTCTGGCCTGATAATGTAGCTTCTGATCTTTTCGACATTATTTTCTTTACCTTTCCAATAACCTTTGCATTGTCTGGTGCTACAGGCAATAATTTTACTCGGGCTTTCATGGCTCCCATAGTAGGTTTTACTTCTATGACGTAAGTGGAATTGGGTAATAATTCACCTTTTATAAAGTCTCTGTTTTCTGCAGCCGCCCAAAATACATGGTCACCAGGATCACACTCATATTTGAAATAGTTGACTCCCTGCACCTTACCAAGATACTTTTCACCATCGAAATATTTGAAATTGATCAGGGCACCAGTACCTGAGGATCTTACAAAGTAAACAAGCGATTTTCCCTCAGATGGTTTTTCAAACTCCTGAGCACATACGAGAAGCTGAGCAATGACAATAGTTGCTACAAAAAGGATATACTTTTTCATTTTCAGGTTAGATATATGGGTAGATATGAGTTGTTTAGTAAATATATGATATAAATGTTTGTTTTGTACAAAACGTTTTCTACATCAGAAAAATATTTCTGGTGTATCAGGGAGCTTAAATTGTGAAAACAACCCTTTGCCCTAAATACATCTCATCTTTACATATCAATTCTTGTCATAAAATCCTATGAAACAGTATCTTGTGCCCCTATTATAATTTGATGACCGAAGATGAGCGAGATCAACCCTAAATATCCTGACATTGACTATCTCCGCAACCGCGCAAAGCAACGTATCCCCGGGTTTGCATTTGATTACCTGGATGGGGGATGCAATGCAGGAATCAACCTCAAGAGAAACACTGATGAGATCCGTGAGCTGCAGCTGAAACCGTACTACCTGAGAAAGTTTGAAAGCCTTAGCCTCAAGACCAAACTCTTCGGAAAGGAGTACGACATGCCCTTTGGTGTTTGCCCAATAGGTCTGCAGGGATTGATATGGCCAAGGGCAACAGAAATTCTTGCCAAGGCGGCATTCGAGCACAACATACCCTTTATGTTGAGTACGGTGGCCACAGCGAGCCTGGAGAAGGTGTCTGAGATCACGGAAGGAAATGCCTGGTTTCAGCTATACCATCCGGTTGAAAACAAGTTGAGGGATGATCTGTTGGATCGGCTTAAGGCTGCCGAGTACCCAACACTTGTTTTGTTATCCGACGTGCCGGCCTTTGGATACAGGGCCAAAGAGATCAGGAATGGCCTGGCGATACCCCCAAAGATGACCTTACGGAATATCTACCAGATCATGACCAGGCCCAACTGGGCTATCAATACGCTCATCGCTGGCACGCCACAGTTTCAGACACTCAAGCCGTATATCCCCAAAGGCATGAGTCTGAGTCACCTGGGGCTCTTTATGAATAAGACCTTCAATGGCCGGTTGAGTGAAGAGAAGATCAAAGAGATCAGGGACAAGTGGAAAGGCAACCTGGTGATCAAAGGCATCGTCAGCAATGAAGATGTAGAGAAGTCCATCAAACAGGGAGTGGATGGCATCATCGTCTCCAACCACGGTGGACGTCAGCTGGATCATGGTGAGTCCACGATCAAGCCCCTTGCAGAGATCTCAAAGAAATACAAAGGCAAAATCACTGTCATGATGGACAGTGGGATCAGAACAGGTCCTGATATCGCTACCTCCCTTGCTTCGGGTGCAGATTTCACCTTTCTGGGTCGGTCTTTCATGTATGGTGTGGGAGCGCTTGGCAAAGAGGGTGGCGATCATACCATTGCGGTGTTGCGAGCACAGCTTACCCAGGTGATGCAGCAGCTTTGCTGTGAGAGGGTGGAGGATCTTCCAAACCACCTCATCAAATAGGGTGTTTGCTATTTTTAAAGGGTGCAGGTCCAGGCCAAAGAATTGAAGTAATTGTTGTAAATTGAAGTAAAGCGAAAGGAGAATGAAGATGGTAAATATTAACACGTCCGAGGAGTCCTATGATGCCATCGTGGTGGGAACCGGCATATCAGGAGGATGGGCAGCCAAAGAGCTCACCGAAAAAGGACTGAAAACATTGGTGCTGGAACGCGGCAGGATGATCAAACACATTGAAGATTATCCTACCATGTATACAGATCCCTGGGATTTTGAAAATGGTGGAGACCTCACCGTGGAGGAACGCAAGCGATATCACAAACAAATCAGGACGGCCTATCTGGCCAACAAAGATTCCATCCACTTTTTTGTTGATGACCTGGAGCACCCGTACAATGAGATCAAGCGATTTGACTGGGCCAGGGGATATCATGTTGGTGGAAGGTCCATCACCTGGGGTAAGCAGAGCTACCGGTTGAGTGAAATGGATTTTGAATCCAATGCCAAAGAAGGTGTAGCGATCGACTGGCCTATCAGGTATAAAGATTTAGCTCCCTGGTATGACTATGTGGAAGAGTTTATTGGGGTATCAGGGCAGAATGAGGGATTACCTCAATTGCCAGATGGCAAGTTCCTAAAACCCATGGAGATGAGTTGTGTGGAGAAAGTGCTCAAGAGCAGCATTGCCAGCAACTACACAGACAGGATCATGACCATTGGTCGGGCTGCACACATCACAGAAGGTACAAAACCTGGTATGGGCCGGTCTACGTGCCAGTACAGAAACCGGTGTCGTCGTGGTTGCCCATATGGGGGTTACTTTAGTAGTAACTCATCTACTTTGCCTGTAGCCGGCGAGACAGGCAACATGACCTTGAGACCCAATTCCATCGTTCATGAAGTGATCTATGACCAGGATACTAAAAGAGCCACTGGAGTTCGTGTGATCGATGCAGAGACCAATCAGTCTTATGAGTATAAGGCAAAAGTTATTTTCTTATGTGCTTCAGCAGTCGCGTCTACCTCCATTCTTATGCAGTCGAAGAGTGATCGCTTCCCGGAAGGGATGGGCAATGATTCCGGTGAACTGGGGCACAACCTGATGGATCACCACCTTGGTGTGGGAGCCAGCGGAGTTACAGATGATTTCCAGGACAAATATTTTGTGGGCAACCGACCCAATGGTATTTACATCCCGAGGTTCAGAAACCTGGGTGGCAGCACCAATAGAAAGGACTTCTTGCGTGGCTATGGATACCAGGGAGGTGGCAGCAGGTCTGACTGGACGGAAAATGTAAAAGAGCTGAGCTATGGTAAAGACCTGACCAAAGCCATTGTGACTCCCGGAAAATGGCAGATGGGACTTGGTGGATTTGGCGAGTGCCTGCCATACCATGAAAACCGCATGTACCTGGATTATGATAAGACAGACAAGTGGGGACTGCCAACCGTAACCTTTGATGCGGAGTTCAAAGAAAACGAGATGGCGATGCGGGAAGATATCCAGGATCAGGCAGCTGAGATGTTGGACAATGCCGGGTTTAAAAACATTCGGAAATACAACAGTGAGGCAGTGATTGGCAAAGGGATTCACGAAATGGGTACCGCCAGAATGGGGAAAGACCCTAAAACTTCCGTGCTGAATAAATACAATCAGATACACAGCGTGCCAAACGTTTTTGTGACGGATGGTGCTGCCATGACTTCAGCCGGGTGTCAGAATCCATCGCTTACCTATATGGCGCTCACAGCCAGGGCAGCAGCTTATGCAGTAGATGAATTGAAAAAACAAAACCTATAAGATCATGGAGAGAAGAAATGCCATAAAAAATATCGGGCGATCTATGGGAGCCTTTGTCGCCACCCCAGCAGTTTTGGAGTTGTTGCAGAGCTGCGGCGGTCCACAATACGATTGGACACCTGTCTTCTATACTGAGGAGCAGGGCGCTTTTGTCAAAGGATTGATAGATACTTTGCTTCCCGCAGTGGATGATATGCCATCTGCTACAGGAGTAAATGTCCATGTGTTCATTGATAAGTATGCCAATGAAATTTTGGATGCAGAACAGCAGGAAATGCACAAAAGCGGTATGGGGAAAGCCATTGAAAGTCTGCTGGCCAGTTCCGGGAAAAGTGGTATTGGGAAAGTAGAAACTTCCTCTTACGAAGCCTGGATGGATGAGCTTTTTGGTGGTTCAGAAGAAGATGAGGTCTACAAATTTGTAGAAGCTTTTCGTGGTCAGACGATCTGGGCCTATAAAAATACCGAGTTGGTTGGTGAGACGATAATGGCTTACAACCCGATTCCGGGTAAGTATGAGGGTTGTGTGGATTTGAATGAAACAACACAGGGTAAAGCCTGGTCAATTTAATCTACACTCTGTGAAAAGAAGTTTAATATTCAAAAGTCAGGTAATGGTTTATCTGGCTTTTTTTATGCTCTCATGTGGCCCCTCTAAAGAGTCATCAAGGCCATCGGCACCAAATATCATTTTCATCCTAACTGATGATCAGGGATGGACGCACACCTCACACAGGGCTGATCCTGACCTGCCTGCTTCGCAAAGCGATTATTATGAAACACCCAACATGGACAGGATGGCTGAGATGGGCATATTGTTCACACAGGGTTACGCACCTAACCCCATCTGTTCGCCCACCAGAAACAGCCTGATGTTCGGCCAGAATGCGGCCAGGCATATTTACAACAAGGATTTTGACTGGTACAAAAAGACCGGGGACTGGCTCACCATACCAAAAGCCATCAAGCAAGCCAATCCCGACTACAGGACTGCCCACTTTGGTAAATGGCACATTGCCATGGTACCCAAAGATGCCGGTTTCGACGTGGATGACGGGATGCCATCTAATGGAGGCGGGGAGATCTTTGGAGATGGTTACCTGGATGCCAAAGAGTATTCAAAATCAAGTAAGGACTACCTGGAGCAAAACAAGATTCCCAACCCAACCAATGCCCGCAGCGCAGGCAAGCCCAGTGCCTATTGGAGTGATGAAAACCCGAAGGATATTTTTGGGATTACCCGAAAGGCACAGGACTTCATGACAAAGAGCCTGGAGGAGGGGAAACCCTTTTACGTGCAGCTTTCGCATTTCGCCACGCACCTTTCTTTGGTTTCACAAAAGGAGACTTACGATTATTTCAAAAAGAAAGAGCCAGGAGAGCGGCACACGAATCCGGAGTTTGCTGCCATGCTGAAAGACCTGGATACGGGCATAGGCCAGATACTGGATTTTGTGAAAGCTCAGGGGATCGAAGACAACACGTATATCTTTCTGATGGGTGACAATGGAGGTCGCACCACCTTGAACCAGATTGCCCTCATTGGTGAGGATAAGGAATTGTTAGAGGCCAGGTACTCCACACAGCACGACCGCAATACACCCCTGAAGGAGGGGAAACATACATTTTATGAAGGCGGGCTGCGTGTGCCTTTTCTGGCTATGGGGCCTGGAGTCAAGCCTAATCGTGTTGTTGATGTTCCGGTGACAGGTCTTGATCTGCTGCCAACATTTGCCGAACTGGCCGGTCAGGATGGAGCTTTTCCGGAAGCCATCGATGGGGGTAGTTTAGTCGATCTCATTCTTGATGAGACAACCATGAAAGTTGAGCGGAACAGCGAATCCCTTTATTTCCACCAGGCATCGCATCGCAAACCCAGGAGCGCGATCCGGAAAGGGGACTATAAGCTGATCAAATATTGGATGGAGGAGCCCAGATACGAAAACTCACCAAAGGTTGAGCTCTACAACCTTCAGCAGGACCTGGGAGAAACGACCGACATTTCAGCACAGCTTCCGGATTTGACACGTGACCTGGAGACAGAGCTGGTAAATTTTTTAACGAAGGTGGAGGCGGAAACAGGTGAACGGGATATAGAAGGTGCCTACTACCGCCTGTTGGACGACCTTGGACTTAGAACAAATGATGATGAATAACTTTTTGAAAACCCTTTTTGCCCTAACATTACTTTTTGAAGCATTGCTGATCCATGCCTCCGACAAACCCAATGTGATCATCATCTACACCGATGATCAGGGTACGGTGGACATGAATGCATTCGGTGCCCAGGACCTGGTCACTCCCAACATGGACCGTATTGCCAAAAGTGGAGTTCGGTTTACCCAGTTTTATGCTTCGCCTATTTGTTCCCCATCCAGGGCTTCTCTGCTTACCGGGAAGACGCCACAGCGAGCCGGTTGTCCGGGCAATGCGGGTGCTTCCATCGAAAGTAAGGGTGGTGTTCCGGGGAGTGAATACACCATGGCGGAGATGTTTAAGGATGCAGGCTACAGGACGGCCCATATTGGCAAATGGCACCTGGGATACCAACCGGATATGCTTCCCAATGCACAGGGGTTTGATTATTCGTTTGGCCACCTGGTAGGTTGCATCGATAACTTTTCGCATTTCTATTACTGGAATGGGCCAAACAGGCATGACCTTTTTCGCAATGGCGAGGAGATCCATCTTCCGGGAGAGTTTTTTCCGGATTTGATGGTAAAAGAGGCCGGCCAATTCTTGGAGGAAAATAAGGAAGAGCCCTTTTTTATGTACTTCGCCATGAACATGCCGCATTACCCCTACCAGGGAGATGAAAAGTGGTTGGAATATTACGAAGAGCAGGGAGTAGCCTATCCGAGAAATCTATACGCCGCATTTCTTTCTACCCAGGATGATCGAATCGGCATGCTACTGAAAAAACTGGATGACCTTGGCCTGACCGAAAACACCATCATAATTCTGCAATCTGATAATGGCCATTCTACGGAGGAGCGAGCCCACCACGGAGGAGGTAGTGCCGGACCCTATAGGGGAGCCAAGCAATGTGTGTTTGAAGGAGGGATCTGCCATCAGCTGGCCGGCGAAGATCCCGGGGAATCAGGTCAGAGATCAGTTTGCCGTCAATACTGATTGGCTGCCAACACTTGCTGATCTCTGTGAGATTAAGCTGGACAGAAAAGTGCTAGATGGCAAAAGCCTGGTAGATCTCATCGACGATGAAAAGACGAAGACAAAACACCAGGATGGCTATTGCTGGTCATACAACAAGATGTGGGTAGCCAGGAAAGGAAAGTGGAAGCTGATCGGGAATCCCTATGATACAAGCGATAGAGATTATGAATTTTCCGAGAAGCTATTCCTGGCCAACCTGGAGGAAGATCCTGGTGAGCGTATAAATCTCGCTGATAAGTATCCAAAAGTTGTAGCGCAGCTCGAGAAGCAATATGCGGATTGGCTGAAAGAAATCGATTGATTAGAATACAAACTCATGATAAGACCTTACATCCTCAAAGAGACTAACTGGAAAGACATTCAGAATCATCAGTACGAGCTTGCTGTTCTCCCCTGGGGAGCAACCGAAGCACATAATTATCATTTGCCCTATGGCACGGATGTGTACGAAGGTGATGCCATAGCGGCTGAAAGTGCCCGCATTGCCTGGGAAAAGAAGGCGAAGGTGGTGGTGTTGCCAACCATACCTTTTGGGGTCAATACCGGGCAAAGAGACCTCTACCTGGATATGAACATATACCCAAGCACCCAGATGGCCATCCTCAAGGATGTGTGCGAGGTGTTGAGCACCCATGGCATCAAAAAGCTGATGATCATGAACAGCCACGGCGGAAATGACTGGAAGTCGATTGTTAGAGAACTGGGTGCCAATTACCCTGAGATGTATATCTGTGTCACCGATTGGTTTAAGTCCATGGACCGCACAAAGTATTTTGATGATCCGGGCGACCATGCCGATGAGATGGAAACAAGCCTGATCATGTACCTGAAGCCAGACCTCGTACTTCCACGGGAGACCTGGGGAGATGGGAAGGAAAAGAAACACAAGATCAAAGCATTCTCCGAAGGATGGGCCTGGTCGGAAAGGCGTTGGTCAAAAGTATCTGCCGACACCGGCATCGGCGACCCAAAGGCATCCAGTGCCGAAAAGGGAAAAGCATTCTTTGATGCGGTCTGCCAGAAGATGGGACAGCTGTTTGTGGATCTGTGCAACCTGGATCAGAAGGATATGTATCAATAGGGTTTATTGCTTTGCGAGCGCTGCAATGATTACCGTCATTGAATCTGTTTACGAACTTGATTATGGGAGAACCTTTCAGTTAATCAAATAAGCTTCCATGGAAAACAGAATCTTATCACAGGAACGTCCAATCCATACCCCAGACCGAACAACCAAATTCTCCTGAATACTGTATACTGTATTCTGTCTACTCAAAAAATCATTCCCGAATCACCACCCCGGCAAACTCCTTGGCCCAGGTCATCAATGCTTCCTTTTCAGCATCTGTAAGCTCGGCTTCTTCATGGAGATCAACATAAGAAGATAGTGGCATTTCACCTTCTTCCAACACTTCCTGGATGTCTTTCAATGCCCGGAGTTTTCCTCTTTTATCAAGGGAGGTCCAATTTGAGAAGTTGAGCTCTTCGCGCCCATGGTCGATGTGACCATACAGGAACCATGAAACTGGAGCGATGAAGCCATACCATGGATACTTGGTTTCCATGGAGTGACAATCATAGCAGGCAGATTTGAGCATGCCCGAAATCTCGGGAGATACATTAGCAACAAGTAATATATCTCCCGGGTTTTCGGTTGAAGTAGCTGGTCTTTCAGGTCCTACGAATTGCAGGATCGCGAAGACGACCAGAATTACAATTAAAGTATATTTTGATTTTTTACTCACCCAATGCAGCATTGGTCGTAGACTCAGCCCAGCCTTTGAGCAAGGCTACTTCATCATCAGTAAGCTTCAGGTGAGGGTATTTTTCGATCATTTTGGCAGGTGGCATTTCACCTTCGTCCAATACCTCAATGATTTCGTCCAGTGTACCTACCAAATCAGCTGGTTCCATATATTGAAGCTTCACCCACATCAGTTTGTCCTTGGCCTTGTCGCTCTTGCCACTTGGGGAATGACATCCCAAACATTTGTTGGTGATAAGTGTCATCACATCCATGGGATAGGCTCCGAGGAGTTGTGTTGAATCAGCCAGCAGGACTTTGGTCTTTTCAGGGCCTCCCTGGGCCGCAGCTTCTTGTGTGTAAAAACAAGCAAATAATGCTATACAAATGGTAAATAGTAATTTTTTCATATGAATATGGTATTTAGGTAATTCTAAAATTAATTAAAAGTTGGTAAATATTGATACCCTTAAACTTAAACTCCGATTTTTTAAACATAAAGTGGCTCTTTATCAATGAGAGAGAATTGTGAGTGCCCATGGATGTGCCAGGTATTTCACCACCATTTTTTGCTTTTGATATCAACACCCCGAAAAAGATCATCGAAACTCGTTTGATTATGATGCGTTGTGTGTTTGCAAGGGGATAATAGCTTTGGATGGCCTTATTCTCACAACTAGAATTGTTAAGATGACTTTACTCCTTATTTACTTATTCATTGCACTATTTGTATCATTCCTGTGCTCTATCATGGAAGCCGTGCTGCTCTCTACCCCGGTTTTTTACCTCAAATCAAAACTCGAACAAGGGGTAAAGAGTGCAGGGGTGATGATTAAGCAGAAGGAAAATATTGATCGGCCACTTGCAGCCATTCTTTCTGTAAACACCATTGCTCACACTGTAGGGGCAGCAGGTGTGGGGTCTCAGGCAAATATTGTCTTTGGTGAAGTGTACTTTGGGATAGTGTCAGCAGTTTTGACCCTGCTGATATTGTTGGTTTCTGAAATTATCCCCAAAACACTAGGGGCCAACTATAGCAAGGAACTATTTGCCATCTCGGCCAGGATCATTGACGGGATGATATTTCTGACATTACCATTGGTTGCAGTGTCTTCATTCCTTACTAAAGCCTTGTCAAGGAAAGGTAAAGTAATGACCACAAGCAGGGAGGAAATTTCAGCACTGGCTAGCATTGGTACAGAAGAGGGTGTATTTGCTGACAAGGAAAATAAGATCTTACAGAATCTGATCAGGCTAAAGAATATAAAAGTTTTGGATGTAATGACTCCCAGGGTGGTAGTGGTCACTGCGGATGAAGAGATGACCATCAGAGAGTTTTTGATGAATAAGGAGTTTCTACACTTTTCCAGGATCCCGGTTTATCGAACTCAGCGAGAGCTAATCACAGGATATGTTGTCAGGGCTCACGTATTCGAAAAGCTGGCAGAAGATCAGCTGGACGTGAAGCTGAAAGAGATAAAGAGGGAAATCCTAACATTCCCGGGATCAAAAACCTTGTTTGATGCCTGGGACGAAATGCTGGTAAAGCACGAACATATTTCACTGATCATTGATGAATATGGAGGTATGGATGGCATCACTACCCTGGAAGATGTGTTCGAGTCATTGCTTGGGTCTGAAATCATTGACGAAACAGACAAAGTTGAAGATATGCGTCGGCTGGCACTTGAGCGATGGAAAAACAAACGGAAGAAATACGATTTGCTTAAAGGTTAAGTACTCATGATTCTCTTATAAAGGCGTGGGCCAACTTAACTCATCCAGCAACCCGGATAATGTTTAGCTCATGGATTTATAAATTTGCAAATAATGATATAATAACATAAATGCGTTGCATTTGAATATTAGACCTTTTATATTACTAGTATTAAATACAGTATATGTAATAAACCTAACTAATATGATTAGATCAATATTTTTTGCAGCTTTTTTGTTTTTTGTATCAGAAACATTTGCTCAACAGTTCCTTTCTCCATCATTTTCCTTCTCTCACAGTAAGACAAGTTATCTTACTTTAACAAGTGGTAAGGAGGTACAAGGTGCTATTTCAGGAATTGACAGAAAGAAAGGATTAATTAAATTCATTAAAATAAAAGATGGTAGTGGTGAGAAACTCAAGTTAAAGGCTGAAGAGGTACAGCTCATGTATTTACCTCCCAGTGGACTTGATAAATTGAATAAAGCCGCTGACTTCTTATTTGATGCACAGAAGTGGAATGATGAGAAATTGGAGCAGGATCTATTAAATCAGGGGTATGTCTATTTTGAACTATCAGATGTGAGGATCAAAAAGAAAACAACCAAGTTGCTCGTGCAATTACTCAACCCGGGTTTTAGTAGTGTAATCAAAGTTTATCATGATCCCTATGCAAAAGAGACAATGTCGCTTGGTGTAGCTGGTGTGGACGTCGTAGGTGGGATAGCGAAATCATATTTTATTTCTAAAGACAACAATCCAGCATTCCTTTTAAAAAAGAAGGATTACAAAAAAGAGTTTGGAGTATTGTGGAAAGGTTGTGATAAAGTCATTAATCAGGATACCAGTAGTGACTGGGCCGAATTGGCAAATCACATAGTATCTTTTTCGGAATGTAAGCAGATGTAATCCATTTACTTGGCGAGCCAATATCTATTGGCTCGCAAATCATCACCATTGACTTTAGTTGGAATTATGTTAATTGTAAATTCCCAGCTTTTCTGGCTGCCCGAAGTATCATAAAAAAAGGAATCCACCAGATGAAGTCGTTGGTGAACAAGGTATAGATAAATTCAAAGGGGACTTTGCCTAGTGAGTAATTGATGACATATCCCAGGGGACCAAACAGCTTCCCAAGGAACCCAACCGCAACAATGGGCCAATGAACCAGCGGATTTTGGGCAGCCCACCAGTAGCCAAAACCATAAACACCTATAACCATCCCCATGCCCTGCCATACCAATTCATGATTGATGGGGTCCATGCCTGTCCATTCAAAAAAATGTTGAGGAAATAGCACAACCCAGGCACCCCATGCCACATTATAAATAGCTGCCACCTTGAGCACTATTTTCATCCAGTTATTTCTGTTTTGATCCATGCTTATTATGATTTGATAGCTTCCAAAAGACTCAACCCAAAAACGACATTCCACAGAATTGTCCTGTACCAGTTGATGCTGACCAGCTTTTTCGCAGACGCCAATGCTTCTTTATTTCTTGCAATCTGGTTGTGAAGAGGAACAGCTTTACCAAATGTGATGATCCAGAGCAGAACAATAAGTAAAGCACTAATTAAACCAATTATATTTTGATCAAACCAAAGGTCATAGGCGTGGAGCAGGAGTTGAGTAGTCATGAGCGGGATCACAATCACAGAGATCATGACAGTATATCGTTTGTGCCAGTCATTCAACTCTTCTGCTGAATAAAAGCTGAAGCCGGGATAAACAATCAGTTGTGTCATCCAGATGAGTATGACCATCCCAAAGTCTACTAGTAAAGTAAGATTCATAAGCTTATTGTAAGCCCAAATCAAACCATTGTATTAACCGATTTGTTTCAGATTTGACAGTTAGCAGATATCGGATAAGAGCTATTTTGTGTGGTGTGGTATTGTATGTCTGAAAAATGATAGTAAAGCAACGGCAATTGATACAAGGGTTAATAATTATTCAATAGTGTTTAAATAAGTATCTTTGAATATGAACCTTCAGACTTTATTGAAAGAGAGGCAGACAGAATTTATTAAGCTCTGTCAATCTTTTCATGTGGACAAGTTATATGCCTTTGGTTCATCCATAACTAATACTTTTGATCCTAAAAAGAGCGACATTGATGTTTTGGTGAAGTTGGATATTGAGGATCCTATAGAACGCGGGGAGGCCCTATTAATATTTTGGGACAATCTGGAAACGCTTTTTCAAAGAAAAGTTGACTTATTAACAGAAGACTCAATTAGGAACCCATATCTTAAATCAAGTATCGATCGGACTAAAAAATTGATATATGACAGAGAAGGAGAAAAAGTTCTTGTCTGATGTCATTTATTCAATTGAGTTGATTGAGCGTTTTACCAAAGACACGAAAAGCTTTAGTGATTATCAAAGTGATCTAAAAACTAAGGGAGCAGTTGAAAGACACCTTGGAATTATTGGTGAGGCTGTCAATAAATTCCAAAAGGAATCACCTGAAAATGGCTTAAAAAATGCCTCACAGATAATTAGTTTGAGAAACAGATTGATTCATTCATATGATAATGTTGATGATTCCATCATTTGGTCAATTTTGAAAAAATTTATTCAGCCACTAAAAGAGGAAATAGAAAATAAGTTTGATTGACTACCCTGATTTTTTGTTATTTGGCATGCTTGATAACTAAGTATGCGCTAATCAAGTGACCCCGAACCAAACCGCGCCCTTTCACGTTTATAGTACAACTACGTACTCATTCTTAAGGTTTTTCCACAAATATTTTGAAATTCGGATCTTAAGACTGAGCTTTGTGGTTACAATTCAATTAGTGAATAATTGATTTATAAAGAAGTGCTGAGAGACAGGCTCTATGAAGCACTAGCAACCTGGCCCCCCAAAGGAAAAGGTGCTAACTCCTGTCTGCGTTTAGGCGTAGAGAATATGAATTAATTGAGATGAAGAAAGACACACTTTACTTAGAGATTTCCAGGACGTATTCGTCAGTATTTTCTTGTTGTTGTTGCTGAGCAGGGTAATCGCTTATTAGCCATTATACCCGTTCACCCTTATTAAATGATCAAAATGAATTTTGAAACAGACGCTATACGTACACAAACTGAAAACGCTCTCCACCGGGAGCACTCGGCACCTATATACCTGACGAGCTCTTTCACCTTTGCCAGCGCAGAGGAAGCACGGGCCATGTTTAACGATGAGATCCCAGGCAATATCTATTCCAGGTATTCAAACCCCAATACTGACGAGTTTATCACTAAGATGTGCCAATTGGAAGGTACTGAAGATGGTCTGTCCACAGCTACAGGGATGTCAGCCATGTTTACCAGTATGGCTGCGCTATTGAAAAAAGGTGACCATGTTTTGGCGTCAAGAGCCTTGTTTGGTTCCACTCACCAGCTTTTCACTACCATATTTCCTAAATGGGGTATTGAGCACAGCTACTTCAACCTTCACCGACCTGAGAAGTGGGAGTCGATGATCCAGGAAAACACAAGAATGATTTTTGTGGAAACACCGAGTAACCCAGGGTTGGATATTGTAGACCTTGAGCTGTTAGGGAAGCTGGCCAAGGAGCGAGGCATCATTTTCAATGTTGACAATTGTTTTGCCACCCCATACCTGCAGCAGCCGGCAGCATTTGGTGCGGATATCGTTACCCATTCTGCTACCAAGTTTATCGATGGCCAGGGCAGGACATTAGGAGGTGCTATCCTGGGTAACCAGGAGATTATTGATGAAATACGCTTTTTTGCCCGACATACCGGCCCAAGCATGTCGCCTTTCAATGCCTGGGTATTGAGCAAAAGTCTGGAGACTCTTGCAGTACGTATGGATAGACATTGTGAGAATGCGTTTAAGCTGGCGCAATACCTGGAAAGTCACAGTGCACTTGAGCAGGTCCGCTATCCACACTTGAAAAGTCATCCACAATACGAATTGGCAAAAAAGCAAATGAAACTCGGCGGGGGGATCGTTACGTTCGTAGTAAAAGGAGGCATCGAAGGCGGTGCAGCTTTGATGGATAATCTAAAGATGATTAGCCTGACTCCCAATTTGGGGGATACACGGACTACCGTGACTCATCCGGCTTCTACCACGCATAGCAAGCTGACTGAGGAGGAGCGTGCAGCTGTGGGGATTGCACCCGGCACAGTAAGGATCTCCGTCGGATTGGAGAATATCAATGACATCGTAGAGGACATTGAACAGGCGCTTCAAAAAGTAAGAAGTTAAAATATTAAAGAGAATAGAACCTAGAAACAAGCATACAATGATCGAAACTAAGACATTAAGCAAGGTAGTAGAAAAAGATCTGGCAGAACTTAAAACAAAGATTGCCCAGTTTAAAAACAACGAGATCGATGAAGAGCGATTCAAAGCTTTCCGATTAGCGAGAGGTGTGTACGGACAGCGGCAGCAGGGCGTACAGATGTTTAGGCTGAAACTGCCTTTTGGTAAGCTAACCCCAGACCAGTTGGAGACCATCGCCAACTTATCTGAAAAGTATACCAATGGAAACCTTCACTTCACTACCCGTCAGAACATCCAGCTTCATCATGTAAGACTGGAAGACACTCCAGAGATGTGGGAAGCACTGGAGCGAGTAGGCGTGACAACAAAAGAAGCGTGTGGAAATACAGTTAGAAACGTAACTGCCTCTCCTAATGCTGGTATCGATCCAAACGAGCCTTTCGACGTGGCGCCTTATGCCCAGGCGGTTTTTGAATATTTCCTCAGGAACCCAATCTGCCAGGACATGGGTAGGAAATTCAAGATGGCTTTTTCTTCAAGTGAGGAAGATTCTGCGTTCATCTTTATTCATGACCTGGGCTTTATCCCAAGAATCAAAGATGAAAAGCGAGGCTTCAAAGTCATCGTTGGAGGTGGACTGGGAGCGCAGTCTTTCATGGGACAGGTAGCTTACGAATTTTTGCCAGAAGACCAGGTGGTTCCTTTTATAGAAGCATGCCTGAGGGTATTTGACCGACATGGTGAGCGAGAGAGAAGGCACAAAGCAAGATTGAAATATCTGATTGAGCCAAAGAAAGGTTTGGGATTGGATAGATTCATGGAGCTGGTTGCGGAGGAGCAAAAAGCAATCGCCAACAAGTCATACAACATCAACTATGACCTGGTCACACAGGCCATCCCCGATATCAGCGATGATCAGCTACCCAAAGGGTTTGTCACTGATGAGGCTTATGATATCTGGGCAAAAACGAATACAGAGGAGCAAAAGCAAAAGGGATTTTACACGGTAAAAGTTAGGTTGCCACTTGGTAATATAGATGCTGAGAGAGCCAGAAAGCTGGCCGACGTAATGCGCAGATGGGCATCTCCAGACTTGAGAATCACGCTCAACCAGGGAGTGATCCTGAAATTTGTGAAAGAAGCTCACCTACCTGCTATTTATCAGGAATTAAAGGCTTTGGATCTTGTAAATCCGGGTTTTGATACCCTCGCGGATGTTACAGCATGTCCGGGTACTGATACCTGTAACCTTGCGGTGACAAACAGTACCAGTCTGGCACTGGAGCTCGAAAATATGATTAGGGATGAGTTTCCTCACCTGGTAGACGAGTCTAATATCAAGATCAAGATCAGTGGCTGTATGAACAGCTGCGGTCAGCACATGGTGGCCAACATTGGTTTCCATGGTAGCAGTATTAAGTATGATGGCAAAGTAGCTCCGGCACAGCAAGTAGTGATTGGTGGAGGTGTAGAGCCCGGAGGAGCCGGATTTATTGCTGAAAAAGTGATTAAAATACCTACCAAGCGTATCCCTGAGACAGTAAGGACTTTACTGTTGGATTACGAAGCCAATGCAGAGGAGACAGAGTATTTCAATGAGTACTTCAGACGACAGGGCAAGATTTATTTCTATGACCTCCTGAAGCACCTGGCAGATGCCTCCACTTTAGCTCCGGAAGGCTTCCAGGACTGGGGTCTTACAGATGATTTTGTTCCTGAGATTGGAGTAGGGGAATGCGCTGGAGTAATGCTGGATCTAGTAGGTACTATCATCAATGATGCGAAAGACCGATTGGCTTCTGGTAAAGAGGCATTGGAAATCGGAAGATGGGCTGATGCTATCTACTATGCTTACAATGCGTTTGTCATTGGAGCCAAAGCTTCATTGCTTGACAATGATGTACAATGCAATACCCACAAAGGGATCATTGATGATTTCCAAAAACACATTGTTGATGAAGGCCTGATCAATCTGCCTACTTCCTTTGAGGAGATTGTTCTCCAGATCAACAAGCACGAACCTTCTGAAGGTTTTGCAACCGTATATCTGAAGCAGGCCACAGAATTCTTGAAAGGTATTGAGCTGCTTAGAGCATCGTCTACCGCGGTAGACAAGCTGGTAATCAACGAATTTTACAAAGCATAGATGTCTAAGAAAGAACCAAAGCTGACACTTGTGGGCGCTGGCCCTGGCGATCCGGACCTGATTTCGGTGAAAGGGATGAAAGCGCTTCAAAAGGCGGATGTGGTGTTGTACGATGCCTTGGTTCATCCTGATCTGCTGGACTATGCTCCCGGGGCTGTCCATATCCCAGTTGGGAAACGGGCGGGTAAAGAGAGCGTGTCGCAGGATACCATCCTACAGCTTATCAAAGAGAGCGCTTTTGAGCATGGTCATGTGGTCCGGCTCAAGGGTGGCGACCCTTTTGTATTTGCCAGAGGTTTTGAAGAGCTGGAATATGCCAAAAAGCATGGGATAAAGACCGAAGTGGTAGTGGGCATCAGTAGCATCATGCTGCCGGGTCTTTACGGAATTCCGCTCACCTGTCGTGGTGTGAATCACAGCTTTACTGTGGTGACAGCTACCACGGCACAGGGAACCCTCAGTGATGACGTGTATGTAGCAGCGGAGCATTCTCCTACAACCCTGTTCTTTATGGGGTTGGGCAAGATTGACCAGATTGTAAAAGCTTATAAGAAGTTCAATCGGGCAGATCTTCCGGTTGCCATTGTAAGTAGGGGCTCTTTGGAAACAGATGGTGTGATTTACGGAAATGTGAGCACCATCGAAGGGTTGATCAAAGAGCAGAAACCTAATGCTCCGGCATTGCTGGTATTTGGTGAATGTGCCGATTTGAATAAGGAGTTGGAAGCTGTTAATTGTGAGCTGGCCGAGGAGGGCTTATTGGTGTGAGCAACCAGGCACTAGCTGGAAATCCACTTTTCCCGGTTTTTTTAAAACTGGATGAAATCCTCACGGTTGTTGTGGGTGGAGGAAATGTTGGGTTGGAAAAGCTGGAGGCCTTGCTAAAAAATGATCCCAATGCACGGGTGAGGCTCGTTGCCCCTGAAATCAGGGAGGAAATCAGAAAACTTGCAGACCTTTCTCCAAACATTGAATTGATAGAAAGGAAGTTTGACTACAAAGATCTTGAGGATGCTGGTATCGCGATCCTGGCTACCGACAACCCTGAATTGCATAAGGAAATCAGGGAATGGTCAAAACAGCGACACTTACTCTTAAATGTGGCAGATACTCCGCATTTATGTGACTTTTATTTAGGCTCTACCGTTAAAAAAGGGAACCTGAAAATTGGAATTAGTACCAATGGACAATCCCCGACTTTCGCTAAGCGACTCAGGGAGATACTGGAAGAAAGCCTTCCTGAAGAGACTGATCAGTTACTGGAAAAGCTGAAGCTGTTTCGGGATAAACTCAAGGGAGACTTTCAGGATAAGGTCAAAAAACTAAATGAATTAACCTCTACACTCGTTAAGAAATGATAGATAACCTGGTTAAAAATATTGAAGAGCTCAATCAGAAGTATGATAAATACTCTTTCATGGACAGGCTGGAAAAGCTTTTTGCTGACTTTGACCATGACAAGATCCTGATCTCTTCCTCATTCGGATCAACCTCTTCAGTGTTGTTGCATCAACTCGGTAAGGTAGCTCCGGATCATCCGGTCTATTTCATAAATACCGGCTATTTGTTTGAAGAAACTATCCAATATAAAAACAGGATCAAAGATAAGTTTGGCCTGACAAATATTGTCGAAGTAGGTCCCAACAAGCACAAACACGCTTTTACCTCTGAAAATAAAACCTACAGGACCAACCAGGATCTATGCTGCTTTGTAAACAAAGTAGAACCAATGCAAAAACTCAAGGAAGGTAAGCAGATCTGGGTCTCCGGAATCTTCAGATATCAGAATCAAAACAGAGCCAATCTAAGGGTTTTCGAGACAAAAGAGGATCTGTTGAAATTCCATCCTATCATCGATATGTCCAAAGAGGACGTGCAGCTGTACCAGGATGTGTACGACCTGCCCAAGCATTCTTTGATCTATCAGGGCTATGGCTCCATCGGATGTACCCATTGTACCGCCAAAGGTGATGACCGCGAAGGTCGCTGGCTCAACTCCGGCAAGACGGAGTGTGGTTTGCATACCTGATAGTTTAGCTTTATAATCCCATTATCTATTCCCCTGGTCTGTGTCCTCACAGACCAGTTCTATTTTGGCAAATAACAACCAGCTACAAGTAATTAGTAAGAGTTCGATAAATGAGATTGTAGTCTACGCTCATGTTGGTGACAACACCAACATGAAGCTTAAGGGGAAGGGGACGCCTTTTACGGTGGCCTGTGAGCCACAGGCCACGGTTTAGCAACCCCAAAGAGGGGTGGTTTTTGTAATAATCCCGAAGGGATGACAGGATTGTAGAAAATATCCTTAATCAAGATCAAACTCCGAAGGAGTGATATAATTACAGCTTCCACCCCGGGTCTGTGTCCTCATAGACCAGCCACAAGTTTCGATAAATGAATGAGATTATAGTCAACGCTCATGTTAGTTGACAACACCAACATTAAGTTTGAGTGGGACGCCCTGATTTCGGTAGCCCCTTTGAGCCACAGGCCACGGGTTACGAGCAAAGAAGATTTATTTAAGGAGGGAGTCCCGTAGGGACGACCTGTCTGTAGAATTATCAACCCAAGATGGTTAGCTCCGTAGGAGCGGCCTGTACCTCTTATTTCCCCCTCACAGACCAGTTTTGGCGGTGTCCTGTGAGCCACAGGCCACGGGTTTAGGGTGACAACACCAACATGAAGCTTGAGTCAAACAGGACCAGCCATATTGAAATAAAAAAGCCTGATGTGAGGCATCAGGCTTCTTGATTTTATAATGAAACGCCTCGTTTCCAGGGGATGAAGTCATGTTGCTTCATCTGCACAGCTTTTGAGGAGACCTCACCACTGGCGATTTTGATTACCTGCTCGAGCATTTCTTCACCCATCTGCTGGATGGTTTTCGTTCCTTCAATTACCGGACCTGTATTGATATCAATCAGGTCAGGCATCTTCTCTGCCAGCTTGCTGTTTGATGACACCTTCAGGATAGGAGCGACAGGGTTGCCTGTCGGGGTACCAAGACCTGTGGTGAATAGCACAACGTTGGCACCGGACCCTACAAGGCCCGTTGTAGACTCTACGTCATTACCTGGAGTACAGAGCAGACTCAACCCAGGCTCTTTGGCATACTCGGTATAGTCCAATATATCATTGATAGGGGACGTGCCACCCTTCTTAGCAGCTCCGGCAGACTTCATGGCATCAGTGATCAATCCATCCTTGATGTTTCCCGGAGAAGGATTCATGTCAAATCCGGATCCAACAGCTTCTGCAGCATTGGAGTACGCCTCCATCAGACCAGTGAATTTTTTCGCCAACTCCTTGTTTTTCATTCTGTTGATCAGCTCCTGCTCAACGCCACACAGCTCAGGAAATTCGGACAACATGACCTTTCCACCTAAAGCGGAGACAAGGTCTGCACAATAGCCTACAGTAGGGTTGGCAGAGATACCAGAGAATCCATCAGATCCTCCGCACTCAAGTCCAATTGTCAACTTGCTAAGTGGTGCAGGCTTCCTTTTGATTCTGTCAGCTTCAGTCATCCCTTTGAAGGTCTGTTTGATGGCTTTTGAAATCAGCTCGGCCTCGGTGCCAGTACCCTGCTGGTCCAGAATGATAACTGGCTTGTCCTGGTTAGGATTGATGTCTTTGATGGCCCTGGTAAGTGTCTTCACCTCAGCGTTCTGGCATCCCAGACTGAGTACAGTAGCTCCGGCAACATTCGGATTGTTGATATATCCCGCAAACAATTTACACAGTGTTTCAGAATCCTGACGGGTACCGCCACAACCGGACTGATGTGTGATAAACCGGATCTTCACATTGTCGAAAACTCCTGTTTTTGTCTTGGGCTGCACACTCTCAAGTGTAACTGTGTCAATGGCTGTATCCAATGAGTTTTGCTGATAGTGATTGACCAGAGAGTTCACCATGCTTTCGTATGGGTTATCATCTTCATAGCCAAGTGCTTTTTCGAAAGCACTCTTCAATACATTCACATTCCGGTTCTCACAAAATACCAGTGGGAATACCAACCAGATGTTTTCAGTACCTACCTGCCCGTCTGATCGATGGTACCCCAGGAAAGAGCGTCCTTCGAACCGAGAGATGTCAGGAGCCTGCCATTCGTATTTTGTTTGCTTATTTATATCATATCCCGACGTCATGTGTGTGACATTGGAAGTGGTGATAGCCTCACCTTTTCCAATAGGCTGATTGGCCGTGCCCACTACCAGACCATACATCGTTAGTTTGGCACCTTTGTCAAAATCCATCAAAGCAAACTTGTGCTTTGCAGGGATGTTGTGGACGAGTTTTACCTGAATGTCATTCACGGTGACATCAGTACCGGCTTTCAAATCGGTAAGGGCAACAGCTAGATTGTCTGTCTCATTTATGGTAATAGCCTGGATCATGTTTTTTACAGGGATTTGATTGATGTTAAAACACCTTTTTCTTCAATTTCATTCATATACTTGACGACCATTGCTTTGCAGTCACCCAACTTTGTAAGGTCTTCGCCCCAAAAGGATTTATTGGAAAGCACCTGGTCCACCACTTCATTGTTTACAGGCCTGTTTGCCTTTAGCTTTTCAAAGAATGCCTCAACATCTTTGTCGTCATTGATTTTGAAATCTTTCGACAGGTAAAGCTCAATCAGGCAAGCCAATGCAAAGATAAATCGCTTAGGTAAGGTTCCATTAATGCTGTGATAATCTTTTACCGTGGGCAGTATCCTGACCTTGTACTTTGAGATGGAGTTCAGGGCAATACTTTTCAGTTCATGCCTGATAAATGGGTTTTTAAATCGCTCAAGAACCTCATCAGCAAACTGCTTCACTTCATTCGCCGGCAGATCAATTGTCTGAACGATTTCATCATACATCGTTTGGAGGATAAAAGGACCGACAACTTCATCCTCTACATTCTCCCTAACAGTTTCATTCCCAGCCAACAAACCTACAGGTACCATGGCTGTATGCGAACCATTGAGAATCCTCACCTTTTGAGTACGGTAAGGAGTAAGGTCTTTTACGAATTTTATGTTCAGACCAATTTCTTCAAGACCATCGGGGAAAGCCGCTTTGATCTCAGCAGGACCTTCGATCACCCAAAGGTGAAAAACTTCAGAAGCTACCGCAAGCTGGTCAGCATACCCGATTTTCTGCTGTATTTCTACAATCTCATCCTTGGGATAACCCGGCACTATTCGATCAACAAGGGTATTGGCGAAGTAGCAGTGATCTTCCAACCAATCAACAAACCCCTGATCATAACCCCATAAACTGGCGTAGGAAAGCATTGCCTTCTTAAGGTTCTCACCATTTTTCTCTATCAGTTCGCAAGGGATGAAGATCAAGCCAGACCCTGACGATCCACTGAAGTGATCATACCGGGCCTTTACCAATTGTGTTAGCTTACCAGGGAAAGTCTTAGCCAATTGATTTTCTCCAGGCTTGTCAGTGTTCTGGAAAGTGATGCCTGCTTCTGTAGTGTTTGATACGATAAATTGAAGTTCTTCATTCAAAGCCTGATCCATGAAAGTCTGAAAGTCATTGAAGGGATTGATGAGCTGCTGGATACTGGAATTAAGCCGTATATCGTTGACCTTGTTTCCTTTTTGTATCCCCCTGATCATCTGGTGATATAAACCATCCTGTTTTTGGATCATGTCTACCATTCCATGTTCGATTGGCTGAACAACCGCAACCCCTGCATTAAACTGTTTCTTTTCGTTTAAGATATCAATAGCCCAGTCAACAAACGCCCGAAGGAAATTTCCTTCTCCAAACTGTAAAACTTTGATCGGGAGTTTAGCCGGAATGCCTGCTGAGTCTCTGGTTAATGCTTTCATAGAAGAGGTTTAATTGCTTTTGGACCCGCAATTTATTCAATTAAAATGGTAAGAGGAATGAAAGTGCCAATTGTTGGCCCAAATCTTAACAATTTAGAACAGACATTTGGCCAAAGTTTCAATTGCGGAATGACGATCCGAGCAAAAATTCTTCTGTTACAGGAGCATTGAGTCTTTAAGCCAGCTCTGGCATCAATTCCTTCGATGGGAAGTACTCTATCGGTTGGTAAGCATAGCTAAAGCCATCATTTCTGGAAATGGATACCTGTGCGCGTACCAGCTGCAAAAACTTTACAGGGTCCTCCTGGATTTTTTCCAGTAAAGCATTGAAGCTTTTGGCAATGGGCTTGAGGATATTGAACTCCGGATCAATAGTCAGACAAAAGATAGATCCTGCATGCTCACCCTCAAGGAAGGTGGTAAGACAGGTAGGATGATCGCCACAGATAAGCGCAATTACTACCCATTTATCTTCTGTGCGGTAGATCTTTTTCGATTTATGAAGATCAATAGTGAAAGCAAGCCTGCCACCTGGTTCATAAAGCTTAGTGAACTTCTCTATCTTCTCAGGCTTCAGGAAGTTGATCAGTGGATTGCTTTCGCAAGACCATGGACGGCGGGGAATAAACAATTTGGCTTCGTTGATCCACGTATAGAAAGTCTTTAGTTCGTCAGCATCATCAAGCTGATCCAGCCATTTGATGTCCGATAAATCTTTTGGCTTACCCAGTAACCGAAGCCCGTTTCTTATTGAGATATTGATGGGTTCCTCAGCAGCATCACCTTCATCAAACTTTACTTTTAGAATTGGTTTAGGTTGATTAAAAAAACGTACGAAATCTCCCAGGACTTGCATATTCGAACTCATAAATTTGGATAAATGTTAGCAGGGCAAAGGTTCTCTCTGGGTGGTTTGCAGTTTGCCCATTATGCAATATACTAAAATTTTGGCATTATTCAATGAATAAATATAATAAAACGCACCAGACCTTGAGCTCGGCTAATTAACTCATGAAGTTGAATTGTATAAGACGGGCATTTGTCCTTTCCATTCCTTCCACAATATGGTGTCTGATACGAGTTGCGCCATAAAGTTGCCGACATTGATTCGGCTGGTCTTACCAGCATTGAAAATAGCACTCCTTATGGGAGAAATATAGGCCTGATAGTCAGAAACATCCTTTTCATCAATTAGCGTATCTGGTCGCACCACTACCCATTCAATATATGTGTCATTTTGACCAACATTGACTCTTAGATATTCAGCCGCCTGTTCGTTGTCCGGATGCGGAGGAACAAGCAGACGAAGCAATGCGGTGGTGAGGTGCTCTCCCAGGGATAATGGTTCATCCAAATCTCTATTCGGGTTTCCGGCTGTGTTCATCAGGATAACTTTCACTGGGTTCTCAGGTGTATTCCTTTTGATTGCCTGACAAATCAATACTATAGCATCAGTAACGAGCTTTCTGGGTTTCCCATAAATTCCTTTGAGGTTCAGGTTGTGACCCAGGCAGCTTATTACTGCATCACAATCACCAATTAGCTTAGCCATTTCATCAATCGAAAGATCGGTCACATTCGCCTGGACGATGGCCACATGTCGATTTTGTAGCCAGGCATCGGGCAGTTTGTCAGGGCAGCGGACAATTATTTTTACATAATGTTCTTTTCCAAGGAGTTGGTCAATGAGCATCCGACCTGTGGCTCCGCTCGCCCCCAATACTAATGTGGTCATCCTTTATTGAATTTGAGTTAAGTAGGTTTCTTTCTCAACACGTATATGGCGGCTGGTAGGTTACTTAAATGTAATTCCCTGGCCATTGCGGGACTTTCAGACAACTTGTGTTTTGATTTTTGGATTAGCTTTTTGTAATGCCTTAATAAAAGAGATTTTATCCTGAGGTGAAACGATCAGACTGTCCCATTTGCCATGCTTTATCTCTAATCTATCTAATGAGGGTGCCGGAGAGGAAATTGGATTTCGGGTTTTACTGATCGATTTAATGGTGGAGATATCAACCTTTGAATGGTAAATAATACCACATTTGATGGTCAATTCATTGTGCTCATTGATTGTATAGTGCGTACCAAAGAAAATACTCAATGTAAAAGCAGTTACGGGAATCATTATCGATACCATCGCTATTACTGCACCTGTAGATGTCCCACTAATTATTTGTTGAGCAGGGAATCCAATGAACAACATTAAAAGTGGGATCAATATCAGGTATCCTGTTTTAGCCTTGAATTTTTGCATATACAGTAGTTAAGCCAGTAGAAAGATAGCTGATCTGGCTATGAAATCACAATCCCACAGCAAGAGTGGCTGCTGACCCAGCGGATGTAAAGTTTAAGTACCACAGACTGAATTGGCAGATTTCCAAAGGGTTTCGAGGTCTTTCAATGCATCGAGGTTGACAGCACCTTCATTGTCACCAAGGATCCCTATTTGCTTTCCAAAACAATTTTTTACTGGAGTGGCAGTATTGCAATTTGGGCAGCAATTACCAAACAGGAATACTGTATTGCCTTCATATACGGCTCTGGAAATTACTTGAAATTTGGAGAGTTCATCGTTGCTTTTTATGCTTTCAATCTCATTATAAAGCCACTCAAGGTCATTAATCGGGTCGTCTGATTCACAGGAGGTGATTTCAGCCTCTTTGCAACTTAAAAGGATGAGCAACATCGCGGGGTAAAGGTTAGTCCATTTCATCTTATTTGAATTTTGACTAAGACACCTTGACCGTTTGGAAAGTTGTAGCGTAGGTGTTGTCACTCAGCGAAACAGAGCAAACTTTTAGTTTATCTCGAAACTACAATCCTTACTCCTTCGGATTGATTGTTGTATATGATTCTGCAGAAGTACATTCCGTTTCTGACCTTTGATCCTGCGGAGTTGGTAGCATCCCAGGTGAGAATGTTTTCGCCTGCATATTGTGATCCCCACAGAATGGTCTTTACCAGCTGACCTGATGCACTCAATATATCAGCTCGCACAATACCATCCTGGGCAAGCTGATACCTGATCGTGGTGAGGTCCTGCATAGGATTGGGGTATGCATTTGCAATTTCAAATCCCATGGCTGGATTGGGTCCCTCAAGCTCTTTGTGATCTTCTATGAGTACCTCGTATACACCAGTACCATGGGTCCCGACCACAAGCCTTCCATCCAGGTGCCGGTAATTCAGAGAGTTTACAACTGCACGACCAATTACTTCCGGGCTTTCCTTCACCCATTGGGTATTTTGACCATCCACCTCTGAAGAACTAAACAGTCCGACACTGGTCCCCACAAAGATTATCTGACCTGAGTGTGTTGGCACGATTTCCGCCCATCTCACACTGGGGCCGTCACCGGTTCCATCCAGGTTCTCTTCCAGGTTTCCACTGATATCTTCGAATGTCTGACCCCCATTAGTACTTTCAAAAAGAGAGGGAACATTGTAGTTGGTGATGGCTACAATGAGATGATCAGGGTCTTCTGGGTCCAATGCAATACATCCGATGTGAGAGCCAGGGACAAAGGATTCAGTATTGAGAAAAGATACCCGTTCCTCAAAGCTTTCTGAAGCTCGATCGATCCTGACGAAATATGTTTCAGGGGTTTCAGAGATCAGCCAGCCTGCAGCATAAACCCTGTCCACCCGCGGAACCGTAGATTTAACGATGGCTGTATAAATACCTTCTGATAACTCACTTTCATCGATGGTCTCCCAGTTGATAGAAGTGGGGTCTTGCCTGCCAGAAGGGATCTGCACAAGGTTATTGTTTCTCCAGATCACGTTTCCCCCTGCAAGAAACATCCGGTTATTGTTCATCGGGTCCAGTGTATAGGGGTTGATGAATAAATATTCCTGACCTTCTTCTTCTCCGGCATCTGCCGGATCCACCCTGGCAAAAGAGGTGAGATTATTTTCTGCATTGAGTGTGATCCTGTAGATCTGGCTATTTTGGATGGAGGCATAGTAGAAATTGCGGTTGTTAGTGATAAATGAGAATCCACCATCACCGCCTAGTATCCTGGTCCAGGGTGAATTCTCTATTGGGGCATTTTTTACATAAACTCCATTGTCCTGCATGCCTCCAACGATCACCTGAGAGGCTTCATCGGGCTGCTGGCTAACCTGGTAAAACTGGCTGGTTACAAACCCGTTATTCAGACTATTCCATGTCACTGAATCTGCTCTGTTATTCTGAGTAAGCCGGATACCGCCATCGTTGAAACTAAGCATACGATTACCGTTTGAGAGGTAGTAGATGATCAGGTGTTGATCCGGGTGATGATTGAGATACCTGGAAGCATCATTGTCTGGAGAATAGCCTCCAATCCATTTCGTGTTGTTGGTGGAAGTAAATCCATCGGTAGATCGATAGAGGTTTGTCCCTCCGATGTAGACTACATCCTGATCATCAGGGTGTACGCTTACTACCATATTATAGGATGATTGACTGTCATAGTCACCAACCTGTCCGCCTAGCATGGGTACATTATCACTCAGGTTTGCCCAGTTGCCGTTTGGAATATTGCCATTCACCCCTGTAATTGTCAAGCGTAAAATAGTCACCTGGCTATCATTGGTCCCCTGGGCCAGAAAGTAAATGATATTGCCTGACGAACCGATCACGGTTCGCTCGGCAAAAGCTGCTTTTTGTAGAGGGGTGATATTCACCCAATTTTCTCCATCCACTGAGAAATAGATCCCAGCTCCGTCATATTTTTCGTTGCCGGAGCAATTGTTCTCGCTTAAGGTTGCTATGAAGTATCCTTGACTGGTTTGGTGAATGTTGGTATAGCAAGGGGCGTTTACAAGGTTTAGATCCTCTGTGTCTGGCAGGTTGAATAGCTCTTCACCAAGCACGGCACTCCAGGTATCACCTCCATCCTGTGAACGGAGGATGCCTCCGAAAGATGCCAGAAATACTTCATCAATGTCAGAACGGTTAGGGTTGGCGACTAGTGCCCAGTTGTATTGAAACTGGCTGCCAAACCTACTTTCTTCGGAGTCGTTTGTAGACTCCAACTGAAACCAGGTATTACCGCCATCGGTGGATTTGAAGACTCCATCACCGCGAAAGGGAGCGCTCAGACTCCTTGGGCTATTTCCTACCAGCTCACCAGTGCCAAAATACATGATATCCTCTTTGCCCGGTCGCACATCCTGAGTCATGCAGGTCACACTACTCGAAGCATTGGGGTCATTGGTTTGGATCCAGGAGTTTCCTCCATTATTAGTTTTCCATACGCCTCCCGATACTCCTCCGGCAATGATTACGTTCTCGTTTCTGACATCTAAAACGGCTGCCCGAGTTCGGCCGCCGACGTTAAAAGGCCCGGAAAGCCGATAAGCTCGCTCTTCCAGTCGGGCTCCATTCACCACCAGGTTGCGTCGCTCAGGAATTTGCTTTTGAAATTCCAGCTCGAGCTTTCGCATACCCTCCGGGATTTTCAGGGTGCGGGGATCTACCAGCTTTTGATATTCATACTCAAACCGGGCAATGGGATTTTCCCTGGAGCCTACTGATTTCCTGAAGTCCAGCTTGAGTCGGTAGTTGAAAGACTCCGGCAACCTTGTGCCAGGCTGAATAATGATCAGAAGGACAAGAAAGACGAGTAGGCTCCTGATCAATTTTATTCGATAACCGTATTGACTTTATTGATCTTTCCTTCGAGCAATGGTGCGGTTACTGCACCTTTTCCATCGTTATTTTTATCACCCTTTCTGGCATCGATAAAATAAGAGACAGGTTCAAGGTCAGTAAACGTTGCTCTTCCTTTTTTGTCTGTTTCAAGGCTTTGAACAGCGTTTTCATTGCTCCTATAGTCTGCTTCGTTCTTGTAAAGGGTGATTGTTGCACCTTCCACAATGTTTCCTAATTCATCTACCACGGTAATGCGCAGCTTGGTTGGAAGAAAATCGGCATTGGCCTGGGATGAGGAAATTGTCAGTCCGATAAGGATTAGACCTAGAAACAGCGTTGTTATTCTTTTCATATTATTCATTGATTAAATCCTGAAACAAATATTCGGCTAAATTGTCAAATTTTAGTGCTTCCTGATATTTTCTGTCGTTATAAGTATTGGCCGTGTATTTAATTAAACTCGGCACGTCATCGATGGCAATATGTTCAATCAGGATGTTGCCATATTGCTGATCAATGATTTTTTCATTACCAACGCGTGGCTTAAGGTAATGTTTCTCTTTTGACTCAATTACCCCATTTTTTTCTATCACCGACCGGTCGCTGTTGGCCAGCTTATAATCAAGAGCTTTTGTGCGGTCATACAACCAGTCAAACAAGTACTGGAAGTCATGGACCTCGATTTCTTCATGATAGGAGATGGCAAACCCGTTAGCATTCGGCGAGGTGAGCAAATGGATGGCAGGCAGTTTGTCGATAGCTTGTTGTTTTAGGATGTAAGAGCTATAAATCCCTTTGGCCAAATCTTTGAACGCTTCTGATTGAATGCGGTGGTTATATGCGGCCAGGTATTTTTCGCCCCTGTCTATGACTTCATTCACAAGGATTTTTGGTCCACCGGATGGCTTACCGAACAATTGCCTGTATACCTGGTCAAAATAGGACATACTATCGGATGAGTGTAATGGATCCATATTGCTCTTGCTCTTGTCCGGGAGCCAGGGAGCTGGTAAACTTCATGATATAGGCGTAGGTGCCGGGTGGTGAAAGTGCATCGCCAAAATACCCGTTCCATCGAAAATCTTTGTTTTCGGATCTGTAAATCAGCTGACCCCAGCGATTATAGATATAGATCTCAAATGATTCTACAAAATCATTTGGGAACACAAAGAACTCCTCGTTCAGAGCATTGCCATTAGGACTGAATGCATTAGGGGCAAAGATGGTCAACAGACATTCCGTGGAAATTGTGAGTGAGACCGTGTCGGTCTGTAAACAGAATGGTGCATTCACTTCTCTGGCTTCCACAAAGTACCTGCCAGTATCCAAATCTGTAACAAAAATGTTAGTTGAAGTAGACACATTATTCTGGCTGAAAACATTGATTCCCGAAGAGTTGATCACATTTACATTAACTGCACTTGGAACCACATTGCGGAACCCAATGCTAATTTCTGCATCACTGGAGCACCTGTTGATTGCCAGGGCATCCATGTCGAAAGGTGCATCATCTTCAACCTGAACCACATTGACGGAGTTACACCCGGTTACGGTGTTGGTCACATTCAGGGAATAGCTTCCGGAAGAAAGCCCGGTCAGCAATGGAGGCGTTCCCGGACCATCAAAAGCAAACGGACCTTGATTCACCGGACCATTGATGGTATAAGTGAAAGAGCCTGCCGTATTGATGCTAAAGTCAATTGTGCCATCTGCATTTCCGCAGGTAGAAGGAGTGATGTTATTGGTGGTGATGGATGCTTCGGGGAGAACCGTAAAGGTGACACTGTCCTGTCCCAGGCATCCTGAGAAAGGATCAATGATGTCCACACTATATATATAGGTGCCGGGAATCTGAGTGTTTACCGGCTGGGTCTCATTGGTACCCACTTCCACACCATCGATGTACCAGGTGAAATCGGCCCCGACATTTCCGATATTTAGGTCTGGCACTGTATCTCGCTGACAGAAGGATCGGTCAGGCCCGAGCTCCAGGTTCGGGCGTCCATCTCCAATAAAGACCGTCAAGGTATCCGAGGCACAGCCATCCGTATTGGAGATCGCTACATCCACAATGGCAGGAGCCGTAAAAGTTACAGACCTGGTGGTGTCTCCAGTAGACCAGTAATATCTAAGGTCCGGGCGGTCCACGTCCCAGGCATTTAATGTGAGGCTATTGCCACATAAAGCAGTGTCAGAAGGAACCATTGGAAGTTCCGGAATAGTATACACGGTGATGGTATCTGTGAAGATGGAGTCTACATCACATCGGTTTCTCAACGTAAGCGTAACGATGTAGGTGGTGTCATTGGCATAAACGTGCGTAGTATCAGGATCTGAGGAAAAATCAGTTCCTGTGCCATCACCAAAGTCCCATGCATAGGTCTCGATGGAAGGGTCTCGACCCGTAGCAGTAAACGTGGTTGGCTGTCCTACACAAGCCGTGGTGATACTCATTCCTGGTGGCGGAGGTGTCATACCCTGAAACTGTACAAAATTAGGAAGTCCTAACCGGCTAATCCTTCCGGCCAAATTAAATCCAGCTGCCACTACTGAAGCACCATTGTCATTTCCATCGGGTGTTTGAATGGTTAGTAGATCAGGATTGTTGTCAATGGCTCCATAGATCACACCATCAGGACCCGTCTGTAATGCGCCCAATACACCTCCCTGACCTCCATAGTCAAACTTAGATACTTCAATGTCAGCAACCTCTGTCGGTGTGCCCAGGCTGTCCAGGTCGAACTGCATCAATTTGGAACCACCCCCAATGGTGGAGACATACAGCCTGTTTCCACCGGCAGAGATCTCGATGCCATAAGCCTGACTACCCACCGGCTCACCGATGTCAATGGTACGTCCGTTCGTTATCACTCCCGTCGCAAAATCATAATCACAGATCTCTACCCCATTATCTGTGCTGCTTCCGGAGGCCGTGGCGATAATCCCGGCAGCTGGTGATAGTTTCATGTATCCCCGACCAGTGAGCTGATCCTGATAGGGATCATTTTCTCCAGCCACTGACCAGATCGGAGCGGAGATCCCCTCAGCAATGATCTGATAGGCCCGAAAAACATTGTTTCCAAATTCGTGTGAGATCACCAGACTGTTGGCTGTAAATCCTGAGGCAGTTAGTCGTTCGGTGCTTTCTGTGGATAGGACGTTGTTTTTTGAGATGACTTCTCCTCGTGCAGTATCGCCTTTCATATCCACGATAGAATATTTCAACTGATACTCAAAGTCGCCATATACTTCCTCTGTGGTGAAGATCCAAAAGAGTGTGGCATCGTCTGCAAAGGGGACAATAATCGCGGACTGCGCGGCCGTATTTTCTCCTCCTATGGTCGTCCCATTCAGCATTACATTGTGTTCCTTGTTCCAGACCGTGACCCCATCCGTGTAGAAGAGTAGCTGACCACCAATATCCGATATCGTCGCACACCCCTCGGGCGAGAGCATCATATTGGCATCCGTGAGTGGCGTCGGGGGTGTCGTATTGAAGTCTATCCCTGCCATCTCTCCAAAATACCACTGATTAGCTACCTGGTTGGCTACCCCGTATTCCGTTACTACTATGTCATCTACCACCGGACACCCATTGGGTCCGGTCACTTCCACCCAATACGTACCTGCTGTATCGATTGTGATGATTTGTGAGGTCTCTCCGGTACTCCAGACATACCTGATGCCTCCGGCTCCAGCATCCAGGTCCAGGGTTTCGTCTACACATATGGTGGTGTCATTCCCAAGGTCTACTGTGAAAGTACTGTCCGGAATGTCGATGGGCTTGCTGATTTGTCCGGTCCTGCCATTGAGCTCTACTATTAGTCTTACAAAGCTTCCCCCTGCTGCCTGATAAGCATACACAGGTGAAGCAGCTGTTGAAGTATTTCCATCCCCAAAATCCCAGAAATAGCTGGTTGGAATAGGGTCAACCAAAGGAACAAATTTCGTGGCGTTCATAAAACAGCTATCGTAGTAGAAAAAGTCTACAGTATCAAAAGCGGGCATAAACTCAGGTGCAAATGCCGGGAACTGCCGCCCGTTATAATCTTCGTCAAAAACCAGACTGTCATATACTGTCAGGGCTGCTATACTATCTGCAAAGTCGATACGTCCAAGCCGGAAAGGCCCACCGCTGTTCAATTGATACAGGTGGTAGATCTTGTCGTCGATTCCTCGCTTCAGTCCCCAGCTTCTATCGAAGGAATAAGGAAGAATATTGTTTACTGCCGCCAGGGTATCCTGGGTGTCGTACTGATAAAGCTCCCCGGGATTGGTGCCATCACCATTTCTGGAGAGGTAAAGCTTGGTGCCGTCTGCGGACCATTCCAGGTCATAGACCACATCAGGTCCGCTGTCAGGAAATCCGGTGTTTAATACTCTCCTGTTGAACGAGAGGGTTCCCGTGTTTGGATCAAAGTCCAATAGCTGGATGTTTCTGTTAGCTGTCCGGCTGGCAACTGCCAGTGTAGATGAATTAGGATTGAAGGCAAAAGCCGATGCTTCAAAGCCTGGTACGGTCACATTCACAAAGTTGAATGTTTGAGTGGCACCGATGCCTCCTGGATTGATTTCTGTTACCAGGAAGTCGAAGGTGGTCCTGTTTTGGGTAATCAACCAATAGATATCCCCGTTAGGACTCTCGATAATGATCATAGCCTCTGAAGGATCTGTGAGCCCAGTCGCCTGGTTTGCCAGGGTGAGATCTCCCAACGGATATTGGGCTACCGTGCTGTTCCCCAGGATGGAAGCATCCACCACGTTATATTGTATTTCATTAGGTCCTGTGGTGCCCGGGTTGGTAAAAAAGTAATAATTGTCTGTGCCGTCTGGGAACGGACAGGTAACCACTGGCTGGTTGATGGATGGGTTTCCATTGAGGGTGGTGCCCCCGCCAATAGTCGGAAGTAACTGATGAGAAGCGTCATAAATTCTTTGACCGTCGCTGTAAAACATGAGATTACCAGTAGTATGATTACTGACGACACCCGATCCTCCAGTACCGAATACTGGGTTTTGAAAATCGAATGACTCCGGATCCCGACCATTTTTATCAAAAATGAAATGCTGGTCAGAGTTACCAAAATACCATTGAGTCTCTACGATGTCTTGAGAAAAGAGGGATTGGGAGGCGAAAAGTCCCAAAATGAAAATTACACCTGAATAAAATTTTGACATATAATCCTTAAAACATCTTCACCAATATACTTGTTCAACACATGAAACAAAATTAAGGTAAAATACTAACGCCCTATTTTTCGTTACATTACGTAGTTTAGCAATTTATTGGACAATTTTACTCCAGTTGAATAGATCAAACAGGTTATACCAATTAGCTTCAGGCTGTGTCTCCTTTTGGGTGGTGGTGTTTTCGCTTGTGAATATAAATAATTTACAGGCACAGGACCCACAGTTTTCACAGTATTATGCAGCACCCATGTACCTCAACCCGGGATTGGTAGGGATCAACCAAAAAGGAAGAGCCGGTATTAATTACCGCAACCAGTGGCCTTCGATCGCTGCGAACTTTGAGACCTATTCCTTTACGATGGAATATAACTGGGAAGATTATTTCAGCAGTGCCGGGATCATCGTCAATACAGATAGAGAGGGCATTGCCGGATTGCAATCAACAAGTGTTGGGCTACAATATGCCTACCAGGTAAGACTGAACTACCGATGGACCTTCAGGCCGGGGATAGAGTTTTCTTACTACTGGCGAGATATCAACTTTGATCAGCTCACGTTTGGCGATCAGTTTGATCAGACTGGCCAGGTACGACCCGTAACCGGTGAAACTTTCAATACCGGCCTAAATGCAAGATTTTTTGACTTGGCGTTGGGAGGAATCGTATTCAATCCGAATGCCTGGTTTGGATACGCCATGCATCATGTGCTGGAGCCTAATCAGTCTATCGCCGGAGGAGACTCTCCGCTGCCCAGGAGAATCAGCATCCATGGAGGTTACAAGATACCTTTCACAGCCATCAACAAGCGGGCTACATTGAATCCTGAAGGAAGGGAGCGAAGCATGACCCCTTCAGTAAACTATCGAATCCAGGGTGAGTTTGATCAGCTGGATCTGGGGCTTTATTTTACACTCGAACCAATCCTATTGGGTACGTGGTATCGTGGGATTCCGATCCGTTCAGTGGATGGTGTAGCCAATAGTGAATCGGTAATTTTTATGGTTGGGTTCAGTAAGAAAAACCTTACCATAGGGTATAGTTTCGATTACACCATATCGGACCTGGGTATTCGGAGTGGTGGAGCCCATGAAGTATCTATCGCTTATGCATTCAGCCTGGCAGACCCAAGGAAGCCACCTAAAAACGTGCGGGAGTTGAGCTGCCCGATTCCGTTTATTTTCTAAGAAAGCATTTCCCTTATCCTGTTAACTTTGCGCCCCATGAACAACGAGGTGATATTGATTATTATGCTGATCATTGTATCGGCAGACTTTGCGTTGGAGCGAGTGCTTTCTATTCTGAATGCTAAAAGTGGTAAAAAACCCATCCCAAAGTCACTTGAGGGTATTTATGATGAGGAGAAATATCAAAAATCCCAGGATTATAACCAGACAGTTACCAGGTTTGGCAATATCACCGCTACTCTGAGCTTTGTAATCACAATCGCAGCCCTTTATTTTGGGTGGTTTGGCATGCTTGATCAATGGGTTCGTGGATTCTTCATCAATGAGATCCTGGTTTCCCTGGCTTTCTTTGGAGCTATATTCGTATTTTCTGAGGTGACAGGCACACCGTTCTCGTATTACAAAAACTTTGTGATCGAAGAGAAGTTTGGATTCAACAAGATGACCATCCGTACCTTTTGGATGGACAAGATCAAAGGATTAATACTGACCGTTTTGATCGGCGGGTTGCTGATCGTGGCCTTACTCTACCTGGTGCAAATCATGGGTGAAGGCTTCTGGGTGTATTTCTGGGTGATCATCACGGCGTTTGTCCTGTTTATGAATGTGTTTTATACCTCGTGGATCCTGCCTTTGTTCAACAAGCTGACCCCTATGGAAGACGGCGAGCTCTACCAGGCCATCAAAGGGTACAGCGAAAAGGTAAATTTCCCGCTTAGCAACATCTTCGTGATAGATGGATCGAAGCGATCCAGCAAAGGAAATGCCTTCTTTAGTGGCTTTGGGAAGCGCAAGAAGGTCGTACTGTTTGATACGCTTATCGTGAAGCATACCGTGGAAGAGCTTACAGCTGTATTTGCCCATGAAGTAGGTCATTTCAAGAAAAAGCACATTGTGTTTTCAACGATTGTGAGCATCCTGACTACAGGTCTGATGCTTTATTTGCTGTCACTGATGATCGATAACCAGGAGGTGAGTATTGCCATGGGTGGAACCATCTCAGCGATCCACCTCAACATCCTGGCGTTTGGGATTTTGTTTACACCTGTTTCCAGGATCCTTGGTATTCTTAGCAATCTACAGAGCAGGAAATACGAGTACGAAGCAGACCGCTATGCCGATGATACCTATGATGGCAAGCCGCTTATCACGGCTCTGAAAACCATGAGCAGCGATCACCTGACGAATCTGACTCCTCACCCAGCTTATGTGTTCCTGCACTATTCCCATCCGACGTTGCTGCAGAGGATGGAGGCTTTGGATGGTAAGTAGTTAGGTAGAACAATTAGGACATTAAGGGCATTAAGCTTAATGTTGGTGCACTTTGTTGTTACCGACAAATAAGCATTTTGGTCCCACTTCTTGCATTACTCCGGACCATTAAAAACTTATTAATCACTACTATTAGTGAGGCGATTCACTACATCTGGTTATTGAACAGAACGTTATTCCCATGTTTCTTTGCATTACTTAGAATTATTCTAAATAGGAATACCCAATGCTCAAGCCGCTTTTCATTACCTTCTTTTATATGGCCACTTACATTGTCCTGGCTCAGGATGCGAGGATCATAGGAACGGTGTCTGTAGGTGATAATGAGGAGGTTATTGGATTAACGGTTTTTCTTGAGGGAACGGATAAAGGAGACATCACGGATGCCAGCGGGTTATTTGAAATCAATGGAGTAGCTCCCGGCACCTACCAGCTGGTTGTCTCCGGGCTGGGCTATAAAAGGAGCATCAGCGAAGTTTCATTGGGTCCTGGAGAAACCCTGAAGAAGGAAATAGTGCTTGTCATAAATGCCGAAGAGTTGGGGGAGGTGACCATTCATGGTAAAACCGAATCCAGACAGTTGCAGGAACAGGGCTATTCAGTAAAAGTCATTGAAGCCAAAGCTCATAAAAACCTTTCATCTGATCTCAACGGGATCATCCGCAGAACTCCGGGGATAAATATCCGGGAATCCGGAGGTCTAGGATCTAATTTCAACCTGTCTCTGAATGGCCTGTCAGGAAATCAGATCAGGTATTTTATCGATGGTGTGCCCATGGAAAATTTTGGATCTTCACTTACCTTAAACAATTATCCTGTCAACCTCATCGAGAAGATTGAAATTTATAAAGGCGTGGTACCTATTCAATTCGGCGCCGATGCTTTGGGGGGAGCCATCAATATCGTGACAGGTTATCGAAAACGATCTTACCTGGATGCTGCCTACTCTGTCGGAAGCTTCAATACACACCGTGCGTCATTTACCGGGCAGTTAACAGGCCAAAATGGCTTTTTCATTAAATCCGCTTCATTTTTCAACCATTCAGCTAACAACTACTGGATGGATGGGGTCCCTTTAACAGATTCTAACGGAAACATCATTGACAACAGCTTCCGTACACGCAGGTTTCATGACCAGTACACCTCAGGCATGACATCCCTGGAGCTGGGTGTTTTTGACAAGCCATTTGCCGATGAATGGAGCATCAACCTCACGGGGGCAGCCAATCGGAAAAATTATCAGCATCCGGATTTCAATATCAAAAGGATCTTCGGGAAATTTCACACCAAAAGTCAGACCTTCCTGGGATCCACGACTTATAGCAAGAGATTCAGCAAACTTGATACCCGGGTATACTTCCTGTTAGGCGAGACCAGGGATGTCATTGTAGATACTACGGTCTATAAATACGATTGGTCCGGAACGGCGGTCAACAGGCTTGAGATCGATCCCAACAATACCAAGGGAGAGCTTGGTGAGAGAAGGTCTCTTTTTGAACTGACAGACAGAATCATGAGAAGCCAGGCTTATATCAACTATAAGATGTCTGAGCAGCATTACCTGGATTTCAATTTCTCTCAAAACTATCTGAAGAGATCCGGGATCGACAAGGTAGATGAACTCAACAGGTCATTCGAGTCACCCAATTTTGTGAACAAAAACATCGCGGGTGGTGCCTATCGTTTTCATACACCAGGAAAGAAGATTGAAGCCTCTTTGTTTGGTAAGGGGTACTGGTATTCAGGCAAGATCATTACCCAGGATTTTGAAAACAATGACCGCGAGTCGAATGTCTCCGTTCAAAATTTTGGATATGGTACAGCATTGGCCATTCAGGCCAGTAAGCTCTTCCGGCTCAAGACTTCTTTCGAGCGGGCCATTCGATTGCCGGAACCCACCGAAGTACTTGGTAGCGGATTGTATGTCCTACCTAACCCGAATCTGGAGCCGGAGCAAAGCTACAATGTGAACCTGGGCGCCCGGTACAACCAGAATATGCTAGACCTGAAATTGCAATCGGAACTGAATCTCTTTTTCAGGCATTCCAAAGATTTTATTGCTCCTCCACGATCCGAAGGACCTTTTGGTGTATATGAAAACCTGAACAATGTAAGGACAGAAGGTATTGAAGGCAGTGCAAGGGCAGAATACAAAAACCTGATGGCCCTCAATGTCAATGTTACATTCCAAAATATCACAGACCGTACGGAATTTGATGAGGGTCTGCCGAATGTGAACTATAAAAGTAAGATCCCCAATACACCATACTTCTTCATGAATGGACAGTTCACCCTGAAGCCCTTCCGTGGCCTGGTGGATAAAACGGTCACATTCCATGTCAACAGCCGATACGTGCATGAATTTTTCCTGAAATGGGAAAACCTTGGGAACCCGAACGAAAAGAATACCATCCCAACACAACTCACATTTGACCTGATTGGGGAATACAGTTTTAATGATGGAAGGTACAATGTATCAGCCACCTTGTCCAACCTGACCAATACCCAGGTTTATGACAACTTTTTAATACAAAAGCCGGGAAGAGCTTTTTACATCAAGCTCCGATACTTCCTGAATGATCAATAATGTAAAAAATGAATAATAATCTGAATATAAACATGAAACAATTTTTTCTTGGCCTCCTGGCCCTCTATACCCTAAGTATGCTGGTTTCCTGTAATGAAGGCGACGATCCGGGACCCGGGGAAGTGTCGTCTGGTTTCACGATGAGTTTCAAAACAACAGGTGATGATGAAACAGAATTTATCCTCAATAAAGAGGATATTATGACAGGAGAGATATCTGCCGTTGGTGCGGGGATCGAACAAACCGGTTGGAGGTTCTACTATCCCGTTGGGAAAACACTCTTTGCTTCAGGATATAGCGATGACAATCAGTGTGCGGGATATGCTGCAAGCAGTGAGGGGATTATAGAGGTAAAGGGACAATTTATCTTTGAAAATGCCCTGGAGATGTTTGGTGCTTCGGATGATGAGGAGACATTCCTGGCTATGGAGATTCCACGGGTAGGTTTTGCCAACAGAAGACTTCATTTTATCGATGTAAATACCGTACATGTAACAAAGATTGTTGGGACAAAGATCTTTGAAGACACAGAGGAGTCGTTGGTAGCCTGGCCCACGGCCTTACAGGTAAGGGGAGACAAACTTTTCATCCCGTTTCATAAAATGGATGCTGAAGGGTTTTTCACCACACCAAGTCCGGATTCAGCCTTTGTGGCTGTTTACAGCTACCCTAACGTGGGTACGGAGCCGGAAAAGATCATCTATGATGCCAGGACAAGCAATATTGGTGTGAATGGATCCACTACGGGCATTATCGAAGCTGACAATGGAGACCTCTACTCTTTTTCCTGTGGAGCAGAAATGGCAGGTTTTTCGCCTAAATCAACAAAGCCATCAGGTATCTTAAGAATCAACAGTGGTGAAACAGAATTCGACGAGTCCTATTTTTTCAATATCGAAGAAGCCACCGATGGAGGCAAGATATTCTGGTTTGACTATGTGGGTGGTAACAAGGCCATAGCCAGGATCCTTACACATGATGATGGCGGTGCCTGGGGTGCCTATGGCAGGAGCGTATTTAACCAAAAACTGGTGATCCTGGATCTTGTAAACAAAACTGTAACCGACGTGAGTGATGTGCCACTTCATGCCAAAAGATACTCTTCGCCGGTGCTGGTAGAAGATGGCAAAGCCTATTTTAGCATTGAAACGGCAACGGATGCACATGTTTACCAGGTGGATATAGAAACAGCCACAGGTACAAAAGGTGCTAAAATTCAGGGAAAAACAATCAAAGGTTTCTACAGACTATAATGATAAGCTAGAATGACAAGTCGGTTCCTGAGGGGATCGACTTGTTGCGAATTATGAAAATCCATTCAAAAAAGATCATCCTCAAAATCCATGAGATCCTGGGACTTGTCACAGGGCTTGTAGTACTCATCGTGGCGTTGACCGGCTGTTGCTGGGCATTCAAAGATGAAATCCAGTCACTCTATATGCCTGACCACAAAGTGATTCCCAAAGAGGCAGACATGATTACTCCCACCCAGGCCAGGGCATTGGCTACTGCTGTTTTTCCCGGAAAGTCAGTGCATGGTACTTTGTATGGTCAGCCAGATGAAGCTGTGGAAGTGATCTTTTATGAAAGAGAACCTGAATTTTATCAGTCCGTGTATCTCAATCCTTACACAGGGGAGGTGATCTCCCAGGTAGATCATTTTACAGGCTTTTTTGATTTTGTTCTGGACGGTCATATGTACTTGTGGTTGCCTGAAGAAATAGGCACACCCATAGTGACATATTCAATCCTTGTCTTTTTGATTTCACTCATCTCTGGACTTATGCTTTGGTGGCCCAAAAAGAAATCCAACCGGAAACAACGTTTTTCATTGGATTGGAAGCCCTCTACCAAATGGAAACGAAAGAATTTTGACCTCCATGCGGTGGCCGGTTTCTATGCCTGTTCGATTGCTTTTGTGATTGCCTTCAGCGGTTGTATAATGGCCTTCGATTGGTTCTATTATGCAACATACAAAACTTTGGGAGGAGACAACAACCCCAGGTTTATCATCCCACAAAATGAGAGTGGTGGATTTCAGCAGACAGAAGATGTTCCGGCCATCGATAGGATCATTCCCATGCTAATAGCAGAAAATCCCGAGGCAGTAAGCTTTGAGGTTCATTACCCACACGATGACTCCTCCACCATCTATGTAGAGGTGTCTAACCAGGCAGGGGTTTACTACAACTCGGATTACCGGTTTTTTGACCAGAATACCATGAAAGAGATTCCTACTCCAAGTGTCTATGGGAAATACCAGGAGGCCGGTTTTGCTGATAAGGCCATGCGAATGAATTATGATATTCATATTGGTGCTATCGGGGGAATATTTGGGAAGATCCTGGCTTTCCTGATCAGTTTGATCTGTGCGACGCTTCCTGTCACCGGCTTTCTGCTATGGTGGGGGAGAAGGAATAAAGCATCAGCGAAAAAGCCTGGGACATCAGGAAAAACTGTTAATCCTATCAAGAAAAGAAAGCTTCAGCCCGCACCTCAGCTGGAAGAGGTGGTCTGATCTTTCTCTACACATCAATTTTCAGCATTGTTGGCATTGAATGGAAGCAGGTATAGCAATACCGGAATGCCCGCGAAAGGTGGGCCTTAAGGATTTATCCCCTGATCTTCAACTCCATATAGTAATTATTATTACCGCCTGGGAAAAAGTAACTTTGATAATATGATATTACAATATTTCTAAAGAGGGTTTAAGATATTATAATTGACAGACTATCTGCACCATATATTGCCCCTTGAAAGAGCTGCGGAACTGACCCGGATTAGCAGAAAGGTTACTGTGGAATCAGGCAGTTATTTCATTCGTCAGGGAGAAGTTCCCAGGAAAGTAGCCTTTGTGATTTCGGGACTCTTTAGGTATGTATATATCACTGAAAATGGTGATGAATACACAAAATCGCTGATTCAGCAAGGCAGCTACATCAGCTCATACTCCGCGATGATAGCAGCTACGCCCTCACATTTTTTTATCCAGGCTTTGGAAGATGCCGAAGTATTACAAACTCCCTTTCTAAAATGGAAAGAATTACTGGATTCAGATCCTTATTGGGTTTCATTTCTATTGAAGTTTGTTGAAAAGGGTTTTACTACCAAGGAAAAACGGGAAAGAGACCTGCTACTCCTGGATGCTGAAACAAGGTATTTGAATTTTTTAAGAGAGTTCCCCGGCCTGGAAAACCGTGTAAAACAAAGCATTATAGCCTCTTACCTGGGCATCAAACCAGAATCACTGAGCAGGATCAGAAAAAACCTACAGTCTTAACATAGGTCAATGTACAGTTGAACCCCGCCTCATAATTTGGCCCCAAAATAAAATTATTTAATCATGGGACTACAGCATAACAGTGTTTTAATAACGGGAGGAAGTTCGGGTATTGGCCTGGAGCTAAGCCGTCGGTTGATCGCCACGAAGAATAAGGTAATCATTTGTGGGAGGTCGTTGAAAAAATTACAGGAAGCAAAAGCCACGCTTCCTGAATTACATGCTATTCAGTGTGATCTCTCTGATGTCAGCCAATGCGATCATTTGATAAGTCAGATCAAAAAAGAACACCCGGATCTGAACATCCTCATCAATAACGCAGCCATCGTTCACAGGGAGAGCTTCCTGGGATCAATGGATAGCTGTAAAAAGGCTGAACTTGAACTGCAGGTTAATTTATTGGCTCCAATGAGGTTGATTGAAGGTTTATGGCCGATACTTCAGTCAAATAATGATCCTTCAATTGTCAATGTTACAACAGGTTTGATCTATGCACCAAGGGCTGATTATCCGTTTTACAATGCCACGAAATCAGCACTGCATTCCTTTACCCAGGTACTCAGGAGGCAAACAGTTGGATCAGGTGTCAAGGTTATCGAGGTTATGTTTCCAGCAGTAGATACGCCGTGGCACCAGGGGCGGCCACCAAAAATTGCTATATCACCCCAACAGGCGGTAAATGAAATGCTCAAAGGTTTAGAGAAAGGAAAGCAAGAGATCAGAGTCAGTGGTGTGAAGCTATTGTACTTGGCGTCCAGAATTGCACCTGAGTTTGCAATGAATAAGGTAAATGGCCTTCAAAATGATAAACTGCCGACATCTTGATGATAAATTTCACAACTTTTTTAGTGAAATGAACGATTCTGTCAAAAACCATCTTTCTTAGAAAGTTCAAAAGGTATCAAATTTCACAGAAGGACAAAATAGACAAGAATGAGAGTCGCATACGGAGTCACAATGATGGTACTGTTGGTTACATCATGCACCAACGAAAAACAGAAGAGCACCGCAACACCAGATTTTCTAAACAAAGGTCACGAGGTGGTTTATCAAATGGTGCAGGAGGTTGGGACTTACGAGGAGCTATGGAAAAGAAAAGATGTTGTTTACACCTACACCTATCAAACGCCGGATGGTAAAACGGATGTTTCCACTGAGAAATACTTTTTTGATGATGAACTTTCTCTGGGGATCTACCATAAGCACGAAAGAACACTGCCCCACCTTGAAGGAACGTTTAAGCAGGGTTACGACGGTGAGAACTTCTGGATCAGGTATGATGGTGAATTCCTACAGGATGAAAAGATCATGGAAAGGGTTCGTTTCAATCGAAAGACCAACTTTTACTGGTTTGCCATGTTTCAAAAGCTCCTGGATCCGGGCTTGAACTATCAGCATGTTGGTGAAGCAGCCATCGACGGGCAGATTTACGATGTAGTGAAAATCTCTTTTGATACAGGGAATAAGCCTTCAGACATATATCAGCTGTATATCAACAAGGAGACCAAACTCGTAGATCAGTTTTTGTTTACGGTTGTTGATTATGGGGTGGTAGAAGAGCCCATGCTTATGAAGGTCCAATATGAAACCGTGGATGGACTATTGATACCAAGCAAGCGGATCTACAAAAAGTCTACCTGGGATGCGGAAGTCGATGACAAGCCCTGGATTACTGTTAACTGGACCGATATCCGGTTTGATAATGGGTTGTCGAAAGATGAGTTTACGAAGTAACGCGAAATGACTTTCCTACAGAAAATCAATCTCAGCTCGGAAAGGGAACTTCATCAGGAATTTGTGGGCGTCGTTCACGTTCATCTCCTTTTTGATGATCTTAAAAAGGGTCTCGGTGATAGGGCAGCGGACTTTGTAGGTAATTGACAGCGCATGGATGATCTCTATGGTCTTGATTCCTTCTGCCACCTCTTCCATGCTGTTGATGATGTCATCTATGTCTTCTCCTTTGGCCAGCCTGAATCCAACAGAATAGTTTCTACTAAGGTTACTACCAGCTGTAGCAATCAGGTCGCCGACACCGGCTAGCCCCAAAAAAGCGCTGGCATTGCCTCCAAGTGCTGTCCCGATATGGACCATCTCCACCAGCCCACGGCTGATAAACAGGGCGCTGGCATTCGCACCAAGACCTAACCCGGCAATGGTACCTGCACCTACTGCAATGATATTTTTTAGCACGCCACAGAGCTCTATACCGATGAGATCGTTGCTACCATAGATCAGAAAGCGATCATTCTTTAGTAGCTGTTCACCCATCTTGATCACCTCATCGAAGTGGCTGGCCACCACAGTAGCGGCAGGTTTCTTTTCACTGATTTCCCGTGCAAGGTTTGGCCCTGCCAGACAGCCTACCCGCACCACCTGGCTTTCCTCCTGGATCACCTCGCTCATCGTTTTCACATGTTCGCGTGTGAGTGGGTTCCTGGAATCGATTTTTTCGCTCTGTACCATCTCCAGGTCCAGCCCTTTGGTACCATGGATCAAAATGTGATAAGGCCGTAGGAAAGGGCTCATCTTCCGCATCATATCCCGAAAGTTGGCAGATGGGATAATAGGGAAGATTACATTACAGGATTTGGTGACTTTCTCGATGTCATTGGTCACCTCTACCAGGTCATCCAGCTTTTGGCCGCTGGCCATTCTTTCGCGCTGAAACTTTTCTGCGCGCTCAGGAGTGCGAGCATAGAGGAGGACCGGGTTTTTCTTTTCCGCCAACAGGTTAGCCATGGCAGTACCAAAGCTCCCGGCTCCAATTACGCCTACTTGCTGATTAGATGTAGTTTTCGAGACCATAACCATCCATCCTGTTGTGGTAATAATATAATGTATTCATGTTCTGAATCACAATCTTCCCATTCTTCATCACGAGTGGTCTTTGGGCATGATATAGTCCCACGTTTTCGAGTCCCAATTTGATCACCTGATCTGCCTTCTTTTTCATGTGTCCCGCGACACTTACCTTGCCTTCTTTGTTTAGCTTCATCACTTTCTTCCGCAGCTTTTTGAAGGTTTCCTTAAACTCCTCGTAATCCAACATCAGGTCCTCATCAGGTAGCCTGAGCAGGTTGTACAGGTCAAGCTTGGCATTTTTCCTTTCTATCATCTTAAAAGCCGTGAAAGCCACCAGGTGACTGGCAAAGACCCTGTTGTATTTGTGGTACTCTTCCACAATGCGCCTGGAAAGGATACGTACATATTCTTCCTCCCGCTGAGAGTCAATGGTGATCTGACCATTCGAGACAAAGTAATCGACAGTGTCGATCGGGTTGCCATTGGCGTCGTAGCTATTGCCCTGGTCATCCACGTAGTTGCCGAGGATGTCCATGCCCTTACCAATGCTCACAGATATATCAGACCCTTTGGTAAAGAACTTAAAGAGGAACGAGGCGATCTTATACGATGAAGAAAATTCGTCGCTCTCCTGGTAATATCGTTCCTGGCCTGTCCTTTTCAGGTGCTCATTGATCAAAGCAGGAGCTTCCAGTGTAAAGTTGTAATTGATCACTACCGGCACGATAAAGATCTTGGATGCCTTTCTCGCATCTTTAGCTTGCTGATAAAGAATCCGCTGGGCTTCGATGGTGGTACTCAGCAAACCAAGCTTCAGCCTTTTTTCTATATGGCCTGATCTCGACCTGGTGCCTCCGGGAAAGAAAAGGCTGTGACAACCCCGCCTCAGTGCCATACTGGAATAGGTCTTGAGTGTCTCCAGGTAGATCGGGTTTTTCTTCCGTCTGTCTACCTTGTAGGCTCCTAGGCTATTCATGAAGTAGGCAAAGATCTTGATGTTAAACAGGTTGAGACCCGCCCCATAGATGAAGGCCGGCAATCCCAGAAACTGGATCACCCAGCCAATCAGAATTGAGTCCAGGTTGCTGAAATGAGTGGGTACCATCACGACAGTACCCTGTCGGGCCAGGTTTCGGATGTGCTCCGTTTCCCCTACAATATGGATCTTGTCGTCCAGGTCCAGCTGGCGGCTAAAGAGAGAGGTCAGTCCCTTTACCCGTGTGGCATTCAAGAGCCTGGCAAAGCCAAAGGTTACCACTGTGCGTGCAAACCGATAAGAGTTTTTCTTGAAATTGCCCGAAATCTCCTCGGCATATCTCAGGATGATCTCCAGCAGGATTTTCTCTTCCTCTTTTTTGGCATCCTCTGGCTCCTTGGTGGCACTGTCCAGCAGCCGCTGCTGCATCTTGTTCCAGAATGGTTTTTCATCTCTGGGGTCTACCCGCCAGGGGTTGGCCCTAATCCTGGCCTTTTCACGGTAGATCGTCATCTCTACCTCTTCACGCAAAGATCTGCCTTTGGTAATTCCTTTTAGTGCTTCGAAGGATTCTGCAGAGACCTCTTCAATGAATTTTTTACGATCCTTTGATAGCTGGACAATCGGCCATTGCTTCGTTTTAGGAATGATTTCACTGTATCGGACTTTTTCTTTCCTCATTTACTACCCGTTGGTGCTTTGTAAACCATGTTGGTGGCCAGAGCCCAAAAATAGCTCGCCTTTGCCAACTAGTTGGCATTTTCCTCCAACCTTCACTTCGGTTATTTTATTCTCTTTATCTGTGACCAGATCCAGATGAAGCTGACTAGGGCGTCCCATCTCGTATCCCTGAAGGCTTAAAACAGGCATTTCAAGAATCTTGTGCTTAGCCAGGTAGCATGCCAGGGGCCCATTGGCTGAACCGGTAGCCGGGTCTTCGTAGATGCCAATCAACGGACCAAACATACGTCCCTGAACGTCTCCGCCCAGCACACCATTTACACTAAAACAGTAGAGCTGGGTGGTGTCTACCTTGTCGGACAGCGCCTCAAGCAGATCGGTTTTAATTTTAATCTTACTCAGTGTAGTGGCATCCTTTATTGGTATAAAAAGGATGTTGTTGCCACAGGAGATTTCCTGAATCGGCGAGTTGTCGATATCTTCCACAGGAAGAGATAACATGTCAGCTATTGCTGATTTATCTTCAAAAACTCTCCCATAGACTGGTAGGGGCTGATTCATGGTTATCAGATCCGGTTGACCATTATGATAAGTGATACTCACTGGAATATCTCCCACTTTCTGCTTGAGTACCAGGTTTTTAAGACCGGAATCTTTGGCGATGATGTATGCTGTACCTAGGGTCGGATGCCCTGCGGTTGGCAATTCTCTACCGGGAGTGAATATTCGCATGGAAGGATTTTCACCTGATTTTGCAGGAAATAGAAACACAGTCTCAGATAAATTAAATTCTTTTGCAATGCTCTGATAAAGTGCCGGGTCGATGTCTGAAGCATCAGGAAAGACAGCCAACTGATTTCCCGAAAGTGGCTTGCTGGTAAAAACGTCTAGCAGATAATACTGGAAACTCATATCGGACCGATCATGTTGGGTGCTAAGCTAATTAAGCAATCAGGGGAAAACAAAGAGAAGCGAATAACACTTAATAAATGATTGAGGTGTTAATATTGCAGAAGAAAATTTATGCCGTCATTTAGCTTAAAGGAAATCCAGGCTCCGGTCGCCGTCGAAATGGCAGAATTTGAAAAGAAATTCCGCCAGTCCATGCGTAGCAATGTCATGCTGCTCGACAAGATCACCGGATACATCGTGAAGCGGAAGGGAAAACAGATGAGACCTTTGTTTGTCTTCCTGAGCGCGGGTGTAGCTAATGGTGTCTCCGAATCCACCTATCGGGGTGCGGCATTGATTGAGCTTCTGCATACGGCCACCCTTGTCCACGACGATGTGGTGGACGATGCACATTATCGGAGAAGCTACTTTTCCATCAACGCTTTATGGAAGAACAAGATTGCTGTGCTGGTGGGGGATTTTCTATTGTCACGCGGTTTGTTGCTGTCCCTGGAAAACAACGACTTTGACCTGCTCAAGATCGTATCCAATGCTGTGAAGGAGATGAGCGAGGGGGAGCTGCTACAGATGGAAAAAGCCCGGAAACTTGACATCACCGAGGAGGTATACTATGAGATTATCCGACAGAAAACAGCCTCGCTGATCACTGCCTGTTGCAGGACTGGGGCTGCTTCATCAGGCGCCTCAACCGAGATCGTGGACCAGATGACCCAGTTTGGGGAAAATGTGGGGATGGCCTTTCAGATCAAAGACGACCTGTTCGACTACGGTACTTATGAGATAGGCAAGCCCACCGGTATTGATATCAAGGAGAAGAAAATGACCTTGCCCCTGATCTATGCCCTCAACCAGTCTGGCAGGTCAGAGAAGAACCGGATCAAGAAGATGATCAAGAAAAGTGCCCAGGAGCCAGCTCTGGTACATGAGGTGATCGACTTTGTGAAATCTGCCGGAGGCATTCAATATGCCATTGAGGTGATGGAGCAATATCACCAGAAAGCGAAGGATATTTTGACTCAACTTCCTGATTCTGAATACAAAACTTCTCTGGATCAACTGGTACAGTTCACCATCGACCGGACGAGGTAATAGGGGTATTACTGGTAATTGGGGAATGCCCTTGTTACCTTTGTGGCTTCAAATAAGCAATTCTATAAATAGGGAAAGCCAATTCGGTAAGTTTCCAAACAAGCAATTGAACATGAAATGTCCATAAAGCGAGTTATACCAGCCGAAACAAAATATCTGAAATAAATCACGTTTTGGCGCAGCTTTTAAGGTTTTCGGACATTCTATGTGACTGCTAAAAACAATTTATACACACATGAAAAAAGTAGAAGCAAACGACAAAGTAAAAGTACACTACACAGGAAAATTGACAACCGGAGAGGTGTTTGATTCTTCTGTAGAGAGAGATCCCCTTGAGTTTACAGTAGGCGCAGGCCAGATGATCAAAGGATTTGATTCAGCTGTAAACGGGATGGAACTAAACGAGAAGAAAACAGTGACCATTCCATCAGGAGAAGCTTATGGAGAAAGAAACGAGCAACTCATCCAGGCAGTGCCAAGAACTGATCTGCCAGAAGACATGAAGCCAGAGGTAGGACAGACATTGGTAGCTACCAATGACCAGGGGCATCAAACTCATGTGGTGGTAACTGAGGTAGCTGATGCTACAATCACCATCGATGCCAATCACCCTTTGGCTGGTAAGGATCTTGTATTTGAGATCGAGCTGGTAGAGATCGCGTAATTTGCAATAGATATTATTTAATGCAGCCAGGTTGTCAGAATCGATAGCCTGGCTGTTTTGTTTACAGGGTGCTGATCCCCTGGTACAACATAAGTAATCCACTTGCTACCATAAACAGGATCACCCATCTCCTAAAAGACTGATCAGGCACTTCTTTGATCAATAATTTCCCCAGGTAGCTACCCAGGGAAATTCCCACTCCCAAAGCGATAGCAGGATAGACGATCTGTGTGGACATCAATCCGAAGTAGGCGTAGCTTCCGATCTGAGCCAGGCCCATGAAAAAGCTGTTTGCTGTTTTTGTAGCAATAAGTTCTTCTTTGGTGATCCCCAGGTTTAAGTAGAATGGGTTTAACACTGGTCCCAGTCCGCCAATTAGAGTGCCTAAAAGCGAAACAACTAATCCCAGTGGGATCAGATGGACATACCTCATCCCAAAGGACTTTTTCTTCTTACCCCATTTGAATTGCCAGAGGGTGCTTACCAGGAAGAGCCCAACAATGATTTGAAGCCAATCGATTTTTAGTGAAGAGAAAAGATACGCACCCAAAAAAGCGCCCGCCAGTGAAGCAGGAACATAAAAGAATGTGGCTTTCCAGTTGATATCTTTCCAGTAGATTATGATCCGGATAGGCCGACCGATAAGGTTGCCGGTGTTGAGAATAGGGGCTGCAATTCCGGATCCGGCCAGGTAATTAACAACAGGCACCAGGATCAGCCCCCCACCTCCGGCAGTTAGTGTGGTTAAGGTAAAGGTGACGGTACCTGCTATGAATATTAAGCCAAGAAGCCAGTAATCCAATGTGAGTAATTCTAACCCTGGATACTAATATAAGGTGTTTTTCAAATCATTTATCTATTTCGACTTGCTGTTTAGCCAGTCCAGCATCTTCTCCTGGTATTCGCCAAGGTATCTGTGATCCACAGCTTTTACTTCATGCCAGACTAAATCTACTTCCACTTCTTCAAACAAGTCTTTGAGGATCACATTGTTGGTTTTCCATCGCTCCAGCTCGCCCCAGGCCATCCAAACAGGTACGTCTTTAAATTTACCAGCTTCTTCCTTTGTTGGTTCCTGTAAAAAAGCCGCACTATACATGCCTATTGCTGCCCAGCGATCAATCGTTTTTTGGCCGATGTGAAATGTGCCATTGCCTCCCATGGAAAATCCATACATGTATTGTCGCTTTGGATCGGTCTTATACATCTTATCAAAATCAGCCAAAACCTCCAGGATGTCTGTCTCCGCTAAATCACGGTAGAACTTATCACCCCTTCCCCAGGGGAGGATAAAGAGACCATCTTTTCGGTATCCCATATTGGTCACACCTGCTATTTCAGGTTGCAACGGGTGATAAAGCATTCGGCGGGGGTTGTTGTTTCTGCCGCCACCACTCCCATGTAGCTCAATGTAGAAGGGCAGCTGCCTGGTTTTCTTAGGATTAAAGTCCTGGGGAACAAACAGCCAGTAGTAGCTGTATTTTCCATCAGTAGGTGATTTAAAAGACATCATCAACGGCCGTGGCCCATCTTCATAGGTTTCCCATTCGGTTCCTCCATTTTTGAAGAAATTGAGTGCCATTGAAGCCGATTCGATATCTTCATCCGAGATATCAAAACCATGGGTGGTGTCCTTTGTAAACCGTGCTATGGATTCAAAATGACGTTTCATCAGTGGGTTTTTTTCTTTGGCAGCAAGCGCATTCATCAGTTTCACCAACTGCTCTGGTGCGTCCTTCTCAATTTTTACAGCAATACTTGTGTTGTAGGTAAATGAATAACTTCCAGATCCCACTTCGATCACCACATTGCCGTGTTCTTCTTTAGCCTTCGGATAGTTGTCAGCAATGGGTTTACCATTCTCCTTGATCTTATTGATTTTTGTCTTTGGCAGGGTGATAGTTGCTGTTGTATTCGCAGGTATCGTACAATAAATGTTCAGGTTGCCATTGTCAATCTTCCAGCCGGAAACAATCTTGCCGTATCTGCTTTCATGGGTTGCTTCTGCATGGTCCAGCCTGGAGCTTGGTTGAGGCTGTATTAGTACGTGTTTATAGCCAGGAGCGCCAATTTCCATTCCTGCTACCACTCGATACATCCAATCGCCTATCGCACCATAAGCATAGTGGTTAAAGCTGTTCATGCTCACATTCTGGAAGGTGCTGTCTGGCTTTTGGCCATCCCAGCGCTCCCATATGGTAGTGGCTCCCATTTTCACAGGATAAAGCCAGGAAGGAAATTCTTCCTGGAGCAGGAGATCATAAGCTACATCGGTTTTTCCATTTTCTGAGAGTACATGGCAGATGTATGGCGTACCAAGAAACCCGGTTGACAAATGATTACCACGGCTTCGGATGTTATCGACCAGATAGTTCACCGCATTGTTCTTTTGTTCTTCGGGGAGCAGGTCAAACATCAGTGCCAACACGTATGAAGTCTGACTGTGTGAGATGATCCGTCCCGTCTGCGTCACATAATTTTCAAGGAATGCCTTTTTCACATTTTCAAGCAATTCAGTGTATTTTGCTACATCTGCTTCATTTCCCAGAACCTCAGCTGCTTTGATCAATAGCTGAGTGGAGTATGCATAAAAAGCCGTTGCAATTAGATCCTGGTCAGTGTGTCCATCGGGGACCGTCCATTTCGAAAGCTCCGGCTTAAAGAAAAGCCAGTCACCAAAGACACTTCCATCCTCCCAGATGTAATTCCTTCCGGCATCTTTTCGAACGAAATCCACGTATTTTTTCATGGAAGGATACTGCGTTGCCAGCAGCTCTTTATCGCCATATACCTTATACATGGTCCATGGAGCAATGGTGACTACATCGGCCCATCCGGCTGAGGCCCTCACACTACCCAGGACATTAGGGACCACAAAGGGAATCGCCCCGGCATCACTTTGTTCTGCCGCCACATCTTTAAGCCATTTGGTAAAGAAGGCAGCCACATCCATGTTGTAGGCTGCTGTCCTCACAAATGCCTGTGCATCTCCTGTCCAGCCCAGTCTTTCGTCCCGTTGAGGGCAGTCCGTTGGTACATCCAAAAAGTTTCCTTTCTGACCCCACAGGATGTTTTTTTGTAGTTGGTTAATCAAAGGGTTTGAGCACTCAAATGTGCCAATGGGCTCCATGTCTGAATGGATAACTACCCCAGTAAGGTTTTCAGGCTTTAGCTCCCCGGGAAATCCTTCTATCGCCACATACCTGAATCCCATAAATGTGAAAGAGGGCTCGTAGGTTTCCACTCCCTGGCCATTAAGGGTGTATTGAAGCGTTGCCTTTGCAGCACGAAGGTTATCCGTATAGAATTCCCCGTATTTATCCATTACTTCCGCATGACGGATTGTCACTGTTGTTCCGGCTTGTCCACTTACCTTGAGTCGGATCCATCCCACCATATTTTGACCGAAATCAGCTACCAGGGTACCTTTAGGGGTCTTCCAGATTTTCAGTGGCTTAATTTCTTCAATCTTCCTTACGGGCACCGTCTCAGTAGGGATGAGCTCCTTGTAGCCATGATCGGCAACATTTACGGCATTCCATTCGGTGTCATTGAATGAAGCCTTACTCCAGTCACTAATTTCTTTTCTGGCATCGTATGTTTCGCCATTATAGACACTGTTCATAACAATAGGACCGTCAGGAGTGCCTTTCCAGGTATTGTCTGTCAGGATCATTTCAGCGGAACCATCTGCATATTCAATTTGGATCTGGCAGAGTAAACCAAGTTTTTTGCCATATACTCCCCAGTTATCCGCCCAGGCCAGGTGACCACGATACCATCCATCTCCAAGCATAGCGCCAATGGCATTTTCTCCTCTGGTAAGGAAGTTTGTAACGTCATAAACCTGGTATTGCAGCCGGTCCTGGTATTTGGTCCATCCGGGGGTAAAGACCTCATCACCAACCTGTCTGCCATTGATAAATAATTCATAAAGTCCATGCGCAGTCACATAAGCACGGGCACTTTTTATTTCTTTTTCGATGGTGGTTTCCTTCCTGACAAGCAATGCGGGTGCATTAGCTACTTCTTCCTGTACTGGCTCGATCCATTGGGCCTTCCAGTCATCTTCGAACAGACCCGTTTCCCAATAAGCAGGGGTGCTCCAGCCAGATACATTCCCCTGATTATCCCACACACGTACCCTCCAATAATAGCGGTTCCCCGGAGTCAGCTTATCTCCACCGTATGGAACAAGCACAGACTGGTCACTGGCCACTTTATTGCTTTCCCAGTTCAGGTGGGTGGCAGGAAACTTGTTTACCTCTGCAACCTGTATCTGGTAATGGGTCTGAAGAATATTTTTCGCTGAAGATTTGAGTTTCCAGCTGAGACGAGGGGTGCTGGTCTCCAGGCCCATTGGGTTTTTCTTGTGCTCTACAGAAAGGTCAAATACCTCCAGGTCCTGGGAAATAGCTGCTCCTGAAAGGAGTAGTGTGATTACTAATGTGCCAAGGAATTTCATAGGATCAAATGTTGAATTTTTAACCAGCTAAAGGTATTAACAGTGGCTTATATCACTGTCTTGGACTTACAGGATTTGTTTGGAAAAAAAATCGTGCTAAGCTTTCAGTACCTGCCGGCGCTTCAGGTTGATCATCACAGCACTGGCAATGATGATCAGCATACCTACCAGCTGAAAAGAGGAAATGGTTTCATTGGCGAAAAGCCATCCTATTAGCACTGCAATGATTGGATTGACAAAGGCATAAGTGCCTACTACGGCTGCCGGCTTTTGTGTGAGTAGCCAGGTATACGCCACCAATCCAACGATAGAGCCAGCAAGGGCCAGGTAAATAATGGCTGACCATGCTCTTATACCTACATTAGAAAAGTCAGTGTGGCTGTATTCACCAAGTATACCGCTCACGACCAGAGAAATCAGAGATGCAAAAACAAACTGCCAACCAAGATTCATATACATGGAATCGCGAGGAGGGTAAGTCTTATAAAGCAGGGTCCCAAACACCCAGCTAATGGCTCCGATGAGGACAAGGCCAGTTGCGATAAGTTCCAGCCTTGAGGTAGCGACACTTTCTGCGGAAAGCTTCTCGCCAAATAGCGTGAGGATGCCTATGAAGCCTAATGCCACACCCAGGATGATAAAAGGATTATTGAAATACAGCTTCCAGTTACTTTTATCAATGATGACAAACCATAGGGGAATGGTAGCTACCAGTACCGAAGCATAGCCGGTTGCTATGTACTGCTCAGACCAGACCAGCAATCCCTGACCACCCACCATTATAATCAACGCGAAAAACGCATTTCTTACCATGGAGTGAAATTTAGGCCATTTCTGACCCGTCAATAGACAATAGACAACCAATAGCAGACCTGCCATCATGAAGCGCACCGAAGCCATCATGAATGGCGGAAGTCCATCCAGACCGATCCTGATTGCCATGTAAGTCGTACCCCAGATCAGGTAGATACACAAGAAGGCAATGATGATCAAAAGTTGATTAGAGATCTGTCTCTGCGCCACTGGTAGTTAATTTGGTCGCTAAAGTACTACAAGGGCAATTTGGAAACTAAAATTGAGTTTTAATTGTATGTAATATCGGAGGAGGTAGTTATGAAGAAGGTAGTTATTTTGCTTATTACATTATTACTTGTGGGCTGTGCTGCACACATTACGCCACACAGGTCTGTAAGTAGTAATATCATTCAGGAGACTGACGATGAGAAGCATGAAATTGTCATCCTGGATCCTGAATTTCAGTCATGGTTTGTAAGCAATGCCAAACCCATTGGTTTTTATTCTCTTCGATTTTATGAATCTCACAACATCAGATATGTTACGTCCTGGAATCAAAAAGCAAGAAATGCGTATGGACCGATAACCAATGAGATTAATTATGATCCAAATGAGGATTACGGGATGGACGTAAACTATCAACTTTACTGGTACTTCAAGTATATAGAATCCATTTACGGGCGTTACTTTTTCCTCTAAGTCACTCTTTTCTTCCCTTTAATAAAGTAAATAAGTGGTCCCACTACGGGGAAAAGTACGACCAGTACCATCCAAAGAATTCTGTGATTCATGTCCATTGATGCCCGGATCACATCCAGTAAAGCCCAGATAGCCAGGGAAACTGCCAATATTCCAATAATTAAACCTTCCATCTTTTTAGTTTAAAAGTACATCACTGATAAATGACACATATTGATGGATTTCATAAAATTATATGACTTTTAATAGATAAATGTTTGCCCGCCATATTGTACATTGGGCTTAAGAATTTCATATTTTATTAGATGAGGTGTCCGGTGTTTGCAAGCACCCGTTTAATTTACAAGTGATGATGAGTCGATCCCTCATATTGTTTATTGTGGTTTTTATATCTGCTTGCTCGACATTCAAAGTCAGGGTATACTACGATGAACGTTTTGAGTTTGAGGATTTTAAAACTTTCTGCTGGATGAGTGGATGCGAATTCAATATCGAAGGACCTTCATCGATAACAGGAGATACTTCTATCGTCCATTCATTTATGAAGGAGATCAAAGCGCATCTTCTGGAGAAAGGATATGTTTACAACGATGAAACCCCTGATTTTCTCATCAATCTGCACGTGGTTGCCTTCGAAAAGGAGGTAGGTGGCTATACGCCTTACCATATTTACGGACACGAAAACGATTTCACCCCCTTTTTGGCAGAAGATACCTATCAGTACCTGGAAGGATCCCTCATTATTGATATCGCAAATTTTGAGTCCAGCACAGTGGTGTGGCGTTCAGATGTAATTGGATATACTGATTCAGGAAAGGGTTTTACCCAGAAGACCATCAGGCATGTAATCTCTAAAGCACTTCGGCAATTCCCCCCTGATTGAGGTTTGCTGCTCTTTCCACGAATATTTCTAACGGATTTATAGTCAGATCTGGCCGTTTTCAACAGGTTTTTATGGATTCATTATCAAACCTCCATTTTGGGGTTCTTTACAAGGCCTGAAATCACAAAAAATCAAAGCTTTCAATCCCTTTTTTAGAAGAAATGTAAATTTTCATATTATTCAATAAAAATTTAATTGTAATATTAATTTTTTAATGAAATGATTATAATTTTAAATTAGATTTAATATTAGGGCTAATTTATTAAAATATTAATTTCATGAAAAGGTTAATCGTCTCACTCATTATTCTCATCAGTGGATGCAGTTCAAGTCGCAACCTGATAGAGTCTCAGTTCAATTATAAAGGACATTTCAAAGAATATCAATCTTTTGGATTTGTCAACCCGAAATCTATGAACGTGAATGGACTAAACGTTTATGATAATACGGTAATCCAAAGTATCATTTACAAGCGTTTTACCGCAATGGGATATGCCTATGATGCTGACGCTCCGGACCTTCTGATCACATTCAGGTATTTTCCAGAGGGCACAAGCCTGGTCACGATGCAACAGCGGAGTCTGAATACCTGGATCAATAGTGCCAATAAAGATGATGATCAATATCTTTTGAGGAGAGTGATCAATGACAATGGTACATTAAGTGTTTATTTCATCGATCGGGCTTCCAGCAACATCATCTTTCAGGGATTTTTTAAGGATTATAAAAAGGACAATAACTCAGATCATCAGATCATCTCGTCTATCAGCCTGCTGCTAGATAAGTATCAGGTCACCAGATATTAAAAATTAAGGTCAAAATGAGGATTGATAGAAAGTAGCTAAAGGGGAATGGTTGTATCATTCCCTTTTGCTTATCAGGACATCAATCTTCTGTGATAGTTCACCTGCCCCAGGTGATAGTTGAGGTGTCCATAAAGATGCACAATGAAGTAAGTAGTGTTCATAGGCTTTCCAAAAACTTCAACCGGATAGTCGGATTCCAGGGTTTCTGATGTTATACGACTCAGCGCATCATCAATCATTGCTTTGGTATTCTCAATATCGTTGAGGATTTGGTCGAGCGGGATGTTCTTATCATTAAACTCGCCTTCCCGATCTCGTATAAAGCCTGTTTTACCCAATATAGCTCCAATGAAGTGATTTAGGTTACCAACGAGATGCAGTGCCAGGTTACCAGCTGAGTTGTTGATGCCTGGAGCTACTTTCCAGATCGTTTCAACATTTGCATAGCTCTGGAGCTCTTCTTTTAGCTTTTCCAGGTCCCTGGTGAACAGGGTGATGTAGTAATCCATCATTTCAACGCATTTTCAAGATCTTCCAACAGGTCTTCAATGTCTTCGACACCCACCGAAAGCCGGATAAGCGAATCTGTAATTCCGGACTTCTTTCGTTCCTCTGCCGGGATGCTGGCATGTGTCATAGTGGCCGGGTGACCAGCAAGAGACTCCACGCCACCTAAAGACTCTGCAAGGCTAAAGACTCTCACGGTTTCCAGAAACTTAAAAGCTTTTTCTTGTTTATCTTCTTTGAGTGAGAATGAAACCATTCCACCAAAGTCTTTCATCTGTTTGGCTGCTACTTCGTGATTCTTATGATCCGGAAATCCTGGCCAGTGCACTTTGGCCACTTTTGTATGACTCTTCAGGTAGTTGGCAATCGCGGCTCCATTTTCACAGTGTCTTTGCATACGAAGGTGCAGCGTTTTGATACCGCGCAAGACCAGGAAGCAATCCGTTGGACCCGGCACAGCTCCAACCGCATTTTGATGATATGCTAATCGCTCATGCGTTTCCGGGTTATTTGTGATTACGGCTCCCATGACGGTGTCCGAGTGACCGGCAATGTATTTGGTAATCGAGTGTACTACAATATCAGCGTGCAGGTCTAATGGGTTTTGCAGATACGGGCTTGCAAAAGTATTATCAACTACAGTTTGAGCTTTGTGTTTTTTCGCGATATCGGCCACGGCTTTGATATCAATGATCTGTAGCATTGGGTTGGTAGGCGTTTCAATCCACACCATTTTCGTTTTTTCGTTTACAACTTTTTCCACCAGCTGCAAGTCGAGCATGTTGATAAAGTGAAACTTGATGCCATAATGGGCATATACACTGGTGAACAGGCGGTAAGTTCCTCCATACAGATCATTGGTACACACCACTTCGTCACCGGGTTTTAGCAGCTTCATGATCGTATCTGTTGCCGCCATTCCAGAACTGTAACACCTTGCAAATTTACCGTTTTCCAGTGCAGCCAGGTTGGTTTCTAGGGCAGTTCGCGTTGGGTTTTGTGTCCTTGCATACTCATAACCCTTGTGCTTCCCTGGCGAAGATTGTACATAAGTGGAAGTTTGATAGATCGGGGTCATTATTGCCCCGGTAGATGGATCAGGGTCCTGTCCGGTGTGGATCGCTTTAGTACCGAATTTCATTTTCATATCTTAAGTGAACAAAGATAGCTGATAGTTTTGTTCACCCGGACGGATTTTATTTAGAAGCTGCAGAAGTTTCCATGAATTGTCGCAACCAGGTAAGCGCTGAATCCATATCAGTGAATAGGCGGGTGGGCTTCACGGGTTTATTGACGGATACATAAAAGTTGGCAGCCATCTTAACTACAGCAGAATCTACTAAGATTGCACTTGCTGTAACCAGTTCGTTACCTTCTTTGGCCAGGTAGTCTCTCGCTTCCTTGGTAGAATTTTTAATTTTAGTGATGTCAAACAGGCAAGGATATGATACGCCTTTGGAATGCTCGATTCGCTTCGCAACAAGGTGCTGGGTGATCTCTAAAGTAAGCTCATGAAGGTCATAAAAAGTACATTTCATGATCCCATTCTCAATAACGATACTTCCATACTGAAAATCTATGGATTCATTCATTTCATCTAATTATCGTAAATTCCATCTAACGCCATAGATATTTTGCACTTAAAATCTATTTCTAAAATAACCAATCAGCACATAATGGCAAAAATCAAACATAATAACTTTGTGAAAACGGTGGACGAAGTTATTACCGCAGCAAAGGAAAAAGGAGTAGTTCATTTGTATGCGCAAGGTCATACAACTGACAGAAGATACCTAACGATTAATGAACAAAAAACACTCCATTTCGGAACTTGCGGATATCTGGGGCTAGAACACCATCCATTTGTTAAGGAATCAGCCATCAAGGCGATCGAAAACTATGGAACACAGTTTCCTATGTCCAAAACCTATATTTCTAACCCACTGTATTCTGAATTAGAAATGTTAGTTGAGGAGATGTATCAGGCTCCCGTTGTAATTTCTAAAAACTGCACCATATCACATCTAGCTACTATTCCTATCATCGTTTCGGAGGAAGATGCAGTGATTTTGGATCACCAGGTGCATGCCAGCATTCAGGAATCCGTACAGAAAATGCTCACCAAGGGGGTGACTGTGGAAATGATCCGCCACAACAATTTGGAGATGCTGGAAGAAAAAGTGAAGTCATTGAAAGACAAGCACCAAAAGATATGGTACATGTCAGATGGGGTTTATTCAATGTATGGCGATTTTGCTCCAATTAGAGATTTGATTGCCCTTGCAGAAAAGTATGAGCAGCTACACCTTTATGTGGATGATGCCCATGGGATGAGTTGGGCAGGAAAAAATGGAACTGGCTATGCGATGAGTCAAATGCCAGAAGGACTTTACAGGAAAATGGTCCTAACAGCTACTTTAGGAAAAGGTTTTGGTGCTTGTGGTGGTGTATCCGTATTTCCTAATGAAGAGTGGAGAAGAAAAGTAAAAACCTTTGGCGGGCCAAACACATTTTCAGTACAGCTCGAGCCTCCTATCCTCGGAGCAGCGGTTGCTTCTGCCAAAATACACTTAAGCGATGAGATCAACGACTTGCAGCTGGAGCTTCAAAACAGAATCAGTTATTGTAATACGTTGCTTAGCAAAACCCAACTACCGCTGGTAGCTGAGACCAAGAGTCCTGTATTCTTTGTAGGAACAGGTGTGATGGGTACTACAAATGATTTTGTGAGTAGGTTGATAGAAGATGGTGTATATGTAAACCCCGCATTGTTTCCTGCGGTACCAATGAAAAACAATGGTTCGCGATTTACCATTTCTCTAAACAATACACTCGAAGACATCGAGGTGCTGGTAGATAGCATGGAGCGAAATTTTGAAGCCTCTCTTAAAGCAACTAACCAGACACAGGACAAAATCAGGAAAGCATTTAAAATGCCGTCACTTGATGAGCAAAAGAGTGAGTTGGATGAGATCCTTAAAGAATCATCGATAGCTCATAATACCCATGACTTTTCCTCCCTGGATCTTAAGGTTTTTGATTCGATTGAAGAAGTAGACAAAGATCTATGGAACGGAAAGCTAGGCCACCGAGGGATGTTCGACTGGCATGGTATGAGTTTCCTGGAAAGGTCATTTAGTGGTCATGTGAAACCTGAAGACAACTGGGACTTCAAGTACTTTGTGGTGACTGATAAGGCTGGGACACCGGTCCTGGTTACATTCCTTTCATCTACTGTTTGGAAAGAGGATGCTTTTGCCAGGGCTTCTATTTCTGCACAGATTGAGCTGGTGAGGAAAAAGGACCCTTACTACCTCACTTCAAAGGTGCTCATGATGGGAAGTCTTTTTACAGAGGGTGAGCATTTCTATTTGAATATGGAACATGACCTCTGGAAGAATGCAGTGCTCATGTTTACTGAGCGGCTATTTAAAGAGCAGGAAAACTGCGGCGCCACGAATATCGTCCTTCGCGATTTCACAGAAAATGTCGAGCTGACCAAATTGTTTCTTGAGCATGGCTTCGTAAAAATGGATATGCCTGAGACTTGCATTGTTGAGGATCTTTCATGGAAAAATGAAGAGGAATTCAGGGGATTGCTTAGCAAGCGGAATAAAAAGCACTTTAAACAGGAGGTGAGAAAGTATGCCTCTTGCTTTGATGTGGAAGTCATAGATAAGCTTTCAGATGAAGGTCTGCAGCATGCGTTTAATCTTTTTCTCCAGGTAAAAAACAAAAACCTGGCGTTGAATGGGTTTACTTATCCCTACCGGTTGTTTGAAGAGATGAACAATGATCCTTCCTGGGAATTTGTAGTGTTGAGACTCAATGAAGCTACATCTAATCATAGATTGCCGGTGGCAGTAGCTTTCTGTCACAAAAATGCAAAAGACACCTACAGCGGGATGTTTCTTGGTCTGGATTATGAGTATAATTTTGAATACGGAGTTTACAGACAGGCGCTTTACCAGTGTATCAAAAGAGCGAAAAGCCTGGGTTGCACAAAAGTAAATTTAGGTGTCTCTGCCACAGTGGAAAAGAAAAAGCTGGGTGCCAACACCTATCCACGGGTAGCTTACGTGAATACGCAGGATAACCTGAGCATGGAAATTATGGAACACACTTTGTTAGTCACAAAACATTAATTTTGCCATGAATATTGTCCACCCAATGGAAAGTACCATACGAGATCGAATCGAGGAGATCAGTAGATTAATTTTTGAAGTGGCGAATGGGAATTTCGCTTACAAGATACCGAGTTCACCACAAGATACCGATGAGTTAGAAGCTATCATCCTGGGGGTTAACATGCTTGGGCAAGAGCTTCGAAAATCTACCGTCTCCAGAGATTACATGAAACGAATCTACGATGGGGTTATTGACATCCTCATTATCATGGATGCCAATTTGAAGATTAAAGCCGTAAACAATGCCACTTGTGAGCTTCTTGGTTATCAGGAAGATGAATTGATAGGAAAACCATTGGAGGCTTTGCTTTCTCAGGGAAGCAAAAATAGACCTTTTATCATGGTCATTGATGACCTGGCCAAGTCGGGACAGTCCAAAAACCGTGAGTTGAATCTTCTGGATAAAGTAGGAAACGAACTTCCAACGTCTTCATCGTTTTCTACACTAGAGAATGAGAATGAAGAGGAAAAGGAAGTGATGATCATTGCCAAAGATATCTCGCAACTTAAGGCTACTGAATTGGCCTTGAGAAAGGCCAGAGATCAGGCAGAAGAAGCCAACAGGTCAAAAGGTCGTTTTTTATCAAATATGAGTCACGAGATCAGAACACCTTTGAATGGTATCCTTGGGTTTTCCGAGTTACTCAAAAATACTGCAGCTACAAAGATGCAGAAAGAGTATCTTTCGTTGATTCACTCCTCAGGAGAGACACTTGCCAAGCTACTCAATGATGTACTGGATCTTAATAAAATGGATCTTGACAAGCTGGTGATTGAGAAAGTGCCGTTTGATTTTCGATATAATGTGGATTCAAATCTCCATCCTTATAAGTACCTCGCAAAAGAGAAAAACCTGACATTCGATTTTGAGGTAGAAGAAAGCGTCCCTGAAATTGTCATTAGTGATCCGACAAGGATCAACCAGATCATTATAAACTTCGTGAGTAATTCCATGAAGTTTACTGAAGAAGGTAGCATCCACTTGCGATTCAAAGGTATCCATAGAGAAGGTATGGTTTTACTTCATGGAGAAGTGACGGATACTGGTATTGGAGTGGCGAGAGATAAACGCGACACGATATTTGAGACATTCACACAATCTGATAGTTCTACCACCCGAAAGTATGGTGGGTCCGGGCTTGGGTTGGCAATCTGTAAGCAGTTGGTTGGATTGATGGACGGCCAGATCGGTGTAGATAGTCCGGTCAGTGATGATCAGCAAGGATCAAAATTTTGGTTTACTATTCCTATTGAAGCTGGTGTCAAGCAGGAGAAGTCTGCCAAGGATCATTCGGAACATGATTTCAGACTCAAGGAAAACAAAAACATACTCGTAGTAGATGACAACAATGTGAACTTACTTCTGATCAAGAAAATGTTGATGTCTGCGGGCGCGAAAGTTACCAGTGCTATCCATGGAAAAGATGCCATCGAAAAAGTGCAGAATAAAGAATTTGACATGATCTTTATGGATATTCAAATGCCGGTGATGGATGGTTTTGATGCCACAATCGAACTCCGAAAGCAGGGGTATGAAAAGCCGATTCTTGCACTCTCAGCAAATGTTGATAAGGAAAATATCGAGAAATGTCTGACGGTGGGGATGAATGATTATCTTCAGAAACCATATCACAAGAAACAATTGATGGGTTTACTAGAAAAGTGGACATCTAATTGAAAGATTAATAAAAAATCCTTGTTCTTTCTGTGTTGTTAAGTCCTTTATGCTGAATTTAGGCGTTTTTAAAGACGTCCTTAATGATCATTCAGGCTTCAGATCGACTTAATACTGCACAGGAATACTATTTCTCAAAGAAACTGAAAGAAATAGCTTGGCTCAACCAGGCTGGTGAACGGGTCATCAATCTGGGTATTGGTAGTCCCGATCTCATGCCACATGACAGGGTAATCACAAGACTCAGTGAGACCATTGTGCAGCCAGACGTCCATGGGTATCAGCCGTATCAGGGCATCCCTGAGCTAAAGAGAGCCATTTCATCTTTCTCGAAGAAGTATTTCAATATTGATCTGAGTACAGAGGAAATATTGCCATTGATTGGTTCGAAAGAAGGTATCATGCACATTTCCTGGTCTTACCTCAATCCAGGTGATAAAGTATTAATTCCTGCACTTGGTTATCCCACATACACTTCAGTTACCAGGCTGGCTGGTGGAGAGCCGATATATTACCCGCTATTGGAGGAGCAGGATTGGTCACCTGACTGGGATTTTCTTGACGAGCTCGATTACACAGACGTAAAACTTTTGTGGCTCAATTATCCCCATATGCCCACCGGCTCCACCGGTTCGGCTCAGATTTTTGAGCGGTTTATCCGATTAGCCAGAGAGAAGGGCTTTTTGATTTGCCACGACAATCCTTATAGCTTTATCCAAAACGATCACCCGTCAAGTATTCTTTCTTTTGACGGAGCTAAAGATGTATGTATTGAGCTGAATTCATTGTCTAAAACCTTCAATATGGCAGGGTGGAGGATAGGATGGGTATCAGGAGATCAGAGTTACCTGGATCCCATTCTCAAAGTGAAAAGCAATATGGATTCGGGGATGTTTAAACCCTTGCAACTTGCTGCCATCGAAGCGCTTAATCTCGAGAAATCATGGATCACAACCTTGAACAGCGTATACTCAAAGCGTAAGGAACTTGTGTTTACATTGCTGGAAAAATTGAACTGTTCTTTTAGCAATGATCAGGCTGGGTTGTTTGTTTGGGCAAAAGCATTGGAAGGGGATGGTGAGGCTTTATCGGAAAAGGTTCTTCGGGATAGTAAGGTGTTTATTACCCCGGGATTCATCTTTGGGGAAAGTGGCAGGCAATATGTCAGGATATCTCTTTGTTCGTCCGAAAAAATGCTTGAAGAAGCCATTGAACGCATCCCCTGAATTTGGTGATTCAGAATTTAGGTTGAAACTTGCGACCTGATTTTACTCAGCTTTAGTCAAAAAAGTAAAAGATTAAGATGAAAATTCTCTTCATAGGAACTGGATTGATAGGTGGCTCTTTTTCATTGGCCATGCAACAGCAGAAAATGTTGGACCAGGCAGGAGGGTATAGCAGAAACCCTGAAAATCTGGATAAATCAATTTCTTTGGGGATTATTCAGGAAAAGTTTGATAGCCTGGAGGCAGGTATTTCATGGGCTGATTGGATAATTCTATCTATTCCAGTAGATGCAATAGTGAAGTTGCTTCCGGGAATCCTGGATAAACTCAGCCCGGGACAGGCAGTTATTGATTTTGGATCTACCAAAGGTTCTATTTGTGAGGTAATACACGGTCACAAAAACAGATCTCAGTTTATTGCAGCGCATCCAATAGCGGGCACAGAATATTCTGGTCCTGAAGCAGCCTTTCCTAAGCTTTTTGAGAATAAATCGATGTTGATTTGTGAGAGGGAATTGACAAATCCCGAATTGATTGAACAGTTTGAGAAATTATGTATCAAACTTTCCATGAAAGTAGATTATCTCGGGGCCACTGATCATGACAGACACCTTGCATACATTTCACACTTGAGTCATGTAACGTCCTTTGCACTTAGCAATGCTGTGTTGGCAAAAGAAAAAGACGGAAGTGTAATCCTCGAGATGGCAGGGTCCGGCTTTGCATCTACTGTGAGGCTAGCGAAGAGCAGCCCGGATATGTGGGCCCCTATATTTCTGGATAATAAGAAGATGGTGCTAGAGGCAATTGGACAATACAACAATCAGCTCAAGAAATTTCAACAACTTCTTGAAAAGGATGATTTTGATGGTATGATGTCATTCCTGACTGAAGGTAGAAAAATCGGAAAGATCCTCAAGTAGAGGATCTGAATGTTAGTTTAAGCTGACCTTATCCTTAGACTTGTCGATCATTTGTTTTCCGGTTTGGGAATAATTATCGATCAGGTCGTTGTAGGTTTTCTTGTATTCGTTGAGTTTGCCAGTTAGGATCTTTTCCCATCTGTCAGATTGTTTTTTGAAATCTTTTTTGATGGTTTTAAACCTTTTTTCAGATCCTTTGGGGTCTGTATAATATACAGCTGCAACTCCGGCAGCTACACCAGTCATAAATGTGAAGAAATATTTACCTGTGCTCATAGTTTTGTTTTTTGGTTCCCTATAATCTATAAATATTTAACACAGGCCGAACGGCTAATGTTTCAAGAAAAGACCTGATTTTGATCACCTGCTGGAGGTGGAAGGTTAGTCTTATATGTCAGTTGATCTATCTAGCTTAAATATGACCGGTAAAACCATCTTTACCTTTACAGGTTTACCGCCCTCACGACCAGGGTTAAACCTGGGAGCATTCATCAGTACACGCTCAGCTTCCTGATCACATCCGGCACCAATACCCTTAACGGCTTTAACTTCAGTGATCGACCCATTCTCATCTACTATGAATTGCACGTATACCCGACCTTCAACACCTATGGTTCTGGCAGAGGTTGGGTACTTAAGATTTTCAGCAATGTACTGGTAAAAAGAGTGAAGACCTCCAGGAAATTCCGGTTGATTCTCCACAATAGTAAAAACTTGCTGCCCAGCAGGAGTCTGCTTTTTCTGAGAATCAACCACATAATCTTTCAATTCAACAACAACCCCAATGCGGTCTTTGAGATAGAAGATACTTTCAAGGTTTCCTTCAATATGCAATTTCCTCAGTATGTCATATACGGTACCAACTTCCTCACCTTCTTTTACAGCTAGCTCCTTGTATGCGTAAGTTTTTTCGGGGTTTTTAGCGTGAAGTTCCTCAATCAATTCCTTGGCCTGGGGTGGGATTTCCCTTTCTATTGCCGTGCCATCTGCAATTTTCACAATTTCCTTATCCAGCTCATTGTTGCAGGCAAAAGTGGTGATAAGCACAGCATAAAGTGTACAAAGCGTGGCCAGCTTCCATCCGCTGATGTATTTTATTTGATCTTTCATTGCATTGACGCGTTTGAGAACTGAGCCGCCATGGAAGGAATTGGCTAAAACAAACCCGTTCGTTTTGAGTGTGTGCTTAATCAAAGTGTTTGAATAATCTGACAGACTGAAACGTTTGAGAGCTATTCTGTCGGCTTCATATTCATGGATTTTATGCATCTCTTTTTGTAACCACCATGCGCTGGGTAAAAACCAGCAGAAAACCCTGAAAATGTTTACCAAAAGGATGTCCAGCGAATGGCACTGTTTGACATGTGCAAGTTCGTGTTGTATAATGGCCCGATGTTCCTTGTCTGTAACGGCTTCTTCGGGAATAAAGATCCAGTTCAAAAATGTGAATGATCCTTTCTCTTTAGTTAAGCGGATAGTTATCCCATCAATGGTGGTTGGTGTGCTCTTTAGAATAAGTTTTGCTATTGACCAAAGACCAACTATGAAGTAAATCAATAACATACCTGCAATCAGGAGATAAATCCAGGTTAAAATTGCAAACTTGTCAATAGCCGATTGGGTTCCTACTACAATGGGAGAAAGGCTATACTCAATAATAGTATTCAGCTCAGTAGATGCCGTCCCAGTATTTGTTCCAAGGAAACCTTCAAATGTGATCAGGGGGACCAGTACCGCAACCGGTATTGTGAAGAGCAACAAAAACCGCATGAGCGGGTATTGCCGTTCTCCTCTTAGCGTGATTATATAAACCAGTGTGAGAGAAAGGTGTATAATCGCAAGCTCGATGAAGTAAGCAATCAACTTTTTTCTTTTTTAAGTTCTTTAAGTAATGCTTCCAGTTCTTTCAGACTCAGGTTGTCCTCTTTTGTAAAAAAAGAAACCATCTGCTGATAAGAACCACTGAAATACTTACCCACAAAGCTTTTCATGAAAGTCTTCGTGTATTCCTCTTTCGAGATCAATGGATGATATTGATGTGATTTCCCATACGCTTCATGGCCTACAAAGCCCTTTTGCTGGAGTATCCTGACAATCGTAGAAACGGTGTTGTAAGCAGGCTTGGGTTCAGGAAGTTGCTCAATGATATCTTTTACAAAGGCATTTTTTAAGTCCCAAAGTACCTGCATGATTTCTTCTTCTGCCCGCGTCAACTCTTTCATAAACTAAAAAATTAGTTATATATATATATTCTGTAATTAAATATAGCAAATATTTAACTAAAAAATTAGTTTTGGTGTATTTTATGTTGTTTGTTTTCATGAAACCATCATTCTCAGCCGAGATCATTAATTTGCGTTGCCATTAACCATTAAAGTGTCTCTAAAATGACTTCCTTCAAATCGCTTGCTACTATTATTGTCTGCTTATTGGCTTTCACAAGCTGCACAACAAGCCCGGATGCATCTAAAGCCCCCAATATCATTGTTATTCTTGCTGATGACCTGGGGTATGGTGATCTGAGTTTTTACAATGTTGACTCCAGGATCAGGACTCCCAATATTGATGGGCTTGCTGAAGGAGGAATTCACTTCACGGATGCGCATTCAGCAGGCGAATGGTGCACACCTTCCAGGTATGGACTCATTACCGGAATGTATCCTGCCAGGACTGAGCTTAAATGGAGACAGCGTAGCCTGATTGATAAAGACCAGGAGACTCTGGCCACCATGCTAAAGCGAAACGGCTATCAAACAGCTTGCGTGGGTAAATGGCATCTGGGATTTGATGACCTGGACTGGGAAAATCCGGGAAGTATGGAGTCTCTTTCAGGAGGACCGGTTGAGCGTGGATTTGATTATTTCTTCGGGATGCATGCATCGCTGGATATTCCTCCGTATTTCTATCTGGAAAATGATAGAATTGTCGAGAAAGCTACCGGGTTTGTAGATGATCATGCTAGTCCGGACGCGACAACAATCATATCGGGCGCTTTTTATCGGGCAGGGGCCTGTGCTCCGGGTTTTAAGCATGATGATGTATTGGATGTCTTTTTCGATAAAGCAAAATCTTTCATTTCGGGTCATTTGAATGTTACACCAGATAAACCTTTCTTCCTGTATTTTCCATTGACTGCGCCTCATACTCCCTGGCTACCCAAAAAGGAATATCAGGGCAAAAGCGGAGCGGGAGAGTATGGTGATTTTGTGATGCAGGTGGACGATCTGGTTGGACAGGTGAGAAGCTTGTTAGATCAAAAAGGCATAGCGGAAAATACATTGATCGTCTTTTCCTCTGACAATGGCCCTGTTTGGTTTGAAGAAGACATCGACAAGTTTGGTCATGATTCCAAAGCAGGACTTAAAGGCATGAAAATAGATCAGTGGGAGGGTGGTTCAAGAATCCCTTTGATCTTCAATTGGAAAGATCAGATTCCTTCCGGTAAGTCATCAGATCAGTTGATTGGGTTTACAGACTTGATGGCCACTTTTGCTAGTGTGGTAGGAGATGGTCAAATCGATTCGAAGTTTGATAGCAAAGATTTTACTTCAGTACTTTACGGACAAGCCACAGAAAACATCAGGGATGGACTGGTCATCGGAAATAATATTTACCGAAAGGGGGGCACAAAGATCATCATCGGTTCCGGTCTGGGTTCTTTAAGCAGAAGATATGATCCGGATGGAGTTTACTTATCACAAGCGGAAAACCATGGGGAAATGTATCATCTCAAAGACGATCCATATGAGACCAACAATTTATATGCTACTGAGATCAACAAATACCAGGAGTTAAAAGCTGAATTTGAAGGCATTATTGCCCAAAATAAAAGAGCTGAGCAGGATCATGATCTACCATCGAAGTAGGCAAAGCTGATTTACTTTTGGGTTCCAAAAGTAATGCCCGGTCCCAACTAATTGGCTCTGGTTTTCATATCCTTTGCGGTTTTCCTGTCAATTCTAATATGTTCCTGCTAATTTGGCGGCTTGGTTTTAAATGAATAGGTCAAAAAATTATCAATTTTGAAATCCAGGTTTACATTTTTTGAAAAAGGACAGGGGAGTGTTAAACAAGATATCTTATCGGGGCTGACAGTGGCTCTGGCTCTTGTTCCAGAAGCTGTAGCCTTTGCCTTCATTGCCGGAGTTTCACCGGTGGTGGGTCTATATGGCGCATTTATGATGGGTTTGATTACTTCCATTTTTGGAGGTAGACCTGGTATGATTTCCGGCGCCACAGGTGCCATGGCGGTTGTGATGGTGCATTTGGTGAAGGAGGGAATTGAACTTGGTGGTGGAGCACAAGCAGCCGGACTACAATATCTGTTTGCCACCTTGTTATTGACAGGAGTCATCCAGATGGCATTCGGATATTTCAGATTGGGAAAATTTATTCGACTTGTTCCTCACCCTGTGATGATGGGATTCGTAAACGGATTGGCCATAGTCATCTTCATGTCTCAGCTGGATATGTTTAAATCCGGAGGAGAATGGTTGACCGGTTCTTCTTTGTACATCATGATTGGGTTGACCGCCCTTACCATGATCCTGATGTTTGGGATACCCAAGATCCATAAAGGAATCCCAGCGGCATTGACGGGTATTCTTGTTGTTTCACTCATTGTGATCTTTGGAAACATTGAGACCGAAACGGTACAGTCCTTCATCCAATCAAGAGGCGGAACGGGAATTAAAGCCGGACTTCCCACTTTTAACATCCCCGTTGTTCCCTTAGATTTTGAAACCTTAAAATTCATTGCACCATATGCGATCATTCTGGCTGCCATTGGGTTGATCGAGTCGCTGATGACCTTAAACCTTGTAGATGAGCTCACAGATACCCATGGCAGTGGCAACAGAGAGGCATTTGCTCAGGGGCTGGGCAATTTCGTCAATGGAATATTCGGTGGAATGGGTGGCTGTGCCATGATCGGACAGAGTATCATCAACATTAAGTCAGGAGGACGAAATAGGCTATCAGGGATTGTTGCTGCAGTTGCTTTGTTGTGCTTTGTGCTTTTTGCTTCAACGTACATTGAAATGGTTCCCATCGCGGCATTGGTCGGTGTAATGTTTATGGTGGTGATCGGGACGTTTGCCTGGAACACCTTTAAGGTCCTCAACAAAGTACCTTTGGCTGATGTTATCGTGATGATTCTCGTCACGGTACTCACGGTTGTATTTGACCTGGCCATCGCAGTCTTTTCTGGAGTGCTGGTTTCAGCTTTGGTATTTGCATGGGAAAATGCTAAGCGCATTCGTGCCCGTAAATTTGTAGATGAGCATGGCATCAAACATTATGAGATCTACGGACCATTGTTCTTTGGGTCAATCAGTCTTTTCAATAGCAAGTTTGATGTGGCCAACGACCCAAATGAGGTCATCATTGATTTCAAAGAGTCCAGGATTGCCGATCAGTCTGCGATTGAGGCGGTGAATAAGATCACTGAAAAATATCGTGATGCTGGCAAAACAATCCATTTACGTCACTTGAGTCCGGACTGCGTGAAACTGATCGAGCGGGCTGATGAGATTGTGGATGTGAATGTGCTCGAAGATCCTGACTATTTCGTTGCGGTCGACAATTTCAAAAAATACAGCACTTACACGGCACAGTAGGCATTCGTTTTATTTGTTCCAGATGGTATCCATCAGCTCATGATGTTCTCGTCTGGTAATGCCCTGGTCGATGCTAGCCATCACAGTCCAAAAGTCCCGCTTTTGAAGTGATGGGATTGGAATCCAAAGACCTGGTAATGCCTTGCTCCGGGTAATACCATCTTTGTCTGGTTTCAATGCTTTGTATTTTCCATTTTGGAGCCTGTTCCATTCTATCCTGGAGAAATCTTCTCGGACAACCAGGTATTCCAGGACTCCTGATGAAGCATAGGTAGCTTTTCGTTCTTTGATGGACTTGATCTCAGATTGATCGTACACATCAAGAATCAAATTGGGAGGGCCGTCAAAGTAATTTTTATCGAAATTTGGTGAGCATTGTTTGTGTTTTCCGGCGTTGATAACCACAATCATATCCGGAGTCAAGAATTGGTCCCCGAGTTTTACACAAGGTCGGATACAGGCGAACAGCCCTACGGTATGTAGCCGGTAATGATTGATACACATCCCCAGATCTGTAACAGCAGCAGATTTGCCGATTGACCAGTCTTCCATAGACTTAAGAATTAATTCAATTTACAGTAGTTGAACCAAAAAGTAATTAATAGTGAACCATTTTATGTTATTATGAATTACATTAGTATTCTTCTGTGAGATATTCTTAATTTAATTTATTATGAAATCCATTACTATTCACAATATTGACACAGAGACAGCTAATCTTATTGAGTCTAAAGCCAAAGAATCTGGGTTAAGCCTTAATAAAACCATAAAAATGCTCTTACATAAAGCTCTTGGTATTTCTAACTCACAACAACAAAATAAGGAATCCTTTAAGCAGTTTTTTGGGGTTTGGAGTCAAGAAGAATTTGAGCAATTCGAAGAGAATACCAAAGATTTTAGAAAGGTTGACCAGAACGACTGGTAAATGAAAAAAATCTTATTGGACACTAATGCATACAGTGATTTACTTCGAGGTGATCAATACATTTATGAGGTTGTTACCAGTGCCAATGAAATTAATATTTCAGTAATAGTAATTGCTGAACTTTTAGCAGGATTTAAAGGGGGATCTCGTGAAAAATCGAATGAAGACCTATTGAATAAGTTCTTGCAACAGCCTACTGTTAATGTTTTAAATATTTCTATTACTACGTCTTACTTGTTTGCAGAAATAAAACAAAGTCTCAAGCAAAGGGGGAAACCTATCCCCATAAATGATTTGTGGATAGCATCGCAATCAGTTGAATTTTCAGCTTCGCTGGTTACAAGAGATAAACATTTTAAGGAAATTGATACTTTGAGTTTAATATTTTATCAATAATCTGTAGTCTCTCACTTATTCTTCTGAAAATACTCGTCCAGCTTCAGGCGCATTTCATCCTTACTGACATACGAAGGTGAAAGAGACGGCTGTCCAGGAAAATTCTCCATGTGCAAGGTTTGAGTAGGGAAGGCGAAATTCACACCTAGCTTCTCGGCGAGCCTCATGATTTCCAGAAGAATCTCATGCCGGGCTTTCAATTCTTGCGACCAGTCGGGTACTTCAAAGAAGACATAAAACATGATATTAAGGGAGAATGAAGCCATGTCATTGAAATAGACATTGTAGTAATCCTTACGCGTATCCGGGTGATTTTCTACGATCTTCCTAAGGCCCTCCACAAAAGTATGGATCAATTCCGGTGGTGTGTCATAAGTCAATGCGATCTGGGTGTAAAAACGTCGGTATTGTCGCAGTCCATGGTTGTCCACTGTGCTATCAGCAAGCTTGCTGTTAGGTACATACATGACAGAATTTCTGAATGTCCTGATCCGGGAACTTCGAAACCCAACTTCTTCTACAGTACCATCAATATCTCCGGCGGTGATCCAGTCTCCAATCTGAAACGGTTTATCCACAAAGATCATGAGGGAACCAAAGAAATTCTTAATGGTATCCTGAGCAGCCAAAGCAAATGCAAGACCACCGATAGATAGACCCGTCAATAGCGGGATGATATCAATGTTCAGGTTGTCAAGAACGAAGAGTGATCCTATAACCACTACAAAGGTTTTGAGCGTCTTTCTTACCAACGGTACCAGCTGATCGTCCAAAGTGGATTTGGTCTTTTCTGCCAGGTGCTTCAGGTAAAGCGCCAGGATATTGACCAACTGATAAAAGACAATGGTCCCAAAGATGGGTACCAAAACCCTGAGGAAAGTCATGAGCATCCAGGATATCTCAGAGGGCAGTTGCAATGCAGGAACGAATAAGACAATTAAGGCCGAAACAAAGAACAAACTAACCGGTCTGGCGACGGGGAGGAGATAGCCATTGGCGAGGTCAGAATATCCTGCTCTTAATATGATTTTAACAAACAGCCAGTTAAATAATACACTAAGTAATTTATGTATCAGGACACCCACTAGTGCCAGTATTAGCACGCCGAGGTATTGGTATAAATGTAGACCCAGAATTTCTTGTGTACCCAGCTTAGGGAGTAAGTTCAGGAGCCAGCCTGTTCCATACCTGAAGATACCTGCGTGAATGCGTCGTATCTCTCGTATTGATTTCTCGGAATAGTACCAGGACCCACCTTGTCGTTCCAGGTATATCGTTGGATACTGCTCAGAGAGCACATATCTGTGTTTGTTTAAGGTGGAGTCATAGTAATCAGGTTGCTTGGGAATATCTTCAAGATCAATGTAGACACCTTCTCCGTCAATAATTTGTTTCAGTTTTACAGCCACCTGGATGGCGGCTTCGGTGGTTCTTCCACCAGAGCTGAAAGGGGCGGCGGCTAGCGAATCATTGTAATATGTGCTTTTTAAATAGTGAAGATGCGTATTAATTGCATGATAAGGCGAATTGAGGTTCGCAGTGTCCTGACTAAAAGCAATTATACTAAGGGAACAAAAGAAGATCAGGAGTAGTTTTCTCATGTAATTGATAATCTCTGATTAGAATTTGAATCGGACGGGCAAAGGTAAGGCTTAATCAATTTACCTTTGCCGCACTTTTTTAACGAATTTGTAAATCTCCAAAATCAACATGACGAATCCACTGCTTCAAGCATTCAACACCCCTTTTGAGGTACCTCCATTCACTGACATAAAAACAGAACATTATATGCCAGCAATTGAGGAAGGCATCAAATTGGCTAAACAGGAGATTGATGCTATTACCGCGAATACAGAAGCACCCACCTTTCAGAATACCATTGAAGCGCTGGAGGCATCGGGAGAAATGCTTTCGCGGGTATCATCTGTCCTTTTCAATCAAAACTCAGCGGAGACCAGTGATGAGCTACAGGCTGTTACACGAGAGGCATCGCCTGTGCTCTCGGCTTTCAATAATGAGATCAAGCAAAACGAAGCTTTGTGGTCTAGAATCAAAGTTGTGTATGAAAAAAGAGGCACCCAGGGGTTAAATGCAGAACAAATGATGCTTTTGGATAAGACATATAAAAGCTTTGTTCGTAGTGGTGCAAATCTTAGTGCAGAAAAGAAAAAGCGATTTAAGGAGATTTCTGTAGAGCTTTCTCAATTGACATTAGAATATGGGGAAAACCTGTTGTTTGAGACCAATGAGTATGAGTTAATCATCGAAAATGAAAGTGATCTTAGTGGATTGCCAAGAGATGTGGTGAAAAGGGCAAGAGCTCTGGCCAAGGAAAAGGGACACGAGGGGAAATGGATTTTTACGTTGCAGGCACCCAGCTACATCCCTTTCATGGAATATGCTGATCAACGCATGCTTAGAGAAAAGCTTTACAAGGCTTTTATGAGCAAGGCATTCAAAGGAGATAAAAAGGATAACCAGGAGCTGGTGAAGAAAATTGTGAAACTCCGAAGTGAGATGGCTAAACTTTTGGATTATCCGACTTACGCCAGTTACGTCCTGGAAGAACGCATGGCGACCAATCCACTGCAGGTACGTCACTTCCTCAATGACCTGCTGGAAAAAGCTCTGCCAAAAGCTTCTGAAGAAGTCAATGAGATGAAAGCCTTTATGAAAGAGTTAGCCGTGGATCATCAGCTGGAGCGATGGGACTGGGGTTATTATTCGGAAAAGCTGCGGAAGAAAAAATATGCCATTGATGATGAGCTGATAAAGCCTTATTTCAAATTGGAAAATGTCATCTCTGGAGTTTTCCAGACTGCCGAAAAACTCTTTGGCTTATCCTTTGTGCAAAATAAAGATATCCCGGTATATCATCCGGATGTAATTGCATACGAGGTTTATGCAGGCAAAGAAATTAAAGCCGTTTTCCTGGCGGATTTTTTCCCAAGAAAAGGCAAAAGAAGTGGAGCCTGGATGACATCCTACCGGGAGCAAAAGCGAATGGAGGGTAAGAATATTCTTCCACAGGTGAGTATCGTTTGTAACTTCACGCCTTCGTCTGAGGATGCTCCATCACTGCTTAAGTTTGACGAGGTCAAGACACTTTTTCATGAATTTGGACATGCACTTCATGGGATGCTGGCCGATACTACCTATGGTTCGCTTTCCGGGACCAATGTGTATTGGGATTTTGTAGAGCTTCCATCACAAATTTTAGAGAACTGGTGTTTTGAGAAAGAGTGTCTGGATCAATTTGCCAGACATTATGAAACCGACGAGCTTATTCCCTCGGAGCTGGTAGAAAAAATCAAACAGAGTGCCAACTACCATGAAGCATATGCTACAGTGAGGCAAATTAGCTTTGGATTGCTGGATATGGCGTGGCATGACCTTTCTCTGGATATGGCTGAAGCAATAAAGGATGTTGCAAAAGTTGAGCAGGAAGTTTTCAGTCAACTCGACCTCTTCAATCCAGTGCCTGGTACAAACATGAGTGTACAATTCGGTCACATCTTTGCAGGTGGTTATGCCGCAGGCTATTACAGCTACAAGTGGGCAGAGGTGTTAGATGCAGATGCATTCTCTTTGTTTCAGGAGAAAGGGATCTTTGATCAGAAGACAGCCCATTCATTCAGAGACAATATCCTGAGCAAAGGAGGTACCGTTCATCCCATGGAACTGTACAAAAAGTTCAGGGGTCGTGAACCTAAACCCGATGCATTGCTAAAACGTGCCGGACTAGCTTAGTATAGGATTTCGCTGTAGAAGTCCTTGCTTTCCCTTCTCAGTATGCCTTGCAGATCGTTCATCAGATGATCCAGCTGATCTTTGAGTTTAGCGATTTCTTTTTGCTTAGGCTTGGTGCCAAAGATGATTTCCTGATCACTGGGTGCCCTGAGACTTTCATAATACTTCTTGTCTGAGCATAGCCGGGTGAGCTGAGCACTGACAACTGAGAGGAGACTAAGGGTTTGATTGGGTAAGAATTTAAGTTGTCGCTCAGGTATGTCATAAACCATGGCATTGATTTCATGAGCTTCCAGAAGAATCGGGGCCTGCGCATCATTTTGGAGAGTCCTAAGCAGTCGGATCATTCGTTTCAAGCCTCCATTTGTACGTTCATCCTTTGCATTGATCCTTGCAATACTTTTAAAAGGCAGGTAGCTTCGTCTTGTCTTTTCTCCGAACCGATATTCACAAATCCCTCTCTCTATCTCACGCTTTGTCTCCTGATAGCTCCGGTTGTTGAGCCATATTGCGGGTTGTATATTCACTCTGCAGGAGGGTTTTTCGGTGAGAACTGCTACTTCATGCTGATTGTTGAAACCAGATTTTTGAACAAACTTGAGCCCCTTCATGATGCTGATGATTTCCCTGATCAAAAACTGAACTTCCTGCCAGGGTTTATCAGTCTGCGGTTCAATAAGGGTGAGCAAGGTCACATCACCGAATAAGGTTATATGAGTATCTGTCTGGATAGGTCCATCATACCGGAAATTTATTTTCACAGGTGCTTTAGCAAGTCCGGTTTCGATGCTATCCTGAATCTTTTTTGCGATGGAAAAAACCTTGTAGGAATAAGAGTGGTCAATTTCTAGCATAGATTCCAAGGCATACCGAAGTGCATTGGGGTAACCTCTATGAGAAAAGGCATCTGAAATGATTGGTTCTGACTTTGCTTCGTCGAATCGTCTATTGCGTAGGTTTTTTATTAAAAGCTCGTAGTTGGCTCCCATCAAATAAGGTGATCTAACAGACCAAAATAATCGTTAATTCGGTGAAATTATAAATTAATTGGGAGATTCTCCGACTAACAGGCCTGGTAGAGGTGCGGGACTAATTGCTGGTGATCACCAACTGAACGGAGTAATCAGACTTATCAGTCTGGTTATCAGCTTTTTCAGGATAAGGGATTACCTTCAGAAGCTCAAGAGTATAGTGGCCAATATTGATTTTTTGAGCCTGGTTATCTTTTAGAGTACCATTGGTTAGCTCTTTGGTGATGACTTCAAAGTTTTCGTGGATCTCAATTTTTACCCTGGCCTGACCTTCCCATACGCAGATGGCATTCGCAGGGCATCTTGAGTCTTCTAAAAGATCTATGAAGGAGATGGAAAAATGATCCTGTCCATCCAACATTTTGGTTTCCCCATATTGGAGCACAAAAGTCTCGTCCAGGTTTATTTTTCTTCCTTCTTCATCACAGGAGAAGAGAATAAACAGGATAATGATGTACAAAACTTTTATCAAAATTTTCATTATTGAAAACCCCTCACCAAGGTGACACCAATAATCGTGCTAGGGTTGTACTATTGAGAAAATATTTTTTGAAAAGCTGGATTTATGGTGGAATTTGCTTTCTTTGCGTCATTATGCTAATCTCAGCAGATATAGTGCCCTATTTCACCAATTGCTAATCAGCATTGGTCCTTCCCTTGATGGGCGAACCCTTTTCCTTCTTTTTTACTTTTTATTATCTATATCATGCTTAGCAGTATCAAAAAATTTATTTCTCTATTCCTATCTGCGCTTCGCGGTACCGACGAAGAGTTTACATCCGGGAGTATAGACCGAGCCATCTTTCTGTTAGCCATTCCCATGATTGCTGAAATGATCCTGGAAGCGGTATTTGCAGTTGTGGACATGTATTTTGTTTCACGCATCAGCGTAAATGCCGTGGCCACAGTAGGGTTGACGGAATCCCTGATGATGATCATTTACTCAATCGCTATTGGTTTGTCAATGGCCACTACAGCCATTGTAGCCCGCAGAGTTGGTGCCAAAGAAAAGAAACGCGCAGCTGATGCAGGTTTTCAGGCAATCTTTCTGGCTGCTGTAATTGGTCTTTGTATCGGTATAGGTGGGTTTATCTTTTCCGAAGAACTACTTTTTCTAATGGGTGGTGATGCTCAAATGGTGGCGGAAGGTGTAGGCTTTACCAAAATCATGTTTGCAGGCAACATATCCATTGTTATGATCTTTTTGATCAATGCCATCTTTAGAGGGGCAGGTGATGCATCCATTGCTATGTGGTCACTTACCATAGCAAATGGTCTGAACATAATCCTGGATCCTTTACTAATCTTTGGATGGGGTCCTATCCCGGCTTTTGGAATTGAAGGGGCCGCGATGGCCACGGTGACAGGACGAACAGTTGGAATTATGTTTCAGATCTTTTTTCTTGTAAGAGGTTCTGAACGAATCAGGATTACAGTTAAAAACATTGTGATTCGCATCAAGACTGTTTGGGAGATCATCCGAATAGCTACTACTGGGATCTGGCAATTCCTGATTGAGACAGCCAGTTGGATCTTTCTGGTCAGGATCATGGCGGGATTTGGCATGGAGGCAGTGGCCGGGTATCAAATTGCTTTTAGGGTGATTGTATTCACTATTTTACCAGCCTGGGGCTTGTCAAATGCGGCGGCAACCCTGGTGGGTCAAAACCTGGGTGCCAATGCACCTGAAAGGGCAGAGAAATCCGTATGGCGGACCGCTCAACTGACAATGATCTTTCTGGGCCTGGTTTCAGTAGTTTTCTATTTCGGTGCTGAGATGGTGATAGGTTTGTTTGAAGCTGCCAATGCCCCCAGAGTATCTGAAATTGGAACACAGGGATTGAAAATTATTTGCTTTGGATACCTCTTTTTTGCCTATGGCATGGTTATTACCCAGGCATTTAATGGAGCAGGGGATACTAAAACCCCATTTTTCATCAACTTCTTTGTGTTTTGGGTTTTCCAGATCCCATTGGCTTATCTATTAGCTTTGAAATTGGGATGGAATGAGATGGGCGTTTTTGTGATGATTGCCGTTGCGCATTCTGTACATGCAATCATCAGTGTAATCATTTTCCGAAGGGGCAAGTGGAAGCTGATTTCAGTCTAGTTAGATCACAGCTTCATAAACAACCCGAAACCATAATTTGGATTGGCGAGGATTCGTTTTCCGTAGAAAGCCATACCTACAGAAAGCGAAGCGCCGAACTTCTCTGAAAATTGGTATAAGGCTTCTGGAGTGAAAGATAGGTACTCTATTCTGTTTCCAAAAACCCCGTTGTTCACATTAGCGGGGGCTTCTTCGTCACCCAGGGGTTTAATACCAATAAATCGTATCAGACCTGTGAGCTTTTGGTTAGACCAACCAGTCTCGAATCCGTACCTAAGCTCATTGGAAAATTTCTTAGTTCTGTTGTTATATCCCAGGTTGGCGTTGGCATAAATCCCGTTGCCAAAACCTGTTCCAGCATCCAGGCTGATCATCTGGTTAAATTCACCATCTCCTGACTGAAGGATCCTGGTCTCACCGCCGTCGGTTTTTCCCAGGGGGAGGCCAAGGGTAAGCGTAGCACTCAGAGCGATCCTTTTACCTTTTGTAATGCCATATTTGATGGAGACATCTGTATCTCCAAGGCTGTTGAACGAATCACCACGGGTTATTATCTGCCCGGAAGAGTTACGCTCTTCATTGAGTGTGGATCGTACAAAAAATGGAAAATAAACAATCCCGGTTATTCGGTTGGTGATGCCATATTCAGCATATATGCTAGAGGTATATAACGAAATCGTTGTGATGGGTTCAATGCTGCCATCCGGAGTAAAGTATTGAGTGCCTACGATAATATTCTGACCTAGCTTGAAAAAACCAGCACCCTGGTCCTGGGCCCAGCCACCACCACCTAATGTTAGAAATGGCAAACAAAGTATGATACCAAAGATGATTTTTCTCATATTTAAGAGGTTAATTCACCATACCCAAAGGTAAGTGAGGCCGGACCACAAAGTATTACCACATATTTATATTCACCAAAGGAGACAGTTTTGCCCATCGCTTCAGCAATTTCAGTCACATTGAAGGTATGGCTTCCATTCATGGTAATTTCTGACAACTCAAGTCCCTGAGCTTTGACCTGTGCTCCCGCTGTTGAATTGGCCAGATATACGAATGTGCCCAGGGCAAATGATGTTTCGAAATCCTCACTCAAAGTAAGGATAATGTCTCTTCCCTCAAGACTTAACTCTGCTGTACCCTTGGCCGTGTAACCACTGGATCCCATAAATGTAGCCTGTGCCGATCCAAAACCAACTGAGATATTGTAGCGACCATCAATATCGTCAGCCGATGCCACAATTGTGGTGAATCCTTGTGAATTGCCTTTTACCAAACCCTGACTGTCAACCGTGGCAATATCCATATTTTCTGAAGACCATAGAAAGGAGGTGGCTACTGGTACATCATTGACTGTATAGGCATTGGCCATAAGGGTGATCTCTTCGCCGATACCAATGTTGACCTCATCACCACTAATGATGATCTTGGCAATGTCATTTTCTGATCCGACTACATTGATAATGACAGTATCACTATTAGTCATGCCATAAGAAGCATATACCTTACCTGTTCCTTTGGCAAGAGCCGAAACAAGACCGGATTCATTGACCTCCAGGATAGCAGGTGAGAGGCTGTGAAAATCAACAGATACCTGCTCTTTTTCTCCAAGAAAGTTAGTGTATTCGGTAGTTAGTTGAACAGTTTGACCAACAAGTAGGGATTCTGTTTTTGGATTGATATCCAGTTTGTCTCCATTGAGGGGTGTTTCTACAATGTCAGTCCCAATACAGGAACACGTCAATGCCATCAACCATATCCAACCAATCTTAGCGAATTTCATCCAGATAAAATTACGAATAGCTACCTAACACATTAGTCAGGTCTCAGACAATTGGGTTTATTATTTTATTACCCTAATAACAGACAATTGGTTGTCTTCGGCAAGATATATTTCGTAGTAGTTCTCGAATTGCATCACGCTAATCGGAACTCCTGACCGGAGTGGCCCCCCGGTGATAAGCTGACCTGATCGGTTGTAGATATAAAGATTCTGATCGGTGGCATCTATAAAGGCTACCCATTCTACACTTCCACCCAATTTGTAGTATTGGATGAGCATGGGAGACTTGCTAAAGTAGTCTTTCTCGAACAGCACATTCCCATCTTCATCCAGTACCTCATATCTACGACCGGTATTGCGAAGGATAAGATATCCGTCACCTGTTACGTCATTGACAATGGAGAATTTGGTGTCAGTATTGGGTCGATAAAGCTGTTCGCGCTTGGTTACTTTGCCGCCAAAGTTCACTTCAAATAATTCTCCTGAACCCGTAACAGTAGAAAAATAAGTGCTGGTGAAGTTGTTGCCCCGGTTTACAAAGAAATCACTTGATGTGACTGTCTCAGTTTTGATAGGGAAGCCCGGATAATTCTCAGCTCTTCGTGTTTTAAAAGTAATACTTCCATTTTGCTGCAATGCTACCATGAAGTCACGTCCAGATACACGAATATGTCTGAGTGGACTTGTAATTGGTGATTCAAGAGGAAGTGGTCCCCAACCTTCAAGGATTTTACCATCCTTATTAGTCAGATAGAGATTACCCTTATCATCAGAAACAGCAAAGCGATAGTTTCGCGAATTGTCATAATCTACAATGTTGAAGGTAGAGATTTTGATGTCTTCTCCCAGCCTGACTGGGAACCCTGGTAGGTATTCGCCTGTCCTGTCGATAACGTGAATTGATTCTGCAGTGGCGAAAGCGTATTGAAGTTTTCCATTCCTGTAATAGTCAATTTGGAAGAAATCACTGATGGTTTGTGCTCCGGCATCGACAGACCATAAAGCCTCGAAATCCGAGGAGATAAGGTAAACATTGTTCTTGATGTCCTGGAGGATCACTTCCTTTTGTTTGGTGTAATGATTGGTCACCAGAAAAGGTTTTGTAGAGACCTTGTCAGTCAATGAGATGGCTTTTTCTACCTCAATGGCGTAATGTCCTCCAGAGGAAAATCGTGGTGGCTGATAGAGTGTGACGTTAGTATAATATTTACTGTCTATGTTGCTGAACTGGAAGGCAAGGTATTCCATGTTTCGGAGTGCCTGTTGGTTGTTGTTTGAGTAATCCACCCAATCTGATTTCATTTCACCAAGGACTTTAGACCAGGACCTGGGAGTGTTTACATAAAGGCTAAAATTGGCCTCATTATTTGTGCGATCCAGGAACCTGTTGAAGCGCAATGATTTGTTCCAGACTTCCTCATCTTCAATGTTTTTCAGCAGGGTCTTAAGTTGGTAGATGCTGTTACTAAAGATGAGATAGTTTCGATAATTCATGTAGTAACTTTGGTCAAAGCCTTCGGCGATATTGCCCAACATTAACTGAGGAAAGTTATCCGTAGGCAGTCTTCTGATTTCTTGCTCTCCATATTGTTCGATGTAGATAGAATCACCCACTGAGGTGGCATATCGCTCTGTCATAGTATTGAAAAAGCGGAGTGCTTCGCCCATGTCATTCACTTCAAGGATCAAAAGTTTTTCATTTAGATACCTGCTTGTACTTTCTACTGTAACCACACCAATCTCTGAATCCAGCAATGTGTATGTATGCTCAATATCAAAGTCATAATCGCCGAGGATCTTGTTTCGAATTTCAATAATCTCAGGGGAATTGGCCATCAAATAATCGTTGATAGACTCCTTGAAAACTTCATTGTGATCGAAGGTGAGATGATACATCCATGCAGCATTACCCGGAACGATCTCTGCCATGTCAAATGCGGCCCCACCAGTCCTGTTAAATACCGAAAGGAAGTCTTTGCTGTCCGGAGAAAAAGTAAAGCCATTCAGGTTGATGGCGTCTTCGGTGAGTTTCAGGTCTAGAAATGATGAGTTAGCCAGGTTGAATGAAATACTTTCTTTACTCACTGTTCCCAGGATATCAGCGAATCTCGAGGTATTTAGATAGATGTTTCCAGCATCCTGATCAAGTTTTGCTACCTGGAAGAGCTCTGGGTGTTGATCACTGAAGGACAGGTAATCACCATCGGCGATGGTCCTTATGGCGTCCTCAACCAGAAAAGCTGTGAAGCTTCCGATGAAATAGTTTTTGAAGAAGATGTAAGCAAAAGAATCACCAGAATCCGGGTGTGAGATTTCCGTAATGGTGAAATCCATGTACTCCCGGGTTTTCTTTTTGTAGCCTCTGTCTCTGAAATAAGCCAGTGTTTTGCTCAAATAGGTATGCTGACTGATGTTTTCAATCTCTGTGATGTAAAGCAGGTCTGACGTAGTACTCGAAGTGATGTGTACGGAAATAAGTGAAGAAGATTCTCCAAACACCTTTGAAAATGTGCCTTTACCTGCTAGTGTGTCCAGCAGGTAAAGATTATCTGAGAGTGAGGAAAAGGGAGGTAACGTGGATATGTTTTGCCATACAGGGAAGTCCTGAATCTGACTCATTCTTTCAAGGATATGATCAGACTCATAGACGAGCACTGCATTTTGAGGTAGAAATGACCAGGGAGAAAGGTCAGCATGTTTCACCCACTTTTGGTAGGTGAAATATCCGGTTCCAGCCAGCAATAGTATGGCAATGAAAACAAGAAGCCGCTTCAAATATGCTTTTTAGGCGAAGATAACAATTAATAGAATTGTCCGAAGGCCGAAATTTATTGTTTTTGTGATTTATCCAAACTGCGACTTCAGAAACTCCCGGTTTAACCTGGCAATATTAGTCAGACTGATCTCTTTAGGACATTCAGCAGAGCAGGCACCGGTATTTGTGCAGGCACCAAAACCTTCTGCATCCATCTGCGCAACCATGTTTTCTGCCCGAATTTTTCGTTCTACCTGACCCTGTGGAAGCAGAGCAAACTGTGAAACTTTGGCTGACACAAAAAGCATCGCCGAAGAATTTTTACAAGCTGCCACACAAGCACCACAGCCGATACAAGTAGCGGCATCGAATGCTTTATCAGCATTCTCTTTGTTGACAGGGATGGCGTTGGCATCCTGTGTATTACCAGAAGTATTTACAGAGATGTAACCCCCGGCGTGCTGAATGCGGTCAAAAGAAGATCTGTCCACTATCAAGTCTTTGATCACAGGGAAAGCTTTGGATCGGAAAGGCTCAATATAAATCGTATCACCGTCTTTGAACTTACGCATGTGTAGCTGACAGGTGGTGATGGCTGTATCGGGACCATGAGGTCTTCCATTGATTTGCAATGAACAACTACCACAGATACCTTCCCTGCAGTCATGGTCAAAAGCTACCGGCTCTTCACCCTTCTCGATGAGTTCATTGTTTAAGACATCCAACATTTCAAGGAATGACATGTCCGGAGAAACATTCTTGATGTTGTAATCCATCATCTTTCCTTTATCGCTGGCATTTTTTTGCCTCCAGATTTTAAGCTTAAGATCCATAGTAATTATTTATAACTTCTTTCCTTAACTTCAATGTTTTCATATTTCAATTCTTCTTTATGAAGAACCGCTTTGCTTGGCTCACCTTTATATTCCCATGCGGCTACATACTGGAATTTAGGATCACGTTTGGCTTCACCCTCAGGTGTTTGATGTTCTTCTCTGAAATGACCTCCACAAGATTCCTCTCTATGTAGGGCATCTTTGGCGAATAGCTCACCAAGTTCCAGAAAATCGGCTACCCGTCCGGCTTTTGCCAACTCCTCGTTGTATTCGTTGAGCCCACCAGGTATTTTCACGTCTTTGTAGAATTCCTCTCTGATGGCTTTGATCTCATCAGCCGCTTCTTTAAGCCCTTTGGCATTCCTTGCCATACCTACCTTATCCCACATCACTTTACCCAATTTCTTATGGAAGTAGTCGACTGATTTGCTGCCTTTGTTGTTGATTAATTTCTCCAGTTGGTCCTGAACTGACTTCTCAGCCTCATCGAATTCTTTGGTGTCTGTTGGGATCTTACCGGTCCTGATATCGCTGGAAAGGTAATCTCCTATGGTATAGGGTAATACGAAATAACCATCAGCCAGTCCCTGCATCAAGGCAGAAGCTCCAAGCCTGTTGGCTCCATGGTCAGAGAAGTTGGCCTCACCGATGACAAAACAACCAGGGATGGTAGACATCAGGTTATAATCTACCCATGTACCACCCATTGTGTAGTGCACAGCGGGATAGATCATCATAGGTGTCTCATACGGATTGTCATCAACAATCTTTTCGTACATCTGGAATAGGTTACCATATTTGGTTTTCACCACATCCTTGCCCAGAGAGGTTATCAGATTTTTATCGTTCTCATCCAACCCTTTGATGTGCGCTTGCTCTTTGCCATACCTTTCAATGGCGGATGCAAAATCCAAGTAAACAGCTTCACCGGTGGCATTTACTCCAAATCCGGCATCGCATCTTTCTTTTGCTGCTCTTGAGGCCACATCCCGGGGAACAAGGTTACCAAATGCCGGATATCTTCTTTCGAGGTAGTAATCCCTATCTTCTTCAGCAATTTGTGTTGGCTTTAGTTTACCAGCACGGATGGCTTCTACATCTTCTTTTTTCTTGGGTACCCAAATCCTTCCATCATTTCTCAGTGACTCAGACATCAGTGTAAGTTTGGACTGATGGTCTCCTGAAACGGGGATACAAGTCGGGTGGATCTGCGTATAACATGGATTGGCAAACCAGGCTCCTTTTTTATGGATCTTCCAGGTGGCTGATACGTTGCTACCCATCGCGTTGGTAGATAAGAAGAAAACGTTGCCATATCCTCCTGAAGCGATAACTACGGCGTGGGCGGAATGTCTTTCAAGTTTACCTGTGACCAGGTCGCGGGCAATGATCCCACGAGCTTTTCCATCTACCATCACCAGCTCCACCATTTCATGACGGTTAAACATCTGGATCTTTCCTCTGGAAATTTGTCGGTTCATCGCAGAATAGGCTCCCAGCAATAGTTGCTGACCTGTCTGACCTTTGGCATAAAAGGTTCTTGATACCAATACCCCACCAAAAGAACGGTTGTCTAGTAGCCCACCATATTCCCTTGCAAAAGGTACACCCTGAGCTACACACTGGTCAATGATATTTGCTGATACTTCAGCCAGACGGTATACATTTTCTTCCCTCGAACGATAGTCACCTCCTTTTACTGTGTCATAAAACAATCTGTAGGTTGAGTCACCGTCACCCTGATAGTTTTTTGCGGCATTGATACCTCCCTGAGCAGCAATAGAGTGAGCTCTTCGTGGTGAATCCTGGAAACAAAAGGCTTTTACGTTATATCCCAGCTCTGCTAGTGTAGCAGATGCAGAGCCTCCAGCCAATCCTGTTCCAACTACAATGACATCGATCAACCGCTTATTGGCGGGGTTCACCAGGTTGATATGGTCTTTATGACTGGTCCACTTATTGGCTATGGGACCTTCGGGTAATTTAGCGGGAAAATTATCACCTATGTTCATGACAAAAATTAATGATTAAAGAAATGGAAGACTGCGATGAGAATAAATATGAAAGGAATGACGACTGCGAATGCCTCTGTCACCTTTTTGAAGCCCGGTGTGAACCTGTTGTTGATGCCCACAGATTGTATGCTGGATTGAAACCCATGCCAAAGGTGGAGGCCAAGCAAAATGAATGAGATGACGTAAACTCCAGTTCGGATCGGGCTTTGGAATTTATGAACCAACTCCTCATAGTATCTATCAGGGTCTTCCGGTAGTTGTTGAACGTATTTATAATCCATCTCAGGGATCCAAAAGTCAATAAAATGAAGTGCGAGGAATGCCAGAATTACAAGACCTGAGTAGATCATGTTTTGAGATACCCAGGTAGCATTGCCAGTGTCTTTCTTGAAATATTTTACAGGTCGGGAAGCACGATTTTTAGCCTCTAATACAAACCCCATCACGAAGTGAAAGACTACCGCGAATATCAATATGGGTTGCATTAAAAATTGAATGACAGGGTTGGTACCCATAAAGTGCGAGGCTTCATTGAAAGCATCGGCACTTATTACGGACAGAAAATTGATAGTTGCATGTTGTAATAAAAAGATGATAAGAAATAGTGCCGATAAGGCCATTGCAAATTTTCGACCTACGGAACTGGAAAAAGTTCGGCTAAACCAACTCATATTTTTTCACTTAGATAATGGTGCGCGCCAAAGGTAATCGCCGATTGCTATCAAAACAATTGTAACCTTTATTTTGAATGCTTCTAAATAAATTTTCGAACGGTCCTTCAACGATCAAGAATCAAACCCCTTGTTTTTTGAGATTGTTTTAGTTCTTACTAAAAAATTTATAATCTCAAGAGCTGAATAAATTTTAACTTTTTACCGTTGTATAGTAGTACTTGTATTGCTCAAACGTTTAGCCTATGAAATTGAAAAACATCTACTTGCTAATTATTGTGATTGTCCTTATCTCGTGCCAGCAAGATGATGAGGTAGATCCCAATCGCATTTCCATTGATCTGATTGTAGATTATGATCAGAATTTCTTCACCAAAACAGTGATCTTGTATTCGGACGAAAACTATTTAATTAAAACCAACTTTGATACCTATATCAATACATATCCATTTGGAGTGCTTGGCGGTTTTGAGGAATTAGAAAATTCTGTTAAGGCTGATATCATTATTCATGATACCTTATATATGTCTGAATATATCAGTAAAAAGAATGATCCCATGTATATCCTTGCGCACCATCTGGAAAACGGAACGTGTGTTGTTTTTGATAAAAATAGCTCAAGTGATATTGAGCAAATTGAAATGGAAGAATATATGGAAGGTGGTCCATGGTCATCCATTGGGGGTAGGAGGTTCTACATTGGTGGAAAGTTGTTTCTGGATTCTGTTGATTTAATTAGTTGACAATGTTTTCTGAAGCGAAAAAAATATTTCTGTTAATAATACTGATTTCCTTACTCAACCATCTTTATGGTACTCACATTCAGGGAGGAGAAATCATTGCAAGACAAGTTCCCAATGCACCGCTGACTTTCGAAATCATCGTGATCTCTTATACTGATTCTGATTCTCAGGTTGAATTTGGTGGAGGTGTTTTGAGATTTGGAGATGATAACGTTCAAAACGGACCATTTACTACTACTCAAGAAAGTTTTGGTACAACAAGAAAAGTGAGTTTCACAGTAACACATACGTTTCTGGCACCATCAGCAGCTGGTTATTTAGTCTCATATCAGGAAGATTTTAGGAATAATTTCATAATAAATATCAATGATGGAAATTCTGTTCAAACAAGTTTCTACATAGAGACACTTGTGGTAATGGATCCGTTTCTGGGACCCAACAGTACTCCGTATTTTACTGCAGTACCAAATCAGCATGCCATTATTGGTCAAAAATATCTACATAACCCGAGTGCCTATGATCCGGATGGTGACTTGCTCACCTACAGGTTTGTGGATGTGAAACGAGCCACACAAACGGTAGTAGGTGGTTACCGCAGCTTAATCGATCCTACTTTTTATACTAATTTTAGCCAGGGTAACGAAGCCTTGGATGGAGAACCGACACTTACTATTGATCGGTTTACAGGGGAGATTGTCTGGGATGCTCCTGGTGATATTACAAATAAGGAAGATCCTTCTTATTGTTCGGCAAAAGCTGAATATGCCGTAGCGATTGCTGTGGACGAATGGCGAAAAGTGGGTGGGACATGGCGAAAGATGGGTTTTGTGACCCGTGATTATCAGATAATCGTTTGCAGCGATGGAAGTGCCATACCCCTCGAAGGTTTACCCAAAGATACCTGTATCACTGCTGGCAATACTTTAAGTAAGGCTGTTTCGATTTCAGAATCAGAGTATGGTCCCATATATCTGTATGGCTCCGGAATACCATTTGAATTGGGAGCAACTATTGAATTGGCAGGTGAAACTTTGGAGATCAACTGGGAGACTTCATGTACTCAAGCAGGAGAATCGCCTTATCAGATTCAGATTTTGCTGAGTAATAATTCCAACCCATCATTCAATGATTATCATACATGGAACGTAAATATATTAGGCCCTGAAGTGACTGGATTAAGTATAGCAGATCAGCAGGATGGAAGTGTGGTTTTGACGTGGGATCCCTATTCATGTCCGAATGCAGACTCGATCGAAATATGGCGGAAGGAAGGGCCATTCCAGGGAGATGCTTGTGACCTCGTGGATCCGGCAGATCAAGAATTTTCCTTAGCTGGAATAGTGGCTGCAAGCCAACAGGCTTTCACAGATGCTGATCTTCCTTCCGGGACCAATAGAAGTGATTTTAGCTGGCATTTGAAAGCTACTTTTTCCAATGATCAAAACAGTTTGAATGACCTGATTTCAGTTCTTACAGGTACGAAGCCTCAAGTATTGTCCAATTTCAGCCTCTTCCCTAATCCAACGAATGGTGTGGTTTTCATTCAGAGAGATCATCGTGTAAAACACTTTCGGATTATGAATATATCTGGTCAGCTTATGATGGAGGGTGATCTCAAATCAAACAGCATAGACAACCTGAATGTGCTGGAAGATGGCATCTACATCATGTCTTTATTGGACGAGAAACAAAACCAGGTCTATGGAACCAGGTTGTTGATCCAAAAATGAAATGATATCCAATTAAGTTTCCAGCCCACAGCAATAATTCAAATAGGTTTCAATTAAATTGCATTGTATTTTTTTAATGGATATGTTTAATTTTTCCCGTCTGAACACGTTGAATAACTATCAAAGAATTTTGGGTTGTAGTTGAATGAGGCAGTTTTTACTTACACTATTTAGTTTTCTTCTTGTATTGTCTGGTTTCATTGCCCGTGCAACGCACATCAGGGCTGGTGAGATCATCGTTAGGCGGACCAGCAACATCACTTTATCCTTTGAAATTACAGTGATCGGATATACCGATGCCGGTGACTCCCAAATTGAGTTTGGCGGGGGTGTACTAAGGCTCGGCGATGACAATGTGATTAATGGTCCTTTCACCACAACTAAGGAAGCACTTGATAACGATACTGAGAAAGTTTTTTTCACGGTAAACCATACATACTCCAGACCTAATGCAGCTGGTTACCTGATCAACTACCAGGAAGACTTCAGGAATGACAATATCCAAAATATCAACAACGGGAATTCCGTTCAGACCACATTTTACACGGAAACCTTGATCGTGATTGACCCTTTCTTTGGAATCAACAACAGTCCGGTGCTTACCGTACCTCCTGTGGATTTTGCTGCAATAGGTTCAAGATTTGTTCACAACCCCGGAGCATTTGATCCGGACGGCGATAGCCTAGCTTATCGATTTACCAGTGTGAAACGTGCTCAAAATACCGTTGTAGGGGGATATCGGGAGCTTGTTAACGAAGACTTTTATACCAATTTCCCACAAGGGAATGAGGCTCAAACGGGTCCACCACAACTCTCATTGGATTCAAGGTACGGCGACCTGATCTGGGATGCACCGGGGGACGTAACCAACCAGGAAGACCCACCGGATTGTGAGAAGAAGGCAGAGTATAATGTGGCCTTCATCATAGAAGAGTGGCGTAATATCTTCGGCACCCCCAGACTCATGGGATATGTGGAGCGTGACATGCAGATCATTGTATGTGCCTCAGACAACGAACGTCCGATAATCGATGCACCCGAACCCCTTTGCGTGGAAGCCGGAACCAATATCAACGAGATTATTGCTGCCTCGGACCCTGACGGACATCCAGTAAAAATTGAGGCTTTCGGGGGACCCTTTGAAGTCAATAACCCCGCTACCTACTCACCCAATCCAGCCACGTACCAAAACACACCTGGTTCGATGGAGTTTGACTGGAATACTGTATGTGGTCATGTGAGAGAACGACCTTATGAAGTTCAACTGAAAGTCACGGACCAACCACCGACGGGTCCGGCTTTGGTAGAGTTCGCTACGTGGGAGATCACAGTAGTTGGCCCGGCACCAACAGGACTCACCACTACTCCACAAGCTGCCAGCAGCATGCAGCTCAACTGGGATAATTACACTTGTAGCAATGCTGACTCTATGCAGATCTGGCGTAGGGTAGGGACTTATGATATCATGGTAGATGAGTGCCAGCTGGGAATGCCACCTAACACGGGCTATGAGTTGGCTGCCGTGGTGCCTATCAATCAGACCAGCTACCTGGATGATAATAACGGGCTGGGTCTTAGTGCAGGATCCAATTACTGTTACAGGCTCGTTGCAGAATTTCCTTCAGCTGGTGAAGGAAAGAGTGAAAGCTATATCTCCGCAGAAACATGTGACAGTCTTTTGATTGATGTGCCAGTGATCACCCATGTAGATATAGAAGAGACCAGCCAGACTGATGGGGAGATTCTGGTAAGATGGACACCTCCATATCAGATTGATCAGGGCACCAACCCTCCGCCATACACCTACCAGGTGCTGAGGGGTGAGGGTATGGAAGACAGTGATGAATATGAGTTGTTGACATCAACCCCAATATCAGATACAGTGTTTGTTGATAATGGCACTAACAGCCCATCAGCACCCAACACCTTCAATCAATCTTATAATTACCGGATCATTCTGTATAGCAATGGTAACCTGGTGGATACTTCTGCCATGGCTTCCACGGTACGACTTGACCTGACCCCTTTGCTACAGGCAATTGATTTGAAATGGAGCGCTACGGTGCCCTGGTCACTTCAGGACCCTGGTTTTAAATACCATTATATCTACCGTGACCAGGTAGACCTCTTTGATCCTGATGCCATGATGCTGATCGACTCGGTGGAAGTGATCAACTCACCATTGGCCTATATGGACAATGGGGCCTTCAACAATGAGCCCCTGGATGAGAATCAGGAATATTGCTACTATGTTTCTACCTATGGTAGCTATGGTAATGAATTGCTTCCCGAGCCACTCATCAACAAAAGTCAGATCACCTGTGCCATGCCCAATGACACGATCAGCCCATGTCGACCCCCTGTACTGGCATTTTCAGACGATTTTAGTTGTGAAGACTTTTTCCAGCAAGAATGTGGTGCCAACATCTTTGAAAACAGGATTGAGTGGAATGTAGATAAGGATCCTACCTGTGACATGGATATCCAGTTTTATAATGTATGGTATACCTCCACAGGCAATGAAGAAGATTATCAGATCGTGGGTACATCTTTCAATACTGAATTTATCCATGAAGACCTTCCTTCATTCAAGGGGTGCTATCGTATCCAGGCAGTAGACAGGTCTGGCAATACCAGTGAGATGACCGATGAGATATGCAGGGATAATTGTCCTAACTTCAGGTTGCCCAACGCTTTTTCTCCCAACAACGATGGGGTGAATGATACCTTCACACCATATTATAATGATGAGTTTTCAGCTATCGAAGGATTTGAGAACGCTAATTGTACACGGTTTGTGGAGCGAGTGGTATTTAAGGTCTTTGACAGAAGTGGGAAAGAGCTGTACTCCTACAACTCAGTGAACAATGAAAATAACATTCTGATTAATTGGGATGGTTATTCCAACACCGGTTTAGAGGTTCCTGCCGGAGTCTATTATTACTCAGCGGAAGTAGAATTTGATGTGCTGGAACAAAGCCAGCCAGGTGAAGTATTTAGTGGATGGGTGCAGATCCTGAGGTGATTTAAATAGAAGATACCTCAAACTAAGAGCAATTCAATTGCGTTGTAATAGTGTTAATAAATTTCCACCTGGGTTTATTGAATGAAGCACTATTTACTTCTGCCATTATGTTTTTTCCTGATCTCTTTAGGAACTAAAACCCATGCTACGCACATACGGGCAGGAGAAATTATTGTAAAACGTACAAGCAACATCACCTTGTCTTTTGAGATTACAGTCATCGGCTATAAAGATGAAGACTCAACCATTGATTTTGGGGGTTCCGGTACGCTAAGGCTGGGAGATGACAATGTACTCACAGGACCGTTTAATACCCAGGAAGAGCTTTTGGATGCCAATACAAGGAAAGTTTGGTTTACCATCAATCATACCTATTCCCGGCCCAATGCAGCTGGTTATCTGATTAGTTACCAGGAAGATTTTAGAAATAATTTCATTATCAACATCAATGATGGAAATTCAGTTATGACCACGTTTTATGTTGAAACACTAATCGTGATCGACCCTTTCTTTGGAATCAACAATAGTCCGGTGCTTACCGTACCTCCTGTGGATTTTGCTGCAATAGGTTCAAGATTTGTCCACAATCCAGGAGCTTTCGACCCGGACGGTGATAGTCTGGCATATAAGTTTACTGAAGTAAAAAGGGCTAAAGATATTGAAGTTGGAGACTACCGTGAAATGGTCGATGAGGGGTTTTATACAAATTTTTCTCAGGGCAACGAATCACAGACAGGCCAACCGACGCTGACTCTGGACGCCCGATACGGCGACCTGATCTGGGATGCACCGGGGGACGTAACCAATCAGAGTGATCCACCGGATTGTGAGAAGAAGGCAGAGTATAATGTGGCCTTTATCATAGAAGAGTGGCGTAATATCTTCGGCACCCCCAGACTTATGGGGTATGTACAACGTGACATGCAGATCATTGTTTGTGCCTCAGACAACGAACGTCCGATAATCGATGCACCCGAACCCCTTTGCGTGGAAGCCGGAACCAATATCAACGAGATTATTACTGCCTCGGACCCTGACGGGCATCCTGTGAAAATTGAGGCTTTCGGGGGACCCTTTGAAGTCAATAACCCCGCTACCTACTCACCCAATCCAGCCACGTACCAAAACACACCTGGTTCGATGGAGTTTGACTGGAATACTGTATGTGGTCATGTGAGAGAACGACCTTATGAAGTTCAACTGAAAGTCACGGACCAACCACCGACGGGTCCGGCTTTGGTAGAGTTCGCTACGTGGGAGATCACAGTAGTTGGCCCGGCACCGACAGGACTCACCACTACTCCACAAGCTGCCAGCAGCATGCAGCTCAACTGGGATAATTACACTTGTAGCAATGCTGACTCTATGCAGATCTGGCGTAGGGTAGGGACTTATGATATCATGGTAGATGAGTGCCAGCTGGGAATGCCACCTAACACGGGCTATGAGTTGGCTGCCGTGGTGCCTATCAATCAGACCAGCTTCCTGGATGATAATAACGGGCTGGGTCTTAGTGCAGGATCCAATTACTGTTACAGGCTCGTTGCAGAATTTCCTTCAGCTGGTGAAGGAAAGAGTGAAAGCTATATCTCCGCAGAAACATGTGACAGTCTTTTGATTGATGTGCCAGTGATCACACATGTAGATATAGAAGAGACCAGCCAGACTGATGGGGAGATTCTGGTAAGATGGACACCTCCATATCAGATTGATCAGGGCACCAACCCTCCGCCATACACCTACCAGGTGCTGAGGGGTGAGGGTATGGAAGACAGTGATGAATATGAGTTGTTGACATCAACCCCAATATCAGATACAGTGTTTGTTGATAATGGCACTAACAGCCCATCAGCACCCAACACCTTCAATCAATCTTATAATTACCGGATCATTCTGTATAGCAATGGTAACCTGGTGGATACTTCTGCCATGGCTTCCACGGTACGACTTGACCTGACCCCTTTGCTACAGGCAATTGATTTGAAATGGAGCGCTACGGTGCCCTGGTCACTTCAGGACCCTGGTTTTAAATACCATTATATCTACCGTGACCAGGTAGACCTCTTTGATCCTGATGCCATGATGCTGATCGACTCGGTGGAAGTGATCAACTCACCATTGGCCTATATGGACAATGGGGCCTTCAACAATGAGCCCCTGGATGAGAATCAGGAATATTGCTACTATGTTTCTACCTATGGTAGCTATGGTAATGAATTGCTTCCCGAGCCACTCATCAACAAAAGTCAGATCACCTGTGCCATGCCCAATGACACGATCAGCCCATGTCGACCCCCTGTACTGGCATTTTCAGACGATTTTAGTTGTGAAGACTTTTTCCAGCAAGAATGTGGTGCCAACATCTTTGAAAACAGGATTGAGTGGAATGTAGATAAGGATCCTACCTGTGACATGGATATCCAGTTTTATAATGTATGGTATACCTCCACAGGCAATGAAGAAGATTATCAGATCGTGGGTACATCTTTCAATACTGAATTTATCCATGAAGACCTTCCTTCATTCAAGGGGTGCTATCGTATCCAGGCAGTAGACAGGTCTGGCAATACCAGTGAGATGACCGATGAGATATGCAGGGATAATTGTCCTAACTTCAGGTTGCCCAACGCTTTTTCTCCCAACAACGATGGGGTGAATGATACCTTCACACCATATTATAATGATGAGTTTTCAGCTATCGAAGGATTTGAGAACGCTAATTGTACACGGTTTGTGGAGCGAGTGGTATTTAAGGTCTTTGACAGAAGTGGGAAAGAGCTGTACTCCTACAACTCAGTGAACAATGAAAATAACATTCTGATTAATTGGGATGGTTATTCCAACACCGGTTTAGAGGTTCCTGCCGGAGTCTATTATTACTCAGCGGAAGTAGAATTTGATGTACTGGAACAAAGCCAGCCAGGTGAAGTATTTAGTGGATGGGTGCAATTGCTGAGGTAGATACAAAAGAATATCCAATCATCCTGTTTGATGGTTTATGCAATTTTTGCAGTGCATCCGTATTGTTTATTATCAAACGAGATCCAAAAGGGCAATTCAGATTTGCCTCTCTTCAATCAGATTTTTCAAAAGATTTGATTGGGGCAGCTGATCTTACCATGGATACCCTTTTACTTGTTGAGGATGGTGTGGTCTATAAAGAAAGCACAGCAGCTTTGCATATTGCCAGAAAACTACGTGGTGGCTGGAAGTTGTTATATGGCTTCATTATTTTGCCACGCTTTATCAGAGACTCCATATACCGACTTATATCCAGAAACCGATATCGGTGGTTTGGTAAAAAGGACGAATGTATGGTCCCTACACCAGAACTTAGGGCTCGTTTTCTTGATTCCTTTTGATTGGTATAGATTTGCAACCCACAAACTACTATTACTATGAAGGCATACATTTTCCCTGGACAGGGAGCACAATTTTCAGGAATGGGCAAGGATCTGTATGATTCCAGCGCAGCGGCAAAAAAATATTTTGAGCAAGCCGATGACATACTCGGTTTTTCCATTTCGAAAATTATGTTTTCCGGCACAGATGAAGAACTCAAGCAGACCAAAGTAACTCAGCCGGCCATATTTATTCATAGCGTAGTATCAGCGTTAATCAACGATAATTTCAAGCCTGATATGGTAGCGGGCCACTCCCTGGGTGAGTTTTCCGCTTTGGTTGCAAATGGGATCCTGAGTTTTGAAGATGGGCTAAAACTTGTTTCCAAGCGTGCCTCAGCCATGCAAAAAGCATGTGAGATTCAGGAATCGACAATGGCAGCTGTCTTAGGTCTTCCGGACGAAAAAGTAGAAGAAATATGTCGTCAGGTCGATGATATCGTCGTTCCGGCGAATTACAACTGTCCGGGGCAGCTGGTGATTTCTGGATCCTTGAAAGGTGTGGAGATTGCCTGTGAGAGAATGAAAGAAGCAGGAGCAAAACGTGCACTGATCCTTCCGGTGGGAGGAGCTTTCCATTCTCCTTTGATGGAGCCCGCACGTGAGGAGCTGGCTACAGCTATCCAGGAAACCAAATTTGGATCGCCCTCTTGTGCGGTCTATCAAAATGTAGATGCCTCCGGGCATTCTGATATCGACGAAATTAAAAGCAACCTGGTAGCGCAACTCACTGCACCGGTAAAGTGGACCCAGAGTGTGCAAGCCATGATTGCGGATGGAGCCACTACTTTTGTTGAGTGTGGGCCGGGGAAGGTCCTTCAGGGGTTGGTAAGAAAAATAAACGCAGAAGTGGAGACGATGAGCATATGAAAACCTCCAAAAGGGTAATTACTTTGCTGATATTAACTTTTATGATTGTACTTGGTGGATGTCGTAAAGGGCCATCAGCCACTTATGATAGCAGCAAAAAGATCAAAAGGGGTAAGCCAATGCCATGTCCCATCAAAGATTGCTGATGAAGAAAATCATCATTGCTATAGACGGGCACTCTGCATGTGGTAAGAGCAGCACAGCCAAAGTTGTTGCCAGAAAGCTTGGCTATATGTACATTGACAGTGGAGCCATGTATCGGGCGACTACCTACTATTTTTTGAAAAAAGGTATAGATATCAAAAGTCCAGAACAAGTAAATCAGGGGCTGGATAACATTGATATTCAATTTAAAATCGATTCCTCAGGCAACTCTCAAGTCCTTTTAAATGGTACATTTGCAGAGGAATTTATCCGCACCATGGAAGTAAACCAGAAAGTGAGTGAGGTGAGTGCTATATCCAGTGTGCGCAGGGCTATGGTAAGCCAACAGCGCCAGATTGGGACTGAAAAAGGTGTGGTTATGGATGGTAGGGATATTGGTTCGGTGGTATTTCCAAAAGCTGAGCTGAAAATCTTTATGACCGCATCACTCGAGGTGAGAGCGAAAAGAAGGCAAATGGAGCTTCAGGAAAAAGGAATTTTCGAGGAATTGTCTGATATTTCTTCAAACCTGAAAAGTCGTGATGAAGCTGATTCTACGAGGGCTGATAGCCCGTTGGTTCAGGCAGAGGATGCTATCGAGGTAGACACCACCCATTTGACTTTTAAGGATCAGGTTGATAAAATTGTAAAACTGGCAGAACAGATCATATATGACCGTTGATATAGACCCACACTCCGGATATTGTTTTGGTGTTGAGTTTGCCATCCAGATGGCAGAAGACGAAATGTTGGGAGGAAATCACCTTTACTGTCTGGGGGATATTGTGCATAATAGTATGGAAGTGGAGCGCCTATACAAAAAAGGATTGAGGACGATCGATAGGGAAGAATTGTCTCAACTTAGAGATTGCAAGGTGTTGATCAGGGCGCATGGGGAGCCTCCCGAGACCTATCAAATTGCCATGGAAAATAACATCGAGCTGATCGACGCATCATGTCCGGTGGTGTTGAAGCTGCAAAACCGTGTAAAGCATGCTTACGACAAGGCTAAGAAGATAAATGGTCAGGTAGTTATCTACGGCAAGGAAGGACATGCTGAAGTGGTCGGGCTTACTGGTCAGACCGACAACAACGCAATCATTATCATGACTGATGAAGACCTGGATAAGATTGATTATTCCCGTCCCGTCGTTTTATACAGTCAGACCACTAAAAGTACCCAGGGCTTCTACCACATGAAAGAACAAATTGAGAAGCGTATCATCAAAGCTAAGGGTGAGCTGACTTTGGAGCAGTTTGATGCCAATGATAGTATTTGCCGGCAGGTATCTAATCGTGAACCCAAAATGAAGGAGTTTTCAAGCAAATACGATGTGGTATTGTTTGTAGCCGGGAAGAAAAGCTCAAATGGCAGAGCACTTTATAACGTGTGCCTTGAAAATAATCCAAGGAGCTATTTTATCGAGAACAAGGAGGAGATTGATCTGGACTGGCTGTTACCCGAAGATAAAATTGGAATTTGTGGGGCTACTTCAACACCCCATTGGCTAATGAAGCAGGTAGCAGACTACATTGAAGCTACCCAGCTGGAGCAAAATCTGGTTGAGCAAAATTGATAAAACGTTGCTGTCTGAAAGAGAAATATTTTTTTGTTCAAATCACATTTTTAACAGGTCACATAAATCTTGAAATTTTTGAAAATAGACTGCTTTTTTAAAGGTTTCATTTGAATCTTTTTTTTGTATTTTTGCATCGTTTTTATGATGACCGCAACGCTCACATATGTCCAAAACTATTAAGCTAAAAAAGGGATTCGACATCAATCTGGTTGGAAAACCTGAGGAAAAGATCATCGAGTCCAAACAACCTGAAACCTACGCTTTAAAACCCACTGATTTTGTCGGTATAAGCAGGCCGAAACTACTTGTAAAAGAGGGTGATAATGTCAAAGCTGGTTCACCAATCCTTTTTGATAAGTTTACTGAGGAAATTAAGTATTGTTCTCCAGTAAGTGGTGAAGTCGTCGAGATCATACGAGGCGAAAAGCGTAAGCTTTTGGAGATAAAAATACTTGCTGATAAAAGCATGGATTATGTAAAGCATAAGAAATATTCGACTTCGGATATCTCCAAGCTTTCAAAAGAGGATGCATACAAGCAGATGAGTGTTGGTGGTGTTTGGCCAAACATTATTCAGAGACCTTATGGCATCGTTGCAAATCCGGAAACAGAACCTAAAGCAATTTTCATTTCTGCGTTTGATACCCATCCACTTGCCCCGAATAATGCGTTTATTCTGCAGGATCAGGGAGCTAACTTCCAGGCAGGGCTTGATGTGCTTAAAAAATTTACAAGTGGCAAGATTCACTTAAATATTAAGGGAGGAGACGAAGTGGCTCAAATCTTTTCTCAGGCCAAGGGTGTTGAGTTGAATAAATTCATGGGTCCTCACCCTGCAGGTAATGTAGGAACACAGATCCATCACCTTGACCCTATCAATAAAGGTGATATCGCATGGACAGTGAGCCCATACGGGGTAGCTCAAATCGGAAAGTTATTTGCTGAAGGTATCTATGATGCCTCTAAGATCGTAGCCTTGACTGGCTCACAGGTAAAAAACCCTGCATATGTCAAAACCTATTCAGGGGCCCTAACGAGTAGCCTACTTGATGGAAATACCAGAGATGGTCATAATAGAATCATTTCAGGTAATGTGCTTACGGGGGAGGCTGTTGGAAAAGATGGATACCTTGGGTTTTACGACCATCAGCTCACAGTAATTCCGGAAGGAGATTATGAAGAGTTGCTCGGATGGATTCTACCTACTACTGATAAGCTTAGCTTTCATAAGGCATTTGGCTTGCTAGGTTTTCTGAATCCAAAGAAAGAATACATTATAGACACTAATACTCATGGAGAGGAGCGAGCCTTCGTAATGAGTGGTGCATTCGAAAAAGTAATGCCGCTGGATATCTATCCAACTTTCCTGTTCAAAGCTATCATGGCTGAAGACTATGATGAAATGGAAGGGCTTGGAATTTACGAATTGGTAGAAGAAGATGTAGCACTGTGCGAGTTTATCGACGTTTCGAAACATCCACTACAAAAAATACTGAGGTCAGGTTTAAACTTACTTAAAGAGAGCTAATGAAATTCATCCAAAAGATATTTGATGATTTACATCCCAGTTTTGAAAAAGGGGGTAAGTATGAGAAGTTTTATCCATTATATGAGGGTGTAAGGACACTGGCTTTTGCTCCATCTATTACCACGGATAGCAAAGGAGTGCAGGTAAGAGACGCCGTCGACACCAAACGAATGATGATGACGGTGATCATTGCTATGATCCCTTGTCTGCTTTTCGGTATGTGGAACGTGGGATACCAACATTATATAGCTACGGGTGTTGAGGCCGCCTTCATAGATATGATCTTATTAGGTGCTCTTAAAGTAGTACCTATCATTATTGTATCATACACTGTAGGTCTCGCAATAGAATTTGCCATTTGTGTGATTAGACAACACCCCGTAAATGAGGGCTACCTTGTTACCGGGATGCTAATTCCTTTGGTGGTTCCAGCCTCTATACCATTGTGGCAGGTAGCCATTGCTACAGCATTTGCAGTAATTATTGGCAAGGAAGCCTTTGGTGGTACAGGAATGAATATCCTGAATGTGGCCCTCACGGCAAGAGCATTCTTGTATTTTGCATATCCTTCACAAATCTCAGGAGATGTATGGACCTATTTTGGCGATAAAGCTCCTGTAGATGGTTTCAGTGGTGCTACGGTTTTGGCTTATGGTGCATCAGCTGCCGCCAATGGCACTGATATGATGGCCGATATGGCTGGTCACTGGTACGATGGAATGTTCTCGTTCTGGAATATGTTCATAGGAACGATACCAGGAAGCATTGGCGAGACATCCACCCTGATGTGTCTGATTGGAGCCGCTATCCTGATCGCAACAGGTATTGGAAGTTGGAAGATCATTTTTAGTGTTTTTGCCGGCGGTTACGCGATGGGGCTGCTTTTCAACGTAATAGGTGGTAACTCGTTCCTGGAAATGCCCGCACATTATCACCTGGTTTCAGGTGGGTTAGCGTTTGGTGCTGTGTTTATGGCGTCAGACCCGGTAACAGCAGCGCAAACCGAATTGGGTAAATGGATCTACGGATTCACAATAGGGGTTCTGACGGTATTGATTCGGGTCGTGAACCCGGCATATCCTGAAGGCATCATGCTGGCGATATTGTTCATGAATGTCTTTGCTCCTTTAATTGATTACTATATTGTAGAAGCTAACAAAAAAAGAAGACTAAGCCGTGCAACGATCTAATACATACATCATCATTTTCTCTATCGTGCTTACCGTCATACTTGGTGGTATGCTTTCGATAGCATCTGTTGGATTAAAACCCTTGCAGGACAAACAGGTGGAGTTGGATACCAAGAAAAAGATCCTTGGTGCAGTAATGGATATTTCTTCGATCGAAGACCCTAATGAGATCCTTGGGCTTTATGATGAGCGTGTAGAATCTATCGTGGTTGACTATGAAGGCAACCAGGTTGAAACCAATGCCAAGGGAGAGCCTGCTGTGGCTGAGGAGATAAGTATTCAGAAAAATTACCGCATGAAACCAGAAGACAGGGTTTATCCAGTTTACAAATTCAAAGGCGATAATGGCGAGGTAGATGCTTTTGTGTTCCCTATGTGGGGTAACGGACTGTGGGACTGGATATCAGCTTATATGGCTGTGGATAGTGATCTGAATACCGTGAGAGGGATTGCGTTTGACCACAAAGCTGAAACTCCTGGTCTTGGAGAAAGAATCGTTTCAGAACAGATTCAATCAAGATATGTTGGTAAAGAAATTTTTAATGATTCCGGAGAGCTTGTTTCTATCACCATGGTAAAAGGTGAAAATAATTCCGGTCTCACCATTCATGAAGTTGATGGCATGGCTGGAGCTACCATGACTGCTAAAGGGGTAAATGCCATGTTGAAACAGTATTTAGGTTGTTATCAGCCTTATATCAGTAGAATAAAATCAGAGAGTAATAAAGTTGCGCTCACCCAATAAATAATTTTTTATGAGCACAGAAACCATAGAAAAATCAGAAGTTAAGGAAGAGGTATCAAAGCCAGCAGAAGCGATGCTGTCGAAGAGGAGACGCAAGATCCTCAGCGACCCGCTCAATGAAGACAACCCTATTACCGTGCAGGTATTGGGGATCTGTTCTGCTTTAGCGATCACTATTAAGATGGAACCCACAATTGTGATGTCTATCGCTGTAGTTTTTGTGATTGTATTTTCTAACCTTATCATTTCCCTGATCAGGAATCTTGTTCCGGGTAGGGTACGGATCATTGTTCAATTGGCAGTGATTGCAACGCTAGTAACCCTGGTAAGTGAGATTCTGAAAGCCTATTATTTCGATATGTATAAAGTTTTAGGCGCTTTCGTAGGACTGATCATCACAAACTGTATCGTGATGGGAAGGCTTGAAGCTTTTGCCATGGCTAATAAACCTTATGATTCGATCCTGGATGGACTTGGAAGCGGTTTTGGGTATGCATGGATTATTTTGGTTGTTGCCTTCTGCAGGGAGTTGTTTGGCTCAGGCTCTATCCTCAACTTCAAGCTGGCCGAGATAGGACTGGATTTTCAGACCAATGGTCTTATGGTAGATTCCATCGGAGCATTCATGGTACTGGGTATTCTGATCTGGATACAGAGAACAAGAACAGGTTACGTAGAAAATTAAGCACAGACACATGGAAACCTTTAACATTATACTTCGCGCAATCTTCATTGATAACATGATCTTTGCCCTCTTTTTGGGGATGTGTTCCTTTCTGGCCGTTTCCAAAAAGGTATCTACAGCCATCGGTTTGGGTGCTGCTGTGATCTTTGTTTTGACGATTACTGTGCCCATCAACTGGTTGTTGCAGGAATATGTACTCAAAGAAGGTGCACTTTCATGGCTGGGTGCCTCATTCGCAAATATTGATCTTACGTTCCTTCAGTTTATCATGTTTATCGCAGTAATTGCTTCAATGGTACAGCTCGTAGAGATGATTATTGAGAAAGTTTCCCCGGCATTGTATGGTTCCCTGGGTATCTTTCTTCCATTGATTGCTGTAAACTGCTCGATCCTGGGAGGATCTCTATTTATGGTTCAGAGAGATTACAACATAGTGGATGCCACAGCTTATGGATTTGGTTCCGGAGTTGGTTGGTTCCTTGCCATTGTTGCACTTGCAGCTGTGAGAGAAAAACTGAAATATTCCAACGTACCTGATGGATTAAAAGGATTGGGAATTACTATGCTCATCACAGGATTGATGGGTATTGCCTTCAAAATATTTATTGGTATCTCGATCTAAAATCGGGAGCTTTTCATGGTGGTTTCAAACTACCACTTCAAAAAATAAGGCTTTGATCTTAGGTCAAAGCCTTATTTTTTATTCCTTTTGTACTCAGTATAATCGTTTACAGCACTGAGACTAATTCTTACTTATTTTCTGCGGGGTTTACTTTTGGTTGTCCCGACAGCCCTGACCATCTTCATACTGGTACAGGTTATTTCCTGGATTGATAACTTGATCCCTATCAATATACCGGGTGTTGGTCTGGTCACTGTTTTGGTCACAGTGACGGTCATCGGGTTTCTGGCTAATACCATTATCGCCAGACCTGTCATTAAGTTTTTAGAAGATTTACTCCAAAAGATCCCGTTAGTGGGTTTTATCTACTCGTCTATCAATGATCTTGCTTCTGCTTTTGTCGGCGAGAAACAAAAATTTGATCGGCCGGTACTTGTCCCTTTCGATGAAAACGGGTTGCTGTACAAGCCTGGTTTCATTACCCAATCCGACCTGGAAAAGATCGGATTGCCAGGGATGGTGACCGTCTACCTGCCTCATTCGTATAATTTTTCCGGTAATATGTTTATTGTCAATAGTGAGAAACTTATTGCACTAAAGGGCAAAAACACTGATATTATGAAATATATCGTTTCCGGAGGTGTATCAGGTAAGATCAAGCTGAAATAATATTTCTTTGTCTCAGTCCAAAAACCCAACATTCCAACTGATATTTCGTATTGTGTAGGAAAATAAATACTTTATTCCTTGACATTGGAAAAATTAGGTATTTAAATTTGTATAAGTATTTAAAGTAGTGGAACACCAATACGACATATTATTTCTTCCAATAAGGCCAATGTTCCCCAGGCGTTGAGCCTGCATACTACAACTATGTCCACTTACGTAGTGGATTTTCTCCAATCATTTTACATTTTTACAATTATTAACCTGCATCAACAATGGACAAATTTGTTGTATCCATAGGAAATACAACGCATGAGAAATACGCTGAGGAGATCTGTGAGATGATCGCTGACAGCGCGCAAAAAAGGGGGACCGGAATCGCTAAGAGGTCTACCGAGTATATTGCCAAAAAACTTCGTGAGGGCAAATCTGTGATAGCTCTGACAAACAAGGGGGTATTGGCGGGATTTTGCTACGTAGAAACCTGGGGCCATGGGAAGTATACAGCCAACTCAGGTCTTATCGTAAACCCGGATTTCAGAAATAAAGGATTGGCGCTGGCTATCAAAGAGCGGGCATTTAAGTTATCCCGAGAGTTGTTTCCAGAGGCTAAATTATTTGGTTTAACCACCAGCTTGGCTGTCATGAAAATAAATTCTGACCTGGGTTATCGTCCAGTGCCATTTTCAGAGCTTACGGATGATCCTGAGTTTTGGAAAGGCTGTCAGTCTTGTGTGAATTACAGCATCCTTGAAAGTAAAAACTTTCAAAACTGCCTATGTACCGGAATGATATATGATCCTGAGGAAAGGAAACGTAGATGGAAAAACAGAAGAGAGAAAGTCCAGGAAAAATTGATGATCTGGAAGAAAACAGTTTATAACAAATGACAGGAAAAAAGAAGATAGCATTAGCATTTAGTGGTGGATTGGATACAACCTATTGCGCCATTTACTTATCAAAAGATCATGGAGAGGTCCATACCGTTACGGTGAATACAGGTGGTTTTGATGAAAAAGAGCTGGAGGAGATCGAAAACCGATCCAAATCTCTGGGTGCAGTATCACATAAAACCATTGATGCAACCCATGATTTTTATCACAAAGCCATCAAATACCTTATTGCCGGTAATGTACTGAAAAACAATACCTACCCCCTTTCTGTAAGTGCTGAGCGAGTCTTCCAGGCAACCGCAATTGCAAAGTATGCCAATGAAATCAATGCTGATGCCATCGCACATGGGAGCACAGGAGCTGGAAATGACCAGGTTCGCTTCGATATGATATTTAACATCCTTTGTCCGGAAAAGGAAATCATCACGCCGATCAGAGATATGAAGCTTTCACGGGAAGAGGAAATCCAGTTTCTGATTGACAATGGTGTGAGTGGCAACTGGGAAAAAGCACTTTATTCCATTAACCAGGGACTCTGGGGTACCTCCGTAGGAGGAAAAGAAACATTAACTTCGGATAAATATCTTCCTGAAGAAGCCTTTCCCTCGCAGCTACAGGAGAAAAAAGAAGAAACTATTGAAATTGAATTCATTAAAGGAGAACCGGCTGCCTTAAATAAATCCAAACTTGATCCGGTAGAATGTATTTTACGGCTAGGTGATATATCCTCTTCATACGCTATTGGCCGTGATATACATATAGGTGATACAATTATCGGTATCAAGGGAAGAGTAGGCTTCGAGGCGTCGGCTCCTTTAATACTTATCAAAGCGCACCATGCGCTGGAGAAGCATGTGCTGGCCAAAAACCAGCTCTTTTTGAAAGATCAGGTGGCACTCACTTATGGGAACCTGTTGCACGAAGGTCATTACCTGGACCCTGTGATGCGAGACATCGAAGCTTTCTTTGAAAGCACACAGCAACATGTGACCGGCAAGGTGAAAGTTCGCCTGGCTCCTTATCGTTTTTACATTGAGGGCATTGAATCACCAAACGATCTGATGCAATCGACATTCGGTAAATATGGTGAGATGAACTCAGCCTGGAGCGGGGAAGATGTGAAAGGCTTTGCCAAGATCTTCGGAAATCAAAACATGATATACCATAAAGTACATCAGGATGCCCAATAAAATAAAAGTAGGGATAGTAGGAGCGGCAGGTTACACAGCAGGAGAGTTGATCCGCCTTTTATTTAATCACCCACAAACCGAATTGGTATTTGCTCAAAGTGAAAGTCAGGCCGGAAAGCCCATATATGCTACGCATACTGATCTTGTGGGAGACTCTGATTTGAAATTCGTTGCTGACTTTGATCTGGGAGCATGCGATGTGATATTTCTTTGTAAGGGACACGGAGAATCTAAGAAATTTTTGGAAGCCAATGCTGTTCCTAAAACCACTAAGATTGTTGATCTAAGTCATGATTACAGACTCAAGCAATCAGGTAATGACTTTATCTATGGCTTGCCCGAACTGAACAAGCAGGAAATTCAGGCTGCTGATAAGGTGGCCAATCCGGGATGTTTTGCTACCTGCATCCAGCTGGGATTGTTACCTGCTGCCAAAAGCCACCTCATTCATGGCGAAGTGAATACTTCAGGAATTACCGGTTCTACAGGTGCAGGCCAATCACTTTCTGCAACTTCACATTTTTCCTGGCGAAACAATAACCTGAGTGTTTATAAAGCATTTACACATCAGCATCTGGATGAAATAGGAGAGAGCCTTACACAATTAGATGGAGAGTCTCATGCGATTAATTTCATCCCCTACAGGGGAGACTTTACCCGAGGGATCATTATCACTTCTTACTTTGAAACAGCGGAGTCTGAAGAGCAAATTCTGAAACAATACCAGGATTTTTATGCTGGTCAGCCATTTACCCATGTGGTGACAGAAAACCCTGACCTGAAGCAGATAGTCAATACGAACAAGGCTTTGGTTTATCCTAAAAAGCATGGTGATAAGCTCATGGTTATTTCAGTCATCGACAATCTTCTGAAAGGTGCTTCGGGGCAGGCACTTCAAAATATGAACCTTATGTTTGGCCTGGATGAAAGTATGGGCTTAAAATTAAAGTCAATCGCTTTTTAAAATCATTATGGATTCAAAGGAACAAACAATAGCCGTAATCGGAGCCGGGAACCTTGGTATTGCCATAGCCCAGGGAATAGCAGACAAAGGTGTGCGGAAGCCTGAGGAGATGATCCTTACCCGTAGAAGTATTGAAAGTATAGACTATCTCAAGAAGCAGGGATTCAGGATCACGCAGAGCAATCTTCAGGCTGTAGAGCAGTCCAGGATTGTGATGCTTTGCGTTCAGCCCAAGCAGGTGAAACAGGTGATCCAGGAGATCAATGCTAAACTGACTAAAGATCATATCATCGTCTCTGTGATTACAGGTGTAAAGATCGATGAGATCCATAAAGAACTAAAACTGGACTTGCCGGTGATCCGTGCAATGCCTAACACTGCTATCAGTATAGGAGAATCTATGACATGCATTGCTTCCAAGAATGCTACGGCACATATGGAGGAGATCGAACTATTGTTTGGTGCATTGGGACTCACCCTGGTGATTGAAGAAAAGCTCATGCAGGCTGCGACCGTCCTTGGAGCCAGCGGGATTGCCTTTTTTCTTCGCTTTCTGCGGGCAGCCACTCAGGGAGGGATCCAGATGGGGTTTGATGCGGAAGAGGCCCAGATGATTGCTGTACAGACTGCCAAGGGTGCAGCATCGCTAATTTTGACCAACAAGCAACACCCTGAAGTGGAAATTGATAAGGTGACTACACCGGAGGGCTGCACAATCGAAGGGTTGAATGAGATGGAGCATCAGGGATTGAGCTCGGCATTGATCAAAGGATTGATGGTATCTTACAACAAAATCAAAAATATCAAATGAACCATTTTTTGTCTGTAGAGGATGTGCCCGACCCGGAAGGTTTGGTAGACGAAGCATTAAAACTGAAGAAAAAACCCTTTTCATTTCAGAAACTTGGTAGGAACAAAACATTGGGAATGCTTTTTTTCAATGCCAGCCTTCGGACAAGGATGAGTACCCAGATAGCAGCAAGAAACCTGGGTATGGAGGTGATAGTGATGAATGTGAGTCAGGATTCCTGGCAGATAGAGACCGAAGATGGGGTGGTGATGAATGGTGATAAGGCCGAACATGTGCGGGAGGCCGCTGCTGTGATGGGGCAGTACTGCGATGTACTGGCGATCAGATCTTTCCCCACATTGAAGGATAAGAAAAAAGATTACGCCGAAGAGCTGATGCATCAGTTTAGCAGGTTCGCTGGAGTGCCTATACTGAGTATGGAGTCTGCGACTTTGCACCCACTCCAGGGATTGGCAGATATGATGACCATTGCTGAGCATAAAAAAGTTGAAAAACCAAAAGTAGTGCTTACCTGGGCACCCCATGTAAAGCCGCTTCCACAGGCTGTTCCAAACTCTTTTACTCAGTGGTCCCGAAAGATGGACTATGATTTTGTGATTACCCATCCGGAAGGCATGGAACTTCCCAAGCGTTTTAGGCAGGATGCACACATAGAGTACGACCAGGACAAAGCCCTGGCAAATGCTGACTTTGTCTATGTAAAAAACTGGTCATCGTATAAAAACTATGGCATGCTTGGATTGGGGAAAGATTGGATGTTTTCTCAGAAAAAGCTAGAGCTGACGAATGATGCGAAAGTGATGCATTGCCTTCCTGTGAGACGAAATGTAGTGATAGCAGATGAAGTGCTGGACGGACCGAATTCCGTGGTCATACAACAAGCGGGTAACCGGGTGTTTTCTGCTCAGGCTGTGATCAAAAAACTACTCGAAAGCTTATAGAATGGAAAAAGTACATGTAATCAAGGTTGGTGGAGCTGTAATTGAGGACGAGAAAAAGCTATCGGTTTTCCTGGATAGCTTTTCAGCTATCAAAGAGAAAAAAATATTGATACACGGTGGCGGTAGGGTGGCCACTGATATCGGAAAGAAACTAGGCATTGAGCCCACCATGGTTGAAGGTAGAAGGGTGACTGACGAAGAGACCCTTGACCTGGTAACTATGGTATATGGTGGCCTGGTCAATAAAAAACTGGTTGCTCGATTGCAGAAGATGGGCCAGAATGGGATTGGATTAACTGGGGCCGATGGTTCTTTGATTGAATCTAAAAAACGACCCATCCGTAATGGTGTGGACTATGGCTGGGTTGGTGATCCTGTCCGCGTCAATGTAAAGATTGTTGCTGACTTACTCAAAGCCGGTCTTATTCCCGTTATTGCGCCCTTGACTCATGATGGCAAGGGTCAGATTTTTAATACGAATGCCGATACAATGGCTGGGGTAATGGCCAAGGCATTGGTGGATTCTTTCGATGTATATCTGCACATGACTTTTGAGTTGGATGGTGTCCTGAAGGATGTAAATGATCCTGCTTCATTGATCACTGAGATGAAGAAAGAGGATTTTGAGCAATACAAGCAATCAGGAGTGATCCATAGTGGTATGATTCCAAAGCTAGAAAACGCCTTTGAGGCCATCGATTCGGGTGTGCGGCAGGTAAGAATTTGTAAGTTTGACCAGGTTAATCCTCAAAAATCCAGTGGAACAAGACTTACTCAATAAGAAGGAGGAAAGATTTGAAAAGGTACTGAGTTTACTTAGTGCTTTGATCCGCATCCAAAGCTTTAGTAAGGAAGAAAATAAGACTGCAGATCTCCTGGAAGGATATTTAATTGATCTGGGTCTTTTGGTATCCAGGAAAGGAAATAATGTCTGGGTCAAGAACAGGTATTTTCATCCTAATAAACCAACGATTTTACTCAATTCTCATCATGATACTGTCAAGCCCAATAAGGGATATACCAAAGACCCTTACAATCCCGAAGTTTCAGAAGGCAAGTTGTATGGCTTGGGCAGCAATGATGCTGGAGGTGCACTCATTTCATTATTGATCACCTTCTTAAATTATCACGATCGCGAGGACCTAAAATACAATTTGATATGGTCGGGAACAGCTGAAGAAGAGATCTCAGGCAAAGATGGGGTGGAGAGTATTCTTGACCATTTGGGCGAGATCAGTTTTGGTATTGTTGGGGAGCCAACGGGCATGAAGATGGCTGTTGCCGAAAAAGGATTGATGGTACTGGATTGCTATGCCAAAGGTCAATCGGGGCATGCGGCTCGCGATCTGGGTGTAAATGCTATCTACAAAGCTATCGAGGACATTGAGTGGATTAGAAATTATCAATTCGAGAAGGTGTCTGAACATCTCGGTCCGGTAAAGATGTCTGTGACCATGATCAATGCTGGATATCAGCACAATGTAATTCCTGATGTGTGTCATTACGTGGTAGACGTTCGCACAACGGATGCTTATTCCAACGAAGATACTTACAAGATCATCAATGATCATACCCAGGCAGAAGTCAACGAGCGATCCTTCAGGCTAAGTCCATCGTATGTCCCTAAAGATCATGTATTGGTAAAGGCGGCTGAAGCACTCAAAATTGAGATGTTTGGGTCGCCTACCACCTCCGATCAGGCTCTAATGTCCTTTCCAACAATTAAAATGGGGCCTGGACTGTCTGAGCGATCTCACTCGGCAGATGAATTTATCTTCCTGGATGAACTGAAAGAGGGTCCTGAAAAGTATATTGAATTATTAGATAAGATTATCGTTTAGCATGAAACTCTGGCAGAAGTCAACTGATGTAAATAAGCAAATCGATACGTTCACTGTGGGCAATGACCGGGAGTTGGACCTTGTTCTGGCTCCATTCGATGTGCTGGGATCTTTGGCGCACATCCGCATGTTGGAAAAGATAGGCCTGCTGGAGAAAGAGGAATGGAAAAAGCTGGATCAGGAGCTTAAGGAGATCTACAAAGACATAAAAAAAGGTGGCTTTAAGATTGCTGATGATGTAGAGGATATCCATTCCCAGGTTGAATTTCTTTTGACTAAAAAGCTTGGAGATATCGGAAAGAAGATCCACAGTGGTCGCTCTCGCAACGACCAGGTGTTGGTCGATCTTAAGATGTATTTCCGTCATGAGATCAAAGAGATCGTACAACTCACCACCCAGCTGTTTCATACTCTGATCAGCCAGAGCGAAAAGTATAAGGGCGTACTAATGCCCGGTTATACGCATATGCAAGTGGCCATGCCATCTTCGGTAGGTTTGTGGTTCGGGGCGTATGCCGAAAGTCTGGTAGATGATCTTCATAGTTTAAAAGCTGCGTTTGAAGTAGTCAATAAGTCTCCTTTGGGGTCTGCTGCAGGTTACGGCTCGTCTTTCCCGTTAGATCGGGAGATGACCGCCGAGCTACTTGGTTTTTCGCAGCCCAACTACAATGTGGTATATGCCCAGATGACGAGAGGTCGTAGCGAAAAGGCCATGGCCAATGCCATCGCCACTTTGGGAACGACATTGAGCAAGCTGTCGATGGATGTATGCCTGTATATGGGGCAGAATTTTGGTTTCTTCTCCTTTCCGGATGAGCTTACCACCGGGTCAAGCATAATGCCACACAAAAAGAATCCTGACGTATTTGAACTGGTACGCGGAAGGTGCAATCAGCTGCAGGCATTGCCGGTAGAAATTGGATATATCCTCAATAATCTGCCAAGTGGATACCATAGAGACCTCCAGCAATTGAAGGAGGGGTTGTTTCCAGCCCTACAGACCACAAAAGAATGCCTCGAAATCCTCAATTTCAGTTTAAATCAGATCATTATTTCTAAAGACATTATCAATGATCCCAAATACGATTACTTGTTTACTGTTGAGCTGGTGAATGAGCTGGTGCTTGGAGGGATGCCATTCAGAGATGCCTATAAAGAAGTCGGACTGCAGATCGAAGCAGGAAATTACAAACCCAACCGGAAGATCAAACATACTCACCTGGGTAGTATCGGAAACTTGGGAAACGATAAGATTCAACAGAAGTTCAATCAATTGATTTCTGAATTCAACTTCAAAAAACTTGAATCATCTCTTAAATCATTAACCAGCTAATCTTTGAGATATTAACAAAGGATTAGGTATTAAATAATCAGGTATTAATATTTCGGTTTTTATTGCTGCGATATTATTATTTTGATAATTTTAACGTAGGTGTGATTTTGCAATCCCGTATTTGCAATATTCCATTCTATGAGTTTACTACCTAAAAACCATAATGATCGAGGTATCCCGAGGGGAACAAAGATGATTGAAGAGCAAGTAGATCATCTTCGATTGTGGGAGGATTTCAGAAATGGTAGTGAAGCAGCATTCATTGAGATTTACAATCAATTCTTCGATGTTCTTTATGAGTATAGCTTTAGGCTTACCTCTGATAAATCACTTTGTAAAGATTGCATTCAGGACCTCTTTTATAAGCTCAGGAAAAATAGGTCATCATTACCTACGGTACAATCTCTTAAGGCCTTTCTGATTAAAAGCATCAGAAATCAGTTACTCAATGAAATTAAGAAAAATAAAAGATCTGCTTCATTAAACGAGGACTCTATTAATCAACCCTTTTTAGTCACTCCATCTCATGAAACTGTAATCATTGCTCGTCAGTTCTCGCAAAGTCAATTGAGAAGAATAAGCTGGGCCATTGCTAAACTAACTGCCCATCAGCGGGAAGCCATCCATTTTTTCTTTTACGAAGAATTAGGTTACGCAGAAATAGCAGATATTATGGGGATGGCAAGTACGCGTGCTGCAAGAAATCTTATTTATCGATCTTTAAAAGCTATCAGGATTTCTCTTGAAAAATAGCATATGATTAATAAATAACCTGTATTGTTGATAAAATAGAAATATTTTATTCATATTGTTCATAATAATGTAAAAATTAAAATTTTTTAATTTTTTCTTGATGTCATTTCATGGTCTCGATTGTCAATAAGTTGAAAGGTCCATGAACTATTTATGTCTAATAAGAAAGAATTAGAAGATTTTCTCACTGATAAGGAGTTTAGAACCTGGGTTCTTAGTCCAACTCCAAAATCATCTTTATTTTGGGAGAAATGGCTCGAAGCTAACCCTCAATATAAAACTGAAGCTCTCAAGGCCAGAGAGCTTATCTTGTCATTAAAGTATCCCAATGCTTCTCAGCCTGATGAGCAGGAAAAAGATGAAATCTTAAAATCTATTCTTCAGGTATCAGCTTTCACACCAGTAGAGACCACGGATAAGAGTCCTCTTACTTACTTAAGAATAGCGGCATCTGTCATTTTTGCTATTGGTATAGGTCTATTTTTTTATTTCAAGGACTTTGACAAAGCGAATGTTATAGCCAGCAACCAGGAAGAAGTTCACACAATCAAGAAATCAAATCCCAAAGGAAGGAAATCAGAGATCGTACTTTCTGACGGGAGTCGGGTAATGCTCAACTCGAACAGTACGCTCACTTACAGTAGTGACTTTGCGCAAAACAGGTTCATTGAATTGGATGGTGAGGCCTATTTTGAAGTGGCCAAAGATCCCGAACATCCTTTTATCGTGAAGTCCAGGCAAATTCAGACCAGGGCTTTAGGGACTGCGTTTAATGTGAAGACCTATGAATCTTCGGTGGATGTCTTTCTCACCGAGGGATCGGTTGAAGTAAGTGTGATAGATCACAAAGATCAGGTTTTCACACTTGAGCCGATGCAAAAAACCGCTTATTCTGGCCAGAAAGGTTTGGAGAGACCTTCCTTTCAAACAGACATGACAGATATGCTCTGGACCAGGGGCATAATCTTTTTCAAAGAAACACCCATAAGTGAAGTACTTAGGACACTTGAAAATTGGTATGATGTTCAGATCGATGTTTCAGGTGAATATGAAGAGGTGAAGTATTCAGGAGAGTTTGACAATGAATACTTATCCAACGTGCTGCAATCCATGAGTCAGGCATTGGATATGAAGTATGAATTAACTGGAAAAAATGTGAAAATTAGATTTAATAAAAGCCTATGAGATAAAACAAAAGCCCAAAAAAAGACCAGCCAAGGCTGGTCCTTATGCAATGATCGGATGCTGCAGACCTTTCAAAATTTACATGCATCAAATCATTGTAGTTAAAACATTATTTAACCAATCATAAAGATATGAATAACAAATTTACCAATACCATATTTATGGTTTCTAAATTGTCTTTTCAGGTACTTGCTATTCTCTTTATTACTTTAGATCTGGCCCTGGCTAACGAGACCGTGGCTCAGGCAAAAAGTATTAAAGCAGTCAATATTTCCTTGAACTTAACGGAAGCAAAGCTTTCTGACATACTTGAAGAGATTGAGCGAAAGACAAATTATCGATTCAGTCTAAGCAGCAATAAAATCGACCTTTCCATCACCAGCAACATTCACGTGGAAAATGCCACGGTAGAAGATGTATTGATGGAGTTATCCAAAGTAATGGATCTTCAGTTTGGTCAGGTAAACAACAGCATCAGTGTAAGTAAAAGAAAGCGAAAAGCCGATGTGCCTCGTGTTTCTGTTGCCATTAATCAGGGACCGACCATTCGAGGGGTGATCACAGATGAGAATGGATCCGGTTTGCCAGGTACGACTATTCAGGAAAAAGGCACCTCTAATGGTACTATTACAGATGTGGAGGGAAATTATTCGCTTACAGTAGGAGACAACGATGCTATGTTGGTTATTTCATTTGTGGGTTATGTTCCCATGGAGGTACCTGTTGATGGCAGAACAACCATTGATTTATCCTTAAAGCCTGATGTTGAGTCTCTACAAGAGGTAGTTGTGGTAGGTTATGGAACGCAGAAAAAAGAGACAGTGACTGGAGCAGTTAGTGCATTGAAGGGAAAGGATATTGTGAAATCACCTGCCGTGGATATGTCCAATTCTCTGGCAGGAAGATTACCCGGACTCGTAGTGATTCAAACCAGCGGTGAACCTGGTTATGACGGAGCCAGAATAAATATTCGGGGAATTAATACCCTGGGAAATAGCAGTCCCCTAGTTGTCATTGATGGAATACCTGATAGAGATGGAGGATTGGGCAGGTTGAGCCCTCTGGATATTGAGAATATCTCTATTCTTAAAGATGCCTCAGCCGCCATTTATGGAGCGAGAGCAGCTAATGGTGTTATACTGATCACTACTAAAAGAGGTGCTTCGGGTAAACCTGTTATTGATTATAGTTTCAATCAGGGGTGGGCACAACCTACAGTAGTACCTGAAATGGCCAATGCCGTGGAATATGGTACTATTATGAATGAAATTGCTATTTATAATGGAGTCACAGATCCTGCAGAGTGGCAAGACGCCTGGGCAGGATTCCTCGCTAATGATCAATATACTTCACCATCAGATAATAGAACTGCTATTGCCTACCTTACCCAGGATGAACTTCAAAGACACGGTTCTGGATCAGACCCATGGGGCTATCCCGACACTGACTGGTTCGGAGATGCTTTTAAAACATGGTCACCTCAGAGCAGGCATAACCTATCTATTAGAGGTGGAAATGATGATTTTAAGTATTTCACATCCTTAGGTTTTGTAGATCAGGATGCTTACTACAAAAACTCAGCTACTCGATACAAACAGTATAACTTGAGAGTTAACCTGGATGCAAATATCAACGAGTACATTAAAACCAAAGTAGGTGTAATGGCACGTAGAGAAGATAGAAATTTTCCTACTGAAAGTGCCGGATCGATCTTTAGGATGCTGATGAGAGGCCGACCAACTGAACCGGAAGTATGGCCAAATGGAAAACCTGGGCCTGATATCGAAAACGGTCAAAATCCATATGTGATCACAACCAATGCAACTGGATATGTAGACAACCCGAAAGATCTGATCCAGGTAAACGGAACAGTTGATATCACCAACCCATGGATAGAAGGACTCAAGTTGACTTTGTCTGCAGCCATTGACAAGAACAATGATTTCTTGAAGAGATGGCAAACACCATGGGAATTGTACTACTGGGATCGAGTTACTTATGAATCTGATGGAGTTACCCCATTACTGGTACCAGCTGTGAGGTCAAATTTCACTGATCCCAGGCTGACTCAGGGTATGAACACCACCCTTAATACGAATTATACAGCAATGTTGGACTATGAAAAGAAGTTTGGTGATCATACCATCAACTTGTTAGCAGGTGTGACAAGAGAGAAATTCTCAGGTACCTACTTCTTTGCTTATCGTAGAAATTATATTTCACCAGCTGTGGATCAGTTATTTGTTGGTGGAACAGAAGGCCAGGACAATGGAGGTACAGCTTATTCCAGGCCAAGAATGGGTTACTATGGTAGAGCCCAGTATAACTTTCAGGAAAAATACCTGGCTGAGTTTATCTGGAGATATGATGGATCTTACATCTTCCCAGAGTCAGGTCGATTTGGATTCTTCCCTGGATTTTTGGTTGGATGGAATACTTCCAATGAAAGTTGGTTTAATGTTCCAGGCTTAGACTACCTGAAAGTCAGGGCGTCTTATGGACAAATGGGTAATGACCAGGTATTTTTCAATGGTAGTCTCCAGGAATTTGCCTACCTGTCTACCTATTCGTTTGGTGAATACCCAATCAATGGTCAGGTTCAGGCTACTTTGTTCGAGCAGGTTATTGCAAACCCTAATTTCACCTGGGAAAGAGCAAATAACTGGAATGGAGGAGTTGATGCTACTTTGTTTGGCCGACTTGATTTAAGCCTGGAATATTTCTATAACTATCGGAGTCAAATCCTGATTCAGGAAACTGGGTCTACACCAGCTTCTTCAGGAATTACTGCTTTATTACCTCCTCAAAACAAAGGAGAGGTGAAGAATTCAGGATTCGAATTTGATGTTCTATACAGTGGACAAGGAGGAGAACTTACTTACAACTTTGGAATAAACGGTGGATATGCGAAGAATGAGGTAATCTTTATGGATGAAGTTCCAGGTAATCCGGAATATCAACATCAGGAAGGAAAACCGATTGGTGCATACCTTGTTTATGAGTCTGATGGCGTTTTTCGCGATCAAGAAGCTATTGCCGCCAATACTTTGGACTACAGTGCGGTCACTGGGAATTTACGTCCGGGTGACATGAAGTTTATTGATCAAAACGGAGATGGTATTATTGATGCTGATGATCAGATACGTATTGATAAAAATGCAACGCCTACTTTCAATTTTGGAGCAACTGCCAATATCTTTTACAAAAACTTCGATTTCTCGTTGTTATTCCAGGGAGCTACCGGAGCAGCTATTCGGGTTCAAACAGAGTCTGGTGATATTGGAAACTTCTTGAAGTATCACTTTGACAATCGATGGAGTATCACAAATCCAAGTAGTGAACACCCTAGATTGGCTAGCCGTGGTGACACCTACTATACAGGTGGAGCATTTGGAAACAACACTTACTGGTTGTTCAGCAAGAATTATATCAGACTTAAGAATATTGAAATTGGGTATTCCCTGCCATCAAGCCCGTTGGAGTCAATTGGATTGGCACAGGTGAGATTCTATGTCAATGCGCTGAATCTGTTGACATTTGATGAGCACAATATTTTTGATCCGGAATCTGAAAACCAGGCGGGTACATACTATCCGCAGGCTCGTGTGATTAATACCGGAGTAACCATATCATTCTAACCTTTAAATGAAGATTAAAATGAAAAAAGCAATAAATATTCTTATTATAACTGTTTGTGTGGCACTTCCCTGGTCGTGCGATGAAGGATTTTTAAATACACAACCATTAGATAAAGTATCTAGTGAGGCGGTCTGGTCTGATGGATCACTTTCTCAGGCTTTCGTTTATAATGTTTATTCCTTCCTTGGATATGGTGGATTTGAAGAGCAGGCTTTGGCATCCATTACTGATGAAGCCATGTTTACCCACGCAGGGCGTAACATTGACCGTTTTACAGAGGGTACAGAAAGTCCTGGTTCTTTAGCTTGGATCAGTGGAACCTATGAATGGGGTAATATGTACCTGGCTATAAGGGAAGCAAACGTGGCAATTGCCAACTTACCGGAAGCTACATTTGATGAAACCTTGAGAGATCGATTGTTAGGTGAAGCGCTTTTTCTGAGAGCTTACTACTATCATCAGTTGCTTAGGTATTATGGTGGTGTGCCTCTTATTTTAGAACCATATGGTCTTGATGAAGATTACACCATAGCCAGAAATACCTTTGCTGAATGTGTTGATGCAATTGTATCAGATTTGGATCAGGCCACAACTTTATTGACAGGTAAAGAGGTCACCGCCGGACGCGCGTCCAGGTTAAGTGCCATGGCATTGAAAGCACGAGTATTAGCGTATGCTGCAAGTGATTTACACGATGCAACTACGGCCCAAGCCAATTCAAGCATTTTGGCTGGATATAGTAACATTGAGTTGGTGGCTTATACCTCGGGGAATCAAACAGACCGCTGGACCGCTGCACAGGCGGCGGCAAAAGCAGTACTTGATGCTACTTCGGGATATAAATTGAACCTTACGGCACCTGTTACCCCTGAAGAAGGTGAAGCAAACTATGTTTCCATAGCAATGGGTGGACAAAGTGCTGTAGGTGACGCAACAGCTGCGGTAGAGCTTATTTTCCAGAGAACACATACACCATTGTATACTCAGGAGAGTGCCTGGCCATTGGGAGGTATCCACTATGGTATCAATAATGGTCCGAATGGTTATCACAATTGGGCAGGTAACACACCAATCCAGCAACTTGTGGATGACTATGAAATGATGGATGGTTCTGAATTTGACTGGGGTAACCCGACTCATGCTGCAACTCCATATGACAACAGGGATCCACGTTTTTATGCCACCATCCTCTACGATGGGGCTGACTGGAAACCACGACCAGATGATGTGGTGAGCTACGATTCGGTTGATCAAATTCAAACAGGATTTTACGAAGGTCGTGATCCGGTTTCCGGCGAGCCCATTACTATAAATGGAGTAGATACGCGGAAGTCCTCTGTGGAAGATTGGAATGGCACCCGGACTCATTACTATACCCGAAAGTTTATTGATCCCGATCCGGCTTTGCCAGACAATCAATCAAATGCCCAGGTAATTCCATGGCCATTTATCCGATACACAGAGATGGCATTTCTTTACGCTGAAGCCAGCATTGAGCTGGGTCAGGAGCAGGAAGCCAGAGACTGGATCAATAAAGTCAGGTTTAGGGCAGGTATGCCCGGAATTAATGATTCTGGAGCAGATTTAATGGATCGATTGAGAAATGAGCGAAGGATTGAGCTAGCTTATGAAGAACACCGGTATCATGACGGTAGGAGATGGATGATTGGTTCTGAACTTGGACGAGGAATTAAGTCCATTCAGGTAACAGCAGATTTGAAACCAGGTATGTCACCTACTACCAGATATGCCTATGACCCTACCCGATATGATTATACATATACTGTCGTAGATAATGTAGAAAATGAAACGAGAGTATGGAACGATAAGATGTATTATCGTCCGATTAGCAGGGATGAGATCAATAGAAATGACCTGTTGATACAGAACCCCGGATATTAAGAGTTTTTGGGTTAATTGGTTTAATACACCTTCGGCGCAAATGAACTTTTGAGCCGGAGGTGTTTAACTTTAGTAATATGAGGAAATAACTACAGCACAACTTGATGACATCCAAAAACCTTCTTCAGCTCTGCATGATTCTCATGCTCATAATTCCTACTGCTTGTAAACAACAAGCCAGACAAAACGAAGTTTCCACGGATACTTCAAAGCTTTTTAAACTTATCTCACCTGAAAACTCTCAGGTTACCTTTTCCAATAACCTCAGTGAGGGTCTGAATACCAATATCCTCATGTATGAATACTTCTACAATGGTGGAGGAGTGGCTGTAGGTGATGTGAATGATGATGGATTCATTGATATTTATTTCATCTCCAATATGGAGTCAAACAAGCTATATCTGAATAATGGAAGCTCCTCTTTAAAGTTTAAAGACATCACTGAGATTTCAGGTGTAAGTGGCAGACCCGGACCATGGAAAACCGGGGCCAGCATGATTGATATCAATGGAGATAAGAAGCTGGATATCTATTTATGTTATTCGGGTACATTGCCTGAAGAAAAGCGACGCAATGAACTCTTTATCAACCAGGGGAATGATGAAAATGGAGTGCCCATCTTCAAAGAAATGGCAGAGGAGTATGGATTAGCGAGTAGAGCTTTCAGCAACCAGGCCTACTTTTTTGATTATGATCTGGATGGTGATCTGGATGTATTACTGCTTAATCATAATCCCAGAAATCTACCTATCCTCAATGAACAACAAACTAAGGAATTGTTTGCAGCAGACGACCCAATGCGAGGCATAAGGTTATACAATCAGCATGGTGGTAAGTTTACAGATGTGACTACTAAAGCAGGCATAAACGGCTCACAGCTTACTTATGGACTGGGAATTGGTATCAGCGACCTTAATAATGATGGCTGGCCGGATTTTTACGTTTCCAATGACTATGCAGTGCCTGATTACTTATATCTCAATAATCAAAACGGGACTTTTTACAACAATTTAGAAGCGTCAATCGGTCATAGCAGTCACTTCTCAATGGGCAATGATGTGGTAGATATCAACAATGATGGCCACATGGACATCATCACCCTGGATATGCTGCCTGAAGACAACAGAAGACAAAAGCTTCTCCTCGCTCCGGATAACTATGACAAGTTTGAGCACAACCTCAATACCGGGTTTTATTACCAGTTTATGCGGAACATGCTACAGCTAAATAATGGAAATACAACCTTCAGTGAAGTTGGTCAGATTGCCGGAATTTCAAATACTGACTGGTCCTGGGCTGCACTTGCTGCGGACTATGACAATGATGGTTGGAAAGACTTATTCATCACAAATGGTTATCACCGTGATTATACAAACCTGGATTTTATCAACTACATGAATTCTTTTGTAGAAAACCAGGGGAGAATACAACGGGAGGATGTATTGAAGATTATCGAGCAAATGCCATCAACTGATATTTCGAATTACATGTATAAAAAGTCAGAGGGCATCGATTACACTAATGTAACCGAAGAGTGGGGATTGAAACATATCGCCAATAGTAATGGAGCTGCCTATGCAGATCTCGACAATGACGGCGATCTTGACCTGGTGGTTAACAACATCAACAAGGAAGCCTTTATTTATGAAAACCTCTCATCACCAAAGCATGGCTATCTTCAGGTTGAGCTGATAGGAGAAGGTCTGAATACAATTGGTGTGGGATCAAAAGTATCCTTGTATACTGGTGAACAATCCCAGATTCTGGAACAGTATACTGTCCGAGGGTATCTTTCATCGGTTACTCCATTTCTTCATTTTGGAGTTGATGATGGGCAAAAAATTGACTCCTTGATAGTTGATTGGCCAGGAGAAAAAAGATCTGTAAAATATGATCTCTCCATCAATACCAAAGTAACCATTAATCAGGCTCAGGCTGAGCAAAAGGAATCCAAGAGCCTTAACACTAATTCATGGTTTTCTGAGCTGAAATCACCGATAGAATACAATCACACAAAAGTTACAGTTAGAGATTTTAACCGCCAGTTGTTATTGCCCGGTATACTGTCTGCAGTAGGACCGGCTATGGGTAAAGGAGATTTTAACGGAGATGGTCTGGAAGATATTTTTATAGGAGGTGGTCATGGGCAGGCTGCGCAGTTGTATTTTCAAACTAAAAATCGTGGTTTTGTTGGTTCTCAAACCAATGTATTTGGTACAGATCAATCATGTGTGGACACTGATGTTTTGATTTTCGATGCCAATAAAGATGGGCACCTGGATTTGTATGTCACGAGTGGCGGATATCATCTGTTTAAGCAGGATGATCCTGCGTTACAAGATCGACTTTATGTGAATGACGGAACGGGTAAGTTTATCAGGGGTGACCTACCGAAAATGCTAACCAGTACCTCTACAGTGGTGAATATTGACCTGGATGGAGATGGTTTTGAAGACTTGTTTGTAGGGGGAAGAGTAATGCCCGGGAACTATCCTGAATCGCCAGCGAGTTATATTTTGATCAATGATGGTACAGGTGGATTTGAAGATAGAACTACAGAGTTGGCACCATCATTAGCTAAGGTTGGCATGGTAACAGATGCCCTAAGTGCTGACCTAAATGGCGATGGGAAGGCTGAATTGGTGATTGTTGGGGATTGGATGCCGATACGTGTGTTTGAAAATACTGGTGGTTCTTTGAGCGATGTATCTGATCAGTATTTTGACAAGCAGTACAGGGGATTGTGGAATGCCATCGAGAAAGGAGACTTCAATGGTGATGGAGTCCCTGATCTGGTTGTCGGCAATATGGGGGAGAACCTACAGTTTAAAGTTTCAGATCAGGAACCTGGTGAACTCTATTTTGATGATTTTGACCAGAATGGGGATATCGATCCGATCTTTTGTTACTACATCCAGGGCGTCTCTTATCCGGACCTCACCCGTGATGAGCTAAGAAACCAGATTCCCAGGTACAAGTCAAAATACACCACCTACGAAAGCTTTGCGGATGAAACCATCAGCGATATTTTCACTCAAGAGGAATTGGAGAACGCCCAAAAGCTGATGATCAATGAGCTGAAAACCACTGTTTTCCTTAACGAAAATGGGAAGTATCGAAAAGTAGCTCTCCCCATGCAAGCCCAGTTTGCTCCGGTTTATACCATCAATGTGCTGGACTATAATCAGGATGGTCATCAGGATTTGTTGCTGTGTGGCAACAACAGCAGCATGAAATTGAGGTTGGGCAAGGCAGATGCTAACTACGGTATGCTCTTTCAGGGTAATGGAAAGGGGATTTTCAGTTATGTTAATCAAATGAACTCAGGTCTGAATCTGACGGGTGACATTAGGAAAGTCATCCATGTTGATGACTTATTCCTGTTTGCAAGGAATCAATCATCTGTCAAAGCATATCAACTCAAAAGTCAACCCATGCAATGAAATTTATGTCTAAGTTCGGTTTTCCAGGGCCTAGCCTCGTGCTTCTGGTTGCCCTTTTCTCCACTAGATGTCAGGATACTCAACAAGCCCAGACCCCGGGATATGAAATTGCTTCCCAGTGGGCTGATTTAGCCTTGTATGTTACACAGTATACACCACTCAATTCTCCAACGTATGCTTCCAGATGTTTTGGGTACATTGGGTTGACCATGTATGAATCTGTAGTGCATGGATTCGACTCCCATCAGTCATTAAAGGGACAACTTATTGGTTTTGACTCGTTACCTGTACCAGCAAGTGATGAGGAAATCGACTGGATTCTATCTATGAACGCTGCCCAGGCCCAAATTATCAGGTTGGTATACAATCAAACATCTGATGAAAACAAGGCTAAGATTGATTCACTGGAAAATGCAATTCTGGATTCTAGATTTTCCCTGGTCAGTGATGATAAAATTGTTGACAGGTCGGTTGCCTTTGGGAAGTCAGTTGCTCAAAGCATTTTCAACTGGTCATTGACTGATGGTGGACATCGCGCCTACCTGCGAAACTTTGACAAGGGCTGGGTCCACCCTGAGCATCCCGGTTCCTGGGAGCCTCCCTTGTATTCACAATCTATCAGTCATCATCCGTTGCATCCATATTGGGGAGAGAACAGAAGATTTGCACCTGGGAATGATACCATTGCCATTCCGTACATGATTCCTTATGATACGACTCCTGGTTCTGAATATTACAAGCAGTTTATGGCCGTTTACGAAATGGATAAGCGGCTGACACAGGAAGACAAGGAGATAGCCATTTGGTGGGGTGATGATCCTGATGTCACTTTTACTCCTCCAGGACATTCTTATTATATAGCTTCTATTGCCGTAAGAAAGAATCAGCCTGATTTGATACAGGCAGCAGAAACGTATGCGAGGGTAGGGATTGCTGTAGCAGATGCCTTTATCAATTGCTGGAAATGGAAGTACCACTTCTTCTCCGAAAGGCCAAACACCTATATCCCCAGGTTTATCGATCAGGAGTGGGAATCGTTCTGGCCTGATCCTCCATTCCCGGCTTTCCCGTCCGGGCATGCTATTCAGGCGGCCACGGCGGCTACTGTACTGGAGGACCTATACGGAAAGGAATTTATTTTCACGGATAGTGCACATGTAGGGAGAGAGCGTGATGAGCTTCGTGATGTGGATTTCAGGCAGCGTTCTTTTGCCACATTTTGGGGAGCTGCCCAGGAAACAGCGGATTCCAGGTTTTATGGAGGTATTCACGTGCCTCAGGACAACGATGTTGGATTAAGAGAAGGGGTGAAGATAGCTGAAAATGTAAACAACCTTCAGTGGAGAAAAAACTGATACATACATTGCGATGGAGTGTTGTGTTTGCATTTCTGTTAAGCACCACACCCATAAATGCGCAGATCAAATTTACGGATGTAACAGACTCCGCAGGAATTGACCATTATTTCAAAGTATACCAGGGTTTATTCGGAGGAGGAATTTGCGTATTTGATGTAAACAATGACGGATTTGAGGACCTGTACCTTACCAGTGGGGTTAATCAGGATAAGCTATACCTAAACGAAGGAGGTAAATTCAGGGACATTTTCGAAGGGTCTGGTCTGGAATACACCAATCATTTTGTTACGCAGGGAGTGGTATCGGCAGATGTAAATCGTGATGGCTGGAGGGATCTTTTCATCACAACCAATACATCCACCGACAGTGTCCAGGTCATACCACGGGCTATCAATCTGCTTTTCTTAAATAATGGAGATAATACCTTCAGGAATGCCACTGAAGAATATCAGTTGGCTAACCTAAATTCCTTCAGTACCGGAGCTGCATTTGGGGACTTTAATGTAGATGGCTATCCCGATTTGTATGTGGGTAATTACTTCCAGGAATATGATGGACCACTTTACGAGATCAACGATGCTACCATTGTCAATGCCAGTAGAACTGCACATGGCTATCTGCTAAAAAATAAAGGAGGAACTGAATTTGAAAATGTATATGATGATTATGGTCTGGATCATCGTGGGTTTGGTTTTGGTGGAGTGTTTACAGACTTTGACAATGATGGAGATCAGGACCTGTATGTGATCCATGACTTTGGTTATAAGGCAAAACCCAATTATTTACTGCGAAATAACTACCCAAAATCTTCATTTAGCTATGTTGAGAAGGATTTTGATATGGACCTGAAGATCAACGCAATGACCGCTGCTGTGGGTGACTACAACAACGATGAGCAGTTAGATTATTTCGTTACAAATATCAAGTTCAACAGGTTCATGGGGTTCAGAGATGGTAAGTTCATGGACCTCGCCAAAGAGCTGGGCACCTATTTCTTCACCATTAGTTGGGGGGCCAATTTTGCAGATTTTGACCATGACGGAGATCAGGACCTTTTTGTTGCCAATGGGGATCTAAACCCCAATTGTGTACCCATGGCAGATTTTTTGTTTGAAAACAAAGGAGACAGATTTGAGGAGATCGCCTCATTTGCCGGCGTGGTTGATTACGGATTGGGCAGGGGGTCTGTCATCTTTGATCTGGAAAATGATGGGGACATGGATTTGTTGGTTGTGAATCAGGAAGCGGTAAAAGATTATCCGGTTGAATCCAGGACTCATTTATTCAGAAATGATTCGGAAACCGGAAACTGGCTGAAAGTAGGTTTGAAGGGAAACCAATCTGAACTTAATGGTTTGGGATCGAGGGTGAAGGTCGTCTCCGGTCAATTGAAGATGATCCGGGAGATAGATGGTGGGGGATCTTCACACATTTCCCAAAACTCAGTCATTGCGCATTTTGGTTTAGGAAGTGCTTCCAGGATAGATTCTGTCATCGTCACCTGGAATGGAGGTAAAAGGCAAATTTTACTGAATCAGCAGGTAAATCAACTGCTGTTAATAGAAGAGGTCCCGGAAGAAAGTAAAAGTTACTGGGGCTTTGTTATTTTAGGCGCAGCATTCATTGTATTTGTAATTCTGTATAAAAGAAAAAGACGTAATTAACTTAAAAGCATGATTTCCAAGCATATCACCATCCTTTTCATCGCCATTGTACCATTATTCCTTTCCTGCGGACCCAAAAAGAATGAATGGCGTTCCATCTTCAATGGAAAAGACCTAACTGGGTGGACACCTAAATTTGCTGGTTACCCACTTGGGGAAAATGTTCGAAATACTTTTCGGGTAGAAGACGGGATGTTGAAGATATCATATGATGAATGGGATGATTTCAACGAAGAATTTGGTCATATCTTTTATGAGGAAGAGTTTTCCCGGTACCGGATCCGGGTTGAGTACAGGTTTGTGGATGATCAGGTAACTAATGGACCGGGATGGGCTTTTCGAAACAATGGGATTATGCTTCATTGCCAGGATCCTAAAACCATGGCAGTTGACCAGGATTTCCCAGTGTCTATTGAGGGTCAATTGCTAGGAGGAAATGGAAATGATCCAAGAACGACAGCCAATGTATGTACCCCCGGAACCAATGTGGTGATCGATGGAGAATTAGTAACTAATCATTGTATCAACTCTACTTCTAAGACTTTTCATGGAGACCAGTGGGTGACTGTAGAGGTGGAAGTACTTGGCAGCGAGTCCATCAAACAATATGTGAATGGCGAATTGGTATTCGAGCTTACAGAACCTCAGCTGGACCCCAGAGATGAAGACGCTCAAAAACTCATCACGGATGAAAACAACCTGCTGATCTCCAAAGGTTATATCTCTTTACAGGCAGAAAGCCACCCTATTCATTTCCGGAAGATAGAGGTGATGGAGCTTTAAAGTATTATCTCCATAAATCGGTAATATTAAGCCTGGTTATACCGTTTAGTAACTAACGTATTCCGTTTATACATTCTGTATATTACCTGAGCTATTCACCTCATATGTTTGCTTCAAATAAAACTGAACTACTATGAAACAGATATTATTTGTTGCAAGCCTTGTTTTCTTCTTTTTCTCAAAAGTACAAGGTCAAAATATTGCGCTTAATGAAGGAGAGGAATATGTATTTCGGCATAGTGAATATTCAGATAACAGAGGACTTTTTGATGACGAAAGTAGCAGTCTACCGGGGTTGGATAAGGCTGTCACTCATGGAGAGGGTTATCAAGCTTCCAACTTTCATTTGAAAGTTCTCAAAGTCTTTAAAGACCATTATCAGGTAAGCATCACTTTTACACCAATAAATGCTTATAGAAGAGTCAAAACTGTTGATAGACCAAAGTGGATAACCAAATTCTACTATCAAAAAGATATTCTGAATACAAAACCTATTGATCTATATTCTTGTGTATTTGATCTCTCTGATAAGGGGGTTGTTTCAAATGTTGTGGTACTGGAAAAGGATAGTCTTATTGGAGGTTTTATTTCACCGAAGCTAGACTTTTCCAGGTTTTTCTTTCCTATTAAGAAATCAGTTCGAACAGGTCAGGTGATTAAAAGGCAAGGATTTGCCTTCGATTATAAGGTAATAGACAAACAGAATGGGTTAATTCGATTGTCGAAGACTGAAAAAGACAACGATATTGGAAAGACCATTACAGAAAGTTTATTGGTAAATGAAAATGGAATTGTTGTTGAGCAGGCAATTTATACCAATACTGAAAACCTGATTGGGGACACAGGTAATACTCTCAATAGGATGCAAAGGCTTAACCTGGTCAATGAATTTCAAGATCCCTTTCACTGTGCTTTTGAAGACAATAAGGTTGAAAAGGATAGTGTATTCCAGAATACCAATATCCGTATTAGGGGCAAAATCAAAGGCTTGGAACCGAATCAGGAAATATCTCTGAACATGTATGAAAGATTGCCCAATGCATTTCATTCATACAAAATCAAAAGTGTGATAAATGCGGATGGTTCCTTTGAATTACGGGCAAACGTTGAAAATCCTGGAAGCTTCAGTCTTCAAATCAAAAAACTTAATATCCCAATATACTTACTTCAAGGAGATGATCTATACCTTGAATTTGATATAGGACAATTTGAACAGACCTTTCAAGTATCAGGCATAGGAGCGAGCCACTTCAATTTCATGTTTGATAAACGTGTTTTTGAGAAGGAAGAGGATCTTGACATTAGAGTACTAAGGAAAGGGATATATGATCAGCTTTTGGATCTGAATCCCGATGAGATGAAAAAAAGGAGCTACGATATCATCTCTAAAAAACTCGATTTCCTGGAAAAGTATAGATACCAATTGCCAGGTGAAGTTTACCTAGCTGAATATTGGACCTATTACACTTCACTGGTAAATGTATTGTATGAATATCCACGCAATTTGCAATACTTCAAGATGAAAGGAGGTAAAATGCCTGATGAGTTTAACGAAGAAAAGTATTTTGACTTTGACAGCTTAGTTCATCCTGATAATGACCTTATGGCCTTTGCTCATGAATACGAACACTTCATTCGGTTTTATGTATACTTTGTTCTCCATAATAAGATTGAGGAGCTGACTGGTGTTGGGTACAATTTGAATCATGGTCGTGAGAAAGCCTTTTACAGCCTTGAGTATCAATCTCGTTACCAACTAGCTAGCAGTTCTTTTTCTGGGCTAACTGAGCAAACACTCAAGTATAAAACTATTGAGAATGCACTTCAAAGTGCGGAATGGCATGTGTTTGAAAGCTTGTATTTTGAGTTCCGTGAAGAATATCCGAATTCAGTTCTAACCCGGTTGTTAGATGATGCTTACCATAAATCAAAATCTGTTCAGCCTGGTCAAATAGCCTATAATTTCGAACTAAGAGATTTTGAGGATAACAAGGTTTCGCTCTCTGACTTCAGAGGAAAAGTAGTCTATCTGCATTTTTGGGATCCGAATTGCTGTCATGTATACCTTGATAAGTATGGGCAAAAAATGGACAGCCTGTTTAAAGGAAAAAATATTGAAATTATTTATATCGCACTAGACACAGATGTTAAAGCTGCTAAGAAATATTTTGAAGGCTTAGAAATAAGGGGACCCAAGCTTTACACCAGTAAGAAGGAGCAACACCACTTAATGGATAAGTACTATTTTAATAAGCTTTCTCATTTCATCATTATAGACACTGAGGGGTATATTTTTGATATTCAGGCTCCTACTCCACAAAGTATTCTTCAAAATCCGGAATTGCTTTATGAGGCACTTGACCCGGGATGAAGGGTGAGCGAAGAGGATCGCGAAATTAGTCAGCTACAAAATATTGTTTATATACTCCTGGGTTTTTTTGGGTTTGGTCTTATTGGAGGGTTGATATACAGAAATATATCGTTAAGGAAATTACGAGTTGCTTCCCTTAACGCACAGGTTCGTGAGTTGGAATTGACTGCCATTCGGGCACAAATGAATCCTCACTTTTTGTATAATGCCCTTAACTCTATACAAAATTTGCTCCTAAAGAATCAGACAGATGAAGCTCATTCCTATCTATCCAGATTCGCATCCCTCATTAGAAGTGTATTAAAGTATAGTTCAAAAGAAGAAATATCTCTTCACGAGGAATTGGAGATGATCAAAGAATATGTACATCTGGAGCAGTTGCGCTTCAATTTTGATTTTGAATTAACAATTGCGGAAAAGCTTGACCTGTATTCTGTTTTTATTCCACCTCTATTACTTCAGCCATTAGTAGAAAATGCCATTCTACATGGTTTAACTCATAAGGAAAATGATAGAAATCTTTCAATTTCCTTCAAAACGGTTGATATGAAAATTTGCCTTCAAGTAAGAGATAATGGAGTAGGTAGAAGCTCAAACTTATCAAATGGGTCAGGCTCTACGGGTAAGGGACTTAAGTTTTCAGAAGAAAGGTTGAATCTCTTATCGAATAAATATGGGGAAAAGTATTCGATTAATATTTCTGATCTAAAAGACATAGGGGGTAAGCCTATTGGGACACTTGTGGAAATTGTGCTACCTTATGAATAACAATATTGATTACAATGAATTTGATTGACTCGATTGTAGTTGATGATGAAAGAAATGGTAGGGAGAATCTTATTGGTCTGCTAAAAAGGCATTGTCCTGAGATTGCTATAGTAGCGGAAGCCTCTTCTTCTACTGAAGCAATTAGTAAAATTGAAGAACAACGTCCTCAACTAGTGTTTTTAGACATCGAGATGCCTGGAAAAAATGGATTTGATGTATTGAATCATTTTGATACACCAGGATTCAAAGTAATTTTTGTAACAGCTTATGACCAATTTGCCATACAGGCTATTCGATTTTCAGCATTGGATTACTTACTTAAGCCAATTGATGTCACAGAGCTTAGAATGGCTGTGGACAGATTCCATATCCAAAAAGATATAGCAGATCAAAGGTTGGATGTGTTTAAGAATAATAAATCTGTTTCCTCTGAAGAACGTAGAATTGCTATTCCCTCAAATGATAAGATCGACTTTGTCAAGATAAAAGATATAGTTACATGCAAAGGAGAAGGAGGTTACACTCGCATTACTTTACATAATAGCTCTGAGTTATTTACCTCAAAACCTTTAATATATTATGAGGAACTTTTGGAAGGGTTTAATTTTCTTAGAACACATAAAGCTTACCTTGTAAATACAACCCATGTGGTTTCTTACGTGAAAAGTGACGGTGGATTTATTCAAATGAGCAATGAACAAATTATCCCTGTTTCACGAAGAAGAAGAGATCAAGTGCTGACTAATCTATTTGGTAAAAGCTAAAAAGCATACTTTGAGCGGATAATGTCAAAGAGCCTGAATAAACTATGGATTTGCTTCCATTTTTTGTGGCATCAGGTTAATTTGCCTGTATGGCTGGTGAAAAAAGTATTGCGATCATTTGTGGAGGGGGACCCGCCCCCGGTATCAATACGGTAATAGGTACCGTCGCAAAAATTTTCCTCAAAGACGGATACCGGGTCCTCGGTATTCATGAGGGATACAAGGGATTGTTCTCCGAAGTACCGGAGATCAAGGAATTTGATTTTGATCATGCTGACCGGATTTTCAGTAGGGGAGGGTCAACCCTGGTGATGAGCAGACACAAGCCGAAGGATGCTGAATTCACCACAGATTTCTTTGTGAAGCACAATGTCAAATTGCTGGTGACGATAGGCGGAGATGACACAGCAAGCACGGCTAACAGAATTTCCAAATTTCTCCAGAAAAACAATCTTGACGTCAAGAATATCCACGTTCCCAAAACGATCGACAACGATCTTCCTTTGCCAGATCGTAACCCCACCTTTGGATTCCATTCTGCCAAAGACGAGGGTGTAAAGATTGGAAATACGGTATACGAAGATGCCCGCACAAGTCTTCAATGGTTTATCATGTCGGCTATGGGAAGGAGTGCCGGTCACCTGGCATTTGGTATTGCATCAGCCTGCCATTTCCCAATGATGATCATCCCGGAGATGTTCAATAAGACCAAACCTACCCTTGAGAAGATCATCAACCTGATCATCTCCTCCATGATCAAGCGTAGGATCCTGGGGATAAAATATGGTGTGGCCATGGTGAGCGAAGGTGTCTTTCACAACATTGATGAGGAAGAACTGAAATCCAGTGGGATACTCTTTACCTATGACGATCATGGCCATCCGGAGCTCGGCAATGTGAGTAAATCCAACATCTTCAACGTCCTGGTTCAGGAGAAGCTTAAGCAGCTGGATATCAAGATCAAAAGTCGTCCGGTAGAGTTAGGCTATGAGCTCAGGTGCTGCCGGCCAATAGGATATGATCTCACACTTTGCACCCTGCTGGGAATCGGTGTAAAGAAATTGTATGATGAAGGAACTACCGGATGCATTGTGACAGCCAATTCGCGGGGAGACATTTCGCCGATGTTCTTATCCGAAATGGAAGATGAGATTGGTAAGATTCCCCCTCGACTTGTGGACATGAATGCTCAAATCAGTATCCTTTGCTTTCAAAATCTGCATTTCCTTACGGAGAGAGATTATCCAGTTGCTAAAACCTACCTGGAAAACCCTGAAGCATACGATTTCAATAAGATCCTGGGCTGGATCTAGAATAATAGTTCATCCTAATAACCAACCTAATAACCCAATAACCTATTAACCTATTAACCTATTAACCTAAATCCCAATGAAACCCCTTTTCTTTTTATTCCTGACCTTTCTTTTTTCTTTTAATGACATCGAGGCTCCAGACCTCAGTAAAAAAGCCGAAGAAGCGCTCAAAAAAGGAGTCTCCTACTTTTACTCTATCAATTCCAATGGAGGATATGTTTATTATGTGACCCCTGACCAGTCCTTGAGATGGGGTGAAAGTCCGGCCGATGAGCAGACGATTGAAGTGCAACCGCCCGGCACACCAGCTGTGGGCCTTTCTTTTCTAAGAGCCTACCAGGTTACAGGTGATGAAAACGCTCTGGAGGCAGCAAAGACTGCTGCTTATGCATTGATCCGTGGGCAAAACAAGCATGGAGGCTGGGACCATACCATCAATTTTGCAGATCTAAGCAACGAGACTGTAAGTTTTGATGATGACCAGACTCAAACTGCGGTCAGTTTCCTGATGGCACTGGATCAGGAGATCGATGACCCTAAATTGGATGAGGCGGTAAAAAAATCCCTGGACATGATGATCATGACCCAGCTGGACAATGGCGGATGGCCACACAAATGGCCCGAGCAGGGCAATTATCATGATTACGCTACCTTCAACGACGAAGGTATCAATGATTGCCTACGGGTGATGATGGAAGCATATCAATATTACAGTGACAATGAAGCTGTGGGGAAAAGCCTGAGAAAGGCCGCCCGTTTTATGATGATTTCGCAGTTGCCTCCACCTCAGCCGGGTTGGGCACAGCAGTACAATGAATTCTTACAGCCTGCCTGGGCCAGGTCATTTGAGCCGGCATCTGTTTGCCCTTCAGTCACCATCAAAAACATCAACTCTTTGGTAGATCTCTACCTGGTACTTGGTTACGGACCGCTGCTGGAGCCCATACCGGATGCTTTGAGGTGGTTAAATGATATCAGGCTGGAAAATGGCAAATGGGCCAGGTTTGTGGAGATTGGGACCAACAAATCACTCTACTATGATCGCGGCAGAATTCGGGTAGAAAGCATGGATGAGCTACATATAGAGCGAAGAACCGGCTATGGTTACGAAACGGATATTTCAGCTCAGATTGAACGAGGAACAAAGAGATATCAAATGGCGCTTGAGTTGGGTCGAGAAGGCCTGATGAAGGCTGAGAATCCTTCCTGGACCAAAGAAACTGCCAGCAAACGACTCGCTGAACTGGACGAGCAGGTGAATGAAATCCTCAGGACCCAGGATAAAAACGGAGCCTGGATTACTAAAGATGACCGATTCAAAAGGACTATGCCCAGGGGTGTGCGATGGAACGGCGAATATGATGAGATGGATAGGGTCAGTAGTGCTGTTTTCAATCGGAATGTGGCTATACTTTGTGAGTATATTTGGCTGGTTAAGCTGGCAAAATAGGACAGAAGAGAATTGGCAAAAAGAAAAGGTGGCATCAAAAGCCACCTTTTCTAATAAACTCAAAGTATAAAAAAATAATTCTTCTTAATTGACGTCCCACCACATTTTGGTGTCCATGTCGTCATTACCATTAAATCCCTGAGCGGATAGTGCAGCATCGAGGTTTTCTTTATTGGCACTCAATTCAGATATTGGATATGGAAGTCTTGTTACGAAATCTCCGGTAATGTCCTGAAATGGATACGGATTGGGCGCAAGCGCCGGGAAATCAGATCTCCTGAAATTAGCCCAGGCTTCCGGACCATTCAGGAAGGATGAAATCCAATATTCGGTATTGATTTGCTCCAACTCAGATCCTCCAACGATATTATTTGCTGCAACATATGCATCAATATCTGCCTGAGCAATCGTAGTCCCAGCGTACTGGTTAGAAATCACATCCATATTGGCCCGGATAGCCGAAGTAAATAAGGCATTTACATCACCAGTAGCCCCACCAAGGTTTCTTACGATTGCCTCAGCATGTAGTAACAGAGTTTGTGCATAGGTGATCATAAACGAGGGTGCATTGATCCTTACCATTCGGGTCCTGTCTACCTGTGTGAAATCATAATGACTGGCAAAGCCATTATTAGTCGCATAGACTGCTGCGGTTTCGTTATCAAATCCCATGGGCAGGCCAAACTGATCTGCTGGATCTCTTGAGATAACAATGTTAGGGTCAGTCCCGGCAATCGCATTATTTTGGTCTGTTCCACTTTCAGCTCCAATGTATCTGACGGCCATAGACTCCAATCTTGGATCATTGGTGTTTTTCAAATGATCCACAAACTCCCCAGTCATGTAATAGTTTGCCGATTCATTACTTGTCAGCGGACCAGCTACCTGGTTTGGATAGTTATTGTCATGGGTCAGCATAAAGTTATCGGCATTGCTTTGCATAAGGCCTCCACTAATGGCTGCACTAATTGCGGGTCCGGCTAGAGATGGATTTACATCCGCTACCCTCATCGCCGCCCTAAGCAACAATGAGTATCCCATTCTCTTCCATTTCACAACATCACCACTATAAAGGATGTCTGATGTTTCAATTTTCACAGATGCATTCAATCCGGCAGAAGCTTGCTGAAGTTCATTTAAAATATCGGTATAGATACTCTCCTGGGAATCATATTTCGGAGTGGTGATGTCTCCAAGATATCCCTGCCCAGCCTCTGTATACGGAGCATCGCCATAGGTATCGGTAATGATCATCATACCATAAGCTTTGATGATTCTGGCCATGTGATACAGGTTGGCTCGCTCAGCGTCTCCTTCAGTGATGTTGATTACAGCCACAGAATGCTTAATTACCTCAAGAAATGCATTGTCCCAGTTACCATTTGTAAGCGTCACATTTACCTGGTTGTAATTGCCCCCAGTGAGTACGCCACTGTTTGGGGTTACTATTTGTTGAACATAAGCCATCTCCAGTGGTAGGGCATTTCCCCGCTGTACCGTAGTGAGTATGGCCTGGTTCAATACGATAGCAGGATCCAGCGCGGTAACATCCGTTTTGGACTGATTTAACTCATCAAATCCCTCGTCACAACCACCCATCACAAGCAGACCCATGACGAACAATATATTTATAGCTAGATTTTTCATTTTCATATTATTTTTCATTTTTTGACATACTTAGAATTTAACATTCAGATTAAATCCTAAGGATCTTGTGGGCGGTAAAGCAGGATCTTCAATACCACTCAGATTGTCTGAAGAGAAAGAAGCCTGCTCCGGATCGATATTCTCAGTCCATTTTTTGAGGAGCAAGACATTATTTGCAACGAAATCAAGTCTCAAACCACTGATAAATCCAACTGATGACAAGAGATTGGTAAAATCATAACCCAATGACATTTGACGGATTTTCCAGAATCCGGCATTATATGTAAATGGCTCCATCAGGTTAGTTCCTCGGATTCTACCATACCATGCATCTACTGGTACACCAATGTTATTGGTTTGTCCCTCTTCATTTACCCCTTCTCCGACGACCAGGCCGGTTTCTCTTCCAACAAGGGATCCCTTGTGTAAACCATGCCTCCAGGCATTGAAATTTGTGGTGGAGAAGAGATCGTGTCCGAGTTTAAAGTCTACCAATACGGATAAAGTAACTCCTTTGAAGTTGACAGAGTTAAAAATTCCTCCAACCCATCTTGGAATGGCCTGTCCCAGTGCTATATATTCCGGTGTAGTGAGGTAGTTGCCATTATTGGAATCATGAATTATGTTTCCGGCATCATCTCTCAGATAACCGATACCTCGTAATTGACCAAGGGGTGCACCCAGTACATGCCACAATTGGCCACGGACTTCTCCCTGGGACAATACAATTTCAGTGACTCCCTCGCCCAGGTCCAGGACTTCGGATTCATTGAAAGCAGCATTAAAACTTACGTTCCATTGAAGATTGGAAGTTTGAACGGGCATAAGACTCAAGAGCATTTCAACTCCATTGTTTTTACTTTTACCAACATTCTGGAGCTTGGAAGTATAGCCTGAAGTATTTGAAGAGAGTACCTGAAGGATCTGATCTTCTGTTACCTTATCGTAAATAGATATTTCCAGGCCTACTCTGTTGTCAAATAGCTTTGTTTCCAATCCAAATTCCCATTCTTTTACCCGCATTGGGCTAAGTGTGCTACTTGGAATTCGATCTCCTGAGATTGAACCAATGGATTTGCCATTATAAAGGTTCGCATTGGTACCAAAGAACAGGTTATTGGAATAAGGAGCCACGTCAGTATCGCTACCCACCTCAGCATATGCTGCACGGACTTTACCAAAATCCAGCCAACCAGGAAGATTTGGGAAAGCCTGAGAAAAGACAAAGCTTCCTGTGAGGGAAGGATAGCTGATGCTTCTTAGCTCCGGAGCCAGTGTAGAGAACCAGTCGTTTCTCAAAGTGGCGTTCAAATACAACCATGCTTTGTAGTTTATTTCGGCGGCTCCGTAAATCGAATTTACTTTTCTTTCGATGATGTCGTAGCTACTGTTTACCACACGGGCATTTTGAAGGGTATAAAGGTCTCTGACAACGAAATCTGTAGCCAGTTGCCTGTTACGTTCAATGCCCCTATACATTTGGTTACCACCAAGGGTAAGATCAACACCAAAAGCGCCAAATTCCTGGTTAGCACCAATTATAAAATCATAGTTTGTTTCCCTGATCCTGGTAGCATCCTGTCTGTACTCACCATTTACAAATCCGGGGGGAGCAACACCCAGAGAGGCAGCTCCAGTGGGCCTTCCATTATCCTCCTGGAATCGGAAAGTATAATCCTGGCCCATACGTACCTGGGCATACAACCAGTCGGTGAAGTTAAATCGTGCTGCCACATTACCGAATACCCTGTCCCTGGTGATGTTGTTGAAGTGGTTATCCAGTACAAAATAAGGATTGGTTCTGTTTCTAAATCGGCTATAGATGCGTTCATTACCAAATTCGTCTTCAGCTTCAGATTCGAGAAGATCAAAAGGCATGGAGTTGGAAAGAGAGTAGATCACCGTTGGTGTACTTAGATCCTGCGTTGCAACAGTCGGTGCATTTTCGTTTCTGTCATGAGAGTAGTTGATACTTCCTGTCACATTGAATCGTTGCTCTAATTGTTGTCTGAAATTCAGGTTAACACTTTGTCTCTTATAGGTATTGTTTGGAACAATGCCTTTGTTATCGAGATTTGATGCAGATAACCTCAGGCTTCCAGACTCCCCACCGTTTGAAACACTTATTGTGTTGGTGAAAGACTGGCCGTTTCTGTAGAATGTCCTGATCCGGTCTCTAACGGGTTCATAAGGGGCTTCCACACCGTCGAAAAGTATTTGTGTCATCCCTGGTTCAAACTTTTCACCAAAACTCCAAACACCCGATGTAGGGTTTGCTGTAGTGGGTCTTAATCCACCCTCACCCTGGCCATACTCATATTGGTAATCTGTAAAGTCAAGTGGGGTTTCATTGGTGTAATTTGAATTATACTCTACAACAAGCCCACTTTTACCACCAGACTTGGTGGTGATCATAATAACCCCATCTTTTGCACGAGAGCCATAAAGGGCTGACGCCGCTGCCCCTTTGAGCACAGTCATGGATTCAATGTCATCCGGGTTAATACTACTCAAGCCGTCTCCTCCATCAGAAACTGTTCTGCTGCCACCATCGCTCAGAGAGGATTCGGTGCTCCGACTTCCTGAGGTTGAACCGAAATTTGAGTTATCAATCGGTACACCATTTACAACAATAAGAGGCGAATTCTGCCCTCCAAAAGAGGACTGCCCGCGAATACGGATCTTGCTTGTTCCGGCAGGACCGGTACCCATTCCTGAAATATTCAATCCGGGCACTTTACCCTGAATGGCATTCATGAAATTCACAGACCGGTTGGTGGCGATCTGGTCAGCGTCCACAGTAGCGGTCGCGTAGCCGAGGCTCTTGGCATCTTTTTCAATACCCAGGGCTGTCACCACAACTTCCTGCAGTGATTTGATGTCAGTTTCCATCTCCACATCAATAACACTTCTTCCATTCACCGCGATCTCCTGAGTGGCAAAGCCGACATAAGAAAACACGAGAATGCTATTTTCAGATACTCTTAGGGAGTAATTTCCGTCGATATCAGTTGTGGTACCGGTGGTGGTGCCTTTGAGGAGGACACTTACCCCCGGAATATTGCCACTTTCTCCGGTGACGCGGCCCCTGACTTCAAACTGCTCGCTCGTTTGGGCCATTGAGACAAAAGTGAGCAGCCAAATACTGCTCAGTAGGTAAAGTTTTTTCATAATGATTTGGTTTAGATGATTGTTTACTATTAGTAAAGTTTCTAAAGCCCGTTATTAATAACTTCCAATAAAACCCAGCGATGAATTTTGTACAAAATCTGTTTAGAAGGATGTTGGAAATGCTAGATGGGAATGAAGAGTCACCAAAAATGCAAGCGTAAGAATTCTCTCAAACAGGCTCCTCAAAGATGATTAAAACAGGTCACCATATAGGTTGTAGAGTTAAACTGATCGCTGCAGATTTCTCTGTCGAAATTGTCTTGGGGAATATCCTGTAAGCTTCTTAAATGTTGTAGAAAAATGTTGAGAAGAATAGAATCCTGTTTTCAATGCAATTTCCGTAAAGTGTAATCCGGGTTGCTTAAGTAATTTGATAGCTTCTGCAATTCGTAAGTTGATCAGATAGTTGAGTGGTGGGAACCCTGTATGGTGCTTAACTTTTTCGGTAAAGGATGTGTTGTGTAGTCCAAACTGCGACGCCATTTCATCAACGGTCCAGTGATGAGCAAGGTTCTGGCGCAGAATTTCTTCCAGCTTCATTAAAGCGGGGAGGGAAGGATTCTTCATCTCATCTTCTCTATTGGTTTGCCTGGCAATATTAATTAACAATGAATCGAGAAAATGATTAACCCGTGTTTGAAACCCAACTTGCTGATCTGAAATCTCCTTATAAATTTCAAGTAAAGTATCCGGAACATCATTCACCTTCATTACCGGAAGCTTGTTGTTAGCAATTAAGTTGCTAATTGGAAATCGATCAAATGTGGACAGCCTACTCCAATTTCCAAAGTGAAGCCCTTTTGTCGAATGGCGTTTTACTGTCTTCAGAAATAAGCAAAATAAAGTGCCTCTGTCAAGAAAGCCTTCTTTGCCGCCAAACTCTTGTCCAGGAAGAATAATGGCGCAATCGCCGGGGTAAAGGTCATATAATTGATGATCGATAGACCATTGAAATTTGCCATCAACGATGTAATAAATACTTAAGTAATCAGAGGGTGTTTCAAGAAAGGAGTCTGGAAAAACAGTATTGATCTTAGTTAGAGAAAATCTAACAATGTGGGGAAATAATTCCAGTTCTTTTGAAGAATCTTTCAAAAATGTAAACTGGTTCATGTTCAATCAATTTTGATTAGCAAACACTTTCAGAATCCTTAATTATTGAATATCCTTTTGAATAAAGTTAATCAGTAGTGACATATTTCTGATGTATTCACCTGTTGATACATACTCCTGGGCACCCTCATTGAGATATGGTGAAGTATCTGTCTCATCACCAACCCGGGTGGATGCATACTTATCTGTTTGCTCATTGAGCTGGCCATCACCTATGTACGGATTACTGATATACGCTCGCTTCGTAAGCCATCTGCTTTGCTCATCTAGGGCGTTGATTATTTCCGAGATGGCAGCGGTATCCACTTCTTTTGAAGAGCGACCTCTGTTGAGGTTATAATATTTTTGAGGAGTTCCCTGGTATTGAAACTTCTGAGGGGTTAGGGGTGAATCTTTAGTGACTTCTGATGCTGGTAAAGCCTTTATCTTCTCGTATTCATCTTTTAGCCTTTGGATATCGATTCTGGTTTTTCCACCGTAGTGTGCCAACAGGTTTTTGTCATTGCCGTCTACATAGTAACGTCCGTACTTCACGTTTGAGCCTCTCCTGTGAACGTATACGGGCTTTTGGGTCTCTACATCAATAAAAGTTGGGTGAGTACGGTTCCCTTCTGCCTGTTTTTTTGGAAGTTGGGTCTTTTCCAACCATTCAATGGCTCTGGGTACACCAGTAAGAAACTCCATGTCTCCTGTATACTGATAAAACCGCATGAGCAACATCGCATTGGCGAAAGTAGCACCAGGAAGAAGTGCAGCTGGTTCATAGGTTCTTGCACTGGTAGCTCGCATTTCCATGTCGAGTTGCTGTCCCCATCCTCCGCTGGGGTCCTGAGAGATCCGATAAAAATTCATCCCTCGCTGGATAGGGTCTAGAAAACGCCCCTCACCTAATACTTCATAACATTGGATAAGAAAGTGGATGTTTTCCCAGATCACGTCATCATTGAATGTATAATAAGAGGTATAGTCTGGAAATCCTTGTTTATTAAAGTCATATCTCAACGGGTAGCGTTGGGGCCACCCACCTGTAGGATATTGACTTTTTAACACAAAATCAATGGCTTTGTCCAATGCGGGTTTATATGTTGGGTCCATCTTCTCCAGGTACATCCTGAGAAGAAAGCGTGCTGCATCGGAGGTGACATCATCATCAAATGTGGAGTTGCCATAATAGTGCTGAAATTCTTCCAGCCGCCATCCGTTTTTGCCTATGGTATTATACCATTGTCTCAGCGACCGGTCACCGGCAAAATCCACCATGTAGTTCCAGCCTCCCTCAGGGCTCTGCCCCCAGATAATGGCATGGGCTACCTTTTCTGCTGCTTCGTAGTAATAATCGTTTGAGGTAGCCCTGTATGCATCCAAAAATAGATGTCCCATGCTAATAGAGCCCGGACTTTGCATCCAGATCATTGTTTCATAGGCCTCCATTTCTCCCCACCTGCGGGAGAGGTCTGGCAGGTAATACCACACATAGCCTCCCTGGGTGCTAACTGTTTCCACCATGTATTTAGTGGCTTTAAGCATGGTGGATTCAACTAACTCTGTAGATATTTTTTGTTGTGCGGTCACTCCGATGGAGAAAAACAGCAATAAAATAAGGATGTATTTTGTCATTTTTGTTGGGTTAAGAATTGGTTGGGGTTTAGTACCTGGGGTGTAATACGAATTTTATAAATCGATCCTTTAAACCATGATCTTTTATTTTGGCGCACACCAATAGATGTTTGTCCCGTTTGGATCGGGCTGTATATGAATGGCGCTGCAAGCTCTAGTTGTCCATTTACGTAAGTCGTCATCTTGTCGGGGCTCACAACCAATGCAACATGATACCAATGCCCTAATGGATGTTTTTTTTGCTCGTCGATGAGTGCAAGAGAGTGCACAGATGAGGAAATGAAACCATCAAAATACCATTGATCCTCTACAGCCCTGATCTCTAGTAGCATCCTGTCTTCCGAAACCTCCCCAATGTGGAGGATCCTTTGCTCAAAAGGTGAGGAGTTGCCAGGCTTAAAAATCATCTCTACAGTGAATTCGCTATAAGATTTTAGTGGCATGTCACTCAGAAAAATTGCATCTGAAAGACCGTCAAAAGAGACGGCCTCTCCATAGGGTGAGTGGTCAGTTTGGGTGATCCCTGGATTTCAACCTCATTTGATTCATCTACAAGAAGCTCCGCAATGATCCATTCATATTTTGTTGATTGGGTGTCACTGAGCATACTTTTATCATGGTAGGTCTGATAAAATATCAATGAGAACAGGATGGGGTAGATCAGGATCATTTTTTGATTTGGGTGTTGGGTGTCTTAATTAAATTTATTCTTTTAAAACCTTATTTAAAAAATTGATCATCAGTTCTACCGTTGGCTCAAACCAGGGGTGAAACAACCAGAAAGGGTGAGGGGTGTTGAGGATTGTATGGACTTCACTGTAAATCCCATGCTTATCCAATATAGAGATGGCCGAATCACGACCAGCATGAAATCTTGGCAAAGCACTGTTGATGAAAAGCATCGGAGGGGTGCCTTCCCCTATATAGGTAAGTGGTGAAGCCTCAATCCATAATTCAGGATCTTCCTGATAGCTGGCCCCAAGCCATTGTTTGCCAGCTGAAGGTTTGTTCGGGTCGTGGTCTTTGCCACTTTCATTGGGATCTGTAAAGTCAAGTATTCCATCAATATCAATGATGGCTTGTACATAAGTAGGTATATTGTCCTGTCCGCCATCAAATTTTGTAATACCGGATGTTACTCCCACAAGCACAGCTAGCTGGCCACCAGCTGAACAACCTGAAACAGTAATTTTATCAGGATCAATGTTTAATTCATGTGCATGGGTCCGCAGGTATTTGATGGCATCCTTGATATCATAAACTGCTGCAGGATAGGTAGCTTCCGGGGAAAGACGATATTCTAAGGTCGCAGTTGCAAAGCCTTTTGCTGCTACATTCATGGCCAGGGGCCATTGCATGGATTTATTCCCTGATCGCCAACCTCCTCCGAAAATGAAAATTACCGCAGGGTAGGTCCCCTCTTTGGTTGGAGTGAAAAGGTCCAGACAGAGCTCTCGTTTTCCATATTCTGTCTCAGGAATTATTTTGTAGATGATGTCTTTTTGCTCTGAAACACTTACAGCTAGTACCGGCTTTACAACTGTGGCCTCAGGAAAGTCATTTTTAATCTTTAACCATGCCTGGTAAGTAGTAAAGGAAGTGTCAATAGGGATCTGTTTTGTTGGTGTATTTTGAGCAACAAGTAGATGATTTACCAGACATGCAAGAAAAAGTGTTAGGTAGAAATTCATCGATACAGGCATAAACTTTAAATCTGTCAAAATTTATAACTGAAACTCAACACATACTAATTCTAAATTTTAATTATATCATTCAGGTAGACTTCAATGTTTGTGAAATTATTATCCAAATTATATCCATTGTGGTCTTGAGGGTCATTTGGATCCAAGTTGTTTTCCAGTTCCCATAAGTCGGACATACCATCCTGGTCGGTATCTTCTTGAGCTTTGTCGGAATTTAATCCGGGCCATGAACCCACATCCTTTTGCGAATTGATGATCCCATTTTTTTTCTCTCCGAATTGAGCTGTTCCTGATCTTACTTCATTTATCACCCTAAGATCAACAACATCCCTCTTGTAGCTGGCACCTGCCCGAGTAAGAACATTACCAAAAGACTCCACGGCATTTTCTTCAGGAAGATCGATGACTTCAATGGGTTTTGATACGAGAACATCATCAGGGTTTTCACATGCAACACCCAGGTAATTGTTTTGACTAACTTCTTCATTTTCATGCACAAAATTTCCTGAAATAAAGTATTTGCCGTACGGTTTCCATGGATCAATGATTCTGCTCTTTTTTGATTTGTCTGTGGCAGGCCCCGGCTTATAATAATTATTCACCATATTGTAGTTTCCCTCTTCACCAGCATAGACACTGTTACTTTGCCAATTATAAATTACATTATTTCGAAAGTCTACAATCTCCAGATCCGGTTGACCATGTGTACGAGCCCCATTAAATCTCGGGTTTCTGCTTTTGTGATGAGCGATCAGATTATGGTGAAATGTAGCCCCTTTACCACCCCAGATACCACCGTATCCATGCTCTCCTTTCTCATGGACAGAAGCATTGAGACTTTCGGAAATGATACAATATTGTAAGGTGAAGTTTTCATTGTCATAGAAAGATGCAACTTCATCGGTAGCCCAGCTAAAAGAGCAGTGATCGATGATAATGTTTTTTTGCCCTATGATACTGATGGCATCATCCTGGACCTCTTTTTCATCTCCCATGCGGGCACGTAAGTATCTGACGATCACGTTTTCACCCTTTATCTTTAAGGGATAGTTTTTCAGGCATATTCCGTCTCCCGGAGCTGATTGTCCGGCGATTGTAAGGTTACCGTAGTTCACATCCAGGGAGGATTCAAGTGGGATGGTGCCTGAAACTGCAAAGACAATTATGCGTGGTTCTTTTACCCTTATCGCCTCCCGTAAGCTGCCAGGTCCATGATCGTTTAGATTCTTTACGATCAGTACCTTTCCGCCACGACCACCCGATGTGTATTTGCCAAAACCTTCAGCTTCTGGAAATGCCAGTTGTTGAGCGCTGACCAGGCCAATGGAATTTATGATCATCACAGCGATGAAAATACTTATTTGGAAGCACGATGTTTTGAATGATTTCAAGGTCATGACTAGTCAAAATTTAGTTCATTAATAATTCATTTGTCTCCTCAATTACCAGATCCGGATCCCAATTGTCGGTTGTAGGAGGATTGGAGTAGGTTGTTTTTAGCACATTCGAAGCGGAGAAGTCAAGAGCCTCTGTTGGTGTTAAAAACCTGACCCAATTCACCCTGTTTGAGGTAGAGGTTCCCGCTCCATGATTGTTGTATTCTACATATCTGGCCGTTAGCTCATTTTCAGTTCTACCCCAATTGTTCCATCCTTCCGCCTTTATCGCCTCAGACATCTCAGTTTTCAGGAAAGCTACAGCGCCATAAGGACGCCAGGGCCTTCCCAGCGTGGTAATATCAGAACCTGTTCCCGTAATGGTACAATTTTGAAAGACATAACCATAGGTGACATATTCTTCAGTAGATGCTGCTGTAATGGCACTGCCTCCTTTACTATGGAGATGACAATTATCAAAATAAGCAGTTGAAGGCCCAAAAATGAAATCCGTACTGCCTTCGATATAGCAATCCTTAAAGTATTGTCTGCTCCTGCCTCCATACATGGTGTCCTGCCAGCCAAGAAAGCGACAGCTGGTAAACGAGGCCTTGTCACCCCCAATATAAATGGCCAGCGCCTGGCCTACAGGACCAGATGAATTTTCAAATGTAATATTGCGTGCATGGAAGCTATCTCCATAGATGTAAGTGCTGGACGAGCCACTGGTCCCATATTCTTTCCCGTTTTCAGGGTCGATCTTTGAGGCATAGTTATCATAAGTCAAAATGACTTCCGCTGCATCTTCTCCAATGATGGTTACATTATTTTTAGCTGCTGGTAGATTGAGAACTTCCTTGTATGTGCCTTTTTTTATCCATATCAAAGTTCTCTCTTCTTGCAAAAACTTTACTGCATCAAATGCTTCCTGAACAGTAGTAAAATCACCAGTTCCATCCTTGGCTACAATAAAATCATAACGAGATTCGGATTCATTGGTCGGATTTTCTACGCAACTGCATAAAATGATGTACCCTAAAAGAATCAAGCGACGCTTCCACTTTAGGGAGTTCATTGGTCTTATTTGAGGGAGCATTATTTAGTTTGATTTTCAGTGATATTCTTTACAAGACTGTTGATATACACTTCTACATTATCATAAGCTGTACTCAGATCGCGGCCATTTGCTTCAGCTTGGGTCGGATCCAGACCTTGCTCAGTTTTCCAATCATCAGGCATCCCATCACCTGAAGTATCTACTGGAGCTTCTGTTGACTCAAGTAATGGCCAACCACCTACATCTGCTTGAGAATCGATGATACCATTGGTGCTGCCTAGAGAACCTTCTGCCGAATAGGTCTTATTTCTTACATTATCAATGATTCTGATATCAACGTCATCACGTACAAATGAAGCTCCACCAAAGTCAAGCACTTTGCCATATGCCTCCTGGGCAGTATGAGTGGTTACGTTGTCATTTATGTCGTGTGGTTCTTGCAGCCGCATACGGTCTTTATCTTCCTGCGAAACACTTCCGTAGCTGCTATGGAATTGATTATAAACTCCGTAGGTCCAGTTATCTTCTGAGGCTCGTGTGCTGCCTTCTATATGATTGCCCTCGATGTAGAACTTGCCCCAGATATTATAAACTTCGGTACCCTGGTTCTTATTCTTATCAATGGAGACAATACGTTCAGTCTTTGTAGTGGCCGGCCCCGGTTTGTAGTAGCAGTTGACGATATTAACATTCATTGCTTCTCCACCATAGGCGCTATTCCCTTGCCAATTGTAAATGACATTATTCCTAAGGTCAACAAGATCTGACAATGCAAATGCTTTGCCTGCCTCTTCCCCCAGACGCGGGTTACGGCTGTCATGATGGGCCAGCAGGTTGTGATGAAAGGATGCATTTTTTCCACCCCAGATACCTCCGTAGCCATGGGATCCTTTTTCGTGAACGGAATTACGAAGGCTTTCGGAAATTATACACCATTGAATCGTAGTGTTCTCGTTGGCATAAAAAGTAACAGTTTCATCAGATGACCAGCTCATTGAGCAATGGTCAATAATAATGTTTTCATGAAACCGTCCCTCAAGTGCATCAGCTTGTTGTCCGGCCTCATCGCCCATTCTAAATCGGATGAAACGTATGATCACATTGTCTGTATTAACAATAACAGGAAAATCCTTGAATGTGATGCCATCACCCGGAGCAGTTTGTCCGGCAATGGTAACATCACCATTGTTTATGCTAATTCTGGATTTTAGCTCAATGGTACCCGAGACCTTAAAAAGTATATACCTTGGTCCAATCCGGTTCACCGCATCACGAAAGCTTCCAGTGCCTGAGTCATTCAGGTTGGTGACGTAGTAGACTTTGCCTCCTCTGCCGCCAGTGGCATGCTGACCAAAACCTTCCGCACCGGGAAAAGCAAACGCGGTTTCTTCAACGGGTTCGGGACCCTGATCCGAGGGACCCGGATTGGGATCATCACCCCCGCAATTTGACAATAAGGATACCCCGGATATTCCAAGTATGGAAATCCAACTTAGTAGTCTTTTCATAAAAAAGGTGATTAATCATGGTTGTAGCCTGCAAAGAGCTACAACCATGTGTAAAAGATCTAATAAATGTTAAGTATGATTTCGAAATCTACAATCATGAAGAATATTGATCATTCAAATTCGAAATGGCATACCGGAATACGGTTAGACAAGTATCAAAACCATAATCTGCAATTATAATTGTACTCTCCATCTGGGATCTCCAGTATCATAACGTCCGGCAAATCCAGTGTCACCGAAGTTAAAATCATTTGCATCTGGGTTTACCCATAGATCCTGTGCTGTTCCCGTATAATTTCCTACCGGGAATCCTGCCAATTCATTTCCTTCACTGAAATTAAATCCTGCAGTGCTGTACACATTTACAATTGAAACATTGGTTGATCCAAGTCCTTCATTTCTAACACCTCCAAAGTCATCAGTCTCACTTTGATCCCAGGTCTGGCTGAAAATACTGTTGACAATAGAAATGCCATTAAGGACATTGTTGTTTCCATCTCCACCTCTGTATCTCAGGAATCTGCCGCCTGTTTCAATAAAATTGTGGAAAGTACAGTCTTCAATGATGATGGATTTTGAATTATTCCTGGATTGAATTCCAATCGTAATTTCACTGAAAGTACTGTTCTTAATGTAAATGTTATTCACATGAGCAGTCATAGGATCACCAGGATCTGTATCAGCAGTTAGCAGTCCGTAACCACCAATGCTATCTACCACGCAATCAACGATCTTATAATTATCAATAGCCGTTGTGCTTCTGATCCTCATGATACCCCTAAAGGTTGTTATTTTACAATTTTCAAATAAGATCTCCCCGATATTTACATCATCACGGTTTGGGTTGAACACATAGTCTCCGCCAATATCCTCGCCCCGTAGTTCAAGGTCTATAAAACGGATATGATCGATTGTTGAATTGTCAGCAATATCCCAGTTGCCCGTAGTGTATAATGTTGCCTTTTGAGCTCCAAAACCGTAAGCAGCACGGATTGTGATCGATTTGTCCAGGTTCACGTTTGGAAAATCGTACGTGATACCTCTTTTCACAAGTACAATTGCACCATCAGGGGCTGTCGCCACCGCATCCTGAACAGCAGACGCCGTTTCATTGTCCCGCACATCAATTACACCCGCTCCATTCGGGTCGATGTCAGCCACTAAAGTCGTGTAGTTCACCCAGCCTCTAAGTGTACCATCACTGTAGATGGCAATCTGGTATTCGGATTCCGGGTCCAGGCCAGTAATAATGGCTTCTCCGGCCGCTTCTTCTTCTGAGGATACCGTTTTTTCCAACAAAGGATCTTCCAACCGCAAATCATTAGGAGCAAACACCTTAATCCCGGTTACCTGGGCTCCGGCTTTTGTCCATGTCACCCTCGCAGCGATATCGATCACGTCATAGCTTTCAGGAATATTCAGTATGGTCGGAAAACGCTGAGTACGCACATTACCCAGGTCAGCTACCTTGCTGTCATACTGAGGGTCTTCAGCATGAGCAGTAGCCCTTACCTGATACAAGGTGTTCCAAAAAAGCGATTGCCCTACCAGCTCCTCATTGATCACCATATAATTTGTATCTATTTCAAAAATATAGTCGGTGGTAGCGAAAGTATCCCTACTGACCTCAATGGTGTAGGAAACTACCTGCTTCATATCGCCCATATTGACAATAATCGAATTCCCTTCGGAAAACAGATCTTCATTTAAAACCGGTCTGAAAAGCCTGGTTCTTTCAAAGACTTCCTCATCTTCAGTGCAACTACTAAGGATGAGCACCCCTAGCAAAACAAATAAGGTATGATATATTTTATTGATATTTCTAATCATTGTTTCGTTGTTTTTGAATCCAAGATCAATACTTAAAATCCGTAGCCATTATTTTCCAGCGTTCCCTGGCTAGACGCGATAGCTGAAGCCGGAATAGGGAAGATGTATCTAGCTACTCCTGGTTGTGGACCATTGATATGGTTTTCCCAGTCTTTGGTTATCCATTCCTGGTATGTAAACTGGTCACTATGAAGTGCCAACAGGAATGACTGTTGAGTCCAAGAATCGTCTGGTGGTGCCACCACTTTTTTGTTGGGGTTCAGAATGGTGAAATTCCCACTCTCATCCACTTTCCAGTACATATAATCCGGATATTGAGTGGTACCGTTATAGGCTTCATCAGCTAGTTCTTTGAGCCCTTCCACTGTTTCAGCTACTTTTTCAGAATAGATACCCCATCGGATTAATTCGTATTTTCTGATCATCTCTCCGCCAAATTCCCAGGCTCTTTCATCTACGATTGCATCAAAAAATGAATCCTTACTTCCGGATACCTGAGAAACATAGTTATCCACTTTAGAGGACCAGTAAGTAGCATCAAAAGCCCTTCTCCTAACTCTCTTCAAGGCATCCTGGGCTTCTGTGGTAGGACCATTCAATTCATTTTCTGCTTCAGCAAACATCAGCAGGACATCCGAATACCTCATCATTGGCCAGTTTATGCCGGTTCCTTTAGCAGTGGATGCTCCCGGAGGGCTTGGTAGAAAATGACGACTCCATTTACCCTGACCAATATCCAATCCACCATTGACAAACTCAATTTCAAACTGTGGATTGATCTTATACAGCGAGCAAGTCACATCTCGCCTGATATCTGTTGTGTCAAAGGATAAATAATAAGTCGGTGGCATAGACATGTAGTTATTACCAGATCCGTAGCTATGTGAAGCCGTAGCACCGCCTTCCACTCTTACTCCAATATTCCAGCCCACATCACCATTCCCAATAGCAAATGGTACTTCAAACAGTACGTCGCTATTCACTGGTGTCTGGAAAGTGCACTGGTTCATAAACACCTGACGAAAATCTTCAGGCAATTCACGATCTTTCAATGAAATTAATTTTGCGGTGTAATCCTTTGCAACCTGGTAATAATCCAGGTAGTCAGATTCTCTGTCCAATGTCAGATCAGGGCGTAGGAAATATCCACCTCTCTGTAATGCCAATCTAGCAATCATACCCAGGGTGTACTCCCTGTTCACCTGTTCAATTCCATAAGGCACCTGGTCGGCCCAAAGCATTTTAGCCTCTACATCAATCAAATTCTGAATTTCTCCGGAGAGTATCACGTTCCTGTCTTCCCTGGGTAAATTAAATTCGTTGCCAGCCTTGGGTGCTTCAGTCACATATGGTACATCACCAAAGTAATAGGTCAGCATGCTGTACCAATATGCTCTTAAGGTGTAAGCCTCTCCCAATAATTGGTTCATGGTGTTGGCTTCAGTTACATTGTTAGATTCCAGTTTACCACCAGCCTCTAAACCTTCAATGGCAATGTTGGCATCCCTGATCGACTGGTAGGCATAAGTCCAGACAATTTCCAAATCCCGGTTGCTTTCCAAAGCATCCAGGTTCCATATCTGGTATCGATCACCATTACTGTTCCATCCACTCTGTCGCTCAATATCCGTGTTTCCAGTCATGTTGTTGGATAACCTGGATCTGAAAGCATCCTGACCAAAGTGAGAATAGATGGCATTCACGCCTTTTCTGGCGTCATCCACGTTGGAAAACACATAATTTGTGTCAAATACAGAAAGTGATTCCGGCTCAAGAAAGTCGCTACATGAACTCATTATTGTAGCCACTACTGCTATAATTATAATTTTTATTTTCATGATAGTTAAGTCTTTTAGAATGTCACATTAACGCCCACAGTATACGATCTGCTTCGGGGGAAGGAAGAATAGTCCACACCTGGAGTCAAAGCAGCATAGCTACTGCTTCTGGTAGTACTTACCTCAGGATCATATCCTGTATAGTTGGTCCATAGTTTCAGGTTATTCCCAGTAGCATAAATTCGGAATTGAGACAAACCGAATCTTTGAATTAACGCTGCTGGCAGTGAGTATCCTACCGTCAGGTTGTTCAACCTGATAAATGAACCATCTTCTACAGCCCAGTCATGGATCACAGCGCCTGCAATTCCGTGGCTATTGTGTGACCAGATCGACTTACCCGCATTCAACTCGGCGAGTTGACCAAGGTCGGTCACAACTTCACCTGGTATACCTGTATAAGCCCCATCGACATCGATATAGGTAAACCTGTTGTCTGAGTGCATTGTGGTCAATAAGTTTCCAAATGTCACCCTTCTAAACTGGTTGTATTGGATCTTACCCGTATTGTAGATGTCATTACCATACTGGTAATTAAAGAAGACTGCTGCATCAAAGCCCTTCCATCGGGCATTTATGCCAAAACCACCTTGATTTTTAGGTAAAGTATTTCCAATTACTTTTCTGTCGTCTGCATTGATGACACCATCCTCATTCAGATCCTTAAGCTTAAGGAATCCTGGACGAATGTTATTATTTCCTACTACAGCACCAGAATTGGCTACATCATCATTCAGTGTATATTCGCCGCTTCCAGGATCATAGCTCGAGAAATCATCCGTACTGTAAAACCCATCTGTCACATAGCCATAGATATCTCCTAATCTGCCTCCGAGTCTTAGATAGAAGTCATTGATATTGTTCAAGTCCGTGCTGGCCCAATTGGATCGGAAAAATCGCTCATCAGTACCGTCGAGTTCTTCTACTTTGGTCCTATTGATGCCGGTATTAAAGTTTACTGACAATGAGAAATCGTTCTTGTCGATCAGGTATGTATTGATGCCCAATTCAACACCTTTGTTGGAGGTGCTACCGATATTGTTCCACTGCGTGGTAAATCCTGTGTTGGCCGGGATATCGGACTGAAGGAGCAAGTCCCTGGTAGTGTTCTTATAAAAGTCCAAACTACCTTCGACCTTCGCTTTAAACAATGTGAAGTCCAGTCCAATGTTTTGAGTTAGTGTAGTTTCCCAAATCAGATCAGGATTGTAAAGCGTGTTGCTGCTTGGCGTATAATATGCATTATCTACATTGCCAAATCCAGGACCCCTGTTGGTAGATCCCTGGAACAGGAACTGGGTGGCGGTTGATTCAATCCGATCATTCCCGGTTTCTCCCATACTTAACCTAAGTTTCAGCTCATCCATCCAGGAAGCAGTCTGAAGAAAATTTTCCTCCGATATTTTCCAGCCGACAGCTACAGCAGGGAAAATTCCTACTCTATTGGCCTTGGAGAATTTGCTTGATGCATCAGATCTTAAGGTGGCTGTAAAAAGATACCTATCTAAAAACTGATAATTTACTCTACCAAAAAGAGAGAACCTGTTAGCATTAGTAAAGTCCCTTGTCTCATGTCTGTCAGCCCTACCAAAAGTCATATTGGCAAAAAGCTCCTCAGGCGTAATTGAAAGTCTGAAGTCTTCAGCACGTAGAGAACTGCTTTTCCCTCCGTTGGAATAAATTTCCTGTCCAACAAGGAAGTCCAGATCATGGGAGCCAAGGTTTTCAAACCTGTAAGAAGCACTGTTTAACCAGCGGTAAGAAAATGCATTTCTTTCATCTCTTACTCCCAGTGGTAGACTACCACCGTTATTAAAGGACTCCCCGGTCAATGGCCCATAGAACCTAAGATCTTCTCTGAAAGATCTTGAACCATTAAAGGTAGATTTAAGGTTCAGGTTATCAATGACTTCCCATGTCAGGCCGGCATTGAATATGTAGTCATTTTCCGTTCTCTTTCTCCAATCTTGTTCGGCGAGTTCCACCGGATTCACTAAGCTCAGCAGGAAAGACTGGAAGTCGTCCTCTGAATTTAACTGTGCCAAATCTATGTCCAACTCATCAGCGATGCCATTTACAGGTCGTGTCTGCACGGCATCTTTAATATTGATTTGAGCATTTCCTGATGTGCCTGCTCCATCTACTACTGTTTGAGTAATTCGAGCACCAATATCCATCGATAGCCTATCTGTCAGGTCATGGCTTAATTTGAAGTTTATTACGTTTCTCAGATAACCTGAATTCAACATCAACCCTTCATCATTATTATTGGTAAGGCTAAGCATCAGTTTGGTTTTTTCACTCCCACCACTAACTGTTAAATTATGGTATTGGGACAATTTGGGATCACCGAAAAGTTCCTCCTGCCAATCTGTTCCAGGTTTTTGCTTGTAAAGCTCCAGGTCGTCATAAACACCAAAAAACCGCTCGAATCTTCTTACATCTGCTTCTGATCGTAATTTGGCATATTCATAATTTGCCATGGCATATTCATAAGGATCCAGAACCTCGTATCTTCTGTCCTTGGGTAAGCTTTTCCATTGAAAGAAGTTGTTGTAAGAAATTGAGGTCTTTCCTGCTTGAGGGGTCTTTGTGGTAATTACGATTACTCCATTGGCAGCCTGAGCTCCATAAATAGCTGTTGCAGCCGCATCCTTAAGCACATTGATGCTTTTGATATCCGTAGGTGGGATGTCTCTTATGGAACCAACGATAAATCCGTCAACAACATAAAGTGGAGAATTATCCTGTGTGATAGAACCCCCACCACGAACGCGTATCACCACCTCAGCATCAGGAGAACCATCAGTGGTCAAAACATTGACCCCAGGAAGCCTTCCTGTGAGGGCCTGAGCGGCACTTGCAACAGGTATTTTTTCTAAATCCTTTCCTGATAACGAAGCCACAGAACCGGTCATGTCAGATTTTTTTACAGTTCCATAGCCAAAATCGACTACCACAATTTCGTCTAATTGCGTGGCATCTGGCTGTAAGCTGACATCGATAACTGTCCTGTTGTCTACAGCTAATTCCTGACGTAGATATCCAACGAAAGAAATAATTAAAGTAGAACCTTCAGGCGCATTCAGCCTGTAGTTTCCGTTCATATCAGTGGTAGTACCATTTGCTGTCCCTTTCACCACCACAGAGGCACCAGGAAGTCCCTCTCCATTCTCATCTGTGATTTTACCAGTGATTTCGACGTCCGCAAACAGCTCATCCTGGACCAGCTCTTCAATTCGAACATTCTCGTCCTTGATTCCATTTACAAAAATGTTGTCATCTACTCTCTTAAATTTCAGCCCGTAGTCTCTAGAGAGCCTCATAAGAACATCCGACATGGATTTATTTCTTGATTTAAGAGAGACTTCTGTTTGCTTTTTTACATTAAAATCATTGTATACAAATATGAAATCTGATTGCTCACTTATTTCGGTAAGCACATCTTCAAGACTCGACTTGTTTACGTTTAGTGTAATGTAGATCTCTGTGAGCTTTTTGCTCTGAGCTTCTCCACTATTGGCAAAGGCCATCGAGAACAATATACTATGCAAAATCATGCAGTAAATAGCATATTTAGACATGATCAACAGTTTTTGTGGTAGTATTTTTTCATACATATCTTTGTAAGGTTTAGTGTTGATAAACATTAAATTTTTGTTTGAATGGTATTTTCCAGGTTCGGCGCCAACTGAATTGGGGAATGCCATTCTTTTTTTTGGAGGGGTAGTTCTTTTGTCAATCTTTTCTCATATTTCAAAGGTTTAGTTTTTACTTGTTACATATACTACTTGCTGGTCTACAGTAAATTCATAGTCTGAGGAAAACATCAATCCTTTGAGCACATACTCCAGACTGTTGCTTTGAAACCTTCCATTCCAGTTACCTTGAGGAGTTTCACTTGTTTGGATCACAAATTGCACTCCATACCATCTTTCCAACTTTTTTGTCATGACCTCAAAAGGGTCATCGTTGAAAATCAATAAATTCTTTTTCCAGGAAGCAATGGTTTCCATGTCCGCGGCACTTTTAGCTACCTGATGAGTTTCTGGCTTTAGGACAGCTTTTTCATTAGGGCTAAGCAGCAACATTTCCTGGTCCTCCTGGTTTCCTTCACCTGGCCAGGGAAATACCGCTACTTTACCTGACATGACGGCGATCTCAACATTATTTTCACCAGGATATGCATTGATGTTGAAGCTGGTGCCTAATACTTTGGTGACAGATCCCTGAGCGTTGATTATGAAGGGTTTGCTTTCATCTCTTTTTACATCAAAAAAGGCTTCACCTTCAAGGTTAACTTCTCTTTGGTCTCCGATGAATTTTTCTGGATAGGACACTTTACTGGCAGAGTTCAAACTAATTACAGTTCCGTCTGGAAGTGTGTGTTTTGTAATTTTTTGACCTGGAAGGGTGGCTTTTGTAACCCATTGAATTGCTGGTATGGATGCTGAATCAGTAGCAAACATATCCGGGGTAGGTATAGCTTCTCTTCCGATAAATAAACCTAATACAAGGGAGGCAGCTACCGAAAAACCAATAACAATCCTCTTCATTCTTGATGATCGATGTTGCTCCACCAAAAGATGTCGGGTATCACTTTGCATCACCTTTTCCAGGATGCTGATAAACTCCTTTTCAGAAGGAAGGCGAGTGTTTTTTGGCTTGACAGATGAAATGATCTCTTTGGCAGTGAGAATAGTTTCCAGCTTAGTGGGGTGATTGGAAATCCATTTATTCCAGAAGAAGGAACGATCCTCCGTAGGTTCGGTCACCCACAAGACGAAGTTTTCATCTTTAAGAAAGTCGTCAACCTCAAATTCGCTGTAATCCATATTATTCAATTCTACCTTTATAAAGGCGGTCTGAATTGAAATACCCTCAAAATAATTTTACTATTTTAAAATAATTTTAAAAAACAGTTCCCTGTACGTTTTTAAGCACATTAATAAGGAAAAAAGGCAGTGTAAAAATCAGTATATCTCCTCTTTTAGCTTGTCAATGCTTCGGTAAACCAGGGTTCTGGCGTATTTCACTTTGGACAGGTCCATGATAGAAGCAATTTCCTCGTAGCTGAGTCCTTCATAGTAGAAATAAATGATGGCTTCCTTTTGACGCTTGGTAAGTTTATTGAAAGCCCCTTCGAGTTTGAACCTCTGCTCAGCTTCAATCTGATTGTTGATCACTATAGATTCCCAGGAGAGGGAAATCTCAAAATCAAAATCCTTTTCCAGATGACCATCATATAGGAGATGCTTCTTTTTCGAAAGCGCTCTCAGGAGTCTTCTCCGCATTGACTTAAAAAAATAAGCTTTCACAGAGGTAGTTTCTCCAAGTCTACTCCTGTTGCTTCTTAATTCTATAAAAAACTCCTGAATCGAATCCTTGATGAGATCAGTGTCATGGGTAAATTGATGTCCATAACTGTAGAGTATGGGGAAGTATTTTTCATATATTTTAATGAAAGCTGAGTCTCCACCACTTCTGAAGCTATTCCATAATTGAATTTCATTTGGTTCATCAGGTTTTTGTGATGGTCCTTGCTTTCCAGATGGAACAGCCTCATTTGTGATATTTACTCTCAACTTGTTCACAAACTCTCATTTTTGGTCAAAATTTCCAAAAGGAAATGGGTAGGGGATGGCTTTCAACTCAATGGAGACAAGATAGCTCAGAATACGCTTATTTGTGAGAAATCTTATGAATTATAAATTAATGAAACGAATTAATTGGGAAATAATCAACAAAGATATAGAGACTTTATAAATGTTATTCGTTCACATTCACAATTACTCGTTGATATCGGGTTAAAGCAGGTGTTCCATGATCAGTAACCATCAGGATGATGTGCATGGTTCCCAGCCTGGCTGCATTCGGAGCTGTAAACCAGGCTCTTGCCATTTCGTCATCATTAATTGTCAACGGATCTGCAGTTCGCGCTGTTGATAATGCAAGTGTCCCTGGTTCACCATAGTAGATCCATTTGTAGGAGAGATTGTCCCCATCAGGATCGGACGAACCTGTGGCATCAAGGTCTACACGATCCCCGGCTTTCACGGTTAGATATTGATCATGATTTACTTTGGCAACTGGCGGATGATTAGCTTCGTCATAATCCCTGATTGTCCAATCCATTCGGGCTTCGAAATCATTTTGAAAATGTTCCCGCCATCTCCAGATAGTAGCGTGGTTGGTGTCATGCCACATGCCATCATGTCCAAGTACTTCATCGGTCACATTGGTCCAAATTTCACGGGTTTCAGGTTCAAGGAACCACTTTTCGGTCCGTGGTTGGTATAATTCGTAACGACCACCCCAGCCACCCCAGTTTGGGTGTTCCGCGTCACTGAGTCCATTATTGATCAACCCCATGAAGCTGGGGGAATCACCTTCCATTAAATAGGTCATGTGGGGGTATTGAGCACCTAAGGGACCTTTACTTCTGATGTGCTTGTCAAGCCATGGGTTGTCCACAATCTCAAAATTGCCTCCATCGCAGCGTGCATGGAAAAAATCACCGCTGATGCCGCTCCAGGTTGCATAGTGATATCCACCAAAGCGGTGAAATCCGGGGCTTACAATGTAATACAGGTTTTTGAATTTATTTCGCATCCATGGGCCACTGTCGTCCTGGTCTGAAATCGTGTAAACCCTGAGTTTGGAGACGAACTTCTCTAATTCTTTGGATGAGCGTGTTTCCCTTACTTTCCAAAGCGCCTGCGCCAGGCAATTTGGTCCTCCCCATGCCAATACCCATAATGGACGGTCATCGTTTTTGTCAGCAGCTGCAATGATCAAATCAGCACCAGGCGAGTCCATTCCTTTGCCTACAGCATTCATCCCGTAATCTGCTCTGCCCTCGCGGATCACGGACTTTAGATGTAACTCAGTAGGGTAACCCTGCTCATGCTTTTCCAGGTTGTCTCTCACTTTTCCATAAGCTTCCACGATCTCAATGATTCTCCAGGTAGCAATCTCTTTTTGCTGATGAACCGAAGTGGTGGCTACCAAACCCTCTACATCAAACTGGTTGGAGTAGGTAAGAAAGCGGACCAGGGACATCGCATCGTCTGGCTCATTCTCGATATCTGTAAGGACGATTATTCTTGGTTTTTCGATATTACTTTGGGCTACCAACAAACAATATGGGATTGACAGCATTGCGATTAAGAGAAGAGATTTCATGGGCTTGTTGTTTCTTTACTGCTTGATTGAAAACTAAAATAATGGAAAAATTCGGTATACTGTTCATAGCAATTCTGACTATGGGAATCTACTCTTGTTCAGGTCAGAGAGATGATATTACTAAACCCAGAATCATCGTCTCAACGGATATTGGCGGCACTGATCCTGACGATTTTCAGTCAATCATACACTTGTTTATGTATGCTGACCTGTTTGAGATTGAGGGCCTGATATCCTCTCCATATGGTCCGGGACGTAAATCGGATATCCTGGACATGATCGATTTGTATGAGAAGGATTTGCCAAAATTGGTGAAGCATTCCAGTGGATTCCCTGCTCCTGACGAACTCAAGGCGATGACAAAGCAAGGTACAATTGATGCAGCTCCATTTAAAGGTTGGAGCGAATCAACTGAGGGTTCGAAGTGGATCATTCAGGCCGCAAAGAAACCGAGCGATCAGCCCCTCTGGATCCTGGTGTGGGGAGGTTTGGAAGACCTGGCACAAGCACTTCACGATGCTCCGGAAATCACTGAAAAGATCAGAGTATATTGGATCGGAGGTCCCAATAAGAAATGGAGTGTAAACAGTTATGCCTACATCGCGGAAAATCATCCGGATCTTTGGATGATTGAAGCCAATGCCACCTATAGAGGATGGTTTCTGGATGAGGATTCACCTGATGACCTATCCAACGACAATTTTTATGGGAATTTCATTAAGGAATATGGTGAGTTGGGAGTAGACTTCAAAAATCACTATGGTGGAAGTATTAAAATGGGGGATACACCTTCCCTGGCTTATCTAATGCATGGCGAGCCCGAAGACCCAACCAGTGAGAGTTGGGGTGGTAGTTTTGTCAAAATTGGTCACAGCACCAAAGATCTTTTTGAAAGAAATACAACGGTAAGAGATACCATTACAGTCTATTCTGTAATAGAGTGGTATTTCGAAGGTCCGGAAATAGATATCCCTCGGGACTCTGCCTGTTTCACCGCAGAAATTTTAGGGCAGAAATGGCCTGGCTATTATATGGGATCCGGAAAATACGGGATTAGATATTCCTCCAAAAGACCTGAGGTCGGATCATATAGGTTTACCAGCAACATTCCTGGATTTCAGGAGCAATCCGGCCAATACACCAGTGTCAACCCCTGGCCTGGTGTACAAAAAGACGACGATATTGTACTTGGTAATCATTGGTATGGAGATGATCCGAATCCTGAATATTTCATTGATGAACAACAAGGTGCGCAAACTGTCGCCCAATGGCGATCTGAATTTTTAAAAGACTGGGTGAAACGGTGGGAATGGTTGAAATAGTAAAACTTTAGAACCATGACAAGTTGCGTTGCATATTATTTGGTGTTATGTCTTCACAGGGGATTTAGTATCCCTACACCCCTTATTTTCCTATCTGCTCAAAAAGAATTTAATTGCATTAAATAATCAGAAATGAGAATGTTAAGAATTTTTTTAATTTCCATTTGTCTTACTACTGCTCTTATTCTTGCCAATGGGCAACAGCAGAATGAGGTATCTCCCGGGAAGCAAGCTATCGTCGTAGAAGAATTTGTATTTATAGACAGCCCGACAAAAGATTGTCATGCATCGTCTCTGCTGGAACTATCTAATGGTGATCTCTTGTGTACATGGTTTGGCGGCACGAGAGAACGTCATCCGGATGTGAATATCTGGTTAGCCCGTAAACCTAAGGGTGGGGTGTGGCAAAAGCCTAGAAGTATTTGCGATATGGGAGACCAATCGCTGTTTAATCCTGTTCTTGTGCTGTTGAGAGGAGGAGACATACAAATTTACTTTGTGAGTCCTGGAATCAATGATGGTCAGGTAATTACGTCTGAAGATGATGGAAAGACCTGGAGCGAACCCAGAAAACTCCCTGAAGGTTTCGTAGGACCTATCGTTAACAAGCCAGTTTATTTAGATGATGGCACCATAATAGCAGGCGCGAGTTTGCAAGGAGGTCCCGGTTATCGAATTCATGTCGAAAGAAGCACGGATAATGGGAAATCATGGACGAAGATTGGACCAATTAGCGATCCCGTAAATACCAAATACCGTATTATTCAACCTACTATCCTCGTGCATTCTCAAAAACGGTTGCAATTATTGGCCAGAACAAAGGATAGGCACATGGATGCTAAAATGGCTCAGACATGGTCAGATGATGGTGGACTTACCTGGTCACCTGTTTCAGATGCCACTTTGCCAAATAATAACGCGGCAATAGATGGGGTTACATTAAGGGATGGTCGTCAGTTACTTGTTTATAATCATTCCACACGCGAAGATTCTTTGGGTGGTCGCAAAGGAAGGGGTATTCTCACAGCTGCCATCAGCAATGATGGGATTAACTGGGATGCTGCAGCTGTGCTTGAATATCGAACAGGTTCAGTCCAGTATTCTTATCCCTCAGTCATTCAATCCAGCGATGGATTGGTACATGTATCATATTCATGGCACAGAAAAAGAATTAAACATGTAGTCATTGATCCAAAAAAGCTTAAAACCTTTCCGATAGTAGATGGACAATGGCCTAAGGATAAAATGCCATGGGTTTTAAGTAGTGATGATGTAATATGTTGCCAGTAAGATCCGATTTTTCTTGATCTGGGAGCAGGTCGATATCATCAGACTTCTATCTGTCCTCATTGAGGAAAATGGATGCCTTCCAATATCCTAAATGATCATGGAGCACTTTGTCCTCTGAAACCGTGAGGAAAAGGTTAGACCGTCAATAAATGAACTACCTGTGTCCCTTACCTCCATACTGCATGGCTTCACCTTTGCCAAAGCCATAGCTAAATCCAAACGCAACAAAACGACCTCTTAGACCATAGGAATAAAGGGCAAAATCCGGCTGATCGATGATGCTTTCCTCGATCCTTGAGGCAAACAGGTCGCGGACACTCACGTTGATCACCCCCTTACCATTCATGATCTTTTTTCTCAAGCCAACATCAGCATAAAGCATGTCGGAAATCTCACTTTGCACTGTCTGATATCCTGACCGATAGTATCCAATAACTTCAAAAGTAAAGTCTGCTGGAAGCTTGATCTTAGTGTTGAGCTTAGATGACCACTGGTTGGTAGAGAAGTCGAAGATGGTACCTTCCAAAGCACCGAATCTGCTGAAGTAGTTATAGTTGAAGTCGGCACTAACAGTCATCCAGCTTACGGGATCATATTTTGCGTTGAACTCAATACCAGTAGCATTGCTTGTGCCAATATTTTGTGGAGTGGTGGTTCTTACATTGTTTTCAAAGAATGAGATACGCTCAATCACACCTGTGGTATATCGGTGATATAGAGAGAAATTTAAGGATGTTTTTTCTCCATTGTAAACTGTGCTCACCTCATAAGAGTCAGTGAACTCAGGCAAGAGATCCGGATTCCCTTTCCTGATGCTGAAGTTGTTTCTGATGTTGAAGAATGGATTCAAATCCCATAATCTTGGCCGGTATATTCTTCTGGAGTAACCAGCCTGAAGTGAAACTTTGCCGGTAAGCTTGTAAGACGTATGAGCTGATGGGAACAAGTTTGTGTAGTTCTGATAATTTGCTTCATTGGTGTTGACCAGAAGCGTATTTAATACAGTATTTTCAACCCGCATACCAAGTTTCAACCCCCATTTATTGATCTCGTATCCACCTGTTCCGTAGGCTGCCAATACATCCTGGTCGTATTCAAATAAATTGGTTTGGGAAGAATCTACCACATATTCACCATTCAGTAAGTTTCGTACCGCAAAATCATTCCCTACATCGTTGATCAAATATTGTCCACCAGCCTCAATGCTAAAAATATCTGAGAATGGCCGTGCATAGTCCAGCTTAAACGTGTAGTTGCCCTCATCGAAATTTGTCTCCGTTTGCTGTTGGAAGTCAAAATCTCGTCCTCCTGAAATGGTGGCATCCTCAAAGTCTGAAGACTGTTCCTTCCCAAAGAATCTACCAATCGCAGAAAAAATCAGGTCATGGTCTTCGTGATCTTCGAAGTCGCGTTTGAAGTTGGCCTCAAATTGATACTTGGGATTGACTGCTTCGGTGACTTCAGTTCTCTTCCATTGATACTCGACATTTTCCGGTTCATCTACAAGTCTGAAATATGTGGTGGAGGGTTGTTCTTCTATTTCCAGGGCATAGGAGCCGGAAACTGTGATGACGTTGTTGTCATTGATATAGTAATCAGTACCTAGCACGATGTTGTAGTAAAGTTCATTACGATACTCAGTGCCTCCGGAATAAATGGTGGTATCTGTGACGTAGTTGCTGTTGATGTTTCTTCCTTTGTCGGGAAGTACGCCGTACCCTACACCCACCTGGGTAAACAAATTGAAGTTTTCTGTTCGGTGATTTAGGCTAAAACCAACACTGTGGCTTGCAGGATTACCGATGTTTACGGAGATTGAGCCATTTGTCCCTCTTCGCTCTTCTTTTTTAAGCACAATGTTGATGATGCCTGAAGTACCTTCAGCGTCATATTTTGCTGAAGGATTAGTAATTACCTCGATATAATCGATCATACCGGCAGTGATTGTACCCAGTGCTTTTCCTTCGTCGCTGGCAATGACTGATGGCTTGCCATTGATCAATACCTGCACACCTGAACTACCCCTGAGCTGGATCTGCCCCTGAATCGTCACATTCACGGAAGGTACGTTATTCAGGACCTCTAATGCACTGGCCCCCGTATTTCTCAAGTCAGATCCCAGGTTAAATACTCGCTTGTCTAGCTTAAATTCAGTGCTCGACTTTTGGCCCTCAACTACTATTTCATCTAGTTGTTTGCTATCAGAAGTCAGATAGATAGTTCCGAGATTGATTCTCCCACTTTCAAGTGTAAAGTCCTGAACTGTTTTTTTCTTAAAGCCAATAAAGCTTATTTCCACATAAAAGTCTTTGGTGGTTGTGGTGAAGCTGAATGTTCCATCCTGTGCAGTTGTAGCTCCGGTAATAGGTTTGTCATCCAGCGAATTTATCAATGCTACGGTGGCAAATTCCACAGGTAAATCAGTGTCATCCTCCATGACTTTGCCGGAAATAGTGATGTTCTTTTGACCAAATAACAAGGTCGAAATCAGCAATAAACTGAAATACAGGTAGATTTTGGGCATTCTGTTAGTCTTTACTTTGAATAGCAATATTAATATGCAATTCTGAAGCAATTCTAATAGCCAGGTTATATGTATATGTAATTTGCATGCTCAAAACTTCCTGATCTCTACATCTCTGGCAGCCAGATCAAACATGAGATTGTATAATCCAAAGAATGTTCTGTTCATATAAATGAAGTGTCTGGATCCTCTGTTCCCATTCATCTTTCTGAGTTCAGTCCTTCGCGCATAATCTTCACCCAAAGCAGAAATTTCTTCAAAAAAGCGCTTATCTGTGAAGCTGAATGTCTCATGTTGGAGTGGCTTCACAAATAATGAAAGTATGGAGTGAAACATCTCACTGAAAAATGACACTTCCTGAGTTGAATCACCTTTTTTGAGAATTTCCAATTCAGACAGCAACTCCATAAACCTTGGCCTATCATTAAGTACATCGGTAGAAGCCAGCTCAAAATAAGGGTTGTAAAAGTTCTCAGGAAGATGTTTGATACACCCAAAGTCCAGGGCTAGAAGTGTTCCTTTTTGGTCTACCAGGAAATTTCCAGGATGGGGATCAGCCTGTACCATGCGTAATTTATGGATCTGGAACATATAGAAGTCCCACAGAGCCTGGCCTACCTGGTCGGCTAAATTTTGATTTTTGTTGACTTTGGCAAATTCAGAAAGGTGCAATCCATCCAGCCAATCCATCGTAATAATTCGGTTGGAAGAAAGTTCTTCATAATACTTCGGAAAGGCGATATTCTGCAGCTCCTGACAAGCTTCTGCAATGATTTTGCTTTGAGAAACTTCAAGGGTATAATCTGTTTCTTCCATCAACTTGTCTCGTACTTCCTCAAAATATTGATCAGACCCTTCACCTTTAATGTTGAACATTTTCATGGCGATAGGTTTGACCAATGCCAGATCGGATGAGATGCTGTCTGCCACTCCGGGGTATTGGATCTTCACCGCTAGTTTTTTCCCGTCTTTCTCGGCCATGTGTACCTGGCCAATGCTCGCTGCGTGAACAGAATTGGGAGTAAATGAATCAAAAATCTCGTCTGGACCCTTACCAAAATACTTGCGGAATGTCTTGACAACCAGTGCCGGGGATAGGGGAGGCACAGAGAATTGCGACAAAGAAAATTTCTCTACATAAGCCCTGGGCATGATGTTTTTATCCATGCTTAGCATCTGAGCCACCTTGAGTGCACTTCCCTTGAGACTTTTGAGTCCATCGTAGATATCATCAGCATTTTCCAGATCAAGTGCTTCTTTAGCTTCCTCCTTACTCTTTGTTAGCCTGTTTCCATAATATTTCGCATAGTTGATACCTACTTTAGCTCCCGTAGAAAAGATCTTGGAAGCACGTTTTATCTTGGAAGTGGGGATATTGTCTATGGTCTCCATCAATTACTTTTTGAAAATTTCTCTTTGAATAAAAATTTGGTGAAATCGATCACACTTTCCAGAGGTTGGGTATTGATAAGTTCGAAACTGGCTTTTAAACTTTTCTCGACAAATAGGTCTGTTTTTTCAAAATCCGGAGAATCGTCGTTCATCCAATACTTAAGGGTAGCCAATAGCTGGCCCCAGGCGATCTCCTTCAGGCCTTTTTGTTTAATGCTATTCAGATCTTCATTCTTGAAGTCGATCGTTTCAATACCAATATCTTCTATGTAAGTAATGAAGTGATGTCTCAAGCCTTGCAGCACCTTCATTGGCCCCATGCCTGATTCTTTTTTTAATGCAAGGATTACGTAGCTTCTGTTTTCCTTGAGAATTTCAAAAAAGATATAGTAAAAACTTAAGAGTTTGTTTTTAGCGTCGTACTCATTATATAATTTATCTTTTTCCAACAAGCTGACAGTCTGTTCAAAAAAGCTTGTGAATACAGTTTGTTTAATGGAAGTGAAAGAGGCAAAATGCTTATAGATCTCAGATTCTTTTATTCCAAGAATGCCAGCAAACTGGTACATGCTTTCGGGGTCCCTGTGATTTTTAAGTAGATAGTCTATGTACGCCCGGATGATCTCTGCCTTACCCGGCTCTTTCTTCTCTGTTGCTTTTGTATTGCTTTTCTTCGCCATGATCAATATTTAAAAAATTGTATCGATGGCTCAACCGAATGTATAATAGAAAGGTTTAGAAAATTAGTTACTAATATTTGGTCCTCACACAGTGATAACTTTATTCTATACCCGCATCAGTGATTCCAAAAAGCCCATGATCTCACCTTTTGTCTTCACGATCAGGATGGGGATATCGCTATCTTTCAAAGCCAGCTTCTCAGCCATTGATCCAATGAGAAATGCAGATGCAGAAGTGCGCCCTTTTGAACCAACGACAATGAGATTTGCCCCTACTTTTTTGCCATATCCATAAATGAGATCAGCTGGCTTGTGGTTTTCATTGAGGATGTATTCACAGGGAGCATCAAACGTCAGGCTGTTCTTTTCAAAAAAAACCTTGCAGTCATTTTGGGCATGTTTCTTCATGATTGCTGCAAACTCCTGTAGGGACTTTCCTGTTTTGGTATACCCCACTGGAACATTGTAAACATGCGATAGGCTGACTTCCGCCCCTGCTTTTTCGGCAATCTCCTGTCCTTGGCGGATGGCCATAAGCGAATGTTTTGAAAAATCAATCGGAACCATCACCCTTTTAATCTCCATTTGATAATTCTCTGTGACGAATAGAAGCGAGCAAGGGCTGATCCGTGCAATGTGGCTGGATACAATGCCGGATCCTTTCAGGCTTTGTTTTCTCCCCATGATGATGAGGTCCACATTTTTGACCCTGGATATCTTCAGGATTTTATTGATTGTGTTGCCTTCCCTTACGATGTAATCAAGCTCAATGTCAGTATCACGAAATTGCTTTTCTACTTTTTGCTTGATATCCTCTTTGATACTTTCATCAAGTGGAGCCATCAGGTCGGGGAATTTTTCCATCAATTCCGGAGGAAGCTCCAGGTTTTTCTCCACGTGTACAAACAAAATTCTTTCAAGGGACATCAGCTTAGAAATCATGGCTGTGTATTGGATGATATAGTCATCCATTTCCGTGAGATCCAATGCTACCAGGGCGATTTTGAATGGTTTGTGACGTGGCTCCATATTTAACGATTAAAAACTTTGAGACTATAAGAACAATAATATTTAGGGATAAACCGGGGGGCGGGGTTTACCAACAAAGTAAAAATATGATAATAATGCTTTTTACCTTTCATGACTTCCAATTATTTGAGGACCAAGAGGGGTAACGGACTGTGAAAGATCATCTTTTCAGTCAAACTTTCATGAAAGAGGGATCGAATATAGCTGTAACTTTTAGGTAGAACTGCAATCAATCCGATATCATGCTGAGAGCAATACTCGATGATGCCCTCTTCAATATTGTTGTTGAATGTAAAGCTGAACGACGTGCCTTTCTTCTTGAATTGCCCCCTCATCAGTTCCCTGTTCTTCAGCTCACCGGGGGTCATGGTTTTTTCATCCCTGTTCAGGGTGATCACGTCCAGGTCCAGCTTTAGTTTTTTGGCAATTCCTATCAGAAATGAAAGCTGTTCGTAGTCTGTTTTCATGCTGTAGTCACAAGCAAGCCCTACTTTTTTGATCCCACTGATGCTTGAATTATCAGGAATCACTAAAACCGGAACTTGAACACTTTTAATGATTTTGGCTGTTTTTGTTCCCCACAGCTCGCCAATTCCTTTAGCACCTTTGGTAGCCATAATGATTAGGTCTACGTCTTCCTTTTCTGCTGTTTCCACGATACAATCAATGGATATGCCAAGCTCTTTCCTGGTATGATACGTCACATGCTTTAAGTCCGGATGCTTTTGCGTCAGCTCCTTAAAGTGTTTTTCAGCTTTTCCCTCCACCTGTCTTAGCAGGTCCGCGTTGGCACCCTCTTCATCGATGGGTCGATGATATACATGATATATCAGCATTTTGTAGTCAAATTTCTGAGCAAAATCTATGGCCTGATCCAGGGCTTTGCCTGCCCGGGGAGAGAAATCTGTCGGAAAGAGTAAGGTCTTGTGGTCCGTCATGATTAAGGTATTTACAATAAGTATTTGATCTATTAATATCAACGCATCAATCTATCTATGATAAGTACCACACCGTATGATCTGCATTTCTATAAGACATGATTTATATCAGGGAGTACGGTTGGGAGACTGAATCTGACTGGCTTCAGGGTCTGGTAGCATAGTAAAGCCACACCTGGCTTTTGATCCATAGCTCATCCTCACGATCAGCAAAGACATTCGCTTTTTCCGGAATCAACTCCCAGGAGCCTGACACTTCCGTCAGCCGGCTGAATGAGTTTTCTCTTGGGTCATTCCCTGTAATGTAAGTGTATAACATGCACGCACTGGCATAGCGAGCCAGGGAGTTTCCATGACTCTCATCGATATACCACCCTTCTACACCATAGCGATTGAGGGCATCCAACCACAATAACAAGGCGGGCACCAGTATCACCCCATGTTTTTTACCATCGACATCCATTTGCTCCAGGTCAGCATGAAAGCTGTCATAGATCTGGGCAACCGCATGCTTGATGTCAGGAGAGGTATGTCTTCCCGGATGCATATAGAGCACAGTTTGAGCACCTGACTGCACAATGGTCTCATGAAGTGATTTCAAGGCATTAAGGTTCTGTTCGTAGGGGATTGCCTGACTGCGTCTGTTGGGGAATTCAGCATCATCAGGGATCAGAAAACCTTCACGCCTCCCTTCCAGAATAACAAAATCAAAATTACCTGTCCGGATCAGCTCATGGATCTTTTCGTCGGCAGCCACCTCAGGCAGATTTACCGGGATCCGCCCATAATCCAAAAATTCTATTCCTAGTGTACTAGCAGGCTTGTTCCTTTGACTGACAGCCTGATAGTCCAGTCCTGCTACTTCACAAAACCCTTCGAATGATGGTCCGAGGCCCCCTCGATGATAGAAGACACTGTTGCCGAGGAAAAGAACTCTTTTGGCTTCCGTGCTTTGGCTAAAGATCGGCTGAGCACAGATCAACAGTAGGCCCAGGAGGAAAATGTTCGAACGGAGCTTCATGTGATAAATAAATGGTATGGATTTGGAAGGCTCAATATTCCAACTGTTACGGATATGAATATGAATAAGATAGTAATCTACCTTAAATTTTGTCTATTTAACCTTGTTTAGATAAAAGCCAAAATTGATGTTATAGGCATTTATTTTGGTGGTGACAGCTTCAGAAGGACCATTTTTAATGCCATCACTATAAGTAAATCTGAAATTGGTGAAAAACTCTCGATCGCCAAATATTCTGAAGTTTATTCCAGCTTGTAAGACCCCTCCCAATAGATTATTTCTCATAAATATAGTGTTAATGTAGGTCTCGTCAGGCGGGTCATTATTTACGACTCCATAAAAGCTTGCATTCCGGATAAAATCACTGTGTATTCCCAATCCTAGTGATGGTCGCAATATACCAAAGGGGAAGGTATACTTGAAGATAAACTCGCTTTGAAGTCTATCATTCATCACATCCAGTTCATAGTAGTTGTTATAACTACCAAAATAATTATTCTTCCCGTAAAGTAAGAGTGCCTGAAGAGACATTCGGTCATTAATGAAAGCAAGCACAAGGTCTACCTGAGCACCGTAATTGAAATACTGATTAGCTTCATAGCTGAAATTTGAATAAAACTCTCTATCAAAGCTTAATCTGGAGCTACTTATGCCAATTACTGGTGCAATGTAAATCTGTGGTGGACCAATTCTCTTCTTATAAACGATACATTCATACTCATCACAGACATAATCGTGATAATCCTTTGTCAGGTTAATCATAGATTTATTTGTGAAATCCACTTGTTCGACTTTTGGTTGAATTTCCATACAATCCGCAAAAGCTACCTTGAGTTTTCGGATATGGAAATATGGATCATGCTGAGAGGGATCAGTCAAATCGGAAGCTTCTTCTTTCTGGAGTTCGATCGTCTCACCATTGGCATTTTCTATGACATAGAAATAGTGCTCTTTATCCCGATACAAAAAAAGGTCCGAAATCCCATCTACAAGAAACTCTACAAATGCATGCCTTTTTACACTGTCTACATAAATATTTTTAGATAGGAAGTATCTGCCATCCCGAAATTGATATGATTGTATCTCTTCAGGTAAATACTTTACAGGTTTTGATGGCTTGTCGGATTTGAATTGACAGTTGCTGAAATTTCCTATACCACTTCTGTCATTGATCAACCCATGAATCGTATCATTTTCTAAAGTGATGTAAAAGCCGGGTTGGTAGTTGGTCTGACCCAGACATTTGAAAGATAAAAATAAAATCAGTGAGAATAGGGTGAAAATTTTGGTAGGCATTGATTAGGGTTAATGGGGTTAAGGGCAACTTATTCATATAATAAGGCATTTGCAAAGGATTGATTCATTAATTAACCCTTAAATCTTGCCTGAAACAACACCTTGATAACTATTAGTTATCAATAATCTCATTTAACTAAATACGTCAACTTTCACAAAAAATTAATCCACAGATATATTATCAAGATGGGATTACACACCATATGATTTAATTGAAAAAATCAAAAAGAAGTAAAATACAGCCTCATTGATTCCCTTCTACTCCTCACTAGATTCCCGACTGAACTTTCAGAAATATATGGAATGATTTTACCGGCAGATACCAAAGAAACTAACTCGATGGATATTAAATAATGAGGTTCTCTCTTAGAAACAATGTCAAAGGCTACATCAGGTCTATAAGTACATTAGGAATACTTTTTATTGACATATTTTTTGATCAGTTCCTTATCACTTTTCTCAGCAGTTTGTGTTTTTGCCTGATTACCGAGGGTTCTAAGTAAATCCGAAGCAGCTTTTTGTCTTTCGTTCCTTATAGGCTGTGGGGAATCATTCTCAAAAACTTCTTCAAATAGCCTGGAGACCGATACGCTTCTCTCCTTCGCCACTTTCTTGGCCTTTTCTATGATGGATTTATTGACTGTCAGCGTCAATTTAGTTTTCATGATTCAAGTGCTTTTAGTAAAAATACGTATTTATCCCTGTAAGGATCAATTAGAATATTGAGATTGCTCATAAAATTTTATGAGCAAACAAGCGGATGCTTGCTACAGCTTAGGTTGCATTAAATAATTAATACTCCTGCATTATTCTAAATGGGTAGATAGTAGCTCAATCAATTTTCCACTACTTGGTTGTGGTGCCTTTTTACGGACAATGTCTCCTTTTTTATCGATTATTGCATAGTGTGGAATACCTTGTATTTCAAAGGTTTTGCTAAACTCTTCGAATTGTCTCTTTGTTAGAAGATAATGTTGGCCTTCAATTTGATTTGATGCAATTCTTGTTTTCCATGCTTTTTCTTCACACCGATTGGCTAAATAGACGAAGGCAATGTCTTTGCTTTCAAACTGTTTTTTAAGCTTTGCGGCATGGGAAAATTGATCGATACAAGGCGCGCACCAAGGAGCCCAAAAATCAATATAAATGACTTGGTCCGGATGTTTATTGATAAGCTCCTGAACATAATCCTTTTTACTATCCAGTTGTCCAAAAACAATTCCCTCAGCATAAATTGGTGGATTCTCGTATAGATTTTTCTCTTCATCAAATTTTTTCTGTACTAGCACTCGCAACAATTGATCCTCAATAAGTTCGGCATCGAATACATTTTTTAATCTAGGGTATTCTCCACCCTCTAATACACGATAATATAATTTGGAGATTAATACGTCTTTGATGAATCCTTTTTGAATTTCTGTATAATAACGTGACAGGTATGAAACTGCTTTCTCCAATTCGTTTTCGGGGTTGGACAAATAGATTTCCTGAGAATCAATTGGAATTATTTGATCAATATAGACAGAGTATTCCTCCATAAAGGTTAGATAGGAGGACACAGATAAGTCTTCAGTCTTTCTGTCATCCATTTCGTGAAGAAAGTCAAAATACTCAATAGGCATTTGATTCACATACCGCATTGGGTCTTCCTTGATGGCAAATGCATGTGAATATCGGTACATCATCATAGTAGACCAGTTATAGTATTTAATGAATGAATTTGTCCAGTTGCGAAACTCTTCACTCGTATTTTGAGATGAGTTGAAAGTGGCCATAGCGGACTGATGATGTTTAAGTTGTTCATTTTTATATTTAAGAAAGGCCATTGGCTCCATACTCATTACCGCTTCTCTTTCTTTTTGGTTATCTACCAATGAATCTTGGAAGAGTATCATGAAATTTTCAATTTCATTATTCATTTTTTCCGATTCCCCTGAAACCTTATAGAATGCAGATTCCTGTGCATAAGTTTCCACTGGGGTTGTTATGCAATTGTTATCAATAATAAAATGCAGGCTATCTCCAGGGGATATATAATAAGTCAAAAGTCCACTATATTTTAAATAAAAGTCAGAGGGCTTCCTTAAATCAAATTCAAATCTAAATCGGCCTTCTTCATCAATATATTCAGTCAAATCTCTACTGCCGGAGAGTAAATCTTTGATTGTGATATTAATGTTGTCTCTACCAGCACCATTTTCAAGGTTTGTTATTTGTCCAGTAATTACAGTTTTAGTGATCAGGGGACTGTTTTTTCTTTCACTACACGCTAAAAATACAAGTATTGCGAAAAAGGAGTAGATAATAGTTTTCATAAGAAGGTGTGAGCGATTATAAATAATTACGTTATCTGTACTGTAAAACAATAATAAGCTTTTTCACAAACAAATGTGACCAAAACGTTGACTATCAGTAACTTCTTTTTAGAGTAATAAGAAGTGGAACGTCAAGTGAATGTCAGTGTCAATAGAACTTTGCATCAAAATTCATTTGAGTAGTATCATTTTTTGACTTTTCATCTATTGTTTTTCTCAATATTGACAAACTATCATAAAGTCCCCTATTTTCTTGAAGCAATTCATATTCAACTTTCGTTTGTTCGTTTGCACGAGTAACATACAACCGTAAGATCAAGTAAAGCAAGGTGCCTTAAAACTCTTTTCCTTTCTACTCCCCATTAGATTCCCGACTTGGTATCGCTCACCTGAAAGAAAGCAAAGTCTGAGGGCGAGAACCCCACCCGCAGACTACAAAAGTTTTCGAATAATCCAATCTTCATCGAATAGATTAATTGAATATTATTAATCTAAATATCATATTTGGCTACTCAAAAACTTTTGTAGTCTTGCGGCCTCCGCATTGACTAATTTTAGCCCATGCCCGAAGCACCCTTTCACATCTACCGATCTTCTGCTGGTTCAGGCAAGACTTTTACCCTCTCACGGGAATACCTGAAGCTGGCCCTTACCAGGCCCGGTGCCTTCCGCAAGATCCTCGGAGTCACCTTCACCAACAAGGCTTCGGAAGAGATGAAGCGCCGCATCATCGATTATCTAAAAGATATTGCCGCGGGCAACACCAACCCCATGACCGAGGAGCTGCTCGAAGCACTGGGTGTCAGTGCAGAGGCACTACAGCAAAAGGCTGCTTCCACGCTTACAGATATTCTGCACAACTATGGCCGCTTCTCCGTCGTCACCATAGACAGCTTCTTCCACCAGGTGATCCGGTCTTTTGCCCGTGAGATGGGGCTGCAGGGCACCTTCACCATCGACCTCGACCTCGACAAGGTCATGCAGCAGGTCATCGACCAGATGCTCCTGGAGATCGGGGAGGAGGAGCATAAGCAGCTGCGAGCCTGGCTGTCACAGTTTGCGGAGCAAAAAGTAGAAGAGGGGCAAAGCTGGGACTTCCGGCGCGACATCGCCTCGCTGGCCAGGGAGATCCTGCGTGATGAGTTTAAGCAACATGCATCATCGGTGCTGAGGCTAAGCGCACAGCCGGAGTTCTTTGAGAACTTCAGGAAAGAGCTCAACCAGAGGAGGTTTCAATTCGAGCATCATGTCAAAGCGATCCACAAAGAGGTGGATCAATACCTTACTAAAAACCAGATCGACCCAAAGGACTTTAGCCGGGGGATGAGCGGTCCGCTGGGATTGTTCTACAAGGTCACCCAAAATGACGACCCCAAAAGGCAATACGAAATATCCGGTCCGCGCCGGGAGGCCGCCGAGGACAAAGGAAAGTGGCTGACCAAAGCCAATATGGGCACTGCAGTCCTCCACCAGGCGTTGGACGAGCTGATCCTTCGCAGGTACCAGGAGCTGATATCATTTATTGATAAAAACCTGGTGGAATATGTGTCTGTGCTGGAAGTGCAGCGCTACCTCTACACCTTCGGTATCCTGGCGGAGATCAACCGATACCTGACCAAATACCGGGAAGAGCAGGATGTGATGCTCATTGCAGATCTGCCCGACTTTCTGCGGCAGATCATTCACGATAGTGAGACGCCCTACATCTACGAGAAGATCGGCTCCATTTTCAGCCATTACCTGATCGACGAGTTTCAGGATACCAGCGTATTCCAGTGGAACAATTTTAAGCCCCTGGTGAAAAACTCCACCGATGAAGGGGAGTTCAGTATGATTGTAGGAGATGTAAAGCAGTCGATCTACCGGTTCCGGGGTGGAGACTGGGAGCTGTTTCAGCATCGGGTAAAATCCGAGATCGGAGACTACCACGTCAAAGAAGATACGCTCGCCATCAACTACCGGAGCTCTGCCCGGCTGGTGAAGTTCAACAACCTCTTTTTCCAGCTGGCGCAAAACCAGGCCAATGACTTTTTTTCCTCCATGGCCAGCGACATACCCAATCAGGAAGCTCAACAGGAAACATTGGCCAGGCTTGAGAATGTGTTTTCCGCTTATAGCGATGTTGCCCAGGAGCTTCCTGCCGGAAAAGACCCTGATCTGGGCGAGATCAACATTTCTTTCATAGAAGATGAAGACCTGGATGGCGGCTGGACAGAGGAGGCCATCAGGCAAACCATCCGGCAGGTGGAGCATTACCAGCGGCAAGGTTATGAACTACGGGATATGGCCATTCTCACACGCTATGCCCGGGAGGGAAAGAAAGTAGCCGATGCATTCATTGCCTATCGCAATTCGCCCGATGCAGATCCGGAGCTCAGGTATGAGGTAGTAAGCTCGGAAGCACTTTATCTCACCTCTAGCCACCTGGTGCGCTTCATCGTTTCCCTCATTGAGTGGATGAATGATGAGTCGAACACCATTGTGCTGTCTCAGTGGCTCTATGAATACCGACACTATATCAAAGGAGATAGTGATGCAGGTAGCCAGAGCAAGCTTTTCGCCAACATTCAGGGATGGAAAGAAAAGGTGCCTCCGGAGTTTGTCCGTCAAAAAAACTACCTGAAGACACTCCCGCTGTACGAGCTGGTAGAAAACATCATCAGGATATTTGAGCTGGACGGCAAGGTGGAGGAATTTACCTATCTGCAGGGCTTTCAGGATGCTGTGCTCGACTATACCAAAAACGAAAGGGGAGACATCCCATCGTTCCTGGAATGGTGGGAGGAGGTCAGGAAAGAAAGGGCCATCCAGATTGCAGATGAAAACAACGCCATCAAGATCCTGACTATCCACAAGGCAAAGGGACTGGAATTCCCTGTGGTGATCATTCCGTTCCTCTCGTGGCTCATGGACAATGAGTACAACAAAGACAATATCCTATGGGTGAAAGGTGGAGATAAAGCGCCTTTCAATCAGCTGCCCACCATCCCACTCAAGTATACCACCAAGCTGATCAATACCTACTGGGCGGCTGAGTTTTATGATGAAAGACTCAAAGCATTTATAGACAGCCTCAACCTGCTCTATGTAGCCTTCACACGACCGGTAGACGTCCTTTGGGTGTGTGGACTAAAACCCCGAAACCCAGATAAGCTACGTACGGTAGGGGAACTGGTGTATAGTCAGATTGATAAGTTGGAAGGATGGAATGAAGAAAAGGGCCAGCTCCATTGGGGTGAAATGAAACGGCAGGAGAAAGCAGTTTCCGGTACCCTTGAGTTTGGGCTTGATCAGTACTTTTCGCATCCCTGGCGTGGAAAGGTGAGCTTGCAGATCAAAGGATCGGCTGAGTTGAGTGAGGCGGTATTTATCGAGGCCACACAACGCGGAATAGCTCTACATGCCATGCTGAGCCGCATTCGCTATAAAGAAGATGTGCGCCAATACCTGGGCACCTCGGAGGAAGATGCCATCCGGGAAATAGTAGAGCATCCGGAGTTGGCCGACTGGTTTGAGCCACATTGGAAGGTCGAGAATGAAGTTGGTATCCTGTTGCCCGGTGGAGATTTCAAAAGGATAGACAGGGTCAACTACAAGAATGACGAAACGGTAGTGATAGACTTCAAGACAGGGTCACCAAAATCGAAAGACAAGACACAGGTGAAAGAATACATGGATATCCTTGGGCAGATGGGATTCCCCGGGATTAAAGGCAGGCTGGTTTATCTCACGGACTTTAATGTGATGGAGGTGTAAATGGCGGAAACTACGTTCATATCAGAGCTTGCTGCCCGGATTCTGGCAGATAACCAGGGAAACCTGTCCAGTGTCACGGTGGTCTTTCCCAACCGGAGGGCCGGACTGTTTTTTAGAAAAGCACTTGGAAACCTCATCGATCAGCCGATCCGCATACCCAGGGTCACGAGCATGGAAGATTTCCTCATGCCTTTCTCTCCTTATCAAAAGATCGAAACCCTGGAAGCAGTCTTTCAGCTTTACGAAGTCTATAAAACCCATCAAAAGCACGAAGAAACGTTTGATACCTTCTTCTTTTGGGGTGAGATGATCCTGCGCGACTTCGAGGAGATCGACCAGTATCTCGTGAATACACAGCAGCTTTTTACCAGTATTAAAACCCAGAAGGAGCTGGACGAAGAGTTTTACTTCCTCGATGAGGAGGATAGAGCCGTCATCCAGGCGTTTTGGAGTTCATTTCTACCAAAAGCTACCGGCACGCAGGAAGCCTTCCTGGAAACCTGGAAGATCCTACTCCCACTGTATGAGAGCTTCAAGGAATCTCTGAGAAAGAAAAACCTGGCTTATGGAGGGATGATCTATCGTGAAGTGTCGGATAACCTGGACCAGCTCAAAGCCCTTGAAACCGGACCGATCTACTTCGCTGGTTTCAATGCTCTGACCTTCGCCGAGGAAAAGATCATAAAGTTTTTTGTACAGGAGCACGAGGCCCAGGTGATATGGGACCTGGATGATTACTATTTCTCTAATGAAAAGCAGGAAGCAGGATTTTTCCTACGTGAATATGCACGGGATTCGGTGTTGGGAAAGACCTTCCCAAAGGAAAGACCTGAAAGATATAAGCAGGACAAAACTTTTGAGGCCGTTGGTGTATCGCTTGAGGTAGGTCAGACCAAGGTATTGGCTGAAAGACTTGATCAGCTAGCTGGTTCATCAGGGTTTAGCCCGGACAAGACTGTGGTAGTATTGCCTCATGAGCATATGCTCTTCCCGACGCTACATGCCATCCCCGATTCCATCGACAAGGTGAACATCACCATGGGGTACCCACTCAAAGACACCCCGGTATTCAGCCTCCTGGAGAGTGTACTCAACCTCCAAAAGCTAAGGAAAGAAAGCCTGGTGAATGGAGTGTCTTTCTACTACAAGCCACTGGTTTCCTTACTGGAGCATCCGCTACTATTTGCGCTGGAAGAAACACGGATCAAGCAATTGATTTCAGATATCAAACGAAGAAACCTGATCATGCTCTACCAGGAAGAGTTGGAATTGAAACACCCGATCTTTCAATGTATCTTCCAAAAGCCCGATCATGCGCTCAAGTACCTGTTGGGGATATTAAAAGGGCTTTATGACACCTGGAAAGACAAAGGGCACGACCTGGAGCTTGAATTTATCAGTCAGTATTACCACCATGTTCAGCAGCTGGATCAGATGATTGGCGAGCGGACTGCCGGTCTGGGCTATGAATTCCTGATCAAGCTGTTCAGAAGGCTATCCCGCAGCCTGAAGATACCATTCACCGGAGAGCCATTGAATGGTCTTCAGATCATGGGGATTCTTGAAACCCGAAACCTCGACTTTGAGCATGTGTTTGTCCTCAACATGAACGAAGACAGCTGGCCGGCAGCAGCCAGGAGGGGATCTTTTATTCCTTACAACATCCGAAAAGCTTTTAGCCTCCCGACTTTTGATCATCAGGATGCTATCTATTCGTATCTTTTTTACCGGTTGCTACAGCGGGCACAGAAGGTCACTTTCTTTTACAATACCGTCTCTGAGTTCAACGTCAATGGAGAACTATCAAGGCTGGTGCAGCAATTGGAGACCGAATCCTCTTACCAGATCCAGCACAAGATCCTTTCCAACCCCATCAAGACAACAGCTCCTGATCCGATTGTAATTGAAAAGAATGAGGTGATCCGGAAGAAAATGAAGCGCTTTCTGGATGGTTATACAGAGAAAGATGCTTCCAGGTTTACCCCATCGGCCCTGAATACATACCTGGACTGTAAGCTACGGTTTTACTTCAAATATGTAGAAAAGCTCTATGAGCCAGATGAGGTACAGGAGGAGATGGACCCGATGGTCTTTGGAAACATACTTCACAACAGTATGGAAACGCTGTACAAGCAGTTTATCAAGCAGGAGAAAAGAGATGCCATCTACCCTGAGGATATTTTCTGGATCCGGGAGATGGTCCCCGGAGTGCTGAATAAGACGTTTATTGACCACTACGGCATCAAAAACGAGAAGAAGTTCAAATTGGAAGGACGGTCACTCATCGCTGCGGAGGTGCTGAAAAAGTTTATCTACCGAATCCTGGATTATGATAAGGATTATGCCCCGTTCAGGATCATTGGCCTCGAAGCCAGTAGCAGGGACGGTTATGCATTGGATGTTCCGATCTCTGCCAATGGTGAAAGTCAGAAAGTTAGGATCAAGGGGATCATAGATAGGCTGGATCAAAAGGAGGGCAAGGTCCGGGTCATTGATTATAAGACTGGACGGGATGCCAAAGATTTTGAGTCAGTGGAGTCTTTGATTGATCCGGAAAACAACAACCGGAACAAGGCTGTATTCCAGGTGCTTTTCTATTCATATCTCTTTTATAAACGGTATCCCGGGGATTACCAGCAGATTGAGCCGGGCATCTTCAATAGCCGGGACCTTTTTGATGAGACTTTTGAGTGGAAGATCTATGACAAAGGATTGAAAACCGGGGTGAATGAATACCGAAACTATCATGATCAGTTTGAGTCGGTATTGAAGGAACTGTTGACTGAAATCTATGATCCTGCCATCAATTTCAATCAGACTGACGATATGAAAAAGTGTGGATACTGTCCGTATAAAGAGATCTGTCAGCGGTAACTTATTCTGCCTTCCTTAATTGATTTTAATTTAACGGTTTCAATTCATTTCCATTCTTGTTATCTTTATCTAATGGCCAAAAAGGTAAAAGAATATCGGATCCATGATCAGCCAGTCGAGGACATTAGCGTACTTGAGCCGGAAGCCACGTATTCTTACGCAGATTACCTGAAATGGAGCTTTGAAGAGCGGGTGGAGCTAATAAGGGGGAAGTTATTCAAAATGTCTCCAGCTCCAGGTCGTGGTCATCAAGAGGTCAACCGAAACTTAATAATTGAATTAGGCGGTTTTCTGAAGGGGAAGTCCTGCAAAGTTTACAGTGCTCCTTTTGATGTAAGATTTCCTTATAAGATAGACTCAGCCAATAGTGAGACCTATACGGTCGTACAGCCAGATCTCTGTGTGGTCTGTGATCCTGAAAAGCTGGATGATGCTGGTTGTAAAGGAGCACCCGATCTGATCGTTGAGATCCTTTCACCTTCAACATCCAAAAAGGACCTTAATGAAAAGTTTCATCTCTACGAAGAATCTGGTGTAAATGAATACTGGGTGGTTTATCCTGCAGAGAAGATTATAGAAATCTTTTATTTAGTTAAGGGTCGTTATAGTCGTTCCCAAAAATACGTTGACAATGATCTGGTGAATTCAAATGTATTAGATGGATTGAATCTCTCAATTAAAGACGTTTTTGAAGGAATTTGATTTTTTAAAGCAATGGCCAAAAAGGTAAAAGAATATCGCATTCATGATCAGCCTGTCGAAGACATCAGCGTACTCGAGCCGGAAGCCACATATTCTTATGCAGATTATCTGAAATGGAGCTTTGAGGAGCGAGTAGAGCTAATTAAGGGGAAGCTTTTTAAGATGTCCCCTGCACCAGGTCGTGGTCATCAGGCAATCAATGGTAATATCCATGGGGTCATGTGGAATTTTTTAAGGAAAAAGTCATGCAAGTTATTTGCTGCTCCTTTTGATGCACGCTTCCCACAGAAAATAGACTCAACCAATAGAGAGACCTATACGGTCGTACAGCCAGATCTCTGTGTGGTCTGTGATCCCGAAAAGTTGGATGAAGCTGGCTGTAAGGGAGCCCCGGACCTGATCGTTGAGATCCTATCACCCTCAACATCCAAAAAGGACCTTAATGAGAAGTTCTATCTCTATGAGGAATTTGGAGTGAAAGAATATTGGGTGGTGTATCCGGCTGAGAAGATCATAGAAATCTTCTATTTAGTTAAGGGTCGTTATAGCCGTTCTCAAAAATATGTTGATAATGATCTGGTGAATTCACATGTTTTGGAAGGATTGAATCTATCAATTAGAGACGTTTTTGAAGAAGTTTGATTGTTTAAAGCAATGGCCAAAAAGGTAAAAGAATATCGCATTCATGATCAGCCTGTCGAAGACATCAGCGTACTCGAGCCGGAAGCCACATATTCTTATGCAGATTATCTGAAATGGAGCTTTGAGGAGCGAGTAGAGTTAATTAAAGGTAAGCTTTTTAAGATGTCCCCTGCTCCAGGTCGCAGTCATCAGGAGATAAGCATCCGCATAGCATCAGAAGTAAGACAGTTTCTAAAAGGCAAGGTATGTAGAGTTTATCATGCCCCTTTTGATGTGCGGTTTCCTCAGGAAATAGACTCAACCAATAGAGAGACATTTACTGTAGTACAGCCAGATATCTGTGTGGTCTGTGATCTCGAAAAGCTGGATGATGCTGGCTGTAAGGGAGCGCCTGACCTGATTGTTGAGATCCTTTCTCCCTCCACATCCAAAAAGGATCTTAATGATAAATTCTACCTCTATGAGGAGTTTGGAGTGAAAGAATATTGGGTGGTGTATCCGGGAGATAAGGTCCTGGAAATTTTCTACTTGGAAAAAGGAAAGTATTCAAGATTCAAAAAATACTTACCTGGCGATCTAGTGACTAGCAAAGTTTTATTCGGGTTAAACCTGAATGTTGATGATATTTTCGAAGGTGTTTAGACCATCTACGGATTAAGCATACACTTCGCCCCAGCTATCGTATATCTGTACTTTTTCCCACTTATCCTTATTGTCCACCACGTACTGCACATGCACCGGATGATCCTGATATACGTCCTGTTCTTCCTTGCTATCAAAAGTGACAACCAGAGAAATCTGGTAGGAGTTGTCCACTACCTCTCGAGGTGTACCGGCTGGTTTTCCGATATGAAATGAGTTGACCTCGTCAATCTGCTCAACAAAAGCCTGAGTGATTTTGATAAATTCGTCGGGGTTGGTGGAGTCTTTCAACCAAAAGAACACCATGTGCATAAACCTACCGTTGATTTTTTTAGCTTTTCCCATAGCGTGTAAATTTAGAAATCCAGCGGATAGAAGCGCTGCAAATCCAGCGACTTTTTTAAAAAAGGACCTTCTTTTTTCCATTATTTAAGATTTGCTTTTGTTTTGATGAAATCAATTAGCTCTTGCAGCGTTTTTAAGCTATTGATTTCCGTATGAGTCATAACTACATCCAAAGATGGTGAATACAATACTATGGGGTAACTAAGTTGCTTACCATATTGAGCTTCAAATTCATCTTTGTAATAAAATTTCATTTCCACATTTTCCTGTTTACGAAATTTCTTCCATTTAGCGCGTTCACTGAAAATGCCATGAGTGATTTTACACAGATTACAGGCATAAGTGTCTGGACTTATGATTTTATGAAAGAAATCAATCCCTTTGAAAAGAGATCCGCTTTGAGCGTTATAAACGAAAAGAAAAGTTTTCATTAATTTTAACGGTAGCACACACGCATTAAACAGACTCTGAAGATATAAGTTAAATGAGAATAAAATGTTAACTTAAGTATATTTTAACCCAAGCTGTATGATTGCATCGTTGAATCAATTGTTAAAGGAGCAGGGTTATACCCTGATCAATGGGATGGATAAGACTACTATTACCCGCTCAATTACTGGTTCATTGGTAATGATCCTTGTGTTTACCATTGTCGGGGGCCTCACAATTTACATCAGTCTGGACGTCGGTCATAGCTTTGCTCATTTTATTGGATTGGTTATCATGCTCGTCCCATACACCATAGATAAGCGACGATTTCCAAATTTGGTAGTATTTGATCAGGGTAGAAAAGAAGTGCGAATGAGGTCTGGTTTTTTCTTTAAGAAAACCCTGACATACAGTGATATAAAGGACGTTTTTGTAGACGAAAGTGTGCTGTCAAGTGATACCAGTCCTTTTAAAGAAGGGAATAAGGACTTTGTCTATTCATTTTATCTTACCGAACCCTCAAAAAAGCATAAACTGCTCAGGTTACAATATAGAAGGCCTATGGATGAAGAAGTAAAGGCGTTCATGGATTTCTTTGATAAGTCGCTTAATTACCAGGCAGGTAATCTTCATAAACCGATCAAATAATTCAAAAATTGTTGATAACTAACCCCATTTACAGGGGACGAATTTCATCCGACTTTTGTTAATTTGTTGATCGTTTTTCCGTTTCTTTTTTACTAAACCACCATTTAGCAGGGACTGTTCATGTACCTCATTTTTGACACCGAAACCACCGGGTTGCCACACAATAAGTCAGCCCCGGTTGAAGATCTTGACAACTGGCCTCGACTGGTCCAGCTAGCCTGGCAGCTACATGATCTGAAAGGAAATTTGATCAGCCAGGGAAATAAAATTGTGAAGCCGGAAGGTTTTACCATTCCTTTCAACGCTGAAAAAGTTCACGGTATATCTACTGATCGGGCACTTGAGGTAGGTTCAGACCTCAAAGAAGTACTTGATCAATTTGCTCAGGATATTCAAAGGGCCAGCACCCTCGTTGGTCACAATATTGAATTTGACAACAAGATCCTGGGTGCTGAGTTCTTGCGGACAGATCAGGAGAATCTCCTGGAAGGAATCCCTTTTACGGATACATCTGTTGAGACAGTGAATTTCTGTAAACTTGAAGGTGGAATTGGAGGCCGTCTCAAGCAGCCGCGGTTAGGTGAACTTTATGAGATCCTCTTCGAGGAGCCCATACAGGATGCTCACGATGCAGCCTACGATGTTGATGCTACTGCAAAAGCATTTTTTGAGCTGCTCAAAAAGCGTGTTATTCCCACACTGGAGGAAACAAAGCCGGAAGAAATTACTTATGAGGCTCCTGATCTATCCGAAGCCAATTTCGCATGGATCAGGGAAAAGTCTGATGGCAAAATCGGGGACACTGAAGTAGATGTAGAGGAAATTAAGGGGCCTTTCTGTCACCTCCATGTACACAGTCAGTTTTCGGTGCTTCAGGCCACACCAAAGGTGAACAACATTGTAAAAAAGGCAGTGGATTACGGAATGCCTGCGGTTGCACTCACTGATCTGGGCAACATGTTTGGGGCATTTAAGTTTGTGAAGGCAGCCAGAGATGCTGGCATCAAGCCAATTGTCGGATGTGAGGTATTTGTTGCCGAAGAAAGAAAGAAATTACAGTTCACAAAAGATAACCCGGACAAACGATTTCAGCAGGTCCTATTGGCCAAGACCAAGAAGGGGTATGAAAATCTGGTGAAATTAACTTCATTCGGATACATAGAAGGATTGTATGGTCTGTATCCAAGGGTTGACAAGGAATTAATCAAACAGTATAGTGAAGATGTGATCGCCATGAGTGGCGGCCTGGCTGGTGAGATCCCCTTCCTAATCCTCAACGTGGGCGAACACCAGGCTGAGGAAGCCCTGCTTTGGTGGCTGGATATCTTTAAAGATAATTTCTACATAGAGATCAATAGGCATGGTCTGGATGAGGAGAATCACCTAAATGAAGTGCTGGTAAGGTTAGCTCGCAAGCATAACGTGAAGATGGTGGCAGCAAATGAACTGTTCTACCTGGATAAAGATGACTCCAAGGCACATGATGTATTGATATGCATCAAAGAAAATGAAAGGCAGAGCACTCCAATAGGAAGGGGCCGTGGCTTCAGACCCGGTCTGCCCAACTCAAACTACTACTTCAAGAGTGCAGATGAGATCAAAAAGGATTTTACCGATCTTCCTGAAGCCATCGAAAACATCGGCGGACTGGTTGCTCAGATTGAAGAGTTTGCACTTGAGAGGGACGTACTACTTCCCAAGTTTGAGATTCCTGAAGAATTTAAGGTGCCGGAAGACGAGCAGGATGGTGGGAACAGGGGGGAGAATAAATACCTACGTCATCTGACCTATGAAGGAGCCAGGAGGCGCTACCCTGAGATAACTGATGAGATCAAGGAGCGTATCGATTTTGAACTGGAGACCATAGAAAAGACCGGGTATCCTGGATACTTCCTGATTGTTCAGGATTTTACCTCGAAAGCACGCGAGATGGGGGTCTCGGTAGGACCGGGAAGGGGGTCCGCAGCTGGTTCTGCTGTCGCTTACTGTATCGGTATCACAAATGTTGATCCTATCGCCTACGATCTCCTGTTTGAGCGGTTTCTCAATCCTGACCGGGTATCACTTCCCGATATTGATATTGACTTCGATAATGAAGGGCGGGAAAAAGTCATTGACTATGTGGTTAAGAAGTATGGGTATACCCAGGTAGCCCAAATCATCACGTATGGTACCATGGCTCCCAAGTCGGCCATACGGGATGCAGGACGGGTGATGGAACTGCCCTTGCCTGAAACTGATGCCATTGCGAAGCTGGTGCCTGAAAGACCAGGCGTAAACTTCTCAAAAGTCTTTAAGGAAGTAAAAGAGCTGGAAGATCTCAGAAAAGGGAAGGATCTACCCTCTCAGGTACTGAATCAGGCAACTGTGTTGGAAGGATCGCTCAGAAACACTGGTATCCATGCATGCGGTATTATCATCACTCCTGATGATATGACCAAGTTCATCCCGCTAGCCCGGTCAAAGGACTCTGAGTTGTTGTTGACTCAGTTTGACAACAGTGTTGTGGAGTCTGCTGGGATGCTGAAGATGGACTTTTTGGGATTGAAGACCCTTTCCATCATCAAGACAGCGATAGAAAACGTGAAGAAGCGCCATGGCATCGAAATTGACATTGATGCGATCCCGCTGGATGACCAAAAGACCTATGAACTTTATCAGAAGGGAGATACCAATGGTACTTTCCAGTTTGAGTCTCCTGGAATGCAGAAGCACCTTCGGTCACTCAAACCCGATAGGTTTGAGGATCTGATCGCTATGAACGCCCTCTACCGTCCGGGGCCTATGGAATACATTCCTAATTTCATCAACAGGAAACATGGGAAAGAGCAGATCACCTATGACCTGCCGGAGATGGAAGAATACCTGGGCGAGACTTATGGAATCACCGTGTATCAGGAGCAGGTGATGTTGCTTTCGCAAAAGCTTGCAGGCTTCACCAAAGGTGAGGCTGATCAGCTCAGAAAGGCCATGGGTAAGAAAATCTTTGCTTTGCTCGAAAAGATGAAGCCTAAGTTTCTGGAGGGCGGTAAAAGCAATGGCCATCCGGAAGACAAGCTGGAAAAGATCTGGAAAGACTGGGAAGCGTTTGCTGCTTATGCGTTCAATAAATCACACAGTACCTGCTACTCTGTTGTTGCCTATCAGACAGGCTATCTCAAGGCCAACTTTCCTGCCGAGTACATGGCATCTGTACTTACTCACAACCAAAGCAACATTGAGAAGGTGAGCTTTTTCATGGAGGAATGTAAAAACCAGACCATCAAGGTCCTTGGACCTCACATCAATGAGTCTGGTCTCAACTTTGAGGTGAATAAGGAAGGGGAGATTCGTTTCGGTCTGGGAGCTGTGAAAGGTACCGGAGAATCAGCTGTATTAGATATCATAGAGAAGCGTAACGAACACGGAAGCTTTGAAAACATTTTTGATTTTGCTTCCAAAGTCAATTTGCGATCTGTGAATAAGAAGACTTTTGAAAGTCTGGCTAAAGCAGGAGCCTTTGATTGTTTTAACGACTATCACAGAAGACAATATGTAGAGGCAGTAGGGGAAGAGCCCTCTCTGATTGAAAAGGCAATAAAGTATGCCGGAAAGCTACAGATGGAGGAAGAGAGTGCCCAGGTTTCATTATTTGGTGGGGACAATGGATCGAGTGTCACACTGCCAAGAGTGGTTCACGTGGAGCCCTATGGAGAGATTGAAAAACTCAATATTGAGAAGGAGATGGTTGGACTTTATATCTCCGGTCATCCATTAGATCAGTTTAAGTTCGAAATGCAGTACCTGGTTTCCGGAAGTCTTCAAGAGTTAAGAGATCTGGAAAATATTAAAGGTAGGGAAATCAGTCTTGGCGGGGTCGTATCAAGCGTACAACATCGGATGTCGAAGAGGGGAAATCCATTTGGACAGATTGTGCTGGAAGATTTTAATGACAGCTATACATTTTACTTGTTTGGTCAGGATTATCTGAAATTCAAACCATTGTTGGAGACGGGTTGGTTTTTATACATGACCGGGAGTGTGCAAAACAGGTGGAATAGCGAAGAGCTGGAATTCAAGATTATGCATATTGAGCACCTGAGTGAGATCAGAGAGCGGATGACCAAAGGTCTGGAGCTTCAACTTAGGTTGGACAACCTGAATGAAACGATTATCGAAGAGATTGAGAAATACAGTCAATTATACCCTGGGAAGAACCAGCTTAAATTAAGTGTGATCGGTACTTTTGAAGACCGAATGATCAGCCTGGAGATGATGAGCCGAAGGTTTGCCATAGAGGTCAACGATGATTTTGTGAAGAATCTTGAAAGGTGGGAGGAAATCAATTATAAAGTCCTTATTGAAAAGTAGTTATATGACAAATGTCTCTTGGATAACATATCAGGATTAAAATAACCTGGCGTCAACTTTTAATCCTATTTTTGCGTTGTCAAGCTAGAACACGAAATTTAGAAATAGACTTAAACAATATACACATGGCAAAACCTATTGAATTAACCGATAGTAATTTCGAAGAATTTATTAATACCGATAAACCAGTGCTGGTTGATTTCTGGGCAGAATGGTGTGGTCCTTGTAAGATGATCGGACCAGTTGTAGAAGAGCTAGCTGGTGAATACGATGGAAAAGCGGTAATAGGGAAGGTTGACGTAGATGCTAACCCTGAAGTATCAGCCAAATTTGGCATCCGCTCAATCCCGACACTTCTTGTTTTTAAAAATGGAGAGGTAGTTGACAAACAAATCGGTGCTGTTCCAAAAACAGTACTTAGTGAAAAGCTTGAAGCACAGCTGGTAAGCGCGTAACCGCATATACGTATTAAGAATTTATTGATTAGCCATCCGGAAACTGGTCCGGATGGCTTTTTTTATTGATTTACTTATATACCGTTAATAAAAAAATAACAGAAAGATTATACTTTACAAAAAATTGTAAAATTACATGATGCACCCTTACAAATAATACTATGAGTTGTGAGCTAAAAAACATGTTCTTCGTATAGTACTAAACACTATTCAAATAATATAAACTGATAACAGCCAGTAAGTTAGCTTCAATAAAAGGAGTATTAATTGAATGTAAAACCCGCTAAAATTACTCAGAAGGCCAATAATTCACTCAGATCCATAAAATTGCATTAAGGCAAGGAGCGTAAAATAGATCAATTAAATCTTTGAAAAATACTGCATTCAAATTTTTGTAACTGCATAATATCCTCCTTATTTTCACGCCGATTTTTAATTAACCATTTTAATAATTTTATGAAAAAGATTACCGCTTTAACCCCTTTTTTCATAGCATTATTCCTGGTAATCGGGTGTAATGAAGATGAAAAGATTAGTAACCTGGAAGACAGGATAAACCTGCTTCAAGAGGAGATTGAAACAGAGTCCATGGACTCTCTGGAATTTGTTTTGTCGCTCAATGAGCAGGACTACCAGAAGTATGTAGACTCATTGAAAAGAGCTGATTCATTAGCACTTGGAAGTGGATTACTACCTTTTACTTACAACATTGTAGTTTATGATGGAAGCTCGACTTCTATTTATTCAGAGGATGACAGAGTAGCTGCTTTTGATGCTGAAGTTGAAGTTTCCGTTTCTCAATACGGAGAAACCAGGACAATTTCTACTTCTGACGGACTTGCTTCTTTTGACAATATCGGTAGAGGTATTGTAAAAGTTGCAGTAACAGCTCCGGGTTATACAACGCTTAAGTTCTCATTTGAAACGTTGGTTGACCCATCTGAGGATCTCTATGATGCATATGATGGCGGAGATCCATACACATGTAATTGTGGAGACTTCTGGAACTTTATCAAAAATGGCAACATCGGTCATGATGTAGCTATTTTCGCCACTGAAGGTGAGTTGGCTTCCACTTTGACAGGTCGTGCATTTGTTGAAACAGACTTAACCAATAGTACCATGGAAGTTGTTCCTGAAGGTACGATTATCACTGCGGCTATTGATGTAGAAGATTTCGATTTTCAGGAAGAATTTATCCTTTACAGGAACAAACAAATTTTTACTGACAATATCCTGAGTTTTGGTTATGATCCAAACTTTACGGCTACGGTTGATGCCAGTGGGGATTTCACCTTCACATTAGCTGGATCTGCAAATGAAGAAGGACTACCATATCATTTCGAATACTCTGATTTCATTGCGGATCAGGTTGCTTTTGAAGAAACCACTGGAGAAATAACCTCAGTTACTGATCAAACAATTTTTGGACCTGAAGTTAACTATACTTCCGTACCATTTGTGTTTAGTTCCGCATCAGTTTCATTCTCTGCTGGAGGCGGTGCCACGGCTACTCTGGATACACAGGGAGATGGTGCGTTGATTGACATTGACCTGGAGCACGTTGGTGCTGATTTTCAAGGAACTCCAAGAGTTTATATTTCTGCCCCAGCAGCGGGAGGCACAAGAGCCCAAGCCAGTGCTACAGTAACCAATGGCCGTGTAACAGCAATTACCATTGATGATGCAGGTTTAGGATACACGCTGGCGCCAACAGTTTCTGTTTTTGAAGGGTCCGGAGCAGCTGCCCTGGTTACTTCTCTTGCAACAAACAATGCCAATGGTGGAGTTGCATCAGTTTCAATTCAAAACAGTGGAAACGGCTTTGCTTCTGCTCCTAATGTATTGTTTTCGGATGGTGCGCTTGACTCTACTACTATTGCTAACTTCATGGCTTCTCTGGTTGATGCACCTGCAGCTACAGCCAGCCTAAACAATAATGGAACCGTAGAAAGTGTTTCAGTTACCAATGCTGGTTCAGACATAGGATTCACACCTAATGTTTACATCACTTCTGGTTTTGGAGCTATCGCTGAAGTTACTGCCGTGGGTGGTGGTGGAGACATCACAGGCGTCACCATCATTGCAAATGGAGATTATTACACAGATGTACCAGTTGCGGTAGCTGCTGGTGGTGTAACAGGCACAGGTGCTGCTTTTGATATCACCTTAACAGCTGGAGAAGTTTCTGGAATCGCTACTACATCTGCTGGAACAGGTTATGTGGTTGGAGATCAGTTTAATCTCATTGGTGTCGGTTCAGGTGCAACAGCTACAGCTCACTATCAGGGAGCATCTGTTGAGGACTACACAATTACGAACTCAGGTACTCAGCAGGTTGATGGATTGTATTACGAAAATGCTCCTTTAGTGGTATTTAGTGAGCCTGAGTACAAGGGTCCGGGATCAGCGACTGCCGAAGGTACAGCAATACTTGATAGTGAAGGTCGTGTAGTGGGGATTACTATTACCAATTCAGGTTCTGGATACCTGGCTTTCCCATCAATTACATTCGTGTCAGGTAGTGGTGTATTGACCAATGCTACCATTGAGCCTGTGGTTATTACCGAAGTCGATGTTGAGCTACCAGGTAGTGGTTATCTGGCTGCACCAAGAGTTGAGATTTATGACGCTGACGGTGTAGGGAGCGGGGCCACCGCTGTTGCCAATATCAGTGCTGATGGCAGAGTGACCAGTATTCAATTAACTAACGCAGGCACTAATTATTCAAGCCCTCAGGTTGTTATCGTTGATCCGGGTACGTCTTATGATCCTACTGATGGAAGTGTTCATGAGAATGAGGCTGAAGCTGAGGTTGTGGTTGCAGATGGTGTGATCACTGGAATCACAATAACAGCCATCGGTGATAACTATCCTGATGGAACAAATATCATTTTGAATGCATTGAGAGGAACCGGATTTGATGCTACTGTAGTAGTAGCGGGTGGTAGAGTCACTGGTGTGACTGTAAACGATGGTGGTGAAGATTACATTGGTGGAAATACGCCTGGCTTCTCTCAGGGATTTGATGGAATTGAAGAGGATGATGATTACCAGGCCAAAGCTGGCATTACCAGGGTACGTGATATCTATTATGGTACCGGTAAGAGAAGAAGTGGATCAATAATTGATTGAATAATTCTGGATTAATAGATAAAGAAAAGCCGCCTCAATTAAATTTGGGGCGGTTTTTTATTGAAGCTATCCAGATATGAATGAGCAACTTATAAAGTCTATTGTCAGTGGGGTGGCTATTTTGCTCACTTTTATTGCTTTTTTTCCATATCTGAGAGCTATTCTATCCAACAAGATAAGACCCCACTTTTTTTCCTGGATCATCTGGGGTATTACCACACTTGTTGCATTTCTCGGCCAGGTAGCAGGAGATGGTGGAGTGGGTACTATTCCTATTGGTGTTTCTGCCCTTTTAACCTTCCTGATCGCCTTCCTTGCCTATCAGCGAAGAGCAGATCTGAGTATTCACTATTCCGACTGGATTTACCTGATCGCAGCTGGTCTGGCACTACCTGTCTGGTGGCTGACCGCCAATCCTTTATGGGCAGTAGTGATCATGACAACAATTGATCTCTTTGGCTTTGGTCCTACAATAAGAAATGCCTATCAGCATCCCGGCAATGAGGATCCAGTGTTTTATTTGATCTTTTCCTTCAGGAATCTCCTGGCTATCTATGCACTTGAAGTCTATAGTATGACCACTATTTTATTTCCTGCTGCCATTACGGTTGCCGGAGTAATCGTTGCTGTGGTCATTTGGATAGGTAGGAGGCGGCTGGCAGGTCAGGGGCCACTATAAAACAAAAGGGTGACCTTCATTGCTGAGATCACCCCTTCCGCCTGAAGCTGCCGTAGCAGTGCAGACAGTCAAATTACTGTTTAGAAACCTTGCCGAACCCTCTTTTGGGTATCCAAAAAATATTTCCGCAAATGCGCCTTAAGCTTCGCAGGAGTGGGCCGTAGCTCCAACTCAAACTTCCCCTTTCCACGCACGAAACCGAGATTTTCAATTCCCTTATCGCTCATTTGATAGTGCTAATGTAGATGGAGTATTCCTAAGATCAAAGAAAACCTCATTAATGTTCTCCACCACTTTTAAACAGGTTTATACCTTAGTTATACACTTGATTTGCACAAGGTTATCCACACATGTGGTTAATTCTCCCGCTCACTCAGCTCCAACCACCTCATTTCTTTTTCATCGAGTTTTTTAGAGATGTCAGCTACTTGCTTTCCAAGGTCTTCAAGCTCACTAAAGTCAGTTTTTTGGTTCATTTCCTCCGTCAATACTGCTTTTTTGGATTCCAGCTTTTCTATGTCAGCCATCAATTGCTCATACTCTCTTTTTTCTGCATAGGAGAGCTTGTTTTGATTCTTCTCTTTCGATTTGACCTGTTTATTTTGGGTTTGTTTTTCAGAAGCACCACCTGTTACTTTTTCTTCTTTGGCTTTATTCTCTCTAAAAATGGAATAATTTCCTGGGAAGTCTCTCACTTTACCTTCACCTTCAAAGATGAAGAGATGATCGACCAGCCTATCCATGAAATAGCGATCGTGAGAAACAATAATCAAACAGCCATCAAAAGATTCCAGGTAGTTTTCCAGCACATTCAGGGTAGCCAGATCAAAATCATTTGTTGGTTCATCTAAAATGAGGAAGTTTGGGTTCTTCATCAATACCCGAAGGAGTTGCAGCCGTTTCTTTTCTCCACCACTCAGCTTACCAACTAGGTTGTACTGAACTTTTGGTGGGAACAAAAACTGATTTAATAGCTGTGAGGCAGTTATCTCAGATCCATCTTCTAATGTGATGACTTCAGCTACCTCCTGAACAATATCCAATACCTTTTTATTGGGATCAAATTGAGTTTCTTCCTGAGTAAAATAGCCTATATTGATAGTCACCCCTTGTTCTGTTTTTCCCGAATCAGCCTTTAACCGGCCGGACAAGATGTCCAAAAAGGTGGATTTGCCAATACCATTTTTACCCACAATCCCGATCCGGTCTCCTTTTTTAAATGTATAGCTGAAGTTATCAAGTAGGCACCTATCACCATAAGACTTGGAGATGTTGTCCAACTCCAGAATTTTCTTGCCCTGCCGCTCATTTGCCAGCCTGATCACCATTTCATCACCTGAAACTTTAGCGGAAGCTTTTTCTTTAAGCTCCTCGTAAGCATCTACTCGATATTTAGCCTTTGTGCCCCGGGCCTTAGGTTGCCTTCGGATCCATTCCGTTTCTTTTCTAAGTAAGTTTTTTGCCTTTTCTACGGAGGCATTCAGTTGCTTTTGACGCTCCTCCTTGTTCTCTAAAAATTTCGTGTAGTTCCCTTTTGACCTAAATATATCTCCGTTATCGAGCTCAATAATATCATTGGTGACTTTATCCAGAAAATACCTGTCGTGTGTGACCATCAGGAGCGTCATCCGGCTGTTGATCAGATATTCTTCCAGCCTTTCGATAGTCTCCAGGTCCAGGTGGTTGGTGGGTTCATCCAGAATCAAAAGGTCGGGATCCACAACCAGGGCCCGGGCCAGGGCTACTCTTTTACGTTGTCCGCCGGAAAGTTCTTTGATTTTCTGGTCAAAATTTTCGATGCCTAACCAACCGAGAATTTGTTTTACCTGGCTTTCATAGTCCCACGCGTTGTGCTGGTCCATCTTTTCCAGTAAAGGGGAAATATCAATACCCTTTTCAGGATGCAACGTAGCCTGGTGAATGGCCAATTCATAATCTCTTACAATTTTCAGAACTTCGATATCCTCTGAAAAAACAGCTTCCAATGTATTCTCTTCTTCATTGAAAACCGGATTCTGCGGTAGAATAGCCACCTGGACATCTTTCTTAAATGAAATTACACCCCGATCTTTCGCCTCAAGGCCAGCAATAATTCTAAGCAAAGTGGATTTCCCAGCCCCATTAACACCAACGATGGCAGTTTTTTGATTTTCTTCCAATCCGAAAGTGATATCCTCAAACAGGACCTTCTCATTGTAAGACTTACTTAGATTTTCAACCGACAGGTAATTCATAGGGCGCAAAGTAAGCTGATTCTGAGAAGATTATTTTTGAGAACCTGGACAGAATTTTTTACTCCCACCAAGAAAGTTTGACTGTCGTGGGGTTTACAGTTAAGCTCATTAAATGTACCTTTTCATCTCAAACCACGTAAAATCAGCCAAATATCGCTTACATGAAAAATTTATTTATCCCATTCCTGATTGTATTTCTTGTCCACTGTGAAAGCCCTGCCAGTGGAAAAAAGGATGATTCACCGGTAAATTATCAGCGTTTAGATACAGCTACGTTCGCAGGTGGTTGTTTCTGGTGTGTGGAGGCTTCCTTTGAGCAAATTAAAGGAGTAGCGGAAGCTGTTTCAGGATATGCCGGTGGTAAAAAATCTGATGCAAATTATGATCTGGTGAGTTCCGGAAGAACTAAACATGCTGAGACGGTTCAAGTCTACTATGACCCATCTCAGATTGACTTCAATACACTGCTTGATATATTCTTTACTGCTCACGACCCCACTCAGCTCAACAGACAAGGACCGGATGTAGGTCCACAATACAGATCAGCTATCTTTTATCATGATGCTGACCAAAAAAAGTTGGCTGAAGCAAAAATTAAGCAATTAGCAAGTTCTTTTGATAAACCAATTGTGACGGAGTTGAATGCGTATACTCAATTCTTTTTAGCGGAAGAATATCATCAGGATTATGAAGAAAAGCATCCGTTCAATCCTTACATCCTGAATGTAAGTAAGCCTAAGATCAATCGGGTGAAAGAGAAATTTAGCCACATACTAAAAGCTGAAAATTAACCAGGGTATTTTGGCCTGTTTGTTGAAAATAAAAAAGCAGCCTGAAAATTCAGACTGCTTTTGATATTTCTAATAAGGAAGTATCCGCCTATGTCGCCACTTAGTCTTTAAGGAAGTTTCTCAGTACGTAGTTTAGAATTCCACCGTGCTTGTAGTAAGCGACGTCCACCTTAGAGTCCAGCCTAAGCTTCGCTTTGAACTCGATTTTCTTCCCATCTGGTTTGGTTGCCGTTACATCAACGATCTTGCCTGGTGTAAGGTCACTTGAAAGTCCTTTAATGTCAAAAGTCTCATTCCCCTGCAATCCAAGTGTTTCTTGAGATTCGCTTTCCATGAAAACCATTGGCAATACACCCATACCTACCAAATTTGATCTATGGATCCTTTCATAGCTTTCAGTGATTACTGCTTTTACACCTAAAAGATTGGTTCCCTTAGCTGCCCAGTCCCTGGATGATCCGCTACCGTATTCCTTGCCTCCGATTACCACGAGTGGGGTTCCCGCCTCCTGGTATTTCATTGAAGCATCGTATATCGTCATTTCAGAGCCATCGGGATGGTAGGTTGTCCAACCACCTTCTTTAGTAGCCAGCTTGTTTTTGATCCTTACGTTTGCGAAAGTTCCCCTCATCATCACCTCGTGGTTTCCTCGTCGTGACCCATAAGAGTTGAAATCTTTCTTCTCTACCCCATGTTCAACGAGGTATTTTCCTGCTGGGTGTTCAGGAAGGAATTTACCAGCAGGAGAGATATGGTCAGTCGTTACCATGTCACCAAGCTGCAATAAAACTTTTGCACCTGTGATATCCTCAGGCTCTGGCACATCCTCAGAAATATCTTTGAAGAAAGGAGCTTCCTGGATGTAGGTAGAAGAGTCGTCCCACTCATAGATCTTTCCTTTAGGAGACTTAAGCGCCTGCCAGGTATTGTCTCCGGCAAAGATTGTTTCGTAAGTCTTTTTGTAATCTTCCGGAGTTACAACAACGTCCATGATCTCGTTGATCTCAGCCTGAGATGGCCAAATGTCTTTCAGGTAAACTTTATCACCGTTAGAATCCATGCCTAAAGGCTCATTGTTCATGTCAAAGTCCATCCTTCCGGCAATGGCATATGCCACCACAAGCATCGGTGAAGCCAGGAAGTTCATTTTGATATTAGGGTGGATCCTTGCTTCAAAGTTTCTGTTTCCGGACAAGGCTGAACAAACAACAAGGTCATTTTCGATCACAGCCCTTTGTACGGCCGGGATCATATCTCCTGAGTTACCAATACAGGTAGTACAACCGTATCCTACCGTATGGAACCTGAGCGCTTCAAGATAAGGCAGTAATTCTGACTTATCGAGGTAGTCAGTCACTACTCTTGAGCCAGGAGCTAATGAAGTCTTCACCCATGGCTTCACATTCAATCCTCTCTCCACAGCTTTCTTAGCTACCAGGCCAGCACCAATCATGACGCTCGGGTTAGAAGTATTGGTACATGAAGTGATGGCGGCGATTACTACCGCTCCATCAGACAGGTTATAAGTCATGTCACCATGCTTCATCTGGATGCTCCTGATGCCTGATTTGATCTTCACACTCTCAGCAGGGGCACCGCCTTCATTCATCCAGTCACCCAGACGATCTTGCACAGGGATGTACTCCCGGCTGTGTGAGTCTTTAAGGAGATCAATGACCTGTTCCCTGGCATCTTTCAGCAAGATTTTATCCTGAGGTCTCTTTGGTCCTGAGATTGTAGGTTCGATTGAACCCAGGTCGAGCTCCACTTCTTTGTGATATTCCATTACGCTGTTTGGATCTCTCCATAACAGGTTTTCTTTAGCATAAGCTTCTACCATGGCTACATGCTCTTCAGAACGGTTAGTTTTTCGCATGTAGGCAAGTGTCTGGTCATCTATTGGCCAGTGAGTATCAGTACAGCCAAATTCCGGCGACATGTTGGAAATTGTTCCTCTGTCTGGCACAGTGAGGTTTTCCAATCCGGGGCCGAAGATCTCAACGATTTTACCTACCACACCCACATCTCTAAGCAACCTGGTGATGGTAAGCACAAGGTCAGTAGCTGTTGTGCCTTCCTTCATTTCACCTGTAAGCTTCAATCCAATAACCTCAGGAAGGATCATATAGATGGGCTGTCCCAGCATGGCGGCTTCAGCTTCAATACCTCCAACACCCCATCCCAATACTCCAATACCATTCACCATCGGGGTATGAGAATCTGTGCCCACAAGTGTGTCAGGGAATAGGTATCCATCACGCTCGATCACACCTTTAGCAAGGTATTCCAGGTTTACCTGGTGGCATATTCCCATACCAGGAGGCACCACACTAAAATTTGAGAAGGCCTGCTGAGCCCATTTCAAAAGCTTGTATCGCTCTTCGTTTCTTTGATACTCTACATCCACGTTTTTCTGATATGAAGATGCGGTTCCAAAATATTCAACCATCACAGAGTGGTCAATAACCATGTCAGCGGGCACTACAGGGTTAGTTTGACTGGTATCTTTTCCTTTTCTTGATACTTCTGACCGAATTGATGCGATATCTACTACTGCAGGCACACCGGTAAAGTCTTGCATCAATACCCTGGCAGGGGTATAAGGAATGTCATTTTTTCCAGCGGTGTTCTTCCAGTTGAGCAATGTTTCGAGGTGCTCCTCATTTACGGCAAAGTCATCATAGTTTCGGATAGCATTCTCCAGCAAGATCCGAATGGAATACGGTAACTTATTTACTTCTGGTCTCTTTTTAGCCAAATCCTTCAGGCTAAAATACTTATGCGTTCCTAGTGGTGTTTTTAATTCTTTTTCTATTCCGAAAAAATCCTGTGCCATGATTTATTGTATTTTGTGAATTAGGTTTCCTTAGATCTAAGCGCCAAAGATAATGTATATCATCAGACACTTATCGGTTTCCTAAATCGTACTTAAAAATTTTATTGTATCAACGTTATCCGCATAGTCCCATGGTTCGGGTTTTTGAGCAGAACCAAAAGGAATAAAACCATGTCCAACCTTACATTGAATCTTTGTATCCAGATCTGAAAGTCGAGCGGAAAGCGCCTTTGACTCACCATACTTTTCTGCGTAAACAACCGACAGCGGAGAAACTAGGTCCGTTGTTTCACGCCACAACAAAAAACCCGTGTCAAGGTGTGCTGTCTTGTTGATCAGGTAAATGGATTTATGGTAGTCATAGTTGTTTTTGTACTTATGATTATCAAGGATTGGCTCGTAACCTTCAAATGCTTCAAAGATTTGCTTCACTTCATAATCCGCTGGAATGAAGACTTTTGAGATATTTCGGCATCCAAGCCCGAAATAAGAAAAAATGTCCTTTCCCAGTGCTTCCAGCTCCTCACGCGTTTCCGTGCCATCGACTACTGCCACGGAAACCCTGTTTTTCCTGATGATATTTGGCAGCTTACCAAAGTAGTAGTGAAAGTACCTCGCGGTATTATCACTACCTGTCGCTATGACAGCGTCGATATCTGTAAGTTTTTCTCGGATAGAGATATTCTTCTTTAGCCCGGGAGCTTCTTCGACCAGCCAGTCAATAACCAGGTTGACAAGAAACGTGTCCTTTGAGCTGGTTTTTATTGCTGCATAATGTCCAGAGACCAAAACGGCCAAAAGATCGTGAAAACCAACCAGTGGAATGTTTCCTGCCATTACAATACCAACAATTTTAGGTACTTCAACATTCAAATGGTATGGGAGTAGCCATTGCGAGAGTTTTTGGCGATCCAGCATCATTCCAATGCCTTCGAAGGCCATTTTTACATTTTCATCTGTAAACCAGGGGTTTTCTTTTCTAGAAACGGCAGCATATTGGGCCATTTCATCACTTTTTAGCGCATTGATTCTGTCTCCAAGTCTACCAAAAGCTTCAATTCGCTCTTTTAGATTCATTAATTATGGATTTTGGCTTGTCCGCAAACTTATTGTGAATATTTTTGTTCCCTATTTAACAAACACAAAAAAAAGCAGGACACAATGGCAATAATGATAACAGACGAGTGCATCAACTGTGGTGCATGTGAGCCGGAATGCCCAAATACTGCCATCTACGAAGGAGGAGAAGAGTGGAAATGGTCCGACGGTACCGATCTTACGGAAGTAGAGTTGGAAGATGGTACAACTGTCGATGCTAATGAAGCTCAGGAGCCCGTTTCGGATGAGTTTTATTATATCGTTTCCGGGAAATGTACAGAATGCACAGGGTTTCACGAAGAACCTCAATGTGCAGCAGTCTGTCCGGTGGATTGTTGTGTTCCGGATCCAGATTACGAAGAGACTGACGAGGAGCTAACCGCTAAGAAAGAGTGGTTACACGTTTAATTTTATAAAATAATATTGAAGATGAAAGGATGGGGGTTTACCTCATCCTTTTTCTTTTTATCAGGTAAGCACCCAGCACTTTATCAAAAGGATCTGAGGAATCTACTTCAACCAGGTCAATCTTCAGCTGACCACACCTGAGTTTAATCTTCTCGAAGAGCTTTCCCATCTGATCCTGGTAGTAGTCTTTTATTTCATGAGGGTTTAATTTGATTGACTGGTTGGTCTCCAAATCGATAAACCTATGGGGTCTGTCCTCAAACTCAAAAGCGAGCTCCGTATTTCTATCGGAAACATGAAATACAATAATTTCATGTTTATTGTGCTTCAGGTGCTGCAATGATTTGTAGATCTCATCGATATCATTCGATTTCTGGAACATATCACTAAAAATGATGATCAGGGATCTTCTATGGATCTTCCCAGCTACTTCATGCAGGACCTGGGCCACATCGGTTGCTGGTGTTGGTTTACTATCTATCAGCTGGCTTAACCTGGTAAGCATCTGGCTCAGGTGTGACCTGGTAGATTTCAATGGCGTCTGAAACTCTATTTTGTCCGAAAACCCCGTGAGACCAACAGCATCACGTTGGGAGGTCAAGAGGTAGGCCAAAGCACTGGCACTGAGCAGGCTGAATTTGATCTTGTCCTTATTAGGGAGTGGGTAATACATCGAGCTGGAGGTGTCGATCAGAATATGACAACGCAAATTCGTTTCTTCCTCGTATTGCTTGGTGTATAGTCGGTCTGTTTTGGCGTATACCTTCCAATCAATGTGTCGGGTACTTTCTCCAAAGTTATAGAGCTTATGTTCAGCAAATTCGACTGAGAATCCATGGTAAGGAGATTTGTGCAATCCGGTAATAAACCCTTCCACAAGCTGTTTTGCGAGGATTTCAAAGTCTTCAAACTGTTTAATATTGGCCAAATTCATTTCCATATTCGAGAAAAAAACGTGTTATCATTGGAAATCATTACGAATTTAAAGGAATTAATATAAGATGCTAATGTGCCGCTGTTTGCATTTGTTTGTTTTAAAATGCTATATTTAAATCTTAAATTTTATCATATAGGGAACATAATTACCATGTGTTGTGGAAGAGAACAAGGATAAGGGAAGAGATGAAATCTATTCTGAAAGAGTAAGGGCTGGGAAAAGGACTTATTTTTTTGATGTGAAATCAACCCGTTCTAACGATTATTACATTACAATCACTGAAAGTAAGAGAAGGTTCAAAGACGATGGTTTCTTCTACGAGAAGCACAAAGTTTTTCTCTACAAGGAAGACTTCAATAAATTTGTGGAGGCACTCAATGAAACGGTGAATCATGTGAAAAGTGAGTGATGCCGGAGGTTGATTTTACACAGTTTGACAATTTAGAAGAAAGTCATGACCGCGAAAAAGAAAGCGTAGACGTGACATCGGATGATGATACCGAATTGAAATGGGATTAACGACATTTACTTTATAAGCTTAAGCTCTTGATTATCAGGAGCTTTTTCTTTTGAAGTTGGTTTTTGCTGAAGCATTTTAAAGCGGTTCGATGAACAGGTCTTTGGTTTTCTTTTTGGTGCTGGCAGTATTGCTGGGAGTACTTATTTGGTATTTTTCTAATATCTTCTTCTATATCACCATTTCACTGGTACTGGCCACAATTCTTCGGCCACTCACAAATCAGGTACTCAGAATTCAGATTTTTGGTGGTCATCCTCCACGTTTCCTGGCAATCCTTTTCTCCTTTCTGGTGGTTCTACTCATCATCAGCTCCTTCGTTATCCTCTTCATCCCATTGATATCAGATCAGGTAGAAGTAATATCCAATCTGAATTTTGACAAAGTTTTTGACGGAGTTTTAAACCCACTGAAAGGTCTTGAAAATTTCCTGATTGCCAATGAGCTGGTACATGAGCAACCGGGTTTCATTGTCAATGGTATTAAGTCTTCCTCTTTTGAATTGATTACTAATATCAATTTCACCCAGGTCATCAATGACCTGATTTCTTTCACGGGTAGCTTCTTTATAGCCATACTTGCAGTCACTTTTATTACATTCTTTTTGCTCTATGAAAAAGGTATTCTTAGGAGGCAATTAATCTCCGTAATCCCAAACCAGTATTTTGAGGTTTTTATTGCTGCATTATATAAGGTGGAGAGGTTGCTTTCAAACTATTTGCTGGGGTTGCTGTTTCAAATGACAGCCATCTTTTCCATTGCTTCACTGGGACTGAGTATTCTGGGAATAAACTACGCGTTGACGATAGCAGTTTTTGCCGCTGTGGCCAATCTCATTCCATACCTCGGACCTATTCTGGGAGCAGTTTTTGGGATCATTGTAGGGATATCAACTTCCGGATCATTCGCACTTACGAATGAAACAATATTTCTGATATTGAAGATTGTATCCGTTTTTGCTGTGGTTCAGGCTACTGATAACCTCGTGCTTCAACCACTTATTTTTTCTAAAAGTGTAAAAGCACATCCACTGGAAATATTTGTCATTATTTTTGTCGGCGCTGCCATCGCTCAGATTCCTGGGATGATCGCAGCGATCCCTGCCTATACGGTACTTAAGGTTTCGATTACTGAAGCGTATGCGGGATTTAGGAAATACCAGGTTTTTAAAAAATAGTTAATAATGGGTTTGAGATGTGGAATTGTTGGCTTACCAAATGTAGGTAAATCGACATTGTTCAATGCTTTATCTAATGCCAAGGCCGAAGCGGCTAATTTTCCTTTTTGTACGATAGAGCCTAATGTAGGAGTGATCATGGTGCCGGACGAGCGGTTGGGAATCCTGGAAGGTCTGGTGCATCCCGAAAAAGTAGTACCAACCACCATCGAGTTTGTGGATATTGCCGGTTTGGTAAAAGGCGCCAGCAAAGGAGAGGGGTTGGGCAACCAGTTTTTGGCCAACATCAGAGAAACAGATGCTATCATCCATGTGGTCCGGTGTTTTGATGATGACAACATTGTACACGTAGATGGCAAGGTTAACCCCGTTTCCGACAAGGAAGTGATTGATACTGAGCTTCAACTTCGTGACCTTGATTCCGTGGATAAGAGAATTACCCGTGTTGAGAAAATAGCAAAATCAGGTGATGCCAAAGCCAGGAAGGAACTAGAGGTTTTAAATACTGTGAAGAAACACCTGGAGGAAGGTAAAAATATTAGATCGCTGGAGCTAGAGAAAGAAGACCGATTGATTATTAAGGATTTACAATTGCTTACAGGTAAGCCAATAATCTATCTGGCCAATGTGGATGAAGAGAGTGTACAGTCCGGAAATGAATGGAGTAATGCGCTCACCGAGGCTGTAAAAAACGAAAATGCTGAGGTGGTTATTGTATGTGCTGGGTTAGAAGCACAGATCGCTGAATTCGAAGATATCGAGGAGAAAAAAATGTTCCTGGATGAATATGGGTTAAAAGAATCCGGTTTGAATAAGCTGATCAGAGCAGCCTATCACTTACTGGACCTTATTACTTATTTCACGGCAGGTGTGCAAGAGGTTCGAGCCTGGACGATCAAGAAGGGATGGAGTGCTCCCCAGGCTGCAGGAGTGATACATACGGATTTCGAAAAAGGCTTTATTAAGGCAGAGGTGATCAAGCTTTCGGAATATCAGAAATATGGCTCCGAGCAAAAGTGCAAAGAAGCCGGAAAGATGGCTATTGAGGGTAAAGAATATGTTGTTCAGGACGGTGACATCATGCATTTCAGATTTAATGTCTGATTTTAATTCCCCTGATTTTTTATACGTTAAACACCTGATTTAAGTATACGGTGATACACTGAAAATTGCGTTTTCAGGGCCTGGAACCATGATTTACATGGTTTAAAATTTTGATATGCACTAATGGCTTGTTAAACTTATTAAAAATTTTAGTTTAGCACTCATTCCACCAGCGTGAATTACCTTCAGGACGAACTTTATGATTTGATAAGGTGTGATGACTCTGTTATGGAGTTTATCAGGGATACTCCTTTGGATGGTCTCTACTATTGGGATCTGATCAACCCGCTAAACGATTGGGTGGATGAGAAGCTACGACGTTCGCTGGGTCTGCATCACAAACAGCTCACAGAAGTCCCTACTTCATGGCGAGAGATGATCTATCCCGAAGATCGAAAGGTTTTGGAGTCAACAATCGGTATGCACAGCAAAGATGAAGAGTACCCGATTGATATGATTATTAGGTACAATCACCAAAATGGGTCCGGGGTGTGGTTTAGTTATTACGGTAAACTAACCAAAGATGAATCCGGTCAACCAGTTGGTGTTCTCGGAGTACATATCGACATTACAAAATTTATCGATCGAGAGAATGAGTTGAGTATTGCGGAAGAACAGTTTAGAGGTGCTTTTGAGCACTCCGCATTGGGTATGGCCCTGGTATCCACCGAAGGGAAATGGTTGAAGGTCAATAAAAAACTTTGCTCCATTGTAGGGTACTCAGAAAAAGAGTTGCTGGCGAAAACTTTCCAGGATATTACACACCCTGATGACCTTGATGCTGACCTTAGTCAGGTGCAGCTGCTATTGGAGAATAAGATCTCTGGATATGAGATGGAAAAGAGATATTTTCACAAGGAGGGTCATATTGTTTGGGTACTATTAAATGTATCCATGGTCAGGGATTCAAATAAAAATCCTGTTCATTTCGTTTCTCAAATCCTGGACATCAGCCAACGAAAGAAAACAGAGGAGGAACTGAAGCAAGTGACGGACCGATTGGAACTTGCTGTAAAGGGATCTAAGATTGGTATCTGGGAGTATGATATTGTTAATGATTATTTAGTGGGGGATGAGGCTCTTCTCCGACTCTATGGAAACACCTCTGGGCGTTTTTCGGGCAAACTTGAAGAATGGTTAAGCACCATCCATTATGAGGACGTTGAGAAAACCAGACGGGAGGCCTGGAAGGCAATTGATGGTAAAAAGGAGTTCAATACGGAATTCCGAGTGATCTGGCCAAATAAATCAATACATTATTTACGTGCTTTGTCTCTGGTGCAGCGGGATGCAGAAGGAAACCCTATTCGGATGGTGGGAACCAGTTGGGATATTACTGAGGACAAAAAGTCTGAAGAGGCTATGAGGATGATGGCAGCCAATGAGTCAAAAAGGAAGGAGATGGAGCAATTTGCTTATATCACCTCACACGACCTCAGGGAGCCACTGGTAACGATTCAAAGATATTTGGGTGGGTTTATTGAAGAATATGGAGAGAATATGGATGAGGATGCCCGCCACTACATCAAGGCCTCTATTCGAGCTTCTGATCACATGCAGGAGCTCATCGTTGGGCTCTTGGACTACTCAAGGTTAAGTAAAGAGAAAGAATTAGAAATAGTGGATAGTAATGAGACACTTAATGTAGTGATTGAGGACCTCAATGCTTTGATTGATTCAACAGAGGCAGAAATACAGGCTAAAGATCTTCCGGTACTAAAAGCATATCCGCTTGAGCTAAAATTACTTTTTCAAAATCTTATCCAAAATGCCATCAAGTTTAGACAGCAGAATGTAAGACCTGAAGTAAAAATTGAAGCCAGACAGCTTTCAGGAGGATGGCAGTTTTCTTTTTCGGATAATGGGATTGGTATCAGGGAAAAAGACTTCGAGAAAGTCTTTACTCTATTTCGAAGGCTTCACAACAAAAATGAATATGAGGGGACGGGGATCGGATTAGCCTATGCGAAAAAGATTGTGGAAATTCATCATGGGAAAATATGGGTGAAATCTTCCCCCAATGAAGGAAGTACTTTCTATTTTAGCATTTTGACAGATAGCCTATGAAAAAAAAGCTAAATAGTATACTTCTGGTAGATGATGATGAAGATTGTAATTTCTTCCACAAGCGATTGATCAATCGCATGGGGATTACTGAGGAGATTAATGTAGCCCTGGATGGAGAGGAGGCTTTGAATTATTTGAAGTCTACCAAAGATGGAAAGCACCCGCAGCCAGCCATTATCTTTTTAGATATCAATATGCCCAAAGTGGATGGTTGGGAGTTTCTTGAAGAATATGAAAAGCTGGATGATCTTCAAAAGGCTCAGGTAGTGCTCATCATGCTCACAACCTCACTCAATCCTGACGATATGGAAAGGGCAAAAAAGAACCCATTGGTGCATGATTACTTCAATAAATACCTGGATGCAGATCGCATTCAGAAAGTAATTGAAGAGCATTTTGCCGATCATATTTAAATGTCCCTTTTAGGAAGATTTACCAAAAAGCTTGGTTCCTGGTTTTTTAATCCTGGGTTTGTGCAGTGTAATGCAATGGAATCCTCCTCCGCTATAATTTAACTCGAGCGCATCGCTCATCACGACTTTTCGGTTTTTAAAAACTTTTGAGAAGATTAATCTGGCTGCTTCATCTTTTCTTTGGATGTAATCCGGATCTCCCTCACCATAATACGAAGGAACAACTACAGAATTGTTGGTGATGACAAAGTTGAGATAACTGGTAACTGGAGTGTAGTAGATGTCTTTTCCTCTATAGTTCCCATCATTGAAGAGTATGGGGGCCTGAGGTACTCTTACGATTTTAAATGGATAGCCATCCTGATCTCTAGCATTTTTCAGAATTTCATAACTTTCTTCCAGCCTGGCATGTACCACCTGGTAGAAAGGGTCTCTTAAGAGGTCCTCAGGATCAACTTTTGCCAGTAGGATAGTTTGAGCATCTGCAAAGCGACAAAATTCATCAATGTGTCCATTTACTCCATTCCCATAAATGTTTTCGAAAACGGGACCATTATCAAAAGCATCATCCTGTGGTATGCCTCTTGGAAGCCAAATGATGTTTCTTTGGTTCAGTTTCTTTTTGTACTCTTTTTCAATTTCCTCTTTGCTTAGTTCCGGATTAAGCGATTTTTCATAACTCTCGATCAGGATCATTGTGCCTCTTCCATTGATTTCGCGACCGCCGCCGGCACTGAATAGATCACTTCGCATAAAGGATAGCCGCATTTTGGCGGAATATTGTTCTCCAAACAGGTTGTATTCCTTGTTGGCTTCATGGTCATATTTAAAAGAAAGGATATCTTGCTTTCCATTTTCTCCGTGAAGGAAAATGGGGCCGTAGTCCCTGATCCATACATTGTCATTTTCCAGATTAAAGGGTGAAAGCAGCACATTTTCCAGGTTGACTCCTCTGCTTATCAGAATTCTTTCGATAGCACCTGGTTTATGATATCGCTCGTTATAGAATAATGTGACATGATCATACTCAGTAATTGCAGAAGTAAGATTGAGAATTGTTTGCTGAAAGGTGGGATTCCAACATATGAATGTGCTTTCCTGTTCATCAAACTCAGCAAGAGGAAATACTAAGTTGTCAAAATTTATCTTTTCAGAACAACTTATCAGCGAGAATAAAGAAATTAAAAGCACAAGCGAACAAGTGACCAATCCCTGGTCACATGCTCCTTTGACCCTCAATTTCATTGGGTCAGATCAATTCAAACTTTTGCATGATGCTGAAAGGCTGTTAAAAACACAAATTTCAAATTAAAATTTGAAGAAAACCTGAGGAAGCTATTAAAAAATACCATCTCAGTTCCTCATATAATTTAGATGAAATTAATTTTATTTAACAACTGTTTGGTGGTATCGCCTATCTATCTTGTCTTATAGTTTACCAATGCCATAAAAAAATATGTGCTGTTGTTGTATAGATTTGTTAGAGTCATTACAACTATTTTATTCAATTAAGCGTCATTAGGTTAAGTAAAACAGGCTGGATGCATTTCAGTGAAGAAGAATTAATCAAAGGTTGCTGCAAGCAGGATGCTAAGGCACAGCAACAACTATATGACACTTTCGCTCCGCGGATGTATGCTGTCGCTTTGCGCTATACTAAAATGGAGCAGGAAGCTGAAGATATTCTTCAGGAGGCTTTCTTAAAGGTTTTCAAGAAAATTGGAGACTTTAGAAAGGATTCCTCGCTGGCATATTGGATAAAACGTATTGTTATCAATACAGCTTTAAATCATCAAAGAAGTAAGTTGTATTTATACCCTATGGTTGATGTTAATGACCTGAGTCAATACAGCGCAAATGAAACAGCAGTTTCATCATTAAGTCAAAAAGAGCTTATGGAAATGATCAGAAGACTACCCAGTGGTTGTCAGATTATTTTCAACCTGTATGCAGTTGAAGGATTTAAACATCATGAGATTGCTGAGATGCTTGATCTTAGTGAGGGAACATCCAAATCTCAATATGCAAGAGCAAAAAGTTTGTTGAAGGAATGGATCAATGAAAGCAATAAGGTAAATTATGGCAAGGCGGGAGAACTTTGAGGGAGACAGCTTCGAACAGGAGTGGAAGGATGCTTTTGAGGATGCCTCGGAGCAGCCAAATCCAAGAGTTTGGAGCAATATTGAGCGTGACTTAGCCTATCGTCAGATGGCGTCGCTTAAGCGCAAGGCCAGGTTTTATCAGTGGGCCGCTGCGGCTGCAATGTTCATTGCAGCATTTTTGGGCATGAACTATCTCATCTCTGATAAGACCATCCAAAACGGCACGCTTTCTGAAAGCAATCAGGAAGTAGAAGTAAACAATCAGCAAGCTTTCAATGCTGAATCTGCAGGAAATCAGGTTACAGGAAATCCCACTCAGAACGATGTTACGGGAACTACCCCTGAAAACAATGATTTCGTCGGAAACAGTGATGAAAGCAATCAAAACCTGGACAATGGCTATTTCTTCTCAGATCAACCTGACGAAGATCAGGGTATTGAGCCTACTTATTTGGCGTTGGCTCTTGATGGCAAGCGTATCGACGAGACCAATGTATCATATTCCGTGGAAGCCAATGTAGACCGGCGTATGTACAATAAGGCGATCAATGGGAAATTCGCCCAACGAAAATCCAGGAAAACCCATGGGACCGAGAAGTTTTGGGCTGGTGTTGGCGTGGGTTCCGGAAGTTTTGATCCCAATTATCAATCAGGTCCGAGCAATCTTTTGGCAAGCAGTTTGAATCTTGCCACAGCCGAGAACTATGCAGCTACCAATTCATTTCGGATCGAAAGTCAATCACCTGCAGTGCGTGAAGGCATGAAAAGCGGTTCTACGATAGATATGGGGCTCAACTTTGGTGTGCGTGTAAGTGAAAACTGGATACTGGAGAGTGGACTTTATTACACCCAGGCAGATGCAGTGACTCAGACAAATGTGGTAGTAGAGTCTCCCAATGTGGTTGAACCAATTGCTGCTTCTTCTGAGACCAGGGGTGTAACTGAATTAAATAATCTCGTGGGCACTGAAAAAATCATTCAATACAGTTATCAGGATGTCAATTTCGACAATCAATTTCAATTTGCTTCATTACCAGTCAAAGCAGGATTTATTTTGATTGACAGTAGGCTGAATATTATCTTGAATGCCGGAGTATCCACAAATCTATATTTGGGAAATAAACTGGAAGATCCAAATAGTGATGTTGCCAATGTATCTATTGGTCCTGGAAAAAGTTCTCCATATCGAGAGGTGAGTTTTGCGGGATTAGGAGGTCTGCAAATAGGGTATGCATTATTTGATCAGGTTGAGTTCACCGTGGAGCCCTATATGAGGCAACCTATTACTTCTCTTACAAAATCAAACACTTCCTTTGTTGCTTCACCAAGTGGACTGGGAATAAATACAGGAATTCGTTACAGATTTAATTAATCTCTTACAACCTTTTCTGACAAAGCGGTGTCATGCTATTATAACTTGAATTATCGCCATGGAAGAAAAAGATCAAACACAACCCGTAGAGGTTAAAAAAGAGTTAATTAAACTCACAACACTTACATTAATTGTTCTATCACTACTTACCCTTTTTTACATAGGGTAAGTAGTTCGTTACAGCTTTTGAAAACTGAAATTTTCATTAGCAGGCAATTTTATCCGGGGTATATCAGAGCTTGTCTTAAAAGATCCTTAGTTTTGAATCCCTATTGATAGAATTATGTCTCAAAAACCAATCACTAATTTTATAGAGAAGCATTTTCTCCATTTTAATGCTGCGGCTCTGGTGGATGCTGCCAAAGGATACGTTAAGCATTTAGATGAGAATAAAAAGATGCTCGTTTCATTAGCCGGAGCAATGAGCACCGGTGAGTTGGGTATTTCATTTGCCGAAATGATCCGAAACGATAAGGTACATATAATCTCCTGTACTGGTGCCAACCTGGAGGAGGATATCATGAACCTTGTAGCACACACACATTACAAGCGAATTCCAAACTATAGAGACCTAACTCCTGAGGACGAAGGTGCACTACTGGAGCAGGGCCTCAACAGGGTGACTGACACCTGTATCCCGGAAGAAGAGGCATTTCGACGAATACAAAAAAACATTTTCAAGATCTGGAAAGATGCTGAGGACAATGGCGAACGCTATTTTCCGCATGAGTTTATGTATAAGCTCCTGAAAAGTGGAATGCTGGACGAATACTTTGAGATCGATCCTAAGAATAGCTGGATGCTGGCTGCTATGGAAAAGAACCTCCCAATGGTAGTACCTGGTTGGGAAGACTCTACCCTTGGAAACATCTTCGCGAGCTATTGTGTGAAGGGTGAGCTAAAAGCCAGTACAATGAAATCAGGTATTGAATACATGACCTTTCTAGCGGACTGGTATACTGAGAATGCTGGTGAAGACGGCATAGGATTCTTTCAAATTGGTGGAGGAATTGCTGGTGATTTCCCTATCTGCGTGGTGCCGATGTTATATCAGGATCTGGAGCGGGTAGACACACCTTTTTGGAGCTATTTCTGTCAGATATCTGATTCCACCACTAGCTATGGCTCATATAGCGGGGCTGTGCCTAACGAAAAGATCACCTGGGGAAAACTAGATGTAAATACACCAAAATTTATTGTGGAGTCTGACGCTACAATCGTAGCTCCTTTGATATTTGCCTACATTTTAGGTTGGTAATTTACTGGGTCTTAGGCTTCAACTCGCCTCGCATAAACTGGTTGTATTCTTCACAGGTCAGGAATGATTCACCCAATGAATAGGGGCAGGTCTGGTATATCCTATCGAAAGGACCATCTTTAATTATTACTCCTGTTCCACTGCAGACAGGGCAGATCATTTTGAGCAATCCTCCACAATTATAATCGTCTCCCTGGAGCTCTTTTTGGATTTCTGCAGTCTGTTCCTTGCTTATCTTAATGTATTCTTCTTCGGCTAACTGCAGGTATTTGATGGCCATATCGTAGTACCTTCCCTGGGTGCCTTTGAGTTGGATGTATTTGTTCAGCCAGTTGATACCCTGTTTGTATTTTGATAGATGAAAGCTATTTCTTCCAAAATAATATGCCATTTCTGAGGGTAGTGATTCCATCTTACTCATCACGAAAAGAAACTCCTTTTGTGCGGACTCATACTGACCGGATTCCATCAGAATAACGCCCTGGTCCATGCGCCTGGAAAGCTCTCCATCTAAAATGGATTGCCCAACAAGTGAGAAGTTCAGGCCAGCAGCCCCAAGGAAAACCAACAATAAATATTTACCCATTGCGTAAAGATGCTTATTTAAACTTATTTGGAAACGATCTTGTTCGTTTTTTAAGTTGACCTCCAAAATAGTACCAAGTTTTACTTATCTGTTACCTTTGCCCACTAATATTCATTTTGGAACAATAATTGTGAATACAAACGTTCACTAAACAAGAAAAAGTATCAGATCAATTTTGAGAACCAGATATCTACTTTTTGTAATTATTATCCTGACTTTTACGGGTGTTTCTTTTGCTCAGTCTACAAGAGACGTTAAACCAAAAGACCCGCCGCCTCCTGCATACCAGGCCACCAAGAAGGAGAAAAAAGGATTCCTTGGATTGTTTAAAAAGAAAGAAAAAAAGACCGTTTTTAATAAGACCAGGGAAGAGGAGGTTGCAGAATTCCGAGCCAGGCTAAAGGATGTTTACAAGGAGAAAGCCAAGGAACAAAAGCAGGCCGAAGACCCACAATATTCAAACCCCTTATACTTCGGGCATAAGAAGCCTCCCAAAAAACGTCCACCAGACAAAATGAAATTTTGCAAAGAGTGTGGCCTTAAACACTAATTCATGATTGCGAGGTCAATCCATTGTATGGGTAAAGTGCAGGGTGTCTATTATCGGGCCTCTACCAAAGAGGTGGCAACAGGTCTTGGGTTGTATGGGTGGGTAAAAAATCAAGCTGATGGTTCCGTGCTGATTCACGCAGAAGGGCAGGAAGAGGCTATCAACCAATTGGTTAGTTGGTGTAAGCAGGGTCCCCGATTTGCAGAGGTGGAAGCTGTGGAAGTAATAGAAGCCGAAGTTGAAGGTTACACAACCTTTGACATCAGCCGGTAGCGTAAGAAATGACCTTGTTTCTGCTAAAACGAACTCCAAATTTCCTGAGGATTATCCTACGGATTGCGTAAAAGTGGAATTTGAAATTGATATCCTGTTTCAGGATGCAAGCCTTGAGAATACCCCGGTAGATTTCGGGGTGCTGAGAGAGTTCATTGGTCCATTCCACAAATTTATCAGACCAGTTTTCAGCATAGACTTCGTAATGGCTTCTACCATCCCAAATGAATTCCAGCTGATTATCCCCAATGGTGAAGCGGTAGATTACAGATAGCAGCTCGTAAAATTCTTTGAGGAACTCGGTGTCAAATTCTTTGATGGATTCAATATGCAAGGCAAAGTCATCCATCAATCCCATGGGATTCTCCGCACGCGCGTATTGGATTTTAGCGATCTCAACCCACTGGGTGAGGAGTCTGGGTTCAACAAATGCCTGAGCAGCTCGCAGTATCTGGTTTTTATCCTGATCAAAATACTTGTCCTGATACTGTATCAAATCTGACTGCTTATTTTATTGTGCATAAAAAAAGGGAATAGAATCTATTCCCAGCAAATTTACTTAAATCCTTTATTACTTATCAGGAACTCTTTTCAAAAGTGAAGGTCCATGAACCATCAAATCCAGTGACCCGACCAGAAGCTGAAACCGTAAAGGTTACAATTAATTGAGAAGCAGTGACAGATTGAATACTCATTGAAATTCCATCTACCCTGTCTAGCTCTGAAATAGAACCCCCAAATGTCCAGGATGTACTTGAAGGCCAAACATCACTAGCACCATTATCCTGAGGAATTCCGGTTACAGCAATGGTTCCACCGTCTGCATTTCCTGATATTACAACTGTAAGATCATTCCATTCTGGTCGTACAGTGGTGCCTAGCTTAGCTCCATCAGTTGCTAAAACCCAGGTCCCTACAAGCTTCGCTACTTGCTCTTCCTGAGGGGTAGGACCGTCATCACCCCCTCCTCCTTTGTTACAGCTAATAAATACGGTAAGAGATATGAACACTAAGGCAGTTAGTAAATCAGTGACTCTTTTCATAACGCGGTTTAAAGATTTTAATATAATCAAAAGTAGCCTTTTTTAAGGATATTCAAAATTGAATTACCTAAAGATAAAACATAAATATTCCCAAAGCCATCATGTATGATTATTTAATTCAAGGCTTGAAATCCTCAATATTTATCATATCGTTACAAAAAGTGTACTCACGTTCCTGGTTGGAGGCAATGATAATGCTTTGATCCTTTTTCAAGGCTTCGATTTGATCCGCATACCAGTTAATGTTTTTCAGATCAAGGTTCATTGTTGGTTCATCCAAGAAGATCACCTGTGAATCAAAGAAGAAAGCCAGGCTCAACTTCAGCCTTTGAAGCATACCGGAAGAAAGCTCGTCGATTAGCTTTTCGGCAGCAGATTGAAGGTTTGATCTTTCAAGGATTTCAGCTGTGGTATAAGTTGAAGATTTAAACTTTCGGTGGAAGTTGAACATCTCCGAGACCGTAAACTCATTGATGATATTTACATAGGGTGCTACCAGGCTAAATGCAAGCTGAACACTGTCTTTATCAACTGCTTTCTGCCCATTGGTGAATTTGACTTTGCCTTCCGAGGGGCTTAGATAATTACATAAAATTTTAATCAGGGTTGACTTTCCTGATCCATTGGAGCCAGTTATCGCTACTCTACAACCTGATTTGAATTCAAAGTTCAGTGACCGGAATATCCATTCTCGATTGTACCTTTTCCCCAGGTTGTCAATGAGTATCTCCACTAGTAAATACCTTTCATGACTCCTTTGGGACTGTTACGGATGAAGTCAAGTATCTGTTGTTTGTATTTGGTAGCTGCTAGCTCGGTTTCTACCTGATCCAGCGCTTTGCTGATATTTTGGTTTTGGATGTAAATGATCCTATAGATGTCGTCAATGATCCTGATATCTTCCTCAGAAAATCCTCTGCGCTTGAGACCAACGGTATTCACCCCAACAAAAGAAAGTGGCTCTCTGGCGGCCTTTACATAAGGAGGTACATTTTTTCTTACCAAGGATGCTCCACCAATGAATGCATGCTCACCGATCACAATAAACTGCTGTACAGCCACCAATCCTTCTAAAATGGCATGGTCTCCAATTTCTACATGACCTGCAATACTAACCGAATTTGCCAGAACGCAATTATCCCCAACGATCGTATCATGCCCAAGGTGTACATATGCCATGATCAGGCAGTTTTTCCCCACCCGGGTCACATACTTATCTTTTGTGCCCCTATGAATGGTCACAAACTCACGGATAGAGGAATTATCTCCAATTTCCACTGTGGTGTATTCACCTTCAAATTTCAGATCCTGGGGGACCGCACAAATCACCGCTCCGGGAAAGATCTTAACATTCTTTCCAATTCTTGCACCCGGAAATATGGTGACATTTGGTCCAATCCACGTATTATCACCAATCTCTACATCCTCATATACCGTTGAAAATGGCTCGATAGTAACATTTTTACCAATCTTGGCTTCGGGATGAACATTGTTTTGAGGTCCTGTCATAGGTCTTTTCGAACGATGCTTGCTGTCATAATTCCTTCGCAAGCTAAATTATTTCCAACATACGCGCTGCCTTTCATCTTCACAAAGCCTCTTCTGATAGGCTGAAGAAGCTCACATCTGATCACGAGCGTATCTCCTGGCAGAACCATCTTTCGAAACTTAATATTTTCCAATCCAAGGAAGTAGGTCCAGTAATTTTCGGGATCCGGAACACTATTTAAAACCAATATTCCGCCAATCTGAGCCATAGCCTCCACTTGTAGTACACCTGGCATGACCGGGTTACCCGGGAAATGACCAGCAAAGAAAGGTTCATTGAAGGTTACGTTCTTTATGCCTGCTACCTGCTCATCATCCAGATGAAAGATCTTATCAATCAGTAGAAAAGGGTAACGGTGAGGGAGTAACTTTTGAATCTTGTTGATATCCAACACCGGAGGCAACTTAGGATCATACTGAGGCACATTGTTTTGCTTGGTCTCCAGCATGAGCTTTTTCAGCTTTTTGGCGAAGGCCACATTTGCAGCATGCCCAGGTCGTGCTGCAAGAATCTGTGCTTTGATAGGTCTGCCAACAAGCGCCAGGTCACCTACCATATCGAGTAGTTTGTGTCGGGCAGGCTCATTTTTATGCCGGAGCGCTACATTGTTGAGAATACCTTCCTTGCTTGCTTCAATCTTTGGTTTTCCCAGTAGGTCAGCCAGGTGGTCCAACTCATTAGGCTTCACTTTTCTATCCACCACTACAATGGCATTGCTGAGGTCACCACCTTTGATCAGGTTGTGTTTGTACAGCTCTTCCACCTCATGCAGAAAGCAAAAGGTCCTGGCCATGGAAATCTTTTCCTTAAAGTCTTCTATGTTGTTCAACAGCGCATGCTGACTACCAAGCACTGGTGAATTATAGTCAACCATCACTGTGATTCTGTAGTCATCCAACGGGAGGGCGGCTATCTCTACGTCCCTGTCTTTATCCTGATAGAACACACTCTCCGGCACTTCAAAAAAGTCTCTTTGTGCTGCCTGTTCCTGCAGGCCAACATTTTCGAGGGCATCTATAAACATCCGTGAGCTTCCATCCATAATGGGTGGCTCTGGCCCATCCAGTTGGATGAGGACATTGTCAATCTCAAGGCCCACAAGTGCAGCGAGCGTGTGTTCAACTGTATTGACCCGGGCACCATTCTGCTCTATTGTAGTACCGCGCGAAAGGTCCACAACATTGTCTACATCTGCATCAACGATAGGCTGACCTTCCAGGTCGATCCGTTGAAATTTTATGCCATGATTGGGTTTTGCCGGGGTGAAGGTCATATTGGCTTTTACACCCGTATGCAGTCCTATTCCTGAAACCGTAACCGGTTCTTTGATTGTGTGTTGATTAGACTTCATGCTATTTATTGATGGAGGACAAATTTAGAATTTTTTGTTCAAGTTCCTGAATCCGTTTCATCACATCAGGCAACTTTCTGAACACAGCATATGATCGCATATAGGCTCCCTTTTCAAAGGCGGGGGCTCCAAACATGGTTTCTCCCTCAGGGACATCTTTTGAAATTCCAGCCTTGGCCGCAATGATCACTCCATCACCTATTTTGATGTGACCAACCACACCGACCTGTCCGGCAATTATCACCTGTTTTCCAATTTTTGTACTTCCGGAAATCCCTGTTTGAGCAGCAACTACAGTATTTTGATCTACCTCAACATTGTGTGCTACCATGACAAGGTTGTCTAGCTTTACACCTTTTTTGATTACTGTAGATTCAAAAGTGGCGCAATCGATTGTGGTGTTGGCTCCAATATCCACATGGTCCTCCAGGATTACATTTCCCAGCTGAGGGATTTTTTTGTAAGATCCGTCTTTTTGTGGAGCAAAACCGAATCCATCGGAACCAATGACAGCACCACTGTGGATGGTACAATGACTTCCAATTTTTGTTCCCGCATAGATTTTCACACCAGCATGGAAAATACAATTGTCACCTATTGTGGTATTGTCACCAATATAGACCTGGGGATGGATTTTTACATTTTTACCAATTTTCACGTTTTTACCAACATAGCTAAAAGCTCCCAGGTAGACTTTTTCCCCATAGGTGGCATTTTCACCGACAAAGACCGGTTCTTCAATGCCCTCTTTCATGAAAGAGGTGATTTTCTCATACTCTTCAAGGAGTGAGGTAAAGCTGAGATATGGATCATCAACCTTGATGAGTGTGGCACTTATGTTTTTAGTCGGGGTAAAATCTTTTGAGACGATTACAGCAGATGCCTTTGAGGTGTAGATAAAGGGCTCATATTTTGGATTGGAAAGGAAAGAAATAGCACCTTCACCCGCATCCTCAATGCTGTTGATTCTGCTTACTTTTTGCTGGCCGTCGCCTTCTACGACTCCACCAATGATTGCTGATATCTGATTAACTGTAAATTCCATGAAGTGCCTGGTTGAGGCTTAAGTGGGTCACAAATATATGTCTTTGGGATAGCTTAGATAATATTTTTTTACGATTTTGCTAATTGCCTTGATATTGGGCAGATCTGTAGCACTCGCTACATCCACCACCTCACCTGTTTTGGTCAGGATGTTTATTGAGCTGTCTTTTGCTACGTAAGCAGCATTACTGACTGTACCTTTTTGCACGAAATATTTGATATGATTTGGGTCAAAGCCCCTTTTTAGAAGGGTCTCATTGAGTTCTTTTATCCGATCCTTGGGTATTTTTTCATTTGAGAGCTCAATTTTAAAAAGCTTTCGTCTAAGCAGGCTCTGACTCAATGTCTTCATTACAGGGTCATCATGCTGAGCCCAAAATTTGATAGATCCCCAGATGTCGGAATCATCCAGCATCCCAAAGACATCCAATAAGTCATGGTCTTTTTCGAATTCATCTACCGTGATATCCTGCTCAAGGAAAATTTTCAAAGCAGGAGTGGCATCTACCTTGTTACCTGATTGAGTTAGTTTCTTAGCTCGCTTCATCAATGAGATAAGCATGGATTCTGCGCTGACCGATGCTTTATGAAGGTAGACCTGCCAATACATCAATCGGCGGGCATTCAGGAAGTTTTCGATGCTATAAATGCCTTTCTCTTCCACAACGAGGTGATCATCCACTACATTCAGCATTTTGATGATTCGTTCTGAACCTATTGTACCTTCCATCACACCGGTAAAAAAGCAGTCTCTACGCAAGTAATCCAGTCTGTCAGCATCCAGCTGGCTGGAAACCAACTGATGAAGAAATTTTCTGTGATATTTTCCGGTGAAGATTTGAATGGCCAGTTCAAGTCGTCCTTTAAACTCTTCATTCAGTTTTCTAAAGATCCACAAAGAGATCTGCTCATGATTTACGTCTTTAAACAAGCTAAACTCCAGTGTGTGGGAAAAAGGACCGTGGCCAATATCATGCAATAGGATGGCCATTTGCGCTGCTTCATACTCAGCCTCGAAGATCATAACCCCTTTGCTTCGTAGCGTATCCAAAGCCTTGGTCATCAGATGCATGGCTCCAAGGGCATGATGAAAGCGGGTGTGTAACGCACCGGGATAAACAAAATCGGTCAACCCCAGCTGTCTGATCCTACGAAGCCGCTGAAAGTACGGGTGTTCGATAATATCATAAATATGTCTTCCCGGTATGGAAATAAAACCGTAGACGGGATCATTTAATATTTTCTTTTTGTTCAAACTTTGGGTTGACTTATTAAGATTTATTAACAACTTGTTCGTGTAAAATTACTAATCCATCTTCCAAACAATTACGTAACACTATTGAACAAATAAAAAAACTATGAATTACCGAATACTCTGGGCTGATGATGAAATCGATTTGTTGAAACCGCATATTTTGTTTTTATCAGCCAAGGGATACAACATTACACCAGTAAATAGTGGTGCCGACGCCCTGGAACAGATTGATCATAACCCTTTTGATTTGGTGTTTCTGGATGAAAATATGCCTGGAATGACAGGCCTTGAAACGTTGAACTACATAAAGTCGACACACCCCAATCTGCCGGTTGTGATGATTACCAAATCCGAAGAGGAAGAAATCATGGAAGAGGCCATTGGTGCGAGGATTGCAGACTATCTGATCAAGCCACTCAACCCAAATCAAATCCTGCTCTCTGTGAAGAAAATCCTTGACAATAAACGAATTGTCTCGGAACATACCAATTTCGGGTATCAGCAGGAGTTTCAGCGGTTGACCATGGATCTGATGGATGTTAATGATTTTCAGGGATGGGCAGATATCTTCAAAAAGCTAGTTTACTGGCAAATAGAGATTGACAATACTGAAGATAAAAGTATGGAGGAAGTGCTGAACAATCAACGGGTAGACGCCAATCATCAATTTTCGGATTTCATAGAGGATCATTACCTGGATTGGATTACCAATCCCGATGTGGACCGACCACTGCTTTCGCATCAGGTGCTGAAGAAAAAAGTTTTCCCTCTTATCAATGACGAACGATCTGTGTTCTTAATAGTGATCGATAATCTCCGCCTGGATCAATGGGAGGTATTGGAGCCTGAGATTGCTGAGCTTTTCAATATTGAAAGGAAAGAGACTTATTATTCTATTTTACCTACTACCACAGCGTATGCCCGGAACTCACTTTTTGGTGGGATGATGCCACTGGACATTGCCAACAATTATCCAAACCTTTGGGTGGGTGAAGATGAAGAAGACTCAAAAAATAATTTTGAGAATGAACTGCTTGGGGTGAACCTCAAACGCGAAAAGAAAGATATCAAATACACCTACAATAAGATTATCAGGACCCAGGACGGGAAACAAATTGTTGACAGCGTGGCCAATCTGATGTCAAATCAGCTCAATGCAATCGTTTTTAATTTTGTGGATATGTTGTCTCATGCACGTACCGATATGCATATGATTCGGGAACTGGCACCAGATGAGTCGGCATATTTGTCATTGACAAAATCCTGGTTTTCACATTCTTCTTTGTTTGACCTGCTAAAAATCCTTGCGACTAAGAAAAACACTAAAGTGGTGATCACTACTGACCATGGCACTATCAGAGTGAAGAAACCGTACAAAATTGTGGGGGATAGAAAGACAAATACCAACTTACGATACAAGCAAGGAAAAAACCTGGGATTTGAAGAAGAGGGTGTCTTTTTTACCAGAAACCCGGAGCAGTTTAAGTTGCCTAAAACAAATGTGAGTAGCACTTTTGCATTTGCCAGGGAAGATTTCTTCTTTGCTTATCCAAACAACTTCAACTATTACGTGAATCATTATCGCGATACTTTTCAGCATGGTGGGATCAGTCTGGAGGAGATGATCATCCCGCTTGTAGTTTTAGGCCAGAAATAAATGAAATTTGTTGTTAGCTCAATTGGTGATTTGCGTCAGGTGTCTGAAGCCATTAAAGAAAAGTCTAAAAACCTTAAAGTAATCTGTCTGGATGGCGATCTTGGAGCCGGAAAGACCACTTTGGTCAAGGATTTGGGCGAGGTTTTAGGCATATCTGATAGCATCAGCTCGCCAACCTTTTCAATCATCAACGAATATGAAGATGAAGGTCGGAAACCAGTCTATCATTTTGATTTTTACAGACTTAAAGACGAAGAGGAGGCATTGAACATAGGGATAGAGGAATATTTGTACAGTGGTGATCTCTGCATAATTGAATGGGCGAGTATGTTTCCGGATCTTATTCCGCCAAGACACCTGGAAATAAGTATTAACTTAGTGGGTGAGAAGAACAGGGAAATAACCCTGGTAGAACATGGCTGAAAAGATGAAATCCGGCTTTGCAGAGTTGGCCCGGAATCCAAAATTATATACGCAAGAGGCTCCACTCAAGAAGGGAAAGGGGCATAAATCATTGTTTATTGGTGTACCCAAGGAGATCTCTCTTCAAGAGAGTAGGGTTGCTCTCAAACCCGAATCTGTTGATGTATTGACAAGTAATGGGCATGAGGTCTGGGTAGAAGCAAGTGCTGGCAAGTCCGCACACTTCAGCGATCATGAGTACAGTGAAGCAGGTGCAAAGATTGTTTATTCATCAAAAGAGGTTTATCAGGCAGATATCATCCTCAAAGTAGAGCCACCTACAGATAAAGAGGTAAACCTGCTAAAACAGGGAACCACTATTTTCTCAGCATTTCAAACCGGAAGTCAGTCAAGAGAATACATCGAATCTCTCAATCGTAAGAAAATAACCGCCATTGGCTATGAGTTCATAGAGGATAAAGTTGGTGGACTTCCGATGGTTAGGGCAATGAGTGAAATTGCTGGAAGTACGGTAATGCTGATCGCCGCTGAGTTGTTGAGCAATACCAACGAAGGAAAAGGAGTGATTCTTGGAGGGATCACAGGGGTCCCACCAACCCAGGTAGTGATTTTAGGGGCAGGGACCGTGGCAGAGTATGCTGCCAGGGCATGTATCGGCCTGGGTGTTGATATCCAGGTTTTTGATAACCATATTTATAAACTGAGACGGATTAAGCATGCCCTTGGTCAGCAGATTCATACTGCGACTATCGACAATGCCACCATTTCCAAAGCAATTCAAAATGCGGATGTAGTAGTTGGAGCAATAAGGCCGGAGAAGGGTGCTAATAAATGTATTGTAACAGAGGAAATGGTTTCTCAGATGAAACCAGGCTCAGTCATTATTGACGTTGGAATCGACCAGGGGGGATGTATTGAAACGTCAGAAATGACCAGCCATAAACGTCCAACATTTAAGAAGTACGATGTGATTCACTATGGAGTGCCCAATATTGGATCCAGAGTAGCCAGGACTGCTTCTTTGGCGATCTCTAATATTTTTACCCCCATCATTTTACACATTGGGGATATTGGGGGTATAGACGAAATGATCTTGAGTAATAAGTGGTTTATGAAGGGTGTGTATACCTACAGGGGATCGCTGACGAATCTTCAGCTGGCAAAGAAGTTTAATCTGGGATTCAAAGACCTGAATCTATTGATGGCTGCCAGGTTCTGATGAACCTGACAACCAAAGATATTTTTTAGTCTGGTAATACTTTTACCATTACACTCTTATAAAGCACTTTACTGCCGGGATCGTGACCCTGTAGTGCGAAGGTACCACTATCAATCAGTCGACCTTTCATTCCATCTTCTCTTTCAGGGTTTTCTGGCTCAGTATAGTCCACAGTGGTGATACCGTTTACTTTCACTACTACGTGCTTACCTTCCACGATGATGTGCTCAGTAAACCACTCGTTGTCTTTTGATGGTGGATCTTTTACATCCTGAATGGCATACAAACCACCTGTTTTTCTCCAGTCGGAGTGGGTGTTGTTTACCTGTACTTCATAACCTTTCGATGGCCATCCATCCTCCTGATACTCTGTATGAAAATAGATTCCTGAGTTGGAGTTAGGGAAAGTCATCAATTCGCATTTCAGCTCAAAATTTTTGAAGTTCCCATTATTTACATCTCCTACATAGTATAGGTGAGATCTTTTGCCATTTACGACAATGTTTCCGTCTTCAATTTTGAATGTCTCAGTATTTTCGCTGGCTTTCCATCCATCGAAAGACTTGCCATCAAAAAGGCTTATCCATTCTCCAGAAGCAGCCTCTGTAGGCTGAGTAGTTGCTTCCTTGGTTTCACTGGTTGTCTCAGATTTTTTGGGTGAACATGCAGCCAGGACTACAATCATTAAAATGGTTAAGTATTGTAATTTCTTCATAGTTTGGATTTTAGAGCCAAATCTAACAATATCTTCCTAATCACAGTGATTATCATGCCAGACTCAAGGCATATACAGGCAAGAACAGGATGAGAATTTTTTTGAGATTCTATTTACTTGTTTGCATTATCCGAAAAATTCAAACAATGAACGTTTTTAAAACCCCAATTCTGCTTCTGCTGATAAGTTGCTTTTCGATTTGCGAAATCAGCAGCCAGGAAAAATATAAAGCTCCGTGGGTCTCTTTCCCAACAGCTAATGTGACCAGTTACGGCGTTTTCCACTTTAGAAAATCTTTTAATCTTGATGCTGTCCCCACTCAATTGAAAGTACATGTTTCAGCTGACAACAGATACATCTTTTATGTAAATGGAGAGATGGTAAGTTATGGGCCTGCCAAGGGTGATTTGAAAACCTATAAGTACGATGTAGTTGATATAGCTTCTCGTTTGAAATCGGGGGAAAATGTGCTGGCAGCTCTGGTTTTCAATGCAGGAAAGAACAAGCCGATGGCTTTGCTTTCTGCACAGACCGCGTTTATGCTGAGATCTGAAGATGAAGGATACAACAACCTAAATTCAGACAAGGGTTGGAAAACGTATCAAAACCCTGCCTATGACCCAATCACCTATGATGAGTTAAATCTAAGAGAGTGGCTCAGGGGATACTATGCGGTTGGTCCCAGTGATGAAGTATTTGCTGAAAAATATCCATGGGGGTGGGCAGAAGTTGATTTTGATGATAGCCAATGGATATCTCCTCAAAAGTTAGATTTTAATGGTGCGGAACCCTGGAATCTGGTTCCGCGCAACATTGCCTTCATGGACAATCATCGGGAATACCCAAAGAAGATCAGACGGGTAGAAGGAATTGATATGCCTGAAGCATTTCTGGAGAAAAAGCAACCAATCGTTATTCAGGCAAACTCGACAGCAAACATCCTTTTGGACTATGAGATCTTTACTATGGGCTATCCGGAGCTCACCGTCAATCAAGGAAAGGAAAGTACAATAAAGATCACGTATGCTGAAGCATTACATGAAGAGCCCTATCTCAAAACGCACAGGGATTCAGTGGAAGGCAAAATCATGTATGGTCCGTTTGACATCTTTCATCCGGATGGAGATCTGAGAACTTTCCGGCCATTGTGGAAACGAGCTTACAGGTATGTCCAGCTTGATATTACGACAGGAGGAAGTCCCCTGGAGATAATTAACCTGGAAAGTGAGTTCTCCGGTTATCCTTATCCTGAGATGGCCACTTTCCAAAGTGATGATGCCCTGCTGGACGACATGTTTGAGATCAGCTTGAGGACATTGAGGATGTGTTCAGGAGAGACCTACTATGATACGCCTTTTTATGAACAACTGAGTTATGGAGGTGACAACAGGCCCATTTCAGCTATATCTACCTATAATTCTACCGATGACCGCCTGTTTAGAGAGGTGATGAGGCTCTATCCTCAGTCCGCCAACAGGGAAACAAAACTTTTTAAATCAGCATATCCTTCCCGGTTTGACTTTGATATGGGCACCTGGAGTCTTGCCTGGGTACAAACGCTTTGGGATTACTATGAGATCAGAAAGGATGCGGATTTCTCAAAGCAATTTGTAAGCGATATAGAAGGTGTATTGGCTTTTTATGAGCAACATATGGATGAGTCAAAGGGTGTACTGGGTAGAATCGTTGGTCAACAGTTTGTCGACTGGAGTATGATAAAAGGAAGTCTGCCTACAGGAACTGCAGAACGGAATGTATTTGATCATTCGGCGATTCTTACTTTATATTTTGCTCACACCTTGGACTGTGTGGTGAAACTCTACAATGAAATAGGTGAGGAGACCAGGGCTGAAAAATGGGAAGGTTTGGCAGAGGACATCAAAAAAGCTGCTTATGATGTTTACTGGGACCCTGAAAAGAAAATTTTTGCCGATTTCCCTGATAATACGCAGTATTCGCAGCACACCAGTATCCTGGCTATCATGTGCGACGCTATTCCAAAATCAGATCAGGATGCGCTTTTCCAACAGATCCTGACTTACGAATTTGATGAGATGGCCAGTTCGTATTTCACTTTTTTCCTTTTCCATATTATGGAGAAACTGGGAAAAGAAGATTTGTACTTGGATAACCTTGATCATTGGGACTATTTTCTGGATAAGGGTCACACTACCTGTGGGGAGACCGGATTTATGTCCCACGACCGTTCAGACTGCCATGCCTGGAGTGGGTCGCCTGGGTATTATCACCTCCGGTTTATTGCGGGGATCAAGCCTGCTGATTTTGGATTCGAGAATGTATTAATCACACCGCACCTGGGCACGCTGAAAAAAGTTGATGCAACGATGCCTCACCCTAACGGGAGGATTAGCGTTTCCTATGAGATCAAAGGAAAAAGACTGATCGGTGAAATTAACCTTCCCCTGGGCATGAGTGGTGACTTTGAATTTGGTGGTACAACCCTCAAGCTTGAGCCCGGAATAAATAAAATCAAAACCCAATTATGATGACGAACTTTGTAAAAGTATTCATGCCATTAATAATCATTTGCCTGGTGTTTGCTTCTTGCAAACAAACGGACGAGCCGTTGCCTCCTCCTAACATCATCTGGATCAATGCAGAGGACATCGGTCCGGCATTTGGGGTCTATGGAGATACATATGCTAAAACACCTAATATCGACGCCTTAGCCAGCAAAGGGTTGAGGTATGACAAGGCCTATGCAACTGCACCAATTTGTGCGCCTTCCAGGTCTTGTTTGATTACCGGTATATATGCGACTGCCATGGGTACGCAGCATTTGCGAAATGAGATACAAAGGACGCCCATTATAGGAGCGTTGCCAGAGTATTTAAGAGAGGCAGGATATTTCACCAGTCTGTATGGTAAAACGGATTACAATTTTACTCCTGAGGGGATTTGGGACCTCAGGGCTCAGCGATTGGCTCCCTGGAGGGAGAGGAAAGGTGATGATCCTTTCTTTAGCATGTACACCATCGGAAGTACACATGAAGGACCAGCCAACTTTTATGAGAGATATCTAAGTGCGGTTCAGGACCTTCCGGACTCTATGTTCCATGATCCAGCCATAGCAAAAGTACCTCCGTATTATCCTGATAATGATTCTTCCCGATGGATGTGGGCCAGGTATTACGATCTGATCAGTGGATTTGATCTGGATGTTGGAGCAATTATAGATAGTCTGGAAGCAGATGGTCTGATGGAAAATACGATCATGTTTGTGTTTTCCGATCATGGCTTTGGTATGCCCCGTTATAAAAGGTGGCTCAATGAAACGGGGATTCGAGTTCCATTGATTGTTTATGTACCGGAGGCTTACAAAAATGTTTTCAGGGCAGGTGATCTTCCGGGTCAGGGGACCAATGAACTTGTGAGTTTCGTTGATTATGCGCCGACGGCACTCAATTTGGCAGGACTACCAATACCTGAACAAATGCAGGGACAACCTTTTCTTGGACCGGAGCTTCCGGAAAAACGGGAATATATTTTTGGGGCCAGGAGCCGGGCCGATGACATGTATGAGATCAGTCGGGCATCACATGATGAGCGATATATCTATGTGCGTCACTACATGCCTCAGTACCCCTACATTCAGTCTGGGAAAATCTTCAGCAATGAAAAAGAAGCATTCCGTTTACTGAGGAGAGCGAGAGAGGAAGGTGATTTGCCGCCACTAGGAGAAGCCATGTTTAACTCAAAACCAATTGAAGAATTGTATGACCTTCAAAATGATCCATATGAGCAAGTCAATCTTGCTGAAAATCCGGGTTATCAGGATGTAAAGAAAAGAATGAAAGACGCCATGCATGGTTGGATGAAAACCCATCGAGACGCTGGATTGTTGATCGAACCAGAGATGATGAGAAGAGCAGACAAAGATTCACCATATACCATGGCGCAGGATGAGAGCCGGTATCACCTGGATCGAATCATTGAAGCAGCAGAAGGAGTAGGAACTGCTTCATTGGAAAAACTCCTCACTGATCTGGATGATACGGATAGTGGTGTTCGATGGTGGGCAGTAGTGGGACTGGGTGCCATGAATCCATTACCAGGAGAAGCTGTTGCCCCACTTGCAGAGCTCCTTGGTGACGAGTCGCCATCCGTGCAGGTGGCTGCGGCTGAAGTTCTGTGCACATCTGGCAATTGTTCCTCAGCTGCGCTCGATACTTTATCTAAGAACATGCGATCTGACAGACCCTGGTTGGCGCTATATGCAGCACGCTCTACTCAATTGATTGGAAGTGAAGCCTGTGCGATCAGAGACGTGATCCTGGAGGTGCAGCAAAGTTATCTTTCGGGTCCAGATGGTCCTCGGAAATATAAAGACTTCAATTTCTCATCTTTTATAGGTTGGACGCTGGAGGTGCCATTAGAGGCTTGTCCGGAGTAAAAAGGGATAATTTATAGCGGTTTTAAGGTTACTCATCCGCATCTGTGTGCTTTATATAGTGAAGCCCAGGCAGGCAGATACAAGTAACCTGAACCCATAATGAAGAAAGTAACCCCTTTTTTGTCTTTTGTTTTTGTTGTTTATTTCACTTTTGCTCAGGACCCAGGTACCGGATGGACATTCAATCCACAAAATGATGCATTCAGTGAAGACGCTATCCTTGATTTGAGATTTCTCAATGAAGATGAAGCTGGTCAAAGCGGATTTATTGGTCTTTCGGCGGATGGTGAAAGCTTTGTGGACGGAAATGGAGACCCAATCAGGTTTTGGGCTTCAGGCGGAGCAGGTTTATCATCGAACCTTTCAAGCGTAGAGCTATCTTATTATGCAAGGTTTTTAGCCAAGCGGGGAGTCAATATCATTCGATTTCACGCAGAGATCTCACCAGATGAAAGTGAAACAGATTTCAACACTCCCAATATGGAGGAGATTGATGATATCTGGAGAGCAGTCGAAGCATTCAAGAAAGAGGGGATTTATCTTGTCATCAGTCCACATTGGCCTTACGCCATTGAAAATCCACCAATTGAGTGGGGATTTGGCGAATACACCGGTAATGGAGCTGCTAAACCCTGGGGGGCGCTCTATATCTCAGACACTTATCAGGAAGCCATGAAAAGCTGGGTGAGCGTACTTTATGGAGAGACAAATCCCTATACAGGGATTGCGCTAAAGGATGATCCATCCGTCGCCATTATACAGATGCTCAACGAGGATGGTATTTTCTTTTGGACCATCAATTCCTTGGCTAACTGGCCTGATCAGATGGCAACCATGGAGAATCTCTTTCATGGTTGGCTGATATCTAAATATGGCACCATAGAATCTGCTTATGCAACCTGGAATAATGATACAAATCCTAATGACGATATCAATAATCAGAGGATGGGTATTGAAAACATCTGGGTAGCCACACTTTCAGTGGATGATCCTAATCTGCCTGGGGATGTGTCACAAGTTAGGATTAGCGATCAGATACAGTTTATGGCTGAGCAGCAAAGATCTGTTTACGAGGAATTTTATGATCATTATAAAGTCACGCTCGGCTGTAAGCAGTTGATAAACACCACTAACTGGAAGACAGCCAGTTCATTGTATCTCAATGATGCAGAAAGGTGGACGAATACGGCCGCGGATGTGATTGCAGTAAACAGGTATGTCAGCCCAACGCATGTGAATCCAAATAACGCAGGGTATGATGGGTATCGAATTGATCCGGGTGACTATTATATTGGAGAGTCTGTACTGAAGAATCCTAATAAGCTTCCAATAAGCAGCAAACAAATTGATGGTCATCCATTTATTGTTACCGAAAGTGGATGGAATCTCCCGGCCAAATTTCAGGCTGAAGGTCCCTGGCTGATCGCAGCCTATTCTTCCCTCAATGGTGTGGATGCTTTCTTTTGGTTTAACCCATCGCATCAGGGTTTTGATGATAATCCGTATTATGATTTTTGGAGAGAGTACGAAAATATCAATACATATCCCATGTTTCGCTGGACGTCTTCCATTCCCGGCATAACTGCCATGTATCCTGCAAGCGCTTACATCTTCAGAAAGGGGCTTATTCAGGAGTCAGAGCCGGTTGTTTTGGAGCAACGGCCCCTGCAGAGTATTTGGGATCGGGAACTGCCGGTAATAGCCGAAGAAAATGGCTTTGACCCAAACCGTGATTCGTATGGGAATCAAAATGACCCCACAGAGACGGAAGTCATCCCATTCGCGTTTCTGACGGGTAAGGTAAAAGTAGCTTATGGGGGAGAGGGAAATACGGTTATAGACGCTCAAATAAATACTCTTGTTGATCTTGGTAATAAAACCATAGGCAGTTCAACTGGTGAATTGAACCTGGATTATGGAAAAGGCCTGGCTACGATGTCAGCACCAATGGCTCAAGGTGCGACGGGGTTCTTTTCTGATGGAGAGTCAACGCAGGATGTTGAGTTGCCAGATATCACGCTTTCAGTGAAAAATGAATATGCAGCCATCTCTGTAGTATCGATGGACGATACTCCTCTTGGTAACTCAGGTAAGATACTTGTACAGATTGGAACTGTCTATCGACCCACTGGTTGGGTGGAGCAACCTGCACAATTTGAACCCTCAAGTGGAGATGTTCGGGATGGTTTTCAGATCGTCAATACGGGGAGAATGCCTTGGAAAGCTGCCAATAATATGATGAGCATAGAATTCAGAAACCAAAACATCAAATCTGCTCATATGCTCACTGTTAATGGAGAAAAATCTGACGAGATTATTCTCTTTCCAACCAATGATGGAGTAAAGATGTATGTGCCCAGCAACGCCATGTACATCATGCTTTCTACCGATGCGCCCAATTTGATTGCTGGCACAGAAACTAAAAACAGCCTGTGGAGTGTTTATCCAAATCCTTCTGACAGCCAGATCAGTATCAGACTTGATAAAAGGCTTCGGGGACAAGTAGATGAACTGGAAATGATGGATATCCAGGGAAGATCTCAACTTAAAATGAAACTTCAAAAGGAGGATCGAGTTGAAATTAACCCGACAGGAATACCACGTGGAGTTTATCTATTGATCCTCAAAAAAGGAGGTAAAGCTTTTGATCAACGGAAGTTGATTCTGGAATAGAAATTGAATCTGGAACCATTAAGTTCATTTAGAGATAAAAAGCCCCTCCCCTAAATTTCGTAATGGTATTTTTCTACAGTAAGAAAACATAAAAACATTATATGATACAAATATTTTGTATGAAAAAATCCGTTGTTTAACATTAAATGTAAATATTCCAAGATGGAATGTAAATTGCACGATATTGAATGTAAATTGAATAAGATAGAATTGAATTATATCAAACTCCTTACTTCATTGCGTGTAATAAATTGGTGATTGTTTTACTTGCAATTGTATTTATTTGAGATGGGAAGGTGATTGCACCATTTTTGAAGGTTTTTGTGCGATTTGAAGGAGTTTTTATAATGTCTGTACAAGTTTTCAACACTATTAACTGCACAGAATTGTTTGGTGAAAACAACATAGATGGTTTCCAGGGAGCACTGTCCAAGCGAACCCAGATCATAATATCTCACGTCATTCTGAACGAAGTGAAGCGTAGTGAAGAATCTTAGTCTTCGTAAGTAATATCGAAGATTCTTCCTGTTGCTCTAACTCTAACTCATGCAAGCTTATGTTTGATTTATAAAAGCTTGAAGTTTACCGAAAGTCTATGGCCTTTGTGGATATTTAGTTTTAACTATAATATTCCACAATGCTCTTAATTCTTTAATGGTTCAAAACCTAAAGATTCAATCTTTCTTCCTGATCTTCTTCAACCAGTCCGCACAATACTCCGGCCAGTATCCGTAAGTATCTTCGGTATTGATACCCAGAGAATATCCATGGCCACCGGTAGGGAAGAAGTGGGCATCTACCGGCACCCCTTTTTCTACAAGGCCTCGATACATTTCCAGGCTGTTAGCTACTTTCACCGCCTGATCATCCTGTGAGTGAAAAATAAATGTTGGTGGGGAATCGGATTTGACCTGTTTTTCATTTGAGTAATAGATTTCAAGTTCTTTGGAGGGGCTCTGTCCGATCAGGTTTGTTCTGGAGCCCATGTGAGTAAACTCTGGATCCATGGAAATTACGGGATAAGCCAGGATCATGAAATCAGGACGAGCGCTCAACTTTTCAATTGGGTCAGAAGAAGAAGCATCCCCAGTATCAAAATGAGTGCCTAACGTACTCGCCAGGTGTCCACCAGCAGAAAAACCCATCACGCCGATTTGGTCGGGATCAATGCCCCATTCCTCAGCATGGTGCCTCACTAAGCGCATGCCCCTTTTGGCATCAATCAGTGGGCTCAACTCCTTCTTGACCTGGCTCTCTGCATTAGGTAAGCGATATTTCAATACGATCCCGGCTATGCCCTGGCTATTGAGCCATTTGGCGATGTCATACCCTTCCCAATCATAGGCCAGTACGCCATAGCCACCACCTGGACATATGAGCACTGCCTGGCCAGTAGCCTGTCTCTTCGCAGGAAGAAAAACTTCTATATGTGGTGTGATGACCTTTTTTATAACGAGGATATCTCCCTTGTCTATTTCTTCGGTGACTTTGGATGGTTTACTGTTTGGGATTTCCCCTTCAAATAGAGGAATGGTAATTGGTTGAGCCAGCATAGTGTGGAATACTGCAAGTAGGGTAATAGTAATTAAAATTCTCATCGGTTAATGCGTTAATTGTCCTTATTGATCCAAAAAGGTGCGGTTACAAACCATAGGACCATTCCTGCCCCCATGAGGTTAGTATGTATATCATGGCTAATCACCGTCATGTATACCAGAATGGATGGAACGATTGTCAACCCAAGTCCAATATAGGAAAGAGCTTTGAGTAAGGATATTTTCAACGAACTAGACATTTTTTTGAAGCATTTTATTGAGAATCACATACAGAAAAGCGGCCACGAACCACCCGGGGAGTCCTAAAAAGAAGATGTCGACACCAAAATTGATGTTGAACAACAGACAAAGCCCGAGAGTGAGTACCCAAACCAGCCCTGGAGATACGTTGAATTTAATTCCTCTGACCTGGGCATAGTACTGGGTGAATTTAAACTTGTCAGCAAAATAATAGTCTACAAAGATGATGGCTCCCATTGGCATAAGCATAAGGCCGTAAAGGGCTACAAAATCAAGCAACTGCATCACCAACCCTGGAAAGCATGCAGCAATGGTGGTGATCAATCCTGTAAAGGCGGTCACCTTCCAGGTTTTAGAGCTGGGAACGATAGCCTGAAGCGCCAGACCTGCCCGATAAATAGTCGGAGTGGCAGTGGTCCATCCTGCAATGACTACGCACACGGCTCCCGCAATGCCTGCTGCATTATAAGCTATAGGGCCAGGAGCAAATTCAGTACTGTTGTTTGACTGGTAAAGGAACAATGCATACAAGATCCCCGAAGCCATCCAGGCAATGAAGTGGCCCAGGTACATACCAGTAGCTGAAGACAGTCCATATTGCCATTTTTTGGCATATCGGAAGATCGATAGGTCAGCCATCCCGATGTGCATGGCCATATTCGCAAACCAGGCGAAGAAGGTCACGTGCCAGAAAGTAAACTTACTTTGACCTTCTAAAGGGATTCCCTTCCAGATCACCTCATTGGCGATTGGCCAAAAGTCTGATAGTTGCTCAATGCCAAGCTGCGGGAAGACTGAGACTGCAGCGGCAATAAATACCAGTATCATCCATGGGGCAGCTATGTTGGCAAACTTGGATACCTGGTTGTAACCGTACATGGCGATTACGGTAATCACGGAACCAACAAAGAAGACTACTATCACCCAGCTGATGCTATTTGGATAGGTATCACTTAAGTGTGGCATCCGCATGTCGAAAGGAATCCCCACTGCGGTGGCCGAGACAGCAATCATGGAACCAGCCAGGAAGCAGAACATCAGGGCATTTACGATATTGTAAACAGTGACCAGATTTTTACCGCAGATTTTTTCCAGCTGGAAGTACAAAGTAATTCGCTCTTTAACTGCGATTGGTGCTGTTAAAAAGGTCCAGCTTAGTACGGCAAGGGTATTTCCGACAAACAGACCCAAAAGAAGGTCTAATGCCGAAACTCCATGCGCAACAAACAGTGGGCCGATCACAAATTCAGTCCCGGCAGTATGCTCTCCCGCATACATCCCAATAAAGTTTCTAAGACTCTTTAGCTTATTGGTCGGGACGGGTTGGCGCTCAAATTCCTCTACAGAATCGAGCTCTCCGATAATTGATTTTTTTTGGGTCATGAGTTTATAGTCCGGTAGCTACAGTTGAGGTTCCACGCTCTTTGATCAGGTTTTCTCGAACCTTCAAATTTTTGAATGCTGATAGTGGGTTGATTGCTCCACCCGCTCTGAGTCGGGCTTCAGCAACCAATGGCCTGAGGTCAAGCTGGAAAGCATTTTGTAAGATTTCCTGACATTGGGCTACTTCACTGCTCTCCTGAGCTTCCTTTAGCTCATTGAGGTCCACAGTCAATGCCTTTGCATAATTCAGGTGAATGTTTTGTAAGGACTGAAGTAAATCCTCCAATGGATCTTTGAGGTTATGACTGGCATCGATCATCCAGGCAGGTTCCATATTGGTTTTTTCTCCTTTTACAAGCTCCAGAAAAATCAGGAACAATGCGTAGGGCTTGATAGAACCAACAGAGATATCATCATCAGCATACTTGCTATCATTGAAATGGAATCCTCCTAGTTTATTGAGTAGTTGGAGGGTAGCCACAATCTGCTCGATGTTTGTATTTGGTAAATGGTGTCCAAGATCAACAAGCGTATTGGCTTTATCACCCAGTGCCGTAACCATAGAATAGGAGGTGCCCCAATCAGGGATCACTGTGTGATAAAAGGCTGGCTCAAATGGCTTATATTCCAGGAGCATCTGCCATCCATTGGGGATTTTATCATAAATATCTTCCAGAGAGGACAAGGTATTGCTGTAAGCCTTTCTGAAATCCATTTGCCCGGGGAAGGATGACCCATCAGCCAACCAAACTGTCAGCACATTGGCATCAAGCATTTTTCCATACTCGATCACTTCAATGTTGTGGTCTATTGCTTGTTTTCGAACCCCTTTATCGGTGTGACACAGCGATCCAAATTTATATGAACGTTTTTGATCAGCCTGATCCTGAAAGGTGTTGGAATTGACTGAATTGATCGTCAATCCTTTTGTTTTAAGCTCTTGTTTGATGGCATTGGCATCAGATGGTATATCCCAGGGAATATGTAAGGAAATCGAGTCACAAGCTCGAGAAAGGGTGTTGAGTATTCCAACATCTTCGATCTTTTGAATCAGGTTGCCAGGTTCTCCACCACCCGCGAACCTGCCAAATCTGGTGCCACCTGTACCCAAAGCCCAGCTAGGTACTTCAATCTGCAAGTTTTGTACTTTTTTGATCAGGCTTTCAACATCAATGTTCGCTTTAGCCAACTGGTTTGACAGAAAGTCAAATTTTTCCTTGTGATCGGATAGCTGCGATTCATTATCACTTGAAATCTGTGCCGGGTTAATATTCATTGCTTGATGTTTAAATTTTTAATTACACATTTGTACTGACCTTGCTGTACTGGTACTCTCCAAAGTCAAGGAATCCAGGTGCTTTGAACTCTTTGAACGCCAGAAGGTCTTTGCTTATTGGTTTTTTATTCCACTTGTCATGAAGCACCATTGCTGCACCTAAAGAAGAGGCTCTTGATAGCTTGGTAGAATAAACATTATAATCCGGATAAAAGCCTGATAATGTATTCAGAAACACTTCATTTGAAGTGAAACCACCGGAAACGATTATATCTTTTGTTTCCTTTTCAAGAATAAGGTCAAGCGATAATTTTTGGATGTAGGTCAGGTCAAGGATGAGTTGATGATAGGCTTCATTGAAATTTTCAAATACATTGAGGTCGATTTGATGTTGGCTGTAATCTCCCGGGAGAGGACCCGTTCCTTTCATTGTCTGTGGTAAAAAAACTTTATTCTCAGCAGGTTTGATCAATAGATTATTCATGATCACCGGATCAAATTTTATGCGTTTATGATATCCGGTCGACTTATTGAAATGCTGTTCCAGCTTTTGTCGCCAGTACTCATATTCATTTCCCAAAAATGCACGGCTGGATTTAACCTTTTTACCTTCATAGCTGATATAGCTAAGACAATCTTTTTTCAACTCATCCAGGGTCAATGGGGACTGGTTAAAGGGGTTCATGCTAATGTTCCATGTTCCGGAGGAAATCAACACAAACTTTGATTTCAGGATCTTCAGATAGGGAATAAGTGCTGCTGAGCTATCGTGCAACCCCACTCCAACTTTGAGCTTTTTTTTGCCGATTACTACATCTTCTGAGTGATCTGTGGGCATAAGAGGAGGCAGCAATTGCTGAATGTTTTCCTCTTCTGTCCAGTGGTGATATTTATTTTTCTTGAAATCCCAAAGACTGGTATGGGAACCTAAACTGGTCATTTGGGAGAATTTCTTCTTAGTTATAAGGAAGCTACAATATTCCGGGAAGTGAAGTGAAGTCTTGATTTTGACGAATATCTCAGGTTTATTCTTCTTAATCCAATAAAGCTGTAATCCGGAATTGAGCATTCCCAGTATAGGTGATTCAGTTTCAAGAGGAAGCTCATTTTTTCCGTATTCCTTATAAAACTCGGTGCTGGTTTCCACAGGGTAAGGCTTCAGGTAATTATACATGGTGGTCAACCGCTTGTCATTTTCATCGAGGTGAACAAGAGATGCACCATAACCGGAGATATTAACAGCTGCTATATCGTATGTATTTGCATTACAGAATTTTTTCAATGTATCAGAGATCCATCGTTCCAGCCTGACAATATCTTCAGAATGAAAACCGTCTTCATCGTCCTTTTCATCAAACTTCAATCCCTTCTCAAAAATTATCTCATAGTTCTGATCGAAAATGATGAATTTCTTATTGGTCTTCCCTATGTCAAATACTGCTATGGTCTTCAATACTTCCTACTATTTGGCTAATGTGAAAATCCGGGCAAAAAGCAACCGATATAGAAAGCAAATTAATTTCTATTCAGTTATTTGACCCTCCTGTAATATCCTGAAAGATGAGGCTATATTGAGCTTCTTTTGATCAAAGAAAATGGGTTCTTGATCCTGTTGGTTTTTTTCTCAAGAATGAAATTCGCTGCTGTTTCTCCCATTTTTTCAAAATCTGTAGTGATCACACTGATACCACCAATCAAAATCTCTTTTACAGGTGTATCATTATAGCAGATCACTCCAATATCCTCACCGATTTTTAGACCTTGTGCTTTGGACGTCTTTATGATCTCACACAGATCAGACTCTTCTATGACAATATATAAATCACCATCCTTAAGCAGGTCTTGCTTGAAAGTATCGGTGATCTCATAGCTCATGTGTTGTGCTTCACAAAACCTGGTAAACCCACTTTTGATGGCAGGTCTGTAGTGATTGGTGAGTGGAAACACCAGCTTAAGTCGCTTGTATTTTTTGATTAAATCGTAGCCTTCGTTAAGCGCTGATTCAATGTCATGTTCGTAGTCCTCATAGACAGAAGAAAATCTTCCCTGGATTCCATCGATTTCCTGGTTGATCAGGATGAGCTTCTCTTCGGGTATTTTATTGATGGTATCAACCAAACTTTCCGTTACCTCATCTACATGGGGCATCACCACATAGTGGTCATAGTTGCCCAGGTTCTCAATGATGGCAGACTCCAGGGTGTAAGGATTGCAATTGTGAATGATCAGATCAATCGTAACCTCCTCGAGGTTGAATTTCTTTTCAAAAGCATTGTAAATGGTTTTCTTGTGCTCACTCAGTTTATTCAGGAGCATTAGGATTCGCAATTCCTTGGGCCCTCCTGTATTGGCTACGAAATACCCCTTTCCTTTTACCGGTACGATCAGACCTTTTTTCTTAAGAAGCTTGTACGCCCGCTCTACCGTATCCCTGGAAAGATAAAATTCCTCACTTGTTTCATTAATTGAGGGAATTCGTTCCCCGATTTTAAAAATACCATTCTCAATATCTGAGATGATGGTATCTACAATTTGTTTGTATTTTGGGGTCTTGGAGTCCTCCTCAATTCTTAAAAAGTTCAGAAACTTTTCTTCTTTTTCAGGTTGGTCAAGTTGTTGTTTCATGAGCCTGGGTTTGTCAATGGGGCCATTAAATATAGTGGTTTAAATATGTCAAATTACAAAATATCAGATTTTACTTCGATATTTTTTAAAATATTGAGATTCTGATAATTTATCGGCGCTTTTCCTTTGCAGTTTGTAATCTATCGGGATAGTTGACGTTATATTCGAATTATTGAGTACTTTCAAGCCCAAATTAGCTTTTTACCTATGAGGGTCGCCCCATTATGAATAACCATTCCTTCTTATTGCTTTTAGCACTGTTCCTTTCCTTTCATTCAAAGGCTCAGGTTGAGGTCTCTTCTTTGGATTTGGATGGAGATGTGACTGAATGGTTTGATAAAACTATGGGCCTTGTTAATCTTCCAGTTACTTTTGGGGCACATTATGCTGTTCATTATAGCTCAACGATATCACACCAATTTTTTTCGCATAATAGATGGCTTGAAATCGAAGTCAGTTATTCGAACCAGGTTTACAGGGGCTTTTTGGGTCTATATGATGTTGAAACTGATATCCTGTTATTGAGACATCCTCAACATAGTTTTTATTCCCAGCCAGTCAATCTCAACCAGGAGAAAGTGGATTGGTTCACGATGAATAATCATTACTTCAAATATTATGAGAAAAGTGAATCACCGGAGCAAAGGCAGGGTTTCTACGATGAGTTATATAAAGGTGAAAATGTACAGTTGATTGCAAAACGGAAAAAAATTGCCTTTCCTTCTCAGGGAGATATGACACTGGATTTCAGAAACTATGATGCCTATTTTTTAAAACGGGATGGTACCTATCATCAGGTTTCAACAAGAAGGTCTATCATCAAGGTATTGTGGACTCATAAAAAAGAGCTTAGAAGGTTCATCCGAAAAAATATGCTTCGACCTAAAAAAGGATATGATCAGGATATTGTCTCCTTATTGGAATATTATGATAGCTTAATTAGTGATTGATGGTAAATATCCGTGCTAATATTTTAGGAGGGGCGTTACTGCTATTGTGTCTTGTTTATCAACATAGAGGACTTGGACAAAGTAATTCCAAAATACCGACGGCCACTGTAATTGCTGAATTGGAGAGGACTCACAATGTTCAGTTTTTTTATCAGCCTGACTGGTTAGATTCCTTAAGCTACGGTGGAGATCTTCAGGGAAATTCTATGGAAGATAAGCTGGATCGCCTGTTTGCTGGTACTTCAATTAGCTATTTTCAATATGAGGGTAAAGTGATTCTCACAAAGAATGTTGCCATTATTGATGATCCTGAAATAACCAAATCCTTTTTATCAAAAGAAAAGGAGGTTTCAGTTATAGAGAAGGGATTGGTGTTTTCGCGGGAATACATCAATCAGGCCGAATCTTCAGATTTGGAAAACTATGTGTTTGAAATTGGAAAGAGGAATGAGCTGGTTACAGGGGGGAGTTCTTCCATAGCAGGTTATGTGAAAAATATGGAAGACGAAGAGGGAATAGAAGGAGCATTGGTATATACGCAAAATCCTTTTATTGCTTCAAGCACAGATGAAAATGGATTTTATTCTCTCAAACTACCTAATGGCAAACATACATTGTTCATTCAGTTCGTTGGAATGAAAACGACCACAAGGAATATCGTTTTATTTTCCAATGGCCGAATGGATATTGACATGGCGGTTGATGTTATCGCACTCCAGGAAGTCTTGGTCGAGTCGGATAGAGATATCAATGTTTCAAATGTTCAGATGGGTGTAAGAAAGATTGATATTGAGGAATCTAAAAACATTCCAATCTTGCTCGGAGAAAAGGACCTCATGAAAGTGTCAACAACTGAAGCAGGAGTACAGGCAGTTGGGGAAGGGGCGAGTGGTTTCAACGTGAGAGGAGGGAAGTCTGATCAAAATCTGATCATGCTCAATAAAGCACCTATTTACAATTCCTCGCATTTTTTTGGTTTCTTTTCGGTTTTCAATTCCGAGGCAATGGAGAGTATGGAAATCTTCAAGAGCGGGATTCCAGCCAAATATGGAGGTAGACTCTCCTCGGTCTTTGATATTCGTTCTAAATCTGGCAGTAAAACTGATTTTAAAGGGGAAGGTGGGATTAGCCCAATTACCGGAAGACTTACCTTAGAGATTCCTTTGATCGATGAAAAGACCAGTCTACTAGTTTCCGGACGAACTACCTATTCCAACTGGATCCTGAATAAGTCAAAAGATGCTGAATTCAATGGGAATAAGGTGTCGTTTTATGATGTAAATGGAACATTAGATCATGAAATTGGAGAAAAAGACCGATTGGTTTTGACTGGATATTTTAGTAAAGATCAATTTAAACTCGCTTCAGATACCTTGTTTTCGTTTTCGGATTTTGAGTATACCAATTCAAATGCAACCCTTGATTGGATTCATCAATTCAATCCCAATTTTGACCTAAACGTCTCGGCGATATTGGTAAAATATCAGTATGACTTGTCATTTACGGATTCTCCCTCTAATTCGTTTAACCAGGATTTTACCCTCGAAGAAAAGAACATTGAGGTTGAGTTAAACAATTTTATTGGTGAAAGACATACTTTGAATTATGGATTTGGAGTAAAATACTATTCGATCAACCCTGGTAGTAAACTGCCTTTGGGAACCGAATCAATCATCTCACCCCAAGTAGTGCCCAAGGAGCAAGGTATTGAGTCTTTCTTCCATGTTTCAGATCAGTTTGAAATTACAGATAGAATTTCTGTTTACGGAGGACTCAGGTATTCGATTTTCAATGCTTTAGGTCCTCAACAAGTATTTAGCTACGAGGGTTCAGTGGTTAATTCTTCAACGCGGGCAGATTCAACAATTTATGGAAGTGGAGAGATTTTCAGTTCCTATCATGGTCCGGAATTCAGGTTGTCCGGAAGATTCAATATCACTGATTTTTCCTCCTTGAAGTTTAGTTATAACAAAACCCGGCAATACATTCATGTGATGTCTAATTCGGCTTCCTTGTCCCCCACAGACACATGGAGGCTTTCAAGTCCTCATTTGTTACCGCAGATATCAGACCAGCTATCCGTTGGATTTTATCGAAATATGCTCAACAATAAGATTGAGACATCCGTGGAGACCTATTACAAATTCTTGCAAAACCTTAAGGATTTCAAAGTAGGGTCTGACTTTATGCTGAATCAATTCATAGAGAGAGACATACTTCAGGGACCAGGAAAATCGTACGGTATTGAGTTTTCAGTCAAAAAGAAAGGAAAGTTAAATGGTTGGGTGAATTATTCATACGCCAGGTCTTTTATCAAACTTGATGGGGATGCTTCAGAAGAAATTATCAATGGTGGTGAATATTTCCCAACGAATTATGATAAGCCGCACACTGTAAATGTGGTATCAAATTATAAATTGACCAGACGTTTTAGCTTGTCACTAAACATGACCTATAATACCGGAAGACCAGTGACCATACCGGTAGCTATTTACAAATTACACGATTTTGACAATGTCTACTATTCGGATAGAAATGAATACAGGATCCCTGATTATTTCAGAGTTGATTTTGGTATGAACCTGGAAGGAAACCACATCATCAAAAAATTGAGTCATTCGTTTTGGTCTTTTTCCATCTATAATCTACTGGGTAGGGATAATCCATATTCAGTATTCTTCAAGGTTGAAGATGGCGTGGCAAAAAGCTATCAACTGGTTGTATTTGGAAATCCAATTCCAACCATTAGTTATAATTTCAAATTTTGATTCTGTGAGGAGGGAAGCAATCTATTCAATTTACTTAGTGATTCTGACATGCTTTTCGGGGTGTGTGCAGCCTTTTGAGGTGGATTTCCCAGAAAATGACAGGATACTGGTAATATCAGGGGTTTTAACAAATGCTGATAAGACGCATTACGTAAATATTTCATATACACGTAGTCTGAATGATGATTTCGAAACCCCTGAGTTAATTGAGGCAGATGTGTCCATAGAGGATGAATTTGGCAATTCAGTTTCATACCTGGAAGAAGGTAATGGGAGGTTTGTTTCACCAGTGGGCTTCAAAGCAGAAATAGGTGTGAAATATCAGTTAAGGGTACTTCATGAAGGCCAGGTTTTTCTATCCGAGCAGGTAAAACTGGTGACCCCCACAGAAATTGACGAAGTTCACTGGGGTCCTAAAGATGTGATTGATCCTGATCTGGAACAGGTAGTGCGTGGTGCACAATTTTTCATTGATTCCGAGGAAAGTCAAAACAAATATTTCAGGTATGAATGGGAAGGAACTCACATCATATATCCACCTTTTTCGGCAACTCATGAGGTAATAAACCGGCAAATTGTTGAGATTGATTTTGTGCCCACACCGTGTTATTCTACCGGGTACTCAAACAAACTATTGCTGGCTTCAACCATTGGACTTAGCCAACCCCGGGTATTGGATGTTCCAATTAATTTTATTGCTGAAACGGATAGCAAGCTCAGACATGCCTATTCGTTGTTAGTCCGGCAGTATTCGCTTACTGAATCAGCTTATAACTATTACAAGCAGCTAAAGGAAAACAACGAATCTTCAGGTTCCTTTTTTGATGCACAGCAAGGTTCGATAGTAGGTAACATTAAAAATGACAGTGATCCTGAGTCTCTGGTCCTGGGTTATTTTGAAGTCTCTGGCGAAACCTCCAAAAGAAGAAAATTCACAAGAGGAGCTGATTTTCAAAAACAGATTGCTACTGCGCCTTTTCCGTTTTTCTGCGGAGAGATCATTGTTTGTGATGAATCAGGAGAATGTGGTGACATCACAGAAGGAACCCCGGCTGAAGCGATAGAAAATATCACTTTGGGCTATGCTGATTATATCTATCAACTGGATACATCCGCCATGCCTCCATCTGCTTTCATTCAGAGAAGAGGATGTACAGATTGCTCCTACTATGCCTCAACCGATACTCCTGATTTTTGGAATGAATAGAAAAGTAAACTCACCGATCCATCTTTTTCTGGCCATATTGTTTTGTACGCAAATCAGTATCAATGGCAACGCACAAGGGGGCTCAAATATTAAAGAAGAAGTCTATTTACATTTGAATAGCTCCGCTCTTATTACCGGTGAAACACTGCTCTTTTCTGCTGATGTTGTGAGTGCTCAGACAAACAAGCACTCAAACCTGAGCACTCTCCTTTATGTTGAGATTATCGATAAAGATCTCAAACCCATCTACCAGGCTAAGATCAGATTGTCTGAAGGAAAAGGTCACGGTGATTTCTTCATCCCATCACTCATTCCTACTGGCAGTTACCAGCTCATAGCCTATACCCGATGGATGAAAAATTTTAATCAATTCTATCATCATCCCATACAGATTGTAAATCCTTTTGAAGTGTATACCCCCAACCCGGAAAATAGCGAGTTATCCGTTAAGTTTTATCCTGAAGGAGGAAACCTCGTGGAGGGTGTTAAAAATACAATGGCGGTTGAAGTAGTGGATTTTCAAGGGAATGGTGTTGAATTCAAAGGTAGAATAGTGGATCAGGAGGGAACTGTTACTGCGAATGTAAATTCAATTATTCCCGGTTTTGCTGCATTCACTTACCTCCCTGAAAATAGCACTCAATACCAGTTGATCATTGAGGATCAGAGTGGGAATTTTCAATTTTTTAATGTTCCAGGGGTTTATTCAAATAGCCATACAATTCAGGCGCAGGTTAGGGATAAGTATTTCTCAATAAGCATTCTATGTGATTGTGAGGATGCTGTTCAGTTCCAGGTTTATTCTGGCTCTCAGAAGATTCTCGAAAGGGATGTCAGAAGTAATGTAGAATTTAACGTATCTAAATATGAGCTTAAAGAAGGTGTATTACTGCTTAGAGCACAAAATGGAGTGAATATTTCAGAGCGAATTATTTACAATACCCCTCAATTAAAGCCTTTTAGCGAAACAATTAACGAAACATTCAAGACCAGGGCATTGGTTTCACTACCAATTGATTTTGAGGGAGAAACAAGACTTTCAGTATCAGTTCATAAGATTAATGATCATGGGATACCACTTCATTCCGGTTTATCTCATAAATTCCTGAACGGAGTGAACGAACTACATAAATTCAAGGCTGAATTTCTGTTTGACCCAAAAAATGAAAAGCTTACCAATGATTTGATGTTGGCATCCTCGTGGAAATACGGTGCAACACAGGACGAGATTCGCTTTTTACCCGATCATCGGGGTGAGATGGTTTCAGGGCAAGTCATATTTGCCGATTCTGCAAACCCTGATAATCAATTTGTTGCTTACTCATTAATCGGTAAAGAATATCAAATCAAAGTTGCTCCTGTAATGAGTGATGGGAAATTTAACATGGTGGTAGAACCACTCACAGAAGATAGGGAGGCCTATATCACGGGGATGGACAACCTTATGGCAGATACGATTGAAATAGACCCACCATTCTTAATATCCTATCCGGAGTTAGTATTTCCGTCGATAATTCTTGACTCAGCAAAGGTTGGGGAAATTGTCAAACGCAGTATACGCAACCAGATTGAGAACGCTTACTTTGAGGTGAAAGCCGATTCTATTGAAAAGCCAGAACCCTATATCGAGCAGTTTGGTCAGTTCGATTACTACTATGTTCTTGATGACTATAATAGATTTCCTACTATTCGAGAATCTTTCATTGAATATATCCCAATGGTCGCAGTAAGGGGAAAAGAAGCTTCTCAGGAGTTCAGGGTGTCTTTGAAAACTGTGCTAAAACCAAAGCAGGAACCTTATGCTTTTCTTGATGGACTGCCGGTAAGAAGCGTAGAAATTTTGGCTTTTAGTCCTTACCGAATTGAAAGTATTGGCGTTATCAATAACAGGTATTTTATGGGACCTAAGGTATTTGATGGGGTCATTTCTTTCAGGACGAAGGAAGGCAATCTACAAGGTTTTGTACCAGGCCCTCAAAGCCGTTCCCTAAGCTATAAAGGAGTGTCCCCCAAAAAGATATATACCTTTCCTGTGTATGACAATAGCGAGATGGGAGAATCGGATTTAAAGGCAAAAATTCCGGATTTCAGAGATCAATTGTACTGGAACCCTGAGGTTTTAATTGATGAAACCGGACACTATAATTTGCAATTCTTCACTTCAGATACCAAAGGTCAATTTGAAGTCACCGTGGAAGGAATCTCAAGTGATGGAGAGTCTATATCCGTCAGAAGGTACTTTACTGTTGAGTAGCGTTAATCCATCGACTCACATTCTGTTCCAGTACATCCATTGGTACTGAGCCAGACCCGAGGACAATGTCATGAAAAGTTCTGATATCAAAGTCCTTTCCAAGCTCTTCGCTGGCTATATTTCGTAGTTCTTTGATCTTTAACTCCCCGATTTTATAAGCCAGTGCCTGTCCTGGCCATGCGATGTACCGGTCTACTTCTACGATCACATCCTGATCAGTCATGCTGGAGTGTTCCTTGAAATAGTCGATGGCATCCTGTCTGCTCCATCCCAATTGATGAATGCCGGTATCCACCACTAACCGGATGGCTCTCCACATCTCGAAAGTGAGCTGCCCATATCTTGAGTAAAGATCCTGATACAAACCCAAATCCTTACCCAAACTTTCCGAATACAGGCCCCATCCCTCCACAAATGCTGTAAACATGACCATGGTTCGGAACTCAGGGACGTTTTCCAGTTCCTGGGCCAAAGCAATCTGTAAATGATGTCCCGGAACAGCTTCATGGATGGCCAAAGCTTCCATGCCCCATTTTGGTCTGCTGGGAAGGTTGTAAGTATTCACATAGAAGTTGCCTGGAACCCCATTTGAAGCTGCTCCCGGCATATAATAAGCCGTTGTAGTGGCCTGCTCCTGGTATTCGGGGACTTCTTTCACTCCATAGGGTAGCCTGGGTAATTTGCCAAAAAGTTTAGGTAGCATAGGATCTATCCTTTTGCAAATATCACGGTATGTCATGACCAGCTCCTCTGGTGAATCAAAATAAAACCTGGAGTCTGTTTTCAGAAATTCATTGAAGGCCTGTAAGTCTCCTTCAAAGTCGAGTTGATCTAAGATATCCAACATCTCTTCTTCAATGCGGTTGACTTCTAGTATTCCAATCTGATGGATTTGCTCAGCGGACAGGGATGTGGTAGTCTGGTGTTTTATTCGCTCACTATACCATGTTTCCCCATCGGGCAGTTCACTGAGGCCATAGGAATCCCTGGCGTTGGGGATGTAAACTTCCTCAAAGAATACCGTGAAGCTTTTAAATGCAGGGTTTACCTTTTCAACGATGAGTTTTCGTGCGCGCTCCTGAAATGAGGACACACCTTCCTGATTGATCTCTTCAGGTAAATTTGTAAAAGGAATATAAAAGACACTTTGCTCAGGATTTTCTGAGGTAAGGCCCCTGAGCTGATCCGGTACTTTTACAACTGTGTTCCTGGGCATCACGATACCCTTATCAATTCCCTCCCGGAGTGTTGCCTGAAGTTGTCCCATCACTATCGGAATGCCCTCCAGTCTTGTGAGGATATTTTCAATGGCTTCCTCATCGTCAGTAGGCATCACCTGGATGACTTGTGCAATGGCCTGATGGATGCCCTGTACCTGGTCTATGATGAGGTACTGCTCGGGAAATTGGCTATACAGTTCATAATTATCCCTGACGGTTCTACTGAATATCGAAAAGTTCAGTTGATCCTCTTTTGAAAGCTTAGAGGTATCAAAATCATCAAGTAGCTGATAAAATAATCCCAAATTATCAGCACCTTTTTGCATGCCTTCGGGAGAGAGGTCATCCCATAGATCATCATATCCTGGCTTACCATAAAATGTGGCATTGATGGGGGAGGAGCTAAGTAAGTACTCCGTATAAGAGTCGAAAAGTGCTTCCAGGCGGTCCTCTTCCGATCCGAAGTTATCCGGATTCTTTAGAAATGCAATCTGTTCATTCAGACTACCGGCAGGCATCTCATTAGCAGGGCGATCCTGATTAGTACATGACTGAATAGCCAGGAAAAGTAATAAAGCGATAAGTTTTCTCATAATGGAAGTTTGGTGGGATCCAATATTCAGATGTCTTATCTAAGATACGGGGGATATTAGAATTACAGTGGATAAGGAAGTTTTTCTTTATCGAAATGGTATTTCACAGCTTCTTTCACAGCATCAAGAGCGCTATATTTTGGATGGTAACCAATAAGTTTTCTGGCTTTCTCTATACTGCCATTTGGACTGTGCGAGATGTGATCCCAGGTGAGTTCAGCATCTCTCTCAGAAACAGTTTCTTTCCATTGGTCAAATGGTAAAAACTTAAGGTTAGCTTCCTTGTTGAACCAGCCTGCCACCGCTACAGCAAAGCTTCTGAGAGTTAGTGCCTGTTCCGAAACCACATGAAAACTTTCACCAATAGACTTCTCCGGATTGAAAATGGCTTGTTCAAATGCATGGGCGACATCATCGGCATGAACATGGTGCACGGTTTCCATGCCCAGGTTTGGCAGTATCAGTTCTTCTCCTTTCGCAAGTTTGGTAAAAACATGGGGATCAAGATGCCCCGCCGGGTTGATAGGAAGCCAGCCAGGACCAGAAATATGACCGGGATGAAGAATCGTTACTGGAAATTCGTTCCTTTTATATAGTCCCAGCAAATAAGCCTCAATTTCGGCTTTGAGAATACCATATTCTCCAAAAGGTTTGCGTACCTGGTCTTCCCTGGTAGGTACTGCTTCGCTGTAGCCATGTACCCACATAGTGCCACAATGAAGGAAGTGTTTTACACTTCCATCGAGAGATTCTGCAATCATTTTAGCACTTTTCGGTGTGAAGCAAATAAGATCAATTACAACTTCACCACCCAAATCTTTTATCTGCTTCCCAAAATCTCCCTGTTCTTCGGCTTTATCTCGGTCGATTGTGATGTAATTGACAGAGCTCCAGGATTCATCTGTGTGATAGGGTACACGTTCCTGACGACTGATACATATTACCTCATGTCCTTTTTTTATCAATCTTGGAATAAGAAAAGTACCAATATGCCCCGTACCGCCTATGACTATTATCTTCATTGCTTGAGTTTAAGAATCCTTTAAAGGAATACTTAACATATACCTAATCAGGCTGCTGCTGAATACATAAAAATAAATTGTACAGGTTTAATTTAATGAGTACCTTGAAAGGAGCACAGGTCAATGATGAAATTGTTAAACAACCAGAAGAAGCGGTTTGTTGTGTATTGAGTGACTGGTTGAATAATCAGTTTGCGTGATTGAGGGTGTGATAAGTTCAGCTAATACTTAGATAAAATTAATAAATAAAGGTTATCATACTTTTGACTTCATAAACATTCAAAAATCTATTCAAAAATGGAAAACAGAAATCATTCGAGTACAGCCGGGGCAAATGGAGCCAGCAAATGTCCTTTTCATAGTGGGAATTCAAATCAGGCAGCAGGTGGAGGGACCAGAAACCAGGATTGGTGGCCAAACAAACTAAATTTAAATATCCTGCGTCAGCATTCAGCTCTATCCGATCCAATGGGAGAAGGCTTTGACTATGCTGAGGAATTTAAAAAGCTGGACTTTGCAGCACTAAAAAAGGACCTGTATGATCTGATGACAGATTCTCAGGATTGGTGGCCAGCAGACTTTGGTCATTATGGTGGCCTTTTTATTCGAATGGCGTGGCACAGTGCCGGAACTTATAGGATCGGTGATGGCCGCGGTGGCGGAGGAGCAGGTACTCAAAGATTCGCTCCGTTGAATAGCTGGCCGGACAATGTTAACCTGGATAAGGCCAGGAGACTACTCTGGCCGATCAAGCAGAAGTATGGCAAAGGCATTTCCTGGGCAGACCTGATGATCCTGGCTGGAAATTGTGCCCTGGAATCTATGGGCTTCAAGACATTTGGCTTTGCTGGCGGTAGAGCAGATGTATGGGAGCCTGAAGAAGATATTTATTGGGGTTCGGAAGGTGAATGGCTGGCTGATAAAAGATATACTGGTACCAGAGATCTTGAAGACCCATTAGCAGCAGTGGTGATGGGATTGATTTATGTTGATCCGGAAGGACCAAATGGCGTGCCAGATCCGGTGGCTGCTGCTCATGATATCAGGGAGACTTTTGGTCGAATGGCGATGAATGATGAAGAAACAGTTGCCCTCATTGCAGGAGGTCATTCTTTTGGTAAGACGCATGGTGCGGCTGATCCATCGAAATATCAGGGACCTGAGCCTGAAGCGGCTGGTATCGAAGAGCAAGGTCTCGGCTGGACCAGTAGCTACGGATCCGGAAGTGGCAAGGATGCCATTGGTGGAGGACCTGAGGTGATCTGGACCTCTACTCCAACTAAATGGAGCAACAATTTCTTTGAGAATCTTTTTGAATACGATTACGAGCTCACTAAAAGTCCCGCTGGAGCTCAGCAATGGGTAGCTAAAAATGGAGCCGGAGCAGGTACGATTCCTGATGCATTCGACGCTTCTAAGAAGCACGCTCCGAGGATGCTGACAACTGACCTTTCCTTGAAGTTTGATCCTGCATATGAGAAGATATCAAGAAGATTTTATGAAAACCCTGATGAGTTTGCGGATGCTTTTGCCAGAGCGTGGTTTAAGCTGACTCACCGGGATATGGGACCGATTTCAAGATATCTGGGTCCTGAAGTTCCTTCTGAAGAATTGATCTGGCAAGATCCACTACCTGCGGTAGATCACAAGCTGGTAGATGCTGCCGATATCAAGAAACTGAAAAGTGAGATCCTGGGATCGGGGCTATCAGTATCAGAACTGGTTACTACAGCATGGGCATCTGCATCTACCTTCCGTGGGTCAGATAAGCGTGGAGGAGCCAATGGAGCCCGCATCCGTCTGGCACCTCAGAAAGACTGGAAAGTCAACAATCCCAAGCAACTATCTAAGGTGCTGAGCAAGCTTGAGGGCATCCAGAAATCATTCAACGGGTCTGGAAAAAAGATCTCACTGGCGGATACCATAGTGCTGGCCGGTTGTGCGGCAGTTGAGAAAGCAGCTAGTGATGCAGGAGTTAAAATTGAAGTTCCGTTCACACCGGGAAGAACCGATGCTTCACAGGATCAGACTGATGTGGAGCAGTTTTCATACCTCGAACCGGCTGCGGATGGATTTAGGAATTATAGGAATACAAAGTTTGCTATCAGCACGGAGAAATTAATGGTTGATAGAGCTCAATTACTTACCCTTACAGCACCTGAGATGACCGTACTGGTAGGTGGCCTGCGTGTTTTAGGAGCAAACTATGACAATTCAAATCATGGAGTCTTTACGAATAAGCAAGGAGTACTTACCAATGACTTCTTCCTAAATCTGTTGGACATGAATACTACCTGGAAACCTGTTTCCGAAGAAGTCTTGGAAGGGAATGACAGAAAAACCGGAAAAGTGAAGTGGACCGGGACGCGAGCTGATCTGATCTTTGGATCTGACTCTGAGTTGAGGGCCATTGCAGAGGTTTACGGGTGTAGCGATTCACATGAGAAGTTTGTAAAAGATTTCGTGAAAGCCTGGGACAAAGTGATGAACCTTGACAGGTTTGATCTGAAATAACTAGTTTATATCATATCGCCCAACCAGGGCATGTTTTGAGGTTAGAAAGGTGATTCGAAGGAGTCACCTTTTTTTGTTGTTTGGATGGTTTGATCTTTGCGAAGCAGCCAAATTGGTTAACTTTAAAAATAAACCTAACTAAACCTCATGATACCCAATTCTTTTCTCTTCTTACTACTGGTTGCCTTTCTGTTTTCTTGTCAGCCTCCATCCTCCAATGAGGTAGAATCCACTAAACCCAATGTGATCTATATTCTGGCAGATGACCTGGGGTACGGAGACCTTTCTATTTTTGGTCAACAAAAACTCCAGACTCCTAACATTGACAGGCTAGGCAAAGAAGGAATGATTTTTTCCAATCACTACTCAGGGAATACCGTATGTTCTCCTTCACGAGCTGTGCTGATGACGGGGATTGATCCTGGGCACATCCAGGTACGGGGAAATGCCGGAGAAAACAACCCCAAGGTGCCACTTGATCCTAATATGGTCACCATGCCAAGGTTATTTAAGAATGCGGGATATAGCACTGGTATCTTTGGTAAATGGGGACTGGGTTACACTTATTTGGAAGGAAACCCTAACCCGCTAACCCATGGATTTGATGAGTACTTTGGACCAAGAACACAGAGCACAGCCCATACTTACTATACAGATACACTTGTGCATAATGGGGTACAGATTCCAGTTGATACCACTACCTACATGCATGACCTAATCATGGAGCATGCCATTGACTTCATCAAAAGGAGTGTAGATAATAAAAAACCATTCTTTTGCTATATCCCAACACCTATTCCTCATGCTGCCATGCATGCACCAGCTGACTTGCATCAGAAGTGGCGCGAAAAACTTCCTCAATATGATACGATCATAGGTAAATATGGAGCAGCTGGTGACCCTTGTCCGGATGTAATAAACCCGATCGCAGGATTTGGAGCCATGATGGAAAGTCTGGATAATGAGGTTGGGAGAATCCTGGCTACTCTTAAGGATCTTGGGGTAGATGAAAATACGCTGATCATTTTTGCCAGCGACAATGGTGCACACCTTGAAGGTGGTCATGACCCTATTTACTGGAATTCAAATGGGCCATTTAGAGGACATAAAAGAGATTTATATGAAGGTGGAATTCACTCACCATGCCTTGTAAGGTGGCCCAACAAAGTAAAACCTGGCACAACGAGTGATCACATCAGTGCCTTTCAGGATGTACTACCCACTATGGCTGAAATCACTGGTCAGGCTATTCCTGAACAGGTAAAAGGTATTTCTTTCTTACCATCATTATTGGGTGATGATGCCTCTCAAAAGAAGCATGAGTATCTGTTTTTTGAATTTACTGTTGGAAGGGAGCAGCGTGTTGTCTCGCAAGCCGTGAGAATGGGGGATTGGAAAGCCGTGAGGACCGTCTGGAAAAAATCAAAAGAAGAACAGGAGATACCTGCATCAGATTGGCCGGTGGAATTATACAACCTGAAGGATGATATTGGTGAGGAGAATGATCTGGCTAGTGAGCACCCCGATGTGGTTGCTAAAGCAAAAGAAACGATGACAAATGCCCGTGTAGAACTTTAGCTCAATGAAACGGTTTGCTACTCTGATCTTGGTTACGTTAGGTTTTGATGCTTTCCCACAGAAATTCAATTTTGAAGTTCATGAGATTGGCAGGCATGGAAATAAAATGGGTCAAACGTCGCTGGTAGATGTGGACAAGGATGGTGATTTGGATTGGGTTTACGGTGCTCGGGGCCAGATGAACTGGTTTGAGTTTGTTTCACCCAAAGAATGGATTTACCATAAAATTGGTGAAGGCGCCAGTACCGATGTAGGTGGATGTCCGATAGACATCAATGAAGACGGGTGGATGGACTTTTTTGCTGGCACTGGCTGGTATCTGAACTCCGGGAGGCCAAAATCAGAAGGATTTACAACAATTGCAGATGTTGGAGCAATTTATTGTCATGACAACGTAGCCACAGATGTTGATGGCGACGGCGTTTTGGATATCGTAGCGCTGAGCAACCATGCCACAAACCCTTACATGGTTTGGTATAGAAAACCTGCAGATCCTACTCAAAGCTGGGATAGCTTATACATTGCAGAAGGCATCCATGGGGGTATAGACCCGATGGGCTATGGCGACCTTGATGATGACGGAGATATGGATTTGGTCAGGGGAGATATTTGGTTTGAAAATGCAAACAGTGTTGGTACGGATTGGATCTCGCATCAGGATCTGATACCTCAAGGTGGTAGTCGTCCGGACAGGTATGGACTATGTCTTAAGAGTTGGGTGATTGATCTGGATAGAGATGGGGACCTGGATATCATCCAGGCTGAAGCTGATACGCGTGATGGGAGAGTATTTTGGTTTGAAAATGATAATCTAAACTGGGTATACCATGGCATCACTGCGGAAAGCACCAATCAGGATTTTCATTCATTAGTTGTCGCCGATTTGGACAATGACGGAGATGTAGATGTGTTTTCAAGTGGAGGCCCACTTTCTATCGATAAGATGAAAGCTTATGTTTGGGAAAACCTGGATGGATTTGGTGGGAATTGGAAAGAGCATCTGATATCTGAAGATATGCAGGGACATGAGTCTGTAGGAGGGGATGTCGATGGGGATGGTGATATTGATATCTGTACTAAACCATGGAGCGGTGACCAACATATCTTTCTTGAGAATAAACTAAAATAATTCCTTTTAGCCAATGCTAAAAACGCTCATATTCTTCCTCACCCTGGTTTGCCAGGTTTCGTTTTTATATGCCCAAAGTCTCAAGCTACCAAAGCACTTTGGGAACCATATGGTTTTGCAAAGGGAAACATCAGTCAGGGTTTGGGGATGGTCTACTCCGGGGAAGGAATTATTTGTGGCTATTGATGGTCAGCGAGTCAATACCAGAGCGGGCGCTAACGGTAGGTGGGAATGTATGCTACCTGCACATGCTGCGGGAGGACCCTATGAATTGGTAATCTCAGGAGAGGAAACAATACAGCTGGAAGATGTATGGTATGGTGATGTTTGGGTTGCCGGAGGCCAGTCTAATATGGCCTGGAACCTCAAATCAGATGTAGACAACTGGCAAGAGGAGGTAGCCGATAGTGATTATCCCCAAATACGATTTTTTACTGTTCCCAATACCATTGCCTTTTCGCCAGAAGAAGATGTGGATGGCGGAAGTTGGCTGGTAGCCAACCCTGAAAATTCCCCTGACTTTTCAGCTGTAGCCTGGTTTTTCGCCAAACACAACCACCTGGAGAAAGATGTGCCAGTGGGAATAATAGAGAGTAATTGGGGCGGCACTCCGGCCGAAGCGTGGACTTCCTCAGAAAGACTTCTTGAATTAGATGCTTATCAAGATGAAACCAGAGAAGTAATGGAGCCTGGCATCGACTGGGAATCCAGGCTTGAGGAAAATGAAAGGAACAATAAGGAGAGAGGCAGGATTTTCAATAGTAAGGAATACCTAAATACCGGAGTTCATAAATCAGATTTTGATGACACTAAGTGGGAAACCATTCAGCTTCCCCACCCCAAAGACCTGGAAGATGTGGTTTGGTTGAGAAAAAGGTTTGACTGGAAAGGGTCTAAAAAAGATGCAAGGCTTTCACTGGGTAGACTAACCATTAATCAAACAGTGTTTATCAATGGAGAGAAGATAGAAGGATCACTTCATGGGAGTGTGGTCGAAATTCCAAAAGGTATGCTCAAAAAGAAGGATAATCAGATTGCTGTAAGATTGATCAATACCTGGAACAATATAGTAACTATAGGTATGGATCGGGAGTTGTGGATCGAGGACAATGATCACAAGCTGGACCTTTCCGGAGATTGGAAGTTTTCTAATGTGATTGAACCTCCTGTGCCCGATTATATCCGGTATAGTCAATATCCAACAGTCCTTTTTAATGGCATGATCAATCCTATTGCCGGGTACACCATCCGTGGAGCTATCTGGTACCAGGGTGAAAGTAATGCAGGGAGGCATGATATCTATCATGAATTGTTTTCCACTATGATCCAGGATTGGAGAACAAGGTGGGGTCAGGGAGATTTTCCATTTCTATTTGTGCAACTGGCAAACTATATGGCTCGGCTCGATGAACCATCAGACCCTGACTGGGCTCGGTTAAGGGATGCTCAAACAAAAACCTTAGCGTTAAAAAATACCGGTATGGCAGTAGCTATTGATATAGGAAATGAAGTCGATATCCATCCCAGAAACAAACAGGATGTGGGCAAAAGGCTTTGGTTGGCAGCGGATAAAGTAGCTTTTGGGAATGACATTGTTTATTCAGGACCTGTTTATAAAAGTCACCAACAAAGAGATTCACAAATTATTGTCACTTTTGATCAGGTTGGGGCCGGATTAAAGGCTGCAGGTCCGGAGATAACCGGGTTTGCCATAGCCGGAGATGATAAGAAGTTTTTTTGGGCTGAAGGGGAGATTGTAGGAGAGAATAAAATTGTTCTCAACAGTGATATGGTTAAGGATCCGGTTCATGTTCGGTATGCCTGGGCCAACAATCCTGCATGTAATCTATATAACGAGGAGGGGCTGCCTGCTGTCCCTTTCAGAACCGACGATTGGCCACAATAGTATATAAACAGAAAAGGATCGGCAAATACCGACCCTAACCCGATTTATCAACTATTACTAAAAATAGCACAAAGCATTTTATTTCAAAAGAATGTGATGTTGTTAAAATCTAACAACATCACAATTTGGGTTAACTGATTTGAATCTCGAACGATTTCAGTCATGAGGTTTATGGTTCAATACTATAGATCAATTCTGATTAAAATTTGAAGCAGAAAAAAAATATTACCACCAACCGAGAAGTTTCCACCAGGCCAGCCCAAAAGTGAGCCAAATCACGATGTGATAAATTGATAGCAGGAAACCAACTTTAAACCATCTCAGTAGTGGCACATACCCTTGACCGTAGTACATAATTTCAGGTCCTGAACTGTAATTGGTAAGGCACCCACAAAGCGTTGAAAATCCAGCAAACAGTGCAGCCATAGTCAATGGAGGAATAGAATAAGCCATGGCGATTGCAAAAAAACCACCAATGAAAGCTGCAATATGTCCTGTAAGCATCGAGAAAAGATACATAGAATAGAAGTAGATGAGGGCTAGCAATACCATCAATAATAGAGGTTCCACAGGAGGCATCGCAGCAGAGACTGAGGTGGAAAACCATTCCACGAAGCCATAATCCTTTAGCAGATTGGCCATTGTTAGCAAACCTCCGAGCCAAATAAGTGCATCCCAGGCTCCGGATGTCCGGATCATTTTATCCCAGCTATAGGTTTTTGTGAGAAATAAGGTACAAACACCAATCCATGCTACGAGGCTTGTACCCATTCCATGAAATTTTGAAGTTGTCCATAGGGCAATTAAAAAAATGAAGATACCGCACATCCATTTCTCGGAAGTTTTCCATTTCCCCAACGCCTTGTATTGCTTCTTTACCTGTTGCTGAACATCCCGTGTATCTCTCAGCTCAGGTTTGGAAAACTGATAGATGAAAAGTGGAAGTCCTGCCAGGCTGATCAAGCCGGGTACAATGGTTCCTGTTGCCCAGGTGATCCAGTCAAAATTTATTTTGAGAATCTCGCTGGCCGCCTCAGATAGCAACGGATTGGCAGCCATGCCAGTGAGGAACATTCCGGCGGTGACAAGGTTAGCCTGACCACCGACGAGACTAATATATGCTCCGGCTCTATCAGGTTGCTTGTCCGGAAAGCTTCCAAGTGCTTCGGAGAGAGACTGTGCTATTGGTGCATGTACTCCTGCCCCTCTTGCCGTATTGGAAGGTACTACCGGACCGAGAATCAATTCGGATCCACAAAGTCCATAAGCAATACCGAAAATATTTTTACCCAACTTTGATATCAAGAATAAAGCTATTCTATGTCCAAAGCCTGAGTGAAGCACAGCCCCGGAGATTAAAAATGCCGCCACAACCAGCCAAACCGTACTGTTTCCAAAACCCACCAATGCCTGATCCAGGGAGATTGTTCCAGTAATGATCAGGGAGACCAAACCAAGCAAAACCATAGGAGCCATTGGTAACGGGCGAAGCAGAAAACTGGCAATGACCGCAATAAACACAGCAAAAACTTCCTGACCTTCCCTAGGGATTTCTTCTGAAATGGGGTAATACCAAAGGACTATACCTACGATGACACAGATGATGATGCGAAAAAGGGGGGATAGAGTCATTTTCTGGTTAATGGCCTTCAATTTAATAGATAGAATGAAAAAACCGGGAAAAATCAGGTATTGTCAGGATGATAATATTGATCAATGATATGTAATTACACGATAGATCAAATTATCTTAACAAGATTAACCTTACCGATAAAGAGATGATAAACCCCCGATTCGCTCTATTTTTCAATGTTTTTGGTATCACTCTCCTAATCTTTAGTTGTACCCAACAGGATAAATACATCAACTGGGACGTCTATCTGGGATCCAAAGCAAGTGAACAATTCTCTGAAGCAAATCAAATTACCCGGGATAATGTGTCGCAACTTAAAGTGGCCTGGGAATATCGATCAGGCGATCCACACCCTGAGGGTAGATCCCAGATTCAGTGTAACCCTTTAGTGATCGATGGGGTGTTGTATGGCAGTTCTCCTAAGATGAAATTTTTTGCGCTGGATGCCACTACAGGTGAAGAAAAATGGGTGTTTGATCCGTATGCCGGGAACTTTAAGTCTTATGGTATGGGTGTGAACAGGGGGCTGGCCTATTGGGAAGAGGGGAATGATAAACGTTTGCTAGTCACTTCTACAAACTATCTATACTGTCTTGACCTAGAAAATGGTCAACCAATAATTTCATTTGGAGACTCAGGCAGGGTAGACCTGAAAAAGAACCTTGGAAGGAATGTAGATAACCGTGTAGTACTGGCCAATACCCCTGGAGTGGTCTATGAAGATCTGTACATAATTGGCGCAAGGGTGGATGAGTCGAGTGGGGCAGCGCCCGGGCACATCAGAGCCTATAATATTTTAACTGGCGATCTCGCATGGATCTTTCATACGATCCCCCAACCCGGTGAGTTTGGTCATGACACCTGGCCGGAGGATGCCTGGCGAACCATTGGGGGAGCCAATTCCTGGGCGGGAATGAGTGTAGACGAGGCACGCGGAATTGTATATGTTCCAACCGGTTCTGCTTCTTATGATTTCTATGGTGCTGACCGAAAAGGTCAGAATCTATATGCCAACTGTGTAATTGCGCTTAATGCTAAAACCGGTGAGCGTATTTGGCATTATCAAACCACCCATCACGATATCTGGGACAGGGATCTTCCCGCACCACCGGTTCTGGGTACGATCAAAGTAGATGGAAAAAATCGTGATGTGGTGATGCAGACTTCGAAGCAAGGGTATTTGTTTGTCCTGGACAGGGATACCGGCGAACCGGTTTTCCCTGTAGAAGAAGTGCCTGTTCCACAGGATGCATTGCCTGGGGAGCATCCGTGGCCCACGCAACCCATCCCTGTCAAACCTCCACCGTTTACGCGTATTGATTTTGGTTTGGAGGATGCCACGAATCTCTCTGATTCTGCCAATCAATATGTGCTGAATATCCTCAAAAAGATCCGATACAAACATGAGTATGATCCTCCGTCGATGGAAGGCACTTTGATTTTTCCTGGATATGACGGAGGTGCTGAGTGGGGTGGAGCAGCCTTCAATCCCCAGACAAATACCATGTTTATCAATGCCAATCACGTTCCCTGGATCATGACCATGGTGGAAGTTGAGCAAAACATGGAAACCAATATTGGCAGAGGGATGGCTTTATACAAGCAAAATTGTGCGAGCTGCCATGGGGCAGACCTTAAGGGTGGGGAGTTTATGGGAAAGATACCCTCTCTGGTGGATTTGAAGGAACGACTAAGTGTTGCGGCGTTTGATACAATTATTAAAACCGGCAGAAATGCCATGCCATCCTTTGCCTGGTTGAAACAGGGTCAAATTGACGATATAGCATCCTATCTACTGCAATTGGAGGAGGTGAAATCATCAGGAAGTGAGGAAGTGAAATCCGTTTCTTACCGAAGTACTGGCTATCATAAGTTTTATGATCAGGAAGGTTATCTGGCTATCAAGCCACCCTGGGGCACGCTAATGGCGATGGATATGGATAATGCCTCAATTAAATGGGAAGTGGTATTGGGGGAGCACGAAGAGCTGACAAAACGCGGAATTCCACCGACCGGGACTCAGAATTATGGTGGCCCAGCCATCACATCAAATGGCTTACTTTTTATAGCCTCCACCAGCGATGAAAGGATTCGTTGCTTTGACCAGGAGGACGGTAGTCTTTTGTGGGAGGCAAAACTTCCGGCAGCTGGTTATGCTACACCGAGTATCTATGAAATTGAAGGAAGACAGTTTGTGGTGATTGCCTGTGGAGGAGGAAAGCTGGGCACTAAATCCGGTGACAGTTATCTGGCTTTTGCACTTTCAGAAGAATAACCAATGACTAACGGTATTGATTAGTAACATAAACCGGAGCTTTAGACTTTTAAGGTTTCAAAAACCTTGTAGGTCTGCTTTGACTACTTCTTCATCTTGATTATGAGTACCCCATTGGGAGCGTTGTATTCCTTGATTGCTTTTTCATCTCTTAGGAAATTAAAGTATTTAATTTTGTCGGGATCAATTTCTTTCAAGGTCAATTTGTCCATCACTTTTCCATCTACAACGATTAAGGGATCCTTGCTTCTATCTCTACTTCTGATCTCAACTCCGGGCTTATTGGTTTCGATCAGGATCAGACCATTTGGGGCATCACCGTATTTACTATAATCGCGCTCAAGTGAGTCTATTTTTTTCAGCTGGTTGACATTCTTTATTACTGATATGGATTCAATCTTATCAGTATCAATCAGGTTGACAATATCGTATGGATATTTCTTGCCATCTATATAAACATCCGGGTGGAAGGGTTCTTTAAGGATGATACCCAGCTTCTTTTTGATTTCATCGGGATCCTCTTCCTGGGCAGACACCACAATAGCAGAAATGAAGCATAGGGTTAGCATTAATAATTTTTTCATGTGTTTGTTATTTTGATTCCTGTACATAAATGATGATCATGTCATCCTCGTAAATAATGTCTTCTTCGTTTGGGGTTTTTTCCTCTTCCGGAAACATGGAGAGCGCTTCTTGCAATAGCCTGCGCTTTTCAGCTTCAGATTGCTCCTGATTAGCAGGGACAAAAAACGTAATCAGCAGGGCAAGAGAAGCGGCAACTGATGCGACGATCATGATCCTTTGTCGCTTTTGTTTCCTCCTTCTAATACCTGCCCACACCTTTTCACTAATCCCTGGCGGCACAGGCTGCTTATGCCCTTCTACATAAAGGGACCAAAGCTCATTGTCGATGTTCTCGTCCTCCTTATTCATAGTTGTAAATATTTTTCAGTTGTCTACTCACGCTTTTCCGAGCCCTGGAAAGCAATACCCGCACATGTTCTACTTTCAGATTCATCACATCTGCTATTTCGCTATATTCCAGCCCATCGATATCCCGAAGCTTAAGTACCTCGCCCTGCTGGTCAGGTAACTCCTTTAGCAGGTTTTCAATGATGGCAAAGAGCTCGTCTCGTTCCAGATCGGATGACCCTTTTTGGGCTTCAATCGCATCCGTCTTACCGTTCAGCGAATGCAACTTCAGGCTTTTCTTTCTCACTTTATCCAGGCAATAGTTTCTTGCCGTTAGAAAAACATACCCTGTCAGGTTGGGATGATCGCCAAGTTTTGAGCGATTGTCCCACATGCGGATCATGATTTCCTGTACCGCATCTTCCGCACTGTGGTGATTGTTTAGCATACGTGCGACCATCGGATAGATCCTTTCGGCTAATGGAAGTACGGTTGCTTTAAAATCACGTTCGGTCATTCATTTATAAATAACGATAATTTGGTAGAGGTATAACAAAGGGGAGAGGATTTTTGGGTTGATGGGTTTTTAAGCTGTGTCAAAGAGTTACACAGAGAAGCGCAAAGTGGCTACCAGAAATTAAGCGCACTAATTAGACATTTCTTAGAATAATACCATAAATCCCTTTGTGTATATAACACTAAAAATGAGTGATTAATGAGCCAAAAAGCCATACTTTTTGACTTCCATTTCCGATCAACACATTCATGGCAAAGACAAAGCTTGTTCATGGCCGTTCACGAACGTGTTCGTGACCGTTGATCAACAGCATCGTCGGCGCTCATCAACACGTTGATGATTTCGCTAAAGAAAATAGGCCTTTTTGGGCCAAAAGCGCATATTTTTCAATTGTGCCCCACGAGCTTAGTAGCTCAAAGCCTCTGGCCTCTCAGGTTTTGACTTTTACGGTGTTGTTAGATAAGTTATCAACTTGTAAAAGTACAATTTGGATGCTTGTCATGCTGTAAGTAGAACTCGTGAGGGCTGCCTATTTTATCGCCGTTTTCTTACTCAAATGCTCAAATGTCAAATACAACTTGTGTAAATCCTTTTCATAAATGTATTTGACTTTTAGATTGTAATGCTCCACAATTTTTTTGACCAGCGATAGGCCTAGCCCGGTAGATTCGGAGGTGTCACCCGATTTCTGAAATCTGTCAAACATTTGCTCAGTTGGAATTACAGGAGGTGTGCCGGTATTTTCAATGAGTAGTTCCACATCTTTTAGCACGATGTTGATTAGTCCATCATTGATGTTGTGTTTGATGGCGTTGTTGATGAGATTGGTGATAAGAATACCTGTCAGTTCACTGTTTAGCTCGAGTTCAGGCTCACCGTAGTAGGTTGTTTTTAGCCTAAGGTTTTTTATGGCTATCAATTCATCAAAATCATCCAGCTTATTTTCAATCATCATCCTAAGATTCACCGGTTCGGTTTTGATGTATTGGTTGTTGTCTATCCGGGAAATCAGAGAAAGTCCCGTCTTAAGGCGAGAGAGACGTCCAGCTGCCTTATAAATTTTGCCAATGTCTTCCAGCTGTTCTTTACTCAGGTCCTCCTGGAGGAGGGTTTCGGCTTTGTTTCTGATGATTGCCAGGGGCGTCTGGATCTCATGAGAAGTGTTTTCAGTAAATTCCTTTAAGCTATTATAATCCTTTATGGATTGCCTGATCATGTCATTCAATACCTGGTTGAGTTGTTTGAATTCATCTACCTTAGAATCAAAGGTGAACTCTCCTTGCTGGATTCTTTTCGCATTGGTAATGTCAAAAGCTTTTAGATTGTCCAGGAGGTATTCAAACGGAGCCCACAACTTTCTTAGCACCACTTTATTGATGAGTAAAAGCACCAGGATAATCATGCAGCCCATTCCTATCATGATCTGACCGATTCCAGAAATCAGATCCATATTTGGAACCAGTGATTTACTAATGGTGATCTTGTAGTTGTCACCATTGATTGTTTCGGTGAATGTCAATTCCCTGAAGGGTAAAGTTTCATCTTCGTATGGCTCAAAGTATACAGTGTCTACGAGTTGATCTTCGATCACTACACCATCCTCTATTGGCGTCATCATGATCTTATCCCCAACATTCAGAATATGCCCCTCTCTTAAGTTTGAGTTTATTTTGAATTCATGGAGGATCTGTTCCTTTTCCGCAAATAGTTTTCTGTTGAATTCGTTGTTGATGATAGATCTTAGGATAAAAAATGCTGCCAGGCTACTGATAAGGATCACAGCACCTATTGAGATCAGATATAGTCTGTTTGTAATGGCAAGCAGTTTCATCCCGGGAGCGTTTAAGAAGGTTTTACAAACTTATAACCGATCCCGTAGATGGTTTGGATATAGTCGCCACCACCCTTACCGGATATCTTTTTCCGAAGGTTTTTAAGGTGAGAATAAATAAAGTCGAAAGAATCCGCCATGTCCATTTCATCGCCCCACAGATGTTCGGCGATGGACTCTTTAGTGATTAGCCTGTTGGGGTTGGAGATGAAATAAAGTAAGAGGTCAAACTCCTTTTTTGTGAGTGTGAGGGGATCCCCATTTACGGCCACTTGATGATCGTAGGGATTAATGACAATTTTGTCAAAGACGATTTCATTCTGAGCATCAAAATTTCTTCTTCTAATGACGGCTTTAACTCTGGCATTGAGCTCGGAAAGATCAAAAGGCTTGATTATATAGTCATCTGCCCCTATTTCCAGTCCGGAGATTCGGTCCTGGACGGCATTTCTTGCCGAAACAATGATGATCCCTGACCGGGACTTTCTTTCTTTCAGCTTTTTGATGATATCCAATCCACTTCCATCTGGCAGTGTGATATCAACAATGAGGCAGTCATAAGTATATAACCAAGCCTTTTCGCTTGCTTCTTCAAGGTTTTTCGCCCACTCGCAGTGGTAACCTTCCTTTTCCAGATATTTTAGGGTCGTTTCAGCTAATGATATTTCATCTTCGATGAGAAGAATATTCATTCAGCTAATATAAGCCCTAGCTTGTCATTTCCTGCTCTTCCTCTATAGAAGCAATGGAGAATTCCTTCACCTCCTTGTGTCCGCAATAGGAGCAGGTGTAATGCTTTTTCAATAATCCTTCGGTTCGGTAACCCGGGGATTGCTCCAAAGTCTCTTTGTATTCTTTCAGTGTCCTGAAGTTACAGTTAGGACAAATAAGTACCTGAAGCTGACCATCGTACCTTTCAATTTCCTTGTAACCGGTTTCCTCGTCTACCCACACATCGTAGTCATAAACGTGGTTGGTCTCATGGTCCATCATCTCCTGAGTCAGGTGAATGTCTTCCTCCCGCTCAGTCAAAACGACCATTTCTTTTCCGGATTTAGGAGAGATCTTCTTCTTAAACCGGATACGGCTCATCTTTTTCTCCAGGAAAAATGGATAATAAAACTTCAAATACTGCTGGATACCATAGCCTATTGCAAAGCTGATAGCACCGGAAATGAAGCCTACATACACAAATTCATACAACCTAACTGAGCCTAAAACGCTGGCTAAACGATCAAACAGGAAAAAGGCAAGGCCGAAAGAGAAAATGGTATTGGCAATCTTGTACCACTTAATCTCATGCTTTCCTATAAAATCATGTCGCTTGTTTCGCTTGCTGATAGCCGCCGATCGTAGATTGTATAAAAACACAATCACAAGAGCAATAGCTAAACCAGCAATTCCTGCAAATTGCACTATTTGCATCCAAAAATCACTTGCTGAAGTCATAAGTATAGGTTGTTTATTGTTTACACAAATCAAAACATTAAATCTGTAGAAAATCTGGATTTTTTGTACAGATTTATAATTTGTTTGATAATGGAACAATCCTTTTCCGCAATTTTTAATAAAGTCATTATATCTTTCGGGGATGGATTCATTAACCCAAACCCCCTATTGGCCATTCCTGGTCTTACTAATTGGTATTATTTCAGTCATCTTAGGTATCTCTAAATTCAGGTTTCACCCTTTTATCGCTATGATGGTCTCCGCAGTGGTCGTAGGCCTTATTTCAGCACCTTTTGAGGGAATGGATGGCAACCATCTCATCAATGCGATCGAGCTTCCCATGGTAGAATTCGGGAGCATTACCGGTAAAATTGCCTGGGTCATTGCCCTGGCAGCAATTATTGGCACAGCCATGATGGAAAGTGGTGCCGCAGTCAAAATTGTGAATACGCTTACCAGCGTATTTGGAGAGAGAAATGGTGCGGTTGCGTTGTTGTTGAGTGGCTTCATCCTTTCCATTCCCGTGTTTTTCGATACGGTGTTTTTCTTGTTGATACCTGTGATTATCGCATTTGCATCAAAAACAGGAAAAAACTATATTCTTTATATTCTGGCTGCCGGAGGAGCGGCGGCTATTGCTCACTCTACTATTCCTCCAACTCCAGGACCTCTGGTAGTTGCTGAAGTCATGAATATTGATCTTGGTGTTACCATACTTGCAGGCATTGGAATAGGGATCCTCCCGGCCATTGTAACCTATTATGTAGCCCATCGGATCAATAGCAAGATAGAAATTCCAATCAGGGTGCCACATCCTGAAATGAATAATGGCGGTAATGGGCCTTCACTATTGGCATCTGTCTTACCCATCGTGGTCCCCATTGTATTGATTAGCTTAACTTCAATACTTCAGGTGGCTAATATCAGTATTCCGGAATGGGTGGCTTTTCTGGGCAACAAAAACATAGCGATGTCTATCGGTACGGTCCTTGCCATTGTCACCTGGATCCAGCAGAAGCAATTAAATAAAGATGAGCTTTGGAAGGGAATAGGAAAACCCCTTGAAATCGCTGGAATCATTATTTTGATTACCGGTGCCGGAGGAGCATTCGGGGCCATGATCAAGCACAGTGGTATAGGCAACGCTATAGAAATGGCTACAGCTGGCTTTCATATCCACTACGTGTTGCTGGCCTGGTTGATCTCTGCAGCCATCAAAACAGCACAGGGGTCAAGCACTGTGGCCCTCATTACCACCTCTGGGATCATGTATGCCATCGTGGGGAATGGTGCAGATCTACCCTATCATCCGGTATATATTCTGCTGTCAATTGGTTTTGGAGGGATTTTTATCTCCTGGATGAATGATAGCGGATTTTGGGTAGTAGCAAAAATGAGTGGCATGTCCGAAAAAGAAGCACTAAAAACTTTTACAGTTACGCTTGCAGTGGCTTCACTTGTTGGGGTAGCTGAGCTTATATTGCTCTCATATATACTGCCGCTCAGGTAGTTTAGCTATGAAGCTTCATACTTCATACAATCACCTGTTTTGTGTCTGCATAGGAGCACTTTCCGTCTTGTGGTCCTGCTCCTCTGAGCCCTCACCTGCATTGAGTCCTGAGGAAGAGTTGAAGTCCTTTAGATTGGCACCAGGGCTAAAAATAGAGCTGGTGGCCGCTGAACCATTGGTCCAGGAGCCTGTAGTGATCCAATTTGATAGCAAAGGAAGACTATGGGTAGTGGAGATGCGGAGTTTCATGCAGGATATTGATGGCACAGATGAAAATGCGCCAATTGGTAGGGTATCCGTATTGTTGGATGATGATGATGACGGAAAGATGGATAGGAGTGTTGTCTTTGCTGATAGCCTGGTGCTGCCACGCTCCATAGCTTTTGTCGCGGATGGAGTATTGATTGCAGAAGATGAGCCACTATGGTTATACCAGGACCTGGATGGTGACCTAATGGCTGATACTCGAATGTTGGTTGATTCGGCATACGGTAAGAAAGGGATAGTTGAGCATGCACCAAATGGTTTGCTTTCAGGGCATGATGGCTGGTTATACAATGCCAAATCAGATCATCGGTACAAAAACATTGAGGGGAAATGGGTGAAGGAAAAAACGGAATTCAGAGGACAGTGGGGGATAAGTAAAGATGATGTAGGCAGGCTTTATTATAACTACAACTGGTCACAATTGCATGCTGACCTGGTTCCTCCCAATTATTTGAGCAGAAACCCTCATCACAACCCGACTACCGGCATCGATGTAGGGTTGACTGTAGACCGAAGTGTTTTTCCTATTCGGCCCAACCTGGCAGCTAACCGCGGTTATCTACCTGAGACGCTGGATGCAGAAGGAAAGATCAAGGAGTTTACTTCTGCCTGTTCACCTTTTGTTTATCGGGGAGATTTATTGGCAGAGGAGTACCAGGGAAATGTTTTTGTCTGTGAGCCAGTTGGAAATCTTATAAAGCGGAATTTGGTAGCAGAAGATTCCTACAAGCTCCATGCAGAGTATGCCTATGATAGTACTGAATTTTTGGCTTCCACCGACGAACGGTTTCGCCCGGTGGCATTGACCTCCGGTCCGGATGGGGCATTATATGTAGCAGATATGTATCATGGCATCATCGAGCATGGCATTTATATGACGGAATACCTTCGGAATATTATCCTTGAAAGAAAGCTCGAAAGTCCCGTCCATTGTGGGAGGATCTGGAGGATCGTTCCTGAGCATCATCAGCAGGTTTCAGGAGTTGATCTTGAATCTCTGAGTATTGCAAATTTGGTTTCAATGCTGGATCATGGAAATGGTTGGTACAGAGATCAGGCTCAAAAATTGATTGTTGAAAGAAATGATCAGAAAGCAATTGCTTTACTTGTCGGGAAAGCAAGCGATCAATCCAGTCTGTTTACAACGAGGATTCATGCCCTTTGGTCGCTTTTTGATATGGGTATGAAAGACCCTAAGATTTATGTTGCTGCACTGAAAGATAGTAACAGTCATGTGCAGGCTCTGGCAATTCGGTTGTTAGAAAGGTTAGTCAGTTCAAATGCCATTGCTCCTGCAGAATTGAATAAACAGCTAGATGAAAAAGCTGCTGAGGATGACCCGATAGTACATCTTCAGATAGCCTTGAGTGCTTCAGTTTTGGATACAAAAAATCGTCAGGAAATACTAAAATCAATAATTAATAGACATTACGATAAACCACTTATCCGTGATGCTGCGCTGAGTAGCCTGGCTGATATGGAATATGATTTTATGTTGTCGATACTGGCGCAGCGCTCCTGGCAAGAGTCAGAACCAGACAAATCTATCATGATTGAAATGCTTGCTGCCGCGGCAACTAAAAAAGGTGATGCCAATGAAATCACAGAAATGATTGGCTATCTGGATCAGCCGGATGGAGATATTTCATGGAAGCAAAAAGCGATCCTGGAGGGTATGAGTCTTTCTGCCATGGAAGAAAACCTAATTACCGTCAAAGTGTCTAAGCAGCCGGGAATCTTCCTGAATATTAATATGCTTGATGAAGCATATAAACACAAGGTTCAAACCCTTACTGGATTATTTGAGTGGCCAGGAAAGCCTATAATACGCGACGAGAAGGACACATCGACCATCAAGGTAAACCCTGAACAATATGCGTATGGTCGTAAACAGTATTTAAATATTTGTGCCGGATGTCATGGCAATGACGGTAAAGGATTGAATCGCTTTGGACCACCATTAAGAAATTCCGAATGGGTGTTGGGATCAGAGAAAAGACTGGCGCTCCTGCTCATTCATGGTATGCAAGGCCCCGTGACTGTGGCGGGTAAGGAATACGGTGCTCCGGATATTTTACCAGAGATGCCTTCATTTTCTGTCTTTGATGACGGAAAGATAGCGGCAATAATGACTTATATTCGTAATGAATGGGGCCACAAAGCTGATCCTGTTTCCGGTAGGACCGTGGCAGGATATAGGGTGAGGGGACAAGGTAAGATGACTCCATGGACTGCTGAAGAGCTGATGGAAGTTTCCGATTAGTATTGAATCAACACCCAGGATTGTGAAAAGAAGAACATTTATTTCAAAAGCGGCTGCAGCCACCTCCATGATGGCAGTTCCGAATTTGGTGATCCCTGATTTCCTTAAAAATGAACGCATGGGCATGTCGCAGGCTACCTATGCAGTGCGATGGAAGCATAAGGAGAATGTAGCTGCCTTTCCCTCATTTGAAAATGCCCTGGATGTCATTGATCATTGTGTTGAAATAAACGCCGGAGGTGCTCAGTTAGGTGTTGGGGGATGGACCAAGACCTTTGCCCGGGAGGTCAGAAAGAAATGCGAGAAGCATGCATTATTCTTCGAAGGTCAGATCCGATTGCCACAGGAAAACGAAGACATTTCAAGGTTCGAAAATGATTTGATCGCAAGCAAAGAAGCAGGAGCCACAATCAACAGGACAGCCTGTTTGGGTGGGAGAAGGTATGTGAATTTTGGTAGCATGGAGGAATTTATTCAGTTCAAAGAAAAGTCTCTTAAAGCCATTCAAACTGCCGAACCTATCCTCAGAAAACATCAAATGAAATTGGCCATCGAGAATCACAAGGACTGGAGGGCCGATGAGCTGGTAGAGATTATTAAAGGTTTTGACAGCGAGTGGATAGGAGTGACCCTCGATACCGGAAACAATATATCATTTCTCGAAGATCCTATGTATGTAATAGAGACATTGGCCCCTTATGCCTTTTCTACACACATCAAAGATATGGCTTACGGCATGTATGAGGAGGGAATTCTATTGTCAGAGGTCCCGCTCGGAGCAGGTGTGGTAGATCTGAAACGAGCCATTGATCTGTGCAAGAAATATAACCCCGATATCACCTTCAACCTGGAGATGATCACTCGTGATCCGTTAAAGGTGCCATGTCTTACCGAAAACTATTGGGCTACATTTGATCACCCCTATTCAGGGAAAGAGCTCGCTGGTATGTTGAAGAAGGCGAAGGAAGCACGATTTGATCTGCCGACCACCTCCGATAAGGATATGGCTGGAGCTTTAGAACTTGAAGACTTAAATAACCTCTCATCTCTTAGGTATGCTGAAAAGCACCTGGGATTATCATAAAAACTGAAATATGTCAAACAAAAAATTACCTGGAATAAAACTATTTGATCTGAAAGGAAAGGTGGCAGTGATCACCGGAGGCTCCAAAGGTCTTGGACTTGCCATGGGTCAGGCCCTGGCTTCTGCTGGCGCTGACATCGTGCTCGTGAACAGAAACCGAGAAGAAGGCCAGGAGTCAGCCGATTTTATCCATTCAAATTTTGGGGTGAAAGCTGTTTCAATAGCTGGTGATGTCACTTCCAAAAAGGATATGGAAGCCATGGCCAAATCAGTCATAGATCAATTTGGAAAGATTGATATCCTGATCAACAGTGCCGGAATCAATATCCGTGGTGCCATTGATGAGCTTTCGCTGGAAGATTTCCAAAAAGTGATGGATGTAAATGTGACTGGCACATGGCTGGCCAGCAAAGCCGTCGTCCCTCACATGAAAAAGGCAAAGTCAGGGAAAATCATTAATCTCGCCAGTACACTTGGGTTGGTAGGATTGGCCAACAGAACCCCATACACATCCAGCAAGGGAGCGGTGGTCCAAATGACCCGTGCACTTGGTTTGGAACTGGCTCCTTTCAATATCAATGTAAATGGAGTATGTCCGGGCCCCTTTCTCACAGAAATGAATCTTCCGATCGCTGAGTCTGAGGAAGCAAAGAATTTTATCGTTGGTGCCACTGCGCTTGGTAGATGGGGAGAGCTTGAGGAAATTCAGGGTGTGGCTTTATATCTGGCCAGCGATGCGGCCAACTATATGGTTGGTGAGTTAATCACCGTTGATGGAGGCTGGGTAGCAAAATAACAACATGATGAATAGATTGATAATTATTGCTTTATGCTTATCTGTGCACATCTTGAATGCCCAGAAAAGCAAGATCATTGCTGATGGAGCAAGCCTTCAGCAGGTAGCTACCGGATTTGCATTCACTGAGGGTCCGGCTGTGGATCCGGAGGGAAAAGTTTATTTCACTGATCAACCCAATGATAAAATTCATGTATGGGAGCAGGGGAAAGGAGTATCGCTATTCCTTGAAGGCACAGGCCGGTCGAATGGGTTGTACTTTGATAATCTGGGCAATCTCCTGGCCTGTGCTGATGAAAAGAATGAATTATGGGAATTTGACAGGTTGAAAAATCATAAGGTACTCCTGACAGACTTTGAAGGTAAAAAACTTAATGGACCGAATGATCTGTGGGTAGACCAAAAAGGAGGAATCTTTTTTACGGATCCATTTTATAAGCGAAAGTATTGGGACCGGGAAGAAAAAGAGATTGAGGAAGAGCGGGTCTATTACCTGGAGCCGGGGTACACCAAGGTTAAGGTAGTAGCGGATGGTTTTGTGCGACCTAATGGCATCGTTGGTACTTTAGATGGGAATACTTTGTACGTGGCAGACATAGGGGACAAGAAAACCTACTCATTCAAAATAGAAGAAGGTGGAACACTTTCTGACAAGCAATTATTTGCTGAAATGGGCTCGGATGGGATGACTATCGATAACGAGGGAAACATCTACATCACAGGTAAAGGAGTCACAGTTTTCAACAAAAAAGGAAAAATAATTGAACAGATTGATGTAGATGAAAATTGGACTGCCAATATTTGCTTTGGTGGGCCAGACCAGTCGACCTTATTTATAACAGCCTCTAAATCAGTGTATACCCTGGATATGAAAGTACACGGTGTTCGCTGATAATAACTAACCTAAAGATGAACAAAAAAATCCTCTATTATTCCATCGTTGTTGCCGTTTCCGGATTTCTGTTTGGATTTGATACGGTAGTAATCTCAGGAGCTAATTTACCGATCAAAGAATTGTGGCAAACCTCTGATTTCTTTCATGGGCTATTTATCATGTCCATGGCCCTTTGGGGTACAGTAATTGGCGCACTCTTTGGTGGAATTCCCTGCGATAAATATGGAAGGAAGGTTACCCTGATCTGGATCGGAGTGTTGTATTTAGTCTCAGCGCTGGGTTCAGCATTAGCTACTGATCCCTATATGTTTTCTATTTTTAGGTTTATCGGAGGTCTCGGAGTAGGTGCGTCCTCCATTGCCGCTCCCATGTATACCAGCGAGATTGCTACCCCAAAAGATCGCGGCAAGCTCGTGGCGCTCTATCAGTTTTTCCTGGTGTTTGGTATCCTGGTTGCTTTCATTTCCAACTACCTGCTTAAAGGTGTTGGGGGAGCCAATGACTGGAGATGGATGCTGGGAGTTGAGGCGATACCGGCGGCCATTTATACCATATTGATCTTTGGAGTACCCAAGAGTCCACGGTGGATGTTACTACACAAAGGTGATGAGGCCGAAGCATTCAGGATATTGAAGCTCTCTGCCACCGAAGAAGAAGCTAAGCGTATGTTGGAAGAAATTAAAGAGGACAGAGCTGACACCAGCAAGGGGGCGGATAATGTATTCTCCAAAAAGTACAGTACACCTCTGTTGCTCGCCTTTCTTATTGCATTCTTTAATCAGTTGTCGGGGATCAATTTTGTGCTGTATTACGCACCGGAAATCCTGGAAAAAGCAGGTTTTGCGACCGCTGATTCATTGCTAAGCTCCATATCTATAGGGCTAGTTAACCTGGTTTTCACCATGGCTGGTCTTTACCTGATTGACCGGGCAGGAAGAAGGCAGCTCATGTATATTGGGTCTGTGGGCTACATCATCAGCCTGGCCATGGTTTCTTATGCTTTTCTGGCAGACCAAAGCGCAAACTTTAAGCTGGTATTTATCCTCACCTTTATTGCCAGCCATGCGATTGGGCAAGGTGCTGTGATCTGGGTGTTTATATCAGAGATTTTCCCTAATAGGGTAAGAGCTTACGGCCAATCCTGGGGTTGCGGTACGCATTGGGTTTTTGCAGCACTGATAACATTGTTCGGATCCGTTTTGATCAATGCATTAGAACCATGGATAGTCTTTGCCATCTTTGCCGGATTTATGATCCTGCAACTGGCGTTTGTACGATACCTGATGCCGGAGACCAAAGGGATCTCACTGGAAGATCTGGAAAGGCAATTGATAAAATAAAAAGTTAGGTTAAATAAAAAAAACCAGGGTGGAATACCCTGGTTTTTATTAACCGTGATCAATCAGTGATCTACCACATCATTGAATAATAATCTTCTTTTAAGGTAAATTGTACTGGAAGTACAACCCATTCCGATACAGGCACACCAGCCACTTTAGCAGGTTCCCAATCACCTGAAGTGGCCCGGATAGCTTTTTGGGTTTCGTTCTTCAGGGCCTCAACCTCAATATTGTCTTTATCTTCAAAATTACTGGTGAAGATCACATCTCCTATCTCTCCCTGGCTATCCACCACAAACTTGGCATAAAGGGTACCTTCAATATTATTACCCGGAGCACTCAACGCAGGGTATTCTATAAATGTACGGAGATCCTTATGAAAAGCGTCAATTCCGTCCTCAGGCTTAGGCTCAGTTTCGGTCACATAAAAGACTCCGGTCCTGTTTCTTTGATTCATGATCTTATTTTCAAGATCGGCAATATCCATCAAGTAAACCTCAAGTCTTTTCTTGGCTTTTTCGTCTGTGGTACCATAGATACTTACAGCCTCAACCTGTTCACCGTTATTAATATATTTATAAGTGATTTTCGGGTATTTTTCAAAGATGGTGTAGGTCTTAATGTACAGATTTTCTATTTCATCCTGGATCTTTTCCAACTCTGAATATTTCGTCGTCTGACTATATGTTGGATGAATCCATATGAAACTAACCATTAATAAAACTAATGTGCTTGCTATAATTTTCTTAGTGTTCATAACTTTCATTTTCTTTAATTAATAAATCATTTTACAGTTATATACAAAGTGATTATAACTAACTTATAGTTAATAAGTTTAACGTTTACAACCACAACATGCATGTTGGGTAAATTGTTGTCATAAATTGAGATTTATCTGAAGTCCATCTTTTAAAGAAATTAGGATTACCTGGGAGTGCTTTTTAACCCTGGATAATGGATACCTGGCCAGGGAAATTTTTGTGTATTCGACAACCTTTCTTATTTTAACTATTTTAAACCTAATCATTTCAGCATGCCATGTAGAGTAGGGATCACCACAGATCCGGCAAAAAGGAAATCCTATTGGGAGTCTCAGGTTATTGGACTTAAAAACTGGAAGATTTTAGCCTCCTACAATGCAAAGTCTAAAGCACTGGAGCATGAAAAACGATATGCAGAACGATATGGATGTAAACTCAGCCTGGGTGGCGTAGACGGAAAAGGTTCCTGGAGTGTGTACCGGTTTGATTATATAAGGACGAAGCCGGTAAAAAAATAGAAATTTGATAATCCCATTAAATTAGCGTTTCACAGGGCTTTTATAGCTATTTTTAAACGCTTCAATATTTAAACAACACATGAAAAAACTTCTATTTCTATTCGCGTTATCGGTTGCCATTTCAGTATCTGCTCAGAAGCTCAAAACCGAGAATGTTATTCTCATTTCATTGGATGGATTGCGATGGCAGGAAGTGTTTTATGGAGCCGATTCCCTGCTGGTGGATGATTCAGGGTATGTAGAAGACCCTGATGGATTGACAAAACAATACTGGAATAGTGATCCGGTGATCCGTCGTGAGACGCTGATGCCTTTTTTTTGGAAAACACTTGCCAAAGAAGGGCAATTGTATGGCAACAGAGACCTGGGTAATAAGGTGAACTGTAGCAACACCATGAAATTTTCTTACCCTGGATATAACGAAATCCTCTCTGGTTTTGCCGATGATGACCGCATCAACAGCAACAGTAAGATCCCAAACCCCAATGTGACTGTATTGGAGTATCTCAACAATCAAAAGGCTTATAAGGGCAAGGTGTATGCCTTTGGATCCTGGGATGTATTTCCTTTCATTGTGAACGAAGAGAGGAGCGGTATACCTGTAAATGCGGGTTTTGAAAATGAGGACCGTGATGACCTCACAGAGAAAGAAATGATTCTGAATGATCTGCAGGACGAGATCAGAAGTCCATGGGGCGGGGTGAGATTGGATGTCTTTACACACCACTATGCCCTCGAGTGTCTGAAAAACAAAAAGCCTAAGGTACTCTACATCGCTTATGGTGAGACAGACGATTATGCTCATGAAGGAGCATACGATCACTACCTCTGGTCAGCCACACAGACTGACGACTATATCAAAGAGATTTGGGAATATGTACAGTCTGATGCTGCTTACAAAGACAAGACAACAATCATCATCACCACGGATCATGGCCGGGGCACCAACCCAAAAGATACCTGGAGAAGCCATGGAGGAAGTGTACCTATTTCTGACCAGATCTGGATTGGAGTAATAGGTCCGGATACACCAGCTTCAGGTGTGATGACTGGCGATAAACAATATTATCAGAATCAGGTAGCCAGAACTTTGACCCAATTCCTTGGAGTGAAGTATGATCAACCAAAAGCAGGCACAGTAATCGCAGAGGCTGTTAAGTCTAAGTAATTCTATTTAAGCTAAGGTTAATTTTTCAGTCAAACCCTAAAGTTATTTTATTCATTCTTTTGAATAAATAATATTAGTTGTGGAGGGTTAACTTATCTTTAAATACAGTTATCTAAAATGCAATCCTATTTTAAGATGAGAAACCAGCTAACTTTCCTAATATTCTTATTTTTTGGTTTGTCTTGTGGACCCGTCAAGCAGGCAAGCAATCCACAATCGGAGCCTGAGGTTTTTTCGGAGCCTGAAGAGGTGATAGCATCGGAATCTTCGGGTATGGAGTTCAAAATGTGCTCCTTTAACATCAAATTCGTGGGGCTGTACAAGAAAAAGGACCACGAAGCACTTGCTGACATGCTGAAAGGATATGACCTTGTACTTGTCCAGGAGCTGGTGAGTCCCCCAACGGACGGACAGTTTCCTGATGGAACCAACTACACGGCTGACCCGGAAGCAAAAGCCTTTGTGGATGCGATGCTCGCTCATGGGTTTGAGTACAGGCTATCCGAAGAAGATACAGGCACAAATGAAGTGATTCACAGCAATGCTTCATCTACAGAATGGTTTATCGTCTTTTATGATCCGAAGAAATTGAGTATTGATGAGGAGCTCATTACAGGTTTTCTGGCTGACGATCGAAGTGATCATCCTTCCTTTGAGCGGGTGCCCTATGCTTTCTCCTTTCAAACAATTGACAACGGGGCTGATTTTACTCTGATTTCGGTCCACCTGAAGCCAGGTTCCGGATCAGCTGACAAGGCTCGTAGAAAAGAGGAATTGGAAGCTATCACTCAATGGATTGATACAAACAATAGCATAGAGAAAGATTTCATTATTGTTGGTGACATGAATATTTATACCCAAACCGAGCTACATTCTTTGTTGCCAGCAGGATACCGATCTTTGAATGAGGATTGTCTACCAACTAATCTGTCTTCCAATGGAAAGCCTTATGATCATGTCATGTATCACATAGATCATACGGGTTCGGAGTTGGCCACCAGTTTTGAAATAGTTGACTTGATGGAGGTGATGCGTCCATTTTGGAAGGAAACTACTCCCTATCCTGAAAATGACCTGAATTTATTTTACCAGTACTATTCCGATCATAAACCAGTGGTCTTTACACTGATCTCGGATGGGTCAGATGATGATTAATTTGCAGGTTTGTTGAACCTATATGACAGACCTGCAAAAAAAGTGGAAACCAGCATAGGCTGCTCGGCAAAAAGCGCATCTATCCGGACTTTCAGCGGAATGCCAAAACCGCCTTTCAAACCAATGCGGTATCCGCCTCCTCCTGCAACTGCCAATCCCGAGATGCTTTCGCCAGAATAGCCACCGACCCCAAACTCAGAGAACCATCCTTTTTCTGTGCCTGTCTGTCCGATGATCATGATTTGTGTAGATCCTGGCCAGTATTGTCTATAAATTGGAGAAGAAAACCCTGCGTCACTTCGGGTTTCATACCAAAAAAGGGTTTGATAGCCAAGTTGCAACCCAGCGGTGACAGGACCAGCTTTCAGAAAAAAGATCTGCACATGTCCGCCATAGTTAGCCTGATCCCAGTTCCAGAGGGAAGTACCAACCCATTCGTCCAGGTCGACTCCCGTATATCCATAGCCATAGTATGCTTCAGCGTACTCGAAACCAAATATCTGGGCGTAGTTTGGAACAGAAAAAGCTATCAATATAGAGAAGATCCATACTTTCATAAGATGGCTGTTTCTTCCTATTAAGATAATGATAATTGGGCTAAAACCTGGTCTTATGAGTGAATTACTTGCTCTGAAAGATGAAGAAAATAGGTTGTTAAATGTCTTGCAACTAACCTTTTGCGCTGAATCCTAATCCTGCGGAAACCAGGAATGCTTTGCAAGGGTTGATTGGAACATGCAAACATTTCTCGACAGCCGATTGGGTGCCTACTTTGTGATGAGCAATGATCACAACAGAGATTCCCATTTTATCAATAAGTATCCTGGCTTGATGTCAATCCTTTGGAACCAGTCTCAGGGAACAATAGACTTAGCACTGGATGGAATAAGTATCAAACTGAAGCCAAATCAGGTAGTGACAGCCACTCACCTGCAAAATCTTGAGGTTATCACAAAAGATCTACCCCTGACCTCCTTTACATTCAATCGGGAGTTTTATTGCATCATTGACCATGATGATGAGGTATCATGTAATGGAATTTTGTTTTATGGCTACAATGAGATACCACTGGTCACTATTCCGGAAATAGAAGATCCAAAATTTAGGACATTGGCCCAGGTTTTTGACGATGAGTTTCAAAACAGGGACGACATTCAGGGGGAAATGCTACAAATACTGTTGAAGAGATTGATCATTAAAATTACCAGGTTGGCGAAAAGCCAGCTATTTAAAATCAAGAATGACTCTGAGGTGGAAATCCTCCGACAGTTCAATATTCTTGTAGACAGACATTTTAAGACCCATAAAAAGGTAGCTGACTACGCAGAAATGCTACATAAGTCGCCCAAGACTTTGGCAAATACCTTCTCCAAGGCCCACACCAATACACCCTTACAAATCATTCATGACAGGATTGTGTTAGAGGCCAAAAGAAAGCTTATTCATAGCGATTATTCTGTCAAAGAAATTGCCTTCCAGCTTGGTTATGATGATGTGGGGTCCTTTCATAAATTGTTTAAAAAGCTGGTCGGAAAATCTCCCCAGGCTTTCAAAAATCATGACTTCAGTGAAAAAGGGAAAAATGACCATTTAAACGGGAAAAATAGCCTCTTACCCGCAATGGATCACCGCGTTAATTGATCTGTACACATTTTTAAATTACTAAATTTTAAAATTCATGATCAATTTCAATGTTCCTACAAAAGACGAAGTAAGCCAAAAAAATCAGGCTATTTTCAATACCCTTGAAAGCAAGCTTGGTTTTGTTCCAAATTTATATGCTACCATAGCGTACAATGATACCGCCCTGGAAGATTACCTGAATCTTCAAAACCGAAAATCTACATTAAGTGCCAGGGAGCGAGAAGTTATCAATCTCGTCGTGAGCCAGGTCAATGACTGTAGATATTGTCAATCGGCACATACTGCGATAAGTAAGATGAATGGCTTTACAGATGAGCAGATCCTGGAGATTAGGGAGGGTTCAGCTTCATTTGATAGCAAACTTGATGCGTTGGCGAAGTTTGTAAAAGACATCACTGTTTCGAGAACACACCCGAGCCCTGAGGTGGTTGAAGCTTTGTTTGAAGCTGGGTATTCCAAAGCCAACCTTGTTGATGTCATTTTTGTGATTGGTGATAAATTCATTTCTAACCTGATCAATGGGGTGACAAATACTCCAATCGACTTTCCCGAAGCTCCCGTATTGGAGACCATCCTGGATTAATTATTACTGCTAATGACTTAAAAAAAGCCGCTCTATGCGGCTTTTTTTGTTTTAAACCAATTGCCATTATATTTCAATTTAAATCCTAATTTATCTACCACAGAAGGTGTTCCTGATTATATTTAATAATTAGAACGAACTAGCTGGTAAAATATGAATCGTTCCATTGGCATTGGAATAAGTGTATTCATTACGGTCTTATTACTTACACAATATCTCGCTTTTCAACAGTATAGAATAAGAAAGGGTGAAGAATCTCAAAGGCTTATTGATGAGTTAAATACCGTCAGTGAGCGACTTAAAGAGACATTGAGCAACAGTCTTTCGGCTACAAATACTTTGGCGTTTATTATTGAGCAATATGGTGTGCCCAAGAATTTTGATGAGTTGGCAAGTGACCTCATTTCCTATTATGATTATATCGATGCCATTGAACTTACGGATAAAGGTGTAATAACAAATGTTTTTCCTCTTGAGGGAAATGAAAGGGCCCTTGGCTTAGATATCCTTAACTATCCATCTGCGAGTGCTGAAGCACAGAAGGCTATTGAACGAGGAAGGTTGTTTTTTGCTGGCCCTTTAGAATTGGTACAAGGAGGGATGGCAGTTGTTGGAAGGTTACCAATCTACATCAACAATGAGTTTTTTGGTTTCTCTGTAACGGTTATTAAACTTCCTACTCTTACGCGTGCTATTGGGGTCACCAGCTCTATCGATAGAGATTTTAATTATCAGCTATCAAAAATAAACCCCCTCACTGGTAAAGAGGAATTTTTCCTATCAGACCCCATTGATAAAGGGAATAAAAACGTGGTATCAGTTAAGATAGCTTATGGAGAATGGATGTTGTATGTAAGCCCCAAATATCCTCACCTGGTGTATCAGCAGGCCATTGGTTTTTCATTTCTGGGTTTGATTTTGGCGACAATTTCCAGCATGTTTTTCTATCAATGGTCAACACAGCCTGAGCGGCTCAATAATCTGGTGGATCAAAAGACCAGCGAACTTAAACATGAGAAGGATCTTTCAGATTCCATCATTAATAGTTTGCCCGGAATATTTTACTTGTTTGACAGGGATGGGAGGTTTCTAAGATGGAATAAATATCTGGAGACGATTTCTGGTTTTACGGAGGAGGAGCTAAAAGAAAAACGACCGCAGGATTTCTCAGGATTGATAGAATCCAATCAAGTATTGAATACCATAAAGCGTGTCTTTGAGCGGGGTGAGGATGAGATAGAAACCGTACTTGTGATGCGAAATGGCAAGCGGGTTCCATATTATTTATATGGCAGGAGGATCAAGCTGGATCATAAGGAGTACCTCATTGGAATGGGTATTGATATTTCAGATAGAAAGAAGGCTCAGCGAGAGGCACTGGCAGCTTCCCGGGAGAAAGAGATAACACTCAATAGGATCAATGACGGGGTGATTTCACTGGATAAAGATTGGAACTATCTCTTTATCAATGATGCAGCCTCCATACACTTCCCTGCAGGCAGGGAGGAAGCCATAGGAAAAAATATACTGGATGTAGATCCTGATATTATTAACTCATCGCTCTGGGAGATAGCTAAAAAGGCTTTTGAGACCATGACGGAAAGGGAATTCACCACGTATAATGACACACTAAACAGATGGTTCTCAGTAAAAATCTATCCTTCTGAAAACGGAATTACTGTTTTCTATCGCGACATCACCAATGAGAAAGAGATTGAAAAAGAAACCATGAAATTAATTGGTCGGGAGCTTCATGATAATGTAGTTCAGGTATTGACAGGGGCCGGATTGTTTTTGAATATAGGCCTGAAAAAGATTGGCGATACAAACAGCGATCTCGATAAAGTAAATGACCTCATCAAGAAGAGCATTGAAGAGATCAGGATGCTTTCGCACGATTTGATTTCTCCATTCCTTCAGGGTGAAACCCTCGAAAAATCAGTAAAAGAGCTATTTAATCATGCCAGCAAAACAGCCGGTTTCAAGGTGCAATTTGACTTCAAAGAATTCAGGGAGGATCTTTTGTCCGACAGGCTAAAAACAAGCACTTTCAGAATCCTGCAGGAACAATGTAATAACATTATCAAATACGCTAGACCTAAGCTGGTAATCATCCGCCTATCAATGAATGCAGACCAGTTTAACTTTGAAATTATTGATGATGGTGTTGGGTTTGATACGGGTATTAAAACATCCGGCATTGGCTTTATCAATATTCGATCAAGGATAGCGCTGTTTAATGGTCAATTGAACATTGATTCATCACCTGGAAAAGGTTGTGAAATAAGAGTCTCCTTCCCATTTCCTGAGAAAATGACTGTCAGAATATAAGGAAATATTACCTTTAATTTCACGTTCAATCACAAGCAAAAATATCTTATGTGTGATCTGCGAATAGATTGCAATCAGGTTAGTTTTGCGTTGGAAAGAAACTTTAATTAATCCATAAATTTTAAACATATGAATTACTCAAAAAGGATCATAGCAATCTTTTTCTTCATCAGTTTATTCGGAATAGCGTCTGTCAATGCTCAAGGTTCTCTTGGAAAGGGAAATGAGCAATTCAATGCAGGGGTTGGTTTTTCTACCTGGGGAGTGCCCGTTTACCTGGGAGTTGATTTTGGCGTGCATCAGGATGTCACCATAGGACCTGTGGTATCCTATAGAAACTATTCTGAAAGATTCAATTCTAATCGATACTCACATTCAATTTTCACACTTGGTTTCAATGGTAACTACCACTTCAATTCCCTGATCGACCTGGATCCTGAATGGGATTTGTATGCAGGTCTTACACTTGGCTATTATATCTGGTCTTCTCCAAATGACTACATAGGAGCTCAGGCTTCAGCACTTGGCCTTCAGGGACAGATTGGTGGTCGTTATTTCTTCTCCGATAAGTTTGGGGTGAATGTGGAGTTCGGTGGTGGAATCTCCTCTGGAGGAAAGTTTGGTGTAACCTTAAAACTTTAAATAAAAAAAAGATGTGTTATTCAGTTGTCTGAATAACACATCAATTTAACTGGGAATCCCAATTAAATCTGCTTATAGCTCGCTGTGGTTGTCTTTAATGTCTTTATCAAGTTTATTACTTGAGTGATTCTCCCTTCGTCTAGACCAACAACAGAGTCATCAGAAAAATCAATACACTCAAAGAGAAATATTTGAATAAGTAAAACTTGACTGAACGATCCATCGGAATCTGTTTGTTTAGCTGTAAAACTAGATAGGATCAAACCAATATTCAATCGGGTCAAACACGTAAATAGTTATAGGTAATTCATAGGTAGATTACCTATCTACTTGAGTGAAAGAGAATAAATCATGATTCGTTATATGGATTTACAAATCCAATATTTTAAATGATGAAACAGTTTTAGACTGTGAGATTTCTCCTTTTGCTTCAAAAATTTCCGCCATATTACACGTGTATTTATTTCAATTAAATAGTTTTTCAGAAATGTATTCTGTTGTCAGTGCTATGTTACAAAAGCTACTAACCTGGATCTATCCTTTCATTTTTCTTTTTTTACTTTCCAGTCATCTTACAGCTCAACCAGGAACAACGTGGGACAATACCCGTGATAGGGATTGGCCTGAGGAATTTGAAGAGGTAGAGATTCCATCGAGCATGGATGGAAAGATGCAGAAAGCATTTTTTTATAGTTCAGCTCAGGAGGGTCAACCTTTGATCATTAGCCTGCATACCTGGAGTGGTGATTACTCACAGAAGGATCCGCTCATCAGTCAGATAATTGAAAATGATTGGAATTATATCCATCCGGACTTTCGAGGGCCAAACTGGACGAAGGATGCTTGTGGTAGTCCATTTGTTGTGTCTGATATTGATGATGCCATTGACTTTGCCATCAAATCAGGCAAGGTAGATACCGGCAACATTCACATAATTGGCGTGAGTGGAGGGGGATATGCGACGATGCTGATGTACATGAAGTCAAAGCACAATATCAGAACTTATTCTGCTTGGTGTGGGATATCCGATATCAATGCGTGGTATCATGAAACTCAAGCGCGTAGACTAAATTATGCCCGGCATATTTCTCTGGCAACAACAAATGATTCAACGGGTATTGATCTGGAGTCCGCTAAGATGCGATCACCTTTGTATATGGATACTCCTGTCAATAAAAGAAAAGAAAGCAAGCTTTTCATTCATGTGGGTGTTCATGATGGATATACCGGATCTGTTCCCATAACACATTCCATCTTGTTTTATAACAAGGTGATTGGGGATATGAACCCATCTGCTGCGGAGGAATTAATATCTGATCAGACAATTGATCGGTTAACCGTAAGCAGAAGCCTTCCGGGAAAAGATTATGGAAAGCTTTCTGATAGGAAGATCCACTATCAGAATTGCTATAACGATCAGGTTTATATCAATGTGTTTGAGGGTGGGCATGAGATGCTTTCGGAGGTGGCACTGAATCATTTGCCCGGGAAAACCATCCTCGCGATTGGAGATTCAAATGGTCAGATGAAGGGAGGTTGGGTAGATCAGTTGAAAGATATCAGAGTACAGGATCATATCATCAATGAGTCTATCTCCGGAAACACGGTTGGATTTGTAAATAATGGCAATCCATCATTAAATACGGTGATGAACATTGAGAACTATCTATTGAAACATGATCCTGCAAAAATTAAACTTGACCAAATCGTGCTTTTACTTGGTACCAATGACTGTAAAGCAGTATTCAAAGATAGAATGGGTGAGGTGCCAGGGAATTATCAGGAATTGATCAATAAAATCAGTGACTATTATGGCAATAACGTCCGTCCTGATATTGTAGTGGTAGCACCACCGCCCTATGGTCCGGATAATTTATTAAGCGAAAAATATAAGGGCGCCGGGAAACGGATAAAGATCCTGAATGCCCAACTGAAGACAGTGGCTAAAAAGAATGAGCTATTGTTTATAGATATTTATTCTCCTCTGGTGGATGTATTCCCATATCTCACTAAAGATGGGGTTCATCTGTCTGCAGCCGGGCAAAGAATCATTGCTGAAATGATCAGCGAAAAAATAAAAGACTAGTTATGGGGCAAGTTTGACTTCCACTGCATCCATACCCTTCATTCCCTTTTTAGGGATGAATATAACCTTATCTCCTTCCTGAACAGGTTCTATAACATTACTGTCATGGAAAAAGAATCTGTCATGTGTTTCATCCTGGGCAATGAATCCAAAATTTTTGTTGGTGTCGTAGTAGGTGACCGTTCCCTGCCGAGTGGGATCTTCGTCGTCTTTTTCCTGTTTAGGAATACTTACCTCAATGTTTGTTGCCTTGATCTCTTTCTTCTTTTTCTCAGGATCTGGTGGAGTATCACTGATATTCCCAAATTCATCCACATAAGCAATCATGTCATCAAGTGACTTGGACTCCGTGTTTGATTTCTTTTCCTCTCGCTTTTGGAATTTATCCTCCTTGCGTTTTTGTTTTTTCTTTTCGTTTTCTCGTTTGCTAAATGTACTTCTTGATCTTCCCATATATTGTGTTTAATTAGAAAATAATGAGGCATAGTCAGGACCTGGCCACTGACCATGCCGGTTTTTTTACTTTAAATTCTTTCTACATCCACCGCGTTGAGTCCTTTTGGACTGGTTTCGGTTTCAAATTTGACTTTGTCATTTTCCCTAATGCTATCGATAAGGTTGTTTTTATGTACAAATACATCCTTTGACCCATCACTAGGTGTAATGAAACCAAATCCTTTAGTTTCATTAAAAAACTTTACAGTTCCTTCTTTCATTATTATTATAGTTGTTAAAAATACTTAGTTAGTGGAATCAATCAATGTAAATGCTTTCCCATTTTTTCCAGCACGTCCAGTTCTACCAATCCTGTGAATATAACTGTCCATAGTCCTAGGAAGTTCATAATTGATCACGTGGCTTACGTCCGGAAGGTCCAATCCCCTTGATGCCACGTCAGTGGCTACCAAAACCTGAATATTACCAAGATTAAATTGATTCAGTGAATTTTTTCTCTGATTTTGTGATTTATTTCCATGAATAAGCCCGGATTTTATCCCCAATTGATTGAGCTTTTTTCCTAATTTATCTACCTGCCGTTTTGTTTCTGCAAAGACGATCACTTTACAAAAATCCTCACCGGAGATCAGTCTTGTCAACACCTCAAACTTTGTGGTGTTGTTTGGCACATGGATTATTTCCTGATCTACTCTGTCCGAAGGGGATGAGCCCGAGTTTATTTTTACCTCCAGAGGATTAATCAATATTTGATCAATTAAATGCTGTTGAGTTTTATCCACTGTGGCAGAAAAAAACATAGTTTGTTTCCTACTGGTCATTCTAGAGATAATCTTTTGGATATCCCTGATAAAGCCCATTTCCAGCATTCTGTCAAATTCATCCAATACCAGGGTGGATACAGTATTGATCCTGAGAATATCCTGGTTCATAAGATCAATTAATCTTCCAGGGGTTCCTATCAAAAGGTTGTTTTTCGATTTGAGGTTACTAATATCTCTGTTAATACTTTGTCCCCCGATAAAACAAGAACCTTTGAGGTTCAGTCCTTTTGACAGACTAATGAATTCCTGCTCAACCTGCAGTGCCAGTTCCCTCGTCGGTAAGACCACCAGCGCCTGGCCATCAGGATCATTGGTCATTTTATGTAGGATAGGAATCAAAAAGGCCGCGGTCTTGCCTGTGCCGGTACCAGCAATACCAATAAGATCTCTCCCTTCCAGAAGATGGTTTATTGATTTTTCCTGAATAGGAGTAGGAAATTGGTAACCCTTCAAAATAAGGTTGGCTTTGAGACCTGCATTGATGTTAAGGTCTTCATATTTCCAACCAGGTTTACTTACTTGCGTAGTTTCTCGAGTAGTATTTTTGATCAAATGATCAGGATTAAAAGAAGAAGCCTTCCTGGCTTTTCTCTTTTGATTTGAGGACCCTTTAAATCGGGGTCTTCTTGATATAGTTTTATTCATATTTATTCTTAGTCTTGATCACGTCAGTCAACTCAATGTTGTTATTGATTTGTTGCTGTCGTTGTGCCCAGGTATCTCAGCATTTTCATGTGGGCTGAGATAGCGGATAAAAAATTTCTTTTTGAATTATAAGGAAGATCGTATTTATAGGTCAGCTTCTTTACGATTTTACTTAAACCCTTGTAGTGTATATGTGAGATGTGTGGTAGTAGATGATGCTCCACCTGAAAATTTAATCCCCCAATAAACCATGAAAAAATGCGGCTTTTAGGTGCATAATTGCTGGTAGTGTCTAGCTGGTGAAACAACCAATTGTTATCAATTAGTCCTTTATTGTTAGGTTTAGGAAACTTAGTACTTGGCATTACATGAGCTGTCTGAAAAACGATGCTTAGCATGGTGCCAGTCAAAAAATGCATACAAAAAAATGCCAGTAAAAAGACCCACCATGAAATCGGGCTTACTACTATTGGGAGAATCAGTGCGTAACAAAAGTATGTAGTCTTCCAGATCGCGGCTTTTGCAATCTCTGTCTTGTAAGTAAGCTCTTCTTTGAAGAAACCCATTTTTTTGTATTGTTTAATTCTGGTAAAATCTCTTGTTGTTACCCATACCAGAGTTAGTAGCCCATAAAAGAACCAGACATATATGTGTTGAAATTTATGAAACCAGTAAAGCTTTCTGTCTGGCGAAAACCGAAGAATTGTCGGGGTGTTCAGGTCATCATCCAACTCATGGACATTTGTATAGGTATGATGTAAGACATTATGTTGAATCTTCCAGATAGTTGCATTGGCACCTATGAGGTTGATAGAGTAACCCATCAGCCGATTAATACTTTTGCTTTTTGAATAGGACCCATGTAGGGCATCATGCATTACACCCATACCTATTCCAGCCATGCCTATTCCACTAATCAAATAGAGAGTGAACACCAAGGGAATTTGTGAAACAAACCCAAGGTTTAGAATGACAATTGGAGTTAAGAACAAGGTGAGCATGACAATCGATTTGATGACAATGGACTTGCCACCACTTTTACATATTTTCTTGTCAGCAAAATATTGATTTACCTTTTGTCTTAATTCATCGGTAAAACTACTTCCGGAGTTTGTTGAAAATTTTACATCTTTCATGTAATAGATTAAGGATCATTTTACCCTTTGAGTATAGGGTTGCCGGATTGCAAGGTTTATACAGACACGCTGTAATACAGGATCCGTGAATTTTTTTTCGGTACTTATTAAAGTTCTACTGAAGCATTAAGTACCTATTACCAAATCAGTGTGTGACTGAATAAAGAGAAGTTAATCCTACAATGGAATGCGGCAAAGGTATACATTATTATTGGGGCAAACCTAATTATTGATCAAATAGCCTACATACACATCAAAAAGGACTCAGCTAATTCCTGCTTTAAATTTCCATCAGAATTCATTGGTTAATTGTGAAATCACTTCGGTCTTTCTAACTATTATGATAAAAGACTGTTAGAGAGATATACTTTTCTGAAGTATGATCTGATATGAACAACAGAAGTCCCCAAAACACTGTATCTCAAATTCAGTTTTTTGGAATTGTGGTTATTAGTCTGGTTTTAATTTGTCTAAGTAACTGCTCTCCTAAAATTGCTGATGTAAAACTAACCTACGATACGCTGCCGGAATTTTCATTATCAGGAAGTGAGGAGTTAGCTGACACCTGGTGGGTTTCATTTCAGGATCAGGAGCTCAATCGGGTGATAGACTCCGCACTTTCTGTCAACCTTACACTGCAATCTATCTGGCATCAGATTAAGGAAGCAGAGTCCCAGGTGAAAATCGCTTCATCGTCTTTGTTTCCCGATGCCAGTTTTGAAGTTCAAACGGGTATTAGCAGGCCTCAGCCGGATTTTGTCGGTGGTGAAAACACCCAGATCTCCCTGCGATCAAATTATGAGGTGGATCTGTGGGGTAGAATACGATATGCTGCTCATGCCGAGCAATTTCGAATGAAAGCTACTTATTATGACTTTAAGACTGCAGCGATATCACTATCTGCCGAAATAGCCCTGGCATGGTTTAGAGTAAAAGCTACAAAATTTCAGCTTCAGCTCGTTGATCAACAAATCGTTACCAATGAGCAGGTGCTTGCGCTGATACGTGCCCGATTCGCAAGTGGCCAGGTGCGAGGGGTTGATATTCTTCGTCAGAGGCAATTGATTGAAGCGACAAAGTCCCAAAAATTAAACCTTGAGTTGCAACTTGGTGTATTGGAAAATCAACTGGCCGTATTGGCTGGCTATCCTCCCGGTAAGCATTTTCAGGTAGAACCAACCCTTCCTGAGTTACCCGGTTTGCCTGACACTGGCATACCACTTCAGCTGGTCAACAGAAGACCTGATGTACAAAGTGCATATTATGAGCTGCAGGCAGCTGATCGGGACCTGGCAGCCTCTATCAGCAATAGATACCCAAGATTGGCTTTTTCGCTTACAGGTGCCATCAGGTCCAACACGTATTCTGATTTGTTTCAGTCCCAGGCAGTCTCTATAGGGGGAAGTTTGCTGGCACCCCTTTTCACAGGAGGACAATTGAAAGCTCAGGTTGACCAGGCAGATGCGGTGAGAAAGCAAAGACTCTACGATTATGGGCAGACAGTATTAACGGCCTTTCAGGAGGTAGAAAATGCACTCATACAGGAACAAAAGCAACTGGACAGAATAGAGATCATTGAGGGGCAGGTAGAACTTACCGAGCGGACCTACGGGCAGCTGCGAATAGAATATCTCAATGGATTTACTCCGTACCTGGATGTGTTGGTAGCACTTGATCAACAGCAACAATTGAGAAGAAATTTGGTCACAGCAAGATTAAATCTGTTTGAAACCCGGATAGGGTTGTACAGGGCTCTTGCAGGAGATTTTGACATAAAAATGGAAGACCTTCAGCAAGAGGGTTGATGAAAGCATATGACAAAAAAAAGGACACTCATACTAAGCATTCTTATCCTTCTCACAAGCGTAGGGATCTCATCAGTTGTTTTTCTGACAGAGCCTACCGCCCAAAGAGAAGGCGCCACAAAAAAGACAGCTATGCTGGTAGAGGTCATAGAAGTGTCAAGGGGGGATCATAAGCCTCTGGTAGAAGCTACGGGAAACGTCCAACCTGCCATGGATATTATCTTAAGTCCACGGGTAGGGGGTGAGGTGATTGCCATTTCAGAAGCTTTTATTCCCGGGTCATTTGTGAAAAAGGGCGAAGTGTTGCTTCAAATTGATCCTGCTGATTATCAAAACACTTTGCGACTCCGTGAAAGTGATTTACAGCTGGCCAGGGCAGACCTGGCGGTTGAAATGGGACGGCAGGATGTTGCCCAAAAAGATTATGAGCTGATAGGTGATGAGTTGTCCCAGGAAAATCAAAATCTTGTTCTGAGAAAACCACAGCTGGAATCAGCCCGAGCCAATGTTGCGGCAGCCGAAGCTGCGCTGGAGCAGGCACGGCTGAGCCTTGAACGGACGACTATCAGGGCTCCATTTGATGCGCATATTATCAACAGGAATGTGAATGCTGGGTCTCAGGTGTCACCCGGAGATGATCTGGGCCGCCTGGTAGGAATGGACGAGTACTGGATAGTAGCGAATGTACCTGTTTCAAAAGTCAACCGGTTGTCATTCAGTGATGAAGGTGCAAAAGCTGGGTCCCCTGTCAAGGTTCTGAACCCAAATATTTGGCCCTACGGGCAATATAGAGAGGGGAGGCTTTTTAGATTAATTGGGGCATTGGACAATCAAACGAGGTTAGCCAGAATGTTGGTTTCCGTAGAGGACCCACTGGTGAGGAAAAATAATGCTGATACCCTACCCAGACTGATGATAGGGACATTTGTGGAGACACAAATCGAGGCTGAGGAAATCAGAAATGTGGTGCGTCTGAGCAGGGATTACCTTAGAAAAGAAGGCACTGTATGGGTGATGCAGGACGGAAAACTGAACATTCGAAATGTAGATATCATTTTTGAAGATGCCAATTACGCATATATCATGAGCGGACTTTCTGATGGAGACCATGTGGTGACTACCAACCTCGCCACAGTTGTGGAAGGTTCCTTGTTAAGAACTGAAAAAGGTGGTAGATCAGGAAATCAGGAAACATTAAATTGATATTAGATGGCTGACGAAGACAAAATTCAGGATAGCCAAAGAGGGATGATCGCCTTCATGGCCAGGAAATCTATCATTACAAACCTGCTGATGTTTATTTTGGTCGGAGGTGGTGTATGGATGATGTACAACATTCAGAAAGAAGTTTTCCCTGATTTTTTGCTTGACATCGTAGAAGTGACCGTTGAGTATCCGGGGGCAGCCCCCGAAGAGGTAGAGCAGGGTATTTTGTTGCCCATAGAAGAGGCCATCAGGAGCGTTCAGGGCATCAAAGAAATTGTGTCAGAGGCCAGGGAAGGTTCTGCAGAAGTCATGGTGGAACTTGTGTCAGGGACCAATCGCATGAAAGCTTTTCAAGACATTGAGCAAGCTGTCAGCAGAATTCAAACTTTTCCGGATGATATAGAGCAGCCTCAGGTAAGGTTACAGGACAGACAGAGGGATGTAATGGAACTGGGGCTTTACGGTAATGTAGATGTTTGGACCTTGCGGTTGCTGGCTGAGCGGTTTAAGAACCGACTTCTAAGTAATGATGAGATTACCCAGGTAGAAATTGGCAATGTGCCTGATTTTATTACGCATGTAGAAATACCCCGGCATACCCTGATTGAATATAACATAACACTTGGTCAGGTGGCAGCACTCATCAGACAATCCAGCCTTGATGTGCCCGCCGGGGCAGTCGAAACTCAGGCTGGCGAAATATTGCTGCGTATGGAGGAACGTAAGATATGGGCTGAGGAGTTTGGAAATATTGATATCGTTTCGGCAGAGTCCGGAGCAACGGTAAAATTGAAAGATATTGCCACTATCAGGGATGGTTTTGATGAGACCGGCTCTCATGGGTTATTTAATCAGCAAAACTCTGTCGAGCTGGAAGTCTTCAGAATTGGTAAGCAATCACCTACAGATATTGAAGTGATTGTAAAGGAAATCATGGCTGAATTTGAGAGTGCATTGCCTCCTGGGGTTAGTATGCGCATAGACAGCAACCGGGCTGAAGATTATCGTGAACGGTTAAGTTTGTTGACTGAAAACGGGCTTTTGGCGGTATTTATCGTATTGATCATCCTTGGTTTATTCCTGGAATACCGACTTGCATTTTGGGTCATGATGGGAATGTCAATTTCTTTTATAGGAGCTATAATTTTCCTTCCCATCTTTGATATCAGTATTAATATGATCTCCATGTTTGGGTTCCTCATCGTACTGGGTATTGTGGTAGATGATGCCATTGTTGTTGGAGAAAATATCTATGAATATCGTAAGCAGGGATATGGTTTTATGGATGCTGCTATTCTTGGGACCAAAGACGTTTCAAAACCCGTAATCTTTAGTATTCTTACCACCATCATTGCCTTCCTGCCCCTGCTGTTTATTCCCGGTAGTGTGGGAAAATACTGGTGGCCATTACCTGTAGTCGTTATAGTGGTGCTCTCGGTTTCGCTTTTTGAAGCTTTATTTATTTTACCTTCTCACGTTGCTCACAAACCGAAGAAGAAAAACCCATTCAGGATTGTTGTCCGTCTGGAAGAGGGACAGGCCACCATTGCCCGAACTTTTGATCTATTTGTAGAAAAATATTACAGACCATTTTTAGATCTGTGCCTCCGCAACAGGTATGTAACGATGAGCTGCGCCATTGCCTTGTTGATTATCATTGGTGTTTATGGCTACAGCGATCATATGGGTATGGTTATGATGCCGGAAGAAGCTGCCAATGAAATAGAATGTGCTGTAAGGTTGCCTGTAGGCACGACCAATGAACAGGCTGAGAAGACTGCTGATGAGATCACCAGGGCTACCCAGCGAATGTTTGACAAGCATGATCTTTACAGAGTTGCTGAGGGGATCAAAACACAGGTTCGTGGCAAAAACTTTGTGGATGTGGAGATTGTGATGCTTCCACCCGATCAGCACGATATGAGTGCGCAGGAGGTGATTTCTTTGTGGAGAGATGAGATAGGTGACATAGAAGGTGTCGATCAGATCACTTTTGAAGCGGAGCGAGGCCCGGGTGGTGCGAGGCAGGATATCAGCATAGATCTGAGTCATACGGATATTGCGGTATTGGAAAAGGCCAGTCAGGCCTTCTTTGAGCGGGTAGACTCCTTCGAAGAAACCAGGGATGTCAATGATAACTACAACAAAGGGAAAATGCAGCTGGGGTTTGAGTTGTTGCCGGAAGGAAGGAGTTTAGGGCTCACACCCAATGATGTAGGTCAACAAGTGAGAGATGCCTTTTATGGTGCCCTGGCCATCAGGCAGCTCAGAGGAATTAATGAAACAGAGATTCGGGTAAAACTCCCGGAAGAAGAAAGAAAAGACCTTAAAAATTTAGAGGATTTTATCATTCAGGCCCCCGGAGGAGTCACAGTTCCATTGCTGAACGTGGTGAAAATCAAGCAAGGTGAAACATTCACAAGTATTAACCGCCGGGATGGGCGAAGGGTAGTCAATGTGAGTATGGATGTGGAACCACCCAGCGCAGAAACGCGAGTTTTACGAGCCATACAATCAGAAATGCTCCCTCAATTGAGGGCAGATTTTCCAGGTATTACCTGGACTTTCGAAGGGAGTCAGGCAGAATTACGTGAATCAACAGAAGCGCTTTGGCAGGGGTTTGTCATTGCCATGCTGATGATTTTTGCTTTGTTGGCCATTGCCCTCAACAGCTATATCCAACCATTAATTATAATGTTGGCTATCCCATTTGGCATTGTAGGTGCCGTGATTGGTCATATCCTGCTCGGTTACGATCTATCTCTTGTGAGTCTGATGGGAGTGATCGCACTATCGGGGGTCGTAGTAAATGATTCACTGATTATGGTAGATTATGCAAACAAACACAGAGAAAGCCGTTCAGCCTATGAAGCCATCTATGAAGCAGGAATCAGGCGTTTCAGGCCTATTTTATTAACCACGCTAACTACCTTTGGTGGACTTACACCCATTATTTTGGAGTCTTCTCGTCAGGCTTTTCAGTTGATTCCCATGGCCATCTCTCTGGGTTTTGGGATCATCTTTGCAACAAGTATTATTCTGGTGATTGTACCGTGTCTCTATATGGTTTTAGATGATATGGTAAAAAAGGTGGAGTCTCAAAGTGATGAGCCAGAACGGGTGTATCAGTCATCCTAGTTTTGCATCGTAGTACTGAAAGAATCAGGAAACGGCATCCGGCTTGTCAGTCGTTTTTACTCCGGCATCAATCTCCTTTTTCACTTCCTTAGCTGCATCCTTAAATTCTCTGATACCCTTTCCCAATCCACGTGCGATTTCAGGGATTTTTTTTGCACCAAAGAATATGATGATAAAGATGCCAATAACCAGAAGTTCACCTCCACTAGGCATTCCAAATAGCAATATTGTATTCATGTTTTCTGTGATTAACTTAAATTTCACTAAGCTGCCCTTCTTGGGGACTTTTCATGTTTGGTAATATTTTTATCAATTAGCTGAGCCCACTTTTTAGCCAGTATAAGATGAAATCCTCTATCAAGAGGATCATCTGATTGTGTATTGAAGAAAGTGAGGAGGTCAACCTTTAAACCCTCACCAATAGCAAGCTGAATTACCTCTCCGGAATCAATGACTTTACAGGTAGAGGCCTTTTTCAGGTCCACAAGTTTCGTGAAGAAGGGTGATGGTTGAATATCCACAAATACCAGCTTCTTATTTTGAACGTCCAGTCCGATGGCCTTATCACTCCATGATTCAACAGTGCTGCAATCAAGCTGATGTTCTTTCGCTACCACTTTCAAATTGCGTATTGATTCATGTGTTCTGTTTTGACCTTTCCAAATGAGATAAGCTATGGGTCCAAAAATGGCCACGATAAAAATAGCTGTAATAATGATGGTGCTTAAGTCGATAATCATTTTGTTCGGATCGTAATTGAGGGCCTGTTGACCTGACAATGTGGTTTGAAATGAGTTGCCACCGGTAAACTTTCGTTGTCCGGTGGCAGCTCTTTAAAATTTTAGCTTCTTCTTGTTTTAGTTTTAGATTTATCAATTACAGTTTGAAGCTCAGAATTGATTGATGTGGCCTTTTCCTTAGCAATAATTGCTTTGTCAAGACCAGGAATCAACTGTCCAGTTGTTACCAGACTATCTGTTTCAGCTAAAGCAGTTTCAACCGTGTTTAGCTCTTGCTGCATGGATTGTAAAATGTCTGATCCATTTCCCTTAGGAGCCTCAAGGATGATTTGCTTATTGGTATTGATCAGGTTCTTCACCTCGGCTATGGTTGACTGGATTTGAGAAGTCAGTTCTGACTTTTTAGATTCTGCCTGAGTCACAACAACTGCTGCCTGTTCGCTGATGTAGTTGAGCTGTAAAGTAATTGAGTCGTAGTTAGCAAAGAAATCTGATTTCTCCTCCTGAATTTTGATCAGAATTGCCTCCATAGAATCTTGTAAAACCACAAAATTTTCTTGTGCATATATTTCAGCACCTATGGATTTGGCACTGTCTAATGCCGCCTGAGCTGCATCGATTTCTTTTTGAGGGACAGATCCACAGCTGCTTAGTAAAATGGCCGCAATACCCGGTACTGCAAGGCCAACAAAGTATTTAATTGTCATTCTATTCAATATGATATGGATTCAATTTTTGTAGAATCCAGCATTGTGACGGGCGATCATTGAGAAGTAACATCTAGTCAGAAAATATTTTTATATAATTCATGATCATGGGGTCAGATCTTACGTTAATTGGGTGCATACATAGCAAATGAGTTGAGCAACATTTCAAGTTTGCCAGCCGATGAGGAGATCATCAGGGAGCTGGCAAAAGGGAACAAGAAAAGTCTTTACGATCTTCTCTATAAGAGATATCATAGAAAGGTATTGGATAAATGCTACAGTTTTGTAAGAAACCGTAGGTTAGCGGAGGAGTTGACAGAGGATATATTCTCCAAGACCTATGAGAAGCTTTCGTCATTCAAGCATCAGGCAAGGTTCTCATCATGGCTCTATGCAATCACTTACAATCATTGCATTGATTATCTGCGAGAAAAGAAAAGGTTGCATTATCCGGACTGGAACAATCAAAATGAGATTCCTGAAATCATTGATGAGGGCGATTCTCATTTATCAGAAATCAACTACGAGAATTTGCTTTCTATTTTAGAGCTCATACATCCTGAAGAAAAAGCCATATTGATGATGAAATACATGGATGATCTTTCTATCCGTGACATCAGCGTCGCACTGCGGATCAGTGAAAATGCTGCTAAGATGAGGCTAAAGCGAGCCAGATCGCGTGTTTTTTATCTTTATTCTGAAAAGTATTTGCAGGATACCTAACATTTTTAGATCATGGTTGAAGAAGAATTTATTAAGAAAATACTCAGTGGATCAAGCATCGACGTTCCAAAACATTGTATTGAAGGGCTTGAGAGTCACTTTCACGGGGCCATCAATCCAGAGTGGCAACTGAAGGGGGAAATATTTGAAGTGTTGTTTCACAAAGAGGGGATAGAATATCTTGCAGAATTTGATGCTTTGGGTGAGCTGATTAAATATAAGATGAACCTGAGCAAAGAGCTGCTGCCCACACTCATTCGTGCAAAGCTGGAAGAGGAAAGAGAGATCATGAACGTTGTGTTAATCAACAAGCGTGATCACATAGTGTATGAGGTCATTGTTCGATCCTCAGCTTTGTCCCGGTTCCGCCTGATCGTTGATCAGGTAGGTGAGGTGATGGAGGAAAAACCACTCTAAGATAGTGACTGGAAAAAAATATCATTCCTTTATTGGTGACTTAAAATGAGATCAGCCGTCCAAATCTTAAAATTTAAGATTATGGAATCGGCCGACACAGTTTACATCTTTGTACTACTCGTAATGACCATCGCCATTATGCTTGGCAGAGATGGTGCTGAAAACGAAAAAGGAATTTAGTAGCTACCTGACTCATATCAAAAATGAAGTCAAGTAGCTACATATTTGAGCAAAAAAATTAGCTATAACTAAGCTTTGTTTTTATACTCCTGTTATCATCAGAATTGGCATGTATGCCAGGGTGAAGCTTGAAATAGCTGACGTAGGAGACAACAAGAATGCTCAATATGATGAATGGGAAAAAGCTCACAAACACTAGTCCATCAATGACAAAATGGCTTATGCCCGCACAGATAAAGTTGAAGGAAAATCCTGCATACGTCCACTCCTTGATTTGCCGTGGTAGCTTGGGAGTAACCAAAGCCATGGAGCCCAGCACTTTAAATGCAATCAGTGTGTAAGTAAAATACACAGGATACTGCAAATACGATGCTCCTGCGGTAGCCACATCCGGGGCAAAAACCAGGGTACTCAATGGCATTACTCCCTCGAAAAGGAAAAGGAATCCTGTGGCGATCCAAAAAATGATTCTATAATTTCTCATTTGATTATTTTTTTAATTTCAACAAAAGCTTATCCAGTCTTTCAAGTGTGGAGGTAAGTCCATCTTTCATTCCCATATTGATCACCTGGTCCAGAGCTTCCAGAGAGTCATATTGCACAGTAGTGACAACCAGGGTGTTTTCTCCTTTATCTGAAAATTCTACATGCCACGCTGCCTGGGGTAAATCTTTGTTTAAAGTGCCATCACTGTCACTAAAGGCATCCAGCGTTTTATAGTAATCGATCGCCTTGATTTTGGTGTATTCTGTCCATCCCCAATATTCTTTCCCTTCAGGATCTACCATGGCATAGTGCCAGTGGCCACCTTCACTGAAGTCCATTGATTTTGTCTTTGTGGTAAAAGGTTCCGGGGCAAACCATTGGTCAAGCATTTCACTCTTGGTATAGCAATCCCAAATCAATGCTCGGCGGGCAGCAAATTCCCTTTTAACTGTGATGGTGTTCTTTTCTTTGTCCACCAGAAAGTCGAATTGTAGTGTGTTCATTTTTCTTTGTTTTGAATTTTAGCTAATAAATTATCTAGTTTGTTGAATCGGTTCTCCCAGATCTTTCGAAACTGTTCCAACCATTTATCAATTTCTTTCATTTTGTCCACCTTTATTTCATAATAGATTTCCCGACCCCGTTGATTTGAATCTATCAGGTCGCATTCATTAAGAATCTGAATATGCTTTGAGATGGTGGGTCTGGCCACTTCAAATTCACTGGCTATGGCCCCTGCCGTCATGGTTTGTGAAGCAAGCAATACCAGGATGGCTCTTCTTGTGGGGTCGGCAATCGCCTGAAAAGGATCTCTTCTTAGTTTCATTACTTCAAATGTTTAGATAAAATGAAGTCATTTGACTACAAATATATAGATATGTAGTTAAATAGCTACATAATAGTGAAAAAATGTTTAATGATTTTGTAATGATTTGATTATCAGTGAACTGTGATCATGTTTTCACACATGATCAAATAAGGTAAAGCTTTCCAGGTATTCCGGGATTGAAACATTCCAATTCCTTGCTTCCAGCTTTTGTTTGAGTGCGGTCATACCTTCCTTTTCGCCATGGATGAGAAAGGTACGTTTTGGGGAACTTTCAATATCCTCTACCCAATCCAACAACTGTTCCTGATCGGCATGGGCTGACAATCCATCCAGCGTTGTTACCCTGGCATTGACTGAAACTTCTTCCCCAAAGATCCTGACACTCGTTTCACCTTCAACCAGCATCCGACCACGGCTCCCCTCTGCCTGAAATCCTGTGAAGAGAATGGTGTCACGTTCGTTGGGCAATCTGTGATACAAATGATGTAAAATCCTTCCACCTGTTGCCATCCCACTTGCAGAAAGGATGATGGCATTGTTTTTCAGGTTATTGAGCATCCTGGATTGATCCTGTTTGGTCACATAGTGTACAAAAGATGCATCGAAGATGTGATGACCAAAATCGTCTTTACTTTGGAGTCGGTGGTAGGTCTCAAATTGCTTATATAGAGATGTTACACTAATGGCCATGGGACTATCGACATAGATAGGTCTGGATTTCATGTTCTGGAAGATTTTCCATAGATAGTAAAGAATGAGTTGTGTCCGGCCGAGTGAAAAGGCTGGGATGACCAGGCAACCACCACGTGCATCACATTCATTCAGTAACTGAATAAATTCATCTTCAATGTTTTGATCACGATGAAGGCGGTTACCATAAGTTGATTCTAAAAATAATATGTCTGCTTTCCTGGGTTTTTGAGGTGATAAGTGAAGAGGATTATCATCCATTCCAAGATCTCCGGAAAAGACAAGTATTTTATTGCCCTGTGAGGTTTTCACAGTGACTTCAACGGACGCGGCCCCCAGGATATGTCCTGCGTGAAAGAATCGTATTGAGATATAGTCATTAAGTGAAAATTCCTTGTCTATTAGATGAGTAGTGATATTTGGAAAAACAGATTCAGCATCCCTTACTGTATACAATGGCCTGGCCGGATCGTGTTTAGAATAGCCCTTCTTGTTTGCAAAGGCAGCTTCTTCTTCTTGTAATTTAGCACTATCTGTGAGCAGAATTTTCAGGAGCTCTCCCGTAGGTTCTGTCGAATGAACTTTTCCCGGATAACCATTTTTGAAGAGCATGGGCAGATATCCGGAGTGATCTATGTGTGCATGGGTGAGCACTACGGTGTCAATGGTTTCGGGGTTTACAGGTAGTTCATTCCAGTTTCTTAGCCGGAGTTCTTTAAGCCCCTGAAAAAGACCACAATCGATGAGCAGTTTATAGTTGCCTATCTCCAGCAAGAACTTGGAACCAGTTACAGACCCTGCTGCACCCAGAAATTTTACCCTAATATCCATCAGGAGGAAGTTAATCAATTTACTGCTGGTTATCCTAAGTATGCTGAGCGCTGATTAGATTTTGGGTATAGAATTAACCTGGTCAGGATGCATAAAATGAAAAACTCAGGGAATAAAACAACAGAGTTATTGCCTGAGTTAGACTTGTAAGATAAGCTTTGGGGACTAGGTACCCTGGATGACTTCTTCGATCTGCTCTTTTTCTTTACTGATAGCTCCCCTTTTAATCATGGTGTACTTGTTGATGTCAATTTCATTGAACCAATCTTCCCAAACCATCATTATTCGGTCCCATTCCATGTCCTTTTCACGAGGAGATGCTTCTAACAAAGCAATATGCAGATCCGGGAATTGCTCTTTAACTGCCTGTAGTTTCACCTGATTTTTACCTACTATGGGGTATCCATCAGTAATGATGAAAAGATAATTTTTTACAAGTGTATCCCTGGAGTAATCAACTTTCAGATCTTCATAAAAGTACTTCCAAATATCTGCACCATTGTAGTCTTCTGGTGAACGACTATAGATGGCTTCCTTATAAAGCGAGTCCAGGTTGGCCATGAAGTTCTTCCTTCGTTCATCTTCTCCACGTTTCCTGTTGATCATTTTTATATCTTCCATGTTGATATAAAGTCGATCTTCAAAGACTTCATTTCTAAGATGAGCTCCTTTCTGCGGCGCAACCACCACCTTAAGCTCATCCCTGGATTTGATGTAAAGAGAATTCTTCACTTTCTCTTCAAACCTGTCATATATGTGGTGTATCAACTCCTTGTCGCGCGCGGGCTGGATGTCCTGTACAATTAACCGATCGGACAGGTCGAGCAATACAATATAATTATGCTTGGTCTGTAATTGCGACTCTTTTTCCGGGGGCATTTCACAGCTTGCTACCCCAAGTATTAATCCTACAATTACCAGCAAGTTTTTATTCTTTGGTATCATGCTTATTCAGTTTTAGGGTTTAGGAATTAAGCTCTTTTTCTTACTACTTTCACAAGACCGGATTTGATCTTGTGTTGTTCTTCAAAGTCCTTTTTGAAGGCTTTACATTTTTCTTTCACAGACTTCAGGTTTGCCGGAGATAGGTAACTGATCCAACCTGAGCTAAATTGATCGATATACTTCTTCAGGTTGCCATACATCACCGTGGCAATGTCTTCCCGGTAATCGTTAATCAGTTGCTTAATCTCAGTCGTATCCGTCTGCTTGGCTTTTAGCTGTTGAATATCTTTTCGCTTATGCTTTATGATCTTTTTGATGTTACCGGTTACATGATTTTTATCCCATTCTCTTAGCAATGAGTCCAGGAGTACACTCCAGATCACGTAAACCAGGAAACCCAGGAAAAGAATGATATAGAATGTGCTGCTTTGTGCCCAATGTGTGGTAGCAAGTCCCATCAATTCTTTGGCCTGTTCCGTATTACTATGGATGATCATTGCCAGGAGAAAATCTACGACGAAAGTGACACTAATCAGGCCTCCGATAAGGAAGTACTTTTTGTTACCCGGCACATCGAGTAGCACATGAAAAGCCCAACCAAATGCATAGAATACAAAAGGAATCAGGATGAGCATATAATTATATTGAATGGCCTGGCTAAGCTCGTAGGCATTGGGCATGATGCTACCAGTGCCACTTCCGGTAGCGATATTTTCTGCAATCGCTTCAAAGTCTACATACAGCGCCTTAAATCCTGCAGAGATGTAAAAGAAGAAAAGGTAGACGGATAAGGCCGCCAGGATAAACAAGTTGATTGTGAATTTGAATACTGAAAAACTTTCTTTCTTGAGTTTTTCGGTATCATTGGCTCTTGATTCCCGAATCTTGAGCAAATCATTTCGATGATCCTCAATGGCTTTTTCCTTCTTTTGGATATGCTCATCAATCTTAGCATTTTCAGCTTCGATTTCTTTTAGTTGCGACTCAAGCTCCTTGATCTGAACCTTACGATCTTTCTTTTCATCATCCGAAAAACCTTTATAATCTTCAGATACCAGGTCTCCATTGATAATTCTTTGCAGATAACCTGCATACACATCAGGGTCTCCTTTGACACTTCCTGATTTTTCATAGCCGAAATCGTATAAATTTACCCGATCAATATTATGAGTTATCACAACATCTTTCTTGGAATTATTTCGGACCGCTTCTTGGCTAATAGGATTTTCTACTTCAAACATATATCTGGGTTTAGGTAATAAAATACTGTTGTAAACTCTTGAATGAGTTACATACTATCTAAAAGAAAAATGTTTGAGTTCTGGCGAAGATGATACTTTGCTTTTTAGACAAAGTGTATGACTACATAACGACTAAAGTTGGCTAAAGTTGTATTTTATGTAAATATTTTAATAAAAAATAGGATAATACGTATTTAATCCGTGCACAGGGAGGCTTTTGCTTTGTTGGCACCGAATAGAAAATTGAACACTATATGATGAAAAATTGCCTGGTAAAAATTTCTAAAGCTGCTCTACAACGCTATTCTAAGACACTGCTTGAGCAGATCAACTGGAGCATCAATCAGGGTGAACATTGGTCTTTGCTTGGACCGGCTGGTTCAGGAAAAACGTCCCTGCTAAGAGCCATCCGAACCCAGGCCTTTATCAGCAGGGGAGAGATCAGTTATCCTGTTTTGGACAATATGTTGCCAGAGTATCAGAAAGTAAATGCATTTTTTACTTACAAAGACCTGATCTCGTTGGTTGGTGCCAGGTATGAATTTAGGGATCTATCCAGCTCGACCTCGAACCTGTATTATCAACAACGATACAATTCGCTGGATTCTGAGACTGTGGAAACCGTAGAAGCGCATATTCAAAAGTTACGGTCGGTGGAGCGACCCGGATACTGGACATTTGATCGGGTGGTCAATCGACTGGGACTTTTACATTTAAAGGATAAACAACTCATCAAGCTTTCCAATGGTGAAGCCAAGCGGCTACTGTTGGCTTCGGAGCTGGTAAAAAATCCTGTATTACTGTTGATGGATAACCCATTATCCGGACTGGATCCGAATACCAGAAACGAGATGAATAAGATTTTGAGCGAGATTGGTGAATCAGGGATCTCTGTGGTGATGGTAACCAGCTCGCATGAAATACCGGAAATGGTCACACATGTGGCTCAAATCAAAGATTACAGAGTCGTCACAGGTTCAAAAGAGGAAATGTCTTCATCGATTTCTCAAGTGAAGTACCCTTCTTTTGATAAGGAACAGATTAAAGAATTGCTTACACCAGTTCATTCACCTTATAAGATAATGGTGAAAATGGATGGCATCTCTGTCAAATACGGTGAGCGAAAGATTTTGTATAAGGTAGATTGGGAGGTGAGGCAAAAGGAGCGGTGGTTACTGAAAGGTCATAACGGGGCTGGTAAGTCTACTTTACTTAGCCTCATTACCGGAGATAATCCCCAGTCTTATTCAAATAACATCGTGTTGTTTGACCGGAAACGTGGAAGCGGAGAAAGCATTTGGGATATCAAGCAAAAGATTGGGCTGGTATCCGCTGAGCTCTATCAATACTTTCCTTCAGCCAGTACCTGCCTCAAGGTGGTGGAGTCTGGTTTTTATGACACCATGGGCTTATTCAGACCATCTGACCCAATAAAAGCTCAAAAAGCCCTCGAATGGTTGAAGGTATTGCAGGTAACAGAGCCACCTCAAACACTTTTTAAGAATTTGTCGGAAAGTACTCAACGGTTGGTCCTGCTGGCAAGAGCATTGGTAAAGGGACCTCCATTACTCATTCTTGACGAGCCTTGTCAGGGGTTAGATATTGATCAGCAGCGATTCTTCAAGTCGCTTGTAGAGACTATATGTGATCATTCTGATATCACGATCATCTACGTGAGTCATTTTCAGGAAGAAATCCCGGAGAGTTTAACACATGTCCTGGCTTTGGAAGGTGGCCAGGTTATTCAGAATGAGCCTCTCAAAAGCTAAAACCCGATGAGGACGGTATCTCCCTGAGTTAGCGGTACTTCAACCAATTGAACAGATCCGTCATAAGACCGACCTTCAGATTCACTCAGACTTACTTTGATCAGTGAGTTTTTATTTATGGGATATGAATGGAAATCCTGGTGAAATAAGATTGTCTTCGTTTCAGTTCCATCATTGGCAATATTTACCTCTGATACTCTTAATCCCAGGGGAGCAAACTCAGTCCATTCAGGTTGAGTGATAGCAAAAACAAAAGTTGAGTCATTCGTTTCCGGGTTTATTCTTATTGGATCCGAGAGATTAGAGCCAACTCTTATATCTGCATTTCTCGTTGCGGTCAGTCCTTCAACCTGCACAGTAACACCGAAAACCTTTCTTTCCAAATCAAGTGTGATTTCGGTAAGGTCCTCGGTCGTTTCAATTGTTTTAGTTGTTAAATATGTATTGGCAAGGTAGGGCCATCGATAATTTAGGGATATGCTGTCTTCATCACTATACATATAGCCATTATCAAACTGTGCTATTTGACCTTCAGTTAACCACAGATTCGAGTAAGAGATAGAATCAGTTATGATGGCAGGCTGAGTAGGATTTCCTGCCCAGGTGGTGTGCAGCCTTTCATAAGTTACTCCATTGAAATCGTACGTACTCCTTGCCAGACCAAACCCATTGGACTTTTTCATTGCCAGTGCGATGATATGATACGTTCGGTTGGTATATAAATTCAGGTTTAGATCTGTAGGAAGATAGTTAAAGCCCCCACATGCATAAACATAGTCGTTACCAAATTGGGAAAAGTAGGGCTGACCAAATGCGTCATACACTCCAATAAAAAAGTAGGTGGGATCTAACTCAATTGCTGAAATTCTCTCATTTTCCAATGGCTCTACATCGATTGAGAAATTATTGGAAATTTTAACAGGATATGTGACAAGTTCTCCGCTGTTGTCAGGATCAGCTATTGGTTCTGTTGACTCACAAGACAGAAAGATAGTGCTAATTGATATTGAAATTATAAAGAGTCGGTACATGGTATGTTTATCGTATACGTTGTAAGTTAAGAAAATAATTGTATCTATTATACAGTTGTAAATGAAAGTTTTGTTATTTCCTTTTTTACTGGCTACAAAAGAAATCCTAAGCATTATCTTTTGATAAATTTTTATTTCAGTTGGGAGTTAAAAAGTTAGTTTAATGCATATTTACCTCAGTTTTTATTGAGAACTCATTTCACATCTTTTTCTACCCAATTGTCACAAAAAATGTCTTTCAAGTCTATATTTTCAGGCCTTACTCTCTTTGTCGGTTTTACCCAGGCACTTGCCCAGGATCCAGTCATTCGCATTAAGCCGTATTTACAGGATGCGGAGCCGGACGCTATCACGATTATGTGGGAAACAGATAGAAGTGAGGAGAGTATTGTGGAGTGGGGGACCTCTCCCAAACTCGGTAAAAAGACAAAAGGCACAGCTTTCCCAATCAACTATTCAGAAGCAAGGGTTCATGAAGTAAGGCTAACAGGGCTGAATAAGCAGACCTTGTATTATTACAGGGTGAGGACGGGGAAAGTAGTATCGGACATCTACCAGTTCAAGACCCCTCCGGAAGCACATGATCACCAGGCTTTTCAATTGGCTGCAATGAGTGATATGCAAATTGACAACAACAACCCGGAAAAATTTGCTGAGATCATACAGGATGGTATCCTTCACTATCTGGAGCATGAGTTTGAGGGGACTGTTCCGGAAAACCTAGCCCTGGTGATGATCCCTGGAGACCTGGTGTCTGAAGGAGGGGAGTACTATCAGTGGAAAGAGCATTTCTTTGACCCGGCTCAGGATCTGTTCTCAGAAGTGCCGGTCTATCCAGTGATAGGAAATCATGAGCGTAACTCTACTTACTATTTCAAATACTTCAGCTTACCTAAAAATGGCAGTCCTGAACATGATGAGCATTGGTGGTACAAGGACTACGGAAACGTGCGTATCATAGGGATGGATACCAATGAAGAATATCAAAATCGAACGCAGCTGCGTTGGCTGGATGATGTCCTGGAAAAGACGAGGGAAAATGAAGAGATTGATTTTGTATTTGCACAGATGCACCATCCCCACAAGTCTGAGCTTTGGCTGGATGGCGAAGAAGATTATACTGGTCAAATTGTGAAAAAACTGGAGGCATTCAGTACAGAAACAGGCAAGCCAAGTATTCATTTTTTTGGTCATACCCATGGTTATTCACGAGGTCAGTCACGCGATCATAAGCACCTATGGATCAATGTGGCGAGTGCAGGAGGTAATATTGACAACTGGGGTGAGTTTGACCAGAAAAACTACGATGAATTTACAGTGACCCAGGATGAATATGGCTTTGTGATGGTGGAAGTCAATCCAAATGATGGGGATCCAAAGTTGACCGTGAAACGATTCAGCCAGGGAAATAAAATAATGGAGCGAGACAATGAGCTCAGGGACAGTATCACGGTATGGAAGCACAACAAAATACCTAAGGTTCCGCAAATCATTTCACCAGTAAATGAGACAATAAGTCCGAAACAGGTAGTTCTAAAGGCAGGTGCCTTTGGTAGCGACCAGCACCATGCCGAACATGGAGCCAGTCACTGGCAGGTCTCTACTACTGAAGATTTCAGTAAATTAGTTTTGGACAGTTGGAAGCAGTTCGAGGATTGGTATGCCAATCAGAACATGCAGGAAGGTGATGACCTCACAGACGAAAAGATCTTCCGGCTGAATGCTGGGACTACTTATTACTGGCGAGTTAGATACCGTGACAAAAACCTAAACTGGAGTGATTGGTCAGAAATAGCAAAGTTTACAACCGAGTAGCCTTGAGTCAATTAGATATCAGATAAATTACATTCTGTTTCTCCTTGATTGCCGTGGCTGAGTTTTAACAAGACTATGCCATATTTACACATGGTCTTAGAGATAATAAAATATTAGTCTGGTGACCCAGGAAAGAAAAGACTACCTGACGCTTCATTTCCTTGTATTGATATGGGGTTTTACAGCTATTCTGGGGCTGCTTATTGAGATTCCCTCTGTAGAAATAGTCTTTTACCGTACGCTTTTAGCTTCTATCGGACTTTTTATACTGCTTAAGTTACTTAGACGACGTTTTACTATTCATATACCCAGGCATCTGTGGTATATTCTGGGTACGGGATCCTTAATAGCTGCCCATTGGATCCTGTTTTTTCTTTCCGCAAGGATCTCCAATGCATCGGTATGTCTGGCAGGTATGGCAACGTGTTCTCTTTGGACGAGTCTTATTGAGCCCTTGTCACAAAAAAGGAAGATCGTTGGCTTTGAAGTATTGCTGAGCATCATTGCATTCGTTGGGATCGGAGTGATCTTCAATGTAGAGTACGATCATTTTTTAGGAATACTGACAGCAGTTCTTTCGGCTTTTCTGTCGGCAGTCTTTACAGTGATCAACGGAAGATTTACCAAAACGTATGACCCCTATGTGATCACCTTTTATGAGATGGTAGGTGCGTGTGTTACTATCGCACTTTTCTTTCCAATTTATTCAGGATTCTTTGTCGATAGGCTGGTGCTTAACCCTTCCTCGATGGATTGGCTTTATCTGGCGATTCTTGCTCTGGTTTGTACCGTTTATGCGTACTCTGTTTCTGTTCAATTAATGAAAAGGCTATCCGCTTTCTCAATAAACCTGGTAGTCAACCTGGAGCCTGTTTACGGAATTATTCTTGCACTGCTAATTTTTGGAGAAAGTGAGGAAATGAGTCCCGGGTTTTATCTGGGTACGCTTTTGATCCTCGCTTCCGTTTTGATCTATCCTATTCTGAATCGACGCTATAAGAAGAAAGTGCTGTCAACGGATTTGATCAGATAGATATCACCGACAAAAATACTTGCCTGCATCATCTCACATGCAGACGGTATCCGATAGATCGAAGGTTTTCTATTTTGAGCATTGTATCTGCTATGAGGTATTTCCTGATCCTGGAAATAAATACGTCCATACTACGCTCTACAAAGAAGCCATCTTTTTCCCATACTTCCTGAAGGAAGACCTGTCGCTCTATGACCTGATTGGGATGCTCAAACAGTAAGTGTAAAATCTTATTCTCTTTGTAAGTAAGCTGAAATGTTTCCTTATGTACATGCAAAAGCTGGTTGTGATGATCCAATTGAGAATTCCCTAATCTGATCAGGGGTTTGACCAGGAATGCACCAACCTTAACCCTGGAATTGAGTGAATGAAAGATCACAGTGGAAAAAAGCAACAGAATTAATGAGGAATAAATCCATGCATCCATCTTACCAAAGAGATAATCCTGTCTTTTAGGGAACAGTACTGCAAAGTCTTTGTTACACAGCTCGATTTCCTTATCACTCGGGGGGTTGTTACTGATTATTTCAGAAGCTTTGACATATTTTCCATGAACCAGAGAGTCATTGTCGGTATTGAAAATGCCTAGTTCATAGTCAAGAGACAGATCGCGTTTGGCAAATTCCTTCCTGATCAAAGTATCTATGACCTGGTTTGAGGCCGGACAACCCATCTTTACATAGAAATAGTTGGATGATCGTTTTTCCACTATAGCCTGGTCGGACATGGTATCTGCCACGGAATACAGGGCAACAGATACAGTATGCTCAAACTGATTGGCATTAGAGTCATATGCTCTTGTAAACCAAAAAAGCTGGATGGCTATGAGAGATGTAATAAGTAGTCCACCGATGACAATAGAGGTTTTCAAAAAGCCGTCGTTTTCACTAAAATAATTCATGCAGGTCCATACTGAAAGGTTTTAAGACTATTTAACACGGATTTAACACTTCTTTACCCACGTTAACCTGGGAGGTAGACCGGGTCTTGTATGATTGCCGGATGAACCATTTTTGGACTATTCACAATCGCATAATTTTTAGTATTGCCTTAGTGTTTCAGGTAACAGCTCTGGTACTTTGGAGTACTGATAAGACGCCTTCGGGTTTTGGAGATCAATCACTTTGGATTGCACCTATTCTAATGTTTATAGGGCTAGTTCTACCAGCAGCAGGATTACTAAATATCTCTTTTGATATCAGTAAAGCATATTCACTGAAAGCATTTGGAGCTATTGGTTCGGTCATAATTGCGCTCATGACCTATGTACTTACGCTCGAACCTACTGCATCATTGTGGGATTGCGGAGAAACGATAGCGGCAGCCTTTAAGCTCCAGGTTCCACATACACCCGGTATCCCATTTACGCTGCTGCTCGGACGACTTTTTTCGATGTTCTCGTTTGGCAATGTCATGCTGGTGGCCTGGTGGATCAATTTCATGGCTGCTTTTTTTTCTGCAATGGCTATCGGGATAGTCTTCCTGATTATTTGGCATTTTGGTACTCAGTTCGCCGAAAAGAGATCACTGTTATTTGCTGGTGGTTTTGGTGGTGCCATGATCCTGACCATTTCAGATACTTTCTGGTTTTCTGCGGTTGAGGCAGAGACCTATGGGCCATCATGTTTTTTCATGGTCCTATTGATTTATTTAGCTATTCAAGGTCAGCCGTTAAAGGGGGGTGAAATGATAAAGCGTTGGTTGTTGCTGGCATACTTAACGGGACTTACTTATTGTATACATCCCATGTGTATTTTGGTATTGCCGGTATGCTTTCTGATCATGTGGAAGGATCGTTTTGATCAATACTGGAAGTATTTATCAATCTCAATTGCTGCGGGGATTCTCGCCATTTTGATTATCAACAAGGTAATAGCCGTGGACCTGTTTGAGTGGGCTTTTGGTTTGGATAGATGGCTGGTCAATCAATGGTCATTTCCTTTTTATTCTGGTGTAATTGTGCTGCTTATTCTTTTGACTGTATCAATGGTTACACTGTGGCATAAACTAGCTGTTTCAAGGGTTGTGATTATGACTTTGCTTTTCGTGATGCTAGGGTTTACACCATACCTGATGCTTTTCATCCGGTCGGCCAAATTGCCTCCTATCAATGAATTCAGCCCACGGAACCTGGCAATGATCAAGCCCTATATGAATAGAGAATCATACCCGGGCAGACCTCTCTTGTACGGACCATATTTTGATGCCCGGATCTCACAGATCAGCAAAAAAGCAGATGCATATATAGTTTTGGGCGATCGGTATCAAAAGGTAGGAGACATACCTCAGTATCACTACGAAGATGACCGGATGACAATCCTCCCAAGAATTTACAGTGATGATCCCAACCACGTGCGGATTTATCAGGAATGGACTGGTCTTTCACCCGGTGAAATGCCAAAATTTTCAGATAATCTGAAGTTTATGCTTAGCTACCAGCTAGGGCATATGTATTTCCGGTATCTGATGTGGAACTTTTCAGGAAAAGTGAGCGATGAGCAACATATCGGATGGAAAACTCCCTGGGATGGTGTTGCTGACCGATCAATGATAGGGTATAGAAAGGCAAATAACCAGTACTTTCTACTGCCACTATTGCTGGGACTGGTTGGAGCAATCTGGCAGAGCCGGAATGATCAAAAAGGGTTTTTGATCAACCTGAGCTTCTTTTTGATCACCGGGGTACTTTTGGTGCTTTACCTCAATGCTACACCAAACGAGCCACGGGAACGGGATTATATCTATGTGGGATCCTATATAGCCTTCTCGATTTGGATAGGACTGGGTTTGATGGCTATTGGAGCAAAGTGGCGTATAGTAACCTATGTTCTGGCTCTGACTGTGCCGGCCTGGATGCTTTATCAAAACCTCGATGACCATAACCGGTCGGGCAGAACTTTTCAGATAGATCATGCCCGCAACCTGTTGGGTAGCTGTGAACCCAATGCCATTTTGTTTACAGGTGGGGATAACGACACTTTTCCCCTGTGGTACCTTCAGGAAGTGGAGGGTTTTCGCACGGATGTGCGAGTCAAAGTATTGAGCTACTTCAATGCAGATTGGTACATCAACCAGTTGACCAGGACATATTATGATTCACCACCATTTGCACTTACACTATCAAGGGAGGGCGATCAATATGGGCCATATAATCCATTGTACGTTAGGGAAACAGTGGATGCACCAATTTCATGGAGCAAATACATGCAAGCACTGCTTTCACGCAGTTCTCAGTTACAGGTAAAGACTTCTACAGGCGGAGAAGCTTATTTTTTGCCTTCCAGGAAATTGAGACTAGCAACTTCAAAAGGGACACTGGATGTTGAGGTGAAAGGATCTTATCTTCAAAAGAATGAAATGGCAATCCTGGATCTGATTCAGAGCAATGACTGGGATCGACCTGTTTACTTCAATTTCACTTCTCTGAATAGCCTGAACATCCAACTGAAACCATTCCTGCAGCAAGAGGGGCTTGTTTACAGGCTTGTCCCCGAACGATCAGCAGATGGGGAAGTGTCTTTTGATACCGAGAAGTCTTATGAAAACCTTGTGATAAATGCAGATTACTCAAATTTATCCGATCCACTTGTTTACTTCAACCATGAAGACTACGAGTCAAGAATGATCTTACCCTTGAAGTTCGCTGTGAATGAACTCATCGAAAAATTATTATCTCATGGAGAGGAAATCAAGGCATTGGAAGTATCCAGTTTCGCTCTGGAGCAACTTTATTTTGATCACCTGGAAACCTCTTATGCGGACCTCCAATTGGCAGGTTTTATCAACAGGTGGGACAAAGCAAAGGCAGAGGAGCTAGTTCTCAGGTTATTTGAATCATTGTATTACAAAACAGAAAGAACTATTGACCAGGGTAAATCGGTCTCAGGAAATGATTGGATAGTCCTCCAGAAATCTGCCATGTTTTTGAATGATAACAAAACCATGGAAAGATATCAAAAGCTGATAAAGAGATCCAGCCTTTAACTTATTTACCTGAGACCGATCTAAATCAGTCTTTTAATTTTTAAGCTGATAGCTTCCAGGAATATTGCCAAACGAAATAGCTATCCTGTTCCAGGAGTTAATCTGGCAAATGGCCAGAACTGTATTGGCTGTTTTCTCTTTGTCAAAGTATTTGGCCATACGGTCATAAGCTTCTTCCACTTGATGAGGGGTTGAATCGGCGATTTTTGTGAGTACTTCTGTAAAATTGATCATGGCTTTTTCCTCATCGGTATAACATGGTGACTCTTCCCATGCCGGAAGGAGGTAAAGCCGGTCAAAAGTTTCCCCTGCTTTCAGGGCATCCTTGTGATGCATATCCAGACAATAACCACACCCGTTGATTTGCGAAGCCCTGACTTTGATCAGGTGTATTTCTGTATGGGTCAACCCGCAACTATTCAGATAGTTTTCAATGCCCAACATGGCTTTATAAAGCCCTTGAGGAGTTTCCTGGTACTTAATTCTTGGATTCATTTGTCTTAGATTTTTGTTTAAAACCTTAAGACCGGTTTATAACCTGGAGCGTGACAGGAATTAGGGGTTATTCAACTTTTGCAGCTTATCCGGGTTTACCACAATGTATATGTGTTGGATCTTTCCATTTACAATTTCAAACATCATACATCGATATACAGATCCGTTCAGGCTAAAGGTGATAGCTGGTAGATGGTTGATCCTGGTGAATTTCATTTGGGTGGAGGCTGGTAAATACTTACCATAAATCGCCTGCAGAAATTTGCTGACCTTGTCTGTTCCAACAAGTATTTTCCTCGCAGCAGAAACCTTTTCTCCTCCATCCGAGAGCGTTCTCACATCATCAGATAATACGTTTTTTACCTGTTCCAGATCGTTTGAGAGAATAGCTTCGGTGAGTTGTGAAAGGATTTCTTGTTGACTCGAACTGAAATCAAATTGTGAAGTTTCAGTAGTCTTTCTGCCCAGTTTTTCCTTACTGCGTTTGAGTAGCTGACGGGAATGCTCCACTTTAATGTCAAGTATCTCTGCTATCTCTTCATGCGTATACTCATAGGTTTCTTTCAGGATAAAGACAGCCCGTTCCCTGGGGTTCAGTTTTTCCAGCAGTACCAGCAAAGAATAATTGAGGATTTCTTCCTGATCTGCCTTTTCATAGATAACATCCTCCGTCAATACAGGAGTGGGAAGCCAATGTCCAGGATACGTTTCAAGTTTATTTTTGAGCAGGTTTTTGTGGTTGATCGCATTGTTGATCACAGCCCGGGTGAGGTAACTTTCTGGCTTTTGAACATGCGAAGGGGTCTCAATAAAATAGCGATTCAGTACCTCATGGACGAGATCTTCTGCGGCAAGAGAGTCTCCAATGATATTGTAAGCATAGGGGAAAAGCCTTTTTTTGAAGTATGAAATCAGGCTATCAAGGTCATTTGTAGTCTTTTGCATGTTGCAAGAAATCGGTTCAATCAATATGACCGGTTATTTCTATCCAACGTGACAGGATTTTGAAAGTTTTTCTACTCTATACTAAATCTCCTGATCACTAAACCGGACATCATCCAGGTACAGCGTACATTCCTTTTGGGTAGCAGTAATTCCCATTTCCACCCTGTTTTGGATTGAAATATCAAGAGGTAGGTTAGGGCCAGACTCATCAATCAACAGAACACCGTCCTGCCAGAGCTGAACAATCCCATTGGTTTCATCATATTTGAGATGGACTTTGACAGTCACCCATTGGTTGAGTGGAAAAGATTTACTGGTGCCCTCAGGCTGGTTAAAGGTCAGTTTTTCACCGAATTTATTTTCAATGGCTAAACGATTACCCCTAAAAATGATGCGTGGACCCGGACTCTCCAGGAAATAGGAGGATTCAAAATCAGCGAGTGTTGTTGGTAGGTTATCTTTGATATAGTATTTGGCCTCAAACCAAAAATCATCGCCCTTTTCGAAATAAGACAATGTGGTATTTATGGATGTTTTAGATGTCACCATGTTTGCTGTAGGCGCAACAGAATAAAATCTCAATACTGTGTTCGAGGCATCTTCCGGATCTTCTGCCAGGTCAAACCGGTTATCTATAAAGTCACAGGTATTATTCAAAATACAGTTTTGAAGTGCAACATATTCATCCACTGTGGGCGTAGAGGGACTTTGCAGCGTGAAATTGGTTAGCAGGAGCTCCGTTTGATCTAAGTCCGTACGAATGAGATCAATCGCTTTGTCAAAACCTTCAAAATCAAGGGTGGCCTTCCTTATTGGCGCGAAATAGGTTTCGGCATCAATAATGATGTAGACCCCGCTATCGGTGCGGTTGTATGTTTCGTCATAAAACCCGGGGTCATAATAGGCAGCAGCAAAAGTACATGACCCCTCTCCAAGGATGTAAGCATTTCCATCTTCATAAATGCGAATGGTTAGCCCATCCGTATTTACAAATTCTGAGATGAGCATTGCTTCCGGGCAGCTGTTGTCCATTACTGGATCTTTTGAACACCCCATGAGTATTCCAACCGCGAAAACCACCAGGCAAACATTCTTCATGCGCTTTAAATTTAGTGAGATGACCTAACAAAAACGATAACTACCGGAGATTAGTCTATCTGCAAGATTGATAGGCTACAGATTGTATCCATTGGTCTTTAAAGAAAATAATTGACACAGGTTTTTAGTCATTATAAACCTCCGCGTCTTCCAGGATGTAGTTGCACCGATAAATATTGTCTTGATTGAGCACCAGGCGTCCTTTGATCGTTACCATATCGTCCATTTTAAAGAATGGATAGCCAGGTTTCATCGTCAGCTCGATGATTGACTCCGGTCCACCATTTCCACAGAAAAAGCACTGGGCATACGGGTTTCTGGAAAGCACAAAAGCCTCAAGCTTCCGGTTTATGACCAACATGTATCCTTTTATGATGAGCTCTTTACCCTCCAATGCTTTTACAGTAGGTCCAAAATGGGGGTAATAGTAGTTGGCATCTACTTCTTTACTGTACTCATCTGTAAACCGGACGTCTTTCAGGTTGTCCCAGGTGATTCGACTCTGAGAGAATCCCTGTATTGACCATAAAAACGTCAATAGGCCGCATAAAACCCGCATACTACCTGGATTTGAGTGGTTATTATAGATGCAAATGTATTGTTTATTAATTATTAATGCAATTATGTTGCATAATGATGATCTTGTTAGATATGTTTGCAACATAATTGCATTAACAATGACCCGTCCTACAATAAACCTGAATCTTGATGTTATTGGCATGGCCACTTCATTATTATGCGCTGTGCATTGTGCTTTGATCCCAACACTCTTAAGCTTTTCCTCATTGGCAGGCATCAGGTTTTTAGACAATGTTTGGCTGGAGTCAACGATAATTCTCCTGAGTTTTTTCATTGCTTCCTATGCGCTAGTACACGGTTTCTTAAAGTATCATAAAAGTCTATGGGCACTATTGATTGTGTGCATAGGTTTTTCCGGGATTGGGCTAGGACATCTTACTCAGACTGGCATAAATGAAAATATGCTTGTTTCCGGGGGTGCCACAACAGTTGCCATAGCGCATTTGATCAATTGGAAGGAAATAAAGAGGGTGCGGGGAGTCATCGACAATGAAATCAGTAAAAATGAAAATCTTTAATAAAACTAAAAAACTACCGGTAACCGTACTTAGTGGTTTCCTGGGAGCGGGGAAAACCACTTTGCTCAACCATGTGCTCAACAACCGTCAGGGTCTTCGAGTAGCTGTGATCGTAAATGACATGAGTGAAGTCAATATTGACGAGAAACTGGTTTCCAATGGGACCAAACTCTCCAGGACAGATGAGAAGCTGGTAGAGATGAGCAATGGATGTATATGCTGTACCCTTCGTGAAGACCTGATGATCGAAGTGGAAAAGCTGGCCAAAATGAACAAGTTTGACTACTTGCTCATTGAAAGCACTGGTATTAGTGAACCGATACCGGTCGCCCAAACTTTTTCCTTTGCTACGGGTGATGAGCTCCATGATCTGACCAAATTTAGTCAGCTTGATACGATGGTTACGGTAGTAGACGCCTTTAACTTCTTCAAAGATTTTGGCAGTGCAGATACGCTGCTCAATCGCAATCTGACAGATGATTATCAGGATCAGCGGACGATTGTAAACCTATTGACTGATCAGATTGAGTTTGCCAATGTTATTCTCCTCAATAAAACTGATGTGGTTGATGAAGACCGACTAAAGCTACTTGAGGGCATGCTTCTAAAACTCAATCCAGAGGCCAAAATTATTCGTACCAGCTTTGGGGAAGTAGATCCCAAAAAAATACTAAACACCAAATTATTTGATTATGACAAAGCCGAGCAGGCTGCCGGATGGATCAAGGAGCTGAGCAACGATCACGTCCCCGAAACTGAAGAATATGGCATTTCTTCATTCGTTTTTCGGGACCGACGCCCATTCCACCCCGGGAGGTTTTGGGATTATACCAATAAGCAATGGCCCTCCAGCATCATCAGGAGTAAGGGGTTTTTCTGGCTTGCTTCAAGGCCTGACAATGCCCTGCTATGGAGCCAGGCGGGGGGCTCATTAAGAGCTGAATTGTACGGGCGATGGTGGTCTGCTGTCCCCATTAAAGAACGGGCCATGAATTCTGTCTATTTGGATAATCAGGAAATCATCATGAAAGACTGGGATAAGCAATGGGGAGACAGAATGAATGAGCTGGTGATCATCGGGCAGGATCTGGATCGGGAAAAAATCACATCAGACCTGAATCACTGTCTGCTCAATGAATTTGAGATTGTGGGGATGAAGTCTGGAAATGGCTTTCATGATGAGTGGCCTATATGAGTTTGCTTTCATTTATTCCTTTTGTAAAATCAAATGCTCCTGATCAGGTAATTAGTGAAGCATGGGAGGATCGGAACAAGATATTGAATGACGGGGTAAATCTGTTTTGCTGGAAAAGACCGGAAAACCCAGATATCCATCAGTTTTTACAAGGCGTCCTGAATAGCCATCCACAACCCATCCAGGTTTCAGTCAACAAAGTTGAGCTGCCTCAACAACTGGAAAATGCCCGGAAAAGCTGGGAGGAACACCAGGACAGCATCAATGGAGAGGAACAATTCTGGCAAGACATTTTTATGCTTGTCAATGATTTCCTGGACTACTCAACAAGTGGTGCCGGTACAGTCCATTTGCGTGTGATCTCCGATGATTCATGTAGAAAATTTCACACGGATGGCTACCCATTGAGACTTTTTACAACCTACCTGGGTAGGGGAACCGAATGGCTTCCGGAAAAGGCCACTAATCGTAAGGGATTAGGTAAGAGCAATGACGTGATTGTGAAAAGGCCCGCTCTGATTCAGCGAATGAAGCCCTTTGAAGTGGGTATCCTGAAAGGCGAAATTCCGGGACGTCAGCGGAATGTAAAAGGAGTGGTCCACCGGTCCCCGGAAATCGCTCAAAATGAAGAGAAAAGGATCACTTTAAGAGTAGATATAAATTGAGCGTTTTGAGAAATCTGATAACTTCTTTTTTGCTCCTACTATTTCAACTAGGCTGGGCACAGACGGGTTCAATAGTGGGAAAAGTAACCGGTGAAGATGGCTCGGGGATTCCTGGGGTTGTTTTGCAATTGAATGATGGGAAAGGTTCGGTAACAGATGCTGAAGGTTACTACAAAATTGATAAAATCAAAGAGGGAAGTTATGTCCTGAAAGCTTCCAGTATCGGGTATTCACAAAATAGTAAAAACATCTCCATCAAACCGGGTGAACAACTGACCATCAATTTTAAACTTAGTGAATCCACTGTTAACCTCAATGAAGTAACGGTGACCGGGCAATCGGAAGCCAGGGAATTGAAAGAAAGCATTGCCTCCATATCACTGATTGAGGCAAAGTCTTTTTACAACCGCTCAATCAGCACTCCGGACTTACTCAATACCGTTTCGGGTGTACAAGTACGTCAAAGTGGAGGTGTTGGCAACAACACGGAAATCTCCATCCAGGGCCTTTCAGGGAGGCAGGTAAAGCTATTTGTGGATGGAATACCTATGGATTTCTTGCTTCCCGTAGAGGAACTGGGTATCGGAGCATCCCTTTCCATGATGCCAGTGAATTTGATGGAAAGAATGGAAGTCTATAAAGGAGCTGTGCCAGTGACCATGGGAGCAGATGCACTTGGGGGAGCTATAAATATCATTACCAGGAAAAACTTTAAAGATTATCTGGAAGTTTCAGCCGAACACAGCTCTTTCAATACCTGGAAAAGTACCATAAGTACACGGAAGATGTTTTCTGGCGACATTACACTTGGACTTAGCGCATTTTATTTATCATCCGACAATAGCTACCTGATCGATGATGTAAAAGTGATCAATGATTTTGGAAATCCTGAATCTATTTCCGCCACCAAGTTCCATGATTACTTCCGAAGCTACCTGGTGAAGGGTGATATCGGAGTGATCAATAAGGCCTGGACAGATCGCTTGTCTCTCAGCTTTTCTCATGGTGATTTGTATGATGAGATCCAACATAATTTTGAAATGCGGCAGCCCTATGGTCAGGCGCTCAATCTGGCAACGACATTTAATATGGCTTTGCAATATGAAAAATATGAGATTGCAGATAAGCTTGATATCAATCTTTATCTGGGGTATAATCGGATTCAAACCGGATTCATTGATACTACTCGAAGTATTTATGACTGGCGGGGAGAGATCATTGGACAAAAAACCTATGGGGGAGAGATCACAACTTCTCAAAACGACCTGAGTCTGTCGGGAGACAACCTCAATGGACGGATCAATCTCAACTATCGGTTCAACTCTAAATCACGCCTAATATTTAACACTGTATCTTCCTACTTTACACGCTCCGGAGAGGATCAGGTGGCCGCAGCATATTACGGAGAGGACTACTTCCAAAATCCTGTCTATATCAATAAGCTGGTCAGTGGGCTAGGGTTTGAGCAAGTATTTTTAGATGGGAAGGTTACAAGTCACTCAGCCATCAAAGGATATCACTATGGTTCAGAGGGGTTCATCATTGAAAATGGTGAGTCAAGCACGACAAAGCAAATACGTTTACAGCCGGGAGTCAGCCAGTCCTTCAAGTGGGTAGTAAGTGATTTTTTGCTTGCCAAAGCCTCGTATGAGTATGCTACACGTATGCCTGACAGGATTGAAACTTTGGGTGATTTTAGTTCAGCTATTAATGCCAACCCTACGCTAAGACCAGAGACCAGCCATAACATTAACCTAGGAGTACTCTATAAAAAGGATAAATGGAGCATAGAAACGAACAGCTTTTTCAGGAAAGTAAACGATATCATCATTTTACAGGCTGTGCCTCCCCCGGTACTCAGCAAATATGAAAACCTTTTAAAAGCCAGCATTGCAGGTGTCGAAAGCGAGGTTCAATTTCATCCCTGGGAAGTATTGACACTTAGAGCCAATGCTACCTATCAGGACCTGCGAAACCGATCTGACAAAGAGAATGCTGGTGTAAGCAGCAACAGGTACTTTGGAGTTCGCTTACCTAACCGTCCTTACTTTTTTGGAAACGGCGAAATACAATTTGAAAAAGGTAGCCTGTTCAAGCAAGGAGATCAGTTACAGGTCTGGTGGACGCTGACTTACGTGGAGTCATTTTACCGATACTGGGAGATCGATGGACGAAAGGAAGATAAACTAAGCATTCCGGATCAGTGGCTTCATCATGTTGGACTGGCATACACAGGCTGGCAGAAGCGAATGACACTTTCACTGGAAACACAGAATATTTTCAATGCCAACGCCTTTGACAATTTCAGGGTGCAAAAGCCCGGACGGTCATGGCATGTCAAGATGAGGCTTTATATCACTAAATCTTAATATCAATTAATAATTACTATGAATAAACTTTTTTACTTTTTGAACCAGATCAGAAACTACAGCCTATTATTTGTTGCCTTTTTTCTGATCGTTTCCTGTAATGATGACGATCCAGATATGGATCCGGAAGTGACAATAACCTATGGCATGTCTTTGGTCTCAGGAGCGGGTGATGTCAGTACCACGTTCATACATGGGTTAGAGGACTTGAATATTTCCGAAATTGACAACAGCAACAGCACTGAGCTATCACAATTTGCATCCATTTATTCAGATGGCAGCTCAGTGTTTACCGCCGGATTTGGAGCTCCTGCAACCATGGGTAAATATGTGTTTAATGCTGCCGGTGAGGCTGAGTTAAACCAGGAAATCATTGTGCCAGGTTCAAGTTCTTTTTCGGCTGTAGAAATAGTGGATCAGGAAAATGCATATGCTACCGTGGGTGGTGGGCTTTCCCGTGCTGTACTGTTTAATCCTTCCGAGATGCGTATTACAGGCGAAATAGATTTGAGTGAAGCAGGCGAAGGACTTTTTTACTCTGACATGATTGTGAGAGACAATACACTGTTTATTGCATTGAATGATTTTGGTGGCTCCGGGACAGCAAAAGTTGCGGTGGTGGACCTGACGACCGGCACACTGGACAAGGTCATTGCTGATGACAGAACTGCAACCTTGTTTGGGACGGTAGTGTCAGCGGTCATGGCAATGGATGACAATGGAAATATCTACATCCAGGGTTCGGGCTTATTTAGTGGCAAGCCTAGTGGAATTCTCAGAATTAAGGCAGGTGAAACTTCTTTTGACCCTGACTACTTCTTTGATCTTACAACTGCTACCGGAGGCTCATGTTTTGGGCTATATCACCTGGGTGGCGTAACATTTACGGCAGTATCAGAAAATGATGATAATTGGTTTGGTTTTGATGGTGATAACCCATCTTTTCGATACCACAAAATTGATCTGACTGATAAAACTGATGGGGGAGACCTTGCTGCATCACTACCAAATACTTTTGCAGCCTCCCGTACGATGTTCTTTGTCCAAACAACAGATAATGAAATTCTGTTTCCGATTGCAGGTGCAGATGAAGATGCCGTATATAGCTACTCAATTGACACTGAGTCTGTAGCTAAAAAAATTGTCAGTTCGGGCGGTTTTGTAACCGGAATTGTGCCTGTCAATTAAATGGGCACTATGTTACAAGCTAAGGGTCTTACCAAGAAGTATGGAAGTTTTACAGCCCTTGACTCGCTAAATCTTTCAATAAATGAGGGAGACATATTCTGCTTGCTAGGGGCAAATGGTGCAGGTAAATCAACTACAATCAATCTGTTTCTAAATTTCATTGATCCTACTGAGGGAAGTGCAAGTATTGGAGGGTTGGATGTAGTAGAATATGGGAGGGAAACAAAACAAAAACTCTCTTATATCCCGGAAAATCTCATGCTATATCCTAATCTCACAGGTCTGGAAAACCTTGATTTTTTCTGTGGGCTTGGAGGGAAAATGTATTCCAAAGACCAGTTGGAGGAGCTTTTGAGGCAGTCCGGATTGCAGGATCAATTTATTCACCAAAGGGTAAATAGTTACTCGAAGGGGATGAGGCAGAAAGTAGGAATAGCACTAGCGAGAGCGAGAGAAGCCAGTGTGTTGTTGCTGGATGAACCAACTTCGGGGTTGGATCCCAAAGCAAGCAACGAGTTTTCAGAATTACTTCTTGATATGAAGGAAAAGGGGGTAGCCACATTGATGGCTACCCATGACCTTTTTCGGGCCAAAGATACTGGTACTCATATCGGGATCATGAAGGAAGGTGTATTACTGGAGCAGTTTGCAACAGATGATGTGAGTTTTCAGGATCTTGAGAAATTGTATTTAAAACACATGCATAATTGATTAAAAAATATGCACGAGCTAATTACCATTATTCGCAAGGAGATCAAGGTAGCAATTCGGGAGAAAGTGATCATTGCCATGGGTGTTATCGTGATGATTCTACTGGGAATATCACTTTATGCAGGTTATGTCACCAATAACCAACAAACTCAATCTATCCGACAGGCTCAGGCAGAAAAACACCAGGATTGGCTCAACCAGGGAGATAAACATCCCCATATAGCTGCTCACTATGGAATGTATGTTTTCAAACCTAAAACAATCCTGAGTTTGTTTGATTTTGGACTGGATGCATACACAGGGACCTCTGTCTATCTTGAAGCTCACTATCAACATGAGTTTATGTTTCGCCCGGCACAGGATCATAGCAGTATGATTCGGTTTGGGGAGCTCAGCAGTGCACTTGTGTTACAGGTATTAATGCCACTTCTGATCATTTTTATGACTTTTTCCTCTTTTACACGAGAACGGGAAAGCGGAACACTCAAACTACTGATGAGCCAGGGTGTTTCTCATGGCAAGCTCATATGGGGAAAGGTGTTGGCTCAGCAAATCATGCTCACATTGATATTGGTGCCATTCATCGTAGGCTTATTTCTGCTCCCGGATCCAGGCAACAGTGAAGGGATATTAGCTGACATGCTGAGCAGGGTTTTTCTCCTTGCGCTTATCTACCTGTTGTATCTGTTCTTCTTTATTGCGCTATCTGTATGGGTTTCTTTGCGTTCTGCTACCAGCAGGAATGCTTTGCTGTCACTACTGGTTTGTTGGATATTTTTTGTCATCCTCTTCCCAAAAACGGTAGTTAATCTTAGCGAAAGTTTTTACTCACTTCCGTCTATGAGGGAATTCAAGGCTGGTATTGAAGCTGATAAACTCACTGGCTTGGAGGGTAGTTCTTCACGGTCCGTACGCATGACCATGCTGGAAGAGGAGTATTTGAAAAAATATGAAGTGGATTCAATACAACAACTTCCGATAAATTTTGAAGGAATCATGATGCAGGCTGGAGAGGAATATGGTAATGAAATTTATGATCATCACCTGGAGTCACTGAGGCAAATCTTCTATAAACAGGTTCAATTAAGCAGTGTTGCAAGTCTATTCAATCCCTTTCTGGCCTTACAGCACATATCAATGGCACTTTCCGGTTCAGATTTACACACCTTTATTCATTTCGAAGAAACAGTGGAAAATTATAGGAGGACGCTTGTAAAAAAGATGAACAATGACATGGCCGAAAATTCTCGTTACGGTGAGTTTTTTGAGTACAAAGCGGGTCGCGACTTGTGGGATCAGGTAAGTTCATTTGAATACCAAACACCGAAGGCAGCTGAAGTTTTGAGGCATTATTACCTTGAAATATTTTCATTGTTTATGTGGGTTTGCATTGCAACCATGCTATTAAGTTTTGCTACCAAAAAAATGAGGATTAATGGATAATATGACCAAATCCCTGGTTCGGTATGAATGGAAAGCTTTTGTACGGAACAAGTTTCAGGTTTTTCTCATCGCAATCACACTGTTGTTCTCTTTCTATGCCATTTACTACGGGCAATCTGAAATTGAAGCTCAAAAACGAACCATCAGGGCGGTTAAGGAGCTCGAATCGACCGAGTTTTCAGGATACAAAGCCAGTTTTAAGGAGGAGCTGGCAAGTCTGGAGCAGGAAAGAAACCATGATATTGCATCGAACCCGGCCTATGCATGGTACAGACAGGGTTATCACGCCATTTTAGTCCCACATGATTATGCCGCCCTGGCCATTGGTCAGCGGGATCTTTTTCGCTTTTACTACCGATTGACGGGAATGAGTTTGCACTACCAGCTTTTTGAAAATGAGCTAGCGAACCCAGTCAATCTCATGGCAGGGAATTTTGACCTGTCCTTTGTGCTGGTATACCTTTTTCCCCTGCTTATTATCGCTTTTTGCTATGGTCTTTATTCCACGGAACATGAAAGTGGACGACTTTCATTGTTACAAATCCAGACTGTGAGCATTCGAAAAATTACTTTGATCCGGCTGATCTTCTATTTTGTGATGATTACCGGACTGGCATTGCTTATCTCTTTAGTTGGGCTGATGGCAACAGGGGATATGTCAAAGTCGGAAAATTTAGCCCCTGCTATCTTGTGGGTAATTGCGGTCCTGATCTATAGCAGTTTTTGGTTTGGTTTAATGTTTTTGATTGTCAGTCTACGGAGGAGTTCTGCTTTCAATGCTATTACTGGAGCAGGTCTTTGGTTGATATTTTTGATCGTGATCCCAGCAGTGCTCAATGTGGCTGTCACCATAAAATATCCACTGGATAGTACGTCGTTGGCCGGACTGACCCGTAGGACCGGTCTTGAAAATGAAAGTGATGAGGAAGAAACAAGAGGGGTGATCATGGAGTTTCTTGCACATAGGCCACAGCTGGCTGGGAGTGACAGCCTCATACACAACAACTTACTTCCCAAAGCGTATGCAGCCTTCACCACCTTAAAGGATATTCATGGTCAGGATCAGGTGGACTATTACAATGCTCAGGTGAAAAATAGAAGTGAATGGACTTCAAGGTTCTATTGGTTGAGTCCTGCTGTGAGTATGCAGGAGATATTGGCCCATATCGGGGAGACAGATCTCAATACCTTCCTGCATTTTCAGGATGCCCTGGTGAGTTTCCACGGAGAGATTACCAGCTTTTACTTCACCAGACTGTTTTGGGACAAGCCGATTCTATTGGAAGATTATTCCAGGCTTCCGGTTTTTCAAATGCCTGAGATCCAGGGACGATGGACCACCATTTGGTTAGGGATAGCCAAAATGTATTTAATGGCAGTCGTTGTTTTTGTGTTAGGGTTTTATAAAATGAGAAGAGGTTATAAAAGGTGAAAAGTTATTTTTTTCTATTTTTCGGGCTCTTCAAAATCTTAATTCTCGATGCACAGGAATTGAACGTTGATAACTTTCAACCTCCTGATGAGCCACCAGTTGTGCATGCAGTCAAAGCAAGAGATAAAATTGTGATTGATGGATTACTGGATGAAGCCGATTGGAATCGCGGACAGACTGTCACCGACTTTTTCAGAACTGAACCCCGTCAGGGCGGTCCGATACAATATCAAACCGAAGTAAAATTTCTTTTTGATGATAAGTTCCTGTATGTGGCAGCATGGTGTAAGGATTCAGCAGGCGTACAGGGTATTCGTGTCCAGGACCTTCGTAGGGACTTTGAGTGGGGTGAAAATGACATTTTCGGCCTGGCACTAGATCCTCAAAATCTCAAGCAATATGCTCAGGCTTTCCAGACCACACCTTATGGGAATCAACGTGACTTTCAAAATTTCAATGGCAACAATTATGATGAAGGCTGGAATACACTTTGGCGTGTGAGGACACATAGAAGTGATGAAGGTTACACAGCAGAGTTTGCCATCCCATTTAAGACGCTACGATATGACCGTCCGGAAGAAGGCAAACCTGTAGAATGGGGGGTGACACTGGTGCGGTATGCCCGAAGAGATATCGAGGTTTCCACCTTTCCTGCCATTCCTCAGTCATTTAGCGCTTATCGAATGACTTATGCAGCCAAACTAACAGGCGTTGAGGTGCCAGCCCCATCTGCCAATATTAGGGTAGAACCATATACCCTGTATCAATATGACAGGATAGATGATGGCTCGACAACCAGTTCGGATGGGGATTTCAAGATAGGTGGAGATTTGAAGTGGGCTATTAATCCACGATCCGTTTTTGACTTGACGCTCAATACTGATTTTGCACAGGCCAATGTCGACAGAGCGGTCAACAACCTGGAACGCTTCAATATCTTTTTTCCTGAGCAGAGACAATTTTTTCTAGAGAATTCTGGTATATGGGCTGGTGGCTTCCAACAATCTATTCGACCTTTTTTTAGCAGAAGAATTGGATTACAAGGCACCTTTAATGCAGAACCCGCTCCCATTCAAGTTGGAGCCCGGTTTACCCAACGAACGGATAAGCAGGCAATTGCTGGTTTGTTTGTAAGGCAGGGTGACACTGAAACCTCACCGGTTTCCAATTTTGGAGTAGCCAGATATCTCAGAAATTATGGTCGGGAAAACAACATTGGACTGATGGTCACACAGCGAATCGATGAAAGATCAACCGAACAAGGATTTGAATCCAACAGCAATACGACCATCACTGTAGATGGTCAGATCAGGCCCACAAGTGTGTGGGACATGCAATACATTTTTACCTCCTCATTTGATGAGCAGACTGGAGAAGTGGGTTATGCAGGCCGCTTTTTTGCTGGTAATTCCTCCAATAAATTTTACTTTGGTTGGGCCACTGAATATACCGATGAAAATTACAATCCCGGCATCGGGTTCGTCAGACAGAACAATGTGATACGGCACAATCCGGGAGGATATTACATCTGGCGACCAAAAACTGAGCTGATCAGACGATGGGATCCTGGAGTTTTTGTCAATTTCAATCACGATGCTACAGACCCAACAATCTTCCAGCAGGCCAGTCTTTACATCTTCCCCATCTATGTCTGGTTCAAAGACAATAGTTTCATGGAAGCGGCAATTACGCCCACCTGGCAAAACATCAATTTCGATTTTGCTCCTTTGGGTCTTGTCATTAATCAGGATCAATATTTCTACACCAGATACCTCATACGATACTATACAGATCAATCGAAAAGATGGTCTCTTAGTGGCAGCTATGATTTCGGAAAATTCTATAATGGAAATCGCGAGACCGTGCAACTATCCGGTAGACTAGCACCTGTTCCTTTTGCAGCATTAACCATAGACTATGAATACAACGATATCCAAAAGGTAGGAGAAAATGAAACAAACCTAAAAACCAACCTCGTCACGCTTGGTTCGAGATTTGCATTAAATCCTAGGATTCAATTGTCTGCTTTTTACCAGTACAATAGTTATGATCTTCAGGGTAGATGGAACGTCCGGGCAAGTTGGGAATACCAACCACTTTCATTCGTCTATCTTGTATTTAATGACACCAGAATGGATGGTTTGGAGACCCCACTAACCGAACAACAATTTATAGGGAAGATCACCCTTCTTAAACAATTTTAATTAATGAATCGAAGAAAATTTATACAGTTAACAGGAAGTGCGGGAATAGCTACAGCACCTATTGCCAATTCTTTAGCCAGTACTTATGTTCCTAACATTGGTTCTGCTTCACCGGATGTAGTAGTCGTTGGGGCTGGTACTTTCGGTGTGTGGACGGCCTGGCATCTCAATCAAATGGGTGCTAATGTGACTCTGCTGGATGCCTATGGTCCGGGAAACTCAAGAGCAAGCTCAGGAGGGGAGACCCGGTTGATCCAAATGGACTCTGATAATCAGGTCTACGTCAAGAGTGCTAAGCTTGCCTATGACTGGTGGAAGAAAATGGAAGTAGACTCTGGTGAAACCCTGGTACTTCCCACAGGACGTCTGACCATGTCACAGGATGAAAAACTGCGTGCATATGCAGAGAACCGCAAGGAAAACCTTCTGTCTCATGGAATAAGCAACACTGAGGTGCTAAGCCCGGATGAGATCAAATATCGATGGCCCCAGATCAACTCGGAGGACCTGGTTGTGGCTATGTACAATGATGGAGGACCTTCGGGAAGCACTTTGATGGCTCGAAAAGGTTGCGAGACCGTGGCAGACCAGTTTGTAAAAAATGGTGGGACGCTTCGAATAGCTAAGGGGAGTCCTATATTGGAAAAAGGAAAAGTCACTGGCGTTCGAATAGAGGGAGACCAAACTTTAAAAGCAGCACATTATGTTTTCGCGTGTGGCCCATGGTTGACAAAAATATTTCCTGATCTGCTGCTACCACGACTCAAGGTAGAACGACGCGACGTGCTTTTTGTAGGAACACCTTCAGGCGATAACCGGTTCTCATATCCTAACCTTCCGGAATGGAGTGTGTATGGAAGTGGGTTTTACGGATTCCCGGACATTGATAGCAGAGGGCTTAAAGTAGCTCCGTATCCTGACTATAACACATTTGATCCGGATACTGATGAGCGATTGGTCAATTATTACCAGGTAAAGCGGACCCATGATTTTGTGAAACATCGATTCCCTGCACTTGGAGATCAGCCGATTATTGAAAGCCGGGTCTGCCAGGTCACCAACTCTATCGATAGCAACTTCATCGTAGACCAACTTCCTGCTAATGACAACACCTGGATTGTGGGAGCAGGGTCTGGGCATGGTTTTAAGCATGGCCCTTCCATCGGTGAATATGCAGCAAAAAGGATTATAGGAAAATCTGTCGATCCTGAACTAAAAGAGGTTTTTAAGATTAAGGAAGGCGTTTTTTGATTGTTGCATTATACCCATGCCACAATGGTTTTCAAGGTGATCTTAGTTTATTAATCCGTTAAAGTCAAAAATGTGTTTTAGATAGTTGCATTAATATGGCATTTATGATACATTAGCAACACTATTGCATTTACAAGAAAACTAAGGCAGGCTTCGGCTTAGTCGCCGGAGCCAAACCGGCCCCCAGGTGGGCCGGTTTTTAATATTCTATCCCATAACCTAAATACTATGACCCGAATTTTACTCCTTTTTTTAGCGATTGTCTCCACTATTCAACTTCATGGGCAAAACTGGGACTGGCAGTATGGAAAGCCAAACTCATTTTATAACAGCCATTGCATACAGGTTTTTGATGAGAATCATATTGTAGCGGTAAATTCTTTTGGAGATTTCCTTAAGACCACAGATGGAGGAGACACATGGGAAAGCAAAAGGATATTAGGAATGAGCACTGCTGCATGGCCATATAATACAGCTTATCGATTATATTTTTATGATGAGGACAACGGATGGGTATCCGAGGGGAATGGTTCTATCCTCCATACCACTGACGGAGGAGATACCTGGACAAGACAAAGTACCGGCTTATCTACTTATGCGAGCAAGTTTGATTTCGTTTCAGCAACAACCGGATGGGCGATAAGTGCCACTGATAATGAGGGCGTAGTGCTAACGACAACAGATGGTGGAGCCAGTTGGACCAGTTTAGATCTAAGTACCAGTGCCAGCAGATTTTACGGTTTAGATTTTGTAGATGAGGATACCGGATACCTGTTGGGTTCCAGTACTCATAAACTTTTAAAAACAACTGATGGAGGAGTTACCTGGCGAAGAATGCCTGACCCTGACCCCACGGCTCCTTCGGGATCTTTCATGAACAATCTTCAGTTTTTAGACGCACAGACAGGCTTTATTGGCGATCAGTTCACTGGTTTAATCTATAGGACAACAGATGGTGGTGAGACCTGGACATCAGGAAGTATAGCTGCCATAGGCACGTTGCAGGGTTTTACATTTCTGAATGCTGATACGGGTTTTTCTTCAGATGATCAGGGGAACGTATTTAAAACCACTGATGGAGGTACTTCATGGAGCCAGCTTACTACAGGCTATGAAGGGCGTACAATGAACAATATTTCCTTTTCTTCGGAGGGAGTGGGATATGTATGCGGCTACTACATGATAAAAACCACTGATGGAGGAGCTAATTGGGATCTGACAGGGAGTTCTTTAAATAATTTGCGAACTGTGTATCCAGTAAATGATCAAACTGTCTATGTCGGTGGCTCCGAAGGCAACATATTGAAGACAACAGATGGGGGAACCAATTGGGATGCTCAAACTAGTAATATATCGGATCAGCTTAATGGATCATTTTTTATTAATACTACAACTGGTTGGATGGTTGGTAATAATGGTGCTATTGTAAAGACTGCTGATGGAGGATCAACCTGGACCGTAAAGGATAGTGGTTCTGATAGTCAACTTAATGGCGTTAGTTTTATAGATGCAAGCGAGGGTTGGGCTGTTGGTGACGGTGGACTCATATTGAGAACACTTGATGGAGGTGATACCTGGGTAAGTCAGGAGAGCGGTACGTCTGAGGATCTCAATTCCATAGCAGCAAGTGATGCCTCGAATGCATGGGCCGTAGGAGGTGCTGGCATTGTCTTGAAATACGATGGAGTTTCATGGGCTGCTCAAACGAGCGGCACTTCCGATGAGCTACTTTCTGTCACCTTTACAGATGAAAATACAGGCTATGCAGGCGGTGCGAACTTTACGATCATAAAAACTACAGATGGTGGAGCTATATGGTCAGGTCAAAACGCTAATTTGCCCTTTGCCTGGGGAGCTGCCATCTATGCCATCCACTTTTCGGATGCTAATAATGGATTTGCATTAGGCAATTCAAATAATCTTGTACGAACCATTGATGGAGGAGAAACCTGGATAAAACAGCAGATCCCAAGCGCCTATGGTTATTCCATGATGTTTTCTGATGCAAGTAATGGATGGATTGCAGGAAATAATAATGCTGTTTATAAATACACGAGTGGTCAGTCCATCTCGTTTTCTATACCAGCATCTCCTGTAGAAAGCTTTGCTTATGACACAGGTGTTCCTGCCTTTAATGTTTCAGTTTTGAATGGTGATGGGTCTGTTGATACGGGATTCTCAGGAGAGATTACGCTTTCTGTCGCCACCGGAGGTGGTACAATTTCCGGGACGCTTACCCAGACAGCTTCAGCAGGAGTGGTAACTTTCGATGATATTCAGGTGAGTCGTCCAGGTAGTTACAGTTTTAAAGGCGAGATAGCTGGGGGCATTTACAACTTTTCAAATGTTATTCAGGCTAGCTCTATTGCAACCTCCAATCTTGCTTTCGCCAGACTTAGTCCTACAGCAATGCCTAACGTGGTTTTGGCACCCTTTAGAGTAGTGGCACAAGATGGCAATGGATATAATGTAGGGTCTGGTTATCCGAATACCGAAGTTACAGTTTCGAAAGTATCTGGTCCTGGTAATTTGGGAGGAAAACTGGTGAAAACTACTTCATGGGGCGGGGTGACTTTTGACAGTGTGGCCTTCGACACAGCTGGTGAATATGTACTTCAGGTGACCGACGGGACAAATACAGCAACTTCCATTACAATTTCTGTGGGAGCAACAAAACTTAGGTTTGCTGGATTATTGTCTAATCCAATAGATCAAGATGTTGTGGTTCCTGTATTTACAGTTACTGCTACAGATAGGGATGGTTTTATCGATACTACTTATGTTCAGGATATCACACTTGCAAAAGTCTCCGGTTCCGGAGACCTCGAAGGTACTTTGACTAAAACTGCTGTGAAGGGTGTCGCCACCTTTGATGATATTGCATTTAATGAAGGAGATAATTACGTTATTGAAGCTCAGAGTAATAACCTAAATAATGCTGTTTCAGATGCCATTATGATTCAAACGGTACTTTCTGCGCCAACTTTACCTAATGAATCCAACTTTTCAACACATAACTACCCCAATCCATTTTTAGATGACACAACCATCCTCTTTAATTTGTCAAAATCTGGCGAGACACGGCTTGAAATCGTTGATATTCAGGGTCAGATAATTGATACGGTCAAGTTAGGATACTTGCCAAAGGGAGAGAATAAGTATGTATGGGGTAATACAGCCAAGGTGAAGCCAGGGATCTATTATTATCAAATTGAATCAAGTTCTGAGAGATTTAGGAATAAAATGTTGATAGTAAAGTGATCGGCACAAGCCTTAAATATCGACTGGATGTATCTTAGAAAGGTCCCAATGGTATTGATTTTTCTGGTATTCTGCTGGAATGTTCAATCACAAGTAGTAAAAGACACGTTGAGGAATTTAGCTCCGGAAAGCAGCTTGGTTATCAACGAATATTCCGGAGGCTCTAACTGGGGCTTCTGGACAGGTCACAATAATTTGGGGAGGCAACAATTTGCCGAAAAGTACTACATCGAAGGAAGTGCCAAAGTGTTGGGGCTAATATGTCATTTGACAGGGACGGTTACACCTAGGACGCCAGATAGCTCTGCATTCAATATATGGACGGTAGGAGCTGGTAAATTTCCAAATGAGCTGGTTGCATCAAAGGCGGTAAAAAATGTGGATCTGGACGTCTCGGGGAATGCATATCATGTAGCATTTGATGAGCCTGTTTCAGTCAAAGATTCCTTCTTTGTGGCGTTTGATCTCTATGATTATAGTCATCATGAGCACCAGGATACACTAGGAGTTTTGTATGGACCGGATGGAAGCCGGCCCTCTGATGACAAGTTTGGCAGGAATGTGATCCAGGTGCATTCACACGGAACGCCGGTTTGGAGAGACTTTGCTACCCAGAATTTCACAAACATTACGACTCATCTGGCGATATTTCCAATCATTGAGTTCACTGAAACGGTACTTTCTGTACAACCCCGTGATTATACACTGAGAATTCACCCAAATCCTACTATGGATAGGTTTCATCTCCCGACAGGTATTCAATTTGACCAGGTAGTTGTGGTAGATATGATGGGGAAAATTGTTTTTGAAACAAAAGCTCCAATCGATACTTCGATAGATGTACACGGATGGACAGCAGGAAGTTACCTCATTAGGATGGTTACAAGTGAAAACCGGATCATCAATTCTAAGTTGATTGTAACACCCGATAAATAACTATGAAGATGATTCCAGAATTCATGGAAAAGGCTAAATCACACTTTGCTGTCCTGGCACTCTTTCTGATTGCCTGTGAGGGAACTCCTCCTGCTATTGATCCACTGGAAGGACCGGAAATCGAAATCATTGAGATCTCTCCGGAAGTTCAGGTGCTTGAAATCTGCGGTGAGGATGATCCCCGTTCAATTGCGATTTCCTCAAAGGAAACCCTCAGCCTTACCATCCGATTCAAAGCTGTTAATGGACTTTCCACCTATAAAATTGATATCCACAATAATTTTGATTGTCATTCGCATGGGAGAGTTTCAGGAAGTACACCCTGGCGAGTGCTTAATGTCGAAGATATAAGTGGTGAAGAGGCAATCGTTGAAGTAGCCTTACCAGTACCTGAAGATGTGCAGACGGGGGATTATCATTTTATGCTTCAGGCACTCGATTTGTTAGGTAACGAAGCAGAGTGGATTTTATATAGTATAAAAGTCAGTAATCAAAGTGATACTGAGATCCCTCAGCTAAAGTTCGTAAATCTTTCAACTAATGCACTTAGTGTGAAAGAAGGTGAATCAATCAATCTTGAATTGGAAATTACGGACAATGAAAACCTCAACGGAGGCCGTATTGACGTGTTTTATTACAACTCCCAGGATTTAGAATTCACAGCAGACCAATATTATTTCCCAGAACAGGCCGGTGTAGAAACTAATTATCCCTTCACATTTACGCCTCCGGAATCCCTTTCCCCAGGAGTCTACAATTTCTTATTTAAGGTATACGATGGAGTGGGGAATGTATCAGAAGAATGGTTAGAAGTGACCATCGAAGGTTAAAGGAATTCCAGAGATTTTTAGCATCCAAGGCTACTCCACCGTAACCACCTCCCCACGATCCCACGGAAAAGTGAAGGTAGGCTGATTCGTAAAACGCTTGCTGTAGACAGTCAATTCAGCTCCGGCACCTGGTTGCAGCAGCACTGAAAAATGTGGATTATCAATGGAAATCTTCTGGCTCCCGGATTCCACGTAAGTACACTGGTGCTCAGCGTAGCTACCTGTCTGAATAACCACTTCTCTTTCTTCCGTTTGACTAAGATTCACAAGAGTAACTGTAACATAATCGGCTGTCATTTTACTGACCAACGCAGCCACATCAGCCGGGATGCCAGCTCGTCCCTTCTCAGGATCAAAATAACGTAGTCGTGAATACAAAGCTGCACCACCACGACCGGGGTCCAGGCCGGCAATCATTAGTTCACGTAGAGCAGTGACAGATGCAGGGTTGTAATCCATTGGATCGTCGGCCAGCCGTGTATCAGGAGTTGTTTTGTCCTCTAGCATGGCGGCATGTTTGCTACGGATCCTGTCAAGGTCTTCTCGTAATACTTTTTCAGGATAACCAGGATTGTTGCCATCGAGAAATTCCAGCCATTCATTGCTGTCGTCTAAACGTTTTCTGTCGGCGGGAGTTTGAGTGAAAAAATAGCAATCCAATATACCCCAGTCTACCGGGTTGGGACTATAGGCATACCAGCCTTTATCCCCATACATGTGAGGATACTGGGTCTTGCCATTGATCTTTTTGCTATTCGCATTGACCTTATCAATCATTTCTCCCCAGGCAGTCAGGTAACGGAAGTCGCCAGTCAGTAAGGTAGCATTGTTAAAACCAATAATCCCCCGATATACCCGGGTCCGATGAGCTGTTTCCCCCGTCTGGGGTACAATTGGAGAGAAACCCCATCCATAGGTGCCACCATACCATTTGCCTTCGGTTGCACCACCAATGGTTCCATCCAGCCCGATGTTGCTTGGGATGATCCCGTCATTTGCTTTCATCCTGTCGAACCACGCATTGGTATATTCCAGCAACCAGTCTTTGTATTTGCTCTCACCCGTCATCATATAGGCATTCACAGCCAGTGTAGTGGCACTTAGGTTTTGTGGATGATCGCCTATCGTTTCCGTATAATCTTTGAAGTGAGCCACCATTTCTTCATAGCTGCGCTCCCCATGACCCAGATGAAAACGATTCTCTACCTCAATTGGATCCCCTGCCCAATCCAGCCCTGTAGCTTTCCTCATGAGTGGCCCACGACTACCATTAAATAAGCTCGGGATGATCTTGTGTTCCGGGTCATAGTTCAAAGCACCAGGGTCTTCGTTCATGTAGAATCCCGCAAATCGTCGGGTCCGCTTCTGGAAGTCAGGATCGTATGGATCAGAAAGCCCCTGCAGGTTAAACACGCGCAATCCCTCGCCATTGTGCATCCAGTCCATCATTACAGGAAATTCCTTGTAATACATCCCATCACGAGCAAAAGGCACTTCTACCGTTTTGGCTTCGGTATACTGCAGAAGATGACCTTCCCAGGCCTTTTTATACAGCCGAAGGATTTCATCGGAAGCACCCAGGGCATGAAGTATAGGCCAGTCCGCTACATTCTCTATGGCGTCATCGGGACCATCATCACCTCCCCATCGTTCTACTGCCAGCAGATATCCCCGCTCATCAAAGTACTTGTCGAAAAATTCATAGCAGGCAGCTTCATTGGCTCTGATCACTTCCCGCTCCAGCAACGCCCATGTAGGAGGCGACATCCGGGTAGTGATCTCGATAGTAACCTTGGATTTACCTGGCTGATTCGTCTGGCTGAAGCAAATTACCGGTATTAGCAGAACAAGTAGAAGAGTGGGGTGAAAGGCTTTCTTCATGGTGTCAATTTTAGGTTATTTGGGGAATTGACACTCAATTTAGTGAAACCGTGAAAGAAAGTGAGGTGTCCGGATTTTTAGAAAATAGAAAAAGCTGGCATTTAGCCAGCTTTCGCATTAAGTACCCAGGGCCGGAGTCGAACCGGCACGATATTGCTATCATTGGTGTTTGAGACCAACGCGTCTACCAATTCCGCCACCTGGGCATTTATACTATTTTAAGATTCTCCGAGTGTCCACCGAAGCTTTTCAACTATCAAAGCTTTAGCAAAGATAGTTAGCGTAAGTGGGCCACCTGGGCATTATCTATTGAGTTGGAAATCGCTCTTTTAAGCCTGGTTTGAATATGTCAAAACCAGCCAAATAAAGGGCTTTTATCCTCCTTCATCCGACCACTGTAATAGCGGCCTCAGACGAAGGAGGGCAAAAGTAATGGATGCGTCTTATTAAAACAATAAATTATTAAAACGGATGTAAATGATTAGACTACGGGTAGTTGATATTCCTCCCTGTAGGTTCTTCCTCTCATTTTATTTGCTTCCTCATCGTTGTCAAACTCCTCTTTTTTAGGATCCCACTTCAATGGTCTGTGAAGGTCATAGGCGATATTGGCCAGGTGACACACAGATGCGGAACGATGTCCTATCTCAGCAGGGCAGATGGGATCTTTCCTTGATTTGATGCAATCGATCCAGTCCTGGTAGTGGTTTTCATTTCTGTACAACTCCACTTTATCATCCTCCATTTTAGATCGGATCAAACCGGTTGGGAGGGATTCCAGGTATTGTCTGCTGACGTCAATTACACCCGTAGACCCTTCAAAACGAACACCCCAGCCTCGACCAAAATCCTCATGGAACATTTCTATTCCATTTTGATAAATAAATTTCAATCCTCTTACGGCACGTGGATTTTTTGGAGGGATGATGGCAATAGGCCCCGTATCATCCATGCCTAAACCCCACTGTGCAATATCAAACATATGGGCTCCCCAGTCGGAAATAATTCCGCCACCCAGTTCTTCGTAATCTCTCCAGTCTGGGAAGAAATTTCCATCTAATGTAGGTGCGAGACGATAATTATATCCTAGTTCCGGTGCTGGCCCGAGCCACATGTCCCAATTCAGGTCTTTTGGTGTGGGTTCGGTAGGAAGATCATAGGGTATCGCAGGGTCTCCTACATTTACGATCACTCTTTTGATTTCTCCGATGTGGCCGCTTCTCACCATTTCACAGGCATCTCTAAATGCTGGCCATGATCGTTGCATACTGCCTGTCTGAAGTACTTTGTTGTACTTCTTAGTAGCATTCACAACAGCTCGTCCTTCAAAAATGTTGTGGGTGAGAGGTTTTTCGCAGTACACATCTTTACCCGCCTTGATGGAATCAATGATGTTGATGGCATGCCAGTGATCCGGAGTGGCAATGATGACTGCGTCAATGTCCTTTCTTTTTAAAAGCTTTGTATAATCTTCGTAGGTATCGCACCCCTTGTATTTTGTGGTACCAGCCTCTGCGGCGTAATGATCATTTACTTTTTGCTGAAATGCCTTCACCTTGGATTCAAAGACATCGCTGGCAGCTACCATCTGGACCTCTTTGATTTTCAGGAAATTTGAGGCCAGGCCTCCACTTTGCTTACCTGTCCCAATAAAGCCAATGTTGATCTTATCGCTGGGTGCAGTAATGTTGGTTCCTCCCAGTACATATCTGGGCACAATGGAAAAGGAAGCCATTGCAAGGGATGATTGCTTGATGAACTTCCTTCTTGAGTTTTTGTTGTTTGAATTCTTCATTTTTTAATCCATGTTGATACGGCCAATTTAAGCATCTATTGCCTTTAAGGCAAATAATTGCTCAGGTAATAGTCAAATTGACATTAAGTGCGTAATACTTTTTTCATTATTTTGCGGTCCACTAATAATTCTATCATCATTTTAATGAAAAGTTTAGCAGGAAAATCAGCCATTGTAACAGGTGCAGGAACAGGTATTGGATTTGAGATTTGTAAACAGCTAGTGATCAATGGATGTGATGTAATCCTGAATGATTTGGATCCTGGGGTAGCCAAAGAGGCCGCAGAGAAACTGGAGGGGAACAAGGGCAAATGTGTGCCTGTTGCGGGAGACTCATCTGATATTAAAGTGATTCAATCATTTGTGAGTGAAGCAGTAGGTGAGTTTGGAAAACTGGATATAGCTGTAGCCAATGCTGGGATCACATCCTTTGGTGATTTCTTTACTTTTCAATTAGATAGGTTTCAGCAGTTGCTGGATGTGAACCTAAAGGGTACATTCTTTTTGGCACAGCAAGCAGCCAATCAAATCAAGAAGCAAGGTGGGGGAGGAAGCATTGTCATGACTTCGTCCGTGACGGGACACCAGGCAGTAAAAAACCTGAGTGCTTACGGGATGTCCAAAGCAGCCATCGAAATGTTGGCTAAAGCACTCGTTATTGACTTGTCACCCATAAAGATCAATGTCAATTGTGTGGCACCCGGAGCAACAGTTACTGAGCGTACTTTGTTGGAAGAGGAGGACTATCCTGGTACATGGGCTAAACTTATTCCTATGGGAAGAGCCTGTTACCCCATTGATATGGCAAATGCAGTGATGTTTTTAGCCAGTGAAGAGGCCAGGCAAATTACCGGACAGACCATAGTAGTGGATGGCGGATGGACCGCCACAAGCCCTGGACCACAGTAAGAAAATGAAAAAGCTATCAATCATATTTCTTGGACTTGCTTTGTTAATATTAAGTTGCGAAAACAAGAAACCCGCCATGGATCAGGCAAGTCATTCAATTGTAAAAAGTCTATTTGGTCATTCAGGGGATAAACCTGTTTATCAATATACATTAACCAATGCATCAGGTAGTTCAGTGTCAATAATCACTTTTGGTGGTATAGTCACTTCAATTATGGTACCTGACAAAGCAGGTCAGCTGGGGGAAGTTGTGCTTGGCTTTGATAGTTTGAGTCAATATGAACAACGCTCTTCCTTCGGGTCAATCGTCGGAAGATTTGCCAACCGGATTGCCAATGCCAGGTTTGAGTTAGATGGCGTGGAGTATCAATTGGAAGCTAATAATGGGCCGAATAATTTACATAGTGGGCCAAGGTCCTTTAAAACCGAAGTGTGGGAGGTGGTAGAGGAAATTAGGAAGGAAGATACTTCTGGAATAGCACTTAAGCTAGTTACCCCGCACATGTATGATGGTTTTCCGGGACAGATGACTAGCCTAGTTACCTATCAATGGACGAACGATAATGCATTGATTATCGATTACAATGCCACTAGTGATAGAAAGACAGTAGTGAATTTTACTAATCACAGCTACTTCAACCTGGGAGATAACAGTAAATCGATACTTGACCATGAATTGAAAGTTTTAGCATCCAGTTTCTTGCCCATTGATGAGTTTTCAATCCCTACCGGGGAGTATGGAGATGTAAAAAGTACTCCATTCGACTTTACTGCTATGAAACCTGTTGGTAGAGATATTGCACAGGATTATGACCAGCTCAACCTGACAAAGGGTTATGATCATTGCTGGGTCATTGATAATTGGGATGGAAGTTTGCAGTTGGCCGCTGAATTATACGCACCTGCTACAGGAAGGCTGATGAAAACCTACACTACAGAGCCAGGAGTGCAGGTGTACACTGCCAATGGATTGAAAGGAGCCGGAAAAGGAGGAGTGCCTTTTGTGAGTCACGGAGGGATTTGCCTGGAGACACAACATTTTCCGGATTCACCCAATCAGGCCACTTTTCCTACAACTGTATTAAATAGTGGTGAGAAATTCACTTCTCAAACAGTTTATGAATTCTCGGTCAGATAAATTTTAAGCTAGCAATTCTTCTGAAATCCTCCTGACCATTTTCTTCTTTTTTTCTTGCTGTTGCCAAATCAGAGAGATAAAGGTGATTAGGATAATTGAACTTACAACAATATTTGCCTGAATGGTTTTTTTACGTTCTTCTGCAGCTCTGAGCTCTTTCTCATAGTTTTCGGTGACTGCTATGATTCTGTAAGCATCACCATCCTCAAGTGCAGCTTGTTGATGTTCATAATAAGTTTCAATGAAGTCATTGAATTTTTTTGAATATTCAAGGGCCATTTTATTGTCATTGATTACCAGGTAAGCATTGGAAAGGAATGTATATAATTTGGCATCTTGAGGATTGCTGATCTGATCCCCATAGTCTTTCTCTGCTTTAGTGCCAGCTTCAATCGCTTTTCGAATAAAACCTTGCTCAAGATACATTTCGCAGAGATTTTCGAGTGTGACAAACTGATTTCGTGGTTGACCAATTTCTAATATTTGCTTGAAATTGAATTCGGCGGCACTGTAGTCTTTCATGAGCCACTTGGTAATACCTAAAGTATTTCGAGCGTAAATCTCTAAGCTGGTAGTTAGATCATCTTCTAGTAAGACCCCGTCCAGGTACTCAATTGATTCCTGATATTTACCATCATCTCTTAGTAGTTGCCCAAGCTTGATCTGAGATCTGATCCGGTAATCGTTTACTCCATGCTCAACACTCAATTTGAATGACTCAAGTAAATAATCAATGGCTTTCTGAGTTTCCCCTAACTTTTCATGAGCCTGTGCGAAGCTGTAGAGCACAGTAGGTAAGTGCTCTTTAGGAGCGTATTTTTTGGCTTTTTCGAAGTGATCAATGGCTATTTCCGGACTATTATAAGTGTTGTAAAGTCCGCCAATATTGAGATGTACCATGTGAAATCTATAGTAGAAAAGTTCCTCGGTATTATTACCCGGAGATTTAGCTTCAATAGACTCATAGTGCCTGATAGATTCGCGATAATTGATAATTGCCCGCTGAATGTCATTTTGTTTCACATATATATAGCCTTGAAAAAAATGATACTTTGCTTTTTCCGAATCTGTGAGATTCATGGTCGCAATACTGTCTAATTGCGATTGTGCGAGTTCTAAATCCGTAAAGGTCATTTTCTCCAATAGCTGGGTTGGAGAGAACGCACCTATGATGATGCTGATTGTAAGTATTATAGATTCCATAACTGACTTTAAAAATAAAAAAAGCCCCCGTACTATGGAAGGCTTCTTTTATATCAGTTATAATGGAATACTCCAAAATATGTTTTTTAACTCATAACCAGCTAAGGAATTTTAATTAACCGCAAGCGCCAGGAGTAGGGCACCCTTGTGTTGGGTCGTCACCATTATTTGGAGCCTGGAATTCAGGTACATTTTGCTCGATTTCTGTGAGGTTGTCATCAACGCAAGAAGCTAATCCAATAGTAACAGCAGCAACAAGAATTACAAATAACTTTTTCATGATTTATTGTTTAGTTTAGTTGTATATGATTTTTTTTCAAAAGTATAGATTCTTCATACTAATGAGCATGAATATTTCTTTACTAAATCATTTATCATGCTGATAATCAGTATGAAACCGGAAAATTGTGGATGTATGTTATTAATTAAAACTTAGAAAAGTACAATAATATAACCTGTTATAATTAAGTGTAAAAGTGTTATATATATAATTAATAACAAACAACTAAAAACGTTGTAAATAAAATATGCATTTTACCGATTATTATTATAAATAATACCCGCAGGGTGATGAGTATCAATCATATAAGAATTAGGGGGTAAAAAACTGGCATTTGAGTCGGCTCTTTTTTTTGCTACTCAGAATAATATTGTTATAAATAACGATATAGTAATAGAAAATTCTGTATTTTGTCGCAATTTGAAGAATTGATAAAGTGGGCTAAAAAGCGGCAAAAATTATTTTTTTTGGTGTGCAATAGTCACTCAAAATCGCCCATATTTTGAGAAAATAGTTCTTACAATGAACAGTTTTATTCTTATTGGGTATTTCCAGGTTTTCAAATTGATCATGATGGTGCTGATATTACATGCCATTTTGCCAGCTTCTGTATGGTTTATTCAAGCACTTTGACCATTTCATTTAATTAATATAGCTCTAACGGATAGCAACAACCTTTAATTATTAGGTTTATAATCATAACGTATACGTGTATGAGAGTGTTTCTCAACCTATAATATGCATCAGAAGCTGGACAGCTCCTGATGCAGTGATTGTTAGTTTGATTTAGGAAAATCTTTATGTGAAATGATCTCCTCGATTTGTTTGGTATGTCGCTCTGTATGTGCAGCCAAAAGTAGAATCACCTGATAAGCATCGCCCTTGCCAAAAGGAAAATCGAAATAACTTGATCTTAGGGGATCTGCAGTGCTTTTGACATACTGAATGTGATCTTCCCTTTGTTTGGTGAAGTCACTTAGTGCATGCCTGACTGATTTGTATTTTCCATTTGGTTCCAAAGGACCAATGGTCTTACTCTTTTGTGATCTGTCTGTAAGGATCTGAATAAGCATACTATCCGGGAATGCAATCTCTCCTTTGGTTGCACTTTTCTGAAGGGCATTTTGTGACCATTCAAAAATAACTCCCTCAGAAATAGCTAAATGCTCTATACATTCGGCAACAGACCAGGTTTTGTCATTGACTTTGAAATTCAGTTGAGCATCACTAAGCTGTTTTACAGTTTTGATGAATTCCGCTTTTGTTTCGCTGAGATAGGTGATAGCCAGTTCCCTTTCTTTTACGGAGATCTCCGCAATGCTTGAGGAAGCTATAGCTACCACACTGACAAGTGTGAGCATTAGAATATTATGTGGTTTCATGATTTTTGATTTTTAAAAGCAACTAAATGGTTGCGTAATTAAATAAAAAAATATTAGCTCTTTTGATCCGCCTTTTGCTGCAGATGGTTGACAAGTCTTGATAATTTGTCGTCCCAGAACTTCTCGTAAAAGGCGACCCAGTCATTGATCTCTTTCAGTGGAATGGCATTGGCGTGACAGAATCGCTCTCTTCCTACATCCTTAATTTCTACCAGACCAGCTCCTTCCAGGTATTTGATGTGTTTGGTTACCGCCTGACGGGTCATGCTGAAATGATCAGATATCTGGGATATGGACAATGCTGTACTGGCCAAAACTAAAATGTGAAAGATCTCACGCCTGGTGGGATCGGCAATTGCTTTAAATATCTTATTGATATTAGGAGACATTTTGTTTGGTTAAAAATTTGTCCAGGTTAACAATACAAGACTCCCATCCTTTGCTGAAACTGGAGAACATATTGGTAGCCATTTCCTTAGTTGGATAGCCAGCAATACCCGAATGCTCCAAAGTAAGGAAAGTGCCTGATTCATTTTCCTGAAGATTCCACGTTACGGTTGTTTCCACACCAGTACCCCCTACAATCCATGTATAGATGAGTGTGTGAAATGGAGAGGCTTCAAGTACCTGCCCAGTGATTTTAGTTTCTTCATGAGTAAATGTGTACTCGTAGCCTACCTCTGCTTTGAAATCTGCCTGAATAAACCAGGTTGATATTTCTTCTGCTGTGGCAATGGCTTTCCAAACTTCCTCCATTGGGAAGTTGATCTGTTGTTCTTTTTTGATTACATCATTCATGTTCTTATAAAGTTTAAAGTTAATTAAGCAACTAAAAGGTTGCAATATATGATTAAACTTTAAAAGCAACTAAAAGGTTGCGTAATATTTGGGATTTTATTATTTGATATTGACTAGGATGTCAAAAGCTATCTAAAACTAATTGTAACGGGTTTTTCTAATTCCAGCTGAAGACCTTCAAATTTTTCCATGAAAGACCTCATTTCGGCTGTTGTTTCAGGTTTTTTCCTGGTGAGTTCGGTGAATGCGTCTTTATTTTTCATCATTTTTCCGAAATCCATGTTCAGCAAAGTGACAGATGATCCATTTCTATAAGATGCGTTTGTGTTTGAGATCTTTCCGTCTACTTCTACTGTCATACTAAACCGCATTCCCTCAAACATTTTCATCATTTCATTTCCCATGGCATCCATTTCACCCATTTCATCAGCTTCGGACGCTTCATCCTCATCTTCGTTATCATCCAGTTCTATTTCAGATCGGTTGATGATCAGCTTTGGAGTTTTTCCCTTTTCAAAAGTGAAATAGTAAAATTCTTCTTCTTCTTTTTCATCCTCATCAGAAGAGGGTGGGGTCATTCCTGTATCCACTTTGTCGTCCTGGCTGGTATTGAGTTTTACTTTGGATATGTCAGCAAAAGTGTAGGTGGCTGAGTAACCTTCCCAGTCCCTTTCTTTTAGTTCTTTCCCTGACTGGTAGGTGACACCATCTCCATAGTCCAATGCCTGTTTGGCCAGTTTTTCTTTATCGAAGAGTGAAAACGGTTTGGTTTGTTCGTCTTCTGACCCAAAAGATTCTCCAAGCGAACGCATCATATCAGCAAACACTTTGCTCATCATCACTTTCTCTGTGATAGTTCCACTCCCGTCCTTGTTTACTTTAATTACTGTTTCAACACGTATACAGCTGGTAAATAATGTGGTGATAAGCAGGATTATTGAGATTTTGTAAATTTTTTTCATGGCCGTATTGCGTCTGGTGAAACTCAATTTGTGATTTAATGAATTTATGAAGTTTTAGCATTAAATGATAATGATCCTTAAGTTAATTCTGCATACAAGGCAGCGGGTTTAGCTGAATAGGTCGTACATTTATAGATAAATCGTAACAATTGATGAAAGCTATAAAGATCGCTTTTGCTTCACTTTTTGCTTTGGCCATTCTTTACCTGGCCGGGCCAAGGGTGTCGTATGATCCCATAGCTTCTCCGGAAATAGAGGTTCCTTACGGACTTACCATTGAGGGTCTCGATGACTTTGTAGATGGGAAAGAATCTGCTTTTCAGAACATCAGGTTAGATAATGAAGCCAGGATTATCTGGGCGGATTCTACTCATGCAAAGACTCCCTACGCAGTCGTTTATCTTCATGGATTTTCAGCTTCTCACGAAGAGGGTAAGCCCATTCACACCGATTTTGCTAACAGGTATGGATGTAATTTATTTCTTGCCAGGCTGGCAAATCATGGACTGGTAGGCGAGGAGTCCATGACAGATCTCACCCCAAATGGTCTGATAGAGAGTGCCAAAGAAGCTGTTGCCATAGGTCAGGTACTAGGAGATGACGTGATTTTGATGTCAACTTCTACCGGTGGTACACTCTCCATCTATCTTGCTGGAGCTAATCCTGATTTGATAGATGCTATGATCCTGTATTCACCGAATATTGAGATAGCCGATCAGTCAGCCAAGATTCTGACAAAGCCCTGGGGACTTCAGCTTGGGAAGCTGATTGCCGGAGACTTTCGAACATTTGATGATACTGAACCCCTGGAGGATCAGTTCTGGACTTCTAAATACAGGATTGAGGCAATAGCGGCTTTACAAAAACTTCTTGATGAGACAATGACTGTAGATGTCTTTTCTGCTGTAACACAACCTTATTTTCTGGGCTACTACTACAAAAACGATACAGCAAAAGATAATGTGGTTTCAATCGATGCTATAAAGAAATTTGCCGCCTCCACCTCAACACCCGAGAGGGAGGTCCAGGTCGTTGAATTTCCCGATGTAGGTGAGCATGTCATCGCTTCCTACATTAAAAGTAAGGATCTTGAGAGTGTAAGAAGATCTACTTTTCAGTTTGCTGAAGAAATACTTGGCCTGGAACCAAGACCTTTACTTATTGATGCGCGTGTCGCTCAGGACTTCCAACACCGCCAGTAGCATCTCACTTTTTAACCTGATTTTATAGTCGGGGTTGATGTATTCAAACTGGATGTACCCCTGCTGATCAATAACGAAAACCGATGGAACAGGAAGATTTCCCGGGTTTGATCCATTTGAGAAGTGCTTAAGTTGTTCTTTTTTTCTATCGGGCGCCTGAAAGGCAACACCAAACGCCTGACTTATCCGCGTATCCGCGTCAGAATATAAGGTATACTGGAGGTCTTTATCGTTGCTAGTATCTTTCAATTTGTCGGGGGCGTCAGCACCAATGGCAAGGATCTGAAAACCTAATTCCAAAATCTCGTCTTTGATCTTGTTCATCTCAGCCAGCTGAATATTGCAAAAGGGACACCAACCACCTCTATAAAAAACAAGAACAGTAGGCTTTTCCTTTAGGATGTTTAGGAGAGAATCAGTAGTGTTTGACGCGGAGATCATGCGGACATTTGGCACTTTCTCTCCGATCAAAAGCGGGGAAATGTCTTTGGCATCCGTTGCGACCTGGCCCAACCCAAGGGTGTGAATCAACAGGAAGCTTATCATTAAAAACGGTTTATAAAGTGTCATATGTGATAATTTTCAGGTTTTGGGAGAAAGAAACTCAATTATTTTAACATTTGGACAATTATTTGAGTTGCATTGATGTTATCTTTATGATCAGATGAATGCTGCTATGAAAAACATATTGCTACTCCTTCCTTTTCTATTGTTTGCATGCGATATCAATCAAGAGCCGGATGCGATGGTGAGATCTTTGGACTATCCTATGCGTCAGGCCAATTACAATCCAGTTTATGGAAATGTAAAAGTTTCGGAGTTAGCTCCTGGCAAACTTGAGGTTTCGATTAAAATAGAAAATACAAGCAAGAATTTAACTCATCCTGCACATCTGCATTTTGGGTCTATCAGTGAAGTAGGGGAGCTGGCATTCAAATTAAATCCTATTGATGGAACCACCGGCACCAGCGTGACTGTGCTGGATCAGGCAAAATTGAGCAACGGTGAATTACTTACTTATGATACGTTCCTCAATATGAACGGTAGTATCAAAGTCCACATGGATGAGCTCTATTTCAAAAATATGGTACTTTCTTACGCAAACATCGGGTCAAATCAGGATTACTTCTTCGACGGTGTGGCTGTATGCACCGGACATTAGGTAGTATTTTCAACTGTTCTGACTCATGAGGCTGTAGGCCACCGGCTGGTCATTGAATAGCGGCTTTACCTTCCCCCAGGTGGTTTTAAAAAGATCTGAGTTTCTGTAAGTCTCCAGGTTTGACTCAGCATCCCAGTGGCTAATGGTAAAATAGACATGCTCCATTTTGAGATCCTGATGTAATGAAAGATGCTTACAGCCATCAAAATCCAGGATTTTTGTTTTCGAGCCGTTGAAGATCTCCAGAAACTCATTCACATTTTTCGGATGGAACGACATCCTTACTATTCTGATGATCATACGTCGAAGTAAATGTTTATGGGTGTGTCAAGGTACAATCCCAGGAGTTCGGATGCATTTCCTTTATTGATGCCGATCTGAATATTTCCACTGGAATTAAAAATAATGTAACACTCTCCGGATTCAACCTCGTGATAGGACTGGTGGATCTTTGATGACTTCTCTCTGCCAAACTGAATTTGGTAGCTACTGTTGCCATTCAACCTGGTAATGGTATCAAACTCCTCCTTATTGATGTTTGTGATGAGATTGCCATAATGATCTACGCGAATCACATTTCCAGCAATTTCTCTTTTAGTTACTTTGAGCTGTCTGGCAAAGAGCTTCTTTAGCTGATTATACGGTTTGCCAGAATCTGAAATTGAGTGCGCTTTAGCTATTTTAGCCGCAGCTGGGGCTAGAATGTCTTTAGCCACAAAAGTGGATGCTTTGTTGGCGTCAATCTCAACTATTTCCCCTGATTCCAGGTTGCCTATCAAACTAAAGAGGCCACTGTCGGGACCTATAAAGAAATGATTATTCCATTTAATCGCGACAAGAGAGGAAGGTTCTTTGCTTACCGAGTCAACAGCGCATAGGTGAACTGTGTGATCAGGAAAATCGTTATATACATTCCTGAGGACATAGGCTGCATGAGCAATATCCGCTTGCCCAATGTGATGACTCAAGTCGACGATTTGGCAACCAGGATGGTGCTGAAGGATTGTTGCTTTCACTGCAGCTACATAGTGGTCTTCAGTCCCAAAATCCGACATAAAAGTGATCACAGACATCGCGATAACTAAAAAATTTATTACTTTGAGCAAAAGTAATATTATCAGGATCAATCAAATAGTAACAGAAAATACATTACGCATTTGCTAGAAAAAATCATTACGCTGGAGAACATGTCCCTGATAGATTTTCTGGGGATTGAGAACAAAAATATCAAAGAGATAGCATCTGCTTTTCCAGAAAGCAAAATCATTTCCAGGGGCAATGAAATTAAGATTCAGGGCACAGCACCTCAAATCTTAAGAATCAACGAAATCCTGAATTCTCTCATCAGTCATTACGAAAGGTACGGGAAAGTCACTCATGAAAATGTAGTTTCTTATATCAATGAAGAACATGAGGAGGAACACAGCCGAATCTCTGAGGATATTCTGATTTTTGGCACCAAAGGTTCTAAGATCTACCCAAGGACCAAAAACCAAAAATCCCTGGTCAAGTCTGTTGCTAAGAATGATCTTGTCTTTGCCATTGGGCCTGCCGGTACCGGTAAAACTTATATTTCTGTGGCTTTGGCTGTTCGGGCACTAAAAAATAAAGAAGTCAAAAAGATCATCATTACAAGACCTGCCGTGGAGGCCGGAGAAAATCTTGGGTTCTTGCCTGGGGATCTCAAAGAAAAGATTGACCCTTATCTGCGTCCAATCTATGATGCACTCCACGATATGATACCTGGGGAAAAACTAAAGTATTACAGGGAAAATGGAGTGATAGAGATAGCTCCTTTGGCCTACATGAGAGGAAGGACACTCAACAACGCTTACATCCTGCTGGATGAAGCTCAGAATACAACACCAATGCAGATTAAGATGTTTCTGACAAGGATGGGTCCGGAATCAAAGGCCATTGTAACGGGGGATAAGTCCCAGATAGACCTTCCACCACGTCAAAAATCAGGGCTAATAGAAGCCGTGGAGGTGCTAAAGGATATAAAAGGAATCGGATTTGTAAATCTCAATCACACAGATGTAGTGCGTCACAAATTGGTAAAGGATATTGTCAACGCTTACTCAAACCATGCCGAATCATCAAAAGATTAGGGTTGTCAATGCAACCTCAGAATCCCTCAAGTCAAAAGCATTTGATATCCGACAGGAAGTATTTGTGGTGGAACAGCACGTCTCCAGGGAGGACGAGTTTGACCAGTTTGAGGAAACTTCACATCATATTGTAGCTCTTGATGAAAAAGATGAAGCAGTTGGTGCAGCCAGGTGGCGCAAGACGTATGATGGGATTAAACTCGAACGTTTCGTGGTAAAAAAGTCTCATCGTGGAAAGCAGATTGGCTCAATGCTGGTAGAGCATACATTGAGAGACATCGAGGAAAAGATGGGAAAAGGACTCTTACTCTATTTAAATGCGCAGATCCCGGCTATGCCTCTTTATAGCAAATTTGGCTTCGAACAGATTGGGGACCAGTTTGAGGAATGTAATATCCTACACTATAAGATGATCCTGAAGACTTAGTGGCTGACTGGGTTAGGTAATAATCAATTTTATTACCATCTTTAATGGATAACGGTTAAGATAGCGATTTTCGAATGCCTGATCAGTGAACCATCCGACTATCGTTTTTATGGATAATCACACTTTAAATGAATTTCTGGAACGCCTTTCCTTTTGTCCGCTATTCATTGGCGCTGATACTGGGTATCTTGTTGAGTTCGAGACTGTCAATAGTGTGGGAAAATCCATTTCTATCTTTTCTGATACTGATTATTCCTGTCTTGTTTACGGCATTCTTTTTCCGAAAGAAAAGTCCGGTACTGCTTAGAACCTTATCTGGTTTTTTCACTCTGGCATTGATTGTCTACCTGGGTGGTTATTTAGCGGTCTTAAACGACGATCGAATACATTCAGAACATTACCAGAAAAGTGAAAGTAAAGTTCTTGCTTTTTCTGGAACTATCAGCTCTGATCACTATGAGCGGGAGAATTATTTTAGGTATGATTTTGATCTGGAAAACATTCTCACTGAGGAGGGAAAGAAAACTGTCAATGGGAAGATTTTTCTGTATCTCAAAAAGGATAGCGCAATGTCCCCTGTTCCATATGGTGCCCAACTTTATATCCAGGGCAACTACTTTGGAATATCGGGGCCAAAAAATCCTGATGAATTCAACTACCAGCAATATCTGGCTCATAAAAATATCTACGCGCAAGCTTTTGTAGAGACAGGAGAATGGGAAATCGTAGGACACTCGTCCTCAAACTTTTTGATGAGTTTGGCTTATAGGGTGCGTACCAGATCCAGTGAGATGATTTCAGCATTTATTCCGGGTGCTCAGGAATCTGCCGTGATCAATGCACTGCTGATAGGAGTGAAAGACTACCTCGATACTGAGATCAGGGAGGCATATTCGGCAGCTGGAGCTATGCATGTGCTTGCTGTTTCGGGATTACATGTTGGGATTGTCTATCTGCTGATTACCATTGTTTTTGGATCATTGAAAAAGATGGGTTGGGGAAGGGTCTGCTTTGTATTGATATCACTAGCCGTGATATGGTGTTATGCGCTGATAACAGGCTTTTCTCCTTCAGTGATGAGAGCATCCACCATGTTTAGTGTGATTATTCTGGGTGAATCATCAAAGCGAAAGTCCAATATTTATAATTCGCTGGGTCTGGCTGCTTTTATTTTACTCCTTTATAATCCCTATTTTGTATATGAAGTCGGTTTTCAACTTTCCTTTGTGGCAGTTTTAGGGATTGTGATGTTTCAACCACCGATCTACCGGTTGGTGGATACGCCAAATAAGTTTCTGGACTATCTATGGGCAATTGTGAGTGTTTCTATAGCTGCTCAGCTGGCCACATTTCCACTTTCACTATATTATTTCAATCAGTTCCCCACTTATTTTTTACTCTCCAATATATTGATCATCCCTGCATCCATGGTGATGCTGTCCACAGGTTTGTTTATGCTGGGTGTCGGCAGTTTCTCGGTGATGGCGGGAGAGACTATTGGATTCTTACTCGGGGGTTTTGTCCAGTTTATCAACTGGCTCATTATCAGTTTTCAGCTTCTCCCAATGCCTACAATAGATTGGTTGTACCTGAGTGCTATCTCTGTGGTACTGATATACTTTAGTATGCTCTATTTTTTTCAAGGGGTAAGAAACAGCAAGTTTCCTGCACTGGTTTTTGCGATGGTTTGTCTCACTTTGCTTATTGTCAACTTCCACTATGAAGAATTAAAAAAAGTTGACCAGGAGAGGATTGTGATTTACCAAACTGAAGACGACCTGATCATTGACGTAATCGTAGAAAAAGAAAGTCGTTTAATCTCTTTCAACCCTGATGGCATATCTGATAACGTAGCATCATTTAGTATCAATCCCCATCACCTGGTGAGCGGATTGCCAAAAGTGGAGCACATACCTAAACAAGGAAATCTTAGCATGAAAAACGGGATTTATTTTGATGTAATTCGTGGATTGAAAGTCTTAATTGTAAGTCCTGATGCGTCAGGGGTATTTGATGATAAAGTCTCTACTGATCTGGTTGTCTACCGTAAGTTGGATATTCCACTTATGGAAAAAATCAATGCCAGGTATGTGATCGTAGGGCCAATGGAATCATGGAGAGAAAGAATGAATATGATAAGTCATCTTAAAGGTGTGAATGAAGATTTTTTTGATTTGATTGAGGATGGAGCTTTTGAACTGGATCTAAAAAATTATCCTTTAAACAATCAAGCAAGTATCTTCGTCAGATAATACCAGCAGTATTGAGCGATCCATTATCTATACTAAAGAAATATTGGGGCTATTCATCCTTCCGGCCGCTACAGCAAGATATCATCGAAGCGGTATTGGAGGGACAGCACACCCTGGCTTTATTGCCCACCGGAGGAGGGAAGTCAATTTGCTTTCAGGTGCCTGCACTGTGCATGGAAGGCGTATGTATTGTTGTTTCACCACTGATTGCTTTGATGAAAGACCAGGTGGAGCAATTGAGGTCTCGTGGAATTAAAGCAGAAGCACTTTTCTCTGGTATGTCAAAACGGGAAATAGACATTACTTTGGACAACTGTGTTTACGGAAATGTGAAATTCCTATACGTGAGCCCTGAAAGGCTAAGAACAGAACTATTTCTGGAGCGGGCCAGGAAAATGAAGATAGCCCTGTTGGCTATTGATGAGGCCCATTGTATTTCACAGTGGGGCTATGACTTTAGGCCACCATTCCTTCAGATTTCCGACTTTATTAAAGAGTTTCAATTAGAAAAACTTATTGCTGTCACCGCATCGGCCACGAAGGAAGTAAAGGAAGATATTCTGGAAAAATTGATCTTCCATGAACCAAAGATCTTTAAGCAAAGCTTTGCTAGGTCAAACCTCTCTTATTCTGTTTTCAACCTGGAGAATAAGGAAGCTAAAATGATGGAGATCCTCAATAATGTACCAGGGACAAGCATTATCTACGTGCGCAGCAGAAAGCGTACACAACTCATCGCAGAGAAACTTCGTCGTAATGGTGTCTCTGTAGATCACTATCATGCGGGATTAAAGCCTGAAGAAAGAGTGGCTCGTCAGGAAGCCTGGGTCAGGGGCAGGACACGTGTAATTGTGGCTACTAATGCTTTTGGTATGGGAATTGACAAGCCTGATGTGCGTTCGGTTATCCATTTTGATCTACCTGACTCTCTGGAAGCCTATTACCAGGAAGCTGGTCGTGCAGGACGAGATGAGAAAAAAGCTTATGCAGTGATTCTGTATCATCAGGGTGACATTGAGGACCTTGAATCGCGTACGGAAAAATCTGCCGTGGAGGTGGAATTTATTAAGCGTGTATATCAGGCTCTAGCCAATTATTACAAGTTGGCTGTTGGGAGCAACGCGTTGGCGAGCTTTGACTTTGTTTATGCTGACTTCACCTCTACGTTTAATTTGCCGTTGGTGGAAACTTATCATGCGCTGTCGAAATTGGAAGATGAAGGGTTGATTCAACTTACAGATGCGTATCGTGAAGCCTCCAGGATTCTAATGTTGTTGAAACCTGAAGACCTGTATCGGTTTCAGGTAGCACATGAAAACTTTGATGCCATCATCAAAGTGCTACTCCGGCTGTATGGGGGCGAGCTTTATGTGGGTTTTGTAAACATCAAAGAGCAAGACATTGCCAAACTGGTCAAAGAAGGAGTTACCAAGGTGATTAAAGACCTGGAATACCTTCAAAAACTTGATGTACTGGAGTATCATCATGGGTCCGATCAGGCACAGATCACATTTCTTACTCCCCGTTATGACGCCAATGACTTACCACTGGACAAGAAGCAGATTGCCTGGCGCCGTCAGGTGACCCTGGAAAAGGCTAGATCTGTTGCCAAATATGCTTTGAACGGTACGCAGTGCCGAACTCAAGTGATCCAGGCATATTTTGATGAAGAGACTGATGAGGAATGTGGAGTTTGTGATGTGTGTATTGAGAAAAGGCGAAAGATCACCCAGATAGGGCAGAAGGAATTAAGAGTTACTCTTGAAAAAGGTGAACAGACCATCCAGCAGTTGAAGAAGACGTTTCCAAAAGTGACCGAAGATCAGATCATCCAGGCTATCAGGATGCTAATGGATGAGGGTATTGTTTACGAAGAGAATTCAAGGTTTGGGCTGAAATCAGATCGGCCCAAACCTTAATTTATTATTAAAGAGATTTTTCTTCTTCGAGGGCAGCTACACCAGGAAGCACTTTTCCTTCCATGTACTCAAGCAAAGCACCACCACCCGTAGAAACATACGAAACTTTGTCTCCGTAGCCCAGGTTGTTGATTGCTGAAGCTGAGTCACCACCACCGATAAGGGAGAAGGCTCCACTTTCAGTTGCTTTTACTACTGCATTCGCAATAGCATCAGTTCCTTTAGCAAAGGTTGGGAATTCAAATACGCCCATTGGGCCATTCCATAAGATGGTCTTTGATTCCTTCAGGATGTCAGAAAACAGCTTTACGGATTCTGGTCCGATGTCCAGTCCCTGCCAGTTGTCCGGAATTTGGCCTGATTTTACTGTTTGTGTTTTTGCATCATTACTGAAATCATCGGCAATTACAGTATCTACAGGCAAAATCAACTTCACACCCTTTTCTTTGGCTTTCTTTTCAATTTCTTTGGTCAGATCCATTTTATCTGCTTCGAGAAGAGAATCACCAATTTTTCCACCTTTGGCTTTAGCGAATGTGTATGACATCCCACCTCCAATGATGATATTGTCTGCCACACCCAGCAGTCGCTCAATAATCAGGATTTTATCAGAAACTTTTGCTCCACCCATGATAGCAGTGAAAGGTTTTTCCGCATCATCTAAAACCTTCTTGGCGTTTTCAAGCTCTTGCTTCATTACATAGCCGGCACACTTATCATTGAAAAAATTAGCTACAATAGTGGTTGATGCGTGTGCACGGTGAGCAGTCCCAAAGGCATCGTTTACATAGATGTCTCCCAGTACTGCCAGCTTCCGTGAAAATTCTTCGTCACCTTTTTCCTCTTCTTTGTAAAACCGTACGTTTTCGAGAAGCAACACCTCTCCAGAGCCGAGGTTGCGAGCCATTTCCATGGCCTCTTCACCAATACAGTCACTGGCAAACCTTACTTGCACTCCGAGTTTTTCTGATAGGTTCGGAATGATGTGTTTTAGCGAGAATTTTTCAGTAGGTCCTTCTTTTGGCCTACCCAGGTGACTCATTAGGATGGTAGATCCACCTTCATCAAGAATTTTCTTTAAGGTAGGGATGGCTGCATTTATTCTGGTTTCGTCAGTGACCTCAAATTTTTCATTGAGGGGCACATTAAAGTCTACCCTGATCAATGCCTTCCTGTTTCTGAAATTGAAATCGTCTATTGTAGTCATTTGTAGAAATTTCTGCTAAAATGGATTGATTAATGATAAATGCAAAGTTAACGTTGATATTTCGGGGTGAATAAAATATTTCAGGCTTTTTGTTAGTAAAGGTCCGATCTCGCTACGTTGAAGCTCGTCGCAGCCTGTCATTGATGGCTTTTCCCAATCCTTCCTCGGGGAATCTTTGGGTGATGATGAGGTCAATATCGGCCTGGTCCATTTTACGTAAAGCGCCAAAGAGATTTTTTGCTGCCTCATTCAGATCTCCCTGTTTAGAAAGGATTATCTGAGTTGCGCCATTCAGGTGACTGTAGTCTTCCTTGAAGCTGATAATGCCTATTTTTTTATGCTGGTATTTAGTAGCCAATTCAGTTACCCTACCAACGTGGATTTTCTTAATAGGTGCATAATGTGTTTTGAGCATGCCAGGAGCAAGGGGGTTGCTGCTGAGGTTGAGATTTAGCTTCACTTTGCCTACACAGGCTTCAAGGTCTTCCAGTTTTATTCCTCCTAACCTGTAGATGATCGGTTTTTCAGCCTCGAAACCGATGATAGTGGATTCCAGCCCAACTGCACATGGGCCACCATCGAGTATAAAAGGAATTTTTGTGCCCAGCTGATCTTCCACATGCTGAGCCGTGGTGGGAGAGACGTAACCAAAAGGGTTGGCGCTTGGAGCAGCTACCGGAAACGCTAATTTCTCCAACATTTGCCTGGTTAGCGGATGATTTGGTATTCTGATCGCTACTCTTTGAGAGCCCGCCGTCAGTAAGTCAGGGACATTTGCTTTCTTGGCAAGCAAGAGAGTCAAGGGGCCTGGCCAAAATTGTTTAGCTAGCTGAAGAGCTTTATCGGGAAACTCCACTACGAAGTCTTTTGCTTTCTCCAGCGAAGCTACATGAACTATTAAGGGGTCGAATTTTGGCCTGTTCTTTACTTCGAATATCTTCAGAATTGCATTTTCATTCAAAGCGTTACCAGCAAGACCATAAACAGTCTCGGTTGGGATCCCAATTACATCACCCAATTCAAGGTATTTTACCGCTTCTGATACATCCGTACTAATCTTTGCCAAGGCGCTTCTAGAGATTTTTCCACAATTATCATCAAAATACAAGACAACTTTTATATTTACCGGTCAGAACCACAACAAATCCACATGAGTAGAAGCACAAGAAACCTCCTTAGAATCATTTCAGTCGTACTGGTACTTTTAGTAGTATTGATGGAACTTAATATTATCCCAGGGTTCCTTGAGTATCGTTTTTGGTTTATGGTTGCCGCATATGGTATCCTTCTTTTTACCTCCAGGTAGAAGCCTATTTGGAAGGAAAAGAAAGGGCTACCATCCATTTTTTCCTTGATACGTATTTAATTTCTGATTTTTCTCCCACGCCAAGAAGAATAATTGTTAAAAATAATATGGGTAAATAGCCATGCTAAACGGTTAAAGCCAGGCTTATAGTCTTATTTACCATATTCTGACGGTTTTTTTTGGCACTATGGTTGTGTATATGGTCATGAATACCAAATGAATGGAACTCATGAAAAGGTTAATGATCATATTATCGATAGCTGCTTTTTCTTTCGCAAGCAAAAGTCAGGCACAGGGTATATTTTATACTTCTTATGGTACACAGCATTTGTGGGGCATGCCTCCGGAAGTGCATTGGGTGCTGGAGAGAAACTACTATGATTTTAATATGGTTCACTCCCGAAGGTTTTGGGATAGAGGAAGATTATACTTTGATGTAGTACTTCAGCGTGGAGGAGTATTTGTGGATGTCAGATTAGATGGTGGAGGTTTTATTTATAATACTGCTTACAGGAACCATTATCCTTTTTATAACCATGTGTGTTCAGGTTATTGTGGATTTCATAGAGACTACTACATGAGCTATAGGGTTCGTGTTGGTCACCCGTATTACTACAGATACAATCATGTGTATTACCGACCTAATGTGGTTATTGTAAAGCATCATCATCATCATGTAAACCATCATGTAAATGATCAGGTAGTTCACAAGGGTCAGGAGAGGTACAGACCCAATCCGGCAGCAAGGTATCGGGTTGATAGAACTGATAATGGACGTGTTGAAAGAATTAATCATGGTCCGAGGGACTCAAGGCCAAATCCGGATTATGGACGAGGAAATGGAGGTCATCATGGTAATAATGGAGTGAGAGATCATGGTGCTGGAGTAGGACGAGGTAACGGAAATAAAGGTAATAATGGAGTACGTGACCATGGAGTAGGTGTAGGAAGAGGAAATGGTCAGGGTAAAGGACAAGGAAATGGACACGGAGTGAAGGATGATGATGATGACAGAATGAGTGGAAGAGTATACACTGCCTCTTCTTCAAGGAGTTCATCCTCTTCAAGGAGTTCGTCTTCATCCAGAATAGCTTCGAGTTCCAGCTCAAGAACTACTGTAAGCTCATCAAATGGAAGAACTTCAAGGTCAACAAGCTCATCAAGTTCTGGCCGGACTACCTCTGGCAGATCAGTGAGGACGCGATAATAGATTGAGACACCGCCGATGAAAAAGGGGCCACATTTTGTGGTCCTTTTTTTATTTAAGATACCGTATCTATTATGTTAAAGGCGATAATAGAAATGGGCTACATCTTCTTCTTCAGTAATTGGTGTATTTCTGTAAAATTCAACAGCGTGCATTTCTTCTCTATCGGCTTGCACAAAAACCTCCTGGTAGCCAAGTGTTTTACAATGCTTGTTGAATGACTCAATTAATGCCCCACCAATTCCCTTTCGTTGATATTTTGCCAATACTGCCAGGTCGTAGATATATGCAATCGGCTGGGTGGAGTGATATTGTTCAAAAGTATAGGCTGTCAACCCGCCGATTACTTTATCATTTGTGACTGCAACCATGCTAAAAAAACCGGGAAATTTCATCACCTTTTGCAGGTGGTCTTGCGACGGTAGCGGTGTTTTTTCGAGTTCAAAAACTTCTTCGAAGACGTGTAATAGTTCAGTGAACAGGTCTATGTCTTCGGTTGAAAGAAGCTTTAGATCATAAAGCATTAGTTCCCTAATTGCTGGACCTCATCTCTTGATAAACTCAATTTCTCTCCCAGCTTAAATGCGGTAGGTGCACTGCCCGCCATCAGGATGATGACCAGGGCGAAAATAAAGAAATTGGCTGTAGTAAATGTGACCAGACATGCCACTATCGAAAACATTCCTACTCCCTCAAGCATCGCCATCTTGACAATGTGGGCTGTCTGAAAGCTGGTCAGCTTACTGCCAAGTTCTTTCTTGCCTTTGGCCTGACCCATCTGTTTGTTGAATAGCACAAGCGAAGTAGGAATCAGGAATATACCAGCAAAGGTTGGGATAAAAACAATAGGGTTTTCCGGATCGAAAAACGTTGTGTCAGGATTTGAGCCTAGTTGAAAAGCCACTACAGCTGCAAATAACGATAATCCTCCAACTAATGCCCAATGGATTGTTTTGATGGTTTTAAGCATCAGTGTTGGGTTTTGAGATTCCATGGTTTTCTTTTTTGGAAGTTACAAAAATCCAGGAAGTTACATTTATTAGTTTAAATTTTTATGTGTCGATCTTACTATAAAAAAACTGACTCAACAGGCATTAAGAGGAGAATTTTTTGGCAAACTGGTTAGCTTGCCTTTCTTTTTCTCGGTAGTCTTCGATAGCTATAGTGCTTCATTACTTCATAGAGTGCCACTTTGATGGCTTCATTGATTGGGAGCATCTGATTGGCCAGGCGAAAATCAATTTGTGAAAGCTTCTGATAGTAGTTGATAAAAGAAGGGACTTTTTCGTTGCTGGAGATCTTGTCAACAGCTGCCTGATAAGCTTCCGGTTGCTCAGTCTTGATCAGGTTGCAGGTTACCAGCTTTCTTTCACCGTTTTTATCCCGTGAAGTAGCATAGCCAAACAATCTGCAGATCAGTCCGCGGTTCAAATAATCTCCGCAGCTTCCACTTCTGTCAGATAGATGAAGGGGTTTAAACACCAAACAGACACCAGATGAATTTGAGGAAAGTTCTTCAAGCTTTTCGTCAGCCTTACCTTCAATAAACCAGGAAAAAGCAAGTGGTAAAAACTCCAGAGGATTGGCATGGATATCAGGTTTCATGCAGCACCTGCCACAACCCGTGAGACAATGCATGCCAGTATTTTCAGCTAGAGCTTTTGTTTCGATCTCAAGGTGTGCGAATACCCGTTCCACCGCCTTGACCTTCCGTATGATAGACATTAAGATAAGGCTGGTACGTTAGGGGATGGAGAAAGGTTGCTGAGGGGTGAAAAAATATTAAGAACAGGGTTGGTGCGGATTCAACTTTCCTTTCCCACCTACTAGTTGATTATAATTCTGACACTTTCTGAGGTTGAATCAGTCGAAATCTTCAGCATGTAAATACCCTTTTGAAACGTTGCTAGATTTAAGCTGTCATAAATTTTCAAATCACTGTGATAATTTTTCCTGAAAACATCCCTTCCAGTAATATCAGTAATAACTAATGAAACATTATTTCTTAAATGGTTTTCATACTCAATCATTATTACATTATTTGAAGGGTTGGGATACACATTCATCAAAACCCTTTGACTATTTTTTGAACTCAAAGGTTCCAAAACAATGACATTGAGATTAAATGATTCACTGTCTTCAGAACCATCATTAACTGTTATTGATACAGGCAAATCCCCAATAAATCCACCTGCAGGGATTATAGACAGTCCATCAATCGTGTAATTTTCACCTTCATTTATACTTAAGGTAAAATCATCAGGGAATTGATTATCAACGTCAGATACTGAAATATTTGATAGATCGAGCGTTATGGGTCTTTCTTGTCTGGTTGACAGCTCAGTTGTCTGACTATTGATAATGGGAGGGTCATTGACTGGCTCAATGGTAAGATCTATCATAACCTCTGAACTCAATTCCAGACCATCAAAAAGCTGGACAGCTAATTGTAACGTGCCATTGAAATTCTGATCAGGGAGGATGCTTGTTCCGTTTACTGTGTATCCGGCCCCTTCAGAAATGATTATTGAAAGGTCTTCTAAATCACTATCTGGGTCAGAATATACCAGATGGTCAAACTTCAACTCAAAGTTGTTGTCTTCCAAAGTCGATAGCAGGTTCTTTGACCCTGAAAGATGGGGAGCGAGGTTCAGTTCACGAAGCGGTATTACCCGTAGGCTGGAGAATAAAGGTCCGGTGTAAAGCGTGTCATTAGCTATCAGAAGTTTGTGTAGTCTTTGATTTAAAGATCCCTGGTCTGAAACCCAGCTATCTCGATCCAGAGTAGTAAGATTTATCCCATTTGAAGTTGTTGCATAGAATTTCCCATTGACAAACTCAAAGTCATAGAAATTTTGATAGTCGTTGTGAAGAACCTGCCAGGTTTCCAAATCTGCAGAGTACTTTATCCCTTTATTTGTTGTAGCAAAAACGATGTCCCCGATAAGTGCCATCCTGTAAATAGGTAAGATTGAAATTTTTCCAATCTCGGACCATGTACTACCTAAGTCAGGAGAAAAATATACAGCCCCATCCTGAGATCCCAGGAAAATGGAATCTCCTTTAGTGGTAAGGGAATGACAATAAGTATTTACATTTAATTCATCAGTCGGAAGGTATTCCCAACTTTTGGCAGTATCTAGGGATAATAACAACTCATTTGTCACACTCAGAGCAAAGAATTTACCATTGTTAAAATCCATAACTTGAATACCATACTGGATATCCAAAACCTGGGTCCAATCTGAACTATTGTTCAAGTTTTTATAAATTCCATCAGAAGTATTTATATAAAAAGTATCTGCAATAGACAATGAAGACGTAACATGATTGGAGTTTTGTCCAATATCAATACTTCTCCATGTCTGATGGTCAAATGGTTTTATATAGAGTCCATTCCCTTCTGTGCCAACCAGTAAATGACTATTGTTAGAAGATATTGAACTGATCAATGTTTCGTTGATTCCCTCACAGCTTAAATGCCAGGTTAGCCCACCATCAATTGATTTGTAAAGACCATCAAAAGTAGTGCTCATTAATATCTCATCCTCTTTAAAAATTAGTCTTCTCGCAAAGCTGATTACTTCAGTGTTTTGATGTGCGCTCCAAGAAACTCCGTTATCAGTGGAAATAAAATATTTACCTTCCGTCGTGGCTGCATACACCGAATCCCCTGATACCCCCACATTGTCAATTGATGCACTTACATTTACGGGGCATCGAGTAAAGTTGATGCCGTCACTCGAAACAAATACACCCCCTAATGCACCTACATAAATATGATTATTATTTACTGTCAGAGAATAAGTGCCCTGACCGAGGTCAGGGATAGAAATTTCAGACCAGGTAATCCCATCATCATTTGACTTGTAGATTGACTCGCCTCCGGCAATGAATACTTCGGTACCCAACATGTCAATATCAGAAACCTGTATAGACTCTATTCCTAAACTTCTTTCATGCCAAGTCTGTCCATTGTCAGGAGAATAGTATATTCCTCCATAAATATCTCCAATAAATACTTTATCTGTCTCTTTATGAAAAGCATAAACGCTTTTATCACTCATTGCATTAGAGAGTGATAACCATGTTGTCCCATTATCTTGGGACTTGAAAATTCCATTATTACTGATACCTACATAAAGATCTCCATCAAAAAAATCAAAGCTGGTAATAGGAAATGAAAGGCCCGGACTTGATTGTGGAGGCTCATAAATATTTGTCCAGGTATCTCCAAAATCCTCTGACTTATAGATGCCATAGTTGGAATTGACAAAGAGAACACCGTCTATCTCAATGAACTTTTCAAAGCCACCTCCACAGGGGCCATAGTCAGTTTTCCATTGCGCGGTGATAACTAAAGGGTTGGTCAGCAGCATGAATGACCATAGGGTAATTTTTTTCATTTTGGGTTAGCAAATAACATATCCAAATTAGGTAAAAATTACTTACAACTAATTAGCCGAAACACAAATTTTTTCTGTTGGATTAAACTTTTTTCAAACCTGATTTCAAGCAATCTTTTACCTGGGTGCATCTAGCAGATGGGATTAGGTAAATCCCAGTCTATCCGTTGTTCAATAAGCCATAAAAAGAAAGGAGTGTATAACTTCAACAAGGGTGACAATCCTCCTCAGAAGTTTCAAACTCGATGGTGGCGTGGTCGATGTGGCAGTCTTTTAGCAACTCCTTTGCCCGGGACTTGATGATGGCAAGCTCCTGCATGGTCTTGTTTTCGTCTACCACCGCGTGAATGGAGAGAATGTGATACTGCCCATCCATCGACCAGATGTGACAGTCATGTGTTTGCCTGATCTCCGGGATGGTCTGAAGCACCTGGTGAATAGCATCAGGATCGATCTCTTCCGGGGTTCCCTGTAAGATGATCTTAATGGCTTTCCTTAGATTCTTGAAGACATTGTAGAGAATGAAAATAGAAATCCCAATGGAGAGAATAGGGTCCAACTCCGGGATATTCCTGAATTGCATGATGATAGCCGCAATCAAGGTGGCTGTCCAACCGAGAACATCTTCCAGCAGGTGCAGGTACACAACCTTTTCGTTTAGGGAATGTCCATGACTCAACCTATAAGCGGCAATCACATTGACAATGATACCAGCAATGGCCAGGTAGATCATGCCTTCCGCGTTGGGCTGCACCGGATCAAATAGCCTGGGTATCGCTTCATTCAGGATCAAAACAGACCCCACTATCAATACGATAGCGTTTATGATGGATCCCAGGACGGAAAACCTTCGGAATCCGTACGAAAAACTTTTGGTGCGGTCCTTTTTGGAGATCTTTTGAAAGTACCAGGCTACACCCAGGCTTAAGCTATCCCCCAGGTCATGGATGGCATCGGAATAGATGGCTACACTGTTGGTCCACCAACCCCCGATGAATTCAATGATGGAGAAAGCAAAGTTGAGAAAGAAGGCAACCCCCAGATTCTTACTGCTGTGGTCATGATGGTGGCCGCTATCTGCTGCATGCATATGCATGATCTCAGCGATTAATCGGTTCTTCCCAAATCAAAACGCTCCAGATAATCTGCAACCCTCCTGACAAACATGCCGCCAAGAGCTCCGTCCACTATCCTGTGGTCGTAGCTGTGCGATAAGAACATTTTGTGTCGGATGCCTATAAAATCACCCTTGTCTGTTTCAATAACGGATGGTTTCTTTTCGATCGTGCCAAGTGCCAGGATGCCAACCTGGGGTTGTACTATGATGGGTGTACCCATCACATTCCCAAAGGATCCAACATTGGAAACCGTATACGTACCTCCCTGCAGGTCATCGGCTTTCAGCTGATTCTCACGAGCTCTTCGTGCAAGGTCATTTACCTTTTGAGTGAGCTGCAACAGGTTCATTTTATCTGCATTGTGAATCACCGGTACGATGAGGTTGCCACTCGGTAGGGCAACAGCCATCCCAATGTTGATGGCTTTCTTTTTGATGATATTATCGCCATCCAGCTGAATGTTGATCATTGGATAATCCTGGATAGCCTTCACTACCGCCTCAATCATGATAGGTGTGTAGGTAAGCGTGGTCTGATGCTTGTCCATAAACACCTTTTTCATCTTTCCTCTCCAGCTCACCATGTTGGATACATCTGCTTCTACGAAGGATGTAACGTGCGGAGAAATCCTTTTGGAGTCCAGCATGCGCTCTGCTATCATCTTGCGCATGCGGTCCATCTGAATGATTTCATCCTCTCCGCTGATAATAGGTTTAACCGGTGTTGGTTGTGAGATTTTTGTCGGTGCAGGCTGAGAAGCAGTCTTCCTTTTTTCGATATAGGCCAGTATATCGTTTTTGGTCACTCGGTTGTCCTGACCTGTTCCGGGAATGGTTTCAAGTTCTGCAAAACCAATATTTTCCTGTTTGGCGATATTCTTTACCAGGGGAGAATAGAAACGATCAGATTGTGCAGTTGATTCAGCGATGCTTTCTTTTACACCATTGACCTGCTCAATTAATTGCTCGGCAACTTCCTCAGGTTTTGGTGTTTCCTCATCTTTCTTCGCAGGCTTTTCGGCTCCATTGCTTTCTACTTCGATCAGGGCGATGGGTTTGCCCACTTCAACTACCTGACCTTCTTCGGCCAGGAGCTCCTTTACCACACCACTGTAGGAAGAGGGGATTTCCGTGTCTACTTTATCGGTGGCTACCTCCAACAGTGATTCGTCTTCATCAATATGATCACCTGCCTTCTTGAGCCAGGAAAGCACAGTACCCTCCATCACACTCTCACCCATTTTAGGCATCACCATTTCAACGATAGCCATAGATTATTTTGTTTAAATCTAAAAAATCGAACAACAAAGGTAAATAATTCTGTCATTTCTCTGAAAGGTTAATTCTCAATAGGTCCAGCGCCTTTCTGGCACCAAATTCAATATTGAGAATCCTGTCTTTTGAAAAATTATATTTTCTGGCAATGGTCTTCTCCTTGTCAGAATACCCAAACCAAATCAATCCGACAGGCTTTTCTTCGGTGCCACCATCAGGGCCTGCCACCCCGCTGATAGATAATCCGATGTCGGCATTCAGTTTCTTTCTCACATTTTTAGCCATTTGCAACACTACTTCTTCGCTTACCGCTCCATGTTTTTCCAGGGTTTGTGTTTCCACATCAAGTATTTCATGTTTCACCTCGTTGGAATACGCAATAACCGCCCCTTTAAAATACGCAGAACTTCCCGGAATTGATGTGATCAGATGGGATAAAAATCCACCGGTACAGCTTTCTGCGCAGGCAACCGTTTTGTTTGCTTCCTTGAGCATCTTTCCAATGAAAAGTTCAATATTTCCTTCATCATAACCAAAAATATACTTTTGGATAAGTGGTGTGAGTTTCGTGACTTCCTCCTGGATGTCACGCTCAAGCTTCGTCTTGTCCGGACCTGTTGCCGTCAATCTCAGCTTCACCGTGTTTTTAGTGGGGAGATATGCCAGTTTTATGTGTGTTGGGAGACCTACTTCCCAATCACTGATTTTTTCAGCCAGTGAAGACTCCGGGATGCCAATCGTCATGATCATCTGATGGACCACATAGTAGTTTACCAGCTCCTCCTGTAACCGTGGAATAATGAAGTCGGTCATCATTCGTTTCATCTCGTAAGGTACACCAGGCATGGACACGAAGATCTTTCCGCGCTCATTGAACCACATTCCGGGGGCCGTGCCGAGTTGATTGGTGATCTTGTCGCAATTGGCTGGCAGCTCTGCCTGCATGCGGTTAAGCTCTGTCATTTTCCTGTTGGCCTTGGTGAAAAGCTGCTCAATGTCATTCAGGGCATCTTCATTCATCACCAGGTCAACACCAAAGTACCTGGCCAGAAGTGGTTTGGTAAGGTCATCTTTGGTTGGTCCCAGACCACCGGTGATTAATATCACATCGGCTCTGCTTTCGGCTTCTTTCAGACCAGTTAGGATTTCAGTCTCAATATCCGGCACAGTAGTCTTGCGGATCACTTTGATACCTATCTGGTCGAGTGCACCACTGATCCAATGAGAATTGGTGTCTAAGGTCTGTCCGTAAAGGATTTCATCACCGATGGATACGATTTCTGCCCGGGTCTGCTTCATGAGTAAAATTTGAGGTTAAAATTATTTATTCTACTTACATTTATCACGCAAAAAACAATTGGTATGAAGTCTTTCACTAAAATAATATTCCTGGGCATTTTCATGTTTGGATGTACCGCCCAACAGATACAGCAAACCCTGGATAGTTATTTAGGTTCAGACCAACTTACAACGGAGGAGGTAGCGAATGGTTTGAAAGAAGCCCTGGTAAAAGGGATCAGTGAAGGATCTGCCAGTGCCTCAAAGCTGAACGGGTATTTGGGTAATCCTCAAATCAAAATACCTTTTCCTCCGGACGTTCAGAAAGTAGAAGATAAGCTGAGGTCCATTGGGCTGGATAAACAGGTAGATCAGTTTATCGAAACACTGAACAGGGGAGCTGAAGAAGCTGCCAAGGAGGCTAAGCCAATATTCGTTACAGCCATCAGGTCCATGACCATTCAGGATGCATGGAACATACTCAAAGGATCGGATGACGCCGCAACACAGTATTTGGTTAGAACCACTTCAGATCAGCTGAGAGGGAAATTCAAGCCTGTGATCAGCAATGCACTGGACAAGACCAATGCTACCAAGTACTATGGAGACATTATAAATACTTATAACAAGGTCCCGTTTGTAGAAAAGGTAGACCCCGATCTGGAAAATTACGCTACACAAAAGGCCCTCGATGGTCTGTTCTTCCTGATAGCAAAAGAAGAACAGAAGATTCGTGAGGATCCTATGGCCAGAACAACAGACCTTCTTAAGAGGGTATTCAAAGAGCAGGACTGATACAATGCTTACAGACGTACAAGCCAAAAAACTCACACATTATTTCAATGTGCTGGACTACAACAACAATGGACTGATCCAGGAGAGTGATTTTGTGGCTATTGCCGAAAATCTATGTATTTTGTGGGGATTGAAGGAAGGCACGGATAAGCATCTGAAATGGGTCAACAGGTTCAAAAGCCAGTGGACTGAATTCAGAGATTATACTACTGGTCCTTTAGGTGTTTCGGCTGAATTGGAGCAATGGTTGAAGTTTGCTGATGAAAAACTGGTAAACGGAGATGAAGTATACTATGGCTCATTTGTTGAAAAGCTTACTGGAGATATTTTTGATCTTTTTGATCAGGATCGAAACGGGTACATTGAACAGAAAGAATTCATTGATTTCTTTATGGCTTTTCGAATTGAGGTAAGGCATTCAGCCTGGAGTTTCAGAATGCTGGACACCAACAAAGATGACCGGATCAGTAAGACCGAATTGACAGTTGGAATTCGTGCATTTTTCCGAAGTTCTAATGCTGAGGAACCAGGAAACTGGCTGTTTGGTAGTTGGGATAAGGAATTATCAGGTTAAAAGACCAGTGGAATCCCTTCATCCGGGATCATGAATGCCTGCTGACTGATCTTCGACGTTTTTAAGGCTGCTACCAGGTCTTTTTCTGCTCGTCCCATGCCATCATCAGCCAATGGAAATGTGCCAAAATGCATGGCAATACTTTGTTTTGATTTTACGTCCTGATGAATTTTTATTGATTCCTTCGGGGAAACATGAATGGGAGACATAAACCATTGTGGTAAATATGCTCCGATTGGAATCATGGAAATATCCATAGGTCCAAGCTTCTTTCCGATTTCTTTAAATAAGCTGCTGTATCCACTATCACCAGCGAAATAAACTTTTTTCCCCTGGTACTCCATTACATACCCACACCAGAGAGACTTATCTCTGTCATAGAACCCCCTCCCACTAAAATGCTGTGCCGGGACAGCTGTGATATTCAGCTTTTGATTGGTCTTCTCCCACCAGTCCAGTTCGGTGATATTCTTGATGTCATTTTTTCTAAGGTAGGAGGCGACACCCAGGGGTACTATAAAAGTAGGCTGAAACTTTTCTTCCAGCTTAAGTACTGTAGCGATATCCAGGTGATCATAATGGTTATGACTTAGCAGAACCAGGTCAATTTTTGGCAGATCCTCAAACCTGATCCCAGGTGGGCGCATTCGTTGAGGACCAACAAAAGTGAATGGGCTACATCTGTCACTCCAGACGGGGTCCGTAAGGATGTTGATTTTATCCCATTGGATAAGAAATGAACTATGGTTGACAAAAGTGAACTTTACCTGACCCTTTTCAGGTGGCTTTGGCTTTTTGCCCACAAATGTTTCATAATTTTTCAACCACGGACCCTGGTCTCTTCCCACGAGAAATTTGAAAAGGTCAGGGAACCCTTTGGCTGTCACATTACCCGGATTAACGAACTTTTTCCCATCAAAATGATCTGATACGGCACCTTTGTATGGTTGTGTACTGATGGTTTGTCCTATGAACAGGACAGCAAATACAAACAGGATGATGGGGACGGTGATGGATATAAAAAGGATCATTTCAGGGTGAGCTTCAATTAAGTGACCTTGGCTTTTCTAATGATCTTAGCAAAAAGTGATGGGAAAAATCTTTTGATATAAATGCCTGCCAGTTCTCTTATTCCAGCGATATACACTTCTTCACGATCTTTTTCAATAGCCTTTACAATTTTTCTGGCACATTCTTCGGCACTAATCCCATTAGCCTGTGCCTCATCCATTTTATTTTGATTGGAGCCATCTCCCATAAGCGCATTGAGGGAAATGCTTGTTTTGATATAGCCAGGGCATACAATAGTGACCTGAATGTTGTCGCTCCAGTGCTCAGCTCTTAACGCATCATAAAATCCATGCAAGGCGTGCTTACTGGCTGCATAGCCCGAACGAAGTGGTGTGGACACTATCCCAGATGCGGAACTTATCACTACATGATGGCCTTTTTTTCGTTTTACCATGTCGGGCAATACAGCCTTGCTTAGGGAGACAGATCCGAAATAATTCACTTCCATGATCTTACGATCAACATCCAGTGAAGTGTTGATTGCAAGATCCCTCTGTGAAATTCCACCAGAGTTGATCAGGATGTCGATGTCTCCAAAAAATGTTTGAGCTTCAAGTGCTTTTTGGCTGAGAGAAAAAGGATCGGAAAGGTCCAATACTAAAACCTTGATAAGATCAGGGTTGGCACATTGTTTTTGTACACGTTCAAGTTCGGACGGCCTTCTGGCGGAGAGAATCAGTTTTGCTCCCTCTTTTGATAGTTCGTAAGCAAGTGCCTCACCAATGCCTGAAGAAGCCCCGGTAAGCCAGACCACCTGGTCTTTTATTTTGGTCATTCAGTCTTTTTAATTTTTTGCTCCTCCAAAAATACCCAAATGGTATAGATCCCAAGAGCGGTTCCGAGGGGAATATTTAATAACCCCAGACAACCGGACACCATTAAAGTCGGAAGGCCCCAATTTTTATTGTAAAGCGTAGCAACTCCTCCAATGATTGAGGGGATGGGGCCCAGGAGTAAGATGAGAATAAAAATCCATCGAAGAACTTCTAATATTGCTCCGGCTATTGCAAAACCCATTTCCTGGCCCTGCATCATCGCTTCTTCCATAATGAAAGGAAAGATTGTGCGAATGATTGCGCTGAGTATCAGAAAGATCAATACGGTGATGGTACCGTAGATGATATGAAGGATGCTTAGGAGTCTTCTGTGTGTTTCCATGGGTTACTTTTTCCCATAAATTACAAAATCAAAAGCATATTTGTGTTTGGCGTCTTTAGGATGGTGTATCCTTGATATTTCCTGAAATTCCTCTTTGGGAAAATCAGGGAAGGTTACCTGGCCCTCAAATGATCCCTGGATTTCTGTCAAATAGATGGTGTCGCAAAGAGAAAGTCCCATCCTGTAGATCTCACCTCCACCAATGATAAATGCCTCTTTCTCACCAGCTTCTTTGGCTATTTCCAAAGCTTCCTCAAGTGAGGAGACTACCGTCGCACCATTTGCCTGGTATCCACTGTTCCGGGTGATGATGACATTAGGTCTGCCGGGTAAAGGTTGAAACTGCTGTTGAAGCGACTCCCAGTTTTTGCGGCCCATAATGACATGATGACCTTTGGTAGTATCTTTAAAAAATTTGAAGTCGTCTGGTAGATGCCAGGGGATGTCATTGTCTTTACCGATCACCCGGTTTTCTCCCATGGCCGCAATCATAGATATAATCATGATTGGAAAGTTAAGATACTTTCTGATAAGTTGTAACCACGAAGGAACTCTTCATCCATCATCCTTCGCTTTCCTTCCAGCTGGAGCTCTGAGATACGAAGGATCGAATCTTTTGTGTGTACAAATACTTTGTTATGTTCTGAAACTATGGTTCCCGGTGTTTGGGTGCTTTTTTGGGCTGTATTTTCTACTGTAAGTACCTTCAGCACCTTATCATCTAAAGTGGTCCAGGCTGCAGGAAAGGGATTTAATCCTCTCACAAAATTTCTGATTTTCTCCGCTGGCTGATTCCAGTTGATTTCGCAGTCTTGTCGGAAGATCTTTGGAGCATGTTTAGGTATTTCCAACTCCTGCTGTGGAATCAACTGATAATCACTGGATTCAATGGCCTCTACAGTTTTCACAACCAGATCAGCCCCCTTGTTCATCAACCGCTCGTAAAGAGTGCCTGCTGTGTCATCATCCAGAATAGGTTCCTTATCCTGGAAAATGATGTTGCCCGTATCAATCTCATGTTTAAGCATGAAGGTGGTGACACCGCTTTCTTTCTCTTCATTGATGACAGCCCAGTTGATGGGAGCCGCTCCCCGGTATTGGGGAAGGAGGGAAGCATGCAGGTTAAAAGAGCCAATTTTCGGCATGGACCAAACTGACTCTGGAAGCATTCGAAAAGCAACAATCACCTGCAAGTCAGCTTCGTAGGATTTTAGTAGCTCGATGAACTCCGGGGATTTGAGGTTTGTCGGCTGGAGTACAGGTAGATTTGCTGCCAGTGCATAATCCTTCACAGGAGAGGTGCCCAGTTTTTTACCTCTGCCCTGGGGTTTATCAGGTGCGGTGACAACAGCCACGACATTATATTGCTTTTCGACAAGCTTTCTTAAAGAGGGAACAGCAAATTCCGGTGTTCCCATGAAAATGATTTTTAATTTCTGTACTGTATCCATTCAAGCTCAAAACTATCTCATTCTATAATATTCATATATTTAAGAAAATTAAATATATATTTGGGCTTAATATATAATCAGTGTACTATGATCTGTATGAAATCAGCTTTAATTTTAATTTCATCAATGGTTTGTTCTGATTTGATCGGTCAGGATATTGAGGCAAAAGCAGATTCAATTCTGACAGAAACAGTTCCTGTACTAGTGGGGCCGGGCATCACAATTGGCATCCTAATGAACGGAAAGCCAGATATTATCAGGTCCAGGGGGTTCGCTAACCTGGAGTATCAAATTCCCTTTAGTGACTCGACGGTATTCGAATTGGCGTCAGTAACCAAGCAATTTACTGCTGCATGTATTGGAGTACTTGAGCACAAGGGTCTGTTAGAGGTAAGTGATGATGTCAGGAAGTACATACCTGAGCTTAAGTTTTACGGTGATACCATTCGTATAAAACACCTTTTAAACCATACGAGCGGAATCAGAAACCACAATGTTTTATTGGATCTGATGGGTTTTGATTTTCAGCATAGCGGATACACAAACCGGATGATTGAAGAGCTAATGTTTCGGCAAAATGGCATAAATAACAGACCCGGAGATAAAATGCTTTATTCCAATACCAACTATGTGATGTTGGCGCTGATAGTAGAACGGGTTTCTGGCATGAAAATTCATCATTTTGCTGAAAAAGAGTTATTCCATCCGCTTGGAATGCATGATACTTTTTATGAAAGTGATCTCGCGAGTATAGTTAAGAACCGGGCTGCTCCGTACTATAAATCAGGTGATGAATTCAAGGAACCAAAGTCACTTTCCTTATGCGTTGGTGCCGGGGGAGTGTACAGCTCAGTGAAAGACATGTTAAAGTGGATGAATTTGTTCGGGAATACTGATCATGAGCTATCGTATCTTCCTTCTTTTCTGATGGTTTTGGATACTTTAAATGATGGTCGGGAAATGACCTCTGCACGAGGTGTGTTTGTATCAATGTATAAAAATCTGACCACAATTAATCACAGTGGAAGGGACTGGGGCCTGAGGTCTCAAATAATATGGTTGCCAGAGCTTGGCCTTGGGGTGTTTGTTTTTGCCAATTCAGATCAAATCAATGCAGTGGAGATCAGTTATCAACTAGTCGATCTGATTCTGAATGCTTCCGAAGACGATTCAGAACAAATGGCTGGCTATAAACACTCAATGAAAGAGTTAGTGGCTTTTCAAGGAGTCTATCAGGAGTTGAATAGCGACATGAAAATGGATGTTTATCTCAATGAGGATTCACTCTTTGCAAGAAGTAGCATGGGAAGGATTCCTGTACATCTTGTATCACAATCCAAAGGTAAGTTTCATCGATATGATAATGCCAGTGTCTCTTATAACTTTGACTACAGGGTAGAGGATGATATAGATATGTCGGTTGATTTCGGGGGTGCAGAATTCTATTTTGAAGAAATTGTTCTGACTGAAAAGCCTAACCAAAACCTACAAGATTATGTAGGAGAATACTACTCTGAGGAGCTGGAGGTGATCTATGAACTCAGGATGGAATCAGATAAGTTGGTCCTTCATTATCCTAACAATTGCTGCTACACCCTTACAGAAGGTCAGAAAGATGTTTTTGGTGCCAACAGAAGAACTAAGTATGTCTTTAAAAGAGATCAAAGAAGAAACGTGGTCTCATTCACGGTCGCCTCTGAAGGTACCGTAAAGGCTGTCCTGTTTGAGAGATTGTAATGAAATTGGGTAGGTGGGTGTTAATAGAACTATTTTGGTTGTTGATAATGATAATTAAAGGACATCACTCAACTTTCACTAAGTACAATTGATTGATTGAAGTGTTTAACTATTTGGTCAATATAGTGCTTGATCCGTGGATATTCATTTGCTTCATAAACAGCTTTCTTCAATTTATAATAACCCTTGACCTGAATCTCATTTTTATGTGTTGAAGTTTCGAAATTTATATCCGCAAGATCATTGCTTAAGTGATAAGATTCTGGCGTATTAGTAAGTATATATCCTTCTGGTAAAATAATTGTCGACTCAAACTCTTCATTTATTGGATAAACGAAATCAACAGGATAACTCCGGGCTTCTTGAGTTAAACCATTTTTGGTCATTGGAAGGTCTAGAAACGGTTTTAATACTATATTGTTATTAAGTTTTTCTGTTTCATAAACACTTTGCATACTTATGGAGTATGGTCGGGTTGTTTGATCATATCCAATTGCATTTACCTTATTTACTTCACCAATTTTCCCGTTAAAAAACGCTTTAATTTTTAATGAATCATCACCAAATTGTTTTCTATTGTGAAAGGACTCGTATTCGGTGCTTTGTATAAAAACGTTTGCCTTCATATTAAGTGATACGGAGTCCAATTCCAGAATAATTCTTTTCTTATCAAGTGACTGAACGGTGCTCTCTAAAGATATCCATGTGACTTGATCTTCTTTTTTTACTAGCAGCCCTTTTTCATTTAAACATCTTGTTGGTAATCTATTGTATGGGAGTTGAACCTCCGTCCCATCAGTAAGAAATGGAGAAGAGGTGTTAACTAAAACCACAATGTAGTTAGTAAAGTGATCGAAAGGATAGTCTAATGGAATTTTACCATGGTTTCTGGTACTTAAAATTAAAGGGTGCGCTTCTATTCCGGCCACGTTTAACAATGATGTAATAAACAAATTGATATCAGCGACATTTCCACTTTTCTTATCATGAAATTCTTTTGGTGTTTGGGAGGCATATTTAGAATAGTAACCGTTCCATTCATAGCTGTTTTTTACATATTCAATGATTTTAATCGATTTATTAGTATCGTCCAGGCCAGTCAAATTCAGGTTCTCTGAAAGAACATTTTTGGCATATCGAGAACTTTTATTGACGTATTTACCAAAATTCTCATGTTTCAGCAGCGATTCATTTAATTCGGGCCATGTAGAGATGATTTCTCGGGAACCTCCTGTTGGACTATGAAACTTAGCCAACTGAAAATCCATCTTGATAATATAATCATTTATCGATGTGATATATGACTCATCCTTAAATGCAGGTAAATCTCGTAAAACATAAGTACTGATATAGTCATTAAACTCTACCCCACTACCAACCTTCTGACCCATTGATTCAGAAACATTTCCCCATGTCCTCTTTTTTTCTCCTAATACAGAATTTGTATAGTCAAACCTGGAGATGCCCTGAACAAAATATATGTACTCATAGAATGGAATTAGACTTACTTCATATTCACTATATATAGTGGGTATTTTATCCTGAAACTTCCAATCCGGAAGATTGAAATGAAATGGAGTTTCAATTTCATAAACTACCTCCAGTATAGATCCGTTCTGAACATCTGGAAACACAAACTTTTTATTGTACCACCTTTCATTGATCCTTTCCTCATAGATATTGGACGGATCAAGTCTTTTGACAATTAGCTGTCCATCCACATTGTTATACGTAACAGCATCTATGGATTTGACCACTTCGGTTTTACCATGACCATCTACATAGTAAGGGATTGAAAGCTCTGCATTTTCTGAGACCGACTTATCAAAAATTTTGATCCTTTTATGCCTTGTGAATCTTATATCATAACCATTTTCTACATCATAAAATACAGATTTCCCTTTATCATAAAGTACCACAGCTTCAGCATCCGGATCCTTTTCGTATGATTTCATTTCTATTTCCTCTGCAGAGATTTTTCCAAATACAGCTTCGACGGTTTGAGCACTAACAGGTGAAACTGTAAGCATCATTAAAGCGACTATTACATGATTGATTTTCATTGGATTAAAATGGCTGATTTCTTTTTGACTTCAATTATTGCTTGCAGAAAGTCATAAAATGCTGTGTAATCCTCAATTGGGATTTCATTTGCATTTAACATGAAACTTTCAATTACTTCAATAGTATCATCTTTTTTTACATACCGGGTGGAATAATAGCCGTAGCCAGTTTTAATTTCTATTTCATCCGGAAGCTGAATATGTTGCGATGCAAGACTATTTATCTGATATATAGCGCGATCAATTTTGTTGATAGGGGAAGTTAACTTAACATTTAACTGCCTATCTGTAGGTTTTTCAAATTCAGGTAATACTATTTTTAGAGGATTGATGACCTTCCAACTGCCGATTTTACGTACTTGTTCAGAGCAGTACCCATTTATTGCAATCTCAATATGGGTGCTATCCCTGTTATAATCAATCAATTCCCAATCATCGATGGTAAAGCCATCAAGGTTAGCTTGTTTGATCAAGTAAGATTCCTGATCTGTCCTATCCAGGTTAGTGATAGCATGTCTGAAATAATCAAAAGCATTACCTCGCAGTTTAAGGTTAATTGTGCTTTTGCTGCTCTGATTTTGATCCACTAAATATCGGAATTGTCGTTCAATCAGAACATTTTCCGGAAGTAATTGGGGTGTTTTTACCAACCTGCTATTATGGTCATTTACTGATAGAGCTAATCGATTATGAGTAAAATTTCCTAGGTAATTAAATGGTGAAGAGTTGGATGTATTTTCTAACCACAAGGTGTCCCTTTCAAAGGGAATAGAGAGTATGACATGGTTAAACTGCTGGCTTGGAAAATCTTCTTTAATCTTTAAATTTTCAGCCCCCCCATTGATGATGGTATAGGCCGATTCGATGCCCACGTAATTTAGCATTGACTTCATGTATGTAGTTAATGCCTTACAATCCCCATACTTATTTTTGCTTACGTATGAGGCCGGATAAGTTTTTAGTCCACCAACATCTATGGCAACATTGATGTACTTTGTGTGATCTTGCAGATAGTAATATAATTTTTTAACTCTTTCCCTCTCGTCAACTATATCCTTGATTAGTTCATCAATAATTGATTTTTCCGTTAAAGGCAAAAAATCTGTGCCTTCATTTAAATTAGCTATCCACTCACCAAAATGGCCCCATGAATTAAAGCTACCTGCAACTCCGTAATGAAAGTTCAACGGGACCACCCACACATAAGGTATTAATTCCCTTAGTGGTGGTGCATACAATTCATTTTCAGGTGGAGCGTAGGGGCCGAAACTCCATCTCATTTTCCTTGTTCCGTCATGATAGGAATCACTGAATTCGATAGTATCATCCTTAGAGATTTTGACCTGAAATTCAGAAGGGATTGTGATTTCAAGACTGCTTTTAAAGGTGGTAGCATTTTTATAAAGCATAGGCACCCACCATGCTACATTTATGAATTCCGACTCTTCTACTGTGTAAGAATATTCTATTAAATAGGGATACTGATCCGAGTATAGATCAAACTCTGTAATTAAATCATCCTGATAAAAAGCCTGGTTTGAGAGATCACTCCGAGTTTTAAGATCTTTTGTTTTAAACTTCCTTAGAAGGTTTCCATCAAGGTCCAGTATCCTTGCATAATTTAGGTTAAAAACCTGCATAGGATTGTGACTAATCTCAATATGAGCTAACCAATTACTCTCTTTATTATCAACTCTAATTAGTATTTTCTTCTCAGTGAATTTAGAGCCCTTATTATCTATTTCAATTTTTGTTTCATAGCTTAATATTTGGCTGGATGTATTTAAGGAAGTAAAAAGCAAAAAGCACAGAAATAGCCAATTTCTGAGAATGAAGCACAATTTTAATAAAGAGGGATAGACCATTGGCTTCCGGGAGATTAGATCACGTAATGGAACTAATCTAATAAAGACTTACCATTCACACAACTGTTTAGCCCAAAAGTACGATGATTAGAAAGTGGAATTTCACTCATACAACAAATACTTATTCCTGATCTTATGGAAAGCACTCAGCTCCTCCTCCCAGCTAGCCCGGATCCGGTCTTCTGTCCATCCGGCTTCGATTTGTTGCTGGAGTAGTTTGGTGCCTGCATGACGCTCAAAGCCTTTGGTGAAGAAAGGTTTCTCTGTCTGTCCTTTCATCTTTTGATAGAAGTCAATCAAGTAGGAGAGGTTGAATTCATATTTAGGTTCAGACCCTACAAGTGAGACCCCGAAGCACTTTTCACCTTCAAGTGGTGGGTATTTGGATCCTTCATTGGGTGTTGGAGTGAATGAAAAGCTTTTGTCAGGGTAGTCCGGATGACCGATCACCTGAAATGGGTTTTCTGTCCCTCTCCCTACCGATGCGATGGTTCTTTCAAAGAATCCCAACGAGGGGTAAAGTGCAATGGCCAGGTCATTGGGCAGGTTGGGAGAAGGAGCTACTGGCAGTGAGTATGGTGTAGCATGGGTCCAGTTTCTCACTGCAACCACTGTCAGATCGCAATACAAACCATTTTCGAGCCAGCCTTCATCGTTGATCATCATAGCCATTTCTCCAATGGTGAGTCCATGTACCAGGGGTACCGGATGCATACCGATGAATGACTTATGTTCGTCTTGCATTACAGGACCATCCACATAGCTACCATGAGGGTTCGGCCTATCGAGCACGATAAATGGGATTTTATATTTAGCGCAGGCCCGCATCATATAGGTCATGGTGCTGGGATAGGTATAGAATCGGATCCCAACATCCTGGATGTCAAAGATCATTACGTCTACGTCTTCCAACTGCTCTTTTGAGGGTTCTTTGGAGCTACCATACAGGCTGATCACTTCAAAGTCATAAGGCGTTTCTTCGTTATTAATGATCTCTCCGTCCGCTTTGGTGCCGGAGAATCCATGCTCAGGAGTAAAAGCCTTCAAAATATTGATGTCAAGCGATTGAAGGGTGTCTACCAGGTGGGTCGCCCCGACCATGGAGCTATGATTTACCAGAAGACCTACTTTCTTTCCCTGAATCAGAGGTAGGTACTCATTTAGTTGGTAAGCACCAGGCAAAACCTGGGTATTTTGATCCTGTTGGGCAGAACAAGAGCAAAAAATCACACCAAATACACATAAAAAATAAAATCTTCTCATACCATATCACTTATAATTGTGTTAAAATTATAAAGATTGAATCTACCGTACTTCATATCGAGTCGGATTACTAAAAACGAGCAAGGATCTTTTTCAAGTATCATCACTCGTATCGCTATCATCAGCATAGCAGTTGCTTTATCATCCCTGATTTTAGCATTTCTGATCCTGGGTGGCTATCAAAATGTGATTACCGGTAAAATCTATAGCTTTTCCGGGCATGTGGTTGTTAGCAAGTACACATTGTCTAACAGTGTAGAGGAAACATCCATCATGGTGTCTGACACACTTTTGGAAACGGTGAAAAATACTGATGGAGTAGATTATGTACAGGCCTATTCATTCAAGTATGGTCTCCTCAGCACGAAGGATGAAGTGCAGGGTGTACTGGTCAAAGGAATTGATGAAAACTTTAATAGGACCGACTTTGAGCAGCATTTGATCAGGGGTAGGTTTCCGGAATTCCCTGAAGATAACTACGGGACAGAAGTGGCTATCAGTGAAAAAATTTCTAATATCCTGGAGTTGGATGTGGATGATGAGGTCACCATATTTTTTGTTCAGAAGCCGCTACGATTCAGAAAGCTTCAGATCACTGGAGTATACGAAACAGGTCTGGAAGAGATAGATGAAAATGTGATCCTTGGGGATATCAGGCTGGTGACGAGGATTAATAATTGGGAAGATAACCAGGTGGGAGGATTGGAAGTTTACCTTGAAGACCCAAACGACCAGGCGGAAGCTGCCGAGACGCTGTTTGATAAAGTAGACTTCGATATGTACGTGGAAAAAGTGTCCGATAAGTACATCCAGATTTTCGAATGGCTCCGGATGCTTAATCGCAATGTATTGATCCTATTAATCATCGTATTGTTCGTGGCATGTTTCAATATGGTGTCAATTCTATTGATCTTGATTTTGGAAAGGACACAAATGATCGGAGTATTCAAATCTCTCGGAGCCAGTAATGCCCTTATCAGGCAGATCTTTTTGTTCAATGGCTTAAATCTGATTGTGAAGGGACTTCTGTGGGGTAATTTTATTGGACTTTCTTTTTGCCTTGCTCAATATTATTTCCGACTGATCCCTCTCGATGCCTCTAACTATTACGTAAGTTATGTGCCTATTTCCCTGGATTTTGGGATTGTGCTACTGTTGAATGTGATGGCAATAGTTATCGTAGGTGTCACTTTGTTTATCCCGTTATCCTTGATTTCAAGGATACAGCCGGTGAAAGCTATTAGGTTTGATTGAAGTGTTCTGGTGCATATGACCGGAAAAAGCTTCGCACTTTCATCTCTATCACACCAATCACTGCTTCTTTGAAGATACCACGCGACATTTTGGATTCTCCCCGGGCACGTTCAGTAAATACAATGGGTACCTCTTTGATCTTAAAACCATGTTTCCACGCATTGAATTTCATTTCAATCTGGAAGGCGTATCCAATGAAATGGATCTTGTCCGCATCTATGGCACTCAGTACATTTCGGCTGTAGCACTTAAATCCGGCTGTTGTGTCCATGATGGGCATACCGGTGATCAGCCTGACATAAAAACTTGCGAAGTAGGACATAAGCACCCGACCAATCGGCCAGTTCACTACGTTTACTCCCTGGATATATCGTGATCCGATGGCCATGTCATAGCCCTCCTCTGCACATGCTTTGTATAAACGGATGAGATCCGTAGGATTGTGAGAGAAATCAGCATCCATTTCAAATATGTAGTCATACTCATTGTCTACCGCATATTTAAATCCTGTGATATAAGCGGTTCCTAGTCCGGCTTTCCCGATACGCTCTATCAGGTGGACCTGCTTTGGATGCTTCTTGATAAGTTTTTTTACAATATCAGCAGTCCCGTCAGGTGAGCCGTCGTCAATTACAAGGACTTCAAAGGGAACTTCGATTGCGAGAACGGATTGAATGATTTCTTCAATATTATCCTTCTCGTTGTAGGTTGGTATGATTACGAGGTTACGATGCAAGGTGCTAATAATGAACCGCTAAATTAACTTTTACAATTAAATAGTCCGGGCGTTCAGTACAAGTTTTAAGATTTTTAGGGTTTATACCCCAAAATTTTCATCATATGTTCATGGTTTTGCTCCTCAGCAAATAGTTTATGAACAGGTTCACCATTCTCATCCAGGTCAATGATCACATGCTTGGGTGCCGGAATAAGGCAATGCTGAATACCCCCATATCCTCCTAACGATTCCTGGTAGGCTCCAGTATGGAAAAACCCGAAATAAAGCGTTTCTTCTTCATCGTATTTAGGAAGGAAAACCTCAGCAATGTGGGCTTCGGAGTCATAGTAGTCCATGCTGTCGCAGGTAAGACCACCTATGTTCACCTTATGAAAGTTGTTGTCCCAGTGATTAACAGGGAGTAAGATGTATTTTTCGTTGAGGCCCCATACATCAGGCATATGTGTGATGAATGAGCCATCCATCATGTACCAGAGCTCTTTGTCATTTTGTAGCTTTTCATTCAGTACCGAATACAGAATTGCTCCACTTTCGCCCACTGTGAATGATCCGAATTCCGTAAAGATGTTTGGCACTTCCACATGATTTTTATGGCAGATCCATTGCACGTTTGACACGATCTGCTCGGCCATGTAGGCATAGTCATACTCAAAAGCCAGCGAGTTTTTGATCGGGAAGCCACCACCAATGTCGATGGTATCCAGATCTGGGCATATCTTTTTCAACTCACAGTACATATAGATAAACCTGCTCAATTCGCTCCAATAGTAGGCAGTATCCTTAATGCCTGTGTTGATGAAATAATGAAGCATTTTGAGTTTGGCTTTCTTGTTTTTTGCCAGCCGCTCTTTGTAAAAAGGGATGATATCTCCGTAGCGGATACCTAGCCGGGAAGTATAAAAAGCAAAGTTCGGCTCCTCGTCTGCTGCAACCCTGATACCTACTTTAAAATCCTTTTCTGCATTCTGCTCATAGTAGTCGAGCTCAGTAAGGTTATCCAGAACAGGAATACAGTTCTTAAATCCCTGGTTGATTAGACCGGTAATGTTTTCGAGGTAGAGGGGTCTTTTGAAACCATTACAGATGATGAATTTATCTTTTTTGATGTGACCACTTTCCAGCAGACTTTCTACAATGGGAATGTCGAAAGCTGATGATGTCTCAATATGAATGTCGTTTTTAAGTCCTTCTGCAAGGACAAACTGAAAATGCGATGATTTGGTACAGTAGCAATAAGTATAAGTGCCCTTGTAGTTTAGTTTGGTGATGGCATCATTGAAGATCTTCTTGGCGTACTGGATGTTTTCCGAAATCTTAGGAAGATATGTGAGCTTGAGAGGAGTCCCATATTCCTTGATGATTTTCATCAGGTTTACGTTGTTGAAGAATAGTTGGTCATTTTCTACTCTGAACTCCTTGGTAGGAAAATAGAAGGTTTGCTCGATGAGGTCACTATAACTTTTCATTCAATCGCATTCTGGGATTTTTTCAATGTCGCAATTTTGTGAAAATATATAACAAATCAAGAACGTGGATAGTAATAATTCTATGACAGGAAGTATTTGACATTCAATTAATTTTGCAGCCTTCTGGAGATCACATGATAAAACTAGGAATTTATGATGAGACTGCTCCCCTGGAGGCAGTTATATTGGGAACAGCGGAGAGTTTTGGAGGCACACCGGAGCTAAGCAATACCAATGACCCTAAATCTGTTGAAAATATCCTGAATGGGACATTTCCAGTGGAGTCAGATCTGCTTGTTGAGCTGGAGGCTGTAAACAAGGTATTTTTAAAGTATGGGGTAGAGGTCTTTCGTCCACAGGTTATTGGCAACTACAACCAGATATTTTCAAGGGATGTGGGGTTGGTTATCGGAGACCAGATCATCGTGCCCTATATTGCCCACAACAGACGGGAAGAGATTAGAGGTATTCAGTATATCATTGATCAGTGTGATCCAAACAAGGTGCTGAGGCCCAATGAGTACGAGCGGATGGAGGGAGGCGATGTGATGCCATGGAAAGGAAAGATCTTTGTTGGGTATTCCGAGAAGGAAGACTTCGATGAATATATCACTGCCCGTACCAACATAGCAGGCCTGGAATTTCTTGAAAAGTCTTTTCCTGATTGGAAGATATACGGGTTTGAACTCAACAAATCTGATACAGACCCAAGAGAAAACAGCTTACACCTGGATTGCTGCTTTCAGCCGATAGGCCACGACCAGGCTATCATTTATCCTGATGGTTTTAAGCATAAGGAGGATGCTGAGTTTCTGATTAATATCTTTGGGGAGGCAAACGTAATACTGATTGAAAAAGAGGAGATGTATAACATGAACAGCAACATTTTCTCCATTTCTCCTGATGTAATAGTTTCGGAAAGACATTTCACCAGGCTGAATGGGGAACTTCGGAAGCGTGGGTTTACTGTAGAGGAAGTCCCCTATGCTGAAGCTGCCAAAATGGAGGGATTGTTGAGATGTAGCACACTCCCATTAAGACGCAGATATGAATAGCCAGGTCACAAATACATTGTTGATGGTGCGGCCCAGAAACTTTCAGGGCAATGCACAGACTGCGGTAAATAACTACTTTCAGAATCTGGGTGGTAAGTTATCTGTTGCAGAAATTCAAAAAGAAGCACTCAGAGAATTTGATCTGTTTGCCGAAAAGCTGGTGGCTAAGGGAATCGAAGTAATTATCGTAGAGGACTCTGACCACCCGGAAACACCGGACGCTATTTTCCCTAATAACTGGGTCTCTTTCCATCAAAGTGGTAAAATATATACTTATCCAATGTTTGCCGAAAACCGGCGGCTGGAACGAAGGGATGCGGTGATCAATCAGATCGATCAGTCTTTTGAGGTGAGTGAGTTGGTACGCCTCGAAGCCTGGGAATATAAAGACCACTTTCTGGAAGGTACGGGAAGTTTGGTTTTTGAGCGCCAGCAGAAGATTGCTTATGTGGCGTTATCGGACCGTGCACATTTACAAGTACTGAAAGATTTTGAGGAAAAGTCAGGTTATAAAACGATTACCTTCCGGTCCAACCATTCTGTCAATGGTAAGCGTTTGCCAATATATCACACCAATGTGATGATGTATGTTGGGGAAGGTTTTGCAGTGGTCTGTTTAGATAGTATTGATGATCCAGCAGAGAGAGCGGCTGTTGAGTCCTCACTTCAGGGAACAAGAAAAGAAATTATACCAATATCGGAGGAGCAAGTCAATAATTTTGCCGGAAATGGGCTTCAGGTCTGCAATGATCGTGGCGATCGCTTTATCGTGATGTCCGGAAGGGCTCGTGCTTCGCTGGATCAAAATCAGCTGAAAACTTTAGAAAAGAACGGGGAGATCATACATTCGCCATTGAATACCATAGAACACTACGGTGGTGGTAGTGCAAGGTGTATGATGGCAGAAATATTTTTACGAAGAAAAGATCATGTTTGAAATAGATCAGTTGCTCCAGGAGGAGATCATTAAAGCATTTAAAACACTATTTGATTATGAACCGGAGGCCAGTGAGGTACAGCTACAGCCTACCCGCCGGGAGTTTGAGGGTACGCATACCCTGGTGGTTTTCCCCTTCCTGAAGATCACCAAAAAAAATCCTGAGGAGTCTGCAAAAGCACTGGGCGAGTACTTGAAAGTGCATTCCGAGATGATCAGAAACTACCAGGTGGTGAAAGGGTTTCTTAACCTGATCCTTGAGGACCGTATCTGGACCCAGCAATTGACTAAAATCAATCTCGATCTGGATTTTGGTATCTTTCCTTCTAACGAGGAAAAGGTGATGGTAGAATTTTCTTCACCTAACACCAATAAACCACTTCACCTCGGGCATCTGAGGAATAATTTTCTTGGAGACTCTGTTTCAAGGATCCTGGAAGCCTACGGGTATGAAGTAATGAAGGTCAACTTGATCAATGATCGGGGAATTCACATCTGTAAGTCCATGCTGGCCTATTCGAAATATGGTGAGGGGGAGACGCCTGAAAGTTCCGGGTTGAAAGGAGATCACCTGATAGGTAAGTATTATGTGAAGTTCGATCAGATATACAAGGAAGAGATCGTGAAGCTGGTGGAGCAGGGAACCGACCCGGAGGAAGCCAAAAAGACTGCTCCTTCTATCCTTGAGGCTCAGGAGCTGCTTCGTAAATGGGAAGAAGGCGACGCTGAAGTAGTTGCACTTTGGAAAAAGCTGAATCAGTGGGTCTTTGATGGGTTTGAGCAATCTTATCAAACCATGGGGATCACTTTTGATAAGATGTATTATGAATCCGATACTTACGTGCTGGGTAAGGATATCGTGAAGGAGGGACTGGATAAGAAGATATTTTTTACTAAGGATGATGGCTCTGTCTGGATTGATCTAACAAGTGAAAAACTCGATGAAAAACTTCTATTGAGGAGTGATGGCACATCTGTATATGTGACGCAGGATATTGGTACCTGTGAGATGAAACATGATGATTTCCCATTTGATAAATCAGTCTATGTGGTTGGTAATGAGCAGGATTACCACTTCAAAGTCTTGTTCAAAATCATGGAGAAGCTGGGAAAACCGTATGCCGACGGACTTTTCCATCTCTCTTATGGCATGGTGGATCTGCCAACAGGCAAGATGAAATCCAGGGAAGGCACTGTGGTGGATGCCGATGACCTGATGGAGGAAATGTTTCAGACGGCACAAAAGCAAACTGAAGAGCTTGGCAAAATAGAGGGCCTGTCGGATGGAGAGGCAAAGCAATTGTACAAAACATTAGGCCTTGGAGCATTGAAGTACTTCCTGCTCAAGGTAGATCCAAAGAAAAGGATGCTATTCAATCCCCAGGAATCCATCGAGTTTCAGGGAAACACGGGGCCATTCATTCAATATACACACGCCAGGATCTCTGCCATCCTGAGACGAGCCAAAGAAATAGGTACCCCAATGGATTTCAGACCCGGGGAGGTGCCTTCTTTACATGAACGTGAATTGATGCTGATCTATAAGATCAACCAGTTTCCTAAAGCCATACAGCAGGCTGCAGAAGAATATGCTCCCTACCTGGTGGCTCAGTATATCTATGATCTGGCCAAAGAATACAATGGATTTTATCAGGAGGTATCCATTTTTAATGAGACCGATGAAAACCTCCTGAGGATGCGGGTGATCCTTTCAGGGGTCACTGCCAGGATCATCAAACAGTCGATGAGCTTACTGGGTATAGACGTACCTACCAGGATGTGATATGAGCAAACTCAGCATTTGGCTTCAGGCTTTCAGGCTCCGCACATTGCCTCTGGCACTTTCGAGCATCCTGATGGGAACATTACTAGCTGTTTCTCATGGGTATTTTGATACAACTATTTTTCTGCTGGGTGTATTGACAACCATTTTTTTGCAGATCCTGAGCAACCTGGCCAATGATTACGGGGATGCCAAGTCAGGTATAGACGGAGTAGACCGTAAGGGACCAAGCAGAACAGTACAAGCGGGCCTGATCAAAAAACAGGACATGAAGCGTATGCTATACGTTTTTGTGTTCTTGTCCTTGCTTTCCGGTGTCGGTCTTATTGTTCTGGCATTTGGAGATGAATGGGTTAATGGATTGCTTTTTCTCTTTTTAGGTCTGGGTGCCATTGCTGCAGCCATTAACTACACGGTGGGTAAAAGTCCGTATGGCTACTCCGGTTGGGGTGACTTATTTGTCCTGATATTCTTTGGCTTTGTGGGTGTTCTTGGAAGCTATTTCCTGTTGAGCAACCAATTCAGTGTTTTATTACTCTTTCCCGCCTTGTCCACCGGGTTGTTTTCTGTGGCTGTATTAAACCTAAATAACATTCGTGACATTGAGTCTGATCGAAAAAATGGAAAATTCAGTATTCCGGTAAGGCTAGGTAGAGCGGGGGCAGTGATCTATCATTACTTGCTACTGGCTGGCGGGGTGATCTCAGCAACAATATATGTGATTCTTGAAGGAACTGGTTGGTATTCATGGGTTTTCCTGCTTGTAATTCCCTTGCTAATCAAAAACGCCAGGGCAGTATCTGTAAAGCATGAAGCGGCAGATCTCGATCCATATCTGAAGCAAATGGCCATTTCTACGCTCCTATTTGTCCTGCTTTTCGGTATTGGACAGGTTCAATTTTAGGGCATACAACTTTGTGGATTCCTATTATTCGTTAACTTAGGAGTTTATAAATAAACCCTATAAAAATGGACAAAATTCTCGTTCCCTACGATTTTTCGAATGTTGCAAAGTATGCCTTGAACCTGGCTACAGAGATTGCTGAGCAGGTAAAAGAATGCAGTATTACCATTGTAAATGTATTGGAACATCCCACACCAGAGACATTCAAGACGATGGGGATCAGTAATATCGATCCGATGGATGAGATGTACATCAACAAGCTATTCAAGACCATCGAAGAAAAGCTTGAGATCGTAATAGCAGACAGCATCTACGCAGATGTGGATCTTAACTATAAGATTGTGATGGGACAGCCATTTAAAGAAATTTCCGAGATGATCTCTACAGAAAAAATTGACCTGGTAGTCATGGGAACGAGTGGTAGCGAGGGTCTGGAAGAATTTCTGGTTGGCAGCAACGCAGAGCGCATGGTGAGGTTTTCAAAATGTCCTGTTATCACCGTACAGAAGCAGTTTCATGTAAGTGATGTAAATGAAATTGTTTTTGCATCAAACTTCCTCGATGTGCCGCCAGCGTTTGTTTTCAAACTGAAGCAGCTGCAAAACGCATTCGATGCCAAACTAAAAATTGTAAAGATCAATACACCTGCCAGTTTCACGACCACCCGGCATGATAAAAAGCAGATGGAGGATTTCATCAATGAATTTGATATCCATAATTGCTCCTATGAGATTTATAATCATTCTAATGAGGAAGACGGTATAGTTGCTTATGCAGAAGACATCGACGCAGATATGATTGCCATTGGTACCCGTCAGCGAAGAGGTGTAGGGCATTTCTTCTCCGGAAGTATCGCTGAGGACGTGGTAAATCATGCCAAAGTACCGGTGTGGACTTTTAGCCTTGACAAGGCTTTATAATAAATCAGCTTTACTGGTAAAAAATTATTCGGAAAATTGGAATTCCTCTTTAACTTTGAGGGATGAACTACGCAATATTATTCCACATATTTCATCATTCCTCTTGAGAGGATACTACTAATTCTATTACCCATTGCGTATTTCAAACTACCTGATTTTCTAATTTTTTACTACCGAATTTTACTATGTCAAATCTTAAAGTTGCCATTCAAAAATCTGGAAGGCTAAGTGAGGATTCATTGAAACTTTTCAAGGAATGTGGAATAAAAGTCAATAATGGAGCCAGAAAGCTAAAAGCCAGCGCTTCCAACTTCCCTATTGAGTTTTTGTTTCTCAGGGACGATGACATCCCGGGATATGTAGAAGATGGAATAGCGGATATAGGCATTGTAGGCCAAAATGTGCAGGAAGAAGCCCAAAAGAATACCCAGGTAATAAAGAAGTTAGGTTTTTCGAAGTGTAGACTTTCCCTGGCAATCCCACGATCCGAAGAATACCCTGGTATCGAATATTTCGATGGCAAAAGCATTGCGACTTCCTATCCTTTTATATTAAAAGCCTATCTGAAGAAGAAAAAAGTAAATGCTGAGATCCACGAGATCAGCGGTTCTGTAGAGATCGCTCCCGGCATTGGACTTGCAGAAGGTATTTGCGACATCGTGAGTTCTGGTAGTACATTATTGAGCAACGGGCTTGTAGAGGTAGAGGAGGTAATGCGGTCTGAAGCTGTATTGATCGGTGGCGATAAGCTAGACGATGAGCAAAAGAAGTTGCTTGATCAGTTGGTGTTCAGAATGGATGCCGTGTTGGTTGGGAAAAACAACAAATATGTTCTGCTAAATGCTCCTGATGAATCCCTTGATAAGATCATCGACATATTGCCTGGTATGAGAAGCCCTACGGTATTGCCATTGGCAGAAAAAGGCTGGCACAGTATTCATTCGGTGATCAATGAAGACGATTTTTGGGGGAGCATAGAAAAACTACGTGCCGCAGGTGCCGAGGGTATTTTAGTTGTACCTATTGAGAAGATGATTCAATGATCACTATACACAACAATCCGGACAGAGAAAGGCTCACAGAAATCCTGCAGCGCCCTTCTTACGACCTGACCAAAATTGACAAGGTAATCAAACCAGTGTTGGAGAAGGTGAAGCGGGGAGGAGACAAAGCACTACGTAAGTTCGCTCTGGAGTATGATCATGTGGAGCTGAAGGACCTTTGGGTTTCTGAGAAGGAATTTGCTGCTGCCGATAAGGAGGTGAGCGAAACGCTTAAAGATGCCATCAAGACCGCTTACGAAAATATTTATAAGTTCCACAAAGCACAGCAACAGGAGTCACTCGTGATGGAGGTAATGCCGGGTGTGGTCTGTAGCCGCAGGTCTGTGCCCATCGAGAAGGTTGGTTTGTACGTGCCTGGTGGCACAGCTCCATTGTTTTCAACGGTGTTGATGCTGGGTATCCCAGCTAAGATTGCCGGATGCACAGAAATTATTATCTCATCTCCAACAGACAGGTTGGGAGTAACCAACCCAGTCATTCTCTATACCGCAAAGCTGATTGGAGTGAACAGGGTTTTAAAGCTTGGTGGAGCTCAGGCCATTGGGGCCATGGCATATGGTACAGAAAGTGTGCCTAAGGTGGATAAGATTTTTGGCCCGGGGAATCAATATGTGACTGTAGCCAAACAACGGGTGGCACGCGACAGTGTAGCTATCGATATGCCAGCAGGGCCTTCTGAGGTAATGGTGGTGATCGATGAAAAAGCTGATGCCGCTTTTGCTGCTTCTGACCTGTTGTCTCAGGCAGAGCATGGCATTGATAGCCAGGTAGTATTGGTCACCAACAGTGCGGAAAAAGCGAATGAGGTGAAGCAGGAAATTGCAAATCAGCTCGGTACTTTGCCCCGACAGGAAATTGCCAGGGGAGCCCTTGAAAAGAGTGCCATCATTGTGCTGAAGGAGAAGAACAGGATTGTGGAGACCATCAATGACTACGGCCCGGAGCATTTGATCATCAATACCAAAGATGCTGAAGAGCTGGCTGAAAAAGTGCAGAGTGCTGGGTCAGTATTTATTGGCGCATACACACCTGAGTCAGCCGGTGATTATGCTTCAGGCACTAATCATACACTGCCTACCAATGGCTGGGCCAAAGCCTTTAGCGGGATCTCGCTGGATAGCTTTGTGAAGAAGATCACCTATCAAAAGATCACTGAGGAGGGCTTGCTGCATCTGGGGCCAACCATTGAAAAGATGGCAGAAGCGGAACTGCTCGATGCCCACAAAAACGCAGTCACAATAAGATTAAAGAAATTAAAAGAAAATGGTATCACCGGAAAATCTGGTAAGAAGTCATCTAAAAGCAATAAAGGCATACTCTTCCGCAAGGGATGAGTATGAAGGTGAAATAGGTGTCTTCCTGGATGCCAACGAAAATGCGCTTGGCTCAGTCACTCAAACCCAGGTAAATCGCTATCCCGATCCACATCACAGAAAGCTCAAATCTGCCTGGTCCAAAATCAAAGGCATTGATGCTGATCATCTCTTTTTTGGAAATGGTAGTGATGAACCGATCGATCTGCTGATCAGACTTTTTTGTAACCCGGAAAAGGACCACATCATCACCATGCCACCTACCTATGGTATGTATGAGGTGAGTGCCTCCATCAACAATGTGGAGAATAAGAAGATCCCGTTAACAGAAGAATTTCAGATAGATGTGCCGGCTGTAATGACGCAGATCTCTCCGGCTTCCAAAATGATCTTTATCTGTTCACCCAATAATCCCACAGGGAATTTATTGAACAAAAAAGATGTAGAGGAGATCCTGGCATCCTTCCAGGGCATCGTGGTGATTGATGAAGCATACATTGACTTTTCTTCGAAGGCCAGCTGGAGCACTGAGTTGTCAGAATATCGAAATCTTGTTGTCCTTCAGACCCTGAGTAAAGCGTGGGGGATGGCGGGAATCCGGGTAGGCTCGGCCATGGCTGATCCGTACATCATTTCAATGCTGGAGAAGATCAAGCCACCGTACAACCTGAGTTTGCCTAACCAGCAGCTGGCTTTTGAAGCGATGGGTAATGTGGACCAAAAAGAAGAAGAGGTAGAGCTGATCCTTGCTGAAAGAGAAAGGGTGAAGGCTGAATTACAGGACTTTCCTCAAGTGAAAAAGATCTTTCCCAGTGATGCGAACTTTTTGCTGGTGAGGTTTGAGGAATCAAAACCTATCTTTGACTACCTGATCAGGGAACAAGTGATTGTTAGGGACCGTAGTAGTCAAATTAACTGTAGTAATTGCTTACGTATTACCATCGGAACAAAAGAAGAGAATGATCAGCTCCTCAAATTGATCAGGGATTTTTATCAAGCGTAATATCTAATTAAATAATGAGACCAATATTATTCATCGACCGGGACGGTACCATCATTGAAGAGACGGAAGACGAAAAGATTGAGCGAATCGATAAGCTCAAATTCCTTCCCGAGGTATTTCAGTACATGCGCAAGATCAGGCATGAGTCTGATTACTTATTTGTGATGGTGACCAACCAGGATGGGCTGGGCACACCTTCATGGCCGGACGAGGATTTCTGGCCGGTACAGAATTTTATTATTGAGGCACTGAAACGGGAAGGAATCAGCTTCGATGCCATCCACATTGATGAGCACTTCGAAAAAGACAATCACCCAAACAGGAAACCTGGTATCGGGATGCTCACCGGTTATATGAATGGTGAATATGATATCAAAAACTCCTATGTGCTGGGTGACAGGCTCACGGATGTTCAGCTGGCTAAGAACCTGGGCTGTCAGGCCATTCATATCTGGGGAGAGAAGGTGACTGATTCCGCGCTGACGACTTTAAGTTGGAAAGAGATCTATGAGTTTCTGGTGCAAAAACCCCGGAAAGCCTCTGTAGTGAGGAAAACCAAAGAGACTGATATCACCATTGAAATCAACCTGGACGGTGAAGGAAAGACCCATATTGAGACTGGTATTGGCTTCTTTGATCACATGCTGGACCAGCTGGGTAAGCATGGTGGGATTGACCTGGATATCAAAGTGAATGGAGACCTGCACATCGATGAGCATCATACGGTTGAAGACACAGCCCTAGCCCTGGGTGAAGCATTTTTGAAGGCGCTGGGGGGCAAAAGAGGCATTCAGCGCTATGGGTTCATGCTCCCGATGGATGATGTGCTGGCCCAGGTAGCCATCGATTTTGGTGGACGCCCATGGCTGATCTGGGAAGCAGAATTCAAGCGCGAAAAGGTGGGTGAGCTGCCTACGGAGCTGTTCTCACATTTCTTCAAATCCTTCTCAGACACATCCAAATGCAACCTGAATATCAAGGCAGAGGGTGATAATGAGCACCATAAGATAGAGGCGATTTTCAAAGGCTTTGCCAAGGCCATCAAGATGGCTGTGAAGAAAAATCAGGACGAGCTGGGAAGCCTGCCGAGCACGAAGGGGGTGTTGTAAAAGGATTTTCGGACTTTCCGATTATCGGATATTCAGACAGGAAGAGCTGACAAAAGTCTACTGTGTTATTTCTGGTTCTCAGACAGTCGGATTTTCTTTAGTTTAGTCAAATAGGATGGTATTAAGCCAATCCATAAATCTTCAGTACTGCGAAGATCACTCCGCCACCAACAAGCGAAAGCACAATTGTTGAAATCACATATACTTTCTCCAAAGAAGAAACCCTGCTTTTTGTAATCGATAAATCCTCATTCATGAGAGTTAATTTCTTTTCTGAAAGCTCGTTAGAATGGATCAGTTCAGAGAGAACTAATTTTAGATGGTCAATTCGATTCTTATTTTCCATCGGTCTGATTAAAGATTAGAACTAAATAAAGTTAGCAAAAATTCCCATTGGTTGAGTGTCACTCCACCAACAAGTAGGTTGACTCAAGTGGCTAATCCCTAAAAAGATACGATCTTTAGAAGTCTTTTGATCGAATTATCACTTTTACCCATGAACAAGCATATATTCATCTCGATTCTGGCGGCTTCCACACTTTTCTCTCTCCAGGCAATTCCGATCAAGTATATCAACTATCACTACGAAAATGGTTCTCCTCTATACTACGACATCCTTGAAGATGGCACTGCACTTATCAGCCTGGTGTATGACCACGAACGCAACTCACCGAACAGGGCCAATGGACACTGGAACTTTCAGGTTTTTGCAGAAAAGGGGGCCAGGATTAAACTGATCCTACAAAATTTTGAGAATGTATGGAATGGGAGAGAATCATATCCGGTTAAAGATAATACCCCAAGTTATTTGTCTGTCGACGGCAAAAACTGGAATGTAATTCAAACCCATTTAACACCTGATCACCGGGTAGAGATCGAGTTTGATATGCCAGCTGATTCCGTTTATATGGCACGCCTGGAACCTTATCGGGTCAGCGATCTTGAAAAATTCATTGCTGAGATTAAAGATCATCCACTAATTAAAGTCACTGAAATAGGACAGACTGTCGAAGGTCGTCCGCTTGAGATCATCAGGGTTGGTCACGTGAATGCTTCCAAACGGATTTTTATCCGGGGCAGAGCTCATGCGTGGGAACCAGGGGGCAACTGGGTAATTGAAGGTTTGATCCGTAACCTCACTAAAGGCCATCCTGAAACCACAAAGTACCTGAGTCAGTATTGTGTTTACATCTTACCCATGGCGAATAAAGATCGGGTATTTCATGGAGGAACACGCTTTAATCTGAATGGAAAAGATCTCAATAGAAATTGGGATAGACCGGCCGACCCGTATCTGGTTCCGGAGAATGTTGCGCTGGAGAGGTGGCTAGAAAATCAGATCAAATTAGGGATGAAACCGGATTTAGCGATTGATCTTCACAATGATGATGGAGGAAAACTTCACATTTCGAGACCCAATGTCAATCTGGATACTTATCTGAAGAATATGGAATATCTTGAAGCCTTACTGAGGAAGCATACCTGGTTTACAGAAGGGAGTACAGGTAGCAATTTCCGAAACCCCGGGTCAATCGGTGAAGGACTGCTGGAACGATATGGAATTGATGCATTTGTCTATGAATTGAATGCCAATTGGATCGAAGGCTTAAAGAAAGAGCCATTTGGAAAAGACTGGATGTTGCTGGGCGAGCAGTTGTGTGAGGTTTTTTATCAGTATTTTCAAGAGTAATTTCCTTCAACGGAAAAAATACTCGTCCTAAGCTAAATTTTTAATACACATCCTCCCATTACTTCCATAATCATTAATATTACCGTACCATAAACAACCCCCATCATGCAAAGAAGAAAATTCATCCGAGAGAGCTCATTAATTGGTGCAGGAAGTCTGGCATTTGGTTCAGGACTTATCCAGGCCAGTCCGCTCATTAAAAATCCCTTGCCCAAAAGCGATAAACTCCGGTTTGGAGTGATCGGCTGTAATGGAATGGGCTGGTCTGATACCCGATCGTTGCTTAAGATGGATGATGTGGAGCTGGTGGCGATCTGTGATGTAGATCAGAATGTCGTACAAAAGCGAAAAGAGGAGTATGCCACAGTCAGGGACAACAAGGTTAAGACTTATGGCGACTACCGTGAGCTACTGGATGACAAAAAAGTAGACTTTGTGGTGATTGGTACTCCGGATCACTGGCATTGTAAGATCATGGTGGATGCAGTCATGGCTGGCAAAGATGTTTATTGTGAAAAGCCACTTGCCAATTCAATCCAGGAATGTAATATCATGATGCAGGCTGCTGAGAAGACTGGTAAAATTGTTCAGATCGGACAATGGCAACGCAGTGGTACTCATTACAAGAAAGCCAAAGAGATCCTTGATTCAGGTAATCTGGGTAAGATCCGCTTGGTGAAGGTATGGGCTTACCAGGGATGGATGAAGCCAGTAAATGTTGTACCTGATGGAGCTGTTCCTGAAGGTGTGGATTATGATTTTTGGTTAGGGCCTGCTCCCAAACGACCTTTTAATCAAAATAGATTTCATTTCAATTTCAGGTGGTTCTGGGATTATGCAGGAGGTCTTATGACAGACTGGGGTGTACACGAGATCGATATCGCACTGTATTTTATGGGAGCCAAAGCACCTAAATCCGTGATGGCAAGTGGTGGGAAACTGGCTTATCCCGATGATGCCTCTGAGACACCAGATACACTTCAAACAGTTTTTGAATATGAAGATTTCACCATGTTGTGGGAGCATGCTACCGGTATCGACAATGGGCCTTACGGACGAGGTGAGGGGATAGCCTTTATTGGAAACAATGGCACGTTGGTGGTGAACAGACAAGGGCTGGAAGTGATCATAGAACGAGACCAGGGTAAGCGATTAATGGAACCTGTTGAAGCAGTAAGACCTGACGGAAACTACCTGGACTTTCATACAAAAAACTTCGTGGATGCCATCAAAGCAAATGATCCCTCAATGCTGGCCACTCACATTAATTCCGGTGCGATTGCAGCCATCAATGCACATATGGGAAATGTGGCCTATCGCACACAGTCTAAGGTGTACTGGGATGCAGAGAAGGGACAGTTCAAAGACAATGACCAGGCCAATGCCATGATCAATGCCAGCTATCAGAATGGCTGGGAATTGCCTTCTGTTTAAAAAAAGTTCAAAAAGCCCTTAATGCCTTTAATGCCTTAATGGTTCAAAATAATGTTTTACCATTGAGACATTGAGATCATTAAGTGTAGGGTTGCTGGTTAACCAAGAAGGCACAAAGCCACGAAGTTCACCCTCAAAGGAATCTATCGCAAAGACGAATTTTGGATATATTGTTGTGCGGTGTAAAGATTCTCAATGACCTTAATTCCTTAATGGTTTAAAAAAATAATGTTTTACCATTAGAAACATTGAGATTATTAAGTGTAGGTTGCTGGTTAACCAAGAAGGCATAAAGTCACGAACAATTCAGACTCAAATAAATCTATCGCGGATGTGAATTTTAGATATATTGTTGCGCGATTGTAAAGATCCTCAATGATCTTAATGCCTTAATGGTTTAAAAAAATAATGTTTTATCATTAAGACATTGAGATCATCAAGAGTGGAGTTGCTGGTTTCACCAAGAGGTCACGAATAATTTAGACTCAAGTAAATCTGTCGAATACTAATTTTGGATACTGTTGTCCGCTGCAAAGACCCTCAATGCCCTTAATGCCTTAATGGTTTAAAATAATGTTTTACCATTGAAACATTGAGATCATTAAGTGTAGGTTGCTGGTTAACCAAGAAGGCATAAAGTCACGAACAATTCAGACTCAAATAAATCTATCGCGGATGTGAATTTTAGATATATTGTTGCGTGATTGTAAAGATCCTCAATGATCTTAATGCCTTAATGGTTAAAATCCTTAATGGTTTAAAATTCATTCCCATTAAGACAATAAGCTCATCAATTATTAGCCTTTTGTCTTCGAGTCTTTGTGGCAAACCTCTATCTATACTTTAACCTTTGAACGCGCTTCTATCTTTTGGGCGATGTACTCAATCACCTCATGGTAGGCGATCACTTTATAATGCCCAAGTCCTTTGGTATGTACCCAGTGAGCTCTGGGGAAGTTTTCCTTCATTTCTTCACCTTTAGAAAAAGGAACCGTTCTGTCTTGCTCATCATAGATCAGGTGCATCTCCAGGTTGGTTAAGGTGTCCTGTTTCAACCTTAGATCGAAATAGTCGATGCTCTCATTGTAGTGAGACTCCACCATATTGGCAAGATGCTCATATACCTCATGGTTGCAACCCGCTTCCTTTTTTACCACATTCTCAAAGAAGTACCGGGTGTAAGGAGGGGCAGCGATCAGAAAAAACTGATCCGGTCTGTATGCCACCGGCAATTCATCGATAGCAATTCCGCCAGCGATTCCGCCCAGTGAATAACCCACAAGCGCATCAAATTTCCCTTTATCAAGGATGTAGCTTTTCAACACATCACGAAATTCAGGTAATGCAGAACGGATCCCTTCTGAATGTCCATGTGCCTTCATGTCCACTCCATGCACCTCAAATCCTGCCTCCAGGAAATGCTTGATCATCCTCCGGAAGTCAGCGATTTTGGAATTCCACCCGTGGCTCAATAAGATCTTCCTGGGACTGTCGCCCCATTTGTAAGCTACAAGTTGAAAGCCTTTGTAGGTAATCCTGCTTTGTTCGGCTTCGTCGGTGATATGTCTTTGATGTGGTGTAAACCTTGCATCAATGGGTCTGGTAAAATATCCCCAAATGATCTCCGCCACCTTCTTAGGTGCTGCGTACTGGTATACCTGCAGAAATGATTTGGTCATTTTGGTTTTCCAGGTATTTTTAGGTGGTCTTTCTTTTGGCCGGCTCATGTCCTGTGTGCCTGCATCAATAATTGTTTGGTCTGTCCTCATATTTAATATACCGATTGGTATTTTAAGTTTCAAAATTTTTTATAGTGTAATTTCTGCTATTAATTTTTTCATTTTAGACTTTACAGTCTGGTAGGTATCATTATCGCCTTCAACACGTGAGATCAAAGTTGCTCCCAGGATGGTGGAATAGAAAGTAGTCGCAAACTCTTCCACATTCACATCAGGTTTGAGTTGTCCCTCCTTAATTCCACGATACATCACCTTCTTCAAAGAATCTTTGATCAGGGTCATGATTCGTACTACCTTGGTTCGTAGCAGTGGATAGTTATCATCTGCCTCGATGGCTGTATTAATTACAGGACACCCTCCCTTAACAGGTGGGTTATGTAAATATTCACCATAGTAGTCCAAAATGGCATTTAGCTTCAGTGGGGCGGTTGGAGCTAATTTGATTCGCTGCCGGATTTCTCCGGTAATAATTTCTACTGCTGTTTCAAATGTTGCCTCGGCAACAGCATCTTTGTTTTCAAAATTACCATAGATAGCACCTTTGGTCATCCCGGTCACCTTGGTGATGTCTGATAATGAAGTAGCCCGATATCCCTTTTGATTGAAAAGGGGCATCGCTTTCTCTACTATCAGTTTTTTCGTTAGTTCGGGATTTCTCATATTGCAAATATACCGATCGGTATTTTAAAACGCAAATAGATTGCTAAGGTTGCATTTTGAGTAAAAATTAATTCACACCTAAGCTTAATGTTGGTATTGTTACCAACATGAGCGTAATCCTTTCCGTCTGGTGGAGACACCAGCCGCGGAGTTCAATTAAGGACTTGTCTTATTCCTGGACGTCCTTCGGAACACAGGTATTTAATTACTATGCTTACTTCCTTAAACTCCAATTCCCTTCATTCATCGTCTCTCGTAGAGGACGATGTAGATAGGATATTTTATATTAGTCTTGGATGGTCATGCGACTCACCATGGCCGTCAACCTAAGAAGATTCTTAATTTAATTTAAATCTTTAATAAATCCCGAAGGGATGCCAGTATTATAGATGCTAGATCGAAAATATGATTCTAACCCCGAAGAGGTGTTATTATGTCACTCCTTCGGAGTTTATTCTTACATTAACGAATTTTTCTACAATCCTGTCATCCCTTCGGGTTTAGAAATATACCGTTTTAAGTAAATAATTATTAAGTTGACGCCTATGTTGAGTTACAGTGAGCCACGCTTTCACCATTTCGGAATCGCTTCTCCCCCTCAAAAAACGCAACTCGATATCAACAATTTGTACTATTCTAATAAATAAACCCTTCAGTTGCTCCATTCTCCATTCGGAGTGCTCCCAGTGTGCTCCCAATGTGCTCCCATACTCCTCCCATACTCCCTTTAGTCAGACAAGAATTGTACTTAAATAAGATGGTGAAGCCTAACCAATAGGGCCATACCTAGAAACGACCTGCCACACAGTCTGATATCTTACACCCATCAGGGTCATCGCAGGAATGCCCCTCCCTCCATTCATCATCGTTTCTGGAAGATGAAGATCTAGGCCTTTAGTAGCATCGCTTGGTCCCTGGTCTTTATGCTGACGGCTATGGGTACCTAAAACTCCAACGTTAACTGATTGGGTGTATCTTCCTCCTGGAGAAATCCTGAAATCCCAATACCCAACAGGCGAATTCCCTCAGGTCTTAGTAAATCCTCGTCGATCAATGATTTCGATAAGTCCCGAATTTCATCCAGCGTGGTGATCAGTTTCTCTTCAGTATGACTTCTGGTAATCTGTTGGAAGTCTCCATATTTCACTTTTACAGTAAGTGTCTTTCCTGCTTTGTCCTGTTTCTGAAGCCTTCGTAGCAATTCATCGGCTAACCTGTCTAAGGATGAATGAATTTCTTCCATGGTCATCAGGTCGCGATCAAACGTGTGCTCGACACTCAGGGACTTTCGCTCCCTGTCTGGTTGCACCTTCCTGTTGTCGATCCCCCTGCAGATATTGTAATAGTACCCTCCGGACTTTCCATACCGAAGGGTAAGATCCTCAAGCGATTTTTTTCTCAGGTCTCCACCGGTGAAGATCCCTGCTTGCTTCATCTTTTCTGCGGTGACCTTTCCGATACCGAAAAACTTATGGATAGGAAACTTTCTCAAAAACTCCTCCGCATCTTCCGGAAGGATCACATGCTGTCCGTTGGGCTTGTTGATGTCAGAAGCTGTCTTAGCCAGAAACTTATTGTAAGAAATCCCCGCTGAGGCTGTGAGTCCAGTAGTGTCAAAGATCTTTTTCCTGATCTCTCTGGCGATTTGGGTCGCGTATTGTGCACCCATTTTGTTTTCCGTTACGTCCAGGTAGGCTTCATCAAGACTGAGAGGTTCCACAAGATCCGTATATTCAAAAAAGATGTCGCGAATCTGTCGGGATACTTCCGAATACCTGCTAAACCTGGGCTTCACAAATATCAGATCTGGACATCTTTTAGCTGCCGTCACTGAAGGCATGGCAGATCGCACGCCATATTTTCTGGCCTCATAACTGGCAGCAGCTACCACACCGCGCTCTTTGCTGCCTCCTACGGCAATTGGCTTCCCTCTCAACGCAGGATTGTCATGCTGCTCCACCGAAGCAAAGAAAGCATCCATGTCGATGTGGATGATCTTACGGATTTCTATCAGCCGTTCCATGTGTGAGTAAAGTTAATCCTGCTCAATGCGGAAATTAAATTTCAGCCGATGGTCCTTAGGTTTAAGCCGTTTGCGTAACAAATTATTTCGCCAAAGTAACTTTTTACGTGTCTGGTGGTATTTCATCTGCTTTTGGGGCTTGTCCTCACAAAGTGAACTGAAAGAATAACGATAAACCCAATTACTATGTTGAAGTATTTAACCCTCAGCTTTTTCATTTGGTGGAACATCCAACCCATTTATGCCCAGTTCGTTTTGAAGGGGCAGGTGATTGATCAAACGCAATCAGGAATTCCTTTTGCCAATGTTTTGCTCCTCAATAGCTCTGACTCTGTGTTGGTTCAGGGCGTGGTAACGGATTTGGATGGATATTATCTGATTGAAAACGTTACTGCTGGTAAATACCTGGTGGCAGGTCACATGATGGGATTTAAAAAGGTTTACCATCCTGTGGCTACCTCATCTCAATATCAGATTACCATTCCATCACTGATACTGGAGGAGGATGTGATTTCGCTACAGGAAGTGGTGGTAGAAGGGGAGAAGCCCTTGTTTGAGCAAGCCATTGACCGGATGGTTGTAAATGTACAGAGTAGCCCAATTATGGCAGGAAATTCAGTTATTGAAGTGCTTGAAAAATCTCCGGGAATTACTGTAGACAGGCAGAATTTCGGAATGGGAATGAATGGAAAGAATGATGTCAGCGTAATGATCAATGGCAGGATGACCCGGATGGATAAAACGGCTTTGTTTGGAATGCTGGAGGGAATGTCAGCTTCCAATGTGGAAAAGATCGAGTTGATTGCTACTCCTCCGGCCAATTTTGATGCAGAGGGTGAGGGAGGATTTATCAATATTGTTCTCAAGAAAAATAATGAAGCTGGAATGAATGGTGGTTTTTCTGCGATGGCTGGTCGGGGAAGAAGGGCTTTGTTTATGACCAATGGCAACATCAATTACAGACAGGAGAAGTTTAATGTTTTCGCTGATCTTGGTTTTAATTACAACAGGAGAAACATGTTTTTTGATGTTGAAAACCAGATAGCCGATAATGAGTACACTTTCCATTCCACCAGCAGAGCTGATCGCCATGGTGGGTTCAATCTACCTACCGGCAGATTAGGTCTGGATCTTTACCTTTCTGAAAAGACAGTCGTCGGGGTGCTAGGCACCTTCTTTTATCGGGATTGGTCACAGAGAACAAATAACACAGCTTTTTACACAGTAGACCCGGGAGTAGATACCCTGGCTGTTGGCACACGGATTGACCGAAATCCGATGACGCAAAACATGATCAATTTCAATTTACAACATCAATTCGATGAGCGACAAAAGCTGAATTTAGATCTGGACTATTTTGTCCACAGTTACGACCAATTCCAGTCTTACACCAATGAATACTTTCTGGAAACTGGTGAATTGGCAGCCACGGAAGAGATCAGGATTGATAAGATTACGCCTATTGATATCATCGTGGGTAAAGTTGATTATACACTAAAAGGTAACGATCAGGTAACCATTGAATCAGGGATCAAGACCACGCTAAATGATCTCAGCAATGAAGTAAAAACTGAAAGGCTGAATGATGATATCTGGCGTGTGGATCCGGTGTTTTCAAATACTTCCCAAATGGAAGAAGACATCCATGCTGCCTATACATCTCTGAGCACCAAAATCAATGACCAGTGGAGTATCAAGGCAGGCTTGAGGTATGAACATACCATTACCGATCTGAGAAATGCTGATGGCTCACCAATCGTTTACAGAGATTATGGAAACCTGTTTCCCAGCCTGTTTTTGAATAGGAGCCTGACAAAAAATAGCAGCATCAATCTATCTTATAGCAAGAGAATTAGAAGACCCTCTTTTTCAGACCTGGCTCCTTTTGTTTTATTCATTGAGCCTAGAACTTTCTATACTGGGAATACCAACCTGCTGCCGGAGCAGATCCATGCTTTCAAGGTAAACTATAACCTCAAATCCCTGAATATTTCATTGGAATACAGCAGTATCTTGAATTCCATAGCTGAGCTTCAACCCAGTAGAGTTCCCGGGACCAACACCACAATTCTCTCATCTGTGAACATGGATAAACGAGACCTTTATAATCTTAATTTATCATTCCCAGTTACTGTTACCCAATGGTGGGAAATGGACAATAACATAAGCGGATTTTATAGTGAGGTCAACTCTCAATATTTTGAAGAGTATATGTCGGTGTCTAACCTGGCCTTCTCTTTCAGGACCAATCATCGGATCACTTTACCTCATAAAACAAGCATGGAGGTCAATGGCATGTACTTTTCCGGAGACCAATCAGGGATAGCAATATTTAAACCATATGGTATGTTTTCATTGGGCATGCGAAAAGACTTTGGAAAGAATGGCGGGTCATTGAGTATCAATTACACCGACGTTTTCAGAACCATGGTAAATAAAGTTGAGGCCAATGCTCCTCAATTTAATTTGGTTAGCCGTCAAAGCTTTGATTTTGATGTGCAATCCATCAGGCTTACCTACAAAAAGACTTTTGGGAATAATGAACTTAGATCGCGTAGCAAGCGACAAACTGGTTCTGCAGATGATTTAAGAAGGGTAGGCGGTTAAGGTTTTTCTTAGGACGTTCTATCCATTATTTACGAGCATTTTTTGATCCGGGGATTGATTAATTTTAGGAGCATAATGAGTAAACCCCGAAAGCAATGAATGACTATTTGCAGCAGCTTGGATACAACAGCGACCTACTGACACAAGAGGAAAAGGACTTCCTTGATCAGAATGGATATTTGAACCTTGGTAAAATTCTTACTGATGATCAGGTGGCGGCTATCCTGAAGAGAATCGATGTGTTGTTAGTTGAGGAAGGTGAAATGGCTGGGAAGGAGCTTTTTGATTCTCCATATATCAGACATCCCAAGGAGGCTGGAGCAGACCGGTTGGCGGACCTGGTGAATAAAGGTCAGATATTTGACCAGTTTTATAAGACCCCCAGGGTTTTAGCGGCTGTATCGCATGTGTTGGGAACCAACATCCAATTGTCATCACTGAATTACAGGGCTGCACGACCCGGTGACGGATTGCAAAAACTGCATGTAGACTGGGGAGAAACCATTGAGGAAGGAGATTACAAAGTATGTAATTCAATCTGGCTTCTGGATGATTTTACCAAGTCAAACGGGGCGACACGGATTGTTCCAGGTACTCATCTTTCTAGCGACTTACCACAGGATGTATTGGAAGATCAAATGGCTCCCCATCCGGATGAGCTACTCATAGAAGCTCCTGCGGGCACGGTGGTGATTTTCAACTCCCATACCTGGCACGGGGGAACCAATAACAAAACAGACAAGCCAAGAAGATCGATCCATAGTTATTTTTGCCGACGAGATCAGCCACAGCAGGTGGATCAGTCGCGATACATAAAAGATGAGACCAGAACGCGGATCGGCAAAGCAGCAGAGTACTTGCTTAATGTATAGCCAATCGCAAGAACTTAATAAATTAGCATGGAAGCAGAAGCCAATAGGATACTTTTGCGGCTATCCTGGCGTGCCTTGCGATAGAAAAGATTATAAAAAAGATTTAAATAGATGAAAGCCTCAGTTTTAACAGAATATGGTCACGTGGAGTGGCAGGAAGTAGAAAAGCCTAAATGTGATCCCGATAAGGTAATGATCAAAGTGGCGTATGGTTGTATTTGTGGGAGTGATCAGCATATCTATAAAGGAGAGTTTGTACCCAGAACAACCACCCCAATGGTGATGGGACACGAATTTGGGGGTATAGTTGCTGAGGTAGGAAGTGAAGTGACTGGCTGGGAAGTAGGTGAGAAGGTAGCTCCGGATCCTATAATTCCCTGTATGGAATGTCCGGCATGTAAGATAGGACATTACCCTGCCTGTACAAGTTTAAAAATTATTGGAGTAGATCTAAATGGTGGATTCCAACAATACATTCAATTGCCACCACACATGCTGTACAAGGTGCCTGCAAGTATTCCAGACAAGTATATTGCACTGATTGAGGTAATGGGAGTAGCCTGTCATGCTAAAAACAGAGCAGGACTGAAAAAGGATGATTCTGTTGTGATCTGGGGTGCAGGCAAAGTGGGGCTGTGTGTGCTTCAGGCTGTCCGAACCGTAACAGACAATACAGTATACCTTGTGGACGTGCTACCGGAAAGACTTGCTTTAGCTCCTAAATACTATGACAATGTTGTAACCATTGATGCCACTAAGGAGGATCCTGTCAAAGTCATAAAAGAAAAGACTGACGGAAAGGGAGTAGATGTGGCTTTTGAAGTCGTGGGACATTCTCATGGAGTCCCCGGGCAGGTTGAACCTGTGCGCGGATGTGTTCAAAGCATTCGTGGAGCAGGCACGGTGTGTGTGCTAGGGCTAAGTGCCGAAACGACTCCAATCCTGTTCAAGGAGCTGATCTGGAAGGAAGCAAAAATTGTAGCTTCCCGGGTTAGCCATGGTGAATTTGCTGAGGTGATTGATCACCTGGTAAACAACCGATTGAAACTTGATATGATCATCACGGACATCTTGGATGGGTCCAAAGCACAGGAAGCCTTTGATATGCTGGAAGAAGATCCGGCTAACAATGTGAAGATCCTGTTGGACTTTAATTGATTGGAACCTGCTAATTGTGCGAACATTCAAACATTCCGATGGGTGAGCCATCAGGAATTTTAAGCACTTCGATTGATGGGATTTCTTGCGGGTCCTCAAAGTAGGATTCAATCCATCGGATTTGCCCGTTCACATAAGCGCTTTCGGTTTTCTTTTTGAGCCTTTTCAGATACCTGGAAAGTTTCTCATCAATCAGATAGCTTACCTGTTTATAGGTATCCTGATGCTTGGCAAGTCCCATGAGCTTCGATAGTACCAGCGCATTTACAGCCTCGTGGATCTCATTTTGATATGGATTTTGGAGGCTTGCTTCAAGTGTTTCTGCAAAAAGTTTATCCAACAGTTCTTCAAAGCTAAGCTGGTTCGGGTCCAGGAATTTTTGATTGAACAAACGAGCCACCCTTTCGGGATGAAGTAAAAAGGAAAGTGTATGGTCCGCAGCTGTGGTAGCTGCACTTACAGGGTCAAAGGTGGCTCCGGTCATTGTTTTAAAGCTTTCCCGGCCTCGTTCACCGTAGCTTCTGGGAACAAACAGTGCCAGTTTGCTTTCAGGTACTGCCAGATTTTGTGCGTTGATAGTTCTCAATACCGCAGTCAGGGCTTCCCTTTGTTTTTCAGGAGTGACTGCTTTTGCAGGATCATCTATTTCAGCTTTCAAAGAATATCCATAGTCAACCCCGCCAATAAGTTTGGCGGCGGCTTCTGTCTGGTATCTGTGATAGAAATAAAGCAATACGAAAAGGTCTTCCAGATCATCATAACTTTCACCAGCTTCGATATTGCCCAACCCAAATTGATCGATCGCCAGTTTTCTGACAGCCAATACATTGTTGAGTTCAGCCACAGGATCGGCTCCATTATCCCAAAGGTGTCCATAGGCACTGGCACCACCTACCGGGCGGGCATCTGCATCGGATACATATCGATGACCTTCGGTAAATGCATTCCTAAGAATCGATTGAAGTTGCTCTTCTTCATTTCCACTGAATTCACCATATGCATAGGCAATGGCTACTTTATCCCACGACCCAATGCCGCTATCATAAGCTTCCGACAGATCAATCTTTCCATTGCTGAGCTTCACCCATGGATGAGGGTAATCCATTACTGATGCCCGGTCTTTGATGCTGGCTGCAAAATTGTGTGCCAGACCCAGCGTATGACCAACCTCATGAGCGGAGAGCTGTCTGATCCTGCTGAGTGCAAATTCCAGCAGTTCCGGAGTTGCATCATTTCCAGGACCAAAAGGTGCTTTACTAAGGGCTTTGGCTATCATATAATCTTGTCTCACTCTCAGACTACCCAGACTTACATGACCTTTGATGATTTCACCTGTTCGGGGATCTTCTACAGCATTACCATAGCTCCACCCGCGTGTAGATCGGTGAACCCATTGAATGACATTGTATCTGATATCCAGCGGATCAATGGTGTCAGGTAATATTTTAACCTGAAAGGCATCTTTAAAACCAATGGATTCAAACGCTTCATTCCACCAGCTGGCTCCTTCGAGCAGGGCAGAACGAACCGGCTCAGGTGTGCCATTATCAAGGTAATAGACGATGGGTTCCAAAGGTTCACTCATTGCAGCGGTTGGATCTTTTTTCTCAAGCCTGTGTCTGATTATGTATTCTACCTCCATTGATTCATTGATGGGGGCCGAATAGTTCTGGAATGAAAGCGAAAATCCGCCGGCATTGGGATGGAATTTTCGGGGTTGGTATTCGTCATCCGGGAGCTCAATGAAAGAATGATGTTGGGAAACAGTAACGTGTCTGTTGTCAGGGGTAACACTTTTCAATTCAGAACCGGAAGCATTCCCCGACAGCGTGATCATGACATCAAAGTCTACATTTTTTGGAAATCCTTTAGTCTTTTCCATATTCAATGCCGATCGACTAAGGTCTATATTAAAGTTTCCCTGATTTTTGTTTTTCAGAATATCAGTTACTCCGTGGGCGTCCTGTAGGAGGAATGGTGTAAGGTTGATTAGGTATCCACCATCAGTATATTCCATGATGGGAAAACCAAAGAGCACTGACTTAGCAAATGCTTCTTCCACCGATTTTTTCTCCAGTGGATTGGCCGTGATGGCCCGATACTTCATATTTGGCTGGATAAGCAAGAGCTTATTCCCAGCCTTTTTGAAATGTACGATTCTGGATCCTCCAATTTGTCCTCGGTCCAGGAAAAGGTCGTTGCTCCCAAGTCCTTCACTTAAAGCGCTAACGTATAGAAAAGGAGTTTCCAGCGCTTTGACTTCCATGAAGATCTCATCCTGATCTTCTAGGTAGTGGAAGCCGAAATACCCGGGGAAGTGTTGGATGGAGGGATCATCCAATAGAGATTGTGATGATGAGATCAAAGGCCAATAAATGAAAAAGGCGATCAGGAATTTATGTAAAATTGTCATTCAGGATATACTTTATCTAATTCTATTCTGAGTAGCTGTTATATAAAATGAGTTCAATGTGGGCAGGGAAAATACTGAGCCACAATGAACTCATTGTTAATATAGAAAATCATAAGCTTATCTTCTTATTATCAGAAAGATTTGATCAGGGATCATTGGGATTATTTCCAATCCTGTTCATCCAACTCGAAGATCTCATTGACTGGGATACCAAATATGTTGGAGAGTTTGAGGGCCAGGACCGTAGAAGGCACATATTTACCCAGCTCCATTGAATTGATGGTTTGCCTGCTCACTCCTGTCAGCTCAGCCAGTTTGGCCTGAGTCAGGTCATTCCTTGCCCGCTCTACTTTAATACTATTCTTCATTTCTTATTGATTTTCGTGATCTCCACATCAACCAATTGAATCGGAGGATAAATAGAATTAGCGGAGTAAACATGCTATAAATCATTACCGATAAAAAGGAAGATTCATAGAATAAAATAAATGCAATAGCTAATAGTCCATAATTCAAAAGAATTGCCCAGACCAAACATTCTAACCTGATTCTTGAGATAAATTCATCTTCGTCAAGTTCCTTTGAAAAGGAAACTATCAAACCTCCTATTATTATGAGTAATCCTAAAACTTCATTTAGGATATTATCCTCAATAAACCCAAATAATTCTCTGTTAGGGCGCGTAGACTCGTCAAAAGATATCGCAAAGACATTAATGTCTAAAAAGTCAGGTTGAAAGACAAAGATCATGTGCAGAATTCCAAGAACTACACCGGGTATTAAAATCAACCAACCATATTTCTTAAATTTTGCCGGTAATAAAAATTTGGTTTTCATAAGGCTATGTTTGTTGTATTAAATATTTTACTAAATGTAAAAAATACTTTACATATAGACAAACATACTACACGTAAATTGAAATAATTGGTTGCTCGGTTATTCTAAATTATTTTCGCAAGAGGGAAATTTATAACTTACTCATTCAAAATTTTGACAACATGAAACCAACCAACCTACTTCTTATCATTCCGTTTTTTTTACTGGCTTGTCAAACTCCAACACAGGAGGATAAACAACCAGAAACTGCGTCTGGAAAGGAATTCTATGAACTCAAGGTATACACCTTTGCCAATGACGATCAGGTGTCTTTCACGGATGATTTTCTGGGAAATGCATTTATACCAGCCATGAAGCGTCAGGGAATTTCACCTATTGGAGTATTTAAAAACAGGATTACGGAAGAGGATACCGTTCAAAAGACTTATGTCCTAATTCCTTTCAAGTCCATGGAGGAATTTCTGGGTTATGAAGACAAGCTCATTGCAGACGAAACATTTTTAAGTGCGGGCAGCAGCTATATCAACGCTCCTCAAAAGCAGCCACCTTATGCCCGTATATCTTCTTCGTTTGTTGAAGCATTTGATGAAATGCCTAAAATGGCAACACCAAAACTGGAAGGACCAAGGTCCGAAAGAGTATATGAGCTTCGCAGTTACCTGGGGCCAACTGAGAAGCTTCACTTGAATAAAGTAGATATGTTTAACGCCGGCGGTGAAGTTGAGATTTTTGACCGATTGGGTTTTAATGCAGTATTTTATGGCCGCGTATTAATTGGTGATGAAATGCCAAACCTGGTATATATGACTACTTTTAGTGATATGCAAAGTCGAGACGAACACTGGGATGCGTTTAGAGCTGACCCACAGTGGCTGGAGCTCAAGGCTGTTGAAAAATATCAGGATAATATGCTTCAGGCTAAGGTATTCTTACTATACCCGACTGATTATAGTGCTTATTGATGAAGATATATCGGTTTTTAGTTGCTTGCATAATCATACTTTCTGCTTGTCAGCCAAGAGAACATAATAAGGAAAAAGAGGAGTGGGTTTCCTTATTTAATGGTGTTGACCTTTCTGGCTGGACCATCAAAATGTCCGGTTTTCCCCTGAATGAGAACTACAAGGAGACGTTTGTGGTGGAGGACAGCATGATACGGATCAAATATGACAACTATGGGACGTTTGATGAAGCCTATGGTCATATGTATTATGAAAAGCCTTTTTCCTGGTACAAGATCAGGTTTGACTATCGGTTTGTTGGTGAGCAAACGCCTGGTGGTGCTACCTGGAATGTCCGGAACAGTGGGATCATGTTACATTCTCAGTCTGCCGAGAGCAATGAATTTGATCAGAATTTCCCTGTGTCCGTAGAGCTACAATTGTTGGGAGGATTAAACGCTGGTGAGAGAACAACAGCAAATGTCTGTACTCCAGGAACCGCTGTGATGATGGGGGATACGGTCAACTTTCATCATTGTATCAACTCTACTTCACAGACTTATCACGGTGATCAATGGGTGCATGTGGAAGCTGTTGTAAAAGGCGGTGAGTCTATGGATTTTATCGTGGAGGGGGATACCGTTTTGTCTTTCCAGCGACCTCAAATCGGAGGAGGATTTATCAATAAACAATCTGCCTGGGAGACCCATGGAATCACTCGTGATATTGAGAAGTGGACTGCACAGGAAGGGAAAATCCTAACAGAAGGATATATTGCTTTGCAGGCAGAGAGCCACCCGATAGACTTTAAAAACATTGAGTTGCTGGACTTATGTGGATGTATGGACCCAAAAGCCATAAACTACAAGTCTTATTATTTGAGAGATATGCCTGAAAGCTGCAGGTATTGATCAGTGACAGTTTGACCTTTCGATGCACATATAGACTATTGAATTACTGCTGATTCACAAACATAATTGGGGATGATACCTGAGCCCTGAATGTGATAAGAAGCTCTTTCGGGTAGTGTATTTCCGGATAACACCAGCACAGTATCCAATCCAAACTTATTGCCGCCAAGGATATCCGTACCCAGGGTATCACCAACCATTAAGATATCCCCTTTATCTACCAGCTGTCCATTGTTCAATGCATGTTCATAAGCATAAACAAACATTTGAGTGTCGGGCTTTCCAAATCGGATAAATTTCTTTCCTACAATGTCTTCTACCATTCGGGAAATACCACCTATCGCGATGGCCACTTCTTCTTTTGAAACGGGGTAAGACTTATCAGTATTACAAACGATAGCAGGAATGGTTCTCTTCCTTAGGAGGTTGAGCACCTTGTTGATGTCGTGATTCCAGTCAAAACCTTCATCATCAAGAAATACCACCGCAGTCACTTCATCTGCTTTGGTGATATCAAGGTCCTGAATAGAAACAGTCTTTAAACCAAGAGCTTCAATGTAATGTGCCGACTTATCTGTGCCAAGGTACGCAATAGTACCTGACTTTACTTTTAATCTCAGGTACTCCCGAGCCAGCATACCAGAGGAGATCAGTTTGAATTCAGTCACCTCATGAAGACCTGCTTTCTGGTAATAGTCCGCTAATTCAGAAGGGCTCCTGGATGCATCATTGGTTAGGATAAAGTAGTCAATATTCTTTTCTGCAAGAAATTGAAAAGTCTGGTTGATCCCCGGGATAAGTCCCTTATGGTTTTTCAGTACTCCATACGCATCAAAAAATACGGTTTTGTACTTCTTTACTACAGATTCAAACGATTTAATCTTCAGACTCATAGGTTCAGGGCTTTTAGTATCTTTTTAGCATCAAAAGATTCTTCCAATTTAGGGAAATATATTTCATGAGCCTCACGCTGAAGCTTGGTTGCATAGATCTCATGAAAGAAATATCGCCCATCTTTGATCACATAATTAATAATAAAAAAACGGTAAGCTTCCTTCATAAATAGAATTTCCTGCTCTGTGAGGGGATATATCTGATGATAGCTTTTCAGGAATATCATGAACCGATCTTCCATCATTGGATCCAGCAGATAGCTGAATACCGTTCTGTCTCCAGCTTCGGAGCATACCCTACTAAAAAAATAAAAGTCCATGACCCTGGAGCTCATCCTAAACCAGTCATAGTCCCACCTTGAAAAGAATTGTCCTTTTTTGGTTACTGAGAAATTGCCAATATTCCAGTCAACAAAGACCGGAATAGACTTAAGGGAATCAATTCCCAGGGCTTTGTAGTTCTCAAAAAAGGTCTCACATTGCTTTTGGATAGATTCTATATGACCCCGGTGTTCGAATTTACCGTGGTCGGTTTCCAGGATTTCCTGCAGGTGGTTGATATCATCTTTCATCTGCTTATAGTGAGAGGGTAGGGTATTGCGAATGGTAAAACAAGCTTTATGAAACTTGGCCAGTTCGGCCCCTAGCTTTTCCACAGTCTTAATGGACTGTTTTCTGGGTAATTTCTTATCTATCTGAATAGGGTTGTAAAAGACTACCCAGGCATCTAATCCGCTGGATTTATAACGGTAGGTGTATAAGTGACCATGTTTGGTGAGGGACTTGGCCACAAAGTTTTCATAGGGGCTATGTAGGTTATTGGCCAGCGCATTGATGATTGTATGGTCATCCAGGAAGTATTCATACTTGCCAAAGTAAGAAAGCTTGCCAATGATGATACTCTCATCTTCAAATTTAATCCGATAGACATGGTTGGTAGATACCTGTGCACTGATATCGGTGATGGATTTGATAGGCCTGCTGTCGTCATATTCATTCCAGGCAGCTTCAATGATGCCGGAAAAGTCGAGGAGTCTATGCATGTATATCGTTTTTCTTTGACTGCGGCCAAAATTAATGGCTATGAATCTACTGCCCTGATAAATCGAGGAATTAATTTAGGATACAGGCAAAAGCCATGAATCTTCCATGGTGGGTAATGCTGAGTGGGGATTGATTGTGGCTGAGAACTGGTAAACCATCGTTGTCAATTATTACTGAGGTTTTAATTTGATGCGCCTCCAAAAACCAGTCAGTAATTTTTTCTCTAATCTCCTGCGATGGGTCTAAGGTCTCCCTGGTGAAAATGAAGTGATCTGTAGCAGATCCCGCCAGGGAGAGACAGTAGTTCTCTGTAGATATTACTGCTCCTTTCCACCCCTCAGAATGAAAATAGTTGTCAGAAACGAAATTGATCGGAATGTCTTTTGGTTTGAATGGTCCAGGCTTTCGTTGGCATTTAAAGATCGCTTCCTTAGCCGTCCAGTAGTCCCAAAAATCACGTACGATTCTGTCCTCCGGATGAAGAATAAACCGATCGGAGCCAGTCCTGTTCTTAAGAAGAGGGTCTTGGAGATCTATGATGTCGATGCCTATCATTCTATGTAGAATAGTTTTATTTTTTTATAATCTAGATTTTTAGTGCAGCGCTCAAAGCAAAGTAGAAGTTTATTTCATCACTTAAGTAATACCGTTTCATGTTGTAGCAATAGCTAGATTCAAAGCCTAAATCCAGGTTATCAAATTTCTTCTGCATATTAAATGAGAGCGTATATTCGACATCATGGTTGGTAACCCCTTGAATGTTTCTTATAAAATAATCCTTATTAAACTCAATTCGTTGTAATAAAAAATCAAGAACCAAATCTTTATGAACATAGAACAATTCTAAATGATCACTATTACTTCCAGGTCCTATTCCAGCTCCAAGTATTTGACCATTATGTGTATAACCCTGTCTGTTTACTGAATGAATATAAAATGAGGGCTCTGCCCTCCATAAGTAGGAATGATTTAGTGATAGATTGGTGTGCTCATATGAAAGAATAAAATGATCTCTTTTTAACTCAACAATCTTTTCAAATCCGATGGTGTAAGCACGGCTATGCTCGGGCTCACTAAGTGTCCACCTCAAATTTCCTGAAAAATCATTCTTGGCAAATTCTCCATATGCTCTGAAGCCAATTTCGGGGAAATTCCAACTTGCGGTTAGTGATGCCAATTGATCAAATGTATCGTTTGTGTTAATGCTGTCACCTCTAACACCACTATCAATAATATAAATTACACTAACTAGGTCCCAAGGTTCAAAGAACTGGCTATTCTTGTAAAGTGTTTTATTTAATCCAATCGTTAGATTTTTGAGAAAACTGGGGCTGAAACCAACGAAGAGACCATTAAAATACCTTTTGTCATTAAAGGAATTGGTATCAAAATATTTTGATTCTGAAAGTATACCCGTGATATGTTGCAATTCCAGTTTTCCAATGTCAAACTTTTTTAGACTGATATTGATAGGTTCCAACCCCAGTCTCAAATGAGGGAAACCTGCTCCTTGTCTGCTAAGGATGATTGGGTTATATTTAGACGGTCCCGCTGAATAGTTTTGAGTGGAAATGCTTGTAGAAAACTTTCCAAATGTGAGGCTTATTTCACTTTGACCCAGGTGTGCAGCAACAAATGGATCTAATCCAAATTGTTGAACAAAATCAATACCACCACCAAACTTGTATCTTTCCTGAATTAAAGACTGATTTCCATTGGGGGCGAGATTAAAATTGCTGTTTTGAGAATAGAAGACTGATGGAAATAGGGTGATTGAAAGAGCTCCTCTATTCATCGAAAAACCACCATGAAATTCCCATGTCGCTCCTTTTCCTTTCCAAATTGGGCCATCATTATATCCTCTCGGGTATGACGTGTTTACCGATAGTTTAGAATAAGGAGAAAGAAGCGTAAATCGATCGTTTGTATTTTTTGTAATTGAGGGATAAAGAATTAAAGAAGTTGAATCTTCTAATTTATCTATCCTATCAAAAATATCTCCTGGAATACTGATTTGGGCGATCGTTTCAGAAGTTTGGTATAAAAGAAATGTTATTAAGAGGATATGCTTAATACTATTCATTGACAAATCAGTAGGGAAGTTTTAAATATTAGAGTATTAATAGTTATTAAGGTCTATTTCAAGTTCGACAACTTTACCGAGGGCATTGTTATCCCCATATTCGTAAAAAAAGTCGAGTTCTTCTTTACCTCTGAATAATTCAAATCTTAGTTCCCAAATTGGATCCACTTGATGAATTGTGTATGGAGGATGTCCGTTGTATAAAACTACCTTGACTATTTTATTACTTTCTTCCATGTAGGCAGATAGGTTGACGTTAAACTTTAGTCCAGGTGAATTGTCAATGGTTTCACTATCAAAAATAAGTGAGTCTCCTACAAAAACATTAACCCTGTTATCAACTTTACTGAACTCCAGTGAGTATTCTGTATTTTGAATAAATGTATTAAGGAGTATGAATAATGCTGCTAACATATCAATTTAAATTTGTCCCATTTTTAATTTCAATGATTTGATCTGCCACCTGGAAATATTGATCATCATGTGTTATTGCTATAATGGTTTTCCCCATATTTTTAAGATTTGGTAGGATCTCTTTGTAAAATAAATGCTTGAAGTGAACATCCTGGTATGCAGCCCATTCATCAAAAAACCAAATTGGTTTCTCCTCAAGCAGAGATGTTAGAAAGGCTAATCTTTTTTGTTGTCCACTAGATAGCTTCATATTTGAATATATACCATTTTCTATGCCAAGATGGTTTTCAAGTTCCAATTCTTTTAGCTTATTATACCAATCGTAATTTTGCCATTGTGTATAATTGACATCTTCAAACAGGTAATTATCATTCCATATTGCCGTGAAATGGTTCCGATAATTGTCTAGATTGGCAGCATTAACATTTATCCCATTTAGTTCTATACTGCCCTTATTAGAAGTGTATAGACCTGTGAGAACTTTTCCCAAGGTTGTTTTTCCACTTCCATTACCACCTGTAATAAAGTTGATTGTACCAGGTTTAATCTCAAGATTAATATTTCTTAATGTATAGTTGTCCTTGTAATTCTCATATTTAAAAAATATGTTCTTCAAAATCAACGGTGTAGAATGAACGGTAGTTTTATTGACTATCCCTGAGACAGACACTTTCTTATCTAACTCCAGGCCAAGGTTAGATATTTGATTCATAGCAGCATTAAATGTTTTAAGTCCCTTTGCAAAACTTGCAACACTTGCTAGTGGTGCAGCTAGAAAAAGCGACATTGTAAATCCTTCTACAAATGAACCATGATTTGTTTCACTCGATAAATAAGTAAAGAACAGCACCATCAATGCAATACTGGCTAGCGCTAACGATTCAACAACTTTATCTGTAGATGTAATAATTATACGTTCTTTAACAGTGTTTTTTCGTTTTTTCTCAAGGGTTCGTTCAAACTCATCTTCGATAAAATATTTGTAATGATGCCTGTTGAGTTTTAATTCTCTAATGCCATAAATTAAATGTCTCGTTTTTTGAAGGTAGGAATCAAAAATACTTCGGTTTATCAGTGCTACTTTTCGTAGCGGCCTATTTGTAATTAAGACAGAAAGGCCAACCAACATAATCATTCCAATAAGAAAAACGAATAGCTGAGTAGATAAATAAAAGATATAACCGCTGCAGACCATAACAACCGTACTTGATACAAATAAGTTGGGTATTTTTTCAGTTAGATTTGAAATTGTATTAATATCATGAAAAAAGACAGACATTAATTTGTCTTGATTCGTTTCCGTATTTATATAATCGGCATTTAGGATTTTGATTGCAAAATCTTTTGTTAGTCCTGTTACAATTCTTTGGAGTATTGCAACAATTGTAGTGCTTGCAATGACAGAAGATATAATGAAAAACAAAAGTGAACCACCGATCACAATTAAGTATCTTTGCATATCCGGAATCCCGTTATGAATTGACTCATTAATTGATTTAATGGCAAGACCACTACTCATCCCTGCAACTAAACTGAGTAACCCTGCTCCAATAAATTTCCAACCACCAAGTTTTATTAAAAATAATATCGCCCTCATTGAGTACAAGGTTAAATCAAAAAGTAATTCTTAATGGAGTTTGTTAATATCGAATATTCATTTTTTTCTAACTAAAGACTTTGTTATGAAATGAGTGATAAGTATTTAAAATATCAAATTACAACCCAAAAAGCTGGACTTCGGCATCAGGCTTATAACCTCAAGACTTTGATTTATGAATCTTACACACTTAGAAGAGTAGCGGTTATTTCAAAATGGCATCTCTTCGGATATCATAATTTCAAAAAGGGTATTGACACGGATTTTGAAAGGTATTTTAATTTTCAAGAAGTAGAAATCGACGGAATAAAAACGCAAATTGAACTTGAAAGAAAGTTAGGAAGAATTAAGGGTGAGCATGAGTTTTACATGGGGGATTCAATAGATCCACAAGCAGTAATGGCCATTAGAAAGTTTCCCCCTAATGAGGGTTGTAGTTGGAAATACTTTAAGACCGATTTTGATATTTATCATAAGGTGGTGATACCCTATTCAAAAGAGGTGATGAGGTTAGCCCAAAAGATTCGTGATGGAATAGATGGACCTTTCACAGTGGTACATGTAAGAAGAAGAGATGTGTTAAAAAAGAAATGGAGACTGTGGACAGATACCAGACCTAAAAGAATCATGCAGGTTCTGAAGGACATAGATAGCCCAAGAAATGTTTATATCATGTCTAATGAAACAAAAAATGGTTTTTTTAAACGAATAAGCAAGTATTATAAACTTACATTAATTGAAGATATTCCATGGTTGCTAAAACTTCAGAAAGAAGATAATTTTCTAGCATATTGTGTAGAAAATCAATTACTTAAAATGGCAGATAAAAAAGTGACTACATTTTCGGATAATACTGATGAAAATTGGGATGGATTTCTGAGTAAATCAACATGGTAATCACCATGGGAAACATTGTAAAGCTTTTGCTCCAAGTTGATTTTTAAAAAGTTCAATTGAAGCTAGTTTATTAAAGTTTCGTGCACCTTGTGATAATGATTGAAACCATTGGTGTCTCTGTTTTTTTGCTTCATTGATGAAAATACCAGGGTTTGGATGGTCGTTTGGTCCAACATAGTGTTCAACTTGAACAAGATCATCCACCACACATATCATTTTGGATCTTATTGCTTCGTAGGCAAGATAAACATCTACTCCCCAACCAATTTTATTTAGTTTCAGATCAATCGGGAATATTTTTTTTAACAGTTCGCTACGTGCCGCAAAACAAAACCCATCAACAAAGAGAGTATTTCTTAATTTATTCGAATTTTTGTTTCTCATCTGTGGATGATTAGACCCTTCTTTATTTACTGATGGGGCATAAACTCCAACCTTAGGATTTAGAAAGGCTTTTTTTGCCCTTTCGATCATTAATTCGGGATGTTGAACTAAAACATCAGAAGCAACAAATAATACAGCATTGGAGCTAGAACTATAGTGTCTAACTATGTCATTTAGCATTCCACAATAAAATACATTTGGCAATATTGTGTCAAATTGATTTTGTTCTTCTTCATTTTCAAAGTGGGAGCCACTGTCAACTAAGTATGTATTGGCTAACTTTCGGAATTCCTTCGTCAGTTTGATTGCATTATTATTGCAATTGTGATTAAATACTGCAACTTCAATCATTCTTTAAATGTCAGATATCACTATTTTTTATCATATAGCAAAGATCAACAACTGGCAGTTGATAAAAAATGAACATGATAATTTACTGAAAGAAATCCCCAACTGTAGGGTTATTGAGAACCATTTAGAGGTTGAAGAAATAGAACAATTTGAAGTCCCTACACTTCATAAGTTGTGGGAATATGCAAAAACTCAGCCTAATGACCATGTAGTAGCATACATACACTCAAAAGGTGTGTCAAAACCGAAAGACAGACTAACCAAACGATGGCGTGAAACCTTAAATTTTTGGGTGCTACACAAATGGGAACAGCATATTTTAAATCTTGATTCCTATGATGTGTCAGGAGTTAGGTTTTACAATTTTGAAATTAAAGGTTATAGACTACCACATTACTCTGGTAATTTTTGGTTTGCCAGGTCTGGATATATAAAATTGCTGAAAGACCCTTATGAATTTGTTCAGAATTATGAGCCTAAGTTTAGCTCAAAAAAATATGGACCAGAAAGATATGGTTGTGAATTCTGGATTGGGTCGGGGCAGGGTCGAATGGCAACCATAGATAATCCGGATACAGTCTTTATTAAGAATGGAACTGCGAAAATGGGGAGAGGATTACATTCTTTTAAATATTGGAAGAGGAAGTATGGCTAGGGAATGATTACTTATTTAAGTTTTATAAAAAATTGAAAAAATATTTCTTATCTACTGTATCAGTTTTCAAGAATGAAAATGAATACTTCCACGAGTGGCTGGAATACCATTTAATGATGGGAGTGGATCACTTTTATCTGTATGATCAGGATGGTGGGCTAGATGCTATGGAGTTACTAAGACCCTATGAACGGGCCGGTCTTGTAACACGTCACCCATGGACACATTTTGATGGAACTAAATACGACCGCACAACAAGATTTTGGGAAAGAGACAAGAGTCATATCGCTTACGCGCATTGTGCGAAAAACTATAGGAATGAAAGTCAATGGATTCAAAAGCTTGACATTGATGAGTTTTTGGTCCTCAATGATGGAGGGAGTGACTTAAAAAGTTGGGTGAAGACATTGGATATTACACAGACAAAAGGATATCGAGTTTACCGTTACAACTTTGGAAATAATGGGCATCTGGAAAAGCCGAAAGGACTGGTAATAGAAAATTATACTAAGCGAGAAGAATCGTATTCAGACTATAAGGATGCCGGAAATGGTGATTTCCTTTCCAATAACAGATACCACTATAATTCTCATCGATGGGATTATAGACGGTTTGCAGGGGGTAGTGTTTTATCTGATCCGGAAAAAGTAGGCGTTCATATCAATCATTATTATACCAAATCTCATGAGGAGTATAAAAACAGACAGAATGTAATGCGGTCAAGGGATACTTCTATTGAAGCATTTAAGCGAATGAATAGTGAATGTAATAAGATCGAAGATTTAAGGATGAAAGACAAGGTAGAAGGAGTTACAAAGCGAGTTAAGGTCAGAACCTCCTGACTCACCTCTCAAACCCCGACTTCGCCGGATACATCTTTTCCAGAAATCCTTTCACCAATCCCACCACCTCAGGATTTGGATTGTCTCGCTGATCATCATTGAGGCAATAGAATTTGGGGCGTTTGAACTCCAACTTTTTGAGCGATTTGCTCTGTCGTTGAAAATTGTTTGTGATCTTATGGAATGAATGGATTTTAAGTAGGTCCCAAACTTTTATGGGATGGCAATGAGTTCGCTGATGTTTAAGGCAGTACCATCTATAGAGCTTATACATCATCACATCTGAGCCCTCCCGGAATTTATGCTGCCTGATCTTATCCATCTCAGATCTTTTTGCATTTTGCATCTCCTCCCACCAGTCTTTTACAACTAAAAGCGGAGAATGTTCGATCAGGCCTAGTCCAAAAATGTCATTCTTTTTATTGTAGATACGCCAACCCAGGTTTTCTCCAAATAGCGTACCGTGTATCAGCACCTTACCCTCAGGAGAAAAAAAATCATCAGGAGATACCGTATTTCCCAATAGAAAATCGTCATTCAGATAAATAAACTGATCACTTAATCCAGGAATTCGAGACAGATAGCTTTCAATTACATTATAATTGAATGTAGGGATATCTTCCGGGTCAAAGATTTCATCATGGTGGACGATGGTGATTTTTGGATGATCCGCTAGTAACCATTCAGGCATCTGGGGTCTCATCGTCACCAGGTAAATGCGGTTCACCCATGGAGCATATTTCTCAACTGATCTGAGGCTATACTTGAGCAACTGGTAGATATCCCTGATCCTTTCAGGGTTCAGGTCTTTTGGTGTGGCGGCGTACTGATTGTAGATCTTGAGATAATCAGGATCATCTCCATTGACCCAGGTGTAAACAACATCTATTTTTTTGTTACTAATGCTCATTCAGACTCATTTCATTCCGAATGTATTTCTTTGCACGGATGAGAAGAATTTTTCAGTACATTCAGCGATGGGCAAATATATATTTAGCTGTTTTACCAGGGAGTTACCAGTCCCGGAAAATTGAGATTCTGCAGCATCTCTTTCGGGAGATCAATGGACTACTTAGAAAATCCGGTGAAGAGTATTGGCTGGATTTTGGAACACTATTGGGCAATTACCGTGAAAATGGAATCATTCCACATGACATTGACGTTGACTTTGGGATGCATGAAAAGTCCTATGAAAAAGTCCTTAATTTAAAATCAGTTTTACCAGCCTCCATCAAATTTTATGATACCTCCCAAAATCACAGAGGCCCCAAAATTTATTTTAGCTACAAAGGCTTTGATGTTGATATTTATTTCTATGAAGATCTGGGAGAAAACCTACGTTCATATGAAAATAGCCGATATTCAAATGAAACAGCTCCAATATCCAAAAGTCTAATTTTCCCTTTACAAAAAAGCACTCACTTGAATGAACCGACTTTCGTGCCTTCGCAAACCAAAGCTTACCTGGAACATGTCTATGGGTATATTGGAAAGGATGCTGTACGTGATACTGAAACAGGTTATTGGAAAAAGTCAGGTTAGCTTAGGTAAAATCTTTGTTTTAGCCCTTTCCAAATGCTCTTCATCATCAATTTCGCACCAGACAAGGTCATCAATTATGCTCAATTTGACAGGATGATCGGAAGAAAGGTCTGCAATAGCCTTTTCGTAGTCTTTTGATCTTGCATCAGTAGCAACCTCATAATGATCCAAGAGTTTTAAATAAAGTTCTTGAGAAACTTTCCAGATGCCGACAAGCTCAGCATCTGCATTATTGAGATCATCGGGGTTTTTCGAAAGGTTTCCCAAATATCCATTGGAAACTTCCACATAAACCTCATCATTGGATTGGGTGAAGCCGCTACACAGGATCACATCTTTATCTTTCATTGCCACAATAGTTTCAATGGCATGTGAATCATAAAGGAGATCTGACTCCAACAACAAAAAATCATCTTTGATCAGGTCCTTGCCGCAGCATAAAGTATGAAAACTGCCTGTAGTGGCAAAATCCTTATTTAAATAAGTGAAAAAACCATGTTTTTGAGCGAATGCTTCATACTGCTCACTTAAATATCCTGTACCAAAAATGATTTTCTCAATGCCATTTGATTGCAGTATTCTGACGGACCTTCCTACCAGCTTTTCTTGCCCTACCTGGAGGAGTCCTTTGGGGATTTCTTCTGTGTAAGGTCGCAACCTCATGCCTCTTCCTGCAGCAAGTATCACCGCTGTTTTCGTCATGTGCCGCAAATTAAGAGAAGCAATTGGATTTGAATGTGCGTATTCTTCAAATTATCAGCTGGGATCAGTTAATTTGCCGCTGAAAACTCCAAAAAATCAAAGGATGAAAAAAGTTTATGTAGGGATGGGGACGGACCTGATCCATCATGGTCATATCAACATTATAGAAAAGGCCCGGGAACTGGGTGAAGTTACGGTAGGTTTGCTGTCTGACGAGGCAGTTACCAAATACAGCAGAATGCCTTTTTTGTCCTTTGATGAGCGAAGGAGGATACTCGAGAACATCAAAGGTGTGACGGCAGTCATTCCTCAGGAGAAGCTGGATTACGAAGAAAACCTTCGCAAGTTAAAGCCTGATTACGTTGTGCATGGTGACGACTGGATGACTGGCCCCCAGAAAACGGTGCGAGACAGAGTAATCAAAATCCTGGCTGAGTGGGGAGGCAAGTTGGTCGAACCTGAGTACACCAAGGGAATTTCTTCTACCGGCTTGCGTAGTGCTATGAAGGAGATCGGCACAACCCCGGATGTAAGGCGAAGGATGCTGAGGAGGTTAATAGAAGCCAAATCAATTGTGCGGGTTTTAGAGGCTCATAATGGGATCAGCGGGCTGATCGTAGAAGAGACGAAGGTGGAAGTAGAAAATGAGCTGAGAGAGTTTGACGCCATTTGGGTAAGTAGTCTCACAGATTCTACTGCGAAGGGTAAGCCAGACACCGAATATGTAGACAGGACCTCAAGATTTCAGACCATCAATGATATCCTGGATGTAACAACCAAACCAATCATCCTGGATGGAGATACCGGAGGAATGATCGAACATTTTGCCATGCAGGTTAGAAACCTGGAGCGATTAGGGGTTTCGGCAGTGGTGATTGAAGATAAATCAGGACTTAAAAGAAATTCGCTGTTTGGAACAGAAGTTGAGCAGCAGCTCGATTCAATTGAAAACTTCTGTGAAAAGATCTCAACCGGTAAGAAAAACCAGGTCACGCAGGACTTCATGATTTTTGCTAGGCTGGAGAGCCTGATTGCTGGAATGGGGCAGGAGGATGCCCTGAAACGGGCCAAAGCTTATATCGAAGCCGGAGCTGATGGCATTATGATCCACAGCCGGCATAAGGACGGAGCAGAGATTAAGGAATTCATGAAAGCATACCAAAGCTTTGATTTCAAAGTTCCGGTGATCTCAGTACCTTCATCATACAATCAGTTTACCGAAGATGAATTGGCAGAACTAGGTTTCAATATCGTGATTTATGCCAATCACCTATTGAGAAGTGCATTCCCGGCGATGAAAAAAACTGCGGAGACGATACTGGAGAATAAGCGATCACTGGAAGCAGATAAGTACTGCATGTCCATCAAAGAGATTCTTTCCATTTTACCCAACTAATCATGCTCAATTGCAAAGCCTTTTACGATTACCTGAAGGGCCAGGGTGTACATTTGACTACAGGTGTTCCTGATTCTCTTTTAAAAGATTTCTGTGCTTACGCTTATGATCATGGTCGGGATATCATTGCTGCAAATGAAGGAGCCGCCATCGGCCTGGCAGCTGGTCATTATTTGGCTACCAGCCAAATTCCTTTGGTTTATATGCAGAACTCCGGTTTTGGAAATGCCATCAATCCCATTACCTCCCTCATAGATCCCGAAGTGTATGCGATACCAATGCTGATCATGATTGGGTGGCGGGGAGAGCCCGGTGTGAAGGATGAGCCTCAGCACATCAAGCAGGGGCGTGTGAATGAGGCACTACTACAGGCTCTTGAGCTACCTTATGCAATCCTCTCTGATGATTTTAATACCGCAAAAGGTCAGGTTGATGTCGCTTTTAAACACATGAATTCTACCAAAAGTCCGTATGTCTTGCTGGTGAGAAAAAACACCTTTGAGTCCTATAAAATCCAAAGTGCATCTGAAAGCAGTTTTGAGCTGAATCGGGAAGATGCGATCCGGGAAATTCTTCCTTTCCTGACTGAAGAAGATATACTGGTATCTACAACAGGTAAATCTTCTCGTGAAGTCTTCGAATATCGTGCAGCAAAAGGTGAATCCCACAACCAGGACTTTTTGACGGTAGGGTGTATGGGGCACGCTTCCCAGATAGCTTTGGGAATAGCCCTTGAGAAGCCAAAGAGGAATGTTTATTGCCTGGACGGAGACGGAGCGGTTTTGATGCATATGGGTTCTCTGGCTATTATTGGTGATCAGGCAGGCCCTAACTTCAAACATATCCTGATCAATAACGGCAGTCATGACTCTGTAGGCGGGCAGGCCACTGTAGCTCAGGATCTGAATTTTGATAAGATTGTAAGTGGCAGCGGGTACCGATCCTTTAATTCAGTTGAGACAAGAAATGATCTCAAAAAGGCAATGCAATCTTTTGTTACAGAGCCAGGACCTTCATTTTTGGAGGTAAAAACCAAATCGGGTGCCCGGGCAGATTTAGGACGACCTACGATCAAGCCCGTCGACAATAAAGTTGATTTCATGCAAAACCTGTCGAAATGAATTTTGAAGAGAATATTTCAAAGTCAGTAAATCGCAAGATCCTGCTAAATCCTGGGCCTGGAACAACTTCAAGTAGGGTAAAAGAAGCTTTGATCGTATCAGATATCTGTCCCCGCGAGCAGGAGTTTGGGGATGTGATGCATCAGATTTCTGAAGGATTGCTCGAAATAGGAAATGGTTTGGGGTCTCATGAAGTAGCTCTTTTTGTCGCGAGTGGAACGGGTGCCATGGAAGCCTGTCTTGTCTCTGCCATTGGAAAGAAGGATAAAGCCTTGATCCTCACAAATGGTTCGTATGGGATCCGGATGACCCAGATATGCGACAGGTTCGGTCTTCCATATGAAAAACTGTTCTCCTTTGGTGATTATCCTGAGCCTGCAACAGTAGAGAAAGCACTGTCAAGCGGCTCTTACACGCACCTGGCGATGATCCATCATGAGACATCCACTGGGATGATGAATCCCCTGGAAGAGATTTCTGAGATTTGCAAGAAGCATGGAGCTAAACTGATAATTGACGCCATGAGCTCATTCGGAGCTTACCCTATTGATTTGAAGAAAACACCAATTGATTACGTTTTCTCATCATCCAACAAATGCGTCCAGGGGATGGCTGGCTTATCCTTTGTGATCTTTAGCAAGGATCGACTTGAGGAGCTAAAAGCAAACAGCGGAGGGTATTATTTTGATGTCTACGGCCAATGGAATAACCTGCAGGTAAAAAATCAATTGCGCTTCACTCCCCCTGTCCAGATCTGCTATGCTTTTCTAGAAGCCATCAAGGAGACATTGGAAGAGGGCTTGAATACAAGATGGGATCGATATCAATCAAACTGGCAATTGTTTTATGATGGGTTAAAGAACCTGGGTTTTTCTTTTTTCCTATCAGAAGAACAGGAATCAAAGATCTTACTTGCAATCAAGCTGGATAGTAAACCAGACCTTGATTTCAATGACTTTCACGATTTTCTGTATGAGAGAGGAGTGACCATTTACCCGGGTGTGATCCCGGAATGTCAAACCTTCAGGGTAGCTGTGATTGGAGACTTAAATCAGGAAGATATTAAATACGCAGTCTCCTTGATGAACGACTACTTCAGAGCTGATAAGTAGATTTTTTCGACTTCCTGAGCTATAAAACTCCATTCATATTTCTTGACAGCCTCCAAACCCCAGGCGATCATATCATCACGAGTTGACTTTTGTGTGATCATGGTATTGATTGCATCGGTAAAAGCTTGTTGGTCTTTGGGTTTGGGGAAAAATGGAGCCCATTGTTCAGGAATGATGTTTAGATATCCTTCATTTCCAAAACCAACCATTGGCACCCCCGATGCCATAGCCTCTAACAACACGATACCAAAACTTTCTCCGAAGATAGCTGGGGCCAGGTACAGGTCAGCCGTTTTGAGGAGAGCGATTTTGGTGGCTTCATTTACCTGACCAAGGACTCTCACATCATCAAGTTGATTATCCTTAATAAAAGAAGTTACCAGTTCTTTTTCTTGTCCCTCACCAGCTATGATGAGTCGAAGCTCCGGTGTCGATTTCTTCAAACTTTTGAATGCTTCAAGTGCATAAATTACACCCTTTCTGGGCTCGAGCCTTCCCAGGAAAAGCAGATTAAACTTACCGTCATCAAACTCATCCAGCTTACCTATCGGTAATTGATACTCAGCAATCTCAAGCCCGTTTGGGATGATTCTGATGCGTGGGTGATCTGCTCCACCAATATTGCTGGCCTGTGAATTTGAAACAGAAATCACCTTATCCATCATCCTGAATATCACAGAAGCAGCCATGGGCATAACTGTCTTGCCAAGCCATTTTTGCTTGGGAGTGTCATGGAAAGTCACAATATTTCGTGCGCTGGAATGCTTCCATACCTGGTAGGGGATCATTGGGTTCCAAAAGGTGTGATAGTGAATGATGTCAAATTGCTGGCTTTGGAGGAAAGCTTTCAAGTTTTTGCGGTCTTCACCCAGCGCAATGTTTAGGTCTATTTTTGTTCCGCTGATTTTGAGACTTCTGTTCCTTCCAAACAAGCGAATTTTGCTGTCATTGGAATTCGCCTGCCCATTCGGGGCAATGATGGTTAATTCATGTCCCATCTTTTCAAGCTCATCACTCAATCCAAAGATGTGATTCTTTACCCCACCAGGTCTCGAAAGATCGTATGGACAAACCTGCGCGATTTTCATGCAATGTGAGGGTTAGGGTAAAAAAAAGCGTGGAATTCCATTACTTCGCGATAATCTTTGCAACTCAAAATAAAAGCATGCAGACCAAACTGTTAGTCGATTCAGATAATTTCATGAGTCAACTGGTGCAGGATATTCATCAGGCACACAGTTATGTGATTGTGCAGGCCATGACTTTTGAGGGGGATAAAGCGGGGAGCGACCTGGTGGCTGCAATGATCTCAAGCAAAGCCAAAGAGCGAGTTCTGCTGGTGGATTCATATACCAAAGCAGTGATCAATGACCATTTTGTGGTTGGGACCCAATACCTGAAGTCAAAGGCATTCAGAGATGAGGTGAGAAGTACCAGTAGGCTTTTAAAGGAAGCAACAGAAGCTGGGATCAAAGTGAAGTTTACCAACCCACTTGGATTATTTATGTGGAAGTACCCTTTGAGGAACCACAAAAAGATGATCTGCATAGATGGAAAGGTATCCTATCTGGGGGGGATCAATTTCAGCGATCATAATTTTGCTTGGCATGATGCAATGGTCAGGATAGAAGATGATCAGATAGGTCAGATCTTAAAGGACGATTTTGGCAATACGCTTTTAGGAAAGAATCAATCTGCCGAGTTTAATTTGGGTGAAAGCAGTATTTATTTCTTCAATGGCATCAAGAGCAAGGAATTGTATTCAAGGCTGTTTTCTCATCTGGCCAACGCCAGGAAATCAATTGATATCCTTTCACCCTATATTTCTGACCCGTTATTGAGTTATATCAGGGATCATGTGGGGAAGGATGTTGCCTTAAGGATTATTTCACCAGAAGAAAACAACAAATCCATTTTCAAGAGATTTCTAAATCAGGAGTTGACAAAGGGGTATTTTCAGCTATTCCATTACCAGGAGGGGATGTCTCATCTCAAGGCAATTTTGATTGACCGGTCTACATTAATTATGGGAAGTAGTAACTTTGATTTTGTGAGTTACTATTTTGAACAGGAGGTTGCACTGGTATCAAGTCACCAACCATTGATTGATGAATTCATTGACAAAGTCCTGAATGTTGATTTTGCAGCAGGTAAAGAAATGACGGCTGCTCCATTGGAAAAGTCTAACATTTCAGGATTATTGAAGAGGTTGAATTCGCTTTGCCATTTTGCATCTTCTACATTTCTAAAACCAAAATAGATGTCCGGATTCGTTTGGGATAATAAGAGAGAACCGCATCACGAGCGTAGGAAGCGCATCATGAAAGAGGTGCCTGAGGTGAAAAAGCTTTTTGGTATTGATCCATTGTTAAAATACAAGACATTACTCCTGGTTGCCATTCAACTACTGATCCCAATCTACCTTCCTGATAATATTTGGGTCAGACTCTTGATTCTGTTTTTTGTGAGTGCCACGATCAGTCATATTTTGTTTCTTGCAATCCATGAGATTACCCATGACCTGGCTTATAGGAGTAAAACCTTGAATAATATCCTGGCCATAGTGGCCAATATACCTTTGGTCTTCCCTTATGCTATGGCGTTTCGGATTTATCATGGGGAACATCATTGGTACCAGGGCAAAGACGGGATAGATACCGATATTCCCACAGAGAAAGAAGCACTGTTATTCAGCGGTTTTTTGGGAAAACTGATCTGGCTGATCAACCAAATTCTGTTTTATGCTATCAGGCCATTGGTAGTGCACCCCATTAAGATTGATAAGTGGCAAGTCATCAATTTGCTTGTGCAAATAGTATGTATGACTGCTTATTACTTTATCGCAGGATGGACCGGACTTGTTTTTCTGTTGTTATCCATATTTATCGCCGGAGGACTGCATCCTATAGCTGGTCATTTCATCGCAGAGCATTATATCTTCAAAGAAGGACAGGAAACCTACTCCTACTACGGTTTCCTGAACAAAATAACTTTCAACGTCGGGTACCATAATGAGCACCACGATTTTCCTAACATCCCGGGGAGCCGCTTACCTGAGCTTAAGAAAATGGCTTCCGAACACTACGACCATCTTTATGCTCATAGCTCATGGGGGAAGGTCCTCTGGCACTTTGTGACCAGTCAAAAAATCAATCTTTTCTCCAGGGTTAAGCGAAATCAGTAATTGATGGGTTTGAGGAAGGCTTTTAAAAGGCACCATCAGGAGATGCTGTCCACGATCAAAATGCTGGACATTGAAGAGCGCTTTGATCTATATTTCAGTCGGTTCTTTGGACTATTCTTTGCGAAAGCAGGGAAACTCCTTGGACTTACACCCACTCAGGTCTCAATTATCAGCCTGGTTATCGGAATAATAGGAGGTGGGCTGCTGTACTACCAGGAGGTTTGGCAAATAACTTTGATTGGATCACTTTTGATCACAATAGCAGGTGTGCTGGACAGCGCTGACGGTCAATTGGCTAGGATGACGGGGCAGACCTCGGAGACTGGCCGGATTATCGACGGACTGATTGATAACCTGGTATTCGCCTCGTGTTATGTTGGGGCTACCATATACTTTATCGAGGAATACAATTACTGGATACTGGGTGTGGCAGTACTTGCGGGTGTAGCCCATAGTCTGAAGTCTGCACTTTATGAATTCTATAAAACCGAATATTTATATTTTGCAGGACCTTTCAAAAGTGCCAGGATAGCATACCCGGAAGAGATCAGAGACCAGATAGCTTCAGAGAAATCGTTTTTAAAACGGCTACTCAACTATGCCTACCGTGATTATACAGCCAGACAATTTTCATTAAGCACACGGACTAGGGAGCTGCGAGATCGTTTTGGGAAGCTAGCGTATGATGATAAAACCCAGGAAAATTTTACGACTGCCTACAAACGACTAAATCATCCATTACTATTCTGGTGGGCACTGATCTGTGGGTCAAATACCCATCGATCATGCATTATGATATCAAGTGTGTTGGGACGATTTGATGTTTACCTGATCTTTTCAATTGTGACCATCATTCCAATGATGATGATCAACCAAAAGCAAAAAAAGATAGATGCAAAACTGGAAAGGGAATTTCTATGATTTGATTTTTTCCAAAATCATACTTACTGATTCGCCCACCGTATTCATCTTGCCAATAGCATCGTCATCAATCATGATGTCATACTTTTCTTCCACATCCAATACGATATCGACGATATGGGCTGAATTGATGTGTAGGTCGTTGATTAGTTCTTTTGACTCATCAATGTTATCAATCAATTCCTTTTCAGGAACGTATGGCTTGATGATTTCTATAAGTTCCTTTATTATTTGCTCCTTGTCCATATTATCCTTTCCATTTCTGTAAAACTACACAACAATTTAGATCGCCAAATCCAAAATTAGCTTTTATCAATGTGTTTACTTCCTGGTAAAGTGTTTTTGAAGGGACCTTTTCTCGAAGTAAAATATCAGATAGATCAGGGTGTATGGTATCACAATTGATGTTTGGATGAATGTAGTTGTCTTGGAGTTGCAAGACACATGCTACCAATTCTATTGAGCCAGCAGCCGCAATAGAATGACCGATCATTGACTTAGGTGTGTTGATATATGGGAAGTCTTTACCAGTTAGTTCCAAACCTTCACGCCAGCACTTAACTTCATTTACATCATTAGGAGTACTAGTGAGATGTCCTGAAATAAGATCAATTTGCCCAGGTTCTACCTTAGAAGCTGCCAGAGTATTTTTTATACAGCTGACAATGGCCTTGAAATTAGGTGCGGTTAAGCTACCCCCATTTCGCTGGCCTCCGGAGTTCACAAAACCTCCCTTGAACTCGGCCAGAATATTAGCTCCTCTCTTTTTTGCAGATTCCAGTGATTCCAGGACCAAAGCACCTGCTCCACTAGATGGCACAAAACCACCCAGGGATTTGCTCATCGGTCTTGACCCTTTTGTAGGTTCATCATTTGAATCAGCACATAAAACTCTAAGTGCATCAAAACCACCCCAGATATAAATACCATCTCCCTCTGTACTCCCACAGAGCATTCTTTCGGCCTTACCAGAGACAATGTGCTCATATCCTAGCAATACGGCTTCACTACCAGTAATACAAGCAGACGAATTAGAAAGGACACGATTTCCAAGACCAAGTATGCTGTTTAAAAATGCACTTGCTCCACTGCTCATGGATTCAGGGATGGTAAATGATCCTAGCTTTCTGCTTAAACCATTTTCTACAGCATGCATTTTTTCGCTTGTTGAAAAGTCAAGGCCCGGTGCACCTGATCCCATGATGATCCCTGAATCATCATCTACTTCTTCAGATCCGGAATGTAACCCTGCATGATTCCAGGCTTCCAGTCCAGCCAGCAAGCCATGAATAACCGCATTGTTTTTAACTTTTGAAAAGATCAGGTTGGACAGGTACTTATGTTTGTAGTCATCGGAAATCAAAGGTCTTCCAGCAATTTTGCAGCGTAGTCCAGCATCCACCATATCCTTTTGCAGTGTGATTCCGGAGGTGCCACTTTTTAAGGCTTCATCAAAAGCCTTTATCCCCACACCATTTGATGCGACAACTCCTAAGCCTGTGATTACTACCCTGCGGTCAGCCATTACATTATTTTAAGGATAAAAATGTTTGTATGTGATTTACGTTTTCCATTTCCTGAGGATGAGACAACAATTGAGGTCACCAAAACCAAAATTTGCTTTAATAACAGTCTTCACATCCTTTTTGATTGACTTTTGAGGGATTTTTTTACTTGGAATCAATTCAAGTATCTCTGGATGTATTGATTGGGTATTGAGGCTTGGGTGAACAAACCCATTTTCAATTTGCAAGACACAAGCCACTAGTTCAATAGAACCCACACCACCTATGCAGTGGCCGATCATTGATTTTACACTGTTCACATGCGGGAAATCATCTCCACTCAATCCAAGTGCTTTGCTCCAGTTTTCTATTTCTATCGGGTCACCCTTAGTGGAGGTTAAGTGTCCACTGATTAAATCGACTTCAGTAGGGCTTATTTTGGCTTGATCTACTGCATTCTCAATACACTCCACTACTGCTTCGCTATTCGGTGCAGTGAGGCTGCCACCGTTTCTCTGACCACCTGAATTAAGCTCTCCACCCAAAATCTCCGCATATATTTTTGCTCCTCGGTCCAGTGCACTATCAAGTGTCTCAAGCACTAAGGCCCCTGAGCCACCACCAGGCACAAAGCCCGAGCTCGTATCACTCATAGGCCTTGACCCAATAGCAGGATTTTCATTTGAATCTGCACACAATACCCTCATGGCATCAAAGGCACCCCAGATGTATCTACCATCTCCCTCGGTACTGCCACAGATCATCCTTTTGGCCTTCCCCGCTTTGAGGTGTTCATATCCCAGAAAGATGGACTCACTCCCTGTGGTACATGCCGAAGAATTGGAGATCACCCTGTTGCCAAGACCTAACAAATTATTGAGATAGGCCGCTGCACCGCTATTCATGGCTTCGGAGATTGTCCTTGAACCCAATTTGCGAGGTTCACCCCGATCTACAAAGTAGGAATAATATTCCTGTGAATTTCTTAAACTGTCAAAGCCCAGGTCACCGGCACCAAAGACAATCCCGGATTCCGGATCTCGACTGTCTGATCCAGTTTCAAATCCCGCATCTAACCAGGCTTCAACTCCTGAAAGACAACTATAGATAATGGCTTTGTTGGTGATTTTCTTGCTGAAGTATTCTGGCAACAGAGAGTCGATATATTCATCTGTAAGTGGTGGTACTCCTCCGATCTGGCACCTGAAATTCAATTGGGTCAATTCTTCCCAATATTGAATGCCTGATTTGCCTTGCTGCAAAGCGCTGTTAAAATCCCGAACACCCAGAGCATTTGGTGTCACCGCACCAATCCCCGTTACAACAACTCTATTTTCTTTCAATTACATCTTCGTTTAGGATCAAACCATCCATCTCTCCTCTACAAACAACCTTCCCTGTGGTGATATTTTCACACTCCACACAGCACTTTAACTTATTGAACCTAAAATATAACTTTTTTGAGTGGACTTTCAACTGATCACCCGGTTTTACTATCCCGAGAAAATCTACTTTGGAAGATGTAAATACCGGATATCTCTTTATGTGATTTGTCTCTTCTGATTTTAGCAGATAAATACCAAAACACACCAATCCAATTTGCGCCATGACCTCAGTGACGATTACACCAGGCACAACCGGGTTACCCGGAAAGTGCCCTTTGAAGAAATACTCGTCTGGTTTGATCCGGTATAAACCAGTAATTTCCTGGTCATTAATTGATGAAATCTCATCAACAAATAAAAATGGATGAGCATAGGGTAGGAGGTTGATGATTTCCTGATATTCTTTCATCCGATCAAATGTTCACCTCCGTCTACATTAATGATGCTACCTGTAATCCATTTTGCCTCTGGCAGCGTGAGAATGTAAATCGCATTGGCAACATCTCCGGTTTCTGTCATCCGCCCACTGGGGTTTCTAGAAGCGGCATGTTCCTTTAGTTGATCATAGCCAGGGATCATTTTAAGTGATGGGGTATCGGTGATCCCTGCCTTTACACATATGACCCGGATACCTTTTTCTGCAAGCTCAACAGCAAGGTATTTACTCAGCGTTTCCATGGTAGACTTGGCCATGCCAACAGCGGCATAGCCCGGCCAGATTTTATTATTACCCGCAGAGCTAAGCGTTACAATGGTGCTTCCTTCAGTGAGCAAATTGGCAGCCATTAGTTGGTTTACCCAATGTTGCAGACTAAGCGCCATGGCATCAATGGTTAGGTGCAGGTCTTGCACGGACAACCTTTGATCGCCAATAAGTGGCTTGAGGTTTCCTCGAGAGATGGCGTGGACGAGTATTGCAATTTGATCCTTGCCAACAAGGTCTTTTATCTTATCCAGTTGCTCAGTAATCTTTTCTTGATTTGTAGCATCGAAATTGAGTGACTCAACATGCACATTAGATTGCCTGATCTCTTCAAAATGCGCGTTGATTTGTTCAAGGTCACTTCTTCGATCCCGATGGGCAATGATCAGGTTGTAACCGTGCTGACCTAGCTTCTTTGCTGTTGCCAGTCCTATACCGCTTGATCCTCCAAGTATGATTGCCCATTTTTTCATTTTGCTGCATCAAAGTATTTAATAAAGCATCTCCGCTGAACTTTGTAGGTGTCCAGATGCTCCTCCATGCCTTTCCAGGAATTTAATACCGAGTTATTGGTTTCCATCATGGGTCCAGTGGTCAGGTACTTCACTCCATTATTCACAAATATGCTGAACAATTCATAGAAAATAATGGCAAAGGCTCCACGTCTTTGATACTCCGGTTTGACTGCAATCAGGAAAAGGTCAAGATGATCGTTGCTGTAAAAGGATTTTAAGACATGGATGAAACCAAATGGATACAAGTGACCTTTTGCCTTCTGAAAAGCTTTTGAAAGAGAGGGCAGTGTAATGGCAAATGCGACTACCTCATCGTTTTCATTTACGATGAGGCTGATATATTCCAACCGGATAAATCCAAAGTACATCTTGATGAAGTATTCAATCTGCTCGTCGGAAAGTGGGTAGTAGCCATAGAGGTTACTATAAGTTTCATTGAGCAGGTCAAAAACGGGTTTGCTGTATTTCAGGACATCTTTGGTTCGCTTAAATTTCTTTGATCTGATTTTGAACCGATCACCTACTTTTTGAGCTATATCGCGAATACTGTCCGGAACTTTTTCCGGTACAGTACCACGCATCTCAAACCAATCACAAGCTTTGCCAAATCCTAATCGCTCAAAATGAGTTTGATAGTAAGGGTAATTGTAAATAGTGGCTTGAGTAGCCATTTCATCAAAACCTGATATGAGTGTTCCTTCAAAATCCAGATCGGTGAAACCTAAAGGGCCGTGTACTCCAATGGCACCGTTTTCTTTAGCAAACTCCTCAACTGTTTGAATGAGAAGGGTGGAGACCTTGAAATCATCAATGAAGTCGATCCAGCCAAAACGTACTAACTTCTTTTCTTCTAACTCTTTGTTTAATAGGATTGCTGCTACCCGTCCGATACTCTTTTTGCCATTTTTTACCAGCCAGTATTTTGCTGTTGCGTGTTTAAAAGCAGGATTTTTTTTCGGAGATAAAGTACTGAGCTCAAAATCGATGATAGGAGGGACATAACATGTATTGCCCTTGTATAGCTCAAAAGGGAATTTGATAAACTGTTTGAGATCCTTTGGAACGATCTCATGGATTTCATATGCCATGAATTACAAAAGGTTTTGCTCGCGGTAATATTGCAAAGTATTGGCAAAGCCATCATTAAGCGAGATTAAATTTAAACCTTTCAGTATATTATGTTCCTCTTTTAGGTCATGATTCCAATCCTGTCTGATCTCCCGGTATTTTTCTCTGGTTAGGACGGGTTTTTTCTTTGTAATATAGGTCACCATTTCTAAAAAGAACAGGGCTCCTAAAATGATCGGTCCGGGCACCTTGAAATATTTTACGTTTCGCTGAAAACTGGCTTCAAGTGCCTTTTTGAAGTCCTGATGACTGTAAACCTGACCATCATCGAGATGTACTATTTTGTTTTTCCAAACTCTGGTATAGTGGAATACCAGCTTTGCTACATCAGCCCCGTAAATCATGGTGATTTTTTGGTGGGTAGAGGCAATGTTGGGGTAGAGCCCAAGCTTACCTGATTTAAACATAGCCAGGAAAGAGCTATCCCTGGGGCCGTAAATGGCAGTTGGTCTGAAAATCAGGTAGGGGAGTCCTGATTGTTTCACTGTTTCTTCGGCTTTGAGCTTACTTTGTCCATATGCGGATACCGGGCCACCTGCACCCACAGGACCCAAAGCTGCCATGGAAGATATATAAGCGAATTTTCCAGTATCACTCAGGCATCCGGATTGCCTGATGGCTTCAATGACATTTGATGTGATTCCCTTATTTACATCCAGGTTATCAGAAATTGAATTGCTCTTGGTTAGTCCCGCATTGTGGATTATCAAGTCCAGCTTGCCATCTTTTTTGATCATCTTGAAGCTGGCTACCAGGGACTCCAAATCCCGATAATCCAGGATGGTGATCTCAGTTCTGAGACCATCGAGATATTTCAGGTTAGCATTTGCTCTTACCCCGGAATACACGGTGTTTTCAATAGCCTTCGCTGCATATTCTACAAGATGACTCCCTAGGAAACCATTGGCACCAGTAACGAGAATTCTCAACGGTTATGACTTAATGAGCACTTCTGAAAGCAGAGGGACACCTATTTCCCTGGCTGTTTCATGAATGATATCTATGGCTTTATCAATTTGTTCTGTAGTATGTGTAGCCATAAGTGAAAAACGGATCAAAGAATCCTGTGGTGCAACAGCAGGTGCAACTACCGGGTTGACGAATAACCCCCTTTTGAATAGCTCCGTGGTGAAATCATATGTTTTACGCTGATCCCGGATATATATTGGAATAATTGGGGTTTCAGCATCCCCGGTATCGAAGCCAAGAGACTTAAGTCGCGTTAACGCATGATGTGTGTTTTTCCACAGGTTTTGAATAAGGCTATTATCACTCTCGATAATATCCAAAGCTGCTAAAGTTGCGGCGACTGAAGCCGGCGTAATACTTGCACTGAAAATCAATGAACGACTGTGGTGTTTCAGATAGTTGATGGTTTCTTTATTGGCTCCAACAAAACCTCCCAGTGAAGCCAGCGATTTACTGAAGGTGCCACCAATGATGTCTACGTCATCTTCAAGGCCGAAATGCGATGGAGTGCCGGAACCGTTTTTGCCTAGAACACCAATGGCATGTGCACAATCTGTCATCACTATCGCATTGTACTTCTTAGCGAGGAAGACAATATCTGGTAGTTTGGCAATGTCTCCTTCCATACTGAATATTCCATCGACAATGATCAACTTAAATGGCACATTGGCTACCATTTTGAGCTTTTGCTCCAGGCTTTCCATGTTGTTGTGCCTGAAAATCACGGTTTGGGCTTTTGAAAGTCTCGCACCTTCGTAGATGGAAGCGTGATTCAACCGATCCATCAAAATGGTATCATCTTTTCCTGTGATGGTAGGAATCACCCCGATGTTCACCTGGAATCCGGTGCTAAATACAAGGACAGATTCTTTTTTCAGGAAACGGGCAAGTCTTTCCTCCAGCTCTACATGCAGGTCGCAGGTGCCATTCAGGAACCTGGATCCCGAACAACTCGTACCATATTTTTTAATGGCGTCTTCAGCTGCAGCTTTGATTTTTGGATGTGTGGTCAAGCCCAGATAGCTATTAGAACCGAACATCATGACTTCAGAACCATTCACGGTCACCGTGGTCCCTTGCTCTGAAGAAATTTGCCTGAAAAAAGGATAAAAACCTAGCTCCTGGGCTTTTTGTGGTTCCTGAAAATGGCTAAATCTGTCTTTTAATATACCCATCAAATCAATTTAAGGAGTAGATAAAGTTTTATTCCGGGGTAATGATTGGTTAAGTTGAATTCAGTGTTAACGATTTATAAAGTTAACTTTAATTCTTTACTCTTTCAACAAGAGAAGATTTGCAAAGGTAGAATTATTCCACATGTTAATCGCTGATTTTGTGTTAAAGATCGCATCATCCTGGTTGAAAACGAGTTATGAAACATTTAATTTTTTCAAACCTGTTCAGTAGGCCAATCTTACGACACGGCAAAATCTATTTCGGTTGGATAATTTAATCTCAGGGTCTAATTACCGGATGTTATTCAGGTATTAAGTTAATATTTGCACTTTATCAGAAATCAAATCAATCATCACCAAATGATCAAATCAGGTTGTGTGATCCTAGCTGCAGGAAAAAATACAAGACTAGATACCGGAAAACCTAAAACACTATTACAGATAAATGGTCAGACGCTGTTGGAACGGCACATTAACCTGTTTTCTAAAAATGGGATCGATCAATTTTGCGTAATTACTGGTCACAATAAGGAAGCTCTTGAAGAAGAGATTCAGAGAATTTTATCCATTTATCCAGTCACGATTGATTCCGTTTTCAATGACCAATTTAACCTTGAGAACGGACTATCAGTTTATAAAGCCCGGGAATGGGTTGGGCAGAAGAATCTGAAATCATTTCTTCTTACCATGGCAGACCATGTCTTCAACAAATCATTGATTTCAAGTTTTACAGATTCTCAGAAAGATTTTTCGAAAAGTGATCTCTATCTGGCGGTGGATAAGCCTGGAAAACATAACGAACACATCGATATTGATGATGTAACAAAGGTTCTAGGACAAGAGGGCTTGATCAAAAAAATAGGAAAGGAACTAGCGGATTATAACTACTTCGATACTGGTCTGTTTGAAATGAGTCCTGAAGTATTCAATGCCTTTGAGTCCTGCTTTGCTAAAAACCAATATTCAATTTCCAATATGGTTTTTTCACTTGCAGAAAAGAATCGGGCAGCATTGACCGAAGTCATCGGAAGCAGTTGGAATGATGTGGATAATCTCGATGATTATCAAAATAGTCTTGACCTGAGCCTGGACTAACTATTCATGAATTCCTGAAGCTGCGGATAGATCTGATCTTCATGCATTTTTACCTTTGGATGCTTGAAGCCAAATGAAGAAATGATCGATACTTCACCCTTCATGCCTTTATCTTTAGCTCCTTTGGCCAATCGCACGACATCAATCATGATCCCAGCACTGTTTGGACTGTCTTCAACCTTCAATTTCAGGTCAATTTCAATTTTCTGGTCTCCAAACTGTCTACCGTGAATGTTGATGTAGCAGATTTTTGTATCGTTTAGATGAGGGATGTAATCACTTGGACCGATTCTTACTGGGGGCTTTTCAGAACCACCAAACAACGAATCTACTGCCGTGGTTTTGGAGATTCTTTTATTGGTGAGGCGATCTTCATCAATCATGTTTTCGAAATCTGTATTCCCTCCAACATTCAATTGATACATGTCGTCAATAGCAATTCCTCTCTTTAGAAGACTTTCAGTCAGAATCCTGTGAGTATAAGTTGCTCCAAATTGTGCTTTGATATCATCCCCGATACATACCAGTCCGGCATCCGCATATTTTTTACTCCACTCATCTGTAGAGCAAACAAATACCGGTATCGCATTGATAAAACCAACTCCGGCTTCTAATGATTTCTGAGCGTAGAACCTAACTGCTTCTTCACTTCCAACCGGTAGATAGCAAACAGCAAAGTCTGCGCCTGTTGATTTTAAATACGCTGCAACGTCTACACTCTTTTGATTGTCATCAACTTTAAATGAATCCGTCATGTGCTTGGCCACTCCATCATAGACCTCACCCTTCACGACAGGAACATTCTTTTTTGGGACGTCCGAAAACTTCACAGCGCAATTGGGGGCAGTAAAAATGGCTTCCGATACGTCTTTTCCTATTTTTCTTTGATCAATATCAATAGCTCCAACGATCTCCACATCGCCAATTTCATAACCGAAAATCTTCTCGGCGATAAAGCCGGTTTTATTCTTTTTGTCTTTGTAATATTCTATGCCTTGAACAAGCGAGGAGGCGCAATTTCCTACACCGATGATTGCTAATTTGATCATTGAATCTTATTTGAAGCCGTGAAAATAATGAAAATCAAATTGATAGTCGGCAAACTATTTTATTTCCTGAATCTTAACGTTGAAATTAAGGTTGGCTTCAGCGTTACCTCGGTAAGATCCCTGAACAGGAAATGTATTGGCCGGATGATAGCTTGATACGACAGGAATATAGCTGTTTGTGGCCAGTAACCCTGCACTGGGATCGAGTGGAATCCATCCGGCTCCCGGTACCCAGGCTTCGATCCAGGCGTGTAGTTCATGACCCTCTCCAAGCTCCGAATTGAAGGCATATCCGCTTACAAATCTTGCAGGAATGTTTCTGTTTCTAAGCATGTTGATCATCATCCAGCTCAGATCTCGGCAACTTCCCTTTTTGGAATCAAAACATGTTACAGGACCCATCAGATCAGATTCATACCTGGTTTCATGGTCCCAGTTGAGGTTAATCTCTTTATTTAGGTATGTTAGAAAAGTGATTAGTGTGTCATCACTGGCCTCATATAGCTCATCTAACCATTTATTGGCATTATCCGAAAGATGCTCAGTCTCAAGAAAAATATCTAAGGCTTTTGTGTGTGGAGTCTTGGTTTTTTCCTCCTGAAGGAAATTGAAAGGGTTGATCTCGTCGGACTCCACTTCTATTTCAGCAATGATCTGTATGTTATCCTGTAAATCATTGAACCAACACTGATGATACAGGTTGTCCTCAGCATCCACTCTTTGGGCTAAACCAGAGCTTGCTGGATCAATCTTCAACTCGAAGTTATCTAGCGTAATATAGTTTCTGGGTAGGGGATAAAAATAAAAGTGCTGTGGCTCAACAAAGACTTTGCTGCTGTACTGGTAGGTTGTTTGATGTGTGATCTTAAGCTTCATTTTTCAACGTTATGCTCATCTGAACATCCTCATCCTCAAAGGCTCTTTTCAAAGCAACAGCGGGTATTTTATCAATTCCATCCCTAAGCCTACTGTTCCAAAACTCAGAAATGTGACCAAGATCTTTTTCTGTAAAGCGATGTTCAATCATATTGAAGGTATTTCGCTTCAGAACGATCGTATCTATGGGGTAATCCACATCATTGGCTGAGATACGGGTGGCATCGAATGAAAGAAATCCACTCTTCAGGCCAAATTCCAAAGGAGTGTCGTAAGTAATTGAACGTTTCAATATTGGATTCCCAAATCCTGTATTTCCTATGATTACGTATGGAGTGCCTGGACCGATCTCAATCCAGTTGCCCTGTGGATAAAGAAGATAAAGCTTAGGTGCTTCATCTTTTTCAAGTTGCCCACCTACGATAGCAAAAAGATTGAAGTACATGCCTGCCTCTTCAATAGAAGCTTTGTCTTCGTCTGCTACTCGCTTTACCTGCTCTCCAAACTTATTCACAGCTTTGTAGAGTTTATTAAAGCTTTCATCATCATCCTCAACCACCTCGGAGAAGTAAGTCAGTGCCTTGTCTCGAACAGACCTCAGTCCTGAGGTCATGATAAAAAATGAATGGTTCTTTCTTTGAACGGTAAAGATCTTTTTGGCAACGGTAGTATCATTTCCGGAGGTGATACACGTATCAGCAAGCCCGGCGATGCCTTCCTTACTTAGGATTCCAAGGCAGTAAGTCATGATTGTGATTGAGATTGACTGTCTGAGACGAAGTTAGGTTGAATCTTGAAATATTGCTCATAGATTGCAGATGAAATGTCGTTAAGCCGGATCTGGAGCTGGTCCAGATATTCATGAAGACCAAACTCAAAAACTTCACTGATATCTGCATATTCCAGATCAGCCCTGAGGTTGCCAATGGCCTTTTCCGCATTGTTGGAATAGCCTCTACCTTTAAATTCAGATATTTCGAGTAAACAGGATTCTACATTCATCAGGCAAAAAAGGATGGATCTCGGAAAGTATTTGTTAAGTACCAAATATTCTACAATCGTGGTTGGAGCGATTTTGCCATACACCCGCCTGTAGGCATTGAAAGCACTCACAGATTTCAACAAAGCCGCCCAGTGTAAGTAGTCAAGCGGAGAGCCGACCTCTTCGACTGAAGGAAGAAGAAAATGATACTTTACATCTAAAATTCTAGAGGTCTTATCAGCACGCTCCATAAACTGACCAAGCTTGGTAAAGTACCATCCCTGAGTTCGAGGAGCAGTGTCATATGCAATTCCATTCAATAGCTGGATCTGTTGTTTTATCTCGTTGAAGTAACTATGAGGATCTTCTTTTTTCCACACTCTTTTTTTGACCAGTTCCTTCAGATAATGATACAGGTCATTGAGTACTTCCCAGGTTTCTTTTGAAATGTTTTCACGAACTATCCGGGCATTTTCACGTGACTTGGTGACTGAGGATAAAATACTATTTGGGTTACGTTCATCGAAAGCTAGAAACCTAATGGCATTTTCCCTATTAACAGTTTTATAAAGTTTGAGAAAAAGGTCATTGTCTCCTGTAGCCAACAGCAATGGAGCCCATTGTTCTCTGATCCCAGGAGGTAGATCAAGTGAGAGATTGAAATTTACATCAATAAACCGGGCGTAATTTTCAGCGCGCTCGGTGTAACGGCCTAACCAAAATAGTGAATCAGCTACTCTACTTAACATACAATCTTAATCAAATAATACCCAGGTGTCTTTACTACCACCACCCTGTGATGAATTTACTACCAGTGAACCTTTTACCAATGCAACTCTTGTTAGGGCTCCAGGAATCACTTTAATGTTTTCACCAAAAAGTATATATGGTCTGAGGTCTACATGTCGGGGAGCTACTCCTTTGCTAGAGAGCGTAGGTACAGTAGATAAGGACAATGTAGGCTGAGCAATGTATTTTCTTGGTGAAGCTTTTACTTTTTTGCGAAATTTCTCATGCTCCTCTTTTGAAGCTTTTGGTCCAATCATCATTCCATAACCTCCCGCAGCATTGGTTTCCTTCACCACAAGCTTCTCTATATTCTCCAACACATATTTTAAGTCTTTTTCTTCTGAACACAGATAGGTTGGTACATTCTCGATGATAGGATCTTCATCTAAATAATACTTGATGATCCTGGGTACATATGCATAGACAGCCTTATCATCTGCAACTCCCGTTCCCGGGGCGTTGGCCAGGGCAACATTTCCTTTTTTATAGGCTTCAAATAAACCGGGGACTCCAAGCATCGAATCCGGGTTGAAAACAAGTGGATCAATGAATGTATCGTCAATTCGTCTGTAGATGACATCTACTTTTTCTAATCCTTTTGTGGTTTGCATATAGACAAAATCATCCTTCACGATGAGGTCCTGACCAGTGACCAATTCAACGCCCATCTGCTGAGCAATATATGAGTGTTCGAAATAAGCAGAGTTAAACATCCCAGGTGTGAGCACCACCACACTGGGTTGCATTTCATTACTTAACGATTGCAACATGTTGAGCAGATTTCCACAATAATCTGAAACCGGTTGAACACCCAAGCTGGCAAAAAGATTAGGAAAAGCCTGCTTGATGATTTCACGGTTCTCCAGCATATATGACACTCCAGACGGACATCTCAGGTTGTCTTCCAACACAAAGAACTTCCCTGTTTTGTCTCTCACAATATCACTACCGGTAATATGGCACCAGGTACCCCGGGGAGGTGTGAGGCCAATGCACGGCTCCAGGTAATCGCTGCTGGACAAGACCAACTCACTTGGAATGACCTTATCTTTCAGGATCTTTCTCTCGTTGTATATATCCTGAATGAACATGTTCAGCGCTGTGATTCGCTGCTGCAAGCCTCTGTTGAGGATATCCCACTCAGATCCACTGATGATCCGGGGCACCAGATCAAGGTGTAAAATCTTTTCGATCCCCTTATTGTCATGGTAGACATTGAATGTCATACCCATGGACATTTGAGCTTTGTCAGTTGAGTATTGCAACTGATGAAGCTTACGGTTACTGAAGGTGTCTAAGGCTTCTCTAAACGCTTTGTAATGGGGCCTGCAGTTACCATTTTCGTCGAGCATCTCATCATAATGCTCTTTGTATTCATAATTTTCTGTCAACACGGTTCCTTGAATTAACTTTCAAGGAAATATACAAAAAAATACGAATTTTATAAAATGATCAGCTAATAATTGAGAATCAAATCAATAAATTCAAGGAATATTATTAAAAAGTTCATCTTTTTGGCGAAAAACTATCATTTTTATCAACTAAAGTGTAGATAAACTAGCCTTGATTGCTTTGATCCGGGCTTCAGCATCTTCCTTTTTCTTACGTTCCATATCTACCACCTTTGCAGGGGCACCCTCTACAAATTTCTGATTAGATAACTTCTTGTTAACAGAATTCAGAAACCCTTCTGTATACTTTAGTTCCTCTTCAAGTTTCTTTTTCTCTGATTCCACATCAATTGTCTCTGTCACAGGTAGAAAAAACTCATCAGACTGGTAGACAAAGCTTAGACAATTATCAGGTTTTACCTCTACCATATGTATTTCTGAAAGGTTAGCCATTTTTCTCAATGAGCTCTTAATCATGTCAAAATTCTCTTTGGAATTGGATTTGATGTTTAGCTCGAGCGCTTCCTTAGGGGAAAGGCCTTTTTGATTCCTGATATTTCTTATTTCACTTGTTAGATCAAATAGCAATTGAGCATCATTGAGATGATCATTCTGATAGTCTTTCTTTATCGGCCATGGTGAAACTATCAGGTAAGTATCGTCTTTTGTTTTAATGTCATCCCAGATCTCCTCAGTGATAAAGGGCATGAATGGATGCAAGATCTTCATCAATGACCTGAAAAAGTCTGTTGTTTTGTCATAGGTATGTTGATCAATGGGATCACCATATGCAGGCTTGATCCACTCCAGGTACCAGCTACAGAAGTCATTCCAGATAAGTTTATAAGCTGCCATCAATGCATCAGAGATCCTGTAAGTAGAAAAGTGCTCTTCAATTTCATTGAGTCCCTGCTGTAGTCTGGCTTCAAACCAGGTGATCGCTTGATTGTTGACATCGTCAGGTTGGTGGTCAACAGTTGTCCAGCCTTTTACCAGTCGATATGCATTCCATATCTTATTGGCAAAGTTTCGGCCTTGCTCCACCAGTTTTTCATCAAAGAGCAGATCATTGCCTGCAGGAGAAGAAAATAGCATTCCGGTTCTTACCCCATCGGCTCCATATGATTTGATCAGATCCAGTGGGTCAGGGGAGTTTCCAAGGGACTTGGACATTTTTCTTCGTTGTTTATCCCTTACAATCCCAGTGAGATAGACATCCTCAAATGGTTTATCGTCAAGATATTCGTAGCCAGCTATGATCATCCGTGCTACCCAGAAAAATAGGATCTCCGGGGCAGTTACCAGCACTTTGGTTGGGTAGAAGTAATCCAATGCCGGATTTGTTCCAGGTTTGATTTTTCCGGATTCATTATCAAAATACTGGTCTTCGAAACCTTTAAAAGATGTGATTGGAAACAACCAGGAAGATGCCCAGGTGTCTAGTACATCTTCATCCTGTTTAAGGTCCGAAATAATCAGGTTATTGTTGCCAGATTTTTCTTTTGCTAATTTCAAAGCGGTATCCTGATCCTCTGCTACCACATAATCATCCTCACCTGGACCAAAGTAATAAGCCGGGATACGTTGGCCCCACCATAGCTGTCTGGAAATACACCAATCCTTCAGGTTTTCCATCCAGTGGTTGTAGGTATTCTTAAATTTTGAAGGATACAGCTGGATCTCATCTTCCATCACTACTTTATGTGCGGTTTTGCTTATTTCCTTCATCTTAATGAACCACTGCAACGAAAGTTTTGGCTCAACAACTGTGTTGGTCCGTTCAGACCTACCAATCCTGGTCACCATTTGATCTTCTTTCACCAGTAACTCAGCTTCTTTCAGGTCCTTTACAATCTCCTTTCTGACTTGAAAGCGATCCTTGCCAACAAATTTGGGAACTTCACATTTTTCATTGAGTGTTCCATCAAGATTGATGGTATCTATCACCGTGAGGTTGTGCCTCAGACCAATTTCGTAGTCATTTACATCATGTGCTGGTGTCACCTTCAGACAGCCTGTTCCAAAATCTGTTTCTACATAATCATCTGCGATGATAGGTATTGGTCGCTCGATGAAAGGTACAAGAGCTTTCTTACCTACTAAATGCTTATATCTTTGGTCTTTGGGATTAACCGCTATTGCAGAGTCACCGAGGATTGTCTCCGGTCGCACGGTCGCAATCGTTACAAATTCACTGCTTCCTTCTATCTGATATTTTACATGATAAAGTGAAACAGTCTCTCCATCCTCTTTGTAGATAACTTCCTCATTAGATAAAGCTGTCTGTGCCTCACAGTCCCAGTTGATCATTCGGAGACCTCTATAGATGTATCCCTTTTTATACAGGTCAACGAACACTCTGATTACTGCCCTGTAGTAGTCGTCATCCATTGTGAATACCGTACGGTCCCAGTCACATGAGGCACCTAGCTTTTTGAGCTGCTCCAGGATGATCCCACCATATTTTTCGCGCCATTCCCAGGCATACTCCAGGAATTCTTCCCGAGACAAATCGCTTTTCTTTATGCCTTTTTCTCTGAGCATCTGTACTACTTTGGCTTCAGTGGCAATAGAGGCGTGGTCAGTACCAGGTACCCAGCAGGCTTCTTTACCTTCCATTCGGGCTTTTCTGATCAGCACATCCTGAATGGTGTTGTTGAGCATGTGACCCATGTGAAGTACTCCGGTCACATTCGGAGGAGGGATTACAATAGAGTAGGGCTCTTTATCCGGATTGACTTTAGCATTGAAAAATCCCTTTTCCATCCATAACTGATACCATTTTTCTTCTTTTTCTGCTGGGCTGTACTTTGCTTCGATGCTCATTATGCTAAATCCTGAATTAAGAGCGCAAATCTAGTTTTTTTAAATAAAAACTGATAAAGTCACCTACTACATTAAACTTTAACTAGATTGGTTTGTATTGGTATGAATATTGTGAAGAGAACGGAGAGTTTGCAAGAGATAAAAATACAAGTACAATAAACACGATGGAACAAAACTTACAGGATGACCGATCCCTTAAATGGAGAGAAGTATATAGCCTTGCAGCACTAAATGTGGCTGTGGTGATTAGCTGGATTGCTTACCACGAATATCAACCCCACCTGGTAGAAAGCTTCGCACTTGGTAATCTTACGGACTTCCTGATTGTGACTAAAGCTGTTGTACTTGTTTTAGTTCCACCAATTGCAGGTCTATTGGCAGATCAAATCATGAAGAAGAGTGGTAAGTTTTTCATTGTTTTTACCGTTGGCATAGGTGCCACAGCTATGATCTTTATGGTGGTAGCAACCATAATAGGTTCCGGACCCTTAAGTAATATTCAGGCTGCACTACCAATTATGATCGTACTATGGTTGATTTCCATGAACCTATTTATCAGCCCTGCTACTTCCATGATAGAAGCTTTTGCTCCTGCGCAGAAGTTGCCTGTGGTAATGGGATTTCTGTTTCTTACTACTGAGTTGGTATATGCCTTAGAACCACTGGTTGTTGAGCTGGTTCATCTTTTTGGTGACACGCTTACATTCGTTGTTGGTGGAATATTGATCAGTGTGACTGGTTATCTGTTTCACAGGGTGTCAAGTGATGAAGTCATTGCCAGGAAAAAGGAACTTCTCAGGTTACCCACCAAAACCCTGAGTGTGGCAGGTTTCATAACGATAATAATAGTAGGATTACAGCTTGGGCTTGGTAAAGCTCTGCTTGTCGAGTTTTTTCCAGACAACATTGAATCCAAGTTTGCTGCTTATGCAGATTATGCCAATTATATCACTTTTGGCATGTTGGGCTTTGCGGCAATTCTGGCTTTTTTGGCTGGATTTATGATCCAGAATACCAGATTGGAGCGTGTGCTCATCATCGCTTTTATCATTCAGTTTGTTGGTATTATTGTTATTGTAGTCTCCAACACGTTTTATCTGACCATCGCTGGAGCAATCGTCACTGCCGGGGCTTTTAGCTTTATAAATGTCAGTGGATTACCATTCGCACTCAAATACCTCTCAGTAAAGCATATCACCTATGGAGTAGGTATCTATATTGGGTCTTCTGAAATAGTCAGCGGGATCCTTGAATATTTGCTGAGATAGGAAAGCCTAAAATGAAAATCGATCTACCATCGATTTGATGTTATCCTCAAATGATTGTTGATTCTCAATCTTAATATAGTCTGATAAATGCAGGTCAGCATTTACCTTGATGCTTTTGAGATTGAGATGCTGGTTAATAAAAATAAACTCTAGTTTAGGATTGAGCATCTTCAGCACATCTACGATATCTAATACGGATAAATTTCTTTCCACAAGGTTATAAGTTCCACTAGGGGTATTTGAATCAATTAGCTTATCAAACACCTCAGAAATGATGTCTATGTGTACAAAAGCTCTGCTTTGCTTACCATTTCCGTGAATAGAAATCTGGTTGTTGAAATTGCTCTCGAATGCAAACTTGTTGATCACAGAATCAAATCGCATGCTTCTGCTATATCCATATATGTTACCACATCTCATGATATGGGTTTTGATCTTATCCCCAAGCCTTCTGACATGCTCTTCACCCCTGAATTTTGATATGGCATAGAATGTTCTGGGATTAGGCTGTGTCTGTTCGTCAATACTTACAGAAGAAGATCCATAAACTCCGATGCTACTTGCATATACGAATTGCTTTACGTCAGATTCCTCGATAGCGTAGACCAATTCTGCAGTACCCCAATGATTGGTTTGCTCAAAAAAGTGCGGATCAATATCAGAATAGGGAGTTGTAACCTTTGCGGCCAGATGATAAACCACATCTACGCCCTTCAAAGCCTTTTTCAATCCTCGCGAATCTAAAAGCTCTCCCTGGATGAACGTGATGTTTTCGTGATTAGGGAATTTATGACTTGTAAATAAAGCGTAGTTGCCTTTACTCAGATTGTCATAAATCGTTATTTTATCAACTTTTGGGTTTTCCGAAAGCTTTTTGATCAGCTCCGTTCCTATATAACCGGCGCCACCGGTAATTAATACATTCATGTTAGGTTGGTTAACGCTTACTTTTCAACCAAATCGGTATGTAGGCCACATTCCACCTTGTTCATACCATACCATCTGGCCTCTCTTTCTTGCATCTCCGGGTCTAATCTTCTCGTACATGGTTCACATCCTATACTCAAATAACCCTTTGCATCAAGTGGATGCCTTGGTAGATTGTGTTCGCGAATGTAAGAATAAATCTCTTTCATTGACCAATCCAACATAGGATGAAACCTTAAGCTGCCAAAAGGAGCAGGTTGTTCAGATTTCATTGATTTTCTTACAGCACTCTGATCCGCACGTACCCCATTGATCCAAATATCATGATTTCTTAGTAGGTGTTCCGTGGGTGCCGTTTTGTTGATGTAGCAGCAATGATCAGGGTCTGAGGTAAAGAGCAGTCTGCCTTCGTGATCCTTCTGCATGTACCTGGGCATTGAAGACTTCACTTCTTTTACATCCAAACCAAATTCTTTGGCGACCTGGTCTTTGAACGCAACCGTTTCAGGAAAGTGATATCCGGTATTTAAAAAATAAACCGGTATGCTCTTGTCCACTCTGCTGATGATGTGGAGCATCACAAGACTGTGTGTTTGAAAGGAAGAGGTACTAAATAACTTTTTCCCTTCATCCTTATACTTTTTTAGTTGCCTGTCGATTTCCTCAAACTTCATAGTGCACCAGGTATGTTGATGATACAAAACAACCCTGATTTGAAATAAATTCAAAAAAGAAGTGTAACACTGTTTTATTTTTTGTTCAGTTGAAACAAATCTATTCTACTGTAAGTTTGTTTATCCAATTGATGTACAGATAATTTTTTTGAATTTGAAAGTCGCAGTTTTTCGAAAGGAACATTTTAATGCAGCTCATCGGTTATATAATCCGGATTGGTCAGACAAAAGAAACGACCAGGTGTTTGGGAAGTGCAACAATCCAAATTGGCATGGTCACAATTATGAGCTGATTGTGCGGCTGATAGGTGACCCTGACCCTGAGACAGGATATGTTTATGACATGAAGAAACTCAGCGACATCATCCGGGAGGAGGTTCTAATCAGGTTCGATCATAAGAATCTAAACCTGGATGTTCCTGAATTTAAAAAGCTAAATCCAACGGCAGAAAATATTGCCATTGTAATTTACAACCTGTTGCGTCAAAAAATAAATGATGATCTTGATCTGAAAGTAACTTTATATGAAACAGAAAGAAACTTTGTTGAATACCCCGCTGGCCAATGAGCATGTAGATGATCAGGATGATCACATTCCAGGTGCAGCAGATACTCCCTTGCGAGCAGATGCTTTCGAAATGGATGATCAGTTAAAGATTGAATTGATAGAAAAGCATTTTGGTGAGATTATGCAAATCTTGGGTCTAGATCTGAAGGATGATAGCCTGAAAGGTACTCCAAGACGCGTTGCTAAGATGTATGTCAAAGAGGTTTTTAGCGGTCTGAACCCAAAGAATAAGCCAACACCTACACTTTTTGAAAACAAATACAAGTATGACCAGATGCTTGTCGAAAAAGACATTACTTTCTATTCTCACTGTGAGCATCATTTCGTCCCTATTTATGGGAAAGCTCATGTTGCCTATTTCTCAAGCGGGAAAGTGATTGGCTTATCCAAAATAAATCGCATCGTGCAGTATTTTGCCAAAAGGCCACAAGTGCAGGAGAGATTAACAGTCCAAATTGCGACTGAACTTCAAAAAGTCCTTAAAACCAAGGATATAGGGGTGGTGTTGGATGCTACACACCTTTGTGTTTCCTCAAGGGGGGTAAGTGATACAAACAGTATGACGGGTACGGCTTTTTTTGATGGAAAATTCAAAGATCAGACCATAAAAAATGAATTCCTTAATTATATAAACTCAAAAACCGAGATAAGATAAAGGGTATTTACAGTTATAAGTAATACTCTTTCAAAACCTAACATTGTAGCTCCTTCTGATTATCTACTGAATAGTCAAATCAATGGTTTTTATAATTTGGCCATTCAGTTATATTTGCACCTCTTTTTAAAAATACATACTGATTTTTATGAATAATCTAATATATGCTGTGCCACTGATGGCCGTGATAGGACTAATTGTAATGGCTGTCAAAGCCGTTTGGGTCAATAAACAGGAAGCAGGAGAGGTGAAGATGAAAGAGATAGCTCAGCATATTAGAGAGGGTGCTTTGGCATTTCTTCATGCAGAATACCGGGTTTTAGGAATTTTTGTGATTGTTGCCGGAGTGCTTTTAGGTGTGATCTCAAGTTTGGTTGAGACCACTCACTGGTTTATTGTTATTGCTTTCGTAATTGGTGCTGTATTCTCTGCCCTTGCAGGAAACATTGGGATGAGAATAGCGACTTCAGCTAACGTGAGAACAACTCAGGCGGCAAGATCCAGCTTACCTGAAGCCTTGAAAGTTTCATTTACAGGCGGTACTGTAATGGGACTTGGTGTAGCCGGGTTGGCTGTTTTCGGTTTGAGTATATTATTTATTGTGCTTTTCCAATGGTTTATGGGTGGCGAATGGACATCTACAAGCCAAATGACAATTGTGCTGGAAGCGTTGGCCGGATTCTCACTTGGAGCGGAGTCCATTGCCTTATTTGCCAGAGTGGGTGGTGGAATTTATACCAAAGCAGCTGATGTTGGAGCAGACCTGGTAGGAAAAGTAGAAGCTGGTATCCCCGAAGATGATCCAAGAAACCCGGCAACAATCGCTGATAATGTTGGAGACAATGTTGGAGATGTTGCAGGTATGGGTGCCGACCTTTTTGGATCTTATGTTGCTACTGTATTGGCTTCAATGGTTTTAGGTAACTATGTCATCAGAGATATGGGTGGTGCGATAGAAGATCAGTTCTCAGGAATTGGTCCAATCTTGTTGCCATTGGTGATTGCAGGATTAGGTATTATTTTTTCCATTATCGGAACCATGTTTATCAGGATCTCAAACAATGATGCAAAAGAGCCTGAGGTGCAATCAGCTTTGAACAAAGGAAACTGGGGAGCCATTGTTCTGACCGCCATTGCATCATATTTTGTGATCGATCTGCTTTTACCATCTGTAATGCAGATGAAATTTTTTGAGATGGGGATCATAAATATTACCTCAATACGGGTCTTTTATGCTGTCCTTATAGGTTTGTTTGTAGGTGGTGCCATTTCTTATTTCACCGAGTACTACACTGGATTGGGTAAAAAGCCTGTTCTGGATATTGTAAGAAATTCTTCAACCGGAGCAGCGACAAACATCATTGCCGGGTTGTCTACGGGGATGATCTCGACTTTCGCTCCAATTCTGTTGTTTGCAGGAGCCATTTATGGTGCCTATTCATTGGCTGGATTTTATGGAGTTGGTATTGCCGCTTCTGCCATGATGGCTACTACAGCCATGCAGCTGGCTATTGATGCTTTCGGTCCGATCGCGGATAATGCAGGTGGGGTTGCAGAGATGAGTGAGCTGCCTAAAGAAGTTAGACAAAGAACGGATATTTTGGATTCTGTAGGTAATACTACAGCAGCTGTAGGTAAAGGTTTTGCCATTGCATCTGCAGCACTTACCGCGCTTGCACTATTTGCAGCTTATGTCACCTTTACAGGCATTGATGGTATCAATATTTTCAAAGCAGATGTATTAGCTACATTGTTTATTGGTGGCATGATCCCAGTGGTGTTCTCAGCCCTGGCCATGCGTTCTGTTGGTAGTGCGGCCATGGAAATGGTGAAAGAGGTAAGAAGACAGTTTAAGGAGATTCCTGGAATTATGGAAGGTACAGGTGAGCCTGAATATGCCAAGTGTGTGGATATATCCACTCAGGCTGCTTTGAAAGAGATGATGCTTCCTGGAGCCATTACCATTATCACTCCAGTATTGATTGGTTTTCTCATGGGACCTGAAGCTTTGGGTAGCTACATGGCAGGCGTAGCCGTGTCTGGTGTGCTTTGGGCTATCTTCCAAAACAATGCAGGTGGTGCCTGGGATAACGCCAAGAAATCTTTTGAAGCAGGTGTAGAGATTGACGGCGTTATGACCTACAAAGGTTCAGAGGCGCATAAAGCATCTGTTACCGGGGATACCGTTGGGGATCCATTCAAGGATACATCCGGTCCTTCTATGAATATCCTGATCAAATTAACATGTCTTGTAGGTTTGGTAATTGCACCTATCCTTGGAGAGATCTATGGAGATGGTCATGCTTCAGCGGATTTAGATGAAAAGGCCAGAACCGAGATAATGGTCCAGCTTGAGGAGCAAGGCGAATAAATAATTCACAATTATTTTACCCGACTTACCTTTGTTTAAGACCGGTAATTAACAAAATTACCGGTCCATATGAACAATAAGCTATTCCTTTGGCTTGCCTTAATCCCTTTCCTTGGTTATTGCCAGCCTAAACAGCCATTCAATTCTGAACGTATTGAGGGGCGTCAAAATGCCGATTGGGTAATGGACAAACCTTATGTGATCATGATATCCCTTGATGGATTTAGGCATGATTATGCAGAGAAATTCCAGGCTGAAAATCTTTTGAAATTGAAAGAAGAGGGAGTTGCCAGTAGCAAGTTACTCTCTGTTTTCCCCAGCAATACTTTTCCGAATCACTATACCATTGCGACTGGTCTGTACACCGAAAATCACGGACTGATCAACAATAGCTTTTACAGCAGACAAAGAGATGAAAAATACAGCATCTATGATCGTGATGCTGTTGGTAACGGGGACTGGTATGGAGGAACGCCACTATGGTCGCTTGCTGAAAGTCAGGGAATGTTGTCAGCAACTTATTTCTGGGTAGGGTCCGAGGCTGAGATAGCCGGATATCGACCTAATTATTCTTATGCTTACAATTCAAAGACCGGCAATCAGGAACGTTTTGACAAGGTCATTGATTGGCTCAATATGGAACCCAAATTTCGACCACATTTGATCCTGATCTATATCTCTGTTGTGGATCATGACGGTCACGAATATGGTCCGGATGCCGAAGAAACCAAAAAGGCGGTTCTGGAAGTAGATCATCTACTGGAGGAATTCCAGGACAATATCTCACAGTTGGATTTGCCGGTCAACCTGGTGGTGCTTTCAGACCATGGTATGACCCACACCAACAAAGCACTAAAACTTTCTGATTACACCGATCTGGGGGATTCAAAAGTGATCAATGGTGTCCCTGCAATGATCTATAATGAAAATACGGAAGAAACTGATAGGATATTCAATGATCTCTCTAATGTGCCTGAATTGACGCTTTACAAAAAAGAAAACCTCCCTAAGCAATTTCATTTCTACAATGGGGATAAGACGGGCGATCTGCTGATAATGACTGACCCTCCGTATTTTATTACTTCTTCGGGAACGATCTCATTCAAAGGTGGTCATGGATATGATCCTGACCTGGAGGAGATGGGTGGAATATTTTATACTGTAGGTCCCGCATTCAAATCAGGTAAGAAGATCAAACCCTTCGAAAACATTCACATTTATCCAATGATCACCAAAATTTTGGGACTTGAGACCCCTGAAATTGATGGGAATATCAAGGTGTTGAAAAGCATCACAAAGTAATATTTGGAAAATTTTCATGTTATTTAGTGGATGCTCCAGCTCTATGACATAGGATTCACCATTTTTCATTCGGCCTTTATTTTGTTCGTTCTATTCGGCTGGATACATCCGAAAACTCAAAGAATTCATCAAATTGCGTTACTCTTTACACTGATTGCCTGGCTCTTGATCGGGTGGTATGTGGGGACCATTGGCTATTGTCCATTGACTGACTGGCAATGGGACATCAAACGACAGCTTGGTGAACGAAACCTTCCTAGCTCATTCACAGAATATATCGGAGAGAAATTAACGGGTCTTGATTTGAATAAGACATATGTTGACATCGTCACAGCAGCAGGACTGGCATTTGGAGTGATTATGGCAGTCATTAAATTCGTTCAAAGCCGCAATAAGTAGGTCTTAAGATTCATTATCAATAAGAAGGGCTTCCAGCAGCAAAGATCGGATGAGCTCTTCATCGATATCATTGAGTTTATGAATGGTAATGACCCCAACTTCTTTCCGTGTCCCCATTTCAATAGCCGGATGATCGATCAGGTATCCCTTTGAAAACCCTAGTTGTACACCATCAAGGGGAGTGTTTCCCCAGGGAATACTTGCGGGCCAGATGTGACAAATCCTTTGCTTCCTCGAGTAAAATGGCACATTATAGGATAGTTTTTCCGTCACATCCGGGATCTCCTCAAAGATCAGGTTTCTCAGACAGTCAACGACTAGCAACTCATCTTCATTGAGGAAGTTCAGGAAATCCTGGATGCCTTTGAATTTTATTCCGGGCTGGAATTTATTAGCCATAGATATGGATGATGAATCTGAGGTTAGAAAATAGTAAATTAACTAAATATTGATCCAATCTAAACGTAGTCCATCATGAAAAAAATAATCGAATGGGTGCTCAGCATAGTTGCTGCCCTCATTTTGCTCCAGACATTGTTTTTTAAATTTACCGGGGCTGAAGAGAGTATCTATATCTTCACTCAGGTGGGGATGGAGCCTGTTGGCAGAATAGGCTCAGGGATTGTTGAGTTGATTGCCGGTGTTTCCCTGCTGGTTCCCAGGGTGAGGGTTTATGGCGCCATCCTGGCTTTAGGAGTTATTTCAGGAGCTATTTTCTTTCATCTTACGGTTTTGGGGATAGAAGTGAAAGGGGACGGCGGATTACTTTTTTATTATGCTTTAGTCGTTTTCTTCAGCAGCCTGATTGTCCTTTTTTTCAGGAGAAAAGAGATCCCTGTTATAGGAAACAAACTTTAAATGCTTACTTTTCGTTATCAACTTAGCTAACTTAGCTAAGTATGAAAAAGTATAACATCCATGAGGCTAAAACCAACCTGTCCAAGATCATAAGTATGGTGCAGGAGGGTGAGACTATATACCTGGCCAAAGCAGGTAAGATCGTTGCGGAAGTGAAGCCTGTGAAAAAGAAGCGTAAGCCATTGCCCTATGGGAAGTATCGTGATCAGATAAAAATGCATGATGATTTTGATAAGTGGCCAGATGATATCGAAAAATCATTTTCATTTGAATAAGCCTGCGTTTGAAATACCTTATCGACACTCACATATTTATCTGGATTTTTTCTGAACCTGAGAAAATCAAAAGAAAAGTGAAAGCTATCCTTGATGATCCTGATGTAATATTGTTAGTGAGTCCCATTACATTTTATGAAATTCAGCTTAAAAAGCAGCTAGGAAAACTAGTATTTAAACCTGAATTAGAGGACATCATAGCTAGGGAGTATTTCCAGGTTTTAAATATTTCAGGAGATCATACTTTAGCAACAATCGATCTGCCTTTGTTACATAGAGATCCCTTTGATCGTATTCTCATCGCCCAGGCAATAGTGGAAAAGGTACCAATGATCACCGGGGATAAGGAGATTATGATGTACGATTTCCCCTTTATTTCTGCCAGATGAATTCAGTCACCACCATCGGCCTCGATTGGATGGAATCGAAAGGCTGGAAGCCATTCCAGTTTCAGTTAGATACATGGCAAGCTTACCTGGAAGGTAAAAGCGGACTGTTAAATGCTCCGACAGGAAGTGGTAAAACCTATGCTTTGTGGATTCCCTGCTTACTCGAGTATCTGAAGGAAGAAAAGCTTGAGAGATCATCTTTGAGAGTATTGTGGGTCACCCCACTACGCGCACTGGCTAAGGATATCCAAAGAGCCATGCAGGAAGCAGCCCTTGAACTGAATGTGAACTGGGAAATAGGCATGCGTACGGGTGATACTACGGCAACAGAAAGACAAAACCAAAAGAAACATGCTCCGGAGGCTTTAGTGATCACACCGGAAAGTCTGCACATCCTGTTAAGTCAATCCGATTACCCGCATTATTTCAGAAACCTGCAATCCATCATCGTGGACGAGTGGCACGAAATTCTGGGTACAAAACGAGGGGTTGCTACTGAGCTAGCCATTTCCAGACTGAAATCAATCACTAGAAAACCTCTGAAGGTTTGGGGTATCTCTGCAACCATCGGCAACCTGAAGCAGGCAAAACGGGTACTTTTAGGCGAGGACCTTTACAAAGATGCTGTTGAGATCCGATCTGATGTAGAAAAGAAAGTATCGGTTGAGTCTATCCTTCCCGATGAAGTGGATTCATTGCCCTGGAGTGGCCATCTGGGCACGCATCTCCTCCACAAGATCATTCCCATCATTCAGCAAAGCAAGACCACACTGCTTTTTACTAATACAAGATCACAAACAGAGCTTTGGTATCAGGCCATCGTGAATAATTATCCCGAGATGGCTGGAGTGATTGCCATGCATCATGGGAGCATCAACCAGGACATCCGGATCTGGGTGGAGGAGGCTTTGCATGCGCAGAAGTTGAAGTGCGTAGTCTGTACTAGTAGCCTTGATCTTGGAGTAGATTTCCGTCCGGTAGATACCGTAATCCAGATTGGTGGCCCAAAGGGAGTTTCCCGTTTTTTTCAGCGTGCGGGTAGGAGTGGACACCGCCCCGGTGAAGTAAGCAAAATCTATTTTGTTCCCACGCACTCTTTGGAACTCGTTGAAGCATCTGCATTGAGGCAAGCCATCAAGGACAAGAAATTCGAAACCCGCAAGCCACTAGAGAAGTCAATGGATGTGCTGGTGCAGTATCTTGTGACACTGGCTGTAAGCGGTGGTTTCAGGCCATTGGATATCCTGGAGGAGGTACGCAATACCTTTTCTTTCAGACTCTTGTCATCAGAAGAATGGCTCTGGGCACTGGATTTTATTACAACAGGTGGAAATACGCTCACGGCTTATGATGAATTTTCGAAAGTCTACAATGATAATGGAGTTTATAAGATCATCAATAAGCGAGCAGCTACCAGGCATAAGCTATCTATTGGGACCATCGTGGGTGACCCTTCACTGGAAGTCCGTTTTACCAGTGGTGGTTATCTGGGCACCGTAGAAGAGTATTTTGCTTCCAAGCTCAATCCGGGGGATACTTTCTGGTTTGCAGGCCGTAACCTCGAATTTGTAAACATCCATGGATTGACGGTAAGGGTAAAAAAATCGAATAAGAAAAGTGGAATCACCCCCGCATGGGGAGGAGGAAGGCTGCCCTTATCATCATTATTGGCCGAGGGAATCCGGGAAAAGATACAATTGGCAGGTGAAGGTCTTTATAATGATGTGGAGTTGCAAACCATCAGGCCTATCATTGAGTTACAAAAGAAGTGGTCCAATTTACCAGATAAAAACACTTTGCTGATCGAGCGTACAGAGACACATCACGGCTTTCACATTTTCTTCTATCCATTCGAGGGAATGTTTGTGCATGAAGTGTTGGCTGGAGTCATCGCTCACAGAATAGGAAAGTTGGCTCGTATATCTTTCTCCATCTCCATGAATGATTATGGCTTCGAACTACTCTCCGAAAATGAGGCCCCGCTGGAAGAGGCGCTGGAGCTTGACCTGTTCTCAGAAGAAAACCTGATGGAGGATATCGCTCATGCCATCAATAAGACTGAGCTGGCATCCAGAAAGTTTCGGGATGTAGCTACAATTGCCGGTTTAATCTTTCAGGGGTACCCAGGAAAAAACATCAGGGCAAAGCATCTGCAGGCTTCATCTTCAATCCTGTATAAAGTTTTTGAAGAATATGATCAGTCCAATTTATTGATTCGGCAGGCCATGGATGAGGTGATGACCTTGCAATTGGAGAAATCCAGGTTATTGGAAGCCATTCGGAGAATCAATGAGCAAAAGATTATTTTGAAGAATACACATCGACCGACACCGTTTGCTTTTCCTATTTTGGTGGATTCGATCAGAAGACACAGCATCACCAATGAAAAGCTTGGTGACCAGATCGCAAAATTTCAATTACATTTCGATAAATCAGATTTATGAATCCCATGATTTCAATATTCAGGTATTTAACACTCTCAGCTTTCATATTCTTACTTTCTGAAGAATCGTTTACCCAATCAATCGTGGGTAAATGGAAGACCATAGATGACAGCTCAGGCAAAGAGCGGTCCATTGTAGAGATCTATCAAACTGGAGATAAGTATTTTGGTAAAATAGTGAAACTTTTCCGCGAACCGGGTGAACCTCAAGATCCCCTATGTATAGAATGCAAAGGAGATAAAAAGGACAAAAGAGTTTTAGGAATGGAAATTATCACCAACCTGGAGTATGATCCGAAAGATGAAGAATATACGGATGGCGAAATTTTAGATCCCGAGAATGGGAATGTTTACGACTGTAAGATCTGGCTGGATGAGAGTGGGGAACTCAAGGTAAGGGGATATTTGTATTTCCTTTACAGGACCCAAACCTGGTTGCCTGCAGATAGCTAATGGAAGAATTTGATCTTGAGCTGGAGGGACAGCACTTTATTCTTGACCCGAACAAAGCTATTTATTGGTCAGACCAATCCATGCTGATATTATCAGACCTTCACCTTGGTAAAGCCGGCCACTTCAGGAAACACGGTATTGCCGTCCCTGGTGGCATTCATGTTAGGGATCTTCAAAGACTGGATTTTCTAATTGAAAAGTATGACCCAAAAAAAATAACCTTTTTGGGGGATCTTTTTCATAGTGACCTTAATGTAGAGTGGGAGTTTTTTGATGCATGGATAGAAAACCAGTCCTGTAAGTTGGTTTTGGTAAAGGGCAATCATGATATTCTTCCTGAGGAAGTTTATCAATCTTCTAGAATGGAAATATATGATGAATTGATCATCGGTCCATTCCATTTTACGCATGAAAGGACTGAGTCCGATCTATACAATCTGTCTGGGCATGTCCACCCAGCTGTAAGGTTAAGAGGAAGGGCAAAACAGGGTTTGACAGTGCCGTGCTTTTACTTTTCAAAAGGATTTGGCCTCTTGCCTGCATATGGCAGCTTTACCGGTACTTACAAGATCAGGCCAAAAGTTGGTGACCTTGTTTTTGCCACTACTGGCGACCAGGTTGTTGCCTTAATGCCATAAATACCTTAATTTACATAGAGAACAGGTTGAAAAATTTGGGTGTGACTGGTTACTTTTCAGTCAGTTAAAGTATTTAATAACAAGGATCCCCGGGTCCATGGTGTATGAAGGATAGTGAGATACTTGATCGTATAAAACGGGGGGATGAGTCTGCCTTAGACTATTTGTACAAAAAGTACTATCGGATGATGACCAAGATTGTCACCTCCAACAATGGTACTGAGGACGAGGCTCAGGATGTATTTCAGGAAGCCCTCCTGGCTTTTTGGCAGAAGGCCATAAGCGGAAACCTGGTGCTTACTTCCAAGATTAGTACTTTTTTGTACAGTATTTGCTTGAATCAGTGGAGAAAGGAACTAGAGAGGAAAAGCAGACACTCCAACGAGGAAGTAGATGGAGAGGAGTTTCAGGGACATGATGAAAATGAAAGGTATCGTGTGGTGATGAATTGTATTGAGGAGCTTGGCGAAACGTGCAGAAAGATTTTGACCTTTTATTATTTTGATGGAATGTCTATGACTGACATCGCTGAGAAATTAAATTTTGCCAATACAGATACGGCAAAAACGAAAAAATATAAATGCAAAAAGAAACTTGATCATTTGATCAGGGAACGCTATAGCGAAAAAGACTTTTTTTGATAAATACCGCATGAATATCAAAAGAACTGAATTAATTGATGCATACCTTCGGAACGAACTGGGTTCCGAGGAAACCGAAGCTTTCGAGAGTCAGCTTGCAGGGGATCCTTCACTTCAGGAAGAATTAGGATTTCAGCAGCAAGTGATCAAAGGTCTTGGAGAGTTTCGAAAAGCTGAGCTCAAGAGCAGGCTCACAGCTATTAATATCACTACACCTTGGTGGGAAGTAGGACAGTTTATCAATCCTGGCCTCGTAAAACTTACCGGTGCGCTTGTTACAGCCACTTTCATTGGTACTGGGATTTATTACTTCAGTAACCAGGACAACAATCCTGAGCTTGAATACATGCCTACAGTATTCGAGGAAGATCTTCTTAGTAACAATTCAGAAGATGTGAGTTTCTATGTTGAAAATTCAAGCGGAATCCCTCAGGCAACAGCAATAGAAAAAATTGAGGATACACATGTGATTGTCACTTCCGAATCGGAAGAGACACCTGCAGAAGATGAAATCGTCTATGTGGAATCAACTGGCGGATCTTCATCTAAGACTGATAATTCAAGCGAGCCAGCCGGAGATTTTGTACCTGAGGTGGATCTTCCAAATCCTGGCGACGGCTCTGAAGAAAATCAATTCAAGTCTGAAAGCGCTAAAATACCATTGGCTAGCAATGCGGATATCATCACCGCCCGGGAGCAAATCGATATTAAGACTTCTCAGCGTAACAATGATGACATAAAGTATAAGTACTACGAAGGAAAACTACACTTGTACGGGAATTTCAAAGACAATCCATATGAGATTCTTGAGATCAATAGCAGCAGAAGTAAGCAAGTGTACTTATACCACAACAGTCGCTACTATAAACTATTGACCACTGATAAGGTATTGACTCTGCCTCAAATTACGGATCGAGTGCTTATTCATGAACTTGAGATCGTACGCAATAATAAGGTAGACTAATAGCGCCTTAAAAATCCGTCACTTTACTTAGTTTTGAGGCGGGATGGAGCAAAAGACCCGTAAAAAAAGAAAACTCGGTAGTTATCCGTTTATTAGCGTTACGCTAAGTATCACACTGGCTTTGTTAGTGATGGGGATTTTTGGTCTGTTGGTTGTGCATGCCAAGAAGCTGACCCTCAACATTCAGGAAAGTATTGAAATACAGGTTTTCCTGAACAATCAACTCACCAATACCGAAATAACCAGGATCAACCGCTCTATCAGTAGCAAACCCTATACACTCAATAAGGAAGAAGGACCAGGAGTCAGGTTCATCTCAAAAGACGAAGCGTCAAAGCAATTTATTGAAGAGACCGGTGAGGATTTCACAGAGTTCTTAGGTGATAACCCGTTGAGGGATCTGCTTGTAGTGAATATTGCACCTGAATATCAGGCAGCAGACTCGCTAAAACTAATTACCAAAGAAATTGAATCCATGAATGGCGTGTATGAGGTAGCCTATGTGGAATCTTTGATCGAAAGTATTAATGACAACATTACCAAGATTGGCTTGATCATGCTGGGATTTTTTATCCTTCTTTTGATCGTCGTGGTAATTCTAATAAATAATACCATTAAACTGGCTTTGTTTTCACAGCGGTTCCTGATCAGGAGCATGCAGCTGGTTGGAGCCAAGGGTAGCTTTATACGGGGTCCTTTCCTAAAACGTGCCGCCTTTTACGGTTTAGTAGCTGGAACCATGGCATGTATCGTGCTGGTGTCAATCCTTTACTTTGCCAATAGACGCATTGAGGATTTGGAGAAACTGCAAGACACCGGTCAGCTGGCTATATTGTTTGCTTCAATAATTGTAGTGGGTATCCTTGTCGGGTATTTCAGTACCTACCGAGCTATAAGAAAATACCTGGGGATGTCCCTGGATGAATTATATTAAAAGAATATTATGTCTGATAAAAATAAGTTTGCATTCGGTAAGACCAACTATTTGATTATGATAGGTGGCGTGCTAGTGATCCTGATTGGTTTTATTATCATGGCATCCGATAGCGAACCCTATGGATTTGGGTTTTTGGGATTGACCCTGGGACCCATTGTTGTGATGTTGGGCTTTCTGATCCAATTCGTCGCCATATTCTATACAGATAAGAAAGATCCAGCCAATAAATGACGTGGATCGAAGCCTTGATTCTCGGAGTGATCCAGGGTCTTACGGAATTTTTGCCAGTTAGTAGCAGTGGTCATCTGGAGATTGGCTCTGTATTGCTGGGCACCACCTCTGGAGACAACCTGCTTTTTGCTGTGATTGTACACGCTGCGACAGCTTTAAGTACCATCATGGTTTTCAGAAAAGATATCCTCGATATTTTGCAAGGCCTGCTAGAGTTTAAGTGGAATGAGTCCTGGAAATTTGCTTTCTTGATTGTGATCTCGATGATCCCTGTTGGTATTGCAGGTGTATTCTTTGAAGATGAAATTTCTGGTTTTTTTACCGGGAACCTGATCCTTGTGGGCAGTATGTTGCTGTTTACTTCCTTATTACTCTTCTTCACCTATTTCAAAAGTAGTGGCACGAATGAAGTATCTTATAAAGAGGCTATTATCATGGGACTGGCCCAAACAATCGCCATCTTACCTGGGATTTCCAGGTCAGGATCTACAATTGCCACTGGGCTTTTGATAGGAGTAGATAAGGAAAAAGCTACCAGGTTTTCATTCCTGATGGTATTGCCTCCCATCCTTGGAGCCAGCCTTTTGAAAACAAAAGATTACTTTGAAGCACCAGCTGCTCATGAGGGGTTAGGGGTTTTCCCAATGATCATAGGATTTGTTGGTGCATTAGTTTCGGGTTATATCGCTTGCAAGTGGATGACCAATATCGTGAAGAAAGGAAAACTGTATTATTTTGCTATTTACTGTCTGCTGGTCGGCATGATAGCGATCATATCTCAGTGGTAATGGATTTAGACGGTCAACTGATTCTTGTAGACAAAGCGCCGGAATGGACCTCTTTTGATGTAGTCAATAAATTGCGGTATGCGCTCAAAGTCAAAAAGATCGGCCATGCGGGAACGCTGGATCCTTTGGCTACCGGACTTCTGCTGGTAGGAGTAGGAAAGTATACGAAGCGGCTGGGAGAGCTTCAGGGTCTGGATAAAACCTACGAAGGTGAATTTGAAATCGGGAAGACTACTCCCTCATACGATCTGGAAACAGACTTCGACAGTGAAACAGATGCCAGTCATATTACTGAAGATCAGATTCATCAAGCGGCACATCGGCTCACTGGTAACCTTGAGCAAATCCCACCAACCTATTCTGCCATCAGGGTAGGGGGAGAAAGAGCTTACAAGGCCGCCAGGGAAAAAAGAGAGATTAAAATTCAGCCACGGCATGTCACTATTCATGAGTTTATAATTACTGGAAGAGAAGGAAATATCATTTCATTCATGATTGCATGTTCTAAAGGGACATACATCAGGAGTATCGCCAACGATTTTGGTAAAGAGTTAGGCGTAGGGGCTTATTTGAAGAGCCTTAGGAGAACCTCTATTGGGGATTATCATGTCAAGGATGCTTTTCCAGTAGAGTATTGGGTGGAAAAATATAAGGTATCATGATACTGGTTGATAATATAGAGGAGTTTGAGTGTGTGGACCATAGCATTGTAACATCCGGTACTTTTGATGGCGTGCACATTGGCCACCAGAAGATTCTCCGACAACTGGTCGAGACCGCCAAATTCCACAAAGGTCAAAGCATTGTCATCACGTTGTGGCCTCATCCGCGATTCGTGCTTAACAGAGACCCTGAATCACTCAAGTTGCTTTCTACCTTCGAGGAAAAAGCTGCCCTGATTGAGGAGATGGGCGTGGATATCCTTTTGAAGATTCCATTCACCAAGGGGTTTTCAGAGTTATCATCCAAATCCTTCATACAAGACATTATCATTAAAAAGCTCAACACTGAAGTACTGATCATTGGTTATGATCATCGCTTTGGCAAAAACCGGGAGGGTGGATTCGATTACCTTATGAGTAACTCCAGTGAGTTTGGTTTTGAGGTCAAAGAGATACCAAGAGAGGATATCGATCACGCCGGGGTGAGCTCAACAAGGATCAGAAATGCACTGACTGCCGGTGAGGTGCATATTGCTACGGAGTTGTTAGGCAGACATTATTCGCTAAGCGGTTTTGTCAAGGATGGCGACCGGATAGGCAGAAGCATTGGTTTCCCCACGGCTAATATAGATGTTCCGGAGTCATACAAGCTGGTTCCCGAGGATGGTGCATATGCCGTTTACATTCACCTCGGGAACGAAAAATTTCAAGGAATGCTTAACATTGGATGGAGACCGACAGTTTCCGGTCAGGAGCGCAGGATTGAAGTGAATATATTTAATTTTGACAGAGAGATATACAACAAAAGGTTGACCATTGAGTTTGTTCAATTACTGCGTAAGGAAAAGAAATTTGAGAGTATCGAATTATTGAAGGATCAGCTCAATCAGGACAAGCTACAGGCCCTTGATGCGTTAAGTCTTTGAAAATGAAAAAAATAACGTTAAATCTGTTCATTATCCTGATAGTATCCGGATGCATTGGCTCCTCTTCGTCAGGCAAGGTATCATCCCTCTTTTTTTCGGTAGCTGATGATAAGAAACTAGGTCTTCAGGTACAGGAAGAAATTGAATCAAAGCCTTCAGAATACCCAATTCTTCCAAAATCCACGTATCCTAAAAGCTACGAATACATCAGGGAAATGACTGAAATGATCATCAATAGTGGAAATGTTGCCTATAAAGATGATTTTGCCTGGGTTGTGAAGATCATTCAGGATGATAACACCCTCAATGCTTTTTGTACTCCCGGGGGATATATCTATGTATATACTGGACTCATCAAATATCTAAATACAGCAGATGATCTGGCTGGTGTGATGGGACATGAAATAGCTCATGCGGATCGCAGACATTCTATTAAGCAACTTGAGAAGCAATATGGAATTTCGTTGTTGCTAAGCATTGCTTTGGGTGAAAGTGCATCTCAGACCGCACAGATAGCCGGACAACTTGCAGGAAAAGGAACTATTTTAGCATTTAGTCGAGGTGCGGAATCGGAAGCTGATGAGTATTCCGTCAGGTATCTGTCAGGTACCAGCTATGCCTGCAATGGAGCTGCCACATTTTTTGAAAAGCTGACAGCTGAGGGTAAATCCGGAGGCACTCCGTCATTTTTGAGTACACACCCGAGCCCTGACAATAGGGTAGAGGACATTAATAATTTTGCGAAAAGCCTCCAATGCTCCACAAAAGCAATTCAGGAAAATGGTATGACCTATGCGCAGTTTAAAGCCAGCTTGCCCTAATTGAAAAACAGGAACAATTGTTGCTAACAGGATACTTGTCAACAAAAGAAATAATATGAAGAATCTTAGACAATGCATCTTTACGCTGGCCACCATTGGTCTTGGAGTGCTGACGAATTGCGGTGATAAAGAGGGTGTTAAATCACTATTCTTTTCAATTGAGGATGATAAAAGCCTGGGTTTCCAGGTGAGTCAGGAAATCGAGTCTGATCCGGTGACTTACCCTATCCTTTCAGAAATTGATTTTCCTGAAGCTTATGCGTATTTGAATGGAATGAAAGATGCCATTCTTACAAGTTCGGAAGTTACCTATCGAGACGAATTTGTCTGGCAATTGAAAATTATAGATGCAGACATTCTCAATGCATTTGCTACGCCAGGAGGATACATTTACGTTTATACAGGGTTAATTAATTACCTCGAAAATGCCGATGATCTGGCTGGAGTTTTGGGTCATGAAATCGCCCATGCAGATAGGAGACATTCTGTAAAGCAATTGGAGAAAGTCTATGGGGTTCAACTTCTATTATCTATCGTGTTAGGTAATGACCCTTCCCAAATTGAACAAATCGCAGCACAAATTGCTACTGCTGGCTCTACTTTGGCGTTTAGCAGAGACAATGAATCTGATGCTGATGAATTTTCCGTAAAATATCTGGCAGATACTGAATATGCCTGCAATGGTGCAGCTTCCTTCTTTTCAAAGCTAATTGCCAACGGACAGGATTCCGGAGTTCCTGAGTTTTTAAGTACACACCCAAATCCGGACAACAGAGTAGAAGATATCAATGGTCATGCATCTACTTTAGGGTGCAGCACCTCCCCAATTTCGGAATCGGGGATGACCTATGAAGAATTTAAGTTGAGTTTACCATAATTATGAAGAAATCAGAGATCAAGCTTCTCGTAGAATTAGATGAGGAAAATATCCCCGAAAAGATCATGTGGGATGCAGATGATAAGGATAATCCCGGGTATTCGGAGAGTAAGTCAGTGACTTTGTCTATCTGGGATCACCAAAATAAAAATACCCTGCGAATAGACCTGTGGTCTAAAGATATGCCGGTAGATGACATGAAAAGGTTTTACATAGATTGCCTGGGAGGACTCAGCCAAAGCCTTTTGAATGCAACTGGTGATGAATATATGTCAGGGCAGATCAATGAAGTATGCGACCGTTTGGTTGAACACTTAAAAAAAGAGAATAGCTAGTATCCGATTTTGTAAATAAAAAACGGCTCTCAGTGTCATTTTAGGGCGGAATTGTGGTTTTTTTTCCGTAATATTAGTTTAGTATTTTACTAACACCCCAAAATGATGAAGAAATACATGATCGCCGGATCGATGGTATTGATCCTGCAATTTTTTGTACATACGGCTTTTACTCAAACCACTGTATCCGGAACGATAAAAGATGCGGAGAATCAGGAGCCTTTAATAGGTGTGAATATCCTGGTTAAGGGGACAGTATTAGGTACTACCACTGATATCAATGGCAACTTCAATCTCAATGTTAGCTCAGATCCGCCATTAACACTGGTCATTACAAGCGTCGGCTTTGAGCGTCAGGAGCTGGAGATTACCGAGCGTAACCAACAGGGTCTTGGTGTTGAAATGTCAGAGTCTTTGTTGCTTGGACAGGAAGTGGTTGTATCTGCCTCCAGGGTAGAGGAAAGCATTCTTAAATCCCCTGTTAGTATAGAAAAGATGGATATTCTGGCTGTTCAGAATACTTCATCAGATAATTACTATAAGGCCATTGCAAATCTGAAGGGTGTTGACGTGGCCACAAGTAGCATCAATTTTCAGATCCTCAATGCCCGTGGCTTTGCCAGCACAGGAAACACCAGGTTTGTGCAGCTCATCGATGGGATGGATACACAGGCACCTGCGCTAAACTTCCCGATTGGTAACCTTAACGGACCCTCAGAGCTTGATGTAGAGAGCGTAGAGCTGCTCCCCGGAGCATCTTCGGCGCTTTATGGTCCCAATGCGTTCAATGGAGTATTGCTGATCAACAGCAAGAGTCCTTTTGAGTACCAGGGACTGAGTGCCTTTGCTAAAGCTGGAGTCAATCATATAGGAGATGAATCTGGGCATCCTACCTCACCGCTCTATGAGGGCTCGCTACGATATGCCAAAGCCTTCAACAATAAGTTTGCTTTTAAAGTCAATGCGTCTTATTCCAGAGCAGAGGACTGGCACGGGCAATCGGATTTTGACAGGAATTCAGCTTTAAGACCGGATGGATTTAGTTTTAATCCTGCCGCCGACAGACTTCACTTCATGGGTGATGAGGCCTCTACGAGTATGGGGTTTCTTGGCTTCGCTGCTCAGGCAGCATTTGCTGCCCAGGGCACTTCAAATGACAATGCTACTTTTCAGGGCCTGAGGGCTCTATTTAGTGATGTTCGTGATTATCTGGATGCGGGTGATGTGCCAGGGCATACTGTTGCAAGGACTCCATTTACAGAAGCCTCTTTAATTGATTATGGAGCAGAAAACTTTAAAGTGAATACAGGCCTTTACTATAGGTTGAATGATAACCTGGAATTAAGTTACTTATATAATGCGGGATTTGGTACCAGTATCTACACAGGTGCTCAACGCTATGCTTTATCCAATTTTGGTATTCAACAGCATAGGTTGCAATTAAGAGGGAGCAACTTCTTTGTGAGAGGATACACAACCATTGAAAACTCAGGCGGATCCTACATCACTGAATTTTTAGGGAATTTAATGGGTGAGGGGTATTCAGGAAACAGCACATGGTTTGCCCAATATACTTCCAGGTATTTACGACACCTACTTAATATTGGGTTATCACCGGGCGAGATTCAAACTCTATCAGAAAGCCAAAGGGTAAGTATTCAGGAAGATGCACATGAGTTTGCGCGAGCTTCAGCAGATGCTGCCAGATATACTGAAAGCGGTACACTCTTTAATGCTCAAAGAGATCGAATTTTTGGTGATAAAGAATCTATTCCCAATGGTCCTTTCTTTGATGATCAATCAAAAATGTATCATGGGGAATTTCAGTATGACTTAACTGAAAACTTTGGAAATGTATTTGATATGCAGGTCGGAGGTAGCTACCGTGTGTTTGATCTGAGGTCCGGAGGTACAATTTTTCCTGATCAGGATGGAGGAATTCAGATCAATGAAATCGGTGGATATGTACAAGCTGGAAAAGATGTGGTGGCAGATGTGTTGAGACTTTCAGGGTCATTGAGGTTTGACAAAAACCAAAATTTCAATGGACAACTTAACCCAAGGATCAGTACGGTTTACACATTTGCCAAAAATCATAACATCAGGGCATCTTTCCAGACAGGTTTTAGAAACCCAACCACTCAGGGACAGTATATAAACCTAAATGTGATCAGTGCCAGACTATTGGGTGGTCTAAGCGGAAATTATGAAACATACAACCTTACATCAAATACTTACACGGGTGGGTCTGTATTGGCTTTTAGAACTGCTTATTTTAACAACCCTTCAGCGGGGCTTGGTAGTTATGCCCCTTTACTGGAATCCGTGGATACATTTGATCCTGTTAAACCGGAGAAAGTAAGATCTGTAGAGGTTGGATATAAAAGTCTAATAGATAATAAGCTTTTGATAGATGCAGTATTCTTTTATAATGCCTATACTGACTTTATAACACAAATTCGTATTCATCAAGCCTCTGATGACATTGGAACCAATCCATCAGCAATTACCTCTTTATTAAGTAGTAATGCTGACAATACTTTCCAAATTTATACCAATCTGGATGACCGGGTGACTTCACAGGGTGCGGCAATTGGTCTCACTTATAGTTTGCCCCGAGGTTACAGCCTGGGAGGAAATTATAGCTGGAACAAGCTGATTGGTGGATTTACAGAAAATAATTTAGCTGAGTTTAATACACCTGAACATAAATTCAATATCAATTTTGGGAACAGGAAAGTAATAGATAACCTCGGATTCAACATTACTTACAGGTGGCAGGATACCTTCAGGTGGGAGTCTTCTTTTGCGATTGGAGATGTACCTGCCTATAGTACACTGGACGCCCAGGTTTCTTACAAACTTCCTGACCTGAAATCCATCATTAAAGTTGGAGGTTCAAACTTATTTAACGAGTATTACATCCAAAGCCTTGGAGGACCCTCTATAGGTGCCATTTACTATGTGTCGATCACCTTTGATGAGTTAATGAATTAATCAACGGGTGAATACCATTAGATTTGGCCTGATCAGTTTCTGATCAGGCTTTTTTGTTGTGTGATTTTCTCTGGAATCAGATATTCGCTTAATTATGGCTTGGGACACCGACTTTTAATATATTTAAGAAAATAACCATGGAAGGTAAGGAATTTAAAAGATTTCCCGAGTTAAGGAGTAAGCTCTATGTCATTGTCTTTGGAACAGAAACAAAGGCTGGAAAATTCTTTGATATCGTCCTTCTATGGGCCATCGTTGGCAGTATCCTGATCGTGACCTTAGAAAGTGTACGGGAACTCAATGATCGGTTTGAGCCAGTTTTTGCGGTACTAGAGTGGGTTTTTACCATTTTATTTTCCATTGAATACTTACTCAGGATATTTATCCTGAAAAAGCCCTTAAAATATGTTTTCAGCTTTTTAGGGATCATAGATTTTTTGGCCCTGGTTCCAACCTATCTCTCCTTGTTTGTGACAGGTGGAGCATATCTCGTGGTCATCAGGGCCATCAGGCTTTTAAGGATATTTAGAATTCTGAAGCTCTCCAGGTATCTGAGAGAAGCCCAAATGCTTGGTAATGCCCTGATAGCCAGTAGATATAAGTTGTTTGTTTTTATTGGTACCGTATTGAGTGTCGTTCTGATCATGGGTACTTTAATGTATGTGATCGAGGGAGCTGAAAATGGCTTTACCAGTATTCCAAGGAGTATTTACTGGTGTATAGTGACTATTACAACTGTTGGTTATGGTGACATCGCTCCACATACCATCATCGGACAGACGCTAGCCTCAATCCTTATGTTAATGGGGTATGCGATCATTGCCGTTCCTACAGGGATTGTTACCGGAGAATTAGTCAGGGAAAATACCAAAAGGTCGATGATGGAGATCAGAAGCTGCCACAGCTGTAATACTGAGATCAATGATCCGGAAGCCAAGTATTGCAAGGAGTGCGGAAGCAAACTACCATAAAAAAAAGGCCAGTGGTTATCACTGACCTTTTATGTATTTAACGAATGTTTTATTGTGGTGTTGGTGGTGACATCACCCCAGCGATGATGTGAATTAGCCCATTATCTTTTGTTAAGTCATCTGGTAATGCAGTATTGGGTACGGCGACCTCTGCTTCAAATTGCTGGTCCAGATCACTATCAATAAATACGCCTATGCCATTTTCAGCTTCTGATTGAATATACCTGAAATAAAGTTGGACACCGGCTGCGCTCTCGTAAGATGATATACCAGGATCAATAGCCGCAGTGCTTGTCAATTCTGCTGCACCAACATCATCAAGCACAACATGATTGGCGATAATTCCATACCACGTTTCACCAGAGAAATCATTCACACCAGGAACAACACTCAATGTCTCATTTGTCGGTGCAAATACTGTATGAAATGTTGTGCCAGTTAGGATGCTAACTAACAAAGTTTTTTGATTGGCAGCAGCATAAGCATCGGCTTTGGCAATACCAGAAGCTAAAATTGAGAAGTTGGCTCCTAAGCTAAGTGTGCCATAGGTTGTCGGTAACAGCGCTGCAAGACCATCCAGTGCCACAGGAATTAATACTTTATTGGTGGTATGTATTACACCGTTTGTTGCCTCGATATCTGCTGTTATTATTTCAATGTTCTTGGTAGCAGAACCTGTTAGGAGAGTTCCATCCTGATTTACTGTGATAACTTCATCAGCACTGGTTGTGGCTACAGCCTGTGTCATTACTTCAGTACCTGCTGTCAAGTCCGCTGCATTGTACCTTGTTGCAGACACATGATATAGTAAAACATTAGCAATAATGTCAGGATTCACTGATCTGATATCTTCAGGGAAGCCAGGCACATTCAAAAGATCAATAAAAGCAGTGTTTGTTGGAGCAAATAGAGTTAATGAACCCTCAGCTTCAAGAGCCGCAGCTACTTCAGGAAATAATCCCAGATATTTAGCCAGGGAATCAAGTCCCTCGGTAGTTTCTACAATCTCCAGAATATTCTGGGTAGGACCTTCATCATCATCCTTATTACAACCTGCAAGAGCCATCACGCCCACAGCCACAATAGCCAGGACCAAGGTTTTTATGTTTTCTTTTAGTAAAAAGCGTTTTTCCATTTTCGTTAACGTTATGTTGCTTTATAAAAATAATAAAAAAATATCACGTAATATTAGAATAATGCCATTTAGGTAGATCATTTTTCTTTATCAATTACGAATACCATATTTATGACCCATTCAGCCACCCATAAGTTGGAATATTAGTCAATCAATGACTTTACGAACAATACCTTATATGTCTTCTTTGCTAATCTTTTTATGAAGGTCATTGATTTTCATGAGGGCTGCAGACGCATACCAGGGGTGAAGGTCCATCACCAACCTGCCAGCCTGAATCGCTGGGTCTGTAGATGTCAAAGCTTCTGCCTCTTCAAGAGACTCCACTGCGAAAATGTAAATACCTCTTACTTCCCTACCATCCAGGAAGGGACCTGCTATTACAAGCTTTCCTTCCTCAGCCAGCCTGGTGATATTATCCAGGTGTGCTCGTTGAATTCTGGCGGTTTCTACTGAGTCCTGATCGCGATTAGGCCCGACTTTAAGGTATGCCAATACGTATTTACGCATTCCATAAGCATCAGCACCGGTTTCTGCTGCTAATAGCGAGTCATACGATTCATCTTCACTTGATATGATTTGCTTTTCTTCAGCTTCTTTCACTGAGCATCCGAGGAGGAGGATAAATCCAAAAATCAATGAGTAAGGCTTCATAGGTCTGGAAATTTGGCTTTACTTTGAAAACATAAATGTTTCTTTTAAAAGTAGTTACAAGCTATCTAAATAGCCATATATGATCAAAATATATCACAATCCTCGCTGCAGGAAAAGCAGGGAAGCCCTGGATTTGGTGCAAAATAAAGTGGGAGACGTTGAGATCATTGAATATCTCAAAACACCTCCCTCTTTTGATGAGCTTCAGCAGGTTATCAACCAGCTGGGAATTAAGCCAGATGAACTAATCCGGAAAAATGAAGCCATCTTTAAGGAAAAGTTCAAAGGCCAAACATTTTCAGACACTGAGTGGATACAAATAATGGTCGATCACCCTAAACTTATAGAACGCCCCATTGTAATCAATGGAAGCAAGGCCATGGTGGGTAGACCTCCGGAAAAGGTGCTGGATATCGTCTAGCTACTCAGATATCCGGATCCCGGATGCTTTACTGGCACCCGATCTTTGAACCACTGCATGGAAAGGAAACTGAATATGAATCCTGATGCAGCAGCCTCAATAAAGATCACAATTCCAATTCCATATTCATTCAGGTATATTCCATGTGGCTCATTTTGCCTGATCATTTCCATGAAGTTTGGACTTGAGAGTACAAAAATGAGCACAAAGGCAGCAAAGCTGACTGCAGTCGTAAGCGATGTTAGCACGCCAAGGCTCATGCCTTTTAAATAGCTGAATTCATCGTCATGATGCTTTCTGTATGCCCTGATGGTCAGGAATACACCGGTAAACATGATAACGGCATTAAATCCCCGAAGCTCGTATTGATGGATCAATCCGACTGACTTCATGAGCAAGAAGTACACAATCAATAACGCTGTGATAACCAGGCCATTCGTAAATGCTTTTTTTTCAATATATCGTGTATCCATGGTAATGTTGTTTTATGGGTTTTACCTTGTCACATAATTATATTAAGCGATTTTTAGCGATAATAGTTTTATGAAAGCACCAGAATCTATGAAAGCCCTCGTCTGCTACGAATTTGGCCCTATAGATACGCTGCGTTTCGAAGAGGTTGAAACCCCGGCCTTGGCAGCTGATGAGGTATTGGTGAAGGTAAGTTACTGTGGAGTCAACTTCCCGGATACTTTGATAGTAGAAGGTAAGTATCAGTTCAGACCTGAATTGCCATTTATACCAGGAGGAGAGGTCACGGGTGAAGTGGTGGCAGTCGGTGAAGAGGAAAAGGATCTTAAACCTGGTGACTTTGTAATTGCCGCAATGGGCTGGGGAGGTTTTGCGGAATATGCAGTAGCAAAGGCCCAGAATACTTTCCGGGTTGATTCAGGGGAAGATCTGAAAAGAGGGGCTGTGCTGTTGGAAACCTATGGGACCGCCATCCATGCACTGAAAGATCGTGGTGCTTTACAACCAGGGGAGACTATCGTGGTACTGGGAGCCGCAGGAGGAACGGGCACTGCTGCTGTTCAGTTGGCAAAAGCGATGGATGCCAGTGTGATCGCTGTAGCTGGCTCTGATGAGAAACTCAGTTTTGCCAGGGAGGCAGGAGCAGATCATTTAATTAACTATCAAAAAGAAGATCTAAAAAGCAGGCTCAAAGAGCTGGGAGGGGCAGATGTGGTATTTGATCCGGTAGGAGGAGCGGCTTCAGAAGCTGCTTTTCGGGCATTAAAACCCGGGGGCAGACACCTGGTGGTTGGCTTTGCTTCGGGAGCTATTCCAAACCTTCCCTGGAACCTACCTCTTTTGAAATCTGCTTCGATAGTCGGCGTATTTTGGGGGCACTTCTGGAGAAATCAGCCCGTGGACAACAGAAGAAATGTCCATCAGCTGCTTCAACTGCTTCATCAAAAAGCCATTCACCCTATGATATCGAAGGAGTTTGAGCTTGGAGACGGTGTGGAGGCATTGAAAATGATCAAAGAGCGAAAGGCCCTGGGTAAAATTGTTCTGAAGGCTTAAAACCGCTGATTCATACGAATTCCCACGTAGTAGTGTCCTGTGGATTCGGTAGTTTCAGGAGAGCGGATATAACCGATAAAACCAAGGTCAAAAGAAGGCCAGCTCATCATGATTCCGCAGCGATGTTGGAAAACATGCTTTTTTGTAGTCTTCACAAAAGTAGATTCATCCCCAAGAAGATTACCCTCAATCGTAGCATTATAAAAGACATATTCATAGCCTGGAGCATAGAAAAGGTAAAATTCACTCATGACAGGTATCGGTAGTAATTTTTTAGTATTTCCGAGCTGAGCAGAAAAATAAGAGGATTGATAGAGGGGTAAAAATCTACCAAACCGAAAGGTGAATTCCTGTCGGACCCAGTCGTTTGTTGTTCCGGCTGCGAGACCTGTTTCACTGAGTATCTCAAGTCTTTCAATATTAAGGAGTGAATGACCATATTTTAGATATATTGTAGCTAAAGGGCTATCATTGATCTGGTATTTCCAACCCTTGGGAGTCCCCAGGTGAAAGATATCATGCCAGTATTCATGCATTTCCCCAACCCTTGATGAAGGTCCCATCCAGCCCAATTCCACTTCCCATTTAAAATATTTACCTCTTTTAAAATAGTACTCGCTGGAAAAGCTTGCTGAGAGTTGCCCGGCATAAGGGCGGTCAAACAGTTCCTCAAATCGCCAGGAGATCTTTTTCGGGGTATAGATGCGATGGTTTAGTTGAAATCCGTGAATAACTTTCCTTTGAGAGGTTGTGTCATGCACGTACCGGAAGGAAGGGTAAATACCACTGCTGTAATATTGATCTTTGTAGAAATTCAATGTGAAAGCATCGTTTTCCACCACAAGCCTGGCCTCATTACCCAGGTATTTTGTGGATTGCCCGTTCAAATGAAATGCGTAAACGAGCACGATATAGGCGGTGATAAAGTAGCTTCGCATTAACCTTTCAAAAATAGATATTTGACTGATGGATTTTGATTTTCTAAAGAAAAAATTGGATGAAAGACAAAATTCAGGGAATCTAAGGCAATTACCGGGCCAAACAGGTCTGATGGATTTTGTGTCCAACGATTACCTTGGACTGGCTAAAAACGTAGAACTGGCGGAAACAATCCGCCATCGTGAGATGAAAGAGTCTCCACAGATCGGGAGCACGGGCAGCAGGTTGTTGTCAGGTAATCACGCGTATTATGCCAGAGCTGAAGAGAAATTGAAAGCTGTTTTTGAAGCTCAGGCTGTATTAATTTTCAATTCCGGGTATCATGCCAATCAGGCGTTGGTATCATCAGTGGCAGAAAAAGGGGATACAATCATCTATGATCTGTTAGCGCATGTTTGTCTGAAAGAGGGTGCCTGGCTGAGCAAAGCTGATACCATTGCCTTTAGGCACAACGACCTGGAGGACCTTGAACAGAAACTGAAGCAGGCAAAGGGGCGTAAATTTGTGGTTACGGAGACGGTTTTTTCCATGGATGGGGATATTGCACCGCTCCATGAGATTGTAAAACTCTGTGAGAAGTACAATGGATATCTTATTGTGGACGAGGCACATAGCACAGGAACTTTTGGCAAGGACGGATCAGGATTATTAAACGATCTTAAGCTTTCATCAAGGGTTTTTGCCCGGGTTTATACTTTTGGAAAGGCCATGGGAGTACATGGAGCATGTGTGGCAGGCAGCCAGGTGCTTATTGATTATCTGGTCAATTTTGGGCGACCTTTCATATACACGACCGCCTTGCCTCCCATTGGTTTAATCTCAATACAAGAGAGCTTTAACTACCTTGGCAGACATCCAGAGCTACAAGAGCAATTGAAAGGCATAATTGCTTTATTTCGGACCAATTTCCCGGACTCAATGAGCACCACGGCGATACAGCCAGTAATCATCGGATCCAATGATGGAGCAAGAGAGGTCTCGTCCGGATTGAAAGAGCATGGATTTGAAGTCAGGCCCATTCTTTCTCCCACTGTACAAAAAGGAAAAGAACGACTCCGGATCAGTTTACACACTTTCAACTCGGAAGATGAGATTGTTCAATTAACTTCGATCCTCAAAAGTATTTGATTAGGATGCGGGAGAATTTCTTTGTTACTGCCATTGGAACAGATAGTGGAAAGACAGTTGTAAGTGCAATTATTACAGAGATGCTAGAGGGAGATTACTGGAAGCCTATTCAGGCTGGTTACCCACGAGATACAGAAACTGTTCAAAATCTTGTTTCAAATGAAAAGTCCGTATTTCATTCGGAAGCTCATCTGCTTAACACCCCCGCATCTCCTCATGCTGCAGCCAGGATTGATGGTGTTGAAATAGATATAAAAGACATCAAGTTACCTAAGACTGAGAATTCACTGGTCATTGAAGGCGCAGGAGGGTGCCTGGTTCCGATCAACGATCAGGAAGTTGTTGCAGATCTTATTCCTCATTTTCGGTCGAGGGTCATCCTGGTTTCTAACCTCTATCTTGGGTCTATTAACCATACGTTGTTGACTGCTGAATATTTGCACAGCAAGGGGTACTCGGTGAAGGGGATTATTTTTAATGGGGAGGCAAATGAGGAAAGCCAACGAATCATTCTGAAAAAAACCCAATTGAGGTGCTTGCTTCATGTAGAAAAAGAGCAAAGTGTGGACCGGGAGATGATATTAAAATATGCAGAATTACTTTCAAACAACTGGTAAATGAACTGGCAGAAACTCGATCAGAAAAACATTTGGCACCCGTTTAGTCCACTATCAGAAAAGCCTGTGATCCAGGTAAAAAAGGGGAGAGGCGTTTACTTGCAAACCATCGACAATCGATGGATCATGGATTGTATCTCCTCCTGGTGGGTAAATACTCATGGACATGCAAATAAGCAGATATCTAGAGCCATCTCCAAGCAATCCCGGAAGCTTGAACAGGTGATCTTTGCAGGGTTCACCCATGAGCCTGCAGTCAAACTATCTCAGTTGCTGCTTAATCTCCTGCCTGAAAATCAATCCAAGTTGTTCTTTAGTGACGATGGCTCCACATCGGTGGAAGTGGCATTGAAGCTTGCCATTCAGTACTGGAAGAATCTGGGGAAACCACGTAAGAAGATCATTGCAATTGATGGCGCTTATCACGGTGATACCTTTGGATCAATGTCCGTAGGTGAGCGTGGTATTTTCAATCTCCCATTTTTTGACTTCCTGTTTGAGGTGGATTTCATTCCTTTTCCTGAGGGAGACGGAGCAAATAGCATCACCAAAATGAAAGAACTTGTTTCGGATGACACCGCCCTTTTCATTTTTGAACCATTGGTGCAAGGGGCTTCCGGCATGAGGATGTATACTCCGGAAATCCTGGATGAACTCCTTGGAATCGCTAAAACCAAGGATATTATTTGTATCGCTGATGAGGTAATGACCGGATTTGGAAGAACCGGAAAGGTCTTTGCATCGGATTACCTAAATCATGATCCGGACATATTTTGTCTGTCTAAAGGGATTACGGGTGGTTTTTTACCGATGGGAGTCACCACAGTTTCTCAAGAGATCACAAAAACTTTTGATGCTACCGACTACGCAAAGACGTTCTTTCACGGACACTCCTACACAGCCAATCCTCTGGCCTGTGCAGCTGCTGTGGAGAGTTTAAAGATTTTGGGAGGGCAGAAGTGTAAGGATCAGATTGAAATGATTTCGAAAAGCCACGCGGAGTTTGTGTCGGCAACAATGGTTCCAAAATCTATCAGGGAGATCCGGTCATTGGGCACTATCCTGCGGATAGAACTGAAAGTGGATGATCCAGGATATGTGAGCATGATCAAGGAGCAGATCTATGATTTCTTTATGTCAAGGAATTTATTACTGAGACCTCTGGGGCATGTGATTTACGTGTTGCCACCTTATGTGATAGAGCCCAAAGAGCTGAAAAAAATTTATAAGGCCATCCATCAATTTTTTGAAGAACTGGAAAAGAAATAGTTGATTTTCAACTGAATAGAAAACTCAAGGAATGACATTAACATATCAAACTAAACACATGGTTGGAAGATTACAACTGTTATTCCTGATAGTAATTTTCATGTCTTCCTGTGCACAGCAGGTAAAGAATAATTCCGCCAAACCTAATATTATCATCATCCTGGCTGACGATTTGGGCTATGGAGATCTTGAGGTCTATAATTCAGGTTCTAAGATACCTACACCGAATCTCAATGCTTTAGCGGGCTCTGGAATGCGTTTTACAGATGCGCATAGCCCGAGCAGTGTTTGCACCCCCACACGCTATGGAATTCTGACAGGGCGGTATGCATGGAGGACGGCATTAAAGAAAAGTGTACTCTGGGCATGGGACAAACCATTAATTGAAGAAGAAAGGGAGACAATTCCAAAAGTCTTTAAAGCAGAAGGTTATCAGACTGCCTGTATCGGGAAGTGGCACCTGGGGTGGAGGTGGCCACGAAAGTCTGGTGGCTTCATCAATGACGACATATCCATTGGAGATTACGACCTGGAAGGCAGAAACGAGCTGTGGCATGACATTGATTTCAGTAAGCCAATAGGCGGTGGTCCGCTTGCAGCAGGTTTTGATTATTATTTCGGCGATGATGTCCCCAATTTTGCTCCTTATGCTTTTATTGAGAATGATCAGTTGATAGAGATTCCCGATACCATCAAGCCAAATGGCATGTTTGGAGGTCCGGGGCCAATGGTCTCAGGTTGGGATTTGACTGAAGTGATGCCTGCCATTACGCAGAAAGCAGTAAGTTTTATCGGTGAGCAGGAGATGAAGGAAAAACCCTTTTTTCTGTACTTTCCACTCACAGCTCCACATACTCCAATTGCGCCAGCTGAAGAGTTTATTGGGAAAAGTGCTGCAGGGCGTTATGGGGATTACGTTCACCAGGTGGATTATACCGTCGGTCAGATCGTGCAGGCTTTAGAGCAAACTGGACAATTGGAGAACACGATTATTGTATTCGCCTCAGACAATGGATCTCCTCAGCGTGATGGTGAAAACATGGCTGGTAAAGTCGGTTCAGTAAAAGCTTATGGTCATGATCCAAGCTATCCATTACGAGGCACAAAGGCGGATATCAGGGAAGGGGGGCATCGGGTACCACTTATCATTTCCTGGCCTGCGCAGATCGATACCAACCAGGTTACCAACCAACTGTTCGGACTTAATGATCTTTTCGCTACATTATCCGGGTTAATTGGCATTGAGGCCGGAGCCAGGTTTGAGGATAGTGAAGACTTCAGTGAAGTCTTGTTGAGTCATCCTTCTCAACCTGTTCGAGACCATTTGATACACCATTCCATCCAGGGCATGTTTGCCATTCGCAAAGGCCCCTGGAAACTTATTGCTGGAAAAGGCTCGGGTGGGTGGAGTGCTGATACAGACAAAAGTGACATTCCGGGTCAGCTGTATAATTTGGATGATGACCTGGGAGAGCAGAATAATTTATATAATGAACATCCTGAGATAGTTGAGGAGCTGCAGGCCCTTCTGGAAAAATACCAGGACCAGGGCTATAGCAATGTGAGTTTTGGAAAATTGGAGGGTAAATAATTAGCTCTTTGAACATGAATTATATCAGCCTTTGTATGCTTTTATTCACTGGTATTTGTTGTCTTGATTTGGCTGCACAGGATATCAAAGTAAAGCCCGGAAAAGTTGATTTTGTCCTAAGTAAGGAGCATCCTGCAAAACCTACTGGATCCTCCATTTTACAAATCCCTGGATATTTCGTTTGGGGAGGTAGTGTGGTAAAAGGGGATGACGGCAAATATCACATGATATTTTCTTTGTGGGAAAGTGGCCCGGAAACTGAGTATTTTAGCAACAGCTGGGTTTTGGAATCGAAAATAGGGTATGCAGTTTCTGACTACCCTGATAGGGAATTTAAGTTTCAAAAGATCATCCTAAAGGGTGCGCGTTATGAAGGAGATACGTCGGCATGGGATGCTCAAAGTGTTCATAATCCGCACCTCAAAAAATTTGGGGATACATACTATCTCTACTATATCGGAACCAGGGACCCCGGACCTCAACCAAATGATCCCAGGGCAAGTTCTCTGGATAAAAGATCAAGGGCTCAGCAATCTCAACATATTGGTGTTTTACAGTTTGAAAACTTTAATGACCTCATAAGCGGGAACTTTCAAAGAGCTAAAGAGCCGCTATTGTCACCCAGGACAAGGGTTAAGCCCGACAATATTGTGAATGGGTCTCCTGAAGGAACCCATGCAAAACCAGACAACATAATTGTTGTAAACCCTTCTGTGGATTATAACCCTAAAACCAACAAATACATGATGTACTTTAAGGGTAATTTGTATGAACCCGGCTGGAAGGGTGTACATGGAGTGGCGATTGGTGATCATCCTATGGGTCCATTCACACCATTGGATCAATTCATTTTTGATGTCAGGATGCCAGACGGAACTTTAGCGAGTACGGAAGATCCATACGTCTGGTATGCTAAGACATGGGATTGTTTCCTGGCAGTGGTAAAAGACTTTTCCGGCCAGCTTACCGGACATAAGAGTACTCTTGCCCTGTTGTCCTCAGATGATGGAATTCAGTGGAGGTTACCAAAGCACCCTTTGTTTATGAAGCGGGAATTATACCTTCAGGATGGTTCAAGCGTACCGGTAAACAGATTAGAACGTCCTCAGCTTCTGTTGGATGATGAAGGTGTGCCATTGATGATGTATGCGGCCTGTGCTATTGAAAGTTTAGCTCAGAAAAATGATGGCAGCTCTTTCAACGTCCATATTCCACTTGCAGTTTCAGGTTTAAAAAAACCTTAATGATATCGTGACGGTACAGGAAGGCTGGCTTCATAATCGTCATTTAATTTGCAATAAATAATTAAGCAATTCAATGAGCATAGAAATCCCCAACAACTGGAACAAAGAAAAAGAGAAGTCCTTCAAAGGAGATCAGGTTGATTTACTGATTTATAGATCCAATTTGTTAGGTTCAGACCTTAGAGTAACGAACTATGGTGGAGGGAATACATCCTGTAAGACGATCGAAAAAGACCCGTTGACTGGTGAAGAGACTGAAATCATGTGGGTAAAGGGTTCCGGAGGAGATATTGGAACGCTTAAAAGAGATGGTTTGGCTGGTCTATATATGGATCGGTTACTCAATTTAAAAAATATTTATCGTGGCCTGGAGCATGAAGATGAGATGGTTGCACTTTTCAATCACTGCATCTATGATTTGGACTCAAGAGCCCCATCAATTGATACACCGCTTCATGCTTTTCTTCCATTTAAGCATGTAGACCACGTGCACGCAGACTCTTTGATTGCCATTGCAGCCTCAAAGGATGGTGAAAAGATCACTCAGGAATTGTTTAATGGCGAACTGTCATGGGTGCCATGGCAGCGACCTGGCTTTGACCTGGGTCTTCAGCTGAAGAAATCATTAGATGAAAATCCTGGTATCAGAGGGATCGTCTTAGGTGGACATGGGCTGTTTACCTGGGGTGATACCGCTGAGGAGAGCTACAAAAACACTTTGGATGTAATCAACAAGGCTGCTGTCTACCTGGATAAGCATTATGGGAAATCAAGACCTGTTTTTGGAGGAGAGAACCGCAAAAGTTTACAGGAAGATAAGAGAAAAGATCAGGCTGCAGCATTATCACCTATCCTACGTGGTTTGGCTAGTAGCTACTCCAGGATGGTTGGTCATTTTACGGATGACAGCAGGGTACTTGAATTTATCAACAGCAAGGACCTGGACAAGCTTGCACCTCTGGGTACCAGCTGCCCGGATCACTTCCTGAGAACAAAGATCAAGCCTTTGGTTCTGGACCTACCTGCCGATCAGGATTTGAGTGATAGCCAGAAGATCAAAGGTCAGCTGGAGAAGGCTTTTGCTGACTATCGAGATGATTACAAAAACTACTACGAGACCCATAAAAGATCCAACAGTCCTGCTATGAGGGATCCAAACCCTGTGGTAATTCTTTGGCCTGGGGTGGGAATGTTCACCTATGCCAAGAACAAGCAAACCGCGAGGGTAGCAGCTGAATTTTACATCAATGCGATCAATGTGATGAAGGGTGCTGAAGCGATCTCAAGCTATGTGTCGCTGCCATTGCAGGAAGCGTTCGATATTGAGTACTGGTTGTTGGAAGAAGCCAAGCTTCAAAGGATGCCAAAAGAAAAGCCTCTGTCTAGAAAAGTAGCGCTGGTTACTGGTTCAGGAGGAGGAATTGGTAAAGCCATAGCTGACAAATTTATTGCAGAGGGAGCAGCCGTGATCTTCAGTGATATTCGTCAAGATTTATTGGACGAGATCAAAAAGGAGTATTCTTCCGATGTGGCAGTCGTAACCACCCTTAATGTCACGGATTCAAAGTCTATTAGTGAGGCATTCAAGCAATGTAACCTCGCTTTTGGAGGAGTTGATATCGTTGTGAATTCTGCAGGTCTGGCGCTATCCAAGCCATTGTTGGATCACACCGAAGAAGATTGGGATAAGCTGAATGATATCATGGTCAAAGGTCAGTTCCTGATGAGCAAAGAAGCTGCCAAAACCATGAAAGCACAGGGACTTGGTGGCGACATCGTGAACATTGCGAGTAAGAACGCCCTGGTATCAGGACCAAACAATGTGGCTTATGGAACAGCTAAGTCAGCACAGGCTCACATGAGTAGGTTGCTTGCTGCAGAGCTGGGACCGGACAAGATCAGAGTCAATGTAGTGAATCCTGACGCCGTGATCCGAAACAGCAATATCTGGCAGTCAGGCTGGGCTGAAGGTAGAGCAAAGGCATACGGTATTACTGTTGATGAATTGCCAGCATATTACGCTAAGCGAACACTGTTGAACGAAGAACTATTGGTAGATGACATCGCAAATGGAGTATTCGTATTTGTGAGTGGCATGTTGTCTAAATCGACAGGTAACATTTTGAATGTGGATGGTGGTGTAGCTGCTGCCTTTGTGAGATAACATTGTTTTCATAGTTAACTAAATTCCAAACCCGTCCTGACCGACGGGTTTTTTGTTTTCTCCTCATGACATCGCAATTCCTATAGCTATGTTTTAGTCTGCCCATAGCTATGTTTTTCTCCAGCTCTATTTTCCTATGGAAAATAGGCTTTTCTTAACTGGTTAGCAGCTTCCTACCTCCATAGACAAAAAGTCCCTACTTTCGACTATTCGATTAGAAAAACTAGCTTCTGACTCCTGACTCCAGTCTCCTGTCTCCTCTCTAAGCCACCCTCATCATGTTATCCTTTAGCTTTTGAATGGCTCTGGTGGCTGTATTCTTCACTGATTGATAGCTGATAGAAAGGAGCTCTGCTATTTGTTTATTAGGGATATCAGCAAAGTATTTCAAGTAAAGAATCTCCTTCTCCCTGGGGGAAAGGTTATTTATTGCACTTCTTAGTTCCTCCTTTTGCTGCTGCAGACTTTCTTTATAAATGATCTCATCTTCAATGGAGTCCACACTTGAGCCCCGCTCGACCTTCATCTCATCTGAACTTAGTTTTTGGGCTTTCTTCAATTCCTTGATGAGTATGGATCGAAAAGCCTTGAGCAAATAGTAGTTTATATTATCCGTTGTGCCAATGTGTTTTCGTCGGTCCAGCAGGTTAGCAAATAGCTGCTGCACGCAATTGGCAACCAGGTCCCGGTCGTTGTTCAATCTGCGGCCATATAAGAGGAGGTTTTGCACATGATTTTCGTAGATTACTTTAAAGCTGTAATCACAACCATTGCGAAATTGGTCCCATATCATTTTATCATTTGACCAGAGATTTACACTCATTTTTGAATTGGGGTTAGGTCAAAAAATGGGATTTAAAGACTCTCCAGACTATAAATATACCATTTTTAATGTCAATATTTTCATAGCAGTCAGCTTGAAACAGTTGAATGCTAATTCATCAAAAATAATTTATGATTTTTTAGGTACTGTCCTGATGTTTGCTGCTTTTGTAAATATGAGGGTTTATTTATAGGTGCCCTATTGAATATTAATCTGTTCAAATAAGGATGAATTATCAGAATTACAATGTCGAGGATTTCATCAACGATGAGACATTCGTAAGGTGGGTTTGGGACATGCATTTTGATTCTCCCAACAGCTGGGATAAGTATTTGGAAAAATTTCCAGAGAAAAGAGAGGAGATGGAGCTAGCCATACACCTCATCCTGAATGTGAAGCCTAAAGTAGAGAGTCCGGAGTTGAAAGCTGATGCGCAGGCCATATGGTCTTCACTTGAGCATAAAGTCAATTCAAAGAAAATTCAATCTCATCAACTTTCTCGTTTTCGTCATTTGATTTATTCACCGTGGACACAAGTGGCCGCAATGCTAATTCTGATCACCGGACTGTCATTTTTCGTTTATTTTAACTCGGATCTTTCAGCAGAAGTAGCCTCAACAGCGGAGCCAAAGGTGGTAAAATTCAACCCCAAAGGACGGAAGTCCACGATTACCTTAAGCGACAGGACCAGGGTGGATCTGAATGCACAAAGCAAGATTGAGTACGTGGATAATTTTAGTCCTAACGAACGTGAAGTGACCCTCACAGGCGAGGCCTTCTTTGATGTTCAGCGGGATGAGAATCGCCCTTTCATTATCAATGTGAATGGGGTCACTGTCAAGGTGCTGGGCACGTCCTTCAACATCAAAGGCTATCCTGGTGATAATTATATTCAGGTAGCCGTCGCTTCCGGTCATGTGGAAGTATACGATATCTCCAACAACAATCACGTTGACCTTATCGCAGATGAGGTGGCGGATTACAGCTATGCTTCCGGAAATTTCGAGAAGAGCCAGGTCACAGATCAGGATATGATCTTTGGTTGGAAAGAACAAAAACTGGTTTTCAGGGATCAGGATCTGTATTCAATTGCCGAAGAATTGTCACGATGGTATGGCGTAGACGTGCAACTGGACGGAATTGATAAGCTAAACAAGAAGGTAACGGGAGTCTATGAAAATGCTTCACTAAGAGAGGTACTGATAAGCCTCCGTCACAATTATAAATTTGAATTTGAACTGAATGGAAAAACTGTAAGGATTTACAAATAACTAAGGTCTATAAATAAAAAAAGCTGAGCGCGCTTTGGGGAAAGAATCTCAGCTTTTAAACAACAATAGAGTTTTTAACAAAACCCAATTATTATATGGATGCAAAATTACGAAAATTATTCATTCGCATGACTAAGATCACTATGTATGCGATGGTCTTTTGCATTTCCCTCACAATCGGGATATGCAGTACGGCAGGAGCTCAGCAAAAGCTTCTGAAGGAGATATCAATAGATCTAAACTCTAAAGAGGGTTCCTCTTTGATCAAAGTGATAAAGGAGATAGAAAAATCTACTGATTTTTTATTTCTGTACTCACAAAAGGAGTTAAGAGATAAAACAGTAAATATTGAAACCGGTATCTGGAACATGAGTGACCTACTTCATGAGATTTCAGGCCAGGCAAAACTTTCGATTAAACGAGTAAACGAAACCATCTCAGTAACATCAGTTGGTGTCAAAAATGCAGATGTAGTTGACCTCATTGTCGCCCAACAGCAAATTACAGGCAATATAACAGATGAAAAAGGTGAGGCATTGCCCGGTGCGTCCGTTGTTGTTTCTGGGACTACAACAGGCACGATTACCGATATAGAAGGTAATTATTCGCTTACGGTCCCTTCAGATGCCTCTTCACTAGATGTATCATTTGTCGGAATGAAAACTCAGACCATCATGATCCAGGGCAGGTCCGTAATCGATGTTCAACTGGCCGCTGATATCGGACAATTGGAAGAAGTTGTAGTAATTGGTTTTGGCACCAGAGAAAAGAAGGATCTGACCGGTTCAATCAGCCAGATTTCAGGAAAGGACATAGAGGATGTACAATTCCCTTCTCCCCAGTTTGCTTTACAGGGTAAGACCACAGGTGTTCGCGTAATCAATTCAAGTGGTGACCCTACTGCGTCCCCGACGGTTTATGTGAGAGGAATCGGTACCTGGCAGGGTGGTGCTCAGCCGCTCTATGTTGTGGATGGACAGGTGATTAACCCACGGGATGATTTTGGAAATGATGATACTATTGGTGACATCAACCCATGGACATTTTTGAATCCTGGAGATATAGAGTCCATGACGGTATTGAAAGATGCGTCGGCAGCTGCAATCTATGGTAGTCGTGCCGCTAATGGTGTAATTCTAATCACTACAAGAAGAGGTAAATCCGGACGACCAAAAGTGGAGTTTACTGCTGATACAAGGTTTCAGAATGTAGATAAACTTGATGTGTTATCAGTCAATGAAATGATGGATATCCACAGGGAAAGGTGGACCAACAGCACCAATCCAAATGATGTATTGGAAGAGGATTTTTATGGTAGAATTGAGCCTAGCGAATTAAACAGACTCAATAATTTCTATCCTCAATATGATCCTACAAGTCCATATTATTTTGGAGATAATCCTGCTTCTTATGACTGGCAGGAAGCACTTCTCAATAAAAATGCGATCACCCAGAATTACAGTGTGAGGATCTCCGGAGCAAGTGAGACATCTGATTATTACTTTTCAGTGGGATATACCAATCAGGAAAGTGTTTATGTTGGCAAAGAGCTAAACAGATATAATATATCCACAAACCTGAATACTGATGTGAGTGACTATGTCAGGACCGGTCTTACAGCAAGAATTTCTTATCATGAGACCAAAAATGACAACTATCCTGATGATATTGTCTCCATGGCACAAAGAAGACCTTACCAACCGATTTTTGATCCAAATAACTTTTATGGGTTTGCCCCAGTCATTGATCCCAACTTTGGGGCTACTCCATGGAGTGAGGTAGCTTATTTGTATACACAAGCAACCAACTCCAATGAGTTTGCCACAGCGGAACTTAATACTACCAACTGGGAAAGTGTCAGGTCTGCAGGTATTGGATTTATAGAGATTGAGCCAATTTCCGGACTCTCTTTCAGAGGTTCTGTGAGTGCTGACTGGCAATGGCAAAGAAGACTGACTATTGGATCAAATGCCGCCAATATTTTCTCCAGAAATGGTACTGATCCATCATTGGATGGTGATGGGTCCTCTAAAGGAGATGGTAATTTTCGAGATAATTTGTTCATTAATTTACAGTATGACCTGAATGTAACTTACAATAAAGTATTTGGTGACCATTCTATTAATGTGTTGCTCGGTGCTCAGGACACCCGACGATATCAGCGATTTAGTAATGGTGGTGCCGAGCAGATCACAACCATAGATCCAGTACGGATAGGATGGAGTAATAACCTGACCTATAACAGTAGTATTTTCGGTCAGGGAGAAGCTTTCTGGTTTGGTTACGTGGCTCGTGGTAGCTACAACTATGATAGCCGATATTACCTGGATGTGTCCTATCGAAGAGATGCCAGTAATGGATTCCCTGAAGACACCCGATGGGGTAATTTCTATGCATTTTCCGGAGCATGGAGGATTTCAGATGAGACATTTATGAGTGGATTGACTTTTATTGATGACCTCAAGCTCCGAGGAGGTTGGGGGCAGGCTGGTAATGACGCCAATGTAGCCGGTGGTTTTGCCTACCTATCTCGTATCAATGGTACAGGTACTTATTCACTTGGATCCGGAAATGGTGACCCACTAGGAACGAGGTTGCTAGGTAATGCACTCCTTGATTTCCCCAATACTGATATTCAGTGGGAAATAGTCAGTACAACCACTATCGGGTTTGATGGATACTTTCTTAATAGAGCCATTGAAGCCAGTGTGGAATACTATTCCAGGACAACTGATGGAATCCTGCAACAGGTACAACTAGCGCCTTCAGTGCCTACCAATTCTCCCACTCAAAATATTGGTTCTGTGACAAACTCAGGGATCGAAATTTCCTTGGGATATAATACACAAATTGGGGATTTGAATATCCACGTGGATGGCAACATCTCCACCGTAAAAAATGAGGTGACTGCACTATACCAGGGCAATGCGTTGGATCGCCCTAATAACACAAGAATTGAGATTGGCAGACCTATTGATTTTATCTTTGGCTACCAAGTGGGCGGAATGTTCCAGTCTCACTCAGAAGCGGTCAATCATTATCTGAATGGTAATTGGGACTCGTCAGTAGATACCTCGTTTGTGGCTGGTGGAGATATTTTCTTCAAGAATGTGTACGGTGACCCAAATGATGATTATGATTTTGGAAATCCAGAGATAGATACTGCGGTTAATGCCAATGATAGAGATATGATTGGAAAAACGATCCCAGGATTTATTTATGGGTTGAATATTTCTCTTGATTACAAAGGTATTTATCTGACAGCAGGATTCTACGGTGAAGGAGATGTAGATAAGATCAACACCACACGTCAGAATATGGAAGCAATGAGTGGTGCTGGAAACTATCTAACCACGGTGCGAGATAGATATACTGCTGAAAATACAAGCGGATCAATACCGAGAGCGGTTGCAGGAGATCCGGCTGGGAATAACAGATTTTCAGATAGATGGGTAGAAAGTGCAGCCTTCTTTAGGTTGAATCAATGGCAGTTAGGATACCGATTCCCACAAACACTGCTTTCACAGGTTGATTTCGTTCAGGCGCTGTCAGTATTTGTTGGCGGCCAGAACAACCTGTTATTCAGCAACTGGTCTACCCTTGATCCAGTCAACGACCAGTTTCCCTTACCAAAGTCTTATAACGTAGGGCTGAAAGTTACTTTCTAACATTAACTCATTAAATGATATGAAAAATATATTTAAGGTAATAGGTATTGCGCTTATCTTCTGGGGATGTTCGGCTGATACGTTGGATAGGGCTCCTCTTGGTGATACTGAGGAATCATTCTTTGATGAGCCTGTAGACTACTTTACATTGTCTTTGACAGCTTACTCAGAGTTGACAGACTTTTATTGGTGGCATGGTGGATCAGGCAACTATCTGCACGGACTGTGGCATATGTCGGGAGATGACATTACTTCTGATAACCAGTTTCAGGACCTGGAACTATTTACGGCGGCGATGAGTCCTACCAATGGAAAAATAGGTGAGTACTGGGATCGAGCCTACGTCCTAATAGGCAAGGCCAACGTTATGATTGACAAGACTACTACGGCAAATCGTGAGGCATTTGAAGACCCTTCATTCCTGGATCATATTGCGGGTGAAGGTTATTTTTTGCGTGGTTATATGTTTTGGAAATTATATAACAAGTTTGGTACAGCTCCATTGATCACAGAAAGGATCACCACTTTTGATAAAATAGATAATCCAAAGACAGAAGGGGTACAGCTTCTCGATCAAGCTATAAGTGATCTGGAGGCAGCTTCTAATTTGCTTCCTGAATCATGGGATGCTTCAAATAGAGGACGCGTTTTCGCAAATTCAGCCCGTGGGATGCTAGTGAAGGCTCTTGTTTTCAGAGGTAACTATGGTGGCGGCAATGCTGATTACACCCAGGCTTTGACAGTGTTCAATACAATCAATAGTTCTGTCACTTCATTAACGCCTGCTTATACGGACAACTTCGATGTTTTCGATGAAAACAATGAAGAAGGGTTATTTGAATTTCAGGCTTCTGAAGCGACTGGCCTTGACAATGTATGGCTACATAATGGTGGACCATGGAGAGGAGTAGAATCTATGCATGCATTCTGGGGATTTTTTGATGCCTCGGGATCTACAGCTGATAATGATAGTGGCGGAAACCCTTGGAGGATCACTCAAAAATTAAGTAATGCTTACGGTATTGATGCAGGAACACCTGATCCCCGATTAGAGTTCTTTATGGAGGCAGACAGAAGTTTTACCAAATATGGGAAAGCCGGGTTTGACGAACTGAACGGAACAGGACGAGGTTCACGAAATAATCCGAGGATTTTGAGATATGCTGACGTGGTCTTAATGGCAGCAGAAGCCGCGGCCAGAACTAATGATCTTACAACGGCTATTGACCTGATCAACGACATCAGAACAAGGGCCAGAGACTGGGCTGCCACAGTCGGTGCACCTGACATCACTACCACAGGTGAGCCAGTAGACAGACCAGCTTCCACAGATCAAGCTGAAGTCCTCGATTGGGTGTTTGACGAAAGGTGGGTTGAGCTCGCTGGTGAAGAGGATGCCCGTTGGTTTGATCTGAAGAGGATGCACGAAACAGGGTTTGTTGATCTGACCACCTGGACAGCTGATGACAATGGATGGAGTACTGATTTAGCAAGTCCAACGCAGTTTAATCCTAACAAATTGATCTGGCCAATCCCACAAGTAGAAATTGATAGAAACAACGCAATTAGTACTAATAACCCCGGATACTAAGTTTCGTAAATTTGATCCACATTAACTCAAAAGAGGAAAGCCATCCGTCATCTGGCGGATGGTTTTTTTATTCACCTATTGTTTAAGAGGTCCTTATCTGCTAATTGGGAGGTGGTTTGGAATAAGGTTTCCTAAAGAGAATACAAGAGTGATTATGTGGCGGAGTCCGCCTACCCTTATAGACCTTTGCTTTCAGCTAACACTGTGTTGAATACCAGAGGATGATCATTGTTGCGGGTGATCAGATAATGAGGCTGTGCAGCGATTGACAACTCCAGAATCACCTGGCAAAATCCTTCCACTGCAAAACCGCTGACAGAGGGCTTTAGTGCATCGAATTGAAAATCACCTTTTCCTATAAGTATCAACCCGTATGATGCATTAAGGTCTCCCCGGATAGGATCTCCTGAATTGGTATTACCTACTAAAAACAAATCAGAGATGCCATCACCATTGAAATCAACTACTTCAAAATCTGAAATACTGGAAAACTGTGCGTGGATAGGTAGGCTATGTCTGATAAAGGATGAACCAGTATTTTCCAGGATGAAAGAAGATAGCTCCGTTACCTTACCATAATAAGAACCTTTGATTTCTTCCTGGGTGAATGATTCCTCAAAGGTGGATTTGGCAAACTCGTCGAACCGCTGAAAACGTCCTTTGGCTCCATTGATCTGACTGATCAATTGATCTCGAAAAAATGAAATAAACCGTTCACCCTGGTTAAAATGTGTCATGATAGGATCAAGAGATCCTGTATTGTCAAAATCTTTGGCGAAAATTTCAATCGGCTCATCTACTGAAGCCTGATAGTATGTGTTCTTTCCATTATTTCCGACAAGAATGTCTAAAAATCCATTGTTGTCCAGATCGGCTAACTCTACGCTGTGATACCATCCAGAGGTCTTATCCAACTGAAAATCTGATGTTTGATTTTTTAGGCTGCCAGCCCCGTCATTCATAAAGACGGTTACAGGCATCCACTCGCCGACAATTACCAGGTCTGGCCTGGAGTCATTGTTTAGGTCACCCCATGCAGCATCCTTTACCATCCCGACGGTCGCTAATGCTGGTGCCCAACTTTCGGTTTGATTTTTAAAAGTGCCACTTTCATTGATCAGGATTGTGCTTTTCGGGATGAGTGGATATTGCCTTGGAATGAGGTATCCACCCACAAATAGATCAAGATCGCCATCCCCATCAATGTCGTGAGCCTGAACTGTACTTCCTGATTCGGTCATTTCTGGCAACGCTGATGATGACAGCTCAAAACTTCCCTGACCATCATTCAGATAAAGTCTGTCCTGGTAGTTTTTATGGTTTTTACTCCACCTGCTGCCTCCACTCACGATATAGATGTCATTGTCGCCATCCTGATCAGCATCAAAAAGGATGATGCCCCGGTCTTCGTATAAAGAATCGCCCGGAAGCGACTTAAACTCAAACATCCCGGAAACTTTTTGAAGACCAAATCGGGTAGGCTTGCCATAATCACTCCCAATCACAATGTCATCCAACCCATCACCATTCAAATCTCCTGTTGCAGCATATGGTCCGTTTTGACTCAGCAAATGAGGAAGCATCGGTGTATCCTTAAAATCGTCATACCCATCTTCCGTGTGTACCAGACTAGAGAGATTTGTGTTGCTGGTTTGGTTGAAGACCACATAATTGGTGGTGGAGATTTCACCAACCTCTGCAACTTGAGTGTTTTCTCCAATCGGTGAAGCAGACTCAGCACGGATTTCAATCGTTTGATCTACGTCTATATTGGTTAACAAGCTAATCTTATCATCAGGCCAGATAACCTTGAGGGTATCAACTATCTTACTTTCTCCTGTACCAAAATGTAAAGTTGGTTCGATGGTAGATTTGTATCCCCTGTAAGGATTGAACTCTGCATACTGACCATTCCCGGAGGAGCTTATGATCACCTTGGTTCCGTATATTAGTTGATCAGATGTTAGTTTGATTCTGATATAGTGGCTGGAATCATTATTTGATTGGATAAGTGTATTTTCCAGAACTAAAGCCGGATCATCGATGTTGTTGGTGACAATTTCCAGATCCCCATCATTGTCCAGATCAGCATAGATGGCCCCATTGCTGAATCCAGGAATATCAAGTCCCCAGGCTTTTGTCACATCTGAGAAGGTGAGATCCTGGTTGTTTCTAAAAATGAAATTTGAAAGTTTTACCTCTTCCAGCTTGTCAAGGGCACCCTTCAGGTTTTCTTTTTGCCTGGCTCTACGGGCTTCTTCTGTCCCAAACATGTTCTGGGCATTTTGCTGGCTATAGATGATATAGTCCATGTTGGTGATATCCTTGCGATAACCATTGGCAATAAAGAGGTCTTTGTGACCGTCATTATCAAAATCAGCAAAGAGGGGAGCCCAGCTCCAGTCTGTTCTGAAGATACCAGCCAGGTAGCCTATCTCACTGAACTTCAGTTTGCCATCTGGGAATTTGCCTTGATTAAGCTGGAGGGTGTTTCTCATATATTGATCACCAAACCCAAATTCTCGTCGCATTTGCTGCTTGTCATAGTTACCATTTGCAATCATCATTTTCTCACGATAATTTCCTTCAGGCAGCATGTCCAACACAACAATGTCCGGCAGCATATCATTGTTGTAATCGGCTACATCCACACCCATACCATTATGGGTCTGTAGCTTGAGGTATTCATTCGCCATGTCTTTAAACGTCCCATCGCCCTGGTTGATCCAGATCAGGTCATTTGAGACAAAGTCATTGGCGACATAGATATCGGGCCAGCCATCCTGGTTGATATCTGAAATACAGACTCCCAGACCCCAACCTTCAATCAGAATACCTGCTTCTTTGCTCACGTCAGTAAATGTCCCATCACCATTGTTCCGATACATCCGGTCGTTGCTAGCCGCTGACCCATCAGTAATTTTTTGTCGGAGATTATTACGGTTGTACGTTTCCAATGCGTTGGTGAGCATGTACACATCCAGATCGTTGTCCTTGTCATAATCTACAAAAGCTGCCATCGTGCTGTATCCATCATCATTTAATCCCATGGATTTGGCCTGGTCCTCAAATACAGGAATGCCATTTTCATCGGGCCCCTGGTTGATGAAGAAATAGTTTTCCAGGGATTTGCCCAGCTCCTCAGGACCAGCAACACTGACATAGATGTCCAACCAACCGTCCTGGTTGATGTCTACCATCGAGACACCAGTGCCCCACCGATCCGTGCCTACCTTTGATGTTTCTGTAATGTCTTTAAACTTCAGCTGGCCTTTATTCAGGTATAGCTTTCCTGAGACAAAATTGCCTGCAAAATAAAGATCGACGAGCCCGTCATTGTTTACATCACCTACTGCAACTCCAGCCCCATTGTACATGTATTCGAAATCAAGTACGTTGAAAGTGTCTGTGAGGTGAGGTTCAATTTCATTATTGAATAAGATCCCTGTTTCGTTGGCGTCTAGCTTACGGAAAAGTGTATCTTCTGAGCAGCTTGTGATCAGCCACAATGCCGCTAGATAGGAAAGGAGGATAGGGTATTTCATTTTAGGCTAATTTTCAGAGATAGGCGGGTGATGTTAATGCTTAGGCTTTTTTAGTTCGGAGATGGCATCTTTCTTCAGCTGGATATTCTTTAGAATAAACTGAGCTACATTCTTTCCCTGTTCCACACCATTAACACAGGCTGGTAAATAATGAATACCACCGTACATCCTGCTAATGGCTGCTTCATCAGATGCGTCGTAGAAGGACTCAAATTCTCTTGTGGGTAAACCGAACTCCACCTCAGTACTATCGAGGAAAGCAAAATTGTCCCCAAGCATATAGGTGAGGGATTCTGCAGCAGCCCTGGAAATTACTGAGTGTCCCGAAGTGTATTCCGGGAAGGCGGGAGTTTGTAGCAAAGGTCTCCATTCCTTATCCAGGTATTTGTTGATGTATGTTTCCGGCCGTATGAGGCTGCTACGGAATTTCTCATCCCAGCAGCTGATAAAGGCATCATACAGACAGATGGCCGTCAATGCAAACACAGCACTTCGATCCATAAAATTCATGCCTTCCTTTTCTGTAGCGATGGATGCAATGGAAATCCAGTGGCCACCTGGGGAAATCTTCTGTGTGTAGAACATCACGTGTCCCTTGGTGAAGGAGATATTCGGGTTGCAATCCCAGAACTTGGCAATCTCCAGGTGCTCATCTGTGGCATTCTTCACTGCATCGTAAACTTCCCTGGCTTCTATGAAAAACTGTGATGTAGCTATCGTGTCAAAACTCGTAGGTGGAGGAGGTGGAAATTGCTGTGCTGAATCCAGTACCATGGTGCGAACAGTATTCCAGTGAGGTTCGATGGCTGGCATGTAGTCCGGTGGGGTGGGCTTCCACTTGCCCGGCTCATCCAGCAAGTTGTATCGGGTCAAAGCTTCCCGGTCTTTATAACCATCCTTTGATGCCCAGGCGATGATATGGTCAGAGACCTGGTTGCCATATGCTACTGAAGCCTCATAAACTTCATTTGAGATCCCAATTTCTTTTACCTGCTTGAGAAATTCATCTTCATATACCTGCATGGCTTCTTTATCGAAGACGAGCGCTCTACCGGTTTTTGAGAAAGCAATAATGCTGGCAAGAGGGTGATAAATGTTTTCACTTGTTGGAGCAGGAACTGTGCTAAACTCATTCAGCTGCCCAGCCAGTGTAAGGTATCCTGGCGATTCGATGACTGAAGCTTCATAAGCTGCTACATTGGCATAGGCATAAATCCGACTGGCCACAGGCGGAGTAAAAATATCGCCTATGATGACATTGGTTAAGTTCTTGTTCCAGGTGTTGAGTTGTGACTGGAAAAAGTCATCAAGGTCCTCCTGGTTGTGTGAAGATTGGCAGCTGGCAAAGTATATAAATATGAAGACGAAAATGCTATATTCGAAGATCCTTCTAATACCCATTTGAAATAAATTAATTTTAAACCTCGTATCTCCAAATTTAATAAATTATAGAGGTAAAATCGTCATTTAATCGGCTAAGGTTCAGGATGTTTGCCCACTAAATCCATTATTTTAAATATTAGAATTATCGACTGCTACAACTTTGGAGAAAACCAATCGACTTAGCAGAAATAAATATGAATAAAACCCTTCTATCTGGCTTAATTTCACTGTTTCTTGTTGGATGTATATCCAGTTCGAAGACTGAAAAATTGACGAGGTACGAATTTGAACATCCCAGTATGGGAAGCCTTTTCAAGGTAGTGGTTTTTGCCTCTGACTCCATCAAGGTCAAGGGTCTTGTAGAGGAGTCCTTTCTGGAGCTGGATTCGTTAAATCTCATCATGAGCGATTACATTCCCAACAGTGAGTTGATGCGGCTGTCTCGCAGTTCGGGCTCCGGAGAATATATCAAGGTAAGTGATGACCTGAATGATATTTTAAACCTTAGTGAATTCTGGTATCATTGGTCAGGCGGTGTTTTTGATGTAACCATTGGTCCTGTCACACAGCTTTGGAGAAGAGCTAAAAGACAAGGGAAACTTCCCGAGCAAAAGTATTTTAACAAAGCCATGGCAGCTGTTGGTTTTGATCTGGTCGAACTGAATCCTGATAAAGGCGTACTTCTCCGAAGACCAAACATGCAATTGGATCTGGGTGGTATAGCCAAAGGATATGCTGTAGATAAGATATTTGATAACCTCATTGAAAATGGATATTCAAGTTGCCTGGTCGATGGGGCAGGGGATCTGCGGGTAGGAGAGGCACCTCCAGGGAAAGGTGGTTGGGAAGTTGCGGTCCAAAGCTATGTGGGCAAGGATTCTGTTTTGACGATATCAAATAAAGCAATTGCTACTTCAGGTGATTTTTACAGAAATCTGAAAATTGATGGTAAATCATATTCTCACATTATTGACCCTGCCACGGGATATGGGATTACCGCCTCCAGGGCTGTCACCGTCATGGCAAATGATTGCACTACTGCAGATGTGCTTGCTTCAATATTTAGCATTGCAGGACCATATTCAAAGCTGAATGACAAAATCCCTGATGACTGCAACATCATTATCTATGAAAAGGAGGGAGAAGAAACTGAGGTTTTTACCCTGGGCACAAAAAAACCGCAAAGCGATTTGTAATCACCCTGCGGTTTTTAAAATAGACTTTAAATCTTAAAGTACCTGGGTTACTCCCGGTGTTGGAATAGGATATTTCCCGTCTGCATCTGGCATGACAGGAGGATTGACATCCCATCCGAATTTTTCAGGAACAAGTACATCTGTTGAGTTGAGTGCTTCATCCCATGTGATCACCTGTCCGGAGTAAGTAGCCATTCTACCCATGATCGCAGTCAGTGTACTTTTTGCACCATTTTCCAGGTCATTGATCTGACCACCGCTTACGATGGAGGCAAATAACTTATCATGTTCAACCTGGTAAGGGTTCGGGTCATCCTGGTTTCTGTGTTTCCAGATGATTTTTCCTTTCAGGTCGTAGATCGTTCCATTACCATCAGCACGACCTTTGGTTCCAGCCATGCTTTCACCTACTTTATTCCATGTATTTTTGATATGTCGGCATTGGCTGTTGAGCAATGTACCATCTTCGTATTCGTATTCTACAAAGTGATGATCGAAGATCTCACCGTGATCGATACCATTTCTAACCTCTCGGCCACCCATACCCTGTGCTTTTACCGGGTAAGCATTTTTGGCCCAGTTGATCACGTCGATGTTGTGAATGTGCTGCTCATTGATGTGGTCACCACATAGCCAGTTGAAGTAATACCAGTTACGCATCTGATATTCCATCTCAGTCTGGCCAGCCTCACGAGGTCTTACCCATACTCCACCACTGTTCCAGTAAGCCTGTGCAGAAGTGATCTCACCGATCTCACCACCGTGCACTCGCTTCATCAGTTCAAGGTATGAGTTCTGATAATGTCTTTGAAGCCCAACAACAACGTTTAGGTTCTTTTGGTTAGCAATCTCAACAAGTTCCAATACTTTTCTCACACCAGCAGCGTCAGTTGCCAATGGCTTTTCAGTGAAGACATGCTTGTTTTGAGAGATCGCATATTCCAGGTGGATAGGTCGGAAACCTGGAGGGGTGGTCAGGATTACCACGTCAGCAAGGTCGATTGCCTCTTTGTATGCATCAAAGCCTACAAACTTATTTTTTTCTTTTACTTTGACCCGTTTCTTGTCTTCTACCTTCTCCATGATGTTGGTGTAGCTGGTATCCAATCGATCTCTGAAGGCTTCAGCCATAGCTACCAGTTCTACATCTTCTTTCACACTAAGGGCCTGTACAGCAGCACCTGTTCCTCTACCTCCACATCCGACAAGAGCGATTTTGAGTTTTCCTCCGGCAGCATTGTTTGCGGCAGATTGGAAGGGAAGACCTCCCACCATCAGCCCGCCAGCAACAGCCGCAGAACCTTTCACAAAATGTCTTCGGGTTACATTGTTGTCTTTCATTTGTATTGTTGATTTAATTTTTGATTGTTCGCATGCCTCGCCTGCCGGGAGGCAGGGAATGCCCCAGGCATATTGATGACACTACATGTAGTTTTTATCCTTATAAAATTAGCAAATTTTAGCTTTCGTCTAGGTTAATTGCCCAAAAAGCTGCCTGTTCTTCAGCGGTTGGCTGAACAAAGGGTTTCACAATTCGGAATCCAACGAAAGGAGAATCGGTATTCCACCAGAAACTCTTCGGTATTTGAGGGTCTCTGCCTTTCCATCTTTCAGGGTCAGTGGGGATACGTGAAGCACATCTCAAACGGTCCGGATCATCGTCATACGACCCACCTTTTACCGTTCTGGGGTACAAACCTCTTGGCTTGATCCATGGATTGTCTGCTGGGTCACCTTCTATCACAGACAAGAAATCCGGAAGATAATAATCCAACGTCCACTCAGCCACATTTCCACTCATATCATAAAGCCCGAAAGCATTAGGCTCCAGTTTTCCCACCGGGTGGTAAGCATACTGTGCGTTTTCGTAGCTCCATCCGTACTTATCCAGTTCTTCCACCTCGTTTCCAAAATAGTAGGCTGTTTCGCTTCCGGCACGACATGCATATTCCCATTCGGCTTCTGTAGGTAGACGGTAAAATTCACCTGTCTTCAACGAAAGCCACTTACAAAACATGAGGGCAGAGAAATGCGTCATGCTACCAGCAGGGTAGCCATATTTGCCCATCCCGAATGATGGATCCTCATAAGGTGGGCTTGGTCGGGTGATAGCATCGGCAATGGCCTGATCTTCCGTAGAAGCGGCAGAATCATTTTTATCCTGCTTCTTCATGAAGGCCTCAAATTGCCCCCACGTAATTTCATATTTACCCATCCAAAAGCCATCTACTTCTACCATCCGCTGAGGCCCTTCATCTGTATCTCTTTTGGCCTCCGATTCAGGGCTTCCCATTTTGAAAGTGCCACCAGAGATCGGTACCATTTCAATTGACTGGTCAGTACCCGGGATATCCTGACTAAATGGTTCTTGCTGTCCAAATACTGAAAAGGACAGGAAAAAACATACGTATACTATCCAACTGCTTCGCATCTTAAAATTCCTTTATTATTGATTTATTTGGTATTATTTAAAAGTAGGTCAAATTCAATGGTCACCTCTTCTCCTGTTTTGATCTGGCCAAACATGGCTGAGGGAGGTACCATCTCATAGGTTGTCATGTTGATCTTTTCAGAAGCAAAAAACTTCAATTGATTGTTTGCCAATCTTTCACCCTCCATGTCAAGTGTGATAGATTCGGTGTGACCTGCCATGGTGAGATCACCCTTTACTTCAAGTTTAAACTTGCCTTCTTTCGTCACTTCTTTCAGCTCATCTGACTTTACTACGAAAGTGATTTCCGGATTTGTCTCATAAACAAAGGCATTGTGGGTCTTATTGTTCATGGCATCACCTCTTTCGCTGTAAAGACTTGTTACCGGGATTACCAGTTTTACGTCATTTACAATACTACCGGATGTAGGGAATTTCTTTCCTACCACCTCAAGCTTAAATGAGTAAGTTCCCTGGATAGTTTTGGTTTCGCTAGTCCAGTCATGTAAGGTGGAAGTCCCCTTCACGGTTACTTTACTGGAGGGGTCAACGGTGTAACTTGATTGACCAAATGAAATTTGGCAAAAAAATGCTACGGCAATAGATAAAAATAGCTTCTTCACTGTTCATTCAAATTTTTGAGGTCCCAAATATAAGTATCACGATTTAAATACAATCCTTTAATTTTCAGGGTTTAACGTGAATGATTAATTTAAAATATCCTCGTAACCCAATAATTAAATGAGATCCGTTTTAACCTTGTTGATCCTTTGTGCTTCAATTCATTTTCTTCCAGCTCAAAAAACTGAGACTGTCACATACAAACAACTTGATACCATCTCGCTCGAGATCAGGGTTCTCTACCCGAAAGATCATGCCAAAACTGATAAACGTCCTGCTGCAGTATTCTATTTTGGAGGTGGCTGGGTAGGAGGAACGATCAATCATTTTCAGCCACAGGCAGAGCTGCTTCAATCAAAAGGAATGGTGTGTTTTCTAGTGGAATACAGGACTCGAAAGAGTCATGAGACTACTCCTGTAGAGTCACTTAAAGATGCGAAATCAGCTATGCGATATGTGCGAACCAATGCTGCTCAATTTGGCATTGATCCACAGAAAATAGCAGCCGGTGGAGGCTCTGCTGGAGGTCATCTGGCTGCAGCTACTGCCTTTATTGATGGGTTTAACGAAAAGTCGGATGATCTCGGATCTGGCGCTGTTCCAAATGCTCTACTTTTATTTAACCCTGTAATAGATAATGGTCCGGGTGGATATGGGTTTGAGCGCGTTGGAAATTACTACAAAGATTTTTCTCCTCTACACAACATCAGGCCGGGAGCTCCTCCAACACTATTTCTTCTGGGAACTAAAGACGTCTTAATCCCTGTGGAGACAGCTGAATATTATCAAACTGTGATGGAAAAGGTTGGCAGCCGATGTGACCTGATTTTATACGAGGGTCAGGCGCATGGATTTTTCAATCCCGGTCATCCGGAATATCATCAGAAGACGCTGAAAGCTATGGTAGATTTTTTGGTTTCTCTTGCCTATATCCAATCATGAGTATGGGCCAGTTCCGATGATGCAACATTTTAGAATATCACAGAAAGACAAAGGATTTCGTTGAAAGACACAGCTTTATTAAATAACTTTGAATTATTGTGCTAAAAACCTGGATAAAACCCAAATTCGTTAATTTATCTATTATTCTGCTGTTATTGATAAGCAGTTGCTCCAGCAGAAAAATAGATTTCAATGCTGAAGTGCGACCCATCCTCAACAACAAGTGTATTGCATGTCATGGAGGAGTGAAGCAATCCGGTGGGTTTGGTCTCGTTTTTCGAGAGAATGCCCTGGGCAAAACTACCAACGGTAAATATGCTATCGTGCCAGGCAAACCGGATAAAAGTGAGCTGATTGCCCGAATCAAACATCATGATCCGGAATTTAGGATGCCCCTGGATGCCGAACCATTGAAAGAGGAGGAAATCAATATTTTGACGGAATGGATTGAGCAAGGAGCAGAATGGGAAGATCATTGGGCTTACCTACTACCGGAAGAGCCAGAGATTCCTCAGGAAGACCATGAATGGGGCGTAAACCCAATAGATAAGTTCACGCTGGACAAAATGCTTGAGCATGACTTGCAACCCTCTGCTGAGGCTAATAAACATGATCTTATTCGAAGGATAACGCTTGACCTGATTGGTCTCCCTCCAACACTGGAAGAGGTAGATCATTTTGTAAATGATCAATCGGAAAACGGTTACGAAAAACTTGTTGATCGTTTGCTTGCTTCCCCACAGTTTGGTGAGCACTGGGCTACTATGTGGCTGGACCTCGCCCGATATGCTGACTCGAGGGGTTACGAGAAAGATGCCCTGCGTAGTATCTGGATGTACAGGGATTGGGTAATCAAAGCCTTTAATGAAGACAAACCGTTTGATGAGTTTACCATTGAGCAATTGGCCGGTGATCTGTTGCCTCAACCAACCATTGATCAGCTGGTGGCAACAGGTTTTCATCGCAATACTTTGAATAATGATGAGGGAGGTACTTTCAATGAGGAGTATCGAATAGCTCAGGTGATCGACCGGGTAAGTACGACCTGGGAGGTTTGGCAGGCCTCTACCATGGGATGTGTGCAATGCCACAGTCATCCATACGACCCCATTAAAATGAAAGAATTCTATCAGTCGATGGCGTTTTTCAACAATACTGCTGATTGGGATGTTGGCACAGAATTCCCAGTACTTAAGGATCTAAAGGAGGAAGATGATCAAAAGCTGGAAGACCTCAAAAAATGGATTTCTGCTTACGGAGCAAAAGATCAGGCTGATGAAGTTGCCCACAAAATTCTTACAGGAACTCCCCGGATCATCCATGAAGACTACACGGATACGACGGGTGCAGTGCACCAAAACAGGGGAGACCAGGATTTCATGGAAGTTTTTGATGGGTCTTCAATTTCCGTCAGCAATATAGACCTTACAGGGAAAGGTTATCTGGTGTTTTTCTATCGCCAGAGAAACGAAACCGGAGAAGTGAAAGTGAAGGCCAATGATAAAGAGCTTGGACATGCGAATTTGGAGCATTCGGGTGGGTTTACACAAATAGTGATCGATCTGGAGCCCTACAATGGTGAGGCTGAGCTGAGCCTTCATTTTAGTGGCAATCACGAGAAGTACCGAACGTATACGGATGGATTTTTCCTTCTGGATGAGCTGCCAGGAAAGGACGAAGACGGATATGAAGAACGAGTAGCTAAGTTAAAAGCGTTGTTTGAAGCTGATCCTGAGAGCACTACGTTGATTATGCAGGACAAGCCTGAGCGTTTTCAGCGTGTAACCAGGGTATTTCATCGTGGAAGCTGGCAAGAACAGGAGGAAGTGGTAGAGCCAGCCGTACCCGCTTCACTGATTGATGAAAACACTCAATTGAAAAACCGTCTTGACCTGGCTAAATGGCTGGTGAGCAATGAGAACCCCTTGACTGCCCGGGTAATGGTAAATCGGTTCTGGTCCAAGCTATTTGGAGTGGGGATCGTGGAGACTGTAGAGGATTTTGGCACGATCGGAGCTAACCCCACACATCCTGAATTATTAGACTGGTTAGCCTTGAGGTTTTCCAATGACTACGAGTGGAGCATGAAAGAGCTTGTGAAGACCATTGTAATGTCAGCTACCTATCGCCAAACCTCGGTCGTGAGTGAGCTGGCCAGGCAAAATGATCCCAATAATGTGTGGTTGTCATTCAGCCCACGTACACGGTTATCTGCTGAGCAGTTGAGAGATCAGACCCTTGCAGTGACAGGGTTACTGAGTGATAAAATGTATGGCCCCAGTGTAATGCCTTATCAGCCGGAAGGGATCTGGAATGTCGTGTATAGTGGCAACAAGTGGGTGGTCAGTGATGGAGAAGACGCCCATCGAAGGGGACTTTATACTTTCCTTCGAAGGTCTGCAGCATATCCCTCTTTCATCACTTTTGATGCGAGCAGCAGGGATGTTTGTCTATCCCGCAGGATCAATACCAATACCCCATTGCAGGCGCTGACCACCTGGAATGACCCGGCTTTTGTAGAGGCAGCATCGTACCTGGCCAAAGAAATTGATCAGTTAAAAGTAGATGATGAAGAAAAGCTGAAGCTTGCTTATCAGCGCGTAATGTGTAAGCCTCCATCGACAGAGAAATTAAGTTTATTGAAATCCCTATACGAAGAAATGCAGGTTCAATATTCGAAGGACAAAGCGGCAGCAAAAGAGCTGGTAGGTGAGCCGGATGCTAATAAGGCTGCCCTGGTCATTGTAGCCAACACACTATTGAACATGGATGAATTTATCGTGAAAAGCTAAGCCAATGGATCACTTTAACGAAGCCCGACGAAAATATTTAGAGTTTACTACCCGCAGGCACTTTCTCAAGAAATGTAGTACCGGGCTGGGTATGCTGGCCTTTGGCTCACTCATGGGCATGGACAAGATGGCCGGACTTGACACGAATGGAGTGGTTCCTCATTTTGCTCCAAAAGCGAAGCGGGTCATATATCTTCATATGGCAGGTGCTCCTTCTCAACTGGAGCTGTTTGATTATAAGCCAGTTTTAGAAAAGCTTAATGGTCAGGATTGTCCTCCTTCTCTGCTGGAAGGAAAACGATTTGCATTTATTGAAGGCGTACCACAAATGCTGGGACCACAGCAGAAATTCAGACAGCGTGGCGACGCAGGCAATTACGTCTCTGATGCGATGCCTCACCTGGCTTCTGTAGCTGACAAGCTGACCTTTCTGAAGGCCATGCACACCGATGAATTCAACCATGCACCTGCACAGCTTCTGATCCAAACCGGTAGCTCCCGGGTAGGTAGACCGAGTATTGGCTCCTGGGTGACTTACGGATTAGGGTCTGAGAATGAAAACCTTCCGGGTTATATGGTCCTGATCAGTGGAGGAAATAACCCGGATGCCGGCAAGAATGCCTGGGGCAGTGGGTTCCTGCCCTCAGAGTATCAGGGTGTACAATGTAGAAACTCCGGCGATCCTATCCTTTTTGTTTCCAACCCGGATGGTATCAGTCGGGATATCAGGGGTAGATCTTTGGATGCATTGAAAAAGCTGAATGAGGCCGAATACAATGAAATTGGTGATCCTGAAATTCTTTCTCGTATTTCACAATATGAGATGGCTTTCAAGATGCAAATCTCTGTTCCGGAGTCGATGGATATCAAAGACGAGCCGGAATACATTAAGAAGATGTATGGCATCGAGGATGGGTCCAACACGTTTGCCAATAATTGTCTTCTGGCCAGAAAACTTGCCGAGAAGGGAGTAAGGTTTATTCAGCTATATGACTGGGGTTGGGACATGCATGGTACCAGTGAGAATGGTTCAGTGGATATCGGGATCCGCAAGAAATCCAAAGAGATTGACCAACCGATCGCAGCTCTGCTCAAGGACCTGGAACAGCGGGGGATGATGGAAGATACCCTGGTTGTCTGGGGTGGAGAGTTTGGCCGTACGCCCATGCGGGAAAATAGAAAGGGTGAAGTGATGAGCTACCTCGGACGAGACCACCACGTAGATGCCTTCACCGTCTGGATGGCCGGGGCAGGGCTCAAAGCAGGATATAGCCATGGTGAGACCGATGATATCGGATATTTCGGAATAAAGGACCGAACCCACATCCATGACCTGCAAGCTACGATCCTTCACCTGCTCGGCATGAACCACGAAGAATTCACCTATCGCTTCCAGGGTCGTGACTTTAGACTAACTGATGTCCATGGCCACGTGATCGACAAGGTGCTGGCGTAAGTGAAGAGTAGGGGAGTTGGTGGTATGTTTTATGGTGCTACCAAGGAAATATTTCATTAAGCTCAGATGTTAAGGTCTTCTATGACGGAAGCTGAACTCATTCTCTGGGATCGATTATCAAACAACAAGTTAGGAGGATTCAAATTCAGAAGACAACATCCGATCAGTCGGTATGTTGTAGACTTTTATTGTCATAAGGTGTTGCTTGTGATTGAAGTAGATGGTAGGGACCATAACCAAACTGAAAAGTAGAACAATGATGAAGTCCGGGATATTGAAATGAAAGAGCTTGGGCTTAAGGTCATCCGGATCAAAAATGAAGAGGTTATCGATGATATTGAGAATGTGATAAAGAGAATTGAGAAAGAATTGGAATGAACCGTCTACAGGTCTCGACCATTGTCCGCCGCACACCCTCTTTCCCTAAAGGCCTTATGATTGTAAAAGCATAAGCTTCTATGTGATTTAGTTTTGAATAAGTAAACAATAATCAAACTAAAAGATAGAAGCTTATGAAGAGTAAAAGTAAAGAATTGAGTTTCGATGGTCAAAAGGTATACGTAGGGATTGATGTGCATTTGAAGAATTGGCGAGTTACCATATTACTGGAACACATCTCTCATAAAACATTTTCACAAGATCCCAATCCTGAAGTTCTTTCTACCTATTTAAAAAAGAACTTTCCGGGAGCTGAATACCATTCGGCCTATGAAGCTGGATTTTGTGGTTTCAGTGTTCATCGATCTCTAGAGGAACAAGGCATTCATAATATTGTCGTTAATCCGGCAGATATTCCCACTACTGATAAGGAGAGGAAGCAAAAAGAAGATAAACGAGATAGCAGGAAAATCGCACGTTCATTACGAAATGGAGATTTAGAACCTATTTATGTACCAACCAGGGCAAACGAAGAACTCCGAGGTCTGGTAAGGTATCGCAAAACTCTGGTAAAAGAGATTAGTAGGAATAAGACAAGGATCAAGGCCTTTTTACATTTTTATGGAATTGAGATTCCAACTGAATTGGATTCTGCTTCACGTTATTGGTCAGCCAATTTTTCCAAATGGTTAACCACCATAAGGTTGAGTACCGAATACGGTCACGCTGTGATATCCGGAACACTGGATACGGTGACTCATTTGAGATCCACTTTACTGAAGATTAACAGACAGTTAAGAGAAATAGCTAGAAGTGAAGAGTATGCTCATCGGGTTAATTGCCTGAGAAGTATTCCGGGAATAGGACTGATCGTATCGATGACCTTGCTTTCTGAATTAGGAGATACTAGCAGGTTTAATAGCCTGGATAAACTGTGCTCTTATATAGGGCTGGTTCCAACCACTAATTCTTCTGGGGATAGAGATCTGGCAGGTTCGATTACTTCCAGAAGTAATAAGCCACTGAGAGGAGTACTTGTAGAAAGTGCCTGGATTGCCAGCAGAAATGATCCTGCTCTAGCTTTGACTTATAATACCTTATGTAAGCGAATGAAGCCCAATCGAGCTATCATTCGAATTGCTAAGAAGCTATTGAGCCGAGTAAGGTATGTATTGAAGAATGAAACAGAGTATCAGTATGCTGTGGCTTAACGAATTAACTATCATCATAAAACAACCTCTAATTGAAAGACAGCTATGGATCCCGTGCGATGCTACATTGTAGTATTCGTTTCCTAAAGGCTGCTGCTTTCATTAAATAAGAATTAAACAAGGAAATGCGGCTACTTCAGTCCGTTGATAGAAGGATGTTTTTATGATGAAACAAAATGGCCTAAAAAAAGGGCATTTGGAAAAAAGTATTTGTGATCCGCTTGGATTACAACATAGAAGGGACCTACCGCACCACTTCAGAATTTCGATTGTGATGATATAACGACCTTGTGGGCAGCCCTCCTTTAGGGGAATAAGGGGCGTGGGGAGGCCTTTGTAGAATTGACTTCAGGCTGTCTTTTCACTTAACTTCATTCCCCCTCATTCATCATCTCTTGTAGAAAACAATGAAAAAGAGATCCATCACTAAATCTCATAATAAAACGCATCTCGCAATACTTCAAGGCTCTTTGGAATAGCCGTATCAGGTGATTCAACACCTTCAAACTCCAACGAGATCCACCCTTTGTATCCCACATCTCGCATCATTTGGCCGATAGCAGGATAATCGATGTCCAGTGAATACCATTTACCTCCACCGTAGTAAGTTTTGGCTTGTACTAGAAAGGTTTGTGGAGCCATTTGTTTTAGCTGTTCTTCACGGTTCTCTAAAAAGTTGCCCGTATCCAGGGTCATCTGTAACCATGGACTGTCGATGGCATCCACTATTCGCTTCACACCTTCAGCAGTTCGTCCAAGTCCCCAATGGTTTTCCAGACCCAGGACCACACCACACTTTTCTGCCGTTGGAATGCAGGCTGCTATTGAATCAATTACCCATTTGAAACCATCTTCATCCGTATAGCCTTCCAAGGTCGGTTCAATACCCTTGTTAGCCATGAGATCGTCGAAGCTCTTGGTGGTTCCCCAACGCCCGGTATTCAATCGCATAGTAGGTATGCCCAATGCATAGGCCAACTCTATCTGTCTGATCGTTTTAGCAATGTTTTCATCCCGTTTTTCTTTTTCGGGATAGACATAGCCCTGGTGAGTGCTGAAACCCATGAGGTCCAGACCGGCGTGGAAGGCGCGCCGCTTAAGGTTTTGCAAATAGCTATTCTCTTCTGAGGTCATCTGTACCAATAGCAGCTCGACACCATCAAAACCCATCGCTGCTGCCTTGTCAATACACATTTCGATCGGTACGTCTTCTTTGGGGCCGTTAAATTGCCAGAACGAATAAGTAGAAACACCAATGGGATTTCTTCTGACAATACCTGGGTTTACAACTTTTGATGCTTGATTAGCTTCTGACGGGGTGCAGGCTCCAAGTGCGGTTGCCATTCCAAGTGCGGAGGCATTTTGGAGGAATTTTCTACGATCTGTCATTCCGGTTTGATTTAGTGTTCTAAAATGTCGTTAACCTTATTCCAATGATAAATGTTATTCCGAACAGAATCATGAAGAGGACTATCTATTTCGATTATTTAACATGGCAAGTCCAAACTTCCTGTATTCATTGTATCACCTATGGATATGAATCCACCCCACTCCCCCTCCAATCATCGCCTCTTGCAGAGGACGATGTAAAAGCTATCCTACAGACGATATAGAAATCAGTGTTTTTGAGCCACAGTTGAATTCCATTATCTTTCATCTCTGAATTAACCTAAAACCTACAACACCTTGAACCCAATCAGCAAAGTATACTGGGCGCTCATCTGCCTGGCATTTGTAGCATGCAATCAGCAAAATAGCACCAATCAATCACCCCCCAACATCATTCTCATCCTGACAGACGACCAGGGATGGGGAGACCTCAGCATCAATGGCAATACCAACCTGTCGACGCCGAATATTGATCGACTGGCAGAAACAGGTGCCATGTTTGACCGCTTTTATGTCAATCCGGTTTGTTCGCCCACCCGGGCTGAAATACTTACAGGCCGATATCATGTCAGGGGTGGTGTGTACTCTACCTCGGCGGGTGGCGAACGACTAGATCTGGATGAAACGCTGATCAGTGAAATTCTAAATGATGCTGGCTACGCGACAGCTGCCTATGGCAAATGGCACAATGGCATGCAGGCGCCTTATCATCCTAATACACGTGGGTTCGACGACTTCTATGGATTCTGCTCCGGACATTGGGGAAGCTATTTCAGCCCGATGCTGGAGCACAATAGTGAATTGGTTACCGGAGATGGATTTCTCATCGATGATCTTACCAACCATGGCCTTGACTTTATTGAAAAGAACAAGGATCGGCCCTTTTTTCTGTATCTCCCTTTCAATACACCACACGCTCCCATGCAGGTGCCCGACAAGTGGTGGAATAAGTTTAAGGACAAAGAGCTCGATATGTTACATCGAGACCCGGAGAAAGAGGATATTGACTTTACCAGGGCTGCTCTGGCCATGGTGGAGAATATAGACTGGAATGTGGGCAGAGTTGTTGAAAAACTGGAAGCAATGAGCCTGAGAGAAAACACCCTGGTGATATATCTTTCCGACAACGGACCCAATAGCTGGCGTTGGAATGGAAATATGAAAGGACGAAAAGGTTCAACCGATGAGGGCGGGGTACGGTCGCCATTGATCATGAATTGGCCCGGGACCATTCAGGCTGGTAAGGTAATAAAGGAGATTGGAGCATCAATAGATCTCTTGCCTACACTGGTGGATATTTCCAACACCAACTATCAGAGTGAAAAACCACTTGATGGGGTCAGCTTAGCACCCTTGCTACTTGAAGATATGCCGGCATGGGAAGACCGTTTGATTTTCAGCTATTGGAATAAAAAGCTTAGTGTGAGGAATCAAAAGTATCGATTGGGGAATGAAGGGATGCTCTTTGATATGGAGAAGGACCCAGGTCAAAATCAAGATATTTCAGCTGAAAAGCCCGAAATTTTTACTGCTTTGATGCAGGCCAAAAGCGATTGGGAAAGAGATGTGCTTTCAGAATTGCCGGAGGAGGACAATAGGACATTTACCATCGGTTATGAAGGATTCCCCAACACACAGATTCCTGCCAGGGATCTGATTGCACATGGGAATATTATTCGTTCGAACAGGTGGCCAAATTGCAGTTTTTACACCAACTGGACCAGCGTTGAGGACATGCTCACCCTGGATGTAGAAGTGCTCAATGAAGGTGAGTATGAAGTGGTCATCTATTATACCTGCCCCGCAGAGTCCGTGGGATCAAGGTTCGAACTTTCTTTCCTGGATAGCAGACTGGAAGGACGAATTACAGAAGCACATGATCCGCCACTCACCGGCATGGAAAATGATCGTACGCTCAGACCCGAATCCTATGTGAAAGACTTTAAGCCTCTTAACATCGGAACCATCTACCTTGAAAAAGGAATGGGAACGCTCAAGCTTCAACCTCTTGAGATACCAGGTAAAGAAGTGATGGATTTTCGTTTGATGATGCTGAAAAAGATTAGTTAAAAAAGACCTACCTAATTATGAAAAGAAAATTACCCTTTTTGATTGCCTGCTTCCTCATTATCCCCCAGCTGCAGGCGCAGACCGGTCAGTGGATGAAAAAGGAGATCACCCTGATAAGCAGCACCGGATACGAGAACCCTTTGTACAACGTGAGGGAACTCGCTGCAACGTTTACCTCGCCTTCGGGCAGACAAAAGACCGTCAGGGGTTTCTGGGATGGTGGTAATGACTGGAAGGTCAGGTTCGTGCCTGATGAAGTGGGTACGTGGACATATAAAACCTCATGTTCAGATGAAAAGAATGCAGGCCTTCATGAAGTAGAGGGCACATTTGAGTGTGTAAAAAATCAAAGTCAGCACCAGATTTATCAAAGAGGCAGCATCAAACGAAATCCCGGGAAGTACCACCTGAGCTATGATGAGGGTACGCCTTTCTTTTGGATGGCCTGCACAGCCTGGAATGGTGCCTTGAAATCTTCCGAGGGAGAATGGGATCAATATCTGACCGATCGGAAAGAAAAGGGCTACAATACCATCCAGTTTGTCACTACCCAGTGGCGGGGTGGAGACATGGACAGAGAGGGTCGTGTTGCGTTTACCGGTTCCGGAAGAATCGAATTGAACATTGAGTTTTTCCAAAGGCTTGACCAAAAAGTGGATCGCATCAATGAGTATGGGCTCGTCGCGGCACCTGTTTTACTTTGGGCACTTCCATCTATCACGGGAAGGTATCTGAGTCCCGGATACTACCTACCACATGAGGAAGCAATATTACTGGCCAAATATATGGTAGCACGATATGGTGGCAACCAGGTGGTCTGGATCCTGGGTGGAGATGGAGAATACCTTAAAGCTTATGAACAACACTGGAAGGAGATCGGTAGGGGTGTTTTTGGGGAGGGGAAGCACCAGGGTATTGTGGCTCAGCATCCGCATGGAAAATCATGGATCGGAAAAGATTATACGGAAGAGGACTGGCTCGATATTCTAGGATACCAATCCAGTCACAATACCGGTCAGACAACTGTGGACTGGGTCAACAAAGGTCCTATGTCTGAGGACTGGGATCAGATTCCTGCGAAACCGATCGTGAACCTGGAACCCATCTATGAAGAGATCCACGAAAATGTCACAGCATTGGATGTACGTCAGGCTACCTGGTGGAGTTTATTTTCAACTCCTGTATCGGGTGTTACTTATGGAGCCAATGGTATCTGGCCCTGGTTAAGAGAAGGGGAGTCTATACTCAATCACCGGGACGCCCCATGGACAAGCACCTGGTCAGAAAGCCTTAAGTTGCCAGCAGGTACTCAGGTGCCTTATGCCAGGAAGTTTTTTGAGAATTTTAGTTGGTGGGAGTTTACTCCAGCCCATGAAGAATTGTTAGTCGATCAACCCGGTGACAAAAATTATAAAGAGTTTGTCCCTATCCTTAAATCCCCGGATTATAAGACGCTTCTGGTGTATTTTCCTTCCAGACTGGATATCTCTATCATCAATCGTTTGGGATTGGTCTATTCAGGAAGTTGGTTTGACCCGGTAAATGGAACAACAAAAAAGGCGAACTTCAAAGCCGACCAGCGTACACTAGATTTTTCACAAGACAAAGATCAGGACATGATCCTGGTACTAAAAGTAAATTAATGATCATGAAGAATTTAAGCATATCCATATTCATCCTGTTTTGCCTGGTTATACTGACAAGCTCCTGCGAGGAAAAGGAGGAGAAGAAACTCAATGTCCTGTTCATCGCTGTAGATGATCTTCGTCCGCAGCTTGAGAGCTTTGGTGCGAAAGGAGTGATTTCCCCAAATATTGATCGACTGGCTGCGATGGGGACCATCTTTCCGGAAGCCTATTGCAACATTCCGGTTTGCGGGGCTTCTCGCGCGAGCATTCTCACAGGCATGAGACCTACCATCAACAGGTTCTTGTCTTATGATACCCGGATTGACGAACAGGCTCCCGGGGTGACTACTTTACCTGGGCACTTCAAGGCAAATGGATACTATACGATCACTAACGGAAAGGTAGCGCACCACAAAGGGGATTGCGTAGGTGCCTGGGATGAAGAGTGGCGTCCCAAAGGGCCAGGAAGAAATTTTCTGATCCCGGAAAATGCTGCCATGGATGCTGTGGAAGGACAGCGTGGACCGGCCTGGGAAAATGCCGATGTGCCGGATTCCGCCTATCACGACGGTAAGATTGCTTTAAAGGCTATAAGTGATTTAAAAAGACTGAAGGAAAAAGGTCAACCTTTCTTCCTGGCCGTAGGGTTTAAAAAACCACATTTGCCTTTCAACGCCCCCACAAAATACTGGGACATATATGAACCGGAGAAGATTGGATTGGCTGATAATCCATTCAAACCTGAAAATGCCCCGGACCAGGCGATGCACAATTTTGGAGAGTTGAGAAACTATTCCGGTATTCCGCAAGAAGGTCCTGTCAGTGATTCGGTAGCGCTAAATCTACGGCATGGGTACCATGCGTGTGTTTCCTATATGGATGCACAATTGGGGTTGGTTTTGGATGAATTGGAAAGTTTGGATCTTGCTGACAATACCATCATTGTTTTATGGGGTGACCATGGCTGGAACCTGGGCGAACATGGCCTCTGGTGCAAGCATTGCAATTTTCACACATCGATCAATGCTCCTTTGATTGTGGCTGCACCGGGATTCAAAGGCGGTCAGAAAGCCTTGACCAGGGCTGAATTTGTAGACATATATCCCACTATCTGTGAGTTGGCCGGATTGCCATTTCCTGATCATTTGCAAGGCAAAAGCTTTGTGTCTGTCTTGAAGGACCCTGTATCTTCTCATAAAGATTTCGCCTTGTCAAAATGGTACAATGGTTTGACTATCGTGAAGGATCAGTTTCACTATACGGAATGGCGAAACAAAGACGATAGCTTGTATGCGAGGATGCTTTATGACCATAATACGGACCCTCATGAAAATGTAAATGTGGTCGGCGAAGAAAAATATCAGGAAGATATAGTGGCGCTATCGGAGATCATGAAAGCCAATAGGGGTGAGGGGTACCTGGTGGAGTGAACTGCTTTGACTTTTAGTCATTCCTCCCTAAATTCAAACTATGACCAAAAAAGAAATTGCCACATCCTTCCTGAAAATGGCTGGACTGTCTGATGTTCGGCAGGCCTACGAAAAGTTTGTAGCGGCTGACTTCATTCATCATAATCAATATTTCAAAGGAGACAGGACTTCCCTGATGAATGCCATGGAGGAGGCCAACAAAGCTGAACCCAATCGGTCACTAGAGGTGAAATATATCTATGAAGATGGAGACACGGTCATTACCCACTCTCATGTGGTCAAGGACAAGATGGAGATTGCTGTTGCTCATATATTTCGGATACCAAAAGACAAGATCGTAGAACTTTGGGACCTGGGTCAGGTGATGGAAAAAGACTCACCCAATGAGTTTGGTATGTTTTGACTATGCTCCTGCTTTATTACGGTTTTAGGAAATGCTCTAAGAAGAGATAAGCCTGTTCATTTGATACTTCCGTAGGTGCATGAGTTGGTCGGTTGGTCATGGCCACACGGTTTTGATAACCCAATACCTGGTTGATTGCAATGGTATGATTAAGTGCGACCCATCTTTCGGGAGGATCTTCAGACCCTCCGGATATCAGAAAGGGACGAGGCGCCATCAAAGCATGAAGGTCGGTAAGGTCAACACCCTTTTCTATTAACTTTGGATATAATCCCATTGCAGGATTCTCGTCGGTAATAAGCCCTCGCTTCCTCCAGGGAGGAGGGTGATATCCCAGATACCAGGGCTCCCAGTAGTTTATATCTCCCCTGGATTCATCAAAGACAATACCCGGGTCGGACCAAACTGCACAGGCAAACTTCTCATACAGGCAAGAAGCAAACATGGCCCATTTACCCCCAAAGGAATGACCCATAATGCCAATCCTGGTAGGATCAACGCTATCAACTTTTGCCAATACCTGCCAGGCATTGGCTGACGCATACGCCAACATAGATAGAGGTTGTACCTCCGCATGATCAACATCCGGATAATAAATTGAATATTTTTTGGCTTCAGTGGCCGCTTTTGTGCCAAGCGACAGCGTGACAAACCCTCGCTTAGCTAGTTGATATGCAAAATCACGAAGGGCAACCCCTTCTCCTATAGCCGTCTCAGGTTCATAATATACGGTAATAACTGCGGGCTTAGGTTTTTCACCATCCGGAATCAGTAAATAACCTTCTGTATGCTCATTAGGTGTCCAGCGAAACCGAACGCGATACTGGAAAAAATTTTCCCTGCGTAACATATCAATAATTTCAAGCTCCTGATCTTTCAACAACTCAGGCCATTCACCCATTTGCTGATGCCAGAAATCAAAAATCTCTTCCCTTCTCCTTTTCCAATCCTCTTTCGTTTTAACCGAATCACCCTTCAAAAATATGAGGGGCGATCTATACTTTCCATAGCTTCCAACATACGCCTCAGGAGGAGAAAAAAAGGTGGATATTTCATCCCATGGTTCAGTAGCACGTTTGAGCTGTCCTTTGCATTCAACAGTAGTTAAATACAAAGTAACCAGGAATAATAACGAGGGGAAGGATAGCTTTTTTAACATGGATGATGAAGCATAATTCTTTGGTTGGTTGTGCAAGTGTTTTCTATTGTGCAATGATTAGGAGGATTATAACTCCCTATTCGGGCTGGAAAAAGAAAAGAATCGCCCTAAGGGTGTAGGTATGATAATTTAAATATTAAAGTAAATCAAGTCTCCTGATTAATTCTGGTCGCTTAGATCGACTAATGGGTATCACATCCTCATCTATCAAAATGCTATTGTCCTGAATGTCGATGATCTGAGAGAGGTTGATGACATAAGAGCGATGCACTTGCAAGAAGGATTCTTCAGGAAGCTTTTCTACTATTTTTTTTAGGGTAGAGTGTACTTTGTAGTCCTTTTCAGAGGTCTTTATAAAAATATAATCACCTCTTGCTTCAATTAACTTCACCGTGGGTGTTTTTATCTTGATGAGTGTACGGTCGATATTGACATAGAATTCTTTACCTGAGGGAGCAGCCGGTGTAGTTTCTGGTTCCTGATTTTTAGTGACTTCCGGTACTTGTTGTGGTTGTACAACGAAATTTGATGCTTTATTGACAGCCTTTTGAAAACGTTCCGGAAGAATCGGCTTAACAAGGTAATCTACAATGCAGTCATATTCAAAGGCGTCTAATGCCAGCCCTTGATCAGAAGTAGTTAAGATGATTTTTGGTGGGTTTTTAATGGTTTGGATAAAATCAAACCCTGAGAAGTCTGGCATGTGGATGTCCAGGAAAATAAGATCAATTTCATTTCTATTTAGGAATTTAATGGCTTCCATTGCGTTAGGAAATTCATCCACCAGTTCTAAGTTGGATGAATCCTTGCAGAATTGGTTAAGTATGACTCTGGAAGTCCCCTCATCATCAATTATGATACAGGTCATGGCTTATGGCACTGATTCGTTTAAAAAAGTAAACATTTTTTTTAATATATCCTCAAAATCTGGAAGTAATGCTTTCCTGCTCATTTTGAGTTGTTCTTCAAATTCCTGTGTGATCTCATAACTTTTTTCCATTCCCAACAAGCTTACTTTGTGCTTGATCTTATGAACCAACTGTGCTGCTTGTGCATAGTCAGTCTCCTTCATGGCCCTGCTAAATTCCCTTACTTCTTCTGTGAGCTCCTGACTGGCAACGCTCAATATTTTCATTTCAAATTCCCTGTCACCCTGAGACATCTTACGGATCGTTGAATAGTTAGGCTCCGTCATGAGAAGGTAAAATGGAACGTTGTGCCGTCGCCCGGAGAAGATTCAACCCAGATTTTGCCACCATAGCGGGTAATGATCTTTTTGACCAGGGAAAGTCCAATTCCGGTGGAATCAATCTGATGATCAAGCCTTTGAAACATTTGAAAGATCTTATCATGGAACTGGGGTTCTATACCTGGTCCATTGTCTTTTACATACAATTCATGTCCATCTTTTTGAGGTATCCAACCAATGGTAATGGAACATTCAGGTTTGTCATTGTATTTGATACTGTTTTCAATCAGGTTTTGGAAAATTTGATGTAGTTGAAATCTGTCTCCCACAATTTCGGGCATGTCTTTTTGAACATTGATGGTGCAGTTTTCCGGAACATTCATCATTTGGATGATTTCCGGAATGAGCAAAGACAGATCGACTTTTTGATGTGCCTGACTTCTCTTGTCAATTGTAGAGTATTTTAGTACTCCTTCTATCAGGTCATCCATTTTTTCCAAATTGGTCCTGATCAAATCTACTGTTTCCCTTCCCTTGCTTTCCAATACTTCATGATAATCCTCCCGCAACCAGGCTATCAACGCCTCGATGTTTCGTATTGGTGATTTCAAGTCGTGTGAAATTATGTGCGCATAGTCATTCAACTCATTATTCTGCTCCTGAAGATTTTTGAGCGCATCTTCTAATAATTGCTCATTCTTGCGAAGCTCCAGGAGTTTGATCACTTGTTTGGCAAGCACCCGAAGAGACTTAACCTGACCATCTGAGATGACATTTGGTTTATTATCAATTACACATAGCGTACCCAATGGAAAGCCATTTTTGGTTACCAGTGGGACACCCGCATAGAATATCACATAGGGTTCGCCTGTCACTAAAGGGTTATCCACAAATCTTGGATCTTTGGTGGAATCTTCTATAATAAAAACATCATCAGGAGCATTGATGGCATGTGCACAAAACGAATAATCTCTGGGGGTTTCACAACTATTAAGGCCATGATGGGATTTAAACCATTGACGATTCTCATCTATCAGGCTAATTAATGAAATCGGAGTCCCGCAAATCTCTGATGCCAAAGAAGTAATTTCATCATAATCCTCCTCAGAAAGGGTATCAAGTATAGAATACGATTCAAGCTCTTTTAGCCTGGAATCTTCATTATCAGGGATTTTTGGCTTTTTCATTTACTAATGATTGGACCTTCTGCAAAAGCTGATATAACAGCCTTCCCTGTGAATCTATTAACTTTTACCAATGATGGCAAACCATACAATGAATAGGTTGGGTTAGTTTGAGGCAGCGATACCAGATTGGTCTCTGTTTTAGTTTTCTACAAGCTCATTGATGCTCCAGTAAGAGATGAGCTTTGACACCCTGTCTTCATAATCTTCGTATTTCAATGGCTTTATGACGTATCCGGCAATACCTATTTTGTAGCTTTCGAACTTATCCCGCTGATTTGAAGAAGTGGTCAATACAATAGATGGGATGAATTTTAAGATTTCATCATTCTTTAAAATCTTGAGGAACTCAAGTCCATTGATACGTGGCATGTTTAAGTCCAGAATGATGATGTTGGGTATAAAATTCTCCTCCTTAAGAATTTTTAAAGCTTCTTCACCGTTTACAGCTTCCTGTACTTTTACATGGTTTCCAAGAGGGTGTGCAGTTACTGTACGATTAAACTTCATCCGTTCGATGGTGTCATCCTCTATAAGCAATATTGACAGTGGATGAGAAACTTTCATATGCTGACTATTAAGGTTGTTTTCATTTGCAAAACTCACTGAATAAGAAATAAAATCACTCATAATATAAAGAATTTGCGTTTGACCTACGGTGAAGAACCATTAAGTTTCGGTGAATGGTTATGTGATTTAACAATTTGATGCTCCGAAATTTAAAAGTTCTGATATGTTTTTTTCTGTTAATGGTTTGGTCCAATAATTTATCACATGGGGATAACTAAGTGATTTTTCAATCTCACTTGATAAAAAGGATGAACTTAGCATGATTATCTTAGTCTTGAGATCGGTTTTGCTTAAGATTTCCAAAAATTCCAATCCACTCATTAGCGGCATATTGATGTCGAGAAGGATAAGGTCTGGTTTTTCATTTTTTACCAGTTCCTGGGCTTCTATGGGACTGGTAAAACTCTGGATGTCCCAATTTGGATTCACATCATGAAGCATTGTTTTAGCAATCCAGTTCTGAGTTTGATCGTCATCGATTAACCAGATAGAGTTAATTACCTGGTCGGCTTTCATTGCGTTTTGGCTTGTCGATTTCACGTCTTCTACAGTTGCATTTATTTTGTTTATTGATTTGTCAATCTCTTTACCTGAAAGTTCCAGTATATCTAACCCTTGAGAAAGAGGAAATTTCCCTGTTTTTATAAAAGGGATCATGCCTTGAATTTTTGAGAGCTCCCCTTTCACGCCATGCGAGTTGATCCTTTTTATTTCTTCCAGCTTTGATCGTTCTTCTTCCAGCTGGTTTTGCAAACTATTAAACTGGTTCGCCAACGTGTGTTTCTTGCGTTGCGCGGAATTCAAAGCTTTCTCCAGGCTTTCATGGGTAAATGGCTTTGTGAGATAGTCATCTGCTCCGAGATCCATTCCGGTTCTTAGTTCTTCCATTCCGGTTTTAGCAGTCAAGAAGATAAATGGTACAAAGCTCAGCATGTCTGTCTTTTTCAGTGCTGCCAACACTTCGTACCCATTCATCTCTGGCATGTTCACATCACACAATATGAAGCCTATCGATTCCTTTCTTGCTTTCATCAGACCTTCCTTTCCATTGGAGGCCTGCACTACATCGTAACCCATCATGAGAAGTAGGTCACTCAGTGTTTCTCTGATATTTTGGTCGTCCTCAATGACTAGTATCCGATTCATAACGTTGTATGATTGAGGGTGATTGTCACGGTGGTTCCCTTGCCTATTGAGCTTTGTATTTCTACTTCTCCGCCAACTTGCTCAATTCTTTTTCTGATACTGTATAATCCATGCCCATTAGTTGAAACATTCGGATCAAACCCACGGCCGTCATCAGATGCGGTCAGTTTTATTCCTTTATCATCAGAAGCAAAGTTGATTTCTAGTTTTTTGGCTTCAGAATGCTTAATCGTATTGTTTAGAATTTCAAAAATGGTCCTGAGAAGGACCTGTGATAAATCCTTTTCAACTTCCCTATCAAAACTGACATTCAGTATGATTTCAAAGGGAACATAGCTATTAACCTTGGTGACAACATTGCTTATGGCCGTGATGAAGTTTGTGTCCTGATACATGATATCAGCGTCTTCAATGATCATCCTCAGTTGTGATAAAGCCATGTTGGCAGTTTCCAGACTGTCTTGCACTTTACTCTGCAATTGTTGATCTGGTGTGTTTTCCAGGATGTGAGTCAGTTTCATCTTTAGGCCTAGAAGGGTCTGCTGCAAGGTGTCATGAAGTTCGGCGGAAATTCTTTCATTTTCTTCAATATGCCCCACCTCGAGCAGATGCTCATACCTTCCCAGTCGGTTTTCGATGACATCATACAGATGTCTGGCGTCGATAGGTTTGAGCATATAGTCATCAGCACCCAGGTCCATCCCGGATCTGAAATCTTCATTACTACCCTTGGCTGTAAGAAATATGAAGGGGACCTGCTTGAGTTTTTGATGCTCCCTGATCGCTTCTAATACCTCATATCCGTCCATTTTGGGCATCATCACATCACATAAGATCAAATCGGGAGTTTCCCTGACAGCCCGTGTGAAGCCTGCTAAGCCATTATTCGCAACTTGCACACTGTATCCTTTCAGTTCCAACAGGTCGGCTAGGGTTTGTGCAATATTCACTTCATCATCAATTACAAGGATATTTTTTTTCATGACTTTTTGGTTTTAACGGGTAGTTCAATGCAGAACTCGGTTCCTTCGTTTGATTCCCTGTTTAGATAGATAGTCCCATTGTTGAGCTGGACAAACTCTTTAGCTACAGCGAGTCCAAGGCCGGTACCCTGAATATGCTGTGAATTACTTCCGCGTTGAAAGGAGTTAAATAAATTGTCCTGATCTTTTTTGGGAATTCCAATTCCAAAATCTTTTACCCTGATATCTATTTTTTCCGGAGAGAACTGAATCCTGACTTCCGGATTTGGAGCATTTGGTGAATATTTAAATGCATTGTCAATCAGATTGTGCAATGCATGCTCAATAAATTGTTCATCAAGGAGTAATGTCTGTGCTTCACCATCTACTTGAATGGCCAGCATTCTACCATCTTTTTGCTGTCGCTCCACTTCCGTTTTAATTTTATTGACGATAGCAGTAATATCTGTTGGCTTGAGTTTTGGTACTATATTATTGGATTGTACTTTTCCCATACCCATGATATCTTCCATCAGGTTTACTAACCTGTCGACCTCAGCATTTAATCGGTGTGATACTTTATCAATTACCGGACTCTGTACACCGGAAAGTTCAAGGAGTTGCATATTGGCTTTGATGACTGTGAGTGGAGTTCGGAACTGGTGCGAAGCCATGGACACAAATTCCGAACGTAACTCGGAAAGTTCTTTTTCTTTTTGTACGCTTTTGATCAGTTCTTCCTCAGCCTTTTTCTTGGCTGTAATATCGATAAGTGTAATAGCCAGCCATTTGGAGCCATCCTCTACTTCAAATGCATGAAGCTTTGTTTCCAACCAAACATCCATGCCATTGACGTGCTGTTTTATCAAATATGGCTCTACTTTTTTACCATTTAACGCATCCTTATACTTCTTCAAAATGGATTCTTTGCTCAAGCCATTATCTGAAAGCAATTGTTGCATGCCTGGATCATCCAATTTATCTGATACGCTCATGCCGGTGAGGGGCTTGTCACCCACGGAGACAGGTGTCTTGCTAAATACCTCCTTATAAACCAGGTTTTCATCTGCTATCAGCACGACATTGTCCATTGATTTGACCATCGCCTCCATATTCACCAGGTTCCCGCTAAGCTTCCCTTCTATTTCCTTTAGCTCTGTGATGTCGTATACAGTTCCAAAAAGCCTAAAAGGTTTACCGTCCACAAATTCAATCGTTGCATCACAGGTTATGTGTTTTACTTCCCCTGATTTTGTTATGATCCGGTGAACCATATTGGACCAGCCTCCTTTTTCAAAGCCTATAGCCTGTTCCTGTTTCACCCGATCCAGGTCATCGGGATGAATAAAATTGTAGAAGTCTTCATAGGTACTTATTTCATCAAAGTTTTTGATACCCATGATTTCCATATGCTCAGGTGAATACCAGTTGTTTAGTTCGCCAGATAAATCAAATTCCCACCAGCCGACTTTAGCTAGTTTTTGGGCCTGTTCCAGCTTAATCTGTGTCTCTTTAAGGGCTGTGACATCCATCAGCGTGCCCACAAGCTTGATGGCTGTGTCACCGTCAAAATATACTCTTCCACTTGTGGTAAGATACTTGTAACCACCAGACTGACTCATGTATCGAAGCTCCTTGTTGACCCAGCCATCACGCTGATGTTTCAAAATATTTTGAAGCCATTCCCGATCATCAGGATGTACCCTCTGTGCAAACCTGGAAAAAAGCTTTGTATTATCTCCTGTTTCCAGTTCAAGGATATGGTGCGCTGTATCAGAGCACATGGATTCACCACTTAGCAGGTTCACTTCCCACCAGCCAATGTTAGCAATGTTCTGGGCTTCCTCCACCCTTGTTTGCATTTCTTTGATATCACTGATATCCATCAGGGTACCAATCATCTTTACAGGCCGATCTCCATCGCAGATATAGCGGCCACTCGTAGCAAAATAGCGGTATGTTCCATCCGGACCTCTATGCCGACTTTCATAATTATGCCATCCATTGTTAAGGAAATCTGGATCTTTAGCAGCATCTATAATTTTCTGTCTGTCATCTATATGGGTGGTCTCCAGAAATGATTCAAAAGATGGTTTAGTGCTTTCCTTATCCAGTCCGAATAGTTCATATATTGAGTCAGACCATTTGCTTTCACCTGTGATTAGGTCGGATTCCCACCAGCCCAGTTTGGCTGTTTCCTGTACCAATTGTAATCTTTTGGATTCGATGACCATGGCCGATACATCCTGCGTAGTACCATAATATCTTTTGGGATCCCCATTGTCATCCAGTTCCAGTTTGGAATTGATTAAAACATGTTTCACACCACTTTTGGTTACATGCCGTGCTTCAAGGTCTTTCAATTCCATCTTTGTAAACATGAAGTTTTTAAATAGTTCCAGGTCATCAGGATGGATAAACTGCTGAACAGATTCTACATCCGGAACAAAGTCATAAGAAACTTCCATCAGGTCAAACATCCCCCTTGACCAGGTGAGATTATGTGTTTTGAGATCAACTTCCCAGGATCCGATTTTAGCAATTTTTTGTGCTTCGTAGAGTTGATCTTCACTGGATTGGAATTTCTCTCTTGTGATTTTTTTGTCATGGATATCAGTCAGATACCCTAATACATAAAACGATTCCTCGTCAATTACCGAACCATTCACTTCTACCCATTTTAGTTCACCTGACTTTGTTAGTAACTGTTTTTCAAAAGAGAATGACTCTTCTTCCCCAGAAATCAATTGCTTCATTTGGCTTTTGCAGGATGCCCATTCTTCACTTGGTATGACGTCCAGTACATTCAGCTTTTTTAATTCATCTCCGGAATAACCTGTCCATTGCTGATAGGTACTGTTTGTTCTTAGGAATTGTCCTTTTCTGTTGAGGATAAAGATTCCGGTCACTTTATTTTCAAAGACCCTGTTCAACCATTTCGAAGAAAGGTGATCACTAAAATTATCTTTCCGCCGATTGGTACCTACAAACATAGAAACATCAAACAGCCTGACGTGGTAGATGTCAGGTTCTTTAGTGTGCTCCACAAGCCCCGCCACACTAGTGATATGTCCGGCCCCGTTCAGTACTTTAAATAGATCGTAGGATTCACTTTTCAGCCCATCAAAACATTCTCTAATGGCAGATCGGAGGTGTGCCTGGTCTTCATCTACCACATAGGATAGAAATAATTCATTGTTAGGAAATATCTCTCCGGGTTTGAGTCCCAGAAAATGAAAAAGATCATCTGACCAAATATGCTGACCAGTATGAATGTTTATATCGATAGTACCTACAAGTTGAACTCCTTTAATCTTCGGAATGTCCTGAGCCTTTAATGAAGAACTGTCGAATACGCTTTGTAATAGTTCCATGGTAGATAATTTGACGTGAATTTGATCTGTTTTAGGTTTAATTGTTGGTGAAGTGTCCATAGACGAAAACATTAAGCTTTAGACTAAAAGGTTTGATGGACTAACCCCGAAATACCGCTTAAATGTGTCCGAGAAGTGCGCCACAGATCTAAAACCAGTCATTTGAGCCACTTCAGAGACATTATACTGCTGTGTCACTAGATATTCCCGGGACTTATGCAATCTAAAATCACGGACAAACTCAAGGAATGTCTTTCCGGTAGTACGCTTAAGCTTTGATTTAAACCCTGATTCTGATAAAGAAAAATGGTGTGATACATTAGGGAGAGAAACCTGATGGTCATTGAGATGACTGTTTAGGTACTCTGTTAGTCTGTTGACGAATATGAGATTCCCATTGGTCTCATCAATATCAACTTTGTGGGTAACAGAACCTTTGATGATATTGTTTTTTAGTTCCAGGAGATTCTTTGCTACCAGTGAAAGCTCCTGAAAATCGTAGGGTTTGGCGATGTATGCATCAGCTCCTTTCTCCAGTCCCTCAATTCTGTCGTCCAACTCGCTCTTGGCGGTAAGCAAAATGACCGGGATATTATTCCAATCAACGCTTGACTTAATAGCATTGAGAAATTTTATCCCATCCATGCCAGGCATCATGATGTCACTGATAATTAAATGAGGCCTGTAGATTGGGAGCACTTCCAACGCCTTGTTTCCATTAGATGCAGCTTTAATCGCATATTCCGCTGAGAAGAAATCTATCAGCGTTTCTCTGATAGCTTGTTCATCCTCAATAATTAGTAGTCTGTTCCGCATAACCTTGAGGATTTAAATTATTAATAGCTATTTGGAGTCTTTCTATTGAAAGTGGCTTTACCAGATAGTAGTCAGCCCCTGCATTAATTCCTTTTTGGATTGTTTCTTCTTCTGAAAATGCAGAGAGTAATATGAAACTGTGTTGGGTGAAGCTTTCCTTAATGGTCTTCGCAAACAAAAAAGCATCTTCTTCAGGTAGTCCGATATCACAGATTATCACATCGAAGAATGCAAGGTCTGCATTCATCATTGCTGAATGGATAGAGGGATAGGAATCTACTTTGTGGCCAATTGCTTCGATGAGATCTGCAATCGATTCTCTCAGAATTTTTTCATCATCGATTAATAATACGCTTTTCATAGGCTTATAGATTATGGAAATATTCATCCAGCATTTGGTGAATGCTCTGATAGATTATGTCCTGTTTTTGCTCATCGCTTTTATGATTATACCCTAAACCTAGGATGAATGAAAACGTGACCTGTAAGTCTATCGGTGAGTTGCGTTTTAGTTTCGGTGAAGTGAATTTTAGCAGATTTGACCCGTTTGGTCGATAGTCATTGGCATGCGAAAGAGGTTAGTTTACCTGTTAAATCGCATGATTTTATGTCTCGCTCGAAGTAATTAGGCAGAGTTTTGGTAATTATCGGGCAAATGAGATCCGTTGGGCAAGTGCGCACCTTATCCAATTCTCATACAACCCGGCTAACAGTAGATGGTCTGTGCTTTTGAAGCTTAATCCCTCGCCCGAATGACCTCCACCCAATGTTTGGGCTTAGCATCGGTGAAATGTTCAATCTGATGACGACAGCTGAATCCACAGGCCACAAGCGACTCATCTTTCATCTCCCTGATAGCCGGGAAGAGGATTTCTTCACCGATTTTCTCAGAAAGCTTGTAATGCTCCTTCTCATAACCAAAAGAGCCGGCCATGCCGCAGCACCCCGATGGGATTTCCTGGACGGTATGACCATTTTGACCCAAAAGCTTTTTCATGGCTGCGGTACCGTATAGTGCTTTTTGGTGACAATGCCCATGGATCTTGATATCTCCGGCGATGGAGTGAAACTGTTTGTTCAGCCTACCTTCTTCGACTTCTTTCATCAGGAAGATGTCGATCATCATGATTTGTTCTTTGGCCTGACTGGCCAGCTGTCCATCTTCGATGAGGTCTGGCAGGTCATCATTCAAAGCGGAAGCACAGCTCGGCTCACAAACGACAATGGTCAACCCTTCATCCAGATATGGTTTCAATCCCTGAAGCGTTTTCAATCCTTCTTTTTTAGCCTCTCTCAGGAACCCATGGGAGATCCTGGGTCTCTGGCAGCATCCTACATTGGCCAGGAGAACTTCGTAGCCACAGGAGGTTAGCAGCTCAAAAGCAGAAATGCCAATGTTTGGCTCATGGAAGTTGAGGTAAGTATCTGCAAAGAGCACGACCTTTTGCTTGCCCTTAGCCACTTTATCCTGGTTTTTTTCAAACCATCTATAGAAAGGCTCTTTTGCATAGGCTGGCAAGGACCTTCTTTGATCAAACCCAGCCATCATTTCCATCACGCTTCGAAATGCCTTGCTCTTTTGGATGGGGTTGACCAGACTGGCCAGGGCTCCTGAAAGCTTTTTGGCTGCTTTGCCAGAGTCCCGGATGAGCTTATCTCTCAAAGAAGTCCCGTTCTTGTCGTAATACATTTGTAAAACGTCGCTCTTCATCTTGGCCATGTCCACATTGCTCGGACATTCGGATTTACAGGCCTTGCAGGAGAGACACAGGTCAAGCGCTTCATGAATTCGCTTGCCATCCAGGCCTTCCCCCTTAAGCTGACCAGACATCGCCAGGCGTAATGCGTTGGCACGACCCCTCGTAGAATGTTCTTCATCCCGGGTAGCTTTGAAGCTGGGACACATGGTGCCGCCAAGGACCTTTCGGCATTCACCCACCCCGGTGCACATATGCACAGACTCTCTGAAGCTCTGCTCTTTCTTATATTGGAATTCAGTTTGAAGCTGCTGATCCTGATACTTCACTCCATACCGGAGGTTTTTCTCTATGGTCTGAGCTTCCACGATCTTGCCTGGGTTCATCAGGTTGTCCGGGTCAAACAATGCCTTGACTTCCCTGAAAGATTCATAGAGTTTAGGACCAAAAAAACGCTCATTGTAGGCACTTCGGACCAGCCCGTCACCATGCTCACCACTCCACGAACCACCATATTTCATCACCAGCTCGAAGGTCTCTTCCGTGATCTTTTGTAATCTTTCAATATCTTCTGCCTGCCTCAGATCGAGGATAGGTCTCACATGGATCACACCAACGCTGGCATGTGCATACATGGCCACCTGTGTGCCGTGTTTTTCACAAACCTTCAGCACCTCATCGATGTAGGTGGGTAAATGCTCTACCGGGATACCCGCATCTTCAATAAATGGGAGGGGCTTCTTTTCTCCTTTGATTCCCAGCATAAGGCCCAGCCCTTTCTTACGGATCACCCATACATCTTCATAAGATTCTCCATCCGGAAACAGCGGGTAAGAATAGCCAAATGAGTGATCCTTCAGGTCCTCAATCATCTTTCGGGGCCGCTCCATGACATCAGCTTCACTGTCTCCATAAAACTCCACAATCAGGATGGCTTTTGGGTCTCCATCGAGGAAATGACAATGATGTTTGGTGGTGAGGTTTTCTCGACTCAGCCTGATGACCGTGTCGTCCAGGATCTCCACAGCAGAGGGGTTATATTTCAGCATGAGCTCTACCGAGCTGATCGCTTCTAGCAACTTGTGGTAGTGTACCACGCAGACCGACTTGTATTTGGGTAAGGGAGTGAGGTTCAACTTCAGTGCTGTGGTCACCGCCAGGGTGCCCTCACTGCCTGTCACCAGCTTGGCCAGGTTCCATTGATCCGTATCGACAAATTCATCCAGGTTATACCCTCCAACACGGCGCATCACTTTCGGGAACCGGGTCTTTATTTCTTCCTTTTCCTCGCTAATGATCTCCTGGAAGCGCTGATATATTTTCCCCTCTCTTCCGGACTGGCTGGCCTTTTCCTGGTAAGCTTCTTTCGATAGTTCTTCCAGCTTCAATTCCGTACCATCTGCCAGGATGATATCTGCTTCAAGTACATGGTCTACTGTCTTTCCAAATATCACACTTTTGGTGCCTGAGGAGTTGTTGCCCACCATACCACCGACATTTGCCCTGCTGGAAGTGGCCGGGTCAGGAGCAAAATGGAGTCCATGCTGTGCCAGCTCCTGGTTCAGCACATCCCGGACTTTGCCCGGCTCCACCCGTACCCATTGCTCTTCTACATTGAGTTCGAGGATGTTGTTCATATACTTGGAAAAGTCCAGGATCATCGAGGAGCCGACGGTCTGGCCAGCAAGGCTGGTGCCACCTCCACGAGGCAGGATTGTGACTTTGAATTCATTGGCCAGTGCGATCGCTTTTTTCACATCATCTTTATTCCTGGGCAGGACGATGACTTTCGGGCTGATCTGGTAGATGCTGGCATCAGTAGCATACATGCCCAGCGAGGCGGTGTCGTGCAGCACCTCACCGGAAATTTCTTTTTTGAGCTGATCGATGAAGGTTTGGGTGTTGTTCATTGAATCGGGGTGAAAATGAATCTCGTAAATTATGAAAAATAGGGGGGATTGTCAGACTGATTCACATAGAAAATATTGATTATGTGTAACCCGTGTTTGAAGCTGATTCCAGCAGGACTGGTCATTAAAATCTCATAGCAACTTTATTACCCGTGTTATTTAATGGATATGGGTATTCATAGGACATATTTTCATAATATGTGTAAATTTAACTAGTATTTACACATATGAAAAAGAGTAAGTGTATCTGATATCAATATCAAAACATGACATATCACCCGGAAAAACCATATAACCAACTACTCCTCAACAAGTAAGTAAGATTTCAAAGAAAGAGAGAATTTGAAATTAGAGACAATATCTAAATTAGAAACAGCCCTAAATACGAAGATTATTACAATTCTTGGGGAAAATGAAGTTGTCGCAAAAGAGAATAGTTATGCACATTAATCAAACTTCAAATCTTGCCCCTTTACTGATCCTGATATCCTCAATGCTATTTCTATCAAATTGCAATGATGAAGAGCCTGAAGCAGGACTTCCTGATTTAAGAGTATATCTTGATCGTTTCGAAGATGAAGCTGCATTAAGAGGATATGATTTTGATTTGTCAGAAGTTGAAATAGAGTATGTTGACATCATAGAGGCTGATCATATAGTATGCGGGCGTGGCTATTCAGACTATGAAGGAACTGGCAAAAGAAGAATTGAAATGTCAACGGCTGGTCATTGTAAAAGAGTAGATAAATATACTGATTTAGAACTTGAGAGTTTTGTATTTCATGAAATTGGGCATGCGTTTCTTGATAGAAACCATACTGAACTATTGCTTTGTGATGGTTCTGCAATGTCCATAATGTATCCTGAACCATGGACTCTTTATTCTGGTGATAATAAGGACAAGCGTTCATACTATATTTCGGAACTTTTGGATGGGTCAATTGAGGAAAAATGCGTTGATTGGAAATCCAATTGGGAAAATGACACATCCTACTATCAATATGACTCAGAAGATTACTGGTTTTTTGTAAATAGAGGTGAGGACTTTGTTGGAACACGTGAAGGAGATATCATTTCCATTGAGTTAGCACCTGACAGCACATCAGATCAAACAGGAAACTTTCTAACAACTATATATACAGACCTTCAGGACTGTGCAAATGTGACATTTAAAGCAACAATAAATTCGGAGGGATTGGTTGGTAATGGTGCGGCTATCTCCCTTAGGGTATTTGAAAGGGATCAGGTAACAGAATTTGGTGCACCTAATTCTGAATATGAAACCCTATACCTAACAACAGGTGATCAACCAGCCTCTGGTGAACTTATTGATCATCAAGAGGAATTGACAATCCAATGTCTTTCAAGAGATACTTGGTTTATTGTATTATTCGTAAGACTACTACCAGAGACTGAAGGCAAGGTAACTTTTTCGGATATTAGATTGATTGTTAATGAATAGTATTTACTCAGCTATGATATTTCCACAACTCTTGTCCAGAATGCTCTAAACCTATTAATCAAACGTTCCTATATTTTCGATATCTACTCAAAACCGCATAAAAAAGCCCCGTAAAGCTAATTACGGGGTGTTTGTTAGAGCCTCCTATCGGGATCGAACCAATGACCTACTGATTACAAGTCAGTTGCTCTACCAGCTGAGCTAAGGAGGCTTGCTTTGAAAGCGACTGCAAATTTATGTCGACCTTATCTTTTAGAAAAGTAATCCACTAATAAAATTTGAAGTTTTAATCACAAGTCTTTTCTAACATGCTGCGATGCCATTTTGAGTGGTTGATTCTCACTTTATCAGCAACTCATCAAAATCTGCTGCGACCTGCAAGGGATCGATGCCCGCTGCGAAATCACTCACGATTTTATGATTGGGTCGGTTGGGCTTGAATCGCCACATATGAGTGCCGTCTTCAAAAATATGGAAGTAACCATCTTCTCGTAACGTAAAGTAGGGCTCATGCCCTTTCACGGCTACATATACGGCAATCAGGTCCGCACTGTGGTGGTAGTCACGGTTCCAGCTCTTCAGGAATATTTTGTAGGCAGTGGACACAGGATTTCCTTTTTCGGCTTTGCTGGTAAACAAGATTTTCCCGGTTGGGATGGCATTGGAAAACAACCCACCTGTGGTAAATGTGATCAGTGTTGGCCATTCGTTGGTGACATGCACAACCGCCTCCGGATCCGGCTTGAAGTTGCCCCATTTCCCTGGATCCTGTTCCTGCGGATATCGGCCGCCCATACACACATAATGCTTCACTTTCTTTTTGACCAGCTCCATTCCGTTCAGCGGGCTAAACTCATCCGGTTCGCTGGATAGGAGCTTGGAAAGGTTGGTGAGGTAGCCTACCGTGACGATGACCACACTGGCATCTTCCTGTTCACTCAAAATCCGGCGATATAAACTAGTAGCTTCCTGGACTTTTTCGCCCAATCCGATGTCCTGGGGAAATTGCTCGGAAAGTGGCTTGGCATAGATGGAATTTCTGTAAACCCCCTTGGTCTTCACATTACCGATGGGGATATCAGGCCTTCCGAAATAGGTGTTGATCACATCAATGGTGGGGGCTGACCAGGGATTGAGGCTTGAGCTGATGGTGGCCAGGATTTCAGCATCTCTCCGATCAGCTAAGCCATGGAGCATGGCCAGGGCTGCGACATCGTCCACGTCGGACTCCATGTCCGTATCAAAAATAATTTTGACGGGTTGGGCTGAGAGGAGTGAAATATTGAAAAGAATGATTAGGAGAAACAAATTCAGAGGGGTCTTCATAGATATTTTTTTGAGAGTCTATTGCCACCAAAGGTAGGGAGGAATAAGAATCCATCGCGTAAAGTTTGTATAGCAACAGGGTTTCCGTTTGCTCCAACCTTTTATTAAGTGCTTTTATTCCGTATTTTTAGATTTTGACCTCCCTGGAAACTAGACATTAACTTTAAATGCTGCCCCACCAATGAAACCCAACCGACGAAAATTTTTAAGATCCTCTGCAATAGCTGGTAGTATATCAGCTGTGTTGCCATTTTCCTCATGTGGTCAAAATCCAAGAGAGGTGGGTCAGACAGTGACAGATTACTCAAAACTGGATGCTGTTATCGACCAACCGGTTTTAAAGCGTGAACTGTTTCCTGATCCTGTGATCATCGAAACACTTGAGCTGCTTAGAGACCGAAACAACACCCTTTGCAAGGTACGCTCCAAAGATGGAGCAGTAGGGGTCTCGGTAGGCCATCCATTTATCAGCAAATCAGCCTACCCCATGTTCAATCAAATCTTAAAGAATCATTTCGTAGGTAAGGATGCCAGAGACCTCGATAGTTTGATTTATAATGCTACTGAGCGAAGTGTAAAAAATCAGGGAATACCATTGAACGTACATGTAGCAGCAATAGAATTTGCCATTCTCGATATGCTTGGGAATGTCGCAAACAAACCAGCAGGTCTCCTGATCGGCGAACTACAACGTAATGAAGTTCCTATTTACCTGGGTCATCATTTGGCAGACCTACGAAGACTTGAGCCTGAAGAGTCGCTTGAGTTGATGTACCAGGATGCCGTTGCAACAGAAGCCAAAGCTGTTAAGCTCCGGGCTGGCCGTGGTGACAACCTGGCATCCGATATTGATAATGCTCCGGGACGAACGGAAAAACTCATTCGGATGGGCAGGGAAAAATTTGGAGATGATTTTGTCCTGATGATTGATGGCAATGGCTCCTATTCTGTGAAAGAAGCCATTCGGATTGGAAAAATCCTTGAAGAATACAACTATTATTTTTATGAGGAGCCTATTCCATGGGACTGGTATGAGGAGCAAAAACAAGTAGAACAAGCTATGGATATTCGAATGGCAGGTGGCGAAGAGGAATTTGGGTTACATGCTTTCCGGTACCTGATTGGCAATGAGGTTTTCCAGATCCTTCAACCGGATATTTTTTATTTCGGAGGCATGATCCGCACCATGAAAGTAGCCCGAATGGTGGAGGAAGCAGGTTTGAAGATTACTCCGCACATGTCGCGGGGAGGGCTGGGATTCATTTATCTGATGCATATGGTTTCTGTTTGTCCGGCCGCTGAAAAATACCATGAATTTAAGATGTTCGAAACACCGGATGCCAATGGCACAACCATACCGATTGAAAGTAAAGCAGAGCCATTTGAAAGCTCAGGAGGTTCCATTAAAGTGACATCAGGGGCGGGTCTGGGCATCCATATCGACCCGGATTATGTCAATACCCATCAGGTAGTTCGAAGCTGATTCAGTATTTATATTTCAATAAACCTAACCCAAATCATGAAAAACCTAATGATGATTTTATGTCTGTTTTTCCTCTCTATGGGGTCATCTGTGACACAAGATAATTCCACAAAACCAGGAGAATTCATTGTGGAACCTCCTACACTTCAAAACCTGGGTTTTGAATGGTATATAGCAAGTGGAGATGCCAACCGCAATGCCACAGTAAAAGTTGAGTATCGGGTTGCCGGATCGGACTCATGGAAAACAGGGATGAATCTCCTGAGAATAGGAGGAGAGCATATCGAAAGAGCAGGCATCGATTACACTACACCTCACATGTTTGCCGGTAGCATCTTAGATCTGGAAGAAGATACGGAATATGAAGCACGCTTTACACTTGAAGATCCTGACGGAGTGGAGGGAGAAGCAGTAAAGGTCGTCAAGGTCGCGACACGTGCCGAACCCAGGGCATACCGTAAGGGCCGGGTAAGACATGTGTACCCGGAATATTATGAGGGTGAGAAGGAAGAACCCAATTACCCGGGCCTGGTTTCTGCCTATGGTGGTTCAGAAAATACCAAGGGGGACTGGTATGTGGTTGCCGAAGATCCCGTTCAGCCCGGGGATATCATCAAAATACATGCAGGACTTTACAACGCTGATATTCTCAACTATCCTGATTGGCACAATGTACCATTCGACGGTACATATTGGTTTACCCAAAAGGGGACTGCAGAACGTCCCATTGTCATCGAAGCAGCAGGTGATGGGGAGGTCATCTTTGATGGAAAAGGGGCTGCCAACCTGTTTAATGTGATGGGTACAGATCATCATATTTTCCAGAACCTCACCTTCAGAAACGTCGACAGGGTATTCGAAGCAGGCAGGAAGCATCTGGCTGGGGCAAGTAATCTAACGATCCGCAATTGTCGATTTGAGTTTGTGGGTGAGGGTATTCGCTCAGAGTATGCGGGTTCAAAGAACTTCCTGATTCAGGACAATGTCATCCTGGGTCGTGACGATCGGCACAGATTATTTGGATGGGCTTTTAACAGAAAAGGTTTTAATCCTTACGGAACACACTTACTGGATTCTTATTATGGCATAAAAGTATATGGGTCAGGACATGTCATCGCTCACAATTCCATTGCATACTTTCATGATGGAATTGGTATTTCAACCTATGGGACACCCGAGGAAGGGCAGGATCTGAAAGCGGTTTCAATAGATATTTACAACAATGACATTCACCTCATGGTGGATGACTTTGTGGAGGCCGATGGCGGAGTCCATAATATTCGCATTATGCGCAACAGGGGTGTGAATGCTGCAGAGAATGGTATCAGTGCCCAGCCTGTATTCGGTGGACCTGCGTATTACATCAGGAACATCCTCTATAATGTGCCGCTTGGAGGAGCCCTGAAAATTCATGGCGGTGTCCCGGGGCTCACAGCCTATCACAATACCTTCATTGTGGAAAATAATGCAGGTGCCAGGTACCCAAATGCTAACTTTAGGAACAATCTGATCCTGGGAACAGACGGACCAACCAATGTTTCATCTTTACATTTTACCACACCCTACTCAATAGCTGATTATAATGGGTATCGACCAAACCAGGGGCCCAACAGCCCTGAAAATCAATTTAAGTGGCTGACATCTGAAGGAGAATCTGTAGGATTTAAAACGTTAAAGGATTTCAGTAAAGCAAGCGGTCTGGAAAAACATGGCATAATAGTAAACTATGACGTGTTCGAGAATCTGAAGAAACCGGTCCACGCCCTGGAAGGCGGACTGCCAAGCCCTGTATATCACGCAGTAGATTTAAATTTCAGGCTCAACCCAAAAGGGAAAGCTGTCGATGCCGGAGTTGTGATTCCAAACATCAATGACGGTTTCAATGGAAAGGCACCGGATTTGGGTGCACTTGAGGTCGGAAGTGATCCGGTGATATATGGTGCACGGCATCTGGATCGTAGCCAGGAGTTTTATCGATGATCATAAATGTCATTAAGCGAAAATTAGAAGTGTAATCTTTATGCAGTTGGAACTTGTGGGGCAGTTGTTTTTTCTGGTCCTGTACCTCCCGGATAAGGATTACATAGAACTACTATAATATTTGTCGATTTTCACCCTAAGCAAGTATCAACAAAATATCAATGGATAGAAGAACCTTTTTGAAGGGTGCATCAGCGGTTGCCCTGGCCACTCCTGTAGGCTTACACTCCTGTTTACAGAAACAAACAGTACCTATTATAGATACGCATCAGCATTTATGGGATTTGTCCAAATTCCCATTGAGCTGGGTTTCTCCACCGCTGGATAAAAGCTACCTGATGAGTGACTACCGTTTGGCCATAAAGGGAACGGGAATCGAGAAAGCCATTTACATGGAAGTCGCAGTACCCAAAGAATTGCGAAAAGAGGAGGCAAAATGGGCGCTGGATATATGTGAAGATGAAAATAACCCGACCGTGGGGGCAGTGATTTGTGCTGATCCTACTGAACAGGGATTTGAATCTTATATCAAAACCCTGGCAGAAAATTCATTTTTGAAAGGGATACGCTATTTCTTTTCAAGTGAAGAAGAAATGCTTCTACCACAGGTAATCAACAATATTGGAATTCTTGGAGAGTTGGGACTCAGCTTTGATCTTCATGTTTCTACCGAGAGACTGAAGACAGGTGCATCATTAGTTGACAAATGTCCCAATACCCAATTTATCCTTAACCATTGTGGGGGTCCTGCGCCCATTGATTTCCAGGAAGATAAAATGGATTTCCCACAAAAGCCTGCACATGATCAATGGATCACTGAAATGAAAAATATTGGAAGGAGAGATAATATAGTCTGTAAAATCTCTGGTATTGTAAACAAACTGCCTGATGCACTTGATGCAGTAACAGGGTTATCACCGATTGTGAATCATTGCTTTGAGGTCTTTTCTTCAGACAGGGTTATCTTCGCTTCGGACTGGCCGGTTTGCCTTCGAAGGATGTCTTTGCTCAACTGGGTGGATGCATTGAAGGAAATCGTCTCAGATTATTCTCAGACGGAGCAAAAGAAATTGTTTCATGACAATGCCTTTAATCTATATAAGTTGAAAGCCGAATAATGATTTGAAGCTTATCACTTTTTACTCGGTCTCCAATGCGAATGCGACATATTGATTGCCTGACTTCAATCCACTTTTACCGCCACCACAGGCAATTACCACATATTGTTTTCCATCAACAGCATAGGTGGCAGGGGTGGTCAGACCAGCAAAGGGAAGTGTAGCTTCCCATAATTTTTCTCCTGTGTCCTTGTCAAAGGCCCTGATCTTTTCATCCATGGTGGCAGCAATGAAAACCAATCCCCCGGCCGTTACTACAGGGCCACCATAGTTTAAAGTACCGGTAACCGGATGACCCGGAATGTTTAGGGTATCGATATTTCCCAGAGGAATTTGCCAGACAATTTCTGCCTTGTTCAGGTCTATGGCTGTAAGCTGTCCCCATGGAGGTTTGAAAAATGGCAATCCGTCTGGTGCATGAACCACTTTATACCCGTCAAACACATATGGATAGGGCCAATCGCTATATTTATTTTCTACTGTGTCTTTCTTTTCAATCCCCATTAGAAAATTCGTTACACTTTCAACGTCATCCGTAGACAGCATGCTGAAAGAAGGCATGATGCCCTTTCCTTTTGATATTACTTTTTCGATGTCATTCCTGCTCATTGAGTCAGCCACATTGATCAGGGGAGGTATATTGCCATACATATTGGATCCCTGTCTTTCAGCTCCATGACAATTTTGGCAAAGCGCTCCATAGATGTTTTTACCCGGTGTTGAGCTGACATACCGAGACATATTTATATGATAAGCTTCTTCATTGGAGTTGACATATAAGACTTTAGTGCTTTGATCAACCGCTGCACCGCCCCATTCTCCTCCTCCGTGCATTCCCGGGAAAAGGATGGTGCTACGCTCCGATGGTGGGAGGTATCTTTTGCCTCTAAGGTTTTTATCCCAAAGTTCTTTGGCAAAGTCTGTTGCTTCTTTGGATCTGATAGCAAGATCGTCTTCAGTTAAATTGATTCTGGAGAAAGGAGGGTAGACCGAAGGGGTGGGTTGTGTAGGCCAGGATTCCTCACCCTCAAGATCCGAAATCGGTACTTCAGTTTCTATGATCGGATACAGAGGTTCACCGGTCAATCGATCTAAGACATACAGATAACCAACTTTTGAGGTCTGCACGAGTGCGTCAATCTTTTCTCCATCCTTTTCAATTGTTGTCAGGGTTGGTGGAGCAGGGAGATCATAGTCATACAGATCGTGATGTACAGTTTGATAATGCCAGATCCGTTTTCCTGTGTTGGCATCAAGCGCAATAATCGAATTGGCAAAGAGGTTCGACCCGATTCTGTCACCTCCATAAAAGTCAAAAGAGGGAGACCCTGTTGGTGCATAGACGATCCCCCTCTCCTCATCCAGACTCAGACCAGACCATGCATTTGCTCCTCCACTTCTCAAGTAAGCATCTTCCGGCCAGGTATCGTAGCCATATTCACCAGGATAGGGGATGGTATGAAAGATCCATTTCATCTCGCCGGTATGGACGTCGAACGCCCGTATGTGCCCCGGGATATGCCCGATGGTTTCCGAAACGGTCCCTCCGATGATTATCAGGTTTTTATAAATAATTCCGGGAGAATTTGCCGAGAAGGTAAAGTCCATAACATCTCTACCCAGGCCTTTTTTGAGGTTTACCAATCCATTTTCACCAAATGATCTGATCAATTCACCTGTTGAGGGATTTACTGCTAGCAAATAGGTACCTAAAGCATAAAACAGGATGCGCTGATCTTCTCCACTCCACAAGGCCAGACCCCGATTTACTTTGCTCGAAATAGTAGAGTCTTTGTTAGGATCAAACAACCAAATTTCTTTTCCAGTCGCGGCATTTAAAGCAAACAATTTAAGATCTGCCGTAGTCCCATACATCACCCCATCGATGATCAATGGATTACATTGGATCTGTGATCGGCTATTTTCCCCAAGCTTGCCACCATCATAAACCCAGGCTACCTGGAGTTGGTGGACATTTGCTTTCGTTATCTGGTTGAGTTCGGAGTAATGAGAGACGGCTTTGTCACCAAGGTAGGATGACCAATTTTCTTTTGAATAATTTGATTCAACAGGGTCCTTGCATGAAAGACAGACCAGTAATAACAATATAAAGGTCGCTGGTTTCATATTTTTTGGTAACAGATACAATCAATAAATAATGAAAATACAGAATTCTACCGTATTGGTTAGTGCCTGGCGGAAGAAAACCATGTAGTATTTAACCTGAGGATTATTTGTATAGCAGTGCAATGGATTATGCAGAGTGTAAGGGGCTATTAGAGAAGCTTTGATATGAAAGCGTAGCTACAACCTACACTTAGGTTAGGGTGTGTGCTATGATAGCAAACTACAATATCACATATATTTTCTGACATCAAACAATCACTGGTGCTTACTTACCACCTCATGTAGCTAGATGTTCCTGATCTGTTTACTTTTAGGAAAAAGTAACAACCTAACTGGTTCGATTGGTGAAATGCATTTAGGTGGATGGAGCTGATACGAACTTTAACTCATAAAATGAAACAATCATTATTTCTATGGACGCTGATTCTATTCTGTTTTCAAGGATTTGGGCAGTCCTCCCCACAAACCAGTCCCCAGCATGTAAAAGTCGCCGGACATGCACATATGGACCCTGTGTACAGGTGGCGATGGAATGAAATAGAAAATCGGGAGGTATACAACACGTTTTTCAATGTCCTCAACATGATGGACAAATATCCTGACCTGAAGTTCACACAAAGTTCTTTGCTGTATTATTCCACCATCCAGCAGCATTCCCCGGAAGTGTTCGAACGGATAAAGCAAAGCATTGCCAGTAAGAGATGGAGTGTCGTAGGTGGCCAATGGGTGGAAACGGATGAGTCGATGCCGTCGGGAGAAAGCCTAATTCGTCAATTTTTGATTTCCAAAGATTACTACTCCAGAAACCTGGGCATTGAAAGCATTCCGATTGCCTGGTCTCCTGATATGTTTACCGGACACACGTCCTCAATCCCGAAAATCTATGCCGGATGTGGGATTAAATACTATGTTTTTAGCCGGGCTGCACCTGAAGGAAAGAAGATCTTCTGGTGGGAGTCGAATGACGGCACCCGGCTTCTGGGCTATAAAATCCCTGATCATTACAATCCTACCTTTGGTAAAATGCCCGAATATATCAAAGAATGGACGGAGATATCCGGGTATGATTCACCTATGGTTTCTGTTGGAAAAGGCGACCATGGTGGGGGACCGGATGAGGGTGACCTGCAGGCACTGAAAGACCTGTCTGAAAACCACAATATGAGTTTTGAATTTGTAAACCCTTACCAATTCTTTGATGAACTGGAAGGAGCGGAAAATAAATGGCCAGTCCAGAAAGAGGAATTTGGGATCCAGCCTAATGGACAGCAGTGGTTGGGCTGCTACACTTCGCATGCAAGAATAAAGAAGCTGAACCGCTATTACGAGAACCGATTGTTGACGGCGGAGAAATTTTCGGTGATTGGTACGCTTCACAAAGGCAAACCATTCTATCCGCGAGAAGACTTTGCAGAAGCATGGAAGATCCTGCTTTTTAATCAGTTTCATGATATTATGGCTGGCACGTTTACCGGGCTTGGGGCCAATGATGTGTATCGGGATTATGAACGCCTGGAGCAAATTACTTCCGAACAGCTCAATGCCGGACTGGAGAATATCGGCGCGAGGATCAACATTGACATGCAGGGCATCCCGCTGGTGGTTTACAACCCACATTCCTGGCCAGTGACCCAGTTCGTAGATGCTGAAATCAAATTTCTAAAAAGACCCGGAGAGTTTAGCATCAAAGATCCATCCGGAAGTTCGATCCCTTATGCTCTTCTTTATCAGTCTGAAGATGGACTAACCAGCCATATTCAGCTCGATGCCCGGGATGTTCCTTCCCTGGGATACAGGGTGTATGAAGTTGTTGAAGGAAAAACCGGGGAAGCGGTATCAGATCTCAAGTCAGCGGGGGAAATGATTGAGAACAGCTACTATGTGATCAAATGGGACGAGAGTGGATTAACCAGTATTTATAGCAAGCAGCTCGGGAAAGAAATATTGAAAGGTACCGGAAACAGCCTGCAGCTACTTGAAGACAATGGAAGTAGCTGGAGTACCAAATTCACCGGAAAGACATTTCAATTCGAAACTTTAAAGTCCCCCGAAATTATTTCACAGACGCCATTAAGTATTTCAGTGAAATGGGAGGACAGATTTCAAACAACAAAGATCATCCGTATCATGACCTTCCATGTTAATTCCGATCAAATTGATTTTGAGATGGAAGTGGACTGGCACAGTCATAATAAGTTGCTGCAGGTGGTTTTTCCAACCAGTGTAGAAAAGGGGAAGGCCTTTTATGATCAGCAATACGGCTATGTTGAAAGAAAAGATGCTGAGCTCGATTTCCCGACCCAGAAATGGATCGATTATTCAGATAACAAAGCGGGAGTCGCCCTGTTGAATAATGGGAAATACGGTTTTCATATGAATGGTGGCCAAATGACCATGTCTGTGGTACGTGGTGCTCGGGACATGGATCCCCGGATGGATGAGGGAGTTCATTCATTCAAATATGCTTTGATCGCCCATAAGGGAGATTGGGGAGATGCTGATATCCCACAAAAAGCCTGGCAGTTTAATCAACCTCTTTTAACAAAACAGGAAAATAATCACCCCGGAGAGATCTCAGGATGGCGATTCACGGACGAGTCATTTCCTTTAGAGAAATCCTTTTTTGGCATCGATAGCGATCATGTGATCATTTCAAGTGTGAAAACGGTCCAGGATGCTTATAACCCATATCCGCTCGTGCTCAGAATTGTAGAAACGGAGGGACGTGATGAAGATGTCACCGTCAGGTTTCCCTACAAAATAGCTGAGATTGTTGAAACTAACCACATTGAAGAGGAAATCGAACCACGCAGTGAGGTGAAGGTGGAGGAGGATCAGTTTAGTTTCAGGATCGGGCACGACCAGATCAGAACATTCATGGTGAGGTTTTGACCTGGTGAGTTTAGTGCGGCATTAAGAAGATGATTCGCCTTCCATCTTTTCAATGTACTCCGTGATGCTCTCATTGGCTTCATACTGACCAATTTCCACTTGCTCCTTGGCTCTGTAGAAGTCGAATGTGCCACAGGAATCACTGGAAATGTTGATTTGCATGTCAATCGGATAGTGATTCATTAAAATTTGGGCCATCTGGTTGGTCATCAGGTTGATGGTTTTGTTGATCAGGTCAAAATAACCCATGTCACTTGTGTCTGTGTCTGATTCCTGCTTCGATAGTGGATTGATCTTCTGAAGATGCTTATAAAACTCATTCATCTTTTTGAGGTAGATCTTTTGGTTCGATTTCTCCTCATCAGCCGAGACGGGTCTTACAACCGGTTTATTGGCATTGACGTTTACCGCGACGATGATATCATCGGGAGTTCTTTTGGCGTGGTTGATCGGCAGGTTGTTGAGCACACCCCCATCAATCAGGACCCTGTTGTCCATTTTCACTGGTGTGAATACGGTGGGTATGGCCATAGAAGCCCTGATGGCCTGGTACACGCTGCCTTTTGAAAAGACCACCTCTTCACTGTTTTTGATGTCCGCTGCTATGGCCCGGTAGTAAATGGGTAAATCCTCGATGTTGGCGTCAGGGATGAAGTCTTTCATTTTCTGCAGGACCCGTTCTCCCTTCACAATGCCCTGGGTGGTGAGGGTGAAGTCTACGAGATTAAAAGTTTTTAACCTGTCGAGGGTATAGAGCCACTCCTTAAATTCTTTCATTTTGCCGAGCGCAAATACGCCTCCAATCAAGGCTCCCATCGATGTGCCTGCTACAGCAGTGATTTCAAATCCCTGCTTCTGCAGCTCCTCAATCACCCCAATATGTGCAATCCCCCGGGCTCCACCACCAGACAATACTAAGGATACTTTTTTCTTCATTTAAGACAGAAACGAATGATGATACACTTTGGATTAAATCTATGCGATCTTTTTCAAATGGTCGTGGAAATATGCAATGGAACTGGATTTAATGCAGCTGGTGGTGTATTAGAATAATACAATTGATGTTCTCAGGAATGTGTTTGTGGTTTCGAGGAATAAAAACAGCCTTCAGAGCCATTAAATGGATATTTTGTAATCGTGTAAAAAGTCTGCGCAGGTTTTACTTAAAGTCTGCGCAGACTTTGGTTGAAACCCGCGCAGGTTTTGATCAAAATCTGCACGGACCTTGACTAAAATGAAGGCAGGTTTTTGACAGTATTGGAATAATGCAATTGTTGGAGTCATTAACCTGGTGGTTGAAGACTTGCTAACTCCATGGTTGAAACCATATTCTGGTGGTAGGTGAGGGCATCTACCACGGTCGATGGCCTGTGCGTCACAAGGATCAGAGTCCCTTCGAAGACTCTGATTGGCTATTGTCAATCTAATAATTTGTTGATGGTCGGAAGTCCCATTAGGGACGACCTGTCTGTAGAATTATCATCGAATTGAGATAAGCTCCGTAGGAGCGTCCTGTACGTTGGCTTTTAGGCCGCCCCTACGGGGCTATGGTTAACGGATAATTTAAAATCTATAGACAGGTCACCCCTACGGGGCTCCCGTTAATTATCTTGGGTGAATTGCTAAGTTGACGGCAATGGTGAGCCACAGGCAACGGAGTAGAGACTATTGGAGATAGTCTTTATGTGAAAGCATAGCTATAACCTTTCCTTAGGTGAGATTATGCACTGGTTTTATTAATCCACCCCACAGATTCTCTCCAATTATTATATTTCCTTTTCCTTTCCTCCAAATCTAAGGGTGGTTGTTGATTCTCATTTTTCACCCTTTTTTGCATGATCTCTGTTTGTTCTTCGAGTGTGTTAAGACCAAGAGCTTTTCTCCTTAGATTGACCTTTGCGATATCATCATATTGATTAGGTTTCATTTCACCATTTTGGTCCCAATCAAATTGAGTCCCGTGAAGCTGTGGTCTTCCTTCCAAAACCGCAATACGGTCAGTCAAATATGCTAATCCTATTGGGTCCGCTTTGTTTTCGTTAACAGCTACTGCCAATAGTTTTGCTGATTTTTTCATAAAGGCAGGTTGCCCGATAGCGTGTTGAATTATCAACCATGCTGCTTCACTAGCTTCTTTTCCTACTTTGTCGGATGTGGGATAGCCAATTGTGTCAATTATTTCGTCTAATATTTTTGCGTTTCTGCTGTGCAAACTGGCCATTTCTTCGTTATACCCCTCGCCAAGTTGTCGGTTTTGAATAAGTTTATTTCGCAACTCCAAATCCGCATTCTTCAGTTTAATTATTCTTTCAGCTATCTCTTCTTTGTTCATTTCTGTTGGCAGTGACTTTTAACTTGCAGATAAGACAAGTGAGGATCAATCATGTGGTTGATATTTATCTATATCACCAATCAATCTAAGAAAAATAATTGTTTAGACTGGTATATATGAACCCCAATATCTAAGTGTAGATTGTAGCTACGCTTAGGTTATTTTTAGGATTTCTTAGCATATAATAATATATATGCTCATTGAGTTCTTTTGTTAATTATTGTAATTCTTTCCCTCCATTCATCGGCTCTCGAAGAGGATGATGTAGGCTTTAGTATCGTCCCTTTCAAGAGACAATAACTGGCACTAATCCAGTAAGCGGTAAAGCCACACCATCACTTTTCATATACCACCTTGCCATCAATGATAGTCATGATTACCTGGGTTTGGAGGATATCGTCTTCGGGGATCGTCATGATGTCCTGATCCAGGATGGTGAAGTCTGCCAGCTTGCCTACCTCTATCGATCCGATTTTATCTTCCATAAACGCTCCGTACGCTGCCCACTGGGTAAAGGAAAGCAGAGCTTCGGTCCGGGTCATTTTTTGTGCGGATTCATAACCTCCTTCTGGCGTACCATTCAGTGTCTTCCTTGTCACCGAAGCGTAGAAATTAGCTATCGGATTGATGGGTTCTACAGGTGCATCGGTCCCATTGACAATTTTTGACCCTGAGTCAATCAGAGATCGCCACAGGTATGCGCCGGCTTCGATGCGCTCCTTACCAAGTCTGTCGATAGCCCATGGACGGTCGGATGACATGTGGATGGCCTGAATGGCCGGGATCACACCTAGCGAGGCAAAGCGCGGGATGTCCTCCGGATCTATGTGCTGGGCGTGCTCGATTCGGTATCGCCTGTCAGTTTTCAGTTCCGGGTATTTTTTGAATGCACGCTCATAAATATCCAGGACTTCCCTGTTGGCCCGGTCACCGATAGCATGCGTACACACCTGGAATCCATGGAGTATGCCAGCCTGAACCACCGTTTCAATTTCATCCATCGGCGTGGTATTGTGACCATGGACATCAGGGGCATCGCTGTAGGGAGCCAGCAACCAGGCACCCCTCGAGCCCAGTGCTCCATCGGCATAAAGCTTGATCGCACTTACATTCAGATGATCATCATAAAGGTTTTGCTGGGGACCAATCTGGTATCGTTGGCTGAGCAAGGCAGAATCACTACCATCCAGCATCACATGAACACGTACCTTAAGCTGACCTTCTTTGGCAGAAGATTCATACAGATCGATGTCGACCTGGCCACAACCTGCATCATGAAAGGAAGTGATGCCGTTTTTCAGTGCCTCTTCAATGGCCAGCGACAATTTCCTTGATTTCATGGCAGCAGTCTCTTCCGGGATATGTTTATAGATGAGCCCACTAGCAGTCTCATTCATCAGCCCGGTCGGGCGTCCCGAAAGGTCTTTGAAGACCTCACCACCTACAGGATCCATTGTTTGAGCATTAACACCAGCCAATTCCATCGCCTTGGCATTGGCCAGTCCTGCATGTCCGCTGGCATGACTCAACCACACCGGATGATCGGGAACGGCCTCACTCAGGGCTTCATGTGTCGGGAATCCTTTGAGCATCACCTCTGGTTGGTTGATCCATTTGTCCTGGTGCCATCCCCGACCCAGGATCCATTCCCCCTTTGGTGTATTCATAGCCCGAGCTTTTACCCTGGTGATGACGTCATCATAGCTTTGTGCATCCATCAAATCCACATTGATCAGGTTGCTTCCGATACCCATCATATGTGCATGACCCTCTATAAACCCGGGATATACAAACGTTCCGGACAGGTCAATCACCTGTGTGCCGTCCCCGACTAGTTTACCGATCTCATGATTTGGTCCGACCTGGATGATCTTACCACCTTTTACGGCTATAGCCTCAGTGACAGTCCCGGAAGGGTCAGCGGTATATATTTTGGTATTGAGTAAAACCAAATCAGCTTGTTCGGCCTGCTTTTTCTGGCAACTGCTAACGAGCAGGAGTATTGCAATGAGCACATTGATTAGGTAGTGATGCTTCATGGTGTCATGTTTATGAAATAACTGAAAAATTTGATCAAAATCCGATCGCCATTTTTGGGGAATCTGGTGTATAAGCAGGGGGATTACAGCCCAGATAGGAACTAAAATAATCATTTATGCGGAAAGTGATTCATTTCCTGTTTTGTTGGTAATTGAGTGTTTATTTCGTGCATCTGCGGCTTCTGAAAGATGGTGGCCTTGCGCAAGAGGTCACGGGATATAATGTCACTCCTTCGGAGTTTAATCAAATAATCATGTTTTCTTCTATAATAATATCATCACTTCGGGATTCACAAACCTTATTTATTCGTGAATCCGGTGGCTTCTGAAGATGGCAGCTAATGAGTCGCAGACCAGGGGAATATTGGCAGAAAAATATTATCATAACTTTAAATATCTTTAGGTAATCGGCATCCTTTAATCAGAGGCCTTCAGGAAAGTTAAGGGGCACATGGAAATCGTTAATTGATTCAATAGTATGATGGAAATTCTTGAAATCCTTTCTCGGGAAGTAATTGGTTTTTTTGGCATTGACCAGGCCTGGGAAATCCTCAAATCCGGGGATTACAGTTCTTTAAGAACCTATGATGGAATTGTGGCCATGATACGGCCTATCATCCCCACACTGATAATCCTCGAACTTTTGTTAGGCTTCGTCTACAAAAAGCCTCAGATGAAGGTATACAAGATCAATTTTTTGATCTATGTCTTTAACCGGATCGTCAGTCAGTTTATCGCGATTGCCATGGTGATTTGGTGTATCGGGCTTTTTGAAAAATATGCAATCATCCAGACTGAATTCACCTGGTATTGGTTTATCTACGGGTACATTGTATGGGAGTTCGGGCATTTTATCTATCATTATTTAGGTCATAAGGTGCGGTTATTCTGGTGCCTGCATTCTACACACCATGCTCCTGAGGACATGAATCTTTCCGTATCACATGCCCATTTTTTTCTGGAAGCTCCTTATGCGGATGCGATCAGGACTACGGTATGTATACTGCTTGGGGTGAGCCCTGCAATGCTCTTTGTTATCATGTTTATCGATGGCACATATGGAGCATTTATCCATATTGGGGAAAATGGTTTAAAGAATGGGAGGTTAGGATTTTTGAACCGGCTGATTTTGACTCCATCTCATCATCGGGTACACCACGCGAGAAACCCGCTTTATATGGATACCAATTTCTGCAATCTCCTTAATATATGGGATAAGATCTTTGGTACATATCAGGAAGAACAACACGATATACCGATTGAGTACGGCATCACCCGTAAGATGAATTCTGGTAATTTTCTGGATGTCTATTTCGGAGAAATTGTAGCCCTTGCAAAGGACGTCGCCAGGGCTCCCGGTATCAAAAACAAGTTGCTTTACATCTTCATGCCTCCGGGATGGAGCCACACGGGGGAGCACAAAACAGCTAAGATGGTGCGAGCTGCTTACCTGGAGGATAAAAAAACTGAGCAGAGATAAATGCTATATCGTCAGGATCAGAGTCCCTTCGGTGACTCTGATTGGCTTGAGAGCCTCCGTTGGTGTTTTCACCAACGGACACTTCATGCCACACAATTATGTTTCTTGTAAGATTTACTCAATCGTGCATCCTCCGGAAAATCCTTCCGCAGAGAAATCTGATTGGAATGAACCAGTACTCCCCATATAATCCAGACGGACTGTGATAGTATGGGTTCCTGAACGTTTTGGTGAGCAATATTCAAGCACATAGAATGAATTCGCCTCATCACTGACTGACTTGGCAACTTTTTGAAAGGTTTCATTCAGCTCCAGATCAGAGTCCGCAAATTCATAGCCACTTTTACCGAAGGTAGACAGGATACTTTCATCTATTTCACTACCCAGGCCGATGGTGAAGATCGTTAAATCACTCCCTGATGAATTCACAGCCGTAGTCGCCTCAGTATCGCTGGCCCAATTGGCCTGATCTGTACCATCTGTGAAAATGACCAGTGATGAAGCTGTTGAAATATCCGGGTCTAACTTAATTTCTTCGAGACGTTCACTCACTACGTCTATTCCCTGTATCACTGCACCGTTAAGATTCGTGGAATTGTCATTGCTTATGTTCTCATCAATAGATTCAATAGATTGGACTAATTCTGCCCTGGAAGTGCTGAAGGGCTTTAACAAATGAATATTTTCCTCACCGTCAAACCAGTAAATCGCCATTTCAAATGATCCGGCATAGGGCTCTTCCGGAAGTGGTATGACGGATTCAATGAAACCGATTGAAGATGATTTTAATGTGGGTAAACCTTCGGCATTTAGCACACTTCCACTTAGATCAAGAAGTAGTACAGAAGTAAACATGAACTGACCCGGATCTCTTTGGATCTGTGCCAGAGATTCACTCGAAGAAATAACACTTCCATTTTCGGAAATCGTGAAATTTTCAGCTTCAAGACCTGCTATTGGGTCGCCATTGTCAAAATCTGCCTTGAAAAAGAGACGAATCTTGGCAGGCTCTTCTGATCTTGATTCCAAAAGCTCCAGGATTATAGACCTTCCCGGTTCCACGTTTTCTTTACCCCCACAACCAATTATCAGTGAACTTGTAGCGATGATGACTAACAGAGTGAATGCTTTAAGTATGTTTTTCATTGATGATGTTATTCGGATTGATTTTCCAGCAATGGTGCAAATGTAGTATCCTATCTTAAACTACATGCAGGTTGTCATTAGTCTTTTCTTATAGTGTTATTTTCCCTGTCAACGCAAGGAAAGTGTTTGCCTTTGGTGGTTCCTTTCATCAACGAAAAGAGGTTTAACAATATTTTCCATTCACAATAGTTATATTTATTAAAAATAACTGAACTATGAAAAGTATATACTTGCTAATTGCTTTCAGTCTCTTTTTTATTAGCTGCCAACCCGAAAAGCCCGATGGGTATATCTTAGAAGGAGTCATTGAAGGTGAACCGTATAATGACTATATATTTCTGGGGCTGAACGGAGGTTTTGCCCAAGACAGTGTAATGGTGGAAAACAATCGATTTTATTTTTCAGGAGAACCTCTTGAAAAGCCAATATCTGGCTGGCTCCACTTAAGACCAAGGGCTAATATTCAGTTTGTCTATCTTGAAAACAGTCATATTAAAGTAAAATCAAAACACAGACAGAAAGTAGAAAATGATACTCCTATCAATATATTAGAAATAGTGGAGATAGAAGGCTCTGAAACGGCTAAGCTTCAGGAAGATGTAAGAGAATTCTTTAATGAAAACAGTGAAAAGGAGAATTTCAATAGCATGTTGTTTGCAAAGCTCAAAGAATTGTTCACAAACCATCCTCAACATCCTTATTGTAGTGATATATTAAGAAATCAAAGTGTAAAACCCACACTTTCATATGACCAGCTGTTAGAATTATTTGAGATGCTAGATACTGCCTATATCGAAAGTGGTAATATGCAATTGATAAGCAAGAGTTTAATGTCTAAGAAGAACTTTAGATACGGTACACCCTTTCCTGACTTTTCACTCAGAAATGAAGATGATCTTGCAATTTCGAAAGCCGATATCGAAGGAAAAATTACTTTAGTTGATTTTTGGGCTTCCTGGTGCAAGCCCTGCAGGGAAAAACATCCCGACATGATTGAACTGTATGAGAAATACAGCGAGAATGATTTTGAGATAATCAGTATATCTATCGATAAGGATAAAGATCAATGGATGAAAGCTATACAAAAAGACAAGATCGTTTGGCAAAATGCTCTTGACGAAGAAGCAACATTATATGATGAAATGGGAATGGTTGTAATTCCCTTTCAATTCCTGCTTAATAAGCATGGTGATATTCTAAAAGTTCAACCAACATTACAAGATGTAGAAAAGTATCTTGCTTCCAACTAAGTTCATTTTCTCAAGGTCTGTCCCCTATAGACAGACCTCTCAGTTGAGTCACATGATTGTATACCTGCTTTTAGTTTCAATGATCTTCTCCAATCAACCCTAGCTGCTCAAACTTCCCGATCAGAAAATCAGCATACCGTAGGAATCCCAGGTCCGTAAAGTGTACACCGTCTACGGTTCCTTCGTGGTCTTTGCCCATGGCATTTTGGCTGTTAATATAAAGGACGTTTTTATATCCGGCTTTCATCATCTTATCATACTCGGTCTTGAGCGCCTCATTTTTTTCTTCAATGAGTGAACTTAGCTCCTGGTTCAGGAAAGATTTTTCATAGATGAAATTCTCAACAAAGATGATCGGTGTTTCCGCATGCTTTTCCCGGATTGTCTTAACCAGGGGTATTACCCTTTCGGTGATCTCCTCTGTCTTCATATTGGGCAGGCATTCAATCACATAGAATGCAGGGTTGGATTCCGCGATTAGTTCATTGATGGGTTGCTCCATCTTTCCGTTTCCACTGAATCCCAGGTTGATGCAGTCCATGTTCAGTTTTCTACTGATGATATTGGTGTGTGCCATACCCGGTCGAGAAGCGCAGCCTCCCTGGGTGATGCTGGTACCGTAAAAGATGATAGATTCCTTATATATTTTTGTAGGTTTCTCGATCACACTGGCAGAGTCAATACCCACTTCAATGCTGGAAATGCCATCGTACAGGGGCAGGTACATTTTGAATTCCCGCATCGTGCTGGTCATGTTGTCTATCAGCAAAGCTTCATTCTCCATGCCCGTTGGTCTTCCAGTATTCACATATTGCCAGGTGCCATCATTGTTGTGGTACAGGTCAATGCCCTTGATGCCTGTTTCGGCCATGTGATTCATCTTATTGTCCTTTAGCACAGTCCATTTCACACGTATACTGGTTGTGTTAGAAAAAAATCGAATGGACATTCCGGCAGAGGATTTTGACAGGTTCCAAACCGCTGGTCGGACGGTTTCTTTGAGTGCCAGTGGCAACCGGTCGTAGCGGTTTTCTTTCAGGTTTTCCGGGACATCGGTGCCTTCCAGTATAAAATGGTCTTTACCGTAATAGGAGGAGGTAGGACTATCTTGTGCATGTAAATGGTCTGCGAAGGTTAAGCTGAATAGGAAGAGCAGTGTAAACGATTGGATGGTTGTTTTGGATACCATGGTTCTGTTACGAGGTTGGATGAAGGTCTTTTTGTGTAACGAAAATAGTCTTTTCATGTGAGGTAGGGGGGAAGAGGGTGATTGTTAATCAAAATTGGTTTGGAAAGCGCTGTCGTAAGTGGACGCTTGCGTCAGTGTGGGTGGGCATCTAGTGCCTTCGTTTGTGTTTTCACCAACGGACAATGTTGATCGCTGATAGTTGGTGAAAACACCAACTATGGCCACGGGGAAAGAGAAACTTGCCGTGTAGTGCCTAAATGACAAAACGAACAACAAAACCGTCATTCATTGTCCCTATCAGGATACGATACCTGAACGCGGGGGTTCCGAGGAGGCTAACATAGGATAATACAAGCTCCCTCAACACACCCTTTTATCCCTGAAGGGAGCCACCGCACCACTGCAGGACTACAATTGTGGTTAATATATCGAAGTTCGCAGGAGCCCTCCATAGAGGATTAAGGGGAGTCAACAGGCTTTAGTAGAATTGAAGACCCATACTCATCTCCATTCATGGTCACTTTAAGGAGACGATACTAGAGGCAAGGGGTAAGGTGGATTACTCGCTTCATTCAAAAACAGTATATGTTAATATTTCTGTCTAATTGAATTTGTATCAACGACTGTTAGTTTTCGTTGGAAGGACAAGTTTGGAGTGGTAGTGAGTTCTTCGATTATTCTAGCTGTTTCGGAAGGTTCGGAGGGTTGAAATCTGATGAAAATCACTCCGGCTTGCGGTTTATATCCATATTTAAAAATGAGTTCTCCATAATCGCTGTCATAAGTAATGATGGTTCGATCTTCATCTATTGCAATTTTCATCACCTGCTCATCAGAAATACTGGGATTGTCTAAACCAACCGCTGTAATGTCAAAATCCTTGGTCTTAAGGATGATCACACTGTTTATTGGAATGTTTTCATTAGCAAGGAATTTCAAATTGATGAAGAGTTAAGCTTTTGAGAATAACAATCCATCCTTCAGGCATTCCTGTATATATGAAAAGACTGCTTGCAAAGACTCTTTAGTTAGCCTGGGATGATTTTCAAGTATTTGTTGTTCTGTCCAGCCTTTTGCCAATAGCCCTATAATGTGCTCGACAGAAATTCGGGTTCCTTTTACTGTTGGTTTGCCTAAAAGCACATTTTCGTCAGTAGATATGTGGTCTTGCCATTCCATATTCAAATGTACGGATATAATTGAAATATGATGCATGGTAGAGGACAAGCCATGGAACATAAGAGCACTGTCACAAGCGGACACTCGCCAGTAAGAGCGATCGCTGATAGTTGGTGAAAACACCAACTATGGCCACGGTGCCTGTGCGCCACAGGCCATGGGGAAACAGAGATGCTTTCCCAAGGAACAACCAAAAACAAAAAGCCGAACATTGCTGCCCGGCCATTATCTAAGGTATGCCAGAACTAAATTTAATTCATTATTCCTTAATCTCTTCCAGTTTCATTCCTACAAATTCTTCTAAAGTGACTTTTGCATTCCTATAGCCAGCTTCGGCTTCAAGGCAGGTGATTAAAGTTGAGTTGTAATCACCTCTAACAGCAGTATAAGCTTCATAAGAAACTTTACCTGATGAGAAATTTTCTTTTGCCAGTGTCAGATTATTCTCAGCATCTATCAAAGCCTGTTCCTGAATATTGAAGATTTGTTCTCTCATCACGAAGTTGTTGTATAACCGGAGAACCATCGCCTCGTGAATGATCTTTTGTTCTTCGACCTGATGTTTTGAAATTTCTAATTCGGCTTTTGCCTTTCCTCTGCTATAAGGAATAGTAAAAAATACTCCCAGGGATACATTTGCGGCTACATTATAGCGAGGTAGAAATTGAGACCTGTTGTAAACATCCCGTTCCGGGTCAATATTAAACTCATTCATGTTTCCTGTGATTGTAATGGTGTTTAACCATTCAGCACCTGCCAGTTTTTTGGCATATTCGGCTACATCCACATTTTTTTTCACGGCCTTGTTCGTTGGGTGATTTTTCCAGGCCACCCGAACTAGCTTCGATGCAAACTCATCGTTGTATCCGTCGGGTACCGTCAGTTCCTGCCCCAACAAGTTCAGGGAGAGAGTAGACAAAATGATGACAATATATTTTTTCATAGTCAATATGATTAAATGTTAGATGTTAGATGTTAGATGTTTTGAGTCTTTTTCGATTTCACCAATCTGAGCGATGATCGCCATAGATATGACAACAAGCAGGTCAACCGGTTTAGGGTAGATGGCATTTTGAGCAAAATGGGCTATCGAAAGTGAAAAGAAGGGTACCAAATGAGCGAGCAAAATGGTCTTCAATTCCGGGCTGCGTAGTTTGAAATAATTGTCTATTCCTTGCCTGACAATAACAAACATAAACACCAATAAAATGATCAGTCCGATCCATCCCGATTCCATGGCCATTTCAAGGTAACCGCTATCAGGATCAAAGCCAGCAAAGGGGTGGTTGGGTGCATACATCAATCCATAGAAGGCTGTGGTATACACGCCTCCACCAATGGGATGGTCCTGAATATATGGCTGATACTTTAATCTTTTTTGATCCCGCACGCCCATCGATGGATCATCAGAAGGTGAAAAAGCGGATCGTATCCTGTTTACCTGCCAGCCGTAAAACGGGCCAAAAAAGATAACAATAAAGAGCAACGATGCAGAGAATAGGATCCATAGTGTTTTTGGATTGCGGAAGGTGAGTAGACCATAAAGCATTAGCCCGGCTGCAATCATTGCATAAGCTGTTCTGGTGCCTGAAAAGTTCATGGCAAGGAGCATTACAATGGACATGGTGCCATAGGTGATTTTTGACTTTAGTCCGGGCTTTCTGATGGTATATATCATACAAGTAAGCGTACTAAAAGCCATGAAAATTCCGTATGCCGATGGATCTGATAGAAAAGAAAAGTTCCTCATCTCGCCCCAAACCACGTAGATTGATATCCTGTCAGGGTTAGAGTAGATCCAATTCAATTCGGCCTGAGAAAGGCCAAATATCTCCTGGTAAATCCCATAGAGTGCAACAACAACCGCAAAACCCAACCACATGGAAATGAGCTTTCTTAGATTTTTTTTGTCTAATACCAGTTGAAAGAATAGTAGATAGAGTACAAAAAGAACATGTCTTCTTAGTGAGACAACCCAGGCAATGGTTGTACCCATTGGGTTAAAAACCTGGATCAGGTGATAGAAAATTAATATTAAAAATACCCAGGTGACCGGGTTAAAGAAGTTGGTCCAATCCTGTTTGTTTCTTTCAGTGAGCAGGAGAGAAAAAAAAGTTACGATAGCGAGGAAATCATAAACGACTCCAAGCGGAAAGCTGGTGGGGGCTGACCGCTGAATGTAAAACATGAAGATGCTGAGAAAGAACAGAACAAAAACACCATACCAGCTTTTCTTCAAAATCAAACTGACTGTGATGAGGCCTATAATCAGCATCAGAGGTAGCATCCGGTTTAGCACAGGAATAAACACCGTAGTAAATGCTATCATAAGCCCTCCCAAAATGAGAAGAAGGGTTAATAGAGGTTTGGATAGTTGATTGTTGCCTGAAAATATTGAGTACACAGCTACTATTGTATAAATAAGATTTTGAGGAATATCAGTGCATAGATGACAATCAATATTGTACTGATCATCATTTTAGCGATTCTTGTATCTGTTGCCTTTTTTCTGTTTTGTGAAGATTGTTTTGTTTGGGTTTCCATTGGTTTTCTGATCTTAGAATTTCGAGAAAGCTTTCAGCTCTACCTTCCCAGCTATTTCCTGCCGCAAATGCGATCCGGTTGCTTTTGCTGGTTGAGTCATTTGACTCTGTGGCTGTTTGAATAGCATCCACAAAGTCTTCAGGGTTATTGGCAATGTGTACGATGCGAGAAAAGTCGTCAATATCCTCAGAGAAACTTGTGGTTACAACCGGGAGTCCTGCTGAGAGATATTCATTTATCTTCAGTGGGTAAATGCACCGTGTGATTTGGTTGCGTAAAAATGGAATAATCCCACAATGAGCATATCGCAGATAAGCAGGCAACTCTTCCAGTTTTTTTGGTCCGATGAATAAGATATTTTCTCGTCTGTCAAGATTGTGTGACTTATAGCCAGGATGCGAAATGGGGCCAATCATCAAGAGTAAAATATCAGGTAGACTTGATGAGATAGCCTCCAACAATGGATAGTCTATGCGGTGACAGATATTGCCTATATAGATAATGACTTTGGTATCCTTCGAAATAGCCCGCAGCTCAGGAGGAGGAATCAATAGCTCATTGACAGCTCTTTGAAACAATCCGAAGTCAGCTCCATTTGGTACGATAGATACATGATCACTTTGTATGGATTTCAGTCTGTACAGCTCTTTTGACGTGGTGACCACCTCGTCTGCTTTTTTGACAATAATCTTTTCAAACTTTTTGCCATGCTTGGAGACATAAGGTGAACTCTCAATTTCATCTACACAGTGGTAGATAAACTTGCTGGGGGTAAAACTTTTTGGGAAGAAATTGCTATAGAGCGGTTGAAAGGAGTTGATAAAGGCAAAGTCCCGTATATTAAATTTTCTGATAGCTTTTCTGATGCTTTGATATACGATACGGTCATTAACCTTCATCAAACCCGAAAACAGCTTTCCGGATGGGAGCCAGTTGATAGAGATCGTAACAGGAGGAGTTACTGCAATAAAATTCCCGTTGTCTTTGACTGGGGAATAACTAAAGTTAAATCCGAATAGTAAAGCAGGTAATCTCCTCCTTATTTCCTTGTTTCTCAGACCTAATAAAATGTCTTTGATGGTGTACGGTTTTCCGATATAGAAAACCCTGTTTTCTCTTGCAAAAACCTTGGCTAAAGAAAGAATTGTTGAGGAATATTTTCCCTCCCATCTGGAATGAGCAAGTACGATAATATCCATGAACTTAAAGCTAATTCAATACCCTGGAGGGATTGATAAAGATCAAATTACAAATCGATTACACTCAATTCAGGGGTAATAGACGCTGATAAAACTTACCTAAATTCTATATAAAAGATAAGAGCCCTACCATCACTGGCAGGGCTCCTTTGGGTACGTGATATGCCCCAAATCACCGCCTAACCTAAATCAATTACTAGTCGTGTAACAATTGGCTATTAATACATTTTCAAATGTAAACGGTGATCTTGGGTTTAAATAGAAAAGCATGCTTACAAAACAATTACACGCTTTCAATTTTATTTTCACGAGGGTGTAACATCTCAGTTTGATGAGCTAGCTGAACTAATAAACCTAACTGCATTATATATAACGAAATATCCTCAGACATACGACTAATCATGTAGTGATGTTGTAGATCTACCTTACAAGAATCTTACAAATCAATAGATATATGTTGAGGGTTAATTATCATTTCTACCTTTCGACTGATCTTGACAGATTTTATAAGAATCAATTAAATAATCAAAACCGAGCATTGAACTAATGTCATTAAAGCGTATTGGAATCATTACCTTTTGGGAGAGTAGCGAAAATTATGGACAGCTTGCACAAGCGAGCGCCTTACAGATATTTCTGGAGAAAAAAGGGTTCGAACCTTTTCTTATTAGGTACAATAAGCAAAATTCTGTTAGAGCCAATAAACCTGGAAAGCTGCAATCAATTCTTCAAAAGGATTGGAGCAAAATCACAGATCCCGGGGTAATTAGCCGAAAGCTCAAAAAATTGATTGCCCGGCCAATGATTCGAAAAGACAGAAGGTTTAATGAATTCCGTAATGATTTTCTGAAATCAAATTCAAGGGTTTATCAGTCTTATGAAGAACTCGTAGCATCACCCCCCGATGCTGATGTCTATATTACAGGAAGCGATCAGGTTTGGAACCATAAATATATTGGTGATCCTAGACCATTTTTTCTAAAGTTCGGTCCTAGACATATCAAAAGGATGGCCTATGCTGCCAGTTTCGGACATGCCGTGTTACCCAAAAATATTTTTAATCAGTACAAGTCATATATTCATGATTTCGATGCAGTGAGTGTGCGTGAACAGAGTGGAGTAGATCTTTGTACCCAAATGGGCTACTATGTAGCTGAATTGCTTCCGGACCCAACGTTGTTAATAGATAAAGAGGACTGGAAAAAATACAGCAAGCCAGCAGAATGGTCAACCAACTCGACAGACAGGACCAGGGTATTTGCCTACACAATTGGTAACCGGTCATCCAAAGTTAAAGATGATGCTATCAATTACTTCAAAGGGTCGACAGATTTTGAATTCAGGCATACTTCTGTAAACAATGATTACTCAGGCAATATTTATCCAACACTTCCCGAGTGGATTGACTATTATAAACATGCTGATTTGATCGTGACCAACTCATATCACGGTATTATTTTCAGTATCATATTCAACAAAAATTTTGTAGCACTCCCTTGTTCGGGAGATAAAGCAGGCATGAACGAAAGACTGAATACACTCCTTGAGAAACTTCACTTATCCTCTCATATTCTTCCTCAATTCGATTCTGAGAAAATTAACGAGATTTTGCGGTCTGAAATAGATTGGATTTATATCAACGAAACCTTAAAAAATTGGGTGAAAGAAGCCGATCACTTTGTCAAAGGTTTGATGGTGGAGGGTTAACCTCCTCCTCATCCGGACATCCTTGCATTGATCCGTTTGCTTACCTGAAGGATGTAGTATTTTGAATAATTGAAAAGGTTTGAAAGATTGACATCATAATTTCTGTTTAGAAAGATCTGATTGATCAAAAGAATAATGATACTGGATGTTAACGTAGCCAATGCTGCTCCCATAGTGCCGAGATAAGGAATCATCATGGCGTTTAAAACGATATTAATAAATGCATTTCTTATCACGAATAGCATGTTGAGCTTAGCTCTTCCTATAGCATCAAGTAATATGCCCATTTGCTTTCCAAAAGGTACTGTCAATCCTAAAAGCATGGTGATCTTTAAAAGGTCAGCTGTTTCCTGGTAAGATTCACCAGCCAGAATCCACACGATCAAATCGGAAAATACTATGCCACCGATCACCATGGGTATGACCAGTAGGAGGATCACTGTTAAAGATTTTTCATAGAGCTGTTTAAAGGCCGATTTACCTTCCGATCTGGCTTTTTTGACTGCCTGAGGGAAAAGTATTGATGCCATCGCCATCATAGGAACTTCAAAGAGATTGGTAATTCTAATGGCTACTGTATAAACCGCTACAGAAGCTGGAGAAATGTACCACCCGATCATCCATATATCTACATTCCTCAGGACGATACCGCTAATATTGGTTCCAAGTGTATACTTTCCGTAATTGAAGAGTTTCTTGAGCATCGCAGGGTCCCATGCCAATCGTGATGAATGGTATTTTCTACTGAAAAAGTAAATAACAAGTGTCACTACAGCTACTGAACCAAGATCATAAAGACCCAATAGAATGACATCAATTTGTTGTCCCAATATATAGTTGTAGAATATACAGGAAAAGAGAATGGCACCCTTTAGGGTATTTGCAATCAGAGGACCTTTGAACTTAAAATTGGCTTCAAGCACATTGTTGGAGTGAGAGAAAAACCCACTCAAAAGGTTGGTGAATAAGAAGATAAGTAAGAGACTGGTGAGTGCAGGTGCATCCCAAACTCTGGCAAGAAAGGGAGAAATTAAGAGCAAAATCACACCACTGACAGCTGAAAAAGAAAGGTTCAGGATGATAGAGGATCCCTGAAGCTTTTCCCGATCTGATCCCCGGAGATCATTGATAAATCGTATCAGTGGTTTCTTGAAGAACCCTTCCCTTGTAGTCTGGATCAATGTTGAAACAGATATAAAAAGCATCCAGATTCCATAGTCTTCCTTATCCATCATCCTCACCAGGAGATAGAAATTCAGTACACCAAATAGCAGGGTAGCTACTCGCTGAAGCAGGGTGAGCTTCCCGTTTTTAATCCAGTATGATTCTTTTTTTTGGTCCATGTACCCAATTAGATATTTGACAAAGCAAGAGGTTTAAGACGGGAAATGTATTGGACTAATTCAAAAATTAAGAGTCTGTAATCCAATTGTAATCGAAGAAAAAGGAACCGAAGATTGATACTGGTTACTTTTAAATATGAAAGAAATAAATCAGATGATTTTGCATAATCAGAGTGAAGAGATAACAAAAAAACCGCCCAGTAATATCGATATGCCCAATTTTCTGATAATAGGGGCAGGTAAATGCGGAACCACTTCATTAGATAATTACTTAAAGCAACATCCGGAAATTTTTATTCCTGAGATCAAGGAACCAAACTTTTTCGGATATGAACTGATGACTGAAGCAGACTTTAGGGAAAACCCTCAAGAGCTCATTCATTTTAGAAACTCAGTCACAACAATTGATGACTATCAAAAACTTTTCGAGCCAGCTATGAAGGGGCAAGTAAAAGGAGAGACCTCAAACACCTACCTATATCACAAATATGCACCTGAAGGAATCTACAATTACAACAAGGACATCAAGCTAATAGCTATTTTCAGGCAACCTGCTGACAGGCTCTGGTCAAGGTATCTCCACCTATCCCGGGAATCCAGGTTACCCACCCAGGATTTCTCCGAATGTCTGAACAGAAATAGTATCTGGTGGGAGAGAAATGATCTGATCAATGAAGGATTCTATTTCAAAAATCTTTCTCCTTACTATGAGTTATTTAATCCCTCTCAAATCAGAGTATACCTGTTTGAAGAATTGAAAAATAATGGTGAGAAGGTACTTGAAGACATCTTTGGGTTTCTTGGTGTGGACACTACATTTAAAGTTGATATGTCTGTTCGGTACAACAAGTCCGGGATCATAAAAAACACCTTGTTCGATAAGATCATTGGTAATCATGGACTTATTCCCGGATTGACGAGGACAATCATGGGGAATAGTTATCAGAAACTAAAGCAGAGCTCAACGCTTCAGAAATTAATTACGTCGATAAGAAGTAAGAACCTGGCTAAACCATCGATTGATCCCGGGATAAGGAAAATTCTTACCAACGATATCTATTGTGATGATATCAGAAAACTCAGCAAGTTGACTGGCAAGAACCTACAGCACTGGATAGACTAGTAAGGCTCTTACTATGTCTAATGCAGTGTGCTCCCATGAATAATTGAAAAGACCTTCTATTTTCCAGTTCTAACCTAGGAATAGTTACAGGTTGCCTGTGAGTCCTTTCATTCAGGTGATGGGGAATGTAGTCTCTTGAAAACTAATCCTTTCGATTTCCAATCTTAATCTCTGATATCCGTGGCTGATACTCTGTTGAGTATTGCACCCCCGGCTTTTCCGTTAAGCGAATTGACAAACCTAAGTGATTGCTCATCTATTGGTGCTATCTCGGAATCAGCGGATACTACTGTGATTACTTTTTGTGCAAACTCTGTCAATTCCTTCGAGTCTGCGTAATCATTCAGGGCAGGACCTTCAAGGAGGATATAATCAAATTGTTCAGACATCCTCTGGATAAAAACCTTAAAGTCTTTTTTAGAAAGTAATTCAACGGGAGACAAACCTTTCACACCGCTATTGCCTATAAAAAAAACGTTTTCATACTGAGTGTTGTTCACCAGGTCCAGGGATGAACTAGTCTTTTCTGTTTCCTCATTTATATCTCCATTTTCCATGACTGCGTTAACCGGTTTCACTTTGGAGATTAACATTCGGGGGTGTACTACCTTGATCTCTTTAAGGCCAACGCCAAAGATGCGTGTAAGCGTATTGCTTTTAAAATTCGTATCAATGATCAATACCCTCTTCTTTAAAAGACTGAGGGTATAAGAGAGAGAACAAATGATTGAAGATTTTCCAACTTTATTCCTTAAGCTGGTGAATAAGATCACTTTTTGATTGGTTGATTCTAGCTGAAAACGGAGATCACGTATAGCAGACTTGTAATACTCAATCTCATGGGAGGTCTTATTGTGTTTCGATTTAAAGATTTTCCGTGGATTTGGAAGGGATTTGCGTCCAAGTTTCAATTCATTTACTACGGAAAGCAGAGGTAGGTCAACCATCTGTTTGAATCTTGATGAATTACGAATCCGTTCATCAGTAATTGTCATCAGTATAGCTATGAAAAGACCAAATCCGAAACTACCGGCCAGGGAGATAAGTACAATAAATATGTCAGGCATTGATGAAGGCGTGATGGCCGGCGTTGCCTTGAGTATTTGCTTGAGCGGATTTAAGAGAACCTGTTGATCTTTGGCATCATTGTATTTGTTCAAAACCTGCAAATATTCCTGCCTGGCTACATTGATCTCATTTTCGAGGCTGGCAATCTGGTCCTCTGCCGACCGGTTATTAGAAAGGCCGTATCTGATATTTGAGATCCTCTTATTTACCTGTTTTAGTTTATTGTTTTCTACTTCATAATCTATATTGGCATCCTTAATTTTTCCCTGAATATCTGCGACTTTAGATGAGTAGTCTTCTTGCTGATTTGTAGTGCTAATGGCGCTCCGAAGTTGTATCCGGAGGTACTTAAGTGAATCGGCCAGGTTCTGGTCATCAGAACCGGAATTGATATACCTGCGGTTGAGATCTTTTATCCTTTGCTGAAGGGCGATGATCTCCTGGTTTCCGGTTTTAATATTACCGGAACCGCGCAGATCTTCTTGCAGACGATTGATTGTTAGTTCCAGTTCCTTGATTCTGCTTTCAATTTCATCTCTTTTGGTTTCAAGCTCTACCATTTGATCATACCTTGTTACATTGGCATGATTTGCATCCGGAATTTCAGATGTTTTATATCTTTTTAATACTTCCAATTTGCTGTCTAACGAGTCTTTCTTTTGTTGGACAACCTTATTAAGAACTATAGCAGATTCAGAAGTATTTTCACCTTTCATCGTAGCGTAATATTCAATGAATTCAGTGCAGAAGGTATTTGCACCAAAAGCTGAGAGGTATCTGTTGCTCGATGTAAAGGATATTTCCACATAGTCAGTATCTCTTACCCTTTGGATCGATAAGGCCTCCTGGATCTTCTTAAAGTCATAGCCGTACGACATGAGAAACTGTCGGATCAGCTCGAAATCAGGCTCATTAGAATAAAGCGGTTCTTTGTGCTCCAGTTTATACTCCAGGATGCTGATCACCTTATCAATTTGCTTGTCGGTATACAATGAATGAATATCCATTTCTTTTCCCCGATAGAGGTTTTCGATCTTTCTATTCACCAGCATGATTAGTTTCTTGAGGTTATCTTCCTCCAGGTTTGCTGAAACATCCTTTGGCGAATTGAATCCATTCATAGCCTTCAGGTCGTGCAAAAGCAGACGATAGGATAATAAATTGTAACTGGTTGGAGACTTCATCAAGGCCAGCAGATTAGAGAATTTTGTCTCCCCAGATTTATTATTTTTTGTTTCTTCGTTTAGAGTGATTTTATCATCAAGTGTAAATCCTGTAGAAACACGAGTAGATGAGGTGTACTGGTCTGTTTTGAATTGTAAAAGGATAATTGTAAAACATACTCCTGCCAAAGTAACCACAAAGAGCATCCACCGCTTTCTCCAAATATTTTTTAATAAGTCTTGAATTTCCATAATCTTCTGATTTCAGAAATTCAAATATAGAAGGTGACTATGGGTTTCTGCCCATCATCGATTTAATGTAATTGAATCGTAATAATGCGTGTAATCTTATTGTAATCTGGAAACCACCGGCTTCGAATGTCACCCCCTTTAGCTTTGAAAAAGCAACACAACAACAAAGTTTGGCTGATTGATGAATACACCAGAATTAAATGATAAAAAGCACATTTTGATAGTAGAAGATGATGTGTCTCTAATGAATCTTCTCAAGTCAATTTTAGAGCTGAAATATAATGTCAAAACCATGCAGAATCCTATCGCAGCATGGGACTGGCTTAAAGAAGGAAAGTTTCCAGATGTAATTCTAACGGATTTCAAAATGCCCGTGATAAATGGGATGGAGCTGGTGATTAACCTTCGCACGAGTGGTATTTATAAGGATATACCCATCATTATAATTACTGGCAGTAGTGAGTCCAGCCTGGAACAGATGGCTGCCAAATGGCAAATTGAAGGTATTTTGTATAAACCGTTTGACCCGGAAGAATTAGAAAAAACTATTGAAGAAATATTCAACAAAACCGAGAATAACCATGTCTAGAATAGATAATAACCAACACAAGAATAAAGCAAATGGATATGTGACGGAGGGTACCAGTGTAATGCTTATTGTCGATGAGTTGATTCATCAAAAAAGTGAATTTTATCTAAATGGAGTTGATTTCAACTGTGTGAGTCCTAACCAGGCTGCATTGTACCTGAAGTCAAATAGATATGATGCGGTGATGATCTTATATGGTGAAAATTTCCCTAACGAGCCTTTAATCCGTGAGTTACGGCCCTGGGTAATGCAAGAATCGATTCCAATGCTGCTGTACTCACAAGTGCAATCAAGTAGTGCGAAGGAATTAGCACTCAAATTCGATTTTGATGACTATCACTATGGAAAAATCAATGGAGACCTCCGGAAGAAAATTGAGATCATAATAAAATCTAAAAAACAAAAAGCGTATGATCTAAAGCAATTTGAAAAAGAAAGAAATTTTACTGATTTGTGGAAGAGGACCTTTGACATATTGGTTGCTGGTAGTGCACTGATTGTACTGTTACCTGTCCTTCTAGTGGTAGCAATAATCATAAAGCTGGAAACAAGCGGACCGGTTTTTTATATCTCGAAAAGAGCCGGTAAGAATTATCGGGTTTTCAATTTTATCAAGTTCAGGTCTATGTATCAGGATGCTGATGCCAGACTCAACAGTGTTTCATCGGCAAACCAATATGGCGAAGGGATTTTTATTAAAATAAAAGATGATCCACGGGTTACTCCGTTTGGTAAAATACTCAGAAAGACCAGCCTGGATGAGCTCCCACAGTTGATCAATGTAGTTAAAGGTGACATGTCTATAGTTGGTAATCGTCCACTTCCACTTTACGAGGCGCGACAGCTAACGAAAGATAAAGCAGCCAGAAGGTTTCTGGCCCCTGCAGGTGTCACTGGTCTCTGGCAGGTGACCAAGAGAGGTAAAGAGGATATGTCTGATGATGAAAGGATCAATCTTGATATTGAATATGCCCGCAAGCACTCTCTATGGTATGACCTCAAACTTATCTTTAATACCATACCCGCAATGATCCAGAAAGAAGCTGTATGATAAAGCCTCAATCGACCTTAAATTCTAAATAATTAATAACAGATTGAATGATGTGAATCAATTTGATCTCAATCTATAAATCAAAATCTAATGAAAATAGCTGTTGTTGGAACAGGTTATGTCGGGCTGGTAACCGGTACATGTTTTGCCGAAACTGGCAATGATGTGACTTGTGTTGATATAGACCAGGCAAAAGTAGAGAAACTTAAAAACGGAAGTATCACGATCTATGAACCTGGCCTCGAGCCTCTGTTTACCAGAAATTTGAAACAGAACAGGCTACACTTTACCACAGACCTGGAAGAGGGGATTGAAGGTGCCCAGGTTATTTTTCTGGCTCTGCCCACTCCTCCGGGGGAAGATGGGTCAGCCGACCTGAAATATATCTTAGATGTGTCGGAAAAACTCGGCCCATTACTCAAGGACTATTCAGTCATCGTAGACAAAAGTACAGTCCCTGTGGGCACAGCTGAGAAAGTACATCAGGCTATTGGTCGTCAGGCAACTGTCGATTTTGATGTGGTGTCCAATCCCGAATTCCTCAGAGAGGGGGTAGCAGTGGATGATTTTATGAAGCCAGAGCGAGTGGTGATTGGATCAAACGCTGAAAGAGCCAAGCTGCTAATGGAAAAGCTTTACTCACCATTTGTCAGGCAGGGCAATCCCATCATTCAAATGGATATTCGATCAGCTGAACTGACAAAATATGCAGCTAATTCATTTTTGGCAACCAAGATTACCTTCATGAACGAAATAGCTAATATGTGTGACCTTTTGGGCGCCGATGTAGATAAGGTTCGGCAGGGTATGGGCACAGATTCCCGGATTGGGAAGAGGTTTCTTTTTCCAGGTATTGGCTATGGGGGTAGCTGCTTCCCCAAAGATGTGCAAGCATTGGAAAAATCCGCAAGCGAGGTCAATTATGATTTTAGAATTCTCAAATCTGTAATGGAGATAAATAACATTCAGAAGCTGAAGTTAATAGATCCATTGCTCGAACATTTCTCAAGGGATCTCAAAGACAAAACCATTGCTTTATGGGGGCTATCATTTAAGCCTTACACTGACGATATTCGTGAAGCACCATCCATAGAAAACATTAACAAATTACTTTCTCATGGAGCAAGGCTGAAGGTTTATGATCCAGAAGCTATGGGTAATGTTCAGCCAATCTTCAATGGACAAATATATTATGCCCAAAATGAGTATGATGCCATTACTGATGCAGATGCCTTATTGATAATGACTGAATGGCCGACCTTCAGGACACCCGACTTTGAAAAGCTTAGCAGTAGTCTTAAGCAAAAGGTAATTTTTGATGGTAGAAATATCTACGACCCGGATCAGATGAAAAACATGGGATTTACCTATTTCAGTATTGGAAGAAAAAAAGTTGAGCATTATGGCTAAAGTATTGGTTACAGGTGGCGCAGGATTTCTCGGGTCGCATCTTTGTGACAGATTGTTGCAACAAGGACATCATGTCATTGCAATGGATAATCTAATCACAGGTAGAATAGAAAACATTGAACATCTCCTGATGGAAAAGTCTTTTGAATTTCACCATCACGATGTTTCCAAGTATGTACACGTGCCAGGAGAGTTGGATTTTATCTACCATATGGCTTCTCCAGCTAGTCCTGTTGATTATCTAAATATGCCTATTCAGACTATGAAGGTGGGCTCATTGGGGACTTACAATTGTCTTGGCCTGGCAAGAGAAAAAAAGGCACGAATATTAGTAGCTTCTACCAGTGAAGTTTATGGTGATCCTCTTATTCATCCCCAGCACGAGGATTATTGGGGGAATGTGAATCCGATTGGTCCTCGGGGTGTTTATGATGAAGCCAAACGATTCCAGGAAGCCATTACCATGGCATATCATAATTATCATCATTTAGAGACAAGGATTGTTAGGATCTTCAATACCTATGGTCCCCGTATGCGGCTTGATGATGGTAGAGTCTTACCTACATTTATATCTCAGGCTATCCGAAATGAAGACCTGACAGTGTTTGGAGATGGATCTCAAACAAGATCATTTACCTATGTGGATGACCTGGTAGACGGGATTTTGATGTTAATGGATAGTGACTATTACCTTCCGATCAATCTTGGCAATCCAGAAGAAATTACCATAAAACAATTTGGAGAGGAGATTTTGGCACTTACTGGGAGCACCAGCCAAATTATCTATAAAGACCTGCCGGCAGATGACCCGAAACAGAGAAAACCAGATATCACGCGAGCGCGTGAGGTGCTGAATTGGCGACCAACTGTGAGTAGATCGGAGGGTTTGGGAAAAACACTTGGCTATTTCCAAAGTAAAGTAGGGAGCAGTGGTGTTTATGTAAGTTAACAATCCCTCAGTAGTTATATCATCTGGTGTTGCTTGATATCCTTCCGTGCTTTGAAATATATTGTCATTTCGCCAGGATGGGGGGAGCTTAATTTCAAGGCCAGGTAAAAACAGGATTAGGTAGAAAGGATCTTATATAAATAATGTCTTATGATTTAATTTTAGTTGGGACGAGCTTTGCGTCATCATTTTTTCTGAGCAAATACCTCGAAAGGCAACCTAAAAATGTAAAGGTTCTGGTTTTGGAGCGTGGTCGATACCACTCACATGACCACCGGCTAGAGAATGTTCGGAAGCAACCCAGGAATAAGGTGGATTATAGATCTGTCAGTGATTCCAGTAGAACTTTTCATAACCTGACCCCTGATAAATCCTGGATTTTCGATTCAAATTTTGGGGGAAGTTCAAACTGTTGGACTGGATGTACTCCCCGTTTTATGCCGAATGATTTCCGCATGTTTTCCTCCTATAAAGTTGGGATGGACTGGCCGGTTTCATATGATGATCTGGAGCCTTATTATTGTGAGGCCGAAAAGATAATGAGTATTTCAGGTCCATCTGTGACCCCTTATCCCATGTCCCGTCCCTATCCTCAACAGCCTCACAAGTTAAGCACAGTAGATCTCAAGATGCAGCGAAAATACCCGGAAACCTATTTTAGTCAACCAACAGCTCGAAGCAGCACCAACAATATAAGACCAAGGTGTTGTAACAGCTCAGTCTGTCATATGTGCCCAAATAATGCAAAATTCACCATTGAGAATAGCCTAATGCACTTGTATGAGGATCCCAGGGTGAGTGTATCTATGGACTCTCACGTAATAGGTTTGTTAACCAACGGACATAGTGTTGACGGTGTGGTTTATCATGAAGAAGGTAGAGTCATTGAAGCAAAATCTGAGGTAGTAGCCCTTGGGGCAAACCCCATCTTTAATGCTCATATCTTGCTTAATTCCGGAGATACCAATCCATCCACAGGGCACTACTTATCAGAACAACAAGGATATGTCGTTTATCTCTATCTGGATAACATGGATAACCTTGGAGGGTCTACCATCATCACAGCGAATGGGTTTGAGTTCTACGATACAGTGAATAGAGGTGATCATGCAGGATGTATGGTTGAAAGTCACAATGGGTTTTACATTCGACACGATTACAGAAAGTGGCGTCAAATTGCCAGGTACAAGTTCATTTTTGAAGATATTCCTCGACATGAAAACAGGGTGGGAATAGGGTCAGACAAACAAAAGCCCGAGGTAGCTTATAAGAAGGGATCGGCTTATGTGACCAAAGGATTTGAGTATGTAAAGTCAAGGTTGAATGATTATTTCAGCCCACTGCCCGTGGAAAAAATGTTTGTGGACGAAAACCCTGTAGAGTCAGAGGGACATATCATTGGGACTACCAGGATGAGCACTTATCCTGAAGCCGGGGTTGTTGACAGGCATCTCATACATCATCAGTATCGTAACTTATTTGTACTTGGTGCAAGCTGTTTTCCCACAATTTCACCTGCAAATCCCACCCTAACTCTGTCCGCATTGAGTTTGTGGTCCGCAGACCAGAAATTTTAATTTAAATGATACGGAGAACATATATAGGAGTTAATCTGCTTTTGCTTTTGAGTGCCTTATTAGGCACCAGAATTTGCAATTTTAAATTTACCTGTGGAAACATTATTCGGAGCGATATCAGAAAAATACTGATTGATGAAGGATCTGTAGATCAGTTTCTAAATGAAGCGGATAAGGCTTGTTTTTGGACAGAGTTTAGCATCTACAAAAAGATATTTGTTATGGTTCAACACCCGTTGTATAGTGAATATGATTTTAAATTACCCTTCTTTAATGAATATGAATTGTTTAGAAACAGGGTTACAGGACAATTTTTATTATCAACTGATTTATTTTATCAGGACTATTTTCCATCCAGGAGAGTGAGTTACCTGGGTTATCATAATCCTTATATGTCCGCATGTTCAAATCCATTTATCAGAAGTGCTTATGATTCTGTGTAGGCGGGTCCACAATGTGTAGAAAAAATCTACACCTCCTCTATTTCATGAAAGACTTTTGTTAGGTGTAAGTAACTGAAAAACAGGTATTTAAATAATATTGAGAGTTGTTGGTATGGCTTTGGGATTACATGGGTTATTTAACCAAAATTATAAAACTATGAAAAAGCTATTTGTTTATTTAATGTTATCTGTATTCTTCATGGGGACCGGTTTAAGTGCCACGTCCATAGAATCCAGTAAGGATAACTTGGAAATATCTCTGCAAGACAAGAAAGAGATAGAGAAAGAGGATTTACCTCAGGCGGTGCAGCAGGCACTCAAAGAGGATCGATTTCAAAACTATTCCATCAATAAAATCTATGAAGTTACAGGTAGTGATCGGTCAAAATACTACGCTGTAGAATTTGACTATGGTGGAGGCCAGACCACAACAATCAATTTTGATAAACATGGAGAGATAATCCGGAATTGATTTGTGAGTTGATGTGGAAAATGAGAAGTGGCCGTCTCAATGATTATTGAGCGGCCTCTTTTTTTATCATTATTTCGAAAATGTAATCATCTTATTTGTCACTACTTGCAATGATCACTTGTGTAAATCGTTATCCGGTTAACCTGTCTTTTTCATCCCTGAACTTTATTCTAAATGCATAAACTATGACCAAAATATTGTTGGTAGAGGATGATTTTTCATTCAGTAACTTACTGCAAAAATTCTTAGCTAAGCAATCTTATGAGGTAGATACTACCTCAAGTTTAAAGCAGGGGGCTCAAGCGATGGCAAGTAGTAATTATGATCTTGTTTTACTGGACTACCGACTGCCTGATGGAACTGCCATTGATTTTATGTCAGGTGATGACTTTAGATCAGCCAGGGTACCCGTAATTATTATGACCACTTTTGATAATGTGCGTACTGCTGTGATGACCATGAAAATGGGTGCAAAAGACTACATCACTAAGCCTATCAATACAGATGATCTTCTCTCGTCAATCAAAGAAGTATTAAAGCCAACACAACAATCTGAGTCTGCAAGTTCAAACCAATGGATTAAAGGCAAAAGTGAAATCTCCAAACAGATGCATGAGCACATCGAATTAGTTGCACCTACTGATTTTTCTGTATTGATTGAGGGAGAGAGTGGTGTAGGCAAAGAATATGTAGCTATGACTATTCACAGACAAAGTAATCGCTCACATAAACCATTCATCGCTGTGGATTGCGGAGCTTTATCACCCGACCTTGCGGCCAGTGAGTTGTTTGGTCATACGAAAGGTTCATTTACTAGTGCAATTCAGGATAAGAAAGGGCATTTTGAAATGGCTAATGGAGGCACGCTATTCCTGGATGAAATTAGCAATTTGAATTATGATAATCAGGTTAAGTTGCTTCGTGCGTTACAGGAAAAAAGTGTACAGCCGGTTGGAAGCAACAGACCATTAGATGTAGATATCAGACTTATAACAGCTACTAATGATGATTTACACCAACAGGTAAAGGCTGGCAAATTCAGAGAAGATCTCTATCACCGTGTGCACGAGTTTAAAATAACAGTGCCTCCCCTCAGAAGCAGAAGATCAGATATTGCATTATTTGTGAGTCACTTTATAGAAAAAACAAATGAAAGATTGGGTAAGAATGTAGTGGGGCTGACTGCAGAGGTGATGGAATTATTCAATGATTACAAGTGGCCTGGAAATCTAAGGGAACTAAAAAACATGATAAAGCGATCTGTTTTGCTAGCTGAAGGCGAAAAGATTGGATTGAATGACCTGCCTCATGAAATGGTGGCCATGCCTATGTCGGAAGCACCGCAGCTTATCAAACAAGACGCATCATCCGATCTAAAAGTATTGCAACAACACAACGAAAAACTGATGATTATTAGTACGCTCAAGAATGTAAAGCACAACAAGTCCAAAGCTGCTCAATTGCTGAATATTGATCGCAAAACACTATATAATAAATTAGCGAAATATGACATAGAGTGATTGGTTTGATCACAGGAAAAGGGAAGTCCTCGTTGTTGTCAAAGGTTTTTTGTGCCTGTTTGTTACTTAATATTAGTTCTCTGATCAAGGTGAATGGTCAGGATTCGACATCGAATTCAAAAAGTCCCTGGAAATTAGGTGGAGAATTTGGTCTCACGACCACCCTGGTAACTTTAACCAATTGGGCTTCGGGTGGAGGCAATACCGTATCTGTAAATGGAGCACTAGGTTTGTTTGCAGATGCTGAAAACAGAAGACAATCCTGGGAAAATACCTTGAATGTGGCTTACGGGGTTGTCAGAGATAATAGAAGTACTCTATTTCAAAAATCTGACGATAATATTACGCTTGAGACCAAGTACGGATATCAGGTTATTAAAGAAAACAGTCAATGGTATTTTAGTGGGATAGCAAACTTCAAAACCCAGCTCTACAAGGGATATGCGACATTAAGACCAGATAGTGTCATATCCGGGTTTTTATCACCGGGAGTTCTGGTAGTGGGTTTAGGAATTGACTTTAAACAAAAAGATGTACTGTCATTAAATTATGTGCCTTTATCCGGAAAATATACTGTTTTAAAAGATCCTCAGTTGTCAGAAATTGGTGCCTATGGTGTACTACCAGGGGAAAAGTTTAGAATGGAAATGGGTACTGCTTTTATTGCTGAATATGAAGGGGAAGTATTCAATTCTATTGATGTAGAGAGTAAAATGGAACTTTTTACAAATTATGAGGAGAATTTTGGAGACATCGATCTAAACTGGCTCAATACCATAGAAGTAAATCTTAACAGATGGATTCTTTTAAGGTATACTTTCCATTTGATCTACGACGCTGATATTAAGGTAGAGATTGACGAAAATAGTGATGGGGTGGTGGACCTGATTGGACCCAAAGTACAGACTAAAAGTATCATGGGCATTGGAATTAGTTTGGGTATTGGAGATGAAAGAAAGAAGTGATCAACAGGAGCCACTCAATTTTTTTGAAGCCATAAGAGGGCTTCTGATGTTTCATTGAAAAACTGAATATCTAAGTGGTTCTTATCTACTTTACTGGTAATAGTTTCTATGGCAACCTTGTTGAAATAATGGATTGAATTGACAATTACAAGTGTCTTCATTCCTGATCTGATCACCCTTGGAACGAAGTTAACTTCAAGCCATTTTTGGTCCTCTCGTCCAATCAAAAACATCTCTTTTATATCGGCAAGAACTTTAGTGCACTTGTGTTGGACAAGTTTTTCATGCATCAGTTCTGTTCCTTCTCGAAATTGTTTGCTGGTTGCATAACCTGTCCAATTCATCACAATACAATCATATTCGTCATCGTAGTAAATCTTATAAACACTTTCTTTTGGTCCCATTTTTTCAATATTCACTTATCATCAAAATAAAGGTTTAAGGACTCATCATGTCCTTGTCGATTAGCTTACTAATCAGTTTTTTCGTCCTGGAAATAACTGTATCAATTTCATTGGTCAAAACACCATCAATACAATTGTCTTGTTTCAGAAGGAGGGTTTCCAGGTTTTTGCATGCTTGTGCAAGCTCATGAGCACCCAGATGTCCACATCGACCCCCAATTCTATGCAGAATGTTAATGCATTTCAGTGTCTGTTTTTTTATTGCGGCATTTTTGAGATGGGTCAGATCAACTTTAGTCTCCTCTATGAAATCCAGGATAAATGACTCGATCAGTGATGGATCATTATCGGCTAGTTTAATGAGGTTTTTCAGGTTGAGCTCGACCACGGAATGAGGTGATCCAATAATCCTACTATTCTTTGCTTCCCTGGTGTTCGAGCTCAATAGTTTGATCAGTTTTTCTTCAGTAAAAGGCTTGAATAGAAAGTCATCGAATTGAGTTTTCAAGATGTCCAGTACTTCAACCTGGGCAATCTGCTCAGTAACTGCAATAAATAATACTTCCTCATTCACGGTTGCTTTTAATTGTTCAGCAAGTTGAGCACCTGTGATGCCACAAGAGAGTCTGTAATCAATCAGTAGGGTAGTACCTGATGTAATGTGTTGTGATCCATCTGTAATAAAGCTCTTTGCAGAATCGAATAACCTGTGATCAATCTGGTGTTTACTCAAAATGGCACCGTACAAGTCCAGTGTAAATTGATCATCATCAATTACCATGACCTGTTTAATTAAATGTTTGTTTTTGTTGGTGATTCCCGGGTGTCTTTTGCTTTCCATTTCTTCAGATCCTTTTACACGAGTAAATAGCTCAACTCAGAAGAAACTATTAACCTGTTCCTCAGGACTTGTTACAATCACAAGAGACTTACTCAAGAACAGTTTACTGATGTAAATGAACTAATAAATAAGCCCTTTCATTTTCCTTTGATAATTATGTAATCAAATTGTAAGGTGTTTCATGAAAACCAGTGGTTAGTTTGGCAGCTGTTTTTGTGGAATAATTCCACGAATCGTTGAAATATTCCACATTGTGGGGATTGTTTGATTTAATCTGAAACTGCTTAAATGCCTCACCAGGGCTTTATTGTAAATACCTGGACTTGGCACACGGCTTGGTTTATTCATCATAATGAATAACGAATAAACCTGAAAACTATGAAAATCAATTTCCTGATTATACTATCATTCCTAATATTCCAATGCACAGATGATATCGATAGTATAACAACAATAAATGACCCAAAATCCGAAAGTGCAACATCGGAACAACATCATGAGATAAACCCAGCCTGTAATGAGTGTGACTTTGTAGTAAAATCCACAATCACTGATGGCGATTCTTTAAATATTCGTCCGGGTCAGACCATCTGCCTGGATGCTTCGGTACCGTATGGAGGCTTGGTATTTAGAAACATCAGGGGTACTTATCAAAACCCTGTTATGATAAAAAACTGCGGAGGTATCGCGGAGATCAACTCAAAAAATCTGTATGGAGTGAAGTTTCAGAAGAGCAAGCATTTCAGGCTGATTGGAAATGGAGATCCCAAAGATCCGTTCGGGATAAAAATTACTACTGAAAAAGGCTTTTATCTTACCATGGAGCAATTCACCACATCATTTGAAATTGCTCAGATCGAGATAGCAGGGAAATCCAAACACGGGTTGAATAGAGAGATTGGTGGGTTTGCCGGAATAGGTGTAAAGACCAGCCCGTATCAGGATTGCCAATTGTTTACTGATAAAACCAGATCAGCCTGGGTGATGCGGAATGTAAGTATCCATAACAATTATATTCATGATACTGGTGGAGAAGGTATTTATATCGGACATGGTTTTTATTCTGGCAGAAAAGAAACCGCGTGTCCCAAAGTCACTTATTCTCACTCAATTAAAGGTCTCAGAGTATATGAGAATCTGATTGAGAATGTTGGTTATGATGGAATACAAATCAAGAACGCAGATCATGATGTGCTGGTTTTTAGAAATATAATCCGCAATTTCGGTACAAGACAGCATGAACCTCAAAATGAGGGTCTCTTTATTGGTGAAGGAACTACCGGTAAATTTTATCTGAATACGATTGCTGTGGGTACAGGTGATGGTATCAAGGTCCAGGGAATTGGTAATCTTGATATTTTCAAAAACAAAATATTGTATCCTGACAAGGATGGTATTAATGTTTCTTTTGGTGCATTTGGGTATCGGCTTTCATCCGGCTATTTCAACATTCGGAACAATATCATTCACAAGCCTAACGGTAACGGATTTGTGTTTTACAACGAGCAAGGAGGATCAAAGAAGTTTCATGACAATATGATTATAGAGCCCGGTGAAGATTTCATAAAAAGAGGAGCAGTAATTGAGCTTTATAAAAATGAGTTTACCTATAAAACACCTGTTGGTATTAGAGATAAAATAGGTACACTTTCCGAAAATATTGAGCTTCTTGAGTTTGACCCACTATAGGAGATCATAGAGTAATCTAATTGTAATCCTCTAAATGTCATTTTAATGAAAGGTTTGCGTATCCTTCACTTATGAAGGTTTCACTGCTCAGCTATATCATATTGCTTAGTCTGGCTCTCCACTCAAGTACTAGCCATGCTTTTTCCTGTAAAGAATGCGATCATCTGGTGGAATCAAATGTCGTTGATGGAAAAGCCATGAATGTACGGCCCGGCCAGGTTATTTGTCTGGTTGGCGGCAAGGTTTACGACCGCTTAACATTCAAAAACATTAGAGGATCTTCGGACCTCCCCGTTACCATAAGGAATTGTGGGGGTACTGCAGTGATTTATTCAAGGCAGGCATTTGGTGTGAAATTCCAGCATAGTAAAAACATTGTGTTTACTGGAAAGGGAAGCTCCGGGGAGTTTGGAATTAAGGTTACTACTGAAAAGGGCTTTTACCTGACCATGGAATCATTCACCTCTGACTTTGATATCTCATATATTGAAATTGCAGGACCAGAGGATCCAATGGTTTCTAATGGATTTGCAGGTATTGGTGCAAAAACCAGCCCTTACGAAGATTGTGGTCTTTTTAAAGATCCGACAAGAAAAGCCTGGGTGATGGAGAATGTCAGCATCCACAATAACTATATACATGATGTCGGAGGCGAAGGGCTCTATCTTGGCCATGGATTTTACGCAGGCCGTGAAGAAAAAAGGTGCCCTGGATCAGGTAAGCTTTTTGCTCACTCAATACGAAATATCCGTATTTACAGTAATAAGATTGAGAATACTGGCTATGACGGCATTCAAATAAAAAATGCAGATGAAAATGTTCTGGTTCACCATAATGTCATTAGGAATTATGGTACAAAAGATCATCCTGCACATAATGAAGGCATATTTATTGGTGAAGGGAGTACAGGTGAATACTATGGTAATATCGTGGACACAGGCAGTGGCAATGCTTGCCAAATACAGGGTATCGGTAATATAGATTTTCACGATAATCTTTTGCTGAACGCAGGAGAGCATGGCATTTATGCTTCTAGTGGAAAGTTTGTAGTAAGATGGTCAGATGGCTATTTCAATATTCACAACAATACGATCTTCAATACACAAGATGTTGGACTGGTTTTTTATAATGATGGGGGCGGAAAAAAAATTATCAGCCAAAATCTGGTTTTCAGCCGTTTACCGTACAAGGAAGGATCTGAGGTTATCTTATTTGAGAACTCCTTCATGCCAACCACAGAGATGGAAAAACCGAAACTTCAGGCTGGACAACAAGGAATCAATATTTCAGATATTGTTCTGATGATGGATAAGTACCTATCGGAACACCAATCAGTTAGATAGATCTCACATCTTTCCAACATTCCATTCATTTCATCTACTTTTTTCTAACCTGTAATAACCCGAAAATTGGTTTTATTCGACAATGATATCATAAAAACTATATTATAAAAGTAGTTATTTTAACTACATCTTGTAGTTAAAATAACTACGTTACACATCGGTAAATACACTCAAATTTCATAACAGTAAACCCTGTAGTTTATCTAATAATCACTGATAAAAACAGCTTATAATTAGTTTAAGTGCTGTTTATGTGTTCTATCTATTAGCTGTCTTGTTGCTCTGGTGTGGTCTTGAGTTTTGTGATATTTTGAATTACGGGTTTATATTTGCCTTGTAATTATTTGCTACAGATCAATAGGAAATAAATATCTGTAATAAAAAATATTACAAAATTGTAGTCGTTATAACTACAAGTAAAAAGTAACATACCATCTGAACGAATTGAGGGGCCGGGGTTAAAAAATTATCAAAAGACCTTCCAGGTATATTAAAAACGCAAAATATCATGTGAAGGAATTGGTATGTTTAATCACACTGTCATAAAATCGATCACAAGCTGTAATAAATAGAACTACAAGAAGAAGAGATTTTAGAATTTATTATTTAAAAACAGCAATGAAAAAAGCAACAATCAGAATGAGAAAATCAATGTATCCAGCGATACAATTGGTTCTGTCAGTTATTATATCAATTTCTTTTACAAATTGTCAGATGGACGGAGATGAAGAGGCGATCATTCCAGACGAATCTACGTCCATTATTGAATCAACCTCAATTGAAAATCGTCCCAATCCAATTGCATGCGAAGAGTGCGATTTTATCGTAGATAGTTATGTGACTGATGGCCAGTTGCTAGGTGTACAACCAGGTGATCTGATCTGTTTAAGTGCAAATACTTCTTATAGTAGATTGGTATTTAGAAACATCAATGGCACACGAAACAATCCAGTGATGATCAAAAATTGTGGTGGTGTCGCCAGTGTTTATTCCGATGCCGCATTTGGTCTGAAATTTGAAAACAGCAAAGACTTCAAGTTAATTGGCAATGGTTCAGTAGATGAATATGGGATTAAGGTAACTACCGAAAAGGGATTTTATATTACCATGGAGAAATTTACCACTGATTTTGAAATCGCTCATATTGAAGTAGCCGGGGCACATATAAATGGTATTGGCGAGACAGCAGGTTTTGCAGGCATCGGAGTTAAGACAAGTCCATATCAGGATTGTGATCTGTTTACCGATCCTACCAGACAGGCCTGGATAATGCGCGATGTTTCTATTCATGATAATTATATCCATGACACAGGCGGAGAAGGCATTTATATGGGACATGGCTTTTATAAAGGAAGAACTGAATCTAATTGTAATGCGATGACATACTCTCATTCCATAAAGGGGGTGAAGATCTACAACAATTTGATTGAGAATGTAGGATATGATGGGATGCAGATAAAAAACGCGAATCAAAATGTGGCTGTCTATGATAATGTTATCAGAAATTATGGGACTAAAAATCATAGTGCTCATAATGAAGGCTTATTTATAGGAGAAGGTACAACCGGTAAATTCTATGGAAACATCATTGACACTGGTACTGGAAATGGATGCCAGATTCAAGGCCTGGGTAATCTAGATATTTTCAATAATCTAATTGTGAATTCCGGTGGACATGGAATTTACGCCACACATGGAACGTATGTGATTAGGTTGAAAGATGGATACTTTAATATTTTCAACAATACAGTCTTAAACTCAGGTGAATATGGATTCATCTTTTATAATGATGATGGAGGGGCCAAGAGATTTGTAAACAATATTGTTGCTGGAGCGGGAGTACTCACCAAAAATGGAGCCAGGCTTGAGCAGGAAAGCAACAATTTGTTTTTGGATAATATCAGCGATGTTGGCTTTCAGGAACATCTGGTAGATTGTGGCACTTTAGATTTTAATCCTTATAAACTAAGCATCACTTCATCATGCGTAGATGCCGGTGTGGATTTGACTGAATTTGGAATTATTGATGATCTTGAGAAAGCAGCCAGACCGAGTGGAATCGGGTTTGATATTGGAGCTTTTGAATTACAACTGTAGTAAATAATGGTATATAAAAGAAAAGTCAGCCTTATCATGGCTGACTTTTTTTATTTACTAAGTTTTGTGTTATCGATGCAGAAGGAGAAAATGGTTTCTATGCCAGGATCCGATTCTGCCCATACCTGCCCACCATGCTTCTCAATTATTCTTTTAGTTAGAACCAGTCCAATGCCGGACCCATTAAAGTCTTTTGCAGATTCAAGTCTATTGAAGGTCTTAAAGAGTTGTTTGGTTTCATCTTTTGTAAATCCTACTCCATTGTCGTGCACAGAAAACGTCAGGAAATCATCTTCTTTTTTAGATTTTATCCAAACTTTTGGCTCATCACGGTTGCTTGAATACTTTATGGCATTAGACAGGATATTTGACCATACCTGTTTCATTAATCCGGGGTTGCAATAAGCATTAGGTAATTGCTCAAGAGACAATTTATACTTTTCAAGGTTTTCAAAAGACAATTTTAACTCATCGATGACCTCAGCCACAAGTTGATTCATGTCTGTTTCTACCTTTTTAATTACAGTGTCCTGATGGGAGAAAATAAGAAGATCTTCAATCAAGTTTTTCAATCTGTCAACCTGAACATCGATTTTCTTAAGGTTACCAAATGCCTCATCATCTGATTGAAGATCACTTCGTTTCAAAATATGGGTTAACATTGAGATATTGCTCAACGGGGTTTTGAAGTCATGTGCCACAGAATAAGAAAAGGCATCCAGAGCCTCCAGTTCTTTAAGCCTGTTACTTAAGGTCTCATTTAGCTCTTTAATCTTGTTGGTTGAGGCCTTTCGTTCAGCAATTTCCTTGGTAAGCTGTTGATTCATCTCTTCAAGCTTCCTTTTTTGCCTTTGCAACATGATGTTTTTTGAGCTAAGCTCAACAAATACTCCAACCTTGGCCTTTAAAAGTTCCGGAATGATAGGTTTGCTGATATAGTCAACAGCTCCTATTTCAAAGGCTTTAAAAATCTGGTTTTCGATATCTCTTGCCGTTAAAAAGAGGATTGGGATAGATTTTAAAGATTCTCGTTTTGTGATGTAGGTTGCAGTTTCAAATCCATCCATTTTTGGCATCACAACATCCAGAATTATTAAGGTGAAGTCCACATCATTCAGTAAGATCTTAAGGGCTTCCTCACCTGAATATGCGCTTTCAAATTCAAAGTTTAGATCCTCTAGTGCAGCCTTTAGAGAAATGTGATTCTCTTCACGGTCGTCAACTATTAGGATCCTGACTGGTGTATTACTGATCATCTACACAAAATATTTTATCATAGAAATCAACTCTTCCGGATCTATGGGTTTTTTAATGTATTCTGAGGCCCCGGATTCAATACATTTCACTCTGTCCTCTGCCATTGCTTTGGCCGTTACTGCAATGATAGGAAGTTTGTTGAATTCCTTCATACGTCTGATTTTCTGAGTGGTCTGATACCCATCAATATCCGGCATCATAATGTCCATGAGAACCACATCCATATCAGGATTTTTCTTAAGTATTTTAATGGCCTCCAATCCGTCCTCAGCAGAAAATATTTTGCTATTGTAATGTTCGAAAATAGAAGTAAGCGCAAATATGTTTCTAACATCATCATCTACGATCAGGATCTTTTTCTCATTTAGAAACGCTTTTGATTCATTGATTTCTTTGATGAGTTTCCGTTTATTTTCAGGTAGCACATCAAGGGCGATATGAAGTCTCTCCATGATGGCATTTATAAGAACTTGCTCTTTGTTCTTTTCATCATCAATGATAACATTTTGTTCATCAGCTAAAAGCGCTTTATCCTTGTCGTTCAATTTGGAGGAGGAATTGACAATCAATGGAATGGATTTTTGATTTTTCTTGATTTTCTTGATTATATCAGCTCCGTTTCCATTCAAATTGATAAGAACGGTATCTAATTGATCCTTTTCAGCAATTCTTATCGCTTCATTTCTCACACTGGTAGTAAGAATCTGTAGGTGATCAAGTTCAAAAAAATCTTTCAGGTTTTGTACTTCCTCATCCTCACCGACAATCAATAGTTTTTTGTCTTTTTTCTCTACATAACTAACCAGTTGATCCAGCATATTATTTATTTGGTGGGCTTTGTTGGATTCAGTAGTAAAGCAATGACCGAATTTTTTTATGTCAAATCTGGTAGCTCCTATAGAAGTAATGGCGATAGGAATGTGCCTTACATGAATATTTGATTTGATGAGGTACAGAATTTTCTGACCCATTAAATCGCTGGAATCAAAATTGATCACTACTGCTTTTGGTTTATACTCAAATAGCAGATTGATGATTTTATCAATGTCAGTACTGATAATTGCCTTATAGCCCCTCTTCCTTATCTTCTGCATAAACATGTTTGCCATGCTTGCATTCCTTTCAACAATCAGGATGGCATCATCTCCCTTCTTAAGGGAAGGTAGGTCATCATCTATCAGATTCACATTGTTGTGATCATTAAGGTTTGGCGGAAGTAATTTTGACTGTGTTGACTCCTCATGAATTTTTGTTTCTTCATCTTTCTTTGGGTTATTCTTTACATAAGCCAATGGTTTTAGTGGGATAAATAAAGTAAATACACTTCCTTTATTGAGTTCGCTTTCCAGGTCAATAAATCCTCCCAGAAGGTTTGATAGACCTTTACTTATTGAAAGACCAAGTCCAGTTCCTCCATATTTCCTGCTTGTAGAACCTTCGGCTTGTTGGAAAGCTTCAAATATGATCCTTTGCTTGTCTTTCGAAATACCTGGCCCAGTATCAGAAATCTGGAATGCGATGAAATTATGTCCTGATTCGATGGTCTCTCCGTAGAGTTTGTCAACCTGGTAAATTCTTAGATTAATTTCTCCTTTTTCAGTAAACTTGAATGCATTGGAAAGAAGGTTTTTGAGAATTTGTTTCAGCCTGTTTATATCAGTTTCAATGAATCCAGGAAGGTTATCGTCAAGGTCGACTGAGAACACCAGGTTTTTGTGATCAGCCAGGTGCTGAAATGAAGATTTTATGTATTCAACAATATCACTGAAGTAGTTGGGCGAAATATCAACACTAACTACACCAGATTCAATTTTAGACAGGTCAAGGATATCATTAATTAAGTTGATAAGCTCTGAGCCGGAGGAATAAATGATCTCAGAATACTTAACCTGCTGTTTGGTTAGGTTTCCATTTCTGTTCTCCATGAGTTGCTGAGAAAGCATTAGCAAACTATTGAGTGGAGTTCTCAGCTCATGAGACATATTGGCTAAAAATTCAGATTTGTATTGTGAAGTAATTGTGAGCTGTGTTGCTTTCTCTTCAAGAGATTTCTTTGCAAATTCAATCTGTTGATTTTTCTTCTCAACCTCTTCTTTTTGTTTTGCCAACAAGGTGGCTTTTTCTTCCAGCTCATCATTTGTCACTCTTAGCTCTTCTTGCTGCACTTTGAGCTCCTGAGCCAATTTTTGGGATTGACCAAGTAGCTCCTCAGTACGGGTATTTGATTCAATGGTATTCAATACAATTCCAATACTTACTGTCAATTGTTCAAGCAGATTAAGATGGGTTTGACTGAATGGATTAAAGGATGACAACTCAATGACAGCCTTAACCTCACCCTCAAAAAGAACAGGGAATGTAATGATGTTGATATTTCGGCTCTTGCCTAGGCCTGAGCTAATCTGAATGTAGTCGGAAGGTACATTTGTCAATATTATTTTCTCTTTCTCTAAAGCACATTGCCCGATCAGGGATTCTCCCAGTCTAAACTCATCCACCAGCTTGTCTTTGTTATTGGTAGCGAATGAGCTCAGTAGTTTAAGCTTTGGAACTTTCCTGTTATTATCAAGAATATAAAAGACCCCTTGCTGAATTGAGATCACCCTGGCAAGTTCAGACAGTATCTTTATAGCTACAGTTTTGAGTTCCTTCTGACCCTGAAGCATCTGAGTAAACTTAGCAAGGTTAGACTTCAACCAATCCTGTTCCTGGTTTCTGTTGGTGGTTGCTTTTAGATTGGCAATCATCTGGTTGATGGTATCCTTCAACGCTTCTACCTCTCCCTTTGCTTTTACATCAATGGTTCCACTGAAATCTCCTTTGGTTACAGCACTCGCCACATCAGCAATCGCCCTAACCTGAGTGGTCAGGTTGGCTGCCAGCTGGTTCACGTTTTGGGTAAGATCTTTCCAGATTCCTGAGGCACCAGGTACATTGGCCTGCCCACCAAGTTTTCCTTCGTACCCGACCTCACGAGCTACTGTTGTTACCTGTTCAGCAAACACCGCCAGGGTGTCTATCATTTCGTTGATTGTATCTGTAAGTTGTGCAACTTCTCCTTTGGCATCAATTGAAAGCTTCTGGCGGAGGTTTCCATTTGCTACGGCTGTCACAACCTTGGCAATACCTCTTACCTGACTGGTGAGATTCGATGCCATCATATTAACGCTGTCGGTGAGATCCTTCCAGGTACCCGCTATTCCACGAACATCGGCCTGCCCACCCAATTCGCCTTTGGTTCCAACTTCCCGAGCCACTCGCGTAACCTCAAATGCAAAGGAGTTTAATTGATCCACCATGGTATTGATGGTGTTTTTAAGATCAAAGATTTCACCTTTTACATCGATCGTTACAGTCTTGGAAAGGTCACCACTTGCCACTGCTTTTGTCACTTCAGCAATATTTCTTACCTGGTCGGTGAGGTTACCGGTCATTTGGTTTACACTGTCAGTAAGGTCTTTCCAAGTCCCTGCTACTCCTGGCACGAAAGCCTGTCCACCCAGTTTACCATCTGTACCTACCTCTCGTGCTACCCGGGTTACCTCAGAAGCGAAGGCCCGGAGCTGATCCACCATGGTATTAAGCGTTTCTTTGAGCTGTAAGATCTCACCCCTCACGTCAACAGTGATTTTTCGTGAAAGGTCACCATTTGCCACTGCAACAGCTACCTCAGCAATATTCCTTACCTGGTCGGTCAGATTACCAGCCATCTGATTCACACTATCGGTGAGGTCTTTCCAGGTACCGCCTACATCCGGTACGTTGGCCTGACCTCCCAGTTTACCATCGGTACCAACCTCCCGTGCTACCCTCGTTACCTCGGATGCGAAGGAACGCAACTGCTCCACCATGGTATTTATCGTATTTTTAAGCTCAGCGATCTCGCCTTTTACATCTACTGTAATCTTTCTGGAGAGGTCACCCTTGGCCACAGCAGTCGTTACTTCAGCAATATTCCTTACCTGATCAGTCAGGTTACCGGCCATCTGATTCACACTGTCGGTGAGATCTTTCCAGGTACCTGCTACACCGGGCACATTGGCCTGGCCACCTAACTTACCCTCGGAACCTACTTCCCTTGCTACCCTGGTCACCTCAGATCCAAAGGAATTAAGCTGGTCCACCATGGTATTGATGGTGTTTTTCAACTCAGCAATCTCACCCTTTACGTCTACCGTAATTTTCTTTGAAAGATCACCCTCTGCCACGGCTGTCGTTACATCAGCAATGTTTCTCACCTGGTCAGTCAGATTACTGGCCATTTGATTCACACTATCGGTAAGATCTTTCCAGGTACCTGCCACGCCAGGCACATCAGCCTGACCACCAAGCTTACCCTCGGAACCTACTTCACGCGCTACCCTTGTTACCTCCGAGCCAAAGGAATTAAGCTGGTCCACCATGGTATTGATGGTTCCCTTCAACTCAGCAATCTCACCTTTTACATCCACCGTGATTTTTCTGGATAAATCACCTTTCGCTACAGCTGTAGTAACCTCCGCAATATTTCTCACTTGGGAGGTTAGATTACTAGCCATCTGGTTTACACTATCTGTAAGATCCTTCCATACACCACCAACGCCACGTACTTTAGCCTGACCCCCTAGCTGTCCCTCAGTACCTACTTCCAATGCCACCCTGGTCACCTCAGAAGCAAATGAATTTAATTGATCCACCATGGTATTGATGGTGCTCTTCAACTCAGCAATTTCGCCCTGTACATCCACCGTGATTTTTCTGGATAAATCACCCTTTGCCACCGCTGTGGTAACCTCCGCAATATTACGCACCTGACCTGTGATATTACCCGCCATCTGGTTCACGCTGTCTGTTAGGTCTTTCCAAGTACCCGCCACACCTGGCACATTTGCCTGACCTCCAAGCTTACCCTCAGACCCTACTTCTTTTGCTACTCGTGTTACCTCTGAACCAAAAGAATTAAGCTGATCCACCATGGTATTGATTGTGTCTTTCAGCTGGGCAATTTCACCCCTTACATCCACCGTAATCTTTCTGGAGAGGTCACCTTGAGCCACTGCCGTGGTCACTTCGGCGATATTTCTAACCTGAGCTGTAAGGTTACCGGCCATTTGGTTTACACTGTCTGTCAGATCTTTCCATACACCCGCCACCCCACGGATTTTTGCTTGTCCACCTAATTTACCTTCTGTACCTACCTCAGTAGCTACCCTGGTCACCTCCATAGAAAACAAATTCAACTGCTTTACCATTGAGTTGACATCTTTGGCAATTCTTAAGAACTCACCTTTAAGTGGTTGACCTTCTAAGGATAGAGGCATCTCTTCCGACAGGTCACCCTTCGCAACAGAACTGATTACCCGGGCAATCTGCATGAAAGGCTGCACAAGGTCTGTGATCAGGTTATTAACAGAATCGGTGCTGGTTTGCCAGGAACCCTTCGCACCTGGGATCTCAATCTTCTTCGTAAACTTCCCCTTTTTACCAATCATGTCTCTGGCTTCTCTGACCTCAGAGACCAGTATCCTGTTCATGGTTACAATTTCATTCAGGGTATCACAAATTTTTCCTGATATACCTATTTGATCAACCGGAAACCTTACATTAAAATCACCATTTCTGACATCAACCAACTTCTTATACAGTTCGGTATCGTTCATGATTTTGTAATCTTCCTTGTTCCGTGCGGTGCTTGTTTTCGTAGATTTATTCATGGAGTATTTGTAGGACTATTGCCAATTGGATTCTTGATTAATCTTAAGGTTAAGATCTGATTACGCATACTTTTAACAAACTAATGTCAGTCTAGCGTCTGTCTTTGACTCTACTAATCTATTAAATAGGCCGTAAAAAGCGCGATGGCTACACGAGATCAACCGGCTGAGAGTAGTTACAATTTAACTCAAAATAGTGCTATACTCCAAATACAAGCGGGTTTTTAACTGTCTTGTAATAGATTTTCCTACATAAAAATCCAAAGCCATGGGACAGACTGTAAGAATCATGTCTTCTAATATTGCTTTAATAATTGACTCCATTCCATGGATACCCCATGAATAGGGTACCAACTACCTGATGGAAACCGGTTTGATCGAACCTAATAATGAATTCATTATGTCAGAGACAATACAAAATATGCCAGAACTTGAGAAAATAAATAGTAATAAGAAGACTGAAAATGAATCACTAAACTTGAACGGATCTTTTCAAATATCTGCCTTCCTCACTTTATTGAGGAAGTATACTTTACAGGAAGTGTTTTACGTAGAACTATATGAGGATAGAACTGCGACAACCAAAGATATTACCCCGGATTTTTTTAAGATAAGTATAGACAAAGAGGCGACATTCTCATCAGTACAAAAACAGGTAAATGAGCTATCAGATACCATTTGTGTTTTGAAATGTACTGAAGTTCGGTTGGGTCAAACAAACGGGTTGGTCAGGTTTACTGATAAACGGGAATCAAGAAAGCGAATTGAATTTTCCATTTCGATTAAGACAGAAGAAGATGTTTTAGAATATGTGGCAGCCTTCAACACAGATTTACTCGATTCATTAATATTTTCTCAAATCCAGCCTCATTATGAAAATATACTGAATCAGGCGATCAGTAATCCAAATATACTTATCTCCGATTTTTCTTTATTGAATAAGCAGGAAGAAAAGTTAATACTTTATGATTGGAACGAAACATCCAGAGATTATCCAAACGAGCATTGCTTACATCATTTATTTGAACAACGGGTCCTTGAAAACCCCACCAGGACAGCGGCCTTCTTTGATGGTAGAGCTATTTCTTACGAGGAGTTAAATCAAAAGGCCAATAAACTCTCCCATATTCTGATTGGAAAAGAGCTAAAATCAGATGATCTGGTAGCTATCTATATGGATCTGTCATTCGATGCACTGGTTGCAATAATTGCTGTTTTGAAAGCAGGTGGAGCGTATTTGCCTTTGCATCCCGACAATCCAAGTGACCGGCTAAGGCATATAGTCACTGATGCAGGTCCAAAACACATTATCTGTCAAAGGAAGTACCAGCGACAATTGGAATCCATCAGCCAAAAAGCATTAGTGATAGAAGATCTGGATCTCAATGATTCCAATATTTATGCTGAAAATCCTGTGACCAGGACTAGCACCGAAGATCTTGCATATGTGATCTACACCTCCGGTTCCACAGGGAAGCCAAAAGGTGTGATGATTCAGCATGACAATTTGATCAATAACATTTTTCTGATTAAGGACAGGTACAACCTTACATCGGATGATGTTGTGTTATCAATGCCTAATCTGGCTTTTGATGCATCTGTATCTAAATTGTTTCCAATATTGACAGTGGGTGGTTCTGTTGTATTACCAACACCTGAAGAGGCCAAAAACCCTGAAAGTATGCTGCGACTTGTGGACTATTATAAATGCCCATATTTTGCAGCTACACCAAGTTTTATCCGGGTGATAAACGAGATGAAGCCTGATTTGTCAGCACTCCGTATGGTAACAAGTGGGGGAGAAGCCCTTCATTATCAGGATATTGATAATATTCTTATCACAACTGATGTGCTTAATGTTTATGGACCAACTGAAGCTACGGTTTCCTCATGCAGCTACCTGGTAAAGGAACAGGAACAGGTAAAAACCGGAGAACAACGAATACCAATAGGGAAACCAAATCCCAACTGTAAAATGTATGTGCTTGATAGCGAAATGAAACCTTTACCTATAGGTTGTTCTGGCTATTTATACATCGGAGGTTCAGGAGTAGGAAGAGGATATATAAACAACCAATCAGATACTGATAAGTTGTTTGTCAAAAATCCATTTGATGAAAATGATATCATCTATAAGACTGGTGACATAGCCAGATGGCTCCCCAGTGGGAATCTGGACTTTTGTGGTAGGGATGATGACCAGGTAAAAATCAGAGGATATAGAATTACCACTGACGAAATAGAACAGCATTTATCCTATCATCCAAAAATCAAACAACACAAGATTGTAGTTTATGCAGATGTCAATCAAAATCAATCACTGGCAGCATTTTTAGAAGCTAAGCCTGGTCATAAATTAGACAAGGAAGAAATTCGCAGCTTTCTTGTCAAAAGGTTGCCTTCTTACATGATCCCATCACGGATTGCGCTATTTGATCAATTGCCTTTGAATCAGTCTGGTAAAATTGATACCCAAAAACTTAAATCAACATTGGAGGAACCAGCAAATAGGAGACAGGATGTTGAGAATGGTAGTGAAATAACAACTCAACTGTTGGGTTATGTACGTCAACTGATAGATAATAAAGAATTAGCGTCAAATGAAAGCATTTTTCATGGAGGTGCACATTCCATTCATGTAATGCAACTGAAGCTTCATATATCCAACCAATTCAAGGTGGATATTCCAATTAAATATTTATTCGAAAAACCAACTATAGAGCAAATAGCGACTCGAATAAAGGCTGGTTTATCACAGGGACTGAACCAACGAGATTCTTCCGGTTCACTAGATAACTCAGGGTCAATTTTACAATCAAGGGAACAACCTAATTTACCACTCACACCTAGTGAGAGGAGAGTGTGGTTTTTAAACCAATACCATAGCCAAAAGGCTGTTTACAACATTACCAAGAGCTTCTTCATTGATGGGGAACTTGATGTGTCAGCCCTTCAGAAAGCGCTAAATATGCTGGTTGAGCGACATAAGAACCTAAGGAAGACTTTCCAGATGATAGATGGAGAGCCTGCTGCGCAAATTAAGAAGCGGCGATTGAGGATTGATCCCATTGAATTTGTTCAGATTTCTAAAGATTCAGAAAAATCCTTTGTTGAGAAGTTTATTCAAAGAGAAAGGGAAAAGCCTTTTGATTTAGCCACTGATATCCCACTAAGGGTCAACCTGGCTAAAATCAAGGAAAATAGACATCTATTAGTCATATCACTGCACCATATTATTGCAGATGGCTGGTCTTTCCCTATTTTCTCAGATGAACTTGGTAAATTATACGCTTCTCAAAAGAATAATCAGGCTCCAAAACTTGAAGATCTTGGTGAAGCCTATAACACTTACCCATTCATTGATCCTGATAAAAATCACCAGCAACATAGCCTAAAATATTGGCTAAGTGAGCTAAAAGGAAAACTTGACCCTATCAACTTACCCTATGATTTTCAGCCTGAGGAAAGAGACCTGAACAAGGGTTCCATAGAGAAAGAAACAATTTCTCAGGATCTTTTTAAACAGATCCAGTTGCTTGCTCAGCAAACCAATACGACCGTTTTCACTGTTCTTTTCGCTGCATTAAAAACGCTTCTTTATATCTATTCAAGGGATGAAAACATTAAAGTTGCGATTCCAGTTGCGGAAAGAAATAGTGAGACTGGCAACCTGATCGGTTTTTTCGTAAATACGCTCTTAATCAATACAAGCTTTCGTAATGATCCGGCTTTTTCGGAAGTATTAGTAGATATCAGAAATAGATTTCCTGACATTCAGGAATATGCAGATCTGCCTTTCGATGAATTGGTTAGTGAACTGAGGAAGGAGCATGAGCTTGATGTAGATTCATTGATACAGATCATGTTTACTTATCAGAATTTTGAGGAATCACTATCGCTTGACAAGCTGGATACAAAACGGACTGATACAAAAAACAGGTTAGCGAAGTTTGATTTAACAATTACCATTGAGCAGATAGACGGTGGTAAGGTGATTGCTGCTGAGTATCGTAGATCTAAGTTCAAAGAGGAAACGATCAGGCAATTCCTTAAGAGCTATGTTAGGTTACTCCACGATTGTACCAGGAACAAAAACTTAAGAACTTCCGAAATAAATCTCACTGATTCAACTACTAAGTTTTCCATTCTTAAAGACTGGAACAATACGGTAACCGTACAGGCTGACTGTCCTATTCATAAGTTATTTGAGCTACAGGTAGAGTCCTCTCCGACGGCTAATGCAATTGCATATGAAAACCACAAAATTCATACTTACAAGGGCCTAAATGCATTGTCCAATCAATTGGCTCATTTTCTTATTTCATTCAATGTTGGTAAGGAGGAACCCGTAGCATTGATTATGGATGAGTCAGACCAGAGTTTGGTTTGCATGTTAGCTATTTTGAAAGCTGGAGGTGCGTTTATTCCTATAGATGTTTCAAATCCAAAAGAGAGAATTGATCAAATGCTGAAGGAGACAAAGACACAATTTGTCATAACTCAGAGTCATTTGAAGCATAAGTTTTCTTCCTCAAGATTGAAGACTATAGCACTTGATAAAGCTGAGAAGGAAATTGCAACACAATCAAAGGAAAACCCGGAAATAGGAGTTGATCCCAAATCACTAGCATATATCATGTTTACCTCTGGCACAACCGGAGTTCCTAAAGCCGTAGCTATTGAGCATCGTGCAGTTTGCAGGTTGGTGATGAATACAAATTACCTGGAATTGGGTCGAATTGGCCCATTTACCCGACTTCTAAAGACAGGTGCTTTTGGCTTTGATGCGTCTACGTTTGAAGTATGGGGAATGTTGTTGAACGGTGGTTGTATTTACCTGGCAGCTAAAAACAACTTATTGAATCCAGCTGTTTTTGCAAAGAAAATTGCGGAACATGATATCAATATGCTGTGGTTAACCACCTCCTGGTTTAATGAGCTGGTTGATGCAGATCCTCACCTTTTTAAGCCAGTCAAAAATCTTCTTGTAGGAGGAGAAAGGCTATCGGCAGAGCACATAAATAAATTGAGAGCTGTAAATGATGACATCGCCTTGTACAATATGTATGGTCCTACTGAGAACACGACATTTTCATTGTTCTTCAAAATGGGTGGGTTTCAGCGTGAGCCAATACCAATAGGTAAACCAGTGGCCAATTCCACTGTATATATTTTGAGTAAATCCGGCCAATTGCTGCCTCCAGGAATTCCAGGTGAGATATGTGTTGGAGGACCTGGCCTTGCAAGGGGTTATTTGAATGATCCTGTACAAACAGCAGAGAAGTTTGTCAAACATCCTCTGATAGATGGTGAGAGACTCTATAAAACAGGAGACCTGGGTAAATGGCATGAGGATGGTAATATCGAGTTTTTGGGAAGATTAGATGACCAGCTGAAGCTAAATGGTTTTAGAATCGAGACACAGGAGATTGAAAATATCCTTTCAAATTATCCTGACATTAAGAAATGTGCTGTATTGCTGAAAGAGAAGGGTACACTGAAGAGACTCATTGCGTTTTATACAAGTACCAATGGTGTTTCCATAGTCAATGAAGATTTGAGAGCTTTCTTAATGGATAAACTTCCGACTTATATGATACCATTTGATTTCAAGCCGGTTGATAAGTTTCCTCTGACAAATAATGGAAAGCTTGATAATGGAAAGCTTTTGATGAGCATTGACCTGAATGTAAATTCATCTGGTCATGTGGCCCCGGAAAATTTGATGCAAGAACAGCTGGCTATCCTGTGGGAGGAAATTTTAGGTATTACTGATATTGGAATAAATTCAAACTTTTTTGACCTGGGCGGTCATTCTCTTTTGGCTGTAAAACTCATGTCTAGAATTGAAAAAGAGTTCAAAAAAGAATTGCCGGTATCCGTACTCTTTGAAGCACCCACCATTAAGGACCTGGCTAAAGTAATCGAGCATAATAATGGCAATGACTCCTGTATCGTAGAGATTCAGAAGGAAGGGTCGAGGCCTCCCTTGTTTGTCATTCCAGGATATCTATTTTACTATCATCTTAGTAACCATTTAGGCGAAGATCAACCAGTTTATGGATTTGAGCCAGTTGAAAATTTAACTGTAGAGGAGGTAGCCGCTGTCTATATAAATGAGATCAAAAAGGTTCAGCCACAAGGTCCTTATCAGATTGGTGGCTATTGTGCTGGAGGAATCGTGGCTTATGAGATTGCCCAACAGCTAAATGAGGCGGGTGATCAACTTTCATTTCTGGGATTATTTGAAGTGTATACACCAGAGGCGACCAGGTCTAAAATGTCTCCACAGTACATTACAGAAAAATGGAATCATTTAAAGGATAAAGTAAACACGGCGTCATCATTCACCGAGAAATTAGACGTGATAAGAAATGAGTCTCAGAAAGCAATGAGATTGATGAAGTTGAAATGGAGTACTGTCACGGGAGATGCATATAGGATCAAGCCATACGATGGAGAACTTAAAATCTTTAGGGCAAGTGATGGCATGATCGGAGCCACAGATAATTCATATGCAGGGTGGGATAATTATTGTAGTAAGGATAACCTGGAGGTGTTTAAAGTTCCGGGAAACCATAACACAATTTTCAAAGAACCTAATGTGGGACATATTGCAAAAGACATACTCCATTGTATAGACCGCACTTCCATGAGCAGTGTTTAATGAAAGGTCAATTTCACTATGTTTTCTCATAAAAAGGTGAACGTATTATGGGGTAAACTTGAGAATAATATCTCATCCAGTCGTTTGGATGCTTTGGTCAACCAGCTTCCTTCATACTTCCATCCTAAAATCTTACGTCATCGAAAGAATGAAGATATACAGGCCTCTGCAATAGGTAAATTACTCCTCTTAGATGGACTTAGAAAGATTTATGGCATGGAAGCTGATGTGATTGATTCCATTTCCTATAGCAAATACAATAAACCCTATCTCAGGGAGAAGTCGATTGATTTTAATATATCGCATTCTTCTGATTTAGTGGTTTGTGTTTTTTGCAGCAAAAGCAAGGTTGGTGTAGATATAGAGAAAATCCGCCCTGTAAATATCCAGGATTTTAGAAATGTCTTCTCAAACCAGGAAATGTCTAGTATGAGCAGTGCGCAAAATAGATTTCAGGCTTTTTTTAATCTTTGGACCAAAAAGGAAGCATTGTTAAAAGGAGAAGGAATTGGACTTAATTTCCCATTAGATAAAATATCTTTTGAACACGGTGGAGACGAATGTTACCGGTTGACTAACAAATGGTTTCTTAGACCAATTCATTTGCATGATTCGTATTGTTGCTGGCTGGCCACAACAAAAAAGGTGTCTGATGCATTTATAGAAATCCAACAAACACCTTTCAGAGCATAGAGAATTAAGCCATTGCTCTTCTTGTCTTTTCCCACGTTACAGCTTGCTTTTTCCTAAAGAAGCGAAGACATCCTGCATAAACTGAGATGTTCATCATGAGAAAATAAAAGGGTACAAAGAATCCTTTAATGGTGATCGTCTTGTTTCGAAAAAAATATCCGATCAATGCGGCCATATAAAAAATCATTTGAGCAAGTAAAAACACCTGATATATCCAATGACCTGATTGAATCAGGAAAATATTTGATATGAACACCGTCAAAAGGCATATAGGGGCTAGTGTCCATCTCAATACTCTATGGGAAATATATTGAATGCTCAAGATTTTGTATTTAAAGAAATTGAGTAAAGGGTATAGCGCTGTGATTGCCTGAATTCCACCAGCAGATATCCTTACTTTTCTTTTCCATTCATCGGAAATTGAGGCTGAGGCTGTCTCCGTGGCTATGGCAGAGGGTTCATAGATAAATCGGTAGCCCCTTGAAGCAATTTTCATTGAAATATAGAAATCTTCTATAATCATGTTCTCTGGTGGTGGCTGGAACAGGTCCGTTCTGACAGAGAAAAGTTCGCCAGCTGACCCAACAATTGAATGTAACTTTGAATCCATTCTTTTAAGAAATGATTCATATCTCCAGTACAGTCCTTCACCTGATCCGGAGGCGTTGTCCGAGGATTTGTTCATGATCTTTTTCTCACCGGAAACACCACCCACTTCAGGGTCTTGGTAATGAGCCACCAAATTTTTAAGGGCATTCTTGTTTAAGATTGTGTTGGCATCCGAAAACACCACAATAGGGGTTTTTATGTGCTTCATTACCCTGTTTACTGCATGAATTTTTCCTTTCCTTTCGGGTCGATGAAATAACTGAATGTTTGAAAAACCACTGACAATGCTGGTTGTGTTATCGTCCGATCCATCTGTGACAATCCACAGATCAAGCTTATCCTTTGGATAATTGAGGTTCAAAGAATTTACAATTTTTTTGAGGATAAATGCTTCTTCATTATAAGCAGCAATCAATAATGTAACTCTTGGCCAGTTAGCACTTTGACCATATTTATCATGATTGTCAGACCTAAAAAGATTAATTAGTGAAATAATTAGGCCATAGCCTATGTAAGTGTAAATGAGGATTATCAGGCTGATCCAGAAAACATAAATTTGAATAGACATTTGAATTTGTGGGTTTATTTTATCCTGTTATACAGAAATACAAATTCGTTAAATATCCTTTTGACGCCGATGAATCTCCCTTACAATAGAATTACCTCATTGTTACTATAACCTCACCAACTTATATTGTGAATTTTTATATCAGTTATTACCTTTTTCTAGTGTAAACTTCGATAAATGAGTTTTCCTTTTTTCTTGGAGCGAGAAACTTGTACCTGAAGTCATAATGTGTTTTTAATGTGTCTCTTACCTGAAAAGGAAAGAAATCAATCAAGCCTGGGATGTCCTGAAAAAGAACAAGATCATACTCATCATTTTTGATTCTTTCGCAAAATATCTCAACCTCTTTTTGGAACATTCCAACATTCAAATGGTACCATAGTGGTTGGTTTGTAGGAGGGATATAGTTAAGCTCTAATGCCAAAGGTGTGAGTTCAGTCATATTTAGGACCTTGAGATTTTGTTTGTCTGTAACTTTCATGTCAAGGATTTTTTCCATGCCGTGCACCGTTTCAGAGGGTAAAAGCATGTTTTGAAAGCCTGCAATCTCAGTTTTTGTCCAGGGTTCTTTTCTTCTGGGTATCGAACTGTCCTCCTTGGAGATGTTTACACCCATCACACCTTTGAGATAATTCCAATATCCATCAGAAAACACCAATGTTATGACTATTGCCATCATTAAAGCTGGCTTCCAGTTTTCGGTAGCACTGTATGTTTTTTTCAGTGAGAAGAAGATGAAGGTGATGGCAAAAGCGTGAAAATAAGTCATGTGATCGGTCGGTAATGGGCTGGTGACACGGGTGATTAAGGCCTGGCAGATTAGTCCGGAAGCGAGGATGAATAATATGGCGAAATGTTTTTCACTAATTAATTCAAGCAGACTCTCCTTTTTGGAGGAGATGAAAAGCAGTAAAATAGTTGCCAGATATACCTTTTCCCAAATAGCATTGCCACTGAAGAAAACATCAATTAAAGCAACAATTTCTAACCGGGAGTTGTGAGGGGGTTGGCCTAGGTTAAACCAGTAAAGTAAATCGTAGTTGAGGAAAGGAGTAATAGTAATTAGCCCCGCCAAAAAGAAGGACACCATATAAATGATTGTTGGTTTGAAGCGCTTTTGCATGTACCCATGGTAAATAAGTAAAACAAGCCCAATCATCAATCCGATGGCCCCGGCGTCCTGTTTTGTGAAAAATGCAAGAAGCATAAAGAGGGCAGATAATATTACAAGAAAGATTGATTTGGACTTCTGATAATCGATGAGATACCAGGTAAGCAGGTACAAGCCAATCAGCTCAAACACAACAACACTGTGATTATACCAGGGCCAAAAATTGTAGATGATATACGTGAGGCAGAAGATCAGCAAGGACAGACTGATCAAAAAGGGCTTCAGTTTTATTTTATAAAGGATACCCCGAAGACAAATTAAACTGAGGAAGTTTATAAAAATCTGAGCTTTAACTAGCGTGGATAATTCCGGTCCAAAAATTTTGAAAAAGGACGCAGGAATGAGCCAAAACCCAAAACCCATGGGCAGATAAAAATCAGCGAAAGGAATCTGTCCTGTGTATAGTCTGTAAGCCCCTTCCCAAGTCAGGTAAATATTGACCCGATAGGGGAGGTCAATAAATAACGGAACCAGGACAAATGGAAGGCAGATAATAAGGTCTAAAAAACCTATGTAATTGGATTGTAAGAGCTTATTGGAGTATTTCATTGCTATTCTTAATTAACTTGAAAATTATCTAAAGTTGGATTCCTACTTGAGTTATAATGCGTTACATTTTCCTTATAAGAGCCCACCATTGGGTAAAAAATCTGTTCATTTTTATCCCTGTTTTTTTCTCAGGAGATCTGTTTGAATCCGCCCTGATATTCAGACTTATTCAAGGGTTTTTCTGCTTTTGTCTGGTATCTTCTTCAGTTTATATACTGAATGACATCCTTGATATAGAATCGGACAGGAAGCATCCCACTAAAATGAACAGGCCAATTGCTTCCGGAAAGGTTTCAATTCATTTGGCAATTACTGTAATGACGCTGATGGCTCTTGCAGGTTTGGGTTGGTCTTATTGGTTGCAGACGGAATTTTTTCTTTTATGTGCAGCCTACCTTATCATCAATGTTGCTTATTCGCTTGGCCTTAAAAACATCTCACTTGTTGATGTGTTTCTGGTTTCTTCGGGATTTTTAATTAGGACGATATCAGGAGGTGTTCTAACAGATATTTATATTTCACGCTGGTTGATAATAATGATATTTCTCCTGGCTTTGTTACTTACCTTTTCAAAAAGGAGGGATGACCTGATTAAGGCAAAGTCCAGACGAATTTCTACTCGAAAGTCGTGTAGGGAATACAATCTTGAATTTATCAATATTGTTTTATCACTTATCGCTGGTGTGATCATTGTTTCTTACCTGATGTATACTTTTTCTGGGGAGCTCAATGAAAAACTAGAAAAAAACTATTTATACGCGACCGGACTATTTGTTTTTGGAGGGATCTTAAGGTATTTACAAATTACTCTCGTAAATGGGGCAAGCGGATCACCTACAAAAATTTTTCTGACCGATAAAATTATTCAATTCACAGTCCTGGCTTGGACTCTCGCATTTTTTATCACCATTTATATTGTTTAGATCACCTTATGGAAGTAAAAAACTGGAGTGGTTATCCACGCATAAAAAGTAAGGTCTACCATTTTAGAACCTCGGGCGAATTACGAAAAATCTTAAAAGAACATTCAAGCTTTATCACAAGAGGTTCAGGGATGTCTTATGGAGATGCTTCGCTAGGCAAACACATCATTTCGACAAAGCTTTACAATAAGATCATTGACTTTGATAAAAAAATGGGTGTCATACGAGCAGAATCCGGAATTACACTCGATGAGATTCTAAAGATCATTGTACCACATGGCTGGTTTCTTCCTGTAACACCCGGCACAAAATTTATAACACTTGGAGGAGCTGTTGCAGCTGATATCCATGGCAAGAATCACCATAAGGAAGGAAGCTTTAGCAAGTTTGTTGGCAATTTGAAAATAATGCTGGCTGATGGCATCGAAATCAATTGTAGTAAATCTGAGACTCCTGAGTTGTTTTACAGCGCTTGTGGGGGCATGGGACTCACCGGTGTGATAATGGAGATCGATCTAAAACTAAAGCGGATTGAAAGTTCAGAGATTATACAAAAAAATGTGATTTGTCCTGATCTGAGATCTTTGGTTTCGGCTATGAAAACTCATCATCATGTGACGTATTCAGTAGCATGGATAGATTGTATGACCACAGGAAAAAACATGGGAAGAGGTATATTGATGTTAGGTGAACATGCTCATCTTTATGAGTTGCCCAAGTCATATCATGACAAGCCATTCAAGCTTCACAAATCACCCAAACTTAGAATTCCTTGTAACCTGCCATCATTTATTCTTAATCGGTTGAGCATCAAAGCATTCAATTCACTGTATTATTTTATGCATAAGGTGAAGCGAAGCTTATCCAGTGTTCATTATGATAACTTTTTTTATCCATTAGATTTCATTAAAGACTGGAATAGGTTGTATGGTAAGAAAGGCTTTCTTCAATACCAGTTTGTCATTCCATTTGAAAACGGAGAAAAAGTGTTACATAACATACTTCGTAAGATAAGCGATAGTGGTCATGGCTCTTTTTTAGGAGTTCTTAAGCTTCTTGGAGAAAACAGTTCGTCTCTTTCATTTCCCATGAATGGGTATACACTTGCTTTAGATATGCCACTAAGCAAAGAATTGTTTAGGTTCCTGGATGAGTTGGATCAACTGATTGCAGAAAATGGTGGTCGAATATATCTGGCTAAAGATGCCAGAACAAGAAAGGAGGTGATGCAAGCTGGATATCCTAATGTAAAGGGCTTCACAGATGTGCGTAACCTGACAGGAGCTAAAACAAAATTTGAATCCTTAATGTCCAAAAGACTTGGGCTATAAAAACTTTTTAGATCCAGATGAATACTAAAACTGCGCTGATTTTGGGAGGAACTTCTGATATTGGCAGGGCTTCTGCCATGCAATTTGCAGAAAACGGATGGGATCTTGTGCTTACTGGCAGAAGCAAGGAGTATGCAGATCGAATTGCAAAGGATATCCAGATCCGAACTGGAGCAAAAGTAGATACATTGTATTTTGATGTTTGTGACTATTGGAGCCATAAGATCTTTTATCAATCAATCTCGCCTACTCCGGACCTTTGCATCTTTGCTATCGGATATTTGGGTTCTCAGGAAGATGCACAGGTAAACTGGGAAGAGTCGGAACATATCATCAATGTAAATTTCAAAGGAGCTGTTTCAATCCTGAATATAATAGCAGAAGATTTTTCTCGCAGGAAAAAAGGCACCATTGTGGGTATTAGTTCTGTGGCTGGTGACCGGGGCAGGCAGGGCAATTACATCTACGGTAGTGCAAAAGCTGCACTCACTGCCTATTTATCAGGACTACGAAACCGTTTGTACAAGCGGGGAGTACATGTAATTACAGTAAAACCCGGATTCGTCAATACAAAAATGACGGAACATCTTGAGCTACCAAAACTGTTGACTGCCTCGCCATCTAAAGTGGCAAAGGACATTTTTAAGGCCGTAATTAAGAAATATAATGTGGTTTATGTTTTCGGAATCTGGCGGGTAATAATTCAAATCATAACACTTATTCCGGAGAGGTTGTTCAAAAAAACAAAACTATGAGTGAACGGTCGTTGGCTTTATTTGACTTTGATGGTACTATTACCTCCAAAGATTCGCTGAAAGCTTTTTTGATTTATTCTCGGGGCAAAGCAAGATATTACTGGGGACTGATATTGCTTTCACCTTATATCGCTCTTTATTTTTTATCCATTGTTTCCAGACAATGGATAAAAGAAAGGCTGATCACCTATTTTTTTAATGCTGTTCCAATTGTCGAATTTGATAAAATCTCTGATCAGTTCGTCGAAGAAAAGATCCCCCAAATGCTCAGAGTAAAAGCAGTTGAGCGAATTAATTTCCATTTGTCAAAAGGGGATAGAGTTATTGTGATTTCTGCATCTCCGGAAAACTGGGTAAAAACCTGGGCAGATCAACACGGGTGTGAAACGGTTGCGACCAGATTGAAAACCGACAATGGACGCATTACCGGGAAAATATTCGGTAAAAACTGCCAGGGTAAAGAAAAAGTACATCGAATAAAGTCATACCTTAATATCAATAGATACTCGCAAATCTATACTTATGGAGATACACGGGGAGACCGTCCATTTCTCGCCCTTGGAAATCATGTCTATTATAAACCATTCAGGTAAACACAGTAAAGCTTTAGCAATGCAGGGATTAAACAGACTTTTATTGATTCTTTTAGCTTTCATCTTGAGCGTTTACATCGTTTATGAGCACGCGACAGACGCAAATGCTATTTCGTTAGATAAGCAAATTGAAAGACATGAACGGTGGATGGCAGGCGACTCCGAATTCTTTAACCCATGGCAGTACAGAGTATTTTCGCCTATGATCGTAGAGGTTTCTGTCAGTATATATCAATGGGTATCAGGACAGAAATCCTCAGCAATTCCATTTTTGATTGTCCATTTTTTGCAGATGGTGATTATTATTTATTTGAGCCACTGCTACTTCACTCAACTGGGTATTAAAAACCCATTTGTGTTGATCGCAGGTCTATTAATACTTTGCTACAATATATCCCTGAGTACTTATAAATCCGACCTTTCTTTCAACACCTATTTTGATATTATATTCTACCTACTGGCAGGAATCATCGTGCTCAAGGAAAAATATAAATGGGTCATACCACTTACTGTTGTTGCAGCTCTCAATAGAGAGACCAGTGGCTTTATACCATTTATGACCATTGTCCCTTTTACACTTGAAAATCAGAAGGAAAGAATTTTCGTATTTATATGCTCATTAATCTTGTTTGGAGTAGTCTTTTTTGCTGTAAGATTTTATTTTGGGTTTCATCCAGCCGAAGGAATACACGGACTGACCACTCCAGTAGAACATTTAAGATATAACTTTTCGTTTCTCAAGCTCTATCCATTGCTATTGGGTACTTTGAGCATAATTCCTCTCATCGTAGTTTTTCACTTAAAAAAACTGAACGCTCACTTATTCGCCTGGTTTTGGTTGATTGTGCCTATTTGGGTAGGGATTCATTTGATAAAGAGCACTGTGGTGGAGACCAGGTTATTTCTGGTACCCCAACTGATGATCTTTTTACCCGGATTTCTCTACCTCCTGGAGCAATGGTATGCTGATCAAACTACCATGAATACCAGGGACTGACCTTTTTTGAAGTGATTATCATATTGCATTATGAAACAACCCATTATTGTTGTTTGATTATCCGGTAGTTTTGATCCTTGACCTGTATCAAATAAAGACCACTTGCAAGATTGGTCATATCCACCACAATTTCCCGGGCATTAGACGAGACTTTCAAGGGTTTCTGGATTTGCCCGGTTTGTAGGTTGTAAATCTTTAAAGATGGCTCTGTATTACCATTTTCCTGGTTAGAATATCTTATTGTTAAGAAGTCTGTTGTTGGGTTTGGATAAACATTAATTTCTTCACTTTCTACTGACATATTTGTTGACTGATTTTCTGTGGTAACCATTCGTGCACCTGAGCAGTTTGTACTAAATTCTACGCCGGTATCTATATCATCTGACCACTGTGTCTCAGCATATGAAACATCGTCTACCTGAATGCAGGTAAGATCATTGTCATAAGCCTGGAAGAGATCAAAGTTTTGATTATTTCCGTTTTGCACATTCAGTGAGGTCAATTGATTGTTGAAACAACGGAACTTTTCTATTTTGGTATTGGCCGATATGTCCAATGAGTTAAGTGCGTTTTTCTGGCAATGTAATTGTAATAATTCGGTATTGGCACTTAAATCAATATTTGTGATGCTGTTGTTGTGGACCCTCAAATCGGTGATAGAAGTAAATGCCTCAATTCCAGTGATGTCAGTAATGTTTGATGAGTTTACATTGATTTGTCCCGTATAAGTTTCCGCTTCAGAATATTGAATTTCTTCATCATTATTTGTGTTTAAAGAAGTGATTGCAAGCAATGCATTTTTGAAATTCTGATCAGGAATATTGACGATTGCTTCTCCACAACTTTCGCTGAATTCCACTCCTGCATCCACGTTGTCAGACCAGTTGGAATTGGCATAATTTTTATCATCTACCTGGATGCATGTGAGTGAATTATTTGTCGCCTCAAATTCCGATATGTTCTGATTGTTAGTATTTTGTAGATTTAGTTCTTCCAGCAGGTTATTTTGACAAAATATTTGAGTGAGTTGACTGTTATTAGACACATCAAGTGAAGTAAGCTGATTATTGGCCAATTGAAGCTCACTAAGGCCTGGAAGATTACTCAGATCAATCCCTGCCAGGGAATTAATATCCAATCGGATAAAAGAAAGAACTTGGTTTGAGCCGAGTACAAGAGAACTTAACTGATTATTTGAACCAATAATACTTTCAATCCTGGTATTTGAACTAAAGTCTGCGGATGATATACTATTATCGGAAAAATCAATGGATTGGATATTGATAAAGGCCTCAATCCCAGTTAAGTCTTCAATTTGTTTGCTGGAAACATTTATAGAGCCTGAATAGTTTTCAGCTTCATCATATTGTATCTCATTGTCCTCATTGGTATTGATTGCTGTATCAGCGACTACCGCAGATTTGAAATTTGCATCCGGAATATAGACAATTCCAGTTGCACAAGTCGTATTAAATTCAACACCTGGATCAACATCATCACTCCAGTTATTTTGGGCATACTCAATATCATCTACCTGTATGCAGGTAAGATTGTTACCCGAGGCCTGAAACAATCCGAAATTTTGATTGTTGCCGTTCTGAATATTTAAAGTAGTTAGTTGATTATCAAAACACCTCAATTTGGCTAGTTTGTTATTAATGCTGATATCAAGAGCTTCCAATTGATTTCCCTGACAATGAAGTTCAATCAATTGAGTGTTATCACTTAGGTCAAGTGTAGTTAGCTGGTTATAATGAATTCGTAGATCTGTGATTGCTGAAAATGCTTCTATACCAGTAAGATCAGAGATATTGCTGGAATTAACCTTTATTTGTCCCGAATACGCCTCTGCTTCGCTTACCTGTATTTGACCATCTCCATTTGTGTTTATTGAGGAATTATTGAGCAGTTCTGTTTTGAAATTCTGATCAGGGATATGAACAATCGGATCACCAGAATAGGCCTCAATAGTCAGAGGATAGGATACTGCCCATTCTCCATTAAAAGGTTGCAGGAAGTCCACAGTGTAAGTTCCAGGTTGATCTGCAGTAAAATACCTGGAGTTAGCACCTTGTACAGGCTCTCCATCAAGATTCCATTGATATTGCGTAAATCCTGCAGAGAAACCTAAATCTATTGTACCATTTTCTGTCAGATAAAGGTTTGATGTATCCCCAAAAACGTAGATATTTCGTTTGTCCCTGTCCATCATCCAGCTGAAAAAATCAGGTTCGGCATATGCGTCAATCCAGGTATTGTGACCATTCTCTTCATATAGCGTATACTTTGGCTTACCCCCCTTTTCTTGAAGCTTATCAATCCAGTTTTCTGAAGCTCCTGGGGAGGGGTTACTATCCATTCCACCTTGGAAAAGCCAAACTGGCGTAGTTACCAGCTGATCTGTTACGGTTTCGATATCAGATCCAACACCCGACATTGGAAGGATAGACGCAATCAGGTCTGGTCGATAACTGGCAAACTCCCATGTGGCCTTTGCACCATTAGAAAGGCCATGAGCTGAAATTTTATATGGATTGACATGATAGGATGAAATCATATGTTCTATTATCCCAGCAAGCATCCGCCTATCATCAGCATCCCAGGATGCATTGTAGCTACTTTGAGGAAACATTACAATACCTGGAAAGGTGCTATTATTTACCGCATCCCGGTGAGGTTTACCTCCCCAGTAAATGTTGTTCCCATTGTTATCATACTCAGGGTCTGAGGGGGAATAATTAAAATTATCCGTCCATTTTCTTCCTGATTCCCCTGCCCCATGAAGCATTACAATCATAGGATATTTGGTGTTGCCACTAGCGTCGTAGTTAGGTGGGAATATGGCACGCCAATTCATAAATTCAAGGACAGATCCGCTTTCATTTTCTTGCCAATAAGAAAACTCCTGGTAATCACTATCATCCCAGGAAACCATTTTATAATAATGGCTTTGTTGATTGTCTCTAATGGAAGTTCCGGACTGGAATTTTAGGGTTTGGCCGGATGAATTTAAGTTTAATAATCCTAATAGTATTAGGAAGAATGCCTTGAGTCCATATGATTTAATATCCATCATTATCTGAGTTTTTTGATATTAACAAATTAACTCAATGGGAGGCAAGCCTGGATTTTAATACCCTTTATAAAAGAATTACATGGTAGTTACTAAAACCTTACTGATAGATTAGTTATGAACGTGGGATTTTCTTGATGACTTTTGCTGGTACACCACCCACTAATGTATATGGCTCTACGTCTTTAGTAACTACAGCTCCTGCGGAAACAATGGCTCCCTCACCAATTTTGACACCCTTTAATATGATAGCTTTTGAGGCAATCCATACGTTATCTTCTATTGCAATAGGGAAACTCTTGCCTGGTATATCATGATACTGAATGTCATGAAAATCACTATCCATAATTAGTGTATAGGGTCCTATTCTCACATCCTTCCCAATAGTTACAGATTCTTTGACACTAATATGTACACCATTCAACCTGGAGAAATCTCCTACCTGGAGCTGAGCTCCTGGGTGGACCAATAATTTTGTCTTTTCAAAAACTGACCAGATAGCCACCTGATCCCCCAGGGTAATTGAACCCTTTGACTTAATCATTGGAACTCCATTTACAGATACCAGTTTCCCGGTTCTGCAATTTCTTAAGTAGTACTTGGCAAATAAAACCCTAAATACACTTGAGATTACTTTCAGACCAAATGAAGAGTATAGTCTGAATGGACTTGATGCCTTTTGCGAAAGTTTGAATTCCACAAATTTGGACTTCAATAGATGAAAGGAGCTGTCTGATACCATGATTACTTCAAATGTTTCTTCGTGTATACTGCTCTACACATCATATTCATTTTGTTTTACGGGACTTAAATGCCAGGCAATACCCTTCAGAAAAGCTCTGAGGTCATCGAATTCCCTATTGATTGTATGAGTAATGATGCTTTTTGGGACACTAAGACAAAAGAATAAAGCTACCGAACTCAAGAACTTAAGACCCTTTGCATTTCTTCTGATATAAAGGAGACGACTCCTCGTTAAATGATAAGTCTTTAGCGGGTTCTTTTTACCAATTGAACCAGATTCTTTGTGGATGACCCGAGATGTTCCTGCATAATAAAGATCATATCCTGCTTGTTTTATGGCTTCAGCCCAATCATGCTCCTCATAATATAGAAAATAGTCTGTGGGCAATAACCCAACTTTTTTAATCACTTCCATAGGTACCATGACACAGGCTCCATGGACTAATTCCGTCTTACTTATATAATTATATTGTCCTGTGTCTATTGTCAGGTTGCCTGTTTTATACCCTCGCCCTGTCCATAAGTTGATGCCCCTTGAGCCAGCATATTGGATTCTTGGTTGATCTCCTTTCAATATTATTTTTGGGGACACCATTCCAACATTTTGTTTCGTTTTAAAAATCTCAACCATTGGCTCCAAAAAGTCAGGAGAAACTTCCACATCATTATTGATCAACAGGACAAGGTCACCCCTGGCATCATTTATTCCCAAATTATTTCCACCGGAAAATCCCAGGTTTTTTTCTGATCTAATGGGTCTTATCTCAGGGAATTCTTTACGCAAATCCATGCATGACAAATCATGTGATCCATTGTCTACTACAATAATTTCAATATTCCGATAATGTATCTTTCGCAATGAAAGTAATAGCTGGCGAGTTAACTCTGTTGAATTATAATTTATTGTGATAATTGAAATATGTGGATCTGTTTTACTCTCAATCATTATTATTCAAGATAATTTTAGCGGTATTTTTTTTTGTTTTAAATAATCAACAAAAATACCTTATGAGTAGACCGTGAGAATGATTAACCAGATTACATAAATCTTACCTGTGAATACATTTTTGTGATGAGGGAAAACTTATTTAAGTCAGGAGATAAATTGATGCATTAGCTTGTTCACAGTTTCCGGTTTTTCATATTGAGGCATATGTCCTGAATCATAGATCTCTACAATTTTCAACCGTGGGGAAATCTTTACATAAGCTTGCTTCTGACCCTCTCCAAAATAGGGGTCCTTATCACCGTGAATAATAAGTATCTTGCGAGGAGGAATTTTACTTAAAATAGGAAGCTTATTGGCGGTTAAAACGTGCATCCATGTTGAATAGTTTGTGTGTTTAAACCCTTCAATATTCTGAAAGAACTGAAGCCTTTCCGAATATGCGGTAAAAAGAGATTGATTGACAAACTCTTTTCTTTGATTGTCAATTGCCTTAGGGTACCAATAGGCTGTCATCAGAAAGTCTGATACAATTGGTACCTTCAATAAAGTATTCGGTTCGAAGCTTCCACCGGCTATTGGGTCTATCAGGACAAAGTGGTTGATACGCCCAGGTAATGCCTCGTGTAGTGCAAGGCCAGGAAGGGCCCCCAAGGATAGGGTGACGAGATCAAAATTTTCCCTGATCTGCAGGGCTTCCAGCAATTCTAAGATTTGATCTCGGTATAGATTTGGTGTATGTTTAATCCTTGGGCGTGCAGAATATCCTCTGCCGTAGAGGTCGAGGGCGAGTATCCTGTACCCCTGGTTTTTGAAATAATTGATGTTTTTTTTCCATATTTCAAGACCTGTTACCCCACCTCCATGAATAAAAATCATCAATGGAGAAGACTTGTTGCCATCAAGAACATAGTGGACATCGCCATAAGTAAGCTCAATAAATGCTCCGGGAGCTCTCAAGCGTAGCTCATCATTTAATGTAATTGTCTCCTGACTATGGCTATAATATAGATAGGTAACTAAGCACGCATTGATCATTAAGACCATTGCTATCAATGGGATTCTGACAAACGAACGACTTACCATCCGTCTGGCATGTTTTTCCGTACCTCAACTTCTTCAAACTCCATGCTTTTTCTGGCTCCTACTTTGCATGCCCATTTTGCCATTCTACTTATGCCTTCATCAAGCTTTATAGAACCATTTTTTCCGAATACCTGATGCGCTTTACTATGATCAGAGTATGCATGTTTTACTTCTTTTCGTGCATTCAGATAGTTTATTTCGGGCTTTATGTTGAAATGCTTGCCAACTACTTCCACTAATTCATTAATTGAATACGGCTGATCTGCGCCGATATTAAACACATTGTTGTATGCTTCCTGACAATCAACACTTCTTGCAATTGGAATCGCCACATCATCAATATAGCTGAAAGCTCTTGTCTGACTTCCATCTCCAAAAATGGTTAGGGGTTTTTGCTGCATTATCTGATTCATAAAAATCCCAATAACATTTCTGTATTTGTCCCCAATGTTTTGGTTTTCACCATAAACATTGTGAGGTCGAAATATCACATGGTTTAATCCGTACATCTCAGACGCTGCTTTCAGGTCCAGTTCAACAGCATATTTCGCTATACCATAGGGATCTTCAGGTACAGGATCCATATCCTCTCTCATAGGAAGTTGGCCTGGCCCGTAAACCGCAATCGAAGAAGTAAAAACAAAGCATTTACAATGATGTTTTACCGCCTCATTGATAAGGTTTACACTGCCAATAAGATTGTTGTTGTAGTTAAATCTTCTGATAAAATGAGAAAGACCCTCCGCGGCATATGCGGCCAAATGATAAACATAATCAAACTCATATTTATCAAAAATTTGGGCCATCAATTGATGATCGGTTACAGAACCTTTGATGAAAATGGCTCCTTCTGGTAAGTGATCTTCAAACCCACCACTAAGGTCATCCAAAACAACTACCTGGTGACCGGCATTGATACAATGTTTTGCTACATGAGACCCTATAAATCCTGCTCCTCCTGTTATTAAAGAATTCATTTTAATTATACGTTTTGATATGCTTTACTTATTCTTTTAAGTGGACCAATTTTGAAATCACTTTTTTCGGTGTATTGGTGATTAAGGTGCCACTTAAGTCCTTTAATGAAATTTTTAAGATGTTGTAATTGACCTCTGAGTAAGTAGGTGATTAGTTTTTTAGGAATAACCACCAGTATGAGAAAAAGAGAGAAGTACACAAACTGTGTTTTATTTGTGTGTTTTCTCATAAATAGAATCCTGTTTCTGTCATGGTAGTAAGCCTTAAATGGGCTGTCTTTACCCATGGTGATTGATTCCTTATGAAAAATCAATGCCTCCGATTGATAGTAAATTTTGAATCCAGCACTGCTTGCCCGAGAAGACCAATCAAGCTCTTCGTAATAAATGAAAAATGTATGATCGAATGCTCCTATTTGTTCGACTACCTCCCTTTTCACCATCATTGCTGCTCCATGTGCATAATGGGTATATGATCCCTGATTATACTGCCCTATATCTTTCTCTCGCTGACCTACTGTGCTGTTTCTGCCTGTTATTGGGTTTATTTTTTTGAAGCCTGCATATTGGATCACATCTGGGTTTGAATAATACCTGATTTTGGGACTTACCATTCCTATGTGCTCATCCTTGTTGAAAGGCATAATGAGTTTACTCAACAAATCGGGCGTTACTTCTGTGTCATTATTCACAATGAATAAATAGTCCCCACGTGCGGCAGCTATACCGACATTGTTTCCACCTGTGAATCCAAGATTTTTTGAGTTTATGATTAAACGTACTTCCGGGTATTTTTCATTGATACTCTGGCTGGGGTTTTCGGTTGAATCATTATCTACAACAATAATTTCATAGTTTGAATAACTAAGTGTTTTGCATGATTCTAAAAATTCACAAGTCACCTTCAATTGGTTGTAATTGATGGTGATGATTGAAATAAGAGGTTGGTTTTTGTTTTTAGACTTCATGAGGTGTATGGATAAATTTTTTGTTTGCCTTTTTTATTTGAAAGAATGCTGATACCATCCGAATAAATAAGGCTGGTAAACTCACAATGGATATAAGGAGTCTTATTGAGTAGTATTCTTTTGGTATTGAAACAAAAATTGCTAGAGTATGTATTGCGAATAACCCAATCCAATAATAATATGGCAGGGTAAGCTGGTCTTTCAATAGAAAGGATAGAAGAGTGATTAGTGTGAATAGCCCGATATTGATAAGTCGGGGCAGCTGTAAATTGCGAAGAATTGTACTGTTAAAAAGACTAATAGACCCTTTGCCAAGGGCAGAGATGCCTAATCTAAAATACTTTGACAAATAGTAGTATTGGCTTGAGATCCACCTTTTCCTTTGATTTTCAAAATGTTTTGCGTTAGATACTTTTTCATCATATACAATAAGGTTGTGTTCATACCGGACTCTAATTCCCTTAGTTAACAACAAGATTTCCAATTCTTTATCAAATCCTCCAATTGAACTCATTGTTGCCAGGAGGTTTTTCAATATTTTAAACTCAACAGCAAAGCCTGACCCGCTTATTGAGGAGGAAAGTCCCGCTACAGACGTTCCTCTTCTAAAAATTGAGGTGTTAATGGATTCACTGACAGCATCAAGAAAAGAAAGCGTGTTTTGTTGGTTTTTTGGCTTGCGTTGTCCCTGTATTGCCCTGGCTTCTGTAGTATATAGGATATGATTCACCTTTTCCAGAAAGTCTTCTTCCATTAGATTGTCTGCATCCAGTATCACACCATAATCATAGTTTTCCGATAACTGGGAAAGCGCTAGATTTAATGATTTCACTTTGGTGCTTTTTTCGAATGAAACCGTAATTAGTTTTACGGGGAGGGCTTTTAACTTTTCAAGGGTGGTCTGTTTCAATGAATCAGCAATGACTACCACATCAAACATGGAGCTTTGATAGCTTTGAGATAAAGCTTTTTGGGCTGTGTGTAGAATTACCGCATCCTCCCTGTAGGCTGGGATTAGTACACAGAATTTCGCCCACTTTAACTCCTCGTATGAAAGACCTTTCCTTCTGCTACGATCCATATTAGCACAGATCCCAAAGAATAGGCTATAAAATGTAACATAGCCGAAATATACAATTAAAATAACCTCAAGTATTATCATGTGAACGCTTAGGGTTTAAAGGAAAATTCTTTGATTAGTACAACATTCTAGCATGGTGCTTTCATTTCAGATTTGTGAATGTAAGAACTTTTGATAGTTATGAAGTATAATTGAATTCGATGTAAGTTAATTGTAAGAGAAAATGCTTAAATGCTGGTATTTGGCCGATTATATCAAAATATATGACTTTTAATAAATACAGGATTGTTGAAGGAAAATTCAGAGTTACTTGTTTGCCAATGAAGTGAATAAGGATAAAGTCCTTTTAGCTTAACTTTGAATTATACAAATAGATATAAATTTATAAGGTACTTGTAAGGGAATTGTAAGGTGTGTGGGGTTTACACTGGTGCAGTCACTCTGTAGCTTTGAATTGTTTATGAGTGTTTCACTTGAGTATATGATTGTTTATCAGAGATGCACCTGCCGATCACCTAATTATGTTTTTTGAAAAGATGAAATAGAATATTTTTCCTTTGAATAATCACTACAAAATTTTAATTTTTGATATTGATTCCGGCTTACTCAAGAAAGTTCGGCAAGAGTTAAGATTGTCCAGACTATCAGTTGATACTAAGGTGATACAACGAAATAGTGGTATTGTTCAAAATATACGCGATTATCAACCGGACATTGTCCTATCACTATTCTTATTCCCTTCTTCCGATGGGCTAGAAATACTTCAGTCCTTAAGGAAGATATATACGCACATGCCCTTCATATTCATCACAAACCTTGTTACTGAAAAGTTGACTAAGAACTTTCTAAAAGCTGGAATTGATGATTTGATTCATTTAACCAATCTTGAACTATTACCGGATTCAATAGAATACACTATCAGAAAAAACAGGATCAATCAGAGACGTAATAAAAACTCAAATCAATTAAAAAAATCATTTGATGAGCTAAGAGAAAGGCTTTCCAGACACCATATCGCTAGCGAGGAAGAATTGTATCAGATTGCCCGACTTCTTCATGAGGAACTGGGGCAGGAATTGGGTGCATTAAAAATAGATATAAGCATGTTTGGCAGGAAGGTGTTTGATCAGAGTCAAAGAAATGAAGATCTCTATGAAGACTATAGGGACATCCTTAAGAGTATTGATAATATCACCCAAAAAGTAAAGAAGATGTCTTCCGGACTACGGCCAGAGATTTTGGATGAACTTGGTCTGATTGAGGCGATTAAATGGTTGATAACCCAATTTGAAAAAAATCACGACATCAATTTTGAAACTTACTTGCCCGAACATCTTGATGGGGATCGTATCTTTCCGATTACATTGTACCGAATTATTCAGGGAACTTTAACCAATATTGTAAGTCATACTGATGCAACCAAAGCAAAAATTGAATTAAAATTGGTAAAGGATACTATATTGCTAAGGATCAGCATCAATGGTACTGATGTGAAGCAGGAAGAGTTTAAAATAAATAATATTGAAATACGTGAAAGAGTAGGAATTCTGGATGGTAAGTTTGAGGTGGCCGCAAGGAAACCTATTGGTAAAGTTATTTCTGCCCGTATTCCGGCAGAAAGGCAGTTTAGTTTAAGTAGATGATTATAGTCTGATGAAGATAAAAGTAGTAATTGTTGACGACCACTCCATTATGCGGTCCGGCCTCGCTAAGATCCTCAAAGAAGAATCTGATATGGAGGTGATTAATGAGGCCAATGGTCACAACCAACTCATGTCAGGCTTGAAAGAACAAGAGCCTGATATTGTTCTTCTTGACATTACCATGCCAGGGAAAAATGGCCTGGAAACGCTAAAGGAAATACGCCAAAATTATCCCTCCATCAAGGTACTTATGCTGAGTATGCACCCGGAGGATAGATTCTCAGTTCGTGCTATCAAAGCAGGTGCTTCAGGTTACATCAATAAAGAATCCGCTACTGATGAATTGGTTAATGCTATAAGAAAGGTATATAATGGCGGAAAATTTATCACACCGACTGTTGCCGAAATTCTTGCAGATACATTTGAACATAGTGCAAATAAACCGGTTCATGAAAAACTGTCAGACAGAGAGTTTCAAATACTTAGACTCATTACATCCGGGAGAAAAATCAAAGAAATAGCTGATGATCTTTTTCTTAGTCCGGCAACGGTGGCAACCTATAGAAGCAGAATTCTTGAGAAAATGAATATGAAATCCAATGTTGAGCTGACAAACTACGTTCTCAGAAATAATCTCATCGAATAAAACCTTCTACGAATCCTTAATAAATGTTTGGGCTTGCTTGTAATAAAGAAAATGACAAATGTGTCGAATTTGTAATTAAACCAGGCCTTAGACTCTTTTTATAGCCTAAAATCTCATCTTAGTAAAGATTTTCTTGCAATCCACCTTCTACAAAAGGTAGTGTCTCTCACTACGGTTTTTTCATATTTTCGATTCTTTTTTAGGGATTTATTCAATTCTACTTTTGAGTAATTGTTAAATTTCTAAAGACTAAAACAATGCAACTAAGTAATAATAACACACTGAACACACCATATAATACCAGTGATCTTTCAGACATGTATTCTGGATTGCTCAAGAATATCAATGCTACTGATCAGGTGAAAACAGCTAAGCAGACTATTTTGATGATGAGCTGCCAACAGGAGATCGGACCATTAGTTAAGGAGTGTTTCCCTAATGGTCAATATGATGTGCTTAATGCTGTGGATACTAATATTACTTACAATACAATTCAATCGATAAATCCACTATTAATCATTCTTGGTATAGATGATACCACTAGCGACAATAAAGAGCTGATTACCTCTATCAAATCAAATCCAATTTTATCTAATGTACCCCTTGTGGTAATCTCTGAGACACAATTTGATCATGCGGAAATTGATAACTTTTTCAAAGCTGGAGCTACCGATTTCATCTTCAATTCAAAAGAAAACGATCAGTTGAAACGAAGGTTAAAGTCTCTTTTGATTCAAGTAAGTAAGCTTAATGAATACCAACAAAGGGAACGAAATATCAGGGAAGAGCAGGAAAGACTGGTAAGTGAATTTGTCCAGTTATATGATAAAGCTGAGTCTCGCCAAAGAGAATCCCTGGCCAACCTGGAATTATTGATTCACACAAAGGAATTGAATGAGACAATAGTCAATAAAATCAATGACCTAACACCCTATTTAAATGTGCATGGTAAGGCCAAGCTCAAGCAGCTAACTCGTCAGATAAAATGGGAATTAAATGAAGAACAGGACCTGAATCTCGAGAGAAAATTTGATGAGATGAATTTCAATTTTTATCAGCTTTTACAAAATGAATGTTCAGCCCTAACAAAATATGAAATGAGGCTATGTGCCTATCTGCAATCAAATAATGGTTCGGCTGAAATTGCAAGGATTACTCGAAAAACATCAAATTGTATCAACGTAGCTTTTGCAAGAATCAGAGGGAAACTTGGGATTGACAATAACAAAGAATTAAAGAACTACCTCAATGATTTGCAGCAGGTCAAATCCAATGATTATGCATATGCATAAATATAGCTGTCGCCAAATCCACTATAATGGAAGCACATCCTTAATGAAAAAACCCATAGACCCATAGTTAGCATCATTCAATCAACTCAAGGTGCCTGCCCATCCAATAAGGGAGCAGCCAGTACACAGGCTCTCGCTCCTGGTGAGGATTTCCTGCCTGAGCAAAATAGGGATTGCGGTCCCAGCGCATTGTTCGGTATTCACTTGGAGGCCTAAGCTCATCCACCTGCACTTCCTCAAGGATGGGATGGCGGACCAATTGCAAGTCTTCCCTTCGACCATTGTTGATGTAATCATCCACCAGGCTTAAGGGTGCATCCTGTAAGAAGAAAATGGACTCTTCTAGGCCGTCATGGCCCCCTTTCAGGATGTTGTAAGTAAAGTTCAATAAAGGACTATTCGTTTCACTGAACTTCTCATACCATTGATCAAGGTGTGCCTCGTAAATTTTGTTTAATTCGGGATCTTTTTCCAGGTTGATCAGAGCAGGGTAGATGTACAAAGCCAGGTAAATATCAAAATAGGTTTCCCAGGCTGGGTTGGTCACATAGAGTGTCTGGGCATTTTTGATGTACCCGTGTTCATTAATAAGTTTTAGATAAGCCTCCTGGTACCGCTCAAATCCAGTGATTTCATAAGCAAACTTCAGGAAAGATAGTATCTCTAGCGAGTTCAGCGGCTTCTCCGGTGACCACTCCGGGTCTTCGTTCAGTCTTTGTGGGGACCAGACACCCCACTTGGTATGGGTGCCGTCAACATCTACCAGGTTAAAGTCATTACGTAGTAGGTGATCCATGATCTTGCTCACATGGCTCGCTATCCTTTCTTTTTCATCCTCATCAGCCACCAGGTAATAATACCAGTAGTACCCAAAGAAATGCCCATCCAGTTCATCACTGCTGGTGTCACCCTTCCACCACCATTTTCCATCTTTGGAGAGATGCCACCTCACCTCTACAGGTTTCTGTCTTGGGTTGTTAATAAGGTCTTCCGCCAGCTCCTGAGGTGTATAGGTTCGGTTCATGTCATGCATCGTATCCCAGTCCACAGGGACAACAGTTCGAGCAAAAAAGCCATCCAATTCTGTGACTTCCCGAAGTAGATGCAGGAAATCAAATGCTTTCCTGGCTCGTTCCTTTGCAACAGGATCGCCGGTAACAGCATATCGGAACGATTCCATCGCCAGGTACATGGCTGTGTATTCACCATCGTTGTCGTCGTCATCCGGGACGAGGGTAGATGTATCCCCGGCAACCGTCAACGTAAAACGTCCGGCAATCCATGGTTCCCGGATATGTCGGGTGATCAGTTGCTCATAAAAGTGATCAGCTTTTTCTGCCAGGGTCATCTCTTTACGGTAGATCACACTGACCCCGCCTGATGTGGCTATCCAGGCATTGCCTTTCTCATCAAAGGTGATGTCTTTCACCTCGTCATTTATGAGCCACCGCTTGCTCAGCCTGACACTGTATTTGGTTTCTCCGGGCGTGAAACGGGTGATGCCATAGTCTGTGCCTACCCACATCACACCTTCGGGTCCCTTTCTTACCACATTCACATTGGAGTTGGTGATGCCATTTTCTGGTGTTTTGTGAGCGACCACCTGCTCTCCGTTTCTGATTGTGACACCTCCCAGACCACCAATCCATAGGTTGTCAGAATCATCATATGCCAGGTCTTTTGCATAAGCACTGAGTAGATCTTCATTCTTGTTGTAAACAGTTGTTTTAGTGTCGTTACAGTGATAAAGTCCCACATCAGTAGCGATCCAAAGTCCACCTTCGTCATCCGAAATGGCTTCTCGTATGCTGCGTGCTTTGGTATAGTCTTTTTGGTTCCAGTTCTGTCCATCATAAAGCCATATCCCTTTTGGTCCGAGGACATAAATGCCTTCTTTGGCCGTTACGACTTTGGCAATAGGCGCTTCCGGTCCCTCTTGTTGAGTCAGGGAACCATCCTTATTGGTATAAACTCCATCCCAGGCTGCCACCCATACATTTCCTTCGGCGTCGAAATCTATATCATAAGCCGGACCCTGTGCTTCTCCTGAGATCACTAGCTCCCACGTCTTCGAAGATTGGGGCTTTTTGTAAACTCCGCCTTTCGTTGCAATCCAGGCATCACCAGTCTTGTCTAGCTTGATAGCCCGGACCTCGTTGGAAGCATCATTGCTATCATCTACAATAAATCCTTCATGGTACTCCTGGATGAACGGAGTATCCTGATGACTTACCTGTTGAGGAGATCCGGATGGACTGGACTTTTCATCGCAGCTATTTATGGTAAATACCAGGACCACACCCAGAATTAGCATGTTTAATCTATTCATTTTCAGCAATTTGTCTTTCACGTGATCAAATATGGGATAGTGTAGATCGGATGTCTAAAGTACTTGGTTTTCTTTCACCCAGCTCACTGGGAACGAAGCATATTTCACGGTCTTATGAGGTCCGCCATCCCGATCCTTGTGATGAAAACTGTAGATGGTGTGGATCACCCCATCCGTGCCCTGTATGATGGCCGGATAATGGCTTGATGTGGCAAGCTCGCCTCTTTCATCAAGCTCTATTTTCTTCTTCCATTTCCAGGTCTCACCTTCGTTATCGGAAATGGCTACGGTCAGGTCGTGTCTTCCTTCTTCTGTCTCATTGTAAACCATGATCCATTCTCCTGTGTTGAGCGTGGTCATATCAAACCCCGCCCCCGAGTTAGGGATATCCGTGTCTTTGGCGATGGACCAGGTAAATCCACCATCAAGAGATGTGGTAAGCTGCATTCTTTTAGGAGCAGGCCCATTGTCTCGTAAGTATGCCGAAAGACTTCCATCTTTTCCTATGGCAATGGTCGCCTGTATGCCTACACCACCCAGTATAGGATTACTCCATTGCCAGGTCTCCCCAAAGTCATCGGTGATGGCGAAAATGGAACAATCCAAACCGTCGGAATACAGCGGCAAAAGAATCCTGTCACGAAAGACAAGGGGTTTGTTTTTGGTTTGCCAGCCAATCCTGCGGCTAAGGGGATATCCCAGGTCTTTACTGATGGTTTCGTCTCCAACTTTTACTCTTCCACTTCTGATCATGTTTTGACCACCGGCCAGGCTGTCCATCTTTTTCCGGTATTCAATCCATCGGGGCTCCAGCCTTTGTCTCTGTTCAGCACTCATCTGTGAGAAAAGCTCTTCTTTGAGATAGACTTCATAAGTATCTAACTGCCTGGTGACTTCCGCTACAAACCGGTCATCGGACTGGATTCCTCTTTCAGTCTTGCTTCCCGGCTTAGCCAGGATGATATCCTGCCACGACCAAATCGGCGCTCCATCACCTTCATAGTCATCACTGATTCTGTATTTTGGGATGGAGGTCTCCCATTGGTTGGCAATCACTGGGTAATACATGAGCCATAGCTTATCCCTGGAGTCCATAAACAAAACAGGATTGATATCGGGAAAATCTGGTGTATCAGCCATCAGGAAAGGTTCACTCCACGTGGTATCGCCTTTTTTAAGCCTGGAACCCATGATGCGCACATCATCAGCCCATCGCTCGCCTGATCCCTGGAACCACGCGGAAAGCATGTCTCCATTGGGTAATTCTACAATGGTCGGCCCGTGAACATGTTCATTTTGCAGGGGAAAAATGATTTGCTCACTGTATTCGTGGATCGCCTCATCATTATTGCTCACGTTTGAAGCACAAGACCAAAAAAGCAACAGTGGCAGCGCTGCCAGAAAAAGCGAATTGAAGTGATTTAATCTGCTCATTGGTTGTGTCGTTTCATGATCTCCTTCCAGTTGGTGAAGATGATCCCTTCATCTTCGAAGAATTTTTTCATATCAGGGTCACCAAACATTTTGGCTTCCCAGACGCGCTGCTGCCATGAATTTGTAATGGTTTTTAATTGCTCTGTCTCTACAGAAGGATGGAAAATGATCTCGGTTAGTCCGGGTTTCAACGATCTGATGAGTACTTTAAATGCCTCCACCTTTTCTTCATATGTTTTGGCATTAGGAGCACTGGTGAAGAAGTCAAGCTTAGGCAATGTATAAGTAGACATAAAGTCCACTACCTCGTCAGTAATTGGATAACCTGCATCCCTGAAGTTTTTGACAACTTCGGGCTTTGAAAGATCAATAGCATTGGCCGGGATGCCGTATTCCATGGCGATGTTAAGGTAACGCTTTATGTATTCCGGATGTCCGAATAAAGTGCCCATATGAGTATCTATATGATCTGGTCGATAACCTAAAGCAATGGATTTTTCAATTTGAGCCCTTACTTCTTTCTCCACTTCATCCGGGGAGGCATTCGCCACCACTTCTTCTACACTTCTCCACATCTTACCCTCCGGATCTATCAATCCTGGTACTTCTTCGACGGATGTCACGGACGGCCATCTCCAGGTTTTCCATTCACTGGTCAGCGCCAGGTGAAGCCCCATATCTATCTGCGGGTTTTCAATCGCCCAGGCAATAATTTCTTCGAAATTTGGGCAGGGAGGCATGGCTGCTGCTGACTGAATGTCTCCGGCAAGTAGTTGTTGTTTTGCTGCTATATTGGCTTCGGGGCACATCCCGATGTCATCGGCATGAAGCATAATGACTTTTTTGCCAGCAGGATATCCTAATCGCTCAGCCCAGGTGGCAGGCATGCTATCAGACGTGGATTCTGGTTTATCACTTGATTGTGCTTTTTGACCACAGGAATATGTCATCAGTAAGGCACAAAACACAAGGGCAGTTGGTATCAGATTGGTTTTCATGAGTGTATAAATTGATTTTAATCGGACACCGGTACGCCGAAGCGATCAATCCGCCAAAGCGGGAATGTCCGAACTTTTATTTATTACTGATGTTTAGCGAATTCTTACTATCAGTTATTCAAAAAAAATCCTTCAGAATGAATGCTAGTGGAGCGTTCGTTTTTCCAGTGCTTCGATCAATTTGGCGGGTTGGTCCGTTTGAATGACATTGGCTCCATGTTTCAATAAGGCCTCAAGTGCCTCATCTACTTTACCTTCTGCCAGTAGCGTGTCAGGCTTGCCCAGCGCATTGATCCATACCCTTGCTCTGTGGGTTTTGATCAGCTCCATCACATCTTTATCATAGAATGAAAAATCGATGTGGATCAGCTCAGGCTGAAACTGGGTAATAGCAGAATCAGCCATCTCATAGGAGTACGCCCGGGGCATGAGCATGAAATCTTTATCGATTGACTCCACGTAATCAAGTGCTTCGTAGTCATTGTCAAACCAGAATACATGGTCTTCCAGCTTTTGTCTTTTGATCTCAGCGATGATAGGATCAAGCTTATCTGTCTTGATATCAATGTCGATCAACGCTTTACCTTTAGCCAGTTTCAAGGCTTGTTTGAAAGAGGGGATTTTTTCCCTCGTCGTATCTCCATTATGAATAAGCCTAAGCTTCTTCAGTTCTTTGTAGGTAAACTCTGAAGGTTCGCCAGTACCTGTTGTTGTCCGATCAATGGTCCGATCGTGCATCAGGATTGGGATGCCATCTTTGGTGACTTTGACGTCCAGCTCCAGGATGTCCACTCCCATGGCTATTGCCGCTTTAATGGCGGGTATAGAGTTTTCAGGGTGCTTAAGGTGAGCCGCCCTGTGAGCGGCCACCAAAACAATATTAGATTCTGAGTTCAGGAGCTCAGCCCTTATCTGGTCAACTCCTTTTTGCCCGAAGACCAGCGAAGCATAAACACTGATCAGCAGACATCCGATAACCTTTTTCACGGTCCTGGCAGGCTTTACTCTTTATCGAGCCTTCGCTCAGGCATTTCAGGGATCCTATTCACCAGCTTGTTTGGAGCACCCTCAGACTTCACCAGGTCGAAAGTATCATAAAGCTCACCAGTAGCAGTGTATGCTCCATAGGTAAGTGTGTTATCCTCTATGGTGATGATCTGAAAAAGCTGTGTGTTTCCTGCTCTTCGGTCCATCCATGGATCATCCGACACATCATACATTTTAGGTCCGCTCACCGATACTACATACATCGTACCCGATGTCTTGTCTTTCACCTGGTATCCGGTAGGTACATTGTTCACCATTCCACGTCCATAAGCATGGTCATGACCTTGAAGTACAATGTCCACTTTATGTTTGTCGAACACAGGCTTGAAATCCTTTCTGAATTCAACATTATCCCGGTTAGGCTTTGTAGAGAAAATGGGATAGTGGAAAGTGATGGCCGTCCATTTTCGTGGGTCATTGGTCAGGATGGAGTCGAGCCATTCCAGCTGAGCTTGTTTGTATTCAGGAGATTCATCAATCTGTTCAGCATCCAGAGAAATGAGCTTTAGGTTGGGGTAGTTGACCTGATAGCATACCTCATCCAGCCCCTCCGGTCCGTTTTTAGGTAGATTGAATTGCTTTTTCCACTGCGGAGAAAGTACTACGTTTCGGTATTCATGGTTTCCGGGAGTCATCACACTCGGAACCATCGCATGGATAAATGAACCTGCATAAAACCAGTCGCCCCACTCAATGTCACGGTCGAACCGGTTGATCAGGTCTCCTGCATGCAGCATAAAATCTACATCTGGCAACTCTCCATAGGCTTTACGAATGACTCTTGACCACATAGATTTTACATCATTTTGTGCATCTCCAAAATAGATGAATGAGATCTTCTTATCTGGCTCTGGCATGCGGATCTGGAACCACTCACTCCAGCCTCTTTTAGATCCTACGCGGTATACGTATTTTTTACCGGGTTCCAGGCCATCAATTAGCGCTGAATGGTAATGCGCTGCGACTTCAGGGTCATTTTCTGGCTTGTGAACGAGCTTTTCTGTTTCAGCATTGATGGAACGGGTATTGTTGATAAATTCCGGACCATGCGTGGCCTCAGCTACCTGTGCCACTGACTCAAAGATCGTGGTATCAGTTCGCCAGTTTACCGCGATAGAAGTAGTAGGGTCTTCTGCAAGGTTTGCGATGATCCTGTCCGGGACTGGAGTGGGGAAAAGTCCAGGAAAAGCGATGTAGGTAGAGTCGGGTTTATGAACAAAGATAATTTCCCTTTCTCCGCCACTATTGCCGCAACCAGAAATGAAAATCAATGTTGCGATTAAGACTGTGAGTATGTATTTGAATCTTTTTTCGAGCATGGATTAAACTTTTTAATTGTTGTTACGAGCCCAGTTGGGTCGTATTTGCTGAGTCTTTTGATTAAGATACGATGAAGATAGCAATTCATACCCCTGCATTGGTACTAAACTGTATTAAAAAAGTGTGACTGAACTGTGAAGCGATGAAATTCACCAGACAGTAAATCAGGTAACTAGAAGATGGATGTTTAAACATTTTTGTTAATTTTCTAAACCTAACCCCAGCCAACCATGAAGATAAATAGCATTTTTACCATCGCACTTTGTTTTGCTTTTACCTCCCTTAGTGCCCAGCCCCAGCTTACTCCCGGGACACCACAATCAGCAGGCATGTCTGAAAAGCATCTGAGAATGATGGATGATGTGATTCAGGAATTTGTGGAAAATGATTGGATCCCGGGGGGTGTGTTTCTCGTGGCCAGGAGAGGCAAAATCGTTTATTTCAAGAGTTTTGGTGACAAAACAGACAAGAAAGGAGATCTCTATCAGAATGATGACATCTTTCGAATTGCTTCGATGACCAAGGCTGTGACGACTGTCAGCATTATGCAGTTGTATGAGCAGGGCAAGCTGAGGTTGGATGATCCGGTTTCAGATTATATTCCGGCCTTTAAAGAAATGACAGTACTGGAGTCAGTCAATGAATCGGACAGTAGTTATACTTCTGTCCAGGCGAATAGATCAATTACCATTCGCCACTTATTGACCCATACTTCCGGAATCACCTATGGTAATGAGAAAGATTTGGGTAAGGTACATGCTAAGGCTGGTCTTCCTCGAGCAGGACTTTCTTCTAAAGACTGGACTTCCGAAAGATTTATCAATGAGCTTGCCGCTTTGCCATTGGCTTTTCAACCCGGAGAAAAATATAACTACGGACTAAACATGGACGTACTGGGCAGGGTGGTAGAGGTTATTTCCGGTCAGTCGTTAAGTGAATATTTCAGGAAAAATATTTTTGAACCACTTGGGATGAATGATACCTGGTTTTATCTGCCTAAAAAGATACAGAGCCGGTTAGTTCATGTGAATCAGCAACAGGAAAATGGCTTTGAGGTGATGGATGGAAAAATGTACAATAACCCGGATCATCAATACCCACTTTCAAAGGATCATGCGTTCTATGCCGGAGGAGGCGGGTTGTCTTCCACAGCCATGGATTATGCAAAGTTCACACAAGCTTTGGTGAATGGAGGACCTTATGGGGATGCCAGGATACTAGGGAGCAGAACCATAGAAGTGATGACGTCCGACCAGATAATCCTCCTGAATGAACAAGGTAAAGGGCATAGTAAACAACCCGGGATCACTTATTGTCTTGGCTTCTCTCTGATCAATGACAAAGGAGCAGGTCAGGGACCCCGATCGCCAGGTACTTATGCCTGGGGTGGTTACTTCAACACCAAATTTTTCATTGATCCCAGGGAGGAATTGATATTTGTGGGGATGACCCAGATTGAATTCGGCAATAAGGGTGGACTTTGGGATCGGTTGGATGCGGTAATTTATGGCTCGATCATAGATTAGTCGCTTACATCTTACTAAAAACATGTTGATCAGTATGCAGGAATTTAACCTTTGAGTGTGACCCAAGCTCTATTCTGACCTGCTATCATGCCTTTGCTTTTCCTTTCCTTTTAACCCAGAGCTTATCTAGAAAAATAGTTTGTTCTCCAACGAATTGAGGTTAGTTCTACCTTTTCTATCAAACATAACAGACGGCCCTTATCGAAACGAATAAGTTTGTATATATACATATATAAGCATATTAAAGTATGTTTAATTATTTAAAAATAAGTATACGAAAGTTAATTACTTATATATATTTGCGATTACATTATTAAGCTTGTATTTCCCCACCAAAAGATGAAGATCGTCAGAGTGAAAAGTTGTGTGTATAACCTGGAATTGACCAGGCCTTATACGATTGCATTCGAGACTTTTGATTCGGCGGAAAACATCTTTGCTTTTATTGAATTGGAAGATGGCACCCTTGGGATCGGGGCAGGAGCTCCGATTCCTTTGGTGACAGGGGAGACCATGAAAGACAGCCAGCGGGTGCTTGCGGATAAGCTGGAGACGCACCTCGTGGGAAAAGACATTCGCAATATCCATCAACTGATCAGAAACTTTAAGCAGGAAAATGCGGATTACCCTGCCGCATGTGCTGCAGTCGACATTGCCATGCACGATGCCTTTACTAAATACCTGGGTATCCCACTTGTAGATTACCTGGGTCGGCACCACAAGTCACTACCAACATCTATTACCATAGGGATCAAATCAGTAGCAGAAACACTGGCTGAGGCTGATGAGTATGTCGGACAAGGATTTAAGATTCTCAAGATCAAAACAGGGAAGTCACTTGAAGAGGATATAGAAAGAACCCTGAAAATAAGAGAACATGTAGGGAAGGATATTGGGATCAGGATAGACGCCAACCAGGGGTATTCTCCAAAGGAGCTTACCGAGTATATGGGGAAGACTGAATCCGCAAACCTGGAATTCCTCGAACAGCCATTAAAGGGATCTCATTATGCTGATATGTTTAAAGTCATGGAACCGCTAAGAAAAAGGTGCGCAGCTGATGAGAGCTTACATAGTCCACAAGATGCGTTAATCATGGCAGCAAAGCCCCAGCCTTTTGGGATCTACAACATTAAACTCATGAAATGCGGAGGCATTTTTCCGGCCAGGGGAATTGCAGACATTGCGCTATTGGCAGGTATTGACCTCATGTGGGGATGTATGGACGAAAGTATTGTCAGTATTTCCGCTGCTTTGCATGCTGCCCTTGCAAGCCCAGCAACCAAATACCTTGACCTGGATGGAAGTTTTGACCTGGCAAAAGATCTGGTCGAAGGTGGTTTCGTGCTGAAAGATGGTTTTCTAAGCACCAATAACCGTCCGGGACTAGGGTGTGAACTAACTACTAAAATATTCTAATTATGAAAGAAAACGCTATTGTCCTGACTAGTGGCTTGCTTGATAAAGATTTTTCAAAGACCAGTCATGGGCTGATCCGGGGTACAGACCGATACAATCTACTAGGCATTATTGACCATGTCCATGCTGGCCGAGATGCCGGTGAAGTGCTTGATGGTATCCATAGGGATATACCGGTCTATGAATCAATTGAATCATTTTTTGAAAATTCTAACCAGGAGCCAAAATACCTTGTGGTAGGGGTGGCCTTTCCGGGAGGTGGATTGCCCGATGAATGCAGGGGAGTGATCATCGAGGCGATGAAAAGAGGGGTTTCTGTTGTCTCGGGTTTACATCAGCGTTTGAGTGACGACAAAGAGTTTAGTGCTATTGCTGCAGAGTCGAATGTAGAGCTGCTGGATATCCGAAAATCCAGACCTGCCAAAGATCTACATTTTTGGAACGGAGAGATCTATGAAGTGGATACACCTAAAGTCGCCGTACTTGGAACAGATTGTATGATCGGAAAGCGAACTACCTGCCGATTCATCATGGAAGGCTGCCGGGAAGCTGGACTCAAAGCCGAGATGATTTTTACCGGGCAAACAGGATGGTTGCAAGGGAATAAATATGGTTTTATTCTCGACTCTACATTGAATGATTTTATTAGTGGGGAGATCGAGCGGGCTATCGTTGATTGCTATCGCAACGAATCACCAGACCTGATCCTTGTGGAGGGGCAGTCTTCTTTGCTGAATCCGTATGGTCCCTGTGGTTCGGAGTTTATCATTTCCGGAAATATAAAAGGGGTTGTTTTACAGCATGCTCCCGGTAGAAAGTATTATAAGACCAAAGCTCCGGTAGGCTTTGAGATTGCACCCATTGAAAGTGAGGTAGCAATGATCAATGCCCTTGGGGCTGAGGTGCTGGCCGTAACATTAAGTGAGCTAGAAGCTACTGATGCGGAAATGATCGTCCATCAAAAGGAGATTGCTGAAAAACTTGGGATTCCTGTAATCCGGCCGTTAGTGGATGGAGTGGAAGAGCTCACCAACATTGTGATAAATTACCAGAAAAGAGCTTCCAAAGAACAATTACCCGTCTAATGCGGTGCCCTGGGGCTTATTCCGATAAAAGGAATATGGCTACCAGGGCTACCAACACCCCAATAGATAGAAACAAGTCAGGGATCACTGCATAGATCACCAGTGAAATCGCCACGGTGATCAGAGGGGATAATCCCGTCATGGGAACCACAATGATCGATTTCCCATATCTTACCGCATACACCAGGGTAAGTGCTCCAATGGAATTAAGGATATGAATTCCACCTGCCAGGTAAGGTCCATTAAAGCCCCAGTTGATCTCCTGGGTAAAATCTGTCATCGCCAGTGCTACCGGGACAAGTATGACTCCTGTGATCATCATGTAGAAGAAGATACTTTCGGCACGCATGGTCTCGTTGGAGAATTTCATCACAAAAGCCTGGATCCCCCACATGAGAAATACCAGGGCTGTGAACAATAACCAGCCTTTTGAGCCACCTTCTCCATTTTCTGGCTCCTGGTATGAAAGAAAATATACAGCAATCAATGCCAGTACAATACCAATCCACTGTCGTGTGCTGGCTTTTTCTTTCAGGATACTGGTGGAGAGGGCAATGGTGACAATAGGAAATAATGATATAATGGGGAATACTATGTATGCCGGTCCACTCCTCAATGCCTGAAACAAAAGTAGCTGACCGCCAGCACCTAACAAGCCCACGGTAGAACCCAGCAAGATAGACCGTACATCATATTCCAGTTTCCAACCAATCAGGTACAGTGCTACCAATGCACATGGGATCATAGTCAATGCCCAGACTGAATAGCCCAGAGTAGCAGGGAAGCCTGCTTTTTCAGGGATTTCTATAAATGCTCCCCAAATCCCCCAAAATACCGTGGTAATGATGGCAAAGAATAACCATGATCGTTGAAAGAAACTCCCCATGCTTAAGATATTTAATAAGTATAAGTTGAATTTTAAATAATATTACGCAATATATAATATTTCATAATCTTTCGAATTAATAGTTTTATTTAAATTTAACGTTTCAAATATCTTTTTAAAAGAGGAAAAATCTAATAGAGTTTATTCAGAGTTTTCAATGCATCAATATCAAAGAAGGAATGAAATATAGAATTATTTTACTGTGGGTTGGATGTTGGTTATTTTTTTCGTCCGATGCCCAAACGGTCCGGGTATCAACTGAAAAACTAAATATCTCGATTGACAAAGAAGTGAGTTTTCAATTTCAATGGAGTAGTGAGGATCACATACCCATTGCTACTGATCAAACACGGGCTGCTCTTGTAGTCAATGGTGTACAGTGTTCACCCTTTATTTTGGATCCATCATCTGTTAAGCAGGAGCAACTCAAGCTTCAGGAATGGGGGATAAGCAAAGTGACTGCCTTCGTTAGTCATTTCCAAAACAAGGATCTGAATATTTTGCAGAGTACCCGGTTGGTACTTCCTGAGAAATTTCCGGATGTTGTGCTCATTGAGCAATCCTACACAAACAAGGGGAAGGAAAGCATTCATATAGATTCTGTCTCTAGTCTGCCATTGAGGGTATCTCCTAAGCAATTGTCTTCGGGTCAGCAAGATCACCTACTAGCTTCTTTCCAGGGTGGTATCAATGAGTGGGGCAGAGATTATGCCCTGATTTGGCTGCCACCCGGATTCAGGCAGGACAACTTCCAGGGGATGCACCAAACTGTTTCACCTGAGCGGATCGAAATGATCGGAGGCGGAATGCCATTCGTGGATATCTGGGGTAAGAGCATGGGTGTGGCCATCACACATATTGAAAAAGAACCTCAATGGGTATCATTACCTGTAAATGTTGATGCAGATAGCACTGCCCGGATCAGTATTGCAGAAGTCCCCGATGAATCCATCGGAATGAAAGGGTGGATAGCACCTGGTGAATCTTTTGAAACTGTTTTGAGTGCACTGATCTTTCATAAGCTGGATTTTCATGATGGCTTAAGACAGTATGGTGAGCTACTTCGAACACGCGGCGTAGCCATTCCCACCTCTTCACCTCAGGCTGCATACGAACCCTATTGGAAAAGCTGGGGGTTTGAGCTGGATTTTACCCTGGAGGAGATCTATGGAATTCTTCCTGAACTGAAAGACCTGGGGATTTATGTCGCCAACCTTGACGATGGCTGGTTCGACTACTATGGAGACTGGAAAGTAAACCAGTCTGAGGGTAAGTTCCCGGGAGGAGAGAAAGATATGATCGACTTTGTGGATAGTATTCATCAAAGTGGCTTCAAGACCAATCTCTGGTGGTATCCTCTGGGAGTAAGCCCTGAAAGTGACCTTGCACAGAATCACGGAGATCTTTTAGTGATGGACAAGGATGGAAACTACCCCAAAGAGTCCAGGAAGCTCTATCAGCTTTGTCCGGCTTATGATCCGGCTATGGATCATGTGGAAGGGCTCGTGAAAAGATTCATTAAAACCTGGAACTATGACGGTCTTTATACCGACACCAGGGGATTGTCTGCGGTGCCTCCGTGTTACAACAAAAAGCATAAACACAAGACCCCGATGGAGTCCTTTCAGCAAACAACAAGGGTATTTGAAGTGATTGATGAAACCTTGAAGAAATACAACAAAGAGGGTTTGCATGAGGTGTGCATCTGTTCAGTACCCCATTCACCGTACCACATGCCGTACTACCAGATCTCCAGTGCCTCAGATCCAGTGGATTTGTTGCAAACACGAAGACGGATCAAGGTAGAGAAAGCTATCCATGGGCCAACCTACGCGGCTGGTGACTGTTATCAGGTGCCGGACGATGAGTGGAGTGGGTTTTCTGTTCCACAGTCTTTCCAGAGTGCTGTGGGAACAGGGGGGCAGGTTACCACTTTCTATACAGACCTGGATTCTACTCAATATGCGATCTGGAAAAGATGGATTCAGGAGTACCGCAGCCTGGAGCTTAGCAGTGCTGACTACACCAATTTGTACGATATCGCATTTGACAAACCTGAGGTTCATGTGGTGAAAAAAGGCCGAGAAATGTACTATGGCTTCTATGCTGACCTCTGGTCCAAAACAGAACCGATCGAGCTTCGGGGGCTGGAGCAGGGCGTTTCATATAAGGTGCTCGACTATGCCAATGGGAGAGACCTGGGCGTGGTAGGTGCTGACGATCCTTATGTCTTTTCAGGATTTAAGGAGTTCCTGTTGTTGAGAGTGGTTCCGGAGTAATTTGTATTTAGTCCTGATCTCTCTGGTATGATTAATATTTAGCATTTACCTTAATGCCTTAAATAAATCTACCATGAGCAATTCCTTAGTGTCGGCTGCCTGGTTGAATGAGCATCTAGCTGATGAAAACCTGGTTATCCTGGATTCAAGTCCGGCAACTAACGTGTCAGGTTTAAAAAGTGATCTGGATGGAAGGGTGATTCCCGGTGCCAGGTATTTTGATCTGAAAGGTCAGTTTAGTGATCTGAAGAGCCCGTTTCCTAATACATTGCCATCACCCATGGACTTTGAAAAAGCCGCCCGTTCGTTAGGCATTAATGGTAACAGTCGGATAGTCGTTTATGATAACCTGGGAGCTTATACCAGCCCACGGGTCTGGTGGATGTTTAAATCAATGGGGCATGAAGAGATCGCAGTGCTGGATGGAGGCCTTGGCGATTGGGTGAAAAATGGGTTTAAGACAGTAGATGCTCATCAAAAAGAATTCGAAGTGGGTGATTTTGTATCACATTTTCATCCTGAGACTGTCAAAAGCATCCAGGAAGTGATAGAAAATATCGAACAGTCATCATTTGAACTGGTCGATGCCCGTTCGAAAGGTCGTTTTGAGGGCACTGCACCCGAACCCCGGGAAGGGATGAGCAGTGGACACTTACCCAATTCCTGCAACTTACCATTCGAGGAGGTTCTCAATGATGGAAAATTCAAGTATCCCGAAGAACTCAGGCAGATATTTTCTGACTTAAAGCTCGGTGATAAACCCATTACCTTTTCCTGTGGTTCAGGCCTTACTGCCTGCATTATCCTTTTAGCAGCTGAGCAGGTCCTGCCCAACCAGAAGAGTGTCTATGATGGCTCATGGACCGAGTATGCCTCAACCCCTGGGGCAGTGATTGAGAAGTTGTAGGTTTTTCATGGTGGATTTATGATTACGCCCCTTTGGGGCTTGTGTTTTAGGCTTATTCAATGGCACAGGGCTTCACCCTGTTTTATGTTATGTCGCCCCTTTGGGGCTTTCCTTAGGGGTCGATATAGACCAGTTGTGGTACTTGATTCCAGCGAACCTTTATTGAACCCACTCACGTCATCCTGAACAGTGTGAAGGATCTTATTGATCGTGAGTGAAATCGAACATGCTAGCTGAATTGGATAATGTCCCTGTTCCTGTTTTGTAGACTTCATTCCACTATCAGTTGAGGCGGCCATACCAAATCTACAAATAAGCCCTGAAAGGGCGTAATTGAACTTTACTTCTTTCCCTACAACACTTCTGTCTTCCCAGGAATAGGAATAGGATAGTTGCCATCAGGTCCTGGTTTGTCAGGCATGTCGGCATCCCAGCTCCATTCTTTAGGCAGGATAGACCGTTCCGAAGCCAGTGCTTCCTCCATCGTGATTCGTTTTCCGGAGTGGATGGCCATCCTTCCCATCACGCATGTCAGCGATGAACCGGCACCATACTCGGTTTGGTTCAATGGCTTTCCTTCCAGGACGGAATTGATAAACTCCGACTGGCAAAGCTGCGAAGACCCCGCTCGTTGATCCCTGTTGCGATATTGCCAGATCACTTTGCCACTGGCATCATAAATGCGGGAGTGGTCATTGGCAGATCCTTTGGTCCCCACAATCTCAAATCCGTTTCTGTTCCAAGTACTGTCAATGTTTTTGCTCTGCACATGGAGCTTGATTCCACTATCGTACTCAAACTCTGCATAGTGATGATCATAAGTGTTTCCCTGGTTTGGTCCTGAGAAAGCAATCCGTCCACCCAGCCCATTGACTGTGGTAGGATAGTCATTCATCAGCCAGTTGATGATATCAATCTGGTGGATGGTCTGTCCGCTCAACTGTCCGCCCCAAAGCCAGGTAAAATATCGCCAGTTGCGCATCTGGTACTGCATCTCAGTCTGACCTTCCTCTCGAGGATGTATCTTAGGAGCTCCTACATTATAGTAGGCATTGAGGCTTCTGACATCTCCAATGACACCCTCTTTTATTTGTGCCATCAATTCCTGATATCCGGGTTCGAATCTAAGCTGTAGTCCAACCGCTACATTCAGGTTTTTCTGCTTCGCTAGCTCGTTGGTTGAAATGATCTTGTGATATCCCGGGATGTCAACAAACAGTGGTTTTTCCATGAATACATGTTTGTCTGCTTTCACGGCTGCTTCGAAGTGTATAGGCCGGAATGGGGGAGGTGTAGCCAGGATGACCACATCACACTTCTCAATGACCTTTTCATAGCCGTCAAAGCCTACATATTTATCTTTTTTCGAGATGCTGACCTGTGAGCCAAATTCATTGCTCAGGCGCATGTAAGACGACTCAACCCGATCTTCGAAGGCGTCTGCCATTGCAGTGAGCTTCACATTGGGAGCAGTCTTGAGGGCTTCAAAGGCTGCGCCGGTACCGCGACCACCACATCCGACCAGTCCTACACGAAGCTCATTGGGTTTGCTCGCACCCAGTGCATTGATAGAAAATCCACTGAGTAAAGTACTGCCAACAGCCATGGTGGTGCTGGCTTTTACGAAGGTTCTTCTGTTCTGTGTTTTCATGTGTGTATATTTTTTTTATAGGTCACATGGAATCTTTGATTAAAAATTCATTCGCGGTTGGTGTTAAAATTCGCTCTGAATTTTTAATGTCGATTTCATCATTCAATATGTTAATATTTGGTGAGTTGGATCATGATTGTTTGATCTCACTGATCCATGTCTCGATATTGGCTTTTATAAAATCGTCGTCGTTGAGCTCCGGGTAATCACGATACACCCTGCTGATCTCCTCTGACTGACCGGGAGAAAGGGTTTCTTCAGGATTAAGGCACCAGATCCCTTCCAAAAGACCTTGTCTTTTCAGGACCTCGTGAATACCTGCAATACATCCATGGAAAGCATTCTTGGTATCAAAAAAGGCTGAATTGGAGTCTGTGATATTGATATTTCTGGTGAGGAGCTCCTTGTCAAATGCAGTACCCGAGGTCTTTACTTTTTTGACATCTTTCAGCAGCTCTACTGCTTTTTGAGTCCAGACGGCCCAGTGGCCTAGCAATCCTCCCACAATTTCTTTTTCTACTACCTCTCCGCTATCCTTTGTAATTCGATAGGTGGTGAGGAGGTCATTAAGAATATTGTCGTCATTGCCGGTATATATGGCTATTTCCTCATTTCTATCTGAATTACATACTGCCCTGATCACCTCTAGTGACTGATACCTGTTAAATGGAGCAATTTTGATCGCATTCACTCCTGGGATATTGGCAAATTGCTTCCAGAAATCTTCTGTAAGCACTCTGCCACCCACAGAAGGCTGCAGGTAGAACCCAAAGAGCGGCATGTATTCACCGATCTTTTCAGCTCGCTTCAGAAGCTCACTTTCAGACCAGTCTTTCAAACCATTCATGCTGACCAATACGATATCATATCCCAGGTCGCGAGCTATCTTAGCTTCATTCACGGCCTGTTCCGTGCCACCACTGACACCAGCCACACGGATAAAAGGTCTTTTGATTGGTTTTCTTTCAATTTCTTCAGACGCCAATGCCAACACCTTTTCATATAAGTTAATCTCCGGGTCACGAATTTCAAATTGTGTGGTGTGAACTCCCACTGCTACCCCTCCGGCCCCTGATTCTATATAATACCTGGTGAGTAGCTTTTGCCTGAATTCATCAAGATTTCTGTTGGAATCCAGTGCCAACGGGTGAGCCGGGATTACTGTGCCTTCTAAAAGTAGTTTGTGAATGTCTTTGGATGGTTTCATGCTTAAAAATTTCCTTTTCTTTCCTGAAAGTGGGTGGGTTTACCAAGCTCTTCGCCTCCTGCCATTACCCAGTCAGCGGTCCATTCAATGATCTGGTCAAGACCCACTTTTGGTTTCCCGAAAAGTTCAAAGGAGTGTGACGCATCATTGAGCAAGCAGGTAGGTTCTGTCTCACCAATGAGGTTTACCGGCTTATCCATAATGGCTCCAAATTCTGTGGCTAGCCTTGCGATAGAGACTTTTTCGGTCCCGTGATATTGAGGAATTTGGCTGGTGACTGACAATGTAAAAGTGAGCGGATCGCATAGCTATTGGCATCTCCCTGCCAGATCACATTGGCGTACCCGGTACTGATGTCAATAGGCTTTTCACTGAAAACAGACTTAGCCACCTCATAGATCACCCCATATCGAAGATCCACTGCATAGTTGAGTCGATAGATCAACATGGGTGTTTTATTCTTTGCTGAAAAATGCTCAAACACTCGCTCCCTTCCGAGACAAGATTGTGCATATTCTCCAATTGGTGAAGGGGACGTAGACTCATTGGCTCCCGGTCCATCGGTAGGCATGAATGGGTAGATGTTTCCACTGGAAAAAACCACAATATTTGAGTGCGGATATTTTTCCGCCACTCTTCCCGGGAGATAGGCATTCATGGCCCAGGTGAAGTGTTCATTGCCTGATGTGCCGAATTTATTTCCCGCCATATAGATCACATTGTTGCTGGGAGGTAGGTTCCTTAAAAACCCCTCATCAAGCAGATCACCCGCAATCGTTTCAATACCAAAGTCTTCCAGCTCTTCACGTAATTCTTTATTAGAGAACCTGGAAACACCGGTAACCTTTTTTTTCAGGCCAGCCCTTTCAATGGCATTTTTGGCCAGCATAGCCAGGCTGGGTCCCATTTTTCCTCCCAATCCAAGGATCATGATATCGCCTTCAATACGGCTCAGGTCTTCGATGAGGGCCTCATCAGGTGTAGCCAATTGCTGGTCAAGTTCTAGTGTAGTATTGATTTTCATGATGTAAGCACTGTGTAAATAAATTGAATGCTAAATACAGACATAATTAGCAGGATTAGAATCCCGGCCACACCTATCGTGTTGAGATATCTGTTGTTTCTAAGTTCTTCGGGGGCTTTGGTTGAGTTGGCGAATAGCAAAATAATGATGGCTGTGACGGGCACGATCATAATCGTAATACCCTGGGCGAAAATGATAAGTTCTAAAGGCAATGAGCCAAAAATCATGGCAACAATGGCTCCTATAATAATGACCACGGCAATCATGGACCTGGCATTGGCGCTACTCAGGTCGTACTTGTGAAAAAAGGTATCCGAAAGTATCACCCCACCAATGGTCGCATTTCCAATCATTGAGGAAAAGGAAGCAGCAAAAAAGCCTACCATAAATACTTTAGATGTAAAGGATCCAAACAGGGGTTCCAGTGCCATGCCCAGGTCTGCAGCACTCTTTACTTCCACACTGTTTCCTTTCAGGACTGCAGCCGCTGCAACCATCACCATGGTGGATAATAGTCCCAGGATAATGATTCCGGCCCTGCTTTCCTCAATCCCGTCTTTAACATTTTCTTTGGTCCAGCCTTTTTCCCGAACCAGGTAAGATTGATAGAAAGCCCCAACAATAGAGAAGCTGGAAGCGGTCAATGTAATGATCAGGTATTCAGAACCTTTAGGTATCCTGGGTATCAATCCTTTAGCTACAGAACCAATATCGGGTACTGACATGACGATGGTCAGTAAAAAGGAGATTAGCATGAGGACCACAAGGGTGATCATCAGTTTTTCAAGAATCTTGTAGAAGGACCTGAAAAAGAGTAGGAGGATTGCACCTATAGAAAACAGGGATACCCATAGGTTTAAGGAGGAGTTGAAGATCTCTGAAAAAGCTACACCCACGCCTACTGTGTTTCCGGCCTGAAATGAAGCTGTTACCAGAAACACACCAAGGCCAACAATTATGGCAAGAGGTTTTCCTAACTCAGTACGTACCCTTTCGATAAATGACTGATTTCCAAAAAGGCCTATTTTTATTGACATCGTAGTAAATGCCATCATCAAGACGATAGCCAATACAATTACCCAAAGCAGGTTGTATCCATAGCTGGCTCCTAGCTTTGTGTTGATCGTTAAGCTGCCAGGCCCAAACACCAGGGCTGCAGTGATAAAGCCTGGTCCAAGTTTTTGAAGGAATGACTTTAAGCTAGGCTTGGTTTTATTTTCTTGTTTCACAGGTATGATTTAAAGATCACTCGACAAATATAGCAAGGTGATGTAAAAATAATAACGTTTCGAAGACTATAAAGTAACGAAACGAAACATATTTAGTGTGATATGGATCGAATTACCATATTAAAGCACCTATTATACTAATTGCAGGCAAGATAATAAAGTAACGACAAGGATGATGTTTTGTCGAAGGGCATCTAACCCTCTTCTGATGAGTTTGGTTACAGAGTTTTTATCTTTTAGGCTCATAAGTTCGGCTACTTCTCCCTGAGACATGCCTTCGTAGTAATAAAGTAGTATGGCCTTTTTTTGTTTTTTGGAAAGTTTCGAAAGTTCCTCTTTGATCTTATGCATCACAGTTCTTTGATGATCATTGGCGATCATGCGTGACTCGCATGAAAGATCAATCTCAAATCCTTTTTGATTTTCGAGGGCGGGGTGGCCTAGAAAATATTTTCGGTCTTTTTTCGCCTGATCCATGATTTCCCGGTAGAGGGACTTAAATAGGTATGACTTAATGGAGCTAATACCATCCAGCGATTTTTTATTTTTAACAAGCCCTGCAAAGACATTCTGGATGCAGTCCTTGACCATTTCTTTGTTTTGGATGACCTGATTGCCAAACCTGTAGAGATCATGCACATACTGGCTATAAACATAGCCCAGCATAGATTCATCACCTGCTTTCAATCCAGCTGAAACTTCCTTGACCGAAAGTTTTCGCTCTTCATTGCTGGCTGTACTCAGATGTGAAGTAAGTTTTTCCCTGGTGGTAATTGGTTCTGTCTGAGCTATCATAATTCCATCCTATATAAGATAATTTTACACAAGCGATAAAACAATATTACGAAATAAAAAATTAAATATTAAGTTTCGTATAGTTATTTTTGTAATAATATCATCATTAAATAATTTTACTTTCGAAAGAAGTATTTGGAAACGTTGCTTATTAAGAACTGCGAGGACCCGGTTGGGGAATGGGGTGGAGCCTAAATCATAGGCAAAGGTTCTTCGTAGATAGTTTTCCGGTATCTGCACTTTCGTATTTAAGAACAGACCTGTCCAGAAAAATGAAAAGAAAGATCAAATATATATTAAGCTTAGCTATTGTATCAACCCTATTTTATTCATGTAAAACGGATAAAAGAGAGACCTCACAAGCTGATTCGGAGAGATTCCCTGACGAGATGGTAAAGTTTTCACCAATCACAAACAACCCTGTTTTTAGTGGGACGAACGAGGATACCTGGGATCAGAATATCCGGGAGAGAGGCTATATTATTAATGAGGATGGATTATACAGGATGTGGTATACCGGATACAACGATAGTCTTTCGGAGGACAGGTACCTGGGGTATGCTACATCCAAAGATGGTATTTCATGGGTACGCCATGCTGAAAATCCCCTGGTGAAGAATAGTTGGGTTGAAGACATGCACGTAATAAAGCATGAAGGCCTATACATCATGCTGGCTGAGGGAAGAAATGATATAGCACATTTGCTCACATCCGAAGATGGAGTAGAATGGGAAGAAGAAGGAAACCTGGTGATTCTAAAAACCAATGGTGAGCCTATAGAGGAAGGCCCATATGGTACACCAACCCTTTGGATAAAGGATGGTAAATACTATATGTTTTATGAAAGAAATGATTTGGCTATCTGGCTGGCTACTTCCGAAAACTTTATTGAATGGACCAACGTGCAGGATGACCCTGTGCTCAATTGTGGTCCGGAAGAATATGACAAGGGAGCTGTTGCCGTAAATCAGATTGTAAAGTATAAAGACAGGTATTACATGTATTACCATGCATCCACCAGTACCGATTGGATGGATCCCAATGCCAATGCCCTGTGGTCTTCAAATGTGGCAGTTTCCGACAACCTGATAGATTGGGATAAATATCCGAATAATCCGATTGTAAAAGGAGATCACTCCAGCCCAATCCTTGTGTGGGATAGTGAATCCAATCAATACGTGCTTTATACCATGCACGATAGGGTTTTCAGATACGAACCAGTAAAATAGACGGGGGCTAGGCAATGATGATATTGACTCCCAGACTTTCTATCTGTTTTTTGATCCCCTTAGGTATTCCCTCATCGGTGACAAGAATATCCACTTTATTTAAGGGGCAGATGTAGGCCAGGCTTCTTTTAGCAAACTTGCTGGAATCAGCCAAAACAATGACTTGTTTTGATATGGAGATCATTTTTTGATTGAGATGAGCTTCCTCAATATTAGGTGTTGTAAGCCCAAATTCCAGGTCGATTCCATCAACTCCCAGGAAGACTTTATCGCAGAAATAGTTTTGAAAACCACTTTCTGCCGGGGTGCCAACAAGCGACAAAGATTCCTTTCGCAAAAATCCACCGGGGACGATGACATTGATGTCTTTGAGATTGGAAAGCTGACTCGCAATATTTAGTGCATTGGTGATCACATTTAAATTGGAGATGCCCTCAAGGTTTGTGGCAAACTCTGAGGTGGTAGATCCGGAGTCTATAATGATGGTGTCATTGTTCTGTACCAGCTTGGCAGCAGCCTTTCCTATCTTTCTTTTCTCCTTTATGTTGATCTTATTCTTTTTGAGCAGCTGATGATCAAGACCTACACGTTGGTGGATCTTAATGGCTCCTCCGCGGGCTCTCACAAGGAGATTTTTTTCTTCTAGCTGAGCCAGGTCATTCCTGATAGTGACCTCGCTTATTCCAAATTCTTCGCTCAGCTGGCTTACATTCACCTGGTTATCTGATTCAAGTTTTTCCAGGATCATGGTTCGCCTGCTTACTGTGGATTTCATTCCTTCCTTGCTGTCTTTCATTGGGGTCGTGTTGCGCAATCCATTCAAAATTAACTTCAATAAATCTTTGAATAGTCTGGATTTGCTTGTGAAAAGTCAAATATCTTAATAAATATTATTGAATAAAAGGTTTCATTCATCCATTTTGTTTCACTTCCTTAATAAGTTGTCGATTGCGAAACTAAGTTGTTCCTTACCGACCTTGGGACCATTTCCGGAAAAGTCGTAACTTAAAGTAAAACTAAATGCACAAACGGGTTAATATCTAAATAATTAATAAACATAAATAAAAAACTTTCATAAACTTTCGATATAAATAATTTTATCTTTTATTTGCTCTATAATCATATACTTATCATCCGTATTGGTAGTTACCATTATTGGATAAAGCAACAGCATGGCAATAGATTTTACAGACATTTCGAGTGAAGTAGCAAGCAATACTTTTAAAGAGATTGCTGCTCAACCCAGGTTGTGGAAGGAAACCTTTGATATAATCAATGGGCAGAAGCCAGCACTTGAGGATTTTCTCGCACCCATTCTTAGTGATAATAAAACCAAAATAATTCTTACTGGTGCCGGGACTTCCGCCTACATTGGAGATGTGTTGGCTAAGGTGTTTCAACGAAATACCGGAAGGTTTACAGAGCCGATTCCGACCACCGATATTCTTACTCATCCACAGGATTATTTCTCAAAAAATCAAAAAACATTACTAGTGTCTTTTGCGCGATCGGGCGATAGTCCTGAAAGTGTAGGAGCGGTCCAGCTCTCAGAAAAACTATGTGACCATATAAGCCATCTGGTGATCACATGCAATAGGGAGGGTAAGTTGGCCAGGATTACTAAAGATTTGGATGCACACATGGTCTTCATGCCAGAAGATTCCAATGATAAAGCTTTGGCCATGACCGGGTCATTTACCTCAATGTTACTGGCAGGGTTGCTGATATCAGATTTGAAGAATCTTGAGATAAATAAGCCATATGTGGATCAGCTTATTAAATATGGTGAAGACCTTTTGAAGGATGGCCAGGAATTGAAGGAGATTGCACAATTGGATTTCAACCGAGCGGTTTTTCTGGGCTCTGGCCCGCTAAAAGGTATTGCAAGAGAATCCCAGCTGAAGCTGCAGGAGTTGACGGATGGTCAGGTGATTTGCAAGTATGACTCATTCCTGGGATTGAGGCATGGCCCCAAAGCTGTGATTAACAAACGTACGCTTGTTGTTTACCTTTTTTCCAGGGACAAGTATATTAGTCAATATGAGATGGATCTTGCACAGTCAATCAACAAATCAGATGATAAACTGGCTGAAGTGGGGATAGGAGAGGCGTTGCAAAATGTAAAAAATGTTTCGCTGGATCTGACCTTAGCACCAGGTAAAGAAAACCGGATTCCTGAAGAATTTTTCACTGTGTGTGCAGTGTTACCAGGTCAATTGCTAGGTTTTTACAAATCACTGGCATTGGGACTTTCCCCGGATTCTCCTTCGGTGAACAATGCGATAAACAGGGTCGTGCAAGGCGTTAATATTTATCCATACGAATAAACTTAAGACATGGTCCTCTGTGTTTGCCCAAATCCTTCCGTTGATAAATATGTGTGGGTAAATAATTTTACCCGGGGAAAGGTCAATAGAGCTTTGAGGGAAGAGTCCTTTCCGGGAGGAAAAGGTGTGCACGTGGCGATGGGGGTTAAGGAACTAGGAGTGGAGGTCGCCATACTGGGATTTTGGGCCGGGTCAACCGGAAAGTGGGTGAAAGAAGTATGTGAGTCTATGGGTATTTCTTGCTTTGGTCCCGTGCTGAATGGAGAAACAAGAACTTGTCTGACTTTTAAATCTGAGGATCTATTTGACAACACCGAATTGTTAGGTACAGGACCATCACTTAGTGAAAAAAACCTGGAAGATTTCACAAAATTACACGATCAGCTAGCCAAAGATTTTGAAATAATAAGTTACAGTGGATCCTGGCCGCCTTCTGAAGGTAAAGCTTCTTATGCTGCTTTGGTTAAAAGGGCGAAAGCAATGAATAAACCTACTATTGTTGACTGTGCAGGAGACCAATTGCTAGAGGTTTTGCAGGAAAAGCCCTATGCCATCCATATCAACAGATTTGAGGGGTTTGATGTATTTAGGACACCTGACCCACTCGAAATCATTGACAAAGTGGGCTTGAGCTGTGAGAGAGCGGCCATCACCTGCGGAGCCGATGGACTTTACTTGTCAGAGGGGGATTCAGTAGTTCATTCACTTAGCACTGTGGATCAGGTTATTAGCACTGTTGGTTGTGGTGATAGTCTTGTGGCGGGACTATTGGTTGGATTTGTTCGTCAAATGGAAGCGACAGATACTGCAAGATTAGCAGCTGCCTGTGGTGCAGCCAATTGTATAAGGGAGGAGCTTGGGATGTTTTATAAACAGGATGTGGAAAAGCTACAGGCATCCTGTGAGGTAAAGGTTTTGAATGTGAGTAAATCCCGATAGATGAAAAGAAATTTTGATGTCATTGTAGTCGGAGAACTAAATGTTGATTTGATCCTGAATGGGATTGAAGGTTTTCCGGTGGTAGGAAAAGAAATTCTGGCGGATCAGATGGAACTGGCGCTTGGCAGTTCTTCTGCTATCTGTGCAAGCAATCTCAGCTCATTAGGATTGAAAGTTGGGTTTTTAGGAATGCTTGGGAATGATGTCTTTGGCCGGTTTGTTATTGAGCAGCTTGAAAAGAAAGGAGTAGATACCTCGATGATTATCATTGAGGATGACCTCAAGACCGGAGCTACAATTGCACTTAGCTATGCTGAGGATCGAGCAATGATCACCCATCAGGGTGCTATGAAACATTTGACTCTGCAAGACATTGACTCAGATATGTTGCACCAGGCTGGGCACCTGCATTTTTCCTCATATTTTTTACAACCCGGATTGAAAGGTTCTCTGGATGTATTGTTTCAGCGAGCCAGACGACTGGGGCTTACAACCTCCCTCGACATGCAATGGGACCCTGCTGAGCAGTGGGACCTTGATTTGAAAAAGACATTACCTCATGTGGATGTTTTTCTTCCCAATGAGACAGAGTTGCTTAAGCTAACCGGTGAGTCAAACCTTAATAAGGCCATTCGGGCCGTTCAGGATCTTGGCAAATACATCGTGGTAAAATGTGGGAGCAAAGGTTCTATACTAAGCTATGATAAAAAGATCATAGAAAAACCAGCTTTCCTAAATGAAGAGGTTGTAGATACGATTGGTGCAGGTGATAGCTTCAATGCTGGTTATATCTATCAGTTTATCAATGGTGGTTCACCAGAGCAAGCCCAGGAGTTTGGAAATATTACAGGAGCAGTTTCTACTACTCAGGCAGGAGGTACAAATGCCTTTACAAGCCTGGAAGCTGTGTTGAAGCTGGCTAAGGAAAAATTCAATTATACAGAAGGATGAAGTTACAGGAGAAATTTATTGAATTACGTAAGAACCACAAGGCATTACTGGCCACCAATTTTTACAATTATGAGACGTTGGAAGGCGTATTAACTGCGGCAAGTCAGTCTAAGATGCCCATTATTTTGCAACTCACCAGAAGTTCCATTGAATATATGGGATTGCCTGTGGCTTACAACCTGGCCAGGACCATGCTGGAGAAGCATCAAGTTGAGGGGTGGGTACATCTGGATCATGGCGATTCGTACGAATTGGCGGCTCAATGCCTGGATATTGGCTTTGACTCTGTCATGATAGATGCCAGTGAGCAGCCTTTTAAAGAAAATATAGAACTGACCAGGAAAGTCGTAAAACTTGCCGAAGGATATCATGCCAATGTTGAAGCAGAGCTTGGATACATTGCTAAGCTGGGACAGGATAAAGATGGTAGTGGTTTTACTCAACCTGAAGAAGCAAAGACTTTTGTAGAGGAGACAGGTGTAAATGCACTTGCAGTAGCTATTGGAACAGCTCACGGTTTTTATGATAAGGAACCGAAATTGGATCTGGAAAGACTAGCTGAAATTTCAAAGTGCACGGACGCAGCGCTGGTGCTGCATGGAGGATCTGGTATACCAGGGGCTAGTTTGAAAAAAGCCATTGACCTGGGGATCTGTAAGATCAACCTGGCCACTGAAATAAAAAATATTTTTATGAAAACCCTGAAGGAGCTCCTGGCTACCAATCAGGAAATTGACTTAAGGAAGGTGTTTCCCAAAGCGACAGATCAGGTTACAGGACTTGTGAAAGAGAAACTGGTAATTGTACATAACTAAATCCATAATAATTCTCTTCATATTAGTTTGACTAGGTTGTAAGTAGCCTATTTTTTTACCGGTCTTACTTGCTTTCACAACCCGGCTGATCGTTGCTTTGGGGTGTCTTCTTTCATCACTACTCTAGTTCTGAATTATCACAATAAAATTTTTTAAAAAAAATATGATGAGATGGCATGAATCTCATTTGCCCTCCCTCTTTATAGATAAGCAATGATTTTAACCCATTTAATTATTTAAATGAGTAACCAAGATTACAACACCTACAAAGAATACTCTGCATTCGATTTTATCGAAGACGAATACTTCGTTCGTTGGGTGAAAAATCCGGATGAGCAGTCCGAGCAATTCTGGAAGATGTGGGTTGCTAAGTACCCTGAGAAAGCAAAGGAGGTAATGATGGCTAAAAGTATTCTCTTGAATCTTGGTTATCAGCATGATCCGGAATTAAGTGAAAGCGATTATCTGGAAATGTTCGAAGGAGCACTCAAAAGGGGGCGAAAATCACCAAATAAACCGTGGTTGTTTCATATCACGTTTCTGCCGGTTATACTCAAGGCCGCAGCAGTCGTTGCAATTATTTGGGGCGTAATCTTTTCCGTAGATCAGGTTAATTTAAGAAATAATTCACCAGCGAATCTGGTATCCACTGTGACCAAGCAAAGTCCATGGGGTCAAAAAACGACCACCTGGCTGGAGGATGGAACCAAAGTGCACCTGAATGCAGGATCTACCCTTAACTATCCAAGTATATTTTCTGACTCTCTCAGGGAGGTTGCCATCGAAGGAGAAGCCTATTTTGAGGTAGCAAAAGATGCCAGCCGACCCTTTATAGTCTCAGCCAATAAAGTCAAAACAACCGTACTAGGTACTACTTTTAATGTGCGTGCTTATCCTGATGAGAACACAGTTGATGTGGCTGTTGCTGAGGGAGTCGTGAGAGTAGAAACAGAGAGTCCAAATGAGATTGCAAGCCAGATATTGAGGGTCAATGAAATGACTTCCTTTAATATAATGAATGGCGATTTGAACACGTCGAAAGTAGATCCGGAAGATGTTTTTGCCTGGACCAATGGGGTGATCAGTTTTAAGGAAGCGAACATCGAGGAAATTGTAAAAACACTGGAGAGATGGTACGGAGTGACCTTCCTGATAGATGTGAAGTTAAATCGGGATAAAGACTTCACTTTCAGGTATACAAACAAACCGCTTAAGGAGATCCTGGATGGATTGAGCTTTGCATACGGTTTTGATTATAGCATCGACGATAAGACAATTACACTGTATTAACTACTAAGATCATGGATTATGTAAATACCAGTTGAATAAGGAATAAAAAAAATACCCCATACTGTGATAGTTCATTTGGCAGATTTCCTACACGGCATGGGGCTGATGTCCTGATAAAAACAATTTTCACCAAAACATTTTAACAATATGAAGTTAAAACTACTCAAAAAAATTGCGATTATGTCCAGATATGTAATAATTGGCATACTCATACAAAGTCTACTGTATTCTTTCGCTTTACCAGAATCTGGTACTGCGCAAAAAGTCAGTATAGAGGAAATAGAGATCTCAATCGATGTTGACAACCTGAGTATTCAGGAAACCCTTGACAGGGTGGAAGATGCAACCGATTTCGAATTTGCGTATAAGCGCAGAGTTTTAGACTCAGATAAAAAGCTTTCACTCGGTCAGCAAAATACGACCATTGCAGAGCTTCTGCGAAACATCTCCAAAGAGACCAATTTAGGTTTCAAAAGAGTCAATGAAGTTATTTATGTGAATAAGAGCACTGACACTCCTGTGGCTGTCACTGAGGAAATCATTACTGCAGATATTACTGTCAGTGGTAAAGTCACCGATGAAGGAAATGGTGGTTTGCCGGGTGCTTCTATTGTCATTAAGGGGCAGGGTACTGGTACTACAACAGATCTTGATGGTAACTTTTCTTTGTCTGCTCCTGAAGATGCCACGCTGGTTATTTCTTATGTTGGTTATACCACCATTGAAATTCCCGTTCAAAACAGGACCCAGATCAATGTTCAGCTGGAGCCTGACTCACAACAGCTAAACGAGATTGTTGTAACAGCATTTGGTATTGAGAAAGAAAAGAAAGCCCTGGGTTATTCTGCTCAGGAAGTAAATGGTGATGAGCTGGTTGAAGCGAGAGAAGTGAATGTTGCCAATTCATTGAAAGGTAAAGTTGCAGGAGTTTTTGTAAACTCATCTTCAGCGGGTCCCGGGGGATCATCATTTGTCCAAATCAGGGGTAGTAGCTCTTTAGGAGGAAACAACCAGCCACTTTATGTAGTAGATGGTATTCCAATCAGTAACGACAACCTGGCGCAGACCAACATCTTCGCCGGAAGAGATTTTGGAGATGGTATCAAAGATATCAACCCGGACGATATCGAAACGATTTCGGTATTGAAAGGACCAAATGCAGCAGCACTTTATGGTTCACGTGGTGCGAATGGTGTAATTCTAATCACCACAAAGAAATCCTCGAAGAAGGGTATTGGCGTATCATTTAACTCAAATGCTACTTTTGAAACCATTAATGTTATTCCCAAATTTCAGACTAGCTACGGTCCGACTTACGATGACAATGATGCCAATTTTGGTACCATTAACATAGACGGTACTGACTATGATATGGTTCCGGGTTGGGCTCTGGATAACTGGGGACCTAAATACGATGGTAGACCGATAGTATATCAGCGCCTTTCCGACATGGGCCCTGTTCCATTTGAGAATCAGAATAACGACATGACTGATTTCTACAGGACGGGATCCACATTCACCAACACCATCTCTGTGGATGGAGGTAATGAAAGTGTCAATTACAGGGTGTCTGTTTCCAACATGGAAAATAAAGGGATCATCCCCAATGCAGAGTTCAAAAGAAGAACAGTGACAGCCCGGTTTGGAGCTAATGTTACTGAAAGACTTTTTGTAGAAGCAAAAGCAAACTTTGTCAACAGCATTGGTGAGAACAGACCGATTGTTGGTGTTTCGAGTGGAAGAAACATAGCCGGATCTATCAACCTGATCCCACAGCATATCAACTATGAATGGTTGAAAGATTATAAAAATGATGATGGAAGCCACAGAAACTGGAGGTCCTCACCGACTAACCCTTTCTGGATAATGAATGAGTTTTCTAGTTACGACAACCGGGACCGATTGATTGGTTTGGTATCAGCAAAGTATAATCTTACAGATTGGTTAACCATCCAGGGTCGGGTAGGAAACGATGCATATACGGAAAGTCAAAGACAGCAATACAATGCTGGAACGCCCGGTGGTGCTTACAGAAATGGTCGGGTTGATTTTGCTCAATACAGGGTAAATGAACTCAATACCGATGTTTTGGTAACAGCAAGTGGCGACTTATCCTCTGATCTTACAGGAAGTATTTCATTTGGTGCCAACAGATTTACCAGAAGATGGGAGAAGAACAGTACGGTGGCTCGAAATATGAACATCCCTGATCTGTATATCATAGAAAATGCCGACCTGGTAATCCCAACCTACACGATTACTGAGAAAGAAATACAATCAGTTTTCCTGACAGGTCAGTTAGCTTATAAAAATGTTTTATTCCTAGATGCTTCTGCGAGAAATGACTGGTCAAGTACATTGGGGCTAGGTAACTATTCTTTCCTGTATCCATCAGTGAGTTTAAGCTTTGCATTCACGGATGCCCTGGCATTAGATTCAAGGGTGTTAACCTTTGGTAAAGTAAGAGCTTCATTTGCCCAGGCAGGAAATGATGCTGATCCTTATCAAACAGCGGGAGGTTACTCAGTTTCATCAGTGACATTCCAGGGACAGCGATTTGCCAGTATCAATGGAACTGTACCCCCTACGGATCTTAAAAATGAGTTATCCAGCTCTATTGAGCTAGGAACAGATATCAGGTTGTTTGGTAACAGGGTTTCATTAGATTTCACCTATTATGACTCAAAATCGACCAACCAGATTCTTCCTGTTAACCTTTCTACATCAACAGGTTATGATGCGTTGTATTTAAATGCTGCAGAAGTATCTAACAAAGGTGTAGAGATATTCTTATCTGGTACACCCATTAAGATCCCTCAGTCCCTTCAATGGACCATCGATGTAAACTTTGCAAAAAACCATTCAGAGGTAGTTGAACTGGTAGACGGAGTGGAGCAGCTAAATTTCATTTCTACAGGTAATGCCAGCATTGTTGCTCGTCCGGGATTACCCTATGGAACCATCTGGGGCTACAAGTATAAGCGAAGCCCTGATGGACAGCTAGTTGTACATGAGAGTGGTAATTACTATGTTAGGGAAGATGAATTGTCTTCACTTGGAGATATCCAACCCGACTGGTTGGCTGGTGTCACCAATACCATTTCCTTCAAAGGATTTTCATTGGGCGCACTCATTGATATCAGAATGGGTGGAGAGCTATATTCATGGAGTAGATATGATCAAAATGCTAAGGGTACCGGCGTATGGACCAATGACAGAGAAAACCTGGTTGTAGAAGGGGTTATTGAAAATGAGGATGGAAGTTATACTCCTTCCAGTCAGACTGTATGGTCACAACATTACTGGGCACAACGTTCATGGGGTAATATTGGCGAAGAGTTTGTGATTGATGCTACCTATGTTTCATTGAGACAAGCAACATTTGGTTATAGCTTTAGTAAATCACTATTGGCTAATACACCTTTCAACTCTGCGAAACTATCAGTGGTTGGAAGAAACCTGCTCTACCTCTACAGAGATGCTAAGTTCGAAGAAATGGGAATCGCTCCTGAAACCGCATTTGCTCCAACAGCAGCGGCCCAGGGATATGAGTCCTTCTCTATGCCAACGACTCGAAGCATAGGTTTCAATTTATCAGTTACATTTTAAGATAAAGAAGAAAAGATATGAAAGCGATATATAAATTATTTTATTCAGCTATTGTCGTGCTTCTGGTATTGGTTCCTAATGCCTGTACAGACAATTTTGACGAATTGAATACCGACCCCAAACTGGTGACAGATGAGATCATCAAGCCAGGGTTGATGTTTACCAAAATATTGAAAGAATCAAGTTTTGAAATTCAAAACAGCGGCAGAATCGGAGAATATTCAGGATACAGCTCAAGAGGAGACTCAGGGCAGCCGTTAACTTTTGCAGATTTTGGACCATTTACTAATTACAAAGATCATATTGTTAACCTGTCTGCGATCATCAGGCTGACGTCTGAAGATCCGGAGCTGATCAATATGAACGCTATGGCAAGAATCTGGAAGGTTTGGGTCTTTCATAGGATGACCGATGCTTATGGTGACCTCCCATACTTCGAAGCTGCATTGGCATTTGATGAGGTGGATCCAACTCCTAATTATGATACACAGGAAGAGATCTATATTGATTTGTTGAATGAGTTGAAAGAGGCAGCAGCTCAACTAGACAGTGATCCGGATCTTAGCAGCTTTGGTGATGCGGACGTAGTGTTTGCCAGTGATGTAAATCTCTGGGAAAGGTTTGCCAATTCACTGCGATTGAGACTAGCCATCAGGGTAAGATATGTTGATGAAGCATTGGCTCAATCTCATATTTCCGAAGTATTGTCTGCTCCATTGGTTGAGACAAATGATCAGAATGCTAAGGTCACCTCGGAAGGTGAAGATGCAGGGTTCTTAACGAATACAAATCCACTCTACCAAAACTTTGCCAATGGTAGTGCCGGAGCATCCAATGCTACAGTAGTAGGATTTACACTTACCGAGAATATGGTCAGTACCAATGACCCCAGGTTATCCATTTACTTTGATCCAAATTTAGATGGTGACTACATTGGTAGAGCGATCAATATGGATGTGGATGAAAAGGAAAGCTACGGACCAGTGGCCAGGCTTGATGATGCGTTTATACAGGCTGAATATGATTTCAATGCCTTGATTGCTGCGGAAGTAAGGTTTCTCAGAGCAGAGGCCGCACTCGCAGGATTAAGCAGTGAAGATGCCAATGCTTTGTATAGAGAAGGCATACAGGTGTCAATGGAACATTATGGAGTAGATCCGGCCGATATCACAACCTTCATGGGTTCAGCGACGGCTACATTATCCGGAACAACTGAAGAGCAACTGGAGCAAATAATTGTTCAGAAGTACATCGCGCTTTTTGGTGATCCTTCTGAAGCCTGGACCGAGCATCGAAGAACCGGATATCCAAGACAATGGATTGGAAGCTTGTCAGCATTGGATACTGACAATGCGATGCCTAGAAGGTCTGCTTACCCTCTTGGAGAGTACAGCCTAAATGCTGACAATGTAGCTTCTGCAGCAGATAGATTATCAGAAGGTGATGTACTTACAAGCCGTGTTTGGTGGGATGCCAAACAGGGAGTGCCTTTTGCACATCCAAAACAGGGTACATTCCCTCCTTATTGATCCTTTAATTATTGTAATTAATTTCAATATAAATATTAGAGTGATGGGCCGCATAACAGGCCCATCACTCTAATTAATTTACACCTTTCAATGCTTACTTTCGGCCAGAATATCTTATGGGGATTCTGCTTCATTGCCTTCCTAATGGCATCTCAACTGGCCAGTGGTCAATTTATTGAATTAAGCGAAAAAGTAGGCATAAACCATCTTGCCATAGATCCTACTAACCTTTCTGGTGGAGTGGCATTTTTTGATTATCAGAATGATGGTTTTGAAGACATCTACCTGATTGGTGGCGGAAAAAGAGACAAGTTGTATGAAAATCAGGGGGATGGCACTTTTCAGGATGTCACCTACGAAATGGGTCTGGGAAAGATTTTTATGGTTCCTACCATGGGGGTGGCCTGTGGTGATATAGATAATGATGGGTTCACGGATCTCTTGATCACTACAAAGGGTAAAGAACGAACATATTTGTTTTGGAACGATGAGGGGACCTCTTTCAAAGAAGGAGCTGTTGAGGCAGGTATCGAAGGTGAATACTACGGGAGCTCTGCAGCCTTTGGTGATTATAATCTTGATGGGCTGCTAGACTTATATATAGGAAATTATGACCCCGGAAACCAGGGGGATTATTTATACAAAAATAATGGTGACAGATCATTCACCGATGTAAGTTACCTTCTTGGGCAATCTGGTATGGGCACTGCTTTGGCGGTGGCCTTCTCGGATTTAGATGGGGATCATGATCCTGACATTCTGGTCGGTAATGATTTTGGCTTTCAATATGAGCCCAATCGCATCTTTAGTAACAACTATCCGGAGGAGTCATTCTCTGAAGTTTCGAAGCAGAAGTCGTGGGACCTGGAGATCAATAGTATGGGAATCGCTGTGGGAGATTATGATGAGGATGGGGACCTGGATTACTATGTGAGTGATATTGGCGATAATTATCTTTTCAATAACCAGTCCGGAGGGACATTCATTGAGGAAGCCCGGGGTAGACAGGTAGAGAATGCCGAAGGAACAAGCTGGGGAAATGCTTTTTTTGACTTTAACAACGACTCTTTCCTGGACTTGTTTATTGCCAACGGAATCTTTGAAACAGGTCCAACAAATCAGGTCAACAGACTTTACAAGGGCGATAAAGATACTTTCGAAGATGTTTCTTTGCTTCAGAAAGTTGCCCATCCAGCTCGTGGTAGAGGATTAGCCATTGGTGATTATGACAATGATGGGTATCAGGATATCCTTGTAGGTGTAGTGGGGGTCCTTTCAGACAATCATCATTCCTTGCTTTATCGAAACCCAGGAAACGATAATAACTGGCTCAAAGTCAGACTAAAAGGAGTGACCAGCAATGCCAGTGCTTACGGCAGCCTGGTAGAGGTTAAGATAGGCGACAGAAAGCTTATCAGAGAACTCAGTGGAGGCACGAGTTACCTGTCGCATATGAGCACTGTGATTCACTTTGGTCTCGGTAAAGTTCAGAAGGTTGACAGCCTAAAGATAATTTGGCCCGATGGTGCCGAGCAAACCTATTCAAACCTGGAAATCAATAAGTCCTATGCTATTGTTGAAGGAGGTGAATTATATGAATGTCAATCCATATTTAAAACAATACCAGAGGGCACATCCGTATTTCTGGAGGGGATGCTCCGGGACAAAGCAGGTATTTACAGAGATACCTTATTTAGTGAAAATCATTTCCCGAAAATCACCACTACCCGGTTAGCGCTAACAGCTTCAGGTCATACCATCACAGGACTACCAGAAGTGGAAGACAAGTTCATGGTTTGGCCAAACCCTTTCACAGATGATCTCACTGTGTCATTGAGTGCCATGACAAACCCCACAGGAGCGTGTAGCATAAAGATATATGACTTAACCGGGCAATTACTTTTTGAGCACGAGGCATGGCTGACGGGGAATCCCTTTCAGGTTAAACTGCCAAAACTTCCATATGGAACACACTTACTTCAACTGATGGTGGGTGATCAACAATTTACCCGTAGGATAATTCGTGATAAAAAGCGTTAACAGACATCAATAAATCAATTAATAATGAATCCCAATCAACAAATTAAGATGAATAAAATGAAACATGGCTTGAGCAATATTCTTCAGATGAGTTCAATATTTATCCTCATCAGTTTGCTTGCATCCTGCTCAAATTCGGAGAACGGTGCCCCGGAGTTGTCAAAAGCACCGGTTTCTGTTGAAGGCAAGGTGATTATGGCAGTCTTTGCTCATCCGGATGATGAACTTTCGATTGGTCCCTTGATGGCCAAATACGCCCGGGAGGGTGCCACGGTTCAATTGGTAACCGTGACCGATGGAAGATACGGTACCGGCCAGACAGATTTGAAGCCCGGCGATGAGCTCACGGCGCTGAGAAATGTAGAAGTCAATACCGCAGCTGAGAAGATGGGAATCGAAAAACCGATTTGGATGGGATACCACGATCAGCTAAAGCTTAAAGATGGATTCTTTGGGCATGTACCCTATGTGCAGCAACTCATGAAAGACCTGGATAGCCTGGTCACGTTGATCAAACCGGACGTGATCATCACCTGGGGTCCAGATGGTGGATCGAATCACATGGATCACCGCCTCGTTGGTGCTTCCATCTCACAGGTTTATTTGAGTAAGGAGTGGGGCAAACCCAGCATGCTTTATTATGTTGCCACCCCATCCTCTCACATTGATGATGAGGAAGGGCAACTGCTAAGAGGAGTTGCTGATGATTATCTTTCAACTGTTATAAGCTTTGAAGAGCAGGACCGTGAAAAGGCTATTGAAGCAATGTATTGCTACAAAAGTCAGTTTGCTGAGGACCTCATGGACCGACGTGCCGAATGGTGGCACGAAGGGGATCAAAAAGTCTATCTCAGACCTTTAATCAGGTCGAAGGTGAAATCAACAAATATTTTTGATTCATTGGAACAATAAATCCTTTAGACTTGATGCCCTTGTGCATTTTTTTATCTCTACTATTTAAATGACTATTTCCACAATGATTAAAAACAATAAGATCTTGTCTTTTCTGATGGGAGTGATGCTTATGCTTACAGCATTTACTTCTACCCTGGCTTCTGATCTCTCGAACCTCGGATTACATGTGATTCCCTATCCCCAAAAAGTTGAATTGGGAGGAAGTGATTTCGAATTGACAAATACAGTCATCATTGTATTGGATAAAAATGCAGGTGATGTAGACAAAGCCACAGCTGATAAGTTGAAGTCAGAGCTGGAAGCCAATTGGGGTGTTCAAGCTGCAATTGGCACCACTTCTGGGACAAACAATATTATTCTTACTCGCAAAGGAACGGACAAGAACTTAAAGGCCGAGGGATATCAGCTTTCAACGGATCAAAATACATTAACGATATCCGCCAATGATGAAGACGGCTTATTCTATGGAGTACAGACCCTTTTTCAGGTATTGAAAAAGACCCGATCCGGTGCAGTTGTGCCTGGAATGAAAATTACTGATTGGCCGGATATTGCTGTCAGGGCAGTGCACTATGATACCAAGCACCATCAGGATAGAGCCAGCTATGTCAAGAGTTTTATCAGAGACATGGCAAAGTACAAGATCAATATGCTGGTTTGGGAATGGGAAGACAAATTGGCCTACAAAAGCCATCCTGAAATAGGAGCACCCGGCGCATTTACCATCGAAGAGATGCAGGAGTTTACCAGGTACGCCAAAGAGTATCATATAGAATTGACTCCGCTTGTTCAGGGATTGGGACACGTAAGCTTTATCCTGAAGTGGCCTCAATACCGACACTTAAGAGAGGTTGAAGATTCTGATTGGGAGTTTTGCCCTCTTGAGGATGGTACCTATGACCTGCTGTTTGACCTTTGGGATGAGGCGATGGAGGCTACTCCGGGTTCAGAATATATCCACATTGGTTCAGATGAAACCTTTGAATTGGGTCTTTGCGAGAAGTGTAGAGCCAAAGCCCAGGAAATAGGCAATAGTGGCCTATACCACCTCTTTGCTGGAAAGGCAGCAAAACATTTGAAGAAATCACGAAAGGTGATGCTTTGGGAACGACCCATGGGCTGGAAGATGAGCCATTCTCCCATTAAAAACATGGAACCTGACAATGATCTCATCCTGACAGAGTCATATAATTACAATACGCCGGACTATAAATATGTGAAAGAAGCTAAAGATCTTGGATTTGAGGTGTATGTCTATGATCCCAACCCCGGATTGGAGCCACTTTTCCTGCCATATCACTTTAAGCTGAGGGGACGTAGTCGCATCGATGATGGAAGCATGAAAAACAGCTACAACACCGTGGCTCCCGCTGCACAGTCCGGATTGTTTGATGGCATGATCAACACTTCATGGGATGATTCAGGCCTTCACAATCAGATGTGGATGCTCAGCTTTGTGACTTCGGCGCAATATTCATGGAATGGGGCAGCTCCGGGACTTGATGAGTTTGAGCAGTCTTTCTTCCATAACTATTATGGTAAAAATGTGGTAGACATGAAGGAGCTTTATCAGCTACTCAATGAGGCTTCTTATTACTATGCCTGGTCATTGGAAAGAAACGTGTGGCACCATGGCACCATCGGAAAGACACATCTGCCTGACCTTCCAAGGCGGCAATACATCGAATATGATCCTTTTTGGAATGAGGAATATGATGAGATGGTGAAGAAGTCCAGAACTATGCAATCCAAGATGCTGCGAGCGATGCAAATCATCGACATGAACAAAGATCTTTCAACCAGCAATGCTTATGATTTTGATGTATATCGTACCGTAGCCGAACTTGTTGATCATACCTGCCAGACTTACCTGGATTTGTCAGAACTGGAAAGGACCATCACCCGAGCGCATAGAGAAGCATTCAGTGATCGAAAAGCAGCAATTAGACATTTAATGGATGCTGAATCACTCATCGAAGAGAGTCTGGAAAGACGTGCAAAGGTGTATAACAACCTGGTGTCCGTTTGGGAGAAAACCCGTTTGCCAAAAGGCATGTCAACCCCAGAAAAGGAATATTTTTATAAGATGGACCGATCACGTCATTATGCCAACAGGACTCCGGATATGAGCTACCTGATCTACGATGAGCAGCTGCTGGATATGGAAGGTTATCTTGAAAAACTACGTGAGTATCGAAAAACACTTAAAACTGATTTTTAAGCAGTGATGAAAAGTATAACATTCATTTTATTAATTGCGATGACCATGGCATGCCAGGAAACAACGGAATACTATACTATCGAAGACTATTCCAGGATCAAAAAAGTAGATACGCACATTCATACAAGCGCAGCAAATGGGGCGTTTGAAGAGCAAGCCAAAAAGGACAATTTCCAGCTTGTCAACATTGTGGTGGATACAAAGGACCCGCAACATGTCCTTGATCAATACGCATCCCGTACCCGATTGAAGAATGAGTATCCTGATCTTTATGAGTTTATCACTTCTTTTTCTGTGGAAGCCTGGGATGATGAAGACTTTGTAGAAAAAACCATCGCCTGGCTGGATGAAGGATTTGAAGCGGGTGCAGTAGGCGTGAAAGTCTGGAAAAACATAGGGATGGAATTCAGAGATAAGAACGGGGAATTGATCTTCGTGGACGACCCTAAGTTGGACCCGATTTTCGATCACATTGAGAAGAGAGGTAAAACCCTTATCGGTCACCTGGCAGAGCCTAAGAACTGCTGGCTTCCGCTGGAGGAGATGATCGTAAACAATGACAAAGATTACTTCAGGGACCATCCGAAGTACCACATGTATTTGCACCCTGAGATGCCTTCCTATGAAGAGCAGATAGCTGCACGTGACCGGATGCTGGAGAAGCACCCGAACCTGACGTTTGTCGGGGCACATATGGGTAGCCTGGAACATGACGTGGATGAGCTGGCCAAACGGCTTGACAAGTTTCCTAACATGGCGGTTGACCTGGCAGCGAGAATCGGGCAGGTTTTTTTTCAAACGATTCATGACAGGGAAAAGGTTCGTGACTTCTTTATCAAGTATCAGGATCGTCTTATGTATGCGACTGACATCGGATATGGTGGCAAACAGGAAGCTGAAGCATTTCAGGCATTTGCGCATGAAACCTGGATGCTGGATTGGAAGTTTTTCGTGACCGATGAGTGGATGACCAGTGATCGGGTAAACGAAAAGTTTCAGGGGTTGAAATTACCAAAAGAGGTCATAAATAAGCTATACTATAAAAATGCTATCAAGTGGTTTAAAATGTTTCCCGGAGAGGAGTAGGTAATTTGTGTAAACCTATTCTGAAATAATATTCTAAACATGCATGCTTATCCATATATGATTTACCTATTGATTGTGATACTTTTTGCGGGTTGCAATTCGGCCACTGACACTGTAAAAGAGATAGAAGAGGAGGCTGAAAAGGATCCAACCATTGACATACCCAGGATCGATTTCGTGGAGATGTCTGAAAAACAACAGGATGAGACCTCCGATCATACGATTTGGTATGATGACTTTAGTTCAGAGAAATCTTACATGGATGGACACGGACCGATTGATCCGGACATGAATTTCGGTACCGTGGGTGGTTCTCTGGATGCAGGATTTGAAAAGGGAGATGTAAGCGGGAATGGAAACCGGAAGGTGGCTTTTGGCGATTGGCCCGGTAATGGCCCGGTAATGCGGGAAGGAGAGAAATTTGACACCATCTACTGGCGGATCTATGTGAAACATGAGTATGGTTGGGAAGGCCAACCGGCTAAGATGTCAAGGGCTACGAGTATTGTAGCAGCAGATTGGAGACAAGCCATGATTGCTCATGTGTGGAGTGGACATGGAACGCTTACTTTAGACCCTGCCAGAGGTATATATGGGAATACAGACAGTGTGATGACCACCAAATACAACGACTTTGACAATCTGTACTGGTTAGGCAATGCGCCCGCTTCTGAATTTGATATTTCCTCGACGGAAGAGTCAGGCTATTGGGTCATGGTAGAATCGATGGCCAGGTTAAATACCCCGGGTGAATTGAATGGCCTAAATCAACTATGGATAGACGGCAGGTTGGAAGTGGAACGGAAAAGCCTAAACTTCCGTGGGAGCTACGATGGTCATGGTATCAATGCGGTATTTCTCGAATCCTGGTGGAATAGTGGAGCCGTGAAAACGGAAGGCCGCTGGTTTGATAATTTTGTGATATCTACAAAACCTATAGGACCCGTAACCGTGCCAGCCAATCCGATTCTCCATAAAACACCTTATCGGAATGGTGGGGAATTATTGGATTGGGAAGTAGAAGTGGCTTCGGATTATAATGGAGATGATATTGTATTTCAGGCTAGTGGTTTAGGCGATCAGATATCTGTCACAATTTCAACGACGGCAGGAGATTTTACGGGCTCATTGGAAGGAATGGATGCCCTGGATTCAGGGAATACTTATTTTGCCAGGGTTCGACAGAAGGACTCGGTAGTCGGGTGGTCGGAATGGAGTCGCTGGCATCAACCTTTTACAATAGAATGATCATCAATTAAGTTTTTCAAGTGAAGTATTTACACACCCTGTTATTAAATCTTGTTGTAGTAGTTCTCGGCTGGTCTCAGACCCAACAGATGCTACCAGATCCGAAGTATCCAAATGATATTCAGACATACTTATGCAATGAAGCCAGCAAGATCACCCATGGTTCGCTTGAAGAGATAGAAACACTTGACCAATGGGAAAAGGTCAGAGAGGACAGATACCAGGAGTTTATCGAAATGATTGGTATGCAGGACATGCCCTTAGATGGTGAGCGACCTCCCTTGAATGTGACCTATACAGGAACCATCAAAGCCAAAAAGTATCGGGTAGAAAAGCTGTACTATGAATCAATGCCGGGTCTGTACGTCCCTGCAAACCTGTATATCCCCAATGGATTGAAAAAAAAGGCACCAGCCATATTATATGTCTGTGGTCATGCTCACACCCAGAAGCACCACTACCAGGAGCATGCCATCAATTTCGCTGAACATGGTTTTGTTGTTCTTATTATTGAGACCATCCAAAGAGGAGAGGTGAGAGGAGAGCACCTGGGAGCCTACGAAAAGGGGTGGTTTAACTGGTACAGCAAAGGATATAACCCTGCCGGGGTAGAGGTATGGAATGGCATCCGGGGACTGGATCTGCTCTGTGAACTTAAAGAAGTTGACAAAGACAATCTGGGTGTGACGGGTATTTCAGGTGGCGGTTCTCAAAGCTGGTACCTCCCGGCAGCAGACCCCAGGATCAAAGCCGCAGCGGCACAGGCGGGTGCAGCCTCCCTGGAAGGGCAGATCTGTCAGTCCACCATAGATGATCATTGTGACTGTATGATGCCCATCAATACCTATGGAATAGACTTTACGGATGTGGGCGCATTGATTGCACCGCGACCTTTTATGATTGCACAGACGACCAATGACCTGTATTATTCTATTGAGGCTGTGCGGACACTCCATGAAAAATTGAAACCTGTTTATCAATTGTATGGTCAAGAGAAGAATCTCCTGATGAGAGAAGCTCCGGGGCCCCACAGCTATGGTACCCATGAAGAGTTGAGAGCCGAGATCCTGTCGTTTTTTTATCGGGAGCTTAAGGGTAAGGAAATAGATCCGGAAGAGCTGAGGCCTATTGACATTTCCAAGCGGTATACCGATGACGAGCTGAAGGCCTATGTAGACGGACCACCAGAAGGGGACCTGACCAAAGTGATCCAGGATCATTTTGTGGAATTGGCCACCCCACCGCAGATCAAAAACACCCAACAGTTGGCTGATTATCGCAGCGAAGTCATTGAATTCCTGAATGAAAAAACCTTTGGCGCATTTCCGAAGGAAAAGGTGCCCCTGGAGGTAAAAGAGGAGTTTCAGTATATGAACAATGGTGGTAGCGTGGGTAAAAAATATAGCTTTGTTTCAGAGGAAGGATGGAAGCTCAATGTGAACCTGAGCCTGGGGCAACCTGTTGAAGAGAAGCGACCTGTTTTATTGGTACTGACCAATCCCGATGCGGGAAGATGGGCTCCCTATGAGCTATCACAGGGATTGAGAGGCAAGATGATTGTGGCCTCTTTCGAAGCCCGGGGCATCGGAGAGACAGGTTATGCGCCGAAATACCAATGGCACTTACGCCGGTCTGCTACATGGACGGGTCGCACTCTCGCTTCCATGCGGTTGTATGATGTGTTGAGATGTCTGGAAGCCTTACGGGAGATCCCGGATGTGGATCCGGATCAGATCAGCATTGTGGCTGAAGGAGAGATGGCCGCCGTAGCTGCTTATGCCGGGATGCTGGATGAAAAAGTCAAAGCTTTGTTATTGAAAAACCCACCTGCCACACAGAATGTAATCGGTGATCCAGATGGAACCGGCATGGCCATCGAGATGCTGAATTGCCTACAGGTGACCGACCTGCCACAGGTGACAGGGCTGATGTTTCCCCGTGAGGTGATCTCCATCGGTGAATGGCCGGATACCTATGCATGGGTAGAGGAGCTCTATGAAACCCTGGGTGATTCTGATGCTATCCAAAAGGTGGATAAGCCAGGAGAGTGGTTAGAGGAGTAGTAGTATAGTTTTCCAGCGGAGTTGGAGATAGATCCCTACCATTACCGTCAACTTAAAGAATTAATAACCCCTTTGGAGCAAATAAAAGGTGGTGGCCTCCCGCGCCCTTGAATCCATAAAGGGACCCACAGCACCTTTCTGAATTTTAGATGTTTTTTATTTGACTAAGTGACTTTGAGGATGGACCCCTTCTATGTTGTAATCCAAGCGGATCACAAATACTTTTTTCCAAATGCCCTTTTTTTAGGCCATTTTGTTTCATCATAAAAACATCCTTCTATCAACGGACTGAAGTAGCCGCATTTCCTTGTTTAATTCTTATTTAATGAAAGCAGCAGCCTTTAGGAAACGAATACTACAATGTAGCATCGCACGGGATCCATAGCTGTCTTTCAATTAGAGGTTGTTTTATGATGATAGTTAATTCGTTAAGCCACAGCATACTGATACTCTGTTTCATTCTTCAATACATACCTTACTCGGCTCAATAGCTTCTTAGCAATTCGAATGATAGCTCGATTGGGCTTCATTCGCTTACATAAGGTATTATAAGTCAAAGCTAGAGCAGGATCATTTCTGCTGGCAATCCAGGCACTTTCTACAAGTACTCCTCTCAGTGGCTTATTACTTCTGGAAGTAATCGAACCTGCCAGATCTCTATCCCCAGAAGAATTAGTGGTTGGAACCAGCCCTATATAAGAGCACAGTTTATCCAGGCTATTAAACCTGCTAGTATCTCCTAATTCAGAAAGCAAGGTCATCGATACGATCAGTCCTATTCCCGGAATACTTCTCAGGCAATTAACCCGATGAGCATACTCTTCACTTCTAGCTATTTCTCTTAACTGTCTGTTAATCTTCAGTAAAGTGGATCTCAAATGAGTCACCGTATCCAGTGTTCCGGATATCACAGCGTGACCGTATTCGGTACTCAACCTTATGGTGGTTAACCATTTGGAAAAATTGGCTGACCAATAACGTGAAGCAGAATCCAATTCAGTTGGAATCTCAATTCCATAAAAATGTAAAAAGGCCTTGATCCTTGTCTTATTCCTACTAATCTCTTTTACCAGAGTTTTGCGATACCTTACCAGACCTCGGAGTTCTTCGTTTGCCCTGGTTGGTACATAAATAGGTTCTAAATCTCCATTTCGTAATGAACGTGCGATTTTCCTGCTATCTCGTTTATCTTCTTTTTGCTTCCTCTCCTTATCAGTAGTGGGAATATCTGCCGGATTAACGACAATATTATGAATGCCTTGTTCCTCTAGAGATCGATGAACACTGAAACCACAAAATCCAGCTTCATAGGCCGAATGGTATTCAGCTCCCGGAAAGTTCTTTTTTAAATAGGTAGAAAGAACTTCAGGATTGGGATCTTGTGAAAATGTTTTATGAGAGATGTGTTCCAGTAATATGGTAACTCGCCAATTCTTCAAATGCACATCAATCCCTACGTATACCTTTTGACCATCGAAACTCAATTCTTTACTTTTACTCTTCATAAGCTTCTATCTTTTAGTTTGATTATTGTTTACTTATTCAAAACTAAATCACATAGAAGCTTATGCTTTTACAATCATAAGGCCTTTAGGGGATTTAGGGGGAGCGAAGGACTTAGGTTAACAGCAATGGTGTCTCCACCAGACGGATACATACCTGGGGGACTTGCTTTCTTGCCCATGTTGATGTTTTCACCACCATGCATCTATAGCCAATATTCGTTGGTGAAAACACCAACGAAGGCTAAAAGAATATAACAAAACTAATATTGGACTAACTGGGAGCAGCTCTTGTGGAAAGTCCCCGTGTAGGCTGAGCCCCCTATATTATTTAAGTACAATTATTGCCTGGTTGGAGGGGTACGGGAGAAGACTGGACACACACTGGGAGCACATTGGGAGCACTCCAGTTAGATGATCTGGTCGTTTTATTAGAATAATACAATTAATAGACGACATTTTGTGTTTTTAAGAGGCATAGGATGATCCTCCTGGTTAATGGATAGAAGGTAATATGATGTTTGTTTAATGGATTGCTATCCATCCTGGTGAAGAACTTCTATATAAATATTCTAAGAAATCCTTTAATGGAATTAGCTGTTCGATATGTTTTAGTGTTGGAGTTGTCGCTACTGGCAACTGATGTTGATTTCAAGTAACTTTGATTATGATCAAATCCGCATATTTGGATACTTCAGTTTTCGGTGGATATTTTGATGAAGAATTTTCATCGAATACTATTCCATTCTTTGAACGGATTTTTGAGGAACAAATAACTGTGATTGTTTCTGAGCTACTCGAAAATGAATTAGAAGGAGCTCCGGATTTTGTAGGAGAACTATTCAGGGAAATAATGAACAAAAACTCTCATTATGTAAATGTAACTTCAGAAGTCGAAAGGCTTGCGGACAACTATATTAGCGAAAAAGTAGTCGGACAAACCAGTTATGCCGACTGTACTCACATCGCACTTGCAACCATCAATAAGGCAGACATTCTGGCTAGTTGGAACTTTAAACACATCGTGAACATTGACAGAATTAGAGGATATAACTCTGTTAACTTAAAACATGGATATCCAATTTTGGAAATCAGAACTCCTAAGGAAATTTTCAAATATGATTAGTAAGAAAGTAAAAACTGTAAAAGGCTTAGTCAAGCAATTGCGAACAATCAGGGATCAGATGAATGCTGAACTGGAAAATATGAGCTCCGAACAAAGAACTGAATACTTCAAAAAGCTAAGAGAGAAGAGTAATTCCCCACAACGAACGGTATCGTGAACCCAGCTGCCCGATACGTTAGCTAGGACATGTCGAACTCCGGATAAAAGAGATTTCTAAATTCCTAACAGGAAACCATTCTGATCTTCCCATTTTATGCACACCTCTTTGATGGAAAAGACTTAGATTTATCGTGATATAAGCAGTTATTTGTGCAAAGGCAAGATAACTAGATGTTCACATCCATTGACTGCAGGAGAGTATTAACTATCTTTACTTCATGACGATTGAAAAACGAAAGAAAAAACTCATTAACTGGATAACTTCAATCCAGCGAGAAGACGTCATTCAACGAATCGAGGACTTTAGGGATAACCCGGAACCGGAAATTCCTGATACAATACTCGAACTCCTCAAGGAATCAAGTTCTGCGAAACCTGAGGATGGTATTGAACACACAAGTGCTCGTGAACTTCTAGGAAGATAGAATGAGAACAATTTGGACTCCAATGGGTCTGGAATCACTCGATGAGACAACCAGATTCATAGAGGAACGGTGGAATCAAGAGGTAGTCAACTTATTTCTTGACAGACTGGACTTTAGGATTGATCAACTCAAGAACAATCCAAGAATAGCACCAAAATATAAAAGAACTGATTTCCGACAACTAAGAATCCATCCACTTGTAACTCTCTATTATCTTATTGAGAAGGACTTCATCAGCCTGGTGCTGGTTTGGGCGAACAAACAAGATCCTGACGAACTGAGGAGCAAATTGAAACGGATGTGAACATTGGCGATTGGTTATATACCAAAGTGCTTTGCTGCAAAGACCTACAATTTGACTACTAAACTGCCCATTCCTCATGATCCTGCACTTTTATGACCCAGATATTCGGATAAAAAGGATTTCCAAATCCCTGACAGATAAACCTTACGGTCTTCCCATTTTTTGAAGGAATCAGGAGATTCCCTTCATCTATCCTTCGACATGCCCTTCGGAACATGTCGAAGAGCAAAGGATTTCTTGCTAGCGAATTTGGGATTAAACCCTATTCCGTCATTCTGAACGAAGTGAAGAATCTTATCTTCGTGAGTAGAGTCGAAGATTCTACCAACCATCTACGAGATTCTTCACTTCAGTGTCGACTTTCCAGGTTTGTTGACTTAACCGAAAGGCACATATCTTTTTACCAATTTCGACTTATTTATTCCGTTCAGAATGACGATTAGTTTGATGTTTTGTCCCTCTTGGACGAGTCTGAATTTAACCCATGATGATGTTTCACCAGCATGTCTTTCCTAGCCAGAATTCATAGATGAAAACACCAAAGAAGGCTAAAGATGAGGATACCAACAATGCCCCAAAAGGCCGGAAAAGACATCGATTTCCGGTGCATAGCCTTACGACTCTACCTGTAAGGCCTTACGCGAGGTTCTTCAAGGCCTTACGCGACGTCCAATTAGGCCTTACGCAAGCCTCTATAAGGCCTTACGCAGGCTCCTGTAAGGCCTTACATAAGTTCCTATGAAGCCTTACATATTTATGGGTACCACTTTTGCCATGTGAAAGGCTATTTGTCGCCCATGTTGGTGTTTTCACCAACATGATAATTTTCGTTGGTGAAAACACCAACGAAGGCAATGAAAGATGGCCAAAGGCGAAAACCCATCAAAGACAGCAGAAGAGTCGGAACTCATTTAGAGATACCCCAGCTTCTCAAGCTGCTCCTTCACCTTAGGGTAGACCCGGGCAGCATTTTTATAATAGATCTTTTCCAGAACATCTTCGGGCAGGTTCAGACCCTGAATAGGCTGACTGCTGAAGAAGCTACCTTTTACCAGGTGATCTGTTTCCAGAATCTCAAACGTATTCAGGTATTGTTTCTTTCTCTTTTCGGTTTCTTCAGGATCTTTCCAGGCTCCAACATCAGTAGCATACAGGATCCTGTCAGCCCATTCGATCATCAATGACCGAAGGTTATCCGTATTCACCAATCTGTAATATTGAAATGTGGCCCCCAGGTCTATATAAAGGTTCGGGAAAGTACTGAACATATACCTTAGGTAATCTATCTGTGCATCCTGGCACATCAGCCAGTTTCCATGTGCAGCAACGACCGTCAGGTTGGGGTGCCGCTCCAGTACCTTATGCCAGGCATTGATCTCTTTCCAGTATTCTATCGGGTCGGCCAGCCAGGGTGTTCGTGCTCCCCAGGGACCGTTAGGATCTGCTATATGTACTGAAGCACCAGGGAAACCAATGGCTTCCATCTTGCTGAAGGTGGGCGTGTGAGCAGGATTATCAATGTACGGATACCCATCCTCCATCTTGTCCAGACCTCTGTACCAGGGTCCGGACCAGATCTTGTAGCCTACATAGCCCTGTTGCTGATATTGGGCAATTTCATCCGGAGTATATGCCAACCCATCATGAGCCCGGTAATCGGCAATCGCGCATACAATCCTGCCCTCACTCAACTTCTTTACAAGCTCAAGGTCTACCAGGCTGTTCCGGGAGCTACCCAGGTTGACCCAAATGGCCATGTCCACCTGACTTTCATCAACCAGCTCGTCATGTAGCTTCAGATAGTTGGAAATTGCTGTGTCATTTTCACCGATATGGGTGTGTACATCTACTCGCGGTATGTCCGGGTATTGCGTGATGTATTGGGCCATCAGTGTGCTACAAAATAGCAGATGAGTGAAAAGGCATACGATGGTTAATTTCATGATTGATTAAGTTTTAAGTGTTATGCCAATGCCAGGTACATCAGCCGATAGCAGGTATTGAGGCTCCCGGAAATCAGGGCCTCCGGTAAACGGGTTGTCTGCCGGGTCCAGGTGAGGGTCCAGGTCCACAAACTGAAAGCTACCCAGCCCCGCTGCAAAATGCGCTGCACATCCCAGCCCCAGCGTCGTTTCCAGCATGCAGCCAATCATCAGTCCGATGTTTGCTCGCCTGGCGATCGCTGCTATATCCAGCGCTTCGATCAGCCCGGACTTCATGAGTTTGATGTTGATGATGTCCGCACAGCCTGACTTCACAACGGCCGTGGCGTCAGCAGCGGTGAAGACGGTTTCGTCGGCAGCTACCGGGATGGAGGTTTTTTCCCTGATAAACCGCATCCCGTCCAGGTCATGTTTGATCACAGGCTGCTCGAAAAGAACCGGGGTGATTTGCTGGTCAGCGAGTTTATCGAGAAAGGTCAGGGCCTGCTCAACCGAAAACCCCTGATTGGCATCGATCATGAGGTCACAGCCGGGTGCACCATCCTGGATGGCCAGGAGTCGGTCGATGTCCTCATCCATGTGCTTTCCCACCTTGGTCTTGATGGTGTTGTAGCCTCGCCGGGTGAGTGAAGCAGCAAGATTTTTTGCCTGATCAGCAGGTAGAATGTCAATGGTGTAATCTGTTTCTATCGCGTCCTGGACACCACCGAGAAAACGGTAGAGTGGAAGGCCAAGTGTCTGGGTATAGGCATCCACCAACGCCATTTCGATGGCACACCGTGCAGCAGCCTGCACATGAAAGACGCCTTTTATTTGGTTGGCGATCTGCTTATACTCCACCACATCTTTCCCCAACAAAAAATCTTTACAGCTGTGCAGCGTAGCCAGCACCGTAGCCTGGTTTTCCCCGTTAATGGGCTCCAGGGGGGCAGCCTCACCTAAACCTTCCACACCATTGGCCAACCTGATTTTGATCAATACATTTTGAATGCTCTCCTTTTTCCCAATCGCGATGGTAAACGGTGTCTTCAGGGGGATGTCCAAAGGGATGATCTCGATGTTGTCGATCCTAGTCGGCTGGGTGCTCATTCGTCCATTTCTTTAAAGTGAATAGTAGTTGCTCAATCTCATCATCAGCATGCAATGCGTTGGTGGTTATCCGAACGATCGACTTCTCCAGTTGTATTGGGTATTTGATGGCGGGTACCACAAAACCTTGTTCCGCCAGGTATTGGGAAAGCTGTTCAGCTTGCTTCACCTCTTTGAAGAATAGAGGTATGATGGGGGTGAGGTCAGGTGTTGTTTCAAATCCAAGAGTAGACACACCTTCCCTGATTTTACGGGCATTTCCCAATAACTGAACCCTTAGCTCGGGGTGTTGCATGAGGTGTTGCAGGGAAAATAGACTTGCCAACACGATGGCAGGGGGTAAAGCAGTGGAGGCTATGTAAAAGTTGGATTCAGCCTGGATCTTTTCAATCAGTTTAGCTTCCGAAGCAATAAAACCTCCGTAGGAGCCGAGGGCCTTGCTCATGGTTTCAGACTGATAGATATGTTTGGAGCCATGCAGCTTGAAATGCTCAGGTGTGCCGCGTCCGTTTTCCCCAAGTATGCCGGTTGCATGAGCGTCATCCACTATGAGCGCCGCTCCATACTTTATCGCCAGTTCATGCAGCTCATCTAATGGCGCAATCTCTCCCGTCAGCGCAAACACCCCATCGGTCATGATGAGTAGGTCTTTCGAAGGGTGCTTTTTCAGAAGTTCTTCCAGATGCCCGGGATCACGGTGGGCATAAAGCTCCACCTCAACCTCTTCCTTCGGTATGCTATCGATGATACTGGGGTGCGACTGTGCATCCGCAAGCACAAGGGTATTTTCTTTTCGGAGTGTCCGGACCAGCAGGCTATTGCCCAGGTACCCGGTAGCAAACACCATACTTTGTTCACTCTGTTTGAATGCCGAGAGCAGGTGCTCCAATTGAAGGTGTATTTCATGGGTGCCTGTCGTTTTCCTTGAAGCTGAAAAGCTGTTACCATACAGTCGTAGCTCATCAGCCACCTTTTCTACGATCTCCTGGTGGTTGGCGAGTCCCAGGTAGTTGTTGCCGGAGAAAATCAGGTGATTGTTTTGATTGCTGGCCATTCTTAAAAAGTAAAAATGATCAAGTTAAAACGTGAATTGCTTACGAAACCCTGTGAAATTATAAAACAGTAGCTATTAATTATCAATTTATGATCAATTTGTTTTTAAAATGTTATATTTATCTTTCAAATAGTTATTATTTGATATGTTAACCCCGAATACACAAGCCCCAAAATTCTATGCAGTTCATGGTATAATCAATCCAATGAAAATATCATGAGTAAGACAAATTCTTTAGGCTTCTATAACAATAGAAATCAATTCCCACATGATTATCCTCAGTTGGAAAAGCTGAAGAGTCAGCTGGATTCACTGAGTGAAACAAGAATTTGGGAATTATTTCAAGATGGACATGAGGTAGCATTCATTCATATATATAAACAGAATTTTGATGATCTTTTTTCTTATGGCTCTCAATTTTCAAGAAATGAAGCACTTGTGGAAGACGCTATTCAGGACATGTTTATCGAATTTAGGGAAAAGGGAAGAAAGACTGTCATTAAATCTTCAGTCAAAAACTACCTTTTTACATGTCTGAGGCGAAGGATTTTGTTATATAAAGAAAGATTCGATAGTAAGGCAGAAGCATATAACGATACTGAATTTCAGTCTTTTCAGATTGGTATTTCGACTGAACAAAGGATTATCGAGGGTCAGATTAAAGACGAGCAAAAGAAAAAGTTGGAAAACGCGTTAAAACAACTTTCAGAACGTCAGAGAGAAGCGATCTACTATCTATATCATGAAGGGTTGAGCTACGATGAAATAAAAGAATTGATGAATGTAAGTAATATCAGATCTACAAGAAACCTCATTTACAGGGCATTAAACGCAATTAGATCCAGTATTCTTACTGCTTTGTTTTAGCTATCATCTGCCCGGGATAAAAAAACTCCATAATTTGTGATGCCCTTTTGGTTTTGATTCCCTCTAATAGGTGAAAACAGCCTACTAAATAGAGCGTGAATAAGAAATACCATTCAGTAGAAGAGCTAATGATGGATCTGGACTTTAGGCAATGGGTATTGGATCCCCAGCCTGAATCTGATCTTTATTGGAAGTCATGGATGAAAAATAATCCTTCTCAAGTTCAGGAGCTTTTATTGGCCAAAGAGCTCTTGCTTAAACTGGAATTTCATGACAAGACTTCGGATAGAAAAAACTACGACCGTATTTTAGATAATGTACTGGCTGGCAATTATTCCCGTCATTCAGGCAAGTACTTTCAAAGCCAGAATTCCTGGATCTCCATAAGAAAATATTTGAGGGTTGCAGCAGTCTTATTGTTAGTTGGCTTTTTATGGAGCTATTTCTATATATCAGATAACACTTCCAGCGAGCAGGTTATTGCTAAATCAGAAGTCATTCTTAAGGAGAATCCAGCTGGAAGAAAGTCCCAGGTGTTTTTACCGGACGGTACTGTAGTTTGGCTAAACTCAGAGAGTCGTGTTACTTATGTGGTGGATCTGGAAAAAAATAGAAGGATTGTAAACCTTATTGGAGAAGCGTTTTTTGATGTAGCAAAAGACAAAGAAAGACCATTCACTGTAAATACTACAAACTTCTCTGTTGCCGCAATTGGTACAAAATTCAACATAAAAGCATATCCCGAAGATCTTTCTCATATGGTCTCTTTATCGGAAGGGATTGTGAGCGTGCATGGAGTAAATGATCGTGAGAGAAAGGAGACCATCCTCAATCCAGGGGAATCATTGAGTATTGATGAAAAAGGGGGACAGTCAGAAGCAACATTTAGCCCTGAAGTGACCATAGGTTGGAGAATGGGGATCCTTCAGTTTAAGGATGCATCTTTTGAAGAAGTGATAAGGAGTCTGGAGAGGTGGTACGGTAAGGAATTTTTAATTGTAGGGTCTGTGAAAGGTAAATGGATGTTTACCTCGGAGTTTCATAATGAGACTTTAGACAATGTTTTGAAGTCTATGAGCTATGCAAAAGGGTTTGATTATCAGATAGATGATAAATCAGTGAAAATAATATTTTAATTGAATGAAAAAATGAGAATAAATAGTCCATAGAAAAAGCCGGAAACCAGGTTTCCGGCCATGAATTTATCCGGGTGAATCATTGGGGAATGTAGCTCCCGGATTAGTTAAAACATGTTTAACCTATTCAATACAAAAGTATGAAATTAAAACTTATACCTACATTAATTATGCTTTCGAGATATGCGGTGTATGTACTTATCCTTCACTCCCTTTTCTTTAATCTGGTTCTGGCCAATGGCGGCAGAGCACAGAAAAAAAATAGCGTAAGAGAGGTTCAATTTTCTATCGATGCAGGTCAATACAATGTAAAGCAATTATTTGACCTCATTGAGAAAGAGTCGAAATTTAGATTCGCATTTGATAGAAATGACTTAAAGTCTGAACTCAGACAAAAGGTATCCATCAGTGGTGAAGAGGAGGCAGTATCTGATATATTAATGCAGATAGCTAAAGCATCCGGAGTTAAGTTCAGGCAGATCAATAACAACATTACAGTTACTCAAAACAGAGGTCCTGTAAAGAACGAAGTCGAAATCCAGATTGCAGAAGACATTGACATCAGTGGTAAAGTAACTGATGAGAATGGTGAAGGTTTACCGGGTGCGACAGTTGTCATCAAGGGTGATACGAAGGGAACAACAACAGATTTAGATGGTGGTTTCAGTTTAACTGTTCCCGATGAAGCCGTTTTGGTCGTGTCTTTTGTCGGATATCTAGACAAAGAGGTCAAAGTCGGGAATCAAACTCAAATTAATGTCAAGCTGTCACCGAATATCGAGGAACTTTCTGAAGTTGTGGTGATCGGTTATGTACTCAGAAGAAAAGTGATTTGACAGGTGCCGTGGGAGTCGTAGATGGTGAGGGTATCAGTGCCCGAAGAGTCACTAACGTTTCCAATGCTTTACAAGGTGCGGTACCAGGTGTAACAGTGACCAGAGGAAGTTCTGCGCCTGGATCGGGAAACCAAATTCTTATCAGAGGTATTACCACACTTCAGGGTGAATCTGGTCCGCTTATCCTTGTAGATAATGTCCCGGTTTCCAGCATCAACGATGTGAACCCAGAGAATGTAGAGTCTATCTCGGTATTAAAGGACGGAGCATCTGCAGCTATATATGGTTCAAGAGCTGCTGCGGGAGTTATATTGATTACAACCAAAAGAGCCAAGAAAGAATCTTTTACTATCGAATATAGTGGAGAGGTAATTACCAATGTGCCCACCGAGTTTAGAAAGACCGTAGGTGCAGTCAGGTATATGGAGATGCAGAATGAGAAACAATGGAATGATAACGGGAATAATGCAGATCAGTTTCCTGTATGGTCAGAAGATCTCATTACCAATTACGCCAATTATCATGCTTCAGACCCTGATCAATACCCAAATACGAACTGGAGAGACTTGGTTTTCAAAAAAAGTGCACCTGCTCACAGGCATAACCTGCTCATGGTGGGTGGTGCTGATAAGCTGAAGACATTTGCTTCTTTTGGTTATGAATATCAGGGTGCATTGTATAATCAAAGGAGCTGGGAAAGATATACAGGAAGAATCAACAATGACCTGGCGATTAATGATAAGTTAGGGGCAACACTAAATCTTGCCTTTAGAATAACTGATGACAAGCAACCCGTCTTAGACCCTACTAAGAGAGCTGTGGAATCAGCACCGATTTATCCTGCTATCTGGCAAGATGGAAGAATTGCCGAAGGAAAGACCGGGGACAATATTTACGCAAGAGTAAATTATGGAGGAAACAGAAAGGTTGCTTCCAATTTATTGTATGGAAAGTTTGAATTGTATTTAGAGCCAATCGAAGATCTAAGACTGTCAGTGAACCTGGCGCCGAATATTGAATTCACGAAGTACAAAGAATTTAACCGTGCCATTCCTTATTGGGCATCCGACGATCCTGATAGATCTGAAACTCCGTTTTACATTACCAACCATAATATAAATCAGATATCTCTGGATGAAAGACGGATACATGATTTCTCGTTGACCAAGCAGGCGATAATAAATTATAATAAGGAAATTGGAGATCACTCCCTGGAGGTTACTTTGGGGCAGGAAGCATATTCCTCATTCAATGAAGGTTTAAGGGTGACAGGGATTGAATACATCACAAATGACTACCCTTATTTGAGCCAGGCTCCTGTAGATAAAGTTTTTGATAATGGTACTTCCATTGTAGAAACTGCATACGTATCCACTTTTGGACGTTTGAGCTACAATTTCGGCAGTAAATATTTTCTACAGGCCACAGCCAGGAGAGATGGTTCGTCACGATTTGCACCTGATTATAGATGGGGTTTGTTTCCTTCAGTAGCAGCTGGCTGGGTACTTTCAAGTGAAGAATTTCTAAAATCAGTAAAGCCTATATCTTTCGCCAAATTAAGAGTCTCTTACGGCCAGTTGGGGAATGACAGGTTAGGCAATTATCTGTATCAAACTTTGTTGCAGTTTAGCAATGTATATCTGGCAAATGGCAGTTCGGTTGAGGCTGCAAGATCAGCAGCACAACTCTATCTTGCAGTTGATGATGTAACCTGGGAGACAACTTCGACCATAAATGTTGGTTTAGATCTAGGCTTCTTTGAAGATAAACTTACCGGTACATTTGACTATTTCAGCAAAGAAACGACTGATATGTTGCTGGAATTGAGTATTCCGTCACTAAGTGGTTACAACGACCCCACAGTCAATGTAGGGAGTATGAGTACCACTGGTTGGGAGTTTTCTACAACCTGGAGAGAGAAGATAAATGAGCTTAAATATTCTGTATCGTTTAATATTTTTGATTCGGAATCCATTGTAGGAAACGTCAATAAGAAACGTCTCTTCAGTGGCAACTATTTGTCTGAAGAAGGCATTGAATTTCAATCGTGGTATGGATACATGGCTGAAGGGATCTTTCAGACACAGGAAGAGGTTGACAATTCTCCGGTCACAAGTGCTTCAGTGAGCCCCGGAGACATCAAGTATAAAGACATTAGTGGGCCTGATGACGTTCCTGATGGTGTAATCAATGAGTTGGATAGGGTTGTTCTGGGTGGTTCCCAGCCACGTATGCAGTACGGCGGTAATATCAATCTCGAATATAAAGGCTTTGATTTTGGGCTTGTTTTTCAAGGTGTTGGAAAGAAAAACTATTATCTGTCACCCGATTTCACACAGCCCTTCCAGGAAAGTTGGTTATCACCTCCTGCACTCCTGGACGGAAATTATTGGAGCGCTTATAATACTGCTGATCAGAACCTAAGCGCCACTTATCCAAGATTAGCCGAAACTACCAGAGATAACAATTATATCTTCTCAGATTTTTGGCTCAGGGATGGGGCCTATTTCAGAGTTAAAAATATCACACTAGGATATAGCCTCGCACCAGAGGTAATCAGCAAACTGGGAATGACTAAGCTTAGGGTTTACGTTGCAGCAAATGACATCTTCACATTGGCTGACTTACCCAGTGGACTTGACCCTGAAGGAGGTTCAGGATATCTAATAACAAAGTCCTTTATGGCAGGTGTTAAAGTTGGATTCTAAAAGGGATAAAGAAATGAGAAATATTATTAAAAGATTATTTATCGTTGGGTTTATCACCTCAACAGTGGCGTGTACAGAACTAGATTTGACACAATTAGATGCCGCCAGTTCAGGTAACTGGTATTCTACATACGATCAATTTCGTCAATCATTGAACGAGGGCTACAGGGAAGCATTCTGGCCCATGGATCAGCAAACCAGTGGAATGTCTGACGACTGGCAGAGAAGGGATATTATCAATAGTATCAAATCAGGAACTGTTTCATCAGAATATTCACCGGCTGCCAATAACTGGACGTTGATGTACAAGATCATTACAAGGATGCTGGTATTCATGGAGGAATTGGATTCACAATCGGGTGTTTTGACTGAGAGTGAAGAAGATATGCTTAGAGGTGAAGCCAATTTTATGAGAGCATCCTTTTGGTCATATTTGATTTCTCACTATGGGGATGTGCCTTTCTACGAAGAGGAAATCTCAGTTGATGAATCTTTTTTATTACCTCGTAGGGACAAATTTGAGATTCTGGATAAGATCTATGAATATTATGATGATGCAGCCAATGCTTTGCCAACCTCGTATGATGGAAAAGAGTATGCGACGAAAGGCGCAGCATATGCCATGAAAGCCAGGATTGCATTGTACATGGGAGACTATGAAACAGCAGCGGATGCGGCAAAGCAATGTATGGATCTGAATGTATACAGTCTCCACCCAGACTTTGCCGATTTGTTTATCTCCGCTACAAAGGATTCTGATGAAACCATTTTTAAGTTTCCACGAAGCGAAGAGTTTAACTGGGCTTTAAGTGGTGCTGATTTAAATGTATTTATTCCACGAAATCATGGAGGGTATAATTCACGTCAGCCAAGCTGGAGTCTGTTGGCCTCATTTGAATGTGTTGATGGACTGCCAATTGACGAATCACCTTTGTTTGATCCACGCAATCCTTTCAAAAACAGGGACCCAAGGTGTACGATGACAATCGTACCATTTGGTTCGCTCGAGGATGGAGATGGACTCGCTCCAAGTGATGGTTTCAATTTTATGGGTATTGAATATACCCCTCATCCGGAAAGAAAACAGGTCATGAATTATTCAACCGGGAGCATGATTAGAAACAATGATACCCGGTCTGTACATACTTATGGTTCTTATAATGGCCTGGCCTTGAGAAAAGGGGTCGATGAAGATTGGCTTGATTTCCGGTCAGCTAAGGATAGAATCGAAATGAGGTATGCTGATGTCTTGCTGATGTACGCAGAAGCAAAGATTGAACTCAATGAGATTGACCAAAGTGTACTTGATGCTATCAATGAGGTTCGTGATAGAGCCTATGCAAACTCTCCATATACTAACCCTGAAGTTGTTACTACAGATCAGGCTGAGCTTAGGCTCAAAGTTAGGAATGAACGAAGATCGGAATTTGCTTTTGAGGCAAGGAGATACATGGACTTGATCAGGTGGGAACTGGCTGAAAAGGCCATGACGGGTCCAATACCGGGATTATTAAATGTAGCCATTGATATTGATCCAAATGTTGCACCAACCGGAGCACTGATGGATAATGTAGTGGATCCTGGTTTATGGTTTTGGGGGCTTACTCCTGAAATTGACGATGATGGGCTACCTGATTTCACAGCGCTTTTCGATGCAGGCTTATGTAGAGCGCTCAGTGTTCAAAACTTTCCTGCTCGCCAATACTTGTGGCCAATACCAGCAGAAGAAAGACTGTTAAATACCAATTTATCTCAAAACCAGGGATACTAGGGATTGTATCCTGTGAGATTGGCTTCTCACAGGATACTCCTTTCATTTTTCGTACTTAAAAGATAATATTTAGTGGTAAAGTGTTTTTTGAAGAATACACTGATAGTTAGTGTAATTGCCCTGCTGTTAGTTGGTTGTTCTCTATTTGGGACCGATAAAAGCCCAACAACGGATGATAAGTTTATTCAACATTATCAGTTTATCACCCAAACGGCTGTGGATCAATATGGCAGGGATACAACAAAGATGTGGTTGTCTAGTTGGAATCTTGAAACAGGTCAGTATCCATTTGATTTTTCTCATCCTGATTCTATCCCATGTAGAGTGTACCTGGATAGATCTGTGGATGCGCCAGGTGGGGCTACCCTTTATTGGAGTCTCCCGGATATTGCAGCTTGTGTTGATTTGTCCCAAAAGTATGGATACAAAGAACTTGAAGCATCAGCCAGGTCTTATGTGAAAGCATATCTTGAAAGGTGTACAGCTAAGAATGGTGTGATCTTGTGGGGTAATCATTATTACTATGATGTGATCAGTGATCATGCTGTTAAGTTTAAAAGTTCAGAATCTCCAAGACCTGTTGATTTCAACAATGAACTGGGAGATTTGCATGAGTTAAGACCGTTATTGCCACCCTGGGAGCTGCTTTTTGATTGGTTTCCTCAAGAAATAGAGAACCACATACGTAAATCATCTTTAAAGCATGTGGCAGATTACAAGACCGGTGAGTTTAACAGGCATGCCAATCAATCTAGTGAATATGCTTTTCTGGAATCAGGATCAATTATTGTCAATTCTTTGGCCTTTTTATACTCAAAAACAGAGGATAACAGTTTACTTGAATTAGCTGATTTGATTTTAAGATACAGCTTTGATAATCGCAATCCAAAAACAGGACTGGTCATCAATAGTCCTTCAAAAGAACGATGGGATCAGCATACTTCTACAACCGAGATTGGCCTTTGGTCTCTGAATATCCTGAAAGCGAGACAATACGTGCCTGATTCTACAGGCAACCAGTGGCTGCAAATGGTAGAAGCAGCAATGGAACCCTGGTTAATCAATGGTTTCGATGAGCAGGCAAATATGTATTATGGTTCTCTGAATGTATTAACAGGAGAACATATCAGGAAGTCCAATGACTATCCCTATCAACCACAAACTTATGCGGACATCTGGAATCCGCTATTCCCGACTCATAACTATCCTTTACAATTTGCAGAAAGTTGTTTGTTGCTTTCTGAAATAACAGGCAAAGAAATATATAAAATAGGTGCTGATAGATGGATCGCAACCATCAAATCTCAGCTGAAAAGTAATATTTATGCCGGTCCGAAGTATGCAGAAAACTACGCCCGAATTATTCATTTTCTAAATGGTTATGATCAGAAGTATGGTGATGATTGGGCAAGATCAAAAGCAATGGAATTGACAAAAGAAGCAATAAATCTATTCTATGTTGATCGATTGAAAATGTTTAAGAGCCATACGGATGAAATGCGATACGATTGCGTAGATGGGGTAGGGCTGCTATTCTTTGCAATAAAAGAGATGGAAAGTAAATATTCCAGTGATCTTAAAAAACCATTCTTTTAAGCAATTGCTTCAATAACCAGGTTGCCATTTGTGTGGTTAATATGTTTATGCATATATGTTTAAAATAATAAAATGAAAGTATATTTGATTTCATAATATTATATAACACTTACATAAGATTTAATATTGGTGTTTGCTAGTCTTAAGTTCTTCTTTTGGTATTTGGTACTTCTTCCGCTTTTCGCATGTGAAATCACGGTCAATGAACCTTCTGATACAGATACAAAAAGCGAAGAAAGCAATGAATGTGAGTCTAAACCAGTAACAAGTTCAGACACTGTTTCAAACCCCATCTTCAACGAAACCTTTGAGCATGAAAGCATCGAAGCTATGCTTGAAAACTGGAATGACCGGAAAAACACCAAATGGATGTCTTTCAGTGATGATGTGCCGGAAAAGAGCGAGGGAAAACAATCCCTGATGATGACCTATGTAGCGGGTGAAAACGAAGGTGGACATCTGTTTAAGGAGTTTCCGGAAGGTTATGACTCCTTGTTTGCCCGGTTTTATGTCAAGTTTCTCACGCGCGAGACCAGCCTTCACCACTTCGTCAAGCTGGGTGGGTACAATCCTTCTGTCGGGTGGCCGCAGGGATTTGCCGGGATGAAGCCAGCTGGTGATGACTTCTTTATTTCCGGGATTGAGTCACCCTCTACCAGTAATTGGGATTGGGGTTTTTATACCTACTGGATGCACATGAATGGGAGTCCTGGTGCTTACTGGGGCAATGTGTTTTACCCGGAAGAGCCCAAAGAGGTGGCATTGGATCAGTGGATCTGTGTTGAATTTATGCTAAAGCTCAATGATCCGGTGGAAGAAAAGAATGGGGAAATGGCCTTTTGGATCGATGGAAAAGAGATCCTGCATTTGGGAGAAGGCTTTCCATTGATGGACAGGAGAGGTGGTTTCAATAATGAAAATGCTGAAGGCGAACCCTTTGAAGGCTTTCAATGGAGAAATTGTGATCAGCTGAAGCTCACCTTTTTCTGGTTAAATTATTACATGACCAAAGGAGAAGCGGGTGCCGTTGATAAGGTGCTGTTTGACGAACTGGTTGTGTCCACTGAATATATCGGACCTCTCGAATAAATCATTTGCAGTTTAATCGTTAGCTTGTATTAATGGACTCTGCTTCACAAAACATAAGCATCCTTGAGATTTTCAAGATCGGTATTGGCCCCAGCAGCTCTCATACCATGGGACCCTGGAAGGCTGCCTCAAGCTTTTCCGGTGCTTTGGCATCCGCTGTTGATCTCGATTCTGTTGATCACATTCAGGCAGATCTTTTTGGATCCCTGGCCCTGACGGGAAAGGGGCATGGGACAGACAAGGCAATTGTCTGGGGACTCATGGGGTGCGATCCGGGAATGGTCTCGGTGGAAGCATTGCCAGCGATTTTGGAGGAAGTGGAGAAAAGCAACCAAATCACACTGCCTGGTAAGTATCAGGTGGCTTTTCATCCGAAGCAGTCCATTGTATTTCATCCCAATGAGACACTGGAGTTCCACCCCAATGGATTGCGATTTCAGGCTTTCGACAGCAATCAAAATTGCCTGCTGAGTAAAACCTACTTTTCTGTTGGCGGTGGATTCGTGGTGGAAGAAGGAGAGGAGCTGGTCTTTAATGAAAAGTCGTTTCCCTTCCCTATAGAAAAGGCCAGCGATCTGAAGAAATTTTGTGATCAGGACGCATTGAGTATTGCTGATTTGGTCTATCGGAACGAATTGACACTACGTGATAGAGATGCACTTGATCGGGAAATCCTGAATCTGTGGGAGGTAATGTCTGCAACCATCTATCAGGGTTGTCATTCGGAAGGTTATTTGCCCGGAGTCCTCAAGGTCTCACGACGAGCACAGGGGATTCATTCACGGTTGATGAGTTCTGTTGATTATGGAGATTCTAAAAGTGAATGGTTAGCCGCTTTGAAAGGTTATCAACCGGCTTTTGACAAAGTGATCAAGTTTGTCTCCTGCTTTGCCATTGCCACCAATGAAGAAAATGCCAATTTCGGAAGGGTAGTAACAGCACCTACCAATGGAGCCGCTGGTGTAATACCAGCTGTATTGATGTATTTTATCTGTTTTAATACCCAAAAAGCGGTCACGGATCGCGATATCATCAATTTTCTGTGCGTAGCCGGTGTCATCGGGAGCTTATTCAAGAAAGGCGCTACCATATCGGCCGCCATGGGAGGCTGCCAGGCAGAAATAGGCGTTTCCTCGGCCATGGCTGCGGCGGCTTTGGCCTCAGGCCTCGGTGGAACGGTGGACCAGTCACTCATGGCTGCCGAGATCGCGATGGAGCATCATCTGGGACTCACCTGTGACCCTGTTCAGGGACTGGTACAAATTCCTTGTATCGAGCGCAACTCGATGGGAGCCATCAAAGCCATAACAGCTGCAGAAATTGCGTTGGAAAGTAATCCTTCACTCGCCAAAGTGTCACTGGATGACGTGATCCGAACCATGTGGAAGACAGCTTGTGATATGGATGTGAGGTACAAAGAGACTTCACTGGGTGGGTTGGCAGCCAATATCGCCGTCTCAGTACCTGAATGTTAAACCTGGATTATACATTAGACTTTCTATTACATGACTAAATTACTTCAAAATCAAGCCCTTAACATGATATTCTCTCGTCACCATAGCGGTTGCTATGCTTCCGATAGTAAAAGCTTGATTTTCTTGTACTTTAGCCCTTCATTACAAAACTCAAATGCACAATCCAGGTTAATATCAATTGTAGATTTAAGTTATGATAGAGAAGATTAAGGGACTGTCGGATCAATACTGGAAATCATGTGTGGATATCAGAAGACACCTGCACAAGCATCCTGAGCTATCCTTTCAGGAGGATCGGACGGCTCGGTTTGTGGAGAGTCAGCTTCAGCAGCTACCATTTGATGGGCTTAAGCGTATAGACAAAAATGGTTTGTTGGCTACGATCAATGGCAGGGAAGGGGGAAAGACCATCATGCTTCGGGCAGACATGGACGCTTTACCGATCCTGGAAGCCAATACCCACGATTTCGTATCTCAAAATAAAGGCGTCATGCACGCTTGTGGTCATGATGGTCACACTTCGATGCTCATCACGGCAGGAAAGATCCTTTGTGATCTGAAAGATCAATGGAAGGGTACGATCAAATTGATATTTCAGCCAGCAGAAGAAAAAATACCAGGAGGAGCTAAGCTGATGTTGGATGGGGGTCTCTTTTCAAATACTAAACCCAAGAGCATGGTTGGGCAACATGTATTCCCGTGGCTGCAAACAGGAAAAGTGGGAATTAAACCTGGTAAGTTTATGGCCTCTTCAGATGAGATCTTCATCAGGTTCATTGGAAAGGGTGGACATGCTGCCATGCCGGAAAACTGTATTGATCCCGTACTGATAGCCAGCCATTTTATTGTGGCAGCGCAGCAGTTGGTGAGCAGAAATGCCAGCCCTAAAATTCCGACGGTACTTTCTTTTGGAAAGATCATCGGAGAAGGGGCTACCAATGTCATTCCCAATGAGGTCGCCATTGAGGGTACATTGAGGACATTGGATGAATCGTGGCGGGAAGCCTGCTTGCAGCGAATTGAAACGCTTGCGGTCAATCTGGCTAAAAGCATGGGAGGCAAATGCGAGGTTGAAGTAGCCAGGGGATACCCTTTTTTAAACAATGATATGGAATTGGCCGGCCGATTGAGGCAAGGCATATCATCCTATGTTGGTGCTGAAAACCTTGTGGAACAGGACATTTGGATGGCTGCCGAAGACTTTGCCTATTATTCCCATCAGGTCCCTTCTTGTTTTTATATGTTGGGCGTTCAAAACCTCGAAAAGGGTATTAATTCTGGACTCCACACCCCAACCTTCGACATGGATGAGGAGGCACTGAAAATTGGGGCTGGTCTCATGGCATTTCTTGCGCTGGAAGAATTGGCCAATTGATTACCTTTAGTTGATCAAAATTAATTTTGTGATTCATAGTACTTAACTGCATTTGTTCAGTATTTATAGATAAAAGGTATGCATGCATACTAAATATCCCCGAATTGATCACCCATGAAGAAGATAATCTACCTGGTGCTTTGTTTCAGTATAGTATTGCTGGAGGCATCAGCTCAAGTCAAAGTAGGAGCTGCAGTCAGAAAGATCACTCCTGACCCCTTATTACCAGTATCCGGAGGAGTTGGTACTCCCAGACCTGTGAAAGAAAACAAAGGAGACCTGTTTGTCAGGGCGATGGTGGTGGAAAAAGGAGACACGCGTGTGGCCTTTGTCGGAATAGACAATCTTGGATGGCCGGCCTTATTGGGCGATCAATCCAGGAAGCTGATCAAGGGAATTCCACCTGAAAACATCATGATCGGTGCCACGCATACCCACAGTGGTCCCGATGCCTATGGCTTTCCCAATGAAAAAGGCGAGATTCTGGCAGACTTCGAATACCTGGAATGGTGTGTTCAGCAGGTAGCAGATGCCGTCAATGAAGCCGTGGAAAAGCTGGAGCCAGCTGATCTCAAAATAGCGGTAGGCGAGGCTAAAGGACAGATAGCATACAATTACTACGCACCTCAATTGTACGATCCCAGGTGTGGGGTGATTCAGGCCATTGGCCAAAAAGGAGAAAACAAAGGAAAGGTTATTGCCACCCTGGTTAATTACGCTGTTCATCCGGAGGTCATCGGGAATGGCAGAGAAATTCTATCTCCTGACTTATGTGGCCCACTTTATGATCGCATAGAAGAAAAAGCCGGTGGCGTAGCCATCTTTATGAATGGCGCCCAGGGAGGTATGGTCACGGCGGACAACCGAAGACCTGAAGGCAAAGAAGCCAATGACTGGGAAGAATGTATTCGGATAGGGGAGTTGCTTGCGGATCAGGCTTTGTCCATCATAGAATCTGCACAAGTGCAGGAAGACCCATCCCTGTTTTGTAACTCCAAAAGAGTGCAGTTTCCCGTGGATTCAGAGCTCATGAGGATGATCATCGACAATTCCGGGTTGAAACCACTGGTAACAGAAGATTATTTGCTGAGTACACAGGTGAATCTTGTAAACATTGGGTCAGCCCAGATTCTGACCATACCCGGAGAGGCACTACCCAACATTGGCTATTACCTGAAAAGAAATATGAAAACGGATCATCCGTTTCTATTTGGGTTGACCAATGATGCTTTTGGATACATACTCACCAAAGAAGATTTTAATAGCTTCAAAAGATATGAATATGTCAGTCGGACCAGTCTTGGTGAAATGACTGGCGAGATCTATATCAGAGAAGCACTGGAAATGGTGGAGGAAAACCCGGCCTCAGATAGTTTTTAATTACATCACAATACACACAAATGCGAAAATCACTTTTTGGAATCCTTATCCTGCTCCTGTTTTCTTGTCAAACAAACAAGGAGCTACCTCTGTCTCCCGAAACGGCCCTTCAGAAGTATCTTGAAAATGGCGACGATAATTATCGCTGGGTGATGAAGGAAAAGTATACAATAGAGGGAAAACCTGTTACTGCCTATGACCTTATCCTGACCTCCCAGCAGTGGAGGGAACATACCTGGAAGCACCAGCTTACCGTTCTGGTGCCAGAGAACCTGACCAAAAATGGTAGTTTGTTGTTCATCACAGGAGGTAGCAATAAAAACACCGAACCTAATTTCAAGAAGAAAGATGATGACACCACTCTGGGTATGGCGATGATCGCTGAAAAGAACCAGGCGATTGTGAGTATCATCAGGCAGACGCCCAATCAACCTTTGTACGACGATTTGGTTGAGGATGAATTGATCTCCTTCACACTTCACAACTTTAAAAACGATGGCGATTATACCTGGCCATTGTTATTTCCCATGGTCAAAACGGCTGTGAGAGCCATGGATGCGGTACAGGAGTTTGCTAAAAGTGACCTGGATGTGAAAGTTGATCAGTTTGTGGTATCCGGGGCTTCCAAACGAGGGTGGACCACCTGGCTGACTGGAGCAATGGATCCACGAGTGATGGCCATTGCTCCAATGGTGATTGATGTGCTGAATATGCCGGTGAGCCTGGACTACCAGATCGAGGTATGGAAAGATTATAGCGTCCAGATTCAGGATTACGTGGATTTGGAAATCCCGCAGACAGCCAGGACAGAAAAAGGAGCTGCCATTACCACGATGGTCGATCCGTATTCATACAGGCAGAAACTCACCATGCCCAAGATGATCTTTATTGGGACCAATGACGAGTACTGGCCTGTTGACGCCATTAAGAATTACCTGGATGATATTCCGGGGAAAAACCTAATTGAATACGTCCCGAATGCAGGCCATGGTTTGGGTGACGGTGTACAGGCTTTGCAAGCGTTGAGCTCATTCCTTGCCATTACCTTAAATGGAAAAGAATATCCAACCTGTGACTGGAAAATAGAAGAGAATGGGAAAGAAGTAATGATTTCTACCACAACCACTTCCGATAAGTTAATTGACGCCTTGATTTGGTCAGCTGATTCAGAGGACAGAGACTTCAGGGATGAGGAATTTGGAAGTAAATCTTTAAATGCGAAGCAGCTTAGAAAAATTGATACAACAGTTTCCTTTCCTGAATCCGGATACCGGGCCTTTTATATTGATTTGAAATACATTGATCCAATCGGGGAGGAGTATGTGGTAAGTACCAGGATGTTTGTAGCTGATAGTACGCATGTTTTATAAGGAAATGTATGAAAGGCATCCTTAATCTCACATTTGTGTTACTCATTATCTCTGGCTGTGGTTCACAGCCTACAGATCCTGATCGTCCTATGAAGCCTCCAGCAGGTTTTATCAATGAAACCTTTCTGAAGGCTGCCTATAGTCTCGGAATACTGGATCTGATAGAGAGTGATCCGATAGTTCCGGGAAATATTGAGGTGTTTAGGGATATCGACTATAAAGAGATTGGAGATGTCAGCTTGCAGCTGGATATTTATAAGTCAAAAGACCTGAAAACCCCTGCTCCAACAATGATCTTTATACACGGGGGAGCATGGAGAAAAGGAAAGCGATCGGATTACCTGCCATACCTAATAGATTATGCAAAGAAAGGGTATATCACCGCTACAGTCTCGTACCGGCTAGTCAAGCAAGCTCCCTACCCAGCAGCCGCCCAGGATGTGAGTTGCGGGATCAAATGGATCAAAGCAAATGCAGAACAGTTTGGTATCGATACAAGCAGGATTGCTCTTGTTGGCGGATCCGCCGGTGGACACCTGGCCTTGTTGATTGGCTATGGAGGGGAAAATCCACTGTTTAATAAAGAATGTGACATTGAAGTGGATTCCAAGGTGAAAGCCATCGTGGATTTTTATGGACCAGTTGATCTGACTACACCCTATGCAATTGGTACCTATCAGACACAGGATTTCCTAAACACCACCTATGATAAGAATCCGGAGGTATTTGAGTCTGCGTCACCTAAAACTTATATTACCTCAGATGATCCCCCGACAATATTCTTCCAGGGCACTATCGATTCATTGGTTCCGGTTAGCCAGTCGGACTCGTTGGATATCTGGCTGGAAAGAGCAGGGGTTCCAAGAGACTATCACCGTTTGAAGGGTTGGCCGCATTCCATGGATGTAGCCAGAAAGGTCAACGAATACTGCCAGTTCTATATCGATCGGTTTTTGGAGGAGTATCTTTGACCCTCATTTGTAGATATCCTTTCTGTGACCAATCTTTCTAATGACTATAATTTTGATTGTATCTTCAATTAGGTAGATGACTCGATAGTTGCCTATCCGAATTCGCCACAAGTTTTCATTACTTCCTTTTAATTTCTGACAACCCTCAGGTCTGGGGTTGGAGGTTAATTGATCAATAGCCAGGGATATGCTCTTAATAATTGGAGAGGGGAGTTTTAGGACTTCTTTGTAAGCTCTCCTTTTGAACCTGATTTTATAGTTCACAATTTACCGGAAGCTTTTAATTGAGTTTTTACCTCCTCCCAACTAATTTCATCATCATCTTTTCGGCTTTGGGCAATAATGATATCTAATAAGTCTTCAATCTTGCTTTGGTGTTTTTCAAGCTCGTCTAAATCTATTTGCACAAAGCGCTTATTATGTGTTTCGTCGGTAATGAATGTTACACCTTTCATATTGATAAAGTTAAACACTTTCGAACCATTTTTAGTTTTCTTATTCAGGTTCTTACGCTTCGTTTTGGAAATATCTTTTGGGAGACGAAAGTCTCTCCAGCCCCTGCAAGACTACAAAAGTCTCCTGTGCTTCTAGAAAGAGACTTTTGTAGTCTAAGCCTAGCTACCTCTCCGACACCACCTCGATCATCTCTCCAACCAGGTAATTGATATAGGGATTATATGATGGTCCCAGCCAGTTCATCAGCCGTGACTCATATTCGTTTAAGTGGTAGTACTTACATGGGATGATATATCCTGTGTAGGCACCATTGAAGCTGGTGACCATGGCCCGGTATCCCTTTCTGTGAAGGGCATTTTTATAGACCAGGGTAGTTTCCCCACTAAAGTCACTCGGTGTGGTAGACCAGATCAGACTGTCAAGCTTGACCGATTGTAAGTATACTTCCCCAATTTCCGGGAAGAGCTTACCAGCCAGATAAGTATTTAGCCGTAATCCATCAGATACTCGAACCTGAAAGTCTGGATAATCAATTTTTAATGTGAGTGAATTGATTGAAATGGTATCCTTAAGATAGATTTCAGATGCGACTTTGGCTACACTATCTGCAAGTGCTTCACCAATATATCTGGATCTCTCAAATCCATCACCCTGGCTTCTGAAGCTGTGACTGCCCACACTGCCGGCATGGAAGACAGCCATATCATAGACAGAGGCTTCCAATCTACGCTGGAAATACCCCGGATAATCCCCACTGGTTTCGAGGTTGTCACCACCAAGTGTGGTAGCGTGGGCATTGAATGACCCGATGATGGCTGTTCTGCCGGTATCCTGAATAGCTTTAATGATAATGAAGTCATCATCTACCTGCCCATCTTCACCTACAAGTCGGTTTTTCACATAGTCCGGAGCATGAAAATTTGCGAAACCGATCTTCCCTGGTGTGAGGTCGTTTACCGCATCGATGATAGCACCGGATACTTCCTGGGTCAGCCATTCAACAACCTGGGGATTGTATTCCCCACTAAACAATTCGCCAACAATGCCTTCGGACCAGGCTCCTACACTCGAATGTGTATGTGTGGCAGAATAGAAGATGCTTTCCCGGCCAAAACCGAGTTGTTCTTCAATCAGTTTGTCAACCAGCTTACTCACATCAGGTGGCATGATCAACAGATCTGACCCAACAAATACCAGGGTCTTGTCTTTAACCCGGATCGCGATGGTTTTGACAAACAGGCTATCATGAATACCCGTCGCAGGAGCACCTTGTCGTTCCCCGTATCCTGATAAGGGTATTGCTGAAAAGGTACCAGTAGTGGGATCATTCTTCTCACTATGTAGGATAGGAGTGATGCTTCTTTTTCCCATCCCAATATTGACTTTGCCCTCAGTACTAAAAAGCTCTTCAGACAGGCTGTCTAACCTGTTTTTTGTAGTGTCGTAATATGTGGTTTCGAAGTATGGGGTATAGTCTACCTTGCGGATGGCCCAGAACAGCAAAGCAACGATCAGTATCAGGATACCCAGTAAGATTTTCAAAAAGGTTTTCATGATTGGTGGTTTATAGAAAAAAGAAAACCGCTCCGAAAAGAGCGGTTTTCAATAATGATGTTAATTCAATTAGTAGGGTAAACCGGTACCCTGTAGTAGCCAGGTTTTAGACCAGGCACTGTTTTTAGGGTCAGGAGAAGCAAAGCTTGTCATCTCCAGTTTTTCAATAGCTGCTTCAGCATTTATTGGGTTTGTAGAAATATCTTCATTTAAACTGTAATAAAAACGAAGTGGTATTGCTTGTCTCCTGGCTGAAAATCCAGTTTGCAAGTCTGGCATCCCAGTTCTTCGGTAATCAAACCACGATTCAGTAGCGGCTGTCCAGCTGGCAATCCATTTTTGGAAAATGATACTACCAATGTCAACATATGGTGCATTAGAAATGTAAGTACTGTATGAGTTGCCTACACCCCATGCATTTAATGATTCCTGGACGCCACTTTGATAGTGACCAGCGGCAGTGCCTGGAACTCCCCATCCCCTGGCAGAAGCTTCTGCTAAAATAAAATGTACTTCAGCAGCAGACATGAGGCGCATCTGCAACATGTCGCCTGAACTTTCAGAATACATGGTGCTTAATTGCGATACATGGTAGTTATAAGCACCCTGGGTCGCAAAATCTGCTGTTAAATTGTATGACTGACCAGCTTGAGTTTGGGCTGGAATACCTACGTAATCCTGATCAAAATCAAGACGCAGGTTTGGTTCATCCGGAAAATTCGCCAAATAGGCATCTACTACATCCTGTGAAACCTGCCTTATTCCATCATCTTCATCTTCAGGGTCATATGCATTAGTACCGCTATTGCCACCTATATTTGTTCCTGCTACCAGTTCCAATGGTATTTCTACTCGTTCGAACCAAACTGCCATCCGTGGGTCACTATAGTACTGCATTGTATCGACTAGAGTGGCGCAAGGTTTTCTTCGTAGATAATCATTTGAAGGATCATTAGGAAAATACTCAGTTGTAATCGGCCAAGCAGTATTTTCAGCGGTTCCCGGATAGCCAATATTTGCATCATCAGAAGTACTGGTGATAATCGGGTAGGTACCAGGATCTGAAGCAATCTCAGTGATGCCATCTTCTGCAAAAGTTGGTTCTTTTGCTTGCAATCTCATATAATACCGCAGAGCTAATGAGTTGGCTAATTTTCTCCATTTTGAGATATCACCACCATAAAGCACATCCTGCTTTGCATTTATTGGTTGACCACCACTTGCAGAAAGTAAAGTATTTGCGGTTTTTAGGTCTGCAACAATCCCATGATAAATGTCTTGTTGCGAATCAAAAACAGGCTTAAGAATCCCATCATCTACCTTTAATGATTCTGAGTATGGAGCATCACCCCATAGATCAGTAATCAGTCCAAAGGTATAAGCTTTAATGATTAACCCAATCGCCTGATGGTATTCATATCCTTCATCCACAGCTTTATTATAAAACTCATCAGAATTACGCAAAATGCCATAGAACCCACTCCAGCTTTGGCCTGGGTTATTCCAGTCATAGTTGTTATGGCCTGAGGACCATCCGGTCTTTTGTGTATGTTGCATGACACCGGCGATGTCTCCGATGCCCATATCGGTTATTCTTCCTCCCAAATCCGTAAGCATTGTAGGCAACAGCAAATTAAGGTCTGTTGTCTCAGGTGCTGGAGAATTGGGGTTAATATTCAGCTCATCCAGGTCTTCACAGGCAAAAAATACCAATAAAATACTCAGAGACATTGTGACGAATATATTATTCCACTTTTTCATCTTTTTCATTTTTTTGATCTCTTAAATACTATAGTGTAAGACTAACTTTAAACCCAACAGGCATTACCCATGGAAGTACATTGTACCGCTCAACCCCCTGGTAAAGCTGACTTCCTGAAGGTTGATAGGCCCTTTCCGGATCAATGTTAAAGGTATTCTTAGTCCATAAAATGATATTTCTGCTATACACAGAGATATCTATATTCTCAAGCATAATTCTTTGTGCTATACTTTTAGGAAAACGGTAGTTCAATGCAACTTCCCGAAGCTTGACATAGTCTGCATCAAACATGTTAGCTAATCCGATATCCCATGGGAAACTTACAGAATAAGGAAGAAATGTGGTTCCCGGGTTTCCAAGGTTTTCATGATCAAGGATGAAGTTTCCATCCTCATCATACGTACCTACTACACCCGGAGAAAATACTCCATCATATACCGTTACCCCACTCCAGTTTTCAGGGAACCCACCATACTCTGGTGTGGGCCCACCGACTGGATATAGCTTGTCAGGATAAAGCAATTTGTCAGCATTGGCAACTACCCAGTCACGAAGCTCCTGACTTGGTCCTGGATTTTCGGGATCATATACACCAGGATAATTCAGGTTTTCAAACCAGTGGTTTGTGACTTTATCCTCAGTCAGATAACGATAACTTTGTGAAACAAACTGACCTCCATGGCGCCAGTCAAATGTTGCACTGAGTGAAAAGTTTTTATAAGCCACAGTAACTTGCCCTCCCATCAGGAATTTAGGGTTGGCGTTTCCTACTTTCTCATAAGTGGAGGCGGCTTCCCACTCCGAATCGGTTGCAGCATCCGGAATCAAAGGATACCTGTAATATGGAGAATTTGGATCTGTAACCCGTCTTACTTTTCTAGAGTAAAGGGTACCAACCAATCCATCGCTAATTACATCATTCCCAAATTGATCCACGTTTACTAAAGCGCCTTTGGCATAAGCATAACTTCGAACCCTTCCCTGATCCCAGAGACGTAGAAATGGGATATCTTCATCCAACTCAAGTACGCGGGTCTCATTTTTGGTGAAGTTTAAATCCACATCGACTCTGAAGTCACCGCTTTTAACAGGTGTACCACCCAAATTGATTTCAATTCCCTTACTTTGTACCAAGCCGGCATTTACAATCCTGTTAGTAAACCCTGTTGAGGTAGGTAGTGGAACATTGAAAATTTGCTTCACATTATCCAGAGTGTATGCAGTTCCTTCAAACCTGATCCTATTCTGGAAAAGTTTGGCTTCCACACCTAATTCAATGGATGTTTGCTTTTCGTTTTCAAGGTCTTGATTAAATTTTGTTGAAGGTACGTTTAGGCGTATCGCGTCTCCCCACTGACCAGAGTTACCATAAGTTGATACCAGGTTGTATGGGTCGGTATCGTTACCGGATTTGGCATAACCACCACGTAGTTTAAGCATATCTACAGATCTACCCATTTCAATAAACTCATTCAAAATGATGCTTAATGAAGCTGAAGGATAGCTATAGCCTTTAGCCAAAGTACTCGACCTGTCATATCGGGCAGTTAAATCAAGAAAGATAGATTCTCTCCAGCCCAAATTAGCTAAACCATATACACTATTTATTGCCTGTTCACGGATAAACGAAGAATACTCCAGTGCTGTATTTGTAATATTGCTTAGGTTGAAAAGGTTAGGAACTACCAAACCACTTCTACTTTGAGCAGAGTTACTTACGCCAGTGCCTTTTGAGTAACGTGTATTACCTCCAACAGAAGCGGTTAGCGTAAAATCCGTCGCAAATGATTCTGTATATGTTAGTAATGCATCCATGTTACTCTCCAGATAGCTGGTAACATTTATACCATAGGTACCATTATTCGCCTCACGCGAGTAACCCTGTCCAATTTTTGTTTCCTCGGTCTGATCAACTTTATCTAATGCAATACGACCCATCAAGCTAAGCTTGGGAGTGATTTCCCATGTAGCCATTACATTACCAAATAACTGGTAACGATTAAATCCATTGTTTACATCATTGGCCAACATCCATGGGTTATCTCCACCAGGGGCAACCTGAAGGATAGTATTACCTTGCCCTATATCATAGTCACGTAGCTTATTGATATCTGCTTCTATGGGGGTAAAATAAGCCCACTGAAGTGGGTTCGTTCCGCGATCTCCTGCTGGTCTGTTTTTTGCAAAACTGTTCACGAAGTTGACATCCGTACTGATCGTCACTTTTTCATGTGCTTTGGCAGAAGCTGATAAGGATAAGTTGTGCCTGTTAAGATCAGAGTTCGGTATTAATCCATTATGGGTCATGTTCGTATATCCTAGTCGGTAGCTTAAGTTTTCAGCAGCATTTGACAAAGAGACAGCATTGGTGCTTGTAAAGGCATAATCATTCAGAAAATTCTGAACATTGTTAGGATGCGCTACCAGCTCTGTAGGAATAGGATTTCCATTAGCGTCCAGAGGTGAATCCCATTGGACTGCAAAATAGCCCTTGTTTAATTCCGGGCCGCCACCACCTAATCCGCTGGCAACTGAAGGTAAAACTCCACCACCTAAGTCCTGCGGACGATAAGAAAAGTATCCTGCAGCAAATTTCTTTTGCGTATCAAGATATTTGTATGGAATATCAAAGTTGTTGCTTGACGAAACAGAGATTTTCATTCCAGTTCCCTGCTTGGCTTTTTTGGTAGTGATCAGTACTACACCATTTCCCGCTCGTGTTCCATACAATGCGGAGGCTGCAGGTCCTTTCAATACAGAAACGCTTTCAATATTTTCAGGATCCAGATCTGAAATTACATTACCATAATCTACTGGATTTCTATCTCCAAACCCTCCAACATTATTGATATCGTTGGACATAGGAACTCCATCTACCACAAATAATGGTTGGTTGTTGGTGCTAAGCGAGTAGGCGCCACGAATCGTTACATTTGTCGTAGAGCCAGGTCCACCTGTTTGACTGACGGTTACACCGGCTACTTTACCAGCCATCCCGGTCAAAAAGTTTTCCTGTGCCACACGGTTAAACTCTTCACCGTCTACTTTCCCTACTGAAAACCCAAGTGATTTTTCTTCTCTTTTGATACCAAGTGCGGTTACAACAACTTCTGATAACGCTGTCACATCTTCACTTAACTCAATGTTAATGGTAGAATTGCTTCCAACAGTCATCTCCTGAGTTTCAAAGCCAACATAGGAGAAGACTAAAACGGCATTGTCATTTGTTACTTCCAGTGAATAGTTTCCATCGATATCTGTAATGGTTCCACCAGCAGCATCTTTAATTGCAATATTTACTCCGGGAATACCTGAGCCATCTGAGGCAGTTACAGTTCCCCGTACTGTGCGTTGGTCATCATTGGATGCAAGTGCTGGCATGGAGACAATGGTCACCATAAAGCAAATCATCACCAGATGATATAATGAGCTTAAAATATAGTTCACGTGTTTCATTTTTTAATTTTTTAAGACCTTAAAAGGAAATCAATCAGCTAATTCAAATGTCATAATCAGGGCGTGAGTATTTTCACCAATGTTTCCAGGGTCCGCGGCCATGAACATAGTTAGCTTCATTTTAGTATCTGAAATGGAATTGAGAATGACTTTGCTTTGAAAATCATTAAATCCGATAAACTCTGTACCGGAAAAATCAATGGTCATTGCACCTGTATAAGACACCCCCCCATAAACCGAAGGTATTGTGAGGTCTTCATTGGCATTAAATGTGAAGGTTGCACCAGTTTCTGGCGTATAGTCAGCAATACAAAGTCCAAATGATGCTCCATTGGCGTTTGATACATTCCCTCCATTGACAAGCTGAAAAACATATCCACTAAAATCTCCCCCATCTTCCTTTACATCATGCACATAAGACCCATTCGGGTAGAAAGTGTATGTATCTTCATAAATTCCCCCCATGTCAAATTCCGTAGTGAAAATCCCATCAGGTAAGGGGTTTGGAGTTCCGTCAACTGTGGAAAGACTTGCATCAGCGTTGGCAAAATAATCACCTCCACTTGAATGAGCTGCAGACATTTTCCATGTCTTCCCATTCCCCGTTGCTGGGTCTCCTGTGAGTAGCTCAAAAGGAGGAAGCGAAATGGCTAAATAAGCGTCATCTGAAACCGTGCCGGTACTGCCCGTTACACTTAATGTTACAGAATAATATCCACCTACTTCATAGGTGTGAACCGGGTTCGCCTCGGTGCTCGTGTTGCCATCACCAAAGTCCCATGAATACGTGTCTGCATTAACCGCAAGCGCATTGAATGCCACCTTCGTATCGTCCACACTATAGTGGAGAATGACAGACGTAGGTAGATCTCCTCGGGTGTCTCCATCCTCATTACATGAGGCAAGAAATATTGCAGACAGTACCAAAAGGCCGAAATACAATTGTAGATTTTGTTTCATAAATGTTTAGTTAAAAAGTGCTCTAAGAAATCCTGTTCCTTATTAATGGTTCGTGTGGAGTAAGCTTTCTGGAACCATAGCTGATTGTGTCCGGGTTGAAAGTTTTTGATCTTTAAAAAAGTCCTACTAAAGTTTAGAAAAATACCAGATAACTATTTCGGTATTTACGCAAATGATTCCTGATTTTACGCAGGCTCCGGGGGCAGAATGATTTAATAATTTTTGGGAAGCATCATGATAACAATCGCAAAGGCTTAGCCTGGGAAAAATCAACAAGAAACTTCCACTTACTTTCATTTTTGGAAATAAATTACATGCTCTATAAAGATACTGAAAATCATGATTAGTATTAGCTATCACAGGTAATGAGATTTTATCAAGTATTAGCATTTTCGATCCTGTTGATCTCCGGCTCATGCGGAGAGGAGAGTAGCAATAACAAGAAAAAAACTCCCAGGCCATCCGGGCTAACCGGGGATGCGCTTGCCATTCAATATTGTGGAAGCTGTCATTCTATGGTGCCGCCCTCCATGTTGCCTAAAAGTATCTGGCAGGAGGATGTGTTACCAGCAATGGGTCACAGGTTGGGAATTTATAAAGGAGACCACCAACCTGACAGCCTTTTTGATAGTGGGCTGGGAGGGGTGTACATTCGAAAAGCAAATGTCTATCCTGAACAGCCAACCATAGCTGATGAAGATTGGGAAAAGATCAAAGCTTATTATCTTGAAAATGCACCTAACGAGATCCCGGCTCCGGTCAGGAAGAAGAAAATAAACATTGGGTTAAATCATTTCAAGGTAAAGGCTTCTGAGTTTTCACACCGACCACCGCTCACCAGCATGTTAAAAATACTCGAAAATGATCGAGGATTTGTAATTGGTGATGGAAAGCGTGATTACAGCAACCTAACCTTTATAAATAGGAAAACAGATCAGGATTTTAATACCAGGCTTAAAACCTCTCCGATACATTTTTATGAAAAGGAAGACACTGTTTATCTGACCACCGTTGGTAAAAGCCTTTATCCTCATGACGCACCCGATGGGAATATTCTTAAACTCTATGGTAAGGCACTGGGGGAGCCACTTCGAAGTGCCAAAGAGATGATCACAGGTTTGCAACGTCCAGTCCATGTTTCTTATGGTGATTTGGATGATGATGGGCTGGAAGATCTGGTAGTTTGTGAATATGGAAATCTAACTGGTAAGCTTTCATGGTTCAGAAATCAGAATGGAAAATATCAAAAGGAGGTCTTAAGAGCGTTGCCAGGAGCTATTAAGACGGAGCTGGTCGATTTTGATAAGGACGGACAACTAGATATAGTGGCTTTGATGGCCCAGGGCGACGAAGGGTTGTTTTGGTACAGGAATTTGGGAAATGGATCGTTTGAAGAAGTAAGATTACTTTCGTTTTTGCCACTTAATGGGTCTCAATATTTCGAGTTACATGACTTTAGCGGAGATGGTGATTTAGACATACTTTATGTCTGTGGAGACAATGCGGATCAAACACCTATTCTCAAGGATTACCATGGTATATACATCTATATAAATGATGGGAGTTATCAATTTGAACAGAAATATTTTTATCCGTTGAATGGAGCTTATAAGGCCATGGCTCATGATTATGACCTGGATGGTGATTTTGATATTGCTTCTATTTCCTTTTTTCCGGATTATATAAGCTATCCTGAAGAAAGTTTTGTTTACCTGGAAAACCTGGGAGGCTGGGAGTTTAGGGACTATAGTTTTGAAAATGCTTCTCAGGGTCGCTGGATCGTGATGGATGCAGCTGATATGGATGCAGACGGCGATATTGATATTGCCCTGGGATCATTTGTCGCTTTCGAGGCAGCCGGCGATACTACAGGACTTGGCCCACGATGGATCAGACAAGGACCTTCGATGGTGGTGCTGGAGAATACGGTAAAGTGATTGGTTATCTTTTGGGCAATTAGAGACGGTTCGTTACACACACCATGTAGTTCACAATACTCATTCGTAAGTTCACAACATCATTTGAGCATTCACAACATTCTCATACTTCTTCACAACGTTGTGAAGAGCTAATTGATTGTTGTGAATAGCCATTTACATGTTGAGAAATATATTTTGGTGTTGTGAACAGAATATTATTTGTTGTGGACAAATAAAAGTCCTGCTCTGAAATACTTTCATAACGTTGTTCAGCCTCGGACCTAAACTGGGACCTTCTCATGATGCATCTGGTTGAGCTTTGTGATGTCATTAAAGATGATTCCATAAAAAAAGCCATCCCACCGAAGTGGAATGGCTTTTATGTTAACAATTTAAATCTAGGCTATATCCTAATCTATTAGTAAGGTTTTCCAGTACCCTGAAGCAACCATTGCTTTGAATACTGGCTGTCTTTACCAAGCTGTCCTGAGAACCCGGTGATCTCCAGGTTTTCGATAGCAGAATTCACATTGTTTGTGTTGTTATTCAACTCATCACTTCCATATCCGAATCGGATAGCAGGAACTGGTTGAGCTGCTCCTGGTCCAACAGAAAGAACGGGGAATCCTGTTCTCTTATAGTCGTTCCAGGCTTCTGCTGCTGAAGTAAATGAAGCTACCCACTTCTGAGTGATTACCTGCTCAACTGTACCATTAAATGGAACTTCAGTCAGGAATGTAGCAAGTTCTGACTCAACACCCCATATTTCCAATGAAGCTTCAATACCAGCCTCATAGTGAGTTTGAGCATCTCCCACAGACCAGCCATTGATAGCCATTTCAGCCAGCGTAAAGTGCATTTCTGCTGCAGACACCAGCCTGGCTTGCAACATGTCACCTCCTGAGGCCTGACCATCCATGAAAGTCTCGGTCAACATAGAAACATGAATGTTATGTCTTCCTTGTCCACCTACAGGGTTTCCATTGTAGATGGTGACATCTTGCATGAAGATACCTGCATCTATTCCAACATATTCACTGTCATCGTAAGTCACATCATTAGGATTGTAATGACGAGTAAAAGTTTCAGTCCTGCCTCTGTAATCAATCCAATCAGGGAAGATATCAGTAAGCACTCCATCCACCCTCATTTGTTCTTCAGCTCCACTGACCAATAGATCCTGTACCCATCGGACCTGAACAGGTGCAAACCAAACACTAATTCTAGGGTCATTGGTTGCATTCATTTGATCGATCAATGTAGCACAAGCCTGCCATCTGGTAGAGCTTGTCTCATTGTCATACTGAAGTGGCCACTGATCATCAGAACCTCCGGTATAGTCCATTGTAGCATCCTGACTTGAAGAAGTGATGAAGTTTCCACCAGCAACGATGCTTTCTACAATTGCTTGAGAACCAGAGTTTTTCTCAGAGATTCTTACAGCGTATCTGATCAACAATGAGTTGGCAAATCGCTCCCAGGCATCCATGTCACCTCCAAAATAAAGGTCTGCACTTCCATCAACGAAGGTGTCATCTCCACCTGCAAAAAGCGCTGCTGCACTTTGCAGATCATCAATTACACCATTGTAGATGTCTTCCTGAGAAGAGTAGGAAGGATACAATTTACCAGCATCTCCTTGCAAGGCCTCTGCATAGGGTGCGTCACCCCAGTAATCTGCTATTTGGCCGTAGATAAATGCTCTCATGGTAAGTCCAACACCCTCATGAAAAGGAAACCCTTTCTCCTGAGCATTTTTGATCATCAAATCATTGGTTCGAAGGGCATCATAATATCCTTCCCAACCGTATCCACTCCATTCGTAATAATTGTGGCCTCCGGCCCATCCTGACTTTTGAGTGTGTTGCATGGCACCGGCCATACTATTCAACCCAAGATCCAGGTATCTGTCTGCGACAGGTCCAAGTACAGAAGGCATCAACAGATTGACGTTACCGTCTTCCGGGTTGATGGCGTTCGGGTTCTTATTCAGATCTGTCAGTGTTTCGTCACAGCCTGACACTACCAATGCCGCAGCTATGAAAAACACGCCTATTTTATTAAATATATTTTTCATTTTGATTTCTATTCAGTCTGTTAAAAGTTGAAATTCATTTTGAAACCAATTGAGTAACTCCAAGGCATTACGTTTTGTCTTTCAAATCCTTGCTTGAATTGACTAGTAGTGTTACCCTGAGTTCCACCATTTGCCTGGAAAGCTCTTTCCGGATCGATACCGATTTTAGCAGCATTCCATAGCATTAAGTTTCTGGTGTAGATAGCAAAGTTGGCTCCCTTGCCCAGGCTAGGTACTCTGTATCCTAATGATAACTCTCTCAACTTGATAAATGAAGCATCGAAAGTGATGTTCTTGTTATAGCTCCAAGGATAAGTATTTGTGATAGGAGCGAAGATGGTACCAGGACCGCCAAGGTTCTCAGTGTATACATCATCAGAGTAGTCGTCCGGAGTATCAGCACCAGCTACTTGTACCACACCTGGTATAAAAGCACCGTCTGTTCCACCGTCACCCAGTGTGAATCCACCTGTTTCAGCAGTATGTCCACCTACTCTTGGGTATTTACCAACCTGAGGAATGATGTATTCTTCAGGGTTAGACTTAAGCAATGCTTCAAGCTCGCTCTCAGAGTACAAACCTCCAGGGATTAGGTTATTAATCTGACGATTTGATCTCCAGTCAGATTCCCCATATCGGTAAGTATAAGAAACGAATTCACCACCATTTCTCCAGTCGAAGCTTGCACTAATTGTGAATTGCTTGTATGAAATTCTGGTTTGCATTCCAAGCAGGAAGTCAGGGTTGAAATTTCCAACTTTTTCCCAGTCTTCAACATCTCTCAGTCTGATCCATCCACCACCTTCTAGGATTGGCCACTGATAGTATGGTGAGTTAGGATCCTGAACCTGTGCGATACCATAGCTATAGATATCACCGATTTTATCTCCAACGAAAGAATATGCACCTGCATTTTCTCTCCAAATCTCGATAAAGTCAAGGTCCTCAGTCAGCTCTTCAACCGTCGTTCTGTTTCTTGTCAGATTGAAATCAATATCCCAGGTTATTCCATTTGGATTCTTGATAGGTGTACCTCCAAAGGTAAATTCCCATCCCTGGCTGTTGATCAAACCAGCGTTGATCAGCTTACTGCTATATCCTGAAGATCTTGGCAATGGAACTGAGAAGATTTGGTTCTCATTATCCATGGTATAGTAAGTACCGCTAAATCTAACCCTGTCATTCAACATATTTAAGTCTACTCCAAATTCAATAGAAGTATTTTGCTCAGGAACCAGATCCGGGTTTCTCAGGGTAGAAGGTACACTCTGAGTAATTAAACTGTTCCACGATCCAAGACCTAAAGTCTGATCCAACTGATAAGGGTCAGTATCATTACCTACCTGAGCCCAACCACCACGAAGTTTCAATAAGTTGATCGTTTCGGGAAGATCAAAAGTGTAGTTAGCCAACCAGCTTAAAGATGCTGATGGATAAAAATATGACCTGTTAGCTTCAGGAAGTGTACTGGACCAGTCATTTCTTGCTGTCAAATCAAGATACACCTGACCTGCAAAACCAATAGAGGCCAATCCATACAAGCTGTAAATCGCTTTTTCACTCTGGCTGCTGTTTACGTTGATGTTATTCAATGGAATGTTGCTCACATTGTAAAGACCTGGAACAACCAAACCATTCCTTCTGTCACCACCTGAGCTGATGCTTGAGTTGGCACCTTGTCTGTTCATGATGTTACCACCAGCTGAAACACTGATATCCCAGTTGTCAGCAAAAACCTTGTTGTAAGACAATAAGAAATCAGAGTTTCTTTCCTGGAAGTATATATCCTGAATAGAATAGTGTCCTTTAGGCATCCTGTCCGCACTAAAAGGTACGATAGACTCTCTGCTTTCATTGTAACTATCCATTGAGTGTCTTACTGTCAGATCAAGATCATCAGTGAATTTATAGTTTAATGAAACAGTACCGTAGATTCTGTCTCTCTGGAAGCCATTAGACATACCATACGCAATAAAATACGGGTTGTCCCCTCTAGGCGATCTTTTCTGCTGAACTCCTTCCTGGCCTGGCTCCCAATAGTCTTCAAACAATGCAATATCGATGTAAGAAGACTCATATACGGCTTGTACAGGGTTATTTCTTCGGTCTCCTGTACTTGGAATGTCATTTGAGTTAGTTCTCGTTAATGACACATTTCCATTAAAAGTCAGGTTATCAAATAAAGTATAGTTGATGTTTGTCTTCAAACTATTGTTGTACCTGTCACTATTAGGGACCATTCCCTGCATGGTCATATTTGAATATGAGATTCTGAAGTCGGCATTCTGACTCCCTCCAGATACGGCTACGTTGTTAGTAGATGTGATACCTGTTTGCATGAAGTTCTTCATGTTGTCAGGATATGACCTTAGCTCTCTTGGCTCATCATAACCATATTGCTGAGCAATAATTCCAGCATCAAGCGCTGGACCACCCCAATATGCTGAAGTTTCATCCAATGTTGAGTTTCTACCACCATTCGCATACTTGTAGTGAAAGTCAAGGTATCTGTAAGGCTTTTCAAACAATGTGCTTGAAGAAACCGAAACACCAATTTTTTTGGACCTTGAACCTGACTTAGTGGTGATGATGATTACACCATTACCAGCACGTGTACCGTAAAGTGCAGCTGCACTTGGCCCTTTCAGGACGGTCACATCAGCAATGTCATCAGGATTGATATCAGAAATGGCGTTACCATAATCCACCTGGTTACCACTACCATTTTCAGAAACGTTGTTCAAAGAGTTACCCATGAATACTCCATCCACAATAAATAGTGGTTGGTTATCTGTAGTCAATGATGATGCTCCACGAATAGTAACGCTTACTGTAGAACCAGGACCACTAGTCTGGTTGATTGTTACACCAGCCACTTTACCTGCCAATGAGTTCAGAACGTTGTCCTGAGACACCTGGGTAAGTGATTCACCATCCACTCTACCTACATCATATCCAAGAGATTTTTCCTCTCTTTCAATACCCAATGCAGTTACTACTACTTCATTCAGTGAAGTTACATCAGCTGAAAGTGTCACATCAATGACTGATCTGTTGCTAACAGGAATTTCCTGAGTCACAAATCCTACGGAGCTGATGATTAATGTAGCATTGGCATCACCAACTACCAGTGAGTAGTTTCCATCGAAATCAGTGATTGTACCATTGTTGGTACCTTGCTCCACGATGTTGACACCAGGAAGTCCTGAAGGTTCTTCTTCAGAGACAATTTTTCCAGTAATTCTCGTGCCCTGAAAAGTGCTTGAAGGAACAACCTCTGCTTTCACTTCAGCACGTTTCCTAACAACGATGTTGTTATTTACCGCTCTGAATTCAAGATCAGATTTTTTGGAGATCTCCTTTAGGATTTCCTGCAGGTTATTTCCCTTCTCTAATTGAATCTCTTTGTTCAATTCACTTTTAATCTCATCTTCATAGATGAAATTATATGCAGTTCGCTCAGAGATTTCATTCATTAGCTGAATGACTTTCCCCTCACGAAGATTCAGACTCAACTTGGTTTCTTCAAGACCAGGCTGGCCTGTAGAAACCGCGTAGGTCGCATTGTAAGCAACAATCGCTAGTAGCACCAGCAATTGCCTTAAAAACTTGGTAAGTTTTGGTTTCATAGTTTAGAATTTAAATTATTAAGCGTTTTTAATTGGATTGAATAGTGGTTTCTTCTGTTTGTTTTTGCCCATATGATTTAGTTTTTGATGATTATTTTATTGTCTTTGATCTCATATTGAGTGCCTGTGGCAAAAGTCAATGACTCAAGCACAGACTTAATGTTTTCATTTTGATGAATGCCATTGAGAGACTTTTTATAAATTGATTTGTCCTCAATAATGACCTCAACCCCGTACCATCTTTCAAGCATTTTTTCCACACTTTTCATAGGTGTAGAATCAAATCTTAGAATACCCTTTCTCCAGCTAAGTTCGTTTTCAGGGTTTACCTCCAGGATCCTTAAGCTGTTGTCTGTTTGAGAGAACAGTAGTTTTTGATTTTTTGTGAGTATCACAGGTTCTTTGATGCCTTGCAGAAACCCTACCTTAACGGATCCTGATTCAACAGTCACTGAAAAGGTTTCCTCATCATCATATGCTCTTATATTAAAAGAAGTGCCAAGCACCGCTATCGTATAATCTTTGACCTTGATTGTAAATGGTCTGTCCTCTTCTCTTTTTACGTCGAAGTATGCCTCTCCAATAATCTCAACATCTCTTGAACTACTGGAAAACTTTTTTGGGTAGGAAATACTGCTTACAGCATTTAGATGAACAAAACTTCCATCGGCCAGTCGAGTCCTAAACATACGCTTATTTGGCGTGTTTTTGATGATGAGTGCATTCGTTGCTTCATCCAAAATTGCCTGTTGGTCTTTATTAGAGACTTCAGGCATAAGTAACATGATATAGTAACCTATGGAAGCAAGCACCAACAATGATGCTGCGATAGAGTAATAGCCTCTAAAACTTTTTGGAGTCTCTATATCCTTCGACTTTTTTAGTTGATGTGGGGTAGGGTTTCCCACTTCCATCTTTTTAAAGGAAGACTCCACTTCCTGTAAGAATATGCTCTCCAAATAAGCGTCATACCTGACAACCAACTGCGGGTCATCAAGATTCCTGAGAAGTGTCTCAAACTCCTCACGGGTGATCTCATTGTTTATTAGTTTCTCAAATAATTGATCAGAATCCATCTGCTTATTATCAAAAGCTATCACCCTAAATACTAGCAGACTATATTATCGGGCTACCCTGGATGTAAAATATTTACACTAAACATTTCTAGGATAAAAGCATAACATACAGTGGAGCGGTTAGACAGGTGGTCTGAATATTCTTTAGTTTGATGGCCTGATGGCCTATTTACATTGTATTATTTAAGGCAGATCCTGCCGGTACCAATGACTAAACCTTAATAACCATGATAAAAAACAAGCAACTCTTACTTAACCTGATCATTGTAGGAATGACTTTGGGTACAAACTGGGCAATCAGGGGTCAGTTTGGCCATGAGCAGGGAGCTGCGTGGGCAGGAGCAGTTGGTGCACTGGCAATCATTCTGATAGCAAACAGGTCCGATTGGAACAACAAGCTATTCAAAGCAACAATGGCAGCTGCGATTGGCTGGGGACTTGGAGGATTGATGAGCTATGGTGTGGTCGTAGGTTATGGAAGGGGGACAGATTTTGTGAACGTCTATTATGGTCTGCTGATGCTTTTTGTGATTGGCGGGCTCTATGGCTTTGTTGGTGGTGGATTGTTTGGGCTTGTTTTATCGGACTCAAATCAAAAAAAGGTCAACTGGATCACCTTGTTTTCGGGGTCAGTGACTGCTGCTATCGTATGCTATTTCTTCATTATCATGGAGTGGGAATGGAAAATGACCCCGCCAAGGTCCGAAATGTGGGCTGGTTGTCTGGGTGTTGGCCTGTTTCTAGTGTGGTTTACCAGGCACTTTGATTTTAGGTCGGCGCTAAGGGTGGCTGTTTTTTCGGGCCTGGGCGGAGGCTTTGGGTTTGCTTTTGGTGACTTCCTACAGGTTATGGGGAACGTATCGGGGATTTCATTCAACTTCTGGAATGTAATGGAATACTCCCTCGGCTTTTTTGGAGGTATAGGGATGGCCTATGGTACTTTCACCTCACAATGGGAACCTACAGATCAGCAGCATATAAAATCTTCTAATTTGCTTCCGATAATATTTATTGTATTGTTTATTCCATTTGTAGTTTGGGATCAAACTTTTAGCATTGAGAAGATCCAGGGGATTTATGAGAATCTGGTCGGTGGTGATGCGACTGATATTGCCTGGGTTATTAAAATTGGTGTGCTTTGCTTGATTCTGGTCTATACATCTTACTTTTTAAAAAGGTATCAACTAAAAAAAGAAGGTAATATTGAGTACACACATCAGGAGGTGAAAACCTTTTTCTTTTCCCATTTTGCACTTTACACATTGTTTAGCCTCATCATCACCGGGGCTTTGATTAGTACCTATAGAATTGAACAATACCTCTACCTGGTCAACTACGTAATCATTCTTTTTGCAATACCCAGACTGAACCCTGTTTTCACCCCGATCATTGAAAAAAAACAATGGAGTTGGAATTTACTGATCCTCTTGTTAATCATTGCGTTTCTTGCATTTATTGCTATCAACTCACATGGGGATGTGCCAGGAATGCAGCGGCGATTTGAATTTTAAAATTCGGATAGCCTTTTCTATTTTAATGCCAGTAGACTACAAAACAAGACAACATTGACATGCAAAATGTAGTAATTGTTGGTTTTGGCTTCATGGGGATGACCCATGCGGCCAACATCATAAAGAATAAGCATCTAAATCTCGTAGCAATAGTAGATAAGGATGTGGAGGGGATAGAGAAAAAACTGACCTCTAAGACCGGAAATTTTGCAATCGAGGAGATCAACCTCGATATGCTTGGGGCAATCAATAAATACGGTGATCTACAAACCTGCCTGGAGACTGAAGAAGTGGATGCTGTGCATGTATGTGTCCATACAGATCTTCACTACTCCATAGCAAAGCAACTGCTTTCACAAGGATTGAATGTTTTCCTGGAAAAACCCATGACCCTGAATGTGAATGAAGGCCAGGAGTTAATTGACTTGGCGACTAAGCATAATTGTATCTTCATGGTTGGTCATGTGGTGAGGTTCATGCCTCCATATCAGCAACTTAAACAATGGGTCGACGAAAATACCTATGGTCCACTGAAGTTTTTGAGTCTTTCCCGGTTTTCTGGCGTTCCTTCCTGGGGGCAGTGGAAAGAAAAGCAAACTGATTTTGGATCTTCGGGAGGTGCTTTATTCGACTTGTTGATCCATGACATAGACATGATCAATTATTTGCTAGGGAAGCCTGACAAGATAGAAAGTACTAACATGCCGGGGTATCTGAGCAATAATGACTATACCTGTGCTTTTTGGACATATAAAGAATCAGGTATCACCGTGAAAGTAGAGGGTGGAAACGTTTATCATTCTACATTTCCGTTTCAGGCTGGATTTTCAGCCCAATTTGAAGAGGCAAGTGTCTTTTACTCTACTTTGACACCGGAATCTATTCAGGTGGCAACCCATGAAGAAGCCATACATGTGAAAGACATTGATACTCCGGATGGATTCTATCATGAGATCGATTATTTCTATGAATGTATCAGGGCAGGCAAAAAGCCAGAAATTTGTCTTCCTGAGTCATCGCTCGAAACGATCAAATTGTGTTATCAGCATACAAACGATATTAAGTAATTACCATGAGCTTACAAACCAAAGAACAATTGGCTATCAATGGCGGGCCAAAAACGATCAATAAAAAATTTTCCTGGCCAATTTTTGATGAAAGTGATATTCAGGCAGTGCAGGAAGTAGCAAAGTCAGGAGCCTGGGGCAACCCCGATTGTAAGGGGTTGATTGAGGAGTTTGAAAAATCCTACGCAGCTTATTGTGGCACCAAATATGCCATTTCCTGTGTGAATGGATCAGTTTCTTTGCGTTTGGCCCTGATTGCCTGTGGGGTAAAACCCGGTGATGAGGTGATTGTACCTCCATATACTTTCATTGCCAGCGCGTCTATTATACTGGAAGCCAATTGTGTGCCTGTCTTTGTTGACATAGAGCCGGATACTTATAACCTAGATCCAGCTAAAATCGAAGCGGCTATTACTCCAAGAACGAAAGCCATTATCCCGGTTCACTTTGCTGGTCAGGCATGTGACATGGATGCCATCATGGCCATTGCCAAAAAACATGGTTTGCGGGTGATAGAAGATGCTGCCCATGCCCACGGAGGTGAATACAAAGGCAAAAAGCTGGGAAGTATTGGCGATGCAGGAAGTTTCAGCTTTCAATCCTCGAAAAACCTCACCAGTGGTGAAGGTGGAATCGTGGTGACCAATGATGAAAAACTATATGATATGATGAATTCCCTCCGGAACGTTGGTCGTGTGAAAGGAGGAGTCTGGTATGAGCACCATAATTTGGGGTGTAACTACAGGATTACTCAGCTACAAGCTGCGCTGTTGATGAAGCAACTTGGTAGACTAGAGGACCAAACTCGGAGAAGAGATGAAAATGGACAATACCTCAATAAGCTTCTTGCCAGTATTGAAGGGATTCAGCCCTTGATGAGAGGAAAAGGCGAGACTTTACATACCTACCATATCTATATTTTTAAGTACGATAAGTCAAAATTCAACAACCTTCCGAAAAGAGAGTTTGCGGATATGCTGGCCGCTGAGGGTGTTCCTTCATTTATGGGCTATCCAGAACCGCTGTACAAGCAGCCCCTGTTTCAAAAGAAGAATTTTTTATGTTATGCGATCCCTGAAGAAGTGGATTATACAAAAGTGTCCTGTCCTGAAAGTGAGAAAGCATGCTATGAGGATGCTGTATGGGTTATGCAACATGCCATGTTAGGAACAAAAGAGGATATGGACCTTATTGCCGCTGCTATCATAAAAATTCAGGACGCGGTAAATGCGTGAGTAGTCAGAAACGGTGAATAATGAAAGAGCTCTATCCATTGCATGGAATCGTTACAGTGCTCAATACTCCTTTTACAAAAGGTGACAAGGTTGATTTAGGTGCCTTAGCAAGGAATGTCAGCGTTGCGCTTGAAGCAGGTGTTTCAGGGTTTTTGGTGCCTGCCATGGCTTCAGAAGTAAAAAAGCTAACGCATGCGGAGAAATTAAGCATGGTGGCTAAGGTGCTGGAAGAGGTAGACAACAAAGTGCCTGTCTTTGCTGGTACGGCGGATGTTGATATTCAATCATCAGCCAGGATGATCAGGGCATATCAGCAGCTTGGGTGCAATCATTTTCTCATCCAGTTACCTTTCAATGATGCCAGACAATTTAAGCAAGACTTTCTTACCCTTATCGATCTTGACCCGGAGATAGTCATGCTACAGGACTGGGATGCGAATGGATATGGGTTGCCGGATGAGCTGATTTTGGAGCTGTTTGAGCAGGTGCCAGCTTTTAGATGTCTGAAAGTAGAAACTGTTCCTGCCGGAGTTAAATACGCTAACATCTTGCAGCAAACTGATGGGAAGATGAATGTGAGCGGGGGTTGGGCAGTTTCACAAATGCCTGAGGCGCTGGAGCGAGGCGTACATGCTTTTATGCCTACGGGGATGCACCCTATTTACACTCAGATCTTTGGGGAGTATAAAAAGGGAAATATTGCACAATCGATTGCTCTATTTAATGAGCTACTGCCAGTCCTGGCATTTTCAAATCAGCATCTGGATATTTCCATTCACTTCTTTAAACGACTGCTTTGGAAGCAGGGCATCTACCCAACACCTAATGTTAGGAAACCTATTCTCCCATTTGATGAGACGCACCAAAAGATTGCCGATCAACTTATCGACTTTGTGATCGAAAAGGAAAAGCAGATTCAGGGATTAAAGTAGTATTTTAAGTAGCCTGACACATCTTTTTGAGGGTATACTAAGCAACAATTAACAAACAAAATATCAATGCTTAGACCCTTTCGAAAACCCGTCAAACTTTTAGCCTTATCTATCCTTACACTGTATTCTTTGGGAGCGTTTGCTCAGGAAACTGAAAGGTTTTGGAAACCGATTGCTGATGAAGTTTTCCTTCAGGAAGTTGCAAGGAAGATATCTTACGATAAACCGGTAACAAGTATAGGAGCTGTTCAGGATCAGGTTTTGGTTGTCATTGAGTCTCAAATCTATCAGCTCAACGCTGACAAGTTTGAATTGATGAAAAAAGCTCCACAAGATGTCAAAAGAATCATTTCACTCGATGAAACCCTATGGGCATTGACAGGAAATGGCCTCCAGAAATACAATGGAAAGTCATGGACAAAGATGTCAGAAATGGTGGTAGTAGATATGTGTAAGCACCTGGGAACAATTCACGCAGCTACGGAAGAAGACATTTATAAGCTAGTGGGCAATGAATTTGTAACCACCAAACCTGAAGGTGGATACCTAAATAGTGATATCACTACGTTGATGGAAGATGGAACTCAGGTCCATACAGACCCTGTAAGACTAGGCCCAATCAGCAGATTGGATTCCTACAGCGGTACATTGTACGTGCTTAGGAGAGGTGAGCTGGTTCAATTTGATGGAAGTATTGTAAATACGGATTTTATTGACTGGGGACAATTGCCGTCTCGAAAGACCAATGATTTGCTAAGTTTTGGAAGTAAATTATACATCAGCACAGATAGAGGTCTGGGCGAATTACGGGGTGCCTACCTAAATGTAATCAGGGGTGAGGAAGGCTTACCTGTTGAAAATACTACCTCTGTCACCAGGGGTTTCGATAATGATCTTTGGATAGGCACAGAAAGGGGTGCAGTTAGAAAGATAGATGACGAGTGGCATTACTTTGGAGCAGATCATTGGCTACCCAACAATAAGGTCAATGAAATCGCGGTGTCTGGAAAGCAGGTTTTCATTGCAACAGATGGAGGAATTGGTATCATTTCATATGAGCCGTATACCTTACAGAAAAAAGCCAGCTATTATGAACGGCACATTCACGAATGGGGTCATAAAAGACTTGGGTTTATTCAGTCATTGAATAAGAGAGATGGCGAATGGATAAGATCGGTGAGTGACAATGATGGTGCACATACATCCACATATCTGGCTGCAATGACATTCAAATACAAAGTGACGGGCGACGATACTGCCCGGCAGGAAGCCATCGATGCACTTCATGCACTGGTATGGCTGGAACGTATCACACCCATTGATGGTTTTTTTGCCAGGTCAATTTATTCAAAAGAAGGTGATAAAGGTGGTTTGAGCAGACATGGTTCAGGAGGACTTCCAGCTAAATGGTATGAAACAAAAGATGGTAAATTTTACTGGAAAGGAGACACTTCGAGTGATGAAGTGATTGCTCATTTTTATTCAGTATCGCTTTTCCACGACCTGATCGCTGAAGGAAAAGAGAAGGAGCTAGCCAAAGAGCACCTGGTAAGAATTGCCCGGTATATCATGGAAAATGGCTGGGTATTGATCGATATGGATGGACAACCTACGCGATGGGGAAGGTGGAATCCAGAGTATCTACTGCGCCCATATGGATATAATGACAGGGGAGTGAATGGTCTTGAAGCACTTGCTTTTACACAGGCTGCCTACAAGTTGTCAGGAGATGAGGATTTCAAAAAAGGATTTGACGAGCTGGTGGGGCTTGGTTATTTAAACAACACGCTTAGGCAGAAAAACACATTCCCACCGTCAACACTTGCCCCCTGGGATGACAACCTGGCTTTTGAAGCATACAACACAGTCTTACGCTATACTGATGATCCTCAAACACGTTCGTTTCTCCTGAGAAGCTTAGAACGTACCTATGAGATCAAGCGAATGGAGCATGTTCCATGGTTTAACTTCACTTATGGAGCATATACCAATAATGATTTCGACAATGAGCAATGTGTAAAGCATCTAAGGGCCTGGCAACTGGATTGTGTTGTCCATAGATATTATAACTCTCACCGTGATGATCTTTTCGTAGAAGATGGTTATAAATCTTATGAGGGAGGTCTTACTTCTATTTCACCAAGAGAATCAGCCGTAAAGCGAGGGAGCAGGCCTGCTACGGATTTAGATGGAGGATCAGGTGGTCAGGTGATGGAACCTACAGGGTTTCTGAGGGACTACTGGATGGGTAGATATTATGGGTTTATAGAAGCTCCTACTACTGACGATAAGGATTTATTGATGGTGGAGGATAGAAATGAGCAAAAAGGTGCAGCTCCGTATAAAGGACCAGGAAGACCTGAATTCTAAAGTCAAATGAATCTAAGCCCTGGTTAAGTGATTAGCCAGGGCTTATTTTTAGATATGATATAACGCTAGTAGTTATTTAGAAACTAGCAATTGGACTTTATTCTTACTAATTTTATACAAATCTTAAGTTATCTGTTTTGATTTCTAAGAGCCATTGATGTTGAATTCAGGTTAAAGTATCATTTGTACCACTAAGCGACACAATCGGTCAGTTATCGAAAAGAAACTACGGATTTATATGAAAAAGATCAATTTCGTAGTGTTGATTACTACATAAAAATATGGAAGACGTGTTAGCCAAAGAAGAAAAGTTTAATAAGGAAGAGCGATTTGCCAAAAAAGTATTGGCTATCGTGGAGAACGATTCGGTTGAAGCTGCAATAAAAAAGGCGCTCCACGACGATCAATATGATTTAATTGTTGAGAATTCCGGTATAAAAGGTAGTATCAGGGCAAAAAATGAACACCCGGATATTATTATCTGTGACTTCGACCTTCCTGACATGTCTGCCAGGGAAATATTAGAGGACATGGGCAACCATGGATTACTGACATTCTCACCATTTATCTTCCTGATTGGTGATGACTGGGACAAAAAGTCTTCTACTGTGATGGATACTGATATGGATGCTATCATAAGGCATTCAATAGTTGAAGAGGAATTAGGCTCGGTTATAGAGCAGGCCATTGCCGATAAGCTCAACAAAATTGATGAATTAAATCAGGTTCAACACGAATTCAATGAGTCATTTATTCACAAAGAGGGTACTATAGAAGAGTCACCTGAGGATATGAAGAAACGGCTTTTGATTATTCAAAGACTGTTTCCTCTGATAAAACTAGGTAGAATGTCTCTTGATACTGGGATTGAGATACTTGATGAGGCTGTGGCCGGGTTAGATGAAAAGATCATGGGTGCCAATAAGTTCATCAACATTGGGAGGGGTATTGAGAAAAATCAAAAAGAACTAAGTACTCAGCTTAATCACATTTGGCTGATCGATGATGATCCAGCTCAAAATCTGTTGAATCGTATGCTACTTAAGAAAAGCAATCCCAGCTGGAATATCAGTGAGTTTAATGATGCAAACCGAGCCTTTCAGACACTTTCAAGCAGAAAACCTGATCTTGTATTCCTGGACATTAATATGCCTGGTATGAGTGGTTTTGAATTCCTGAAAAAGCTGACTGTGAATAAAATTAAGCTAAACGTTATCATGCTTAGCTCCTCTATTTCAGTTTCAGAGATCAAAGAGTCTTTCAACTTTGATCAGGTAGTTAATTATTTGACTAAGCCAATGGAAAGAGATAAGGTGACAAGCTTGTTGAAGTCTGTAATCAGCCAATAGGCCTTTATTTTTCCTTTTCTACAAGGTATTTCCTCCTGTATTCTGTAGGTGTACAGCCCTTAATCTGTTTAAACTGCTGGGCAATGTTTTTACTATCGTTGAGCCCCAGATCTACTGCAATCTCAAAGATTGAGTTATCGGTTTCCAGGAGTTTTTGAGTGAAACGCTCGATCCTTAGATTAAAAATGTATTCATAGACGGGTAGTCCGGTTACTTTTTGAAACCGAATCTCAAGAGATCTCCTTGACAATGGCACCTGAGTGAGCACATCACTTACCTTCATATTCTTATCCACATTGTTGTGAATAAACTTGAGGGCCATCCCGATGTATTTATCCTTGGCAGCGTAAATATCCGTTGAGTTTCTGGTTACTACCTGGGTGGGCTCTACTACAATGTCGTAAAACTCCTGGTTTTTAGTCTGGATCATGGTTTGCATCAACCTGGCAGCCTCATAACCTCCCTTTTCAATGTCCAACGCAACACTGGATAGCGGTGGATCAGATAGGTTGCATAGCATCTCATCGTTATCGACGCCCAAAACTGCTACATCCTCCGGAATTCTAATATTGGACACCCGACAAGCTTCAGTGATATGCATGCCCTGGTTGTCATCGCAAGCCATCAAAGCAATTGGTTTTGGTAAGGACTTTAGCCATTTGCTCAATGCTGAAGGTTTGTAGTACCAAAGTTCTCTGTATTTAAATCGCCGGTTGTGCTCAAACTGATGCACTTCATAGCCTTCTTCATTTACCCGGGCTTCAAATCCCTGGAGTCGCTCCCGGGACCAGACAATGTTTTTAAAGCCGTAAAAGGCAAAGTTCTTAAAGCCCTTTCTGAGAAAATATTCAGCCCCCATTCGTCCGGTATTTAGATAATCACCTGTGATGTTGGGGATATTTTTCTGCCTTTCCTTAAAGTCCTGGGCGACAACTGCTATGCCGGCATCCATAAGCTTCTCTACATGAGAATCAGAATAGAACTGACCTATAATACCATTGGCATCCCAGTCTTTGGCCCACTTGAGGATTCCTTCTACTCCGTTTTTTTCCCTGTAATAACCGGGCATCCTACAGAAAACCCATGGGCCATATTTATGAGAGTATTTTGTGATCCCCTTCAACAAGCTGGTGCCGTATTCCTCACCAAAGTCCGTTAAGAGAATAATCTTGATCATTACACCTTTAAATTAAAACTATTATGCTTTAAAAAGGTCTTTAAGGCTATTTATTGTCTTATTAGCGATAATTGGTTTTGCCCAGAAAGAAATACTCAGGACGTATCCGAGGGTAACAAAGACAAAGGTCATTCCGAATTTTAATGAGACCAAATCACTCAGCCCACCAATCAGGATCTGAACAATCGCTCCACCAGCAATCCCTGTCATAAGGATACCTGCAAAAGATCCGTGATGTTCTGAAACAGAGTTGAGTCCCAGTGAAACAATAGAGGGGTACATAACGGACATAAAGAATCCGGATATTGGGAATGCCAAAATGGCAATGTCAGCACTGCCAAAGAGCCCAAATGCGACACAGATAATCGTAAGAATAGTAAACCATCGCAATACCTGCTTGCTGTCAAAAAGTTTCATGCAAACCAGGCCAACGACACCTCCAATGGTCATCAGTCCCCAATAATATGAGACGGCACTGGCACCACTGGTATCCGGATCAAAGCCATGATAAATACTCAGGAATTTAGACATCCAGTAGGAGATACCTTGCTCTGATCCAACATAACAGAAGATGCCGAGGAAATACAAGATCACATACTTGTTCTTAAACAATTCAAGGTAGCTATCCTTGCTACCCACTTTTTCATCTTCTTTAAGCTCCACTTTGGGAAACCTGATAAAGAAAATCAAAATAATCATCAGTATACTGATCAATGCAAAAACCCAATAGACGGACACCCATGACATATCGATAGATACCAGCTGGCTCATGAGCCCGATGAATGGTTTATCTGTTGCACCCTGGTTGATGTTTGTGACCAGGTAGGTATACATCAGAGGACTTATAAAGGATGCGAGGCCAAAAATCAACTGTGCCATCACTGAATTAAATGCAAAATTCTCCTCGCCACCAGATACTCGTAGCAGAGGGTTGATCACTACCTGAAGGGCAGCCATCCCAGCACCTATTGTGAAGAGGGAAGCCACAAAAACACCAAAAGTCGGGACAAGTGCAAACAATAGCGAACCAGAAAAGGCTGTGATGAAAGCGATGACCATCATAGCCTTCTCACCCAATTTTTCGACCAACAAACCCGATGGGATGGACATGACCCCATAAGCGATGAAAAACGCAAATGGGAGAAATCCTGCCATAGTTTCAGTAAGTGTGTAGCTCGCTGAGATGTTGGGATTTAAAGCTCCAAGGATATTTGTAAGAAATGAAACAACAAAAAAAGTGAGGAGGATTAAAGCGACAATCAGATAATTTTTTTTCATGAGGATGTTTTAAACCATTGATTACTGAACCGGTGTTTCCTGCTCCTGGATTACCAAAGCGGCTGCACCGAGCATTGAAGCATTCTCAATTTCAGAAAGACAAATTTTAAGTTTTTTGACTGACTTGGGAAAATAGGAAGTGTTGAGTGTCTCATACATTTTTTGTTTGAAATAGGGATAAGCAGCTGAGATAGAACCACCCAGCACAACCACTTCAGGGTCATAAGCGTACATGACGGACTTAAGAGCAAACCCCATATTGGACCCAAACTCATCCCAAAGCTTTAATGCTTCAGGATCATTTTCTTCAGCCTTCAGAAAAGTCTCATAAGCTGTGGTATCGTGGATCTTTTCAAAAAAATTTGAGCTGCAATAATATTCCAGGTCCTGATCTCTGAAAGGAAGATATCCAATCTCACCCGCTCCACAATTTACACCATTGAATAGGGCGCCATCAATGATTATGCCTCCGCCTAGTCCAGTGCCTATTGTGATACCTACCACGTTTCTGTAGTCCTTGCCAGCTCCAAAATGTTTTTCGCCCAGGGCAAAACAGTTTGAGTCATTGTTAATATATACCGGTACTTCAAATTCCTTTTCCAGGATTTCTTTAAGATGAACCTCTTTCCATGAAGGAATATTTACCACGTCATATACAATGCCCTGCTCCCGGTCCACCACAGAGGGCACACCGATACCTATACCACATACTTCAGGATTGTGAATGGATTCAATAAGCTGTGTTAATTGCTTTAGTGTACTCTCAAGACTATTCTTATTTTTTAGATTGATCTTTTTTATTTCAACAACCTTCTGATTGTGTATCAGCCCTGCACGGATGTTTGTGCCCCCCAAATCGACTCCGATTTTCATATTGGATTAAAATAATTTATAAACCTCTAACCCTAATAATACGCTGATATACAATATGGTACTATCGCAATTTGCGATTTATTTACCCGATTTTGCGAAGTTTTAATAAAGTGATCCGGTGATTCACATCGACTAATTTAGTCATAATTATTATCTAGCCGACAACCTATAGCCTGACAGCTCAGTTTTGCAGTATATTTTATAATGACCAATTAAGTAATACTGTATGACGTCTCAAGCAAACCGTTTGATCTCCCTGGATGCTATGCGTGGATTCACCATTGCAGCCATGATTTTGGTAAATTTTCCAGGTAATGAAGACTTCGTTTACGCTCCACTCAAGCATACTGTGTGGAATGGTTTGACACCAACAGATATCATCGCTCCCTTCTTCCTGTTTATTGTCGGGGTTTCCATTGCCCTGGCATACACCAAACGCCTAAAACTGGATGTGCCTAAAGGTGACATGTACAAGAAGATTGTGATCAGGTCATTTAAGATCTTTGCCATTGGTATCTTACTCAATCTGCTGTGGGACTTCAATTTTGCCGAGCTGAGGTGGACGGGTACTCTGCCAAGAATTGCTATTGTGTTCCTTGCCTGTGCGATCATCTTTTTAAATACTGACTGGAAAAAGCAGGCCTGGATCGGGGGCGGAGTGCTAGTAGCCTATTGGCTTGCCATGACTTTGATCCCTACCCCCGGAGTAGGAAAGGTGATGTTGGAGCCTGGGGTAAACCTGGCTGCCTGGATCGATAGTAAGTACCTGCCAGGTACGATGTGGCAGGGGACGTGGGATCCTGAAGGTATATTGAGCACATTTCCCGCCATCGTTTCGGGAATTACCGGCATGCTGGCTGGCACCCTCATCCTGAATGAGAAGTCCCGGGAGGAACAGGTTATTCACCTGATGGTTATAGGGTTTTTCATGGCAATTGGAGGATACGTTTGGGGACTGACCTTCCCAGTAAATGAAAATATCTGGACTAGTTCTTTTGTGTTGGTGACCTCAGGGTTTGCCTTTCTGGCACTAGGAGTTTCCATCTACCTGGTAGATATGAAAGGGTATACTCACGGAACCAAGTTCGGGATCATCTACGGTGCTAACGCCATCACTGCATATGTGATGGGTGACGTGCTGGCAGCTCTTTTTTATGGGATCAACTATGGAGGAGAATCACTCAATATTCACTTTTTCAATGCCTTTACTTCAATTGGGATTGGGGAGAAGTTCACTGGGATGATCTACTCACTGATTTATGTGTTCATTGTGTTTATTCCAACCTGGATCCTATTTAAGAAAAAGATTTTTATTAAGCTTTAATTCATTCCATTGTTACAATCAGGCAGGTTCACGCTCGCATTGTTATTAGCTCAGGTTTTCTGGGATACCCAGGCACTTCCTAGCAATGTTGAAGGAGTTGTTTACCTGGATAAAAATCAAAACCTGGTTCGTGATGTGGGTGAAGAGGGCCTCGAAAATGTACTGGTCAGTAATGGACGGGATGTTGTGAAAACCAACAAAAAAGGAGAATGGGAGCTGGAACTGACAGACAAAAACTCCCTTTTTGTAATCCAGCCTTCGGGGTATGTAGTTCCGGTTAACGATGCAATGGTTCCACAACATTATAAAGTATTAAACCCGGCACCAGGTAACCTGGAGTTTCCGCTTTGGATAGACATGATGCACTCGGACAGCTTCGAGGCTTTGTTATTTGGAGATACTCAGGCGAGAGGCATCAAAGAGGTAAACTATGTGATGCATGATGTGGTGGAAGAATTGATAGGAAGCAAGGCACGGTTTGGGGTAGCCCTTGGCGATATTGTTGCTGATGATCCCGAGCTGTTTGATGAGATAAGCCAGGGAATTGGGAAGATCGGCGTTCCGTGGTACTATGTGTTTGGCAACCATGATCATGACAGGGGAGTAAAGGGAAATGAAGGGGCTGAAGATACATTTGTCAAAAACTTTGGACCGTCAACATACGCCTTTCAATATGGTAAAGTGTGTTTTGTATCCCTTAACAATGTCGATTTTAAAGATGAAGGAGGATATAAGGCTCACTTCACAGCTGATCAGGTGGAGTTTGTGAGTCAGCTTTCAGGCCAGCTGCCTGATGACTATCTGATGGTATTGATGATGCATATTCCCATTGTAGCTTGCGACAACAAAGAGGACATTTTTAGGACTTTGGAAAAGCGTGATTACACGCTCACTATCGGTGGACACACCCATACGCTCATCAACGCTTTTTTAGATGAGGAATATGGATGGAAAGGTTCGCAGCCACATCACATGTTTATCAATGGTACGGTTAGCGGAAGCTGGTGGTGTGGCATCAAAGATGGGTTGGGTATCCCGCATACTACCATGAATGATGGCGCGCCAAATGGCTATGCAACCATTCGGTTTGAGGGAAATCAATATAGTATCAGGTATAAAGCGGCGAGACGACCGGCGGATTATCAGATGAATATTTACCTACCTGAAGATATCCCATTAGCTGAAACTGATACCACCCAGGTTCTGGTCAATTTCTTCAATGGCACATCAAGGTCAAAACTCACGATGCGTGTGGATGACCAAAGTGATTGGATGACTTTGGAACAAACCGAAGCCAGGGATCCTGCCAATATGAAGCTGCATGAACTAAGCCCGATACTGGATCTTGAATTCAAAGGAGAATCACTAGATGAGACATTAGGGTGGAAGATGGATTATCCCAGTAAGTCAAGGCATTTCTGGAAGGCTGGATTACCATTAGGCTTGAAGCCCGGAACGCATCTCCTGGAGGTAAAAGCCACTGATATTTATGGACAGGCATTTACCGCGCACAGGATTTTTAGGATAAACAAATAACAACCCATGCCCAAAGTCATCACCCCTATACTAAAGCTTATTGTTCTGACCTTATTGTTCGTTTATATGGCTTTAGGTTGTCAGCAACCCAAATCAAAAGTCGATAGCATTTTTGAGTTTGCAAAAGCCAATCAGCAAGATCTCAGGTTGAGTGTGTACGTGACTGCACACACGGTAGAGCGATTGCTAGCTCAGGAAGCAGGCAGGAGAGAGGCTGTTTCCATGATGATGGCCAATGGGATCACCAAGGTATACCTGGAAGTATACCGCAGTGGCCTGGTGGTTGATCCGGAGTTGTTAGCGGAGGTGACAGGTTTCTTTACAGAACAAGGTTTTGATGTAGTCGGAGGTATTGCAACTGTCCCGGGCAGAGAGTTCGGAGTAAGGCAGGAGGGTCCATTGGGTTGGTTTAACTGGCAAAACAAAAAAACTCAAAACGACCTAAGGAAGGTCATGCTGGATGTGGCTCCGATCTTTGATACGTTTATTGTGGATGATTTTTTATGCACCAGTGACACCAGCCTGGAGTCAAAAAGTGCAAAGGGAGATCAGGAATGGTCTGTTTACAGAAGGGGGTTGATGACAGATCTTGCATCCTCAATCTTTATTGATCCTGCCAGATCGGTAAATCCGGATATCGAGATGATCATCAAATATCCACAATGGTATGACAGGTTTCATTTGTTTGGATATGATGTAGAAAGTGGACCCAGGTTGTTTGATAAAGTCTGGGTGGGCACGGAAACCAGGGGACAGTACACCCAACGCTTTGGATTTGTGCAACCTTATGAGGGCTTTGTGAACTATCGCTGGATCAGCACGCTCTCCGGAGACAAGATCGGAGGAGCGTGGTTCGATCATGGGGATTGTGATGCATTGGATTTTATCGAGCAGGCTTATCAGTCTGTCCTTGCAGGAGCCACCGAACTGGTCATGTTTAACTACGACAGTTTTGTGAATGGACATCCGGGCCATCATCATTTAAGGATGGATCTCGAGAAACTGGTTAGGCTGGCTAAAGCTGTAAAATCGAATGCAGTATCAGGTATACCAGCTTATAAACCTCCACACAGCGATGCTGGCGGCGATTTATATGTTATGGACTTCATAGGGATGCTGGGCATTCCTATAGTCCCCGTCAGTAGCTACCCTGAAAATGCCAAAACAATTTTCCTTCCTACCCAGGCTGCAAAAGATCATTATATTGTAGAAAAAGTGAAGAAATCAATAGATACCGGCACAAAGGTGATTATGACTGCAGGTTTTTTGTCGCAAGTGGATGATAATGGGGAATTATCCTTGTTGGCAGGCGTGAAAAAACCTGGTGTTGATCCCTTTACCGCAACTCAAGTCCTGGTGGATGGTACTATGAATGAACCCAATCTTCCATTGGAAATGGAAGCGAAGCTTTCTGTATCTGACGCAGAAGCTTTACTTATCGCGGTAAAAAATAAAGATGAAATTCCATATCTAACTGGAAGAGCCAACATATATGTACTCAATGTGCACACCTATTCACAGGCAGATTTCGATGCAGTAGGTGAGCTGTTATTGAGTCCGAGACCTCTTGGGATCCTGGAGCTGCCCAATGAATGGACCAATAAGATCAGGCAAGTCTTTAATGAAGACCTGAAGGTTGAAATGAAAGCCACAAGCAGGGTTACAATGCAACCACTCAGTAACGGAGAACTGATCATCCACAATTACAACAAGGAGCCTGTTGAAGTCAGGGTATCCGGAGTGGATTACGCTGATACCGGCTTTTTCAGCGAAAGTCCAGTGAATAATAAAGGGTTGATTAATCTAAAACCCCGATCAAGGGTTTGGTTATCTCCCAGGTAAGTAAAAGAACTCCTAAGAAAAACCTTTGCGCTTCGATCTGCTAAAAGATTGATATCATTACGGGTAATTTTATTCAAAATTTTTGAGTCCCTTTTAAGTAATGCGCAAATCTACCTTACCCTTTCTGCTCATTTGTTTCGTCGCTTTTGGCTGTAGTCAGAATGACGACTCAAAGGCTATTCACTGGTCACAACCTTCCGGACCTTATGGTACCTGGAAAGTGGAAACCGATCAGGATGTCCCGGTCGATTTTAGTGTGAGAACAGGCGAGAACGTTTTATGGACGATGGACCTGCCTGAGGTTGGACAGGGTGGGATCACCGTTTGGGGAGACAAGATATTTCTGACGGTAATGGATCCTCTATATGAGGTGCCCATGAAAGAAGGACTTTTCACCAATACCATACAGGCCATTTGTATTGATGCCAATCAACGAAAGATCTTATGGCAAAAACCTTTATTGGGAACAACTAAAAGCCCGTACTTCTATGGGTTTAGCGATTCCACCACACCAGGTCCCGTTACGGATGGTGCCTACGTGTGGTTTTTCAATTCGAGTGGGAAACTGGTGTGCTTTGATATGGAAGGTAACCTGATATGGGAAAGAGCCTGGAATCCTGTGGAAGAGCTTGAGGGTGTTCATTTCCCATTTAACAAGCAGTTTGAGCCTATTCTTCATGAAAACTTGATTCTCAATATGGAGACTTATTGGGAAAAAGATGGAAAACGGGTGTATGGCTGGAATTATGTCTATGGTCTCAATAAGAAGACTGGAGAGGTAGTCTGGATCTCGGAAGATGCTTTGACGCATTATGATACTCCCGGCTTTAACAAGACTGCGGATGGCACTCCAGCCATGCTGATTGCCAGAGGTGCCCATCACGATGTTCCAGAGTCACCCAAAGGGTACTCATTAATCGATCTGAATACAGGTAGTTCGATCTGGAGATATGAGTCAGATGAGGGGATGGCGCTGTACCACTCCGCCTGGACGCAGGATATTGCCTTGTGGTTTACTGAGCAGGAAAATGTGGTCCATAAGCTCGATGCCAAAACCGGAAAGCTCCTGGAAAAACTCTCTCTAACAGCCAATGTAAAGTTGACGCAATTTGATGCGGTGACAGGAGCCTATCAAACGAAAGAAAGTCTTAATCTCAGGGATTCATCTGTGGTATTTCCTGCCTGGTATTCCAATATCATTGTGGGTGATCACTGCTATTTCATGTGTTTCAAGAAAGACAATCGACGTATATATAACGAACCGGAGTATGCTTACGGGAGACTCAACCTCAATACTGGACTGGTAGAATACCTGGAAGTTCCGGTCCAGTATGAAGTCCAGGGTGGTAAGAAAGAGATGATCTGGCATCAGGATCTGAAAACCGAAACCAAAAACATTCGCGAGTTGGATATTGCCCAGGATCAACGATCCAAAAGAGATGGATGGGTGTGGAATTTCAATCCTAACCCGATTCTTGTCAACAACAAGCTGTTTTACACTACCATGTCTGGAATAGTTTATTGTTTTGATACTTCCAAGGAGATATTTGATGAGCATAGCCTGATTGGTGTCAGCGATCTCGGCCCACTTGGAAAGACATGGACGCTGAGCTCTCCATCCTTTTCTGATGGTAAGCTGTATCATAAGACCAGTAAGCAATTGATTTGTATCGGCAACTCACAATAATTAATATCACCTCAATATGAGGTTACAAACTTTTTCGATCCTTCTTTTATTCATGTCCTGCAGCCCTGATGTTGAAAAGGATGTAAAACCCAATATCATCATTATCTACACGGATGACCAGGGCTATGGGGATGTGAGTTACCTCAATCCTGATGCAAAATTCCGGACCCCTAATATTGATAGAATAGCCCGTGAAGGGGTGGTCTTTACGGACGGTCATAGCAGTGATGCTGTATGTACTCCATCCAGGTATTCCCTGCTGACCGGTAGATATAGCTGGCGGACATCCCTGAAAAAAGGCGTACTTGAAGCGGATGGCCCTTGTCTGATTGAAAAAGACAGGATGACGATTGCGTCTTTGCTCAGGGAAAATGGATACAATACAGCTATGATAGGAAAATGGCACCTACAAATGGAGTTCCCTGGTGAGCGTGGTGTAGGCCGGGATTGGTCACAGCCATTTACAGAAGGTCCTGTGGAGCATGGGTTTGAATACTTCTATGGTATTCCTGCCTCCATGAATTACGGGATACTCACATATCTGGAAAATGACCGGGTACTGGATCCACCAGTTCTGTGGACAAAGAAAAAACCAGATCCGAGTGACCGCTCTTATGGGGATGTCATAACCCCCAAAGCCTATCGAATGACTCCACCCTATCAAAATGAACCCGGGGAAGGGGGAGGATGGGTGGAAGTAGCCCCTTCATTCAATGATGAACTAGTACTGGAGACTTTTGCAGCTAAAGCAGTTGAATTTATTGATAAGACAGCCAGGGATAAAAGACCTTTCTTCCTCTATCTCCCTTTGACGAGCCCTCATTTACCGCACTGTACCCATCCTGATTTCCGGGGTCGAAGTGATTGTGGAAATTATGGTGATTTTATGGAAGAGACAGACTACCGGGTAGGGCAGGTCCTGGATGCATTGAAGGCCAATGGGATTGAGAATAATACACTGGTCATATTCAGCTCTGATAATGGAGCAGAAACAAATTATGAGTATCAGCGTGACACCTATAATCACTACAGTAGTTTGCATTTCAGGGGAGGAAAGCGAGATATCTATGAAGGCGGTCATCGGGTACCTTTCCTGATGCGCTGGCCAGACGTGGTCGAGGCGGGTAGTACGGTGGATGTACCGGTTTGCCAAACTGACTACCTCGCTACCATTGCGGACATTATTGGTGTCACATTACCAGATAATGCTGCGGAAGACAGCTATAGTCTGTTGCCTTATCTGAATGGTGAGGAAAACATAGAGCAAGAAAGAGGACCAGTTATTCATCATTCTGTAACCGGACATTTTGCGATTCGGGAAGGAAAATGGAAACTCAATATGTTGAGAGGCTCCGGCGGCTCACTCAAACCCACCCTTTACAAGCCAAAAGATGGGGAGGCTCCATACGAATTGTATGATCTGGAAAATGATCCCGGAGAAACTACCAATTTATATTTTGAGCATCCGGAGATTGTCGGGTCCCTCATACAGAAAATCACATCAATCATTGAGAATGGTAGGTCTACACCTGGAGCACCCCAGGATTTTGTGAGATCAAACTGGGACCAGCTGACCTGGATGAGTTTGTCAGAATAGGTAGTTTAATCCATCTTTTTACGCCTAAGAAGCCATCGTTGGTGTTTTCACCAACGATTGAACGAGTACCGACCATATTTAGTAAACCACCGATATGGGAACAAAAAATGGATTTTCCCCACTGAACTATTCAATAGTACCTGCTGAGTATGGACTTCCCCTTCTCAAGTAAGCATTTTCCCTCGCTGAGTATCGACATTCCCCTGCTGAGTATGGACCTTCCCCGGTCGAGTATGCATTTTCCCCGATCAAGTATGGACTTTCCCCAGTCAGGTATGAACTTTCCCCGGTCAGATATGTACTTTCCCCGGTCAAGTATGGACTTTCCCCAATGGAGTATGAGGTGTCCTAAAATAAGTTTGTCCCGTCCTAAAATAAGTTGACAGGTTATTAATTAATTCTAAATATGGTTTACAATGATAAACCATAATCCTAATTGTACTTTACCAGCATTACTATAATCCTGGGATAAGTAGACAGGCTAGGGTCTGGTCCTGCTTTAGGTTGTCATCTTAATCGTTAATCCTACATTCTATTGTCATGGGTTTATGTAATCCTTTAATTGATTGACAGTCATCTTATTGGAATCCCCCTTTACTGACACCCAAAATCAGCGCAAAGGCCTTGCATAAAGGGGGCAAGGGGGATTACACGGGTTCATTTCTTCTTACGTCTTGAATCCATCGTTGGTGTATCACCCGTGATTGGTTAAGTCCCGGACATGCTGGTGAAAACGCCTCAAAGCCATCGTTGGTGTTTTCACCAACGATAGGTAAACGAAGAAAGGACCATTACATGTTGGTGAAAACACCAACATTGGCACAATTGCTTTATGTTGATGTCCAGGTGGAATGCACAACATTAGCCTAGCGGGTACTCTGCGCCTAAATCCTACGGCTGCCAGATCGTGGCGGCGATATACCTTTCCGGTTTCAGCTTGTCTTCAAAGTAGTACATCGTCACCACCTTGCCGTCCGGTCTTTGATGGGATCGGACATAGCCAATGTCTCTGCCGGCTCCGTCATCGCGAAGCACGATCTCATCCGACCAGGTCTTGCCTTTGTCTTCACTGATCTTGGCAGCGATCCGGTAAGGTTCTGCCCGCACCCCATATGTCAGGCAAAGCCGGCCATCCTTGAGCTGGATCAGGCTGGGAGGGTTTCCTTCACCCAGGTTATCAATGGGTGGAGGGAGTAGTGTCCAGGTTTTGCCAGCATCCAACGATCTCCAGGAATCAATCCACCGGCGATCTCCTTCACGTCGGCGGATCGTAGTAAGATATTCGGTGTCGGAGAGCTTAACCGTAGATGGCATAATGCCAAAACCTTCCGGTTCGCGACCGATCATTCCTACCAGTTCCCAGGTGAGTCCACCGTCTTCAGTAATCGCACAGAAAGGCCGTCCCTCGTGGTTATCTTTTTTAGACATCGTCTGAAAGATCATGCATCGATTCTCATCCAGGACGATGTAATCGGTTCGCGCCAGGATGTTGGTCTGACCGGAAACTTCCAGGTTGAAAGGGCCTTTCCAGGAATGGCCCCGGTCGTAAGAATAATAAAGCAACGACGGACCTGTGTTGTAATTCAAAAATCTCAAGGTCATCGCAAAATCAGGATGCATGAAGTTGATGGGTTCTTTCAGGTCAACCGGCTCAACCCGATGATCATACTGTGGTTCAACTCCGTGAAGGGATGAGCCACGAGCAACCAGCCTTCCTTCCGGAGACGGATCTTCTATAGTCCAGGTCATACCTCCATCCAGACTTCTGGCAAGTAATGTCACTTCTTCCTTATCCCGGTCGATATTATGCATGGTGGGGCCCAGGTTTTTATGATAGCCCTTGTCGAATCCCACCAGGATCTCATTGCCCCAACTCCAGGCCCCGAAGTTAGCTGGCCAACCACTGAACATACCCTCTTCGTAGGAGATCACCACATGCTGGATGACTCCTGAGTCATTGGACTGTTGCTCCTGAGCTTGTTTTTTGCTACAGGCTGTTAACACTCCGATAGCAATGAGTGGAAAAATGAATCTTATCTTCATTCTGCTTATTTGCTCAGGTCTTTGTAATAAAGGTCTTTAGCCTCGATCATCATGCCCGGGTTGTGGCACTGTAGTGAAAAGTAGCCTTTGGTATATTCATCATCGGTGTATTCCATCACCAGCTCATCATTGACCCATATTTTGATCTCACTCCCCACAGCACGCACGCGCATGGTAAACCATTCATCATCTTTCGTGATGAGTTTGGTGGCTTTACCTGTTGGCTTCCCGGGTTTCCAAAGCCATCCGGTATGTGCTTCCTGGTTGTGGCAGATCTGAGCTTCATATCCACGTGGGTAGCCATCGGGATTGTCAGCAGGAGGGTTGCTCCTGAAATACATGCCACTGTTTCCACCACCGCCCTGATCGCTCAGCCGAAAAGTGCCCTTCACCTCCAGGTCCATCAGCTCCGGTGAGGCATAGATGTGTCCGTTGGCACCTTGCCCGATCATCACACCATCCTCTACCTTCCATTCTGCTTTGCCACGGACTGTCCATCCCTTCAGGTTTTTACCGTTAAAAAGCGATTTCCATTTGTCCTTTTCGGCATAGGTCAACATCGGAAGGGTGACCATTAGCAACATAATCAAGAGTTTGTTTTTCATCTGTTTTGGGTTATCTAGTTGTGTTTAGTATTCAATCAAATTGTGATACCTGGCCAGGTAGTAGGGCAGCAGGTAAAAAGTGCCTTCATTTTCCGAATGACCACCATGTACCTCGGTGTATTTGATGGCAAAAGCATCCCTGTCAAGACGAACGTGTCCGCGCTCATCTACCGGCAGCGCATGCTGATCCGTGGCTCGCCAACCCATGCCTTCATCCTGACCTGGGGTAGGGTCCTGTTGCACATCCAGCCTGTGGGTATTGTCCATTGGGTAACCAATCAGGTCCAGGGGAGTACGCTGTAGCGTCTCCACCATATATTGGGGATCCAGGTTGCTCTTTTCGAACTTCTTCAATGCGGCACCAGCAAAAAGCGGATTTTCGGGGAAAAGATCTTTTCCTTCAAAATACCCGTTTTCGATTCTATCAGAAAAACTATTAGCCAGGGCTCCATACATACCGTCCCAAAAAGCATTTTTCTGCTTGCTGATATGTAACCAGGCATTTTCCAGCGCATTACGATACATGATGAGCAGTTCCGGGTTCTTTTCATAGTTCATCAGCCCATACAAACTCATCAGACCGATGTTGTTGTCCCACGGCACAGCATTTTCCGGGGGGTAAAATTCTTTTGCATGCATAGAATTGATGTGATAGTCATGCTCGTCGCGAAGCATCTGGGCCACCTCATCATATTTGGCGTCACCTGTCATGTGTGAGGCCACATTGAGAAAAGAAAGCATCACCAAAGAATTCAATCCTCTTTGTTCCCATCCCCATACAGAATTGAAGTATTCAGGGTTGAAGTTGGCCCAGCGGGTGGGTTTCCCATCATGGTCCACCAGTTTGAAGCCATGTCGGATCAGGTGATCTGTGATGTCTGCCACCACCTGGCGAGCATCGGCTTTTTCCTGCTCGGTCTCTGCTACCAGGTCATAGAATATGGCATAAAAGAAGTAGTGTCCGGATAGCTCATCGGAACTTGTATCGCATTTCCATCTGTACTTGCCATCCTTGCTCAACGGGAAGCGTGGGTGAATGTCTTTCCAGAAGGGATCTCTTTTTTGTTTGGCCAGATTATATTCCGGGCTATACTGCTCGTTTACCGGATCTCTCCAGTCCACAGGGATGATGACCCGGGCAGGAAAGCCTGACTCATGGGTAATATCAACCAGCCATTTGCAAGCATAAAAGCTTCTGACAGCCAGCTCCCTGGCTTTGGGATCCCCGGTGGCAGCATACTTAAAAGCCATGGCCGCCCCATACCAGGAGGTATACAGTCCATCATTGTCAGAAATGTCAGTCCGGGATGAGCTCACATCAAATTCCACCGGGAGATCACTTTGACATACAAAACCCATCCGGTTGTGGCGCTCCTCTACCTGCCTGATAAAGTGATCGGCTTTTTGTTCGTAAGTCATCTCCTGTGAAGAGATCTGACTCACACCATTTGCGGTAGCGATCCAGGCTGTTCCTTCTTCATCTATAGCGATGTCATTTACATAGTCATTTGGCAACCATCGTCGGGTAGCCCGATAGTAGAAGTAATCGTCTTCTGCGCGGATTGCTCCTCTTTTTGTGCCAAACCACACCTCGCCATCCGGCCCTGCTGTGGCACAGGTGAAGTTGTTGTAGGGCAGTCCTTCTGTACCGGTGAAAAGCTTCCATGCCGAACCATCAAATCGGGCAAGTCCCTCTTTCATACCCACCCAAAGACGGCCCTTTGTATCCACAACCAATGCACTGACGCCGCGGGGACTCCAGCTATAGTTCTCATCAGCGGGGTACAAAGCCTCAAACTTCTTTCCTTTACTATCCGTCTTGTAGAGGCCATTTTCGCATCCTAAATAGATGGCTCCCTGATATTCGATTTGGGAGAGTAATGCACCACCAGTTGCCGGTGGTGTGAAGGTTTTACCTTTTGGGATTTCCAGGCTACCGGAATAGCTTTCCCAGCTGCTGCCATTGTACTGCATCAGCTTTCCCGAAAGAGAAATGACAGGTTTCCCATCCACAATTGCGATTTCACTGACTGCCCCTTCAGGAAGAGCCTGCTTGCTGGTGTGAACTAGCGCAACATCCTGCTGGAAAGTAAGCTCACCATCTTTTTGTGCAGTGGGAGCAGCCAACAGACAGAGGTAGCATATGGTCAGAATAAAGAGTTTTTTAAGCATTGGTTTAATTATTAAATAGTGACTGATGATGAGGTGTCATCTTCGGGTTTTTGGTTGCTGTCTATGGATTTGAGTAACGCCATGTCGGCTTTAAGTCTTTGACTAAAGAGTGCCATATCACTGCTGTGCACCACTATATTCACACCCTCTTTGATCCAGTATAATTGCCGCTCCGGCTCAATAGAGAAGTGAATGCCTACTCCAAGGGTATGTTTCCGGGCTTTTTCAATGATCAGCTTGACCATCTTGATGAAGTCCGGGTGATCGTACTGCTCCGGGATTCCCATGTTGATGGAAAGGTCGTGTGGTCCGATGAAAACGGCATCCACTCCGGGTATGGCGAGCAGCGTATCCAGCTTCTCCACTGCAGGGATGCTTTCAATGTTTACAATGCAGAGCAAACCTTCATTATAACGGTCAAAATATTTCTGGAGCTTTTCATCCGGCTGTTTCTTTCCGGATAGGAATTCCTCCAGCTTCTCACCTTTTAGTGGACGAAATTTGGTAGCTCCAACGAGGTCTTTGATATCCTTTTCCTGCTCCAGGTATGGGGCGATCACGCCAACGGCCCCGGCATCGATGGCCATGCTGGCCAGAAAGGGGTCAGGTTTGGGTATTCGGACAATTGGGGTTAGGCCCAGCGCCTGGTAAGTATTACACATCTGCGAGAGCTCAGACCTACCCAGCGCGATGTGCTCGGTATCGAGGAAAACGAAATCGAGATTTGCTTCGGCAACCAGCTTTGGCCATCGTGGAGGATTGGCTGTAATACAGGTACCGTACACTGTTTTTTGTTGTTTCAGTTTTTGCTTCAGTTCTCCTTTCATCAGACTCATGGGTGATCAGGGGATGTTATCCGATTAATGTAATCAATATATATACCTGTGTTGAGGCCTTTCATACTAATATAATTTTGATAATTTGGTGCCCACATTGGAAAAGCTATGATTTTGAGGGAGTTGACAAGATAAATTTTGGCTATGATATTCAAAATAGCTGGTAGCCTGTTTCCCCAAAAAGGTAGTATCCTAGTAATAGACGTCATTTTAACACTTAATTCTTAACCCATTTGTTAATGAAAAATTTACCTGAAGGGCTATGGCCGGTAATGCTTACCTCATTCAATCCTGACAACACTTTGGATCTTGATGGGGTCAAAAAGATCACAGATATGTATCTGGATTCCGGCGCCAACGGGATGTTTGCCAACTGTCTTTCGAGCGAGATGTTCCAGCTGACCAATGCTGAACGGTTGCAATTGACAAAAACTGTAGTGGATCATTGTAAAGACAAAGTGCCAGTGGTAGCTACGGGTTCGTTTTACAGAGAAAGCGACAAAAACGTAGAATTCATTAAGCAGATCTACGACCTTGGCGCAGACGCTGTGATCCTGATATCAAGTGTACTCGCTGAGCCAGGGGAGAGTGATGATTTTTTAAAGAAACAACTGGAAGAGATCATGGATGCAACCGGAGACATCCCTCTTGGTTTGTATGAATGCCCTGTGCCCTATAAACGGGTGATCAGCCCTGATATGATGACATGGTTGGGAAGTACAGGTAGGTTTTGGTATCATAAGGATACTACTTGCAATGCTTCGCTGATCGAACAGAAAGTGGCCAATGTGAAAGGCACCAGTTTCCATCTGTATAATGCAGATACGGTCACGGCCCTTGATTCATTAAGAGCAGGCGCAAAGGGTATTTCTCCGATTTCAGGGAACTTCTATCCGGAGCTTTATGGGCATTACATGAAATTGTACAGGGAAGGGAAAAATGAAGAACTTGAATCTTTGCATACCAATCTGGCCGTGATGGATAAGATCACCCATGATTTCTATCCCTGGTCTGCCAAACTCTTTCTGGAAAAGCGTGGATTTGATCTGTGTACTAATACCCGTATCCCAATGAGTAAAATGAGTGTTCAGGAGCAAAATCGCCACAACGATTTGCTTCGAATGTTCCAGAAGGTAATGAAAGACTTCGGAGTAAAATCAGTTATTTAAATAACCAACATTAACCCCAAAATACCTTTTAAGTGAAAGTTCTAGATCTGATTGTATTCTTTGCCTACATGGTAGGCGTTACCGCTTTTGGTAGCTCGTTTTATCGTAAAAACAAGTCGTCTTCGGCCTTTACCCTGGGAAACAGTGCGATACCGGGCTGGGTGGTCACGATGTCTATCTTCGCCACTTTTGTGAGTAGCATCAGCTTCCTGGCTTTACCCGGCAATGCTTACCTGACGAACTGGAATGCTTTTATATTTAGTCTTTCCATCCCTTTTGCTTCCATCCTGGCGGTAAAGGTATTTGTACCGCTTTACCGAAAAGCCAACAGCCCGTCTGCTTATTCATATCTGGAGACCCGTTTCGGCCCATGGGCACGAATCTATGCTTCGGCGTGTTACCTGCTCACTCAGATCATGCGTATGGGTACCATCCTGTATCTACTGGCGCTACCGGTCAATGCCATGTTCGGTTGGAATATCGTGATCATTATTGTGGTGACCGGGCTCGCGGTGATGATTTATTCCTTATTGGGAGGTATCCAGGCAGTGGTCTGGACGGATGCCATCCAGGGAATCATCATGATCTTTGGGGCATTGTTTTGCCTGGTCTACATCATGTTCTCCATGCCGGAGGGTCCTGGACAAGTGTTTGAGATAGCCAGTGCCAACGATAAGTTTAGCCTGGGAAGTCTGAGTCTGAGTCTCAAGGAGTCGACGATCTGGGTGGTGCTGATCTACGGGATCTTCATCAATCTGCAGAACTACGGGATCGATCAAAACTATGTACAGCGCTACATGGCCTCCAAATCTGAAGCGGAAGCCAAGAAGTCTGCCTTCTTTGGAGGAATGCTGTATATCCCGGTTTCGATGATCTTTTTCATGATCGGTACAGCGCTTTATTCCTACTATTCTGCGCAGCCGGGCTTGCTGCCTGATGATCTGCAGGCTGCTGATATGAGCGATCGGGTGTTTCCATTTTTTATTGTCAACAACCTGCCGGCCGGGTTTACTGGTTTGCTGATAGCCTCGATTTTTGCCGCCGGTATGAGTACGGTATCTACCAGCATCAACAGCGGGTCTACGGTGATCCTCACCGATTATTATAAACGATATGCCAAGAAAGAAGTAACCGATAAAGACGCTATGCGTGTGCTTTACATCTCTTCTTTGACTTTCAGTATCATCGGGATCATCATCGGTGTGGCCATGATCAACGTGCAGAGTGCCCTGGATGCCTGGTGGAAGCTGGCTTCTGTATTCAGTGGTGGTATGCTTGGATTGTTCCTGCTGGGTGCTTTCATGAAAGTGGTAAACATCAAAGGCACCATCGTAGGTGTGATTCTCGGACTGATTGCGATCCTTTACCTGAGTCTTTCACCCATGGTATTCACCGAAGAGCCGCTGCTGAGCTATGCCAGCCCGTTCCATACGTATTTCACCATTGTGATCGGCACACTGATCATCTTCTTTACAGGCTTTTTGGCCACTATCTGGAAGAAAAAGGCGTGAGGCTTTTATGAGGTGTGTTTGCTAAACAGGGTTCAGGATATACTCCTCCTGGTTTTTGACAAACTTGCCTGGTGTGATACCCGCATACTTTTTAAACTCACGGGTGAAGTGTGACTGGTCTGAAAACTGCAGTTTATAGGTAAGCTGGGTGAGGTTTTTACTTCCGGACAGCATGTAGCGTTGAATGGCATTCATCCGTGAAAGTCTCATATAGTCACTTAGTGTGATCCCATATGCTTTTTTTAGTTCACGTTGTAATTGGCGGGAGCTAATCGGAATAAGTTCCAATAAAGTGGTGAAGTCGACGGCTCCATGGCTCTCCCTGATGAGGCGAAGGGCAAGATGTGTATAGTCGTATTTCTTGTTGGTCTCATCGATCTTCGACAGTAGAAAAGCGTTAGAAAGTTGAAGCTGGGCTGCAATATTGTTTATTTCTTTGATCCGGTTACAAAATGCATAAAAGGATTGGCCACCAACATGCACACCATCTTCGAATGCAGCCAGTAACTCAACCGGGGGCACACCAAATATTTGCCGCACACCATCCGGATACAACCTGATGCCAAACACGTTTACTTTAGACTCAAAGCGGACTTCATAAGGTTGACTATACATTCCGATGAGGGTGAAATCTGGTGAGCTGCCCCATCCGTTTGCGGAGGAAAACAAAGAACAATGTGCATCGGATAGATGAATGATTACTTCGATACATCCATTTGGAAGCACCTGTTGTGTATAGCCAGATTGTCTGGACACGTTGAAATCTCCTGCCCAGTATGAGTGTACAAGATCTTTCAGCCTATAGTCAGGTTCATACTCCTCTACAGCGATGTTCATTATTCTTTGTTATACTTCAATTTAACCAATTAATGCTGTATCTACCACATTGGTTTCAATCGGCAATACGATATTGTCAAACGTTGCCACAATGTTGTTGGCACCTCCGAAAACTCCAAGCACCTTCAATTTTTCTTTTCCGGTGTTGGTAAGGTTGTGCGGTACCATTATAGGAACCAACACCATTCCACCCTCTACTGCTGACGATGTTTCATCACCTACCTCTACTTTGGCTGTACCACTGAGAATAATTAAGACTTCCTCTGCAGAATCGGTGTGTCTACCCAGGGAGTCACCTGGCTCAATTTCAAAATATACAGTAGCCAGATCTTTCGACCCATGAGCACCAATAAGCGGAAAAGTTGCTTTGCAATGTTGCCTTGCGTCATTTTTTGCAACGAATTCATTCAATTCCAGTTTTTTTAAGTCTACGCTAACCATAGCAATTTCAATTTTTAGTTTTTAACGATGTGGCAAAATTGCTTGTAGCCATATCCTTAAAATAGAATCAAAACGACAACTTTAAAACCTTGTCCAGGGATTCTTCAAGCACTTTTTTGACAATCTCAATATCCTTATTCTGTGTCCTCCAATTTACCAGTGCGGCCCGGATTCCGTGCTTACCATCAAAGAAAGTGGGAGTCATAAATACCTTGCCTGTATCATTGATAAGATTTAGGAAGTCAGATACTTTTTTCTGATCTCCTCCTTTGAGGGTAAAGCAGACAGTATTGAGTCTTACAGGAGCCAACAGTTCTAGCTGAGCGCTGGTGGTGATGAAATCACCCAATTGTTTGGCCTGATGAATGTTCCTGGCGACAATTTCCTGATATCCCTCCCTGCTATAGGCTTTCAGGGTAAACCAGGCAGCCAGTGCTTTAAACCGACGGGAGTTTTCCGGAAGTAAGTTCAGGTAATTAAATTCTTCGGCTGCATCACCCAGGTAAGGAGCATTTGAGTTTTGAAAGGTCTCGATCTGAAGTTGCTTATGTTTTTCCTTCATGAAGAAGAAAGCACTTTCATACGGCACATTGAGCCATTTGTGGCCATCAATGGTAATGCTGTCCGCATGTTCCCATCCCTCGAGAAGGTGTTTGTGTTCGGGCGATAGGACGGCAAAGCCTCCAAATGCCGCGTCGATATGCCACCAGAAATTATGTTTTTCCCTGAGCCTGGCTATGGACTTCAGGTCATCAAAGTCCACTGTGTTGACTGTACCTCCGCTGGAAATCAAAATGAAAGGAGATCCGTTGAGGGATTCAATTTGTTTCTCCAGGTCTTTCACATCAATGGACTCCCTTGTACCGGACATGGTTTTCACGGTCTTGATGTTGGCACTTCCAAACCCAAGCATAGAGAGGGATTTTATGGCAGAGGAGTGGGGTGTTGCGGACAGGACGTCGAACTTGTCTTGTATTCCTGTGCGTGCCACATCATATCCAAGTTGTTTACCGAGCCATTGTCGCGCAACAGCCAGGCTGCTGAAGTTGCTCATGGTAGCACCCGTCACAAAGCCACCAATGAAGTCCTGTGGCAGTTCAAAGAGATCGAGCAAGAGATTAATGGTTTCTAATTCAACCAGGGCAGATACGTCACCGTGACCATGCTTTGTTTGGGTATTCTGGTCGAAAATGGAGGCCAACATGTCGCCTGCCAGTGCTGCAGGGGTAGAGCCACCGGTTACGAATCCCCAGTATCGGGGTCCTGTGGAGGCTACCATTAAATGTTGAAAACGCTGGCTGAATTCGGCTAAAGCTGCCAGTCCTCCACGAGGAGATTGAGGCAGCGATGACTCATCAGTTGTTTCAACCTTGACTGAAGTGGGGAGGATATCAATGTCATGGAGATAGTCCAATCCCTTTTCAAGGGTCTCAGTAAGCAATGGTTTGAGGTTTTCCAGATCTTTGGATAGTATTTTTTCCATAATAGTCCGTTTTTTTGAGTTGAGATGGTACAATCCAGAAAAGGGATCTTATGAATTGTATTGATTAGTTAGCTTCATACGAAACTGAATCAATTTCGGTTTCGTAAAGCCCTATTATACTGATCCTGAACAACCTTTTAAGTGTTAAAGATGACAGTGAAAACCACAGACCTCCAACAATTACTCACCTTCCTCCAAAATGCTGAGAAGTTAAAGGACACCCTCCGGTCGGGATATACCTCCTCTGGCAAGCAGGAGAGTGTAGCCGAGCACACCTGGCGGCTGTGCCTGATGGCGATGCTCTTTCATGGACAACATTACCCACACCTGGATTTCAGTAAACTGCTGAAGATGTGCCTCATTCACGACCTGGGTGAAGCACTGAATGGAGATATTTCGGCACCTGAACAGGAAGGAAAGCCTTCGAAGACCGCGGATGAACGCTCTGACCTCATGGAGGTGATCAGTCCATTACCTAAAATTTTGCAGAAAGAGATCATGGATCTATGGGAAGACTATGAATCAGCCACCTCTGAGGAGGCCAGGCTCGCCAAGGCACTCGATAAGCTGGAAACCCTGATCCAGCACAATCAGGGCAAGAACCCTGACGGTTTCGACTATGCCTTCAACCTGGAGTATGGTAAGCAGTATACTGGTTTCGATGAAACGATGGCTGCATTGAGAGCGCTCATCGATGAGGAGACAAGGGGACTATTACCTGAAAAGATGAATGTATAATGATTTGGTCGTTACTCTTAAGTGTAATTTTCTTTATTTTAGGCATGATTCACTTCCTTTGGGCCTTTGGCGGAAAGTATGGATTTGAACAAGCACTACCTACTAACGAGCAGGGTCAAAGAATTCTGAACCCGGGAAAATTTGATTCTGCCATTGTCGGATTGGGGTTAATTATCTTTGGGTCCTTCTATTTTTTACAATCGGGATTTACCGAATTGATACCGCCTGTCTGGGCCATAAAATATGGAGGCTGGATTATCCCTTCCATTTTTTTGTTGAGGGCAATTGGTGACTTTAAGTATGTAGGCTTTTTTAAAAAGATCAAACAGACAAGTTTTGGAAGAAGGGATACGAGGATCTTTTCACCTTTATGCTCAATCATTGCTACAGTAGGCTTTGGGATCCAATTGAATATGCTTTAGTTCGATGAAACTCAATATTTCAACCAAAAATGAAGGATCAGGAAACTTTTTGCCCTAAAAACAGAAAAGCCTGGAGAAAGTGGCTGGAGAAAAACCACCAGTCTCGCCAATCCATCTGGTTGATGTGTAGAAAGGCATCTTTTGGGGCGCCCAACATCACCTGGGACGAAGCTGTGGATGAAGCACTGTGTTTTGGGTGGATCGATAGTACAAAGAGGACTTGGAACGAGGAATTTTTCATCCAGTACTACTGCCGACGAAAGCCCAAAAGCACCTGGTCCAAGATCAACAAGGAAAAGGTAGAGCGCCTGATCGCTGAGGGCCTGATGACTGCAGAAGGTCTCAAGTGTATTGAGGTTGCCAGGGAAAATGGATCATGGACCATGCTGGAAAGTGTAGATGACCTGATCGTGCCGGAGGATCTTGAGGATGCCCTCGTGAATACTCCGGGTGCCAAAGCCTTTTATGAGAGCCTGAGCGATAGCAAAAAGAAGCAGATCCTTACCTGGATCCTGTTCGCCAAACAGGATGAAACCAGGGTAAAGAGAATCAACAAAGTTGCTGAGTATGCAGGGAGAGGGGAGATGCCGCAGATTTAGTGGTTCAAATCAAGGGTATAAATGACTGAGTTAGGGGACGGTGAGTCACAGATTCTGGTAGTGTATGCACGAATCATCATACACAAAACAGACAACCACATGTCATCCTCAGCATCTCGAAGCCTGTCTTACTAGAGGCAGGGGTGTTAGTAACCGGAAGGTGTCGAGCTTCCCTAAGACCAGCCCGTAGTTGTTTGTTACGCCAGTATCATCGAGCTCAATTTACGTTGATGAAACACCATCGCAGGCTACTTCATGATATTACTTACAAGTGTTTGTTACGCTTTGTTTAAAGGACCAATAGTCACTAGCATTGAGCATAAAGATGGTCTGCGTGAACAGACCTCGGGGGGTGATGTTGACCAACTTAACAGGTCCAAAATCTGATTGGTAAAATTAGTTGATTATTTAAGTGAATACATGAGAGCAAATATGCTACGACGTATATTTTTGCGCACCTAATAACACTTATTTATTTTTTTATTTATGAAAAAAAATCAACTCCTAATTTTTATTTGTTTCATTTGTTCAACATTCATTTGGTCAAGTTGCGTTACACCAGAAGAAGACGTCTCAGTTTCTGATTGTGGTAATGAAACTTTAAAAGTGGTAAGACAAGCGAGAGATGGAATATGTGGACAAAATGAAAAATACTACAATTATTACTTCACTACTGATCAATATATATTACGTAATAATGTTACCATCACTATTACATATGATTCCATTTACAAGCAAATAGAGCAGGCAGACAGTGAGCCTTTTAGAAAAGAGCAAAAAATTAGTCTATCTGCTGGTCAAAGCCATCCAATATCCAAAAATAGTGATGGTTGGATAACCAGCCCGAAAATTTTTAAGTCTGGTTCATTTTGTATAAGTGATCAAGGATGTGCCCCTTTTCACTGTTTGTATACCATAAATCTTATATCAGTTGAGATTACTCCTGAAGACTGTGATCAGCCGCTTAAAAAAGATGAAAATGATATTGCGACTGATTCAGAAGCGCTAGATACTGAGACATGTGATGAGAATCTTGCCCTGGATATTCAAATTACCACTTGTGATCCTACGGTAATTTCCTGGACAGCTGCCGAAAATTTAGATTTATCTGACGCAACACTTTCTCTTTTCGGTAAAGAAATTGGCCTAAGCAATGGAAATACCATCTCTTTTCCCAAAGCAGAATTAGATTTTTCTCTAGAGGAAGAAAACCCTGTCACGGGTGGTAATGTTTGTACAGTGAATTACACTACAATTTCTTGTGGAACTACGGGAATCCTTACCCTCACCGATCCGATAGAAGCAGAACAAGATTTCATTGTAACATTAGAGGATGCCGACCTGGCAGATGGCGGCAACTTTGACCTTACCGTTACCACTAGCCTGGGTGAGTCTGAAAGTATTACCATGGTAGAGTCTGATACTGAGACGGGCAAGTTTTCAGCGACCCTAAGCACCATTTTGAGTAATGAGGCCGGAACAAACAATGATGGAAGCATCAACATTGAAAACGGTGTAACCATTTCAGTATCCTATGATGATGAGTACGATAGCGAAGCAAAAGATCCTGACCCCATTACCAAAACTGTGACGGTTACAGGAGAATCATTCCCTACAGGAACTGAAATCACATACGCTGGAGCTACCTATTACTTGAACTATGGTTCATACATTGATTTTACTTCATTGGACGGGTCCCTTGTTTTCAACCTGATTGGAAATGAATCTAGTCCTGAAGTGTATTTAGATGTCACAATTGGTTCCAGTACCACAATAACAAGTGAGACTTATACCATCGGGGAAACTGACTACTACATAATAACTGATGCGAGTGGAATAAGCATAGATAATGATCCAAATGGGGGTCAGCCTTTTACTTCTGGAAGTGTTGCGTTAACCATTGGGAACACAAGCTATACGCTTGTTATGAATTTGGTCACTGCAGAAGGTAATCTCACAGGAACTTTTGAAGTACCCTTTGAATAACCGAACAGAGTGAACAAACTATCACATAAAGCACTTCTTAAAGGAGTGCTTTTTTTGTTTCTAAATATTCCACCCCCAAAGACTCTCCTGGCAATGTGGTGGTGTGTCGAGCTTCCCCACGACAAGGCCATAGTTGGTGAAACACCAATGCACGCGCCGATCCTGGGTTGGGAGCTTGCGACTATTTTCATCCCATGTCAGGACTATAGCACCACTGGAACTTTACTAATATGGTAAGCATTTTTAGTATTTAATTCTTGCTGCTTAGACATCAAATCAGCTTATATTCCATCAATAAACACTCACTTGACCTATGAAATGGATATTGTTAATCGTAGCCATCATTGCGGAAGTCATTGCGACTACAGCTCTTAAATCATCAGAAGGCTTTACCAGGCCAGTGCCTTCCATCATTGTAGGGGCAGGATATCTCATCGCTTTCTACTTCTTATCATTATCCCTCAAATACATGTCCGTAGGCATTGCTTATGCCATTTGGTCAGGTATTGGGACTGTCCTGATAGCTGTTGCAGCATTTTTCATTTTTGGGCAAAAGCTTGATCTGGCAGCCATCATTGGGTTGATTCTTATTGTCTCTGGTGTCATTGTGATCAATGTATTTTCAAGCAGCGTTTCTCATTAGGAGGGGGTAAATCATTTTTTTAGACAATAGCAACATGGTTAGAAGAATGACAATAATCTCCCTTCAAAATGAATAGCTTTGAATGGCTTTAAAACAATAATGATCTAACCATAACATACACCTCAAAATCGCAAATGGATTCTCTACTAAAGACCTGGAAAACCAACAGAAAACTATATCTCAATTTCTTCGATCAATATGACCATGAGCAACTGAATAAGATCCCCGGTGGGTTTAACAACAACCTGATCTGGAACATTGGTCATATCATCGTGGCCCAACAGTCACTCATTTACAAATCCTCCGACCTGGAGTGGTATCTCCCCAATGGAATGGCAGAGCTTTACATGCGGGGGACCAGGCCCACAAGGAATGCTACGGTCAACGAATGCGAAGAGCTGAAAGAGCTCCTGATGTCACTGGTGGACAAGACGCTGGAGGACGTCGAAAAGGGTGTGTTCATTACTTTTCATGAACGAACAACCCAAACAGGATTTCACCTGGCTAACCTGCAAGATGCTTTCCAATTCAACAATTACCATGAAGGCCTGCACCTGGGGTACATGATGAGTATTCGCAAGTTTGTCTGACTGGTAAACGCTGTAACATCAAAATTCTGTTCAAATTGTCATACTTAATTACCAATTGATAAAACCATGAAAAGAATACTTATTCTGATCATCTTTTTGTTTCCTGTCTTCATAGCAAGCAGCCAAACTTTTCCTTTGAAACTTAAAGTGGCCACTTATAATGTAGGCCATTTCAACCAGGGATGGGCTGGAGGCTTCCGCTTTATGGGCAATCCAAATTCGAAGAAGGAATATAAGGCTGGAGCGGCCGAGAAGCAGGTAGCTGCCTGGCGTCAATGGATCAGCGAGCAGAGCCTGGATTTTCTATGTATGCAGGAATGGAATCGATACTTTGATTATGATAGCGTGTTTTTAGCAGAGAAGGAATTGCTACAGCCATTTTACAACAACATCTATTTTGGCAAGGAGCATTCCTGGATCTACAATGGTATCGCTACAAACTACAAGCTTACGAATCTTCGGACCAAATACACCTATGGTGATTATTACGCTTTGATTGGTGACCTGGTGATTGGGGAGAAAACCATTACTATCATCTCAATGCACATCCCCTGGCAGGAGGAATGGCATGTCGCGGCACTCGATATGCTTATTGAAGACCTGAAGCAATATGATTACTTCATTTGCTTTGGCGATACCAACTCCTCGGATGCAGAACAGATGGGTTTCAGGGAAGCAGGGTTTAACATGGCCAATGGTGGCTACCAGGGATGGTTTGGTACCTCTGGCGGCAAGATGACTTTGGAAGGGAGGCAGGGAATTGCAGATACAAACATTGACAACATCATCACCAGCTCGAATATTAAAATCATGAATGTGTCCGCCCCTCGTACTGGCTTAAATGATATGGATCATCTGCCAGTGATGGCGGATGTAGTGATTACGGATTGATATGGATGTTTGGGGTTGGTAAAAAAAGGAGATTGCTAATTCCGGCCTAACACTGTGGTAGGTGTCCTCACCATAGCCGTCAACTTAAGAGTCTATCAAATACAATATTTATGATATGATCTTTTTGTGAGATCATTTACACACAAAACGGTGTATATTGAAATCCCGAAGGGATGAAATAATTATAGAAAATAACATTAAGGTAAAAAACAAACTCCGAAGGCCTGCCTCGCCGGTAGGCAGGAGTGACATTATCATGGCTGGAACATTTTCACAAATCTACATTCAGGCGGTTTTCGCTCAAGAGGAGCATCATAAAAAGCAAATCTTCAGAGATGAGTATTTGTCTTTTTTAAATGAATTCGAGGTACCTTTTGAGGAGCGATTTTTGTTTGATTGGATATCATAACACCCCTTCGGGGTTGGACCCTTCTTAATCCAAATTGTGCTATAGTCATTTCATCCCTTCGGGATTAAGCTATAAGCAGATTTGAGTTGTATTGGCTTAGATTACGGCTATGGTGAGGACACCAGCCGGGGTGTGCTGCGACCGTTCGCAAAACCACCAACCAGGGTTCAGATGTGAGTTCATTTCTGAGAGGACTAGTCAATGGATAACAGATACTAGCTCCATTTAGGTAGAAATGTACATCGAAAGAGATAATTGTTCCTTAACACCGTGGTAGGTGTCCTCACCTACCACTCCTTTTCTTCAGATAGTCGTCCTTTCCTTCGGGCTTTTACTCATGCTATACTCCACGGCTGACTGTATCCCGTCCAGCTCGGCAAGGCCCATCAAACGGCCAATCATCGGGTAGCCAGGATTTGCATTGCGGTGGTAATCATCCAGCATCTTGATGCCGTGGTCAGGTCGGAAAGGTATTCTGACATCTTTTCTACCGGAAGTCTCACGCTGAAGTTGTTGTTCCAGCAAGGCTTCTACTATCGGGATCATTTTCACATCCCCATAAAGGTGACCTTGCTCGTGAAAACTGCGATCCTTCAGGAAGGTATTGTTCCTTAAGTGAGCAAAATGAATTTTATCTCCTAAAGTTTTTACGATCCCTACCAGGTCATTGTCCCGGTTTACCGAGAGTGATCCAGTACAGAATGTCAACCCATTGTTGGGCGAATCCACAGCATTGCAGATCCATTCCAGGTCTTCGTGGGTGCTTACGATCCTGGGTAGGCCGAGCACAGGGAAGGGGGGATCATCGGGATGGATACACATCTTCACTCCGCTCTTCTCTGCTGTAGGAATGATATCCTGAAGGAAATGAGCCAGGTGTTTCCTAAGTTGGTTACGGTCGATGTGCTCATAGTTGCCAATCAACTCCATAAAGCGTCCCTTGTAGTCGGGCTCAGACCCATCAACGGCTCCATTGATAAATCCTTGGGTGACGATAATGGTGTTGTAAGCCAGCTTTTCCTTTTCAGCATCCGTCATCTGCTCAAAAAGCTTTCGGGCTTTTTCCAGCAAGTCCTTCGGGTAGTCTTCTGTGGCCCCGGATCGCTCCAGGATAAAAGCATCAAATGCAATGAATGTAGGAAAGTCAAATAGCATGACCTCTCCACCACTTTCAAGCTTGTAATGAAGATCAGTTCTCACCCAGTCCAATACCGGCATGAAGTTGTAGCAGATCCTGTCGATGCCACATTTCCCTAGATTCTCAATGGACTGGCAATAGTTGGCAATGAGCCTGTCATAATCCTCATTGTGTGTCTTAATACCCTCAGAAACGGGTAAACTCTCAACCACTGCCCACCGCAGTCCATGACTTTCAATCTTGTCTTTAACCTTTTGGATTTCATCAATCGGCCAGACCTCACCATTGGGTATGTGATGTAACGCAGTGACCACACCTTCCACACCCATTTGCTTTAGGTCAGAAAGTTTTACCGCATCTTTTTCGCCAAACCAGCGCCAGCTTTTTTCTAATCTCATTCAAGCAGTTATTAAGTAATGTAGAAAAGCGTTATTAAACCCCACTAAAGGCACTGAACCCACCATCTACCGGGATGATCGTACCCGTAATAAAACTTGCAGCATCTGAACATAGAAATTGCACGAGGCCATTGAGCTCTTTGATATCGCCAAACCGCTTCATCGGGGTCTTGGCCAATACCTTTTTGCTTCTTTCAGTATACGATCCATCCGGGTTGATAAGAACAGCCCTGTTTTGATCTCCAATAAAAAAACCAGGTGCAATCGCATTGACACGTACTTTCTCACCAAACTTCATGGCCAACTCTGAAGCCATCCATTGGGTGAAGATATTGACACCCGTCTTGGCGACAGAATATCCCATTACCCTGGTAATAGCCGAGTATGTAGCCATTGAAGAAATATTGATAATACTTCCTTCACCGGATTTGGCCATTGCCTCACCAAATATCAGGCTGGGGATCACCGTACCATCCAGGTTCAAATCTGTGACCTTTTTATAGTCAGAGATCTTCATATCAAATATCGTCTGATCCTCTGTCAGGGTCGCACCGGGGATGTTCCCCCCAGCTGCATTGATCAGGATGTGGATCGCTCCCCATTTTTCAATGACTTTGTCTCTGACACCCTTAAGGCTTTCCTCTTCCAGCACATTGCAGGCATAGCCTTCCACATCACCAAGTGGTGATAGCTCCTCAATCCTGGATTTCAGGTTTTCTTCCCGGATATCCAAAATAGCAACTTTGGCTCCGGCTTCAAGCAAACTTTTTGAAATGCTTCCGCCTAGGACGCCGCCACCCCCAGAGACGATGGCGACCTTACCTTTTATACTATAATCAACCATTTAAATTGGCAATATTCCGTGTTCCATAAGGGTAGCGTTGAGTTCGACTCAACATGGCATTTGCTCCCTCATTATTTGTAAATCTTTCATTTTCTGGATCCCACTTAAGGACTCCTGGTACCTTCATCGCAATATGGCTGATCAGACAGACTGAACAAGCCCTGTGCCCAATTTCCACAGGAGAGATGGGTTGCTTTCTGGTCTTGATACAATCCAGCCAGTTGCCATGTTGCTCTTCGCTAACATAAAGCTTTGTCTCATTATCGCCAATTTTAGATTGAAGGATTTTTGGATCACTGGCGTCCAGGGCTTTTTTACTAGCCTCTGCAGCCCCTGGATCACTGGCTGTGGCTGTATAGTTGCCTCTCGATACAAAGATCCAGCCTTCAGTGCCTTCGTAGCGAATCCCGTTGTCATAACCTCCACTGGTATAAACAGTGATGCCATTGGCATATTCATGTTTTACCATGAAGTCGCCATGAACATTCCAGAGGCCTGATTTTGGAAACTGAGCAACTGCCTGAACGGAGATCGGTCCGGTCAGCTCAGTGTCCATTCCCCACGCAGCTGAGTCATAGTGGTGCTGACCCCATCCGGTAATCATACCCGCTCCATATTGTTCCAGACGCAACCACCCTGGTCTGCCATATCCTTCCTGGGGGTGTACACCTATCTCAGTATAGGGTACTTCAGGAGTGGAACCCAACCACATATCGTAGTTTAAGCTTTTAGGTACTGGCATCTCAGGTGCATCAGGTCCTGATGGATCACCAGGCAGTCCGATCTTCACGGTATGGATCTTTCCAATACGACCATTTCTTACGAGCTCTGCTGCGATACGGAACTGTGGTGAAGATCTTTGCTGAGTTCCTACCTGGAGGATCACACCTTCTCGCTGCACAACATCACTAAGAAGTCTTCCTTCTTCAAGGGTCAGGGATGTTGGTTTTTGCAGATAAATGTCTTTTCCCGCCAAAGCAGCTTCGATAGCGGGCTGAGAGTGCCAATGGTCGGGAGTGCTGATCTGTACAGCGTCAATATCCTTATCCGCCAACATCTCTTTATAGTCCTCGTACATTTTTACGTTTACAGCTTTCGATTTTCCAGTCTTTTTGGTGTAGTAATCTTGTACAAGCTTCTGACCGTCTGCCATCCTGTTGGTGTCGAGGTCACACACAGCGACCATCTTGGCCTGATCATACTTCAGCGTCTCGGCCATGTCATGACCCCTTGCAATTCTTCCACAGCCAATCTGACCAATGTTGATGGTGTTACTCGGGGCATTTTTTCCAAAAACCGAGCTAGGTACGATCGTGGGTACCGCAAATGCCACAGCAGATGCCGATGCAGTCTTTTTCATAAATTGTCTTCGTTGCATAGGTTATATATTTTAATACTCTTTTTAAATCTTTATTTGGTTTGACCTTCATCTCATAAATAAAAGATAAAGATGCCCTGTTGAATTATTTTGAAACTATTGCCTGAGGTGACTGTGCAAAAGCTTTCCAGTGTAGTTCGGCTCTTTCTGCAGTCATTTCACCGTCAAATACTACCATTCTATATTTTAATGTATAATTTTTTCCTTTTTCTATGACCCAGCTTTCATGACGGATTGGGCAGAACTCAAAAAACATATCTCCACGGTCTCCATTGGCATTGATTGGCCATACACGCATGGGTTCCGGGTGAGCCCGATTGCCGGGATGACTCATAAAAAGTACGCCGCTGCGCCCGGAAGTTGATTCACCTTCCACAATACACCATCGTGCTTTAGTTCCATCTGCTTTTAATCTATCATGACCTTCGGAAGTTAAGACCGTGCAATTGTCTTTGTGCCATTTTTCAGTCATTCGCATACCAATTCCGCCTCCATATCTGTAGGCATCAAACACGATCCCCGAATCCAATGGACTGTTGATTGTGGTGGTGTAGTCTATCATGTAGGATTGTCCGGATGGGTCAACATTCCAGGCATTCACCTTAAGTTGTTCATTGATCGCTACCTGATCTTCTCCTTTCGATCCAAAATCCAGGTGCTCCTGCAATGCGGTGAATCCCGCATAAACTTCTCCCTCTTCCAGGGCCAGGAGTTTTGAAAATCTTACGGATCCTTCACCACTGGCCAGGTTCCAGAAATCAACAGCCCGGTCATTGATGTGTGTTTTGGTCCAGGGACCCCAAATACCATAATGGTGATAATGGTCTGGAGCCTGTATACGTGTGAGAACTTCTCCAGATGGACTCCACAGTGGATGGATAAAGCCTGACTTTCGATAAATAGGGTTCACACCTTCAGGAGGATAGGTCATGGCAGTTTGATAGTTAAGGATTGGCTTGCCACTGACCATTAGCTTGATGCCCTCATTATCCTTTTTCAGCCCGATGGATGATGCTTTGGAGGCAGTATCAGAAACTCTTAGGACAAATTCATTCTTTTGACCAGCCCCCAGAGATATGTCTGGGGTGAAATTTAGAATTACCCTTTCTCCAATGCTTATTTGGCTTGCAAGCGCAATCTCTTCCTTTTTTTCAATCCTGACCAGTTGGTAGCTGGTGTCATTGACATTTAATCCAAAAGAGGTGATGTCTGCACTAATTGGATTGCCTGGTGCGATGGATTCGGTAACTTTTAAGGTAAATTTTACCTCCTGTGCCCTAAGGTCAAAGACCAAAAGTAAAAGCACAGCAATAAGGTGGTGGGGTCGGAGTCTCATATTAAGTAATGTTGTTAAGCAAAAGTAAGTGAGTCAGCGAATCAATTCTAGTATGTATATTGCATACATAAATACTTTCATTGCATTCTGATTGAAGGCAACATTTGCTTTGTATTATATGGTGTAATAGTAAAAGGGATCTGGTTATGAAGATAATGCATGAGCACCTCAGTTTCAACAGCCTGGGGTCATTTAGAATTAAGTGGGATGATTTTCCTCACTTCACCTTCCCGTGGCATTTTCATTCCGAATATGAAATTGTCTATGTGATACAAAGTTTTGGAAAACGTTTTGTAGGAGACCACATCAGTCATTTCGAAGCTGGTGACCTTGTGTTGTTGGGGAGTAACCTACCACATTTCTGGAAGAACGACGAAGTGTTTCATCAAAACAATCCCAAATACTGGGTAAATGCAGTAGTAATTCATTTTCCGATGGATTTCTTCAAAGATCAGATCAATAACTACCCTGAATTTTACCGGATCAAGGATTTACTTTGTCGGGCCTCCAGGGGTATAAGTTTTGACCTGAATGTGACCAATGTGATCGGGCCAAAACTTAAAAATTTACTTGAGCTGGAAGGTTTGGAGCGCACCATGAGCTTTTTGTCGATACTTGATGAAATGGCAGTAACGGAGGGCTATGAGCTGCTTGCCAGCAAATCTTTTGTTCCTAATGTTGTGGATTGGTCTGGCAACAGACTGGATAAGGTCATGTACCTGGTCAATTCAGGTTACAGGCAACCACTTCGCCTGGAAGATGTTGCAGATCAAATAGGCATGAATAGCTCTGCTTTTAGTCGCTATTTCAAGGAGAAGACAGGTAAATCATTTTCTGACTTCATCATCGAAATGAGAATCAGTTATGCCTGCAAGCTCCTGACGGAGGGTAAACTGAGCATCACTCAGGTATGCTTTGAAAGTGGTTTCAACAACCTGTCAAATTTCAATCGACAGTTTAGAAAGATAATGTCATACACGCCCACCCAGTTTCAGGACCAATACCATAGTGCTAATGTGGTGTAAGGAAGCCTTAGACTCTTATTTATGAATTTCTCAAAAGGATGCTATTATTCTGGCATTAGCTTAAATGGATTAAAATATACGACTGTTTCAGCTTAAATAGTTGAATAAAATAGTCAATTCCAGGTGTAAAATTCGATAATAATCAGAAATCAGATTGGTGTTTGTATGGTTTCATACCAGATGCGCAATAATAATACTCATCTCTGCAATAAAAATACTAGAATTCGCAATTTTCCACTTCTAATTTTATGCTTGTAATTAGCCCGATCTATACGTGCTAGCGGATAACTCCATAAATATGACCATGGAAGGAGGAATAGGACTGCTCTATTCAGTTGTTCAAAAAGACCGTATGATCAGGTTAGTTCTTGTGTAATCAGACATCACCGATTTAATACATTGTAAATAATGTTTAGGTGAGTAGAATTTGTAATTAAACTATGACTTATAGAAACTAATAAACCGATGCTTATATGATATAAAACGAATACAAAAAAAAGGGATCAGCAAGACTGATCCCATCATAAAATTGCCGATTGTCACTCCGAATATAGACGCTCAAATCAACATAGGGAGGCGACCATCAATCAGTTAAACAATAATTATTTAACCAAAAACAACAATATGAAGAGTAAATATACTCATACCATTCAGATGGTATTTAAATTGTTTGGAAAGTGGCTCATCATGCTCTTTCTGACGACAAATCTGGCTCTGGGTAGTGATGGGATTGTCAAAAGAGATAACCCAGGAGACAAAAATCCCGAAATCAAAAACCAATCAGAGAGCGTACAACGTAGAATTTCCGGAAATGTTACGGATGAAACAGGTGAATCATTGCCTGGTGCTACTGTACTTGAGAAAGGTACATCAAATGGAACCATCACTGATGTAGATGGTAATTACTCCATTACTGTACAAGATGACAATGCTGTTCTGCAAATTTCATTTGTGGGTTATGAATCAAGTGAGATCACAGTAGGAACACAAAGTACAATTAATTTATCGATGGTTCCTGATTCAGAACAGCTTGATGAAGTTGTGGTAGTAGGTTATGGTACACTAAAGAAACGAGATCTTACGGGAGCTGTGGGTCAGATTGATGCAACTAAGATCGCCAATCAATCGCCAAACTCCGTGACTGATATCTTACGGGCAAATGTTCCTGGTCTAAATATTGGTTTCAACAACTCACCTAAGGGTGTCAGCGAGATTCAGGTTCGAGGCAACAACTCGTTGAATGCCGGAACACAACCTCTGATCGTACTGGATGGAACCATTTATAATGGCGACTTATCTTCAATCAATCCCAATGATATCGATAAGATTGACGTAATGAAAGACGCCAGCTCTGCAGCAGTTTATGGTGCAAGAGGGGCTAACGGAGTAATTCTCATCACTACCAAGAGAGGTACGACAGAAAAGCCAACCATCAATTTGGCCACGTCCTATGGTATTGCCGCCAAGGCTTTTGACAATCCACCATACGGACCCCAGGAATATGCTGCGTGGAGAACTGATGTTTTTAAGAGTATCAACTATGGGGTAAGTGGCCAACCGGGTTATTTTGATAATCCGGACAATCTCCCCGCAGGAGTATCTCTTTCTGATTGGCTCGCTTACGATGGGGCCACTGGGGATCCTACCACTGCCTGGCTGAATAGAATTGGTTTTCAGGATGTGGAAATAGGAAACTACCTGGCTGGCAGAAGTGTGGACTGGTATGACAAGATTTTTCATAATGGTACCAGAAGTGACCTGAACTTAAGTTTGTCAGGCCAAAAGTCTGACCTTAAATATTTCTGGTCTATCAATAAGATGAGTAACGAAGGCATCGTTGTAGGAGAAAAATATGAAACCATCAGAACCCGGTTAAATCTGGATGCAGAAGTTGTTGACTGGTTGTCTGTTGGTGTGAATGCACAATTTTCCCAGGGTGATGAAAGTTCTGTCCCTGCTGAATGGGAGATGTACTGGAGAGATTCTCCATGGGGATCTGAATTGAATGATGCAGGAACCGGTCTAAGATTTAGTCCGCAGGATGATCCGGGAACAGGAGCAAGACATCCTTTTTTGAGAAGGACTTATACTGATCGTGAAATCAAGGAAAATATCCTGAATGCACGGGTTTATTCTTTGATCACATTACCACTTGGTTTTTCTTATCAGCTGGCTTTTACCAACAGGTTTGAGTGGAGTCATAATTTCACACATGAATCCTCTGCAAGTCCGGAATGGGCCACTGGTACGGCTTTTCGTGACAATACAGAGATCCATGAGTGGCAGTTGGAAAATATCTTTAAATGGAATAAGACATTTGGAGATCATTCAATTGACGCGACTTATCTGATCTATGCTGAACAATTTGAAAGTGCAAATGCCAGAACAACCAATACACTATTCAGTCCTAATGACCTGCTTGGATATAATAATCTTAGCTTAGGTACAGCTCCGAGTCTCGGTGGTGAGGATTTAATCAGCACTGGAGATGCCATGATGGGCAGGGTTAATTATAGCTTCAGATCCAAATATCTGTTTTCTGCTTCAGCTCGTAGAGATGGTTATTCGGCCTTTGGTCCGGAAAATAAAAGAGCGACTTTCCCATCATTGAGTGGAGGCTGGGTCGTTTCTGATGAATCATTTTTTGACGTAGGACCTATTGACTTTTTGAAGTTGAGAGTGTCATGGGGTATCAATGGAAACAGGAATATTGGTAGATATGCTTACTTATCTCAGTTATCTGATAATAAGGTATTGGTTATCAATGGAGGGTCTGTAACCCCGGTAGCCACTCTTGATCCTGCCACCATGCAGAATTCAGGGCTTAAATGGGAGAGAACTACTGCGACAAACTTTGGTTTAGACTTTAGTTTATTCTCGGGCATCATAGATGGATCGATGGAAGTTTATCAAATGCTCACAAATGATCTGTTGGTTTCCAGGGCATTACCGGATGTGACTGGTTATACCAATGTTCTCTCGAATCTTGGAGAGGTACAAAACAATGGTTTCGAGCTCTCGCTCAACAGCAGAAACATCAACAATGACAATTTCAAATGGTCATCTATGGTCAACTTCTCATTAAACAGAAATAAGATCAACAGTCTGTATGGTGATTTTGATGAAAACGGAGAAGAACTGGATGATCCCACCAACCAATGGTTCATTGGCGAGGACATCGATGTGTTGTGGGGACAGCGGGTACTTGGGGTCTGGCAATTGGGTCAGGAAGCTGAGGCCGATGTATATGGTCAGTTTCCCGGGGATTTCCAAATCCTGGATAAAAACGATGATGGTGTATTCACCATTGAAGACAATGAATTCCTGGGCTATGCTACTCCAAGGTTTAGATGGACACTTGTCAACAGTTTCAATTTCTTCCAGAACTTTGATTTAAGTATTGAAATGTACTCACTCTGGGGTATGAAAAGGGAGTTCAATGAAGCCAAGAACAGAGACAGTTTTGTTGACAGAACGAATTCCATTCAGTACCCTTACTGGACACCAGAAAATCCTCAGACAGAATGGGGTAGACTGTTCTCAAGCGAAGGTGGTGCTAATTTCAATGTTTACAGAAACAACTCCTTCATCAGGCTTCAGAATGTAACGTTATCCTACACCGTGCCAAAGCAAATTCTGGATGATATCAAAATACAGAGTCTCCGGGTTTATGGAAACATCAGAAATGCAGCGGTTTGGGCTCCTGACTGGGAAATTTGGGATCCGGAAGCAGCAGATGTGGATGGTGTCTCTGGTAGCGGACCATCTCCACGGTTCTTCACGCTGGGAATAAATCTGACTTTATAAGCTCAAATGAAAAATATCATGAAAAAGAATATAGAAAATTTAATGAAGGCCTTGTTGACGGCAACCCTGGTTATCGTTACCATGGCAGGCTGTGATGAAGAATTTCTGGATCCTGATCCTCTTTCATTCTACACACCTGACAATGCACTGGGTGATGCAGATGGTATGTATGCATTGCTCATGGGCGCCAGCAGGCGGATGAACGCTGAATGGTATGGAGATGGTGCTCCAATTATTACGGAGAATATATTTTCCGAAGTAGCTGTTGAAGGTACTACGGATAAAACTGGGCCTGCGCAGGACCTTAATCTGTTGATCCTTCCGGATGCTCCCCTGAATAGTGCGGACAGAAATAGGATCGGATGGTACTGGCAGGAATTTTATGAGAACATCAAACTAGCTAATACAGTGGTGAGTAGAATTGATGTGCCTACTTACCAATCAGAGGAGGAACGTAACGCAGTATTGGGTACAGCATACTTTCATAGGGCTTATGCCTATTATCGACTGACACAGCAGTTTGGGGATGTCCCGCTTTTACTTGAAGAGCTTACCACTCCAAAGTTGGACTTTAGGTCTACTGCCAGGATGACCATCTTACAGAAAATGCAGGATGACCTGGAATTTGCAGCACAGTGGGTGCCGGAAAGTGTTGCCGTGGGAGAAGTAAGTAAAGGAGCGGTCAACCACTTGTTAACCAAGGTAAGCCTGGCACTGGCTGATTTTGATGGTGCCATTGCAGCGGCAACAGCCGTAATCAATGGACCCTATTCCTTACAGACAGCCAGGTATGGTGTAGATGCCAGTGACGCAACTAAAAATGTGATTTGGGACTTACACAGACCTGAAAATAAGGCCACTAACCCGGGAATGATCCTCTTAAGTGTTTCCAGGTTAGAATTTGCAGGAAATGGAAGCCAGACTTCTACCAGTGCGATGCGTCAGGCTGTTCCGCTGTGGTGGAGGTTTATCAATACCCCGGATGGATTCAATGGTATGTCCGATAGTCCTGATGCAGAGATCCCGTATGTACTTCAATTTGGAAGGGGGATTGGAAGGAACAGAGGCGTACCTTACAGTACCCAGTATATCTGGAATGACCCCAATGATCCTGGTGACCTGGATTTGAGGCATGCTCCGGGAAACTGGATGGATATGGAGGATCTTACCTATAATGCTGAATCCCTGAAAACCAACGGAAGTACGTTCTATAATCAGAATCTTCAGCTTAGAAATACAAGTGGAACAGTGCTATGCTCGGACACTATCCGAAATTGGTACGGTTGGCCTCATTACAAGTTATATATTCCTGATCCTACTGCATCTCGGCCTGCAGGTGGACACGCTGACTGGTATGTTTTCCGTCTGGCAGAGACGTATCTGCTTCGTGCGGAGGCCTACTTCTGGAACAACCAACTACAACTTGCAGCGGATGATATCAATATGGTACGTAACAGGGCTGGTGCACCAGATATGCCATCAGGTGATGTAAATATTGGTACTATTCTGGATGAAAGGGCCAGGGAGTTATATTATGAAGAGCCCAGAAATACTGAGCTTACCAGGATAGCTTTCATCTTGGCCATGACGGGTAAGACGGCCTATAATGGAAAGACCTATACGATGGGGAATTTTCATACGGATAACTTCTGGTACGACAGGATTATGGAAACCACGGACTTTTACAATAAAGGTGTTATTACCATCCATGGTGATGAGTATACTATGAGTCCTTATCATGTGCTTTATCCTATCCCAGCTTCCTCAATTAATGGAAACACACAGGGGATCATTAATCAGAACCTGGGTTATCCGGGAGCTGAAAAAAATGTAGAGCCATTGACAACTATTGAAGAATAATTGATTTACTTCTTTGAATCTAAGGGTACCCTTCACTGAGGGGTGCCCTTTTTTATGCTTTTTTTCAATGGAATGCTGCTCAGACACGTTAGTTGGCTTATTTTTAGCCCTCTAAATTTCAAAACCCAAGACCTAAAATGAAACATATTCAAATACTGACCTTAGTTGCACTCATCACATTTATTGGTTGCAAGCCATCTGATAAATCAACCGAGGAAAACGCAACTACCGAAAAACAGGAAACTGTTGCTGCAGCTAACGAGGCCGAATGGATCACATTATTCGATGGGAAATCTTTAGACAACTGGACCGGTTGGGAATCAGCCGAGCCACCAAAGGTTTGGTCCGTCACTTCGGATGGCACATTGTTTTGCCGGGCCCTTGATAAAGATGATGCTCAACCAGGTGATAAAGGAATCATTGTGACAAAAGATCAATATGATAACTTTCACTTGAAATTGGAATGGAAAATCTCCGAAGGTGGGAATTCTGGTATTTTCTATCTGGGGAGCAAAGAATATGAATCCATTGTACCCTCTGCACCTGAGATGCAAGTGCTGGACAATGACAAACATCCCGATGCAAAAAAGGGAAAAGATGGCAATAGAAAAGCGGGTTCACTCTACGACCTGATTCCAGCTACTCCTCAAAATGCAAAACCTGTTGGTGAGTGGAATACTGCTGAAGTAATCGTGAAAGACCGACATGTCATACACAAGCAAAACGGAGAGATCGTAGTAGAAGTGGATTTGGATACCGATGCCTGGAAGGAATTAGTAGCGGGTAGTAAATTTCCTAAAATCCGAGAAAACTGGTATCAGGTACCACAAAAGGGATATATCGCTTTGCAGGATCATAACAATGATGTGTGGTTTCGCAACATCATGATTAAGAAGTTGTAGATTAAAACTTGAGGTCTCTTACCAGGAGCTGTCCCTCATTACCATAATCTTAGAATTATCCTATTACTGTTTCAGTGAGTAATGGAAGAGTAGTGGGGAAAATAGTGTTTTGATCCGAACAAAAACGTCTCTCAGTGCTCTGAAAGGGCTATTTTGTGATGTCTTAAAAAACCTGCGCAGGTTTTGCTCAAAACCCGCGCAGACTTTACTCGAAACCTGCGCAGGTTTTACTTAAAACCCGCGCAGGTTTTAGCCGAAGTCCGTGCAGACTTTGAAGGAATTCTGCTGTATTGGAATAGTGCAATTGGAGTTGGATGTTTTTGATCGGGTAAGCTTAATGACGGTGTTGTCATAAGCTTTATGACGGTGTTGTCACCGTCATAAACGTTTTAGAAAGTGCTCGGTAAATTCTGGTCGGTGACGATGTTGACTCTTCTATTGGTCAATCCATCAAGAAAAGCATTCCCAAGAACAGGTCCTTCGGTTTCCTGTATTGATCTATTCATCTATATTTGAAATTCTGAAACAGGTTATACCTAAATACCCATGGATAGACGAACCGCAATAAAACAATCAGCCTTGATGGCGGGGGCATTTGCCCTTTTACCTTCCTGTAATTTCGGCCCGGATCGGGAATTGGTTGCACTGGATAATCTTCGGATCGACCTGGATCATCAGGACCTGTTAGCGAAGGTGATAGAAACGATTATCCCTTCTACAGAAGCCGAACCAGGCGCAGAAGCGTTGAACCTTTATCGCTTTGTGCTGGTGATGGTGGATGATTGTGAATCAAAAGAAACACAACAGGTATTTGTAGATGGATTGAAGAAGTTCAAAGCCCTTGTAAAGAATAAGGTGGGACAGTCTTTTCCTCAGAAGGAACAGCAGGCAAATGAAGAGATTTTGACAGCAGCCACATCATTGGAGGGGCTGTCTGCTGAAGAACAACCAGTTCAGGAATTTCTAGCCATTGCCCGCCGATATACCATTCAGGGCTACATGGGTTCAAAACATTATTTGACAGAGAAATTTCCTTATCAGCTGGTGCCTGGGCCTTACCAGGATTGTGTGAATTCAGACGGATTAATTGTGATGTAATGGCCAATTTTAATATAGATAGCGAGAAAGACAGAACCTATGATGCCATCGTGATTGGCTCGGGAATGAGTGGTGGCTGGGCAGCCAAAGAACTGACAGAAAAGGGATTGAAGACCCTTGTTTTAGAGCGGGGTCGCAATGTAGAGCACATCAAGGATTATCCTACCACCACCATGATGCCATGGGAATTTGAGCATAATGGCAAGGTAGAGCAGAAGGTGATCGATGAAAATCCCATCGTAAGCAAATGCTATGCCTTTAGGGAAGATACTCAGCACTTTTTCACACGAGATGATGTCTCTCCGTACGTTCAGGAAAAGCCGTTTGACTGGATCCGTGCTTACCAGGTAGGAGGGAAGTCACTTTTATGGGCCAGACAAACCCAGCGATGGAGTGACTTTGACTTTGAAGGCCCCGCCCGTGATGGTTTTGCCACTGATTGGCCCATTCGATATCAAGACATTGCTCCATGGTACAGCCATGTAGAGAAATTTGTTGGAATTGCAGGGGATAAAGATGGGCTGGACAATCTGCCTGATGGTGAATTTCTTCCTGCCCTGGAGCTCAACTGCGTAGAAAAATATTTCAAAGAGAAGCTGGAAAGCCAGTTCAAAGGTAGAAACGTGATCAGTGGTCGCTGTGCCCATCTGACTCAACCCCAGGAGATCCATCTTCAGCAAGGTAGAGGCCAGTGTCAGAACAGGGTGTTGTGTCAGCGAGGATGTCCTTTCGGAGGCTACTTCAGTGCAAACTCATCCACCATTCCCTGGGCAGCGAAGACAGGTAACCTGAGTCTTCGCCCGGACTCAGTCGTACATTCAATCATCTATGATGAAGAAAAAGGACGAGCTACCGGTGTCAGGGTGATTGATGCTAAAACAAAGGAGTCCATTGAGTTTTACGCTCCAGTGATCTTTGTCAATGCGGGCGCTTTGAATACGAACCAACTCTTGCTCAATTCAACTTCCAGCCGCTTCCCACAAGGCTTGGGTAATGACAATGGCTTTCTTGGAAAATACGTGGCCTTCCACATCTACAGAGGTAAGATCTCCGGAAAGTTTGATGGTCACCTGGATAAAACCACGGTGGGTAGACGCCCTACCAGCGGATATATTCCGCGATTCCGAAATGTATACAAGCAGGAAACCGACTTTCTAAGGGGTTATGCAGCAGGTTTTGGGGCGAGACGTCAGGTTGTCAGATCTTATGATGGCATTGGCGAAGAGCTTAAGCAAAACATCTTGAATCCGGAATGGGGCATTTGGCATGTAGGTTCCCATATGATGGGAGAGACCATACCAAAAGAAACCAATTACGTCAACCTTACCTCTGACAATGATGAGTTTGGTATTCCACTTCTCAATGTGAAAGTCGACTATGATAACAATGATGAGAAGATGATTCAGGACTTTTTCGAGCAGTTTACAGAGATGTACGAAAAGGCTGGGTTCACAGATATTAAGACACGGGACACTCACCAGGCACCAGGATTAGATATCCATGAGATGGGTGGAGTGAGAATGGGTAAAGACCCAAAGACCTCCTTATTGGATAAGCATCATAGACTTCATGCCTGCAAGAATGTATTCGTCACCGATGGTGCCTGTATGACATCTACCAGCACGCAGAATCCTTCATTGACCTACATGGCTTTTGCCGCAAGAGCTGCGAATTTTGCAGTGGAGGAGGGTAAGAAGGGGAATGTTTGATCTGCATAATTCAGCTTTAGTCCTGATTGTCTGAAAAGAAATCTCTTAATTTAGAGATCGCGGCGAATGAGGTGTTTTTTACTGATTGGTATTTTACGTCTATGACTTTCGCGATCTCTTCCAATGACATGTTTTCGAAAAACCTGAGATGAAGGATCTCCTGCTCACGTTTTGATAATTCCACCAGGGCTCTTTTCACCAGTTTTCTTTTGGTCTGGGTTTCCTCTAACTCAATGATCTCGTTTTCCCTGGATTCAAAGAAATCCTCCTCCTGATCAAAGAGCATGTATTCGAGGTTAAGCCTGTTATTGCTTTGAGAAACCTTATAGAGAGAATTCCTTAATGACTTAAGGAGGTAATTTTTAACTGATTGCGTGGGTCCGATTGAACTTCTGTTCTCCCATAACCTGCTGAATAAATCATGTACCTCATCATGTACAATTTCCCGGTTGCTATTGATCTTCCTGCCGTAATGAAGCAATGTCCTTGCATGGACCCTGTAGATTTCTTCAAAAGCATCCAGCGATCCATTTCTAAATCGATCCCACAGGGGGTCATTGAGTTTTACAGGAGTCTTTTCGGACATTGGTTCAATTTAATAAAATACTTATTAACATCCTGTTAAGATTTAATTAATGTAATTCACTAAGCCTAATCGAACCAAATTTTAAAATTAATTCAATTTTATACAGTACCAGTTTCCGGGAATTAGATAATACTAGAAAGAGCTAACTTCTTATGGATAGCAAAGATCAATCAGATTACCTGGAGTCTCTTTTAGATGATCCCGTTTTTAAAGACATTGTTTTTAAAAAGACCAGGTCACTCGAAGACTTCATTAAAAGTCATCCGGCGGATGATAAGACCATAGAAGTTGCCATCCAGATCTTAAAATCCCAGAAGTTCTCAGTTGAGGAAGAAATTGAGGAGGATTTTGAAGATATCAGGTTGAGACTTCTTCAAAAAAAAGAAGTAGGAGCTACTCAAAAAAAGCGCAGTACGATTGTGATCAAAAGTTGGTGGGTGGCTGCTGCAGCAATTGTGATATGCTTTGGTTTTGGCTATTTACTAATGGCTGATAAGTTTTTAGTAAATAATCAACCACCTGTTTTGGAGGTTGGAATGTCTGATGTGGTTAAGTCAAATCCTAAAGGGCAAAAATCAACCGTCATACTAAGTGATGGATCTAAGGTAATTCTGAATTCTGAGAGCTCTATTTCTTATCCCAAACATTTTGGGTCAACCAGGCAAGTAACGCTCTCTGGAGAGGCGTTTTTTGAAGTAACCCCCGATTCTGAAAGACCCTTTACAGTTTTGACCGGGAACATGTCAACAACAGCTCTTGGTACATCCTTCAATGTCAGACATTTTCCTGAAGAGGAAAATAGCTATGTTTCACTGGCTACCGGGAAAGTGCTTGTCAAAGTGCAAGAAGGGTCCAATGAAATACAGGATATCCTGGTCCCCGGGGAGCAAGTCATTTCAAAAAAAGATCAGGTTTCACTTCAGAAAATCAACTACAACTACAAAGAGGTATTTCTCTGGAAGGAAAAAGTCATCTATTTCAATCATGCTAGCTGGGCAACGATTGCGAAAACTCTTGAGCGATGGTACGGTGTGAAGATAAGCAGCAACGAGCCATACCGGGCTGTAGATTATACCGGGCAGTTTGATAACCATAGCCTGGAGCTTGTGCTAAAGAGTCTTTCCTATAGCCTGGGCTTCAATTATGATAAAGATTCATCCAAAGATGAAATATATGTGAAATTCAAAAACCCAAGAAGTATGAAATGAATGGCTACGAAATGAAATAAGTGATATTGCCAGGCAATACCACTTAAGTTTCTAAGCAATCAAAAATTTACCACAACCCTGATTGCTTAATGGAATAATTGAATATTAAACCAATACAAAAGTATGAAAATTAAACATTTACAACTTAGCAGAATCATGCGGTTTTCACTTTGTACATTGGTTGCTCAGACTTTGCTGATATCGCTGATATATGCAGGAAATTTGAATGGGCAACGGGTTCAGAGTGTGCATGAGGTGAAAATTAATGTAGACATTAATCAAAAATCCCTCAAACAAACTTTTAGGATTATTGAGGAAAGCAGCAATTTCAAATTCAACGTCAACTGGCCAGACATCCGATCAATTCAAAAGGTAAGTCTGAAGTTTGATGACTCCTCACTCGGTGAGGTACTGATGGCCCTTTCCAAAGAAACAGGACTACGCTTCAGGCAAATCAACAATTCTATAAATGTGCTTAATAATTCATCTGCGGAGGATTATGTCGAAGTATTTATCAATGAAGATATTGATGTGTCAGGAGTAATCACCGATCAGAGTGGTGAGCCACTACCGGGATCTACCATCCAGGAGAAAGGTACAAATAACGGAACCATTACAGATGTGGATGGAAAGTATTCTTTAAGTGTTTCAGACGGAGCTGTTTTAATCGTGTCTTTCGTTGGGTTTGAAGCCAAAGAGATACCGGTTAATGGAAGAAGCGTAATCAATGTATCGCTTAATGAAGATGTATCTTCATTGGAAGAAGTCGTAGTTGTTGGATATGGAGTGACCAGGAAATCCGATTTGACCGGAGCTGTTTCTTCCGTAGAGGCCAAGGACCTCACAAACGTGCCGGCATCCAGGGTAGACCAGATCTTACAAGGTAGGGCATCCGGAGTCCAGGTTACCCAAAATAATGGTGCACCGGGAACGGGTAGTACAATCAGGATCCGGGGAGGAAATTCAATCCAGGGCGACAACGAACCTCTCTATGTTGTTGATGGATTTATTGTAGGGACTGATTTCAACCTGAATAATATCAACGTCAATGACATTGAATCCATTGAAGTGCTCAAGGATGCAACATCCATTTCTATTTATGGAACACGAGGTGCTAATGGGGTAATCCTTATCACCACTAAGAGTGGTAAATCTCTTGCTGCTGGCGAACCAACTACCATTTCAGTCAATGCGTATACAGGAATTCAGCAGTTGAGGAGTGATATTGAATTTGCCAATGGGCCCGAGCTGGCTATGTTGTCCAACCTGGATGCGGAAAATAGAGGTGCTGCCTTACCATTTCCAGATTTGAGTGAGGTCCCCAATGTAGATTGGGTGGATCAGATTACTCAGACTGCACCTATGACAAACCTGGATGTATCTGTAAGTGGAAATTCCGATAATAATAAAGTGAATTACTACATCTCAGGTAATTACTTCAATCAGGATGGTATCGTGAGAGGTTCTGGTATTCAGAAATATATTTTCAGGAGTAACCTGGATATTAACCTCAGTAAAACTTTCTCTTTCGGTGTAAGACTGAATGTGACTAACCTGAGGAAGGAAAACAACAAAGTGAACCTTTCTTCCATGTGGATTGATGGTGGCTTGACCGCTAAAGCTATTTATGAGGATGATGGATCGTTTACTTCAAGAAATCCTGTTACAGCTTCAAATCAACGCAATGCGGAAGCAGATATTCAATTGAGGACAGATCACGAGTATGAAACCAATATATTAGGTAATGCTTACATTCAGTTTGAACCCCTGAAAGGACTTGTATTGAGGAGCACCATTGGCCCTAAAATCAACAACTTCAAAAACAATTTCTATTTACCTGGTATTCTTCCGGAGCGACTGGCAACACTGTCTGGTGGCTACGCAAGAATAAGCAGCAACCTGAGCAAGGACATACTTAATGAAAATACCGTCACCTATACAACCAAATTTGGTGAGAGCCACAATTTGAACGTGCTGGGCGGGTTTACCTGGCAGACGTACAACCAGGAATCTGTGCGTGCAGAGGCAGAAGGATTCACCAATGATGTGGTAGAGTTTAATAATCTGGCATTAGGTGATCCCACCAGAAATGTTGTGGCTTCCGGATACAATAGCTATCAGCTGGTATCATGGCTTGGAAGGCTAAACTATGGTTTCCAGGATAAGTATTTATTGACACTCGTAGGCCGGGTTGATGGTTCATCCAGGTTTGCGGGATCCAATAATCAGTATGGATTTTTCCCATCTGCAGCGGTAGCATGGCGGCTGAGTGAAGAGCCGTTTATCCAGAATTTGGGTGTTTTTGATAACCTTAAATTAAGGTCTAGTTTCGGACTATCAGGAAGCCAGGCGATCGGTTCATACAGGACTCTTGCTCAGCTTGATAACATCAGCATGTACTTCAATGGAGTGGAACAACCCGGTGTAAGAAATGGCCGCCCAGCCAGTCCTGACTTGAAATGGGAAACAACCAAACAGTTTGATATAGGATTAGAAGCCGGTTTTTTTGCCGGAAGATTATCTGTTGAGGTAGACTATTATCTCAAAACAACCAGAGACTTGCTGTTGGATGTTCAGATACCTTTACAGACAGGTTTCTCGACCAAACTACAAAATCTTGGGTCGGTGCAAAATCAGGGACTGGAGATCTTAATCAAAACGGTGAATATTGATAAGGATGATTTCTACTGGCAAACCACCCTTTCATTAGCAGGCAACCGGAGTAAAGTGCTTGACCTGGGTGGTTCTGAATACATAAATGTTGCGGGACCCACCAATCAGGGAGGCCCCGGAGGTAGATTATATGTAGGACAACCTGCACCCGTATTTGTAGGTATAGAATACCTGGGAGTATGGAAGAGCCAGGAGGAAATTGATGATTCGGGAATCCAAAATCAGTTAGTGGGTGGACCAAGGTTCAAAGACACTGACGGCGACGGGATCATTTCAGAAAACGATTTCGAGATTCTGGGTAACCCTCAACCTGATTTTTATGGAGGTATCATGAACTCTTTCACCTACAAAAATTTCCAGTTGGATATATTCTTTAATGGATCTTTTGGAAACGAATTGTTTAACAGTGTAACTCAGCAAGCCTTCTTTTTCAGGGAAGGATCCAATTCATATACGGAACTACTTGGTTACTGGGATCCGGTCACTAACCCGGACTCTGATGTGCCAGTGCCCGGGACTTCGTTGTCACTGGCTAATATCAAAAACAATTCTAAGCTGATTGAGAATGGCTCATATCTGCGACTTAAAAATGTCAGGTTAGCATATAACCTACCACAACAGCTTTTTGAGAATGTCAATTGGATTAAAAACCTAAGCGTTTATTTCTCAGGAAATAACCTGGCGCTTTGGTCAAAGAACAGACTATTCGATCCGGAAGTTAGTCGTTACGCAAATAGCGGAAATACAAATGAAAGTGTTCAGCTTGGATTTACCCAGGGAGAGTATCCTTATCCAAGAGTGCTAACATTAGGCCTCAGAGCTGACTTTTAATTATTTCATTGAAACACTAAAATTCAGGAAAATGAAAAAATTATTAAATCAAATATCGATAGCTCTGGTATTGATCACCATGTTATCAAACTGTGATGGATTTCTTGAAGAAGATCCAAGGTCACAACTTTCACCCAACAACTTCTACAACTCTGATGCAGAGGCACAGCTGGCAGTAAATGGGATTTATGCCACATACTTCAACGAAGATCAGCTCTATCATGTGATGGGCCTGTCCAGGTATTATTTGTTTGGCTCTGATGAGATCAATCCCAACCGGCTTGGCGGTGAAGGGCGGGATTTCTCGGCTTATACCTTTTCAGAAGGGAACAATGATACCGGAAGTACCTGGAGAGCCTTATATAGAATTGTTCAGGATTGTAACAACGTGTTGGCCAATATAGAAGGTAATCCTGCTATTTCTGACGCTGGCTATCGGCAATCCCGTGGGGAGACTTTGTTCTTAAGAGCACTTGCATTTTATCATCTCACTAATTTATGGGGTGATGTGCCTTACTACAGGGATCTACTCACTATAGATGAAGTTCAGGCATTGGGCAGGTTTGACAAAGACCAGATCCAGTTAGATATGATCAGTGATTTGACTGAGGCCCGGAATTTATTGCCAGGTTCTTTCACTGGCACCAACCTGGGTAGAGCTACCAAATGGGTTGCTGCTGCACTTCAGGCCAAGTTTTATATGGTAAGAGGAGATTGGCAGGGAATGCGGGATGTTAGTGTAGATATCATAGATAATTCTCCTCATCAGCTTCTTGACAACTATGGTGATGTATTTAGGGACTTTCCGGACAATGAGTATAACGATGAAATCATTTTTCAGCTGGACTATGTAAAAGATGTTGCTCAGCAGAGGAGAACTGATTTCTTTACACCCAGGATCAGGGATGAACCTTTGAACACGGATGACAGAAGTGCATTATCAGCTGATTTAGCTGCTCAAAATGAGGATTTTACAGGATACGGGTTGGCTATTCCTACCCCGGAGATGGTGAATGCTTTTCCAATGGATGACTTGAGAAGGCCCTGGAATGTAACTACCACCTATTTGGGATACGATTTGAAATGGCCTTACACACCGAAGCTGTGGAACCTTGATCAGATCAATTCACCACGTGGCAATCATGGGGACAATTACATCATCTGGCGACTGGCTGACATCTACCTGATGGCAGCAGAAGCTGAGAATGAGTTGAATGGTCCTGGGAATGCATACCAGTATATCAATGCTGTGAGGGAACGTGCTTTCGAACCTGATCAACCATATTCAGGCATGACGCAAGAGGGTTTCCGTCAGGCGGTGCGAGATGAAAGAAAATGGGAACTGTTTGCTGAAGACAAAAGAAGACTGGACCTGATTCGCTGGGGTATTTTGGTGGAGACAGTACAGAATACGGAGTACAATGAATCATTTCAGATTGCCAAGACGAACATCAGGCCTTTTCATGTTTTGTGGCCTATCCCTCTTGAAGAATTTGAGTTGAATCCGGCCTTATTGGAGTCTGATCCAACAAACAATGGGTACAGAGAATAAGTAAGATCATAAGTGAAAAAAGGACAGGTCCGACGTCGTTTGGATGCTGTCCTTTTTTATGCCTCCACATTGTTTCTTTTATAAGAATCTTCGAAAGCTATTTGAGAAATGATTTTTCTTAGCAAAAAGGTAAATTTCTCAGCTAGAATATTTTATATGTTCCTTTAGCTTCTACCTTGCAGCAACAATTCTGTTCTTTCATAATCATGGGTTAGATCAGATCTTAGAAATCAATATGAGTATAAAGGATTATCCAAAAGTGAACGCTGTCCATCGTTTACTTCTATCAGTTTTTCTAACCAGTAGTCTTTTCATAACCAATGCACAGGAATTAAATGAGTTTCCGGCATATGATAAAGAGGCGGTCAGGTACAAAAGAGACTGGCTGGTTGTTTCATCCCCGAAAAAGACGGGTGTCTACACAAATGCACATGACCATCTTGTCCTTAGCAATGGATTGATCAGCCGTGTTTTTGATGTAAAAAAGGGCGGGGCCACGATTGGTTTGGAAAACTTGATGACCGGGGAAAATATGCTGAGGTCCATCAGGCCTGAAGCAGAGGTTACCATCGACGGCATTAAGCTTCCGGTAGGCGGTCTCATCGGTCAGCCAGTCCACAATTATTTGTTGGATGAGTGGATCGAGCAGATGGAAAGGAATCCTGAAGCTCTAAGTCTCAGGGAATTTAGTGTTGGGGATACAGAACCACGTTTCGAATGGCAAAAACGGTTAGAATGGATGCCCAAAGATGTTCCCTGGCCAGCACCGGGCAAAAAGCTTGTTTTCACCTATGGTGTTGATGATGTGTTAATCAGTTTTTTGAAGGATCATGTCAGTTCTGATGAAGGCAGAGAGGCAATGTTTCAGGATGCTTTTAAGACCCTGGAGGATGCCTGGAAAGTATATAAATCAGGGGGCAACGAACGCAATTCATTTATCAATGAGGGGAAGCCAGGTGAAATGATGGCTATGGCAAACCAGTATGTTTTTGCGGAGCTGGAAAGTCCTGTAAATGCAAAGGTTTGGATTGCCGAAATAGACCCGGGGACTGATAAGTCTGCCTCATGGGGACCAGGAATCGCACTAAAAAGTGAATCGGGAGATGTCTATAAAGTCAACCTGCGCACCGCAGAAAATCAATTTGGTGTCTTTGACGGGAAAACGGAAACAAGGGTAGGGAAATACGATGAAGGAATGAAAGTATTCCTACGTGCAGAAGAAAGGGTTTCAGATATTGTGTTTTCCTATTCTTATGATGATGAAACTTATGATGAATTGGCTGTTGTAACAACCGGGAGCAGCCCAATAAAGACTTTTAGGGTGGGAAAAATGGATCTCAAAGGGGGAGCCAGTGACCATCCACAGAGCGGGGAGAGCGGACGATGTCACGTAAATCACGTCCGGATACTGGGAGGTTTAGATGATAAGGCCAATGAAGTGCTGCTAGCCAGACTGGAATATCTAAAGGACGTAGAAGTAAACATTAACTATGAAATGTACGACGGGATTCCTTTGATCTCTAAATGGATAGAGGTGATAAATGGATCCAACCGCAGTATCGTTGTTAACAGTTTCAAAAGTGAAATACTGGCTTTGGTGGAAGCCGAAAGTGCAGTAGATGATAAGGTAAACTGGACAATGCCCAATATCACTGTGGAGTCGGACTATCGTTTTGGGGGTATGTCTCCGGACAACCTGTACTCAAGCAGTATTGCGTGGAATACAGACCCTGAATATAAGACACAGGTAAATTATCTGTTGAAGACACCCGTATTGCTTGAAGCTTATCCCAAGCTAGGTCCAATGAAGACCTTGAAGACCAGGGAAAGCATAAAAAGCTTCAGGGTCTGGGAACTGTTTCATGACAGTTGGGACCGGGAGAGAAAGGGGCTTGCCGAAAAAAGAATGTACCGTTCTCAATCACCCTGGGTGACGGAAAATCCCATCATGATGCATGTAAGAAATGCTGATAATGCGTCAGTAAAGAAAGCCATTGATCAATGTGCTGAGGTGGGCTTTGAAATGGTGATCATGACCTTTGGAAGCGGATTTCAAATTGAAAATGAAACCACTGAGAACATCTCCAGGATGAAGGACCTGGCGGATTATGCACATGATAAGGGAATAGCACTTGGAGGCTATTCACTCTTGGCCAGCAGAAGCATCAACCAGGAAAATGACGTGGTGATGCCTCCGGGGTTGAAACCCCGTTTTGGAAACTCACCTTGCCTGGAAAGTGAATGGGGTATCAACTATTTTCAGAAGCTATATGCATTTTATGAAAAGACAGGTCAGGATATTTTAGAACATGATGGCAGTTATCCGGGTGACGTATGTGCCAGCGAGGATCATCCCGGACATCAGGGATTGGAAGACTCTCAATGGAATCAGTACGAAACCATCCAAAGGTTTTATGAGTGGTGCAGGAGTAAAGGGATCTTTCTCAACGTGCCAGACCACTACTTCATGGCCGGAAGTAACAAGACCGGGATGGGGTATCGTGAAACCAACTGGTCCTTGCCGCGGGAGCAACAAGAGCTCATCGAGCGGCAAAACATATATGATGGCACCTGGCAAAAGACACCGGGTATGGGTTGGATGTTCGTTCCTCTTGTGGAGTATCACGGGGGAGGAAAAGCAGCAACCATTGAACCATTAAAGGATCATTTACCCCATTATGAGCAGCGGCTGGCAAACCTGTTTGGGGCAGGTGTACAGGCCTGTTATCGCGGTCCCCAGTTATACGATTCCCCACAGACTAAGGAAATCGTTAAGAAGTGGGTCGACTTTTATTCAAGCCACAGAGAAGTTCTCGATGGAGACATCGTTCATATCCGGAGACCCGATGGCCGCGATTTTGATGGTCTGATGCATGTCAATCCTTTTGGTGAAGAAAAAGGCCTGATTATGTTATACAATCCTTTGGATATTCCCATTGAAAAAACCATCTCCATAAACCTTTATTATACGGGCCTGACTGAGCGAGCTATTCTTATGGATGCAGATGGCAAAGCGGTTAAAACAAAGCTGAATCGCGATTACACGATTGATCTCCCGGTTAGTATCCCAGCGAGGGGTCAGCAATGGTTTGTGGTTAAGTAAAGAAGTGAATCATGATTGAAAAAGTAAAGTCACTTCTAGTATCCATTCTCATATTTACGTGTCTCATTTTTACACAAGAGGTATATGGTCAACCCATCAAAATCGCCTGTGTTGGCAATAGCATCACTTATGGAGCACGGGTAGAAAACAGGGAGCAAAATAGCTATCCATCACAACTAGCTACCCTGCTGGGTGAAGAATATGAGGTGGGGAATTTTGGTCGGAATGGGGCAACACTGCTGAAACGAGGGAATCTGCCTTATTGGGAAACGGAACAATACCAGGAGGCACTGGCATTTAATCCTGATTGGGTGTTGATCATGCTAGGGACGAACGATACTAAGCCTGTCAACAGGGTTTTCCTAAAAGAAGATTTTCTCAATGACTACCGGGACCTTATTCAATCATTTCGGGATTTAGCCTCTAAGCCAAGGGTCGTACTGTTGTTGCCAGTACCTGTGTTTACTGAGGATACGACCGCCATTACCGCTCGTGTAGTGAGGGAACAAATCATTTCGATGATACGCCAACTAGCCTATGAATCAGGATGTGAGGTAATCAATCTTTACAACCTGATGATCGATAAGCCCGAACTGCTTCCGGACAACGTGCATCCCAATGCTGCCGGTGCTACAATAATGGCCAACCGCATCTATGAACATATTGTAATGAAGGGAACTGAGTTTGATATTTCCAGTTCACTCCCGAACAACAAGCAAGCTTTCAATTTTCATGGATTTCAGGGCTATGATTTCGAGTTCATGGGCAGAAAAGCCAAAGTAGTTAAGCCCAAGGAAACCGCGCTAGGTAAACCCTGGGTCTGGAGAGCCCGATTCTTCGGGCATGAGCCACAAGCGGATATTGCTTTGTTGGAAAGAGGCTTTCACATTGCTTATTGTGATGTGGCAGAACTGTTTGGTAATGATGAGTCCATGAAGATATGGGATGGATTTTACCAGTTCTTAACAAGGGTAGGGCTTTCTGATAAATCTGTCATGGAAGGCCTGAGCAGGGGAGGTATCTACATTTATCGATGGACAGCAAAATACCCGGATCGCGTTTCCGGAGTCTATGCTGATGCCCCGGTGTTAGATCTCAAAAGTTGGCCTGGCGGTCAGGGTACAGGAAAAGGAAGCCCTGAAGTATGGGAAACCTTCAAAGAGGATTATGGATTTAAGTCCGATAAAAAGGCGCTGAAGTTTAAAGGCAACCCTGTCGACCTGGCTGGAGAGATTGCCAAAACAGGTATTCCAATGCTTCACGTAGTTGGTGATGCTGATGAAGTGGTTCCTGTAGCAGAAAATACTTCCGTTTTTGAAGAGCGGGTGAAAGCTGCTGGAGGAAACATACAGGTCATTCATAAGCCGGGAGTCGGACATCACCCACACAGCCTGGAGAATCCTCAACCCATAGTAGACTTTGCGCTGAAGTGTACGGATTACCAGGTCACGCAGAATCTTATCCCTGTTAGCAACTGATATAACACCGAAGGATTAGTACTGCATTACTGGTTCATTCCCCAAAAAGCATTCGAAAGCACACCGCGTCATCCTCAAGAGTTACATCCAAAGGGGCGTAAAACTTATCAAGAAACGAGGATACTGAGCCCCAGGAAGTGTGGACCATGCCCTTCAGATGTTGAGCGATTTCCTCTTTTGTATTTTGTTTAAGGGTTTCCATAATTGCCATCTGTTCTTTTGCCACAGCTCCTTTACGCCAGGACGATGTGACCACATCAAACCCTTTTATCGCAAAATAAGCTGCAGTTGGATCTGCTCTTTGGTAGTGCCAGTCACAAATCATGATGTCTTTTGGAATCAGATCAACAGCTCTATGGGTATTGTTCATACTTGCCTCCCACATTCCCAGTCCAGTGGTTTTGCCGTCTAATAAACGATCACCCCAGATCCATAACTTTTTGTTTGTTTGAGCCAGGTGGTTCCTGATTTTGGTCAGCTCACCAGCAAAAAGTTCAGCTTTATCTCTTCCATTGCAGCGGGGGCATTCTTCATGTCCGATATAAAAAACCTCATCCATGCCTGCATGGAAAGCATCAGCCTGAAAGGCAGCCACGATCTCATCTACCAGGTCAAATACTACCTTATGCACCTCTGGATGTAGAGGGCAATAGCTTTTACAGTAAAGGCCGTCTTCATTTGGCCATTCATATTTTTCCGGCAGTTGCACACCAGGCGTCTCATCAAATTCCGGATAAACTTGCAGGAGCATTCCTAACTCAGAATGCCAGGATTGATGACCAAGCAAGTTTATCTGAGGGATCAGCTCAATGTTATGCTTTTGGCAAACTTTCACGATTTTATCGACATCTTCCAAGGAGAGGGCGCCCTCCACTGCCAATTCCGGATGGGACCGATATTGATATTTATAATCAACCCTCAATACCAAAGTATTGATCTTACGCGGAGGAAACTCCTCATCGATAAACTTCACAAACCGATCGACGTTTTCCTTGTCCGGAACAGCAATTGCCAATCCTCTTACTGGCAATAACTCCTGAGCAAGTATCAGTTGACAGATGCAAAAGGTGACGATGAAGAAAAGTGTCTTTTTCATTCTATTTAAAGTTTAAGTCGAATATTTATTCTTGAAAGTAGTGCAGCGAAACCGATCATGGCAAAAGCCCAAACAATTGACCCGGAAACTGCTAACCAGGACATCTCCTCCTGTTTGTAGAATAAAATATTTAACCCAAGTCCCCAGATAGTGTAATACAGGATGTCAGGAGCTAAATAGGTGGTAAGAGAGTTTTGACCAGCTGGTTTGAATGGGGTGCTCCATTTTTCCCATTTCTTAATATCCAATACATAAAACAACACGGCAAAAAGCAAAATGCTAATCCCATTGCAAAGCATGGCCCATGATGGTGTTCCCATTATTTTAGAGATGATAAACCAGTTTCTTAACACAAAAGCCATTGCAATGGCCGCGAGCCCAAGAGGGATTGAAATAGTTAAAAACCGCTGATAATTATTTTTGTGTTTCTTTAGAAGCGTCCCAATCAGCAAACCTGCAAGCACGATAGAGGGAACATTTCCACTCAAAATAACTCCAAAAACAGGCTTGATAGGATTTAGAAAATCTAAATACGATAATTGTGATAGGATATTTAATGCAATAAAACCAATCCAGGCAAAAGCTATTCCTGCAATGTTGTCCTTCAACCAAAGGTAGGTGAATGCTGAAACGACATAACCCCAGCCAATGAGTCCCAGGATGCCCCACCAACTGGTACTCATCCATCCTATGTTATGGGGTGTGCCTGATCTGTATAATACTGCCATGAGCAGGAGACCAAATATTCCAAGGAGCTTTAGTCCCTTAAATACCCAGCCGGAATTCACTCCTTTTGGGTAGTTGTTCCAAATCAGGAAGATTGAAATGTATACCAATACGGCCCATAAATACTTATTTATTCCTGATAGTTCGGCATTGAAACCTTCAATATTGACCATGAAAATGCCAATGATCAATAAACTGAAAGTTCTCAACAGAATATGCGAAATCAACCGGATGGTAGGTTGCCCACTTTTTTCTCGGGCGATAAAAGCAAATGGAATTGAAAGCCCAACCATAAACAGAAAGCCTGGAAATACCCAATCAGCCAAACCCATCCCATCTTCTTTTGCTGCAGTGTGAACCAACCATTTAGGCACCCCCGGGACATACAAATCATTTACAAATAGCATCAAGAAGAGCGTTAAGCCTCTCATGATATCTATGGATAAGATTCTGCTTTTGCTGGCCATTGTAGTTAATTCATCTGGTTGGGAGCTTATGGCTTGAAGTTAGATCGTAATTGGTATCTTCCTTAAGCTTGAAGATAAAGTTATTGAATTGATGTAGAAAGATAAATTGACCTGAAAAGAAAGGCCGGGAGGATTACCTGGCCTTTCTTTTTACCGGATTCATGCACTGAATTAGGTGCCATCTACCAAATATCTCATTAAATTAGACAAATGAAATTGATCGGAATGAGATACATTACATTGCTGCTTTTTCTTGGTTTCGCCCAGCTTTCCTACTCCCAATATGCTACACAAATTTCTCTTTGGCCAGATGCGGTTCCCGGTGAAGAAGCTGAAAAAGCCAAGCCAGTAGTCCAGATAGATCAAAAGGGTGTGATCGAACGCCTGTTGGTGGTGACAAACCCCATCCTGGAAGTTTATCTACCACAAAAACCCAATGGATCAGCCATTCTCATTTTCCCTGGTGGGGGATACAATAGACTAGCTATCAAAAAAGAAGGTTATGAAATATCTGAATGGCTAAGTGGTCTGGGCTACACAGCTTTTGTCTTGCAATATAGGGTGCCTGAAAAACAGGAGGGTGCACTCATGGATGCGCAGCGGGCCATCAGGATCGTGCGATCCAAAGCCAAAACTTACAACATCAATCCCGAAAAGATTGGCGTCCTGGGGTTTTCTGCTGGAGGAAGCCTGGCAGCTCGTGCAGCAACGAGGTATGAAGATCAGACCTATCCAATCATCGACGAAATGGATTCTCTTTCGAGTAAACCAAACTTTGCACTGCTGATCTACCCGGCATACCTGGATCAGGGGCAAAAGAATAGTATCACCCCCGAGCTGGAAGTGACGGAAGATACGCCACCCATGTTTTTATTTGTTGCGGCTGATGACTCACATGCAAACAGCTCCCTAGTGATGACCCAGGAACTAAGAAAACAAAATGTGCTCGTGGAGCTTCATGTTGTACCCGAAGGAAAGCACGGGTATGGCATGCGAAAAGGCAACCCGGCGGCAGAGACCTGGCCGCCACTCGCAGAATCATGGCTCAAAAAGCATATCAGGTAGATCTCTTGTAAGTCCAGTATAGTCAGTTGTTGTAATTTTCCGACCTTGTTTTAGTTTTTAATCTTAAATCATACTTTGAATGAATAATAAGTTAGGGTGGATGTCCTTCATATCGAGAGGACTGATAGTGGTTTGTTTGACGGTATCGGCTCAGCAGGTGATGAGTGATCCCATCATTCCGGAAAAGCAGGAAATTACTCCTGAAGAAAAGGCAGAAGGCTTTGTTTCACTTTTTAATGGTAAAAACCTGGAGGGCTGGCAAGGCAATAAGACCGACTACTTTGCTGAAAATGGAAATCTGGTGATCGACCCCAGCCGTGGAGGAAAAGGGAATCTTTATACAGAGAAAGAATACAGTGATTTCATCTTTCGGTTTGAATTTCAGTTGACCCCGGGAGCCAATAATGGCCTGGGAATCAGAGCGCCTCTGGAAGGAGATGCAGCCTATAAAGGCATGGAGATACAGATCCTGGACAACACTGCAGACAAGTACAAAGACCTTCATGAATACCAGTATCATGGCTCTGTCTATGGAGTGATCCCTGCGAAAAGAGGATTCCTAAAGCCTGTTGGTGAATGGAATACTGAAGAAGTCTGGATTAAGGGAAATAAGATCAAAGTGACATTGAACGGTGAGGTAATTGTGGAAGGAGACATCAAAAAAGCCAGCAAAAAGGGCACCCTTGATGGAAAGGACCATCCCGGATTGCAGAGTAAGTCCGGATATATCGGGTTCCTGGGCCATGGCGACGAGCTGAAGTTCAGGAGTATCCGAATTAAGGAACTATAAAAGCTTCATAAACATGATTCACATAAACATCACCCTGAGCAAAGTGGGAGTCATCATAATGATGCTCTTTTCTCACTTTGCTTTTTCTACCCCCGAAAAAACTGACCGACCTAATGTCTTACTGATCGCCATCGATGACCTGAATGACTGGGTAGGCTATCTTGGCGGACATCCCCTGGTACAAACCCCCAACATGGATCGGCTGGCAGCCATGGGTGTAGGTTTCACCAATGCGCATACGCAATCACCACTATGTAATCCTTCCAGAACAAGCTTTCTGACAGGGTTAAGACCAACTACCACAGGCATATATGCATTAAGTCCCTGGTTCAGGTCGCTGGAAAACTTCAAAGACCATGTAACGTTGCCGCAATATTTTGAAAAACAGGGGTATCAGACCATTACTACTGGCAAAGTATTTCACGATGCTTACCCACCGGAGGAAGATCGCAGAGATGGACCCGAATTCACCAAATGGGGGTTCAAAGGCGGTTTCCTGCCAAGACCAGAAGAACCTATTGTGAAAAATACTGGCCATCCACTGGTCGATTGGGGAGTTTATCCTGAGCAAGATGAGCAGCAGGATGACTGGAAAGTGGCTGACTGGGCCATTGAGCAACTTAAAAATCCACCCAAAAAGGACCCTTTCTTTTTGTCTGTCGGTTTCAGACACCCACATGTACCCCTTTATGCCACTCAAAAATGGTTTGACATGTATCCTGAAGAAGATGCCTTGCTGCCAGTTGTTCGAGCCGATGATCGGGACGATATCCCTTTTTTCTCCTGGTACCTGCATTGGGATCTCCCGGAACCCAGACTCGCCTGGTTGATGATGAACCATGAGTGGAAAGCCAAAGTAAGAGGCTACCTGGCCAGTGTGAGTTTCGTGGATATGCTTGTAGGGAGATTGCTGGATACCCTGGAAGAGGAGGGGCTGTTAGAGAATACGATCATCGTTCTGCTTTCAGACCATGGATATCACCTGGGGAGTAAAGCCATTTCAGGCAAAAATACCCTTTGGCATGAATCGACCCGTGTTCCATTGGTCTTTGCCGGTCCGGGGATCAATGAGAAAGGGAAAACCAGTAATGAACCTGTAGAATTACTCGATATTTATCCAACATTGATTGAGCTGGCTGGATTGCCTGTAAATCCCGAAATCGAAGGTCATTCTTTGAAACCCATTTTAGATTATATTAGCCATCAGCGAGCATGGCCAGCCATTACCACACATGGACCGGGCAATCATGCCATTGTCACCAGCCAATGGAGGTACATTCAATACGCAGATGGTTCTGAGGAGCTATATAACATTCAGGATGATCCTTATGAATGGAAAAACCTGGCAAAACTGACCGGGTATCAGCCCATCATTCAATCACTACGGCAATATTTACCAAGTAAGATCGCAGCACCGGCTCCCGGAAATACAGTTAGGCTTATTGAACTGAAAGATGGGACTCCCTATTGGCAGGGTAAGGCCATTCAGTCAGGTGATCCTGTACCTATGAAATTTAAATGATCTTTTTGAATTTGATTTATGAAGACTTTATTTCCCTATATATCTTTTTATTTTATACTGGTTTCTTTCTCTGCTTTTAACTATTCCTGCTCAGATTCAAGTGAGAAATATGCCCCATTAGACATCTCAAACCTAAACGTTGAGTATCATGAAAACCCTGAGGGTATAGACGTTGTTAGTCCAAGATTTAGTTGGGAGCTGGAAGGAGAGGGCAGGAACAGGACCCAGTCTGCATATAGGATCATTGTGGCTTCAACACCAGATAAACTGAATCATGCAGAGGGAGATATTTGGGATAGTGGGAAGGTTTTATCCAACGAAACAAATCAGGTTAGCTATGAAGGGAAGGACCTGGTATCTCTTAAAAAGTATTTTTGGAAATTACAGGTTTGGGACGAAAATGACCAGGTTTCTGATTGGTCATCAGATGGGCAATGGTCAATGGGTATTCTAAATTTTTCTGAGTGGAGCGGACTGTTTATAGGCCTCGATGTAGGTCACAGGATAGGGAACAAGTATGAGTCATTGTATTTACCACCTGCAAGGTATTTAAGAAAGTCTTTTATAGTAGATAAGCCTCTTAAAAGAGCAATGCTCACAACAACCGCTTTAGGAATCTATGAACTGAGCTTGAATGGTACTAAGGTGGGCGATTATTATCTGACTCCCGGATGGACTGATTATAATAAGCGGCTGTATTATCAGACTTATGATATCACGGACGACCTTGCTAAGGGAGAAAATGTAATTGGAAGCATTATTGCCGATGGGTGGTATTCAGGTTATGTGGGGTATGGTTTATTGGTCAGGTTGGATAAAGTGAGGGGCTTTTATGGTGAAAATCCGTCTTTTATGGGGCAGCTTACGCTTGAATATGAAGATGGAACAAAGGAGGTGATTGCCACGGATCAATCGTGGAAAGCAACTACCGGACCTATCCTGGAAGCAGACATCCTGATGGGTGAGAGTTATGATGCCAGAATGGAAATGGAAGGCTGGAACAAACCCGGTTATGATGATCTGAATTGGAAAAAACCAAAAGTTTATACCTATCCGAATGGAAAATTACAGGCTTATCCAGGATCCTATATACGGGAAAGAGGTCGTATTACTCCGGTTACCATCAAAGAGCCTAAGCCGGATGTTTACGTTTTTGACCTGGGTAAAAATTTTGCCGGTACTGTTTCACTTAAGGTAAATGGAGAGGCTGGGGATGAGATAGAACTAAAATACGGAGAGCTGCTGAGGTCTGACGGAACGGTCATGACGGAAAACCTGAGAAAGGCAAGGGCTACAGATACCTATATTTTGAAAGGTGGAGGTGTTGAAATCTGGCAACCCAAATTTACCTACCATGGATTTCAATATGTGCAGCTGACGGGTCTTAGAGGAAAACCTGATTCGGAAACAATTACCGGGATTGTCCTAAGTTCGATTGAAGCTGACGCCAGCACTTTTACGACCTCCAACCCGATGAATAACCAGCTTTATGAAAATATTATCACAACCCAACTGGCAAACTTCTTCGAGGTCCCAACAGATTGTCCGCAGCGTGATGAACGTCTGGGTTGGACAGGCGATGCACAGATATATGCCAGGTCAGCCACTTACAATGCAGATGTGGCGTCATTTTTCACCAAATTTCTGATTGACCTGGATGATGCCCAAAGATGGTATGGTGCCTATCCTAATTTCGCCCCTTTTCCTTATTCGAGACCCAACCAGTATTCGCCTGCATGGATGGATGCCGGCGTGATCATCCCTTACACCATGTATAAGGTGTATGGGGATACCCGAATAGTGGAGTATATGTATCCCGGGATGGAGAAGTTTATGGCTTTTCAGGAAGATGCCAGTACAAATTTTCTGAGACCTGGTGGTGGAAACAACTGGGGCGACTGGCTTTCGGTAGATGAAACGACCAGTCATGATTTTATAGCTTCTGCTTTTTATGGTTATGATGCTGATCTGATGGCAAAAATGGCTGGGGCAATTGGTGAAGAAGCAGATGTGAGGAAATACAAAACCTTATTTGATAACATCAAAGCAGCTTTTTCTGAGAAATATATCAAAGCAGATGGTTATACCATCGAAGACAGCCAGACATCTTATGCACTGGCACTCTACTTCAACCTCTACCCCGATGAACTGGCAGAATCAGGAGCTGCCAGGCTTGCAGAAAAAATTCGCGATAATGGCAACCGGTTCTCAAGTGGGTTTCTTGGTACTAAATATATTATGCTTGTACTTGCTCAATATGGATATAACGACCTCGCATATAAACTCTTTAAGCAAACTGAATATCCCAGTTGGGGGTACTCAGTAATGAATGGAAGCACCTCGATCTGGGAAAGGTGGAACAGTTATTCTAAAGATCAGGATCAAAACTCCCAGATCAATGCACAAATGAACTCATTTAGTCATTATGCTTTCGGGTCGGTTGCTGAGTGGATGTTTATCCATGCACTTGGCATAGATACTGAGGGTTCAGGATTTAGGGATATTATCATCAAACCGACGGTAAGTAGGGAAATGAATGAATTAAAGGGCAGCTACCAAAGCATTAACGGCACTATTTCCACCGCATGGAACTGGGAGGGTGATAGGTTCACCCTTAAAATTTCGGTCCCGGCGAATACTTCGGCAAAAGTAATCATACCTGCAAGTGAAGGGGCAAGTATCAGAGAAGGTAATAAACCATTAGAGGAAGTCAGTGAAGTGGAGATTTTGAAGGTGGAAAACGAGCAAACGACTGTTTTGATTGGATCGGGAGCTTACACATTTACCTCCACCTTGAAATAAGGATTAGCCTCCTATTTCACCAGACTTGTAATTATTCCATTCAAACTATCCCTTTTGATTAGCGCTTCAGTCATGGGCAATCCTGGCTGTACCCCCGGACGCTGGTGTTTGGTATGAGAAAGCCACGCGTATTTCATGAGTGTTTGTTTTTCTTTCACTAAATCCAGGACTTCCTGACCTTGGGCATAGTTAGAAAAAGCTTCTTCAGGGTATTCTACATCCTCGAGCTGTAACTCACCTAATCCTACCAGGATCTCTCTCGCCATAAACCAGTGACCCTGGGCTCCCGGATGCACACCATCTTTGGCCAGGTAAAAAGTTGAATCTGTTTTTCTTCTATCTTCTAGATATCTTTTCATGGGCTCATGGATATCAATAACCTTCCAGCTGTCGGTATATCTGCTACTGATGAGCCAGTCCGCATAAATATCCAATACATTGGCATATGCTGCACCTTTGGCCTTATCATAGATAGGAGGGGTGACGAAAATTATCTCGATGTCTCTTTTGATGGCTTCCTCATTCAACCAATTGATCCCTTCCTGATACTTTTGGAATCTTTCCTTCCCAAACGGGAGATAGATACCATCGTTCATTCCGTAACAGGCCAGAATCAAGTCCGGATTAACCTCATTTAAGACCCTGTCGAGTCGCTCCCGAAGGTCAGGACGTGGGAAAGCACCATTCGCATGATTGGGTTCACTAAGCCCCGATACAGTTTCACTGGCCAATCCTACATTGATGAATTCCAGGTTATGATCCGGGTACTTCAATGTGTAATAAGTTTCAATAAAGGAGATATAATCTCCCTGCTGGGTGATGCTGTTACCCAGAAAGAGGATTTTTTTCGTTTCGGAGCCAATTTTATAGGGTTGAGCAAAAAGATTGATTGAAATGAACAGTGCGACTAAACTGAGGTTAAATTGTTTCATCATCAAAAAAAGCAAGACTAATAAAAGTTCTAAGTAGCCGCTATGATAGGTTAAATCGTATAATTAATATGAATTCATGATCATTTTTTGAATTGTGGTATGGTCAGGGAAGAGAAGTATTGAATTTACCAGGTAATTTTAGGTTAGTGGACAAAGGTTTTCAACCATGGTTGATCTTGCTGCTTCTTAATTTTAAATGTTTTCAAAAAGATGGTTGTACAATGAATTCGTTGTAAGGTGTGATTGGAAAAAATCCACTAATTTTAAATATTTATAATCTAGAGAAAACAGTGTGGTTAGACTCATTATATTTATGAAATGAGAGTTATTTGGGTATCGGTTTTTATTCTCTGTTCCGTTGCATTTTTTTCCTGTCAGGATGGTACTTCAGACGCTTCTGCTGATCTGAAGGTGCCGGAAAAAGTCGACTTCAATTTTCATGTAAGACCTATTTTGTCAGATAAATGTTTTGCCTGTCATGGCCCGGATGCCAATGCCAGGCAAGCAGATCTGAGATTGGATACAGAAGAAGGCGCTTTCACACCTTTGAAAGATTATGACAACCAGTTTCCGTTTGTAAAAGGAAAACCTGAGGAGTCTATAGCCTTCCTTAAGATGACTACCAGTGACACAGCGGAGATGATGCCACCTCCTGAGTTCAATGTCCACCTCAATGACTATGAGATCCAGGTAATTGAAAAATGGATCAAGCAAGGGGCTGAGTACAAGCAGCACTGGGCATTTATCCCACCTGAGAAAGCAGAACTACCCAGGGTGAAAGATGAGGATTGGGTGAAAAATGAAATTGATTACTTCGTGTTGGACAAGCTTGAAGAAATGGGTTTGTCCCCTAATGAGGTGTCAGACAAAGAATACCTATTAAAACGTGTTGCTTTTGATCTGACTGGTTTGCCTCCGACCCTGGAGATGCAGGAATCGTTTCTGGATGATGATTCGGAAGATGCCTACGAAAAGGTGGTAGATCAGCTGTTGGCAAACAAACACTATGGCGAAAAGATGGCCGTTCATTGGCTTGATCTTGCCCGATATGCGGATTCCCATGGATACCAAGATGATGGATATCGAACCATGTGGCCCTGGAGAGATTGGGTGATCCATGCCTTTAACGAAAACTACTCTTACGACAGGATGGTGACCTGGCAGCTGGCCGGTGACCTGATCCCGGACCAAAATATAGAGACCCAATTGGCGACCGGGTTCAACCGAAATCACAAGATCACCCAGGAAGGAGGAGTGATCGATGAAGAATACCGAATTGAATATGTGACAGACCGTACCAATACCCTCGGGAAGACTTTCCTTGGTATGACGATGGAATGTGCCAAATGTCATGATCATAAATATGATCCTATCTCTCAAGAAGAGTACTTCAGCACCTTTGCCTTTTTTGATAAAGTACCTGAAAAAGGTATCGTAGGTACGATCGATGCCTCTTTCGCCGATCCTCCTTTCATTAAAATCACCAATGAAATGAAAGAGGATATCCTCACTTTCATCAACAACAGGGATACCGGCTATGTAGATGTAATGGTCATGAAGGATTCTGTAGGTATCAGGGATACGCATGTATTGGATCGCGGAAATTACGATGCCAAAGCTAAAGTCGTATCCTTTGGAACACCTGAAGCCATCATGGAGTTTGATACCACCCGATTCGAGCCCAATCGATTAGGCCTGGCAAATTGGCTGTTGAGTGAAGAAAACCCATTGACAGCCCGGGTCTTCGTCAATCGCATCTGGACGGAGTTTTTCACCCGTGGTATTGTGAAGACAGTGGGAGACTTTGGGATGCAGGGGGACTTGCCTACACATCCTGAATTACTGGATTGGTTGGCCGTGGATTTCAGGGAAAATGGCTGGGACATCAAGCGGCTGGTAAAACAGATCGTCACCTCAGCTACCTATACCCAGTCTGCAGTAGTCACTAAAAAGCACCTGAAAAAAGATCCTGAAAACAACTATTTAGCGAGGATGCACCGAAGCAGGATGAAAGCAGAGACCATCCGGGATATGGTTTTAGCAAGCAGTGGATTGCTCAATCCCGAAATTGGTGGCCCAAGTGTAAAGCCTTATCAGCCTGCTGGTATGTGGGAGGTGGCTTCATCTGGTAGGGGAACCCTGGAAAAATATGTGCAGGACCATGGCAACGATTTATACAGGAGAGGCATCTACACCTTTATTAAGAGAACTGTCCCACCTCCTGTCATGCTTACATTTGATGCCTCGTCAAGGGATCAGTGTGAGGAGAAAAGACATTCTACCAATACTCCACTTCAGGCACTAGTCATGCTCAATGACCCTACTGTGCTTGAAGCGTCCAGGGTACTGGCAGAAAGGCTCAATGCTGAGCAAATATCAGATGAAGAACGGGTGAGCAATGCTTTTCGGTCAATCATTTGCCGACCAGTGAAGGAGCCCGAAAAGAAATTACTGATGGCCTACCTGGCTGAGCAGAAAATGACATTTGAATCGAATCCCGAAAAGGCGATAGAATATATTTCGGTGGGGGAATACCCCATCATAGAAGACCGGGATGAAGTGGCTGTGGCAGCCCTCATGCAGGTGATACACACGATTTATAACATGGAAGAAGCCATTGTGAAAAGCTAGAACATGGAAAAAGAATTTTTAGAAAGCGGACTGAATATCAACAGAAGACACTTTCTGGGCAAGGCAGCCCTGGGGGTTGGAAGTGCGGCATTGGGTTCATTGATGATCCCGGACCTCTTAAACGGGAGTTCTGGTAGTGAGAACGAACTTCCTCTTGGGTTTACCCATTTTGCACCCAAAGCAAAAAGGATCATCTTCCTTTTCCAAAACGGTGCACCCTCGCAGTTAGAAAGCTTCGACTACAAGCCCTTGCTCAACGAAATGTATGACCAGGACCTCCCTGAATCCATCAGAGGTAATCAGCGGGTTACAGGTATGACCGCCAACCAGGAAAGATTCCCATTGGTAGGTTCGCAGTTTGGGTTTAAACAGTACGGCCAATCAGGTACCTGGGTGAGCGACATCTTCCCTAACATCGCCAAGATCACAGATGACATCTGTGTGATCAAGACCATCCATACCGAGGCCATCAACCATGACCCAGCCCTGACATTCTTCCAGACAGGTGCACAGGTAGGGAACAGACCCAGCATGGGATCGTGGCTGAGTTATGGACTGGGAAGTGAAAACAAGAATTTACCGGCATTTTGTGTCCTGCTGTCCAAGGGAAGAGGAAACGGACAAGGAGTGTATTCCAAGCTGTGGACCAATGGGTTTTTGGATAGCGTTCACCAGGGCGTGCAGTTCAGTGCCTCTGAAGATCCAATCCTTTACCTCAACAATCCGGAGGGACATAGTCCTGAAGATCGACGTAAGATGCTGGACAATCTGGCTTCTCTTAATGAAATGAGCTACCAGGACTTCGGAGACCCGGAGATCCATACCAAGATACAGCAATATGAGATGGCTTATAGAATGCAGACAGCCGTCCCGGATGTTACAGATATTTCAAAAGAGCCTGATCACATCGTGAAAATGTATGGTTCGGACTGTATGGTACCGGGTACCTATGCATCCAACTGCCTGCTTGCCAGAAAACTATCTGAGGCTGGAGTAAGATTTGTGCAGCTTTACCACCAGGGATGGGATCAACATGGAAGCCTGGCCCAGGAGATGCCCTTGCAGGCAGAAGATGTAGACAGAGCTTCTGCAGCCTTGATCACAGACCTAAAGCAAAGAGGATTGCTGGATGAGACCCTTGTGATCTGGGGTGGAGAGTTCGGGCGAACTAACTATTGTCAGGGTAAGCTGACCAGAGAAAATTATGGTAGGGATCATCACCCAAGATGCTACAGCATGTGGATGGCCGGAGGAGGTGTGAAAGCCGGTATCTCCTACGGTGAGACAGACGAATTTGGATACAACATCGTCAAAGATCCTGTACATATCCATGACCTCCATGCCACCATTCTTCACCTGATGGGGCTGGATCATGAAAAACTGACTTATAAATATCTTGGAAGACGTTTCCGATTGACCGATGTGCATGGAAAAGTGGTGCCTGGAATTATAGCTTAAGGATGGACCGTTTAGAAAAGATTGTTTCGAACAGCATATTTTCATTGCTGTGCATACTGACCATACTTCTGGTTTTTGAGGAAAAGGTATTTGTGCCCATGTGGCTCCAGCCAATTGGTCGAATGCACCCGATGATACTTCATTTCCCCATTGGGTTTATTGTGCTACTGGTGCTGGCCAACGTTTTTAGGTCACAACTACCGGAAGAAGCCTTTGAAAAGGTCAACAGGTTTTTGTTGCTACTTACTGGCTTCACTACGGTCCTGACGGCACTGATGGGATTTTTCCTGTCGTTGGAAGAGGGCTACACATCTGAAGTGCTGTCCATCCACAAGTGGATTGGGGTAGGCGTGAGCTACCTGATGTACCTGCTTATTCTTTTCTATAAAAAGAGACAAGTCTATCAGTGGTCCCTGTATGTCAGCTTTGTCGGGATTGTCATAGCAGGGCATTTCGGAGCCGGACTTACACATGGGATCAATTTTTTGACAGAGCCTATTTTTACCAAAGAGGAAGAGCCTTTTGATAAGAATGAACCCGTATTCACTTCTGTTATCTATCCCATTTTAGAAACCAAATGTATCAACTGCCACAGCGCTGAAAAACATAAAGGAGAGCTGGACATTTCCACCCTGGAGAAATTACACCAGGGCGGGAAAAATGGGTTGCTCTGGATAGGAGGCAATCCGGATTCCAGCCAGCTAATTGCACGAGCCAACCTGCCCCTGGAGCATAAGAAGCACATGCCGCCGAAAGGCAAGCCACAGCTCACTGATGTAGAATTATCACTGATCATAGAATGGATCAAACAGGGAGCTGACGAGACGATTTCTTTGGCTGCGATCGACAAGAAGGATACACTGTTTTTGTTGGCTCAAAGACACCTGACGCAGGAAGCACCGGCTGCCGGGCCACAGTATACATTTGATTTTGCCGATGCTGATCTGATTGAATCCCTGAATAATCCTTACCGAACGGTCATCCAGAAAGCGCCAAATTCACCTGCCATCGATGTGAAGATACTGGGTCGACAAACCTTCAAAAAAGAATACCTGACCGAGTTAAAGGACATTAATAAACAGGTGGTGAGCCTTGATATGGCCTATTTGCCAGTTGATGATGAGATTTTTGAATTAGTAAATCAGTTCCAGAATCTGGAAGTCTTAAATCTCAATTTTACCGATATCACAGGAGAAAAGCTGTCAGTCCTTAATGGACTGGAAAAGTTGAAATCTATTTCATTGTCTGGGACCGCTGTAACTGCGTCGTCGCTTGCCAAATTGAAAAATCCTGAAATAGAGGAGTTATTCGTCTGGAATACAAACCTTTCTCCTGCGGACATTAAACAGATGACTGACAAGGGAGTAAATCTTGTTGCCGGGTTTGAGCCGGATGAAAGTGAGATGTTGCCACTTACAGCCCCATTGCTGGCCGGAGGTAAAAAGATCATTACTTCTGAGGATCCAGTCGAATTGATTCACAAGATCAAGGGAGTGACCATCCGGTATACCGATGATGGAAACGATCCGGATAGCACATCCAATGTTTATACCCAACCACTAAACTATGATGGGGACATCACCCTGAAAGCCTATGCATATAAAGAAGGATGGTTATCTAGTGACACGGTTACGTTTAAGCTTGTCCAGCGCGGAGTAAAACCAAAGGATGTTGAGTTACTTTATCCAACCACTGGAATATATAAGGGAAAAGGAAAACTCACCCTGATTGATGATGAGGTAGGCAATGTCAGGGACCTTCCATACTTTTCCTGGCTGGGCTTCTTCAATACGCCTTTTGGAGTGATTGCAGATCTGGGGGAAGACGCTCCGGCACTCAAAGTAGTTGCATTCAATTACGGAATTGAACAAAGAAATATGGCTGCAGTTCCTGCTGTTGCCGAGCTTTGGGGTGGAGATAGCAAAGACGATCTTAAGTTACTTCAGACCAAGAAGCTTTTTTATGATAAGGAAGAGTTCAGAGATCGGACCTCTCATATGTTCTCATTCGATGTTGACAACAGTAAGTTCCAATATTATAAGATCATTGCACATCCGGTGGAACGACTACCGGAGTGGCACCGTCACAAGGGCAAAAAAGCTGGCATATTTATTGATCAGATATTCTTTTACAGGGAACCCCCCAAAGCTGGAGGCACAAATAGCAAAAAGCTGATAGCACAGGGAAGTTAAAATTCCTGTTAGGTTTAATTTAGAAAGCCAAAGTTTAACCCAAACCAATGAAAAATCTGATTCATTCTTTTTTTGTATTTGTATTTACCATTTCCATTCTGGAAGCCCAGGAGCAGGGACCTCAAAGATTTGAGAAGACCATCCTGGAATATGAAGCGGCAGATAAAGCTAGTTTTCCTCAAAAAGGAGCCAACCTGTTTGTAGGTAGCTCTTCAATCCGTATCTGGCAGGATATTGCGGAATATTTTCCGGAACATGAAGTGATCAACCGGGGTTTTGGTGGGTCTATGTATTCTGATTTATTGTATTACCTCGATCGGATTGTGATTCCTTATGAGCCCTCCAAAATATTCATCTATGAAGGTGACAATGATATCGCCAAAGGAAAGGACACCAAGACCATCATGAAAGAGGTGAAAAAGATCCGTAAGATCATTGCTAAAAAATTGCCAAATACTGAAGTTGCCCTCATAGCTGCAAAACCAAGTGTTGCCCGGTGGGAGCTCGGAGACAAGTACCTGGAGCTGAATGAAGCCTTGGAACTGTTTGCCTGCAGAAATGAAAAAACGGAATATGTAGACGTTTGGTATCCGGCCCTTGACGAAGATGGAATGGTTTTCACCAATATCTTCAGAGAGGATAATCTTCACATGAATGCTGAAGGTTACAAGATCTGGCAAAAAGTAATTCTACCGTATCTGGTAAAATAATCCCGTTTTGGCCAGGGAGATACATGCTAAGACTGTCCTAAACAGGAAAAAGAAGCGTGATCCCTGGTTTTTAGATGATTATACTTTCAATGCATACTCAGGGTGTACTTTCAACTGCCTCTACTGCTATATCAGGGGCAGCAAGTATGGCGTGCACATGGAAAATAACCTGGGAGTCAAAGTCAATGCTATTGAGGTGCTGGAAAAACAGCTGGCCCTCAGAGCACGCAAAGGAGATCATGGGATCATTGTCCTTTCATCGGCCACAGATCCGTATTTAAAGATTGAAAAAGACTACGAACTCACCAGGGAAGCCCTCAAGGTGATTCTCAAGTATCAATTTCCTGTTCATATCATAACGAAATCAGACCTTGTTACCCGGGATTTTGATTTACTTAAAGAAATTGACAGCACAGCCATATTACCCAATGATCTCAAGGGACTGAATCGTGGTGCCTTAATCACTTTTTCATTTTCAACGCTGGATGATGAAGTAAGCAAAATTTTTGAGCCTGGGGCAACCAAACCTTTTGATCGGCTGGAAGCTGCAAGGGCTGCTAAATCGAACGGGTTTAAGATGGGGATCAGTATGATGCCTCTACTTCCCTATATCTCGGATACCGACGAGTCATTACAACTCATGTTTCAAACATTTAGTGCGATCCCGGTTGATTACATCTTTCCAGCCACCATCACCTTATTTGGTGAAGGAAAGGCGGATAGCAAAACACTGACGATGAATGCCATTCAAAAACATTACCCAGAACTGTACCCGGAATATTTAAAGCTTTTCCGGTCAAATTACTTACCCTACACTTATAAAAACGAAGTAGATCGCCGGACCAGACTGCTTAGTAATCAATACGGTATACAGAATTTTATCTGTTGAATTTTTCAGTCGGCAATGTTGTTTCTTTTGCTAAATTGACTGAGTCAGATTCAAATAACATTTAAAATGGAATGGATAAAATCCCCGTGGCCCTGGTATGTGGGTGGGCCACTAATCACCTTTATCATGGTGCTGATGCTGTTTTTTGGCAAGAGCTTTGGTATTTCTTCAACACTTAAGACTGTCTGTTCTATAGGAGGAGCAGGGAAGTTTAGTGAGTTCTTCAAGTTTGAATGGAAAGAACAGGTTTGGAATCTGTTTTTTGTGGCTGGAGCTTTAATTGGTGGCTATATTGCTTCGCATTACATGACCGCCCATCAGGCCATTGAATTAAACCCGGAAACCACCGCAGCATTGATTTCATCAGGAATAGCAAATCCAGGAGTGGACTATGTTCCAACAACTATTTTTAGCTGGGATAATCTCTTTACTCTACAAGGCTTTGTGTTTATGGTTTTAGGTGGCTTTATGGTGGGATTTGGCACACGCTATGCTGACGGGTGTACATCCGGTCATGCCATCAGCGGTTTGAGCAACCTTCAATTCCCTTCGCTGATAGCCGTGGTTGGCTTTTTTCTCGGTGGATTATTTGTTACACACTTCGTTTTACCTGCATTGCTATGAAATACTTTAAGTTTTTGATTGTTGGACTCATCTTTGGGGTGATCCTGACAAAATCGGAAGTCATCTCATGGTATCGGATCTATGAAATGTTTCGTTTCGAGTCATTTCACATGTATGGGGTCATTGGGTCGGCAGTGGTGCTGGGAATCATTGCCATCCAGTTGATCAAAAGGTTGAAAATTAAGGATGTGGATGGCCATGAGATCATCATTAAGCCCAAAGCGAAGAACAAATGGGCGCCTTTGCTCGGGGGTACTATTTTCGGTTGTGGATGGGCGATGACAGGTGCATGCCCCGGACCTATCTATATTTTGATTGGAAATGGTTTCCTGATGTTTATTGTGGTATTGCTGAGCGCCATTCTGGGCACTTTCGTCTATGGTCTACTGGATGGGAAACTGCCGAAATAGTCCTCTCTTTGTGACTTTGTGGTCCTCTATTTCATTTCTAAGATATTAGAGTAGTTAAGAATGGTCATTGATAGTCTTTCTCTCGAATAGCTGATTAGTCTCTTTTGATTTACAGAAATTATGTAGCTTTCACTACATTAAATAGACAACCATGACATATTCGGAGGGCATGCTCAAAGAAGGAGCCTTAAAAGGAAAAACGATTCTGATCACTGGTGGTGGTACCGGTTTGGGGAAATCAATGGGAACTTACTTTTCGGAGTTGGGGGCCAACCTGGTGATCACAAGCCGGAAGCTGGATGTGCTTCAAAAGACAGCGGAAGAGATCCATGCAAAAACCGGGAACGAAGTGCTGCCATTGGAATGTGATGTGCGGGAGTATGATCAGGTTGAAAAAGTCATCGAACAGTCAAAGAAGCAGTTTGGAAAGGTAGATGTGCTACTCAACAATGCTGCAGGAAATTTCATCAGCCCCACCGAGCGACTATCACACCGGGCGTTCGATACTGTGGTGGATATCGTACTTAAGGGCTCCTACAATTTCACCCTGGCGATGGGAAAATCGTGGATTGAGGATAAACACCCGGGCATTGTTTTGAGTATTGTCACTACTTATGCCTGGACCGGATCAGGATATGTAGTGCCTTCTGCTGCTGCCAAATCAGGGGTACTGGCCATGACCAGGTCGCTGGCTGTGGAATGGGCCAGATACGGTATTCGATGCAATGCCATTGCGCCCGGGCCTTTTCCTACCAAAGGAGCCTGGGATCGACTGCTCCCGGGTAATTTGAAAGAGAAATTTGACCCGGCCAATAAAGTGCCTGTAGGAAGAGTAGGGGAGCATCAGGAGCTGGCTAACCTCGCGGCATATCTGGTTTCAGATTATTCAGCATATGTCAATGGTGAAGTCATTACCATAGATGGGGGAGAGTGGCTGAAAGGTGCTGGCGAGTTTAATCAGCTGGATCAGGTGCCTGAGGAATTGTGGGATGCCATGGAGCTCAGCAGGAAAGGTGGTACCAAAATGAAAATGATGTGGCTTTATTTCAGAGGGATGCTTAAAATGAGGAGGAAATGAGTTTCACAAGCCTAATTGATTTAATCCCAATTTTTGCCATGGTGATCGTCTTAGGAGGGGCAGGAATACTTGGTATTATATATTTCTTGAGGGAACTTAAGAGCCTGGATTGACACCAGGATCCGCCAAATTTTAACGCTTTGAAGCCTTTTCCAAAGCGGATATACTTTGCTCATGTTCATTGTACATTTCAGATACATAAGCTGCAAAATCACCAAACTCATCACCCAATCCGTCAATAGATTTTCCTAGAGCCTATACATTATCAGATAAGTTATTTACTTCAGTCTTCACGTCTGTCAGTTTGCTCTCAATACTTAGCTTGAATTGATTGAATTTGTTATCCATGATCATAAAATTAACCATTGGAAGTTAAAATATCATTATATCATTTTCTAACCACTTCCTGCAGCACAGGCACCACCTCCTCCTCAAACCATGGATTCTTTTTTTGCCAGATCCTGTTGCGTGGGGAAGGATGGACTAATGGGAGATAATCAGGCAGAAACGATTTGAAATTCTTTACATTTTCTGTCAGGTTTTTATTGAATCGGTCTCCCAGGTAGTATTTCTGCGCATACTGGCCAATCAGGATGGTGAGCTTCACATCATGCATCCTTGATAGTAATTGTTTATGCCACTGGGGTGCACATTCAGGCCTTGGGGGCAGATCACCCGACTTCCCTTTCCCCGGATAACAAAAGCCCATGGGGATCAACCCAAAAATATCCGGATTGTAGAATTCTTCTTTGGTGACACCCAGCCATCTTCTCAATTCCTTTCCACTGGCATCGTCCCAGGGAACTCCACTCTCATGTACCTTGCGGCCAGGAGCCTGACCAATGATTAGAATGCTGGAGTTGATACTTGCCTGCAAAACAGGTCTTGGATCATTGGGAAGTAATTCCTGGCATATGAGGCAGCCCCTAATCTGTTGCAGCAGGTCATCCACCAGTAAGCTGGGTTGAATGATCAGACATTGTCAAAAGTCGGATGCTTCCAGGGATCCCGATAGCTGCGGGCTAGTAACTCAGTTGCTTCTTTATCCCCTTTCACTATTCTATTCTCCCAATCGTACTCCAAAGGTCTGCCCCCAAGCTGCATAGATAAATTGGACATAATACAGCTTGCTGAGGAGATATGGCCCTGCTCAATATCAGCAACGGGCCGGGTTCCATTTTCAATGGCTTTGATGAAATCCTGCATATGCCTCCTGGTTGCAGGAGCTGCAAATAGCTCAATCCTTTCCTCTGTAAGATCTTCCGGATATTCCTCTTTCTCAAAAACACATTCATAATGAATGGGCTCGCCTTCAATAGGAGTAAAGTCTGCCTTTCTTACCCCAGCCTGGAGTTTTCCTTTCTCACCGTAGAGCGTAAATGACCACCAGTAATCAGGGTCTGCTGGAGTTCCCCACCTCCGCTGTTGCCATACGAAATTCAGTTCATCAAACTCAAATATGGCGTGTTGGGTATCCGGGCGATTGCCATAGCCATCCTTATGGATGTAGGTCCCACCTACACTTGTGATCTTCCTGGGAGCCCCAACACCAAGCATCCAACGGGCAGCATCCAGCATATGGATCCCCATGTCACCAACAATGCCATTGCCGTACTCCATGAATGACCTCCATCGAATATGAGGTAGACCCCTGTATGGGAGCATGGGTGCGGGCCCTGTCCACATATCATAATCAAAGAAATCCGGCACTTCTTCGATTGGTGGTGTCTTTCCGCCGCCTCCGGTATAGCAGGAGACCTCTACATGTGAGATCTTTCCCAAAAGGCCTTTATCAACAATCTCTTTCTTTGCCCTCATTAGGTGAGGAGTACTTCTTCTCTGGGTACCTACCTGGACCACCTTGTTATATTTTCTGGCTGCTCGCAGCATCGCTTCACCCTCTACTACATCAGCACTGATGGGCTTTTGTACATAAACATTTGCACCTGATTTTACAGCTTCTATCATATGTAGTGCATGCCAGTGATCTGGCGATCCGATAATCACAATGTCCAACTCATGCTCATCCAGCATCCGTCTATAGTCTCCATAAAGTTTAGGCACCTTTCCGGACCTTTGCCGCTGACTGATGAGCTGTCCGGCATGGTTAAGCATGTTTTGATCCACATCACAGACAGCTTCCACTTCGACGGGAGCTACTTGTATCAGGCGAAGGGTATCACTTTTCCCATACCATCCGGACCCTATCAGTCCGACCTTCCACTGATGATCAATGCCTGTAAAATTCATTCCTAATCCTCCAAAAGCAGCCAGGCCTGCAGTGGCTGATATCCCTTTAATAAATTTCCTGCGGTTGATGTTTGGGTTAAGCATTTTTAGTAGGTTTTAGACATTGTCGACTGTTGGATGTATCCAAGGTTGGCGGTATTCGCGTTGAAGCATGGCCGTAGCCTCAGCATCACCAACGATGATTCTCTTTTCAGGATCATAAATTAATGGTCTTCCGGCCAGCTCCATAGAGATATTGGCCAGTATACAGCTAGCAGTGGAAATATGCCCCTCCTCAATATCTGCCACTGGTCTGGTGTTTTTGTCTATGGCTTTGAGGAAATCGAGCATGTGGAGTCTGGTAGCAGGAGCGGCGTTGAGCTCAATCCGCTCTTCGTTGAGGTCTTCCGGATACTTTTCTTTCTCGTATACTACATCAAAGTGGATGGGGTCACCCTCTGTAGGAATAAAGTCTGCTTGCATCGTGCTACCCTTCAAGGTGCCTTTATCACCATATATCGTAAATGACCATGGATAGTCGGGATCGGCAGGAGTACCCCAGGTACGATGCTGCCAAACACAGTTTAGCTCATCATATTCGAAGATGGCCGATTGTGTATCTGCGATGTTGGATTTAGCATCCTTTTGCACAAAAATGCCTCCCGTAGATGTGATACGCTTTGGCCATCCTAATCCTAACATCCAGCGTACGGTGTCCAGCATATGCACGCACATGTCCCCGGTAATGCCATTGCCATATTCCATAAATGCTCGCCACCATCTAATATGAGGCAACCCATCATAGGGTCTTAAAGGAGCCGGTCCAGTCCACATTTCATAATCAAGGAAATCCGGCACTGGTTGTAGAGGTGGGTTGGAGTTGTTACGCATATGGTAGTAGCAGCACATCTCCACATGGGATATTTTTCCAAGGAGACCTTTCTCTACAATATTTTTCTTTACGTCGATAAGGTGTGGCGTACTTTTGCGCTGCGTGCCTACCTGAACTACTTTGTTGTATTTTCTGGCTGCCTTTACCATGGCTTCACCTTCTACCAAATCCACACTGATAGGCTTCTGGACATATACGTGTGCTCCGGCTTTCACTGCATCAATGCATTGCAAAGCATGCCAATGGTCAGGTGTTCCAATGATGACAATGTCTAGATCGTGCTTGTCCAGCATTTTTCGATAATCACCATAAAGCTTAGGTACTTTTCCCGATGATTGTCGCTCGCTCACCAGCTTCCCGGCAGCGTTTAAGATCTGACTGTCTACATCACACAGAGCTACTACATCAACAGGGGCCACCTGGATAAGCCTGAAGAGATCGTTTTTACCATACCATCCAGCTCCGACCAAACCCACCCTCAGCGATTTTGCTGCTAAAGGGTTGCTGAATCCGAAATTTCCTAGGGCCGTAAAGGCCATGGCGGCAGAGGTTGTTTTCAGAAATTCCCGCCGATTAAAGTTGAGGTTTGGCATTTGCTTTTAGGTTTTGTTTATCAACATAAATATGCTAAACAATCTAGCTTAAAGCAAATCATTTCATGAAACTGGTACCATGCAGATAGTGGATTAACTGATCCGATTGAGGATCCGGGTTCTGAATTTTTCTTCTACAGGGATAATATATTGTGAGGAGAAGTGTAAAATGATTTGTTGTTTGTCCTTCACCACTTCGGATACCCGGTTGATATTTACGATATAAGCGTTGTGTGCTCTTAGTAAAAATGGAATATCATTGAATTCCTTTTCGAAGTTAGTGAGCTTGCTGGCGATTAGCTTGGAATTGATTTCACCATTTTCAAGATAAAAAACCCGCATGGATTGGTCTTCATCAGCCAGAAACATCACATCTCTGGGGTCTACTACCAATTCATCTTCCTTGCCGCTGGACCTCACTATGATAAACCTGAGATCCTCATCGAAGTTATTCTTCCTGGTTCGTTGATAGATCAGGTAGCCAATAGTGACCCCTGGAAAGCAACAAAGACTATACACAGAAACAAAAGCAAATAAATGCTTGGATTCCCATGTAGGATAACCATCGAAATAACTATCGATGACGAATGCTACCAAACCTCCTGAAACAGCCTGACCTAAATGCCAAGACAATACCCCTTCAAAAGAGGGAGAGAAGAATATTTGTTTAAATGCTGCTTCAAAAATCCCAAAAATGACCGCAGTGATGAGTCCGATCAAAAATGCTCGCTCAATAAGTGTCTGGCCTGAATGGGTTTCATAGATTTCTCCGTAAAACAGCTCATATAGATAGTAACACAAGCAAATGAATACCGCAGTACTACCTACAACGAAGTAATTGGGTTTTTCTGATGTATTAAAGACCAGCACTATGCAATGTTAGTGAATACTGCCTGAACATCGTCATCATCCTCTATCCGGTCGAGCATTTTTTCGATTTCTTCCATTTGCTCCTCTGAAAACTCCACCGGGCTCGTTGGGATGCGTTGCAGGTTGGCTTTCTTCACATCGATTTCCTTATCCTCCAGTGCTTTGGACAAGGTGCCGAAGTTGGTGTAGTCTGCATAGAGGTACACTCTATCTTCGTTTGTGATAATCTCTTCCAATCCGGCATCAATTAGTTCGAGTTCGAGTTCCTCCAGGTCAAGTCCATCTTCCTGAATAAATTCGAAGACAGCCTTGCGGTCAAACATAAATTCAAGAGAGCCATTAGGTACCATAGAGCCACCAGCCTTGCTAAAATATGACTTTACGTTTGCCACGGTTCTTGTGGTGTTGTCAGTCGCACACTCCACGAATACCAAAACACCATGGGGTCCTTTTCCTTCATAAGTAACTTCTTCGAATACGTCCGAATCATTACCGATAGCCCTCTTAATAGCATTTTCGATATTGTCCTTGGGCATATTCTCAGCCTTGGCATTTTGAATGGCAGTACGTAGCTTGGCATTCATCTCCGGATCCCCGCCACCTTCTTTTACTGCCACTGTGATTGCCTTGGCCAGCTTTGGAAATATTTTAGACATTTTATCCCACCTGGCTTCTTTCGCCGCCCTACGATATTCAAACGCTCTTCCCATCTTTAGATTAAGTTTTCCTCAAAAATATCAATTTGCTGAATATTTGCCAGCGCGATTTCAAAAGCTAATTTCTTACCGATTGAAGAAGTCAAAGAAATTACGTCGCTTCTCCAATTTCAGGTCCTGTAATAAGCTTGAATTTGGCTGTATTACGAGGCTGAAAGATTGGTATCGACCAAATGGTACCCATGAGAAGTTTAGAGACCAGCAGTGGAGATCTCTGGCAATTCCAATCCTGGTCGTCGTAAACTCTTTATTCACGAAGTCAAAACCAGAGTTATAAGTGATCTGGGTTTTGTCTGTAAGCGCCAGGGTGCCGTTGAATTGCATCGATTGGATAATGGTTGGGTCCTGGAAACCGGTTTGTGTTCTGGATATGGAATACTGTACCCTGAAAGTCCATGGCACATCAAAATTCACATACTGTTCCGGATTTTGTCGGATGTATTCTTTCTCTTCCTCGGTACCGTAAGTAGATTGGTCAAGCCCATCAGGGACGGTGCCTGTTTCAAACTGATCCTGCCTTTCAGGTTCATTCCCTTTTCCTGACTTACTGTTGAGTGAAAAGCCAAACGAAGTGCTAAGTCGGCTGAGGTTTCCAAGGCCCTGACCATTGTTCCAGGCGTAGCGATCTATTCGCTCCTGCTGCACAGTCCTCACACCCGTTACTGGGTTCACTGTCTCGTTAATTAGGTTATAAACATATGGGTCTATAGTACCACTAAGGTTGACATTTACCTTGTTCTTAAAAAGTGATGTCCGTGTATTCCAGTTAATGTTGCTAAGCTTGAATTCTTCGGCTGCAAGGTTGTATCCCGTACTCAATGACAGGTTTTCGAATATCTTCACTTTTTTATAAGCCTGGGTAGAATCTTTATCATCCCTCACCTTCATCTCAAGGTTGTTTTGGAGTGAAAAGCTGATGGTTCTGCTCTCTCCTGATGGAGGTGATCCATAAGCAAAATCCTGATATTTTGATAATCGTCTGGTATTCCCCAGAGAGTCAATTTGCACATCCTTAAATACACCACTGCGTTCACTAAAATCAGGATTGTAAGAGAAGCTTACGGAAGGCGTCACAACATGTCGGATAGCCTGAATCTTTCTGTCATTTCCCGGGAAAGTGACAGTCCCATAAAATCGAGTATTCATAGAAGCCCCCGAAGTCCAGTAGCCGGTTCTGGTGAATCCTTCCAGGGTATCAATTCTTACTCCCTGTAGCTCCTCGTCATAGCTAAAATCCAACTCCCTGGTATACCAGAGCTCAGTGTAATTAAAGCTTGGACTCACAGTGATGTAATTAAACATGTTGAAAGATGTGGAGATGGGAATAGAATGCCTACCTCCGATTTTCGCTCGTTTGTACAATCTGCCAAAGTTGTCCAGGTTGAAATCCAGAGTATCCATGTTGCTTTCGTCCTCATTGACAATATTCAGGTTGCCGAGGGTGTTTACAGGAGCATTGGTAACCTCATTTTTAGCCGCGAAGTTGTGACTCAAGCTGATTTTTGCCAGTGGATTCTTTTGGTTTTTGACGATGTTCTTCAATGGGTAAATCCTGTTTACGTTCATGGTATAATCCGGTAAAGTCATACTCATGATACCCGTCTGAATGTTTTGGTTGTGCCTGAGGTTGGCACTCATGTTTACTGGGATTCGCTGGAATCTTTGAGAATAACTTACACTGGATGAGAATTGGGAGTTGATGCTTCTGCTGAAGTCCTGGTTTACCAGGTTGTTATTTGAATTGTAGGTTGAAGTACCCGCTGACACAGAAGCACCAAAGCTTGAGTTTCCCCTGGTTTCAGGCCTGTGGCTCCATCTGATCCAAAAATCATTGGTCTCTACAGGATCCTCAATGTTATCAATGATCGACTTGTTATAGGAGAAGTTAAAGGACCCCGAATAGGTGTAACGTTTTTTGTAGTTCATAGTAGCTTGAAGCCCATGTCCACCTTTTGAATAGATATCACCAGTAAGTCGTAAATCCATATAATCACTGAAAGTAAGGTAGTAACCTCCATCTCTCAGGAAAAAACCTCGTTGTTTTTCCTCCCCATATGAAGGAAACACTATTCCTGTGGCCTTTTTTCTCGGTTGAGGGAACATGCCGAATGGAAACCAAAACGGGGTAGGGATTTCCCTGAATTTGAGGTTAAATGGTCCGGAAACAACCTTGTTTCCAGGAATTACCTTCAGTTTTTCCGATTCAATAAAGAAGTGTGGGTGGCCCAGATTACAGGTGGTGTACTTGGCCCTTCGGATAAACATTTCCTTTTCCTCATTCATTTTCACATCTTCTCCATGCATGAAGGCGCCTTCCTGTTCAGTGACTACTCCTTTAATGATAGCTCGTCTGGTTTTGAAATTGTAGAGGATATTGTCCGTTTCATAGGTATCACCCTGCTGCGTGAATACAGGTTTCCCCACCTTTTTCCCGGTACTGTCAGTGGCAAATTCAGCCTGAATAGTCCTTTTGTTCCAGTCTACTGTTGTTCTGTTTGCCTCTAAAACGATATCTCCATAATCTATGTGAGCATCCTGGTACATAAAGATTTTTCTGTTCTCCAGGTCATAGAACATTGAATCCTTGGCATTGTAGTTGATTGTTGTTTCAATGTCACCAGTTGGCTTTGGTTTATTGGTAGATGCTATACTGTCTGTGGGGATTGTATCCTGCATTGCCGCCACAGAATCGGGTGTAGATACTGATATAAGCGAGTCTAACGTTATATCTTCAGTGGTACCCGATTGGTCCTGGGCAAAGCCAGAAGTGTAAAATGTAATGATCAAGAAAAAAAATACAATACTCCTCAGGCCTGACACAGGTTTTAATTTCAGTGAAAAATTTACATTTTTGCGTAAAAATATCGGATTTTAGTATATAACCGGGATACCGTGAAAAATATTGCAATACCCTTTTGCTTTTGTATATTTTTTATTTTTATCTCCTTTCATCCGGTGGGTGTTATTGACTATCGTATCAATAAAATTGTAATAGATCCCGGTCATGGTGGCAAGGATCCGGGCACCCACGGGGAAATATCGAAAGAGAAAGATGTAGCATTGAAGATCTCAATGGAACTCGCCAGAATCATTAGGGACAATATGCCTGATGTAGAAGTGATCTGTACCCGCCAGGACGACAGCTTTCCAGAACTACATGAAAGAGCAGATGTGGCCAACCAAAAAGATGCTGATCTTTTTATTTCCATACATGCCAATTGGATTTCCAATCCAAATATTCATGGTACGGAGACCTATGTGATGGGACTACACAAGTCCGAAGCAAACTTAAAGGTTGCTCAAAGAGAAAATGCAGTAATTTTAGCAGAAGAGGGGGGGATCACCGATTACGACGGTTTCGATCCCAATTCTCCGGAGTCCTATATATTGTTTTCTCTCTATCAGAGCGCATTCCAACAAAATAGCCTGAGGCTGGCTGATAAAATAGAAGATCAGTTTAAGAATCGGGTAGGACGAAGAAGCAGGGGCGTGAAATCTGCAGGGTTTCTGGTGCTATGGAGGACAAGCATGCCTAGTGTTTTAGTAGAAGTGGGTTATCTTAGTAATCCTAAAGAGGAGAGAGAGCTAAATGATCCTCTGAACCAGGTTTATATAGCTTCAGGAATATATCGGGCTTTTAGGGATTACAAAACGGAAATTGAATCCATGAATTAACACCTAGACCCTAGGTCTTGATCATTTAATTCGAGAGATTTGACCCCGGTTAGCCTTAACTCGAAAGAATAAATTAAGTTAGTGCGGATGTCCAAAGAATTTAAAGTAGGTCTGATAGCGCTCGTAGCTGGGATCTTGTTGTACTACGGTTTTAACTTTTTGAAGGGAATAGATTTTTTTGACCCTACCAACAAATATTACGCTGTGTATGACAATGTGGATGGGTTGCATGAAGGCAATGGGGTAATTATCAATGGATATGCTGTAGGTCGGGTGACCAGGATTGACCTCATGGAAAACCAGGAAACAATCCTGGTTCAATTTAATATCAAGGAAAACATTCAGCTGAATGATTCTTCGGTGGCTGCCCTGACAAATACGGATTTTTTGGGTACAAAAGGCATCGTAATTACCATTGGCTCAAGCAATGAGCTTGTGGAGCCAGGTGATACACTCATTTCTTTTCGGGATAAAGGTCTTGAAGAGATTCTTGCCACAGCTACTCCGGTGGCAAATAACCTGAATGTCACGATTACGAGGATAAATGAAATTCTTGTTGGTTTGAAAGGTAGTGGTGAGAAAATCAATACGACCCTTGACGACCTGCATCGTACATTTCTGAACGTGAACAGGATCATGGAAAACAATGAAAGCAACATTGAACAGATTGCCACAGCTACTAAATCTTTGATTAGAAATCTGAATCAAAAGATCGAGCGATTGGGTCCAGTGATCAAAAAAACAGATGGCGTATTGGATACACTCAACTCTCTTGAGCTGGCTCAAACATTATCACATATTGATTCTGTGATGATTACTTTGAATCAAACCCTGATTTTGATGAAAAGTGAAAATAGCTCGCTGGGCAAACTCCTTTATACTGACTCCCTGTATCAAAATGTGAACACAACGATGGAAGATCTTCAGGGGCTAGTTCATCATTTTCGAAATTATCCAAAAGATTTCGTGAAGCCCTTAGGACGAAAAAATAAAAACCTCAGGGGGATTGATGAGAAAGAAGAATAAGGAATTAAGTTTAAAGCTGAATTCATTATTCTCTAATATTCATCAAAAAGAATTTGGAATCTATCAGTTCAAATTCTTAAATTCAAAATTGTCTTGATAAAGGAAACTGAATTAAAAGCTTTAGTGAGTTTGCTGGAAGATGAGGATGACGAAGTCGTATCTCATGTAGAGACCAAACTTATGGAGATAGGTACCGGAGTTATTCCCTTTTTGGAACAGGAATGGGAGAGTAATTTCAACCCACTTATCCAGCGAAGAATTGAAGACATGATACATGGTCTGCAATTTGAGTTGGTACAGGAGCGCCTTCTCGCATGGAAGGAAACTCCCGAGAATGACCTTTTGGAAGGGCTTTGGCTTGTGGCTACATACCAGTATCCCGATCTGGACTATTCAGACCTAAAAGTAGAGATTGAACAGCTTTATCATGAGATATGGCGTGAGTTTAAGACAGATTACGCACCCCTGGACCAGGTGAGGATTATAAATAATATGCTCTTCAATAAATTGAAGTTCAGGGCCAATACCAAAAACTTTCATTCACCGGCTAATAGCATGATCAATGCTGTATTGGAATCAAAAAAGGGTAATCCTATCACTCTCTGTACTATTTATCTGATTATTGCTCAGAAGTTAGGGATGCCGATCTTTGGAGTAAATCTGCCAAACCTTTTTATCCTCACATATCAGGGTGATGGTATGACATTTTACATCAATGCCTTTAACCGGGGGTTAATCTTTAGTAAAGAGGACATTGACCATTATCTGGAGCATCTCAACATTCCACCACAGGAACTGTTTTATGAACCTTGCTCCAATGAGGATATAATCCTCCGGTGTTTGAGAAACCTCGTTGTATCATTTGAAAAACTAGGTGATTATCATAAGTCTGATGAGATCAAGCTTATTTTGAAGAAGCTTGATGATCAATACACTGGATTCGAGTAATCACTCAATGATTTTCGGATTAATCCATAAGTGGCTATACCAATACCATCTATTATCAGTGTCCTGAACCGTGAGTGTATACAGTGTTCTCCTTCGGTTTTCAATATCTCTTTTTGGAGTAGCCACAACGGAAAATTCCTGATCTGCTTTCTGACTGATTGAAAGATCACATGTTCCCCCTTGGATAAAACACTGCATTTCATTTATTCTTAAATTGTCTTTTTGAACTACCAGATCAAGGCTTGGTTGATAGTCACTGGAAAGTACATGCTGCTCTGGCTTGCCAGTCATTTTCAAAGGCAGGGCATTGGCCTTTAGTTTGAATCCGGCAAGGTCACTAAAGCCAGTGGCCATCGGAAAACGAGGACATGCCATCAGGTCAGTATCATTATTGATAACCCCTGAGTTTTGAGCAAGCCCTGCAATAAACCCTGCATTTCTTACAATTTCTTTCATTTTGGTGTCATACTCTCCATAGGGATATGCAAAAACCTGGGGTGCTATTCCAAGTTTTTCCTGAATCAGTTGCTGATTCAATTCAATCTCATCTTTGAAGTTTTGATACCTATCCTTTGGGTCCATGTTGAGGAAGAAAGCATGAGAATGGGTGTGGTTTCCAAGTTCAATCCCACGGGCGTGCGCTTCTTTGATCTCATCCCAGTTCATATAGCTGCTTCCTCCAACAGTTTCCGTATTGATAAACAGGGTAGCTGGGAAGTTGTACTTTTCCAACAGAGGCAAGCCATTTTCATAAAAACTTTTAAAACCATCATCTATCGTAATCACAGCCACTTTTTTTAAAGGCTTTTCATTCCTTAAATACTTTATAGCATCACCCATGGTTAAGACCTCAAATCCGGATTTTTTTAGATAACTAAGATGCGATTCAAAATCCTGAAGTGAGACATTAGTGGAAGGGTATCTATCATCACCAAAGCGATGATAGATAAAACAATTTATTGTTTTTTTCGGGTTGAGAATAGCTTTATCCTCATGTATGATGGTCTGTTCTTGACCAGATGAATCATTGGATCTTTGCCCACAGGATATACATAGAATAAAAGCACTGACTGTGAGTATTTTTATCATTCTTGTGTAGGTGGAATGTATTGAAAATCCAAAACGAAATGGTCGTATTGTTGGAAATTATTCTGATTGATAATTGTCATTAGCTGATCCACATATTCACTGCCTCTTTCCGAATAATTTCTCAAATGGGGGATTATTTTGCTAATATCGCTGGTCTCGTAGCTTGCCACTCTAAAATTGCGATAAGCTCTGGCCCTTGCAAGGGTTTCAAAATAATCCATTACAGAGCCTGAAATGTCTTCATATTTCCTCAGGTGAACATTTTCGCTTTTTGTTTTGGCAGCAATACGAGGCAGGTCTGGGTTGTAGGACCAAATTCCAAACAAATTATTTGCTTCACTAAAAAATCGGGAGGTGCCCCATCCACTTTCCACCACAGCCTGTGCCAGTGCAATGCTGGTAGGATGGGTATGCATTCTAATGATTAGATCAAAAGGGCTATCTGCGTTGAATCGATCTATTTGTGTCTGAAAATACAGGCTATCTTCTGTTGTCCAGTTACTGGAGAGCACCAGATCTTTTACTTTCCTCAGGTCCTGTCTGATCCGATATTTTACAATTAGAATAGCAGGAAGGACAACAGCAATAAATTTTTCCTTGTTTTCCTGTACAGACAGCGTATCAAATCCTCCAATATTGTAGTACAGTAGTGGACTCACAAGGCTGTCTGTGATAGGCTGTATATCGTCCAAGCTGTTTATTTCAAGACGTACAGGTTCAAAAACAGGACGATCCCTCTCTTTGCAACCCGAAAGCCAGGTTGCAAAAATGATAGAAACCAGTATCAGTCGGAGTAAAGGCCAGGGCAGACCTGTCATCTCAACAGTTAACCTAATACGATGTCTTTTTGTGCGAACGGTTGAGAATAAACTCTCTTTCCCGTTGCCTTATAAAGTGCATTTGCCAAAGCACCTATTACTGGTGGTAGGGCAGGCTCACCTAAACCAGTCGGATGGATATCGCTTTCCACAAAGAAAGTTTCAATTTCCTCCGGAGCTTCGGCATGTCTGATAAGTCGATATTTATCAAAGTTTTGTTGCTCGGCTGTTCCATCTTTGAACGTTATGCTGCTAAACATGCCATGGCCAATACCATCTACAATACTTCCCTCTACCTGGTTTTTAGCACCCTCAGGATTTACAACAATTCCACAATCAACAGCGCACCATACTTTTTTCACTTTTGGCGTGCCATTTTCTTTTACCAGATCCACAACCTGTGCCACATATGAGTTATGACAGAAATAGGCTGATACCCCACGGAAAACCCCCGGCATTTCAGTGCCCCAGTTGGATTTTTCTCTAACCAACTTAAGCACACCAGCATACCTTTCGGCCACATAATCGTTTCGTTCGCCAACCGGGTCCTTCATGTTCCGCTCAAATAGCTGCAACCTGAATTCAATAGGATCTACGCCTGCTTCCTCAGCAACTTCATCCAGAAATGCTGACTCGACACCGGAAATAAAGTTTGATCTAGGGGCTCTCCAGGCTCCTGTGGTGATGCTGGAGTCCACTCCAACACTTTCAGCGAGATAATTATCTACCGCTCCGGCAGGGAACCTATTGGCGTAAACAGCACTGCCATGAATTCCTGTACCTTTCACATGGAAGCCAATCAAATTATTGTCTTTATCCAGCGCGGCCCTGTATTTCACAGCATAGGCAGGTCGGTAAAGCCCCTGGGTCATGTCGTCCTCTCTGGTATAAACGAGTTTTACAGGTGCCTTTATTTTTTGTGAAATAGCAGCTGCTTCCAACCCAAAATTCCCGTACAATCTTCGTCCAAACCCACCACCCATGCGGGTCATCATCACGGACACTTTGTCTTCTGGTAGTCCAAGGAGTGAAGCTGCGCTCTTCCTTAAGTTCTCCGGCGTCTGAACAGGTCCTGTCAGCTCAGCTTTATCAGCAGTGACATTGGCGAAAAAGTTCATCGGCTCCATGGTATTGTGTGCCAGGAATGGAGCTGTATAAGTTCTTTCTACCACCTTAGCGGCTTCTTTAAAGGCTTTTTCAGGGTTACCATCGATCCTTTCGGGTTTAGCTACCGGTTCTTTAAGTGAATCAGCCATTTTCTTTTCATGATCATAAGAGCTTTCCGGAGCACTGGCCCATTCCCATTCTATCGACAAGGATTTCTTGGCTTTCATGACCTGCCAGGTGGTTTTTCCAACCACGGCTACAATCTCGGTGAATGCGTTGTTGTCAGACCAGGTTTTTTCATCCGGAGCAGTTTTTACAGAAATCACATCCACAATTCCGGGCATGCTTTTAGCAGCCTCTGCTTCAAAACTTTTGAGTGTCATACCAAAAGCAGGGGCGTGTACCAGCATGGCAATAAGCATTCCATCTTCTTTGTAGTCAAGGCCAAACAGCGGTTTTCCTGTAATGATCTTATCTATATCAACATTACCTGTTGGCTTGCCGATGATCTTAAAGTCTTTTACATTTTTGACCTCAACTTCAGTAGGTACTTCCAGGGTAGCAGCCAATGAAGATACCTCGCCATATCCGATTGTCTTACCGGAAGTATGAGTGATCACACCTTTTTCAGTAGTGAGTTCGGTCACCGGGACATTCCATTCTTTGGCAGCAGCTTCCATCAGCATTCGTCTGGCAGTAGCACCTGCCATCCTCAAAGCATCCCAACTTGATCTGATTGAGTTACTTCCTCCCGCAATTTGACGCTGAAAGTCCACCGTATTTAAGGGGGCCTGTTCAACAATCACATATTCCCAATCAACATCGAGTTCCTCTGCCACTATCATAGGCATTGAGGTTTTTACATTTTGTCCGATTTCAGGATTTGGAGAAAAGATTGTAACCAATCCATTTTCACCGATCTTGATATAGGCATTGATGTCAAACCAGGAGTCTGGCATGGTGATAAGCTTTTCTTTTGATGGACTACAGGATGCAAGCCAGCTAAAGCCAAGCATCAACCCACCGCCAGTAGCTGCGGAGGCTTTCAGAAATGATCTTCTGTTATAACTTGTTTTAATGAGTGTCATAGTGGATTGGCTTTAAGGTTTTTAATTCATTTCAGCAGCAGCAGACTTAATAGCAGCCTTGATACGAACATAGGTTCCACACCTGCAGATGTTTCCGTTCATTGCACCTTCTATTTCATCATCGGATGGAGTGGGATTTTGCTTCAATAGTGCGGCAGCAGACATGATTTGACCAGACTGACAATATCCGCATTGTGGCACATCAAGTTTTTTCCATGCCTGCTGAACAGGATGGTCACCCTTTTCAGACAATCCCTCGATGGTGGTGATGGATGCCCCAACAGCTGAAGATACCGTAGTGGAACATGATCTTACGGCTGTCCCATTAAAGTGAATTGTGCACGCACCACATTGAGCGATCCCACATCCAAATTTTGTTCCTGGGAGATCCAAATGTTCTCTTAGGACCCATAGTAGTGGAGTGTCTGGTTCTGCCTCAACCTGATGCTTTTTTCCATTGACTTGCAGTTCGAATGATGCCATTGATTTCTGGATTTGGTTACAAACCATCAAGTTAGCTTGATTTCGTCTTTTTTCATAGAGAGAAAGGCTAAAAGACAGCAAGAATCATTGTATAACAGGGTTGATCTATTATTTGAGAATCCTGACCCCTGCCTTTTCAATTTCATTCAAAATAAAATGATTAGAATCCGGATTGGTGATGATCGTGTCTACTTCTTTTGGGGCACACAATCTGACCATGGCTTTGGTGCCGAATTTACTTTTGTCAGCCAGGATAATGGCCCTGTCGCTTTGACTCATCATGGTGCGCTCTGTCTCAACCACCATTTGGTTGGAGTTGGTAATGAGGTGCTCATCTATACCGCCAACAGATAGAAATACCATGTCAGCGTGATACTCCTGGAGGTTTTTATTGGCTTCAGGTCCTACGAACAACCCTGAATCAGGATATAAAAAACCCCCTGAAAGGAATACTTCAGCACCAGTCCAACCGGTTCGTGTTTCGTGAATCTTTTGAGCAATGAGCAGGGAATTGGTGATCACCCGGATCTTTCGATTAGCTATCAGTGGAGCCATTTCCAGTGTGGTAGTGCCTCCGTCGATGATAATTACATCCCCATCGCTGATCAAAGCAGCGGCTTTTTCTGCAATCTCTTTTTTTTCTCTGATGTTCTGGGTCTGCCTGTATTGCACTGGTTTCATATCGTTAAGCAGACCAGCTTTGGCAATCCCGCCCCATGTCTTCTCTACCTTATTGTTGGAAGTGAGAATATTAAAGTCCCTTCTAACAGTCGCTGGAGATACATCCAGAAGCTTACATGCTTGTTCTACTGTAAGCTCTGCCACTTCATCTAGTTTATTTAATATCAATTGCAATCTGCCTTTCTGATGCATCGCCTAATCCCAGTTTATAATGACCTTTAAGCTATCAGAATCTGCAGCTCTACTGATGGCTTTTTTGATTTCATGATGAGAAAAATGCTCCGAATCATCAGTCATCTTATCTATTAACTTTAACCTTTTCTGATTGATCATGTCAAATGCCAGGTTTACCCCATGCATTGAGCTACCGTGAGTAGCCTGATAGCACTGCAATTTGTAATGAACATCATTGTTCAAATCCAATTCATGAATGATTGGAGGTTTCCCCATAGCACCTTTTACCCCTGCATGTGCATCCAGCACAGTATTGTACCCAACAAGTTTAACGGCCAGTTCATAGCCTGACTGGTGGGGCACGTTCATCATGATGAAGTGGGGTTCATTAAATGGCTTAGATGCTTTCAAAACATTTTCGACAACCTGATCATCCCATCGGATACCGACAGTCCGCTCGTCTCCAAAATCCCGAACTACACGATTGAGCCGTTCAGCTCCCCGGTTAACAACGATGATTTTCCTGGCACCCATAGCCTGAGCACACTGTAGGGCATAGGTGCTTTGGGAACCTGCTCCAATTAATACTACTACCCGATCTTCGATACACCTGTTTACCCGGGTCATTCCCTCCACGGTACAGGCAAGAGGTTCCATCTGGCAAACATGATCCGGGTTTATATCGTTATCGAACTTTTTAATAGGTCCTAACTCCACAAACCAGGCTGGGAGTATGGCATATGACCTGGCGAAACCTGGAAATTCATGACCTGTAGCAATCGTATTGGGGCAGCTGGTCCAGTCTCCGGTGCTATCTCTTCCACAATAGATACAGTCCAGGTCACCACAGGGAATGTCACAGCCTAGACCCACAAGGTCACCAGGCTTGAATTTTGTAACCCCTTCTCCAACTGCTTCTACTGTACAACATGCTTCGTGTAAGATGATAGCTGGCCATTTTTTGATGCGTGGGAGCCCATGCTGATAGATCACCACATCACTCTGACATACAGAAGTACGCCGTGTTCTTAGCAGAATCTCTCCTGGTCCCGGAGTACTGATAGACTCTTCTTTGAGTGTGAATTCTCCTCCGGGTTTATCAAGATAATAAATGCGGTTTTTCATGATTGCACCATCCTGTTCAGTTTCTCAAATGCATTCACCCTTGACAAAGAATTATTAAATACCGAGGATGTGCCTAGCACTAATATATCTGCACCCGCTTCTATCATCTTCGGGATATTTTCCCAGCTTACATTTCCATCTACCTCGATGAGCAAATCCGTATGAAATTCTGACTTCCAGTCGTTTAATTCAGCAATCTTATCGATACAAAAGGGAAGTAGCTTCTGCCCTGAGTAGCCAGGGTTAACGGTCATCACACAAACCATGTCCACAAGCGGCAAAAGGTGTTTCATTGATTGGATTGTTTGAGCCGGATCTATGGCGATGGAAGGCTTGCATCCGGCATCTCTTATGGCCTGAATTGTTCTGACGGGATGTCTTGATGTCTCAGGATGAAAAGTGATAGTAGATCCTGGAATACAGGAGAATATATTCAGGGATCTATCTATTTCTTCTATCATCAGGTGATAGTCTAGTGCAATCCCACTATAATCATGCATCATTCTGGCAATGTCAGGACCTAATGTAAAGTTTGGAACATACTGTCCATCCATGATGTCTATATGGAGCATTTCTATCTTCTGATCCATGAGCGTGTCTAGTTCCTTTTTGAGATCCAGGAAGTCCGCACACATCATAGAGGGTGAATAAGCTATCTTTCTATCCGCCATGTAGTGATTAATTTTTATCAAATTTAATTATAAATGATTATTTGATATTAGATATGATTAATTTTGAATTGAAAATGTGTTGGATTAGATCAAAATATTATGAAAGCCCTTGTACTCGAAGGCAATAAAAAGCTGAAGGTGAGTAACGATCATCTAATTGCGGATGGACCTACAACAGATAGCATTTTGATAAAGGTGGCTGCTTGTGGGATATGTGGGTCTGACATCCCAAGAGGATTTGGGGGAAAAGCATATCACTATCCCCTGGTTATGGGGCACGAATTCAGTGGGATTGTTGCTGAAGCCAGGGAGGGTAGTCAGTTTCGGGAAGGGGACAGGGTAGCTGTATTTCCTTTGATACCAACAAACAAAAAAGAAACAGCATATCAGACAGGGGATTGGGCCCAGCTAAAGGAATATGATTATTTCGGGTCACGGAGAGACGGTGCATTCAGTGAGTACCTGAGGGTTCCGGAAATAAATCTTTTTAAGATCCCCGATCACGTTAAAACCCGGCATGCCTCTATGACTGAGCCAGCGGCAGTAGCATTGCACGGTGTGAGAAGAATGAAAATTACTGCAGGCAATACAGGAGTTGTAATCGGAGGAGGTCCCATTGGGAATATGTGCGCTCAATGGCTGAGAATTCATGGTTGTGATAAGGTGATCGTTACGGATATTGATGATCGCAAACTGGTTATTTCCCGGGATATGGGATTTCATACGATCAATAGTTTAGCGTCTGATCCTGTTGAAACTATAATGGAAATAACAGGGGGAGAAGGCGCACAAAATGTCATTGAAGCTTGCGGTTTGCCTCAAACATTCCTTCAGACATTGGATGTGGCTTCCCGGGCAGGGGAGGTGGTGTTTATGGGTAATATCATGGGTGAATTCTCAATTGGTGAGAAGGCTTTCAGTACCATCTTAAGAAGGGAGTTAAATATTTACGGGACCTGGAACAGCAAGATATTTCCCAGAGGTACCGATGATTGGACAACCGTGTTGAATTACATGGACAAGTCATTAATCGTTGAGCCCCTTATTACGGATATTGTGTCACTTGATGATGGCCCAGAAATATTTCAAAGCATTGTGGATAAGAAGCAATTCCACAATAAAGTGATCTTTGAAATGGTAAATTCCTGATATTTGGTCATGAGCATTGTAGAGATAGGTATTAAAACAGATCCCATTACCACACGATATAGCTTCGATTGGTTATTTGATCTTTTGATTGAAGAGGATATCAAATATGTTCAACTAGGTGCATTCTTTGAGATGTTCCACATGGATGATGATGGCTATTTCCTTGAGTTGAGGGAAAAGGCTGAAAAACGGGGTTTAAAGATCAAAAGCATGTTCTCTGCCTACAGGGAATTTGGAGGCTTTTTCTATGATGATCCGTACATGGAAAAGGCGGCTAGAAAAATGTATGAAAAGTATATTCATATAGCAAGTGTTCTGGGTGTGGATTATGCTGGTACAAATCCTGGTGCGGTTTATCGCGATCAATTCTACAAGAAAGATCGAGGGATCGATACTTATCTGAAACACATGAAGGAGCTGCAACACCTGGCAGATGAAAAGGGCCTTAAAGCGTTTAATGTAGAACCCATGTCGAGTCTGGCGGAGCCCCCAACTACTCCGACGGAGATGGACTATATGATTGGTGAGTTAAATGATTATCACAAACAGCATCAATCTTCTACCGTTCCGGTCTGGCTTTGTGGTGACATCTCTCATGGGTTGGCTGATAAAAATCAAAAGGTCATTCACAGTAATCTTGAGCTTTTTGTTCATGGGATTCCTCTCATGTCAGAATTTCACTTCAAGAATACCGATGAAATATATGGGAGCACCTTTGGGTTCTCCCCGGATGAGCTTAAAAAAGGGATTATTGATCTAAGGGAGATCCGTAGAATCTGTGATATCCACAAAGAAACATGGCCGGTAGAGGAGGTAGTAGGATACCTGGAAATTGGAGGACCGAAAATTGGGCGCGACTATTCAGACCCGCTTTTGGGCGATGTGCTGAGGGCTTCATTGAGAGCCATTAAACAAGTTTTTGACCCCGTTTCTGTTTAGGGCGTTGCTGCCTTAATCTCCTGGGCTAATTGAAAAACAGCCAATGCATAAAGTGGGCTGTGATTATATCGAGTAATCACATAAAAGTTATCAGTTCCAAACCAGTACTCATTAGCAGCCTCAGACTCAAACTGCATCAATGCTACACTAGTTTGAGGGTGCCAGTTATCGGTCGGACGGTAGCCTTTCTCTACATAATGAGCCACGATGCTATTTGCTTTAGGTGAGGTTTGTGAGTGAGGTTCGGCATTCTCTGAAACACTAGCCTGCGAGGCGATAGGAACCCCTCTTTTCCATCGATGTACCTTAAGGTAATTGCCTACACTGGCAATGGCATCTTGGGGTGAATGAACCAGGTCTCTTGTTCCTTCATCAAAACTTACAGCATAGGCTCTATAACTGCTAGGCATAAACTGACAGTAACCAATGGCTCCTGCATAAGAACCTCTCAGCTCATAAATATTCAGGTTTTCTTTTTCCGAAAGCGAGATAAATTCTTCCAGCTCAGATTGAAAGTATTTCGCCCTTTGGGGATAGGCGAATGATAAAGTGTACAGGGCGTCTAACACTTTGTAGTTTCCCTTGATGCGTCCAAAATAAGTTTCCACACCGATTATTGCAGCGATAATCTCTTGAGGTACACCCGTTTCCTCGCTGACTTGCTGCAGCACGTATTGATGTTTTGTTACAAACTCAATACCTGCATCAATTCTCTCCTGGGTAATGAAGATGTTTCGATACTGGTTCCAGTACAATTTCTTTTCTGCTGGCCGATCCATTTTATCCACTATGGATTGCTGAAAGGTAGCGCCCGACAGGATTTCATTGATTTCACTTAAAGGGACATTGTTTTTAGCTGCATAAGAGGCAGCAAACTGATCGACAAGCTGTTGATTTACCTGTGAGAACAGCTCAGAGCTTATTGCAATAATCAGTAATGAAATAATGAGTCTTAATCCGGGTATAGCCATTTTTCAAAAGTATTCAATTTTTGATATCAAACGATTTTTTTATCACAATCAACATTTGTTTTTAATACTAAAAAAGGAATGTATCTTTGCGGGACTTATCAAGAAAGGTCGAGGGATAGGGCCCTGTGACACCTTGGCAACCTTACTGCCAGCAAGCGGTTTTCGGTGCCAAATCCCATCCGCATAAAGCGGACAGATGAGTGAGATTATCACCACATCGTGAATCCTTTTCTGATAAGTGCAGTTTTAGAGAGAAATAGAAAAGGATGAGCAAAATTCAAGAGATACTTTCTGAGCGGATTCTGGTACTCGATGGAGCCATGGGTACGATGATTCAGCGTCATAAGCTGGAAGAAGAAGACTTCAGAAATGAGGCGCTCAGGGATCATAAATTTCCATTAAAAGGAAACAATGATTTGTTATCAATTACCAGACCGGATATTATCAAGGATATCCATCGTTTATATTTTGAAGCGGGGGCCGATATAGCAGAGACTAATACTTTTAGCGGAACGACGATTGCACAGGCTGATTATCACTTAGAGGATATTGTCTATGAATTAAATTATCAGTCTGCAAAAATAGCAAGAGAAGTAGCTGATGAAGTTACCCAGCAACAACCTGAAAAACCACGGTTTGTTGCGGGTGCCATGGGACCTACTAACCGAACTGCATCCATTTCCCCCGATGTAGATAATCCTGGCTACAGGGCTGTCACCTTCGAGGAGCTGGCTAAAGCTTATCAGCAACAAGCTACTGCTTTAATTGATGGGGGAGTAGACATGCTTTTGGTGGAAACAGTTTTTGATACACTCAATGCAAAAGCAGCCTTGTTTGGGATATCTGATTTATTCAAGCAAAGAGGAATAGAGTTACCGGTGATGGTGTCGGGCACAATTACTGATGCCAGTGGAAGGACGCTATCCGGACAAACCACCGAAGCATTCCTTATTTCCATATCCCATATGCCGCTAATAAGTGTTGGGCTGAACTGTGCACTTGGAGCCAGTCAGCTTAGACCATACCTTCAAATCATTTCTGAGAAATCGGACTTTGCTACGAGTGCCCATCCCAATGCAGGGCTGCCCAATGAGTTTGGGGAGTATGATCAGACTCCACAAGAGATGCGTGATCAGATTGAAGAGTTCTTGAAAAATGGATGGCTCAACATCATTGGAGGCTGCTGTGGTACCACTCCAGAACACATCAAAGAAATTGCCGAAGTGGCTAAAAAATATCAACCTAGAAAACAAAAATTGAATCATGTCAGCGAAATTGTATGATGCTATAGACAGGGACATCCTTAAGGCAATCCCCAATCCTTCGAAAGAAGCTTATGAGATAAAAATCAAAATACCGGAATTCACCTTTTTAGGAGTGAAGGAGCAACCGGATTTTGCCAACGTATATCTTACTTTTTACCCTCAGAAAAAGATCATCGAATTAAAATCTTTAAAACAATATGTCTTTCAACTAAGGGACATCACTGTTTCTTACGAAAGACTGATCAATATTTTCTATGAAGACCTGATGAAAGTATATCAGCCTGACAGACTCAGGATCGTCATGAACTGTAATCCGCGAGGTGGAATAAGTAGTAAACTTACCATTGACTCAGACTGGTCAGCTCGTGGTGGTGATGAAAAATACCGTGACTGGGCTTATGGTGGTGTCGATGACAACTGGCAGGTATTGATGTAATTCTTTTCTTTTTCAATTCACTTTTTCAGGAATCAAATTTTGAGGATGAGTTCTCATATTAAAAATATACCCCCTTTGATGTTATCAGGATTGGAACCTTTGGTGATCACCAAGGTGACCAATTTTGTGAATATTGGTGAAAGAACCAATGTGACAGGATCACGTCGTTTTGCCCGGCTGATCAGGGAGGAGCAGTATGAGGAGGCCCTGGATGTAGCACTTGATCAGGTCAGGAATGGCGCCCAGATTCTTGATGTGAATATGGATGAAGGTATGCTTGATGGCAAAGCGGCCATGGTGAAGTTCCTAAACCTTATAGCATCTGAGCCGGAAATTGCCAGGATCCCTATTATGATTGACTCTTCGAAGTGGGAAATCATTGAAGCAGGCTTACAATGTATACAAGGTAAGGGTGTGGTAAACTCCATTTCGCTTAAGGAAGGTGAAGAGAAGTTTATTGAGCAGGCAACCAAAGTCAAATACTATGGAGCTGCCACGGTTGTGATGGCATTTGATGAGGAAGGCCAGGCAGATACCTATGAGAGAAGGGTTGAGATTTGTGAGCGATCTTATAGAATATTGGTTGATCGGGTAGGGTTTCCTCCTCAGGATATCATCTTTGATCCAAATATTTTCCCTGTAGCCACTGGTATTGATGATCATAATAATTACGCCGTAGATTTTTTCAATGCTACCAAATGGATAAAGGATAACTTGCCTGGGGCGAAGGTAAGCGGAGGAGTAAGTAATGTGTCGTTCTCATTCAGAGGGAATGATGTGGTCAGGGAAGCCATGCACTCTGCATTTCTTTATCATGCCATCCATGTGGGGATGGATATGGGTATCGTGAATGCCGGAATGATCGAAGTGTATGATGAGATCCCAAAAGAGTTGCTTGAAAAAGTTGAAGATGTATTACTCAACAGAAGGGATGATGCTACTGAAAGACTTTTGGAATATGCTGAGAAGGTAAAAGGAGAGGGAAAAGTCCGGGTAAAAGACGATCTATGGAGAAAAGAACCTGTTGAGGCCAGGCTTAGCCATGCATTGGTAAACGGTATAGTGGACTACATCGAAGAAGATACAGAGGAAGCCCGAATTAAAATTGGTAGCCCCCTTACCGTAATTGAAGGTCCTTTGATGGATGGCATGAATGTGGTAGGTGACCTGTTCGGATCTGGAAAGATGTTCCTTCCACAGGTGGTGAAAAGTGCCCGGGTAATGAAGAAATCAGTAGCTTATCTGATTCCTTACCTTGAGGCTGAAAAATCAGGTAAAAATTCCAGTAAGGGAAAGATCCTGATGGCCACCGTAAAGGGAGATGTTCATGACATAGGAAAGAACATTGTTGGGGTAGTATTGGGTTGCAACAACTACGATATCGTTGACCTGGGTGTGATGGTGCCTGCCGAAAAGATCCTGGATGAAGCTGTGAAAGTGGATGCTGATGTGATTGGTTTGAGTGGATTGATCACTCCATCATTGGATGAGATGGTGCATGTGGCTGAGGAGATGGAAAGAAGAAAGATGACTACCCCACTTTTAATTGGTGGAGCAACTACTTCAAGAATTCATACTGCAGTAAAGATAGAGCCTAAGTATTCAGGGTCGGTCATCCATGTGCTCGATGCGTCTAAAAGTGTCGGGGTCGTATCTAAACTGCTCAGTAGCGTATCACAGGAATTTGCACAGGAGTTAAAGGATGAATATGCCACATTAAGAGACAACCACCAGGTGAGAAGAGGCGAAAAGGATTTTGTGAAGTTTACTGATGCTCAAAAGAATAAGGCAAAAATTGAATGGGCTTCTTATGATCCACCCAGGCCAAAGCAGACGGGTGTTCAATATTTTGAAAATTATTCCCTTGAAGAAATTAGGGAGTACATTGACTGGACACCATTTTTTAGTACCTGGATGTTAAAGGGGAAATACCCTAAAATATTTGACAACCCGACAATTGGTAAGGAAGCTAAAAAGCTCTTCGAAGAAGCCAATGAGGTCCTCGATAAGGTGATCCGGGAGAATCTCTTTCAAGCAAACGGAGTCATTGGCTTGTTTCCAGCAAATGCCAATGGAGATGATGTTATTTTGTATGAAGACGACTCAAGGCACAAGGAATTAACTGAGTTTCACTTCTTGCGCCAGCAAGGTAAGAAAGGGGACAACATTCCAAACCTAAGCCTGGCAGACTTTATTGCACCAGTAGAAAGTGGTAAGAAAGATTACCTTGGAGGTTTTGCGGTATCAACTGGTTTTGGAGCCAAAGAATTGGCAGAGCAATATGAGAAAGATCATGATGACTACATGGCTATCATGATCAAGGCAGTTGCAGATAGATTAGCCGAGGCTTTTGCGGAGCTATTGCATCAAAAGGTCCGGACTACTTTTTGGGGATACGCACCTGAAGAGAGTCTTGACAATGAGGCACTTATCAAGGAATCTTACCGTGGCATCAGACCAGCGCCAGGTTATCCCGCATGTCCTGATCATACCGAAAAACCAATCCTGTTCGATTTACTGGATGTGACCGCAAAGACAGGTATTGAACTTACGGAAAGCATGGCGATGTGGCCTGCTGCGTCAGTGAGTGGTTTTTATTTCTCACACCCGGAATCCAAATACTTCGGACTTGGAAAGATCTACGAAGATCAGGTTAAGGACTATGCCAAGCGGAAAGGTATGACCATCGAGGAAGTAGAAAAATGGATGGCCCCTGTATTGGGTTATAAATAATTTCGATCAGCTTTGTGAAAATCTTTTTGGGTAGACCATGGGTATAGATGCGATTATAGTTCTTGTAATAATTGTTGTGGCTGTTGTGTTTTTTGCCACAGAGTGGCTATCCATCGATTTGGTGGCCATCCTCATCATGCTTTCTTTGATTGTGACAGGAATTATCACCCCTACTGAGGGTATACAGGGGTTTAGCAATCCTGCTGTAATCACAGTCGCCTTCATGTTTGTAATAAGCTACGCTTTACTGAAGACTGGGGCTCTGCAGAGGATAGGTCCAATGCTTGGAAGTTTATTCAAATCAAACTTCAACGTAGGTATTCTGATCACTATGCTGTTTATTGGACTGGTCTCGGCTTTTGTTAACAATACCCCGATTGTAGCCATGTTTATCCCAGTAATGGTGAGTGTTGCCAATATTTCGGGGATTAGCCCATCTAAACTATTGATACCCCTTTCTTACGCATCCATTTTTGGTGGAACCTGCACCCTGATTGGTACATCCACTAACGTCCTTGTTAGTGGCATTGCAGAAGACAGCGGGCTTGAAGGGTTTCCAATGTTCTTGTCGGCCCCCATTGGGATCGTTTTCCTGATCGTGGGTAGCCTTTATATCTTCTTTTTTGGCAAAAAACTCCTGCCTGACAGGATCAATGAAGAGGATCTCGAAAAGAAGTTCATGATGCGAAATTATCTCACTGAAATCGAGGTTTTGGAGGGGTCTGAATTCATTGGGCAGCGGATTATGGACTCGGTCATCGTGAAGGAACTAGACATTGATGTGATCGAAGTGAGAAGAAATGGAGCAAGCTATACATTACCGGCAGGAGATTTCGTATTGAGAGGTGGAGATCAGATTAAGATCAGGTGTAATGTAGAAAAGCTGAAAGAACTGAAAGATCGCCTGAAGGTAGGTTTCAATACCAATGCGCTTCGTATAAGTGACAATGAAATCCAAAAAGGTGATACCAGTATATTGGAATTGATTATTACATCGGGATCTGAATTTGAAGGAAAAAGTCTTCGAGAAATGGATTTCCGAAGAAGATACAGGGCGATACCATTGGCCATCCAACATCGTGAGGAGGTGGTTCATGAACATTTGCACGACATAGAATTAAGAGCTGGTGATGTTATTCTGACTGAGATCAAAAACCATAGGGTGCAGAACCTGAAAAAGCAGGAAATGAATCAGCAGTCTCCATTTATCATCCTTTCAGAAGAAGGTATCATTGATTTCAGTAAGCGAAAGTTTTTTATCGTTTTAGCAATCATTACCGGAGTGGTTCTATTGGCCACCCTGGATCTGCTACCTATTGCCATTAGCACCGTTTTAGGTGGTGCTGTGTTGGTTTTAACTCGTGTGATCGACATGAAAGAAATGTACCGATCCATAGAATGGAAGATTGTATTTCTACTGGCAGGTTCACTAAGTCTTGGTATAGGTCTGGAAAAAAGTGGGTTGGCAGCGCTGATTGCCGGTTCCCTAATCGATAATTTGAATGTATGGGGCCCAATAGCCGTGCTCTCGGGATTATATTTGATGACTTCATTGTTGACTGAAATTATGTCAAACAATGCAACAGCCGCCCTTGTAGCGCCAATCGCAATTACTACAGCTGATAAGTTAGAGTTGAGCCCAATACCATTCTTAATAGCAGTAATGTTAGCAGCCTCTGCCAGCTTCATGACACCTATTGGCTATCAAACCAATACGATGGTGTACAGTGCTGGTCAATACAAGTTCAAGGATTTTATGAAAGTGGGGCTTTGGCTTAACCTGTTATTCTGGATACTGGCTTCTTTCCTGATCCCATTGTTTTATCCGTTTTAGTCGCTGGTCTTGTACCGTTTACCTGGTAAACTTTTGATAAAACCCTGAAACTCCAGGTTGAGCAGGATGGCGGAAAGCTGAGTGCTGGCAATTTCAGTTTTTACTGATATCATGTCTATTGGTATTCCATTTTTATCTGATGAGAGCAGCTCATAGACCTGCTGTTCTTTAGGCGTAAGCATGCCTAAAAGTTTTCTGGTTTTTACAGGATTGTTTTCAGCCGTCCAGCCTAAATGATAATCCAGGTCTTCTTTATTTCGATAAAGATTGGCTTTTTGACTTCTTATTAACTGGTTACATCCTTCAGAAAAGGAATTGTTGAGATTCCCCGGTATGGCGAAGACCACCCGATTGTAAGAATCCGCAATATTTGCTGTGATCAAAGCACCACCCTTTTTTGCCGCTTCTACGACTACAATAGCATCGGACATCCCAGCGATGATTCTATTCCTGGCAGGAAAAAAATGAGCTTCAGCCTGAATTCCGGGCGGATTTTCAGAAATAATCATTCCCTGCTCCAGTATTTTATCCACCACTTTTTTATGCACTGAAGGATAGATTTTATCCAATCCTCCCGCTAATACTGCATAGGTTTTTAGCCCCTGATCAAGGGCTGCCTTGTGAGCTTGAATATCAATGCCATAGGCCAAACCACTTACTATTACAGGTTGTAAAGGTGCCATGTCTTCAATGATCCTTTCGGTCGTGCTTTTCCCATAGTCAGTGGCATTACGTGTACCCACAATCGCGATCATCCGATCTTCGTTAAGGTCAGCAGTTCCCTTGGTATAGACAATGTTGGGGTAGTCTGGAGTTTCTTTTAGCCTATGGGGAAAAGAGTTATCAGTATAGTGATGGATTTGAAAATTTAGCCTCTCACAATCTTCAACGATTTTCTTAGCCTCATCTAAGGGCTTAGAACCCTGAAGCATCTCCAATACCCTGGTGTTGATCCCAGGAATCGTTTTTAGGGTTTTTTTGTCAGCGGTGCAAACTGCAGAGGCGGAACCGGTATAACTAATCAGCTGGCGGGCACTAATGTCTCCAATCCCGGGTATTAATTCCAGGGCCACCTGATAGATCTTTTCCTCCATGTACTATGGGAGTTGTTCCTTGAGCTTTTCCAGGAAGTGTCTGACAGATTTAAGAGATTCTATAAGATCCACCCGGTTGATGGCACCATCTATGTCGGAGTTGATAAAATCACGTGCACCTTGAAGGGTATACCCTTTTTCCTTTACCAGGTAATAGATCAGCTTGACATTTTTGATATCTTCCTTGGTAAACTGCCGGTTACCTTTTCTGTTCTTTTTAGGCTTAATGATATCAAATTCCCCTTCCCAGAAACGGATTAAGGAGGTGGCTACATTCAATTCATCAGCTACTTCACCGATGGTGTAGTACTTTTTTTCTATTTCCTTTTCTTTATAGGGCACGGTCGATGATTTCAGTTTTGAATATAGAAAATTCTCCCATCTTCTTCAATGAATATCTCATTTTCAGGGAAATCTTCTTCACTTAATTTTTTTATCGTTGTTGCTGCAGTCATTCCCGAGTCATTTAACGGTCCATTCGTATAAGATTGTCTGAACGAATGAATTTGACCCGAGAGAAATTTTCCATCTACAGTAAGGTTTGCTTCCAAGATTGGTGCCAGTCCAGCAGCACCCCTCAAATTAAATCTTCCATAGGTAAGAAAATTTCCCAGGGAATAAGCAATTAATCTTTCCTTGTATACTTCCAAGGCCCTGGGTACATGAGGTCCATGACCCAGAATAACATCAGCTCCATAATCAATCAGGGTATGACTAAATTCATAAATATTGCCACGGTCTTCACCATAATAAAACTCCCGCTTCCTGGTGATATGCTGATTATCTACACCTTCCGCACCTCCGTGTATAGATACTACAACCATATCTGCCAGAGAATCTAATTCTGTGACTATCTGTATTGCTTGCTCCTGATTGTGAAATAGCAGCGTTCCCTTATTAGGAGCAAAGGCAACAAAGCCAATGTAGAGCCCATTGATCTTGTGGATGGTATATGGACTTTCAATGCTACCAGCTTTTCCAATTCTCAAAGAGTCTAAAATTTGCTGAGTACGCGCTCTTCCACTGGGCCCAAAGTCGTTTGCATGGTTATTGGCAACACTGATTAGGTCAAAACCACATTTGGTCAGGTTTGCAGACAAATAGGAGGGCATGCGAAAAAGGTAGCAAGCTTTTGGGTTTTTACACTCTTTTGGTTCCCCCTCACCATCCAGCATCGTTCCCTCAAGATTTCCAAAGGTGATATCTGCCGAGGCCAACAGCTCACATACGCCATTCCACAGGTACGCCCCGTCATTAGCAGGTAGGTAAGATGCATTAGGGAAATTAGTACCCATCATGATGTCGCCAACGGCCATAAGGGAAATACTGTCTGGTAACACGCGGAATGTTTCAATAAACACTTCTTCATCAAGTGACAGTAAGGTGTCGCCTTTTTGTGTGACAAAATATTGAGTGATTTCCAAATCGATCGTGTCAACCACCTGTAGGAGACTGTCGGTAATCGACACGGATGTTTGGCTGGTCGTTTTTTGTGAAATTTTACAACTATTGACTATTGCAAATAGCAATATGAAGTAATAAATACGGTATCGGGGATCACAAATTTTCACTGGCGCCAAAAATAGAAATTATGAATTTCAGTATGATATCAACTTTTCCACAAGTTATTGACACAAAAAAAACCGCTCGGTTTGAGCGGTTTATAAATTCTTGATTAAAGTGTACGTTAGTCTCCGTAAGAACCTAAAGCCTGGTTTTCAATAGAAGCTAATCTCAACACTTCTTCAAACTCATCGGGAGTAAGATCCTCGTAGAAATAGTGAACAGGGTTTGTGGGTTTGTTATTGATGTGAACTTCGTAGTGAAGATGTGGGGCAGTGGATTTACCTGAATTGCCCGAGTAAGCTATCAGGTCACCTCGCTTCACATTTTCTCCTCCTTTCACTACAAACTCACTCAGGTGAGCATATTTGGTTGTATAACCAAACCCATGATCTATCTCTAGCTGATTCCCATATCCTGTCGGACTGGAGCGGGTAAACTTCACCCGTCCATTACCAGTAGCATACACTGGAGTTCCTTTGTCAATGGCAAAGTCAACGCCATTGTGAGGTTTTCTCACTTTTAGGATAGGATCAATTCTATATCCAAAACCACTGGTTAATCTCTTTAGATCTTCATTGGATACAGGCTGTATGGCTGGCAATGAGGCCAATTCGAGCTCCTTATTTCTTGCCATTTCAAACAGCTCATCATAAGATTTAGTCTGGACATACATCCGCTTCTTGAGCTGATCGATTTTTTTGTAATTGTCCAGAATAATTTCTTCCTGCTCCAGGCCTTTATCAATTAGGTTTTTATACCTGTTTGATCCACCAAAGCCTGCATTTCGAATTTCGTCCGGAATTTGATCTACACCAAAAATGGTTCGGTAGATATTATCATCTCTTTCTTGCAAAGAAGCAGTCATCTCATTGAGGTCACCGATTTCTTTGTTTAATAGATCATAATATAGTTTGAGCTCTTCATTTTCCTTTCTTAATAGGGCTTCTTCAGGTGATTCAAAGTATATGGTGTATACAAGAAATATCCCGCCGGCTAGAATGAGTGCGAGTGTTAAAAAACCCAGTGCATTCCAAATAATGTCCCACACTGAGACTCTGATCCGCTCATATCTACAGGATTCTGTATCGTAGTAATACTTAATTCTGGCCATAGAATAGAGTTATAGTAATTTCAACTAGTTTTGCTCATCAGCATTGGCTTTGTTTATCAAGCAAAACAATGCGCAAATTACGCTTTTTATTGCTTCAAAAACAAATATTTTAAGTTAACAAGCTATCTGTCAAATAGTTACATAAAATGAGTCTCGCACAGCCCGGACGAATTTTATGTGTTTGATAAAGACATTTATTCACATGAATTCTCAGACGATACGAGAAAAATTTCTCAATTTTTTTAATTCCAAAGATCACCAAATAGTTCCATCTGCCCCCATAGTCGTTCAAAACGACCCTACGTTGATGTTTACCAATGCCGGAATGAACCAGTTTAAGGATTATTTCCTTGGAAACAGCACACCAGAGTCTGCCAGGGTAGCGGATACCCAAAAGTGTTTGCGAGTGTCTGGTAAGCATAATGACCTGGAAGAGGTGGGGTTAGATACTTATCACCATACCATGTTTGAAATGCTGGGTAACTGGTCTTTCGGCGTCGAAGGTCGTGCTGAAGAGGGGTATTTCAAGAAAGAAGCCATCGAATGGGCCTGGGAGTTGCTTACCGAAGTTTTTTCGCTGGATAAGTCGAGGATGTATGCCACGGTCTTTGAAGGAGATACTGGCGATAGCCTTGAAGCAGATGAGGAAGCCAGAAGTTTGTGGAGTAAATACCTTCCTGCTGATCACATCCTAAACGGCAATAAAAAGGATAATTTTTGGGAAATGGGAGAAACCGGGCCCTGTGGTCCCTGTTCTGAGATCCATATTGATATAAGGTCAGAAGAAGAGATTAATAAGGTGCCGGGCCGAGATCTGGTGAATAGAGATCATCCCCAGGTGATTGAAATCTGGAATCTTGTTTTTATCCAGTTCAACAGGATGGCTGATGGGAAGCTAAAAAGTTTACCCCAAAAGCATGTGGATACCGGAATGGGATTTGAGCGACTGGCTATGGTTGTTCAGGGTAAGACCTCAAATTATGATACGGATGTATTTCAGCCATTGATTCAGGAAGTTGCCGGCAGGGCCAACCTGGTATATGGCAAAGATGAGAAGATAGACATAGGACTAAGAGTAATCGCTGATCATATCAGGGCTGTTTCCTTTACCATTGCTGACGGGCAGCTCCCTTCAAATATGAAGGCCGGATATGTGATTCGACGGATCCTGAGACGGGCTGTGAGGTATGGGTATACTTTCCTGAAATTCGAAGAGCCTTTCCTGTTTTCGTTAGTAAAAATTCTATCCGATCAGTACAAAGATGTGTTTCCGGAGCTGAAAGCCCAGGAAGAGTTCGTGACAAGAGTAGTAAAGGAGGAGGAAACAGCATTCCTGAGAACGCTGGATAAAGGTTTGAAAAGGATTGATACCATTAAATCACAAGCTTCAGTGAAGGAAATTGATGGGAAAACGGCATTTGAACTTTACGATACCTATGGGTTTCCGCTTGACCTGACTTCTCTCATTGCCAGAGAAACAGGGTTTACCGTGGATGAGAAAGGTTTTGAAGCCGAGATGCAAAACCAGAAAAACAGGTCTAAGACAGCAGCTAAACAATCCCTGGAGGATTGGGTGATTGTGAACAATCAGAAGCAGCATTCGGAATTTCTTGGTTATGATAAACTGGAAACTACTTCGCGGATCATCCGATATCGGGAAGTAAAGCGCAAGGATGATGTAGTGTATCAACTCATCCTGGACAAAACTCCATTTTATGCTGAAAGTGGCGGACAGGTTGGTGATAAAGGAATTTTAGCGAGTGGAGATGAAACCATTTCTATTTTTGATACGAAAAAGGAGAATGATTTAATTATTCACTTCTCGAAGAAATTACCGAAGGATCCAACAGCTACTTACAAAGCCTCAGTGGACCAAAAGAGGAGAGTGGCAACACAGCGAAATCACTCAGCAACACATTTATTGCATGCGGCCTTGAGAAAAGTACTCGGTGATCATGTTCAGCAAAGAGGTTCTTTGGTAAATGATGAAGTACTGCGCTTCGACTTTTCACATTTCTCAAAGATGACCGACGGAGAAATCCGTGAAGTTGAAGATATTGCTAATCAAAAGATACTCGAAAACATTCATTTGGATGAACAACGAAGTGTACCAATTGAAGATGCAAAGAAGATGGGAGCGATGGCACTTTTTGGCGAAAAATATGGTGATTATGTTCGTGTGATCACATTTGATAAAGATTTTTCGGTAGAGCTTTGCGGTGGTACCCATGTGAATGCTACAGGTGCAATTGGACTGCTTAAAATAGTGGCTGAAAGTTCAGTAGCAGCAGGGGTAAGAAGAATAGAAGCATTGACAGGCGAGGCTGCCAGGGGATATCTCCAAAAGGAGATTGCCCTTTTGGACGAAGTTCGTACACTCCTTAAAAATCCAAAAGATGTAATAAAATCTGTTTCCTCATTGATAGAGGAGAAAGGCCAGTTGCAGAAGAACATCGAAGAGATCAACCTTCAAAAGGCTAAGTCAATAAAGCAGGATTTGAAAGCAGAGGTACAATCTTCAAATGGAGCAAATGTGATCCTAAAAAGGATTGAGGCTCCTAATGGAGATGCATTGAAGCAGCTTTCATTTGAATTAAAGCAGGAGATTGATGATCTGGTTTTAATTCTTGCTGCAGATGTTGATCAGAAGCCGTTATTGAGTGTTATGTTTGCTGATACGATATTAAGTAAGCACGACCTCAATGCCTCGGAGATGGTGAGATTGATGGCAAAAGAAATTCAGGGAGGAGGCGGTGGCCAGCCTTTTTATGCAACAGCCGGAGGAAAGAGTTTGGCTGGACTTGATAAATCCCTGGAGATTGCCAAACAATATTTAAAGGAGAAGGCTAAAATTGAATTTTAAATGATTGCACCTGAGATCAGAGAGAAATACAAAGTTGTAATAGGACTTGAAGTACATGCACAGCTTGCTACTGAAAGTAAGATTTTCTCACCTGACCCCAATTCTTTTGGGAATGACCCCAATACAAATATCCATGTGATTTCTTTGGGTCATCCGGGGGTAATGCCTCTTCTCAACAAGAAAGCAGTAGAATATGCCGTAATGATGGGCATTGCTACTGGATGTGAGATCACTCGATTTGGCTTTTTTGATAGGAAAAATTACTTCTATCCCGACCTCCCAAAAGGTTACCAGATCACACAGGATAAAACACCGATCTGTACCAAAGGGGCCCTTGAGGTGGAGCAAAAGGATGGTACTTTGTTCAAGGTGCTGATCAACAGGATACACCTGGAGGAAGATGCCGGCAAACTGATTCATCTATCAGGGGAAAAGGATAGCCTGGTAGATCTGAACAGGGCGGGAGTTCCTCTGATAGAGATTGTGACCGAACCATGCATTCATTCCTCTAAGGCGGCAAGCGCTTTTCTAACTGAGATCAGGAAGATTGTCCGATATCTTCATATTTGTGATGGTAACATGGAAGAGGGGTCGTTACGGTGTGATGCAAACGTTTCGATCATGCTCAAGGATGCCAAAGAGTTTGGTAAGAAAGTGGAGGTGAAAAACATGAACTCCATCAAGAATGTTGCAAAGGCCATAGAACATGAAGTAGAGCGGCAAATCGAATTGATTGAGGATGGAGATGAAATCATTTCTGAAACCAGGACATTTGATGTGACGACTGGTAAGACCTATGGGATGCGTACTAAGGAGGAATTGAATGATTACCGGTATTTTCCAGAACCAGACTTGAGTCCTTTGGAAATCAGCGACGAATGGCTTGAGCAGATCAAGAGTAGGATTTCAGTACTTCCAAATGACCTGAGGATTGAGCTGGAGACCAAATATGGACTAGGCCCTGAAGATGCATCTCAGCTCACCGCACAGAAGGAATTTGCACTTTATTTCAAGGAGATTTGTGAGCATACAACCAGCTATAAATCAGTTGCCAATTGGTTTAAAGGTCCTATAAAATCTTATATCAAAGAAAAGGGGATTGAACTTAAAGATTTCCCATTAACTCATGAGCAGATCGCGGAAGTGATATCGATCATTGATGAAGGAAAGATCAGCTTTAGTGCAGCCAGCCAACAGCTTTTTCCGCATCTATTGGCAAATCCCGGGGAAACAATCCAGGAGGCAATTGACGATCTGAATATTGGCCTTGAATCGGATTCAGGTTCAATCCAGAGCACAATAGACGAGGTAGTCGCAGCGTCGCCTGATAAGGTTAAAGCATACAACAATGGCAAAAAAGGACTGATTGGGATGTTTATGGGCGAAGTCATGAAAAAGACAAATGGAAAAGTGGATCCAAAACTGGCTAACAAGTTGTTGAGAGAAACGTTAGATAAAGCAAAATGAAAAAATTGAATAACTATCTGGTACTGGCAGCATTGTCGGTGTTTGTTTTTGCAAGTTGTGAAGAAGAAAAAGGAGTTCCTGTTGAAGGTTCGGTCAAGAACAAGGTTCAAGGAGAACTTGTGACACTGATTCGCATTGAGGACAAAGTAGTTGTGGATACTATTGAAATTAAAGATGATGGATCTTTTGAATTTCGAATAATCCAGGATAGACCTACCTTTTACCAGTTAAATTTTCATAAGCGCCAAGTTGCAAACCTGATTGTAAATGGTGATGAGAAAAAGATTATAATTGAAGCAGACGGAAATGATCCTAACGGTGAAATGGATATCGAGGGGTCATTAGATTCAGATTATTTAACCAACCTTATCGAAACCTTAGGTTTCCAAAACCAACAGCTTCAGGAGATTAACCAGCAGGCAATTCAGGCCAGGATGTCAGGAGAGACCGAAACGGTACAGGAGCTGAGCCAGGAGTATTATGAAAAATATGCTTACTACCAGCAGGAGAAAAAAGAAATGATCTGGAAAATGGTTCCCTCTTTGGCTGCATTCTATGCATTACCCGCCCTGGATCAGGAACAATTTTTCAGCTTCTACGATAGTGTCTCTCAGGAATTTGAGAAGGTTCGACCTGACCACCCAACTACTATTGAGTTATCGAAGATGGTAAGTGCCGGACGAAGTTTAGCGATAGGGTCTGCAGCTCCGGAAATCTCATTACCCAATCCTTCTGGAGAGATTGTTACGTTAAGTAGTTTAAAAGGTAACTATGTCCTGATCGATTTCTGGGCAGCCTGGTGCAGACCATGTCGTGCAGAAAACCCCAATGTGGTAAAACTTTATAAGGAGTATGAGGGTAAAAACTTCGAAATTCTTGGAGTTTCACTAGACCGAACAAAAGAAGCCTGGGTGCAGGCAATTGAGCAGGATGGTTTAATCTGGAAACATGTTTCCGATCTACAATACTTCAACTCGGCGGCTGCGGAAACCTATCAGATCAATGCGATTCCGGCAACTTATCTTATTGATCCGGAAGGAAAGATCATCGCCAAAAACTTACGCGGTCCTTCCCTTGAAGCCAAGCTAAAAGAGATCTTTGGGTAGATGACATTCTGATTAAGCCAGGCTATTAAGCTTTATGTCGGTGTTTTCACAGTGTTTTCACCGACATAAGTACTACCAGTTGCTAAATCAATGAAACATTTTTTTCAGTCCATTCCACAAAGCACCCTTTTTTTTCACATCATCATGAAGAGATGAGATCGGGTAGCTCACAAGGATACTTTTCCCATCAGATTGAAACGGTTCATTTAGGATGATTTCCTTCTCTACCTTATCTGCAAGGAAGTTAGTATGTCCGAAGCTTAAAAGGGTTTTGAAATGATTGGTGTATTCCTGTTCCTGACAAATAAGGTGGACCTTCGTAATATCTAACTTTACTGCCTCCAACATTTTAGACAATAGGGCCCGATCTTTACCAGTTAGTTCATGTGTCCACACCACCACATCGTGAATTTTTTGGGCTTCAGAAACTTTTGGCTTAGCCACAACAGGTTCCGACTTATTCTCTGTAGGTTCCGGCTTTGCATCTGTAGCTTCCAGCTTTGCATCTGTAGCTTCCAGCTTTGTCTCCTGACTATCTCCCATCAGATAGATTTCTTCCGTGATAAAATACCTAAGATTATCCTGCTCAATCATTTTCAAAAAGTGATTTAAGTTCGTTTGCATCTTCCGGCTTCATGCGTTTTCCGAGGATCAACCTTAGTTGTCTTCTCCTCAATGCGCCATCATAAAGTTCTCTTTCAAAATCTGTTTCCGGGATCACCTCAGGTATCTGAATCGGTTTTCCATGCTTATCCACAGCTACGAAAGTAAAAAATGCACTGTGTGATTCAATCTTTTCACCCGTTGGGATATACTCGGCAGTCACATGAATATATACTTCCATAGAAGTGTTGAATGCCCTGGTCACAAAAGCATTTAGTGTGACTACATTACCCAATTGTATGGCTTTCGAAAAGGAGATATTATCAACAGAGGCTGTAACGACCACACTATTGGAGTGTCTTTGAGCAGCAATAGCGGATACGATATCCATCCAGTGCATCAGTCTTCCTCCCATAAGGTTATCTAAAGGATTGGTGTCATTGGGCATCACCATTTCCGTCATGGTTACTTTGGATGCAGCACTTGATTTTTGTTCTCTGTTCATTGGTCGATTCCTTTTTCTCCGCGTAAAGGTACAAAGCTGAATTGTTTGAATTCTTTCCTTGTGACCCTCGACTCAGATGTTTTCACTAGCTTGATCATCGTCTGGGATTTACCCTTTCCTACAGGGATGATCAATATTCCATTTATTTTTAATTGTTTTATAAGCTCATTTGGTATGGACGGTGCTCCAGCGGTCACAATGATACCATCGTAAGGAGCCTGTTCCGGGAGACCCTTGGAGCCATCTCCATGATAAAAGTTGAGACGATAGCCCATCTTATTTAGCATTTTCTTGCTCTGCCGATGGAGTTTTTGAATGTACTCAATAGTATGTACCTCAGCTCCAAGCTCAGCGAGTATACAAGCCTGGTAACCAGATCCGGTACCTATTTCAAGAATTTTATTCCCTGGTTTTACTTCTAACAGTTCACTTTGCACAGCAACCGTATATGGTTGAGAGATCGTTTGTCCTTCTCCAATAGGGAAGGCTTTATCTTCATAGGCATGTTGATCAAAAATAGGGTCAAAAAAGTAATGTCTGGGTACTTTTCCGATGGCTGCCAGGACTCGTTCGTCTTTTATACCCTTAACTTTTAGCTCACGGACGAGCATCTTACGCATTCCCCTGTGTTTATAACTATCTTCTTGCTTCACCATTACATAAAACAAATTAAATTTGCAATTATGTTTACAGGAATTGTAGAGGCGCTGGGCAAGGTTGAAGAGATCAAAAGCGTAGGAGAAAACATTGATTTAAGAATAAGTTCTAAAATTAGTCATACCCTGGAAGTAAATCAAAGTCTGAACCATGATGGTGTTTGTTTAACTATCACAGATTTTGATAAAAACCAACATTGGGTCACTGCTGTGAAAGAAACTTTAGAAAAATCATCATTAGGTCATTTTGAGGTTGGGAAGCTAATAAATCTTGAAAGGGCCATGCCATCATCAGGAAGATTTGATGGGCACATCGTACAGGGGCATGTGGATACTATTGGAAAAGTTGTAGATGTGAGAGAAGAGGGTGGAAGCTGGCTTTTCACATTCTCTTTTGACTATCCAAAGGCTTTAATCGTGGAAAAAGGCAGTATCTGTATCAATGGCGTAAGCCTGACTTGTTTTGATGTGACGGAAAGCTCCTTCAAAGTGGCAATCATCCCTCATACTTACGAAAAAACAAATTTCAACAAATTTTCGAAAGGAACGCCGGTCAATTTGGAATTTGACATCATTGGAAAATATATTAGTAGACTAATCAAAAATTAATATGGTTCCATTGAATTGCATTATTGTTGATGATGATGAGGCCTCAAGGCTGATGATCACTAAATTTATTGACAGGACAGATTTTCTGGATTTGTCAGGCTCATTTGATAATGCAATTGACGCTTCCAACTTGCTGTTGAGTCATGAAAAGAACAATGTAGACCTCATCTTTCTGGATATTGAAATGCCAGAAATGAATGGTCTTGACCTCGCAAAATCCCTCAATGGCATACAGCCTGTAATCTTTATTACCTCTCAAAAAGGATATGCAGCCGAAGCTTTCGAGGGTAATACCGTCGATTACCTGGTAAAACCACCTGAATACAGTCGGTTTTTGAAAGCAGTTCAGAAAGCCAAGGATAGATATGAGAAGACATTAAAAAATTCTGAAACCGAGAATTATATTTTTGTCAAATCTGAATCACGGTTTGTTAGAATTCCTTTTGATGAATTGCTTTATCTGGAGGCACTCGCTGATTATGTGATATTTCATACTGCCAATTCCAAATATGTGGTTCATTATACCATGAAAGGAATCGAAAAAAGATTACCAGAAACAATATTTAGCCGAGTTCATCGATCCTTTATTGTGAATAGAACGAAGATTAATCAGATTGAAGACATTCACGTGGCCATTGGTGACAACAAGATTCCTATTGGAGCATATTACCGGGATAAATTCCTGAGTAAATTAAATATTCTCTAAGATTCTGCCAGTCTGGGGTTTATTCTGTAAATCAAAGTTTTACAAATGACTGCTCCGGCAGCTCCAACAAACCCTCCAACGATGATATCTAATGGGTAGTGAACACCCAGATACACCCTACTGTAGCTAACCATAAAAGCCCAAAAAAGCATAATTATACTAAATTTTGATCGCTCAATAAGAAAGAAAAAAGTCGCGAGTCCAAAAGTATTGGCTGCATGGGAGGAGGCAAAGCCGTAACTACCGCCACAACCTTTTACCAATACTATCAGGTTTACAAGTTCTTCTTCGTGACAGGGCCTCAGTCGCTCAAAGAAAGGTTTCATAAAACCGCTCGTCGTTTGGTCTGCAATTATGATCACCAGTATAAGTGCAATAAGTGGCTGATAGAACTGCAGTTTATAGTGTTGGTAAAGTCTGAATATGAGGTAGCCATAAAATGGAAACCAGATATATTTATCAGATAGCCATATCATCGGAAAATCCAGAAAGGGATGACCGAGCCCATTTAGGAATAGAAAGAGCGTTTTATCTAAGTCAATCAGCCAATCAAGCATAAGAGATCCAGTCGATATCTTTTTTTAGGAAATTTAGCGTCTTTTCCTCGGCAGAGTTTGCTTTTGGTTGGAAATCATATGTCCAGGAAGCGTTTGTCGGTAGGCTCATCAATATTGACTCCGTCCTTCCTTCGGTGTCTAGTCCAAACTTGGTTCCTTTATCCCAAACAAGGTTAAACTCTACATACCGTCCACGCCGTAGCAATTGCCATTGTTTATGTGATTGATCAAACGTTTTTTCGGAATGCTTTTTTACGTAGTGTCGGTAAATCGGGATGAACTCTTCGCCAACATTTACAACGAATTGCCACAGTTCATCAAATGAATGGCTTTCACTTTTATCATTCAATCGATCAAAGAATATACCACCTATGCCTCGCGTTTCCTTTCTATGTTTGACAAAGAAGTAATCGTCCGCCCATTTTTTGAAACGTGGATAGTATTCAGGGTCAGACTTATCGCAAACAGCTTTTAGGGATTTGTGAAAAAATCCAGCATCAGCAGGATCCACATAATGTGGCGTGAGGTCGATACCCCCGCCAAACCAATATGTTTTTTCTCCCTGATGATCACTTGGCTCCATTTCAAAATACCTGATATTCATGTGGATAATAGGCATCCATGGATTAATAGGATGTAGTACGATAGAAACTCCAGTTGCATAGAATTGAGAATCAGCAAGCCCCAATGCTTCTGTTATTTTTTTTGGGGCTTCTCCGTGAACTGCCGAAAAATTTACTCCACCCTTTTCAATAACATTCCCGTCCGTCAGAACCCTCGTAAGGCCACCGCCCCCAGCTTCCCTTTTCCAATTATCAGACAGGAACTTTGATTTGCCGTCCATTTGCTCAAGGGCATTGCATATTTTTTGTTGTAAGGCTTTAAATCGCAATTCAATTTCGTCTCTGAAAGTCATAGGTTAGAAAGGGTATCCGATACCAATGTTTATATTAAAAGTGTTGTCTCTGAAGTCAAACAGGTTGCCAAAGTTTAACTCATCACCAACAAATCGTTCACCTTTTGGAAAGGCTGGGTTGAATAATTTCCAGGCTCCATCCAGGCGAAGTATGAGAAAGGAAAAGTCAACCCTAATACCGATTCCTGCACCAACAGCCATTTCCTCTAAAAAGGAGTTGAGCCTGAAGACACCATCATCCAGTTGAGGATCGTCTGATTCACTTACTGTTTCACTTTTCCACAGCCATACATTACCTGCATCAACAAAAATAGCCCCATCGATGTACTTCAAAAGTTTTCTTCTATACTCCAGGCTGGTTTCAATGATGATATCGCCAGGTTGTTCCCGATTAAAATCCACTTTTGTTTCTGAAGTTTCGTTTTCATAAGTACCATAGGCTCCAGGCCCCAACCTTCGGGGCCTCCAGGCTCTGATACTGTTGCTTCCACCAGCAAAATAGTATTTTTCATAGGGTAGGGCATTGTTGTCTCCATAAACAAAAGCCACCCCGACATGCGCCCTATATGCCACTTCAGTAAGACTGTTCATGCGGAAAGTTTGACGCAGGTCAATATCCGATTTGGCGTATTTATAATACTCCAACTGATCCCCAAAAGGGTTTTCACCAAAGAGCACTTCGAAATTCCCTCCTGTTTCGATATTTGCCCTGATAAATGCAGCATCCCGATAAGTGAGGCCATAGTTGTTTAGGTTTAGCTCCATAGAGAAGTTAGAGCTGCTCACAAATGCTGGACTGAAAGCGCGGGCGTATGACAAATTGCCTTGCTGTTCGTAAACCAACAGGGTGTTGCTAAAGCTGTTGGTGAGATCAGAATCAATATAACTGACTTCAAAGGGTTTTAAAGTGAACTGGGAGTTGTCTTTTACTTGCCAGATATACGACAGACTGGTATTGAACGTTTGCCTATTGTATTCCTCACGTCTATCCTCAAAATTGATTCCTGATGTCAGCTTGGTTTTGGGGTTGTATTGCCCAATTTTCGATTTGTAGTACTTACCCAGTGGAAACAAAAACTGTGGAAAGGTTAGTGAAAATTCTCCACCATATTGCAGTCTGGAATATTGAGTTTCCAAAGTGCTCACACCGGACAAACCCTGAATTCCTGCATTCCCATTAAACTCCAGAATCTCCATACCCTTAAACAGGTTCCGGTTTTTTAGATTGAAACTAACAAAAGGACCGGGTATTTGAGCCTGATCAGTTACACTGAGACCTACTTCTGTGGAGGTTTGATATTTATCCAGGGGACTTATAAATACCGTTCCAATGAACTTGCCATCAGTTGTGTCATAGTTGATGTTTACAAACTTGAACATGTCCAGGTAGGAGAGCTGTTTTTGTGTTTGTAAAGTAGAAGAACGTCTGAAGATACTGTCGGGGTAGATAAACATCCTCCAGTCAAGAATTTTTGGATTGTATTTGTCCTCAGAAAACTCGTATGTGATCCTCCTGTGGTTCTTTACCAGGCTCTCATCAGAGTTTGAGATGTTTGCATCAAATATCACCGAGTCAATGGTGAAAGTCTTATGTGCTGTGGCATTAGGAGGGTTTGCAATAGTCTCTTTCAGGATCAGATAATTATTTCCCAGTGTGGTAGAATCAAAACCAAAGTGGATATACTGTCTTTTAAAATCGAAATAGCCATTATTGGCGAACAGTTCAAAGATACGTTCTCGTTCTTTGGTCACTGTTTCCTGGTCGTATCTTCTGCCTGTAAGCAGATTTTCTTCATGATGATTTAGCACCAATTCAAGAGCCTTTTCATCTTCAACAGCATAGACTACAGAATCAATGTAATAAGCATTTTTCTGTGAGATTTCGTACTTGATGTTCGTGAGATGCTTTTTGGGGTGAGTGATTTCAGCTTCCACGGTTGTGTTGAAGTATCCTCTGGCAAACAGGTATTGTTCAATATTATCAATTGAATTTTCTATTAGGGTGCTATCAAATACAGCAGGGGGGCTACCCCACCTCATCAATAAGTTACCCTCTCGCAACTTTTTATTTTTCTTCTCTGTCTTACTGATGAGCTTAGACCTGAGTCTGCTTATCTTTTTCTCTTTTGTGGCTTTCTCTATTTTTCTAGAGTACTTCTCTTCAATGCTTGTGAGGTTTTTTAGGGTCCCTACAGAATCGTAACCATCGAAAAAAAGAAATCCATTTTTACCACTTCTAAAGGCCTGTACCTCAAGACTAATGGGTAAACCAACAATCTTTTTGTTGGACTTTTGGGCTACAAGGTTCAGGAGTGTCTCTTTATTTATATTTTTAGCATCAGAAAATTTCTGTTTGTACAAAAGAGTCTTTCCATCCTTTACTAGTCTGGAGCTCAGACAAGAACTCAAGAGAAGAATGAGGCTTAAATATATAGGGTTGAATTTCAAATCGCGCTTATCCCAATGATTTCAAGGAAACAATCAAAATTCATCAAATCACTTAAGATAAAAAAGTATAGAGACATCGAAAAAGCATTTTTGGTTGAGGGTAAGAAAAACGTGATGGAACTCATAAAATCAGATTTCGAAATTAAGAGTATCGTTTGTACCCAGCTGTTTTCTGAATTGAATCCTTTCGTACTTAACAAGAATTTTGAGGTCATTGTTTCCTCGGAGCAAGACCTTAGCCAGTTGGGAACTTTCAAAGTAAACAATGAATGCCTTGCCGTAGTGAAAAAGAAGGAATGTTCCATTGCTCAGGCTGATTTGAGTGATTTTACTTTTGTACTTGATGACATTAGTGATCCAGGTAATTTAGGTACCATTATCAGGACGATGGATTGGTTTGGCTTCAAGAACCTTGTCTGCTCAGAACATACGGCAGATCTGTACAATCCAAAGGTGATCAATTCCACCATGGGTTCATTTACCAGAGTCAAAGTCTATTACACAGACATCGTACAATTCATTAAGCAAAGTAAGAAGCCTGTATTTGGAGCAGACATGGGTGGAGATCAGCTAACAAAGACAAAATTCCCAAAATCATCACTATTTGTAATGGGCAGCGAATCAAATGGCATTTCACCAAGGGTGAGGTCTTTATTAACTTCTACGGTCTCAATCCAGGGATTTGGGAAAGCAGAGTCCCTCAATGTTGGTATTGCCACTGGGATCATTTGTCATCACCTAAGAAACTTCTAGTCCCTCAGCTTTTTGTAATAGTTGATCATCGCATTGGTGGAAGAGTCGTGACTTGAAATGGGATCGTCCCCTGCGAGCTCGGGAAGGATTTTGTTTGCCAATTGTTTTCCCAGTTCAACACCCCATTGATCAAAACTAAATATGTTCCAAATGATGCCCTGGACAAAGATCTTGTGCTCATACATGGCAATGAGTGCACCGAGAGTTTGAGGATCCAGTGTCTTGTAAAGGATGGAATTTGATGGTCTGTTTCCGTCAAATACCTTGAATGGAACCAGCGGTTTATAATCCTTTTCAGCTGTCCCTTTTGATTCAAATTCTTCGATTACTTCCTCTCTTGATTTTCCCATCATTAAAGCCTCTGGTTGAGCAAAAAAATTGGCTATGAGCTTCTCATGATGATCACCCAAAGGATTTTGACTGACAGCAGCTGCCAGGAAATCACAAGGAATCAGTTTTGTTCCCTGATGTATGAGCTGATAAAAGGCATGTTGACCATCTGTGCCCGGCTCACCCCAGATAATTGGTCCTGTCTGATAATCAACTTTTTTACCATTCCTGTCCACTGATTTGCCATTACTTTCCATGTCACCCTGCTGGAAGTAAGCAGAGAATGAATGTAAGTTTTGGTCATAAGGTAAAATAGCTTGAGACTCGGAATCATAGAAATTGTTGTACCAAACACCTAGCAATCCCAGGATGACCGGGATATTTTCTGAAGACCTGTTTTTCAGAAAATGCTGATCCATGGCTAATGCTCCTTCATGGAGCTTGACGAAGTTATCATAACCTATAGCACAGGCGATAGACATACCGATGGCAGACCACAATGAATATCTACCACCCACCCAATCCCAGAACTGGAACATGTTTTCAGTATCAATTCCAAATTCAGCAACAGCAGAAGTATTCGTAGAAATTGCGATAAAGTGGTTTTTTACAAACTTCTGATCTTTAGCAGATCCTAAGAACCATTCTTTGGCTGACCGGGCATTGGTCATGGTCTCCAACGTGGTGAATGTCTTGGAAGAGATCACAAATAATGTGGTCTCCGGATCCACAACCTTTAGTACGGATGCCAGATCCGAGCTATCAATGTTAGAAACAAAATGGAATGTAAAGTCAGATTTAACAAATGGTTTCAAAGCCTCTGTCACCATGTAGGGTCCAAGGTTTGACCCCCCAATTCCAATATTGACAATGGTATTAATTGATTTGCCTGTGTAGCCCAAAAGCTTGCCAGCGTGGAGTTTGCTGGTGAACTTTTCAATTTTATCAAGTACTTCATTGATGTCGGGCATCACATCCTTACCCTCAAATTTGATAGGGTTTCCACCACGGTTTCTCAAGGCAACATGTAGAACAGCGCGGTCTTCGGTCATGTTGATCTTTTCCCCTCCAAACATCTGCTCTTTGGCTGCGTCAAGTTTTACCTCATCGGCAAGTTGGAAGAGAAGGTCCATTGTTTTTTCATCAATCCTGTTCTTCGAATAGTCTACCAACATGTCTCTGAATGTAATGGAGAACTTTTCAAATCGATTTGGATCTTCCTGGAACTGATCTTTTAGCTGGACGTTTTTTGTTTTCTCATAATGAGATTTCAGTTTACTCCAGGCTGATGTTTCCGTTGGATTGATTTTAGGAAGCATGCGTTGAGAAGTTTAAAGAGTTGTGATTCAATGTAAATTAAGAGAGAAAAGGGCTATTTGCCATTAAAGTCTTGTGAATAAATAGAACATGTAGGCGCAAAATCCAAGTAGGTAAATAAATCCCTCGGACCTGTCAAGTTTATATTGCTTGAATGTGAACATAAAAATGAATAACATAAATGTGCCCACCATCACAATGATGAGGTCAGTATTCAATACCGGGTTGTAATAAATAGGATTATGGATGATCGCAGTGACACCAATTACCAGGAGCAGGTTGAAGATATTTGATCCAACAATATTGCCTACAGCGAGGTCAGATTTCTTTTGAAATGCAGCGACTGCTGAGGTAGCCAGTTCCGGTAGCGATGTGCCAGCTGCCAAAATGGTTAGGCCAATCAGCTTTTCACTTACATGGAAAGCCTTGGCGATAGAAACCGCATTGTCAACGATCATTCTTCCACCTATCGTAAGGCCAGCAATACCAAAAACCACAAACATGACTGTCTTCCAGATGGGTAAAACTGCAATGTCCTCAATCAGCTCGCTGTCATCTGGATTTCTTTGCAGGTTTAGAAATATGTAAAGCAAGAACAGAGAGAACATGATCAGCAATAAGACACCATCAAAAATGCCTAATTGATTTTTGTCTCCTAACCCAATCATTGAATCATTGACAAGCAGGAAGAAAATCACAGTGGCAACAAGAGAGTAGGGGATCTCTTTCCACAAAGCGTTTCGCTGAACTGTCAGTGGGTATATCACACTTGATACTCCGAGAATCAAAAAGATGTTGAAAATATTCGAACCAATGATGTTTCCAAAAACGACGTCATGTGTTCCGTTGGGGGATACCACGGTTCCGGAGATGATATTTACTACTAATTCGGGTGCAGATGTACCCATAGCCACGATTGTGAGACCAATGGCAATGTCAGAAACATTAAACTTTTTAGCGAGTGAGGAGGCCCCATTTACCAATAGGTCTGCTCCTTTGATAAGTAAAACGAAACCGACAGTTACTAGTAATAGATTGAGCGTGACATTCAAGAGGTATAAAAGTTAGTTTGTAGTAAACAATCGGGTAATGGGTTTCGACTTTGCAAGATAAATAGTAAAGGAGATATCAACAATACAAATGCGACTTCTTAAAGTCCAAGATCCGAAATAATACTATTTATTTTACCCTCAAGCTTACGCTTGACCGCATCAACAGATTCCTTTTCTTCCAAATTATCGTTCACAGAAAAGTAAAACTTGATCTTAGGCTCAGTTCCTGATGGCCTGATGGATACTTTTGATTCATCTTCTGTAAAAAACTGAAGCACGTTGGATTTTGGATAATCTATAGGCTTCTCTTTTCCGGTGGCTAAATCTTTTTCAGTAGAAGATTGATAATCAATGAGTTTTACCACTTTTGATCCACCCAGCGTTGTTGGAGGTTCTTTACGAAATTTCACCATCATCGCCTCAATTTCCTCAGCTCCTGCTTTGCCTTTTTTGGTAATAGATTTTAGAGATTCCAGGAAAAATCCAAATTGTCTGTAAATCTTCTCCATCAGATCGAAGACAGAGAGACCTTCGGACCGGGCCCATGCTGCCATTTCAGCAATCATGGCACAGGAAGCTACTGCGTCTTTATCGCGTACACTATCACCTACAAGATACCCGTAACTTTCCTCGCCTCCTGCAATGAATTTTGACTTGCCTTCAAGCTCCTTGATCAACTCAGCGATGTATTTGAAGCCGGTAAGCGTGTCGTAGCTGGTCACTTTGAAGTGATTGGCAATACGTTTAATAAGGTCAGTAGTTACAATGGTTTTAACAATAAATTGCTTACCATCCAATTTATTGTTTTCCTGCCATTTTCTCAGGAGATAGTAAATCAGTAGTGTTCCCGTTTGGTTACCATTGAGTAATTGAAATTCCCCATCTTTGTTTCTGGCTGCAATGCCAACCCTGTCAGCGTCGGGGTCCGTGGCCATTACCAGATCTGCATCTATTTCAGCGGCCTTTTTTAGTGCCAGACTCATCGCTTCGGCTTCCTCCGGGTTTGGATAAACTACTGTAGGGAAGTTTCCATCAGGTTCTGCCTGTTCTGCTACCACAGTTACATTTTTGAAACCAAATGCCTCCAAAACCTGGGGCACCATTTTGATGCCTGTGCCGTGAATTGAGCTGTATACAATTTTGGTGTCACTTTCTTTTTGGATCGTTTCCGGGGAGAGGCTCAAACCCTTCAAAACCTCAATGTACTGTTTATCAATCTCTTCACCTATGATTTCAATCAGGCTGCTATTCCCTTCAAACTTCACATCATCGAAAGAGCTGATTTTATTGACTTCATCAATTACATTTTTGTCGTGAGGTGGGACCAGTTGACCTCCGTCATCCCAATAGGCTTTGTATCCATTGTATTCCTTCGGGTTGTGAGAAGCCGTCAGCACGACACCACTTTTACATTTTAATTGCCTGATGCAGTAAGATAGTTCAGGAGTTGGTCTCAGTGACTCGAAGAGATAAACCCTGATGCCATTGGCAGAAAATACCGCAGCAGTTGTCTCGGCAAAGAATCGGCTGTTGTTTCGGCTGTCATGAGCGATGGCTACCTTAATATCCTCGTTTGGGAAATTTTTATTCAGATAATTGGCCAGGCCCTGTGTCGCCATACCAATAGTATACTTGTTCATTCGGTTGGAACCAATACCCATAATACCTCTGAGGCCTCCAGTGCCAAACTCCAGATCCTTATAAAAGGCTTCAGTCAGTTCTTCCTGATTTTTGGACTGAAGTTCTTTGATGGACTCTTTGGTTTCCTGATCGATGGCTTGACTATCTAACCAACTTGATACCCTTGATTCTAGCGACATAGTAAATTTTTGAGGTTTGAATTAAAAATATTAAAATCCGAGCTTATTTCTCACCCTTCCCAATACTTCTTTTGCAATTTCTCTTGCTTTTTTTTCTCCTTCCTGCAATAAGCCTTCGATTTCTAAGGGGTTGTTGATCAACCGATCATGTTTTTCTCTTTCGGCTTTGAATATATCCATGACGAGTTCAAACAAGGCCTGTTTCGCATGACCATATCCATAGTTTCCCCCAAGGTATTTAGCCCTCAGATCAGCAGTTTGATCTGGCGTTGCAAGCAGCTGATAGATGGCGAATACATTGCAGGTATCCGGATTCTTAGGCTCTTCCATGGGAGTACTATCCGTGACGATTGACATGATGTTTTTTCTTAGCTTCTTTTCAGGCTGAAAAATGTCAATGGTGTTTCCATAGGATTTACTCATCTTTTGGCCATCTGTACCAGGGATTGTCATTACCTGGTCATCAATTTTAGCCTCAGGTAAGACAAAAGTTTCACCATATTGATTGTTGAAACTAGAGGCCATATCACGCGTCATTTCCAGATGTTGCTTCTGATCTTTACCCACTGGCACAAAATTGGCATCGTAAAGAAGGATGTCGGCTGCCATCAATACGGGATAAGTAAACAATCCAGCATTTACATCAGAGAGACGCTCTGATTTATCTTTGAAGGAGTGCGCATTAGCCAGCATGGGAAAAGGTGTGAAACAATTGAGATACCAGGCAAGCTCACATACCTCAGTAACTTTTGACTGACGATAAAAGAGGTTTTTGGTAGTATCCAGACCAAATGCCAACCAGGCTGCGGCAACTGCCGTAACATTCTCTTTCCTTTGATCTGCCTCTTTGATCGTGGTAAGCGAATGGAGGTCTGCGATGAACAAGAAAGATTCATTTTTTTCGTTCTTTGAAAGTTCAATGGCTGGTGCAATGGCTCCCAGGATGTTTCCCAGGTGTGGTTTTCCGGAGCTTTGAATTCCAGTAAGGATGCGCGACATAATATTTTTTGTGCAAACCTAAATAATTTGAATCTTTGTATCTGGTTATGAAAAGTTTAAGAATGAGAATAATTGTTGCTATCCTACTGGGTGTAATTTCTACCGTTCAGCTGCAAGCTCAAGGCCAGCTGGAATTTGTAAAAACTACACATGATTTTGGGGAAGTAGAAGAAAATGCGGGGTTGATCGAGTATAGTTTTCAATTTAAAAATTCGGGTGATCAGCCTGTTAAAATCATTCAGGTTAAGGCTTCATGTGGCTGTACCACCCCCGGCTGGACTAAAGAGTTGGTGATGCCTGGTGATTCCGGATTCATCAAGGCACAATATAATCCTCGAAACAGACCGGGTCAGTTTAGGAAGTCTTTGCAGGTGACAAGCAATGCGACAGGTGGTAACACAACACTTTTTATAGAAGGTTATGTAAAACCAGCACCAAAAACAGTAGCAGAAGATCTTCCATTGAAAATGGGAGGGTTCAGGATTAAGTACAAATCTCTGAACCTCGGTAGAATGACCAACGAAAAACCAATAGAGAAATCCTTTGCTATTCACAATGACAGTGACGAGTCATTGACCTTGATGCAGGAGCGGGGAATGATACCAGATTTTATTTCAGTATCTCTTCAACCAGAGTCAATAGCGGCCAATGAAGGAGGACAATTGGTAGTCAAATATGATCCCAGGAAGAAGGGAAGCCTGGGCTTTCACACAGACAACATCCGTTTTTTCACTTCTGAAGCACCTGGAGAAATGAAAGAACTGTATATCGTAGCAACTATTGAGGAATATTTTCCACCAATGACAGCTGAAGAAAAAGCGAATGCACCAAGACTGGCCATTGATCGTACTAACCATGATTTTGGTAGGCTGAATGAGGGCAACAAGGTGAAAACGACCTTTCAAATTTCTAACACTGGGAAAGAACCATTGAGCATAAGGGATACTCGGGGTAATTGTGGATGCACCATTTCATCACTTCCCAAAAAAGAGCTTAAGCCAGGTGAATCAATCCCTATGACGGTGACTTTTGATACTTCTGGCAGAAGAGGGCGACAGTATAAAACAGTCACAATATTTTCAAACGATCCAATGGGACCTACCCAAATGATCAGCATTCGGGCTGATGTGAATTAATGAAGCCCGGACGGCGACCTGGTTATTGGCTAATCTGAATTTATTAGCTAATCTTCTCGGGGAAAAATATTGTTCTTGCGGTCAATGTCTGCCATCCACTCTGAGGCATCAATTTCGATTTTCTTGATCTTTTTGAAAGGAAAGCCAATGTTAAAAGTGTATTCATCGTGTGTCCATGACCAGTCCGGTAATGTGGTTCTTTCTACATCAAAATCATTGGGTTTTTCTCCCCTCATTATACCAAGAGGGATGTAATATAGCTTTCGATCGCCATTCTTTAAGGTTACCCAGACATCCATTGGCATTGGCATTCTCTGCAGTCGCTTCAAGGTGATTTTTGTACTGTCTTTTGAGCCTGGTGTCACTGAATGGATTTCATAGTCAATTGTATGGGTTGTGTTGACCCAATAGTCATGATACCAATCGAGGGTTATCCCGGATTGTTTTTCCATTACTCTAAAGAAATCATCTGGCCAGGGGTGTTTATACTTCCATTCGTCGTAATACTTAAGTAAACCCTTTTCGACATTTTCTTTTCCAATTACGTATTTCAACTGTTGAAGTGTGACCTTTCCCTTGGTATAAGCTGATATAACATACGCATTGTTTGTACCAAAGTGATCAGAATGTGTGTTCATTGGCTCTTCAAATCCGGTTTTTGCCCAAATAACATAGCTGACATAGGCGCTAGCAATGGGATTGAAAAATTCATGATCTCTGCCTTTTGAGTTGTAAATAAAGGCTTTAGTGTACATTTCGGCATATTCAGTAAAACCTTCATCCATCCATGAGGCATAGCTTTCATTGTTGGCAAGTATCCCATAATACCACTGATGCATCAACTCGTGAATGATCACGCTGACCAGCGAGCTTATGCTTCTACCACTCGTGATCAGGGTTGCCATCGGATATTCCATGCCACCATCACCACCCTGAATTACAGAAAATTGCGGGTATGGATACTCACCAAAATTTTCCTGTATGTAAGGAAAAGCCTTCATCGTATAATCAATTGCATCTGCCCACATTTTGGCATCCTCCTGCTCCTGGTACAAAAAGTGAACCTTAAACCCGTTTTCTGATTCCCTTATTTCGTGAACATAATCCCTATCAGCAGCCCATACAAAATCATGAACATTTTTTGCCTCAAATTCCCATGTGAGCTTGTCACCACTTGCATCAGATGTTTTTTCAGCATACCCATAACCTACCGCCTCAGGATTTTTGACAATACCTGTTCCACCTAAAATATAATCTTTATCTATCGTAATGGATACATTAAAATCTCCCCATGGGGCGTAGAACTCTCTGGCTACATAGGGGATGGCATGCCAGCCTCTGGTGTCATATTCAGCCATTTTGGGATACCATTGTGACATAGAATAGTCAATACCTTCTTCGCTGTTCCTTCCTGATCTTCGGATTTGGAGAGGAACCTGACTCGTGAATTCCATCTGGAATATTGATGATGAATTTGGGGGAATTGGAGTGGCCAGGTCCACTTCTAGTACCGTTCCCTCAATGTGAAACTTTAAAGCTTTGTTATTCTGAGTAAGGGAGATGATTTCATGATACCCAATTTCGCTTGAATCCAGGTTCATGATTTTATCTGCAATTTTTGGACTAGGGTCAGGAAGTGACCTGTTTCTCACGTCCATCATACTGTTTGGCTGAAAGGCATTGAAGTATAAATGGTAAAATACTTCATACAACGTATCAGGTGAATTATTGTAATATTTCAAGGTTTGATTTCCTGAAAACTGATGTGTTTCTACATCAAAATTAATGTCCATTTCATACTCTACTCGCTGCTGCCAGTAGCCCTGACTATATGAAATATTAGAAAAAATTGAAAATATCAATGTCAACATTGAATATTTCCAATATGGGGATGTTCTGTGGAAAACTTTTTTAACAAATTTTGAACAATTCAAGGATTTATGGTTTTATTTATTAGACCAATAACTATTCAATGGAGAGGTTTTTCGAACTAATATTATTAGTAGTTCTAGCGTTTGGATCAGCAATCCTTTTTTCATTCGCTATCATTTGGAAGCTCTTTTTGGCCATATTCCAAATGATAACGACCGTTTTCAAATAAGGGTTATCAAACGTCTACTTTAGCGTATTTCGCATTTTTCTCGATGAAATCCCGTCGAGGCCCAACTTCGTCACCCATTAACATTGAGAATAAGTGATCAGCTTCGGCCGCTGACTCAATTGTTACCTGCTTCAGCCCTCTTGTTTCAGGATCCATGGTGGTAGTCCACAACTGCTCAGGATTCATCTCTCCAAGACCTTTGTATCGCTGAACATTCACAGCATCTTCCTTACCGTCTGCAAGTTCTTTAATGATCTTAACGCGGTCATTTTCTGACCAGGCATATCTTTCACTCTTACCTTTTTTGAGAAGGTAGAGAGGAGGTAGGGCGATATACAGATATCCCCTTTCTATCAACTCCCGCATGTACCTGAAAAAGAACGTTAGTATGAGGGTTCTAATGTGACTTCCATCAATATCAGCATCGGTCATGATGATGATTTTGTGATACCTCAGCTTCACCAGGTTGAGGGCTTTTTCATCCTCTTCTGTTCCAAAAGATACACCAAGTGCTGTGATGATGTTTTTGATCTCATCATTGTCATAGATCTTGTGTTCCTGGGCTTTTTCTACATTAAGTATTTTACCTCTCAAAGGGAGAATAGCCTGAAATTTCCTGTCACGACCTTGTTTTGCTGATCCACCTGCCGAGTCACCCTCAACAAGATAGATTTCACACGATGCAGGATCTTTGTCTGAGCAATCAGCAAGTTTACCGGGAAGACCAGTTCCAGAAAGAACATTCTTTCTTTGGACCATTTCGCGTGCTTTTCTGGCAGCATGTCTGGCCTGGGCAGCAAGAATAACCTTAGACACAATTTGCTTGGCCTCTTTAGGATGTTCTTCAAGGTATTCGTTGAGGGTTTCTGACACGCAAGTATCTACAGCACCCATAGCATCATTGTTACCAAGTTTTGTCTTTGTCTGACCTTCAAACTGTGGTTCTGCAATTTTTACGGAGATTACAGCGGTAAGCCCTTCTCGGAAGTCATCACCGGTAATGTCTACTTTCACTTTATCCAGCAATCCTGATTTGTCAGCGTATGATTTTAGCGTTCTTGTCAAGGCCCTTCTAAACCCGGCAACATGCGTTCCTCCTTCAATGGTGTTGATGTTGTTTACATAGGAAACCACGTTTTCTGTGAACGAAGTATTGTAGCTCATGGCTACCTGCGTTGGAACACCAGTCCTGTCAGAATCGATATAAATAGGATCAGGTATCAGAATTTCCCTGGTGCTGTCAAGGTATTTTACGAATTCCTTCAATCCACCCTCAGAGTAAAACCCTTCAGTGATTGACTTGCCATCTTCATCAGTTTCTCGGTGGTCTACCAAATGAATTTTGATGCCGGCATTTAGGAATGATAATTCTCTCAACCTGCTGGCGATGGTCTCATAGTTGTACTCAGAAACGATGAAAATGCTGGTGTCCGGAAAGAACCTAACGATGGTACCTGTGATATCGGTTTTACCAATTTCTTTTACAGGGGCTTTGGGAACGCCTTTTTCGTATTCCTGCTGATAAATAATTCCGTTTCTGTGTACAGTGGCAATCAAGTGTGTGGATAGCGCATTCACACAAGATACACCTACTCCATGCAAACCACCGGAAACTTTGTAAGTGTCTTTATCAAATTTTCCACCCGCATGAAGTACAGTCATTACTACTTCGAGGGCAGATTTCTTTTCTTTTTCATGGAGGTCAGTCGGAATCCCCCGGCCATCATCGGTCACTGTAATGGAATTATCCTCATTGATTTCAACAGTGATGTTATTACAGTATCCTGCAAGCGCTTCGTCTATGGAGTTATCCACTACTTCCCAAACCATGTGATGAAGTCCTTTCACTCCCACATCTCCAATGTACATGGCAGGTCTTTTTCTTACGGCTTCGAGCCCTTCTAAAACCTGAATATTGCTTGCTGAATAATTTCCTTTGCCTAAAGACTTATCTTGTTCCATGTAGTGTTGTTTAAAACCACAAAAATAAGCAAATTATGCTTCACGGAGCGTGTTGTTTTAAGGCAAAACGTTTACTAGTTTTGAGATAACTAAATAATTAGTTGAATGATGAGACTTCTCTGCCTTTTACTGGTCATAATTTCCTTCCCAGGCCTTGGTCAGGAGCGGGTGATAAACATGGACAGCATGCACCAGGTAATGGAAAACAGAAGGAAAATCCGTCAAATCTACCTTGATAACCTTGCTAAGTTCCCAAAAAAGACCCTGGATTCTGTATATCAGGCACAAAGAGAAATTTATGCTGAAATAGGACTGGAAAGACTTCAAGAACTTCGATCCAATACCAGGTTGGATACACTCAAGGAAATTAATCTTAGCTATGCAGGATTAAAGGAAATTCCGGATATCATATATAATGCGATAAATGTTGAAAGGTTGATTCTTGATCATAACGACATCAGGAAATTGCCAAATAAACTCTGCAGGCTCAAACGACTCAAGTACATCTCCTGGACCAATAACGGGCTAGATGATTTTTGGTGGATCCGCATAGGCAATCTGGACCAAATTGAAACCCTAATTCTGAGTGATAATACACTGAAAAGAGTACCTATTGGAATTAGAAAGCTGGATGGTCTCAAAAACCTTGTATTGGATCAAAATCTGTTTGAAGAGTTTCCGGTGAGAAGACTGGCTCGAAACCAGAACATAAGGAAGCTTGTAATGAATAGATGTGCCTGGATGAAGATAGCAGCAGCTCCCTATGAGAAATTGAGTTTGATTGAAGGACTGCACTTAAATCGATGTAATATCTCATCAATTCATCCGTCATTTTATCAGCTCAGTGGGCTGAAAGAGTTGCAAATGCTGCACAATGATCTGACAATGCTACCAGACGGCGTTTCAGGAATGGAAAATCTTTCCAAGTTGTCCTTTTATAAAAATAAGTTAAGTCAGCTGCCATTAGATTTTTTTGAATTAACTAAGCTTGAGGTAGTGGACCTGTATTACAATAAGCTTGAAGTAATTCCTGAACAGCTTTCCAAATTAAAAAATCTCGAAATCCTCTATCTGGCACACAATGAAATCTACGATATTCCTGAGTCAATTGGGGAGTTAAATCGCCTGAAGGAACTTTACTTGCATCATAATCGACTGAGTGTTTTACCGGAAAGTATTTCGAGGTTGGAGTCTCTAAAAGTGATTCGAATCAACGACAACTATCTTGTTGGATTTCCCAATCAGGTATTACTTCTAGACAAGCTGAAGGATATTGATATTTCAAACAATCAGATCACTCAAATTCCTCCTGATATCTCGAGTCTGACCAGGCTTTCTTTGTTCAGTTTTAATGGCAATGAGATTGATTTTAAGGCTAGAGAAAACCAACAGCTGGCCGTGGAACTCAATAAAATGATTGAAAGGGGTGTAATCTGCGTGCCTAAAGTATATATTGATAAATCTCAATAGGTACCAGCACTCAGCATAACGAGCGTGCAGGCATTTAAAGTTTCTATTCCCTGCTCATTGGCTCGTGAGGCTAGCTTAGGGTTTTCTGTTCCCGGATTGAAAATGATTCTTCTGGGTTTAAGGCTCAGAATGTAGTTCTCCCATTCTGCCTGGTGTGTAGGGTTAATATATAGGGTAACAGTATCCACATTATCTAGTGCAGGTTGAGCCCTCAGATCAATAATATCAATGCCTTCCACCTGACCCTTCTTAATCCCTACCGGCAATATCGGATGGTTGTATTGAGTCAACTTTTGAGCAGCAAAATAGGCATATCTGCTAGGGTTGGGAGTTGCCCCAATAATTACCGTATGCTTCTTGTCTTTTGTTGTAATGGCTGAATTAGAAAGTGCTTGTTGTTCTTCGTTTTGGAAAGCCATAGCCTAAGTTGATGCTGAATATAATGGGTAAATAGAATTCATCCCGATTTAGTTCCGAGAACAGCTCGTCATTTTGTGGAGTAGACTCATAGTTGTTTGAAATGTTTCTTCTGCCAAGACCCAGTCCAATTCTAAAATCTACTGAAAATCCATTGTCACCCGGTCTTTCCATCCATCTGGTGCCGATAAATAAGCCGTAGCCATAATTGGTTTCAGAAGCATTCAGGCTGCTTTGATTTCCCTGGTTGTCAATCACATTTACATAATGCTGCTGTAATTCTCCAATCACTTCATGACCAAAATACAGTAAGCCCATGGGGGTATCCGGATGATAGAATTTTTGCCTGAATTCAATCTTACTGCCTCTTGAATACAAATCATCCAAAAGAACATTCTCATTGGAGGAGAAGAAGGGACGACGGATTATTGTGACTTCAAGTTCATAACCTATTCTTTCCTGGATGTAGTATTCTATAGCTATTGGTAGACTGCCAAAAGGCATCCAGAGAGGATTTGAGCCAAATATAACTCCCCTGTATTCATTGATACTTGGGTCAAAATAGCGGATCTTCTTGTTTCGGAATTTGTATTCAGGTTTGTCACTTCCTTTTTCATTAGGATCTTTCAAATCCTTAGTCCTGAAAATAGGCTTTTCGTTTTCGTAGATGGGCTTGTAAACCCCGGCGACTCGACCATCGGGGTAATAAAGTGTCCATTCGCCTACGCGTTTGTCATCCTTGATGGTTCCTTCCATTCTCAATGTGCCATCAGGATAGTAACCTTCATATTCACCTACACCATTTTTAAACTCGGCTTTACCTTCTTCTAGTCCTTCTTCCGAGAAATAGGTCCAGGTACCTTCTTTCAGTCCGTCTTTGATTCTACCACTAGACTTTTGTTTCCCATTAGCATAGTATTCGGTATAGGTTCCGGATCCGTGGTCATAGCTGCCTTCCCCTTTGAGGTCTCCAGTGGGGTAATAAAGCTTCCAAAATCCTTCCTGCTTATCGTTTTTCATTTGGCCTTCGCTACTGATGGATCCATCCGGGTAGTAATATTTCCAAATACCTGATTTCTCCCCATCGAGAAACCTGCCCTCAGCAGCTACAGTCTGATTTTTATGATAGTAAGTCCACAAACCATTGCGTAAACCACCAAAATACTCACCTTCAGCCTCCAGTTCCCCTGATTCGTAATAATATTTCCACTTCCCAACGCTCTTCTCCTCTATATTTTTACCTTCATTCTTTACTGCTCCTGAGGGATAAAACTCTTTGTAGTTGCCGGTTCCTCTTTCATAAAAAGCCTGAGCCTTGACGATGCCGTCCTCATAAAAGTAGTTCCAGATGCCTTCTTTACGATCATTGTAATAAACTCCTGAGCTTTTTTCGGAGCCATTTTCAAAGTAAAAAGTCCATGCACCATGTTTGGTATCGGCTTTCATCACGCCTTCTGCTCTGAGATTGCCGCGTTCGAAATAATACTTCCATTTACCTGATTGCTTCCCCATGCTATATTTCCCCTCTGCCTTTTTCTGCCCATTTTCAAAGTAGAATACCCAGGTGCTGTCTGATAGGTTTTCGAAATAATAACCTTCGGCTTGAAGGGAACCGCTCGTATAGTAGCTGAGAAACGGGCCATGAAGTGAAGAATCCTGTTTAGAAAGACTGATGACTTCTTTAGGGATTTGGTGTAAGTCATCGTAATATGTCCGTTTGATGAACGTCTGTGACTGGACTTCACCAATTATGCATACCCCTATGATTAACCAGATGATTCTCATCTGTTTACAAAGGTAATTCAGTTATGGTTTAGAACCCCAATTTTCAATTTCTTCCTCACTCCAAAGCTCAGGATAAAAAATAATCTTCTTCCTTTTAGGTGGGAGATATTTCTGCCAGTTGGTGCCTCCGGATGCTTTAATGAGGTTGGGGTCTTTTTGTAAATATTTGACAGCTGACTTATAATGTACCAGCGGCCAGCCCACATTTGACTTGTGGTCAAGCATTCTCAATTCTTCAATTACTTTCTTATCTCCTTCGAAAAATTGATGGTATTGCTGACGAATATTGATGTCTTTTGCAAATGATGCCTTTTGTAGAAATTCATCGGCGTATTTATCTTCAAACTGCTTAAGTGTCAGCGTCTTTTTACCTGTAGCCAACTCTGTGGCACCTTTTTTCCAGTAGAGGTTCTCATAGATGTCTTTCAAAGGTGATTTGAAAGTGAACTTCGAATGTACTTTATGCTCAGTCAGCAGGTAAAAATCTGTTGCTCCGATCTCAAAAAGCCTGAACTGTGCCGATTGGAACCCGGAAGAGGGCAGAAGCGACATTCTAAAACTAAGGAACTGTTCCCGGTCCATCCCATCAATCATGATATCAAAAGAATTAATCAGGTGGTCGAAATATCTATTGATGCGCTCCAATCGTTTAGTAAACTGAGCAACATCTGATTTACCAAAATCTTCGAGGATCTGATTCTGCTCAACTAGTATAAGTTTCAGGTATAGTTCGGTGATTTGATGGTAAAGGATAAATATTTTTTCATCGGGAAAACTGGTTCTTGGTGATTGCAGACTCAGGAGGGTATCTAGTCGTATATAATCCCAATAGGTGAGGTAGTCAGAGTGCAACAACCCGTCGAGATAGGAGGAGAGATTCTGGCCCATTGCATCAAACTTCGCATCCAATTTTTCCAGTTGTGCCAGGATATCTGCACTAATCTTACGCTTTGCCATTCGGTCTGTTGCTTTGGTTAGTAAATTTGACTTAATTAAGACTTAAAACAAAAATCAGGCTATGTCAACCCCAATTAATGCTGAAAAAGACTTCGCAAATAAACGAAACTTTATTGATGATTTTGAAGCTCCTGATTTTTATCAGATAGATGACTTGCTTACAGAGGAGCATAAGATCATCAGATCTTCCGCAAGAGATTTTGTAAAGAAGGAGATAACTCCATTTGTAGAGTCATGGGCTGAAGAAAATCATTTTCCCTTAGAGATTGTGAAAAAGATGGGAGTGCACGGAATTTTTGGTCCGACAATTCCTCCTGAGTACGGTGGAGGTGGACTTGACTATACTTCGTATGGATTGATCATGCAGGAAATAGAAAGGGGCGACAGTGGTATGCGATCTACAGCCTCTGTTCAGGGATCTCTGGTCATGTTTCCTATCTATGCGTTTGGGTCAGAGGCTCAAAAGAAAAAGTTTTTACCAAAACTAGCCTCCGGAGAGTTTTTAGGGTGTTTTGGGCTTACAGAACCAAATCATGGATCTAATCCGGCCGGGATGGAAACTAAAATTGTGGATCAAGGTGATCACTACCTTTTGAATGGTGCCAAAATGTGGATCTCAAATTCACCTCATGCTGATGTAGCGGTGGTTTGGGCTAAAAATGAGGACAAAAGGATCAAAGGCGTTTTGGTAGAGCGGGGAATGGAGGGCTTTACTACTCCAAAAACAACGGGTAAATGGTCATTGAGAGCTTCGGCAACTGGCGAGCTTGTTTTCAATAATGTAAAGATCCCAAAAGAGAATATTTTACCTGGAAAGGATGGCCTTGGGGCACCTTTAGCTTGCCTCGATAGTGCAAGATATGGCATTGCCTGGGGCTCCATTGGTGCTGCTATGGATTGCTTTGAAACAGCCAGAAAATATTCAAAAGAGCGGATTCAATTTGGAAAACCTATAGGATCTTTTCAACTCGTACAGAAAAAACTAGCAGAAATGTTTACCGAGATCACCAAAGCACAGCTATTGAATTTCCGGCTTGGACAGCTAAAGGATCAGGGTAAAGCTACCACTCAACAGATCTCAATGGCTAAACGTAACAATGTAGATGTTGCGCTTAATATTGCCAGAGAATCTCGTCAAATACTTGGTGGTATGGGTATTACCGCTGATTTTCCGATCATGAGGCATATGATGAATCTTGAATCTGTCATCACCTATGAAGGCACACATGACATCCACCTGCTCATTTTAGGAAAGGAAATTACCGGACTGGATGCCTTTGTCTAGGTCAAGGAATTGTGAAAAGTAAATTCACCAACCTCATTTCTGGATCGAGGATTTAGCTCTCTTTCCTTTAGCTTATCCGATAGTTTATCAGGATTTCCAAAATGGCCAACAGCTAATACCGTATTAGGTGCGAGCTCATCAGGAATACTGAATAGCTCAATCGCTTTTTCACGGGAAAAACCTCCCATTTGGTGCACTCCAATTCCCATGCTGGTTGCCTGCACAAGCAAATTACCAACAGCCAATCCCAGGTCGTGTCGGGCTGACCCATTTGGAGAGCCATTCGGTAAATCTTTTTTGATCATTGCCAACATGAGAACAGGAGCTTCTTTTGCCCAGGGTTTATTGCCCTCTGCAAGAGATTCAACCAGTTTATCAAACCCCTCTTCTTCCTTGTGGGCATAGAGCACCCTCCATGGTTGTGCATTCATGGAGGATGGTGCCCATCTCATCGCCTCAAATAATTGGTTTAGCTCCTCTTCAGAGATATCTTTTGGATCAAAAGCCCGTGGACTCCATCGTTTGATGATCAAATCATGTACAGGGTACGTGGGATTCGATCCTTTTTTGTTAGGAATACTTTCTATTGATGCCATGAAGATATAATCGAATTTTCCTTACGATTGTTTAGCGATCTGGATGTTCAAATCAAGTTTTACATCATCGCTTACTACTACAGAACCTGCCTCGGTCACAGCACTCCATTTCAATCCAAACTCTTTTCTATTGATCTTCCCACTAATTTCAAAACCGGCTTTTGTATTGCCATATGGATCTGTAACAGTTCCACCGTACACAACTTTTAGTGATACAGGTTTGGTCACATCTCTGATTGTTAAATCACCTTTCAAAACATATTCGTCATCTTCTACCTGGTTGAATGATGTGCTCTGAAATTTCAGCTCAGGATATTGCGCCGCATTGAAAAAATCATCAGATTTCAAGTGAGCATCTCGGTCCGCTACACCTGTTGAGATTGAATCAATTTTGGCAGCAAAGTTAATGCTAGCATTTTCAAAGTTGTCATCCTCTGATTCCACAGATCCTTCAAATTCATTGAATTTTCCGTTTACAGTTGATATTACCAGGTGTTTTACTTTAAAACCGGCTTCTGAATGTGTTGGGTCAATTGACCAAAGAGTTTTAGTTAAAGTTTCCATATTATTAAATTATGTTAATACATTAAATGTACATACATATACTTATCTCTCTTTGAAATGTTTCATCAGAGAGATTTTTTTTTTAAATATTTTTTGTTGTACCGTCCAGGATATGATCAAATTGTTTTTGGTGGAAAGTACTGGTGGGTTTAACTTCCCATCAGCCTAAAACTGATGACTCTTTTACTGACTATTACTACATGAACGATATGGCATATAAAACAATTGGTATTGGAATGGTGGGGGCCAGATACGGTGCCAGGATGCACCAGGGGAATTTTAGTAAACTACACCCGGGCCAGGTTGAGATTAGGGGAGTTTGCTCTCGAAATGGAGAAAGCGCAGCGGCTTTTGATAGGGATTTCCAAGTAGGCTTCCATACTACCAATCTCGATGAATTGCTGTCCAGAAAAGATATTGATGTGATAGATGTATGTACTCCCCCCGCCAGCCATCATGAGATTGCGATAAGGGCGGCTGAGGCCGGAAAGCATATCATCATGGAGAAACCCCTGACTGGGTATTTTGGTGAGCCCGGGGATCCTGAACCAATCGGCTTGAAAGTACCACGAGCTAAAATGCTGCATGGCGCCAGGAAAAATGCAGAGGCGGTACGGGATGCAGTGAAAAGTAATGGAGTGAAATTTTGCTATGCGGAGAATTGGGTTTATTCACCACCAATCATTAAAATGAGGAACCTGATGGCTGCATCTAAGGGGTCTGTTTTGGAATTGAGAGCTGAGGAAAATCACTCCGGATCTAATTCTTTGTATTCAAAGGAATGGAAAAATATGGGAGGAGGAGCCTTGCTCAGGATGGGAGCCCATTCTGTTGGGGCTTGTTTGCATCTTAAACAATGGGAAGGTTTGCAACGGATCGGAAAGCCGATCAGGCCTGTTTCGGTGATGGCCGATACAGCTGACCTCATCCATACCGAGGCTTCGGCACGCGCCAAATCAGCTGGTGCACACAAATGGATCAGCTCAGACCCTACTGATGTTGAAGACTGGGCAAACCTGATCATTCGCTTCGAAGATGGCTCAAGAGCCACTGTGATGATTAGTGATGTTGGGCTTGGAGGATTGAATACACGGGTAACAGCTTATATGACAGATGGAGTGATCAAAGCCAATATGACCAGCAATGACGCCATCGAAACTTATGCGGTTGAACCAGGGGTTTTTGAGCAAGAGTACTTCATGGAAAAGCTGGAAACCAAAGCTGGTTGGAACAGACCAAGTTGTGATGAAGACTGGTTTCGCGGATTTTCTCAAGAGATTACAGACTTTGTTCAGGCCATCCGTGAGGATAGAGAACCCTATTCGAGTATTGACCTGGCTGTCGACTGCGTGAATGTGATCTACTCTGCCTATGTTTCATCAGAAGAAGGTAGGGTAGTGAGCCTGGATTGATTAGAAATTCATTTTGAGCATTGTACGAATATCAGATCTTAATGATCCAGCAATCTCTTCCGATCCGCTTCCAATCGAATCTGAGTTCTGATGTTTAAACCGTCCATATTTAATCCAGAGATTAATACGCTTGTTGATGGAATACCTCATCATAATGTATGATCTGGTACCGTTTCCTGAATAGGCTGGGATCGAAAAAGTATAAAGGAGATCCCTTTCGAAAGCATAGATTCTATTGTCATAGTTGTCAGTATCAAAAATAGCAAAACGTGCATCGAATCTCAGCCGCCAGATTTGATATCTGATATCCTGCATAAGCGCATAGCCTGTAGATTTACTCCCGCCTAAATTGTAGCTCGAAGTTTGCAACCTGGTTTTCATGGAAATTGTCGGTGTGACCTCATAGTCAGCGTTTAAGAGTAGGCTTCTTTTGGTGGCTTCAACAAGTGAGCTCAGGTTTCCATTGGTTTCGGCAGCAGAGGTTTCTTTTGTTTCTTCCCTATACTGCGCAAAAAGTTGAATACTTCTGGATAGCTTATAGGTAATTCTTCCAAGATATTCGATCCCTTGTGAGGGAGCATCAACCCGATACCTCAGCCAGGGGAACTCAAAATAATCGAGGTATACAGCCAAGGTGAGCTTTCGATAAGGCGAGAATTTGAGACCCCAGTAAGCCCCTTTTTCATTGATGGTTCGGGATTGTTCTCCAAAACCATTTGCGTAGAATGAGTGAAAGTCTTTGGCATAATTTCTCATTGAAAAGCTGAAATCGACTTGAGGGGTAAGGCTGGCAATTAATCCGGCATAATAAGCAATTCCACCAGAGGAGGATCGCGCCATTTCACCAAAGGCATTGATATTCTGCCAGAGAAAAGAGCCATAGATACTACCAGCCCAGTTTTCAGTACCGGAGAATTCAAATTGGTTGTAGTTGTTTGGCCTTTTCTGAATTGGATGATCAAAACGATTAAATATGGTAGTAATACCAATTCTTATCGCTCTGGATTGAAAGGAAACACCTCCACCATAAGATGTTTCATGTAGTTGGCCTTTTTTACTCAACTCTGATTCGTTTCTGTGGTAGCCCGTAGCCTGTATACTTGAAACATACGCTTCAAAATCAGAAAAAGTGGTATCATTTAATATGTTAGCATCCTGATTAGTTGAGGAATACAGCAAGGTATAAGTCCAGTGTTTGTTGCCCAGTGAAACTCCGGCACCCCTGAAAAATCCTAATTCCAACGCAGAGGTATATGGACGCAACCCAATCTCATTCCTTCTGATAGTGTGGATAGGTTCAGCACCTTTTCCGAAACTAAATCCCGAGCCAAATACCAGTCCCTGCCCGAGCTGAACCTGGTAATCACCCAATGCCAACCCTTTTATCACACCCTTTTCTTTGAGAAACATATGATAGGATTGAAAGTCAGTGATGGAAATACCGCTGGAATCATTATAGAAAAGTTGTTCACCAGCGTCTTTCTCCAGGGTAAACCCAAAGCTGAAATCATTGGCTCTTGAGAGACAGTACCTGGCATACAGGTAATTGGGGTCACCTCTGTACGGATCTTTTTGGTCCGTTTGGTAACCCTTTTTTGATTGAAGTGTCCTGAAATGTCTCAATAAAAGGTAATTGTTATCCTCAGCAAGGATTCGCTCCCAAAGATTTCTGCTGTCTTGCCTTTCTCTGACTGCAACAAACGGTAGAAGATTCCTGATAAGCTCCGGAGTGAATAATGGAATGGATTGGAGTTCATAGATGGAGATTAATGGCCCGTTTTCCTGAATGTGATGAATTAGGTTGTTAACCTGTTTAGGTGTTAGCATATTCAAAGCCAGTAGTTCTTCTGTATTTGTTTTATTTAAGTTAATTGGGTGCATGTAGTACTGCAACAATGACTCATAGATTTGGTCATAGGCCAAGTCATCATCCTGGAGCTGATAAAATCGCTCAGCAAAACTTTCAAGATCGAGGTCATGATCCTGTGCCTTGATCATAAAGGGCAGGAAAATTGAAAATAGCAGCAGATAAGATCTCATGATTTTCCCAGCGAGAAATTGAGCGAAACTTCATGGATTGACCCAAGATCACTTTGATCTGAAAAAGCGTAATTGACATCAAACAGATGAAGAATGAACCCCAATCCAAAAGCACTCTTAAATGGCCGGGTTGAAATGCCAGATCTAAGCGCCAGAGGCTTAATGATGAAGTATTCTATTCCAGCTACGAGCCTTGCATCCGTATCTAGCGCCTTGTGCGTTTCCATATTGATCATGAGCTTTTCAATAGGTCTGTATGATAATCCTGCTTTCATGATCACCGGAATGTTATCCCCAGTACTAACATTGAATATGTGTGCCCCAATAAACAACTGATCAGTCAATTGAGCAACCCCACCCAATTCAAAGACCCAATACTGCCAGGATCCCAGTCCCTCAATTCTGTACTGAATCAGATTCACGCCAGCACCCAAACTGACCATTTGGAGGGTGTTGCCCACAGCCAGACCAAATTTTTGCTCACTATAAAGGTCTGTACCAAACCGGTAAAAACTCAGGCCTGAGTTAAATAATCCGAAAGTTTGAATATAGCTTCCACCCAATACCATAAATTCGGGAATGTTGTACCTGTTTTGATAGGTGATGGCTCCTGTGGGATTTTTGGCTCTGCCAATCATTCCTACATTGTTAAGGTTGGCCCATGCATCGTTGATGGTGAGGGATGCCCCACCTAATGCACTGTTTCGGGCTCCCAGACTGTATTCTTCTTGTGCTGAGACCAGTCCAGCTAATGTTAACACTGTTCCATATAGCACAAAACGTAACATTATACGTAAAATATGAACAATATAACTTTAAGTCAAATTCAGTGTCTTTTTTTTCAGTAATGAAAGTAATTGTAGTTGTGTTTTTGTTATTGCCGGTGCTTGTTTTTGGGCAAGATTCTCTTTTCTACGAAGATGGCAGGCTGAAAGCTTATGGTGAGCTAGATGAGGAGGGGAAAACTGGACTTTGGACTTATTTCTATCCTGATGGGATGCTCAATGCAGAACTTTACTATGAAAATGATCTATTGAACGGTACTCAGAAATATTATGATGTGGATGAAAGTTTACTTGGAGTAGAGCGCTGGGAGAATGGAGTAATTCAGGATTCGGCAAAATACTATCATCCTAACGGTGTATTGGAAAAGCACGGTGTATTCAAAGATGGCCTGTATGAAGGAAAGTGGATTTTCTATTTTGAGGATGGAACACTGAAAAGAGAAGGGTATTACTCGGAAGGTACACCAGACAGCCTTTGGCAGTTTTATCATGAGAATGGAGCTTTGTACCAAAAAGGTGCTTTTCAGAATGGCAAAGAACACGGGGTATGGTATTACTTTGACGAGGATGAAAGTAAAACTTATGAGGGCGAATTTAAAAATGGTGAAAGAGTGGGGCAGTGGTATTTTTTTAAACGTTCCGGAAAGAAGAAAAAGTGGAAGAAATTTGACTAGTTCTGAAGCGATCATTCCTTAAAAATCAGCTTTGAATCACATTACAGATTCTTACCTCGCCTATTGCCTATCTTCACAGGTAATGCAACCATTTGTGTGGAAAATACGTATAATCGTATAAGCAATTACATACTCCAATCTTAGGCTTACTCAGCTTTTGAGACAATTTCACATCTAGAAGAAGAGTTTTCAATTGTCCCTATTATTAACTCTTAAATTCTAATCACATGATAACATTTATTGGTTTTTTGGTACTCGTATTGGGTATCGTTATAGTCATCATTTCCAGGATTAATATTCAGCTAGATACCCTGGCCTGGCTGAAAAGATTCAGGGTAGGGCAGGGGGTGGTTTTATTATTTATTGGTGCAGTACTTATGCTGTTGAATTCATTGTTCTTCTTTGCTGACAGAGGTTTTAATTATCTTCTTGTGTATCCCACAGGGAAGATGAGCGCTGTGATGGAGCAGGGGATCAAATGGCGTGGTTTTGCAAAGATTGACAAATGGCAAAAGTTCATCGATGTAAAGGTAGTTGGGGAAGGAATTGAGGTAGATGAAAAAGAAGTAAGCGGACTGATGCAACCGGTTCCTCTGAGATTCATCGACCAGGTGACTGCTTCGGGTTATGTATCCACCCGGTTTGAACTTCCCAGAGATGAAGAAAGCTTCATTGGTTTGGCTGTTAAATTCAGAACTATGAGTAACCTGGTTAACAACACTATAGTACCCACTGTGAAGGAGCAACTGGTGAACACAGCTTATATGTTTGCAGCGCAGGATTATATTTCTGGTGAGGCTCAAAGTTTTCGCCAGGTATTTGAGGAGCAGCTAAAAGAAGGAGCCTATGCCGTGGAGAAAATTGAGAAACGTGACACTGTTTTTGCATCCATTCAGGATGATACCAGATCTATTAAAGAGATCAAGACAAGCTACGATGTAAAAAGGATTCTTGAGCATGGGGTTCCTAAAAGGATTGATCATGAGTTGAGCGAAAACAACATCATCGTGTCCCAGGTCATTGTAGATAATGTGGAACTGGAGGCCACTTTTAAGCAGCGACTTGAAGCTCAAAGAGATGAATCAGCTAAAAGACAGCTGGAGCAACAAAAGGTGGAAACGGCCAAGGATGCGCAGCAACGAATCATTGCAGAAGGTGAGCGGGATAAGGCTGCTGAACGAGTTGCTCAGGAAAAGGAGCAAGTAAAGGCACTTATTGCAATTGAGACCAAATTGAAACAAGAAGAAACCAACAGAAAGCTTGCTGCGATTGCGTTGGAAACAGAGAAGTTGAATGCACAAAAGAAGAAGGTTCAGGCAGATGCTGATGCCTATGAAATTGCTAAAAAGGTAAGTGCGGGTATCACTCCGGAAGTCAAACTGCAACTTGAACTGGATCGGGACATCAGGGTGGCTACTGAGATTTCTAAAATTAAATTCCCTGAAACTATGATCATTGGAGGGAATGAAAAAGGGGGGACACCCCTGGAAAGTTTGATTGGTGCTGCCATGGCTAAGCAGCTTCAAACATCCAAAACACCAGACAGGTAATTGAATAGAAAAGTGCCGCCCTTGGGTGGCACTGTGCGTTTACCTACCTAAATCAAAATGCCGCCTTGAAATTCAGGAAAAAGTTGAACTCATTCTCCGCATTGTAGGAGTACTCAAACCTGGTGGTTAAATCATTTATCGTGATGAAATCAATTCCCAGGCCTATCCCATATAGCAACTTATTGCTCAATCGATTACTCTGTTCATAATTGGGGTAGTTATTTACCCAGCCGGCGTCAAAGAAAATGTTGGCATAGAAAATAAATGGGATTTTTTGAAACTGTTCAAGGGGCATCACACGGCTGATGTCAGATTCCGATTTCCATATCCGTTTTCGGATGGCATTTTTGGTTAGTAGATATTGATATCCTTCTACGAGCTCGAGCTCGTAACCCCTGACAAGCGTTGGCCCGAAGCCAAGACTAGTATAATTATTATAGGGTTGATCCTTTGGAGTAGCTATCATGCCCTCCACACTATTGGCCATATAAAACCCATTAGATAAATTGAAGTACTTTGAATAATTTGCCCTAAATCTCCAGATGTCTACATCATTGGTGATTCCCAATCCTACTTTGTGCACCTGGAAGTAATAGAAGTCTCCTGAGAGTGGATAATTTCTGTTGTCTCTAAAGTCTCGGGTAAAGGTGTAGGTAAGTCTAAAGGCTCGTTGCGTTGATGACCCGTCGCCAAAGTAATTGGGATTTAGTTCGGGAATAGTATCCGCGAGATTAAGCGAATAAAAGCCCAGGGATGTGTAGTGATAGGTATAGAAGCTGGGGCGATAGCTATGAATGATACTGCCTCCAATTGCTGTTCTTAAAATCTTGCTGCTCCGCGTAAAAATCGGTAAATGATCTACTGTTTGGTAAGCAATGTTTTTTCTTTCAGAATATCCAATATCGAATGTTAGACCATGGCGCTGCGAAGGTTCAATGTATGGTATTCGATAGTTGAGTTCCAGTTGAGTTTCGAATCCAAACTGGGCAACAAGCCGGAGCAACTCATTTCTGCCTCTAAAGTTGTATTGAAAGAGTTTAAATCCGTAGTTGACCCTGCGGAGATCCCTGTTTCTATTCACCCACCAATCATTAAAGTTTCTATCGGACAACTTGAAAAGGAGAGAAGGGTAGAAATACCACCGCTCATCGACTTTTACGAGTAAGTCAATGGAGGTGGAATCCAATTGAAGCTTCTCAATGGAGACGGTATTAAATAGTTGAGTATTGTAAACCTTATTTTTATCTTCCTTAAAAAGTGTGGGCAGCCGGTAGGCAGGAACAGTATCGCCTTCCTGCATTGAAAGTTCCCTGGTGATAATGGCTCTTTTAGTTTTCTTATTGCCCAATATATAGATCCGATTGATGCGGATAGGGGTCATATCAACCGTATCAGCCACAGGTGCTTTGGCAGATCGGATCTGTCCAAACAGAGAAACACTGGGTATGAACAGGAGACCGCAGATAAAAAGATGTAACCACCGAATACTAATAACTTTCACAAGCCGAATTTTTCACTCCCGTCACTTTAACGCAGCGCATTCATAAAAGTGCAAACAGAACCAATTTTATTGTTAGCCACAAATTTGATGTTTAATTTTGACTAGTGAGGAAATTCTTTCGTAAGCTGCTTACCATTCCTGTCATTTTCTATCAATATAGTATCTCCCCGCTTTTTCCAAGCACCTGCAGATTTCAACCTACTTGCTCAAATTATGCCAAGGAGGCAATTATGAAACATGGGCTGAAAGGTATTCTACTTGCGATCAAAAGAATAGCCAAATGCCACCCATGGGGGGGCAGTGGATATGATCCTGTTCCTTAGCGTTCTTCCAATGCTTTTAGCTCATCCTTGAAGCCACTTGAGAGGATTGGAAACCTGCACCAGGTTCTTGGGTCGATATTGAAATCATCCAGGTGGAAGCTTGGCGCGATGCGTTCACGTTTCCACTGGTTGATTGACCAAAGACTGAAGAATCTTTTGATATGGTCTTTTAGCAGATTTTTATCTTTGTACTCCTCTTTTAGTGCCTCATACACCTCTGTAGGTGATCTTTTTTCTCTCACAGCCAGTTTCTCAATGGCCAGCAGGTTTGCATATGGCATCAGGTCTTTTTCATCAGTTTGGTGCATTGTGGTTGGTCTGAGCTCTGCAGTCGGTTGCATGCTGTTCACCATTTTTAGACCCGTGTACCCAAGCTCTTTCTCTGCGTATTGTAGCCATTCCAGGATAAATCGTTTGCTTACTGCCGCAATGGGAGAAATACTACCACTGGTATCGCCATCCATGGTGGCATAACCAACATCCCCTTCGCTTCGGTTGGAAGTACTAAGAAGTAATGAGCCTGAGATATTTGCTAACATCCAGATGACTGGCGACCTTGCCCTGGCCTGGATGTTTTGCAAGGCTATATCATCAGTGTCCCAGCTAAGTTTACGATCCAGGGCTTTCTCTATGGTCTTTGTGTATTCACAAACTTCATTGTCGATTTCCCACTGAAAAAATCTTGCACCAATACCTTCAGCCAAAGAGCGTGCGGACTCCAATGTTTCTGAAGAAGAATTTTGGGTGCCCTGATAAGCGGTTGTTAAAAGCTGATTCACCAGTTTCTTTCTTCCTCCCGTTTCAAGAGGAAGCCTCAATTTTTCTTTGAATCCGTTTTCGCCTAGTTCTTCTGTGCCTCTTCTCACCATTTCTGCTACCAAAGTCGCTATACAGCCGGAATCAGCTCCACCACTGAGAGATAATACAAAACCTTTGCTCTTACTTTTTCTCAGGTAATCAAATAATGCCAGCGAAGCAGCCTGGCCAAATTCATCAATTGCTCTCTTGCTATCAGGTTTAATTGCTTTGAGTGTTTTTTCGGAGTCATCAAAATCAATGTCTGTTGCAAGCAGGTTGATATTCTTGTAGGATAATCTTCCGTTGCGAGCCTTTAAGCTTCCTCCCTGAGCTATGAGGATATCTCCGTCATAGATCATCCTACCGGATTCATTACCCAAAAGATTGGCATATAGATATGTGCAATTGAGAAGCCTTGAGCTTTCTACAACCAGGTTTTCTCGATACTCTGCCTTACCAAAAGCAAAATGGCTGGCACTTGGATTAAGAAAAAGGTCTACATCTTCATTGATCAAATGGCATCCGGGACGGTCGGTTCTCCAGGCATCCTCACAAATCTCAAATCCAATGGTCAAATCCCAATCCTTGACGGTGAGGTGACCCAGAGGGACAGATTCACCTAAAAATTCAACGGAAGCTGTTTCACCTGAAGGCCAGGCACTGAACCATCTGGGTTCGTAGTGCACACCATCATTGGCTAGCTTTTGTTTGGCATAAAAAGCAAGTGGTTTTTTGTCTTTGATATAACAGACGGTGTTGTATAGCTTATTGTCGAAGATCAGGGGAAGACCCACAGCTACTGAAATACCCTGGGTGTGCTCGATGATTTCTGGTAATTTTTCTAAAGCTTTGTTGGGAACCCATTCGCTCAGAAACATGTCTTCACATCCATAACCAGTGATGGCTAATTCCGGGAGACAAAGTATCTTAATGCCGTCCTCTTTCGCTTTGGAAATGGCTGTAAGTATATTCCCAAGATTATTATCCCAATCCATTGGGATCTGGTTAAGACATGCCCCACCAATCTTCAATTTTCCCACCTATTCAATTTTTAGTTTGAGTATGGACTTATAAGCGGCATCCTGTTCGGCCTTTTTCTTGCTAAATCCATAACCTTTTTCTAAAGGTATCCCGTCAATGAGCACCTGAGCGATGAACTGCTTGGTGCGGTCATTGTCATTGGAATTGATAATCTCAAATTTGATTTCTTTGTTTTCTTTTTGGACCCATTCAATGATTTTACTCTTATAATTGGTAGTGATCCTCGAGAGCTCTTCAAAATCAAAGTGTGGTTTTATTAGTCTGTGGGTAATGAATTCCTTACAGTACCTAAATCCATGATCGATGTATACAGCTCCCACAAGTGCTTCCAGTGAATCGCCCAGAACTGATTTATGTGAGAGCTTAGAGCCCTTGTGCTTTTGATATTTCACCATGTCTTGAAGACCGATTTTCCTGGAAAGAAGGTTTAATGATTCTCTGTTCACTATTTTGGCTCGTAGCTCTGTTAGAAAGCCCTCTTCTTTATAAGGAAATCTTTTGAATAACAGTTCTGCCACTACCATCCCAATCACTGCATCACCAAGGTATTCCAGCCTTTCATAGGAATCTTTAGTGCCTTTATCGTTGATTGAAGCAGCACTAACATGCAACATGGCACGCTTATATAGCCCAATATTTAGGGGTGTTCGCCCGGTAATCAGCTTAAATTTCCTGAACAGGTCCCTGTCCCTACGATTGAAAAGATTAGTCAGTCGACTAAAAGCTACACGCACTAATGACGGCACTACCCGTTAAATTTACCCAGGATAACAGATGTGTTGTGACCACCAAAACCAAAAGTATTGCTCACAGCCACATTTACCTCTCGTTCTTGAGCCTTGTTAAAAGTTAGATTCAATTTTGGATCTACTTCAGGATCATCTGTAAAATGATTAATAGTAGGAGGGATAATTCCTTTTTCCAGGCTCAATAAGCAGGCTATAGTCTCAATCGCTCCTGCTGCACCGAGCAAATGCCCGGTCATAGACTTGGTTGAGCTAATGTTGATGTTGTAAGCGTGGTCACCCAATACTGCCTGGATGGCCTTAAGTTCTCCGGTATCCCCTAAAGGAGTGGAGGTACCGTGCGTGTTGATATAATCAATTTCCTTGATGTCTATCCCGGCATCTTTGAGTGCATTTTTCAATACAAGGATAATTCCTTCTCCCTCCGGATGCGGAGAGGTAATGTGATATGCATCTGCAGACATTCCACAGCCTAGAATTTCACCATAGATTTTGGCTCCACGAGCCTTGGCATGCTCCAGCTCTTCTAAAAATAATGCACCTGATCCTTCGCCGAGCACAAAACCATCTCTGTCTTTGTCATAGGGTCTGGAGGCAGTTGTCGGGTCATCATTTCTTTCAGAGAGTGCCTTCATGGCATTAAATCCGGCAATACCGGATTCCAGTACACCTGCCTCCGAACCACCAGTGAGAATGGCATTGGCCATTCCAAGTCGGATGTAATTAAATGCATCGGTCAATGAGTTATTGGAAGATGCACAAGCAGAAACAGTTGCAAAATTCGGCCCTCTGAATCCGTATTTTATCGACATCAATCCGGGAGTGATATCGATGATCATCTTCGGTACGAAGAAGGGATTAAACTTTGGTGTCCCATCTCCCTGAGCAAAATTAGTAAGCTCATCCTGGAAGGTTTTGAAGCCACCAATACCGCTTCCCCAGATCACCCCGATTTGATCTTTATCAACCTTTTCAAGGTCCAGTCCAGAATCTACAATGGCCTCATCAGCTGCCACCATGGCATACTGAGTATTTGGGTCCATCTTCCTGGCTTCCTTACGATCGATGTGTTCCAGCGGGTCAAAGTTCTTGACCTCGCATGCAAATTGTGTTCGATGTTTTATGGGATCGAAACGAGTAATAGGGGCAGCGCCACTTACACCCCTGGACAAGTTATTCCAGTATTCATCCTTGCTGTTGCCTAAGGGCGTAAGTGCACCAACTCCAGTGACTACAACTCTTTTTAATTCCATAAAAGGAGGGTAGGTAATTACTTAACGTTATCTTCTAAATAGGAGATAGCCTGGCCAACTGTTGCGATGTTCTCGGCCTGATCATCAGGTATAGAGATGTTGAATTCTTTTTCAAATTCCATAATGAGCTCCACAGTATCTAAGGAGTCAGCGCCCAAGTCATTGGTAAAACTCGCTTCAGGAGTAACTTCTGATTCTTCAACACCCAACTTGTCAATGATTATTGACTTTACCTTTTGTGCTATTTCTGACATTTTTTTGAGGTTTAGTTAAAATTCAGTGCAAAGAAATACATTAAAACCAATATAATCAAACTAATTTAAATCCACTCTGTAAGTATGAATAAAGGTGCTTTTGGATAATTTTGGGTCCTGACTACCTTGTAATGAAAAAGAATAGGTTAGCAGCCGTATATGACTTCGATTTTGATTTAATTGGCATTGTTTCCACGGCGAAAGAATATAAATTAGCATGGAATTTGAACCAGTTAAATCTTTTCCACCTGGTAAAAGCGGACGACATTAAAATTGAGTTTACCGATCACAAACAAATTCTGATATCAAATCTGCTCTATGAAGATGATTACTCTATGGTCCATTTGTTGAAAAATAAACTCATATCAACAAATAGCGGAGATAATCAATATCTGATACATGAGCTTTCCAGGTTTGATTTTCTATTAAAAGTGAGAAATCTCACAGAAGACAGGTGGGCTGAAAAAATTTATGAGCAAATTCGCGATCTCAGAATCGCTGATTATGTTACCAAGATCGAATTAGACAGAATCAAACAAAAAGAAAATCTACTTTTCTAATGTACAATTCCAATTCTAACTGACTTAGCCATAAAAGACTGACTTATAGATGAAAAACCAATTTTTTAAGAAATCAAAAATCGTAGCAACAATTGGCCCTGCCAGCAACAACAAGGAAACACTAACCAAATTAATTGAGGCCGGAGCCAATGTATTAAGACTAAATTTCTCCCATGGATCCCACGAAGTTCATCAAAAGGTCATCAATATGGTCAGGGAAATCATGGATGAAAAGGGAGTACAGGTGGCACTTCTACAAGACCTTCAGGGACCTAAGATTCGAGTCAATGAAGTAGAAAATAATGGTGTTGAGATCGTTGAGGGTCAGAAATTGATCATTGGGATTGATGAAGTAGTTGGAACCAGTGAGCGAATTAGCACTAGCTATAAAGATATTGTAAAGGATGCCAAAAAAGGAGATATCATTCTAATAGATGATGGAAACCTCGAACTGGTGGCTGAAGAGGTGAATGCCGATCATTTGGTAGCCAAAGTCATACACGGAGGGATCCTAAAATCCAGGAAAGGAATCAACCTGCCCATGTCTAAAGTGTCTGCCCCAAGCATGACCGAGAAAGACGAAGAAGATTTGCAATTTGGATTGGAGCAGGAAGTGGATTGGGTAGCGCTTTCATTTGTGAGGACAGCGGAAGACATCTATTCCCTGAAAAGAACAATTGAAAAGTCTGGTAAGCATACCAAAGTAGTAGCTAAAATTGAAAAGCCGGAAGCGCTTCAAAACATTGATGCCATCATCGAAGCAACCGATGCTATCATGGTAGCAAGAGGTGATCTTGGAGTGGAAATTCCTATGGAAAATGTTCCCATCGCCCAGAAGCGAATGGTAAAAAAGTGTAATGCCTTAGGGAAACCAGTGATCATTGCCACTCAGATGATGGAGAGTATGATCGAAAATCCAAGACCTACCCGCGCAGAGACTAATGATGTGGCCAATGCCGTATTGGATGGAGCAGATGCGCTGATGCTTTCTGCTGAGTCAGCGTCAGGTAAGTTCCCAGTAGAGGCAGTGAAAGCCATGGCCACTACCATAGCAGCTGTGGAGGGTGACTCGAGGTCAATCTTTTTCAAGACATCAGAAGAGGATGAAGAGTCTTCTACCAGGCTGAATGACCTGTTGGTAAGAGCGGCCTGCCGGCTAGCTCAGTCAACAAGGGCAAAAGCGATTATTGGAATGACTAAATCAGGCTATACAGCTTATCGTGTCGCAATGCACCGACCAAAATCTCATATCTTTATTTTCACAAGCAATAGATACCTGTTGAGGCAGATGAGTCTGGTTTGGGGAGTTTCAGGTTTTTATTACGAGAAATTTGAAGGTATTGATGAAACAATGAAGGAGCTTGAAGTCTACCTCTGCGAGCATGGATACCTGGAGAAAGGGGATATTTTTATCAATACATCTTCCATGCCACTACACTGGAAAGGCCATACCAATATGCTCAGGATCAGTCAGGTGGAGTAATCATTGTACACCCTTTGGTGCTACCATAATAATTTCTTCTCTCTCTACAACCACGGCGCCCGGAGGGTCACCTTTTCGTTTGCGTACAAATTTTTTGGGTGTGTAAATGACCGGGCACAGGGTTTCGTTCTTTCTTTTGGAATTCCAGGCAGCGATCTCCGCAGCCCTTTCTATGACCGGACTGGGGAAAGAGTTGCCGGGATGAAATTTAATCACCACATGAGACCCTGATACATCTTTTGCGTGCAGCCATAGATCATTTTTTGTGGCATACTTTAGTGTGAGTTCATCATTGTGGCGAGCACTTTTTCCGATAAGAATTGTATAGCCCATGAATTCGAACCTGTTAAATGGTTCAGGTTTATCATTTTGGCTGGTCACTTTAGCAGGTGCCTGCTTTCTCAGTGCTTTGATGTCATCTGTCTTTTCAATTTCTTCCTTTTTGCTCAGTAAACTTGATAATTCTACTTTTTTAGTGCTGATATTGGCCTGAAGAATCTCTATTTCTTTTTTTTGGTTCTTGGACTTGCGGTAATATTGTTCAGCGTTTTTTTGAGGAGATAGCTGCCTGTTAAGTTTTACTTCAATCTCTCCTCCCATGTAAAAATCCTGAAGGACTACACTTTTGCTACCAGAAGAAATCTGATGCAAGTTGGCCATTATCAAATTAGCGATCTCCTCATAAGTTCTTCTGTTTTTTATCTCCTCCAGCTTTTTCAATGAATTATCCAGGTAATTCCGATTTTTCTGGATGGATTTGTCAATCTGCCTGAGTGCACTGGACTTCTCAGTATTCAGATAGTAGCCATAGGTATAATGTCTGTAGAATTCATTGGCTGCCTGGATTGGATCTTTTGTTTCAAGAAAAACTTCTCTTGTCGTCTTTAGCAAAGAAAGCTCAGGGGGAACACCCTGGTAAATCCAAATAGGATTTTCTTCCAGCTGAGTGAACAAATCTTTAGTTAATGCCCATTGATCACTCAAGGTTTTATCAGTATAACCTTGAGATTGCATGTACTTGTGCACCTCTTTTCCCAACGCGGGGAGAAATTTTTTGAGGTCTCCTCCAACAGCTTTGAATTGAGTTTCACTGAGATCAGGAGTTTTGTTTAAATCAGAAGGGGTGATTGAAAGATCATTTTTTAGCTGGCTTTTGAATATTGAATGGATACTATCCCCTTTTACAATTAGTATGTTTGACCTTGACCCATGCATCTTAAATACAATCTCAAAATCATTTTTCAGATGCACCTTGAATGATCTTTCATATGAAAACATACTCACCTGGGTGACCATGGAGCCCATCAAATCAGGATAAAGATCTACATAATTTCTGTTGGCTTTTTTAAATGCCGTTGGAAATTGGATCAGGCAAATTTCAGGTGCGAGCGATGCCTTTATATACAGTTGTTTTTGCTCGTTTGCAAAGCCCAGAATTAACTCATCTTTATTTTGCGAGAAGCATTCTAATAGTTTTGAGCCTGCTAATTCGGTGTGGAGTGCGCTTGCAAGTCTTCTTAGAAAGAAATAATTATGAAACATCGGAGCAAATGTAGAGCCTTCTGATTACAGGCTTACTTTTAATCCATCATAGGCTAGATGTACATTGTCTGGTAGCTCCTCTGCGACATCCCTGTGTTTTCCGAGTTTATGACTGATATGCGTGAAATAGGTATGTTCCGCACCCAATTTTGCTGACATTTCCAAAGCTTCCTCCAGGGTGAAATGGCTGATATGCTCTTTAATTTGAAGTGCATTTAAAACAACAATCCTCGAGCCTTTAATCTTTTCTATTTCCGAATCCGAAATAGTCTTCGCATCCGTGATATAAGTAAAGTCATGGATCCTGAAACCAAAGACGGGAAGTTTATAATGGAATACTTCTATAGGTAAAATGTTCGTTTTTTCTATTGAAAAGGGCTTGTTTTCAATTTCAATAGGATCAACCCGTGGAACTCCAGGATATTTTTCGTCCTGAAACACATAGGAATATTCTTGACGTAATTGTTCAAATACGTCTGCAGTGCCATAGATAGGCATATCCATTTTTTGATGGAAGTTAAAACTTCGGATATCGTCCATGCCCGCCGTGTGATCTTTATGCTGATGAGTGAAGAGGACTCCATCCAGGCGGTGGATCCTTTCTCTTAACATCTGAGCTCTAAAGTCAGGACCTGTATCAACAACCAGACTTAGCCCGTCTACGTCAATATGTATGGAACTTCTGGTGCGTTTGTCTCTGAAGTCAACGGACTTACAAACTTCGCAATCACAAGCAATCACAGGTACACCCTGTGAAGTCCCCGTACCCAGAAATGTAACTATCAAAATTGTAACTGTGTTTGATTGATTTCCCGATGAAGCTGTTTGTTTTTATCACTAAGCTTAGTGGTGTCTATCTCAATTGATTTTAAGATCTCCAGTAGACTGTTGATCTTGCCATCCAGGGAAAAGTATTTGTTTACAATGGCAATCTTGGTTTCTTTCAGAATGCAATACCCTGACTGAAAGTTGCCTTTTTCGTACCTGAGTACATAATCTGATTCAGAAAAAATATCTTCTAGCTTATTGAGAAAGTGTTTGCTGTATTTAATTTTCATTCTGTAGATACTTCTTCACCACTTCCACCAGGTTGTCATAGTTTAGTGGTTTAGGTAGGTAATCGTTGATGCCCGTATTTTTAAAATCTTCAAGGCTGTAGTTATTGGCATTTCCTGTAATGGCTATGATAGGGATGTCCTTTCTTGCATCAGGAAAGCTCCTGATTTTTTTGGCACACTCCATTCCATCCATCACAGGCATATGAATGTCCAGCAGCACCAGGTCATACTTGTCATTGCTAAGCTTGTCTATAACCTGAGCCCCATTCTTTACTACCACAACTTCATATTGCTGCATGGTTAATACCCGTTTGGTCAGATTTTGAATGACCGAGCTATCTTCCGCAACAAGGATTTTTTTATTCATTTTAGATGTTAATGAAATTTGTATAACTCTCCTTGAATTCTTTCAGGCTGCGTTCTAACTGCTTTAAGTTAGGCATTATATCTTCAAATTTATTCTCTTTTAATGACTTTTCCACTGTGGAAGCTAACCCGGAAAGCTGTTCAATTCCCAGAGTTCCTGCGTTTCCTTTCAATGTGTGCAATTCACGCCTCATCTCTTCATAAGCTTTTTTCCTATAAAAAGATTTGGCATTTTTTATCTGCTGAGTGGCTTCTTTGTCAAAATCAATCAAAACAGATTCGATGAGTTCTTTGCCACCATATTTGTGTAGCTGATGCAAAGTATTTTGATTTATGACTAATTGTTCACTCTCTTCAGTAAAGACATCTGTGCTAACCTTATTTGGCTCAAAATCAAGCCATTCCTTCACTTTGTCAATGAGCGCATTGGCCTTTATCGGTTTTGCAATGTAATCATCCAGCCCTTCACGAATGAAGTTTTCTTTGTCTTCTTCCATGGAATAGGCAGTCATCGCCACGATGGGTGGTAAATCAGATATGTTCAGTTTTTTTATCTCTCTGGTTGTTTCAATACCATCCATCTCTGGCATTTGTATGTCCATCAGAACCAGGTCAAAATGTGCTTTTTTTATCTTTTTTAAGGCTTCATGACCACTTGATGCCTCACTGACTTCACACCCTGATTTCCTCAGGATACTCGAAGCCACATTTCTGTTAATATCATTGTCATCCACCAATAGGATTTTAGGGATTGCAGATGTGAATTGTCTTGTGAGTGTCGTTTCTTCTTTGAGTGATTCCGCTTTCTCCGGTTCGATGCTTTCTGCAGTAAAAGTGAACCAAAAAGTACTGCCAAGCCCAGGTGTTGAGACCACACCTATTTCACCTCCCATGGATTTTACCAGTTCTTTGGAGATAGCGAGTCCAAGGCCAGTTCCACCGTAGTTTTTCCTGTTGGAATTGTCTAGCTGGCTGAAATTCTGGAAAAGCTTTTCTCGGTCTTGTTTCGAAATTCCAATGCCGGAATCCTTAACGGCAATCTTGAAAGTATATTTTTTCTTTTTCTTCTTGATTACCCTGATACTTAAGTTAATAGTGCCTTTTTTGGGTGAAAACTTGATGGCATTGGAAGTGAGATTCGAAACCACCTGCATAAACCTCGTTTCATCTGTTAGGATATACTCAGGTATTTCTTCGTCCAAATGATAGAACAACGAGTTTTTACTCAAAAAGGCTTGTTGAGAATACAGGTCATAGATCTTGAGAAAAGTATCTTCTATTTTGACAGGCTCTCTTCTCAGGGTCATCTTTCCGGCCTCAATTTTTGAGAGATCCAGGATATCATTAAGGATATTCAACAGGTTTTCTGATGACTTTTTCGTAGTCCGGACGTAGTTGGATTGCTCTTCATCGAGCTGGGTGGATCCCAGCAAATCAATCATTCCAATAATTCCATTCATGGGGGTTCGGATCTCATGGCTCATGTTGGCCAAAAACCTGTCTTTGATTTTGAGTGACCGTTCTGCAATTTCTTTGGCCTCCCTAAGCTCGTCGGTGGTCTTTTTGAGTTGGGTAATGTCTCTGGCTACTCCTTCTATTTCGTAACTTGAACTATTGCGATGTATCAATCTGATATTGCTAAGAAATTGAATGACATTACCATCTTTTGTCTTAACACTTACTTCGAAGTTGCTCACCTTATTGGATTCGTAGAGCATATTGAAAAGCGCTTCCAGTGATTCATCAGATTTGAAAAAGTCGGTAATATTTCTATCAATTAGTTCTGATGGCTCATATCCTGCTACCTCGTGGATTGACGGACTCACCATGGATATTACTCCTTTCACGTCGCATCGGAAATATATATCCTGGAACGATTCAAAAATCGCTCTGAATTTTTCTTCACTCTCCCTAAGCGCTGTCTCTGATTGTTTTTTCTCTGTTATATCATTGGCGATCACAGAAATTTCTTCGATTTCCCCACTCGGCAGCGATATAGGGTTAAGAAATATATCCCTCCAAACAGGAGCACCCGAAATGGTTTTTTGTTTTTGCTGGAAGTTGACCACTTTGCCTTTGAAGGCCTCTTCATATTTTGCTTTCCAGAAATTTATTATCCTCGTATCTATGGCCTGGTCCTCAAGGCTCATCCCTATTCTGGGATAGACGCCATAGTAGTCTCTGAAGGCGTCAGCGTAGTTTTTGTTGAAAGAGGTAAAGGCATAATTGGCATCTATAGACCAGATCTGGTGAGTGGAGCTTTCGAAAATGGCATTCAGACGTGCGGCCTGGTTTTGAATCTTTACTTCATTTTTTCTTCGTTCATTTGCTAGTCCTATCTGACTAGAGATAAAATCAAGTAGCTCCAGGTCTGTATTGTTATAAAATGAATGCTCATCATATGCAGATATGGACAATACACCGATAGTAGAATAATCCAGGTGGATCAAAACGCCTAGCCAAATAGCAGGTAGTGGATCCTTGAGGCGCAATTTCTTTTGTTCGGCAATTTTGAGTAAACCATCCGAATAGATCATAACAGGTTTACCACGCTCAAAGGTGTAGTCTATGAGTAGCTTCTCTACATCACGCTCAAGAGGTTTTTTTCTGGAGGATTCATATTCATTTACTCGATACACAAAGTCATATTCTTTGGGGGTGTTTTGAAGGGCAATGCTGAAATTCTTTACCTCCAGGATCTCCCTTAACTCATTAAAGATCTGATCATATAACTCATCAAGTCTGTGCTGAGTAATGGTAAGGTTTGCAATCTTGTAGAAAATATTCTGAATTCGCTCAGCTCGGAATCGCTCTGTGACATCATAGCTTATGTAGCGCAATATTCTCTCTCCGTTGTCCTCTGAAACATACAACTTACCTCTGACAAAGATGCTTTTGCCACGTTTAGTCACGAATGCCGTCTCAAAACCCTTATTTTGGTTGCTATTCAGACTTGAAAATTCCTTCAGCGTTTGTTCCTTAAACTCAGGGTGAATTGTGTCATAAAAGTTGAGCGTCTTGATCTCTTTTTCAGAATATCCCAGCTTATTTCTCCAGGTTTCATTAGCAAAGTATAAATGCCCCTCAGTACCAATTACCTGAACTAAATCATTAGATGAATCAAAAAGCTGCCGCAGTAGATCAGGTTTTTGTTTTTTGAGTTCTGCAAAAGCCTTTTCTTTGTCGGAAAGTAGCCGTTTTAATCTAAGGACTTCTTTCTCAAGAGATTTGATATCGCTATCAGCAAGATCCATGACATTAAAATTAACCAAATAATCCCTCTTTCAGACCCATGGGACTTCCGTTGAAATTGTTGGTTTCTATTGTTGGGCCCACCGCGGTGGGGAAAACCAGCTTTGCGATCGAGTTGGCAAAAAAATATGGAACAGAAATCGTTTCTGTGGACTCCAGACAATTTTATCGGGAGATGGAAATTGGCACGGCTAAACCATCTCAGGACGAGCTCAACCTGGTAAAGCACCATTTTATTAATTCGCATTCGATCAAAGAAGAAATTAGTGCTGGTCTCTTTGAAAAACTGGCCCTGGCTAAGCTGGACGAGTTGTTTGAGCAACAGGATATCGTAGTTGCTGTAGGAGGGTCCGGGTTGTATTTTAAAGCCCTGTGGGAAGGTATGAATGAAATTCCTGGTATAGAGCCAAATGTTCGGGAAAATCTTCGACAGGAGTATGAAAGGGGAGGTCTGGACCCACTTTTAGGCGAATTGGAAAAATCAGACCCTGCTTATTTTTCAAGTGTTGATAAGAATAATCCTCAACGAGTAATGCGGGCAATTGAAGTGATCCGGGGGACGGGCAAGACATACTCTTCCTTTAGAGGGCAGTCAATTTCTGAAGACCGGACTTTCCAAAACTTAAAAATTGGTTTGACCCTGGACAGGGCTATACTTTATGAGCGGATTGATAAGCGAATGGATGTAATGATTGGGGAGGGTTTGTTTGAGGAGGCACAAGAATTAATAAAGTACCGGGAACACAATGCCTTACAGACAGTTGGGTATCGGGAGATATTCAATTACCTTGATGGCGATTATGATAAGGAAGAAGCAATTCGTCTTTTGAAACGAAATAGCAGGAGGTATGCAAAGAGGCAGTTTACCTGGTTTAACAGAGATTCCGATATCAATTGGATGGCTCCATCGCATCTTGATAAAGCCGTCCAATTAATAATTCAGAAATTAAGTATTTAAGATCTCAGTAAGCCTCATGAGATCCTCGTTGATAGGCTTGGATTTAGATATGGCGAGCTTAAGACTTGTGTAAGTGATTTTATCATTTACTATACCCACCATCACGTTCTTTTCCCCGTTGATAAGCCCTTCTACGGCTGCTAATCCCAGTCTGGAAGCCAGAATCCTATCAAAAGATGTCGGTGAACCTCCACGCTGAATATGGCCAAGGTTGGAAACCCTGATGTCCAGCGCTGGCAGTTCCTGGCCTACTTTTCCGGCAATCTCTTGGGCATTGCCCTGCTCGTCTCCTTCTGCAACTACTACAATGGAAGAAGTTTTATCTTTATCCCTTCCCTTTTTGAGCGTTTCTATCACATCCTTTATGGTAGTACTTGTTTCAGGTACCATGATAAGTTCAGAACCACCCCCAATACCACAATGGATGGCGATATATCCTGAGTGTCGACCCATCACCTCGACGAAAAATACCCTGTCGTGTGATGCAGCTGTGTCCCTGATTTTGTCAATAGCATCCAGGGCTGTATTGACAGCCGTGTCAAAGCCAATTGTATAATCTGAGCCATACAAGTCATTGTCAATAGTGCCGGGTGCACCTATTACAGGTATTCCATGCTCTTCGTAGAAGATGTTTGCGCCCGTAAAGGTACCGTCTCCTCCAATCGCTATGAGCCCCTCTATTCCTCGTTTTTTCAGCTGCTCAAAAGCCTTGGCACGACCTTCTTTGGTCATGAATTCTTTGCTTCTTGCAGATTTTAGAATGGTACCTCCCCGCTGCACAATGTTACTGACCGAATAGGACTTCATCTTATAGATGTCACCATCGATCATTCCATTATATCCGTACTTGATACCGTACACGTCTAACCCCAGAAAAAGTGATGACCTGACTACCGCCCTAATGGCTGCATTCATACCGGGAGCATCACCTCCGGAAGTAAAAACACCAATGCTTTTCATTTATACAATGTCTTTTTATTATCGGTCACATGAGAATCACGTGATCATTTTTGTCAAACCAAGTCGCGAATTTGATAAAATAATCCGGTTCATACCATGGTAGAAACTATTAATTGTTCATCAAACACAAATCCAATTTCAAAAATCAGGGCAAAAACCCGATTGCTAAATGAATTTGAACACTAATTTAGGGGAATGTTGTTCCTTTGACCTCTCGGCGCTCAATATTAATGAAAATTTAAAATTCATTGAAGCTATTGGTCCATTTATAGCATTTAGTAACTGAAGCATGCAGATACCCTTTTTTGATTTGAGCAGGCAAAATCAGATCCTAGAGAAAGATTTACAAGAGAGATTTAAAGCGTTTCTGCATAAGGGAAGAGCCATTTTAGGAGATGAAGTGACAGCTTTCGAAACTGATTTTGCAAAGTATACCGGATCAAAATATTGTGTGAGCTGTGGGAATGCAACAGATGCCCTTGAAATGGCGCTTTCTGCAATGGAAATTGGTTTCGGCGATGAAGTGATTGTCCCTGCTTTTGGATGGGTTTCTGTAGTGAGTGCGGTGCTGAGGCAGGGGGCAAAGCCTGTGTTTGTGGATGTGAAGCACGATGGGAATATTGATCCTCAGCTGATCGAACAAAAAATAACTCCCCGCACAAAAGCAGTTTTGATCATCCATCTCTATGGGCACCCCTGTGAGATCCGGGAGATCAGAGCTATCTGCAAGGAGTATAGCATCAAACTTATAGAAGACTGTGCCCAGGCCCATGGGGCCAGGGTAGACGATATCCATGTTGGGAATTTTGGCGAGGTGGGCATCTTTAGCTTTTATCCAACCAAGAACCTGGGGGCTTTGGGTGATGCGGGAGCTATACTCACCAATAATGAAGAAACCTTTCATCGGATCCAAAGAATCAGGGATTACGGCAGGACTGTAAACGGTGAGTTTGGTCAGCTGGGTCGAAATAGCCGCATGGATGAACTTCAGGCTTCTATACTTAGGATAAAACTACAGCGGCTTGACGATTGGATTGAAAGGAGACGAGAAATCTCTGAAAAGTATAATCAGGTGCTTGGGGATTATATCAAATCAGATGAATCTGTATGGTATAAATATGTCTTTACTGCGTCCAAAAGACAAGAGGTGATCAATCAATTGAAAGAAGCCGGAATTGAGACAGGGATCTATTATCCATTCCAGCTGGATCAGTTGCCATACTTTCGTACAGGAAGTCCACCAATGGTAATGGCTCAAAAACTGGCACAAACTACGTTGTCCCTTCCATTATTTCCTGAAATGACAAATGAAGAAATCTCATACATTTGTGAGGAACTCAAAAAAATTGAACTAAGACATTTATGAATTTCAGCAAAGGCTTCGTCTCCCACCTCATTCCAATCGCGATCTTTTTTGTTTTGGTGAGTATCTTTTTCGCTCCATTATATTCCGGCAAAATCCTGGTCCAGAGTGATAATGTGCAGCTATCTGGCTCGATGAAAGAGGTGGCTGACTACAGGGAGAAAGGGGAGATGATTGGCTGGACAAATCGGGAATTTGCCGGGTTGCCAATACTTTCCGGATCAGAGTATAATCCATTTATTTATATCAATAGATTGTTTTTTGGTGGATTCATTCCAAAAATGGTCATGATGGTTTTTGCCTTGTTTTTTGGGTTCTATTTACTTGGTCAGATCTTAGGCGTCAGCAAGTGGATATCTGCTATAGGAGCATTTGCATTTGCATTTTCCACATTTAATATGATCAGTATTGAAGCTGGCCATGATAACAAAGTTTTGGCTATGGCTTTTATGGCTCCTGTTATTGCGGGTGTCTTTTTGGCCTATGATGGCAAGTACTTGAAGGGTGGTATCATAACAGTATTTGCTGCGGGTCTTCAGTTGCTGTATGGCCATATTCAGATCACCTATTATTTATTGATCATGGTGCTTGCTTACCTGGTGGTTGTTTTGGTCAAAACAATTAGGAATGGGACATGGAATGAGTTCATTAAAGGGTCTGTAACCTTATTGATTGCTACGATGATAGCGATTATGGGAAATTTCGGTAAACTCTATAGTACACTTGAATATTCATCATATTCCACTCGAGGAGGATCAGAGCTAACTAGTTCTGATCAACCAAGAGATGGTTTAGACAAAGAATATGCAATGGCCTGGAGTAGTGGAGTGTTAGAAACACTAACTACTTTCTTTCCATATTTTCATGGCGGTGCTTCTGGGGAGCAATTGACTGAGAATTCTGAAACATACAAGGCTTTAAGAAGCAAAGGAGTAGATCAGCAGACAATAAACAATGTAACAGAAAGAGTACCCTTGTATTGGGGTGATCAGCCTTTTACTGCAGGCCCGATATACTTTGGAATAACTGTTATTTTCTTTTTTATAATGGGCCTTTATCTAATCAAGGGTTCAATGAAATGGTGGATAATAGGCTTAACTGCTTTATCGCTGTTTCTAGCCATGGGAAAAAATCTGGCTTTTTTCAATGATTTTTTCTTCAACTACATTCCTCTTTATAACAAGTTCAGGTCTGTGACGATGAGTTTCAGTATCGGACAATTACTGGTTCCCTTGTTAGGTGTATTGGTATTGAATGAGTTAATAAAAAGAGATTTTTCTGAGGTAGTTATCAATAAGGTTTTGGTCCATTCATTAGCCATTGTTGGTGGAATAGGGGTCGTTTTTCTCCTTTTTAAAGGATCGTTTTTTGATTTTAAAGGGATCAATGATGCTCAGTACTTTGCTCAATTCCCGGATTGGCTTGTCCGGGCGATTGTAGATGACAGGAAATCAAAATTTAATGGAGATGTAATCAGAAGTTTAATTTTCGTAAGTTTTTTAGGAGCAGGCACGTGGCTTTACCTAAAAAGGAAATTATCTTCAAGATATTACCTGATAGGTCTTTCAATCCTGGTTTTTATTGATCTCTGGACTGTAAATAAAAGATATATCTCCACTGATGATTTTGATAAAAGCAGACAGTTAAACCGTCAGGTGTTTCAACCGTCCAATGCTGACAATCAAATTTTAGAAGATGAAACGTATTATCGTGTTTTTAACACAACCAGAAGGTTGGATCAGGACGGTTTGACTTCTTACCATCACTTTTCTGTTGGTGGATATAATGCAATAAAAATGCAAAGGTATCAGGAAGTGATAGAGCGCTATTTAAGTCAGGGAAATAGGAATGTGCTCAACATGCTTAATGTTAAGTACTACATTGTTCAAAATGAACAACAGTTGGTCGCCCAGAGAAATCCTGGTGCGCTAGGGAACGCCTGGCCAGTCCAATCGTTGGAATTAGCAAAAAATGCTGATGAAGAGATATCAGCACTGGGGGACTTTGATCCTATAAATACAGCCATTATTGATCAGCGTTTTGAAGAATATATAAGTGGTATTCCCAGATCATATTCAGGAGAAGCAACTGTAGAATTTCTTGACTATCACCCAGAGGAGTTAAGCTATAGCTTTTCCAGCTCTTCAGATCAATTTCTTGTATTTTCAGAAATCTACTATAAACCAGGCTGGCAGGCTTACATCGATGATGAGAAGGTGGATCATGTTCGGGTTAACTATTTGCTAAGAGGTTTAAAAGTTCCAGCTGGTGAACATACAGTTATTTTTAAATATGAACCTATTTCAGAGACTGTTGGTAACTTTTTAGCCTTAGCAAGCATATTTTTAATATTGGCTTCATGTGGTGCATATGGGTTTGTGGTTTATAGAAAGCAAGAATGAAGGTTCCGGTATTATTGCTGGTTTATAATAGACCCAAAAAAACATCAAGAGTACTTGAATCCATAGCGACCTATCAACCCAGGAAACTATATATCGCTGCTGATGGCCCAAAAAATGCTGAGGATAACCAATTAATTGAAGAGACCAGAAAAAAAGCACTTGATATACCCTGGGACTGTGAAATTCATACGCTATTCAGATCAGAAAACCTGGGCTGTAAAGGTGCCGTAAGTCAGGGGATAAACTGGTTTTTTGAGAATGAAGAAATGGGTGTTGTTTTAGAGGATGATTGCCTTCCTGACACTTCATTCTTCCTGTTTTGCGAGGAATTGCTCATTAAGTATAAAGCTGAAACGCGATTAGGTATGATATCAGGTACCAATCAGTTTGCTAATCAGATATCAACCGGCCATTCTTATTTTTTTGCTTCAAATGCATCGATTTGGGGTTGGGCAACATGGAGGAGAGCCTGGAAATCATATGACGTAAAGATGTCATATTGGCCAAGATTAAAGAAGACGGACTTTTTAAAACAGCACACTTTTAATTTCCTTGAGCGGTGGAGGCGAAAAACAGTTTATAATGATGTATATAAGGGGAGAATTAACACCTGGGATTTCCAGTGGACTTTTTCCAGGCAAAAAGAAAAGCTACTCTCAATTGTTCCCAGTAGCAACCTTGTGCTAAACATTGGGATGGATTCTGAGGGAACACATCTAAACTCTGATTACATTGAGCAAGTGGACACCCAAATGGTTAATTTTCCATTGAATCATCCCCTAAAAGTTGAAATCAACAATAAGTTCGACCGACTTCTTTCTCGCCAGTTGATTTCCGAAGGTTTCTTGAGGAATATTCTTTATCTGTTGATAAAAAGACCACTTAAGAGGTGGGGATTACTTTAGACAAAGTCTTGACAAAAAAGTCCTTGTGGTTCTTTTTATGTTCAAGTAGTTTTTCTGATTGCTGTGCAGCACCTTCAGCTTTGTTTAAAATAATCGCTATGTTATGATCCACTGAGTCTTTCGTACTTATGATCTGCGATAAGAATCCATTAACTGTATCTGAACGCACATCATGGCTTATCATGACTCCAGGGATACCCATTGATGCAGCGATGCCTAAACCATGGACTCTGGAGCCGACAATAAAGTCAACTCTTTGGTAGATAGAAAGGTAATCCCTGGAATCAAAAGAATAATGGATTTCTAGATTTTTAAACACTCTCTTTGCCTCTGCCATTTCATCGATGTAGTGACAAATAACTTCAAATTCAAATTGATCATTCTTTAATAGGCTCTGGTAGAGGCGACTTATATAGGAACTAACCTTTTCAGAAACCCGATTGTCTTTGGGACCAACATGTGTTGCAAATATTAGCCCCACTTTTTTTACCTGCTTAATTGTTCTTGTTTGAGTTGATGAAAACAATGCAGGACAAGGCTTAAAAATAGCATGATAATCTTTTAAGAGTGATGATGCCTTTTGATCCCTCACTGTAATGGCGAGCGCATTTTTCAAGACCTCTAACTCATAATGTTTGAGCTTTTTTATTCCAATGTCCTCACCGAGCCCAATTCCTAAAAAAATAGTTGGTAATTTATACTTAAGGATTAAATCATAAAGATCTCTTGAAGGCTCACCATACCAGGAAGGTGACCCAGCAAAAACTACCAGGTCTATCCATTCACCCCTGGAATCCGGTTTTATTGAATTGTCATAAAAACGAGAAAAAAGCGGAAATCTAAATATTGCTTTAAAAAGTTTGTCGATTAGCTTTCTTTTCCAACCTATAACATACCTGATCTGAGGATTTTTGTTGTAGATTATCGGGTTAAAATCTGTAATTTCTTTAAGCAGATTCATGCAACCAAGAAGAATAAATTCATCTCCTGGATTCCATTGACGAGTAGTTGAGAAAAGGATGTTCTTTTTTTGGATTTTCACAAATTCAAGAATTTGGGCAATAATAGTTCACTGTATCTAAAATATCTCTTTCAAAAGCGTGATAACTTGATCAGTATCTACGTTGTTAATATTAGCAACGGACCTAAGTCGATATTTTTTTATAAGCGATTCGGTATTATTCCTGGTAATCTCATTTTTGATTTCAGGAGGATATATAAAGTAGATCGTGTTATTTATCTCTTTTGGATAAGGATGAAACCGCCCAAAATGATTGCCATTTGATATGGCTATTGTAGGTACCCCAAGAGAGGCACCAATGTGTGCCGGTCCGGATTCATTTCCTATTAGCACTTTAGATTTTGCCACTAGTTCGATTGATTCAATAAGCTTGATCTTTCCACAATAGTTGATCACATTTTTATTATTCCCTCGAATAATTTCTCCTGCTTCAAAATCAGATTTTGTCCCAAGAATGTAAATTTTAAGTTTTGTGGTTTTTGTTATCCAGTTCACTATTTGAGCAAACTTTTCGGGTGACCATTTTCTGTAGGGCCTTCCAGCTCCGGGAAATATTGTTATGATTTTTGGATCTTTCTTTTCCAGTTTCAATTCGAACGTTGGGATTTTAAATGGTCCAATTATTTGTTCGATGTATGAGTGGTTTTTTAAATACTCAAACTGTGAATTAGTTTTAACTGGTATCACCCTGGTGTAGAAAAAATTGGTCAGATGAATCAGATAGAATGCAATGTGGTTTCCCTCATCCTTTGGAGTAATTTTGGTATCTGATTTACTTAACCTTACCAGAGCATCCTCAACAAGTGCCCTGCGAGAAAAGGATGCCTGAATAATTGTAGAAAAACTTACTTTCCTGATTTCTGATAAGACCTTTAATCTATAGAAGAGACTGGTCTCCATTTTTGATGGATTGACTAGGATGATTTGATCAATAAATTCCCTGTCGTATGTATTGCAAATCGGAGCCACATCTTCGGATAAGATCAGTGTAAGTTTTCCATAGCTTTCATTGAGCATGGGTAAAAAATTCCTAAATAGAAAATAATCACCAATGGCGCCTAATTTGATTACTGCAACATTCCCGGAAGCGGTTTTGGGTCTGATAAGAAATAATAAACTGTCTGGCAAGAAATAACCAAGAAAACCCAGGGAGTTAATAGATCTTCGAATAATGAGTTTAAAATAGAACCAGTACATTAAAAAGAGGTATTCACGAAGGGTCTAAATCAGTGTGTTTTGGTAAAATTGCTAAGTTTATCCAAAGTTACTGCTTTGGGCAACTGAACTGACTAAAAATGCTTTATAAAATACAATACTTCCTTCAGAGACTTTTTGGAATTCAAAAATTAAACAGGAATCTGAATGAAAATAAAATCCTATTGGGTCGATTGCTCCATAAGCAAAATATAGAAAACACAACACAGATACTTCAGGATATTAAAAACGCTGAATTTAAAGTATTCTCTCAATGGGGTGATGATGGCATCATTCAGTTTCTGATTGAGTACCTGGATATTAAGTCGAAAACATTTATCGAGTTTGGAGTAGAAGATTATACTGAGTCAAACACAAGGTTTTTGCTTGTCAATAATAACTGGAGTGGATTGGTACTGGACGGAAGCAGAAGGAACATTGATAAGATTATGACAGATCCAATTTATTGGAGATATGCTCTACACGCAGAGTGTGCCTTCATAACCGCTGAAAATATCAATGAAATTATCCAAAAGAATGGATTTAAAGGTAATGTTGGGATTTTGAGTATTGACATTGATGGAAATGACTACTGGGTGTGGGAAGCCATTGAATGTGTAGATCCTTCGATAGTTATCATTGAGTATAATGCAGTATTTGGTGATAAGAGACTCATTTCAGTTCCTTATCAACCGAATTTTCAACGGACTATAGCTCATTATTCAAACCTGTATTTTGGAGCTTCTCTTCCAGCTTTAGTACACCTTGGAGTTAAGAAAGGCTATCATTTCATCGGGTGTACAAGTTCAGGCAACAATGCTTATTTTGTTAAAAAGGGGTTGGAACAAGACTTAACTATCCAATCAATTAATACAGGGTTTGTTGAATCAAAATCAAGAGAAGGCAGGGATAGATCCGGAAATTTGACTTATCATTCTGGTGGTTCTAGACTGGATCAAATAAGAGGCCTGGAAGTAATCGACGTGAAAGATGGACAACCACAGCCTCTTTAGTTTCAGACCTATCTTATAAACTCAATATTTGTAGTAAACCTCTATTTTTGGTCGAATACTCTCATCAGGATGATCAGATGATGCTAAAAGAAGCATTTTATAAGGAATTTCCTCTGCTAGCTTTAGAAAAAAGCCATGACTTGATCCAGGCTGTTGAATAATTTTCTGAACAAGAGCTGTTACATTTAAATGCTCAAAGTCCTGATCACCAGTAATATGTCCTGGGACTACAATTGAAAGACTTTCGTCAAATGTTGGCTGAGTTTCATATGTGACAGAGCTTTCCTCCCAGGCTGTTGTGATCCGATAAATTTTGAAATCGGTTGAACCTGTATAACCACCAGGACCATTATGTGCTGTAGAATATCCAGATGAATAGTTGAAATATAAGTTGAGAAAGGCGCTGTCAATGGAGGCATTGACAGGTATCTCACTTAAATCAAAGTCAATGAGGACCCTGTTATGATTTGGCACTCCACTTATCGTTCCTGCATACAGGTGTATATCTTCATCATTTCCATAATTTTTTGTCGGGTAATAATGGCCAATAACTGCATCTTTTCCACTAGTACCATCCGGTCTTAAAGATAAGCTACTGCTTACCGGTGTGGTTACATAAGGTAGCCCATCTTCTAAGAAGAGTTGTAGAATCTCTTTTTCTGTTAAAACCCTATTATAAAGTCTGACATCGTCTACACCTCCAATGTAATAGTTATTGATATATGTCCCTCCAATGCTTATGCTTGGGTTTGCTGAATTATTATTTGAAGTAGTATAAATGAATTCCTGGTCAACCTTCATTCCATTTATGTACAGTTCACCATATTCCCCATCTCCAAATGAGTTAAAGACCACATGTTTCCATACATTATCAGACTGATCCGAATCAACCATATATAAATCACCATATGGTGGGACACTGGTTTCCCCATAGTTAATTTGTATTTTACTGTCAGCTAAAGAGGCATAGAATCTTGAACCTCCATAGGTTTCAATTCTAACCATTGCACCACCAAATAAGGTCTCATCATTATTATCATTGGTTTTAAACCAAAAAGACATTGACTGGGGAGAAGATTGATTATAAAGTCCAGTCTCATATGAATCCCCAAATGCCATTAATCCAAAGCTTCCATTGAAATAGATTGCTTTGTTTTCATTACCATGTCTATCTGTGATATACTGAATGTTTGCACTCTCCTCGGTAGGGGAAAGATGTATTTCATGTTCCGCACTATCCAATATGTTTTCACTGAAAAGGTATTCTGCTATCAATCCCTTATCTAATGTATTTACAATATCAAAACTAAAGACAGAATAACCATATTCTACAGCATCTCCAAGGTCCGAAGGGATCACTTCAAGGTTTATCTGAACTGTTTCAGAGGCACTTACATGAAAAGCAAATGGTAATGGAGTACTTACTAAGTCCGCAAACTCACTGTCTTTTTTAGGAGTTAGGTAGATTACTTCATTTTCGGCATTTGCTACTAAAAAATCAACAACTTCGTATTGACCTACAAACAGTTCAACCTCTTCAGATATGTAGCCACCATCAAGCGAAAACAGTTCAAGTTTCAATAGATTATGGACAAGCTGATTGTTCTCTGTGTTTTTAATTGAGACTATTAAGAAATTAGGGTTAGAGCTTGAATTTAGCCTGCTGTTTTCAGAGTCTGCTAAATTAAAAGAGAATGAGGCTTTAGCATTCTCCGGAGCCTTTTCTGGCACACAACTAAATAGAGAAATTGATACTATTATTATGGGGAATATCTTGAGGAAGTTCATAAGCGCGTGATTTCGGATAAAAATAACAAAAAGTTATTTGTGAGATACCATTTCAGTAAATATTATTTATACCTCCCCAAGGTTCAACCAACAGAAAAAATGATTTTTTCAGATATTATTTGTAGGTAATGTTATGATTATATACAGGCCCTGTGTGAAAAAGTATCTAATCAACTAATCAATCTATGCTTAAAATGGACCATATGAGAATGAGTTGTATTGGCTAAAAATGTCATTTTCCTGTGTAAAGCTTACCATGAGTACCTACAAAGCTTCATAGGGCTCGACGTAAAGCCTTATGGGGGCCTTCGTAAGGCTTCATAGGAGGCTTCATGAAGCTTTACGCAAGGTCCTGTGAAGCTTTACAGAAGGTGTTGTAAGGCTTTGTGCAAAACTGCGCATAACTAAAAGTGGTTGTGTTCCCGTTTTTGTGGGTCAATTCCGCTTATACCGCCCCCACACAAAAAATCTCAGAACAAAATTCAAGTGGGCAAATAGTACTGCGAGTGGATTAAAATGGTTTAACAGAATCACTAAACGTTCCTTCCAGCACCTGGCTAATTGGGTATCGGAAATGCCTCCTTGTAGATAATTCGAAATGGGTTGACTTACATTAACGATCGTTTCACTTCTTGTGATGGTATGAAGCATCCAGTCAATATCTGCACTGCATTTATATTTCAGGTTGTAGGGTGTTGTAAGGGATCGTTTAGGAATGAAGGACTGGTGACTCACTACCTGTCCACTTAGGAAATCTTTTTTAGCTAATTGAGCAGGTAGTTTCCGGCTTGTGAGTTCGGTACGTGTACCTAAGACCTGTCTTTTATTATTTAGAATGTTTGTCTCACCATATAATATATCTACATCCTGCTTCGTATTAAATATCTCCTCCAGAATAGTTGACTTTGATAATTCATCACCGGCATTAAGAAAAAGAACATATTTTCCTTGAGCCATTTTCAGTCCCTTGTTCATGGCGTCATACACTCCAGAGTCCTTTTCTGAGACTACCTGATTAATACTGTTTTTATGCCTCTCAACGATTTCCATTGTTCTATCAGCTGAGTTTCCATCAATAATGAGATACTCCAGGTCTCTGAAAGATTGACCAAGCACACTATTTATCGTTGGCTCCAGATACTTTTCAGCATTGTAGGTGACAGTGATGATCGAGAGTATTACTTTAGACATTTAGTTTTTTGATACTAAACTAGTCATTGAATTAGAAATTGATTCGAAATAGAAATTGATCATTCATGTTTACCAGGTTTTTTAGAATAATAAGGAAGTTTCTCTGGGTATTTGGTTTTTCTCCTAAGCATTTATGGCTTAACATCAGTTCCATAGGATGGTATCTGAGAGATTATTTGAAATTTAGAAGCCTGGATAAGCATAAGCAGTTTCCTCTTTCAATTCCGTATGCCGTATTCAGTGAGCGATTTTCTTCAAGTGGCAGACTTGGAGGACATTATTTTCACCAGGATTTACTGGTGGCCAATAAGATTTTTCAGGCTAATCCGAAAAAGCATGTAGATATTGGTAGCAGGACTGATGGGTTTGTAACTCATGTTGCTTCATTCAGAGAAATTGAGGTCTTTGACATAAGAAAAGCCGATATTTCAATAAGAAATATCAAGTTTGTGGAAACGGATTTTATGGTACCAAACCCACAGTGGATGGAATACACTGATTCTGTTTCATGTTTGCATGTGATAGAACACTTTGGGCTAGGTCGATATAATGATCCTCTGGATCCTCTTGGATATCAGAAAGGACTGGATAATATCTATGCAATGCTTAAGAAAGGAGGTAAGTTTTATTTCTCTACGCCGATAGGACCTCAGCGAATCAACTTCAATGCTCATCGGGTATTCAGCATTAATTATTTGAAAGATCTCCTTTTAGATAAGTACGAATTGGAATCATTTTCATACATAGATGATGCTGGGGATTTGTATGAGAATGCTGATCTTTTTTCTCCTGAAGCTTCCCAAAATTTTAAATGTACTTTTGGATGTGGAGTATTTGAGTTGATAAAGAAATAGGGTCTTAAGATCCAACTTCAATTAATTCAATTCCATTTATTTCACTTGCCATTAGGGTAAAAGTACTAATGCCTGTACCAATGATCTTGGAAGTATTGGCTAAGCTATAGAGATCAATCATTGCACTTATCATACCATCAGTTGAATTCCTAATTGCGCTTTCATTAGTAATAGTGGTGATTTTATCTTGATAGATATCTGTTAATTCACTTTTGACATCAGCAGAATCAGAAGCAATAAAAAAATGAGTTCTTGGCTCAAGCTTTAGTTCTTCATTCATTGCTTGAATAAACTTTTCAAAAGGTGTCTTTGAAATTGCCAATTGATGGTCAGACCTTCGTATGTGGACTCCGACTGTGGGTGTGGGAAAAGGAGGAACACTTTTTTGGATCTCTTTTTTCGGTTTGAATAGACTACTATTAAACTTTCCTTTTTCCATTCTTCCCCAGGAAGAAATGTATGGATTATTATATTTTGATAGCACATGAAAATTATATCCCATAGCCTTCTTTCTTGCCATTTCTGATGTGTGCATAACAAAATCAAACCTGGTTTTTTGAAATATTTTCAGGAAGGTGTTGTACACCTTTTGATGTAGATCGTCCATTAGACGATCTGAGTAAATAAGCGGTCGATTTTCTAGCTCAATCAGCTCTATTTTAATAGAGGGGTGTTCCAAAGGAGTATACAGGTCTGAGAAGAAACAGCCAAGATCTTCATTTTTGATCCAGACCACTTTTAGATCTTTTTGAATACTTTCGCAAATACGAATCATCGAGTCGATAGCGAGTAATCGATTGCAAAGTCCTCCAACTGGTCTGAGTGTTATCATTCCTTTTATCGAAATATTGAATAAGGTGCAAGAATACGATTTTTAGTAATTACAGGATGTCATCAGGATCATATAAAGACTATCTTCCAACACCAATAAGACAATTTGGCTTTGAAATCTTATCAACTCTTCAAATAGTCAGGTGGAAGATGAATGGCAAACCCATCCCGCCACCCAATAAAATAAAGCAAGAAGTTGTGGCCAGGGTAGCGAGAGAAAAGGCTATTGAAATACTGGTGGAAACAGGTACCTACTTGGGAAACATGATTTTTGCTCAACGTAAAAATTTCAAAAAGGTATATTCTGTTGAGTTAAGTACTGTCTTTTTTGAAAAGGCCAGGAAAAGGTTTAAGTCAAAAAACCACATCAAAATATTATTTGGAGACAGTTCAGATGTTTTGCCAGAAATTCTCAAAGACCTTACGGAACCAGCCCTTTTTTGGTTGGATGGGCATTATTCTGGTGGAGAGACAGCGGAAAGTAATTGTCCGGTATTGAGTGAATTGGATGCTATTACCAACAGTCCAATAATCCATGAAATCCTCATCGATGATGCCAGGTGCTTTGATGGGACCAATGGGTATCCGACATTGAAAGAAATTGCTCAGTTGCTGAGTGAAAAGGTAAGAAAGTATGAAATAGAGGTAGATCTCGATATCATCCGAATATCATATTCCCTTTAGTAGTTTTATTCCCCTCATAAAAAGTTCGTTAACTTCAGTAGATACCCTCAGGATCAGACAAAGTGTCAAGTAAGTACTTGCTGTGAAGATTGATCTTAATAGAATATTAATGATTGGGTCAAAATTTAAAGGCAAATAGTACGTAAGTCCATAGACTGCGAACGAAATGATGACCAACACCAGATGTTGTTTCACAAAAGGTGAGAAATGGTATTTTGAATATAGGATTATCAGTTTCGCAATGTTTGACAACACACTACTGAAAAATATACTTAGTGCTGCACCAATTATTCCATAATGGGGAATTAATAATAAATTCAAGCCAATAATTACTATCGCTGACCCAAATGTAAGTACAATGTTGAGCTTGTAGTAGGCAGAATATGTGATGATTTCAGAAGAAATACTGGTTATCATACTCAATATTCTTGCAAATGCCAGGATCACAATTACACCAAATCCTGTACTTAGCACATCACCTTTTGGGATAATCAAAAACAGGTCATTTAAATTGGTTATGATGCCTATGGTTAGCAACAAGCTTATCAAACCAAGGTTGATTGAGCTCCTTTTATAGTCACTGTTAATTGCAGCAAGCTTATTGTCATTGAAGTTTTGAGTGATGAATGGAGATATAATCTGGATAATTACTCTTTTTGGTAGTTCAATAATAGTGCTGATAAATACAGAAATGATCAATATTCCATTGGCTTCGAGGCCTACCATGGAAGAAGTGAGTAAGTAACTTACATTCATAATGATTGATCCACAGGTGGAAATAAGCATGGTGTAGCTACCGAACCCAAAATTCTTTTTGATCCATTGATAATCAAGTGTAAAAAATCTCCAGTCAAATCGAAACTTGTATTTGATGATCAGCACTAAATAAAGAATGAGCGTAACTGAGCAATACGATAAAAGAACAAAGTGTATAAATGAATCAAAAGACACTATCTTAAAACCATAGAGAAGGATACATCCAAAAACAAGCGCTCTTAATGCGACTTCATTAAGGAAATTAGGGATAGTAATGTTATGTTCAGACAAAACCACGGAAATCAGGTGATTGAATATTGCCTGAGCGACCAGGATAACTACTGATGCATACACATACTCATTATACAAAGCTGATTTCTCTTCAAATAACTGGTTTATTTGATCCTGAAAGAGATAAATCAATCCTGAAAAAAGGAATGAGGCTAATAAAATCGATGTGATGTGTAAGCTAAAAAGCTTGTTTTTAGCTGTTTTAGACTCTTTAAATTGTGGAAAGTATTTAATGTATGAGCCATTCAAGCCAAGGACAACAACGGGCAACAATATCATTCCATTAGATTGAATAAGTCTGACCAGTCCAACTTGCTCAATATCCATGAAGTAGGGTAGGAGAATCAGGGTATTTACATAGCCAAATACCACACCCAAGTAAACCAGCCCGGAACTCCAAAAACTTTGTCGAATGACTATGCCCATAGCATGAAAGTTATCGCGAAAATAAGGCTAATATGATTAAGCATCCTCACCCAAAAAACCACAACTTCACAGCCAATGCCAAAACCGATACGATCAGGAAGATCCTGATCAGCTTGTCGTCTTTGTCCACGGACCAGCGACTGGCTACCCAGGAGCCAAGGGAATTGCCGGCTGCCAGGATGAGTCCATAGTCCCAGCGGATCTTGTCTTCGATGAAAAAGACGACCAGCGCAATGAGGGTGTAGCATGAGATCACAAACACCTTAACAAAATTTGTCTTGGCCATATTCAATCCATGCACGCTGGTGAGTGTAGCAATGACCAAAAAGCCAATCCCGGCCTGGATAAATCCTCCGTAAATCCCCAAAAAGAAGAAGATGATGATGCTCAGTGCATTTTTCTTTTTGGTAAAACTTTCACTATCCTGGAGCTTAGTTTTAGGTTTAAACACGATGGTTCCTAGCACAATCACCATAACTATCGCAAGGATCTTGTTGAAGAGCTCATTCCTGATATCGGTAGCGAAATAAGCCCCGATCGCAGCCCCGACACAGGCCGATGCTGTTACCCACCAGGAATAGGGGAAAACAGAAACGCCTTTGCTCTGAAACCCTTTGACGGCAACAAGTCCCGAAATGAAGATGGCAACACGGTTGGTGGCGTTCGCTACCGTGCCTGGTAGTCCCATAAAAATCATGACAGGCAGGGTGAGTAGAGAGCCTCCGCCAGCCACAGTATTCAGAAATCCTGTGAATACGCCCACGAGGAATAGTGCAATGATTTCAAGCCAGGTCAATGTCGAGTTGGTATTGGGTTAATAAACATTCAGATTCATCTTCACACTTTTCCAGTAGCTCTGATTGAGTGAGCTGAAGGATTGGATGAATTTCTTTCGGAGCCAAATCATTTAGTAGGACTAAGGTGAATTTTCTATCTGGAATACCCGGATGTGGGATTTGAAGGCTCCCGGAATCAATGATGTGATTATTGTAGTATAAAATATCTATATCGATGATTCTCGGGCCCCATTTCACCTTTCGTTCTCTTCCCATTTGCTTTTCTACCTTTTGACATGCCAACAATAGGTCATGAGGTGGCAAGGATGTTTCTACTTTCAATCCTACGTTAAGGAACCAATTCTGATCCAGGTTCCCCCATGGCGCTGTTTCATAAACTGCCGAATGATCCATTACTTGTATTCCTAATGCCTGGAGCTTGCTTACTGCCGTGTTCAACGCCTTCATCCTATCCTCGATATTGCTCCCCAAAAGCAGATAAATTCCGTTCATCCAGAATGTGATAACTTTTTTCCAACCAAACGTTTCATCTATTGGTTGTTTAGATTTGCATCGAATTTACATAAAATAGATTATGGCTTTCCTAAGAAATTTATTAGCTACCCTGGTTGGGCTCTTTTTGTTCACTTTTATTGGTTTTATGATCCTGGTGGGGATTGCATCCGTAGCCTCATCCGGGGAGGTGCCTACTGTGAAGAAAAACAGTGTTTTGTATTTCAACCTGAGTGGCATCCTGGTGGAGAAGACAGTGGAAGATCCTATTCAGGAGCTGATCAGCAATGCCCCGGTGCCGGTGAGCTCCATTGATATCATCGAAGCCATTCAGGAAGCCAAAGAAGATGAAAGGATCAAAGGAATTTACCTGGAGTCAGGTTTTTTTGCTGCAGGTCAATCTTCATTGAAAGAAATCAGGGAAGCCATATTGGATTTTAAAGAATCCGGAAAGTTTGTCTACGGGTATGGAGAATATATTTCCGAGGCTAATTATTACCTCATCTCAACAGCTGATAAAATCTATCTCAACCCGGAAGGTTCGCTGGAATTTAATGGACTTACGGCCAATGTTACTTTTTTCAAAGGGCTGCTGGATAAACTGGAAATAGAGCCGGAGATCTTTAGAGTAGGTACCTATAAGAGCGCCGTGGAGCCTTTCCTGAGAAAGGACATGAGTGAGGAGAACAAGGAACAGCTTACAGAGCTCATAGAGTCTATCCATACAACATACTTGACAGATGTCAGCGATAACCTGAATACCTCGGTGGAAGATCTAAAAGCCATTTCGGATCAAATGAGCATTCGTTTTCCTGAAGATGCGGAAAAGAAAGGACTCGTGACTAAAGTAGGCTATGAGGATGAAATCAAAGACGTGATAAAAGAGGCACTCGACCTGGATGAGGATGGTAAAATTGATTTTATGTCCATAAGCAACTACTCCAAAGCCATAAAGGCTGAGCGAACAGAGTATTCCGGAAATAAGGTTGCGGTGATTGTGGCAAACGGAGAAATCATCATGGGTAAAGCTGATAATGCGGTTGGAGGTGAGCAATTCGCAAGCGAGATCAGAAAGGCAAGAGAAAGCAAGTCAGTAAAAGCGATTGTGCTACGGGTAAACTCTCCCGGAGGTAGCCTGACAGCCTCTGATATGATCTGGAGGGAAATAGAATTGACCAGAGGGGTGAAACCGATCATTGCCAGCATGTCTGATGTGGCTGCTTCGGGAGGGTATTACATTTCAGCACCTTGCGACACGATTGTCGCCCAGCCCAATACCATCACCGGATCCATCGGGATTTTTGGTATCCTGTTCAACTTTGGAGATTTCCTAGAAAACAAATTGGGGATCACCAATGATGCAGTGAAAACAGGAGATTATTCAGATATCTTCAATGTGACACGATCGCTCAATGTTCAGGAAAGACAGATCATTCAATCTATGGTCAATGATGGGTATGAGACCTTTATTTCCAAAGTCGCTGCAGGCAGAGGCATGAGTAAAGAAGATGTGCTTGAGGTTGCTGGAGGTCGGGTTTGGACTGGGGAACAAGCATATGAAAGAAAACTTGTGGATGTGCTGGGATCATTTGATGATGCCGTGAAAATAGCTGCGGAGAAAGCGGGAGTGGCAGACGATTACAGATTGAGCTTTTACCCGAGGCCAAAACCATTTGTGGAACAGATACTGGGCAAGCTGAGCGATGAAGCCGATGCCCGGCTTTTCCATCGAAACAATATCATCAACTCCTATGTGAAGCAAATCGAGTCTTTGCAAAGAATGAATGGCATTCAGGCGATACTGCCGGGGAACCTTAGCATTCAGTAATTACTTGAAAATCCTTAACTTTATTGCATGCTAACGGCTACAATAGATAAGACCAAAGAATGGACAGTTGCTGATTATCTGCAGCTTGAGGAGGGCTTGTTGGCCCAACTTTTAGATGGAGCGTTAATTATGTCACCAGCACCGACCCCCCTACATCAGAGAATCTTAAGAAGGATTTATGATAATCTAAAAACTGGAGATCATAAAGGTGAATTCTTCTTTTCACCTATTGATGTGTATTTGGATAAGAAGAATGTACTTCAGCCCGATTTGACCTTTATCTCAGTCGAAAATTCGAATATCATAAATGAAAGAGGAATTGATGGTCCCCCTGATTTAGTGGTGGAAGTAGTCTCCCCATCTAACAGCTATATCGACCGAAACTTCAAAAAGAAGAAATATCTGGAGTTTGGAGTAAAAGAGGTTTGGATATTAGATCCCGCTAACAAGACTTTGGAAATCTATTCCGACAGTGTGGATAAACCCGAATTGTATCTGGCAGGAAGTGGGTTGATTAAATCAACTATTTTAACCATTCAATCATTTGATTTAAAGGATCTTTTTGACAAATAGAATTACCTTGGATGATTATACAGGCTGAAACAAATCCATGAAATCATGATTCATGAGTTAAAATCAATGAATCTTCGGTTAAGTGAGATAGTTATAATTGACAGGAAAAGACTTGAACTCCTGGAAAGGCCATGGTGGAGAAGACTATTTGGATTATAAAAAATTTCGATTTAGGAATAATACTTTATTTATAAACCTACCATATTCTTCCAATTCATTTATTAAAAGTTCCCCTTCCAATAAAGTCTCGCCTGGAATCCGCATCACTCATTGACATAAAACTTAAAATAGCTTTTTGATTTAGGTTAAAAAATCATTTAATGGTTAATTTGCCTGATAAATAAATCGGTGATTCATGCAGCTAAGAAACGACTGGACAAAAGAAGAAATTACAGAAATATTTAATCAACCCATTCTTGAACTGATCTATCAGGGTGCCTCCGTTCACAGAGAACACAATGATCCCTCCGAAGTACAGGTATGTACTTTGCTTTCCATCAAAACAGGAGGATGTCCTGAAGATTGTAGCTATTGTCCCCAGGCTGCCAGATACCACACAGATGTAAAAGTCCAAAAACTGCTTGATGTAGATTTTGTGATTGACAAAGCCAAAACTGCCAAGGCAAATGGGAGTACCCGCTTTTGCATGGGTGCTGCATGGAGAGAAGTCCGTGACAACAAAGACTTTGACAAGGTCATAGAAATGGTAAAGGGAGTGAATGCCATGGATATGGAAGTTTGCTGTACCCTGGGTATGCTCACTGAGGAGCAGGCTAAAAAACTGAAAGATGCCGGGCTATATGCCTACAACCATAACCTCGATACATCAGAGGATCACTACGAAGAAATCATCAGCACAAGAACCTATGGTGATCGGCTGGATACATTGAAAAATGTGCGTGAAGCGAATATCTCAGTTTGCTCGGGTGGTATCATCGGAATGGGGGAGACCAATGAAGACAGAATCGAGATGCTTCATACCCTTTCAACTCTTCCTGAACATCCTGAATCAGTTCCGGTGAATGCTTTGGTGCCCGTTGCAGGTACTCCATTAGCAGATCAGCCTAAAGTGTCTGTTTGGGACATGGTCAGAATGATTGCCACAGCCAGGATCATCATGCCAAAAGCGATGGTAAGACTTTCTGCGGGAAGAGTGCGAATGTCCGTAGAAGAGCAAGCCCTTTGTTTCCTGGCAGGAGCCAACTCCATTTTTGCTGGTGACGAACTATTGACCACACCAAACAACGATGTGGATGCCGACAAGGAGATGTTCCAGACGCTGAACCTGAAGCCAAGAGCTTCTTTCAAAGGCGCTGCGGCAGAGAAATACCTGGTTTAAGCTATTTAAAAACCCGATTCGTGATCTCCTCTCCATTGGCAAACTGAATGATATTCAGTGCTGCCAGCCGGGCCATTTCATCACGTGCTTTGACGGTGGCGGAACCAATATGAGGTAATACACAAACATTTTCCATGAAGAGGAGGGGATTGTCTGCTTTCATGGGCTCCGGGTTGGTCACATCAAGGCCGGCTCCCCAGATCTGCTGATTATTGAGTGCATCAATCAGGTCCGTCTCATTGTGGACTCCTCCTCTCGATGTATTGATGAAGATGGCACTCGATTTCATTTTTTGGAAGGCTTCTTTATTGAAGATGCCTTTCGTTTCATGTGTAAGGGCGCAATGAGCAGAAATGATATCACTTACCTTCAAAAGTTCATCAAAAGAGACGTATTTAGCATCGAGTTCTTTCTCTGCTTCCGGATTTCGGTTCCTGTTGTGGTAGTAGATGTCCATACCAAAAGCGCCTTTACACCGTCTGGCCATTTCCATCCCAATCTTACCCATTCCAAATATTCCCAGGGTTTTACCTTTTGGCTCCTGACCCAGGTTTGCCCTCGGCATCAGGATATTCCAGTTATCATTTGGGATCATGTTGTACATGTAAAACATCTTCCTGCACACAGCAATCATCAGCCCGAATGCGACGTCAGCTGTGGCATCTGTCATCGCACCCGGAGCATTGCCAAACGGGATGTAATGCTTATTCAGCAATGGGATATTGACATTGTCATAGCCGACTGAGAAAGTAGAGATCATTTTGATGTTAGGACACTTCTGCACAAACTCCTCATCGATCACATAGTTACTCGATGCCAGAAGCAAGTCATAGTCTTTGGCCTGGCTGAGCAACTCCTCACGAGTCATCAGCCGGTCTTTGTCCCACACTGTAACTTCTAATTTTGGGTGTGCTTTGAGCATATCGATCCCTAGCTGAGGGATGTATAACGAAACAAGTACTTTCATCTAGCTATTTCTTCCAGTTCTTTGGCGATCTCTTCCGGGCTTAGCCAGCGGCCTCTTACTAGGACACCCGCATGATTTTTTATCGTCGAAAGATCTTCCAATGGGTTTGTGTTTACTAAAATCAGGTCGGCACTGGCATTTTCAATGACTTCTCCAAACTGACCTTCCCTATCAAAATATTTGGCGGCATTGATGGTGCCGGTCTGTATGGCTTCCAGTGGAGTAAGCCCCACATCCAGCATATCACCGAGTTCATGATGGATGGAAAAGCCAGGGACATTGAAGACCTGTGGCGCATCGGACCCTAAAATAAGTCCTTTTCCATTTCTGTGGAGTTCCAGCAGAAATTTTTCGCGGATATCGATGTATTTTCTCCATTGAGTTTCATTAAAATTTTCCGATTCAATCATTCTTTTCTTACTGGCTACCCAGTTTTCAATGATATCTTCAGGCATGTACTTCATTTCAGGCTGGGCAGCATATTCATTGGGATCACCTGGAGAAAACCATCGTGTGAACAACGTTTGTGTTGGGACCACCCATACATTGTTGTCCCGGGTCATTGTTACCAGCTCATCGATAAGAGAGGTGTCGGCATCATTTGTGTAGTTATAGCCAAAGAAACCACTCTCTGTAGTAGAGGTTACGCTTTCAGGAGCGAGTCCTGTCAGATAGCCATCCATATGATCGATGGAGGCAAAGCCGCTCTCAATAGCATGTCTCACCCCAACATCAGCCGGAACATGCCCTGCGAAAGGAATTCCTACCTCCTTGGCAGTTTTTACAATTTGATCGAAGACTTCCAGTTTGATTCCAGGCAATATTTTCAGCAGGTCGTAGCCATCAGCTGCATACTTTCTTACTTTTTCATCTGCTTCTTCAATGGTTTTCACTGTGGATCCATTGAGTGGGGGAGATGAGGTGTAAATTCTAGGACTGATTATCTCTTGTTGTTCGGCTTTTGATCGCAGTTCCAGGTGTAGTTCATTTCCCTGCATGCCTCGAATGGTCGTCACACCCTGTGAGACATATAAAAACAAGGTGTTTTTCACTTTTCCTCCCCAGGTAGTTTCAGTAGGGATATGGGCGTGCATTTCTGCAAGTCCTGGCATCAGAAATTTGCCAGTACCATCAATTACATTTTTGCTGGAATGCATCACTCCAGCCTTATCAGTAATACTTACAATGATACCTGAATCAATTGCTACATATTGATTTTCAGTAATACTACCATCTCTTACATTGATCACGCTTACGTTTTCAATCAATAGGGGTACTTCTTGCAACTTGTTTTGTGAGCAAGCTACGAATAGCAGAATTAGTATTGGGTTAATGATTTTCATGGCCTTTTTAGTTGGTTACACTAAAAATATGGAATACCGGGCCATTCGCAAAATCACTTCCTTGATGTGCTTCTTTTCTTTCCTCTGAAATTTCTTCTTGTCCTTTCAGGTTTCGGATCGTAAACCGGACCCGTACCTATGTGCTCGGGGATCTTTGCCTTTGGCACTGGGCTACCGAGTAATCTTTCAATCGACTGAAACCTGCCCTGAGATTTTTCATCAATGAAGGTAAAAGCCATTCCCTTTCTGGCAGCTCTAGCAGTCCGCCCGATTCGGTGAATGTAGTCTTCATCGTCATTGGGTACATCAAAATTGATCACCAGGTCGATGTCTTCCACATCAATACCACGTGATAGAATATCAGTTGCAACCAGGATCTTAAGTTTTCGGTTTTTGAATTCCCCAAGAACAATCTCCCTCTGCTTTTGCTCCAGATCCGAATGAATATCTTCTACTGAGAGGTCAAGTTTTTTCAAAGCTTTGGCCAATGCCTTGGCGCTGTCTTTTGTTGAGCAGAATACGATCACACTTTTCAGCCATTCAGCCTTTAGAACATGCTGGGCCAAAGGGATTTTCTGTGATTCATACAAGACAAATGCTGCCTGAACAATGTTTTCGTTTGCCTTGGAGATCGCAATGTTTACCTCTTCCGGATCTTTTAGGATCACTTTAGCCAATTGCCTGATCTTGGGAGGCATCGTGGCGGAGAAGAGCAATGATTGCCTTTCTTTAGGTAGAAAAGACATGATCTTGGTGATGTCTTCATGGAAACCCATATCCAACATGCGGTCAGCTTCATCCAGGATCAGGTATTTCAGCTTTTGCACCTTCACATATTTCATGTTAAAGTGCGCTATTAACCTTCCGGGGGTACCAATGATGATATCGGCACCATGTGTCATGGCTTTTTTCTCCCGTTCAAAGGATTGGCCGTCGTTTCCGCCATATACTGCCAATGAGCTAACTGAGGTATAGTAGGAGAGACCTTCAAGCTGCTGGTCAATCTGTGAAGCAAGCTCCCTGGTAGGTACGATGATTAAAGCCTTGACTGATTCATGTTCACCTTCCTGGATGATTTTATGCAGTGTGGGCAAAAGAAAAGCAGCTGTTTTACCTGTCCCCGTTTGGGCAGAGGCAATTACGTCTTTGCCCTGTAATATCAATGGAATGGTTTGGTCCTGGACTGGTGTGGCATCTTTGAATCCTATCGCCTCTATTCCTTCCAGCAATTGTGGATCCAGTCCGAATTCAGAAAATTTCAAATCTTATTATTTTTTATCAATGCAAATTTAAGTGAAGTAATGGAAGCTGAATAATCGAAATTAATGATTTGAATGCAGTGCGATCCTATTGCCTTCAGTATCTTTTATGACAGCCATGTGGCCATATTCCTCGGTGATCATTCTTTTTTGGATCAAAATCTTACCTCCAGCTTTTTCTACATGATCAAGAAAATGCTGCAGGTCCGGATTTCCGTTCAAATAAAGTAGGGGTCCTTGCTCCCCCGGTTGGTAGAACGACTTATTCTCTACTAATGCTCCACCTACCTTTTCCTGGGAATTTGGAAACAGCGCCATTTTAGTGCCATCACCGATGTCGAGATCGATCATCTCAATTTCAAAAACCTTTTCATAGAAGGTTTTGGCTCTTTTGATGTCACTTACAGGTATTTCCAGCCAGTTGACCAGGTTTCCCTTCAAATCCATGAGTGTAATTTACTTCAGTTGTTTCACACCTCAAAGTTTGCGCTGACATCAAAGGCCAAGCACATCAACACCCTGTTCAAACACAATATCTACCGGGATGCTTTTCTCACTCAACCAGTCCAGGTCACTTTGCAGCATTGGACTGATAACTCCCTTCTCCTTTACCAGGAGATCCACCCCATCATAATCACCGTCTCCCTGGAGGGTCAGGATCATTTCAGACAGTGCACTCGAGGCTTTCGCCATTTTTTTAAAATCAATTTTATACTGACCATTCTCCGTTCTTTGAAAGGCTTCCTGCTCCAGGAAATAATTGAAACGGATCATGTTGGCAATGCCATGTGCACTTCCGGCACCAAATCGGACAGACCTGAAAATCCCAGCAAGGAAGGAAGTGTAATACTCCTCTATTTGGCCCTCCAGCTCTCCACTTTCAAGTAATTGAGTGATCATATATAATCCCAATACGTCTGCTTTCCCTTCCTCCAGTGCAGCAGAATGCTCCTTCAAAGCTTTCCTCACAGTTCCTTTGCCATCTATTGTGTTTTTAATACCCAGTCCATGGGCTACCTCATGAAACATGATGGTTCCAAAGAAGGCATCAAATGTGATGTATTTTCGCTGTTCTTCTACAATGAGTTCATCAGCTATTGGGATGAGGATCTCATCAAATTTGGCTTTGATCGCATTTTTAAGCTGTAGTCTCCTGGAACCTTTTTCCAGCTGTACCTGCTCATCATTGGGTAAGTTGATGGCGATGGTTTTCGCTCCCGCATTACAATCTCCCGCATAATACACCACATCATAAGCATTAAGGTCTGCCTCACTTCCTGGCTGCTCGCTTTTATAAGCCTCTGCTACCGGAAGTCCTTTTTGCAGAGAAGGCAATACACTTGCATATTTATCCAGCCTTGCACTCCATTCCTTGTCTTTTACCAGGACATAGGCTTCGTGAGCTGTTTTGTAGTTGTATAGCTTGTCCTCATAGTTTTCAATCGGTCCGATCACCAGGTCCAGTCCATTTGTTTTCATGTCCATCCAGGCAAAGTCACTTTCCTGGTACTGGTCCGTCAATAAAGCTTCAGCCCGTAAAGAAAGGTATTTCTTAAGTCCGGGATCCTGGGCCAGCTCTGCACATTGCCGGATCAGGTCGGCAGCCCTTTTGATCTGATCCTCAAACATCTCATGATAAGGAATCGAATACAGCTTGCCTTCAGCATTCCTTCGTAGAAACGTGTATTGGCTTTGTTTCTCTGCGTCCTCAAATGCTTCAAATTCTTCCTTGGTAATGTCAGCAGGGTAGAAATTTGCTCCGGCTGGTTTTTTACCTATTCCGGGAATGAAAGACTGAAACCCCTGTAGCCGGTCCCACGGACCATAGTTGATCTCGATATATCTTCTAAGCTTCTCATCATTTATTGTTGAGAGCAATGAGTCACCTTTTCCATAAGATTCAAACCAGAAAAGTTCGTCCATAATCTTGGCTGCTTCAATCATGAGCGGGATCATCTGCTTCTCATGATCTGCCAGTTTTGAGAGATCTGTTGTCAGGTTTACAGTTTTATAATCAATGAAATTGAATTCCTGAGAATTGTCTTCTTTGGGAGTTGGTTGTGAGCAACCCACGACAAAAAGTGATAGGAGAAGAGGAAACTTAAGGTGTTTTAGCATAGTCGTTGGTTTTTGATCCTTGTTTTTAAGGAGGATAAAGTTACTTTTAAATAAGACAATATTTAATGAAGAAAGTTTCTTGAAAAATAGATCTATGAAAATACTGATAAACCTGTTCCTTTTCTCATTCTTAATCGTGGCATGTCAGCCTCAAACTGATAATCAAACATCTGCATCAGGTATCGATACACTTAGGATAGCAGCTGATATTGAGACCTTGGCTTCGGATGAATTTTTGGGACGAAAGCCGTTTACTGAGGGAGAAAAGCTGACGCTGGAATTCCTGGAATCCAGCTATAAGGAGATTGGGCTATTACCAGGAAATGGAGATAGCTATTTTCAGGAAGTGCCTTTAGTAGAGATCGATCCCTATCCGGAAGATGTCCTCACTGTCGAAGGTGCTGATGGCCAGGTTGAACTAAAAAAGGGGAGTGAATTTGTTGCCTTCTCAGAACGTGTTGCAGAAGAGGCTTCAATAGAATCTTCGGAATTGGTTTTTGCCGGATTTGGAATTGTTGCACCTGAGTATAATTGGAATGATTATGAAGGACTTGACGTGAAGGGGAAAACGGTAATCGTGCTTGTAAACGATCCCGGATTTGGGTCTGAGGATCCAGATTTCTTCAAAGGGCAGACAATGACCTATTATGGCCGTTGGACCTATAAATATGAGGAAGCGGCTCGGCAGGGAGCAGCAGGAATCCTCATCATTCATGACACGGCACCAGCCGGGTATCAATGGCTAGTCGTGAAAAATAGCTGGACCGGCGCACAATTATACCTCGAGAAAGATCCATCAGATTATTTACCTGCAGTTCAGGGGTGGATTACAAGGGATGCGGCCATCAAGATCTTTGAAAAATCTTCTGAGGATATGAGAAATTTTGTAGAGCGATCAAGGCAACCTGGTTTCAAACCCATTCCTCTTGGTCTGAAAGCTTCTCTCGGCATAAAAAGCAAGATCAAACGGAATGTTTCACAAAATGTAATAGGCAAAATCGAAGGAAATAAAAACCCAGAAGAAGTGATCATCTATACAGCCCATTGGGATCACCTGGGTATTGGTCCGGTAGTAGACGGAGACAGCATTTATAACGGGGCCCGCGACAATGCTTCTGGTGTGGCAGCTCTACTAGAAATAGCCAGAGCATTCAAACGGGAAAATCCGGAACCCGATCGAAGTGTGGTCTTCCTATCTGTGACAGCTGAGGAACAAGGCTTGCTGGGGTCTAAGTATTATGCAGAAAATCCGATTTACCCTCCCCAACAGTCGATTGCGGTGATCAATATGGACGCTATGAGTTCGGTGGGATTTGTTAAAGACCTAACCGTGATAGGCTATGGCCAGTCTGAACTGGAAGACCTGGCTGGAGAGTTTGCTGAAAAGCAAGGACGGTTTCTCCAACCCAACCCGGAACCTCAAAAGGGATACTTTTTCCGATCAGACCACTTTCAATTTGCCAAAATAGGGATCCCGGCATTTTATGCAGAAGGTGGATCTGTGGCCATGGATGGGGGTGAGGAACGAGCCAAAGAAGTGAATGATGCTTACAATGCCAATGCCTATCATCAACCTGCTGATGAATTTGAAAGGGCTACCTCTGATTGGCAGTTTGGTGCCATCTACCAGGATGCCGAACTTTTCTACCAGATGGGCGAGAAGTTGGCCAATTCAGAGCTGAGGCCTCAATGGAAGCCAGGGTCGGAGTTTAAGTCAATCCGTGAGGGTAAATAAAGAGGATGATAAAGCAAAGTTTGCTTATTTAAGCTTTGCCCTCTTACCCAATTCAATGACTTCCATATTGGAGATCACACCAGCATTGATATCGAAGCGCACAAGCGTTTTTACCTGGTGGAAACCATGGATGCCAGCTGCTCCGGGGTTGATAAAGAGTAAGTTTCTATTTGGGTCCTTTTGGATCTTAAGTATATGTGAATGGCCGCATACCAGAACGTCTGGCCTGTACTTATTCAGCATGGCTTTCACCTGCGGATTATATCCTGGCGGTTTGCCTGCTATGTGAATCATGTATATTTTCTTTCCCTCCCGTTCGAAAAATACCGCTTCATGAGTAGCAGCCCTTATTTCATGACCATCGATATTCCCCCATACGGCAATTAAGGGCTTAAATGATTCCAGCTTTTCCAGCAGCTCCATGTTCCCGATGTCTCCGGCATGCCATATTTCATCGCATGGTTCAAAGTATTTAAAAATGTTTTCGTCAAGGTGAGCATGTGTATCCGAAAGGATGCCTATTTTCATAAAAAATGGGGACTTTGATTCTGCTTTTAAAGGGTAATATTAAAGTTGATTAAAGAAAAAAGGTGATTTTATATGATTTCTTTCTTAGTTTAATAGTTTGATTTTTCGACCATGGCTATTATTCAATCAGAGGGAAATAAAGATTTGGAGAAAGAAATAGATCGGCTCCGATCACAATTGGAGGCTGAAAGGAAAAAGCGACTTGAGATAGACAAAGAGCTCACAAAATCAGGTGGAGGAGATCCTGAAAAGAAATTTTTGGCCAATATGAGCCACGAAATCAGAAATCCTATCAATGCCATCGTAGGACTGATCAATTTACTTTATGACACTAAGCTCAGCCCTGAGCAATTTGAATATGTAAATAACATCAAATACTCTGCAGATGTGTTGATGGGCCTCATATCAGACATCCTTGACCTTTCTAAAATTGAATCTGGCAGAATAGAGCTTAATGAAAAACTGATAGATATTACAGAGGTCATAAAAGCCGTGGTTCAAACCTTTAGCTTTAAGACCCACGAGCAGGATATCCAATTTATTGTTGATTTGGAAGAGGGATTGAAAGGACCATTCAAAATCGATCCTTCAGTGATCAATCAGATATTTCTTAATCTCCTGAGGAATGCTGTTAAGTTTACAGAAAAAGGCACAATAAAAATTTCAGGTAAAGTACTTGAGTCCCTTGATCAGGAATCATTGGTGCAATTTGAAATTACCGATACCGGTATTGGGATTCCCAAGGAGCAACTTACTTTGATATTCGATGAATTCCGCCAGGGAAGTATTGAGACAAAGCTGAAATATGGTGGTACCGGTCTTGGCTTGTCTATTGTCAAACGATTGATTGCTATTTATGATGGTGAAATCGCCGTCGAGAGTACTGTAGGCAAAGGATCTACCTTTACGTTTAGTCTTTGTCTCAATAAAGCGGATTCTGCTGAATCAACTACACACGCCCATTCTGAGCAAAGAGATCATTCCGAAGTGAAACGAGTGCTTATTGTTGAGGATAACAAGATCAATCAACAGTATTTGACATGGTTACTTGAAAAGTGGAATGTATCTTATGATGTGGCAAATCACGGTGAAGAGGCATTGGCATTGACCGAAGATCATCTTTATGACCTGATATTGATGGACATTCGCATGCCCGTGATGGATGGATATGAAACAACCATTCGTTTAAGGAATCATTCTAAAAATCCCAATAGTGAGGTCCCTATTATTGCACTGACAGCGTCAGCACTGGTAGACGAAAAGGAAAAAGCTCTGGAGGTAGGAATGAATCATCACCTTCCTAAACCATTTTCTCCTGATCAGTTGAAAAGTATGCTTAACAATTTGGATGGAGATGAGGAAATCCTTGTAGAGGTTCATGAGAATAAGGAACTTCCTGAAAATTTTCAATTTTCTTCTTCACTAAGTAGCGAATTTCTTACCTCTTTTTATGGCGATGATATTGAACGTGCCGGATTAATGTTCAGCATATTTCTTAAAAACATCGATAATGAACTTAGCCGGTTAGAAAAGTTTTTAATAGATAGAGACATGGAGTCTTTTGTCTCGCTGGCGCACAAGATAAAGCCGAACTTTGCAATGGTGGGATTGCCTGAATATTCAGAATCCATGAAGGACTTGGAGTATATTGGGAAAAACAATGATTATGGTAAATTGGAGGGGAATCTCTCTATATTTCTTGGAAATTTCAGTGAAAAGAAACCAGATGTGGTAGAAGAACTCGACCGCATCAATCAGTTCTTAAAGAAATAATGCTTCTGCGAGGTAAGATTGGTAAAAAATTTTACAGTATGCAGTATTAAATGAGCTGTATTAAATAATTTAACAACCATGAAATACATTATTGTTGATGACGATGAAATGGCACGAGAATCGCTGGCCTCAATGTGTGAAAAGATATCTGACATTGAGCTTGTGGGCACATTTGAAAATGGTTTATCGGCATTGGAATGTTTGAAAAACAACGCCATAGATCTTGTATTTCTTGATATTCAGATGCCTGATCTTACTGGTATCGATCTGGTAAAGAGTTTCGAAAATCTACCCCAGATAGTTTTTACAACAGGTCATTCTGAATACGCCCTGGAAGCTTTTGAACATCAGGTAACTGATTTCCTTGTAAAGCCTGTTGAATTTCCAAGGTTGATCAAAGCCGTGGAACGAGCCAAAAAGCTAGGTGGAAGAACCACGGTTAGTGGTAGCATGATGGAAGAGATCTACGTCAAGGTAGATGGCAGGTTTGTTCGCCTTGCACTTGAAGATATCTTATATATAGAATCGCTTGGAGATTATGTCACTTTCAGGACGGATAAAGAAAAGTTCATTGTACACTCTACCCTCAAAAACATCGATGAGAAAATTAAAAACCCTGATTTTCTAAAGGTGCACAGATCATACATTGTCAACCTTTCCAAGGTTGTGGATATTGAAGATACTAATTTGGTCATCAAAGACAAGATCATTCCTATTAGCCGGGCTCACAAACCTGTATTAATGAGTAGAATTAAAACGATCTGATTTTGAGTTAAAACTTTTGTGGATAGCTCAAATTATTTTGTGGAAACCATCGTTGATAAGGTAGGGAGAAATATTCTTTCCTTAGTGACAATTTTCGTAAGCGCTATTGCCTAGGTTTGCTTTTGAATCACCAAATTTATTAGCGACCCAATATTTGTATGGAGGAATCTAAACCGGTAGTAAGACCATCAGGAAAAACCAGGAGAATAGGAATCAGCCAACTATCCGAGCAGCTAGGTAAGCTGCCACCCCAAGCGATAGAAGTAGAAGAAGCAATTCTTGGGGCTTTGATGCTGGAAAGAGACGCCCTTACAAACGTCATTGAAATCCTCAGACCTGAGAGTTTCTATAAAGATGCAAACCGTGTAATCTTTGAATCCATTGTTCAGCTATTTAACAATAGCGAACCAGTAGATATCAAAACTGTGGTCCATCAGCTTAGGAAGAATGGTCAGTTGGACCTCGTTGGAGGGGCCTACTATGTGTCAGAGCTTACTACCAAGGTAAACTCCGCAGCAAACATTGAATATCATGCCAGGATCGTTGCCGAACAATCGATTAAAAGGGAGCTTATCCGGATATCTTCTGAAATTCAACAGGATGCCTATGAGGATACAATAGATGTATTTAAGCTCCTCGATCGGTCTGAGCAGTCACTTTTTGATATCTCAGAGTCGCATATCAGAAAGAATTACGATAAAATGAGCTCTTTGCTCCACCAGGCTATTGAAGAGATTGAGCAGAAGAAGGACCGCAAGGATGGCCTGACTGGTGTGCCAAGTGGATTTACTGCCCTGGACCGGGTTACCTCGGGATGGCAGGCCTCTGACCTTGTCATTATTGCAGCCCGTCCTGGTATGGGTAAGACGGCTTTTGTGGTTTCAGCGATGCGGAATGCTTCTGTGGAGTTTAACATGCCTGTCGCACTGTTTTCGCTTGAGATGTCATCCGTTCAGTTGGTCAATCGATTGATTTCTGCTGAGGCCGAGCTGGAGAGTGAAAAGATTAAGAAGGGAGATCTGGCTGATTATGAATGGGAGCAATTGCTGCACAAGACATCTAAGCTCTCCGAAGCACCTATTTATATTGATGACACACCTGCATTGAGTATCTTGGAGCTTCGGGCAAAAAGCAGAAGGCTGGTAGCACAGCATGGGGTAAAGCTGATTATCATTGACTACCTGCAGCTAATGACTGGAGATGCCTCTAAAAATTCCGGGGGTAACAGGGAGCAGGAAATTGCCTCCATTTCCAGGGCATTGAAAGGAATTGCCAAAGAACTAAATGTACCGGTGATCGCCCTGTCACAGTTAAGTAGGGCGGTGGAGACCAGGGGTGGTGACAAACGACCACAGCTATCAGATTTGAGGGAATCTGGTTCCATTGAGCAGGATGCGGATATGGTAATGTTCCTTTACAGGCCGGAGTATTACGGAATGACCCAGGATGAAAACGGTATGCCATTGAATGGAATTGGTGAGGTAATCATTGCCAAGCACAGGAATGGTAAGCTGGAGAATGTTCAGCTCAAATTCATCGGTAAATTCACCAAGTTCGATGACCTCGACACAACACCAGACACAGGAAATTATGGACAAAAATTTCCAACATCTGGCAATTCGAATACAGATTTTACCATTACTTTGCCAAGTAAAGCAAATAAGCAGGAAGACTCTGAGGATGATAGTGAAGAAATGCCATTCTAATTAGTGCGCTTTCAAAAATATCATCATGTAACCACCCTGTGTGGAATCAAGTCAGCGTGTGAACAAATCCAATTACACCAAATTATTGACACAGATAGTCACCTAAATATCATGTTTGGGAGTAAAAAACTTTTTCCATGAAGGCAATTAAGCTTGTAGGAGACCGGGACCTACATATAGAATTATTAGATGTTGATAAACCGGAAGTCAGAAATGGGCAGTGTCTGGTCAGGATAAAAGCTGCTTCTTTGAATAGACGCGATTTTTGGATCACAGTAGGAAAGTATCCAAAGATCAAAGAAGAAGTAATCCTGGGCTCTGACGGCAGCGGTGAGGTAATCGATGGCCCCGAAGAATGGATCGGTAAGGAGGTAATAATCAATCCTAATGTGAATTGGGGTGATAACCCGATGGCACAATCCAGAGATTACCAAATCCTGGGGATGCCCAAAAACGGTACACTGGCAGAATACATAGCAGTGGACCCGGACCGTCTGGTTGAAAAACCTGATTTTTTATCATTTGGTCAGGCAGCATGCTTTCCGTTGGCCGGTCTTACTGCCTACAGGGCCTGCTTCCTGAAGGGAGAAGTGAAAGAAGGAACAAAAGTGCTGGTAACAGGTATCGGTGGGGGAGTGGCACAGTTTGCCCTATCGTTTTGCAAGGCTGTGAAAGCTGAGGTGTATGTGACGAGCAGCAGCAAAAATAAAATCAGTGATGCCGTTTCAGCTGGGGCTAGAAGTGGATTTAATTACAAAAAGGAAGAATGGGTCAAAACTGCTAAAAAGGAAGCAGAGGCCTTTGATGTAATTATCGACAGTTCCGGCGGAAACATGGTTGATCAGTACCTTAAAGTAATTAAGCCTGGGGGTAAAATCGTGATTTACGGTGCGTCAGGTGGCCGCGCTGAAGCATTTGACTTACCAAGGGTTTTCTGGCAGCAGGTGAGTATCATTGGCACGTCAATGGGAAATGATGTAGAGTTTGCTGAGATGGTCGCTTTTATTGACAAATTCAAGATCAAGCCCATTATTGATAAAGAGTTCCCGATGGAGGACTTTAAAGATGCATTTAGGCGATTTGTTGACAAAGACCACTATGGGAAAGTAGTGCTCATTACTTCATAGGTTTAAAGCAGCTTAATTATTTGCTCTAGTCGTTTTCAAACTGGAAATTCAGGTAGGCTGATTTGAGCTCTTTCAATGCGTGGTGGTCTTTTAGGTCTTCTGCTTTTGAGATTCCATCTTTATAAATCTCCTCTGCTTTTTCGTTTTCTCCCAGTTCTGTATATAAGGCTGCAGCGTGGTAGTAAGTCCCGATATAATTTGGATGTTGCTTCAGCAGCAAGTCAAACAATTCCCTCGATTTAGACTTATTATTATCAAGGTGTTCGATGGCCAATGCATATATGACAAATGGATCATTGGGATCTTCCTGATAAAACAATTCCAGCTGTTTAATGCGTTGCTCGCTCCCCATATCTTATTTTTTTCGCTAACTTCGAAACAAAGCGTAATTGAAAATTAATTCGGCTATTTTTAAGTAAAAGCTATGAAAATACTTGTTTGTATTACACATGTTCCGGATACTACATCAAAGATTTCATTTACTGACAACAATACAAAATTTGACAAAAATGGAGTCCAATTTATTATTGGGCCTTATGATGATTATGCACTGGCAAGGGCTGTGGAACTTAAGGAGCAGCATGGTGGCTCAGTCACAGCCCTAAATGTGGGAGAAGCAGAAACAGAACCCACTTTACGCAAGGCACTGGCTATCGGTGCTGACGATGCCATCCGCGTAAATGCCTTTCCCTCAGATGCTTTTTTCGTTGCCTCACAAATTGCTAAGATAGCGGGGTCCGGTGATTATGATTTGATCATGATGGGCAGGGAAAGCATTGATTTTAATGGTGGAATTGTTCATAGCTTAGTGGGGGAGATGCTGTCTTTACCATCTGTTTCCCCGGTGATGAGTCTCGACATTGAAAACGGTCAGGCAAAGATGACCCGGGAGATTGAAGGAGGTAAAGAGTTTCTAGAGGTAGCGCTGCCATTTGTAGCAGGTTGCCAGGAGCCCATAGCAGAATGGAAGATCCCCAATATGAGGGGAATTATGGCTTCCAGGACTAAACCTTTGGAGGTGATGGAACCGGAAAAAGTGGAAGATGGAACATCTGTGAAGAATTTTGAGTTGCCTCCTCCCAAAGGAGATGTGAAAATATTCGAAGTTGAAAAGATTGGGGAATTAGTAGACGAATTGATTAATAAGGCAAAAGTAATTTAAGATGAGTGTACTGGTTTTTGTAGAGTTAGACGATAAGGAAGTAAAAAAGTCATCACTGGAGGCGGTTAGCTATGGCAAAGCTTTGAATGATGAAGTTTTTGCCATTTGCTTTGGAGAAGTAGCTGGATCAGAAGCAGAAAAAATCGGGAAGGCAGGTGCCAAAAAACTCATTCAAGCTAAAGAAGCAAAGCTGGAAGTGCCCAATATCATGGCATATTCCTCTGCTATTGCTGAGGCCTTCAATCAACACGGTTGCAATACACTGGTGCTGGCCAAATCATCCCTTGGTGATCCTGTTTCTGCCAGGGTGGCTATTAAAGTTGGCGCAAGTGTAGTGTCTAATGTGTCTGGATTGCCTGAGGGAAATGGTGAGGTCATAGTTGACAGAAGCATTTATACCGGAAAGGCTGTAGCAAAAACGATTGTGAAGGGTGATAAGAAAGTATTGACTATCAAGAAGAATACTGTACCTGTTCTGGAGAATGGTGCTACACCTGAGTCAGTTGATTTCAAGCCCACGCTTAATGAGGAGGACTTTAAGGTAAAAGTGACCAAAACTGAAAAAGCTACCGGTGAGGTGCTATTGCCTGAAGCAGACATTGTTGTATCTGGTGGCAGAGGCATGGGTGGGCCTGAAAAATGGAATATCCTGGAAGACCTTGCGAAGACTTTAGGCGCGGCCACCGGCTGTAGCAAGCCAGTATCAGACATGAATTGGCGGCCACATCACGAACATGTTGGCCAAACAGGCATAAAAGTCAGTCCGTCTCTATACATTGCGGTGGGAATTTCCGGAGCCATCCAACACCTGGCTGGAGTGAACTCATCCAAATACATTTTGGTGATCAATAAAGACCCGGAAGCGCCTTTTTTCAAAGCTGCAGACTTTGGAATTGTGGGAGATGCGTTTGATATTGTCCCTAAATTGACAGAAGCAATAAAAGCTAAAAAAGACTGATGCCGGATAAAATTAAATTAGAAATACTGGGCTTGTCCTCAAGCCAATCACAATCAGGGTCATTTGCGTTGGTACTTGGAGAATCCGGGGGTAACAAGCGGCTGCCAATCATCATTGGTATGTTCGAGGCGCAGGCGATTGCTATCGAGATAGAAAAGATAGCTCCAAATCGCCCAATGACACATGACCTCTTCAAATCTTTTGCCTACAACTTCAACTTTGATATCAAGGAGATTATTATTTCCGATCTTAAGGAGGGTGTTTTTTTTAGCAAGATCGTTTGCTCTCACGATGGAAAAACCATAGAGATCGACGCCAGGCCTTCAGATGCTATTGCTATTGGGTTACGTTTCAATGTAGACATCTTTACTTATGAAGCCATCCTCACTGAGGCAGGAATAGAAATGAGCGAGGAAGAGATTTCATCTACGGTAGAGAAGAAATCTGAGCCGGCTGCTCCTCCTAGTAAAGACAAGCCTAAAAAGCTGGAAGACCTGCCATCAGACCAGCTCAACAAAATGCTGGACGACTCGCTCAAGAATGAAGACTATGAGCGTGCTGCTAAAATCAGGGATGAGATCAACCGTAGAAATTGATCCCCGGATATCGTCCCATTGATCAAACCAGAACCAACTATCATGACAAGATTTTCCCTATTCAGTGCAAACAGGACTGTGGTTGCTCCGATTTTGCTGTTTTTTGCATGTGCTACGCCTGAACTCTCGGATACAGATCCAATTGACCTGGTTGACCCGATGATCGGAACGGCTATAGCTACGACACCAAGTGCTATTAAGCATAGTGTAAGTGGGTCTGAATTGCGTGGTCAGAATTACCCTGCTGTTGGTGTACCACATGGGATGACCCAATGGACGCCTGAAACCCAGGCTACTGAGCTGAAATGTAAACCACCCTATTATTACGAAGATTCAGTAATTACCGGGTTTAGAGGCACACATTGGATGAGTGGTTCCTGTACACAAGATTATGGAAGTGTGACATTGATGCCATTTGCAGGGGAGGTGAAAACAGACCCATACCTTAGGGGTTCTGCCTATCAAAAGACCAGTGAGACAGCCAAACCAAACTACTATCAGGTCACATTAGATAAATATGATATTGATGTAGAGCTTGCAGCTTTATCGAGAAGTGGGATCTTGAAATTTTCATTTAATGGGGATAGCCCACCCAAAATAAGCATTACACCAAACAGTGATGAGGGATATGGTTTTGTACATATAGACGTTGAAAATCAGATGGTTTGGGGATATAATCCCGTACACCGTATCTACCAGGGATGGGGCGAAGAGGCAGGGTTCAGCGGATATTTTGCCATGGTCTTTTCTCAACCATTTACTGGTTACGGGACCTGGGTGGATGGTGTGCTTCAGGATACAAGTGATGAAGTAAAAGGTGACTCAACTCAGGTTGGTGCATTTGTTAGCTTTGAATCTGGCAAAGAAGTTTTGGTGAAGGTAGGCACCTCATTCACCGGGAAGGAGGGTGCCATTGCTAACATGGAGGCTGAGATTCCGGGGTGGGACTTTGATCAGGTAAAGAATGCTTCCGGAGATACCTGGAATAGTGTACTAAGCAAAATAAAGGTAGCTGGAGATCAGGATCAGAAAACACTTTTTTATTCAGCACTATACCATAGCTACCTACTTCCCAGGGTATTTAGTGATGTGGATGGTAAGTATGTTGGATTTGCAGAAGACAGCAATATTTATCAATCAGAGAGCGATTACTATGTTGACTTTTCTATGTGGGATTCATACCGGTCGGTTCATCCACTGATGACGATTGTGGAACCTAAAAAATCAGCTGACATGGTAAATTCTCTGCTATTGAAAGCTGAGCAAGGGAAGTGGCTACCGATTTTTCCGTCCTGGAACAATTACACTGCGGCGATGATTGGTGATCATGCCATAGCTATGATTTGTGATGCGGATGCAAAGGGGATCACTGGTTTTGATCGGGAAAAAGCCTGGAATTTTATGAGAAAAAATGCCTTTGAATATAATTCCGATCAGGATTCCTATGTATCTGGAAAAGGGAGAAGGGTATTAAATACATATCTGGAGTACAATTACATACCCATGGAGGAAAAAGTCCCCCATTCGTTTCACAAAGAGGAACAGGTGTCACGCACCCTGGAGTATGCCTATGATGATTTTGTATTGGCAAAATATGCACAACGTCTAAATAAACCTGAATATGAATCATTGATCAGCAGGGCCAGCAATTGGCAGCATGTATTTGATCCTGAAACGCGGTTTGTAAGGGGGAAATACGCTGATGGCCGATGGTATGAACCCTTTGATCCCAATGCTACCCGCACACCCTTTATTACTGAGGGTACACCATATCAATATACCTGGTATGTGCCTCATGATGTGTATGGTTTGATAGAGGCGATGGGAGGAAAGGAAGCTTACACTCAAAAGCTTGATGTACTTTTCGAAACGGATGAATATTGGCATGGAAACGAGCCTGGGCACCAGACTGCATATATGTATGCATATTCAGGCTATCCCTGGAAAACCCAGCAGCGAGTATCTGATATCATCAAAAATGAATATAGTATAGGACCTGGGGGATTGAGTGGCAATGAAGATGCCGGGCAGATGTCAGCATGGTTGGTTTTTTCAATGATGGGGTTTTACCCCGTATGTCCGGGTACACCCTATTATATATTGGGTACTCCAGCTTTTGAACACGCTGAGATTTCACTTGAAGGCGGAAAAAAATTCACTATTCAAGCTTTTAACTTTTCCGCAAACAACTTCTTTATACAGTCTGCTACTTTGAATGGGAATGAGTTTGACCGGGCCTGGTTATCACACGAAGAATTGACTGCTGGAGGTGTGTTGAAGCTTGAAATGGGACCAGTTCCAAACCCAAACTGGGCATCCTCTGAAGGGTCTTTACCCGTGGATGTAATGAAGTTTCATTGATATTATCTTTGAGTCATCCGTTTTAGCGGAATTCTGAATTATATTACTATTAGAATAATTTTTAGAATCCGCTTAACCAACTTAAATGGATATTTTCCGTGCCCTTTTGGGCTTGTTGTTTATAGTTTTTATTGCTTTTTTATTCTCGACCAATCGGCGGGCCATAGATTACCGACTAGTGATTACAGGTATCGCCCTCCAGATAATTTTTGGGTTATTGATCACTCAAATCGAAGCAGTAAAGCTGGTATTTAATTGGATCAGCAAACAGTTTGTTGTGCTTCTGGATTTTTCGGGCGAAGGCGCTACTTTTCTTTTTGGAGATCTGATGGATACAACAAGCATGGGCTTCATCTTTGCATTACAGGTTTTGCCCACTATCATTTTCTTCTCTACACTGTCTGCAGGCTTATACTACCTGGGTGTGTTACAATGGATAGTAAAAGGTATAGCATGGGTGATGGCCAGGACGATGAGGTTGTCAGGAGCCGAATCATTATCAGCAGCCGGAAATATCTTTCTGGGCCAGACAGAAGCACCTCTTCTTGTTCGACCCTTCATCCCAAAGATGACTCAATCCGAATTGATGTGTCTGATGACCGGAGGTATGGCAACTATTGCTGGTGGAGTTTTGGCTGGTTATGTGGCCTTTTTGGGTGGTGATGATCCAGTTGAGCGAGAAAAATATGCCGCTTATCTGCTAAGTGCATCTATTATGAATGCACCTGCTGCAGTAGTGCTGTCCAAGGTTATGCTACCCGAACTCAACCGAAACGCTATCAATAGTGACCTTAAGGTAAATACAGATTCCCTGGGAGTGAATTTGATTGATGCCCTGGCCAGAGGAGCTGCGGATGGACTCAAACTGGCGCTGAATATCGGGGCAATGCTTCTGGCGTTTATTGCATTGATTGCAGCGCTAAATTATGTACTTGGTGCAGTCGGTGATGTCATTGGGTTGAATGCCTGGATTGCTGTGTCTACAAATAATAACTTTGATGGTCTTTCCCTGGAATATCTGCTTGGACAGATTTTTCAGGTTTTTGCATTTGTCATAGGCGTTGAATGGAATGATGCCCTTCAGGTTGGTTCTTTATTAGGACAAAAGGTAGTAGTAAACGAGTTTGTTGCTTACCTGGGATTGTCAGACTTTGTGCAAGAAGGATCACTAAGCCAAAAATCAATTGTGATAGCTACTTACGCACTGTGTGGATTTGCTAATTTCAGCTCCATTGCCATTCAGATAGGTGGTATTGGTGGAATGGCCCCTAATCAACAAAGCAACATTTCAAAATTAGGTCTACGTTCCCTATTGGCCGCGACACTTGCCACTATGATGACTGCATCTATAGCCGGGGCGCTTGTGGGCTAGCCTGGAAAAATATCAACCCATTGCCTGGTCTCAGCAGACTTAAAAATGGCATTGATGATCATGCTGTGATCATAGGCATCTTCCAGGCTGACGGGCACTTCCGTGTCATTTTCAATGGCTCTTGTGAAATCCTCAACCTCCATTACATAATGATTGCACGTATCAATAAAAATTTTCTCTTCCTTCTCAAACAGAATATCACCTGGGTTGACCTTGATCACGGTAGGTCTGTCTTCCGGTGCATTAAAAGGAATCATGATATCCAGCACTTTCTCTGATCCCAGTACCTGCACCCGTTGGTATTTGGCTGTTTTTGTGCTAACAGAGAATTGAGCCCTTTTCTCCCCCGGAAACTCCAAAATGACACTACTAAGAACGTCTGTCTTAAATTCGGGGTCTTTGAAGACCGAAGCAACTACTTTAACTGGATTTTCTCCAAATATGTAGCGTGATGTCATCACTGTGTAACACCCTATGTCCCACAAAGCACCACCACCATATTGTTCGATATTTCTGATGTTCTTCGGGTCGTCATTGTAATAGTTGAATGTGCCGATATACATGCTCGGAGTTCCAATGGCACCGGTTTTCACCAACTCACGGGCTTTTTGCCATTGAGGGTGACTCTTCACCATAAAGGCTTCTCCAACCTTCACGTTGTATTCATCTCTAAGAGCTATGAGTCCTTTAGCCTCTTCAGGATTGATAAAAAGTGGTTTCTCGCAAAGCACATGTTTTCCAGCTTTTATGGCCTTTGCTGTCCATTCCACGTGCATATGATTGGGCAATGGATTGTATATTACATGGATATCCGGGTCATTGATGACTTCATCATAACTGCCATATACCTTTGGTATTCCCATCTTTTTAGCCACTTCCTGTGCATTGGATAAGTTTCTGGATGAGATGGCTGAGACGTTTGCTACCGGTGACTCTTGTGCAGCAGGAATGAATGACCTCTGGGCAAAGGCCGATGTACTTAAGATACCCCAGTTTAGCTTTTTCATTTAATCAATTTTCTTTAGTAAGGAATCCATCATCAGTCCTGCTGCTGCAGGATTTGTAGCAAGAGGGATGTTATGAACGTCACAAATTCGCATTAGCATCTGTACATCTGGTTCATGAGGATGCTTGTCTAATGGATCCCGGAAAAATATCACCAGATCCAACTTTTTTTCTGCAGCCTCAGAGGCTATCTGTGCATCACCTCCCAGGGGACCAGACAAATATCTATGTACTTCCAGGCCAGCTTTTTCTACATGAGATCCCGTGGTGCCTGTTGATACTAGGTCCACTTTTTCAAGCCACTTTTTATACTCCAAAAGGAAAGCCACCATTTCAGCTTTTTTCCCATCATGGGCGATGATTGCTATTTTCATTTGATTAATTCACTTTCAAGGCGACGAATAAAACATCACCTGGGTTCAGGCTGTAATGTTATAAAAATTAAGGTGGGTAAAAAAGTCTGGCAGCTTTGACCCTTTTATTTTTTTATTCAGAAATGATGGATAAGGCTCCATAAAGAAAAAGGGTAGTCCACTTCTGAGCCTCCCTGCTGCACCATAGCCGTCAACCTAAGCCACAAAATCTTCATTCATTTTATATCTTAATTTGAATCCTGAAAGGATGAAATTATTATAGAGCCAGATTGAGCAATAGATCAAAACCCTGAAAGGGTGTCATTATAACCATTCAAACAAGAAACGCTCTTCATATGGAATCTCATATTTATTTAGAAAAGCTAAATATTCTTCTTTGAAGGTTTGTCTTTTATGATGTTCTTCTTGATTGAGAATGTATTGATAGGACGTTATTGAGCTGCAATGGGAATATGAAAATGCTCCATATCCCTTTTGCCAAGTGAATTTGCCAGGCAGCCACTTTTTCTCATTGATAAAATTTGTAGTATTGTTTTTAACATCTCTCATCAAGTCCTATAATGCCATAGAGGGCTTCAAGCCAACAAAGATATGGACATGATCAGCGACCCCGTTTACAATGATTGATTTCTGGTTTTTGTTTTCGATGATCCCTGAAATGTATTTAAACACTTCATGTCGCCAGGTTTATTCAACAAGTTTGCTCTTCCTTTTACTGCAAAGACAGCATGAATGTAAATTTGTGAGAATGATCCGGCCATAATGTCACTCCTGCCTACCGGCCAGGCAGGCCTTCGGAGTTTAATCTTATATTAATGATTTTCTATAATCCTGCCATCCCTTCGGGATTAGAAATATACACCGTTTCAAGAAATAAATCTTAAGTTGACGGCCACCCTTTACTCAAACTGTCACATCAATAAACTACCGGGATATCTTTTCAAACTTTGTATTTTTAATCGGTTCACCAGCAAGGATTTCATCACTTGCATTATCTCGAAACTTGTCAAAGTTTTTCTGAAACCTTTCTGCCAGTTCATTGGCCATTTTGTAAAAGGCCTGATCGTTTTTCCAGGTCTCCCGCGGGCTAAGGATCTCATTGGGTACATTTGGACAGGTCATGGGAATCTCTGCACCAAAAATGGAGTGCTTCCGGTATCCAACATTATCCAATACGCCTGATAATGCGGCAGAGATCATGGCCCGGGTGTATTTTAGTTTTATCCTGGTGCCTACTCCAAAAGGTCCGCCCGTCCAACCCGTGTTCACAAGCCAAATATTCACTTGATGTTTATTCATTTTATCACCCAGCATTTCTGCATACACTGTAGGGTGAAGCGGCATAAAAGGGGCTCCAAAGCATGCAGAGAAAGCAGGTACAGGCTCTGTAATCCCAGCTTCAGTGCCTGCCACCTTTGAGGTATATCCGGAAATGAAATGATACATGGCCTGTCCTTTAGACAACCGCTGGATTGGAGGGATCACCCCAAAAGCATCACAGGTGAGAAAAAATATGTTATGTGGTATTCCTCCAATGGATGGTTTGGCAATGTTATGCATATGCGCAATGGGATAAGAGACCCTGGTGTTTTCCGTAACTTCCTGGTTGGTGTAGTCTACGGTCCGGGTACCCGGAATAAACCGGGTATTCTCCAGGATAGCTCCATATTTAATGGCGTGGAAGATATCAGGCTCATTCTCCTCTTTTAGATCAATGACTTTGGCATAACAACCTCCTTCGAAGTTGAAAACATTTTTGTCTGTCCATCCGTGCTCATCATCTCCAATCAACAGACGTCCGGGGTCTGCTGAAAGTGTTGTCTTGCCGGTACCCGATAACCCAAAATAGATGGCTGTATCATGCTTTTTAATGCCTGTGTTTGCTGAGCAATGCATAGGCAAGACATTGTCTTCTGTAGGTAGCAGGAAATTCAAAACAGTGAAAATTCCCTTTTTCATTTCACCAGAGTAGGAGGTGCCCCCTACAAGGATCATTCTTTTCTTAAAATTAATGATTGCGAAGTTTCCTTGCCTCACTCCATCGGTTTCCGGATCGGCTTCAAACTCCGGACAACAGATAATGGTGAAATTCGGAACAAAGTCCTGCAGTTTATAGTCTGGTGGCGCAATGAACATATTGTAGCAAAAGAGATTGTGCCAGGCCATGGTATTGATCACCCTAAGTTTGAGCCTATGCGTCTTATCTGCACCTGCATATGCATCCCTGACATAGACCCTTTTGTCCCTGAGGTATTCGATCATTTTTTGGTGTATACGATCGAAATGCTCCGGACTGATAGGTTTATTGATATTACCCCACCAAACCTTTTCTTTCGTTATATCATCTTCTACAAGAAATCTGTCCTGAGGCGACCTACCTGTGAATTTACCAGTATCACACATCAGGGCACCTGTATCTGTCAGATGGCCCTCCTCATCGTGTACTGCATCCTCTATGAGTTCCGCAGGAGTAAGGTTCCAATAAGCCTCTTTTACCTTCTTTATTCCAGCACCCTCCAAACCGCTCTTTTCTGACTTTAATCCAAATTCTTTCATAGTAATCTCGTTCGGTTTTCTGATTTCATTTAAGGTTAAATGTCTTACAGCGATGCTAATAAATAACTGATAGACGTCACTGAGAAATCTGATTTTTATTACTACCAAATCAGGTTTCCAGCGATCTTTCATTATACTTGTTTAATATCTTTCTTCAATTATGGCGCAATACAGATCCTTTTTTGGACATCCCCCTGGTTTAGCTACCCTGTTTTTTACTGAGATGTGGGAGCGGTTTAGTTATTATGGAATGAGAGCGATTCTGATCCTATTCATGACTACTCCGGCTGCCCAGGAGGGCTTAGGGCTAGACATCGAAACCTCTGCTGCTGTATATGGAATGTATACCGGGGCAGTGTATCTGTTGTGTTTGCCTGGGGGATGGCTGGCGGATAACATTTTTGGTCAGCAAAAGGCCATCTGGTATGGAGGTATTCTGATCATGCTAGGTCACCTGGTATTAGCGATTCCTGGATCCGAACAGATATTTTTTGGAGGACTGGCTCTCGTAGCTATGGGGACCGGGTTGCTCAAGCCAAACATTTCATCCATAGTAGGTGATCTGTATAAAGAGGATAAAGGTGCCAGGAGAGATGCCGGTTTTAGCATCTTCTATATGGGAATTAACATTGGGTCATTACTTGGACAAACAGTGGTGAGCTTCCTGGGAGAAAAGGTAGACTGGCATATGGGATTTGGTGCAGCTGCAATTGGTATGTTTTTGGGTCTGGTGCAGTATCGGCTCACCATCGGCACCCTCGAAGGAGTAGGAGAGGTGCAGGTGAATACCAGAGAGGTGAAAAAAGCCTCAAATAATAAGTTTACCTATTTGGTAATTCTGTTTGCCATCATACTAGTCTTCCTACTACAGCATTTCAACCTGGTAGACCTGGGGACGGCCCGGGGGATAGCGGAAAGTGCAGGAATATTGATTGTGGTGATTACACTCATATATTTTGCCAATATTTTTATTTCCGGGGGGCTCAATACATCGGAGAGAAAGCAAGTATTTGTCATATTTCTATTGTTTATTGGGGCTGCCTTGTTTTGGGCTGGGTTTGAGCAGGCAGGTTCCACGTTGAACCTCTTTGCCAGGGACTACACAGATCGGTTTATTTTCGGATATGAGTTGCCAGCAGGGATTTTACAAAATTTCAATCCACTGTTTATCATCATATTGGCCCCTGTATTTGGCTCACTATGGATCCGTCTTTCAGCCCGACAAATGAACCCTCATACGCCTGTCAAGTTTGCATTTGGACTGATCATGATGGCCCTGGGCTTTTTGGTGATGTACTTTGCCGCGAAAGTTGTAGTGCTTGGGAGTCAGGCTGGCATGGGTTGGTTGATCGTGACTTACCTTTTTCATACTACAGGAGAACTCACACTGAGTCCGGTTGGATTGAGTGCTACTACAAAGTTGGCTCCACGTAAGTACTATAGTCAGATGATGGGGATCTGGTTTGTGGCTACAGCCCTGGGTAATCTCATTGCAGGACTATTTGCAGGAGGGTTCGACCCATCAAATGTAGAGCAGATTCCGGATCTTTTTATGTCTGTAGTGCTCTTCGGTGCCGGATGTGGCGTATTGTTCCTCGTCTTTTCCGGACCTATCAAAAAGTGGATGGGGGATGTGAAGTGAGTTTGATCTCTTTTCCTATGACCCAAGGGACAACAGACCTTAGTAATCGAATTTTGTAGTGACCTATTCTAGTTCATGTTCACCCCCAGGGAGATCTCAATGCCCTGGAGCAGGGTGCGGGCATCCGGGTAGTCTACCAGTTCTGTCTGGATAGAACCACCTTCTGATCCTCCGGTAATGGTTCCTTCCAATGGTGATTTGATCCCACCTGACAAATATTGAATATCAGTGGTAAGGCTAAATTTTTGACTCACATGAAATTCAAAACCAACTCCGGCCATCCAGCCAACTCCAAGTCCGTTTTCAATACTTAAATCTGTATTGGCTACATCCCAGCCTTTAAAATCCCGTATGGCCCGGTCAAAATTCCCGTAGTTGATCCGAGGGTTGATATTCCAGATCCCAAACCCGCCTCCAAGCACCTTAAAGGACATTGCTTTTGTTTTGACACCCAGTGAAAGCTGAAGAGGTACAAGTGTTGCAAAACCAGGGCCAATTAAAGGCTTTTCACTGTCGAAGGGAAGATCTTCTAAAGGGAGGCCAGGTACGGTGTAAAGGGTAAAGCCAGTCTCAAGGCCTACTAATCCAAAGTCAAGGCCCACTCCACGTAAGGAAAACGGACTTACAGGCGCAGAGAGATATCCGTTGGTGGGGAAGAGGTATGAAAATGAGATCCCCTGGCTATGGCCCGCATACGAGCTGAATACCAGGATGAAAAGGGAAAGTAGTTTAACGGGTCTGACCATGAGCTTGATTTTAGTTAGGCTCAAAGTAAACCATTAGAAATGATAACGAGAATCAATTGACCAGTTCAATCCTCAAGCCGACGCCTTTGATTTCCCTTTCACTCACCCAGGAGACTTTGGTTCGGATGGAAATTTCGTTATTGATTGCATGATGGATCTGCTCCGCGACCTCCTTGCTGAGGTATCCGATTTGATGGCCTTTTTGGGTTATCACTTTCACAGCATTGGGGTCGTAAATGTTGGTGGGTTCCGCTTCCAGTTGCAACAGATCATCTTCGTTCACTTCTTCAGCGATAATCGATTGGCGGGAGGTGCCATCTGTATTTAGGTGAGAAACACCTACAACTTTGGTGTCGATGACATACGCTGAAGGGATCTTGATGATTTTGGCCATGGAGAATAAATTAAATTGAATTCATAATAGGATCAAAATTATTTTTTCTAGAAATAACATGATTGGAATTACACCCCTTCAGGGTTAGATTAAATAGGGTCTGCTGAAAAACACCAATGAAATATCAAATCTATATATGAGCTTTAATTGTCACGATATTGTTTCCATTTGTTTTTAAGCAAGTGCAAGGTTTTTAGATCAGGATTACATTATTTCATGCACGTGGAAAATATCGTGAACGATATTTTCTTGGCTAGTCTCAGTCACATCATCTACTTCCTGGCTTCAGATTGAAGTATAAAGATACATCTTCTCTTCAGCCAGTCGTATCTAATGTAACTGAGACTTTTTCAGCAGACCCTAAATAAACTGATTAGACTCCCACAATCCTTTCATCCCTTCGGGATTTTAGCTGAATCTCATTAAATCTTAGATTGAAAATATCGGGGAAGTTTGGGTTTATTTCCATCCATTTTCAATGGTTAGAGGGTAAAAAAATACCCTGACGAAAATCGCCAGGGTACTGATATATATTGAGTTTTATGATATTACATCATGCCGCCCATTCCACCGCCTGGCATTCCACCACCTGGCATTGCAGGAGCTTCTTGCTCAGGGTGATCAGCTACTACAGCTTCAGTTGTCAATAGAAGCGCAGCAATAGAAGCCGCATTTTCCAAAGCCAACCTGGTCACTTTAGTAGGGTCGATGATACCAGCTTTGAACATATTTACATATTCGCCAGTAGCAGCGTTGTAACCGTAATCATCTTTGCCGTTAATTACTTCGTTTACAACAACCGATGCTTCACCGCCAGCGTTTTCAACGATAGTTCTCAATGGAGACTGGATCGCCTGATGAATGATCTTTACACCAGTATTTTGGTCAAGGTTTTCAAGCTTCAGGTTATCCAAAGCTTTCATTGCTCTGATGAATGCTACACCACCACCGGCAACGATACCTTCCTGCACCGCAGCTCTTGTTGCATGTAATGCATCATCTACTCTGTCTTTCTTCTCTTTCATTTCTACTTCAGTAGCAGCACCTATGTAAAGGATAGCTACACCACCAGAAAGCTTTGCAAGACGCTCTTGAAGCTTTTCTCGATCGTAGTCAGAAGTAGTGTTTTCGATTTGTTGCTTGATTTGGTTTACACGACCTTCGATCTCTTTTTTGTCACCAGCACCGTTTACAATAGTAGTATTGTCTTTATCGATGTTGATTTTTTCTGCTGAACCAAGAGAGTCAAGCGTAGCATTTTCAAGTTTGTATCCTCTCTCTTCAGAGATCACAGTACCACCTGTCAATACAGCGATGTCTTCCAACATTGCTTTTCTTCTGTCACCAAAGCCAGGAGCTTTAACAGCAGCAATTTTCAAAGAACCTCTGATTTTGTTTACTACCAATGTAGCTAAAGCTTCGCCTTCTACATCTTCAGCGATGATCAATAGAGGCTTTCCAGTCTGAGCTGTTGCTTCAAGTACAGGAAGGAGCTCCTTCATGTTGGAGATCTTCTTATCGTAGATCAGGATGTACGGGTTTTCCAACTCAGCTTCCATCTTCTCAGTATTGGTCACAAAGTAAGGAGAAAGGTAACCTCTGTCAAACTGCATACCTTCTACAGTTTTTACTTCTGTTTCAGTACCTTTTGCTTCTTCTACAGTGATTACACCGTCTTTACCAACTTTGTCCATTGCATCAGCAATCATCTTACCGATCTCAGGATCGTTGTTTGCAGAAACTGCAGCTACCTGAGAAATCTCTTCAGATGTATTGATGGTTTTAGATTGTTTTCTAAGGTTGTCAACGATGGCAGCTACTGCCTTGTCTATTCCTCTTTTCAGGTCCATTGGATTGGCACCAGCAGCAACGTTTTTAATACCGTGACTGAAAATAGATTGTGTAAGCACGGTAGCAGTAGTAGTTCCGTCTCCCGCGTCGTCAGCAGTTTTAGAAGCTACTTCTTTTACCAGCTGAGCACCCATGTTTTCGATAGGTTCTTTCAGCTCGATTTCTTTCGCTACTGAAACACCATCCTTAGTTACAGATGGAGCGCCAAATTTCTTGTCTAATATTACGTTTCTTCCTTTAGGTCCTAAGGTAACCTTTACTGCGTCGGCAAGTATGTCAACACCTTTCTTCAGGCTATCTCTTGCGTCGGTATCAAAAAATATATCTTTAGCCATTTCTCTATTAATTTTTAATTATGGGTTTTTAAATAATTCCGTAAATGTCAGCTTCCTTCATGATCAGGTATTCAGTACCATCAATTGTGATCTCTGTACCTGAATATTTTCCATAAAGTACCTGGTCACCAACTTTTACGTTAAGTGGTTCGTCTTTCTTACCAGTACCAACAGCTACAATTGCACCTTTTTGAGGTTTCTCTTTCGCTGTGTCAGGAATGATAATTCCTGAGGCAGTTTTCTCTTCAGCTGCAGCCGGCTCAACAAGAACCCTGTCGGCCAGTGGTTTGAAATTTAGTTTTGACATGTGTTTAATCGTTTATTTGGTTAAGTTCTTTTTCTAAACTTGAAATGTTCAACGGAGGACACTATAACACTTTGTATGCCAGTCCTGAAAATGGGCCATTTTTAGGTGTTTTTGACAGGAAAGCCTGACAAAATATCAGTATGTCTTTTTTGAGCCTGACACATCTGTCAGTTTGCCATTTTCAGAAATGATGATTATTTTAAGATTTGATTTAATTATACACGGATATGAATGAGTTAAAACATGATTGGTTGACCGATGGAATCATCGATTATGAATTTAAGAAATACATTCTTTTGGCTTATCTGAAAACCATCAGGGAGAAGTTTGATCAGACGGAGCTTTATCCCTTTCTCTCAGACCTGGTTTTCCACTATAAAAACCTGCTACAGGTAAAATCTAATAAAGAACTTATCTACGAGTCTTTCCCCAAATCTATCACTAAGGCAGATTTCCGTAAGTTGAAATTCAGCTATAAAAAACTGGTGTATGATGGAGAGGTGATGGGTGAAATAGAAGATATCATCTCTTTTGCCATCCCTAAGATGGAGCAGCGAATCAAGGAAGGAAAAGAACTTTATGAATTTGTAGAGGAAAACCTTGAGTTGAGTCCCATTGGCTTAATTCCAATCTATAAAGAAGAAGGGTATCTCCTTTTAAATCAGGACGCTGCCAGCGACGTCAAAATTTTCAGATATCAGCTCAAAATGTTTGAAAAGGCCGATGAGAGCTTTAGGGCTATCAGCACCGAATACCTCGGCCAGGAGATGCATTCAATCTCAAGGACCTTTGAAAGTATCAAGCTAGACCTGGTAAAGAAGTATACTTATTTGCCTAATCCCGCTACTTACCTGGTGGTAAGCAAGCTGAGCTTTCCTGTTTCACAAACTGTACTTCCCATCGCCAAAAGGCTGTTGGTGCGGCACTTATCTGTGGCAGCTTAGATGTTATTGTTTATTGAGCTGAATCAGTAGACTCTTCAATCTGAAGCTCCTCAAGGTCCCCGCCATTGAGGTCTTCTAGCCCTTCCAGTGTTTCACCTGATCCATCAGTAGGCTGAAAGGATGGGGGAGGTAATGCTGACTGATCTCTGGCGTTCTCCAGGTTAGGACTGGTAGGTCCACCTGTATTTTGAGCATCTGTCAGGAAAAAATTTGTTGACAGCGTAAGCACAAGTAGAGCTATTGCAAAACCCCAGGTAAGTCGCTCGAGCAAGTCTCCTGTTTTCTTTACACCCATGATCTGAGAGGTTCCCCCTCCACCAAATTGACTGGATAGTCCTCCTCCCTTTGGATTTTGAGCCAATACAACCAGTACCAGCAACAGAGCAACTAAAATGATGATTCCAACAATTAACGCGTACATCCCTACTTGATTTTTTTAATTCTGCCCGCAAAGTAAGCTTTTTTTTCAGGGAATCTCAACATCAGTGAATTGTATATTTTAATTGCCTTATCTTTTTTTCCCTGATTGAGGAAAATTTCAGCCAGGTACTCAGTACCGATATCATCTGGTAACTCCGAGCTTTCTACCGATAAATCGCCCTGTTCACCGGTATCTGGTGCCGGTTTAAACGAGGGATTGCTCTTGATAAACTGGTCAATCAACTCATTTTGGTTGACCCCGTCATGGTCGTCTTTCTTGCTTGATTTTGTTGTTTTTGATGATTTTGAAGCCCTTGAGGTGCTTTTCTTCGCAGTGGTTTTAGGCGTGGCTTTTCTCGAGCCAGCCTTGGTGGTCTTTTTGGCTGGTGTCGATTTGGTAGCGCCTGACTTTGCCTTCGAAGACTTGGATGCAGTCTTTGTTGTAGTTGGTTTTTTTGCTGTGGTTGACTTCTTTTCACTGGCTGCTTTAGGCTTTGAAGCAGACGTCTTTTTAGTGGATGAAGCTTTTTGAGGGGCTTTAGTTTTGGAAGACGTGTCAGCTTTATCTGTCGTTTCAGCGGATTTGGCTACTGGCTGCTTTTTTTCTTCCTTGGGTTTAGAGCTTGCAGCTTCAGTCTTTTTTGTGACTTTTTTTACCGCTTTTTCCACGGCCTCTTCTTCCTCGATCTTTCTGGATACCTCCATGTACCGGGCACGTGACTTCTCGAGCTCCTCCATGTCCTTGTGCAGGCTATAGATCAGCTGATCGATAGATGATCCGGACGCATCTTCGACCTGAGAAGGTACTGGACCAGGTGAGGCCGAAGATGACGGTGTAGGCGAGGGCACCTGACTTACTGGTTTTTCAGCTGGCCTTATGGTAGGCCTTTGTTTTTCCTCTATAGGAGTAGGTTTCGCTGCAACAGGCTTCTCTACTTTCACTCCATCACTTGCCAGGAATTGCTTGAGTAGGACTCTATTGGTGGAATAGATGGCTGCTGAAGCTGTCTTACGACCGGCTACCTTTGATTTAGATCGTCGATGGCCTTTGGCCTCCAATACCCGCGCAGCCTGGAAATATGGGTTCTCTGACACTATTTCATCTAACTCCTGCAGGTTTATCTCCTTTAGGGCACCAGGATTATTAAGTAACTCAATGAATTTCTGCTTATTCAAAGTTTTTTCGCTTGAGTGAAGTATCTAAATTAAAAAAAATTACCAATTCGCTACCGAAGCATTAAAGATATCAAAAATAATTTGATCAAAGATTTCCTCTACAAATTGCTGTTCATTGGAAGATAAATCGGTCCTGTTTTGATCAAAATCCACAAAAAATGAAAATGTTCTTTCAAAATCAAACTCGTCATCCCGGGTATTTACATAACTGGCAAACACCTCAATGGTAACTCTTGTGAGGCTGGCAAAATCTCCCTGATTTTGATTTTGAGATGCAGAGGCAGCTACAGGTGTTACTCTGTAATCTGCTATGTAGCCTTCTATCTGGAGGTCACCATTATCATCAACAATACTAAGGTTGGTATTTTGCTGATAATAGTCTTTGATCTTCTCAGTGAAGGTCACACTCATCGTGGATGGACCCAGTGTAGCTTCATTGGGAAAGTTGAGGATGGAAATGGTTTTTATGTCCGAAGAGATAGAGGCTCCTGAAAACGAATAAATACCACAACCACTAGGGATAAGGGCGATGACTAACGCTATGCTACTCACTATCAATCTCATACTGCTTGATTTTTCGGTATAGTGTCCTTTCAGAAATGCCCAGATCCTGTGCGGCATACTTTCTCTTGTTGTTATTCTTTTTCAGTGCCATAATGATCATTTCTTTTTCCTTCTTTTCCAGGGACAATGAATCATCTTCGGTTTCATGGGTAATGTCTTCTATTTCCTCGTCGGTACCTGAGTCGTTTTCCACAGGATTGATCACCAACGGCTCATAGTTTTCATCAGTGAACTCTTGCTCACTCTTGGCAGGCAAAGAACCCAGGTCATCAAATAAACGCTCATGACGGGATAAAATTTCAGTACGTGACCGATCATCTTTCAGGATGTCATGAATGAGTTTTTTCATTTCAGTTACATCCTGTCGCATCTCAAACAAGATTTTATAAAGAATGTCCCGCTCGGAGAAGTTATCGCTGTTTTTTGATTTCTCAAGAAGTGCAGGAAGGTTCGATTCTGTGCGTGGCAGGTATTTTGCCAATTTCTCCCTACTCACCTCGCGTTCCATTTCCAATACACTCATCTGCTCCACGAGGTTTTTCAACTGCCGGATGTTTCCCGGGAATCGAAAACTCTTTATCAGTGCTTTTGCCTCATCGTTGAGTGTCAGTGGTTTGATGTGGTAGGTATCTGAAAAGTCAACAGCAAATTTCCTGAAAAGTAGTAATACGTCGTCACCACGCTCACGAAGCGCAGGAACCTTAATGGGCACCGTATTCAAACGATAGAACAGGTCTTCTCGGAATTTCCCGGTTTTCACACCCTCACTCAGGTCCACATTGGTGGCGGCGATCACCCGCACATCGGTCTTGATCACTTTTGATGATCCCACCTTAATAAACTCGCCGTTTTCGAGTACTCTCAGTAATCTTGCCTGGGTGCTCACCGGCATTTCTCCGATTTCATCCAGGAAAATTGTACCTCCATCAGTTACTTCAAAATATCCTTTTCTCGCCTCATGAGCACCGGTAAATGCTCCTTTTTCGTGTCCAAAAAGCTCTGAATCAATCGTTCCTTCTGGTATGGCTCCGCAGTTGATAGCAATAAACTGGCCATGCTTTCGGTGAGACAGGCTATGGATGATCTTGGAAAATGATTCTTTCCCAGCTCCACTTTCCCCTGATATGAGCACACTCATGTCGGTTGGGGCCACCTGTATAGCTACCCTGATTGCATTGTTGAGTTGAGGAGAGCTTCCAATGATCTCAAAACGCTGTTTGACTGACTGTATTTCTGAGTCTATATGATAATTCATGCTTAAACGACCTCCCCGATGAGTGTAGCAGCAGTACACTCCTTCACTTTCACCTCTACGTATTGTCCTTTTTTGAAATTGTTGTCATCAAAAACAATGACTTTGTTGGCTGAGTTTCTGCCTTGTAGTTGTGTCGCTGATTTTTTGCTTGGCCCTTCTATCAAAACCTTGAATGTCTTTCCAATATCCTGCCGATTGCGGGCGTGGGATATTTCCTGTTGTTTGGAAATGATCTCCTGAAGCCTTTTCTTTTTTACTTCCAGAGATATATCATCCTTATATTTCTTTGCTGCCAGCGTGCCCGGACGCTCAGAATAATAAAACATGTATGAGAAGTCATATCGGACATAATCCATCAAAGAAATAGTGTCCTGATGCTCCTCGTCTGTCTCTGAACAGAAACCAGCAATCATGTCTGAGCTGATGCCACATTCTTCGCCTAGAATATCCCTGATAGCATCCACTCGATTGATATACCATTCTCTGTCGTAGGTGCGGTTCATCAGCTCCAGCACCCTGGAGTTACCACTTTGTGCCGGCAGATGGATATAGTTGCAGATGTTTTCATAGCGCTTCATCGTATAAAGCACTTCATCAGTGATGTCTTTTGGGTGTGAAGTGGAAAACCTGACCCTAAGGTCCGGGTGCACTTTAGCTACCAACTCCAGCAGATTGGCAAAATTTACAATTTTGTCTGCACCTTCTTTTTTCTCAAGTCGGGCTTTGTTGTTTTCTTCCGGAGACCACTTGTAGGAATCTACATTCTGACCAAGTAAGGTCACCTCTCTGTATCCATTGTTGAAAAGTTCCTGTGCCTCAGCAACGATGGAATGTGGATCACGGCTTCGCTCCCGGCCACGGGTAAAGGGGACCACACAAAAAGAGCACATGTTGTCGCACCCTCGCATAATAGAGATGAATGCTGTGACTCCATTTGAATTTAATCGCACAGGAGAGATGTCTGCATAAGTTTCTTCCCTCGAAAGAAAAGTATTGACCCCCCGGTCACCATCTTCGGCTTTTCTGACAAGGTTGGGAAGATCTCTATAGGCATCAGGCCCTGCAACCAAATCAACAATCTTTTCTTCCTCCAGAAGTTTGGATTTAAGCCGTTCAGCCATACATCCCAATACCCCAACAGTGATTTCAGGACGATCTTTTTTGATCTGGTTAAATTGGGTTAACCGCTTTCTCACTGTTTGCTCAGCCTTGTCACGGATAGAGCAGGTGTTCAATAAAATGACATCTGCTGCCTCAAAAGAGCTGGTAGTATCGTATCCTTCCTTTTGCAGGATAGACGTTACAATCTCACTATCAGAGAAGTTCATCTGACAGCCATAGCTTTCTATATAAAGCTTCTTGGCCGAAGCAGCATTTCCCTCCTTAGAGATCCTGACCTCGCAGTGTTCTTCTTTCTTCGTATTATCTAAAATTCCAATGTCTTCTATCAGCTCCATATTCGACGCAAAGATAACAGGATTCAAAAAAGGAATGACATTTTGTCAGTATAATTAGGTAGAAGGATTTTGAAAAAAATATACGACCTAATCCTCCTTTATGGCTTGTAAGCTAAAACCAACATTTACGGTGTTGTAGATAAATTTATCTTTGGCCTTGTCTAACACCGAAGACTCATCATCATATTTTACATTCCATTCTGTGCGATCGATATTGAATTTGGCTTCAGCGAAGATTTTGTTGTTTCTGAAGAATACTGCCGCCGGGAAAGTTATGCTTTTGGTAATACCTCGTATGGTCAGATTTCCCGTGGCTGAATGTGTTGGTTCTTTGACCATAAATTCACTTAGCAGTGCGGGGGTGTTTTCTGATGGGTACTCGTCCTTATTTACCACTTCTATCATCGAGTCATAGGGTACCAGGGCAATCAGTTCAAATTGAGCTGTAGGAAAAGAATCCACATAAAAGAAGTCTTCAGACATCAAATGGTTTTTTAGTTTGTCATAATCTTCGGTGTCTTTCCCAAGGCTTTTAATGTCAATGGAGGGTAGGTCGATGATTATTTTTCCCCCCAGAATATCTGATTCTTCAGCAACCAGATGACCTTCTTTAATGCCTATCGTACCATTGTGTTGTTTCACCGGTCTGCTGCCTATCCAGGTCACTACAGAGCTGGATGGATCTATTTGGTATGTAGTTCCATTGCTAATATCTTCAGTGTTTGTCAGAGGTTCACCAACCACTGATTCTGTTCCATTGGGTTTTTGTGTGCAACTAACAATCAGAATGATAAGTGAGAGAATGAAAATATTTGTTTTGATCATTTTGATATTCGAAAGATTATTCAAAAACATTACCTTAACGAAGAATTAAACCCGAAATATGCATTAGACTTTCTATTACGTAGCTAAATTACTTCAAAATCAAGCACTTAACATGATATTCGCTCGTCACCATAGCGGTGCTATCGGTCCGCCGATGCGGCCTCCTCACGTAAGTACTTGATTTCCTAGTACTTTAGCCCCTCATGAAGAAATCCTAATGCATAATCCGGGTAAAACTACTTGTTAGGCAAACCTATATTTTTTCATGGCACTAATAAAACCTGTTAGAGGTATTGCTCCGAAATTCGGAGAAGATTGTTGGTTCGCTGAAAACGCAACCATCGTAGGAGAGGTAGAGATGGGCGATCAATGTACCGTCTGGTTTAATGCTGTAGTGCGAGGCGATGTGCACTACATCAGGATTGGAAATAAAACCAATATCCAGGACAATGCAACCATTCATGGCACTTTCGAAAAAGCACCAACCAATATCGGAAACGATGTATCAATTGGTCACAATGCCATCGTACATGGTTGTACCCTAAAGGATGGAGTGCTTATAGGTATGGGAGCCATCGTAATGGACAATGCGGTGGTAGAGGAGGGGGCCATTGTTGCTGCCGGTGCGGTGGTTTTGCAAAATACGATCGTGGAAGCCAATACCATTTACGCGGGAGTTCCAGCCAAAAAAGTGAAGACCGTGGGACCGGAGAACAGGGAAATGCAATCTCGAATAGCCAATAACTATATCAAATATGCAGGGTGGTTCAAATGATTGGGTAAAGGTAAATCGCGCGGCCAAAGGTGAGTACAATCCTTTTTATGCAGGATATATTTCACTCATTTCTGAAGAAGATGTGATCGGATATATCATTGCTCAGCATAGGCGATTTAGAGATTACCTCCGCACACTAGAGCAACGAGATCTCAGATTTGCCTATGCACCCGGAAAATGGACGAGGGCACAGGTTATCGGTCACATCATTGATACCGAACGAGTCATGGCTTATCGAGCTCTTTGTATTGCAAAAGGTGAACAGGTGATGCTTCCCGGCTTTGACCAGGATCTCTATATGGCGGAATCAAACTTTAACTCCAGAACAAAAGACTCACTTATACGTGAGTTTGACTTCGTAAGAAAGGGAAATATTGAAATGTTTTGTTCATGGGATGCGGAACACGTCAAATATATTGGAAATGCTAATGGTTCTGCCTGCTCCGTTGCTGCATTAATGAGTATCATCGCCGGCCATTTGGAGCATCATTTCAAAATGCTCAAAGAAAGGTATATTTGAAACAGGTAAATTAAATCGATCTTTTATGAATTTTCTTATTCGTACCTTACTCTCAAGCATTGCGGTCATCATCGTTTCTTATCTGCTTCCGGGAGTCAATGTAGAAAGTTTTTTTGTCGCAGTCATTGTAGCTGTTCTTTTATCGCTGCTTAATATGACCGTGAAGCCCTTACTGATTATACTCACAATACCACTCACAGTATTTACATTGGGGCTGTTTTTACTTGTGATCAATGCCTTGATAATCATGCTGGCCGACGGGGTGGTACCAGGTTTTGAAGTGGCTGGGTTTTGGTGGGCCTTGCTGTTTAGTTTGTTGCTTTCATTGACAAACAGTTTGTTGGCTGAGTTAAGTGGGACGGAGAGGAAGAGATAGAAGAGGGCAATCGGGAATCATAACTTGGACGCCCAGTTGTCCTCCCTGATAAAACTTTGTACCAACCCTAAAAAACGCTTCTTTGGTAAATTTTTTTGAAGAAGATGGTCTGAGGCTTAATTTACTATCTTGGAATAATCCAATTTCCCTCACTGGAGATTTCCTGAAAACCCTTTCAACATAAAAATTGCCCTCAAGGCCTCTAAACGATGATTATATCATGTATTTCAGAAGCCCATCAGATATTGTTCAAAACCCGCGCAGACTTTGTTCAAAGTCTGCGCAGACTTTCATCGAAACCTGCGCAGGTTTTAGTTGAAATCCGGTCAGGTTTTTTGGCTGTAGGGAAATAATGCAATTTTCGGGAGAAGTACTTTAACCTGGATTATGCAGAAGAAGTAAGTCTTCTTTTCTTATCAGCAGCAGAAGTCAATCATTTGAGAATATTAATCATAGATATCTCCTCCATCTCTCCACCCGGGACTTGCTTGCTGGCTAGATCAATAACATTACATTCCTTTGAGGGATTGTCTGGTGGACTATAAAGGTGGACAGCCCATAGAATGGGTAAAGCTAAAAATAGACCGGACACTGAGGGTCTTTCTTGTAGTTTCTCAGTTTTACCCTGTAATTCACAAGGATCTCGTGGGATCCTGTAGTGTTTTGCCTCAGGTCATTGGTAGAAGCATCGTAAGCGTAGCCAGCCCGAAGGTTCTCATTCAATACCAGTTGACCAATAAAGACTACTTCCTTTGAGTTTCGTATGCTTAATCCTACATAGGCGATATTGTCAAAGATGACGTTACCAGTGAACTCATAAGAAAGCCTGTTTTGCTCCTGAACCCTTATTAGTAATGAAGGAGCCAATTTCACCAGGCTCGAAGCATGAAAGATCACCCCGCCGGTGATGTAGTAATATCTTGATTGTCTGGCATTGAATTGTTCTACAGCTTCATCAATAGTATAGGTTTTGTTTTCAAGGATGTAGGGAACAGATATTCCTGCATACATATTTGGATTGGCCAGGTACAATCCAGTTCCAAAATTGGGTGTTAACCGGTTATTGGCACCTGTCAATAATGGGTCATTCTGATCAAAGATGGTAAGTTTCGAGAAGTCCGTTTCTCGTCTGTCCATTCCTCCCTGCAACCCCATCGCAAGTATACCAATGGGGGTTTTGATCTTGTATGCATACTGACCATAGAGTGAAAAGGTCTCCGTAGCGCCAATTTCATCTCTGAAAGCAGACAATCCTATCCCCACCCGATTGGAATAGAAAGAAGAATGAGCTGTGAGTGCCTGGTGATTGGGTGCTCCATCGATGTTTAGCCATTGCTTACGATGCACAGCAATCACAGAAAGTATGTTTAAGCTTCCTGCGTAGGCTGGATTGAGCAGCAGTCCATTAAAGGGGTAGGTAGAGGTTAGTGTTCGCTGCTGGGCATGGGTCACCATGCAGCACGCCAACAAGCATAACACTAAACTATACCTTAACACCTTCATACGTTGCTAATTTAACGAACTAACTCTAAATAACCCTGAATTCGAGGCCTTATTGTATTGTCTACCAATTCGTCCTCAGTTCCCCAGTCCTGCGGTCCTTTTTCAATGATGTAGAAATAGGTACCAGCAGGAAGTTGCAGACCACCTCTTCCAACGTTACTATATCCGTCGAATCTGATCTCATTGTTGTCGTAACTATCAGATTCCCACACTTTTGTTCCGTCCCTGTTAAAGATCTGAACGTTGTTATTAGGGAAATAGTCTATACAGTCGATGAAGAAGTAGTCGTTGAGTCCATCAGCATTGGCTGATACACCATTGTAAATCTTCAATGCAGTCTCTATTCCGAATGTACCAAAGTACTCGCAATCATTGTCCAATACGAACCTGACTTCCCATCTACCTGGCTGTGCATTCACCAGCTTGATGTCATTTGAGAAGATTGTTCCATCAGGAGCGATCCAGTCGATCTGCTTGATCACGCCAAATTGAGAGAACATGACTTCAGCTGTACCGGTAAACTGGTTGAAAGCACCATCTTCTGTTCTCAAACAAAGTGAAGTAGTCGTGGCAATTTCAAATACCGGATTTTCAATTGCATTGATAATCTCCACAGGAGTACGTGGTGAAATACACCCGGTAGCTATTCGAGTTGCTCTCACTTTGTAGTCCACTGAATCCAGTGTGAATATCTCGTGACCGGTAAACTGTACGGTAGTAGTATCACCTGTGGCAAAGAACCATTCGAATCTATAGCCAGTGATGGAACCACTGATCGTAGCGACCGCATGCCCATTTGCGAATAAGCAGTTGTCACGATTGGATACCACATTCACGTCAGGAGCAGGAACAGCATCCGTATCATCAATAATATCGAATGTTACAAGATTTTCACAACCTGTTCGCAGATCAGTAGACAATACTGAGTAGGTTCCGATATCCAGTGAATCTGCCCTGATTCCTGTTACAAAAGGTGTTTGACCAGCTGTATCAGCAGCAGTACCATTATACCACTCGTAGGTAAATTCGAAAAGCTCTCTGTTGGTCTCAAGACTGTTAGGGTTGATCCTGGCTCTTCCATCAGGTAGAGAATCATAACAGATTGTAACATGATTTTGAATCTCTATCTGGAATGGAGGAGGGAGTGTTCTGTCCTGGATTGTGACCAGGGTAGGATCTGATGTACAGAATGCATCTGCAGCATCTACCACGTACACTGTGTAGTCTCCATCAGGCAAATCAGTAATCAATGTACCAAAGTAGTCAGGGTTTGCAATATCCGGCACTCCTGAGGTCTGATCTCCGTTGAACCAGTAGAACTGGTAATCTGTGATGGGTTTACCCAACGCGGCAAGGTTCCTGATCGTAGCACTTACTTCTCCATTAGGATTCACACAATTGGTATTTGGTGAAGTGGAGATCACAAGTCTGATAGGATCAGGGTAATCATCAATGATATCGAACGAAGCACTGGACATACAGCCGGTGGTGTTATCAGTCACGTTCACTGTATAAGTTCCAGCAGGTATGTTTGTTACCGTTGCATTGTTTGGTTCAACGACTGTATTAGAGGCGTCTCTCCATTCAAAGGTGTACATCACGTTGTCAGTAGAACCGTCAGCAGAAGCTGTGATCTCACCATTTGGATTTGCAGGATCACAATTGGTTTGGTTTTCAAATGATACCAGATCAATGTCAGGATAGATAATGTTACCATCATTCACTACTACACTATACACAAGTGGATTAGTACACTGTAACCTGTTGTGTGTCGCATAGATCAGGTATTTACCAGCCTCAGCAGCGCTGAAGATAGAATCTGCACCTGACTGAACTACATTGTTGAACTCATCTCTGAATTCGAAGGTATAGTCAGAAAGCATACCATAGGAGATATCAGTTACCTCAATCACACCATTTGGCGGCATACAAGAGGTAGGAGCCGTAGTCGACACATCATTTATCACGATGTTTACTGGTCTTGACTGGATGGTAAATGTTTCGGTGCTTGTACATCCAATAGATGTATTGGTAACCTCAACCACATAGTCTCCTGCAAACTGTCCACTCAATGTATCATTGTTGGAGATAGGGGTGACCAGATCGCTTGCAGCATACCAGGTGAAAGTGTAGTTGCTACCAGGGTTATTCTGATTGTCAGCTATCACTCTTAGTGCACCTGTTGGTGTTCCCGTCATGTTACAGGTTGAATCAGCTGCTATCTGCAGACCATTCAAACTTGGATACAGGATATTGTCTATGATCACCAGCTCCAGTGGCTCTGACGTACAATTGGTGGTATCGTTTGTCAGCGTGACGTAATAGGTACCATTGCCCAACTGCTCCAGCTCCAGTGGTGTCGCCAGCACAGGATCTACTATAGAAGTGGTCAGACCCGGATCGCTATACCAACCAACAGTATAATTGGTTGCCATAGCCATTGAATCAATCAGCGTTGATCCATATTGTCCCTCAAGCAATACAATCGATCCATTGTCCACACATGCTGTGTTGTTGTTTACTTCGTAAGAAGTGAACGTTGGTAGGACCTGGATGCTTGGCAATTCAAATACCTGGGTTCTCACACAACCTGTATTGGTGTTTGTTACCTCTACAGTGTAGAAGCCTTCAGACAATCCATATGGATTCGCTGTAGTACCACCGTTACCGGCAGGAACCACCACACCCACTACTTGTCCAATGTACCATTGGAATGTATAATCAGGATTGGTATGGTCGTAACCATCCGCGGTGATCATCAACTGTCCATTTGCTGCCCCTCCGCCACAGTTAATATTGGCTATCAGAGAGTCTAATGTCAACTCAGGAAGGAATCTTTCATCCAAAATGTTGATCTTGACCGGTGCAGCCGCACACTCAGTGCTTGCTCTTGTAGCTGTCACGTAGAACACACCCGGATCCAGTGAACTGATAGTGAGGTCAGTGTTACCACTACCGGCAGTACTTTGCGCAACAATGGTTCCACCAGGTGTATTGGATCGGATTTGTACATCATAGTCATCCAATACGCCCACTGAGAAGCTCGTGTCAGCCACGATGATGGTTCCACTTGACCCAACATCACATGTGCTGTCTGCTCTTACAACGATTTCATTCAACAAAACCTTAGGAGTAACAAGTGTTTCACTCACAGCATAGGTACCTATGGTGGTACATTCATTGATGTTGTCAAAGACCTCAACGGTATAGTATCCTGAGTCGAGCGCCAACAAAGTGCTTTGATTATCATTGGCACCCACGCCATCTGATTGAACATATGAAGTAGGGATAGCGGTACCTTCTCCATCATACCAGATGAAAGAGTATCTACCTACACCAGTATTAGGATTACTATCAGCGGTGGTGGCTGTCACAGTCAACTGACCATTTTTAGTAGGTCCGCAATTTGTGTTCACCTGATCTACATTGAATGTTAGCAGTGGATCTACCTGATCATCGATGATCGTAACAATGATGGTATCTGTAGAACATCCTGTTACCACGTTTTCACCAATGATTTTGTAGTCACCCGCTGGTAAGCCGGTAGCAATATCATTGGGTGAGTTTATAGAACCAGGTGTTCCTCCATTATAACCATCAGGCCAGGTGAAGGCATAGTCTGCTCCAAAAGTGGCCAAATCCTGAACTACACCATCCAACACCACATTGGTGATCTGTATACTTCCATTCGGATTGGTACAGTTTGTATTGTCTGCAATAGACAGAGACGACGTCTGAATAGTAAAAGGAGGGATGTCCTTATTGATCGAGAACGTTGTCGTGGTCAAACACTGATCATTTGGAGTACTGTTTTTCATTACAGTTACTGTGTACGTATCTGTTGAAAGACCAGATAGTTGAGTGCCACTGCCAGCAGTCATGGCTGATCCCTGGTTGGCAGGAATGAATAGTTCATTTCCACCAGTTGCTGAAGAGCCCCTGTACCAGGTAATGTCATAATCTGTTGGAGTCGCAGGATTGTTTCCTTCATGAACAATGCGCATTTGCAGACTACCATTACCCTGGAATCCTGTGTTGTCGCAATATTCATCTGGCTGCTTAATTACCAGCTGTACCAGAGGATTTGAAGTAACATCGTCAATAACAATGTCCGCGGAAACAGTACATCCTGTCCTGTCATTTTCTACATCAACGGTATAAGTACCGCCTTCAATGCCAGTCACCTGATCATTAGCAAAGTTGACAGTATTGAGCACTGCAGTACCTGGTAGACCGGTCCAATTTATGGTATAGGTATCACCGGTTGTTCCAAAGTCTTCGAATACTCCATCAATATTTACCCCATTTATTGTGATGGATCCATTCGGGTTATCACAGTTCAGGTTGTCCTGAATAGACATGACCGATAGTGGCAATGAATAAGTTGGAGCATCCCTGTTGATGGTGAAAGTCTGAATAGTCACACATCCCAGGTTAGGCGTGTTAGCGTCAGTCACTCTTACTGTATAAGTGCCAGTGCTAAGGCCAGTCAACCCTGTACCATTCGGGCTAATTGTAGCAGATCCTAAAGCACCACCGGATAATGAAGTGCCTGTGCCTGTTCCACGGAACCACTCAATGTTGTACAGGGTAGAGTCCGCAGGATTATTTCCTTCATGTACCAGTTTGATGTTTAATGTTCCGTCACCCTCATTAGGAGTAACTGTGGTACAATACTCATCCGGAGTCTTAGCTAGCAGCTGAACCACTGGATTAGAGGTTACATCGTTAATAGTGATGTTGGCAGTTACAGTACAATTTGTCCTTTCATTGGTTACATCCACTGTATAAGTGCCACCAGGAATTGTGGTTACCTGATCATCAGCAAAATTGACGGTATTCAACACAGCACCTCCTGGCAAGCCAGTCCAGTTTAGCGTATAGGTATCAGCTGTTGCCGAGAAATCATCAAAAACTCCGTCGATAAATACCCCATCTATGGTAATGGTACCATTTGGCGTACTGCAGTTGAAGTTGTTTGTTTTTGTGATGGCCGCCGAAGGCAACGAATATGTTTGTGGATCCCTATTGATGGTAAAGGTCTGTTGAACCAAACAGCCATCATTAGGAGTTCCATTTTTAGAAACTGTGACTGTATAGTTTCCAGTACTTAAACCGGTTAGGGTTGTACCATCAGCACTGATAGATGCAGTTCCCATTGCAGAGAGCAGTGTGGTACCCGTACCTGTTCCTCGATACCATGTAATCACATAATCTGCAGGATTGGCTGGGTTATTTCCCTCATGTACCACTTTGATGGCGAGGTCGCCATCTCCCTCATTAGGAACAAGGGTAGCACAGTATTCATCGGGATTTTTTGAGAGTAGCTGAACTACCGGTGTAGTTCCGATATCATCCAGCTCTATCGTAGCATTTACTGTACAACCAGTTCTGTCATTGGTAATATCCAATTCATAAAGTCCAGCCTCGAGAACAGTGACTTCATCATCGGCAAAATTGACTGTATTCAATACCGCCGTACCTGGCAGACCTGTCCAAACGATGGTATAAGTATCTCCTGTAGTAGAGAAATCTTCAAACACACCATCGATATGTACCCCATTAATAGTGATGGTACCATTAGGATTTAGACAGTTTTCATTGTCCTGAATAGTCATGGCTGACTCAGGTAATGAATATACTGGTGCATCCCGGTTGATGGTAAATGTTTGTTGTGTAAGACATCCATCGTTTGGAGTACCATTCTTAGAAACGGTGACCGTATATGTTCCAGTACTCAAACCAGTTAAGGTAGTACCATCTGCGCTCACAGAAGCTGATCCCATCGCCGAAGCCAATGTTGTACCAGTACCTGTACCTCGATACCAGGTAATTGCATAATCTAATGGGTTGGCAGGGTCATTACCTTCATGCACTACTTTGATGGTAAGGTCACCATCTCCTTCATTCGGAGTAACAGTAGCACAGTACTCATCAGGATTTTTTGTTACCAGCTGAACTACCGGATTTGCACCAATATCATCAAGCTCTATGGTCGCATTCACAGTACAATTGGTTCTGTCATTGGTAATGTCTACTTCGTAAAGACCAGCTTCAAGAGCAGTGACTTCGTCATTTGCAAAATTGACTGTGTTTAATACTGCTGTACCTGGCAGACCTGTCCAAACAATGGTATAAGTATCTCCGGTGGTAGAGAAATCTTCAAACACGCCATCGATATGAATACCATTTATGGTAATCGTTCCATTAGGATTCAGACAGTTTTGATTGTCCTGAATAGTCATTGCCGATTCTGGCAATGAGTAAGTAGGAGCATCTCTTACAATCGTAAATGTCTTTTGAGTGCTACATCCATCATTTGGAGATCCATTCTTCGCAACAACTACTGTATAAGTACCAGTACTTAATCCAGTAAGCTGCGTTCCACCTCCAGCGATAGCTGATGAACCAGGGGCAGATGCCAAAGTAGTTCCTGTTCCCGTTCCGCGATACCATGTAATGTTGTAATCAGCCGGATTTGCAGGGTTGTTTCCTTCATGGATGATCTCTATGTCTAAAGTACCATCACCTTCGTTGGCAACCGTAGTACAATACTCGTCAGGAGTTTTGGTTACCAACTGAACATTTGGCAGCGTAGTAACATCCTGGATTGTTACGGCTTTTCTTCCACCTGCAGGCATAGCACACATGGTTTGTGTGTTGCTCACACTCACGTAGTAAGTCCCAGCTGGTCTGAGGTCAAAGACGTTGTCATTGTCCTGAGAAACACCTCCGGAAGCAGTAAAGTACCAGTTGAAGTCAAAGTCAGCGAATGCAGCGTCACCACTATTTACTTTATAGGTACCACCACCATACTTGGTGACAGTTACCCTGTCTACTGTAGCCGACCCATTGTCAATGTTACATTCCAGGTCATTCTGGATGGTAATGTCAACCGTTTGAATACTGATGATAGGGGTGAACCTTGATACAGTGATTTGCGCAATAGCTGTACAATTGTCGCCAGGAGTGACATTGTCTTCTACCTCTACGGTGTAAATACCCGCTGGCAGTTGCTCGTACATTTCTCCATTTACGGCTGCGCCATCTACCGCACCCACGGTGATTGGAGTCCCTGTTCCAGGGCCTTCATACCAGGTGAATGTGTAATCAGCCGGGTTTCCAGCTCCACCACCAGGCAGTATCACCGATGCGGTTACTTCTCCGGAAGGCACCAGTGAACCAACACATGTGGTGTCTGGCAGCGTCTGTGTCAGCTGGAGGTTTGGAATTACTCTGTTGTCGTTGATTGTGAATGATACTTTATCAGAAACACAATCAGTATTTATGTTTTCAGCTTCTACGTAATAAGTTCCTGCAGGAAGATCAGTTACGTCATCACCCATTGCATTTACAGTTCCAACGCTGATTGGAGTTACCTGGTCTGCGTCAAACCAGTTAAATACATAGTTTCCATTGGCCACAGGATCTGCTACACCATCTTCGTAGACATTTAGAAGCGTAACTCTACCATTTTCATCAGGCGAACAGTCCGTATTGTGATCCGTAGTGTAGTCTGTATTCAGAATTTTTTGAATAGTAACTTCAGCCTGATCATCTATCAGCTCAAAAGAAGCTGTGGTCTCGCATTGCTCATCGTCGCCATTGTTTTTGGTCACTCTTACCCAGTAAGTACCACCAGGCAGATCATCTAATGTAACATCTACAGCAGTGGTGGTGATATCTGCTCCGGTCACCTGGCTGGCAGGGATTTCATTTCCACCGGCAATGGAGTTTAAGAACCACTCTACATCGTAGTCGACCGGATCCACAACCGCACCCAGCTCATCCTGAATCTCAATGATGATCTGACCATCAGCTTCGATCGTACCAATCGGCCCACCCACACAAATGGTGTTATCCGAAAGATTGAGCATGTTGATCACCGGATCCTCCGTAACATCGTCTATGGTAAAGTCATATGAGACCTCACAACCTGTGGTTGTGCTCACCGCAGTGATTCGATAATCCCCTGCAGCCAGGTCATCCGAGTGGTTTTGATCCACATTAGGAGCATAAGCAGCAAAACCGCCACCATTGTCATATTCCCATGTAATTGTGAAGTTGCCACCAGCAGTTGTAGCCGATAGATCAGCACCATCTTCGCGAACTGTTGCCAGTTCAAATTCACCGAATTCTTCTGGCCCACCAGCACAATCCAATACGTTGGTTTGTGTAGTGATAGCTGCTGGCAAGATGGCAAGTTCTACAAAGTCGTCGAAAATCTCAATATCTAATGTATCCGGACAGGCAGTGGCATTTACTCCTGCATTGTTGTCATCCGTATGTGTAGCGATCACACGATACCATCCCGGACCTATTCCATCCAAAGTAGCTGTTAAAGCATTGGTCGTGGTGGCACCGGTTACGAAAGAACCAACGCCTGCTCCATCAGCACCATTTGCAACGGCTGTTTGGCCTACAGAGAAGTCACCATCACCGTCATTGTCGTAGTACCATTCAAACGTGAAGGTAGATCCGGCAAAGTCCGGGTGTTCTGCATCCACTGTGATTGATCCATTATAATCCAGTGCTCCTGATACATCACAAACCGTGTTATCAGTTTTTGAATCAAATGTTACATTTGGCTCGGTAGGAGGGTCGATTGTGACTGTTTGAACATTTGTAACACAACCACTTGCCGTATTAATCACAATCACAACTGTGTAATCACCAGATTCAAGTTCACTGATAGTAACATCAGAAGCTGTATTGGCTCCGGTATTTGTAAAGGTTCCTGTTCCATTACCATCTCCATCATTCCCTGCGGTTACACCTCCATTATAAGTTGATACATCTGGAGTCCATGGTGCTGTTCCAGGAGTATTGTCAGAAACGGATATAATACCTGGGAATAAATAATAATCGTAACTATCAGCAAAATTATCATTGAATGGAGGGTTCGGATTCTGAATAGGAGTAATTTCAATGTTAATCTCTCCATCATAAGTAGCAGCACATCTTGTGGTTGGAGTTGCAATTGTTGCTACCACATCTGGGGCTTCTACGATTGATAAGTTGGTTTCCAAAATAAACTTACATCCATTGGACAATTGAGCAACACCTGTATAGCTGACAGCAGGCAGATTTTCAACACGTCCATTTATGATATCATAACCAAGACCATTGTAATTAACAGTGTTACTTAAAGTTGCAGTTGGTATTTCTGTTGTAATAAGCTTACTGGCGTCTGTAGTATCTGTACCGACATACCAAGTAATTGTAACATTATCTGTATTTCCAGGAATAGTCAATGATGTACCAATATCAAGAACCCCATTTTCATCAAAGCATGCGGATAATGGTGAATTTGACATGTTATTTTCATCAAATGCGAGAGTTAATCCAGTATAGTTGACAGTTTGCAAGGCGCTCGTAACCAAACACGATGTATTGTTATCAATAGCTCTGATAGTATAGTCATCAGGTTGAAGACCAGTAAACGTCACGGTAGCCTGATAATTTGGGGCTCCAAAAACAGCAGTCTGGTTAATTGTCTGGATTGGCATTTCACCAGCACCGATAGTTCCTAAGTACAGTTCAAATGTATAGCCACCAGCTCCGTCGTATGGTTGCGTACTGCCGCCATCATTTACCGTTACATTAATTTCACCATTACTTGGAGCACATTGATCCGCGTCGGTGATGATGATACCACCACCCGGAATAGTTGGAGTCGTGGTGATCACATCGATAGTTTCATCTATTACATAGAAACAGCCTGAGAGTGGTTCAATCACCTTCAATCGATATGTGCCTGAAGGAAGGCCTGAAACCCTACTATCATTGGTTGAGCTTAATACCGCAGTAGGAATAATACCTCCTGTCAGAATTCTGTTACCCGGGTTTGTATTTTGTCCCTGATACCACTCAAAGTTATAATCAAGTGGATTGGTTGAAGGGCCGGTTCCCGCAGCTGCGATAGAAGCGATCAATTCACCATTCGGATCAGAGATCAAACATGAAGACTGATCACTGAATACTGAAACACCAGGAGTGAATGAAACAGGAACAAAGTTCACGGTACGTGTTATTCCATTTGACTCACATCCGGATTCGTCTTTGATGACAGAGACAGTATATGTTCCAGCAGCCAGGCCAGAGAAAGTGTGGTTTGTTGCTGGGTGCTGTGCTGATGCGATCAGGTTTGCAGGAACAATAGAACTTCCACTGTACAGGTTGAAAATCGGGTCTACACCCGGATTGGTCACCGTACTGACGGTAATGCTTCCGTTATCAGATGTACAGTAGGTGTCGTTAGTTCTAGTCACGTTGCCACCCACCAATGCTGGCCTATCAGGTACATTATTGATTGTAACCTGAACCAGAGATTCACAACCGGTATCGTTGTTAAGCATCTGAACAGTATAGGTTCCAGTGGCCATATTGGCTGTACCTGAAATAGGGAACGCACCAGTATAGTTGTTGCCTATGGTTTCCTGGATGGCTCCACCGGTGCCAATTCCATTATAGACAATGATGTCAAAACCAGCAGCTGGTGAGGTTCCGGGATCATTTACCCTAATTTGTCCATTCGGAGCAATACAACTTGTTTCTTCACTTAGTTTGGTAACCGTAAGATTAGGATAGGTAAAGTTGTCCGAAACAGTGACTGAGGCAGTAGCTACCGAGGTACAGCCATTTGCCAGTTCTACACCAATTTTATAGTTGGCAGCCGCTAACCCATCAAAAATACCATCATCTCCACCACCTGTATCTTCAGTTGTAATTACAACATCGGCTGCATCGTACAATGTAAATACGTATGGACCTGGTTCACTTACCGCACCCGTTGGATCAATGGTTCCTGTAGGTGCACCAGAACAGTTAATATTCGGTGTAGTGGCGATCAAGCCCGGGTCTACCACCGGATACACTCTTTGATCCTGGATGTCATATTCTTCTTCAGTATCGCAACCTGTGTCGTTGTTGGTGATCAGAACAGTGTAGGTTCCATCTTCCAGTCCTGATACAGCTGCAGTCGCAGTACCAGCTAATTCGGTTCCATCATTCAGATCAGTTGGATCAAGGGTATTTCCCGTGCCAGATCCAAAGTACCACTGATAACTATAGCCAAGAGCTGGTTCCGGTCCACTAGCCATAGATGGACTCACGGTGATGCTTCCGTCAGGGTCATCACAATCGGTGAAGTGGTTGATCACTGGTGCCGGGACATTGATATCGATCAATACATCCTCAATTTCTACGGTTTGCTCACCACTCTTACATCCACTTACATTGTCGATGACCACAATGGTGTAGAAGCCAGTATCCAGGTTAGAAATGATATTTCCAGTGATATCAACATTTTGTCCGCTGGCAGAACCAGTTTTCTCAAATGTAATATTGTCACCATCACTTAGGAGTTTAGCTGCGTCAATGGAAGGACCCCAATAGAATTCATAAGAATAATCTCCTGATCCATTGGTAATAGATGGTTCATTTACCTCAATGGCACCATTAGGGTACACTGCTGCACCATCACACACTGTCATATCAGTGATATTGAATGTTCCAAGTACCGGATCAACAGTAGCATCTCCGATAGTGGCATATATAGTTGTGTCACAACCAGTGATCAGGCTGGTGGCCACAACTGTGTAGTTTCCATCAGGTGCTTCAGAAAGCACATTGTTTGTTGCTGTATAAACTGTTGGTGTTCCCGTGCCTGTTCCATCATACCAGGTGTAAGTGTAATCAGTCACTTCATTCGTCGCATCGAGGGTAATTATTTCAACCTCTCCATCGTAATTGCCTGAATTATTAATTGTGATATCGCAAACAGTATTTGGCGTCACATTTTGATCCAGATCAGGAGTGGTCGGAACATTGCTCAGGGCCACATTGGCTTCTATAGACGTACAGCCAGTGGCCTGGTCAACAAGCACAATGGTGTAGTCTCCAGCAGACAGTCCCGTAATGGTGGCGGTGCCATTACCATTTACGTTGACAGAAGCAGCACCAGGTGTTCCTGTTTGGGTAAAGATGTCTGTTCCATCAGAAAGTAAAGTACCTGTAGCAGCATCAGTACCATAATAGTACAAATAGTCGAAAGGACCTGTGCCAGTCACTGCAGCAACGGTAATGGAACCGTTTGGATATGTGGGCCCACCTTCACAAACTGTCACATTTTGAGTAGTAACATTGTCAATTGTAGGAATGGTAGTGGCATCTCCAATGGTTGCATAAATAGTGGTATCACATCCGGTAATGTTGCTGGTAGCTACTACAGTGTAATTTCCATCAGGAGCTTCTGACAGGATGTTGTTAGTAGCTGTGTAGGCAGTAGGTGTTGCTGTACCTGTTCCATCATACCATATGTAGCTGTAATCCGTCACATTGGTAGCATCAGTTGTGATGATTTCAACTTCACCATCATAATTGCCAGATGTAGCCAGAAGAGGATCGCATATCGTATTTGGTGTTACATTTTGATCCAGTGCAGGAGTGGTAGGAATGTTGACCAGAGCCACATTGGCTTCAATGGACGTACAGCCTGTCGCCTGATCAACAAGCACGATAGTATAATCTCCGGCAGACAATCCCGTAATGGTAGTGGTGCCATTTCCATTTACATTGACAGAGGCAGCGCCTGGAGTCCCTGTTTGGGTAAAGATGTCTGTTCCATCAGAAAGCAAAGTACCTGTAGCAGCATCCGTACCATAGTAGTACAAATAGTCGAAAGGACCTGTGCCAGTCACTGCAGCAACAGTAATGGAACCGTTTGGATATGTTGGCCCACCTTCACAAACTGTCACATTTTGAGTCGTAACATTGTCAATTGTAGGAATGGTAGTGGCATCTCCAATGGTTGCATAGATGGTGGTATCACATCCGGTAAGGTTGCTGGTAGCTACTACTGTGTAATTTCCATCAGGAGCTTCAGAGAGGATGTTGTTTGTAGCGGTATAAACAGTAGGTGTCGCTGTGCCTGTTCCATCATACCATACGTAACTGTAATCCGTCACATTAGTAGCATCAGTCGTAATGATTTCAACTTCACCATCATAATTGCCTGATGCTGCCAGGACAGGATCGCATATCGTATTCGGAGTCACATTTTGATTCAACTGAGGGGTTGTTGGCACATCGATAAGCTGGACATTGGCTTCTAAAGAACTACATCCCGAAGCCTGATCGATTACCACGATGGTATAATCTCCGGCAGACAGACCCGTGATGGTTGTCGTACCATTCCCGGAAACATTCACTGAAGCCACACCTGGAGTACCAGTCTGAGTGAAAATATCAGAGCCGTCAGTCAGTAGTGTACCGGTTGCAGCATCTGTTCCGTAATAGTATAAATAGTCGTACGGGCCTGTACCTGTCACAGCAGCAACCGTGATAGAACCATTAGGATAAGCAGGACCACCTTCGCAGGCAGTTACATTTTGCGTGGTTACATTATCAATGGTTGGATCTACTGTGGCATCTCCAATGGCAGCATAAATAGTGGTGTCACATCCGGTTGTTGTGTTAGTAGCCACCACGGTATAGTTTCCATCAGGTGCCTCCGAAAGAATATTGTCTGTAACAGTATAAGCTGTCGGTGTACCGGTACCTGTTCCATCATACCACAGGTAGGTATAGTCAGCTACAGCATCTGTGCCATCAGTGGTGGTAATTTCAACTTCACCATCATAAACTCCGGAAGCAGCTAAGGCAGGATCACAGACCGTATTTGGCGTGACATTCTGATCCAGGTTAGGAATGGTTGGATCATCGATGATATTGACATTGGCTTCGATAGACGTACATCCTGATGCGGAGTCAACCACAATGATGGTATAGTCACCAGCGGAAAGCCCCGTTAATGTGGCGGTACCATTTCCATTGACATTGACAGAAGCAGTGCCCGGGGTACCTGTTTGCGTAAAGATATCCGAACCATCATTCAGGAAAGTACCTGAGGTGGTATCCGAGCCATAATAATACCAGTATCCGAAAGGTCCTGTTCCTACATTCACTGCATCCACGGTAATGGATCCATTTGGATAGGTTGCTGATCCTTCGCAGACAGTTACATTGTTTATCGTAACATCAGCATTCACGTCGACAATCGCAGGATCTACTGTTACATCTACCAGGGTAGTATCTTTTACTGCAATACATCCTCCTGCAAGGCTTTCAACCACTACAGTATAATCACCCCCAGGGATATTAGTAATAGATTGAGTAGTAGCTAGCGTATCCGCAGATGGAGCTGTCCCTTCAAACCATGCAAAAACATAATCTGTAGGGTCTTCGGCAATGTTGGCTGTCAATGACCCAGTGTAGCTACCACCTTGTGCCAGGGTAGTATCACAGACTGTGTTGGATACGCCAGAGAAAGAAACGGTGGCAGTATCTGTATTATTTGGAATGGTGAATGTCACAGGAGGGCTGGAAGTACAACCTGAGCCACCGTAAGTCACAACGAGAGTGTAGTCTCCTCCTAACAAGTCACAAAGGAATGGCCTGTCTGCACCTGCGATTTCATTGGCAGGGTTTACGCCAGTGCCTGTGTACCAATCGAAGTCGTATTCACCAAAGTATGGATCCAGTCTCACGTACTGCTGGTTTCTTGCACCCCCGGTAGAGGCTGTGAACCCACCAATTGTTTTTGGGTTACCACCAAACAAATCATTGATAAAATCCTGAGTACGTTGCAACCTAAGCTCGTCTTCTACATAGACGCTGAAGGTCTGGGTACCATCAAAATTCGGTACGATAGTGATGGTCACTCTAAGTTCAGTATTCGGAGCTTCTACATCGTTTTGTCCATTGACAATTCTTGGCTGGTTCCCGTTGTAAAATACTCCCACATCCCCTTGAGGCTCGCTCATATCTCCATTAATTATGAAATTGGTGTGGTCGTAGGTAGGGTCCTTTATTGTGTTATTTCTGTAGGTATCGAACTCTACAGCCACCGAAGGTTGAATGGCTGTTTCCGTTCCTCCAAAACATGGTTCATCTCCAATACCCAGGTTACATCCGTATCTACCCAAGGCGTCTCTTCCATCGGGATCCTGGTGGAAAATGAAAGTAATACCATCTGCACCATTGTCCTTGTTGCCCAGGTACATCCAGTAATCGATTCTGGTTGGTTTGCTAAAGTCCACAGAGTCACCCAGGTAGGCTTTACCAGCCTGGTTATTTACATCCGGTGTCAATTCGATACTGCCATCAGGGAGAATGGATGAGTTAAGGTCTGTTACTGTGTTACAGTCCGTAATTATATCCCAGGTTTGATCATTTACAGCGCCATTGATAGTCTCACCAACGAAGTTTACAGCAGCTACAACAGATCCATTTCCAACAGGTCCACACAATGTGTTTGCAGTTACCTTGGAATTAGCGGCATCGATGATTGGGGGCTGAGGGTCGTAAGTAAGCGTGATAGTTGCTTCGTTTGTACATCCTGTAAGATTGTTGGTAACCTGAACGGTGTACTCATCTCCACCGGAAAGTCCTTCAACCCTTGAGCTATCTACATAAGTAGGGTTTGAATTATTACCTGGATCTGTAGCTTCAATAAGTGGGGTAGAGGTATCATTTCCAAGGAACCACTGGAATGAGTAATCATCCGCTTCATTACACTCCACACAATCGCTTGGATCAGGTTCATCCACATAAGCTCTTAAAATACCATCCCCAACATCACATGAATGCTGTGGCTGAACTTCCACAACCACTACATTAGGATAAACAGGTGTGTTATTAACTGTTACGGTTTTGGCTGGCGTAGAACAACCGGTGATGGTACTGGTAGCTACTACTGTATACTGCTGTCCACCAGTCAGTTCATCAATAAATTCATCATTCTCACCTGCAATCAGCTGTCCTGGATCTACAATGGCACCATTATACCATTCAAATGTATAGTCAGTGTTACCACCTGTCACAGCCACAGATACGAATCCATTTGGCGTTCCCGCACAAGTCGTGTTGTCATTAATAATCGTGGATGGATGATTCCATGAAGGGTTTGTCGGGTTGTCTCCGACATTCACATCCATATATGAAGTACAAGTTAAGGTATTGTTTGTAACCCTGATCCTGTATGGTCCGTCGGTCAGGCCTGTATAAGTATGCCCTACCGAACCATCCGGAACGGCGATATCGGAGCCAATCTCAGTCGTGAAATTGAACCCGTCAAAAATTTCATAAGTATATCCTCCACCTGGTTCGGTACTGCTGCTGGAAGATGTAACTGCGATTTCACCCAGACCTATTGTACTACATCCAATGTCATCAGTAATTGACGTAACAATGGATGGGTTGTCAGGAATGTCATTCAATGACACCCTACCTTCGAGAGTGGCACAACCTGTAGCCTGATCCGTAGCGAGCACGGTGTAGAAACCTCCTGGTAAGCCGGTAAATATACCCGTTGTATTAGCATCGAGTGGAGCTCCGGAAGTGGAGAATCCTGAGTAGATTTCAAAGTCATATGTGATGCCACCACCTGGAGGAGGGCTGATTTTATCAGAAAGGTCGACCTGACCATTAGGAGTAGCCACATCACAGCTTCTGTTGTTGTTGAAGTTGCTATTTGGACAGGTGATGGTTGCAGTAGGGTAACTGACATTGGCAGCTCCTCCATTCCTGATTGTTGCATTGTTGTTGCCATCCTGAGGTGCCAGATCCGGGATTGTAGTTCCTGTATTTGGTGATGCAATGTTGTTGAAATCATAATAAGCCACGAGACCGTCCTCGGTACCTGTTAGCTCAGTACATAACTGGGTGTTGATCTCAGTAACGGACAGTGCCTTATTGTAGATCCTTACTTCATCCAGTTCTCCCTCAAATTTCTTAGACCCGATGTTTCCATCACGACCAAGGTACATTGGGTTGCCTGTATCGATTAAAATACCGCTACCGATGTGATTGTCCGTTCCAATCAAAACGCCATTCACATAGAGATTCATTTCACCGGTGGTACCATCCCAGGTTCCTACTATCTGAGCCCAGCCAGTAGCCGAGTATCCGGAGTTGATTCGGCCTCTTCCACCACTGCTGGTGCGAACTACAAAAGCGAGTCCATTGTGATTGTCAGACCAAAGTAATACCTGATTTTCACCTGTCGAACCTGAAGAGAATATACGCTCATCGTTATTGTAGTTGTCAACAGACAGATTGGCCCAATAGGAAATTGTAACTGCATTTGTGATTTCGTTGCCAGGACCAAATAGTTGTGGAAGCTCTACATAACCATTGTTGGAAAGCACAATGCTTTCTTCGGTATCAATGGGAGTACTGAAGGTGAATTGCGGAATGACAAAGTTTTCATCAACAAATACGGTATCTGATCCCACGCATCCACCTTGCTCTACTACAACAGTATAATACCCTCCGGGAAGATTTGAGATTGTTGCTCCATCGGGTGAGGCAACTGCTCCTGGAATCGCAGCTGGTAGTTCATTGTTAGGATCGTCGTTTTTACCAGCATACCAGGTGAAATTGTATCCAGCTGTAGTACCTGCACCATCTCCATCCGCTGAAACCTGGCCAGTAAATGCGGTACATGAGGTATTGTCAACGCTGGTAGTGCTCGGCGTTGGTTCTCCGGAAAGATCCTGGATCTGCATGGTCACAAGGCCAGATTCACAAGAAGAACCATTATCAATAGCTTTCACGTAGTATGTGCCTTCCGGTAGACTCGTAATAGAAGAACCAGTATAGTCTGGTGTGGCATCAACACTCTCATAGAACCATTCAAAAGTGTATCCGGCTGTTACACCACCTACACTAACCGTGGCAGAACCCGTGCTACCAGGACCAGAACAGGCAACAATGTCAACAGGAACAGGTGTTGGATCAGCGGGGATAATCAAACTTGAAGACGGAGCCCCGGAAGCTGAAGACGTACACCCTGTAATCAGCTGTTCTACTCGTACCGTGTAACTTTCACTGGAGATATTGGTTAGATCGGGACCAGTACCAACTGGTGTAATACCTTCTGTAGAAAGTACCCATGAAAATGAATATCCTGCTGTAAGCGTATCGATGGGATCTCCACCACCGTTTGTTTGTGTGTAAACAAAAGCAGATAAAGCTCCGTCTGGGTCGGCACAATCTGTGTAAGGGGCTACCTCATAAACATGTACGTTAAATGTTGGAACGGAATCATTGATAACAATATTGACTGTGTCAGAATAACAGTTTCCACCGGGGAAGTAACCCACTACATCATAACTTCCGGTGGCCATCCCAGTATAAAGGCTACCATTTGCAACTGGAGCTGAAAAGTCTCCTGCATTGTACCAGTCAAACTCAAACCCATCTGCGTCAGTGAATTGTTGCACCACAGGAACAGTAGTACCGGATACCTGAACATTGTCAAGGTATTGATACTCCCCATTTCCAGTGGTATGGAAGGTTACTTTAATTTGCAAAGTGGATCCATTTAGGTCTTCCTGTTCGGCAACAGCATACAAGAAACTACCATAGAGCTCCCCATTGACATCGAATTCTGTTTCGGCACCTCCATCCACAATGTAAAATGCACGCATATAATCTCTACCTGCACCGGAAGCTTCCAAAGTATTGTTTGTGAGCATATCAAGTGAAATGTCAACATCCGTATGGTTAGAGATGTCGATAACTTCGGACAACCAGGTGACTTCACTTACCTCGTTGTTTTGTCCGGTTTTTCTGGTACGATAAACTTTATTGCCATCTTTGGTATTTACTCCCCAATATATTGGGTTGAAAGACCCTTTTGTAGAAGTCCAGGCTGTTGCACCTGCATCAGATCGGTCTCCGTTAGGTAAACCAGTAAAATCTTCTACCCAGAATGTCTCATATCCGCCACCCAGTGTACCTTCAAAGTAAGCTTCTGCTTCACCATTGTTAGGTTTGGAAGGGTCACATCTTCTGTTTTCTTCCAGCTTGTTCACGGTTAATGTGAATGGGGTATAGGTTACAGGTACATTTGCGGTGTTGTTGGTGAAATCACATTCCGGGAATCCACCACTTCCCGGGGTAATAGGAGGGTCCTGCCCATTGTTGTTGATAGAGATGTAAAGATCAAAATCACCTCCCGAACCTTCTACAGTCATATTGATGGTTCTGATTTCTCCTTGTAAGAAGTTGTTGATCACAACTGTCTCTGTATTGAGCTTGATGGCACCGGGAGTTTCAGGATCGCCATTGTAGAAAGTAACCGGTAGCGTACCAAAAATGTCTGTATCTCCGGTATTTTCAATATCAAATGAGACATCAAAAGTTGTGAGTGGACAAAGCGATGGGTTGGCAACGACATTTCCCGCCATGTTAAGGTCAGGAGATACATAGGAGGGGCATCCATCTGCTTCCAGGAAGGTAGATTGGTTAAGGAAGCCATTGAGTGCTCTGTTGTCTTCCGGAAGTCCGGTGTCGCAATTGACAGTACCAAATATAGCTGTGTGATCCTGCTGCTCCGCCGGAATGGTCAGGTCATCATTGACGTTTACGTTGTAATATCCATGCTGATTCCACACCCTTCTTGAAGGTTGCCAGATCTCGCCTCCATCAGCTTCATAAATCCTGATTTGGGAGAACTTGGTATTGCTGTATGGACTAAAAGGGGTGCTATTACTTGTATAACAGGGTACGCACAATTCACTGGATCCATCATTATCCACATCCGCAACAAGTGGATATTCTTCCTGTGTTCTGGATTTACAGGCCACAGTAGTTCTTGTGCTTCCATCTGTTCCATCAATGATATAAAGATAAGACTCACTTCGATAAATGGTTTCAGCTGCGCCGTCCCCATCAAAGTCAAAAACAGTGGTTCCGGTAAACCCGGAAGAACCTTCATCAATACCTTTAGTCCATAAAACATTCAGGTTTTCGTCCAAAGCATATAATATCTGGTCCGATACGTAGGTAGTGTTCATCAGGCCATCACCATCTATATCCGAAACGTTTAGCCTTCCGGTACCTTTGTTGTGGTTTACCCCACCATCAAATACCAGGTAGCTATCGTTGAATACATCCCAAAAGAAGATGGTTGTTTGGGAGGAGTTGCTTGACCCATAAGCTCCGGGCATCAATACATCCACATGACCATCCTGGTTATAATCTGCCACAGAAATTGCTGTTCTGTTTTGGTTGGTGTTGAAGTATTTGGTATAATATCTTTTTGTGTTTATTGGAATTTCTGTTGCAAATAGAAGGTTTAAGTCTTTTGCCAGTGTTCTTGTGCCCGTTGCAATATTGATAGCCCATATCTGGTTACCGGTAATAAGTTCTAACCCGCTACAGTCCGGACAAAAACCATCATCAAGGATATCCACCGCAATCGCACTGTGCGCGTAATTTTGTACCCAGTTATCAGGTGTTCCGGTAACGATGATATTACCGGTGGCTGCATCCATGATTTCAGTCTTATAGTAGAGTTCCGCATTCCCATCACCATTAAAGTCTGCAATTCCCATAATACCCACACGGTCAGAAGCGTTGCTTTGCCATAGAAAGTTGGCTTCACAGTCCAGCGCTGTAATGGTTGAGCTGTTGTCTCTGGAGACGTAGATGTTGGCACAATCCCCTCCATCAAGGTTGGCCAATACAATTCCATTTTCCGGCTGATAACCCAGGTCATAGGTAAATGCCGTGGTACCATCCTCACCGTTTAGGATAAATAACCTTTCATCCAATCTGTTGATGACCACTACCTCCGGCAAACCATCATTGTCAAGGTCACCAACAGCAGGGGTAGCGTGACTATCTGCCGAACGATCCTCAGAGCCCCACTGAAGCTTCATGGTGAAGGTCGGGTTCTCGGTTGGTTCATCTTTACAGACGATCGGATTTCCATAGAAGAAATCCGCACAACTTGGTCCACCGGCGCAGTCCCCATCATAGCAGTCGATAAAACCATCCCCGTCATCGTCAGTACCATTTGTACAGATCTCTTGAGCAAAAGCAGAAGAGATCGACAAGATGGTAATAGCGATATATAAAAAGATATTGTTGGTCGCGTGTTTCATTAGATTAGTTGATGAAGTTCAGTAAGCGTCTGAGCAGCCGGTTTTGGTTGTCTCGAATTCGGTGAAATAGATGAAATGTCAACGCTTCTTGGCATAATACATTTTATTAGTATCAATAAATACGCCAGAATTTGGCTAAGTAACCCATTCAAATCTACATAAAAAGGCATTAAAAGCATAAGTTTTGAGGGTTTACCAAGGTTTATGACAAGCTAAAATAAATGGATTTAAATGATAATAAATTGTATAATTCAAATATAATCATCTTTGTAAAGTGAAATAAAGAATTTGAATTATGATAAAATTCAGATGATCTTTTATCAGATAAATCCCAAAAACCACTCTTGTTTTGTGTCCGATTACGGTCAAAAAAAAGTTTTATTTTTTTCAATTTTTTTTCACAAAAGTGATTGTATTGACTCATTTTCCTCAATTTCAATTATTCAAACCATCAAAGGTTCATAAACCTGGTGAATTCCGCAATGGTGAAATCACTGTAAATTCATCTATGGCAAAACCTCTAATGGTTACTAAGCCTTTAATCGTAGCTGGTGATGTTGGTGGTTTATAACTGATTGGTTTTCCTAAATAGTTAGGATCGATCTATCGCGCCAGAGTAATGGTACCGGTTAAATTATTAAGTTCGTCATCACATTGTAACACAAAATAATAGATACCTTCGGGTACTGGCTGGCCTTCCGCCGTACCATCCCAAACACAATTATTTGGGAAAGGAGAATCAGCTTCAAGTAAGTGTCTTCCACGATTGTCGAATACATATACCGTACAGCCGTTAAGAGAGGAGGTATTAAGTATTTCCCAACAATCAAATCCCTGTCCATCGGCATTTGGAGAAAACGTCTTTCTGGCAAGGATAGCAGGTAGGAGGACAGTAGTGGTGGTGGTTTCCTCACAGCCATTGGCATCGGTCCCTGTTACAGTGATCACTGTCGTTCTTTGTGTAGGCTGGTGCTCCAATACAGCGGCAATTACACTACTTGGGGTACCATCAATGGTCCAGGCATAGTCTCCCACAGCGTTTGAAGCGTTTAGGGTAATCATTTGCTCTCCTTCAGGAAGTGTAATGCTATCATTTGCAATTGTGCCCTCATCTGCAGTGACCGGTATTCCTGAGTTAGGAAAGTTATCTATGGTTTGCTGTACAGTAACCATACAACCGATATTAGTTTCCACATCAGCAGTGAGAGTTACACTGTTTTCACCGCGTGCGGTAAATGCTTCGGCTTCGAAATCCGTGTCACCGGTTGACCAAGCGTAGGATACATAATTGGCAGGGAGCTGAACAAGGAGTGTGTCACTCGGACATTTGTCTGTTGATCCGCCGACCACAGTAATTGGAATATCTCCAGGTACCTGGTCGCTAACAGTAATGGTGCTATTAGCCTGATCACTACATCCGCTGATGTCAGTATAGGACGTCGTTAATGTGGCTGTATATTGTTGTGCAACAGAATATGAGTGACTTGTAGTTGCTCCTGTAGCGTTGGTAGCATCGCCAAAATCCCAATCGTAGGTGAGTGCGAAAGCTCCTGAGCCAGTAGAAGTGGCTGTAAAATCAAGTGGTACATCAATACAAATCTCAGCGGTGTTAGCAGCTGCATAACTTGTGTTAAAGCTTGAGACAGGGGCCGGTACTGCCGCAACAACATAGTCCGGGCTTTTAGTTTCGCAAGTACCGTCAGAGATTATCGCATTGTAAGTGCCCGATGCATTCACACTAAGGGTACTAGCTGTTCCTGGTGTGGCTGCTCCATCCTTTTCCCAACTATAGGTAAAACCTGGATAATCAGGAACTTCCAAGGTGATACTTGACCCATCACAAAAGTTATCCTCGTCCTGGTTGGTGATTGATATGAAAGGAGGTTCATTGACAATTACCTCATAAGTAGTTGGATCGCTAATACATCCTGCACCAGTTTGGGTTCTCAAGGTATACACCCCTGCATCTTCCGCAGTCAGATTGGCAATCGTTAGCACATTGAGGTTGGGTCCATCCGAACCATCAGGCAAAGTCCAGAAGTAGTTGTCCAAACCAGCTGCGGTAGTCAGGGTAAAGTTAGTTTCTCCGGTACATACATCATTTGGTGAACTTGGTGTGATGGTTGGCGTTGCTGTTGGCGCTCCATTTGTCAGGCTAAAAACCTGGCTGCTAGTGTTTGTACATGTCCCTGCTCCATTGTTTGTAGGAGTGATGGTGACTTCAATTGTAGCTGTTGTCCCGGAAGTGATGGTTATGTCTGCATTGTCACCATTGTTGTTGTCTATGGTGCCATTTCCTGAGGTTACCTGCCAGTTATAACTTGCTGAGACTGTTTTGGTCGTGCTAATGTTAAATTGATCGTTTAGACAAAACGTAAGGTCATCCGGGATAAACTCCGGTACATAGCAATTCCTGTTGATATATGTTCCAAACGAACCGGGAGCACCATTAGTACTATTATGGGTGAATGCAATATCGGGGCGAGCATCACCATTAAGATCACCCACTTTTACATTTCTTGAAAAACCCGTTGTACTTAACAGGGTGGGGGCTAGAAATGAAATGGTAGTGCCATCAAAATTATTTATCAAAACATTTACACCGGATCCGGTTCCCACTACCAAATCCAATAACCCATCTCCGTTCATATCTCCCCCATTTAATCCCCAGGGAGCTGTCACTGACGAGCTGATCGGGGTAGTGCTGAATGTTGGGTTACTTCCCGCAGTGCCGGTTGTGTTTTCATAGACTACCACATTAGATGAGATTACACTGGTAACAGCAATTTCAGGATATGAATCATTGTTGAGGTCCCCGATAAATGTATTAACGCGGGTCCCAGAAACATTCAAAATAGAACTTGTGAATTTTACAGTGCCAGGAGAACTGTTATTTTTTAGAATCCCAATAGGTAAGTTGGAGTCTTCAAAAGAAAGGACCACGATATCCGCGCGCTTATCATTGTTAAGGTCTTTGACATCAATGGCGCCAGCATCATCCAGATTCGGTACGGTAATGGCTGTAGGTGTGAGGTTGAATGAAAACGTATTATTGGTGCCGTTATTAAGATAAACATATACGGTGTTATCCCTTTGGTTACCGATGATCAGATCGTTTTTTCCATCTCCATCAATATCTGCAAGCTTTAGTTTTCTTGGGTCCCTGTTGATAGGGGAAGGAGTGGCAGGGATGGAAGGCAACCTGGTGGATTGTCGTTGTGTAAAAGCAATGTTTGCTCCACTGGTGTTTTCATAAAAATATGTATGGATGGCATTGTCTCCAATGCTTGTAGATACAACAAGGTCTGGAAGACCATCTGCATTCAAGTCCGCACAGTCAACACCCAGGGTAGTAAATGGTGGGGCATAATTAAGCAGGTCCAGTTTCATAAAACTAGTGGCTGCTGGAGTGCTTTGATTTTGGAAAAATGATACAGTTTGACCCTGTTGATGGGTAACGCCAACATCCAACAGACCATCATCATTGAAGTCGCACATACATAGATCGTAGGAAAAAGTATGTCCGGTAGCTGTGTAATTAGGAGCGTCGAACCCACTTGCAACAAGAGGACCACCCCCAAAACTGAGATTAAAGAGCTCAGATGATGAGCCCGTCAGGAAATTTGTGAGGTGTACGACAGAAACAGGTCCGTAGGTAGCATTGGCAGGGACTGAAACCTTGATCTGACCAGGAGCGGCGCTCAAAATGGTAGCTTCACCTGTTCCAAAAAAAACTTTTAAATCTGCAGGGTTAGCGGAAAAGCCACTTCCAGTGATGATCACAGTTTCTCCAACAGCCCCGGAGGTTTTGTCCAGACTGTTGATGAAAGGGCGCTGTTGTGCCATCAAGGCTATTGTCAACATGAAGAAAAAGAAACTCAGAAATATCCTCATCATTCATTCACTTTTAATACCCATACATCTGATAAACCAGACATTCTTCGTACTCTTTGTCGTTCAGTCCTGGCCGGTGTAAGGTTGTTGCTTTGGAAAATCACTACATAGTAATATCCTCTGGCAGTCAAATACCCTACCTTGACATCATGGAAACCTCTGTTGAATAGTCTGTCGCTATATTCTTCGGCATTTTCGAAGAATTCAAACACCCCCGCGACTACATACGTACCAGCAGGAAGCTCAAGCATATGACCACCTCTACGCACCTCCATGTGCTGATCCGATTTAGCGAGTTCGGATGGTGTTCGGAAGTCCTGGGTTAACTGAGGATCGCCTCTATCAATTTCAGCCTGATTAGGTATAGTCGTGGTTTGTCCACTTTGGTCTCTTACTGGATCCTGTGTTCTTGGATCAGGAATCTGTGGATCCTGAACGCCTGTTTGCTGGCTAAGCCCCTGTCCCTGGCTATCCACCTGAGTTTGGTTGCCGGTTTGTCCAGCTTGATTTGTGTTTGTCACTACAGGATCATTTGTTACCACGGGATTTACAGAAGGATCATTGGCTGCAGGCTCACTGGTAGGTTGTGTTTCGTCAGGTGTCTGAAGAATGGTGAGCTCATCCGCTTCACTTTGCTGATTTCTGGCATCTTCCAGTGCCTGAAGTCTTCGCTGCCGTTCGAGTTCGGCTTTTTCTGCCCTTTCTTCAGCAGATAATCTATGACTCTTGATAAATGAAGAGACGTGCTCGGCATGATCTTTTTTGGCACCTATGTGATATCCTACATGGATCTCATAGGAAGGCCCAAGCTGGTTGGTATAGTTGAAGTTTCCAACTTCGTAGGCCACACCAATGGCCAGCGATTCCTTGATTTTGGCTCCCAACAGCCCAATGATTCCTGCGTCCTGACGATAGGTACCACCGAGCCAGACAATGTGTGCAAGGTGGACAATCAGTGTTCCTTCATACTGATCGGGAAGCACCTTGTTATACCTGTAGATAATGTGAGGTTCGAACGCAATGTCGTCTGAAATATGCCCTCTGTAATTCATTTTGAAGAGTACATTCTCATGGGCTTTGATGGTGATCGGTGAGAAGCTGTTTTCAGTAAATACCTGATAGCCAAACAAAGAAGGCATTGCAAAGCCAACATTGAAGTGATCAAAATGGTAGGTTAATCCAAAATCGCCTACCAGAAAAGAGCTGTTATTGACAATGTCTGTGAACGCAGGGTCGTTTGGAGAATCAAACTCAGAGACATTTATCGTATTGTTACCTGCTCCGACGGAGAGTCCAAATCGAATAAAATGTTCCCGGTCAATACTCAGGAGGTAACCGGCACTGACTTTCCCGGAAACGGTGTTTAATACGCCATGAGTCTCGTTGTATGCACTGGCGCCAAATGCAATACCACCCCTCAGGGGCACATGAAAGTTTGCATGATAGGTTCTTGGGGCGCCTTCAATGTTACTGTACTGGTTTTTGTACATCAAGAAAAGCACGGAATGACCCTCTACACCAGCATACGCCGGGTTGTAGACGTAGGGGTTCATAAAGAATTGATTATAGACGAGCGGTTGCTGCGACAATCCTACGAATGAGGCAACTAAAAAAAGTAGAAAAAATAGAACTTTTATATGACGAAATAACAAATTATTCAAACTACCTCTAATTATGAAAGTCAATACAAATCATTTACTTTCAAATCTAACACTTCAAATTGAAACAAAATATCTCAAAATATTGAAGATTTATAAGATTATTTTGTAATAATCAACTATTCCATTAAGAATATCTTTAGTATTATTACGTTTTGGAATTAGGTAGTATGAAAATTTTGATCTTTTGTGTTTGCCTCCTAACGGGGTCTTTTTCCTATGCACAATACTGGTTTGGTCCCAAGATTGGCGGACATCGGATAGATCATGTTTACCAGGACAAGGAATATAAGCAAGATACCGTAAGAGTAATTCCCGACTACAACTTCCAGGGAGGTTTTGTTTTTCACTATTCATCAGACGATCGCTACAGTTTCAGAACGGAGATCGTGTACGAAAGGATTAGCCGGGTTGTGAAAAATAGGGACGTTACACCTATATATAGTAGGATGACCAATCATTTCATTTCTCTTCCTCTCCAGCTTCGCATGAGTTTTAACCAGGGATCGATACACTACTATGTGAATGGTGGACCAAAGATCAGCTATTGGATGAGTGGAAATGGATATATAGACCTGGATGAATTCCTCGATGATAGTATCGACCCGATCGATTATAATCTTGTGTTCAGAGATAGTAAAAAAGTGCGTGAAAACCAGCTTTCTTTGCCCGGAGCTAATCGATTCCAGTATGCATTGACAGTAGGTGCGGGTTCATATGTGGACCTGGCTGTTGGTGGACGACTGGAAATTGATTTCCGATATAGCTTTGGTCATTCCAATATGGGGTTTAATAGAAACCCCGATGTGACCTTCTCAGAATACTACGACAACCTCACTTATCGTAACTTCATGGCTTCTATCAGTGTAGCATATCTCATGGAGTACAATGCTCAGCTGAAACGAAAAGGTGCCAGCACCAATAAGCAAGGAAAAACACGCCGATAGTTAAGTTCCTGTGTACTAACATTGAGTTGAGAGCAATATTTAAAGGCTTTAACTCTTCTTAAAATATTCCAACTAATTAAATCTTCAGCTTAAGGCTTAAAATCTTTGTTTATAGCGGTTAAATGAAGGTTTCAAAGCATGTAATCAGGTAAATAGAATCCAATCCTCACTTGTATTCGTCCAAGAAGCTTTAAAAAAAATACAATTTATTTTGAAGCGGATTCGTATTCTTTCTATTTTTAAACACTGATCAAAACTGAACTGCCTTGCTTAAGTCCTTTATAGCCTTTTTGGGTGGCGAGCCCGGAGAAGAGAAGCCTATTCTTTTGCTTTTAGGTATGGGTTTCTTTATGGGGATTTTTCTGGCCACTTATCAGGTAGGGTCCGAGGCATTGTTTCTTTCCAAGTTAGGTGAGGCATATCTTGATTTAGCATTCTTCACTGCTGGAGGCTTAGGAATCATAGCAACTTATGCTTTTGTGTTGCTTCAGCGCCGAATCAATTTCTCCACACTGGCAGTTTCCAACCTCTTCATCATTTTCGCTTTCATGGCGACCACACGAGCAGCATTTGAGTTTACCAACTATGATGGTGATGCTGAAGGGTTTCAATTACTACCTTTTGTGATGTTTGTCATGGTTGGACCTATTACTGCCATTACCTTGCTTAACTTCTGGGGGCTATTTGGTCGGATCTTTGACCTGAGAGCCTCCAAACGAATCATTGGAGGGGTGGATACGGGTCAATTGATTGCAACCATACTGGCGTTCTTCTCTATACCTTTCATTACCAGGCTGCCATTCATCAATGAGACTTACGACCTGTTGTTTGTGGCTTCTATATCTTCATTTGGTGTTTTATTCTTTACCCTTTGGGTAGCCAAGGACTATAATATCAATAAGGCCACCAAAGCGCGGCAGGAGCAGGGCGATCTCGAGACTCCAGGATTCAAAGGAATATTCCAAAGTCGTTTTTTAAGGATTTTATCATTTTTCATCATCTTCTCGATGGCTGCCTCTGTATTCATCGAATACTCCTTTCTGACAGCCACAGAGATCTTCTATCCGGATGAGCAGGAACTGACTGACTTCTTGTCCTTTTTCAGTGGAACGGTGATGATAATGAGTTTCATCATCCAGAGTCTGATCAATGATATCATTATCGGTAGGTTTGGCCTCAAGGTGGCCCTGATGACCATGCCACTGATTCTGATTCTCTTTAGTGTGGGGGGTATCGTGGCAGGACATATGTATGGTTATGAAACCAAAACCGAAAATTTTATCTTCTTTTTCGTGCTGATGGCCTGCGCCCGGGCGTTTACGGCTAGTTTGAAAGATGCCCTGGAAAGTCCGGCCCTGAAGCTTTTCTTTCTACCCTTTGACCTACGGATCCGATTTGACATCCAAACGCGAATCGAAGGGGTGATAAGCGAATTTGCTACCCTGGCAGCGGGTGCCATACAAATGGCGCTAGGTTTATTGGTTTGGTTTGAGCTGATCCACTACTCATATTTTGTATTGGGTCTTGCCGGAATTGTGATCTGGTTGTCGGGCAGGCTTTTTACACAGTATAAGGCTACACTTAAAAAGACGCTGGAAGATAAAAAGGCTGAGCTTCACGGTGAAGGCACCAGGAATGAAGAAAACGTGAAGAATCTGCTCAAAGAGCAAGCGCAATCCAAAGACCCTGAGTTGATCATCAATGGGTTGAAGTTTATGGAAAAGCTCGATCCAATTGACTTCGAGTTTCGGTTGTTGGACATGCTGGGTTCAAGGTTTCCGGATGTTCGACTTTTTGCTTATGAAAAGCTGGAAGAATACCTGTGTTTTGAGTCCATTGAGATAGTAAAAAAAGAAGTAGAGACCGAGGGAGATGAGCGGGTTCACATTCAGGGACAAAAAACATTGGCCACTTTACAGGAAGCACTTGATTATAAGCTAACAGATGTCAATATCAGGAAGTATGTCCGCTCTACGGATGCTGAAGACAGGGTGAAAGGGGCACGTCTACTGGCAAAATTAACTGAGGAAAAGCAGGTGCCCTATGTGCTGGAGTTGCTTCGGGACATCAATCCACGCGTTCGCAATGCAGCCATAATCACCACGGGAAAATTAAGAAGAGCTGAATTACATCCGATCCTTGTAGAAAACTTACACCTTGCTACCTATTCCAATGCGGCCATGTCGGCATTGAGCCTTAATGGAACTTCAGCGTTTCATACCATTGATACGGCATTTTATAAAACAGGGCAATACCATTCCACTATGCTTCGCATCGTTCAGCTATTGGGTAAAATTGGAGGTAAAGAAGGTGTGGATCTCTTATGGAAAAAAATTGAATTTCCTGACAGACTGATCGTTTCAGAGTTGCTGTTATCACTGAGTTACATAGGATTTGAAGCCAGTGAATTTCAGCGTTCCAGGATAAAACTTATTGTCGAATCTGAGATCAGTGACATAGCCTGGAACATCAAAGCGCTCCTGGATATTCCTGACGAGACGGAGATGGATGGCATGATCAGAGAAGCATTCCGGGAGGAGGATAAGCAAAATTATGCCAACTTATTTATGCTTCTAAGCATGATTTATGATCCTCAAAGTGTGAAACTGGTTCGGGATAGCATTGAAGCGGGTACCACTGAAGGAATAACATTTGCAGTTGAGATGTTTGACATCTTTGCCGACGAGGAATTTAAGCCTAAAGTGATTCCTGCTCTTGACGATCTGAAAACGAGCGAACGGCTTGATCAAATGGTGAATTTCTACCCGCCTGAAGAATTTTCTGATTACCAGGATGTATTGTACCAGATTATCAACAGGGACTACAACAGGATTAACCGATACACCAGGGCTTTGGCATTGTATCGTGTAAGTCAAATGAAAGGAACTGAAGTTTCAGACACTTTGATCGCCAATCTTTTCAACCCCGATCCATTGATCCTGCAGGTAGCAGCTTATACCATTTATACATTGGATAAGAATGCATACCACAAGCATACCAACAGGCTGAAACCATCAGTTAAAAAAGAATTGGATAAGGCCATCGTTCCTCCTGTTTTCAGGGGCGAAGATGAAGATTACCATAAAAGAATGTTGCTGATCGAAAGGGTAATTCTGATTAAAAGTATCCATTGGTTTGAAGACATTCCCGGAGAGCTTGTTACCCATCTGGTAGAGGCCATGGAAGAAATTAAGATTGAGGATGGTACATCCATTATAGAACAGGGTGAACCAGGAAATGCTCCATTCTATATAGTGGCAAGTGGAAAAATAGCTATTGAAAGAGAAGGTGAGTCTTCTGAACTGAAAACTGAAAAAATGGTGATCGGTCATGAAAAACTTTTAGCCACCGAACAATTCGACTTCACCGCTACTTCGCAGGGAGATTGCATACTCCTGGTTTTGAGGAAAGAGGAGCTTTTTGATTTGGCATCCAAGTACCTGCCAATTCTGGAAGCTTTTATCAACCTGGTGAACAGGGTAGAGGAGGAGGAAGAAGAGGAAGTATCAGTTGCCGATATCCTGTTGAGTAGTTAGCACATAAATGAAATCAGAAAATTAAGACCCCAACACACCGATAAATGAAACTAAAGAGAGAAATACTGATTTGCTACGCCAGTCAGGACAATGAGCCACTGGAAGGTGACCAGCGCGGATGGGTTTCCAATTTCCATCGGTTTTTTGTTTCGCTTCTTTCACAGATCCATAAAGAAGTTCCTGATGTTAAACTGGTCGACGAGAAAGGCATTGCTGATGCAGACATAGCGTCTGCCGCAGCTACCATAGTGATTGAAACCCAGGCGCTAACTGCTGATGGGGCTATCCTTAAGAAATTCAATGATTTTGGTAAAAAGGCCAAGAAGGACCAGGCACTTTTCGTGGATGGTGTGTCCAGAGTATTGAAAGTACACAAAGCTCCATATGAAGATGAGGGCGATCTGAGTGAATTTCAGAACCAAATTTCATATGATTTCTACATGATCGACCCTTTGAGTGGTGAGGCAGTTGAGTTCAGACGCTTTTTTGGCAATGATGCCGAGCGTGGCTACTGGATGAAACTGATCGACATGGCTTATGATGTCAGCAAGATTTTGCAGGCTACAACCAGGACAACGAAAGCTAAAGAAGGCGATATCCCCTACGAGAAAACAGTCTATCTGGCCAGCACAGGTGTAGATATCCTGATCCAGCGGGATGTGGTGAAGCGGGAGCTCATGCGCCATGGCTATAAGGTCCTGCCAGACCATACCCTTCCCAAGGAAGCGAAGCTACTTCAATCCATGGTCCGGGATGACCTGCACAAGTGCAGGCTCTCTATTCATATGGTAGGTGAAGACTACGGGTATCGTCCTACCGGTTCTGATCTTTCTGTGGTAGACATTCAAAACAGGTTGGCTTCCGAGCATACAAAGGCTATGTCTGAGCACAATCAAAATGCTAAGGACAAGGACAAAAAACTGTTTAGTCGGTTGGTATGGCTTTCTCCGGATTTGGCCAATGTCACAGAGCGACAAAAGATTTTTATTGAAGACCTGAAAAGTGAAGCCGCTACACTCGATGAAGCTGAAGTTTTACAGATCACTCTTCAGGAGCTGAAGGGCATTATCAGGGAAGAGCTGATGACAGGGGGGCGGTTTAAAGTAGCTGAAAATCAATCATATCAGGTGAAAGAGGATGGCTCAAAGGTCATCTACCTTATCCACGATAAAGAAGATAAAAAAGGATCAAAACCACTGGAAGACTACCTGACCAAGCAGGGATACAGGGTAGTGGCTCCAAGCTTTGATGGAGACCTGGTAGATATCAGGTACATCCATCAGGAAAACCTGAGGAAGTGTGATGCTTCCATCATCTATTATGGACAGGCCAATGAGGAGTGGATCAAGACCAAGCTTCAGGATCTGTTGAAAGCCCCTGGTTTTGGCAGAGATAAGCAACTACGTGCGAAAGCCGTCTACCTGGAAGGATCCAAAGAAGCGGATCTCGATCATTTCGAAAAGAACAACACCATGGTTTTGGGATTGAATGGAAATTTCCAGCCAGACCACCTGAAGCCTTTTCTCAACAAAATAGGCAAATAAAATGAGTGAAAAAGACATCAAAACACAGCAGGAGCAGGAAGTCGGTGACATCACCGGACTGATCAACCCGTTCCCGGGGCTAAGACCTTTCGGTGTGGAGGAGAGCCACCTCTTTTTTGGTAGGGAGGGGCAAAGTGATGAGGTGTTGGTCAAGCTTTCAGAAAACAAGTTCGTTGCTATCCTGGGTTCTTCCGGAAGTGGTAAATCTTCCTTCATGTACTGCGGACTTATTCCGAGTCTGAATGGAGGATTTATGACGGATGCAGGCTCCAATTGGAAGGTTGTTGTTTCACGCCCCGGTGGAGGACCAATCGACAACCTGGCAGAATCCATTTTGATGCGAGATCGATCTTATACTTCACTCCCGGAGGAAGATCAGCTCATCAAGAAAACCATCATTGGTACTGTCCTACGTAGCAGCTCTTTGGGACTTGTAGAAGTTATTAAGCAACTCAAGGGTGATAAGAATGAAAATGTACTGATTGTCATCGACCAGTTTGAAGAATTATTCAGATTCCGTAAGATAGAATCTGCCACTTCCGACCAGGATGAGTCTACCGCATTCGTTAACCTGTTATTGGAAGCCATTCATCAGTTTGATGAGCCTATTTATGTGACCATCACAATGCGGTCGGATTTTATTGGAGAATGTGCCAAGTTTCCGGATTTGACCCAGATGATCAATGACTCACACTACCTGATTCCGCAGATGACCAGGGATCAAAAGCGGATGGCTATTGAAGGCCCTGTGGCTGTCGGAGGAGGAAAAATCTCACCCCGGTTGTCGCAACAGCTCCTGAATGATGTGGGTGACAATCCGGATCAATTGCCTATTCTGCAACATGCCCTAATGCGTACCTGGTCCTTCTGGACAGAAAACCGAAAGCCTGATGAACCCATTGATCTCAGGCACTACAATTCCATTGGTACACTTAAAGAAGCACTGTCGCAACATGCCAATGAAGCATATGACAACCTGAGCAAGCGGGAAAAGGAGATCTGTGAAGTGATGTTTAAAGCACTCACTGAACGTGGTAGTGAAAACCAGGGGATAAGGCGGCCTACTAAGCTTGGAACGATTGCGTCTATCGCAGGCGTGTCTGAGGACGAGGTAGTCAGAGTAGTGGATAAGTTCCGGGAGCCCGGTAGGTCACTGCTGATGCCACCGCATGGTGTGAGGCTGGAATCTGACACGGTCATTGATATTTCGCATGAGAGTCTGATGAGGATCTGGGACCGGCTGAAACGATGGCTGGATGAGGAGAGCCGGGCTGCAGAGATGTATATGAAGCTGGCTGAAGCGGCAGAGCGGTATCAGGAGGGAAGAGCTTCATTGTGGAAGATGCCCGACCTGCAGCTGGCCATCAACTGGAAAGAAGAAAATAATCCGACGATTGTCTGGGGGCAGCGATATAACCCGGCTTTTGAACGCAGCATGGTCTTTTTGGAGACCTCAATCCGCGCTTATGAGACAGAGCAGCGTAACAAGGAGCTTTTACAGAAGCGAAAAGTTAAATTCTTCCGGATCACAGCGATTGTGCTGGGGGGTGCAGCTCTTATTTGTATTTTCCTGGTCGTTTTTTCCCAGATAAAGGCTGCAGAAGCAAATAAGCAGACAATAATTGCTGAAGAAAACCTTGATGAAGCAGAGCGGCAAAGAGAATTAGCGGATGAGAATGCAGCTGAGGCAGTACGCAACCAAGCCCAAGCAGAGAAAAACCTTGTATTGGCTAACCAGGAAACAGAACGAGCAAACGAACAAACATTAATTGCACAACAACAGCAGAAATTAGCAGAGGCTGCAAACGCACGTACTCAAGTAGCATTGGCTGATGCACAAATAGCTAGAGACCAAGCCGTTGAAGCAAGAGACAGCGCTGAGGTTGCACGTCAGGCAGCGGTACTTGCTCAACAAGAAGCAGAACGCCTTCGTTTCCAGTCCATTGCCCAATCAATGGCCATCAAATCCCAGACGATTAAAAGGCCGGACCTTCAGGGATCAGTGGCCAAGCAGGGCTACGATTTTCATATGGATTATAGGGATCCGAATAAGAATTATAATGGTGATATCTATGCCGGTGTTTTTGCTGGATTAGCTAACCTGCTGGACCCGGAACATGTAGGTGATGATGTTTTCAGGGGAGATTCTATCCTGAATCAATATCACGGTCATCCACCATTGATGGATCCCAGGACAGGCAGGGACAAACAGATTGCAGTTCGGGCCGTGAAGTTCTCGGAGGATGGGGAGCGAATGTATTCTGTGGGGAGTGATGGCAAGTTGGTCATGTGGGACATGAATGACGAAAAGCGTCGTCCGGAGTTGTTGTACTGGGATTCAGAGACCACCCACATCAACAGGACCCTGGATATTACAGAAGACGAGCGATATGTTGCGATTGGTACAGACAATGAAGGAGTGATCATCGTAGACAGAGACAACCTGACAGCGGAGCCAAAGATTGTAAAAAACCATGTGGGTGGAACAGTGGTGAAACTTATGTATCTATCAGATAATGAGAGTTTTATATCAGTCGGAACTGATAAACTGGTTATTCTGAATAAACCCACCGGACCGGAACAGATCTTTAGAGTGGATGGTGTCCCAAGAGCGATGTCATTGTCTCCTGATGAAAACAGGTTGGCTATTGGTACTGACAATGGAGATGTGATTCTGATCGATCTCACAAGTGACGACTATGAAAGCACTAAAATTGTTAGAACAAAGCTCGAGGAAAATGAGATCATCAATTCAGTGGAGTTCAATCATGAGGGCAATTTGTTAGCTTTTGGTATTTATCGCCCGGTTGAAAGAAGTGGAGTGGTGAATATCTGGGATCTGGAGAACAAAGAAAAATATGGCCCTGATCTTGTTGGGTTCGTAGGGCAGATCAATGACATCCACTTCAGTCCCGAAGATAGTTTGATCGTTGCCGCCAGTTCAGATCAAACAGCACAGATGTGGGATCTGAGAAACATCTATGACCTGCCAACAATATTTCCGGCTGGAACAGATTGGGTTTCTACGCTTGATTTCCATCCAAAAGGTCATTATTTCATGACAGGATCTTATGATGGTGTCATCAGGAAATTTGAAGTGCTTCCACACAATTATGCTTCCAGGATGTGTGGCCTGATCAAAAATAATATGACTGAAACGGAGTGGGATCAATATGTGGGAGAGGATATACCTTATCAGATTACCTGTGAGGGAAAAGAAGAGGAAGAGGGTTCTAAAAACTAAATGAAATTCATACCGCCTGAATGAAACATTTTTACTTATTCTTATTGATTTCAGTTTTGAGTCTGCCCGCCTTTGCTCAAAACTGTACCATTGTCCTGAACAGGGCAGAGGACGATTATGAAGCGGGGCGTTTGTTAGGGATCCCGGAGCGCATTACTCCTTGTCTGGAAAACGAAGCTTTTTCAAAAGAAGAGGAGATCAGGGCACTCAAGCTCATGACCCTGGTCTTTATTTTCACAGATAATGATTCCAAGGCTGATGAGTACCTGGTTAAGTTGTTGAAAGCAGATCCCGAACATGACCTCGATCCGGAAGTGGATCCTGCAGAATTATACTATCTGTATAATCAATTCAGAGTAAAACCCATCTTCAGGGTAGCTTTCAGGGCAGGAGTCAACAGCTCCGATCCACAAATCGTCAATTCATTTTCCAGTGGGAACACAAATACCTGGCCCAAGTTTACAAACGGGCGAACTCCGACGGGTTTGAAGGAATATACTGTGGAAGGGAGTCAGCCTGTGGCAGCCATCAATGGTATTGGCCTGGGAACTTTCCTGGAGCTGATGGTAGAGCGTCATCTATTGAAAGGGATTGAAGTGGCAGGTGGCCCGCAGTTGAGAATATCAAGTTACAATGTGGATGTCTATCTCAATAATTCCTCCATTTACTCAGAAATTGTAGAGAAACAAACTTATCTGAGGTTGCCTATCCTGGCTCGATATAACCTATGGTATGAAGAAGAGCCCAGAAAACCCGTTTTGCCATACGCGTATATCGGTGGATCCTTTGACTATTTGTTGAACTCGACTATATCGGATGGTGCCAGGACTGGGGGGACTTCCTTCTCCCTGGTGGAAAACAATGATTACAAAGCCAATGATATGGTATACAATACCAATGTATCCGTATTTGCTGGCCTTGGAGCTAAATTTCGGATGGCCACTCACTTTTTGACGGTTGAATTACGCTATGACAGGAGTTTTGGTCTTTATCACAATCCGGAAAACCGTTGGAATAACAATCAAAATTCAACCTTTGATTTAGGTTATGTCCCGGACGACACCAAGTTACACCTGTTTTTATTTTCGGTCGGCTATACCCGGTCCATTTATAACCCTAAGAAGTTAGTCGAATGAAATATTACCAGTATCTCTTTCTTATTGCCCTCACATGGGTGACGGCCTGTTCGATGGATTCTGAGATCACTCCGGCTGATGTTTTTGTAAAGTATTTTGGTACACAAGATGAGCAGCGAGCTGCAGATTTTCAGGTCAATGCCGAAGGTCAATATGTGATTTTTGGGACCAGAAAGGTGGATGACGAAACAGGCAATGATTTTTATATGCTTAAAGTTGATCAGCAAGGCAACCTGGTGACTTCAGCAACCCTTGGCATTGAAGATCAGGAAGAAAATGCCAACAACGAATTGGCTTATCGGCTAAAAGTCATTGACCAGGGTTATCTGATAGTTGGAAGTACGGCGCCCCTCAATGAAGCACTTATTCCAGGGCAGCGCCTGTTGTATTGGGCACATCTTGATGAGAATTTTGAAGTACTTACCCAGGTGATTGATACTGTGCGCGGAGGTGCAGGCGATCTTGAGGGTATGGATATTTATTTTACCTCGGGAGATAGTGTGTTGATTTCAGGTTATTCGGATGCTTTTGAAATTAACCAGAGTGGTCAGCCGGAAGATGGCACTACCAAGCTCTTTGTTGGAAAGTGGAGCCTGGATGGTGAGTTAGGCTGGAAAAAGACATACGGATTTGCCGGGTCCAATGACCTGGCTAAAGCGGTTTTTGAGAAAGCCAATGGAGATATCGTGGTTTTTGGTGTCACCGATGAAGTTGGGTCTAATGGAGAAGGTGGCCAGAATGTGGTGGTGTATCAACTCAACAGATACGGCACTTCACCGGTAGGCCAGGTGCCCAGGTATGGCACAGATGGCGATGATGAGCTCAATCGTGTGATAAAAATTTCCGGTGGATATGCCGTGGTGGGCACCAGCTTTGTTGGCAATGTGTCCAATCCTTTTATCATGATACTGGATGAAGAAGCCAGACTCGTTTCGCAGGATAACCTGGTGTTTGAGGTAGATTTTAAGATAGGGGATCCTTTCGATGGGATCGGGCTTGGTGTGACCCGGGCTGCCAACAATGATTTTGTGGTTGTGGGCAGAGTACTGGACTACGAAGATGAAAATGACCTGGCCAAGAACAATGAGATGATGTTTATCAGAACTACTCAGTCAGGTCAGAAGATTACCGAGTCAGTTAAGAATTTTGGTTTGGTTGCCGGGAATGACGAGGCAATTAGTGCACTAACAATGGAGGATGGTGCCATAGTGGTACTGGGTACCTCTGATTTTGGGAGTGGGGTTACGCTCATTACACTAATGAAAATGAATGCTGACGGACTAATTAAGGAGTAAGTGGTCAAAAAAATGATATTTAACCTTAGAATATTTAAAAAATTAACGAAATTTGGTAGACCGTCGCCTGAATTTATGAGAAGTCTACTCGTATCAGTATTATCTCTGTGTACTGTCTGGTCTGCATTTACCCAGTCCCTAACTATTGATACACCTATTTCCGGTGGATTTGTAAATGCCGTTGAAGGTGGGGCCCTGGTTATTACAGGGACTAGTTCAGGATTGACAGATCAAACACAGGTTACAGTTACCATTTCGGATGGAATAAACATGGTCATTACTACTGCCGCTATTGGTGCAAACTGGTCAGCTACAGCCGCTGATTTGTCAACGGCTTTACCAGCGGCTATTAGTGAAGGTACCGTCACTGTGGACGCAATAACTGATGGAACTCCGATCATTGCTCCTCAGGTCAATTTCGAGTATGATATTTCTGCTCCCACACCAGTCATTAGTAGTGGAGAAACTGATCCCACGAATTCTGATCCTATTTCATTTCAAGTTGATTTTGGAGAGGCCATGTCGGGGTTTGAAACAGGAGACGTCTCTGTTGGAAATGGTTCGGTTGCCGGATTGACTGGTGGCGCTGGGGGGTTATATAATTTAACTATCAATCCAACAGGTGATGGCACTTTGACAGTTAATATTGCTAGTTCCGTAGCTACTGATGCTGCAGGGAACAACAACAATGCCGCGACGCAGTTTTCTATAGAATATGATGGTACTGCTCCCAGTGGATACACAGTCACATTTGATCAGGATCCTGTGAATATAGCAAATGAGACCTCAATAGGATTCACTTTTGCCAGTGCTGAAACAGTAACCACCTATGACTATACCATATCCAGTTCTGGAGGGGGTACAGATGTGACAGGCAGTGGTGCAGTTGGATCCGCTACAGAAAATGTGACAGGAATCAATGTATCCGGACTCAATGATGGTACGCTGACTTTAACAGTAACACTAACAGATGATGCGGGGAATATCGGGACAGATGCAACGGATAATGCTACTTACGATGCCACGGCTCCAACACCTGTCATATCCAGTGCAGAAAGTGATCCGACTAATTCAGACCCCATATCATTCCAGGTAGATTTCGGAGAGACGGTATCAGGCTTTGTTGAAGGTGATATTACAGTCGGTAACGGAACAGTAACAGGCTCCAGTCTTTCAGGTGGAGCAGGAGGCTTATACAGTTTCACGGTAGATCCAACGGCGGATGGTACAGTCACTGTTGATATAGCCGGATCAGTAGCTACTGATGCTGCAGGGAACAACAACAATGCCGCGACGCAGTTTTCTATAGAATATGATGGTACTGCTCCCAGTGGATACACAGTCACATTTGATCAGGATCCTGTGAATATAGCAAATGAGACCTCAATAGGATTCACTTTTGCCAGTGCTGAAACAGTAACCACCTATGACTATACCATATCCAGTTCTGGAGGGGGTACAGATGTGACAGGCAGTGGTGCAGTTGGATCCGCTACAGAAAATGTGACAGGCATCGATGTATCCGGACTCAATGATGGTACGCTGACTTTAACAGTAACACTAACAGATGATGCGGGGAATATCGGGATAGATGCAACGGATAATGCTACTTACGATGCCACGGCTCCAACGCCTGTCATATCCAGTGCAGAAAGTGATCCGACTAATTCGGACCCCATATCATTCCAGGTAGATTTCGGAGAGACGGTATCAGGCTTTGTTGAAGGTGATATTACAGTCGGTAACGGAACAGTGACAAGCTCCAGTCTTTCAGGTGGAGTAGGTGGCTTATACAGTTTCACAGTGGATCCAACGACGGATGGAACTGTTACTGTTGATATGGCCGGATCAGTGGCTACTGATGTTGCCGGTAACAACAACAATGCAGCAACACAGTTTTCAATTGATTACGATGGGTCACCACCAGTCATCGATGATCTTGAGATTTTTGATACGGACAACGATGGGTACATTGATGAAATCATTATTTACTTCGACGAAAATGTAGATACAGATGATGGTGCCGCCCCTGTTTTGGCCGACCTGGGAACGATCACCTTACCAGATGGTCAAACCATCACAACAGCAGCTGGATTGACCATTTCGGATCCACAGGGGATCACAAACCAGGTTACAATTTCAGGAATTTCTGATCAGGTGACAGCTAATACAGGGGTAGGTTCAGCAAGTATTGACAATATTGATGGATTATGGAGTGATGGTGTCGGTAATATCACCAATACGGCTTCGGATGATTCAGAGAATATCATAGACAGCGCGGCACCGATTATTGTCGATGCGACAACACGTGATAACGATGCCAACGGTAAAATTGATCGGATAGACATTACAATGTCTGAGGATATTGATGATTCCGGCTCCACATTTGATGGTAGTACAATGTCTATCAGTGGAGGGTATGCAGGAGTGGTAACGGGGACAGGTGCTTCCGGAAATGATCATCTGCTAAGAATCACTTTTTCAGAGGGTTCAAGTGCTGATACTGGTGATACGCCATCAGTCACATTGAATTCCGGGACTGTTTTTGATGGGACTGTATCACCTAATGCTATACTAGTAAACCAGGTCTTTGGGAATGCAAATGATGGAGCACCACCGGTTATTTATTCTGCTGTCACATTTGACACTGATCTAAATGGATTTATTGATGGGGCAACCATTACATTATCAGAAAATATCAATGAAAGCAATCCGGGAAATGACCTAGGCAACAGCACCTTTGATGTCTCTTACAGCGGTGAAAATGCAATAACCGGGGTTACCACTGATGATAATATTGTCGTATTAACATTTAATGAGGGTGGAAGTGAGGATACAGATGCCACACCCGCCATCACTTTGAATAGCAATGACCTTTTCGATTTTGCCGGGAATGTAATAGGCTCGAATCAGGTTTTTAATGGTACTGAGGATGGGGCTAATCCTATTCTGGTACTGTCCTCCACTTCTCCAGCAGCCAATGCTTCCGGAGTATCTATCAACGCTGCAAGAACATTTACATTTGACTACAGCGAAAATATTGATGCAGTTGGATCGAATTTTATTGCAATCTACAATACCAACGATCTTGTCAATCCAATATACACGGTAGACGTAACTGACGCTGAATTGGATGTTACAGGAAACACAGTTACATGGACCCATAACCAGTTACTCAACAAGGGCAACAGCTATGCTGTTGGTATTGATGCTGGTGCGTTTGAGGACCAGTCTGGAGGAACACTTCCTACTGATGAATTTTTAAATACTGGTGATGGCAAGTGGGAGTGGAGTATGGACAATACGGGTGGGCCAAGATATGTATATAGTCCGCAACACAATACAATTACTGTAGCACCATACGGTCTTATTTATTTTTATTTTGACGAACCCGTCAGGTTACAAAACTCTGCAAATAAAAAATTGAGGATGGACAGAATTAATGGGTTTGGAGGTTCTGATTTGGATAACAATGTCATTGATGAAGATATAGACTATAATGACAATCCTGTAAGAACATATATTTTACCATACCCAAGCAACAGTAGTAATTTTTCGAAAGAGAAAATCTTTGATATTTCTGAGACCAGTTATAATAGCGGTGCATATATGCCAGGTTCATTCTACGAAATTACTGTAGACGCAGACGCCTTTGAAGACACGGGAGATAACGATTCGGATGGTTTTGAGATCGAATTTCAGATAGATAATACCGATGCTGTTAGGCCATCTGTGATGTCTTTTATACCTGCCGATGACCCATCTGAACCGGCAACAATAGAAGTAGATATAGAATCGACCACAGAATTAGTTATCAATTTCGATGAGCCTATGAGTATCGGATTTGGTAGTATCAGACTTTATGCTGATGTTAACCCAGACGTGCTAGCCCTTGAAATACCATCCACGAGTCCTTTAATAACACTCATTGACGGTCCAGGTGGAATAGGTGCATCTGTTCAAATTGATATATCCGGGGTGACACTCAGTGGAAATATCGAATATTATGTAGAAGTGGATAGATCTGCATTTACCGATGCGATAGGCAATACTTTTGTTGGGTTCTCGGATGAAACTACCTGGAATTTTAAGATGGAGACGGAGACAAATGCTCCGGAAATTGATATTCTATCACCTACAGATAATGCAACAGGAGTGGATGTGAATTCAGATCTTGTTATCACCTTTAATGAGCCTGTACAGGATCAGGTAGCCGGTGGTAATTTAACTGTTAGATTGTCTTCAAATGGATATATTGTTGAAACTATTCCTTCCTCCAGTTTTTTATTTAATGGAACGGAAGTAACCATTCCTCTTTCCACCTTGGGAGGGTTGTCAGGATATTATATAAATATTGATAACCTTGCGGTTGAAGATCTGGGAGGCAATGTGTTTCCAGGTATTTCCGGATCTTTCGCATGGAGCTTTACTACTGGTACTGAAGCTGTTTCCCCAACAGGCATTTCTTCCACTTTTTCTCCTGCAGATGGATCGTCAGGTGCGTCTATTGGAACCAACATCTCATTTTTCTTTGATGAGGTAGTAAGTCCTATCGCAGGGAATAACATTGAGATTCGCCGTGCCAGTGATAACATGCTCATCGAACTGTTTGATGTAACTGACCCTGAGATACTGGTTAGTGGAAATCAGGTTATTATTAATCCGAGTTTGGATTTATCCTTCATTACAGAATATTATGTACTTGTTGAGGCAGGGGCGTTTGAAGATGCTTCAGGAAACTTATCACAGGCTGTCGGAGGTGATGGTAATTGGAATTTTACTACAGGAGCTGATGCCTCAAATCCTTTTATACTTACATTAACTCCTGCTGATGACGCTACAGGCGTTGCTTTGAGTCCAGTGATCACCATAGGATTTTCTGAGTCGGTTGTTGATCAGGGATCAGGAGTGGTTAACCTCTTGTATACTGACGGAAGTCTGGCTCATCAACTTGACCTGAGTGATTTTGATTTTTCTGATGATCTAAATCCGACGATTAACCTTGGTGCAGAGGGTGTTACCCTTTCGGGAAATACGGAATATTTTGTAGAGATTCCAAATACTTCTTTTGAAGATTTGAGTGGTCTTCCTTTTGCAGGAGTTGCTGGTAATGGAAACTGGTCATTTACCACTACCAATGATGCTGTGGCTCCATTGCCTGTAGGGGCTCCCACTGGTTTGAGTGTGGCTGTCACTACGGACCTAACACTCACATTCCCTGAACCAGTCACAGCAAATACCGGAAATATTACGGTCAGGTATGCTGACCTGACGGTTGTGGAAGTTATTTCAGTATCTGCTGCAGAGGCAAGCATGGGTGGCACTGTACACACCATAGAGTTAGAAGATGATCTTTCCGGGGGTATTTTATACTATGTTGATGTTGATGCAGGAGCATTTGTAGATAATTCAGCCAATAACTCGATTGGATTGACAGGTAGTACTGACTGGAGCTTCACCACTGATGATGATGGAGTTTCTCCTGCTATTGTTTCACTCTCACCCGCAAATGATGCAACTGGAGTTGCTACCACCGCCGCTTCATTGGTGATGACATTTAATGAGCCCGTAGTGCTCGGCAGTGGGAATATTCTTCTATCATATGATGATGGGGTGACCATTGAAACATTTAACACAGGTGATGTGGCCCTAAGCAATGGGAATACTGTTGCCACAATAGGATCCTATGCCATACTGGATGGATTAACCGAATACTACGTCACTGTTGATAATGGCTTTTTTGAAGACAATGATGGATCTCCTAATGCCTTTGGCGGAATCAATGGGGACGGAAGCTGGTCATTTATTACTGGAGCTGATGCAGTCGTTCCTACAGCAAGTGGGGGCGTCACACCAGCCAATGGAACTACAGGAAATCCAGTAGACCCTACCATTACAATTACAATGAATGAGAGAGTCTATGCAGGCTCAGGTGAAGTGACCATTTCGGGTGGAGGTCAAACGATCAGCATTAATGTACTTGATGGAACCCAAATTACCGGTTTCGGTACGAATTTGGTTTCGATCAATCCTTCCGAAAGTCTAATTAATGGCACCACTTATACTGTAACTGTACCCACTGGTGCCTTCGAAGACCCTTCTGGAAATCCCAATTCATTATTCTCATGGTTTTTTGATGTAGGTAATGCCACAATCGTTACTCCATCAAACAACATCATATGTACCAATCAGGATTATGTAGCCCTAAATGATTTGGTCATTACAGAGACAAATAATACGGACTTCCTTGTAGGAACAAACCGAACAATTATTATCACACTACCTGCTCAGTTCGAGTTCAATATCGCATTGACTCCAACTGTTAATATTTCTGGTGGTGATTTATCTGATGGATCTGCGGTGGTAGATTTCAATACCTTGACCATTACCTATACAACAGACGGGCAATCCGGGAGTGCCGATGAAATAACAGTCACCAATTTGGAAGCTAAATACATAGGCTCATCAGCTGGTATTTATAATGGTTTGAGGACCGGGGGGAATGGAAATATGAAAGGCAATAATGTTGTGCATGGACAACCTCATTTCGTTTTTGATGTAAGGAATCCACCGGCATCACCTGTATTGAGTGCAACTGCTTTTCAGGCAGATGGAAGTGAGGACCTAATCGATCCGGATGATGTACCCACAACCTCCGTCACTGCAACTGGAGTTGGGACCATCACCTGGTACAACAATGATTTTTCATTAAATGAGCCTGCAACTTCAGGCGTTGCTTTAGCATATACATCTCTCCCGCAGCATAATCCGGATAATTCTTTTGGGACTTTTGATATTTCAAACTCAGACAATGCATTATACACTTTTTATGCTACATCTAATGATGGTTCTTGTGAGAGTGATCCAGTAAAAAGAAATATCCTTGTACGAGCGTATGTTCAGGACCCTGCGGGTAACAGTTTTGTGGATGATGCGGGAGACATTAGAATGGTAATAACCCAACCTGATGATCATCTGGCTACATTCACCGGACCTGCATTGTTTGGTGCGAACACTGTTCCTGATTCATCTATTGTGAATTTCAGCCCATCCACAGCAGGTACAGGGGATCATGATATACTTATTACTACCAACAATACGCTGACCGGGGAATCTCTTGCATATACGGAAACATTTTCTGTGTCTACAACAGCCCAGATTTTTGCAATTCCTTTGGATGTTGATTACTGCCAGGATGGAGGCGTTCTGAGTGTGAATCCCCGACTGGATGACATTCCCGGAGGTTATAGTTTCTATGGCATGTATTTGGATGGGTCATTGATTAGCCCACCTCCGGGCTGGAATCCAACAAGAGATGACAATCCAACAACAGGTTGGTCTCTTGATCTTTCCACCGTGAGCCCAGGTCAGCATAAAATTCAAAGGCGTATCTGTCGAACCCCTGCTTCTATTTTCAACCCACCTCAAACAACCAATATCGTCTATCTTCAAGCGGATCTCGATGTGTACAGGATACCATCAGTGACCCTAAGTAATATGCCCGAATATATTTGTGAAGATGGATTAACCATTGAGCTGGATGCGGATATCTTAAATATTAATTTGAATGGTTCTGCCAAAGCGCTCAACACAGTAGATGTAGGTTCTTATACTTTGACAAAGTTGACGGGGGATGGTACAGGGGGAGGACCTTATTCAACTGTTATTGGATCTGATCAACTCAATCCTGCCAACCCAATGGGAGACGGACGGGATCCTGTAGGTCAATATGAGATCACTTACACCTCGTCTACAGCAGATGACCCCAATTTTCCTTCTGCAGTTGATGGAAAGGGATGTAACGATGTGGATGTAAGAACCTTCTTCATTCAGGCAGTTCCGGATCTACCTGAGCTAACCACTGACCTGACGGGTATTGGCGGTGAAGATGGTAACAGGATCAATTTACAGTTTTGTGTTGGGGATGTGATTCCTGACCTTGTGGTCAGTGCCGATCCTGACGAACAGATCACCTGGTATACCAGTAACTTATTAAATACTACCTATAATTCTGTTGGTACCCAGGGTGAGATATTAAAGGCCGAAGAGCTTTTTGGTACTGATCAGCCAAACAGTGCCTTTAATGTGAATATTTATGTGACAAAAACAGATTATATCAATGCTGATGGTCTTGGGTTTGAAGGCTGTGAGTCCCCTCCAAAGGTGATCAATATACGGGTATATGAAGAGCCCGGACTTCCTGAAATTGATGTGACGCAAGCAGCCGCTACTCGCATTAACTCCACAAGTTATTTGTTTGAATATTGTGATACCTATGGGGCAGACAATGTTACTTTTAGTTCTACATTACCTGACTTAGAGGCTTACTATAATTTATACGATGAGGACACTGTGCTGATTTCTGATTTACAGGCAGGTTCTTTAGAGTTTACAGATATCAGTTTCGATGATATTCCAAATACAAGTAAAATCATTCATATTTCCAGGGTTCTGAATGACAGTACCAATGTGGATGCCACAAACGGGGAGTTTGCTGGATGCGAAAGTGACCTGATCCAGGTTGAGTTCAGGATCTATGAGACCTCTCCGGCACCTGACACTACTTTATTTGCTACTAATCGAACAGATTATTACATCTGCTCGGGTGAAAATCTTGGTACCATAACTTCACCCGGTGAGCAGGATACACGATATGCCTGGTATGAGGACGATGGCAGCGGCTTGGCACCCGATTATGGAGCCAGGATGACAGTAGCGGCATTTGATGATCGCTTTATCGTTCAGAATAGTCTGGCCAATGAATTTGTAGGCTTCTCTAACGAGAATCTAACAACCGGTCCCATTACTTACACCTATTGGGTGACCCAGTTTCAGGATTACAATGACGAAACAGGCTATATTGGTTGTGAAAGTGAACCGAGCAAGCTTACCATTACGGTATTTCCTGATCCTGCGGCTCCTACATTTGATGATCCTGGTGTTACCTACATGGATTGGGACATAGCGACAGCTCATCGTCTGGACATATCCTATTGCGAAGGAGAGATCGGACAAAGTATCCCTTTAAACCTGAATGGAAATACTGATGCAGTATTCAACTGGTATCGATCCGACGCTACTGGAACTACCATTATTGGGAATTCCGTTCATGATCATATTGCTACTGAACCCGTGACAACCAGCCAGCTGAAAATTACCGATGCGGAGGAAGGCGATGGACTGATCTACTTCGTGGTGACACAAACTAATAATAGCCAGCCACTGGGAGCAGATTTTGAAGGTTGCGAAACGGAATTGGATGAGATGGCTTTTGTGATCATCAATACCTATGACATCCCTTCTATGCCACAAACAATAGATAGTGACTATACCTACTGTGAAGATGATGTGGTGGCCAATGGCATTGAGCTAACAGGGGAGGCTGGAGTTACCTTCAACTGGTACAGGGAAGATGTAGATGGAAACATGGAATCAACACCTTTCCATACTGGTGGCACAGCCAATGATACAGAACTGGGTCTTTTGGGTGATAACGGAACCGGAAGGTACCTGTTCTGGGTTACTCAGACACAAAACATAGGAGATGGTGTAACCACCTTCGAAGGTTGTGAAAGTGCAGCCAGACAGATTACGGTTTATGAGGTACCACCTCAAATGGATGATATTCGGTATTCATCGGACTATATCACGTCTTCAGAAGGATTCTGTGTAGATATCTTACAGGGTTCCGTAATTATCAACTATTCTGGAGTGGAGGATGCCTTGTTTACCTGGTATGATCAAAGTATGTCCCCGATTGTTGATCGTACGTTGTCTCCTGAAACGTTTTTCAATACAGGTGCCAGCGGTGTAGGTACTTATACCTTCTATGTTTCACAAACAATTAATAACTGTGAAAGTGAATTGCTTGAAGTTACTTTCAACATCTACGATACACCTGATACCCCGGATTTTGATCTGGCCAGTAATGGTTCATTGATCGATCCACAATATGAATTCATTTACTGTAGAGATCAGGATATTTCAGGTGAAACACTTGTGATTTCCAATGGCCAGACTGGCAATATTTATGAGTGGTATTTTGATGAGAATCTGCTGGAACCAATTACTCAAAATATTGATGAAAATGATCAAAGAATAGAATTCACAAACCTGGGCGTAAGTGGAGTAGATGAAGATCAGCTGGCCAAGTCACCGGGCACATATGTGAGGTATGTCAGATCTCAGGAATCTACCGAATGCTATAGTCCGGTGAGAAGATTTGACCTTGTAGTGGGAGAGGCCCCAGAAGTGGCCTTTGTCTGGGACGGATTGATGGAAGGAGTGCCCATCGACATTACGTTCATCAACGAGAATGCGGCAGTTGAGGCCGCTGATATCAATGAAGTAAGGCTGACTGTAGACACAGATGTACCTTATCACGAATTTTCGTTTTCAGACAATGAAACCTTCAAGACAACATTTGAAAATGCTGGTGAGTATACGGTAGAACTCTTTATGCGAACGTCTGAAGTTTGCCGGGATTCTGTCACAAGAACACTGACTGTACTTGATGTTATTGAGGTTCCCGAGGATGGTTTACTGGAAACATTTGAAGGCAATAACCATGGCTGGGTGGCAGAATACAGGTCACTGGATGGTAAGTCGGACAACCTTATCAATAGCTGGGAGTTAGGTACCCCTTCCACCAGTACATTGGATAACGCTTTTAGCGGAGATAATGCCTGGGTGACAAACCTGGATGGTGATTATTCTTCGAACGAGATATCATGGGTTTATTCACCAGCGTTTGATATTACCAACCTTACCATACCTATTGTTAGCTTCTACCATCAGCATTGGTTGTTTAACAATCGGGATGCAGTTGTTTTTCAGTATTCGACTGATAATGGTGCCAGCTGGTTTAAGCTAGGAGACTTTAGTGAAATAGCCGGAGGGATTGTGGAAACCTCAGGACTCAATTGGTATACACATGCGGATATTCCTACACAGCCAGGGTTGTTTACTGTAAACTCCGGGTCGGCAGAATTAGCCTTTAATCCATCTTTATTTGGATGGTCATCTACTCAGCAATCCGTACAAAGGAAAGAAGATCGTGTTTCTGAGTGGCTGTTGTCTATCAATAAAATGGACAATGCTGACACCGTAATATTCAGGTTTGCTTTGTCCAGTAGCGGTGGTGATGAAGATGAGGGGTTTGCCTTTGATGATTTCAGGGTTTATAACAGTGATAAAATTACCCTTCTCGAATCATTCTATAATGCCACGGAGAGTGGAGTAGTAGCAGCTTATCAGGATTTAAGCGACCAAGTAGACAACCAATCTATCGGTAGTGTGGCCTGGATCAATTATTTCACAGAGCTCGATATGACTTCCTCTTCGGGTCGGGATGATATCAATCGATCAAACGGCATTGATCCAAGTGCCAGGGTTGGGTATTATGGAATTGATGAAGCCCCGCGATCTGCCCTGGAAGGTGAGGTGCAAAAGCTGGAAGGAATAGATCCGGAGTCAGACCTGTACATCAGAGGATTTACACCATCAGCACTTGGTGTGGCAGGCCTGGAAAGTAAAAAGTTTGATATCACTAATTTCCAATTAGATGCTTCGGCCCCATCAGATATTTTAAGGGTTTCGGCAACGTTTACTGCTGTGCAGGATTTTCCTGAGGAAAACAACGAATTCTCCATCCGATTCATGGTCATAGAGAAGGAAATTACCGGAGTGACTGTAGGGCAGTTTAGCGCGAATGATACCCTGCGAAATGTCCTGAGAAAGATCCTGCCATCTGCGGGGGGTATCATTAAGCAGGGAGCCATGTCATTGGGTACTTCATTTACCGAGACTGTGGAGTGGAAGATCAACAATGTGTATGATCCCACTCAACTGGATGTTATCGCCTTTATACAAAATGAAAATGCAGCCAATGGCAGAAGGGAAATTTTCCAGGCGGCAGTCCTTAACGGTGATTTCAGCAATAAAGAACTGATCCTTGGAGTACTTGATCAGCTAAGAAACGGAGATGCGTTTGTGATCTATCCGAACCCTGTGGATGACATGTTTAAACTGGAAATACTAAACCCAGTGAAAGATGCCATGGACTGGACGATATTTGACCAGACTGGTAAAGAAGTCTTAACAGGAAAACTCCCAGGAGGTGAGCTGTCTATTGACATTGAAACAAGGCACCTTCCCAGCGGAGTGTTCCTGCTACAACTTACACATGGTGATATGATTTACGAACCAAAAAGGGTCGTGGTCATTCACGAATAAATAAGAAAAAGAGATTATTCAATATGTAAGTGATGCACATGCTCACGGATGTGATCCACCCGTTTGGTGATATGGCTCACATACCTGTTGAGTTCGTTTTCCAGAACATAGATTTGACCATCGTAAGAATAGAAGCCAATTTCATCCTTTAGATCTTTGGCATTGTGCTCAATTTCTTTTCTTGCACTACATTCTTGATGCAGGAAGTGAACAAAGCTTTTCATGTCATATCCTTCTTCGAACTTTTCAATTTCATCGATCGTCTTTTTGATTTCATGACTACCTTTTCCAAACCTTGTCGCCTGAATCAATCGGTCATATAGCACGGAATCGTAATGATGGATATCTCTCAACAAGTTCAGAATTCCCATACGGTATTCTTCATTGATACAAAACTTAGCAAGCCCTTCATAACTATTTAAGGCTTTAGCTTCGTCATCCCATTTATAGGTGAGATCATCAATGATTTTACCAAGGGTTTTGCCTTCTTCCTGGGCGTAGCCGGTAGAGACAATAGATAAACAAACTAAAGTGCCAATGATAAGCGTTTTCATAACCAACCATTTATTATTTTAATATTGCAAACATCGGACCAAACAATAAAAATCTTCAAATGGTGGTCGAAAGGAAAGGTTGAAGATGTTTATGAATGGTAAATTTACACATTTGTACCATATATACGAATAAATCTATATTTTGGTATAATTCTAATAAAAAATTTAATTATATCTTGTTTTAAATGAAGTTTGGTAAGGTAGAACAGCCGGAATTGATTGATTTTTCACTACCTGAAACGCACAAAGACACTTTTCAGTTACTTTCAAACCAGGAAAAAGAGCCACTTGAAGTATATGTCGGATGTGCCAAATGGAATAAAAGAGACCTGAAAGGATTTTATCCCCGGGGCACAAAAGATGAATTGCCATACTATGCCGGGCATTTCAACAGCATTGAGATGAACACCACTTTTTACCATTTCCCTAAGAGAGAGCAGGTAAAAATATGGAAGGACAAAACACCTGATGGGTTTAAGTTTTTCCCTAAAATCACAAATACCATCAGCCATTTTAAGCAATTGAAGGAGGTAAAAGATCTTCTTTATGCTTATTGTGAGGAAATCTTGCATTTTGAGGAAAAGCTTGGGATGGTTTTTTTGCAGGTTCATGGCAATTTTAGTCCGAAAAGATTCGAGCGTATGGAGAAGGCGATCATGGATTTTCCACCTGAAGTGCCGCTGGCAGTCGAAGTACGACACCCCGAGTGGTTTGAATCACCCGGAAATGATACGCTTTATCAGTTATTGGCTCAACATCATAAATCTAATATTATTGTGGATACGGCAGGAAGACGGGATATGCTGCACATGCGCTTAAGCACCCCATCGGCCTTTGTGAGATGGGTAGGCGCCAATCATGAGACTGATTATGAGCGCCTGGATGAATGGGTTGAAAGAATACATGATTGGAAAGCAGCAGGGTTGCAGCAGCTTTACTTCTTTGTACACCAAAATATTGAAGTGGAATCCCCACTGTTGTCTGCATACTTTATAGAAAAGCTCAACCAGAAAATAGGTACGGAGCTGAAGGTACCTCAAACCCTATGAGCCCTGTAGCTATATTCAGCATTATACTCTTGATCTGCTCTGTTGACGCAATGGCGCAGTCTGTGCCGGATTTTGATCATGAGGAGTTTGTTTATGAAATCAAATACGGTTGGATCAAAATAGGAGAAGCCAGGTTGTCTCACCAAATGGAAAACCCAACGATGTATTTGGATGTTTTGGCTTATACTACCGGGATCATCAATTGGATTGCCCGGTTAAAAGACTCCGTTCACACAGAAATAAATGCTGAAACCTTAAAGCCCATCAAGACATTTATGGATCGCAGGGAGGGTAAATACGAGCGAAAACAGGAAGATCTCTTTGATTTTGATGAGGACTCGGTAGCCATCAGCGTTTATAAGAGTAGGGGAGGAAAAGCGGAGGAAATGGAATATGCAAAGTATTTTTTGCGGGACTCTACCTACGATATGCTCAGCAGCTATGTGTATCTGAGGATGCAACCATGGGAGAGTTTTAGCCCGGGAGATTCAGTCATGTTAAATATGTTTTATGAGGACGAATATTACCCTTTTGGAATCGAATATATCGGTGAAGAAGAGGTCTCAACTGCATTAGGAGACTTTCGTTGCCACATGGCTTATATTCTTTTTCCGATTAGTGGTACATTCCCCGAAAAATATATGGTGAAAGTATGGGTTTCGGCAGATGATCGAAAATTGCCCTTGCGAGTGGAGGCAAAGATGAAGTTTGGAAAGGCGGTCTGTGAACTGGTAGAGATATTATAATTGAGCGATCTCACCCCTGGCAATGATTTCATATCCTCCCGATAGCTTCACATTATCCGAGTCCAGCTGACATTGAAAATATCCACCTCTGCTACTTAACTGAATAGCTTCCATTGATTTTTTACCAAGTCTTTCCGCCCAATAGGGAGTAAGGAAGGCGTGTGATGAACCCGTAGCATGATCCTCTAATTGACCGACGTGAGGTACGAGTGTTCTGCTCACAAAATCAGTTTTATCTCCCGGTGCGGTTACTGCATATCCAAAGATCTTACTCTCTCTCAATAGGCTGAAATCTGGTTTCATTGTACGAAGAGCGGCCTCATTATCTGTTACAATCAAATGCTTGTTGGATGTTTCGTACATTTCCACAATAGGTATGCCTAACCCTTTTTCTATGGGTTTCGGCGGATCAATTTTTCTGATTCTTTGTATCGCCGAAAGCTTAATCGAGAGTTTGGCATCCGCTATAAGACCCTCGATGGTTCCCTTTGTGTATTTTAAGGCAAGGGATTGCTTCATTATCCCTTCATCTTTCAGGAAGGAAAAGCTTGCAAAGGCACCGTGACCGCATAGACCAATTTCTTCGTCGGGAGCAAACCACCTAACATGCCATTCATTATTTTCATTCCACATGAATGAGGTAGCAGGCTGGTTGAGATCTGCAGCCATCGATTGCATTGTAGATTTATCTAAAGGCTGATTGAGATGTACTACTGCGGCAGTATTGCCTTTCAGCCCCTGGCTGATAGAACTGAATACCTGGTAGATGGAGAACTTTGTCATTGCTCAAAGAAACAAAAGCTTTGATGCAAAAATTCGGGTTCCACAAAAAAGCCCGGAAAAATTTCCGGGCTACCAGGTTGGTGACTATTGATATTTGATCTTTCCCGATCCGGAAAAGTGAAAATCCAGCTTTGGTTTACCTGATTTTACATACACATTTCCCGAACCTGAGCTGCTACCACTCAGCATGTCAGAAACACTGACATATACATTTCCTGATCCGCTTTTTCTGATCTCACAGGTTCTGCTTTTCACATCTTCCATTTGCATATTCCCAGAACCACTCAGCCGGATAGATTGAGAATCTATTTCTCCGCCTGCAATTTCAATTCCTCCGGATCCTGAATTGTTAATTTCCAATTCATCAGAAAACAAAGCCTCAATTTCAATATTCCCTGATCCACTGTTTGTGATCTCGGTTTCGTCCCCTGCCGAAACCTCAGCCATCACATTAATAGTACTTGATCCACTATTGATTATTCTCAGGTCATCTTCGGCACTTAATTTGGCTGTTGCATAGAAATTACCTGACCCGCTGGATCTAATGCTGATATCTTCGCTGTCCAATGGTGATTCGAGACGAATTTTACCGGATCCTGAGCCATGGATCTCACCCAGTTCGGTAAAGGTGACATAGATCTTCACATTCCTGAAATTATTGGTAATTGACCAGGACCGCTCTTCCATTTTGATGGTCAACCTATTGTCGTCAACTTCAGTTTGGATCTTTTCGATTGGTCCGGAATCTGCTTCGATGGTGATGCTTTCCGAATTACCTTTTTTGATATACACATCCCAGCTTCCGGTAGAATGGATGGAATTAAAAAATTCGAGGCGACGCTCATCTTTGGATTGGCTACAGGCAACGGAAATACCAATGATAAAGATGATGGATAAGTTGAGGAGTTTTTTCATGTTCTTTTATGGTTTGAGTTTTTCCGATAGGTTCATAATCTAGATGAATAAAGACATCAAGAGGTTGCATAGCAGGGAACAAAAAATACGCCATCCGGTTAAAGCATTGATTATGAGTTGTTTATAGAAATCATGAAATCTTAAGTGTTCAGTTTTGGTACACTTTGTGTATGATTTTAGTACAGAATCGAATATTAATTATTTGAGATATAATGGGGTTTTCTTAACAAATAGCTTTATTTGTGTCTCCAGCCCGCTAAGAGTTCCTATTCCTTAATGAAGTTATAATATATGTATTCATACAGTATGCTTAGACCAGCTATACTAACATGCTTACTTTTACTTTCATTGCTAGGGTTTGGTCAGACCTGGACCAAACAAACGGGTACCGGTGCAGAGATGGGAAATGCCAAAGACGGCGGTGCAGTCTGGGGTGATTATGACAATGATGGTGACCTGGACCTACTTATAAATACAAATTGGAATAATACTAATGGCAGAACTAGGTTATTGCAAAGTGATGGGGCGGCTAACCCAAGTTTCAGCGATGTTACAAATGCTGATGCCAGAGGCTTAAGATCAACCCTAGCCGAAAGATCCATATTATGGGGTGATCTCAACAATGACGGTTACCTTGATATTATTAGGAATGCTCACAGTGATATAGAAATTTACATTAACCGCGGCTCTCCTAACTTCAATTTCGGGGTAGGGGGACCTATGAATCCAAATCTTACCATTACACAACTTAGCAGAGATGGTTGTTCTTTGGGAGATGGATTGAATGCCGAAGGTGTTGGTTTGATAGACTACAACAATGATGGATGGTTGGATATCATCATTGAGAATGGTGAATGTGGTATCGACATCCTGGAGAACAGAAAACAAGATGCTGCTGCCACCATCAACACCACTTTTGGAGATGGGAATATGAGTACTGAAGCGGAAGCGACCTCACACAATTATTTCAGGCATGTTTCAATTTCTGGAAATACCCTGGGGTTACCGCTGACCTCGGACAATGGGGACTTTCTTGCCACCGGTGATTATGACGCAGACGGATATGTGGATTTTATAGTAAGAAAGCCAACCGGAACTTATGATCTGTGGGAAAATGACGGGGATGGTACTTTCACCGCCAATACTTCCTTTTCAGACAATGCGTCCACAAACACTCAGAACGGGAACAAGGGAGGCGTAATTTTCTGTGATTTTGACATGGATGGCGACCTTGATATCTACTGGACAGATGGGGGGACAAACCAGATATGGCTTCAACATCCTACCGGTACTTTCACTGCAACAGGCAAACCCACCATCACCGGGGGATCGGATATCGATGGCTGTGCCTGTGCCGATGTGGATGGCGATGGAGATCTGGACCTGTTTTTGGGTAATGATGGCACCAATAGTTTTCTGTTTAAGAACAATACTGCAACCCCGAATAGTGTAGCGGCTTTGAGTTTCACCAAGGAAAACATCAATGTAAATGCAGATGCTGAAGGCGTGAACCTGGTGGATTATGACGACGATGGAGATTATGATATCTACGTAAATGTAGATGGTGGGAATAACCAGATATGGGAGAATGATTTATGTGATGGTGGTGGATGTTCTTATATGAAAGTTTTTATCGAAGATTGCGTGGACGGAACTCCGTCGAACAGGCCTGTAGTGGGTGCGACAGTAGTTATTAAAGATACAGGCGGTAATATAGTTTCCGCGGCAGCAAGTGGCAGCAACTCAGCAGGACATGGTGCGCAAAACCCACCGACTTCTGTTTTTCATCTACCCAACATGACAGATAACTATACCATTGATATCACTTTCCCTGAGAAGAATGGAACGGTTGAAACATATTCCTATGGTTTTAACGCGGCTGATATAGTTGATAATGAACTTACTCTAACAGCCGTGAACGGCACGGATGGATCTTCTTGTAATTTTTCCTTACTTCCTGTGGAACTGATCTCTTTTTTGGCAACACCCACACGATCTGGTATTGATCTTGACTGGGTAACTGCCAGTGAGCTCAACAATGAGCGGTTTGAAATAGAACATAGTTCGGGAGATGGGAAATTTACCGCAATTGGAGAAGTTGAAGGAAATGGTACCACCGATAGAGAAATTTCATATTCATTTACACATCAAAACCCAGTTAGCGGTGCCAATTACTACCGTCTGAGACAATTTGACTTTGATGGTGTAAATGTAGTCAGTGAGACCATCATAGCATTCTATGAAGTAAAAGATGATTTGAGTATTTTTCCTAATCCGGTAAGTGATAAGTTAAATGTTTACCTGGGTCAAAAGTTTGGCAGGACAAGTCTCAATATGACTATAAGGGATATTTCAGGTAAGGTGGTATGGAGCAATTCGTTTAACGCACCAGATACAAAACTAGAGCTTACAATTACGCACCTGAACCCGGGACCTTATCTGCTGGAAATTACGAATGGGACATATAACCATGTGGAGCATATCATTTTCAGGTAAGTGGAAATTTACTTTTCCATTTCAAGACTTTCTAACCATTTGGCATGGGCCAGCACCAATCTGACCTCACCAAAACTGTAGTCATCACCGAGCTCATACTTGATGTCACCCCCACGTAGCATCCCTTTTTCTACGTATTCCATCACTTTTTTGACCTTAGGCTCATCCACGAGCTTTGAGATGTCCAATTCACCGATTTCAACATATTTGGCCAGGTGACTTTCTATCGTGCCTTTGACAAGTCCACGTGATTCAGCAATCTCTTTTATGTTCCTACCATCTTTATACATTTCGAAGGAAATCTTCGCAGAGGGTATCTTATCCTTTCTAGGCGTTCGTTTTCCTTTATTATCAGATGCTGTTTTAGGCAGGTCTGTCTCCTGTAGCTGTTTACGGGTGAGCACTTTGTTTTGAGCAGCCTCGCTAATAAACATGGAGAATTTGACCATCTGATTGATTTGATACTCAAACATGGCCTGGATCAATTCGAGCTCTTCTTTGTAGCTCTTGACCTTTTTTTCCTTTCCGATGGACTTTTTATGCTCCTTGATCTTATTGTTCAGTTCCGTAAGCCTGGGTTGAAAGTAGTCACGGGCTTTATCTACACGGTCATCAAGAGCAGAGAGATAATCTTCCTGTTTCAGGATACTAGCCACCTGCTTGATAAAGTTATTACCCACTGCCACAAGGGGAGTAAATTCATTGGTCAGTTCGGCGGTCCAGGTGAGGTATTGTTGCTTAATGGACCGTTTTTCATCTTTGTTGAAACTCCTTTCATGTGATTTCAGCTCATTGTGTAATCGGTCGAAACCGAAAACCTTAAAAGCGAATTGATAAATGAAAGTTTTTCGGTCATTGGAAAGACTGCTTACCAGTTCTTCCTGGCTGGGAAAAGAAGCAACGAACTCCCTCAGGCTATTGTCAATGGTGGGGATAGAATCGCCAATATGTGATGAAAGAACCAGCCCATTGAGGGAAGTGAGTCGTGACAGAGCCACGTACAGCTGACCCGGAGCAAAGGTGTCGGAGAGGTCAAGAATGGCCTTTTCAAAGGTGAGGCCCTGGCTCTTGTGAATGGTTACAGCCCACGCCAGTTTCAGTGGATAATGTTCAAAGCTACCCAGCGTTTTTTCCACGATTTCATCCCTGATCTTGCTGAGTGCGTATCGCTTGTTTTCCCATAGATATTTTTCCACGGTTACCTCGCTTCCGTCTTCAAACTCCACCTGAATATCATCAGAAGTCAGTGCTGAGACTTTCCCGATCTTTCCATTATAAAATCTTCCCTGGCCTGACGGATCGTTTTTGATAAACATGACCTGTGCACCTTCTTTGAGCTTAAGGTCATATTCCACGGGATACATGTTTTCCGGAAACTCCCCTTCGATGTAAGCAGAGAATGTGATCAATTTACCATCCAGTTGATCCAGCCGTTTTTGGTTGATTCGGTCCGCTTTGTGGTTGTGAGTGGTCAGATGAATATATCCATCCTCCAGATTTTCATAGTCTTTGTTATAATGTCCGTTGAGCAGTTCAACGTCGTCTGATGTTTGCTGATTGTTTCTAAGCCTGTTGAGCAGGTCTATGAAGTTTTGATCAGATTGCCGATAGATTTTTTGCAGCTCCACCCGAATAGGAGGGACTTCTTTGAGTGCCTGGGCCTGGAAAAAGTAGGCATTATCGTAATAGGGGCTCAGGAGAGATCTTTCATAGTCCTTGATGACTGGAGGCAACTGGAGCAGGTCCCCGATAAACAGGACCTGGACCCCACCAAATGATTCCAGCCTGTTTCTTCTGAGCAATTTCAAGGTATGGTCGATGCAATCCAGCAGGTCTGCCCGGAGCATACTCACCTCGTCAATGATCAGCAGCTCCAGCTCCTGGATGAGTTGTCTTTTGGTGGCACTGAACTTACGATCTTTGAGCAAGGTGCCTGGCGTGGTGACTTGTGAGGAGGCTTCTTCCAGCCGGATATTTTCAGGGATGAAAGTACCAAAAGGTAGCTGAAACAGTGAGTGCAACGTGACGCCACCGGCATTGATGGCGGCTACTCCGGTTGGTGCCGCTACCACCGCTTTTTTATAGGTATGTGCTACGATGTATTTTAGAAATGTCGTTTTACCAGTACCCGCCTTGCCTGTCAGGAAGATATGTCTTCCGGTGGTATTGACATATTTTACTGCCAATTGTGCAAGTTCGTGAAGGTCGGTCATACCGGTAAGTTAATGAGGATAATCAAAAAACATAAAACTAATTGAATTTAATAGTACATCATTGTCAATGAGAGGTATCATTATAGAAGTACATTCAAACAATTACAACATCTAATCCAAACTCAAAAATAATCAAGGAATGAAAGTTCGAAGTAGCCTGATCCTCATAGGATGTCTTATTAGTCTGAGCAGCGTATTTGGTCAGAAGTCCCCACTTAAAAAAATAGAGGATATCATCATCTATGAAGATACGGCCTTTTACTCTGCTTTCCCCTCTGTGGTAAAAACAGATGCTGATTTTTTAGTGGCCTTTCGTCGGGCCCCCAACCGGATGATTTTTGGAGAGAAAGGCAATAACCACGTAGATCCTAATAGCTATATGGTGATGATGCGTTCGAAGGATGGTATGAAATGGGAGGGAGAGCCTTCTCTGCTCTATGCGCATCCTTTTGGTGGCTCACAGGACCCGTGTATGGTGCGATTGAGTGATGGAAGCATAATTTGCACAAGCTATGGATGGGCTTTTGTCCGGCCAGAAGGAATGCCAAATCTCAAAAAACCTTACTCTGAAAATAAAGATGGTGTCGTGTTTCTTGGTGGCTATGTAGTGAAATCAGAAGACGAAGGCCGGACATGGCAGGGACCCTTCTATCCACCTAGTCTCTCTGTGGAGAGCCGACTTGATGCCCTGGGGAGGCCTTTGCCAGCCTATAACAGGGGAGCGATGTGTGAAGGAAAAGATGGTAGATTGTTTTGGGTGGTAGCTGCAAGTATGGAAGGTACGAAAACCACTTCTACGCATCTACTCATTTCTGAGGACAAGGGCGAGACCTGGGAGTATTCATGTCCGGTAGCAGTAGACGACAAGGTAACCTTCAATGAAACCTCAATCCATGAAACACCTAATGGGGATTTGGTGGCATTTCTGAGGACTGGGGGATTTGATGATCAGGCGTGTATTGCCCGCTCTACGGATGGTGGTAAAAGTTTCCAGCCCTGGGAGAAAATGGGATTTCAGGGACATCCTTTTCATGCGCTGACGCTGAATGATGGTCGGGTTCTTTTGACTTATGGGTACCGTCATGAACCGTATGGTATCCGGGCAAAGATTCTGAATCAGGAATGTACCGATTTCAGTACTGCACCTGAATTTATTGTGAGGGAAGACGGAGGATCCACGGATTTAGGATATCCATGGGCTGTGCAGCTGGATGATAATCGTGCCCTTGTGGTCTATTATTTCAATAAGGAAAAGGGAACCCGACACATTGCCGGGTCCGTTCTTAAGATCTCGAAATAAGCGCTTCTTAAAAGCTAGAATTCTATCTTGACAATGGTGTCGATGTGGTCTTTCTTCCCGTCTGGCACCTCAATCATCAGGCCGTAGTCAGTATTCTGGTACTTTACCTTTTCTCCGCCATCGAAGAAGGTCATCTTTTTAGGCTTGATCTTATAATCAGGAATGAACAAGACATCTTCTTCTAATTTGAGAATGTGAAGGTATACGGTCTTGCCATCAGGTGTGGCCGTAGTCGCCCACCATTCACTAGGTCCTATAGGCCCTCTTCGTGTTCCGTAAATGGTCTCTCCATATTTTTCCAGCCATTTACCCATTTGCATTAAGGTATCGATGTTTTCGGTTTGGATCTTACCGTTTGGCATTGGACCGGTATTGAGTAGAAAATTAGCCCCAAATCCGGCTGCTTTTACCATCGTTTGCACCAGTCTCTGAACAGACTTAAATCGTTTATCAACGAGGTTGTATCCCCATGATCCATTCATGGTCTCACACATCTCCAATGGTAGATCCGAAATGCTTGTGGTCTGGTTGAAACCCATCGTATTCTCTCCCGGAAGGTCCCGCTCAAACATCTGGAAATCTTCACCAGGGAAAGGGGATTTGTGATGGTTGCTGCCGATCAGCGCATTCGGCTGTAATTCATGGATCAGCGAATAGGTTTTGTCCAGTTGCCAGTCTTCATTTGGCTTATCCCACATGCCATCAAACCAGATACCGCCGATCTCGCCGTAGTTGGTCAGCAGTTCGGTCAACTGTGTATTCATAAACTCGATATATGCATCCCAGTCGCCGGAATCCGGTCTGCCGGTATACCCATTGCCTGTTCTGCCTGTCGGGTAGTAGTCAGGATGGTGCCAGTCGAGCTGTGAGTAGTAAAAGAATAGTTTGATTCCATGTTTGTCACAGGCCTCCTTTAATTGTTTCAGAACGTCTTTCCCGTAAGGGGTACCATCTACAATGTTATAGTCACTCACCTCAGAATCATACATGGCAAAACCATCGTGGTGTTTGCTGGTGATGGTGATGTACTTCATCCCGGCAGCCTTCACCATCCGGACCCATTCCTCGGGATCAAACTGAGTAGGATTAAAAAAAGTGGGCAGCTTTTCATAAGCATTGATCGGAATTCTTTTTTGCTCCATTATCCACTCGGCTACCCCTGTTTGACCTGCACCAGCCATTTGGCTATAAACGCCCCAGTGAATAAACAGTCCGAATTTGGCATCTCTGAACCATTCCCGATTCTTGAGATTTCCTTCTGTCGGTTGATAGTCTGCTTGTGCCTGAAGGCTGATTGACAGCCCAACAAGTAAAATACAATAGATAAATCGTTTCATTTGACTAAGGTATAAACTTGCGATCTACTCAGATGGATTTTACCCTGCGAAAAGGGTTGTTCTCCAATCCGGATGGCGCTTCATATAGGCTCTTACGTATGGACAATACGCAATGACTTTTAATCCATTTTCCAGGGCATGTTTGAGTGCATGCTCTGTCAGTACCCTGGCAATGCCATAATTGCCGATGGGTTTGGGTACCCCTGTATGCATGAGATATATCTCATCATCCTTAAGTCGGTAGGTGAGCTCTGCGAGGTGGTCATCTTTCAGGACTTCGAACCGCATGTTTTGCGTGTTGTGGATTATCTTGATATCTGACATTTTCAGTTCTCGTTGATGCCAAAACCGCCCAATACTTCAAGCGCTTGTCCTCCTGATGGTGCACCATCAATCAATGGAATAGCTCTAGAAATGAGAGATCTTACCTCCGGAAGTGAAAGAGACGCATCATGATCTTCTTTCGAATCCCAGATCTCCGTCACCCAAACAGCGTCGGGTTCAGTTGGATCTTTTGAAATCGCATATAGTTTACATCCTTTGGCTTTGGAGACAACCTGAGACGCTTCGATCAGGATTTCAGCCAGCTCAGTGGCTTTGCCCTTTTTTGTATTGAATTTTCCGTGGAGACCGTATTTGTTCATGCTTTAAAAATAACTTCGGATTGTTTAGAAGAAAAGAATGAATGCTGTTTTTGGTGTCACTAGTTTAGACCGGCTTAAACCTGAGCTTGGCTTCAATCAGGGACAAATGCTTTACCAGTCCCATCGGATCTTCCAGATTGATATCTTCTGGTTTGAATTGTATTTCGATGCGATATCGGTTGGATGTTAGCTTGTATTCTTTCTTTAGCAAATCCTTATATTTTCTGATCATCTCATGGCTTCCGGCCTCCAACATTCGGGAGTGACTACAAAGGTTTGCTTTTTATGATCTTCCAAGTCGATGAGAATGTCAATGGTATAATGAAACTCATTGTGATCTGCGGTCAGGTAAAAGCTAAGGTCTTCCGATAAACTTCCTTGCCCTTTCGGAATAAGTCTTGCGTTCAGATGTTTGAACGCTGGCTTATTGATAAGTTTCAATTTAATACTCTGACGATCATAGTTGATGACAACTGCAGAAAGGCACAGGGCGGTGGAGAACCCTGCTGAATACAGGAGTGATATAGGGATCCTGTTTGCAATGTCCTGCCAGAGGTTGCCGTCACCAAACATTACCGGAAGAAAAGTAAACGGCAGACAAACAACAAAACACAATACCCATCCCTTGAGCAATGTTTTCCTCTCCAACAGTAAGAGTTGCAGCATACCGCTAAGATGCGAAACCAGAAAGCACCATCAATTAAATTCTGAATTTATCGAATGATTTGGGCAGGTGCACAATAGGTCTACATGCCAAAAAGATTTAAGGTCAGTATTTCCACTGAATAATGTAAAATTCAGAGATGCTACGGTCTACTCATCAGGTGATAATCAATGATATGGAAATAGATAGTAATGCATACATACCCATTTCAAAAAATGAAATACATGTTTCATTGAGTGGAAGTATATATATGATAATAGTATGACTCAAAATGTAAAGATTAACCTTGCATTTATATAATGATAATACAGATCAATGGCGAAAACTGAATCCTGAAATTGATACAACACTACCAGGATTCGTCCTATGGACCCATCCATGGCCTTTATGAAACTATGGGATAAAGAAGACAATTATGTATTATTCTATGAAATAAAATATTGTGAGGACTAAAGAGTTACTCATAATTTCTCAATTCAAAAAAGGAAATCTTGACCAATACACACTGATTGTTGATGAAATTATTGAGCCAAAGAAAAAAGCAGATTAAATCAAATATTTAAAGCAGCTCTAGTTGCTCACTCCTGATTTCCTGAGAATAGCGGAAAGTGAAGGAGTGGAATGATTGGGTTTATGAATTGATGATTTATCCCCTTCTCTATTACAATGTTATGCCTGGCGCTGCAGAGAAGATCATCCTTCTTTGACATGATACAAATCTTACAGGAATGACTTGACATTCCATAAACGTAAGTGTAGATGAAAGGCCAGGTCCTAAGGGCTTTATCCTTGAAACCTAGCTGATAAACTATTCTTCGCTTCGCCTGGTCCTCCAGCGAAATATAATAAACACGTAATATTTTTATTAATTAATAGACCTCTAGTTCATTTATCCTTACATATTCTGGTTGATGGTTTGGTCCTTTATTACATTGAACTCTTAAGTACCTTTTTGATTGGTTTGAAAAAGTGCTTATTCTACGTAACAAAGAGTTCCCTGTAACAGTCGCAACAGTTGTCCAAAAAATGTTATTATCTGAGACTTGAATTTGATAGTCTTGAAGAGCATAGCCATTACTTGTATATAACTGGACTGTACTAAAATTTTTTGCAGTGCCAAAATCTAATGTAACGTATTGAGGTAATGTTCCACCCCTAGAGGGATAGCTATTTGACCAGCTTTCATTTCCATACTGATCTGTATTAGTTCTACCATCTTTTGTATTACTAGCAGAGTAACCATAACCTGGAAATGTGCTACTCGCTGTAATAGATGCACTTAAAGCATAATTTTCGTCATAATTAGGATATGCCATTACTGCTGGAGACTCTACAGATCTATATCCTGTAATTCCGCGATTTGACCAACTCGTACCATTTGTACTGGTGGCCCAACGAACATCGTCAGTACTAGGGTCAATCCAAGTTAGTATTAAATTCCCTTCATATACGGTAGCTTCAAGAGGCTTGTATGTTTCAAAATCAGGACTATTAAAAGTATGGAAAATCCATGAATTACGGTCAGATGGATTTGAAGATCTTGCATACTTAATAGTACCATTTCCAGTGAGGTCAAAAGAAAATACGTATACATCTCCATTAAAAACTACAGGCTCAAATCCATAGAAGTATTGATCTACTGCATAGTAAGTCCATGTAGTTGAAGAACCATTTAGAGGTAGATTGGCCTTAACATAACCCATTTTTTGTCCAAAAGGACTGCCAGCTGGGTAGAAAACAAAAAGATCTCCATCGAACTCAACTGCATCAACAGAATAATATGAAGATTCATTTGAATTATTGAATGCCGCAATATTTGGTATTGACCCGTAATAATTACCATTTACCCGTAATAATTACCATTTACATCACCCCAGTCAATACGGTCAGTATCAACCGAATTAACCCAGAATAAATACATATTATCATTAAACTCTGTTGCTCCCATTTTAGAAGGAGTCTTCCAATTAGGATATACTGTTGCAACCCAATTAGTTCCATCAGATGAATAAGTATTATATATTTTTTTATCATCATTTCCGGCACCAACGTGGAAAGTATACATTGTAGCAGAAGAGCTAGTTTTCAAAACAGCTCCTTCAACTCCTGAAGCAAACCGAGAGAATAACTTACTTCTTTTTGTTTGGTCATTAATTAATTGTCCATTCGCATTCCAGTTAAGACTTGAGTTTGCATATTCGGAATCAATTTCATTATTTGAATCCCAATTTCGTCTATGTACCAATCTTAGAGGATAAAATGAGAAGCTAGGTTCATACGTCATTATTCTTGAAGAAGATAAAGACAGTTCAGATGTTGTATCATTCAACAATGCAGCAAGTGAATCCTGGGCAGTTTTTGCGCTATCGAGATGCCATTGTAATTCAGCAGCTTTATGAGCCAAATTTGTACTATCTAACTGTATTTGTAGTTCTGCAGTTGAGATAGTTGAGTTTAGATTTTCCTCTTCACATGACCATATGATCAAAAGAATAAATGCAATTAATGGAGTAATTTTTTTCATAGGTTCTTAGTATTTGAGTTAAGAAGTTATTTACAATAATATATAAGTTACCGGTAAGTACGGTATTTGGTAATGATTTTATTGCACACATTGTTATAATAGTTTTGTGAGAAAATATTTCACCTACATCTATGCTTCTTCTAATTTTGTACAGTGGAAGATGATTTCTCACATCCGAGTTGAATAACAAGAGATTATGTTTAGACTGATTCATATAATTTTGAATCGAACTAAGCGTTGTCAGTAATATCTGATCGTATGTCACATTCTCCAAATATTTAGATGAAAAACTTAATACTGATTGGTTTTCTTGTATCTAACTTGATCCTATCGACATATGGTCAGTCAGATACAAAAGCGACAATTAGTGGCTTTCTTAGAGATGCACAAAGTGGGGAAGTAATAATTGGAGCTATTGTGTTTGATACCTTAAGCAATTATGGAACGGTAACAAACAACTTTGGATTTTATAGTTTGACTCTTCCCAAAAACCAAGTTTCATTGCGATTTTCTTATGTTGGTTATCAGCCAATTGTTTCAAACTTCACTCTCAAAAGAGATTCCACATTAACTAAGGGATTAAAACCAAACTATTTAAGGGAAATTATTATCGAATCACAAAAGGAATCTCAAATAAATGAAACAAGTCAAATGAGCATCGTTCATATCCCAATTAAACAAATTCAATTGATGCCTGCATTCAATGGTGAAGTGGATATATTGAAATCGCTTCAACTAATTCCTGGGGTAAAGTCTGGGGATGAAGGAAATGCCGGCATATATGTGAGGGGAGGTGGTCAGGATCAAAACCTGATTTTGGTGGATGGGGTTCCTGCTTACAATGCAACTCATCTCTATGGCTTTTATTCAATTTTCAACCCTGATGCTATTAATTCAATTGATCTCTATAAAGGGGGATTTCCGGCCAGGTACGGGGGAAGATTGTCTTCTGTCGTTGATATCACAATGAAAGAAGGAAATATGCATGAATTCAATGGCTTAGCTTCCTTGGGATTGATTACTATTAAAGGAATGTTAGAGGGACCAATTATCGAAGATAAAATGTCATTTATGGCTTCAGGAAGAACTTCACATTTTGATCCATTTTTATCAAGTGGCATAAGAAAGAGTGACTCTGAAAATGTAGATGGTGATGGGTTTCAATTCTTTGACTTGAATTTTAAAATTAATTATCGATTCAACGAGAATAATAGACTTTTCCTCAGTGGCTATTCTGGGGAGGATCAGTCTTCAATATCAAGAAATTACGAATATGAAGATTCAACTGGTTTTTACAAACAAGATATTGTCTCACGTATACAATGGGGAAATAAGATTACTAGTCTGCGTTGGTACCATCTTTTCAATAACAAACTATTTTCTAATCTTAGTATAAGCTATAATCAGTATAATTTTTCAGTTATTGATGATAATACCAGTATTATAGGAAATGAGAATACGATAGATACAACTATAGTTAAGAGCCAATACAGATCAGGTATAAAAGATATAACACTGAATTATGCACTTGAATTTTCTCCAAATCCAAAGCATGATATTCGATTTGGATTGCAAGGAATATATCATTCTTTTACTCCCGGAATTTTGGTAAAGTATAATAGCTCAACTGAAACAGATGAAGGTGGTTCCAATGAAAAAATTAGTCCTTTAGAATATTCAATATATCTGGAGGATGACTTTTCAATCATTACTAAGCTCAAAACAAATCTGGGGATCAGATTTAACAATTATTATGTCAGATCAGAAAACTATACTTTAATTCAGCCGAGAATATCAATTCGCTATGCTATTACAAATAGCTCATCTATTAAGTCTTCCTACTCCTTAATGCAACAGAATGTTCATTTGTTGACAAACGTTGGTATAGGCCTTCCAACAGATCTATGGCTTCCGGCAACTAATAATGCGCAGCCGCTTCAATCACATCAGTTCGTTTTAGGTATAGCTTCTAAACTTGGTAAAGAGTTAGAGTTTATTGGTGAAGCATACTATAAAAAATCCACTGGATTGATCGAATATAAGGATGGGGCTTCATATCTTCAAAATGGCGACAACTGGGAAAATCTTATTGAACATGGTCGTGGGGAAAGCTATGGTTTAGAGTTGATTCTTCAAAGAAACACCGGGAGGCTAAGTGGATGGGTTGGTTATACTTTGTCATGGGCCAAAAGATTTTTTGATAACCTAAATAATGGAATTGGATTTCCCTTTAGATACGACAGTAGACATGACTTTAAAGCCGTATCAATATATAAGTTGTCTAGTAATATTAGTTTATCCTCTAATTGGACTTTTAGAACCGGAAATGCAGTCACAATTCCAACTGATGCCTATCACCCAGATCTTTTTGAGGCTTTTCTGGCTGGACAAAATGATTTACTGCATTATTCTGAAAGAAATAATTTCAGGATGAGAAATTATCATCGTTTTGATATTAGTGCCAGTTATGAAAAAAAAATCAAGAGATTAACCCACTTGGTTTCAATTTCTGTTTACAATGTATATAATAGAAAGAATCCCTATTTCCTGGAAATAGGATATCTGGATTATAATCAGAAAGTTCTTAGGCAAGAATCTCTTTTCGGCATAATTCCATCAATTAGTTACACTTTGAAATTTTAGCATGAGTTTGAAGCATTGTCTCGTTATTCTCGTAATCGGAATCTATTTAGTCTCATGCAATGATGATGAAATCCTAGATTTTCCGGAAAATGAACCAAGGCTTGTTCTTCATATGGTTGGTGTGACCACTAACAATCAAAATTTTCATAATGCATTTAAAGATGGATGGCATATATCTCTGGGGAGCAGTTATGGAATATTGGATTATTATTCTGATATTGACTGTAGTAACTGGAACCCACTTATTTCCTTACAAGAGGGATCCCAAAATATATCTATAGAGTATCCGGATTGCCCAAAAATTGACCAACTGAATTATTATAGTATTGATTCCATGAAGGTTAGCAATGGTCAAGAATATATAATAACGATTAATAATTCTTCTTACCCAATGATTGAGTCAAAATATACTCATCCTGATTTGGTACCTCTGAGAATAGTTGATTTTGAATATATTGGTCCCGGAGAGTATAATTTTTTTGATAGATATCAAATACCAGGGGATATCTATACCATTGAGTTAGAAATTCAAGATCCTGGAGTATTGAACTATTATGAGCTGTCTGTAGATTTAAAGTTTGAATATGATCCAGGCGATAGTCCAAACCCCATCTCTTGGGAACAACAAGGCTTAATAGATTTTGAACCATTGAATGGTGATTTTGTAATTGAAAAGCCTGGTATATTGGAGCCGCTTAGCTTGCTATTTACAGATAAACTGTTTGGAGCTTCTATAAAAGTTATAAAGATAAAGTGTTTTGTGGATGAGAGATTTATAGTTGGCTTAAATGACGATTATAATCAATTTGTTGTAGCAAGCTTAAGGAACTACTCACCTGATTTATACAATTATTATTATTCTTCGTATAGACAAAAACTTTCAGAAAAAGACCCAAACAGTTCACCAATGCCAATCCCATCAAATATTGAAGGTGGATTTGGAGTTTTTGGTGGATATGCAGAGAATCAACAGTTTCTTGAAATTAATTTGATCAATCCATAATTTTGTTCAGCCATTTTAGATTAAAATAAAAATTACAGTAAGTACACTCAATATTAAAACACTAAACAGAGTGAACCAGGTCCTACTGACATACCTAATTATTCCTCGAAAAGGTATAGCCAAAACGTAATATTGACGCTTATGCGGTGAAACCATTTATCAAGCAGAACTGGTACTACCAGCAAGATACATTCCTATATCCTCTTGCAAAACCTAGAGCCGAGGACTTATAATGCCACTATAAAGTTTGGGATACCAACATTAATGTCAGTGAAAACAGTTCAATTTAAAGTATCTGATAAACCTTTGATCAGGCTGTATAATGTCATGAACTACTCCAATCCCGTCAATCGTTTTCAGCACCCAAAACTACCTTTAGCTTTGGGCATGATTCGCATGGCGAAGAATTAATCGTAAATCTGGAATGTTTTATGACAGGCTCTATGGCTGGGTTCAAAAAGGAAAATGGTTTATTATGTTTTTTCTGCACAGGCAAACATCCACTGCACACCAAACTTATCTGTGCATGATCCGAAGTAGTCACCCCAGAACATGTCCTGAAGCTCCATCGTTACTTCGCCACCAGCAGAGAGGGCATCGAAGAGTCGTTTGGTTTCTTTTCTGGTGTCAGGTTGCAGGTTGATATATACATTGTTGCCCTTGTTGAGTTTAAATCCCATGGACTCAGGAGCATCAGTGCCCATCAGCATGTGCCCACCTGTAATTTCAAGAGCGACATGCATCACCAGGTTTTTATCTTCTTCCGCTAAAGGTGGATAACCTTCCTGTGGAGGTGCCTCTCCCATCCTGGAGATTCCGTCTCCGACGAATTCCCCACCAAATACTGTTTTATAAAAGTTGAACGCTTGTTCGGTATCTCTGACAAAGTTGAGATAAGTGCTAGTGCTTGCCATTGTTTTATTGATTTTGAGTTAATACGCGATTAAGAGTTAAAAGCTGCTTCCAGGTCTTTGATCACCAGTTTTCGCATGGTCAGGAGTTTATCCATCAGTTTCTTTTTTTGGCTTTCTGACCCTGTGGTCATCATCTGTTCAAACTGTACCGGGACTACCTGCCACGATAGTCCATACCTATCTTTTAGCCACCCACACATACTTTCTTCTCCTCCGTCTGAGGTCAGCGTGTCCCAATAATGGTCTACTTCATGCTGATCATTACAATTGATCACAAAAGAGACGGCTTCAGTGAATTTGAATTTCGGACCACCATTGATGGCTGCAAATGTCTGCTCACAAAGCAAAAACTCAGTGATTAAGGGGGAATGACTGATGATTTTTGAATCAGGGAAGATGCTGCAGTAGTAGGTGGCTGCTTCTTTGGCCTGATTGTCGAACCAAAGAAAAGGAACGATCTTTTGTAAGGTTGCCATGATTATTTATTTAATGATTCATTGATATTTTCTGGTTGTAGCATTTGACTGATGGTTTTTTCAATTCGATTTTTGAAATAATGACCTCCTGTCTCAAACAGTTGCCCCTTGGCGTGGGGAAGAAGATTCAAATATTCATCCAGGTGAGCATGCGGAACAACTTCGTCATCATGACAATGAAAGAACGCGATGTCGAATTGTAATAGGTGTCCAATGTTAGCCTTTCGGCAATGATATTCCGGCATATCCCATCCATTGCTACCCCAAAATGGTGCAGCCAATAGAAACACTGACGCTATTTCAGTTTCAACAGTGTTTTCGGATAAATATTTGAGTAAAACGGATCCACCAAACGAATGCCCGATGAGGGTCAAGGGAGCATCAGATTTATGAATGAAGGCATCTAATACTTCCATCCAGGCCTGATAATCTGGATTATTTGGATCAGGCATTTCAGGGGCACGGAACAAAATTGAATTTCCAAGTGTCTGTTTGATCTCTTCTCTCAAAAAATAGCTGTCGGTGCCAGGTTCCTGTGTTCCTGCTCCATGAATATATATGACCGTTTGCTTAAACATCTTAAGAGCACTTCTCATTTATCAATTATTACAGCAATTTAGAGATATAATTGAAGCACGTTGATGTGCAAATACGACATTATGATGGGTTGATTGCGACATTTTATTTTTGGATCTTTACTTGAAAAAGTAAGACCATGCAGCATGTTTCGATTTTAGTTCCCAAAGGCCAGTATAGCATTGTAAATATTGGTGGAGCGTTTCAGATCCTGAACTGGGCAAGCGATATGTTTTTCAATCAGTCGAGACAACCCTTATTCAAAGTAGAATTGGTTGGAATTGGTAACCCTTCACCAGATGCAGATGGATTCTATACCATTACGCCCCAAAAGACCATAGATCAGGTGACCAAAACAGATTTGATTTTAGTACCGGCTGTCCATGGCAATTTGGATCAGGTGATGGAAGAAAATAAATCTTTGATGGAATGGGTGGCCAAACAACATCAGCAGGGTGCGGAGGTAGCCGCCATGTGTATCGGAGCTTTTTTGCTGGCCTCCGTGGGGCTATTAGATGGAAAGAAATGCTCAACACATTGGGGACATGCAGGAGAGCTGGCCGAATCCTTTCCGAATGTGCATGTTGTTGCGGAAAACATTGTAATTGAGAGCGGTGGCATCTATACATGCGGAGGGGCTTATGCGTTTACCAACTTATTGGTTTATTTGATTGAAAAATATGGTGGAAGGGAACTCGCAGTGATCACGGCTAAATCCTATATGATTGATATTGATAGAGGTAGTCAGTCTCCATTTACCATTTTTGTTGGGCAAAAAGGTCATCAAGACCAACTGGTTCTACAGATTCAGGAAGAGATCGAAAACAATTTCTCTAGCACCTTAACGATTGATGAACTCGCTTCACAGCATGCTACTACGAGAAGAACCCTGGAAAGACGCTTTAAGAAAGCTACGGGTAATTCAATTCTTGAGTATCTCCAACGGGTGAGAATGGAGGCTGCTAAGCGGAAACTCGAATCAGGTAGCTTTCATGTCAATGAGGCGATGTACAGCGTGGGCTATAGCGACCCCAAATCCTTCCGAGAAGTCTTTAAAAAGTATGTTGGTCTTACACCGATCGAATACAGTCAGAAATATACCAAAAGAGTAGCCTGAGACTAGGCTACCTTCTCTGCATGTTTCTTGAAATTGTCCAGAATTGCCTGCCAACCCTGACGCTGCATTTCCAAATCATTTTGGTTCTCCGGCTCGAAAGTTTCGGTTACGAGTACAGCGCCATGTGATTCTTCAAATTTCACGGATACTTCCCGTCCATCATCAATTGTGTACTTAAGAAGCCTGTGGGGTTGGATTTCCAAATAAGTCCCTGAGAAATCAAAACCCATGCTACCGTCTTTGGCTTCCATTCTCCAGGAGAATTGTCCTCCTGTTTTCAGGACATTGGTTGCAGTGGGGCAAACCCATTCCGGAGAGGCAAAATTCCATTGGGTAATGTGCTTGGGAAGGGTAAAACAATCCCAAACTTTCTTCAAGGGCTTCTTTACCTCTGTTGTTAGGGTGATTGATTTCATGTTAGCTCATCTCAGTTAACAATTCATCAAGATTTTCAAGCCCCATGCTGAATCCTTCTTTGAAGCCCATTTCAATGATCTTTTCCATCACTTCTTTACTCTTAAAGGAAACGACGACATTTACATGAGTAATTCCTTCCATATCAGTGAATCTGTTTTCCCAGTGCATTCCCGGAAATTCATCGTTGGCTTTTCCATTTTCATCACAAAAAGCATCCCTTCCCGAAAATGAGCTCTTGATTTCGATAGTTTCATAGTCAAAGCGGCACCACTGCTTATCACCTTCCGGACCGAGCATATGGTAAAGCCATCTTCCTCCTTCTTTAAATTCCAGGGTTTTTGTTACTGCCTTGTAGGGTTTAGGAGCCCACCATTTGTCTAGCAATTCAGCTTCTGTCCAGGCTTTCCAAACCAGGTTTAGCGGGGCATGAAAATTCCTGTTGACATGAATCTTGTTGTTCACCTCATCTTTGGTGATTTCAGTTTCAAATTGTTTGATCATTTCTATTGAGTTTTATTTTTTCATTTAAGCTAACATCTAGTGCTTCATTTGATCCATGATTTCCAGTCACGGCTAGAGGTCTCAACCATTTTATCTATGATTTCAAACGGAACCTGATGTTTGGCCTGAATGGTTGTTCGGTTTTGCTTCAGCCATTGATAGAATTCCTTGTTGATCTGAGCGGACCATACTGATTGGTATACCTGCTGGCTGGTATATTTTCCTTTGGCGATCTGCTCCTGCCTGAAGGCATCTTCTAACCTGACCACCTCGCTACCCAAAAGCACTTTTTCGACCAGGTGAGGAGGGATGAAGATGACCCCAGCCTCGCTGGCCAGCACCACGTCACCGGGAAGGCATATAGCTTCACCCATTCTTGTGATATCATTGATGCTGATGAGCATCCTTTCTGCACTGTGAGAGGGATGCCAGGCTTTGGTCCAGACATTGATTCCATCAATATTCTTCACTCCAAGCATGTCCCTGCCATGACCATTGATGATGGCACCTTTTCCTGAATTGGTATAAATAGCCTGGGCCAGATTGTCTCCGAGAAATGCGCCCTCTCGAAGTTTACCATAATGATCGGCAACAATTACATCGCCATTCACCAGCATACTCATGGGCCACTGGTTGGTGCCACCCTGATAGCCGGCTTCATTTCCCAATGCGATCATTCGATCATCTAGTCCTGGCCGTTTGGGTAGAAATGTAGTGGTAAATGCCCGGCCCACCATGACCCTGGAAGGATCAAGAATCTGCCATTCCGTCTCGAGCTGGTTGTTATAACCGTTCTCTTTTAGCGTTTTCCAGGCTTCTTCCACACTTACATGACTGACCCGATCAAGCCATTCATCTGGCACCATTGGTCTACCATAGTCATCCCGTTCACCTTGCCATTCTTCAGTCAGAAAGATCACCCTTTCTTTGGGTATCAGATGTGGTTGGCTAACCAGGATCAAAGGAGTGAGGGCCATCAGGCCAGGTAATAGGAATTTGAATAGACTCATCGTTTTTAGGGTTATGGGGTATAGCCTATCAATTTAAGCTTTTCCCCATTAAGCCAGGGCCGTTGAGTCAAACAAAATTTAACTTTTTGGTCTAACTATTTACTGAAAGATTGCGAGTAGACCTCATTTCCTTCCACGTCGTAATGCGTGAAAACAATTTGAGGAATATCATTTTCTCTAAAGATCTTCACACCCAGAAAGCCACCGTTGACACGCAAAAACTGATGCTGCGGGCGCTTGTCCTCCGGATCCCATCCCTGTGCATGCGCATTGCTGATGGGACCTGATCCGAATTCATGAACCCCAGTGCCCGGGTCAATGGAATGATATTGCCAATGTCGATCTCCATTAATAATATAGAGACTTTCAGTCTCGGAAATCAGGGTTCTTATCCAGTCACCTTCAGTTTGAAAGACCTGGTTGGCGTGATTGTCAGATTTTTTGTCTCTATCTGGTCCCACAATAGGCGTAGCAGAAAATAAGATCTTGAAGGAAGCATCTGAGTTTTGTAAGGTGCTGGTCAGCCACTCTTTTTGTTTGCTACCCAGGATGGTTTTATCCGGACCATCTTCGTCTTTGTTATTGGATCTGAATTCCCGCCCCTCCAGTAACCAGATCTGCAGGTCCTTACCCCAGCGAAACGTTCGGTAAGGTTCTTTTTTCAAAGGGACATTTTCTCTCCAGATCTTGAGGCCATCTGCATAAGATAGATTTCCATACAAGGCTTCTTTGTCACTGATGTCATCTTTGAGCAGGTCGTGATCGTCCTTGATCATGTACATGGGGGTGTTTTGGTGGAAATCAACCAGTGAAAGCCAGCTATCCATAGCATGCCATTTATGTCTGGCAGACACAATGTCTTTTGACAGCGGACCCGGCTTGTCGTAGTAAACATAGTCACCCGTCTGCACAAAAAAATCCGGATTCATGCTGTTCATCAGGTCATACGATTTGAATCCTCTCAGGCTGTCGTCGAAGCTCCAGAAATACTGACAGGTGGTGGAAGTAAAACTTACTGGAATCACCTGATCAGCCTGATTGGCTGTAGTGAAGGTACCCTCATATTTAGTTCCCGATGCTTTTGACTCAAGTATAACCCTATAGGTAGTAGCCGGTTTCAGCGATTCAAAGGAATGATTTAGAGTAAAGTCATTGTCCGCCAGTGCTGGCAGCCAGGGTGACTCAAATTTATCCTCATCAGATCTTAGGATGATCCGGACTTCACCTTCTTTACCTGCCACAGCTCCATCCATCTGGCTCACGGGCATCTCCTCGTCAAAATCAATGGGGTGACGGAATACTTTTTCTCTTCGTTGGTGTCTGATGGGATTAGGCGTTTCCTGTGCATACAGGCGCGTCCAGATGAGTGCCGAAGTCTCAGAAACTTCGAGTGCCTTGAATCCCGATGTGAAGTAATCTTTTTCCTTCTCCACACAGGAAGCCAGGCACAGTAGTATAATCAGAGAAAACAGGTAAGAGGGTAAATGTTTCGGGTTCATGAAATCAGTTGGTTTTGGCATAAAGATATAATGCTGGTGAAACAATTTTGAGATCGACATTGAGTTTCCACTGATTCAGTCAGTTTTTTTGAGTCAGGCTGTATAATTTAGTCAGTCAAACCTAATTTCATTATAACCCATTTATCTAAAAACAACGAAAATGAACAACAGCAGAAGAAACTTTATTAAAACAAGTTCAATTGTGGGAACGACAGCCATGGCTGGTGGCTTTGCTATGCCCCTTTCGGCTAAGGGGAAGAATAGCTTTAAGATGAAATATGCTCCACACTTTGGCATGTTTAAGAATACCGCAGGTGAAGATCTCATTGATCAGCTGAAGTTCATGACAGACCAAGGGTTCAATGCGCTGGAAGATAATGGGATGATGAAAAGAGATATCAAGACTCAGGAAGCCATTGCCAGTCAAATGGCCAAGACCAACATGGAGATGGGAGTCTTTGTAGTAGATAAAGGAGGAAACCTGGCCAATACCCTGGCGGCAGGAACCAAAGAAAATGTAGATATATTCCTGGATGGCTGTAAAAGAGCTGTGGACGTGGCCAAAAGGGTCAATGCCAAGTGGATGACTGTAGTGCCTGGTGCTTTTGAAAGGAAATTGCCCATTGGCATTCAGACTGCTAACGTAGTGGAAGCCCTGAGAAGAGGCGCAGAGATTTTCGAACCGCATGGCCTGGTGATGGTACTTGAGCCGTTGAGTGACTCTCCGGATCTTTTTCTTCAGACTTCAGATCAGACTTATGAGATCTGTAAGGCAGTGAACAGTCCTTCATGCAAGATCTTGTTTGATATCTATCACATGCAAAAAACGGAAGGTCATATCATCAGAAATATCGACCTGACCTGGGAAGAGATTGCCTACTTCCAGATTGGTGATAACCCGGGTAGAAAAGAACCTACAACAGGTGAGATCAACTACAAGAATGTTTTCAAGCATATCTATGACAAAGGATTCAAAGGGATCATGGGTATGGAGCATGGTAATAAATACCCTGGAAAAGAGGGGGAACAAAAGCTAATTGAAGCCTATTTGGAAGCAGATAGTTTTGATGTGTAATTAGGTTATTAGGAAATTAGGTCATTAGGTTGATAGGTTATTAGGTTAATAGGCTATTAAGTTAATGTCCTCCTCAGCAAATGTTAAAGAGATGAAAACTGGTCTTGTTTTTATATTTCTGATTATTTGGATAGCTATTCCGGCTTTAGCGCAGAAGGGTGAAGAGGAGGCCATCAAAAAGCTTATTGCAGATTATTCACTGGCAAGGGAAACCCAGGATACGGTTTTGCTTGCCAGTATCCTCACTGCAGATATCGACCAATTGGTATCGTCAGGGGAATGGCGACGAGGTAAGGAAGGATCGTTTAAAGGCATGATGCGAAGCTCTTCGGGGAATCCGGGAAAGCGGGTGCTGACCGTAGAGCATATTCGCATGATCGAATCCAAAAGTGCCATCGTGGATGCCCGGTATGAAATCTTCCAGGCTGATGGATCTATCAGAAAGATGTGGAGCACATTTGTAGTGATAAAAAATAAGAAAAATTGGCAGATTTCCGCGATCAGGAACATGCTACCCGCCAAACCTTCAGACTGAAATGACCATTTGAACAGAATAGTTGCAAAAACTGCAACTAAGCTGAATCAGGTAGTAAAATACAGTTTTACTTCATTGATCCATGGTTCTACATTTGATTCATTAATCATTTGAACCATGAAAAAATTAGTCCTTATTCTGTTGATTTTATGGCTGGTTCCATTGTTTACATTCAGCCAGTCCAATTTAAGAATGTCTGCCGGATTTGGATACCCCTCAGGCATTCATTTAAGCTCTATCTATCATGAAAAGGCTTACCAGTTTGAATTCATTTTTGGTTTACCTGCAATCGCTCACGATATGGATAGGGGCTATTATTGGGGTCTCAACATGGGTTTTAGGTTTGGGAAAGAGGAGAATAAAGCACAGGTGAAGCCCTGGATTATTCGGTTAGGCCCTTCGTTTTATGAGGTTGAAGATCAGTGGGAGATCGAGAGGAGGTCAATCTTACTGGCTTCCCTGGGTAGGGAGTTCAATTTCACCAGTCGATTGGGTTGTGAGCTGATGATTGGTCCTACCATCACCATGAGTGAGAAAACAACCGTTAAAGAAGAAAAGCCATCTTCCTGGTTTGGCAATGTTTTAGATGATGAGCTACCGATAGCCGAGGCCAGGGCAATGATCTTCTATCGATTTTAACATATGAGGCTATGCTGCCCCATATGTCTTGAAGTAATAAAGATGTGACACTGATAAAAGGACCAGGGCAATCAAAGGTACCAGGGCTGTGGACAAGGAGTCACCAATGGATAGGTGAGCGATAAATGCTGAGATAAAAGTAATGGCAAATCCTGCAAATGTCCATTCCCTGATCCTGCCCCGGATCACAGGTACTAGCAACACCAATGCTCCCAGCACTTTTGCAGCACCTAACTCAATCCTAAAGAAATCCCGGAAACCCATTGTTGTAAAACCTTCGGCCACTTCAGGATTAGTGAAATACGTAAATCCACTCATCAGCATCATCGCTGCTATTAATCCTGTCGTGGTCCAGTAAATAATCTTGTTTTTCATTTCTTTCAATTTCTTCTTATTTGATATGCGCAATATTAAAAGATGTAGCTATACATTTGTAAGCACTATACTAGAGTATAGTGCTATACTTTAGTATAGTTTTGTCTCAAGTTGTAATTTTACTGTTGATGAAAAAGCCCATTAAACATGATCCGCAAGCTTGTAGCAGGAAAATGCTTCCGGTGCAGGATGCCCTGGAGATACTGAGTGGCAAATGGAAGCTGCCGATTCTCATTGCCCTGATGTTTGGTGTGAAACGATTTTCTGATCTTTCAAAGGAGATACCAAGGATCACGGATCGAATGTTATCGAAAGAATTGAAAGATTTGGAGATGAACAAGCTGGTGAAGCGAACAGTCTTTGATACTTTTCCGGTCACAGTAGAATATACCATGACTGATTATGGGAAATCACTGAAAAAGGTAATTGAAGCTCTTGGTGAGTGGGGAGAGAATCATAGGGAGAAGATTATGAGTGAGTGAAATCAGTTGGGGTCAAACTCAACTTTGACATCTCCAGAAGATAAGACAAATTTAGCAAAATATCTTCACCAAGAATGTTTTGATTTTTTGGGTAAGTGCACTTTTGAGTAATTGAATATAGCAGACACATTTAAACAATTTGGTGAGAAAAATGTTTTAATTATAACTATTAAAACAAAATTAAATAATAAGTGATCTATTGAATTAATCGCTAGAAACCAGGTAATAAATAATTAACCTTTATAAAGTATGTTACTAAATACTTTTATCAGAAGGAATTTGATTATATGTGGTTTACTGCTTCCGTCGATAGTTCTCTTACATTTCTATTCAATTTCCCTTCAATCTTCCTTATCTCAAAGCAATCATTTAAGAGATGTACTTTTATCCGATGTGTCATCTTTCATGGTGCTCACTGATGAATTTCAGGTACTGGATAATGTCCAGAGTTTAAACAATTGGAAGTTCAAATATGATGAGATCAGGAAAGAAATTACTGAGATATCGGGTTTGGAATCTCATCTACAAAAAGATCTTTTAGTCCTTGAAGAAGCTTATCAGGAAGTAGTCGCCAAAAGTTCCGGCCAGCTATCAGCAATTGAATCTAACCTAAAACTGAAAAATCAACTCACCGAATCAACTCAAAGGATTTTCTTGAGAACCCAGGCGTTTTTAGCCACAGTTTCTAAAATCAACTATAGCAGGTTAAAGATTGCCCAATATACAGAGCTCGGGATCATATTACTCCTGATTATCTCTGTTTCATTGATTACTTACTATTTTATTAGGTCCTTTAAGAATTCCTTTCATTTATTACTAAATGCTAAAAGTTTGTATAACGAGTGGGGTACCAACTCGTTTAAGGTTGTCGATTCCCAATTACTTGAAAAGGTAGAGTTTAAGGAATTACGTGATTTTGTGAAAATTTTTGAAGATAAGCTTAAGCATGTCAGTTCAGATCTGAACTGGAAAAATATAATGCTTAATAGTACCAGCGATCTTATCTGGTCTATTGATAACCAATTAAGATTGGTCTCATTCAATTCTGCTTATAAGCAGACAATTGAGGGCATTATTGGTAGAGAACTTCATCCCCGGGATTCAGTAATGTATGAAGAAGTTGGAAGCGAAATGTTGGATCGTTGGAAGGAGTTGTATTCCAGGGCATTGAAGGGAGAGACATTCAGTATTGATGAATACATCATGATTGATGGCAAAGAGTCTTATGGTCAGATTTCCTTTTACCCAAAGTTCAAGGAAGGCAAGGTAGAAAATATCACCTGTTTTAGTAGAAATATTACACAGTTGAAACTTGTCGAAGAAGAGCTGAGAAAGGAATCTGCAAGGTTAAAAGAAGCCCAAAAAATTGGGAGAATTGGAGATTGGGAGTATGATTTTAAAAAGGATAGAGTTGTTTGGTCTAATCAATTATACGAAATATTTGATTGGAGTAAAGATTTGAAAAACCATCCGATGGAAAAGGTTTATGATTTTTTTAAAGCCAATGATGCCGCTTTACTCAAGGAGTCATTAAGCAAAGCAAAAGACCATGGGATTCCCTTTGATCTGATCTTACAATATAATAATGAAGGTTTGAAATATCTCCGTTCCATTGCCGAACCCAAACTGAACAAAGATGGTGAGGTTGTTGCACTTAAAGGTGTTGTACAAGATGTCACCAAACAGATCATTGTAGAAATAGAAAATGAAAGGTACATTAACAGGTTGGAAGCCCTCGCCAATAATTTACCGGGTGTAATATTCCATTATAGCTTATTTGATGATGGCTCTGACAAGCTAATTTATCTTTCAAAAGGGTCACTTAGGTTATGGGGTATATCCCCAGATGAAGCCACAAAAAACATTAGCAAAATATGGGATCAGGTACACCCTGATGATCTACCAGGGTTAATGGAAAGTCTTGCCGAATCAGCTAGAAATCTGACTTATTGGAATTATGAATGGAGAAGTCAAAAGCCCAATGATAACCAGAAATGGTACCAGGGGATTGGCATGCCCATACGGGAAGATGACAAGGTTGAGTGGAATTCTTTGATCCTGGATATCACAGAAAGGAAAAATTTGGAAATTAATTTGATAGAGAGAGAAGCTTACCTTAATCAAATTTATGACAATGCATTTGACGCCATATTTGCATGTGATAAACATGGTAAATTAACTTTTGCTAATAATAAGTTCCGACAGTGGGTTGGAGATGATTATGGGAATCTAAATGTAGGTAAGTATTCCAAAACTTTTGGCTTCTACAAATTTGACGGATCTGCCTTTTTGAGGAAACAAGAATTATGCTCAATGATTGCTTTAAATGATGGATTTGTGAGGAATAACCGATTTGTCATTAAGAATGAACTAAACAATCAGGCAAGGTATGTGGAAGCAAACGGATCTTCGATCATTACTGAAGGTGGGGAGGTGAAGGGAGCCGTGGTTATTATTCGAGATATTACAGAGCAGCATTTGAAGGATCTTAGTATAAATTCAAAGATTCTGGGTGCTATTGAAGAAGAAAGACAATCATTGGCCTCTGAATTACATGATGGCCTGGCTCAAAACTTAGGAATAGCCAGAATGCATATCAATAGTTTTATATTGGATAATGAAAAGCGATTTGAAAAATCTGTTGGTAGATCCATTGAATATTTGGATTTAGCTATAAGGCAAACCAGAGACATGGCCCATGGACTTATGCCGAGGTCTGTCTCTGATTTTGGGTTAGTTGCTGCTGTTGAAGAGCTGGTGGATTTGTACAATAGGGATTCTTCTTTCAAAACATATTTTTTCAATGATGGTGATGTCAGGGTTGATCGTGAAGTTGAAATACAACTCTATCGGGTAATACAGGAATGTCTTTTAAATATTAGAAAGCATGCCCATGCCAAATCCTGCACCATTCGGGTAGAATCCAACATTAATAATATAAGATTAAGCATTATTGATGATGGAAAAGGTTTTGATTTAGAAGAGGATAGCAACGTGGGTATCGGGCTAGTCACGATGCGAAACCGGTTGCTTAAACTTGGTGGGACGATCCAAATAGAGAGTGATAATAAGGGGACAACCATTATTGCCAGTTGTCCCAGTAGACGTTAAATAATATGAGAGCTATAAAGATTCTTTTAGTAGACGATCATAAAATGTTTCGTGAAGGTGTTATATCGATCATCCAGGGTAATCCTGATTTTGAAGTGATTGGACAAGCAGGGAATGGTAAGGAAGCTCTTGAATTCATTAAAGCATCATCAGAACCTCCAAAAGTAGTCCTGATGGATATAAACATGCCCGTTATGGATGGTTTGGCATGCACCACCCATCTATTAAAAGAGCATCCGGGGGTTAATGTGATTATATTGACTATGGTTAAACAGGATGTGCACATCAAGCGCATGCTCAAAGCGGGAGCCATGGGGTATATTCTCAAATCCAGTGACCGAAATGAGCTATTTCATGCGATCAAGCAAGTAAGTAAAGACGAACCTTATTTCAGTCCTTCGGTCAGCAATGAGGTAATGCAGCAAATGATGCAACTCAAAAAAAGACCTGTTGATTATGGAGAAATCTTAACCACTCGAGAAAAGGAAGTGCTTGATCTTATTGTTAAAGACCTATCCAATCATGAAATAGCATGTAAGTTAAAAGTTAGCATCAGGACAGTTGAATCTCACAAGCAAAACTTGCTTTCCAAGACGTGTACGAACAATGTGGCCGGATTAGTAGTTTTTGCAATAAAGAACAGTCTGATTGAGCTATAACATACATTATCAGAAAGGTTTCCTGAGATTAGTCTTAGTTTTTGTCATGGTCGAAGTAACGATCTGAGAAAAAATCTACGTGAATCACGCAGGTTAGCGCCTGGTTGATTCACTGTTTTATCATGCAAAACACCATTCTAGTTTTGCACACAATAATTAAATTTTATTGAATTAGTGTCATTTCCCATCGTCGTAATTGGTGCAAGTGCAGGTGGGCTGGAGCCCCTGGCAAAGTTCTTTTATCATCTTCCGCGTAAGCTTGATTTCGCAGTATTGGTGATTCAGCACTTGTCTCCTAATCATGAGAGTGTCATGGATGAGCTACTTTCAAAATATACCGGCTTACCCATTACTGTTGTAGAGGAAGATACGTCTCTCAAGGCAGGTCATATTTATTTAAATCATTCAAGTAAGCTTATTGCAGCAGATAGCCGACAAAAGTTAATCGTCTCCGATCATACGAGGCATAAACTTTTATATCCTATCAACTTCGCCATGGACTCTGTGGCCAGAAGTTTTAAGGAGGATGCAATAGGTGTTATCTTATCGGGAACCGGATCCGATGGTAGTGACGGGATCAAAACCATCAAAGAATACGGCGGTTTGACCATTGTGCAATCGCCAGACCAATCAAGGTTTGACGGCATGCCTAACAGCGCATTGCGGACAGGTCTTGTAGATTTAACGTTGCCGGTTGAAGAAATACCTAGGCATGTCATTAGGTTTTTTACCTCTGCCCAGCAAAAGTTGGAGGAAGCTCAAATTGATGCAATAAAAAATATCAAGGCACTGGTCTATCAGTCAACGGGTGTAGATTTTACAGAATACAAAGATTCTACTGTCCAAAGAAGAATCCTTAGGCGTATGAGTGTGATGGGCATTACTGATATTCCAGCTTATAAAGAGCTCCTTGAGCAGACTCCAGAAGAAATTAAAAGCCTGGCCAATGACTTAATGATAGGGGTAACCAAATTTTTTAGAGATCAGGAAGCGTTTAGTTCACTTGAGGAAAAGGTCATCCCTAAACTATTTGAACACGCCAAAAATTCAAAAAAGATTCGGGTGTGGATTCCAGCGTGTTCCACAGGTGAGGAAGCTTATTCCATAGCCATTCTCTTAGCTGAGTACAACAGTGAGCATAATTTACACTATGATATTTCGATTTTTGCCACGGATTTAGATGTTGTAGCAGTGCGCAATGCAAGCTCAAAAACTTTTTCCAGGTCTATTGTTGATCAGATAAGTCCAAAACGTCTTCAGAAGTTTTTTACAGTATCCCAATCAGGCTACAAGCCAATAAAAGCCATTCGGGACATGATTGTTTTTTCAGGACATAACCTGCTTCAGGATCCTCCTTTTTCGAAGATCGACTTACTTTGTTGTAGAAACTTCCTCATCTACCTGAATGCTTCTATACAAAATAAGCTGCTAAACATGTTCAGGTTTGTTATCAGGCAGGATGGATTTCTGTTTCTGGGAGCCAGTGAAAGCTTGGGACTACAGGGAGACTACTTTGAGACTTTGGATCACCTTTGGAAGGTATTTAAAAATAAGGATCACAAAGCACTTTTAGAAATAGATAATGGCCCGCGCACATTAAAATCGCACCCCAATTTAGCCGCTGAAAAAATTTCTGTTGATGATGAAGATCAGTCAGTGCATTATGGAAACCCGAGGTTGAACAATAAGATCACCGATGTATTGTTGCAATTGTATGTGCCCACTTCCATGGCTTATAACAATCAGTATGATCTCTTATATACCACTGGCAATGCCATTGACTACCTAAAATTGAAGCCTGGCCGTATCAGTAACTCTATCATGGATTTATTGCCTGACGAATGGTCGGTGGCCATAGAAATTGGTACCAATAAGGTTAGGGAGGGTGTAGAGTCTATAAAATTAAACAACATCAAGGCACCTGACTATGCACCTGGGCAGAACATGGTATCTATTTTAATTCGTGAAATAAAACTAGGCCATTTAAACAGCTCGGTATTCCTGGCTACGATAGAGGAAGCCTCGGCTTTTGAAAAACATGCCGAAAGTGGTCCGGAGCAAATCAATGTTCACAATGAATCGAGAGAGACCATTAAGCTGCTTGAGTATCAACTGGTTAGTAGTAGGGAACGTCTCCAGGCGACAATTGAAGAGCTGGAGTCAAGCAATGAAGAATTACAAGCTTCAAATGAAGAGCTTCACAGTTCCAATGAGGAATTAGAATCAGTAAACGAAGAGTTATATACACTCAACAATGAATATCAGTTGAAAGCATTAGAGCTGACAACTGCAAATAATGATCTGAATAACCTACTGAGAAGTACAGACATAGCCATTCTTTTTCTGGATCATGATCTTCAAATTAGAAAATTCACTGAGCCAATAAGGAAAATAATGAAGCTTGAGCAGAATGATATAGGCCGTGAGTTTTCCACATTCCAAAATGCCACTTCTTTGGGAATTCATCTCGAAAAAATCAAAAGTGTTAGGGATACACTGGTCCCTTATCAAACGACTATAAAGATGAAGAATGGGAGTACCTATATCATGAAGGTAAGCCCATTCAGAACAGACAATAATGAGATCAAAGGAGTGGTAATTTCTTTGCTTGATATATCTCAATCTGTTTCTAAAACCGAAGAACTTCAATTGCTTAAGGGTCAATATGCAAGCATTAAAAAAGACCTAAAGAAGAATCAGGATCTGTATGAAATGATTGCTGAAAGGTCTCGAGATATGATCTGTATTGTGGATAGTGCTGGCAGGTATGATTACGTTTCACCAGCGAGTGTGCATGTGGTGGGGTTTCACCATGATGAGATGATTGGGAAATACATACATGACTATATTCATCCCGGTGATGACTTTCCTGATTTAGCTTCAAAATATGATCCACAGACCTTTTCTCATGCCATAGAACATCGCTTCAGATCCAAGTCAGGAACATTTGAATGGCTGGAGACTACCGTCGAATACATTACGGATGCGAAGGGTAATTTGGTGCAAACCCTGCTTTCAAGTAGGCTTATCACCGAAAGCAAAAAAGCAGAGGATAGCTTAAAGACCTTTCAGACGGTAGTTCATTTTTCCAAAAATATGATCATTCTTACTGATAAAGATGGATTTATCACTTATGTAAACACCTCATTCGAAAAACATACGGGATATAGCCTGGAAGAAGTTCTGGGTAAAAAGCCAGGTGCGTTTCTACAGGGAGAGGAAACGGACTCTGAAACAGTCAAGCAAATGAGTATGGCTGTGAAGAGCGCAGAGTCTATGGATTGTGAGATTATCAACTACACAAAATCAGGAGAAAAATTTTTGGTTAACCTCACCATACAGCCACTTTTTGACAATCAAGAGAGGCTCGAAGGATTCTTTTCTGTCCAGCAAGACATTACCTCGGAAAAGTTATTTGATCTGGAGTTGACTTCGTTGAATAAAATGCTGAAGGAAAAGAATCGAATTCTGAAGAGAAAAAATAAAGAATTGGAGGAGTTCACTTATGTAGTCAGTCATGATCTGAAAGAACCCATCCGTGGAGTGATTAATTTGTTAGGGTTGCTAAAGACGCAAACTTCCGGAATGCTGAATGCCAGGGCAATGGAGGTCCTTTCATTGACGCAGGATAATTCCCAAAGAATGTTGAAGCTCATTAGCTCTTTACTGGATTTCAGCAGGAAGGGCTCCTCCGTTGAGGAAGTTGATGAATTTACATTGTCGGATGTGACAACAGGAGCCAACAAAATTTTGGCACATCGTATTTCCACTTCAAATGCGAGTATTATTGTTAAAAATGGTCAACTAAAGATCAAGGGGTATCGGGTGGCTTTAGAACAACTTTTTCAAAACCTCATAGACAATGCCATTAAATATAAATCAGAGAAAAGACCAATTATTGAGATCTCGGGTAGAGAAATGAGTGACCGATGGATACTCCGTGTAAAGGATAATGGTATCGGAATCCCAAAAAATCAACAGCAGGCCATATTCAGAATATTCAGCAAGGTAAGACAACAAACTGATCAATGGGATGAAGGGCTTGGCATCGGACTCTCGATATGCAAAAAAATTGCCTCCATGCACGATGGAGTCATAAAAGTAAAAAGCTCCCCTGGAGAGGGTAGTACATTTAGTTTAACAATCAGCAAAAATTTCTAGGAATAAGAAACAATGGACGATGTTTTTAATGTGGTCATGGTTGACGACAACACTGTAGATGTGATGTTAATGGAAGTAGCGTTTAATTCGCTTTCAGGATTAATTAAATTCAAGGTGATCAGTGACGGGGAAGAGGGGAATAATTATCTGATTAACCATCATGATGAAATAGATCTAATCATACTAGATATTAATCTGCCGGGCAAGAATGGTCTGGATATATTGTCTGATTTCAGGGAGCGAGTAAGCAATGTTTTTTTGCCTATCGTGATCTTTAGTACCAGCAACTTGCCAAGTGAAGTAAAGAAAGCCTACAAGAATGGAGCGAATGCTTACATTGTAAAACCGGAGCAGCATTCAGATTTTGAATTCCTGGCCAATGGGTTGCATTCTTTTTGGCACAATAAGAACCTGGAGAATAAAACTGCCTGAACATGAGATCAGTAATCACACAGGCTACCGGAGAAAGCATATATCATGCGATTTTTGATAAATCCCCCATTGGGATTGCCATTGTGGACAATTTGGGGAATATCATTCAATCAAATCTTGCATTGCAGCAGATGCTGGGGTATTCAGAGGAAGAGTTTAAGACACTAAACTTTCAGGCGGTAACCTACCCTGACGACCTGGAAATTGATGTCCAGCTATTTGAAGAGTTGATAAAAGGAGAAATTAACGACTACCACATTGAAAAAAGATACTATCATAAAAACGGTCAGGTAAAATGGGGGGCTTTGAGTGTTTCAATCCTGGTAAATGAGCTTGGGGAGCTAGAGAATGTGATCGGTATGGTGAAAGATATCTCACTTGAAAAGCAACATCTCAAAGAGGTTGAGGAGCTTAACAAGCAGCTGGCCCTACAATTAAAAAGAAATAGTGTAGCCCATTCAGTAGCTGAATTTGGTTATTATGAGACTGATCTGAGACAGAATACCTGGACGGGGAGCCGGGAGTTTTATCAAATTTTTGGCTTTGATGGAGAAAATGCCCCATTTACGCAAGAAGATTTCCAGTCCATTGTCCATCCTGATGATCTGGATGAGGTAATGGAGGTTTTTGTAAAGGCAATGGAAAAGAGAATTCCATTTGATCATGAATACAGGTGTTTTCATCAGAAGACCAATGAGATCATATATGTAAGATCACGCAGCGTTTTTGAGTATGAAAATGATAGCCCGATCAGTATTTTCGGGATTAAATATGTGATCACCAGGGAGAGGTTGTTGCAGGAAAAACTGAAAAAGTCTATCAATCAGCTACAGGAATTTACCTACACGGTTTCTCATGATCTCAGGGAGCCAATACGCAGCATTTCTGGAATGTTGAGCCTTATAGCGCGTGAAGTCACGGAAGATCTCAGTGCCAGGCAGCAAACATATTTTCAAATAGCTATTGAAAGTTGTATTACATTAAGTTCGATGATCAATAAGTTGATGGAATCGGCGATGTTGGAGCGGAGTAGAGGAGAAGTTGCCGAATTTTCGTTGGCGAAGAGTATCGAAAAAGTAAAGGCGCTATTGGGTAGACTGATTGCGGAGAATCAGGCAACTGTCACTTATGTGTCGGAAGATGTATCGATCAGGGCGTATCCGGACCAATTCAACAGCATTCTCCAGAATTTGATCAGCAATGCAATTAAATACCGCAGTGATAAGTCGCCAATTGTTACTATTTTTCTGGATGAGTCTGATACACACTATGTTATAGAAGTAAAGGATAACGGATCCGGGATAGAAAAAGCATATCATGATTCCATTTTCAAAGTTTTCAATAGAGGAAATAAAAAGAAATCTGAAAAAAGCACCGGAGTGGGTTTATATGTATGCAAGAAAATGGTAGAGCTTCATGATGGCAACATTTGCCTAAAAAGTTCATCTCCTAAAGGAAGTGTCTTTGAGTTTACCATATCAAAGAAATTCAAGTAATCAAATGATGGATCTAACTAAAATCAATGCCCTTATTATAGACGACAATCGTGCTGATCAGTTTTTGCTTACTGATCATCTACTTACGATCGGCTTTGAAGAATCAAGGATTACCACTTATGAAGACATCCCGGATCAGGAATCAAACAGTTTTGATCTTGTACTTTGTGACTTAAACCTGACGAACACAAAGGGACTTAAAACCATAGAAAAGGTTACTTCGGTTTATCCTGATAGTACCATTATCACATTGACCGGCTACACAGATCTGGACATTGCATCACTGGCCATTCAGGGAGGTATTCAGGATTATCTGATCAAAGGAGAAATAGCATCAGCAGACTTAAAAAAATCTATCAGCTTTTCACTTGAACGAACCTTGCTCAAGCAAAAGTTGCTAAAAGTAAAGGATGAATATGAGTTGTTTTTTGAAAGTAGTCCTAACCCGCTGTTAATATGTGATCAAAGTACGGGATCCATTCTAAAAGTAAATAGAAAAGCGGAGACTGTCTACGGATACTCCTTTGAAGAATTCAGCAAACTTACTTTTAGTGACCTCAGTTTGTCTGGCCAAAAAGATAGCTTTGATAAGCTCATACGCATGAATATGGGAACCTTTACCCATAAAACCAAAGCAAAAAATAGCATCATTGTAGAAGCAAGTGCGACCAAGGTCTGGGATGTGAGTGATCATCATATTCTGGTATCAGTTTATGATATTACGGATAAAGTGATGATGGAGAAGAAGCTATCTCTCAACAGCAAGAGGTATGAATATGCCGTGAAGGCTGCCTCCGATGTGATCTACGATTGGGATCTGGAGACCAATGAGGTTTTTTGGGGTAATACATTAGAAAAAATACTTGGATATGTGGCTACCAATAAGTTCAATATATCTACGTGGATTGGCTGTATAGACCCAATGGATCGGTTAAACTTTCTTGCGGTGCTGGATGAGATTATTTCCGGCACTGATCAGAAAGACGAGTGGCAAAAGGAGTATAGGATTAAAAAGAAAGATAACAGCTATATCAATGTTGTAGATAAGGCTGTAATCATTCGAAATGAAGACAATAAACCTATTCGAATTATTGGGGCTATTGAAGATATTACGGAACGTAGTATTGCTGAGCGGGAACTCAAGAAATCAAACGAGAAATACAGTTTATTATTTCATAAGAGTCCTTTCATCATGTTTATCATTGATACTGAGGATACGACAATTGTTAATATTAACGATGCTACGGCTTCACAGACAGGTCTTCATAGAGATAAGCTTATCAATACCCGGTTTTTGTCACACCTTAATGGTGAATCCGTAAAGCATTTTGAGGCCAAATTAGGAGATTACGATCAATCAGCATCTATCGAGTTTGGCTTGTGTGATTTCATACCTGAAGGAGGCAAGGTTATGAATTTAGAAATAACTGGAGTACCCATTATTATTGATGAAAAGCAGCGGTTGTTTCTGAGCTGCATGGATGTAACAGACAAGCTGGAAGCAGAAAGAGCCCTTCAGCAATCCAATGAAATGTATAAGCATGTAGTGAAAGCTACCAATGATGCCATATGGGACTGGGACATCAAAAATGAAAAACTTCATTTTGCTGACAATTACGAGCGCGTATTTGGTCACAAAGCCAGTTCCAGTGATGTTAACTATGAGCGATGGGAAAAAAATATCCACCCGGAAGACAAAGAGGTTGTTATTAATAGTTTAGAACGAGCTCTGGGATCCACTGATCACCGGTGGAAAAGAGAGTATCGATTTAAGAAAGCTAATGGTCATTTTGCTAACGTAGAAGACGTAGGTGAGATCATTCGGGATGCTTCCGGTGAAGCCGTGAGAATGGTTGGTGCGTTGAAAGACATTACCATTCAAAAAGACCTGGAGGTCACGCTGGAAAGAGCCAATGAACTGTCAAGGCTGGGGAACTGGGAATTAAACCTGGAAAACAACAGATTATTTTGGTCAAATATCACCAAGGAGATTCATGGTGTACCAAAGGATTTTGAACCAGACCTGGAGTCAGCGATAGAATTTTATAAAGACAATGAGTCCAGAATTAAATTGGAATCGTCCATTTCAAAAGCGATGTCCGGAGACATTGATTCATGGAATATTGAAGCTCAGGTCATGAGGCCTGATGGCACTGAAATCTGGGTTCGAGCAATAGGCCAAGTAGTTCGTGTTAATGGCAAAGTCATTAAACTGTATGGAAGTTTTCAGGATATAAATGAGAAAAAGACAAGGGAGACTGCATTGAATGAGATTAATCTCAGGTACAAACTTGCTATTCAATCTACTTCTTTGGGGGTTTGGGATTGGCATGTAAAAGATGATATACTCACCTGGGATGAGGGCATGAAGCAATTATACAAGGCGGATCCAAACGAATTTCCAAGTAGTATTGAACTATGGGAGCATGTTATTCACCCGGAAGATTGCCAACACTTTTTAAGACAGCTCAAGAAAACCAGATGTGAGAGAAGAAATTTGGATGCTACCTTCCGGATTGTAGGACCAGACAATACTTATAATTATGTAAGGTGCTATGCACAAGCTATTACAGGTAATGAGGGTGTTGTAAGTAGAATTGTTGGTGTTAGTTATGACATTACGGATGAGGTGGTTCAGCAGCAAGCGTTAGAAAAAGCCTTGTTTGAGAAGAATCGAATCCTGGAAAGTATCGATGATGGTTTTTTTACAGTAGATACCGAATGGACCGTGATACAATGGAACAGAGCAGCCGAAGGAATGTTGGAAATGCCAAGAAATATGATCGTTGGCAAAAACCTTTGGGAAGTTTACTCAGATATAGTTCCCTTAAGCTTTTACCGAAAGTACCACTTGGCAGTAAAGGGTCAAAAGCCCGTGTTTTTTGAAGAATACTATCCCGGGAAAAAATTATGGCTGCATTGCTCTGCTTACCCAAATGAGAATGGATTGAGTGTTTTTTTTAAGGACATCACCCAGCAAAAAATGCACCAGGAGGAAATTCTTGAAAAGAGTATTCGGAGTATGGAAAAAGAACGTAACCGGATTGCGCAGGAACTTCACGATGGGGTGCTTCAGGAAATGGTAGGATCAATGATGATTGCCGAACGGATCTGTAAGCTTCTTCCACAAGGTGACAAAGAAACATCTTTAGCCAATGATCTGGTCTATTTTTTGAAAAAAGCAACCAATGATACACGAAGGATATCCCATGACCTCCGATCACCTGAAATAGAGGGTACCTCATTATTTACTCTGATTGAGAAGCTTGTAGATCAGCTCAACCTGCTTTATGAAATAGAATTTAGTTTCGTGTTAGAGAAATCTATTCAGAATTTGGCATTTACAGATTCTTATAAAACCAATATATATCGTGTCGTGCAGGAACTAATTACCAATACGATAAAACATGCAAATGCAAGTAGAGTAATGATTCAAGCAAGAAAAAAGCACAGCATCTTAATACTTTCTGTAGAGGATAATGGACTGGGTTTTGATCCGGAAAGTGCCAGAGTCACCAATGGGATTGGGATGAGAAATATTAATGATCGGTTAGATTTTATTGGAGCAAAAATAAATTTTACAAGTACCTTAAATAAGGGTTCAAAATGTATCATAAGTCTTAAGATAGAAAACTCATGAAAAAAATATTATTGGTAGATGATCATAAGATAATACGAAATGGAATAAGGTATTATTTTGATGAGAGTCAGGAATATGAAATCGGGGGTGAAGCTTCAGACGGAATCGAGGCATTGGAAAAACTATATAGTGGTAAGTATCACTTAGTTTTAACCGACATTTCAATGCCAAACATGGATGGTATTAATCTTATAAAGTCAATCCGAAAAGATTTTCCCGACTTAAAAATCATTGCATTAACGATGCACGGAGAGGCTAGAATAATCAAACAGGTTTTGAAAGAAAACGTGGATGGTTATGTGCTCAAGAATAGTGGAGAGGATGAATTAAAGGAAGCAATCAATGCCGTAATGAGTGGGAAAGAATATTTTGATAAAGAGGCATCAAGAGCGATCATTGAGGATCTTTCCAAAAAACCAGCTAAGAAAGAGCGTCTGGTGACAGAGGCTAAGCTTTCACATCGAGAGAAGGAAATACTCAGGTTGATTACAGAGGAATATTCTAATCAGGAAATTGCTAATGAGCTTTTTATCAGTGTGAGAACGGTGGAAACTCATAAAAGGAACTTGATTGAAAAAACTGGAGCAAAAAATATTGCAGGGTTAGTTATGTATGCCATTGAAAGTGGATTGACCTAAATGTAGAGATTGAGATTTCTCAAATGAAACTTAAAGAAGATAAATCAATCAGTATTATTGGTTGTGGTTGGCTCGGGTTGCCACTTGGTAAATCCTTAGCCAGCTCAGGATATCATGTAAAGGGAAGTACAACCAGAAAAGGAAAGCTTCCTGAAATTGAGCAGGCTGGTATCGAACCCTACCACCTTTCTTTTGAGCCTGACCTGGTGGGAGACCCGGGTGATTTTTCCTCTTCTGACCTCTTGATCATCAATTTGCCACCACGAAACCAGGGTGATGATCCCAACTTTCATCGAAAGCAGCTAATGGCAATTCAGCAGCTGACAGAAAACAAGATTAGAAAGGTTCTCTTCGTCAGCTCAACAGGGGTATACCCTAATACAAATGGTGTGGTGATTGAGTCAGATGCTGATCCCAGGCAATTGTCCAGAGGGGGTGTTTCCTTGCTTGATATGGAGAATCTGTTCATGGAAAACAGTCATTTTCAAACTACTGTAATTCGATTTGGCGGACTGTATGGGCCAGGGCGTCACCCAGGTCGGTTTCTGGCAGGAAAGAAGGGCTTATCAGGTGCGGATAACCCTGTTAATATGATCCATCTGGAAGATTGTATAGGCGTGATCAAATCAATCATCGAGCAACAAATTTGGGGAGAGACCTTTAATGCCTGCAGCCCCACAGATGAAACCAGAAAATCATTCTATAACAGAGCTGCAAAAGATTTAGGCATTGATCCTCCGGAATTTAGTGATGAAACCGCTCCCTTTAAGAAAGTCAGCCCGGAGAAGCTGATTAAAGCAACAGGCTACCAATTTAAATATTAGCCAGGGAGAATCCTGAATCTGAAAAAGGCGTAACTTGGTTTACTAACCTTTACTTTCATGAAGCTTCCATCACTTCAATACTTAATTCAGCAGGCTGTCAGTGCCTTCCTTAGATATCCTATGGTCATATTTTCTGCTGCTGTGGCCGTCTTCTTTGCCATCTTCCTTGTTGAGCACGAAGGGGACCTCGATAATGTGTTTCCGTATTTGAACCTGCTTTTATGCGGATACCTGGGAGTGCCTCTTTTTATCGCAGTAGATATTTACCTGAAGGTGATTGATAAGTCCTCTTCTTTTAGATGGTTACTTTATTCAGGGGTAATCATCTTGCTTACTGGCATTTACTTCTATCTGCCGGGATCTGATGAGACATTGAACGTGACAATCCCCTACATCAGGTATACGATCCTTGCTATTGCCGCACATTTACTTGTTGCTTTTATTGCCTTTCTTCAACGTGGCACCCTCAACGGATTTTGGAACTTTAACAAAGCACTTTTCCTGAGGTTTCTATTGTCAGCATTGTATTCAGCCACTGTATATCTGGGGTTGGTACTCGCCTTGTTCGCACTTGATAACCTGTTTCAGGTCGATGTGGATGATAAGCGATATGCAGAATTGTTCTTCATTGTGGCTGGAGTTTTTAACACCTGGTTTTTTGTAGCTGGTCTACCATCAGATTATGATAAGCTTGATGCTGATGATCAATATCCAAAAGGCCTTCGCACATTTGTTCTGTATGTGCTGATACCACTCATTGGTCTCTATTTTTTAATTCTTTACAGCTATTCTGTAAAAATCATTGTGGGCTGGAACTGGCCATCCGGAATTATCGTGTACATGATCATTGCAGTGGCTGTATTGGGGATTTTGGCTATGCTGTTGGCATACCCTTTTGACAAGAATGTTCCCGGACCCATTAAGTTTCTCAAGAAGGGTTATTACTGGGTGTTGATCCCGATGATTGTGATGCTTTACCTGGCCATTGGGATTCGGGTGGCTGATTACGGAATCACGATTAACCGGTACATTACCATTTTGCTGGCGGTGTGGCTAACAGGTATTTCCATTTACAAGGTTGTAGGAGGGAAGGATATCCGGGTGATCCCAGTATCTCTTTTTGTCATCATTTTGCTGTGCTCCTTCGGACCGTGGGGCATGTTTAGGGTGAGTGAAAGCAGCCAGGTAAGCAGGTTAGAAAGTATCCTGACCTCAGCGGGTATTTTAGATGGAAAGATCATAAATGAACCCAGATGGGATCAATCTGATACGCTGACTTTGAAGGTAAGCCCAAGGCATGCCAATGAAGGGATTTTGAGCGACAGCTTGCACAACGAAGTCTATTCAATCCTTAATTATCTGGAAGATTTTCATGGTTTAAGTGCCATTGAAGGATGGTTTGAGCAAAGTCCACGACTTATTGCAAAAGAAGTTGATTATTCTGAAGACTATGTGGCGATGGAGCTGATGGGACTGGAACATGTGCATAAGTACGATACAGAGGAGGATGCCTTCCCTACACTCTATGCAGATGAAAATAATGGCGGAGTAATGTACGTTAGTGGATATGACTATCTGTACGAATTCCAAATGTCAAGAGGTCAATATGGTGACTATGACAAGGATGTGATTGGTTTGGGAGATGATTCTGTCAGCATCAGTTTGGATGCTAAAACCTTGGTCATAACTTCAAATGATCCGGATGTGAAAGTTTCCTTTGATTTGGATAGCCTTTATAAGGTATTGAATGAGGAGATCGTAGCCGGTAGCTACGGTCGAAAAATGATTGCTCATGATCGGCTTATTATTGAAAAAACAAGTGAGCAGCTCAAAGCCCGACTCTTGATCATCAACCTCCTTGCCAATGAAGCTAATGGCATTGTACATTGTACAGGAGAATTGTTGATTAGGATAAGAGAAAATTAACAGGTCTATTCAACCGAAAAATACCCTCCGAATTTGTACTTCGGAGGGATTTGATTCTTATACGACTACCTTCTTCAATTGTTTATTGATGATGGTATCCCACTTTTGGAGTAAATGTCTTTCTCCATTGGGTTGAAAATGCTCATCGGAGTTGAAGAATTCAAACCGACAAAGTCCAAGTGATTTGTCTTTCGGTTCGAAAACCAGCTCCAGCTTATCTGTGACCATTTCCGATGTTTTATTCCTGTTCACCGATCGTGATTCAGCATTGATAAAGCAATTTTTGATTTTGCCGAGTGGCACGCATTGGTCGATCGACTGGTCCTGGCTCACCTTGGTGTAAAAGATGTATGTATTGTTATCATCTATCCCAATCGCGAAAGATGGCCCACAGTCATATGTCGCAATATTGCTTTTATATGAGTTAGCCAACTCTTTTAAAGCATGAAGTAGAGCAGATTCATTCTTCTTTCTGCTTTTATACATAAATACAAAAGGTGCAATACAAAATGCAATGGCAATTGCACCTATTATTGAAGTTTCCATAAATTTTTTCTAATTGATATTTAATAAAGTAGAGTGGATCAAAAACGCACTCCTTCGAGTCAAAGTCCTTGGGTGGGCTTTGGGATCAAATCAGAAAGGGTATTACCAGAAAAAATGGAAAGGGTAGAGGATTAGCGAAGTCAGGTGTTTGACAGGCGTGCCAACCACATAGTAGATTACCTGGAAAAGGTGATTTTGGGAAGCCGTTTCAAGGCTCTGCTGAATGATCCAGAGCTTTTGCTGATCTAATTTGACCAATAGCAGGGGTGCTGATCGATCAGTTTCCGAATATTGCGCCGGAACTGTATGGTTCAGATAATCAAACAGTGATCCCGTCTGATAAAATTCATGGCTGCCTGCTTGGTAGAGTGAAAGATCCTGATGGCTCGAAAACGTCCATGCCATGGTCATGAAGTACATGACCAGCAGGGTAGAAGCTCCAATTTTTCTAAATATTTCTTTTCTTTCGCTCAAAATAAGATCAATCGTCGGATAGAATTTCTTCTTTTCCCAAAATGCTATATACGTCTTTGATTACAGCAGGTTTGTCTGATAATACAATTAATTTGTCTTCCTCCTCCAAGGTAGTCGAACCATTCGGTGTGAGGTAGTTGTGGTTTCGCTCAATCATGGCGATAATCGCATTCTTAGGGAAGTTCAATTCCACAATTTTTTTCCCTATAACCGGTGAGGTTTTTTCAATACGGATCTCATTCATGAGAGTTTTAGGATGTTCGGCAAGAAGCTCATCCGTAGGAGATGGTGGTTTTACTTTATCCGGTAGACCTACATGCAGCCATTTTGCTACAACTGATAGCGTGGTTCCCTGAATAAGCACTGAACTGATGGAAACGAAGAACACAATATTGAAGATGGTGTTTGCCTTATCAATGCCCGCAAGCAGTGGATAGGTGGCAAATACAATCGGCACAGCACCTCTTAGCCCAACCCAGGAGATATACCATCGCCGTCTGTTTCGCATTTTAAATGGCAGAAGTGAAATGAATACGGCAAGGGGTCTGGCCACCAGGATTAGAAACAGCGAGATCAGTAGTCCAATGCCGATAAAGGGCACTATTTGTGTCGGAAATACTAAAAGTCCCAGGGTAAGGAACAACACGATCTGCATGAGCCATGCCATCCCGTCAAACATCCGCATGATGGTTTTTTTGTGGATGAGGTTTTGGTTGCCCAGGTAGACCGAACAAATGTATATGGCGAGGAATCCATTTCCACCCACGCTATCCGTCGCCGAAAACGTGATAAACATCAAGGCGATGGTCAGCACCGGATAAAGGCCTTCAAAATCAAGTCTGATCCTGTTGATGACAAACTTGCTGAGTTTCCCAAAAAGAAAGCCTGCCACAGCACCCAAAGTCATCTGTTGTAGAAACAGCCAGACAATTGACCAAACACTTTTGTCCGGGATCTGAACAAGAGAAAGAAAGGCAAGGGTAAGCACATAGGCCATCGGGTCGTTACTACCACTTTCAAGCTCCAGTGTAGGACGCAGGTTTTTCTTCAAAGCCAGATTTTTTCCTCGTAGGATAGAAAAAACTGCCGCCGCATCGGTTGAAGATACAATTGAGCCGAGCAATAAACTCTCAAAAAGTGTGAAGTCGGTTATCCAATAGACGAAAAATCCGAGCCCAAGTGCAGTGAGTAATACCCCAAGTGTAGATAACGCTAATCCTTCCTTCAACACCGGTTTTACTGCTGGCCAACTGGTGTCCAGGCCCCCCGAAAACAGGATGAAATTTAGCGATACGATACCAATAAACTGGGCTATCTGGGGATTGTCGAAGTAAATTCCCCCAATCCCATCGGACCCAGCCAGCATACCGATGGTTAAAAACAACAAGAGGGTAGGAATACCAAACCTGTAACTGGTTTTACCAGCGATAATGCTGATAAAAAGCAGAACAGATCCAATCAGGATGATATTTTCAATGGTAACATTCATTCAACTACTTCCTCAAAAACGAAATTCAACATAGATATTTCGTTTTGCACGCTAAGATAATAGCAATTGTTTATGGAGGAGGAGGGAGATTGAAACCTGAGCGGACTAAAAACAGAAGAAGGATCTGTAATTCAGTTAATTTTCACAATATTTTCTTCCCTGGAAGAACGATAGATTGCTTCCTGTACTGCAAGTGTTTTCCGGTAGTCCTGAGCGGATGTTTCGAAATCTTTACCCTCAATCAAGCAATCAATAAAGTGTTGTAAACATGCCCGAACGCTGTCGCCGCAGAACCCTTGCTTCGAAATGGTGTAAGGCACCGTTTCTTCCTTTTGACCCAGCTTGGTTAAGGTCAACTTACCATCATTATATAGGCGGATGGTCCCATCGTATCCTTCAACAAGCGCTTCTCCAAAGGTGAATCGTGGGTTTTCAGCTGTGGTCTCATTGTATCTTCCGGCATCAAGCAGGCCGAGACCTCCCGATTTGAAATCCAACTGGATCCATCCGGTGTCTTCCCCTTTTATCACAGGATTTAATCTACGTAGCCTGGCAAATACCTTATCAATATCTCCAAAGACATATCGGAAAGCATCTATGAAGTGGACACCCGTCTCATGGATCAGCAGCCGTTCCATGGTCCTGAAATAAGGTTGCCGTCCCAGGTACGCATCTTCCCCCCAGCCATCACCCATGCGCATCCTGAAGTTGAGGGTGTGAAAATGTCCGATCGCTCCTTCCTGGATCATTTCTTTTATCTTTCTATACCAGGGTTGAAACCTCCAGTTGTCATGGACCATAAACCTGACCTGGCTTTTAGATACCAGTTCAAAAAGCTGAAGAGATTCGTTGAATGAAGGGGTGACTGGTTTTTGACAAATGATATGAACACCTTTCGAGATGGCCAGCCTGCAAAGGTCCAAGTGAGTTTCCGGAGGAGTGATGATGTCTATAAAATCCGGTTTTTCCCTGTCCAGCATCTCCTCGACCGATTGATAGGTATTAGCTATATTGAATTTTTTCGTTAGCCCCTTGATTTTCTCCTCATCCAGATCGCATCCAGCGATTATTTGAACATTTGGGATTCTATTCCACGCGTCAAGGTGAAAGGTGCTGAAATAACCAGCACCAACAAATACCCCTTTTAGTTCCTTATCCATATTTCAATAGTCAGTAACGTAATTCTCTGGTCTGGTCATCAACCAAAAAATAATAGCAGAAGCATTCAATAAAGCTGCAATATAAAAGAAAGGATCTGGCGAACCCGTCCATGAGAGTAAATAAGGGAAAGCCAATGCAGTGATAAAACTCCCCAGGTTACCCGCCATATTCATGGTGCCACTCACGGCTCCGGAATGTGATCTTCCTATGTCCACACAAAAAGACCAGCTTGGACTCAAGGTCATATCTGCCCCGAAAATAGCTAGTGAGAAGAAGATGATGGCAGCCAAAGGCGTTTCCATTTGCATGCTGATCAGGATTCCAGCTGTGGCCAGGATAAACCCAACAATGGCCGGCGTTTTCCTGCTCATGTTGAGTCCTTTTGTTTTGTATAGATAATCTACCAGCCAGCCAGCAAAATAATTTCCGAATGCACCAGCAATCAATGGGGCAGAAGAGTACCATCCAGCTTCCAGTGAATCGAGCATGAACTTATCTTTCAGGTGTGTAAACATCCAGGACAGGCAAAAGAAGAAAGTGAAATTGCTGGCAAAGTATTGCCCCATGGCCAGCCACATGTTTTTAGATTTAAGTAGTGTATTAAAGGGCAATTTCGACTGCTCTTTAGAAGACTCTTCTTTTTGGCGGGTGTCTAAAATATGTTTCAGTTCTTCTTTGCTGAGGCCCGGATGATCTTCGGGTTTGGAGCGGAACCACCAGTACCATATCCCGGCCCAAAGAAAGCCAATTCCACCAAGCACCATAAAAGACATTCGCCAACCAAGACTTACAATCATCCAGGCTACAACAGGCAGGGCAAATGCGGCTCCTAACCTCGACCCAGAGAAGTTTATACCCGTAACAATCCCCCTTTCCCTGACAGGGATCCATTTATAGACCGCTCTTGCCATGCCTGGGAAAGCGCCCGCTTCCCCAACACCAAACAGAAACCGACAGATAAACAGGGAAATGAAGTTCCATACGGCCCCGGTCAGTAAGGTGAACAATGACCAAAAACTGACGACCATGCTCAGAATGGCGCGAGGGCCATACCGGTCGGCAAGTTTTCCCGAAGGCACCTGAGCCAGAGCATATCCCAGCGCAAATATTGACATAACCCAACCCATCTCAGGACCGGTGATCCCGAGGTCACTGGCGATATCATCCTGGGCCACAGAGATGTTTATCCTGTCGATATAGAGGAGGAGACTTAGTAGAAAAGTTCCGAATACCATTAAGAAACGACTGGGGATCATTGATTTCATAGGGTTTGGGTTAGTTTATGATAAAGTTCCAGCAGGGCCTTTTTGCCTCCCACATTCCCGGGGAAAATGATATAGGGGAGACCAGGAAATTTACTTTCTTCACCAGACTTCCAGACAGGCACACCAGGCAAGGCCTGTCCCATTATGGTAGCCCGCTTGATGCCTAAGCTATTTGTGGCTATGTCACTGGAAGTGATACCACCTTTGGCGATGAGGTACCCGGGCCTTTCGGTCAGGTCTTTTACTATCTTCACCACCCCAGCAGAGATGGTATTGATGATGGAAATGTTCTCGTTTTTCCCTTTTCCACTCTTTAAAGTTCTTGAGGTATAAGCCACCACATTTTTTCCTTCACTCAGGTAGTTGCTGATCTGTCTGGAAATCTGATCAAGTTCTTTATCCGCTGTTTTTTGGTCAAGTAACCTGCCGACTGTAATTTCAATACCTGCAATGTTCGAATGGTCAAGCAGTTCTTGAAGCTGGCTTGTGGTCTTGGGAACGTAAGAGCCGACCATAATCAATCCAGCCTTTCCTGGCGCTGAAATTTGATCACCTGGCAGCACAGGCTTTCGATCTACATTTCCTAAAACGGGAACAATGGAAGCGGCTGTACGAAAGATAAAGGGGGCTTTCTTCAGTGCGATGTGGAAGGCAATTGTAAACCTTTTTAGATCCTCGTACTCACATGCATTGACGATTAGGACCTTCTTTTTGGTGTTCAATACAATTTTTTGAGCAATATCATCAGCCTTTAATCGCCTAAGCTCATCAATAGATAAATCAAAGATCTCAGCTCTAGCCAGGGTAGGGTCTTTTTCACAAGCCCAGTCATACAGGTTGCTCTGTGTATAGCCAAAAGCATTGTCTTTGGCGAAAGGTGTCTCACCAGCCGGAATCAATTGATTTTCTTCCTCCACATAATGCACATTGCCAATGGTATACCTGCCACCTTCAAAAAAAGAAGGGATCAGAATGGTTAGAAAATCTTTGTTGAATAGTTCTTTCCCCAAAACCTGAGGCTCAAGTGGATAATGACCTCGCAAGGTGGAGTCACTCCTTGATACAAGAAAAAATCGTTTATTGGTATTTGCAGATGCCGTTTTGAGGTTGCCGGCCAATTCCTGATGCAAGCGGGTAGTATCCTTTTCATTCAGGCTCCTGGAGTTCGTCAGAATGAAAAAAAGCGGTGTGTCATTCCTGAATTCACTTTCCAGGACGGCGACATCCCAATTGGTTAAAACCGGGACGTCATTGATGGTTTGTGTGCCGGTAGGATCATCGTCAAGTACGATGATTGTTTCTTCAAAACGCGTAGCATGAGTCTCCCATTTTATGAATTCTGGGAGTTGAGAGAATATACATGCTTTATCTACAGTCATTATTCTTCTATTGCGATTACCCTGGCCGGAGCACCATCTCCATCCTTGATTTTAAGTGGAAGCGCAATCACAGTAAATTCCTGTTTGGTGAGGTACTCCAGGTTAGTCAAACCTTCCACAATGATGATATCGCCACCCAGAAGAACCCGGTGTACACGGGTGACTTCTTCCAGGTTATTGACATCAGCTACGGAAGGTGGTTCCACACCCACAAACCTGATTTGTCTTTCAACCATCCATTTAGCCAGTTCTTCGCTGATCCTGGGAAGCCCATCTCTATATCGTGTTTGTCCCAGGTGTTTACTCCATCCGGTTTGCAGGATGATCCCTTCACCAGGTTTCACCTTGTCTGAAAGATTCTGCACGTCATCTGGTTGAATCAGGTAGCCATCATCAATCACATTGATCTTTACCAGGTGACACTTTACGATAAAACGGCTGGGAAGAAAATCGTCGATGGTTTGATCACTTACTCCAAAATGAAAAGGTGCATCCATGTGGGTGCCTGCATGAGAATAGATTTCGAGGGTCTGTGCATTCCATCCATCTTTTTCCAGTGTTCTGGCCGGTTTGGAGCCAAAACCACTGATGTCTTTGGAGTAGGGTAGGGTCAGGTCAACAATTCTTCCACCAAACATGTTGAGTAAGCTATATTCTTTTGATGATTTCTGCAGCCATTTGATCGGTTTTTACCTTTCCACCCAGATCAATGGTTTTGAAACCTGCTTCCAGTGTATCTTCAATAGCCTTTACAATGGTATCTGCTGCAGCTTTCTCTCCTATGTGCTCCAGCATCAAAGCTCCAGACCATATCTGACCAATCGGGTTGGCGATATTTTTCCCGGCAATGTCAGGGGCAGAGCCGTGGATCGGTTCAAACATAGAAGGGAAATCCTTTTCAGGATTGATATTTCCGCTTGGTCCCAACCCCAGGCTGCCCATGATGGCACCCCCAAGGTCACTCAGGATATCACCAATCATGTTGGTAGTGAGGATCACATCAAAAATTTCAGGTCGCAGGACAAATGAAGCAGAAGCATTATCTACATACATCTTTTGAAGCTCGACATCCGGATATTGTGCTGATACTTCTGTGATTACCTGGTCCCAATAAGCCAATGTATGGATCAGGGTGTTTGATTTGGTAACGTTAGTCACCTTTTTTCTTCGTTTTTGAGCCAGCTGGAAGGCAAAGTGAGCTATTCTTTCAATACCTTTTCTGGTAAACATGCTGGTATCGGTGGCTACACCCTCTGGGCTTTCTGGTCTCAAAATCTTGCCGTTTTGAACAAACTCGCCTTCATTGTTTTCTCTCAGTACGATGAAGTCAATGTCTTTCTGATCTTTTGATCTCAGTGGACTGGAAACTCCTTTAGGCAATTTCACAGGCCTATAGTTTACATATTGGCTAAACGTAGTCCTGACTTTGAAGGTATACATCATGGCCGGGAGTGTATCATCTACATCGGGCAGACCCACCGCTCCAAAATAGATGGCATCATAGCTTTTAAACTTATCCAGGGCACCATCTGGAAGGAATACTCCGTGCTTTTTGTAATATCCAGCTCCGTATGGGAATTCATCAAATGATAAGCTGAAGTTAAACTTTTTGGCTGCGTGCTCAAGCACTGAAACTCCTGCCGGGACAATCTCATGTCCCACTCCATCACCGGGGACTACCGCTATCTTATAGGTGTTCATTTATTATTTAGTCTATTATTTACAAATTATTTCTTTATTGGTTTGGGCCCTGCTCCTTCCGGTTTTGAATACTCCCGGGTCATTACCCACTTGTCAAACTCAAATCCATCTTCCCGCATTGAGAAGGAGATGGTGTGCTCTCCAGGGGTGGGCACCTCAATCCAGATGAGCTCGGGAACCCCGCAATGTTCTTCGGCTGTTCTCTGCTTACTTTCCCAGGTCCATTCGTTTTTTCCGGTGCACCATTGCATCCGCTGACCACTCTCTGGCCAGGTGCCATCAATACCCACGTGGATACCATTGTCCTCCGATCCGGTGGAATATGCCCGTACCCAAACATAGTATTTGCCTGGGTTATTGAAGTAGACCTTGTAATTTAGGATGGCTATTTCACCGGCTTTATTGGAAAAATTGACACCATGAATAAGTTTGTCGTCATGGGTCTTTCGGGTATCAGGCAAGATCTCCAGATAAGCCTTGTTGCTGGCATCCTCAAAATGAAGCTCGTCTTCGTTTTTGAGATCTGAAACATCTGATTTTTTATTGATCACATACCATTTTCTTACTTCTGCCAGCTCCTGACTGGAGAAATGTTCAGCTTCTACAGCAAGTACACCATCCTTTTCTTCAAAAAGCGGAGGGTTTTTCTCTCCATATAGAAAGAAAACAATCAGAAATGAAAATACAACATGCATACGACTTACTGTTTCTTGATTAAAATCACCCAGTCCTGGTCAGGATTGCCTGGAGGATTACCGAGAGCTTGTATCTTTCCACCTTCTACTGATGTGATTTCACTTTTTCTCAATTCACCCCCTGTAATTGGGTCAAACCATGAAACATTAAACGATCCACTTGCACCCGACAGATCTATGGTTAAGTTGTCCACCCGCCAATCGTAGATCACATAGGTGTCATCGGCTTTGCTGAAGCAATATGCATTTTGATCGTTGATCAACGCGTCTGTGGAGACCATGGATGTGAACGGTGTGTGTGCCTGGAAGAAATTCACAGCGGCTGAGGTGAAATTCCAAACACCATACCTGGTTTTCCATGATTCCAGGTTCAGGTCATTGTTTTTTGATCTGTAGCCACAATACCATTCCACACCGGCACCACCGGCCATCAGGTTGCCCCATAGTGTGACCCATCTCACTGTATCCTGGTTGTTGATGACCACACTGTCTTCATCGATGCCGCGGCTGGCAGGACCGATCTCATCAATATTCACCACCCACTGCTTACCAGCCTCTTTTGACTTCTGCAACCATGCGATGGTTTCCCGATGAGCGGATTCAGGGTGATGGATCTGGATAGATGGTCCGTCAAGTGTTTGCAAACCTAACAGCGGTCCCATGATTTCATCTCGCTCCTCTTGTCTGGAGGAGGTATGCAATACTGTGAAGTTGTCAAACGGATCTACCTCCTTGATGTAATTGATCATGTCAATCTCCTGCCTGGTATCCTGATTGATGTCACCCAAATGACCGTTTTCTTCACCCATGTTCCAGGTGATGGCCGGGTGGTGGCCAAAACGGGCAACCAACTCGCGGTAATATAGTTTTCTATGCAGACCAGTTTCACCATCATCCAGGAGCATCTCATTTTCAGTTTCCTGGGTAACAAAGTGCTGCATCAGCCCAAGTTGATCCATGTGGTCAAAGACGATTTCCCATTGGTCCAGCTTACTGCAGTCAAACCTGGTAAAGTCATCATCACCAACATAAGGCCAGATGTCATGGCCATCTCCCTCGATATTCATGGTGAGCATGTACACAGAATTGACCCCTGTGGAGGCCAAATAATTCAATGCCCCAATGATGGCTTTTCCTTTGCCATTCTGCCAGGTAGGGTCACCTTCGTTCCAGTCAGGCTGGTGGACCTTGTACTCATGGACAAAGTCTTTTCCCTCTGCATGATTTGAAAATGTGTTGTCAAACTCATGATAGGCCAGGAAATTTTCAGGGCTGTCAGCACCCGCCTTCAAAAAGTATTGCTTAGAGCCCAAAAACTGAAGATATCTTTCACCCGTATAAGTTAATCGCCCATGGGCCCGAAAATCTCTTCCGGTTTTATCGCTGGCTACCACATTCAATGTGCCAGTAGCTCCATCAAAAGCAACACTTTCTCCGGATTCACTGCTTATGGCTATGTTTTTACCTTTCTCAAAAGAAACTTCGTATGTCCAGGTGCCTAATTCATCAGGTCGAAATCTGACTTTCCAGATATTTCCTGAAGCTTCGCCTGTTTCGGCAGCATTACCATCGGCGGCATAGAATCCCGGGACCACATATTCTTTTGTGCCATTGGTGAATTTTACATTGAGGCGGTAATCAGTGAATGGATTGAGTTCAGCGTCTTCGGCGGTTTTTGGTCCCTGAAAAGAGAGTTCTGCTTTATGCCAAAGCATAACCTCCATAGGTTTTTGCTCCGAACAACCCATAGATAACATTATGAGTAAGAGGATAACAGGAATTATATTTCTGAGGTGCATCGTTTAGGATTTTTAGGTTACGTTATGATTCAAATGTTCTGCACAAATTGAATTCAATGGTTTATTTTAAAGAAATCATTTCAAACTGATCAAGAGATTTTGAAATATTTTTTTCGCAAACCTTCCCGCAAACGTTTGCGGAATTTTGAATGAATTTTCAGACCTTTAAAACATGGTATTGTTCATGAAATATCTGGGCTATGAAAGCCAGGTAGGGATGGGCTTAAAAATTGGATTTTATGAAGAACAGGATTGCCACGCTCAAGGATATTGCTGATAAGTTGGATCTATCCATATCCACAGTTTCAAGGGCTATCAGTGATCATCCTGATATCAGTGAAAAGACCAAAAGCAGGGTGATGAAACTCGTAAAGAAGCTCGATTATCAGCCCAATCAACTGGCTATCAACCTGCTCAACCAGCAAAGCAATTCCATTGGCGTGATTGTGCCCAGCATTGGTTACTATTTGTATGCCACAGCTATCTCAGGAATTGAACAGGAAGCTGAAAAACATGGATTGAAGTTGATCATTTGCCAGTCCAATGAATCGGCACAGCGTGAATCTGAAATCATCAATGAACTCGTGAGGATGCGCGTAGCGGGCATCATTGTTTCTGTAGCCAGTGGGGGCAGGGACTTTTCACATTTCAAGCGCATTGTAAAAAGAGTTCCGTTGGTTTTTTTCAATCGGGATTGTTCGGTGAGGGCTTCCAAGGTGATGATCAACAATCACAAGGCAGCTTATGATCTCACGCAGCACCTGATAGAGACCGGAAAGCAGAACATTGCTTACCTGGCAGGACCCAAGACTTTACAGATCAGCAATAAGCGGGAAAAGGGTTACCTGGATTGTCTCTCAGATTTTGGGATTGAAACAATTGACGATTGGGTATGTCACAGCCCCTTTACCCAGCTGAGTGCCCTGAATATGGTAGATGTGCTGATCAAAAAACACCCCCGGATTGATGCCATCATTGCTTTCAGCGATCAGTTGGCTATGGGAGCGTTGAAGGCCATTAAAAAGCATCAAAAATTAGTTCCTGATGATATCGCGATAGCCGGATTTAACAATGAGCCGGCGGACGAATTGCTCGAACCACCGCTGACAAGTATCGAACAACCCGCCTTTGAGATGGGTAGAAAAGCAGCTGAGTTATTGTTCAAACAAATTCATCAGGAAGGAAAGCTACATGAGCAGGTGGTTTTAAATTCCAGCCTGATTGTCCGAAAGTCTACCATGTCTGGCAATGAAAATGATTTAGCTATCAAGAAAGCGTAAATGAAGTGGTAATGCCTGCACAAAAGCCACGAGGCAGATTATCTACTCCCATGATCGCTCTTGAATGATGACCTTTTTCAGCAAGGACATTGATAAAAAGGTCAGAGGCTCCATTCACGATTTTAGGTGCGTCATCCCATGATTTGTCCGATACGTAGTATGCATCCATATGATTCAGTCCAAGGATATTTACAAATCCTATTTTTTGATTGATCTGGGCAATGACATTCAATGCACATAGCTCCATAGCCTTGATTCCGTCTTCAGAGGTCTGGTCCTTTCCTAATATTCCCTGATAGAGGAATTGCTCGTTGAGGATTGGAAATTGAATAGCCACGTAAGCGATATTTCCTCTCACATTTACTGACTGGTAGTTACCTCCTGGGGTACTGATTTCAGGGAGCTCAAGATTTAATGCTTTCAGTTTTTCAGTGATGTTCATGGTTTGTTTTGCAATGGATCATTGATTTGGAGAATATATTGCATATGCAATAATATCTTCTTACAATGAGTTCTTTATAATTATATTGTTTAATGTTGTTGGCTTTTTATTGAATTAGTAACCATCGAAAGTTGGTGTTGAGTTCAGAGGTTATGATAAACTTCTTAATGATTAGTATACAAATGTTAAACAAAGCCTAAGCGTGTTTTGAACAGGGTGTTTCTTACATGTTGCATGATCTGCCTCACCTTTTGCAGCATGGCCCAATTATCCCAGATAAGGTTTGAGCATCTGGATATGCGTGATGGGCTGTCCCACAATAGGGTGAACTCCATTTACAAAGATCAACTAGGATTTATCTGGTTTGGAACCAGTGCTGGTCTTAACAGATATGATGGTCATGAGGTAAAGGTGATCCCTGTTGATGATAAGGACCCCTTTTCTCCCTCAGATCCCAATTTTGTGTGGATAAAAGAAGGTCCGGGCCAATATTTATGGTTGAAGACCGGATACGGGGTTTTTGCTTATGACATTTTCAGGGAAAGGTATGCGGATATCAGACCACTCCTGAGCGAACTTCAGATCAATACCTATAATCTATCAGATGTTGTCAAAGATCATAAGGGCAATTTCTGGTTTGTTATCGGCGAGGTTGGCGTAAAAAGATATGTAGCTGAGACAAACACCATCCACCATTATGGTGGGGCTTATCGAGATGTTACGTTGGTACAACCCGATCATGAGGGTAACATGGCTCTGATCCACCTGGATGGAGAGATTGAGCTCGTCAATATTGATGATCCGCGTCAGACAAGTTTTCTCTACTATCCCGAGCATATTCAAAATATCAGAGAATTCTCTGTTTACATCGATTTTGAGGGTGACTACTGGTTCTACAGTACCGGAGATTCTTTTGGTGTATGTTGCTACGACCCTGATACAAATACCTGTAAGCACTTTGATAAAAAGGAGCTTGGATCAAGTGTGGTAAGTGGAGTTATTCAGGACAAATCAGGACGAGTCATTGTGGGTGTTGATCATGGTGGCGTGAATATGATCTCCAAGTCAGACTGGAGTATTCAGAGTTTTCGCAACAGTCCTACAGATCCAAAGTCATTAAGCCACAATAGTATTATCTCTATGTACTATGACAGGTCAGGTCTGATCTGGCTGGGTACCAATAAAGGAGGAGTGAACTACTTTACTCCCAAGTCTGCATCATTTAAATTTTATAAGCAGACGAATAATCCTACACCGAATGCCAATGATATGTGGCCTTTAGTGGAAGACAAGAAGGGAAATTTGTGGATAGGGACAGACGGTGGAGGACTTGTTTATTTTAACCTAAAGACAGGTCAATTTACAAACTACACCCATAGCATTGACGATCCAAACAGCATCAGTAGCAATATCATTGTAAGTATGTCCAAAGCGGCAGATGGAGGTATGTGGTTTGGTACCTACATGGCGGGTTTGAATTATTTCGATGGAAAAAAGTTTAGGCACTACTCCATGGATCCGGATGATCCCAATGCATTAAGTGACAACAGCATCTGGAAGTTGTACCTAGATAGTAAAAAGAACTTGTGGGTAGGTACGCTTAAAAATGGAATTGATGTATTTGACTCAACATTTACCAGGATAAAGCATTTTGGTTTGGATAATCAAACCATTAACTCAAGTTATATCACTTCCATTTGTGAGGATAAAAGAGGCAAAATTTGGATTGGAACAGGCTATGGAATAGAAATTTATGATCCGGTGTCAGGAAATTTTACACATTTCCTCAAGGAAGAGGGCAACCCCAGTACCCTGAGTAATAACAGTATCATTGACATCTATTGTGATAGAGAAAATAACATGTGGGTCAGTACAATGTATGGACTCAATGTATATGACAGAGCCTCCGGTGACTTCAAATCATACACTAAAAAAGACGGACTCCCTGAAAACATCATTGCAGCTGCTTTGCAAGATGAAGCGGGCAATATGTGGTTCAGTACTTATAAAGGAATATCCAAACTGGAGTATAAAAATGGAGAAGCAGTTTTTCATAATTTTGATATCTCAGATGGACTGCAGGGTGATATGTTTAATGGCCGATCAGCACTACATCTATCCAATGGGGACCTTGCTTTTGGAGGGAAAAACGGGCTTAATATTTTCAATCCAAAAGACATCCATGTAGCCGATTCAGAAAATAAACTGGTATTTCTAGATTTCTACATTTCAAATCACCAAATCAGTCCCGGAGCCACTTATAATGGTAGAACCTGGTTCGAAGATGGGATCAACAATGTTGACCAAATCACACTAAAGCCTTTTGAAAATAGCTTTACCATTGAATTCACATCTTTAAATTTCTATCAGCAGGAAAACCTGGTCTATAAATATCGACTGGTAGGATTTGACAAGGAATGGGTGGTCAGACCCAATGTTCACAGAGCCAATTACACCAACCTCGATCCTGGCAATTATCGTTTTGAGGTGATGGTTACAGACCAAAGCAACAATTGGGTAGATGAAGCCATCATGATGGAAATTAAAGTTTTGACGCCATTGTGGAAGACTCCGGTCGCCTATACAATCTACGTGGTATTGATTCTGGTAGGTTTGCTTCTCACCCGGAGGTCAATCATTCAAAAAGAGCGTTTCAGGGCTAAAGTGGCTCAAGATCAGTTGGAAGCTCAGCGTCTGCATGAAATTGATCTCATGAAGATTAAGTTCTTTACCAATATTAGTCATGAGTTCAGAACCCCTCTGACGTTAATTCTCACACCAATTGAGCGATTGCTCATGAGTGAAAAGTATCCGGATGAGAACAATAACTTTCAATTGATCTATCGAAATGCCAAAAGGCTTTTGACGCTTGTGAATCAGTTACTGGATTTCAGAAAGATGGAGGCCAACCAGCATCGCATGTCATTGTCAACAGGTGACATCGTGATGTTCATCAAAAGCACTGTAGAGTCCTTTTCAGACCTGTCCAATGACCGCATGATAAGACTTGATTTTGAATCCGAGCTAAAAGAATTTTTAACCTCGTTTGATCGGGACAAGGTGGAGAAAATCATGTTCAACCTGCTTTCAAATGCCTTTAAGTTTACAAATACCGGAGGAAAAGTCACGGTCAGGTTGGAAGAGGCTGGTCAGAAGGACGGGAAACATCTGATACAAATTAGTGTGATAGATACAGGTATTGGTATTGCGGAAGACCGTCACGACCAGGTTTTCAATCGTTTTTTCCAGGTAGAAAACGATCAGAAACTCAACGTGAATAAAGGTACGGGTATTGGACTCTCCATCACCAAAGAGTTTGTGGAAATGCATGATGGGGAGATTTGGGTAGATAGCAAGCCAGAGCATGGCAGCTCCTTCATATTTAAATTACCTATGACGAAGCTTGCCGGTCAGCATGAATCATTTGGAGATCTGGATGGTACAGATGAGGATTTTAAGTCTGGCTTGCCCAGCAAACCATCTAGAGATACAATTTTACTTGTAGATGACAACGATGATTTTAGGTTTTACTTGAGAGATAATCTAAAGGATCACTTCAATATCAAAGAAGCCGCCAATGGTAAGCAGGGATGGAAGAGAATCATTCAGGAAGTTCCAGACCTGGTGGTGACGGATATCATGATGCCAGAAATCAATGGGATAGATCTCTGTAGAAAGATCAAAAAAGACCCGAGAAGTGCCCATGTGCCGGTGATACTCCTGACTGCCAACTATTCGGATAGTCAGAAGCTGGAGGGTTTTGAATCCGGAGCCATCGAATACATTACCAAGCCATTTAATTTTGAAATCCTTGTTCGGGCTATTCATTCAGCTATTCAACTCCAGAAAATGATTCATTCTTCAGAAAACAGGGTCGAGGTGAAACCCGGTGATGTTGAGATCATTCCTCAGGACGAGCTGTTTATTAAGAAAGCCATAGAAGTGGTTGAAGAGAATCTTTCAAATCCCGATCTTTCCGTTCAGGAGCTTAGTCGGGAACTCGCGGTGAGTAGAGGACAGCTTTACAAGAAAACCCTGGAGATCACCGGGATGACCCCAATTGAATTTATCCGTTCCATCCGAATTCAGCGAGCTGCGGTCTTGTTGGAAAAAAGCCAGCTAAACGTGGCTGAGGTAGCTTACAAGGTTGGCTTCAATAGTCCTAAGAACTTCACTAAATATTTTAAGAAAGCCTATAAGGTGATCCCTTCCAGGTATGTGGCTTCTGGGCACAAATAGGACCCTGCTAAAATCACAGTTTTTCAAGGTGACCTTTCGCTTTACAATCACCCTTAGTTATTAAGATTTTAATAGTAAATGTGGTTCTGATTGAAAATATTGTTTTTCAATCTTCCAATCTCATAGTATCCTCATTTTTGGAGTGAATTCATCTTCAAATAGTTAAAAATAAGCGGTTCTTATCGCTCAAAATACGCTTCTATTCTTCCAAAAAGCCATAATTAACATTTTGATACCATTTTATGATCAAATGAGGCCTATCTGATAATCCGTTGCTGTCTAACATTATGCCTGGATTCAAATCCATATGGATTTAGTGAATAACAAACCTAGAATTATGAGAGAAACTTCTACAATCAATGATGGTTTTTCGTTGGACAAACGACTAACCATTTTACTTGCTTTTCTCCTGATCCTTATTAGCAACATACAGGCCCAGGATAGAGCAATTTCAGGTGTTGTGAAATCCGGTGAAGATGGAGAGCTTCTTCCCGGAGTTACAGTGCTGGAGAAAGGTACTACCAATGGTACCATCACCGACCTCGACGGCAAATTCCAACTGAGTGTTGGAGAAGGAGCCGTTTTATCTATTTCATTTGTTGGATTCAAGACCCAGGAAGTCACAGTAGGAAATCAATCTTCCATTAATGTGGAGCTAGATATTGATGTTTCTACCCTTGAGGAGGTGGTAGTAGTGGGCTATGGAACCATGCGAAAGATGGACATGACCAGTGCACATACTTCCATCGGAGCGAAGGAAATTAGTCAGACAGTCAATACAACGCTTGAACAAGCCATCCAGGGAAGATCTCCCGGAGTTTACATTACCCAGAATACCGGTGCACCGGGCGGTGGTCTTTCCGTCAATATTCGAGGAGTAAACTCCATTAACGGAACCAACGAACCTTTATATGTGGTGGATGGCGTTCAGATCCAGGGAGAGGCTTCGCCTGATGGAACCAATCCTCTGGCTAATCTTAACCCCTCTGATATTGAAAGTATAGAGATCCTAAAAGGGCCCTCCGCAACAGCTATTTATGGATCTAGGGCGACCAATGGGGTTGTCATGATTACAACAAAAAGAGGAGCTTCAGGAGAGATGCAGATTTCCTATGGATATCAGTATAGTTTACAAACCGCTCCACAGCCTTTGGAGGTGATGAATATGCGGCAGTATGCGCAGATGGAGAATGAGTATAAAGAAAGAGCCGGAGGAACTGTAAGAGAGGAGTTTCTGGATCCTTCGATACTGGGAGAAGGCACCAACTGGCAGGAAGAGTTATTCAGTTCGGCACCCTGGCAAAAACATCAGGTGAGCTTGAGTGGTGGTGGAGATAAAACCAGGTATTACATCTCAGGTGAATACCTTGATCAGGAAGGAGTTGCTTTGGGTTCAGGATTTGACAGATACTCAATGCGTTTAAACCTGGATAGCAAGCCGCGAGAATGGCTCAGCCTCTCAGGAAATTTCAACTTTGCTCAAACCGATGAGCGGATCAGCACTACACAGTCCAATGTGATTACTACAGCCATTCAATTGGCCCCTCATATTCCTGTGAGAAATATTGATGGGAGCTACGGAGGAGGCACTGTGACGCAGCAGAATAGTTCAGAACAATTCTCCCCGCCAAACCCAATTGGTATAGCCAATATCACCATCAATGATGAAACCAGGAGGCAGTTTCTTGGTGGATTTACAGTATCCATGGACATTATTGAAGGGCTGGTGTTTCGCTCATCATTAAATGGAAACTTCGGGTTTTCAAATTCCACCTATTTTCTGCCTACCTATAAATTCGGATACCAGGAAAATGTAGAAGCGATCCTGAACAATAACCACAACCTCAATACCTATTGGAATTGGAATCAGACCATACAGTATACAAAGGTGTTTGGAGGGAATGATGCAAGACATACCATTACCGCGATGGCAACACATGAGGCCCAGGAGTCTACCTGGAAGAACCTGTTTGCCGAGCGCCGAGGATTTCAGACCAATGATGTGATTGACCTCAACGCTGGTGATGAATCTCTCGATGATACGGGAGGTGGTCAGGGTGACTGGGCCATGGAATCTTATCTAGGCCGAATCAATTACAACTTTGCAGACCGATACATTGTTCAGGCAAACATCCGTGCAGATGGATCTGTAAATTTTGGATCTCAGAATAAATGGGGAGTTTTCCCATCGGTTTCAGGAGCCTGGAGAGTTTCAGCTGAGCCATTCTTTAACTTTCCTTTTTTTAGTGATCTGAAACTCAGGTATGAGACAGGATTGACAGGTAGTCAGGGAAGTGGCGGTGCGATTTACGGAACACTTGCAGCCAGTCCTTCTGAATGGGGAACAAGCTTCAGACCTAACAGATATCCTAACCCGAACTATGGTTGGGAGGAGACGCTCACCAATAACTTCGGTATTAACATTGGTCTGTTCAATGATAGAATTCAGATTGAAGCCGACTATTACATCAAAAGTACAGATAACCTGATTCTGGTAAATCAGTTGCCATGGTATATGGGGACCCAGGGACAGGGAAATATCCAGGCACCTACTGTCAATATAGGTTCCCTTGAAAACAGGGGCTGGGAATTTACGCTGAGTACGGTGAATATTGACAAAGGAGCATTTCAGTGGACTTCAGCAATCAATATTTCACAATTTAAGGCCAGGCTAACCAGTCTGACAGCTGCAAGCAGTCACCTGGACAAAATCAACTGGTGGATGAACGACTGGACCCAGCGGTCAGTAGTTGGTGAATCACCCTGGTTGTTTTATGGCTACATCGAAGAGGGGATATTCCAAAGCATAGAAGAGTTGGAAAACAGTGCCCTACCTGCAGACAACAATGGCAATGAATATGCTATTGCTGAAAACAGTATTTGGGTAGGAGATGTAAAATACCGTGATGTAAATGGTGACGGTGTAATCACCGGTGAGGACCAAACTTTCATAGGGAACCCATGGCCCAAGCTCTTTGCCGGTTTTACAAATAGCCTGACTTATAAGGGTATTACACTTAATGTGCTAGTAACAGGTACTTACGGAAATGATGTTTACAACTATCTGAGAAATCAGAACACAAATCCGAACAATATCAATCTTGGAAGAAACCTGTTTGTCGGAGCTTTTGACTATGCCAAGGTTGAGTACCCAGTTGACGATGTGACCCAACAGCAACCTTTCCTTTCAAACCCAGACACGAAAGTTGCCAGGATCTCCGGAGGGAATAATAATAACAATTTTGAGCGACATACTGACAAATATGTGGAAGACGGGTCTTATATCAGGCTAAAGAATATCACACTTAGCTATTCTCTGCCTTCCAATGTCATCCAGACACTTCGGTACATTAGAGCTGCCAGGATAGGTTTCAGCGCACAAAACGTGTATACGCTGACAAACTATTCGGGCTATGACCCGGAAGTAGGCTCCTATGTAGGACCTAATGCGAATGTTAACAATGCTGCCATCGGTGTTGATTTTGGTAGATATCCAGTGACCCCAATATACTCAATCAATCTGGGTATTGATTTCTAACATTAAAGAGACTAAGAAAATGAAAAATAAGTATTCAATATTAGGATTACTGGCTATAGTGGTTTACCTGGTAGGCTGCCAGGAGGATTTTCTTGAACGACCACCCAAGGACACGCTGGTAGATGCAAACTTTTATAAGACCGACGATCAGGTACTTGCAGGCACTGCGGGACTCTACAGTGTCGTTTGGAAAGATTATGCAGACAAATCTCTGATCAACCTCGGTGATTTTCGAGGTGGCACAGTTTATCGAGCCTATAATGATAGAGATAACGTGCTTTTCAATACAACTGCTGTTTCTCCACGCAACGGAGAGGCGTACAGGTCTTTTTATAATGTCATTGGACAAGCCAATGTAGCGATTGCAAATATTAATGAGTATGCTGGTGCTGCAGTAAGCGACGAGATCCGGCAACATGCCATTGGCGAAGCGCGATTTATGCGAGCCACAGCTTATACTTATTTGGTGATGAATTATGGTGCTGTTCCTATCATCGAAGACAACATCTCATTGCTTTCAGATTCAAGCAAAACAAGGAATACTGTTGAAAGTGTATGGGAATTCATTACCAGAGATTATTTGTTTGCCGCACAAAATCTGTTGGAAGTAGCTCCTCAGGATGGCAGAGTGACCCGGTGGTCAGCTGAGGGTATGTTGGCCAGGACTTACCTGACTCGAGCAGGTGTAGGTTCTACTGACGGTTCCAAAAATCAGGAATACCTTGACCTGGCCAAGCAATATGCGGAGAGTGTGATCCAAAATAGCGGTTACTCGCTCTTAAACGATTATGCTGATCTGTTTCTATTTCCCTACGACAACAACAATGAGTCGCTCTTTGAGCTACAATGGGTTTATACGACTGATTATGCGGCCGCCAACACGATGATTTCACAAATCACCTTCAGCAATGACATTGCCAATGGCGATGGATGGGGAGGGGATATCAGTGCCTCCTACTGGATGTTGAGCCTGTATGATGGGTTGATCCAAACTGACGGCTCCCCCGGATTTACTCTTGATCAGCGATTGAAGGCTACATTTATGCTACCGGGATTTCATTATCCGGAGATCACGCAAACAGTGCGGGATGATCAGGGAAATACTTCCGAACAGGAATTGGTATTTCCAGCTCCGGCAACTGACGCATGGGTAAGCTTTGCCAGCCCTAAGAAGTATGTGGTAGGCAAAGCAAAGGATCTGCAGAGAAATGGCGGTAATGCCACCACACAGCGTTACCCCAACAATACCTATATGCTTCGCTTGTCAGAGATTTACCTGATCTATGCTGAAGCTGAGCTGGGTAATAACGCCACCACTTCAGATGCAACTGCTTTGGCTTATTTCAATGAGGTGCATATGCGCGCAGGTCTGCCTGAGTTTGAGGATGACCTGACGTGGGATATCATCTACGAAGAGAGATGCAAGGAATTTGCAATGGAGGGAATGTCATGGTATGATCTGGTGAGGTTGCATTACTTCAACCCACAAAAGGCATACAACATTGTAAACAGCCAGGACAGGGGATTTTTTGTTGTGGAGCCCAATCAAATGCCCGACGCCACCCTCTGGACGGTAGAGAAGAACCTGGATGCTGCAGAGGAAAGATTTGCCACAGCGAATTCCGGAAATTTTTTACTTCCTATCCCAGCAGCTGAGGCAAGCCAGGCCCCTAATTTATTAAAGCCAGCTGTGCCCTATGAGTTTGGTGAATAACCCGAAAAATGAATAAGGAAATGAAAATATTAAATAGAATATCACAAGGCTTCATGCTTGCATTAATTGTTGCAGTAGCATTCACCTCATGCATGGAAGATGGTGATGAAATGAGTGGAGGTGAGCCCAGCATCAGCTACATAAGGATCACAGACCCTGAGTCATCAGATTCTTTGTTAATAGCCGCTGGTCAGGGCAGTATGATTGCCATTATTGGAGAAAACCTGCAGCAGGTCAGACAGATATGGTTCAATGACAGGCAGGCACAATTGTCACCAAACTTGATAACACAGACATCTGTGATTACCAGGGTGCCTTCACAAATACCAGTTGCCATCACAAACCAAATAAAGTTGGTTTTTCCAGGCAATGATACGCTTTTCTATGATTTTAGAGTGGCAATTGGGGAACCCAGGATCACAAGCATGGTCAGTGAATATGTGAATACAGGTGGGGTTGCAAAAATCAGAGGACAATACTTCTATGAACCACTTACAGTGACCTTCTCTGGTGGTGTTACTGGTGATCTGGTGAAATTGGATGATGAACTGATTGAGGTAATAGTGCCAGAAGGGGCAGAGCCCGGTCCAATTTCTATTACCAATAATTTTGGAGAATCAGAATCTGACTTCTGGTTTCGGGACAATAGGAATATCATTGGCGCCTTTGAGGGTACTGTTGATGATGACTTTGAAGGCTGGTGGCATGGAAAGGATTTCATCGTATCCTCAGATGCTGATATTCCAGCAATCAACAATCAGTTTATGCGAATCAACAGAGAGCTGGCCGCGTGGGGTTGGTTTGAAATGTGGGTTGGCAATGGGGGGACCATTTTGGAAGAGACCAGCAATATTCCGGCTGACGCCTTTGATAATCCGGACAAGTACAGCCTGAAATTTGAGGTCAATACCCTGGAATCATTGACTGGTGCCAGAATTCACATGTATATGGGCCCCAATATGCCAGGCGAGCGAGGAACCAACTATGTGTGGGAACCTAATATTCACACTGAAGGTCAATGGGAGACCGTATCAATTCCGTGGGATACTTTTCTTGCTGCCAGTCCCACTTTGGCTTATAATGCCAATGGGTACCAGATATCCTTCCATTTTAGCGGTCCATCAGCTGTCAATGCTCAGTTCGGTCTGGACAATATACGCGTAGTTCCAAACTAAAACCTGAAAGTGATGATTAGTAAATACTATAATAAAATAACCTACCTGCTAATACTTCTTTTGGTTGGAGGAGCAATGATTTCCTGTAATGATGATGAAGACAATGCGAGTGATGAAATCGTTTTGCTGAGTTATGGTCCTTCGCCAATCCTGAGAGGAGACGAAATGAAATTCATAGGAAGAAATCTGGATCAGGTCACTTCAATCGTCTTTCCTGATGAAGTGGAAGTCACAGATTTTGTTTCCAAAGAGAGTGGAAAAATCGTGCTTGTGGTGCCGGAAGCAGCCATACCTGGCGATATCCTTATCAAAACACCACAGGGAGATATTGTTCCTAAAACACCATTTGATGTTTTAGAACCCATTGAGATAGAAAGTATATCACCGCTCGAACTTCGTCCTGGCGCAACACTTACCATCACCGGAACTTACCTCAACCTGATTAAACAGGTGGAATTTTCGCTAGGGAAAGTCGTTGCCCAGGGTGATTTTGTGAGTCAGTCACAAACAGAGCTCAAAGTGGTGGTGCCATCTGATGCACAATCGGGTCCGGTCATTCTTTCCAATCTCGCTGAAATAGAGGAAGAACTCAGAGAATTGGAGACTGAGGAGGAGATAGCGGTCATTTTACCAACGATAACCAGCATGTCCCCACTTCCTGTGAAACCAGGTAATAACCTCACCATTACAGGAACTAACCTTGACCTTACTGCACAGGTAAGTTTTGCTGGTGGGACTTCAGTTGAAGACTTTGAGAGTGTTACTGCTACAGAACTTGTACTGGTAGTGCCTGCCGAAGCAGAAGAGGGTATGATCAAAGTTGTAGCCCCTTCCACGATTGCCAAGGACTCACCTTCAGAGCTAACCATTGTGGCTCCAGTCATCTCAGCAATCTCGCCATCCCCAATAAAAGCAGGTAACACTGTGACAATCACTGGAACTGATCTGGATTTGGTGAAGTCGGCTGTTTTTGGTGGCGGAGTAGAGGGAACAATCTCAACTCAATCCCTCACACAATTAGAAGTGGTGGTGCCCATAAATGCATCAGAGGACATCGTCACCCTGAATACCGTAGCTAAAACAACTGCTTCTGCAAATGCTTTGGAGCTGATTGATCCGGTAGTGAACTCAATCAATCCGGGTTCGGTGGAGACCAATGCGGACATAACCATTAATGGAGTAGATCTGGATCTCATTTCAAAGGTCATCTTTCCTGATGGGTCAGAAGGCCAGTTTGTCTCTCAGTCACCAACAGAATTGATGGTTACTGTTCCGCTTACCGCTACATCTGGTAAACTTTCATTTCTTACCGTGAATAGCTTTGAGTTTCAGTCCACAAATGAACTGGACGTGCAGCCGGCTGATTTACCAGTCATCGCTTCAATACCTTCAATAGTTGCTGTTGGAGATAAAATGGTGATTGAAGGTGAAAAGATGCAGTTTGCTACCGAAGTGATGTTTGCTGGAGGTGTCAGTGCAACCAAATTTGGACTGAAGACAGAAACATTGCTGGAGGTGTACGTGCCCTCAAGTGCCCAGGATGGAGTGGTTACCTTGAAGACTGATCTCGGACTCACTACTGAATCATCCAGTGTGAATATCGTCAATCCTGCAAGCTATGCTGCGCTTATTTATGATGATGCTGTGGTTGGTGATTGGGTTGACTGGGGTTGGGGCGGAGCTACCATATGGAGCAATTCCGATCGGCATTTTATTGGATCAGCATCAGCAAAGAAGACTTTTGATGGATCGTGGGATGCCATCCGTTGGCATCACAATTCATCCAATATTGATGTCTCCACCTATACAAACTTTGTCCTGCTTGTCTATGGAGGATCTGGCAGCTCGGGCAAGTTTGTCCAACTGGTGGTAGACGAGCAATGGGGTACTCCTCATGCTTTTGACATTGTCGAAGGTGAATGGACAGAGGTCATTATCCCTATCGCAAACGTGAATGGGGGTGCTTCAACTTCCACATGGACCGACATCTTGTTTCAGGGAGAAGGCGGAGGCGGAAGTTTCGAAGTTTTCTTTGATCACATAGGTTTTAAATAATTGTATCACCATCCCGGGGATTTCACCTGTCCCCGGGAATTTCATAGACTCAAAACAAGGCAATGAGGATAATTTGTGGGTTCCTAATCCTTTTATGCGCATATGGCTGTTCTTTTGTACACAGCCAGAAGTATACAGAATCTGACATCAGAATCAATCAAATTGGCTACCTGACTTCAGGACACAAGCAGGCAGCGGTAGTTACTCCGACTACGAACATTTTTAAAATAAAGGATGACTCTGACAAGGTAGTTTACAAGGGATACTTACTGCCTGGCAAATACTGGGATAAATCCGGTGAAGAAGTAGCTATTGCCGATTTTTCGGGATTTAAAAACACTGGAAAATATGTAATGGTGGTAGGGGATACAGAGTCCCGGGCATTTGTCATAGAAGAGCGTCCATTTCATGGGTTAATAAAATCCGCGACAAAGTCTTTCTATTTTCATCGGGCATCCACTGCTCTTGAAGAAAAGTACTCTGGCGTGTTTAAACGTTCATTTGCTCACCCTGATACAGCAGTGGTCATTCATGCTTCAGGTGCCTCAATTCTTAGACCCCCTGGCTACAAGCTTTCCACCCCTTATGGCTGGTATGATGCTGGAGATTATAATAAGTATGTAGTGAACTCAGGAATTACCACCTACACGCTCCTGATGTCTTACTCCCACAACCAGGAACTTTTTGACACTCTAAGTTTGAATATTCCTGAAAGCACCAATGACCTGCCTGATATCCTGGATGAAGTATTGTGGAATATTAGGTGGATGGAGTCCATGCAGGACCCTGAGGATGGAGGGGTTTATCATAAAACCACAACGGCTAATTTCGAAAAGTTTGTTGATCCGCAAAAGGCCTCAGGACAGCGATATGTGGTCGCAAAAGGAACTGGAGCAACATTAAATTTTGCAGCGGTTATGGCTAAAGCAGGTACAATCGTTAAGTCAATTGATCCAGACCTTTCATCCAGATTAATTGAAAAAGCTGAAAAGGCATGGATTTGGGCAAAAGCGAACCCGGAAGTAATTTATCGCAACCCAAACCAGGGATCACCAGATGGTCCTGCTATTAAGACTGGCGAGTATGGAGACAGAGATTTCAGGGACGAGTTTCTATGGGCCAGTGTGGAATTGTTTCTGGCCACAGAGAATCAAAGTTATCTCAATAAGATAGATCTGAACCAGATAGAATTTGGTGTTCCCAATTGGAACTCTGTAGAAACTTTAGGACTCATCTCGCTCTCTACAGAAGGAGCTAATGTTCCGGAATTACTGAGAAAAAGCGCATCTGATAAGCTCATGAGCTTGTCGGAGAGTCTGATTGAAACCTGGAGGGAAGCTCCTTATAAAGTAACCCTAAACGATTTTCGTTGGGGAAGCAATTCTGTTGCGCTCAATCAGGGTATGGTGCTTATCAATGCCTACAAAAGTTTTGGTAATACCGAATTCTTTGAAGCTGCATTGTCAGGACTCGATTACGTCCTTGGGCGAAATGCGGTAGGATATTGTTTTGTGACCGGCATGGGGCATCGTTCTCCAAACAACCCACACCATCGGATCTCTGCCAGTGATGGTATTGATGAACCGATACCAGGTATGCTGGTCGGTGGTCCTAATCCTCACAATGTGGCGCAAGACTGCGGAAAAGAAAAATATGGAGAAACGCTTTTTCCTGCGAAATGCTATATAGACGAAGTTTGCAGTTATTCTACCAACGAAGTGGCCATCAATTGGAATGCACCCCTGGTTTACATGAGCAGTAGTTTGCAAAACATTTATCAAAAGGAACTTTCAAAAAATTAGTATCACTTTTTGATAAACTTCTTAGTCGTGATATGGTTGCTACTCAAGATTGTGATCTGGTAGACTCCGATACTCAGCCCCGATATGTCAATCTGTTCAATCAATCTTCCCTGGGTTTTGGACAAAACAGGCCTTCCATATAGATCTGTTATTTTAATCGAGACCGGAAAAGTACGACGTTCTGTTGCATACTTAATGTTTAAGAAATCAGCAGCTGGTGAGGGGTAGATAGCCACAATGTCTGCAGGTTTTTCTACTGAAAGAACAGGTTGCTCAGGTAGTCCGTTGACTACGTGGAATGATTGTGTTGTCAGAGCACCACAAGTGTTCTCAAAAGTGGCTACAACAGTTTTTAGCTTATCCATTGCTATGGTTTGTTGTGATTCATCATAAGTTCGGCTTACCTCATCAAGTCCATACCATGTCCACAGACCATATTCAGCAGTACTTACTTTGATTTGCGCAGAAGTGCCTGAATTCAAGACTATTTTATTGGTTTCCTGCCATTCCTTGTCATCAACTTTTACAAAGGATGAAGCCTTTGTAGGTAAACAATCATCTTCCCAGCCATATGTGGTCAAAATGTCTGGTAATTCATCATGCGTAACCACCAGGTGGCTATTGAATTCCTCTTTTAGATAACTTTCTTCAATTCCTTCCAACCAGTCTGTGTGCCAGATCATCCACCACGACCACATGGCCCCATCCTCGATACATTCTTCGGCCCTGGGAGGAATTCCGGTTTCATGAAATGCTACAGGGTAGTTCTGGTCATCGACAGACTCGAGTACGCTGTAATACATTCCTACATGGGAATCGGTCATGTTGTCGTAGGTGTCCGCACCAGCTATATCCACATATTCAGCTCCGGGAAACCAGTCTCCATCGGGTGTTCCGGTATAGCAAAGTACCCAGATCAGGTTGTTTAAACCACGTTCATGCACCAGGTAATTATACATGGTCCTCCACAGCAACTTAAACTTTTCAGGTCCTTCCTTACTCCACCAAAACCATCCGCCATCCAGCTCATGGAAAGGTCGCCACAATACCGGAACCTGTGCATCTTCCAGCTTTTGCAGCCAATCACCAATTCGTTCCAGATCCGCCCAAAAATCCTCATATTCCAGAGTTGCTTTCACAAAGCATTGATCGATGTCGATGGTTGCCTTGCTGTTTTCATAACCTTCACCAACACCAGGAGCACCCCAATGCCACATCATAGTGACGATGCCTCCATTTTGCCAATATTCAATGGCTTTTTGATTTTCACCGGCATTCTGAGGCTCATTGATGTAGTCAAATCCAGCGATGGCAGGCATTTTACCGGTTTTTGTAGAGACATATTCTATTTCATTGATGCCCCAGGGAGTCCACATTTGCCCGGATAACATTTGCTTACCAAACATATCCTGCAGGTATCTGTACAGGGCAACAGCCTCACGTGAGGGGTTTGGGGTACTCAAAGTATCTGTAGAATTGAATTGTATCGACCTGACTCTGTGTTGAGTCAAATCCTTATCGGTAGTTGAGGATCTCGTACTGATGTTATTCCCCGGCGCGACCCCTGATATTGAAATAGTATCCGATAGCTGTGCATGAGAAATTGTGGCGAGGATCAGACAACCAAGTAGGAGTAGGGCTTTCATTTTTTAGGATTTCTTTGACTACCAAAGTAAAAAGATCCTTATTACCCAGGCGGGGTCGTTTGTCTTGAAAATAGGTCCGATTTGTTTTATTAAGCCTTAAATGAAGATTACGCCACTTTCAACTCCTCCAGCTGATCCTTTTTAATGTAAAAAGAAAGATAAATGATACTGATACCGGCAAGTAAAGCTGTCACAATGGTTGTCCAACCGGTCCAGGGGGCGATTCCAGTATTGTTGAAAATAATAATCAGGGAAGCTGCCATAAATAGTAACCGAAGCACTTCGAGGGTAAGAGCCCATCTTTTTCCTTGCAACAATCCACCCCATGCAATGATCATCATAAATAGCCCTGATGACAGCACGAGACGATCCACTGCAGAAACAGGCAACGACATGTTGATAGTGATCATCATGTAAGCCATACCCAGGGCAATCTGAAGGATTATGTACGGACTGATGTTTTTAAACTGTTTGCTTTGGTATTTGACCTGCTCCTTTCGGGTATATCCAATGCGTTTACCCTTATTCGTCTCCAGTCCGCGGGGGCGCCATCCAAGTGGCATAAACCAAAGTCGTATCTTATCCCACCAATAAGGGGCGGCAACGGCATCATCCCACAACTGCTTCCAGTACTGGAAGTTGACAAAGATGGGGTCCCAGCTGCGTGGGGGATGGGTCACACCATAGCAGACTTCCTCTTCTTCAGGCTCAAAGGTGCCAAACATTTTGTCCCAGATGATGAGGAACTCACTGTAGTTTTTGTCCAGATATTGTGGGTTTACTCCATGATGCACACGGTGATGGGAGGGGGTAACAAAGTATTTTTCGAACCATCCCAATTTCTTAATGATCTGGGTGTGATGCCAGTAGGCCAGGAGTAAGTGTACAGCAGCTACAGCATAAACCATCTCTGGGGAGTATCCCAGGAGTACAAGTATCCAATCAAAGAATAGAAACTGGAACAGACGCTGGGTGAAGCTGGCCCGGATGCCAACGGATAAATTGAGTTCTTCAGACGAATGATGAGGCATGTGAGCAGCCCAGAAGACGTTTATAGTGTGCCCGAGGCGATGGAACCAATAGAAAATGAAATCCTGGAGGAGGAGGAGAATCAGGAGACTGTACCAGGTGGCGGGGATTTGCCAGGGTGCAAACTGATACAACCAACCATACCATTTATAGACAAAGAAAGCCACTGCCAGGTTTACGCATTGATTGCCAATTCCTGTTGCAAGGTTTGTGACCGTGTCCTGGAAATTGTAGAGCCCATTTTTGGTTTTCACACTATAAATGATCTCTGCAATCAGAAGAAACATCACAATGGGGGCTATAAATGTATACACATTCATATTGCAGCAATTCTTCGTAAGTATTTAACGAATTGAGTGGCATTTCCGTTCTGGGGTGATAAAAATAAATTACATAAAACCCCTTTACCTGGGAAGAACTTGTTAATTCTGATGAGGTTGATTTTCAGCAACCGGACTGCTATTTTTATAGAAGACTAAATACCTGGCATAAACCTAATGAAGATGAAAAATTATAAACTACTACTCTTTGTTATTCCTATACTCTTTTTTATAGCTTTTGGATGTTCGCAGAAATCTGAATCAAAAGAACCAAAAAGATTGAGTGAAGTTTATCAGGATTACTTTCCGATCGGAGTGGCTGTATCCCCGAGAGCACTGAAAGGGGATGAAGCACCTCTTATCAGGTCGCAATTCGCAAGTATGACCCCGGAGAATGTAATGAAGATGGGACCAATCCATCCTGAGGAAGACCGATATAACTGGGGGCCTGCTGACGAAATTGTGGAATTTGCCAGGGCAAACAACATGTTGTTGCGTGGCCATACCTTGTGCTGGCACAATCAGACACCAGACTGGTTGTTTCAACCAGATTCCTCCCTGACAAAAGAGGAGTTGTTGTCCAGACTCGAAGCCCATATCACAGCCGTGGTCTCACGCTACAAGGATGATATTTACGCATGGGACGTAGTGAATGAAGTTATCTCAAGTAAACCCGGTGAATTTTACAGGGAGTCTGCGTGGTACAGAATATGTGGCAAGGAATTCGTTTCAAAGGCTTTTGAATATGCCAGAAATGCAGATCCCGATGTGGAATTGTATTACAATGATTATGACGTGATCAACCCTGTGAAACGGGAAAGGATCCATCAGATGATCCGCGAATTGATGGATGACAAGGTACCTATCGATGGCGTGGGGATTCAGGGTCACTGGTCCGTTTATGAACCTACCGAGGATCAGCTGAGAGCCACAATCAGCGCATTTACTGACCTGGGACTGAAAATCCAAATCACAGAACTGGATGTATCCATTTATGAAAAGGAACATTCAGCCAGGAAGCCAATGCCCACAGATTCCGATGTTTTTACAGAGGAATTAAAGAAGAAACAGGCGGATCAGTATGAAATGATATTTCGGGTATTGAGAGACTACAAAGAACATATTACCGGTGTCACATTCTGGAATATTTCAGACCGTCACAGCTGGCTCGATAATTTTCCGGTGAAGGGTCGGAAAGATTATCCATTGTTATTTGATGAGGAATTTCAGCCCAAAGAGTCATTCTACAGGGTCGTTAATTTTGATAAATGAGGGCAGAAAAGAACTAATCTAGTGTAAATATGGGTTTTACAAGTACCATTTCCACGATTCGATAAAACAACAGTATCATGTACTCACAGTTCACCCCGGTAGATCCTGATTTTTATGATATCCTCAATGATTATCAGCATCAAGTTTTGGTCATCCATTATTTCAACCCTCAAGGAGAGGTAGATACTGTCCGAAACGAATTTGTGAGGCTCGTGAAATCAGGTAAAGATGGAGATTTTGCACTTCTGAAGAATGGGGAGCAGGTTCGGCTCGATCGGATTATCACCATTCATGGCAGGCCAGGACCAGCTTTTGATGAATATGACAGCTATGCCAACCAGTGCCTTGATTGTATGGGAGGGATGGATTGAAGGACCAGGCAAAGAAAAATAACCCCGGATCAATAAATTAATCCGGGGGAAAGGATTTAATTATCCCACCAGGTAATATTTCTTTCTCAACCAAAATGCCACCCTGACCAGCAAGATCAAAGCAGGCACTTCAACCAGCGGTCCAATCACACCTGCGAACGCCTGCCCCGAATTAAGTCCGAATACCGCAATGGCTACTGCAATGGCTAATTCGAAATTGTTGCCGGCAGCTGTAAAGGCAATAGAGGCATTTTTTTCGTAGTCTGCCCCAGTGGCTTTGCTGATAAAGAACCCTATCAGGAACATTAAGGCAAAATATATGAGAAGGGGCACTGCAATTCGCAGCACATCAAAAGGGATCTGAACAATCAGCTCGCCTTTAAGCGAAAACATAACCAAAATGGTAAAAAGAAGTGCGATCAATGTCATGGGAGATATGGTAGGGATGAATTGCTTATTGTACCACTCTTCACCTTTCCATCGGGTTAACAGGACTCTACTCAATAGCCCAGCTATAAAGGGTATCCCGAGATAAATAGCGACACTCTCCGCAATGGTCGCAATGCTGATATTCACAATAGCTCCCTCCATACCAAAAATGGGCGGCAATTTCGTGATGAATAACCAGGCATAGAAGCTGTATCCAAAAACCTGGAAGATGCTGTTAAGCGCCACCAGACCAGCTCCATATTCACTGCTTCCTTCTGCCAGATCATTCCAAACCAGCACCATAGCAATACATCGGGCGAGACCAATCAAAATGAGACCGATCATATATTCCGGATGGTCCTGCAAAAAAATCATGGCAAGAGCAAACATCAGCACCGGACCAATGATCCAGTTGAGCAGAAGCGAAATGGACAGGACTTTCACATTGCTAAATACTTTGGGCAGTAATCTGTAGTTGACCTTGGCCAGGGGAGGGTACATCATCAATATCAATCCAATGGCGATGGGTATGTTGGTGCTTCCGCTGCTGAATGAATTGATAAATCCGGAACTAGAAGGAAGGAAATAACCGACCCCTACACCAATTGCCATGGCGAGAAAAATCCAAAGTGTGAGGTATTGATCAAGAAAGCTTAGTTTTTTATTATTAGACACAGTGACAAGTTATTTTGAAATTGATTTAAATATATTATTGCAATATTACGATGTATTAGGTGAAAATTTTTTAGCAGCAATCATCCGGGTTAGCGGACTTAAACTGATCAAAAATGGTATTGAACTGATTCTTGATCTCATTCCATCTTTTGGGATTTATACAGTAGCTAATTCTGGATCCTTCAATAGTACCCTGAATGATCCCAATGTCTTTGAGTTCCCGTAGATGCTGACTGATGGTGGCTTGTGCCAGACCCAGTTCATGAACCAAATCTCCGTTGATACAGGCATTTGCCTTCAACAAATACTGAATGATAGCTACACGTGCAGGGTGAGCAAATGCTTTGGCAGCAATTGCCATATCATTCTGTGTTTCGGAAAAAAGATCTGTTTTAGTTACTCCCATGGACTAAGATCGCAATATTACGATTAGTAACGTGATTAAACGAATAATAGTTTGATTTTTTCAAGAGATTGAAGTCTGATCAGTTTGCTTCCAACAATTTAATTGCGAATTCATCAGGAAATTCACTTTGTATCACTGCTTTTGTAGCCCCTTCTAGATCATATTCCATTCTTCTGAACTCAACTTTTATCGCATCTTTGGCACCGGCATTAGGTTTGTCAATGGTTAGTAAAGCGTAGCAAGCCCTTGGATCCCCGTCTTTAGGTTTTCCAACAGAACCAATATTGATCACGTGTTTGTAACCCGACCCACTAGACAAAACCCGATGATAAGGGATATGGGTATGACCACATAACACAACGTCAGCTTGATGTGATTTCATCATGGTGAGGATTTCATCTTCGGGGTAGTCTTCCACCAAATAATCATCGATGGATTTCGGGCTTCCATGAACCAGCAAAAGCGTCAATGTATTATCTCCCGCACCAAAGGATAGGGATAGGTGTCTCGGCAAGCTAATCAGAAAGTCTCTGTTGTCAGGAGATACAATTTGTCTGGTGATACGTCTGTTCGGTTTTTCATCCGGATGAGCTTGAAACTGGAGTGCCTCATCATGATTTCCCATGATGGTGGGTATTCCACGTTTACGTATTTCTTCCGTTACTTCATTAGCCCACACATTGTAACCAACCAGATCACCCAGACAGTAGAGGGCATCAGGTTTTACAATCTCAATATCCCGAAAGAAAGCTTCCAGCGCAGGCAGGTTGGCATGTATGTCTGAGAAAAAAGCGATTTTCATATAACTCCAGGGTAGTTCATTTAATATTGCAATATTACGATTGGTTTGATAAATGAGGTTAACTATTGTTTGATTTTTTGTTACTGATCTGTTTTATACATAGAAATATCTGTGGTTGACATTGTTGCCTTAAACAATATAAAGCCGTTTCTTTGTACCTGGATAAAGATCTTTCCCATTGGGAACTCAACAGGAAAATATCGTACTAGCCGTTCTTCCTTTTGAATACCTTGGCCAAAATGACTCCCTGGCAATCTTTAGCAGGGCTTTTTCATCAGACCTGGTGGCAGAGCTTTCACAGTTCAGGCAATTTAACATCCGGTATCTTGAATCATATTTAAACAGTCCGGCAACCCTCAAAAACCTAAATGAAAGTGATTATTTAGTGAAAGGAACATTCTCAGAGATTCTGGATGAAATCAGGGTAAATGTTCATTTGTCAAGGTCTGAAGATGATCAGATCGTTTGGTCCTACAGAAACAAGAACAAAATCACTTCAATTCAGGAGATTCAACAGGAGATTTTAGCAAACCTGGTGGCTTCGCTCCAACATCAACTGAATCTTGACTTATTGTTGAAGCTGAGGAAAAAGCAAATAACCAATTTTAAGGCTTATGAGTGTTGGTTGTATGGTGTGGATGAGCTGAAGAAAGGCACAGCTCACTCTGATGAGGCTGCCAGGGAGTATTTTTCTAAAGCTTTGTCCATAGACCCTGATTACAGCCTTGCTTATTCAGGAATGTCACTTACATATTTCAATGAATGGAGTTGCCGGATATGGGATCGGTGGGATCTTAGCCAGAAAGGAGCTAAGGAATGGGCAGTGAAGGCACTGTTGTTAGATCCTGATAATTACCTGGCTAGCATGATCCTGGGGAGAGTATTGTTGTTTGAGCAATCCTTTGATGAATGTGAAGTTTATTTGAGGAAGTCATTGCTATTAAACTCAAATGATCCATTTAGCCTAATTCAGATAGCAAGTGCTTTTATCTACCTGAATTATTTGGATGAAGCAGAGGAACTTTACAAAAAGGCTTTGTTTCTAAATCCTGAACGTGAAGAGCGATACCATCCCACTGGATCATATATTTATTTTGAAAAAGGTGAGTTCAAAAAGAGTATTGAGATAGGAGAACGCTATGTCAAGGATGGTTGGGTAGACTACCCGGCAATTATTGCAGCATCTTACTTTTTTCTGAAGAATGAGGAACGGGCAATGATGTATTGGAACATCTTTTTAAGCAACTTTTCGATTAGGGTAAGTCGCGATAATGATAACCTGGAATCGGAAGCATTACAGTGGATGATCAATGTAAACCCCTATAAAGAAAATACAACTTTTAAAGACTTTTGGGAATTTATAGGTCATCACAAAAAAGTAGAGATTTCTATTTCTCAACCCGAGATATCCTCCAATTTGTTTTCACAGGAAGGTGATGTTTGGAGAATTCAATACCTGGGTAAACAGGTTCATGTTCCTCATAGCAAAGGGTTGGCAGATCTTTCAAAGCTCATTCAGCATGAAGGTGAGGAAGTAAAAGCTGAGGAAATGGCTGGGGTGCAGGTTGATCAGCGATCAGTCGATGTTATAGACAAAGCATCGTTGATGGAGATCAAAGATCGACTCGAGCAAATCGAGTCCTCTTTAGTCAACTCAATAGATGACTATGAGATTAATTCTCTGAAAGAGGAATATGACCAACTCACCAGTTACATAGCCTCCTCAATAGATCACAGGGGTAGGATCAGGATAAAAGGGTCCACATCAGACAAAGCCAGATCGGCAGTGACTCAGCGAATTAAGAGTGCCATTAAAAAGTTTGAACAGATCCACCCAGAATTGCACAGACATCTATCTACCTCAGTAAAGACTGGTCTTTTTTGTAGTTATAAGCCCCATCAGAGCCCGAATTGGAAACATTAGCATGTCCGGCTTACATTGTAAGATATGATCTTACGCATAACAGGTAAACAACAAACTGTTATGAATGAGCTAATAAACTACGCATTAGACCCGCTGGCCATTGTGGCTTACATGTATGTGGGGTTGTGGATTTGGGAGTCTGTGGCACCAGCCAAGCAACTACCCAAAATCAAGTACTGGAAGTTGAGAGGGGTAGCCTTCTTTATCTTCAATTTTGTTTTGGCATCCCTGGTGCCTTTACTGGTAGATCATCACCTGGCACATTTCCAATTGGTAGACTTTACACAAATTAACCCGATTGTGGCAGCGCTTGCAGGAGTAACTATCTATCAGGGAATTCTCTATATCTGGCATAGAGCAATGCACGCTTATGACTTTTTATGGAGGTCTTTTCACCAGATCCATCATAGCACTGAACGATTGGATATACCCAGTGCTTTCTATACAGGTCCACTCGATACGATTATGTTTACCCTGATTGGTAGCCTGAGCTTTGTGCTGATACTTGGTTTGTCTGCAAAAGCGGCAACAATTGGTGTCTTGTTTCTTACTTTTTTGAGTCTTTTTCAGCATGCTAACATAAAAACTCCGGTATGGTTAGGATATTTTATTCAGCGTCCTGAGGCACATAGCATCCACCATGGGCGTGGGATACATAAGTACAATTACTCAGACTTTCCCATTTATGATATTCTATTCGGTACATTCAAAAACCCGGAGAAGCATATGAAAGAGAGCGGATTTTATGATGGGGCTTCAAAAAGAGTACTAGACATGTTGGTGATGAAAGATGTTTCAAAACCTAAAATATGATCATAATATTGTGCTACCAGAAGAGAGAGCTGAGGTTATTTTGGCTCTCTTTCTTTCAACCTTTTTTTCATGCAGGATTATATAGACATAGCAGAAAAGAATGGAGTAACATTACTCTACTCAGGTAAATGTCAATTTTGCGGCGCCGATACTCAGCGGGGAGTACATGAGTGTGTAGAGATATTCAGTCTGGGATTTCAGCACATGGATTATGCTCTGCCAAGCAATCATGTCTATCGTTTTTTATCTGTGGATGCACATACCTTGCAGCATTCCGAAATTCATGGTCGGTGGAACAATCATTTTCATCTGACAAGACAGCATCTGATGCTGCACTACAAAATTCAGTGGAATTATCAACTGTCACCAAAACTCAGTGATCATTTAAATGAGTACAAATCCACACGGTCAGATGAATATCTAACTCCTCCAAGCGTTTTGAACCGTGGTGGCATTACTACGACCGATATTCAGAATACTGTTACAAATGAATCTGAGTGTATGGAAATGATAAAAAAATGGGCCCGTGAGGTATATCAAGCCTGGAACATTCATCATAAAACAGTGGATTATATTGCTAAGGGATTTTTACAGAACAACCAAACTGTGATAAGTTAAAATGAGCACTAAAAACCTGAAATTTCCGGCCATCAAAACGAGTCGATGCACCCTAAGAAAGATTGTGCCTGGAGATATCACTCATATCTATGAAGGGCTTTCTCATCCTGATGTTATTCGGTATTACGGAGTGAGTTTTGATACTTTGGAGTCGACAAAGGAGCAGATGGAGTGGTTTGACCGTTTGGAAAATGAAGAGACAGGTATCTGGTGGGCCATATGGTCTTCTGACAATACCACATTCTATGGTGCGGCAGGACTCAACAATGTCTCTCATAATCATCGAAAAGCAGAAATTGGGTTTTGGTTGTTGCCTGCTTACTGGGGTCTGGGAATTATGCCTGAGGTGGTCCCGGAAATCCTGAATTATGGTTTTAAAACTTTAAATCTTCATAGGATAGAAGGGATAGTGGAAAATGATAATGCAAACAGCAAAAGACTCATGGAAAAGTTAGGCTTTCAGCATGAGGGAACTATGAAGGAATGTGAGGTTAAAAACGGACACTTTATCAGTTTGGATATTTATGCTTTGTTTAAATACCCATGATAAGTTAACTCGAATTAAGCGCTTCAATACGGTTGTGAGTAATTATATTTGATCCCTGAAGTGAGAATCATGTATCCTTGCTCAAATACAAATACCTGTTAACTATACTTGATATCAAAAAACAGGATATTGTGTGCGATTAAAGGCAACCCTATATCATATGAATAATAAGCTTGGAAGAACAATTCTACTCGTAAATGATTATGAGGCTTCTGCCGCATTCTACGAAGAAGTATTCGAATTTGAAAGGATTTTCGATATGACTACAGCGGAAGGTCAGCGATTTCTTCAATTGGGAGATAAAGCAACTAATGTGGGCATCTGGCTATTGAAGGCAGAAGGCGAAGAACAGCAGGCCCGGGTTGGAAACCAAACGGCAGGTCAGCCAACATTGGTCATTTACACTGAAGATCTCGATCAGCTTTATCAAAAGATGAAGAATCAACAGGCTAAAATTAAAGTGGAGCCGGTAGTTGGTCCGGAGTATGATTTTCTCCACTGCTATGATCACGATGGAAATGAGATTGTGGTGGTTGAGTTGAAAGATTGAATAAGTAGATGATGCTGACACTTATTGCCACAGGGTGATCATTACTTCAACCAACGTTTATCTCCTTTTTTGAACTAAAGGGGTGCTTTTGTTGGATTTTAGAGAATGGATCAATAATTTGAAGATTATTATAGCTCGATCCAGAGCAGTTTTTATTTTACCGCAATCAAATTAGAGACTTAAGATTTATGAGAAAATTCACTGCATATCCTTTTTTATTTGTTTTATCTATTTTCCTGTTTTCCTGTAATGATGAGGAGGGCATGGACCCTGAAGTGAAGGGAACAGCTACATTTACAGTCTCCGGAGAGATCAGTCAATCTCTGGATTATGAAGAGGTAGAATTTGCCTATACAGTCAGTTCTGTGAGTGGTGGAGAGATCAGTTCATTTACTCTTTATTTGGGGAATTACCCAGCAACTGAAACAGCATTAAGTATTTCGATTGTTGAACAGGGAAATGCTACCGGGTTCGATGAAAAAACATATACTTATGAAGAACTCACATCAGCTTCTACCTCCAGTTCCACTTCCGGTTTCATTTCTACGTATATAACAGAGAGTGATGCTTATTCGATCAATCCTGATGCAGGCGAAGTGAATAAGCTAACTTTTAAAAAAATTACTGATTCATTAATAGAGGGGAGCTTTGAGCTCAATCTTGAAAACAATAGTTCAAAAGAGAAAATTAAATTGACTGGTACTTTTGAAGCGGTTGGAGAGGCTGCAAAAATTTAACCTGCGAAATATTAAATCAAATATCATGTATGATCATATAGAAGTTTACTAGGGCGATTGACTCCTGAAAAAACAGACATCAGAAAATCATATACCACGACCAATGAAGACTGGGAACATGAAGGATTTATAGGTTATAAATCAAAAATGACATTGTGGACTTGGAATTAAAGAAATAACTGGATTTGTACCTATTTCCTGTATCAGTATATCCAGTTGCCCAATTACTTCTTATTGTCTACCATTTTTGTAGCAAGAAATTCCTTCATTTGTCCTTTTGCTGGTTCCCCATCCAGATAACATAATGCAAGGGGAGCCCTGGTAATGGCACCAAATGCATCTGTCCACTTGGGTACGCTCAGGCTGCTCAGGCTCTTGGTAGATATTGGCATATAGTTGAGGTCAACTTTTACTGGTGATTGTAGCCATCCGGTCCATGATTCGGTCTGAACCTTTTGGACCTTATTAGTTTGAGAAGTATTTGTTTGAGAGGTCACATTGATTTCTCCTCTTGCTTTGGCATAATTTACAAACATCACCTGGGTTCTTTCCACCTCATCCAGTTTTACTCTTTCTATTTTGAAATTATTGGCCATGTTTCTCTGGCACATCAAAAGTTCTAACCTCCCATCTTCGATTCTAATGCCTGCTCCAAAACGCATACCTGGACGATTGGCCAGGAGCTCGCCAGCAGACTTGAGCAATGGTGCACCAATAGATACTATTTGAGTGATAACTTCACGTTTTGCAACAGGTGTGCCATTGGGCTCAACCAGTTTAAACATTTTTACTTCATTGCCTACCAGCATCAGGTTCATGATGGAGGGCATCCCCTCATCATTGGTATTGTAGTAAAATCCCCAAATGGATTGATCCGAGGCAGTGATCAGGTTAAGCCCTGCACCAGCACCGAATCTTGTGTAATAGGCAATAGGCTCTTTTCTCCAGGTTGTTAGATTTTCATTTTCAGTACGATAAAGCGCTACACGACCATTGCTGAAATCCTGGTCTGCCAACAAATACCAGCATTTATTTTGGGTGCTATAAGTAAGTCCTGCTCCACCACAATTCATATCATTTTGTGTGATCCGGCTTACCTCCACAGAGCAGAATGGCTCCTTTTCCAGATCAAATATCTGAATGACGGATGCCGATGCCCGCTCAATTCCAACCATCTGGTTTGTGCCATAGGCAGCTTCAAGAGCCAGGGTTAAGTATTTGCCGGTCACCTGGATAGAGCAAGGGTGCTCATATCCTTTTTCAAGATCGATTAGTTTTCCCTCTTTGGTCTTTAAATTGTAGACCCACAGCTTTCCATATGCCTGGGACTGCTCCTTTTTGGTCGCTATGGTCTTGGCATCTAAAAGCTTTCCATCACTAAAGGCCACATATACATAGTCCTTGTACTGACCGATGGCCTGGGCATGCCATCCGCCAAGCAGTGTAGTGAGACTCAGGCTGGTCCCATTGAGTTCCTCCTGGGTGGAGACAGATCTAGCCATCATACTTAGCAGTTTTGGTTGATCGCCTTGCAACCAGGTGATATCTATTGGCTTCGCTGGTTGACTGAAAGCTATTGATCCAAATAGGAATGAGGCACATATTATGAATGAAATCCTTTTCATGCAGTGTCTGATTTTAAGCAATGATAACCTGTAATGGTTTAGCTTATGAAGCTAGCGAAATCAGAGAATACTCACAACCAATATGCATTATTTAATCAGTTTATATTTCCGGGTTTTATAGTGCTGGCATCCTCGTCAATCATTCAACTTGTTCGATAGAAAAATCCCTGATGTAGTACCCTAATTCTTCATCAGCAATATTCTCATCAAAATCAAAATAGGCTTCTTTTGGAAAGAAATACTGGAGGTTATATTCCACATTAAAGGAATGCGGGTTTCTGTCAATGTTTTCCTTGATTTTGCAGAATAGGTTGGGCAATTCTGGCAAGTTTTTATTGATTCATTTGGACCCATATTTGAAAATCTCAAACCTAGCCGTTTATTTCTACCAGGGGTTCTCCACTTTCAATTAAATCAAGAGCCGTTTGAAGATTTTACTTGAGGATTGATCGCATTTTTTGATTGGATGTATTTCCACAGGTAATTAGGATAACATTGGGAGGCGGACCATGGTCTTTTACCAGTTGAACAAAGTCATCATCTTTAGAAATTAAAACGACATTGCTTCTCCTTGCTTCTTTGAAAATTTCAATATCGGATGATTTGAGCAGTTCTAGTGATCTGAGTGATTTGGCACGAAGTTTTGTGAAATTTTGATTTATCCAAAGTGCAATTGAAGGAGATAATTGAGCATCTATCCAGATGTCCATATTATGCAGCAACTATAGGATGGTCGAATCTACTGCTTGCGTACCTTAAAACAGCTTCTATATCTTCCGGTTCCAAATCAGGCAGTTCTTCCAGTACCTGGGATTGAGTCAATCCTGATGCAAGTAGGTCCAGTACATCAATCACACGAATTCTCATGCCTCTTATGCATGGTCTGCCGCCACATTGGTCAGGGTTAATTGTGATCCTATGCTTCCAGTTATTGTTCTTCATTTCGTTTCACTTGGAAAGTCTTCTAATCAAATTTAACAAAAATGTTCATTGTTTGATTCCTTAATAATGGATGCAAGCTATCTATGACAGTTTGAATAGAGTTACAATAAAATATTCCATTTAAGCCATTCTCTATCTCTTCTTTTTCATCTGTTTCACAATCTTGCTAAATTCTTTTCCCTGTTTCCGTCGTTCAGCTTCCGTCATCTCAAAATGTCGTCTCTCACGTTGCATTTTCATGTAGTTGGCATATGCTTCATTGGATATTTCTCCAGCTTCAACTGCTTTGATCACCGCACAGCCAGGTTCGTTGATATGTGAGCAATTGGAGAATTTACAAGTGCCTTCATAAGCATTGATGGTTTCAAAAGCCGATTCCAGTCCTTCCTCAGAGCTCAGAGTGCCCACCTCACGCATGCCCGGATTATCAATCAGGATGCCGCCTTCTGGTAAAACCATCAATTCCCGGTGTGTGGTTGTATGTTGACCTTTATGAGTGGTCTCACCGAGCGACTTCGTTTGCATTCTTGTTGTACCCAGAAGGTTGTTGATTAATGTGGATTTACCCACTCCCGATGAGCCCAACAGACAATAGGTGACTCCTTCTTTGAAAAAACCTACAAGGCCTGCCAAACCATCTTGTTCTGTATTGCTGATAAGAATAACCTGGACAGAGGGATGACGGTCGTTAATCGATTTAACCATTGTCTCCAAGTCTTCTTTACTTGCGAGGTCAATTTTGTTCAGTAAAACAACCGGATCAGTATTTGTAGACTTCGCAAGTGCCAGATAGCGTTCAATTCTGTTGATGTTGAAGTCTCTGTCAACAGCTTGTATGATGAGCGCTACATCTACATTTGTAGCAATAATTTGCTTTTCACCATGACTACCAACTGCCGGCCGCTCCAGCACGGACTTCCTGGGCAGGATGTTATGGATGATTGCAGAGCTATCAAAGGGCAGGATTTCTACCCAGTCTCCTACGGCAGGCAGATCTGCCCGACTTGTGGCAGCAAAACGAAGCTTACCGAGTATTTCGGCTTCTAGAGGACCTGTTTCAGTCATGACTGTATAGCGATCTTTGTGTTCGGTTATAACCCGTGCCAGGGTAAACGCTGAATCAGGAGCAGTTGTATATTGAATTGATTTTAGATACTCATCGTATCCGAATGATTTTAGGTTCATTGTTAAGAAAAGTAAGTTCTGAAAGAAAACCAGAAAGGGCTGTTCGCCGGGAAATTCATCGGCTAACACAATGTGAGTTCACCTCCATTTGCTCATGAATGGAGCAGGAGGGGGTAGTGTCAGCAACGATATGGCTTAAACAATGACCATCAGCTACAAAAGTAGTGATTTATAAATCTATGGTTTCTAATATGAAAACAATATTTTTAAGCCAGAGCATGCTGAATACTTAAAATCGACAATTTGACCAGCCCCGAAAATCATATCACCCTTTCCGAACTCACCCTGCACATCAAAGGGGTGATCAACGCGGCCTTTGCTACAGAGTCTTATTGGGTCATTGCAGAGATCTCTGGTCATAAAATGTATATGGATGGGGACAGGCATTATTTTGAGTTTGTTGAAAAAGCCGATGAAAGCAGCGAGACAACGGCCAAGATTAGGGGCATCGCCTGGAGAGAAGGGTCGGAGAGTATCAAAGCTTTTGAGCAGCAGACCGGACAAGTATTTAAAGATGGAATCGAGATACTGGCCAGGGTAAAAGTGGAGTACCAGGTTAAGTATGGGATTCAGCTTATCCTTTTAGATATTGATCAAAACTGGACACTGGGCAACCTGGAGAAACAACGGCAGGCGACACTCGCCCGGCTGGTAGCAGAGAATCCTGATGCCATTCAAAAAGTAGGAGAGGAATACATCACCACAAATAAGAAAGCCAGTATTCATGCAGTCATTCAAAGGATTGCCATCATTGGATCACCCAACTCGGAAGGATACAAAGATTTTATTGGTGTCTTAGAAGCCAATCAGTTCAATTATCGATTTGATATCGACAACTACCAGTCTGCGGTTCAGGGTGCAGAAGCGCATACGGAGATCGTCAGTCGATTGGTGGCCATTTATGAGTCCAATATTAAGTATGATTGTGTAGTCCTCATCAGGGGAGGGGGTGCCAAGACGGATTTCCTGGTCTTTGATAATTACCTGTTAGCAAAAGCTTCTGCACGGTTTCCCATTCCCATTATAACAGGAATAGGTCACTCCACGGATACAAGCATCGTGGATATGATGGTCAACACCCGGACCAACACGCCCACCAAAGCAGCAGAGTTTGTCGTGCTTCACAACCGGAATTTTGAAGATAAGGTCCTTAACCTGCAAAAGAACATTACCATCCAAACCCAGCGATTGTTGGCTTCGGCCTTGTCGGGTATTACAACAGCTAACCTCACGGTGATCAATAAGTCCCGGTTGCTATTGGCGCAGCATAAAGACACATTGAGCGAAATAGCTAATCAGATGAGTATACGACCACGTATAGCCATAGCACATCAAATACAGGAGCTGGAAAACGTTAAAACCAATATGCATAGCAATACCCGCAAGTATTTAGCTAATTTAGACGGGTATTTGAATCATTATCAGTCACTGATACGCATGGCTAAACCTGAGAGCATTCTGAAGCGTGGATTTGCCATCGTCTCACAGGATGGAAAACCTGTTAGTGATCCAGAAAAGTTGCGGATAGATAGCCAAATGAAGGTGATCATGCATGAATATGATATCGAAACGAAAATAACAGCCAAACGAAAAAGAGCGGATGGAGAATCTTACCTATGAAGAAGCCTACAAGGAGCTGAAAATGATCGCCGCTGAGATCGAGAATGAGACGGTATCCATCGATGTATTAAGCGAGAAGGTAAAGCGCGCCTCTTCTTTGATTCAATACTGCCAGGAAAAGCTTCGGTCTACGGAGTCGGAGGTGAATAAGATCATCAAACAGATGGATGCCAAGCCCCGTCCGGATGAGTTGTAGATATCTGTTATCTAGGAATTTAGTAAGTTTTTAGATTGGATCCGGGCTTATGATGAATACAGTTGTTTCTTAGACTTTTCAGTAATATTAGCTATTGCAATTGCTTTTCTAGTTCTGATGCGCACTTTATCTATTTCGTAGGATACCTGAAATTTCATCCAAAATTCTGCCTTTATCTCCAAAGCTTCCTCTAGCTTCACGGCAAGTTCAGGTGTGATATTTCGCTTCCCATTGATAATCTCAGACATCACATTTTTTGCAATATTTAGCATTTTAGCCAGATCTATCTGCTTCATTTCCCTGGCCTCAAGCTCGGCTTTTAAAAGTTTTCCTGGATGCATTGTCGATCCCGGGATCATGTCATTAGCTAACTTTCTTTTGCTATTCATAATGCTTGGATATTTCAATTATTTCTATTTCAATCGTATCGTCTTTCTCCTCTCTAAATATCAGTCTGAATTGTTTATTTAGCCTGATTGAAAACTGTCCTTTTCTTTTGCCCGATAGCGATTCAAAATTCAGCGATCTGATCGGAAGGAGTTCTTTCAGACTATCAATAAATGTCAATATTCTGACTTTTGCCTGATACTGTTTAATTACTTCTTTCGAGAATTTCTGTTTTCCTTTTAACTCATCAATTGGTGTTATATACAGTTGTTCTAACTCATTTGTCTTGAAATAAACCTTCATGATATGAACACTAATATAGTAATTAAAGTTTACTAAATAAGTAAACTAATTTAAATAACCAATTTGTTCTGATTACTTCATTTTGTTCTGGTAAAGCAGAGTTTAGGAGGAGGGGTTCATATAAACAAATGTTGGGGGAGAAATGGATTTATGCATTCAAGAATTGATTGCACCTCATTAGATGTAAATATTCTAAGATAATATTTTAATTGTTTTAGATTAAATGTTAATTGATCAAGATGAAATTATATTATTTCAATGTGAATAATCGATAGTACGGAATCAATTATTATTCTGCAGGGATGGATTTTTAATTGTTTAAGATGGGAAGCAGATTGCGAAGGATTGGTGCTGTTGTGGTATTCTATTTCCGCGATCTTTTGTGCATTTGAGTTATAATGGCTTCTATTCTTTCAACAAGATTTTGGGGGTTCTCTGGTTTTTCACTCAGGCCGTTATCCAGAGCATCACCCAGCTTTGAGATCATATCACCAAGAAAATGGTGTTTTTCTATAAACAATGCTACATCACCGGTTTCCCAGAATTTCCCTTCATCAAATACTTCAAACTGCTCAAAATACCTGTTACTTAGGTATTTCATCAGTTTCACCATCGAAATGTGTATTTCCACAGGGGCAAACTGGGTTTTAGTATGTTGCCAGTCAGCTTCTTTTTCTCCCAGGGCCATTGTGACCATGTTTGTCATTCTGCCTTCAGCATCAAACAAAAGTGAAAATGATTCACATTTAGCGTGCATTTTGATCAGAATACCTTTGAGTGGTAAGTGACCTTGAATGGAACCTTCGGAATCAATAGAGGAAGTATTAGGTAAGTCCCAATCATTATCCATTACCTGGTAATGCCAACCCATTGTTTGAGCCACATCACTCATTTCTTCGATGAGAGGGTAGACCATGTCTGGTTTTTTTAGTACGCCCTTGTAATGAATAGTAAGTCCCATTGTGGTATAAATTACTAATCTAATTCCTCTGAGTTCAACTGTATCAGATCCCAAACATGTCGCTCATAAGCTTGCTGTCTAAACTGGAACCAATCATCCCGGAATTCAGAGCCTTCAACCAACACTTTGAAGTTAGCAAAAGGTTTTCTGTTGTTGAGTGCAGTGATAAGCTTATTTTGTAAGTGCTGGTCTACAACCTGCTCAGCAAAGTTTTCCATGATCCTAAATGCTTCGCTGGAATCCAGGGGACCTATTTCAAGGTGTTTTTTCCACTTTTCATGCTTCTTTTCTTCACTTTCCCATGATTCACCTGTCATTAATTCATACTCTTCAGGATCTTCCAGCAGCATCTTTGGAAGGGATTCCACTTCCAGAGAATCCGGGTTAAAAAAGCAAACAAAACCAGCCAACAAACTGTCGGCAATTTCATGAACGGCCTTTTTATACTTTTCAGGGATATTTTCTTCTATTCTTTCATTCATAATTGTTGACACAATTAAAGGTAGCAATAACAATTCAAAAATCGACGCTACATACTATCAGCCAGACTTAATCCTAATATCAAAAGCGAGAGCGTTTTCTGAGCTTGATCATCTGAAAGTCCAGATGGCAGAAGCATATAAGGATTAATGCTTTTTTTCCTGGATCCAAAAAGTCCCCTGGAAGGTGCATGTTGCCATAGACCAATCATTTTGTGCCGGTAGATCAAAGCAAACCGGAAATTCTCTGCGTTATAAACAAGAATATAAGATTGGTCTTGTAAGGTGATAGCCACAACAAAATCAATGACTCTATCATAATTGCTGTAGTATTCCAGCTTTTCTTCCAACCACATTGGAATATGACTGGTAAAGCTCTTCCAGTAGTCAATAGAGTCAAGTAAAGTATTCATGGGTTTTAGGGCAAAAGTTCCCAAAGTGTCTTTTTCCTCAATTATGGATCCCTTAGCCCCTTCCTCCCAGTATAAATTATAGGTTTCAAATGTTTCCAATGAGCTGCCATTTTCGTCTCTCACCCGCTCGCGGGTCTTTTCATAAAAGCCTGTTACCTGGACAGGGAAAGCAATTTCTTTTTTGATGCCTCCAAGCTTCATGCTGTTGTTTAGCTGCCACAGAGATTCCGAGGAGGAGCTTGTAGACCAACCTGTGAACATCGTGAATAGGCCTTCGATGACCTTTTCTCCTGTGCCAATACCATCATCGGTGACTGGTACAGGACCTTTCGTATCCATTTTGATCTTTGAGATACTAAATTGATTCAATGTGAATTTGCCTGCCTGAAGCTTGACTTTGTGGAGGCCAATAGAGTCATAAGGCTGGCTGTATGCGTTTAAAATCGCGAGTATTAGGCTGATTAAGATCAGTATCTGTTTCATGACGCTGCTCTTTAAAGTGATAAAACCAGCGCGGAATGAAAACTCCTGCGCTGGTTTAGTTAATAATTAAAGACCATCATATCCTTTCATATCGGTACTTGATCATCTCCTCTCCGGAGTTATCTATCAGAATGAAGTGGTCTTCATAGAATGTATGGACAAAGTAGTCCTTTACATCCATTCCATTAAGGAGCAAGGATAAGTTTTGACCGTATCCCCACCAGCTGGCTTCCCTCAATTGAGGAAGGTTATCGCATCTGTTGGTGCCATCATCCATGGAATAATAGCCAGCCTTTTCAAAGTGGACCACATTCCCGATCATACATGCGTGGTTCGGGTCCTCACTGATGTCATTGTCGAACTCATCATAGGTGTTTGTGATTTCCCAGTCTTTGCCATCAGCTGAAGAGAGGATGTAGTTGAAGTTAACCGAAATGGCGATTTGATCAATAAAGATATCTCCTTTGTAAACCGGCACACCATAGGGGTGTTGCCAGTTGGTCATATCATCTTTAATCACATCCAGGTAATAGTCCCCATCACCTAAATCTCTGAGTTTGATCTTTCCTTCGGCATCGGCAGTCAGCGTTTTGATCAGATTCTCTTCAAAAGCCCAATCATCCACATGATTGTACACTTTGATGGTAGCATTGGGCACAGGATCCCAGGTCCATTCATCTACGATAGTGATCATCGTGATCCCTTTTTCGTCAAATTCCAGCTCATTATTACATTGTGTAAATGCAAGGATAAGCGCTATGGCTACATAAAGCCTTAATATGATTATGATCGTTTTCATGATTTCATTTCTTTGTTAGTGGTACTCAAAATCTGTATTCGAGGGAGAAATCCACTGTTCGGTTATATGCTTCAGCATCTTTTTCCTCATCCAGTGTCATCAGTCCCCACTGATAGCCCACCGAAATACCGATGCGCTTTGTCATCAGGTACCCGATTCCCACACCGAGGCTAAAGTCAGTATTGCGAAAGTTGTCAATCTCATCTTCACCTTTTGATCCGGTACACTCTCCATCCAGGCATTGTCGTTGTGCTTCGGTGTATTTGTTTTTTAGCAATACAGAAAGCATAGGTCTGGCCATAAGATAGAGTGAGGGGTCTACCTGGTATTCAAAGGTGAGCGGAAAGTCCAGGTAGTTGGCCCTTACCTTCATTTGGTATTCATAAGTGATCTCTGTCCCCTCATACCAGTCATAGGTTTCTTTATCAGAATCCTGGGCTCCTCGCTGGGTGAACTGAATACCCGGAACGATGTTGAGCACCTCAGAGGTCTTGATTCGATAATGAAGGCCAAGTTGATAACCCATGCGTACATCTGAAGATTCTACATCATCTCCAGCCCATGAAGAAAGATTCGCGCCTGCTTTTATGGCAAAGCCCTGAGCGATGGTCAGAACGGGTGCAGCCAAAAGCAGCATGGTGATCGAAAACATTACTAAACGTTGCATAAGCGTTTATTTAGGGTTTAATGATGAGGTAAATTTTAACCTAAATAATACACCGATGAAACTGGATATTAGGGCAGTAAGGCGGTTTGAAGGGATAATTGCAAAAGCTGCTTATGGTAAGGTGATCACGTTGCAGAAATTGCAAATTATGAGGGATGGGTTGGAAAAGTTAGTAGTTGTGAGAAGGAAATAATGCCACAACAATCAAAGCTGTTTAAAAGGTGGTTAAAAGTTGCGGAATAAGGGAGATGGTAATGAAAATTCAATTTCTTAATCGTATTCCAAATATTCAAATTCGAGATATTTTAATTCGAATAAGATGAAGCAATATCATTTAATCAATTTGTTTAGGGTAGCAGCAATTTTTCAATTGTTGGTTTTGTGCAGTGAATTTTCCTATTCTCAGAATTCAAATCAATTGGACAGCTTAAGTGCGAATTTAGAAAGCTCCCAATTAGAAATAGAAAGTGATACCAATGAAGGCAAACGTGCTATTTATTTTGAGTTTGGAGGTCCTGCAGTCATCTATTCTGTGAATTATGAATATTCATTTTCCAACGAAGAGTTAACTCCATTTATAAGAGTTGGAGCAAGTGTTTCAACAGGAGTGATTTTCCCTTTGGAATTCGGTTTTCATACAAATAAGAAGAATGGTTTTGAAATCGGTGGAGGGATGAGTATTTCCAGCAATGATGGACAGCTTTTTTTTGCTAAAGCAGGATATCGAAGAACATCAGATAAAGGCTTCTTGTTTAAAGTAACTCCAATGTATATTTCATCAGGAATTATCGCTATACCATGGATTGGAATAAGTTTAGGTAAGCGTTTTTGAGTCTTATCTTTACCCCATGAATGACGGTACCAAACGAAGCAATATCAGTATAGGAGCTGAAGTAGAGATTATAGAAAAGCACAACCAGCGATCCGGAGACCTTACCAGCGGTTTCGTGGCACAGATCCTCACCAAGTCACCAAACCATCCGCACGGCATCAAAGTGCGCCTGGAGACCGGAGAAGTGGGAAGGGTGAAGCAGATAGTGGGGGATTGAGGTGATCTTGTTTCGTGGTTGGATGTGACCGGCCAAAGTGTATAGCATATTCAGTCCCACCTTCTTATAAGCAATTCATGATAAAATCGCTGTGCAGGACGGTCGTAATCCTTTCCTCCATAAGTGGTGAGATCTCTGGCGATAAGGTCATTGTAGAAAGTTTCATCTTCTGAAGCTGAGACTCCATCGTGGTTGGTTTCAATCATCCACTTGTACTCATCTTTTATGCGTGATAGGTGAGCAGAAGCTGATCGATTAGTGGATCGGAAGGGAATCAATAGGTCACAGTTTTTTAAATATTTTTGAGGGTTTATGTTGGCAGCATTAAGGGTTGTTTGCAGCTTATTTCGAAACGTTGCAATCAAATCGGGGTGTGACTTTTTAGAATACCTGAAGATAAAAAAGGTGAGTTTGGTTAGCGGATTAGTGAAAACCAGATACCGCTCGCGGTTAACAAAGAATACGTCAACATACCAAATGGTCAATAAGTCAATGTGATCCTCCTTCCAGGGCTCATCTATATACACCGATTCTCCAATGTACCTTTTGACTTTTTGTGATTGATAGAGGTGGATGGGCATGGGTCCAAGATATGGACTTATTGAAAATATGGCAACTTATTACTAGGCATAAGAAACTTCAAGACTTAGCTCAAGCAGATTCTCATGTTGGGATCAAGAGATTATCTTCTTTCAGAGATTCAATGTATAATTCTATAGCTTCTTTGGCGTTGGTTCTTGCTTCATCCAGATCTTTACCATAAGTAATACACCCTTCCAGACTAGGAACGAAGACTGTGAAACCACCCTCCGGTTCTTCTCTCAATAGAATCTTATAGTTTGAAGTTACCATGAATAAAATTAACTGAAATTCTCTGAATTTGATTCCGGGGTTACTTCCCGATACAAAACTTACTGAAGATGTTATCTAGTAGGTCGTCGGTCGTGATCTCCCCGGTGATCTCACCCAGGTGGAGAAGGGCGTTGCGGATGTCCATCGCCAGGAAGTCATTGGTAACGCTTGAGTCAATCCCTTCAATTACCTTATCCAGTGACTGGTTGGTCTCTACCAGGCTTTCATAGTGACGGAGCGTGGTTACTAGTGTATTGCCAGCTTTGAAGTCTTTTAAAGAAACCTTTTCTTTCAGGGCTTCCTTCAGGGCATCCAGGTTTTCCTTTTTGTGGGCGGAGATTTTGAGGAAGTCTGTTTCATTCAGTGCCGTGATTACTTCTTCGTTCGGTTTATCCGCTTTGTTTCCAACGATGAGATGGGGGACACCCAGCTCATTTAGGTAATCCAGCTGTTGGGATACTTCATGCGGAGTGTCATTGGCCAGGTCGATCAGGTAAATGATCACTGCGGCTTCTTTCATGCGGGCATGGGCACGTTCCACCCCAATGGCTTCCACATGGTCCTCGGTGGTCCGGATACCGGCTGTATCCACAAACCGGAAGCTGATCCCGTCAATGTGGATCATATCCTCTATGATGTCGCGCGTTGTGCCCGGGATGTCGGAGACGATGGCTTTTTCCTCGTTGAGGAGTGCATTGAGCAGCGTAGACTTTCCTGCATTGGGCTTTCCGGCAATCACGGTAGGGATACCGTTTTTGATAGCATTCCCCAGGTTAAAGCTCTCCGTCAGGGCGTGGATGAGCTTTTGTAAGTTGTGGATAAGCTTTTTGAGTTCATCCCTACTGGCAAACTCCACATCTTCTTCCGAAAAGTCCAGCTCCAGCTCGATCATGGAGGCGAAGTGGACGAGCTCTTCCCGCAGGGCTTTGATCTCTGCAGAAAAGCCTCCCCGCATCTGGTTCATGGCAGCCGTGTGCATGGACTCATTCTCTGAAGAAATCAGGTCTGCCACCGCCTCTGCCTGGGCCAGGTCAAATCGACCATTCACAAAGGCCCGCAAAGTGTATTCCCCGGCTTTAGCGAGTCGGGCACCCTGTTTGAGCAACAGCTTGATCACCTTTTGGAGGATATAGGGGCTCCCATGGCACGAGATCTCGATCACATCCTGTTTGGTGTAGCTGTTAGGTCCTCTGAAAACGGATACCACCACCTCATCGACAACCTGGTCGCCATCTTTCACAGTCCCATAGTGCAGGGTATGACTGGCCACCTGCGACAGGTCTTTCCCTTTGAATACCTTTTGGGTGATGGAAATGGCCTCTTTTCCGGAAAGTCGGATCACTCCGATTGCGCCCACCCCGGGGGGTGTTGCCAGTGCGACGATGGTGTCTTCGGTGTTCATGCCGCAAAAGTAGTGGAATTAGAAGCGAATTCGAGGTTCTACTTAGATAGGTTGTTGGTCGGCTTTACCAAAAATAAAAACCGTTCTGTGTACTAATAATTAAATACGACGTTATTGTTATTGAAACTTTATGCGCCACCACAAAGAGCCTAACGTGTGAATTATTTTGCTGTTTGCGATATTGTCCCAATGTTGGAGAATATTACCAATGCTTTCCAACCATTTGCGAAATCCCAAAATGTCCATCTTGAGTTCAAATCCGATATAAGTAGTTTAGTTGTTCGTCATGACCCGCAACAAGTAAGCTATGATGTTTCACAAATATTAAGTAGGGTTATCCCTACCGGCTCATCTAGCGAAAAAGCACATGTAAGCGTGTTGTTGAGGAATTCGACGCACCACCTAATCATCCAATATGAAAATCCTGACCAGGTGAATCTTGATGAAATCCGCCACATATCAGGGCTTAAGGTATCATCATTAGCATCCGGACTGGAGATTGAATTTGAAAATATTTATACATCAGATAGCCCGCTTGAAGAACTTACCACTCAAATACATCCCTCGTTTAAGGGTTTTCACAGAGAAGTAAAAAATAAGCTTATCAGGTACTTTGATAACCTGGAGCGTCAAGTTGACTCCGATCGGGGATTACAGCTGAATGATGCCCTGTTTATGAAAAAGATACATGCGGTGCTCCAGGAAAATATCGCAAATCCAGGCTTAGATATCACTGAATTGAGTCAGGCGCTTGCTACCAACCGTACCCGGCTATTTAAGCGTATGAAAGGGTTGGTAGGTTTACCACCAGGTAAATATATCCGCGCATACCGGCTGCAAAAAGCAAGGGAATTGTTAGAATCGACGAATTTATTGATTGGTGACATAGCCACCAGGACTGGATTTGTTAGCCAAAGTCACTTCACACGATCTTTTCAGCAAAAATTTAGCCATCCACCATCTTTTTTTCGCATAAAACCCTTTGATGAGACAAATAGTCAAAAAGGATCAACAAACAGGCAAAAGGATTCAGTTGGATAGAGGATAGTTTTAAACCCTGGATCTCAAGGCCATGAAGACCTACTTAAATAAAGCATTCATTCGTGAATACTTTAATGCGATTAGCGGGGTGAAGAAGACTCACAAATTGATAAGTCAGTTTACAACTGATAAGGGATTGGTAGAGCATATCATGTTTTTTGATTCTGTATTTCCTAAGTATTCATTGGTTGTAGATGAAATGACTGCTGAAGAAAATAGAGTGATCGTACGTGGACAAATGGTTGGAAAACACATTGGAGATTTCAAGGGAATTCCACCCACATACAGAGAAATAGCTTTTCCTTTTGTTAGCTGTTATATGATTGAGAATAAAAAAATTGTAAATCATTGGCTTGTTGCAGATCAATCATTACTCATGAAAATGCTGGGTGTGCAAAACCTTGAAACTTAGTCTGCTATTTGAAGATCTGACCTGATGCATAACTATTCTATTAATAACTCAATCAACCCTCCCCATTAATGGGTAGTAGCATCAGGTTTATTTCATCTATTTAGTGACTATCCGTACCATTCCGAGTGGTGGCATGAATGACTATCTTGCGACCATGGAGGAAAAAGTAGTCATCGTCAACGCTGTCAACGAAATTATCGATGTGGTGCCCAGGTCGGTGATGCGGGCCGATATCCTGTTACACAGAGCATCTTATGTGATCGTGACCAATTCCAAAGGTGAGATCCTGGTACAGAAAAGATCAGACAGAAAAGACCTTTATCCCAGCTATTTCGATCCGACCACAGGAGGCGTGGTCACCGAAAATGAATCCTACGAACAAAATGCTTTTCGGGAGCTTGAAGAAGAGGTGGGGATCACAGGAGTGACGCTTAAATCACTCTTTGATATTCACTTTGAGAACGAATACGTCAAAGTTTGGGGGCATGTGTTTTTAACCAGTTATGATGGTCCCATCAAACCAATGGATGGTGAAGTGGTTGATTTTTTCTTTCTGAAACCTCAGGAGTTGAAGTTCTTTATGAAACAGGAGCATATCATGCCAGATGGTGAGATGGTGATTAAAAGGTATTTGGAGATGGGATAGTTACTTCACAGCGAAGCCGCATATTTCTACGTGACTGGGCGTAATATAGAAGCATGGACTACTAGCCGGATGGAAACATCCGGCCTCGCAATGCAATCCTCCTGAAAGAATATCTGATAAAAGTCAACAAAATCTTTTTTATTATCAGTTAACCACCTAATTTACTAATACATTGTTTCTCATATAAATCACCCTTATTAATCGCCCCTAATGAGTCTGAAGTATTATCTGTTTTCCGGTCTGATGGTTTTTCTCTGTTCCCTCCAGACCTTTGGGCAACAAAAAGTATTAAAAGGGGAGCAAGCCAGGAATAAGATAAAGCAGGCACAGGAAATCGTTGTGGATGAGACTTCCACACCCCGATTTATCAAATTCAGACCCGAAATCACGCAGGATTCTGTCCCCAACCTGAAAGCATTATTGAATCTGTCAGCAAGTGAGGAGCTGAAATTTTCATCAAGAAGGGTAGATCAAAAAGGTGTTGGGCATACCCGATATAAACAAACCTTTCAGGGGGTTGAGGTTTTTGGTGCCGAATACATTGTCCATACGAGAGGCAATCGCATGCTATCAGCCAATGGAAATATCGTTAGAGATCTCAATGTGCGTACAACTCCAGTTCTTTCAGAGCAAGAAGCCCTACAGGTTGCACTTGATCATATAGGCGCTCAATCTTACATGTGGGAAAACGAAAACCAGGAACGATTTTTAAAGCAGGAATCTAAAGATCCCAATTCAACCTATTATCCAAAAGGCAAACTATTGATCAGTAGCCCCGGATACCACAAAGGATCAAATAAAGAGCTGGTCTACCAGTTCAATATCTATGCAGAGTCGCCTCTGGGAAGGTACAACATTGAAGTAGATGCTATCACGGGTGAAGTGATGAACTTCTATAATAAACTTCATCATGTCACACAGCCGGGTACTGGTGTTTCCATGTATGATGGCACAGTGGATATTCTTGTCGATTTTAATGGGTCTGAGTACAGCCTTTCGGAAGAAACAAGAGGAATACACACGTATGATTTATTGAATGGCACCAACTACGGAAGTGCTGTATCCATGACGGATCCGGACAATCATTTTGAAACAACCAGGAATCAGGCTGGAGTAAGTGCTCACTTTGGAGCAGAGGTTACCTATGATTATTTCCTGGACAATTTTGGTAGAAACAGCTACGATGACAGTGGAGCAGACATTAATTCATATGTGCATTACAGCACCAACTATTTCAATGCCTTTTGGGATGGATTTCGGATGACTTACGGAGATGGTGATGGCGTCAGAGCCTCCGCGCTTGTTTCCCTGGATATTGTGGGGCATGAGATCACCCATGCTGTCACTGAGCATAGTGCCGGACTGGTTTATTCCTATGAATCCGGAGCTTTAAACGAATCCTTCAGTGATATTTTCGGTCAATCTATTGAGTTTGTCAACTTCCCAGAAACTGCAAGCTGGAACCTGGCAGATCAAATCTATTTTGATGGGGTGAGTATGATCAGGTCGATGAGTAATCCTAACTCTCAGGGTCAGCCCGATACCTATTTAGGCGATCTTTGGTTTACCGGAAGTGCAGATAATGGGGGTGTACACTACAACAGTGGTGTTCAGAATTATTGGTATTACCTGCTGGTAGAGGGGGGAAGTGGAACCAATGATTTCGGATATAATTTCAATGTGTCCTCCATTGGCCTGGAAGCCGCTCAACAGATTGCCTATAGAAATCTTACAATTTATCTGACTCCGATTTCGGGGTACAACGATGCCAGAGTAGGAGCCGAACAATCCGCTATTGATCTATTTGGTTTTGGTAGTTTTGAACACCTAGCTGTCGTTGAAGCCTGGAATGCAGTTGGGGTGCCAGCTGCCGAACCTATGTTGGTAGTTTCCGGATCCACGAACTTTGGCAATACACCCATAGGGTTTGAAGCAACGCTAAAACTTCAATTCTCCAATATTGGGACGGGTTTATTGGTCATCAATGACATCAATTCCAATAATGATGTGTTCGTAGCAGAGGATACGTCTTTCAGTATCCCAGAATCAACCAGTCGGAATCTAAACATATCCTTCTCTCCATCTGCAGTCGGAGATACAAGTGCCTACTTCACCATATTTGCCAATACAGATACCACGTCAATTTTCCTCTCAGGAAGCGGTGTACTACCTCCAGTCATGACAGTAAGTCCTTCACTGATCACCGAGACATTGAATACGGGAGATTTGGCAGAACATTATGTCACAATTGATAATTCAGCTGGAGAGAGTGATCTAAGCTTTAGTATAGATATAAAAACCTCAACAAGCTCACCGATATCCGCAATTAACCTTGATCAAATCGTTCCCATAGCATCAAAATCCAAACCTCACCACTATTTGTCAGATGTGAGCCAAAGTGCAGAAGACTATCATTATGGAAAACCAGTAGGACCTGTTCAGGGTAAATTGTTTGCTACGAATTCAGCTTCCAATACGATCATTCAGTTTGATCCCTCTGACGGCACAGTCATCAATTCATTTGCTTCCCCTGATAATATTGATGGTCCGGATGGATTGGCATATGATGGAGATTACCTGTATCAGATCAGTACTTTTGGTACCTCCAGAATATTCCGATTGGGTCCGGAAGATGGTGCAGTGTTAGATTCTATCAGTATTCCAGGTCTTGGTAGTGTAGATGGACTTGGCCACTCAGGTCAAAACCTTTATGCAACGAACTATTCGCTGGGAGTCATTTATAAGATAGATTTTGATGCTGCCATAGTGACTGAAGTTATTGACCTGGGGCTGCCTTTTGGTGGAGGAATAAGCTATGGAGGAACCCGAAATACGGTTTTTGTTGCTGATTTCAATGTGATCTATGAAATAGATCCTGAAACATCCACTTTGATTAGCCAGTCTTCGGGATTTGGGACCATCTATGGATTGGGATATTCCGAAGAACTGAGTTTATTATTCATTGCTGATGTAGGTACTGGTCAGATCAGAGCGCTGAACCCTGACACCTGGGAGACAGTTTATTCTTTCACAGCACCAAACCTTACTTCCCTGGCTGCTGATGAAAATAGTTTCACCAAATGGCTCACCACAGAAATTGAATCAGGTGAAATTCCTCCCGGTGAGTCCCTGAATATTCCATTCCAACTCAATGCATCCAATCTGTTTGGTGGGGATTATCATGCGAATATTTTTATTCATGGTAACGATCCTGCTAACACCATGGACTCTATCTCTGTGGAACTTACTGTTAATGGAGTACCCATCGTAAACCTTGATCAGGACACGCTGATTTTCCAGGATACATTCATTGGAGGAGCTGATACGGAGATATTGGAGATTGAAAACGCGGGAACCGATAAATTAAATGTTCAATTGGTTTTCGAAGACGATATATTTTCATCTGATTCAACCTCTTTTAGTCTGGCACCACTTAAAAGTGCGTCATTGGATATTTTTTTCCAGCCGGTGACATCAGTTGACTATAACAGAGAATTGTTGGTAGTAACCAACGATGAAAGTAATGATACTATCAGGATCAGGCTCCTGGGTACGGGTTTGGAACCCCCAGTGATTTCTGTTTTGCCTGATTCAATCGGTGTTGACCTTTTTACGGGTGATAGCATCTCTCAATCAATTACTATTGGGAATACCGACGGCGGAAATCCATTGATTTGGGAGGCAGAAATCAAGTATAAGCTGGAAGAAACTGCCTTGTATGGTTTGAATAAACATTCAATTCAATATCAGATGGATAAGTCCTCTGCCAATCAGGGAATGGGTAAGATAGGGCCACTGGATATGACCACATTAAACAGTTTAGATGGATCAACGGAAATTTTAGCTTGGATCGGCTTTGCGGATTTTTCCAGAGAATATCCGAATACTCTAAATGCCATCTCTCAGTATTACACCAACTTTTCAGTTGATACAACCAGTGCTACAAATCCCATTGGACTTTCGGACTTGTTGGCTGATAAGGATGTTTTTCTGATACCTGAACAGGAGAGTGGTAGTGTTTCCTTTTTTCAGAGTATGGGTTCTTCATGGGCATTGGTTTTGGAAGATTTTGTTTCACGAGGTGGCGCTATTATCCTGTGTGGATCGGCTTACGGAGCTCATGAGATACTTAATACTAGTGGCTTGATGTCTATGTCGCAGGGAATTAACCTTAACACATATGTTATGACTGTTGAGGATACTTTACATAGAATAACGGCTGGTTTACCTGGATATATTGTTGGACAAAATGCAACATTTGGGATGAACATCCAAGATGAATCGGAGCAGTTGGTTACTTATAATGGATATGCTGCTGTCGCCTATAAAGAGGTAGGTAGAGGCTTTATCACGTATTTGGGTTATGACTATTATAACTATGACGACCATGCTGCCAGAATGATTGCCAATGCTGTATCGTATGGTGGAGCGATGAATGGATGGCTAAATCTTGAAATCGATGCCGATACGCTGGCAGTGGGAGAGACCCAAACTTTCGATGCGGAAATGAACGCTAAAGGACTTTTTGGAGGTCTATACCAGGCCGATATTATCATTTCAAACAATGACCCACTCAATCCAGAGATAATCATTCCCGTCTCAATGGATGTGACTGGTGTTCCGATGATCAATGTTGAAACTGATTCCCTCGATTTCGGATATACTTATACCGGCTATCAGGATAGTATGTTTCTATCTATCGTAAACGAGGGGACAGATGTGTTAGAGATCAGTTTGTTTTTTGCTGATGAAGAATTCCTTTCTGCCGAAGGTGAAATAACTATACCGGCGCAAGAGTACTATGAGTTAAAGGTTTTCTTTGATCCGGATGTGGCTGGCATACTGCAATCTGACTTACTTGTTATCTCCAATGACTCCAATAATGATTCTGTTTACGTGGTCCTTACAGGCCATGCAATTGATCCTCCGGTCATGGTTATTGAACCGGATTCCCTAGACGAAGAGTTGTTCTCAGGAAGTACTTCTACGCAATACATAACCATTGACAACAGTGCGGGTGGTAGCGACCTGATATGGGACGCAGATTTTAGTTTGGACCTTGAAGAGTCTTCGCTTTATGTGAAACATTCTGCCAGTATAGGATCTGAAGAAAGCTATGTTGAGGGCGATCAGGGTTTGGCCAGGGTAGCTCCTATATCAATGGTTGTGATCAATAATCTTGGAGGAAGTAAAAATATTCTTGCCTTAACTACCTATGCTGATTTTTCCAGAGAATATCCGAATACACTGAATGCCATAGCACAGTATTATACAGATTTCAATACAGTTACTACCAATACCACAGATCCTTTCGAATTGGATAGTCTGCTGGATGTTTCTGATATATTTCTGATTCCAGAGCAGGAGGGTGGATCTACATCCTATTTTCAGAGCCTGGGCGTTTCATGGGCTGATGTCCTCCATGATTTTTTGTCAAGGGGCGGAAGCATAATCATTTGTGGTTCTGATAATGGTTCTGAAGAGATTGTAGATTCAGGGGGCTTGATGTCCATTGGTTCCTTAGGGGGATTTTCCTCCGGCACTTTAATTGTTGAAGATCAGACACATTTTATTACAGAGGGTTTGCCTGGTAGCATAAGTGCTTTGAATGCAACCTTTAGCGCAACAATGCCTGAAAGTGCTTCTGAACATTTAGTTACTTACGCAGGAGATGTGGTAGTAGGTACAAAGCCTTATGGAAAAGGCCAAATCAATTATATTGGTTTTGACTACTACAATTATGATGATGCAGCGGCAAGACTGATTGCAAACACAGTTGCCAATACGGGCAGAAATCTTCAATGGCTGTCACTTGAAAATACTTCAGACACCATTCCGGCAGGATCTAGTTCTGAGTTGATTGTGAGTTTTGATGCTTCAGGTCAGTATGCCGGGGGATATGACGCTACAATATCTATTGCAAGTAATGACCCCGCACAATCTGTGTTTAATGTCCCCGTGCATCTGGATGTAATTGGCGCTCCCAATATTCTATTGGTACAGGATACACTCATTTTTAATGATACCTATGTAGGATATGGAGATAGTCTGATGTTGGAAATTGTGAATGATGGGACAGACAGCCTTTTCCTCACTATTATTCCACAGAATCCTGGCTTCAGTACAGGCTATGATTCACTTTATATCTTACCTGGGGAATCTGAAGGTGTGAATGTGTTTTTTCATCCTGCTGATCCAATATCGTATGATACTCATTTATTGATTATCAGTAATGATCCTGACGATGACTCATTATATGTTAATCTAATCGGTCAGGGCGTGGCTCCACCTGTTATTTCAATAACACCTGATAGTGTTTCGGATGCAGTATTTTCCAATGATTCGACTATCCAATCTCTAACCATAGATAATACTTTAGGCGGAAGCGTCCTTAATTATTCAATTACACTCCTTGAAAAAGGGACATTTGAGTCCGGGATTATACATCATCAGGCTTTTGAAGGTGAAGTGTTAGTTGAGACACCAAAAGTTGAGCCGATCTTGATAGAAAAGAAGACTTATTCTCCGGATTGGGAAAGGAATCCACATTCTACAATCTCAGGAAATTCTGTAGAGCTGGAGGATGTAAAAACTTCTTTAGATTCTGGTTTTTGGGAAATCTCAAGCCTGATTCCATCCCGATACAACTTCTCAGGAGGGGAGACCGGGACAGGTATTAGCGATGGCGGAAATGATATGTATGATGGTGGCAATTATCTGAGTACCAATTTTGGAGGTAGTATCGAGTATACAAATGGCTCCCTTCAAAGTTCGCCATACCTGGCCAATAAGGATTATTTTACTGCTAAATATCCAGGTCTGTTTGTGCTGGCCGCCGAAATCAGTGAGATTGATTTCTTTACTATTAATGGCAACCTCGGGGCAGATGGCGGAGGAAGTGTGGATGAGTCTGTTCTGCAGGTAAGCAAAGGTGGTAGAAGGTTTCTGGGGTTTGTAAAGCGAGTCTATAATGCTGGAGATCCTTCTGTAAATCACCTGATCATTGTAGAGGATAATGATATTGTAAATCATGAAATCACTACTAACACAAACGATGATTACCATCAGGTAAATAATCTCGAAGGAATAGATCGCTTATATTATTTGCTATATGCTGGTAGTAGTGGACTTTATATCGATGACTCTACGGCATTGGTTATTATGAATCAATTCCTAGATGTGATCAATGAAGGAGATAACTGGCTGTCTTTAAATAAATATGAAGGATCCATCCAGGCAGGTGAGACCGAAGATCTTGATTTGACTTTTAACGCTTCTGGATTATATGGTGGGCTATATGAAAAGGACCTTTTGGTCCAAAGCAATGACCCTGCAAATAATGATATCATTGTTCCGGTGAGTCTGACTGTAATAGGAGCACCTGATATTGTTGCTTCGACAGAAACTATAGATTTTGGTAACAGGTATACAGGCAGTGTAACTACTAAAACATTTACAGTATCCAATGAAGGAACAGATACGCTGTTTGTCTCCGATATTGTCAATGCAAATGCATTTATTGATGTTGATATTACTGACTTTGAATTAGCACCTGAGGAGGCAATTGAAATAGCTGTAACTTATTCTCCTGCTTTGGAGGATAGTTTAATCACTCATCTGTTTATCGAAAGTAATGATCCCAATCAGTCAAGCCTTCAAATTACGCTTGTTGGAAATGCTATAGATCCTCCTGTAATGAGCACCTCTCCCGATAGCGTGGGTGTAAGTCTCTATACCGGGCAGCAAACCACTGAAACAATCACGATTGACAACACTTCCGGAGGTAGTATTCTGGAGGTGACTGTAGAGTTTGACTACCTCAATAGAATTGCACCGGAAGTTCAATTTGTAAGTTCTGATATTTCTAGTTCAATAACGGGAGCCGCAACCATAATTTCTGGCATAAATCAGGTTGGGACTGGCATTGGTGATTCATTAAATATTGCTATTTATGGTCAAGGTTATGGTGTTAGATCCTTACTGGAGTCTTTTGGTTATCGTGTTGAAATTGTTTCTGATGCAGATATACAGGAAGGTGATCTCGACAATTTTGAAGTTTTGGTAATGATGCGCCGTCAAACACTGGCTCCACCTGATGGAATAGAAGAGAAAATTCTGAATTTTCTTTCACAAGACAAGTTATTAATAACAGAATGGAGTTCATCATCCCTTTTATTTAGTGAGGTTGGACCTAATCCATATTATGTAGTAACACCACAATGGGAATGGTTTGAAGGTACTGTTGGACATGGTTTTGATGTAGCAAGAGATAATCCAATTTATCATACAGACACCAGCCATCCTGTACTTTTTGAATTGCCTGATCCATTTTCGGCTGACGATGGAACTCAGTTTTTCTTTACACTTTCTGGTTACAATACACTGGACCTGCACGAAATAGCAAATTATAATGGCCATGGTGGTAATTGGCCGGCCATAGTAAGTGGAGAATATGGTGGAGGACAGGTGCTTATGCTATTCTTTGATGCTGCTGACAACCCTGAAGGAACGCAACAATTATGGTATAATGCAGTGAATCTTGCTAAGATAAACCCGGACTGGGTTTCAATAGAAAGTTCGACACTTTCGATTCCAGCAGGAGCAAAAATGGAAACTGAACTAAATTTTAATGCATATTCTCTGGCTGAAGGGCCGTACAGAACCAACCTCAAAGTTTACAGCAATGATCCGGCAAATTCAGAAGTCATCATTCCCATTGCGATGGATGTGATAGCTGCTTCAGATATTGAGCTTGACGTAGAAGAATTAGGTTTTGGTGATGTCCTGGTAGGTGCATCGATTTCAAGATCTATAATCGTGCACAACTATGGATCAGCACCTCTGAACCTTGAATCTATTTATTCGGATCGCGCAGATTTTCTGGTTACACACTTCCCGTCCGCTATTGAACCGGGAGGGCAAGGTATCGTCCAGCTGGAGTTTAGACCGATTTCATCAGGGCATATCCCGGGTGTTTTGACCATAGAAAGCAATGACATTGATGAAGGAAGTATTTCAATTGATCTTTATGGAACAGGTGTTCCTCCACCTGTAATAGAAGTCACACCTGTGACAATTTCAGAGCACCTGATCAGGGGAGAATCTGTGACCCGGGAGTTGGTTATTTCCAATGAAGCAGGAAATAGTCCTTTATTTTACCATTTTTCGGATACTAATATCTCCTGGTTGACATTCAGTCCGGCAAGCGATAGCGTTGATGCCGGAGGTCAATCACTCGTAGATATGTATATCTCAACAGATCAACTTGAAATTGGGCATTATACAGTACCTATAAAAATCAGTTCCAATGATCCGAATACCCCAACTGTCGAGGTACCCCTTCATCTGAGGGTCTCCGGAATTCCCGATATCGGGATATCTGTCAGTAGCATTTCATTTGGTGAAGTGATAGTGGGAGACACTGCACTAGCTGTAGTTGAAATTACCAACACTGGCCCCGATACCTTGAAGATCAATGATATCACCATCACAGACAATCAATTCTTGAGCGGATTGGGAAGCAATGAAATCCCACCGTACGATACTACAACATTGACACTTTCTTTTGCCCCACAAATGAGTGGGTTAATAATGTCTGAAATTAGCATTGTCAGCAATGACCCCAATGAGTCGGTTCTATCTATCCAGGTTCAGGGAGAAGGTGTGATTATTAATGTGGCACCAATAGTTCATGACCAGGAATTTGAGGTTCCTGAAAATAGTCCTGCGGGTTACATAATTGGGAAAGTTGAGGCACTGGATCCTAACGGGGATAACGTTACATTTTCATTGACTGATGAAAGTTCTGTCGGTACTTTAGAAATTACCGAAACTGGAGAGATAGTGGTATCAAATCCGGAAGCGTTAGATTTTGAGTCAAATTCGCATTTTGTGTTTACTGTTGTTGTATCAGATGGCCAATTGCAGGATTCTGCACTTGTTTCTATCACGGTGTTGGATGTGAATGAAAGACCTTCTATTTATGACCAATCTTTTGAGGTGAATGAAAATAGTCCGGATGGTTTTCAGATTGGATCTGTCATTGGAGACGACCTGGATGGTGATTTACTCAGTTTCAGTATTGTTTCAGGAAATACTCAGGATGCTGTAACGCTCAATAGCCAGGGTATCCTCTCAATCAATGATTCTTCCTTTTTTAACTTTGAGACGCATCATACGCTCTCTCTGGTTGTAGAGGTGAGCGATGGAGCCCTTAAGGATTCAGCTAATATGACCATTATAATTTTAGACGTAGAGGAACCTGTCAATCATGCCCCGGTTATTTTAGATCAGATATTTACCGTGAAAGAGAACGCTGACTCTGGTCATGAAATCGGACAGGTTATCGCCAGTGATGAGGATGACGATGAATTGTCTTTTTATATAATCTCCGGAAATGATTTTGGTACTTTCGGATTGGATCCCACAACAGGAATTTTGACCTTAACTAATCCCGAGGGATCAGATTTTATAGCCAATTCGACCATTTCATTCATTGTAGAAGTAAGTGATGGAGAAGCTTCTGATCTGGCAATAGTTAATATTGCCATTGCGGAAGAGGAAGTGGTGTTGAGTGTTGATGAAAATACCTTAACACTCAAAGTCTATCCTAATCCGACCAGCGGATTTATCAATATTTCTGGTGAGGAAATGATTAAATCTGTTGAGCTTATTGGTGGTTCAGGTCAAAGATTAATGTTCAGTGTAGGTATCAATAGCCACAATCACCGACTTGATGTTAAAACCATGCCAGCCGGCGTTTATTACCTTGTTGTTGAGGACCAAGCTGGGAAGAACATCAAACGTGTGATAATAGAATAGTCCTTTTACCCCACAACAATCCTAAAAACCTGGGCCACCAAAAAACAAACAATAAACCCCATGATCACAGGTAGGATGGAGGCCACTCCGGTCCATTTCCAGCTTTTGGTCTCTTTGTAAATGGTGTAGATTGTGGTACTACAGGGGTTGTGCAGCAAGCTGAATAGCATCAGGTTGATACCGGTAAGTAATGTCCAGCCTCCCTTTCTCAGAATGGTTTCTGTTTCCATGGCACTGTCCAGCTCAAACATCACACCTTCGCCAGCACCATATCCTGCTATATTTAAATTGGCTACTGTAAGCATTAGTATCGTTGGCAGAACGATTTCATTGGCTGGTATTGCTACAATATAGGCAAGCAGAATTACTCCGTTCAGCCCAATGAAGATCCCAAACTCATCCATTCCATCGATCATCCAGTTGGCAATACTTTGATCCCCGATATCAATGTTTGAGGTCAGCCAGATGACAGCACCTGCCGGAGCAGCAAACACCATGGCCCGCCATAACACGATCAGCGTACGGTCTATCAGCGAGGTATATATTGTTTGCCAGAATCTAGGTGGACGATAAGGAGGGAGTTCCAGGGCAAAGGTGGAGACTTCTCCTTTCAACAGTGTGCTGGATAGCAACCAGGATGTCATAAACATAAAGGCAATACCCAGCATAGCTATACCGATTACCGATACCGTGCTCATCAAACCTGAAAGGGCAGGAGGAACTAAAGCACCAATGAAAATAGTTGCGATCAGGATCTGAGTAGGCCAGCGACCATTGCACAAAGAGAAATTATTTGTAATGATCGCAATCAATCTTTCCCTGGGACTATCAATAATTCTTGTTGCGACAACGCCAGCTGCATTACATCCCCAGCCCATACTCATAGTCAATGCTTGCTTTCCGTGAGCACCGGTCTTTCTGAACATGTTGTCCATATTGAAGGCCACACGCGGCAGATATCCAAAATCCTCAAGCAAGGTGAACATTGGAAAAAAAATAGCCATTGGAGGTAGCATAACGGCGATTACCCACCCCAGAGCAAGGTATACCCCATCGATCAAAAAACCGTCCAGCCACCAGGGCATCCCTATACTGCTGGCCAGGCTCTTGAGAAATGGATAAATTGTTTCCAATAGCAAAGTTGCCAGCATTCCTGACGGATAATTGGCTCCCTGAATAGTGATCCACAATATTACTGATAGGATCAAAACCATGATAGGAAAGCCAAATGTCTTGCTGGTAAGGATCTGGTCCAGCTTACGGTCAAAAGTGAAATGAGCTTTTCCATCTCTGACTTCTACATCCCTGGTAATTGCTGCTGCATCAGTATATATGCCCTCAGTGAGTCGGTCATGGTAGTTTTCACCCACTTTCCACCGAAGGTTGGATGCTAGTTCAATGATATCGTTTGATTGATCCTGGCTCATTTAGCTTGCTATTTGAAAGTCACCATTTTTAATCGCATCCATAATGTATTGATCGCCATCCAATAAGCGCATGGCAATCCACCGGGTGTTTGGAAGGTCCGGATATTTTGCCAGCAATTTCTCATTCAGATCCTCTATTGCCTTATTGATCTGCTTTGACGAGATCTTGATCCTATGAGGTTTACACTTGATTTCACCAGTAGCTACTTTATGGATTGTTTCCAGCAATTCCGGGATTCCTTCACCATTCCTAGCACTCGCAGGTACTACTGGTATACCCAATCGCTTGGATAAACTTCTTGCATCAATGGTCACATGATGTCTTTTGGCTTCATCTACAAGGTTGAGACACAGCACAGCTTTATCAGTGATTTCCAGTACTTGTAGGGCCAGATTAAGGTTGCGCTCAAGTCTTGAGGCATCCACTACAATCACTGTTACATCGGGTCTACCGAACAAAATGAAATTCCTCGCTACTTCCTCGTCTGTAGAGGTAGACAGCAGCGAATACGTACCAGGGAGATCTATTAGCTTCACATGTTTGCCGTGATAATTGTACCCTCCTTCAGCACGGGTAACAGTTTTGCCTGGCCAGTTGCCGGTATGCTGTCTCAGCCCAGTCAGTGCATTGAAGACGGTACTTTTCCCGGTATTTGGGTTCCCTGCCAATGCCACTACAAAATCTGCATTGTCCACATTTACACCTAGCTTCTTCAACTCCGCAATGTTGTATAGCGGGCAAGTCTCACATGCATCAGATACTAACTCACTCATATGGCCTCCTTCTCAATTAATATTAAATCTGCCTGATCGTTCCGTAGAGCGATCAGAGTATTTCTTAGTTTGTATGCTTTAGGGTTTTTATTCGGTCCGTTGAATTCTGTTTCTATCTCAGTGCCTTTTATAAAACCGAGGTCCATCAAACGTCTTCTTGCAGCACCCCTGCATTCGGATGAAATCCCCAGAATCCTGGCTTTTTCTCCCTCGTTAAGACTGGATAGGCGAACCTTACTGTCTTCAAAAATCTCCTCTTCGCTGAGCTCAAGTACACTGATATTACAGGCCACAATTGAAGGGAGTGTATACTCTTCACCCTCGGAATAAAACTTCACTTGTTTATCATCTGATTCAATCACTCTTAGCTGAGAACCAATGTGAAGTTTTTTGGCAACGATCTGTTTGTACACCACCTCGGGTTCATCTTCTATGTGCTTGATTCTGGCTACAGCTCCATTCTTCAATCCGGTCAAAGGCACACTCTTTACTTCTATCACATGACCCTGTTCAGTAGGGATGGGATCGCCATGCGGATCGAAGCGGGGTCTGCCCAGTTGTTCATACAATGTTTCGGTTTGCTCTTGGGTGAGCTGGTGTTCTTTTTGCTCAGCCCGGTCATGCCATTCTATCTTACTGATACCGGTCTTTTCAGACAAATATTTCTCCCAGAGTCGGTGAACCCGAATGATCCTTAGTGCATAATCTCTTCCCATGTCGGTAAGTAAGATCTTTTCGTTCTTTGTCTGGATCAGATCCATGCTTACCATTTCTTCTATCAGGGATAGCATCTTTTTATCGGAAATTCTTAGCGCTCCGGAGAGGTCTATGATCCCGGCACTTTTTCCTCCGGCCTCTACATGATAAAGTTGTTTTAGGATGTCTTCTATTTGTGCTCGATGGGACCTGAGTTGGCCTGTGGTTATCGCTTTCCAGACCTTAAATTTTATGAGAGAATAGGCTACGAAAACGACCAATAAAAAGATCACTAAAGACCAGATAGCCTGGTCAGTTTCTGAAGTAAAAACCTGAGATAAGATGGTTGATTTTCTCATGGCCATTTCGAAACTAAAAGTTGTTCCGCTGTCTTTTTTGAAATAAACATTTCCTCCTTTTCATCAGTTTCAATTTTCATCGAACCGTCAAATTCTTCAATCTCAAGAATGATCAATTTTGTGCCTAAACCCACCTTGATTTTGTCGAGGTATTGAAGGAGTTTTTGATCATCGCTGGTCACCCCGGAGATGATCCCCTTGTCCTTTGATTTCAGGTCGGATAGGGGAATGGCCGGGCCAACATGAAATATACCGTTTTTATCAGGTATGGGATCTCCGTGGGGGTCCATTACAGGGTTGCCTAAAAAGTTGTCCAAACGCTCCACCAGGAGGGATGATTGGATGTGTTCCAATTGCTCGGCAATCTCATGAACTTCATCCCAATTAAAGCCGAGTTTTTCGACCAGGAAAACTTCCCACAACCGATGTTTTCGGATCACATTTAATGCAATGGTTTTTCCTGTTTTGGAGATGTTTACTCCTTTGTATTTCTGATATTGGATGACACCTTTTTGAGACAAACGCCTGACCATGTCACTCACCGAAGCAGGCTTGGTCTCCATAGATTCTGCCAGTGCATTGGTCGTCACACCGCCATCTCCAGCTTCAGATAAGTGATAGATCGCTTTGAGGTAATTTTCTTCTGCTAATGTCAGTTTCATCTTGATGGCAAAGATATAAAATAAATTTAGATTAATCTAAAAATATTTTTAAGTACGATATATTTTTGACGTATAATTAATTGTTAATCAGATATATGAATTCATTTAAGTAAAGTGGAAATTGATGTAAGTAGTTTATCTTCCTCTGTCTTCCATAATGCCAATTGTTGGGACGGGTAGTTAGCTTTAAAGTCTATTGATTTACTCAATTGGTTAAGTAGCTCTCCGTCTGGGTTCATAAAATCAAAGGGAATGGCAACTCCCATCCTGCTTCCGACTTCGAGCCAATAGGAATTTTTCTCTACCAAAAATGGAAGGCCAAAAGCAACATACTCATAAAGTTTTGTTGGGATCTTTTTTGCATTTACCTCCTGACTTTGATATGCGATCACTCCAATATCTGCAGCTTCAATTTCTTTCTTTATTTGATCATGAGACACCGGAGTTTTTTCAATTTTAATGTTGATGTTTTGGACTGATATGTTTTGAAATTCTGACCAGAGTTTTGGCTCAAATACCTGTCCAATAATTGTGAATTCGAAAGCCAACTTTGATGTTTTTAAGTGGCTAATTAACCTAAAGATTTGATATGCCCCCGAGTACTCAGAAATGGTACCTGAAAAGAGCAATTTTATTTTCTTTTTATTCCGCGTTTTGTTCCTGATAACCGGAGCCTCTAATACTGTCTTGTTTTCTAAAACCGTGAACTTGGAATTTATAAAATTCAACTGATGTTCATAGCATTGTTCGGCAAGAAAAAATTGATGGACAAATAATCCTGATAGTCTCTCCAATCCGGTAACAATTGGAGCCAGTACCCACCGATGTGTCCAACCATATTCTTTTAAATGTTTAAAGTTCAAAGAGTAATTTTCCTGAATATCATATATTAATTTGCAGCCTGATAGCAAAGAATAGAGGCTGGCGAATGGGAGTAACTCAACGGTACATACAATAAAAAGATTTGGTTTGAGCTGAAGAGTTTGAATATAAGTGGACCAATGGAGCTTTATTCGGTGAATGAAGCGACGATTATGACGGCCATTTGAATGAAATCTTATATTACCTGTATCAGGTTTTTTTTCTCCATTTGCTATGATATTAACCTCATATTTATTTGTTTTCGCCAGTGAAAGAGCGAACCGCTCGTAATGCCTCGAATCAAGGAGAGGTTTTAGGATGGACGCTATTACAATTTTTTTTTTACTCAATTAAAACAACTTTACCAGAAACATTTCAAACACTAGATGGAAGCATTACAAAAACTTATCGAGTCTGCATGGGAAGATAGATCGTTGATCAAGGAAAAAGAAATTTCAGTCGCAATAAAAACTTTGATTGATGATCTGGACACTGGTAAAAAGCGGATTGCCGAACCAGGTGTAGATGGATGGAAGGTAAATGAATGGATTAAGAAAGCAGTGATCCTTTATTTCCCTTTGATGAAGATGCAGCTCATTGAAGTTGGTCCGTTTCAGTTTCACGACAAGATAAAATTGAAATCAGGATATGATCACCTGGGTGTAAGGGTAGTGCCTCATGCCATTGCCAGATACGGAGCCTATATAAGTAAGGGTACAATCCTGATGCCTTCTTATGTAAACATAGGCGCCTATGTAGACGAGGGAACAATGGTGGACACCTGGGCTACCGTGGGTAGTTGTGCTCAAATTGGTAAGAATGTTCATCTGAGTGGTGGAGTTGGAATTGGTGGAGTCCTTGAACCCGTTCAGGCAGCACCTGTCATCATAGAAGACAATGTCTTTGTTGGGTCAAGATGTATCGTTGTAGAGGGAGTGCGCGTTGGCAAAGAAGCTGTACTTGGAGCCAATGTGGTACTAACAGCCAGCTCCAAGATTATTGATGTGACCAAGGATGAACCAGTGGAGTACAGGGGTTATGTTCCGGAAAGATCAGTTGTGATACCGGGTACCATTCCAAAGCAATTCAAAGCTGGAGAATACCAGGTGCCGTGCGCCCTGATCATCGGTCAGAGAAAAGAGAGTACAGATAAAAAGACTTCATTGAATAACGCACTTAGAGAAAATGACGTATCAGTATAATTAGTTGGCATGCTACTTGTTTTAACATGACATGAAGCTAAAACTGTGCAATATGGTACTGATCGTAGCATTGATACTTTCTCTCAACCTTTTTGCTCAAAGTAATAAGGAGAAAGAAACCCATTCTTTTCAAATGGGTGAAGAATTGGAATTTAAGTTGGGGTATGGCTGGTTTACCTTAGGAAAAGCCACTGCAAACATTGGCGATGCCCCAGTCCAATATTCCATGGAAGATTGCTATAAGGTGGAAATAGTGGGCAGGACTGATGGTTTTATCGGTCTTTTTGCCCATGTAAAAGATACCTGGGGTGCCCTGGTTGCTCAAAACCAACTCAAGCCTTTATATGCTTACCAGGATATTGAGGAGGGAAAATATACACGTCAGGAAAAAACTTTTTTCGATCACGAAGAAGGCAAAATAAGGATCATCAAGAACAATGAAGAAAAAGACCCTAAGGAGTTTGAACCTACAAAAAATGTTCATGATATCCTGAGTGCCTATTTAAAGGTAAGAACAATTGACCTGAGTGGATTTAAAAAGGGAGATACCACGCTGGTTTATACCTATTACGACAATGCTTTCTATGATCTGGTATTGAAACACGATGGTACCGAAAAGATCAAAACTCCTTTCGGGAAGATTATGGCCCATCGGGTATTGATAATTATTCCAAAAAATGATGTGTTTCCTGAAGAAGGAGGGGTAGTTGCATGGGTATCAGCAGATAAGAATCAAATTCCACTGAAAATAGAAGCTAAAATGTTTTTTGGAAAAGCATTTTGCGATCTTATTGGCTATAAAAATCTCCGATATAGTTCAGATTTTGTCAATTAGGCAGGTTTTGCTTAAGTCATCACCTATATTTGCGGTCGCTATTAAATGACTATGCCAATAAGGTTATTAAGTATACTGCTTATTCTTTTCCTCCTGGGTTGCAGTTCTGGTGAATCCCGTAAAGCGGATCAATTGTTTAGCCAGGGTAAATTTGAGGAAGCCATAACCGCGTATACTCACTATATTAGTGAGAATCCACGAAGTATAGGGGCAATTTACAATCGTGGTAGAGCATATGAGGAACTGGGGAAGTATGAGCAGGCAGAACAAGATTTTACCAAAGTCTCTGAGTTAGATGAAAAAAATGTAAATGCCTATCTCAGCCTTGCCAAATTATACTATCGTCAGGAGCTATATACCAAAGCTTTGATTTACACCGAAAATGCACTAGAGATCAACGAAAATTCTGCTGATGGTTATTTCTTGAATGCCAGGTCTCAACATCAACTTGGATATATTGACGGAGCCATGGAATCCTATACATTGGCTATTAAGATCAACAAGGATTATGGTGAAGCTTACCTGTACCGGGGCGCACTAAAGATCCATAAAAACCAGTCAAGGTCAGCTTGCGAAGATTTTAAAAAGGCTGAGAATTTAGAGGTAGCCGACGCTTCTGCCATCTTAAAAAAATACTGTAAATAATACTATGCTTAACTTAAGGGAATTGGTTCCTCAGTTCGAGGAGAGGGAAACTCCGTTTTATTTTTATGACATGACAGCGCTCGAAGAGACTTTGAGCGCTCTGAAAAAAGCCAATGGTTATGGATATCAGGTACATTATGCCTTGAAAGCCAATAATAATGCGCCCATTCTTGAAAGGATACGTCACTACGGTCTTGGGATCGATTGTGTCAGTGGTAATGAGATTCTAATTGCCTTAAAGAATGGATTCTCACCAGATCATATCGTACTGGCAGGTGTCGGAAAGACTGATAAAGAAATCAAACTGGCCATAGAGCATGAAATCTTCAGTATTAATGTAGAATCTATTCAGGAGCTACTTGTCATCAACGAGATTGCAGACCAGATGGGAAAAAGGGCCAATATCAGCATTCGGATCAACCCTGAGATGGAAGCTGGTACCCATCACTACATCACCACGGGCACCAGGGAGAACAAGTTTGGTATCTCCTCTGAAGAGCTGTTGAAAAACCTGGAAATGATCAAGGGGTTGTCTTCAATCTCCTTTATCGGATTGCATTACCACATTGGGTCGCAGGTGACCGATCTGAATCGGTTCATTGGGTTGACCGGAAAGGTAAATCATCTGCAGGATGAGCTCAAGGCTGCTGGTATTACCCTGGACCACCTGAATGTAGGTGGAGGCCTTGGTATTGACTACAAAGAACCAGTGAAAAATCCGGTTCCGGACTTTGCTTCCTATTTCAAAGTATTTCAGGAGAACCTAAAGGTATCGGATGGGCAGCAGGTTCATTTTGAATTAGGGCGATCGCTTGTCGGCCAGTGTGCGTCTATCATCAGCCGGGTGGTATTCGTAAAGGAAAGCGAGCACATCAATTTCGCTATTCTCGATGCAGGAATGTCTGATTTGATGAGACCATCATTGTACCAGGCTTACCACAAAGTAGAAAACCTGAGCAGCCAATCTGACCAGGAAGGAACCTACGATGTAGTCGGGCCAATCTGCGAGACATCGGATTTTTTCCAAAGAAATTATCAACTCCCTATCACTCAGAGAGGGGATTTGATAGCCATTATGTCTGCGGGTGCGTATGGTGAAACTATGAAAAACAACTATAATGCTAGAGACTTTGCCGGGGTAGTCTATAGCACTGATCTTAAGTGATTAAAAACCCAGCGATCAGATAAAAGAGTATACTCATGGTTCCGGATATCAGGGCATAAGGTAATTGTGTCCTTACGTGGTCAATATGGTCACTTCCGGAGGCAACAGAAGCGATCAGCGTGGTATCCGAAATAGGGGAACAGTGGTCGCCAAATACGCCACCTCCTAAAACAGCTGCCGTCATTACATAAATGTTGATATCTAGTTCCAGGCTTACAGGGATAGCGATGGACAACATGATCGCAAAAGTGCCCCAGGAGGTACCCGTAGAAAAGGCAATGACACAGCTTGTAATAAAAATGATGGCTGGGATAAGGGGAGGATAAATCCATTTTGCTGTAAGTGATGCCACATAATTTCCAGTGCCCAATTCGTTACAAAGACTGCCAATAGCGAAGGCCATGACCATCAACAGAGCCATTTGAATCATCTCACCCATGCCTTTAAAGGATTCCTCGGTGAAAGCAGTAAGATTAATCTTTCTTTTTACTCCATAAATTACACCCGCAAATACCCAGGCCAGTGTTACTGCCAACAATACAGCCATGGATCCTGAGCCATTGCCAATAGCTGTCCAGATGTTTTCAGCCAATGTTTCACCAGTTGCGGCATCCCAGCCCGTATAAACAAGCAGCAGAGGCATTGAAAGAATCATGATCAAAATAGGGAGAATCATGTCCCAGTAATTACCGGAGCCATCATTTTCGATGTCAGTTGCAGACTTGGTATTCGAAACTTTCTCCTCAAATTGTTGCATCGGTCCAATATTCCTGTTTCTGTAAATGAGAAAAAACAACAGGATGAGCGTGGTGATGGGATAGAAGTTGAATGGGATGCTATAGATAAGTGTTTTTACAGGAGGCACGCCTTCAAAGACAACCAGTATTCCCATGATGTAGGCGCCCCAGGCATTTACCGGAAATAGTATACAGGAGGGAGCAGAGCTGGAGTCTGCGATATAGGCCAGCTTTTCCTTGGAAATCCCAAACCTGTCAAACAAGGGTCTGAAAATGGTACCAACAGTCAGAATTGATATGTTTGATTCAATAAATATCAAAAAACCTGTTAATCCTGCCGTGGCCTGAAGCTTGCGGGTTGGGTTTGCAGACCCTTTTACCATCTGTTGAATTTTGCTCACAAAGCCACTTACCCCTCCGGAGTATTTGATCAACTGTATCAGGGCCCCGATAATCAGTGTGAAAACTATTGTCCTGGTATTTCCTGCAGATGCAAACACTTCAATCAGCGCATCCACCGAACTGTAAAGTCCAATCAACAATCCTCTTTCAATGATGATCCAGCCAATGGCAAGTCCGATGAACAATGAAAAGAGGACCTGTCGGGTCCAGATAGCTAAAGCAATGGCAACAAGGGGTGGAATAACAGAGAGAAAGCCATATTCCATTTAGTCGGTTATTAGGGATTGGTCAGGCCGTCCTGAGCCCGCTTTATAAGGATATGTGTTAAAGATACTGATTACTGCTTTTTGAATGATTTCATCCATTTTCTTTTCTCTCTTGTAGTTGTTCATATCCACACTGGCATGCCAAATGGCTTTCTTGGTCTTCAAGTTAATGATTTCAATCAACAGTGCTGATTCCAGGAATGTGCGCACAGAAATGGTGCGATAAGGATACATTGGTCCATAAAGTCCATAATTGTTGATATTGACATCAGTTTGTTGGCTGGAAATGAGTTCGTATCGGACTACCAAATCAGGATCTTTTTGTGGCTTGTACTCACGGCGTTTCATTTCCTGAATGATGGAAGATTCAATGTATTTGATGATCTCCTGGCCTGTAGGAGAAATATCTGCATTATTGATTTTTACATTGGTGATCTGATAGGTGTTAAAACCGGAATATGGAGCACTTTCATTCAGGAAGTGAATGACTTTTGGGTTGCATCCAGAGATGAAAACAATGAGGATTAATATAGATCTTATCATGTACCTTATAACGTAGCTAAAATAAAAATATGGTATGTATTCATCAAACAAAGGTGGTCCAATTCATTTGATCCCTTTGATAAATTATTGCGATACCGCTGTTTGAATCGTTAAACTATGTGTAAATTATATACAGAATACAGATTTTTCTATGTCAAATACGATTCACTCCAAAACAGAAGCCAAAAAGACTACCACTGATAAACAGTCCAGGAACTACACAAAGATCCTGGAAGAGTTTAAACAGCGGATGACCCTTGTAAGAGAGACAAAGCCTAATGCAAAAAATGGCAGGACCAAAAGATTGCATGTTCGTGAAAGAGTCAATAAGCTGGTAGATGATGGTACTTTTTTAGAACTATCAACACTTGCTGCCTGGGATATCAAAAACAATGAATTTCCTTCTGCTGGTCTTATTACAGGAATTGGAAAGATCAGAGGCATCGATGCTGTGATTATTGCTAATGACTCTAGTGTAAAAGGTGGCACTTACATTGCTCAAAGCATCAAGAAGCACATTCGGGCACTGGAGATCGCACTCCAAAACGAATTACCCTGTATTTACCTGGTTGACTCCGGTGGGGTTTTTCTCCCTGATCAGGCAGATGTGTTTGCCGATCGCTTTCACTTTGGTCGGTTCTTTTACTATCAATCAAGACTTTCCGCCTTAAAAATTCCACAGATAGCTGTTGTGATGGGTAGCTGTACCGCAGGAGGTGCATATGTACCAGCTATGAGTGATGAAGTGATCATGGTGAAACAGCAAGGGACTGTTTTTATTGGTGGACCACCACTTGTGAAAGCTGCCACTGGAGAAGAAGTAAGTGCGGAGGAGCTTGGTGGAGCAGAAATGCATACCAAGATCAGCGGGGTTGCTGATCACCTGGCCGACAATGACCAGCATGCGATTGAGATCTGTAGAGACATCTTTGATCATTTGAAGCAAAAGGATTATTCTGATAGGGAGAAAGGATTTAAACCACCTTTATATGACCCGAAGGAGATTTATGGATTTATTCCACAGGATCTCAGGATGCCCTATGATTTGAAACAGGTCATTGGCAGAATTGTGGATGAAAGCAGGTTTCAGGAGTTTAAAGCAAGGTATGGCAAGACGCTTCTCACAGGATTTGCCAAAATCAAAGGGATATCTGTAGGTATTATTGCTAATAATGGGATCCTTTTTTCTGAGTCTGCCCTGAAGGGTGCGCATTTTGTGACATTATGTGCTTCTCGCAAGATCCCGATCATCTTCCTACAAAATATCACTGGTTTTATGGTGGGTAAAAGGTACGAACAGGGAGGGCTGGCCAAGGATGGAGCTAAGATGATCCATGCGGTAGCGAATGCCCAGGTGCCAAAGATCACTGTGGTAGTTGGGGGGTCGTTTGGTGCTGGTAACTATGCCATGTCGGGACGGGCGTATGATCCCAATTTTCTCTTCTTATGGCCAAATGCAAAAACCTCTGTGATGGGTGGGCAGCAGGCAGCAAATGTACTTTTGACTATAAAAGAGGATCAAATGGCCAGAAGTGGTAAGAAGCCAAATCAAAAGGAGCTGAAGAAACTGGAGGACGATATTTTACAAAAGTATGAAGCTGAAGGTAGTGCCTATTTCAGTACTGCCCGCATTTGGGACGATGGTATCATTGATCCGGCAGACACCCGGGATGTTTTAGCCAGATCACTGGAAATTTCATTACATAAGCCCATCCCCGAAACGGTATTTGGTGTTTTCAGAATGTAGCAAATGGATCAGTCAGTTATCATAGAAAAGAATGAAGGAGTTGCCACGCTTTGGCTTAATAGAGAAAATGTGCGCAATGCCTTCAATGAAGAAATGATCTCAGCGATTCAGGAGGCGCTGGATGATCTGAATGTTGATTCAAAGGTGAGGTTGTTGATCTTAAGAGGAAAAGGTCCCGTCTTTTGTGCGGGTGCTGACCTTAATTGGATGCAAAAAGCTGTAGACTATTCCTATCAGCAGAACCATGATGAGAGTCTTCAGCTTGCCAAAATGCTGCAAACGCTCTATTCTTTTTCAAAACCTACAATAGCTATTGTGCATGGAGCTGCGATTGGGGGAGGCATCGGGCTGGTTTCCTGTTGTGATTTTGCTTATGCATTGTCTCACACAAAGTTTTCCTTCAGTGAAGTGAGGTTAGGGCTTATACCAGCGGTGATATCACCTTATGCCATTAGGCGTATTGGAGAAAGGTATGCGAAGCAGCTCATGCTGACTGGTAAGGTGTTTTCGGAAGATGAGGCCATGGAAGTAGGGTTGATTGACTCAGCTATTGCTGAAGTTGAAATAGATGAAAAGGTCGATGCTATTGCTAAGCTTGTTTTTGAGGCAGGACCTGAAGCGATATCTCAATGTAAACAGCTCGTATTGATGGTGTCTAACCAGTGGACTTTGGATGAAGCCACTGGAAAAACGGCCCAACTGATTGCTGAAGTGCGTAGTACCCATGAAGCTCAGGAGGGCATGCGCTCATTTTTAGCTAAAAAGAAACCCATTTGGAATAACTGAGATGAAAAAAGTAAGAATAGGCAACAGCAGTGGCTTTTGGGGTGACGAACCCCTGGCTATGGAGCGGCAAGTCAGGATGAGCCGCCTGGATTACCTCACAGCAGATTATCTGGCTGAGGTTTCTATGAGTATTCTGGCTAAGCAGCAAGCCAGGGATAAGGAACTTGGCTATGTTCCTGATTTTATTGAGCATGTTCAGCTTTCCCTGGAATCGTTGAAATCGCATTTTCCAAGGATCATTACCAATGCCGGAGGAAACAATCCGGTAGCTTGTGCCAAGGCACTCCAGGCACTATTAACAAAACATGGATTTAAGAAGAAGGTAATAGCGGTCACAGGGGATAACATCATCACCAGGGTGCCGGAACTTCGCCAATCCGGCAATACTTTTAGCAACCTGGAGACAGGTGAAGGATTTGAGGAAATGTCTGGCAGGTTGCGGACTGCGAATGCCTATACCAGTGCGGAAGGAATAGTCAAAGCACTGGAAAGAGGTGCTGACATCGTGATATGTGGCAGGGCCTCAGATAGCGCCCTGGCTATGGGGCCGATAAGACATTCGATGGGCTGGTCGCCAGACCAATGGGACCTTATGGCTTCTGCCATGGTAGCTGGTCATTTAATAGAGTGTGGGACGCAGGTTACCGGTGGGAATTTTACGGATTGGAAAGCCATAAAGGATTGGTCCCATATGGGATACCCAATCATTGAGATGTTTGAGGATGGATATTTTATAGTTACTAAAGCACCTGGTACAGGTGGGCTCATCAACGAATGGACTGTGAAGGAGCAGCTGGTCTATGAGATTGCAGATCCGAAAAATTATATGGGGCCTGATGTGATAGCCGACCTAACCACACTTGAAGTTACAGGTATAGCCATGGACCAGGTAATGGTAAAAGGTGTGAGAGGCAAGCCAGCTCCTGAAACATGGAAGGTTTCCATGGCTTATCATGATGGATATAAATCCACCGGCCAGGTGGTGGTTGGAGGAGCAGAAGCACATCAAAAAGCTGAAGTCTTGAAAGACATACTGTGGAACCGATTACCTGAATTTGATAAGACCAATACGAGTTTTATCGGTTCGGATGCATTAGGCCAATCGATGAAACAACCGGATTCCAAGGAAATTCTGCTACAATTTACCGCCTTTGACCAGGATCAGGAAAAACTAATAAAATTCAGTAAGGAAATAGCCGGGCTCATTTTATCGGGACCTCAAGGTGTGGCAGCCTATGGCAGCCGTCCGAGAATTCAGGAAGTAATGGCTTACTGGCCCACCCTGGCCAATAAGCAAGACCTGGAGCTGAGTCTGTGGGAGGTCAGTGAAAAGGGTAAAGCAACCAGTGTGCTTTCATTTCATCCTGAAAAGTTTAAAGGCAAAGCATCTTCCACTTCAGCCCCAAAAGTAGAACCAATTAAGGAAGTTGTCCAGGTGCTCACAAGTGGGGAAGAGGTCTCTCTGGCAAATATTTGCCTTGCAAGATCTGGTGACAAAGGAAATAGCATCAACCTTGGTGTGTTGGCCAGAAACAGGGAAGTCTATTTGTACATTCATCAGTATTTGACCCCTGAGCTATTGAAGAAATGGTTTTCAGATATCTGTGCAGGTGAAATACTGCGCTATGACCTGGAGAATTTACTGGCGTTGAATTTTGTTTTACAGGAAGCATTGGATGGTGGTGGTACCCGGTCAGGGCGATTGGATCCACAGGGAAAAATGCTTGCCAGTGCTTTCCTTTTAAAGAAATTATATGTCCCAAAAACGGTCATTCAAAGTGTTTTAAAACCCTAGTGTAGGAGATGGATATATTTTGTAATCAGGATCATGATTTGATACGCAGCTCGGTGAGAGATTTTGCTGAGCAGGTGATCAAACCTCAGGCACAAAAGCTTGATCAGAAAGAGGAGTTTTCTGTTGAACTCACCCGCCAAATGGGGGAACTGGGGATATTTGGCATGATTGTTCCTACAAAATACGGGGGGCATGGCATGGATATCTTATCATATATCATCGCTGTGGAGGAAATTGCCAGGATCGATGGCTCACAGGCAGCTACTGTGGCGGCTCATAATAGTCTGGGTATTGGCCCAATCCATAAGTTTGGATCAAAAGAACAAAAAGAAAAATACCTGCCTGAGCTTTGTGAAGGTAAGAAGCTTTGGGCATTTGGTCTCACGGAGTCGGAAGCAGGATCGGATAGCAGGGCAAGCCAGACCTTTGGGAAGTTGGAAAAGCACGACTGGGTTATCAACGGATCAAAGATATTCATCACGAATGGAGATACACCAATTACGGGAGGGGCGACAATCCAATTTATCAGCGATATTCACAAAGATGGCAGAAAAGAAATTTCGGTGATCCTTATGGATAAAGAAACACCAGGTTTTACCACTCAGACCATGCATGGTAAGCTGATGTGGCGAGCGTCTAACACTTCGCAACTCTTTTTCGACAACTGCCACGTACCCCGAAAGAATATACTTGGTAAACGGGGACAAGGCTCCAAAATCATGCTTTCTACCCTGGACAGCGGGAGACTCTCCATAGCAGCGATGGGGCTTGGATGTGCTCAGGGTGCCTATGAATTGGCCTTGAGATATGCGCAGGAACGAAAGCAGTTTGGAAGGCAAATATCAAAATTCCAGGCGATCTCTTTTAAGCTCGCAGACATGGCCATGAAAATTGAATTGGCCAGGAATCTTCTGTACAAGGCCTGCTGGTTGAAACAAAAGAAAAGACCATTTGGTAAGGAAGCTGCCATGGCTAAGCTGTACTGTTCAGAAATTGCCAAAGAAGTGGCTGATGAAGCTGTCCAGATCCATGGTGGTTATGGGTTGATGAGTGAATACGATGTAGAACGATTCTATCGTGATCAAAGGTTGCTACAAATAGGTGAGGGTACCTCAGAAATCCAGCGCCTGGTAATTTCCAGACACATTCTAGGGAAATAAGTAGCACTTCCCATAGACAAGACAATGAAATACATAGTATTACTCATGTCTATTCCGAATGTCTCTTGTCGCTTTTCTACCTATACTTGGTATTTAATAGATTTTTTTAACCTCTGACAAGTGATTTACAGCAATAGATCTTTAACATCGGAGTTTTTGAATGGCTCCCAGTATTCATCAATCAGGGCGGAGTCTTTTACGATAATTCCCGATTCAATTCTGATGCTAGGTACATAACCATAATGATACCATTGATTATTGTCAAAATTGTAAGTGAAATCTAATGACTTTCCTATTTGTCCTGTATTTTCCGGATAGATCATATGAATCTCTTCCGTATATTCTTCACCATAGGTATATGTGCCAGAGCCGGCAGCATATACCTCATCTCCATGCCGATCGTACTTTATCCAGGTAAAATGTGTTGGAGTGAGTAACTTCAAAGATCCTATGAAGTCAGGATACTCAATATACGGTTCACCTAAAGTCTCTTTGTAGGAATGTAGCTGCCATGTACCAACAAGCCCGGTGTTTTTATTTATCGGCTCTTTGGTTCTTTCCCAAATCTCCTCAATTTTCATCGTATCGCGAGCTGTGATTTCACCAGATTCCATATCAGTGATCTCATCCACGAAATAACCGGTATGAAACCATTGACCATCTTTAAACTCCACATCAAAAGGAATAGGTTGTCCGATCAGACTTTCGATAGGGGGGTAAAAAAAAGCAATGTACTCTGTGTATTGATTGCCTGAAAATTCATAGGTGCCCCCACCCATCCCGATTAATCTTTCATTCTTTTTGTCAAAATTGAGCCAGACAAAAGAATTAGGAGTGATGTGTTTTTGGTACATGATGGAATCACCATGAGATTTCCATTGTTTATCCTGGTCATAATCCACATACTTGATCAAATTCCATGACCCTTCTACTGTTTCAGCATCCCTCTCTTTCGTTGTCTTTCTATCTGAACAGGAAGTGAATAAAACCAAAATTATTATGATGAAATAGGGTATTCTAAACGGAGGCATGAGTTCTAATGTTGTTACATTTAAAAGTTAGATAAAAAATGCTATTATTAAAAGTATTTAAGGATTAATGTAAACGCAATGAGCTAAATCATAACAGATAGTTCATTAATTCTGAATATGATTAACTTTAAACAAACAATGAGAGAATAATTGTGTTGCTGCTTCTCATTATACTGCGATTACTGCCTTTCGATGAACAGACACTTGCTGGGGAAACTTACTTTACGGGGGTCTACCAGGGCAAGGTCCTTTTCATACAGAATCCATATGATCCAACAGAAGCTCAGTTTTGTATAAAAGAACTCTACATCAATGGGAGTAAGAAAGAGTTTAACCCCAGGCTAAGTGCCATCTCCCTGGACTTTAGTCATGTAGATCTTTATACCCCAGTTACCATCAAGATCATTCATAAAGACAGCTGCGACCCAATCATTTTAAACCCGGATGCTATCTTTTTCCATAGCACGTTCAACTTCAAGGATATCATTCTGACCGATTCCTTACTCCGCTGGAAAGCAGTGGGGGATAAGTCCGGAGCCAGGTATGTGGTGGAGCGATATGAAGGTGGGATTTGGGATGAGGTTGAAGCCATCGATGCAGAAGGAGTTTACGCTGGCACTGAGTATGAATATACTCCCAATCTTGAAGAAGGTGCCAATAAGTATCGGATTAAATACATTTTTCCCGATAACAAATACCTGTATTCACGAGAGCTTGACTATCATTTCTACCCTGAACCGGTCACTTTTCATCCAAAGAGTACCAACCATATGATTAAGTTTTCCCGAAATACTTCCTATAAGATCTATGATCCTGAAGATAAAATGGTGCTTGAAGGTGTAGGCACTCAGGTAGATGTGAGAAGGCTTTGGAAAGGAGAATACATCATCTATTTTGATGGGAAGGATCCCGGATCATTCATCAAGGAATAAAACCCTAGAATATCTCTACACCGAAGAATCTACTAAGTACTGTCAGGATAAAGATGATTCCCAGAATGGCAGGGCAAAGATAGCTCACCGCAAAATCAATATATTTCTCAACCAGGGTGCCCTTGAAGGCCGGATATCCTTCTTCAATTTCTTTATTGAGGTTATGTTTTTTCCAGACATAGGCTGCAAATACTGTCATCAGGAAGCCGCCAAGCGGAAGCAGGGTATCACTTCCTATATGCTGGACAAAATCCAGGAAGTTGGTGGCTTTATCAGCGCCAAAGTATGTCACAAAATTGGTGAAGAAATTTGAATCACCATTTGAGATAAGAGAAGGCACACCCATCATGAAGATAAACAGGGCGATCACCCACACGGCATGACTTCTTCGAATGTTTAGTTCGTCTACTGCGTACGTGACGGGCACCTCAAGTAGCGAGATGGTTGAGGTGAGCGCTGCAAACGAGAGCAAGAGGAAAAACAGTCCTCCTACAATACGTCCGAGAATGGGACCAATGGACTCAAATGCTCCGGGCAGAACAGTGAAAATCAGCCCCGGACCTCCCTGTACAGTCTCTACAGCTCCACTACTGATGTAAGCGGCAAATGGAAACATCATCAAACCAGCCAGGAATGCAATGCCTGCATCAGCCGCGGTGATCATTGCTGCTGAAGATATAATATTGTCTTGCTTGGACACATAACTCCCATAGGTAATAAGCGCTCCCATGCCCAGAGATAATGAAAAGAATGCCTGCCCAAGCGCATTGTAAATCACAGAAAAGTTGATCTCTGAAAACTGTGGCACCAGGTAGTATGAGATTCCTTCGAATGCATGAGGCAGTGAGAGGGAATAAATAACCAGTAAAACAATAATCCCTACGAGTGTTGGCATCAGGATTTTAGAAGCTCTTTCCACACCATCTGAAATGCCTTTGCTTACGACAAATGCTGTGGCTATCATAAAGCAGATGCCGTAAATTCCCACACGGCCTATATTGTTGATGTATTCATTAAACTGTCCACCTATTTCGAAATTTCCAAAGCTGATTTGGATAAAGTACCCAAACGCCCATCCGGCCACTACGTTGTAAAATGAAAGGATCAGTATACCAGCCAGAATACCTATTTTTCCAAGAAAGCTCCACTTCGGAAATCCCAGGGCAATAAATGCGCCTACTGGGTTTTTTTGCGTCTTCCTGCCGATGGCTATTTCAGTGACCATCACCGGAAAGCACAACAGGAAACAAAAGATCAGATACATGATCACAAAAGCAGCACCGCCACCATTGGCAACCTCAAAAGGGAATTTCCAAATGTTACCGAGGCCTACTGCTGAACCAGCAGCTGCCAGAATAAAGCCCGCTTTACTAGAAAATGATCCCCTGTTTGTTGCCATTGGTTGATGATTAAACGCTCAAATATAGCAAAAGGGAATCTAAGGAATAATTCCAGGAGATTGTTACAAATCTTCCTCATCTACCTGCAACTCATACGGCAGATTGAAGAGGTGATTTTTCTTGATGGCGTCTGATACTTTGCGTGGAACAAATTCTTCCCATCCTTGTTCACCATTCTGGATCATCTTAAGGACATTATCGGAAATGATATGCATGTACTCAGCTTTGGCTCCTTTCAGGTCGGCAATCTGTTTGTTGTCCTGGAAGTAGCTGAATAATTTCTGCAGATGGGGAGGAGGGGTAAATGACTGGGAAGTAAGCAATTTGTCGGATCCAGCCTGAAGGGTAGGGTAGACATACAATTTCACATTGCTGCCAAACAACCTACTGAATGCCTCAAGTATCCCTCCATTGAGGGTCTCATAATATTTTTCATCGAAGATCCGTACGAGGTTAAAATATCCGAGGACAATTCCGATTTTTTTACGCCTGGTAAACTGCGAAAGATAAGCCGCCAGCTTATAATGCTCCTGGTAATTTGATATCATCACATTCTGACCAAGTGAACAAAGCAGATCTACCCGATCCAGAAAGTCATTTTCATCTATCTGACCTTCCAGGGTGAGGTCATTTAGGGTAAGCTCGCAAATAGGCTGAATCTTGCTGATCTCAACATCCTCTTCATGCCGGTAGGCTCGCATTCCTGTGAGCATCATATCCACGTTGACGTGGGTGACAGGTTTGAATCGACCTCGAAGAACAAAAATATTCTTTTTGTATAGGGCAGCCGAGGGTTGCAATACATTCCCCTTGGGGTCAAACATGGTAGCATGTGTCAATCCGTTTTTGACCAGTTTGAGGCTCATTAATCGGTTGTCCACATGATGAAAATCTGGACCTTCTATCTTAAAAAAATCAATTTCCAAACGACCCTTATGAAGGTTGTCAGCCAGTGAATTGATGATGTCTTCAGGTTCGCTGTACGAGAAACAGGCATGAATGAGGTTCACACCTACAATCCCAAGAACCTGCTGCTGCCAAAGCATATCCGTGTCCCGGAGCATCACGTGGATAATACAGTCGTTTGGTTCGGAGTTTGAGTGCTTCTGAAAGCGAAGCCCTATCCAGCCATGACCCTCATTGGTTTTCTTATAATTGAGAACTTCTACGGTATTGGAAAAAGCAAAGAAATGCGATCTCTTGGCTCTGTGAGTAAGCCGTTGCGACAAAAGAGAGTACTCCCTGTTGAGCATCTTCATCAATTTCTCCTCACAAACGTAGCGGTCGCATTTCCCATAAATAGCATCACTAAAAGTCATGTCATAAGCAGACATGGTTTTAGCGATAGTGCCGGATGCAGCACCTGCTTTAAAAAAGTGATCAGCGACTTCCTGGCCTCCACCAATTTCAGCAATGGTACCGTAGATTTTATCGTCAAGATTCAGCTGTAATGCCTTCTCTTTAGTTGTTAGTTTTTTGAAATGCTCCATACCCTCAAGACCAGAAATAACTTTCATAAAATTATCTGATACTTTCCTTAAAGAAAACCGTTTGTCCTTTTATTATAAAAAAAGCCGACAAAGCCGGCTTTAGTTCAAATATTCTGATAATAATACCCTATTGATACAGGGAATATGGGAATTTGTTAGCCCGGATCATCTGTTCAGCGATGTCCCTCCTAAGCAATGTGGTGTTGATTGGGTCTGACTTGGTGAAACGTTTCAGTCCCATCAGCATTACTTTTAGCTCATCTCCTGTAGTAAAAGAAGAGACTGCCTCATCGCCATGGTTTTTAATCTTTCGAACGGCTTCATATAAATAAATCCGACCAAGGTTCTGATACAGTCTGCTTCCATCCTCTCCATATAATTTCATTAATTTCTCTGTACGTAATAACACAGATTCTGCCACATAAATTTCAATGACCATGTCGGCGATGTGCATTAGGAGTTCCTGCTCATCATTCAGCTTGGGACCGAAGACTTCCGCCGCCTTTCCTGCAGTCATTAATAAAGCCTTTTTAAGATTTTTTAGCGTATCCTTTTCACTGGCCAGGGCAACAGATTTGTCCACTGATGCCAATGATGGTACAGATGTCAACTCTTTAGCAACCTCCTGAGCTGGGGTGAAGAAATCCATCTCACCTTTCATTGCTTTTTTGAAGATCATTCCCACTAGAAGCATGCGGTTGATCTCGTTGGTGCCCTCATAAATTCGTGTGATCCTGGCATCCCGGTAGGCGCGAGCCATCGGAGCTTCTTCGGAGAAACCCATACCACCGTAGATTTGCACACCTTCATCCACTGCAAAGTCAAGGGCTTCAGATCCATGGATTTTTATGATCGCACATTCTACTGCAAATTGTTCGAGACTTTTCAATTTAGCTTCATTGGTATCCAAACCTTCCTCTATCAGTTGCTGAGTAAAATCATCGATATTTTGACCGGCCCGATAGGCAGCAGACTCAATTCCAAAAGTTTTTACAGCCATGGAAGCCAGTTTTTGCTGAATAGCCCCAAAGCTGGAAATAGATACGCCAAACTGCTTTCGCTCATTGGCATAGTTGGTTGCCAGGGTGGCAACATGTTTACAGCCATTGATGACACCCGCTCCAAGTTTGATACGGCCGGCATTCAATACATTCACTGCGATTTTGAATCCGTTTTCCCGCTCTGAAAGCATATTTTCAACCGGGACTTTACAATCATTGAAGAATACCTGACGGGTAGAGGACCCCTTGATTCCAAGTTTTCTCTCCTCATCATTCATGGTAATTCCACCAAATGATTTTTCCACCAGAAAGGCGGTTAAGTTCTTATCGTCTTCCACCTTCGCAAAGACGATAAAAAGGTCGGCGAATCCCGCATTCGAGATCCACATTTTCTGACCATTGATCAAGTAGTGCTTGCCATCTTTGGTAAGCGTGGCCTTAGTCTTGCCTGAGTTTGCATCCGAACCAGCATCGGGCTCAGTAAGACAGTAGCATACTTTCCATTCACCTGTTGCCAACTTGGGCAAATATTTTTGTTTTTGTTCCTCTGTGCCATAAAATAGAATTGGCAGAGTGCCAATTCCAGTGTGCGCACCATAAGCAGTAGAAAAAGATCCAGAGGAAGCAATGATATCGGCCATCAACATACTGGTATTGAAACTCATTCCAAGTCCACTGTACTCTTCGGGAACTGAAACGCCAAGCAATCCCAGCTCACCTGCTTTGGTCATGATGGAAGACATGAGCCCTTCTTCCATTCCGTCTATTCTATCTACATGAGGAAAGATCTCTTTGTCGAGGAAATCCTGGGCCGCTGCAGCCATCATCTTTTGTTCTTCAGAAAACTCTTCAGGGATAAAAATCTCCTCTGCCTTGGTCTCCTTAATGATGAATTCACCGCCTTTTATTGAAGTTTTATTTGCTACTGCTTCCATGATGGTCAAAACTCAAATATGTTATGCATGCATACTAAATCAAAGGTAAAGAAAAATGTTATGCATGCATAACAAATTGAAAAATATTTTTGATCCTGATGTATCATGGCACTTTTAGCCCACTTAAATCAATGAAGTGCCATTCAAAAGAATTTGATTTTGATAAGCTAACTCATTCATTAGCTTTAAGGTTTTCAAATACTAATTGGATATGAATAGGATACTCATAGTTTTATTACTCGGATTACTTATTGCCTGTGGCGGTAAGGAGGAACCGAAGGAGGAGGGCGTATTCCCTTATCCTATACAGCAAACAAGGTTGGATAATGGTCTCAATGTAGTCACCGTCCCTTTCAATAGTCCCGGAATCGCTGCATTCTATATCGTGGTGAGGGTTGGGTCCAGAAATGAAATTGAAGAAGGTAAAACGGGTTTTGCTCACTTCTTCGAACATATGATGTTTAGAGGTACCGACAAATATCCGAAGGACAAATATGGTGAGGTACTTAAGTCCATTGGTGCTGCAGCCAACGCCAACACCTGGTTTGATAGAACGGTATACCACATGACAGGGAATGCCGAAATGCTTGACAAGATGTTTGAGCTGGAAGCGGATCGATTTATGCATCTCAATTATTCCGAAGCTGATTTCAAAGTTGAAGCAGGAGCCGTGAAAGGAGAGTATACCAAAAACTTTTCCAGTCCATATATGAAGTTGTATGAAAAAACGTACAATACAGCTTTCACGGATCATACCTATTCGCATACAACCATAGGATTTTGGGAAGATGTGGTGGATATGCCTAATCAGTATGAATATTCATTACAATTTTTTGACAGATGGTACAGACCTGAATATTGCACAATCATTGTGGTAGGAGATGTGACACAGGAAAAAGTCAACACGCTGGCCAAAGAATACTTTGGCGAATGGGAACCTGGAACATATACTCAACAAATCCCTGTGGAACCAGAGCAGACAGAAACCCGCTATGCACACATACAAGAACAAAATTTCCCTCCTGTTTTGTCTTTGAATTATAAAGGTGTGGCGTATTCGGTTGAAAATCTTGATATGGCAGCACTCGATGTGATTGGCACGCTTGCATTTTCGGAACGATCACCAATATATAAGAAGCTGGTTGAGGAAGAAAGAATTGTTAGACAACTATCCGCTGGTGGATACAACACCGTAGACCCCGGTTTATGGTCAGTTGATGCAGTTCTGGTGAATAAGGAAGATCTCACAAAAGTGAAGAACGAAGTGATGGATGTGTTGAACAAACTCAAAACTGAGCCTGTGGATTCTCTAACACTGGCGCAAACCAAGAGTCACCTGAAATATGGGTATGCCATGACACTGGATAACCCCGATGCCATTGCTAATTCACTTTCATGGTTTACCTGGCTTACCGGCAACCCTGCTGATGTAAATCCAGGGTACGCCAACTACGATAAAGTAACTCCAGAAATCATAATGGAGGTGGCCAACAGGTACTTGGTAGATGAAAAATTAACCGTCGCTACCATCTCACCTGATGAGGAGGTGGAAGTGATTGAAGAACTAAATTTTGACAGATAATACACTGCAGATATGAACCGATTATTCCTTTTAGTAACCTTTTTGACATCATCAGTTGTATTTGCACAGGATGTCATTGAGCTACCCAGTAGTTCCACCAAGGTCATTGTCAAGATAGCTTTCAAAAATGGGTCTATATGTGATCCTGTGGGCAAAGAAGGCCTGACTAACTTAACGGCATCACTTATTGCTGAGACAGGAAGTGATCAGTACACCAAGTCTGAGATCAATGATTTATTGTATCCGATGGCAGCAAGCTATAGCGCTTTCACCGACAAGGAAATGACCACATTTACCTTTGCTGTTCATTCTGATTTTCTGGAAGAATTCTATGAGATTTTCAGGGGTGTGATTTTAAATCCATCTTTTGCCCAATCAGATTTTGAGCGAATTAAATCCAACCTGGAAGTATATGTTAAAGAGATCATCAAAGCTAACTCAGATGAGGATTTCAGTAAGATGGCGTTGGAAGAGCAGCTATTTGAAGGCACACGATATGAACACATGAAGGAAGGAACAATTTCAGGATTGTCTTCCATCACCCGTGAAGATGTGGTAGCGCATTATAAGAAGTTTTTCACAAGTAAAAATGTACTGATAGGCATTGCTGGAAAATATGATCAAAATTTTCTCAATAAAATCAAATCTGACATCAGTAATCTGCCAGGTGAAATGCCAGAGTTGCCAAAACTGGGCATGGTAGATATGCCTGATGGTATTGAAGTGAAGCTCATTCCCAAGCCAAACAATCTTGGTACAGCGATTTATACCGGATATCCCATTGATATTGACAGGTCTTCGCCAGACTGGCCCGCAATGCTTGTTGTAAATAGTTACCTCGGAGAGCATAGGAAGTCTTATTCCAAGCTTTATAAGCTAATCAGAGAGGAAAGGTCTATGAACTATGGTGACTATACCTATATAGAATGGTATGAGGCAGGGGGAAGCAATCAATTACCATTGACAGGATTTCCAAGAAGCCAAAACTACTTTGCCATATGGATCCGTCCTGTACAGACTGCCATTAGCTTAACAGGTCAGTATCCGGAGCTTGCGGGAATAAAAATTGGTCACGCTCATTTTGCTATGCGAATGGCATTGAATGAAGTGGAAAGGGTTAAAAATGAAGGATTAACAAAAGAAGAATTTGACCTTACCAAACAATTTTTAATGAGCTATATGAACCTGTTCGTTCAGACACCTGGCAAACAGCTGGGCTTCCTGATGGATAGTAAGTTTTATGGCATGGACAATTACATCAGCAAGATGACCAATGCTATTTCTAAGCTTACATTGGAGGATGTGAATAATGCAGCTGCAAAATACCTGCAGGTAGATAATATGTACATTACCATGATCACTGATCAGGCCGAAGCGCAACCATTGAAGCAAAGTCTGCTCACCAATGCGGTTTCACCGATGTCATATTCCAATGTGGTGAGGGAAAGCCTGGGTGAGGAGATCTTTAAGCTGGATAAGAAAGTAGAGAGTTATTCAATGAATGTAAAACAAGTGGATATTGTAGATCCAAAAGAGCTTTTTAAATAGGATATTATTTGCTGATTTTCAGTAGGCTTTAATGTAGTCCGGGGTACCTCCGGACTATCTTTCTAATATGACTACAAATGGTTGTTTTCAGGATTTGATCTCCGAATGAGAACATTATTTCTTTACTTTGCGTTAACGAGACTGAGGTGAGAAAAATTACTTCCATATTCTTCATAGTATTCTATTCCCTGATAGCTACCGGCTTTTCAGTCAATCTTCACTATTGTCTGGGTGAGCTAGCAGGAATCGAGGTTTATGGTGAAGAAAATAAGTGTTGTTGTGGCGAAACAGGAGAAATGACTGGTTGCTGTGACAACGAAACTGTTGCGCTTGAAATTGTTGAGGACCAGATACCTGTAGCAAATCACTTTGAAGTTTCTCTTGAAGTCATTGAAAGTGAGGGCTTGTATGATCTCTCAGACCCACTCATTGTTCAGGCAAACCAGGAAGTTACACAGTCAGGTGACCTTTCACCACCGTACAACAGACCTATTTGGCTTGTCAATTGTAAGCTGATCCTCTACGGATAGTGATTTAGCAATCATCCGGAAGACCCCTTCCAGCAATTCTTATTTTAAGCTAAATCATTAATCATGAAAACTATTCAAAATTTTATTGTGGTAGCCATCACGCTACTCTCCATTCAATCACACGCACAGGAAATACAGGAAATAGACACTGCTACATTCAAGGTAGCAGGTGTTTGTGAAATGTGCAAAGACAGAATTGAAAACGCAGCATTGATCAAAGGAGTGAAATTTGCTGAGTGGAACAAAGATTCTAAGGACCTTGTAGTCATTTATAAAACTGACAAGACTACGGAGGAAGATCTTCATAAAGCTGTGGCCGAGTACGGTCATGACACAGAGAAAGAAAAAGCTAAAAAGGAGAATTACGATAAGTTGCCTTTTTGCTGTGCATATCGAGACGGCGTAGAAACCCACTGATCATGTCTTTAAATAGCAGCATATTATTTGTTGCACTGTTATTCATTTCCTTTTCTTCGTTTTCCCAAACGCAATGGATTGAAGGATCGGTCACAGGAAAGCTTCCTGATGGCCAAAAGGAAAAACTATTCGGTGCAAGCGTATATTGGTCAGGCACTACAAGTGGTGTGACCACTGATACAACTGGATTCTTTAGGTTGAAGCGCGATGCCAAAACCAATCAATTGGTTGTGAGGTTCATTGGTTACGTTTCTGACACCCTCACGGTAAACTCAGATGATTTTCTACAAATAGAGCTATCACAGGATAATCAACTGGAAGCAGTGGAGGTAGAATACCGTCAGAAGACCACTACCATTGATTTTCTCTCTGCAAAGAAGGTAGAGACCGTTAGTGAGCGGGAGTTGCTCAAAGCAGCCTGTTGCAACCTCTCCGAGAGTTTTGAGACGAGTCCGAGCGTAGATGTTTCTTTTACTGATGCGGTGACTGGTACCCGTGAGATTCAAATGCTTGGTTTGGCAGGACCCTACACACAGATCATGCGTGAAAACATGCCTGATGTGAGAGGATTGTCAGCCATTCAGGGGATGACTTATACACCAGGTACCTGGGTCGAAGCCATCCAACTCAACAAAGGAACCGGATCCGTGGTCAATGGATATGAGAGTATTGCTGGTCAGATCAATGTAAACCTGAGAAATCCGGCTAACATGGATAGACTATATCTAAACAGTTATGTCAACCAGATGGGCCGACTTGAGTTGAATGCCAATTTAAGTGCTGATGTCGGTGAAAAATGGGGTACATCATTGTTACTCCATGGTAAAAGCAATGCCATCAGAAACGATACGAATGAGGATGGTTTTCTGGATAATCCGCTTAGCAAGCAGTTTATTGGACTCAACCGATGGGAACTGTATAATGACCAGGGCCTACACCTCCAGTTTGGCGTAAAAGGTACTTTCATCGATAATATCAGTGGTGAGAATGATTTTGAGCTTTCTGATAGGGGGTCAAATAACATTTGGGGAATGCAAATGCTCACCAACCGGTTGGAAGCCTGGAGTAAAATTGGCAAGGTAAATCCCGAAAAGCCTTACGAGAGCTTTGGGATACAAATCTCTGGGAGTTACCATGATCAGGAGACATTTTTTGGTCTGAGAGCGTTTGATGCTACACACAGTATGCTTTATGGAAACTTTATTTTTCAAAGCATCATGGGGTCAACGAACCATCAATATAAGACCGGACTCAGTTTTCAATACGATGACTACCTGGAGGTGTTTGATCAAGCGAATTACGACAGGACAGAGGTTGTACCCGGTGGTTTTTTCGAATATTCCTTCATGGGGTCGGAGCGATTTGATGTGATTGCTGGTTTACGGGGAGACTATCACAATTTGTATGGAGCTTTTGTCACACCACGGCTACATCTACGCTATCTCTTAACAGAGAACACAGTACTTAGAGGTTCGGCAGGCAGGGGTCAGCGAACCGCCAATGTTTTGGCAGAGAACATGGGGTTGATGGCAACCAATCGGTCGTTTGATATACAGGGTGATGGCACCAACAAACCATATGGATTAGACGCTGAGGTGGCATGGAATTATGGATTAAACCTGACCCATGAGTTTACCCTTGATTACAAAGATGGGAGTGTGACCTTTGATTTTTACAGGACTGACTTCGAAAACCAAATCGTGGTTGACCTGGATGAAAGTCCACAAAGTGTTAGTTTCTACAACCTGGCAGGTGATTCATATTCCAACAGCTTCCAGGCACAGGTGGATTATGAATTGATCAAACGTTTGGATCTAAGGATGGCTTACCGTTGGTTTGATGTTCAGACTACCTATGGTGATAGGTTGCTTAAAAAACCTTTGGTTTCAACACATCGTGCATTCGCTAATCTCGGATACGAGACCCGTGATCACTGGAGGTTTGACTATACCATCAACTGGCAGGGCGGTAAACGAATACCCAATACATCTTCCAATCCTGCAGAATACAGGCTTCCTGAGACTTCACCGGATTTTGTCCTGATGAATGCGCAGGTGAGCAAGTACTGGCGTGATGAAGTGTTTGAGATCTACGTTGGTGCTGAGAATCTTCTGAATTTCAGACAGGAATCTCCAATCATATCCAGCGAAATGCCATTGAGTTCTTACTTTGATAGTTCGCTCGTTTGGGGACCGATTTTCGGAAGGAATGTATACCTTGGATTAAGGTATCGCATCAGGTAGGTTAAATCTGGGTTATGCATTAGACTTTCTATTACATGACTAAATTACTTCAAAATCAAGCACTTAGCATGATATTCTCTCGTCACCATCCGCCAGTTGGCGGATGCTTCCGATCGTAAGTGCTTGATTTTCTTGTACTTTAGCCCTTCATTACAAAACTCTAATGCATAATCCAGATTAAAATGGAACTCAGGAAAATTCATATCAAAAACATGGTTTGTCCGCGATGCATCATGGTGGTTCGCCAGATTTTGGATGAGTTGGGTATTGGCTACACTCAAATCCAGCTTGGAGAGGTAGAGCTCAGTAAAGACATCAATGGAGGAGTTAGAGAAAAACTGGCTGCTCATTTAAATACTGTTGGCTTTGCCCTAATTGATGATCGCAAAAGCCGCCTGATCGATCAGATCAAACAGCTTGTCATTGATCAGATTTATCATCCACAAGATGTGGCTCAGTATAAATGGGCCTCCTTGATTGCGGATGCTTTACATTATGATTATAAATACCTGAGTTCCCTTTTTTCTTCTGTAGAGGGGATCACCCTTGAACAATATATCATCAAGCAGAAAATAGAACGTGTGAAAGAGCTGATGATCTATGATGAATTGACCTTGTCTCAAATATCCTTTCAATTGAAATATAGTAGTGTAGCCCATTTGAGTGCACAGTTTAAGAAGATCACGGGAATGAGTCCCAGTGAGTTTAAGGGCTCATTAGACCAAAGTAGGAAAGGATTGAATGAAATAAGTGGCTGATCTGAATATCCTGTAACATATCAGGAATATTCTGTAACATGTCGTCAAGAAAGACTCCTGATCTTTGTATTGTAATAAAGCAAAATCAGATGAAGCACACCTATACAATTACCGGAATGAGCTGTGATGGTTGCAGGGATCATGTAGAGCAAACATTGAAGCATGTGGAAGGAATTAAATCTGCTATCGTCGACCTGAAGCAGCATCATGCTGTGTTGGAGATGGATCAGCATGTTTCCATCGAGACACTTCAAAAGGCCATGGAAAATGATGGGGGACATTATGGCATTCATGAGGATGGAGGTCATGAGCATCATCACCATGATCATTCACACAAAAAAGCAGTAAAAGGAAAGGGGACTGGCGTTTTTTACTGCCCCATGCAATGTGAGGGTGACAAGACCTATGACCAACCGGGAGACTGCCCGGTCTGTGGTATGGATCTGGTAGAGGAGGTGAGTCGGGAAAGTATGAAAGGGAATACCCAGTATACCTGTCCAATGCACCCTGAGGTGGTAAAAGATGAGCCAGGGGATTGTCCCATTTGTGGAATGGATCTGGTACCCAAAGAAGTGGATACCTCAGCTGAGAATAAGACTTATAAAGCACTATTGAAGAAATTCTGGATAGCTGTGTGCTTTACGCTACCCATCTTCCTGATTGCGATGTCAGAGATGATCCCTGATAACCCGCTATACCAGGTTTTGCCCATGAAATACTGGAACTGGGTGCAGTTTGGACTTTCGATTCCTGTAGTATTCTACGCCACCTGGATGTTTTTCGAGCGGGCATATCGATCTATCGTCACTTGGAATCTGAATATGTGGACCTTGATAGGAATCGGATCGTCCGCAGCCTGGCTTTTCAGTGCGGTAGGCATGTTGTTTCCCGAAGTTTTCCCTGATCAGTTCAAGACAGATGCAGGCACTGTACATGTCTATTTTGAGGCAGCAGCTGTGATTCTGACATTGGTGTTGCTCGGGCAGGTATTGGAGGCAGGTGCACACAGTAAAACCAATTCTGCAGTGAAGGAGTTGCTCAAGTTGGCACCAAATCAGGCTGTACGAATTCGAAATGGAGAAGAAGAGGTTGTTTCAATAGATGATATTCAGAGAGGTGACTTGTTACGGGTAAAGCCGGGCGACAAGATCCCTGTGGATGGTCTTATAGAAGAGGGAGCAGGTCAGATCGATGAGTCGATGATCACGGGTGAGCCCATCCCTGTAGAGAAGTCGGTAGGAGAAAAGGTGAGCTCCGGTACCATCAATGGCAACCAGTCTTTCGTCATGAAAGCTGAGCGGGTTGGTGCAGAGACACTTTTATCCCAGATCATTGATATGGTCAACAGTGCCAGCAGGAGCCGGGCACCCATCCAGCGGCTGGCTGATAAAATATCGGGATACTTTGTACCCATAGTGGTGGTGATTTCTGTATTCACTTTTATCGCCTGGGTCATATTTGGACCAGAGCCACGGTATGTGTATGCTTTTGTCAATGCGATTGCAGTACTGATCATCGCCTGTCCTTGTGCCCTTGGGCTTGCAACGCCAATGTCTGTGATGGTGGGTGTGGGAAAAGGAGCCAAAGAAGGTGTGCTCATTAAGAATGCAGAGGCATTGGAGACCCTCAATAAGATCGATGTCCTGGTTGTAGATAAGACCGGAACAATCACTGAAGGAAAGCCAGCTGTTGATAAAGTGATAAGTACTGATGAGCAGTTTACTGAAAAGGACATTCTTCAGATTGTAGCATCACTCAACCAGCAAAGTGAACATCCCTTAGCCGAGGCGACGGTGAGGAGGGCAAAGGAAGATGGTTTATCCCTATCGAAACCTGATAAATTTCAATCTGAGACAGGAAAGGGCGTTGTCGGGGAAGTGGAAAGCAAGTCCGTAGCGATAGGAAATGATAAACTGATAATGGCTGTCAACTCCGAGATTCCAATTAAGGTGAGTAAACTCGTCAGGGAAGCGCAACAGAAAGGCAAGACGGTCTCATATGTGGCCATCAAAGGGAAAGTGGTTGGTTTCTTTACAATTAGTGACCCGATAAAGAAGACCAGCCATGAAGCCATTCGTGAATTGAAATCCAGAGGAATAGAGGTCCTGATGCTAACAGGTGACAATGCCTATACAGCACAGGCCATAGCTAAAGAGCTGGATCTGGACTTCCAGGCAGGCATGTCGCCGGAAGACAAGCAAAAAGTAGTGAAGCAGCTTCAGTCCGAAGGGAAAAAGGTTGCCATGGCCGGAGATGGGATCAATGATTCACCTGCTCTGGCACAGAGTGAGGTAGGTATTGCCATGGGTACGGGAACGGATGTAGCGATAGAAAGTGCAGGTATCACGCTGGTGAAAGGAGATCTGAAAGGGATCTTGAAGGCTTTCCAGCTGAGTAAAAATGTGATGCGGAATATCAGGCAGAACCTGTTTTTTGCCCTGGTATACAACACGGTGGGTATTCCGGTGGCTGCCGGGTTGTTGTTTCCGTTTTTTGGGGTGCTGCTGAGCCCGATGTTGGCAGCTGCTGCGATGAGTCTGAGTTCGGTGAGTGTGATTGGGAATAGTTTAAGGTTGAGGTGAGTTTCACACATAGATTGACATGAAGTTTTATACGACAATACCGGTGGGATTAAAACCCTATTACGAATTTGAGTTGAATGCCTTTAGGGAAGCGTATGGCAAAGGAAGTTATCTGGCGGCATGGAAGCATTTGGAGCGGGCACATATCCTGGGGCAGCGATATCCTTTTGCACATTCCCACGTGCATTGGCAGATGTTGGTGTTTGGATTCAGGATCAAAAGTGCACACGAGGTGCTTGGGCAACTACCTCGGTTAATCTTTGGAGGGGTGAAGTCTTTTGTTGGGAAGGTACCGGTTGGGAATCCTGGGGGAGCGAATGTGCCAGCGCTGAAGTCTTTACCTATTGAGGAGGATTTGCAGCAGATGTTTGAGAAGGCAGGGGTTTATTGAATTTTAATATGATGGAGAAATGACCTGCATACTCTCTCACCGGTTTTTGTTATAAAAATATTAAATTTAATACCATGACTACTGTGGCATCGAAGTCTAAACTGGATCTGGCTTATTACCTGGCTCTGGTAACGATTTTTTATAATCTGATCGAAGGCGGAGTGTCCACATTTTTTGGGACATCCGACGAAACCCTGGCTCTATTTGGGTTTGGGGTAGACAGTTTTGTGGAAGTGCTTTCAGGGATCGGGATTGCGCATATGATCCTGAGGATGAAAAAGCATCCGGTGGAGAAGCGTGATCAGTTTGAGGTAACAGCATTGAGGATTACCGGGACTGCCTTTTACCTTCTGGTGGCAGGACTGGTCGTGGGCGCAATTCTGTCGATCTATTATGCATCGGAACCAGAGACTACCAGGGTTGGCGTGATCATCTCGATTCTTTCTATTATCACAATGTATTACTTATACAGATACAAACTCAAAGTAGGTCATGAGCTCAATAGTCAGCCTATTATCTCAGACGCCAACTGTACCAAAACCTGCTTTTATCTTTCTTTTATCTTGTTGGTTAGCAGCCTGTTGTATGAACTCTTCAAAATTCCGTATGTGGATGCACTAGGAAGCCTGGGTATTGCCTGGTATGCGTTTAAAGAGGGGAGAGAGGCATTTGAGAAGGCTAAGCGTAAAAGTATTGCTTGTGGTGATGGGTGTTGTTGATATTTGTTATTGCTTGTCTAAACTACGCTTGTCTTTCAGTCTCAGGTCAAGCTTTCCAACTAGAACCAAAGTGAGATTTTTGTGTAATGTTCATAATTTGCTCTACTTTTTGAGACACTAATTCTCACCCTCACCTTTTCCAAATGCTTGTTATCCCGTAGGTTTGAAGTTTAACCAAATATGATGCGGGTATATATCTTAATAGCACTTTTAGTAGCCAGTACTACAGCGTTCGGTCAGTCGACCATTTTTATAGAAGCAGAAAGTTTTTCAGACCGTGGAGGTTGGGTCATCGACCAGCAGTCGATGGATGTGATGAAGTCAGCCTACCTGATGGCGCATGGGCTAGGTGAGCCTGTTGCCAATGCTACTACCGAGGTTGAAGTTTCTTCAGCAGGGAAGTATGCAGTTTGGGTTCGAACCAGAGACTGGGTAGCCCCCTGGAATGTGGAAGGTGCTCCAGGAAAATTTCAACTGTCAATCAACAACCAGACACTTGAGACCACTTTTGGAACAGAGGGTGCGGATTGGCATTGGCAATATGGTGGACAGGTCTCACTTAAAAAGGGAAAGAACTCACTATCACTTCACGATCTCACGGGGTTCAATGGCAGATGCGATGCCATCATACTCACCAAGGACAAAAAACTCACTCCACCCAATGAGTTGGAGTCATTAACAGCTTTTCGTAACAAACATCTTGGTTTACCGGACATCCCGGAAGATGAGGGAGAGTATGACCTGGTAGTTGTTGGTGGGGGTATTGCGGGCATTTGTTCAGCAGTCAGTGCTGCACGCCTGGGATTGAAAGTTGCCCTGATCCAAAATAGGCCAGTGTTAGGAGGTAACAATAGCTCTGAGGTCAGGGTAGGACTGTCCGGTTTGATTTACCAGGATCCTTATCAGAATTTGGGCTCATTGGTAGATGAGCTGGGTGCTGTTGGTCACTGGACGCTCTGGGAGGCCAATCAAAATCCTGATACGGAGAGAAGCCGTGCGATACTTGAGATCATCAAGAATAATCCGGAAAAGAAAGAGCACAATGCAGGTCCGGCAAGCAACTATGATGATGACCGTAAACTCGAGGTGGTACAGTCAGAGGAAAACCTGGATTTGTTTCTAAATACCCATGCCATCGCGGTTGAAAAAGAGGGCGATCAAATCACCGCAGTCATAGGAAAAAGTATTGTTACCGGAAAAGAATCCAGATTCAGAGGGAAACTGTTCGCCGACTGTACCGGAGATGGTACCATTGGGTATCTGGCGGGTGCCGATTTCAGAGTGGGGAGAGAATCCAAGGAAGAAACTGGTGAGCCACGGGCTCCTGCCAAAGCAGATGAATTGGTCATGGGGACCTCCGTACAATGGAATTCCATGGAGACGGCAAATGCAAGTCCTTTCCCCAGCACCAGTCCATGGGCAGTGAAGTTTGACGAGGAGACAGCCATCAAGACATTCAAAGGTGATTGGGACTGGGAAACGGGCGCAATGCGTAACCAGGTCACGGAGATAGAGTTTATCCGGGATTATGCCTTGAGGGTCACTTTTGGAAACTGGGATTATCTGAAGAACAATGCCACGTACAAAGATGAGTTCACCAACCGAAAGCTTTCCTGGGTGGCCTACATAGGCGGGAAAAGAGAGTCCCGCAGATTGCTGGGAGATGTGATCCTCAAAGAGCAGGATATCCTCGAGGGACGGGAATTCAAAGATGCTACTTTCAACACTACGTGGGGTGTTGACCTCCATTATCCAATCAGGAAAAACGGATTTAAGGGAGAGCCTTTCTTATCCAGGGCAGACATCCGTGAGATTGAATCCTATCAAATACCCTACAGATGTCTTTATTCCCGCAATGTGAATAACCTTTTCATGGCAGGTCGAAACATCAGTGTTACGCACGTGGCGCTGGGTACGGTAAGGGTTCAGCGAACCACAGGCATGATGGGAGAGGTGTTAGGTATGGCAGCTTCTATTTGCAAAGATGAAGGTGTCTTGCCCCGGGAAGTGCATGAGAAGCATTGGGACAAAATGGTGGAATTGATGACAGAAGGGATAGGAAATCCGGATTGGGAATGAGTCGAAACCGCATGACAGGTTTATTGGGTGCGATCTTTAGCATCACCATGTTTGTATTTACACTGACTCTAATTGCCGCTACACAAGCAGGTAAATCGGAACCTAAACTCGCCTTTCAATACCTGACTGAGGACTCTGTATTACTTGATATATATGAAACCTACGACCACGAGGGTTTGCTGGATGGGTACGGTGCACATGTGACTACACCAGTATGTAATACAGGATTGTGTTATGAGGCCGAGCTGGACTTTTATTGGGATATACTGGGGAATTTTAGAGATTTTGAGATTTTGCCCGATAAACCGCTGACCAAGCTGGATCATGTTCCTTTTGAGGATTCAGACTATGAAAAGCTTAAAGCTATTTTGCTGACGAAGTCACCCTCTTTTATTCACCTGAGGAGGGATGAGCTGGTGGTAACACCATTTGATACTGACCCGCAGGATGTGGACGCAGTAGGAGGGGCGACCCTGAAGCACATTGAAAAAGACATGGTTGAAGGGGCTATTTACACCTGCTACACGCTTTGGCACATTGCCAATGGAGACATCAATTTTCAGATGCAGGAACATACGATCCAAAATCTTGAAAAGGATTTACTAGCCAAAATATTGAATTCAGATAATGTGGACGCGCATTATTTTGCGGTGGAAAACATGGATCCGGCCTATTTCGAAGTTTTCATCACTCAGATAGCCAGGGCATGTAGAAGCTACGGGCAATATTTTACTGATAGGATTTATAGCAGGCTTCCGGATCACCTGGATTTGAAGTTGCAAGGTTTATTGGAAGCCGAGAAGTAATACTTTCTATTTCAACCCTTCGGGTTTCAAGATATTTTCACTAGCGCGGAAGTTACTTCCGTGCAGTGAGTAGCATTCACTGTTTTATATTAACTCCCAATTTCAGTCTAGTCTCCTTCCAATTTTCCTCCTTTTCACTAGCGCGGAAGTTACTTCCGTGCAGTGAGAAGCATTCACTGTTTTATATTAACTCCCAATTTCAGTCTAGTCTCCTTCCAATGTTCCTCCACACCTCCTCCACACTCCCTATAGTGAGGTATTTAACTGGTTCTACTGAAGTCCCACTCTGGCATCCTCACTAGCGCGGAAATTATTTCCGGGGCATTGCGTATTATTACTCACCCCTACATGCTGCCAATTCCACTCTCACCTTTTCCAGTTCTGCCATAGCCCGGGTAGATTCAGCAGCTTGTGCTTCTGCCATTGCTGTTTGTTTAAAGGCCTCTTCAGCCTGTTGTTGAGCTTCTGCCGCATTTTTATCAGCTTCATGAGCCTTAATGTATGAAAGAACTATCAGGAAAATTGATAGAATGGAAAGCAATGCAATGACGATGTTCTTTTTCATGTTTTAGCTTAAAAAAACTACGAATAACGTAAGTTACTATATATTACTGAAAGGTTGTGAACAGCATGCAAACCCATAAAGATTTGACAGCAAAGCATATTATACTATTGATTCTAATTTTAAGTATCTACTACACAGCAAGTGGACAAGAAAAACTAGATGCTAAGTTCAGTGCTTATAATGGTGATGTGACTGAGTATCTTAGGGATGGTTTTTTTAAAGAATTTAGAGAATTCTTTAATCCGGACGGTGACTTTGTCTATTCCCTGACTCTGGACATTCTTATTGATGAGGGTGGAAACGTTGGGAATGTTGGTTTGATCGAGAAATCGACCAACGATAAATTTGATTCCTATTTATTGAGAAAAATAAGTGAAACCTCTGGTATGTGGGAAATTAAAGGAAACAACACCCAACCATCCACCTATCATATCATAGTGCCTTATAGATTAAAAATCTTCCCGCAATATTCAAAGATTGATCTCGAAGAAAGAGAGATCAAGTCGGATAAGTATAAAAGACAGCACGAAAATTTGACAATAGATGACTTAGCTGGATATGATAAGTCATCTACGATAATCTTGAATGAAGTTTTGCATGCCGTTTCAGAGATTTGGACTTCATCACATGCGGAATCCATAAGAGAAACCTACCCTCGTCCGCTCAGATGAGTTTTAACACTAGCGCGGAAGTTACTTCCGCGCAGTGAGTTTGCAAATCTTACTTGATCGGTTTGATCACTATATTCTTAAAATACAGCTTCAACCCGCCACCACTGTGGATCTGAAGGGCGATCTGTCCGTCTACTGAACCGATCTTTTCATCTTCCAGGGTGATCATCTCCTGTCCGTTAAGCCATGTAGTGACCTGGTCACCTTTCACTTCGAGTTTCATCTTATTCCACTCACCGTACTTCAAGGCCTTATCTTTTTCCGGATCTGGTTTGATCAACCAGCCACGGCCGTATGACTCATAAATTCCACCAGTATCATGGTTTGGAGGGGCAATCTCAGCCTGCCAGCCTGCTATCTTTGTGCCTTCAATAGATGAATGGAAAAACAACCCGCTATTACCATCTTTTTCCTGCTTAAACTCCAGGGTCAATACAAAGTCTTTGAATTTACCATCAGTTCCCAGGTAGCCATATTCTCCATCCGGACCACTCTCTGCTACTAACAGACCATCTTCAACATACCATTTTTCAGTACCGTAGATGGTCCAGCCAGTGAGATCTTTACCGTTGAAGAGTTTTTGCTTTTGAGCAAAGGAGGATGAAAGCGTCGCAAATGTGAGTATTGCAACAAGAGGAAGCATGTATTTTGTTCGCATGTAGATATTGTTCTTTTTATTGAAAATTGGGCATACAAATTTGTGCTTGTAAATATATGCCAATGGGTCTATTTAGACGAATTGAGATAAGTATAATAATCCTCCTTCGTGTCCAAATCAATGTCTCCCTTTTCAAACGGAATTAACCCAAGCTCCCCATCGTAGTTTTTAATTACAGATTTAGCACCTACAGCATCCTTGATAGTCATCAATCGAGTAAACTGGGATTTTCTAAATAATGTTGGAGGACCAAAGCTGCCATTGGAGTATGCTGAAGCAATGATTTCCTGATCTTCTGATTGATCTAACAGCTGGTTGAAAATAGCTGAGGTTAGAAATGGCTGGTCACAGACCGAGATAATTATAGCATCGTATTCACTTTGCTTTTGGATTTCCCCGATTCCTGCTTTAAGTGAGCTCCCCATTCCATTCTCCCAGTCTTCATTCACAATGATTTCCACCCTATAGTTTTTGATTAGCTGAGATAAGACATCTGCACCAGATCCCAAAACCACATACACATCATCAGCTTTGCTGTCGCAGGCTTGCCTGACTACATGCGTAAGCAGCTTTTGGCCGTGGACTTCCAACAATTGTTTTGGACTTCCTAACCTGGATGAATTACCCGCAGCGAGGATAATAATAGCAGATTTCTCAGCCATCAGAGTGCATGAGATGACTTGAGTACCTCTCCGGTGGAAGGGTCTTTGTGATGAATACTATCCTTTCTTTGTTTAAGTGGATTGCCACTTCTTTTAGAAAAATACGATTTTATCTCAGCTATGATGGCCAGGGCAATTTCTTCGCGGGTATCAGCACCAATATCCAGGCCGACAGGAGCATGGATCCTTTTCAGATCTTTATCATTTAATGTAATGCCCTGATCTTCCAGCTGAGCTTTCATCTTTTCCCAGCGTTTTTTAGGACCCACGATACCAATGTAGGGGGCATCTCCTTCCAAAATCTGTATAAGTGCATCGCGGTCATAGTCCAGGTTGTGGGTCATCAACACCACAGCAGAGAAAGGGGTTGTTTGTATCTTTTCACCCATGTATTTTCTGTCACACTGGATCACCTTCGCCTGAGGAAAATTCTTTGGAAACAAATGCGCCGCACATTCATCAGTCAACCGCACATTCCATCCCAGCTGATTAGCCAGGCTGACTACTGGTTGTGCATCCCCACCACCACCAACTACTACCAGGTCAATAGCAGGTTCAAAATGTTCGAAGAAGACCTGACCTCCATCGATCTCAACAATACCGGAGGTCTGATTGTGGATCTTTTCTTCTAGCGCTTTCAGCCCAGGGAGCTCGTGATAGTCAAAAGTAGAATCCAGGATCTCTCCATCCATCTTTGTCCATGAATAGGTTGGAAACTCATCTAATTTTTTGATCAGAATGGTTCGCTTCTGTTGCGTAATTACTTTTTCAAAAACAGGAATAATTGGGTTGCTTCTATTGAGTGGCTCAACAAATATGTGAATGATCCCATTGCATCCCAGGTTGACACCCAGTTGATGGTTGTTGTCCTCATTGGTGTCGTAAGTAATAGTACGAGCCTTACCGGATTGCATGATTTCACGGGCCTGTCGAAGTACATCACCCTCCAGGCATCCACCACTTACGGAGCCTTCCCAGAGGCCATTGTCCATGATAAACATTTTAGCTCCCGGGCTTCGGTAGGAAGACCCTTCTACTTTCACCACTGTAGCAAGTGCTGCATGTTGGGTATCAAAATCAGTTTGCCTATTTGATGCTACAATCCGCTTCAGTTCTATCATGCTTTGAAGATAAAAGGATTAATGTTTAATTTATCGTTTTCTTACTGATAAATCAACATGCACAACCCTTTTAACCTACACCGAAAAGGTATAGTTCCCTGCCTTTTGGGGATATCTTTTATTTTGTTTTCCTGTAAAAAATCGACTAATGAATTTAAAGTCTGGCAAGTCTATCGGGGAGATCAGGGGAGCACGGCTTACTCTGAGCTGGATCAGATTCATGCCGGGAATGTTGATCAATTAGAAATGGCCTGGGAATTTGCCACAGGAGATGCCGGTGAGGGCAACAGATCTGCAATTCAATGCAATCCGATTATCGTCAATGGGAAGATGTATGTTACTTCGCCACAACTGAAACTGATTGCTCTGGATGCGGCAACAGGTGAGGAAATCTGGAGGTTTGACCCATTTGAAGGACGCAATTCCAGAGGGGTAAATCGGGGTGTTGTTTATTGGGAAGATGGCAAAGATCGAAGGATCATTCTCGGAGCGGGTCCGGATCTTTATAGCCTTGATGCAGAGACCGGGGCATTGGTCAGGTCATTTGGTGAGGAGGGAAAAATAGATCTGCGAGAGGGGCTTGGGCGTGATCCGGCTACACTTTCTGTATGGGTGACCTCACCCGGAATTATTTTCGACGATCTCCTAATCCAGGGAACAGCATTGGGGGAGAGCTATGGTGCTGCTCCGGGGTTTGTCAGAGCCTTTGATGTGCGGACCGGAGAAACTGTCTGGACTTTTCACACCATTCCGCAGCCAGGGGAGTTTGGTTACGATACCTGGGAGGAAGATAATTACAAAGATGTCGGTGGTGTAAATTCCTGGACCGGGATGTGTCTGGATGAAGAGCGTGGGATTGTTTATGTGCCGACGGGCTCAGCAGCCTTTGACTTTTATGGGGGCTATCGCACCGGTGAGAATCTTTTTGCCAATTGCTTGTTGGCTCTGGATGCCAGGACAGGGGAGCGAATATGGCATTACCAGCTCACGCATCATGATCTGTGGGATTATGATCTTCCGGCGCCACCTACCTTGGTCACCATCAATCAGGATGGAAAGAATTTAGATGCAGTTGCGCAGGTGACCAAGCAAGGCTTGGTTTTTATTTTTGACCGGGAGACCGGTGAACCCATTTTTCCCATTGAAGAAAGACCTGTGCCTCAGTCTGGATTATTGGGTGAAACTGCCTGGCCTACACAACCTTTTCCGGTGAAACCCCCACCGTTTGTTAGGCAGGTGTTTGATGAAAGTCAGATTACAGATATCTCTGAGGCATCCAATCAATATATCCGGGAGTATATCAAAGATGCCAATTACGGAACCGTTTATACACCCCCAAGCCTGGAAGGAACCGTTCAATTTCCGGGAACGCGCGGTGGAGGAGAGTGGGGAGGACCTGCTTTTGATCCGGAAATGGGAATACTCTATGTCAATGCCAATGAAGTGCCCTTTTTTATCAAGCTCAAGCCCCTTCAGTCGGAAAAGAATGGTGTCTTGAGTGGAAAATCCATTTACCGTCTGAATAACTGCAGTATTTGCCATGGTGGAGATCTGTCTGGGGTAGGTGCCTTTCCTTCTCTTAAAGAGATATCTATTTCAAAGGAAGAAGTCCTGACCTTACTCAACACTGGTAAAGGACAAATGCCTGCTTTTCCTCAAATCACGCAGGAGCAAAAAGAGGCACTGGTAGATTATCTGTTCAATCAGGAAAAGTATGCAGATGAAGAAGTGGACAAGGAATTGGATAACCTGCGTTACGTTCATGATGGGTGGAATATTCTGGAAGATCAGGACGGGTACTTTGGTGTAAAGCCGCCATGGGGCACATTGAATGCCATTGACCTAAACAAGGGAGAAATACTATGGCAGGTTCCTTTGGGTATCTACCCTGAGCTGATAGAGCGCGGACTGCCACCAACAGGCACACAAAACCTGGGCGGACCAATCGTTACGAAAAGTGGCCTGGTTTTTATTGGAGCTACCAGGGATGAAATGTTTAGGGCTTTTGACAAGCAGACAGGTGAGATCATTTGGGAGACTAAACTACCATTTGGCGGTCATGCTACTCCCTCCACCTACGAAATCAATGGCGAACAGTATATTGTTATCGCCGCTGGTGGCGGAGGTAAAGTAGGTACAAAGTCCGGCGACCGGTATGTCGCTTTTAAGCTAAAGGGTTCCTAGACTATTGTTGGTTGGCCAGGAACTCAATCACATCCCGTATCTCTCTCTTCGACATGATGGTGCCCATTGGAGGCATACCTGAAGGGAGATTTTCTCTGCTTTTTACCCTCGATAAGGCAATATGCAAAGGTTCAGGCTCGCCAGCATTTAGCAAAAGCTCATCCTTTCTTTCCTCTAAAAGAATTCCACTGATTTTTGCCCCGTCATCTAGTGTAAGCATCACATTTCCGAACCCTGGAGAAAGTCGGGCACTTGGATCTATCAAAGCTTCCAGAAGTTGCTCTCTTGTAAGCTTTGATCCAATATCTGCCAATACAGGGCCCACATTGGAGCCTGTGCCTTCTTCCATGGAATGGCACCGTACACACTGCCCGGTTTCGTTGCGGTAGAAATACCGAGCCCCTGAGCGTGCATCACCTCCCACAAGTGTCTCCTTGTAGGCCTCTATGGAGCTCTCATCGGACTTAAATGGTGCCAACTCTGTAATCAATTCCTGTGAGCCAGTGGCTTCTACGGTTTCTATCAAATCTAAGGCGATTCCTGGGTCTAAGCGAGCATTTTTTAACTGTTCAATTAGATCTACCAGGATAGGCTGGGTCTTTTCAATAGCCAATTCACCAAGAATACGCACTGTTTCTTGCTGCTCTTTTAATTCTCCGGATTTGAAAATTGGCATCACGACATTTGGTAACTCTTCCTTAGAAATTTCCAGTTGACTTAACATTCCAATGGCGGTTGTCCTTACATCAGCATTTTTATCCTGCATGCCTTTTTCTACCACCCTTGCCATTTGGTTGAAGTTTAAGTTACTCAAGACCTCTAAAACAGTAGATCTTACTATAGGAGATGGGTGATTTTGTAGGGCCAGGACAGCCTGAGTCTGAGCTGAAATTCTCAGATTGCTGATTGCCTTCAATCCTGCAACAATCACTTCGGGTGATTTGTCAGAAAGGAAGTAGCTGATTTCTGGCGAAATGGCCTGTATGACAGGTTCAGCACTCCTTTTTACTTCACCTCGATATCTACCATCCACTCGGTCCAGCACTGACGGTTCTGGCCATGTGCCCAAAGTGGCGAGAGCTTCAGCTCTAAGTTCATTGCTCACGTTTTTACGCTTGGCAAACTCAATTACCCTGTTCATCTCAGCTTCTCCACCCACACGTAATGAAGCGTTTATCGCTCTTCGAATGAGGGGTTCGGAAGTGAATCTTTCATCTTCCAGGACAGTAGCAAGTGCAGGTAGGGCAGCCTCAATTGAGAAATCATCGTTGATGGCTCGTGCAGCCTCTGTGACAATATATTCATCTTCATCGTCAAGGAATTTAGCCACGTTTTCGTTGCTTAACCTTCTCAGCACGAGCACCGCAGCTGTTCGCATGGCCTTGCTGGGATGGTCTTCCAATGCAATGATTGGTTCAGCATTGCCAATTCTATATAGGGCATATACTGCTGCGTGTCTTAGGTACAGGTCCTCATCATTATTTTGATCGATCATGGTTAATAATCCACCAATGGCCTTTTCTGATTTCAAACGACCCAAGGCCTGAGCAGCATAGAACTGGACTCTTGGATGCTCTGAATTGAGTAAGTTGATCAACGTTTCTTCAGCAGGCTGATAATAAACATCCCCAATGACTTTTGCTGCCTGTGCAACGATTTCCGAATCACTGTCAGCCAAAAGTGGAGCCAGACTCTCAGCATATTTCTGATCTGTTGCTGCCAGCTGTCCCAGGCCCCAAATACCGTGGATTCGGGCTAGCTGATTTTCTTTTTGTTCAATGGCTGATTTCAATACCATTGAACCTGGTTTGTCTCGTTTAGCCAACTCAAATTGAGCTTTTTGCCTGATGCGCATGTCAGGGTAATGTAGGAGGGTGAGTAGCTGATCGCCAGATTGCTTTGAATAATCAAGTGACATCAACTGTAACGTTTCTTTTCTTTGATCAGCAAGATCATCCGCATCTTCTGTTACATCCAGACGCCAGATTCTCCCGTAGTTTTTGGGTTCCCATCCTTTCACCCAGTCCGCAACATATAATGCACCGTCAGGACCGAATGATATCCCTGTGGGTAGGATGCCTTTTACAGCCATCACTTCAGAGTCAAACTCGAAAGTCGCACCTTTTGGCTTCAGGCTAAATGACCAGATCGGAGAACGGCTGGACTGTCCCACGAATTCCACCAGGAAATACTTGTTTTGCCATCTTTTGCCCAACGCAGTTCCGGGATTATAAACCATTCCCGTAGGTCCGTTGTGATAATTTCGAATAGGAGGCAGGATATGTGCTGCCTGACCTTCCCAACGAGGAACAAAATATTTTTCATCCATCCAAACCCGGTAGTCATTGTTCTTTGGATCCGTATATTTCCCAAACTGCCAGTTGATTCTCCATCCTGAGTCATAACCTTCTACAATGTGTACAAGTCTTTCACTTTCTCCGGGTTGATCGCCATCATTATCTGAGCTGATCATATTACCATACTCATCAAATACGAACTCATGTGTGTTTCGATGACCTGCAGAGAAAACTTCGAAGTTGGTCCCATCGGGATTGGCCCTTACAATAACTCCCCGATTAGGAAATTTGTATTTCGATCCGTCATTGGCTGTAAGGTTAGCCCCAATATCTCCTATACCCCAGTAGAGCTTACCATCAGGGCCCATAATTGCCCCTGACATTCCGTGACCACCGAAGCCAATATGAGTCATAAACCCAGTTCCAAGTGATTCCTGCTTGTCCAAAACACCATCTTCGTTGGTATCCGTAATTCTCCACATATCAGGCGCACTCCCCATAAAAACAGCATCTCTTGTTACTTCAAGGGCACCCGCCACATCAGTAACCTCTTCTGATGGGAGCTGGTAAATTCTTTTCGCCACATCTGCGTAGCCATCCTGGTTCTCATCCTCTATTTGCCAGATCTCGTCCATTTCTACAGCCAGGTCACGCCAGTCGTGGCTTCCGTCACCATTCAGATCTGTCAGCCACTCATTTTCGCTACTCTTTTCCGGGGCAAAGGTGCTTCGTAAGAAAGCCCTTCGATCCTCAACCGATTGAAAGCTAATAGAAGGGGTCATCCAATCCCTGTGTCCGCGAATGTCGAACTCTGAGTTGTAGGGTCTGATGGCCCGTGTCAGAAATGCTCTCCCATAGTCATCCATCTCCAGTGCGATGATGTCGGGAGTCAGTGAGTCAGAGGCCCAAAGTTTGAGTGAGAGGCCGTCTTCCACCTCCAGCGTCGTTTCTCCCATGATCTCCGCTTCTCTTTGTTGAGTCTGCTCCAGTGTTTGCTTGATTGTTAATGGCTCTACCCTGGTAGATTCCTGACAGGCAAATATCCAGGCCAGTAAAATCAAGAGGTGATGGTGTGGTTTATTTATAATTTGTTTCATTTCTGAACTGGAAATTAATTGTTAATACGGCTGGTGGCAATGTTAATGACGATTTCATTGAAAGCCTCTACACTTCTTCTAATCTCGTCATCAGATTGGTCCCAATTGTAGGAGTACTCCAAACCAACAAGGGTTGGATGAACTTTGTTCTTTGCAAGATGCTCTAATATAGTTTCGATTTTACTAGATCCGGTTCCCCAGGGAACATCATGACCTTTTGGAGACAAAGCATCTAAATCATGTAGCTGTATTGTAATCAGGCGGTCTCCTAGAGTTTGGATGGATTCCAGTGGGTCGAAACCGCTTCTGGTCCAATAACCAGTGTCACCACAAGCACCTATTAGCTTACTTCTGTCTTTAATATGGTTGAGCAATTTGGCTGGATCGTAATAATCCGGTGATACATCTCGTCCGTGGTTATGAATAGCCAGTTTAATATTGTATTTCTTGCAATAAGATTCGATCAGATCCAGTGCCTTGGGTTTGGGCTCTGATATAAACGTTTCAATACCCATGAATTGCCCAAACCGGAAGATTTTCTCACACTCTTCCTTGTCATTTGGTATGTCATGGATGTAAAAGGTTTTAAGTCGCACACCAGCATCCAACAACTTTTTTCTGATTTTTAGAAGCTCCTCCTTCGAAAGATTGTGATCAAAATCTTTGTTGATCTCCTGACTTACTTTTTGGAAACTTAACCCTCCTACATTCAGTACTCCCATTTCAGCAGCATGATCGATGACATCAAAAAAGTTTTGGTTCTTATAAGTATAAGCTGCTAGCCCAAGCGGTAGTTTTGCTTCATCCTGGGCCTGGGTTGAAGCGCTTAGTCTACCTGTGGGTGTAGTAGAGGCTTCCAGATCGCCCAGGGCAAATTGTATTCCTCTGAAGTAATGAGAAAGAACCCTCATGTCCCAATTGATATGGGGATGATGGCCAAGTGCTGAGCTAAAAACCCTACCACGGCCATAGCTTCTGATCCAACTTACAGGAAAATCATTGTCCAGACGTCTTTCAGGCAAGATATACCGGTTTTCCATATCAGTTTTATCCGTGTTGATAGAAATTAATATTCTAACCCTGTCTCTGGAATACTCATTAAGGTACTGGTAGATCTCATCGCTAATATCAAAAGATGAAACAGTAATGCCTTGGTTAATCGGGTGATCAGGCTCATCCACTTTGAAATTGATCCACTCCCAGGTCTTCCAGGGGTGCCCACCATTCTCATAGCCGCCCATCATCTGTCCAAACTCCGGAAACTGATCATAAACCGGGTACTGAACAAAGGTAGCCCCGGCACCCGCATGGATGCCAATGATCCCTTTTCCGCTGTAAACAAAATCAAGAAGGTGTTGCCTGGTCTCAGGATCATTGAATAGCACACCGGCTGTGTTATTGAGCATCAATGCATCAAACTGATCAAGATATTCTGCCTGAAAGACTGCCGTATCGTTGCTGAAATAGGTTTGATAGGCACCCGTGGTTTCTCCCATCTGATAAAATGCATAGTTAGCATATGGGACAGAACTGTGCACCCGCCGTTTTAAATATTGCGAATAGACCAGTAGCTTTCTTTCTTTTTTTGGGATTGCTGCTAATTCCCCAGGAATTGCCCGATCAATCTGCCCTTTGAAGTTTTCAGGTATGTCGTAGAATTCATTTGCTGATTTTGCTTCATAATATGGCTGGGCTTCTATCCCTTGAAAGGTTAGCAGGATAAGGAAAGCAGCAAGAAACAGGTGATGGTTAAATTTCATCATCTTGGGGTGAGTTTTAGCTTAAGGGTAAAATTAACACTTTCATTGTACTGCCAATGCTCTTTTTGGTGCCCATTTTACAATAATGAAGAGCTGTACAACAATGATAGGAAGTGTTATAAGTAATAAGCTTTCCCATCCGACAACAAAAATGATCCAGCCAGCAGAAAGGGATGCAATGGCCTGGGTGCCAAACACAATGAATTCATTTATTGCCTGGACCTTGAATCGTTCTGAAGGTCGATAGATTTGTGGTAGGAGGGTAGTGCCGCCAATAAAAAGGAAGTTCCATCCAATGCCGAGTAATATTAGGGAAACCCAGTAATTATTAAGGTGATGGGATGAATAGGCAACACCAATGCATATAATATAGGCAAACAACCCGACCATTATCATCCTGCTTACTCCAAGCTTTGAAATAATCCATGCAGCAAAAAGGGATGGAACGAACATTGCCAGAATGTGACTTTGTATCACCCACTTGGTACTTTGCAATGAATGACCATCAATTACATGCATGCTTACAGGAGTAGCGGTCATGATGAATGACATTACAGCATAACCGACTGCAGCACTTAAAATAGCCACCCAAAAAAGTGGTTGCTTAGCTATCTCCCCAAGCGTTCTCTGACCTGAGGATGTTTTGGAAGATTCAGGCATTGGATTTTTGAAAGGTAGCAGCACAAGGAGGCATAAAAAGAACAATCCTGCAAGCAATAAAAATGATCCTGAGTACTCTACAGCGAGAAGATCCTTACCTAACAGTGCTACCTCGGGACCAAGGATAGCAGCCACAATTCCACCTAGCAATACATTCGAAGCTGCTTTAGGTACAAGGTCCTCTGAGACACTCTCCATCGCAGCAAATCGAAATTGCATGCCACAGGCACTGGTCACGCCAAATAAAAAGATTGTGATACAAAACCCAACGAATGATTGTAAAACAATGGAATAGAGAGCCCCAAGAGCAACAACTATAGAATAAGATAAGATCGTGATGAAAGATATTCTCCTCCCTAACTTTTTCATAAGTAGGGTAACTGGAACAGATGCTGCAGCCGTACCAATGATAATACAGGCAACAGGTAGCGTGCTTAGGTTAGGGTTGGGAGCAAGTTCTTTTCCTATCAAACCTCCTATAAACACCACAGAAGAATTGACCGATAGGATTAATGCCTGTGCCACAGTCAACAACCACACATTCTGAGGTAACCGAAACATGCTATGGGATTTATTTGATTTGTTGCATCATTCTGTTGGCAAACACGAAGTCATTCAGCTCTTTCACATCCGTATCAGTAATGTTTTGGTTGCTGCCTTCCCATAGCTTTTTTCCTTTAAACATAAACATTACTTTATCTCCTATTTCCATCACTGAATTCATGTCGTGTGTTACGACTACAGTTGTGATATCATTCTCTACTGTAATCTCTTTGATCAGATCATCTATCAGGATGCTTGTCTGAGGGTCCAAACCTGAATTTGGTTCATCACAGAAGAGATAATTGGGCTTATTCACAATAGATCTGGCAATACCCACTCGTTTTTTCATTCCACCGCTTATCTCAGAGGGCATTCGCTTATTTACATTTTCCAGACCAACCCTTTCGAGGCAAAAGTTTACACGCTCCAGTTTATCTGCTGGTTTCATTTTGGTTAGGATATTCAAAGGGAACATTACATTTTGCTCCACGGTCATGCTATCAAATAATGCACTTCCCTGGAAAAGCATACCCATCTCTCTTCGGATATCCGTTTGAATCTCTTTGTCTGAATTAGTGAAGTTTCTTCCATCATACAATACATCTCCCACATCGGGTTTGAGCAAGCCTACGATGCACTTCAGTAAGACACTTTTTCCTGTGCCGCTCGCCCCAATAATCAGGTTTGTCTTCCCTTTTTCGAAAGTAGCTGAGATATCTGAAAGTACTTCTTTGTCATCAAATGATTTACTTATTCTGCTAATCTCTATCATCCCAGTAATAATTGAGCCAGTAAATAATCTGCTAATAACACCGCAATACAACTACTAACCACCGCGGCAGTAGAAGATTGTCCAACTTCCAGCGCGCCTCCTGATGTATAAAACCCTTTAAACGCTGAGATAGATGCAATGAGAAAGGCAAAAACAAACGCCTTGATTAGCGCGAATGCAACATTGAAAGGAATAAACTCCATTCTGATACCGATGATATAATCTGTTCCTGTCATAACACCGGTAAGTAAGCTTGTGATATATCCACCCCAAATTGTTAAAAATCCCGAGAGCACCACCAGCATGGGATACATCAAAACGGAGGCAATAATCTTAGGTAATACCAGGTAAGAAGTGGAATTAATACCCATTACTTCAAGCGCATCAATTTGTTCGGTGATCCTCATGGTGCCCAACTCACCTGCGATGTTTGATCCTACTTTACCGGCATAGATAATGGCGATGATAGTAGGGGCCAATTCCAATATAGTCATGTCCCTAACAACTAGTGAGATAACTGGTGCCGGGATGAGTGGACTCACCAGGTTGAAAGCTGTTTGAATTGTTGTCACTGCTCCCATAAAAAGTGAGACAATGGAAACAATAAATAATGAATTATAGCCTACATTGATACATTCATTCAGTGTCAGGCGTACATAAGTCACGAATGTTTCACGCCGAACAAACAGTTGGCCAATAAAAATGAGAAACTTTCCGAAATTTTGCATGAACTAGATCTTCTCCTGGAAGTGTTAGTTTTGCCAAATTAACAAGAAGAAGTCAAACTCCACGATTTGGCCAGAGCAAAAAAAAGAAATATGGAAAATGTTGACAAATTAATTGTTGTAACGGGTGGAACCAAGGGTATTGGACGTGCTATATTGGAGTTGTTTGCGGCACAGGGGTATGCACTTGCTACCTGCTCTCGCAACGAGGAAGATCTGGATTCCCTCAAGGCTGATTTTGAGGAAAAATATGACTGTAAGGTACATGTGAATATTGCTGATCTTTCTAAAAAAGATGAATGTCAATCCTTTGTTGAGTTTATTCGGTTAATTGGGAAACCTGTAGAAGTACTGATAAATAATGCCGGGAGATTTATTCCGGGGGAGGTGCTTCAGGAGCCTGAGGGTACGCTCGAGGAGATGTTAAATACGAACCTGTGGAGTGCTTATACCATCACACGAGGTATCGTGCCATTCATGACTAAGGCTGATAAGCCACACATCTTTAATATGTGCTCCACTGCGAGCATCACAGCATATAAAAACGGAGGTTCCTATTGTATCAGTAAGTTTGCTTTGTATGGCATGTCAAAAGTGCTTAGAGAGGAGTTGAAAGAGGTAGGGGTAAGGGTAACCTCCGTATTGCCTGGTGCGACATTCACGGCTAGCTGGGAAGGTGTTGAAATACCTGAAGAACGGTTCATGAAATCAGAAGATGTGGCGGAAATGATATTCTCTACTTTTCAGCTGAGCCCGCGATCTGTAGTGGAAGATTTACTGATAAGACCACAGCTTGGCGACTTGTAAAATTCTGTTGTAACCTTTCTGTTCGAATAGTGTTTACCTTTGTATAAAATTGAGCATATGTCAGTTCTGAGTCTTCCGGACGCCATCAGATTTACAAAGAATCTTCATTCATATCAAAGAAGGGAAACGCGTGTTGTCCATATCGGTGATGTGCCTCTTGGTGGTACCTATCCAATAAGGGTTCAGTCCATGACCACTGTAGATACGATGGATACCAAAGGCTCCGTGGAGCAATCTATCAGGATGATTGAGGCGGGGTGCGAATACGTGCGCATCACAGCTCCCAGTATCAAAGAGGCGGAGAATCTGAGAAATATAAAAAAGGAATTGCGAGCCAGAGGTTACAATACACCTTTAGTTGCTGATATCCACTTTACACCAAATGCAGCTGAGCTAGCCGCAAGGATCGTGGAAAAGGTACGAGTCAATCCTGGAAATTATGCGGATAAAAAGCGGTTCGAAGAGATTGAATATACGGATGATACTTATCAGTTGGAGCTGGAGCGCATCAGGGAGAAATTCATTCCCCTTGTGAATATCTGCAAAGAACATGGTACTGCCATGAGAATTGGTACCAATCACGGTTCACTTTCAGACAGGATCATGAGCAGATATGGTGATACCCCTTTGGGTATGGTGGAGTCAGCTCTTGAGTTTATTCGAATCTGTGAGGACCTGAATTACTATGATATTGTCGTTTCGATGAAGTCCAGCAATCCACAGGTGATGGTACAGGCGTATCGATTGCTTGTGCAGAAGCTGGATGAAGAAAAATTGCAGCCCTATCCATTGCATCTCGGAGTTACCGAAGCAGGTGAAGCGGAAGATGGGCGAATAAAATCTGCTGTTGGAATAGGAACCCTACTGGAGGATGGACTTGGCGATACTGTGAGGGTGTCACTTACAGAGGAGCCTGAATTTGAAGCCCCGGTAGCACAGATGTTGGTTGACAAGGTCGCAGGAAGGGTTAGTACTAACGAAAATGGTCAGGTTGACTACAGTAAATACCAACCTTTTGAATACCAAAAAAGGGATACTGCAGAAGTAATCAATTTTGGTAATGATAATGTGCCCAGGGTGATTGCAGACCTTTCGGGGTTTGATGAAATAGTACCTAAAGATCTTAATTCAGTCGGTCATTTTTATTTGCCCGAACTCGATAAATGGGCGATGAATGATACGGGTGTTGACTTTGTGTATTCCGGATCAAATCCGATACCATTTATGCTTCCTAATGGACTTCGGGAGATTGTCGATTATTCTGTTTGGCAGAAGCATGAACAAAAGAACACCAGGTACCCACTAATAGAAAAAAATGATCTGGTAGAAGGTGCAGAGCTCCATCCCCAATTGAATTTCTTATTGATTGATCTGAATGAGATAAATGATTCATTGATTGTTAAGCTTAAAAATACGAGTAATGTTGTGTTGATAGGCAAGACATCTTCTCCGGGAGCATTTGCTGAGTTCCGAAAGACGATGCTCAGGTTTATGAATGCAGGTTGTCGGATCCCATTTATCATTCAAAGAGATTATAAAATGCTCGAAGGGGATCAATTGACCGTTTATGCAGCAACTGACGTTGGTGGTTTACTGATTGATGGTTTTGGTGATGGTGTAATGATCACTGGGACTCAAGCCGGTCAGAAGGACTCACAGCTTAAAGTGATAAAGGCCTATAACCAGCTAGCGTTTGGAATCCTGCAGGCTGCCAGAACAAGGATTACCAAGACAGAATATATTTCATGCCCTTCGTGTGGACGAACCTTGTTCGACCTTCAGGAGACAACAGCGATGATCCGAAAACGCACAGACCATCTGAAAGGGGTGAAAATTGGGATCATGGGCTGTATCGTAAATGGTCCCGGAGAGATGGCAGATGCTGACTATGGCTATGTGGGATCCGGAAAAGGAAAGATTACTTTGTATAAAGGTAAAGAGGTTATGAAGAGAGGAGTCCCTTCCAGGCAGGCTCTAGATGAGTTGATCAACCTCATCAAGGAAGACGGAAAATGGATTGAACCAAAGCAGGAAGAAATAGCAACACTATGAGTACTGAAAAAAAAGAAGATACCGGGAAAAATGATGTAGGATATTTCTTCAATTTTAAGGAAGTCCTGTTTTATTATTTCAGAAAAAAAGATCCTAATCGAAAACCAGATCTGAACCTGAAGATGATGCATGGGATCAATAAGATTGCCATTATCATGTTTTTGGTGGCATTGGTTGTGATTGTGGTGAGATTGATATCCAGAGCTTGAAGAATAATTAGTATGACTTTTATATTTTTATAAGTATGAAAGTAAAAGAGCAGGTTGATCAATTCGAGCAAATAGTTGCAGATCACGAAATAATTATTGGTGAAATGACCCGGCAAACAAGTCAACTCATCACACAGACTAAAAATTGGATGGGTTCTTGCCGGTGCTGCCGTTGTAATGGCCTTCTTAGCATTTGTTCTTGTAGTCCAAATTTCCATCTGAGCAACTTATAAAATCAGCCTGCCAAATGGACATTGAATCTTTCCGGGAATACTGCTTATCGAAACCCTTAGTCACCGAAGAGGTGCCTTTTGGTCCAGACACCCTGGTTTTTAAGGTCGCCGGCAAAATGTTTGCCCTGGCAGATATCGAACAATTCGAAAGTATCAATCTTAAGTGTGATCCTGAAATAGCGATACAGCTCCGAGAACAGTATCCTGATGTGAACCCCGGATATCACATGAACAAAAAGCATTGGAACACTGTAAATACTAGCGGAATGGTGGGAGATGAGCTACTCATTCAGTGGATTGACGACTCATACAACCTTGTTGTTAAAGGTCTCCCCAAAAAACTACAGGAAGAACTTAAAAAGATTTGATAGCACTTTACCTGATTTTTACACTACTCATCAATAATCACTTCTCCATGCCTGATGAATTTTCGCCTGATAAGATCACATTTCTGGCTCTGGGAGACAGCTATACCATTGGAGAAAGTGTTGATGAAAATGAGCGGTGGCCAATTCTGCTTGCCAAAAAGATTGAAGAGGAAGTAGGTATATTGGTTGAGGTGACCATAATAGCCAAAACAGGCTGGACTACAGACGAATTAATGGATGCGATTGCAGCAGCTGACTTAGCAAATGAGTACGATATGGTATCATTGCTTGTTGGGGTTAATAATCAGTATCGTGGCTATGAGGTCAGACAATACAAAAAAGAATTCGAACAACTTCTGAAGCAATCCATTCATTTTGCAAACAATAAAAAAGAGCGAGTATTTGTGCTCTCAATTCCTGATTATGGGGTAACGCCTTTTGCAAAAGACAGGAATCCGGAAAAAATTGCCTCTGATATAGATCAGTACAACATTATCTCACAAAAGATTTGTGAAAAACATGAGGTTGTATATCTGGATATCACAGAAATATCACGAAAAGCTTCCTCTGATCAGTCGCTGATAGCTGATGATGGCCTCCATCCTTCGGGTAAAATGTACAAAATGTGGTCAAAGGAGGCAATTTCATTTGCCCTTCCCTTATTTAAATAACCATATACTTTATTCAGATTTGAGCGTTGTAGCTTTCAGGATAGTTAAAATAGTCCTATTTTAGGGCTGTCAAACAGGACGCTGCCACGAACTTATGAGGCACTTAACAGGAATATTGTGTTTAATCCTACTCCTCTTTTCATGTAGAGATAGGGTGATCTGCCCTGCCTTTCAAAGTACCTACATACTTGATGATTCTGTGCGTATTGCCTATTTTTCATACATCTGGAAGCTGGATGAAGTGGATCGAATGAAAATTCTAGAGCAGCGTACAGCCCAGCAGGACAGCATTGCCGGGATCAACATTGGCATGGCAGCATTGAGTGATACAGTCAATGTGGACTCTACAACACAAAAGTCAGGGGTTGACTATTTCGCCTATGTAGAGGATATCATTGTGCCACCACGTGAGGTGAAAAAGACAAAATACGGGATCATTAAATATGAACCGTATTGGTTGAAGAACTATCATCTGAAAACAGCCCCGATGGAAAACATCCTGACGCCGGAACCAGAAGAGGAAGAGATACCACCGCTGGCTGATGAGGAGATGTTGGCAGATCTCAATTCCGACTCCACTTTGACAGTAGGTCTTGCGGATACCACAGGTATTGCATTGGTAGATTCTACAGGAGCTCCAACATCCGACGTCCTGGCTAAAGCTGATGCCGAAGAAGAGAAGGGGCCCAGGTTTCTTTACCGGTATGATCCCGACGATAATTTCAATGTGGAACAGGTCTACTACAACAAATGGTATGGCCGTCAACTGATCTATCAGAAGCCGCCTCCAAAGCCTGAAATTGAGCCATTAGCATCAGATAGTGTGGTGACAGATGTAGAGCCGGTTGATCCTTCCAATATCCAGAATACTGAGCAGGAGGCTGTATTGCCAGCAGATAACCAGGAACAAGTTACTGAGACTCCTGAGCCACAAGAGCAGGAGCCCGTTCAGGATACTCCGCCACCACCAACCAATGAGCCTGTCATTGAAGGTCAGGATGATAATCTGGGTTTCTAGTCTTTTCCAGTCTTAAATAATAATTTTATTGTCTGGTTACCATCCAGTTTTTAATAAATTACGGCTCAAACAAACCAAAAATGAAAAAAATTATACTACTAGCAGTGGTTGCTGTAGGGGTTTTGTCTGTGTATTTTATATACCCGTTCGAAAAGTCAGAGCAGCCAGCCAACACTAATGTAACTGATGCCTCAATCAGAGTAAGAGCAGCAATGGACTTCATCAATGCCCTTGATGGAAATCAAAAATCCAAAGCCCTTTTCGATTTCAATGATGAGGAGCGATACAACTGGCATTTTATTCCTCGCGAAAGAGAGGGCCTTGATCTAAGAAACATGAATGAGGCACAAAAGGTAAAAGCCTTTGCTTTACTTAATACTTTTCTCAGTGATCAGGGTGTAGCCAAAGCGAAAAGCATCATGCAACTGGAGATCATCCTTAAGGCACTTGAAAATTTACCACCAGAAAATGATCGTCGTCACCCGGAAAAGTATTACTTCTCCATTTTTGGACAACCTTCCGATGAAAAACCGTGGGGCTGGAGACTAGAAGGGCATCACCTTTCTATCAATTTTACTTCCGTCACTGAAGAGGTTACTGTCACTCCAGCATTCTGGGGCGCTAACCCTGCCAAAGTGCCTTCCGGAGATAAGAAAGGTATGAGAATTTTGAAGGATGAAGAAGATTTGGGTAGAGCACTTGTAAAACTCCTAAGTCCCGATCAGCAAAAAGTTGCCATTATCATGGATGATGCACCTGATGATGTTGTGACAGGTGCTGACAGAAAAGCTAGCCTGGAGAAGTTTAGTGGCTTGAAATTTACAGAAATGAATGCAGCCCAGCAGACACTGGTTCAGCAGATTCTTGACCTGGTGTTTTCAAACGTGACCCCTGACATTGCTAAAGCTCAAATGGATGTGATGCAGGATGCAGGAGGCATGGATGCACTATACTTTGCCTGGGCTGGTAGTTTGGAAGTTGGAGCCAGACATTACTATCGTGTTCATGGACCCACCATCCTGATCGAATATGACAATACTCAGAATGATGCCAATCACATCCACTTTGTTTGGAGGGACCTGACCAACGATTTTGGTGAAGATCTTTTAGCAAAACACTATAAGGAAAGTGGTAGTGGTCATGGCCACAGTCATGGACCTGGGTCGGATCATACGCATTAAGCGAACAGACTTAGACAGACAGAAGACTACAAAAGTTTCGTGCTTTAAGCTTCAGTCTTGCTCAGATAGACTACAAAAGTTTAAAAGCTTTAGAAGTCTTGAATCTGAAGTTTATAGAGAGAAACTTTTGTAGTTTGTTCTACTTTTGTAGTCTGATCTACCTACACCACTACATTCACAATTTTGTTCGGCACGAAGATGACTTTCTTCGGAGCCTTACCTTCCAGCCACTTCTGAACCACTTCATTTTCCGTTACAGCCTTTTGCACTTCTGGCTGAGTGGCGTCGGTTGAAAAGGAGATCTTGGTTCGCATCTTCCCATTGATCATGATCGGGTATTCTTTGCTATCCTCTTTGAGGTATTTTGCATCAAATGATGGGAGGGAAGCATCAAAGACCGTACTCTCATGTCCCAAAAGGCTCCATAGTTCTTCTGAAATGTGTGGAGCATAGGAAGCCAACAGAATTGTAAACGGCTCCAGGATAGCTCGTTTATTGCTCTTCAGAGATGCCAGTTCATTGGTGGCGATCATGAAGTTACTCACTGAAGTATTTAGTGAAAGTCTGTCTACATCTTCCTCAATCTTTTTGATTGTACCATGAAGTACCTTCAATTCAGCTGCTGAAGCTTCGTCATCACTCACCTTGAAGTTGCCTTTGTCATCATGGAATAACCCCCAGAACCTTCTCAGGAATTTGTAAACTCCCTCAATTCCGTTGGTGTTCCATGGTTTGCTAGCTTCAATTGGACCCAGGAACATCTCATACATGCGAAGTGTGTCCGCACCATATTGTTCTACAAGGTCGTCAGGGTTGACCACATTGAACTTGGATTTAGACATTTTTTCGACCTCAGCATCGCAGATCAGCTTGCCGTCTTCCAACTCGAAGTTAGCATCAGCAGCATCCGGTTTAAATTTTTTGAAGGCTTCGACATCCAATACATCCTCCTTTACAATATTGACGTCAACATGAATAGGAAAAGTATCGTATTTCCCTTTTAATCCTTTTGACACATAGGTGTTCTCACTTGTTTTTCTATAAACCAAATTAGACCTGCCCTGTATCATCCCCTGGTTAACCAGCTTCTTCGCATATTCATCAACCGAAATGTGGCCCATGTCATATAAAAACTTGGTCCAGAAACGGGAATACAACAGGTGACCGGTTGCATGTTCGCTACCTCCCATGTAGAAATCAACCTCTTTCCAGTATTTCAAAGCCTCCGGACCGGCAAATGCCTTATCATTGGTTGGATCCATATACCGGAAGAAATACCAGGAAGATCCCGCCCAGCCAGGCATGGTGGTCAGTTCGTAAGGATCACCATCTTGGGTCGCCCATCCTTTTGCACGACCCAATGGTGGCTCGCCATCCTCTGTAGGGAGAAACTTGTCTACTTCGGGGAGTTCCAATGGTAGCTGATCATCATCCAGCAGGTAAGGGATACCTTCTTTAAAGTAGACCGGAATAGGTTCACCCCAATAGCGCTGTCTTCCGAAGATGGCATCTCTGATCCTGTAATTGATCTTACTTGTACCAATTCCTTTGGATTCTACGAATTCGATGGCTCTTTTGGTACCTTCTTCAAAAGTGAGCCCATTGAGTATCCCCGAATTGATATATTTTCCTTCCTTGGTTGGATCTGCTTCCGTGTCCGTTACTTTTTGAGCATCAAGTATTAGAGGTGCTTCCAGACCAAAGTGCTTGGCAAAGTCAAAATCTCTTTGGTCCCCACTCGGTACGGCCATTACAGCACCAGTACCGTATCCTGCCAATACATAATCAGCGATCCAGATAGGCACTCTTTCCTGGTTGAAGGGATTGATGACATAGCTACCCGTAAAGACTCCGGAAATGGTTTTTACATCACTCATTCGGTCCCTTTCTGACCTGTTTTCCGCTACCTCTACGTAGGCTTCAATTTCTGCTTTTTGCTCAGGTGTGGTCAGCTCGGGCACAATCTCACTTTCCGGTGCCAACACCATAAAGGTAACCCCATAGATGGTATCTAGTCTTGTTGTGAATACCCGGATCTTTTTATCTGAGTTTTCTACCTGAAAGTCCACTTCTGCACCAATCGATTTTCCAATCCAATTGCGCTGCATGTCTTTGATGGGCTCTGGCCAGTCGATTTTGTCCAATCCGCTGAGGAGTCTTTCTGCATAGGCAGTGATCCGCATGCTCCATTGAGGCATCTTCTTTTTGATTACTGGATGGCCTCCACGCTCTGAGAAACCATCTTTTACCTCATCATTGGATAAAACAGTACCCAGGGCAGGACACCAGTTCACAACCGCTTCAGAGATGAAAGTCAATCGGTATTTAAGGAGCATTCTTTGCTGATCCTGTTCCGACCAGCTTTTCCACTCCCGGGCTGTGAAAGCAGGTGTGTCTTCATCGCAAGCAGCATTCACATTCTCATTACCCGATTGATCAAACTTTGCGACCAGGCTCTCGATCTTTTCAGCCTTGTCTGCGTCCTTGTTGTACCAGCTATTGAAAAGCTGCTTGAAGATCCATTGAGTCCACTTGTAGTAAGAAGGATCTGATGTTCTGACTTCCCTGGACCAGTCGTAGCTAAATCCCAGGTTTCGCAGCTGCTCTTTGTATCGGTTTATGTTGGTTTCGGTGGTAATGGCCGGATGCTGCCCCGTTTGGATGGCATATTGCTCAGCAGGCAAGCCAAATGCATCAAAACCCATAGGATGCAAGACATTGAAGCCTTTGAGTCTTTTGTATCTGCTGATGATGTCCGTTGCAATGTATCCAAGGGGATGGCCAACGTGCAGTCCGGCACCGGAAGGATAGGGGAACATATCAAGGGCATAAAACTTAGGTTTGTTAGGGTCAATCTGTACCTCATAGGTTTTTTCTTTTTCCCATGTTTCCTGCCATTTAGGTTCTATTTGTCTGTGATTATATTCACCCATCAATTTTTGAATTTTTTTGAGGGCTCAAATTTATCGGAAACCAGATGCCCTGCCAAAGAAGAAATATAAATTGTGACCCTGGAGGAAACCTTTGGAAAGTTTGGTTGTCCTTAGGAGCAAATGATTAGTAAAAAATGAAGATAAAATACCTTTTATTAACCCTGACCCTTTTCTTTTCAATGTCATATCTGATGGCACAGGAGCAGGACACTACGCAGACTGAAGAGCAGCAAGAGGCCGAAACAGTAACAGAAACAGAGGAAGAGCCTAAGATTCAGAAAAAATCTGATGGAATCATTATTACCGGCCCAGATGGTGTCATCATTGACGAGCCTAAGGAAAAGTACCAGATCAATGAATCCCGGGAGAAGTTTAAGTTTGAAGAGGAGGATGAGGATTTAGAGCTTGAAGAAATTACCGAAATTGAGGAACCGGAAGATTCAGAGGAGACGGTGAAAAATAATGAGGGACCTAAAATCATCTATTATGAATCTTCCGACCAGCAAAATGATAGACATTACAGAGGAAGTCATCGAAAGAGTGATATTAAGACACTTGCCGGATCAATGAACCACAGTGGTGGCTTTGGAGCGGTCTCTTTCAGATACAGTGATTTTCGCGATGAGTCGATGGTCATGGCTGGATTCAGAGGAGGGTGGATTGTAAATCGGACGTTAGGTATTGGGTTTGAAGGTCACGGTGTGATCCCAACAAGCCGGTATGAAGATATTGATGATAATCGTGATGTGGTCCTTGTCGGTGGCTATGGAGGTATGTTTCTGGAGTTGATTTTCTTTTCAAATCAGGTGATCCATGTGACTTTTCCTGTATCTGCTGGGGCAGGGTGGTTAGGCTATACAGAACACTGGGAAAATGATTTTACCAACCCACCATATTCACCAGATGATTCCTTGTTTTATGGACGAAATCAGTTGATTGATGATGATACATTTTGGTATGTAGAGCCAGGTGCCAACCTTGAATTGAATGTGAGTAGAAACTTCCGTATGTGTTTTGGGGTGAGCAAACGGTTTACTCAGGATTTCAACCTTGTCAGAACCAATGAAAATGCCTTTGATAAACCCAACTACTATGTTACGTTGAAGTTTGGAAGGTTCTAAGGAGCCTTTTTAAGTGCTTCGATGGCCTCTTTGATGTGTTTGGTGGGTTGCCATGAGGAATTGAATTCATGGATCAAATAACCATTAATATCAAATATATAAGTGACCCTACCAGGTAGCAAGCCCATAAGCCTTCGAGGAACACTGAAGGCTTTTTCAGCTTTCTTATCACGGTCACTTAATAGTTTAAAGTTTAGACGGTATTTGGTAGCAAATCGTTTGTGTGATGAAATAGAATTATGACTTATGCCGAGGACCTGGGCTCCGATTTCAGCGAAGTCATCATATTGATCTCGGAATGAGCACGCCTCCCGGATACAACCCGGAGTTTCATCTTTTGGATAGAAATAAATGACTATTGGATGTTTCCCAATGAAGTCATGCAGCCGAACTTGTTTGTTATCCTGATCTGCCAGTGTTAGGTCTGGCAGTTGATCACCTATTTTCATATGAATTTCAAAACTAATATCCCAAAAGACTTGTTTCAATTTGATAGAAATATTTAAGCATTATTTGATACGGTTTCAGATCATTTTAATTTAGCATTCAAATCCTACCTCATGCAACAATACCTCGACTTAATGCAGCACATCATCGATCACGGCACCGATAAAAGTGATCGAACCGGAACAGGTACAAAAAGTGTATTCGGTCATCAGATGCGCTTCGATCTGTCAAAAGGATTTCCACTGGTGACCACCAAGAAATTGCACTTGAGGTCTATCATTCATGAGTTGTTGTGGTTTATTAAGGGGGATTCTAATATAAAATACCTCAAAGAGAACGGGGTACGTATCTGGGATGAATGGGCAGATGAAAACGGTGATCTTGGACCGATCTATGGCGTGCAGTGGCGCAGCTGGCCTAAGGCGGATGGTTCAACAGTTGATCAGCTTTCTCAGGTCATCCATACCATCAAAAACAACCCCGATTCCCGGCGGATCATTATCAGTGCCTGGAATGTGGGAGAGATAGAAAACATGGCTTTACCTCCATGTCACACGTTGTTTCAGTTTTATGTGGCTGATGGCAAACTTTCCTGTCAACTTTATCAGCGGAGTGCGGATGTGTTTCTGGGGGTTCCTTTCAATATTGCCTCCTATGCATTATTCACAATGATGATTGCCCAGGTCTGTGATCTTAAGCCAGGAGATTTTGTACACACATTTGGGGATGCTCATTTGTATTCCAACCACATGGAGCAGGCTGCGTTGCAACTTTCTCGTGATCCTCGGCCATTACCGGAGATGAAAATCAATCCTGCTGTTAAAAGTATTTTTGATTTTAAATACGAGGATTTCGAGTTAATCAATTATGAGCCCCATCCCCATATAAAAGGCGAAGTTGCCGTTTAAATAAGAATATCAGGTTTTGTACCAATAATACACCAGATCTTTTTGATTGCCGTTTATTGAGTAGATAATGTCAACCTATCATTAAGAAAACTCAAAGACCCATGGACTTTAAACTTATTTTCACCGTTATCTTCCTTGTTCTGGTTTCCACTGCCAGAGCTCAGGAAGGAGTTACCACTTTGGATATCAGAGAGTGCATCGATATCGCTCTTGAAAATAATCTTACGCTTCGAAGAAGTCAGCTTCAAAGAGAAGGTGCCAGGATTGACTACAATCAATCCCGCGCTCAAAGGCTACCTAATGCAAATCTTAGTGGAGGCTATGGGCTGAATTTCGGTCGATCCATTGACCCGACAACCAATGACTTCATCACACGTGAGATTAATACGCTGAATTTTGGTGGTAATGCCGGCGTGGTACTTTTTAACGGGTTCAATATTCATCATACCATTAATCGGGCAGAAACATCGCTGGAAGCTTCAGAGTTTGACGTGAAGAAAGCTACCAATGATATTACGTTGAACATCATCAATAATTATCTAACCGTATTGTTTAATAATGAGCTGCTTGAAAATGCCAAATACCAGTTAGAATCCAGTAAAAATCAGCTTGACAGGACAAAAAAGCTTGTGGCTTCAGGAGCCTTACCAAGAACCAATGAATTGGAACTTGTTTCACAGGTTGCTAGTGATGAAGTGAACCTGGTCAATGCACAAAATAACCTTGACCTTGCTAAACTCACTTTAAAGCAGAGCATGCTGATCCCTGCATCTGAAAAAATCAATGTGGTGATGCCAGACCTGGATATTAGTTTGGAGGAAGCCGATTTGAGTGTATCCGTTGAACAGGTTTATGCTTTGGCCCTGGATACTCAGCCTGAAATTCTAAGCGCAGACCTCAAAAAGGAGAGTGCACTATTAGGGGTAAAAGTTGCTCAATCAGGAATTTCTCCATCAATTACCGCAGGAGCCGGCTTTAGAACCAACTATTCAGATGCTTTTTCTTTAGGAACCGAAACGGACGTGGCTTCACAATTTGAAAACAACCTAAGCAAGTACCTCTCACTGGGCATTCAGATACCTATTTTCAATCGCCTTAGTGTGAGCTCTGATATTCAACGATCCAAGATATCCCTTCAACAAGCCGAGTTAAATGCCATTGAAGAAAGGAATACATTACGGCAGACCATTGAAAGTGCGTACAATAATGCTTTAGCGGCATCCAAAACATATGCTGCGTCCGAAAGAAGGGTAGAGGCTCTGGAAGAAACTTTTCGTTCTGTTGAAAATCAATATAACTTAGGGGCAGCAAACTTCACTGACTATCAGTTAGCATCAAATAACCTGTATCAGGCCAAATCAGATCTGATTAGAGCGAAGTTTGACTTTGTGTTTAAGAAAAAACTTGTTGACTTCTATCAGGGCAAACCCCTCGACCTCTAAGCATGGCAAAAAAGAAAAAGTCTCGCAATAAATTACTGTATATCCTTTTGGGCGTTGTAGCTGTTCTCGTCATTGTTGCACTAGTTGGTAAATCGCAAGGCTGGGTAGGCCAAAAACAAGCCATAGAGGTTGAGTCTGATGTCGTAAAGCTTGCTCGCATTGTAGAGAAAGTAAGCGCTTCTGGAGCCGTACAGCCAGTGATTGAAGTAAAGATCAGTCCTGAGGTCTCGGGAGAGATTATTGAGCTGAAAGTAGAGGAGGGAGACAGTGTGGCAAAAGGGGATTTCCTTTTAAAGATCCGTCCTGACAACTTCATTTCTGCTTATGAGCGATCAAGAGCCACTTTAAATCAGCAGAAAGCCAACTTTGAAAGCGCAAAAGCCTCACTGGAGCGGGCAAAAGCAACATTTAAGCGTCAGGAATTGGAGTACAATCGGCAGAAAAAACTCTACGATGAAAAAGTGACTTCCAAGTCAGACTTTGAATTGGCCGAGGCCAACTATAATGTGGCGAAACAAGACCTCGAATCAGCCAAACAACAGGTAGTGGCCAGCCAGTATATTGTAGAGAGTTCACTTGCTACTGTAGAAGATGCGGCAGAAAATTTGCGGTTGACTGAGATCATCGCTCCGATGAATGGAATCGTTTCAAAGCTTGCCGTAGAATTGGGGGAAACTGTAGTGGGAACTTCACAGATGCAGGGTACAGAAATGCTTCGGATAGCAGATCTTAACAATATGGAGGTTCGGGTAAATGTGAATGAGAATGATATCATTCGCATATCAGTAGGAGATACCTCAATCATCGATGTAGATTCTTATTCCTATATGGAAAAGAAATTTAAAGGGGTAGTGACCCAAATTGCAAATACAGCCAATGAAAAAGCTTCAGCGGATGCTGTTACAGAGTTTGAAGTACGGATAAAGATTTTAAACAGTTCGTACCAGGACCTGGTAAATGATGGGATGAGGTACCCTTTTAGACCGGGAATGACTGCCAGTGTAGAGATTCTGACCGAAACCAAGAATAATGTATTATCAGTTCCATTGGCATCTGTCACTACCAGAAAGGCTGAGGCCGATAGTACTAAAAACGACGAAGAGCAACCTGAGGAGAATGTTAGTCTTGCTAATCAGGAAGTAGATGAAGTGGTTTTTAAGCTTGTGGATGGGAAAGCCGTAAAATCCGTAGTGGAAACCGGTATTTCAGACTATCAGCGCATTGAAGTACTTAAGGGGCTGGAAGAAGGTGACAAGATCATCAAAGGACCCTTTTTAGCAGTTTCTAAGCGTCTTAACGATGGTGATAATGTAGAAATCACCAATGAGAATGGCAAGGGTAAACCTTCCGACGCTAATAAGGAGTAACTCCAAATTGGTCTTTCAAAGTAAGGTACAATGGGTGGATGGGTAGTCCCATTACATTGAAATAAGATCCTTTAATTTTACTGATTTTTGTCAGGCCTATCCAGTCCTGAATGCCGTATGCACCGGCCTTGTCGAATGGTTTGCAGGAATCAATGTAATACTTGATTTCATCCCTTGTGAGTGGGTCAAAAAATACCTGCGTAGTCTCATGAAATGTAAAGTGTCGATGGTTATCTGAAACACACACACCTGAAAGAACTAAATGTGAAGTTCCGGAGAGGTTTTCAAGCATTTTCACCGCGTCATCATAGTCTGCTGGCTTTCCGAGAATAGCCTCACCCTTCACTACAATCGTATCTGAAGTGATCAGGATCTCTTCCGAAAATTGATGCCTGTAATGATTGTTTTTTCCTTCAGCCAGGTGTTCAGCTACCTGAGAAGGAGACAAGCTTTCGGAAAATGACTCATCGAAATTGGTATCTATGGCTTCAAATTGGTAGCCTGCCTCAGCCAGGAGTTGCCTGCGCCTTGGGCTGTTAGAGGCCAGAATTATTTTCTTCATCTATAAACCCTCCTGAGTTTCCACTTGCTGTTGAGCGTGGGTGAATATACAGGTTTGTGATCCTGCTCCAGGTAAACTTTACCTCCAATTAGTGCAGCAATTTCAATGATATCTTTGGGTATCGGTTTTTGAAGGTCATCAGGTTTGAAATGTTCCTCCATGAATTTGGTGGTGAAAGAACCATCTTCAAATGCAGGGTGCTGAATAACATATGCAGCAAGGTCAAGAGAATTTTTTACCCCTATGATTTTGTAATCCTTGATAGCTCTTAGCATCCTATTGATGGCTTCTTTTCGGTCTTTGCCATGCGTGATCAACTTGGAGATCATAGGGTCGTAATGGATGGGTATCTCCATACCTTCCTCAAAGCCATCATCTAACCGGACACCTGGTCCTGCAGGTGTTTCATATACTTTAAGTTCACCTACATCCGGGAGGAAATTGTTTTCAGGATCTTCTGCATAAACCCTTATCTCAAGGCTATGGCCGTTGATGGAAAGGTCTTCCTGCTCAATAGCCAAGGGTTTACCTTCAGCAATATGGATTTGTTCCTTCACGAGATCCAAGCCCGTGATCATTTCCGTGACTGGGTGCTCAACCTGTAACCGGGTATTCATTTCAAGAAAATAGAAGTTCTTTTTATCATCCATCACGAATTCCACGGTACCAGCACCATAATAGCCACATGATCTGGCCACATTGATAGCCGCCTGCCCGATTTCCTTCCTCTTTTGTTCATCTACGGATACGGAAGGGGCTTCTTCTATCACCTTTTGATGTCTCCGTTGAATGGTACACTCTCTTTCGAATAGGTGAATTATGTTACCCTTTTGGTCGCCAAGGATCTGCACCTCGATATGTTTGGGAGAAGTGATGAACTTTTCAATGAACACAGCCTCGTTGCTAAATGCGTTTTTAGCCTCACTCATTGCCCGTTTCATCTCTTCCTCCAGATCCTTTTCTTTCCAGACGATCCGCATCCCTTTACCGCCACCGCCAGCTCTTGCTTTGATCAGGATGGGGTAGCCAATTTTCTTGGAGATTTCCTTAGCCACTTTCACATCCTTAATGGCTTCATCCATCCCCGGAACGAGCGGAACGTTATAATTTTTAACTGCCTGCTTCGCCGTCAGTTTATCACCCATTATTTCAATGGATTTTGAAGACGGACCAATAAAAATCAACCCGGACTTCTCTACTAACTCCGCGAATTCGGCATTTTCAGACAAAAAACCGTAACCCGGGTGTACTGCATCAGCTTTTGTTTGCTTACAGGCATCAATGATTTTATTTTGATCCAGGTAAGATTGGGAGGAAGGTGGAGGACCGATACAAATACTTTCATCTGCATATTTTACATGGGGGGAGAAACGATCCGCTTCGCTATACACTGCCACAGTGCTTATGCCCATGTCTTTGGCTGTTTTCATGATCCTGAGGGCTATTTCGCCACGATTGGCTACTAGTATCTTTTTGATTTTGGGCATTGGCTCTTGTTGTTAGATGCCTAAATTTAATGAGGCCTCAGGGCATTTGACACTCGATTAAGAAATTTTTGGTTTGTGCAGATTTTAATAAGTGTTAGTTTTGCGTTGCGGATTTGGTAAGGAATTATTAACAATCTTTTATGGATTTATTTGAAAAATTACAGGCCAACAGGGGCCCATTAGGTAGTATTTCGCATATAGATGATAACTACTATATGTTTCCAATGCTCGAGGGTGAAATTGCTCCAAGAATGCAATTCAAAGGAAAAACTGTCCTTACCTGGAGCTTGAACAACTACTTAGGTCTGGCCAATCATCCTGAAGTGAGGAAGACGGACTCAGAAGCGGCAGCAAAATACGGTCTTGGTTACCCAATGGGAGCCAGAATGATGACCGGAAATACAAAATATCACCATCAATTAGAAACTGAGCTGGCAGAATTTGTAGGAAAACCAGCTGGATTACTCCTGAATTACGGATATCAGGGCGTGCTTTCTATCATTGATGCGGTTGTTGGAAGAAAAGACGTAATCGTTTATGACGCTGAATGTCATGCCTGCATCATAGATGGAGTGAGACTTCACATGGGTAAACGATTTGTTTATCCACACAACGACATCAAAAACCTGGAGGTGCAGCTTAAGCGTGCTGAAAAAATCACGAAAGAGACCGGAGGAGGTATTTTAGTAATCACTGAGGGTGTTTTTGGAATGTCTGGTAATACCGGTGACCTGAAAGGCATAGTGGAGCTGAAAAAGAAATATGACTTCAGACTCTTCGTAGATGATGCACATGGTTTCGGAACAATGGGTAAAAATGGAGCAGGTACTGCAGAGCACTACGGAGTAACAGAAGAAGTTGACCTTTATTTTGCCACTTTCGCGAAGTCAATGGCCAGCATTGGAGGATTTCTGGCCAGTGACCCAAAAGTTCTGGATGTATTGAAATACAACCTGCGATCACAGATTTTTGCCAAATCATTACCTCTTGCCATTGTGCTTGGTAACCTCAAGCGATTGGAGATGATCAAGAAGCATCCTGAGTTTAAGGATAACCTTTGGAAGATCGTCAATGCTTTACAATCTGGTCTGAAAGAAATAGGCCTTAATATTGGAACCACGAAATCGCCAGTTACGCCAGTTGTGTTGAGCGGTGACCCTTATGAGGCTGCAAACCTTATGAAAGACCTCAGATCAAACTATAATATTTTCTGTTCGGCTGTTGCTTATCCGGTAGTGCCGAAAGGGACGATAATTGTAAGAATTATCCCTACTGCAGTACATAGTTTGGAAGATGTGAAAGAAACACTAAAAGTATTTGAAACTATTAAAGAAAAACTACATGACGGAGTCTACCTAAAAGAAGGTGAAAAAGGCGCTACTTTATTAGAAACATAGCTTTTTTCGCTGTTTTAGCTTGGATTTTGAACATTTTAGTTAAATTGCTCTATCGAATAATTATCAGTAACCTTAAAGATTTATCAATATGAAAAGATTTGATGAAATAAAAGATTTATTAATGTCATTAGAAGGAGACTTCCAGAAATTTTATGATAAAGGAAATTCTGCTGCAGGAACCCGCGTAAGAAAAGGAATGCAGGATGTGAAAAATCTTGCACAAGAGATCAGAATTGAAGTTCAGGACATTAAGAATAAATAATTAACGTCTATCTATAAAAAAAGGGGCCTGAGCCCCTTTTTTTATGCGTTTTTCTTAAACTTTTCAAATAGCTCTTTCGATCCGCTCACCAATGGAAGCCTGACGTGATGATCAATGATGCCATGAGCCTTCATTCCAACCTTGAGTGAAACAGGGTTGCCTTCCAGACTCACCAGTTCGTAAGAGGAGATGAGTTTCTGATTTAATTTCATCCCTTCATGGGTATTTCCTGCCAGTGAAACTCTAACCATTTCTGAAAACTCGAATGGTAACAGATTTGCGATTACTGATATCACTCCATGGGCTCCCAATGATATCATTGGAAAAGTAAGTGCATCGTCACCTGAGATGAGCATGAAATCCTTGGCTGTGTTGGAGACGATCTTTGCACACTGATTCAGGTCTCCACTGGCTTCTTTTATCGCAATAATATTTTTGTGTTTAGATAGCTCAATGGTGGTTTCTGCAGTCATGTTACTTCCTGTCCGGGAAGGAACGTTGTAGAGTAACACTGGAAACTTGCTGGCATCAGCAAATCGCTGATAATGAGCCACTATGCCTCTTTGGGAAGGCTTGTTATAGTGAGGGCTGGAGGTAAGAATTGCATCAATTGGATAGTCACTCAAAGCTCTCACTTCCCTTTCCATAGCCATGGTGTTGTTGCCACCAAGACCCATTACAAGCGGTAATTTTTTATCATTGTTTTCAATGACAAACTCAAGGATTTTAAGTTTTTCTTCCCACTCAATGGTGGCTGCTTCACCTGTGCTACCCAGCACTACGAGGTATTCTACTTTACCTGTGGTAACATGGCTTAAGACCTTCTTAAGCCCTTGAAAATCTATTGTTAAGTCTTCATTAAATGGAGTAACCAGCGCTACTCCCGTACCTTTCAGTTTTTCCTGTAACATGTTATATCTTTTTGAGATATCTGAGCATCTCCCCACTGACAAATTTACTGCTATCACCCACCTGTACCATCATCTCATAATAATGCTTTCGTTCAGGCTGCATCACTCCAATGCGTGCCGGTGCATTAGTCATAGAGCTTATATAATCTAATAAATAGTGACCAGAATCATCCAGACAAAGTAAAAAATCAAAGTCCTGTTTAAGAAAATGATCCAATTCAGGGGACTTGATTTGTCCGATGACATTGATTTGTGATGACTTAAACCATGGAGACATCTGATGCCCTTTAGGCTTTCTCAGAAAATAAATTTTACTGACTTTTTTACCATTATTTTTGAGGTCTTCCACAACCCTATTGATGCTTTCTTCATTTTCAAAGTCTTCCTGAATGATCAACCCGATGTGCTTGGATTGATTAAATTCAATCCATGATTTAATCTTCCGGTTTCTTTCATTTCGGGTAGTCCTGTATGCTATGATTAGCTTTTTAATCATTTTCGATTGATCAATTCATTAAATTCCTTCTCGGAAAGTATGGTTACTCCATTTTTCTCTGCTTTTTCCCTTTTAGCTGGTCCCATATTTTCTCCTGCAACCAGAAAATCTGTATTGCCGGAAACGCTGCTGCTTACTTTACCACCAAGGTTTTTGATAAGCTTTTTTAGGTCTTCTCTGTCAATCGTTTCGAAAACGCCCGAAATGACAAATGATTTTCCCGCTAAAGTATCATTTTGCTCCGTGGCATCCTCAATATTTGTTTCAAAGTTTAATCCTGCAGCCTTTAATTTCTCAACAATCTGATTGTTCTCCGGATCTTGAAAGTAACTAACCACACTCTCAGCAATGCGATCACCAATTTCGTGGACATCAATGATCTCATCAAAAGAGGCATTTTGTAGCCTGTCGATGGTTTTGAAATGATCCACAAGCTTTTCTGCGACTGTCTTGCCCACATATCTGATCCCTAAACCGAAAAGTACATTATCAAAGGGTATGCTTTTGGATTTTTCCAGTGCCTCAATAATGTTTTGAGCGGTCTTTTCTTTGATGGAACGCACCTTTGTATCCCCTGTGGCCGGGTCCACTTCTTCAAATTTCAGTTCATTGAGATCTTCAAAAGTGAGTGAATACAGGTCTCCGATATGTTTTATGAGACGTTTGTTGTAAAGTCCCCTGATGGTATTGGGCCCAAGGTTGTTGATGTCCATGGCATTTCTGGAGATAAAATGCTCTATGCGGCCTCTGACCTGCGGGGGGCAACCTGTAAAATTTGGACAATAATGGACAGCTTCGCCCTCTTTTCGCTCCAGAGTGGTGTTACATTCCGGGCAATGATCGATGTATTTAAATTTTTCCGTGCCTGATCGCTGATCCAGCATCACACCTGTGATCTTAGGTATAATCTCACCACCTTTTTCCACAGAAACATAATCCCCGATCCTGATATCCAGCCGCTCAATTTCATTGGCATTGTGAAGCGAAGCTCTCTTCACGGTTGTTCCGGCAAGTAGCACTGGTTCCAACTCTGCAACCGGGGTAATGGCACCTGTTCGGCCTACCTGGTAAGTTATTCCGTTGAGCCTGGTGACAGCTCCTTCGGCTTTGTATTTATAGGAAATAGCCCATCGGGGACTCTTAGCTGTGAAACCCAACTCTTTTTGATGGTCAGTATTGTTGACCTTGAGCACTACTCCGTCAGTCTCTACGGGTAACTGATGTCTTTTTTGCTCCCACTCATTGATGTACTCAAAAACTTCTTCGATATCCTTACACTTACGATAGGTGGGGGAAACATTGAATTGTAGCCTCTCCAGCAAACTGATTGAATCTGAATGTGTTTTTGGTTCGAGGTTTTCACCAAGCAATGAGTATAAAAAGCAATCCAGGTTTCTGCTGGCCACGATAGAAGAGTCCTGCATTTTGAGGGTGCCACTAGTAGTGTTTCTTGGGTTTGCCAGCAATGCTTCACCGGCTTCAGCACGCGATTTATTCAATGCTTCGAAGACCTTTTTTGGCATGAATACTTCACCACGGACCTCGAAAGAAGGAGGATAGTTGTCTGCAGTGATCCTCAAAGGGATAGACCGGATGGTTTTTACGTTATTGGTTACATCGTCACCCTTTTCTCCATCTCCACGAGTTACCGCTTGCTTGAGGATTCCATTCTCATAGAGCAAACTGATGGCTACCCCATCAAATTTCAGCTCACAGAAATATTCATAGTCGTTGGTTCCAAGACCTTTAGCAACCCGCTGGTCAAAATCCCCCAATTCCTCTTTTGAATAGGTGTTGCCCAACGACAACATGGGGTACTTATGATAAACGGTATCAAAGGACTTAGTAATAGTGCCACCAACCCGTTGAGTAGGGGAGTCTTCTCTCTTTAAACCAGGATGAGCTTTCTCAAGCTTTTCCAGCTCTTTCAGCATCTGGTCAAACTCATAGTCGGATACTTCTGAGGTGCTTTCCTGGTAATAGAGATAATTTAACCTGTTGAGACGGTCTGTGAGTTCGTTTATTCTGTCTTTGACTTCAGATGGAGGCATTGAATTGGGTTGTTCCTACAAAACTAATAACTCCAAAAATATGTACAGCATCTTAAGCCTATTGAAAGTGAGTTTGGAGGATTGTTGATACAAAAACTGGCAACTTCAAAATAAATGTTTATACCTTTGCAATAATCAGCCTGTCTTTCATGTTTCTTAATTACTAGTCGATCGCCGCATTTTAGGATTTCTAAAATGTGAATAATTCAATATTTAATATTATTATTCTGTGGCGAAGTATATACTAGCATCATTATTTTCTATACATTGTTTCATTGAGTTATTTGGTCAATGTAGCGCACTAAGACAACAGCGCAATCTCAGTTTTAATACAGACAGGGACTGTGCGCCTGTTACAGTAACTGACTTCACGATCACTTATTTTTTCAATGTACCCCAGAATCCCAATGAGATTACGATTCGATTTGCATGGAATGATCCTGCCAATAATATTGATATTTATGGATTAGGTGATGCGGAGTTCTCTGTAGGGGGTGGCAATACGGAGTTTACTGCAGCTGGCACATTCGTATACCCTGAAAATGAAGACTGTTTGTTTGAACCTACCGCTCATATTTTGGTAAATGGAGTGGCATGTGAGACTTCTGAGCAAATCCAGCTGGTTTCGTCCTGGTCAAATGACAACGATTTTGGTGGCGACTTATTGATCAATCCTGATCCGTATAGGGTCTGTTTTAATAACCCGATCGTTAACGCCATTTTGGATGACAATTCAACGTTCAACTGTAATATTAATGATGAGCCGGATAATCCAAACAGGCTTGCAAGACATACTCAATTCGTATACGGAACAAATCACGATCCAGCCAACTCGATCCGAAACCTGACGCTTGAAAATGGTGGCACGATCAACCTGACTGACGGAGGGGCTAATCTTTCATCTACAACTACACGAAATGGTGTGACAGGTGCTTATTTTGGGCCCATTGTGCAAATTCCCTTTACTGCGGATGGTCCAAATATGTCTACGTTCCCAATGAATGCTCCTGCGGATGTAAATAATGCAGTAGGTAATGAATTTGAGATTACGTTATACAACTGGAATACGTGTAATCCTTTCAATGGAGACCCTTTAAACCCTAACTATGATGAGGCGGTTTCAACTACAGGATATATCAGAATTGTAGCCTTACCTAATCCAGATTTTCAGACTAGAGTTAACGACGCAGGTGGAAATATTCAGAGTATCTTCTGTATCGGTGAGCCTATTTATTTTGAAAATCTCACAGCTGGAGCCAATAGCTATCGATGGGAGTTTTATGGTGACGCTACTGACGCAAACCTGGTTTCTTCAAGTACTGCAAATAACCCCACATTTACCTACAATGTGTTTGGCGACAAGCTGATTCGTTTAATAGCCGAAGACCCAAACGCTCAGGGGTCTTGTGAGGTTATTGTGGAAAAAATCATTACGCTTTCACCATCTACAACAGCGGCTATTGAGCTTTATGAATCAACCTTCACTACTCAGATTGATCCGAAATTTTGTCAGTCGGATGGGTCGGATGTTTTCACGGTTGGTTTTAGAGATGCTACTACTAACATTGAGCCAAATTCAGAATGGAGATGGGAGTTTTATGATGAGAATGGAGCTTTTGTGGAAAGCCTTCCGGCAGCTGGATTTGGACCTCAGATTACTGATTTCACAAGAACATATAGCAATCCCGGTGAGTACCTTGTAAGGTTAACAGCGAGAAATAATGCCTCCAATTGTCAGACTGTAGATGAGAAGACTATTACAGTTTATGATGGCCCTGAAGCCACCTTTGAGGCAAATGAAGTTTGCCAAGGGGAAAGAACAGCATTTAGCAATATTGCCGATGAACTGTCGGGTATTGCTCCCAGAATAGATGGGGACTATATAGATTCATGGCATTGGGATTTCAGTTATAGTGGTGTCTTTCGTTCTGAACTGATTAGGACTGATAGCACAGCATTTGAATGGTTTCTGAATGGTTCAGACATTGCCACGGGAAATGAACCAGCAATTTCCTCAGCGGGGACTTACCAGGTGGCCCTACAGGTGACTACGGCCATGGGCTTATGTTCAGATATATACGTACGCGATGTCATCGTGCATCCGGCCCCTGTCCCAGTCATTGACAGTGATTATGCGAATCCTATATGTTCACAAGACTCGCTAACTATTTATAATAACTCCGACTTGTCGGGCGGAGCAAATTACTTCCTCACGATTTCGGATGGTATAACAAAAGACTCTGTTTCATTTGATCAGCCCGATAGTACCTTGGTTTTCTCTAATTCCTCAGGAATTGATAAGACATATACAATGGTACTTTATGGAGTTTCCGATTTGGGTTGCACAGCTTCTTCGGATAGTCTCGAGATCACTGTCTTACCAACTTTTCCATCTTCATTTTCTGACCTCAACTACGATCCTCTTAGCAGCAACTGCTCTGTATGGGAGAGCACAGTAGAGGTCAGCCCATCTACCCAGGCATTAGATCCCGATTCCTACACATGGACCATTACATATCAGGGTAATATTGTGACAGGATATCCTGTGACTAAAAATGCCGGAGATACGGCATTCCACTCGCTTGACTACAGCATAAACAACAACAGTGGCACCAACCAGGTTTATCAAATCAATCTGGAAGTGGTGAAGGCTGGAATTTGTGTCGAGAACAGCCAAATGAATGTGGTGATTAACCCGGTGCCGTCATCTGATTTTACAATAAGTGAGCGTGATTCCTGCTCATACAAAGTTTTTGAACTCGAAGCAGTTCAAAAAGGGCTGAGCTATCAATGGAATTTCGATCCAGCCCCTGATCAGTGGGTAAATGATGGGGATATTCAGCAATTGATGTACTACAGACCTGCTTTTGGAAGCGCTGATCTCAATACCCAATTTGGTTTGATTACAGAAAATCTGGTGAGTTGTCAAAGCGAGGAGCTGGTTCAAAACGACGCGGTAGAAGCGAGCGAGGATGCCATTCTGATTGATTTTGATCTGTCACCGGATACTTTAACCATACCTGATAATAACATTGTAGATATCATTAATAACAGTAATTCAGGGGCAGGTTGGGACTATCATTGGGACTTTGGTGACGGGAATACTCAGAGCGTGCAGGAGCCTTTATCGCATCAATACGATGAACCCGGCAGCTATCAGATCACCTTGACTATTAATAATGCTTTTTGCACTGAAAGTCTGAGTCGTTCTGTCATTCTAAACCCGTCAGATCCTGTGGTAGACTTTACGGCAGACCCACGTACCGGGTGCAGACCTTTAATAGTAAGTTTTGAAGACCTCTCTACAAATACTGATCAAAGTACCTATTTATGGGATTTTGGAGATGGGATCACCTCAAACGAGATCAGCCCCCTCCACACTTATAGTAAAGCGGGGACATATACGGTGACGCTCTATGCAGAAAACACTACCGGAGGCTCTGATACGGAAACCAAAGCGTTTTATATCGAGGTGTTACCAACACCAGTTGCAGACTTTATTGCCAATCCAACTACTGTTCTCATTCCTGATCAGGAAGTTTTCTTTAGAAATCTGTCTTTCAATGCCGACCGATATGAATGGGACTTTGGAGATGGCAACACATCAATAGAAGTAAACCCTGTTCACACTTACGATGAGGAAGGGAAGTATGGTGTTTCCCTCGTTGCTCAAAACTCCCTTGGCTGTGCTGACACTCTGGCGTATGAAGGTTTGATTGCTGCTACGGAAGGTGGCACAGTGAGAGTGCCAAATGCTTTTTCACCCAGTCCTGATATCTCAGAAAGCGGCGGGAATGACAATTCGATCAATGACGTGTTTCTACCCAGAGTAGAAGGCGCAACACACTTCAAGATGCTTATTTATAATAAGTGGGGTGAATTACTTTTTGAATCAGACAACCAGCAGACGGGCTGGAATGGATATTATCAAGGCAAGCTGATGCCGACAGATGTATATGTATACAGACTTGAGCTCATATTTAGCGATGGGCGTGAGGCAGTAAGAATAGGGGATGTAACATTAGTGAGATAGATTTTGAAACACATAATTTTAACCAGCTTAATTATCATTTTTGTTGTCAGGGCAAACTGTCAGGACGTTCAATATTCTCAATATTATGCGAATCCACTTTATCTGAATCCTGCTTTTAGTGGTTCCACTAAAATGCACAGGTTGGTGGTGAACCATCGCCTTCAATGGCCTAATCTACCCAAAGCATTTGCTAACTACTCCGCTTCTTATGATTACAATGCTACGGGATTAAACAGTGGTTTCGGTCTGCTGATCAATTCTGATGTAGCAGGTTCTGCGTCACTGCGTTCAAGCCTGGTGTCGCTCAATTACGCCTATAATATTCAGTTGAAAGATAAATGGGTGATTAAACCTGCTATGGCTTTTGGTTGGGTAAACAGAACCATAGATTACGAAAGACTTGTTTTCGGTGATCAAATAGATTTTGGGATGGACGGAGCTCCTACCCAGGATCCGGCGATTTCAGCCATTCAGGGAAATTCCTATATTGACATTGCAACTGGATTTTTGGCTTACAGCCAGGATTTTTGGTTTGGTTTCTCAGTTTTTCATGTCAACGAGCCAAACAATTCTTTGATCAACGGCCAAAGCACAGTTCCAATGAAGTACAGCATTCATTCAGGGACGCGAATTGAGCTGGGTAATAAAGCTTTTAGAAGTAGAAGAAAAGTAAGTCTGGCCCCGGGATTTATTTACAAAAGACAGGGTGACAATAAACAATTGGATATAGGTACTTCGGTCTACACGGAGCCTATCCTCTTTGGGGTTTGGTATAGAGGTGTGCCCTTCACGAGAAATGTTGCCGGATTTCTCAATCAGGATGCTATAATATTTGTGGTGGGCGTGGAGTTCAAACAGTTACAATTTGGCTACAGTTTTGACGCCAACATTTCCAGTTTGGGGCCGGAGACAGGTGGTGCACATGAATTTTCCTTGCAATATAATTTTGAAACAGTATCTAATCCACACAAAGTAAGCAGGAGAAAAAAATTCCTGCCCTGTCCTGCATTCTTCAAGTAAGTAAGGTCTCATTTGGCCGATTGTTATAATTTTGAGCAATGGTCAAAACAGCCGATTTCCAGGATAGAATTGCAAAACAAGAAGCACTGAGGGTTGTAAGTGAGATTGCGCAATCTGCTGATATAGAGACCTATATCATTGGTGGTTATGTCCGCGATATTTTGTTGCACCGGCCCTCAAAAGATGTTGACTTTGTATGTGTCGGAAGCGGGATCTCCCTGGCTCAATTGGTGCACAAAGCATTGGGCGATAAGTCCAAGCTTGCTGTTTATAAGAACTTTGGAACAGCCTCAATCACTTATGAGGATCATGTGCTCGAGTTTGTAGGTGCACGAAAGGAATCATACAGGTCTGATTCAAGAAAACCAATTGTGGAAGACGGCACCCTGGAGGATGATCAGAAAAGGAGAGACTTCACAATTAATGCGATGTCAATTAGCCTCAATAAATCTGATTTCGGTCAGCTAATTGATCCCTTCAATGGATTGGATGACCTGGAAAGGCAGATCATACGAACACCCACGGATCCTAACGTGACCTTCAACGATGATCCTTTGAGGATCATGCGAGCCATACGTTTTGCCAGCCAGTTGGTCTTCGATATTGAGCCTGATACCTTCCAGGCCATCATGGATTACAAGGACCGATTGGATATCATCTCTATGGAGCGTATCAGTGATGAGTTGAATAAGATCATTCTCTCACCCAAGCCATCCTATGGATTTAATTTACTCTTTCATTCCGGAATTTTGAAAATTATTTTTCCAGAGATGGTGGACCTTCAGGGGGTAAAAATCATTGATGGCCAGGGCCACAAGGACAATTTTTATCATACTTTGGGTGTTTTGGATAACATCAGTCTGAACACGGACAACTTATGGCTAAGGTGGGCTGCCATTTTACATGACATCGCCAAGCCAGCTACACAACGATTTTCTAAAAAAGCCGGATGGACATTTCATGGCCATGAGGACCTGGGAGCCAGGTGGGTTCCCGGCATTTTTAAGCGTCTGAAACTTCCTTTGAATGAAAAGATGAAATATGTGCAGAAGCTTGTACGTTTACATCTTAGACCCATCGCTCTTGTGAATGAGGAAGTGACAGATTCTGCGATCCGAAGACTTTTGTTTGAGGCGGGGGATGATATTGATGATTTGATGATACTTTGCAAAGCAGACATTACCTCGAAGAACAAAGAAAAGGTAAAGCGATATCGAAATAATTTTGGAGATGTAGCCCAAAAAATCAAAGATGTAGAAGCTAGAGATCACATCAGAAATTTCAACCCGCCGATTTCAGGAGAAGAAATAATCAAAACTTTTGACATCAAACCTTCAAGGGTTGTTGGTGATATAAAGGCGGAAATCAAAGAAGCCATACTTGAAGGAAAAATAAAAAATGAACGTTCCGAGGCTTTTAACCTGATGATAGAAATTGGGAAATCAAAAGGACTTGAGATAAAATAAAACTAATGCCTATTTTTGCACCCTTAAAAATAAATTCAATGAAAATTATTCTAAGCAGTCTTTTACTTGTTATGATGTTTTTTGCTTCGGCACAGGAACAAAAACCCGCAGCCCAGGATTCCGTGCCCTTCGAAGTGAGAAAACAAGCTGTTCTGTATAATCTGGCAAGAAAATACAATGATACAGAGATGCAAAAGCAGGCCCTATATAACTTATACGTTTTCAACCCCAATGCTGCTTTCCTCGATTCATTAGCCATTCTTTATTATGATCAGCAGGAGTATGTTTCTGCAGGTCTAGTAGCCCAGGACGCTGTTTCTATCAATCCTAATGATATGCTGGCAACTGAAATAGCTGCTTTAAGCTTCGACAATATCGGAGTGAGTGCCAAGGCCATTGACTTTTATGAAAAGTTGTATGTGGAGAATGAGGAGCTAGGCACCCTGTACAGAATTATGTTTCTGCAGTACAACCTGGAGAGGTATGAAGAAGGTATGACCAATGCTGACATTATCATTGAACATCCCAAAGCCAAAACGACCAATTTATACTTCCCTGTGGATGATAGCCAAAACCAATTGATCAATCTGGAAGTAGCCGCATACAGAATGAAGGGAATGATCGAGCAGGCGAGAGGAAATAAAGGTCTTGCTGCACAACACTTTAATAAAGCCCTTGAATTGGCTCCTGCTTTTGCTTTATTGAAAAAGCAAATTGAGGAGTTGAATAAAGCCGAGTAGTATTCCTAAGCTTCAGCCTTTATCTTCAATCTGGACAGCCAGGTGAGTAATGTGTTGTGGAGTTTTTGATGGCCAAAGAAAAAAGCAGACAATCCCTGAATGGATTCTTCTGCTGATACGATGGTCTGATCGCCAGCACGTTCTAGTTTCCATACGTTTACGGCTTTAAACATCTGTGATCTGCTGGTCCAGGCGAGGGTATATGGCGGGTCCACTTTTTGGAAGGAGGACTTAATGGATTGTCCTTTAATTTGCCACTTTAAAGGTTCGTCATTTTCCATGGATGTAAATTTGTCCACCTTGATGTCATGATTCCACTCTGGCCAGGCCTGAACGTTTGCAAGTAACTCCCAAACTTTCTCGATCGGACAATTAATAATGATAGATTGACGATCTGTGATATTGGCGTATTTGTTGATTTTTCCTTCTTTGGCTAAAGGGTTGAGGTATTTCATTGGCTAGCTTTTATATATTTAGTGATCTATGGTAAACATACGATTTTCTCAATTTTTTATAAATTAGAAATTCGCATTTTTCGACCACTAAAAAAGAGTTTGCCAAGTTTTGGGGTTCGTAATGATCCGTCGATTATCTTACCGCTACATAAAAACTATGTTTAGTCATTTCATTCGCATTAGCTTCATCTTTTTGATCATTCAATCCTCGCTCAGGGTTAGTGCACAAGAGGAGCTGGATACCCTAAATACACAAATACTAGAGATTATTGAAAATGACTCTCTGCAGGCCGAGCAGGTCAATGTGGTTACGGACCTGTTGAAAAAAGCTGATTCTATCAGGATCGCTGATTCGTTGGCGAGGGTGGAGATGCTCAGGCAATTGGAGCGACTTCAGACAACTGATAATCTGCAAAAATTAGATCTGCTCAATCAAATCAAAGAAATTGAGGAAGCCGACAGTCTTCGCAAAGCTGTCAGAATCGCCAGAATTGATTCTCTAAAATCTGTGACACAAGGGTTCCCAGTCGCTCCGTTTAAGGACACCCTGTTTTACATATACAATAAGTTGGGGCCTTTCTCCGCACGTGACAGAGCGACAAACATTACCAGCAAGATCAAGTCATTGCCAAATGAGTCTGAAGATATCCCTGAGCTGATCATCAGGTTGCATGAGGAGACGGCGGATGTTATTGCCGGTGATTTGATCATCTTATCCGTGACAAGCGATGATGCTCTCTGGGTAGGCACCAGTAGGGATGAATTGGTAGAGCTGTATAAAGGAGCAATCGAGACAAGTATTAAGGACTTTTATGAAGACAATACGCTCAAAAAGATATTAATAAGGATTGGAACAGTGATGCTTGTCATCACCATACTGTTCATCATCATTTTTTATATCAACAGGGTCTTTAAGTTTATCAAACAACAACTATACGCACAAAAGGGCAAGGCCATTCAAGGAATAAAAGTCAAGAATTATGAATTCCTGACTGCGTATAGGCTCATCCAGATAATATTTGGAGCACTCAACTTTCTGAAAGTTGTTGTGGTTATAGTCGCTTTCTATTTCTCACTTACCTTGTTATTTGGACTCTTTCCGGGGACTAAAAACATAGCGGATCAGCTATTAAACTACTTTTTCACGCCATTAAGGGAGATTCTTGATAGTGTAATTGACTTTCTTCCTAACCTTTTCACAATTGGTATTATATATATCATTATACGGTACCTGATTCAGTTTATTAGGTTTTTGGCACTTGAAGTAGAGCGGGGAGAATTAGTTATTGCCGGCTTCTATGCAGAATGGGCAAGACCGACCTTCAATATTGCGAGGATCTTGCTTTATGCCTTCATGTTCGTCCTTATCTATAATTACTTACCTGGTTCCCAGTCAGTTGTTTTTCAGGGAGTTACCATTTTTATTGGGTTGCTTATTGCCTTAGGTTCTATGTCAGCAGTTTCAAATATGATCGCCGGTATGGTTATTACCTACATGAGACCGTTTAAGATAGGGGACAATGTAAAGATAGGAGACATCAGCGGGGAGGTCGTAGAGAAGTCATTGCTGACTACTCGACTGCGATCAGCAAAAAATGAAGACATTACTGTGCCCAACTCATCTGTATTATCGGGATATACGATCAACTACTCTTCCGGGACAAAAGACGCTGGTGTTATCGTTCATACTTCTGTTTCTATTGGATATAATGTGCCCTGGAAAACAGTCCATAAGCTTTTGATTGATGCTGCCAAAGAAACCAAACTCCTTGTGGAGGGTAAAAAACCATTTGTGCACCAAACAAGCCTTGATGATTTTTATGTCAGTTATCAAATCAATGGATATACCAAGCAAGCCAATAGAATAGCTGAAATACGGTCCGAACTACACCAAAATATCCTGGATAAGTTCAATGAAGCTGGTATAGAGATACTGAGCCCACAATCCAGGAATATGAACTCAGAAGGGAATAAGGATCAATCTTCTGTTCAGGATATTAATTAAGCACTGAATCTTTTTGAGAATCATTTGGGGTATTTTCCACCTCGTCTGTAATTGACTCGTCTTCAGTAGGTGAAATTTCTTCTGCCTTATCCTTTTTCTTTTTGCCAAACCTGACCAAACCAACAGTCATTAAAAGACTCGTGATGATGATGACATATAGTATTATCCCCTGACTGAAAAACGGTGTTTGAATCTCTTGAGGTATAGAATAGAACAGCAGTAGGGTGATTAATCCCCTCGGAGCGATGAAGGTGGCCAGCACAATATCTTTTCTGAGGACCAGTTTTAAAAGTAGTACTCTGATCGCATAAATGCTGACCAGGATGAGCCCACTAATAGCTGCTACCTTGGTGTCGAAGAGTGAACTGATCATTACGGTGAAACCGAAGATCACAAAGAAGAATGTACGAATCACAAAGGCACTTTCCATGGTGATCAAGTGAAATGCCTCATATATTCGGTCTGTAGCTTCTTTATTGATAATGTTATTAAATTTCCCGGAGAAGAATATCCTGTGATTACTTAGGATCAGTCCGAAAATCAAAATGATTATCAGGCTGGACATATGCATAAGCTTTCCGATACCGAATAGAAGAATCAACACGGCTATCATCAGGAAGAGTTTGACCTTTGCCTCCAGTTTCTGGAACAGATAAAGTAATACATAAGAGAGGCCAACCGACAGTGCTACTGTTAGAAATAAACTAACGGTAAAATCACCGACTGCGATTGCATTGTTGGAAGTTTCTACCAATTGAAGCAAAAAGTAGAACATCATGATACCGAGGATATCAGAGAAGGTACTGTCATACACATGAAACTCTCGCTGATCCTCTGCAAGGTTTTCTACACTGGGAATAACAATTGCACTACTCAGGATAGAAAGAGGTGTGCTGAAAATTAACGCTTCTACAAAGCTTAGTTGAGGGATGAATGCCATGATCAGGTATCCCGAGATGAATGCCGTAGCAATGAGCACAGTAATAGCACTCAAAAATGCCTTAAAGATCAATCCTACTTTACCTCGTTCCAGCTTTAGATCAAGTGCTGCCTCTAGTACAATCATGATCAGCCCCAGTGTACCCAGAACCTCAAGCAAGCGTATTTCTTCGAATAACGCCATAACGTTGGCGTGCTCATATCCAAACAGGCCAATGGATTGGTGTAAGAGGATACCAAGCAAGATAAGAAGAAGAACAGACGGGAAGCTGGACTTCCTGCTGACCCAGTTGAAGAAGTATGAAAGAATAATGATTACCGAAGCGGCAATGATGATATAATACTCCATAGTGGTGCCCTTGAAATGCTAAATTAACCAAGTGGTACATAAAAATGTTAAAAGAATGAGGTAATTGACCTGAATACATGGCAGGCTAAAGACAAGCACTCTCTAATTAATGAAGAATTAATTGTTCCTTGAGATCTTGTGCTTTAAAATGAACCATAGAGTATGCGTTTGTGAGAAAGTTTCAGCTTCATTTTGCTGTGCAAAAAGGTGGTGGTAGAGTAGTGATATGTTAATGTCTGGGTTTATCTGAAAACCGGGGCCAATTAATAATCTATTGCTGTCAAAAACATTGTAAATGATTTCTTTCCCAGAGTTGAACAGGATTTCATCTCCTATGTTGAAGATCAATTTCTTTTCATGCTTGAGTGTTGCCAATGGAAAAGTGACCATCAATCGATATCTATACCGAAAATTAAAATTTGATTCAATTCCAAATTCATCTGTGCTGCTAAAAAAGCGTTGTTCCATTCGGAAGCGATGTTGAGTACGTACCTTGCCATAAGCTTTAGTAATGTCAAGTTCCTGGTAGGGTCGATATTCTGCTCGCGACTGTACTCCTCCCAGATGAAATGAAAGCAGAGCAAATCCAAGTGTTGTCCGTAAATTATCGGTCCATTGATACTCAAGTCCGGATCTGATCAGTGCCTGGGACAAATCAGTTAATTCATCTCTAAACCTTATTCCTGCATCCGATTGGATGGCCCACTTATCGCTGATATGCAAGGTATTGTAATACTGGAACCATTGTTGGTTACCCCGGCTTACCCGCTTCTGAGCAAGCGCCTCATTCGAAGCAATCAAAAGCGTCAGAACTACGATAATTGAAACCTGGAATTTCATACCTCTTTTAACTGAATATAGCCTAAAAAGTCACGAAATAATTATATTTTACTTGATTTCAAAATGCGGTACTGACTAAAATGAATTTATAACTTTTGTCAATTTGTAGTCCCTTGGTGAGATCGCTGTGGTAATTCAGCTTATCTGATTTTGCACATTGCTAATCTCAGAATTCTTTAGTAACTAGTTATGTTTCCTTATTGAAATAAAATGTGACTTTTAAATAAAATAGAGTCTAAATATGCAACTATGAAACCAACAAAAAAATCTGGTTCCGCGAGTTCAAAAACGAAGAAATCTTCGTCACGCACAAAGGCGAAAAAAACATCAACTTCTTCGGAAAAAGTTTCCGTGGAAGAAAAGAATAAATATGAAGAACGAATAGTGGAAGTTATTGACGGGATTGATGATAAAATTGCACAACTGAGGAGCGAGAGTGTTAAGTTGAAAGAGGCTGCCAAGGCTAAAATGGATGAACAGATAATATTTCTGAATAAGAAAAAAAATGAGCTTCAGGAGACACTTACTGACCTTAGGGAGCATTCTGGCGAAAGGTGGCAGGAATTCAAAGAGGGCATAGAGAAGGGAGTAGTTGAGATGGAAGCAGAGGCGAAAGAGTTATTTGCCGGAGTAAAGAGCGGTTTCAACTATTTATTTTCCAAGTTCAAAAAGAAATAATAACAAATGATGATAGACAGAGTTATTCCAATTGATCTAAAAATCAACTATCTTATTTTTTTTAATGGGCTATGACTTCACTAGAAGAAGGTTTAAAGGATAAGATATCCGACGTACTCGATAAGTATTATTCAAATATCCTGAAAGACAAGCTTGCCCATGAAGTAAAATTCATGAATGGGATTGTGGAAACAGTCAATTCCTTTTATGCCACTCCGGCATCTGAGCGAACTGTTTTTTCCAATCTTGCTGAATATAAAGCCAAACTTCATGATATCATTGAGCACCAATGGCCAATTCCGGAAGAAGAGAAGCGGTTTTCTGAGCAATATGAAGGACTTGAAGTGGCTCTCGACGAGCTCTTTAGTTCCCTTCCTTATAGTAAGATAAAAGAGCAGAGTAGAGAACGGTTTTTCTCTCAGCCTGAAGATTCCTTCTTTATGAAGGGTACGAAGTTCTTTAAACGATGCTGTTATTTTACTTCTCAGGTTCCAACCTATTTTACAAATATTTTCAAAAAAGGAAAGCAAAAGAACCGGTATTGGAAGCATAAGATTCTTGTCAGGAATCTGGCAAAATATCAATTACATGCGAATCTCACAAACGACTTAAGGGAAGCTACATCAATCTATTATACCACTCTCAGTGACATGTATCTAAGTATCAAGCTCTGGGAAGAACAATTGATTAATGTAGAAATTGGTCTCACAGAAACCCCAAAAGAGGAATTAGATGGGGATGTGGAAAAGAAGTTGAAGGGGCTTAGGAGATCATTTTCATCTAAACTTAAGCAAAAGATTGGAGCACTTGTGGATCATAGAATTCTTGCATTTAATAGTGACTATGACAAAGCAGGAACAATCGAATTTCCTAATAAAAAGATCTCAGATGAAGAAGTAATCAAAGCGACTGAGAGAGCTGAGAAAAAGTGGGGGAGATACAACAGGGAATGGGAAAATACCATCTATGCTTTGTTTGAAGAGTGGCGATCAGACCTTGAAATCTATTCCCTGAGGAATTACACCAGGGCGACATTCGAGGATTATCAAATTGCTCAATTTCAGAAGCTCGTTGATCAAATTGACCCTGAAATTGATGCGATTAGGTCTTTTATCACTGAGTGTGAGGAATCTTTGAATCAGAAAGGACTGATTGATGATTCTACAAAAAATCTAAAGCGAGTGGGCTACCAGGCTACAAAAAGGTTGGATGGTGAGCTCTTGCCCAAATTAAGTGATCGCCTGATTAGTCAAAACCTGGCTAATATCATCAACAAGTTGGAGCTGGAAATTAAACAGCACGTGGAGGAGCTATCCGATGAGCACGTTATTGTAAAGACCAATACCTATGACAGTCCAATCAAAACGGATGATCTCAAAAAAATATCTCCTTATGAACTCATTGCATTTGAAGCGCTTTCTAAGTTCCAGGAGGAGCTTGAGGATGTAAAGAAAGCCCTTTTTACCACGCTGGAAACAACCAATGTAGATATTCAGGATGTTGGGCAGATCATTTCATTTAGTGCAGATTCTGCGGTTTCTGCTATTGAAGAAGAAGGTAAGTCTAATGAAGAAGCGTATGCAGTCGCTTGTGAAGGATTGAAACGAGCGAGAGGTAGACTTGACAAAGCACGGGAAGAACTGGAACAATCTCTCGTTGCAAACAGTGAAAAGCTGGAGGGAGTTGTGAATACATTCTGCGAGCGTCTGATGGAACTAACTGTCAATGAAAACGTTGGAGAGCTCCGTTTAAGGATTACCAGAGCAAAAGCCGCCAGGCAGGCTGAGGAGATCAAGGAAGAGATCCGTGAAAAGGTCAGAGCCAGGAGGAGACACTTAATAGCTCAGATAAGTTTGTATTTTAACAAGACTCGCGCATTCATCAATAAGGTGAGTGAGAGTTTTGTCCTGACAAAAAGTAAACCAGTCATCACAAGGCAGATTTCAGATTTTCTGATGGAATCGCAACAAGCCATTGATAATCTGCCCCTCATTTATCGCAGATTGTATCGGATTGAGCCGCTTGAAGACCTGGAACTTTTTGAAGGTAGGATAGAGGAATTTCAACAGTTACATGATGCCTTCCAAAACTGGAATCAGGGAAGGTATGCTGCCACATCCATTTTGGGTGAGAAATGGGGTGGACTGACAACTTTTCTGAACTATGTGGTTCAAAGGGAAAACTTTCCTTATCCCATTGTCCGATTTGTTCCAAAACAAAATCTATGCGATGAGCAGGGACTCATTCAACTGATGAGAGAAGTTTTCCAGCATGATGGATTTGAAAACTTGGATCAGGTGGTGGACTACCTGAATAGTGGAACGAAACGAATAGTCATACTAGAAGATCTGCAAAACCTATATCTACGTAAGGTTGGAGGATTTGCAGCGCTTCAGTTGCTTTTTCAGTTGGTTACCAGGACTTACGATAAGGTTTTCTGGATTACTACTACAACAATTTACACCTGGCAGTATCTGTCAAGAACGATCCATATCAATGAATTCTTCTCTTATGTGATTGAAATGGGTACACTGACTGAAGAACAAATCGTGAACATCATTTGGAAACGTAACCGGATCAGTGGATATAATATTCAGTTTGAGGTGGATGATGAACATCAGGGCGATAAGCGTTTTCAAAAGCTCTCTGAGAAAGATCAACAGCTATTGCTGAAAAAGGAATATTTTTCTTCGCTTAACGAATTTGCCAGAAGTAACGTGAGTCTGGCTTTGATATTTTGGTTATTGTCCACCCGGAAAGTGGATGAAAGGACTATTACAATCGGATCATTTAAGAAGCCCGATTTGAATTTTATGTCGGTATTGTCCATGGATAAGGTGCACACGCTGCATGCACTTATTCTGCATGATGGTCTTACTGAAGCGCAATTGCAGGATGTATTGAATTTAACCGAATCTTACGCAAGGTTAAATCTCCTGGCTCTGGTTGAAGATGGTATTGTGATGAACAAAGGAACAGTTTATGTCGTGAATCCCATTATCTACCGCAATACGATTGCTATGTTAAAAGATAAAAACCTCTTACATTGATGAAAAAGCTATTTTATCTGGTCTTCCTGGGTTTTGCCGGGAGTTTGTTTGCGCAACAACCGGATACCACCAATGGGGTAGCCGATTCAATTACTAGTCCACAAAATCAAATAGTCAGTGACGCTGATACACTCAAACAGACGTCTGGAAATTCACTGTTTTTAGCCAGGGAACCATTAACCCCGCCTTCATTATCAGAGATCATCTCGGTCCCAAAAATCTTTTGGTCTATTATTTTCCTGCTGGCCGGTTATTTTTTGATAAAAATCATCTCCAGGATCCTTGAAGTTTTTGCTGAGCGCAGTACCAAATACCGTATCACCATCAAAAGCTTTATCCCTGTAGTAAAGATTATGGGTTGGATTGGGTTAATATTCATTGTGGTAGCGGGCATTTTCCAACCACCAGCGGCCACCCTGTTGGCTTTCTCAGCATCTATCGGAGTAGCCGTGGGTTTTGCTTCACAAGACATATTAAAGAACATCTTTGGGGGTGTGATGATCCTGTTTGATCGACCATTTAAATCAGGCGATAAAATCGATGTCGGTGGATATTATGGTGAGGTAGTGGAAATTGGATTGCGATCCACTCGGATTGTAACGCCAGATGATAACCTGGTCTCTATTCCAAATAGTGAGATCATGAACAAGTCGGTCTCCAATGCCAATGCTGGTGAGGCTAACTGTCAGGTAGTTGCTGAAATTTATCTTCCAATTGATGCTAACACCGCACAATGTAGGTCAATTGCCAGCCAAACAGCGATGGTGTCAAGGTATGTATACCTTAACAAACCAATAGTTATTGTGTTTTCCAACGAGTTTAAAGACCGCAAGTCATTGCTTAAAATGAAAATAAAGGCCTATGTGCTGGACATTAGAGATGAGTTTAAGTTTAAAAGCGAGATGACAGAAGTGGTGATTAAGAAGCTTCTTGACGAGAAAGTTCTCCAGGCCCACGATGATGTAGAAAAAAAGTACAGTCAGGTTTAATAAACAATGAAAGCTTCTTGCGTGGTTGAGCTTTCTTGTTTATGAATCTTATTGACCATCTGATTAACTGTCTTGTGATTGACATGCAAGGGGAACAACATTGACTTTTTGGTTGTTAATCCATGAATTGTAGAGTGGAAAGTGGAAAATATTGAAAACCTCAATTAATAGATATTTAGAAAGAGTATGGAGCAAATAACACTTGGGTCCGGATGTTTCTGGTGTACAGAGGCTGTTTTCTTAAGGCTAAAGGGAGTAGAATCGGCCGTTTCTGGTTATTCAGGAGGTCACAAAACCGACCCAACCTATCAGGAGGTTTGTACTGGATCTACCGGTCATGCAGAGGTCGTTCAGGTTACTTTTGATGATAAGATCGTTTCTTTGGAGGAAGTACTGGAGGTTTTTTGGAAGACCCATGATCCGACTACCTTGAATCGACAGGGTAATGATGTAGGCACGCAGTATCGATCTGCAGTTTTCTATCACAATGATTCTCAGAAAGACGTGGCACAAACCCTAAAGAGAAAGCTTGATGAATCGGGTGCGTGGCCTGATCCTATCGTCACTGAAATCACTCCATTTGAGAAGTTTTATCCTGCTGAAGACTATCATAATAACTACTTTGAGCAGAATGGGATGCAGCCGTACTGTCAGTTTGTCGTAGCACCTAAAGTGGAAAAATTCAGGAAGGTATTTAGCGATAAACTAAAATAAAAAGAGGGTACTCTTTCGAGATACCCTCCAGCCTACATAGAAAAAATACAGGTTTAACGTAAATAAGAAATCTTTCTTTGCAGATCGCGAACGTCAGCATTCACGTTCTTCTCCCTCTTAGCAACAATAGCGAGATAGTACGCTTCAATAGCTTGCTCACGTTTTCCGATTGATTGATAGTAAGCACCTAATTCTTCCAGGTTTTCAATAGCTTTTTTGGACTCCCAAATCTTCTTTTGAAGGTGTTTGTTATCAAACCAAAAGTTTTGCTGCTTTCCGATTACAATGGCATTGTAATATTGCTCCATTGCCATCTCGTGTTGTTTTTTTGAACTGAAATAGTCACCCTTTATTTCATAATTGAATGGATCAGGGTTTATTTCAATGGATTTGTCAATCCACTCCATGGCCTGTTCTACATTTTCACTTCTCTTGAAGCATTTTTGAGCACTTTCAGCCAACACCTTCCAGTTGCTTGAACTGGATTCTACCGCTTCTCTGGCTTTTTCTACTGTTTTACTTTCCGGATCATTCGCAAATGCTCCTGCTGAGATAGCTACAGCAATTAATACTGCTAAGCTTGTTTTTAGATTTTTCATAATTCTTTGTTTTGAGTTTTAACCGATGCCAATTCGTTATGAGAAATCTGTACCAAATATTTAATTCACTGATAATCAATTGCTTAGTGGTTGTGTATGATAATTATTGTGTTCAGTGGAGATCAGAAGGTGAACGTAGTCGGACATTTTTGGCCCATTGTGAAGCAGAAAAGGTTACACCCCTTTTTACAGTTTATTTTTATTTAACAATTACTCAAACAGTCGGAGCTGTTTATTGGTTGGAGGCCTGGCATCGCCAAAGACGGTTTTCCCCCCATATCTCCAGCTGTTTTTTCGTTCGTGATTGATCACTTCCTGAAGGTCACCATTCGGTGAGAAGTGCTGTTCCATTCTTTGTGCTGCTGTAGAGAGTGACTTGATGGCTTTGACTTTATCTGAATTTCCCAATTTTGCTTTGTCAATAGCTTTTCTTAGCGTATCAATACTTTCATCATAGGTCTTTGTGGGCACCGGGAAGGGGTGACCATCTTTTCCTCCATGAGCAAAGGAGTATCTGGCGGGATCACTAAACCGTGAAGGAGTACCGTGAATCACTTCACTGACCAGGGTTAATGACTGTAAAGTTCTTGGACCGAGTCCTTCGACTAACAGGAGTTCTTCGAAATTTTTGATAGGCAGGTCATTGGCCAGTGCCAGAACTGATCCCAGCCTTTTTATGTCAACATCTTTATTTCTTACCTCATGGTGCCGTGGCATGAAGATCTTTTTTATTTCGGCGAGCATCTTCTCGGGTTGCTCAGCAGCGATATCCAGTATACCAGATTTTGTGGGGGAGGCTTCTTTTGCTGTGAGGTTAAGAATTGATCCTTGATTATGGCCGTACACAAAGGCATGAGGAGTTTCCACATAGCTTTTCAGTTGAGAAGAATGCCAGTGATACCTTCGTGCATATCCACTTTGTCCGTTCATTCCTTGTTGGATCACGGCCCACTCACCTTCTTTAGTCACCACAAAAGAATGAAGATAGATCTGAAAGCCATCCTGAATGGCAGTGTTGTCTACCTTGGCGGATAGGCGACTACTTCTGACTAGTTCTGTCCCGTTGAGCCCAGTCTTATTGGCAATGGCCAGGAGTTCATCAGGTGTTTTACGGGAGTGCTTTCCTCTGCCACCACATACATAAATACCTAGTTCATTTGCCATGGGGTTGAGCGCTGACTTCAGAGCCCCCATAACTGAGGTGGTGATGCCAGAAGAATGCCAGTCCATTCCCAGTACACAACCCAGCGACTGAAACCAGGCAGGGTCGCTTAACCGTGTGATGACCTCAGACCTCCCGTAGTCCATGGCAATGGCTTCAATTATCGCACCCCCGAGCTTTGCCATTCGTTCCGACAGCCAGCGGGGAACACGGCCTCCATGGAGCGGTAGATCGGCATACCCTGATCTTTTCATGAGATTTAAAGACTATTTAGAGATATGGATAATCAGGCCTTAGTCTATAAACTTCAACAATGTGATTAATAGTGCCAACACCGTAAAGCCGATTCCCATCATCCATTGAAGGATTGAAAACCGCTGGTCAATGTGAGAAAATCGTTGGTCAATATAGCTTTTAAAATCTTCCATTCTGAATTCCAGAATTTGTAGCAGGGCATCTGAGGACTCTTTTCCTGCTTGTTGCTCTAATTTACGAAGTTCTTCATTCAATTGTTTAATATCCATGGCTAATTCAATTTTAGTGTTACGGGTTCTTGCGCATATTTATCTTTCATGGGGAGCTTGTCCATCCAGTCCACTTCGATCATAGGATATCCGAAGTCTTCCACGACCTTGCCTGTAAGCCGGTAAAATCCGCGTCCGCGAAAGGGGAATCTCTTGGCGACAGGAGGGAAGTTGACCGTATCGAAGACCATGCCTCGCTGATCGTAGAAGGTTCCGAAGTGCATCCGCTTTCCATCTTTAGTACTGGTATCTTTCGTAGTGACGAGATAGCCTACCATTTCCACCTTTTTGTTGAGGTTGGTCATCAGGTCTTTGGAAAAGGCGCTACCCAGGTCCTGACTTTGCAAAAGCCTGAACGGATCGCACAAAGGAAATCCCAGCAGCTCAATCTCGTCATAGGCATCCTCGAAGCGATGATGGTGCAGGTTAGGAAGCTGGTAGTCTTCCGGCTCTTCATTGAAGAGGTCAGGCAGGTATTGCTTATTGCTTTTCTGTCCAAAATAGAGTTGAGCTTTCCACAACAGCTCTTTCTTGCTTTTGCCGGTGAAGCGAAAGGCGCCCACCCGGATCAGTATCCGGAGCTGCTCAAGTCCCACAGGCACCCTGCGAATAAAGTTATCCATGCTGAGGTACGGGCCGTTTTGGATCCGCTCCGGATAGATATGCTGGGCTATTTTGGTCTCCAGGTCCTTTAGGTGGATAAATCCTATGTAGATCCTTTTTTCATGGATGTTGGTGAAATAGTCCGAATGGTTGATGCAGGGGGCTTCAATCTCGGCGCCCCACATGCGGGCTTCATGAAAGTAGAACTCGGTCTTGTAGAATCCCCCAAAATTGTTGATCACACCGACCATAAACTCCAGCGGATAGTGTGCCTTGAGGTAGAGACTCTGATAGCTCTCTACAGCGTAGCTGGCCGAGTGACCTTTGGAAAAGGAATACCCGGCAAAGCTCTCAATCTCATACCAGACCCTGTCCGTCACATGTTGAGGATACCCTCTTTTCTGACAGTTGATAAAAAACTGGTCTTTGACACGTTGGAACTCGGACCGGGAGCGATACTTTCCCGACATTCCTCTACGGAGCACATCCGCTTCTGTGAGCGTGAGTCCGCCAAAATGATGGGCCACCTTGATCACATCTTCCTGGTAGACCATTACTCCGTAGGTGTCGTTCATGAGCTCATCCATCTTATGGTGAATCGATTCATAGCTCTTGCCTGCTTTCCTAAGATGGTGGCGCTCAATGTAGGCACGCATCATCCCCGACCTGGCCACACCCGGACGAATGATCGAGCTGGCTGCCACCAGAGTCAGATAATCATCGCACTCCAGCTTACCTAGCAACATTCGCATGGCAGGAGATTCCACATAGAAGCAGCCCATACAGTTTCCTCTCGCCAGCAACTTTTTGATTTCTACGTCCTTCTTGAAGTCATGGAACCGATCGATATTTTCCTTGATGCCCTGGTTCTTTTCAACCAGTTCGATCGTGTCTTTGATGTGACCTAGCCCTCGTTGACTCAGGATGTCAAACTTGAATATGCCGATGTCTTCGGCGTTGTGCATCTCAAAATGGACAACCGGATAGCCCTTAGGTGGCAGGTCAAGAGCGGTATACTGATAGATCGGCTTTTCGGTAATCAGTACTCCGCCGGCATGAATGGACAGGTGGTTGGGCATTCCTTTGATCAGGTCAGCATACTGGAAGATGAGCTGGGTGGTCCGGTCGTCTTTATATTGATCAGGGTAGGGATAGGCCACGATTTTATCGATCTCTTCCTTTGGGAGACCAAATACTTTGCCCAGCTCCCGGATGTTTGATCTACGCTGGTAGGTGGTGTGTGTGCCGAGTAGAGCCACGTGGTTGCTGTCATACTTCTGGAAAATGTATTCGTAGATCTGGTCTCGGTCTTTCCAGGAAAAATCCATGTCGAAGTCGGGAGGGGAGGTCCGCTCCGGGTTGAGGAACCGCTCGAAGTAGAGGTCCAGCTCGATGGGGTCCGTATTTGTAATGTCGAGACAATAGGCGATCAGGCTATTGGCGCCACTGCCCCGTCCTACATAGGAAAAGCCCATCTCTTTGGCATGTCTGATGATATCATAGCTGATGAGGTAGTAAGCTTCGAAGTTTTTTTTTCTGATGATATCAATCTCCCGCTCGAAGCGCTCCTCTGTGATGGGGTTAATTCGGTCACCGTATTTTTGAAGATAGCCCTCTCTTGCTTTGGTCAATAATATCTCATGATCCTGAGCCTGGCTGGTGGTGAAAAACTTTTTGTTTTTGTCGGAACCCAGTTTCAGGGTGAGCGTACAGTCTTCTACCAGCATGGCGGCATTACGAACCAGGTCAGGGAAGTCTTTGAATTGGTTTTTGAATTCCTTCTCGCTTAACATGACTTCGGAAGGTTGCGCCTGCAGATCGGCCGGCAGCTTACTGAGCAGGGTATTTTCTCCAACCGATCTGAGTAACCGGTGAATGTTAAAGCTTTTGGTACTTGCTGAGGATCCCTTAGCGTCAGGATGGAATGTGACAGGCTGCCAGGCCACCATCTTATGAATGAACTTTCGATACGGGCTGAGTACGATCTTGTTGAGCTCCTGCTGCCGGATACCAATCCATTCATTTTCACGGAGACGTTCAGGGATATTGTCTTTTGTATATACGATATAGGCCTGGTCAAACTCAGGAGCTCTCCTGGGAAGCGGCTTGCTGGTCCGGTTGTGATAAGAGAGATACCTGTTAAGCTCTTCAAATCCATGGTTGTTGAGTGCCAGCCCGATATACAGCAGTTCATTTCTTTGCCTGAACTCGATGCCTACCCCGATGTCCAGCTCCCAGTCCTTGCGTTGTTCACGGCAGATGCGTAACAACTCGATGTATCCGGAGGTATTATTAATGTCGGTGATGATGAGCTTATGGATACCATTTCGCTTAGCCTCATCGAAGAGTTCCTGGATGGAGAGCACTCCATATTGGAAGGAGAAATATGAGTGACAATTGAAAAACAATGGTGGTTTATATTTAATTCAAAAATACTAATAATTTTAGCTAAATACTAAATAAATTAGTTTATTAAATTCATTGGAGATTAATAAATTGTTTTAATCATGGAATTAAAAGTTATCGGTGCAATTGACATGGGTGTCATGACCTTATCTCTGGCCCTGGTTATGCTATGGCAGGAGACCAAAGAATGGCTAAGAGGGGAATAACTTCACAATATCCTCGCCAAAACACTATTCTGTTTTCAGTGGTTTTCATTAATATTGGATTAACCAAATAAACAAGTAACCATGCTAAAAGCTACAAGAAAAGCCAGCGCTCAATGGCTGGGCTCAGGAAAAGAAGGAAAAGGAACACTTTCTATACCCAGCGGAGGGCTGGATAAAACAAAATACAGTGCTGGTTCCCGGTTCGGAGATGAAAAGGGTGCAAATCCGGAGGAATTGATCGGAGCCGCACATGCTGGATGCTTTTCCATGAAACTGGCTTTTGTGTTTCAGGAGGCAGGTTTCACTCCTGAAAGCATTGACACAGAAGCAAAAGTGATTTTTGAAGATGGGATCAAAGAGATCGTCTTGACAACAAAAGTAAAAGCTCCGGGAGTGGATCAGGCTAAGTTTATGGAGATGGCTAACAATGCAAAAGATAATTGTCCGGTTTCACAGGTATTGAAGGCCAAGATTACTTTGGATGCTGCTTTAGTTTGATGTGCTTATACCGCAAAGGGAGGAAAGGATAGAACAGGTATGCAAAAGGCACATGGTCAGTTTTGGCCCATGTGTCTATATGCGTTCATGGTGTACCAATACGGCTATTATATAACTACTGTTGTTGGATCTTTTTCTCGAGGTCTTTAATTCTTGTTTCATGATCGGAGTAGGTCTCTGCTGTAAAAGCCATGAAGTCAGTGATATCCTCCTTAAAGTCTTTAAAACCATCACTTAACCCCTTTACTCCGTCATTCAAATAAGCAATCTTAGCTTCCATGTTATTTAAGCTTCGATTAACCTTGTTTTTAAATGATTCAAAATCTTGCATCGCAATAAAAATAGTTAAAATACTCAGTGAAAACGAACCATTTGTTTATCTAATTCCTGAATCTTTTCATAAATAAGATCTAGCTCACCTTCCTGGACTTCTTTCAATTTTTCGAAAGCCTGATCTATCAGTTTGGTTATGGTCTCGCAAATACTTCATTGTAGCTTCGGTCATTAATCTGAGCTGTTCGACTTTCTTATGTAATTCTTCAATCGTCATGTTTTTCTGACTATTATATCAAATATACGAAGTAATTGCCCTTTAAGGTTATATGAGTAGAGGTAGAATGAATTAGTAAGGCTATTTAGTTCCTATTCCAGTAGATCTTCAGATTCTTAGTGGCTCGTCCGGCTGCAATGATGTCTTTTTTACCGTCTCCATCAAGGTCGGCAATGAGTAGATCCTCTGTAGCCATTCCATTTTCATCAATCCAGTGGTCTTTCCAACTCTTTCCCAGATCATCCTGTGGGGAAAATATTTTGATCCCGATCTTTCCATCATCATTGGCTTCTCGCCAGCCCACAACCACCTGGTCATTCCCGGTGCCTAGCAGATCACCAGTAGCAATGGCGTGACCTTGCTTAAGATTAGATGTCAACACATTTCTTTTCATGTCAGCCCTGTTGTAAACAACCAGTTCATTACCATGCATCGGTTGGATTCCTACAAAAAACTTATCACCACCCAATTGGCCATCTCTTATTTCTCCAAAAGGGTCTCCTTTGATTGCCCAGTCACCCATGGAAGGGGAGGTCCATTTATTACCGTCATAGTAGAATAGTTTGAGGCCTTCCTTGCCGCCCAAGTAAATCCATTCTTCTCCTTCATCAACCACCACATCAAAATTATGTGTGAGGTGCATCGATTCATCGATGGTCTGAAGCTTCCAGGGCTCAGCCGGATCTGATGGCATCTCATATGCCATTACTTTTACACCTTCACCTTCACCACCTTTGTTGCCCCGTCCGTGCAAAGGCACAACCACCAGGTGATGTTTATTCCCCGCTTTCACCCACTTCATGCGATGAGTAGTCGGCTCATGATGTAGCTGTATGGGCTTCCATGGCTGTGTCGGATCTTTTGGTCTGACCAGGTAAAATACGGCTCCTGATTTTTCGGTATCAGATGTTTCGCCTGGATTCCATTGAGCACCTACTGCCACTTCGACCTGTCCATCACCATTGATATCTCTTGCAGCGATGCAGACATTGTCTGATTCTGTGATGTTTTCCACCATTACAAATCGTTTCCAGTCACCATTTCGGTACCATACGAATTGCTTCTTGTCAGCCAGGAGAATATCTGGTTTTTTATCTCCATCCACATCACCTATGGCCAGACCATATCCAATGCTTACTTCGTCATCTATGGTTTGTGCCTCAAAGTTTGGATCTGCGGGGAACAGAGATGTAAAGATCCAGATTAGGTTAATTATGGGTAAATGCATCATGGGTTGGTTTTAATTGAGTGTTTGAAAGTTAATGAAATTACACTTTCACTCAAGGAGTTTGTTAAAATAGATCCAACCAGATTTTCTCCCTGCCAGTGCTACTGTAATATAATATCACCATCAATATTTAGCTTTCTATGCAATTTCCTAGCAATGTCCATGGTAATATCACGCTTGCCACCAAGGTATTCGCTGATTCTGCTCTTAGGAACACCCAGTTTTTCTGCCAGGTCAGATTGTTTCAACCCCATTTCGTACATTCTCAGTTTAATGACATCCAGTAAAGATGGTGTTTGAATTTTATAGTGCTTGTCTTCGTAATTCGCAACTAACTCAGATAACCTGTCTAGCATGACAAATTCTGGATTGTCATAGCTGTGATTGTCACCAACCTTGACCAAAAGCTCCTCTATTTTCATGAGAGCCTCTTCATATTGTTGCTTGGTTCTTACTTCTTTCATCATTAAATATTTTTAACATCTATTTTATCGTACTCTGCATGCGTCCCGATCCATCGGATATATAGCTTATGAGAAACATATATTACAATAGCAATCAGCCGATAATCATTACCCTTTATATTAAATACGACTCTATTATTTCCGACATAATCGGCACTTGGGAAATCTTCTTTTAATTCATTTAAGTTTTCCCAACTTAATTTTGAAACTTTTTTGTACCACTCTTCCAGAGCAACTTTCGCATTTATATTCTTAGCATAATAATCAATGATCTTTTTCTTGCTTACTACTCTCATTTGCAAAGCAAGTTACATATTTTGTAATTAAAGTATAATATGTGTATCAGTTCTTCTCTTCACCTCTTCGAAAACATATTATTGTCCATCATGATCCTTTTATCCATGCCGAGGGCGGCTGCCCGGGTGACTTTGTCTACCCCGTGTTTTTTCTTGATGGTGTCCAGAGCCTGGAAGAGTCGGATGCTTTCCTCGGTGTCTTCAAACAGGTTGATCTGATAGTTGCCGTGTACCAGGTGGCTAAGGCGAACCCCCACCAGCCGGAGGAGCATCCTGCGGGTATAGAGCTTGTCGAACAGGTCAAAGACTTCTTTGATGATGACCGGGTCTGAGGAGGTGTAGGGGATGTGTCGCTGCTTGGTCTCTGTGTCGAAGTTGGCATACCGGATCTTTACCGTGACACATGAGGTGAGCTTTTGCTCTTTCCGCAACTTATGACAAAGCTTTTCTACCATGGCCAGCAGCAATACTTTCATCTTTTTCACATCGATGGAGTCCTGGCCGAAGGTGCATTCCGTAGAGATGGATTTTTGCTCGCTGTAAGGCTGCACCGGAGAGTGATCAATGCCATTGGCTTTGTGCCAGAGTGCCCGCCCATTGATACCAAAAGCTTTTTCCAGCATCTTCACGGGCATATCTCTTAAGGTATGGACGTGCGTGATCCCCATGTCTACAAGAAACTGGGTGGTTTTTTCTCCTACCATGGGGATCTTACTCACATGAAGTGGCCCCAGGAAGTCCCGCTCATTACCTGGTTCTACCCACTTCTCTCCATTGGGCTTGTACTCCCCGGTAGCTACTTTGGAAACCAGCTTATTAATAGAGAGTCCCATTGAGATAGGAAGTCCGGTGTTTTTGATGATCTTCTTTCGCAGTTCAATAGACCACTGGAAGGTATTGAAGAACCGATCCATACCACTGACATCTACATAAAACTCGTCGATAGAGGACTTTTCGAATAGGGGGGATTCATCTCTGATAATATCCGTGACCAGCCGTGACTGGTAGCTATAGGCTTCCATATCGCCAGAAATCACCTTGGCATCCGGGCATAGTCTAAGGGCCATCCGGGTGGGCATGGCTGAGTGCACGCCAAACTTGCGGGCTTCGTAGCTACAGGAGGCCACGACCCCGCGTCCGCCACTGCCTCCAATGATCAGTGGAATCCCCTTGAGACGATTATCTCTCAGGCACTCCACTGATACAAAGAAGGCATCCAGGTCCAGGTGGATGATGGCTCGGTTTGTAGGTTTCGATAGCATCGAGCTACCGAAAAATAGACCTGGTGGGTGGTTTATATTTGTAGAATACAGCATACAGGAGGCAGTATACAGGAGTGTGTCAATATTTTAATCAGGGGATTGTTTTTCGGATCGTCTTAATATAAGCGAATAGCAGTTTGCTTATTTCTTCAGACTGACTGTTTAATTTATTAGCTGTTTCTATATAAGACAGGTCCTGGGCGAGTATCAAATAATATTTGCACTCTTCCAGAGAACCTTCAGCTGTGTTAAAAAACCTGATTTTATCCCTTAAACCATATTTCTTATAGCCTTCTGAAATATTTGCAGCAACTGAGATAGCAGCTCTTCTGAGTTGACTGGTCAGACCATAGATTTCTTCCTTTGGAAAATCCTTAGTCACTTTATAGGTTTCAAGGACAAACTCATGAGCTTTTCTCCATACTATTAAGTCCCTAAATGATTTGCTAGGTAGTCTACTGACTCCTGTATCCTGTATCCTGTATTCCTCCATATTTCTGCTAAATAAATTAGTATCCTCTTGCTTTTTACTAAAAATGTGATCAAATTTACTAAATAAAGTAGAATGATATGCAGGAAATTGCTAATAATTTTAGGATAAAAGATCTGATCACGGTAGATGCAGATGTTGCCTTTGATGATGATTATAAACTGAAGATCAATTCGAAAAAACTTAAGTCAGGAAAGTGTCAGGTAAAGTTTTCAGCGATCGTTAGGGAGCGAAAGGACTTATATGGTTATGTGCTGGTGGATGCTGAGCAAACACTCAAAGATGTTGTGGTGAGCATCAAAGAGAAGCTTCATACGATACACCAGACCAGGGATTTTCATAATTTGCACCTGTATTCTATCGGTAAGTCGGGTCCTGAAGACATGAATTTTCTGATATTTGATTAAACAAGCAATTGAGATGAGTATTTCTGAAAATATTAAATACCTAAGAAAGCAGGCTGGTTACACCCAGGAGCAATTTGCCAATGAAGTGGGCATCAAAAGGTCACTTGTAGGAGCATATGAAGAGGGGAGAGCTGAGCCTCGTCTGCAAACCCTACAAAAGATCGGAGAAGTGCTGAATGTGACATCCGATGCCTTGATTGCTAAAGACCTAACGAAGGATGACCAGAAGAAATATCAAAAGGAGAAAATCAAGATCCTGTCCATTACCGTGGACAAAGAGGATAAGGAAAATATCGAGCTGATCCCACAAAAGGCTGCTGCAGGATATCTCAATGGCTATGCAGATCCGGAGTATCTCTCAGAGCTTCCCCGATTTAATTTGCCGATGTTACCTCCAAATGCTACTTACAGGGCATTTGAGATTTCGGGTGATTCCATGCTTCCATTGCCTTCAGGAGCCATTGTTGTTGGAAAGTATGTAGAGTCAATCCAGGACATTAAAAACGGTAAAACCTATGTATTGCTGACCAATAAGGAAGGTATCGTTTATAAGAGGGTTTTCAACTACATTGAAGAGAAAGGAAAGCTTTTCCTCGTTTCTGACAATAAATCCTATTCTGCTTACGAACTTGATCCTGCTGATTTAATGGAAATTTGGGAAGCCAAAGCATTTATCAGTGTAGAGTTTCCAGACGCCGAATCGGCAACTGAGTTATCACTCGATAAACTGGCGGGGATGGTGATGAGCCTGCAGGAAGAGGTAAAGCAACTGAAGAAGTAGGATGGTTAGCTCATCTGAGAATTAACTAAGAAAGTAATTTGTCCCTCAATATGGAAGCATTGTCATGCACCAGAGTAATAAACAAAAATATTTTCAATTTATTGTGGATGATTGACTACCCAGGAGAGAGTTCTCGCCAAAATCTATTTGCTTTGCATCTTGCTGCGTAATCATTCTATTGATTGAGAATACTAACCTCCTTCCTTATTGGGATTGCAATAAGTTTCAATTCCATTGCACAGACCACCATTGTTTCGGGTAAAGTAACCGAAGTCACAACAGGAACTCCCATCCCGTTTGCCAATGTGATTTTCAGTGGTACATCCGACGGTGCCACTACCGATTTTGATGGGAATTTCTCTATCACTACAAAAGCACCAGTAGATTCAATTGAAGTCAGGTATATCGGCTATATCAAACGCGTAAAACCTCTGGTTCGTGGAAGCGAGCAGATCATTAACTTTCAGCTGGAGGAAGATTTACTCACGTTAGGAGAAGTGGTAGTTTATTCCGGAGAAAATCCTGCTTTTGAGATCTTGAGGAGGGTCAATAAAAACAAGAATAAGAACGATCCGCGGTCTTTGGAAGCCTATGAATATGAGGGCTACACCAAGATTGAGTTTGATATCGATCAGATTGGGGAAAAACTCAAAGGCAGGAAAATAATGAATAGGATTACTCAGATCCTGGACAGCGCAGAACAGATCGCAGGAGATGATGGCCAGCCGATCATGCCAGTATTTTTATCCGAAGCGATCTCCCGGTATTACTATAAGAAAAATCCAACGTTCAGGCATGAGGAAATCCTTAAAACCAAAGTACATGGGATTGGAATCACTGATGGAACCCTCACCTCTCAGGTCATAGGAGCCTCATTTCAACAATATAATTTCTACCAAAACTGGATGAATATTGTAAGTAAAGAATTTGTTTCCCCCATTGCCGATGGAGGTAGAATATACTACGAATATGATCTGATTGACAGTTTATGGTTGGATGAAGATTATTGTTATCATATAGATTTTATTCCCAAGAGAGACCAGGATCTGGCGTTTCGAGGCAGCATGTGGATTACCAAAGATGACTATGCCCTGAAGCGTATCGATGCTACTGTACCCAGATCTGCCAATCTCAATTTCGTTGAAAGACTAAAGATCCAGGAGGATTTGATCAAAACATCTGCCGGACCATGGCTGCCACATAAAACCCGAGTGGTTGTAGATATGATCGAATTGACCAAATCGTCGCCAAGTATCATTGCCAAGTTTTATGTTTCCACAGCAGACCATGTTGTCAATCAACCTAAAGACAATAAATTCTATCAGAACCCTGTGACTTTTGATGACTGGGAGATAGAGCGGGATGATTCATATTGGGCTGAAAATCGACATGACTCATTGACATCTACCGAAGTGGCCGTATTCAAGATGATCGATACGCTGAAGCAGGTTCCAATAATAAAGCTGGGGATGGACGCCAGCAAGTTTGCGTTTAATGGCTATCATAAAATGGGAAAGTTGGAGCTAGGTCCCTACACGACCTTCTTAGGTAAAAATGATATCGAAGGCTGGAGGCCAGGGATTGGAATGAGAAGTTCCATTGCCTTAAGCAAGGATTGGGTAATCGGAGGTCATGTAGGATACGGTTTTGATGATGAAAGATGGAAATACCGTATGTACCTGGAAAGAATTTTGAGCCGGAAGAAGTGGTCGACACTTAGGTTTGAACATCAGAGAGAAATAGAACAGGTCTGGGTGCTAAACGACGACTTCGAGCCTTTTAGCTTTTTATATACGCTCAGTCGTTTTGGCACACTGTACAATCCATTTTTAATCGATGACTATAATGTGAAATATCTGAGACAGCATACAGCTGGACTAAGCCAGGAGCTTCAGGTGAAACACGAAATCTTCAATCCGTTGTTTGATTTCAGGTATTATAGAAACCCCGGTTTGGATACGACGACCGACTCTGTTTTCAAGACATCCGAGGTTTCGTTGAATACAAGGTTTGCGAAAGACGAGGTTTTCGTAATAAACGACAATGATAGGTTGAGCATGGGAACTGTCCGATGGCCAGTATTTGAATTTAAGTATACTTATGGATTCAAAGATGTACTGGAGAGCTCCTTTGAGTATCACAAGTTCAGGTTGACAATTGAAAAGCGGCAAAAAATGGGGATTCTGGGTATTTCCAAGATTAAAGCCACAGGGGGGATGATACTTGGTGACCTACCATATCCATTACTCTACAATACCATTGGCAATCAAACACCCTTTTATGTTGATTTTGCCTACAACCTCATGGACTATTTCGAATTTAGTTCTGATCGTTTTGCAGAGTTGAGATACCGGCACTCTTTTGAGGGAATCATCTTGAACACAATTCCTTTGCTTAAGCGTTTAAAGTGGAGGCTGATCGGTGAGGCTAATGTGCTTTATGGAGACTTGAATCAGGCGAGTGTTGATAGAGTGATTTACCCGGTAGACTTGAATAATGATCCAGTGTTGCCATTTAGCCAGTTTACAAATAAGCCTTATATTGAGGTAGGTTACGGCGTTGAAAATATATTTAGGTTTCTCTCGGTGCAGGCTTTCCACCGATTAACCTATCTGGATCAAAATAATGTCAATAAATTTGCCATTAAGTTCAATATTGACTTTAACCTATAAAGTGCGACTTTTTACACTACTTTTTTTAATACTGATCATTGGCTGTAATTCCAAAGTCGAAAAGCAGGAGATTTCGAGTTTGGATTCAGCAAACAATATCTATTGGGAAGCTTATGAGGAAGTGGAAAAGGCCTATGAAAGGGAACCCTCAGATCAACTGGTAAATCAAAAGCTTTATTATCTCGAAAAAATGGGGTGGCCTCCCATGGCCATTGAAGCGTTGAATCAGGCCAGACAAAGGCTTGGGTTGGATCAGGATTTGGTGAAGAAATACATACTTTATTACGAAAAGAATGAGCAGCATGCGCCATTGATGGAACTTCTCAGTAGTTGGGGAAAGCTAAATAAGCTAGATGCAAAGATGATGGAGGCCAATATTAGGGCTCATTTGCTTTTATCTCAGAAGGAAACAACCATAGAGCTTCTTAACGATTATATTTATGAGTACAACAAACCAGAGAACGAGGCTTTTGTGGCCAGTAATTTTCTAAAGATGGGTGATACCCTCATGAGTATCTATCACTATAGCAAGTTACATAAGATGGACCCCTCACATAAAGATTTGGTAAGTCACTATGTACCCTTGCTTTTGAGAATAAAACAACCCGGAAGAGCAAGAAGTATACTTACTGCTTCAGCGCGCTCCGATACAACTTTTCAGACCAGGCTGATGCTCGCCAAAAGTCTATACCAACTGGGTGAGAAGCGCCAGGCCAAAGGAATCCTTCTCAGCTATAGTCAGCAGGAGGCATTGGATCAACTTACCAAATGGTATTGGCAAGAAGAGAAATGGGATTCTACCATGTTGTTTGTTAATAAACTGATCCAGGTAGATTCCTCAAGAGAGGCTATTTTTATGAAAGCATCCATCTATGAGGAACGAGGATCACTTAATTCAGCTCTCCAGCTACTAAACCTTTTGATTGAATTGGATTCCACCGATAATTTAGCCCGTGAAATGGCTCAGGATGTTTCTCGAAAAATCGCATATTTGCGGGAATTAGAAGAAAGGCGAAAAACGCCGATACCAGAATTGTCACCCAAGACATCCTTAGATAATGAGTGAAATCAAGATCACACTGCCTGATGGTAGCGTGAAAGCTTTTGAAAAAGGGGTTACAGCACTCGATGTAGCAGTAACTATTAGTGAAGGATTAGCCAGAAATGTATTAGCCGCAAAAGTGAATGGGGAGGTTAGGGATGCTACCCGGCCGATTGATTCGAATGCAAGTTTGCAGCTCCTAACGTGGAATGATGAGGAAGGAAAGATGGCCTTATGGCACTCTTCAGCTCACCTGATGGCTGAGGCACTTGAAGCACTTTATCCCGGAATCAAGTTGGGTATAGGACCGCCCATTGAGAATGGATTCTACTATGACATTGATTTCGGAGATATTCCATTTGATGGTGAAAACCTCAAAAAGATTGAGGATAAAATGTTGGAGCTGGCCAGGGAGAAAAATGAGTTTAACCGAAAAGACATATCCAAAGAAGATGCAGTAGCCTTTTATCAAAAGAAAGGTGATGAATATAAATTGGAATTGCTTGAGGGCCTGGAAGATGGTAAAATCACATTTTATACCCAAGGCAATTTCACTGATCTCTGTCGGGGCCCACATATTCCCAACACAGGCTTTATTAAGGCAGCGAAAATACTCAATGTAGCAGGGGCATACTGGAGGGGAGATGAGAATAGAAAGCAACTAACAAGACTATATGGCATCACATTTCCAAAACAAAAGGAGCTCACAGAATATCTGGAGCTGCTGGAAGAAGCCAAGAAGAGAGACCATCGTAAGATAGGTAAAGAGCTCGAGCTCTTTACGTTTTCTGACAAAGTGGGCAAAGGTCTGCCCTTGTGGTTGCCCAAGGGTGCGGTGTTGCGTGAGCGATTGGAGAATTTTCTGAAGAAAGCGCAGGTCAAAGCGGGCTACGAACAGGTGGTTTCACCGCATATAGGAGGAAAGGAGCTGTATGTGACCTCCGGGCACTACGCAAAGTATGGACAGGATTCTTTTCAGCCAATTCATACACCGGAAGAGGGTGAGGAGTTTTTGCTCAAGCCCATGAACTGCCCACATCATTGTGAGATTTATAAATCAAAGCCACGATCGTATAAAGAGTTACCACTCCGCTTTGCTGAGTTTGGGACGGTTTATAGATACGAGCAAAGTGGAGAGCTACATGGTTTAACGCGAGTAAGAGGTTTTACCCAGGACGATGCACATATTTTTTGTCAGCCAGACCAGGTGAAGGGGGAGTTTGCCAAGGTTATTGACCTGGTACTTTACGTATTCAATGCATTGGGTTTTCAGGACTTTACAGCACAAATTTCTCTAAGGGATCCGGAAAAACCCGAAAAGTATATCGGGACTGATGAGAATTGGGAAAAGGCCGAGAGGGCTATCCAGGAGGTAGCCAGTGAGAAAGGACTAAATACTGTAATTGAGCTGGGAGAAGCGGCTTTCTATGGACCTAAACTGGACTTTATGGTCAAAGATGCTTTGGGGAGGAAATGGCAATTAGGGACTATCCAGGTTGATTATAACCTTCCTGACCGTTTTGAATTGGAGTATGTTGGAACTGATAATCAAAAACATAGGCCAGTAATGATACACAGAGCTCCTTTTGGTTCCATGGAGCGATTTGTTGCCATTCTCATAGAAAGTACGGCTGGAAATTTTCCTTTATGGTTAGCACCGGAACAGGTAACCATCCTACCGATCTCAGAGAAGTTTCATGATTATGCACACCAGGTGTACACAGCATTGCAAGTTCGAAATATCAGTGGAAAGATCGATGAACGGGATGAGAAAATTGGCAGGAAGATCAGAGATGCGGAAATGCAAAAAATTCCTTTTATGCTGATCGTTGGTGAAAAGGAGTCCAGTGAGGGAATAGTATCAGTTAGATCTCACGGAAAAGGAGACCAGGGAGCCATGAAAGTGGCATCTTTCATCGAATTCTTTGAATCTGAAGCTGGAAAATTTATAAATAATTAGAATATTGCATTTTATATGCTGGAAATAATCCCGATATTTGCGGTTCTATTTTTTATGGTGAAATTAAAAAAGGAGGAAAACAATTATTAGAAGACAAGGAAATTTTAGGGGGCGTGTTGAAGAGCCTTACAGGATCAACGAACACATCCGAGCCAGGGAAGTCCGGGTAGTAGGAGACAACGTAGATGTTGATGTGTACGGTATTCAGAAAGCTCTGGATTTAGCAAGAGAGCAAGGCTTGGACCTTGTAGAGATATCGCCCAAGGCAGATCCTCCGGTTTGCAAGATCATTGATTATTCTAAGTTCAAATACGAACAGAAGAAGAAGCAAAAAGAGATCAAAGCAAAAACCCAAAAGACGGTTATCAAAGAGATTCGTTTTGGGCCAAACACGGATGATCATGATTTCAACTTCAAGCTAAATCATGCAATAAAATTCCTTAAAGAGGGAGCAAAAGTTAAAGCTTTTGTTCATTTTGTTGGACGAACGATTGTTTTCAAGGAAAGAGGAGAAATATTGTTGTTGAAATTTGCCCAGGCATTGGAAGAATACGGTAAAGTTGAATTACTGCCAAAGCTTGAAGGTAAAAGAATGTCCATAATACTGTCTCCAAAACCGACCTCCAAGAAAAAGTAAAGTAATGCCTAAAGTAAAAACTAAATCCAGCGCCAAGAAAAGGTTTAAGGTGACCGGTTCAGGAAAGATTAAAAGGAAACATGCTTTTAAGAATCATATTCTGACCAAAAAGGAAACCAAGCAAAAGAGAAACCTTCGTCATATGACTGTGGTGCACAAAGCAGATGAGCAGAACATAAAAGACATGCTCAACATCTAATTCGTTAATTAAGTTTAACCAGAGGGTTGGTATTAAGTGCAGATTTCTGACGCCAATCATCAAAAACAAAAACAATGAGATCAGTAAATCATGTGGCCTCAAGGGCCAAGAAGAAAAAGGTATTCAAACAGGCTAAAGGTTTCTTTGGCAGAAGAAAGAATGTCTGGACAGTAACAAAGAATGCTGTCGAAAAAGGTATGCAGTATGCATACAGGGATAGAAAAGCCAAAAAGAGAGAGTTTAGAGCACTGTGGATCCAACGGATCAATGCAGCTGTGAGAGAGCATGATCTCTCTTATTCTCAGTTTATCAACGGACTGAAAACTGCCAATATCGATATCAACAGAAAAGTTCTGGCTGACCTTGCAATGAATCACCCTGAAGCGTTCAAGGAAGTTGTGAAAAAAGTGAAGAAATAAATAGTAATATTTCTCTTATAAGGCATCTCTAGCGAGATGCCTTTTTTGTTTGTACTAATTATTACATGAATCCATATTTAGCCAGGAAAGCATCCGTTCTTTCCATAATTTCCTCATCAAACAAACGGGAGTATTTTTCGTTTCCTTCACCCAGGTAATGGCCTCGTCCCTCGTAGGTTTCAATTTCGAATACGTTACCCATAGACTTTGTCCTTGTTTCGAATAGCCTCACTGTCCAGAATTTAACTATGTTGTCGTCTAACCCGTGGAACTCAATGGCTGGAGGCATTCCCGGCCTTACATTGTGGTAGGGGGAAATCTCCCAAATTCTGGGGTCTCTCTCCCCAAAGATTCGGTCACACCAGGCTTCCATTGTATTTACAGTAGATGAATAAAGCAGCATCAGGTTAGGTGCAGGATTTATAGTCAGGTCATCTGTCGACTCATTTACGGAGTCAGCTAATGCAGTCATCAATGTCAATTGCCCTCCGACAGATTGACCGCCAATGGCAATTTTATCAGGATCAATATGGAACCTTTCGGCATTTTTTCTGACCCACCTCACAGCTGATCTGGTATCTTTTACACATTCATAGGGAGTGACATTGGGGTGTGGGTAGGACCCATCCTCATTCACTGACAGTCTGTATTCAACAGAAAAGGTGACAAATCCTTTCTCTGCATACCGCCTGCAGGCTCCGTGAAATTCACCCGTATGACCAAAAACCCAACCTCCACCATGAAAGAAGATGATTGCATTTCGAATCTGTGTTTCTTCGTCTGGTAAAAAAATATCTATCTTGAGATCGAAAGTATCTACCGATTTATAAATCTCTGTAGTTTGTGAAACTGTTATTTCCTGACAAAAGGAGTGAAGGCTAATTAAAAACAAGAGGAGAATAATGAACTGCTTAACCATCTGATAATGATTTGATTGAAAAATAAACCTAGCGAGATATTAGCAGATCCACAAGCCAACTTATAGTATGTAGGGCGTGCTTAAAAGGAAATCAGGAAGCATAAATTCAATAAATCTATCTTTCTTTTCGTTCAACATCTAAAACAGGCGTTAATTTTTAGTAAATATTTTATATTTATTCTTGCATTTGACATCTGGGGTAATAATATCACTTTGTGAAGAAAATTCTGGTTTTAGACGATAGTCAAACTGCGTTGTTTGATCTTAATAATAAGCTACAGGAGATCGATGCTGAAGCTAAAATCTTTTGTGTGTCAAACTATGATGATGCAAAGAATATTCTGGAATCGAATTCAATTGATATTGCAATTGTAGATCTTCAAATGCCTGAAAAGAATGGTGCAGATCTGATAGTATACATGAAAGGAGTAACTGAGATGAAAGGTATTCCTATTATTGTGCTTACAGGGTCTGGTGACAATTCTTTACTAAAAACCAGCTTGGAACCTATGGTAAACCATTATTTGAACAAGCCCGTAAGCCAGGAACATCTAAAAGAGCTGTTACAGGAACTTTGAGATGAGTGATCAAAAGGTACTTGACACTGCCTGGCTAAAGAGTCAGTACAAGGGTAATATGAAGGATCTTCTCATTATCTACAAGAATGAGAACAATGATTGCATGTTGCGCATACAAAAAGCCCTTGAATCTCAGGATTATGATGACATTAGAGCAGTGGCTCATAAGATGAAAGGCTCCAGCAGAATTATAGGAGCATTTGCTGTAGAAGAACTAGCCAATATCATCGAAAAGACCATCGAAAATGAAGAGATCAGGCAAAAGGTTGACAAGCTACAGCATAACTACAAAGCGCTCATTCGAGAGATTGATCTCTTAATATCTCAATAGCCAAAAATAGTTTTCTCATTCCTAAAACAATCAAAGTAGAAGCTTATAAGCATGTATTTAAGTTTAGATAAGTCTAAAATTTTGTTTTGTATAAGCTAATATATAATTTAGCGGATACATTGAATTATGATTAGGCGACTTACAATTTACATAGTAGCATTAACTTCAGCTGTTCTTTCATGGGGGCAGTATTCGATAATTGGAGAGGTAAAAGATGATGGAAATGCAATACCTGGCGCCACCGTCAGGTTGCTGGACACAGATTTTGCTACAGTATCTGATAGTGATGGTCAATTTAGCATTGATGCCATCCCCAAAGGAGATTATCAATTAGAAGTAAGGTTTGTTGGATTTAAGCCTCACGTTGAAAAATTAGCGCTTGATAAGTCCATTCAAAATCTGCAAATCTCTCTCAAGGAAAGTCTTTTGACCTATGATGAGGTGGTAGTAACTGGTACTATGCAACCTACGTTTGTTTCCCAGTCACCAGTGAAGATCGATGTAGTTACTTCTAACTACTTACAGACCTACTTGCCTTCTGCGGCATCCAGTATTGTAGAAGGTATCAGTCTGGTCAATGGTGTACAGGAAGTAGTGGCCTGTGGGGTATGCTTTACAAACAGTATTTCAATAAATGGATTACCGGGTCCGTATACAGCTGTTCTTATGGATGGATCACCCATCTATGGCAATCTGGCTTCGGTCTATGGACTGAATGGAATTCCAAGCATGATCATTGACAGGTTTGAAGTAATCAAAGGTCCGAGTTCTACATTATATGGGTCTGAAGCTGTTGGAGGAGTGATCAACATCATCACCAAAGACCCTAAAAATCAGTCTCCGGTGTCAATAGATGTGATGGGGACGTCACATATGGAGTCTTTTGGAAACCTTTCATTTGCCCCTAAACTCGGCAAAAGCAATGGCTTTATCGGATTTAACTATGCCTATATCAATGATTTTGATGACCAAAATGCGGATGGTTTTAGCGACAATGTAAACCTGGATCGATTGTCGTTTTTCACTAAATGGGATATTGCTCGTAAATCTGGTAAACAGTTTGATATCGCAGCCAAATATTATTATGAAGACCGTAGAAATGGGGTCAGAGAATTTCTGACAGATAGAAACTACCTTGAGCTGAGGGGAGATGATCAGGTATATGGTGAGAGTATCTTCACGAAAAGAGCTGAATTATTTGGGACTTACGCTTTGCCATGGGTTTCTAACGTCAATCTGAAATACTCCCTAAGTACTCATGATCAGGACAGTTATTACGGTAGTGATTACTACCAGGCATCACAGGACATTGTGTTCGCAAATCTGATCTGGAATCACGCAAAAGACGATCATGAAATACTTGCTGGACTAACTAACCGCTACCAGGTTTATGATGATAATACAATAGCGACAAGCTCAAATAATGTTAATGCCCCGCAGAAACAATTCATACCCGGAGTCTTTGCACAGGATGAATGGGATGCTACCAGTCGACTGACCTTTTTGGGTGGAGCAAGGCTTGATCACTATAGTGAACATGGGTTTATATTCGCTCCCCGACTAAATATTAAGTATAAACCTGGGGAATGGACTACACTCCGTTCCAATTTTGGAACGGGTTTCCGAGTAGTTAACCTATTCACGGAGGACCATGCTTTTGTTACCGGTCAGAGAGAGGTTGTTATAGAAGAAGAACTAATGCCAGAGGAATCTTACAATTTTTCATTCAACCTCAATCATGTCTATGTGATAGGCAATAGCCAGGGAATGGTAGATGTAGATGCATTTTATACGTATTTCACCAATAAGATCACGCCCAATTATGATGTTCAGGATCAAATAATCTATGCCAATAGTTCCGGATACGCGGTTAGTAAGGGCGTGGGTGTAAATATTCAGCATCAATTTAGCTTTCCCCTGGCATTTAATTTGGGTGTGAACTTTCAGGAAGTTACAGAGCATGAAGGTGGTGGGGTAGATGAAATTGAGTTCTCTCCAAGATCTTCTGGTGTGTTTACAGCCAATTACAGCATAAAGAGAATTAGCCTTAATTTGTCGTATACGGCAAGTTATACAGGGCTGATGAAGCTTCCTGAAGTTTACGACCTGGACGAAAATGGTGACCCGCTTCCTGAGAGCAGACCAACAACTTCCAATCATTTTTCTATTCACAACTTTCAGGTATCAAAAGATCTGAGTCAGGGCTTCAGTTTATACGCTGGAGTGCAGAATCTATTCAACTACATTCAACCGTGGTCCCCGCTTACAGGATTCAATGATCCCAATACCCGACCAGGCTTTAGTGATAATTTTGACACAGCCTACGCTTATTCTCCTATTCATGGCAGAGAAGTTTATTTGGGAGTAAAATGGAGACTTCCCAGTAAAAAGTAATTTTTTTAGTAATTTCAGCCCGCCATGAAAATTGATTCACATATACACTTGTGGCAATTTGATCAGGAAGAGTATGACTGGATCACAGATGAGCTTTCTGCCATCCGCGAGTCTTTCACACCAGATGATTTGTTGCCATTTCACCAGGAGTTAGGTATTGACGGATTTATTGCCGTTCAAGCCAGACAAAATAACAAGGAAAACACCTTTTTACTCAACTATGCCAATAAGCATAAACATGTTTTGGGAGTCGTTGGTTGGCTGGATCTTCAGTCCAAAAAGTTGAAAGGAGAAATAGAAGAACTCAAGAGAGATCCATACCTGAAGGGGCTAAGACATATTTTGCAGAGTGAGCCTTCGGGTTATATGCTACAGCCAAAATTTATTGAAGGCGTTAAATGTTTACGAGAGTTTGACCTGACCTATGATCTTTTGATTTTTGAGAATCAGCTGGAGGAGGCCAATGCTTTTATGAGTAAGCTTCATGATGATCAGAAAGTAGTGTTGGATCACATTGCCAAGCCTAAAATCAAGGATGCAGAGCTTGTAGATTGGAAAAAAGGCATAAAAGCACTTGCAAGGCACGAAAATCTCCTGTGCAAGGTGTCGGGAATGGTTACAGAGGCTGATTGGCAAAACTGGCAATACGATGATTTTGTCCCATATATGGATGTCATCTTTGAGGAGTTTGGACCTGAGCGAATCTTATATGGCAGTGATTGGCCGGTTTGCTTATTGTCAAGCCCATACCAGCGTGTATTTTCTATCCTTGATCAGTATTTGAAGCCATTTGACTCAGCGATAAAAGACAAGGTAATGGGAAATAATGCAGCTGCATTTTACAAGGTCTGACATCAGTGAAAATCATTGTAGTTTTAAGGTCGATTGGATCTGAACATTGATTCAGGCCACGGAGTAATTATCATTTTTTTAAATAGCATGGATTTAAAGTTAAAGGGAAAGACATTTATTGTAACAGGAGGAGCTAAAGGTATTGGTGAAGCTATCTCCAAAGAACTTGCTCAGGAAGGAGCCAATGTAGTAGTAGCTGGCCGTTCAAAAGCAGAAGGGGACGCCCTTGTGAAATGGATTGAAGGAATTGGTTCTAAAGGTCTAAGTATTCACGTGGAATTGTCAAAAGATGGAGCATGTGAACGTGTGATCAAAGAGAGTGTTGAGAAGTTTGGAGGTATTGATGGAATTGTAAACAATGCCGGTTTCAATGATGGTGCAGGCCTGGAAAATGGGAGTCCTGAGAAGTTTAGGGCTTCAATTCAGACGAATCTGATGCATTATTATGATATGGTATACTACGCACTTCCATACCTAAAGAAGACTCAGGGTTCAATCGTAAATATTAGTTCAAAAACCTGCGTGACAGGGCAAGGAGGTACATCAGGCTATGCGGCTAGCAAGGGAGCTCAGATTGCGTTGACAAGAGAATGGGCGGTAGAGTTAGCTCCATATAACATCAGGGTTAATGCCATTCTACCTGCTGAAGTGATGACACCTCTTTACGAGAAGTGGATCAAGACCTTTGACAATCCCGAGGATAAGCTTAAGGAAATAGCTGCGAGGATACCATTAGGCAAAAGGATGACTACCTCAGAAGAAATAGCCGGGATGACAGTCTTTTTGCTTAGTGAAAGGAGTGCACACACCACCGGTCAATGGATGTTTGTTGACGGGGGATATGTGCACCTGGATAGGGCAATTAATACTTTAGTTGGTTAACGCTTTACTCCTCTGACACAATTGCAATGGGATGCCCCATGGATCCCGCATCATTACCAGGAGTGATCCTTCATTAGGGATCACTTCTTCTACTACGATAGCACCTTCTTTGATTAATCGGTCCCGGTCTTTAGCTGAGTTGCTGGATACAAAAGCCACATGGAAACCAAGTACATGTAGTTTTTCAAACTTCAAAAACTCTCCCTTAGGGTTATTATAGATCTCAAGAAAAACATGACCACTGTCATCGGCCAGGAACTTGGTTTGTGTTTCATTGTCTACCTGATGGACAATTTTAGCGCCCAGGTTCTTGATATACCAGTCGGCAATAGCGTTTGGGTCAGTTACATTAAGGGCGAAGTGTTCAAATTTCATGCGTTTCGATTTTATTGCGCTTATTTTTAGGAAGTAAATCTATCTAAAAAATAATTTCGAGATTTACCGTTAGTGATGGCCCACTCATTCAGTATCCAAAGAAAGCAATTATGAAAGGAACCCACAATTCTGTACCAGATAAAAGGAATGATGATATTTTGATCAGTATCAATGGGGAGTTGTTTCAACGCAATGAGGCAAAGATTTCAGTGTTTGACAGCGGCTATCTTGTGGGAGATGGAGTATGGGAGGCTTTTAGACTGCATAAAGGCACATTGGTTTTTGTAGATGAGCATCTTGATCGCTTATGGCAAGGAGCAAAAGCAATTGGCATGAAGATACCTTTCAGCAGGGAGGAATTGATTAGAAATATTTGGGAAGTTTTAGATGCCAATCAGATGGAAGATGGGGTTCATGTAAGACTTATGGTCACAAGAGGGATCAAGAAGACACCCTCTCAGGATCCCAGGCTTACAGTTTCGGGGCCTAATGTAGTGATAATACCTGAGCACAAAAAAGCAGATTCTTCCGCCCGAGATCAGGGAATTTCTTTATTTACAAGTACCATCAGAAGAGGATCACCAGATTACCTTGATCCGAAGCTTAACTGCCACAGCAAACTCCATGAAATACAGGCACTGATACAGGCGTTGGAAGCGGGTGCAGATGAGGCTTTAATGCTAGACATTCATGGATTTGTGGCTACATGCAATGCAACGAATTTTTTTATGGTGAAACGTGGAGAGGTGTGGACCTCCACAGGAGCCTATTGTATGAATGGCATTACACGGGGACATGTCATTGAAGTTTGTAGAAGTAATGATATCGTATGTCATGAGAAAAACTTTTCCCTGGTAGATGTATATGATGCCGACGAGTCGTTTGTGACTGGCACTTTCGGCGGGTTGACACCTGTAACCAAAATTGATGGAAGAGTGATTGGATCCGGGAAACATGGGGAGATGACACAAAGAATCCGTAAGTGGTACGAGCAACTGATAGAGGATCAGGTAACAACTAGATGATACCTAAAGATCAAACAACCAGGATCTGCCTTTGGTCCAGTCCACGGAATATTTCTACAGCCCTGATGTATTCATTTGCTCAACGCAATGATACCAAGGTTGTTGATGAGCCTTTTTATGGGTTTTATCTGAGTCACACAAAAGCCAGGGAGTATCATCCTGGTGCGGAAGAGATCATCAATTCTATGAAAACGGATGGAGATGAAATCATCAGGGAGATTCTGGGGCCACATAGTAAGCCGGTTGTTTTTTATAAAAACATGACCCATCATATGCTGGATCTGGATATGTCATTTACCAGGGAAGCGGTAAATATTATTCTCACCAGGAATCCGATTGAAATGATCAATTCTTTCTCCAAGGTGGTAGATAAACCCAATATGAAGGATGTGGGGTACCAGGACCAGGTAGATTTGCTAGACTACTTGAAAAAATCCGATGCGGCATATCTGGTCATAGATGCTCGTGATATTCTGCTTAACCCGGAAAAGTCATTGTCATTGATTTGTAAAAGGGCTGGTATTGAATTTCAAAAGACCATGTTGTCCTGGGAAGCAGGAGCCAGGGCAGAAGACGGTGTCTGGGCAAAATACTGGTATGACAATGTACACAAGTCAACAGGGTTTTCAACTTATAAGGACAGAAGTGTTCAGATTCCTGATGAATTGAAAATACTGGCCACAAAGTGCCAGTCTCTCTATGATTATTTAAGCCAGCACTTTGAAACTAGTTGAAGGAGGAGTAGTAGCCATGATTGAGTTCACCAGAAAACTGATTTTTCTGTTTCCCGTATTTTGCAACCTCACCTATTACAATAATAGCTGGAGAGCCCATTTTATGCTCAGAAACTAACTCTTCAATGTTTGTGAGATCTCCTACAACCGATTTTTGTTTTGTGGTGCTACCATTTTGAATGATGGCAATTGATTCCTGATCCCCACGGCTTTTCTTAAAGATCTTCACTATTTCACTCAACTTACTCATGCCCATCATGATGACGATTGTTGCGGACGATTGTGCAGCCAGGTAAATGTCTTTAGAAAGCTCCAGAGAACTTGTTGTACCTGTGATCGTCCAAAAACTTTCATTGACACCTCTTTTGGTGACCGGGATACCACTTAATTCCGGTACAGCAATCGCACTACTAATTCCAGGGATGATTTCCACATCTATATGATGAGCAAGTGCATGTTCCATCTCTTCATGTCCACGTCCGAATAGAAATGGATCTCCACCCTTTAGTCTGGCTACGTAGTCATACCTCCTGGCAAAGTCAACGATCATATCATTGATGTATATCTGTTGATACCGATGAATACCTGGTTTTTTTCCTACGTAAACTTTTACGCATGCTTCATTACAATAATCTAATAGTTCTTCATTCGCTAAAGCATCATATAGGACTACTTGTGCCTCATTTAGCGCTCTGATAGCTTTTAAAGTGATTAATTCCGGATCTCCCGGTCCTGCTCCGATCAATGATAGTTTTGACATACTTAAAAATTATTTCGTAAAAATACGTAATTATATTTTTTTATGAGATGTAAATATACGTAAATTTACGTATCAATTACGTAATCACTTAAACACTTCTCTATGCTTAAACACTTCTCTATGAAAAAGGTCATTGTAATAGGAAATGGAATGGTTGGCTACAAGTTCTGCGAAAAGCTGAGGTCAAAGGCTGGAAAAGACCAGTTTGAGATTAAGGTATTCGGTGAAGAGACCATACCGGCTTATGACAGGGTTCATCTAAGTGAGTATTTCACTGAGCAATCAGAAGACAAGCTTTTGATGGCACCCCGAACCTGGTACGAAGAGAAAGACATTGATTTGATTACCGGGAAGTTGATAGTGGAAATTGATCGGGATGGTAAAACTGTCAAAACACATACCGGTGAAACGGAGTCTTATGATTACCTGATTCTGGCCACTGGATCCCGAGCCATGGTTCCTCCTATTGAAGGGGTGAATAAGAAAGGAGTATTTGTCTACAGGACAATTGAGGATTTGACGCAGATCATAGATTTTGCGAAAAAGGTTAAAAGAGGAGCTGTACTGGGAGGAGGCTTGCTTGGATTGGAAGCTGCCAAAGCATTATTGGATTTAAAGCTGGATACCCAGGTGGTGGAATTTGCTCCGCGACTCATGCCCAGACAGTTGGATGAGCAAGGTTCGGCCATGCTAAAAAGTAAGATTGAATCACTGGGGATAGAGATTTTACTCAATAAAAATACTAAAGAGATTTTCGGGAATGGCACCCTGGATGGATTGGAATTTACTGATGGAACAAGTCTCGATACCGATATGCTGGTGATTTCATGTGGAATAGTTTCTCGTGATGAGCTTGCGGCTAAAGCCGGACTGGAGGTAGGGCCACGTGGTGGATTTAAGGTCAATGAGCTCATGCAAACCAAAGATCCGGACATTTATGCAATAGGAGAGGCTGCTTCTTATAAGGGTATGGTTTATGGGTTGGTGGCACCGGGTTACGATATGGCTGAGGTTGTTGTCAAGCAGTTGGCTGGTGATGGTGAGCAGTTGTTTAAAGGTGCTGACATGTCTACAAAATTGAAGCTCATTGGCATCGATGTGGGGAGTTTTGGAGATGCACTGGGAGAAACTCCAGGTTGTATTCCTATATCCTTTGAAGATAAAAATACAGGCATCTACAAACGTGTGAATATTTCCGCTGATAAGAAGAAGTTGCTTGGTGGTATTCTGATTGGTGATGCAGATGACTATGGTATGCTGCTTCAATTCACAAAAAATGGGATGGCGTTGCCTCCAAATCCGGAAGATCTGATCCTTGGGAAAAGAGGTGGAGAAATTGCCGGAGGAGGTATTGGAGACCTGCCGGATTCTACACAGATATGCTCCTGTGAAGATGTGAGCAAAGGTGACATCGTAAAAGCAATTAAGGAGCAAGAGACACCTGATTTACAGCAGGTTAGAAAATGTACAGGTGCAGGTACCGGATGTGGAGCCTGTTCACCAATGGTGGGTGATATTTATTCTGCCACTCTCAAGAGCATGGGTAAAGTGGTCAGAAAAACCCTTTGTGCCCACTTTGATTACACACGTCAGGAATTATACAGCCTTATAAAAGTAAAAAACATCAAAACCTTTGATGACCTATTGGATGAATACGGTACCGGAGACGGATGCGAGACCTGCAAGCCTGCTGTAGCTTCATTACTGGCAAGTATCTGGAATGATAAAATCCTTAAGCAGGATACTATCCAGGATACTAACGATCGGTTTTTAGCAAATATTCAGAAGGGTGGTAGTTATTCTGTTGTCCCTCGTGTGCCAGGAGGAGAAATTACTCCTGATAAATTGATAGCCATTGGAGCAGTAGCCAAGAAATATGATTTATATACCAAGATCACCGGTGGTCAGCGTATCGATTTATTTGGAGCGCGCTTAAACGATCTGCCAAAGATCTGGCGGGAGCTGATTGATGCAGGTTTTGAGAGCGGTCATGCTTACGGTAAGGCTCTAAGAACTGTAAAAAGTTGTGTTGGGTCAACATGGTGTAGGTACGGATTGCATGATTCGGTTTCGTATGCCATTGAAATTGAAAACAGGTACAAAGGTTTGAGATCTCCGCATAAGTTGAAAGGAGCGGTGTCCGGATGTAGGAGAGAATGTGCTGAGGCTCAAAGCAAAGATTTTGGTCTGATTGCTACAGAGGTTGGCTACAATCTTTATGTATGTGGCAACGGAGGGTCGAATCCACAGCACGCCAAACTTCTGGCCGGGGATGTAGATGAGAAGACTGCCATCAAATACCTGGATCGTTTTCTGATGTTTTACATCCGTACAGCAGAGCCACTCAACAGAACATCGGTATGGCTCAATAAGCTGGATGGAGGCATAGAATATCTGAAAGATGTGGTGGTCAATGATTGCCTTGGAATAGGTGAGGAGCTGGAAAAAGACATGCAAGCCTTGATTGCAGCATATCATTGTGAGTGGAAAGAGGCAATCAATGATGAGAAGATGATGTCAAAGTTCAGGCACTTCGCCAATGTGGATGATCATGATCCTACTCAGCAATTCGTGAAAATGCGACAGATGAAGAAACCAGCGGAATGGGAATAGATTTTAAACATTTAAAAAAGCGTCAATAAATGCTTGTTCAATATAAGACAATAAAACCGGAGGAGGTAAATGCCTGGAAGATGGTCCTGGATGAAAATGACTTCCCGGAAAACGGGGGTTTATGTGTAAGTGTGGATGGATTGCAGATAGCTATTTTTAAATTTAGCCGCAGAGATGAGTGGTATGCAACACAAAATTTGTGCCCTCACAAAAAACAAATGATTCTTTCAAGAGGAATGATAGGTACCCATGGCGAAGAGCCAAAAGTGGCCTGTCCATTTCATAAAAAGACTTTTTCACTAAAGACAGGTAAGAATCTAAATGGAGACGAATGTGAAATTGCGACTTATCCGGTAAAGATCGAAGGCGGCAAGGTTTATGTTGGCTATGCGTAGTATTACGTAGCATCGATTTCCTCAGTCGGGCTATTTCCTTATTTTTGAGTCCTCATTATGGCTGAGCCCAGGTTTAAACGACTTGAATATCTATATCTCACTGCACTTGGGTGTATTGCACTTAGCATCATAGTCAGCCAGATCCTCATTCAAACATCTATCAGTAATCAGCAGGATGACGCGAGGGTTATCAACGTAGCTGGTAGACAGAGGATGCTAAGCCAAAAAATCAGCAAGGAAGCGTTGAAGATTGGACAAGACGCTCATGTAGAGCAGGCGAGACTCCAGTTGAGTAGCTCGCTTGATCTGTGGAAGAAATCTCATGAGGGTTTATTGTATGGGGATTCTACTCTTGGGTTGTCTGGAGCCAATTCTCCAACGATCATGAAGATGTTTAGTGCTATTGAGCCACGATATCAGGCCATCTATCAAAATGCTCGAGCCTTGCTTCAGGACACCATTCCTTCTTTAGAAAAGAATATTTCTGTAATCCTTGAAAACGAACCATATTTTCTGGAAGGAATGGACAAAATCGTATTTCAGTATGATGATGAAGCAAGAGACAAGGTATATCAGCTGAAGCGAACAGAAATCTATCTCTTTGTTATTTCATTACTCATCATAATTCTTGAATTGATCTTTGTATTCAGGCCGCTTGCAAGGAATGTAAGGACTACGGTACTAGATCTACAGGATTCAGAAGAAGCTTCTAAGAAGATGGCTTCTGAAATGTCAAAATTATATGAAGAGCTTGGGAAGTCTTACCAGGATCTTGAGGCCGTTAATGTCACTCCGGAGTCTCCATCAGTTTATGCCACTATCAACCACAAAGGAAATTTCACTTATTTCAGTGAGAAATTTATACGTCTGATGGAGTATGAAGAATCCAGTCCTCCCAAGAGTATTCAAAAGTTACTCACAATAAATGGATATAAAGATGATTTTATCAATGGCTTGATGAATATCCTTAAGACCAAAAAAAGCTGGAGCGGAGAGATTCGGTTGATCACCGAACCCGGGGATTTTTGTTGGATTGAAACTTTCCTGATCCCAGTGATGCCCTCCAACGATATTAAGCTGGTTGCACGTGACATCACAGAGTTTAAAGAAGCAAAGATCAGGTCGCGGGAGTTGAATATTGAACGGATCGAGAAATCTGTGAAAGAACATAATTATCGTTCATCACTCATTCTGGAAGGCCAGGAGGAGGAAAGGAAACGACTTTCCCGCGAATTACATGATGGAGTTGGTCAGATGCTTTCGGCCATGAAACTATTATTGGAGTCCATCATTGTGTCCTCAAAACATATGCAAATGAGGCTTGAGGATGCAAAAAGTCTTATGAAAGGCATTATCCAGGAGGTAAGAAGAGTTTCATTCAACCTGACACCAAGTAGTTTGGATGACTTCGGTTTGGTAGCAGCGATCACCAAATTTTGTGATGAAATTAATGGTGTGACCAAAGGAAATGTAGAGTTTATCAATGAAACCAGGTTTATCAATAGACTGGATAGTCCTGTGGAAACCAATCTTTACCGCATTATACAAGAGGGCGTCAATAATGCCATTAAATATGCCAAGGCATCAAATATCATTGTGCGATTCTCACACAACATTAACACACTCAACATTATGATTGAGGATGATGGTAAAGGATTTGACTACGAAAGAGTAGAAAGGACCGGACATTTTGAAAAAGCAGGGCACGGAATATTTAATATGAAGGAGCGAACTTCCTATATTGGAGGTGCATTTAAAATAGAGAGTACCCCAGGGACTGGAACCAAGATATTTATAACATTATCCCTTGACAAATGATTAAAGTAGCACTGGCTGATGATCATGAAATTGTGAGACACGGCATCAAGATGGTTTTGGAAGATGATCCGGAAATCCATGTGATATGGGAAGCCTCTGAAGGTGAAGAGACACTAGATAAATTTGAGGAAACCCAACCTGACGTTTTGGTCGCTGATATCAGGATGCCATTGTTAAATGGATTGGAGGTAACCAGGAAGCTCAAAACCAAAGATCCTAAAGTAAAAATCATTATGCTTACTATGCATGATGACTCCGAATATATCCTCAAAGCCCTGCAATATGGAGCCGACGGCTACTTGTTAAAGGACACCAACAAAGCTGAATTCAACAAGGCCGTGAAAATGGTTCATTCCGGCCATAAGTATTTTAGTGGGGATATTTCCACAACCATTATCAACTCCTACATGGGAGGGGGTAATGGACCTACAGAATCTACGGCAGCTAAAGTTACCCCTGGAAACGATTATCAGCTGACCAAACGGGAAAAACAAATCCTCAAGCTGATCTACGAAGGAGTTTCAAACAAGGAAATTTCTGAAACCTTCAATAAAAGTATCAGGACAATTGAAACGCACAGGTTTAATATCATGAAGAAGTTGGATGTTAACAACATCACGGAACTTCTGAAGAAAATTGAACGGGAAGGACTTATCAATTTGCTTTAATTATGCTTTAATTGCCTCGCGAGGAACAGGGTAGAACCTTATTTTTAGTATTGGGTGGTTCTACGTATTTACCTCAATAAAATGGTGTAAAACCATAATTCTGATTTGCCAGGTGAACGAAATACGTAATCTTAACCCCTTTCTACGTATAATAATACCCTGGTTACCCGTTCATATATTACTGATATTTCAAATACTACCCACATAATCACTCTTTAAACAAAGGTTTATTCGATTTAATGATTATTTCTTACTGAGATCATAAAAATACGTATATTTACGTAATTATATTTTTATTATACGATTATATACGTAATTTTGATCTCATAATAAGTACGTAATCATTGATTGATATGAGAAAATCTTTACTAACCGCAATCCTAATAGCACTGACAATTGTCAGCTTGCATGCACAAGTGAACATTTCGGCTGAAGTTCGTCCAAGGACTGAGTTCAGAAATGGATTTAAGACTTTAACAGACGCATCCAAAGATCCGGCAGTTTTTACAGAGCAGCGTTCAAGGCTATACGTTGATTATGCTGATTCAGCTTTTAAGTTTAGAGTAGCCTTTCAGGATATCAGAATTTGGGGAGAAACCTCACAGATATTTAAAGAAGAATTTGGAAAGACATTTATAAGTGAGGCCTGGGGACAGTACTATTTCACCAAAAACTTTTCCGTAAAAGTCGGTCGCCAGATCATATCTTATGACAATCAGCGATTTCTTGGTGAACTGGAATGGGCTCAGCAGGGTAGACGACATGATGCTGCATTGTTGGTTTTCGAGCCAGAGCGTACCAAACTACATGTAGGTTTTGCATACAATCAGGACGATGACGTACCTGAGCAGGCCTTTATCCAAAGTCCTGGGGCGAGTTACTACAGCGTTGGAGGAAACTACAAATCTTTCCAGTATGCATGGTTCAACCAGGGATTTAATTCCGGTTCATTGTCACTATTAGCCTTCAATGCGGGTTATCAAAATGCGGACAGTACTGTTTCTTTCAAACAGACTTTTGGAGCCATTGCATCAAAACAGATTTCAGGAGTGAAGCTGGCGGGTGATTTGTACTACCAAACAGGTGAGCTTTCCGGAAATAAGGTAAACGCTTTCCTTGCCGGTATTAATGGTACATTCTCTACGCCTGTGACACCAATCACGGTGGGAGTGGAGCATATTTCAGGAAAAGACGACAGCGACACATCTTCGGATATCACGGCATTCAGTCCTGACTTTGGTACAAACCATGCTCACAATGGATTTATGGATTACTTCTTCGTAGGGCCTGCTAATGGTTCAGTCGGAGTGACAGATCTCTACCTCAAAACAAGTTTCAAACTGGCTGGTGGAGCGCTGAAAATCAATGCACATGAGTTTATGACTGGATCATCTCAGCTGGATGGAGAAGGTTTGGAACTGAGCAAGATCATGGGTACGGAGGTTGACCTTGTATATGGAAGACAGTTAAAGGGCGGAGTTACCTGGAACATAGGATATTCCCAGTTATTCGCTACAGATACCATGGAGGAATTGCGAAATGGTGATAAGGGTGCCATGCAGTTTTGGGCCTGGACTATGATCACCTTCAAACCAACCATATTCTCTAGTAAATAGACATAAATAAGATTGTATCAACACAATAAGTAAGCAAATGAAGATTTTAAAAAGCATATTCACATTATCTATACTGGCTGTCATCTGGACAGCCTGTACAGGGGGGAAGGCACAGGATCGGTCTGTTGAGGACGCAGGTGGGGCTGCCAAGTCATCCCTGATGATTGAAAAACCTCAGTTGACTTTTGGGTTCATTAAATTAACGGACATGGCGCCTCTAGCTATAGCAAAAGAGCTTGGCTACTTCGAGGACGAGGGCTTGTTCGTTACAATCGAGGCCCAGTCAAACTGGAAAAATGTGTTGGATAGGGTTATTGATGGTCAGCTGGACGGTTCGCATATGCTGGCTGGCCAACCAATAGCTGCTGGAGCAGGATTTGGTCGTCAAGCCGAGCTCGTAACACCATTTTCCATGGACCTAAACGGAAATGGGATCACAGTATCCAACGAAGTATGGTCTAAAATGAAGCCAAATGTTCCAGTGAAAGATGGAAAACCAGTTCATCCTATCAAAGCGGATGCCCTGGCACCTGTGATCAAGGAGTATAAAACAGCAGGTAAGCCTTTCAAAATGGGAATGGTATTTCCGGTTTCTACTCACAATTATGAAATCAGATACTGGTTAGCTGCAGCCGGAATTAGCCCGGGATTTTATACAGCAGATAACATTCAGGGACAGGTAAATGCAGACGTTTTACTTTCAGTGACGCCTCCACCACAGATGCCGGCGACGCTTGAAGCAGGTACCATTTACGGGTACTGTGTGGGAGAGCCATGGAACCAGCAGGCTGTTTTCAAAGGCATTGGTGTGCCTGTGACTACCAACTACGACATCTGGAAAAACAATCCGGAGAAAGTCTTTGTGATGACCAAAAAGTTTGTGGATACTTATCCAAATACTGCTTTAGCAGTGACAAAAGCATTAATCAGAGCAGCTAAGTGGCTTGACACACCTGGTAACAGACCAGAGGCAGTAGGTATTCTTTCCATGCCGGAGTATGTAGGTGCGGATTCCGTAGTAATTGCGAACTCCATGACAGGAACCTTTGAATTTGAGAAAGGTGACAAGAGAGAGATGCCTGATTTCAATGTATTCTTTAGATATCATGCCACATATCCTTACTATTCTGATGGTGTTTGGTTCCTTACTCAGATGAGGAGATGGGGTCAGATTCCTGAGTCTAAACCAGCAGACTGGTATCATCAAACGATCAAAGAGATTTACCGACCGGATATCTGGAAGAAGGCAGCAGATATGCTTGTGTCAGAAGGCCATATCACATCATCTGACATTCCTGAGACTGATGGTTACAAAGAAGTAACATCCGATTTTATTGATGGCAAGACCTATGACGGAAAAGATCCGATTGGGTATATCAACAGCTTTAGCATCGGAAATAAAGACGAATCATTATAAACGTTCATGGTTGATTTTTTGGGGGGCGGCTTCGCCCTCCATCTTTTCTTGAAGATAAATTTTTGAAATAAAAAGAGATGAAAAATAAATCTATTAAAACCTTAAAGTTCATTGGGCTCGGTTTTCTTGAGCCACTCATCCACATCATTGATGGGGAAGAACGACGAAAGAACGCTACAAGGTTTATAAAGGGGTCATTGCTTCCCCTGGTGTCAATTTTCCTCTTCATATTCCTTTGGCATCAGGGGGCAATGGCGCTTTATAATAGTGAAGCCAATGACAGAATAGAGAAAGCGAGAACTGAGCAGGGTGATCAGGCTGCATTGGACATGAAAGCATGTATAGAATCAGGTGAAGTAAGCTGTCAGCCGAATACGCTGCCTTCGCCAGCTAAAGTATATCAGGCATATATCGCTTTGTGGCAAGACCACCTGAATATTTCTGAAAAGAAGAGTGAATTCAAGGATAAGGTGGCAGCAACAAATGCCCAACGGGAAGCCCAGGGATTGGATCCAATCACTTATACTGGGAGACCATCGTTTTTAGATCAGATTGGAACATCCTTAAAGACTGTTGCAGCTGGATTTTTACTGGCTATGCTTATTGCAGTTCCTATTGGGATCGTTATAGGTCTAAGCGATTCACTCAGAACGGCATTTAACTGGTTGATCCAGATTTTTAAGCCAGTATCACCGGTAGTATGGCTGCTACTTGTGTTTATGGTTGTCAAGACGGTCATCACGGATCCCAGCATTGATAAATCGTTTATTATTTCATCTATCAGTGTAGGGCTTTGTGCGATGTGGGCAACCCTTGTAAATACCAGTATGGGTGTGTCTTCAGTAGATAAAGACTACCTGAATGTGGCCAAAGTATTGAAGCTAAATATTGGGCAAAACATCTTCAAAATTGTGTTGCCAGCTTCTCTTCCACTCATTTTCACGGGGTTAAGGATCACTGTTTCTGTTGCCTGGATGGTATTGATTGCGATTGAGCTATTAGCTCAAAGCCCAGGACTGGGATCATTTGTTTGGGAAGAATTTCAAAACGGAGCCAACGACTCCAATGCCAAGATCATCGTCGCCATGTTCGTGATCGGGATCATCGGATTTATTCTGGACCGAATCATGCTAAGCGTACAAAACTTAATGACATTCAATAAAGGAATTGCCTGATGGGATTACTTGAATTAAAAAACGTTTCAAAGACTTTTGGTCAGGGCATCAATAAAAACGAAGTCCTTTCTGATATCAACCTGTCAGTTGAAGATGGTGAGTTTGTGGCGATCGTAGGGTTTTCGGGGAGTGGAAAAACTACACTGATCAACCTGATCAATGGGCTGTTGTTCCCCGATAATGGAGAAGTGCTACTTAATGGAGCACCCATTACCGGACCTGGTCCGGATCGCGGAATGATCTTTCAAAACTATTCGCTTCTGCCATGGCTGTCTGTTTACTCTAATGTGAAGCTAGCTGTGGATGAGGTGTTTAGAAAACTTTCCAAAAAAGAAAAGGATGCTCATATCAGAAAACACATTGATATGGTAAATCTGACTCCGGCTGTTGACAAAAAGCCTTCTGAACTATCAGGAGGAATGCGTCAGCGAGTATCTGTTGCCAGAACTTTGGCGATCAATCCAAGTATCCTGCTGATGGACGAGCCATTAAGTGCACTTGATGCACTGACGAGAGGAACGCTTCAGCAAGAGATTCTCAAGATCTGGAACCAGGAGAAAAAAACTGTAATACTGATAACTAACGATGTAGATGAGGGTATTTTGATGGCAGACCGGATTATTCCGTTGACCCCCGGGCCAAAAGCTACGTTGGGGCCGGAATTTAAGGTCACCATTGAAAGACCTCGTGATGTAACGCAGCTCAATCAAAATCCTGAATATAAGCGTCTCCGCAATGATATTCTGGAATACCTGATCGATGTGGGAGCTACCCGAAAGCAGATTAGTGATCAGAAATACATACTCCCTGAGCTAAAGCCAGTGATGCCAGGACGTGTCGTTTTTGGCAGAAGAAGAAAAAAAGAAGCAGTCAAATACTTTTAAATCAAGACCATGGAAGCCTTATTAAAAAAAGTTGAATACCAAGTAATGCCTCACCTGGCTGAAAAGCCGGTGATGCTGGAGTGTCAGGACCTCAAAAAGGTATACCCGACACCCAAAGGTGACTACGTGGTATTAGATGATCTGAAACTAACCATTAGGCAAAGTGAGTTTGTCTCTATTATTGGTCATTCCGGTTGTGGCAAGTCTACGTTACTGACCATGATCGCAGGGCTTAACGAACTGAGTGGTGGCAAGATCATCGTAGATGGTCTTGAAGTAAGAGATGCCGGGCCGGATAGGGCAGTGGTATTTCAATCCCCCAGTTTGTTGCCCTGGTTAACAGCTCAACAAAACCTCATGATTGGGGTCAATCAGGTTTTTCCGCATGGAAGCAAAGCTGAGCGTGTTGAGATATGTAAGTACTACCTGGACAAGGTGGGGCTCGGAAATGATTTTAACAAAAGACCAAGTGAACTATCCCAGGGAATGCAACAAAGGGTAGGACTGGCCCGTGCTTTTGCACTAAAGCCCAAGGTACTCTTACTTGATGAACCTTTTGGGATGCTTGATTCACTAACCCGTGGTGAACTTCAGGATCTGCTATTGGAGATCTGGCAAAAAGAGCAGATTACGGCAATTGCGATTACCCATGATGTGGATGAGTCTATCTTCCTGGCTGACCGGGTGATCATGATGACAAGTGGACCCTATGCCAAAATTGGTGATGAACTGGTCATCCCATTTGAAAGACCCAGGAATAGAAAGGACGTACTCGAACACCCCGATTATTATGATTATCGATCCTATCTACTAAACTTTTTAAATCACTAGTACACCCTTTTTTTGACCGATTTCTAATAAATACAACATGGTTAGACCTGGTCATTGTAGTTGACCGGGTCTTCTTTATCAACCTGACTTTGAAAAAACATTTGAATAGATATGTCACAACCTGCTGAATCATATAAATCTACCTGTTCGTACTGCGGAGTTGGTTGTGGTATCGTAGTTTCCCGTGACAAGAAGGGCAGAATCCAGGTCAAAGGCGATGAGGAGCACCCCGTAAACAAAGGGATGCTTTGCAGTAAGGGAATGAACCTTCATTATACTGTGATGGACAACAGTGACCGGTTTAAGTACCCACAGATGCGTTGGAGCAGGCATCATCCAAGGGAACAGGTTGACTGGGATACGGCCATCGACAGGGCAGCGGCCATTTTTAAGACTTTTATTGCCAATCACGGACCAGACAGTGTAGGGTTGTATGTATCCGGGCAGTGCCTGACGGAGGAATATTACCTGGCCAATAAACTGGTCAAGGGTTTTTTGGGTACCAATAATATTGACACCAATAGCAGGCTATGTATGAGCTCGGCAGTCGTGGGATATAAAGAAACCCTGGGTGATGATGCCGTGCCGATTTCTTACGAAGATATTGAGCTCTCTGACTGTATCTTTATTACGGGTGCAAACCCCGCCTGGTGTCATCCGATCCTTTTCAGGAGGATAGAAAAACACAAAGCAGAAAACCCGAATGTAAAGATCATCGTAGCGGACCCGAGAGTTACGGATTCCTGCTCACTCGCAGATCTCCATCTGCAAGTTCAGCCTGGCACTGACCAGATGCTGTTTCACGCCATCGGGAGATACCTCATTGATGAGGGATTGATCAACGAGGAATTTATCCAGGCACATACTAACGGTTTTAATGATTATGTGAAAGAGGTTAGATCCAAATCACTCCGGGAGTACGCGGCAATTTGTAAAGTATCCATAGATGATATTGTAGAAGCTGCCCGAACCATCGGCGCTTCTAAAGGATTTATCACCATGTGGGCTATGGGGCTTAATCAAAGCACATCCGGTGTAAATCAAAACCTGGCGCTTATAGACCTTCACCTGATCACTGGGCAGATTGGAAAACCCGGAAGTGGTCCTTTCTCCCTCACCGGCCAACCTAATGCCATGGGAGGCAGAGAAGTAGGAGGACTATCAAACTTACTGGCTGCTCATAAGAACCTGGCTAATCCGGTCCACAGAAAAGAGGTTGCTGACTTCTGGGGAGTAGAGAAAATACAGGAAAAACCTGGTCTGACTGCCACAGAGATGTTCGAGTCTTTGAAGTCAGGCAAGATGAAAGCCATCTGGATCATTTGTACCAATCCATCCGTGAGCATGCCCAATGCACGGTTGGTGGACGAAGCACTCAAAGCAGCCAAATTCGTCATTGTTCAGGATATCTCTAAGAAAAGCGATACAGCAAAATATGCTGATCTAATCCTTCCTGCAGCGGGCTGGCTGGAAAAGGAGGGTACGATGACAAACTCGGAACGACGTATTACCCATTTATCAAAAGTGATCGATCCTCCGGGAGAAGCCCTGCCCGATATGGAGATCCTGATGCGTTTTGCCAAAGTAATGGGATTCCATGGCTTTGACTTCAACAGCGCTGCTGAAGTATATGCTGAATATGCTCAGCTAACCAAAGGCACTCCGATAGATATCTCAGGGTTGTCATATGAGAAGATCCAATCGAAGACCTCTATCCAATGGCCGGTCCCAACTGAGGACCATGAAGGCACTCCAAGACTATTTCAGGATGGTAAGTTTTTGACTCCGGATGAGCGGGCAAATATTCATACCTCAGGACCATCCAACCCACATGAATCAATATCTCCAGATTTTCCTTTGATCCTCACCACAGGTCGTATCAGGGATCAGTGGCATACCATGACCAAGACGGGTAAAGTAGCAAAACTCAATAAGCATATTGAGCGTCCATTTTTGGAGATCCATCCAAATGACGCAAAGGCACGGGGACTTAAAGATGGTGATCCGGTGAAGATTTTTAACGTCAGGGGAGAAGTTCAGCTATCGACAAAAATCACCGATGGGATCAAAGAGGGAGTAGTTTTTCTTCCCATGCACTGGGGTAAGAAACTGAATTCAGACTTGTCACGAGCCAATAACCTGACGGATGATTCTGTAGACCCCAAATCAAAACAACCTGGTTTTAAATATGCAGCTGTCCAGGTAGAACGTGTGGTTTATGAGAAAAGAAAGATAGTAGTCATAGGGGCCGGAGCGGCAGCGTACCGATTTGTCAATACCTACCGCGACTTCAACAGAGAGGATGAGATCCATGTATTTAGCAAAGAACCATGGCCATTCTACAACAGGGTATTACTACCTGATTATGTCAATGAGACCAAGCAATGGCCTGACCTGGTAAAATATACAGAAGAAGAACTCAAATCTCTAGACCTGAAGCTACACCCGAGCAACCCTATCGATCGGATTGACAGGGAAAATAAGTGTGTGATTGATAGCAAGGGCGAATCACACGCATACGACGTGGTGATCATGGCCACTGGTAGCAGAGCATTTGTGCCACCAAATGCACCTATGCATCTACCGGGTGTATTCACCATGCGTGACAGGCAAAATGCAGATGATCTGAAGCAGAAGATCTGCCCTGGTAGCCATGTGATGGTTGTTGGGGGTGGACTCTTAGGTCTTGAATTGGCATCTGCGCTTACAGAGATGGAGGTAAGGCCAACAATTATTCAATTGGGCTCCCGCTTGATGGAACGCCAGCTGGATCCAATGGCCAGCTCAATGCTAAGGGAATATGTAGAAGATCTGGGTGTACAGGTGCTTACAAACAGTGAGGTGGTAAGCGTTGAAGAAAACGAAGAGAAACTGTTACTCGTCACGCTTAAGGGAGGACATCAGCTGGTAGTAAACGCTGTTGTTTATGCCATTGGAACGAGACCAAACACCCAGCTAGCGGTTGATTGTGGACTTGACAGCGGAAGAGGAGTCGTCGTAAATGACTATTTGCAAACGAGTGATCCGGCAATCTTTGCACTAGGGGAAATCGCTGAACACAACAAGAAATTAAACGGAATCACTGCTGCTGCTGAACAGCAAGCAGATGTGTGTGCCCGCTACCTGGCTGGTGACCCAACAAGCCATTACCAGGGAACCTCTCCGATGAACATTCTGAAGTTTCCAAGCCTGGATCTCTGCTCAGTAGGGCTATCTGAAATCCCAGTCAACGGCAAAAACTACAATGAAATCACCTTTCTGGATCGGGAAGCACTATATTACAAGAAGTGTATCGTTCACGAGGATCGTTTGGTCGGTACTATTTTGCTGGGAGATAAGGCTGAGTTTGCTGAATATAAAGAGCTGATTGAGAGCCGAACGGAGCTTTCAGAGAAGAGAATGATGCTGTTGAGGTCGGGAAATCCTCCGGAACCCGTGAGAGGTAAGCTGGTTTGTTCATGCAATAATGTTGGGGAGGGTAATCTGACTGAATGTATTGAAAAAGGAGTGAGTAGCTTGAATGAACTCTGCCAGGCAACTGGTGCTGGGCTGGGATGCGGCAGTTGTAAGTCAGAAGTGAAACGGCTAATCGACAGATCTCTGGCTCAGATATCCCAATAAACCTTACTTTTGAATAGTAGTGAAGAATATACAGGTTAAAGATCTCGTACGCATTTTTGTCAAGGGTGGAATTATTTCACCCGGTGACTTCCTGAAGATTTTGCTGGTGGCAGAAAAATTGGGAGCCGAGCACGTGCATTTTGGTTCCAGACAGGATATTCTGTTCCCTGCCAAAGAGAAGAGCAAGGAAATTCTTGATGAGACCTTTCGCTCGATCAGGACGGATTACGAGATCAATACATTTCATTATCACAATATTCTGAGCTCCTACGTGGCACAGGATATTTTGAATGGCAAACATTGGTTGGCCTCACATATCTATCATTATGTTTTAGACAGTTTTACCTACAGACCCAAGCTAAGGATCAATATTGTGGATCCTTCCCAAAGTTTGGTACCCCTCTTTACAGGTCAGATCAATTTCATTGCTTCCAACCAGGAAAATTACTGGTTTGTATATCTGAGGTTTCAGCATATCCAGAATGCTCCATGGCAGTTCCCTATGCTGGTTTATACAGAAGATCTGTCAAAGCTTGCTTTTGCCTTAGAAGAGCACGATATCAAAGAAACTGACTGGGATTATAGCGATATCCAAAGATATCTTGAGCACAATGTGAAAATGAACACAATGCCGGTTACTGAAGACCTGGTGCTTCCGGAAACCCATTTTCCCTATTATGAGGGTCTTAACAGATTGTCTGACGGAAAATACTGGTTGGGGCTTTACTGGAGAGACAATAAATACAGGACGTCAATCCTCAAGGCCATCATGGAGCAGTGTATTGCTACAGAAGTAGGTAAGGTTTCACTTACGCCATGGAAGTCTTTTGTCATTAAAGGGATTTTCGAAAAAGATCTTTTCGGCTGGGAAAAGCTGATGGGAAAATTTGGAATGAACCTTCGTCACTCAGCACTTGAGCTCAACTGGCACTTACCTGCTCTGGATCAGGAAGCCATGGACTTAAAACTGTACCTTGTGCGGGAGTTGGATAAGCTGGACATAAGCACCACAGGTTTGACCTTTTCAATCAAAACAAAATCGGAATACACACCTTTTACTTCTGTATTGATTGAGGAAGCTGAAGTCAAAGATGACATAGAGTCTTATAATATACTTTACAGCAAAGACTTTAATCCAAACCTCACAGATTACCATGTTTATGCGGATAACATTCCAAAGACGGTCCTGGCTTCGTTAATCGTGGAACTTAGCCGAATGTATTTCGAAAATGTAAAGGACGAACCGGCAGCTTCTCCAAAGGCCAGGATTATCAGGGATAACATTCAAAAAGATATCTATCAGTGCATCCATTGTCAAACGGTTTATGACTCGGAGGTTGGAGATATTGATGCGGGAATTGGTCCTAAGACCTCATTTCGGGATTTACCAGAAGACTACGTTTGTCCTACCTGTGGAGGGAAAAAAGATGGTTACAAGAAAATGCAATTAATGTAAGTCCGCCCTTGTATTGGCATTTTTCAAATGAGAGGGACTGCTGGGTACGATCTTGTGAACGTTTGAAGATTTCAATATACCCTGTAAACTGTTTTTTTCCTGACTGACAGCATTTTCCACCGTCTCAAAAACATCCGTACAATAAATCGTGATGGTGGTCTCCGGAAATGCTGATTCCTCTTTTTGAAAGGTAACGATACCCTTACCCTTGTTGTGTGTGACCACCTCCTGAATGGTAGTTGGTTGTAGGTTGATAAGATCACAGGCCACTACTAACCAGTCGGTATCAGGGTCATGCTTTATGGCAGTAGCCAGGCCTCCGATAGGCCCAATTGATTTGAATTCGTCAATAAGCAAGGGGATATCTTTACGTATTTTGTTGGTTTGATCTGATGCACAGGAAATAAAGGTCGGAATTCCCAGATCAGAGATCATATGGTATAAATGCAAATACTGTGGTTTCCCATTTATTTCCATGAGAAATTTGTCGCTCCCCATTCTGGAGCTGGATCCACCAATCAAAACCAGCGCTTTCAACATAATTTTTACTTCTTTCTTTCCCAAGTTATAAAACTTCAATCAGAAGAACAGCTGGACTAAATCCCTAGGATTAGTGAGCAAAATCCCTAGAAATAGCTGTTTCCTTCTTTACCATTACCTACTAAGTTTGTTCTTATTTAGAACGAATATAAATAACGTTTGAATGAGGCCTAATGAGCGATCTAAGGAGTGGTTTCCTTTAGTGTATTTAGGTTAAAACATTACGGCCCTCTTCAGACACATAAGTCCTCGGAAATCGTGGCAAAGGTCACGATTTCATGAGGCACTATAAATTGATTAACCCGTCATAGACCAATAATAGTCATTTGAGAGAAATTAACATGATAGATATCAGGTCATTTGATCAGTTTTTGGCTGACTTATCCAAAAACCTCAACCAGGATCCGGATCGAAAATCCCAACTCATTATGGAGGCCATTAGGCAGACCCAATGTCCCTATTTGAAAGAAAGAATAAAGCGGTATGGGGATACAAATAAAGCTTGAACTGGGATTTACTCATTATTCATCTTATCGAAGTTGGCTTTTTCTTTCAATGGGTTGTCACTGACCACTCTTCTGAGTTTGATTTTAAGAATTGCTCCCTCCTGAGGTAAGGTTGCATGGTAGAGTGCATCCCCATTCCAGATCCTTTCTCTTACCCATTTGTCATTTTCATAATGGCCCTGTTCTACCAGTACATATTCAACATTGCTGTAAGGACTTCCAAAGGATGGTCTGAAAGTAAATTTTGTATCAAATCCGATGAGGATAAACTCATCCTCGCCAGTCTGACCTACCAGTACCCGGCCAGTTTGTTGTGATCGATCCTTATAAGTTGGGAATCCGAAAGACAACAACAATTCGTAATTGTTTAGTCTGAGTAGCTTCTCGGACAGTCCTTCTTCTTCTGCTACTGCTGTTAGTTTACCTGATCCCTGAAGCATTGTGATCGGGTGGATGGCCCTTGATAGCAATCTGAAATTCTTGCTGATGTCATCAAATTTCAGATCGAGGTGTACCTTATCTCTTTGGTCGTGAGGATCAACATGAAAAGGGTCAATGCCATACGGAGCCACGCCAATGGCGTTATAATTTCCAATAGCGTAAAATTGAAAGCGTGCAAAGTTGTTTCCACGACCCATTTCGGGGATAAACAAGGCATTGTCCGGACGGTTGTATGCTTCACAGAGTTCTTTGAATACCTCAACATTACCATGATAAATATCGAGTGCTAAGAGATCAATATTGGGAGCATTGATTTTCCAGAGTGGAATCATATTAGTTGTTGGTCCACCACTGGGATACTCTCCAGGTCGTTGAAATCGGTTTTCCCTGATCCACACGTTCGTATACATGGGTAAGTTGTAAACTTTTCTACCAGCTGCCGTGATTTCGTCTATATACCCTGAAATATGGTATGCATTAAAAGATTCAGGTGCGTCTGCCCCAAAAACTTCAGTCCAATTCCCTGGCTTTTTATCCAGTCCTTTCACGATGTTTTCTGGTACCTGACTATGAAAGAGTTTTTCAGCGGCAGGGGAGTAATCTCTATCAGTCCACATAGATCCTGATTCGTTTTGCACCTGCATCATGATCACAGTCTGATGTTTTGCATCAATTTCTTTTAAATGTTTCATCACCTCAACAAAAGCATTCTTATCTGCCTGTTTATTGGATTCTGAAACTGCAGATAAAACAAAGATTTCCTGTCCGGATGCATTGAGCATCCTGGGGTATTTTGCGGTATTCTCCAGGACCCATGGAGGGGCGTATTGTGAACGACCATTTTTGTAGCTACCAAACCAAAGTAATACCAGCCTGAATCCATTTTCTCTGGCAGACAAGACTAGGTGGTCCAGTTCTTTGAAATTAAATTTCCCGGGTTGTGGCTCAATGTTCTGCCAGTAGATCGGAGCTTCGATGGTATTACATCCAAGCTCTTTTGCCTGTGACCAAAATTTGTCTGTGATCTCGGGCCATGCACTACTATTCCACAATTGTGCACCCAGGATCAGAAAGGGCTTACCGTCTACAAAGAACGAATATTTCCCCGTCTCTTTTTTAAGAACAGGCAAATTTCCTTGTGAGAAGGAAAGTTTTATGACGAAGACCAGTGAAAGACCAACTAGTAATATTCTATGAATTTTCATACCAGAGATTACGTTTTATCAAACTGCAATAAAACTAAATTCCCTGCTATAGGGATGCATGACAGTAGGGGTTGCCAATTACAATATTTTCATCAGTATAATCTGCAATATGACTTAAAATGTGAAATAGTGAAGATGTTTAATGAAACAGCGGAGAATGCTTAACTGACAGAACACTTCATACTTAACCCAAGAAGCTATTGACAGTGTTTTATCCGTATCGCATAACCATCACCTGCTTACCCCATCCAACCAGTGGCAATTGCTCATATATTTGTTCACCATGAGATATTTAACACTGCTTTTGTTGGTGATACAATTGGTTCCTTGTCAGGCACAAATTAATATTCCCATCCTGGAAAATTGGAAAAGCTATGATTCACTCAGAGCCATAATTGTGAGTGATAGGAATCAGGATATTCCACTTTTTACAGACTTGCCTGAAAATACACCTGAATGGTATTCCTTACCGGGCATTGAAGGCACTAAAGAGATCTGGTTTCCAATGATCGACCTTCAGCTAGACCATGATATGAAGCTCGTGCTCAACCTTGAAGGCTTTACTTCAGGGGATACCGCTTGTTGGAATGGCAACATTGTAAATGATTGCAGACCGATACAGCGTCGGATGATTTATGATGAAAATCTGGAGTATTGGGAAAATCAACTGTTTGTTATCTCAAAAAACGCACGGATCACTTCTGTTGAAATCCTCCAGGATATCAGCAAGAATAGTACATCATTTAAAATTCATCCCTTGAGCAAGCACTGGTCAGGAACCATTCAGATAGAAGGTTTAAAGCTCAAAAAATGGACTCCACTGGCAGATACTTCAATTACAATTAGTCCACAACCACTCAAACAGGAGAATCCTGGAAACCTGGATCGAAGTCAGGTAGACAAGGCGCTTTTAAGTACTGTCAATTTCCTGAGAAGTAGCCAGAATACCAATCCACTGAGTCCGTATTACGGTGGACTCTATCTGATTTATGATGTAAACAATCTGGCATTCCGAAGAAGTGATTGGGTATGGGCTTATGGCCCTTCAATCAAGCTGTTGGTGGAAGCAAGCAAAGTACCGTCAATTAACCATCAGCTCGGACACGAAAATGTGATGACCTCTGCACGCTTGTTGGCTGAGTCCAGCTTAAGATTTCAGATAAATAATCCAGAACATCCTGCAAACGGACTGACCATTTGTCGATATGACCCACGCTTGGATACCCCACATGGTGCGGAAGGCTATTGCAGCCCTGCCGATAGCTATTTCCTGGCTGGCTGGGGATGGATGCCTTATTATCAGGCTACTGGAGACAAACGCTTCCTGGATGCGGGCATTTTTATGACTGAAGAGATGGAACGGATCCTCACTTATGATGAAATAGTTGAGCAGGACTATTTGCTCAAAATAAATAAGTGGAAAAACTGGACAATGGATGAGTCCGGTTTTGGAATGAAAGGTGCCGAAGGTGTATATCTAGCCACTCAGAACGAGTATCATCAGGCGATTGGGAGAAATTATATTTCCGGGCTACTAAAGCACCTGGAGCGGGAAGACGGTTTGTGGGATCGAACCTGGCATAGAAACTCTGCATCCAGGGCCGACAACGGCTGGCCGGTAAATAAGCCAAAAGGAACCCCTCAGCTTATCGAAACCAAGTACAGCACTCGCGGACTAGGCTGGGCGATGATAGGATTACTGGCTTCACACGGCATGATGCCCGATGAAGGATACCTGGATAAAGCGATCCGGATGGCCGAACACCTGATGGCCAATCAGCAGCAAGACGGATATTGGTCCTTTCTTTTCAAAGGCGGTGACGAAAATGAAATTAGTGTGAAGGGGACGACTTTGTGGTCACTGCTTTTCTATGAGCTTTATAGCTATACAGGAGATCCACGACACTTAGCTACCGCCCGTAAAGCTCTTCAATGGTGTATCAGTCAACAGGAGCGTGATGTCAATTCCCCCATTTTCGGAGGAATTACAGAAACAAACAGGGAGTCAGGGGTTGTTTATTGCCGATGGCACGAAGTTGTTTGTACCTATTCGATGGCCTGGTTTGGCCTTGCCTTGATCGAAGAGCTGAAGTATGCAGACTAAAATGACCCCCGCTCAATAAATTTAAAGTCATTTTTGACGGTATTCAGTTTATTCGATTTGATCATCGAAGCTGCAAGGTGTCCCATAGAATAATAGTCCACAGCAATTACACTAATTCCACTACCCAAGAAATTTTTGATGGGATTGTCTATGCAGGAGAGAATACCGTATTCAGATCCAAGCACAAGGTTTTTGGCTTCGAGTTTGTTTAAAGCAGCAATGATATCTCCATCAGAAAGCGTGATAAGTGCTTCCCCGGCCCTAGGGTTATAGTTTTCATCAATACTTGGCAGGACATCAAACTCAAAACCATGGAATGAACAGAATCTGCGAAAACCATTGACTATGTGCAGTACCCAGGGTTCATCCAATTCACCCGGGACAGTCATGATCAACTTCTCGTATTTTTTAGCCAGTTCTAGTTGTTCGAGCATAGCAGAATAGAACCCAAGTTTATAATCCTGGTAGACCTGGCCGGACTTCATACCTAAATCATCTACCAGGTAATCCAAAAGTATTAGTCGATCACAGGGAATGGTGTTCAAAGCTTCTTTGATCTCTTTCTTACTCTCATTTTTAAACCTGGGGAATACGATAAAGTAGTGATATTCGTCACGATTTTCTCTCAGTAGTTTGGTGAAACTCGCCAGATCTCCATGATACATATGTAAGGTGATATCTGCGCAATCAATCATAGCTTTTCCAATTGTATCTATGACCTCTTTATTGTAATCGCTTATGCTATTAATCAGGCACATTACCTTCACTTTGGACAGGGGCTGTGTATTCTTCACAAAGTAGCCTTTGCCTTTTACAGCTTCTATGATCCCTTCTTCTTTCAGAAGTACATATGCTTTTTCAACGGTGTTTCGGGATAGCAAAAAGCCCTCACTCAACGTGTTGATTGATGGCAGTTTATGCCCATACTGAAATACTCCTTTTTCAATGCGATAATTGATCTCAGAAATGATCTGCCTGTATTTTGGGGTACGTGAATGATCGTTGATCTCAAGCTCCAGGTCTATATCCTTATCTCGAACTAACATAGTTTATTTTGGTTGTTTTGAGTCACCTTAAAAATAAAGTGTCACTTATACACATAAAGAGTAGGATATTGTAAGGAAGGGATATGCCTTTGTAAATATTTGCGGATATCTAAACAGGAAGTGAAATGACTTGATTGAATTTTAATTTATCAGTGTAAAAATTTCAAATATCATAATTCATTTTATCTATCGGTTGCTTTAAAAGGGGAAGGTAGGGGATACTCCGAAGGATGTAATTTTATTTTATTGCTAAGATGTATGAGTGAATCAATTATTGAAATAAGCACAAAATTGAGTTTGTTTTAGGTTCATTTATAGATGGGTATTAAAAATATTCAGGACATTTTACTAAATTTCAATTGAATCACTTCCCTTGGGACCTCAAAAGAAAATAGAAAGCCGAACCAAGCTCGTTAGCAAAAAACGAGATGATATTTTCATTCTAAATTTTGAGAATGCCTATAGGCGTAACTTTGAAAAACTTTATAAATACGCCAAAGTCATCACCTTATCTGAGGAAATTGCCAAGGATGTAGTTTCAGATGTGTTCTTCAATCTTTGGAACATGAAGCGAGACTTTGCTGAAATCAAAGAGTTGGATTCCTATCTCTTTATTGCCACAAAGAATCATGCGATCCGGATGATTTCTCAAGATCCTGGAAATTTTGTTACCCTGGAATTTGAAAACTCCCTTAAAACAATAGAGAACCTAAATCCTGAAGACCTCTTACTCAGCAAAGAGCTGGATGAACTCATTGATCGGGCGGTTGAAAGTCTACCGGACCAGTGCAAACTGGTTTTTGAGATGGTGAAAAAGCAACAACTCAAACACAAAGAGGTGGCTGATCAACTAAACATTACAGTAGGAACTGTAAAAAACCAGGTGATCAAGGCACTCTCCAGGATCCGTATAGAGATCCATGAGTTTTATAACAAAAGAAGCGGGAATGACTTTTATGAATCCTACACCAAGATTATCAGCATATCCCTCCTGATTGCTACCCTGTTTCCGTTCTTGTTTTAATCTAAATTCAATAAAATAACCTTTTGGTTGAATAAATGATATAAATATTATCATAAAACTATTTTTATCATAAATATTTCAATTAGTGTATCCCTGTTTTCATCTGAATTACTCTTTAATATCGTAACCAAATACCTAACCGGTTCTAATTAAATACTATAGTGCAAAGGATGGATAAAATAATTCTTAAATACCTGGAGCAGCGAATGAGCATTGAGGAGCAGCATAAGCTAACCAAATGGCTGGATGAGGATGAAGTGAACAGAAAGGTGCTTAAGAAGATTGAACTGTATTGGAAGAGCCATCTTAATGATGCCAACACGGCTTCGGATTTTGTGTGGGAAGGACTTGTAAAAAGAATCATGCAGGCGGAAATGCGCGAACTCAACAAACAGAGCAACCGCTTTACCCAGTATGCTTTCAAGGTGGCTGCCGTATTACTTATTGGGCTTGTTGTCAGCTATTTGCTTATCAATTACGAAGAGGCGCCAATAAAAGGGGATCAAATCAGATATCTTGAAAAAGTGAGTTTAAATGGTCAAAAGATTAATGTACAATTGGCAGACGGATCCAAAATCAAACTCAATGCAGGCAGTAAATTAATCACTCCGGAGAAATTCAATGGGGATACCAGGGAGGTGGAGCTTTCAGGTGAGGCATTTTTTGATATAGCCAGGGATCCAGAGAAACCTTTCATTATTAAGTCAGGTGACCTGAGCATAAAGGTACTTGGCACCAGCTTTAATGTGCGCGCATATCCTGAAGACAATGAGATCTCTGTGGCCGTTGCCGAAGGCAAAGTTTCCTTATCCAATCATTCAATTAGTGAGTCACCGACCATCTTGCTCCAAGATCAGATAGCTATTTATGACAAAGACATTCAGGTCACCAGGACCGGATCATTTGATCCGCGTGAATATTTTGGATGGAAGGATCGACAGATCGTTTTCAAAAATTCGAACATTGATGAGATCTTCTCACGGCTTACCAGGTGGTACGGGGTTTCCTTTGAGGTGACTACGGATGTGGATAAGAAACGCGACTTTTCAGGTTTTTATAGTGATGACCCCAGCCTTGAAGAAGTATTAAAAGGGATCTCTTATGTATATGAATTTGAATATGAAATAAAGAAGAATAATGTGATAATCAGATAAATCGGCTATAAAAAAAATGGCCACAAAACACCTCGGAAATGTCGTGTGGCCAATAAATAAGCTTTTGATCGCTAGAACCAAAAACTAAAATTGTATGAAAACAAAACTACTGAAATTTATTTTCAAAATGTCAAAAATTGCGATATATGGCATAGTGGCATTAAGCTCTATTTTCTCTTTTGCGGTCTCATTCGACAGTGAGGCTCAACGCAAGAGCCTGGAGGATATTAGGGTTTATTTTGTCATTGATGATCTGAAACTCAATAAAGCTTTTAGAGTGATTGAGGGCGCAACAGACTTTCAATTTGCCTATAAGCAAAGTGAATTACCATCAATAAGGATCAACACCAATGCAAAAGGTGAGTCCATGGCCGATATCCTGAGAGAGATCTCACATCAGTCTGGTGTATCATTTAAACGTATTGATGGTACCATTCATGTAAAGACTGAACATATTGATAAACAGATAGAAGAAGAATTAACCAGCTCCCGTGTAAATGATATAATAAACATCACGGGAAGGGTAGTCGATAAACTTTCCGGTGAAGGCTTGCCTAGTGTTGCCATTACTATCAAAGGGACCAGCCGGGGAACTGTCACAGATCTTGATGGCAATTACACCCTGGAGGCCAATCAGGGAGATGTCTTAGTATTCAGTTATATTGGATTTGTCACCCAGGAAGTAGCAGTAAACAATCAAACCCAAATTAACATTTCCCTGGATGAAGATGTGGAAGCACTGGATGAAGTAGTGGTTGTTGGTTATGGTTCACAGACAAAAAGAGAAGTTACCAGTTCCATTGCATCGATCAGCTCCAAAGACATCAAAGAGATGCCTATTGTTGGCATCGATCAATCTATTCAGGGGAGAGCCGCTGGTGTTGTGGTGATCAACAACACCGGTGAACCTGGTGGCGGGATCACAATGAGGATCAGGGGAACAACTTCCATTGGTGGGGGGAACGAACCTCTCTATGTTATAGATGGAATTCCATTAGAAAATGCCCAAACGGAGAATAGGAATGTCGGTGAAGCACGTGTCAACGGGATTTCCCATATCAACCCTTCAGATATTGAGTCCATTGATATTCTAAAAGATGCTGCAGCCACTGCAATCTACGGAGCCCGGGCATCCAATGGTGTAGTACTGATCACCACTAAGCGTGGAAAAGAAGGGATGTCAGAAATTAACTTTGATGCCTATACAGGGATTTCCCAGGTTGCCAGTAGGTACGACCTTCTTGGTGCTTCAGAGTTTGCATCCATGGTCAATGAAGGTTTGGCTTCCATCAACCAGGCGCCGGTCTTCTCCGATGCTTTTATTGCAAACCCAACTATCGACAACGACTGGCAGGATCTTGTGTTTAGAAATGCCAAGGTGTTTAATGCAAACATCTCAGCAAGAGGAGGAAATCAAACCACAGGTTATATGATCAGCGGTGGTTACACTTCGCAGGAGGGAACCATTGAAGGTACTAAGTTTGAGCGGTTCTCTCTGCGGGCCAATGTAGACCATAAAGTCAACAATTCCATTAAAATAGGTACAAACCTATTTGCTTCCGTGGTGGATCAGGATAGGCAGAAGAATGATGGTAGCGCTATGAGTGCCGATGCCTCAAACTTCAATAATATTTATGGGGCACCAGTCTTGAGTTCTGCATTAGTAGCTTCTCCTGCCATGCCCATTTTTGATGCTTCTGGAGAGTATCATCGGGACACACTCCAGCAGGCCTATGTTAACCCGCTTCGACAAGTTAATAGGATTGAGATCAGGAACCAGGTGGTAAGACTTATCCCTACTTTTTTTGCCAATATTAGTCTTACAAAAAACCTTTTGCTAACCAGCAGGGCCAGTGCTGATGTGAGAAGCGAAAATGAAGAATGGTTTAATACTCCTAACGTGGGTGGGGAAGATATTTTTGGCGGAGGTGCTGGTCAGAGCTCAAGAAGAACTTTTGACTTGCTGTTGTGGACTTTTGATAACTACATCACATATGATTTTGATATGGGTAGTGATCATTCACTTTCATTGCTTGCAGGTTCTAGCTTGCAGCGATCAGAATACGAAAGCAGCTTTGCACTTGTGAGTGGTATCATCACGCCTACAATCAAGACCTTAAACGCAGGAATCGATACAGACCGCATAGAGTCGGATGTGCAGGCATGGGCTTTGGCATCATTCTTTGGCAGAGCAAACTACAATTACAAGCAGAAATACCTTTTGAATGTCAATGCCCGGTACGACGGATCATCCAGATTTGGAAAAGAAAATCGCTTTGGATTCTTCCCGTCGGCAGCTTTAGGCTGGAGGTTAATTGAAGAAGACTTCATTAGTGAAATTCCCCAGATAACTGATCTTAAAGTCAGGGTTAGCTGGGGTATCACTGGTAATCAATCGATTGGAAATTACTCTTCAAGACCCTTGTTCCAATTGGGGACTGGTACAAATGTGGGAAATAACTATTCCGGGCTAACCGGAGCAACTTTTAGAAGTCTTGCAAGCAACAGTCTCAGTTGGGAGGAGACAGCACAGACAGATATTGGGATTGATGCCTCCTTTTTCAATGATCGGCTTTCAATTACTGCTGACTACTATGTAAAAAACACTGATAAATTGCTGTTTCAGGTACCCTTACCGCAGGCATCAGGATTCACTGGCATTGTGGACAATGTAGGTAAAGTGGAAAACAAGGGAATTGAGTTAAGCTTATCCAGCGTTAATTTTGAACGGAATGGATTTCGATGGACCACATCATTAAACATTGCCAGGAATGAAAACAAAGTGCTGGAATTGCTTGGTGATGATGATGTGATACAGGGTGCTGCTGTAGGATATAGCATAGCAAGGGTAGGAGAGCCTTTCAGTTTTTACCTCTATGAGCGTGAAAAATTTGTCAATCCAGATGATGGGACCATTGTATTGGTTGACCAAAATGCGGATTCTTTGATCAATGAGGAGGATCTGATTTTAGCAGGTAGTCCATTACCAAATTTCTTTGGAGGTCTGACTAACAGGGTAGAATACAAAAATTTTGACCTGAGTGTCTTCCTGCAGTTTAGTCAGGGCAACAAGATCTATAATTTGACCAGGCGACAGCTGGAGCTAATGAATGTCCCTAACAATTCAGTGATTGGTGCCAACAGCACTGAAGCGGCATATCAAAACAGGTGGCAAAACCCTGGCGATGTCACTGAGTATCCCAAGTTAAATTATGATGGAACAAACAATGCTTTCAACCTGCCTCATACCGGTTGGCTCGAAGATGGATCTTACCTACGCTTGAAAACTCTGACGATTGGATACAACCTAAGCCAATCGATAGCTAAACGCCTGGGAATGATCAGAGGAAGAATTTACCTCTCATCGAACAACCTTTTGACATTTACAAACTATAAAGGAATGGATCCTGAAGTGAACCATTATACGGGTGTCAATTTAGGTGGAAATAGCGGTGTTGCTGCTGTGGCTGCCGGGTTGCTGCAAGGGTACGATTGGGGTGATTATCCTCAGGCCAAGTCCTACGTGATCGGGATAAACCTAACCTTTTAATCGTTCCATTTTTCACCAAACAAGAAATTACGAAAATGAAATTATATATTAAAGTCATCGTATCAGCAGTTCTCATGGCAGGACTAAGTTTCAGCTGCGAGGATTTTCTGGATGAGTCCCCAAATTCGCAAATTGACGGATCAACATTTTACACTGACCTTACAACTGCGGAGATCGGCCTGACAGGTTGCTATAATAGGTTTTTTGATCAGAATGCTTATTCCTACATGACCATGTTGACCCAGGTGTCTACTGATGATATTCTGCAACCTAGTGGAGCTTTTCATCTTTATAAGGATAGAGAAGCCATGAATTCCGTGGACGTGGTAGGCAATCCATGGATATGGATGTATCGGGTCATTGCGAATGTCAACTTCTTACTTCAGGAAGTAGAAGCCCTGCCTGATGCTGCTTTTGGTGACAAGGTATCCAGGAAGGATGAGATTCTGGCAGAAGCACATTTCTTACGGGGAGTAGCATACTATTATCTTGGGATTACCTGGGGAGCAGTACCTATTATTGATCAGTTTCCCGATGATATCGAGGAAGTTTTCATTGATAAAAGTTCGAGAGATGTAGTGATGGCCTTTGCCAAAACGGAGTTGGAGCTGGCCGAAGCCGGTTTACCAAATATCATTTCTACCTATGACAATGACCAGGTAACCAATCAAAGGAAGGGAAGAGCCAGTAAGTGGGCAGCCAAAGCTTATCTGGCCAGGATGGCCATGGAAGATGGTGACATGTCCACAGCTCTCACAAAAGTCAATGAGATCATCGATAGTGGACTTTATCCCTTGGCCAGCGTTTGGTCTTCGATCTTTACAGAGCCTGGTAATTCATCAGAATCGATTTTTGAACAGCAAAATGATTATTCTCCCGGATTCTTTGGGTCAGGGTTGTATGGCTGGTTTTTTGGTTATGATTTCGAATGGTCAGCTGATGCCTTAAGTATTTTCGAGAAGCCAGCTGATGTTACCACAGAGCAGGGGATCGATGTGCGCTTTAGCTACGCTTATACGCCCCACCCCTGGGCAGGTACTTATCAACCAAACAAATATTTGCCTTCAAGAGGTTATGCTGATGGAGGAGTTGAACAGATGAATTTGGTCATTATTCGACTTTCTGAGATGCTACTCATAAAAGCGGAGATATTAAATGAACAGGATTTCGCAGGAAACAAGAACGAGGTGATTAGCATCCTCAATGCCATGCGGGCACGGGCGGAGGAAGCATCATTTTCGAATGCATGGCTGGCAAATGCTCCTGACGGTACCATCGGCATTCCTCCGTTTGTTGATGGAGATTTTAACAATCAGGATCAATTGAGACAAGCTATACGGGAGGAGAAAAGAAGAGAGCTGATGTTTGAAGATGTAATTCGATGGATTGACCTGTACAGGTGGGATAAAGATTATCTGAAGACCATCACCAATTCATCATCAGATGATCACCTGTTTTGGCCTGTGCCACCTGATGAGATCATTAGAAATCCGAATTTAACCCAGAATCCAGCTTATGCGGATAGTGAATAGTCCAATTAGGCATATATTGTTTGTTAGATTCCTGTCTTTGGCAGGAATCTTCTTTTTAAGCTGATTTCGCCTATGAAGGCTTTCTTCCATATCACAGCATTTGCGTTTTATCTGGCTTTACTTAGTTCATGTAGCCAGGATGATAGACTGTTTTCTTTGGTAGACCCGGTTCATTCTGGTGTTAATTTCATCAATGAAATCACGGAAAATGACGATTACAACCTCTATGACTTTGAATACATGTACAATGGAGGTGGTATCGGAATCATTGATATCAACAATGACGGGCTGCCTGACTTTGTAGCAGGAGGGAATATGGTACCTAGCCGTGTTTATCTAAACAAGGGCAACCTCCAATTTGAAGATATCACACGATCTTCCGGGATCTTCACGGATAGGTGGGTGACTGGAATAGCTATTGTTGATCTTAATGGCGATGGATACTCCGATATCTATTTCAGCGTAGGTGGCACTAAAAAGGTGTCCAATACAGCTAACTTATTGTACATCAATAACAAGGATAATACTTTCACTGAGATGGCAGATGCTTATGGGATTGCAGATCAATCACTGACTACCCAGGCAGCATTTTTTGACTATGATCTGGATGGGGACCTCGATCTTTATTTAATGAATTACGGGAATGTAAGGTGGGCCAAAGACATTATCTATCAAAAAATAGTAGATGGAAGTGGACCAGGCGCAGATCGGTTTTACGTCAACAATGGTGATCTCACATTCAAAGAGAATACCAGAGAAACAGGGGTACTCATTGAAGGATATGGCCTGGGAATTTCGGTGTTGGATATCAATGAAGATCACTATCCGGACGTTTACATTTCCAACGACTACCTCGACGACGACATTCTTTACATCAATCAGAAGAACGGCACTTTTAAGGATGAGGCGGCGACCTATTTTAAGCATTCCAGCTTTTTCGCCATGGGTAATGATTTTGGCGATATTAATAACGATGGGAAAGAAGACATTATAGCCGTAGATATGTTGCCTGAATCCAATGAGCGTCAAAAGTTATTCATGGGTGGAGGAAGTTACAACAAGATAAAAAACCGCCTTGATAAAGGATTTATGAAGGCTTATATGCGGAATACTCTACAGCTGAATGTTGGAGGAGGGTTCAGTGAGATTGGACAGTTTAGCGGGATTGATCAAACAGACTGGAGCTGGGGACCACTTCTGGCAGATTTTGACAATGACGGCTTTAAAGATCTTTTTGTGACCAATGGATATAAAAAGGAAATCACTAACCTGGATATCTCCATCACCATCAACCTGGTCAATATTGAAACGGACGGGAACGTCCGCACAATTCCTAATGAGATGGAAGACAAGCAGCGAAATAAATTTCTTTCCGCAGTCAACTCAATGGAAGAAAACAAGCTTGTGAATCGAATCTTTAAGAACCAGGGAGACCTCACCTTCAAGAAGATGAATGAAGAATGGGGGATTGAGACTCCTACCTTTTCCAATGGAGTGGCCTATGCTGACCTCGACAATGACGGTGACCTTGATTTGTTGGTGAGTAATATCAACGATCCTTTCTTTATCTATGAAAACAGACTCAATAAGAAACCGACTCCTCATCATTTTCTAAATATCAGAATCAATAAGAAGAACAGCAATCAATTGGATATTGGAGCCAAAGCACATGTCTATATTAATGGGGGTGTTCAGACAGCCACAGTCTTTCCAGTCAAAGGTTTCCAATCCAGTGTTGAGGATAACCTTCATTTTGGCCTGGGAAATGCAGAAGTTGTAGATTCAGTTCATATTACAACTTCTACAGGGGTGAAATATGTATTGTATAATGTATCCTCTGATCAGCTTTTGACGCCTGATCTCGAAAAACTCAAAGAGGTAAATGAAAAGAGACCGATGGTGGCTTCTATTTTCGAGCGGGTTGATGATCCTGTTGCATGGCGGCATCAGGAGAACGAATTTGTGGATTTCAAGACGAATCCCATTTTACCGCACATGCTTTCAAAAGAAGGTCCATCCCTGGCATCAGGAGACCTGAATGGAGATGGTGTTTCAGACTTTGTGATAGGAGGCAGCATTGACCAAAATACATCTGTCACACTTAGTGCTCCCACTGGGTATACCACTCAAGAGCTTGTCAAGTCATTTGCGTATGAAGATGCGGGGATTTTAATCTTTGACTATGATCAGGATGGGGATCAGGACATCTATCTGGCTAGTGGAGGAGTGGAATATGAAATGGGTTCTGTAGAATACCTGGATCGGTTGTGGAAAAATGACGGAAAAGGCAATTTTTCCAGCGCGTCTGATATTCCTCAGCTTCCAGAAAGTAAATCCTGTGTGATTGCTGCTGACTACGACAAGGATGGAGATCTGGACCTTTTTGTCGGGGGCCGATCAAAACCCGGGTTTTATCCACTGCCGGCATCGAGTTATTTGCTCGAAAATGTTGATGGTAGATATGAAATCGTCTCCAATTCAATATTTCCAGATCTGGCTAACCTGGGGATGGTGACATCAGCCCTGTGGACAGATTTTAACAATGATGACCGGCCCGATTTGATCGTCGTCGGGGAATGGATGTCCATCAGGTTTTTTCTGAACGAAGGTGGCAAATTCACTGATGTTTCAAATCAATCAGGGATTAACCAATATTCGGGATGGTGGAATAGTATCAATGGAGGTGATATAGATAATGATGGTGACATCGACTATATAGTAGGGAATTATGGCTTGAATCACCGATACAATGCCTCAATTGATCAACCATTTTCCATCTATGCCAAAGACATTGACAACAATGGATCTATTGATCCGATTATATTTTGTTACCATGACGAGGACCTGGTACCCATTCATGCCCGAGACGAGCTCATTGGCAAGGTAATACCCCTTAAAAAGAAGTTTTACAGTTATAGGGACTATGCGCAAGCAGACTGGAATGATTTGATTGGGAAGGAAGCCAATACCTTCTATACCAGGCACCTGACCATCTTTGAAAGCGTGGTGATTATCAATGAAGGCAATGGAATGTTTGAGTTGAAAACACTCCCGGATAAAGCACAGCTTTCACCTGTTTATGGTACCTTATTTATTGATATAAACGATGATCATTTCCTGGATGTCGTGCTGGTAGGCAACACAAACGCGGCGGCACTCAATGATGGTGTGATTGATGCCCTGGATGGACTTGTTTTAATGAATGATCAGAGGGGAGGATTTGTGGCAGAGGAAATGTCCGGACTTAAGGTAGGTGGTAGTGCAAAATCAATTATTTCTTATCTTCATGAAGGAAGCTTACACATTGGTATTACTCAAAATGATGCAGAATGGCAGACTTACAGGTTGAGAAGACATTTGATGACCCATAGGGTGGCTCCCACGGATCAAAGCATAATAATGGAGTTTGTAGACGGAACAAACAGGAAACAGGAGTATTATTTTGGGAATGGATATTTGTCTCAATCAGAAAATTTCCTGGTGATTCCATCACCAACAAAAAGTGTAATGATCAAAGACAGGTCAGGTGTATCACGTGAAATTGATCTCAATCGTTTATGAGAAACGCTTCATATATTCTTCTTCTTTTAGTCACACTTACAGCTTGCAGCAACTATTCGAAGACATCTTCAGGGCTAGCTTACCAGATCTTTTCCTCAGGCGATCTCACAAAGCCTGTAAGTGGTCAATACCTGATAATGGATGTGCTGGTGGCCAATAGCAACGATTCTGTACTCTTCGATTCAAAAGTGGCTGGGATACCAGTGAATTATCGGTATGATGAGTATGCCATGAATTTGCGAAAAACTACCCAATTTGAAGAAGGGATACTTTTGTTAAACAAAGGGGATAGTGGCGTGTTTAATATCAACTCCACGGAATTGTATTTTATGAAGATGGTAACTGATGATCATCGGCTCACATGCAATGTTAAACTTCTGGACATCTTTGATTACGAACAATATTCTGAATGGAAATCTCAAGTACTTGAGAAAAGGAATGCCCTGCATAAGATGGAAGCTACCAGGAAACTTGAGATAGAAAATAAAACAATTGACAGCCTGCTGAAAGCCCAAAATATTGACCACATGGTTACAGACGGGGGTATGCGTTATCATGTTGAAAACAGTGGTATAGGTTCTCACCCGACAATGGGTGATTCTGTCTCCTTTACATATGAAGTCACCTATCTGAATGGTACATTTTTACCCAATGAGCTGGGGACATCAGGTGTAGCTCCCAAGTCCTTTGTGTTGGGGTCTAAGGACGTTTTTGAAATTTGGCAAGAGAGTATACAACAACTCAATACTGGAGGTTCAGGTACTTTCTATTACCCGTCAACCAGGGCTTTTGGCCAGTCCGAAGCATATGGAATCAAACCAAACGCCATCTTGCAGGCAAAGATTAAACTTATCAGCATTCATTGAATAATCTTGGTGATTCAAAAAGGAGAAAAGCCTTCAGTTACTCCTGTTGTTTCTTTCATTTTCCATTTCCTGTGATACCACAAAGACAAAAGAACCAATTATCTGGACAACAGTTATCAATGGAGTAGGCTCTTTCTCTTCTCCACGGGCTCCTGATCTGAATCATGATGGGGTTAAAGAACTGGTGTTTGCGTGCGGGAAAAGTAGAGTTTCAACCAACAGACTCGGCGGTCTTGCTTTAGATGAGAGAGATGGTTTTATTCTATGGAGCGTCTCAGCAAGGGATCAACTTTTTGGATCACCGATTTTCTTGCACAATACTGAGGATGATACCCCAAATGTAATTATCGGTGGCAGGTCCGGAGAGCTAATAGCAATAGATGGCAGTATGGGTATAATGCTGTAGCAATTTATGAATGATGATGCTTTTGAACCTGGTTCTTCAACCTAATACAATTTTTACAACCCATAGATAATTACATGATGTAGATGATGATACAATCCCAGATCTTCTGAACCCCAGTGAAGGGTATGTCCAGGCTACACCAAATAGTCCTGACAGACCTCCGGGAATGCTGATGGTGATTAGTGGACAAACCTTTCCTTCAATCAACCAGTAAAATGGGGATCTTATATGGGGTCTGATTTTACCGGACGGTATGTACCATAAGATTAGAATAGGTATATAGGTATAATACCCAAACTTCCCTTGTTATCCGTCATGTTTTTCATAACTGGCTCAACCTTAGCCGATTGACTGTATATTTAATGCATAATTAATTTTTTAAACCAATTAAATTTTTACAGTTATGAAAAAGTCATTTCTAGCCCTAGTTGTTGTAATTACTTTAGGCTTTGCCAGCCAGTCATGTGAAACATCTTCAAGTCTTGAAGATGTAGTTGTTCAGCAGGACAATGGCGGACTCAACAACACCAGTGGAGCACAAGATCAGAAAGACATTCCTGGAGGTCCAGATTGATTAATCCTTACAACGGTAAGATAATTTTTAAAAAAGGCAGGTGTTTTCATCTGTCTTTTTTATTTTTGATTGCAACGAGCTATGGCAATCTATTTTTTATCCTTTCTTTTCCTGAATCCGTTCACGAATTCTGACTTGATTGCTGAGATCGATTCTAGCCATAAACAGGTACGTGCTATTATGTTTCAATATCCTGATAGCGCATTTATAATGGCAGATAAGACCCTGAAGGAAGCTGAATCAGCAGACTATTCATGGGGGATAGCCAATTCCTATTATTTCAAGGGTTACATTCTGGAGGAAATTCAAAATAAGGCTGTTGCGGGACTTCTGATGTACCTGAAAGCGGCACATATACTAGAGAATGAATTGGATGAGAGGTCTGTATATACTTACACAAGTTTGATGCTTAATGCCGGGAGCGTGCTTCACGTCAATGGGAAGAATGATGAGGCTATTGATTTGTATGAAAAAGCATTGAAGAAAGCTAATCTTTATCATCTGGAGGATCAGGAGGTTAAGCTTTTATTCAATGTTGCATTTGCCAGCCTGGATAAAGGAGATCTCCCAAAAGCTATTGAAGTCATTCAATCTGCTATTGAGCTATCAGAAGGAATTGAAGACTGGAAACTATACAATGATTCATGGAATCTTCTTGGAATGATCCTGAAAGAAGACCAAAAGAACAGAGAAGCTGAAAATTGCTTTCTTAAGATTATCAACAATCCTAATGCCAGTCCCACAATCAAGGCGAATGCTTATAATAACCTGGGTGATCTGTACTATACGCTTAAGAATTACAATAAATCTGAAACCGCCTACTTGCAGGCTGACCAATTCCAAACTATCCCCGAAATCAAATTTGACAGCTATCAGGGTCTGACCAATGTATATCAACAAACGGGTGATTTGGCAAGTGCCCTCAAGTATGCTGGGGAAGCCGTAGTGGTTTATGATTCAGTAGTTCCTGAGGATCGGTATTTACAGATCTTTAATACCATGCGCCAGCTGCACCAGGATAGGGGAGAACAACAACTAGCGAATAGCTATTCCTTAAGATATTTTGAAGAGAGCCAAAAGTTTTTCCAGTCTCAAAAAGAACTCATCAAAATTAAGAATGAATTTCAGGTGGATCTCCTTCTGGCAGGATATTACTCAGAGATGGAGATTGAAGAGACCGAGGAAAAATTTTCGCAGACCATTATTTTTGGCATTACCATTCTATTTGCTGCAATCCTACTTGTTCATTTCGTTTACAAAACAAGAATATCCTCTTCCAAAAAGAAGATCCAGGAGATCCTAAATGATTACAGTTAGGGGCGTAACTAGACAACGCTTGTATTTTGTTTATTTATGCGCGGTTTAGTTTCCTTTCAGAGGCACTCTGAGCTTGATACGGGTTCCTTTTCCTTTTTCACTGAAAATATTCAGAATGCCACTGATCAACGCTGTTCTTCTTTTCAGATTTTTAAGTCCTATTCCCCGACTTTTTGAATGTAAGGAGGCATGATCAAAGCCCACTCCATTATCAACTATATCCAGCACCAGCTTTTTATTTTTGGTGGTGATGGAAATGTCAAGTAGGGTGGCTCTTGAATGTTTTCTGATATTGTTTAGAGCTTCCTGCATTATCCTGTATACATTGATTTTGATCTTATCGCTCAAATCTGGTTTATCAAATTCCATTGAAAAGTGGATTCTTATATCACTGGTTTCAGAAAAATCTTTCAACAACTCCTCCATGAGATAGTTCAGGCTAAGGTCTACTACAGACTTTGGCATGAGATTGTGAGTGATGTTCCTGGCATCGGTTATTCCCTGCCCGAGTAGATTCAAAGCTTTGTTGTATTGATCCATCAATTCTCCTTTCAATCCTATTGAAGGATGAAGTTTCTTTAAATAGATCTGAGAGGTGACCAGTACCTGGATTAACCCATCATGAATCTCCTGCGAGATAGATTCCCGCTCCATATCTATTGCTTCTGATTGCGCATTGATGATCCTGGTTTCAATGCTTTTATAGGGTGAAACATCGTGAATTACAGTAAATGCGACTTCTTTTCCTTTGTAGAGGATAATCTTAGATTGAATAGAGGTGTTAATGGTGTTTTTCTTCTTTGTTACACACCTGCTGATGGTCTCGAAATAATGGCCACTTTGTACTGAAACCCTGGGTGGTGAGACTATCTCTTTGTCCTCGGACAACCGGAAGTCAGAGAGGTCCATCTCCAGGAGTTCTTCACTGGAGTAGCCAAACTTGGCTGAAGCCGCTGTATTGGTCTTCAGGATTTTATTGGTGTTGAGCTCAATCAACATGAGGGGTAATGGGTTCTCATTAAATAAAACCTCTTTACCGTACTTGGGGATACGATAGTCCATAGCCAGATTATGTTCGTTCAGGTTCGGAATACAATATAATTTATTTCAACAAAAACTGTTTTATGCCGTGAAAAATGTTGCAATATTTTCCATAAAGTGTCTTGTCTCTGAAGGCAAATGACCATCTCCCAGACTCGTATACTTTCATTCATTCCACCACTAATTCATATGTTTCAAATGAATAAGGAACCAACAATTACATATTTGAATTATCTTCTGATCAAAGCAAAATGTTTTTGAATGAAAAAGCGCGAAAACCAGTCTCTCGGTGAAGAAATTGCCAACTCCATTTCCCACGGCATTACAGCTCTGTGTGCTATTGGCGGCATGGTCGTACTTTTAGTCTTCGGTGCTCAAAGTGATAAAGACTGGAGCCTGTTTAGTGCCCTTTTTTATGGATTGAGTCTGGTCTCTCTATATACCTTCTCCACCTTCTATCATAGCCTGACCCATAAGACAGCTAAAAAGGTATTCAATATACTGGATCACTGTGGGATCTTCTTGTTGATAGCTGGGACATATACACCTGTGCTACTCATTTCAATAGGTGGAACTACGGGTTGGTGGTTCTTTGGGATACAATGGATCATGGCCATCATTGGGATTGTACTGAAGGTCTTTTATACTGGCCGGTTCAATTTGCTTTCAACCATACTGTATGCCCTCATGGGATGGATCATCGTCTTTCAAATTGGAGCTGTGAAAGCAGCGCTACCTACTCCGGGATTTTGGTTGTTGGTATCAGGAGGACTGGCCTATACGGTGGGGATTGCCTTTTACATTGTTGACACACGGATGAAATACTCACACTTTGTTTGGCATCTCTTTGTGATGGCTGGCACCATACTGCACTACCTGATGATGGTGATGTATGTATTTAATTAAGGGTAATAATTGTATGTTAGGAGGTATGGAGTAATCTTCAGGGTACTTTTGATACTATTCAATGATTACCTTTATCTGGCTAATTCCATTCCTTGTTTCACATAACATAATATAAGTGCCCCTATTGAATTTCTCGTTGAACGATAAATCAACAATAGAGCCTTCTAATGGAACCAGGACCTGCTTATTCCAAATAATTTTTCCATCTATTGTCATCATGGATAAGCTAATTTCTTCATCATGAATACCTTCAGTTTTCAATTCAATGCTAGTCCCCTGAATAGGGTTTGGGAATATAGAAAACGATTCTTTTAGTTTATTTACTATTTCAACTACTTCAATAGGGCTGAATTCAAAAGCCCCATCAAAATCAACTTGCTTTAAGCGATAATAGATAAGTCCTGAAGGTGGTGCCAAATCTTTAAAGTTGTAGGAAATGAGTTCATCAGAATCTCCGTGTCCCTTTACATACCCGATGTCATTGAATGATTTACCATTTACTGATCTCTGAATTATAAATCCCTCATTATTAATTTCCGTGGCTGTGCTCCATTTTAAAGTCACATTTTGGTTTATTATGCCGGCACTAAAATCCACCAATTCCACTGGTAAAGCCATTCCATTACCTGATATTGCCCAGGGTGAAAACTGGGTAACATTAGGGACGGTAACCGAGGAAGCCGTATTTGTTTGACCCGGAAGGGGAGGTTCCCAAATACTTCCATCCCATCGTTGTGCCATTAGTGAAGAGATAGAGCCAATCTCTGCTGCAGTAGCTGTAAATCCTATATCAGCAGAAGGGGTTGTTGCACCTGCCAGGTCTATTTGAAAAAATCGATCCACAGTATGGGTGCTATTATTATTCCCAGCAGCATTAATATTTGTAACACCTGCAGGATATGGCAGGTTGTCAGTGCCTGTTGGGTAGGTAGAGACCGAGACTATACCCGCATCTCCACTGTTTAAGTCAAATGAAAATGGTATGTAGTCACTGGATACGGTCCCAAAGGGAAATATGTGTTCATCAACATCTGTGCCAATGCTCCAGTTTATTTTGCTGCTATTGTCTGTGCTCTCACTTACGATTAAGCCCGATGTGCGGCTGATAGCTGATGCTAAAGGGTTGGTGACGGAGAGCTCATTACCATTGAGTTCCAGAAGGCCATCTGTAAGTGTCAATGTATTGCTAACCATTACGTCTACATCCATTCTCACATCTCCGGCGCTTTTATTTATAGTTAAGTCATTAAAAGTAGGAATCGAACCACTCAGAATGGACTGGTTGCTTCCTGAAAATTCTACGGAAGCGTTTAAAAGATCCAAGCTAGTCCCATTTGATGCAAAATTTCCAGTTACACCTATGCTACCGGCAACTTCCAGGATGGATCCCGTATCAAATGTAAGATGATTAAATGTTGTTGTTCCACTGCCACTGATGCTATTGGTGCCAGAGGCACCATCAAATATGAAGGTGGAGGTCTGGCCGTCTAAAGTACCCTGATTGGAGAAGTCTCCTGAAATGGTGTGTGAAAAAGACCCTGCTTTGAAAGTTGCACCAGAGGTAATTAATAAATTATCAGAAACTGACCATGCAGAGCCTGCTGTTACGCCTGCCACATTGCTATTGCTTATGATCACTGAAGTAAAACTTGGTGTGTTGTCAGATAATGTGATTTCTTGATTTCCACCAAAAGCTACACTGCCTGTTGAGGTAAAGTTGCCTAAGGTTATAGCGGGAGCAAAACTTGTTGGTGTAAAATTCATGCTCCCTGCGCTGGTCACTGTGCCATTATTTAAAAAAGTACCCAGGAAGTTGTGCGAAAGAGAACCACCGCTGAAGGTGGCCCCACTTGCAATTGTCATATTAATAGCAACCGTCCAGGGAGCAGATGGAGCAATGGGAGCCGTGTTATTGATATTTACTGTTGCAAACTGTGGAGATGATGTTGAGTTTAAGACTGGAGCAACAGTCCCATTAAAGTTGATAATCCCGGAAGAGGAAGAGGAGATAGCATTAAGTAGCCTGATTGTCTGAACCTGATTTCCCATGAAGGTAACAGTCCCATCGGATTCTGCAATTCCCCTATTCGTAAAATCTCCATATACATTCACGGTTGACGAGGCCAAATCAAAATCTCCAGTTGTGGCTATTTCAACGTTACCGTTAATAGTTGGATTCCCAGAAATGTAGTCATAGCTGCCGTTGACCAGAAGGTCGTTGAAATCTGTTGTCCCACTTATTTCTTTGTTTGTCCCATTAAGTTCTAAAAAACTACTTGTTGTAGTGAAGGTGCCATTTATATTTAAGTCACCCTCTAAGGTCAAGATCTGGTTTGCAATACTAAAAGTGGATCCTGAATTGATAGTTAAATCTCCAAGTACAGAAGTGGTTCCGAGTAGTGATTTTGCATTTGATCCACCATTTGAAATGATCAGATTTCCGTAGTTAAATGATGGGATGACTCTCGCTACCGTACCATTAAAATGTATTGTACTGGTCGGGTCAATTACAAAGCTTGCAAAATTTTGAACCTGGGTGCTTCCTCCTCCAAAAAGCGAAGTGGTACCTGCAGCAATGGTAGCAGATCCTCCAACAGATGTACGGGTGATAGAATGCACTCCTGCATCCAGGGTTCCACTACTTATTATTGCGTTTCCTTTAACGAAAATATCACCCTCAAGGGAGGCCGTCCCGGAAGCCTTATTGATGGTAATATCATGATATGTTGCCGAAGGAATGTTTTGATTTCCAGCACCATCCAAAACGAAGTTTGAGGTGCCTGAATCAAAAGTTCCATTGATGGTTGTATTTCCGGCTACGTAAATAGCATTTTCATCACCAGCATTTAATGTTGTTCCTGAGCTAATAGTCAAATCTCCTTCAATATCCAGATCATGCTCCAAAGTGAATGTGCCATTATTCAGGTTTGAGTTTCCCCCAACCTGAATGTTTCCTCCTGAAAGAACGATTCCAGCACTATTATTAATTGTTAGGTGGTTGTAGGTGACACCAGCAACCACCTGGTTTATGGAACCATCATATGTAACAGTACTATTGCCTGCTGTAAAGGTTCCACTGGTATAATTAAAATCTTCACCAATGTTCAAGGCTGCTGTGCCTGTAAATGTAATGTCAGCTCCACCTTCCTGAAATAACCCACCCATAATAGAGATAGACCCTGTACTGGCATTGAGATCAATAGCATGATTGGTGGTTCCATCACTTAATTCAATATCTCCATTAGCCGCAAGGGTTTCGCTTCCAACATTGATAGAATGCGTAGCATTTCCACTTGTCCAGTCACCCAGGATGTTTCCCCTGACTGTAAGTGTGGTGCCCGATCCTACAGTAACAGTAGTTTCTTTTGTGGATTCAAAAATGATACGTTTTACGGTGGTAGAGACATCAAAGGTCGGTGCATTGGTAAACATTTGATCCCCAAAAACAACCACATCATCAGTGCCAGGTGGATTACCAGGAGAACCGACTGTTACAACCCAGTTTCCTGGATCAGAGGTTGATGAGCTAACTGCACCGGTCCAGCTGAGTACTTTTAACCCATCAGACAAAGACCATTTGTTCTCCAAAGACGTAAGTCCGGTCTCTTCCACCCAGTTATCTATCGTACTATTGCTACTGGCTCCAATTTCTATCCATGTTGTTGTTCCCTGATCATTCCATAGTGTCATGATGCTTTCATCATTACCATTGAGGTCCACCGTTTCATAGTGCAACCTTAATGAAGCCGTGTAAGATGTTACTGTGCCAGATACAGTTATATCATAAGCCCTATTAATTGATTCACGATAGGGAAAAGTTGATAGTGTAGTATTGTCTACCACAACTGTGATTGATGATATAGTGCCAGTTATAGCTGAAAAATTGATTAAATTGTTTGGTCCTTCAAAAGCATAATCGGTAACAGTTGTAAAAGCGTGCTGACGCGTAATTGTACCGATAATGATTCCGTTTCCTGTTCTGTCGCTGGTAATAGTTATGGTGTTAGCACCAGTTTGCATTAAACCTGCTGTCATATTGAGTGTGGCAGTCGTATTGTTGTCTGTTAATGTGATTATATTATTACTTCCCTTGTTAATGGTAAGGATGTTGAATGTATTTGTGCCTGAAATAGAGGCATTTAAACTGCCAGTAAGTTGGATAGTGGAAGTTCCTGCTGTAAAAGTGCCATTATTGATCCAGTCACCTTTTACGGTGTGAGTAAGTGTAGTGCCGTCAAGAGTGGTTGATGGTCCAATGGTTAAGTCACCATTTACGGTTAAGCCTGCAGTTGGAGTTTTAGTGTTGCCATTTGTTAGGATTAAATGGTGAAAATCGGTAAAATTGATACTTTGGGTAGATGACGAGTTGTATCCTACGGTATTGGGGCTATTGGTGGTCCCATCAAATGCACCGGTTCCAACGAGTGCATCAGTGCCTGAGATGTTTAGTGTGGAGTTAACACCCATATTAAGCGTAGCGGCGTTATCAACAGTCACATTAAATAAACTGGCTGTGCCTGAAAGATCTGAAGTACCATTAAAGGTTATGGTACCGGCAGAAGCAGTAAATGATCCGGTTATATTCAGGTTGCTTGAAACCGAAAAGCTGCTCGAGGTGGTAGAAGAACCAGACACGGTTAATTCGTGAAATTGCAAGCTGCCAGATGCTGTAATTGTTTTACTGGTTCCGGTCAGCGTGATTTTCTGCCCTGAATCTGTGAGGTTTCCTGTTACGATGAGATCGCCGGCAATTACGAATGATGAGCTATTGGAAATGGTTGCTGCAGCCGCAATGGTTAAATCGTCCAGGACTATGCCCTGACCGGCAATTGTTTTACTGATTCCTGTCATCGTTACCACCCCGGTCCCGCCAGTGGTATGCGTGATCGTACCATTGGTTGTCGTGGAGAAATCGCCTGCGATGGAAAAGGATGAATTTTGGTCAAAGGTGGTATTAGCCCCATTGATGACCATGTTGCCCATGGTATATGTTCCGGACCCACTCCAGGCAGTATTGCCACCATTTGAAGTAAACGTACTGCTTGCCCCACTGTATATGCCACTATTATCCATATTTCCACTTACTTCGTGGCTATAAGTGGCTCCATTAAATGTGGTGTTGCTCCCCAGGGTGATATCTCCGAGGACGGAGATGTTGTTTCCTGCAGTGAAAGAGAGTGTTCCAGCTGAAGCACTGGAAGTCAAATCACCGGCTATGGTTAGTGCAGTAGCTGGCATTGTCTTCACGATTGACCCACTCGAACTGCTTAATATCAAATTTCCATATGTTTCATTCGTTACAGTCTGGTTTCCTCCATAGTAGTTTACAGTACTTGTCGAGGCAAGAATGTGAGTAGCATAATTGGCCGGAAAGCTTTGGGTACCTCCGATTTTCAAGGTTGCATCTGCCGCAATGGAAAGAAACCCTCCATTGTTGTTTCTGTCAATGGTGTAAGTGAGAATGTCAAGGGTGCCTGCATCAATACTCAGGTTTCCCCTGACTGTTGTGTTGGCTGCCAGGGACTTTGTTAATCCACCTGAAATTCTAAGGTTTCGATATGATATAGTAGAATTGACTGTTTGATTAATGGCTGAAGATGCATAGTCAATCGTTGAATTATTCCTTAAAGAGAGTGATCCTGAAAAAGGATAATTACCAGCATAAGTGGAGGCTTTCACAATGAGTGTGCCTGTACCTCTTATGATATGATTCCCCGCGCCATTGACGGTATAATTTTCTGTGGGATCAAAAGTACCTCTCAAATCCAATCGCTCATCAACAATAATATCTCCAGTGAGTGTAACTGTACTCCCTGCGTTTACATAAAGCTTGGCAAAAGTTGTAGTGCTGGATCCACCCAGGTTGCTGCTGGTACCAATCATATAAACTCTGCGATTGCTATCGTCGGCAGTGTAGGTTCCATTGTTTACAAAATCCCCTATGATATAAATGTAATTTTGATCCTGGTATAGTGTTCCATTGGCCCCGATCGTAAGTGTTCCAGCAATGATCAAGGCATCATCGGTTGTTAGCGTACATGTTTTTATGCTATTTCCGATGGTTAAGTTACTGCAAGAGCCAACACCACCACTTCTCTTTAAATTTGGTTGAAATGCTCCAGTAAAGTTTGCATCTCCTATAATAGCATCCGTGCTGGTATCAGGGACTCCGGCTGTCCAGTTGGCAGCATTTCGCCATTCATCATCAGCAGTTCCGGTCCAGGACGTTTGAGCAATTGTTGTTTGTAAGAAAACAAAAAACAATGAAAATAGCAGGTAATGTTTAAGGTTACAATTTTTCATATCTTCCCAACCATAAAGTAACCCGCACTAAAGAATGGGCATATTAGCCATCAGAATTTATAAATACTATAAGGTGTATTTCGTAATTTCTTAAGGTGTATTACTTATATCAAACATTAATTTCTATGAAAAGTTATCGAGTGATATTTTGGCAAGTACGATACATGCTTGTCTGACTTACTTGGGTGTTATTATTAATGATAACGTATTGATGAATGTTTTTATTGATAAATCAATTACAATTCGGATATTGTGAACATTAGAAATCAATTTGCACGTTTATCCCTAGTCCATAGAGTAACGCTATCAATATCCTTACTAAAAACGCAACAATCAGGAAGACAGAAGTAAACACAAAGCTCCATAGGCCTTTTTTCAGAAATACCCTCTTTTTCCGGAGGATGCCCCGAAACATAAAAACCAGACTGATAAGAAACCCAATAGACCCAATTAGAAAGATGGAGAAATCAATGGCTACATTGAAGTTCATGCCTCTGATTCATTCACATTGCTCATTAGTTTAGCTGAGGAAGAACTGGTCAAATTTTTATGATTAAAAAAAAACCAATTGATATAGCTATCATCCCAAATTCCTCAGTCATGCTTAGTAATAGGAACCGATACCTGATTTTATCGCGGAAGAGTTTGTAAATGGAGTAGGGGAGATAAATGCCTGCTAGAATAAGGAGAATGCCGAAAAGGATATTGAGGATTGCGGCCATGGTGATTCAAGATAGGCATTTTTGGAGTAATCTAACCCTTTGCTAAGCATAATGTAGCTATCTGGTTAATCGATTTCATATCAATCATGGTGCAGAACCCTCATTGATTATTAGGCAAAATGTCATTAGGTTTAATTCAAAGAGAAGAAAGGATTCTTTTAAATGACAACAGTAAAAGTCAGCTAGTATGAGAGTAAATAAGAGAAGATTTGTGATCAAGCTATTGATGGTTGTTTTGATCGGAATAACCACGCTTTATCATCACAACCCAGTCAATGCTAATAAACTACTGACTGCCCGCCCTAATATAGTATTTATACTTGTAGATGATCTGGGCTGGGCAGATGTCAACATTTATGATCCTTTGAAACGGGGTTATTATGAAACCCCCAATATAGATGCTCTGGCGTTTCAGGGGATGAGATTTACAAATGCATATGCAAACCCTACTTGCACGCCCTCACGTGCCGCCTTGATGAGTGGTCAGTATTATCCACGTCAGCCGGTGTATGATGTATACACTCAACCACCGGGGACCGAAATGATCCCGGCCGCTAATACTGATGATCTTCCGGAAGATAAGATTACGATAGCTGAGGCGCTAAAATCCGGAGGTTATCATAATGGTTTTATGGGTAAATGGCACATTGGCAGGTCTCCACGTCATGGTCCGATTGAACAGGGGTTTGATATCAACATAGGGGGCTATAATATGGGCAACCCGGGAGAGTGGGAAGGTGAGTTTTTTCAACCCAATAACAACAAATACATTAGTGATGCGAGAGAAGGAGAATTTCTAACGGATTATCTCACAAGGAAAGCGGTAGAATATATTACTGAGAAGAAAGATGAGACATTCTATCTTCACCTTGCTTATTATGCTGTCCATATCCCATTGCAAGCCCCTGAGAATCTTGTAAATAAGTATAAAAAGAAGCAGGGTACAGGGGGCCATGACAACCCTACCTATGCAGCCATGATTGAATCCGTTGATACGGGGGTAGGCAAAATAATGTCCACCTTGGAAGCACTGGGACTTGATCAAAATACCATAGTTATCTTCTATTCCGATAATGGTGGGTTTGGAGGATATAGTTCATTTGGAGAAGCATATGAGTCATCTGATATCACCGATAATTCACCACTTCGGAATGGTAAAAACTCCATTTATGAGGGCGGTATAAGAGTGCCGCTTATCTTCAGGTGGCCGGGAGTGATTACTGCGGGAACAGTTTGTCATGAACCAGTCCTTCACATTGACATGTATCCAACCCTGCTTGAAGCTACTGGCATAAAACAACCAGAAAACTATATTTTGGATGGAGTGAGTCTAATGCCATTGTTGAAGAATCCAGGTGAGCAATTAGGAAGGGAAGCACTGTGCTGGCATTTTCCGGGGTATACCGAAGCAGGATTTGAAGGAGGCCCTCAGACAGTGATCCGCTCAGGGGACTGGAAACTGATGAGAAGGTATGAAAAAGGCAAGCCAATGGAACTTTACAATCTGACTAGTGATCCAGGTGAGACCACAAATAAAGCGATGTCCCAACCGGAAGTTGTCAATAAGTTAGAGACCCTAATGGATGAATGGTTATATAAAATGAAAGCCCCCATGCCTTATTATTTTGAGGAGATGTGGGGGATGAAGGATGAAAATGAGCGACTTAAAAAGCTGGTGGATGAACAGCAAAAGTTGATTGAACAATTGAGAAAGAGGTAAAGCGACCCTGCCGACTGAACCCAATAGATACTGTAAAACCCATTTGGGTTTTGTTTACTATTGTAAACCACATTTAGAATTAATTAATAACCTGTCAACTTATTTTAGGACACCTCACTTCCTGCAAGGTTACAATCCCTTCCTGCGAGACTGATGACCCTTCCTGCGGGAAGTACCGCCAGTCCTGCGGGAATTTTTGTGTTCCTGCTGGCTCTCTTAAGAGTTTTCTCCCTTTGGAGTGCTTCAGTCTTGCTAGCACACTTTTCAACATAGACTAATTTCCACGGGGTCTTCCTTGATGTGTATCGGGATTCACCAGCATTATGTTGAGATAACCTCTTATATGGTGCATTAGAATATCCCTTATAAAGAGTTTGATCTTTTAGACTTTGAATGATATAAACGAAATGATCCACAATAAAAAAGCCTTAATCTCTCTCGAAATTAAGGCTTTTTCTGCGGTCTCCCGCCCAAGACGGGACAAGCGGAAGAGACTCGAACTCGTCCCGCCTGAGGCGGGATGACAGGCAGGCTTCAAATATTTAGGATGTTTGTGGATTGCTCAATAAGCCACTTAATATAATTACTGTTGGCTGTCTTAAGAGTTTCTCCCTTTGGAGTGCTACAGTCTTGCTAGCACACTTTTCAACATAGACTAATTTCCACGGGGTCTTCCTTGATGTGTATCGGGATTCACCAGCATTATGTTGAGATAACCTCTTATATGGTGCATTAGAATATCCCTTATAAAGAGTTTGATCCTTTAGACTTTGAATGATATAAACGAAATGATCCACAATAAAAAAGCCTTAATCTCTCTCGAAATTAAGGCTTTTTCTGCGGTCTGGACGAGACTCGAACTCGCGACCTCCTGCGTGACAGGCAGGCATTCTAACCAACTGAACTACCAGACCAACTTGTTTGTTGTTTGGACGTCTGCCAAACGAGGTGCAAATCTATATCCTTCTATTTTTTAATCCAATACATACTTTCAATTTAATTTAAGAACCTTTCAAATTATTTGAAACGCATCCATTCTTTTCTTGCTAAATTTGCCCCATTCAAAAATAACACTATACATGCACCTGGAATTTGAGCAACCTATCGTAGAACTTGAATCTAAACTTGCAGACATGAAGGATCTGGCAAGAGAAAGTGATGTTGATGTGAGCGACGCAATCAAAAAGCTGGAGGATAAGATTTCCAAACTTAAGAAAGATACTTTCCTAAATCTCACCCGCTGGCAGCGAGTACAGCTGTCAAGACACCCTGAGCGGCCTTATACCCTTGATTACATCTATGAGATGTCCGAAGATTTCATCGAGCTCTTTGGTGACCGGGCTGTCAAAGACGATAAGGCCATGGTAGGAGGATTTGCTAACATCGATGATCAAACATTCATGATTATTGGTCAGCAAAAGGGAAGGAATACCAAGCAGCGTCAGATGCGTAACTTCGGGATGGCAAATCCTGATGGTTACCGCAAGGCTTTGAGGCTAATGAAGATGGCTGAGAAATTCAACAAACCGATCATCACGCTTATTGATACCCCGGGTGCATATCCGGGCATTGAAGCTGAAGAAAGAGGGCAGGGGGAAGCCATTGCACGTAATCTGAAGGAGATGATGACCCTCAAGGTGCCTGTGATCTGTATCATTATTGGTGAAGGCGCGTCAGGAGGTGCATTGGGCATTGCCATTGGAGATCGCGTTTTCATGATGGAGAACTCGTGGTATTCTGTAATCTCTCCGGAAAACTGTTCTACTATCTTATGGCGAACCTGGGATTATAAAGAGCAGGCAGCTGAAGCCTTGAAGCTTACAGCCACAGACATGCTCAAGAATAACCTGATAGATGGAATCATCAAAGAACCACTTGGTGGGGCTCATACTGATCTGAAAACTAGTTCGTTAGAGTTGAAAAAAGCCATTTTTAAGGCGCTCAAAGAGCTGGAAAAACTTTCTGTAGAGAAACGTATTGAGCAGCGCATCGAGAAATTCTGCGCGATGGGTGCCTTTACAGGGTAGAAACTATGAAAGTTGGGTTGGTTCTTTCCGGTGGTGGTGCGAGAGGCATAGCTCATCTGGGAGCTATCCAGGCACTTGAAGAAGAAGGGCTTCAATTTGATATGGTTTCCGGCACCAGTGCCGGAGCATTACTTGGAGCGTTGTATTGTTATGGGTATGCGCCGGAGGAAATTCTTCACAGAATACAAAAGACCAACTTTTACGGGTTGCTAAGACCAGCCCTCAACTGGCAGGGGCTGATCAATATCGAAAAGGGGAGAGAGGAGATCAAAAAGCACATTCCTGAAGACAATTTTTCAGCGCTGAAAAAACCACTTTTTATTACAGCTACCCAGGTGAACAAAGGTAAAGCCAAAGTGTTTAGCAAGGGTCAGTTGATCAAACCGCTACTGGCCTCTAGTAGCATTCCCGTCCTTTTCAATCCTGTAACTATCCGTAACAAGCAGTATGTTGATGGGGGAATCACTGACAACCTCCCGATTAAGCCCATTAAGAAAAATTGTGACAGGATCGTAGCCATGCACTGCAATCCAATCGATAAAGATTACAAAGTTGGGAGCTGGAGGGATCTTATGGAAAGGTCTTTACTCGTTGCCATCACAATCAACAGCCACCGCAACAAGAATAAGTGTGATGTATTTATTGAGCCTCCGGGAGTATCAGGGTTTAAGGTCTTTGATTTTAAGAGCGCTCGTCAGATTTATGATGTTGGCTATCGCTATACAAGGGAGCAGATCGAAAAGAAAAATATCCTCAAGAAATTTGAACTGGTGAGTGCATGATGCGGCAATTTTTTCTTTTGTGCTTTAAGCTCACAGGTTGGACCACCAAAGGTGAGCTTCCGGACCTTAAAAAATTTGTATTGATTGTAGCCCCGCATACTAGCATGATGGATTTCTTTGTAGGTGTAGCCGCCCGCTCCATCTTCAGGCTCAGGTCCAATTACTTTGTAAAAGATTCATTGTTTAAAATTCCCGTTGTTGGGTGGTTTTTACGTATCACAGGAGGCTTTGCAGTAGATCGGTCAAAGCATACCGGTATGGTAGACCAGGCCATCGCTCTTTTCAATGAGAAAGACCGTTTTGTTCTCACGATCACGCCTGAGGGTACCCGTGGCCTTGTCACCAAATGGAAGACCGGCTTCTACTGGATCGCTACCGAAGCTAACATCCCCATTGTGATGGTCGGTTTTGACTACAAGGATCGCTTTGTTGAGATGCGCCCCCCATTTTACCCCACAGGCAACCTAGAGGCCGACCTTGAAGTGATGAAAGCCTACTTTCGCACAATCACTGGAAAGCATCCCGAGAAAGGGGTGGTGTGAGATACCCAGCCCTCTCTTGCCAAGAGAGACCGTCTAATAATTTCATGCACCTGGTGAAAGAAGATCTACTATGCATATTTCGTGCAGTGCGGTATTTACTGCAATCGTCATTATCCCTCTCTTATGAAGAGAGGGGAGTAGTTTCTGGGATACTTTTCCCAAACGAACTCATGAGTGAGTTAGCAGCTACCAACATAAAGCAAATAATTGAATTTTCAGGATAACGTTTCACCCCGTTCGCACCAGAATGGGAGAGTTGGTATAGAAGACATTCCTACACCAACTCTCCCCAGCCCTCTCTTGCGAAGAGAGGGAGCGTACCGTCTAATAATTTCATGCACCTGGTGAAAGAAGATCTACTATGCATATTTTGTACAGTGCGGTATTTACTGCAATCGTCATTATCCCTCTCTTATGAAGAGAGGGGAGTAGTTTCTGGGATACTTTTCCCAAACGAACTCATGGGTGAGTTAGCAGCTACCAACATAAAGCAAATAATTGAATTTTCAGGATAACGTTTCACCCCGTTCGCACCAGAATGGGAGAGTTGGTATAGAAGACATTCCTACACCAACTCTCCCCAGCCCTCTCTTGCGAAGAGAGGGAGCGTACCGTCTAATAATTTCATGCACCTGGTGAAAGAAGATCTACTATGCATATTTCGTGCAGTGCGGTATTTACTGCAATCGTCATTATCCCTCTCTTATGAAGAGAGGGGAGTAGTTTCTGGGATACTTTTCCCAAACGAACTCATGGGTGAGTTGGGCAACTAAACATAAAGCCCATAAATAAATTGTTAGAATATATCCCAGAATATTCCCATTTGAAATTCTCTAACTAATCCATCATCTTTAATGTATCATTACTGTTAACTGATGAGATATTTAGAAGTGCTTTCATTTGCTCGAGAGTTGAGAAGAAATCAAACTAAAGCAGAAACAGTTTTCTGGTCAAAAGTCAGAAATAGAAAATTCCATGGATTTAAGTTTAACAGACAATTCATCATCGAGCATGAAAATGCACATTTTTTCATCGCAGATTTTCATTGCTATGAAAGGAAATTAATTGTTCAAGTTGATGGTAAGATACACCTCAAAAGGGTGGAGGAGGATAAAAGCAGGGATATAATATTAAGTGATCTTGGCTATACAACCCTCAGGTTTAAAAATGATGAAGTTCTAAATAATTGGGCAAAGGTGGAAGAGAAGTTGCTCCAGTATCTCAAGCTCAATCCCCAAGAAAATACTTGGTGATTTCAACTAGTCTCTCCATGGTCATCACTCTCTTTTATGAAGGATGGGCAAAAAAAAACACCCCTCTCGGAGTGTTTCAAAAGTATGCTTAAAGTTAATTAATTAACTTTTCGTAGTTCTTTTTGTTCTTCGCTTCGGCTTCACTTCCTCCTCAACGATCTCGTCCTCTACACTGGCGAGAATCCTTCCGCAGTGTTCACAAACGATAACTTTCTTTTGTTCTCTAATCTCAGCTTGCTTTTGAGGAGGTACGATATTGAAACATCCTCCACAGGCACCTCTTTTCACAGAAACTACTGCCAGGCCATTCCTCATATTTTCTCTTACCTTCTCATAAGAAGTAAGTAATCTTTCTTCAACGTTTTTGGCAGCCTTCTCGCGATCCTTCAAAATCTTCTTTTCATCATCCTCAGATTCCTGGGTGATAACCTCCAATTCTCCTTTCTTAGAGTTTAGATCTTCAGTGCGCTCAGACAACAAGGTCTTTGTATTCTCAATCTCCTCTTTCTTGGCATCAATCTTTTCGAAAGCCTCTTTGATTCTTTTCTCAAGGATCTGGATCTCAAGTTGCTGTAACTCAATCTCCTTCGTGATGGCATCGTATTCACGATTGTTTCTCACGTTCATCTGCTGTTCCTCATATTTTTTAATGAGTTTTTCAGCATCCTTGATAGCAGATTTATTGTTGTTTATGGCTTCTTCTAGATCCGAAAGCTCTTGATTTTGCTTGTCGATGCGGGTCTGGTAACCGGTGATCTCATCCTCAAGGTCCATCACCTCGTCAGGTAATGCTCCTCTTACTTTTATCAGTTCATCAAGTTCGGAATCAAGGGATTGTAATTTTACTAGGGCGTCAAGCTTTTTAGCTACAGGATTTTCCATTAAGTATTACAAATATTTGATTGGGTTTGTCACTACTTTCGACAAACGGAGTGCAATATTAGTGAATTTTTTACTTAATACTTCATAAAGTAAATCCTTTGTAAATTGTTCGCTTTCATAGTGACCAATATCCGCTATGATGATCTTGTTATCAGCTTCAAAAAAGTCATGGTACTTGAAGTCACCTGTGATGAAAATATCCGCTCCCGCTGCGATAGCCTGTTTCAGTAAAAAGCCGCCAGAGCCACCACAAACGGCCACTCTTTCTATGTTTTCATGACATAAATTGGTGTGTCTTACCACCTCTGCATTAAGCTTTTCTTTCAGGAAGATCAAAAAGTCTGACACGGCTATTGGATTTTCCAGATCTCCAATCATTCCGGATCCTATATCCTGGTTGGCATTGTTCAGCGTATTGAGATAGTAAGCTACCTCTTCATACGGATGACTGAGCTGTAGCGCTTTTATGACCCTCGAGACGTTTGGTGTCTCCATGATCACCTCTACACGAATTTCATTCACCGTTTCATCCTCATTTACTTCCCCGATGTGTGGGCTCGTGCCTTCACCAGGGCGAAATGTGCCTGTACCATCCAGCTGAAAGCTGCAATGATCATATTTTCCTACCTGCCCCGCACCAGCCTCATACATCGCTTTAAGCACCTCTTCTTTATTTTCTTTAGGGATGAATGTTACCAGCTTAAGTAAAGTGTCTGTTTTCGGACTCAGGATCTGTGGATTGACTAGCTGAAGCTGGTCAGAGATCTTTTTATTGACTCCATGGCTGACATTGTCCAGGTTAGTATGAGCTGCATAGAGGTTGAGGTTATTTTGGATGGCCTTAATCACGCAGCGCTCTACCCAGTGATCAGGAGTGATCTTTTTGAGTCCTTTGAAGATCAATGGATGATGCGCGATGATGAGGTTACATCCTTCGTTAATGGCCTCATCCAACACTTCCTCTGTAATGTCCAGGGTAAACAGTATGCCGGATACTTCATCCCGGTAATTACCGATCATCAAACCGCTATTGTCATAAGATTCCTGGTAGGTTAGGGGAGCGAGTCGCTCTAGGTAGTTTGTAATATCTTTGACTTTCATATGACCTGGTGGCAAGTTTTGCTTTTTCCGTTTGCTTTGTTGTTGGACCTTATCACGAGGATAAGAAACCGGCTATTTGACAGTGAAATAATCAAACCTGTTCAATTTGAAACAAATGTAATAGGCATTGGAAATCTTTCGGTGGGAGGCACAGGAAAAAGTCCAATGGTAGCCTATCTCTGCGAATGGTTGATCAGCCAGTCGATTCCCACAAGCACATTGAGCAGGGGTTATAAACGAAAAACCAAAGGATTCAGGATTGTGACGGATGACGAAACCGCTATTACAGTTGGCGATGAGCCCTTCATGTTTTATCAGCGGTACAAAGACAAAATGCACGTGGTGGTGGGTGAAGAGCGGATGTATGCGATCCCTGAATTGCTATATAATTTTCCGGATACCGAAGTGATCCTGATGGACGACGCATTTCAGCATCGATCTGTAAAACCCTCATTGAATATCATGATCACAACATTTCAAAGACCATTTTACAAGGATTATCTCATGCCTTCAGGCTTTCTGAGAGAGTCAAGGTCAGGAGCAAGTCGTGCGGACATTATTGTAGTATCTAAGTGTCCTTTACACCTGAGTGAAGCAGATCAGCGAGCCATCAGTGACCAGGTAGCTACCTATTCCGATGCCAAAGTTTTCTTTACTGGAATTGAATATGGAGAACCCGTTTCTTTATTTGATGAGGGCAAAACAATGAATCAACAGGTGGTGGCCATCTCCGGTATTGCCAATGCTGACATTTTCCATGCCTATGTCGATTCAAAATACCAGGTGAAGATCGATCATCAATATGGAGATCACCATGCATACAGTAAGCTAGACATCAAAGGGATCATTGCAGAATTAAATGAGCACACAAGTTTGATCACTACAGAAAAGGACGCTGTGAAAATGAGACTTTTTCCAGAGCTTAAAGACTACTCATGCTATTATCTTCCCATCAAAATAAAATTTTTGAAAGACGAATCGTTATTTCAGTCAATGATTAAAGACAGTATTGAGTTCCGTCAAAAAGAGATCACTTAATTTTGAGCGTGCGAAAGCTAATAGTCATTTTTTTACTTGCCTTTACCTGGTCTGCCTACAGTCAGATTGTCGACGACTCCACTGAGCTGGTATATGGACCGGAGACTACCCTGATCATCAAGGAAATTGATATCAAAAACAACTTTCCGGTAGAGCGACATCCCGATACATTGATGTATGGAACGGAGCGTTTCACCTGGACGGATAAGCTCAGGGATTATTACCAGGACCTGGGCAATAGCGGAACTGCCATGTATCCAGTTTTTCCGCAAGCCAATGAAATGATTGGTAAGACAGCAGGGTATAATGTGTTTGATCATTATATGGTTGAGCCGGAAGATATGAACTACTACGACACCAAATCTCCTTTTATGGATCTTAAAGTCGTTTTTGGTGGGGGAAGTAGGTCCATTGCAGACTTTAATTTTTCAAGAAATGTGAACGAGCATTGGAATGTGGGGTTTGATATTTACCGGATCACCTCAGACAAACAGATTGGGTATGCCGGACAGGGAGACCGGAATGTGGTAGGAACCACTTTTGATATTTATTCTTTTTATAAGCATTCCAAGCTTCCATATACCATGATTGTCAATTTGGTGAATATGTCTCACAATGTGGAAGAAACAGGCGGCATATTGATAGAAAGTGATGCTCCGGCGGAGGAGTTTTTCCAGTATCAGGATTCGGAGATCAGGTTGGAAGAAGCAAGGACCTATGACAAGCGGATCCAGGGACATCTTTATCATCAGTTTCAGCTGGCCAATCAACTGCAAGTATATCACCAGCTGGATCTAAGTAGAAAGCGATTTGGCTTCAGTGATGCCAATGATGGGGGAGATCTTTATACCACCTTTTATAAGCAGTTTCTGATAGATCCAGATAGCACTTATGAAAATACCATTTTTAATGAAACCGTGAATGAGGCTGGTATTAAAGGGGATTTGGCCAATCTGTTCTATAGATTATATATCAAATCAAGGATTGTGGACCTTGAATACCTTTATTATGATCCCACCTCCGGTGTGGTGGAAACTTATCTGGGTGGTTATGCCCGGTTTGACTGGAAGGAAAAGTTCAATGTGGAAGCCATGGCAGAGTTTCTCCAAAGTGGGGAATACAAACTCATTGGAAAGATTAACTCAGATCTGATCTTTGGATCTTATAAATCTATTTTGGCCAAACCAAGTTTTCTGGTAGAGAACTACTTCGCTAACAACCACGAGTGGCACAACAGTTTTCGATCTTCTTTCACCAATGAGATTACCGGAGGTATCAATGTAAAAACCAGAAACATTCGACTTCGCCCCTCTGGTAGGATACTCACACTCAATAACTTTATTTATTTTGACCAGGAGATTAACCCACAACAGGCTGATGCAGCTGTCTTGTATAGCCTGGGTGGAAATATCGATCTGTCGTTTTATACAGACTTTGCCAGGAAAGAAGGTTTCCATCTGGAAAATGAGGCTTTCTATTCTGAGGTCTCAGGAGGCGATGCCAACAAGCTCAGGCTACCAAAACTTTTTTATAAAGGTAGGGCCTATTGGTCAGGCTTTGTGTTTAACAATACCATGGGGCTGGAGTTGGGTGTGGACATGCATGCCAAAACAGGTTATAAGGCATTGACATACGCACCTGAGATTCAACAGTTTTATTTACAGGATGATTTTACGATTGAGGCTTTCCTGGCGATCGACGCCTTCCTGACGATCCGTGTGGATAAGCTCAGGGCATTTGTTAAATTCACTCACGTAAATCAACCTGCGGATGGTGGGTACTTTGTCACTCCATACTATCCTGGTGAGCAGCGAATGATTGGTTTAGGGGCCAGATGGTTATTTTTTGATTGATGAAAGAGCTAACAACATTAGGATTACAGCTACCCACAGATCCCAGATGGGTAGAGATAGCAGAAAAAGACATTGAGGATATTTTGGTAGACCATGCCTATTGCGAACAGAAGGCTGCATCGTCATGCATTTCGCTGATCGTACAATTCCCAGAGAAGAGCAAACTTGTGAATACGCTTACACCAGTGGTGAGTGAAGAGTGGTCCCATTTTGAGATGGTCCTGGAGCACTTGAAAAGGCGAAAGATGACGCTAGGAAAAGCCAGAAAGGATGAATATGTTGTTAGGATCAACCAGATCGTAAGGAAGGGTGGTTCAAGGGATGAGCAGCTGGTCGAAAAGCTGCTGCTAAATGCTTTGATAGAAGCTAGAAGTGCCGAGCGATTCAAGATCCTCTCGCAAAACATAAAAGATCAGGAATTGGCAACATTCTATCATGAACTAATGGTCTCAGAGGCCGGTCATTACCGAAACTTCCTCGATCTGGCAAAAACTTATATGCCAGAACCCTACGTCAACCAGCGCTGGAAGCAATTCCTGGAAGAAGAAGCGAAAATCATGGAATCTCTGGAGCCCCGAAAGCGCATGCATTGATATGTGCCTGTAAAATGGACAAAATTGTCACTCTCCTTTAAGGGGCGTAATAGGGGGTATCAAAATGAATCGAGGTATATTGTTCACGGTCTCAGCTCCTAAAAATAATTGTAACCCTTCGGACCATCAGTTCAAATTCACAACACCAATCAGAACATGTCATTTAAATTATGGTTAATTTAAACATGTAGACCCTGCAGGATGATTTCACTCATTGTTTTCCTTAACCTTTTCATTATCTCCAGTTCCACTGAAGAGCGGATCCTGCAGATCCACGAGATGGAGTATTTTGTAGATGAGGAAAAAACTTACTCGTTTGATGAGGTGCTCATTTCCAACCATGTTTTCACCATCAATCCTGATTTCAAACCCATTGATTTCAAGCCTAATGCAGCTTACTGGATCAGGTTGACACTTAACATACCTGACAACGACAAAGACTATCTGCTGGAAGTCTTTGATCAGACCATTGATTCGCTGACCATTTATATCAAAAAAGAAGGAGATGATCGGTTCACTACTTATGAGACAGGTGATAATTTCGACTTTCAACATAAGTACTACAACCACAAAAACTTTGAAGTCCCACTTGGAAAGGCAGGAAAATATGAATGTCTCATCAGGATTGTTAGCCATCAATACGTTGATGTCCGTTTTTCAATCAGGACATTTGATTTTTTCCTGGAATATGCCATTAGCGAATATTTTGTTTATGGCATCTTCTACGGGATGATTTTAATTATCTCAGTGTACAACTCTCTGATATACCTGGCCATCCGTGAGCGGAAGTACCTTTTTTATACCTTCTATATTTTGAGTGTAGGCCTCTATGCCATGTCTGTGGATGGAATAGCCTACCAGTATTTATGGCCTAATAGCCCCGCCTGGAACCAAATAGCCTATGGTGTTGCACTGTTTCTAGTCATTTTCTGGTCAATTATCTTCTCCAAAAGATTCTTAAGGCTAAATATCCGCTCGCCACGGATCAATAAAGCACTCAATATAGTGTTGGCACTTAGGGTTACATTTTTCTTTTATGCATTGCTTTTTGACCGGTCTCTCTTCCAGCTGAGAAACATTGAGCTTATCCCGCTGACCTTAATTTTTGTTGGGGGTATATCTGTCTACATGAGAGGATATCAGCCAGCCAGGTTTTTCGTTGTGGCTTACGGGTTTTTATTCGTTGGATTTATCATCAAAGCCCTGATGATGCTTTTTGCCATACGTGTGGTTGCTATTTCCTATTACAGCCTCCATTTTGCGTTTGTACTTGAGATGCTGTTTTTATCCTATGCATTGAGTGATAGGGTTAGGATCCTGAAATCCAACCGAGACAGGGCCCTAAAGAGGATCATTGCTCAACACGAAAAAAATGCCCGATATAAAGATAAGCTTAATGCTCAATTGGAAAAGACTGTCAATGAACGGACCCGGGAATTAAAGGAGAAAAATTTGCAGTTAGTCAGGCAGACAAAGGAAATCTCTGAAATCAATTCTTTGCTGGATCTCGATAACTGGCGGCTAAGAAACAATATTAAGTCTATCCAAAGAGAGCGATTACTCAATATTGAGATGACCTATGACCAGTTCAATATGGTATTCAGCGATAAAGAGAAATGCCTCCAGGCACTAAGCAACTATAAGTGGGAAAAAGGGTATCATTGTCACAAGTGCCAAAACACCAGCTACAGCGAATCCAATTTACCATTTGGAAGAAGATGTACACGTTGTGGCTACAATGAATCAGCTACAACAAATACCTTGTTTCATGGTATCAAATTTCCCATTGAAAAAGCCTTCTACATTCTCTATGTTACACTCAATAATAGTGAACATACATTGACTGAACTTTCGGAGATTCTTGAAATACGAAGAAATACTATTTTGGATTTCAAAAAACGTGTTGGAGAACTTGAAAGAGGAGAACATCTAAGACTTCGTGAGATTTTTCATAAAATCGACACAAAATCGCTTATTTCTGAAAAATAATATTGTATTATAACAAGAATTTATTTTAGAAAAATTCTTGTTATTAAAGCGATCAGTATATCAATTAATAAATCTATTTAAGATTTATTGATCGAAAATTCCTGTTATTATTTCGATACCAGCAAACTCGACTCACCAAATTGCAGTTTGCTTCTAATTGTATTTATCCTATATTTTACAATTGGAGAATTGATGCATCAATTGTATAATTGGCAAAAAATGAACTACTAGAACATTCATTAAAACCAAAATTTTATGAAAACACCCTTTACATTAATGATTTTGCTATTACTAACAACGGCAAAATTAAATGGTCAGGATTTGGATGTTTCAGGCCAGGTCACTGATGCTGAAACAGGAGAAGCGCTCATCGGTGCTACCGTGGTTGTTCAAGGAACAACCAATGGAACAGTCACTGACTTAGATGGGAACTATCGGCTGACTGTAGGAGATTCTGAAACGACAGTGGAGTTTTCTTACATTGGCTATGAGACGAGGTCTATTCCATTGAATGGAAGAACGACTGTGGATATTGCAATGAGCCTTGATTCAGAGCAGCTGGATGAGGTTGTTGTAGTAGGATATGGTACACAAAAACAACGAGATCTTACTTCTGCAATTTCCACTGTGAAGGCAGAAGAAATTACTCAGTCGCCGTCAGGTCAGACCATGCAATCATTGCAAGGTAAAGTCGCTGGTTTACAAATTGTAAGTGCGGGATCACCAGGTGAAGAACCTACTGTGAGAATCCGGGGTATTGGTTCATTTCCGGGAAGCAGTGATTCATCACCTTTATATGTTGTGGATGGAATGTTTTTTGAAAACATTGACTTTTTAAACCCGTCTGACATTGAATCACTATCAGTTTTGAAAGATGCATCTGCTGCAGCCATCTACGGAGTGCGTGCAGCTAATGGTGTGATCTTGATCACAACGAAGGGGGGAAGGTTGAATGCCAAGCCCACCATCACCTATGATGGGTATGTCGGGGTACAGATGCCTCAAAATGTACTGAAGATGGCTAATGCAGAGCAGTTTGTTAACTATATCAATCAAACAGGATCTGCCGTAGACATTGCCTATATCGATAACGCGATGCAGAGATTTGGCAGGAGCAGGGTGAATCCAAACATACCTGATGTGAACACAGACTGGTATGCAGAGATCATGGAGCCAGCGCTCCAACAGAACCATTCAATGACCATAAGCGGTGGAAACAATCAAAGTTCTTATTCATTTGGGGTGAACTACTTTGAACAGGAGGGACTGCTAAAAACGGAAAACTCCTATCAAAGAGTGAATATTCGGACTAAGCTGGACCAGCAAGTAAATAGCTGGTTAAAAGTAGGGTTAAACCTTAATGTGAGTCAGGGAATAAGGTATTTGCCTAATGATGCGGCCTGGTTCAGTGCCTATCATGCAGTGCCTATCCTACCGGTGTTCGATGATCAAAACTTTAGTGATTTGCAAGATGCTGGCACACCCAATGCCAGTCGATACGCAAGTGCACAAATCCTGGATTATCGGGGCAGTCAAAACCCATATCTTAACCTGGATTACAGGGACAACCGTCAGGATATCAGAAAGGTATTGACGGGACTGTACTCAGAGGTAGACTTGATACCAGACAGGCTGACTTTTAAGATCAACTATAATGTTTCTATTCTCGCTCTGAAAGCCAGAAGTGTGCTGCTTCCATACTGGGTAACAAACGAAACCAATAGATTATTATCAAGCATCAACACTTCGAGAACAACAGAATTCAATCATTTCCTGGATAATGTCCTGACTTATGAAGAGAGTTTTGGAGATCATAATCTAACGGCTATGTTAGGTACATCCTATCGGGATGAATGGTATGATTTCCTAAGTGGGTCAGCTGATGATATTCCGCTTAATGAAAACTCATGGTATATCGGTCAGTCGCAATCAGAAACTTCAAAAGAAGTGAATGACAATGCAGAGAGAATTTACGGGCTTTCATACTTTGGCCGGGTAGCATACAACTATAAGAGCAAGTACATTGCCTATTTTACGCTAAGGAGAGATGGGACATCCAAGTACCAGGAAAAATGGGGTACATTCCCCGCTTTTGGACTTGGTTGGGTGTTATCCGAGGAAAGTTTTATGCAAGGCGTGCAGTTCATCGACTTCCTGAAGATTCGTGGTGGCTGGGGCCAGCTGGGTAATGACAACATTGCCAGACAAGATGGTGCCAACACAACAAATCCTGTTTTTCTAGCAATTAATGGTGTACAGGTGAATGGTACTAAAACTACCAGTACATTTGGATACCTTGGATGGGAGACAGTAACAGGAACTAACATTGGTTTGTCTGGTGACCTGTTTGATGGAAAACTGACAGTGGAAGCAGATTATTTCATCAGAGATACTGAAAACGCCGCCATTCCAGTAAGTCTTAAGCTGCAGTCAGGAAGTGTCCTAAAAAATGTAGGAACAATCAGGAATTCAGGGCTTGAGCTTGCTTTGAATTGGAAAGGCAATATCACACAAGACCTTCAGTACTCACTGGGTGGAAATATTGGGACACTTAAGAATGAGGTTACAGACCTGTTTGGTCAGGCATATATCAATGGTGGACAGGCTGAATTTCGTCAGAGATCACAAATCGGTGAGCCATTGCTGTCATTTTATGGATATGAAGTAGCTGGGGTGTATCAGACCCAGGAGGAAGTGGATGCTGATCCGGTAGCAGTAGCTAATGGATTGGTTCCGGGAGATCTCAGGTTTACAGATCAAAATGGGGATGAGGTCATAAATGATGATGATAAAGTATTTCTTGGTTCATACTTCCCGAGTATCACTTACGGTGGATCACTGGGTTTAAAGTTCAGGAATCTTGAATTTTCCATGTATATCATGGGCCAGAGTGGCAACAAGATACTCAACAGAAAGCGAGGCGAGCTGATTTGGACCAATGACACCAATATTGATGCTGACCTTGCCACTGGTCTTTGGAATGGCGAAGGTACATCCGACCGATACCCTTCAGCATCCGGACTTAGGAGAGGTTGGAACCAGAACTTTAGTGATTTCTATATTGAGGATGGAGCCTTCTTCAGAATTCAAAATGTGCAGCTGGCTTATAACTTCACCGGATTGGAATTGGCAGGGCAGGAAATGCCAACAGTTAGGGTTTACGTGACGGCAGAGAAGCCATTAACAGTGTTCAATTACAATGGATTCAATCCGGAAGTGCCCAATGGTATCGACCGACAATTCTATCCCGTGCCTGCGATCTATACAGTAGGCTTAAACCTTAAATTTTAATCAAGAATAAGATGAAAATTGTGAAAAAAATAAATTTAATGAGACCCCTTATTTTGATTGGAATACTGGTAGGGTCTTTATTTGGCTGTGAAGAACAGCTGAACGCGCCATTTGAGGATGAAACCTTTACATCTGATGTTGATTATGAGGATCCCGAAGGAATAATACTTCCTCTCATGGGAGCTTATGAAGGCTTATACACCCGTGGCTGGGAGGATCCTGTTACAGTAGGATTGAGAGGCGACGACGTGAATGCAGCCGGAGACCAGGTTCCCATGCAGGAGCAAGATCAGTTTATCTATCTGGCCAGCCATTGGAATGCCAATGCAGTCTGGCAGGGCCGATACAACGATATCGTCAACGTGTTTACTGCCATTGATGAGATCAATAAGTTTCGTCCTGTTGTAGCTAATGAGGAGTTGGTAGATCAATATATAGCAGAATGCCGTGTGATTAGGGCCTGGCTTTATTTGGATATTATCAGAACTTTCGGAGGGTGTATTGTCATCGATGACCTGACTACTATTCAAAGTACACCATTGAGCAACAAAGCTGAGGCAATGCAATACATTGCCGATGAGATGGCTGAAGCGATTCCGCTTTTACCAGATATACATCCCAACAAGCGAACGGATATCCCCGGAGGTATTACCCAATATACAGCTTATGCTATTCAGGCTATTGCTTACCAGGAGATGGAAGATTATCAGGGAGTGGCAGATGCTACTTCGGCTATCATAAATTCCGGAGAATTCCAGCTTTATTCAGACTTCTATCACCTTTTTAAGCAGGCTGGGAAGCTCAGCGATGAGAACATCCTTGAATTTCAATTTTCTGATTTCAACTCATCAACTGGTGACAGGTTTGGGCATCTATATGCCCCATTCGGAATGGCCTGGAACCCTGTAAGGACAGGTGCAGGGGGAGGATGGGGTTTCTATGAACCTACAAAGAAGTTTATCAAGTTTATGCTTGACCGAGGTGAGACGGTGCGACTTGAAACTTCAGTGACCTGGTCTCCTGACGGGATTACAGAAATTGAGAATGAGTGGGGTGCTTTACCTGGTTGGATTGACAATTTCAACAGGGAAGGAGATGAGTTTATCAACAATGCCCGCAAGAAATGGGGTGCCGGTAAATGGATCCAGCCTTCCACCGAATCATTAGATGGAAGGAACAGCCCTGCTAGTGGTAAGAATATGATTGTGATCAGGTACGCAGAAATGCTGCTGATGTATGCAGAGGCGTTGACCCGGGGAGCCAATGGAAGTGCAACATTAGATGCGGATGATGCTGTGAATTTGGTCCGTGACCGAGCTGGTCTGGTAGATCTTTCAGGAGTGACTACAGCACAGGTACTTGAAGAAAAATTTGCTGAGTTGGGCACAGAATGGGGTATCAGGTACAATGACATGGTCAGGACAGGGAATACGTCAGAACTTTCCCACGAGGGCAGAACTTTTGACATGACTAAAGCCTATTTGCCATTCCCTGCAGATCAGGTATCTGAATTACCTCAATTAGCTGATGGTTTATAAAAATGAGATTACAAATGAAAAATATACTTAGTATAACTATCTGTGCATTGTCCGTAATCCTATTGTTCAATGCATGCGAACAAGAATACCTGGATCCAATCACGCAGGTTGAGCCCGGTACTGATGAGTCAGCACCGGAGGTCACAGTAAATTTTCCACCAGATGGATATGAGTTGCAGACCAACGATGAAATAGCATCGATCAACATCCGGTTTGAAGTAAGGGATGATATTGAAATTAAAGATATTTCAGTTTCTCTTAATGGATCAGAAATAGCCAGTTTCAATGACTTTCTCGATTACCGGGTAGCCAAAATGGATTTTGACTACAACAATGTGACCACTGGGGATCATGTGTTGACTATTGCTGCTACGGATCTTGATGGAAAGACAAGTGAGGTAAATGTAAATTTCTCGAAAAGTCCTCCATACGTAGCTCTCTATGAGGGTGAGGTTTTCTATATGCCTTTTAATGGAGAGTATAGGGAAATGAATTCTTTGGAATTAGCTAGCACTAGTGGAAATCCTGGTTTTGTAGGTCCCGGAAATGGTATCCAGGGTGGAGATGCTTATGCTGGGGCCAGTAATGCCTATTTAACTTTTCCTACGGCCGGATTGCAGGGGACAAACGCAGTTAGCGCTACATTCTGGATGAAAGTTGATGATACAATGGACCGTGCAGGTGTTTTGGTAGCTGCACCACCTGCTGACAATAACAATGACAGAACCAAAGGATTCAGGTTCTTTAGAGAAGCTAGTAATGGTGGGGCTACTCAGCGATTCAAGTTGAACGTGGGTAATGGAACTGCCGACTCCTGGTTTGATGGAGGAGCCAACGCAGATGTCACACCAAATACAGGGGAATGGACACACTTTGCTTTTACCATTACCGATGCTAAAGTGGTTGTATATATCAACGGAGAGCTTGTAAGTGAAGGCTCTTTTACCGGATTGGATTGGACGGATGTTGAGAACCTGACTATTATGTCTGGTGAACCAAACTGGACAGGTTGGAATCACCTTGCTGATGGTAGTCAAATGGATGAGTTGAGAATTTACAATGAAGAGTTGTCCCAGGCAGATATTCAAACCATCATGCTTAAAGAACAGGCAAGTTTTTACCTGGACTTCAACGGTGACTACACCGATGCTGTCAGTGGTGAGGATGCCACTGTGGTTGGATCCCCGGATTTTGATTACAGCGGTGGAGTATTTGGTGATGCTTACCAGGGAGCAACAGATTCATATCTCACTTTTGGCACAGATGATATTCTTGGAGATGAATTCAGTGCAAGCTTCTGGCTCAACGTTAATAACACACCAGATAGAGCAGGTATTCTGGTTGTAGGACCGGAAGATACAGCCAATCCTGAATCACAAAATGACAGGACCAGCGGATTCCGCTTTTTCCGTGAGGCAAGCAATAGCGGCGCTACACAGCGATTTAAACTAAATGCAGGCAATGGTACTGCAGATTCCTGGTTTGATGGTGGTGCTTCAGCTGACGTGGATCCTACAACCGGTAACTGGGTGCACTTTGCATTCTCAATCTCAGGCACCGAATCGGTTGTTTATATCAATGGAGTGCAGGTTTCACAAGGGTTGTTTACCGGAATTGACTGGACTGGATGCGATGTGCTATCCATCATGTCTGGGGCTCCAAGGTTTACCGGATGGGGCCATCTGTCCGACGCAAGTCTGATGGACGAGCTTAGACTGTTCAATAAAGCAATTACGATGGACGAAGTGAATTTGCTTTACAACGACGGTCTGTAATTTTAATCATTCAAAACTGACAAAATCAAAAAGGACCAATGAGACTGTCAAAGGCAAAGATTAAACTTTCTTTGGCAGTCTCATTTTATAAATAAAATCTTATGCAAGTGCAATTGAATTTGGCAAAGGTGAAGCTTACAGTTTTGGGCTTGATAAGCTTTTCATTGCTGGTTTTTAGCGCTTGTAACGACAAAGATGATCAAACACCAGATCCAGGTCAGATTGATATTGTCTATGTATTTATTGGTGATACAGATATTTTAACTGCAAGTCCAGGTGTTGTTGACGAACTTGATGAACCGATAAAAATCAAGTTTTCAGACCCGGTTAATGCGGCACTGGCTACAGAATCAATTTCCCTGTTAAATGAGGGGGTAGTTGATGAGGTGTCTATTGAATTCAATCAGACAAATGAGCTCCTGACCATCACTCCCAATGAGTTTTTAGAAGCGACAAATTACACGATTAAAATTTCTGATGAACTGAAAGGTGAGGAGGGAGAGACTTTTGAGGGAGTTGAAATTTCATTTGAGACTTTCATCGCTCCTTTAGCAATTGAGAATATCACGATCGATAATGAAACGGTAAACTTAAATGCCAGGATCATCGACATCAGCTTGCAGCCTCAATTGGAGCTCTCATTCAATAGGTCCATTGACAATAATCAGATAGCTGGCCATACCAGTTTGAAATTAGGCAGCAGTACAATTCCGCATACTTTGTCGCAAATGGACGGAAAAACGCTCCTAATCCTACCACAGCAAGAACTGGAGGGTTATCGGAAATTTAGCCTTAAAGTTGATGCCACACTTTCAAATGATATTGGTAGGCCATTCGAAGGTTTTGATCTTGATTTTTACACAAAACTTGATTCAACCCCAGTATTTCCTGAAATTTCTGATGATGAACTGTTGACCAAAGTTCAGCAACAGACCTTTAAGTATTTCTGGGATTTTGGTCATCCGGTAAGTGGGCTGGCCAGGGAACGAAATACCTCTGGTGAGACTGTAACTTCTGGCGGTTCAGGATTTGGGTTGATGTCAATAATCGTGGGTATCGAAAGGGGGTTCATCACGAGACAGGAAGGAGTCGACCGGTTAGAAACCATAGTCAATTTTCTACTGAATGAAGCAGATCGATTCCACGGTGTCTGGTCACATTGGTTGAACGGTACAAACGGATCTGTGATCCCATTCAGTACGAAGGATGATGGGGGAGATTTGGTTGAAACGGCATTTATGATCCAGGGACTACTTACTGTAAGACAATATCTGGACACCAATGATCCACAGGAAGCCTTGATTATTAACAATATCAATACACTTTGGCAGGAAGTGGAATGGGACTGGTATACACAGGACGGTCAAAATGTACTTTACTGGCATTGGTCTCCCAATTTCGGATGGGAGATAAATCATAAAATCCAGGGATGGAATGAAGCTTTGATTGTATACGTTCTGGCGGCTTCTTCACCAACTCACAGCATTGAAAAGGAAGTATATGAAGAGGGCTGGGCCCGCAACGGAGGGATGGTAAACAACAATGGCAATCGTTTTTTTGATTATACCTTGCCATTGAGGTCGGATATGGGTGGGCCCTTGTTCTTTTCTCATTATTCTTTCCTGGGTCTGGACCCAAGAAACCTGGAAGACCAGTATGCCAACTACTGGACACAAAATGTTACGCATAGTCAGATAAACCAGGCGTATTGTGCTTCAAACCCTCAGAAATATGTTGGGTATAAATCCTATAGCTGGGGACTTACAGCCAGTGATGGGAATGGAGGTTATTCTGCACATTCACCCAACAATGACAGGGGCGTTATCACGCCTACTGCGGCAATTTCATCAATACCCTATACGCCAGAGGCTTCACTGGAAGCCATCAGACACTTTTATTATATCCTGGGGGATCGGCTTTGGGGGGAGTATGGATTTTATGATGCTTTCAATATTACGGATGACTGGACAGCCTCATCATACCTGGCCATTGATCAGGGGCCCATTATTGTAATGATAGAAAATCATAGAACCGGATTGCTGTGGGATTTATTCATGTCAGCACCGGAAATTCAAAACGGACTTCAAAAACTTAGTTTCAACTATGAATAACCTTGAGAAATTTTGCATCCTATTGATTGTGGCAATACTGTCATCATGTGCAGGTAGGCAGGTTTCGGAAGAAAGGGAACCTACCCGGATGAGTGACGATTCGCTACTCACACTCATTCAATACCAAACATTTCAATATTTCTGGGAAGGAGCAGAGCCCAATTCAGGACTTGGGCGGGAACGTATGCACATGGACGGTGTATACCCCCAAAATGATCAAAATATCGTTACTTCGGGTGGCTCGGGCTTTGGTGTAATGGCCATCCTGGTTGGGATTGAACGTGGCTTTATTACAAGGGCTGAAGCTGTCGATAGATATCAAAAAATACTGGACTTTCTGGAAACAGCAGATCGGTTTCATGGAGCCTGGCCACATTGGTGGGATGGAGAGACGGGAAAAGTAAAGCCGTTTAGCAAAAAAGATGACGGTGGTGACCTGGTAGAGACGGCTTTTATGATCCAGGGCTTGTTATGTGTGCGGCAGTATTTCAAAGATGGTAATGCTGAAGAGAAAGCAATAGCTTCCCGGATCGACAAGCTTTGGAAAGAAGTAGAGTTCGACTGGTATACCCAGGGAAAAAACACACTTTACTGGCACTGGTCACCCAACTACGGTTGGGAAATAGATTTTGACGTCGAGGGCTACAATGAATGTCTCATCATGTACGTATTAGCGGCATCATCACCTACACATGGAGTGTCGGCTGATGTGTACCACAAGGGATGGGCAAGAAATGAATCCATTGCGACAGATAGGGAATACCTGGGCTATAAAACTGTACTAGATCACTATGCAGGCAATGATTCGCCTGTTGGTCCGTTATTTTGGGCTCATTATTCATATCTCGGCCTGAACCCAAAAGGACTGTCTGACAGGTACGGTAACTATTGGGACCTGAATCATAATCACGCCATGATCCATTATACCCATTGTGTCAACAATCCAAACAATTATGAAGGGTATGGCAAAAACTGCTGGGGACTGACATCCAGTTACTCTATGAAGGGGTATGCTGGTCATCGACCGGACAGAGACCTTGGTGTGATATCGCCTACAGCGGCATTGTCATCTTTTCCATACACTCCGGAACAGAGTATGGATTTCCTCAGGTATCTGTATCAGGATGCTGATTCACTGGTCGGAAAATATGGGCCATATGATGCGTTTTCACATGAGGCAGACTGGTATTTACCAAGATACCTGGCCATTGACCAGGGACCAATCCCGGTGATGATAGAAAACTATCGAAGTGGCTTGCTCTGGGACCTGTTTATGTCAGCTCCGGAGATAAATGAAGGTCTGATGAAGCTTGGGTTTCACTATGATAAATAATGCCATCTCAGATGAAACACTTAATTATAATACTATCAGTTTTCATTTTGAGCCTTGGTGTTCGGGCTCAGGAGGTAGTTCCTCAAACCTACTGCAATCCACTAGATATCGATTATACCTACATGGTTTACAACTCCGCCAGAAACATTTCATACCGATCGGGTGCGGATCCGGCTGTTGTTGAGTTTAGAGGAGAGTACTACATGTTTGTTACGCGTTCTTTTGGGTATTGGCATTCCAAAGATCTGGTCAATTGGGAGTTTATCAAGCCTGTGCAATGGTTTTTTGAGGGGAGCAATGCGCCAACAGCCTTCAACTACAAAGATTCACTGGTCTACTTTGCGGGTGACCCAGCAGGATATGGTAGTATCTTATATACAGATGATCCAAAAAGTGGGAAATGGACTCCCACAGCTTCCATCAGCAACAACATTCAGGACTCGGAGCTTTTCATCGATGATGATGGCAGAGCATACCTGTACTGGGGATCTTCCAATGTGCATCCTATCCGGGTCAAGGAGTTGAACAGGGACGACCGTTTTCTGGAGACAGGTGTGCGAAAAGATCTGATCAACCTTGTAGAAGAGAAGCATGGTTGGGAGCGTTTTGGGGAGAATAATTTCCATCCTACTTTGAAAGAAGGATATATGGAAGGGGCTTCCATGACCAAATACAAAGGCAAATATTATCTGCAATATGCAGCGCCGGGTACCCAGTTCAATGTTTATGGAGACGGTGCCTATATTGGTGAAACACCACTTGGACCCTTTACCTACATGAAAAACAATCCTATGAGCTTTAAGCCTGGTGGGTTTACCAATGGTGCTGGTCATGGCATCACAGTGAAGCAGACCAACGGGCAATACTGGCATTTCTCCACCATGGCGCTTGCCTCTAATTCCCATTGGGAACGTAGGTTGTGCATGTTTCCTACCTATTTTGATGAGGAGGGGCTAATGCATTCGAATACCGATTATGGAGATTATCCCCGCTTTGGTGCCAACCATCCGACTATGGCCGGTCAACATTCAGGCTGGATGTTACTATCATTCCGGGGCAAGACCACAGTTTCTTCTTCTCAAATGCAGATCCGGAAAAGCACATCAACCGATGATGACTACGAGATTACCGAAATGCCTCTTGAAAAAGACAATGAAGGAAAGATCATAAGTAAAGTATTGACGGATGAAAGCCCCAAGTCCTTTTGGGTGGCAGAGGCAAATGACGACAAGCAATGGGTGGAGATTGAAATGCTGAATCCCGGAAAAATTTATGCTTTTCAATTGAATTTCCACGATCATGAATCAGGTATTTACACCCGTACTGATGGATTGAGGCATCGTTTTACAATTGAGGTTTCTAATGATGGGAAATCATGGATTACTGTGGTTGACAGAAGTAAGAGCTTCGAGGATGCACCAAATGCCTACATCACTCTCAATCAGCCGGTAGAAGCGAAATACGTACGCTATAAAAATATTGAAGTACCAGGAAACAACCTGGCATTATCAGAAATCCGGGTCTTTGGTTTAGGCCTTAGTAAAAAACCAGGGAAGGTGACCGGATTCAATGTGAAGCGTGAGGAAGACCCAAGGGATGCCCAATTATCCTGGAGTCCCGTAAAGGGAGCTCAGGGCTACAATATAAGATGGGGTATAGCTCCGGATAAATTATACACCAGCTGGCTGATCTATGAGGAAACCTCGCTATTAATGAGATGTTTGACCGCTGACCAATCCTATTATTTCACGATAGAAGCCTTCAATGAAAATGGAATTTCAGAAAAGACAAAACCTATTGAGAAATGAAGCAAATGAGGAAGACTTTTGTTAGTATTGGTCTGATACTTCTCACGTTTTTAATGAGCTGTCAGACTGGGTCGAACCAGGTTGAAGTAAATGGCTTTTCTACCAAAGCTGATTCTATTATTGCACTGATGACAATTGAAGAGAAGCTCGGTCAGCTCAATCTCCCGTCAGCCGGGGAAATCACCACTGGTCAGGCTTCTAATTCTGACATAGCTACCAAAATCAAAGAAGGAAAAGTAGGTGGTCTTTTCAATATCCGCACAGCTGAGAAGATCATAGAAGTTCAACGAATAGCTGTGGAAGAAAGCAGGTTGGGTATACCTCTCATTTTTGCTATGGATGTTATTCATGGATACAAGACTGTTTTTCCAATACCCCTGGGTCTGGCAGCTTCATGGGATATGGAGTTGGTTGAGCAGTCCGCCAGGATTGCAGCACTGGAAGCATCAGCAGATGGGATTGCCTGGACGTTTTCGCCGATGGTAGATATTTCGCGGGATCCACGGTGGGGAAGGATTGCCGAAGGAGTTGGGGAAGATCCTTACCTGGGAAGTGAGATTTCAAGTGCCATGGTCAGAGGGTACCAGGGCGAAAACCTGGCAGCAAACAATACGATCATGGCTTGTGTAAAACATTTTGCTTTATATGGTGCTTCTGAGGCAGGTCGTGACTATAACACCACAGACATGAGCAGGCTGACCATGTATAATGACTATTTCCCGCCCTACAAAGCAGCTGTTGATGCCGGCGTAGGATCAGTCATGGCTTCATTTAACGAGATTGATGGGATTCCCGCCACAGGAAATCGGTGGTTGATGACGGAGGTGCTGAGAAATCAATGGGGTTTTGATGGCTTTGCCGTGAGCGACTATACTGGAGTCAATGAGATGATCGCTCATGGAATGGGTGACTTGCAAAAGGTCTCAGCGTTAGCACTGAAGGCTGGAATTGATATGGATATGGTTGGTGAAGGGCTCCTCACAACACTTGAGAAATCATTGGAAGAGGGTCAAATTTCAGAGGCTGATATTGATCAGGCGGTGAGGCGCGTCCTAATAGCAAAGTATCAACTGGGATTGTTTGATGACCCTTACAAATACAGCGATGTAGAGAGAACCAAAAATGAAGTTTTTACTGATGAAAACCGATCGAGGGCTCGTAAAATAGCTGCGCAGTCAATGGTCTTGCTCAAAAATGAAGGGGGTTTACTGCCATTAAAAAAGAACGGAACCATAGCCCTGATTGGTCCATTGGCAGATAATCGTGTGAATATGGCAGGTACCTGGAGTGTAGCCGCTGATTTTGATCAGGCAATCTCTATCAAAGAAGGTCTTGAGCAAGTGGGAGGTGATCAGGTTAAGGTCCGTTATGCCAAAGGAGCCAATGTCTATAGCGATCCTGAACTTGAAGCCCGGGTAAGTATTTTTGGCAAACCTACAGGACGGGATGATCGGTCTGAATCAGTCCTGATAGCAGAAGCTGTTCGTGTAGCCAGTCAATCTGATGTTGTAGTGGCCGTACTAGGGGAAGCAGCCGAGTCTTCCGGCGAAAGCAGCAGCCTAACAAACATAGAACTACCCGAAAATCAGCGGAACCTGATGAAAGCATTACTGAAGACTGGAAAGCCGGTTGTTATGGTGCTCTTAGCAGGTCGTCCTATGGCTATCAAATGGGAACAAGAAAATGTACCGGCGATTCTTAATGCCTGGTTTCCGGGTACTGAGGCCGGTCTTGCCGTGGCTGATGTGCTCTATGGAGAAGTAAACCCATCCGGAAAACTACCCATAACTTTCCCTCAAAATACGGGGCAGATACCGATTTATTACAATCATAAAAATACCGGGAGACCGCTTCCGGAAGGAAACTGGTTCCAAAAGTTTACCTCAAACTACCTGGATGTGAGTAATGAACCGCTTTATCCGTTTGGATATGGCCTGAGCTATACTTCGTTTGAATATGGTGAGTTGTCTCTATCAGCTAACTCGCTGAAAGGAGAGGACGCTACCTTGACTGTATCGATTTCTGTTGAAAACACCGGAGAAGTAGCCGGAAGAGAAGTTGTTCAGCTTTATATCCGTGATCTTGTTGGATCTGTTACACGTCCCGTGAAAGAACTGAAGGGATTCCGGAAAGTTGGGTTAGCACCGGGAGAAAGCAAGGAAGTAAGCTTTGAAATTACTACTGAAGACTTGAAATTCTACAATTATGCTTCACCGGAAAGTCTCGAGATGAAATATGATTGGGAGCCCGGCGACTTTGAGGTGATGATTGGAACCAGTTCAGCCGATGTGAGGAAAGCAAAAATTCATTGGGTGAAGGAATGAAGCTACTCTACATTTCCTTCAGTAGAGATAGATCGAATTGAAAACCCGGCAAAACATTTCCACAACTAAGTTTCGTGTCAAAACTTTCAACCACCTGCTGTGATCCATCGTTATTGTAGATATTCACCTTGTGTTCTTCCATATCAATCAACCAGGCCAACTTAACTCCATTGGCCATCCATTCAGTCATCTTATTCTTAAGCTCCTTCAGTGAGTCTGATCGTGATTTTACTTCCACAACAAATTCCGGAGAAACGGGAGCAAATTTCATTTTTTGGTCTAAAGTCAACTTATCCCACTGCTCATTGGACACCCATGAAACATCAGGAGATCTCATCGATCTGTCTGGTAAAGTAAAACCTGTTGAGGAATCAAAAACCCTTCCGGAGTTCATTTCGTCATTCCATATACCTAGTCTAATCAGAATTTTACTGTTGACATTACCAGTTAGACTTCCAGTTGGTGACATAATAATTAAATTAAGATGCTTGTCCCGTTCAATATTCAGCTCCGGGTTTTTCTGACAAAAGGCAAAAAGCTCATCATCAGTAAAGGTGAGATGTTCGGGAAACTTGAGGATATGGCCGTTTTCCAGAAGATTCATAGAGATGTACTATTTCTTACAGTTAAAGATAGCAAAACGTAATCAACTATATAAACGACATTTTTTCAAATTTAGACGTCATAGTCTTTTATTTTTGAACCATGAGATCACCTACCATTTGCATCTTGCTTTTCATTACTGTTTCCTATCTGCAAGCCCAGGATATTGAGCAAATAACCATAAACTATACAGATACACTTTCCATGGATGTTTTTGTTCCTTCAGGAACTGATCAGGCTAAGCCATTATTGGTCTATGTGCATGGAGGAGGATTTTCAGGTGGAACCAGGGATAGTCAACGTAACCTGGATTTTTGCCAGTATTTTGCAGAAAGAGGTTGGGTAACAGCTACCATATCTTATCATCTCACCAGGAATGGGAAGGGCTTTGGGTGTGATGTTCCCATTCAGGATAAGATCAGGACGTTTGACATGTCTGCCAGGAATACCCACCAGGCCGTGAAACTCCTTCTGGATGACAAGAAATATCAAATTGATCCTGATAAAATTGTACTGGCAGGTAGTAGTGCAGGTGCCGAAGCAGTGGTACAGGCAGCCTACTGGAAGGAAACCAAAAAAGGGATTCTATCTGATGATTTTCAATATGCAGGTGTAATTAGCATGGCAGGTGCCGTGCTGGACATCAGCTGGATATCTGATGCCACAGCGATTCCAACACAACTTTTTCATGGGACGTGCGATCCGTTGGTTCCTTATGACATGGCCTCGCATCATTATTGCAAGCCTGAAAAGGAAGGATTTATGATGCTATATGGGGCAAAGGCGATTTCAGATAAACTTGAAAAGTTGAATAAGAACTATTATCTCGTCACAGATTGTAATGGTGGACATGAATGGGCAAGTAAACCCATGGGCAAAGACTACATTCATTTAATTGATGATTTCCTGACCACTGATGTCTTGGCTGAAACGCGCAGGCAGACGAAAATTGTCCTACAGGAAGGCAAGAATACCTGTGACCTCAATTTTGATTATTGCAATTGATCTCTATCACGGTTTGGGACAGGTTATCTGAATTTTAAGCCTTAGATTTACGGCACAATTCTGTCTCTATGATTTCCCCTGTCACGATTGAAGAAGTAAAGAACAAAGCCGATATTGTTGAGGTCGTTGGGGATTTTGTGACCTTGAAGCGATCCGGGTCAAGCTACAAGGCCCTTAGTCCGTTCACCAATGAGAAAACACCCTCTTTCTATGTAGTTCCTTCCAAGGGGATTTTTAAAGATTTTAGCAGTGGAAAAGGGGGGGACGCCATCACTTTTATCCGTGAGATTGATGGACTCAGTTACATTGAAGCGATCAAATTCCTGGCGCAAAAATATGGGATAGAAATCATCGAGGAGGAGCAAAGTGATGAAGCCATCGAAGCTCAGAACAAAAGAGAAAGTCTCTTTATCGTTTTGGGATTTGCCAGGGACTTTTTCACCGAGACCTTATGGAATCACGAGGAGGGAAAATCCATTGGATTAAGCTATTTCAAGGAGCGTGGATTTACGGAAGACTCCATCAAAAGCTTCGAACTGGGCTATAGCCTGGAGGCCTGGGATGGACTGCTTAAAGCAGCCGAACAAAAGGGGTATAGCAAGGAGCTCCTGGAAGAAGCGGGCCTCATTATTAGCAAAGAGGATAAGACCTATGATCGGTTCAGAAACCGGGTGATTTTCCCCATCCATAACCTTACAGGAAAGGTTATCGCATTTGGCGCCCGGATCCTTACTAAAGAAAAGAAACAGCCGAAATACCTCAACAGTCCTGAGACGGAGCTCTATAACAAGAGCAAGATCCTTTATGGAATTTTCTTTGCTAAGCAAGAGATCCGGAAAAAGGATAACTGCTTTCTGGTAGAAGGTTATACAGATGTGATCTCTATGCATCAGACGGGGATCCACAATGTGGTTTCTTCTTCAGGAACTGCACTTACAGAGGACCAGATCAAGCTGATCCGCAGATATACCGAAAATGTCACAATTATCTTCGATGGTGATCAGGCAGGTATCAAAGCATCTATCAGGGGGATTGACATGCTGCTGGCAGGTGGCCTCAACGTAAAGGCCGTTGCCTTACCAGATGGAGAGGACCCTGACAGTTATGCCCGGCAGTTAGGAACCAGTGCTTTTACCCATTTCATTGAGAAAGAAGCACAGGATATCATCCAATTTAAGACACGGCTTTTCATGGAAGAAGCCCAGGGTGATCCTGTGAAAAAAGCTGCCTTGATCAAGGATATAGTGGTAAGTATCACCAAAATTGATGACCCGGTCAAGCGTACAGTATACATTAAAGAATGCAGTGTCTTGATGGGTATTGATGAAGCGGTGCTGGTAGCTGAGCAAAACAAAATATTGCTTACAGAGCGTAAAAAGTCCGGGCCTGACACCAGAACTCCCGAGTCACTTGTGGACATGCCTTTGGAAGAGGAAGACAAACTCGAAGGCGTTGACATTCTCAAGGTTATCGAGTTCCAGGAAAAGGAGAGTATCAGGGTGCTGGTGAATTATGGCAAAAGTACCATCAAGGGGCAGGAGGTAGAGGATGAATCATTGATTAGATATTTCCTTGCGGAGGTAGAAGAGATCAAGTTTACAAACCCGGTTTACTTTGAGATCCTTGAAATATTTAAAGATAGGTTAAAAGAAGGTGAGATTATTGATGGTGACTATTTACTCCAGAACGGATCAGAAAAGATCAAGAAGACCGTAGTGGAGTTTATGACCAACAAATATGAACTAAGTGAAAACTGGGAAAAGAAGTATAAGATCCACATCCCTCGAGAGAGTGAGATATTACGTGATGTAACCTACACGAATATATTAAGATTAAAATTTAGGATTATACAACATTTAATCCAGGAAGAAAGTCAAAAGCTCAAAGGTGCCTCCGACATTGATGTGGATCATTACCTGGATGAGATCAGCGAATTGAAGAAAATAGAAATGGACATTGCAAAAGTACTTGGGAACGTCACGGCCAGGTAATTTGTATAATAGACATAAATGTAAAGAATGGATCAGGAAAAATTATTAGACAGTATAGAGGAAGCAATTGAGGCTATCAGAGAAGGCAAAGTTGTAATTGTCGTGGACGATGAAGACCGGGAAAATGAAGGGGATTTCATTTGTGCTGCAGAAAAGATCACGCCAGAAATCATCAATTTCATGTCGAAAGAGGGCCGAGGTTTGATATGCGCACCTTTGCTGGAAGAAAGATGTGATGAGCTGGGGCTTGATTTGATGGTTGGAAAAAACACAGCTGTCCATGAAACACCCTTTACTGTATCAGTAGACTTGATCAGCGAAGAAACCACCACAGGTATCTCCACTTCTGACAGAGCAAAAACCATTCAGGCCCTCGTCAACCCCAATACAAAGCCGGAGGAGCTGGGTCGACCGGGGCATATTTTTCCACTTAAAGCTAAACCGGGAGGTGTGCTTCGACGAACCGGACATACTGAAGCAGCCATTGATCTTGCAAGGCTTGCCGGGCTTTATCCAGCGGGTGTGCTGGTGGAGGTTCTAAAAGAAGACGGATCTATGGCTCGTGTTCCTGACTTAAGGATTATAGCCGATAAATTCAAGATCCCATTAGTCTCTATTAAGGACCTGATATCATACCGCATGACCAAGGAATCTCTCGTGGAAGAAGAGGTAACGGTAGATATGCCAACCGAGCACGGTGAATTTAAGTTGAAGGCATTCAAGCAAAAGAATACTGGAGAGATGCATCTGGCGTTATACAAAGGAGAGTGGAAAGAAGACGAGCCGGTATTGGTGAGAGTACACTCATCGTGTCTTACCGGTGATATTTTTGGCTCTTACAGATGTGATTGTGGAAATCAGCTACACAGTGCAATGGCTATGGTGGAAGAAGTTGGAAAAGGAGTGGTCTTGTATATGAATCAGGAAGGCAGAGGCATTGGACTGTTGAATAAGCTCAAAGCGTATAAGTTACAGGAAGATGGGATGGATACAGTGGAAGCCAATCTTCAGTTGGGCTTTAAAATGGATCAAAGAGATTACGGGGTTGGTGCCCAAATATTACGAAAATTGGGAATTACTAAGATCCGACTTATAACAAATAATCCAAAAAAACGTGTTGGATTAATGGGATATGGTTTAGAAATTGTTGAAAATGTAGCCATAGAAGTTGTTCCCAATAAACACAACATTAAATACCTTGAAACGAAACGTGACAAAATGGGACATACCATTTTGAAAGTAAAGAAATGAGAAGATTAGTTTTATTAATCACTTTGTGCCTGGTTACCTCGCTGGGCTTAAGGGCTCAATTTTCCAACGAAGTATGGCACGAGGGCTTTTTGGTGACCACGGAAGACGATACATTGAAAGGGCTGATCAAGTATGATATGGAGGCCAATATCGTCCAGTTGATTATCAACAAGTCAAAGGTTCAAACCTTCAGTAGTCACAAAATATTCTATTTTGAGATCTTTGACAAGGTCGTGAAAAACTATCGTCAGTTTTATTCGATTCCTTATGAGGTAAACTACAATTATACCATTCCGATCATTTTCGAAGTGCTCTACGAGGCTCCGCTTTCATTGCTTGCCAGGGAAGCCGTGGTACAGGAGAATGTTCCGAACTCCTCTGTCTACTGGAGTGGCTCAGTGTTGCAGGATAAGATGATGCAGACTTTCTATTTTCTTGATAAGAAAGGAAACATCCAAATGTTTACAGGTAAAAGAAGCGAATTGCTGACCATAATGGCCCGTAAATCCAGTGATGTAAAAAGTTTTATCAAAAAGAATAATTTAAAGACGGACCAGGTCCGTGATCTGATCAGGATCACTGCATTTTACAATTCTATCTAACTCAAAAATCACAATGTCTAAACCACTTATTTTGGTCTCAAATGATGATGGGATCACCTCACCAGGTATTGCCAAACTGGTCTCTCTAATGAAGCAACTAGGAGAAGTGATCGTGGTGGCTCCGAATAGCCCGCAATCTGGAATGGGTCATGCCATTACAGTAGGAGATACCCTTAGGTTGACGGAGAATGGCATCTTCAAAGACATTGCGGCATATGAATGCAGTGGGACACCAGCAGATTGTGTAAAGCTGGCAAAGCATCATTTATTGAAAGACCAAAAACCAGACCTGGTAGTTAGTGGAATAAATCACGGAAGCAACACTTCAATTAGTGTGCTTTATTCCGGCACCATGAGCGCTGCCATAGAAGCTGCGATAGAGGGAACTCCGGCCATTGGCTTTTCCCTATGTGACTACAGCCATGATGCGGATATGTCTCATGTGGACGAACACATCTTGAAAATTGCAAGCGAAACATTGAAAAAAGGCATTCCCAAAGGGATAGCCCTGAATGTAAACATCCCACCCAAGCAACACCAGAATATTCGAGGTATAAAGATCTGTCGCCAGGCCAATGCCCGATGGGAGGAGGAATTCGATCAGCGGGTAGATCCCAATGGCAGAAAATACTTCTGGATGGTAGGCAATTTCGTGAATCATGACAAAGGGGAGGACAATGATGAGTGGGCCATTGCTCAAAACTTCATCTCACTCGTGCCCTGCCAGTTTGACCTCACAGGACATCATGCCATCAGTATTTTGAATGACGACTGGGATCTGTAAAAATCGGAGACTAATTATTCTGGTTTGTGGCTTTGTTTTAAATAATGACACTTTTTCGGTTCACTAAAACAAATAAACCTTCACAAACAAGTTAACTACCGGAGTAGACTTGTCAATCGATTTCCCATATCCGGGTATGCTATATACGTCAATGGGGCTATCCTTGTCATAGGTGACCAGGAAGCGCATCCTGAGGTTAAATCCAATCGCAAAAATGTCATTATACCAAGCTTGTAGATTGTCCTTATTCAATCTGATTTTCTTTTCGGAAGTGACAACCAATTCCCACCATCGGGCTTCAAGGCCAGGGCGCTCAAATCTTTTGCTGTAACTATTATCAATGCCACTGCCACCCTCAATCTCAATGAATCCCTTGTCGCTAAACTTGCTTAGCCCATACCTGGCTCCCAGTCCAATGGCGAAATTTGATTTAAATGTGCCCAGGTATCCACCACCAAAGCGATAATAAGTCCCCTCAGCCGAGTAGTTGCCATTTGTATAGGATTCGGCGGGGGAGAGTGTAGCCTGACCCATTTCACCGATCAGCTCATATTGATTTAGGAACAGCAAAGAAGCCGCCCCTTCAATTTTATCTTCATATCCTACGAGCCTGGTGATGAGCTTGCCATAGTCGAAATAGACTGCTGGTCGAATCAACTTTTGGTTTTCAATGATGGTTGTATCTGGTACTTCAGTTTGACCTAAGACAGCAATCCACCAGACACTACTTAAAATATAGATATAAAGTCGTTTCATGGTCTCTGCATTGATTGGTCACACAAATAGGTTCCCCGATGGAATCAAATCCAAATGAGTTTACCGGGTGAATATTAAAGGCCCTGAGCTTTATTTCCCGCGTGGCATCTACAAACTCTTCCAGGGTATAGTCAAAAGCGATTTCACCTCTGAAACCTCCAATCACTACTTCAAACTGGGAAAATGATTCCTCGTTCATCAGTAATGGAGCATCGTATGTGTCCATACTGTCCTCATAAGTGAGGAACTGGTCATTGATGAAAAGGGTGTCAATTCTGAGAAGCCCGTTGTTAACATTCGTCTTTTGAGCATTCAGAAAGTCTATTACGGAATCAATCTGTATAAGAAGTGTATCATAATACACTAGTGAATCCAGGTAGATACCAATCAGGTCTTCAAGCTCTTCTTTCTCCTCCTGGTAAGAGTTATTCCCATTTTCTATGGAGTCATTTACGACAATGAGCCTGGCCTCAAGAGAATCTAACTCATCCTGTGTCAGACCTTCCTTATCTTCATTTTTGTCTAATGAGTCATTAAAGATCCCTAGTTCGTTATTGAGTTTACCAAGTGTATCTTCATTTATAAAGACAAGCGCCACTGTAGGTTCAAACAACAATGGTTCCCCACAGTTTTCACATGGATCGCAAGCTGTGCTAAAAACAAGCCAAAAAATAACAATGATAGATAGTCCTCTCATACCCCCTTATACAGGATCAACATCAAAAATAACTCTCACGCCTCTATATGAACGTTGGCTTTGTAACATATTACGCGAATTAAGAAGGAATTCTTTGATCGCCGCTAATTTTAATCCTTGTTTTTCAAGCTTGATTGTGATATCGTATAAATATTGATTCCTGATCCGTGAGATAATTGGCTCAACCGGACCATTAACTCGGTTCTTGCCAAGTGTTTTCGAAGCCTCATTCACCAGAAATTGTGCTGCATTGAAACTCGTATTCTTGTCCTTATGCTTCACAACAATTTTAATCAGACGATAGAAAGGTGGGTACTTAAATACTTCTCGTTCATCGAGCTCTCCTTTGTAGAAAGATTCATAGTCATGATTTCTGACCCTTTCCAGGATCTTCTGGTCCGGGTTGTTGGTTTGAATAATCACACTGCCCGGATCTTTTTTTCTGCCGGCACGACCACTTACCTGGTACATCAATTGGAAGGCTCGCTCATGCGACCTGAAATCCGGAAAATGAATCATCCTGTCAGTGTCAAAGATTCCTACAAGGGTTACGTGATCAAAATCCAACCCTTTGGCCACCATTTGAGTTCCCACCAGGATATCAATGTCTCCCGCTTCAAAAGAATTGATGATCTTTTCATAGCTAAACTTACTTCTGGTGGAGTCAAGGTCCATTCTGCTGATGTTTGCTTCCGGAAATAGAATATTGAGTTCCTCTTCGAGCTTTTCAGTGCCATAGCTAATCGCCTTGATTTCAGTAGAAAGGCAATCAGGGCATTCGCTGAGCGTTTCCATTCGATACCCGCAGTAGTGACACATGATGAAGTTAGCATGTGAATGATAGGTAAGACTTACGTCACAGTTGGGGCATTTCGGGATGTGACCGCATTGCTCACACGACAGAAAAGGAGCATAACCCCTGCGATTTTGAAAAATAATTACCTGCTTGCCAGCCTCGAGCTCGTGTTGTATTCTCTCGTAAAGTATGGAGGAGAAATTTCCTTTCAGCCTTTTACGATTTTTCTCTTTTACCATATTCACGATTTCTACCGTAGGAAGACTCACGTCGGCATATCTCTGGCCCAGGTTCACCAACCCATATTTTCCATTCAAAGCATTATGATAGGACTCAATGGAGGGTGTAGCGGTGCCCAGCAACGTCTTTCCTCTGAAGATCCCGGCAAGATAGATGGCTGCATCTCTTGCATGATACCTGGGGGCGGGGTCAAATTGCTTGTATGAGTTTTCATGCTCTTCATCTACGATCACTAAGGACAAATTGGTGAAAGGAAGAAATACCGCACTTCTGACACCTACAACAAGCGAGTACTTCTGATGGAGAACGTTTTCGTAAATCTCCACGCGTTCATTGTCCGAATATTTGGAATGGTATACCCCAAAGTCATTGCCAAATACTGCTGCGAGTCGTTTGATGATCTGAGTAGTCAGGGCAATCTCAGGGAGCAGGTAAAGAACAGTCCCTCCGGAGGAAATGACATCCAGCATCAATGAAATGTAGATTTCAGTTTTTCCACTACCAGTAACCCCTTTCAGCAGGACCGTGTCTTTCTCCTGAAACAGACTCAATATATTAGATTTGGCAGCTTCCTGGGCTGAAGAGAGGGTAGGTACTTTTTTGTTTGAAGTGTCTCCGAGGTCCACCCTGGACACCTGCTGATCCCATTCCTCCAACACACCATTTTTAATCAAAGTTTTGATGCTGGAAATGCTCAGGTCTCCCGCTTTTGTGAGCTCTTTTTTGGAGATCCCCGCCTCATTCAACTTTGGATTTTCATCTACCTGCGTTTGACCTAAATAGGTCATCAGGACTTCATATTGTTTAGATTTCTTTTCCAGCTGCGTTGCAAGATTATCCAACTCACCGGATTTGAGTATATCCGGAACAAGCCTGATTCGTTTTTCTGTCTTGGGTGTGTACTTGTCATTGAGCTGTTCAAACAGCTGTATTACATGCTTGTCGGCAAGCTTTTTTACATGATGATGCGGAGACTGTATATTGAGAATCTTGCCGATATCCTGAATCTTGAGGTCGCCATTGGTGAGATGATGAACGATGATCTCTTCCTTATCAGTCAGGTTAGCGGTCTCCGGATCAAAGTGCTCATTCAATGAAAGAAATGATTCACTGGAAATCTTAAGTCCGGCTGGTAGGGCAGCTTGAACAACCTCACCCACAGCACACATATAATATCTGCTAATCCAATTAAAGAAAGCAATTTGCTCTGTAGTAATGGACGGGGTTTCATCCAACACATCAATTACTTCCTTCGGCTCAAATGATTGAGGCTCATTTTGATGAATGCTATGAATAATCCCGGTAATGATCTTTTTGCTTCCAAAAAGGACGATGACCCGGGAACCTTCCTGTGCCTGCCCCACGAGACTATCAGGGATGACATAAGTAAAGGTCCTGTGTAAGGGAATGGGTAGTATTACTTCTGCAAAAGTCAAAGGATGCCTAAGTTAAGCAGAAGCAAGTTGTCAATAAAAAGGAAGTTTAAACAGATTTACTTGAATGAAGTTTGTGAACCAAATGATCAATCATTTCAATAGATGCTTCGGTCAACTCTATCAATTCTTCATAGCTGTTTATAAAACTTTCCAGGGAGGCAGGGTCCAACTTGTTCTCCCTGACTAGATTCCGGATGCTCTGGATCCGTTCTTTGTCCACTCTAAGGCTTTCCACATTGTGCTGATTTGTTCTTAGTTAAATATATAAATATTTAGTTAGAAAATATTGATTTGCCAAGTAATTGTTTTACTGCTAGCTCGGGATCAGTCACTGGTTGTTTGCAACTCTTATTGTAGCAGACGTAAACCGTGGTCTTTCCTTCCTGAGTAAACTTATATTCAAACAATGGCAAATCACTATTCTCTTTTGCTCCCATCAATATCATATCAGGGATAAAAGTCTGACTGATGATACCGCCAAAGTCATCAAATTGGTTGCCTATGATCACAACCTCGGCATTTTGACCCAGATAGTTTAGCGCAACTTTGTTCCAATTGGAGAGGTATTCCGGGTTATTGGAAAGCAGCCCAGTAACCTGTTCAAACATCAAAAGGGCTGTTTCCTGGTAAGACTTCTCGTCGAAAAGTGTACCGAGCTTCAATAGGTTTTCGGCCATAATTGAATTGGAGGAAGGAATTACATTGTCAAAAATTTCTTTTTTTCGGGCAATAAGCGTTTCTGATTGATCACCTGTGAAATAGAATAGTTTTTCATCCTGGTCATAAAACTGATCCAATGCGTAATCAGCTAGTTGTCGTGCCGCCTGGAGATATTGCTCGTCAAACAGTGTTTCATAATATTTAACAAATGCCTGGATCATCGCACTGTAATCTTCCAGAAAGCCGGGAATGGTAGATCCATAGGTCCGCTTTAAGGATCCATCCTTATTGATCATCTCTTTCAATAGAAACTGTGCATTGTTTTTAGCTAATTTTAGAAAATGTTCATCACTGGTAGCCTGGTAAGCATCCAGCAGGCCGGTCAGGGTCAGTCCGTTCCAACCAGAAATAATTTTGGTGTCCAGTCCCGGTTTTATCCGCTTCTGTCTTTCAGCCAGTGCCGTGGATTTAAATGTGGACAACGTTTCTGAAAATTGATCTTGTTGTAATCCATTTTTTTGACAAAATGCATCCAATGGTGTTAGTGTCCTCAAGACGTTTTTCCCTTCCCAATTGCCAGATTTACTGATGTTATAGTATTCGGAGATCAAAGCCTGATCATCTCCGGCGAGGGCATCGATTTCATCTTGTGACCACACATAGTATTTTCCTTCCTCACCTTCACTATCAGCATCCATGCCCGCGTAAAACCCGCCCTTGTCCTCCAGCATTTCTCTTTCCAGCCATTGGGCTGTTTCCTGCATCACCTGTAAGTATCGCACATTTCCGGTGAGTTTATAGGCATTGGCATACAGACTTAACAGTTGACCATTGTCATAAAGCATCTTCTCAAAGTGGGGGACATGCCACTCAGAGTCTACTGAATACCTGGAAAATCCGCCTCCAATGTGATCATAGATTCCCCCCATCGCTATCTTATCCAGTGTGAAGGTCAGATGATTCAGGGCAGACTCGTCTTTGGTGTAATAATGGTAATGCAAGAGAAACTGCCACACGGCAGGCATGGGAAACTTGGGTGATTTCTTTACACCACCCCATTCTTTGTCAAAGGTATTTTTTAACTTTTCGTAAGTACTGGCCATGTCCACCTTGCTCAAAGCGGTAATATCATTTCCTAGTCCATAGGCTTCTCCTTCGCCCTGATTCAATGCTTTGGTAAAGTTGATAGCTGACTCATACAGCTTGTCCCTGTCATTTTCATAGGCTTTGGAAATGGCCTCCAGAAGTTTGACCCAATTCTGTGGTGGGAAGTAGGTGCCCCCATAGAAAGGTTTTTGATCAGGGAACAGAAATACATTGAGAGGCCAGCCGCCATGCAGCCCCATCGCCTGTACGGCATCCATATATATCTGATCAATGTCTGGTCTTTCTTCCCGGTCAAGCTTGATGTTGATAAAATGCTTGTTCATGATATCAGCGATGGTATCATTCTCGAAAGATTCATGCGCCATCACGTGACACCAATGACACGATGAATATCCGATGCTTAGAATGATTGGCTTGTCTTCCGCCTTCGCCTTATCCAATGCTTCCTTTCCCCAGGGATACCAGTTTACAGGATTGTGCGCGTGTTGTAGGAGGTATGGGCTGGACTCATTGATGAGAGCGTTGGTATGTTGAGTAGATTCCTGGTTCATAGATGGTTTACAGCTTATAGTGATGACAAGTGATATGATAAGCAATCGTTTCATGAAACTATCAATTGTTTTTTAATGGAATTTAGTTCCTCATCCACATTCACAGTTGAGGATAAAGCCTGCAACTTTTTCGCAGTAGCTTTGAGAAACGACTGGTGAGATGACGACTCAGCGTGGAAGGGTCGATGCTTTAATGCTTTTGTGAGTTTTTCCCATTCTTCCGCAAAGTCCTGTGTTTTCTGATCAAAGTAACCTGACATAAATTTCTTCCATAAATAATCAATGGCCTGATCATTAGGGTGGATCATATCTTCCTTATAGAAACGATAATCTCGTAGGACATCAATCATTATTTCGTAGGATGGAAAATAGGAGGCTTTAGTGTCTTTTTTCACAATCTCCTGTACAGCCTGGATAAGAATTGATTTACTGTGATTGTTTTCAATTAACCCATCCCGGACGTGCCTTACAGGACTCACCGTGAGTATTACATTTAAGTTGGGGTTCACAGCCCTTAACATTTTGATCATGTCGAAGTACCCGTTTATTATTTCATCCACATTGAGCAAAGATCTTGTGAATTCCTTTTGAGGCACCTTATGACAATTGGCCACAATAGCATCATTGGAGTGGTGGCGGTAAACCCAGCTTGTTCCCGGAGACAACACCAGGGTAGAGGCCTTTGACAGGAAGGAATGTGTCTGGTGAAATTGTTTGGCTAATTTATCTAGTAGAATTTCTTTAGAGGAACCGAATAAAGCAGAGTGGGCATCCCAATGATAAAAAATTTGATCTATTTCGATAGCTCTGTCTTCGTGTAACTGCTTGCTAATGGATTGCTTTAGGGTATTAAAAATAGATAGAGGATTGTAAATCACCCCCAAAGGATTTACAAGTACATTGAATTTATAATCAGCTAGTTTTTGCCCAATGTTTTCAGAAAAGCAGGACCCTAAAAGCACCACCTGATCCCGAATGGAGAGACTGATGGGGGGCTTAGCAATTTCAAAAGGGAGTACAAACATCTGTTGAAAGCCTCTTTAAGTGAAAGGTATCACAAAGTTATAGATTAAAGCCCTTAATGTTTTCTAATAATCCTTTAGTTGAAAAAAGTGGCTATTTACTAAAGTATATGAGCGCAAAAGGGAATACAAAGAAAGTAAGGATAACATACATCAGTCCTACGATCCTATACTTTTCAGACAAGTATCCCAAATATTGAGAAAGCGCTATAGGGATTCTGGATGCGTAGGGAACAAAAAGAAAAATACAAGATCCGATCAGGTTAAAGAAGAAATGTACAAAAGCCAGGCTGACGGCTGCTTCACTTTTGAACAGTGAGGCAAGGATGGCTGTGATGGTAGTCCCGATATTGGCTCCAATGATAAATTTGAGTGCGTTGTTGATCCTGATTTTTCCGGTTGCGGTAAGAGGCACCAGGAGGGAAGTAGTGACCGAACTTGATTGGATGATGGTGGTTAGCAACAGGCCCCATCCAAAGGACCTGAGAGGTAGATTAAATATGTTTTCAAACCTGTTTCTGGCATTCCCAATTAGCTCTTTTGACAAGACCTGGGAGATCACTTTTACAGTGCCGAAAAGTAAAATAAATGATCCGATAATTAAACCCAGTGCACCAATCCAGTTGATCAGGGTATCACCTACCGCTGCAATGAAATGCCCAATTCCAAAGAAATCGAAATGACGTTCACTGCCTGTATCTACATGCGTGAATTGTATAAAATAGTGACTAAGGTCAGTCAGAATCCCATATTTTAATTCCAGCGGGAAAAGAATGATAACCGTGAGAATATTGAAAAAGTCATGAATTGTACCCCCGGCAACAGCTTTTCGGAATTCACCAGTAGAGGTGATGTAACTCATAGAAACGATGGTACTTGTGATCGTGGTACCAACGTTTGCTCCAATTACTATGGGTACAGCCTGGTCGAGTGAAAGTGATCCGGACGCTACAGCAGCGACTGCCAATGAGGTGGTAGTGGAACTACTTTGGAGAATAGCCGTGGCAAGCAGACCGATAAACAGCCCGATAAATGGATTTGAGGTTGCAATTATTATGGACTCAGCTGCTTCCTTACCGATTCTACTAAATCCATAACCTAACCAGCTAATGGAAAGTAAGAACAGCATAATGGAGAATAGGATGAAGGTCACATTTCTCCAAAGGTGTATGGAATTACTCCCCTGGGTCATTTTAATGCGTTTCCTTTACCGGTGCGTTTGTCCCACTCTGTTTTTCTACGACGATATCCTCGCTTATGCTAATGATGTGATCTCCCAACTTTTCGCACAAATGATATAGATCTTTGTAAAGGCTATTGGTAATTTTATTGGAAGCTTTCTTGTCGGTGCCGTTTACCTGGTCCTTTCGAAGCTTATCTCGGAGGGTATTTATTTTCTTCTCTACTTTCAGCGCGCCATCGTAATCACCTCCACTTGGAAATTCTTTTATGTTATTGACCATTATTTCCAGCGCATGGTCCACCAGCTCCATCATTGAATAAAGGTTCGACAATTGCTTATCAGTAAACGCCAGTCCTTTCTCCATTTTTGCGTCAATGTCCTTAGACATCTGATAGAAAATGTCACCTATGCGTTCCAGCTCATTGGATGTGCTTAGGAGGATGGCTACTTTCTCGCTACCCTCAATACTTAGACTTTTATCAACTGAAATTTGAAGTAGATATTTTGAAATTTCGTCTTCTATTGTATCGGTGAGATTCTCATATTTCATCACCTTTTTCATTAATTTACGCTGCTTTTTAGCCTTAGTAGCTTCAAGCAATTTTCGGAATTGCTGCGACATGTCCTGAGTCATCTCTGCAAACCTCACGATTTCTTTATTCGCCTGCTCGATGGATAGCTCCGCCGTGCTCAACATACCAGCATTGATGTACTTCAACTCAGTGATATCATCTTCTCTGGTCTTTATTAGTCGGATGGCCACCTTGGCAATGAATGGACAAAACCAGACAAGCAGCAAGGTGTTGGTTACGTTGAAGGCTGTGTGGAATACCGATAGTGAGATTGGTATACTTTCAGGATTTACAAAAGGATCACCATTACCCATAGAGATCATAAATGAAGAAATCAATAGCAATACCGGGTGAAGGAGGATAACAATCCAGATTACACCAAAGACGTTGAAGATAAAATGAGCCAAAGCTGCTCGCTTAGCATGATAATTGGCAATGAGCGCTGCCAGGTTTGCGGTAATTGTCGTCCCAATATTTTCACCTAAAACCATTGCTGCAGCTAATTCGAAAGGAATCCATCCATTATTGGCCATGACAAGCGTCAATGCCATGGAGGCACTGGAAGACTGCACTACCACTGTGATAAGCGTTCCAATGATTACAAATATCAGGGTAGATAAAAACCCTAAATCAGTGTATTTCGAAAGGAAGACAAGGATTTCAGGATTTGCTTGCAGATCCGGAACTGCGTCCTTTAGAAACTCCAGCCCAAGAAATAGCAGGGCAAATCCGATCAATACTTCTCCCCAGGATTTTAGTTTTTCCCTGTTGAAAAAGATCAGTGGGAATCCAATAGCAATGATGGGTAATGCATAAGCAGATATCTTTACTTTAAACCCGATGATTGAAATGATCCAGGCAGTGACCGTGGTTCCAATATTGGCACCCATAATTACGCCTATAGCCTCTATGAGTGATAGCAAGCCTGCATTTACAAAACTGACCACCAATACAGTAGTGGCAGAAGAAGACTGAACGATACCCGTAATTAAAAACCCCGTAAGAACCCCTTTGAATCTATTTGAGGTCATAGAACTGAGGATTTCCCTCATCCTGGAACCTGCTACTCGTTGAATACTTTCACTCATAATCTTCATCCCGTAGATGAAGAATCCTAATGAGCCAAATAATGTAAGAAGGTCAAACAGGTTAAAGTTCATTGAGAGCGACGTTGTTGTAAGGCAATTTCAAATTGCAAAGTTATTCTTAATAGCACTAGTGTATATTAACTAAAAGCTAACGAATGATTAACAAGATGTTAAGAAATATAATAAAAAAACCCCGACAAGTTTTGCCGGGGTTTTCTAATAAATTTTCAGTGACTTATTCTGAAACTACATTCACGGTAATTTCATGATGTACTTCCTTGTGTAAATCTAATGTGACAGTGTGCTCACCAAGCTCTTTGATGTTGCCATTGAAGCTGATTCGCTTTCTGTCAATCTCAAAACCTTTGTCTTTCAGGGCATCCGCTACCTGCAGTGCAGTAACAGCTCCAAAGATCTTACCACTTTCACCAGCTTTGGTTTTTATTTCTACTGAAACAGCACCGATCTTCTTAGCTAGATCTTCAGCGTCATTCTTAAGCTTTTCAGCTTTGTGAGCTGCCTGACGGATATTTTCTTCTATCATCTTGCTATTTGATTTGTTAGCGATGATAGCCAATCCCTGAGGAATTAGATAATTTCTACCGTATCCGGGCTTTACATTAACTGTATCGTTTTTGTAGCCCAATCCTTTGATATCTTCCTTTAATATGATTTCCATGATCCGCTTATTTTAAAGAATCTGTAACATATGGAAGAAGTGCCAGGTGACGTGCTCGTTTCACAGCTTGTCCTACCTTTCTTTGATATTTCAGGCTGGTACCGGTGATACGTCTTGGCAATAATTTTCCTTGCTCATTGACAAACTTCAAAAGGAAGTTAGCATCCTTGTAGTCAATGTATTTGATGCCGTTTTTCTTAAATCGGCAATACTTATCTTTTTTCTGTTCCCTGTTAATGGGTTCGTTTTGCAATGTCATGATGTCACCTCCTCTTTTTCAGCTTTTGGCTTGTTGAATTCTCCTTTTCTTCGACGCTCGTTGTAGACAATCGCATGCTTGTCAAGTACAGTCGTCAAAAATCTCATTACCTTTTCATCCCTTCTGTATTCTGTCTCCAACTTCTGGATTAAAGATGGCTCTGCCTCAAATTCAAACAAGTGGTAAAAACCTGTGGTCTTGTGCTGGATAGGGTAGGCAAGTTTTTTCAGTCCCCAGTCCTCATCATTGATGATTTTAGCACCACCGTCGGTGATTATGCCTTTGAATTTTTGGACAGCATCCTTCATCTGAGCCTCAGACAAAACGGGAGTTAAAATGAATACCGTCTCGTATTGTTTTTTCATCTTTATAATTGTTCTTCAAAAAAATTTGAAGTGCAAAATTAGATAAAGATTCTTAAACAGCCAATGACTGGGAAAATAGTTTGGAGATTACTTTACTATAAAGGTACCGGTTCCCATAAGATAGTCGTCTGTATATACTTCCACCTGGTGGTTGCCTTCAGCAAATTCGCTGCCTTTGTCGTAGTATAAAGTCACCAGCTGGCTCTTTTTATCGTAAAGGATTTCCTGTTCAAGCGTAAAAAACATCTCACGACCCTCAAAAAGGAAAGTGCCAGAACCTTTGGTCACATCAAACAACACATTGCCATCAGGAGCCACAACACGGATTTTTAAAGTCTTGCCCTCGATAGGTGCTACTTTGTTCTCAGATACTGTGAAAGTAATTTTCAACTGATTGATATGCCGGTTTCTGAATTCGGATGATCGCTCCCTGCCGGATTCATTCACCGCATATACTGTCAATCCTTCCGCCTTGAGACGCGCTGCAAAAGCAACCTGTTCCTGAAGTTGTGACTTCTCCTGGTTAATCTGACGAATGGACTGGTTAAGTTCCTGTTTTTCCACTTTGAGATCGTTGTTTTCAGAAAGCAACTGATCGTTCATAGCCCGTAGTTCGGTGATTTCGGCATCCTTCATAAGTAGAAGTTCCTGGTAGCCATCCACTTTTCCTCGCAATGTGGTGATTAGGGATTGCTGATACTTCTGAGAGGTGAGAAGCTGTTTTTTCTCTTCTTCAAGTTCGGCTTTCACCTTCAGAAGAGTATCCACTTCGCCACCAAGCTCCTTGATGGTCAGGATCCGCTGATCAAGCTCACCCGAGATAGAATCAAGTTGAAGAATGGTGCTGCTAAGTTCCTGGGCCTGCCTCTCATTTTCATTTCCAAGTCTGATGCTTAAGTAAATAAAAAAGCACAGAATCAATGTTAGGATTGCCAGTACCCAGTAAAATACTTTCTTTCGATCTCCGGTAAAAGGATTAATTGACTTGCTATTCTCAGATGTGTTTTCCATTCTCCTTGATTATTCTGCGGGCAAAAATAACCTTTTGAGTGAGAATATGATAATTGATGCTTTCAGATCAATATTTTACAATAAAATGTTGCTTTTCCATCTCTTGTAGTGGGAACACCAGGCCGGCATGAAAGCAGTCGATTGTTAACGAAAAATCAGGATCATTGACCACTCTCTTCCAGGCGGATTTCATGTCTCTTGACCAGTAAATATCGTGGATGATAATGGCTTTTACAGGACTTTTGGATCTCTTGAGTTCACTCATATAGAAGTGAATAGTTTCGGAGCGATGGTCTGCATCAAGAAATACAACGTCTGGCATTACATCTTCCAGGACCTGCCTAAAAACCTGTTTTACTTCCCCCTGTATGATAGATGATTTTACTTCATGTGGTGTGAAACTGAGCTGACGGGCTTTCTCTGCCAGCACATCTGACCCTTCGATTGAATGTATACTTTGTAGCCCTTTGCTATGAGAAACCATCGAAAACGTAATTCCCAATGCAGTGCCTGTTTCCAGAAAACATTTTGCACCTAACCATTCACATAGCTTAATTAGAAAGTAGGAGAACGACTTTCCGCTCCAGGTTCTTTTAGCCAGCGCACTCAATGTAGTGCTGATCTGATCTCCTGTTTTAGGATCCTTAAAGAAGAACTGGTCTGTATTCTTCAGGTACCTTTTTTTGATTTCAGCTTCTACTTCAATGATCCTGCGATATCGACGTAGCACTTTGTTGTAGAAGGCAAACACAAAAGGGGAGTGGATGCCATGAGCATTTTTAGCCTGCCATCTGAATCGCAGATATTCAAAGATTCTGAAAAAGATCAAGGATTAATTCAGCTTGAATGGTACCACCATTTCGAAAGCGGGTATATTAACGGGAAACTGTCTTCCGCTTACCAGGTGTTCCATGATGTAGTATCCCTGCATTTTGCCAATACCCGACTTAAGGTTGCATCCTGAAACATATTGGTGTGCCTGACCTGGTTCGAGGATAGGTTGCTTTCCGACCACGCCTTCACCTTCCACTTCACGCTTAGGGAATGTAATGTCATCAATTTCCCAATGCCTTGAAATCAGCTGGATGGTCTTGTCGCTTTTATTCTCGATGGTGATCTGATAGGTAAATACAAAATGATTCTGGACAGGGTTGGAGTATTCCGGCTGGAATTCCACCTGCACAGTTACCTGTATGCCTTTTGTAATCTCAGTTATCATCATTTTCTAAAGCCAGAAAATTAAGCCAATTATTTTTTTAATTTGCCACGATCGAAAAAAAATTCGATGAATAGGATGAATGTAAAAATAGAACCAGGCTGGCATACTGAACTGCAAAATGAGTTTGAGCAACCGTATTTCGCGGATCTTGTCAGTTTTGTTAAGAAAGAATATCAGGAAAAAACTGTCTATCCTCCAGGGAATCAGATATTTAGAGCCTTTGATCTATGTCCGATAGATCAGGTGAAGGTGGTGATTATAGGGCAGGATCCCTATCATGGACCAGGCCAGGCAAATGGATTGTGCTTTTCGGTGAGCGAACAAATCAAAATGCCTCCTTCTCTGGTCAATATTTTTAAGGAATTGCGAGCTGACATGGGGAAAGAATTTCCACCTCATGGCAATTTGGAACGATGGGCCAGCCAGGGAGTATTGCTGCTCAACGCCACATTAACAGTTCGAGCCAGGGAAGCAGGTTCACATCAAAACAAAGGGTGGGAGGACTTCACTGACTCGGTTATCAGAAAGATCACAACGTTGAAAAGCGAGATCGTATATATCCTTTGGGGTGCCTATGCACAAAGAAAAGGAGAAGTGATCCCAACTGATAAAAACCTTGTGATTAAGTCGCCTCATCCTTCACCATTCTCAGCTGACAGAGGTTTTTTTGGTAGTAAACCCTTCTCTAGAACCAACGACTATCTGGTAAGCACTGGTAAGGAACCTATCAATTGGTAGGTTAGGCTTAGTCTATCCCGTTAAAGAGCCTACCCCACCTGATCTTACTAAAGAATGAGCCACTGTCGTCGAATGACATCCAGATAAATGAGGCCTCGCCAACCACGAAGTCTGCAGGCACAAATCCCCAATACCGGGAATCTTCAGAGTTATGTCTGTTGTCGCCCATCATGAAGTAATAATCTTTTTTGAAGGTGTATTGATTTACCGGGGCTCCATCGATGAGCAATTGGTTGTCCTTAATCTCTACATCATCAAGCTCTTCGTAGTCTTCGATCGTAGATCCGTATTTAGCCAGGGTCTCCTCAGTGATGTCGATAGTTGTGCCAACACCCGGGATCTCAAGGGGTCCGTAAAAGTCTGCATTCCATGGATAATACCTAGCATCTGGAAATATCCTGGATTCCACAAATTCTTCTTCAGCAAAGATTGGCTCCACACTTTTGATGAAATCCAGCTTTTCAAGTTCTTTGGCAACTTCGCCTGTCGTCATAACAATGTATCCTCTGGAATCTGCTGAGGTGGCAAATGGGCGAAACTCCCAGATGTTATAATCTCTGAAGATCCTGTCTCTGATGACCTGATCAGTTTCAATAAAATACTTGAACTGCATGAGGTCCGGGTCTTCCTGAACTATACCATCGATGTAAACTTGACCATTTTTTATCTCAAGTACATCACCGGGGATGGCCACACATCGCTTGATATAATGGGTCCTAAGATCCTTAGGATGCTCAAACTCGGGTGGATAATTGAACACCACCACATCGTTCCTACGCACTTTGTCTAGCGAAGGAAGTCTTAATTGTGGAAGTTCAAACCAATTTACATATGACTGAGCATCGGTTCCCCAGATCTTTGCATGTGTCAATGGAATTTGTAGGGGAGTCTTTGGTGTCCTCGGGCCATAGTTTATTTTGCTTACAAAAAGAAAGTCACCAACAAGCAAAGACCTTTCCATGGATGGGGTAGGGATCACGTAAGCTTCCATAAATACCCACCGGATAAAAGTGGCTGCGAAAACAGCAAAGACGATAGCTTCAAACCACTCCTGACCAATTGTTCTTACTTTTTTGGGCATTTCCGTTGCCTTCCCCAAATATCGGGTATTAGCGAAAGCAATATAGAGCATGTAAAAAGGGGCAAAGGCTACACCTACTGCCTGATCAAAATAGGAGTATCTGCCAAAGGACTTGAGCAGGTCCAGGTGAATCGTGAGGGCAATGAAAAAATTGACAACGGGAACGAACAACAGGGCTAGCCACCATCGTGGTCTTCCAACGATGTCAAGGTGCACAATGTAATTGTAAAGTGGAACAAATCCGATCCAGCCTGGTTTATCAGCTTTTTCAAAGAACTTGTAATAAGCAATGGCTTGTAAGATGTACCAACCAAGGACAATGATTAGAAATGAAGCTAAACTAAAGTCGTTAAAATACATTTATTTGCTATTTAAAAAGTCTGATATCGTTAATACACCCTTTCTTCCTGCAACCCATTCGGCCACTCTCACAACACCCTGGGCAAATACCTTTCGGTCGTGTGCAGTATGTTTTATTTCAATGGTTTCTAACGGAGAACTGTAGGTGACGGTGTGTGTCCCAGGGACATTTTCTTCACGAAGTGAAATAATGGGTAGCACTCCTTTTGCATCGGAGGGCTCATTTACCCAGGAACTATAATTCTTATTCTTGCTGATGATCCTTTCTGCAGTAGTAATAGCCGTGCCACTCGGTGCATCTTTCTTTTGCAGGTGATGAATCTCTTCCATCGAAGCTTTGAAACCCTGCAGATTATTCATTTCGTTTGCCAACCATTCGTTGAGCTTAAAAAAGAGATTCACTCCGAGACTAAAATTGGAGGCGTATAGAAATGTGCCGCCTTTCTTGTCACAAAGATCAATGACCTGGTCATATCTGTCCAGCCAGCCAGTAGTACCAGCGACCATTTTCACACCTTTACTCAGTAATGTAGTGATATTGCTAAAAGCAGTTTCCGGTTGAGAAAACTCAATGGCGACATCAGTATTTTCAGGAGTAATTTTATCCAGGTCAGTGGCATTGTCAGCATCGATGATTATAGAAACCGAATGCTTTGCTTCCAATGCCAGTTGTTCGATGGCTTTTCCCATCTTACCATAACCTACAATAGCAATCTTCATTTACTTCAGATTTAGGGATATTCTTATTCCAATTGCTTGCGAAAATAAGGCAGTTGGCTGAATAGCCGGTGAAATATTCATAGAAAGATTGTCATTCACATCAAATTCATGAAGGTGTGCGGACACATGTGCTTCTACGATATTGATAAGGTAATAACCAACACCAATGATCATCAGGTAATCCCTGTTTCTGCGGAAAGCATCCCTGTTTCTGATGAGTGCTGTTTGACCAAATTCAGCGTAAGGGTTTACAGTAAAAGGGTCATCGTCTGCATCTGCAAGAAGTGCGTTTTGAAATTCACTGTAAATCCTGTGATTATAGTCGATGTAGTGACCAATGATGATCCCACCAGCATAGATCAGTGGAATCTTCCAGTACTGACCATTGTAAGCCTGACCCAATCCGGGGAGGATCGCTGAAAATAAAGCGGCCCTGTTGGGGTCCAGCGTAGATACTGATTGAAAGGAAGCTCCCTCTTTGTTGGCTGAAAGGAAAAGAGAATCCGAATCAATGATGGTGGAAGATTGAGCCTGAACAGAGAAAAAGGATAAGAAAAAAAGAAAAACTGATGCGGAGACCTTAAAGATCGAGTATCTCAAGGATTCGGTTAAGGTCATCAGCAGATGTAAACGGGATCTTAATTTCACCTTTGTTTTCTTTATTGGCCTTGACGCTGACTTTCGTTCCAAAGTGTGAGACCAATTTGGTTTGCAACTTATTTATTTCATTAGAAACGTCGCTGTCATTTGCAGTAGTATTTTTTGCCGGACTTGATTGCAATCCTGCCCTGACGAGTTGTTCCACCTTTCTTACGGAAAGCTGATCCTTAATGATGCGTTTGAAGAGATCTAATTGCTTATCTACGTTTTCAATGTTGATGATGGCTCTTGCATGCCCCATGCTGATCAGACCATCCCTTAAAGCTACCTGGATGTCCGGTGGAAGTTTGAGTAACCTGAGGTAGTTGGTAACTGTAGTTCGGTTTTTGCCAACATTGGTGGCAAGCTCTTCCTGACTCAGGCTACATTCACTTATTAATCTTTGATAGGAGAGGGCTACCTCGATGGCATTGAGGTTTTCCCGCTGGATATTTTCGATCAGGGCCATCTCCAGCATCTGCTGGTCGTTGGCTACCCGGATATAAGCAGGGATTGTTTTGAGTCCGGCTCTTTTTGAGGCTTGCAATCTCCTTTCACCGGAGATAAGCTGAAATTCATTCTGGCTTAAAGCCCTTACGGTAATAGGTTGAATGATACCCTGAATCTTGATAGATTCAGCGAGCTCATTCAAAGCTTCTTCATTAAAGTCTGTTCTTGGCTGGAAGGGGTTGACTGCTATATCATCTACGTTGATCTCGTCAATGGCTCCTTGTATGGTGGCTCCAGACCCCGACAGGGTTTCCTTTTCATCTGAATTCTCTAAAAGAGCACCTAATCCTTTTCCTAATCCGCTTCTCTTTTTCAATTTGCTGTCTGCCATTTATGCAGCTTTTACTTCGTTGCGTTGCAGAATCTCCTTGGCCAGGTTTAGATAGGACAAAGCTCCTTTGCTCTCCGCATCATGTGTGATGGCAGGCAATCCAAAGGATGGAGATTCGCTAAGTTTAATATTTCTTGGGATTAAAGTTTTGAAAACCATGGATTTGAAGTGCAGCTGAACTTCTTCAACCACCTGATTGCTGAGATTCAACCGGGTATCGTACATCGTTAATAAGATGCCTTCTATTTCCAGATTTGGATTGAGCCTGTTTTGAATAATCTTAATGGTATTTAAGAGCTTGCCCAGTCCTTCCAGGGCGAAATACTCGCATTGCACAGGTACGATCACAGAGTCTGCAGCTGTCAGCGCATTTACAGTGATGAGACCCAATGAGGGTGAGCAATCAATGATGATGAAATCATAGTCGTCACGCACTGTCTGCAATGCCTCTTTCATCTTCTCTTCCCGTTTAGAAATGCTTACCATTTCCACTTCAGCACCTACAAGGTCGATGTGGGAGGGAAGAAGATCCAGGTATTTAATCTCGGTCTTCATGATACAGGACCGGGGTTCTACTTGGTCAACCATGCACTCATAGATACTATTTTCAATCTCTTTAGGGTTTTGTCCCACCCCCGATGTTGCATTGGCCTGTGGATCTGCATCCACGATCAAAGTTTTAAGTTCCAAAGCTGCCAGACTGGCTGCCAGGTTGATGGCTGTCGTTGTTTTACCAACACCGCCTTTTTGATTTGCTATCGCTATGACTTTACCCATCGTTTGTGATTAAAAAAAATTAAAGAAATGGACACAAATATATTTAAGATCATGAGAAGAAAAAGACCCTAAAATTTATAATCCCATTACGAGAATTTTTAGTCAGCTAGAAATCAAAGAGTTAGCGATTGATCACTCAAGAAAAACTTTATTAAATTTTATTTTTTTGATTTTTTCTTGGCGTTCTCATTTGCTTTCATCGCTTCTTCCAGTCTCTGCTGAAACTTAGATTTTTTCTTGTTCGCATTCTTCTTCTTGTTCTCTTCAAGTGCATTCTTGATCTTGTCTTCATCAATAAACTTTCTGAACAAAGCGATCTGTCCGAAAGACACGATGTTTGAAACAAAATAGTAGAAAGTAAGACCAGAAGAATAGCTGTTGAGGAAGAACAGAAACATGACCGGCATGATATACTGAAGCGTTTTCATAGGTCCCTGAATGGTCGTTACCTGACTGTTTGACCAGGTGTAAAGGATCGTTGAAAGTGTCATCAATAGTGTGAACAAACTCACATGGTCTCCATAGAAAGGAATTGTAAATGGCAGATCCAGAATGCTATCATATGTAGACAGGTCATGAGCCCACAGGAAACTCTTTTGCCTAAGCTCAATAGAATTCGGAAAGAAGTAGAACATCGCGAAGAGGATTGGCATCTGCAGTAGCATCGGTATACAACCACTCAATGGATTGATACCTACTTTCTGGTAAAGTGCCATTTGCTCCTGCTGAGCCTTCTGCATGTCTCCACCGTGTTTTTCCTTGATCTCGTCAAGCTCTGGTTTCATCACCCGCATCTTGGCCATTCCCATGTGTGACTTGTAGGTCAATGGTGCAAGCACAATCCTGATCAGGATTACCATGATAATGATAATAATCCCGTAATTGCTGATGTAATTTTCGAGGAAATGGAAGATCGGAATAATGGCGAATTTGTTGATCCACGCCAGGATGCTCCAACCCAGCTCCACATTCTCCTCAAAATCGGGAGCTACCTTTTTCAGGATACTGTAATTGTTTGGGCCGAAATAGTATGTTGCCTCAAATTGATTGCTGATCAGCTGTTCAAAAGGCACGAAGAATTTCATGGTGCCTTTCTTCACAAGTGAAGAATCATTTGGGGTAGCAATCGTCGCTACCGAAGCTCCATTGACTGGCTTATCCAGGATAATTGCGGAGCTAAAGAATTTTTGGTTGAAAGAAATCCAATCAACAGGATCAGCAATTTGTTCCTGCTCATTAGCATCAACTGAGATACTCAGGTAATCCACATCCCCGTTGTTCAACCTATACCTAACAGTAGACTTGTTTCTGGCATCTTCCAGGTTCAACTCCATCCGCTTCATGTCCTGGTTCCACTCGTAAGCAACTTCATTGCCAATGATACCATTTAGGCCAGAAGTCAGTACTTTAAAACCAATCTCATATCCTTCCTTCGGGATCGAGTATCGATAGGCAATAGATCTGTTTTCACCAAGATCTACTTTGTAGGTGATGATGGTTGTATCACTTTTACTGCTTTGGCTGGCTGTAAAAAAGATCTCAGAAAGATTTACTTTTCGTGATAGGTGATCCAGAACCAGGTTTTGATTGGTCTTTGAGTTGATCAATAGAAGTTCCTGATCTTCAAAATCCTTGAATTCCTTAAGAATTACCTTTTTTACTGATCCACCTTTGTTGCTAAAAGAGATTTTTACCTGCTCATTTTCAATGGTTGTGAGCTGCTCTGTCCCCTCGGCAAACGGTGAAAACAAACCAAATTTCATCTCATTCAGCTGATTCCTGGCACTATCTGTTAAGGTAGATACCTGACTGGATGCATTTTCAGTAATTGTAGATTCACTTGCTGGTGATTGTACTGTTTCCTGATTTTGTGTTGTTGGTTGTTCTTCCGGTGGTTCTGGTGCAAAAAACTGAAAGTATACGGTAATAAATACCAGCATCAGCACTAGCCCTATTATTTGACTTCTATCCATTATTTTTATTTGAATCTATTCAGTGTCTTTTTTGTTGACGATTGCCGCCTTGATAAATCTCACAAAAAGAGGATGTGGATTATCAACTGTGGATTTTAGCTCAGGGTGGAATTGTGTTCCCACAAACCACGGATGATTAGGAATCTCCATAATTTCAACAAGGTTTGTATCCGGATTTGTTCCTGATGCTATCATTCCTGCTTCTTCAAAAGCCTGTAGGTACTTCCCGTTAAATTCGTATCTGTGACGATGTCTCTCTGAGATTTTCGCATGACTATAGATATGAGAAGCCTTAGTCCCTTTTTTTATGGTGCAATCATAAGCCCCTAAACGCATAGTACCGCCCATTTCTTTCAGATTTTTTTGATCCTCCATGATGTCTATAACGGGATGTTTGCTTTTAGGGTCCATTTCGGTACTATTCGCACCCTTGAGTTTCAACACATTACGTGCAAATTCTATCACTGCACATTGTAATCCCAGGCAAATGCCCAGGAATGGAATTTTATTTTCACGAGCGTACCTGACAGCTTCGAGTTTTCCATCAATTCCGCGCTCACCAAAACCTGGTGCGACCAAAATCCCATCCAGGTGATCCAGCATTTTATGAACGTTTTTGCTATCAAGATCTTCTGCGTGGATCCAGTGCACGTTTACATGGCACTCATTTTCAGCACCTGCGTGTGTAAATGATTCGGCAATAGATTTATAAGCATCTTTCAGCTCTACATATTTTCCTACCAATCCAATATGCACCTCAGATGTTGGGTTTTTCAGCCTGCCTAAAAACTCCTTCCACTGATCAATCTTCGGCTGCTTTTTATAGCTCATTTTGAACTTGGCCAGCACCCGCTCGTCAAGCTTCTCTTTACGCATCAGGATCGGCACATCGTAGATGGTTTCTGCGTCCAATGCTTCAATCACTGAGTTATAAGGTACGTTGCAAAACAACGCTAGTTTCTTTCTGATATCTAGTGTAACTGGATGCTCTGATCGGCATACCAGGATATCGGGCTGGATACCCGCTTCCTGAAGTTCTTTTACAGAGTGTTGGGTTGGCTTGGTCTTTAGCTCCCCGGCAGTTTTGAGGTAGGGGACAAGCGTCAAATGGATAGAGATACACCTGCTGGGACCAACTTCCAGCTTTGCCTGCCTTACAGCTTCAATAAATGGTAGGGATTCTATATCTCCGACACAACCTCCAATCTCAGTGATCACAATATCATATTCACCGGTATTCCCCAGCTTAAAGATGTTGTTTTTGATCTCATCGGTGATATGAGGCACTACCTGCACAGTTTTCCCCAAAAACTTACCTTCCCGTTCAGCCTGGATGACATTGTAATAGATTCTTCCTGTAGTGACGTTGTTGTCCTGGGAGGTAGAAATATTGAGAAAACGTTCGTAATGTCCCAGGTCCAAGTCAGTCTCAGCACCATCGTCTGTTACATAGCATTCGCCATGTTCATATGGATTGAGTGTTCCCGGATCAATGTTGATATAGGGATCGAATTTTTGAATAGTTACACGGAGACCTCTAGCCTGAAGTAGTTTTCCTAAAGAAGATGAAATGATACCTTTCCCAAGTGATGAAGCTACACCCCCCGTAACGAAAATATATTTGGCCTTTGACATGAAAAGACGAGTTGCTTTGTTTTGTTACGGGATACAAAGATAGGGTCTTCCAATGGTTTAATATCAAACAGTTTCAAGTTTATTAAAAAACTTAATTTTTAAGTGGAATTCGGTAGGTAACGGAAGTGCTGATATAGCTCACCGGATCAAAGGAAATAGCTTCACCAGGAAGCGAATAAGGGATGTTGTAGGAATAGGTCAGGGCAATGTTAAACTGATCTATGGTAAAGAAAATAGGTAGGCTGAAATTGAGGTTCATCAAGCCGAAGGCATTTTCTACTTGCCTGGCCTCATATCTGTCTATAAGTTCTGGGCTGAGGATAGACCCATGCTTGTTAAGGTTTCGGTAGAGCGCTAATGCAATCTTATTGCTGATCTTACCACTGGCCAGTAATTCCCTCAATATTCTCCTTTGCGCTTCTTCAGCTAACTGAGAAATGGGATACAGGTCTTCAATTCTTGCTCTGAACACATCCGATTCGGTAAATCTCTGGGTGGTGATTTCGTCATTACCAAAAAGCAAGCTCACTGTGGGCATGAATGTAAGGGCATCAAAAAACCAAACATCCTTGATGGAGAAGTATCCGCTGGTAGAAGGAATCAGCCGATGGGCAGTCTCTGCCCCAAACATGAAGCTATAGTCGACCCCCAAACTTACAAATTTGATCTTTTGACTCATGGACAGACTCAAATTGTTGAATAAAGTAGCAGTCTCATCCATGTTGTAGATCCATCTTTCATAGGAAGGAACGAAAGTGAAATTGCCTTTGTACCCGAAATAGCCGGCCGAGATCATGGTGAAACTGTAAGCGGGCTCATAAGCAGAGTTCCAGTAGCCAGTGACATCGGCAAACAGGCCGGACTTATGATAAAAACTTATTCCAGGAGACAACCCATGCTGATTGATACCATAGTTGCGACCGGCAACAGCTACATTGCTGCTATAGGCAGCCCGAATATTTAACTCGGATTTTGGGGCATAGCCAGCGTTTAATGTGCTATCCAACAAGTTAAATATGGATAGAGAGTCCATCTCGGCGATCAACGCTTCAAGTTGATCTGCATAGGAGTTTTCCTGGGCTCTGAGTGTCCAAGGAAGTGTAAATAGGAACATTAAGCATATGTGATATGCAAATCTCATCAGGTGATTAAGTTAATAAAAGGCTTAGTTACCGCGCTGCTGCTGCCTCTGTTGTCTTATTTCATCATTTAATGGTCGGTCTCTAAATTGGTCTCTTTGTCTTTCCCTTTGCTCTTTCAGTCTACGCATGAGCTGCTGACGAAAATCGTTTTCAGCTTCACGTAGTTGGAGCAGCTGTCTGTTGTTGATCACATTAAGCATTCGTTCACTGTATTGTTTATCCAGGGAGATCATCTGCTCTTTGATTTCCAATCCTCTGTCGATCAATGCTTTGCTTTCTTCCTCCGTTGCCGTGTTAGGTCGGTAGTTTCTTTTCAGCTGCTGAAAGTCCTGGTGGATCTCCCGCTGTTTTTCTGAGTATTCCCTATATATCGGCCAAAACCTTTCTGCCTGCTCTGGCGAAAGATCAAGTCTTTGTGTAATCAAGGCGATTTTTGCCGATTCAATCTTATCCAAAACTTCCTGGCTCTGGGGGAAAGCCCTGATAGCCAGTAAAAGCAGGAGTAGTGTGATGATCTTTTTCATGGTTGCCTTATTTAGTTTTTTGGTCATCTTTTATGATCCAATACTTTGTTCTAACTCTTCTAAATCAATGATAAAATTCTCAATATCTTCTTCTTCCAAATCAATTCCTTCCAGAAAATCATTGGTTTCCATCAGTCCTTCGGCATCATCTATAAATTGGGCGAGCTCATACTCAGAAACATCGCTCAGTTCAAGATAAGCTTCTATCTGATCATCCGTCACATCAGCCAGCATCTGGTCGATGCTCACTTCTGATCCGGAAGGATAGAAATAAAACGCCAGGGCCACAATCAATACCAGCGCCGGAGCCATTGCCCATTTCCATTGAAAGGAAGGACGGAGGTCCGTGGTTGGCACTGAGATGCGTTCCTGTATATTGCTGGTGAGCTCTTCAAAATACGCATCAGGCGCCTTGAATGGTGCCTTGATCTTGTTCTTATGTATATCAATTTTGCTCATTTGTATCTTAGATATCTTTTCCTTAAAAAGGTTTAATCTGTACTCAAAGTTTCTTCAATCTTTTTTACGGCATGGTGGTAGCTGGCCTTTAATGCACCTACACTTGTTTTTGTGATTGCTGCGATCTCATCAAACTTCATGTCGTCAAAATATTTCATGTTAAATACAAGTCGCTGTTTGTCTGGTAACTTCAGTAAGGCCTTTTGTAGTTTCAGCTCAATCTCATCTCCTTCAATTAGGTAATTCTCAACTGAGAGTTCCCTGGACAATTCTTCAGACACATCATGGATCTTCACAAAAAACCTTTTTTTCTTTTTATTCAAAAAGTTAAGGCATTCATTGGTAGCTATTCGATAGATCCATGTGAAAAGACTGGAATCTCCCCTGAACTTGTCCAGGTTATTCCAGACCTTGATAAATACTTCCTGGGTGAGGTCATTGGAATCCTCGTGCCTGATCACCATTTTTCGAATGTGCCAGTAGATCCGGTCCTGGTATTCCTTCAGGAGTAGATTAAAACCATAGTTTCTGGTTTCCTCGCTGGTAATTTTTGATATAATAAAATCCTCTTCCAAGAAGCTATCAGGTGTTTACTCCCATTGGATTGTAAAAAAGATAAAAAGTTTAAAATCGATTTAAAAAATTTTAGATTATTTGAATTTCTTTAATTTAGATGTTGTTACAGTAAATGTAATTGTAGATATGGGCATCAGCGAAGATATAAAGCAAGAAAAATTTAAGAATGAATTCAGTAAGGCGATAATAAATATTGTTTATACCAATTCATGGCTTAACCAAAGGCAAATCGGACTGTTTAAAGAATATGGCCTGACGATGCCTCAGTATAATGTTTTAAGAATTCTCAGAGGGCAGCATCCAAAACCAGCTACTGTCAATTTGTTGATAGACAGGATGTTGGACAAAAGTTCTAATGCCAGCCGGATAGTTGATAAGCTGGAGGCAAAGAAACTTGTGATTAGAAAGCAGTGCTCCAATGACCGACGGGCTGTCGATGTGCTCATCTCTGATGCTGGCCTGGATCTTCTTAGCAAGATAGACACCAGGCTGGATAAGCTGGAGAGTGATCTATGTTCACTTTCGGAAGACGAATGTGCCCAATTAAACCTGCTTTTGGATAAAATAAGAAGTTAAATCTCCTGCAGGGATTCAATGAACCCGGCTACTTTTCCTTTGGGCCTCACCACCAGTACTGGAATATCAGTGTTCAGACTTACCAGCTTTTCTGCCTTACTTCCGATAAACATCGCTGCTGTTGCAGTCTTTCCTTTAGCCCCAATGATGATAAGGTCAGCTTTTATCTTCTTGGCAGTAGAATAGATTACACTGATCACGTCTTCATTTTTATCAATGGTATACATCTCTTCGATGTTCACCCCATCTGTTTTTACCTTGGCCACAAATCGCTTGAATTCAGTTTTTGCGTTTTCCTTCATGATCAGGGCAAACTCCTTGAAGCTTTTACCGGTATAATGATACCCTACAGGTACTTGATATACATGCTGAATGATCAGTTTTGATGGCTCTTTTGATCGACGTGCAAGTGTGGTAGCCTTCTCAAGTGCACTTTTTGAGTAGTTTGAGAAGTCTGTAGGTACGTGAATGGTATTGAATGAAAGTGAAGCTTTAGGAAGCATTAAGAGAGAGCATCCGGCTCTGCGTGCTATTCGGCTCACAAGCACACCACCGGCATCTTTTTCATTCTTCTTACCCAGCACAATCAGATCGATTTTGTACTGATTGATAAGCTTCATGAATGATTTTGTTACGGGTCCCTGCTCAATGAGGACCTTAACCACCACCTGGGCATCTTCGTATTTAAAAAACTTATTTACTTGATCTTCAATTGACTTCTTACGCTCTTCAATGGCCTTGTCAATTAGGTCCGGAAATTCTTTTTTGAGTTTATCCGGGATATTAAAATCTCTTATGACGTTGATGAAATAGACTTCTTTTGAACCAGATAAACCACTGATTTTTGACGCTGCCTGCATCAGATCCTTGTCATGTTCCGATAAATCAAGGCCGACGAGAATTTTGCTAAACTTATACATGGATATTGGGGTAGGAGTCGTTATTAGTAAGAATAGAAATCATCTTTTTTTTCCGGGGCCAAAATTAATGGCGTTTTATTTATTTAGTTGTTAGATACCTCATTTAAATTCCCTGACCAAAAAATCACAAAGTTGTTCCACCTGCTCTTTGGAATGCATAGGAAAGTTAGCAATTCTCACCTGAGCTTGTTTTTGTTCACTATACCCTGACCCAAGTACCCATCCTTTTTTCTTGCAGACTTCAATCATTTGCTCGCTTCCGTCTTGCACATCGCAAACCATGACTGTCTTTGACTGGTATTTTTTATCCTGAATAAAAGGTTGCATTATACTTATTTCAGAAGCTGTTTGATATAAAATGGCGGATTTATAAACCGTTTCATTTCTCACAAAGGATACTCCTCTTCTTAACATGTCCTCGGCAATTTTGCCCAAAATAAAAATAGACAAGGCATTGGGAGTTTCAGGGGTCTGGTTCTTTTTTCCGTATTTTTCAAAGGAGCTGAGACGGTGGTAGCTGCCGGTGACAACCCCATCAGCTTCCATTTTCGCTGTTTTCTCTAAACATTTTTTGTTGGCAATCCACACCCCCAGTCCAGCAGACATTCCAAAGCACTTTTGAACAGAAAAATAAGCTGTATCAATGTAATTGAAATCTATGGGAATGGCAGGAAGTGCACTTACACCATCCAGGGCAAGTAAGCATTCCGGATTATCTTTCTTGATTTGATAGATATCGTCTGCAGGAAACATGTATCCATTGCTTGTCTCATTCAAGGTAATACCCACAAGCTCCGCATCGGTGGGTACATCCAAAGATGCATAGACCTGGCCATTATCTGCTTCAGTTTTAGTTGGTGACTTTTGGTACTGTAGGGCGAAGTCATAGAATTTTTTAGCAAAAGCACCATTCGTAAAATGATGAGACCTGCTTATCACCAGGCTTTGGATCATTCGCTCCCAGATTTCATTGGCTGACGCGGTAAAGTAGATGTTGTGATCATCGGTCAGCTCAAGAAGGCTATGCAGGTTTTCACGAGTTTCCTGAAATAGGTGCATAAACTGTTTGCTGCGATGTGAGATGGAACCTACATCTTGCTTGATGGCTTCCCTGAAATGGTCCTGATAAGTATAAAAGAGCTGAGTGGGCCCGGGAGTGAAGAATATTTTATTTGACATGTTATATTTCTAAGTAATAAGCAATAAATTTATATCAGCTTTATGAGCACGCAAATGTTTTAAACCTAACATTAGAACATAGCCGAGTTTGTGATGTAGTAAAACTGGACCTCATCCTGGTTTTGGTATCGGGACCTCATATTTCGCTCCGGTGAATTTAGGATAACAGTGGATAGTTGATCTGCGCTGACACAGCTCAAATCCTGGGACAAAGGAGGTTTAAACAATGCTCATAGGGCTTCTTAAGCTTTCGGTTTACCCGGGGGCTTTTTTTGTTTGCGTGATTCCAGCCATTTGAAAGTTCGCTTAACGATCTTGGTTGCCAGGTGAATCTTTTTAGCTGTAATTTCCTCGTACTCCTCATAGATTACTTCCCCTTCTATTACCAGTAAAATAATTGGCGAAGTGTTTTCCACTTCAAGCCTCCCACACACATTCTCAGGGACATCTGGTGCCAAACTGTCATCCAGCAGATAGGAGGGAATGGCCTCGCTTATTTCCCATTCCTTATCAAGTGCTCTCTTTAGTACATGGTCCTTGGTTCTGTCAGCGTTGTATCTAAACACTATCACCGGAGTCTGACGGCTGAGTTCAATCAGCTTATCAAGATCCTCTGGGTTCTTGATATACCTCCATTCCGGTGCAGTAGTTTCACGCATAAGGGAGCAATTGGTTTTAGGCTTTTGAGAAGAATCTACGCTAGCTAAAGGTATCTTTTTCTGGCGATTTCTCCTTAGTAAAGCACTCTAAACCTAATTGTTCCTTTAATGTCTTTCAGACTTTTAATCACCTCTTGCTCATAATCTTTATTAATATCTGTGATTACATAACCGATCTTTTCATTGGTTTTCAAATACTGCCCGACAATGTTCAGATTGTTTTCTGCCAGCGTGTGGTTGATCTTAGCAAGAATGCCTGGTTCAT